>CBDFJG010000001.1:0-654057 GCA_965248445.1 Planctomycetota bacterium
TCGAGATGGAGGCAGAGCTCCACGAGGACGGCGAGGCGATGTGGATCGTCTCCCCGCGCGTCATCCCGAAGCTGCGCCAGATGAAGGACGGAGCAGGGCACTACATCTGGCAGGAGGACGCGCGCACCGGCGCGCCCGCCTCGCTGCTGGGCCGCGCGGTCGTGAAGAACTACCGCAGTCCGGCCGTCGGCTCCCTCGGCGACGTGCTCCTGATCGTGCCGAGCTACTACCTGATCAAGGACGGCGTCGCGACCACGGTCGCCGCTTCCGAGCACGTGCTCTTCAAGCAGAACAAGACCGTCGTCAAGGCCTTCAAGACCGTCGATGGCGGCCCGTGGCTCAACGGTCCCATCCAGCAGGAAGACGGGCAGACCTACAGCCCGTTCGTCGCGCTCGACGTCCCGTAGGCCGAGATCCGCTGATCCGCCGCTGACTCGACGAGGAGACCGAACATGACCAAGAAGCTGACCGAGGCGCTGGGCTTCGACTGCATCGTGGAGCCGCAGGACGTGGGCACCGCCGACGTCACGGGCACCTGGGTGGACGCTCGCCACGCCGGGCGACTCGTCGTCCTCGCGAAGGCCGGCGCCGTCACGGCGGCCAAGGTCCTCACGGTGCAGCTCCGCCAGGCGCAGGACGCCGCGGGCACGGGCGCCAAGGACCTCGGTGCTGCCGTCACGTCGGTGGGCGTCGGCGGCGCCGCACCGCCCGATGTCGAGATCGAGAAGGTCCCTTCCGATCTCGATGGCACGAACGGCTTCACGCACGTCACTGCCGTGCTGGGGATCGATGAGGCCGCCAAGCTCGGCGCTGCCTACGTCGTCCGCGGCGACCGGCGCTACGTCCCGTAGGCGAGCACGCGCACCAGGAGGTGAGGCATGGGCTACGAGGTCATCTCGCGTTTCTACGATCGCGAGCGCAGCGTCTACGTCGATCCGGGGGCGCCGTGTCCGCCGCTCGACGCCGCGACCGCCACGCGTCTGGTCCGGGCCGGGTGCCTCGCCGAGGTCACGGAGACCGTGCCCGCCGCCAAGCCGAAGCGCACCAAGAGCACGCGGACGAAGGCCCAGCCCACCGCGGTCGCCGACGACGCAGGGGAGTAGCCCGTGGGCCTCGCGCTCATCCAGGCGCCGGCCGAAGCCCTCGTGACGCTGGACGAAGCGCGGCTCCACCTGCGCGTGGACCTGCTCGAGGAGACCGACCTCATCGGTGCACTCATCGAGGCGGCAACCGCGCAGGCCGAGGCGATCTGTCGGCGTCGCTTCGTCACGCAGCGCTGGCGCCACACGCTCGGGGAGTTCCCCGCCGGCGCGATCACACTGCCCCATCCACCGGTCGTCTCGGTCGAGAGCGTGCAGTACGTGGATGCGGACGGCGTGCTCAAGACAGTCGCGATCGCCGACTACGACGTCCGTACCAACGTGGTGCCGGGTGAAGCGGTGCCGGCGTACGGGAAGTCGTGGCCGTCGGCTCGCGCCGTGCCCGACGCCGTGCGTGTCGACTTCACGTGTGGGTTCGGCGGTGCGGCGGCGGTTCCCGACGCGATCAAGCGCGCGGTGCTGCTGATCGTCGGCACACTCCACGCGAACCGCGAGACTGTTGCGCCCGTCGCGATGCAGCCGATCCCTCATGCGGCCGATTGGCTTCTCTCCCCCTACCGAGTCCATAGGTTTGCGGGGTAGACGATGGCAGTCCGCGCCGGCCGGCTCGACCGCAGGATCCGCTTGGAGCGGCGCCATGAGGAGATCGACGACTCGGGCCAGGCCGTCACGATCTGGCTCCCGCTTGCGGAGGTGTGGGCGCGCGTCGAACCGCTCGGTGGGCGCGAGGGCTTCGGCAAGCAGCAGTTCGTCGCGACAGGTGACTTGCGGTTCACGATCCGGTGGCGAGGCGACGTGACGCCGCTCCACCGCGTTGTCCACGAAGAGCGCGCCTACGACGTCGTCACCGTCGTCGAGGCAGGCCGTCGCGAGGCGCTCCTGATCGTCGCCCGTGGTCGCACAGACGGGAGCGAGTCGTGATCGACGTCGATGTCGCGGGGTTGAAGGAACTCGACGCAGCGCTCGGGGAGATCCCGGCCGCGCTGCGCCGCAACGTGGTGCTTGCCGCTCTCAGGAAGGCAGCGAAGCCGATCGTCAAGGACGCGCGTGCGCGTGCGCGGCGTGGCACCGACCCCAAGCGGCGCGGATCGCCGAAGCAGCGCAAGAAGGGCGAGTCCGAGTCCATCGGCCACGGCGCCGACTCGATCAGGGTCAGCGCCATCAAGTCGTCGGTCCGCAGCGAGACGGCCGTCGCGATCGGACCGGACGCGAAGCACTGGTACATGAGCTTCGTCGAGTTCGGGACCTCGCGGCAGGCACCCGACCGCTTCCTCACACCCGCGTTCGAGATCAACAAGGACGCGGCGATCAAGGTCGTCGGCGACGAGCTGTGGAAGTCCCTCGCGCGGACCGCGAAGCGCCTCGCAAGGCAGGCCGAGACGGGCAAGCTCTCGAAGAAGTCGCTGCGGGCGCTGCAGTCATGACGCTCGGCAAGTACCTGCGACTCCTCCTCACGTCGGACGCCGGCGTCGCGGCGCTCGCGGGGAGTCGCGTCTACACGGAGGTGCTGCCGCAGTCTCCGACCGTCCCGGCCGCGGTCTTCACCGAGGTTGCCGGCGGCGACGACTACGCGCTCGATGGGCCGACCGGCGCGGGCTCGCGACGCGTTCAGGTCGATGCGTGGGCGAAGACGCGCGCCGAGGCGACCGAACTGGCGCTGGCGCTCCAGGCGGTGCTCTCCGGCCACACCGGAGCTGCGGGCGGGCTCGAGGTCGAGGGCGTGTTCCTGCTCAACGAGCGATGGGACTTCGACCCGACGACCGGGCTCTACCGGACGGGCCAGGACTACGAGGTCTGGATCGGCGGGACGGCGTCGTGAGGCGCTACTCGACCGCATGTCAAGCCAACTCGCCATCTCCCTGGAACCCTGGAGATTCCAGCGTTTCAGGGCCACGACGACTCGCTAGGTCCGCTCAGAAGAGCGAATGTCCGCGACAAAGGAGGTGCTACATGACCAAGCACAAGCAGACGAACGCGACGAAGAGAGCTCGCGCGCCCCACAAGGCCGCGAGCAAGGCCACCAAGACGACCGCGGCGAAGCGGTCCAAGAAGGCCACGAAGCCCAAGCCGAAGCGAGCGCGCGACCCACGGCTCCCCGTACCGGGCTCGACGCTCGTGCGCGAGTACAAGGGACGCGCGATCCGCGTGAGCGTGCTGGAGGAGGGGTTCCGGTGGGAGCGGAAGGAGTACCGCTCGCTCTCCGCGCTCGCAGCCGCGATCACGGGGGCCAAGTCGATCAACGGTTTCCTCTGGTTCAAGCTGACAGACGCGAAGCGCGCGACGCCGAAGCGCGGCAAGAGTGCGTCGGCCTCGACCGAAGCCGCCGCCGTCAGCGACGAAGCGTCCCGTGCGGAGTAGCGGCGACGCCGGGACCGCGCGCAGCACTCTGCGGGTCGGGCGACAGGTCCACGCAGTCTCCTCGCTCGCCGAGGCATCGGCTCTGTACGCGGAGGAGCGGGATCGTTCGGGTCTCGGCGCGTCGCGTTTCCGCGAGGGGCGCATCGTGACCGTCGACGGCGAAGAACTCCGCGTCTCCTACAACGCGCGCATCTGGCGCGGAGAGTGGCCGAACGCCGAGTTGGTCTACGACCCGGCAGCTGCAACGGAGTCTCTGCCGCTCTGAAGGACGGGGCCGAGGAACGGAACCGGCGGTGTTCACGCGCCGCCGGTTCCACGCGCCCCGCTTGATCGACCCTCCGTAGCCCTCGACGCTCAGGATCAGAGCGCAACCCACGGAGGCGGCTCATGGCGGTCCTGACGGTCCAGCAGATCTCGCGCGCGGGGATTGACCCGACCCTCGACGCCGCAGCGGCGGGCGGTGACTCGTTCGCCAACAGCGGGCGCGTGTTCCTGCGCGTGGTCAATGCCAACCTCTCCACGTCCCGGACGGTGACGGTCGTCTCGCAGCTCCCCGCCGGCGCGCTGCCGCAGGGAGCCGCCAAGACCGATCTCGTCGTCCAGGTCCCGGCGGACGAGGAGCGCTGGATCGGGCCCCTCGACCCGCCGGCCTTCAACGACACGAACGCCCGCGTGGTCGTGACCTACTCGACCGAGGCGGACCTCTCCGTGGGGGCGTTCGCCCTGTAGCGGGCGGAGGAGGACCAGATGGCGGCCACCGGCGCGAAGCTCGGCACGAAGACCAGGTTCCTGAAGGAGGACCCCGTCGATGGCGGGACGTTCGTCTCGGTCGCTGAGGTCAAGTCGATCGGCGGCCCGTCGCTCTCGCGCGACGCCGTCGAGGCGACCCACACCGAGTCCCCCGACGATCACGCGGAGTTCGTGCCGGGCATCGCCGACGGCGGCGAGATCTCGCTCGTCTTGAACTTCCGCCCCGAGCACGTCTCCCACGGCGCGAACTCCGGCCTGCTCGCGGACTTCCTCGCGGGCACGACGCGCAAGTGGCGCGTCGAGTGGCCGCAGTTCCCGAACACCCCGACGCTGACGGTGCCCGGCTTCATCACCGGCTGGGAGCCGTCCTCGGCCGCCAAGGACCTGCTCACCGTGGCCTGCAAAATCAAGGTCACGGGACGCGCAGTCCCGACCGACTTCGCATAGAGGAGAGACCGGCGATGGGCAACCCACATCGTGGCGAGGCGTCGTTCGACATCGGCGATCGCGCATACCGAGTGAGGTACTCCTGGAATGCGGCTGCGACCTACGAGGACGCCGCAGGGATGCCGCTGTCGGACGCGTTGCTCGACATCGCCCGCGAGAAGCTCTCGGCGCGCTCGCTTCGCGCCATGCTGTGGGCGGGCCTGCAGGAGCACCACGCCGACGTGACGCTGAAGGACGCGGGACGCCTCATCGACGGCATGGGCCGCAAGGAGGCGCAGCGCGTGATGGGCGTGGCGCTGCGCTACTTCTTCCCCGAGCTCGACCCCGATGAGGCCGAGACCGCCGAGGCGGACCCTCCGACGCCCGCCCCTTCGGACTAGAGGAGTGGCGGGACCGGGCCGCTGAAGCGGGTATCCCGCCCGCAGTCTTCTGGCGACAGACGCCGCGCGAGACGGCGTGTCACCTGCGCGCGCTCTCCGCTGAGCGTCAGCGGACGTACGAACTCGCGATCTTCACGGCCTGGCATGCCGCTGCGCTCTCTCGCGTCGAGCGCATGCCAGAGCTCGGCCCGCTGATGGACCGAGTCTCCGGGCGGGGCGACGCTGAACAGGACCCGGAGGAGCAGATGGACGCCGCGCGGAGGCTTGCCGCGTCCTTCTCCGTCGCCCCCTCCAGGCGGGAAGCCTGACCCATGGCCGTCGTCGGAAAACTGCGAGTGCTGCTCAGCGCGGACTCCGCGCAGATCACGTCCGACCTCGGCAAGGCGCGCGCCGCCGTCAAGAAGACCGGCACCGAGATCCGCCAGATGGGCGGCGCGGGCAAGGCAATGCGTTCGGTCACCAACGAGATCCAGGGCGTCGGTCCGGCTCTGCGCGGCGTGGAGCAGGCGACGCAGCTTGCCACGCAGTCCCTGACGCTCATGGGCGCAGAGGTCTCCCCGGCGATGTCCGGCATCACCACGTCGCTGGCAGGACTCGTGACGGGCGGGTTCACGCCTGTCGGCATCGCCATCGCCGCCGTCGGTGCCGGTTTCGCGCTGCTGGTCTCTCAGAAGGAGGACATCGTCTCGGTCTTCGCCGCAACCGAGGACCGGGCCAAGTCCACGCGCGAGAGCTTGGAGAAGCTGCGGATCGAGCTGGGCCTCCTGCGCCGCGGCGAGGACGCCGAGTCGGCCGACGTGGACATCGCCGGCGCCGAGAAGGAACTGCGCCGCCGCAAGAACCTCGCTGTCCGGGAGAGTCAGGCGGGTCTCATCGGCCACGAGGACGTGGGTTCGTTCTGGCGCAATCTCGGCGCCGCGATCTTCCCGCGCGAGGGCTTCCTGCCTTCGATCGACAACGCCGCCCAGGCAGCCGACGCGCTGGTCAGGGAGCAGGAGCGCTACATCGCTGGCCTGCGCGAGCAGCGGGAGATTCAGGGCGAGATCAAGGGCAGCCGGAAGAAGACGGCCGACGCTGCGAAGGAGGAGGCCGACGCGCAGAAGCAGATCGCCGCCGAGGCCAAGGCTACCGAGTCCGCGCTGGCGCAGTTCGAGGCGGCGCAGACGGCGCGGGAGCGGGCGCGTCGCGACAAGGGCGTGGCGATCCAGGGGCTGCTCCGTCCCGACCTGTTCGACCCCGCGCTCGAACGGCAGCGCTCGCGCATCAACGACGCGATGGACGACCTGCGTCGCGCTTCGGACGCGCCGCGCGAGAAGCGGATCGAGCTGAGAGCGCGCATCCAGCATGAGCGCGAGATGCTCGACCTCCTGAAGCGCGAGAGGACGGTTCGGGAGGGCATCGCCGCCGTTCGCACTGCTGCCACGCGCGCCGACGCGCTGCGACGCGAGAACGATCGCAGCGCCCTTCGCGTGGACCCCGGCGTCACAGACCGCGACAAGGCGCTCACCGAGCATCGCGCCGAGGTCGAGGAGACGCTGGCGTCCAAGGCGCTGGAGGGGCTCGAGCGCGACGCGCCGGAGTACCTGCGGCTCGTGGAGGAGTTCCGTCGGCGAGAGGCGGCCATCAACAGCGAGCACGACCAGCTCGCCGTCGATGCGCAGAGCAACTTCCTCGACCGCGTGGACGCGATCCGCCGGCAAGCCCAGGCCGCAACGCTCGTGGACGACCGAAGCCTCACGCGGCTGAAGCTCGACGAGGCGGGTGCGCGCTACAGCGCCGAGGTCCGCATCGTCAGCGACGCCGAACGCCGCGGGCACCTGACCGAGGAGCAGGCCGGGCAGAAACGCCGTGCGCTCTTCGCCGCCCACATCGACCAGCGCCGCACGATCCTGCGCGAGGGGCGCGAGCAGGAACTCGCGTGGCTCGCCGACTACAACCAGCGTGTTCTGGCGCTCGCCGCCGATGGCGAGACCGACCAGTCGCGGCTCGCGCGCCTTGCCACAGCGGCGCACCTGGCCGCACTCCAGGAGGAGACGCGCAAGCAGGTCGAGGAACTGCGCCGTCGCGGCGAGCTCACGAAGGCGCTGGAGATCGAGGCGCTCTCTGCGCAGGCGCAGGCGCGCGTCCGCCGACAGGGGCAACTCTCCGCAGCGGTCACCGGCGAGGACCTCGGCTCCGGCTTTCAGGCGCGTATCAGCCAGCTTCGCGAGGAGACCGCGGGCTGGGGTCGGCTGGGCGCGCAGATGGCCGACGTCGCCGTGAACGACCTCTCCGGCGGAATCAACGACGCCTTGGCAGAGGTCGCCAGCGGGAGCAAGTCGGCGTCGGAGGCGTTCCGGGAGTTCGCGGCGCAGTTCGCTCTCGACGTGGCCCGCATGATCCAGCAGGCGCTGATCATGAAGGCGATCCTGTCGCTGTTTCCCGGGCTCTCGGGGGGCGGCGCGGGTGCGGCGGATGCGGGGGCCGGGGCGGCATCGGCTGCGCCGGCTGCCTCGGCCGCACACGGAGGCACGTTCCGGGTGGGCGGCTTCGGCGGTCTCGACAGCCAGCTCGTCACGATGAAGGTCTCGCCGGGCGAAGTGATCCGCGTGACCGACGGCGCCAACTCCCGCGGCGAGGGCGACATCAGTGTGGCGCTGACCGTCCGGCCTCCCGCCGTCATCGCAGACGATGTGATGGCGAAGTCGAGTCCCAAAGCGCGCGCTGCGATCGTCGGCTCAGCACTTCGCCGTCCTGGCCGCCGCGGCGCACGGGCGAGGGACTGAGGGTGGCGACGATCTTCCCCTTCGTCTTCCTGCGGCGCGGCTTCCGCGAGTACCAGGCGTTCCGCAACGTGGTGCACGAGCAGGGCGGCGGACGACGCACGCTGCAGAAGGTCCACGCTGCGGGCGAGCTGGCCGTGCGCGGCTCGCTGCTCTTCCCGAACAAGGGCGGCACCTACAAGGACTTCGAAGCGTTCTGGAACGCGCGCTTCGGTGGCTACGACGCGTTCCTCTACCAGCCACAGAACCCCGGCGCGAAAGCGATGATCGACGCGCCGGCTGTCGAGAGCGCGACGCAGAAGGACTTCGACGCGACGCGGCGCTACGTGGATACCGCGACGCTCGTCGTGCGGAAGGACGGCATCCTGCAGACGCTTGGCGTCCACTACTCGGTGGCGAACGAGTCGGGCGGCGCGTACGTGCTCGGCACGTCCACGAAGCTCGTCGTCCGCTTCGTTACCGCACCCGGCACGGGCGCGACGGTCACGCTCGCCTACGACTTCTACGTCCCGGTGCGCTTCGAGGGGGACGACCTCCCCGACGATCAGGAGCTCGCGACGGGCGGTGCCGTGGGCGACGCACTCGTTGACCGCACCGTGTCCGTCCAACTGCGCGAGGCGGGGCCCGGCTGGAGCTACGCCGAGACCCCGAACGTCCTGTGAGACAGAAGAGCCCCGCACTGCTCGCGCTGCTGGAAGGCGACCAGCTCGACCTCGTGGCGCTGGTCGAGATCGAGCGCAAGACGACGCCGCTTCGGTACGCGATCGACACCGAGTCACGCGTCTGGAACGACCTCACGTTCGAGGCGACGGGCGGGGCGTTCGGCGAGATCCAGGAGTCGGCTGAGCGCGAGATCCCCGCACTTCAGATGGTGCTGCAGAACGCGGACGGCGTACTCGGGCCGCTCTGCCACCCCGACGCGGGCGGCGAGGACCTCCGAGGCCGGCGCTGCACGATCCGGCAGGCGAGCCGCACGCTGCTCGCGGGCGCCACGCCCGACGACCTGGTCATCGAGTGGGTCTTCTTCGTGAACGCCTACTCGTTCATCGGGCGCGAGGCGGTGGCGTTCGATTTGGGCGTCTTCCCGGCGGAGGAGATCCGCGTCCCCGACCGCACGCTGCAGGGCCTGCGCTGCCGCTGGATCTATCGAGGCGAGCACTGTGGCTACGTCGGCGATCTGCCGACCTGCGCGAGGACTCGCGAGGACTGCCGCAAGCACTACGAGGGCGAGCCGCTGCGGTTCGGGGGGTTCCCGACCTCCGCCGACGCGCGCGCGCTCCGGGTGGAGTGAGTCGTGGCGAGCAAGACCCTCGGCTACGTCCTCGGCGCGATCCAGATCATCGCGGGCATCCTCCTCATCGCCACGCCCTTCGGCGTTCCGCTCATCGTGTCGGGCACCGCGACGATCGCCGGCACCGCCCTGACGCCCACGCCGCCCCGCCAGAAACAGCTCCGCGACTCGCCCACCTACGGGATCGACCGCTTCGAGAACCCGCGTGGCCCCGAGGCCCACATCCCGATCCTCTACGGCGAGCACACGGTCAAGCCCGTCGTGATCAACGAGTCGGTGACCGAAGCGATCGAGGGCGTCTCGCCGGGCGACATCCGCAACACCCGCCGCCAGGAGTTCCGTTGGCTCGGCATCGTCGCCGAGGGCGAGATCGAGGACATCACCGACATCCGCATCAACGGCCGCGAGATCCTCTCGAAGCTCTACGAGGAGGAACTCGGGCGCGGCAACGGCAACCGGCGGACGTTCACGTTCCCGCACCGCAAGGTGGTGCTCGGCGACGACGAGATGCCCGGCGTCGAGCTCTTCGTGGACGGGGTCAAGAAGGCGTGGATGACGCGGACGGCGAGTGCTGCGTTCACGGTTCCGGTGCCGCCGCCGGTCACGTACAACCCGCTCACCGGGCTGCCGCTCCCGCGCCCCAAGCTCACGTTCAACCTGCGCCGCGATGACCGGACGGACCGCATCCTCGGCCGCTCACTGCGGCTCTTCATCCGCGGCCCGGGGGCGCCCGAGTTCGAGCAGCTCCGCGGCGTGAGCGTTTACCGCTGGAGCGCGCAGAAGCTCGCTGGGCATCGAGTGAAGATCCGCTTCAAGCGCCGCCCGCCACGGGGGTTCACGGTGCGCGTCGCGTACGAGTACCTGGGTGCCGAGGGCGTGGCGTTCACCCAGAACGTCAAGGGCGTCACCAAGGTGATCTTCGGCAGGGCGCCCGCGAGCGGGAAGAAGGTCACCGCGACCTACCGGACGGCGGCCTTCCGCCGGCTCCGGATCGTGTGGCGGCCGGGAACGCTCGACCAGCAGCCGATCGACGGCTTCACCGACCTCGAGCAGTCGCGCAACCCGAGCGACAGCCTGCTGAAGCGCTACAACGCGATCAGCTACTCGACCGCGGGCCGCGAGGCGGACAACCTGCGGATCGGCATCACCGCCCCGCAGGGAATGATCCACTACAAGGACGATGGCGGCACTCGCGCAGTCCAGGTGGCGCTGCGCGTCGAGTACCGCAAGCTCGGGGCATCGTCGTGGAAGCGGCTGCGGTCCGCGGGCGGGAACAGCTTCGTGCTGATCGGCGAGCGGCCCGGGACCATGCGCTGGGAGATCGACGTCAAGGACGAGCTGACCCAGCGAGCGATCGAGGGCGAGAGCGGGGCGACGACGGAGTTGGAGGAGTTCGACCGTGATGCGTACGAGGTCCGCGTCACTCGGCTCACGGCGCACCCGACAGATCCCCTCGTCGTGGACGAACTGAACTTCACGTACGTGACCGAAGTGCTCCACGAGGGCTTCTGTTACCCGGGGACGGCGCTCCTGGGCCTGCGCGGAAGTCCCGGCGCATTCCTCTCGGGCGGGAGCCTGCGCGTCACCTGCATCGCGCGGCGGGCCAAGCTCCACGACCCGCGCACGGACGCCCAAGGCGGCGCGCGGGACCTCGGCTCCAGCCAGAACGCGGCACTCGCGATCCGCGATCTCGTGACCTCGGCGGAGGGCGCGGCCACCGAGCGATACGGCGCGGGCTTCTTCTTCACCGGACAGGACCTCTTCCTCGGCGCGGACGGCTCACCAGCGGAACGCAACGGTCTGATCGCCTTCGCGGACTTCTGCGACGCCTGGGTCCACCGGCCGGGAGACGACGCCACGCGGCCCGCGTCGGCCACAAACGGCGAGCGACGCTGCCGGCTGAACGTCGTCTTCGACACGCCGCAGAGCCTCATGGAGACCGTCGGCGACATCGCCTTCCTCGGCTACTGCTTCGCCACACTCCAGGGCGCGCGCTGGCGCTTCCCGCTCGACCAGGACGGCGACTCGGTCTTCACGTTCGTCGACGACGTGGATCCCTCGAATCAGAACATGTCGAAGTTCGTGCTGAAGCTCGACGAGTGGGGCAAGTCGCCCTCCGGCATCCAGGGCTCCTTCTGGAACGAGACGATCCGGCACGAGCGCGACGAACTGCTCTACCCGGTGGACGGGCTCCCCGACGGCACGCCCACGAACATCCGCGAGGTGAACCTGCGCGGCGCGACACGGGAGACCGAGGCCGCGCGGATGCTGCGCCACCTTGCCGTGCAGGCGCGCGAGCTGCCGTTCCCCTGCTCGTGGGAAGCGCACCCCGGCGTGCAGCACATCGAGGCCGCTGACATCGTCACTGTGAAGACCCGCGTCCCCTACTCGACCGGCCCCAAGGCGATGGAACTCAAGGTCCGTGTCCTGGCCGGGATCGTGGGGCGTGACGAGGACGGCAAGATCGTCGTCCGCTACGCCGGGCGCGTGATGAAGTCCTCGGCGTATGCGCTTCAGCCGGTGACCGTGCCCGTCAGTGCTCAGGCCGTTGCGGTGCCGGCTCACGGACGCCGGACGACGCGCCGGGGACGCCGCCCACGCCGGGTCACCAACCTGCGCGCGCGGGTCAGGTGAGGGTGCGTGGAGGGAGGCTCCGCGCGGGGGGATCCTCGGTCACGTGGCCGCTGACACCCTCCGCTACGTCGACGTCGTTCTCTCCTGGGCGCGCGCAGAGTCGGGGACGACCGCCGTGCTCAAGCGCGAACAGGGTAGTGCCGGATGGACGGAGATCGGACGCACGCAGGGCACGGGGTTCAGGGCAGAGGGCCTGCACCCCGAGCGCGCGTACACCTTTGCCGCGGTCGCCGTCCTCGAGGACGGTGGCCTCGCCCCCGAGGACGAGTGGGAGACCGTTCGCGTGGCCCCGATGGCGGACGAGGGGACGCCCGAGCTGCCCGGCACGCCCTCCGGGTTTGCTGCGTCGCAGGACGGCGCCAACCTCATCTTTCGCTGGTCTACCCCCTCCGACGGTGTGACGGTGACACACGAGATCCGCGTCGGGTCCACCTGGGAGGACGGGACGCGCGTCGCCACGGACCTGAGCAACTCGCCCTACTCGTGGACCTGGTCCGCCTCCGGCTCGCAGACGTTTCACCTGAAGGCCGTGGACCGGCAGGAGCGTACGTCACGCGCCGCCGCGACGGTCACCATCACGATCGAGCCTCTCGATGACCACGTCACCGAGGATACCTCCGACGAGGGTGCGCAGGGCTGGACCGGCCCGAAGACCCACGTCGAGCCGGACGGCGGTGCTCTGCGGCTGGAACGGCTGCCGGAGCACTTCGGGGCCGCGACGTCGCCGTTCGGCTCCTTTGTGGGCGTGCCGTGCTTCGCCAAGTACTGGCCCGAGGGGGTCTACGAGACGCTCCCGTTCGACGCTGGGCAAGTCGAGCACCAGCGCGTGGAAGTGGACCTCGGCGTCGAGCAGCCGGTGGACGCCACACTCCCGTTCGGCGCTGTGCGCCGTCCGGCTCTCGGCGCGCGTCGGAAACGGGACGGCACGACGATCCCCCTTGGCAGACGCGGCTTCGCGTCCAAGAACTCCTGGCGGCTCACGCCGCTTCTGCCGCCTGACGTCCACGTCGAGATCGACACCAGCCAGACCGCAGCAGGGCCGTGGGACGGCTACCGCCCGCATGTCCCCGGGACGTACACCTTCTGGCGCTGCCGTCTACGCGTCACCGTTCGAGGCGACGGCATCCGGTTCGTCTGCATCCGCCGTCTCGTGATCGTTCGGCGCAAGTTCAACCACAAGGACGAAGGCACCGTCGTGCTGCCCGGCAGGATGCCGGTCGAACTCACGTTCGCGGCTCCCTTCACCGTGGCGCCGGCGGTGGTCGCGACGCTCGTGGGCCCCAACCCGTCACTCGGCGTGAAGATCGAGGCCACGGCGATCTCGCCGACGAGCTGCCATCTCGAAGCCTTCGATGGCGCCGGTGTGTCCATCCCCGCGACCGTCTGTTGGCACGCCCTGGGGACGTAGCGCGGGCGCGAGCCGCACCGTAGGCCGAGTGGAACGAGTCTCCGTGGCGCTCGACTCTCGAGAACATGCCCACGTGGGACCCGCTCGACGACGACCCGGCGACCGGGGACTCGATCCCGGTGGCCTTCCTCGAACTGGAAGGACGCACGCTCAAGCTCCGCCAGGGGTTTGCCGGCGCCGTCCCGCCCTCCAACCCGCAGGAGGGGCAGATTTGGATCGACACGGCGCAGACCCCCTACCGAGTCATGCGTTACCTGCGCATCGACGGGGGCAACGCGTCCTGGCAGCCGATGGGCCCGCTCTCCCGGCTGCCGGCGAGCATCAACGCCGACCCCAGCCCGGTGGATGACCGCGCGGAGCCCTTCGAGCACCTGGCGCTCCGCCTCGAGAACCGCAACGCCCTCCCGCCGGCCACCCCGACGAACGCAGGACTCCTCGTCTACCGCATCGGGGACGGTGAGGTCTGGCTCTCGGACAGGCTCATCTCGGGCGGCTGGAAGGGGCTCTTGAGCGTCACGCAGGACGCCTCCTTCGACACGGTCGAGCTGGCTCTGGAAGGCGACCTCGGCAATGACGCCACGAACCCTCCGACCAAGCAGCGCAAGGGCGCGCTCGAGGGCTGGCTCTTTGACGACGTGGCCGAGCGCCGCACGCTTGCCTTCATCGTCCCGAAGAACTGGCAAGGGGCCTCGCCGCTTCGCCTGCGTCTCTTCCAACTCCTCGACCAAGCCGAGGTCGCTGGCAACGACATCGAGTGGACCGGTGAGGTGCGCACGCTCGTCCCCGGCCAGGAGAAGGTCGGAAAGGCCGCAACGCCGCTCGCCGACGCCATCACGAACATTGGTGCCGTCCCCGACGGGATCGACGACGGCGGTGGTCCGCATGTGAGCGAGTTCGTGATCGCCCACGCCGACCCCACGAACCCGGTCAGTCCGTCGTGCCTGGTCCTCGTGACCATCTGGCGGAAGACGGTCGGAGGGGCGGGGAAGACGGGGGGGACGGTTCTCTTTCGCGCCGACCTCGCCTACGCGCAAGGCCCGAGGCACGAGCGAGCTTGATCATGGGCAGGCACCCCGGCTCGTTCCGCCCCGGCTTTGACCCGCGCAGGTACCGCTCGCCGGTCACACCCGCAGCTGATCGCTTCTGGCCCCTGGTCGAGAGGACGCCCGGCTGCTGGCTCTGGACGGGTGCTCGCTACCCGCGGGGCTACGGCAACTTCAACGTTCATGGCCGCGGCCGCCCGGCACACCGCGTCGCTTGGGAACTCACACACGGGCCGATCCCCGACGGGCGGTTGGTCTGCCACGCCTGCGACAACCCGGGCTGCGTCCGGCCGGATCACCTCTTCCTCGGCACGCAGTCCGACAACATGTGCGACATGGCCGCGAAGGGGCGGCACGCGTATCCGCGCGGCGAGGACCATCCCCAGGCGCGCCTCTCCAACGCCGATCGCGCAGAGATCCGCAGGCTGTACGCCGCGGGCGCGATCTCACAGGCGGCCATCGCCGAGCGCTTCGGTGTCTGCCAGAGCCACGTCAGCCGGATCGTCCGGAGGTTCCGAAAGCCGCGCAAGACCGCCGCGCCGGTGCTCGGTCCTACGACCGCGACCCGTGCGCTCGCGAAGAGGAGGGCCTGATCCATGGAGGCCGTCCTCACCGAAGCCGCCCGTCAGGTGCCCTCCCTCGTGGTGCTCGTCGTCCTGGTGGTGCTCTTCCTGCGCCGCATGCGCGAGAGCGACGCGACGCAGAAGGTGATCGCCGCCGCGTGCCACGAGGCGCAGCGTCAGTCCGTCCGCGCCGTGGAGATCCTCGAAGAGAGGTCCGCGGCGCTCATCACCCAGTGCACCGAGGTCCTGGGGGCCGCGAAGGCCTCCATCGAACGGGTCGAGCACCGTCTCGACCGAGAGGAGTCACGCCGATGAAGAACCCCCTGCTCGCCGTTGTCGTCGCCCTGCTCATCGCCCTCCTGGCAACCGGCTGCGCCACGGGCCGCGCCGACGCCGGCGCCGCCAACCCGACGCTCAGTTGGTCGGCCGGTGTCCTCGCCGTCGAGCAGGCCGAGGTCGTGCGCACCCAGGTGACCGTGTCGGACTGGCCCGTCGGCATGGACCGCTGGACCCCGGAGCAGCTCGCCGCGTTTGTTCAGGCGCGCGCGGCCGCGGGCAACCCCGGCAGCGTTGGCGACCTCTTCTATTCCCGCCAGGACGTCAAGGTCGGCACCGACCAGCGCGGCGGCACGGCGTCTCCCTCGAACGAGACGCCGATCCGCGTGGACGCCAGCCTGGACAGCCCCGCGAAGGGAGCCGCCGAGGCTGCTGCGCAGGCCCTTGGTCTGGCGGGCGGCTCGAACGACGTGGCGGCCGAGAAGCCCACCGAGGCGCCGACCGCCGATCCGGAGAAGGAACCGGAGCCCGCCGAGTAGCCGATGGCCGCTCGCTTCCCCGGGACACTCCTGCTTGCTCAGGATCTCGGCCTCAGCCCGACCGGCAAGCGCCGCTTCGCCGTCGCGGGGGAGATCGTGGACCTTCCCATCCAGGCTCTGTCGGACGCTGTCGTCGGTCCCTACCCCGACCTCCTGCGGGAGCGCCAGCACCACGTCGAGTTGTGGGAGTGGTGCGTCCGGGAACAGCCGAACCCGCCCAACAGCCTGCGCCCGGCGTGAGGTCGCACCTCCTGTCCGTGGCTGGCCCATCCAGGTTGCTTCCTTAAAATCTGTCGTCATGGAGTGGCTGTCCTCGCCGTTGCGATCGCCGGCGACCAGTTGCTCACTCCCCCCATGCCCAACGGTAAGATCCTGACGATCAAGCAGGTCGCCGAGTACCCTCGGCTCACCGATCGAACGCGCCGGTGTTCACGTTCCCGGCTTGGGCACAGACGATCGCGGGTCCGCTCAGGGCGGGGAGTTCGGTGGCGGGCATGCGGCCCTGATCGTCGGCCGCAACCCGGACCACCCGGTCGCGTCCAAGCCCGAGCAGGCCGAGCGACTTGAAGAGAGTCACATGGGCCTGCTCGCCCACCACCACGGTGATCTCCGGCGCTGCCTGGAGCCCATTCCGATCGATGTCGTGGCCGTGCGCGAGCAGCACCGTGCGACGGGCCGCCGCGAGCGCGGTGAAGTTGGCCATCGTCGCTCCGGTCACGAACGCGACCCCCGCATCCGCCGGCAGGTCGAGAATCTGCAGGGCCCATCGCATGGCGACGCGTTCGAGCGCGGCGCCGATCGGTGAGCTCGCCTCGCTCAATGCGTTCTGATCCCACGCTGTGGCGAGCCAGCTCGCGGCCAGCGACGCGGGCAAGGCGCCCCTGGTGACGAATCTGGATCGGGAGGCAGCTGCGGCGCGCTCCCTCGGGGACGCCGTCCCCTCTCGGCCGAAGTCCCTCAGGGATTCGGTTGCGCTGGCGGGGGGAGCGTGTTCTCCTCCCGCGGTGGCCACGCCAAGACACCTCTCGCACCAGACCCCCCCCCCCCCCCCCTAAAAAAAAGAAAAGAAAAATCTTGGGAGCTATCTAGCTGGCCGATCCGGGTCCCCGGAAGCTACCGCTGCTCCGACTCGTCACGATGCTGATGGCCGAGCAGCACGACGAGTGGCAGGCCGCCGAGCGGGCCTACATGAGCAAGACCTCGATGGCCAAGGTGGTGGAGTCGCTCACGCCGCCGCCGAGCTTGATGAAGGAGGTGGCCACCGGGGGACCGCGACCGCGTGGGGAGTCGGCTCCCCACGCACGATCACGAACCAACGACTCGCAGATCGAATCTCCACACTTGACGGGACACCAACCTGCCGCTCCTGGGAGGCAGAGGCGTACCCATCCCCCCATTGACCGGTGCATCGGGTGCCTTGACTCGACCCGCGACCCTTGTAGGCTCGGGGGTTCAGGTTCCCGCAGATCGGGCGTGCCCCGAGGATCGCACGCCCCCGCGGCTATTCGCGAAAGAGAGTTGAAGATGCAGTCACCGTTCTCACTGAGCTTGGCCGTACTAGCCGTGCTTCTGAGCGCCTCAGTCCTAATTCAGTCGTCCATGGCTGATACCAAGGAGGGCGATCACTCCGCGTCCGGCTCATCGAGCATTTCCTCGTTCAAGATCGACATCAAGTGCAAGACCATTCACACGGGAGCGCATAGCGCACTCTGTACCGGAGCCTCAGAACTCAGCTTTGTCGTAACGGACCAGAAGCCGGGTACGATGGAGCCTTCGCCGATGTTGCGATTTGCGTACGATCCCGACATCAACCATCCCAACGCGAAGATAATCTGGCAAAGCCTCGCGCGCGCGCATGCTTGGTACAGGCAGACGCTGGTGGGCGACATCCAGCTACTTGCGATGCCTCACCCGACTGCGAAGGCGTATCCATCCGGCACCAACCACAAGGACTGGTTCCAACTCTCAGCAGAGACGGTGGAAGGCTGGACCGCTATTGTGGAAGCGCATGATGGGACTCTTGAGGGGAAGTACCGGACGGCTGAGGCGTCGCCCAAGAAGGTGCGTACTCACAAGAAGGGCGAGCCGCCTGGTGACATCACCGGGGTGCTTCCGCCAGGGACTCCACCCAATGTGACAGCACTCATAACAGATGTCCGCGATGGCGGTTCCTATCAATTCGCGTACGACTCCAACGGAGACGTTGTTCTTGATGCCAACGATGCGTTCACCTTCGCACTCGATGCAGCCGGCGAGTACATCATCGACGTGCCTGTTACGACGTGGCTTCGACTCACAAGCAGCGTGACGATGAACGCCGCAGACGACTTTGTGTACACGTACTCCCTCGAGAACCTCTCCGACCAGGACTTGGCGTTTCGTCTCGACGAAGTGACGACTCCAGCATTTCCGACCGGTTGGAGCGGCAGCGTGGAGGCGGAGTCGACGGAAACGCTGACAATGACGGTCGTATCACCCGAAGCAGTTTGGCGGCAGACGTGTCAAGTGGACTATCGCGAGGACCCCTGCATACATCAAGAGACGATAGACAACGACTGGTGGGCCTCAAAGCCGGCCAGCGTCTATGTGCCCCAATCACGGCTCTCCTACGATGGTGAACCGACGCTCACGGGCGCTGCGTACGATCCGGGTCTAGCGGCAAACGTGGTTACGTTTACGATCACCGGGGACGCAGCAGATGTGGCCGTGCTCGACCGACTCGATCCAGGAGGAGATGGCGTATCGGTCGTCACGGAGGCGGAGGGACCATTCCTGCCGGGCATTCCCTACACGTTGAATGACGTCGATTTCGTTTCCGGGGCAACGAATACGTACCGCGTGCGAGTGGGCATCGGCCCGAATGGGCAGCCCAGCGACGATGCATCGGTTCAGAACTAGCTGTCGGGATGTCTCCTGAGCTGCGGGCACCGGTGATTGCGGCTGCGTTGTGCCTGTTCTGCCTTCTGGTAGCGAGTGCCACGGCCCACGATAGGGAGGTTGTTGAGGGGCTGCCCGCGGAGGAACTGGCGGCGCTCAATCGCTTGGTGGAGTGGGCGCCAAGGCATCGGCGCTCGACACTTACTGAAGAGGTGTCTGCGGAACTGGCCTCGTTACTCCGTGAAGCGTCCACCTCAACGCTTACGGGCGCGCACCATGTGCCGGTAGTCCGAACGCTCAAGGACCCGGCGCAGACTCATGTTCTGCGGCTTACACAGGCAGAGTTGTTCTCAAGACGTTGGCCAGAGTTGGGTCCGGGCGCGACGAACGCCGGGTACTTGATCGCGTCAACAAGAACCCGGGATGTCATCCAAGGCATCGCCACGATCCGTACCTGCGAGGACCGAGCGTGCGCGGTGCGGGTACTGATGCATCTTGCCGGCGACTCGCGCCCATTGGTTCGTCTACTTGCTGGACGGGAGGCCGGAGTGATGGCCTCGGTTGGAGGCGTGCGCAGCGATGCCCTGACATCGGTTGCCAAGGATCTTGTCGCGGATCGAGATCCCGGAGTTGCCTTTGGGTTCGCACAGTGGGGTGCTGCGGGCTTCGAGTCCGCGCAGGTGATAGACCGGATGGTGCTGCGGCTGGCGGACAAGCGGGCAGTGGATGACAACATCGATCCGATCACCGCTAGGTCTTCACTTGATACGGTTGGTGCAGGAGTACTAGAGGCTCTACGAGCTGAGTTCGTAGTGCGCAGGGTGGCCTTCGCGGACGAACGCCCGGCGGCGCTCACCGATGGCGCGACTCAGCTTGCGGCTTGGTGGAAGGAGAGAAAGCACTCGTGGTCGGCGGGCCCCATGGATGACGGCTGGATCAAGGTGATTGACCGGCGAGTTCGCGTCACAGATGCGTCTCCAGTTCGAGTCGAAGGCGAGAGTGGCTCGGGCGGTGTCTGGATCAAGCTGGAGGGCTACGCGGAGGCGTGCACCGCCTCGTTCGTCGCCCAGAACGGAGTGCTCGTTGTGAGCGAGGATAAAGAGTGTGATGCGGTTCTGACTCGCTTGCGGTTCCTCGGTGCGCCGACAGGAACCAGGGTGTTCGCCGGAGGAGCGAACGGTGTGCCGGAGTCCGGAGCGCGATGGGCAGTCGTTGGTAGCGCCGCCCAGATCGGTCCTCCCAAGGAAGGTGTGACCGTGCGCATTCGGCTCTGGCGGAGAGGCTAGCCCGAATCGTTCACCAGCCGGGAATCTGAGCGGGCCGTCGTCTGTCTAAGTGCTCGTACTCGCTAGTACTTGCACCGACAGGAGCGCCGGCCCGATGACGACAGACTGTAGCCCGCAGGGGACCCTCTTCGCGGGCATCTGTGGACGCACCGCGGTGACGCGCTTCGACGCCGGTACCGTGACGAGCGACGGGGGCGTGCTGCTGCTCGAGCGGACCGATCGTCGCATCGATCTGCTCTCGCGGTTTGCGCGCTGCTTCGGGGACCACCGGGACCCGCGTCGGGTCGAGCACACGGTCGGCCAGATGCTGCGTCAGCGGGTCTTCGGGCTGTGCGCGGGCTACGAGGATCTGGTGGACCACGACCATGTCGGCAAGGACCCGCTGTTTGCCGCGGCGTGCGGCAAGCGCGAGGGTGCTCTGGCCACGCACCCGACGCTCTCGCGGCTCGAGACCACGCAGCTCGGCGCCACGGCACAGACGCGCTACGCCAAGATCGAGATGGACCAGGAGCGCGTGGACAGCGTGCTCAGCGACGTCTTCTGCGAGGCCATGGGGCCGGAGGATCCGGGCCTGCTCGTGCTGGACCTGGACCACTCCGACGTGCGGCTGCACGGCCGGCAGGAGGGCCGCTTCTTCCACGGCTACTACGGGCACTACTGCTACCTGCCGCTGTACGTCTTCTGCGGCGAGCACCTCTTGCTCGCTCGGCTCCAGACCGCTGACAGAGATCCCGCGCGCGGAGTCGTGGACGAGCTCCGTGCGCTGGTCTTACGTCTGCGGCGCCGCTGGCCCCGGGCCAAGGTGCTCGTGCGCGCAGACTCGGGCTTTTGCCGCGAGGAGCTGATGGCCTGGTGCGAGGCCGCCGGCCACTTCTACCTGCTGGGCATGGCGCGCAATGAGCGCCTTGAGCGACACGTCGAAGACGCGCTCGATGAGGCCG
Organism: Planctomycetota bacterium; assembly: GCA_965248445.1. Taxonomy (GTDB): domain Bacteria; phylum Planctomycetota; class JAJSAM01; order JAJSAM01; family JAJVHW01; genus CBDFJG01. Next base: position 20,656 of record CBDFJG010000001.1, read on the forward strand.
CAGCCCGTGCCGTGCAGACCGGCCGAGCAGCCCGGGTCTTTCGCGACTTTGCCTGGACCACGCTGGGGAGCTGGAGCCAGAGGCGTCGCGTGGTCGCCAAGGCCGAGCACCTGCCGGGCGGCAAGCGCAATCCCCGCTTCGTGGTGACCAATCTGCCGCCTCGTAGCTGGAGCAGCAAGCGTCTCTACGAGCAGCTCTACTGCGCCCGGGGCGAGGCGGAGAATCGCATCAAGGAGCAGCAGCTCGAGCTCTTCGGCACCCGTCTGTCGGTGCACACGATGCAGGGCAACGCCGTGCGGATGGCCATGTCGGCCATGGCCTACGTCCTGACCTGTGCGCTGCGACGCATCGGTCTCGCCGGCACCGAGATGGCGCGTGCGCAAGCCGGCACGATCCGCCTGCGGCTGCTCAAGATCGGCGCGCTCGTGCGGATCACGACGCGCCGGATCTGGGTCTCGATGTCCTCGTCGTGGCCCTGGCAGCACGTCTTCGAGCGCTGCGCGCAACGACTGCTGGCATCCCCGAAGCCGACCTGACGTCCCGCCGCGCCGTCGTACCCGTTCAGCCCTTGGTTCTGAGCTCGGATCCAGATCGCTTTCCGTTCGGTCGATGAATCGGATGTGGGCACCGATGAGCTGCGTGATCTGGTCGAGCGCCTGACCCGTCGTCTGGACGCTCGGGACGAGACGATTGCCGAGCAGGCGGAGGTGATCGAGCGGCAGGCGGCACGGATCGACGATCTCGAGAGCCGTCTTCGCCGGGACTCCCGCACCTCCTCGCGCCCACCGTCCTCGGATCCGTCGTGGTCCAAGAAGCGGCGGCGGCGCAAGCCGCCGTCGGACAAGCGCCAGGGTGCGCAGCCCGGCCACAAAGGGGCGACGCGCAAGCTCGTGGACGAGTCCGAGGTCGATGGCGTAGAGGACCACCGCCCGCGCGAGTGCAGCGCGTGTGGGAGCGACGTGCTCGTCCCGATCGATCGCGCCCCGACACGCCAGCAGGTCTTCGAGGTCCCGCCACGGCTGATCCAGGTGACCGAGCACCGGTTGCACCGGGCACGGTGCACGGACTGTGGCGCCACGTCCACTGCCTCGCTGCCAAGCGGTGTGACGGCGAGTCCCTTCGGCCCGCGACTCTGTGCGCTCACCGCGGCTCTGGTCGGCGTCTTCCGCCTGTCGCGGCGCGAGACCAGTCGTCTGTTGCGTGACGTCATCGGCGTCTCGATGTCACCGGGCACGGTCAGTGCGATCGAGGAGCGGGTGTCGGGAGCCATCTCCTCAGCGCACATCGAGGCCCTCGGGGCCGTACGCACGAGCAGCGTCGCCTATGTAGACGAGACACCGTGGTCGCGTCGTGGCACGCTGCATTGGCTGTGGAGCGCGGTCTGTGAGCACGCCACGGTCCATCGTATCGATCGGCGCAGGAGCGCCAAGGCCATGCGGCGACTCGTGGGCAAGCGCTTCAGGGGCGTCCTCGTGACCGACCGTATGGGCGCTTACGACCAGCATCCCACCGAGCGCCGCCAGATCTGCTGGGCGCATCTCGAGAGGGACTTTCGAGCGCTGGCCGAGGGCTCGCGCGGCGGCCGGCGCTTCGGCAAGCAGGCCGTGCGTCTCGCCCAGGCTGTCATGCGAGCTCAGCGTCACTTCGGCGAGCACGGGGACCGCGACCGCATGCGGCGTGAGCTGCGTCTCACATGGGACCGACTCCTGACGCTGCTCGTGCGCGGCGCAGACAGCAAGCACCGCCGAGTACGCGGAACGACTCGGCATCTGCTCGACCGAGCGGAGGCTCTGTGGACCTTCGCCGACGTCCCTGGCGTCTCCCCGACGAACAACGCCGCTGAGCGCGCGGTGCGCAAGCCGGTCCTGTGGAGACGCGCAACGCACGGAAGTCAGAGCGAGCGCGGACTCCGCTTCGTCGAGCGCATCCTGACCGTCACCGCCACGCTCCGCCAGCGTGGCGAGAGCGTCTTCGATTACCTCGCAGACGTCAGCGCGGCACTCGCGCACAACCGCTCGCCGCCGGCTCTCGTCGCGCTCCCGATCACGCGCTGAGGCCGCGGATCGTCATACCCTGAACGGGTACCGGTCGGAGACGCCTACGACAACGCCATGTGCGAGAGCTTCTTCGCCACGCTCGAGACCGAGTTGATCGACCGCACCAGCTTTTCGACCAAGTCCGCAGCGCGGTTGGCGGTGTTCGACTTCATCGAGGGCTTCTACAATCCGCAGCGGCGACACTCCTCCATCGAGGACCTGTCGCCCATCGAGTTCGAGAGGCGGCGACGGCCGGAGGCCGCCGTATCATAGTCCCCGGGTGTCCACCGAACCGGGGGAACTCCACAACTCGATGCGGGTCACGCGGCCGTAGTAGTTCGTTCGCGGGAACGACTCGACCCGGAGGTCGCTTTGGTAGGCCTCCATGTCACTAGCCGCATCTGTTCACGAGACGTCGCGATGACGGTGCTTTCGGAGTCCACAGGGTCAGATCTTGGCCAGGCGAGGGCGGATGCTGTCGTCGTTGCCACAAGGGCAACGCGAGTGAGCGGCCGAAACGGCGCGGATTCTGCGGTGTGGGCAGACCGTAGGCCGGGCGGTGGTGTGGCGGACGGCGCGGCGGGACGTCAGGTCGGCTTCGGGGATGCCAGCAGTCGTTGCGCGCAGCGCTCGAAGACGTGCTGCCAGGGCCACGACGAGGACATCGAGACCCAGATCCGGCGCGTCGTGATCCGCACGAGCGCGCCGATCTTGAGCAGCCGCAGGCGGATCGTGCCGGCTTGCGCACGCGCCATCTCGGTGCCGGCGAGACCGATGCGTCGCAGCGCACAGGTCAGGACGTAGGCCATGGCCGACATGGCCATCCGCACGGCGTTGCCCTGCATCGTGTGCACCGACAGACGGGTGCCGAAGAGCTCGAGCTGCTGCTCCTTGATGCGATTCTCCGCCTCGCCCCGGGCGCAGTAGAGCTGCTCGTAGAGACGCTTGCTGCTCCAGCTACGAGGCGGCAGATTGGTCACCACGAAGCGGGGATTGCGCTTGCCGCCCGGCAGGTGCTCGGCCTTGGCGACCACGCGACGCCTCTGGCTCCAGCTCCCCAGCGTGGTCCAGGCAAAGTCGCGAAAGACCCGGGCTGCTCGGCCGGTCTGCACGGCACGGGCTGCGGCCTCATCGAGCGCGTCTTCGACGTGTCGCTCAAGGCGCTCATTGCGCGCCATGCCCAGCAGGTAGAAGTGGCCGGCGGCCTCGCACCAGGCCATCAGCTCCTCGCGGCAAAAGCCCGAGTCTGCGCGCACGAGCACCTTGGCCCGGGGCCAGCGGCGCCGCAGACGTAAGACCAGCGCACGGAGCTCGTCCACGACTCCGCGCGCGGGATCTCTGTCAGCGGTCTGGAGCCGAGCGAGCAAGAGGTGCTCGCCGCAGAAGACGTACAGCGGCAGGTAGCAGTAGTGCCCGTAGTAGCCGTGGAAGAAGCGGCCCTCCTGCCGGCCGTGCAGCCGCACGTCGGAGTGGTCCAGGTCCAGCACGAGCAGGCCCGGATCCTCCGGCCCCATGGCCTCGCAGAAGACGTCGCTGAGCACGCTGTCCACGCGCTCCTGGTCCATCTCGATCTTGGCGTAGCGCGTCTGTGCCGTGGCGCCGAGCTGCGTGGTCTCGAGCCGCGAGAGCGTCGGGTGCGTGGCCAGAGCACCCTCGCGCTTGCCGCACGCCGCGGCAAACAGCGGGTCCTTGCCGACATGGTCGTGGTCCACCAGATCCTCGTAGCCCGCGCACAGCCCGAAGACCCGCTGACGCAGCATCTGGCCGACCGTGTGCTCGACCCGACGCGGGTCCCGGTGGTCCCCGAAGCAGCGCGCAAACCGCGAGAGCAGATCGATGCGACGATCGGTCCGCTCGAGCAGCAGCACGCCCCCGTCGCTCGTCACGGTACCGGCGTCGAAGCGCGTCACCGCGGTGCGTCCACAGATGCCCGCGAAGAGGGTCCCCTGCGGGCTACAGTCTGTCGTCATCGGGCCGGCGCTCCTGTCGGTGCAAGTACTAGCGAGTACGAGCACTTAGACAGACGACGGCCCGCTCAGATTCCCGGCTGGTGAACGATTCGGGCTAGCCGCTATGGCGTCCTCTGTGGTGGCCCAGTCGAACCAGGGGGTGGGCCGGACCGTACCAGCCGTCCCCTTGAGCCGCACTGGCCACGCGCCAGCCGTCGCCTTGATGTGCCACTCCGGCCACCCCACCATCGCCACCAGGAAGACGAGCACGCCTGCCTGCATGATGGTGCGCGCCGAACGCCATGTGAACCGCCGGGGACGACGTGGGTCCATGCTCGTGATGAACCTGTCGAGCGCACGCCGGGTTCGACCAGATCGCCTCTCAGTCCCCTGCCCAGCGATCACGTCGAGGGAGGAGTCGCGATACCAGACGTGGTGCGACCAGTGGGAGCCCTGGCGACGTACGGCAGGCAACCCATCGGGGCTCCCCACGTTCGCCGACCGGGCGAGAACTCTGATCGTTCTCCTTGAAGACCGTCCAGGCCTTCTTTCCAGTCTGAGAGATGGCTGGATTCCCGGCCAGGAGTGGGCACCCGACGATCGGCTGCGCGAACGCTAGGGAAGGTCACATGAGCTCGAAGTCGCTAGTCGGCTCGTCGCTTCCAAACCAATGCGCGGACGGTGATCGATTCGCTGCCGCTAGGAATTGCCGCCCAAGCGACCTCCCAGAGCATACCTTGGGAGCCTCCGCCCCAACTCTGGCGTCCGAGTCGTCCGGGAATGTAATTCATCGCTCGAATTGACTGCGTCTCGATGATCACACCTGACCCCGGGTCGAGCACGCTCAGGTTCAGACTTAGCGACATCTCCACTTGGTCTTCGGAATGACGGAGTCCTCGAAGCTCAAGCCGTACGGGCAGATCCCGTTTTCGATCGCCACGAGACGTGAGCTTTACCACGTCATCCTCTGAAGAGAGTCGACACGCTCCGTCCGCGATGAGATCCCAAGAGACCTCGGATGGGTGAAGTGTCCATTCATCGCCGATCGATGATCTGTCCCACCAATCTCTCACATCTGCGCGCGTCGCATCGACACCCAGGCTGCTGCCAACATCGTCAACGCGCGCACGTCGAGTCACCGCGTAGGCGACAGCGCGAACGGCTCGGTCGCCGACTCGAGCACTCGATCCAGCGAACAGTCCGGATCTAATGAGCGGGCGCAACGCGCGTCGATCCACGCATTGAATCACAGCATGTGTAACGCGCCTTCGCGTCATCCCGAGGGGGCCGTGCTGGAGCACAGCATCAGCGACCTCGGGCTGCGCATCATTAAGTACGCGGACAACAACAGAGTCCAATGATGGTGAGGGTCGCGCGACGAGAGACACCGCTTGCGCGATCTGAGCGGCTCGCAGCCTCACCTCCGGGCTCGTGTCGCTCGCAAGGTGTACGAGCGCGGGCTCGATGTGTTCCTCGCCAACGGCGCGTCTCTCAAGGGCTCTCATTGCCATCAGCCGCTCAAGACGCTCGGGAGACGCGACGCCCCAGGCGATCGCGTCCCCTCCTTCGAAGTGAGTTGACCACTCCCCACCAGCGACGATTGCGCGTATCGTTCGACGTATCGGATCCCCTATGGCGGGCTTGATTCGAAGCGTCGACAGATGTGAGTCGATGTGAGCGAGCTCTTGACCGGAGAGGCCAGCCAGGAGTTCGCGAGCTCGCGGCAGGTGTTGGTGACCGTAGTCGTCAACTCCGACCTTTTGTATTTCCTCGGCGCATTGACGAACGCGGTTCCGGACCTCCGAGGCGACCTCACCATCGTGTGCGTGAGTGTCAGCCAGGCCGAGGCCAAGCGTTGCAACAACGACGAGACAGGCAACCCCCGCTAACCTGGTGACGCGCATGTGACTAGTTCTGGATGCTATCGTCGTCGCTAGCATGATAGTTGAATCCGACACCAACGTACACCGTGTACGAGTTTGTGCCGGTTGGCGGTGTCTCGTCCACCAGCTCGTACTGCATACCCGCCAACAGCGTGGTCTCCAGTTCATCGACGATTTCGCCGTCCCCTGCTGAGTCTACTCGTAGCAGGATGGCCCATTCGGCGGGTGCGTCGGACACAGTGAAGTCGATTTCGTTGCCGATAGCCGGAGTATTGACTGCGCTATCGAGCGTCACCGTCGCGGAACACTCGAGCTCCGATTCGGGCACCAAAGTCCATGCGAGGAACGTTGCCTCATCATCGACGTCCTCCCACACCGGATCCTCGCTCAACGTGGTACACAGCGATCGTTCACCGTAGATCGTCTCGGACAGAGGTACAACGACATCGAGCGTTGCGGTGTCGTCTGCATCGACGGTGCCGGCCCAGCCGTTCGGATGACTCGATGAAGTTATCGAGGAGAACGAGAACGTGCGGTCCAGATCTGTGAAGTTCTGGAGAGTGTATCGGACCGTCCGCGAGCTGGGCCCGTCAATGACTTCGCTCGTGACCCGAAGAATCGGTTGAGACGCGTCCTCGAACTGCAGTCGGCCGTTCGAGTCCAAGTCCAGGATCGGGTCGCCGTCGTTGTCGAGGACAAGGTCGTCGTTCGCGTCGCGCTCAAAGGCAACGACGAAGCGACCGGACAGCGTGTCCTCGAGTAGCGACGTTGTGTGCTCGATTTGCGGAGCCGACTTTGCCCTCAGGTGACCGACCTCCACGTCTTCTAGGAGGACGACGTCTCCTCCGACTGTCATGGCGACGACCGCATCGCAGGGTTTCGGCGGGCCCTTAAACATCCACGGCCGATCTAGCTCCACAGACGGGGAGAACCTCGGCGGATCGGCGATCATCCTCTTGGTCGTCAGGACGGCTGTACCTTCGAGATTCTGCACCGCAACCAGGATGTTCAGCGCATAGGCTGCCTTCATCGGCTTCGTGAGCAGCGGCTCGTTGCGCCCATTAATCTCGTGCGTTTCGATTATCCCCTCTTTGTCTTCCGGGAAATGGATGGCGTCGAGATGGAAATCTCCCAGTTGTTCAATCCCGTGTTGATCGGGATGCGTAGACTCAACGTAGACTGTGGAATCGCCAGTCGCCGCCGCCTCGTTGGGATCGTGTGTGTACGCCCAGGTCGTCATGCCCAGGGTGATGGCGAGCGAGCCAAGGAAGATCATCGGTCGAGTGGTGACGCGCATGTCTCTTCTCTCCTTCGGGGTGGGTCAGATTTCGTTTCGGCAGATTAGCTGCGGGAGCCGCAGACAGTCAAGTCGCTGCGTGCGGGCTCCAGCGGCGCGGGCCGCGGGGGGCGGGGGTCACTTCATGACGAACATGGAAGAATGCGCGGACTTGGGCGCGGGCCCCTTGTGGAGCGCCCAGACCGCCGAGAGCGTCGCGACGAACATCAGCACGAGAACGCTCGTACCTGTTCAGCCCTTGATCTGACCGAGGATCCAGATTGTTCCGACGCGGGTCGATGAAGAGTGTGTGGGCACCGACGAGTTGCGCGAGCTGGTCGAGCGGATGTCGCGTCGGCTGAACGACGCGGAGGAGACGATCGCGTCGCAAGCGGAGGTGATCGAGCGTCAGGCAGCCCGCATCGACGAGCTCGAGAGCCGATTGCGACGCGACTCCCGCACATCGTCGCGGCCGCCCTCGTCGGACCCGTCGTGGTCCAAGAGGCGGCGGCGGCGCAAGCCGCCGTCTGACAAGAAGCAGGGTGCGCAGTCGGGTCACGAGGGCACGACGCGCCAGCTCGTGGACGAGTCCGAGGTCGATGATGTCCAGGACCACCGTCCGCAGGAGTGCAGCTCCTGCGGTAGCGGCGCACTCATTGCGGTCGATCGTGCCCCCACGCGGCAGCAGGTCTTCGCGCTACCGCCGCGACTGGTCCACGTGACCGAGCACCGGCTGCACCGCGCTCGCTGCACAGGGTGTGGGATGACGTCCACGGGGCGTCTGCCCGATGGCGTCACCGCCAGTCCCTTCGGTCCACGGCTCACCGCACTGACTGCCTCGCTGGTCGGAGTCTTCCGGCTGTCGCGGCGGGAGACGAGCCGCCTGCTGCGCGACGTGATCGGCGTGTCGATGTCGCCCGGCACCGTGAGCGCCATCGAGGAGCGGGTGTCGGGTGCGCTGTCCTCCGCGCACCTCGAGGCACTGGGTGCCGTGCGCACGAGCCGGGTCGCTCACGTGGACGAAACACCGTGGCCTCGTCGCGGCGTCCTGCACTGGCTGTGGAGCGCGGTCAGCGAGCACGCAGTGGTCCACCGGATCGATCGTCGTCGCAGCGCCAAGGCCATGCGACGACTCATCGGTCGCCGTTACCGCGGCGTCCTGGTCACCGACCGCATGGGCGCCTACGACCGGCACCCGACCGAGCGTCGCCAGATCTGCTGGGCGCACCTTGAGCGCGACTTTCGCTCGCTTGCGGAGGGACGATCTGGCGAGCGTCGCTTCGGCAAGAGCGCGGTCTCGCTCGCCCAGGCCGTCATGCGAGCGCATCGCCGCTTGGGTGAGCACGGGGACCGCGCAAGGATGCAGCGAGAGCTGCGCCCGACGTGGTCGCGACTGATCGACTTGCTCGTACGCGGGGCGGACAGCAAGCAGCGTCGAGTCCGCGGGATCAGTCGTCATCTGCTCGCAAGAGCCGAGGCACTTTGGTCCTTCGCCGACGTGCCGGGTGTCTCCCCGACCAACAACATCGCCGAGCGCGCCGTGCGCAAACCAGTGCTGTGGCGCCGCGGCACCCACGGCAGCCAGAGCGAGCGAGGACTGCGCTTCGTCGAGCGCATCTTGACCGTCACCGCCACCTGCCGGCAGCGCGGCGACAACGTCTTCGACTACCTCGTCGCCGCCACCAGCGCCGCCGGGCTCGGGCAACCGCCGCCGACTCTCGTCGCGCTGCCGATCAGTCGCTGAGCACGGGGCTGCTCACTCATGACCTGAACAGGTACCGCGAGTCCTCATGCAGGAGCCTGAATCTACCAGGGCCTGACACCCGGTCAACGCGACGAGGCGAGCCCACCCAGGCTCGAATCGCCCTTGGCGATCCTGCGCGGCCTACTTCGCGAGCTTGCCGCTGACCTTCCCGGCGAACGTGGTCGTACCCCGCGAGTAGTGCCAGGTGCCCTTGATCTTCTTCGGGACGAAGCGTCCGCTCCCGTCCTCCGTGCCCTTGATTTCGAGGACCACGGAGCCGCGGCCCTCGTCCGCGCGATCGCCCGGGATCATCGCGTGCACGTAGCGCCGCTTGGCGTCACCGGCTCGCTTCGAGACGTGCCCGCGCAGCACAAACTCCGAACCAACGGCGTCGTGCAGGTCGTCGGGGCCGCTCAGATCCGGGACACCGAGCATCACGGTTCCCCCGGCCAGTTCGACAGAGAGCCGCACGCCCCGGGCCTTCAGCTTCTTGAGCGTCAGCTCCTCGTCGGAGACGACGCCCCCGACGGTCGCCGTGAACACGTACGGCGCCACCACCAGTTGTTGCGGGAACGTCAGTCCGGCGTAGGGAGTGTCGCGCACATGTGCGCCGGCTGCGGTGATCTCGCCCAGGGGTGCGCCGAACCCGCTCGTGAACAACAGGTTGCCGCTCTCGAGCAGGACGAGGTCGGCCGCCTGCTGCAGGTTCGCGTGACTCACAGTGATCGGGTTCCGCCCGTCCGGGTGCGCGACGACGAAGATCCCGAAGACCCCGGCGGAGTTGCTGAGGAGACGGATCGTGTCGTCCGGCATCTCGATGACACCACCGCTACCCCGGCCGCCAAATGGATGGAGCTTGGTGTTCAGTTCCGCGGTCCCGACCCCGGCGTCACCGATCACGAAGTGACGGTCCAAGCCCGGATCCGACATGACGCGTCTGCCCGACGGCAGGATCGAGAGGTGTGTCGGAAGGAGGAACGTATCGGGTAGCGGAGCTCTCTCGACGGCACCGTCGATCTCGCGCGCAAGATCCGGCGGCGTGGCTGATGCGACGTACAACTCCGCGCGGGGGCCGATCGTCATGTGACCAGCAGAGACCCCATCAGACTCGTCGAGATGCACCGACCAGCGGCCGTCCGGCCGGACCCGCGAGACGAGCGCCTTCCCCCCCATCCTGAAGTAGGACGAGACATAGAGTCCGTCGGGACCGAAGGCAATGCCAACGGACCCAGAGGCGTCTTCGCCTGCGGGCCGCAGATCGCGGACGTGACTGCCGTCCGCGTCGAACTCCGATACCCGGGCGAACTGGCCTGTCTCGTCCCTTCCGGCCACGAACACGTGTCCTCCCGCAAACTCCTCCGCGGAGGCGGAGGACGCGAGCGCCAGGGCGAGAACGCCCGCGAGGCCAGCCCGTACGAAGTTCCTCATCACGATCCCCTTCCGTTCCAGGCGACTGCTCGTGCGAACGCCTGTCGATGCTAGCGCTTGCATCCGATCCGCGGACAGCCCACCTTCGGGCCCGTGAGTGGCACCTCTTCCGTCCGTGTGTGTCCGGTCGAGGACCTGGACGACCCGCGGGTCGCGGTCTACCGATCCATGCGCCGGGTGGCCGCGCTCCGGGACGACCTGCAGTTCGTCGCGGAGGGCGCGCGCGTCGTGCGGCAGTTGCTCGAGAGCACGCTGCGGGTCCGGTCGCTGCTGCTCGACCAGCGCTGGCTCGACGAGTTCGCCCCGCTGCTCGCCGCACGTCCGGAAGACGAAATCATGGCGTACCTGACGACGAAGCCGGAGCTGGAGCAGATCGTCGGGTTCCACGTGCATCAGGGTGTGATGGCCGTCGCGGACGCGCCACAGGCACCAGACCTCGACGCGTTCCTCGATGCGAATCCGCAGCACGTGCTCGTCGCGTTCGAGGGAGTCAGCAACGCCGAGAACGTCGGCGGGATGCTCCGGACGATGGCGGGTTCGGTGCGCATGGCCTGCTGATCGACCCGGCGACCAACGACCCGTTCGTGCGCCGGGCGGCGCGCGTGTCGATGGGCGCGGTGTTCCGCCTGCCGGTGTGGCGATCGCAGGACCTTGCCGCAACGCTGCGACAGGTCAGAGAGCGCTCCGGCGCACGTGTACTGGCCCTGCATCTGCACGGCGAGACGATGCCGCTCGACGACGTCGATCTGAGCCCGCCGCTCGTACTCGCGTTCGGCAGCGAGGCAAACGGGCTGTCCGACGAGGTCGTCGCGGCGTGCGATGCGTCCGTCATGATCCCGATGTCCGGGGGCTGGAGTTGCCTGAACGTCGCGACGTCCGGCGCGGTGACGCTCTGGGAGGTGGACCGCCGCCGACGCGCTAGCCCGAATCGTTCACCAGCCGGGAATCTGAGCGGGCCGTCGTCTGTCTAAGTGCTCGTACTCGCTAGTACTTGCACCGACAGGAGCGCCGGCCCGATGACGACAGACTGTAGCCCGCAGGGGACCCTCTTCGCGGGCATCTGTGGACGCACCGCGGTGACGCGCTTCGACGCCGGTACCGTGACGAGCGACGGGGGCGTGCTGCTGCTCGAGCGGGTCGATCGTCGCATCGATCTGCTCTCGCGGTTTGCGCGCTGCTTCGGGGACCACCGGGACCCGCGTCGGGTCGAGCACACGGTCGGCCAGATGCTGCGTCAGCGGGTCTTCGGGCTGTGCGCGGGCTACGAGGATCTGGTGGACCACGACCATGTCGGCAAGGACCCGCTGTTTGCCGCGGCGTGCGGCAAGCGCGAGGGTGCTCTGGCCACGCACCCGACGCTCTCGCGGCTCGAGACCACGCAGCTCGGCGCCACGGCACAGACGCGCTACGCCAAGATCGAGATGGACCAGGAGCGCGTGGACAGCGTGCTCAGCGACGTCTTCTGCGAGGCCATGGGGCCGGAGGATCCGGGCCTGCTCGTGCTGGACCTGGACCACTCCGACGTGCGGCTGCACGGCCGGCAGGAGGGCCGCTTCTTCCACGGCTACTACGGGCACTACTGCTACCTGCCGCTGTACGTCTTCTGCGGCGAGCACCTCTTGCTCGCTCGGCTCCAGACCGCTGACAGAGATCCCGCGCGCGGAGTCGTGGACGAGCTCCGTGCGCTGGTCTTACGTCTGCGGCGCCGCTGGCCCCGGGCCAAGGTGCTCGTGCGCGCAGACTCGGGCTTTTGCCGCGAGGAGCTGATGGCCTGGTGCGAGGCCGCCGGCCACTTCTACCTGCTGGGCATGGCGCGCAATGAGCGCCTTGAGCGACACGTCGAAGACGCGCTCGATGAGGCCGCAGCCCGTGCCGTGCAGACCGGCCGAGCAGCCCGGGTCTTTCGCGACTTTGCCTGGACCACGCTGGGGAGCTGGAGCCAGAGGCGTCGCGTGGTCGCCAAGGCCGAGCACCTGCCGGGCGGCAAGCGCAATCCCCGCTTCGTGGTGACCAATCTGCCGCCTCGTAGCTGGAGCAGCAAGCGTCTCTACGAGCAGCTCTACTGCGCCCGGGGCGAGGCGGAGAATCGCATCAAGGAGCAGCAGCTCGAGCTCTTCGGCACCCGTCTGTCGGTGCACACGATGCAGGGCAACGCCGTGCGGATGGCCATGTCGGCCATGGCCTACGTCCTGACCTGTGCGCTGCGACGCATCGGTCTCGCCGGCACCGAGATGGCGCGTGCGCAAGCCGGCACGATCCGCCTGCGGCTGCTCAAGATCGGCGCGCTCGTGCGGATCACGACGCGCCGGATCTGGGTCTCGATGTCCTCGTCGTGGCCCTGGCAGCACGTCTTCGAGCGCTGCGCGCAACGACTGCTGGCATCCCCGAAGCCGACCTGACGTCCCGCCGCGCCGTCCGCCACACCACCGCCCGGCCTACGGTCTGCCCACACCGCAGAATCCGCGCCGTTTCGGCCGCTCACTCGCGTTGCCCTTGTGGCAACGACGACAGCATCCGCCCTCGCCTGGCCAAGATCTGACCCTGTGGACTCCGAAAGCACCGTCATCGCGACGTCTCGTGAACAGATGCGGCTAGCCTGCATAATTCATCATGCCACGCCCGGAACGTAGATTCGGGCGCACCGCGCATTGCATAAACTGTTGTTAGAGCAATAGTTACACAGATGCGAGAGGTACGCCCGAGTGACGAATTCTACCCCACACACTGTCCGGTTTCCCGATCTCTTCGGGAAGGTCACCACGGCCGTGTTCGACGGCGAAGCGCACACGTCCGAGGGAGGCGCGGGACTGCTGCGCGCGGTGGACCGTCGAATGGGAGTGACCGCAGGTCTGGCTGCGCTGTTGGTGGATCGTCGTGACCCGACGCGGGTGCAGCACTCGTTGGAGGAGCTCTTTCGGCAGCGCGTCTTCTCGATCGGCCTGGGCTACAGCGACCAGAACGACGCGGCTCGCGTGGGCACCGACCCGATGCTCAAGGGGGTCACGGGCCGCGCGCCGATCAAGGGCGCCGACCTGGCGTCTCAGGCGACGCTGTCGCGCTTCGAGAACGCGGTCACGGCGCACGAGCTCGTGGCCTTGTCGCGCAAGCTCGAGGAGGACGTGATCGAGCGTCTTTGCGCTCGCCACCGGGGGGCCCGGCGCATCACGATCGACATGGACCCGAGCTGTGACCCGACCCACGGTGCACAGCAGGGAGCGCTCTTCAACGGCTTCTACGACACGTGGTGCTACCTGCCGGTTTTCGGCTTCCTCACGGTCGACGGCGATCCGGAGCAGTACCTTTTCTGTGCGCGGCTGCGGCCGGGCAACGCGAAGGAGGGCCGCACGTCGCTGCGGACGATCCGCCGGATGGTGAAGCGACTTCGGCGTGCGTTTCCGCGCACGCAGATCCTCGTGCGCCTGGACAGCGGCTTCGCCGGCTCGCGGCTCTTCGACGCGCTGGACGAACTCGGCGTGAAGTACGTGGTCGGGATGCCCAAGAACAAGCGGCTCCTGGATCTGTGCGACGCCGAGATGACAGCGGCTGCGGTGCTGGCGGCGATGGAAGACAAGACGGCGCAGATCTACGGCGACTGCGAGTACCGGGCGAAGAGCTGGAGCAGGTCCCGCCGCGTGGTCTTCAAGGCGCAAGTGCTGGTCGCCACCGGGAAGGTGAACAAGGACAACGCGCGCTTCGTGGTCACCAACGTCTCGCGCAGCTACAAGCCCGAGACGACCTACTGCAAGACCTACTGCGGTCGCGGCGACGCCGAGAACCGCATCAAGGAACTCAAGGGTGGCCTGGCGGTGGATCGCACGAGCAACTCGAGCTTCCTGGCGAACCAGTTCCGCGTGCTGATGACCGCGGCGGCCTACGTACTCTTCCAGGAGTTACGCTACCAGTTGCGCGGCACCACGGCCGCAGTCTGGCAGGTGCACACGATCCGCGAACGGCTGCTCAAGATCGGCGCCCGCGTCGTGGAATCGGTGCGCCGCGTCGTCGTGCATCTCGCGGCGGCCTGCCCATGGCGCGAGCTGTGGTGCCGCGTCGCGCGAAGGCTCGGCGCTGCGCCGGTCTGAGCGCAGCCGATGGCCAGAAGAACGACACGCTTCCGGCTACCGGTCCGTCCAGACCTCGTCCGCGCGGCGGCAAATGGACTTGAACGCCCCCTCGGAACGAAGATCCCGCCGTCCGAGACCCCGCCGACCTCGGTGAACGCCGCAAGTCGAGCGCCCGGGCGCTCGGACCGGCCGAGGGACGCCATCGCGAGCGTCGTCATGAATAGTGCGGGCTAGCTAGATGCCGCTAGAACCACGAGCAACGTTCACACGGTGGAAGTCACTGGTTCAAATCCAGTACGGCCCACCATTACGCGCCGAAGTCCCAGGGGGGGGCTTCGACCGCGCCGTGCCCCTCTGGTTGACCCAGTGATGGACTTCGTCGAGGTTGCTTCGGACGCTCTGCGTCCTCGGCTCTGTCGCTCGCTTTGCTCGCTCCTGTCAAATCCAGTACGGCCCGCGCACCGCAGGTTGAACCGAGCAAGCGAAGCGAGCGAGGTAGCCGAGATGGAGCCACGGACGCGGCCAGCGCGGCTGGCGTCCCCAATCATCGGAGGCCCCAGCAACGCGAGGGCAAGCCCGCTTAGCGAGGCGCAGCAACCGAGTGAATGGACTTCGTCGAGGTTGCTGCGCCGACTTCGTCGGCTTGCCCTCGCTCCGCTCGGGCCTTCGGACGCTGCGCGTCCTCGGCTCTGTCGCTCGCCTTGCTCGCTCCCGTCGAATCCAGTGCGGCCCACCAGAGAGCGGTGGATCCGAGGTGGCGGGAACTCGCTCGCATCCTGAGTCGAACCACTCCTGACTCGGTACGCTCTCGGACGATGTCCGGTACGCGCGAACCAGCTGAGGGAGCGGAGAACGCCGAGCAGGCGGAGGTCGGTCAACTCTCCCGGCCGCGCAAGGTGCTCTACGCGGGCTGCGTCGTGTTCGGCTGCCTGGTCGCAATCGAGGGCGCTGCGCGGCTGCTCGTGCTGGCGGATGTGCTCGAACCCGCGCCCAGGATCGCGGTTCGCGAGGCCTGGGCACTCGAGGGCTGGGAGGTCGATTCCCTCCTCGGCTGGAGACTGCTGCCGGACACGTCGAGCATTCGCGGCGGCGGACGCTGCGTGACGAACTCGTTCGGTCAGCGCGATCACGAGTTGCCGAGGGAGAAACCTCGCGGCGAGTTCCGGATGCTGTCGATCGGAGACTCGACCGCGCTCGGCTACGGAGTGAGCGAACGCGAGGCGTATGCGGGCGCTCTCGAAGACCTGTTGCGCGAGAAGACAGGGCGACCGGTCGAGGTCATCAACGCCGGCGTGCCCGGCTACACGAGCGCGCAGGCGCTGCTCTATCTCGAGCATCGCGGTCTGTCATTCGACCCGGATGCCGTGATCGTCCAGGTCAACTTCAACGACCGGCGGGCGGTTCCGCCGGGCGATTCATCGGACTCGCCCGGTCGGTTCGTCTCGATCGAGAGAACACTGCGACTGCGGGAGTCGCTGGACTACTCGATGACGATGCGCCTGATGCGAGGCAGTCCAGACCCGGATGACGACAATGACGACGAGGGCCGCTGGTTCGAAGCCGTCAGCAACGACTTCCGGGAAGTCGAGGTGGACTCGCCCGCGCGCGTGTCGCTAGAGCAATACGAGGAGAACATTCGCGCGATCGTCCGGCTCTCGAAGCGGCACGGCGCCGATGTCTATTTGATCGGATTGCCGGACTACCCGGATCTCGCAGCCAACGTGCGCCGGGCCGGAGAAGCAGCCGCGGCTGGCGATTGGGACTTGGCGGAGAAGGAACTCGCGGACGAAGTCTGGTTCGGCGGGAGCGAGATCTACCGGCTGGTGCGTCAGAAGCTGGTCAACCGCATCCACGTAGAAGCTGGTCGGCCCGGCGCGGTGCAGGAGAAGATCCCCGTCAACCTCGATTGGACGTCAGCAGACGGTTATCTGCCCACCGAGTTGAGCGGCCGCTACATCGACTTGCTGCGACGTCTGGGCGAGGAGTTCGATGCAACGGTGATCGTGCCGCACCCGGTCGCGGACTCCGGCGAGATCTACCTGGATTACATCCATCTGAATGCGATCGGTCACCGCCAGGTGGCGCACGGCCTCGCGACGGCAATCGCGCGATCCGACGCGTTCAAGATGACACCCCGGGGTAGCGGTGACTGACGCGGAGAGCGACCCTCGCGACCCCCGCGACCCGGCAGCCGGTTCGCCGGGACGCAGCAGGCGGTACGTCGTCCCGGCGGTCCTCGCGGGA
The DNA here is from genome assembly GCA_965248445.1 of Planctomycetota bacterium. GTDB lineage: Bacteria > Planctomycetota > JAJSAM01 > JAJSAM01 > JAJVHW01 > CBDFJG01. Next base: position 37,277 of record CBDFJG010000001.1, read on the forward strand.
TCTGTGGTCGTGTTCCTGTGGGATTGCCTGTTGGCCGGGCGGTCATTCGTGCTGCGCGACGCCGTGTTCGACTTCCTGCCGTGGCGCCGCTTCGCCGCGGGAGCCGCACGCGACGGGCATGTGCCGCTCTGGAATCCGTTGTCCCGGTTCGGTCAGCCGTTCGTCGCGGAGCCGCAATCGGGTTTCTTCTACCTGCCCCACCACCTCTTCGACTTCCTGCCTGCGGCCGCGGCATTTGACCTGACGATCGCGCTGCACCTCTTCGTCGCCGCCATCGGCACCTACGGACTGCTCCGCCGCTTCGACGCAGCAAAGGAGGCAGCGGTGCTCGCGGCCTTCGTGTTCGCGTTCGGCACGTACTTCACCGTCAACCTCGAGTTCATGAGCGTGATGGATACGCTCGCGTGGGCGCCGCTCACGATCCTCCTGGTCTGTCGCGTCGGCGACGGGGGCAACATGCGACGGGTCGCGGCTCGAACGCTCGTCCTGACGTTCGTCCTCGCACTCCAGATCTTCGCCGGACAGATCCAGGTGATGGCGTTCACGTGCGTCGCGGCACTGACCTACGCGATCGCTGCCGGCGTGGCCGAGAAGCGACGCGGCGCGGCCCTCGCGTCGTCCGTCGGGCTGGTCGCAGCGGCACTGCTTGCGGCCGGACTCGCGCTCGTCCAGGTGCTGCCGACGCTCGATCTCCTGCCCCACTCGATTCGCGCCGGCGGCGTGGATCCGGGACTCGACATCGCGTCGATGTCGCCGCGCCATCTGGCAACTGTCGTGTTTCCGTTCGCATTCGGGGGTCCCGGCACGGGGAACTGGTGGGGTGTCACGCTGTCCGAGTTCTGGATGGGCTGTTTCCACGTCGGGCTGACGCCGCTCGTCGCCGCCGCGTTCGTTGCTCTAGGACGGCGACGCGGCACGGCGGCGACGGGTGCAGCAGCGGCGAGCGCGGTCTTGCTGATCGCCGGCCTGCTCGTCGCGATGGGCAAGTACACGCCGGTGTACGGCTGGCTCCAGGCCCTGCCGACGGCTGAGCTCGTGCGCTGGCCCGCGAAGGGACTTCAGTTGGTCGCGATTGCGATCGCCGTCCTCGCGGGTCTTGGTTTCGATGCGCTCCTCGCGCGGCGGGAGTCGACGTCGGGCCGCATCGACCGGGGCACACTCGCGGTCCTCTCCGTCGCAGGCGTGCTCGCGTTGGTGCTCATCGCCGCCGCGGCCAAGGACGGCGCGGCCACGGTCTCGGCGTTCACCGGGGGTGCGCCCGAGGGGACGGACACGGGGTTTCTAGCAGAGGACGCACGGCGCTCCGCCGCGTTCCTCGTCCTCGGCGTGCTCGCGCTGGCCGCAGCGGCGCTTCGCACAGTCCCCCGCGCGGTCGGCGTCGGCCTCGTGCTCACCGTGAGCTTCGCAAATCTCTACATCCTAAGCCGCGAGATCCAGTTCGTCGGCGACGACGCCCTGCTGGACCTCCCACCGCCCGTCCTCGCCGAACAGTCGGCCGACGGCGTCGAAGCGCGCGTGCACTCGGATCTACTTCCTCGCGGGGTTCGATCTCTACGGCTCGCGCGACGAAGAGGCGTACCGAACGGCGGCCGCCGTGCTCGCGGGCAATACGGGCCTCCCTCATGGGATCGCATCAACGTGCCCGGGCGACGCGCTCCTGCTGCAGCGGCCCGACCAGGTAGTCGGCGTACTGGCCGGGCTGCCCGACGGGCCGCGCGGGCGGCTTGCCGACGTTCTCTCGATCGGCCGCGAGGTCCGCGGTCAGCCGTTCGCCGACTTGCTCCAGGAACTGCGCGCGAATCCGCGGACCGCCCTGCCGGCGTTCGTGGCGCGGCCGAGCGCACTGCCGCGGGCCTACCTCGTGGGACGCTGGGAGACGATCGAGGAGCCGTCCGCGGCACTCGCCCGTCTGCTCGAACCGTCGTTCGATCCGCGACACCAGGCGATCGAGGACCCCACAACCGGCCGGCCGCCACTCCCGCCCTCGGGGACCGACTCACGTTCTGCACCGGGTAGCGTCGGTGGGGTCAGCCACGACTGGAACCGCGTGGACATCGACGTCGACGTCGACGCTCACTGCCTCCTGGTTCTCACCGAGACGTGGCTGCCGGGATGGACGGTCAAAGTGGACGGCGAGGAGCGACCGCTCGCTCGCGTGAACGTGATTTTCCGCGGCGTAGCGCTTAGCCCGGGCGACCGGCTGGTGGCGATGGTCTACGCGCCGTCGTCGTTCCGAACTGGCGCCATCGTCAGCGTCCTGTTGCTCGTCGTGCTCGGAACGGCGTTCGTCTGGTGCCGACGAGCCGGCCCGTAGCCGCCGTCACCAGCGAAGCCGCGGCTCGTCGACGATCCACTTCGCGATCGCGCCCGCGGCGATCTCGTGAGCGTGGCCGTTCGGGTGGTGGTCGAGCGTGTGGACGTGCAGAGAATTCGCGTTCATGCCGTCGAACGCGGGCGCTAGCCCGAATCGTTCACCAGCCGGGAATCTGAGCGGGCCGTCGTCTGTCTAAGTGCTCGTACTCGCTAGTACTTGCACCGACAGGAGCGCCGGCCCGATGACGACAGACTGTAGCCCGCAGGGGACCCTCTTCGCGGGCATCTGTGGACGCACCGCGGTGACGCGCTTCGACGCCGGTACCGTGACGAGCGACGGGGGCGTGCTGCTGCTCGAGCGGACCGATCGTCGCATCGATCTGCTCTCGCGGTTTGCGCGCTGCTTCGGGGACCACCGGGACCCGCGTCGGGTCGAGCACACGGTCGGCCAGATGCTGCGTCAGCGGGTCTTCGGGCTGTGCGCGGGCTACGAGGATCTGGTGGACCACGACCATGTCGGCAAGGACCCGCTGTTTGCCGCGGCGTGCGGCAAGCGCGAGGGTGCTCTGGCCACGCACCCGACGCTCTCGCGGCTCGAGACCACGCAGCTCGGCGCCACGGCACAGACGCGCTACGCCAAGATCGAGATGGACCAGGAGCGCGTGGACAGCGTGCTCAGCGACGTCTTCTGCGAGGCCATGGGGCCGGAGGATCCGGGCCTGCTCGTGCTGGACCTGGACCACTCCGACGTGCGGCTGCACGGCCGGCAGGAGGGCCGCTTCTTCCACGGCTACTACGGGCACTACTGCTACCTGCCGCTGTACGTCTTCTGCGGCGAGCACCTCTTGCTCGCTCGGCTCCAGACCGCTGACAGAGATCCCGCGCGCGGAGTCGTGGACGAGCTCCGTGCGCTGGTCTTACGTCTGCGGCGCCGCTGGCCCCGGGCCAAGGTGCTCGTGCGCGCAGACTCGGGCTTTTGCCGCGAGGAGCTGATGGCCTGGTGCGAGGCCGCCGGCCACTTCTACCTGCTGGGCATGGCGCGCAATGAGCGCCTTGAGCGACACGTCGAAGACGCGCTCGATGAGGCCGCAGCCCGTGCCGTGCAGACCGGCCGAGCAGCCCGGGTCTTTCGCGACTTTGCCTGGACCACGCTGGGGAGCTGGAGCCAGAGGCGTCGCGTGGTCGCCAAGGCCGAGCACCTGCCGGGCGGCAAGCGCAATCCCCGCTTCGTGGTGACCAATCTGCCGCCTCGTAGCTGGAGCAGCAAGCGTCTCTACGAGCAGCTCTACTGCGCCCGGGGCGAGGCGGAGAATCGCATCAAGGAGCAGCAGCTCGAGCTCTTCGGCACCCGTCTGTCGGTGCACACGATGCAGGGCAACGCCGTGCGGATGGCCATGTCGGCCATGGCCTACGTCCTGACCTGTGCGCTGCGACGCATCGGTCTCGCCGGCACCGAGATGGCGCGTGCGCAAGCCGGCACGATCCGCCTGCGGCTGCTCAAGATCGGCGCGCTCGTGCGGATCACGACGCGCCGGATCTGGGTCTCGATGTCCTCGTCGTGGCCCTGGCAGCACGTCTTCGAGCGCTGCGCGCAACGACTGCTGGCATCCCCGAAGCCGACCTGACGTCCCGCCGCGCCGTCCGCCACACCACCGCCCGGCCTACGGTCTGCCCACACCGCAGAATCCGCGCCGTTTCGGCCGCTCACTCGCGTTGCCCTTGTGGCAACGACGACAGCATCCGCCCTCGCCTGGCCAAGATCTGACCCTGTGGACTCCGAAAGCACCGTCATCGCGACGTCTCGTGAACAGATGCGGCTAGATCCAGCACCGGCAGCCCCGCCTCGCGCGCCAGCTTCACCACTTGGTCGTGGCACGGCTGGAGCGGGTAGTCGTCGAGCCGGAACATCATCGGATAGACGACCAACCCGACACCGACGTCGCGGTAGCTCGCCATGCGCCGGAACTGCGCGGAGAGGGCCGACAGGTTGTCCGCGTTCATGGCCGGGTCGTACGCGTCGAGATACGAGCGGACGGTGGCGCTCGTGACGTCGCGCACGGCCGAGGTCTCCGCCAGATACGCCGTGACGCGGAACACCCGCTGGTACCAGGGTCGCGCCGCGCCGGACGGCCCCAATTGCGCAGCGCGCAGATTGACGAGGTCATACGCGCCGTCCAACGGCTCGCGCATCGCCGCAGTCAGCTCCACGTCGTTCAGGTTGTAGATGACGAGCGCCCGCGGACAGTCGTAGGTCGTCGCCATCCACTCGAGCCGTTCCACGTTGAGTGCTGCGTTCGCGCCGCTCTCGCCACAGTTGAGGAACTCGACCCGTGACCCCAGCAAGCCCTGGAGGTGTGCGAAGAGCGTCTTCTCGACCGGAACGCCCTCGCCCAACGCGAACGAGTCCCCGATCCCGGCGAAGCGCGTGACACCGGGCGACGGGTGCGCTCCCACCCCCGCTCCGCGCACGCCGAGACTCTCTTGCCTGTACTCCACGCACCATGGCGTGTCCGTGAGCGCCGAGAGCGGTGCCTCGACAGTCGGCGAGAGCAACTGGGTCAGCTTCCAGCGCCCGCTCGAGACGTCGGGCACGGGCTGGAACTCCCCCGACGGGTTTGACGGGAAGCAGTGATACGTGACGCTCGGATCGTCGGCGCTCTCGAGCAGGCACTTCGGCACCGACGGCGCGCCGAGCCCGGCCAGCCGGAAGACGATTTCCGTCAGCAGCAGCGCCAAGACGACGCCGAAACAGACGGCGCCGACGCGCCGCCCGACGCCGCCCGACCGCCCGACCTCGTTCACGCGCAAAGACTACCGGAGACGGAGCCGCAACGGCGGCGTCCGCACTCAGATCGTCGGGCCGGCGCCCGGCTGCAGGTTCGTCGTTCGCCAGTAGGCGTCCGCGCGCGCGACCGCCAGGTGAAGCAGCGAGTTCTCGGGGTAATCGCCGTCCTCGGGACGGACGCCGGCCACCTTGCCGGTGAGCACTTCGAGGGCCTGGAGCACCGTGCCGACCGCGTACACGGCGAAGTCGCCCTCGCGGCAGGCCTCGACGATGTCGTGGCGCAGCATCAGGTCACCCGCATTGCTCTCCGGGATGAGCACACCCTGGTCCCCGGTCAGGCCGCCTTCCGAACTTGCGCAGACGTCGTAGAAGCCCTCGACCTTCTCGTTGACGCCGCCGATCGCCTGGACGTGTCCGTGCTGGTCGATCGCACCCGTCATCGCGAACGACTGCTTGATCGGGACCTCTGTGAGCGCCGACAGCAAACAGCAGATCTCCGCTCCGGAGGCCGAGTCGCCGTCGATGCCTCCGTAGCTCTGCTCGAACGCAAGCGACGCGCTGAACATGAGGGGATGCTCGGGGTGCAGCAGCGTTCGCAGGCAGCCGCCGAGGATGTGAAATCCCTTCGTGTGGATCGAGCCGGACAGCGCCGCGCGGCCTTCGATGTCCACGATCCCGGCATTTCCAGGAGAGATCGACGCCGTGATGCGGGCCGGGAACCCGTAAGTGATCGGACCCGCTGTGAGGACGGCCAGCCCGTTGATCTGGCCGATGGCTACGCCCGACGTCTGCACGCGGATGGTACCGCGCCGGATCATCTCCTGGAACCGGCGGGACGGCAGCGACGCGCGCTCCTTGGTGCGGCGCACCGTCTGCACGATGTGATCGCCCGTGACGACATCCGCACCGGCCTTGCCCGCGATGAACGCCGCCTCCCGCGCGATGTCCACCACACGGCCCAGGCGCGCTGTGACCTTGTCCGGACTCGCGGCAATGCGCGCGCCGTGATCGACGAGCGCCGCCACCGCGACCTTGTCGAACGGCGGAAGCTTCTCCGCTCGCGCCACACGGGAGAGGACTCCGGCGTACGCGGTCGCCGCACCCTCCCTGGGCATGCTCGAGTCGAAGTCCGCCAACACCTTGAAGAGACTGGAGAAGTCCGGTTCGACACCATCGAGCATGTAGTACGTGCGGCCGTCGCCGACCAGGATCACGCGCAGCTTCACGGGGATCGCGTCGGGCTTGATCATCGGCGCGCCGAACGGATTGATCGTATCGTGCGGGACGATCTCTAGACGGTCCGCGCGCAGCGTCCGCACGAGTGCCTGCCATGCGCCCGGCTCGAGGAGCACGTCCCGTGCGTCGAGGATCAGGTAGCCACCGTCGGCGCGCAGCACGGCGCCGGCGCGGATGCCCATGTGGTCCGCGGTGACGCCGCCCTGGCGCGTCCACGTGCGCTCGACCGCCCCCATCAGATTGACGACACTCGGGTTCGTCTCGATGACCACCGGGCAACCGTCGTCACGGCGAGTGCGCACGACGTTGACGGCGTAGCGCAGCGTGGGATCGTCGCTCGCGGTCTCCTCACCCAGACGGTCGACGACGTCGTCGATCACCTCTTCGAGGAAAGCGGCCACGTCGGTGCCGGCGAACGCCTCGCGGATGGGACTGGCCAGAGACGACAGCGCGGCGCGCACCTCCGACTCGTGCAGCTCCCGCAACGCCTGCATGTTCGTGCGCCGCAGCTTCTCCACGGATCGCGTCACCTCTCCGAGCCGGCGCTGCAGGTCCTCGCGCTTCGTCTCCCAGGCCTGCCACGACTCGTCGTCGACCTTGCCCTCTTCGTGCAGCTTCTCGAATTCGTCGGGCGGCACAGGCTTCCCGTCCGCCAGCGGGAACACGGTCGGGCGGGAGACCGGGCCGACCTGCAGTGAGACGAGTCCGAGTCCGGCTTCGTCGACCTCCGTCTGGAACGGTCCGGTCACGCCCTCGAGTTGGGTGGCCGCGCGCTTCTCGAGCGCCTCGCGGCGGGCGCGAAGGCCGTCGGACTCGAGCACCTGGCCGAGGCGCTCGGAGACGAACTCCGCGAGCTCGTGAACGAGGCGCCGCAGACGAGGCGCGCTCCCTGCCGGAACGGTCAGCAAGCGCGGGCGACCCGGGTCCTCGAAGTTCCGGACGAAGCAGCGATCGGGCGCGTCCGAGCATGACGGGCGGAGCTCATCGAGGATCTGCGCGATGAGCGTCATGCGGCCGGTGCCGGTGATGCCGCGCACGTACACGTTCTGGCCGGGCGCATCGCACTCGATGCCGAAGCGCAGCGCTTCGACGGCGCCGGGCTGCCCGACTACCCCCAGCTCATCCGCGACGTCGGCCGTCGTCTCGAACGGCAACGTGCTTGGATCGCAACGCCAGCGAAGAGCCTCGGTTGGGAGCGGGTCGTGCATGTGGATCTCCGTCTCGCTCCAGCGCCGCGAGGTTGTCACGGCGTTCCCCCGTCCGTCAACGCAGGAGCAGCTCCAGATCTTCAACCGTGAGATTGCGCATCATCGCGTTGTCCTCGGTCAGGAGGGCGGCGACCAACTCACGTTTCTTCTCCTGCAACTCGAGGACGCGTTCCTCGACGGTGTCGCGGCAGACCAGACGATAGGCCATCACGCGACGGGTCTGCCCGATCCGGTACGTGCGGTCGATCGCCTGCGCCTCCGCTGCCGGGTTCCACCACGGGTCCAGGATGAACACGTAGTCCGCGGCGGTCAGGTTGAGGCCGAGTCCACCCGCCTTCAGGCTGATCACGAACACGGGGCACGCGTCGTCGTTCTGGAACCGATCGACCGCGGCGCGGCGGTCCCGCGTCTTCCCGTCGAGGTACTCGTGCACGATCCCCGCCTTGTCGAGGCGGTCGCGAACCAGCGCCAGGAACGACGTGAACTGGCTGAACACCAGTGCCTTGTGTCCCTCCTCGACCACCTCCGTGAGCATGGGCAGAAGCGCATCGAGCTTGCCGCACTCCTCGTCCTTGCGCGTCACGTCGAGGAGGCCCGGATGGCACGCGGTCTGCCGCAGGCGGAGCAGCGCTTCGAGCACGTGCATCCGGGACGTGGGAACCACCTCCCCGCCGCCGCGCGCCAGGAGCGACGTCCGGTAGTGGCGCGCCAGCTCGCGGTACGACCGCCGCTGCCGCGGGGTCATTTCGCAATGCAGAGTCTGCTCGGTCTTCGGCGGCAGGTCCTTCGCGACCTGCTCCTTCGTGCGTCGCAACAGGAAAGGCCGCAGTGCGCGAGCCAGCAGTGCGCGTCCCTCGCGGTCGGTGGACGCGGCGCCGCGTCGCGAGATCATCCGACGGAACGCGGACGACCGCCCGAGCATGCCCGGGTTCAAGAACTCGAACAGTGACCACAGTTCCTCGAGGTGGTTCTCGATCGGCGTTCCCGAGAGTGCCAGCTTGTGCCGTGCCCGCAGCAGGCGAGCCGCGCGGGCGACCTGCGTGGACGCGTTCTTCACGGCCTGGGATTCATCAAGCACGGCGTAATCGAACTCGAGCGCCGACATCAACTCGCCGTCGCGGCGCAGCACGCCGTAGGTCGTGACGATCAGGTCGTGCTTACCAGCGTCCGCGAGATGCTTGCGGCGCCCGGGTCCGCTGTAGTCGAGGACCTTCAACTCGGGGGTGAAACGGGCGGCTTCGTCGATCCAGTTGAAGACGACCGAACGCGGTGCGACGACGAGCGACGGCGGCCGCTTCGTGTCGTCGGCCCGCCGCGCCTCGAGCAGCGCGAGCACTTGCACCGTCTTGCCGAGACCCATGTCGTCGGCGAGGCACCCGCCGCAGCCGAACTGCCGGAGGAAGGCGAACCACGCCAACCCCTCGCGCTGATACTCGCGCAACTCGCCTTGGAACGTGGGCGGTTCGGTGCCCGGTGCGATGCCGTCGAACGAGGCGAGCGCAGCGCGGAACTGCTCGAACTCGTCGTCGGTGGTGACGTCCGCGTCGCCGGCCACCAGAGCGTCGAGCAGCCATCCCTGGTGACGGCCGAAGCGCAGCGCGTCTCCGTCCTCCTCTCCTAGAATCCCGAGCAGTGCCAACCGTCTGGACAGATCCGCGGGGAGCATGCCCTGCGAGCCGTCCGGCAACGGGACGACGGTCGCGCCATCGCGGGCGGCTCGCAGCAGGTCCGGCAACTCGACGGATTGGTCGTCGAACTCGACCGCGCCGCGCAGCTCGAACCAGTCGATCCCCGACGTGACCCCCCCGGACAGCGTGCCCGCGGTGCGGCGGCGTCGGCCCGCGACGGAAACCGTCCAGCCCGCTGCCAGCAGGCGCTCGAGGAGCACGGATGCCGCAGGGGCCGCGAGCGATATCTCGCCCAGGTCCGCCCCGTCCTCGACGCGCGCGGAGACGTCGGAGAGGACCTCGCCCAGCAGGACCGCCTCGCCCTCCCGGTCCCGGATCGTCGGCGGACCGTCCTCGGCCGGCTGCTCGGCGTCCTTCTCGGAGACGCGGTTGTCATCGCCGTCCTCACCGTCCCCAGTGGCCGCAGTGGGTGCTCCCACGGGGAGCACGGCCCGGAGATCGCCGGCGGCGATCCGGTGATCGCCGTACTGGAAGTACACACGTCCGACGACCGCGCCGCCCGCCCCCGGCGACTGATCCACGTCGAGATGGCCTGTGGGTGCCGGGGCAATGGAGAGGGGCGCGCCGTCTATGTGCACTGCCGGCAGCGCGGGCAAAGCGAACAGCGCCGTCGTCAACTCCGGTGCGTCGGCCGCCGGCGCGCGCAACGGGCCCTCGTCGAGCAGGGAGCGCAACACCGAGCCGGCGCCGCCTGTGTCGAGCGGCGCGATCCGCCGGTCCACGATCGCGAGCCCCTCCGCGATCACGAGATCCGCATCCTCGATCGGCAGATCGCGCTCGCCGCGCACAAGGCGGCCGCACCCGCGCACCTCGCCCTCGGACGTGCGGACGTCGAGGACCAGGGTCCACGCGCCCTCCTCGTCCCACGAGAGCGCGTCGAGTTCCTCGCCCCGCGGTTCCTCGTACAGAAGGCGCCCGGTGCGACACAGCGCAGGAAGCGTCAGAACCGCGTGCGGCGGCGGGAGCAGGAACGCGTCAACGCGTGCCGACTCGTCGCGGTACGCGGATGCGCCGCGCAGAAGCGCCAACAGCGTCCGATCCGTGGGATCGAGCGGGACGGGGTTGTCCCGTTCGGCCCCGGAGAGAGCGCGCGTGGTGCCCCATCGCCCGCTCCGCAGACGCCGCCGCAGGAACGCGTTCACGGCGAGACCGCCACCGCGACGGGTGCGGCGCCGGTCCAGCACGTAGAGGATCTGCAGGTCTCCGCGCACCGCGCCGGCGCCGGGCAGTTCTCCCCGCCGAGCCGCAGCGGCCAGCTCGGACCTCACGCCGATGAGGCGGCCCTCCCAGTCGCTGCCGCGCGCCTGCGCCGCGTCGGGGGTGGACACGACCCGACGGTCTCGCAGAGACGGCAGCCCGGCACGGTCCGCCTCGACGATCGCTGCCCAGATGTGCGCGCAGGGCGTGCCGCGCGCCCAGGAGTCGCAGGTGCACGCGAGCGTCGGCGCGTCCTCGAAGGGCACGCGCGCAGTCACCGAGTGCGCGCCGTCGTCAGCCACGGAGGCCTCGAGTTCCTCGTCCGCAAGGCGCAGCAAGGTCACGGCACGCCCCGACAACAACGCACGTGCGCGACGGCGCACCGTGGGTGGAAACATGGCGACGAGACGGGCTGGTAGCGGCATCAGACCAAGCCAGCGATGCTAGCTCGGACCGCTAGCTGTCCTAGCGAGCGATGAGCAACTCGTGGATAAAGCGGAGCGAACCGACGTCGAGGCTATGCACGTGCGGCTCCAGCAGCGACGCGAGAGGCAGCGTCTCTTCCGTCACGAGCAGGCGTCCGACTGCGGACACACACGCCGCGCGCACCAGATCTGGGCGGCTCTCCCCGACCCGCGACGCCGCGAGCAGCATGTCCAGCGCGCCTTCGTCCTCCGCGGCACCGAGACCCATCGCCGCTGAAGCGCGGGCAAGGATCGAGTCCGACTCCAGGAGCGTCTTGCGCAGATGGACGCGACCTCGGGGATCACCGAGCCGCGCCAGCGAGACGGCGAGCGTCGTTCGCAGCCGCGGATCGGCGGCGTCGACCATGCGCGCGGCGAGCTCGTCGGCCGCGCCCATGTCGCCGATCATGACGAGCGCCTGCGCGGCGTAGCCCGGCGACCAGAAGCGGCGATTGCGACCGATCTCCTTCGTGAGCAACGGCACGGCCGGGCGGTCGGCGAGCAGACCCAGCGCCAGTGCGTACGACGCCTGCAAGCTCTCCTCGTGATCGTGCTCGACGAACGACTTTCGGATCAGTGGAGCGGATGCCGGATCGCCCTGGAGTCCGAGCGCGAGTGCGCGATATGGCCGGTCGAAGTCGTTCGTCTTCGCGAACAGCGAGACCAGTTCGTCGCGCACGGCGTCGCCCCGGATTCCGCCCAGCGACAGAACGGCCAGCGACTGGGTCCCGGCGTCGCGATCGCTGCGGGCGGCGTGGATCAGGACGTTCACGCCACGTACGTCGTCGATCGTGAGGAGGTTCCCGAGAGCGACCGCACCGGCTCGCCGCAGCGACGACTGCGGTGCCGCCAGCAGCACGGCGATCGCATCTTCGATCGCCTCACGATCCCCGAGCGCGCCGCGCCCTGTCAGCGCGAACGCGCGCACCGCAGGACGCACGTGTTCGTTCGCATACGCCTGCCGGAGCGGCAACACCGCTTCGTTGCGACCGGATGCGGCGAGGCCGATGAGCGCGGCGGCGGCGACACCCGGCTGCTCGCGATCGAGGGTCTTGCCCTCCGGATCGGCCAGCAGCGTCAGCGTCTCGACCGCGGGTGCCGTGCCGATTGCTCCGAGCGAGATCATTGCGAGGGCCCGGTCGCGCGGCGCCGCCTTGCGGTCCTTGGCGATGCCGTGCAGGAACAGAACCGCGTCCTCGTGTCCGCGCAGTCCCAGGGCGACGAGCGCCACCTGGCGCACATCGGGACTCGCGTCCTTCTCGACCAGATTGCGCAGCGCAGGGCCGGCTTCGGCGTCACGGGCTCGCCCGAGTGCCAGGGCGGCGGACGCGCGCACGTCTGCCGACGTGTCGTCGAGCGCGGCGCGCAGCACGGGCAACGCACGGTCGCGCAGTTCGTCCGTCGTCGGCCCTGCGGCGTCGCGCGCTGACGGCGTGATGTCGAGTGGAGACAGTTTCCGGGCCGGGCCCACGAAGCGCGGCCGGTGCACGGCCCACCAGTACTCCCACGCGTTGCCGGCCAGCGGTGCGTCCGCGATCGCGCTCGGCAGGCGGGCCGTGCGCGGCGTGATCGCGGGCGGTTCATCCCGCGAGCGCCCTGTGACCGCCGGACCGGACGACGGCATGCCGGGCGGCACGCCTCCCGTGAGCGCCGGAACGCCGACGCCGGGCGATCCCGTCGGCAGCGGAATCCCGTCCGACGTCTTGGGGCCCTGGTAGTAACCGCCGTGCGCGAGCGCCGGCGGCGCCAGCAGCGCAGCCAGCGCGATGGCCGTGAAAGCGCCGATCCGTCTTTCCGACAGATGCTGCATTTCTGTCCCCGTCTCCCAGTCGAACTGGCGACGCCCCGCTGACAGGGTAGCAGCGCCCGGCAGGACGTCTGCGTCGCCGGATGACTGCGGTGTAACGTCCGCCCGTGGCCCGTGCACGTCTCGTTCTGGCCTCACATTTGGACCATCCCGCTCACGGTGCTCGTGGGCGTGGCGATCGGGTGGCTCCTGCGGTCCCAGTTGCCGGATCGCTGACACTCTGCTGCCGCCGAGACTGGACCGCCGAGAACTGGGCCGCCGCTGCCTGGTGAACGATGCGAGCTACGCTCGGACGCCGACCGCCTGCTTGCGGAAACGCGCCGGCGCCGTGCCGTGCGACATCTCGGCGGTCTGCATCGGCTGCCCCTTGCCGCAGTTCGGCACTCCCCACAGCACCCAGTCCGACGGTCCGCAGACCGCGTCGCACGCGTTCCAGAACTCCGGCGTGATGCCCTGATACGTGGGGTTCTTCAGAAGGCGCCCGGTCTTCCCGTTCTTGATCTCGCGGCCGTACTCGCAGGTGAACTGGAAGTTCAGGCGGCGCTGGTCGATGGACCAGCACTTCACGCCGTCCATGAAGATGCCGTCCTCGGTGTCCGCGACGAGGTCGGGGAGCTTCCAGTCCCCGGGCATCAGCGAGAGGTTCGAGATCCGCACGATCGGCACGTTCCACGGGCCTTCGGCACGGCTGCAGCCGCGGCTCCGTTCATTTCCCTCGAAGTGCGCGACGTCGCGCGATGTCTGGTAGGCCTCGAAGCGTCCGTCGCGCACGACGTGCCACCGCTGGCTGCGCACGCCGTCATCGTCGTAACCCACCGTTGCGAGGCCGGCCGGCACCGTCGCGTCCGCGACGAGATTGACGACGTCGCTTCCGTAGCGGAAGCCGTCGAGCTTGCCGGTGTCCACGAACGAACCGCCGGCGAAGTCGCGCTCCCAGCCCTGCACCCGGTCGAGCTCCGTAGCGTGACCCACCGATTCGTGGATCTGCAGCGCCAGTTGGTTGCCCGCCAGGATGATGTCCTTCTCGTCCACCGGGCATGGATCGGCGGTCAAGAGCTCGATCGCCTCTTCGCGGCACCGTTCGGCGTTACCCGGCAGGTCGAGCGCGTTGACCAACTCGTACCCCACCGCCATGAAGTTCCCGCCGAACGCGTTCGGGTAACTGCGTACCTGCGTCTCGCCGTGCGCGTGCGCCATGCACGAGATCCCGGCGCCGCTTCGCAGGATCACCTGCTCGATGTCCGCTCCCTCCGAGGAGAGGAACACTTGGTGCTCCCGGCGGAAGCTCATCGACGACTTCGTCGCGGACACAGCGTCGTGGTCGCGCAGAATCGCGTCCGCGCCTGTGAGCGTCTCGAGTTTGCGCTCCAGCGGGATCTGGAACGGATCGATCAAGTAGGTCGACGTCCAGACGTCGCGGTGCGCCGCCTCGCCGGCCCAGCGGATGCGGCCGGGACCGGCCCGGCGGCCCGCCCGCGCCAGCCGCACGGCGAGCCGCGCGACGCGTTCCACCTCCTCCGGGGTCACGTCGAAGCCCGAGGCGAACCCGTGTGCACCGTCTACGAGCACGCGTATGCCGAAACCGAGGGTCTCGACCTGCTCGAGCTGCGCGACGATGCCGTTGCGAACCGCCAGGTCCTCGGTCTCGACGCGCCCGACACGAGCGTCCGCCCACGTCGCGCCGAGGGACGCCGTCACGTCGAGCGCACGGCGGCCCAGTGCGCGCCAGGCGTTGCTCTCGGTCTTCGTCGTGCTTGCGATCATCGGAGTCTCCGAAGGGTCAGAAGTCCGCCCGAATCAGAAGTCTGTCCGGCTCGTGAAGCGGAAGCCGTCGACGCGCATCGCGGGCACGACCGTGTATCCCCCGAAGAGGGCGGAGCAGAGGTGCGGGTCGGCGGCCAGTCCGGAGACACGGCCGAGCGCCTCCACGAGCGACTGCGTGAACCGCATGTTGCGGACGGCGCGCGTCACCTTGCCATTCTCGATGAGGAACGTGCCGTTGCGCGTCATCCCCGTCAGCGTCAGCCGAGTCGGCTCGATCATGTTCGTGTAGTGGAATTCGGTGACGAGCACACCGCGGTCGACGTCGCGCACCAGGTCCTCGATGGACGCCTGCCCAGGGGAGAGAACGAGGTTGTGTGGCAACGGCCCCATCGCACTCGGCTGCGGCGTCGCGTGCCCCGTCGAGCGGCAGCCGTTGCGCCGCGCTGTCGCCCTATCGTGGACGAGTCCGACAGCGACTCCCTCTTGGATCAGCGGCACCGGTGCGCGGGGCACGCCTTCCCCGTCGAACACGTGTCCGACCGTCATGGGGTGATACGCGTCGTCGCTGATCGTGATTCCGCTCGCGGCAACCATCTCACCCAGCTGGCCGGCGAGGAAGCTCGAGCCCTCCTCCACCTGCTGCGCACCGAAGCCCTTGTACGCGGCGAACAGGAGCAGCGACGCGACGGCCGACGGCTCGAGCACGACTGTGTAGTCACCCGGCCCCAAGTCGTCGGGCGACTCGCTGGCCAGCGCCTTGCCCACAGCCACCTTCGCAACGCGATCGAGGTCGAGTCCGTCCGGATCCGGGCGCATCGCGTCTGCCCAGCCCGCACCCTCCCCGCGAAACACGCTGAGGGAGACCCTCGCGCGCGTGTCGAGGTCCCAGACCGAGAGGCCGCGGGAGTTCGCGACCAAGCGCAGGTCGTTGACTCCGCCGTGCGTTCCCGCCGCAGTGCAGTTCGCGTCCCGTGCCGCCGCGGTCAGCCGCGCCACGGAGTCCGCCGTGCGCTCCGGATCCGGCGTGAGCGGCGATCGTCGTCGCAAGCTGTACTGCTGCTCCCCCGGAAACGGCATGAGGTCCGGCCGGGGCGGTGCGTGCCGCGCCGCGATGCGGGCGCGCTCGACTGCGCGCAGCACCGCATCGTCTGTCGGCGTTCCGGTCGTGGCCTTGCCCTCGCGACCGTTCTCACGTACCCGCACGGCGATCCGCGAGGTTCTGCGCACCAGGTTCTGCACCGGGTGCTCTTCGACGAAGCGGTTCAGCTCCTCCTCGACCTGGCAGACGGTCACCTCGGTCTCGTCCGCGGCGGAACCGTTCAGTGCCACGTCGGCGAGGCGCTGTGCCCGGTCCGGATCAAGTTGTGCCCGGTCCGGATCCAGCATGCCGCCTCCTCGCTGCCGCTCTCCCACCATTGCTCCCCCAACGCAGGTGGATCGTAGCGGCGGCGGGCCGGGCCGCGGCACCCCGAAGCTCAGCGCTACTCGGCGGCGTCGCGTTGCAGCTGATCGAGCACGGGATCGAGACGGCCGCCGGCTTCGCCAAACTGCCGGAACCGTTGTCGGACGGCCCTCTTGTCCTTCATCGCGAGCGCCGCACGGGCGAAGTGCTTGAGCGCCATGGCGTTGTCCGGGTGCTTGTCCAGGATGCTCTCGAGCCGCGTCACGCCGTTGGCACCCGACTCGCTACCCTGCGCCAGCGCCGCGGAGCGGACGATCGCCAGGCTGAGCGGACCGCCGTTCTTGTTCATGTGGGCGAGCGCCTGCTTGAGGATCAGTTCGACGGTCGCCTCGGCTCGCTCGGCCTCTTCCTCAGGCAGCGCGTGCACCGCATCCAACAGCATGTCGAGATACTCGCTCCGCCACGCGAGCCGCGACGGTTCGAGTGAGAGCGCGGCGCGATACCCCTGCTCGCACTCACGCAGACGGCCCAGCCCGCGGGCCGCGGCTCCGAGTAGCTGGAAGTACGGCGCGGCTTGACGGCGCGCGAGGAGAAGGCGCGCGTCCTCGTGCGCCTGTTCGTAACGGCGGGCAGCCAGCCGGGCCCGTGCTCGAAGCCAGAGAACGGCCTCCGGCACCTCGCCCGACTTCGCGAGCTGCGAGGCAGCGGTCTCCGCGCGGCCGACCGCTTCAACTGCGTCGTAGTCGGGCCCGGATCCGAGGAACCAGCGGGCTGCCACGACCGCCATCGCCGGATTCGACGGCGCTGCCTCGAGCCCGCGCCGGATCACGAGGCCACCCTCTTTGACGTGGCCACCGCTGCGCAGCGCGTGGAGATACGTCTCCGTCAATTCCACGTCCCCCGGCGCCGCTTCCCACTTGGTGCGAAGTCCGGCCAGCGGGTCGTCGGCGGTGCCGCCCGCCGCGTGCTCTACGAGCACCCTCCAGACGTCGGCGAGCGATGCGTCGATCTCGCCTCCCAACCGCACGTAGTCACGCAGCCAGCGGTAGCACTTCTCGCGGTACTCCCCCTCCTGACCGCCCTGCTTCCAGTCGTAGTAGATGACGGCGAGATTGCGCAGCACCTGCGGGTCGTTCGGGTCCTCGCCGAGCAGTTCCTGATAGATGTCCGCCGCCTGATCGAGTCGGTCTGCGCGCACCAGCGCCCGCGCGCGAAGGACCCGGACGGAACGCAGGTTCCCCCACGACTTCATCAGCGGATCCGTGGCCTCGACGATCTCCGGCCCACGCGCATTGGTGGCGATGAGCAACTGCACGTAGTTCTCACGCCACAGGCGGCTCTGCGGATGATTCTCCGGCACGAGGTCCAGAGCCCCGCGGTACGCGGCCGTCGCCTCCTCGAGGCGTCCGCTCGCCTGCGCGGCATCGCCAAGCAGGATGTGGAACTTCGCGTCGCCGGGCCACCGCCGTACTGACTGTCGTGCCAGGTCCAGCGCCTGGAACCGCCGGCCCGAAGCGAGGCGGGCCTGGCCGAGCAGATACGACAGATAGTCATCCCGGATCGCCGTCGGGTCCTCCGACGACGCGACGCGTTCACTGAGGGCGCGCGCTCGCTCGAGCAGTGTCTTGGCCTCGACGGCGTTCGGCTCCGGCAGCGAGAGGTGGTGTTGCGCCGCCAGAACGAGGAACCGCTCGTCGTAGCGCCGCGAGCCGTCGTCGCCGACGGTGGGGAGGATCAGCCGGCCGGCCTCGTCGACGCGATCGAGCGCGCGGAGCGCCGCGTACTCGGCGGAGACCGGCCGCCATTCGTCCTGGTGCTCACGGCGCGCTTGCTGAGCCGACGCGAGAGCACCGGCGTAGGCCGCCTTGGCCTCCGCCGTGCGTCCGGCAGCTTGCACGGTCGCCGCCTCGCTGAACTGGATGACCGATTCGAGGTAGAGGCGCGCGGGAGCAGAGATCTCGGGACCCAGTCGCTCGAGCTCGGCGCGCGCGCCGTCCGGTCCGCCCCCCTTGTTCGGCGCCAGCCGCAGGGTGTGCTCGACGCGGAGAACCTCCTGCGCGTCGAACCCCGGCCCCTCGAACGAACGATCCCGCCCGAGCATCCAGAAGATGCCGACTGCGAGGACGATCAAGAGAAGCACGAGCGGCAGGACGCGGCGCATAGGCGAATCGTAGCAGCGCCCTCGGGGAGCCCCCTCTGCTACCGAGGGGCCGGGCAACTGCGGCAGTACGATGGATCTTCGCCGTCGCGGCGGGCCCGCCGTGTGCTGACCGGATCGGGGGTTTACCGGGTCGAAGGTGCGGCGGTCATCCGTCTTCCTGAGGGTCGGTCAGACTTGTTCCTGCGGTCAGACCGGGGATTCTGGGACGGGAGGGATCGCTGCACCAACGGACCGGGATGGACCTCGAGCCACGGGCGGGAGCCGGACTCACGCGCCGGGCGCTGCTGTCCGCGTCCATGGCGGCGATCGTCCTGAGCGCGTGTCGTCGCGCCCCGCTCGTGATCGGACGCCCGGGGGTCGAGCGGGGCGGCGCGTTCCGTCATCCGCGCGCGGTGGCTGCGTCGCACCACGGACTGGCAGTGCTGGATCGCACCGGGCGACTCCAGATCCTCGATCTCGACGGCAACTTCGTGCGGCAGTTCGCCGTGGCGCCGGACGGCAGCCGCCGCGGCCTACCGATCGGCGTGACCTGGCTCCCGGACGGAGCGCTGGCCGTCGCGGACACGCACCAAAGCCGCGTCCGCGTCTACGACACCTCTGGAGAGACACTCCGAACGGTCGGAGGATACGGACTCGAGCCCGGGCAGTTCCTCGCGCCCCAGCGCATCGTCCCCACCAGTGGCGGAGGCCTGCTCGTGAGCGATCACGGGCTGGGCAAGACCAATCGCGTACAGGTCCTCGACGCCAACGGCAACGCGCTCCTGGTCATGGGCGGCCCGGAGCCGGAGGACGGCGGCCTGGCCCGCCCGATGGGCGTGCTCGAGACCGACGCGGGTTATCTGGTCGCCGACCAGCGCGCGGGACTGGTGACGTTCGACTCGGCAGGAGAACTCTCGGGACCTCCGAGCGGTTGGCCTGCGGAGTGGGACGGGATGACCTACGGACTGACGCGCGACGACGAGGGCTCGCTGTACGTGTCGGATCTCGCCGCAAACCGCATCCTTCGTCTCGATTCGCAGGGGACCCCGACGGGTACCTTCGGCAGCCAGGGCCGCGACGCAGGACTGTTCGTGGACCCGTGGGACGTCCAATGGCACGCGGGACAGCTCTACGTGGCCGACTCGGGGAATCACAGGGTGCAGCGGATCGACGCGCAGCGCGCGGGGTGGAAGGACGTATGAGCAGCAGTTTCCCCCGAATCGGCGGGATGACGTTCCGGGCGATGACGGCCGGCGCGCTCGTCCGATCGCTGCTCGCGGCGCTGGTGCTTGCAGCGATCCCGGCCGCTGCGTTCGCGGATGTGGACGTCCGCACCGAGATGGGCCACGCCGGCTCGTGGACCGAGGACGTGAACGCGCCGGTCACGGTGCAGCTGCGCAACTCGGGGAGTTCGCCGGTGGTCGTGCGCATCGCACTGAGCGATTCGGACCGCTTCTCCGGTGGCTCATACCGGCACGAGAGAAGCGTCGCACTCGGCCCGGGCGCCGTCCGCCGCGAGGTGTTCCTGGTCCCCGGGCCGACCACGTTCTCCTCGTCTCTCACAGTCGCTCTGACGACGGAGCCACGTACGACGATTCAGGCCGGCGGAACCGCGTTCACTCGCGGAGTCGCGTCGGTTGCGGTGACCAACGAGCTCGCGCGCGGCGGACGGGTGCCGCTCTCGGGCCGCATCATCGGCGTCTTGGCGGAGGGCGGCGTCAGCGCGTTCGCCGACCCGCTGCGCCGCGCTTCCGGCGTGTGGGTAGAAGGCGACGAGATCGACACCGTGGCGGTCATCAGCGTCGATCCCGCAATGCTGTCGATCGCGCCGTTGGCGCTCGCGGGCCTCGACGCCCTCGTCGTCGTCGCTCCTTCGGCCGGATTCGCCGTCGACGCCCGGGAGCGAGAGGGCCTGCTGGCGTGGGTCGCGCTGGGCGGCCGGCTCGTGTTCGGTTCGCCGGAGGATCTCGCAGGCGTGGCCCGCGGACCACTTGGGCCAGAGCTTCCGGCCGACGTCACCTCGATCGGGCGGCAGTCGTACTCCGCGTTCCTGACCGCGCACACCGATCTGCTGCCCGCGAAGCTGCGTCCCAAGCTCCCCCCGAAGTCCACCGCCGGTCCGTTCGCGGAGCTGCGTCCACGGCCCGGCGGCCGCGCCACCGGCATCGCGTTCGGCGGCGGCCGCTCGCGGGTCGAGCGCGCGTTCGGCCAGGGAACGATCGTGATGCTGGCGTACGACCTGCGCCCGGCACTCAGCGCCGCGGACGTGCAGGGCGGGCGGTACGCCGAACGGCTGGCGACAGAGATCACCGGCCGCGAGGCGCCGATGTCGTACGCCACGCTGCGTGACCAGGCGCTCGACTTCGGGATGTCCCGGCGCGTCGATGTGGACACCGAGTTGCAGAGCGTGCTCTCGCACGGGGCGTTCGCGCCACCGCCGTTCCCCCTGGTTCTGGGCGCGCTGCTGCTCTACGTCATCGCCGTCGGCCCGCTCGACTACCTCGTCCTCAAGCGCCTCGGGAAGCAGCGTCTGACCACCTTCACGTTCGCTGCCTCGGTGATCGTGTTCACGGCGCTCGCATACGGCGCCTCGTTCCTCGTCTTCGCCCGCGGCGCGGTGGTCAACCGCGTCGTGTTCGTGGACCTGGCCAGTGCCGGGGCCGACGGGCAGGCACTCGCGCGCGTCACGGATCTCGCCGGGTTCTACTCGCCGGT
This sequence comes from Planctomycetota bacterium, assembly GCA_965248445.1. Lineage (GTDB taxonomy): Bacteria > Planctomycetota > JAJSAM01 > JAJSAM01 > JAJVHW01 > CBDFJG01. The sequence goes on from CBDFJG010000001.1 coordinate 57,996, forward strand.
CGGCTCGACGACCGAGCTCAGCTACTCGTTGCCCGCCGCGATCGGCGGCTCGGGTCTGCCCGGATCCGTGTCCACCGGTGATATCGGGCGGTCGCTCGCCATCGCGATCGAGGGAACGGCTCCCACGCAGCCCCGGGCGCGAGTCGAGGTCGCGTTCCGGTCGCAGCGCAACGTGTGCTCCGTGCTAGCCGGCCCGAGCGCGCGGTCGGTCGACGTGCTCATCAAGCGGTCCGGCGCAGCGACTTCTGCAGAGGTCACAAACGGACTGCCCGTGGCACTCCACGAGGTCGCGCTCATCGCACCGAACGGGCGCGGCCAGTACGACGTGGGCGACATCGCGCCAGGCGAGACGGTCACGATCCCGCTCGGCGCACTGAATCGCGCACGCGGCTCTCGATTCGCCAGCGGCCAGCAGGACCTCGGCGGAGGTGAGGCCGAGCGGGAGGTGAGGACGTTCCTCACCTTCCTCTCGCGAGTTGGCACGATCGGCATCGACGGCGCCCCGCCGCGCAAGAACGAGATGCCGGCCGTCGATCCCAATCGCGCGGTCCAGCTGGCGAAGTCGGGGATCGGGCACGGGGACGCGCTCGCCCGCGGACGCGCGCTCCTGATCGGGTTCGCGGACGAGTCGCCCTTTCCGCTTCCCGCGGATGACGAGAACGGCCGCACCTACGTCGTGGTGCGCAAGGAGATCGATCTGTGACGCCCGCCATCGAGACCCGTGGACTCACCAAGGTCTACCGCGGCGTCACCGCCGTGCGCGATCTGGACCTCGTCATCGAGGCGGGCGACGCATTCGGGTTCATCGGACCGAACGGAGCCGGCAAGTCGACCACGATCAAGATCCTGGCGACGCTCGTCCGGCCGAGCGGGGGCAGCGCCAAGGTGAACGGGACGGACGTGCGCCTGTCGCCCGAGCGCGTGAAACCGCAGATCGGCTACATGCCCGACGTGCTGGGCGTTTACGACGACATGCTCGTCGGCGAGTACCTCGAGTTCTTCGCCGCGGCGTATCGGATCCGCGGGCAGGCACGGGCCAGCAAGATCGACGAGGTCCTCGAGCTGACCGACTTGACCGCGAAGCGCCACGCGCCCGTCATGGGGCTCTCCCGCGGAATGGGACAGCGGCTCGGACTCGCGCGCTGCCTGCTGCACGATCCGAACGTCTTGCTGCTCGACGAACCGGCCGCCGGTCTCGATCCGCGGGCGCGCATCGAGTTCAAGGAACTCGTGAGCCACTTGCGCGCGCTGAACAAGACGCTCCTGATCTCGAGTCACATCCTCGGTGAGATCGGAGAGATGTGCAACACGATCGGGATCATCGAGACGGGGCGTCTCCTATTCGCGGGACCGATCACCGAAGCACGCAAGCGGCTCGGCACCGAACGCGTGGTGCGGGTTCGCGTGCTCGAGGAGGCCGAGGACGATCGCGAGGTGAACGCGCTGACCGACATCCTGCGCGCACACCCGGAGGTCGAAGCGACCAAGCGCGGCGGTGAAGGAGAGCTGCTCGTCCGTGTGCGCACCGAGGTCGTCGACATCGCGTTCATCGCCAAGGAAGTCGTGCACGCCGGGCTCAAGCTGGTTCACCTCGAGGAGACGTCGCTCAGCGTGGAGGACATCTTCCTCCAGGTGACCAAGGGCGAGGTCGCGTAGCCCCGGTCGATGAACCTGCCCCGGCCGGCCGCCTGGCGTATGCCGATCGACGTGATCGCCGGCACCCGCGCCGTGTTCGAGCGAGACTTCATCGTCTACACGTCGCAACGGCGGTTCATCGTGATGCGCACGATCGCCATCGCGCTCGCCGCCGCGATCACCGCAGCCGTGCTCCTGGGCAACCTGCGCGCCGAGGCCGGCGCGATGGGCAAGTACATCATGACCAGCATGGCCATCACGGTCCCGGCGCTCGTGCTCCTGCTCGCCCCGGCGATGGCGGCGTCGTGCATCTCCGGAGAGCGCGCCGTGCGAACGCTCGACCTCGTCCTCGCAGCCCCGGTCACGCCGGCGTCGTTCGTTCTCGCCAAGTTCGCATCCAGACTCGCGACGGTGCTGGTGATCGTGTTCGCAACGCTGCCCGTGTCCGCACTCGCGCTGCTGTACGGAGGCGTCGCGCCCGCACTGTTCCTCGAGGTGTACCTCTTCTCGACCGCGTGCGCCGTGCTCGGCGTCGCAGCGGGCGTCGTCAGTTCCGCGTACTCGCGAGGCGTAGCCGCTTCCGTGCTACGCGCGTACTCGATCGCCATCCTGCTTCCGGGGCTCTACGTCGGGCTGCTCGTGGTCGCGGCCATCGTGCTGCGCAACACGGGTTGGATGAACAGCCCGGACTTCGAGGCCTTGGTGGCGCCGAGCCCGTACGGCGCGTGGACGTTCATGATCGTGCAGATTCAGGGCGTTGGACTCGCGACAGGGGCCGTCGGCGCGGCGAGCGGGATCATGATCGGAGTGTCGGGGGTCTGTCTTCTCCTGGCGATGTGGCGCATGGGCCGCGAGTCCGAGGTGCGCACGGCGCCCGGGAGGGCAACGAAAGTGCGCAAGTCGCGCGTGCCGCTCGAGCGCCCGGCACTGGCGCGCGCCCTGCGTGGCAGCCTGCTCCTACGGCCGACCCGGGCCACCAAGCTGTTCACCATGGCGGTGCTGATCGCGTGGGGAATCGTGCTGTGGCTCGTCCTCGAAGAGGGGGGCAACGGCCAGGAGTGGGGACACCTCGGCATGCTCGTCTCGCTGACGGCGCTGCTGGTGCTACGCGTACTGGCGACGTCGCCGTCCCACCTCGCTGGGGCCCGGCGCGCCGGGAGCATGGCCCTCATGCTCACGTCACCGGTCGGCCCAGCCGACGTGGTGCACGACGAGTTCGCGGCGGCGTACGGCAACATGTTGCCGCTCCTGATCCTGGGCGTGCTGCACGCCGCCGTCGCGACCTTCTTCGGACCGCTGCTGCATGAGGCCGCTCTGGCGTGGCTCGCGACAACGACGGTGTACATCGGCCTGGCCGCCGCGATCGGGCTGCGCATCGGCGCGACTGCAACGTCCGCCGGCCGCGCGGTCCTGCGCACGTTCGCCGTTTTCCTGGGAGGCAGCGTCCTGATCGGTGTCGCCGGCATCGTGGTCGGGATGGCGACGAACTCGATGAGTGAAGAGTCCATGTTCTGGTTCGGCGCTGCCCCCGTCGTCACCCTCGTCGGCATGCCGCTCTCCACGCTGGGCGTGACGCTGTCCACCGGCCGCGATGACCTGGCCGTTCCGATCGCGTGCGGCGGCTGGCTCATCCTGCATGGGCTGTGCATCCCGTTCCTGCTGCGTGCCGCCGTCTCGAAACTGGGCCAGAACGCGGAATGAGGGCACCGAACCCCCGGGCTGCGCGTCTGTTAATCTGAGAGGGGGCAGTTCCGCTGCCCCACCGACCTGCCGATATCAGCCTCAGGAGGGCGTATGTCACGGACCGATCGGCTCCTCGCGCGCGTACGGGCGCGCCTCGTGCTCGTGGGAGCGGCTACCGACCTCCAGCTCGGCCTCGTGGCCGCTGCGGCCGTCGTACTGCTCGCCGTGCTCGGCCGCGCGTTCGCCGTCGTGGTCCTCGACTGGTCCGTGATCGCGGCGATCGCCGTGATCGCGCTGGTCATGCTGCCGCTCATCGGCCTGATCCGCCGCCGCCGGTCGCCCGCCGCACTGGCCGCTCACGCGGACCGCGGGCTCGCTCTCTCCGAGCGCGTCTCCACGGCACTCTGGGCCGAGCGCAACGCCGACGTCGCCGGACCGCTGGCCAGCGAGGTTCGCCGCGACGCCGACGAGACGGCTGCAGAGATCGACGGTGCGCACATCCGGCGGGCGTTCCAGCCGCGCCTCGAGCGGCGGCCTCTGCTGGCGGCCGCGATGCTCGTCGCAGTGACCGGCGCGCTGTTGTTCGTCGGACCGGGCGAGGCATCCGTGATCGAGTCCGGCGAGGACCGCGCCGCGCGTCTCGCCGACGAAGAGCGGATCGCGGACGTGGCACGCCGCATGGCACAGGCCGCGAAGCGCGTCGAGGACCTTGCCGGGGAGCGCAAGCAGGACGATCTCGCGAAACTCGCCGCCGAGATTGCGAAGCAGACACAGCGGATGTCCGCTGCCCCCCCACAGCGCCCGAAGGCGCTGCAGAAGTTGAATGAACTGGCCGATCAGGCCCGTGCGACGGCGCGCAAGCGCTCCGGCATGAAGACGCCGACCACCGAAGCGGAGGCGCGCGAGGGCAACAAGCAGCTCGCCGATCTGCTCCGGAAGATGAGCGCCTCGGGACTCGAGAACCTGCAGAAGGACCTGAAGCAGCTCACCGACCGGCTCGACGCCGGCGAGAAGGGCGACTCGCAGGTCAGTGCCGACGACATGCGCGCGATGGCCAACCGCCTCGATGCGCTGGCTCGCGCCATGAAGAACGCGGACGCGCTCGGCATGAAGGACCTGCGCGAGCAGCTGCAGTCGATCGGCAACGAGGACCTGCTGCGGAAGATCGCGGAGCGCATGCGCGAAATCGCCTCGAAGATGGAGGCCGGCGAGGACTACCAGAATCTCGAGAGTCCCGACGCCAACGACCTGGACATGTCCCAGATGACGCGGGAGGAGCTCGAGGAGCTTCTCAAGCAGCTCGACGAACTCGCCAACATGGAAGACCTCGCCGAGATGCTCCGCCAGGGCAGCCGCGAGATGTCCGGCGGCCGGCGCATGCGCATCCCGCAGCCCGGTGGGACCTGAAGCGGCGGTGACGGTTCAGGCGGGACCTGAACAGGCGGCGGATCATCGTCGTGCAGTTCGTGCGGCGCAAGTGGAGCGGGAGCGGGCCAGGGCAGCGGTCAGGGATCGGGAGCCGGCAGTGGCGGCGGCATGGGCGGACCGGGCACCGGAAACGGCGGCACGGCCCCATTCTCAAACGACAAGAACGGCACCAGTCCCGACACCATCCGTGGGCAACTCGATCCGACCGGGCGCATCTCGGTGACCACGTTCCGCGGCCTGCCGCGACCCGGTGAGATCACCCCGGAGTTCCGGGCGGAGGTCGAGCGTGCGCGCGCCGATGCACAGGCTCCCTTGGAGTCCGAAGTCATCCCGCGCCGCTATCGCGACGGTATCCGACGCTACTTCGACGACCTCGAAGACGAGTAACGATTGAACGCCGTCTTCGAGCGGGACTACGTCGCGTTCAGTTCGTCCCTGCGATTCCTGCTCCTGCGCGGCGGATTCGCCGCAGCGATGGCGCTGCTGTTCTTCGTCCGCATAGCCGGCGCGTACTCGGGGAAGGACTGGAGTGACGTCGGCTCCACGTTGCTGACGACCGCCGTCGCGCTCGGCACCGTGCTGCTCGGCGTCGCGGCCCCCGCGTCGTTCGGCACCGTCTTCGTCCACGCACGCGCACGCAACAGCCTGCCGATCCTGCTTGCGTCCCCGCTGACGCCACTCGGCATCAGCGCCGGTGCGTTCCTCTCGCGCGCAGGACTCCTCGCGCTCCTCGTCCTGGCGGTTGCACCGCCGATGGCGCTGGCTCTCGTGTTCGGCGGAGTCCGCGGCGCTCAGCTCGTCGATGCGCTCTTCGCGGTCACGTCGACGATGCTGCTACTCGGGGCTCCGGCGTTCGTCATCTCGGCGTACGCGCAACGCACTTCCTCGGCGGTCGTCACGGCGTATCTGATTGCGGTCTCCGTCCTCGCGGGCACATGGTTCATGGGAACCTGGATCACGAAGGTGACGAGCGATGCCGCCCTCGCCGCCGCGGTCTCACCGCTGCACGCCTACGACGCGGCGATCTCGTTCGAGCGGCTGCCTCCGGCGGCTTTCGGATTCTTGTCCGGTCCGTTCGTGCTGCTCGTGCTGTCCCTCTGCGTCGCTGCGGGCGCGATCTTCGTCGCCGCGTTGCGGCTGCGCCGCGAGGCAACCGGCGCCGTCTCGCGGACCGATCTCCTGACGCGCCGCCAGTGCCGTCCGCTCCGTCGCGAGAACCCGGTGCTCGACCACGAACTGCGACGGGGCAAGTTCCTGCGCCGCCGCAGCCCCGCGCACGGCCTGCTGGTACTCATGCTGCTCGCTGAAGTGGCGTTCTTCGCGTACGCGCGTTCGGCCGGGACATGGAGCGACATCAACTCGCACCTCGGGCTGCTCGCGTTCGAGCTGTTCCTCCTCGTGCTGGCGGTCGCCGCCGCGGGCGCCACCGCGCTGGCACAAGACAAGGAGGCCAACACGCTCGAGTTGATGCGCGCGGCACCATTGACACCGGCGCAGGTCGTGGTCGGGAAGCTTGCCGGTGTCCTGCGCACCCTGCTGCCCTGTCTGCTGGTGCCGTTCGTGCATCTCCTGATCGCAGCCCACCACGGTGTGTTCTCGTGGCTGGCGGCACCCGCCGTGGCACTCACCGGCGTGGTCGCGCTCGGTGCGTGGGCGATCGCCGGGCTCCACCAGTCCCTCGAGCAACGGCTGCCCCGCCGGGCGGTCTCGCGCACCACGGCGCTCCTCGGCATCGTGGGAATCATCGGCGCCGTCACGCTCTACGGCCCCGCGTCGGGCCTGATGCGCGCCTTCGACGACTACATCGGCCTCTCGGCGTCCCTCGGCGCCAATCCCGTGGCCACGATGCTGCTGCCGGCCACACTGCTCCGGACCGGGGGATCGAGCGCGGAGATGACGGTCGTACCAGCTCCAGACGCCGAAAGCCTCGCGGCCGGTGCGATCGCCCTCGGCATCTGGTTGATGCTGCACCTCATCGCGGCATACTGGACGTACCGACGTCTGTTCGCGCTGTATCGCACGAGGTACGAGGGATGACCGGCCTGCTCGCGCTGTCCATCGGATTGGGACGCCCGATCTGGCTCCTCGTCCTTTTGTTGGCGCCGCTGTTCGCGTGGTACGCGCTCCGGGGCTCCGGCGGGCTGTTCGGATCCGGCGGGCGCCGCCGCGCAGGTGACGTGGCCGCAGTCGCCGCACGATCCGTGCTGCTGCTCCTGGTCGCTCTCGCGCTTGCCCTTCCGACGATCCGCCGGGACGCAGCCTTCCGCGCCGTGGCGTACGTCCTGGACGTGAGCGAGAGCGTCCCGGAGGACGCTTCGGCCATCGGGCGCGAGTTCGTGCGCCGTAGCGCGGAGTTGCGTGGAGAGGACGACGACGCCGCGCTCATCGTGTTCGCGGACGGCGCCGCCGTCGAGGCACCGTTCACGCGCATCTCGTATTCCGAGCGGCTTGAGCCGATCCCGATCGACCCCGAGCACATCGCCTCCGTCGTCCCGCGCGGCGAGAGCGACATCGCCGGCGCGCTCCAGATCTCACGCGCGAGCTTCCCGCCCGGCGGCGCTCGCCGGATCGTGCTGGTGACGGACGGGAACGAGACGCGCGGCAGCGCGGTGGAGACCGTGCGCGACCTCGTCGACGGCGGCGCCGACGTGCAGGTCGTGCCGCTCCGATTCGAGCGCGAGCGCGACGTACTGGTCCAGAAACTGGTCGTCCCCGCCACCGTCGAGGAGCGCCAGCCCGCCCCCGTGCGCGCCGTGATCGAGAGCACGCACGCCGGCGTGGACGCGCAGGTGCGGTTCATCGTGGACGGCGAGGAGGTCTACTCGTCGAACGAGACGCTGCGTGAGGGCCGCAACGTCTATGAGATGGGCTATCCGTTCGAGGGCCAGGGATATCACCGCGTAGAGGTGCGCGTCGATCCTGTGCTCGACGGCGATCCGCGCAACAACGTGGGGATGGCCGCAACGCGGGTGAGAAGCACCGGCCGCGTGCTGGTCGTCACGACCGCCGACTCATCCCACCTCGCGTCCGCTCTGAACGACGACCTCGACGTTCCCGTGGACGCAGCCGGCGTGGCCGCGCTCCCCGTCGCTGCGGGCGGCTACGTGGACTACGACTGCGTCGTGCTGGAGAACGTTCCGGCCTTCGCCATGAGCGCCACACAGCGACGCGTGCTCGCGGCCGCCGTGCGCGACCTCGGTGTGGGCCTCGTCTGCATCGGCGGCAACGACTCCTACGGCCCCGGCGGCTACGCCGGCACGCCGCTCGAAGAGGTCTTGCCGGTCTCGTGCGACATTCGGCAGAAGCGCGTGCTCCCGAGCGGCGCGCTCGTCGTGATCCTGCACACGTGCGAGTTCCCCGGCGGAAACACCGCTGCTCGGCAGATCACCGTCGCCGCGATGCAAGCGCTCTCGTCGAACGACGAGTTCGGCGTGCTTCTGTACACGGGAGTCGTGGAGTGGCTCATCCCGCTCGAGCGATTGGGCGACAAGCGCCGCCACATGTCGACGATCAAGAACGCAGCGCCGGCGGACATGCCGAGCTTCGACGACACGATGATCAAGGCTGAGAAGGCGCTCGCCGAGTGCACGGCCGCGACCAAGCACATGATCATCATCTCGGACGGCGATCCGACGCCGCCGAACAAGAAGCTCGCCGCGCGCATCAAGGCGCAGCGCATCACCATGTCCACCGTGTGCGTCGATCCGCACATGCCCGAATCGAGCGCGGTGATGAAGAGGCTCTCGAGCGAGGCGGGCGGCCGGCACTACGACATCTCATCGAAGAACCTCTCGCGCCTCCCCCAGATCTTCATCAAGGAAGCCGTGACCGTCCGCCGCTCAGCCTGGCGCAACGAAGCGTTCACGCCGGCGCTCTCCGGCACTCACGTGATGTTGCGAGGCTTCAAGGACTCCGGCTTCCCGCAGCTGGGCGGCTACACCGTCACGTCCCTGAAGCCCCGCGCCGAGCAGCTGATGACCGCGCAGCACGACGATCCTCTGCTCGCCACCTGGCGGCACGGCCTCGGGGAGGTGACGGCGTGGACGTCGGACGCCGGCTCGGGACGCATGAAATGGGCCGGGCCGTGGCTCGGCTGGGGGGGCTACAGCCGGTTCTTCGGACAGATGGTGCGGGCGACCGCCCGTGCACTCGAGCGATCGACCGCACACGTCGTGGTGGACGTCGAGGGCGGCCGCGCGCACGTGGTTCTCGACGCCCTCACACCGGACGGGTCTTTCGAGAACGGCCTGCGGGTGACCGGGCTCGCCGTGCGACCGGACGGCGAGACGGTCGAGTTCGAGGTCGCGCAGTCCGGACCCGGCCGGTACGAGGGGCGGTTCCCCGCCAGCGACGTCGGCACGTACGTCGCGTCGCTGCTGATCCGCTCGCCCGACGGCGACGCCGACGAGAAGCCCCGCCAAGCGCTGGCGGCGGCGTCCGTCGCCTACTCCGCCGAACACCGCGCGCAGCGCTCGAACGAACGACTGTTCGCAATGCTCGAGACAGCGGGCGCGACCATCGTGGATCTCGACGCCGACGTCCCGGCAGACGGTGGCGAGATCGCGGACCCCGCGCTCGCTCCTTGGTCCGGACCGTTGCTCTCGTCGGAGGAGCCGGTCCCACTGTGGCCGTGGATCGCTGCGCTCGCGGCGCTGGTGATGGTCATCGACGTCGCCGTTCGGCGGCTGCGGCTCAAGCTGCCGCAGCGCATCAAGAAGACGGCCGAGGCCGCCAAGTCCCTGCCTGCAAAGGCGGCTCGGCTGTCCGAGCGGATGGCCCGGCCGGGCGGCGCCTACGTGCCACCGACCGAGACGTCGGCGGCGCAGGCTGCGGCACCCAGCGAGAAGAAACCGGATGCGACCACGGAGAGCGGAACGGCACCGGCCAGCGGCCTGCTCTCCGCGAAGAAGAAGGCCAAGAAGAAGCAGTCGTGGGAGGAGAACCAGTGAGCCCGATCGAGATGCCAGCGGATGCGCGTGAGCGTGCCGAGTTGTTCCGGGACCGCTACGGCACCGTCCGCGCCGAGGTCTCGAAGGTGATCGTCGGACAGGACGACGTGGTCGACACCGTCCTGCGCGCGTTCTTCGCCGGCGGCAACGTGCTGCTCGAAGGCGTACCCGGCCTCGGGAAGACCATGCTGGTGCGGACACTGTCCGAGGCGCTGCAACTGCGGTTCAAGCGAATTCAGTTCACGCCCGACCTGATGCCCGCGGACGTCGTCGGCACGACCATCGTGACCGAGGACGACGACGGGAAACGCGTGATGGTCTTCCGCAAGGGTCCGATCTTCGCCAACCTCGTGCTGGCGGACGAGATCAACCGCGCAACTCCCAAGACACAGAGCGCGCTGCTCGAGGCGATGCAGGAACAGAGTGTCACGGTGGGCGGCGAGACGCGTCAACTCGAGAAGCCGTTCCTCGTCATCGCGACACAGAACCCGATCGACATGGAGGGCACGTATCCCCTGCCGGAGGCGCAACTCGACCGATTCATGGTCAAGGTGCTCGTGGGATACGGCACACGGGAGGACCTGAACGAGGTCATCCGGCGCACAACCCGCGGGGACTTCCCGCGAGCCGCGAAGGTCATGGACGCCGGGGAGGTCGTGCAATGGCGCGACTTCGTCCGCGACGTCGCAGTGGCCCCGCACGTGGCCGACTTCGCGACGCGTCTGGTCATCGCGACCCACCCGGGGTCGACGTACGCCCCGGACGAGGTGAACCACTACGTGCGGTTCGGGGCGTCGCCCCGCGGCGCGCAGGCGCTGATCCTCATGGCCAAGGTGCGCGCGCTCCTCGAGGGCCGATACAACGTCTCGTTCCGTGATGTAGCGCGCGAGGCGAACTCTGTCCTGCGCCACCGGCTCATCCGCAACTTCGAGGCGGAGGCGGACGGCATCGAACAGGAGCAGATCGTGGCCGAGGTCGTTCGCGTGACGAAACAAGAAGACCAACTCGCCTCCGCCTAGCGAGCCCCGGTCATGCCTCTTCTGGACCGCGACTTCCTGGCCCGGCTGGAGCGACTCGAGATCGTGTCGCGGCGGCTGCGTCGTGGATCCACGCGCGGCGAGCGCCGATCGCTTCGCCGAGGGTCGTCCGTGGAGTTCGCGGATCACCGGCAGTACGGCGCCGGTGACGATCTTCGCTTCCTCGACTGGAACCTCTACGCGCGCCTCGACCAGCTGATGACGAAGCTGTTCTACGACGAGGAGGACCTGCAGATCTTCCTGGTCGTCGATCGCAGCGCGTCGATGGAGTTCGGCGAACCCACGAAGGCGCTCGTGGCGAAACGGATCGCCGCGGCGCTCGGCTACGTCGCACTGCTCGGCCAGAACCGCGTGAACCTGTTTACCCCGGGCGAGGGCGGCGACGTCGAGGTCCGTCACCTGCGCGGGCGGATCGCCTCGCAACGACTGTTCGATGCGCTCGAGCGCGCCCCCGTGGGCGGCGCGGCCGGGCTGGACGACTCGCTCAAGCGGTACATCGGGACACGGCGGCCGCGCGGGGTGATCGTCCTCGTCTCCGACTTCCTCCACCCCGACGGCGCGTGGGAGCACCTGCGCGCGATCGTGCGAGGCGGGTTGGAGCCGTTCTGCGTCCGCGTGCTTGCCCCGCAGGAGGTCGAGCCCGATCTCGAGGGCGACCTGCGGCTGGTCGACGTCGAGGAACGCGGCGCGGTGGACGTCAGCATCTCCCCGTCACTGCTGGAGCGATATCACGCTGCGCGGCTCGACTATGACCGCCGGCTGGATCAGTTCTGCCGTAGCCGGCAAATCGTGCTGGCCGAGACGCACACCGACATGCCGATCGAGATCCTCGTGCTCGAGATTCTCCGGCGCAAGGGTCTGCTGCGGTGAGCCTCCTCTTCCCGCTCGGAATCGCCGCGCTCGGCGCACTCGTGCCGCTGATCGTCCTGTACATCCTCAAGCAACGGCGTGAGGACTACCCGATCTCCGCAGCGTTCCTGTGGCAGCACGCACTGGAGGATCTGCGCGCGTCGTCTCTGTTCCAGCGGTTGCGCACGCCGCTCCTCCTCTTCCTGCAGGCGCTCGCCGTGATCCTGTTCGCGCTGGCGGCAGCGGGCGCGTCGCTGGATCTCGACCTCGGCCGCGAACCGCGACGAACGATCCTGGTCATCGACCGCAGTGCGAGCATGCGCGCCACCGACGAGGACGGGGGTTCGCGATTCGAGGTCGCGATCGAACTCGCCCATGATGCCGTCAGCGGACTGCGCACCGGCGACGAGATGATGATCATCGCGTTCGACGATGAGGCGCAGGTGATCACATCGTTCCTGGACGAAGGGGACGTGCTCGACGACGCCCTTGACCGGCTCGAAGCGCGCGATCTGGCGAGCGAACCCGTCGGCGCCTTGCGCCTTGCGGACTCGTTCGCACAGGCGTCTCCGGGGTTCAAGGCCGAGGCGATCGTCATCTCCGACGGTGCAGTCGAGGGCGAGTTACCGCTCCTCTCCTGCGAGACCCGCTTCGCGCGCGTTGGCAAAAGCGATGAGAACCAGGGCTTCGCCGACGTGCACCTGGAGCAGATGCCCGGCGAAGCCGCGCAGCTGTTCGTCAGGATCGTCAACGGTGACGACGCGCCCGTGTCGCGCAGCGTGCTCGTGCGTCGCAACGGAGAGGTCACCGACGCGCGCCAGGTGGATCTCCCCGCGAGCGGCGACGTCGCGACCTTCTTCGAGTTCGAAGAGCCCGAGGGGGACGAGGTCCAGATCCTCGAGGTCGCGCTGGACGGCGAGGACATCCTCGCGAGTGACAACCGGGTTCGGCTGCTGCTCCGCCCGGCGGTGCCGAGGACCGGTGTTCTCGTCCGTCCGTCGAAGACCGTGTACCTCGATCCGCGCAAGCTGGAAGCGCTGCACCCGGGGCTCGCGATGATCGAGGCGACTCCCGACGACGCGGCAGGTCTTGTCGCCGCAGGCGGCGTGGATCTCGTGATCTACGACGGAGTGTCGCCCGCCGTCATCCCCGAGGTCGCCGCGCAGATCTACATCGGTGCCCTGCCCCCGGACAGCGGTCTCATCTCCGTCGGCATGCTGGAACTGCCCAGCGTCATCGATTGGGACCGCACGCACCCGGTGACGACGCGCTGTCAGTTCGACGACGTCTGGGTCCTCGAAGCGTCCGATCTGAGCGGCCATGAGCGCTCCCAGCCACTGGTCGAGACCACGGGTGACCCGCTCGTACTGCTCACACCCGTCCCGGGCCGCGAGGTCCTGGTGATCGCCTTCGATCCGTCGAGGTCGAACTTGCCGCTGAAGCTCGCCTGGCCACTCATGCTCGCCAACTCGCTCGACCATCTGTTGCGCGGCGTGCAACGCACGGGCGAGGAGCCACTGCACGAGACCGGTGCGCCGATCCACGACGATGAGCCGTTCACCGTTGTCGCTCCCGGAGGAGAGAAGCACGATTCGAAGCCGTCCCACGATGGGCGCGCCGTGTTTCGCGAGACCTACGACGCGGGCGTCTACTCGATGACGCGGGACGACGGCAGCGAGGACCTGCGGGCGTTCGCGTTGCTCAACGCCGCCGAGGTGCGGGTGCGGCCGCGCGAAGAGCTCGTGCTCGGAGGCGACAAGGTCGCGTCGGCCGGCGGCGGGCTGCGGCGCAACGTCCTGCTGCGCGATCCGCTGCTCCTGCTCGTCCTCGGCCTGCTGATCCTCGAGTGGGCGGTGTGGTGCGGCCGCCGCTAGCGGTCGCGTCGCGTCACTCGGGTCGCTAAGGCGCCCCTCGCGCCTCTCCTTGCCCGCGTGTCTCCCTCCTACTCGGACTCCGTCCGCTACGGAGGAGGTCGGTCACGCCGCTTGCTATGCAACCGTCGCGCCCTCCCGATTCGGACTCGAACAGACAGCTCGCCGTAGGGGCGGGCCGATGCGCCCACCCGCGGCCGGAGCAGCCCACGATGACTGGGCGGGCCGGGATTCCCGTGGGCGCGCAGCCCACGGGACGGAACATCACTCCATGTCGATCGAAGTGCTGAGTGACAAGAGCGGCCTGCGCGAGATCCGGCGCAAGGTCGAGCGGGAGGAACGGCTCACGTTCGACGACGGTGTCGCGCTCTACGCGACGCCCGAGATCGCCGGTCTGATGGAACTCGCCGACTTCGCCAACCGCCGCGTGAACGGGCTGCGCGTTGGCTACAACGTCAACCGACACATCAACTACTCGAACATCTGCATGCTGAGCTGCATGTTCTGTGCCTTCGCCAAGAAGCGCGGCGAAGACGGTGCGTACGAGTTCTCGATGGACGAGATCATGGAGCGCTCGCGCGAGGCGTACGAAGGCGGCGCCGACGAGTTGCACATCGTCGGTGGACTGCACCCCGACTATCCGTACGAGTACTACCCCGAGATGCTCCGCGCCATTCGCGCGCGCTACCCGGAACTGCACCTCAAGGCATTCACCGCCGTCGAGATCGATTATCTCGCCGAACTGTCCGGCAAGTCCCACGCGGACGTGCTGCGCGAGCTGCTCCACGCGGGTCTCGGCTCGATGCCCGGTGGCGGCGCAGAGATCCTCACCGATCGCGTCTGGAACCGCGTGTACCGGGACAAGATGGGACCGGACAAGTGGATCCAGGTGATCCGCACCGCGCACCTGACGGGCGTCAAGACCAACTCGACGATGCTCCACGGCCACGTCGAACGGGATGACGAGAAGGTCACCCACCTACTCCGGCTGCGCGAGCTGCAGGATGAGACCGGCGGCTTCATGACCTACATCCCGCTGCGCTTCCACCCCGAGAACACGCCGATCCAGAAGCTCGGCATCGTCCACGGAGTCTCGTCCGTCCGGGAGATCGCCGTCGGGCGACTGCTGTTCGACAACGTCCCCCACGTGAAGACGTACTGGATCATGACGAGTCTCGAGGTTGCCCAGATCTGCCTGGCCGCCGGAGCCGACGACATGGACGGCACCGTGGTGGAGGAGAAGATCACGCACATGGCCGGCGCCACCACCCCCGAGCACGTCTCGGAGGAAGACCTGCGGCGGATCATCCAGGAAGCGGGTCGGGTCCCCTACCGCCGCGACACGGTCTACAACGAGCTGCCCTACCCGGCGCCGCCCCGCGCCCCCCGGCCGGTCCTGGCCTCGAACTGATCCCGACTCGCCTCAGCCTCCGGTTCGATCACAGAGGCGGAAAAGTTCCGGGCGGCCTCGCTCATAGACACACGGTAGGGCCCGGTATGTAGTCGGCCTGCCATCACCCCGTAAGCCGGAGAACAGCACGATGAGGAAGGTCTTCGTTACCGCCCTGGCGCTCGCCGCCGTGGCCATGGCAGGCTGCCACACGGCCAAGCCCGCCGACCAGCGCTTCCACAACACCGTCGTCGACACCGTCGACGCGCCCAGTGTTGTGATGGCGAACCTGACCGCAGACGCCACGAACAACGGCTTCGGCGTCAGCCAGTCGGGTCCGTTCGATCTCGTCGTCGACTTCGGCGAGCAGGTCATGCGCGTCCCGGTGCCCACCGACTACGGGATCTGGGGCTCGCGGGTCTCGTTCCGCAACACGCGTGTGCGCGGCAGCGCGGCCTACAGCGTCTCTGCCGCGCCCGGCGGAGGCAGCCGCATCCGCATGAGCAACAACCCGATCTATTATCACCCCGACATCGGCAACTGGCTGCCGGGACCCTACGACGTGCCGCCGGGCGGCGGCGTGCTCGACGACCTCGGCGAACAGGTCGAGACCGATGAGATCGTCCTCGTCGACTCCGACTCCTCGATCGTCCTCGTCAAGTAGCACGGCAGCCGGGCGCTGCGAGGCCAGCGGGCGACGGCCACCACCGCGGTGCCGTCGCCCGCTTCTCGTTCGCGGCCGGGATCGAACGCCACCTGCTCGAGCGGCAGGAGCGACCGCCCTCCCTCTTCCGCGTGCCCTTTCCCTCTTCCGCGTGCCGTGAGGAGCGCTACGATTCAGGGCTCGCCGCGGTTCTCCGGGACCGCGGCGTCCTACCTGGACTCCGGCTGCCGGGTTCTCTCTGGAGATTCTGCGATGTCCCGATTCATGACACGGATGCAATACCAGCGCCACGTCGCCGCTGTGAGGGCGTGCGAAGACAAGCTCGACATCGCGCGCAAGAAGGTGGGCAAGGCCGCCGAGCACGGCGACCTCTCGGAGAACGCCGAGTACGAGGCTGCCGTCGAGGAGTCAGGATTCCTCGCCGGGCGACTCGAGGAACTCCGTTCGGTCACGATCGGCACGAACGTCGTGGATCCACGCAACACGGACCCGGACATCGTCAGCCTCGGCAAGACGGTGCGCATCCGAGACGAGGAGACCGCCAAGGAGGTCGTCTATCACATCGTCGGAACCGGAGTTACGCAGACCGACGCAGGTGAGGTCAGCTACACCGCGCCACTGGGCGCCGCTCTGGTCGCGTCCCGGATCGACGACGTCGTGACGGCCAAGCTGCCTTCCGGCACCCGGCAATACCGAGTCCTCGAAATCTCGTACTACGAGGACTGATCGCACCGGATCTGCGTCTGCGATCGACCCGCCGGGGCCCACGACATGATGCGGTCACGGTCGAGAACGCGATGGAAGCGGCGATGGCGGGGTGCCTTGGAAACGAGACATGGCCGTCGATGTCGCCGCGATCCGCAACGCTGGGTGCACGCGACCCTCATTCGTGCAGCGGATTCCCTTTCGGGGGTTGTTACGCTGCGCCAGTGAGTGAGATGGGCAGTGGGTTGAGAGATGGGGACTCTGATCCACTCGGTAACAGCAATAGGGAGACGTGCGGCGATGGAAGACTTCCGTTCCGAGGACCAGAAGACGGCCGATGAGCGGCTCGTCGGAACGTGGTGGCGGTGCGCGACGCACCGACTGACCGAAGCGCCGATCCTTCTGGGCAGCATCGCGTACTGTCCCAACGACGAGTGCTCGAACCAGGTCAAGCTGGTTCATTCCTCCATCAACGATCCCAACGCCAACGCCCAGGCGCGGAGCGTCTGGCGTAAGTCGAGCGACCTGTTCCTCGCGCCCGTCAAGAAGGCGAAGAAGTAGCGGGGCTGCTGCTCCTGCACGCCCGGCATCGCGTGGGCGTCTGAACTCTGACCGGCGGCCAATCCTCCGGCGCCGCCTAATCCTTGGTCGGTGCCGGGGCCGATCCTACTCTCCGCCCGCTGTGAGTCCGCGCCTCGCGCCGGGCTCGTGCAACACGGCTCCGCGGTAGCTCAGTGGTAGAGCGGCCGGCTGTTAACCGGCGGGTCGTAGGTTCGAATCCTACCCGCGGAGCCAACCCCACCCCGCCCCGAACGGGGGCTCTCGGTGGTTGACGCAGCGTGCCCCGGCTCGCGTCCCGCCACGCTTCGCGTAACCCGCGCCGCCCTCGGCACTTGCACGCCCGCGCGCACCGGGCCGCGATTCTCTCTTCCGAACCCGCGAGCCCCGGGGTCCGAGGGCAACCCCGGGGGTTGGCCCCGGCCCCCAACCGCAACCCCTCTCGAACTCTCCTTCTCTCTGGTTTCGGATCGCCCTTGGTTAACGGAAGGGTTGCCCGCGAAGACCGGGACCCGGCGTTTCGAACTCGCTTCCGGTATCTATCTGTTGAGGCCGTCGCGGCACCCCACCGCGCGGTCCCGATCCACCAGACGACGAACCGGCCGGGACGCCCGGAGGACGCCGTGGGTGCCGCGCCCCGCGGGCCCGCGCGGTTCTCTTCGCCGGTCCAGGGTAGGCGGCCCCCACCGCGTCTGACGGCGCCTCCGGCAACGACCGGAGACGAGCCGTGCAGGACCCGTTCGACCCCAACCTGATGACGCCCGAGGAGCGCACGCGCGAGATCGCGGAGCTGCTCGCCACGGGTTACCTGCGACACCGCGAAATTCGCGCATCGGGGGCCGTTCCCGGCGATCACGCGGACATTCTCGCCCGTGGGCCGGAATCCCCCCGTGAACCGGAGAACGAACTGGATGCGCCGGGAGACCAGAGCGTCCATGCAACCCGCGCCGACGGGAGTCCCCCGTCGGCAGAACAGGAGGCATGGACATGAAGTACACGATGGCAGCAAGGATCGCCGCGCTGCGGGAGATGACCGTCACGGACCTGCGCGAGAAGTACCACGAGGTCTTCGGCGAGCAGACGCGGTCGCGTCACAAGCACTTCCTCTTCCGGCAGATCGCGTGGCGGATGCAGGCACTCGAGATGGGCGACCTCTCAGAGCGCGCGCGGCGCCGAGCGGCAGAACTGGCGAACGACGCCGACGTGCGCGTGCGCGTCCCGAGCGGCGCGTTCCGCGCGGGGCTTGCGTCCCACGCGCGAACCGCGACGCACGCCTTCGGTCGCGCTCACGACCCGCGCGTCCCGATGCCCGGGACGATCCTCACGCGCGAGTACAAGGGCCGCGTCCTGCGGGTCACCGTCCTGGACGAGGGCTTCGAGTGGGAGGGGCGGGTCTACCGCTCGCTCAGCGCGATCGCGAACGCCGTCACCGGCTCGCGCTGGAACGGCTTCCTCTTCTTCGGACTGAAGAAGACACCGGCGGCTGCGGGAGGGGGGCGATGAGGAAGAACCGCAGACGCGCCACAGTGAAGGCGCCGACGCCCGCCACGCTGCGCTGCGCGATCTACACGCGCAAGTCCACGGAGGAGGGGCTCGACCAGGAGTTCAACTCCCTCGACGCACAACGCGAAGCGGGCGAGGCGTACGTCGAAAGCCAGCGCGGCGCGGGCTGGGAGCTGATCCCCGACCGCTACGACGACGGCGGCTTCACCGGCGCGAACATGAAGCGGCCGGGGCTCACGAGGCTCATGGCCGACATCGAGGCGGGCAGGGTCAACGTGGTCGTGGTCTACAAGGTGGACCGCCTTTCCCGATCGCTGCTCGACTTCTCCCGGCTGCTGGAAACGCTCGACGAACACGAGGTCGCCTTCGTCTCGGTCACGCAGCAGTTCAGCACGGCCACGTCGGCGGGCCGGCTGATGCTCCACATCCTGCTCAGCTTCGCGCAGTTCGAACGCGAGACGATCGCCGAGCGCACGCGCGACAAGATGAGCGCCGCGCGACGGAAGGGCAAGTGGGTCGGCGGCTCGCCGATCCTCGGCTACGACATCGCACCGGGCGGCGGGCGGATCATCGTCAACGAGGAGGAGGCGCGACGGGTCCGCGAGATCTTCGACCTCTACCTGAAGGAGCACTCGCTGGTCGGGACGGCGGTGCTGCTCAACGATCGCGGCTGCACGACCAAGGCGTGGACATCGAAGAAGGGACGCGACCACGGCGGACGCCGCTTCGACAAGTCGAACCTCCGCGGCTTGCTCTCGAATCTTGCGGCACAACGGCCGGACCGGCGGGGCAACCGTGCGAAACAAGCACGGCGCGCTGCTGAAGTCCCTCGCGCGCTGCACGCCCTGCGACTCCTCGATGGTCCACACGTACACGGTCAAGGGGAAGAAGCGATACCGCTACTACGTCTGCCTCAAGGCGCAGAAGCAGGGCTGGGCGAGCTGCCTCACCAAGGCCGTCCCGGCTCTGGAGATCGAGCGGTTCGTGGTGGACCGCATCCGCGCCATCGGAGCCGACCAGGATGTCGTGGCCGCCACGATCTCCGAGGCGCGCAAGCAGCACGGTGCGCACGTCGAGCGGCTCGCCGATGAACGAGAGACCGCCGAGAAGGACCTGCGCGGCTTGGCTGCCCAGGTGCGACGGCTGATCGGCGCGGACGACCCCGCCGCGACCGACCGACTGGCCGACCTGCAGGAGCGGACGCGCGCCGCCGAGCAGCGGCTCACCGAACTCCGCGAGCGAGCCATCGCCGCCGAACGCGAGCGCATCGACCAGGACGATCTCGACGCCGCACTGTCGCTCTTCGACCCGGTGTGGGACGCGCTCTTCCCGCGCGAGCAGACGCGGATCCTGCGGCTCCTAGTGGAGCGGGTCGGCTACGACGGCCGCGAGGGAACGCTCGCGATCACCTTCCGGCCCACGGGCATCAAGGCGCTCGCGCAGGAGATTCGCGCGGGCGGAAAGGAGGCACGCCGATGAGCCGGGGAACCGAGACCGCGCCGGACTGGACGTTCGTCACCAAGGTCCACTTCAAGAGCGGAGACAAGGGCCGCAGGCGACTGCGCCAAGGAGCGGTTCCGCCGCCGGTGCCGGTGATCCCCGGCCGCGTCCCCCGCATCACGCGGCTGGTGGCACTCGCGCACCGCTTCGCCGGGCTCATCGAGTCGGGCGAGGTCGCGGACTACGCCGACCTCGCGCGCCTCGCCGGGGTCACGCGGGCGCGGATCACGCAGATCATGAACCTGCTCCACCTCGCCCCGGACATCCAGGAGGTCCTGCTCGACCTGCCACGCACCGCCCAAGGCCGCGACCCGTACCACGAGCGGGACGTCCGCCCCATCGCCGCGATCCCCGAGTGGAAGCGGCAGCGGGCCATGTGGCAGGGACTCAGCACGCGCGCGAAGGGAGATCGATGATGCGCTACGGACCCGAGGACAAGCTCTGGATGGTGACCGACCCCACGCCCGAGTCCGAGGAGGCCGACATCCTCTTCGAGACCTCGCTGGCCGGGCTGGAGCGGCAGTTCAAGGGCGGGCTCACCGCCACGCAGAACCCGACGCTCTTCACGGACCACGCCGAGGCCAAGATCGAGGCGTTCGGCCGCATGGTCGCGATGCGCGCCGCGCGCGCCATCGTGCGGCGGGCCGCCGACGGCACTCCGATCGAGCGTGCCGAACGGATCGAGATCCTTGACGGGGACGGGAACGTGCTCTTCGAGGCTGATCTGTAGTCGGCACTCCCGCGCCCCGTCCCCTGTCCCCGGCGGTCTGTACCCTCGGTGCCCCCATGTCGAGAGACTCCGGCCCTCTCGATCCGGACCGCATGACACGAGTCTTCATCAACTGTTACCCCGACGGACCCTCGTCGCCGCAGCTCGCTGCTGGGACGGGTTATCGATTCTCGGCGGCGCTCGCTGCCTCGATGTCCGGGGGGCCTTGATGTGAGGTTTCGATCATGCAGTACACGCCCAAGACGTTCTTCCGCCTCGTACCGAAGGACCTGCTGCGCCGCTACTTTGCGGACCGCAACGAACTGACCGACTTTCCCTGGGACGAAGCCGAGGACGGAGGCGATGTCGCGCCTCTCTTCGAAGCGTGGCAGGAGTTGCCACCAGCGGAGCGCGCCGAGACCGAGAGCGCGTTCCGGGCGGTGTGGGATCTGTCGTCAGCCGACGGGGCGCGAATCCTGATCGAGGAAGGGGAGTTCCACCAACTCGATCTGGCGACAGCTCTGGACGCGCTCGACGGCTTCCAGCACAAGGCTCTGTGGGTGTACGTCGAGCACCAGAGGGTCTTCCGGGTAGCGCACGACATCAACCACGCGGACAAGCTGCACCGCAGGTACTGGCGCACGCGCAAGGACATGCCGCTGAAGGAACCGGACGACAGCACCGCGATGCTCGAAGCCCTGGGGATGGCGATCTCCGCGTTCTACCGCGAGCAGGGCCGAGGCTACGACTGCCGCGTCGAGTGCTATCTGCGCGGGGGAAGGCGGCACTACTACTTCGCGTACCCGTCCGACTACACGGACACGTTTGTCGGCTACGACGGGAGCGGCCGGTTCGTCCGACGTGCGCAGAAGCCGGCCTTCGAGGTCGTGTTCGTGTACGACCCGATTGACGGCACGCTCGATCTCTTCGCGCAGGGTGGCAAGAAGGTGGGCCGCCAACTCCAGGAGATCTTCGGTCGCGTGATCCTCGGCGAGGAACTCGGCCCCGAGAATCGCGTGGTCACGCCGTTCGAGCTTCACGGGCTCAAGAGCCGGGACTTCGCGTTCCCGACCGACCCGGCTGACGGCATCATCGAGGTCCGCGTCAAGGCGCTGCGTCTCGCGATACTTGGCGGGAGCCGTCGCGTGACACTGGAAGTGGACGTCGGGGGCGCCAGGAACTGTACGAACTAATGGACGTGATCCTCAACGCGGAGAAGGTCCCACTCTCCAACCTGAACGTCACGCTCGCCACGATCCAGATCGTGTTCGCGCAACAGAACGGACGCCCCAAGACACTCACGTTCAACGTGTCCGCGCCGGACTCGTGCAACCTCAAGGACTCGCCCGAGCATCTGAAGGCGAGGGAGTACCTGAAGCACTGGGGCATCGCGCGTGTCTGACGCGCTGCCGCGCGTCCTCCAGCGAGCCGAGATCCCCGGCGCCGTGTTCACGGGCGACGAGTTCTTGCGCTGGCCAGATCCGCTGCGCGCGCACCTGCTGGAATCCGGGCTCCTGCGGAGCGCCGTCAACGCGGCGTCCGTGGCATGTGACGCATGCGGTCAGGACCACATCGAGGAAGTGCAGTACATCGTCTCCCCTGCGGGAAGCGCGGCTCGCGCCTACATCCCATGCCCGGAGAACCTCCGGATCCACGTCGATCCGCAACGTCTGCTCCAGTGGGACGTTGACCTGGCGGCGCTGGCCCGAGCGGTAGCCACCGCGCTCTCGTCAAGCGGAGCGGTGACGGAGCTGGTGCAGGGACGCCTGTGGCGGCTCGGGCGATCCGCTTTCGGGAGCCGAACGCGCGACGTCTTTCTTGCGCGCGGTGCGTCGTGGAGCGACGGGACTGACGCGCTCTCCGAGGTCCCGCGTTCTCCGGCGTTGCCGCCGCTGGTGCTCGTCACCGGCACGGTTCCGAAGCACTCGCCACCGGTCGACGAGCCGATGCACATCGTGCCACTCACCGATGTTGCGCGCCTCAACGGTGCGAGGCTCACGGTGGATCGCGACGCGATCACCACGACGCTGTCCGCCGGATCGGTAGGCGCTGCAGAGACGGTCAACGCGAGTCCCCTGGACGACGACGGCTGGTATGCCAGTTCACGCATCGCCAATGCCTACGACATCAGCGCGGACGCCCTCCGAAAACGCCTTCAGAGGTTCCGGCACGGCAACATGGACGGGTGGAAGGACAACGATGATCGCCGCCGGAACGAGCCGAAGCATCTCTACCAGCTCAAGGCTGTGATGCCCGTGGTCAACGCTCTTCGCGCCTCGGCCCGGCGTCCGACGAACGTCCAGCGGAAGAAACCCCGCCGCCGCGCCTAGGCTCGCGAATCGACCGTCGCCGCTGGTCGCGGCGCCCAGTGGACGTCCACCGACAACAGGCGCCTCGAGGCCAAAACTACGCTGCCCACCGTGAAGACGAACTCACGGAGGCAGCACATGCAGCGACAGGAAACGGCGGGGCGCTCGATCTCCAAGCGCACCCTCTCGACCGAGCGACGGCGGCTCGTCGAGGTCATGCAGGACCTCAACTTCGGCCGGATCGAGGGGGTGGCCGTCCGTGACGGTGAGCCGGTCTGGGATCCAGCACCTCGGACGCTGCGCGACATCCGACTCCGCAAGAGTCGCGGCCCGCACCGGATGCGTGGAGCGCCGGAATTCACGCTCAGGGCCGAGGTCGTGGAACTCCTCGAGTTCTTCGATCGGGAGCGATCACTTCTGATCGAGACGCTGGACGTGCAGCACGGCCTCCCCCATCGCATGGTGGTCGCATGTCCGGGGGGTGAGTAGTCATGCTCAACTCCGCACCGGCACCGCAGGTCTCCGACCGCGACCTAGATTTGGTCCGTTCACGCATCGGGCGCGCCGTCGGCCGTGCAGGACTGACTGGCGCGGATCGAGACGACCTCTCGCAGCACGCGTTGGTCGAGTTGTGCCGCAGGGCCCACCGATACGACGCGGGCCGCGGCCCTCGCGATGCCTTCGTCGCGAACGTGGCACTGAACGCGGTCGCCAACGTCGTCGAACGCCGCTGCGCAGCCAAGCGGGACTGGCGGCGCTGCCGAGTCTCACTCGATGACGAGGTGCTTACAGCATCGGGCTCGCGCTTGCCGCGAGTAGCCACAGTCGCCGACGACGAGCACGCGGTCCGGACCCGAGGCGCACGGCTGGGCCCCGTTGAACGCGCGGATCTCCGGCTCGACATGGCGACGGTGCTCGCCGGACTTCCCGAGCGCCGACGCCGCGTCTGCTGGCTGCTGATGCGCCTGAACCCCACCGACGCGGCCTGGGAGTTAGGGATTGCGCGCGGGACGCTCCACGAGATCGTCCGGCGGATACGCGAGGAGTTCGAGCGGGCCGGTCTGGACGCCTACGTCAACACATCCGCGGGAGGCCGACGATGACCGCCGATCCGCTCGCGATGGCAGCCCTCGCCTACGCCAGAGACGGGATGGCCGTCCTTCCGCTCCACTCGATCGAGAACGGCGCCTGCACGTGCCGAAAGCCGGGCTGCTCGTCCCCGGCGAAGCACCCGCGAACCCAGCACGGGTTGAGCGAGGCGTCGAAGGACGAGGACACCATCCGACGCTGGTGGGAGCGGTGGCCGTCCGCCAACGTCGGCATCGCGACGGGAGCCCTCTCGGGGATCGTCGTCCTGGACGTTGATCCGAAGAACGGCGGCGACGACGGCCTGGTCGGACTGCGCGAGGAGTACGGCGACCTGCCCGCCACTCGCACCGTGGCCACCGGCGGCGACGGCTCGCACTTCTACTTCCGCCATCCCGGCGTCGAGGTTCGCAACTCGGCTCAGCGCGTCGGACTGGGACTCGACGTACGGGGCGACGGGGGCTACGTCGTCGCCCCGCCGAGTCTTCACGCCAGTGCCCGGAACTACGAGTGGCTGAACGACCTGGAGCCGGCACAGCTGCCGGACTGGCTCCTCACGGAGATGCAGGGAAAGCGTGCTCGTACGAAGGAGCGCAACCCGCCCGTCGCGGGCGTCGGCGAGTCGCCGTATGGGCGCGCCGCCCTGGACCGCGAGTCGGCCGACGTGTCTTCCGCGCCCGAGGGAACCCGCAACGACCGCCTGAACGCTGCGGCGTTCTCGCTCGGCCAACTGGTCGGTGGCGGCGAACTGGAACAAGGCGCCTCCGAGGCGGCCCTACTGGACGCCGCCCTCGCGTCGGGGCTCCCCGAGTCCGAGGCGCGACGCACGCTACGCAGCGGCATCGAAAGCGGGATGCAGGAGCCGCGCACAGCGCCGTCCCCGGAGAACTACTTCACGCCATCCGCGAACGGGCCCGGCGCAGATGACGACGGACCTGCCGAGCCCCGGCCCCGCGGCATCCTCTGCACCGACCTGGGAAACGCGCGACGGCTCGTCGTCCGTCACGGGAAGGACCTCCGGTACTGCGCGTCGCTCGGCTGGTTCGTGTGGGACGGGCGTCGCTGGAAGAAGGACGAGACCGGAGCGGCGATGCGCCGCGCGAAGGAGACGGTCGAGTCGGTGTGGGACGAGGTGAAGCGCGCGGGCACGACCGAGGAGCGCGATCGCCTGGTGAAGTGGGCCATCCGTTCGCAAGCCGCGCAGCGCCTCACGGCGCTCCTCTCCGTCGCGGCCACCGAGGCGCCCATTGCCGTCACGACGGCCGACTTCGACAGCGACGCCTGGGCGCTGAACGTCCGGACGGGCACGATCGACCTGCGGACCGGGGAACTCCGTCCCCACCGTCGCGAGGATCTGATCACGAAGATCGCGCCGGTGGAGTACGACCCGGCCGCGTCCTGCCCGGTGTTCGAGCGGTTCATCGGTCAGGTCTTCCAGGAGAAGCCCGACCTCATCGGCTTCGTGCAGAAGGCCTGCGGCTACGCGCTGACGGGCGACGTCTCTCACCAGGTGCTCTTCTTCCTCTACGGCGAGGGAGCGAACGGCAAGAGCACGCTCATGGACGTACTGCTCCACGTGCTGGGCGAGTACGCCTCGCCGGCTGCGCCCGACCTCCTCCTGGCCCGGCGCGGCGAACGCCACCCGACCGAGATCGCCGACCTCTTCGGGAAGCGTCTCGTCTCCTGCGTCGAGGCCGGTGAGAAGCGCGGCTTCAACGAGGCGATCGTGAAGTGGATCACCGGCGGCGACCGCCTGAAGGCGCGCCTCATGCGCATGGACTTCTTCGAGTTCCCGCCGACGCACAAGGTGTTCCTCAGCGCCAACCACCGGCCGCGTGTCACCGAGACGGCGCACGCATTCTGGCGCCGCATCCGGATGATCCCGTTCAACGTCGTCTTCAGGGACCGCCCCCCGGGCGCAACCGGCGATCCGGCACCGGGTGAGAAGGATGCGCGGCTCCCGGAGAAGCTGCGAGCCGAGGCGGCCGGAGTACTGCGCTGGGCGGTCGAGGGTTGCCTCCGGATGCAGTCCGAGGGGATCGACCCGCCGCAGGAGGTCCGCCAGGCCACCGACGACTACCGCCAGGGCGAGGACCTCATCGGCACGTTCCTGGGCGAGTGCTGCGTCCGTCGGGACGGCGCCCGTTGCGGGAAGACCGAACTCTACAAGGCGTACGTTGCGTGGACCGAAGAGGGGGGCGAGAAGCACGTCGCGAACCGCGGCTTCCGGGCCTACCTGCTGCGCCACGGTGTGGTCGAGAAACGCGTCGGCAAGAAGAGGTTCTGGAGCGGGATCGGGCTGCTTTCGGACCACCCCGGAGACCCCGCAGGTGACGCGGTGACGCGGGGTGACGGCAATCTCCGTATGACGGGAGAATCGTATGCGCGCGAAGGCGTCATACCGGATTCGGCGTCACCTGCCGTCACCGCGTCACCCGCACCCAGAAGTCCCTCTCGCACAACGCTTTACGACGACGCCATGGAAGTGCCGTTCTGATGCGGGGCGCCGAGACCGCCCTCGAAGCCCCGTCGGTGGACGGCTCGCCGGGCACCGCAGGTGACGCAGCCGTCACTCTTTCGACGACCCGGGCGCCCTGTATCGCCGCCGACTCCAGCGGACAGCACTGCGTCCTCGGTCTGCTGCTCGGTGTGGCCTGTTGCCCGGACGGGGACTGCTCCCAATGCCAAGAGACCGGCGAGCGGATGCGCCGCAGCGGGTTCTCCCTGGCGGCCGTGGCACGGTCCCACGCCCGCTCTCGGCGCGGCCTGCTCGCGGTCTGCCCGACGTGCGGCTGTCCGCCGCCGCCCGCGCCGGACGTGATGCCGCCGCTGCCGCGCCTCGACCGCTCGACGAAGGTGCTCTCGGGTTCACCGTGCTGCCGCATCTGCGGCGCGTCGCTCAAGCCGCCAAAGCGCCACTACTGCTCCAACGAGTGCTGGCTCGAGCGCCGCCGCGACGTGGAGGGTTGGGGACAGAACGGTCACCGCCGCTCGCCGGCTGGGGTCACGGCGCACCGCATCCGCAGGGCGTGACCGGGATGACGACCGACCGATTGGCACGAGGCTCCGTACGCACCCACGCTGGACCCAATGCCGCATCGACCTCCCCACGGCTGCGCCCAGCCCGGCTGCCCGGCCCTCGTCCGGCGCGGCGCGCGCTGCCCCGACCACGCCCGCGCGCTGGCCAGGGAGATCGACTCCATGCGTCCGTCGGCCGCGCGTCGCGGGTACGGACACGGGTGGCGACAGATCCGTGCCGCCCGCCTGCGTCGCCACCCGCTCTGCGTGGTGTGCGAACGCCAGGGCCGCACGGTCCCAGCGACCGACGTGGACCACGTCGTCGCGCTGCGGCGCGGCGGCACCAACGCCGCGAGCAACCTCCAGTCGCTCTGCCACTACCACCACGCCAGCAAGACCGCCCGCGAGGACGGTCGCTTCGGCCGCAGGCCACGGAGTGCCGCACGATGACCCGCTTCGCCGTCCCGCTGCACGATCTCGAATGCATCTGGCGCACGCCGATGGGCGCCGCGCTGGTGGAGTCCGTACTCGACGACGAGGGCGAGGGCGCGGTCGTCACGATCCGCGGCGGCGAGGCGCTGGCCCTGACCGGCAACCCGCCGCGTGTGTCCGCCCTGGTGGCCGGACTACTGCGCGCGCGGCTGCCGGGGCCACTCGGTCGCGCGGCCCGCGTGTACGCCAACGAGGGCCGCGGGTGGCGAAGGGTCAGGAAGCCGCCGCCTGTGCTGGACCTCCCCGATGACCCGCCGCGCTTCGACGACGAGGCGCCGGAGGAGGCGCTCCTCCATGTCTGACACTCTGGCACCGGAGGGACCTCGAACGGGTCAGCCTCGGCCGAATGGACCGGCGGGGAAATCTTCCGCGCGTGACCGCGAAATAACGGCAGGGGGGGATGGAGCCTCCTCGGCGGCTCAGAACGGAGATTCCGGCGGCTGGCGCTCGCGCATCGTGGACCGCGGCGACGCGGCGCCCGGCGACCTCACGCTGAACCCGAAGAACTGGCGCGGCCACCCCGCCGCGCAGCGTGACGCCCTCGCCGGTCTGCTCGACCAGGTCGGTTGGGTCCAGGACGTGGTCGTGAACCGCCGCACCGGCCATCTCGTGGACGGACACCTCCGCGTGGACCTCGCGCGGTCCCGCGGCGAGGCGACCGTGCCGGTGGTCTACGTGGACCTCTCCGAGGAGGAAGAGGTCCTCGTCCTCGCGTCGCTCGATCCGCTGGCCGCGATGGCGACCGCGAACCACGAGAAGCTCGTGTCGCTGCTCGGCGAGGCGAAGACCAACGACGCCGCGCTCCAGTCGCTCCTGTCCGATCTCGCGGCGCGCGCCGGGATGGGCGGCCACAGCACGGACGGGCTGACCGACCCCGACGACGTGCCGGACGCCCCCGACGAAGCCGTCACGCGACCCGGCGACCTGTGGGTGCTCGGGGACCACCGTCTGCTCTGCGGCGACAGCGGCAGAGCAGAGGACCTCGACCGGCTCCTCGACGGAGACGTCGTCCACCTCGTCAACACCGACCCGCCCTACAACGTGGCGGTCGAGCCGCGCAGCAACAACGCCATCGCCGCGAAGCGCGCGAAGCGATCGAACCACCAGCAGTCCGACGTCAACCGCGACCCGAGCAAGACCGTCGCGACGCACCAGCAGCTCCGCCCGCGCGACCGCGTGCTCGCGAACGACTGGCTGCCGGACTCCGAATTCGCGGCGCTGCTCCGCGCGTGGTTCGGGAACGTCTCCCGCGTCCTGCTGCCGGGCCGCAGCTTCTACATCTGGGGCGGCTACGCGAACTGCGCCAACTACCCGCCCGCCCTGGCCGAGGCAGGACTCTACTTCAGCCAGGCGATCATCTGGATGAAGGAGCACCCCGTCCTCACGCGCAAGGACTTCATGGGGAACCACGAGTGGGCCTTCTACGGGTGGAAGGAGGGCGTGGCCCACTACTTCGATCCCTCGGTCAACAACGAGACCGACGTGTGGTCCGTCAAGAAGGTGAACCCGCGCACGATGGTCCACCTGACGGAGAAGCCCGTCGAGTTGGCCGCACGCGCGATCCGCTACTCGTCGCGGCCGGGCGAGACGGTGCTCGACCTCTTCGGCGGTTCGGGCTCGACGCTCATCGCCGCCGAGCAGCTCGGTCGCCGCGCGCGAGTCATGGAACTGGACACTCTCTACTGCGACGTGATCGTCAAGCGGTGGGAGGCGTTCACCGGAAGCAAGGCCGAGCGCGCCCAGGAGGCGGCGGCGTGAAGCGCGTGTTCGTCTGCTCACCCTGGCGGGAGGACCCCGTGCGCGGCGCGGCGACCCTGCGCGCGGTCCTGCGCGACGTACTGCGGGAGGGGAACGCGCCGTTCGCGCCCCACGGGCTCTACCCGCAGGTGCTCGACGACGCGCTGGCCGAGCAGGAGGCGCGTCGTGGGTAGGGCGCGCGCTCCGGGAGGCGGCCGCAAGCCCAAGCCCACGGCGCTCAAGGTGCTGGCAGGGAACCCCGGCAAGCGCAAGCTCAACGACCGCGAACCGAAGCCCAGGGCCGTGATCCCCAAGTGCCCGAAGATCCTCCAGGGCGAGGCGCGTTCGGAGTGGCGGCGCATCGCCAAGAAGCTCCACGCGCTCGGGCTCCTCACCGAGATCGACGGCGCGGCGCTCACGACCTACTGCCTGACGTGGGCACGGCTCGTCGATGCCGAGGAGAAGCTGCGCCAGCACGGCACGATCATCATCTCGCCGAACGGCTTTCCCGTTCAGTCGCCCTACCTCAGCATCGCGACCAAGGCGACCGAGCAGCTCGTGCGGGTTCTCGTTGAGTTCGGGATGACCCCGTCGTCGCGTGCCCGTGTCCAGGTCCCGCAGGCGCCGGCTGCCGCCCAGGACCCGGAGCTCGAGCGGTTCTTCGGCGCGTCCGGTGGTGCGTAGCGACGACCGCGCCGCCGCGACCGAGGCCGCCGTCCGCGCGAACGCCGAGGCGCGCGAGCGGTGGCCCGGCGTCACGATCGCCATCGACGACGCGGACGGGCGCTACTGGTTCGACGAGACCGAGGCCGCGCGCGCCGTGGACTTCTTCCCGACGTTCCTCAGGCACCTGAAGGGCGAGTTCGCGGGTCGGGCGTTCGAGCTCTTGGACTGGCAAGCGGAGCTGCTCGTCCGTCCGCTCTTCGGCTGGAAGCGGCCGAGCGACGGCCTGAGGCGG
This sequence comes from Planctomycetota bacterium, assembly GCA_965248445.1. GTDB lineage: Bacteria > Planctomycetota > JAJSAM01 > JAJSAM01 > JAJVHW01 > CBDFJG01. The sequence continues at coordinate 88,077 of CBDFJG010000001.1, forward strand.
TTCCGGCGCGTGTTCCTGGAGATCGCCAAGAAGAACGGCAAGGCTCTCGGCCTCGACACGCCGATCCCGACGCCCGCGGGCTGGAGAACGATGCGCGACCTGCGTCCCGGGGACCGCGTCTTTGGGGCCGACGGGCATCCGATCCACGTGGTCGCCGCCACAGGCGTCCTGCACGGCCGCGAGTGCTTCCGCGTACGCTTCTCCGACGGCACGTCGCTGGTCGCCGACGCCGATCACCTCTGGTACACCGAGGCGCGCTCGGCGGGCGAGCAGGCCAGGGGACGGGCGGGGTCGATCCGCACCACGCGCGAACTGCACGCGACCGTGACCGGCCCGTTCCTCGGTGCGGGCGTGCGGTCGAACAACCACCGCATTCCGGTCGCCGCCCCCCTACGCCTCCCGCCGGCACGCCTCCCCATCCCGCCGTACACGCTCGGCGTCTGGCTCGGCGACGGCGACTCCGCCGGGAGTGGCGTTACGATCAATGATCGCGACCTCGACATCCTGGCGCACGTCTGGGACGAGGGCATCCCGCTGCGCGAGACCGCGGCGCAGCCTGGCTGCTCGCACTTCCGGCTCGGCCTCCAGAACCAGCCCAGCGTGCTCGACGGCGTGTCGCTCCAAGGGGTGCTCCGCGACCTCGGCCTGCTCGGCGACAAGCACATCCCGGCCGTCTACCTGCGCGCCTCGTTCGAAGAGCGCATGGCGCTCGTGCAGGGGCTCATGGACACCGACGGCACTGCGAGCAAGGCGGGCGAGTGCGAGATTACGACCGTCCATCCGAGGCTCCGCGACGGCATCGTGGAGCTGCTGCGGAGTCTCGGATTCAAGCCGTCCGTGCGCGAGGAGCGGGCCGTCCTCGACGGCCGAGACTGCGGCCCGTGCTACGACATCCAGTTCCGCTCATGGTCTGACGATCGGCCGGTGTTCCGGACGCCGTGGAAGCTCGGTCGCTTGAAGCCGCGCCCCAACCGCCGGCCGCGCTCCACGTCGCGCTACGTCGTCGCCATCGAGCCCGTGCCGTCAGTGCCCGTGCGCTGCATCCAGGTGGACGCGCCCGACGGGCTCTTCCTGGCGGGCGACGGGATGGTCCCCACGCACAACAGCGGGATGTGCTCGGGGCTCGGGCTCTACCTGCTGCACTGCGACCGGGAGCCCGGCGCCGAGATCCTGGCCGCTGCGGCCGACCGCGAGCAGGCGGGCATCGTCTTCAACGAGGCGCGCGACATGAACGAGGTGAGCCCCGCGCTCGCCGGTCGCTCGGAGACCTACCGACGGTCCATCGTCGTGCCCGAGACGCGCTCCTCGTTCAAGGTCGTCAGCAGCGACGTGAAGGGTCGCCACGGCCCGAACATCCACGCGCTGCTCTTCGACGAGTTCCACGCGCAGCCCAACCGCGCGCTGTACGAGACGCTGGCGAAGGGCGTCGCGGCGCGGCGGCAGCCGATCGTACTGCTCATCACGACGGCGGGCGACGACCACGACTCGGTCTGCTACGAGGAGTATGAGTACGCGCGCCGCGTGATGTCGGGCGTCTACGAAGACGAGACGTACCTGCCGATCGTCTTCGAGGCGGCCGAGGAGGACGACTGGCGCGACCCGGCGACGTGGGCGAAGGCCAACCCCTCACTCGACGTCACCGTCAAGCGCGACTACCTCGAAGCCGAGTGCCGCGCCGCTCAGGTCGAGCCCCGCAAGCAGAACGCCTTCAAGCGCCTGCACCTGAACGTCTGGACGCGGACCACCGACGTGTGGATTCCCGTGGAGTGGTGGAAGGCGTGTCCGCCGCTCCCGCCGATCGACACGCTCGCCGGGCTCCCCGTGGCGGGCGGCCTCGACCTCTCCAGCACGACGGACCTCACGGCGTTCGTGCTGGTGTTCCGGCTCCCGGCGACGACGACGGACGCCGAGGCCGTGGAGGTCGCGGAGTTCGACGAGTCGGGCGAGCCGATCAAGCGCACGCTCTCCATCAACTACGACCTGGCGGTCGTCCCCTACCTCTGGATGCCCGGGGACCGGATGCGCGAGCGGTCGCGCGAGGACGGCGTGGACTACGGCGTGTGGGAGCGCGCCGGGCACCTGCGGACCACGCCCGGCAGCGTCGTGGACTACGACTTCATCTACCGCTCGATCGTGGACGAGATCGCGCCGCGCTACAAGGTGCGCCAGATCGGCTACGACCCGTGGAACGCGCTGCAGTTCGCGCTCCAGCTCGAGAAGGCGGGGTTCGACGCGATCGAGGTCCGGCAGGGGCCGCGCACGCTCTCGGCCGCCTGCAAGGTGCTCCACGCGCTCGTGAAAGCGGGCCGCGTCCACCACGCGGGCAACCAGACGATGACGTGGTGCGTGGCGAACACCGCCGTCAAGGAGGACGAGAACGAGAACGTCCGCCCCGTGAAGTCGAGCCCGAAGAAGCGCATCGACGGCGTCGTCGCGGCCGTCACGGCTCTCTCCAGGCTGATGGTGCTGCCGGACCGTCCGGCGTCCCCGTACACCTACAGGGGCGTGCGCTCGGTCGGTTGACCAGACTCGTCGTCGCTGACTGAAGTCGCGCTACTCGATGCTAGGTCCTCCGGCCATAGGAAGTACGGACCGAACCTCTTCGACACCTTGCGCTCGCCACCTGCCGCAACGCCGGACGGCGTCAGCCGATGGTCATCACCGGCGGGAACGAGGTAGCCGCGTGCCACCAACCGCTCCAACACCTGCGCCGCCTTCAACTTGTGCTTCCGCCCGAGCTTCGAAGTCGACAGCTTCTTCTCACCGCTGCTCTTCGGCGGCGCGTCCGCCTTTGCCTCCGCAACGGTCGGTGCCGCCGATGCCGGTTCGGACACACGCTCTGGCTCGGCTTCGCGAACGACCTTCTCGACGGACAGACGAACCTCGTCGCTGATCCGCAGGAGTCGGCGAGCCTCTTCGTAGATCGCGTCGTAGAGGTCCGGTTCGCTCTGCCGCTCGACGAGCATCCCCATCTCGTGGTTGTTCACCTGGCTGAACTCGTAGAGGTTCATCGAGGCGACGATCGCCGTGGACTCGTTCAGATAGCACTTGGCGTGCAAGTTCTTGCAGAAGCTGGTTCGCACCGAGGAGAGGGAGCGGAGCCACGTGATCTCCTGCGGCTGCAGTTCGCTCTTCCCGTAGACGATCTGGATATTGATCTTCATCCGATCTTGGTCTTCCAGGCGCTGCCGGACGCGCTCGTTGAACTTCAGGTACGGGCTGATGATGAAGATCTCCCGCTTCGCCTCCTTGAAGATCTGATCGAGTCGGTAGTTGATGCCATTGGTGTCGAGGAACTCGGCCACGCGAATCTCCTGTGTTGGGGTCTCACGCCGGGGTTGACTCCAGCGCCTTCCAGACTGCCAGGAAGAGCGCCGATCGGGCGAACGATGACGGGCCGCGCAGACTCCGCACGTGGCGCGAGGCTCCGCGCGACCGCATCGTCGGACGGGTGCCGAGCCCGTCGTCCCGCCGCAGCCTCATCGCCCGCGTCCGCTCGGGCATCCGCGCGTTCCTCCTGAGCAACGAGCCCCCGGCGTGGTTCTGGCGCACGCCGGGCGTGAACCAACCGGTCACGTCGGGCGTCACGGTCACCGACCAGTCCGCGCTCCAGGTCACGGCGGTCCTCTCCTGCGTGAAGGTGCTGGCCGAGTCCATCTCGACGCTGCCGCTGATGGTGTTCGAGCGTCAGGCCAACGGCGACAAGCGGGCTGCGCCCGACCACCCGCTCTCGGAGATCCTGCACACGCTCGCCAACGAGGAGAGCACGGCGCAGTCCGTTCGCGAGACGCTCTGCGCGCACGTCCTGCTGCGCGGCAACGCCTACGCGCGCGTCGTTCGGGACGGCGGCGGCGACGTGCGCGAGATCTGGCCCATCGCGCCGGGTTGCGTTCAGGCCGACCGACCGCAACCCGGCGGTCCACTGGTCTTCCGCGTTTCCGAGACCGGCGTGCCGCCCGAGACGCTGCGCGCCGATCAGGTCTGGCGCATCCCCGGCCTATCCTGAGGTGGCGCGACCGGGCTCTCGCCCATCGGCGTCGCGCGGGAGAGTGTCGGTCTCGCGCTTGCGCTGGAGACCAACACCGCGTCGGCGCTCAAGCACGGCGCGCGGATTGCCGGGATCGTCACGCATCCGCACGTCATGGACGACCCCGAGTACAAGCGGTTCAAGGAGTCGTGGGACGAGGCGTACGGCGGCGTCACGAACGCCGGGAAGACCGTGATCCTCGAACAGGGCGCGCGCTTTGAGAAGGTCGGGATGACGTTTGAGGACCTGCAGTTCTTAGAGCTCAAGAAGTTCCAGGTGGCCGAGATCGCGCGGCTCTTCCGCGTGCCGCTCCACATGCTGTTTGACGAGCGGGCGCAGCCGCGCGCCAACATGGAACAGGCGTCGCTGGAGTTCGTGGTCTACACGCTGCGGCCCTGGCTCGTGCGCTTCGAGCAGACCATCGCGCGTGACCTGCTGCTCCCCACCGAGCGCCGCCGCTACTTCGCCGAGCACAACGTCTCGGGGCTGCTGCGCGGCGACTTCGCGACGCGCATGGCGGGCTACGCGCAGGGCCGCCAGTGGGGCTGGTGGTCCGTCAACGACATCCGCCGGCTGGAGAACCTGAACGGCATCCCCGAGGGGGACACCTACCTCCAGCCGCTCAACATGGCCCCGGCGGGTTCCGTGCCCGAGGGCGCTTCGGAGAACGCCGCATGACCACCGCCCAGGATCGCCACCGCCTCTACGCGCTCGACGCGCCGACCGACGAGTCGCCCACCGCAACGCTCCACCTCTACGACGTGATCGGCGAGGACCTGCTCGGCGGAACGCCCGCTCGCCTCGTCGCACACGATCTCGACGCGCTGGGTGACGTTCCCGAGATCGTCGTGCGGCTGAACAGTCCCGGTGGCGACGTGTTCGAGGGCGTCGCGATCTACAACGCGCTGGTCCGGCACCCCGCCCGCGTGACGGTTCACGTAGACGGGATCGCCGCGTCGATCGCGTCGCTCGTCGCGATGGCCGGAGACCGCACGGTCGTCGCGGAGAACGCGATGTTCATGGTCCACCGCCCCTGGACGGCGGTCGTCGGCGACGCCGAGGAGATGCGGCGGCAAGCGGGCACGCTCGACAAGGCGTGGTCTGCGATGCTCGCGACGTACCAGCGACGGACCGGCCGCCGCGCGGCCAAGATCGAGAAGGCCGTCGCGGATGCGGGCGGGGAGTGGTGGATGACCGCCGAAGAGGCGGTCGCGGCCGGGTTCGCTGACGCCGTGGAGAAGACCGCGAAGAAGGCGCAGGCGTTCGGGCTCTCACGCTTTCGCCGCGTTCCCGAGCGGCTTGCGGCGTCTTCTGACGACGAGCACGTCCCCGCCGCCGGACCGCCCTGCGTACTGGAGATCGCTCCGTCCCCGGTCGAGGCCGACGTGCCCTCGCCGGGCATGTCTCGGGCAGCCCGTCGGCGGGTCGTCGAGGTTCTGCGCCTTTCGATTTGAACGACCCTCCGTACACCTCGACGCTCGGGGGAGCCGAACGGCCCCACCCGGAGGAACCGCCCATGTCGAAGGTGCTCGAACTCAAGCGCGCGCGGAAGGATCTCGTCGCCAAGCTCGCGCCGCTCGCCGAGAAGGACGACCTCGAGCCCGACGAGGCCACCGCGTTCGCGGACATGCGCGCCGAAGTGGAGAGCCTCGGGAGCCGCATCGAGCGGCTGGAGTTCGTCGATGGCGAGCGCGCGGTACTGGGCCGCCTCGACCCCGTGCCGAGCAAGCCGCGTCCCGAGGTGGAACCGGTCAAGAAGCCGCGCTCGCGCATCGTGAACCCCGGCTTCGAGTGCCTCGGCGAGATCGTCTACTGCGCCCGCTTCCAGCCCGGTGACTCGCGACTGCGTGCTCTCCAGGAGATGGGCGTCGGCGAGTCGGGCGGCTTCGCGATCCCCGACGAGTTCAACCCCACGCTGCGCGAGGTCTCGCCGCAGGAGGCGATCGTGCGCCCGCGCGCAACGGTCGTCCCCGGTGGGTCATCGCCCGACGCCGACCTCGTGCTCCCCGCGCTCAACCAGGGCACGGGCTCCAACATGTACGGCGGCGTCGAGGTCTCGTGGATCGCCGAGGGGGGCGACAAGCCCGAGACGGGCGCCAAGCTCCGCGAGTGCCGCTGGAGTCCCAAGGAGGTCGCGGCGCACATCGTCGTGACCGACAAGCTCCTGCGGAACTGGTCGGCTGCCACGACGCTCATCGAGCGCATGCTGCGCGACGCGCTGCTCGCCGCCGAGGACGTGGCGTTCTTCTCCGGCAACAGCGCGGGACGCCCCAGCGGCATCCTCGCGTCGGACGCGCTGATCAAGGTCAACCGCGCGGGTGCCGGAGCGGTCGCGTACGACGATCTCGTGGACATGGAGGCCGAGCTGCACGAGGACGGCCAGGCCGTCTGGGTCGTGAACCCCCGCGTGATCCCGGTGCTTCGCAAGATGGAGGACACCGCCGGTCACCTGATCTGGCAGGAGCACGCGCGCTCGGGCGCGCCCGCGACGCTGCTCGGCCGCCCGGTGGTGAAGAACTACCGCAGCCCCGCGCTCGGGGCGCTCGGCGACGTGCTGCTCGCGAACCTGTCCTACTACCTCATCAAGGACGGCGTGGACGTGACGGTCGCGGCCAGCGAGCACGTGCTCTTCAAGCAGAACAAGACGGTCGTGAAGGCCTTCAAGACCGTCGACGGCGGTCCGTGGCTCGACGGCCCGATCGCGCAGGAGGACGGGAACAAGTACAGCCCGTTCGTCGCGCTCGACGTCCCCTAGACCGCCTGACGGAGGAGACCCCACATGACGCGCAAGCTCACCGAGGCGCTCGCCATCGACGCCATCGTCCCGCCCCAGGACGTGGGGACGGCGGACGTGACCGGCACCTGGATCGACGTGGCCAAGTGCGGGCGCTTCGCCGTGCTCGCGAAGGCGGGCGCGGTCACGGCCGGAAAGATCCTGACCGTGCAGCTGCGCCAGGCGCAGGACGCCTCGGGCACCGGCGCGAAGGACCTCGGCACGGCGGTCACGGCCGTCGGCGTCGGCGGGGCCGCGCCCCCCGACGTGGAGGTCGAGAAGGTGAACCCCGACCTCGACGGCGCGAACGGCTTCACGCACGTGACCGCCGTGCTGGGCATCGACGAGAACGCCAAGCTCGGCGCGGCCTGGGTCGTGCGGGGCGAGCGCCGCTACATCCCGTAGCGGCCGACCGACCGGAGGTGACGCATGGGTTACGAGGTCGTCTCGCGCTTCTACGACCGTGACCGGGACCGCTACGTGGACCCCAGCCCTGCCCTGCACTCTCCGAGGAGACGGCCGCGCGCCTCGTCCGCGCCGGCTGCTTCGTCGCGGTCCCGGCCGCGCGCAAACCCAAGCGCGGACGCAAGAACGCGGGAGCGGGCGATCCGCCCGCCGACCCGCCGTCGGCGTGACCCGTGGGCCTCGTTCAGATCCAGGCCCCCGCCGAGCCGGTGGTCTCGATCGACGAGGCCATGCTCCACCTGCGCGTGGACGGCTACGACGAGACATCGCTCATCCAGGCGCTCGTCGAGGCCGCCACGGCGCAGGCCGAGGCGTACTGCCGCCGCCGTTTCGTGACGCAGCAGTGGCGACTCACGTTGGGCGCGTTCCCGAGCGGAGCGGTCGTCCTCCCGCATCCGCCGCTCGCGTCGGTCGAGAGCATCGCGTACGTGGACACCGACGGCGTGCTCCAGACGGTCGCGCCGAACGACTATGTCGTCCGCACGAGCGAGTCCCCGGGTGAGGTCGTCTCCGCGTACGGCGCGGCGTGGCCGTCGGCGCGCGTCGAGTCCGACTCCGTGCGGGTCGAGTTCACCTGCGGGTACGGCGTCGCGGCGGCCGTCCCGCACGCCATCCGCCGGGCCGTCCTGCTGATCGTCGGCACGCTCTACGCGAATCGCGAGACGGTGGCACCCGTGGTGATGCAGCCCGTGCCGCACGCGGCTGAGTGGCTGCTCGGGCCAGTCCGTCGAGACCTGGCTCCCTCTCGCCACGGTCTGGGCGCGCGTGGAGCCGCTCGGCGGACGGGAGGGCTTCGGCCAGCAGCAGTTCGTCGCAACAGGCGACCTGCGCTTCACCATTCGCTGGCGACCGGACGTGACGCCGCTTCACCGCGTCGTCCACGACGGCGTCCCCTACGACGTGGTCTCCGTAGCGGAGGTCGGCCGCCACGAGGGGCTCCTCATCGTCGGGCGCGGACGCACGGATGAGAGGAAGCCGTGACTCGCGTCGACGTGGAGGGTCTGGAGGAGCTGGACCGTGCGCTCGCGGAGATCCCCGAGGCGTTGCGCCGCAACGTCGTCCTCGCCGCGCTCCGCAAGGCAGCGCAGCCGATGGTGCGCGAGGCCAAGGCGCGCGCGCGGCGCGGGACCGATCCGCGTCGGCGCGGCTCGCAGAAGCAACGGACCTCCGGCGAGTCCGAACGCATCGGGCACGGCGTGGACTCCATCACCGCGCGCGCGGTGCGAACCGACCGTCCGAACGAGGCGGCCGTCGCGCTCGGGCCCGACGCCAAGCACTGGTACATGCTCTTCGTCGAGTTCGGCACGTCGCGCCAGGCCCCCGATCGCTTCCTCACACCGGCCTTCGAGATCCACAAGGAGGCGGCGATCAAGGTGACCGGCGAGGAACTCTGGAAGTCGCTCTCCCGCACGGCGAGGCGCCTCGCCAAGCAGGCCGAGACGGGCACGCTCTCGAAGAAGGCCCACAAGGCGCTGCAGTCGTGACGCTCGGCAAGTACCTGCGGCTCCTCCTCACGGCCGATCCCGGCGTCTCGGCACTTGTCGGCGATCGCGTCTACACCGAGGTCCTGCCGCAGGACCCGACCGTTCCCGCGGTGGTCTTCACGGAGGTCGCGGGCGGGGACGACTACGCGCTCGACGGACCGACCGGCACGGGCTCGCGCCGCGTCCAGGTCGATGCGTGGGCGAAGACGCGAGCCGAGGCAACGGCGCTCGGGCTCGCGCTGCGGCGTGTTCTGTCGGGGCACACGGGTGCCGCGGGTGGGCTCGAGGTCGCGGGCGTCTTCCTGCTCAACGAGCGGTGGGATTTCGACGCCCAGACCTCCCTCTACCGGACCAGCCAGGACGACGAGATCAGGACCGTCGAAGCGGTCGCTTGAGGCATCTCACAGCTTCCAAGTCAAGGCCATTCTCGTCGCCTCGAAACCTTTGTGTTTCCTGTGTTTCAGGGCGGCGACACCTCGCTATCGAGCGCGCAGTCGAGCGAATGTCCGCAGACAAGGAGGTGCTTCATGACCAAGCACGCACAGCGCAAGCGGACCCGGTCCGCGCCCCCGACCACAAAGGCCACGAAGACGACCGCTACGAAGAAGGTGGCGAAGAAGACCGTGAAGGCGCCGCGCAAGACGGCGACGCCGCCAGCCGCCAAGCCGAAGGAGCCCGCTCCCCAGCGGCCGCGCGACCCTCGCATCCCCCCGGCGGGAACGACGCTCATCCGGCCCTACAAGGGGCGGGAGATCCGGGTCGTCGTCCTGGACGCGGGCTTCCGCTGGGAGGGCCGCGAGTACCGCTCGCTCTCCGCGCTGGCGGCCAAGGTGACGGGGGCTGCCAGCATCAACGGACCGCTGTGGTTTCGACTGACGAAGCCAAAGCCTTCGACGTCGAAGTCGCGGATCGCGAAGCCCAAGAGCGGGACGCCGAAGAAGGCCGCTCAGGAGCCCACTCCGACGACGGAGACACCGACGGTCTGACGCTTGGGGCCAACTTGCCCACCGGAAGGCAAAGGCGACTGGCGGCGCGATCCGCGCCGCTAGTTGGCGTCGTTAGTCAAGGTAACCCCGCCGAACCCAGACTCGCTCCGAGCTACCGTTCCTTCTTCGGTGGCAGCCCTCGGCGGCAGCCCCCGTCCTTTCCGGATCGCGTTCACGCGTGCGAGCCACTGCTCGGGCGTTAGTCCGGCCCAGGAGCTCTTGCGGGGCTTCTTCGACTTCGTCCGTGGCTTGGCAGCCTTGCGCGCCGCCTTGGGCTTCCTCGGAGTCGGCTTCCGGCGCTTCGTCGCCTCGCCGCTCACGAGGGAGCGTACATCCGCGAGCGCCTCTTCGCGGCCCTCCTTGCGTGCGGTCTCGGCCAGTCGCGCGAGTCGGTTACTCAGGTCGGCAAGAAGGGCGTCGGTGGTATTGGCGGTTCGCGGCATGTGGTTCGTTCCTCCGGGGCACCAGGTTTGAGTCGGCCCGGCCCATGTCCTATGTGAAGTCGCGCATCGTACTGTCTGGTGCCGCTGCCTTGAACGACTCTCCGGAGCCCTCGACGCTCAAGATCAGAGCGCAACCACGGACCACGTTCGGGGTGGAGGCGGTAGGCCGCGTCGAGGACGACCGATCGGGCGGCGAGGGCAGCCTCGGCGCGGCCGTAGTGGACGGTCTCGGGCGTGAGCAGTCCGAGACCCAAGTGGCGATGCTCGCGGTTGTACCAGTCGAAGAAGGCGCGGCAGTGGGCGCGCGCATCCTGGATCGAGCCGAAGCGCGCGGGGAAGTCCGGCCGGTACTTCATGGTGCGGAACTGGCTCTCGCTGAAGGCGTTGTCGTTGGACGTGTACGGCCGGCTGTGGGACTTGGTGACCCCGAGGTCCGCGAGCTTGAGCGCCAGCGTCTTGGAGATCATCGGCGCCCCGCGATCGGCGTGCAGCGTCAGCTCACCGGCGCGGGTCCCCTGCTTGTCGCACGCGTGCGCGACGAGTTCCTTGGCCAGCGTGCCGCTCTCGCACGCAGCCAGCGTCCAGCCGACGACGCAGCGAGAGTAGATGTCGATCACGACGTAGAGGTAGTCGTACGTCCACTTCACCGGGCCCTTGAGCTTGGTGATGTCCCAGCTCCACACCTGGTTGGGCGCCGTCGCCAGCAGCTCGGGCTTGCTGTACGCCGGATGACGCAGTTGGTTGCGGCGCTCACGCACGGCGCCGGCGGCCGCGAGGATGCGATACATCGTGCGCGCCGAGCACAGGTAGCGCCCCTCGTCGAGCAGCGTGGCCCAGATCGTCCGCGGCGCGTGGTCCACGAAGCGCTCCTCGTTCAGGACGGCGAGCACCGCCAGGCGTTCTTGGGTCGAGAGCGCCCGCGGCGACGGCGGGCGCGGCTGCTGGGGCCGGGGGCACGCCCGTGCCGCCCGGCGCCGGGAGAGCGTGGCACGCGCAACGCCGAGCGCGCGGCAGGCCGGGGCGACGCCGACGCGTCCTCCCAGGTCCTCCGCCGCGCTCACGTGTCGCTCCCGCTCGTCTCGGGCATCTCGATGCCCAGCAGCCGTGAGACTTTTTTCTGCACGGCGAGGATCGTCTCAGCGGTCTCAAGCCGCTGGCGCAGCCGGACGTTCTCGCGCTCGCGCTGCTCGTTGCGCTTCCTGAGCGCCCGGGCCGGGTCGGGCCTGGGACCGCGCCGCTTGGGCGCCAAGGCTTCGAGTTGGCCCTGGTCCCGCGCCCGCCGCCACGTCACCAGGTGCGACGTGTAGAGCCCTTCACGACGCAACACAGCGCCGATCTCACCGGGCTTCGTGCACCTGTCGGCCTCGCCCAGGATGCGCAGCTTGTACGCCGCGCTGAAGCGCCGCCGCGTGGCGCGCGGCACGACCTCCGGGTCGGGGACGCCCCCCTCCTCGCGGTCGCGCGCGCCGGGGGAGCCCCCTGCGCCTCGTGAGGGCTCGCTCCGCTCGCCCTCCCTCGGCTCCGGGTTCTCCCCCGGCAATTTGGTCTCCTTCTTCGTCATCGCTGATTCCTCCACCGCCCTGCACAGTAATCATCCGGGGGGTCGGTGTCTCAGCGATGTTGGCACAGAGGGGCCCGAGGTCGTGTTGACACCGATACCGTCGAAGGGCGTCTGACCAGACGGAGCTTCCTGGTTGCCTTGCGGGGCGCCCATGTCTGACACACTGCTCACCCCATCGTGGTCCCCGGTCGGGAGCAGGAGGGGCTCCGTGTCCGTGTCGTCGTTGGTGGCGTCGCCGTCTGAGTCGGCCAGGTTCGGGTCGGTTCCCGTGTTGTAGACCTCCTCGTAGTCATCGAGGTTGTCGCCGTCGGTGTCGGCTTGGTTGGGGTCCGTCCCGATCATCCCCTCGAACACGTCCGAGAGACCGTCGCCGTCGGTGTCTGTCGCCATGGCGATCGGTGCCAGGAACTGGAGTTCCCCCGGTTCGGTGGACACCCGACCACTGAGGTTGGGAGGATGTCCAGATGCCCAGATCGAGACCACCGTACGACGAGGAGTACAAGCGCCAGATCGTCGAGTTGCACCGCGCCGGCCGGAGCGTGATGAGCCTCTGCCGCGAGTTCGAGCCGACGGAGATGACGATCCGCAAGTGGATCAAGCAGGCCGCGCTCGACGCCGGCGAGGGTGACGACGGCTTGACCACCGCGGAGCGCGATGAGCTGCGCAAGCTCAGACGAGATGTGCGCCACCTGCGCGAAGAGCGCGACATCTTGAAAAAAGCCGCGGCCTGGTTCGCTCGGGAGACGCGCTCGATCCCAGAGAAGGGTTCGAGTTCGTGAGCGACCACCAGGCCGAGCACGACGTCGCCACCATGTGCCGCGTCCTCGGCGTCTCGAGGAGCGGATACTACGCGTGGCGGGGACGCGAGCCGTCGACCCGAACCTGCGAGGACGCGGCTCTCACGGCACGGATCCGCGCCATCCACGAGCGCTCTCGCCAGACGTACGGCTCGCCGAGGATCCACGCCGAGTTGCGCTACGACGGTGTTTGGAGTTCCCCCGGTTCGGTGGACACCCGACCACTGAGGTTGGGAGGATGTCCAGATGCCCAGATCGAGACCACCGTACGACGAGGAGTACAAGCGCCAGATCGTCGAGTTGCACCGCGCCGGCCGGAGCGTGATGAGCCTGTGCCGCGAGTTCGAGCCGACGGAGATGACGATCCGCAAGTGGATCAAGCAGGCCGCGCTGGACGCCGGAGAGCGTGACGACGGCTTGACCACCGCGGAGCGCGATGAGCTGCGCAAGCTCAGACGAGATGTGCGCCGGCTGCGCGAGGAGCGCGACATCTTGAAAAAAGCCGCGGCCTGGTTCGCTCGGGAGACGCGCTCGATCCCAGAGAAGGGTTCGGGTTCGTGAGCGATCACCAGGCAGAGCACGACGTGGCCACCATGTGTCGGGTCCTCGGCGTCTCGAGGAGCGGGTACTACGCATCGCGCGGCCGTGCGCCCTCGAAGAGAGATCGCGAGGACGCTGCCCTGACCGAGCGCGTCCGCGAGATCCACGAGCGCTCTCGCCAGACGTACGGATCACCGCGCATCCATGCCGAGCTGCGCTACGAGGGCCTCCACATCGGTAGGAAGCGCGTCGAGCGCCTCATGCGCCAGGCTGGGATCGAGGGCGTGAGCCGCCGCAAGAGAGCCAAGACCACGAAGCGCTCGCAGCGTCAGGCGCCGGCCGCCGACCTGGTCGATCGCGACTTCACGGCCGACGCACCCGATCAGCTCTGGGTGGCCGACATCACGTACGTGCCGACCTGGACGGGGTTCCTGTACCTGGCGGTCGTCCTCGACGTCTGGAGCCGCCGGATCGTCGGCTGGTCCATGGCCACGACGCTCCACACCAAGATCGTGCTGGACGCACTCGAGATGGCCGTGCGCCAGCGCCAGCCCCTCGGAGTCGTCCACCACTCCGACCAGGGCTGCCAGTACACGTCGCTCGCCTTCGGGCGGCGCTGCAGAGAAGCGGGCGTCAGGCCGTCCATGGGATCGGTCGGAGACGCCTACGACAACGCCATGTGCGAGAGCTTCTTCGCCACGCTCGAGACCGAGTTGATCGACCGCACCAGCTTTTCGACCAAGTCCGCAGTCCGCAGCGCGGTTGGCGGTGTTCGACTTCATCGAGGGCTTCTACAATCCGCAGCGGCGACACTCCTCCATCGAGGACCTGTCGCCCATCGAGTTCGAGAGGCGGCGACGGCCGGAGGCCGCCGTATCATAGTCCCCGGGTGTCCACCGAACCGGGGGAACTCCAGTAAAGGAACTCCGGCGTGATCGCACTGGGCGTGATGCTGACTGTGACACCGTGCGCGGCAGCGAGGGCTTCCAGGCGCTCCGTGTGTGGTGCGCTGCAGTACGTCGCAAGTCGGGCCGCACCGTCCCCGGTCGCCAAGGCGAATGCCGCGCGGCCGCCGGAGCCGAGCAAGTGCTCCCAGGGTGGCTCGATGCAGGTCTCGTAGTAGACACCGCCGACAACAGAGATCATTCTGGCCGGATCCTGACCTCGCACCGCCCGCCAGAGAGCGTGGTGACCTCCGCGACGTAAGAGTGGCCTGTACCGATACAGCGGAGGAGATCGGCAAGGGCGGGAGGTGTCAGAGAGCCGGCGACCTCACCGGCGGACGTGACTGCAAGCAGCACGCGGTCGGACAACGAGACGTCGAGGAGGTCGCCGACCGCGAGCGTCGCGATCACCTCTGGCTTCGGACTGCTCAGTGTCGTCGTTTCGACGATGTCGCAGTTGTCGACATCCGAAGGACCCGGTCGAATTCCCCCAAACCCACCACCACCACCGCCGGATCCGGACATCGTTCCCTCCCTCTCAGACTGTTACACGACTCTCGCTCCGAACGCGTGAGTGACGTCCTTGGATGCACTTGAGCCAATGCGATCCGAGCGTGCCAGCGGCCGTCACGATATCAGACCGGGCATACAGCGAGCGGGTCTGTGCAGTGCGTGCGTAGATGCAGGAGCGCAGCGGCGGATCGCAATCGAGACGCGTTCTCAGGCAGGTAAACGCGCTTGGCGAGCGCCACCTAACGGCGCCGAGAGGCCGCGCTCTGTCCAGCTTCGCGGGAAACTGCGCATGTAGTACCAGATCACGCCATCCAGGACGGAGGGCCGCGCCGAGAGGGCGCGCGCGAACTCCAGGTAGCGCGCCTCCAGTGAGAAGTAGCTCCGAGCAGGGGAAGCGTCCGGCTCAAAGACCCGGGCCGCGATGCAGGCACGAATCACGTGGATGTCGAGGATCGCCACCAGGTCACAGCCGGTTCGGTTGCGAACGATCCACGAGGCCGTCTTTGGGCCGATGCCCGGGAGACCGCAGAGGAAGTCGCGCAATTCCAGGCCGCCCGTAGGGAGCGTCGCGTCTCTCAGGGCCGCGAGGCAACGCGCGATTCGGTCGGCTCGCTGGCGTGGGAAGCGGTAGCGGACCGAGTTGCCGCGCACAAGGAGGCGGCCGCGCAGCACGCGCTCGATCTCTGCCGCGGTCACGGCCGAGTGGATTAGCCCGAATCGTTCACCAGCCGGGAATCTGAGCGGGCCGTCGTCTGTCTAAGTGCTCGTACTCGCTAGTACTTGCACCGACAGGAGCGCCGGCCCGATGACGACAGACTGTAGCCCGCAGGGGACCCTCTTCGCGGGCATCTGTGGACGCACCGCGGTGACGCGCTTCGACGCCGGTACCGTGACGAGCGACGGGGGCGTGCTGCTGCTCGAGCGGACCGATCGTCGCATCGATCTGCTCTCGCGGTTTGCGCGCTGCTTCGGGGACCACCGGGACCCGCGTCGGGTCGAGCACACGGTCGGCCAGATGCTGCGTCAGCGGGTCTTCGGGCTGTGCGCGGGCTACGAGGATCTGGTGGACCACGACCATGTCGGCAAGGACCCGCTGTTTGCCGCGGCGTGCGGCAAGCGCGAGGGTGCTCTGGCCACGCACCCGACGCTCTCGCGGCTCGAGACCACGCAGCTCGGCGCCACGGCACAGACGCGCTACGCCAAGATCGAGATGGACCAGGAGCGCGTGGACAGCGTGCTCAGCGACGTCTTCTGCGAGGCCATGGGGCCGGAGGATCCGGGCCTGCTCGTGCTGGACCTGGACCACTCCGACGTGCGGCTGCACGGCCGGCAGGAGGGCCGCTTCTTCCACGGCTACTACGGGCACTACTGCTACCTGCCGCTGTACGTCTTCTGCGGCGAGCACCTCTTGCTCGCTCGGCTCCAGACCGCTGACAGAGATCCCGCGCGCGGAGTCGTGGACGAGCTCCGTGCGCTGGTCTTACGTCTGCGGCGCCGCTGGCCCCGGGCCAAGGTGCTCGTGCGCGCAGACTCGGGCTTTTGCCGCGAGGAGCTGATGGCCTGGTGCGAGGCCGCCGGCCACTTCTACCTGCTGGGCATGGCGCGCAATGAGCGCCTTGAGCGACACGTCGAAGACGCGCTCGATGAGGCCGCAGCCCGTGCCGTGCAGACCGGCCGAGCAGCCCGGGTCTTTCGCGACTTTGCCTGGACCACGCTGGGGAGCTGGAGCCAGAGGCGTCGCGTGGTCGCCAAGGCCGAGCACCTGCCGGGCGGCAAGCGCAATCCCCGCTTCGTGGTGACCAATCTGCCGCCTCGTAGCTGGAGCAGCAAGCGTCTCTACGAGCAGCTCTACTGCGCCCGGGGCGAGGCGGAGAATCGCATCAAGGAGCAGCAGCTCGAGCTCTTCGGCACCCGTCTGTCGGTGCACACGATGCAGGGCAACGCCGTGCGGATGGCCATGTCGGCCATGGCCTACGTCCTGACCTGTGCGCTGCGACGCATCGGTCTCGCCGGCACCGAGATGGCGCGTGCGCAAGCCGGCACGATCCGCCTGCGGCTGCTCAAGATCGGCGCGCTCGTGCGGATCACGACGCGCCGGATCTGGGTCTCGATGTCCTCGTCGTGGCCCTGGCAGCACGTCTTCGAGCGCTGCGCGCAACGACTGCTGGCATCCCCGAAGCCGACCTGACGTCCCGCCGCGCCGTCCGCCACACCACCGCCCGGCCTACGGTCTGCCCACACCGCAGAATCCGCGCCGTTTCGGCCGCTCACTCGCGTTGCCCTTGTGGCAACGACGACAGCATCCGCCCTCGCCTGGCCAAGATCTGACCCTGTGGACTCCGAAAGCACCGTCATCGCGACGTCTCGTGAACAGATGCGGCTAGGCGCTTCACGGGGATCGCGGTGCGATCCCCGTGGCGCGCCGTCGCGCCGATCATCCCCTCCTGCGCGGCCTCCGACCGCTACGGAGGTCTCCGGGCACGGTGAGTGCGCAGCACTCACCGTGCCCTCGCGATTCACGCAAACAGGTCGGTACACCCTCCTACGGGATCGCGGTACGCATCGCGCCGGTCATCCTGAAGAGACTCGGCTGTGGGGCGGGGCGCTGCCCCGCCCGCGAGCCGGCGAGGGCACTCTCGCCGCGAGATCGCTACGCCGGCTTCTGCGGATCCATACCGACCCAGAGGTTCGCGCTGTTCAGCTCCGGGCGCCCCGCGCTCTTCAGATACAGGAAGAGCTGCATGCGGTAGGCCGGCAGGGTCTTCAGGACCATGTTGATCCACGCCTCGCCGACCGCGCACTTGCTGCCCCAGGGCAGCGACGCCTCGCCCTCGAGCGCGTGGCCGGCGCTCACGCGGCCTGCGATCTCGGCGACCTCGTCGGCCTGCGCGTCCATGCGCTCGGCGAAGTTCTCGAGTGTCACGTCCTCGGTTCGCGCCGAGTACCCCTGCGCGTGATCCCAGTTCTGCGTGTCGGTGTGGATCGCGGGGATGACCGTCATCACGGTCATGTACTTCAGCAGCTCGCCGATCGAACGCTGGCCCTCTGTCGGCCGCCAATCGAGCTGCGCCGGGTCAACCTTGGTGGCCAAGTGCTTGATGATGCGCGTCTCCTCGCGCATGGATGCGACCCACTGTTCAGGCGTGATCATCGGGGATCTCCTCTGGTGACTCAGGGGCCGCCGAGCATACCGGCCCCGATTGCAGCGCGGCTGCGTATCCTCCGCGCATGGCGGATGACGGCTCCGGCCTGCTCGACCCCGTGGATCGTCCGATGCGGCGGCTGTTCCGCTACCTGCTGCCCCAGCGCGGCCGGCTGTCGTTCTCGGTCGCGTCGAGCATCCTGAACAAGCTATTCGATCTCATGCCGCCGCTGCTGGTGATGTGGTTCGTCGACATCGCCGGCGACAACCCGCCGGACTGGCTCGTGCGGCTGGCCGGCGACGGGGACCGTGGGCAAGCGGTCTGGCTGGGCGCCTTGTGCGTCGTGATCTTCGCGTTCGAGAGCCTGTTCCAGTGGATGTACGGCTACGGGTTCATGACGCTCGCCCAGGACACGCAACACCGGCTGCGACTCGACGCGTACGAGACGATGCAGTCGCGCGAGATGCGGTTCTTCGAAGAGCGCCGGCTCGGCCGGACTCTCTCCATGCTGAACGACGACGTCAATCAGCTCGAGCGTTTCCTCAACACCGCGCTGTCCGACATCGTGCAACTGGTTGTGCTGGTGATCTTCGCGAGCTGGGCGCTCCTTGCCAGATCCACCGAACTCGCGATCGTGGGCCTCGTGCCGGTGCCGTTCATCATCTACGGCAGCCTGCGCTTCTCGAAGGCACTGGAGCCGCGCTACGCCAAGGTGCGCGTAGCAGTTGGGGAGCTCGCTTCGCGGCTCGAGAACAACATCGCCGGCATTCTCGTGATCAAGGGTTTCACCGCCGAGGCGAGCGAGCGCGAGCGCGTTCGTTCGGCGTCCGACGAGTACCGCCGCGTCAACTACTCGGCCATCCGGCTCTCGACCGTGTTCGTCCCTCTGATTCGCATGGTGATCGCACTCGGGTTCGCGGCGTCGCTGGTGCTCGCCACGTGGTGGGCGGCGGCCGGTGACATCGAAGCCAGCACGATCGTGCTGTTCGGGATGATGATCCAGCGGCTGCTGTGGCCGCTGACGCGGCTCGGCACGACGTTCGACGAGTACCAGCGCGCTTCCGCCAGCGCGAAGCGCGTATTCAGTCTCCTCGACACGCCGTCCCGAGTGCGTGACCCGGAGGCACCCGCTGCATTCGACCGAGTGCGGGGCGACGTCGCGTTCGAGAACGTCAAGTTCGACTACCGGGGTGGCGAGAGCGTGCTCCGAGGTCTCAGTTTCTCGGCACGCGCCGGAGAGACGGTGGGCATCGCCGGTCCGACGGGTGCAGGCAAGTCGACTCTGGTCAAATTGCTGCTGCGCCTCTACGACGTCGACGACGGCGCGGTGACGATCGACGGTATCGACGTGCGCACGGTGACGCAACGCGACCTTCGGCGGCAGATCGCTGTCGTCACGCAGGACGTCTATCTGTTCCACGGCACGATCCGCGAGAACATCGCGTACGGCGAACGGACGTCTGGCGGCACGCCGGACTTCGACGATGTCGTGCACGCGTCGCGCGTCGCACACCTGCACGAATTCGTGGTCTCGCTGCCGGGCGGCTACGACACGATCGTCGGCGAACGCGGCATCAAGCTCTCCGGCGGACAGCGGCAGCGGCTCTCGCTGGCCCGCGCGATCCTGAAAGATGCACCGATCCTGGTGTTGGACGAGGCGACGTCGTCCGTGGACACCGAGACCGAACGGCGCATCCAGGAGAGCCTCGCGGAGATCACCGCCGGGCGCACGGCGCTCGTGATCGCGCACCGGTTGTCGACGATCCGCGGCGCCGACCGCATCGTCGTGCTCGACCAGGGTCGCGTGGCCGAGGAAGGGAAGCACGACGAACTCGTGGCAACCGGCGGCCTGTACGCCGATCTGTGGAGCGTGCAGATCGGCACAGCCGAGGGCGTCGCCTGACTGCAGCCTGCCCGACGGAAGACTTGGCAGACCCGCCGCGGATTGGCGATGCTCTCGACAGCGATCGGAGAGATGCCCATGGGTTCGTTGCTCAAAGAGTTTTGGCTCTTCATCAAGGCAGAGAAGAAGTGGTGGTTGACGCCCCTACTCCTCGTCATGGGTTTGCTCGGGATCGTCGTCGCCGTGGCCGCGCTCAACCCCGCGCTCGCGCCATTCCTCTATCCGCTGATGTGATCAACGCCCTGTTCCACCTCAGGGACGGCGAGGATGCCGCGACTCAGGTCTGAAGTTGACCTGGCGATAATCGAGCAGCCGTACACTCCGCCGACCGCCACGGCCTACGACGGGAAACCGGCGCGCGCGACCGATGCTCTTCCAGACACTCGAGTTCTTCGTTCTGCTCGCGGCGGTGATGCCGCTGAACCTGGTCTTGCGAGGCAAGGCGCGGCTCGGCTTCCTGCTGCTGACGAGCTACGTGTTCTACGGGTGGTTCAGCATCCCCCTGTGCGGGCTGATGGTGTTCTCGACCCTGCTCGATTTCACCGCGGCGCGTGGTATGACCGCGACGGACGACGAGCGCGTACGCAAACGCTGGCTGATCGCGTCGCTCGCAGGCAACCTCGGGATGCTGTTCGTGTTCAAGTACACGAACTTCTTCCTCGAAACGGTCGGCGGCCTGTCGCAGTTGCTGTCCGGCACGGATCCGTTCCCGCGGTACGACATCATCCTGCCGCTCGGTATCAGCTTCTACACGTTCCAGACGCTCTCGTACTCGATCGACGTGTACCGCCGCCGCATCGACCGTCCGAGCGATCTGCTGACGTTCGCCACGTACGTCGCGTTCTTCCCACAACTGGTGGCCGGCCCGATCGTGCGCGCGAAGAGTCTGCTCCCGCAACTGCGTGATGGGCCGACGTTCAGTGAGAGCAACGTGCTGCGCGGCATCGCGTTGGTCGGGTTCGGACTGGCGAAGAAGGTCGTCATCGCAGACAACCTTGCGCCCATGGTCAACGCGGTGTTCTCCGCGCCGCACGCCCACTCGCCGCTTGCGGTCCTCGTGGGCATCTATGCGTTCGCGTTCCAGATCTACTGCGACTTCTCGGGGTACTCCGACACGGCGCGCGGCCTCGGGTTCATGATGGGATACGACCTCGGGGACAACTTCCGCCAGCCGTACTTCGCGACGGGGATCCGCGACTTCTGGCGCCGCTGGCACATCTCTCTCTCGACGTGGCTGCGGGACTACCTCTACATCCCGCTCGGCGGCAGTCGGGGGAGCGGACTGTTCACGATCCGGAACGTGATGATCACGATGCTCCTGGGCGGACTGTGGCACGGGGCGGCGTGGACATTCGTCATATGGGGTGCCATCCACGGGATCTGGATCGCGATAGAGAGAGTCGCCACCGGCAACCGCAAAGACGCCCCTGAACGGTCGCCGCTCGCGCGACTCGCGCTGCAATTCCTCACGTTCCAGGGCGTGTGCGTCACCTGGGTGTTCTTCCGCGCGACGGACTTCGGGAACGCGGCCGACGTGTTCGCGGCGCTGTTCCGCGGCGGCGACACCATCGTGCCGCTCGCGATGTGGCCGCTCGTGGCCATCCCGTCGATCCTGCTCGTGGACGCATTCGTGCAGCACGAGAGCGTCTGCGCGAGAGTGAGGGCTAGGCCGTTCCTCTTCTGGCTGACCGTGATCGTCACGCAGGCCCTGATCATCGCGTTCGGCGTGACGACCGCGACCGACTTCGTGTACTTCCAGTTCTGACCGTGCCCGAACCGAACCATCTGCTGACCCTCCTCGCCTGGCTACGCCGCCGGGGGATCGCTCACGCCGTCGGCGGGCTGCTCGCGCTCATCGCCGTCGCGACACCGCTGGAGGGGCTGTTCCGCGCAACCGACCGCTTCGGGCTCGTGCATCCGCAGTTCGCGATCGAGTCGAAGAAGCGCGGACTGTGGGTCGGCAAACTGTGGACGCCGCGGGAGTTCATGGCGGTTTCGGGCTTCAACGAGGATGGCATCCGCGGCCCCTCGCTGGACGCCCGGCCGGGCGAGCGGCACAGAGTCGTCGTCGCCGGCGACAGCTTCGTCGAGGGGCGCCAAGTCCCACACGCGCGGACGTTCCCGATCGTCTCGCAGTCGGAGCTCGACGGCGTGCGCGTCGTTCCCGTGCGCGTCGGCAACCACGCGTTCCACGAGCGACCGGAGAGGTTCCTCGACTTCTACGAGCGCCTCTTCGACGGTGGCAACGGCCGGCCGGCCGCCGACGGCGTGGTGTTCAGCCTCCGGGAGTGGCCGCTGGTCCAGACGCGCCCGCCGCGCCACGCGATCCAGAAAGCCCTGTTCAACCGGAGCGGTCTTCGACGCTTCCTCGAGCGCTACTCGATCGCGTCACTGGATGTCGTGGCGTACACGTGCAGGCGGTTGCGAGAGTGGGCCGAGTCGTCCAACGTGTCGCTGGAAGGCACGGAGGCGGCCCGCCGCGAGACGACCGAAGCGATGATTCACTCGACGCTCGATGTGATCGAGGTGCACGCTCTCAAGGAGAAACTCCGCCTGGGCGTTCACTACATTCCCGCGGTGCCAGAGGTGCAGGCGGCGCGCCGGGGCATGCCGCCCTCGTGGCACCCCGTCGACTCACTACGCGCCATCTGCGCGGAACGGGACATCCCGTTCGAGGACGCCACGCGCGACGTCACCGAACACGGGGGGGCGAGTCCGTTCTTCGCGTACGACGGGCACCCCACGGAGGCCGGTCATCGCGCGATGGCTCCTAGCCTGGTGCGCTTGCTCGAACGGATGGGATACGCCCGCGACTGACCGTCGATTCACTGATCGCGAATGAGGTCGGCGGTAGCGAGTGACACGCCTTCGGGCGGGTCGTCCTTGTTCTGCTCCCACCACTTGCGGGCTGCCTTCGCCTTGCGGCGCCGCTCCGCGTGCGACTGATCCTGCGTGACGTCGAAGTCCTCGGTGGTGATCTCGCGCAGCGCGAAGTTGGCCTGCTGCGCGACGTACGCCTCCTTGTCCTCGAGCGCGTCGATCAGGTATGGCGTCGCATTCCATGCCCTCAGCTGGCTGAGTGAGCGCGCGCATGCCCGGCGCACGAGGAAGTGTTTGTCGTTGACGAGCGCCGAGGACAGCGCGGGGATCGCGGCGGGATCACCCATCCAGCCGAGATCGTTCGCTGCAGGGAAGCGCACGCTGTCCTCGCCCGAATCGAGCAGCGCCTTCGCCAGGCGCGCCACCTCAGCGTTGACCTCGGGCACGACCGGGCCGTTGCCTCCGGCCTCCATCCCCCCGCCCTCGACAGGAGGCTCTGCGCCGCCGCCGGCCGGCGGATCGGCGCGCTCGGGCGGCGGGACCGGACGCGACGCGACGTCACGCACGCGCTCTGACATCTCGTCGAGGCGGCCCTCGAGCCGGGACAGCCGACCTTCGAGTGCGACGTCGGCCTTGGCGAGTTCCGTGCGGACGCCCACGAGCTCTCCGCGGATGGCGTCGAGCTGCAACTCCAAGTCGTCGGTCATCCGGTCGAGTCGGCGGTTCGTCGCCTCGCGCTGCTCGCCGCTCGTGTCAGCGGGGATGCGGGCCGTCATGTCCGCGAAGCGGGCATCGAGTGATTTCTCGAGCATCGCCACGCGGCCCTGCAGCGGGTCTTCCGTCTTCGACTTCATGCCGTCGACCATCTGCCCCACGCCATAACCAATTCCCGCGGCGAGACCTGCGACCAGTAAGAACATCACGGCCGAGCGCGCGAACCCGCCGCCACTACCGGACGATGCGCGCACGCGCACCACCGCAGCGCGGCAGTTCTGGCAGGTGACCTTGTCTCCCTCGCTGAGCGCCTTGCCCGTGACGACGTGCGAGTGCGGGACCATCGCCGCGCAGACGGTGCAGCGCAGCGGCCCGACCGGGTCGTCGGCCTCGACGTCCGCGGCCATCTCCGCCTCGACCGCCTCACGACGGGCGGCGCGTTCCCCGGGGTCGGCCTTCGTGCAGATGGCGCAGTGCAGGGAGCCGTACTCCCGCCGTGCCCGGCCGGAGCGCACGTCGGTCACGGGCACCGAGATGCGGCAGTTCGCGCAGAACAGGAGCTCCAGGTCACCACCTTCCGCGGTGTCGTCGCTGCCGGACTGCGCGGACCGATGTTCAGCGCAGACGACCTTGCCGCTGTCGTCCCGCGCGTCGCCGGAATCCACCGTCGCGTTCGGCACGGACACGCCGCAGACATGACAGAAATGGAGTTCCATGACCGTTCGCCCCTCCGTCGTAAGTCTACCGGGCATCGCTCCTCCGGGGCGCGGGCGTGGTTTCCCCTCGGAAGAGCCTCGACGCCGCAGGAGGCGACGCAAGCCGCATGCCCCCCGCCACCGGAGCCATCTCCCCGGAGCCCCCCGCCCAAATCATCCCGCGCTCAGCTGCGCTCAGATCATGAGGAACAGCGCGACGACAAAGACCAGGCCTGCGAGGACCGGGAGTTCGGTGGCTGCGTGGCGAACGGACATGGGTTCCTTCCCGCCGACAGGGGCCGGTTCCGCCTCTCGTTGAGGGCGGTCTCCCGTCGAACGAGGGGAGCCTAGAATCCGGGTCCGACTGCGATTCGGGGTCCGGGAACGCTCCAGGCTCGGACGCCGGGGACGTTCAGTCGGCGTCGCTCACCCGCTGCTTCATCATTCGCCCGACCTTGAACTTCACGACGCGCTTGGCTGGGACGTCGACCTTCTCGAGCGTGCGGGGATTCTGGGCACGCCGCGCGGGACGCTCCTTGACCTCGAAGACGCCGAATTCGCGAAACTCCAGACGGTTCCCACGCGCCAGCTCGATGATGATCTCGTCGAGGAAGCGCTGCAGGATGTCCTTGGTGACCACCTTCGTCTGGCCGGTCTGCGCCGCAATGCGGGCGACGAGTTCCTTCTTCGTCACGGTCGCCATGGCGTGTCACGCTGCGGAGCCAGCCTCAGCCGGCGCCCTCGCGCCCCCCTACTGAACGTGCTTATCCTCGTACTCCAACTCGACTTAGAAGAACGTAGCGACCGCTTGGCCCAGGGGTCAAGCGGGATTTTCGGCGGGAATCGATGAGAGACGCAACCGGGGGGCTGCCGGATCGCGTCCGACTGCTGGGCACCGAGCCCGGAAGCGTGCCCGACGGCAGCCCTCGGGAGGTGTATCGACGCCTCTCCGCGCTCTCCGCGGAGGTCCTCGCGGTCAGCCGCACGACGAAGACTGCGGTCGTCCAGATTCCCGGCGGAGGCGCCGCCGTGCGCAAGCAGTGGCGGTTCCCCGAGCCCCGCGACCGTCTGCGGGGTGCGTTCCGAACCACGTTCCTGGCTCGCTCGCCCGCGAGCCGGGCCTGGAGGGCCATGCGGGACGGCGGCCCGACCGGGTTCCATCCTCCCGCGCTGGCGGCGTTCGACGACCGTCGAGGCGGCGTCCTGCACGAGTGTCTGTTGCTGCTGACGTACATCCCGGGAGCCCGCGATCTCGCGATCTTCCTGCGCGACGAGCGGGATCCGGCGTCGCGGCACAGCGTGCTGACGGACCTCGCAGTCCGGCTGCGTGCGATGCACGACGCCGGGGTGGCCGACGGCGAGATGCACCCCCGCAACGTGCTCGTGGCGGAGGGCCGGACCTACAAGGTCGACTGCGCCCGTCAACGGCGCTTCGCGGGCGGCGCTCCGCGCCGCAGGCGCGCACACGACCTGGCCTGCCTCGACGTGGGACTCCTGCGGCTCGCCTCGCGCGTCGAGCGGGCACGGGCTCTTCGTGCCTACGCCCGCGACGTTGGGGATCTGCGTCCGCTCGCGCGGCGGATCGAGCATCTGCGCCGCGGACTCGCGGAGCGCGAGGAACGCCGTCTGCCGTCCGCGGATTGAGTCCGTCCGGCAACCACGATGCCGGTACGACCATTATCTCGTGAGAACGATCGTTGACGCCGTGGACGGCGCTCCCGCTCGGCCCGCACGGATCCGTCTCTGGTACGCCGTTCGCTCTTCCGAGGGTGCGATCCCCTCAAGAAGGCGGCGTCAGGCGAGTCCCGTGCGGGGCCCTGGCGCCGTCGACATTTGGGGGGTGAGCGACGGCGCCGCGAAGCGGCGTGAGGATCGTCCCGCGGACGATCCGAGAGAAGCGAACGCGTAGCGGAGGCCTCCCGGCCGAAGCGGAGTGGGCAACGCGCTGAGCTGTCAAACGGGCGCGGACCACGTGTGCGAGCTGAGAGTCCGCAAACACGTACCGACGTCAGTCGCGCGCCGGTCCGATTACCGCGACCTCGCGATCCCGACGCCAGACGGCGAAGCACACGCGACCGCCGTTGCGAGCCGCCGGCTTGACGAACACGGCGCCGGGACGTGCGTTCGCGTACCAGTGAATCTGTCGGCGGGCCACCCACGACGCCCCGTTTCGCAGCGCCGTCTTGCGCAATCGATACGTCCCCTTGGTCTGCGTCTCACGGTGACGCTCGGGGAACGCGGTCATCGTCGCAAGGCAGACCGCCACTGCGGAAATGAACGACGACTGGACCAGAGCGAGTCGCCGCCTAGGTCGCTGTGGCGGTGGCGGCGTCCGAGCCACGAGCAAGGCGGCTACGCCTTGCTCTCAAACAACCCGTACTTCTCCATCTTCTTGCGGAGCCAGACGCGGCTGATGCCGAGGTCCTTCGCCGTGCGGGTCTGATTGCCGGAGTTCTTCTCGAGCGCCTTCACAATGATCGCGCGCTCGGTCTTCTCGAGTGACTGCTTGAGCGTCACGCCGCCCTCGCTCGGCACGAGCTCGGGTTCGGGGCCCGCACGATCGCCTTGGATCGCGATGGACAGGTCTTCCACGCCGACACCCTCGTCCGAGAGCGTGAGCGCCTTCTTCACCTCGTTGTCGAGTTCGCGAACGTTGCCCGGCCACGCGTACGCCGCCAGCGCGGCCATCGCCTCGTCGTCGATCGGCTTCGGCGACAAGCCGAGATCCTTCTCTGCGCGCGCGACGAAGTGCTGCACGAGTTCCTGCACGTCGCCCTTGCGCTCCCGCAGTGGCGGCATGTCGATGTTGATCACCGCGATCCGGTAGTACAGATCCTCGCGGAACTCGCCGCGCTGCATCATCTCGCGCAGGTTGCGGTTCGTGGCGGCGATCACCCGGGCGTCGACCTTGGTCACGTCCTTGCCGCCGACCGGCCGCACCTCGCGCTCCTGCAGCACGCGCAGCAGCTTCTTCTGCATGTCGACGCTCATCTCGCCGATCTCGTCGAGGAAGATGGTGCCGCCGTGGGCGGCCTTGAACAGGCCGGGCTTGTCGGAGATCGCGCCGGTGAACGAGCCCTTGACGTGTCCGAACAGCTCGCTCTCCATCAAGCTCTCGGTGATCGCGCCGCAGTTGACGGTGACGAACGGGCCGTCCTTGCGGCGGCCGTACCCGTGGATCGCCTGGGCGATCAGCTCCTTGCCGGTGCCCGACTCGCCCTGAATCAGCACCGGCACCTCGGTCTCGACGACCTTGTCCACGAGCAGCAGCACTTCGCGGATCTGCGGTGACGCACCGACGATGTCGTCGTACGGGTACTTCGTCGCCCGATCGGCGAGCGCACGCTCCGCCTGTTCGAGCTGCGCGCTCTTCCTTTCGAGGTTGTGCTCGAGCTGGCGGTTGAGCTGCTGCATCGCCTCCGCGTGCCGGAGATTTCGAATTGCCAGTGCGGCCTGATCACCGAGCGCCGTCAGAAACTGCAGGTCGCCGGGACCGAACTGGCCCTTGCGCGCGGGGTTGTCGAGGTAGAGGGCCCCCATCACGACGTCGCCCAGACGGAACGGCACCGACACGATGGACTTGAGCTCCAGGCGTTCGACGCTCTCGAACTCCGCAAACCGCTGGTCCTCGGTGGCGTTGTCGGTCAGCACGGCCTGGCCACTCTTCATCACGCGGGTGACGAGCGTGCGGCTGACCTTCAACTCGGGCTTGGGAACCTCTTCGCGCTTGAAGTTGCGCGCGGTCTGGAACGAGATCTTCCCGTCGTCGACGATGATCAGGAACCCGCGCTCTGCGCCGGTCGCCTCCGTGGCCACGTCCATGATCGTGTCCAGGAGCGCGCGCACGTCCTTCGCGAGCGCGAGCTGCTTGTTGATCTCGAGCAGCTTGATCAGGCGGTCCTGGTCCATATCGTCCTCGTTCGCGACTTCCGTGTCTGCCTCATCGACGTCCGGCGGCACCGCGGCTGCGGCACTCTTCACCAGTTCCAACAGATCGCGGCGCGCAATTCCTCCCTCGCGCTCCCGTCGCAGCGCGGGAGGGAGCGACGCTGCCAGGTCCTCGTCCGCCCGCAATGCCTCCACGGCGAGCGCCTCTGCTCTCGCAGGCTCCCCCGCCGCGAGGCAGGCGCGCGAGAGAGCGTACGCGGCGGCGACGCGGTAGTCACGGCGCCCTGCACGGTTCACGTGCTCGTGAAAGCGGGTCAGGGAGGCGAGGGCTTCGGTGGAGGACCCCCGGTCGGACTTCACGCGGCCCCGCACGAGGTCCGTGCGGGCGGCGAGATCCCCGTTCCGGACGTCCGTGAGGAGCTCCTCCGCCGTACGCAGGGCCGTCAGCGCGGCGTCCCGGCGGCCGCGACCCCTTTCCCCGAGTGCGGTCTCGAGCCAGGCCTCCACGAGTCCGGGCCGGTCGCCGGTGGCCTGAAACAGGTCGCGAGCGCGGCCCAGGTGCAGTTGCCACTGATCTCCGTCGGGGTCGCCCCGCCGCTCCAGGCGACCCAGGAGCGTCTCCGCCGTGGCTTCCAGGCTGCGCAGCGACGCGGCCTGGGCGCGCGTCAGGGCGCGCATCAGGAGGGGGCGCGCGCCCAGCCAGTCGCCTGCAAGCAAGTGGATGCTCGCGGCCTGCAGGAGGAACTGCACCTCGCCCTGCACGTCGCCCAGCGCGCGCAGCCGGCGCGCAGCCGTGCGCAGGAGGGAGAGTGCCGTGCCGAGACGGCCTCGCGCGCGGTAGAGACCCGCCAGGTTGCCCATGGTGACCGCGACGCCAGAGAGATCGCCCATCCTGCGGTAGAGCGCCATGCTGCGGCGCTGCAGCTTCTCGGCCTCCGCGAAATCACCCGACTCGGCTTGCAGGTTGGCGAGGTTCCCGAGCGTCATGGCAACGCCGCCGAGATCGCGCGCGCGGCGCGACAGGCGCAGCGACTGCATGTACGTCTCGCGCGCCTCGTCCCTCTCGCCCAGACGCGCGTGCACGACACCGAGGTTGTGCAGCGCGGTGGCCATCCCGCGACGCCGGCCGAGCGAACGGCACGCCACGGCGCAGCGCTCGTGGAACTGTCGCGCGCGGTCGAATTCTCCGAGTTGCACGTACACGTTGCCGAGCAGCGTGAGAAGCGCCGCGCGTTCCGCACCCCGCCCCTCGACCGCTAGGGGCAGCGCGCCGCGAACGGTTTGGATCGCGCCTTCCAGATCCCCGATCGCCCGCTGCGCGCCGGCAAGGCGTGCGAGCAGAGACAGCCGGAGGTCCGCTCGCTCGGTCTCGTCGAGCCGGACGTCCACGTCGCCCAGGAGATCGAGGGCCAGGCGGCACGTTGCGACGACTTCGCTCGACTCCCCCGCCGTGTCCTGCGCCTCCGCGAGTCCCAGAAGAAGCCGCGCACGCGACGCGCGGTCGGTCTCGATCTCGAGCAGATCGCGGTACACGTTGGCCGCCGCGGTCGGCCGTCCGGACTGCACGAGCAGTTCCGCAAGAGAGCGGCGGACGGTCGGCACACGCGGATCGTCCTCGTCGAGGAGGCGCAGGGCCTGACGGACGAACCCGGCGGCGCGGCCGGGCTCGGCATTGGCACGCAGCGAGAGCGCGATGCTGGTCGCCGCTTCGAACCCCCGGTCCTTGTCGGCGCCGCGCGCCACGTGGAACGCGCGGCGTACCCGGGACGCGGGATCGTGACCGGAGATTGCCCGGGCGAGCGCGTCGTGCAGCTTCGCTTGCCGCTCCGGCGCGAGCATCGCGAGCGCGGTCTGACCGATCACCTGGTGGACCACCGCGACCGAGCGGCCGTCACCGGCAGGTCCGATCAGCCCGCGCGACTCCAGTTCGGAGAGGATCGTGCGCGCGTCGGCTCCCAGATAGCGAGCAGCGTGGGTCCGGGACATGGGCAACTCGTGGGTCGAGAGCAACTGCAGCGCGATCAGCTCGCGCGAGGGCAGGGCCTCGAGGCGTCCCGCCACAGCACCCGAGAGGCTCTCGGGCAGGCGAGGGGCCACGCGCGTGTCGAGGGTCCAGCGCATGCCGTCGTGACGCAGTGCACGGGACGCGACCAGCCGCTCGAGCAACTGTTCGGCGAACAGCGGCGACGCGCCGCCGTGCGCATGCAGGATCTCGCCGACGCGTTCTCCCGGAGCGTTCGGTCCGAGCACCCCCGACGCGAGGTCTCCGACGCCCGGAAGTGAGAGCGGGCGCAGCGGCAACTCGTGCAGCACGCCCTCGGCCTCCAGCACATCAACCGCCTCATCGATCTCCTCGGTTACGGGCACGCCGTCGGTCAGCGACGCGAGGATCAGCAGACGGGACGCGCGTCCCTCCTGGCGCGTCGTCGCCGCCGCACGGGCGATCGCGCCGAGAACGCGCAGCGTCATCGCCGTCGCGTTCTGCAGATCCTCGACCACGACGAGCAGGCCGTGCGTCTCGCCCGCCCGTTCGACGAGGAACCGCGCGGCAGTCTCCGACCCGGAGGAATCGCCGCGCGCCGTGAGGAGGTTCGCGACGAGCGCGCCGCGGCGGCGCACCGCAGCGCTTTCGGCGGGCGCGTCCCGGAGGGCGGCGCGCAGGATGTTGCCGAGCGCGGGCAGCGCGGCGTCCCGCTCCTCCGAGCACGATCCGGCGAACGCGCTCCAGCCTTTCGAGAGGGCACGCAGGCGCATCTCGAACATCACGCTCGACTTCCCGACGCCGGACTCGCCGCGCAGCAGGACCAGAGTCGGCTGCGCGATACCCGCCTCGTCAGCGCGCGTCGGCGGAATCAGCGCTTCGCGCATGCGTCGGGACAAGTCGCCGAGTTCGATCTCCCGCCCCGCCGGCTCCGGTGCATGCGGCAGTGGCCGGGGGGCAGGCTTCCAGTCCTCCGGCGCAAGCCGGGCCACCAGTTCGGCAAGCGCGGCCTCTGCCGAGACGGGACGTCGTTCGGGGTCGGCGTCGAGCAGGCGCCGCAGCCACTCGGCCGGCAGCGGCACGTCGCTCTTCGCGTCGTCGGGGACATCGTCCGGTCCGAGCGTGGCTGCCGGCGGCAATTGACGACCAAGCACGAGTTGGAGCAGCACGGCCCCGGCAGACCAGAGATCCGAGCGCGCATCCGGCGCGCCGCCCGCGAGTACTTCCGGTGCGACGAACGGCAGGGTGCCCCGCGGCGGCACCTGCTCGTCGGCGCGTACCGCGAGTCCGTAGTCGAGAAGCACAACACGCGCGCCGCCTGCGGCGACGACGTTGTCCGGCTTCACGTCGGTGTGCACCCAGCCGTGCCGGTGGAGGTGTGCGAGCGTGTCCAGGAGACCGAACGCGACATGCGCCGGATCCCCCTCATCCATCGAGTGCGCCGCCTCGACGTACTCCATGAGAAGCCAGACGCCGTCCTCGTCCGCGCGGCCGACCTCGAACAGGCGCGGCACGCCACGATGCACGAGAGACGAGAGGACACGCGCCTCGTGCAGCAGCTTCGCGGTGGCCTCCTCCAGATCCGACGCGCTCGCGCCGGCATCGAAGTCGAAGACGGCGGTCTTGAGTGCCCGGAGCACTCCGCCCCGCCCCTGGTCGCGCACCAGGCGCACCCGGCCGCTACCGCCGGTACCGAGCTGGCGGACGGTGACGAACCGCGGCTGGGCGCGGTCGGCGGCATCTGGGGTCGGCGGCGTGCGGGTGCGGGATTCCAAGCGGGTCTTCCGGAGGGACTCGTAGTGTCTCGCCCGCTCAATCTAACTGCGCGAGGAACGCTCCATGGGACGCATCCGGGAACCCAGGCACCCACTCGAGAAACGCGAATTGCTGCACCGGGAGAACCCGGATGCCCGCCGCATCGACGCCATCGCAGAGGAATTCCTGTCCACAGGGCGCGCCGGAGAGGCCGTGGACTACATCGAGGTGACCTGCAACCCGGAGCTGATCGCGGAGCTCGAGCGCGTCGGCAAGGCCGCGTCGTCTCCCTTCCTCGTGGCGCAGGCCGAGCGGCTGAGCGGCGTCAAGCCCGACCCTGCGGACTGGATCGCCCTCGCCGAGACGTGCCTCGCGTCCGGTCGCGCGATCGAGGCCGTCCGCGCCCTGACGCTGGCCGGCGAAGAAGCGCGCGCGGAAGCGATCCGCTTGGAGCACTGCCCGGACTACGAGCCGTTCCGGCCGCTGGGCAAGTAGGCCGGACACTTCTCCCTACACTGGTCTCCCTACACTCGTCTCCCAATACCGGCGGCATACCCCGTGGCCTGACCACGTTCAGGATTGCGGGATGACGCATCGTGGACCTTCCGGGGAGGTGGCGCATGGCCGCGAGCGACTCTGCGCGCGCAGACCTCGTCCGACTGCTCCGCTGGGCGCACGCTGGAGAACGCGCGGCGGCGCTCGCGTATCGCGGGCACGCGTCGTCCGTGAGGGACGCAACCGAGCGTGCCGCGATCCGCAAGATCGAACGCGACGAGTGGGAGCACCGCGAGGCGGTCGGTGAGATGCTCACGGCGCTCGGCGCGGGGCCCAGCCACATACTCGAGTTGGCGCACCTGATCATCGGGCGCACGGCGTCCGCACTGTGTCACGTCACGGGTTGGTATGCGCCGATGTACGGCGCCGGCGTCCTCGAAAAGCACAACGTGCACGAGTACGACACGGCTGCGGCCCACGCCGTCGACGCCGGATTGCCCCACCTGGCGCCGGAACTCCGCGCCATGGCCGCGACCGAGCGTGAGCACGAGGCGTGGTTCCGTACGCGCGTCACGTCGCACCGCCTCTCTCGCATCGTGCGACCGTGGCGCCTACCAGCCGCGGACAGGCTGCCAGGAGTCGACGACGCGGTCGCCGCGGACGACGTGAATGCGCTCGAAGTTGGCGGCCGCGAGGCAGGAGTGGTTCGGCAGCACACGTAGCTTCGTCCCGACCCGGAGCGCACCGGCGGCTCCGACGTGCCCCTCACGAGACCGGAGCTTGCCGTGCTCCTGCGACAGATCGTGAAGCTCGAGCGCCGGGGCACCGAACGGCGCGCCGAAACCGCCGGACCAGCCAGGGACGTGCGTCGCACCGCGGTCCTTCGAGAAGACGAGGGCCCCGCCATCGACGATCGCCGCATCCCGCGCCGGGTACGCCCCGATCACGGAAACCAGCACGCTGAACGCGATGTCTGCCGCGTCGCACGATCCGATCGCGGCCTGGAATCGGTCGAACAGCGCGTAGTTCCCCGGGCGGGTCTCGTCGACACCGGTGAGGTCGCCTGCGTGGCACATGGTCGGCGTCGAGCCGATGCTCACGACAGGCACGTCGATGCCCGCATCGCGCAGGCGCGTCGCGAACCCTGCGGTGACGTCACGCTCCTCGTCCGCCACCGCGCGAACACCGTCCGAGTCCGTGGCGGCGTACGCGTGTCCGCCGTGGGCAAGCACACCGGCGAACGCGATCCCGTCGGTTGCGGTCATGCGGCGTGCCAGAGCGAGTCCGAGTTCTCCCTGCG
This sequence comes from Planctomycetota bacterium, assembly GCA_965248445.1. Lineage (GTDB taxonomy): Bacteria > Planctomycetota > JAJSAM01 > JAJSAM01 > JAJVHW01 > CBDFJG01. The sequence goes on from CBDFJG010000001.1 coordinate 121,304, forward strand.
GATCGACTCCCGCGCGACCGTATCCGCAGTCCACCTTGAGGAACACGGAGACCGTCCGCGGTGCGTGGGACGCGATCGCGTCGAGGGCGTCCTCCGAGTCGACGAGCAGGTGCAGCGCGTCGAGCGACCCGGCCAGGTCGAGCGCCTCGGCGGCGCGGGCCGGAGCAAGGGGCACGGCGTAGGTGATGTCCGTGAAGCCGCCGGCCGCGAACCCCCTCGCTTCCGCGAGAGTCGAGACGGCGATGCCGCCGAAGTGGCCGCGCACCTGCAGCCGCGCCGCCTCGACGCACTTGTGGGTCTTCACGTGCGGGCGCAGGCGCACGCCGAGAGACGTCATGCGCTCGGACATGCGCGCACAGTTGCGCTCCAGCACGTCGAGATCGATGACGGCGGCCGGCGTGGGCAGATCCAGAAGCGCGGTCACTCGCCCAGGACCTCGCGCATCCGCGGACGCAAAGTGAACGGCAGGTTCCTCTCCGGCGCGTTCTCGCGCAGCCACTCGAGTGCGACTCGCTCCTCGTCGAACAGCTTCAGCTGTCGCGCCGCGCGGGACGCGCGCGCCTCGACCGAGACCCGTCCCCCAAATGGGATCGCGACGTGACGTCGATAGCGTCCGGCGAGTTCACGCACCTGGCGGGCATCCGCGTCGTTGTCCGTCGAGAACGACATGATCAGGTCGAACAGTGCGCTCGCTCCCTCCAGAGTCGCGCCGCCCTCGGAGATGGCGTCGCGGTAGCGACCGCGGGCCAGCTCGAGGTGGCCGAGGCGCTGGAGTGCAAGGCCCAACCGACGCAGGACGTACGGCCGAGCGTCGGAGGCGAGCTCCGGGAGGATTGCGCGGTAACGCGACACCGCACCGGCCAGGTCCTCGTTCTTGCCGAGGCGCTCCTCCGCTTCGAGAAGGAGTTGGTTGGCGGGGACGCCCACGAGCCGCGGGTCGTTGGTCGACACCCGGGGCGGCGCGGCATTCGCGCCCGGGCCTCCCGTGACGGCCTCCGTGACGTTGGCAGGCGGCGCGGCGATGACGCGATCCCGGCGGGTTGCCGTCTCGTGCCTCTCCGCCAGCCGCCGCTCCAGTTTGGCGATGCGCTCGGTCAGCCGCGACAGCTCCCGGGCGGTGCGCTCGTCATCTGCCGGTGCCACACCACCACGACCGAGAAGCGCGACAAGCACGACCGTCTGCACGACAACGATGCCGAGGACGACGGCGATCGTGCGTGTGCTCATTCTTCGAGCGTCTCCAGCAGCGCCAATGCCTCGGGCATCCCGGGCACGACCGCAAGCGCCTCGTGCAGGCGCTTGCGTGCCTCGTCGGGGCGATCGGTGTTCTTCAGCACCACCGCCAAGTTGTACCGCGCGCGGGCAGCGATGCGTCGTGCGCGCGTCAGTTCGATTGCGCGGAGCAGGTCGCGCTCCGCGCCCTCGAAGTCGCCGGTCTCGAGGCGCAGCGTGCCGAGCAGGTAGTACTCCTCGGCAGGCTCCTCGACGCGCGTCGCAAGGTCGGTCAGAAGACCGACTGCCTCCGCGTGATCCGCCGCCGCGCCGGTCTCAGAAAGCGCCAGGGCGAGGCGATTCGTCGCTCCGCGTGCGCCGGGGTACTGCGCGAGGACGTCGCGGTCGAACACGATCTCGTCGTACCAGACCGGGGCACGCAGATGCGAAACGGCTCCGAGCACGACGAACAGTCCCATCGTCACCGCTGGTGCGGCCGCGGAGCGCAGACCGACGAACACGCGCTCGAGTCCCTCCCCCGCGAGCAGGTAGAGGAATAATGCCGGGAGGTAGAGGAAGCGGTCCGCCACGATCGCTCCGATCGGCACCACCTGCAGGACCGGAACGAGCAGCAACACGAACGCGAGAAGGGGGAACGCCACGCGAGGGTGCTTGCTGAACGCGAACGCACCGAGTGCAACCATCGCCAGGAGCAGGAGCAGTCCGAGAACCGCGACGCCGCCGAGCTGCCTGGGATCGGCCGACCATGCCGGGTCCGCCGCATAGTCGCCGCAGAGGTTGACGGGCAGGATCACGTTCGCAGTGAGCAGCGCGAATCCACGGCCGACACCGAGAGCGGCACCCCAAGGATCGACGTCGTGCCACGCCAGACCACCCTTCTCCGGGAACGTCGCGCCGAGCACCTGGATCCGCGCCCACATCCAGAGCGCAGCGGGGACCGCGAACCAGGAGAGGCGCAGGAGCGACCGCTTGCCGAACAGGCGGAACAGCGGCAACCCCTGGTACGCAACAACACCGAGCACCACGACCAGCGGAAGCAGCGCCGCCGTCGCCTTGGCGAACAAGGAGAGCCCGAACAGCGCGACCGCAAGCGGGAGCGCGCGCTTGTCACCTGGACTGCGCAGCAGCAGGATGCCCATCGCGAGTCCGAAGAACGTCGCGAGCAGGTCGCAACGGCCGACGATCCACGCAACCGGTTCCACGGCCAGCGGATGGACGGCAAACAGCGCCGCCGCGAGTATCGGCGCGCCGAGCGCGCGCTTTGTCAGGTGCGCGAGGAACAGGTACGCCAGGGCCGAGTTCGCAGCGTGCAGAACCAGGTTGACCCGCCGGAACCACCACACGGTCGGGTCGCCCGGCGCGCTACCGGAGACGAACCAGTCGATCGCGAACGACGCGTTGACGACCGGCCGGTACATCTCGACGTCGTTCGGCGGCAGGAAGTAGGGCTCCGCGAACGCAGTGAAGACGGTGGAGAGATCAGCCAGCCGCGGATCGCGCAGCAGGAAGATCGTGTCGTCCCAGACGAGCCCCGTAGCTCCCAGGGTTGCACACTGAGCAAGCAGCGCCAGGCAGGCGACGATCACACAGCCGGTGAGCGGCCCGCCGGGGGTGAAGCGCACGGTTACAAGAGCACGTCCGCTCGCGGGCGACGCGACGCGGCCCTACTTGTCCTCGTCCTCGTCCTCCATGTCCTCGTCGTCCCACGGGTCGTCGTCGTCGCTCTCCATGTTCCCTTCGGGAACGGACGTATCGACTGCCGGGCGTTCGCGGGTCAGGCTGTCCCGCTCGGTCCGTCGGTTGCAGACCTGATCGAGGTACCACCAGTACTCGTCGCCGACCTTACCGAAGTCGTTCTTGCTCTTCAGCTTGAACGCCGACACGAGAGCGTCGGGACCGTTCGTCCCCGCCAGCTCGTGGCGCATGTACTCAAGGATGTTGTCCCGGTATTTGCCGTTGTCGTAGAAGTACGCGAAGTGGACGAACGCCCAGGCCTGGGCGTAGAACACGTTCGCCAGCAGGTTCCCACGCCCAGGTGCAATCTCGTTCCCGATGCGGCTGAGGTCGCCGTTGTGGTTCGGCTCGAGCATGCGCGGGAGTGTGAAGCTCTGCTTGCGCCACTCCGGGTTCCGGCGGCGGTACATGCGCATCAGATCCGTGCGCTCGATGAGGATGCGGTTGTGCCGGAAGGTGGCACCCTCGAAATCGAGGAAGTGCTCCTCGTCCACCTCCGCCGCGCCCATGAACTCGGCGATGCCCTCTCCGAACCACATCGACTTGCGGGGCTGCACGAAATCGACGCCGTCGGTCAGCGGCTTGCCCTGGTAGATCGCGCCGTACTCGTGCATGAGTTGGTGTGTGCCCTCGTGGAACGTGACCTGGTCTGCGTAGGGCTGTACGAACCCGCCTTTTGCCTTGAAGAAGTTCTGCTCCGTGAGAGAGTCCTGGCCCACGTAGTGGGTGATCAGCTTCTCGGTCGGGCTGTACCACGCACGGGCTCCGGGGGGAGCGTTGTCCTTCTGCGCCGCGAGCCACTTCTGAAGCAGGTTGGCGTCCCACAGGATCACCGCTCGCAGGATGCGGTCCCCGCCCGCCTCCGTCTCGAGCGAAGGCAGGCTGAACTTGTCAGCGAACAGCTCCCGGTAGCGCCGGTTCAGTTCGTTGAAGACGATGCCGTCGCGCTTGGCGTACTTCGCCGCCTTGGCCTCACGTTCCGCGACGAGCTTCGGGTCGAAGCCCTTGTCGCGCAGGTCCTCATCCTCGTAGTTCTGGAAGATGACGTAGGGGTCGTCGAAGCGGAAGATGAACTTCAAGTCCTTGAACAAGTCGTTCTTCCGGATGAAGTTCATCATGTCTTCCGCCTGACGCAGTCGCGGGTTGTCCCTCAACTGCTTCTCGCGCTCGCGGACGTGGTTGACGATCACCTGCAGTTCCGCGAAGCGCGCCGGATCGACCCACGAGTCCTTGTCGAGGTCTTCCATCGCGGCGAGCAACGCCTTCTCGTTCTTGTTGGCGTTGTCCATCGCGTACAGACACTCGTCGATGCAGAGCTTGACCAGCGCCTGGGCGTTCTTCTTGCCGATGCCCTCCTGCGCCCAGTCGACGTCCTGGTCGATCTTGATCGCTTCCTTGGCGATGCGCTCGCGGGCCAGCTTGCCGGCGGTCGTGACGCGGATCCGTTCGTCATAGAACCAGTCGTAGAGACCCTTCAGCTTCGCGGTGTCGCCGAGTGCCGGCTGCAGCTTCAAGGTCAACTCGGCGTGCTGGTCGGTCGCGGACATCGCGAGGTACGTCCCCCACGCATCGAGCCCAACCGGTGCGGTGGAGTCCCCGTTGGCGTTCGCGCCGGGGTTCGCAGCCGCGTTGCCGCCGCTCTCGCTGCCGTTGACCACGGCAGGATCTCCGTTGGCGCCACCGTCGTCCCCGCCCCCGCCGAACAGGAAGAACCCGCCGCCGCCCAGCGCGAGCACGCCGACGGCGATGCCGACGATCAGACCGGTGTTGCCCTTCTTCTCCTCGCGCGCCGGGCGCTCTCGACGAGCAGACGACGACTTGCGGGAACGGGACGACTTGCCGGTGTTCGCCGGCGGAGGGGCAGCGACTGCCTGCGAGCCACCCGCGCGCTGCGCGACTTCCTGAGTGGACGACGACGCGGCGCGTTTCTGCATGGCCTTCGGCAATCGCGGCGAGCTCTTCGCCGGAGACTGACGCGCGCTGGCGGAGGGCTTTGCGGCGGGCGCTGCGGGCTTCGCGGCTGGTGTGCCGCGCGCTTCGGCGAGCAGCTTGCGCATCTGGTCCGGAGGGACGACCGCGGTCGCAGGCGGATCGACGCGCGACGTGCGACGCGGCGCCGGCGCGCGGCCCGACGGCTTCAACGTGCGTGCTTGCGGCTTGACTCCGGATGTTGGCTTGACGCGCGACGCCGGCTTGACGCCCCCCACTGGACGCGACGGGCGCGGGGTGCGCGCGGCACGACGGCTCGTGGCAGGATTCGGGGCAGGGACCGGAGCAGCGCTCTTCTCTGCGGCGACGTCCTGCGACGCACGCAGCGCGCTCTTCATCTCGTCCGGCGACATCATCACCGTCGGGGGGGGCTTCGGCCGCCCGCGAGTCGACCGCTGCACCTCAGCTGCTCCGAGGGGCTGGATGATCGGACCCGCCTCCGGGACCTGGAGGACGTTCCGGCACTGGCCGCAGACGAAGCTGGTCCCGGGTGTCATGGTCGCGACGTCGAACTGCGAGGTGCACTTAGGACAGCTGATCAGCCTCATCGGGCTCCCTCCAGGAGTGACGGCGGTCCGCTCCCACCGTAAGCCGCGGATTCTACTGCCCCAGTGTCCCAATCCCATGCCTCAGCGTGCGCGAGGAGGCTGCGGGGCCCCATGACGCCGCCCTGGCGGCCACGTGTCGGCCGCGGCACACTGGGCTCTGGTGCGCCCGTTGCGCACCCGGGGAGCGCCCGGCCGCCCGGCCGCGCGCCGGAGGGAGCCCGTGCAAGGTCCTGGTCACCCACGCAGAACGCCCGCGCGCTTGCCGTTCCCCGGAGTGCTCGTCATCTTGGCGCTCGGGCTCGCCGCAGCGGCAGCTCCGGACCGGCCGCGGGTCGGGCTCTACGCGGAGACCGGCGCCCCGGGCGCGATGCCCGCGATCACCGGCGTGCGGAACGGCTGCCGTCGCGGCGAGATGGACCTGCTCGAGCGCGCCGTCCCGGCAGAGCGCGCCGAGGCCACGGGCGTGCTGGCTGAGCTCGCCCTCGAATCGGTAGACGTGCTGGTCACCGTCGGTCCGCGCGCGGCGACGGATGCGCGCGACACCCGGCGGGCGACGGCCACTGTCTTCACGGGCGTGATGCGGCCCGAGGCGCTCGGCCTGCCGGGCCGCGCGACGCTCTGCGGAACAGCTGGAGGCGTGTCGGCCGAGGATTTGGTCGCCGCGATACGCCGCGCCGCGCCGTGGGTCCGAAGGCTCGTGGTGGTCATGACCCGGGACGACGCAGAGGACGAGGCACTCTTGGAGGCGTTGTCCGTCACTCCAGCGGCCGCGGGATTGACGATCGCCACTGACGCAATCAGCCAGGCCGACGCATTGAAGGACGCCGCGCTCGTCCTCGCCGAGAGCGTGCCCGGAGCTCGCGCGAACCGAGTGGTGCGCCGCCTCGAGGGCAAGCGCGTGCTCCTCGTCGGAACACGAAGGGCGCACCTCGACGCCGGTGCGGCGCTCGTCGTCCGTACGGATCCGAAGGCGCTCGGCGCGACCGCCGCGGATCTGGTGCGCCGCATCGTGAACGGCGAGGCGCCCGAGCAGATCGGCGTCGTGCGGCCGCGGCGGGTGCTCTTCGAACTGAACCTGACGGCGGCGCGACGGCTGGGCGTCGAGATCCCGCTCTCTGCCATTGCGGGCGCGGATCACGTCGTGCCGGACTTCGGGGGCCGCCGGTGAGCGCCGACGACGTTCCGCTCACGAAGTCCCTGGTCTTCAGGACCACGGCCGCACTCGGCCTCGGGCTGCTGCTCGCGACCATCGCCCTGCTGCTGCTGTTCCGGCCGTACCTCCGAACCGAATTCCGCGATGAAGCGCGGGCGCTGCTGGACGACCAGGCCTTGCGCACGCGCGCGCTGGCGCGCAAGTCCGCCGAGGACACGCAGCAACTGGTGAGCGAGACCGCAAGGCATGCCCATCGATCGGCGCGCGACGTCGTCGCCGACGCTCCGCTGGAGGTCCTCGCCGGACGGCCGGACGAGGTCAGGAAGCTGCTGGACGAACAACTCGCGACGATCGAGGGACAGTCGGAGCAGACCGTGAGCGTGCTCTCCGGCGAGATCCGCTCGCGCACCGAGAGCTGGGTGCGCGCGGACGAGGAGCGGGTTGCGGAGCGCGCGGAACAGCGTGCGGACGACTTCGGCAACTCCGTCGCGCGGAGGGCGGCCGCGCTGCTCATCGCGCTGCTTGCGGCGCTGTTCCTCGTGCACGGCGCGATCCTGCTGCGCACCGTCATCGCGCCGATCGCACGGCTGTCGGCGGCGACCAAGGCTGTCTCGCTGGGAGATCTCGACGTCCGGCTGCCGGCGGTGGGTGACGACGAGGTGGCGCGGCTCGCCGGCTCCTTCAACGCGATGACCGGCAGCCTGCAAGAGGCGCGCGCGGACCTCGAGACCGCCAACGCGGGCCTCGAACACCGTGTGCGGGAGAAGACGACGGAGTTGCGCGATGCACTGGCACAGAGTCACGAGGCGAACGAGCGGCTCCAGCAGGCGCTCGAGGACCTCGCCGCGAAGGACGTCGAGTTGCGCCGGGCGGATCGCATGGCGTCTCTCGGCACTCTGGCCGGCGGCGTCGCGCACGAGTTCGGCAACCTGCTCGGCGGAATACTCGGCTGCGCCGAGGATGCGCAGGACGAGGAGGACGCGCAGGACCTGCGCGAGACCCTCGCCATGATCGAGCGGACTGCGCGCCGCGGCACCGCGATCACCAGCAATTTGCTGCGATTCGCCCGGCCCGGATCGGGCCAGCGCGAGTTGCTCGACGCGAAGTCCGTCCTCGACGACGTGACGACGCTCATCGCGCCCGAAGCCGCCCGCCGTGGCGTCACCGTGCGGGCGCGCTGCGACGAGGGACTCACGATGCGCGGCGATCCGTCAGGGTTGCACCAGGTTCTGCTCAACCTGGCGACGAACGCATTGCACGCGGCAGACGATGGTCGCGGACGACTGGACCTCTTGGCGGAGGGTGCCGGCGGCGACGTCGTGCTGATCGTCCGGGACGACGGTCCGGGTATGACGCCCGAGACGAGGGAGCGGCTGTTCGAGCCGTTCTTCACGACGCGCGGGCCGGAAGGCACGGGACTCGGCCTGTCGGTCAGCTACGGAATCGTCCAGGCGCACGGCGGGAGGATCGACGTGCGCAGCGAGCCGGGCGAGGGCGCGGAGTTCCGTGTCGTGCTCCCCGCATCGCGCGAAGGAGAAGAAGCATGAATGAGACGAAGGCCATCGTCCTGGTGGTGGACGACGAGGAGAGCATGCGCTACTTCCTCCGCAAGACCCTGCGACGGGAGGGCTACGAAGTGATCGAGGCCGCCGACGGCCCCAGCGCGCTGTCCGCCGCTGCGTCGGGGGCCCCCGACGTGGCGCTGCTCGACGTGCGGATGCCCGGAATGGACGGCGTGGCGCTGATGCGTGCGCTCCGCACCACACACCCCCATCTGCCGGTCGTGCTGATGACCGCGTACGGCTCCGTCGAGAACGCGCTCGCAGCGATGAAGCACGGCGCGACGGACTACGTCACGAAGCCGTTCCGAGTCGACGAGATCCGCACGACCGTCGCGAAGGCCCTTGCGGAGCGGGCCGCGCTGCCCCGCCCGCCGACACTTCGCGACGTGCACGCCGCAGGGGAGCCGGCGGCGCCCGCAGCGGCGGAGAGCGATGCGCCGGACCCCCGCCGCGAGCATGTGCCGGCGCGCAACATCGCAGCGTTCCTGCGCGAGCGATGCCGGGAACGCAGCTTGCCGCTGACGACGGAGACGGCCTCCGGCGATCTCGGCCTGCGCGACCTCACCCGCCTCGCCGAGACCGTCTACGTGGACGAGTTGCTGCGCTTGACCGTCGGCAACGTCAGCCGCGCGGCGGAGATCGCGGGGATCACCCGCCCCAACATGCACCGCAAGATCGTCGACCTCGGTCTGGCCGCAGACGCTTACCGGCGCGCGAACGGCGCGCGGGGAGGGACATCGTGAAGCCGAAGCTGTTCGTGGGTGCTCTCGTACTGATGCTCGCCGCGTTCGTCGCGGCTGCGTTCCTGTGGCCGAAGCAGGAGGGAGTCACTCTGTACTGCGCGGTGGACGACGTGCACGCCAGGCCCATTCTCGATGCGTTCGAGCAGGAGACGGGCATCCACGTCCATCGCAACTTCGACACCGAGGCGAGCAAGACGGTCGGCCTCGTGGCGAAGTTGCGCGAGGAGAGAGGCAGTCCGCGCGCGGACGTCTTCTGGAACAACGAGATCCTGCACACGCTTCGCCTGTCCAAGGAGGGCGTCATCACGGCGTACGACTCGCCGTCGGCCGCCGACATTCCCGACGCGTTCCGCGACCCGGCGCACCGCTGGAACGGAATCGGTGCCCGCGCTAGGATCCTCATCGTCAACACCGAATTGGTCGGTCCCGACGAACGGCCCACGTCGATGCACGACCTCGCCGATCCGAAGTGGAAGGGCCGGACGTCCTTCGTGCGACCGCTGACCGGCACGACTCTCACGCATGCGTCGGTGCTCTACACGGTCATGGGCGACGACGCCGCGCGGGCCTGGTTCAAGGGACTGCACGACAATGGCTGCCTGTTCCCGAGCGGCAACGGCCCGCTGGCCCGCAGCGTCGCCACGAGTCAGTCCGCGTTCGGGTTCACCGACACGGACGACTTCGAGAAGGTCCGGGCGGACGGCAAGCCTGTCGCGCGCGTGTTCCCCGACCAAGGGGACGGCGGGATCGGCACGCTGCTCATCCCCAACACTGTCGCGCTCGTCGCGGGCGGCCCCCGTCCCGACCTGGGCCGAGAGCTGATCGACTTCCTGCTGTCGAAAAAGGTCGAGGCGATGCTCGCCGCCGGCGACAGCCGCCAGATTCCCGTCCGCGGCGACGTCACCCGCCCGCCGGACGTCGTGGGACCACCTGAGTACCGCGTCATGGAAGTGGACTGGAACGACGTGGTGGAGAACTTCGACAAGCGGTTGACGGAGTTGGAAGCGCTCTGGCGGGACTAGGAACTCATGTAGGGGCGGGCGGGAAGAGGAGGGGCGCCGCAACACCGACGGGGCGCGCACACCCGCGAGCGAGGAGCGGCGCGTGAGTCGCGAAGCGACTCGCGTGCCGCCCCGCAGCGAGCCTCCTCCGTAGCGGCCGGAGGGCCGCGTAGGAGGGCATGATGCGCGCAAGGAGCGGCGCGGCGGTTGCGCAGCAAGCGTCGTGAAGCGACGCAGCAAGCCCGTCAGAACTCGAAATCCAGGTCGTTGCGGAAGTAGTCGGCGGTGTGCATCGCGCTCTCGCGCGCGTTCGTCTGCGGGACGTCGGACACGCCGATCGCCCACCCGGAGAACCCGGTCATCCGCATCGTGTCGGCAACGGCCTTCAGATCCAGCGTGCCACGGCCGGGGTCCGCGTACGGATCCAACTCCGACCGCGGATCCGCCGGGTCGCGAACGTCGCGCAGGTGCACGACACCGATGCGCGCCTTGTGCTGGAGGAGGAAGAACGTCGGGTCCGCACCCATCTTGTCGAAGCGTGCCGTGTCGACCGAGACTCCGACGTTCGCGGGGTCCGTGTTCCCGATCAACTCGGAGATCGCGTTCAGACCGGCGAACGGACTCCCGAGATCCGGCTCGTAGAGGAACGAGACTCCTGTCTCCGCTGCGATCTCGCCGATGGCATTCAGCAGCTCGGAGGCGTGTCCCATGTCTGCGACGGGGTCCCCGCTCGGCTCGCCGCCGTAATAGATCGCGTAGTCGCCGCCGGCCTTCTTCGTCCACTCGAGCAGAACGCGCCAAGCCAAGATCTCGGACGCATGGAAGTCGGGGCTGGTGAGTGTGCCGCCGGCGTGGACGCCGGCAAGCTGGACCCCGGCGATCTCGGAGAAGACAACGAACTCCTCCGGCTTGTCGGCTAGCACGTGCGACACGTCGGAGTACGCCTCGATGCCCTGGAATCCGGCCCTCGAGGCCTCGTGCAACGCCAGCAGGACGTGGTCGCTGCCCCAGGCGCTCGCATGGAATCCGCAACGTGCATTCGCCACTGTGGGAGGTCCCCTCGGCTGTTCTCGCCCGCCACTCTCGCTGCGACCCGGCTGAAACACGCTGCCCGGGACCGCTACAAGAGACTTCGGCCACCTCGTGGTAGCCCTACAGCCGCGCTAGTCGAACTTCTTCTCGTTCGCCTTCAGCCAGGCCTTCCACTCGCGGTGCGTGCGGTACTCCTTGTCCGTGATCTCCTTGAGCGCCCAGCGGACCCAGCCCTCGCTAACCTGCCACAGCTTGTAGCGGGCCTCCCAGTAGCTGGGGGGGGGGTTCGATCCGCTGTTGACGTTCGCCGGGATCGGTTCCTCGACCATGAACACGAAGCGCGGCACCGCCTTCTCCCACTTGTTGGTACCGAGATACAGCACGGCCGACTGCACGAACGAGTGCGTCCACGCGCCGGGCGCGCCCTTGAGGAAGATCTTGTCGAGCTGATCGAGCACGGCCGCCTCGTGACCCTCGATCGCCAGCACCGCGAAGTAGTGGACGCACGCGACCATCACGGTGCGCGAGTTCGCCGGGTTCTCGTCGTCCTTCTTCTTCTTCTTCTTCTTCTTGACCTTCTTCTTCTTCATCGACGAGTAGAGCTTGCTGATCGTCTTCTCTTCGTCAGCGAGTTCGTGCGACGCAGCAGCGTGCACGGCCTGGGCCAGCACGCCCGCGTCCTTCGACTTGAGGCCCTCCTTGATCCAGGGGACGAAGTCCTCGTGGTGCCGCTCGCGCATCGAGTAGAGCGCGTTCATCATCAGCTCGGTGTCCTTGTCGGCTTTCGCCTTCTCGACCGCCGCCATGATCTTGTCGTGCTCTTCGTCCGTCGCCGGGATCACGGCGGGGACTTCCGGCTTGGACGGTTCCACACCTCCTCGCGCCGGCGGCGCGAGCGCCACGAGGGCTAGGAGGACCATCGCCAGAGGTCGGATTGCGATGCGCATGACGCGCCTAGTCTATCCGCCCGCACCGCGTCAGATCACGCCTCGCGGGCCTGGCGACGCCGCCCGCGACGGAGACATCAGCTTCTGAGCTTGGCGGTCCGTCGCTGGCGGATCTCGGCGGCGACCCTGCGGCCACGGAGCCAGATGATCGCCACGAGGGCGGCCACGACCGCGGCGCCGGCCGCCTGGAACTCCCACGAGCGCGCGAGATCCTCGGTGAGCACGCCCTTCAAGCGGTCCGCGAAGTAGGCCATCCCATAGGCCCCGACCGCGGCACCGAACGCGATCGCCGCGAGCGTGCGCAGAGCCGGCAGACCGAGAAGGCGCCCAAAGATGGAGCCGCCGATGGCTCCGGTACCAGTGAGAGGGAACATCACGAACATCACGACGCCGAGGAAGGTCACGCGGCCCAGCCAACGGCGCCGTTGCAGCATGTAGAGGCCGTGCTCCGCGAGTTCCTCGACCAGCGGCCCCACCCGCTTCAGGCGATAGACACGCGGGAGGTTCAGGACCAGGAGCGTGGCGATCGTGACGTCCATGTAGACCACGATCGTGGCGAGTTCGTAGGGGCTGAAGGGGCTGTCGCCGCCGATCCCGAAGAGCACAGCGAACTTGCCGGCGATGAAGAAGATGAGCACCGCCGTGACGACGAGCTGGCTCGCCAGCGCAACGCCGCCCATCACGGCAGCCACCACCAGGATGGCCACCGTCACGGCGACCGGCCCCCAGAACGTGATGGCACGCAGGCGCTGGCCGTCGGCGCCGGCTGTCCGCTGTTCCTCCTCCTCGAGGAGTGTGCGGATGTCAGGCGGGTCGTTGGTCACCATTGTGGACGTGCGCGAGGGCCGGGCATTCTGCCGGAACCGATGGAGGCGCCGAGATTCTCCCGCCGCGTCTGCCTCCGCACACGCGCACCGGAGCCGAGGCGATGGACCGGCTGCTTGCTACGATCCCGCGATGCCGCCTCCCCCGCTGGTATCGCGCGACCTCTGGAACCTCGAGAGTCCGATCTTCGGGCCGGAGGAGATCCGCGAGGCGAACCCGCAACGGTTCGAGATGGAGCAACTGGACGCAATCACGTACCTCGACGTCGACAACGCCGCGTGCGTGGGATGGAAGAGCGTCCGTGACGACGAATTCTGGGTCCGCGGCCACATCCCGGGGCGCCCCTTGATGCCGGGGGTCGTGCAGGTCGAGTGCCTCGCCCAGATCTCGAGCTTCCTGACGAAGAAGACCTACGACGTCCCCGGGTTCTTCGGCTTCGGCGGCATCGACGGCGTGAAGTTCCGTGCCCAGGTCGAACCGAGCGACCGTCTGGTGCTGATCGCCCGCCGCATCGAGATCCGGAAACGCCGTGCGCTCTACGACACGCAGGGTTGGGTGGGCAACAAGCTGGCCGTCGAGGGCCGGATCACCGGCGTTCTGCTCTAGCAGCCGCCTCGACGGGCCGATCCGGCGCGAAGGCCGAGAGGTCGCGCGCCGTGTCCCCGTCCAGCAGTTCGCGCACGATCCGAGCGGTCACCGGCGCCAGCATGATGCCGCTCCGAAAGTGCCCGGTGGCGACGAGGAGGCCCGGACGAAGCCACCCGAGCACCGGCAGGTGATCCGGGGTGTCGGGCCGCAGACCCGACCACGTGGCTTCGACCGGTGCGTCCAGGAGCGCCGGCGCAAGACGACCCAGCGCCCGCGTAATCGTCGCAAGTCCCGCCGCAGTGACGCCCCGCTCGAAACCGACGTACTCGACCGTGCTGCCGACGAGCACGCGACCGTCCGCACGCGGGACGAGATACGAACCGTCGCTGCCGAGCAGCATGTGCCGCAAGGAGCCCGGCCGCGTCCGCAGGAGCAACATCTGGCCCCGCGCGGGAATCGTCCGGGCTGCGCGTGGTGCCGCGTCGCCGAGCAGCGCCCCGGACCACGCGCCTGCGGCGACGACAACCGTTCCCGCGTGCACGTCGCCTGCGGTGGTGCGCGCGCCGACGACCCGCTCGCCGTGCGTCAACAGCGAGAGCGCCGAGGTCTGCTCGTGCACGACCGCGCCGCGGGCGGCCGCCGCGGTCGCGAGTGCCGGCGCCGCGCGATGGTTGCGCACCTGCCGCAGATCAGGGAACCGCAGCGCCCCGCGCAGCGCCGGCGAGAGCGTCGGCTCGAATGCACGCAGGCCCTCCGGCTCCAGGCGATCCACCGCCTCGCCGCGCTCTCGCTTCCACGCAATGCGCCGCTCGGACTCGGACTCGTCCGCGTCGCTCTCGATCAACGCGAGGAGCCCGGTGGCGCGGAGCTCGAGGTCCACACCAGTCTCGACGCGCAGCCGCTCGGCCAGCGGCCTCCACAATCCGAGGCTCTCTCTGTCGAGACGCAGCACCACGTCGGAGTAGTTCCATGGGTGGACCGGCGTGAGCAAGCCCGCCGCTGCGCGGGACGCCTCGCCGCCGACGCTGCCCCGTTCGACGAGCACGACGCTGCGGCCGTCACGCGCAAGGCGTTCGGTGATCGCCCCGCCGACGATTCCACCGCCGATCACGAGGACGTCCGCTGTCGCGGTCACTCGCTCACTCCGTCTTCGACTGCCCCATCGAGTCGCGCGATAGCCGCTGGAGGAACGACCGCTCCGTGCCTTTCGTCGCACCGAACCCGATGGTGTTGATCGCAACCTTGCGCGTGCGGTTGACGCTGCGCACCGCGTCGCCGACGCGGTTCTTCACGGTGTGGTCGCCGCAACTGGGAGCACCGTCGGAGAGCAGGTACACGGTGTCGACATCATCCTGTCCGATCGCGAGCAGCAGCCCCTCGAGCAGGTTGCCGCGTTCACCGGGGCTCACGCGCTTCAGGAAGGACGCGATCGCCTTGCGCGACTTCTTGCCGATCTCCTGCGGCCGCTCGAACGCGGCCTTCGCCTGCTCCTGGAAGACGACGACGTTCACACGCGTGCCGTCCGCCAGCGCGTCGACGGCCCGTTCGAGCTCTTCGCGCGCAGACTCCCAGCGGGTCTTCCCGCCCGCCCCGGCAAGCTCATCCTTCATGCTGCCGCTGGCGTCCACCACGAAGACGACCTGCCCCGAGAGGATCTCCATGCCGTGATACACGGCGCGCGTTCCGCCATCTTCCGAGGGGACGTCACCGCCGGCACGCTTCTTCGGAGTCTCCCACGCCTCGCGATTCGCGTCCCACCACGCCTTCCAGATGTCCGCATCGCGGCCGAGTTGCTTGCCGGTGATCTCCACGAGTGCGCGGTGTGCAGCCGCGGCGACACGAAGGCGCGCGTCCCCCACCAGGACGACCAGCGCGTCGAGAGACGGCCCGTCCATCAGCCAGTACGCGTTCTCGACGAGCTGGGCGCGCGTGCGCCAACCCTCGTCCGCAATCGACGCGGCGAGGTCCTCCGCCGCCCGCGGTTTGTCCACGAAGCGCAGCTCCATGCGCGCGACGGCGCGGACGCCCTCGTCGGCATCGCCCAGCGCCTTGTGCACGACGGCGACCGCGGCGTCGCCGCGGATCCGCCCGGCGGCCTCGACGGCTGCGGCACGTACCGACTCGTCACGGTCCTCGGCCGCCTCGGCGCTGATGGCGACGGCGTCCTCGTTGCCGCGGAACCCCCACAGCGCATCGAGGGCAGCGATACGCACGCGCGGTGACTTGTCCTTACGGGCCAGGCGAGACAGCGTCTCGAGAGCCGCAGGCGACTTGGTCTTGCCGAGAGCCGCCGCGACGTTCGCGCGCAAGAGTTCGTCGCGTCCCTTCGCGGCGGCTGCCAGGACGCCGACGGCCGCCTCGTCGCTGATCTTGTCACACGCGTTCACGGTGTGATCGCGCACATACGGGTTGTCGTCTGCCAGGAGCTTGCAGAGAATCTTCGCCGCCGCAGGCGTGCCGTCCTTGGCGAGGGCTCGCGCGGCATCCGAGCGCTTGAACGAATCCGCGTCCTCGGCCAGCTTGCGGAGGTCCGCATCCACGGCGAAGGCGGTACCCGCAACGGCGACGAGGGCGAGCAGGGTGAGACGGAAGCTACGCACCGATCCGCTCCACGATTCCCGTGATCAACCGGAGCAGATCCGCGCTCCGAGCGCCTGCCACTTCGACAACTTCCTCTTCGGCCGTCTTCCCCGCCGCGACTTCGCCCGCGGGGTTCACGACCAGTGAGAGCACGAGAGTCTGCAGTCCCATCTGCGCCGCGGCCAAGACCTCCGGCACCGTGGACATGCCGGTCACGTCGACTCCGAGTGCCCGGAGGCGTCGCACCTCGGCGGCCGTCTCGAAGCTCGGGCCGTGCTGCGCCGCGTAGACGCCCTCTTCTAGCGGCATGCCGAGGTCCGCCGCCGCGTCCGACGCGAGCATCCCGAGCGCCGGGTCGTAGGCGCGACCGGCCGTCACGGGGAAGCGCGGTCCCCACCGCTCGTCGTGCACTCCCCGCAGCGGATCGAACCCGAGCAAGTTGATGTGATCCGTGACGCGCACGATCGTGCCGGCGGGCATCCCCTCGCGCACGCCTCCGCACGAGTTGGTCAGGATCAGGCGGCGCACGCCGAGCAACCCGACCGCCCGCACGAGGCGGATCACCTCGGCGGGTTCGTGCCCCTCGTACGCGTGGAGGCGGCCTTCCAGCAAGAGCACGGGAACCCCCGAGAGCAGCCCGTGATGCATGCGCCCGCGGTGTCCCGGTGCCGTCGCCTCGGCGATCCCAGGCACGTCTCCGAACGAGAGCGACGTCGCGTCGCCGAGTTTCGGCAGGGGGATGCCCGATCCGGTCTGAATCGCGACCACGGCGGTCCCGTAGCCGGCCTCACGCAGATGGGCAGCGGTCCCTGAGACCAGGTCGTACTCGGCGCGGTGGTCGGGCTTCACGTCGAGAGTGTAGGGTCCCGCACGTCGCGTTACGGGATCGGGAAGCTCGTCGTCCCGAACTTGTTGCCGTCGAACGTGTTCTGGTCCTCGGCAACCTGGCTGAACAGGTCCGTTGATGCGCTGCCGCTCACCTTGTTCTTCGTGAACGTGTTGCCGATCGTCTGGACTCGGATGCCCAGGTCCGTTGAGCCCTTCACGACGT
The DNA here is from genome assembly GCA_965248445.1 of Planctomycetota bacterium. Lineage (GTDB taxonomy): Bacteria > Planctomycetota > JAJSAM01 > JAJSAM01 > JAJVHW01 > CBDFJG01. The sequence continues at coordinate 138,290 of CBDFJG010000001.1, forward strand.
TCCTGTCGTAGAGGCTCCCTCCGGTCGACTCGACTCCGACCTGTACCCGGATGCCCGTGTCGGCCCCGAAGACCTTGTTCCGCGTTATCTCGGACTCGCCGACCCTGGCGCTGATTCCGATGGTTCCACCGCGAATCGTGTTCCTGGTGATGACGATCGGCTGCGCGATCGGGGTCGTCGAGATCCCGGCGAAGCCAACGTCTTGGACCTTGTTCCGCGACACCTCGATGCCCCGCGCGGTGAGGCTTATCCCGACTCCCGAAGGCGCCGAGACCTTGTTCCTCGTGATGACGGATCCGGTCATGTCGGTACCGACCTCCGTCGAGATCCCGGTGTTGGCGCCGACCACGGTGTTTCGCTCGCACCGCGCATTGACGCCAGCCAGCACCAGCGCGCCCCCGACCGACGCCGTGAACTTGCTCTTGCGGATCACGACGTCGTTGATGGCGACGCCGCCGCTCATGTTGACGCCTACATTCACCGTGTCGACCGCCGTGCATCGGTCGATCAGGACTCCGTCCACCGAGGCCGGGAAGAACCCGTTCGAGACGTTGCTTGCGACGCACTTCATGAAGCGATTGCCGGTCCCGAAGGTATCTCGGAATCCGTTCGCCATGCCGTCGGCCGTGCACTTCTTGAACGTGCACGACACGCTGTTGCTCGTGGTCACGCCGTCGGAGCCGGTGCTGATCAGGCTCAGCCCCTGCACCGTGGTGTTCGTGCAACCGGTCACGGAGACCACGGAGATCGCCGCGCCTCCGTCCAGAACAGGCCGGCCCTTGCCGATCACCTTCACATCGGTCAGCCCGTCCAGGATGAGCCGCTCACCATAGGTCCCCTTCTTGATGACCAGCTTGTCGCCGTCCTCGAGCTGTGCAACGCCATCGGCGAGTGGGGTGCCATCGCCCGGCACCACGGTCACGGTCTTGGCATAGGCCGTAGTCGCCAGCAACGCCACGGCCGCGACGAGCAGCAGGTTTCTGAGTTGGGTCGTCTGCATCACGAGACTCCGGGTCAGTTGAATTCGGTCGTGCCGAACTTGTTCTTCACGTACGTGTTCTCGCTCTCGGCCTCGACGCTCAGGAGGTCGGTATCCGTGCTGTCGCTCGCCTTGTTCCTCGTGAACGTGTTCCCGACGGAGAGCACGAAGAAACCGAACGTCGAGTCCTGCACCTTGTTTCTTGCGAAGATGCTGCCGGGAGTTCCGTCCGCGCCGGCATCCGCCCGCACGCCGACGCGGCAGCCGTTGACCCTGTTCTTGCGCACCACGGCATCGTCCATGACGATGAACAGGCCGGTGTCGAAACCGCTCACCTTGTTGCCGGTCACGACGACCGGCTCGGCCTCCGCGGTTGTTCGAATTCCGAACGCGCCGTCACCCGAGACGGTGTTCTTCGAGACGGTGACGCCCCGGCTCCGCACCTGGATCGCGTACGCGGTGATCTCGACGTTCGAGATCCGGTTTCTGGAAATCACGGAGCCCGTCATGTCCGTGTCGAGCACGGTGATCACGCCAAACGAAGCACCGTCGACCGTGTTCCTCTGACAGATCGTCCGGAGACTGGCGAGGTTGAACGCACCGCCCGTCAGGTTCGTCACGCGGTTCCTCTTGATGACCGCATCGGTCGTCAGCGTCAGGTCATCGCCGACCGTAACACCCGTACGGCAGTCGGAGATCGAGCAGCCGAGAATCGTCGGCCGCTCGACCTCGGAGATCGAGATTGCGCACAGGCAGTTCGCGATGATGCACTTCACGAGCTTGACGCGCGCCCCCTCGAAGATCCTGACTCCGTTGATTGCAGTGCTCTCCACGCGGCAGTCCTTGAGCGTGACGTCGGTGCACCTGAGGATCTGCACGCCGGTGTTGCCACCTTGGTCGAAGATGATCCCCTGAATCGTCACGCGCGCGCAGTCCGTCACGGCGATCCCGAGCCCGATCGGCGGAGAGAGAACGGGGTCGCCCTTGCCGATCACCTTGACCTTCGAGAGACCGGTCAAGAACACACCCTCGGTGTACGTGCCGGGCTTCACGATCAGCTTGTCCCCGTCCGCGAGTTGCGCAACCGCGTCAGCGATCGGCGTACCGTCGCCCGGCTCCACGGTCACCGTCTTCGCGTACGCGGGCGCTGCGAACGCAATCAGCGCGCAGACTGGCAGACAGAATCGCAGCGTCTGGGGCCCCATCGCACACTCCTTCTTCCCCGGCCATGGCCGGCGAGGACAAGGAGTATCCCGGAATGACTCCGAACCCGCAACCCGGCAGGCGCACGCGCCCGCGTCGGCCTAGTGTCAGCCGACGGGAGCGGAGTGGCGCAGCGTGTAGCCGTGCTCGCCCCAGAAGCGCAGCCATGTCGACGTGATCAGAGCAGAGCGCCCGAACTTGAGGTCCGTGTCGGCTGGCCCGCCGGGCGGATGGCCGGGCAGCGCGCCCGCGATGATCGCCTCGACGATTCCCCGCCAGTCCGTCTTCGCCAGCTCGGGGTAGGCCACGCGCAAGTGCTCGCCGACCGCCTTGTCGAGCTCTTCGGCGAGTTGCGCTCCGTCTTCGGGAGTGATGTTCTTCTGCATGCTGCGCGTGAGTTCCAGTCCGAGCCACGGGATCTCCGGCACCGGAAACGGTGCGATCGGCCAGTCCATGTCGAGCTGGTGCAGCACCTGGTGCTTCGTCAGTTCCCACACCGGGCGCCCGTGCATTTCCTCGACCATGGCGTCGGGCTCGAGCGGCCACGCCTCCGTGGAGTCCGCCATGCGCTTCTTGAACCACTTGGTGGCCTTCGGGTCCATGCCGATGCGCGGCGGATCGAGATCCGAACCCGGATAGCAGTGACACGCCGCGATCTGCCGGTCCAGCAAATCGAGCTTGTTCTTCAGGTGCCGCCGCCGCTTGCGCTTCGTGGACGACATCAGGATGGCGCCCACGCCGATCGCCTTCAGCTCGGCCAGAACCTCCTCACGCCCCGCCACGAAGCCCGCGTGATCGTCCACGTGCTCTGCCTTGAGCTTCCGCATCAGCGTCCATGTCTCGGGCATGGCGGCGGACGGTAGCGATCCGGCGACCGACCGCGAAGAACACGCGGCGCGTCTAGGTGGCCGAGTGCCGGAGCGCGGCCTGCACGAACCCGGCCACGACGGGATGCGGCTGCTCGGGCGAGAACTGGGGCAGGTAGAGCGTCCCCACGAAGAACGGGTGGTCTGTTCGCTCGACGGCCCGTGCCTCGCCGGTGCCGTCGGTCGCGACCACGCGGAGCCCCGACCCGTCGACCTCGGCCTGCAGCGAAGGATCGAGCCCGTACCTGCACGTGGTGCGCTCCTGCAAGGCCGCGCGATCGTCGTGCAGGGCGCGTAGCCGGCTCCCCGGGAGCAGCGCGACTTCGATGACGGTGTCGCTGAGATCGCAGGAGAGCGGGGTGACGACGGCGCGGGCGCCGGTCTCGCCGTACTCCGCGTGCGCGGCCCCATGGATGCCGAGCACGGTGCGGGCATGTTCCACCAGAACATGCTGGAACCCGCCTCAAGGTCGCGAGCAACGGGATCTGCTCCTCACGGCAGCGGCGAATCAGCGCGAGCACGGCGTCCAAGTCGGCGTACGGACTGCCGGGCCCGAGCAGCACCCCGTCGGGCGTCGAAGAGACGGAGAGCGCATTTGTGTGCACCCAGCGCAGATCCACATCAACCGATGCCGCACGCAGCGCGGCGAACGTCGTCGTGTGATACCGCGAATCCGGTCCCAGATCGATCACGACGTCGATGCGGGCGGCGGTCATGCCAGGGGTTTACCGAGTGCGGCCGGCGGGCGCGCCTTTCCAACGACGCCGGACAGGACGACGAGCGTGATCACGTAGGGCAGCATGCGCGGGATCTCGTCCGGGATCTTCGCCACCACCTGGAGCTGGTTGGCGAGAGCGGTCAGCAGCGCGAACCCGATCGCGGCGCACGCGGCGTAGGCCGGACGCCACTTGCCGATCACGACGCACGCCAGCGCCAGGTACCCGCGCCCCCCCGCCATGTGCTTGCTGAACGAGCCGACGTCGAACGCCAGGTACACGCCTCCGAGCCCGGTCAGGAGGCCCGCGGCGACGACCGCCCACGTGCGCACCGACGCGGCGGACACGCCGAGGCTCTCGGCGCAGGCAGGGTTCTCGCCGACGGCGCGCAGTCGTAAGCCGGGCTTGGTGCGGCGGAGTGCGGCCATCACCAAGGGGATCGCGAGCAGTGACAGCCACGTCAGCGGGGAGAGGCCCGCGATCGCCGCTCCCGACAGCGCCTCCATCTGCGCGTCCGGGAACGGCTCGCTGGCGCCCTTGGCGCTCCAGATCGAGACGAGCGCCGCGATCGTCGCCGCGTCCACCAGGAGGTTCAGCGCGACACCGGCCACGACGTGGTCCGCCCGCGTGCGCGTGCAGATGACCGCGTGCAACAGAGCGACCGCGCCCGCCGCCGCCACGCCGACGCCCGCGCCAACCAAGACACTCCCCGTGAGCAGCGCACCCGCCGCGCCGCCGAACGCCCCCGCCAAGAGGTAGCTCTCGAGGCCGAGGTTGATCACGCCGGACCGCTCGGACAACACGCCACCGAGCGTCGCGAACAGCAGCGGCGTCGCCTCACGGAGCGTGGCGCCGGCGATGTCGAGGATGCCGCTCACGAGTCGCCGCCGAGCCGGGCGCCGGCCAGTGCCGCGGCAACGAGGATGACGACGCCCTGCACGATACTGGCCGCCTCGCGAGGCGCGACGCCGAGTGCGTCCATCGCGAACGCGCCGCTGCGTAGCGCGCCGAGCGCCAATGCCGCGAGAACGACGCCGACTCCGGTCGATCGGCCGAGCAGCGCGACCGCGATGGCGGTGAACCCGAATCCCGGCGAGAACCCGTCCACGTAACGGCCGTGCTGGTCGAGCACCTGCTGTGCGCCCGCGAGCCCGGCCAACGCACCCGCGGCTGTGAGCGACCAGAAGATGCCGCGCGCGACCGGCAGTCCCAGAACCTGCGATGCACGCGGTGCGTGTCCGATGGCCCGCGCGGTCAGCCCGGTCCGTGTGCGCGAGAGCCACACGTCGAACGCTAACGCCACGAGCACCGCGAATACGAGCGCTGGATAAACGTGCGACAGTGTCGCGGTCGCGGGCTCGGTCTGCAGGATGGGGCTGTCGGCCCTGGCCCACTGTTGCGAGATGACGAGCCCGGCCAGAGGGACCGCAACGAGGTTCATGAGGATCGTCGACAGAACCTCGTGCACACCGAGGTGCGCGCGCAGGACGCCCGGGATCGCGCCCCACACGCCACCGACGAGCAGTCCGACGAGCACGGCCAGCGGGATCGCCACCGCGGACGGTACGACTGCCGCGACCAAGCCTGCCGCGAGACCGCCGAGAATCAGCTGGCCCTCCGCGCCGATGTTGAAGAGGCCGAGCCGCAGAGGCAGCGCGACGGCCAACCCGGCGAACACGAGCGGCACCGTCTCGACCAGTGTGCCGTGGATCGACGGCCCGCTCCCGAACGCGCCGTGCACGACGGCAGCGAGAGTCCGGAATGGGTCGTACCCGAGCACGGCAACGACGAGGCTCGATGCCAGGATCGCAATGCCGAGCACCTCGAGCGCGGAGAGTACGCGGTCAAGCGGTCCCGCGCGATGGCCGGTCGCGACGGCGTCGCTCACCGGTGCGCTCCGGCCATCAGCAGTCCGATCTCGTCCTCCGTCGTCTCCTTCGGACGGACCTCGCCTGCGATGCGGCCCCCGAACATGACGAGGATGCGGTCGCAGGTGTCGAGCAGTTCGCCGAGGTCGGTGCTGACGACGACGACGGCGCCGCCTTCGTCGCACACGCTGCGCAAGCGGCGATGCACGGCCTCGGTCGCGCGGAAGTCCAGTCCGCGAACGGGTTCAGCTGCGAGGAGCACGCGCGGATTGCGCCGCAGCTCGCGCGCCATGAGCACCTTCTGCTGATTTCCCCCCGAGAGTGCGTTACAGAGCGCATCGGGGTCCGGCGGCCGCACATCGTGCGTCGTGACGACCTCGCGCCCCTCGTCGATCACCTTCTCCCGCACGATCCACCCGCCGCGGAAGAAGCCGCGCGCAGCCGCCGTGCCGAGCACGAGGTTCTCGGCGACGGTCATGTCGCCGACAAGACCGTCGTGCACGCGGTCCTCGGGAACGTAGCCGAGACCCGCGAGGCGGCGTCGTCGCACCGGAAGGCCGAGCAGCGACGATCCGGCGAGCGTCGCCGTCCCCCCCGCCACGGGACGGATGCCCGCAAGCGCTTCGAGCAGCGCAACTTGACCGCTGCCCGCCACACCGGCGATTCCGACCATCTCGCCTGCGCGGACAACGAACGACGCGTCCGCCACCGCCGACCGGGCACCCCGTCCGTGAACCGTCAGCCCGTCCACGAACAGAAGAGTCCTCGCCGCGGGGTCGCGCACCCTCTCCGTCCGCGTATCCAGATCGAGGTCCTCGCCGATCATCAGTCGCGCCAGCTCGCGTTCGTCGCTCGCAGCCGTGTTGCGTTCGCCGGTCACGGCGCCGTGCCGCAACACGCTCGCGCGCGAGCAGACCGCGAACACCTCGCGCAATCGATGGGTCACGAGGACGACCCCACAGCCTTCGCTCGCCAGCCGCTCCATCAGCGTGAACAGCTCCTTCACCCCCTGCGGCGGAAGCAGCCCGGTCGGCTCATCGAGCAGCAGGAACCGCGCGCCGCGCACGAGCACCTTCAGCAGCTCCACGCGCTGCTGCGCGGACACCCCCAGGTCGCCGACGCGCGCCTCGGGATCGACGTCGAGGCCGAAGCGTTTCCCGCAATCGCGTACCTCGTCCGCGGCAGCGTCGAGATCGAGCAGCGGTCCCGTACCCGGCTCGCGGCCGAGCACGACGTTCTCCGCCACGGTCAGCTCCGGGATGAGCAGGAAGTGCTGATGCACCATGCCGACGCCCCGCGCTGCGGCGTCCCGCGGGCCGCGCAGCCGCACGGCGGAACCGTCCACCTGCACGGAACCGGCGTCCGGCTGCAGGAACCCGGACACCACGCGCAGGAGCGTCGTCTTGCCGGCGCCGTTCTCACCGATCAGCGCGACGATCTCCCCCGGCGCGACGTGGAAATCGACGTCGGACAGCACGGTTTTCGCACCGAAGCGCTTCGTGAGACCCGCGACTCCGAGACCGCTCACTCGGTCTCCGGCGGCATGGCCTCGACCGCGAGTTCGCCCGACGAGATGAGGCGCTCGAGAACGGCGAGGCGCGCCTCGTCCTCGGCGGACACGAGTGGCCGGTTGTGCTCGTCGAGCGCCCAGCCGACGCCGCCTTCGGCGACGCCGAACGACTGGAACCCGCCGGTGAGCACGCCGTCCGCGAGACGCTTGCACGTGTCGAACACGGCGACGTCCACGCGCTTGACCATCGACGTGAGCACGGTGCCCGGTCGCTCGTGGTTCTGATTCGCGTCCACGCCGATCGCGTAGATACCCGCTTCCTTGGCTCCGGCGATCACTCCGTTCCCGGTCTGGCCGGCCGCCTGGTACACGACGTCGGCGCCCTGCTCGACGAGAACCCGCGTCAGTTGTTTGCCCTTCACGGGATCGGCGAAGCTGCCTGCGACGACCGAGATCACACGCACGTCGCCGGACGCCTCTCCGAGGTGTTTACTCTCGGCGATGAAGCCCTGCCGGTACCCGTGCTCGAACTTCATGAGCAGCGGAACGTCGAGACCCTTCACGATCCCCGCGATCCCCGTCTTCGTCTTCCGTGCCGCGAGCGCGCCGACCAGGTAGCTCCCCTCGTGCTCCCGGAAGACGAGTGAGGACACGTTCGGCATGTCGAGCGCGTAGTCGATGATCGCGAACTGCGTGTCCGGATGGTGCGCGGCGACCTTCTCGAGAGCCGAGGCCATCAGGAACCCGACCCCGATGACCAGGTCGAAACCCTCGGAGGCGTAGAAATCGAGGTAGCGCTCGTCCTCGCTCATGGCGGCCGGTTCGCCGTATGTCGCGACGATCCCGAGTTCGTCGCGGGCGCGCATCAGCCCCTCGTAGGCCATGTCGTTGAACGAGCGGTCGCCGCGCCCACCGACCGAGAGCACGACGGCGACCCGGTGCTTGCCCTCCTCGGGAGCCGCCGTCTCCCCGGGACCGCGCCACACGGCGCCCGCCGCGAGCAACGCCGTGGCCGCGAGGACCACGACCCGCACCGTCCTCGCACGCCTGTTCCTCTCCATGTCGCGGAGAGGCTACCGAGAGACCCGCCGCGCCGCGCCTCGCGATCTCGGCGGCTCCGGACGCCCTCTCGGGCGAAACTGAGTGGAGACGGGAGTGGAGGGGGCATGCCGGGTCACGACCTCGCGGCGTTCATCGATCACTCGGTGCTCGCGCCGAACACGCGCTCCGCGGACATCTCGGCGGCCTGCGCCGCGGCGCTCCAGTTCAACTTGCGCTCGATCGTCGTGACCAGCGGGTTCGTCGGGCAGGCGAAGCGTCTGCTGACGGACTCGCAGATCGGCGTGGTGAGCGTCGTCGCCTTCCCCCACGGCACGAGCGGACCGGACACGAAGGTGTACGAGGCCACGCGCGCGGTCGAACTCGGCGCGGACGAGATCGACTACGTCATCTCGATCGGTGCCGCACTCGACGACGACCTGCGCTTTCTGACCGAAGAGGCGCGCGCCATCTGCCGCGCAGTTCCCGGCCACGGTGTGAAGGCGATCCTCGAGACGGGGTACTTCACCGACGAGCGGATGTTTGCGGTCGCGGGCGCCGTGCTTGACGGCGGTGTGGCGGTCGTCAAGACGTCGACGGGGTACGGCCCGCGTGGAGCAACCGAAGACGACGTGCGCATCCTCGCGCGCGCCGCCGCCAACCGCGGCTTCGTCAAGGCGTCCGGCGGCATCAGCGACCGCGCCCGCGCCATGTCCATGCTCAACGCGGGTGCCTCGCTGATCGGCACCAGCCACGGACCAGCGATCTGCACGCCGTGACGAGTCGTCCCGTACTCTGAACGACGCATGCGACAGCTCATCTGCGGCACGTTCTTGGCCCTGCTCATTGCGTTCACTCCCGCAGTCGCGCAAGACGGCGCAGACGCGGACCTCATCGCCGACCTGGTGGCCGATCTCGGTGCGACGGAGGAACACCTACGGAACGAAGCGCGCGAGGCGCTCGTACCGATCGGGGTGCACGCCGTTCCGGCGCTGGTCGCGGCGCTGAAGGGACGCAACGAGGTCGGCCGCATCGGCGCGGCGCGAACACTCGGCGAGATGGGCAAGGTTGCGATCGCCGCGGTACCCGCGTTGGTTGCCGCCAAGGCGTCGAAGGATCCGGGACTGCGCGAGGCAGCCGCGCGTGCGCTGGAGAAGATCGACCCCGCGAAGTTCGCCCCGAAGCCCGCTCCGAAACCCGGTGACCCGCTGGCCGGCGCGTCGATCGATGTCCTGGTGAAGGCGCTCGCCGACGGAGACAAGGCGAGGCGCCTCTCGGCAGTCAAACACCTGACGCGCGCCGAAGCGCCGTCCGAGCGGATCGTGGACGCGCTCGCGACTCTGCTCGGCGACGGCGACCCGGACGTCGTTCACGACGCGCTGCGCGGCATCGAGTTCCACGGTACGAAGTCCGCGCATGCCGCCGGGCAGGTGCTGTCGGTGCTGCACAAGCCCGATCCCCGCCTGCGCGCCGCGGCCTACGACGCGCTCACGCGCATGCGTGCCGGCGCCGTCGCTCCGCTGCTGACTGAACTTTCGCGGCTGCACGAGTTGCGGCGCGACGACGACGGCGTGCGGCCGTGGGTCCTGGGCGTGTTGTGGGAGTCCGGTGCGGACGTGACTCCGCTGGCTATCGACGCGCTCGGTTCGAAGGACGCTCCCATGCGCGCCGCCGGAGCCGACGCCCTCGGCGCGGTCCGCGCGGACGATCCCCTGGTTCGCGCCGCGCTCTTCCAGGCGCTCGGCGACAGCGCTTCCGTCGTGCGCCGACAGTCAGCGGAGGCGATCGGTGCCCTCGGGGCGAGTGCGGCGAAGGATGGGTTCGAACCGCTCATTGCGCTCATGAACGACGCAGAGTCCCGCGCCCAGACCGACGCGGCCCGCGCACTGGGCCAGATCATCGTGGACGTGGTCCGGCAGACGCCGCGCCCGTCCAGCACGCCTGCGGACGCCAACAAGTCCATCGCGGCCGGGCTGGACTGGCTCGTGCGTCACCAGGGTGGTGACGGACGCTGGAGTTGCGCCTTCTTCGGCGCGCACTGCCGGGCCGGTGACGAGTGCACCGGTCCCGGGTACGCGCGGAACGACACCGGGCTGACGGGACTCTGCGTCCTGGCGCTCCTGCAGGGCGGCGCCACCGGAAGGCTGTCGGACGACGACCCGCGCTCGCAGGCCGTACGGATGGGACTGCGCTACCTACTGTCGGTTCAGGACGGCGACGGCGCGTTCGGGCCGCGCGCGGGGAACGACCAGTGGATCTACGGGCACGGCATCTCCATCCTAGCGTGCTGCGAAGCCTGGTCCCGGACGCGCAACCCGCTGTATCGAGGTCCCATCCAGAAGGCGCTCGACTTCACGGCGACTGCGCGCAATCCGGATTCCGCGTGGCGCTACGGAGTCCGCCCCGGAGATGACGACACGTCCGTCACAGGGTGGATGGTGGCGGCTCTCAAGACGGGTCAGCGCGCCGGACTGCACGTGGACCGCACCTGCTTCGACGGCGTGCTCTCGTACCTCGACTCCGTCACGAACAAGGAGACCGGCGCGGTGCGTTACTGGACGCAGGGCCCGACGACCGCGGCGCGCATGGGCGAAGTCGCGGAGTCCCATCCGTCGCACATGTCGGACGCGATGACGGCATCGGGGCTTCTGCAGCGCCTGCACCTCGGGCACACGCCGAACTCACACGCGTATCTCAAGAAGTCGGTGGAGCGTCTCGGGAAGTTGCGACCCGAGTGGAACCACGCGAGCGGCGTCATCGACCTCTACTTCTGGTACCCGGCGACCGTCGCACTGCACGAGCTCGGCGGGGAGGCGTGGCGTAAGTGGCGAGTGGCCCTGCGCAGCACGCTGGTCGGGGCGCAGAACTCGCCGCGCTCCGGGTGCCGCGAGGGATCGTGGGAGCCGGAGGACGCATGGCGCGTCGCAGGCGGCCGTGTGTACACCACCGCCATGGCCGTGCTCTGCCTCGAGGTCCACAACGACTACGCGCTGCCGATCTCTCGCGCATTCGGATCCAAGGGCCGCGTGCTGAAGGCGCTACGCGCGCTCACGAAGGTGCGCGACGACGGCGACGCACGCGAGAGCGTCCGCGCCGCCGCCCGCGACGCGCTCGCGACGTACGAGTCGTTCTGAGGCGCGACCGCGATCACCGCTCCCGGTATCAGACGTTCACTGCGAAGAACCCGAACTGCAGTGCGTTGAACACGGCATGCGCCACGATCGCGGTGACGAGCGAACCGGTGCGGTGGTACAGCCACCCGAGGGCGGCGCCGACGAGCGCCAGAGGAATCGCGAGCACGAGCGTGTCAGCGGAGGACACGTGCATCAGCCCGAACACGATCGCTTGGATCGTGTTGGCCCGGGTGAACGACATGCGGAACAGCGGCGGGAACCCGGACGCCGGACGCCGCGGCGGGCTGCCGATCGGCGGGGGGCCCGGGCTGCGGTTGGCGAGCGCAGAGAGCAACGCGCCGCGGTAGACAATCTCCTCGGCCAACGGAGCGCCGGCCGTCGCACAGACCGCGATGATGCACCACTCGAGGCCCTCGACCTGGCTGAGGATCTCGACCACCGGCTGCTGCGGGATCGGATGACCGAGCCGCGCGTACGTCCACGCGATCAGCGCTGTCAGGGCGAGCGTGAAGCCGAAGATCACGACGCCGCCCAGTAGGCCGGTCAGCACGCGCCGGGGAACACGGATGCGGGAGACGAGTCCGCCCCCGGCGACGATCGGCCACAGCACCACCGCGATCCCGACGTGCACGGACGTGATGACCAGCAGCCGCGACACCAGGCCCTCGACGGCCGTCGCGGCGAACGTGCCGCCAATCACCCACAGCAGAAACGCCGCCGCGAACGCGGGGAACGTGTCCGGGAACGAACCTGCGGGGCGCGGTCCGAGCGCGTCCATGCCGCGCCGGCGCGCGAAGTACAGGTAGCTCAGCACTGCGGTGACCGCGGCGCCGACCGCGACAAGGAACTCGGTCACTACTCGATGATGCCGGTAGTCGGCGAAGACGCCGCGCCGCCGGGCGTCTCGGCCATGCGCCCGGCGAGGTAGCCGTGACGTCCGGCGTCGCAGCCGAGTCGCATGCCGTGCGCCATCGCGACGGGATCGTTCGCCTTGGCCACTGCGGTGTTGACGATGACTCCGTCGGCGCCGAGCTCCATGGCCTGCGCCACGTGTGACGGGGCGCCGAGGCCCGCGTCCACGAGCACGGGGACCGTCGCGTGGTCGATGATCATCGCGATGTGGTGCGGGTTGAGGATGCCCATGCCCGAACCGATGGATGATCCGAGCGGCATCACCGCGTGGGCGCCGCGTTCCTCGATGCGCTTGGCGAGGACCGGATCGTCGCCGCAGTACACCATCACGGTGAACTCGTCCTTCACGAGCTCATCGAGCGCGACGAGCGTCTCGAGCGGCTCCGGCAGCAGCGACGCCTGGTCGTACAGCACCTCGAGCTTCACGAGGTCGGTTGCCAGCAACTCGCGCGACAGCCGCGCCGTTCGCACGGCGTCCTCGGCGTTGAAGCACCCGGCGGTGTTCGGGAGGATCGCGTAGCCGTCGAGGTGGTGGAGGATGTTCTTCCCGGGCTCGTCGAGCGGCACGCGCCTGATGGCGACCGTGACCAGTGCGGTTCCTGACGCGGACAGTGCCTGTTCCATCACCTCGAACGTCGTGTACTTGCCGGTGCCGAGCACGAGCCGCGACTCGAAGCAGTGCGCCCCGACGTTCAGATGGTCGTGGTTGTTGTCGCTCATCTACCCGCCCCCGACCATGGTCACGATCTCAATGCGGTCACCGTCTTTCAGCGACGTGGCGTCGTGCTGCGCCCGCGGCACGATCTCCCTGTTGCGCTCGACGGCGATGAACTTCGTGGGCATCTCGAGATGCGTGAGCAGTGCCGCGACCGTGAGGCCGCTCGGGACGTCACGCTCTTCGCCGTTCACGACGACGAGCACTACTGCTTCTCCCACTTGTAGAGCTCGATCACGTCGGCCAGCGTGCGTCCCTCGTGGACGATCTCGTGGCGCACGCGGTTCTCCTTCTCGAGGCAGTCGAGTGCGCGATTGGCCATCTCGACGGCACGCTCCTTCGGGAGGACGATGACCCCGTCGTCGTCCGCGACGACCCAATCGCCCGGGCGGATCGTGAAACCGCCGATCCGCAGCGTGACGTCCTCCTCACCGAACCCCTTCGGCTCCCCCGCGTGCGGGACGATGTGCGTCGCCCACGCGGGGAACGCAACCTTGCGGATCTCCGGCGTGTCGCGAATGGCACCGTGGATCACGACGCCCGCGATCCCTCGCTGAATCGAGCTGTGCGTCGCGAGTTCCCCCCAGATCGCCGGTGGGACGCCGCCGGTGTCGATCACGATCACGGACCCCGGCGGCGCGTTGTCGATGGCCTCGACGGGCTTCGCCCAATCTCCCGGCGCGGCCCTCACCGTGTACGCCGGCCCGACCGCGCGGGCGCCCGGCACCACGGCACGCAGACCCGGCAGCGGGGGATGACGGTGAAAACCGTCCGAGACGTTCGGCACGCTGACTTGCTCGAGGATCTCCCGGATCTCTCCCTCGCCGCCGCGCTTGAAGAGCGTGGTCGCGGTGCCCTCGCCCGTGTCGATCGCCTTGCGGATCTGCCGCGCCGCCTCGGTCGCGTCCTCGGCCTTGTTGATGAAGCCGCCGACAATTACGACGCGGGCGCCCGCGGCCACCGCCGCCGCCGCCGATTCGCTGTGCAATCCGCCGGCACAGGCGACGGGGATATCCACCGCCGCAGCGACCCGCCGAAGCAGGTCGAACGGGTCGCGGCCGGCCATCTGGTCGTCGATCGGGCAGTGGACGCCGACCACGTCGGCCCCCCAGGCCGCGGCCTCCTGCGCGCGCTCCTCCGGCGCGGGGTGTCCGAGTAGATCCACGTACACCTTGCAGCCGTAGTTGCGGCCGGCCTCGACGCACTCCTTGATCGTCTGATCCGAGGCCACGCCGAGGACCGTGACCATCGTGGCGCCGGCCTTGGCGGCGATCTCGAACTCGGCCCGTCCGGCGTCCATCGTCTTGCTGTCGCAGACGATCGCCACGCTGCCGAACTCGCGCCGGAGAGCCCGCACGGCCTCGAGGCCCTCGGCCTTGAGGAGCGGCGTCCCGACCTCGAGGACGTCTGCGCCACCGGCCAGCGCCTCCCGCGCGCACTTCATCGCCCGCGAGAGGTTCACGTAGTCGAGCGCCACCTGCAGTCGGACCCTGTCCTGCATGGCCGACACGTTAGCCGCGGGGTCCGGGGGCCGCGTTGAATCCCACGCGAGCGGTCGGCGTGTCGTGAACGGAACAGCCCCGAGCCTCGGCCTCGCCGGGACCCCCTACGGGGGTCTGCTTCGCCCTTTGTTTGCCTTCGACTCTGGGAGCGGCTATCAAGGCTGGCTTGGCTCGGCGACGAGCCGCGTCAGCGCCGCGTCAGCGGTTGGCGGCGGGTAGCAACCCTGTCGCTTTTTTTGTCGGTCGAGTTTCGAACACCTGCGGAGGACGGACGTGCAAGGCGACGAGCTGCTGCGACTCGTGGACGCGATTCATCGCGACCGCAGCGTGGACAAGGAGGACCTGTTCCAGGCACTGGAGCATGCCCTTCTGACCGCCGTGCGCAAGAAGTTCGGAGAGTCCGCCCGCATCGCCGCGTTCATCGACCGCGAAACCGGCAACATCCGAATCGTCGGCCCCGAGGGCGACATCGACATGTCGGAGCTCGGACGCATTCCGGCCCAGACCGCCAAACAGGTCTTCGGGCAGATCCTGCGCGAGCGCGAACGCGAGGTCATCTTCAGCGAGTTCGACCGCTTCCAGCGGGCGCTCGTCAACGGCACCGTGTACCGCCTGGACGGCACGGCAGTGATCGTGAACCTGAACAAGACCGAGGGCTACCTCCCCAAGCACGAACAGGTTCGGGGTGAGTCGTATCGCGTCGGCGACCGCGTGCTCTGCTACGTGGTCGAGGTGAAGAAGATCGGCAACCGCGTGAAGATCATCCTCTCGCGGTCGCACCCCGACATGATCCGGCGCCTCTTCGAGCGCGAGATCCCCGAGATCGCCGACGGCGTGGTCGAGATCGTGAAGCTGGTGCGCGAGGCCGGCTACAAGACCAAGGTCGCGTGCTTGAGCAGCGACCCGAAGGTCGATCCGATCGGCGCGTGTGTCGGCGTGCGCGGCACACGCATCAAGAACGTCACCGAAGAACTCGGCGGCGAGAAGATCGACATCATCCGGTGGAGCGACTCCCCCGAGGTGTTGATCGTCAACGCGCTGAAGCCCGCGCAGATCAACTCGATCACGCTCTACGAGGACCACCGCAAGGCGTTGGTCGCCGTGGACGAGGACCAGCTCTCGCTCGCGATCGGCAAGAAGGGCGCCAACGTGCGCCTCGCCTCGAAGCTCTCCGGCTGGGACATCGACATCCTGTCCGAGCAGGAGGCCCGCGAGCAGGGCATGTTCGACTCGCCCGCCGAGACCGAAGCGGTCGCCGCTGACGCGGCGGTGATTTCTGGCCCATCCGCGTCTTCTGGCCCATCTGCTGACGCAGATGGCGCGGTTGGTGCGACGGGTGCAGATGGTGCGACCGGCGACGTTGCTGCGACGGGTGCCGTTGCTGCTGCGGCGGCGGTTGTGCCGGACGCGGCCGAGACCCCGGCTGCCGAAGAGACGGCCGCGGTAGAGACAGCGCCCGAAGACACCGCCGCCGCGGAGGCGGCGACCGAGGAGACCGCCGCGGCGACGCCCGACGGCGAACAGGAGGTGGCCGCGGTGGCCGCCGAGACGACCGATGACGCAGAGTCCGTTGCGCGCGATAGCGAGGGGACCGCCTAGCAGCCTCCGTGACCGCCACAGCGACAGAACCTGAACGAGAAGAGACCACCCACTTGCGCGTGTACCAGATCGCCCGAGAGTTGGAGCGCCCCCACCGGGCGATGCTCCAGCTCCTTCGTGAGCTCGGCCATGACGTCCCAAGCCACATGGCACGTCTCTCCGGCGATCAGGAAGTGCAACTGCGAGAGGCCATCGAGCGCCAGGAACGGGGCGCACCCGCGGTGCGCCCGGCGCACACGGCCTCGCAGTCCGTCAGCGCCGCCAAGGTCGCGTCCGTCGTCGGCACGATCGACCTGACCGAGGACACCGAGTGGGACTCGAAGACCGGCGCGCCGCCGCGCCCTGCGGCCACGGGCACATCCCCAGCGCGTACCGGCCCAGCCCCTGTGCGCCGCCGCGGCCCAGCGCGCGACCGCCGTCCAGGCATCAACCGCGAAGAGCTCGCCGACCGCATCTCCCGTGAGGCCCAGGAAGAGGGCCTCGAGATGGTGGTGGACGAGGACCTGATCGGTCCTCCGCTCCCGACCGAGGGCCTCGTCGCCGAAACCGGCGTACTCCGGACCGTCGACCTCACGGCACTCGAGGACGCGCCGGCCGCGAAGGCCCCGCCGCCCACCGAGCGCCCGCGCCGCGTGCGCACTCCGCGCCGCCACGTGCGCGCGCTGACCCGCCGCCGCCGCGTCGGCCCGAAGGTCTCGATCCAGGCGTCCCAGAACCTCGCCGTCACCATCCCCATCACGATGAAGGAGCTGTCGCAGGTCTTCGGCGTGCAGCTCAACGAGATGATGAAGCGGATGTTCGCGACGACTAAAGACTTCAGCATCAACATCAACTCGAAGCTCGACGAGGAGCAGGTGGGGTTCCTCGCCGAGGAGTTCCAGCGCACCGTCACGCTGACGACGCAGAAGGACGCGGAAGAGAAGCTCGAAGACCTGGTGCTCGAGCGAGAGGTCCAGAACGCCGGTGACGCGTCGACACGCGCGCCCGTCATCGCGATCCTCGGCCACGTGGACCACGGCAAGACGTCGCTGCTCGACAAGATCCGCGACGCCCACGTCGCCGACAAGGAGCACGGCGGCATCACGCAGCACATCGGCGCGTTCCAGGTCCAGACCAAGGACGGCCACGCGGTCACGTTCCTGGACACGCCCGGCCACGCGGCATTCACGTCGATGCGTGCCCGTGGCGCACAGGTCGCGGACATCGTCGTCCTCGTAGTCGCAGCGGACGACGGCGTCATGCCGCAGACCGAAGAGGCGATCAACCACGCGAAGGTCGCCGAGGTCCCGATCGTGGTCGCGGTGAACAAGATCGACAAGGACAACGCCAAGGTCGAGAAGGTCATCGCCGAGCTCGCCGCGCACGGACTGCAGGCCGAGGAGTGGGGCGGCGACACCCAGGTCATCAAGGTCAGCGCGCACACCGGCGAGGGCCTCGACACCTTGCTCGAGGCCCTCGCGCTCCAGGCCGAGATGGGTGAGCTGATGGCACACCCCGAGCTGCCGGCACGAGGTCACGTCATCGAAGCGCGCAAGGACCCGAACCGCGGCGTCATCTGCACACTGCTCGTGGCGGAAGGCACGCTGCGTCGTGGCGACACGGCCATCGCCGGGCTCGGCATGGGCCGCGTCCGCCGCATGCAGGACGAGAAGGGTCGCCTGGTCAAGGAGGCGCCGCCGTCCACGCCCGTCGAAGTGTTCGGTCTGGCCGAGCCGCCGGACGCAGGCGAGACGTTCCTCGTCGTGAACGACAAGCTTCTCGCCAAGGAAACGCTCGAGGGCCGCCGCCGCCGCGATCGCGACGCGAACGTCCGCGAGCGCCCGCAGGTCACGCTGGCGACGATCTTCGGCGACGGCGCAGAGGATCAGGCCGCGGAGCTGAAGATCATCCTGAAGGCCGACGTGCGCGGCTCGCTCGAGCCGATCAGGAACGAGTTGCAGAAGCTCGACCACCCCGAGGTCAAGGTCAACCTGCTGTACGCGGGCCTCGGCGCGGTCACGCAGAGCGACGTCGATAACGCCATCGTCGCGAACGCGGTGATCATCGGGTTCCACGTCCTGACGGAACCGGCGGCGAAGAAGGAGGCTGAGCGCCAGAAGGTCGAGATCCGGCCGTACATGATGATCTACGAGGTCGTCGACGACATCAAGGCGGCGATGGAGAACCTGCTCACGCCCGAGCGGCGCGAGGAGGTCACCGGGCACGCCGAGATCCGCCAGATCTTCAGTTCGAGCAAGCTGGGCAACCTGTCCGGCTGCTACGTCATCGACGGCACGATCGGACGCGACGAGTACATCCGCCTCTACCGCGGCGGCAAGCTTCTGTACGGCGACAAGAAGACCGCGCAGGTCGACTCGCTCAAGCGGTTCAAGGACGACGTCAAGGAGGTCCGCGAGGGCTTCGAGTGCGGTATCCGCATCTCGGCGTATCAGGACGTCAAGGAAGGCGACGTCATCGAGTTCTACGCGCTGCGCGAGATCAAGCGTTCGCTGGACGGCTAGTGTTCGTAGGCGTCCTGCAAGTACAGCTCGGCATCCCGGACGCGCACTCGCTCAAGGAGAAGCGCCGCGTCGTGAAGAGCGTGCTCGACCGCATGCGCCGCACGTTCGAGGTCGCAGCCGCCGAGGTCACCGACCTGGACGTCTGGAACCGCGCGGGCATCGGCATCGCCGTCGTCAGCAACGACAAGCGTCACGCAGAATCACGTATTCAGAACGTCCTGAACGCCCTCGAGAACGAGTCCGACGCGATGGTCCTCGGCTCGCAAATCGAAGTGCTATGAGAGAAGTCTGACATCAGTTCCAGCGTACGCCTGAAGCGACTCGAGAAGCTGGCCCTGCAGCGGGCCAGTCAGGTCGTGCTGTACGAACTCTCCGACCCTCGCCTCACCCTCATCACACTGACGCGCTGCGAGCTCACCGCGGACCTGTCGTACATCACCATCCACTGGTCGGTGATCGGCGACGACGCTGATCGTTCGAAGGTGAGTCACGCGCTGAACGATTCGCGCCCGGTCGTACAGGGTGCGATCGGCGATGCGTTCCAGACGCGCAAGACGCCGAAGATCCGCTGGAAGTTCGACGAGTCCGTCGAGGGCGCCATGAAGGTCGGCAGCCTGCTCGACGACCTCAAGCAAGAGCGCATCCAGCGGGGCGACGACGAGGAACTTCCCGAAGAGCCGCCGGACGACGGCAAGCCGGCCTTCTAGCTAACCGATTGTCGCAAGTACGAACGCGGCGGCACGATCCGGGACGCCCTCGACGTGCAGCCGCTGCCGCACCGCGGCCAGCGTCGCGACAACTCGGTCCCTCGACGGGCAGCCGGGCAACAGTCCGAGCAGAGCGTTCGCGATGCGCTGTGCGTCGCCATCGAGCGCCAGCATCTCCGGTACGACCTCTTCGCCGGCGACCAGATTGGGCAGCGCGATGAACGGCGACACGACAATCGCCGATGCGAGCAGCTGATCGGCGTGCCCGGACCGGTAGATCACCACGGGCGGCGTCCCGTGCGCAACCAGGTGCAGCGTCGCGGTTCCGGAGACGGTGATCGCGGCGTCCGCCGCGGCCATCGCGTCGTCAGCGTGTTCCGGATCGACGACGCGTACCTGAACGTCGGCGGCGGTCGCGACGAACTCCTCGACGACCGGCCGCAGCCGCTCCGACGCGAGGGCCACCACAAAGCGCGCGTCGGATGCGTGACCAACGACGTGACGCGCGGCCTCGAGCATCAACGGCAGGTTGCCGCGGACTTCTTTGCGGCGACTGCCCGGTAGCAGCGCGATCAGCGGCGATGCGCCGCTCTGCAGCGAGGCCCGCAGTGTCTCGTCGGGGACCCGTTCGGCCAGGTGCTCGATCGTCGGGTGTCCGACGTACGCGACGTTGGCTCCGCTGGCGCGGAAGATGGGCGCCTCGAACGGGAGGATCGTCAGGAGCCGGTCCACGCGTCGCGCCAACGTCTTGATCCGCCACGGCGCCCACGCCCAGACCTGCGGTGCAACATACTGCACGAACGGGATGCCGCGGCGCCGAGCGGCGCGCGCCAGCCGCAGGTTGAGTCCCGGGTAGTCCACGCCGACGATGACGTCCGGCCGCTCGTCGGACAGCCGGATCAGTAGACGCCGGTACAGCCTGAAGAAGAACGGCAGCTTGCGCAGGACGGGCAGCAGCCCCATCACCGGATCGCTCACCAGGTCCTCGATCAGGTCCACGCCCGCCGCGGACATCCGCGGGCCGCCGACACCGGCGATCCGGAGCTCCGGCGCCATCTTGCGGAGCGCGATCGCGAGGTCGGCGGCGTGCAGATCGCCGGACGGCTCGCCGGCGACGATCAGAACGCGGGGCGACCCCGACACGGACACGGCGGGCGGCTGGTCCGGACCGGCATCGCGTCCGTCCCGGAGCAGCGCGAGCACGCGCTCGCGCGTGGACCCCGCCGAGAACGCGCCCGCGGCAAGGCGCACGACGAACACGACTCCGCCGAACACCCCGCTCACCACGGTGCCGAGGGTCTCGAACGTGGCGGCTAGGGCCGTGCCCGCTGACATCGCGGCGAGGATACGGCAGCGGCGTGACCGCTCCCCCACAACCCACGGCGAATCCGTCCCTCTCGCGGCCCGTGGAGAGATGATGCGCACACAGGAGGTGCGGCGTGCTGAGCACGAGCGATTTCAAGCGCGGAGTGGTGATCGAGGTGGACGAGAAGCCCTGGCGGATCGTCGACGTCAGCTTCAACTCGCCGTCAGCGAGAAGCTCCGGCCTGATCGTCAAGACACGCCTCAAGAACCTGGTCGACGGGTCCGTCCTCGACAAGACCTTCCGGGGCGGGGATCGCGTGAAGGAACCCGACGTCGAGCGGGTGCCGTGCCAGTACCTCTACAGCGACGATCGTTTCGCGCACTTCATGGACACGAACACGTACGACCAGTTCCAGCTCGGTCAGGACGACCTCGGCGACACGGCGAAGTACCTGTACGACGGCATCGAGGGAGTGTCGGTCACGCTCTGGAACGGCGGTCCGATCACGATCGACCTGCCCCCGCACGTCGAACTCGAGATAACGGAGACGACGCCGTCCATCAAGGGCGCCACCGCGCAAGCACAGACGAAGCCCGCGACTCTGTCCACCGGGCTGATCGTGCAGGTGCCCGCGTACATCTCGCAGGGCGAGGTCGTACGCGTGGACACGCGAACCGGGCAGTTCCTGCAGCGCGTCTCGAAGTAGCCACCACGGACGCGCAGCCGGCGATGTAACCAGTTCGGCTCTCCGCGCGTCCTCCCCTTATGGGCGGGTGGGGGTTTGGGATGGCGCGACTAGCGCGGCCAGAGTCGGTGCACGCCGAACTTCAAGTATCGCCGCGCCGCCGCGGTGCCGAGCACCGGATGCCTCGCGATCCGCGTGCGGAACGTTCGCGCCGACACGGGCCGCGACAACAGGACCGTCACGCAGTTCTCGTACATCTCAGCAGAGAAGCGGAACGCGGCGGGGAAGCGCCGGCGAAAGCGCAGGTCCTGACAGAGCGGCGAGGACGTCAGCTCGAGCATCGTCAGGAAGTTCACGACCAGCGCACCGCCGGGCCGCACGTGGCCTGCGAGCCGACGCCACCATGGACCGTCCAGACCAGCGGGGCGCATCGGTTCGCCGTCCTCGACACCGAACAGGTCGTCGATGACGAGATCAAACCGCGCTCGCGGACGCCTCGCCATGTACGTGCGCGCGTCACCCTCGTGAATGTCTGCAGTACACGCATCCAGACCGAAGTGCCGGCGCGCCAGCCGCAGGATGTCGCCGTCCAGCTCCACTCCCACGAGGCGGTCGGGCGCGGACAGGTCGTCGATCATGCGGAGCGCTGACCCGCCACCGACGCCGAGCATCAGAACGTCGCGCGCTCCCCGCTCATCCACGAAGAAGGTCGAGAGCGCCAGGTGGTCCCAGATCGCCCCCGTCACCGGGCGGCCGGGGTTCCAGGCGGTGTGCAGCACTCCGTCCACGTAGAGCCGCCGCGTCCGGCCGTGTCCGCGGACCTCGACGCGGCGGCCGTCGATCGTCTCCGCGTGCAGGACGCTCACGGGCCGCCCAGCTCTTCCAGCAGCACCTGCAGGTCATTGACCAGGTGTGGTGCGGGCTCGTCGCGCAAGGCGTCCTGCACGCGGGCGGCCAGCCCGTTCCACGAGGGCACCGCGCGCAGCGCTTCGACCGCCGCACGCCGAACTTCGTGGCGTCCGTCGTCCAGTCCGGCGAGAAGGGCGGCGCGCGCTGCGTCACTCGAGACCCCGAGCAGCCCCAGCGAACGGAGCGCCTCGCCGCGGACGCGATGCTCGGAGTCCGCCCGCAGCGCGATCAGGACCGGCTCGGCCAGTTCGGCGGGTGCCCCCACCCGTCCGAGCGCTCCGGCGACGGCATGTCGCACGTCGCGCTCCTGGTCGTTCGCGCAGGCGGCGAGCGCTGCGGCGACGCTCGCGGCGTGATCGCCCTGCGGGGCCGCCAGCGCCCACGCGCAGCCGACACGCACCGCCGCCCCGTCCGCGCGCAGCCCGGCCACCAGCGCGGGGAGCGCGGCGCTGCCCAACGTCTGCAACGCGGCGCGAGCGGCGTGCGGGACGTACGACCCCGGATCGGCCAGCACCGGAATCAGCGCCGCGGCTCGCAGCGCGGAATCGCCGTCGCCGTCACGGAGCAGGTGCACACCGGCAAGCCGCGACGGCTCGTCGCCGGCCGAGAGCAGCGTCGCGGCCCGTGCGATGGTCCCGGCGCCACTCATCGCTCATCTCTCGCGGACCGAGACACGAGCAGCGGAGTGCCCAGCACGACGAACACAGGAGGGACGAGCATCCAGAGCAACGGCGGCTCCGCCCGGCCGAACAGCGCCGCAACCATCCCGATCAGCGCGGAGGCCGCACATGCCCCCGCTAGCGCCAGCAGAACGCGTGGCACGGCGGCCAGGAGCAAGCGCCGGCGCGGCGCCACAGGGTCGTCACCCATATCCGTCCTCACGGCCGCGTTCTACCGGACCGGAGCGTGACGCGGGTGTGCCATACTCCCGGCATGCGCCCGGTCGCTCTCGCCACTCTCATCTCCACGTCGCTTCTCGCCGTGGTCCTCGCCGCGTGCAGCACGCCGGACCGGCCGTTGCACGGAGGGCGGGCGGTGCTCATCCACGCCGCGTCGCGAAACGCGGACGCCGCCGTGGCGGCCGACCGTTTCCGCGAGGCAGGGTTCGACGTGCAGGTCGAGCCGGAGGGACCCGCGGTGCGCGAGAGGTCGAGTGCCATCGTCTACCGTGTCGGCCGCAATCCGTCGCTGCCCGATCTCGTCGAGTGGCTGCTCGAACCGGTCGGACCGGTGGAGATGCTCCCGTCGGTGCACCCGGGTCCCGGGACGACTGACGTCGTGGTTTGGCTGATAAACGACGGCTAGAGCTAGACCGAGAGCTCGCCCGCGACCTCGAGGAACAGCCCGCACTCCTCCTCGCGCGCCGCCTGCAGGAGCACGCGGAGCGCATCCCGGTACGCCCCGACGGCTTCGTCACGGGTCCGGTCATCCTCCGGTGTGAGGAGCATGCGCCCGATCGCTGCGCGCACGGCGCTACACGATTCGGCGAGGTGGATGAGTCGATCCTGGGACATGGGGCTCTTCCTGCGTTATCGGTGCAGCCTGGCCGGCTCTTCCCCATCGGCGTGAGCGCGCCTCGGCTGAAGCGGGCCCAGGCTCGGCCGCGCAGTAGCATCGGGGGATGTCCGACATGCTGCCCGGGAGCCCAGCGGCTCCACTGACCACTCCACAGGCGATTCTGCGGCGCCGCAGCGTGCGCCACTACCACGACGAACCCGTGGACGAGGCGCTCCTCACGAAGCTGCTCGAGCTCACGGTCGCCGCTCCCAGCTCGTGGAATCTGCAGCCGTGGCGGATCGTCGTGATTCGCGACGCTGCCAATCGCGAGCGCCTATCGGCGGCCTGCTTCAATCAGCCCCAGCCACGCGAGGCGGCCGCTGTGTTCGTGTTCGCGATCAGTCATTCCGGCTGGCGCGAGGTCTTCGATGAGGTCATCGAGGAGGCCGAGGGCCGCGGCGCCTGGCCGGACGCCTACATCGAGATGTTTCGCAACGTGGCGGCCAACTCCCAGGAGGGGCTCGGCGAGCGCTTGCGGGAGTACAACACCAAGGACGCGCTCATCGCAGCGACCCACCTCTCCCTGGCCGCCGAGAGCCTGGGGCTCGGCTCCTCCTTCATGAACGGGTACGACGAGGCTCGCGTGAAAGAGGTAATCGGTGCCGCGGACGACGAGGACGTGGGCGTCGTCCTGGTGATGGCGGTCGGACACCCTGCGCAGCGTGGCCTGAATCCGGGACGACTGCCGCTCTCCCGCACGGTCTTCGCGGAATCACTGGACCGTCCCTGGCAGGACGGCACGAGCGCGCCGTAGACTGACGGGTCGCTCCGCTGCAGGAGGCGGAACCACCCACCATGTCACACGTACCCTTCGACGGACGCCTCGACCTGCACGTCGCGTGCTTGCTCGTTGCCGAGCGGCACCACGAGCTGGCGAATCGCAGCGTCACGCCCAACGACGTCGCCGGGCTCGTCCTGGAGTTGATCGACCACCTCGACGTCGACGCGGACGATCTCGGCGACCTCGACGAGTTCCAGGACGCGATCGAAGAGGCGATGGACGATCTGGTGAAAGCGAGCTGGCTGTCCCGCCGCCGCTACGGAAGCGTCGTGCGGTTCAGCGGACCGCCGCCGGCCGAGGACGCGATTCGCTGGATCCGCTCGCGGCTCGCAAGCCGCCCCCGCCGACTGCGCGCGTTCGACAAACTCGCCAACGAGATCACCGAACTCGTGGTGACGCGGCATGGCGCCGGACGGCGCACGCCCATCGCCTAGCCCGCACGGCGTCACTCCCGCGACTCGCCGTCCACGACCGCTTCCTCGCCGAACGTCTTGCACGAGATCAGCAGCGCCGGGAGCAGCACGAGGTCGGCCAGGATGCCGGCCACCATCGCGACGCCGACCAGAGCGCCGAAGTAGATCGTCGGGGTGAATTTCGACAGCACGAGCACCAGAAACCCCGCGATCACGGTGAGGGCCGCGTAGAGGATTGCGCGGCCGATGGACCGATGGGCGTGGCGGCACGCCGTCGCGAAGTCGCCGCCGTTGCTGCCAACCTCGTGGCGGAATCGAATCAGGTAGTGGATCGTCGCGTCCGCGGCGATGCCCAGCGAAACACTGGCGATCGTGATCGTCATGATGTCGAGCGTGATCCCGGCGAACCCCATCGTCCCGAGGACCATCGCAATCGGCAGCATGTTCGGGATCATCGCGATCAGCCCGGCGCGGATGTGACGCAGCAGGACGATCAGCATCAGCGCCACAGCTACGAAGACGAAGCCGAGGCTTCGCACCTGGCTGCCCACCACCGTCTCGAGCATGCGCGTGAACAGTGGGAACATCCCGGTCACGATCACCTCGTCGGGCGGGTACTGGTCCGGCTCCGCGAGACGCGCTTCGAGACGCCGCATGAACTCGCTCCGGCGCAGGTCCACGCCGGTCTCGCGCAGCCGCGCCTGCAGCCGCGAGCGCCATACGTCGTCCGCGGGGTCTCCCGGGTCGGCAGTGTCGAGCGCGAGAACCATCTCGACGGCCGTGTCGAGCTGAGCTGCATCGTCGCCACCGCCCGTGAGCATCTGCTCGGCCATTGCCCACAGCGTCCGTGGCGGCATGTTCGCGAGGAATGGACTCT
Organism: Planctomycetota bacterium; assembly: GCA_965248445.1. Lineage (GTDB taxonomy): Bacteria > Planctomycetota > JAJSAM01 > JAJSAM01 > JAJVHW01 > CBDFJG01. The sequence goes on from CBDFJG010000001.1 coordinate 164,068, forward strand.
GCGCGACGGCGATCCTGCGCCCGTAGCGCTCGAAGCTCGCAAGCGACATGGTCTTACCCACCTCGGGCTGCGCGTCGAACCAGTCGTGGAGCGCGACGATCCGGTCGAAGTTCTCCGCGTCGAGGTAGGCGAACTTGTCCTTCTCGGGCGGCAGGATCACCTCGAGTGTCATCGTGCCGCCGATCTTGTCGACCCACTTGATCCCTTGGTGCACGTCGGTCGACTCGACGAAGAAGTCGACGAAGCTCGTGTCCACTCGCAGCTTGGAGATGCCGATGCCCGCCGCGACGACCAGAGCGAGAGAGACGGCGTAGATGAGCGCGCGATGACGCACCGCCGCGCCGGCGCACGCATCGAGGACCTGCAACCGCGACGTGTCCTCCAGGGGCCGCTCGTCGGTCGGCTTCAGCACGGCGAGCGCGCAGGGCAGGAACAACAGCGAGACGACGAATGCGCAAATCGTCCCGCACGCCATCATCACGCCGAAGTGCTTGACCGGCGCGACGTCGGTCACCATCAGTGAGAGAAAACCTACGCAGGTGGTGAGAGCGGTGTAGAGGCACGGGCGCCAGATGTGCGCGACAGCCGCCGAGATCGAGTCGTGGTACGAAGCGTCAGGTTCCTTGCCCCGCTCCTCCCTGTACGCCACGACGATGTGGATCGAGTGCGCCATCCCCACGATGAACAACAGCGAGCTGATGTTCGACGACACGACCGTCGTCTCCACACCGACCTGGACCATGAGCCCCAGAATCGTGACCACGGTGATGAGACAGGTGACGACCGGCAGGATCACGAACCGCGGACGCCGGAAGAACACGAACAGGGCCACGAGCAAGAGCAGCGTGACGGCCCACCCGAACGTCCGGATGTCGTGCTCGATATAGTCGACCATGTCGACCGAGACCGCCGGCAGTCCCGAGGACTGGATGCGCGCGCCCCGTTCCCTGTGAGTCGCCATCACGTCGCGGATTGCGCCGATGACCGCGCGCTTGTGCGCGCTCTTCCGGTCGCGGTACTCCATCGAGCCCTCGGCCGGCCGGTCGCTCTCGGCGGGGACGCGCTCTGCCAGCACCTCGTCGAACGGCCGCAGGTACGCGAGCATGTTGAACGTCTCGCCGTCGTCGGAGACGACGTTGCGCACGTAGACCTCGGAAGTCGTCAGTTCTTCGCGGGCCTTGGCGGTGTCCACCTCAGGATCGGCGAGCGTCTGGATGCCGATCGTCCCGTCCGCGCGGGACATCAGCAGTGGCGCGGTCGCGGGCGAGAGCACGCGCGTGATGATCGGCGTCCCATCGAGCGTGAGATCCTCGAGCTGGCGCGTCAGGACCGTGACCTGCGCCACGCCCTCCGGACTCCACGGCTCCGGCGGCGCGATCGCGATCAGCGCGTACTCGTCGTCGGTGAAGTACCGGCGCGTGTCCGTGTAGACGTCGAGCGTGTCGTCGCCCTCGAGGCGCAGCGTGTCCTCCCCCGCTCCCAGCCGGAAGTCGGGGAGGTAGACGACCGAGTACAGGGTCGCGATCAGCAGGAAGCTGACGATCACGATCCAGCGGTACGGCAGCACGACCCGGGCGTAGAACGAGGCCATCAGGACGCAATGAGACGCGGCTGCGGGCTCGCGAGCCAGAACCGCCTGACTTGCCCTGTCGCTGACTCCGCCGGCAGGCGGCGAGATGCCGCTCGGCGTGCGCTGATCTGCAGCAGCACGAGATAGCGCCCCACCCGCGCCAAGCTCAGTGAGCACATGGCACGGACGGGGGCGCTCTCTCTACCGCGCGCGGCTACTCGTCGTCCTCCAGGTTGTCGTCCTCTGACGGGTCGTCCTCTGACGGGTCGTTCTCTGACGGGTCGTCCTCGATCGGTTCGAACGCCTGACCCTCGGCGTTCTCCTGGAGGTCCATCATCTTCTCCATGAACCCGGGGACCGGAGGCGGTGAGATGCCCGTGCGTTCCTCGAGCGTCTCTGCCGTCGCGAAGTTCTCCTCCCAACGCGACGCCTTGCCCTGGTGCGACTTGCCGCCCTTCGCGCGCCTGATCGCCTTGCCGACCGCAACACCGCGCAGCGGCATTCCGCCCTCGGCAAAGCTCTCGGCATAGAGCGTCCATCCGGCGTCCTGGAGTCGCTCGATCTCGGCTGCGTCTTCCGGGACGCTCTTCAGCCCGATCACGAAGACCATCTGATTGGCCTGTGGAGCAAGTTCCCAGACGGCGTCGTCGGCGACAGCCGTCGCGAAGTTGGCTTCGAGCGCCATGGAGCCCTTGGCCATGTGCTTCGTGAAGTCGATGAAGTCCTTCGACAGGAAGTAGCCGCCGACGCAGCACCCGATTCCGAGCACCACGACGATCGCCGCGATGATCAGCGCGATCTTCGCGCCACTGCTCTTGCCCTCTTTCGCCATCGTTCCTCCCCGATACCTGCTGTGCGCGGGTCCCTGTTCTGTCCGGAAAGCCGGACAGCATGCCGGCAGTATGGTGAGGCCCGACGCCGACCGGCGTCCAGCACGATATCGGCGAGACCGATCCGGGCCTCGGCATCGTCCGAATGTCCAAACCGCCCAATCACGGGGCGGGTTGGGTCGAAGTAGAGAGTACGTCCTCGTTCGAGGCTCCCCGTGCCACCAGTGCTGCCCAACACCACCCCGCCGACGCTCTCCATCTGCCTGCACGCCGCCGGCGGCGCGCTGTCCTGTCGGCCTGACACGTCCGCCGCCGGCATCTGAACCGTGAACGCCCGAACACCCCGCTGTCCGAGCTGTGGCCGCCGTAACGCCGCCACCGCGAGTGGTTGCGCGCGATGCAACCGCAACCTGGTGTCCGTCTGCGCCTGCGGTGAGAGCGTCTCGATCCTCGCCGCGAAGTGCGGCTCCTGCGGCGCGGCACGGCGAGCAGCGCGGTTCCCCGTCATGCGGCGCGCTCTCCGGCGGACGGTGGTCGCCGGCGCCGTACTGCTCGTTCTCGGTTCGATCGCGTTGCTCGCACGTCACCGCGCGCGCCACGGCGACAAGTCCGCCCGAGCGGATCGCCGTGCGGCTGCCGCCGAGGCATTCGAAGCAGAGAACTACGAGCTCGCACGCGCGGGCGCGCGCACCCTGGTGGAGGAGGACGCGCGCGACGCACGGGCATGGCAGATCCTCGCCATGGCGAGCAAGGCTCTTGGTGAACCGAGGGCGAAGTACCTCTCTCAGTCAGAGCGTGCGCTCGAGCTGAAGCCTCGGCTCATCACGGCCCTCGAGTTCCTCACGCGCGAGCACTTCCGCGTCGGCGAGTACGACGACGCGGCGCGATACGCACTGCGCGCGGCGGAGACTTCACCGGCCACGGCCGGTGCGTGGGCGCTCGTCGCAGACTGCGAGATGAGCCGCATCGCGCCCGACATGGGCCGCGCGGTGTACGCGCTCGGTCAGGCGCGGCGCCTCGGCGGGCCGGACCTCGAGATCCGAGCGCGCATCGCGGAGTTGCGTGTGCGCATGCTGGGAGCGACGCCCCCGGAAACGATGCCCTCGGAGATCCAGCTCGAACTCCTGGACGTCGATGTCGCGCTCGCCGCGGACAGAGAGAGCGTGAACCCGCGCATCGCGCCCACGACGTCGGCCTGGTTGCGCGCGACGATCCTCGTCGCCGCGGGGCAGCCCGCACTGGCGCTGCGGGAAATCGAGCGATGTGAGGACGCCCTCGCGGCCGACGCGCCGGCAGAGGAACGGGCGCATGTCGCTCTGCTGCGCGCCCGTGCGCGGGGTCTCGAGCGCAACTACGAGGCGGAATCTCGCGAGCTGTCGCGCGCACTCGCGCTGGCACCCTCCGGCGCCGTGCCGTCCGAGGTGGCGGTGCATCTGGGGGCCGGCGGCCGCGGTGAGGAAGCCGTGGACCTTCTTTCGGAGGCGGCCGCGAGCACCCCCACCGCGGCGGTGGTCCGTGCGCTCGCGCGACTGCACCTCGGTGTCGCGCGGACGTCCGAAGCGCAGGCCGCGCTGGACCTGCACGACCTCGACGACCCGTCCCTGCTTCTCGTTCGCGCCGACGTGCTCCGTGCCGAGGGCGACGTGGTCGCCGCCCGCAACGCCTATGCGCTCGCGGCGTCAGGAGCCGTCGACCCGCTGCCCGCGCGTGTGGGCGAAGCGCTGACGGCGCTGGTCGAGAGCGGCCCCTCCCGCGAGACAGCGCTGATCGAAGCCGAAGCGGCGCTCGCCGGCATGGGGGACGTCGCCATGCCGCGCGTCGAGGTCATGTTCGCGCTCGGCAGAGTGCGACTCGCCCGCGGTGATTTGGCCGGCGCGAGCACGGCGCTCAACCAGGCCGCCGCGGTGGATCCGTGGAACGCCATACTGCAACTCGTGCGAGCCGAGACATGGGCGCGCACGACCGAGCGCGGGGCACACGAGGCGGCCACAGACGCCGCTCTCATGGTGCTGGACATGCGACCCTACGACGCACGCGTCGCCGCACCGGCAATGCGGGTCCTCCTGACGACGGGCCGTGTGCACGACGCGCTGTTCCGGCAACGACGTTCCTCGATCGCGCGCCCGACACGCCGGCGGTGCTGCGTGAGCGTGCGATCGCAGCGCTGCGCCTCGGCCGGCCGGCGCTCGCCGCGAGCGATCTGGGGCGGGCGGTCGCACTCGGCGACGACGACGCCCTCACGTACGCGTCCCTCGTCGAGGCACTCCACCGCGCGGAGCGGCCCGGAGACGCGGCGCGCGCCGTCTCTGCCGCAGAGTCGAGACACGGGCGGAAGGGGGCCGCGGCGGCACGCATCGCACACGCCGTGCATACGGCCGACCGCGCTGAGACCGGCATGCCGGAAGATCCGCGTACGGCGCTGGACGCCGCCGTCTTGGCCGCGGGTGGCCGCCACGACGAGGCGCGCGTGCTTCTGCGCCAGATGCACGAGCGGGACCCGAGTGACGCAGATGCCGCGAGAGTCCTCGTTTTCTCGCTGCTGGTCGGAGAGACGGACGCGGAAGAGCTCGCAGAAGCACGGCGGGTGACCGAGCGGCTCGTCGCGAGCGGACATGACGGGATCGTCGAGTTGCTGCGGGGCGCGACCACACTGGCCTCCGGCGACCCCGCGGCGGCCCGTGCGCCGCTACGACTCGCAGCCGTACGCCGGCCCCACGACCCGCGAGCGCAGTACTTGCACGGTGTCGCGCTGCACGACCTGGGAGACGTGGACGGTGCCCTCGTGCGATTCCGTCTCGCCCTCGCGCTTCCCGGTGCGGGTTGGACAGTGGGACCCGAGATCGCCAAGCGCTTGCGCGCCGCCTCGCAAGACGAGGGCGACAGCGCACGGCGTCAGGAGCTCCTCTCCGCGGCAGTGCAGGCGAACCCCCGCGACGCGGACGCCGCCGAGGCGCTGCACACGCTGCTCCGCAGCTCCGGTGAAGACGCCGCCGCCGCGCGTGTCCTCGCGCAGCTGCTGCGACGATCGTCACTCCCCTCCGAGCGCCGGCGCCGGATGCGGCTTCTCACGTTCGAGGCGCACATGTCAGCGGGCGACTTGCACGGCATGACAGATCACCTTCAGTCGCTCATGCGGGACGAGGAGCAGGACGCGGTGCTCTCGCTGACGCTGCAGGGCGTACTGCGCATCCAAATCGGAGACCCGCACGGTGCCGAATCGTTGCTGCGGGACGCCGTCGCCCGCGAGCCCGAGACGCTCTTGCCCACTCTTGCCCTCGTCGAGGCGCTGATTGCGCAGAGGGACTTCGCTGAGGCGCGAACCGCTGTCGGAGCGTGGAGTGATCTCCACCCAGGAGACCACCGCCTCAGGGACATGCTCACCCGCGTGCTCGCCCGGCACGGCGCGCTCGATGAGGCGCACGACGAGGTAGCGGAGCTGATCGGCCGAGCGGGTGCAGACCTCGTCAGGCTGCGCCAGTACGTGTGGATCGAGGTGCTGCGGGGACGTCCCGAGTCTGCGCTCGAGATCGTGGACAACGCGGTGGCGGCCGGCACCGGCGAGGCGCAGACGGGCGCGGTCCTTCTGCGCGGCGAGGTGCTGCTGCAGGCGCTCGGCCGCGTGGACGACGCCGCGTCCGTCGCGCGTGGTGTCTTGAACGCCGAGGGCGCGTCGCCGCTGAACGAGCGGCGCGCACTCATGCTGTCGGTGGAAGCCCGGTTGCACACCGCGGGCGAGCAGGCGACTTCTGCTGCGGCCGTTCTGCTGCGTCGCCTCAAGCGCGGCGGGACCTCGGCGGGCGAGCGGAGCTTGACGGCCCGAATCGCGTTCGCCGACGGCCTGGTTGCGTATCGCCGGGAACGCCTGACCACCGCCCGGGACCGCTTCCGCGCCTGCCTCGAAGCAGATCCATCCCACGCGGGCGCAGCGAACAACCTGGCGTGGCTTCTCGCAAAGACGCCCGGACGGCAGAGCGAGGCGGTCCAGCTCGCCGAGCTGGCGACGCGCCTCGCGCCACGCAACGCCGAGCACTGGCAGACGCTCGGAGCGTGCCTCTCGGCGATGTCGCGTCACCGCGACGCCGTCGCGGCCCTGACCCGCACGCTCGGACTCCTCGAGGACGCACCGGCGGCGCGCGAGGACGCCGTGGCCGAGACGCTCGTCCTGCGAGCCGAGGCTCATCTGCTCTGGGACCACGGGTCCGCCGCGCGGGCGGACGCCGAGCGCGCCTTGACGCTCGCCAAGCGTGCGGATCTGCTCTCGCGCGCCCGCCGGGTCCTCGAAGCCGACTGATCCGTCCGCCGCCGCTCGTTCTGAGTCTCAATTCGAGAATCGGCTCAACCCGCGGTCGCTCCCCTCTCGATGCCACCAGTGAGGCATCGGTGGCACCAGGCTCACGCGCAGCGCGCGGGGTGTCGTCGCAGTCTCGGTAGAGACCGAACGCGATGCCAGCCCAAGACCACACCCTGCCGTCCCCGGCAGGCGGCCTCCCGTGCCGTCTGCGGCGGATTCTCCGCGATTGCCCGTCAAGTAGTGGGGGTGGCGCTCCCGATCTTGTGGCGGGGAGGACGGTTCTCGGTCGATGCGCCTGGCGGGCGCGCGAAAGGGAGATCCGTGAGGTACCGAGCTACCTCATGCGTACCACCCTCCTCGCCGTCCTCACCGTGCTAGCCCTCGTCGCGTTCGCGGCGACACCGGCGCACGCCGCAATCACCGCGAGCGGTTCCGTGATCAGCGTGCAGGCCGCGCCGACCGGCACGCTCAACGGGAACACCGTCGCGAGCAACACCAGTATCTTCGTCTGGTTCGAGAGGACCACGACCCTCGGCTCGGGGTTCGGCGCTGATCACGACGGCTCGACGGGCACGTTCACGACTACCGGTAGTCTCACCGCCGGGACCATCGCGGCGGGGACGCGTGTTTCGAGCTACTACGTACACTTCGACCAGGCGAACACGACCGGCTCGACAGTCTTGTCGAACGCCGCGCAACAGTTCATCACGTTCGACCAACAGATCCTCGGCATCGAGTTGCTCACCGGCACGTTCAACGGCGGAGCCGGTGACACGGCGTTCTCGCCAGCCGGCCTGACGTACGGAACTCTGCAGGCGCGTGGACTGGAACTGGGCGGCGGCGGCAACGGCGATCGCTTCGCGATCGCCAGCGGGGGGGGATCCTGGACGCTCACCCTCACGCGCCTGCGTGTCGTGAACGGCGGCGTGGACAGCATTCGCATCATCACGGCCGCCCCACTCGCCACGCCCGAGCCCGGCACCTGGGCGCTGTTCGGGCTGGGCGCGCTCGGTCTCGGAGCGTACGTCCTGCGACGCCGTAAGCGGTGCCTCCCGGCCGAGACGGAAGACGCGGACGCCACCACAACGTAGAGTCCGGGCCCTGTGAAGGTCCTCGCGAACTCCGTCCAGAAGTCAGGCACTCATCTGTTGCTCCGCCTGCTCGGCGAACTCGGTGTCCCCCGCTTCCTACGGTGGCGCATCGACCCCGAGTGGACGCTCGAGCGGTCGCGCTGGAAGCGCATGAGCGTCCAGATGCCGTTCGGAGAGCGGGTGCCTGTCGGCATGGGTGTCGAGATCAGCGCTCGCTGGGTCCGCCGGCTGCTGGGCCGCATGCCGGACGAGAGTGCGCTCCTGGCGCACTGTGCTCACTCGCCGCAGATGTCGGCGATTCTAAAGAGTGAGCGTGCCCGGATGATCTGCATCGTCCGCGATCCGCGGGACGTCGCGGTTTCGCACGCGCACTTCCTGATGAAGATCGGCAAGGACAAGATCACCCGGCGGCCCGAGCATCGCGCGCTCGTCGCGCTGCCCGATCACGCCGCCCGCATCACGGCACTCTTGCGCGGGCACGGCGCCACCCGGTCCGTGGCGCAGCGCTTCCGGGAGCTACTGCCCTGGCGCAGCGAGCCCGGCTGCCTGTTCGTCCGCTTCGAGGATCTGATCGGAGCCCGTGGGGGCGGCGACGAGTCTCGTCAGCTGGCCGCGGTCCGCAACGTGGCGGCACACGTCGGCCACGCCGAGCTGGGCGACGCCGCAGCGCGGCGCATCGCCGGGGGGCTGTTCGGCGGGACGGCGACGTTCCGAAAGGGCCTCATCGGTCAGTGGCGGGAGGAGTTCACGGACGAACACGGGGCGCTCGCGCGCGACACACTGGCGGACGTGCTGTCCGCGTTCGGATACGACTGACTACTCGCTGTCGATGTCGTCGAGCGAAGCCTCGATCTCGAAGTAGCTGTCCATCTCCTCGAGGACGGCTGCGACCTTCTCGTCGGGTGTCGAACCCCGCTTCAGCGGTGGGAGCGTGTTCATGATGTCGCCTGCGGCGTCGACGAAGTGCACGGTCGGGATGCCGCGAATGTTGTGTTCGCGCGCCCACTTCGATTCCTCGTCGCGGTTCGCGAGCACCGGCACGAAGTCCTTGGTCAGCCGCGCCAGCACGCGCTCGTCGGACATGGCCCCACGGGCCAACTTCTCGCAGGCGCCTCAATTGAGCGCGGAATAGAAGAGCATCGCGGGCTTGCCCTCGGCCTTCGCCTTCGCGAGTCCGGCATCGATGCCCCACGTGAACGGCACTTTCTCGAAGTACGGGGCGAAGTGCGGGTCCACTCCGTCCGGCAGATTGCCCTTCATCTCCGTGGGTGTGCGCGTGTCGGGGCCCACCTCGCCGGCGGGTCCGTCAGCCTTCGGCTCCACAACGGGAGCGGGGGCCTTCGCGGTGTCCGTCTCGGCCGACGGCTTCTCGCCGCATGCCACGGCCAGGAGGCCGCAGAGCGCCGCAGTGGTCAGGATCGTTCGATGCATCGGTGTGTCTCCACAGTCTGTCCTGGGGGAGCTCCGGGGCTGTCGTAGGGCCGCCCCATGGGACGGTCCCCGTCACAGCGGAATACCGTACTCGTCCCAGCGCCGGTCCACGAGGTCCCGCGTGGCGTCGTCGACCTCCATGACCTCGGGGTACCACGGCTTCACACGGCAGTCCCAGACGACCGGCGCCTCGAGACCGACGTGGAAGCGAGCCACCCGCTCGCTCCGACCGTGAATGTCGCCCGCGGGTTCCATCCGCGTGAAGGTGGTCCAGAGGAAGAGCTCGGACGATGCCGTCGCCTCGTCGACGTCGTCGACCAGCACCACGAGAGGCCAGTCTGCGAACACGTCCTCGCGCGCGATCCGCGCGGCCTGCCCCTCTTCCTCGGCATACGGTCTCCCGCCGACGACCAGGCATCCGCGGCAGTACGGGCGCGCCGCGACGACGCCGCCGGGCAGTGTCCCGTCGAAACGCCGAGGCAACTCCCGAACCACCTCGCCGAGGCCGAGGAGCATGCCCTTGCTCCCGTGATTCACACGCGGGCCGGTGTAGTCGAGTGTGTCCTGTGCCGTCTGGCTCACGACGATGAGGTCCCGGCCCCAGTCCACGCGCTCGAGGATCGTCTCGAGCACAGTGACGAAGTCGGTGAGATCGATCTCTTGATCCGTCAGGAACACGAACTTCTGCAGTGACAACTGGCCCTCGCCCAGGATCCGGAAGCCCGAGACGATCGCCTCCCGCGGGTAGCGGTCGCGCACCACGGCCGCGGCCAGGCTGTGAAAGCCGGTCTCGCCGTAGCTCCAGAGTTTGCGCACGCTCGGCATCACCAGCGGGAAGAGCGGCGAAAGCAGGTCCTGCAGGAAGTCCCCGATGTGGAAGTCCTCCTGCCGCGGCCGCCCCACCACGGTCGCCGGGAACACGGCGTCCCTGCGGCGGTGCACGCGATCCACGCGGAACACGGGATAGTCGTGCGCGAGGCTGTTGTAGCCGTAGTGATCGCCGAACGGCCCCTCGGTGCGGCGCTGTCCCGCGAGGACACGTCCCGCGAAAGCGAACTCGCAGTCGGCAACGAGCGGATGAGGGGCCTTGCCGCGTACACGGCGCAGACGCTCTCCGAGCAGGAGACTCGCGAGAAGCAGTTCCGGCACGTCCTCCGGTAGCGGCGCGATCGCCGAGAGGATCAGCGCAGGCGGTCCGCCGAGGAACACGGTCGCGTGCAAGTCCTCGCCGCGTTCCTCCGCCGCCGCGTAGTGGAACCCGCCTCCCTTGTGGATCTGGAAGTGCATGCCTGTCTCGGCCGGGCCGTGCACGTGCATGCGGTACATACCGAGGTTGTGCTTCCCGGTCTGCGGATGCTCGGTGTACACGAGCGGCAGCGTGAGGAACGGACCGCCGTCGCTGTGCCACGACGTCAGCGCCGGCAGGCGGTCGAGCCGCGGCTCCTCCTCGATCTCCGTCACCGGCCCGCTGGACACGTCCTTCATGCCGACGCGCAGTCCGCCGAACAGCACGTCCCGGAAACCCCACAACTTCCCGGCCGTCGGCGGCACGAGTTGCTCCGCCATCTCGACGACGCGTTCGATGAACTTGCGCGGTCTCTCCCCGAACGCGAGGGCGGCGCGCTCCGAAGTGCCGAACAGGTTGGTCGCGACGGGCGTGTCGGCGCCCCGTGGATTGCGGAACAGCAGAGCCGGACCACCCTCATGGATCACGCGGCGGTGGATCTCCGCGATCTCGAGACGCGGGTCCACCTCAGCGGTGATCTCGAGCAGCTCTCCGCGGGGCCGCAGGAGGTCGAGATAGGCGTGGAGGTCGCGCACGGGCGCCGGCGTGTTCATCCATCGAGTCTCGCGCCTTCGGCTCACGGAGGCCAAACGTGCCTGGCGGGAGACTGCTGCCCGGTTTCGGCGTTCGGTTGCTTCCGGGCCTGAGGTGGGTCGATAATGCCCTCGTGGGAGAAGAACGGGTCTGCGCGCTCTGTCAGACGGTCAACGTGGCCGGTACGCAGCTCTGCATCGCCTGCGGATCGTCGTTCGCAGCCTCGCCGCCGTCGGTGGAGACCGCCGGCGAGGAGGACCTCGACAGCGCGGCCCGCCAGGCAACCGTGATCGAGGGCGCTGTGCCGGGAGGCGGGGTCGCGAAGCGAGCGGCCGCGGTCGTGGCGACCGCGGCCGAGGCCGCGCGACCGCAGTCACCGCCGGAGACCGAGCACGACCCCGTCGGTGCGCCAACGACGACCAAGTTCACAGCGCGGCTGCTGCTCCCGGACGGGGACCGGCGCAGTCTCGAACTCACCGACGCGACCCAGCTCCTCGGCTCCGGTCTCGACGACCTCGGCGTGACGGGCGACCCGCGCATCGGTTCCGGAGAAGCGACGCTCACGGTCGAGGACGGCGATCTGTACCTGACGCCGAAGCCGGATGCGCGCGGCATCTACCGACGGCTGCGCGGCGAAGAGACGCTATCGCCCGGAGACGTCGTTCTGATGGGTGACATCGCGGCCCGTTACGAGCCGCTCGAACCCTTGGCTCCCATCGACGACGGGCAGCAAGTGCTCGGCGGCGGCGCGAACTCGCCCGTCGGCCGGCTCGTGTTCCTGCGTCGGGACGGCACCGACGGACCGGTGCACGACTTGCCCGCGGGCAAGACGATCATCGGAAGGACCGACGGCCATCTCAACTTCCCACACGACGGACGGCTCTCGCGCCGGCACGCGCGCTTCTTCGGGTCGGAGCGCGGAGTCACGATCGAGGACCTGGGGAGTCGCAACGGCACGTACTTGCGGCTATGGAGACGAGAGCGCCTGGACATCGGGGACGCGCTCCGCGTCGGGTCGGCCGGCCTGCAGGTGAAGTCCCGCAGCTGATCCGCCGACTGGCGGCTCGCCGCGGAGGGGGGAGAAAGCGCATGCAAGCGACGCGGATGACGCGTTCGCGGTGCGTGGCGCTCGCAACGCTCGCACTCGTGCTGGGCTCCCTCGTGCTCCCCGTCACGGATCGCGAGGCGGCGGCCGTTGGACCGCCGCTCACGACCGCCGACGTGGAGACACTGGTCTCGCGCTGTGTGACGTTCGCGCGACGCGCATCCAAGCGGCCTCTCTCGATCGCGGTCGTGGACACCGAGGGCAACTCGCTCGGCGTGTTCCACATGACCGGGAGCAGCGGCTGCCGCGCCATCGCGCTGTCCAAGGCCGGCACGGGCGCGTACTTCAGCAGCGACTTCGGGTCATTCACGACCCGCACGGCGGCGTTCATCATCCAGGACCACTTCCCGCCGGGGCTGCGATTCGCTCCGGGCGGGCCCCTCTATGGGGTGCAGTTCTCGAGCCTCGCCGCGAGTGACACGAACGCGATCTACTACCCGACGCCGCAGTCGCTGCCGTTGATGGAGGACTGCGACGGACTGCCGGAGATCGCGCAGGCGCGTGTGCGCGGAGACCTGGGCGGGATCGGCATCTACAAGGACGGCAAGCGAGTCGGTGGGCTCGGCGTCGACGACGGCAGCCGGAACCGCACCGTGACGATTCCGCCGATCGCGATCACGGACCCGACGAAGGGGCATCGGATCACGTATCGCAAGCTCGAACGCGGCCGTCCGCTCGAGCGCGTCGTCATGGCCGCCGGCCGCGGCTTCCTTCCTGACCGCAAGCGACGGGCGACTCGAATCACGGTCGACGGCTTCCGGCTCACCTACAGAAAGCCGGCGAACCTCAAGAAGAACGTCACGGCCCCGACGATCGTGCCCGGAGTCGATGGTGTCTGGGACACCGACTACCCGTTGCGCGACGCGGCGGTGCTGCCGTCGCGGTTCGTTCCGCTCACCTTGGATCCCCCTGTCGGGTCCAGCGCGGAAGCGCAGCGCTTCCGCGGATCGCGTCCGGCCGCGTTCCCGATCCGCGCCAGCACCGACGGACTGCTCTCCGAGGCGGACGTGCGCCGCATCCTCTGGCAGGGAGCGCAGCGGGCGAACATCACGCGCGCCGCGATCCGCCGTCCGATCGGTCTCGCGATGCAGTGCTGGATCTCCGTCGTCGACACGAACGGCGAGGTGCTCGGCGTGTACCGCTCGCCGGACGCGACGCTGTTCTCCTACGACGTCAGCGTGCAGAAGGCGCGCACGACCGTGCTCTTCTCGGACGAGAAGGTCGCGTGGAGCTGCCGGGCTCTTGGACAGCACGCCCAGCGCTTCTACCCCGCGGGTCAGCAGCAATCGGGCACCGGACCGATCTACCAGCTCCAGGACGGCCTGTCCGTAGGGCTCCTCACCGGATCGCTCGCCGTGGGCGGAAGCACGGACGCGCTGCTACGCAACGGCATCACGATCTTCCCGGGCGGTGTACCGCTCTACCGCAACGGACAGGTGGTCGGCGGCGTCGGCGTCTCCGGCGACGGCGTGGATCAGGACGACCTCGTGGCGGATTTCGCGTCCATCGGCCTGAGAGCGGCGCCGCCGATCCGCTGCGACCGAGCGGGTCCCCAAGCACTGAAGAACTCGCTGCTGCGCGCGCTGACACGGATCGAGGGCATCGTTCCCGCGGGTCCGCTGGCCGATCCTGTCGCAGAGACGGGCCTCCGGTTCTTGAAGGCGCGCATCCGCAACTCGCGCGGCCGCCTCGGGCGCATTCGGCTCACCGTCGGACCACCGTACGTGAAGCACCCCAGGCATCCGGGGCCCGTCACGATCCGATGAGAACGCGGTGCGCCGCCTCCACTGTCGTCGTGGGGCTCGCTCTCGCCGCCTGCAGGGTCGTGCCGGTGGACGACAACCGCGCGCCGATGCCGTTCCGCATCGAGAGCGTGCTCGACGACTACGCCCGCCAGAACCCGGACGGCGCGGCGCCGCTCGCTCCCCCTACCCCCACAACCGCCCGGGCGACAACCCCGGACGGCCGCGCGGACGCGGACACGGCGCAGCGCCCCGCGGTGCGAGAGCAACTCGAATACGGACCGCTCGGGTACGCACGACCCGGCGATGCACCCGCGACGCGAACGCCCCGCGATCTCTTCGAGAACGAGTCGACGCGGCCCGATCGGTGGCGGGTCGGCATGCCCGCATGGGAGCGCGGCTCGAAGTCCGACTCGCCGTACGACCAGGGTTCGTGGTGGGACCCCTACCACCAGAACGTCCTGAAGGGCGACTACCCGCTGCCGGGTACGCAGAACACGTTCATGCTGCTCGAGGCCACGTCGCTCAGCCTCGCCGAGTCGCGCAAGGTGCCGACGCCGACGAGCGTGTTCCCGCGCGGCGCGAACGATGCTGCGTTCTTCGGGAAGCCACACCAGACGCTCCTCGCGGAGACGGTTCAGGTGACGCTCGACCTGTTCCAAGGTGAGACGGCCTTCAAGCCCGTCGACTGGCGCCTGCTGGTGCGGGGCGCGTTCAACTGGAACCACGCTACGGCCCGGGAGAACGTGGCGCTGTTCGCGGATCCGGCGCGCGGCGGACGACGCACGGATCGTCACGCGGCGTTGCAACAGGCCTTCGTGGAGACGACGATCGCCTCCGTCAGCGACAAGTACGACGTCATCCAGGCTCGCCTGGGCACGCAGCAGTTCAACAGCGACTTCAAGGGCTTCCTGTTCCGTGACGAAGCGCTCGGGGCGCGTCTGTTCGGCAGCCTCGATGACAACCGGTGGCTGTGGAACGCCGCGTACTTCCGTCGCTGGGACAAGGACACGAACAGCGGCCTGAACACATTCGACTCGATCAAGCAGGACATCTTCCTCGTCAACCTGTACCGCCAGGACGTGCTGCAGATGCTCCTGCCGCGCTCCGAGAGTAAGGAGTGGTCGAAGGGGCTCACCGCCCAGCTCTCGTACCACCACTTCAGCGACGACGAGTCCGTGCACTACGACGAGAACGACTTCCTGGTGCGCCCGCGAGCCGTCGGCACCGTCGCGCCGAGCCGGCGCTCGATCGACTACGTCGGGTTCAACATGGACGGTCACGTGGACCGCCTGAACATCACGTCTTCGCTGTACCACGCTTCGGGCAACGCGACTCTCGATGAGATCGCCGGCCGCGAGGTCGATGTCGACGCGATGATGGCTGCACTCGAGCTGTCCGTCGACGTCGACTGGATGCGCTTCCGCGTGTTCGGGTTCTACCAGCAGGGCGATGAGGACCCGTTCGACGGCGACGGCGAAGGGTTCGACGCGATCTTCGATGCGCCGGTGTTCGCGGGTGGCGAGTTCTCGTTCTGGAACCGGAACACGATTCGTCTGACCGGGAGCGGAGTCGGTCTGATGCAGCGGTTCAGCCTGCTCAACTCCCTCCGCAGCAGCAAGGACCAGGGGGCGCCGTCCTACGTCAACCCGGGGCTGATCCTCGGAGGAGTCGGGTACGACGCTCAGCTGACCCCGCACATCAAGCTGATCACCAACGCGTCCTACCTGCGCTTCGACCACACGAATTCGATCCAGTACGTCCTGAACCAGGACTCCATCGGCAGTGAGATCGGCTACGACCTCTCTGCCGGTGTGGTCTGGCGTCCCTTGCTCACCGACAACGTGATCGTCAAGGGCGGCGTCAGTGCGCTCGTCCCCGGTACCGGTTTCCGCGACGTGTTCACGGCGGACACGCTCTACGCCGGCTTCCTGGAGGTCATCCTCACGTGGTGAGCTCACGGATCGCGCTACCGGTCGCCATCGTCGCCCTCGCCGCGACGGGCCTCGGTGCATGCCTCGGCATCGGACGCTTCATCGACGATCTGCCGCCGCCGCCCGGCACGATCTGGACCTCGCACGCGCAACTCCCCACCACCAACGACGTGGACGCGGGTCTGATGTCGCAAAGCGCGCAGGTAGCGGACGAGAAGAGCGTCGGCTGCCTCACCTGCCACGATGGCGTCGAGAAGCCGCACGCATCGCAGATCGTGCGGCTCGGCTGCACGGACTGTCATGGCGGCGACGCCGTAGCGACGACGAAGGAGCTTGCGCACATCAGTTCCGGTGACCGGCAGCGGGACAACGCGGCGACGACACCGGCGGACGACAACGCGGATTGGCTACGGCAGAGGTTCGAGTACGTCCGCTTCGTCAACCCCGGCGACCTGCGCGTGGCGGAGTCGACGTGCGGCCACTGCCACGAACAGCACACGTACAACACGCGCAAGAGCATGATGGCGCACGGCGCGATGCTCTGGGGCGCAGCGCTCTACAACAACGGCAGCTTCCCACTCAAGCGTCCGCGGTTCGGCGCAGCGTACGACCGCTACGGATTCCCGTCGCGCATCCGCACGGTTCCGCCGCCGACTGACGCCGAGGTGGCCCGCGGCGTGCTCGCATACCTGGATCCGTTGCCTCGCTACAACGTCACGCAGATGGGGAACGTCCTCCGCGTGTTCGAGCGCGGACAGCGGCGCCCCCTCGAGCTGGCCAACCCCAACGCGGAAGAGGAGGCCGGCCTGCCGGCCCGGCGCTTCAGCCAGCGAGGACTCGGCACGCTGCTGCGCACGGACCCCGTGTGGCTCGGCCTGCTGAAGACACGCTTGCTCGACCCAATGTTGTGGAAGCCGGGGACGAACGATCACCCCGGCGACTACCGCCAGTCCGGATGCACTGCCTGCCACATGGTGTACGCCAACGACCGCGACCCCGCGCACTCCGGCCCCTACGCCGTGCACGGCAACCGCGGCCGCTACGCGGGCGGCGATCCGACCATCTCCAAGGAGGAGAGCGGGCATCCGATCTCGCATCGCATGACCCGCGCGATCCCGAGCAGCCAGTGCATGGTCTGCCACATGCACCCCGGCACGAACATGCTCACGACGTACTACGGCGACCTGTGGTGGGACAACGAGACGGACGGCGCGCAGCTCTACCACGGCGCCGGCCGGGAGCCGGATAGCGCGGAAGTCCACACGATCCAGCAGCGTAATCCGGAGGGCGCCGCCCTGCGCGGCCGCTGGAGCGATCCGGAGTTCCTCGCCGAGATCACCCGGCTGAACTCGGAACTGCGCAACATGCAGCTGTCCGACTACCACGGGCACGGCTGGCTGTACCGCAAGGTGTGGAAGAAGAGCCGCAAGGGTGACCTGCTGGACGCCGGTGGCAACGTCATCGACCCCACCGACCCGGAGAAGTGGAAGAAGGCGGTCCACCTGAAGGACATCCATCTCGAACGCGGGATGCACTGCGTCGACTGCCACTTCACGCAGGACGTGCACGGCGACGGGAAGCTCTACGGGGAGCCCCGAGCGGCGACGGAGATCACCTGCATCGACTGCCACGGCACGACGCAGGCGCGCACCAACCTCGTGACGTCCGGGCCGGCCGGGGGAAACGACCTGCGCCAATCGCGGGTGGGCTTCGGCAAGCGGTTTTTCTACCGCGAGGGGCGGCTCTACCAGCGCTCGCAGCTCGACGACGACCTCCTGTGGATCGTCCCGCAGGTGATCGACTCCGTGGACCCGGCGCTGGCATCGGCGCAGTACACCGTCCCCGGCCGCCCGGCTCGGCAGATCTACAACGAGCGCGCGCGCTACGCCAAGACGGTGCAGAAGGACGGACGCACGTGGGGCGATGCATCCGCCGCCGGCTCGTTCGCCCACTCCGACGACGCGATGACCTGCCAGGCGTGCCACACGTCATGGACGACGTCGTGCTTCGGTTGCCACCTCCCCATGCAGGCGAACACGCGCAAGGACAGCCGGCACTTCGAGGGCGACCAGTCGCGAAACTGGGTCGGCTACAACTTCCAGGTGCTGCGCGACGCGGCGTACATGCTGGCCGTCGACGGATCCGTTACCGGGAACCGGGTCAGCCCGGCGCGATCGGCGTGTGCCGTCGTGGTCGGCTCGCAGAACCAGAACCGTGAGTGGATCTACTCGCAGCAGCAGACCGTCAGTGCGGAGGGCTTCAGCGGACACGCATTCTCGACGTACGTCCCCCACACGGTGCGCACGCGCGAGACCAAGCAGTGCACGGACTGCCACGTCTCCGAGGCCGACGACAACAACGCGATCATGGCGCAGTTGCTCTTACAGGGCACGAACTTCACGAACTTCATGGGCCGCTTCTGCTACGTGGGTTGCGGTGAGGCGGGCTTCTACGCCGTGGTCGTCTCGGAGCGCGACGAGCCGCAAGCCGTGTACGGGAGCACCCTGCACCGCGACGCGTTCCCGGATCGCTTCGCGCGCTTCGTCGAGCAGAAGGGGAGAAAGCTCGACGAGGCGTACCACCACGGAGGCACCGACACGCAGTCGCTCCAGCTCCGTGGCGAGTATCTCTACGCGGCCGAGGGCGCAGGCGGGCTGTACCTGTACGACGTCGCCAACGTGGACAACAAGGGGTTCAGCGAGCGCATCACGACTTCGATCATCTCGCCGCTCGGCCAGCGCTTCTTCGTGGAGACGAAAGACGCGCGCTCGGTGGCCAGCCCCTCCACGCTCGCGATCGATCCGACCCGTCCGCAACGTCCCGAGAACGAGGAGCAGAGCGTCCACCCGCTGTACGCCTTCCTATACGTCGCGGACGCGCAGGAGGGGCTGATCATGGTCGGCGCCGCGTCGCTCCTCGACGGCGATCCTGCGAACAACTTCGTAGAGCGCGACGTGGTGTTCAACCCGGACGGCCTGCTCGACGGCGCTCGATACGTGACGGTCACCGGGCAGTGGTGCTGGGTGGCCTGCGACCGCGGCCTGGTGCTGCTCGACCTCGGCGCGATCTCGCTGGGCGATCCCGCCCCCCGCGTGGCCGCCACGTTCGAGGACCTGAAGGGCGTGACCTGCGTGCAGGTGCAGTTCCGGTATGCGTTCGTCACGGATGCCGCCGGGCTGAAGATCCTCGACGTCACGTCGCCGGAGCAGTCCGCGGTCGTGGCGTCCGTCGCCATCGGGCCATGCAACGACGTTTACGTGGCACGAACGTACGCATACGTCTCCGCGCTCGAGAAAGGGCTCGTGATCGTTGACGTCGAGCGGCCGAGAGAGCCGGCGGTCGATCAGGTGTTCACGGCCGGCGGCGCGCTGAACGACGTCCGCATGTGCCGCATCGCGATGACGAACGCATCGCTGTTTGCATACGTCGCGGACGGGAAGAACGGCCTCCGCGTGCTCCAGCTCACCGCGCCCGAAACCGTCCCCCAGTTCGCCGGCTTCTCGCCACGGCCGATGCCGAAGCTGATCGCGACGTTCGAGACCCCCGCGCCCGCGAAGTCGCTCAGTAAGGCGCTCGACCGCGACCGCGCGGTGGACGAGAGCGGACATCAGATCGCGGTCTTCGGGCGACTCGGCGCCCGACCTCTGAACGCCGAGGAACAGCGGCGGCTCTACCTTCAGCGTGGCCAGATCTTCACCGTGCGCGACACGCCGCCGGAGAAGCCGCTGCCGAATCGCCGCCCCGACAGGCGATAGCTCCTCATCGCACGAGGCTCGCGCATTCCGTCGAGCACGCGGACCAGCGGGGGCCTGAATTCGCCGGGAACCGTATAGTGACGCTCCGCGTCCCGTACGTGGGAGGAAGCATGCGCACCGCCGTCATCTCCATCGCCCTCTTGTTCGCCGCGGTCCCCGCGACGGTCGGGTCGCCCCCTGCGGTGTTCGCGGCGCCGGCCGAGCTCGACCGGGCGCGCGCCCTCGTCAAGGAGGCCCAGCCTCACGTTGAGAAGGCGATGAACCCGGACAACGACGCCGCCACGCGCAAGAAGGGCCGCAAGGCGGCGTACAAGCTGCTCAAGGAAGCGCGCCGCCTCTTCGACACGCATCTCGACTCGAACCCCGGCCAGACCGGCTCGCTGGACAGCGAGTACTGCTCGATCTCCTCGAACATCTACTGGATCAAGAAGTTCGCGACGCTGAACGAGTTCCGCGGAGCCGACAAGGACCGTCCGGTCGAGCTTCCCGGCACGAAGAAGGCCGAGGACACCGGCAGCGGGGGCGACGGAATCGGCGGCACGTCCAGCCGGGACGACCCGCCGGCGAAAAAGCCGCCCGTCGACGATCCCCCGCCGCACGACGACCCGCCACCTCAGCCCCCGACCGAAGACGATCCGCCCGACGAGGGCCCAACCGTCGTGAAGCCGCCCCCCGAGGATCCGGCAGTGCTGCGCGCACAGGAAGCACGCGACGTCCTCGAGGCAATCGAGGCGGAGGAAGCCAAGCGCCCGGGCGACGTCGCCCACGCGCACGCGCTCTACGAGAAGTTCCTGTTCGAGTTCGACGATCCGACTCTTCCGGAGTACCAGAAGGCGGCTCTCAAGCTCGGCGCGCTGACCGATCGCATGAAGGTCGTGCTCAAAGAGGAGTCCGGCGTCGATCCGGACGACTTCGACGTGAGGGACAGCGCCGAAGTCACGCGCGTCGTCAAGAGTCTCACGAAGATGCTGAAGAAGGGCAGCGACGAGGACCGTCGCAAGGCGGCAGAGCTCCTCGGCAAGCTCGGCACCGGCGCCGCCGGCTTCCCCCTCGTGAACGTGCTGCGGGACAAGGACCCCGAGGTCGCGCGGCTCGCGGCGGACGGGCTCGTCGCCATCGGCGGCCGGCGCGTGGCCGTGAATCTCACGAAGACCTACCGCGGCAAGAAGCCCGAGGCCGAGATGGCCGCGCTCGACGTGCTACGTCGCATCTGCGCGAAGGGCGACGTCGACGCACGCTCGGTCAGCGAGCAACTCGGCCGCTTCATGCTGTCCAACACCTCGAAGGTTGCGGAGGGCGCGCTCGACGCGTTGATCGGACTGGGCGAGGCGGGCGGGCCCGGACTGTTGGAGGCGCTCGAGACGCGCAACGTCATGAAGCGAGTGGCGATCATGGAGGCACTCGGCCAGATCAAGTACTACAAGTCCGCCACTCAAATGACGCGCTTCCTGCTGCTCGGCGACGCGCAGAAGACCAGGATGCAGCGCAAGGCCGCGTTCGAGTCAGTGAAGGCCATGGGCAAGCCCGCCATCCCCTACTTGATCCCGGGCCTCAAGGACAAGCGCACGAAGGGGTGGACCGCGAGGGCGCTGCGCGAGATCAGCGGCGTGACTCTCTCGTCGCGGCCGCGCGCGTGGCAGAAGTGGTGGGAGGAGAACGGCGGCGCGGCCGAGTAGCGAGAGCATGATTCACCGCGCCGCGCTGCTTGCCCTCCTACTGCTTCCGGCAGTCACGCTGACGCAGGCCGTCGCACCGCGCACCGTTCTCGCCGCGCCCGCAGAACTCGATCAGGCGCGCGCGATGGTGAAGCAGGCGCAGCCCCACCTCGAGCTAGCGATGAACCCGGACAACAGTCCGGCCGACCGCAAGAAGGGACGGAAGGCGGCATACAAGCTGCTCAAGGAAGCCCGCCGGCTGTTCGACACGTACCTGGACGCAAGCCCGGGCCAGACCGATTCGCTCGACAGCGAGTACTGCTCGGTCTCCGCGAACCTCTACTGGATCAAGAAGTTCGCCACTCTGAACGAGTTCAGGGGCGGCTCGGACGACCGCGTCGTCGAACTCCCTCCCGTCAAGAGCACCGGCGCCGGAGAAGACGACGCCGACGACGACGCGGGGGGAATCGGCGGCGCATCCGACACGCCGACGCCGCCGGTCGAGGACGACCCGCCGGGCAAGGACGAACCACCCCCCGTCACCGACGAGCCTCCGCCGGCAACCGAGGACGAAGTCGTCGCTCCAGTGCTCGATGCGGAGGCACTACGCGCAACGCAAGCGCGCGAGGTGTTCGCGGCGCTCCAGCAAGAAGAGGCGCGGCGGCCCGCGGACGTCGCGCACCTGCACGCGCTGTACGAGAAGTTCCTGTTCGAGTACGACGATCCGACGCTGCCCGAGTACCAGAAGGCGGCGCTGAAGCTCGGCGCCCTGACGGATCGCATGCGCGTGGTGCTCAAGGAAGAGTCCGGCGTCGATCCCGACGACTTCGACGCGAAGGACAGCGCCGAGGTCACGCGCGTCGTGAAGCGTCTCTCCGACATGCTGCGGAGCAGGGAACAGGAGGACCGCCGCCGAGCCTCCGCACTGCTGGGCAAGCTGGGCAGCGGCGCCGCGGGCTTCCCGCTGGCGAAGGTGCTGTTCGACAAGGATGAGGTCGTTGCAAAGAACGCCGCCGACGGACTCGTTGCGATCGGCGGGAAGCGCGTGGCCGAGAACCTGACCAAGCTCTACCACGGCAAGAGCGCGGAACATCAGGCCGCTGCGGTCGATGTGCTGAGCCGCATCTGCGCGAAGGGCGACGTCGACGGGCGCTCGGTCGCGCATTGGCTCGGACGCTTCGTGCTCTCGAACGACGACGCCGTCTCGGGTGCTGCGCTCACGAGTCTCGGTTCGCTCGGCAGAGCCGGAGTCGACGGGCTGCTCGAGGGACTCAAGACGAAGAGCACCGAAAAGCGGGTCGACGTCATCCGCGCGCTCGGCGACACGGGTTTCGTCCCGGCCACGCGGAAGATCGCGCTCTATCTGTTGCCGGGCAGCACGGAACGCGCTGGGATGCAACGCAACGCGGCCTTCGAAGCGCTCGACAAGTTCGGACTGCCGGCCGTGCCCTATCTCATCCCGATGCTGAAGGACGGCAAGCGCAAGGTCGAGATCCGCAATGCGCTCACCCGCCTGACCGGACAGCGCTTCTCCGCCGCCCGCCCCGGTGACTGGCAGAAGTGGTGGAAGCGCGTCGGCAGCAAGCAGGTCGAGTCGAAGTGAACGGCTCCGCGGACGCGCTCCGTTGCTCCGATCTCGTCTGCTAGGGCCTCGTGCACTCCTGGATCTGCACGTTCTCGTTGAGCGGCGCCTCGCAGAAGGCCGAGTACCACGCGAGCGCGTGGATCCGCTCCGCCTCGTCGTCGTCGTGCAGCGTCAACACCACGCGCGCGTCGGTGCCATCGACACCGAGCCTGCGGACATGCTCGTCGCCGTCTCCGAACTCCAGCTGGAATCCCGTCAGCAGGGGAATGCTCCCTCGCCAGATCCGGTTCAAGGGCACGTCGATCCGCGGACCTGGAACGGGCGCCAGGAAGTCCGTTCCGGCGATCGTCGCGCGTGTCGTCCAGCTCCTCGGGAAGAGGATGTAACTCAACTCGATGTCGAATCGCTCTGCGCCGTCATCGTCCTGGCACGCGGCCCTGATGACGCGCGTACCAGATGCCGCATGGCGTCCCCACGGCCGGATCCCGATCTTGCGGAGGTTGTTCTCCCCGTCCGGGAAGTTGAACCGGAAGCCGGTGATGACGAAGACGCTGTCGGGTTCGTCGCGAATCGTCAGATCGCACGTCGACGTGCAGCTCGTGCCCGACGCGAACTGCTGCACCCCGTAGGAGCTGTCCTCGGGCAAGCCGAAGAACACGCGGCTGCCTTCGCTCCAGCGGAAGTACCGCGCGCTCCCCGCCATCCGGTCGCCGCCATCGCCGTCCTTCAGTTCAAGGTGGAAGGCGTCGCTCCCGCCGCGCCGCGCGCCCACGCCGATGGACCACAGGGGGCGGTCTCCGCCGGCGAAGCTCAGGTCGAAGCTCTGGAGCAGCGGCACGAACCCGCCGAGTTCGTCGGTCTCACTCCCCGTCGGGGAGTCGACCGTGACCGTGCATCCGCCGGCGCAAGCGCGGGACACAGCGCACGCGGGGAGCGCCCCGAGCAGAGCCACGGCGGCGAGCGCCGCGATAGCCCGCGGCACACGAATCTTCCGACGTCTCGACGATCCCATGCCCATTCAGTCTAGCCAGATCGGCTGTCTCATGTCGCGCAGCAGACGATCGGGCCGCCGGCAAGCTCCTCGATCAGTTCGCCCACTACGGTTCCGCGGGCCAGGTGATGTGCGTAGTGCAGGTGTAGGCACTTGACGTTCGCGCGGCTCTGCGTCCCGCCGATGCCGCGGTCCCGGAGCACGTACAGGAAGTTGCTTCCCTCGACGAGCGCGCGCTCGTCTTCCGACAGCCGCGACCAGCGCTCCGCGACGTACGCGTCGTGGTCGGCACCGAACCGCGCGGCCAGCGCTGGATCATCGCGCAGACGCATCTCGAGGCGCTCGATCGCGCCGTCCCCCTCGAGCACCGAGAGTGCGCGGTGCGTCTCGTCGCACGCGAGCCAGAAGAGGGTCGGGAACGGCTCCGCACGCGGACCGTCCGTGCGGAGCGGATGGCAGATCAGGACACGAGGATGGCCCGCCGCGCAGCGATCTAGCACCTCCGTTCGGATGCCGTCCACCGTGCGCGACGGGCCACGCATGGGCTCTGTTCGCCCGGCGGTTAGTTGGGGCCGCCGTCCTTACCGGGCGCGGTCGACTCGTCGCACTCTTCCCACTCGATCGAGCAATCGCTCGGCCCGTCACACTCGGCAGCTTCGGAGCACTCGGCCGCTTCGGAGCACTCGGAGGCCGCTTCGCCGATCGCTTCCGCAGCGACGTCGCCGATCACGCCGTCCGTCGCGACGTCGAGATCGAGAGTGCAGTCGGTGCACTCACTCTGCTTCACCTGCACGGAGACCGTGGGCTTGTCGAACAGCTCACACTCGGTGAGGGCGAGACACGAGAATACGGCGGCGAGGATGAACGAACGCATGGGCACTCCTGTAGCGGTGGTGGTCTGTTGGCGAGAGGCGCGCCGGTATCCGGGCGCCGCTCCGCGGGAGCATATCACCCGCGCGCTCGCTGTCACCCCTCCTGGCGGGGGTAGCGCTTGCGAGCCTCACGTAGCTGGGAAAGCCCGAACTCCGCGTCGTCCTTCTTCTCGGCGTCCTCGGACATCCGCTCGAACGCCGAGCAGGCTGCCTCGAAGCGGCTCGCGCTGCCGCCCTCGCCGAGCACGTCCTCGGAGATCCCCAGATAGCCCTCGCCGAGCGCCGTGGCGAAGTCCTCGTCATTGGGGACCTCTCGCTCCTCCCGCTCGGTCGCGGCCGCGCGGGCCTGCTCCAGCGACAGCGCGAACGCCTCCCGCGACCCCGAGAGATCCCCCAGAGACAAGCGGTGCATACCGAGCGCCCAGTTCGCCATGCTCTTCGGACCGGGTCCCTTCTCGAGCTCATCCCTCCAGCGAACGCAGTCCTCGGCCGCGCGCAGTCCCGCCTCGAGGTGGCGGCGCTCGCGCGGGAAGGGATCATCCGGCCAGCAGTCGGCCAGAGACGCGGAGAGGTTGTAGGAGAGGACGTTCGCGAAGTCCTTGCGGCGGGCCGCGACCTCGGCATCGACCTCGTCGGACGCCTCGCGCAGTCCCTCGCGGATGCCGGAGCCGGCGATTGCGATCAGAGCGTCGAGGTTCTTGCCCTCCCACTCGTTGTGGGCGAACGCAGACGCCGCGAACAGGTAGAGCTTGCGGCGCTTGAGGAGGTCCTCGTGGGCCTCGATGTGCGCGACGACCGTGTCGGTGCCGTCGCTCTCCATCAGTGCCTTGAGCTCGTCCCAGCGGTCGTAGGGAAACTCGGTCTTGTCGGGCATGGGTGGATTGTCTCAGGGACCGGTCATCGATGGAAGCGCCGGAGAGCGTGGCACTGCACGCACGCGGCGTGGTCGTAGGCCGGCCACAGCACGCTGGTGACCCGATCGGCTTCATCGACCGCCGCCTTGGTGTGGCAGTCTCCGCACGGCACGTCGGCGTGCCCGGCACTCGTGTGTCCGAAGCCCGGCAGGGCCGCCGTCGTCTTCCGTGCCGCCTTCGACCGTTCGAAGGGGCCCAGCTCGCTGTAGACGAAGAGCAAGCGCCCGTCCTTCCCACGGTTGCCCTCGAACTCGCGGTCCACGTGGCAGAGCACGCATCTGCCGGCCCCGACGTTCGCGTGGCGGGTGTGACACGCGGTGCAGTCGCGCGTTCCGGGTCGGAACGAGACGCGCCCCGTGTCCGCCTCCGGCACGTGGCAGGACAGACAGCCGGACAGCAGCTTCTCGCGCTCGGCGAGCGAGCGTCGCGCGCCGGTCATCGCATCCGTCGGATCGACCGTGTGCAGGCTGTGGAACATGTCCACCACTGTCCGCGTGCCGTTGCCCGGGAGCGGACGCGGGTCGCCTCCCGAGTGGCACTCGCCGCACGACGACGTATCGACGATCTCCACGCCGGCCAACGACTCCGACTTCGCGACAGCGGGGTGGCAGGCGACGCACTGCTCGGAGAAGACGAGACCGGTGCCCGGCGACGCCACGCCCTTCAGGTGATGGTCGTGGCGGAACGCGAGTTCCACCGGCGTGTCAGTGCGGCGGTCCGGAGTGATGTCGCGCACATGACACGTCCGACACTCGTCGTTGCTCATGTCATGCCGTCGCGGCGGCACGGACCACATGCGGCCCGTCGCGGGTAGATCCACGGAGCGCAGATCGACGCCGACGTGATCCGGCGGCCCGGACCGCGCGTGACAGTCGGCGCACGCCGAGCCGTTGTCATCGCGCCCGTGAACGGGAACGGCCCAGTCAGCGTGACACTCGAGACACCCTTCGTAGTCAACAATCTTGAAGTCGGACCCCGCGGGGTCGCTGCGTAGATCGATGACCCGCGCCGCGTGACACGCCGAGCATTCGACGGGGAACGCACCGTCCGGCGCAGCCGCGGGTCCGCGACGTACTCGCGATCGCTGCTCCGCGATGCGGTGTTCCCGGTGGGAGAAGCCGTCCACGACGAGAGCGCGCGTGCGCGGTTCGCCCGCTCGGTCCCGCGCCGACCGTTCACCGGAGGCGCCTGGCTCGAGGACGCCGTGACAGCCGAGGCAGAACTCGCTCCAGCCGTCTTCGCCAGGGGCATCGCGTACCGGGATCAGGTCGGCATTCGCGCCGCGGTGGTCCTCGTGGCACTCGTTGCACGGGGTGTCGGCGGCGCGCCCGAACGGATGGAACTGCACGTCGTCGTATCCCTCGTGGCAGGCAGCGCACTTGGGCGTGTAGTCGTCGGCGAGGGGATCGTGGCAGTCCGCGCACGATGCGGGCCCCTGCGCGTGCGCGCCGATCCGATGGTGCCACGCGAGCTCGCCCCGCGACTGCCACTCGGTGTCGATCAGGAACGGGACCGATGCGAATGCGCCGAGACCGAGCGCGCACGCGATCAGAACGGAGCAACGGAGCACGGGGGAGCGTCCCCAGCGGTGCTCCTGGGGTCCCGACTCGACCAGGCGGAACGGCCGCGGCGGCTTCGCCTTCCGGACAAGGGCATCGACGGCGCTGGATAGGTGCTGCTCGTTCGTCGTGACGGTGCACACGCCCTCTCCGACGTCCACGTCGATCTCGATCAGCGTGTGCCCCACCTGCACCACGGCGTTCTCCGGGACGCTCGTGCGCCCGTCGACCGCGCGGCCGTCGACGTAGACCCCCGTGAACTCATCGAGCGTCTCGACAGAGACGGAGGCGCCATCGAACACGAGGGCCGCGGCCTGCTGCGCGACCATGCGATCCGTCACGTAGATGTCGGCGAGCGGACGCGAACCGACGAGCAGCCGTCCACGCTCGACCGATTCGTCCTGGCGGGCGCGGTTCGGCCGCCCCTTCATCTTCCACTTGAGGACGAAGCGCGGCGTCACTGCGATCCCAGCAGGTGATCGGGATCGATGCGTTCGATCGCGCCGCACGGGCAGTTGTAGATGCACGCCATATCCGCCCGGCCGGCGCACATGTCGCACTTCACCGCGAGAGCCTTCGGCAGCTTCTCGACCTTGGCTTTCGGTTCCCCCTCGATCTTGCGCGGCTGCGGAGGCGACGCCGGCCGCTTGCGCAATCCGATGGTCCGGATCAGGCTCTCGAACACGGACGGTTTCGCGACGGTGGCCGTGACGGCGACGCCAGTCTCGTCGAGTAGCGACTGCATGTGGATCGTGCCGTACGGGCAAGCGGGTTCGCACAGCGTGCATCCGGTGCACGCGTCGGCGTCGATCTGCACCTGCCCCTGGCGATCACGCGAATCGCACCGAACTTGCACGCCAGCATGCAGTCGGGGACTTTGCAGTTGTAGCAAGACGAAGTGAGCAGCAGGTCGCCGTAGCGAATCCCCCGTTTGCCGATCCGCGGAATGCGATCGTCGTGCGCCTCGATGCAGCCCGTCACGCACATGTTGCAGTGCGTGCACTTGCTCATGTCGATCACGAGCGCATCACCCGCCTTGATGACCTCGTGCTCGGTGCCGATCTCGGTCGCGCGCTCGCGCGCCTTCGCGTCGTCGGGACTTGGGTTCTCCGTCTCGATCAACTGCCGCACCCGCGCGAGGACCGTGGCCTTTACCTCCGGGTGGGCTTCGAGGAGCGCCAGGAACGGCTCGCGCGGGATGCGCACCAGATCCATGCGATCCACGGCCTCGACGGCCGAACCGCGCGGCGTGTCTCCGAGCAGCGCCAGCTCACCGAAGAACGAGTTCTCGCAGAGCCACGCGACGATTTCCTCGTCGTCCCCGGTCGTGCGAATCACACGCGCGTGACCCGTGCGAACGAGGAAGAACGCGTCACAGGGCGCTCCCTGCTCGACGACGGCCTCGCCCTTCTCCGCCACGATCAGCTCAGCGACGCGTCCGATCTCGCGCAGTACGCGGCGAGACAGTCCGCGGAACAGCGCTACCGAGCCGAGGTGGTTCTCCAGAGCGCGCTCGCGATAGGCGTCGTCGATACGCGTCTTGAACGCGGTGCTCTTTCGATCGCCGTAGCACTTCATGAACACGTGCCGCGGGAGTTGGAGCACGAGAGCCTCGCCCTCGGCGAGGACCGTTGCGTTGCGAGGCGCGTGCGACATGCAACTCATCTCGCCGAACCAGTTCCCCGAACTCAGCGTGCCGAGGTAGTTGCGGTCGCCAGCCTCGGCCTTGTAGACGCCGACGGTCCCGTCGAGCAGGACGAAGAACTCCGAGGTGTACTCCCCCTCCCGGCAGATCTCAGCGCGCGACGAGAACGCGCGGAACTGCCCTTCCGCCGCGACGGCACGAACCATGCCCGGCGTCAGCCCGCCGAAGACGTCGAGCGCCGCGAGGTGGGCCTCCTGCGATCCCTCCGCGAACGTCGCGGGCTCCGGGGCACCTGCGGCCGCGGGTGGCACCGGCTGCCCCGACGGCTGCGGCAGGCCCGGCGGTTTCGGAGTGCCCGGCGGTTTGGGCGGACCGGGTGGCGTCGGCGCACCGGGTGAGCTCGGCGGCCCCGGCGGCACTGGGAGCTTCGGGGGTTTCGGCGCGCCGGACGGCGGCGGCGGTGCCGGGGGCGGCGGCGCGCCTGGAGGCTTCGGTGGACCGGGAGGCGTCGGTGGACCGGGAGGCTTCGGCGGACCGGGAGGCTTCGGAGGACCGGGGGGACCCGCGCTTGCGTCGTCGGGGCGATCGGCGTCGTCTGCGCCCACGTCAGTACCAAATCACCTGGAACACGTGCACTGCGATGACGCCGAAGAGCAGCAGCGAGAGCGGGATGTGAATCCACTTCCACACGACGAGCATGCGATCCAACCGGACGGCCGGTGCGGTCACCTCCCGCAGGCGGTCACGGGACGCTGCCATGACCGCGAGATCGCGAATCAAGGAAGCAGACTCCGGATGGGCCGGAGCGACCTCATCGAGGACGACCGCATTGCGCCGCGCGATGGCCGCCTGCGAACGCGCCGTCTTGCGCAGCGGAGCCAGTGCTGTCCGCAGCGGTTCGTCGAGCGTGGCGAGGATGCCGGTCACGCACTGGTGATACGTCGCCCGCGCGACGCCCGCTTCCTCATACGGAATGCCGGGATCGGCGCGTGAGAGCGCCGGAGGCACGAAGCGGTAGGCCACCGCACCGAACACGCCGGAGATCAGGATCAGCGACGAGAGTGTGACCAGCGCCCAGCCGACGTGGTGCCAGACCATCAGGTCCGCGTGCAGCCACACCCCAAGGCACGCGGTGACACCGACGCCC
Organism: Planctomycetota bacterium; assembly: GCA_965248445.1. Classification (GTDB taxonomy): domain Bacteria; phylum Planctomycetota; class JAJSAM01; order JAJSAM01; family JAJVHW01; genus CBDFJG01. The sequence goes on from CBDFJG010000001.1 coordinate 194,004, forward strand.
ATGTGCGCCTCGAGCCATGCCTCGAGACGTCCCAACGGCTCGCGACGCACGAGCCGTACGACGCGCACCGTTCGGTCCTGCACGCGCAACGCGGAGAGCGTCGCCCGCTGGGCGCGATCCACACCGTGATGCACCAGCACCTTGTGGGCCGCCTCGAGGACGCGCTCGTCGCTGGCATAGGCACCGGCGAGGACCTTGCGATTGACGTCCTGCACGCCCGCCCACGCCGCATCGGTCTGCTCGGGTGTGCGCCGGCCCATGTCACGGACCACGCGCAGCTTGATGCACCACTTTCGCGCGCTGAAGAGCGCCGCGACGATGAACAGTGCGAGCAGGACGTTGCCCGACCAGAGAAACCAGGTTCGCTCGTCGCCGGGTGATCCGCGAGCCGGCAGAGCCACGAGAGCCCAGCCGGTGGCGAACGGGATCATCGTCAGTGCCAGCCAGAGCCAAGCGCGCGGTCGCCCGAGGAACCGCACACCGAAGCGGCGGCCGGACAGAGTGATCGCGTCGCTCACTCCCCGAGGTTCCTCAGGTAGCCGCGTGGCTCGCGCCGGTGGCACGTCATGCACGTCCGACCCTGGCCGCCCGGGTCTCCCTCCGGCTTGTCGATGCGCGGGTCGTTGAACCATGCGTCGGCGAACTGCGGATCGTCGTGGATGCTGCTCGTGACCTTCGCGCGCGTGATCCTTTCCTGGTACGCCGACCCCTCCTGGTACGACGACCCCTGCTGGTACGACGACCCCGAGGCGGACGAGGACCGCTCGTGACACGCAGCGCACGCGCCCGTGCGGTCGTGCCACTGCGTTCCCGGCAAGAGGTCGATGTGGACGCGGGTGCGCGGCTGATGCGCCGGAGCCGCGTCCCCGACCGGCCACGCACCGCCGTGGCAATGGGCACAGCGCGTCGCCTCCTCGCGCGACGCCGCGACGCCGGTGCGCCCGAACTTCTGCGTGTCGGCCGGATCGTGCCCGTGGCAACGCGTGCAGTCCGCAACGTCCGCCGGGACGTGGTATCCGGTGTCACCGCCGGGCTCGTGGCAGGTGGTGCAGGGGATGCCGTCCGGCGCGCCGATGTACGTCTTGGCCGAGGCGTGCGATCGGTGGTCGAACTGTGGGACGACGGCCGAAACCCGCCGCACGCCGAGTTCCCCGGGCAGCGCTCCCGCGTGGCAGTCGAGGCATCCACGCGGATCGATGCCGGCCCGAGCTGGGCCGACACGTTCCACGTGGGTGTCGAAGCGGGAGAGATCCTCGCTCCACGATGTCGTGGCTGCCGTCGCGTGGCAACCGAGGCACTCCGCTGAGGTCGGGAGATCGCTGACGTGCGGTGCGTGGTCGAACGTGCGCCCGGTAAGGCGCGACGGCACGGTCTCGTTGTCCGCGACGTGACAGTCGCTGCACGTCTTCCCGTCCGGCTGGGAGTCGTCGACGAGCACCGCACCGTTCGTCGTCACTCCGGGATGCGCATGCACGCCGAACGCGACGGCTTCGACGTCGTCCCGTTCGACCCGGGCGGTCGCGACGGCGAGGGCGCCGTCCGCCTCGAGATCTCCCGAGTGGCACTTGAAGCAGGCCCACGCGCCGACTCCGTGATTCGCCACACTCCATGTAGCGTGACACGGCGCGCAGGCGCGGTACTCGATCAGCTCTGCGCGGCCCACCGGCTCGGTCGAATTGCTGCCCGAACCTCTGCCGGAACCGCTGCGCAGGGGGAAGAGCGAGGCAGCCGCCGCATCCGTCTCCGGGAAGTGGCAAGTCCGGCATCCCGCTGTCACGGCGCCGCTCGTCTCCACGGTCCCGGCCGGCACAAGATGCGCACTGTGGGGAAAGCGGTCGAACGCGACGTATGGCAACTTGCTCGTCCGGGCGGGCGTCGCCACGCCCGCTAGCGCCGTACCCGCCGCGTCGGCAACGTGGCAGGCGGAGCAGCGATCGCGGGTGTCGGTCGCGGGGTCGTAGTCCCAGATGGTCTGACTTGCGCGGATGCCCGCATGGCAGTCGTCGCACTCCGCCGCCGCGCCGCCGTGATCAGCGTGAAGGAACGGGCGCACGCCCGCGGCCGTCGAGCGCGCTGCCCGGTAGCGCTGTGGGAGGATCGACGTCGCGCCCTGGTGGCACGCGGCGCAGCGGCGGCCGTCTCCCGTGACGCCGTCCTGCGTGACCAGCCCCCCGGCGGGTTCATGCTCCGCGTGGCAGTCCGCGCACGTTCGCGTCCCCAACGCACCCCCCGGCGAGCCGCCGTGACCGCGCGGCCCGAGCCCGCCCGCGGGCACCGAGAACTCGACCCAGTCGTACTCGACCTTCATCCGGTGGCAGTCGAAGCAGGTGATCGACTCGTCGCGCAGGTGGGATGCGTGCGGGAATGGCGTGCGCGGACCGTGCGGTGCTGCTCGCTCGACGACCAGGTGCGCGTCGTCCTGATGGCACTGCGCACACCCACTCAGGTGCGTCTCCTCGCCCCCCGTGTAGTCGTGACACACGCGGCACTCGGAGTCGTCCGGATCGCCGCGGTCGGCCGCGAACGCTAGCCCGCGGTCGACCGTGGCCGCCGACAGGTGCGGAGCGTGCGGGAAGCTGTACGGGCCCTCCGCGCGCAGCGTGATCACCGGCACCGTGACCACGACCGCCGCCGCTACGAGAAGAGCGCCGGTAACCGTGATGCGAAGCTTCATCGCGTGACGAGGTACACCACGGCCGCGATCGCTACCGTCAGCAGAATCAGGACGATGCCGAGCACCCACTTGGACGAACCGACCGCGCGCGCGGACGGCGCGACGGCGGCGATGGCGTCCCGCTGGCGATGGAGTTCGCACCATTGCGCGGGCGTCAGGAGGCCCCGCTCGACGAGCAGGTCACCGACGTCGCGCTGCTCGTCGCGATGGGCCGCCAGCACCTCGTCACCCTGATGGACGGTCGCCCGGCCCTGCGCCACGACGTGGCGCACGAGCGCGCCCGCCAGGGGATCCTCCGTGCGGCCGCCGGAAGGTGGCCGCGTCACGAAGAGGCAGTCCACCGTCCCGAAAGTCACCGGCGTGTGAGGCGGCAGCGTCGTCCAGCCGGAGGTCCGGCTGCCCGCCACGAACGTACCGTTCGACGAGTCGAGGTCACGGACCTCGAATCTGCCCTCGGCATACCGAATAGCCGCGTGGCGGCCGGAAATCGACGCGTGCGACACGGCGATCTGGCAGGTCTTTGCGTCGCGGCCGACGGTCATCTCCATCTCGGTGAGCGGGATGGATCTCCTGTCGTGCTCGGCGGCGATCACGAGGCGGGCCTCGGCCGCCTTGAACCGCGCGATGGCAACCAGCCCGGTGTGGCCCGCCGCGGGCCCGCCGAGGATTGTCTCTCCTGTCGAGCTGTGGAACTCGGATGCCACGCCATCTGCGGCGTGTGCAACGACCTCGACGACCGTTCGCCCGAGCGACAGTTTGTTGCCGCGCGCGAATGCCACGGGATGGCCGGGGCGCAGGCGCTCAGAACCGTCGAGCACGGTCCCGTTCGTCGAGTCGAGGTCCTCGGCTTCGAGCCCTCGCCCGCGGGGGCGGATCGCGAGGTGCCGTGAGGAGAGCTCCTCGTCGTCGATGGCGACGTCCGCACCACGCGAGCGCCCGATCACGACCTCTTGATCGATCTCGCGCTCGTCGCGAACAACCCCCTCAACCGAGATCCGGATGCGCATCTCTCGGGTCTCGACCTCCCGTGGCGAGCGCCCCAGGCTGTGCGTGTCGGCAGCGGCTCGTGTCGCCGGTCGGACTTTCTCGGTTCGGCGAGACGCGGCGTGCGCCGAAATGCGCTCGGGCGACGCTCCCCCATCGTATCCTGCGCTCGTGGCGAAGGCGAGACTGACGATCACAGGCGATCAGGCCGAAGCTCGTAACATCGAGTTCGACGGTGAGGTCGTGATCGGCCGCTCCCCGCGAGCCAACATCCAAATACTCGGAGACCTCGTCTCGAGACAGCATGCCCGGTTCGCGTTCCGCGAGGGCAAGTGGCGGTTCGAGGATCTCGGCAGCCGGAACGGATCGCTCGTCAACGGGGAGAGCGCGACCGAAGCGATCCTCCGCACCGGCGACGTGGTCATGATCGGCTACGGACGCATCGAGTTCGAAGCGCTCGGCGATCCCGGCACCACGTCGATCTCCGTCGACCTCGTGGACGCCGAGGCCTCCCTCGACAGAGCGCTCGTGGCTGAGGAGGACGACGGGTCGACGAACGCGACCGTCGCACTGTCGTACCAGAACCTCGTCGCCATCAACGAGCGGCTGTCGACGATCGCCCGCATCAGTAGCAACCTGGCAACCGTTCTCGACCGCCAGGCCCTCCTCGGGCAAGTGCTCGACACGCTCTTCGACCTGTTCGAGCAGCTCGACCGAAGCGCCGTCGTGGTGCGCGACGATCTCGGCTCCTTCCGGGTGGACGCAACCCGGCAACGCAGCTCGGCCGACGATTCGGTGATGCGGATCTCGACGTCGCTGATCCAGTTCGTGCAGCGCGAAGGCAAGGCGGTTCTTTCAGAGGATACGGCGCACGACGACCGGTTCTCCGGCAAGGACAGCATCGTCGCTGCGGGCGGCCGCTCGATCATGTGCGCCCCGCTCCTCGCAAAGGATGAGTTCCTCGGTGTCATCTACCTCGACACGGCGTCGCTCAGCCAGCCGTTCGCGTTCCAGGACCTGAACCTGCTGCAAGGGATCGCCGGCCCGATGGCGATCTTCCTCAAGAACGCGGAGCTGATCTCCCAGATCGAGGACGAAACCCGCATTCGGACGAGCCTCTCCCGCTACCTCTCGCCCGACGTCGTCTCACAGACCGGCGACGGAACCCTCGACGCGAACCTCGGCGGAGAGATGGTCACAGGAACCGTGATGTTCAGTGACATCGTCGGGTTCACGGCGATGGCGGAACGGCTGCCGCCGGTCGAGGTCGTGGACCGCCTGAACCGGTACTTCACGTCGATGCTGCACGCGATCTTCGGCTGGGAGGGAACCGTCGACAAGTTCGGTGGCGACGCGATCCTCGCGGTGTGGGGAGCACCGCTCGCCAACGCCGATCACGCACGCATGGCGACCGCGGCAGCACTCGACATGCAGGCGCGCCTGTTCGATCTGAACCTCGCATTGCACGAAGCCGGTGAGCCCAGCATCCGCATGGCGCTCGGCCTGAACTCGGGCAAGTTCGTCGCCGGGAACATCGGGGGCGAGGACCGCATCGAGTGGACGATCATCGGTGACGCGGTCAACACGGCGCAGCGCGTCGAGGCGCAGGGATTCCCGGGCGGAGTTCTGGTCGAGGGGTCAACGTGGGACGGACTCGGCGACGACGCCGGCGCATACGCGTTCCCTGCGGTACGCGTGAAGAACCGCGACACACCCGTTCACGTGTTCAGCGTGCGCACCCTCCGCGGCCCGCACGGTGTGACCGCAGCCATCCCCGTCATCGTCACCTGGGGCGACGAGGCCGGCGACGGCATGCTCAACGGCGCAGTCCTCGACGATCGCGACATCGCCGGACTCCGCATCCACATGGGTGCCGAGCCGGCACTGGGGCCGATCACGGTCTCCGCGATCCTCCCCGAGGTACCCGAGGGGTTGTCGATGGACGGCACCGTGACGCACGTCGATCCGCTACCCGGTTCGGAGACCGGGCGAATCGTCACGGTCGAGGTCGAGGAGATGGACGAGGAACTGGGCTGGCTGCTCAACGCAGAGGGCGCGCGCAACTCGAGCCGCACGCTCGGGGAGATCGGACGATGACCGCGGCGACCCGATCGTCGTGGCGCCGGACGGGCTGATGCGGATCCGCGTCCTCGGCTGCAGCGGGGGCAGCGCCAAGGGCGCAGAGCCATCGTGCTATCTGTTCGAGCACGGGGTCTCCGTGGACGCCGGCGCGCTCGCCGCAACGCTCACACTCGAGGAACAGCGCGCGGTCACGGACGTCTTCGTGACGCACTCGCACTGGGATCACGTCCGCGACCTGCCGCTCACTACGATCAACCGGACGCCCGACACACCGACCCTGAACGTGCACGGACTGTCGCAGACGATCGAGGCACTTCGAACTCACCTCATGAACGACGTCATGTGGTTCCCCGCGTTCGACGTGCCGTCCGCCGACACGCCGTACGTGGCGCCGACCGTCATCGCACCTGGCGAGACCCGCGCCGTGAACCGGTACCGAGTGACCGCCGTGCCGATGCAGCACTCCGTGCCGGCGATCGGATACCTCCTCGATGACGGAACGGTCTCGGTGCTGATGTGTGCGGACACCGTCGGTGGCGGCGCCTGCCGCGACCTCCCCCGGGACGCGAGCCCCCTCGCCGCGGTCTTCATCGAGGCGTCCTTCCCGAACCGGATGCGCGCGTTCGCCGAGATGACCGGTCACCTCACACCCGAGATGATGGCGGCCGAGTGCGCCCACCTGCCCGCCGACGTGAAGGTGTTCGCCACGCACATGAAGCCGGGGTTCGAGGCGGAGATCACGGCCGAGGTCGCCGCGCTGGACCGCCCCGGCGTGCGCCCAGCGGTGGGTGGTGAGGAACTGGTCTTCTGAGAGGTTGTCCGACGCCGCAGCTTCTGTCCGGCCCCGCTTGGGTCAGCCCGCATCGTTCACCGGGATCACGCGCCTGACGCGTCGCGGAGAGCGCGATCTCCGCGTTGGCTCGCCTCGCACGGCCCGTGCAGGGCCGATTTCGGCTCGCCGCCTTGATCTCGCGCTCGCCGCTCGGTCAGAGATGGGCGACGCCGCACCCCGACCCGGGCAAGCCGGGCAACCCTCACGCAGCTCCCGCATCTCTCGAGAAACCCGCGCGACCCTGGCGAACGAAGCGGGCTAAACTCCCGGACCCAGCGGATGGATGCGGCCCACAGCCGCACCGGCGACCCGCTCGGTGAGCGCAAGGGAGACGCACGATGTCCATCACACCCCAGGTCCGCGAAATCCTCTCGTGGTACCCCGCGGACAACGCGGGCACGAAGTCCAACATCGCCCGGCTGCTGATGACCGGACGCCTGGCCGGCACGGGCAAGCTCGTGATCCTGCCGGTCGACCAGGGCTGCGAGCACGGCCCGGACCGCTCGTTCCTGCCGAACCCCGCGGGCTACGACCCCACGTATCACCCCGACCTCGCGGTGGAGGCCGGGTGCAACGGTTACGCGGCTCCGCTCGGCGCGATCGAGGCGGCAGCGGACCGCTACCCCGGTGTGCTCCCGCTCATCCTCAAGGCGAACAACAGCGACGGCATGGGTGGGCCCGGCGACCCCTGGCCGGCGGTCACGGGATCCGTCGAGGACGCCGTGCGGCTCGGCTGCTCAGGGATCGGGTTCACGATCTACCCGGGGTCGGACTACCGCAACGACATGTACGGCGAGATCCGTGAGATGGCCGCCGACGCCAAGGCGCACGGTCTCGCCGTCGTCATCTGGTCGTATCCGCGCGGGAGCGGGCTGGACAAGAAGGCGGAGACGGCCGTCGACGTGATTTCGTACGCCGCGCACATGGCCTGCCAGCTCGGCGCTCACCTCGTGAAGGTCAAGCCGCCGACGGATCACGTGAACCAGGACCAGTGCCGGAAGCTCTACGAGGAGCACGGCGTCGAACTGGACACGCTCGAGAAGCGCATCCGTCACGTCGTCCGGGCCACGTTCGGCGGGCGGCGCATCGTGATCTTCTCCGGCGGCGCCGCGAAGGGCCGCGACGCGGTCCTCGAGGAGATCCGCCAGATCAACGCCGGCGGCGGCTTCGGGTCGATCGTCGGTCGCAACTCGTTCCAGCGTACGAAGGAGGATGGCGTCGCCCTCCTGAACGAGATCATGGACATCTACTCCGGCTGAACCGAGTTCCTGATCTCTGTCGCGGTCGAGCGGCGCGGAACCCTGACAAGCACTGCTTTTCCCCTTCGCTTTCTCCGAGGCAGTCCTGCGAGCCGCGTAGCATGTGCGACCCGATCGGAACCCCCTGGGAGCTCACCAGATGACCGCCGAGACCTCCGCCCCCGCGGCCGTGCGCACGCTCGTGAACGACTTCACGATCAACGTCGCGACCGTCAACGGCACCGGGAGCCAGACCGCCAACAACACGCTCATCCGCGCGATCATGCGCATGGGCATTCCGGTCAGCGGGAAGAACCTGTTCCCGTCCAACATCCAGGGGCTTCCGACGTGGTACGTCATCCGCGTCTCCGAGGCTGGGTGGCTCGCTCCGACCCCCACCATGGAGGTCGTGATCTGCATGAACCGGACGACCGCGCGGGACGACGTCATGAAGGCGCCGCCCGGAGCGTGGGTGATCTACGACGCGCCGTTCAAGCTCGACACGCTGCGCGACGACGTGCGCTTCTTCCCTGTGCCGTTCTCCGGCGTCGTGAAGGCCGTCGCACCTCCGAAGCTGTGGCGGCTCGTGCAGAACATGGTCTACGTCGGTGTCGCCGCGCAACTGCTCGGAATCGACCTCGTTCGGATCGACGCGTCGCTCGACAAGTTCTTCGCCAAGAAGCCCAAGGCCGCCGAGGTCAACAAGGCCGCCGTCCGCGCGGGGATCGCGTACTCCGAAGAGCACTTCGGGGACACGCCGCCGGCGTACCGCGTCGAGCCGCGCAACCTGACGGACGGCAAGGTACTCATCGACGGCAACTCGGCAGCCGGGCTCGGCGCGCTGATGGCGGGCTGCACGGTGCTGACGTGGTACCCGATCACGCCGTCGTCGTCGCTGGCCGAGGCGTTCGAGGAGTACTGCAACCAGTATCGTCACGGAGAGGACGGCCAGGCCCGCTACGCGATCCTCCAGGCGGAGGACGAACTCGCCGCAATCGGCATGGTGATCGGCGCGGGCTGGGCCGGAGCGCGCGCGATGACGACGACGTCCGGTCCGGGCATCTCGCTGATGAGCGAGTTCATCGGGCTCTCGTACTACGCCGAGATCCCCGCAGTCATCGCGAACGTGCAGCGCGTCGGACCCTCCACCGGACTGCCGACCCGCACCGCGCAGGGTGACATTCTGTTCTGCGCATACAACTCGCACGGCGACACCAAGCACCCGCTCGTCCTTCCCGCGTCGCCGCAGGAAGCGTACGAGTTCATGATGGCGGCGTTCGACATCGCCGAGCGCTTCCAGACGGTGTGCTTCTTCGTCTCCGACCTCGATCTCGGGATGAACAACTGGCTGGCGGACCCGTTCCCCTACCCGACCGCCGACCTCGACCGGGGGAAGGTCCTCTCGAACGAGAAACTCGCCGAGATCGGGCTCGAGAACTGGGGCCGCTACAAGGACCTCGACGGCGACGGGGTCCCGTGGCGTTCGCTACCGGGACAGGAGCTCGACGGCGCGGCGTTCTTCACGCGCGGGAGCGGCCACAACGCCTACGCCCGCTACACGGAGAGCGGCGAGGCGTACGTCGAGAACGTCGACCGACTGAGCCGCAAGTTCGACTCGATGCGCAGTTACATGCCGGCTCCGATCGAGGACCCGGCGCCGGACGGCAGCAAGGTCGGTGTCATCGCCTACGGCACGACCCACTGGGCGATCCTCGAGGCGCGGGTCGAACTGTTCGAGCAGCACGGTGTGCGCTTCGACTACATGCGCCTCTGCGCCTACCCGTTCGCCGACTCCGTGCGGACGTTCATCGAAGCCCATGATGTCGTGTACGTCATCGAGCAGAACCGCGACGCCCAGATGCTCACCCTGATCCGTAACGACATGCCGGATCTCACCGGCAAGACCCGCAGCGTCGTCAACTACGACGGCATGCCCATCTACGCACGTGCCGTCGTCGACGGACTTCTCGCGGACTAGTCGAAAGGAAGCCCTCATGGCCGAACTTCCGAAGCTGCCAGGTGCTCCGAGTCTCCCCGGCGGCGGAAAGCCGAAGGGTCCGGCCAAGAACCGGCTCGGGATGGTGCAGAACGAATACAAGGGCACGGATTCGACGCTCTGCAAGGGCTGTGGACACGACGCCATCACGGCGGCCATCGTCCGCGCGTTGTGGGAGAACGCCGAGAACCCGTTGAAGGTCGCCAAGATGAGCGGCATCGGTTGCTCGTCGAAGACGACGGCGTACTTCCTCTCGCGATCCTGGGGCTTCAACTCGGTACATGGCCGCATGCCGTCGGTCACCACCGGCGCCATGCTCGGCAACCGCACGCTGCTGGCGGTCGGGGTCTCCGGCGACGGCGACTCGGCGTCCATCGGCATGGGCCAGTTCGTGCACGTGATGCGCCGCAACCTCCCGATGACCTACATCGTCGAGAACAACGGCGTGTACGGGCTCACCAAGGGCCAGTTCAGCGCCACGGCGGACCACGGCGCGAAGTCGAAGTACGGAGAATCGAACGAGTTCGAGGCGATCGACCTCTGCGGACTCGCTCTCGAGCTCGGCGCCACGTTCGTCGCCCGCAGCTACTCCGCCGACCGAAAGCAGCTGATCCCAATCCTGCGGGCGGCTCTCGACCACCACGGCACCGCCCTGGTGGACGTCATCTCACCATGCGTCACGTTCAACAACCACGCCGGCTCCACCAAGTCGTACGACTGGGGCAAGGAGCACGAGGAGCCGATCCACGAGATCGGATACGTGAACGACTGGGACCTGGGCACAGTCGAGTACGAGGAGGGTGGATCGATCCGGGTCGACATGCCCGACGGCGGCGAGTTGCAGCTCACCAAGCTGGCCCGCGACCACGATCCGCGCAATCTGCAGGCGGCAAAGGCGTTGCTGGCCGAGTCGAAGGGCCGCGGGGAGTTCCTCACGGGGATCTTCTACATCGACGAGTCGAAACCCAATCTGCTCGAGAACCTGAAGATGGTCGAACGGCCCCTCTGCGAGCTGGGCGCGGCCGACCTCCGCCCCAGCGAAGACGCCCTCCACGAGATCATGGAGTCGTTCCGGTAGGGGCGCGCGCTGCGCGCTCCGCTACCGGAACGAACGTCTGCGTCACGCGGATCGCTCAAGCGATCCGCGCGCCGCGACCCGCGTGCCTGGCGGCACGGTGTTGTCTCCCTCCTACGCGGTCTCCGACGGCTACGGAGGGCTGCGGTCACGGCGCTCGCTACGCGACCCCCGCGCCCTCGCAGTCCGCTACATCGAGAGAGACGTCGCTGTAGGGGCGGGGCGCTGCCCCGCCCGCGAATGGGCCGGGTCGTTTCACCCTCGCGGGAAACGGTGCCCCGCAACTCGCAGAGCGCGCTCGGTCTCGTCAGTTCGACTCCGCCGGTGTACTCCGCGCGCGATGCATGCGCGGGCGCAGCGGCCCGCCGGTACTTGGTGTTACGCGGCGATGCTGCGGATCGGGAGGGCGTGGGGGTTGCAACGCAATACCCATGACCGACCTCCTCCGTAGCGTCCGGAGGACGCGTAGGAGGGACACGATTCGTGCCGTCAGGCACGCAGGTCGTGGCACGCTGATCGCGGAGCGATCAGCGTGCCACGACAATCAGGCCTACGTCGCTCAGCGCGCGTCGATCGGTTCGACCGATCGATCGCGCTCGCCGACGTAGACCTGTCTGGGCCTCGCGATCTTCTGCTCCTTGTCGCCCATCATCTCGTTCCACTGCGCGACCCAGCCCGGCGTGCGGCCGATGGCGAAGAGCACCGTGAAGTACGCCGGATCGAAGCCGAGCGACTGGTAGATGAGGCCGGAGTAGAAGTCGACGTTCGGGTACAGGTTGCGCGCCTTGAAGTACTCCTCGGCGAGCGCGATGCGCTCGAGCTCGACGGCCACGTCGAGGAGCGGGTTGCGCCCTGTCTTCGCGAAGACCTCGTGCGCGATGCCCCCGATGATGCGGGCCCGGGGGTCGTAGCTCTTGTAGACGCGGTGCCCGAAGCCCATCAGCTTGGCTTCCTTGTCCCGCACGCGCTGCATGTACGCGGGGATGCCGGTCGCATCACCGATCTCGGCCAGCATGCGCAGGACCGCCTCGTTCGCCCCGCCGTGCAGGGGTCCCGAGAGCGATGCGACGGCGGCGGCCGCCGCCGCGTAGGGAGTGGCCTCAGCGCTGCCGACCACGCGCATCGTGCTCGTCGAGCAGTTCTGCTCGTGGTCACCGTGCAGGATGAACAGAACGTCGAGCGCGTGCGCGAGAACGGGGTCCGGATCGACGTCGCCGTCCTCGGACCCGACCATGCGTAGGAAGTCGGCTGCGTAACCGAGCTCCGGCCGCGCGGCAATGGGCTGCCAGCCCTGCCGGTACCGCCAGACCGCGGCGGCCAGCAACGGCATCTGCGCGATCAGCTTCCGCGTGCGCATCGAGCGCGCTTCGGGATCGCGAACACGTGTTGCGTCGACATCGTGCGCACCGAGGGCGACCAGGACTCCCATCAGCATGCTCATGGGATGCGCGTCGCGCGGGAAGCCGTCGAGCGTGCGCTCGAGACCCGAGGGCAGTGAACCGTACGAGGCGAGTTCGCTGCCGAACGCATCGAGCTGCGCGCGATTCGGCAGATCGCCCTCGAGCAATGCGTAGCACACCTCGACGAACGAAGTGCCCTCGGCCAGCTGCTCGATCGGATAGCCGCGGTACTGCAGGACGCCGCGGGCGCCGTCGATGTACGTGATCCGGCTGGTGCAGCACGCGGTGTTCTTGAATGCCGGGTCGTACGACATCATCCCGAACTCGTCTTCGGTGACCTTCACCTCGCGCAGCCCCATGGCGGGCACGGTCGAGTTCGTGATCGGAAGCGCGTACTCACGGCCGGTGCGGCCGTCGCGGATCGTGAGGTTGTCCTGGCTGTCGTTGGGCATACCGGAGGTCCGTTGCTTGTTCCGGACCACCGAGCACTGCAGCGAGCCGGGCATTGCAGGGGGCGGCGGTCCTGTGGTGGTCGGCAGCGGCGCTTCGCCGAAGCACGCCCAGAGATCTGACGGGCGGGTTCGGCGAGAGTTCCGTTGCCTCGATGTGGAACCGCTCAGTCTACTTGGGGCTTGCGGGGCGGCGCCGAGGATCCGGAGCCGGACAGGTGGGCCGAGGGTGACGAGAACCATGCAGACAGCGGTTGACAGCCAGACGAGCGAGGCCCGCCGGGGCCGGAACTTCGGTTTGCCTGCGCTCGGCGTGTCCGTGGGACTGCGGCGGCCGCACGTGGATCAGATCGTGGCGGAGCGCCCCGACCTGCCGTTCTTCGAGTTCGTGCCCGAGAACTACATGGACCGTGGTGGTCGCTCGCGGCGCACGCTGCTCTCGGTCGCCGCCCACTACAGCATGGTCAGCCACGGCGTCGGTCTCGGGATCGGCTCTGTGGACCCGCTCGACTGGGAGTACCTGCGCCGGCTCAAGCAGGTCGTGCAAGACGCGGGCGCCCTGTGGGCGAGCGACCACCTGTGCTGGAACCGCGCCGACGGCCGGTCGTCGAACGACCTGCTGCCGCTCCCGATGACCGGCGAAGCGGTGCGCCACACGGCCGCGCGTATCCGTACGGTTGCAGAGTTCCTCGAGGTGCCGTTCCTGATCGAGAACATCAGCACGTACACGGTGCTGCCGGGCGCCGAGATGAGCGAGGCCGAGTTCACCACCGCCGTGCTCGAGGAGGCCGATTGCGGCCTCCTGCTCGACGTCAACAACGTCTACGTGAACTCCCGAAACAACGGCATCGACCCGCACGCCTTCCTGCGCGGCATCCCCGCGCACCGCATCGGGCAGATGCACATGGCCGGCCACGACGACCAGGGCGACGTCTGCGTCGACTCGCACGGCGCGCCGGTGCGCGACGAGGTCTGGGCGCTGTTCCGCGAGGCGCTGGCGATCTCCGGCCCGACCAGCGTGCTCATCGAGTGGGACACCAACATCCCGACGCTGGAGAGGCTCCTCGAAGAGCGCGCCACCGCACAGCGGATCTACAACGAGGTCGTGTCGTCGTGAGCGAGCCCCCGGCTTCGCTCGCGGACACGCTCTCACGGTTCGCGGATCGCCTGTTCCACACCGGCGGCGCGGACCCGGGCGACGACGCAATCCACGTCCCCCCGGAGCGCATGCAGGTCTACCGGCAGCTCCTGTTCGGCAACTACAAGTCGATGCTGCGCTTCGCGTACACGGCGACCTTCCGCATCGTCGCGCTCGAGGCGAAGAGCAACCCCGTCCCGCCCGGCCTGCCCGCTTCGGTGGGAGAGGCGGTCGACGTCTACCTGTCCACCCAGCCACCCGCGGGACACAGCACGCGCCTGATCGCGGACACGTTCCGGCCGATCTTCGAGGCGCGCTACCCCGTCCTCTTCGCCCGCTGGCCGCAACTCGCATCGCTGATGGATGTCGAGCGCGCGGAGCTCCACGCGAACTACCACTGGGACGATCCGGGCCGCGGGCCGGAGGACGATGAGTTGCCCGCGATGGCGGCCGAGTCGGTCGCAGAGTTCCTCGCGCGCGAGGTGGTGCGTGCGCCCTCGTCTTCGACTCTCCGGCTCGATCAGCCAGGTGCCACGCTCCACCACCGCGTGATGCACCGAGACTTCCCAGAGCCGGACGCACTGACGGGCCCCGAGTTCGTGCTGGCGTCGCGTCACCCCGACCGGCTCGAAGCCGTCATCCAGGTCGTGCCCGAGGAAACGCTCCTCCTGCACGAGCTGGCGATGCCCGGCACACCCGTTCGCATCGAGGCGCTCGCGGTTCGGTGGATGGAGTCGCTTCCGTCCCGACTCGCATCGGCAGACGACGCGACGAAGCTCTCGAAGTTCGGCCAGGGCGTGTTCGCGGGCCTGTCGGCCGGGGCGCTGCGGTTCGCATGAGCGGAATCTCGGTCCGTCGCGCGGGTCCCGATGACGCAGAGTCGGTGTACGCCTTCGTGTGCGCGCTCGCGCACTACGAACGCGAGCCGGACGCCGTCGAGGCGACGCCGGAGACGTATCGCACGCAACTCGCGTCGGACACACCGCCGTTCGAGTGCCTCCTGGCCGAGGAGGCCGGTAGCCCTCGCGGGTTCGCCCTGTTCTTCACGACGTACTCCACCTGGCGCGGCAAGCCGGGCATCTGGCTCGACGACCTATTCGTGCCCGAGGAGCACCGCGGCCGTGGAATCGGCAAGGCGCTGTTCGCGGCGGTCGGCCGCATCGCCGTCGAACGGAACGCCGGCCGCCTCGAGTGGTCCGTGCTCGACTGGAACGAGCCGGCCATCGGCTTCTACCGTGCGCTCGGCGCCGAGCAGATGGACGAGTGGACGACCCACCGCCTGACCGGCGATCACCTTCGTCGCCTCGGCGGTTCGTAGCGGGTCAGCGGCTACTCGGCCGCGTCGTCGTCGGGCGTCTCGGGAGTCTCCGGCGGCGCGGGATGCTGTTGCGGCAACGCGATGCGGCCGAGCATCTCACGCGGATCGGGCATGGTGAGTTCCTCGATCTGCGCGGGCGACAACGCGATGTCGCCCAGCTCCTCGGGCAGGCAGACCTCTCCCATGGTCGGGGGGAGTTCCGGCGTCTCGACGCTCGGGGTGGGCGTTTCGCCGCCACCGGACTCGATGCCTCCGGCCTCGACGGCGCCCTGAGTGCAGGCCATGAGGCCGAACGGAGCGAGCGTCGCGGCGATCAGCGCGGCCACGCGGCCCAGCCGGCGGCGGGTGCTGCGCACCGGACCGCAGTCCTTCGTCAGGACCGTGCCGTCGGCGCGACGGACCATGCGGCCGCACAGACGGCCCTCGGTGTTGGCGACAAGGTCGCCGACCTCGCCGCTGGTCATCTGCGAGAAGTCGAAGACGTTCAGGCGGCACTCGCCGCACCAGCGCTTCGCCCCCTGGCCTTCGAGTTCGTCCCACTTCATGGGACAGGGAGTGCCGACACGCAGGCTCTGCACGAGATCGTTTTTCTCAGTCACGGGGTTCTCCTGTCGGCTTCCTTCCGCGGTCTTGGACGCAGAGGGGGGTGCGGAGTTCGCGGATTCTCGGTCCGAGGCGCCCGCGAGCGCTCCCTGAGCCTGGATCGGGAGACTGGGTCGTGCGCATGAGCCGGGACTTCGCAGTAGCCTCACCCGCGATGGGAACGAGGAGAGAACACGGGTGAGCGGCGACAACGGAGTGCCGGTGCCGGCGAGCGCCATCGGGATGCACGAGGGCGCACTGCCAGACGCCCGCGTCGTCCGCGCGTCGCTGCGAGCTCACTGGCCGTCGATCCGTCTCGGCGAGCGGCGGCCCCTGCAGGATCTCACCGCCGAGCGTTCGCTCGTGTTCCTGGACGGTCCCGACCGCGTGGGAGCGGCCCACTTCCCGTGGACCCTGAGCGTTCCCGGTGTCGCGATGCCCGAGCACGCGTCGCACATCTGGCTGTCGGTGCGCAACTACGACCGGGAGCGCCGCACCGAAGCCCTACGCCTGCTGGCTCGTGCGACGACGGCGATGATCCGCGCGACGCGCGGCGACTTCGTGTGGTGGAGCGTCGGCGACAAGATCATGGCGCCCGCGGTCTTCGCCGCGTCGACCGAGCGCGAGGCATGACCCCGCTGTTCGTGACGGATCTGGACGGCACGCTTCTCGACGCGGATGCGCGCCTCTCCGACACGACGCGCGACGGGCTGATGCAACTACTCGACGCTGGCGTTCTCGTCACGGTCGCTACGGCGCGCAGTCTTGCATCGATGCGGGAGATCCTCCGGGGAGTCCCGTTCACGCTACCCGTGATCGAGATGTGCGGAGCGGCGCTGACGAGACTCGACGACGAAACTCGCTACGACGTCGCGGATCTGTCGCACGACGTCGTGCACGACATCGTGGAGATCGCACGGGAACGCAACATGCCGCCGTACCTCTCCGCGCAGGCGGATGGCCGCGATCATCTGTTTCACGAGGCGAGCACGAATGACGCCATGCGCTGGTACGAGGATGACCGCAAGAGGCTGCCGGATCCACGCTTGACGCCGGTCCATTGCGTCAAATCCGCGGTCGCCGGAGCCGTGCTTTGCCTGACGTTCATGGGATTCGAGGAGCGCGTCCGCGACGCCGCATCTGTCATCTCCACCAGACATGAGAGCGTGACGGTCAACGTGTACGAGAACCCCTACCACCGCGGCTGGTGGTGGGCTTCGGTGCTCTCGGAGCGGGCGCAAAAGGGCGCCGCGCTCCGCCGTTTGGTGGCGCGTCACGGTCTCGAAGACGCACGAATCGTCGCATTTGGCGACACCGAGACGGACCTCTCGCTGTTCGAGGCGGCGCACCACGCCATCGCTCCCGCGAACGCGGAGCCAGCCGCCAGGCGCGCGGCGGACGAGATCATCCCGCCGCACACGGAGGACAGCGTCGTGCGGTGGATGCTCGAAGCTGCGGGGCGAGTGGGAGCCTAGTCCCGGTCCGACAATGACTGCTTGAAGTTGTCGCTGAGGGCCGTAAAGTAATCCCCAGGTGATGAGTAGTCATGGGGAGGCGGGACACGATCCCGTTCCCGAGTCAACGAGGTCGGTCGAAGCGCAACCGCTCCCTCTGACATTTCGAACGCTTGTCCGCCACCGCTTCGGCGGTGTCGGATAGCGGAGCACCCCGTTACGACCCTTGAGCCTGGGGTCAGGGGACTCCCTTCTCTCTCGCTCCGGGTCTGCTTCGGTGGGCCCGGAGCACTCTGATTCTGGGCACTCTGATTCTAGGCGGCGCGGAGCGCGCCTATAGAGAGTGCTCCGGCGTGTATCCCTCCTACGCGGTCTCCGACCGCTACGGAGGGCTTCTGTCACGCGGTGCGTGGCACCCGACGTGACATCGCGATTCACGCAACGAGTGCCTGCCCATCGAGTGCGGTCTGCGACCGCTAGGCCGGAGCTGCGGTCACTCCTCCGCGATTCGCGCGACGAGGGCAGACCCCGCACGTGGGGCGGGGTTCCACCCCGCCCGTGCATCGTGCGCGAGGCGCACCGGGTGAGTCCAACTGACGGGCGGGCACGCCATCGGCGAGCTGCTGGGGACCGCGTCTCACGAGGACGGAACGCCCCCGATGCGTCGCGGGCGGGCGGGACGTGTCAACGACTTTGAGACACCGCGTCTTCGAGTTTAGTGAGCAGCCTCCTGTGTCGCAGTCTCCAGCGCCGCGAGTTCCCGGGCCGGCGGGTTGATCCACGTCTCGGTCGGCAGAGCCGGCGGCGTCGGCGCACGGCGCACGAAGCGCTCGGGATGCGCCGCGTACGCGGCATCGAGCACGACCGAGCGCGCGGCGACGGCCGCTTCGGCGCGGCCGTAGTGCACGGTCTCGGGCGTCAGCAGCCCGAGACTCGAGTGACGATGCTCGCGGTTGTACCAGTGGAAAAAGGCGCGGCAGTGCGCCCGCGCGTCCTCGATGCAGCCGAAGCGCGCTGGGAAGTCCGGCCGGTACTTCAGCGTGCGGAATTGGCTCTCGGAAAACGGATTGTCATTCGACGTGTACGGCCGGCTGTGCGACTTCGTCACGCCGAGATCGGCGAGCAGAAAGGCCACCGGCTTGCTGATCATCGGCGGCCCCCGATCGGAGTGGATCGTGAGCTGCTCCGCCGCGATCCCCTGCTTCTCGCAGGACTGCTCGATGAGTGCCGTCGCCAGCGCACCGCTCTCGCAGTCCGCCAGCATCCAGCCCACGACGTTGCGGGAGTAGATGTCGAGCACGACGTAGAGATAGAAGTAGCTCCACTTCACCGGGCCGCGGAGCTTGGTGATGTCCCAGCTCCAGACCTGGTTCGGGGAGGTCGCGAGGAGCTCGGGCTTCTTGTACGCGGGATGACGCAGCTGGTTGCGGCGCTCACGCACAGCACCAGCCGCACCGAGGATGCGGTACATCGTGCGCACCGAGCACAGGTAGCGTCCCTCGTCGAGCAGGATCGCCCACGCCGCAAGCGGTGACAGATCGCAGAAGCGCTCCTCGCTCAGCACCGCGAGTACGGTAAGACGCTCGTCGATCGTGAGGGCGCGCGGCGAGCGCCGGCGCGGCTGCTGGGGCCGGGGGCACGTGCGTGCCGTTCGGCGCCGATAGAGCGTGGCGCGCGTGACTCCGAGCGCGCGGCACGCGGGGGCGACGCCCACGCGTCCCCCCAGCTCCTCCGCCGCAATCACGTGTCGCTCCCGCTCGTCTCGGGCATCTCGATGCCCAGCAGCCGTGAGACTTTTCGCTGCACGTCGATGATCACCTCGGCCGTCTCGAGCCGCTTCTCGAGACGGGCGACTTCGCGCTCGAGCTGCTCGTTGCGCTTCTTGAGCGCACGGTCCGGATCGGGCTTGGGACCACGCCGCTTGGGCGAGAGCGCCTCGAGCTGGCCCTGGTCCCGCGCGCGCCGCCACGTCAACAAGTGCGAGGAGTACAGCCCCTCACGGCGCAAGAGAGCGCCGATCTCGCCGGGCTTCGTGCACGCGTCCGCCGCCTCGATGATCCGTAGCTTGTACGCGGCGCCAAAGCGCCGCCGCGAGGCGCGCGGCACGACCTCGGGGTCGCGCACCCCAACGTCCCCCGGGCCGCGCGCCCCGGGGGAGCCCCCTCCGCCTCGATCGCGCTCGCTATGCTCGCCCTCCCTCGGCTCCGGGATCTCCCCCGGCGCTGTGTTGTGGTTGTTCGTCATCGCTGGTTCCTCCACCGCCCTGCACAGTAATCATCCGTGGGGTCGGTGTCTCAGCCACGTTGGCACAGAGGGGGCGCCCACGGTGACCGCGTACTGGAACGCGGACGAGAGGACGGCAGCATGGTGTCGAGTCGTTGCCGCTCTGAGCCCCTTACGTCGGCTGAACGTGTCGAGCAGCTGCTGCACGTCACCGGTCGTGATCGACGCGAGCGCGCGCTTCCCGAAGTGCTTGGCCGCGTCACGGATGAACCCGCGTCGCCCGGCGACCGTGGCCGGTCGGAGCGTTGCCTCCCAGTGCCGGAGCAGCGCGGGCGCGAGGGCCTCGAGTGTGACGTTGCCGACCTGGCGTTCACCGCTGAGTCGCGCGGCGTCGCGCTCGGTGCCCTTCTTCCGGAGGTACGCCTCGGCTTCGCTCTTGTTCCGCCCGCCGTACTCCTGGTGGCGACCGCCCCAGGCGTCCGTGTAGCGGACGTAGAAGCCGGAGTAGAGGGTCCCGTTGGACCTCTTGCGGCGGAACACGGACCCGAATCTGCGTCGCTTCTTGGCGGCCATCTTGTGCCTAACTCCTGTCGCGCTAGTGTACCAAATAGGGCACAAGCGGGGAGTCTAGGCTCGCCGGTCAATAGTACTGGTACTGCGAGCTGCTGAGCAGGGCGAGCGCGGCGGTGCGCCAGGTGGCGCCGGGTTCGCTGAGCACCTCGACGAACGCCTTGAGTTCGTCTGCGCTCGGGTCGCGGCCGAGGAGCCGGTTGAAGAGGCTCGTGATCGTGTCGGCGCTGATGCTCGTCGCCTTCGCGCTGCCGTCGCTGGTGCGCGAGCCGCCGGTTGGGTCCTCGTCTTCCGGCGCGGGGCCGTCGAGTCCGGCGGGCGGCAGGACGGCGCCGCTGTCGAGCATCACCTTCGCGAGCACGCCGCGGACGGGTGCGGGATCGGTGAGCGCCTGAAGGGCGTTGCGCATGTTGCGGAACTCCTGCAGAGCCGGCGGGCGGCCCAGGAGGTCGACGAACAACCCGCGTATGAACTGGTGGTCGTCCTTGATGACGGGTGGGCGCTCCTCCTGCTGGTACTCCTCGCTCGTCAGCCACTCGCGGAGGATCTTCGGGAACTCCATCGGATCGAGCTTCATGCGCTCGACGGCAACGTAGTGCTCCTCCTCCGTGAGCGGTGCACCGCGGTAGCGCATGGCCATGCGGTTCGCGAACACCTCGAGGTACGCCGGCTGGGCCAGGCTGATCTGCACGACGTTGGCCTGGTTGGTGCCGAGCGTCTTGAAGATGCGCGTTTTCTCGCCGTCGTACATCTTCTTGGCGGCCTCGAGGAGGCGAACGTCCTTCTGCACCTCGATGCCGAGGAACTGCTCGAGGATGACGGTGACGTACGTGTCGTTGCCCGGATTGCGTGAGTTGAACTCGGCGCTGAGAGCGAACTCCATGTGCGCGTCGCGGAAGCTCGCGCGGCCCTCGCGCATGCGCCCTGGGATGGCCGCGAGGCGGTCGCTGACCGGGCGGAAGCGGTCGATCAGCAGGAAGTAGAAACTCTCTTCCTTGAACCAGTGCTCCCAGGTCTCGGCGGCGCCGAGCAACTTGTCCACGCGGTCCTCGAAGGGAAGCGCCGCGACTTGCGCGAGTTCCTCCTCGATCGGACTGCGTCCGTAGAGATCGAAGTACAGGCGGCGGGTGAGACGGCGCTCGACGCTCGCCACCTTGGCGAGCGGCTCGGTCGTGGGGCCGTCGCCGGCGGTGCCGGTCTCGCGGACGCGTGTTGCGTCGACGCGCACGTAAACCGGCCATGCGCCGAGCTTCTCCGCCTTCACGTTGCAGCGGATGACCCACGGGCCCGCGCGGTCGGGGGTGACCTTGGTCTTGGCGCCCGACTTCGCTTCGAGCTTGGCCTCTGCTCCGAGCGGCTTCTCGAGGATCTCCCACGTGACGGCCGGCTTGTCGCCGTCCGGATCGAAGGAGAGTGTCGCGTCGAGGTTCAGTTCGGTGCCGACGTCGAGCGTGCGCGGCCACGGGGCGAGCACTGCGACGGGGGGCTTCTCTGTCGCGCTTGCGCCGAAGATCCAGCTGACGAGCGGTCCCTGGGGATCGAGGAGTGCCGTGTCGAAGTCCGTCCCGTCGGCCTTGCCACCGTCGTGGTCGACGCCGCCGCGGGTCATCGGGGCGAGCTTCGAGAGGAGTGTGCTGCGTTCGGGGGCCGGCGCGTGCAGGAGGGCAGTGATGCCCTTGTAGTTGGCTTCGACGGACTCGGGGGTCCAGGAGGTGCCGTCGTCCGGCGCGGTCAGGCGGTGGCGGGTGATGTTGTCCGGGTCGTCCGCGTCGTGACACCCGATGCACTCGCGCTCGAGCAGAGGGAGCACGTCCGTGCGGAAGAAAGCGGGGTCGTGGCGCACGATCTGCTGCATCTGCATGCCGCCCTCCATCTCGTCCATCTTGTCCTGGGCGTGAGCCAGGACGGCGACGGCGAAGAGGGCGCTCGTGGCGAGAGCGGCGGCCAGGTGGTGGGCTCGGAGCTTCACGTCACACATGGTACCGGGGGATCGGCCGGGCGCAGGCTCCACTGGAGGCGTGAGCGCTGCGCGCGCCACTCGTGGGCTCGGACCCCGTCCATGCCGCTGCTGACTGCGTTGTTCACGCACTCAGCTCGCTCGGGCGCTGGCACGCGCCCTGGCGCCGCGGCCGTTCGCGCCGTCCGGCGCAGCGTGCTGCTCGGGCCTGCCTGTCGGCCGGGACGGAGCCCAGTGGTGAGCCTGACCCTTCCCCGCTCGGTCGGCGCTCACCCCACCCACCCACGGGGGAGGACGGTGCGGGCAGGGCTCCGGTTACATCTGCCGTTCGGACGCGGCGCTGCCGCGGTTCGCAGCGAGACGCTCCCGCTGCTGCGACCCATGCGGAAGACCGCTCGCTACGCCACATCGCTCGGCTGGCGCGGCGCGGTGGTTCCCGTTCCGCGTTGCTGCTTCGCGTGCCGTAGGCACACAGGAGCACTGCGGAGAGCTCTCGCCACCTCGGCCCGACCCAACAAGCAACCGCTCTTCTGATTCACGCGAAGCGTGAATCAGAAGAGCGGGGTGATCGTTCGATCACCCCGCTCCGAACGGACCTTGGCCCGTCGTGAGTTGCTAGCGAGAGGACTTGCGGCGCGAGGCCTTCTTGCGAGTCGTCTTCTTGCGGCGTGTCGCCTTCTTACGAGTCGCCTTCTTGCGAGTCGCCTTCTTGCGACGTGTCGTCTTCTTGCGACGCGTCGTCTTCTTGCGAGTCGCCTTCTTCCGGCGTGTCGTCTTCTTGCGACGCTTCGCCTTCTTGCGAGTCGCCTTCTTGCGACGTGTCGTCTTCTTGCGAGTCGCCTTCTTCCGGCGTGTCGTCTTCTTACGACGCGTCGTCTTCTTGCGAGTCGCCTTCTTCCGGCGTGTCGTCTTCTTACGACGCGTCGTCTTCTTGCGAGTCGCCTTCTTGCGGCGTGTCGTCTTCTTGCGACGCGTCGCCTTCTTGCGGGTCGCCTTCTTGCGACGTGTCGTCTTCTTGCGAGTCGCCTTCTTGCGGCGTGTCGTCTTCTTACGACGCGTCGTCTTCTTGCGAGTCGCCTTCTTGCGGGTGGCCTTCTTGCGAGTGGCCTTCTTCCGCTTTGCCGGCTTACGTCGCCGGCCAGACTTCTTTGCGGCCATAGTTGAGATACCTCCGTGTGTGCACGCACATGAGAGCGACACGGCCGTGTGTCACTCTTCACTCAGTACATCGACCGAGTTGCCTCAGTACTTCGACAAGCCTTCAGAGAATCTTCAGCCGGTGTTGTCCCGGCGCGTCATGACATTGACCCAATGCGCGTACGAGTTGTTCAATCCACACACTTCCAACACCGCAATCTCCGGAACTTTGTACGGATGCAACTCCTCGACGCGGGCGGTCAGGGCGTCGACCCGGTCCGCCGCGGTCTTGATCACGAGCAGAGTCTCCTCGTCGGTGGTGACAGCACCCTCCCAGCGGTAGACCGAGGTCACGGCGGGGAGGATGTTCACGCAGGCGGCAAGCCGCTCCTCGACCAGCGTAGAAGCCAGTGTTCTGGCGGCTTTGGGCGGGACGGTGGACAGGACGATGCGCATCCCCGCGCCTCCATGGGGGCCTCCACGCGGTGCCTGGCAGGTGCCCCGGCAGGCCGCGTTGCCGCCATCCTCGCACGCACGCGGGACCCCTCTTACGCCGGGCGCACGCGCGCGAGGAACGTGCGGAGCCGGTCGCTCTGCGGCGCGCTCAGGAGATCCGAGGTGGCGCCCTCCTCGACCACCTCGCCGGCATCCATGAACACCGTGCGTGTGGAAACTTCCGCGGCGAACGCGAGCTCGTGCGTGACGACGCACATCGTGGTTCCCGCGGCGGCAATCTCTCGGAGAACCTCGAGAACCTCGCCCACGGTCTCCGGATCCAGGGCGCTCGTCGGCTCGTCGCAGAGCAGCGCGTCGGGGCGCATCGCGAGTGCACGGGCGATGGCCACTCGCTGCTGCTGGCCGCCCGACAGTTGCGACGGGCGTGACGCCTCCCGGTCGGCCAGACCGACGCGCCACAGCAGTTCGCGCGCGTGCTGCTCCGCGTCGCGGCGGGACTCCGCTCCCACCAGCACCGGGGCGAGGACGAGATTGTCGAGGACAGAGAGATGGGGAAACAGGTGGAAGGCCTGGAAGACCATCGCGACCCGTCGCCGGGCGGCATCGATGCCCCGGGCACCGGCGCGCACCGGCTGGCCGGCCACCGTCACCTCTCCGGAATCCGGGACCTCCAGCCCGTTCAGGCAGCGCAGGAGGGTGGACTTTCCGCTGCCCGAGCGACCCACGATCGTGACGATTTCGCCCCTGCGGACCGTCAGGTCCACTCCGGCGAGCGCAACGGTCTCTCCGTAACGCTTCCGAAGACCGGTGGCGGTGACGACGACGTCGCTCACAGCCGCGCCACCGGGAGGGACTCGGGCGGCGCCATGCGGCGCTCGAGCCGTCGCGAGAACCACGCCAGAGGCAGCGTGACACAAAGGTAGAGCGCCGCGAGCGCCAGGAACGCACCCCAGGTCTCGTAGCGATCTGCCTGCAGACCCTTGGCGTGGTAGGTGATCTCGGCGACGCCGATGATCGAGAGGAGCGAGCTCTCCTTCACGAGCGACACGGCCTCACCGGTGAGCGGCGGGAGCATGCGCCGCACGCATTGCGGGAGGATCACGTGACGCAGCGCTTGCGCGTGGGACAGACCGAGCGAGCGCGCGGCCTCCCACTGTCCGCGCCCGACGGATTCGACCGCTGCGCGCACGATCTCCGCGATGTACGCCCCGGCGAACACGCCCAGTCCCGCGGCGCCCACGACCGCAGCGAGCGACGCATCGAACAGGCGTGCGAGCTGCAGCAACTCCGCGATGCACCAGTACCAGACGTAGAGCTGCACGAGGAACGGTGTCCCCCGGACGATCTCGACGTAGACCCGCGCTACCTGGTCGAGAGCGACGGACCGCGAGAGGCGGGCCAGCGCGGCCGCCGTTCCGAGGACGAGGCCCAGCAGCAGCGCCCCCGCGGAGATGGCCACCGTGAGCCAGAGGCCCTGCAGGAACAGCCCGCGCCGCGCCCAGGCGAGGTGCCAACGGATCTCGACTGGAGCGAGGGAGAGGGCCAGAACGACGAGGGCCGCGAGGCCCAGGGTGACCGCGAAGCGGACTCCCCGCTCCCGGCCCGGGGTCACCGTGCGTCCTTGGCCTTGAAGCGCGCTGGGTCGCCCAGCCAGGTCTCGATCAGCTTCCAGACGCGGCCGCCGGGCTGACTCTCGCGGTCCAGGAACTTGCTGACGGGCTGCGTCAGGGGCGAGCCCTTGCCGAACGCGATGCAGTAGTGGTCGGTGCCGAGCACCGTGTCGGGCACGCTCGTCTTGTCCGGATGTAGGCCATGCAGCTTGAGCACGGAGACCATGTCGTAGACGAGTGCGTCGGCCCGGCCGCCGGCCACCTCGAGCGCGGCGTCGAGTTCACGGTCGTAGGAACGAATCGTGGCGCGCGGGAAGTGCTCGCGCGCCGTCTCCTCGCCCGTGGTCTTGCGCTGTACTGCAATCACGACACCCTCGCGGTCCAGGGTCGTCAGATCGGTGATCGTTCCCGCCCGCTGTGTGCTGAGCAACACACCCATTGCCATGCGGACGTAGGGCCGGCTGAAGTCGACCTGCTCCGCGCGCTCGGGGGTGTAGGAGAGGCCCGAGATGACGGCGTCGACTCGGCCCAGGCGCAACTCCTCGAGCAGCGCCGCGAACTCGAGGTTGCGGAACTCGATGGGCCGGCCGAGTTCCTCGCCGACGGCGCGCATGAGCTCGATGTCGAGCCCGACCAGGCTGCCGTCGTCGGCCACCGATTCGAACGGCGGGAACGCGGCCTCGGTGCCGACGACGAGCGGCTGCTGGCCGGCCGTGGCCGGATCCTCCCTCCGGCAGCCGCCGACCGCGACGGCGACCAGCAGTGACGCAAGCAGCAGGGTCCGGCGGGAGGCTGTTCGTGGCATCGGGGCGGAGTGTAAAGCGCCGCGCGGGTCGGGAGAGGCGCGGATGTAACCAAACCGCCGCGGACGGCGTCCCCGAGCCGTCGAGTGTTGGGGGGGGGGCGGGGGTGGCAGTTTGCGGTCGCGAGGCCGGGCGACGGGCGGGAGCTTTTCGAGCCTGTCAGGGTCTCAGGACACCCCTTCGGTGACCGGAGGCTCGACCACGGCCTCGGCGGTTCCCCAGGGCGGGGCTCAACCCCGAGCCTCCGGCTGGCCGAAGAAAGGGAGCGTCCCAAGGCCGTCTGCCTCGGCCGAGATGGAGGAATCCGATGAAGAAGACCCTGATCGCGCTGGCGGTTGCCAGCCTTCTCACGTCCGGCTGCTACACGTCGCGCCGCGTTGTCGGCGACGAACTGAAGGGCGGCATCACAAACCCCGCTCTCTGGGTGACGGTCCCGATCGACACCGTGATGGCGCCGTTCCAGATCCCCAAGTGGCTGTCGGACGAGACCGACCCCTGGACCCCCTGGGATCCGGACACGATCCGCGAGGAGTACGAGTACTCCGACTGGGCGAAGCAGGGCTTCGCGTTCTAGCCCTCGCGGGACGCCTCGGCACCCACGGATGCCCCCCGGCCGGACGGCCTAGGAGAGCTCGCTCTCCGGTCGCCCGGCCGGCGCTCCAGTGGGGCCCTCGGTAACCGATTCGGCGCTTTTTGTGCACCGTCTCCTCGGGTTGACACCCTCCGTCGGCGCAAACCCTGCCACGAGCAGGGTTTCGGTCCATGTGGGGACGTGCTGCGAGATGCCGGAAAGACCCCCACGCACCGAGATTCGTAGGTGTGCGCTCGCGCGCGTAGGTAGCCTCCGCGGCTTTATCGGGGGAAAGACGTCCAAAGTCCTCCTGACAGGCCTCGAAGCCCCTGCAGAGGGCCGCCACGGCGGGCCGCGACGCAGGATCTTCACGAGACCGGGACGCGACCCTCGAAAGCGCGCGTACTCCTCATGACGGGCCCCAACGACCGGGCGGGAACATCGTGGCTTCGCTTCACTCACCTCGGCTTTCAGTACTGCCTGACCTTGCTGCTATTCGTAGCGGCGGGGATGTGGGCGGATCGTCGACTGGAGTGGGATCCGTGGCTCACGATCGCGGGGTCGGTGGTGGGGTTCGCGGCGGCGACGTATCTGATCGTCAAGCAGACGTCAGAGATCGGCCGCTGACGCCGGCGTCGTTTGTCGAGCGCGTCTTCGGCACGGGCTCGATGGCGCTGCTGTTCCTCGTACTGCTGTGGCTGGTCGCCGCCTACCGCGGATTCGACCCGACCGTCGCGCTCGGCCTCGCCGTCGGCACGTTCGTCGGGCTGGTCAGCCTGGTGGGCGAGATCGCCATTGTCGGGCGCTCGATGCGCAGCTTCGCGCGCAACGGCATCGGCGCGACGCTCACGACCTTCGGCATGCGACTCGCCACCGTCGGGATGCTCGGCGTCTGGTTCCTGGTGCTCGACGCCGTCGACGCTGAGGCCTTCTGCCTGAGCTATATCTCGACCTTCTTCGTGTACATGTGCTGGCTCACGTGGCGCTACCACCGCGAGCCGGTGCACTACACGCCTGCCAAGGCGAAGAAGTACATCAAGTACGACGACAAGCCGAGCGTTCGTGACCTGGTCCGCGGGGGTGTCGCGTGAACGCGCTCCTCGCCGCCGGCGACCCGTTCGAGCACACGTGGAACACGTGGCACATCCACTTCTACCGGTGGGACCTCGACCTGCGGGCCATCCCGGGCTTCGAGGCGCTCGGCATCACGAACTTCGTGGTCGTGATGGGAGTGGTCGCCCTGCTGCTCGCCCTGGTCGGCCGCAAGATCGGCAAGGAGGCCGCGAAGGCGTCCACCGAGGGCCGCATGCCGCGCACGCTGACGCACCTGTTCGAGGTGTTCGTCCAGTTCATCCGCGACGACATGATGAAGCCGAACATGCCGCACCACTACAAGCGTGAGGGGTTCATCGGGCTGTTCTGCACGATGTTCTTCTTCATCCTGTTGTGCAACCTGATCGGTCTCCTGCCGCAGCCGTTCGGACACACCGCCACCGGCAGCTTCTGGATCTCAGGCGGACTCGCGTTCGGCGTCACGCTCATCGTGATGGTGACGGCCGGCATGAAGGAGCACGGTCCTCTCGGACTCGTGGTTCACCTGGCGCCGCCGTCGCCGTGGTGGGTCCGGTGGCCGATGCTGCTCCCGATCGAGGTGATCGGCATCTTCGTGAAGCCGTTCTCCTTGACGATCCGGCTCGCGGCCAACATGACCGCGGGCCACATCATCCTCGCGGTTCTCTCCGGCTTCCTGACCGCTTCGGTCTCGTGGATGGTCGGCGCGCTGGTCTACCCCGCGAGTGCATTCGGCTTCGCCGCCATCACGGTCTTCGAGATCGTGATCGCCTTCATCCAGGCATACATCTTCACAGTTCTGAGTTGCGTGTTCGTCGGCCAGATGGTGGCGCACGAGCACTAATCACAAGGACGCGGTGCGACCCGGTTGGGCGCCCGCGAGGAGGTAGTTCCGATGGAAGGACTTGGAATCGGATTTCTCGGTGCCGCGCTCGGCGCCGGTGCTGCCGCGCTGGCCGCGGCGTTCGGTATCGGCAAGATCGCGGCTGCGGCCTGTGAGTCGATCGCGCGCCAGCCCGAGGCTGTCGCGGACATCAAGGCCAACACGATCCTGACGGCCGCCTTCATCGAGGGTGTCTGCCTGTTCGCCTGCGTGATCGCGCTGCTGGTCAACGGCAACGTCCTCACGGCGATCGAGACGGTCACCGCCAAGTAGCCCGCTCCACCGACCGGTGCGCCGGTCGGTGAAGCGTGTGCGTACGCCCGGCTCCGACACCCGCGGGTGGCGGAGCCGGGGCGCGTGGACGGTGGCGCGTCGTGGGGACGGGCTGCCGAGTTGGAAGTGCGTAGAAGTGCGTGGATGCTCGGCATCCGACGCAGGTTGGGAGCAAGGGCATGCTCTATCTGCTGCTAGCTGCCGAAGAGGGTGGCCACGGGGTGATCAGCCCCTTGGACTTGTTCCATCCGGCCAATCACAAGGCCGCGTTCTGGGCTCTCGGCATCTTCATCCTGCTGGTCTTCGTTCTGAAGAAGCTGGCGTGGACTCCGATCGTCGCGGGACTGAACGCCCGCGAAGACCGCATCGCCGAGAGCTTGAAGAAGGCCGAGGAGATCGAGAAGGCCACCGCGGAGCTCGCCGAGACGAACCGCAAGACCCTCGAAGAGGCGCAGCAGAAGGCGCAGCAGATCATCGCGGACGCCCGCGAGGCCTCCCGCACCGCGGGCGACGAGATCATGGCCAAGGCGCGCGCCGAAATCGAAGCCAGCCGCGATCGCGCCAAGCGCGAGGTCGCTCTCGAGATGGAGAAGGCCCGCTCGGAGTTGCGCGCAGAGACGGTCAACCTCACCGTCGCCGCGGCGTCGCGACTCGTCGGACGCAGCCTGTCCGGGGACGACCAGCGCCGCCTTGCGATGGAAGCGCTTCGCGATGCGGAAGACGTGGCGAGGAACTAGAGGCACGCGTGGCCAATCCCAGTGAACCTGCTGCCCGCGTCTACGCCGGGGCGCTCGTCCAGGTCGGTCACGAGACCGGTCAGATGGGCGCGATCTACCGAGACCTCATGGCCGTCGCGCGCATGTATGCGGATGACGACTGGTTCCGGAACTTCTTCACGTCTCCGCGCATCGACCGGGAGGTGAAGTGGCGTGCAGTCCTCGCGGCGTTCGAGGGACAGGTCGGCCGTCCTGTCCTGGGGCTTCTCAAGGTCCTCATCACGAAGGGCCGCGCGGCGCTCCTCGACAACGTGGCGGGCCAGTTCGAGAAGTACCGCGACGAGGCTGAGAACCGCATCCACGCGCACGTGACCCTGGCGACGGAGCTCCCCGCCGCGGACCTGGACGCTCTGCGCGGCCGCCTCGAACGCACGAGCGGCAAGACCGTCGAGATGCACGTCCACGTGCACCCCGAGGCGCTCGGCGGCGCCGCGATCCGCATCGGTGACCGCGTCATCGACCGAACTCTGCGCAAACGCCTATCGGCGCTCCGCGCGAACCTCCTCGCCACGGCCACCGCCAAGTCCGGCTCGGCCATCGCGAACTGAGCGAACAACCGGAGAAGAGTGCAGTGAGCATCCGACCCGACGAGATCACCACCGTCCTGAAGAAGGCGATCGAGAACTTCGACGTCGACCTCTCCATGGACGAGGTGGGCACCGTGCTCGAGGTGGGCGACGGCATCGCCCGCATCTACGGGCTCGAGCGCGCCATGGCCAACGAGATGGTGCAGTTCGAGAACGACGCCTACGGAATGGTCTTCAACCTCGAAGAGGACTCCGTCGGTGTCGTCATCCTGGGCGACTTCCTGACCATCCAGGAGGGCCAGGTCTGCAAGCGCACGAACCGCGTGCTGTCGGTGCCCGGCGGCGAGGCACTGCTCGGCCGCGTCGTGAACGCGCTCGGCGAGCCGATCGACGGCAAGGGCCCGATCCGCACGACCGAGCGCATGCCGCTCGAGGGCATCGCTCCGGGCATCGCCGACCGCCAGTCGGTGTTCGAGCCGCTGATGAGCGGCATCAAGTCAGTGGACGCGATGATCCCCGTCGGCCGCGGACAGCGCGAGCTGATCATCGGCGACCGCGAGACGGGCAAGACGTCCGTCGCGATCGACACGATCATCAACCAGCGCGGCAAGGGCGTCGTCTGCGTCTACGTCGCCGTCGGCCAGAAGGCCTCCACCGTTGCGAGCGTCGTCGAGCGCCTGCGCGAATTCGGTGCGATGGACTACACCATCGTCGTCTCCGCGACGGCCAACGACCCGGCACCCATGCAGTACATCGCTCCCTACGCCGGAACGGCGATGGCCGAGTACTTCATGCAGAACGGGTTCGAGGTGGACGCCAAGGGCAACCCCGAGCGCAACGAGTCCGGCAACTTCATTCGCGGCGAGTTCCGTCACGACGCGGAGCCGGACAGCCTGGGACGCAAGAAGCTCGCCGCCGGCAGCCCGCGCGGTCTGCACACGCTTTGCGTGTACGACGACCTGTCCAAGCAGGCGGTCGCGTACCGTCAGTTGTCGCTGCTCTTGCGCCGCCCGCCGGGCCGCGAGGCGTACCCGGGTGACGTCTTCTACTGCCACAGCCGCCTGCTCGAGCGCTCCGCGAAGCTCTCCGACGAGAGGGGCGGCGGGTCGCTCACGGCGCTGCCCATCATCGAGACGCAGGCGGGCGACGTGTCGGCCTACATCCCGACGAACGTCATCTCGATCACCGACGGACAGATCTACCTCGACCCGGATCTGTTCTACGCCGGTGTGCGGCCGGCCATCAACGTGGGCATCTCGGTGTCCCGCGTGGGCGGCAACGCGCAGACCAAGGCCATGAAGAAGGTGGCCGGCCAGCTGCGGCTCGACCTCGCGCAGTACCGCGAGCTCGAGGCGTTCGCGCAGTTCTCCTCCGACCTCGACGCGAGCACGCAGGCCGCGCTCGCGCGCGGTGCACGCAATGTCGAGATGCTCAAGCAGGGCCTCTTCCGCCCGTTGCCGGTCGAGGAGCAAGTCACCGCCATCTTCGCGATGGGCGAGGGCTACTTCGACCACATCGAGATCGAGCGCGTCTCCGAGTACGAGAAGAAGATGATCGAGTACGCGCGCAGCCACCCGAGCGGCGTGCTGCAGATGATGTCCGAGGACCTGAAGCTCAGCGACGAGATCAAGGAAGCGCTTCACACGACGCTCAAGGCGTTCAAGGAACACTGGGGGGCGACGAGCTAGAGCGCCATGCCTCAGAATTCCAAGACGATCCGCAAGCGCATCAAGAGCGTCGCGTCGACGAAGAAGATCACGCGCACCATGGAGATGGTGGCGACGTCGAAGCTCAAGCGAACGCAGGGGCGCGTCGTGGCGTCGCGGCCGTTCACGCAGTCGCTGCGCGGGATGATGGAGAGTCTGGCCGGCGCCGTCGAAGAGGTCGGCCTGTCGCCGCTGTTCGAGCGGCGGGATCCGGTGAAGCGCGCGCTCGTGCTCGTCGTCACGGCGAACCGCGGGCTCTGTGGCGGCTTCAACTCGAACCTCGTGCGCCTGTGCCGCAACCACCTCGACGGCTTGAGAAAAGACGGCATCGAGCCGGTGCTCTGGGTGGCGGGTAAGAAGGGCATCGCGGCGCTCCGCTTCCTGCGGATCGAGATGGCGGAGACGCGCACCGACCTCAGCGACAACCCGAAGTTCGAGGAGGCGGAGGCGCTCGCCGCTCCGCTGCTCCACGACTTCGTGACTGGTCAGGTTGACCGCGTTGACGTCGTGTTCGCGGACTTCCAGTCCGTCGCTCGGCAGCCGCCGGTAGTCCAGACGCTGCTGCCCGTCGGCGGCGACATCGACGACGAGAACAGCGAAGAGGAGAGCGTGCGGCTCGGCTCGTTCCTCTTCGAGCCCTCGCCCGGCGACATCCTCGCCGAGCTGGGACCGACGTACGTGAACACGTACCTCTACCGCGTGCTGCTGTCCTCGGCGGCCAGCGAGCAGATTGCCCGGCGTGTCGCGATGAAGAACGCGACCGACAACGCCGGCGAGATGGAGAAGAACCTGACGCGTGCCTACAACAAGGCGCGTCAGGCCATGATCACACAGGAGATCGCGGAGATCGTCGGCGGTGTCGAGGCGATGAAGTAGCGCCTGCACGCGACGTTCTCCCGATGGGAGTCACTCACATGGCTAACGGCAGAGTTGTTCAGGTCATCGGGCCCGTGCTCGACGTGGAGTTCCCGGCTGACAGTGTGCCGGAGATCTACAACGCGCTGAAGCTCGACGACGAGTCCGGCGACGTCGCGATCCACCTGACGGCGGAGGTGCAGCAGCACATCGGCCGGAACCAGGTGCGCGCGGTGGCGATGTCCACGACGGACGGTGTCGTGCGCGGGATGCCGGTCGTGGACACCGGCGCGCCGATCTCGGTGCCCGTCGGTGAAGGCTGCCTTG
The DNA here is from genome assembly GCA_965248445.1 of Planctomycetota bacterium. Taxonomy (GTDB): domain Bacteria; phylum Planctomycetota; class JAJSAM01; order JAJSAM01; family JAJVHW01; genus CBDFJG01. The sequence goes on from CBDFJG010000001.1 coordinate 226,971, forward strand.
GCCGCGTGTTCAACCTGCTCGGCGAGACGGTGGACTACCGCGGCCCACTGCCCGAGGGCATGGAGCGCCGGCCGATCCACGCGCCCGCGCCGAAGTTCGAGAACCTCTCCACGAAGACCGAGGTCTTCGAGACGGGCATCAAGGTCGTGGACCTCCTCGCGCCGTACGCCAAGGGCGGCAAGACCGGCCTGTTCGGCGGCGCCGGCGTGGGCAAGACCGTCATCATCATGGAACTGATCAACAACATCGCGAAGCAGCACGGCGGCTACTCGGTGTTCTGCGGCGTCGGCGAGCGCACCCGCGAGGGCAACGACCTCTGGGTCGAGATGCAGGAGTCGGGCGTCATCGACAAGACCGTGCTGTGCTACGGCCAGATGAACGAGCCGCCCGGAGCGCGCCTGCGCGTCGCTCTGTCCGGTCTCACGATGGCGGAGTACTTCCGCGACCAGTCCGGCACGGACGTGCTGTTGTTCGTGGACAACATCTTCCGGTTCTCCCAGGCCGGTTCCGAGGTGTCCGCGCTGCTCGGCCGCATGCCGAGCGCCGTGGGCTACCAGCCGACGCTCTCGACCGAGATGGGCGCGCTGCAGGAGCGCGTCACGTCGACCAACTATGGCAGCGTCACGTCGGTGCAGGCGATCTACGTGCCCGCGGACGACCTGACCGACCCCGCGCCCGCCACGGCGTTCACCCACCTCGACTCGAAGACGGTGCTCTCGCGCCAGATCGCCGAGCTGGGCATCTACCCCGCGGTGGACCCGCTCGACTCGACGAGCCGCGTGCTCGACCCGCAGTTCGTCGGCCAGGAGCACTACGACGTCGCGCGCCAGGTGCAGTCGATCCTGCAGCGCTACAAGGATCTTCAGGACATCATCGCGATCCTCGGTATGGACGAGCTGTCCGAAGAGGACAAGGTCATCGTCAACCGCGCGCGCAAGATCCAGAAGTTCCTGTCGCAGCCGTTCTTCGTCGCGACGGTGTTCACGGGCATGGACGGCAAGTACGTGAAGCGCGAGGACACGATCCGCTCGTTCAAGGCGCTCGTCGCCGGTGAGTACGACCACCTGCCTGAGAACGCCTTCTACATGGTCGGCTCGATCGAAGAGGCCGTGGAGAAGGCCAAGACGATGGGTGTCACCTAGTGGCGATCAGCTGCCGCGTCGTCTCCCCCGAGCGCCCTCTTTTCGAGGGTGAGGTCGAGCGTCTCGTGGCGCCCGGCACGGTGGGCGAACTCGGCATCTACCCGCGTCACGCGCCGCTGATCGCGAAGCTCGGGCCCGGTGTCGTGCGGCTGCACGCGCCCGACGGCATGCAGAAGATCGCGATCCGCGACGGCTTCATGCAGGTGCGCGACGACGACGTCATCATCCTCGTCACCAAGGCCGTGCGCCCCGAGGACGTCGAGAAGTCGGACGTCGAGAAGGAACTCGAGATCGTCCTCGAGGAACTGCGCCACCCCGACAGCGAGGAGCGCTTCGCCGAGCTCCTCGACCGCCGCCGCTGGCTCAAGACCTGTCTGAAGGTCTACCGGGCGCCGCAGCTCATCGAGCGCTGAGTTCAGCGCAGCAAGCCCTCGTCCGTGAGGAAGCCGGCCAGCGCCTCGGCCACGATGGCATGCCCGCGCGGCGACAGGTGGTTGTCGTCGATGAAGCAACCGCCCTCGCTCGCGGCGACCACCGGCAGCAGGTCGAGCGTCGGCACGCTGTGCTCCCGCCCGAACGCGATGAGCCGTTTCTGCGGAGCGTCGTTGCCCTCCGGATCCTCCAGTTGCCACGCATAGGGAAACACGGCGATCGCGACTCGCACGTCGCGCTCTCGGCAGTTGTCGACGATCTTGCCGAGCGACTCGAGGGTCAGTCCCCACGCCTCCTGGACGCGCGGGCTGTCCGTCTGATCGACGAGCGCCTGCGTGCGGCTCAGCTCTTCGCGCGCCGCCCCCGCCTGGATGTCGCTGCCGAAGCGGAGTCGGGCGGCTAGCGCGCGCGCTCCCCAGCCGATGCCGCTCGTGCGCCACAGCTCCCACAGTCGCGGGTTCTCCGTCGAGTGCTCGAGCTGAAAGCCCCGTCCCTGCCCGCCGAAGCGTTGCAGCGCGAACTTCTCGGTCACGTCGTTCAGCACGAAGCAGACGACCACCAGATCCGGCTCGTAGCGGAACCCCTCGCTTGCGAGGTAGGCGTGCTCCTGCCACGGTGAGTAACCGCCGACGGCGGCGTTCACCGTCTCGACACTCATGCGTTCGCCGGCCAGATACGGGAACACGTCGTTGTGGTCGGGGATGCCGAACCCGAACGTGACCGAGTCGCCGAGGTAGAGGATGCGCCGCGTGCCGGGCGGCTTCGCGTACTCGACCTCCGGTCCGCGCAGTCCCTTGCCGTTGACATGCACCTGGATGCCCATCCACGGGCCCTCGGCTCCGGGTCGCAAACGCCAGCCGAGCGATTCGTCCTCCATGAACAGCGTCGTCTTGAAGCTCTGGTCATGTGCCGCGACGGGCCGAAGGCCGAGTTCCACGACGACGAGGGGCACGACGACGAGGGGCACGACGACGACAAGACCGCTGAGAAGCAGTCGCGCGACGACCGGTCGCGAGAACCACGGAGCGAGCCACGGCACACGCTGCACCGCCACGGACGCGCCGATGAGCACGAGGCCGAGCAGTCCGAGCAGGCGTTGCGACGACCGCACGCCGGTGACGTCGACGGGCTCCATCGCGGCGTCCCCGACGACAGAGCGGAGGACCCCCTGATTGGCGACGAACGCAGCCACGATCAGCGTGATGCCCGCAGTCAGGAACAGCAGGCGTGCTGCACGAGGCATCGCCGGCGGCGCTTCTCCTGCCATCCGCGGAGTCTACCGGTCGGTCTGCCGGGACGCTCAGGGGCGCAAACGGTCGTAGGTCGCGCGCTCTTCGAGCAGCACTGCGCGGGCTAGCGGGAGAGGAACGACCCCGAGGCCGAGCAGCCGGTCGTGGAACTCGCGGAGTGCGGCCTCGCCGTGCTGCGCGATGTACGCGTCGCGCGTGGACTCGATGATGCGGCGGCCGATCTCGTAGCTGAGCGCCTGGGTGGGGCGGTTCAGGTACATGCGCACCTCGCGGATTGCGGCGCGGCGGGACATGCCGCTCTCCGTGATCAGGTTCTCGACCACCTCTGAGGGCTTCATCCAGCCGCTGTGGAGTGCGGGGTCCGCGTCGCAGCGCACGGCGCGCCACGCGCGCATGCGGAGTGCAGCCAGCCGGTCGAGCGGACCGTCCAGGCCGCCCATGCGTTCGATCAGGCCCTCGGAGTAGAGACCCCAGCCCTCGACGTAGACGCTGTTGTAGGCGAGTTTGCGCACCGGGCGCTTCACGCGGGCGGCGTGCGTGAACTGCAGGTGATGGCCGGGGAACGACTCGTGCGCAGTCACCACGCGCATGAAGTGCTGGTCGAAGTCACGCAGCCACTCTGCCTTGTTCGCAGCGTCGAGGTTGGGCGGCAACGGCGCGAGTGTGTAGTGGCCCCGGAAGACCCCGTTGTCGAAGCGGCCCGGCTGATACGCCGCGAAGGCGTACGGGAACTGCGATCCGGCGCCGCTCACTTTCAGGCCCTTGCCGCCGTCGGGGATCGAGACCAGCCCGGATCGGAGCGTCGCGTCGCGCGCGTGCGCGACTGCCTGGCGGGCGTCCTCGACGAGTTCCTCGTACGTCAACGGGCGGTCGACCTGCGCGCGACCGAGCAGGAACTGCCAGTCGTCGGCACCGTTCTCCTTCGCGTGCTCGACGAGCATCTTCCGTGCGCGCTGGCGGGCGTCGAGACCGATGGCGCGCACGGTCTCGGCGTCGAGGGACAGACCGTGCGTGTAGCGCAGTGCCCACTCGAAACGCTCGCGACCAACCGGCCGGAGTCCCTCGCGCTCGAACAGGAGGTCGATCTCGTGTGCATCGTCGGGTAGAGGAGCACCAGCGGCGTCCCTGCCGCGCGGATATGGGTTGAGTGCGCGTTCCACCGCCATGAGCGCGCAGTGGAGGTCCACCCACTCGTCGTCGTCGAGTGCGTCGCGGTCCAGGGCTGCGAGCTTCGCGCGATAGGTGACCACGCGATCTCGCTCGCGCGTCGTCAGCACCTCGGTGTCCAGCGTCTGCAGCAGCGTCCGCAGATCGGCCTTGGCCGTGTCCTGCCCGCCGGCAACCGGGGCCAGGACGAACAGCAGCACGATCAGGAGGAGGGAGCGGCGCATCCAGCCCTCATTCTCGCGTACCCCGGAGGCTCCCGAGTAGGGTCCCGTGCATGTTGCGCCGAACGCTGCTCCCCGTCCTCCTCGCGACCGCCGTCCTCCTGCCTGCCTGCGTCAACGCCCGGTCGACGTGGAGGACGACCAAGCAGCTGCCACCCATCCCGGGGGGTGAGCCCGTGCCGCTCTATCTTGCCGCGACCTCGCCGCAGTGGGTCCGCAACGTCCTGGCGCCCTACGCCGAGTCCACCGCTGCGGCACCGTGGGGCGCGCTGCCCGTCGCGGAGATGGAGGCGAAGCTCGGGATGTTCGGCTCGTGGAGCACGGCGGTCAACGGCGTGCGCGACTCGGCGCGCAAGGCGGGCGCGGACACGATCGTCGCCTCGGGGACGGCGGAGTACGACGCCGCGCAGATCGTGTTCTTCCGCCTGCTGCGGCTCGCGAACTACTGACCAGCTATTCGATCGGGCAGACGCAGCCCGGCGTACCGCAGTCCGCGCACCCGAGGTCGAACTCGGCGGCGCTCACCGCGCCGACGCTGCCTGCATCCCCGCCGCCGAGCGCCTCGCGAATCTGATCCTCAGCGTCGTAGACCGACATGCTCCCGGCCCACACCACCTTGCCGTCGGGCCCGATCAGGCAGCCGTGCGGCAGATACCCGAAGTTGAAGTCGTGCAGAGTTCGGCCGGTGGGGTCGATGCCGACCGGGAACGGCAGCTGTTCCTTCTGCGCGAACGCCGCGACCTCGGCGGCCGTGTCGTCGTGGTCGCCCAGCGGAACGTGGACGGTCAGCACCTCGAGTTCGGTGCAGCAGTACTGCGCCGTGATCTGGCGCATCTCGGGGATCTTGTCGAGGCAGTGCGGGCAGTGCATTGACCAGAACTCGACCAGCAGATGCTTGCCCCGGTTGCCCGCGACCGACGTGTCGCGGTGCTCGTGTTCACCCAGGAGGCGACGGACAGCTCGGGGGCAGCCACTCCCTGCTCGAGGCCGTCGGTGAGCGCGCACCCCGTGAGGCCCGCGAGACTGATCGCGAGCGCAAGCACGGCGGCGGAGAGGGTCTTCATGGCGCGCTTCACTTCGCTGTCCTCGTGCCGGTGGGACCGATGGCGGTACCGTCTTGGATCGACCGGCTCCCGGTCTACCTTCATCTGGCCACCTTCACCCGCGGCTGGCTCGATGAATCGGAGGTCCGGAGGCCCCGCTCCCCCGAACAGCGTTCTAGCGATGGATGTTCCCGTTCGCGAGACCGCTCTCTCCGCGGAGTAGGATCCGTCCGGTTTGCCGTCCACCCCGCGCCCCCCTCTGCTCGAGCGCCTCGCCCTGCACCGCACCGAACTGCGGGCCTGGGCCATGTACGACTGGGGCAACTCGGCCTTCTTCACGACGGTCGTCTCAGCAGTCTTCCCCGTCTATCTGTTCAAGGTCGCTGACGCCTCGCTCACGGGGGAGGAGACCACCGCCGCGCTCATGTGGGCGAACGCCGGCGCGCTCGGTTTCACGGCGCTGATGGCGCCCTTCCTGGGTGCGATCGCCGACATGGGCGGTCTTCGCAAGCGGTTCCTCGCGGTCTTCCTGGCCATCGGCGTGACAGCGACGGCCGGCCTGTTCTTCGTGGAGCCCGGCAAGCATGAGCTCGGGCTGTGGCTGTTCGCCCTCGCGAACGTCGGCGCGTTCGGCACGATGGTGTTCTACGACGCGCTCCTCCCGCACATCGCGAGCGATGGCGAGTTGGATCAGCTCTCGACCTCCGCGTACGCACTCGGGTACCTGGGCGGAGGCCTGCTGCTCGCCGCTCAACTGCTGGTCATCTCCAATCCCGGATGGCTCGGTGTGGCAGAGGACTCGACGCTGCTGGTGCGGCTTGTGCTTCTCTCGGTCGCCGTGTGGTGGGTGCTGTTCTCGATCCCTCTGTTCCGCTGTGTCACGGAGCCGGTCGTCAAGGACCGGCCGCGCGCGACCGCGGCAGTGCGCGCGGCGTTCGTGCAACTCACGGCGACCGTCAAGGAGCTGAAGCTCTACCGCCACGCAATGGTGCTGCTCATTGCGTACCTGGTCTACGCAGACGGGATCGGAACGGTCTTCCGCCTTGCGGCCGTCTACTCCAAGGAGATCGGGTTCGACGACAAGGTGATCATCACCGCGCTGCTCCTCACGCAGTTCCTGGGTGTGCCCGCCGCGTTCGCCTTCGGGCGGCTGGCCGCCAAGACCGGTACGAAGCGGGCGATCCTCGGCGCACTCGTCGTCTACATGCTTGCGTGCCTGCTGGGCAGCCAGATGCGCACCGAGGTGCACCTGTTCACACTGGCCGGGATGATCGCGCTCGTGCAGGGCGGCACGCAGGCGCTCAGTCGCTCTCTGTTCGCTTCGATGATCCCGAAGAAGCGCTCCGCCGAGTTCTTCGCGGTGTTCGCGATCTTCGAGAAGGTCGGGGGCCTGTTCGGCCCGATTGCGTTCATCCAGTTGCAGCGAGCGTTCTCGGACCCGGGCGTCCCCGGGCAGGGCAGCCGCTACGCCGTGGCGTGCGTCGCCATCGTGTTCGTCATCGGCTTCCTGTTGCTGACGCGGGTCGACGTGGACGCCGGCCGCGAGGCGGTAGCGAGACTCAACGCTTCTGACGCGGGCGAATGACCTTCGCGAGCGTGTTGTAGAAGTACTTCAGCAGCATCAGCCAGAGCGAGGACCCGCGCTGCGAGCCGCCGTGCAGCAGGATGCGCAGGTCCCGCTGGTCGCCGGTCGACAACAGCCCACCCTTCAGCACGTGCGCGTCGTGGGAGGCGAGCGCGGACTCCATGTGCTTCTCGAGCGCGCTCCGCAAGCCCTCGATGAACTCTCGCGCGACCGCGTCTGGCTGTTCGCGCGACAGCATCGTCAGATGGGCCATGAGCAGCGCCGCTCGCTTCATTGCGTCGGGCGGCGCGGGGGACGCCTCGAGTTGGAGTAGCAGCTGCCGCGTGAGTTCCTTCAGTGCCTCGAGTTGCCGGTCGCTCAGGTGGAACGCCTCCGCCGGGTCGAGGTCGTCGATCTCGATGTAGAGATTCGCGATGCGCTCGATCTCGTGGCCGTACTCCTCGCGCAGCTTGTCGCCGACCTTGCGCTGTTCTCCTGCCACGCGGTCGAGCTCGGCCTCGATCCCTCTTCGCACCTCTCCGCCCGGCTCGCCGCGCGCAGCGTCCTCCAGGCGGCGACGGCGCTGACGGAGTTGGATGACCCGCTGTCCGAGCCGCGTCTCGGGGTCGCCTCGGAAGTCGAGGACGTCCTTCACGTACTGGTCCGTCGGGAACACGCGCGCGTGACCGATCTTCACGCAGTGCAACCGGATGTCGGCACCGAGTGCCTCACGCAAGATGCTCTCGTGGATACGTGCGGCGCCGTCCGTGACGACCAGGATCTCCGCGCCGGCCAGCGTGCCGTGCTCCCGCACGTCCTCGCATGCCGCGAGGATCGCGCGTTCGAGGCAGGTCCCGTTCCCGAGCACGTGGATGCGGGCGATGCGCCGGATCAAAGCGTCGAACTCGGTGCGGGTGCGCGCCGAGTGCAGCGGGCCGACGTCCACGTCGAACGTTCGCAGGAACACCTGGCCCATCTCCCGCCGGTTCTCGCGGAGGAAGTGGATCACGGCCGACTTCGCGAGCGCGAAGCGGTGCGAAAGCGCCATCGACTTCGACGTGTCGAGCAGGACGTGGACCTTCTGCTTCGCAGGAGTCGGTGAGAAGTCGTCGCCGCCCGAGTCGATGGCGCGGATGCGCGGGGCCTTGGCCATCGGGAAGACGAGCGTCCGGTCCGCGAGGCGTCGCAGGAAGACCTCTTCGGGCAGCAGGTGCTGCCACGAGTACACGTAGCGGACGTCGCTCCAGCTCCGGATGAACTCGGCTTCGTACTCCTCGCCGGCCGGGACCTCGACGATCTGCGCGTCGCTCTTGGTCGTGGTGTCCGGCGGTGCGATGTCCTGAGCCGGTGCGAGCTCCATCGCTGCGGCCAGGCGGCTGCGAATGCTGCTGTCGGGGTCCGACAGCACGCGGCCGATCTCGAACACCGCGCTGAAGCCGGTCGGAAGCTGGTCCTCAAGGTTGTCGAGGAGCCCGAGTCGCTCCATCTCGAAGAGGAAATCGTCGTAAGTGGAGAGGGCGCCGACGTCGAGTTCGCCGGTCGCGGTCACTCCCAGCCCTCGTCCGGGTTGAAGATCTGGTTGATCTCGTCGATGAGGCGGAGGCGCAGTAGGCGGATCTCGTCGGTCAACGGCTCGATGCCCTCGACGTAGTCGATCAGGAGCCGTCGGCTGTGCTGCGCACTCGTCTCCCCGAGGCCGAGCCTCTCCTTCGCCCACGTGAGGATGGACCGCTTGACCGGCGATGACGCCAGGTCGGCGATCGGCTGCTCGACGAGAGCCGGATCGTCCTGCACACGGTCGAGGACGTCCTGCAGCTCGAGCAAGTGGTGCAGTTGGTCGAATGCGTGGGAAGCGGTGTAGTGGTTGCGCAGGCTCTCGTACGCGCGCAGGAAGCACTCTTCCTCCTCGCGGACGCCGGCCGTGCAGAGCAGCACGGGCATCTTCCCGACGTCGGCGAGCACGACCTCGAGCCGCCCGTTCATGACGGCGACCGCGCGGAGTGCGTCGAGGGTCTTCGCCTGCGTGCGGGGGGAGATGTAGAACTCCGGCTTCCCGCCCTCGAACGTGCCCTGCTGCTTGCGCATGCGGCGCAGTTGCGTCTCGTAGTGACGCAGCACCAGGTTGGCGAAGAACATGATCTCGTGCGGAACCTGGACAATGACGTCCGGGTCGTGGCCGCGGATCACCCTCGAGAGTCGCTGCAACGCTGCGAACGGCATCACGGACTCCGGAGTCGCGATGCCGCCCCGGTGCAGCACGAATTGCTGCGAGATGCGGTACATGAAGAACGGTTCGCGGTCTGGCTCGATCACGGCCTTGTAGAGGAAGCGGTCGAGCACGGCCTCGGTGATCTCGGTGACACGGATGTAGTTCGCTGCGCCGATCACCGTGTGGATTGGCGACGGGACGTCCTGAACGCCACGGACCAGACGCCGCTCGTTCAGCGTCGTGAGCAGCGCGCGCAGCGTGTAGTCGTTCGCGTCGAAGATCTCGTCGATGAACCCGAGTTCGCTCTCGACGAGCGAGCCCTCCGTGTTGTGGATGATCCGCCCGCGCTTGAGTTCCTCGAGGTCGAGCGCGCCGAAGTATGTGTCGGGCTGCTGTTCCTTGCTGGCCTGCATCCGGAACACGCGCGCGCCGCTGAACATCGCGAAGATCTGGTTGGCGAGGAGCGACTTGCCCACGCCGGTGCGCGCCGCCAGCAACACGTGCTCGCGCGTGAGCAGCGCGCAGAAGATCTTCTTCACGACGTCGGAGCGGTTGATCGCCCGCCGCTGGACGAAGGCGATCGCGCGGCGCACGTCGGCGACTGCGGAGGCCAGTTCAGGGGGGAGCTGCGAGTCCACGAGCGGCGGACGATAGCCGCCGTGCGTAGGCGGTATCAAATGCCGACGAGAGCCGAGCGTGCCTCGGAGGGGCTCTGGGCGGCCGCCAGGAGGCCGCGGCGGGTCCCGTCGTTCAGGAGCGCCGCCAGCTCCCCGAGCAGCACGAGGTGCCGGCTGGCCTGCACTGAGTTCGAGACGCAGAGGAGCACGATCCGGCAGGCGGCCCCGTCGATGGCGTCCCACTCGATGCCGGCGGGGGCGATTCCGAGAGCGCACAGGCTCCCCGCGACCCGATCCGTCCTGCCGTGCGGAATAGCGACTCCGCCGCCGATCCCGGTAGAGGCCTCGGCCTCCCGGGCCAACACGGCTGCGCGAGCGGCGGCGCGGGTCAGGTCGTCGTCGAACGGGAGGGCGTCGAGCAGTTCGTCGACGGCGGTGATCGGCGACGTCGCGCAGAGCGGTGCGCGGATCTGCGTGATCGGCAGTGCGGCGGCGAGTTCCATGAACGCGGCAAGCTACCCGGGCCCGGCGACTGCAAGATCCGCGCACCGGATCGTGTCGCGGCCGGAGCCCTCCTAGAATCGACCACGGCCCGCGCACCGATTGGTGCGCGGGCCGTGCTGCGTAACCGTTCACCCCTTCGTCGCGAGCCAGGATCCAGATCGTTCGGCCATCGGTCGATCAAGATGTTGTGGGCGAGCGGCAGGACGAGGATCTGCGGGCGATGGTCGAGGGCCTTCTGGCCTGGATCGAGGAGCTGGAGCGTCGCGAAGCGAAGCATCTGCGCCGCATCGACGAGCTCGAGTCGCGTCTGAAGCGTGACTCCCGCAACAGCTCGAGGCCTCCGTCGTCGGACCCGGCGTGGTCCAAGCGCCGTCGCGGCCGAAGGCCGCGTAGCGGTCGCCAGCAGGGCGGACAGCCGGGCCATGAGGGCACGGCGCGCGAGCTGGTGGATCCGTCCAACGTCGATGAGACCAAGGAGCACCGTCCCGACCTCTGCGACGCGTGCGGACACGACGATCTCGAGCAGGGCATCGGCGATCCGTACCGGCACCAGGTGACGGTGCTCCCGCGCGTGCTCGTCACGGTGCGGGAGCACCGGCTGCACAAGGCGCGGTGCCGGCGCTGTCGTGCGGTCACGACGGCGGTCCTGCCCGATGGCGTGCCGACCGGGGCCTTCGGTCCGCGGCTGACCACACTTGCCGGCGCGCTGCGCGGCGTGTACCGCGTGAGCGTGCGGGAGACGCAGCGGCTGCTCGGTGAGATTTTCGGTGTGAAGATGTCGCTGGGCAAGATCAGCGACTGTGAGCGTCGGCTCAGTGACGCTCTGCACTCGTCGTACCTCGAAGCCCTCGGGGCAGTCCGCACGTCGCTGCGAGCCAACGTGGACGAGACGTCGTGGAAGGAACGGGGCCGGGTGTGCTGGCTGTGGGCGGCGGAGAGCGAGCACGCCACAGCCTTCGGGATCGATCGCCGCCGCAGTGCCAAGGCGAAAGGGCGGCTGATCGGGCGGCGCTTCGGTGGCACGGTGATCAGCGACCGGATGGGTGCCTACGAGTCACACCCACTTGCCCGCCGCCAGCTCTGCTGGGCGCACATCGAGCGCGCCTTCCGTGCGCTGGCCGAAGGCCCGCGAGGACATCGCCGCTTCGGCAACAAGGGCGTCATGATCGCGCAGTCGGTCATGCGCAGCTACCGGCTCTTCGGTGAGCACGGCGACCGTGACCGGCTGCAAGGCGAAGCCGCTGTGCTGCGCGGACGGCTCGAGCGACTGATCGCGAACGACGACTCGGCTCTGGCCAACCATCTGCGCCCCCGCGTGGTCGCCCTCTTCACCTATGCGCGGACCCAGGACGTGAGTCCGACGAACAACGCCGCCGAGCGCGCGGTCCGCAAAGCGGTGCTCTGGCGCAAGGGCTCCTTCGGAAGCCAGTCCGCTCGCGGACTCCGCTTCGCCGAGCGCGTGTTGACCGCCGCGGCCACGCTGCGACGCCGTGGCGACCAAGTCTTCGACTTCCTCGCCGACTCGGTCGCCGCGCACCTCACCGGCGCCGACCCGCCCGTCATGGTCCCGCTGCCCGTCGCACGCTGAGGCTCACACGCTGTCAAGGGGTGAACGGTTACGCTCCAACTGCATCGTCTGCGTCAGCAGACGAGCCAGATGTCACGGACCGCGAAGGGTACTCATACGGCTTCCGGCCGGGCGGATATTCCATCCCGGCCCGACGCCCGTGGTTCGTTCTACGCGGAAGCCGCCGGGGGCGCTCCGCCCTCGAGTTCGGCCTGCCGGGCCAACTCCTCGAGGTCGATGTTCTTCTTGAGGTCCAGCCCCTTGTAGAAGCGGAACCCGGTGCCGACGGGCACCATGTGCCCGACGATCACGTTCTCCTTCAGGCCGACGAGATCGTCGCGCTTGCCCGCCAGCGCCGCCTCCGTGAGAACCTTCGTGGTCTCCTGGAACGACGCGGCCGAGATGAACGACTCGCTCTGCAGCGCAGCCTTCGTGATGCCGAGGAGAGTCGGCTTGCCCCGTGCGGGCTCCTGGTTCTCCTCGATGCAGGTCTTGTTGCGGAGGCGGAAGCGGACCTTGTCGACCGCCAGGCCCGGCAGGAAGCCGGAGTCTCCCGATGACTCGACCTGCACCTTGCGCAGCATGCGCCCGATGATGATCTCGATGTGCTTGTCGTTCACCTTCACGCCCTGCGCGCGATAGACGTTCTGCACCTCGCGCAGCAGGTAGTTCTGCAGCGCTTCCTCACCGGAGATCCGCAGGATGTCGTGAGGCACGAGCGGGCCTTCGACGAGCGCCTCGCCGGCGCGGACGCGGTCGCCACGGTGCACGCGCAAGTGCTTACCATGCGGAACGATGTGCTCCTTCTGGATGCCGCTCTCGTTCACGACGATCAGCGTGCGCCGGCCGCGCTTCTTCTCGCCCAGCTCGACGACGCCGTCGATCTCGGCGATGACCGCCGGGTCCTTCGGCTTGCGCGCCTCGAACAGCTCGCTCACGCGCGGGAGACCGCCCGTGATGTCCTGCGTGCCCGAGATCTCGCGCGGGGTTTTCGCGATGAGCGTTCCCGGACTGATCTTCTGACCCTCGCGCACCTCGATGTGCGCCTTCTCCGGGATGGGATAGAACGAGATGGCCTGGCCCTTCTCGTCCTCGATGATGACCTGCGGGTGCAGGTCGCCCTTGTGCTCGATGATGACGACGCGGCGGACGCCCGAAACCGGGTCGACCTCTTCCTTCATCGTCTTGCCTGCGACGATCTCCTCGAAGCGGACCGAACCGCCGCGCTCCGAGAGGATCGGGATGTTGTGCGGGTCCCAGCGGCACAGGATCGAGCGCTTCTTGACCTCGTCTCCCTCCTGGAAGAACAGGACGGCGCCGGCCGGCACCGAGTGGCGCTCAATCTCGCGCTCCTTCGGGTCGAGGATCAGCATCTCGCCGTTCCGGTTGAGTACGACGCGCTCGCCCCGGTCGTTCTCGACGACGCGCAGGTTGTGGTACCGCGCGAAGCCGGAGAACTTCGATTTGATCTCGCTCTCCTCGACGGAGCGTGACGCCGTTCCACCGACGTGGAACGTCCGCATGGTCAGCTGTGTGCCCGGCTCACCGATCGACTGCGCGGCGATGATGCCGACGGCCAGACCGAGTTCGACCACAAGGCCGCGCGAGAGATCCATGCCGTAGCAGCGTCGGCAGATACCCAGCACCGCTTCGCACGTCAGTGCGCTGCGGACCCGGATCTTCTCGTAGCCCAGCCCCTCGATGCGCCGCGCGATAGGCTGCGTGACGAGCTGGTTCTCCTCGACGATCACCTCGTCGGTGATCACGTCCACGATCGTGTCGCGGGCACACCGGCCGAGCACGGCCTGGGCCAGCGTCGCCTCGACGCGATCGCCCTTGTAGACGATGGACTTGGTCACACCGCTGAGCGTGCCGCAATCGTCCTCGGTGATGACGACGTTCTGCGCGACGTCGGCGAGCTTGCGCGTGAGGTAGCCCGAGTCCGCGGTCTTGAGTGCGGTGTCGGCGAGACCCTTGCGGGCGCCGTGCGTCGAGGAGAAGTACTCGAGGACCCGCAGGCCCTCGCGGAAGCACGCCTTGATGGGCGTCTCGATGATCTTGCCCGAGGGCTTTGCCATCAGGCCGCGCATGCCGGCGAGCTGCCGGATCTGCTCCACCGAACCACGCGCGCCCGAACTCGCCATCAAGAAGATGGGGTTCATGTACGGCTTGCCGTCGCGCATGTCGTTCTTCAACTCGACCATCATCTCGTCGCCGACGCGCTCGCGCGCACCGGTCCAGCAGTCGATGATCTGGTTGTAACGCTCGCCGGCAGTGATGAGTCCGGCGCTGAAGTTCTTCTCGACGCGCTCGACCTCCGCCTGCGCCTCGTCGAGGATCGCCTGCTTGCGTGACGGGATGCGCATGTCGTCCTTGGCGAACGACAGCCCCGCGCGCGTCGCGGCCTTGAACCCGATGGCCTTGATGCTGTCGAGTACCTCGATCGTGGCCGACTTGCCCAGGCGCTTGTGGCAGTCCTGGATGACGCGGCCGACCGAGCCCTTGTCGAGGTCGTAGTTATAGAACGGCATCCCCTCGGGGAGGATGTCGTTGAAGATCACGCGGCCGGTGGTGGTCTCGATGAGACCCTCACACGGTTCCGGATCGGCGTTGGCGGCGTTCACGACGTCGGGGTTCGAGACGCGCACGCGAATCTGCGAGTGCACGTGGATCTTCTGGTGGCCGTACGCGAGGAACACCTCGTGGGTGTCGCCGAACGCCTGCAACTTCTGGTGAAGCTTGTCCTTGCGCGTTTCCTCCTCGGGCAAGCGCGCCTTCGTCGTCAGGTACGCAATGCCGAGCACCATGTCCTGCGACGGCGTGATGATCGGTCCGCCGTGCGCGGGCGAGAAGATGTTGTTCGTGCTCATCATGAGCGTGAACGCCTCCACCTGCGCCTCGAGAGAGAGCGGGAGATGGACGGCCATCTGGTCACCGTCGAAGTCCGCGTTGAACCCGCCGCAGACGAGCGGGTGCAGCACGATCGCGTTGCCCTCGATGAGCACCGGCTCGAACGCCTGGATGCCCATGCGGTGCAGGGTCGGAGCGCGGTTCAAGAGCACGGGATGGTCCTGAATCACCTCTTCGAGGATGTCCCAGACCTCTTCCTCACGGCGCTCGAGCATCTTCTTCGCGGACTTGATGGTGTCCGCGTGACCGAGCTCCTTCAGGCGCCGGATGATGAACGGCTGGAACAGCTCGAGGGCGATCTTCTTGGGGAGGCCGCACTGGTGGAGCTTGAGCTCCGGGCCGACGACGATCACCGAGCGCGCCGAGTAGTCCACGCGCTTGCCGAGCAGGTTCTCGCGGAAGCGGCCCTGCTTGCCCTTGATCATGTCGGTCAGTGACTTGAGAGGGCGGTTGGACGAACCGAGCACCGGACGGCGGCAGCGGTTGTTGTCCATCAGCGCATCCACCGACTGCTGCAGCATCCGGTTCTCGTTGCGGATGATGACTTCGGGGGCGTTCAGGTCGAGGAGCTTCTTCAACCGGTTGTTGCGGTTGATGAGGCGGCGGTACAGGTCGTTCAGGTCGCTGGTCGCGAAGTTCCCGCTCTCGAGCAGCACGAGCGGCCGCAGGTCCGGCGGGATGACCGGGATCACGTCGATCACGAGCCACTCGGGGTTGTTGTCCGACGTGCGAATCGCGTCCACGAGCTTGAGCCGCTTGATGATGTCCTTGCGGCGCTGCTTGCTGCGCGTCGTGCCCAGCTCCTCGCGGAGCTCGCCCGAGACCTTGTCCAGGTCGAGCAGGCGGATCATCCGACGGATCGCCTCGGCGCCCATTCCGGCGTCGAAGGCGTCGGCGCCGTACTGGCCGCGACACTCCCGGCACTGCTCCTCGGTCAGGAGCTGTCCGGCGGTCAGCGGGGTGTCGCCGGCATCCACCACGACGTAGTCCTGGTAGTAGACGATGCGCTCGAGCGAACTCGTCTTCACGCCGAGGAGCGTGCCGAGGCGCGAGGGCATGGCCTTGAAGAACCAGATGTGAACCACGGGCGCGGCGAGGTTGATGTGCCCCATGCGCTTGCGGCGCACACGGCTGTGCGTCACCTTGACGCCGCAGCGGTCACAGATGATGCCCTTGTGCTTGATGCCCTTGTACTTCCCGCAGAAGCACTCCCAGTCCCGCTCAGGACCGAAGATGCGTTCGCAGAAGAGACCGTCCTTCTCCGCGCGGTACGTGCGGTAGTTGATCGTCTCGGGCTTCTTGACCTCGCCGTAGCTCCACGAACGGATGTCCGCGGGGCTCGCGAGCCGGATCTTCACGGACGCGTATTCGCTGACCTGGGTGTAGAAGCTCTCGATCATCGCTGCTCCTCCCCAATCAAGTGGATTGGGTACGGGACGTGGGTGCGGTGCGGGGTGGCGGTCTGACGAGTGGCGGCGGTCATTCTCAGAACGCCTGCCTTTCGAGCTCGATGTTCAGTGCGAGTCCCTTGATCTCGTTGCAGAGCACCTCGAACGACACGGGCGTGCCGGCTTCGAGGAGGTTCTCGCCCTTGACCATGGACTCGTAGATCTTGGTGCGACCGTCGACGTCGTCGGACTTGACGGTCAGCAACTCCTGCAGGATGTACGCGGCGCCGTACGCCTCGAGCGCCCACACTTCCATCTCACCGAAGCGCTGGCCGCCGAAGCGCGCCTTGCCGCCGAGCGGCTGCTGGGTGATCAGGCTGTACGGTCCGGTCGCGCGCGCGTGCACCTTGTCGTCGACGAGGTGGTGCAGCTTCAGCATGTAGATGATGCCGACGGTGACCTCCTGGTCGCACGGGTGTCCGGTGCGCCCGTCGATCACCTTGGTCGTGCCGGTCTTCGGCAGCCCGGCCTGCAACAGCATCTCTTCGATCTGCGCTTCGGTGCAGCCGTCGAACGCCGGTGTCGCGACGCGCCTGCCGAGCCGCTTGGCGGCCCAGCCGAGGTGCGTCTCGAGGATCTGCCCCACGTTCATGCGCGACGGCACGCCCAGCGGATTCAGGATGATGTCGACCGGAGTCCCGTCCTCGAGGTACGGCATGTCCTCGATCGGGAGGATCTTGGAGACGACGCCCTTGTTTCCGTGCCGGCCGGCCATCTTGTCGCCCACCGAGAGGTGGCGCTTGGTCGCGACGTACACGCGCACCATTTCGAGCACGCCGGTCGGCAGCTCGTCGCCGCGCGAGAGGCGGTTGACGCGCTTGTTCTTGTCGTTCTCGAGCGTGTCGATGCGGTCGAACAGGTCTTTCACTACCCGTATGCCGCGGTCCTTACCCTTGCCGTCCTTCGAGTGGATAACCACCGACTTCAAGCGGTCACGCATCGCGCGCGCCTCGTTGATGTTCATGTCGTCGGCGAACGCGAACGGCTTCTTCGTCTCGGGGTCGGTCAGCTTCCCGGAGAACGCTGCCTGAACCTTGTCGACGCACTCGCGCACGAGGCCCTTGTGGTCCGCGGTCAACCCGCGCTCGAGGCGCTTGATCTCCGCCAGGTTCTGCTGGCGCTCCTCCTCGGTCAGGTTCACCTTGCGCGTGAACTTCTCGGCATCGATGACGATGCCCTCGACGCCGGGCGGGACCTCGAGAGAGTCGTTCTTCACGTCCTCACCGGCGCGACCGAAGATCGCGTGCAGCAGCTTCTCCTCGGGAGACAGCTCGCTCTTGCTCTTCGGTGCGACCTTGCCGACAAGGATGTCGCCGGGTGAGACCCGCGTGCCCATGCGGATGACGCCGGTCTCGTCGAGATTGCGCAAGGCCTTCTCCGAGACGTTCGGGATGTCTCGCGTGAACTCCTCGCGACCGAGCTTCGTCTCGCGAATCTCTATCTCGAACTCCTCGATGTGGATCGACGTGTACACGTCGCGCTTGAGGAGCCCCTCGGACACGATGATCGCGTCCTCGAAGTTGTATCCCTCCCACGACATGAAGGCGACGAGGACGTTCTTACCGAGCGCCAACTCGCCGTTCAGCGTGCCGCCGCCGTCCGCGAGGACCTGACCCTTCGTCACTTCCTGACCGAGCTCGATGCAGGGCTGCTGGTTCAGGCAAGTGCGCTCGTTCAGTCCGACGAACTTGCGGAGGCGGTACTCCTTCTCATCAACCAGGATGCGCTCGGCATCCACGTGCATGATCGTGCCGGACTCCTGGGCGACGACGACCATCCCCGAGTAGCGCGGGACGTGTGCCTCCATGCCGGTGCCGACGACGGGCGGGTCCGTCCAGATCAGGGGCACCGCCTGGCGCATCATGTTCGAGCCCATCAGCGCGCGGTTCGCGTCATCGTGCTCGAGGAACGGCACCAGGGCGGCCGAGACGCCGACGACCTGGCGTGGCGAGACGTCGAGGTACTCGACCTCGAGCGGCGTCACGAGGACGAAGTCGCCCGCGCGGCGCGCCAACACACTGTCACCGGTGAGCTTGCCCGAGGGGTCGAGCGCAGCGTCTGCCGGTCCGAGTGTGGCCGCAGCTTCCTGGTCTGCGCGCAAGAGCTGGATGTCGTTGGTGACAGCACCCTTCTTCACCACGCGATACGGCGTGACGAGGAAGCCGTAATCATCAACGGACGCGTAGATCGCGAGCGACGAGATCAGGCCGATGTTCGTGCCTTCCGGCGTCTCGATCGGGCAGATACGGCCGTAGTGCGAGATGTGCACGTCGCGCACTTCGAAGCCGGCGCGCTTGCGGTTGAGGCCGCCCGGTCCGAGTGCCGAGAGACGGCGCTCGTGCGTCAGCTGCGAGAGCGGATTCGTCTGGTCCACGACCTGCGACAGTTCGCCGCGACCGAAGAAGTACTCGATTGCGGACGAGATCGTCTTGCTGTTGATCAGCTGGCGCGGCGTGAGCTTGGACGGTTCGTCCATGTTCATCCGCTCCTGGACGGTGCGGCGGAGCTTCAGGAAGCCCTTGCGCAATTCGTCCGACGCCAGTTCGCAGATGGAGCGCACGCGGCGGTTGCCGAGATGGTCGATGTCGTCCACCTCGCCCTCGCCGCGGCGGAGCTTCATCAGGTACTTGATGCAGTTGAGGAGATCCTCGGGCTTGAGCGTCTGCTCCGTTTCGGGGATGTTCAGGCCGTACTTCCGGTTGAGGCGGAAGCGTCCGACCTTGCCGAGGCGGTAGCGGGACGGATCGAAGAACTTGTCGCGGAACAGGTCGCGCGCCTTGTCGATGTTGGGCGGGTTGCCCGGACGCAGACGGCCGTAGATCTTGAGCAGCGCCTCCTCGTGGGACTGCGTGACGTCCTCGGCCAGTGTCTTGAGCAGCAGCTCGTCGTCGGACTCGGTCACGATCTCGACGGCCGGGACCCCGGCACCGGCGATGACGCCGGCCATGTCCTCGCTGATGACCTGCAGCGCGTCGCAGAAGATCTCGCCCGTGTCCGGGTTGACGACCTCTGCAGTCGGACGGCGCCCGGTGATCTGCGCACGGAACGTGCGCGCCGTCCGCGTGACAGTCTTGGTCTGATAGAAGAGCCGCAGGATGTCGGCGTCGCTCGAGTACTCCTCGGAGAGCGCGCGCAGCAAAGCCGTGCAGGGGAACTTACCGCTCTGATCGATGCGGACCTGCAGGAGGTCCTTCTTGCTGACGTTCAACTCGATCCACGAGCCGCGCTCCGGGATGATCCAGCAGGAGTGGAGCTTGCGTTCGCCCGACTCGATCGCGACCGAGAAGTCAACGCCCGGCGAGCGGTGCAGCTGTGTGACGATCACGCGCTCGGCGCCGTTGATGATGAACTCGCCGCCGCCCAGCATGAGCGGGATCTCGCCGAGGTAGACCTCCTCCTCGACAGCGTCTTCCTTGTCGAGGCGTACGCGCACCTTGAAGGGTGCGCCGTACGTGAGGCGCAGCCGGCGGCACTCGTCCGGCGTGTAGCGCGGGCGTCCGAGCTCGTAGCCGACGTACTCGAGCGAGATCTCCCCGTTGAACGACTTGATGGGGAAGATCTCGCGGAGGATGGCTTCGAGACCGACGTTTCGACGCTCGCTGTACGGAACGTCCGCCTGCAAGAAGTCGCTGTAGGCACGTGTCTGGAGCTCGACGAGATTCGGGACGTCGAGCACCTCGGTCACTGTGCCGAAGGACTCCATGGGTGGAACAACCTGAATGGTCATCGCGCGGGCTCTCCTGCTACGGGGTCAGGGGAGATGAGGTACGCGGGACACGGCAGCCCTGCCGCGCTCACGGACCGAAAGGACATCACTTCGCACGGAGTCCGGGGGACTCCGATCGACGGGCCATGGCGGCCACGCAACCCAACACTGCGGCGCGGATGAACATACGTTCCACCCGCCCCGTAGTGGGGCTGCTCGGAAACGGGCGACCGCGGTCGCCACTCGGACACGGACTGTGCCGACAACTCCGTGCCGGACCTACGAGAGGGCGACTTCGGCGCCGCTGGCTTCGAGTTCCGACTTGATCTTCTCGCCTTCTTCCTTGCTGACGTCGTCCTTGACCACCGACGGCGCACCGCCCACGACCGCCTTGGCCTCTTTGAGACCGAGACCGGTGACGGCACGGACCGCCTTGATGACTTGGATCTTGTTCGCACCGAACGACTTGAGCTCGACCTTGAACGAAGTCTGCTCTTCGACTTCGGCCGCACCGCCGCCGCCACCGCCGACCGCCATGGCCATGGGCGCTGCCGCCGTGACACCGAATACTTCTTCGATCTGGTTCTTGAGCTCGGCGAGCTCGAGCGCCGTCATGCCCTTCAGGGCCTCGATCACGGTTTCCACCGTCTTGGACTCCGACATCGCGGGTCTCCTCCTGCTGCGTGCTCCCGCCTGCTGTTCGGGAGCAATACTGCGACTGCTTCCAGTCGCGACTTCAGCTCCGTCCTGTCCTGTTCATGACGCGGCCCGCTCACGCGGAACGCGAGGCCGGCGCTCAGGCGGCGTCGGCCTTCTCCTTCTGCTCTCGAACCGCGTCCACTGCGCGGGCGACTCCTGCGAGCATCTCGTTCAGCTGTCCGGCGATGTTCTGCATCGGTGCCACTACCGCGCTGGCGATCATCGAGAGGAGATCGTCGCGCGAGGGCAGCGTGGCCAGCGTGTTGACGTCGCCCACGGACAACACGCGGCCGTCCATGAACCCGCCGAGCACGTGAACGGTGCTCTCCTTGTTGGCCTTGGCGAAGTCGGTCACGATGCGCGAGACCGTCAGGACGCCTTCGTCGCCGCCGCCATGGGCCACGGCACTCATGCCCTCGAGCACGCCGCCGAGGCCGTCGAGCCCCATGTCGTCGAAGACCTTCGATGCGACACGGTTCTTCAGCACCGTCATCTGCGCACCCTCGGCGCGCAGCTTCGAGCGCAGGTCGTTGACGCGCGCGACCGTCAGACGGTCGAGCTGCACGACGACGAGGCTCTTGTCGTCTCCCATCCGCGACTTGATGTCCGCGGCGATGTAGCGCTTGAGTGCTTTGCTCACAAGGGCCTCCTACTGGACGTCCAGCCGTAGGCCGGGACCCATCGACGAGGCGATGGACACGCGGCGGATGTAGATCCCCTTCGACCCGGACGGCTTGGCCGCGCGGACGCTGTCGACGAACGCCTGCACGTTCTCGACCAGCTTGTCGTCGGTGAACGAGACCCTGCCAACCGGCGCGTGGACGTTCGCGCCGGAGTCGACGCGATACTCCACCTTGCCCGCCTTGTACGCATTGACCGCGGAGGTGACGTCGTCGGTGACCGTTCCGGCCTTCGGCGACGGCATCTTGCCCTGCGGGCCCAGCACGCGACCGAGCTTGCCGACGTGACGCATCATGGCCGGCACGGCCACGGCGACGTCGAAGTCGGTCCAGCCGCCCTGGATCTTCTCGACGAGCTCCGCGCCACCGACGAAGTCGGCGCCCGCGGCCTCGGCCTCCGCCGCCTTGTCGCCCTCGGCGAACACGAGCACGCTGCGCGCCTTCCCGCCGAGCCCGTGGGGCAGCACGACGCTGCCGCGCACTTGCTGATCGCCCTTTCGGGGATCGACGCCGAGCCGGAGCGAGAGCTCGACCGTCTCGTCGAACTTCGCTGTCGCGAGTTCCTTCACCAGCGAGATCGCCTCGGCGATCGCGTACCGCCGTTCGCGGTCCACCTTCTCGAACAGCGCAAGGTAGCGCTTCGATCTGTCAGCCATTCTTCACCTCGCTCCCCGGATGGCCACTGCGAGACGAGTCTCGGTTGCGGGTCCGGGTTCGAACGCGATCTGTCGCGGGGCAAGCGCCCCACCAACTTCGAAGGGCCTCTCAGCCCTCCACTTCGATTCCGCACGAACGAGCAGTTCCCGCGATCATGCGGACGGCCGTCTCGAGCGAGCCGGCCCCCAGGTCTTCCATCTTTGTCTTGGCGATCTCTTCGAGGTCGGCGCGGGTGACCTTGCCGACGGGTGCCTCGCGGCCGGGCTCGTTGGCGCCCTTCGCCAGGTTGGCGGCGCGCTTCAGTAGCACGGCCGCCGGCGGCGACTTGATGATGAAGTCGAACGTGCGGTCCTTGTAGACCGAGATCACGACCGGCAGCACCAGGCCCATGCGGTCGCCGGTGCGGTCGTTGAACGTCTTCACGAACTGACCGATGTTGACGCCGTGCTGACCGAGTGCGGGTCCGACCGGCGGCGCAGGGGTTCCCTGGCCGCCGGGGATCTGCAGCTTGATCAGCGCAGTGATTTCCTTCTTCTTCGCCATGACGTGCTCCCAACCGGCGCGTGTGACCGCGCAGGTGCCCGGTCTCCCGGACTAGATCGTTTCCACCTGCCAGTACTCGAGTTCCACCGGAGTCGGCCGGCCGAAGATCGTGACGACGACCTTGACGATGCCCTTGTCCGGCAGGACCTCGTCAACGATGCCGTCGAAGCTCTCGAAGGGGCCTTCCTTGATCTTGACGGACTCGCCCTTCTGGAACTGGATCTTCACCTTCGGCTTCTCGGCCGTCTTGTTCATGGTGCCGAGCACCGCGTCGACCTCGTGCTGCTCCATCGGAGCCGGTCGTCCGGGGGCGCCGACGAAGTCGCCGATCCCGCCCGTCTCACGGATCAGGAACCAGACGTCTTCATCGATGTCCATCTTGCAGAGGAGGTAGCCGGGGTAGAGCTTGCGGCGGTAGTTGCGCTTCTTGCCGCCCTTGATCTCGGACACCGTTTCCGTCGGGACGAGGACCTCGGTGATCTTCTCGTCCAGACCGGCAGCCTTGATGCGGCGGCGCAGTGTCTCGGCCACGCGGTCTTCGCGACCGCTCTGACAACGGAGGACATACCAGTTCACGAGATTCGCTTTCCCTATCCCTTGGCGATCAGCTCGATCACCGAGCCGATCACGATGTCGAACAGAAACGTCATACCCACAAGCGCAACCGTGAACAGCGTCACCACGATGGTGCTCTGCCACGCGTCGCCGAACGTCGGCCACGACACCTTCTTGAGTTCTTGCTCCATCTCGATCACGAGATCCGCCCACTTCGGGCGGTTCATGAAGCGCCACCACCACAGCGACCCGCCCAAGAGCACGACCAGCGCGATTGCCAGCGCCGGGCTCACCTTCGTCGAGAAGAACACCAGATCGACGGACCAGGCCTCCTGCGGCAGCGCCCCGCCGAACATCTCGAACTCGTTGAGCCCCTGACCGAGGCGCGGGAAGAACTCGGGCAGCGCAAGCATGAGCGAGCGGCAACCCCAGGCCAGCAGGATGAGGCCCGTCCAGAGGATCAGAGTCCTGGACGTCTTCCCCTGACCGGGCTTGTACGCCTGGAACAGGGTGCGGGGCTTCGCCGGGCTGAAGACCTCCACGCTCAAGACCATCTCCTATCCATCCAACAACACTTCAGTGCGCCGTGTCCGGCGCATCACTCGCAGTCCAACAACAGTTCGACGCGCCGAGACCGACGCGTCACTCGGATTTCGTAATCAGCCCGGCGTCGCCGCGCCCTAGCCACCGTCTGGCAGGACGCGAGGGACTCGAACCCCCAACCGCCCGGTTTGGAACCGGGTGCTCTACCAATTGAGCTAGCGTCCTCCAGTCGGACCGCCGACCGGGTGTCGGCTCCCCCGAACGAGCGCTACTTCTTCTTCTCGCCGGCCGTGGACACGGCCCTACTTCTTCTTCTCGCGGTGTTCGACGTGCTTCCGGCACGTCGAGCAGTACTTCGAGATGTTGAGCTTGTACTCCGCCTTGGTCCGACGCGGCTTCCGGTAGTTCCGGTTGCCACAGTCGGGGCACTGCAGGCTCACCCACTCGCGGTTCGTTGCCTTTGCCATCGGTGCCCTACTCGATGACCTCGGTCACGCGTCCGGCGCCAACCGTGCGACCACCCTCTCGGATGGCAAAGCGCACGCCCTGCTCCATCGCGATCGGCTGGATCAGCTCGACCGTGATCTCGATATTGTCACCCGGCAGCACCATCTGCGCACCGTGCAGGTCCGCAATGGCCCCCGTCACGTCCGTCGTACGGAAGTAGAACTGCGGGCGATAACCGGCGTTGAAGTGCGTGTGCCGTCCGCCCTCTTCCTTGCTGAGGATGTAGACCTGCGACTTGAACTTCGTGTGCGGGGTGATCGACTTGGGCTTCGCGAGCACCATGCCGCGCTCGATCTCGTCCTTGCCGACGCCGCGGAGCAACACGCCGACGTTGTCGCCGGCCTGGCCCGAGTCGAGCGTCTTCTGGAACATCTCGACGCCGGTGCAGGTCGTCGCCATCGGCTCCTCGCGGAGGCCGATGATGGCGATCGGGTCACCGGTCTTCACCATGCCACGCTCCACGCGACCGGTCGCCACCGTGCCGCGGCCCTTGATCGAGAACACGTCCTCGACGGGCATCAGGAACGGCTTGTCGACCTCGCGCGCGGGCTCCGGGATGTAGGTGTCAAGCGCCTCGATGAGCTGGTAGATGGGCTGAGCAGCCGGGTCGTCCGCGCTCTCAGCGTTCAGCGCCGGGAGCGAGGCACCCTGGATCACAGGAGTGTCGTCGCCAGGGAACTCATAGGCGTCGAGCAGCTCGCGGACCTCGAGCTCGACGAGCTCGAGGAGTTCGTCGTCGTCGACCAGATCACACTTGTTGAGGAAGACAACGATGAACGGGACACCGACCTGGCGGCCGAGGAGCACGTGCTCCTTCGTCTGCGGCATCGGGCCGGTGGACGCGTCGACCACCAGGATCGCACCGTCCATCTGCGCGGCGCCCGTGATCATGTTCTTCACGTAGTCGGCGTGACCCGGGCAGTCGACGTGCGCGTAGTGGCGCGTGTCGCTCTCGTACTCGACGTGCGCCACCGCGATCGTCACCGTCTTGCTGGCGTCACGCACGGTGCCGCCCTTGGCGATGTCGGCGTACTCCTTGAACTTCGCGAGACCCTTGAACTCGAGGCACTTCAGCATCGCTGCTGTGAGGGTGGTCTTGCCGTGGTCAACGTGGCCGATCGTCCCGACGTTCACGTGGGGCTTCGTGCGGACGAATGTTTCCTTCGCCATCTCTCCATCCTTCGGCGTCTTGCGCCCTCGTTTGGGGACCGTTCGACACGGGCCCTACGTTCCCTCAGTGGCGTCTGCGTTCGCTCAGTGGTGTGGAGCTGCCGATGGGACTCGAACCCATGACCTCCTCCTTACCAAGGAGGTGCTCTACCACTGAGCTACGGCAGCGGTGCCTCAATGCACGGGCGCTCGGTAACGCGTTACCGTTGCACCCGGGCCTGACCCTGACGCGCCACTCCCGACTCGTGTCGGTGCCGCAGGAACACGCGTTCCCGCACGACGCCGGCACTGCTCCGGGAACCGTGTCTCCTCGACGAAACGGCCGACGGGCACGCCCCGTCCGACCACAGATCGCGACGTGATCGCCGCGCCAACAACCGTCCCAACAGCGTCAGCTGTTGGACCGAAAAAGCAACGCTCCCGTCGCCGCGCCGTTGGAGCGGGCGAAGGGAATCGAACCCTCGTAAGTAGCTTGGAAGGCTACCGCTCTACCATTGAGCTACGCCCGCTCGCCACGACGCGCTCACACCGTCACGACGCACCGATTCCGGAGCCGCCACACCGCTGTCCGCGCACCTCTTCCGAGGCTGGGAGACCGGGTTGCGGCCCCTTCGGTGACCGTTCCGAAGTGGGCTCGACGCGCCGAACCGGCGCGAAACCCCGAGACTGTAGGGGGCCGGCTGTGGCGCGCCACTTTTTTCGGTGGCCGTCCCAGGCTCCGGCCGAGGCAACGGGAACGACCTCCCGCCGCCGAGCCGGAGGCGGTCAGGCCGCCTGGTGCATGTGGACGTCCTGCTGGGGGAACGGGATCGAGATCCCGGCATCGTCGAGTGCCAGCTTGATCCGCTCGTGGGTGTTGAAGCGGACATCCCAGTAGTGGTCCGGGTGACACCAGGGGAAGACGGCGAAGTTGACGCTCGAGTCGGCCAACTCGCTGACAGCCACGCTGGGAGCCGGGTCCTTCAGCACCTGGGGGTCGCGCTCCAGGACGCCCATCATGATCTCCTTGGCCTTCCGGATGTCATCCTCGTAGCCGATGCCCATCGTCATCTCGACGCGGATCCGTCCGTTTGCGGAGAGATTCGTGATATTTGCTGCCGTGATCGTGCCGTTCGGCACGATCACTCTCTTCCCGTCCGGGGTCGTGAACGTGGTGGCGAACAGGCCGAGTTCGTCGACCACACCGAAGGTGCCTCCTGCCTCCACGAGGTCCCCCACGCCGATGGGCTTGAAGAAGACGAGCATGACGCCGGCGGCGAAGTTGCCGAGGGACCCCTGCAGCGCCATGCCGACGGCGAACCCGGCGGCGGCCAGGATGGCGGCCACCGACGTCACGTTGACGCCCATCTTGTCGAGCGCGGCCAGCACGACGAACACCATCAACAGGCCGTAGGCAATGTTGCCCGTGAAGGTGACGAGCGTCTCGTCGAGCTTGGACCGGCGGCAGATCTTCTGGAGAACCCGGCTGGCCATCCCCGCGACCCACTTGCCGATCACGAAGATCGCCAGCACCGTGAGGAGTTTGCCACCCCACGTGACCCCCGTGTTCTGCAGCCACTGAGGATCGGTCAGCTTCTGCAGCAGTCCGACCGTGGTCTCGGCTTCTTGCGCCAGTAGTGTCGAGAACTCCACATCAACCTCCGTCTGAGTTGGGCGACCCGCCGCTTGATGTGCGACGAACGCGCGCTGTTCAAAACCGCATCGCGGAGGGTAGCGACGCCGGCGGGGAGCCGCACGAGTGGATACCGCCTCAGGCGTGGAGACGCGGCGCGGGCGGGAGATCTGAGAGGACCGCGGCCTCGTGCGCCGACATCGCCTGGGCTCGCTCCCGGATCTCGTCCTCGCAGAAGCCGACCGCGCGGGCGAGGTCCGTGTACACGCGGTGGTGCCGCGCCTCGGCCGCCAGCAGCCCGTCGTACAGAGAAGCGAGTTCCGCCTCGCCCGCATCCGCCAGTGCCGCGGCGAGGAGTTGCATGCGCTCGCAAGACCTCGCCTCGATCAAACCGCACGCGAGGAGCGTGTCGAGCAGCCGGCCGGGCTCGGCGTCCCGGCAGCCGGCCATCAGACGGGCGGCGTAGGCGCTGGGGTGGAGGCGGTCGAACGGGATGCCCCGACGCTCGAGCACGGCGAGCATCTGCTCGAAGTGCGCGAGCTCCTCGCGTGCCAGTTCGGAGAGCGGTCGGAGCAGCGCCGTGCGATCGGCGTAGCGGAAGATCAAGTTGATCGCGGTCGAAGCCGCCTTCTTCTCGCAGTGCGTATGATCCAGCAGGACCTGCGGCAGATCCGCCATCGCGCGCACGGCCCACTCCGGGCCGGTCAGGCACGCGAGGCCGAGCATCGCTAGGTTCGCCGCCGGCCCCGACCACCGACCGTGCGCATCACTCCGACTCCCGGATCTCGAGGAGACCGTTGCGCGGGATTCCGTCGGTGACTACCTGCCTCGTCCCCGATGGCCACACGACTTCGACGGCGTCCGCGCGCTGCGCGCTGCCCAGACCGAAGTAGAGCGGCACGACTCCCTGCGAGAGGTACCCGGTTCGGCCGTCCCACAGCTGGAGGATGCGGGCACTCCCGGCGCGCACGGTGACGCGCGCTCCGAACCCGTCGCGATTGGACTTGGTCCCGGTCAGCCGGATCTTCAGGTAGGAGAGGTCCGGCTTCCGGTCGGAGAGGTTGCTGATGAGCACCTGAGGCCGCCATGCCCACTCGCGCGCGAAGATGTCCAGGTCGCCGTCGTCGTCGATGTCGAACACGGCCGCCGCCCGCGTCACCGGTGCATCCCACAGAGCCACGTGTCCCTTCAGACCGAGACCTGACACGATGGGAAGTTCGCGGGGCGAGTCCCCCGTGTCCATGTGTGTCCACGGCTTCGTCGTGCGCCCGTCGCGCCGCGGTTCGACCCCGAGGATGTACTCGGCATCCCGGAAGCGGCGACCACCGTCATTCAGCAGCACCGAGTTGGGGTGGTAGCGGTAGACGAACCCCATGCCCGCGGGAATCACGAGATCCGGGTGCCCGTCGGCGTTCAGATCCGCGACGGACGGCCCCCACGGCCAGTACATCTCGGCACCCCACTCCGCGGAGACCTCGACGAACCGATCGGGGCCGTCGTTACGGAAGAGCGCATTGCCGAAGATGCTCGTGCCGCCGGTCCGGAGGAACGACTCGGGCTCGTCGCCCGCGTCGATCTTCTCGGCCTCGAGTGCGCGGTCCGCGGCATGAATTCTGAACATGTCCGAGTGCATGTCGGTGATGAAGATGTCGAGATCGCCGTCGCCGTCGAAGTCGAGCGTGCTCGCACCCATCGAGCCCCACGGGGTGCGCGGGAAGACGTCGGTGGTCCGGCGCTCGAAGCGCTCGCCGCCGCGGTTCTCCCAGTACTCGTCCCGGCCCTGCATGTTGAGCACGTACAGGTCCGGCCAGCCGTCGCGATTCCCGTCGATGGGAAGGGCAGCGCCGGTCCAGCTCTCGTCGCCGTCGAGACCCACTCGCTCGCTGACGTCCTCGAACCGGAGCCCCCCGAGATTCCGATACAGGACGCTGTGCTCGACCCGCTCGGGTATCACGTGCCCGGCGAATGCATCCACGAGGCCGACGTAGTACCGCAGGTCCCCCTCGCCCGGCCTGTGCGAAGAGGCGACGAGTTCGTCGGATGTGAAGACCCCTACGTTCGCGACGTAGAGGTCCAGCAGACCGTCCCGGTCATAGTCGAACGCGAGCGCCTGAGAGGAGTGGCCGGCGTAGCCGATCCTCGCCTCCTCGGTGATCTCGACAAAGCGGCCCGTGCCGTCGTTCTCGAACAGGCGGTTACCCGTGCGAATGCAGGCGAAGAAGGCGTCCACATCGCCGTCGTTGTCGAGGTCCGCGAACGTCGAACGTCGTGGACGCGCCCACCGACTCCCGCACTCGAAGACCCGAACGCTCGGTGGCGTCCTCGAATCGCCCGCCCCCCGCGTTGCGCCACAGCTGACCACCGCCGACCTGGTTCGGCAGGTAGATGTCCGTGCGACCGTCGCCGCCGACGTCGGCCAGCGAAGCGCCACAACCGTGGTCGTAGTGGAGGATCTTGAAGTTGCGTCCACCGTCGGGCGTCGGTCGCCCGACGAACGTGATCCCGGTTTGGTCGAGCCGGTCCTCGAACTGGAACTCCGTGAACGCGCCGAATTCGCTGCGTGTGGCCAGTTGCGCGTCGCGACGCGCCGCGACCCACGACGCCTCGGGCAGGTCGCTGTTCCCGTACACGCGGTGCCGCTCGGTGAGCACCGCCTCCACGTCCCTGTGCAGGCGGTCGACTTCCAGGTCGTCCAACCCGTCGTAGTACCCGCGGATGCGCCCCCACGAATCGATCACGACCATCTGCGTCGAGTGCACGATCGGCATGTCCGAGTCGCGGGTGTCGTCGCGCACGTCCAGCATGAAGCCGGACTTACTCAGCTCCCAGATGCTGCTGCGACCGCCCGTCAAGAACCGCCACACGTCGGGATCCGCGCCGTTGTCCTCCGCGTACGTCGCTAGCACGTCGTGGGTGTCGAACTCGGGATCGACCGTGATGCTGACGAGGCCGAGCGCATCCTTCCTCGGGTGCTCCGAGTACCTGCGCTGCAGGCCTCGCATTCGCGCGGTCTGCTTCGGGCAGGTGCTGCCACACCTCGTGAAGATGAATGTGGCGATCCACACCTTGTCGGACAGTTGCATGGAACCAAAAGGCTCGCCCGTTTGATCCGTGAGCTCGAACGCGGGCAGTTCCCCCAGCACGCGCACCTCGCGCGCCGGGCGAACCGACGGAACCGCAGCGGCGTCCGCAGTTTCGTCGGACGCGTTGTCCGTGGCCGTGTCTCCACATCCCCCCGCAATCACAAGAGCTGCGAGCACGATGCCGACGCGTAGTGAGTGTCTCACCGCTCCCCCTCCTCGCCCCCACGCGCGATGCTCTGCTCGAGCCCCTCCACCCATTCCAGGAACGCGCTCGGTGGAACCACGTGCAGTGTCCCGATGAGGTCGGGATGAGAGAACCCGCAGAACTGGTCCCCACGCAGCTCGAGCTCCCCCGCTGTGCCCGAGTCGAAGGCGAGTGAGAACTCCTGTCCGGGCACCGCGATCTCCGCCACGCTCAGGTGCGGCAGGCGCAACTTGTACACGTAGTCCCGGCTGCGCAAATGGAGGATCGTGGGTGTGTGAGTCGGAACGCGGATGTCGCGCGTCGCGATGCGGTCGTCGTCACTGCCGAGGATGCCGTCCCGACCCGGGTACCGCAGATGCCACCGATAGTCGTCGCCGGTGACCTCGATCACGATTCTCTCCGGAACGGTCGCAGCGGTCCGCTCCGTGACGCGCTCGTGCGACTGTGCGATCGCGCCGTCGGAGCACGCCGCGACGACGATAGCGAGCACCGAAGCGTGGAGCACCGGATGAGCGGCGAGTTCGCGCACAACTACTCGCCAGCGGGCGGCTGCGCCGCGGCGGGGAGCCGTCCGATACCAGGCCGGATCCACGTCTCCTCGGAGTGGGACGTGCACGCGGAGAGGAGTGCCATCATGCCGATCAGCACGAGCGCTCGGCTTACTTGGGACTGTGCTTGGCGTTGAGCTTCATGAACTCCTGAACGCCCTTCTCGAGGTGCTCTCGGAGCCGGGGGACCATCTCGTCGTAGCGCGCGCGCACCATCTTCGAGAGTTTGAGCTCGTCGGCCTTCGCGTACTCGTCGCGCAGCTGGTTCAGGAAGTGCCAGTTGAGGACGCGCACCTCGACGAACGCGGCCTCGGCCGCGGCGAGTCCCTCCTCGAACGCGGCCTTCGGATCGTCCTTCCTGAACGCCTTCCAGCGGCTCTTGAGCCGCTTCTCGCCAGCCTTGCGGTGCTTGTCGAGCAGCCCCTGCCACTCGCCCCGCAGCGCGTCGGCCGCTGGTACGCCACGGAACTCGCGCAGGAACACGAGGAGGTGCACCCAGCCTGAGTCCTTCTCTGGCGGAACCTTGTGCTTCTTCCACTTCCCGACCGATCTGGTGATCTCCTTGATATGGGCGGCCGCCAGCTTGTCAACCGCAACGACCGCCTTCCTCGCCTTCGAAGTGAGCTTCTTCGACGCCTCCTCGAGCCCGGCTATCCGCTCCGCGACGGCCCGCAGCGCCGCGTAGTCGTGCCACTGCGGTCCGTCGTTCTTCGACAGGAAGTTGAAACACGCCTGGAGGCGCTCGGTTTCGGTCGTTGTCATGCCCTCGACGTACGCGAGCTGCTGCGACGTGTGCGGGACGAAGACGTTCCCGATGCTGCCGTTGTGTTCGGACGGCCAGTGGTTCCATCCCTCGAGCGCGCGCAGCCGGAGCATGGGGTACTTCGCCTTCTCGTACTGCTCGAATCCGCCGCGGCTCTGCCAGTACGGAACGACCGGGTCGGCGGTCCCGTGCAACAGGACCACGGCCTGGTGGTGGCCCTTCCTCGATTTCACCGTGTTGCCCCACGGGCCGCTCGCGTGCCCTACCACGCCTTGGACTTCGTCCGGGAACTCGCCCGCGTACAGGAGTGCGAAGAACGAGCCCTGGCTGTGCCCGTACAGGTACGTCGCGCGCACGTTGAAGGCCTTCTTCAACTCCGCGTGCAGCGCGTTGATCCGGTCGAGGTCCTTCTTCTGGTTGAGAAGGTTGAAGCCGCCGCGCCCGTTCGAGGTGGTGCCGTCCGGCGAGACGACCACGTCGTCGGGACGAAACTCGCCGGCGCGGTGGTTCGCGAAGCCCCATCGCCGGTCGAGGTTGGACCCGTGCAGGATGAACGTCAGGTTGACGCCCTTCTCGGCGTCGTAGCCCTTCGGTACGAAGAACTGGTACGCCAGCCCGTCCTCGGACTTCCATTCGCACACCGCGCCACGGGGTGCTTCGCCCGGCGCCTTGGACGCGGGCTCGGCCGCGTGAGCCGACGTTGAGAGGGCCAGCGCCAGGAGCGCGGCGGCTGCGTAACCGTTCACCCCTTCGTCGCGAGCCAGGATCCAGATCGTTCGGCCATCGGTCGATCAAGAGGTTGT
The DNA here is from genome assembly GCA_965248445.1 of Planctomycetota bacterium. Lineage (GTDB taxonomy): Bacteria > Planctomycetota > JAJSAM01 > JAJSAM01 > JAJVHW01 > CBDFJG01. The sequence goes on from CBDFJG010000001.1 coordinate 259,119, forward strand.
GGGCGAGCGGCAGGACGAGGATCTGCGGGCGATGGTCGAGGGCCTTCTGGCCTGGATCGAGGAGTTGGAGCGTCGCGAAGCGAAGCATCTGCGCCGCATCGACGAGCTCGAGTCGCGTCTGAAGCGTGACTCCCGCAACAGCTCGAGGCCTCCGTCGTCGGACCCGGCGTGGTCCAAGCGCCGTCGCGGCCGAAGGCCGCGTAGCGGTCGCCAGCAGGGCGGACAGCCGGGCCATGAGGGCACGGCGCGCGAGCTGGTGGATCCGTCCAACGTCGATGAGACCAAGGAGCACCGTCCCGACCGCTGCGACGCGTGCGGACACGACGATCTCGAGCAGGGCATCGGCGATCCGTACCGGCACCAGGTGACGGTGCTCCCGCGCGTGCTCGTCACGGTGCGGGAGCACCGGCTGCACAAGGCGCGGTGCCGGCGCTGTCGTGCGGTCACGACGGCGGTCCTGCCCGATGGCGTGCCGACCGGGGCCTTCGGTCCGCGGCTGACCACACTTGCCGGCGCGCTGCGCGGCGTGTACCGCGTGAGCGTGCGGGAGACGCAGCGGCTGCTCGGTGAGATCTTCGGTGTGAAGATGTCGCTGGGCAAGATCAGCGACTGTGAGCGTCGGCTCAGTGACGCTCTGCACTCGTCGTACCTCGAAGCCCTCGGGGCAGTCCGCACGTCGCTGCGAGCCAACGTGGACGAGACGTCGTGGAAGGAACGGGGCCGGGTGTGCTGGCTGTGGGCGGCGGAGAGCGAGCACGCCACAGCCTTCGGGATCGATCGCCGCCGCAGTGCCAAGGCGAAAGGGCGGCTGATCGGGCGGCGTTTCGGTGGCACGGTGATCAGCGACCGGATGGGTGCCTACGAGTCACACCCACTTGCCCGCCGCCAGCTCTGCTGGGCGCACATCGAGCGCGCCTTCCGTGCGCTGGCCGAAGGCCCGCGAGGACATCGCCGCTTCGGCAACAAGGGCGTCATGATCGCGCAGTCGGTCATGCGCAGCTACCGGCTCTTCGGTGAGCACGGCGACCGTGACCGGCTGCAAGGCGAAGCCGCTGTGCTGCGCGGACGGCTCGAGCGACTGATCGCGAACGACGACTCGGCTCTGGCCAACCATCTGCGCCCCCGCGTGGTCGCCCTCTTCACCTATGCGCGGACCCAGGACGTGAGTCCGACGAACAACGCCGCCGAGCGCGCGGTCCGCAAAGCGGTGCTCTGGCGCAAGGGCTCCTTCGGAAGCCAGTCCGCTCGCGGACTCCGCTTCGCCGAGCGCGTGTTGACCGCCGCGGCCACGCTGCGACGCCGTGGCGACCAAGTCTTCGACTTCCTCGCCGACTCGGTCGCCGCGCACCTCACCGGCGCCGACCCGCCCGTCATGGTCCCGCTGCCCGTCGCACGCTGAGGCTCACACGCTGTCAAGGGGTGAACGGTTACGATGGCGGTCAGGAGGAAGGGCCGGAAGTGCTCGGGGCAGTTGGTGATGAGCGCGCCGAGTTCCTTCTTCGTCAGGTAGCGCCGGGGCCGCCGTGTCTCGCGCAGCTTCTTGATGCCGGCGAGCGGGTTGGCGTCGAGGTGCCCGTCGAGCACGGCCTCGTTCAGGATGCGGATGACGCTCTGCTGGTCGGCGTTCAGCGTCCGTGGGCTGACGGTCGTCTTCTTCCCGTAGGACGAGTTCCGGGTCGTCGCGCGCCAGGCCCGGTAGTCCAGCCAGCGGGCAGGCGTGATCTCATCCAGCCGCACGGCCCGCTGGCCGTCACGCTCCCCGAAGTACTCGGTCCAAGCCCGAAGTGCCGCGCGGTAGACACCCATGGTCCCCTTGGCCAGGACCGGCTCGAAGCGGCGCTCGATCACGTCCTTGGCGTAGCCGACCAGCGTGGGGACGTCGCGTGGGGCGCTCTCGACGCTGGCCTGGACGGCGCGCTCCTGCGCCTCCGAGAGGGTAGGCGGGACCTCGTAGGCCTCGGCGAGGATGCGCTTCTCCACCTCGTCGAGGAAGTCCTTGGCCTCCTTCTCCGTGTCGAAGGCCCGGGTCAGCCAGCGCCGCTCAGTCCGGCAGAACCACTTGGCCGACCAGGTCCGGCGGCCCGACCCCCACTTGCGCGAGTAGATGCTGCCGAAGCGGCGCTTGCGCTTGCCGCGCCGGCGGTTCGCCGGGGGCTCCTTCGTTCTCGTTTCTGCTTCCACGTCGTGCTCTCCGGGGCTCGTGCCCCGCAGCAGGCGGAGCACGTGTGGTCCCGATGCACGCTCTTGCGTCCCTGAACATCCAGTACCTTCGACCGGCCTACGCACGGGTATCTCCGAGCAGTCGCGTGACCCGTCCGGGGAGGCCTGCCTTCCGGGTCCTGCGGTCGAGGAATGTGCGGACGTCGTCCGGGCGGAAGCGCAGGACACGAGGCGCGACGTCGATCGCGGGGAGGGCCGCCTTCTTCGCCAAGCGGTAGACTGTCGTCGTGTCTACAGAGAGGTAGGCGGCCACCGTGGCGGCATCGACGAGCGGCTCGCCGAACGGCGAGACGGGCGTCGCAGCAGGCAGGCGCATCCGGTCCGTCACATCGTCCCCGCGAGGCTTGGGAAGAGATCGTCGAGGCCGTCGCCAAACCCGCGCGTGACGGCGGGCGCTTCGTCAGTGGGCGCGGACTGCCCGGCATCGTCGGCAACGAGCCGGTACTGTGCCGCCTTGGTGTTCGAGTTGCGGCCGGCCACGATCCGGTGCTCTCCGAAGTGACGATCGCGCGCGGCTGAGAGCGCGCGGCCCAGCCGGATGAGCTGCGAGCGCTCGGACTTGTCTCCGATCACCTGGCCGAGGAGATCCTGCTCTGTCGTGATTTGCAGCAGATCGCGCGACGCGACCCACGCGCAGCCGTGCTGCTCCCACCACGCGGTGACGAGCTGCCGCCACTCTTGTCCTTTGGTGTCGGCGTGCTCGTAGAGGTCCTCGGCGTCGCCGAGGAACCCCTCGATCCCGGCATGGGCGAGCACACCCCCGACGACCTCGGCCCAGCTCTCGAAGGAGCCGAGCGTCGCGCCGCACGCCGGACGCTCCGCGGCGATCCACGACTGCACGAGCACGAGGACCGCGTGGACGAGCGTCGCGCGGTTCTGACGCGCCCAATCCCTGAGGGGCGCGTGCTTGAAGCCCGTGCGCTCCCACGGGCGGTCGCGCTTCGGATCGAGCCGCACGCGCACGCAGCGCCGCGCGATCTCCAGGGAGAGCCGCGGGTTGTTCGCGGTGACGAGCCACGTGGCTCGGTTCGGGAGGTCGATCATCTTCGTCTGGCCGAGCATCCGGTCGGACCAGGTCTCGGCCGTGAGCGCCGCCGCGAGCTGCGCCGAGTCGAGCCCGTGGCGGATGTTGTCGATGAGGATCAGCGGCTGCGCCCGGGCGAGGATCGAGGTGATCTTCTTGCGCGCCTCGTCCTCGTCCCGCGTGATCGTCGTCGGGTCGCACGGGCGGCCCAGTGCGACGATCGCGACGATGTCGGCGAGGAGGCCCTTGCCGCTCCCGGGTGTCGGGGCCTCGACCAGGTGGATGGGCGTGCAGCCGTTCACCATGCGCCGAACGAACGGGAGCACCAGCGCCGCCACGGCATGCGCGCGGTCGGAGTCCGCGGCGAATGGGAAATCGACGAGCAACTCGTCGAGCAAGAGCGCCCGCGCCGCGTGAACGTCCGCCTCGGTCGGTCTCTCGGGGACCGCCCCGACCTCGAAGTTGGGCAACTTGTGGAACCAGAGCCGCGCGGCCCTGTGGTAGCCGGGTGTCGCGACGAGTTGGCCGAGGGCATCGAACACGGGTGCGGCAACCACAGCGTCGAGCGGCGGCAGATCGCCCTCGGGGTTGACGAGCATGTCGCGCGCCACGTCCTTGGGCGGCGTCGCGTCGAGCACGGCGTCCTGCGTCACGCGCACCCAGTTCGCGACGCGGACCAGGTGCCCGAACATCGCGGTCTCCCCCACGGTCTCGATGCGTGGCCCGACCTCGCCCTTGGCGATCCGCACGAGGTAGCCCGAGCGGATGAAGAGTGACGGATACGTGTTCGTGGCGTGGACGACGCGCCAGGCGTCGGCGAGCACATCGCGGAGCTGGCGGGCGTTCACGCGGACACGCGGGCGGCTGGCTCGGCGAGCGGGAGCGGACGGGGTGGGCTGAGGAACTCCTGAGCGTTCGGCGACGAGCGCGGTGGCCGCGCGGAAATCGGCGCAACCTCCGTGCTCCACCAGGAAGTCGAACACCGAGACCGACTTCCCCGAGATGAAGGAGTGGAATGTGGCGCGCTCAGCATCGCCCGTTCCGTCCGCGACACCGGCCGAGGGGTTTGCGTCCCCGGACGACGAGGACGGGTCGCGGCACTCGAGCCACCCCGACCCCGACTCCTTCCCGGTCAGCCACGCGCCGTAGATCGACTCCAGGGACAGTGCGGCGAGTGCGCGCTCTCGCCACTCCGCCCATGCGGGATCGGAAGCGCCCGCGCCGCGCGAGGGACTGGACGGCGCGGATTCCCCCGCTGCGCGCGACGTGGGCACGGCTGTCGCGGCGTGGGCGGCAAGGACACGGTCCACGTCCTCCTCGCTCGCTGCGGCGAACGTGGGCGCACACGGCGCGAGCTCTCCGTCCTCCTCGAACTCGTAGAACGTGTTCGCGCCGGCTGCGGCGTCACGCCACCACGGCAGCCAGACCAGGTTGCCGTAGCCCTTCTTCCGCAGCTTCGCCTGCTTGGGGAAGACCTCGATCCCACTGCCGGCCAAGGGGTCGGCCACTCCGCCGTCGGCCAGCGGCGCGTCCTTCGGAGCGAGCGCCCTGCCGAGTGCCTGCGCCTTGGCCGCCGGGATCGGCGGATCGAAGAACGACCAGATGTGCCACCCGTGACCGCCGCCCGAGCGCTCGAGGAAGCAGGGGAGCTTGGCCTCATCGAATGCCTCGCACGCGGCGCGCGCGGCTCCGAGCGGATCGGCGAGTGCCTCGGCGTGTCCTGTTCCGTCGAGGTCGAGGCAGAGCCACTTCGTCGTGTTCTCCGGGCCCGGGCAGTAGCTCCCGACGCGGAAGCGTCCCTTGGTCGCGCCGACGCCGCGGCGATTGCGGTACCGGATCACCGCGGCGGGTACGTCGTCCCCGGGTAGATGCGCGCGGAGCAGCGCGTCCAGTTCGTCTCCGCCATCGACCGGGCAGGGCTTTCCCCAAGGGGCGCGGACCGCCACGTGGTCGGTTCGGTTCAGGAACCAGCGCCGAAAGACCGCGACCGCCTCCTCGGGCGGCGGGGTCAGGACGGGAGGGCTCGCCATGCGCTCCATGGTCACGCCGCCGGAGTCTCGTTCCCGGGCAGTGGCGCCGGGAGGTCGAGCACCGAGAGGAACGTCTTGCGGCGCTCGACCTGCTCCTTCTCCGCGCAGTTGCGCTGCCCCCAGCGATCGCCCACGACGATCGCGACCTCCTGGGCGCGCGTGACCGCGGTGTAGAAGAGGTTGCGGTGGTGCATGAACGAGTGCGCCTTGTGGATCACCACAACGGCGCACGGGAACTCCGACCCCTGCGCCTTGTGGATCGTGAGCGCGTAGGCGAGCTGGAGGTACTTGGCCTCTCCGCCCTCAGCGGTGAACCGGACCACGCCGCTGTCGAACGTGACGCGCAGATCGCCTCGTTGCGGGCCGACTCTCGTGACGATCCCGATCGCGCCGTTCATGACTCCGCGCTCGTAGTCGTTGCGCGTCTGGATGACGCGGTCGTTCAGCAGGAAGGCGGGCTTCCCGCCTTCGGGGACCTCCGGCGCCGCGACGTCCCAGAGCTTCTGCTGGACCAGCCCCTGGAGCAGGACGTTCAGCGCTCGGACACCGAGCGGGCCCTTCTTCTGCGGCGTGAGGAGTTGCACGTCAGCGAGCAGGTCGAAGCCCAGTCGGTCGACGAGCACGTCTTCGAAGAGCTCCAGGATGAAACGCTGCGCCTTGAGGGCGTCGCTGAACTGGTCCGCCACGTACCAGGGGCGGCGGCCGCACGCTGTCTTCCTCGCCGTCTTGCGGACGTCGTCGTCGAGGATGGCCAGCGAGTTCTCCTTGAGCGCGCCGGCCTGGCGGACGACGTCCCGCAGGATGATGGTCGGGAGTGGGCGGCGATCGATCAGGTCCCGGAGCAGATTCCCGGGCCCCACGGGCGGGAGCTGGTTGTGGTCGCCGACGAGGACGAGCGCGGTCTGCGACAACCGCAGGGCGTGGTAGAGGTGCCACGCCAGCGGCACGTCCAGCATGGAGACCTCGTCGACGATGACAGCGGCGGCAGTGAGGGGATTCTCGTCGTTGCGCTCGAAGTGCCGACCGTTGTACTCCAGCATCCGGTGGATGGTGACCGCAGGGTGGCCGACGACCTCTTCGAGCCGCTTCGCGGCCTTCCCCGTGGGGGCGGCGAGGAGCACCTTGAGGCCCCGGCGCTCGTACGTCCGGACGAGGGCAGCGAGCGTGTAGGTCTTGCCCGATCCGGCGCCGCCGGAGATGACGCACTGCCGGTGGGAGGCGGCAGCGATGACGGCTGCGCGCTGGTCGCCATTGAGGTCGGGCTCCAGGTGGGCGAGTTCGGATTCCAGGTCCCCCGGGCCTTCGAAGTGGGGGTTCGGTGCGCGCCCGTCCGAGAGCGCGCTCGCAAGCTTGCACTCCATCTCGTAGAGGCTGGGCCGGGCGATCAGGAAGCGCTGTCCGAGCGGGAACCACGCGAGTTTCTTCTGATCGAGCAACTCGTTCAGCGTGGCCTCGATCCGTTCGCGTGCGTCGAGGGTGTCCAGCACGAGGAGCGCGTTCGCGCGATCGACGAGGTCCTCGAATTCGATCCAGCAGTCGCCGTCGTCCACGCTGCGGGTGACGCAGTGCAGCACGCCAGCGCGCAGCCGACCCGGGGCGTCCTTGGGCGTCCCGAGCTTGCGCGCCACGAGATCGATGCGCTTGAAGCCGAAGCCGCTGATGGCGCCGGCGATCAGGTAGGGGTCCTCCTTGAGGATCGCGATGACGTTGTTGGCGTACTTGTCGACGAGCGTTGTCACCTGGTGGTGCGTGAGCCCGTAGGCCGCGAGCCAGGTCATCGCCGCGTTCACAGCGCGCGTGCGCTCCCAGACGTCGGCGAGGTTGTCGATCACCTCGAGCGGGATGCGCGCCACTCGGGCGATGCGTTCGGGATCGGAGAGCAGGACCTCCTCGAAGTCCGCGCCGAACGCCTGCGCGATGGCCTTTGCGCGAGCAGGTCCGATCCCGGACACGTCCGGGTGGTTCGCGAGGTAGTTGGCAAGCCCCTCCGGATCGAGCGGCAGATCGTGCAGCAGGCCCGTCACCTTGAACTGCCGCCCGTACTTCTTGTGCCGGCCCCACGCGCCGGTGAACACGACCCGGTCCTGCTCGCGCACCATCACGGGGCCAGCGAAGGACGCGATCGATCCGTCCGCTGCGCGCAGCCGCCCGGCCGAGAAGTCGGGGCTCTTGAAGAAGATCCTCTCGACGACTCCCCGAAGCGTGGTCGCCTCGCGCCGTGCGGTGGCCGCGCCCCTCATGACGAGAGCCGCCGGTGGTACAGGCAGAGCATCCCCTGCACGAACTGGCAGGCGATCTGCCGATTGCTGCAGAAGAACACCGGCACCCGGTGGTCCACGATGATCGAGAGCGTTGCGCCGAAGAGCGCGTGAGGGTGAGCGCCCGACCGGTAGCGGTGCGCGAGCACGTCCTCCATCGACGCCTCGACGACGACGCACGCCAGGTCGTAGCTGGCGAGGCGGCGGAGCTCCCGCGCGAACCGTTCCCGGGCATGGACGACGGTCGAAACGAAGTCCTGGAGCGTCTTTCGCTCGACCGCCACCTGCGTCTCGCGACCCGCAAGCGAGTAGTCGCCGGCAGACAGTGCGCAGCGCACCGTCGTCACCCGGGAGGCATCGAAGCCATAGGGCTCCTGCTCCCGGGTGTCGATCGCGATGACGACGTCCTGCACTAGAAGGGGGTCAGCGCGTCGGAGGCCGCGGCGTCGTAGCCCGAGTCGCCGACCGGTCCGGGGTCGTCCACGGCGATGCGGCGGTTGAGGTAGACGTTGGTGTGCTCGCCGCGCGTGCGCTTGGTGACCTCGAGCTTGACGTCGAGGAGCTCGCCCAGGCGATCCTGCAGTTCCGAGACCTTCGCGAGGTCGAGGCCGCAGACGTGGAGGTCGTTCTTCAGCCACTTCATGTTCTCGCGCGTCGCGAGCACGTTGTGGCGGAAGAGCAGGCGGCCCTGGAACCGGGGCGCGATGATTCGCAGCACCCAGCTCAGCATCGGGTTGCCCGAGCTCTTGGCGCGCACGATCTCGACCTTGTCCACGTTGACCTGGTACTTGCCGTCGGGCACCTCGTCGAAGCTGCGCTCCTCGATGGGTGCCTGCTCGAAGTCGTCGTCGAACTGGGTCAGGTCGATGCTCGGGTCGCGAGCAGACCGGCCGTTGTTGGGGTTGTGCATGGGATCTCCTGTGGGGTTACTTCTTGGCCTTGCTGGGACGCCCCGCCGTGAACGCGGCGAGGAACTTGTCGTAGTCGAGGTCGATCACCTCGGGGAGGCGGCCGGTGCGGTCGCCGGCCTCGTACTGCGCGGAGGGCTTCGTGCGCATGACGCGGCGGACGACGGTCTTGCCGTCCTTGGCGACGCTCGTCTCCAGGTCGCAGAACAGGATCATGTCGACCATGCCGAGCACGATCCGCCGCGCCTTGTCGGGCAGCGTCGGGACGATGCGCATCACCTTGCCGGTGCGCGTCTCGAACTCGCGCTCGACCAAGTGCGACACGAGGAAGAGCCCGTAGGGGAGCAGCGCGAGCTTGTTCAGCACGCGGTGGAACTCGTTGTTCACCAGCGCGTAGCCTTTGCCGTAGGCGAGGTCGCTCTGGTGGTCGACCTTGAACTTCGCGCAGATGTAGTCCGCGCACATGCGGTACGCGTTGTCCACCGTGTCGAGCACGATCGTCTTGAAGGCGTGCTCGCCACGGCCGATCTCCGCACACGCGGCGAGGAGCTCTTCCCAGGTCCCGACCGGGGACTGGAACACCTCCAGGTTGTTGAGGCCCGCCTCGGTGGCGAGGAACAGCGCGTCGCCGGGCTGGCTGCACCAGCTGGACTTCCCGATCTTGGTCGGGCCGTACACCAGCACGGTGAGGTCGGTCAGCGCATCTCGCGGGGGCGTCTTCGTGGTCGGCAGCATGGGTTCTCCTTCATGGGTCATTTCAATTCAGTTCGTTTCTTGGGATTGGCAGGCGTCGCCCTCGCACCCCGACGGCTCGGGCAGCCGTTCGAGCACGGCGCCGCACTTCGTGCACAGGCGCACGGCGGGGCCGGCGAGGACAGTGACCGCGTGCTCGCACATCAGAAGGGCGCGGCCTCGGCGGTCTCGGGGGAGTCCGCGTCGCGCAGTTCCTCGTGCGGAGCCACGCGCTGGTAGAGGTTGTCGATGACGTTGCTGCTCCCGCCCGAGCTGCAGAGCGCGAAGTACGCGCACGGGCGCCCCCAGCGGAAGCAGTACGAGGTGTTCTCGTAGAAGACGTTGCGCCGCCGCGCGTCGAGGAACGCCTGGGTCAGTTCCCAGAGCTCGGCGCGGAGCGTGTCGAAGCGGTCGCGCGAGATGTAGATCGGCTCGCGGTGGAACATCCCCGGCTCGTCGTACTTCGCCAGCAGCCGCGCCTGGAAGGCCTCGTCGCTCTCGGGCATGCGGCGCTTCGCGCTGCTCTTCCCGGTCTTCGACTTGGCGATCAGCGCGGCGCGGCGCTCTTCGTACTCGACCTCGGTCTCCCCGGCACGCTGCTTCAGCCGCGTCTTGACGAGCACGTTGTAGAGGACCCCGGAGATGCGGATCCCGAGGGCCTGCTCGACGTAGTACGCGTAGATCGTGATCTGGAAGTCGGTCCAGAGGCGCTCGAGGTAGCTGGCGTCCAGCACGCTCGCCGTCTTGTGCTCGAGCAAGAAGTGCTCGTCGCCGACGCGGACGATCCCGTCGACCTTCCCAGACAGAACGAAGCTCCGGCTCGCGGCGCCCGTTGCGGGGTTCACGATCCGGCCCGTGAACGTCTTCTCCAGCGCGACGACCTCGAAGTCCTCGGTCGGGTAACGGGCCGCGTAGCCGCGCATCATGGCAGTCGCGAGGTGCCACGTGCGGTGCTGGTCCTCATCGCGCGCTCGGTCCGCACATGCGCGGTCGACGTAGTCGAGGGCCGCCGCGAGATCGCGCGTCCCGTGCCAGATCTCCAGGCACTCGTGGATGAGCGAGCCGAACCGGAGGTTGCGGTTGCGCTCGAGCGGGACGAGCTCGAGCAGGTAGCGCCACTGCGCGGCCTTGCGGCAGTTGCGGAAGAGCGACCACATGGAGTAGGTGGTGACGAGGCGCTCGGTCATCGGCCGTTCCTCGCGTGCACGGGCATCTCGGGCTGGCCGACACGCTCGTCCGAGGCGACTCGCTCGACGGTGAATGCGTCCTCGCCGAACTCGCGCGCCAAGAACCGCGTGAAGACGCGGGCGATCGTCTCCCCGACCGGAGTGGTGGCGTCGACTACGCAGGCGCGCTGCCGTTCCTCCAAGAGGAAGGCGCCGTCCATGCGGACCTGCGCCTGGCCGTGGACACCTTCGGCCGCGTAGACGGCGAGGAGCAGCGAGTCTTCGACCTCGGCGAGATCGACCGTCGGCCGGAATGAGTAGCGGTAGAGCGTGCGGGACATGCGTTTCTCCGAGGGCGCGTTCACGTGGGCCCCTACTGGTGTCCTACCGAGTTCGTGGGCGAAGTGGCGGTGGGCGGGACGTAGATCCGCAGACCCAGGCGCTCGAAGCGTGCGCGAATGCGCGTCATCCGATCTCTCACCGTCCGGCGGGGAACGCCGCTCTCGCGGGCGGCCTCGCTGGGTGTGCGCAGGCAGAGGGACTCAGCCAACTCCCGCAGGTCGTCGGGGAGTTCCCGGATCGCGGCGGCCGTGTCGATCTGCAGGTCGCGCCGGGAGTCTGCCTCCGTGACGCTGGGGGCGTCGCGGCGGGAGAGCCGCTGGTCGATCGTGGCCCAGCGTGGCTCGGGCTGCCCGGCGTCGTCGTTGGCCTCGTCTCCGAGGGAGGCGAACGTGAGACTGGCGCCTCGCTTCTTCGCGGCGCGCGTCTCCACCATCCGCGCGACCCGGTTGTTGACGACCCGGTGGACGAAGGTGCTGCGCTGGCACCGAGCTGCGTCGAAGCGAGGGAGGCGAGTGAGCAGATCGAGGAGGAGGTCCTGCTCGATGTCCTCGCGGTCAGCGACGGAGAATTCCCGTCGCCGGCTGAGCTGGCGCGCCTTCGTGCGGACGAGTCGGAAGGTGCGCGGGTCGATGCCCTGCTGGGCGGTAGTCGTGTGTGCCATCGCCAGTCCCTGGCGACATGTCGCTGGGAACGGCGGATTCGGGGCTTGTCGAGGTCAGACGTTTGGCCTAACCCGAATCGTTCACCAGCCGGGAATCTGAGCGGGCCGTCGTCTGTCTAAGTGCTCGTACGCGCCAGTACTTGCACCGACAGGAGCGCCGGCCCGATGACGACAGACTGTAGCCCGCAGGGGACCCTCTTCGCGGGCATCTGTGGACGCACCGCGGTGACGCGCTTCGACGCCGGTACCCTGACGAGCGACGGGGGCGTGCTGCTGCTCGAGCGGGTCGATCGTCGCATCGATCTGCTCTCGCGGTTTGCGCGCTGCTTCGGGGACCACCGGGACCCGCGTCGGGTCGAGCACACGGTCGGCCAGATGCTGCGTCAGCGGGTCTTCGGGCTGTGCGCGGGCTACGAGGATCTGGTGGACCACGACCATGTCGGCAAGGACCCGCTGTTTGCCGCGGCGTGCGGCAAGCGCGAGGGTGCTCTGGCCACGCACCCGACGCTCTCGCGGCTCGAGACCACGCAGCTCGGCGCCACGGCACAGACGCGCTACGCCAAGATCGAGATGGACCAGGAGCGCGTGGACAGCGTGCTCAGCGACGTCTTCTGCGAGGCCATGGGGCCGGAGGATCCGGGCCTGCTCGTGCTGGACCTGGACCACTCCGACGTGCGGCTGCACGGCCGGCAGGAGGGCCGCTTCTTCCACGGCTACTACGGGCACTACTGCTACCTGCCGCTGTACGTCTTCTGCGGCGAGCACCTCTTGCTCGCTCGGCTCCAGACCGCTGACAGAGATCCCGCGCGCGGAGTCGTGGACGAGCTCCGTGCGCTGGTCTTACGTCTGCGGCGCCGCTGGCCCCGGGCCAAGGTGCTCGTGCGCGCAGACTCGGGCTTTTGCCGCGAGGAGCTGATGGCCTGGTGCGAGGCCGCCGGCCACTTCTACCTGCTGGGCATGGCGCGCAATGAGCGCCTTGAGCGACACGTCGAAGACGCGCTCGATGAGGCCGCAGCCCGTGCCGTGCAGACCGGCCGAGCAGCCCGGGTCTTTCGCGACTTTGCCTGGACCACGCTGGGGAGCTGGAGCCAGAGGCGTCGCGTGGTCGCCAAGGCCGAGCACCTGCCGGGCGGCAAGCGCAATCCCCGCTTCGTGGTGACCAATCTGCCGCCTCGTAGCTGGAGCAGCAAGCGTCTCTACGAGCAGCTCTACTGCGCCCGGGGCGAGGCGGAGAATCGCATCAAGGAGCAGCAGCTCGAGCTCTTCGGCACCCGTCTGTCGGTGCACACGATGCAGGGCAACGCCGTGCGGATGGCCATGTCGGCCATGGCCTACGTCCTGACCTGTGCGCTGCGACGCATCGGTCTCGCCGGCACCGAGATGGCGCGTGCGCAAGCCGGCACGATCCGCCTGCGGCTGCTCAAGATCGGCGCGCTCGTGCGGATCACGACGCGCCGGATCTGGGTCTCGATGTCCTCGTCGTGGCCCTGGCAGCACGTCTTCGAGCGCTGCGCGCAACGACTGCTGGCATCCCCGAAGCCGACCTGACGTCCCGCCGCGCCGTCCGCCACACCACCGCCCGGCCTACGGTCTGCCCACACCGCAGAATCCGCGCCGTTTCGGCCGCTCACTCGCGTTGCCCTTGTGGCAACGACGACAGCATCCGCCCTCGCCTGGCCAAGATCTGACCCTGTGGACTCCGAAAGCACCGTCATCGCGACGTCTCGTGAACAGATGCGGTTAGGCTCCTTCAAAGGCGCCGGAGCGAGCCGGAAGGGTGCCTGGCGCGCTTGGGAGGGAACCGCACGGGAGCCGCGGTTCCGACGACCTCGGCCGCCGCGCCGTCGTGCGGTTCCTCGCGGGGAGCCGCGGAGCCCACGTGTGTGTCCCCACGTCTCCGGCCAGCGTCTACCACGACAGGCGACGCCGGGAGAACGGTCGGGCTCCTCGAAGTCTGGCAACTCCTGGGCTATGTCGAACACCGCGAGGATTTCGGTGCTGGACTCGTGCGAGAGGCGCTCGGGAACGCGGGCGTGCGATCAAGGAGCCGATCGCCACGACCAGACGGCCGGCGATATCGGGCAGATTCGCATACAGGTGACATACGGCGGCTCGGGGCGCACCTGAAACGATCGCGGCCCGCAGACATAAATGCCTACGGGCCAGTCGTTTAGTAGTGGCGAGGGTGACGGGAATCGAACCCGCAACCTCCGGATCGACAGTCCGGTGCTCTAACCAATTGAGCTACACCCCCGCTTTGTCACGCTGCCGCTCGCTGGTTTGGTGGGCGATACAGGACTCGAACCTGTGACCCCGTGCGTGTAAAGCACGTGCTCTAACCAGCTGAGCTAATCGCCCCTTTGATGGCCCGCCGAGCCGAGGGCTCAGCACCGTCTCACGGGCCCTCTGTCGCGGCGGTCGGGCCGCCGGTCGCGAGAGGGCGGTACATCTTCGTGAGCGCGCGCGGAGGGTCAACTTCTGCGCGCGAGGCGCGCCCGAGGCTCGGAGGCCGGGCAGCGTAGGGTTTGCGCGGCGTCGCAGGCGGGGTCGGGATAGCCTCTCGGGCTTCGACGCCGGGTGCCACTGGAAAGGCGCCGCAGACCGCGTCAGGTGAGTGGGGAGACTCTCATGCGCATCGCCATCATCGGAACCGGGTACGTGGGGCTCGTGGCGGGTACCTGCTTCGCCGAGACGGGCAACGACGTGGTGTGCGTGGACAAGGACACGACCAAGATCGACGGCCTGAAGGATGGCGTGATCCCGATCTACGAACCGGGCCTCGAGGAACTGGTCAAGCGCAACGTCGCCGAGGGACGGCTGACATTCACCACCGACCTCGACGAGGCCGTCAAGCAGGCGCTGATCTGCTTCATCGCGGTCGGGACCCCTCCGGGCGATGACGGGAGCTCCGACCTGACCGCCGTCCTCGCCGTCGCGCAGTCGATCGGCCGCGCGATGAACGGCTTCAAGGTCATCGTCGACAAGAGCACGGTGCCCGTCGGCACAGCCCGCCGGGTCGCGGATGCGCTCCGCCGCGAAACCGAACACCCGTTCGACGTCGTCAGCAATCCCGAGTTCCTGAAGGAGGGCGCCGCGATCGACGACTTCCTGAAGCCCGACCGCGTCGTCATCGGCTGCGACGACCCGCGCACGGCGGACATCATGCGCGAGCTCTACGCGCCGTTCGTCCGGACCGGCAAGCCGATCCTCGTGATGGACGTCGAGAGTGCGGAGCTGACGAAGTACGCCGCGAACGCCATGCTCGCAACGCGCATCTCCTTCATGAATGAGATGGCGACGCTCTGCGAGCGTCTGGGTGCCGACGTGAACGCCGTCCGCAAGGGCATCGGGCTCGACTCGCGCATCGGCATGAGCTTCCTCTTCCCCGGCATCGGGTACGGCGGCTCGTGCTTCCCCAAGGACGTCAAGGCGCTCGTCAAGACCGCCGGGGACGGCGGGTATGAACTGCGGATCCTGCAGTCCGTCGAACGCGTCAACGAAGAGCAGAAGAAGTGGCTCCTTCGCAAGGTCGACGGGCACTTCGGCGACGTCGCGGGCAAGGTGTTCGGGCTGTGGGGTCTGTCTTTCAAGCCGCGTACGGACGACATGCGAGAGGCTCCGGCGATCGTCGTCGTCAACGGACTGCTGGAGCGAGGCGCGACGGTGCGGGTGTCCGATCCGGTCGCGATGACCGAGGCGCGTCGTCACTTCGAGGACCGCGTCACGTACTGCGAGAACCACTACGACGCGCTCGACGGCGCCGATGCGCTGATCGTCTGCACGGAGTGGAACCAGTTCCGCAACCCCGACTTCGACCGCATCCGCTCGCTGTTGCGTGCGCCGAATGTGTTCGACGGCCGCAACATCTACTCGAGCGCCCACCTGGCGGATCGCGGCTTCACGTACTTCGGCGTCGGCCTCGGCCGCTGAGCCCGGCCCCGGACGTGAGCGGCCCCTGCCGTTGACGCAGCCGCCTTCGCCGCTAGGGTCAACTACTGTCCCGGAGGGGGGGCAGGGCTAGTCAGGGGGCTCTCCATGCGAGCGACGGTCGTGCTGGTGCGGGCTGCGGGAGTGTTCCTCCTGTGCTTCGCGCTGACCGGCCAGGCCCACGCGCACGGCGGCGCGTACCAGCCGCCTCCCAAGCCCGTGCCCGGACGTCCCGATCCCGGTCCCGGAACTGGCGGCGGGGGCGGCCTGCCGCACGGCGGCGGATCCGACGACCGCGGTCCGATCACCGGCCGGCCGGGCGGCAGCGTCGGAGCGCCGTCGACGCCGCCGGGTACGACAGGCGGACCGGCACCGCCGACGAGTCTCCCCGGCAGCGCCCGCCGCAACGGCGTCGGACTCTCCGTTGTGGACTTCAACTCCGTCGAGTGGGCGCGTTGGTGGTTCGCGAACCGCATGCGACTGATCGGTCAGCCGTTGCGCGCCGGCCCGGACATGCGGGACGTGACGCCGTCGGCCCGCGACCTTCGAGCCGATCGCATGTGGCGGGCGGAGGCGCAGTCCGTTCTGCACGAGGCGCTCGCCGACGAGCATCGCTCGATCGCGTCCGCGGCCGCTATCGCACTCGGCAAGTCGGGGGACGCGACCGAGTCGGAGTCGCTCCTTCCGGTGCTGAAGGACCAAGACCGACACATCACGGTGCGCGAGGCGGCTGCCCTCGGCTTGGGCCTGCTACCGGTCGAAGACGGCGCGGCGCGCAGCCGCGTCCGCGTGGCGCTCGAGGTCGTCGCGCAGGACAACCGCGAGTCCGACCGTCTGCGCTCCATGGCGCTCTACGCACTCGGGATGCGCGGCGATCTGGCCGCGGTGCCCGTGATCCTGACGGCTGCGACCGGCGGCGGACGCACGTGGGACGTACCGGCGGCGGGTGTCGCCGCCCTCGGCCTGACCCGCTGCGACCTGACGATCCCGGATCTCGTCGAGTTGCTCGAGGGACCGCGCCGGCGCAAGTCTCGCGAAGCGGTGCGGCGCGCGTACGCCGCGCACGCCCTCGCACTCATCGGAGACCCCGCGGTGGCGCCGGCGCTGCGGCGCGCCGCGCTCGGCAAGGAGGAGCACGCCAAGCGCGCGGCCACCCTGGCCCTGGGCGCGGTGGCGACCCCGGAGGACTCGAAGTCGATCGACGTCCTCGTCCACAACGTGCACAGGAGCCGCGACGACGCAACCCGCGGCATGGCGCTGCTCTCGCTGGGGCGGGTCGGGGGGAAGCGCGCGCGCGACGCGCTTCGCTGGGCGTATCTCAAGGGCGGCAAGTCGCTGCGACCGTTCGGTGCGATCGGACTCGGCCTCCTGGCACGGCATCCTGGCTTTGAGAGCGTGACCGGCCTGCTCTTGCACGACCTCGAACACCGCAAGGACCCCGAGCGGCTGGCCGCGATTTGCGTCGCCATCGGACTCGCGGGCGAGGGGCGGGCCGCCGAAGACCTGCGGCGGTTGGTCGGCGAGCAGCGTCACACGGCACTGCAGGCACATGCGGCATTCGCACTCGGACTTGTGGGCGACCGCAAGAAGGGCGCACCGCTGCTGCGACAGGTCCTTCGGGACACGCACGACGAGCACCTGCGTCGCGAGGCCGCCATGGCGCTCGGGCTGATGCGCGACCGCGAGGCGGTCGGCATCCTGGCCGAGATGGTCCGGACTGAGGACGTCGCGTACGTGCAGGGCTCCGCAGCCCTGGCGCTCGGGCGTATCGGCGGACCGGAGGCGGCGGACGAACTGATGGAACTCGCCCGCGAGAAGGACGGGCCCCGCATGGCGCGCGCGATGGGCGTCGTCGGGCTCGGTCTGCTGCTCGACCGTCAGGAGGGAGCGCAACTGGCAGCGATCGGCGCCGACCTCTCCTGGTACCTGTTCACGCCGACCGTGCTTGAGATCCTCACGATCCACTAGCCGCATCTGTTCACGAGACGTCGCGATGACGGTGCTTTCGGAGTCCACAGGGTCAGATCTTGGCCAGGCGAGGGCGGATGCTGTCGTCGTTGCCACAAGGGCAACGCGAGTGAGCGGCCGAAACGGCGCGGATTCTGCGGTGTGGGCAGACCGTAGGCCGGGCGGTGGTGTGGCGGACGGCGCGGCGGGACGTCAGGTCGGCTTCGGGGATGCCAGCAGTCGTTGCGCGCAGCGCTCGAAGACGTGCTGCCAGGGCCACGACGAGGACATCGAGACCCAGATCCGGCGCGTCGTGATCCGCACGAGCGCGCCGATCTTGAGCAGCCGCAGGCGGATCGTGCCGGCTTGCGCACGCGCCATCTCGGTGCCGGCGAGACCGATGCGTCGCAGCGCACAGGTCAGGACGTAGGCCATGGCCGACATGGCCATCCGCACGGCGTTGCCCTGCATCGTGTGCACCGACAGACGGGTGCCGAAGAGCTCGAGCTGCTGCTCCTTGATGCGATTCTCCGCCTCGCCCCGGGCGCAGTAGAGCTGCTCGTAGAGACGCTTGCTGCTCCAGCTACGAGGCGGCAGATTGGTCACCACGAAGCGGGGATTGCGCTTGCCGCCCGGCAGGTGCTCGGCCTTGGCGACCACGCGACGCCTCTGGCTCCAGCTCCCCAGCGTGGTCCAGGCAAAGTCGCGAAAGACCCGGGCTGCTCGGCCGGTCTGCACGGCACGGGCTGCGGCCTCATCGAGCGCGTCTTCGACGTGTCGCTCAAGGCGCTCATTGCGCGCCATGCCCAGCAGGTAGAAGTGGCCGGCGGCCTCGCACCAGGCCATCAGCTCCTCGCGGCAAAAGCCCGAGTCTGCGCGCACGAGCACCTTGGCCCGGGGCCAGCGGCGCCGCAGACGTAAGACCAGCGCACGGAGCTCGTCCACGACTCCGCGCGCGGGATCTCTGTCAGCGGTCTGGAGCCGAGCGAGCAAGAGGTGCTCGCCGCAGAAGACGTACAGCGGCAGGTAGCAGTAGTGCCCGTAGTAGCCGTGGAAGAAGCGGCCCTCCTGCCGGCCGTGCAGCCGCACGTCGGAGTGGTCCAGGTCCAGCACGAGCAGGCCCGGATCCTCCGGCCCCATGGCCTCGCAGAAGACGTCGCTGAGCACGCTGTCCACGCGCTCCTGGTCCATCTCGATCTTGGCGTAGCGCGTCTGTGCCGTGGCGCCGAGCTGCGTGGTCTCGAGCCGCGAGAGCGTCGGGTGCGTGGCCAGAGCACCCTCGCGCTTGCCGCACGCCGCGGCAAACAGCGGGTCCTTGCCGACATGGTCGTGGTCCACCAGATCCTCGTAGCCCGCGCACAGCCCGAAGACCCGCTGACGCAGCATCTGGCCGACCGTGTGCTCGACCCGACGCGGGTCCCGGTGGTCCCCGAAGCAGCGCGCAAACCGCGAGAGCAGATCGATGCGACGATCGGTCCGCTCGAGCAGCAGCACGCCCCCGTCGCTCGTCACGGTACCGGCGTCGAAGCGCGTCACCGCGGTGCGTCCACAGATGCCCGCGAAGAGGGTCCCCTGCGGGCTACAGTCTGTCGTCATCGGGCCGGCGCTCCTGTCGGTGCAAGTACTGGCGCGTACGAGCACTTAGACAGACGACGGCCCGCTCAGATTCCCGGCTGGTGAACGATTCGGGCTAGGGTGGAAAGGGCCGAGCTATGATGGCTAAATTGCTGCCACTCCTGGTGATTGCGAGGGTGACATGACACACAAGTCTGCGATCCCGCATATCCGGCAGGGCGCTCCACCGCACGAGAACCAGCAAACTGCGTACCCAACCACGAGAAGTACTCTTCCAACAACGCGCTTGCGATTGGATCGCGTGGCACGTCGGGGGTTACTTGGTGACGGGTGGCGAAGAAAAAAGACCGACTGCGCGTCAACCGCGCAGTCTCTGCGGCCAACAGAGTCGAGGCCGCCTCGGCTGGTCGCTCGCGTTCGGCGACCTCGCGACCCGTCCCGAGGTCTTCGAGCGCGACTGCGCCCGCCGCTAGCGTGAGCAGTTCACCAACATCTGCGTAGGTGTGTCCGCCATTTCGAGCCCCAATCGTAACGGTGTCCAACCATCGACCGCGATCCCCTTGCGTGTAGACCAGCCCGTCCGCCGTTGCAACCATGCGCCACGGAGGTCGCGAGACCACCGTAATCCACGGCCCTTCAAGTTCCTTCAGCGTCTTCTCTACGACGCGACGACTCGCTCCCAGTGTTTCGACAATCAAGACACGTACACCGCTTGCCTCGGCATCCGTGCCGCGCAACCAAGATGGTGGTAGGCCCTCGCGGACCTTGACGTTGCCCAGGGGCAGGGCCGCGAACTCCATCTGCATGGCGCCGGATCGAACGAGAAGACCCTGGTCGCGCGCTTCTGCAGGCGCGCTCCGTAGTCGGGGGAGCACCTGTATTGGCAGCGTTCCGAGCAACTTAATCAGCTCTGTGTCGCGGCGCTCACTCGCGTTGGGGAGATACACCACCGCACGCTCACCATTGGCAGAGAGCGCCCGCACAGTGAGCGCAACACGCTTCATCCACTGGTCACGTTCAGACCCCGGTGCCGTCGGGCCGATGCCGAACGTCCCTGCGAACAAGACGACGCACCGAAGTTCGCGAGGTTCGGGCCGCGATTGACGCGCGAGTACCGTGGCGAGTCGGTCAAGCCCCCCGAACTTCGAGGACGATGAGCAACCGCAAGGGAGAATCTGACCGCCCAGACCTCCGATGATGTGCAGGGTATAGAAGGGCGTCGGCTCAACCGCTATGACGGCTTCGCGGACACGATCCACGGCCCGCACGATCCGGGACGCCGCCGGAGAGATACGCGGTCCGGCGTGCACAGCGACCGAGTCCCGCTCCTCAGCTGTGGTGTTCCCTGTGTTGGGAGCGTCGCATGAGGCTAGTGCACTGCAGCCTCCAATGAGGAGCCCAAGCAAGATGAGAACTCCGGCCGAGCGCATTCAATAGACTCTAGGCGTACACTTCTGGAGTGTCAACCCGAGGTCTCCGCATCGAGACGAGTTTGTTCGCCGCGGACACCTCCCGCTCACTTGGAGCCTACAGCGACCGCTTCAGCGGCAGTCCTCTTCCCTTTCGCATTGCGTTGATCCGCTTCAGGCGCTGCGCGGGCGTCAGTCCTACCCAGGAATTCTTGCGCTTCTTCTTCGATCTACGCTTCGCTGGCTTCTTCCTGCCGCGCGTTTCCGCTTCCGCCTTGCCATCTCTCTCCTCCATTCGCGCGCCGACCGTCGTTCTTCACGTTCGCCGCAAGCGCCTGAGTGCGTTTGCGATGGTCTTTGCCACCACCTCTCGCGCTGAACCCGGCGCGCCCCCGCCGAGGAACGGCAGACAGGTACCCTTGCGAATCCTGTCGATGATCAGTTGGATGCTCACGCCCTGTGCACCGCCCAGCTCGCCTTGGCCGTTGGCCGTTCTCGGCGCGCCGGAGGCGGCGGTGTTTCAGCGCCGCCGCCGCTGCACCCTGGATGCGCCAGTCGTCGCCTCGGCACGTGCGCTCCCTCTCGAGAGTGGCCTTCCCTCACTCGTCGTGGTCGCGACGCGGAATCGCGGTCTCGCGGCACGTCCGACACGCGTGCCCCCCTTCGGGCACGCGCGCTGGTCCGCCAACGGGCCCGACGAGTCGACTCAGCGTATCGCGATCGACGGTCCTTTGCGACACCTGTGCTGCGTCCGTGGCGCGCCTACAGGGTCGGATCCCGGAGGATTCGCCGATCGCTCGTGTTTCTCGCGGTCCGGGACGAGACCCGAACGCCCGTGACGCCCCGCCCGCGGTGCGCGTCCCCGCCATCGAAGAGCCGCGCGAACTGGGCGCGCCTGATCCGTCGCCTCTACGAGGTCGATCCGCTGCTCTCTTCACGGACTGGCTCACCGGTTATACTCGGCCTGGAGGCTCGGCGTCTCTCCGAGCCCTGTTCGCCTCGTTCAAGCCGAGACGGGGACGAGAGCACCCTCGGCCTCGCCGAACCCCCAACCGGCCAGTCCCGGGGGAGTGACACCGATCGCCCTCATCATCCCGGAGATCTGCCGGCGGTGGTCAGCCGCGTGGCGGCTTCGGCAGGATCCCTCTCGATCACTCCTCGGTCAACTCCTACTCTAGGAATCGACCGAGACGGGGTTGTTCAACACGCTGCTAGCGCATGTCGCGCGCCAACAAGGCCTCGATCTCCTGTACGCCGTCAGCCGAAGCGACCGTACGACCGGATGACGAAAGCACGAGCACTGCGGGTACCACGTCGAAGCGCTTCTCCACGGCCGAAAGGTCGTCGTCCGCTCGCAGCCTCGCAAGCTGCCAGCGTTGAGTCACGAGCGGCTCTGACAGGGCATGTGCAACATCGGAGCACCGTCCGCACGATCGCCGAAACACGAAGAGAACCGTTGGTCGATCATGCGTTCGGGCCAGTTGCCTCGCACCTTCGATCGAATCGACAACTATCGATCTGGCCTGATAGCGCAGCATCCCACCGGCCGTTGCGCCGCCTGCCAGGCGTCGATCCCCCAGGCCGCCACCAAGAACTGCAACCGCAATCCCAAGACAGGCGGCAATGAGCGCCGACACAAGAACTCTCTCAGCTGCACGCTTCCCGAGGGCAGCGCTCGCCACAAGAAGGCCGGTAGTCAGCCCGGCGACGAGCAGGCACCACGGACACCATGCTCGAAGATGAACCACCGCCCGGACCTGGAGCGCCACCGCGGCGAAGAAGGCAAGCTGTGACAAGCGGTACTGGCGATCCACACCTCGCTTCGAACGCGCTGCTATGAACGCAGACACGCCAAGTCCGCCGAAGCCCACCACCCCGAAGAGCGCGACCGGAAGTCCCAGGAGCTCCGCGCTGTCCCCGTACAGGAGAGATTCGCGCACCCGTCCACGCCCCGAACCCTGCAACCCGGCACACCGACGCTCATCGACTTCGCGGCAAGAAGCCAAGTCGACACAGCCGCGGCGCTCAACGCGATCAGAAACGGCGCCCACCGCCGCAACTGGCGCGACCGTGCGCCGCCGCCAGTCTCCTCCGCAATCGTCACCACCCTCGTAACCAGGGCTCCATGAAGTCCCAGTTTCGCGGGACCTGTGGGGCCGGGTGTACGGTTCGCCGCCCCTCTCCCGCCTCCTTCGACACCGGCAATCGAACCTCTACGGCGGCTACGTGGTGCGGATCACCCAACCGAAGCTGCTTGTGCGAGAGAAGCACTCGGATCGTATCGAAGCTCCGCGATGCGGAGTCCAAGAAGATCGTCTCCGCCGGATGGGTCCGCAACAAACGGGCGCCGGCTCGACTCAACAACACACGGACACGATCCCCCCGCTGACTGAGAGCCATGTGCGGGTAAACGGGATTGCCGCCAAGTCGCATCGGGTCTCCAACCCAACCACCGAGATAGACTTCTTGCCTGCTCGGCGAGTCATCGGCGTCGCGCAGGCGAAGCTCTACCTCCGCCGCTGGTGCCACTGTTGGAAATCGCACCACGCCAAAATCCACCGTTCGGTCCTCAGCACGGCGCACTCGGGCGACGCTATCCAGTATCTGACCCACCGGATCTTGCCACGGCCCGATCGTCTTTGTGTGATCTTCACCCCACTCGAGCAACTCCTCACGAAGAGACTCGATCGCGGCCGCAGTCATGTGCATCCGCATATCCCGCGGATCCGCAACGGCTTGAGACCAACCAGCAATCGGACCGTCCCTCTGTGCAGATCTGATTTCATCTGCGGTGTTTCCAACGAGACCGCGCGACCGAACCACGATCACAATCTCGCCAATATCCGCGGGGCAAGGCACCTCAACATCGACCTCTCCATCCGCGTCCGTTGCCCCAACGGCGTAAACCTGCCTCGGCTCGCCGTATAGTACAAAGAATTGTCCCCCGAAACGCCGCCCGATGGCAGACTCGATGCGAGCACGCACTCTCACAGCCCCTGACTCTGCTGCCGACGAGTTTACACAGATCAACGCACTCACACATGCCAACAGTCCAATCAGGACGCCGACACTTGCTACCGTCCGCGCTCTCTTAACCGTGGCCTCCATCCGCTGCCAGGCTCCGGCTACCGTGTAATCACGACGTCTTCGACGCCGCCATTCCGTGCGTGCTCAACATCCATTTCATATGAACTCCGAGAATCCATGTCTATCCAGCTCGTCTTAAGCGTAGCAGGAAGCTCCCGACCGGGAGACAGCCCGGGCTCCGAAACCCACCCGCCATGACCACGCGGATTGGGCACTTGCATCCCCTCGCCGTGGCGCAACAACGCCTCAAGCCTCGAAGCCTTATCGTGAGCGTGATCGTAGACCTCGTCTCGGGTCGCACCCGGATTCTTCTCTCGATATTCGTCGCCGAACCTGTGCTCAGCCGCTTCGTGATATAGAAGAGCAACGGTATTCAGGGGGTCCTCTCCATCGAACCCCTTCTTGTCGCGAACCGCGTTATACTGCGCCCTCGCATCGACATTGACGTACACGTCACCGTTCGCCCCTCTCTGGGCCCACGAGACACCGATTTCCTCTACCCTGCCGACATCCTCCGGAGAATATGGCGCGAATGTATCCGCGTTGCCTACAAGCCATATCGTGGTTTCCGTCTCATCTCCTAGGTATCCGACAAGCTTCTTCATGCCACCTTTCAGGCCAGAGCCCTTCGCCTTCACCTCCTGGCCCTTCTTCTTTCCGGATATGTAATACAGCTTGATGTTCCCGTCATCGTCTACTCCAAACTCCTTGTCCTTGTGCCGCTTACCCTTCGATCCGTGCAGATCCCTGTTTAGCTGCTTCAAGAACTCCCGTTTTCTCCGCTCGCACTCTTCGTCACTAACGTTAGAGGGGCATCGCCACTTCACCGTCAGACCCAACGGGTCACTGAGATTCACGGGATCGTGGCGGACGAACGCGGACAGTTTCATACTGTCGATGAAGCCGAGAGGGTCTGGCTGAAGGAACGCCCCCGTAGTCGGATCGTACGCACGCGCGCGGTAGTGGTAGAGACCGCTCTCGGCGTCGTATTCACGGCCCTGGAACCCAAACCTGTTTCCTATCGCAGTGCCCCCCGGTAGGGTCGATCCAGTGCCAGTCAGTACACTCAAGGCACCGAACTCATCGTATGTGTACTGCTCGGCGACTCCCCCAACGGAATCGGTTACAGCGCTTACAGTTCCGTTCAACTTCTCGTGGTAATAGAAGTCCAGGAACTCCAGCGTGTTTCCATCCCCGTCGTAGTCCATACTATCCTGCCGTGTCATCGAGACACGATCGTCGATCGCGTCCGCAAGCACGTAGTAGGCCGTCATCGCATTGGCTGGCGAACGCTCCTCGACGATGGCGTTGCCGAAGTACACGAAACGCTTCGCTCCACCGCTCGTCATCTTCTGAGTCCTTCGTCCGAGCGCGTCGTAGTTGTACGCCGCGACCACCGCTCCGCTCGCCTTGTTTCGCACCTCTACCAACTGCCCCCTGTAGTCATATGCGAACAGGAGTGTCCCATTGTCAGTCAGGTTCGAGTTCGCGTCGTGCGTTCGTGTGGTAGTGCCGACACTGGTGTACGTGTTCAGGTTATTGTTCGAGTATGTCGTCGTCGCTGAAGATCCTCCATACGGAGTCACCGCAACCGCGGATCGATTGCCGACGTCATCGAGCGTGAACGAGATTTGATCCACGAACGACTGAGATCCGGGTGTAGCGACCTCCGCTACCGGATTAACGACTCCGCGGAGGGTTGAGACAAGACGGTCTGCACTATCGTAGTGATAGACATCGCCAGTCCCGCCAGCATGCAGCCGCTTCTCATAGGCGATGCGATGAAGATCGTCTCGAGCGTACTCGTAGCCCTGCCACGGTGCGCTCCCTGAGTCGTGGGAAACACCGCTCAGTCTCCGGAATCCGCCATGTGAGGACGTCGTCGTTGTTCCATTCAGATAGGAGCGCGACGCAATCCTCGCTGACCCTGTCCAGTTCCAGGATGCGCGGATACCCACTCCCACCTCGTGGACCGTCACGGCGCGCCCAAGTGCATCGCGGGCATAGGTAAGTTGAGCACCGGACGGCAGCGTAAGCGCGGTCAGTCGTTGCGCGGCATCCCATGCACTCCCAACGGAAACCTCGGAGCCGTCGTAGAGCGCAGGGCCCTGTCTGTCCAGCAAGACGTTGCCTTCGGAGTCATGCGTCAGTTCTACTCTCGTGTCGTCGTCCGATGCCGCGCTGAGGTTCCCCAAGTCGTCGTAGGAGTAGGTCTCCGTTGTCGTGCCGAGAACACCTGGGCCACGGGCGATCGTGCGATTCGTAAGACGATGCAACGCGTCGTACGAGCTTGTGACAACCGTGCCGTTTGGATCGGATACGGTGACAGGGTTACCCGCGGAATCATATGTCCACTGATGAAGGGTGCCATCCGGGTGCTGGACCATCGTGACCTGGCCCTTTGAGTCGTGCGTATACACCGTCGTGTTCCCCGCATCGTCCCTCTTCAGGGCTAGATTGCCGTCCACGTCGTAGCCGTACTCGACGTCGATCTCGCCAGTTTTTACGCCCTGGCTATCGACCACATCACGAGTCACCTTGGTCACGAGTCCGCGCGCGTCGAATATCGACCGCGCGCTGATCCCGTGAGCATTGACCATCTCAACCTGGTTACCTCGACTGTCGTACTTAAACGTCGTCAGTAGGACACGCGTTGGGTCGGTCTGATCCACCTCCTCTATCCGTGTCAATCGCCGGAGGTCGTCGTACGCGAAGTCGGTCGCATAGGGCACCGGCGCCCCCGCTTCGACTTCGGTGCGAACGGCACGAGTCGTCATACCGTCGCGGTCTCGTGTGAAAGAAGTGTAGTTGCCTAGTGGATCGGTCGTCTTGATGACACCACCAACCATCCCGTACTCATATTCCCATCGCGATCCGGATCGATCCACGTAGGCACGCAGCCGGCCGATCCGATCCCACTCGAAGGCTTCAGTCTCGCCCCGGGACTGGCCATTCTCAAAGACTGTCGTTCGCACCTCCTGGAGTGTCGACGACGCCGCCCACACCCGCTCCACCTGCGCCAGAAGTGCGTCGCCGGGAGAATAGACAGCGGATACGGTCTCGTTCCCCAGCTTGTCGTACTGATAAGTTTCGTAACCTCCGGATGGGCTGTCAAGGCGTTCCATTCGACCGAACTCGTCATATGTATACGCCCAGGCTTCGCCTAGTTCGTCAGTCTTCGACTCGATCAGCCCGGTAGCGGACACATATGTATACGACGTCGATGACTCTATCGCAGTCCCGGTAGCCTGAACGCCTGAACCGCGGTGAGCAGCCGACCGCTTCGGTCGTATGTAAACGACGCCTTTGCGCCCGACGGCTCTGTGAGTTCCACTGGTCTACCGCTGGCATCGTATTGCATGTGGCTTGTCGCCACGCTACCCGGATCGATGTCGCGAGTCACGGAGACGATCCGACCGAAGCTATCGCGAGTGACGACCTCCTCGATCCACGGCATTGCCGCGTCTGTCGTGCCGCTCTCATCCGCATTCCGGACTCTGACCTTCTCAAGGGCCTCGCCCGCGTCGTAACTCATAGGTGGTCTCGATTCCGCCGACGGGCCCGCTGATCGCTTCGACCCTACCAAGGGGATTCGTCGTCTTAGACCACTGCGCACCCTCCGCCGTGGCGGTCGTCGAGTGACCTCCCCAATATGGATCCTGCACGACCGTTGTTGAGATGTTCTCGCCCTGAGGGTCAAGCGAGATCTTGTCCAACATGTCGACGGATGGTCCTGAGCTATGGTAGGAGAATTCCGTGCGACGCCCCTCCGGATCCACTGTCGCGACGAGCTGGCCCTTTCCGTTCCACTCATAAGACTGCTCGGAGTAGATTGTTCCGCTCGCGTCGCTCCCGACCGGCTCCCGCTTCAGTACGCGGTTCCCTACGCTATCGTACTGAAAGAGGGTCGTCTCGCCGTTCGGATCCGTCCTACTCACGAGATCATCGCCCGACGCGTCGTAGGCGAGTGAAGTCACGATGTCACTGGGCGAGCTGTTCGGTGTGTCGGCGGACTTGCGAGTGTAAGTCAACGGGTTTCCGCGGGAATTGAGCGTACGGTCGACGCGCTTCGCTATGAGGCAGCTGCCAGAGTACGAGAACGTCGTCCATCGATCGTCGGAATTGTACGATACATTCGTTGTCGCGGACTGCTCGACACCGTCGTCGTCGTCGTAGTAGTCCGTCTTCTGAACCAGGTATCCCGATGCGTTGTACGTCTTGTCTACGAGGCGCTTCCCGGTGGCGGCGTCGAAAGCTGTCGTCGTCGTGCCACCTCCACCGGCAGCTGATCTTGTCAGCGTTCGTGTGCCCTTTGCCGTGCTGATTGAGGATAATGAGCCGAATTGTGGACCACTCGTCAAGTAGCTGAATTCCTTCCGAGTCCGACCGGCTCCGTCCGTGATACTCACTAGATGGTTCTGTAATCCGGGCGCTTGGTCGTACTGAAGCGTGACCTTGGATCCGGAGGAATTCGAGCCGGTCGACGGCAAGGTGATCTCCGTGAGATTATCTTGGCTATCGTAACTGAGACTCGCCTTCTTTCCGTCCGGATACGTTATTGACTTCAGTCTCCCCGTCGAGTGGTAGTCGAACTGATACGTATAAGGTGCGCCGCGCCAGTCCGCGACCGAGGTGATCTCTCCTGCCGGCCCGCGGTTGATCGTGAGCGTGTTGCCATGTCGGTCGGAACGAGAGGTCAGTCTTCCGTTGTTGTCGTAACGATGTTTGGTTTTCGAATCATCCGTTCGTTCGTATCGCGGATTCATCCCAGCGCCGAAATCCATGATGGTCTGATTCGTTCCTGGCGGGCCGTTGAAGGCATTGCCGCCCGCGGCGGAGAATGAAACGTTGTCGTGCTTGCCGGTGGATAGCGAAACGCCGCCCGATGGCTGCAGGGTGACTTGTTCGTTGAAGTTCAAGTTCCAGCCCTTCCCGTACTGTCCATTTCGGCCCGTCTCTCCGCTGTTGTACGCGAGTCTCGGTGCGAACTGCGCGGCTTGTTGTGCCCCTGCGCCAGCTTGACCGGCGAACGCGTTGCGACCCTTGAGATCAAACTTTCCCTTCTGGCTCGCGGGCTTTCCGGGACAGCCGCAGCCGTCCGGGAGAGATATCTCTTGCTGGTTCTCGCCACAGGGATTGTCCGCACTGCTCGCATTCCCAGAAGTAACCTCACCGCAAGGCCCCTCTCGGACTCTCCGGTGGCGCCGGATCCGGATGAGGGTTCGGCCTCACAGTCGTCCTCAGCGGTGTCCGACGTTGAAGCTGTCGTACTCCCGCCACCGCCACCGGTTGCCCAGGCCCAGTGGCCATTGGACGCCGCCGCGACGAACGCGAGCGCAGCCACGATGGAGGCCATGGTCAACGACTGCCGGATTTCGCTTCTTAGCATCGGAGTTCTCCTATCGGGGTCGCTGGACGCCAGGGCGAACTATCGCTTGCTATCGACACGCTCTCACTGTCTTGGCCGGTATTCGGAGGGGTCGCCATCGCTCGCCCTGGCTTCTCGATGCGCCATCGTGGTTGATGTGGTCATTCGCAACTATCATCTCGACAATACCCAGGCTCGATTCTGAGAGTCGTCGTCTCGCGCGAGATCGCGATCGCGGCAGCGCACACGAGTTTGGCTGACCCTGTGGGATGACCAAATCGTAGTTCGGCCAGAGCCCGGCGTTGTTGAAGACTGCCTTCAGGCCCTTCTCGTGCCAGAGCTCCGGGCAGCCCCAATCGCCCGCACGAACGGCCCTCACTGTGCCCGCGAGCCACTCTCCCTCTCGAGAATACTCGGCTGCGGTCCACGGCTTCGGGCCGTAGTACGACCGCCTCCGCTGCCTCGTCCAGGTTGTAGGGGTTGCACGAGGCGGAAGAAGCGCGAGTCTCAGGCACTCCCACGTGTGGTCCTCCCTGGATCGTGCAGTTAGCATAGCAGTACCTGAGAGGTGCGCCGCCGAACCGGTGTGTACGACACGGGACGCACCCCCGCGCACGTGCCCCGGCTCAGGGACATCACGGAGGTGGCGTGCGCAAGCGGCCTCAGTTTCTACGCGCTCCGTCGCGAGGGTGCCCTGTTCGCCGGGGGTTTGAACGATGCCGGTGAGCTGGGCGACCGGACCAGGATCTCGCGGAGGCGCCCAGTCGCTGTGCACGTTCCGCCGGTGAAGCGACTCTTCGTCGGTCCGTCTCCGGTCCATGTGCTCGCTACGAAGGGGCAGGGTTGCGTGGCCTATTTGTCATGTATCGCTCACGACACACATGCCAGCCCCGCAGGGCTACCCAGCCACGCCCACGACCCTGGGAGAGCACATTCGCAAGTGCCGACTGGATCGAGGAGAGCTCCAGAGAGAGGCTGCCAGCCACATCGGCGTGAGCCCGTTCACCCTGATGAACTGGGAGTTGGGCCACCGTCAACCCAGGTTGGAACATCGCCCTTCCATAGATACGTACCTCGGTTACTGCTTGGTGGAGCCGGCGACCAGGCTGGGCGAGCGACTGGCTCGCTGGCGTCGTGCCAACGGCGTCTCCCGGAAGGCGCTGGCAACCGAACTGGGCCTCGATGACAGTACGCTCTGGCGGCTGGAGACTGGGATCACCCGGCAGGCCACGGTCTCGGTGCGCGCTGCGATCAGAGAACTGCTTGGCAACTGAGCCGCCACTTGGCGCTGGCGGCGCGTTATCATCGCTCGGGAGGAAGGAGGGCAGGCGGATGCCCAAACCCAAGGTAACCGTTCACCCCTTGACAGCGTGTGAGCCTCAGCGTGCGAGGGGCAGCGGGACCATGACGGGCGGGTCGGCGCCGGTGAGGTGCGCGGCGACCGAGTCGGCGAGGAAGTCGAAGACTTGGTCGCCACGGCGTCGCAGCGTGGCCGCGGCGGTCAACACGCGCTCGGCGAAGCGGAGTCCGCGAGCGGACTGGCTTCCGAAGGAGCCCTTGCGCCAGAGCACCGCTTTGCGGACCGCGCGCTCGGCGGCGTTGTTGGTCGGACTCACGTCCTGGGTCCGCGCATAGGTGAAGAGGGCGACCACGCGGGGGCGCAGATGGTTGGCCAGAGCCGAGTCGTCGTTCGCGATCAGTCGCTCGAGCCGTCCGCGCAGCACAGCGGCTTCGCCTTGCAGCCGGTCACGGTCGCCGTGCTCACCGAAGAGCCGGTAGCTGCGCATGACCGACTGCGCGATCATGACGCCCTTGTTGCCGAAGCGGCGATGTCCTCGCGGGCCTTCGGCCAGCGCACGGAAGGCGCGCTCGATGTGCGCCCAGCAGAGCTGGCGGCGGGCAAGTGGGTGTGACTCGTAGGCACCCATCCGGTCGCTGATCACCGTGCCACCGAAGCGCCGCCCGATCAGCCGCCCTTTCGCCTTGGCACTGCGGCGGCGATCGATCCCGAAGGCTGTGGCGTGCTCGCTCTCCGCCGCCCACAGCCAGCACACCCGGCCCCGTTCCTTCCACGACGTCTCGTCCACGTTGGCTCGCAGCGACGTGCGGACTGCCCCGAGGGCTTCGAGGTACGACGAGTGCAGAGCGTCACTGAGCCGACGCTCACAGTCGCTGATCTTGCCCAGCGACATCTTCACACCGAAGATCTCACCGAGCAGCCGCTGCGTCTCCCGCACGCTCACGCGGTACACGCCGCGCAGCGCGCCGGCAAGTGTGGTCAGCCGCGGACCGAAGGCCCCGGTCGGCACGCCATCGGGCAGGACCGCCGTCGTGACCGCACGACAGCGCCGGCACCGCGCCTTGTGCAGCCGGTGCTCCCGCACCGTGACGAGCACGCGCGGGAGCACCGTCACCTGGTGCCGGTACGGATCGCCGATGCCCTGCTCGAGATCGTCGTGTCCGCACGCGTCGCAGAGGTCGGGACGGTGCTCCTTGGTCTCATCGACGTTGGACGGATCCACCAGCTCGCGCGCCGTGCCCTCATGGCCCGGCTGTCCGCCCTGCTTGCGACCGCTACGCGGCCTTCGGCCGCGACGGCGCTTGGACCACGCCGGGTCCGACGACGGAGGCCTCGAGCTGTTGCGGGAGTCACGCTTCAGACGCGACTCGAGCTCGTCGATGCGGCGCAGATGCTTCGCTTCGCGACGCTCCAGCTCCTCGATCCAGGCCAGAAGGCCCTCGACCATCGCCCGCAGATCCTCGTCCTGCCGCTCGCCCACAACATCTTGATCGACCGATGGCCGAACGATCTGGATCCTGGCTCGCGACGAAGGGGTGAACGGTTACGGAACGCCGCGGTGTCCGCGCGGTCGAGCGCCTCGTAGATCGCGTCGTCGTACTCGAGCAGGATGTCGTCGAGGAGTGACGAGTACTCACTGTCGCCGTCCAACTCGGCGAGACCCGATCGGGCGAGAACCGTGGCCAGCTTGACCGCGATCTTGCCTTCGCGCCGGAGAGAGTTACGCGGCTTGCCGACCAGCTTGACGACCTTGCGTAGCGCGCGGAGCTGCCGGCGCTCCTGCCCGGTCAGCTCTCCCTGCGCCTCGAAGTCGGCGATTCCGAGCGCGGACTCCGCCGCCAGATCCTCGAATGCGATGTCGAGGTCGTCGGCGAACGCAGCCGGCGCCGAGGTGACGAGTGCGATGGCAGACGCGACGAGAACTGTGCGCACGAGCATGGGTCTCTCCCTCCCCGGACGCGCAGCCTGCGCCGGGGGGTCTCAGACCTGGGAATCGGGAGGCCCGGCGCACCGGTTTAGCGCGCTGGGCCTGCGAAGGCCGCGCAGCCTCGGCTCGTGCCGCTTACTTCAGGGCCTTCTTGATCGTGTCGCGCACGATCTCCAGATCGACCGGCGCGCGTCGATTGATCGTGTGCGCGAGCAACAGCCTGCCGTCCTTGCCGCGGATCAGGATGAACGGCAGCGCCGACACACCGAGCGTGAGGAGCGCATCGCGGTCCTTGGTGAACGCGAGCTGTCCCGTGAACCCGTACTGGTCGGCGTACGACACGCCGAAGTCGCGCTCCGCCTCCGGCGACATGCCCTCCTCGACAAATCCTGTGTCCGGATCCTTCTTGTAGTACGTCGATACGCCCAGCACGGTCACGCCGTCCTTGGGCGGGAACTCGTCCCACAGCGACTGCAGCGTCTCCATCGTCCACTGCAGCGACGCGGCGCTGACGTTCCAGAATCCCATCACGACCACCCGGCCCTCGAGGTCTGGCGCCTCGCCGCCCGTGAATGCGTCGAATTCGAACGCGATCTGCTCGCCATGCTTCTTCGTGATCGCGAGCAGGACGTCGCGCGCGGGACTGTGGCCGGCCTCCCCGGAGATCTCGATGGCGTACTCCACCGCCGCCACGGCCTTCTCCTTCTCGCCGACCATGAGCCACGAGTTGACGAGCGACTTGAGTGCGGCCGCGTTCTTCATCTTGAGCGCAACGTCGAGAGCCTGGGCGGACTTGGTCCACTCCTTCTCGGCGCGCAGCCCCAGACCGAGCGACATGGCGGCGATCTTCAGGTTCTTCTCGCCTTCGTACGTGCCCTTCATCTCCTCGAAGTACGTGAATGCCTTGCGGGCCTGGCCGCCCGCGATGAGGGCGCGCACGTAGAAGAGGAAGATGGTCGATGGGTAGGCCGTCTTCCCCTTGTGGGCGATGGCCTTCTCGAGCGTCGCGATCGCTTCGGTGTGCATTCCGCCGAGGCTCTGCATGCGGCCGAGGATTGCGGTGTTCATCTTGGACAGTTCTTTGGTGCTGAGCGCGGCGCTCTTCGACCGGACGAAGTCTTCGAGCTTCTTCTGCGCCGCAGCGCGCGCCTCCTCGGTCGCAGCCCGTTTCACGGTCTTCGCGAGGGCGTTGGCTTCCTTGTATGCGTCATTGGCCTCGGAGGCGTGCGCAGGAGTTGCGCTCAGGAGCAGTGCGAACACGGCGAGTAGCGCGAGACGGGTCAGCTTGAGCATGGTCACCTCCGGTCAGGGCCGCCGGCGCCGACGCTACCAGAGCCGGCGCGGCGGTCGAACGATCCGAACGGATCGAAGCGGCACAGGATCGGAGTCCCATCCCGTAGCCTCGCCGCGCCCGCCACGAGGAGGACCCCGATGACTCTCACGCGCATCTGCTTCATTGCCGGGGCTGCCGCACTGGCACTTCTCGCCACGCCCGCCGGAGCGCAGGACACGCCCGGTCTTACGGTTCAGGACGTCGCGCGCACCCGTTCCGTCGGATCGGCGCTCATCTCCCCGGATGGCAAGCTCATCGCGTACACGCTGAACGTGCCGCGCGACATCACCACCGAGGACGACGGACCGCAGTGGACGGAGCTGCACCTGATCGGGTCCGACGGTTCGAGCCGCGCGTTTGTGAGCGGCCAGGTGAACGTCGGCGGCGTGCAGTGGGCCGGCGACAGCACCCGGATCTCCTTCCTTACGAAGAGGGAGAAGGACGAGGCCGGCGCCCTCTACGTGATCGACGTCACCGGCGGCGAGGCACAGAAGGTCTTCGAGTTCGACGGGGGCATCGGCAGCTACACGTGGCGACCCGGCGGCATGGAGATCGCGTTCATCTCCGCCGGCCCGGAGCCGGAGGAGCGCAAGAAGCAGAAGGAGAAGGGCTTCAGCCAGGAGATCTACGAGGAGGACCGGCTGGCTCCCGCGCTGTGGATCGCGGAAGTCGGTGACGACGCCGCGGAGCCGCGCAAGCTGGAACTGCCGGGGTTCCCGTCCGACCCGTCGTGGAGCCCGGACGGCGGTCGGCTCGCGGTCGCGCTCGCGCCGACGCCGCACATCGACGACAGCTACATGCGTCGCAAGTTCCACATCGTGAGCGCGGACTCCGGCAGCGTCGCGGCGAAGTTCGACACGCCGGGCAAGATCGGATCGCTCACGTGGAGCCCGGATGGGACGCAGATCGCATTGATCGCGTCGGAGACGCTGCACGATCCGTCACCGGGCCGGCTGTACCTCGCCCCGGCTGCCGGGGGCGCGCTGGACGAGCTGCTGCCGGGGCTGCTCGGACACGTGCGCTCGGCCGTCTGGTCGAGCGACACGACGATCGACTTCCTTGCGGACAAGGACGTCAGCACACACCTTGGCGAGATCGATCTCGCCGCTGACCGCGTCGAGGGCCAGCGCAAGATCCGCTGGCAGGCCACATCACCCGCGATCGTCGGTTCGATCTCGATCTCCGAAGACGGCGCCGCACACGCGCTCGTTGCCGACTCCCCCGCCCACACCTCCGAGGTGTTCGGCTGCGGGCGAGACCTCGCGCCCCGCCGCCTGACGGTCAGCAACCCGTGGCTCACGGACGTGCGGCTCGCGCGGCAGGAGGTGGTCGAGTACGTCGCGCGGGACGGGCTGGCGCTCCAGGGCATCCTGATCCGGCCGCTCGACGAACAGCCCGAAACGCGGTATCCGCTGGTCGTCGTCGTGCACGGCGGACCGGAGTCGCACTACCGCAACGGCTGGGTGACCTGGTACGCGAGCGGCGGGCAGGCATTGGCCGCCAAGGGCTACGCGGTCTTCTATCCGAACTACCGGGCGAGCACCGGCCGCGGCGTCGAGTTCTCGATGCTCGACCACGGGGACATGGCCGGGAAGGAGTTCGACGACCTCGTGGACGGCGTCGACCACCTCGTGAAGTCGGGTCTCGTCGATCGCAAGAAGGTGGGCGTAACGGGCGGCTCGTACGGCGGGTACGCGAGCGCATGGTGCGCAACGGCGCTGACGGAGCACTTCGCCGCTTCGGTGATGAGCGTCGGTCTCTCGGACCAGGTATCGTTCGCGGGCACGACGGACATCCCCAACGAGATGGTCCTCGTGCACTACCGCGTCCGTCCCTGGGAGGACTGGGATCTGTACCGCGAGCGCAGCCCGATCTACCACACACCGACCGCGCGCACTCCCATCCTGATCCTCCACGGCAAGGAGGACACGCGCGTGCACCCGAGTCAGTCACTCGAGCTCTACCGCTACCTGAAGGTGCTCGGCAAGACTCCGGTGCGGCTCGTGCTCTACCCGGGCGAGGGACACGGCAATCGTCGCGCCGCCTCGCGTCTGGACTACTCGCTGCGCCTGTTCCGCTGGATGGACCACTACCTCAAGGGGCCGGGCGGCGACCCGCCGCCGTACGAGCTCGACTACGGAATGGACGAGGAGTCCGATTGACCGGCGACGCGGACGACCCGCCGCGACGGCGCTCGTTGCGCGCAAAGCTCCTCCTCTGCGGCGCTTCGCTCGTGATCGCTCTCCTGCTGGCCGAGCTATCGGTCCGCGCCCTCGGCATCGGCGCGTTTCACGAGCCGCGACGGTCGTTCTACGGATTCAAGACGTACCCCGGCACGGAGGCTTGGGGTTTCGAACCCGGCGCTGACGCGTGGTTCTCGTGGGCCGGCGATCCGTACGACAACTTGCCGGCCGACGGGCAGATGGTCGTGACGCTCAACGAGTTCGGCCTGCGCGGCGCCGAGCCGCCCGCCGGTTACCCGGCCACGCTGTTCCTCGGCGACTCGTTCACATTCGGCGAGGGCGTGCCTCTTGATCACACGTTCGTGCGCCGAGTCGAGAGCGCGCTCGAACCGGAGGGACGGGTGTGTGTGAACGCGGGTGTGCCGGGATTCGGAACGCCCCAGCAGGCCGCCCGCCTGCCCACCTGGCTCGAGGACTTTCGGCCGAAGTCGGTCGTGCTCGTCTTCGTGCTGAACGACCCCATCCCGTTCGAGGACTCGAAGAACCGCGACGGGGACTTCATGAAGACATCCGGCCGGGAACCATCCGCCCTCCGGCTCGTGGAGTTGTTTCGGGGCGTTGCGCGCACCGGCAAGACCGAAGAGTGGTATCGCTCGTTCTACGCCGGCGAGCGAGAGGATGCGTGGGCACGCTCGCGCGCACTGATCGGCGACATGCACGCCATGTGCACCGAGGCGAACGCCCGCTTCGGTGTCGCGCTGTTCCCGCTCCTCCACCGCGTCTCGAACAGCCCGTTTGCGCCGCTGCACGAGATGGTCCGAGAAGCATGCCGCGAGATGGAGATTCCGTACGTGGACCTGACGCCTGCGCTCCGGGACTCAGGCGATTCCGAGCTGTGGGTCCACCCCGCAGACCACCATCCCAGCAGACGCGCGCACGAACTGGTGTCGAGGCCGCTCACGGACTTCGTGAAGGCGCTCCACCAGGACTGACAGCACGCAGATCGCGGTCCTGTCCGTAGGAGGCCCCGCCGTGAACTACGAGACATCCTTGGCGTACCCCTTGCGGTTGTTCTCCCGCGTCATCGGAATACTGATCGTCATCCTCATCACCGCGACGGCAATCGACCTCTGGTACTCCGGTGTGCGGCTGGACGAGCTGTCCGCGTCACCTCTCCAGATGCGTACGCTGACGTCGACAGTCTCGCGCGCGTTCAACAACCTGATGGCGATGGTGATGGCCTTCATCGCCCTCGCGGTCCCGCTCACGGCGAACATGTACACGCCGAAGCTGGTCGAGATCTTCCTGCGAGACCGCGTCAACGTCGTCGTGCTGCTGTTCTTCGCGGTGCTCGGCGCCCACGCTCTCTTCGTGCAGGCGATCTTGTTCGACCAGTGGACTCCGGGCGTGCACCTCGCCGTCTCCACGGGCGCCATCGTTCTCGGGTACACGATTCTCGTTCCGTACTACTTCTACGTGCTCGGGTTCCTGGATCCTGACCGGATCATCGAACGCGTGAGCGCGCGCGTCACCGACGAGTACCCAGCGATCGTCGCCGGAGAGCGCGACGATGCGACGGCACGCACGCGGCTGCACGACCGGGTCGAGAACCTCGGCAACATCATCCTGCGCGCGATCGGCCGCGCCGACCGCGACGTCGCGCTCTCGGCGATCAGGTCGCTCCGTAAAGCGATCGACAGCTACCACGAGATCAAGCCCACGATCGGCGACTCGTGGTTCGAAGTGGATCGCGATCTGTTCGTTGGCCTGTCCACCGAGGCGATCGAGCTGATGCAGCGCGATCGAACGTGGGTCGAGCACGAGCGTCTCTCCCAGCTCCGGCTCGCGTACCGCTCCGCGCTGGCGACGATGCCGGACGTGGTCAGCGCCATCTCGAACGTGACGCGTGAAGTGGCGGTGCTGGCGGCCTCTCGCAACGACCGGCAGCTCGTAACGCTGTGTGTCAGGTTCTTCAACACGTTCTTGCGCGCAGGCATCCGGAACGCGGACGTGCACGCGATCTACGACGTCTTCCACCAGTACCGCCAGCTCGCGCGCGAACTCCTGAACACGCACCCCGACATCGCGATCGAAATCGGACGCCACTTTCTCTACTACGCGCGGTTCGCGCACTTCCAGAAGATGCCGTTCGTTCACGAGCTCGCCGCACAGGAGGTGTCGGAGATCGCGCGAAGCGCCTACGACTGCGATGCGGAGGGACGCCGAGAACTGATCGAGGTCTTCCTCGCGTTCGGAGACGACATCGAGTCGTCGCGGAAAGAGACCGCCGGCGCTGTGCTCGCGGGCTACTTCGATGGGCGCGACCTCACCGAGCAGAGGGACGCGGTCCTGCACTCGCTCCGTAACGCCAGTGCCGACATGCTGAGTGAGGCGCGCAAGCGGCTGATCGGTTGCGACAACCCGATCTTCTGGGAGGTCACCGACCGCCAGAAGAACCTCGACTACGTCGAACCCGGACTTCGCGCCAACGCCATCAGGGTCTTGGACGACCTCATCGCGCAGAGCTAACAGCCGTCGCGCTGCTCCTCCATGCGCTTCTGGATGTCCTCCGGGCTGAGCGTCTCCTTGCGCGTCGCGAGGTACCACGTGATGCCAGCCGAGTCGGTGATGGCGGCCGTGCGATCGCCGTAGAACTGATCCGCCGGCTCTTCCTTGCTCTCGCCGCCGGCGGCGACCGCCTGCGCATACATCGCGTCCACATCGGGCACGTACAGGTACAAGATGCTCTTCGTCGGTTCGTTGCCGTGGGCGCAGCCGAGCATCACGACCGAGTCGCCGATGCGCACTTCGCCATGCAGGACGTGTCCCTCTCCCTGTTCAACGCGTTCGATGATCGTGGCGCCGAACGCAGCGACGAGGAAGTCCATGTGCCGCCCCACCTTCGGGACCATCAGGAATGGCTGCACCGTGTGATAGCCCTGTGGAACGCCGTCTGCCATCGCTGCCTCCTTCTCGCCGGACGTCGCAGACGATAGCCGCCGGGGCGCTCGCGCCGCGAACGATCGGTGTCCCGCACCAGGAGTCCCGCGTCCTCGGTAGCCTCCACGCGATGGAAGCGCTCGATGCACCCGTTGGACCGATGCGGCGCCTCGTGTCGTCCTTCCTTCTGGTCACCGTGGGCGTGCTCGGACTCAGCGGCCTCCCGAAGTACGTCGAAGCACAGGACACGGTCCGCGACTGGATCGACCCTGCGGTCGTCGGACTCGGCCTGTGGC
This sequence comes from Planctomycetota bacterium, assembly GCA_965248445.1. Taxonomy (GTDB): domain Bacteria; phylum Planctomycetota; class JAJSAM01; order JAJSAM01; family JAJVHW01; genus CBDFJG01. The sequence goes on from CBDFJG010000001.1 coordinate 297,752, forward strand.
AGACGAGGTGGGAGCTGTACGCCCCGAGCCCCGACAGCACGAACGCCGCCATCGTGGGCGTGGTGCAGTTCGAGGACGACCTGCGGGCCGAGTGGCGGAGCCCCGACTGGCACGCCCTCTCGTGGAGAGGCAAGCTCCGCTACTTCCGCCACGCCGAGTACGTCGACGGCGCGCGGCGCAACAGCAACCCCGGGATGTGGGCGCCTCTGGCACGCCATCTCGCCCGCTCGGTGCAGCATCCGGTCGACGAGTCGGTGCGACCTGTGCGCGTCGAGCTGTGGCGGCACTGGGTCAACCTCCCCGAGCCGGAGGAGCCGCTGCGGCCGTTCGCGGATCCGTTCCCGCTCGAGAGCAAGTACCGCTTTCACGTCGAGGAACTCGATTGACGCGGCTCTGGAAACGGATCGTCGCGGGCTGGAACACGTTCTTCTTCCGGCCGTTCGATCTGCGTGTCGTCTGCACGTTCCGCGTGTTCTACGCGGCCCTCATGCTCGTGAACCTGGCGATCCTCGGACTGGATCTGACGTACTTCTTCGGCCCGGACGGAGTGCTGCCGCTGGATGCGTCGCAGACGATCGTCAACCGCCACGCGAACACCGTCTTCGCAGTGCTCCCGGACACGAACGAGGTCATCGCGACCGCGTACGGATTGACGCTGGCGCACACGTTCCTGCTGCTGATCGGCTGGCATCCACGGCTGCAGGCGTTCTGCCTGTTCTTCTGGCTCGTGTCGTTCCAGCACCGCGCAATGCTTCTGTTCGACGGCGAGGATCAGTTGTTCCGCCTGTTCGCGTTCTTTCTGATCTTCATCCCGACACACCGGTTCCGCTCCGTCCACTCATGGCTCCGCGCCCGGCGGGGTGAGCCGGCGCCGCCCCGCCACGGATGCGCGTGGGCGATGCGCCTCGTCCAGATCCAGATGACGCTGGTCTACGTCGGAGCAGCGGTGGCGAAGGCTCGTGGCGACGAGTGGCTGGACGGAACGGCGATGTGGTACGTCACGCGGCTGGACGACTCGTTCGGCCGATTCCCAATGCCATCCGCCCTGCTGGACTCGCTACCGGTCCTGAAGGCGATGACCTGGGGGACTCTTGCGTTCGAGATCGCGCTGCCGGTCTTCCTCTGGTGGCCCCGGACCCGCCGGATCGCGCTGCTCTGCGCCGTGGCGTTCCACCTCGCCCTCGACTACGCGATGATGATGTTCCTCTTCCATCCCCTCATGCTGGTGGGACTGCTGTCTTTCGCAGCGGTTCGGAAGGCGGAGACGTCATCAGATCCGCCGCCGCAACTCGACTCTTGACGGTCGAAAACGGCGGGGCTGCCGTCGTGCCGAGCCGGGTCACGCACCGTCTCGTTCTTGGCTCCTCCGTACTCCACGAGCACGGCGCGAACGCTCTTCTGAAGCGTGAGGATGAGGTGCGCGCCACGTTCAGCGGGCGGCTCCCCACCTCGAGCCACCGCAACCGCCCTCCCGTCTTCATCCCGCAATGCTAGCAAGCGCACCGCGCGACGGCTCGCGCGGGTAGCCTGGACGGCTCGGGAGGTGCGGCATGCGGCGGATCGTGTTCTCAGCCTTGCTCGTGTGCGCCGCGGCGTGCGGCGGCGATCCGAATCCAGGACCGGCGCCCGGAAACGGATCGACTCCGCCGGTGGACGTCGCGACTTCGGATCCGTTGCACTGGGTCGACACGCACTTCGCGCCGGGCTGGTTCCCCGAAGCGTCCGAGATGCTCGATGGAGAGAGAGGAGTCGCGTACGAGGACGGTCCTCCGAGCGACGACGCCGGTGGTGTTTCGCCCCCGGCGACCGAGGCCGCACCGCCCCCCGTGCCGCGACCGCCGGGGCGGCGCGCGCCGGCCGCCGAGGAAGACGAGGAGAACCCGCGATTCGGCGGCCCGATCACGGGCGGCGGCTACGACAGTCCGACCACCCCCGGAGGTCCGACGTTCGGTGTTCCCGGCGAGCCGCCGGAGGCGAAGCCCGAGGCCTGGCAGCGATCGTCGCAGACCCCGAACAGCTCGCGGCTGATGGTCGGCGACGAAGCGGAGCTTCCGCTTCAGTCGTTCCAGGCGACGGTGCGGATCGACGGACACCGCGCACGCATCGTTCTCGACCTCTGCTATCGCAACGACGCCGAGCAGGCACTCGAGGGCACGTTCAAGCTGCGGCTCCCCGACGACGCGGCCGTTCATCATCTGGCATTCGGCGATGTCGTGAAGGACGCACCGCTGCTGCTGCCCGCGCTCACGGATACCGTGGCCGATCTGTCGCCCCTCGCGCTCACTGCCGCGCGCGAGACCGGATCCGTGCAGCGCACCGCTCGCGTCGTGCCGCGCGAGAAGGCGCACGAGGCCTACGCCGCGGAAACCGCGCAGGCGGTCGATCCCGCACTACTCGAGTGGTCAGGCGCAGGCGTCTTCACGACCAGGCTGTTCCCGCTGCAGCCCAAGAGCACGAGCCGTGTGACGGTCGCCTACGACGTGGAGCTGGACGAGCACGCGGGGAAGCGCTCACTGCGCATCGACGTTCCGGAGAGCGCGCCGGTGACCCGACTCGCGCTGCTGTCCTCGTCGGCGGCCGCGGTCGCGTCCGAGGATGCCGGCATCCGCGCGTTCACGGCGCTGCCCGCCGGAAGCGGATGGGCTCTCGCCCGCGACGGACACCACGGGCCTCTCACGATCGAAGTACCGGTGGACCACGCGGGTCCGCTCGTGGGCGACGACCCTGCAATCGGACCGCACTTCGCAGTCAACGTCACGCCGCAAGTTCCGACCGCGACGGCGGACGCACGGCGCCGGGCGGTCTTCCTGCTCGACGTGTCGATGTCCTCGAACCCGGATCGCATGAACGTCTGGCTCGAGTTGATGCGCGCAATCCTCGAACGAAACCGCCCTGAGCTCGCCGAGTTCCAGGTCGTCTACTTCAATACGCGGGCGTGGCAGCGTCGGGAGTCCTTCCAGGCCAACGTGCCCGACTCCGTGAACCGGTTGCTCGAAGACGCGCGTGGCCTCGCGTTGCACGGGGCATCGGACCCGGGTGCGGCGCTCGCCCTCGCCGAGCGGGTGCGCACCGAGTCCCGGCGGGACGCGGACGTGTTTCTCATGTCCGACGGCGCCGAGACATGGGGCGTCGAGAACGTGCGCGACGTCGCGAACCGCGTCGGCGCTCCGCTCTTCTGCTACACGACCGGGCTACCCGGAACGGACATGCGCACGCTGCGCGCGCTCGCACGCGCGACCGGCGGCGCTGTGTTCTCGGTGACCGGCGCTTCTGATGTTTCCGCCGCGGCTGTTGCACACCGTGCGCGCCCATGGACCATTCGCGAGATCCGTGTGGATGGGTGCGAGGACGTGCTCGCCGCCGGCAGACCCGCTTCTCTCTACCCCGGACAGACCCTGAGACTGGCCGGCCGCGGTCGGCCGCGCACGGGAGACGAAGTTGTCATCACGATCGAACAGGATGGTGAGACACGGGACCTCCGCGTCACGCTGGGCGGCTCCATCGGGTCGGCGCTCGCCGCGCGCGCCTACGGGCAAATCGCGACCGGACAGCTCGAGGATCTCGAAGAACTCGCAGCGGAGGAGGCGCGCGCGTACGCGCTGCACTACCGCGTGACCGGCCCTACGTGCTCGCTGCTGATGCTCGAGACGGAGGAGGACTACGCAGAATACGAAATCGTGCCAACAGCGGACGCCGATGTCGTGCGCCGCCGACCGGTCTCGCTGGTCACGCGCGAACTCTCGAGCCGGATGGAACGCGCTCGCAGCGATGCACGTGAGGCGTTCCTCCTGTGGCTCGATCGCGTCGAGCGCCTGTCGCCGGACACGTTCGAGGAGCTGGAAGCAGTGCGTGACGCTGCCCGATCGCTGCCGGTCGAGGCGTTCCGTATCCCGGCGCTGAACGCTCAGGGCGAGCCGCCGGCGCAGTGGGATGACCTGGGCGCCCCGTACACCGCCGAGCTCCGCAACGCGGATCCCACGTACGACGCGGTCTGGAGCGAAGCCGGCGGGATGCTCGAGGAGCATGGCGGCGCGAACGCATTGACCGCGTTGTCCTCGCTGATCGAGTCAGATCCCGGCTCGACCGACCTGATGCGCGACGTCGCCTTCACCGCACTCGACTGGGACCTGCCCCGCGATGCTTACGGACTCCTGCATCGCGTCGCCCTCAAGCGCCCGCACGAACCGGAGACCTACCGCGCCCTCGCCGAATCGCTCGCCCGCATGGGCGGGACCGACATGGCGATCCTGATGTACGAGATCGTCTTGCGCGGCACGTGGCAGGAGCGGTTCGGTGCGTTCACACTCATCACGGCGATGGACTACCGCGGCCTGCTCCGGCGCATCGAGCGGGGCGAAGCGGAGACCGCTCTCGGCGACCTGGCCGACGACGCGCGCGAACGAATCGCGGCGAAGTACGTGAGCGGCGATGCGGACCTCGTCGTGACGATGACCTGGAACACGGATCGCACCGACGTCGATCTCCACGTCGTCGATCCGTCCGAGGAGGTCTGCTACTACGGGCACGCTCGCACGCGCATCGGCGGAGCGATCACCAGCGACGTGACAGAGGGGTATGGCCCCGAGATGTTCGTGCTCGGCAAGGCGGTCCCCGGCGAGTACATCGTCAAGGCGCACTATTACGGCTCCGATTCGCTCCGCAAGACACTACGCAGCCGGGTCTTCGTGACCGTGGCGCGGCGGTTCGGGACCGCCGAGGAGCAGATCGAGCGCCGTGCGTTCCTCTTGAAGGAGGCGAACGACACGACCGAGGTGCTGCGACTCGACTGGGAGTAGCATCCCGCACCATGAGTTCCGAAGAGCGCGACGGTTGGATCCTCCGTCCCATCGACGTCCTGGGCGTGCCGGTCGTGATCGACGTTCCCCCGGGCGGCCTGACGATCGGCCGGGACTCGTCGTGCGGCGTCGTGGTCCGCGCCGCGCAGTACCCGCAGGTGTCCGGCCAGCATGCGCGCGTCGATCTCGTCGGTGACGCCCTCGAGGTGACGGACCTCGGATCGATGAACGGCACGCTCGTGAACGGAGAGGACGTCAAGACGCGTCGCCTCGCGAGCGGCGACGTCGTGCAATTGGGCGAGCACGGTCCTCGCTTCGCGGCGGTCTCCCACGCCGGCCTCACGGAGACGATGAACGTCGCGCCGCTCATGACGCCGAAGCCGCTGGCGGGCCTCGGCGACTCGACGATCACCAACATCCGCGCCGCCATCGGCGCCCCCGACAAGGCGGAAGTCGCGGAGTCCGTCCAGAAGTCGAGCCGCCGCACCATGGGGATGGCCGTTGTCCTGTCGGCCGTCGTCCTCACGCTGGCTGCTTTCGGGATGTGGAAGGTCGGGGAGAGCGGGCGGCGCGAGGCCAACATCCTCCGCGCTATGAACGAGCAGCTTCGCGGCGAGATTGCCGAGACCCGCGACACGCTGGTCGAACAGAGCACTCGCCTGGATCAGCAGCGCGATGCCGTGCTGGCCGAACGCAACCGGCTGGCCGAACGCATCCGGTCGATCGAGGCGCAAGCGGGGAGCGGGGCGACCGAGCGGCTCCAGGAGGAGCTCTCTGCGCTCCGCGGTCAGTTGACCGACACCGAGCAGCGTCTTGAACTGTTCGACCCGGTGAACCTGGAGCGCGACCGCCTGCGCGACGTCTCGGCGGTGCACCGTGCGATCGTACTGATCGAGGCGACGACGCGCTACCGCGACACCGAGTCCGGACGCCTGCTGCACGTCGCGATCCAGCCCGACGGCGAGGAGTACGTGAACCTCGAGTTCGAGGGCGAGCTCGTCGAACAGGAGAGCAGCGGATCCGGATTCTGCGTCTCGACGGAGGGTCACATCCTGACGAACGCGCACGTCGTTCTGCCGGCCAACAGGCGCTCACAGATCAGCGGGCCGGACGGCGCCACGTTCGACATCGAAACAGACCCGCACGTCGTGTTCACCGGGGAGACCACCCGCTATCGGGCGGAGATCATCGAGGAGACGCTCGACCCGGACGAGGACCTCGCACTCATCCGGATCAACCCGTTCGACGGGATGCCGGTCCTCGAGGGCTTCACACTCGCGACGCCCGCGCCCCGGCCGGGCACGGAGGTCTACCTGTTCGGATTCCCGCTCGGGACGCTCGCGCTGCAGGAGGGCAACCGCGTCGTCGCCTCGACGTTCAAGGGGATACTGAGCCGCGAAGTCGGTGGCTTCCTGCAGATCGATGCGAGCGTGCATCCTGGCAACAGCGGCGGGCCCGTGACGGATGCCCACGGCAACGTTCTCGGGATCGTCGTCCAGGTCCAGGGGACACCCAGCGGGCAGTTCGCGCACTCGATCGGCTACGTGATCCCCATCGCCCGCGCTAGCCTGGTCTGGCCGCCCGATTAGCGCCTCCGGGCCCTCGCGGCGGATTGATCTCGTCAGAACGCCGCGCATGCGTCCACACTCGACCCAGCAACGACAATCCCGAGCAGCGAGGAGAAAAACCGACCATGGCGCGACGTCTGTCCAACACAGGCCGCATTGCGAAAGCACGCGCCGAGGCCGCCGCGACCATGAGCGAGAAGGAAGCCAAGAAGAAGGCCGCCAAGAAGACCACCAAGAAGGCCGCCAAGAAGACGACGAAGAAGGCCGCCAAGAAGACGACCAAGAAGGCCACCAAGAAAGCCGCCAAGAAGACCGCGAGGAAGCGGACCGCGAAGGCCCCCCAGCGGATGAAGATCATCTGGGGCGTCGCCAAGCACGGACACGATCCGGTCTCCACGTTCGCGTATCGCGATCAGGCGAAGGCCGCCGCCGAAGCCGCGAAGAAGGGTGACGCGTTCTCGGTGCACCGCCTGCGCGTGCCCATGGAAGAAGACGAGTAAGACGCAACGCCGAAGGTCGTCATGAGTTCAGCGAAGACGCTGCACAAGCTCGACAGCACCCACCGCGGCTGGCTCACCCGGCTCCAGCCCCTCGACGAGACCGCATTCGCGCGCGTCCCGGAGGGCGGCGGCTGGGCCATCGGACAGGTCTGTCACCACGTCGGCAGCGTGTCCGACATGCTGCTCGGCAACGCGGAGCGCGCTGCCGCGGGCGACGGGCAGACGAAGGGGTTCCAGTTCCAGCCGTGGATGCTCACGGTCATGGGGCGTCTTCCGCCGATGCGGATCAAGGTGCCCGTGGCGTCCCTGCCCCCGGAGATGCACGTCTTCGCGAACCCCCAGCAACTCTCGAAATCCGAGGGGTTCGAGCAGCTCGCCGGTGTCGTCGAGCGAATGCGTTCGACCGCTCCCGCAGTCGACGGCTCGACGAAGACCTGCCGTCGACGCCACCCCGTCGGCGGGTGGCTGAACGCGATGCAGTGGTTCCAGCTGACGGAGATGCACATGCGGCATCACTTGCGTCAGATCGACCGACTGCTCTGAGCGCGGCCGGTGGATCCTCCGATCCTCCGTCACCAGCGAGCGTTCAACCGGGCGACGCGCGACGCCTGGCAGACGTTTGCCCCCCACCGCGCACGCGTGATGGATGCGCTCCTCGAACGGCCGGGCGGCCGGCTGCTCGTCCTCGGCGCAGGTAACTGCAACGATCTTGACTTGCCGGTTCTGCTCGACAACTTCAGCGAGGTCCATCTCGCGGACCTGGACGCGGCGGCCGTCCACGACGGAGTCGCCCGGCAGGGTCCGTTCTCCAGCGCCGTCCGCGTGCACGACAGCATCGACGTGACCGGGATCGTGCGGCACCTCGACGCGTACTGGGAACGCAAGCCGGACGAGGCGGCGATCGAGGCGGCGCAGGAAGCCGCAGCCGTCGCTTCCCTCCCGCTCCTCGGTGGGCCATTCGACGTCATCGTGTCGGCGTGCGTGCTGACGCAGTTGATCGACTCGGTCGTGCACTCTTGCGGCAGGGAGAATCCGTCCGCCCGCCGGCTGGTCGACGCCGTGCGCGACCGGCACGCAGGACTGCTCCTCGATCTGGCAGTTCCCGGTGGTCGCGCGATCCTGGTGACCGACATGCTCTCGACAGCCCGCGACCCGCAGCTCGGCGGCGTCGAGGACCGCGCACTCGGAGAGTTCTTCGAGCTGTGCGCACGCGAGGATCGCTGCTTCGCAGGCACCAACCCGGCGCAGATCGAGGCGCTTCTCGGCCCGCGGGCGAGCGTGATCCGCCGCACGGCCCCGTGGACGTGGCAGATCGGGCCACTCGGCCTCCTCGTCTACGCGCTCCTGATCGACGCCTAGCCCAGGGGGAGGCTAGAGTGTCAGCGATGCGGAACGCGGCGTTGATCGCTGTTGCACTGACCGCCCTCCTGGCGGCGTCGGCGCACGCCGAACTCGCGGTCGGAGACGCCCCAAAGCCGATCGGCGAGGACGCAACTCTCCTCAACTGCGAGGAGTTCGACTTCGTGAAGATGCGCGGCAAGGTCGTCGTGCTGCAACTCGCGCACACGACGTCGAAGCCGTCGAAGAAGCAGATCCCGAAGCTGAAGGAGCTGCTCAAGAAGTACGCGGCGAAGGGCCTGCACCTGATCACGGCGTTCCAGGAGCCGAAAGAGGCTGTGGAGGCATTCGTCAAGGAGAACGCGGTCGACTACCCGGTAGCCGCGGGCGTCAACGATCTGCAGGAGCGCTGGGGACTCGTGAAGGGGTTCCCCACGTCGTACGTCCTCGACGTCGAGGGCAACGTCGCGTGGGCCGGTAACTTCGCCGACCTTGCAGAGAAGGAGATCGTCGTGCTGCTGGAAAGGGTCACGGACATCCCGTGGCTGCCGGAGCAGTACAAGGCAATGACGGCGCACATGCTGGCCGCCGAGTTCGCGGAGCTCCGTACGAAGCTCGATGCTGCGCTGGCGGTGAAGGACGTGCCCGAAGACGAGAAGTCGCGTCTCACGGCCGCCGCTCAGTGGCTCGACGGGAAGGCGGCCGAGGCGCTCGCTGCCGCGCACGCAATCGACGCCAAGAAGAAGCCCTACGACGCCTACAAGGCGTTCGTGGCGGTGATCCGGCTGCATCCGCGTTCCGGCGCGGTGGACGACGCGCTGGCCGCGAAGGAGGCGTTGCTCGAGGACAAGGACTCGGCGCGCGAGATCGAAGCGTGGCAGTTCTTCGATCAGCAGTTCGACGAGGCGAAGAAGATCGAGAGTGAAAGCAAGCGGAAGGCGATCAACCTGCTGAAGAAGGTCACGGTCAAGTACCGCGGCACAGCCGCCGCCGCGAAGGCGAACTACTGGATCAGCAAGCTCTCCCCTTGAAGCGCTGCTAGACGGTTCGCCGACCGTCGATCGCCGCGCGGATCAGCGCCATCTGCCCGCGATGGTGTGCCTCGTGTTCCGCGACATGCTGCAGCACCCAGAGCGGACTAATGACGTGCCCGGCACGCTCGCGCGGGCGCCGGAACTCCTCGCCGTCGATGCTGCGGAAGTGCTCGAGAAACACGGCTCTCGTGGTGGCCAATCGCACCACGTGGCGCACGGGCGGTTCGCCGGACACCTCAGGCAGCGGGTGCTCCATTCCCGCGGGGTACGCGTGCGGCAGCAGATCTTTGATGTCCGCGTCGCGGCCCGCGCCGTGGAGCAGTTCGAGCCACCAGACCTCGGCGTGCGCCACGTGATAGAGCAGCGTCGCAATCGAGTTGCGAGACGCCGGGCTGCGCAGATCGAGTTGCTCTCCGGTCAGCCCATCGATGGTCCGCAGCGTGCGGGCGCGCACGGTCTCCGCGGCCCAGACCCACGGCGTGACCCCGTCGGCGAAGCCCTCGGGAGGGTCGGTGTGGAACGACATCTCAGCCGATGTCGAGCAGTTCCATATCGAACACGAGGTCCTGCTTGGGCGGAATGCCGGCCGGATGGCCCTGCGCGCCGTACGCGAGCTGGTACGGGATCGTCGCGGTCCAGCGGTCGCCCACACACATCTCGGCGCCAATCAGGTCCCAGCCCTTGATCACCATGCCCGCGCCCAGCTTGAAGCCGAACGGCGAGCCGCGGTCGCGCGAGCTGTCGAACGGACGACCGTCCGGATAGGTGCCGACGTAGTGCACGCTCAACTGATCGCCGCGGATCGGCTTCTGCCCGTTCCCGCTGGTGATGAACTCGACTTCGATGGCCGGCACGCCGTCCATCCCGGATTCGATCTGCTTGTCCGCCATGGTTCCTCCTCGTGGAGGCGGAATCGTGCCCGAAGACCGCCCCGTGCGACGGGAATTCGCGACCGTTCGCAACGAGACTCTCTCTGCCGCCTTCCGGGGCGTGCTTGAACCGATTCGGCCATCCTCGGGGATGTACTGTGCAGAACCGTGAGTGACCAGATCGCACCGGAGAGCCTCCTCAGCCATTCCGACTTCATTCGTCGGCTGGCCTGGCGGCTCCTGCGCGACGAGCACCAGGTCGAGGACGTCGTCCAGGACACGTTCGTCGCGGCCATCGAGCGCCCGCCCCCCGACGAGAGCGGCGTTCGATCGTGGCTCGGTGTCGTCACACGCAACCTCGCTCTCAAGAAGCGCCGCTCCGACACCCGTCGGCGCAAGCGGGAGGAGACCGTCGCTGCGCGCACCGTGCGCGTGCCGACGGCGCAAACGATCCTCGAGCGCGAAGCGGTGCGGCAACGTGTCGTGACCGCCGTGCTCGAGCTCGACGAGCCCTACCGCTCGGTCGTCCTCCTGCGCTTTTTCGAGAGTCTCCCGCCGCGCGACATCGCGCGCAGCCTGGACGTACCCGTCGAGACGGTGCGCACGCGGCTGAAGCGCGCGTGCGCGCAATTGCGCGAGAGGTTGCACGCGGAAGATGGCGAGAACCGCGGCGCCTGGGTGGCGATGCTCTTGCCGCTCGCGCGCGGCGCGCCGTTCCAAGGACTCGAGGGACTGCCGGAGACGGCCGGGCCCGCAACCACAGGAGCCGCAACTATGAGCAGCACAGCAACGGGCCTCGGCGTCATGAAACTCCTTCTCGGAGCGGCACTCGTGGCGGTCGCCGGCGGAGGCATCTGGTGGATGGCACAACCCGCCGACGACGGCGGCGCCGCCGCACCTCCGGTCGTCGCCGAAGAGCCGGCCGCCCCGGACGAGGACGAACCGGAGCGAGAGCGCGTGCGCCCCCAGTCGCTGGACGGAGCCGCGTCGGACACCGAGTCCGACGAGGGCGATGCCCTGCCGGCCGGGATGGTCGCCGGCGTGCTCGTGGACGAGAGCGGCGCGCCGTTCGCGAACAAGTACGTCTGGATCGCAGGCGAAGACGACGTTGTGGGTGAGGGCGAGCGCGACCGAGAGCCCTGGCATGGACGCGAGGCCGAGACCGACGAGGAGGGGCGCTTTCGCGTCGAGCTCGACGTGCCCCGCCGCGTGCGCGTGTCGGCCGGCCGCTCGCCCGAGGTGCAGCCGCTCGAACGCGAAGCCAAGTGGATTACGCCGCCCGCGGACGACCTGCGCGTCGTGGCGCGCCGTATGCCGGTCGGCACGCTGACGGTCCGCGTCGACGACCCGGCGGCGGGCGAGTCACTCGCCGGGTTCATCTGCCGGGTCGACGTGCGCGGGGACGACCTGCACATCCGCGCCGAGGACGAGGTGGCCACGCAGGTGCTGCGCATGCAGGCGGGCGAGTCGACCCTCTCCGTGACAGTCACGCTCGTCGAACCGGCACTCTCCGTGGCGCCGTCCCAGGAGATCGCGCTGCTCCCGGGCAAGCAGTCACTGATCACGTTCGAGATGCCGGACCGCGCTGAGATCTCGGGCCGCGTCGTAGACGCGAACGGAAATGCAGTCACCGAGGCGTGCGTCTTCTTCGGCGACCAGTTTCGCGCCCGCCGCAATTGGAGCCGGAACGTCCATCCCGAGGACGCGCCCGACGCTGTGTACACGGACGCCGACGGGCGCTTCACCGTTCGCGGCGACAGCACGCAGGTGACGGCATTCCACGCATCGCATGGTGTCGTGACGGCTGCGATCGACGACGCCGGCACCCTGACGCTGCCGGCGCCGGGCAAGATCACCGGACGCGTCGTCGATCTCGAGGGGAACGTACTCGCAGGTAAGCGCCTGCACCTGGATCGCCGGGACAAGTGGAGCGTGGAGACCGACGCGCAAGGCCGGTTCACGTTCGAGACGGCACTCGGCGGCGTCCGCTGGATCAGCCTGCCCAAGCCGATGCGCCACCTGGTCGGCGTGAGGGTCGATGCCGGACAGACCGCCGACGTCGACATCTCGGGCTGGCTCGCGGAGACGAACATCCAGCTGACGTCGAACGGCGCCCCCACGAACCTCGGGTTCGGAGGCGTCGTCCTCGGCCTCGACCGCGTGTTCACGCTCCACGAGTTCGAGTACGACGAGGGACGGACCCGCATCGGGCGCATCCTGCCCGGCCGCTACCTGTTCCTCTCACGGAGCGGGCACATGGCGACCGTCAACGTGAACGGACCGGACGTGACCGCGGACGTCGGCACCGCGACCCTGACGGTGCAGGCCGAGCCGGGCACGAGGATCTACGTGATCCCAGCCGGATCACCGGAGCAGGTGCGGCTGTTCGCGCCTCACAACGCGCGGGAGATCCCGGAGTCGGGTGAGTTGTCGTGGGGTCCGCTGCGTGCCGGCAGCTACGCGATCGGCGTCCCACGCCGCGGCATACAGAAGACGGTCGAGGTCACCGACGCAGGCACAGCCGCGACGCTCGAGTAGCCCACTAGCGGAACGAGAGACCTCCCGCGCTGCGGGTCACCCGTCGCGCGGGATCGTGAGCGTCTGTGCGACGGATCCTCGGACGGTGATGGCCGACACGCGAAGCGTGATGGCGTTCCCGGAACGGTTGAGCAGTCGCGTGAGGAACACCCAATCACCATTCTGGAGGTTCGCGAAGTGCGCGATGCGCAGACCGGTCACGTCGTCGTCTGCCGTGACGGGCGCGACGTTCATCACCGCCCGTTGGCGCTTGCTCCTTCGGTAACCGTTCACCTCGACAAGGCTGAAGTCCACTCCCGGCCTCCAGTCCGTGTTCAGATCGATCCGCACGTTCGCCATGTCACACTCCGATCTTCGCGCGCTTCGCCGCGCGGCAGGTACCCCTGATCTGGCGCGACACGGTACGGGGACCGCTGCGCAGAATCACGCTCCAGCAGCGGCCGCTACTCGGTCTCGGCAATCCGCTCACGGATGTGGTCGCCGATGGGATCGTGGCCGGTGTCCACTTCGAAGACGTCGACGTTCATGTCGCGGAAGTGCTGACGGCCCTTCTCGTCGAGATGCGATTCCGCGCGCGCCCGCACGCGCTCCTCGATCTCGCCGAACGCCTGCAGGTACGTCTGCTCGCGCCCAGGCACCTTGTCCTTGGCGAGCCGTCCGAAGAAGCGCCCGATCGCGCCCCGGAAGTCGCCACTCTTCTTGATGTCTGCGGCGAAGTCCGAGAGGACGTCCGTGCCGTCGAGGCGCCGCTCGCTCAGCAGCGCGAAGCCCTCGTCGCGCGCGCTGTTGAACACCTCGCGCAAGGAGTCCTCTTGGTCCTCATTCAGTCCGAACTCGCGCGTGATCTCCGACATCGGTGGCTTCCACTTGCCGTCCTCGGAGCGATAGCGCTGCCGTGCGGCCAGCCGCTCCATCTGCTCCTCCACCGCGGTCTCGAGTCGCGTGGCGACCTCGTTCTCGAACGCTGCCGCGCGCGTTTCGTCGCCGGCAAGCAGCGCACTGTCGGCTCCACCGGCCACGGCGGCCGCCCCGCCGGACGCCGCCGTGCCGCGCGGCGCCGACTCGACACGCCGTTTGACGCTGCGGCTGGTCTCCCGCACGTCGCGGAGCATCGACTCCATCCCGTCGAGCCGCTTCTCGATGGCGGCCAGCCGCTCGTCGGACGAGCCCTCCCCACCCGGGCTCCCCTGGTTCACGGCGACGAACACCGTGACGGACAGCGTGAGGGCCACCAGTGCGATCAAGACTCCGCTCGCTCTCATCCCTGCCTCCTGCGGCTCGCTTTCGGCGCGCCTGGTCTGGATGATATGGGAACCGAAAGGCAGCCACCGAGTTCGGAGGACACCGGAATGCCCCCCGCGGACCCACGCGTAGACGCCTACATCGCGAAGGCCGAGCCCTTCGCGAGGCCGATCCTCGAGCGCATCCGCAAGTCCTTCCACAAGGGCTGCCCCGAGATCGTCGAGCAGATCAAGTGGAAGCACCCCTCGTTCGAGCACAACGGGATCATCGGCGGGATGGCGTCGCACAAGGCCCACGTCTCGCTGTGGTTCCACCGCGGAGCCGAGGTCGACGACCCCGACGGGATTTTCGACGGCATGGGCGAGAAGCAGATGGCCGGCGCACGGGCAGAGAAGCTGTCGGACCTCCCCACACAGCGAGTCCTGGCGAGCTACGTCAAGCGGGCGGCGAAGTTGAACGAGGGACCCAGTCGGCTCGCCAAGAAGCCAGTGCCCCGCAAGCCGGCGCCGAAGATCCCGGCGGTGGTCAAGGCGGCGCTCGCGAAGAACAAGAAGGCGCGCACGTTCTACGAGTCCCTGCCGCCGGGCGCCAAGCGCGACTACGTGGAGTGGGTCACGACGGCGAAGCGCGAAGCCACGCGCGACAAGCGACTCGCCACGATGGTCGTGTGGCTCTCCGAAGGAAAGCGCCGGAACTGGAAGTACGAGAATTGCTGAAGCACGCGGCCTGGGCGTCTCTGTTCCCTGTACTCGGCGGTCTGGGGCTACTCGGCGGCTGCGGAGACGAACGGACAGCACTTGAGACGCCTCCGCCGGAACTCACCTCGCCGCCTCAAGTCGCACCACCGCCCGCGGCAGCCGCGTCGGTGATCGGAGCGGTGTCGCCGCAGCGGCTGCGCGCCGACATCGACCGTCTCGCCGCCTTTGGAACCCGGCACACGCTCTCCGACACCGTGTCGGACGAACGGGGCATCGGAGCGGCACGACGGTGGCTGCGCGACGAGTTCCGCCGGACCACCGAGACCGACGGACGCACCGGCGCTCTCGCGGCAACGGTTTCCCTCGACGGCTACGTCCAGCAGCCCCGCTCACGTGTTTCCGTACCCACCGAGATCGTGAACGTGGTCTGCACGCTTCCGGGCGCGATGCCTGAGGCGCGCGGGCGCCTCTACATCGCCGGAGCACACTACGACTCACGCGCCACGGACCCCGTGGACGCCGAGAGTGACGCTCCCGGCGCCAACGACGACGGATCCGGCACAGTCGGACTCCTCGAGTTGGCGCGCGTGCTCGCGCCTCTCGAGCTCGACGCGACCGTCGTGCTGGTGGCCTACGCGGGCGAGGAGCAGGGCTTGCTCGGCTCGCGCCATCACGCGAAGACGCTTGCGGCGGACGAGGCAGACGTGCGCGGCATACTGTCCGCGGACATGATCGGCGATCCGACCGGGCCGTCGGACGGTCGTGGCGGCAGCCGCGGACCGTCGGCAGCCGACCGCGTGCGCGTCTTCTCCGCAGGACTCCCCCGCAGCGCCACGGACACACAGTTGCGCAACCTCGCTCAACTCGGCCATGCGAACGACTCGGACTCGCGGCAGCTCGCGCGCTACGTAGCCGACGTCGCCCGACGTCACACGACCGCCGTTCAGCCGATGCTCGTGTTCCGCAACGACCGTTTCCTGCGCGGAGGCGACCACAAGAGCTTCGTCGACGCCGGGTTCGCGGGCGTGCGCCTGACCGACGTCTACGAGAACTACGACAGGCAGCATCAAGACCTGCGCACGGACGAGGGCATGGCGTTCGGCGACCTCCCACAACACGTGGACGAGAACTACCTCGCCGACGTGGTCCGGCTGTGGGCCGCTGCACTTGTCAGTCTGGCGAATGCCCCCTCGGCGCCCACGGACGCACGGATCATCGTCAGTTCGCTCACTCCCGACACCACGCTGCGGTGGGCCGCGTCACCCGAGCCCGACACCGCAGGGTATGAAGTCGTGTGGCGTGCCACCACGAGCCCGGACTGGGAGGATTCGCGCGACTTCGGGAACGTCACCGAGGCGACTCTCGAACTCTCGAAGGACAACTGGCTGTTCGGTGTGCGCTCGTACGACGCCGACGGCTACCGCTCACCCGTCGCGTTCCCCGGCGTGGGAAGGGAGTAGCCACTTCTCCACGATCACCTCGTCGATGTAGTGGCCGTCGATCTTGGTCTGTCGCGGTGCGCGCCCCACCTCGGCGAATCCCTGGCCGGCGTAGGCGCGGAGCCCGGCGGTGTTGTCCGCGCGGATGAACGTGAAGATCTTCTCGTAGCCGAGAGCGAGCGCGGACTCGTACGTCGCGGCGAACATCCGCGCCGCGATCCCCTGTCGGTGATGCCCGAGCGCAACGTATGTGCCCATCGTGGCGACGTGGTCATGCGAGTACGTGTGCGGCGCGAGCGGATCGAGGGTCTGGAATCCCACTAGCAGTCCGCCGTGCGCGCGGTGCGCCAGACACGCGAACGCGCGCGGCCCGAATTCCGCGATCCACGACCTCATCTCACCGACCGTCTTCGGCGTGTCGAGCGCCGTGTAGATTCGCGCGTCGATGATCGGGTTGAGAAGGCCGGCGACCGCCTCGGCGTCGTCCGGAGTCGCTCGGCGGATGCTCAGGTCCATCAGTGTCTCCCTGCCCGGGCCGGCCTCCATCGTGCCACCCGGCCGCTGCGACAGAACCCCTCGAATCGCACCGCGCCCACGCTAGGCTAGCCCGGCTGTAAGAACTTGCGATGCGACACACCATGGCATCAGGACTGTTCGCGGCACTCATGCTCGTGTCCGCGTGCGGCGGCGGCGCGGAGTCGGACGCGGTGCCCGTGGTCATCACGCCGAATCCTGCCGGGCTTCGATCTCGCGCTCCAGCAGATGCGTGAGGGCGACAAGTGGAAGATCACGTTCCCGGCAGCGCTTGGGTACGGGAAGCACGGCAGCCCGAAGATCCCCCCCGGCAGCACGATCGAGGTCGAGGCTGAGCTCATGAAGGTGGACAACTAGGCAGTCCTGTTCAGGAACCCTGCGCCGCGGACCAGCGCCGTAGCGAGAGTGCCGGTCCTCGCCTCGCGAGCGGTATTCTGAGCTTCTGGTCCAACAGCCTCTGACGCCGTTGAGACGTGCTCCGCAGGAGACATCCCATGAAGAGAATCCTTCTCACTGCAACTCTGGCTGGAACGCTGATCGCCGGCTCGCTGGCGACTCCCGCCGAGGCCGGCTGGAGAGCGCTGTCCGGCGAGCGCGTCCCCGAGTTCAGCGCCGACGAGTGGCTGAACACCGGCACGTCGACGCCGAGCGCGGCCTCGCTGCGCGGCAAGGCGTACCTGATCGAGTTCTTCGCCACCTGGTGAACCCCCTGCATGGCTCAGGTGGGTCACCTGAACGAACTGCAGACGAAGTACTTCGACAAGGGTCTACGCGTCGTCGCCATCTCGGCCGAGCCGCTCGGCCTGCTCGAGAAGAAGATGCTCGAGGAGAAGGGCGTCGAGTACTGGATCGGGTCCGACACGTCGAGGTCTTCGATGAAGAACTTCTCCGACATGGTCAAGATCGCCATCCCCCACAGCTACCTCGTGGACGCGACCGGAAAGGTCGTCTCGGAAGGCATGCCGGACGATCAGCAGATCGAAGCCCTGCTCGACGGTGTTTTTGACGAGACGCTCGGCCGCGAGTTGCACACGAAGCTCGCCCCTGCCGTCAAGAGCTACGAGAAGGGCGACATCGGCAAGGCCTGGAAGGCGGCGAGCAAGCTGGTCGAGAACGAGGACGAGGCGATCGCAGAGGACGCCAAGTTCCTGGTTGAGAAGACGGAGGCCTACGGCGAATTCCGCAAGACGCTCGCCGAGGGTGCGATCTCCTCGCGTGAGTACCTCACCGCCGACGAAGACCTCGCCGACATGGCCAAGGCGTTCTCCGGGATGCCGGTGGCGGAGTGGTCCGCCAAGACGAGCAAGGAACTCGACGCGGATCCGGACGTCAAGAACGAGCGCAAGGCCTGGAAGGCGCTCCTCAAGGTCAAGGCCGCGGAGGAGAAGGCGAACGGCAAGGCGAAGAAGATGAAGCTCGTCCGCAAGTCGTACCTGAAGCTCGTCGACAAGTACGCCGGGACGAACGCTGCCGAGAAGGCCGCTGCCGCGGCGTCGGGGCTCGGCCGCTACGCAGACTGACCGAACGAACCGACGGATCCGACCGAGAGCGGAGGGCGCAGTGCCCTCCGCTCTCTTGATTCTGTCAGTAGGTCAGCGCCTGCGCTGACTTCTCGACCTCACCCGACTCCTCCTGGATCGCGACGGCGCGAGCCATGAAGCGATCGGTGCGATACCACATGTCGTAGGTGAGCAGTGTCAGCACGATGAACGTCCCGTGTTCCCACAACTCCATGCGGTCACCGAAGAGGATGTCGCCTGTGCAGAACACGAAGAAGATCAGCACGCTGCCCTTGAACGCAATGCGATGGAGCGTCCGGTCCACGAACAGGCCCAGCAACCCGTCGCGTTGTTTCTCACGGAACGCTTCGGATGAGACCGACCAGAAGGCAAGCGCGAGGAAGAGCACGCCCAGCAAGAGCTCTGCGATCGCGAATCCGTAGAGCGACGCGAGTGCCAGCTGCCCGGGCAGGTTCAGGCACTTGAAGTAGGCGACCATCTTGCTGTCGCGATTGACACCGAAGTACCCGATCGTCTCGCCCTTGTGCATCGTGTAGGCGAGTGAGTTGTGCCCGTGTTCATCGACCTTGTTGACGTCGAGCAGGTAGCCGGTGGTCACGTCGCGGTTGATCCCCGACTCACCGTTGAAGAACTTGTCGCCCCCGTTCAGCAGCCAGAACATCGCCCAGAAGAACATCAAGATGACAACCAGGTTGAGCTTGCCGTCGAGGCGGTGGATCAGGTTCTTCATCGTGCTACTCCGCTCCAGGTGGTCGAAATCGCCCGCGCGGGCGTACCTCCCCACTCAATCGGGGGTCCCCACACCCTCTGGATCGGAGCGGAACAGCGCGAACTGAATTCGGGTCGCGGCGAGCCGGACGGCCGGTCAGCGCCCAGGGCGGCGATCGTCGGGTGCGTCGCCCATCGCCCTGGCTCCGCCGACGGTGGCGAGGTCGCGCAGCGAGTCCGGGAACTTCTGTTCGGGCACAGGCTTCGGCGTCCTGGGAATCCCGCTCGGCGTGGGCGGCCTGGGCAGCGACGGCCGCCGGAACTTGTACCAAAGCACGCGGATACGCGTCGCGTCGGCAACGAAGTGCGCCCCGGCGGCGGTCTGGGCGCGACGCTTGTCCCTCGGACCGACCGACGCGTGCAGCACCACCGTCCTGTCAGCGTCCCACCGCCAGTCACTGCGGTCGTACGCCTCTTCGATCGAGCGCGCCATCACCATGCCCCGCTGTGGGTGCACCTGGGCGAGGCGGCCCTTGAAGTACTTCTCGATCTTGGCCTCGTCGCGCGTGAGGGGCAGCATGTTCACGGTCGTCGTCACGCCGCCCTTCGCCGGCTCGATGTACGAGACGATGCCGACGCGCACGTCCTCGTCAGCGAGACGCGCGTCGGTCAGGTCTTGCGACACCAGGCCCCACATCTTCGACAGCTTGGTGCCGGGGCTCTGGTGGAAGACGTGGACGATGTCGATCCTGGCGCGCTGAGCCGGGGGCGGCTCAGCCGTCGGGCCGGAACGACCGACTCGAGCCGCCACGCGCAAGAGCGCGTTGGCGACCGCGACCAGCACCACCGGTGACTTCGTGGCGCCGAGTCGCTCCCTCAACCCGAGGATGCGTTCGTCGCCGTACGAGCCGGCGATCTCCAGCGCGTCGATCGTGAGATCCAGATCGTCGTCGCCGCTCTCCAGGATCTCGAACACGAGGTCGGGGAGGAGCGGCTTGCCATCGGGGCGCGCGGCCAGCGCGCGGAGCGCCGCAGGACGAAGTGACCGGTGCTTTGTCCGCACGACGTATTCGAGTTGCGGGGCGGCGAGAGGGCTCGGGTGCGCGCCCAGCGCAGCAATCAGCAGCAGACGAGTCGCCTGATCCGCTCGCCGATCGTAGATCTTCTCGACGAGGTCTGCGGGGGAAACGTCGAGCGCGCCGGCGCTCCGCGCCATCGCTTCCCGCACGCGGCGCGGACCGCCCTCGGCCAGCGCCGTCAGGAGATTGCGATCCGCTCCACGGACGTCGACGCGGCCGAGGGACTCGGCAGCCGCCACGCGTACGGCCGGATCCGCGTCCTTCTGCGCCACGAATGCGAGACGCGCGGGCACCGATCGAGAACCGATCTCAGCCATGCGGCGCACGGCGGCAACCCGCTCCACGGGGTCCGTCGACGTCTTGAGGGCGTGATCGCAACTGCTGAGCGATCGGTTGTCGCCCGCGAGCGCCACGCCGGCCACCAGGACCGGCAGGAGCGCCACCGTCAGCCGGATTCCTGCCTCCCTCACGAGGCGCAGTCTAGCCCGCATCGTCCACCAGCTTCACGCGCCTGAGCGGTCCAGACCGCCGATCCGCGCGTTGCTCCGCCTCCACAACCCAATCAGGGGTGCGTTCGGCGTCGCGCCTTCGTCTCGACACTCTGGCCTCGCTCAGGACGTGTTGCCTCGACTCGAACGATGACCCCGCGCCCGGTCTTCACCAGTGATTCGAGGGGCGCTTGGAGACGGAGCGCGCAAACCGGGTGAACGATGCGGGCTCGCGCCACGGCAGAGCCCGGACTCCAGGGGATGACGGGCCGGTCGACATTGGTATCCTCGTAGCAGGGTTGCAAAGGAGGGCGCGGATGATCCGGTGTCGTCAACTCGTGGTGCTGGCCGTGCTGGCCGGCACGCTGCCCGTGGCCGAGACCGCATTCGCCCACGGCGGCCAGTACCAGCAGCCGCCGCTCTACCGCCCGCGCCCGCGAAAGGGAGTCGGCCCCCTACCCATCGGTCCGCCGTCCCGTCCCACCCGGGGGCCGATCACCGGCTCCGAGGTCGGACCGGCGACGACGAAGTCGAGCTACGCGCGGCTGGGTCCGGACGACTGGACAGATTGGTGGCTCTCGCAACGCCGCTCGCTCTTGAAGGGCCGGTACGTGGCCGCGACCACGCCGTCTGCCGACGGGAGCATGTCAGCCGAGCGTCGTCGCGTGATCGACGCGCTGCTTGCTGCCGTGAACGACCGCAACGAGGACGTGGCGACCTCCGCCTTAGTCGCACTCGGGCGACTCGGGGTCAATACGACCGAGCCCGTGCTCGTCAAAGTGCTCGGTGATCCCTCGCGCACACGGTCCGTCCGCGAGGCCGCGGCGTGCGGACTCGCGCTGCTCGGACGGGGCCGGACCACGAGCGCAGCACCCGCGGCGCTCGAGTCCGTCGCGATCACAACGCGGCTTCCCTCGCGACTGCGCGCCATCGCCGTGTATGCCCTGGGGCTGCGCGGAGACGCGGGCTCGCGGGATCTCGTGGCGGCTCTGGCGACCGCCGCATCGACGGACGTCGACGTCGCCGCGGCGGCCGCATCGTCCCTCGGCCTGATGGACGCACCCGGTGGCGTCGAGGTGCTCGAACGGCTCCTCGAGAAGGGGCGCACAGATGATCCGGAGCCGGCACTCGTCCGCGCCTACGCGGCGCACGGTCTGGCGGCCGCCGACAGCCGAAGCTCCGTGGATCTCCTGCGCAAGATGGTCGCCGACGAGGACGCGACAGTGCGGAAGGCGGCGATGCTCGCGCTGACGGCACTCTCCGAACAGGACGACATCGCGTCCGAGCAGGTGCTGCGCAAGCAACTGAACCGGGATCAGGACGTCACGTGCCGTGACGTTGCCGTGCTGTGCCTCGGACGGCTCGGTCATCGCCGTTCCGTGGCCTTGCTTCGCGATGCGTGGACCGGCGGACGCGCGGTGCACCCGACGTATGCCGCGACGGCACTCGGGTTCTGGGCGCGCGCACAAGGCAACCTGGCTCCGACCGTGCCCGTCCGCAAGGCGCTGTCCGGGCAGACCGATCCGTTGCTGCGCGGGGCGGCCACGGTCGCGCTGGCAGTGGCGCGGGACCGCGACGTCGCAGGGTTCCTCATGAGTGCCGTCGAGGCGCACGGGGATCCGGAGGTGCGCGCCGTCTCGGCGTCCGTGCTGCCCGAGATCGGGCAGAAGGAGGAGATCGCACCGGTGCTCCGCCGCCTCCTCGCATCGGGAGTCGATCCGCAGGTCCGGCGGGAGGCCGCCGGTGCACTCGGAGCGCTCGGTGACGTGGGGTCGACGCCGGCGCTCGTGCAGGTCATCGAGAGCAACGACTCGCTGTTCGAACGAGCGGCAGCGACCATCGCACTCGGACGCATCGGCGGACCGGGCTCGGTGGAACGGCTCCTCGGCATCGTTGAGAAGGACTCGAACGAGGGCCTGCTTCGCGGACTCGCAGCCGCGTCGCTGGGCATCCTGCTCGAGCACGACGCCGCACGACCGCTGCATCTGGTCGGGCAGGATCTCTATTGGGGCGCCGCGACCGATCCCGTGACCGAACTCATGTCCATCCTCTGACATCCGCATCCGGTAGCTTGTCGGGATGAGCGAGAGACACAACCGTCGCCGACCTCTGTGGCATCGCGTGATCGCCGCCCTGTGTGGAATGGCACTCCTTCTCGGATGCGCGAGCAACTCGTCGCCGGGATCCAATGCGACACAGTATCCAGAGCGCACGATGCAACTGCTCCGACGGACGGTTGGCGAGTGGACATACGAGTCCGAGGCGATGACCGGTCGACCAGAGCAGCCGCTGGAGAAGGGCCGCGGCACAGAGAGCGTGCGGCTCGTCGGCAACTGGGCCGTCTTCGAGGGTCGCGTCCCGACCCCGCAAGGAACGATGACGACGCTGCTCACGGTCGGTCACGACTCCCGGCGGGGTGCTCCGTCGGCGACGTGGGTCGATTCCATGACCGACATGCAGTGGGTGTACGGAGGCACGGTCGACGAGACGGGCACAGTCCTCACCCTCACGGCGAAGGGCCCGAACTCCCAGTCGGCCGGCAGAGATTTCCTCTACCGCAGCGTGCTCGAGGTCCCCGACTCGGAGAGCCGCGTGCTTCGGTCGGAGATCCTGACGGACGGCGAGTGGGTCACCTTCCTCACGGCCCGCTACTCGCGCGTTCGGTAGCGCCAGCTGGGACGGCCCTCCCGAGCGGGTATCCTCGCCCCCGCGGCTCGGCCACGGGGAGGGCAGGCGGTCTGCTCCTCCGTTGAGCGTTACTTCTAGGCGGCCGGGAGACCGGAGCCGGTGTCACAGCAGCCGGCGGCGGAACTCCTGGATCACGGGCAGCGCGTCCAGCCACGCTGACGCGTCTGCCCGGTGCGGGTCTTTCGGATGCGGATCCCCGGCGTAACCGTCGGGGATCTGGCTGTCTCCAGCATCGTGGTACTCGTACCCCGGGATGAACAGGTCGTCGTCCCCGTGGACGTCGAGCGTGCGCACGCCGTACGTCGACAGTTCAGTCGTCAGCGTCTGCGGTGGGTTGACCCACGCGTGCGTCGGCGACGCCATGAACAGGTACTGGATCTTCCCGTTCTCGGAGCGGACGCGGAACTTGCGCAGTTCCCCACCGAAGAACTTGCTGACTGAGGCGATCACCTCGAGCACGCCGTTCTTGAAGTCCGGCGCGTAGCCGCGCGCGAAGCGCAGAGATGCGGGGTCGCCCTTCTTGACGAAGCGCGCCACCCGCCGGCCGCCGTTCACGCGCTCGCGGGATGCCGCCAGTTCGCGAGGCCTCGTGAAGTCGGCATAGGGCTCGATGCGCCCGGACGGCCCCTCACGCAGCACGAGCTCGACCGCGCGGTTGTCCTTCCGCCGCTTGGCGCGCCGGCTGACCACGTCCATCGCGGCCTGCATCTCGAACGGCAGATTCGTGGTCTCCTCGGCGCTCACCAGGTGCTCGCCGTCCGCGTCCCGCTCGACGCGCACGTCGCCCTTCCCGATCCAGTACTCGTCGTGGTCGTGGACGAAGTGGCTGGCAACGCGCCAAACGAGGGAGGAGTCCTTGTAGAAGATGCGCGGATAGACGTCCCGCACCCGCCCGTTCGCGGCGGGTTGCACCACGTACGCGATGAAGAACCCGAGCGCCTCGTTGAAGCGGGAGTTGCTCAGGAAGTAGATCGTGTCGAACAGCCGGATCTCGTGACGAGGCAACCGGCCGTTGCGCAGAAGCGCGTCCGGGTCGTGACGCGCCGTGCCCGCTGCGCGCAGCCGGGCGCCCTCCGACAGAAGTTCCTGAAACCGCTTGGCGACCTGCGCGCGCGACCGCACCTCCGGCTCGACACCGGTCACGATCTCGGTCCTCTGCCGCCCGCTGCGCGCCTTCATCGCGAGACGGTACGCAGAAGTGCGCCTCCGCGGCAGTTACCGGCGACCGAACAGCCGCACAAGCCGATCCACCCGCGACTCCGCAACGATCTGCACACCGCGCTCCCGCCGCCAGAGTCGGTGCAACCGCTTGTCGGCCATGGGCGTCTCGTACGTCGTCCCCAGCGGCTCTCCGATCAACTCTTCATAGTGCTCGGCGAACTCGCCGTAGCCGAAGTTCACGGCCGGCCTGCACGACACACTGTCGGCAGGCGAGTACATCAGCATGGGTCGATCCTCGAAGAACCGCACGACTCCTCCGATGTCCTCGTGCCGCTCCGGCCAGCCCACGAGCGCGACAAGCGCGATCGGCGCCCAGACTCGTCCGACGGCCCAACAGAGTCCGAGAAACCGGCGCCGGACGTGCTGCCGTCCGGCCCGCAACGGAACTGGGGTCTGCGGCACCTGCACGCGCCATTGGTCGCCCGGCGGAGGCGTTTCTTCCGCGAATACTCGCGAGACCGCCGCTGGTGTACCGCTAGCGGCGGGTACCGCGACGGCGACCGCCGCGCCGGCCACCGCGTCGACCACTGCGCCGGGCCTTGCGGCCGCCGCGTGACTCCCGCGCCGCTTCGCGTTCCGTCTCGTCGATCGTTCCGTCGCCGTTCGTGTCGATCTCGGCCTTGCGCGCGGCTCGCTTGGCCTCGCGGGCTGCGTCGCGCTCGGCTCTGTCGAGCGAGCCGCTGCCGTCGGTGTCGAACTTCGCGAGCACCTCGGCCTTGCGCGCCTCGCGCGCGGCTTCACGCTCTGGCTGGCTGAGTTCGCCGTCACCGTCGGCGTCGAAGCGATGCACCCTCTCGGCGCGCTTCTCCGGCAAGCGCTTGCGCTGACCGCGCTCGGCGCCTCCGCGGCGGCCGCGACGGTCGCGCTGGCCGGCGCGCTCCGCTCTCGCCGCGGCGATCTCGGCAGCGGAGAGGAGTCCGTCGCCGTTTCCGTCGTGCTTCTCGACGAACTTCTCGGCACGCTCCTGCGCGCTGCGTGGAGCGTCGGTGTCCTCGGCGGACGCGGCCGGTGCCATGAGTCCGATCAGTCCCGCGAAAACGGCCAGTGTGGTGAGTCTGCTCATCGGTGATTCTCCATTCGTGCGATCGAGCGGCCGGACTTCCCCGGCCGCTCCTCTCCGCCACCGCTTCAACACGCTCGTGAAGCCGAGGTTTCGCGATCGCTTCGGATCGGGTCGCCGCCGGCCTCACGCCGCCGGTGCCGCCAGCGGCACCGCCTGGACGTCGCCGGACACGAACAGCTCGCGGGTCTCGCGGGCGAAGTCCTCGACCGACTGCGGAGCGCGGCCGCCGATGCGGGCCACGTCGTCGGTGACCGCGTTGAACACGCCGTCCTGGTGATCCTGCGCCACGTGGGCTAGGTGACCCGCAAGGTACGCCGGGAGGCCGACTTGCTCTGTCAGCACCGACTGCCAGGCATCGACCGGCAGGTCCACGTAGGTGACCTCCTTGCCGATCTCGCGCCCGATCGTCTCGGCCATCTCGGCGATCGACAGACTGCGCGGTCCGGTCAGCACGTACCGCTGCCCGGCGTGCGGCGCAGGATCCGCAAGGACCGCAGACGCGACCCGTGCGATGTCCGCCGCGGTGACCGGCGCGTGCTTCTCGTCACCGTACGGCAGGTAGAGCCGGCCCTCGGTGGCGATCGTGCCGGCACCCAACAGCGTCAGCATCTCTGCGAAGAACGTCGCCCTCAGGTGCACCGCACCGACGTCGGCCCAGTCGAACAGCTGCTCGGAGAGCCAGTGGGATCGGGAGAGCGGACTCGGCGCGTCCTCGCGAGCCGTGATCTGGGAGAGGTTCACGAGGCCGCGGACGCCCGCGTCCTTGGCTGCGACCGCGACGTTGCTCGCGGCGAGCAACAGTTGTGGCAATTCCGGCGGGTAGCAGAAGTAGACGCGCGAGACGCCCTCCATGGCCTTACGCATCGACTGCAGGTCGTGCAGGTCCCCCACCACGACTTCGGCGCCGAGCGATTCCAGGCGCTCCGACCTCTCGTCGAGGCGACGGACCATCGCGCGCACCGGGAGGCCGCGCTCGAGCAGTTGCTGCACGATGGGCGTGCCCGTCTTGCCGGCAGCCGCCGTGATCAGGATCTTCTTCGTGTTCGACATCAGAAATCCTCCTTCTGCACCCACTATTGAGTGCATATGCACTCTTTGTGCCGGGCTACTCGCCTAGGCGCCCCTTGTGTTCGTGACGACGAGCTGTGCGCCCGCCACCAGGTCGTTCATCTGTGAGGCACCCACCAGCCTTCGCAGGTCTTGCTGCGCCTGCCGCCAGAGCGGGTACGCATTCGCCAGCGTCCGCCGGCCCTTCGCGGTGATCAGCAGTTCGCGCACCCGCCGGTCGTCCCCCGCCCGGCTTCGAACCAGACCATCGCGCTCGAGCGGTTTGAGGTTCCGCGTGAGCGTCGTCCGATCAGTGGCAGCCGCGTCCGCGAGTTCGTTGACCGTAAGAGGCGCCCGGGCGCGCAGGACGGCCAGGAGCGAGAACTGCGTTGCGCGGAGCCCGGCCGGGCGCAGTGCGTCGTCGTATCGCTGGGTGATCGACCGCGCGGCCTTGCGGAGGCTGAAGCAGGCGCAGGACGCGGCCTGCCGCAGCTCCTTCTGGCCGATGTCCGCGCGGTCGTCGTTCCTCATGGTTATGTGTATATACACTCTTCTGTCCCCCGTCAAGCCGAAATCTCGGCGATTCTGAGTTCCCGTCCAGCGCAGGCTCCGCGCTCGCCGCAACTGGGTAAGATGAACGCATGGTCGGTCGAGGATTGTGCGCCACCGCACTGCTGTTCGTGTCTGCGTTCGCGAGTTCGGAAGCCGCGCACGCCGACGGTCTCGACGACACCATCACGACGGTCCGCCGGCTGGTGCGCGAGGGCGACACCGAGCAGGCCAGAGTCTGGGTCGACGCGCTCACCGACTCGAAGGACGACCGGTTCGGCGCGCTCTTGCGCGAGCTCTACCGCGCGAAAGACGACGGGATCGCCATCCACGCCTGCCGATTGCTGGCCGAGAAAAAGGACGGTCGCTTCCTGGGGACGCTCCATCGGCGGGCGAGGGACGAGGACTTCCGCCAGGAGCGACCATCCGTGCACCGCGAGTCGATCGCGGCCCTCGGCAAGTACGCGTCGCCCAGCAGCCGGGGCGTGCTCGAGAAAGTCGTCGGACGCGTCCTCGACAGCGATGCGCGCCTGGCAAGCGTCGGCATCACGTCGTTCGCGCAGATCGAGAAGCGCAGCGTCGTCGACAGCCTGATCAGGTGGCTCGCGCGCACCGAAGCGGTGGACGCGCCGGACCGCAATGGACCGGGCGGCGGGATGTCTGGCGGCCCGCGCGGCGGCCCTGGCACCGGCACCGGTGGTCGCAAGCAAGGGGAGCAGGCGGCGGCCAGCGTCCGTGCGGTCGCCGCCCAGGTGCGCGCGACGATCCTCCGCGAACTCAGCCGCATCACCGGCGAGAACCACGCGGACGCCCCGACGTGGCGCAAGTGGTGGCGCGACCACCGCACTGCGTTCAAGTTCGGCTAGGGCTTCGCGTTCAGCTAGCTCGCTCTCTACTGCGCCGAGCGGGTACGTTGGCGCCATGCGATCCACGCTCGCGACCGCACTGCTCGCCTTCGCGGCCGTGGCGATCCCGGGAGGCTGCGCCGTGACACATCACGATCAGGGGGGATCGGCGCGCCACGACGTCGGCGACGTCGGCGCCGTGCTCGACGACTTCCACCAGGCCGCCGGCGAGGCCGACAGCGCCCGCTACTTCGCGCACTTCGCGCCGGACGGCGTGTTCATCGGAACCGACGCGACCGAGCGCTGGACTGTCGAGGAGTTTCGCGCGTACGCCGAGCCCTA
Source organism: Planctomycetota bacterium (assembly GCA_965248445.1). Classification (GTDB taxonomy): domain Bacteria; phylum Planctomycetota; class JAJSAM01; order JAJSAM01; family JAJVHW01; genus CBDFJG01. The sequence goes on from CBDFJG010000001.1 coordinate 325,858, forward strand.
CTTCTCGAAGGGTCAGGGCTGGTCGTACAGCCCGCTCGAGCGGCACGTCGAGTTCTCTCGCGACGAGACGGTCGCTTGGTTCGACGAGCGTCTCTGGAACGAGAGCTACGGCGAGGTCCGCGGCTCGGGAGTTCTGCGGCGCATCGGCGGCCGCTGGAGCATCTCGCAGTACGTGCTCAGCTTCCCGGTCCCCAACGACGTGGCGAAGGAGGTTGTGCGGGTCATCCGCGACGACCTCGAGAGCGCGCCACCGTAGAATCGGGCTACTGGATGTTCGGCGGGTCGGAGTCCCCGAACTTGTTTCCCGTGTAGGTGTTCGCCGAGGGGACGTCGCCCGACTCGTCGTTGATGTCGAACTTCAGGCTCCCTTTGATCTTGTTGTTCGTGACGGTGTTCCCGCCCGCACCGAATTCGAACTCGAGACCGCTGTCGCGCGAGCGAGTGATCTTGTTGTTCTCGAACGTGTTTCCGGTGCCTTCGACATCCACGCCGTCGTCGACGCTCTGCGTGATCTTGTTGCCGCGATACGTGGAACCGTCGCCGTCGGCGTCGATTCCGTCATTTCCCGCGCGCCGGATTTTGTTTCCCTCGTACGTGTTGTTGCCGCCCTCGTCGTCGAGTCCATCGTCAGACGGTCTGACGATGTTGTTGTTGCGAGCGGTGTTGCCGCTGGCGTCGTCGTTGAACTGAATCGCGTCGGACTCGGTGATCTTGATCGTGTTCTTCTCGAAGAGGTTCCCCGTACCGTCATCGACCTCGAGACCGTCGTCGTTCGTGCCCGTGACCTTGGTGCGGCGAACCGTGTTGTCGTCGCCGATACACACCTCGACGCCATCCCCCTCGATGCGCTTCATCGAGCACTTCTCGATCATGCCGTTGTCGGAAGAATCCGTGAGGCGCACGGCGTCTCCTTCGATGAGCTCGAACCTCGTCTTCTCGACAATCACGCGGTTCGAAGCTTCGACCCGCACGCCGTCACCGCCGCAAGCGTCGACGCGGCACTTCGACAGCGTGACGTCGTTCGAATTCTGGATCAGGAAGCCGTTCAGGTCGGCGCCCTCGACCCGGATCTTCTTGATCAGGATGTCGTTGCAGGTCGTGACGGTCAGCGCGGTTCCCGCACCACCGTCGATGATCACCTTGCCCTTGCCGCAGATCGTGATGTTGTTGTTCCCGTCGATGACGACGTTCTCGGGGTAGGTGCCCTTCTTCACGATGATCGTGTCGCCGTCGCCGGCCAGGTCGACGGCGCCCTGGATCGTGTCCGAGCTGCCAGGCACCGTGAGCTCAACGGCTCGCGCCAGAGACGTCAGCGACAAGAGACTCACCGAGAACACTGCACAAAAGATCCAACGCATCGTGATACCTCCGCGCGACCCCTGTCCGGCCGTCCGGCCGGGGTGCGCGCGCACGACGTGCTCCGTATGATCACGCCGCCGCAACGCTCACGTCGCCCCTCTGGTCGCAGAGTCAGGGTGCCAGAACCACCGGCGCCGATCCACGGCGGGACCGAACGCGCGGCCCTTCGAGCCCAAGAGAGCGCAGGCCTGCGCAGCAATCGGATGCGACTATGTCGTGGTGCCGACCATCTTCACGCACGCCGTCCTGGCCGCCGGAGCGTTCACGCTCGTGTCGAACGGGCGTCGCGGCGCGCGGCTCGGAGCGTGTGTCGCCGCCGGGCTCTCCATGCTCCCCGACGGGGACGTGCTGTGGTGGAACCTGACGTCGTACGGAGAACCGTGGGGCCACCGCGGCATGACGCACTCGCTCTTCGCCGCGGTGGTCCTGGGCGCCGCGGCGGCGCCGCTGGTGCGGCGCCGCATCGACTTCCCCGGCGCAGAGTGGGGACTGTTCGCGCTCTTCGCGGCGGTGACGGCCTCCCACGGGCTACTCGATTCCCTGACCGATGGCGGGCGCGGGATCGGCTTCTTCCTTCCCTTCGACGAGACGCGGTACTTCCTGCCCGTGCAGCCGGTACCCGTGGCGCCGATCAGTGCGAACCTCCTCTCGCCATGGCTCTGGCGTGTGCTGGCCGGTCGAGGTGCTGCTGTTCTGGCCGCTGGCGGCAGCTATGGCCTGGGGCCGACCGCCGCGCCGGCGCGTCCACGCCGCCCTGCTCGTGGCGGCTCTCACGGCGAGCGCGGCGACCTGGGCCGTCCGCATCTAGAACGCGCTCGGCAAACGAAAAGGGCCCCCGCCACGCGCCGCGTCGCGGGGGCCGTCGTTGCTATCCGTGAGGGCCTACTTGTACCTCAGCCTCGTGCCGACATCGTTGACGCTGCAGACCTGCACAGCATGTTCGGTCACTCCGTCGTACCTGACGGAGAAGTAGAACGGGGCCGACCCGATCGGGAACGTCCCGAGGTCGATGTCGCGTGCGAACACGCGCAGCCGGCCCCTCGCGAAGTCGAACTCGACGAACCACACGTCTGGCGGCTTCGCCGCGCCCGGCGGGTCCGGGCGGACGATCCTCACGCGCATCGGGAGGTTCTGCGTGACGTTCGCGAGCTTGGGCACGATGACGTCGTACGTGTTCCCGGGCTCGCCCATGCGAAGGTGGATGGCTCCCGTGATGGAACTCAGTTCCGGCAGCGCGGCAATCAGACTCAGCGAGTCGTTGCCCGGGCCGGCGGGGATCTTGGCCGTGATCCTCTCGATCGCCAGTGCCGGGTCGACTCTCGGCTGCATGCCGGTGCGGAAGGACCCGCCGACCAGGATGACGTCGCTCGCCACGACGAAGGCGCCCCTGACCACACGGAAGTGGAGCAGGTCGCCCGGTCCCGACGGCGGGAGCGTGTCGGTCCAGTTGATCACGACGATCGAGACGCGCGCCTTGGACGAAGGAGCGCGCGGCGGCTTGACCGTCCTCCGGAAGTTGCCGGCGCGGACTGAGAAGCTGGTGCCGCGCCGGTTCGGCTTGAGGCCGTTGGGCAGGCTCTGGGTGAGCGTCCCGTACTCCACCGTCATCGGCTGTGTGAAGTCCACGGTCTTGTCGCCCAAGTCGAGGCAACCGCTGAGGCGCAGTTTCCCGCCGATCGTGCGGACGGACCTCAGGGCGAGGAACCCGTTCGGCGGAACCGGCAACGGACCGAACACGTGTTCGTCCGCGCCGTCGTTGGGGTTCGTGCCGTCGACGTCCACCTCAGGGCCGTCGTCGACGCCGCCTGAGTCCGTGTCCGCCGTGTTCGGGTCGGTGGCACCGTGCCCGTGGCTGGCGCCCGCGCTGTCCTCGCCGTTCGACTCCTTGTCATCCCTTAGCGTGTCGGCGTCGGTGTCGGCGTCGTTCGGGTTCGTCGGGGCTCCGTCAAAGGCATTTCCGCTTCCGCTGGTTTCGGCACCGTCGTTGATGGTGTCACTGTCGGAATCCGCGTTGCTCGGGTCGGTCGGATCGCCCGGCCCGAACGGGTCGCTGACACCGCTGATCTCATCGTCGTCATCGATGTTGTCCGCGTCGGTGTCGGCGTTGTTGGGGTCGGTGACGAAACCGTCGGCACCTGCGACCACCTCTTCACCGTCGTTGATCGTGTCGTTGTCCGAGTCCGAGTCGGTCGGGTCGGTCTGAGCTCCGCCGAACGGGTTGAGCGCACCGCTGATCTCATCGTCGTCATCGATGTTGTCCGCGTCGGTGTCGGCGTTGTTGGGGTTCGTGATGAAGCCATCAGCCCCTGCAGCCACCTCTTCACCGTCGTTGATCGTGTCGTTGTCCGAGTCGGCGTCGTTCGGGTCGGTGGGCCCGAAACCCGTCAAGTTGCCTGCCGAGTCTTTACCCGCGATCTCGTTCGTGTCCGCGAGTCCGTCGCCGTCGCTGTCGGGCGCAGTGACGGTGAACACACAACTCCAAGCGTGCGCATTGACGGCGAAGTTTGTGAACAACTGCACGCAGTACGTCCCCGGGCCGACAGACACGTTCGTGTTGGACGACGTGCCGGTGGTATTGGGATTGAACGAGCTGCAGGCGTCAAAGCCCCACGTTCTGGTCTCGCCGGCGCCGCCCGTGATACTGAAACTGATGTTCGTGATCGTGTGATTGACGGGCACGACTACGTTGTACGTGTCCTGATTCGTGGTCGGCGTTCCCGGTAGCGTCCCCCGCACCGTGTTCGTGCCCCCGGTCATGGTGATGTTCGTGACGAAGCCGTTCGGCAGGTCCCCGTCGACGGCCTCGTTGTAGTTGTCTGCGTTGGCAGTCGCCAACGGCACGAGCAGGAACAGACAGAGGGGCAGAATCCCCTTGATGAAGCTTCTCATGACGCGACCTCCCATGGTGCTGCGTCGAACGGCGCACTTCCCTGAGCACTGACGGCCACCCACCACGAGCGGCGCGCTCCCCTTGCTGCGCCCCACGCAGACCGTCAAGCCCGGCGACCCGCGTAGAGGCACGAGGATATCGAACTTGCGACCGGGTCGCAACGGGGTGAGCGACTCCGGTCACGGATCGCTGTCGCTCACCACGGCAGGTGGCGGAAGTCGCCAGATCCGACGCCGTGCAGGACGGCTCGCGCGGGACCTTCTACCGCCTCGACGGACCGTGCGGGTCCGTGACCGGTACCTCGCCCTCCCAGTCGACGCCCTTCTTGCGGCCTTCGCGGATGTGCTCGCGGGCGTCCTTCGTGCCGGGGGCGTGCGCCTTCATCGCTGCCGCGAGCGCCTTCTCGAGGGAGTCGGCGTCGGTCTTCGCGGTCTGGGCGAGCACCTTGCCCTCGAGTCCGAACGCATCCGGTTGCACGATCACGAGCGCTGCGTCCGCAGCAACTTCCGCGATCTTCTCCAGGTCCTTGCGTTTCGTGGTCTCCGCCCAGACGAGGCGGCCGATGAAGTCGTCGGCCCACGCGAGCGGACGCAGTTGCTTCTCGAGTGCCTCACGCGCCGCGTCCGTCTTGGCGACGACGATGGCCGTCGGCAGCATGTCGCACGCGGCGACGTTCAGACCGAGGCGCACGTCCTCGACGTACGGCATGGTCCCGGGGCCCGTCTTCCCCTTCTGCTTCTTCGCGTACCGCGCCGCGATGTCCGTCAACGTCGCAACCATCTTGGTGACGTCCTCGCCGCCGGGGCTGTCCGGCCGTCCCCGCCGAGGACGACCGTCCCCGAGCGCCATCTGCGGTGAGCGTCCGGCGCGCGTGAGCTTGGTCTCGCCGTCGGGGGCGAGGATCGAGAAGACGGTGTTCTCGAGCTGGCCGCTACGTCCGGTGAAGACCGTCGCGAGGAACTCGGCTTCGTCCTTGTCCTCGTACGTCGAGAGACGCGCGCACACGAACTCGCGCGAGACCGCGACCACCTCGGGCTGGGACAGGAAACTCCTGTCCATGTTCTGCTTGCCGGGTCACCAGATCCCCGAGATGCCGTGGCACTGGGGTGCCGCGGACAGCAGGAAGATCGGCTTGCCCGTCCGCTCCGCCTCGGCCTTCGCGCCGTCCCACGTCCCGAACCACTGCACCAGCGTTCGCTCGGCAGCGGCCTCGCCGCTTCCGGCAACGGGGCCTTCGGGGCGAGGCGGGCCGCCTCTTTCGCCTCCCGGCGGGCCGCCGCGGTCCTGCGCAGACGCGACGGACGTCGCGGCGGCGAGGCACATCACCAGGATCAAGCTGCTCTTCATGCGGGACATGGACTCCTCCGAGGCCCGAAGTCTCCATGGCGGTCCTTGCGCAGTTCTTACGCACGATCGACCGGGCGGGAGGTCGCGACGGGCACCGCCCCCACCGGTCCTGCGATACTGCCGCCATGCGCAACCTCCGGGCATTCGCGCCGGCCGCGCTGGCCGGCGCTCTCTTTGGTCTCCTCGGGACCGTCGTCATCGCAGCAGACGACGAGACGGGCGGTGCGCTGCGGGGAGACGTCGGTGATCGGGACGGGGTCACCAAGGGAGCAGAGGTCGCGGCCGGACCGCTCGGGTGGAACCCCGACTTCGGCGAACACGTGGCGACCACCACGACCGACGAGCTCGGCAAGTTCTCGCTCGAAGGCGCTCCGCTCGGGCCGATCGACGTCTGGGTGCGGCCCAAGGACGGCAAGTGGAAGTTCTCGATCCGCATGATGCACCCAGGGGTGAACGACCTCGAGGTGAACGCGACGCCGGTGCGCGAGTACCCAGATGACTTCGGCGGATTCGGCGACGACAAGGGTGAACCGCGCACAGGCGTGGTGCTCGACAACAAAGGGAAGCCGCTGGCCGGCGCAGCGGTCGGCGCATCCGGAAGCGGCCTCGCGTGGACCGTCACCGATGCGGACGGGAAGTTCGCTTTCGAGAAGCTCGCGAACGGAGACCGGTTGCTCGTGCGCGCGCGCGGCTTCAAGGACAAGATCGTCGAGTTGAAGAAGAAGAAGAAGGTGAAGGTCAAGCTGGGCGTCCCCAAGCCGACCACGGTCCTCGTCGTCAACAAGGCCAAGGAGCCCGTCGCGGGCGCATGGGTCACGCTCGGGGACGAAGACCGCATGCTCGGCACTGAGGGCTTCAGTCAGTTCCCGCCGGCAGACCGACTCGTCGGCGGCTGGACGAACGCGGCGGGCGAGGTGCAGATCCTCTGGCCGGGAAAGAACACCAAGTCCCTCGCCACGGCGTACGCGCACGGGTTCGCGCCCACGCGCGGCAAGTTCACTGCGGCGAAGCGCACGACGCTCACGCTCGAGCCGGCCAAGCCGGTGCGCGCGATCGCCGTCGTGAAGGAGTCTGGCTACACGCTCAACGACGTGTTCGTGGGCGCGCTCCACAAGAGCTCAGGCGGCGTCGACACCATCTCCGCCGTGCCGCAGGCCGATCAGCGCGGCCCGATCGTGCTCGGGCGCACCGATCAGAACGGCCAGTGCGTGATCCCCGCGCTGCCACTCGACTCGAAGATGCTCTGCGTCGTCGGCGAGCAGCGCCGCCACGCGAACGTCACTACGGAGCCGGTCGGAGCGGTCGAGTAGAGAAGCGGCTCACCGCGCGCTGCAGGCGATCCGACATGAACTCGCGGTGAACAGAACTCGTCGCGACGTGCTCGCCCGTGTTCACGGTGTCGTAACTCGGCGTCTGCAAACTCCTCTTCCTCACGGCATTGCGGGGCACGCGAGCGCATGGGGCGCGAGCGGAACCCGATCGGGCCGTGTGCAAGACGGATGGAGGCAGACATGCGCAAGATCAAGCGTATCGCGTTGGCTTTGCTGCTCGCCGGCGTTGTAGTGCCGTCGGGTACGGACGCGCTGGCGGGGAAGGAAGAGGTCGAACTCGCCGATGCGGCGGTGTTCATCGAGTGGAACTTCACGGACACCGACTTCGGGATCCACTTCTTCTGGGACGGAGTGGGCTGGGAGAAGATGAAGGTCCGGGACGATCGGGGAAAGACCGTCCTGCAGGTGAAGACCTCCAAGAACGTGAAGGCGCAGAGCCTCACGGAGGCGATGTTCGAGAGCCGCGAGCCGCCGGCTTCCGAGCTCTCGATGGAGCAGTTCTTCGACCGCTTCCCAGAGGGCACGTACGCATTCAAGGGGAAGTCGTTCGACGGCAACAAGCTCGTAGGCGAAGCCGACTTCGCGCACACCTTGCCTGCGCCCACCACGATCACGTCGCCCACCGGCGGCAGCACGCAGTCCGCGGACGGTTTCACGTTCAGTTGGACCGAGGTGACGCAGGACATCGACGGCAACGACATCACGGTGGAGGGCTACGTCGTCGTGATCGAATCGACGAGCGAGGACCCGGCAGTCGAACTCGAGCTGTTCGTCCCGTTCGGCACGAACTCACTCGACATCCCCGGTGAGTTCATCACTCCGGACAACACCTACAAGGCCGAGGTGATCGTGATCGACGAGGAGAGCGGCAACCGGACGATTCGAGAGTCCGGGGAGTTCTCCACCGACTCCGGATCGTAGGGATCACGACCCGGATAGACGACGCCCGGGAGGAGCCTGTGCTTCTCCCGGGCGCTCGCTGTCTAACGGCCGAGTTTGCGCCGCAGGTCGTTCGTCAGACGCACGGCGTCGTCGTAGTGATCGCCGATGCGCAGGCTGGATCGCGAGACGACCAGCGCGCGGTCGAGGGCGCCCTTGAGGTCCTTCTTCTTCGCCAGATCGCGCGCTTCCTGGAGCGCCTTCTCCTGGCGTTCGAGCCGTTCCTCGACTCGCCCCCAGTACGGCTTGAAGTGCTTCTTCACGCTGCTCTCGAGGAACTTTGCGATGTCGCGCGAGCGCCGCATCGGCGGCGCACTCTCCACGACGTGTAGACCGGCGTCGACCACGACCATGCGCGGCCCGGTCGCGTCACCGAAGTGGCGCAGGAGGGCGGGATCGCTCTTGTCGATCTCGACGCGCACCAGCCGGTAAAGGCGCGCCCAGCGGGCGACGATCTCGTCGTCGATCGCGAGGCACTGCTTCTCTTGCTTCTTGAGCACGGCGGCGGGGGTCGTCGGGGCGGCCTCGTCTCCGTAGTGCGACACGTGCAGGTGCACGAGCGTCGGACGCGTCTCCGCCTTGCGGATCCGCAGCAGCGACCGCACGCGGGACTCGATGTCGTCGGTACCGTCCGCGTCGGGCGGCTTCGTTCCCTCGTCGCCCCCGGTCACTGCCTTGGGCTGGGTCAGGTAGATGCTGCGCCAGCGCGTCTTGGTTCGATCGGTGTCACCGCCGGTCGTGGCGGGACTGCCGTATCCGCCGCCGGTCGTCGTAATGCCGCCGCCGGGCTTGTCGTCCCCGCCACCGGTCACGGGTCCCGCCGGCCGGCCGGGCTGTTCCTTCTCCGTCTCGGGACCGTTGGTGCCCGGAAGCGTCTCTCCAACTGGGGCCGTCACGACGACCGAGCCGTGACCGGGTCAGGTCGGCGGCAGGACCCCGAAGATCGACATCGCGGCGACGAGCACAGGCAGCGAAAAGGCGTGCAGCGTGAGCATTGCTTCTCCCCCGGTAGCGGCGTCGGCTGCACTCGCGCGCGCAGCCATGCCGACGACGCCGATGATAGACGCGATCGGCGAGTCCGGCACGGGGCGGCCTCTCAGTCGGGCTTCCGGGCCAGTACGAGCGTGTGGCCCACGTCGCCCTCGGGCACGAACCGGGTCCACTCGACGCGGAACCCAGCCTCCTCGATCCAGCGGACGTTCGTCGCTTCGTCGGCGTGGCTCCACGCCATCAACCCCTCTTCGACGTCGAGGTACTGCTCGTCTGTACCGGTCCACTCCTCGTGACCGACGATCGCCAGGAAGACGCCGCCCGGCCGCAGCCAGCGCGCGACGTCGCGATAGAGCGGCGCGTGCGCCGCGAGTGGCATGTGGATGATCGCGTAGAACGACACGACCGCGTCGAATGCCGCCGCAGGCAGGTCGAGCCCCACGACGTCGGCGCAGACAAGCCGTGCATCCGGCACCAACTTGCGCGCGCGTTCGATCTGCACACTCGAGAAGTCGACGCCGGTGACGTCGTATCGCCGCGCCAAGAGCCTGGTCGCCGGCAGCCCGCAGCCGCACCCGAGATCGAGGACTGGCGACCCCTCCGGAACGCGCTCTGCGAGCATGTCGATCCACTCGGCGTACTGCTCGTAGTCGTCGGGAGTCTCATCGGACCGGTACACGAACGAGAGCCGGTCGTAGCCGCGACGGACGATCTCACTCTGGTTCTTGATCACGGCGGCGGAATCTTCCAGGTCTCGTGCACGTGCCGCCACAGGAAGCCGCCCGGAGCAGCATCGTCGCGCGTAAGCAGGACCGTGGAGATGCGCGCGGTCGTGTACTCGGCGTGGTCATGCCACTCCTCGTAGGTGGCAACCACCGCGTCGCCCTCGTTCCAGGCGACGCCCGGGTTTTCGATTCGAATGCGAATCGAGCGAGCGCCGTGACCCTCGCGAATGTTCGAGAGCTTCTGCGACCGCGAGACAAGGTCACCCCGCGGCGAGATGAAGGTGAAGCCCGCTCCGATCGAGGCTTCGATGCGTCCGAGGTCGTCCGACTCGCCGCGAAGCCAGCGCTCGAACTCGACGTGGAGCGCCGCGATCTCGGCGGCTACAGCAGACGACAGGTCCGGGTCGGTCATGATGCAACGTTAGCGACGCCCTGCCGGCGAAGCGAGACCGCGGCTCCTACCTCACCAGTTCGCGCGTTTCGTCGCTGGAGACGAACGTGGTCTCAACGTGACGGCCATTCGCACGGAACGTCTGTTTGGGCAAGATGTGCAAGCGCCAATCGATCCGCAGGGACGCGGTCGGAGCGGACGAGTCGCTGATCTTCGAGCTCGTCTCGATGATGAGAGTCGAGAACGTCGCGTCGGCGTGCAACTGGATTCCCGTGCCCTCTTCGGTCACTGGCTGGCCGCGAATCACCACCGTCCCACCGGAGCAATGCACGCGGGCGGACTCGAGGACATGCCGTCCGCGCCACTTGGACTGGTTGACGTTGATCATCCCGTCCCGCATGTCCACACGCCCGCTGAGCACGAAGGCGCCGCCGCGCGACGAGTTCCGGAGCTCGCCGCCGAGGATGGTCAGCACCGAGCCCGAGCGCCAGATGTCGTCGTCGATTTGCACGACGCCGTCGTGGATCGTGATCTCGGCTTCGCCGAAGTCGGCGTCGCCCCCGGCGATGAACTTCCCCGAGTAGACCGTCAGCGTGCTGCCCGGCAGCCACGAGCGTTCACCGCGATCGGTGCCGTTTCCGTTGAAGAACCGGCAATGGAACTCGCCGCCCTGGATGACCAGATCACCTGCGATCTGGAATCCGTACGCCGCGCGCGTGTCCCACTTGGACCCTGCCTCGATGATGAGCGTCGCGTCCGGACGCACGTACAGGCCGGCCTCACCGGGCTTCGCGTTCTTGCGCGAGTGTGTGCCGAACGCGCCTCGCAGCCGCTTGATCCCGCGCGTCATGTCGATGCGCGTTGCGATGAGCTTCCCTTCGAGCGACTGGTCGTCACCGTCGGGCACCAGGATCGTGTCACCGGCCAGCAACGTCCCCCGAACCACGACATCGCCGCTGACGTGGACACGTCCCGCCGGCAGCGTGCGCGTCTCGCCCGCCGCAACGGTCAACTCAGGCAAGACAAGCGTCGTAGTCGGTGCGGGCGGGGATGGCGTCTCTCGCCCGGGCAGCTCCTCGGCTCGGTCGTTGGCGCGACGTCGGCGCGTCTCCCGCCGACGGGAAGAGTCCTCTGTACGCGAGTGCGTGGCGGGCTCCCGAAGTGCGTCGGCCGGGTCAGCCGATCCGGCGGGATCTGTCGCACCCGATCGGAGCGCCATCGCGCCGACCGCGGCCGCCAGGACGACCGCGGCGATCAGGCTTGTTCCGATCCAGACTCCACGCATCGTGTCCCTCGCAGCGTTCGATGCTACTCGTTGGGGAGAAACCACCGCGCCATGCGCAGGCACGATCATCTAGCGTTGACGTGATGAAGCCCGGCGCCCGACGACGACTCGCCTTCGCCACGGTTGCGGCCGTCGTGCTGCTCACCGGTTGGTGCGCGACCCGTCCCACTGAGCCGGAGGGTGCGATGAAGCCGGAGCCGGCCGCAGACACGGACGAGACCGATCGAGAGCGCGTGAACGTGGTGCCTCCGCAGTCGGCCGGCGACGAGCCCGCGCAGCCCGCGGTGACGGAACCGCAGGCGCCGGGGGCCGACCCGACGGCGCGGATCGTCGTGCGTGTCCTCGACGAGCGTGGCTCGCCCGCCGCAGAGGTCACCGTGGTGATCGTCGCCAAGTACCCGTCGGACCGCGGACGATTCGAGGACGGCATCATCGAGACCGGTCTGACCGGCAACGATGGCTCCCTCGAGCTGACCGTCCCCGATCTCGGTGGTGTGAACGTGTTCGTCCACCGCGGGCGCGGCGCGGCCATGCGCGGGAACCTCCAGTTGGACCGAGCGGAGCCCCTCGAGGTCGAGCTGCGGCTCGGCGACGCGCCTCCGGTCCGCGGCGTCGTGCGGCACGAGAACGGCGCCCCCGTGACCGGCGCACCGGTCGTCGGACGATTCCAGACAGCTCCGCTCTCGCACTGGACGCACTACGTCCACACGACGTCCGGAAGCGACGGCGAGTTCACGCTCACGGGCGTGCCGCTCGACCACCGCGGACGGGAGGCATTCGTCAACGTGCCGCACGTCCAGGGCGTGTTCTGGGGCGGCGAGACGCGCATCGAAGTCGGGGCGTTCGATGAGCTCGTGCTCGTCGAGACACCACGCATCTGCCGGGTGCGGGGGCACTTCGTCGACAGCGATGACGACCCCATCGAGCCGGCGCGCGGGCAGTGGCGGTCCAGGAAGATCAGCTACGACACCGGGACGGACGACGACGGTCGCATCGACATCAGCCTTCCGTACGGGACGTACGACGCGGAGATGTTCCCGATGCTCGCCGCCGCGTGGGAGCGCAAGGACATCGTGCTGGATCGGGCCGAACTCGATCTCGGCACGATCGTCCTGCCCCCCGGCGTCGCGCTCCGCGGAACGGTGCTGAATGCGGACGGCACCCCGGCCGCGCAAGCCAACGTGAAGGTCTCCTCCGCCTGGTGGGCTGTCGCGACGGACGAGGATGGACGCTTCGAAGTGCTGCACCTGAATCCCGGACCGCACCGTGTCGCCGTGCGCGCCGACGGTAACTGGGGGTGGGAAGAGTCAAGCTACATCGAAGACGAGATCACTGTTCCGACCGACTCGGCGGTGATGCGTCTCGACGACGGCCGCTTCCTCTCACTCAGATTTCAGGATGCGGACGGAGCCGAAGCGGAAGTGAGGAAGGTCGTTCTGCTGGTCTCCGATCCGGAGTCCGGCGACCGGGTGTACGGACACACGTGGAAAGGACGCAGTCATCGTGCCCGCCGTCGCCTGCCGCGTGCGGGCACGTTCGACGTCACCGTCACTGTGGACGACCGGGAGCCGGTGCGGTTCCCCAGAGTGGTGATCCAGGAGCTCGCGGAGACCGCGCTTCACGTGACGCTCAGCGAGAAGTAGCCGCTAGCTAGCGCTGACCGGCGAAGACCTTCTGCAACAGGTCGCTCACGCGCGCCGCCGGGTTCGTGCGGATGTCGCGCTCGATCTTCCCCAGTTCGGTGAACAGGCCGTCCAGCGCGCGCTCGGTGACATACGACTCGAGATCGAGGTTCACCTTCGGCGCGAATGGCACCTGCTCGTACGTCGCCTTCAGATCGTTGAACGTACGCGCGGCGCCGACCTGGTCCATGTGGTTCTTCACGATCGGCCGGTAGAGGTTCGTCAGCGCGCCCGACGTCTTGCGCCGGAAGAACGACGTCGCGGCCGTCTTGTTGCCGCCGAGGATCTTGCGCGCATCGTCGAATGACATGCTTCGGATCGCGTCGCTGAATATGGGTGCGGCCTGTGTGACGGCGTGCTCGGCGGCCTCGTTCATCTTTGCCTCGAACGTGTCGATCTGTCCGCCGAGTCCGATCTTGCGCAGCGTCGACGCCAGATCGTCGAGCTCGTCGGGAACGATGATGCGGCGGACCGCATCGTTCGCGTAGCCGCCGGGGCGCGAGAGCAGGTTCACGGAGCGGTCCGTGCCGACGTTGAGCGCCTCCTTCAGCCCTGCGACGATCGTGTCGTTGCCGAGCCCACCCTGTCCCAGGACGTTTCCGAAGTCACCGGCACTCAGCGACTCGCACGCGGGGAGAGTCAGAGAACAGACCAGGAGCAGGACGGTGCCGAGGTGTTTCATGCCGCACAGTCTGACCGATCGGGTCCACCAGGCTCCGAATCGCTCGAGAGGCGTCCGCTGCGGCGCGCTCAGTCCTTCGAGCAGTCGATCGCGATCACGCCGTCGCCGAACGCAACCCAGAGCGAGCGCCCGCCGGGTCCCTCGCCCCATACGAGCTTGCGGTTCTCCTCGTCCACTTGCATCGTGTAACGCAGCCGCGCGCCGGCGACGACCACGCTTGCCCTCGCGGCCGTCCAGTCGTACTCGCCGGTGAGCAGGACGACGGAGATTTCCGACATGCGCGGCTCCTCGTCGTCGTCGTAGCACTTCACGACGCCCTGCCAATCCCCCTCCGGCGCGAACATCGACGCATCGAGTGGCAACCAGACCTCGCCGACGCTGTTAGCCGCGTCCTTCGTGTACTTCGCGACGTCGCGCTGGCGCATGCCGGGGAAGAGCCCGGTCTTCGCGCCGACGAGGTTCTTCATGATCTCGGCGACTGCGGCGTGAGTCGCCGCATCCCGGTCCTCTGCCCCCTCCTTCTCCTGCGCGGGCGCGCGCTCCGCGCTGAGCAGCCCCACCACGAGAGCCACGGAGACGATCGCTCCGAGGACGGCCAGATGACGGATCTTCATGGGTGTCTCCTTCACGTCTGCACAGACCGAGGATAGACGACAGCCGGCGACGAGACCGGTGACAAGGAGCGAGGGGACCTACCATGTCGGGATGCGCACGCTCGCGCTTCTCGTCTTGTCTTCCTTTCCGGTCGCGACCGCCTGTTCCGGCGGAGCGGGCGTGGACGCCGGCGTGACGCACGTCGCCGCGATCGGGCCGCGCGCGGCGGAACGCGAGCACATGGTCGCGACTCAGATCGAAGCGCGCGGCGTTCGCGACCAGCGCGTCCTCAACGCCGTGCGCGCGGTGCCACGGCACGAGTTCGTCCCGGCGGCTTGGGTGCGCCACGCCTACGAGGACACGCCGCTGGAGATCGGAATGGAACAGACGATCTCGCAGCCCTTCATCGTGGCGTCGATGACCGAGGCAGGCCGGGTCCGGCCCGGCGACCGCGTGCTCGAGATCGGCACGGGCTCCGGGTATCAGGCCGCCGTCCTCGCAGAGATCACCGACGACGTCTACACGATCGAGATCATCGACGAGCTGGCGAGCACCGCGCGGGATCGCCTCGCACGACTCGGGTACGACACCGTGCGGTGCCGCACCGGCGACGGCTACGCGGGGTGGCCGGAGGCCGCTCCGTTCGACGTGATCATCGTGACGGCTGCGCCCGATGAGCCGCCGCCCGCGCTCGTGGAGCAGTTGCGGGCGGGCGGACGTATGATCATCCCGCTCGAACGCGGCGCCGCGGCCCAGGCGCTGGTGCGCATCACGAAGGACGCGGACGGCACGGTCTCGACCGAGACGCTCTATCCCGTCTCGTTCGTCCCGTTCACTCGTGAGACCGACTGAGCTCCGGTCTCTACAGCTCCGGCGTCACGCTCTCGTCGTAGACGCCGAGCCTCAGCGTGACCAGGACTCCGTTCGACCACGGCCAGAGCGCTGCGAACGCGACGCGGCCGTCGTTGTAGCGGCGCAGGTAAAGGCACTGATCGGCATGGATGCCGTCGTGCGAGTCGACCATCCGCTGCATCGGCTCGTCGAGCATCGGGCGGCAGCCGAACGGCTTCCTCGGGAGCCCGAACACACGCGCGAGCATCTCGGAGCAACTCTCCAAGTCGTCGCTGGAGATGATCCCGTGCAGGTACTCCGCGGAGCAGCCATGGCGCAACTTGACGTCGAACTCGCCGAGGATCGACGTGACCAGCGTCGAGACGACCGCCGTGGACTTGCCGCCGGCAGCCGGATCGAACAGGGTGACGCGCGTAGCGGCCCCGTCGACCAACGTCTTCAGAGAATCCATCATCCACATGGTGAGCCAACCCCGGTCGGACGATAGAGAGCGACCGGGACCACTCCCCAGATCGGCATCGCCGGCCTCCGGCGTGAGAGGCAGTCGGTGCGGGCCCGCCCGGCCCCGGTCAGCGCCCGGACTACCGCGGACGAGTCCCTCGCAGGCTCGCCAGCGTCTCGGGGTCGGCCTCGCCCACGTCGTCGGGGATCGTGTTTTGCGCCACGCTGGGCGCACGAATTGTGTCGACCATCACGCTCGTGTCGGCCGGGACACGGCGCAGCAGATCGCGCGCCGCGGCCACGCCCGAGACACGCACACGCACCCAGCCGTCCTCGCCGACGAGCCGCTTCGCTTCGTCGAGCTCATCGAAGCTCTTGAGGCGATTGGTCCCCGTGATCAGCGTGAACCACGTTCTCCCATCGCGCTCCCACGCGTAGAGCACGTAGCCCTTCATCGAGTGCGGGAGGAAGTCCGGAAGGGAGTTGAGCGCCGGCGGGTCCGGCCGGTCTGCATCGGCGAGTGGATCCCCGCACGCGGCCAGGGCAACCGCAGCGAGCAAGACGGCGAGTGTGCTCCTCATGCGCAGAGGCTACGCGCCCGAGCTGCCCAGCGTGTAACGGCCGCGCAACCTGGCGTGGTCAGCCCTGGACCTGGACTGCTGGGGCGACTAGCCCGAATCGTTCACCAGCCGGGAATCTGAGCGGGCCGTCGTCTGTCTAAGTGCTCGTACTCGCTAGTACTTGCACCGACAGGAGCGCCGGCCCGATGACGACAGACTGTAGCCCGCAGGGGACCCTCTTCGCGGGCATCTGTGGACGCACCGCGGTGACGCGCTTCGACGCCGGTACCGTGACGAGCGACGGGGGCGTGCTGCTGCTCGAGCGGACCGATCGTCGCATCGATCTGCTCTCGCGGTTTGCGCGCTGCTTCGGGGACCACCGGGACCCGCGTCGGGTCGAGCACACGGTCGGCCAGATGCTGCGTCAGCGGGTCTTCGGGCTGTGCGCGGGCTACGAGGATCTGGTGGACCACGACCATGTCGGCAAGGACCCGCTGTTTGCCGCGGCGTGCGGCAAGCGCGAGGGTGCTCTGGCCACGCACCCGACGCTCTCGCGGCTCGAGACCACGCAGCTCGGCGCCACGGCACAGACGCGCTACGCCAAGATCGAGATGGACCAGGAGCGCGTGGACAGCGTGCTCAGCGACGTCTTCTGCGAGGCCATGGGGCCGGAGGATCCGGGCCTGCTCGTGCTGGACCTGGACCACTCCGACGTGCGGCTGCACGGCCGGCAGGAGGGCCGCTTCTTCCACGGCTACTACGGGCACTACTGCTACCTGCCGCTGTACGTCTTCTGCGGCGAGCACCTCTTGCTCGCTCGGCTCCAGACCGCTGACAGAGATCC
Source organism: Planctomycetota bacterium (assembly GCA_965248445.1). Lineage (GTDB taxonomy): Bacteria > Planctomycetota > JAJSAM01 > JAJSAM01 > JAJVHW01 > CBDFJG01. The sequence continues at coordinate 342,770 of CBDFJG010000001.1, forward strand.
CGCGCGCGGAGTCGTGGACGAGCTCCGTGCGCTGGTCTTACGTCTGCGGCGCCGCTGGCCCCGGGCCAAGGTGCTCGTGCGCGCAGACTCGGGCTTTTGCCGCGAGGAGCTGATGGCCTGGTGCGAGGCCGCCGGCCACTTCTACCTGCTGGGCATGGCGCGCAATGAGCGCCTTGAGCGACACGTCGAAGACGCGCTCGATGAGGCCGCAGCCCGTGCCGTGCAGACCGGCCGAGCAGCCCGGGTCTTTCGCGACTTTGCCTGGACCACGCTGGGGAGCTGGAGCCAGAGGCGTCGCGTGGTCGCCAAGGCCGAGCACCTGCCGGGCGGCAAGCGCAATCCCCGCTTCGTGGTGACCAATCTGCCGCCTCGTAGCTGGAGCAGCAAGCGTCTCTACGAGCAGCTCTACTGCGCCCGGGGCGAGGCGGAGAATCGCATCAAGGAGCAGCAGCTCGAGCTCTTCGGCACCCGTCTGTCGGTGCACACGATGCAGGGCAACGCCGTGCGGATGGCCATGTCGGCCATGGCCTACGTCCTGACCTGTGCGCTGCGACGCATCGGTCTCGCCGGCACCGAGATGGCGCGTGCGCAAGCCGGCACGATCCGCCTGCGGCTGCTCAAGATCGGCGCGCTCGTGCGGATCACGACGCGCCGGATCTGGGTCTCGATGTCCTCGTCGTGGCCCTGGCAGCACGTCTTCGAGCGCTGCGCGCAACGACTGCTGGCATCCCCGAAGCCGACCTGACGTCCCGCCGCGCCGTCCGCCACACCACCGCCCGGCCTACGGTCTGCCCACACCGCAGAATCCGCGCCGTTTCGGCCGCTCACTCGCGTTGCCCTTGTGGCAACGACGACAGCATCCGCCCTCGCCTGGCCAAGATCTGACCCTGTGGACTCCGAAAGCACCGTCATCGCGACGTCTCGTGAACAGATGCGGCTAGTCCGCCGCGTCGACGGACGCGCATCGCTCGTACACCGGAACGAGGCAAGTGGACCGATAGTCCAGCCCGCGAGCGGTTCCGTGGACCTCGAGCTCCCAGTACGTCGCGGGATATCCGGAGAGACGTGTAGCGGGCGCGCGTTCAGGAAGCGCGAACTCGAGGTGCAGTTCGGCTCCGGCGGTGACGTGTGAGGCGACGTCCGCGAACTCTCGCACGTCCTCATGGACGCAGAAGACCTCGATCGAGGTCTCGGTGCCGTCGTGGGTTCCCCGAACCGCAATCTCCTCCTCGATGGCGCGGAACGTGAAGCGCAGCTTGTCGAACGAGCGTGGACGCGAGAGTGAGAAGCCGAGCGAAGCATCATCGCCGACGAAGAACGGCGCTGCGTCCCAGCGCACCGTCGCACTCCCGTACCTCGCGGCGTGAGCGAGTTGCATGAGGACACCCACGAACATCCACGCGGCGATCAGATCCGCGACGGCGCAGAGGGCCCAGAGCCAGATCGCGTCGGCGTGCGCAGCGAGGATCAGGTTGAGCGGAGTCACGATGACGGCCGCGGTCGCGAGGATCGCGAGCTGCGTTCCGAGGCGCCCTAGCCCGCGGTCCTTCGCACCGCCGACGCGCCATGGATGGTCCGCTCGCCAAGCCTGGTCCGGATACAGCCTGCGCAATCGAGCGCGGCGCCGCCGGCTGATCGCCATCCTGAGTCCGGAGAGCACGACGAACAGTCCGGTGAGGGCGGGCACGACGACCAGGAAGTGCCCGACGACCGCGTACACTGCTCCGCGCCTGCCAGATGCGCTCCCGAAGTCGGCACGCCACATCAACCAGAACGCGCCCGCGACGACGAAGGCGACGGCGCCAAGAGCGCAGTAGAGACGCGGGCTGTCGTGCGGCAGGCTGCGCGTCGTGCGACGGTGCAGGCGCGTGCGCGTCAAGCCGTCTCCGGGACCGCCTTCCACACCCGCCAACGTGCGCGGCACGTCGGCGCCTGGGGGACCTATCGAGAACTCGATGAGAGCCATACAGCACCATCGGGCCCGGAGGCGGTCCACCCTGACCGGCACCCCCGTGTCAGCCTGGGAGCAGCCTCGTAGCACTCGCGGCGATCCGCCATGTACGCCAGGACACCCTGGGCACTCTAAGATCGACGCATGCAAATCCGCGTCGGCACCAGTGGGTACTCGTACAAGGAGTGGAAGGGGTCCTTCTACCCCGAGAAGCTCGCCGCTTCGAAGATGCTGACGTACTACGCCGAGCGGCTGCCCGCTGTCGAGGTGAACTACACGTTCCGGCGCATGCCCAGCGAGAAGACCGTCGCGCGCTGGGTCGCAGAGACGCCTGATTCGTTCCGCTTCGTCTTGAAGGTCCACCAACGGATCAGCCATCGTCAGCGACTCAAGGACAGCGGCGACTCTCTCGCGTACCTGCTGAAAGTCACCGACGGGCTCGGCGAGAAGCGCGGTCCGTTCCTCGTGCAGCTGCCGCCGAACTTCAAGGCAGACGTCGACCGGCTTGCGTCGTTCGTCGACCTGATCCCCGACGGAGTTCGGGTCGGCTTCGAATTCCGAAACGACTCGTGGTTCGACGACGCCGTGTACGACGTGCTGCGCGCGAAGAATGCGGCCGTCGTCTTCGCAGAAGCCGACGATCGCCCGGAGTCTCCCGCGATTGCTACCGCCGACTGGGGCTACGCACGCCTCCGTAAGACCCAGTACGACAAGAAGGCGCTTGTCGCATGGAGCAAGCGCATCAGTGAGTGCGGGTGGAATGAGGCCTTCGTCTTCTTCAAGCACGAGGACGGAGGCGCCGGGCCCAAGTTCGCGACCGAGTTCGCGGAACTCACCGGCTGAGACAGGCGGGCGTCTGCGCGCCGTCTACTCGAGCAGCTCCACCGCGGCGCCCTCCTCCTCGAACAGGTCGTCGCCGCGGACACGCGAGAACGTGTTGCCGCGCCGCTCGGAGCGGCTGCCCGCAGCGAAGTGGATGCCGTCGCCTCCGCAACGCGTGATCCGATTCGTGTCCAGCACGACAGTGCCGGCGCCCTCGCGCACGAACACCCCGTGGCGCAGACTGCCCACGATGTGGTTCTGGGCGAGCACGAGCCGCGTGCCGTCGGTGACGGCGATCAGACCCGCCTCGCCGTCCCGGCCGCGGACGCCGGTCACGGTGTTTCCCCGCGCGAGGATGGTCCCCGTATCCCCACCGTCGACGATCATGGCGTTGCCGTTGCACGCGGAGACCCTGTTCTGCGACACATCCAGCACACCGCCGAGTTCGTGGCTGTGAAACACCAGTAGTCCCCACTGCGCGTTCCTGACGCGATTGTCCCGCACGGTGCCGGCGCCTGGCTCGGGGTTGTCACCTCGGCTCCTGAGCCCTGCCTCGATGCCTCGACTGTGGCGACGCTTGGATGGGCGGCCGACGACTCGGTTTGCGACGACCGTGAGCGCGGACGCGTCCACGCTGATGGCGTGACCGGCTTCGACCATCCGGATCCGGTTCCCCCGCACGACCACCGCGACCCCCGGCGGGGACGAGACGTTCTGATGGATGCCTATCGCGCCGCCTCCGCGCGCCGGCACGAATCGGTTCTCCTCGATCACCACGCTATGGACATTGCCCGAGATGATCCCGCCCTCGATGCGGTTGCGCCGGATCACGAGGCCGGAGCTCCCGGCCAGGCTGACGTTGAAGTTCCGTCCCGCGATGTGGTTGCCTTCGAGCGTCGTGTCGCGGTCGTGGTCGAAGAAGAACTTCCCGCCGGACGTCGTCGCGCGCGGCCCCACGTTGAAGCGGTTCGGCCTGCCTTGCGTGCCGATCACGGTGTTCGAGACGTCATCGAGGTGCAGGTCGGCGCCGTAGAACCTGTTGCCGACGATCGTCGCGCCGTCTCCCGGACGTTCTACGCGCACGTCAACGCGGTCCAACGTGATTCGCCGAAGCGTCGTCCGTTCGGCGCGCACGATCAGCGTAGTCCCGCCCCGGATCCGCACCGGCCCGCGGATCGTCAGGTCGCGCACGCCGAGGGGTAGCTCCAGGTCGTCTGCGAGTCGCACCTCTCGCACGCGAAACCGGATCACGTCCCCGCTCTCGACTTGGCTCAAGACGTCCGGCAACGAGCCCGCGCCGCCACCCGACGACCTCACGATCCACTCCTCGGCGAGAGCGGCTGACGAGCACACGAGCAGCGCCAGCATCACCAGCGCCCACCGTCCTGCAGTCGTCAAGCTCACTCCCATCGCGGATGCCAGCGTACCTGGAATCGCGCTGGTCGACACCGCCGCCCCATCGGCGACGCGCTTCCGGGGTCGCCCCGGTAACGTGGTTGCGATGCGCACCGTGCTGCAGCTGCTCGTGGCCGGCTTCTTCGTACTCGGCTGCACAGGGTCGCCAGATGCCGATGTCGCAACCGTTCCCGAGCCGACGACCGCGGCGATCGCGTTGCCGGCCGAGGGGCAGGCTCTGATCGGCACCACGGCGCCGGAGTGGGCAGAGGACGGCTGGCTCACGAGCGGCCCGCTGGCGCTCGGTGATCTGCGGGGACGGGTCGTACTCCTGCGGTTCTTCACCAATACGTGCCCCTTCTGCGCGGCGAGCATGCCCGCACTGGAGGGGCTCCACGAGCGGTACCGCGAGAGCGGTCTCGAGGTCGTGGGCTTCTATCACCCCAAGCCGTTCGGCGCAGAGCACTCGGACGAGAGCGTCCGCGCGCTGCTCGACGCATGGGGTGTGACGTTCCCGATCGCGCTCGACACGCAGTGGTCGACGTTGCGCAGGTACTGGCTCGACGGGGGAACGAGAAGCGCAACGTCGGCATCGTTCCTGATCGATCAGGACGGCGTCATCCGGTACCTCCACCCCGGCCCGGAGCTGCACCCGGAGGGAACGGCGTGCAACCTGGATCCGAGCGAGTGCGCCCGGCACTACCGCGAACTCGAACACGCGATCCGTGTCCTGACGAAGCAGCTGCCCGCGCCGCGTTGACGTAAGACCAATCAGGTCACGTTGCTGCTCGCCCGATAGCATCGTGGAGTGGTGAACGGTCGGATCTGGTTCCCGGGCAATCCATGGCCCGAAGGTCACGCGCTGAAGGCGCTTGTGTTCGACGGCGTGCTGCTTCCGGAGCGCGGTCTGGCGTTGAACCTGCGCCTCGAGTCGGAGAAGCACTACTCCGAACGAGAGGTCGAGGAACCCGACGAACCCGTGAGCTCGTTCGCGTCACCGTTCGCTTGGGCGAACTATCACGCGTGCAAGATGAGCGGAGAGCCGTGGAACCGCCGGGGCTGGCTCGTCGGCACCCCGGGCGCGCCGTTGCGGTTCTCGGAGATCTCCGGAAGGGAGTTCATGGTCGACGCGAGCGACGACGACGACTTCGATGAGGACGACCCCAACGAGCGCGCGTTCGGCATCTACCTGCAGGGCCACGACGAGGTCGCCGATCACCACATCGGCCTTCTTCGTGGCGACGACCGGACGTGGAGCCTCGCGTGGACCGGACGCATCGCGCTCTCGTACGCGGGGGACTGCGTAACCGTTGCTGCGCAGATGCGGAGGCGTTCGAGGTCGTCCAGCGCGAGCGAGGCCGGCGGTTCATGCTCAAGGTTTGATGGTCGCAACTCGAGACGTACCCGGCGCAGGCCTGTTGCGTTACGACGGCCCGAAGTGCTCCTGGAACGCTGCCAGCGCCGGGCCGAGACCCTGCTGGTCGGTGAGCACGCCGCGGAAGAGGTCGCCGCGTTCGGCCAGGCGGTGGGGAGCGTTGACGATGGTGAAGTGGGCGGGGTCGAGGTCGCTGTCGAGTTCGTCCCAGTCGAGCGGCATCGAGACGGAGGCGGCGGGGACGGGGCGCGCGGAGTAGGGCGGCACGACCGTCTGGCCCTTTGAGTTCTGCAGGTAGTCGACGTACACCTTGCCCTCGCGGCGGCCGACGCTGCGCTCGACCGTCGCGATCTCGCCGTGTTCGTTGACGATCGCGCGCGCGACCATCTCGGCGAACATGCGCGCCTGCTCGTACGTGTAGGCCGAGACGAGCGGCACGGTGATGTGCAGCCCGGTCTTGCCGCTCGTCTTGAGATACGGCCGCAGTCCGATGCCACGCAGCAACTTGCCGAGCGCGCGCGCGATGCGGACGACGTGCGCGAACGGAGCGCCCTTCGGATCGAGGTCGAGCACGAACCAGTCAGGTGTGTCCGGACTCGTGCGGCGCGACATCCACGGGTGCATGTCGATGCTCGCCAGGTTGGCTAGCAGGAGCAGCGTGTCCCGGTCGTTGCAGATGATGTAATTGACCGACTTGGACTCGCTCGCGATCCGTTCGGTCTCGACCCAGCCCGGGACGTGGTCGGGCGCGTCCTTGTGATAGAAGGCCTTCCCGTCGATCCCGTCAGGGAAGCGCTGCATGTGGATCGGACGCTCGTGCAGGTGCGGGAGCAGCAATTCGGCGACGCGGCCGTAGTAGTCGATCAGATCGCCCTTGGTGAGACCGGCCTCGGGCCAGAACACCTTGTCCCTGTTCGAGATCTTCACGCGGCCGGGTGACTTCGCCGCCGCAGCACCCAGCGCATCCGCAACGCTCTCTGCTCCCGCCGCCGCAGGCGTCGCCGGAACTCGCCGCCAGTCCTCGGACGCGCCGCCCTTGTAGGTGGACAACGAGCGCTTCGCGATGACGCCGGTCAAGCCCGCGGTTGCCACCGTGGCGGACAGGCTCGCGCCCTCGCCGAGTACGTGATCCACGTAGAGCAGCCGCCGGGAGGGCGGGAGCAACGCGCCGAGCAACCGCTTGCGCTCGTAGAGACGGTGTGCACCGAGGCGCCAGTCGTCGAAGTGCAGCAGGTCGAACGCGTAATAGAAGAGAGGCACGCCATTGGCGCCAGCGAGTCGCGCGGCCAACGCCTCACGGCAGGGCCGCTCCTGTTCGTCGAGGGCCACGAGCACACCGTCGAGTACCGCGGTGTGCGCGTGCAGACGTGCGACCTCGTCGGTCACTTCGTCGACGTCGGCGGTGACGAGTTTGCCGGTGGAGGCGTCGCGCAGCGTGACCGAGTCGCCGTCCTTCATCGCGAACGCGCGCAGGCCCGCGAACTCGAGCTCGAACAGCCAGCCGGGGTCAGAGAACGGTGCGACGTCATTGCCCGGGCGCATCGGCTTGCGACGCGTCACGGGCGGCTTGCGCGCAGCGGAGGCGATCTCCACGTCGAATGGGAACGGCGCCTCTCCTTCCGCGCGCGCGTAGGCATCGCGCGACTTGAAGAAGAGCCAGTCCTTCTCCGAGCGGCGCGTCTTGACGAGGTGCCACTCGCCGCGGGCACGCGTGCCGTGGAGGATGAACTTCAGCTCACCGCTCGAGATGCCTTCGTCCGTCGGCGGGACGTTCAGGAGTTCATACTCGCCGCGGTCCCAGATCTTCATCGTGCCGGCGCCGTACTGCCCCTTCGGGATGACGCCCTCGAAGTCGTAGTACTCGAGCGGGTGGTCCTCGGTGCGCACCGCCAGGTGCTTGTGAGCAGGGAAGTAGGAGAAGCCCTTCGGGATCGCGAACGACTTCAGGACACCCTCCATCTGGAGCCTGAGGTCGTAGTGGAGCCGGCTTGCCTCGTGCCTGTGGACGACGAAGATCGGGAGGTCCAGATCGCCTGCGGCGAGGCTGGAGCGGGCTCCGGGGTTGCCCCGAAGTCTCGTTTCCGGCGATAGTCCTCGAGGCTGTCTGGCATCGGATGCGGTGTCCAGGGGGCCGGCCGGGTCGATGAGCGGGCCCCGATCGGCCGATGTAGTCTGACACGAGGAACCGCGTACCTAGCACCCGTGGGGGTATCTCGATGGCTCCGCGCGCCAGTTGGAAGGGCTTTCTCAGGCTCAGTCTGGTCTCCATCCCGGTCAAGTCGTACTCCGCGAACTCGACCGGTGCCGAGATCCGGCTGAACCAGCTCCACGAGGAGTGCCACAGCCGGATCAAGTACCAGAAGGCGTGCCCCCAGCACGGTGTCGTCGGCAACGACGAGATCGTGAAGGGGTACGAGTACGCCAAGGACCAGTACGTCGTCATCGACGCCGATGAGATCGCCAAGCTGCGAGCCGAGAGCGACAAGACCGTGACGATGGAAGGCTTCATCCCGGCGGATGCGATCGACCCGGTGTTCTTCTCCGGCCGCACGTCGTACGTCGCCCCCGACGGTGTCGCGGGTCTCAAGCCGTACCACCTGCTCATGCAGACGATGGAGGCTCGCGGCCTGAACGCGCTCGCGCGAATGGTCACCTCCGGAAAGGTGAGCCTCGTCCTCGTCCGGCCGCTGGACGGAATCCTCGCGCTGACGCAGCTGAGCTACGCCGACGCCGTCAAGCCGGTGGACGAATTCAGCGACCTCGTCGGCGAGGCGGAGTTCGCGGACGCCGAGCGCAAGCTGACCGAGACGCTCATCGACGCATCGCTGTTGTCGGAGTTCGACTTCTCGAGCTACGAGAACGAGCAGGTCCGTGACATGCACAAGCTCATCCAGTCGAAGGTGGACGGCGAAGAGCTCGTCAGTGCGCCCAGCCAGGAGGAGCCGAAGATCCTCAACCTCATGGAGGCGCTGAAGGCCAGCGTCGCGGAGGCCCAGGCCGCGCCGGCCAAGGCGCCTGCGAAGAAGATGGCGAAGAGCGCGCGCAAGAAGCGCTCGGCAGCGAGCAAGCGCAAGAGCGGGTAACTTCACCCGCCCGATGACTCGCGTCCCCGACACCCCTCGCCTCCCCGACACAGTGGCTCCGATGCTCGCCGAGAAGGCGGAGCCGTTCGACTCCGACGAGCATGTCTTCGAGATCAAATGGGACGGCATTCGCGTCGTAGCCTTCGTCGAGGACGGCGGCTACCGGTTGCAGAACCGAAAGCTGAACGACTGCACGCACCAGTACCCGGAACTCGACGGGATCGGCGCGCTGCCCGCGGGGACGGTGCTCGACGGCGAGATCGTGATCCTGATCGATGACGTTCCTGACTTCCAGCGAATGCAGCGTCGCTGGATGACGACGGGCGAGCACGACGTGGCGCGACTGGCCGCCGAGGCCCCTGCGACGTTCATCGCGTTCGATCTGCTCTACGACGAGTTCGAGTCCGTCATGGACCGCGCGCTGTCCGAGCGCCGTGAGCGGCTGGAGGCAGTGGTGCGCCCCGCCGAGGGTCCGCGTCTGGCGTTCTCCGCCGGCGTCGTCGGAGGCGGGAAGGCGTTCTTCGAAGAAGCGCGCAAGAAGGACCTCGAGGGGATCATGGCGAAGAAGCTGCGCAGCCGCTACCGCCCCGGCCGACGCAGCGACGCGTGGATGAAGATCAAGTCGCGCAAGACCATGCACTGCGTGATCATCGGGTTCTTGCCGGAGGACGAGGACGTGCGGAGTCTGGTCGTCGCGGCGCCGGACGAGAACGGCGCTCTGCGCAGCGTGGGACGAGTGGGAAGCGGCCTCGGCGCCGTCCTGCGCAAGAGTCTCGGCAAGCGCCTGCGCGAGCGCGTACGCAGCGCGCCCGTCGTGCAGTGCGAGACGGCCCCAGCCGACGCCGTGTGGGTCGAGCCCGAGCTCTTCTGCGTCGTGAGTTTTGCCGAGCAGACGCACGGCGGAGAGCTGCGTCACCCGGTGTTCGAAGGACTTGTCGACGGATGACCCGTCTGCATGGCCGCCGCGTCGCGTTTACGGGACGACTGTCTGCGATGAAGCGCGACGAAGCCGCCGCCGCGATCCGCGAGCACGGCGGCGAGTTCGTTTCGAGCGTCTCTCGCAAGACCGATCTGCTGGTCGTCGGACAGGAGGGCTCTCCGCTCGCCAAGGACGGCGGACTCACGCTGAAGCTTCTGCGCGCGCGCGAGCTGGCAGACGAAGGACACGCAATCGAGATCCTCTCCGAGGACGAGTTCCTCGCGGAGCTCGGGCGAGAACGCGAGTCGCGTCACTACACGCTCGCGCAGCTCAGCCGGATCCTCGGCATCTCCGGTGCGCGACTCCGCACGTGGGTGCGCAAGGGACTGGTGAAGCCGATCCGCACCGAACACCGGCTGCACTACTTCGAGTTCCGCGACGTAGCCGCCGCGAAGGCCGTCGCCGAGCTCGTTCAATCCGGCGTGTCGCCCGAACGCATCCGAGCGAGCGTCGCCGAACTGGCGGCGTGGCTGCCGGCGTCCGGCGACCCGTTCCTCGAGGTCGGGCTCGAGAAGCTCGGACGCGATCTCGTAGTGCGTCTCGACGACGGTCAGCTCGCGGACACGCGCGGGCAGTTCCAGTTCGACTTCGATGCTCCCGCCGACGTGCGCCCGATGCCGTCAGCCGTGTCGGAGCCCGAGCCACTGAGCTGGTTCGAGCAGGGTCTCGCCCGCGAGGACGCCGGCGATCCGGCCGGCGCCGCACGCGCGTACGGGCTCGCGATCGCAGAGGACCGACAGAGCCCCGAGACGTACTTCAACCTCGGCAACGTGCTCTTCGAACTCGGACGGAAGGAGGACGCCGCGCGTCGTTTCGAGGAGGCCGTGGCACTCGACACGAACTACGTCGAGGCCTGGAACAACCTCGGCAACGCGCTTGCCGACTCCGGCCGAAGGGACGACGCCGTCCGCGCGTTCGAGCGGGCGCTCCTGATCGCCCCGGACTACGCGGACGCGCACTACAACGCCGCCGAGGTCCTCTACGCTGTCGGCCGCCAGGACGCCGCGCGCTGCCACTGGCGTGCTTACCTCGCCCTCGACGGCGCGAGCACCTGGGCCGAGCACGTACGCAGTCGCCTCGACGAGGCCTAGCTCTCCTCGCAACCGCTAGGGGAAGCTCGTCGTCCCGAACTTGTTGTCCTCGAAGGTGTTCGACCCCTCCGCAGGGTTGCTCTGCAGATCGACGATCGTGCTGCCGCTGACCTTGTTCCCGCGCAGCGTGTTGCCGCCTTGGGTGAGCAGGAACCCCTCGCCGGTGGTCTTCTTGATCACGTTGTTCTCGTAGAGGGCATCCGTCCCGCGAGCGGCGATGCCCTGGCCCGTGGCCTTGTTGACCCTGTTGCCGGTGACGGTCGACATCGAGGCGTTGTTGACGATCCCGCCCAGCCGGGCGTCGGTGATCTTGTTGTCCGAGATGTCGATTCCGGTGGCGAGGAACGTGTTCCCGATGCCGAGTCCGTCCGAATCCTTGATGTTGTTCCGCGTGACCGTGACCTGCACCGAGAAGATCCGCACGCCTCCCGACTGACCGATGCCCTTCATGCGGTTCTTCGAGACCACTGCACCCGTCGAGTCGCCGGTGCTCGAGCGCACCCCGCCCTCGCAGTCTGTGAACCGGTTACGGTCGCAGATGAACCGCAGCGCCTGGAAGAAGACCCCCCGATCGAGAATCCCGCGGAAGCGGTTCTTCACGACGGTGACGTCTTCGCCGACGACGACCGAGACGCCGTCGTCCAGTCCGGCTTCGAGGCGGCACTTCGTGACGATCAGCCGGTCACTCTCCGAGCCGTCGATTCCGATGTGACTCCCCGCGCCCGCCGCCGTGCCGCCGACCTTGGTCTTCTCCACGACGACGTCGTCGGACATCTGCACTCGCACGCCGGCCTGCGCAGGCGACTCCACTGTGCACTTCGTCACGGTGCAGCCGGGGGAAGCACTGATGAGCACGCCGTGGCCCTCGCCCTCGACCACCACGACCTTCGAGAGTACGACGTTGGTGCAGTTCACGATCTGGATCTGCGGCATCGCGCCACCGTCGCCGATCCTCGGCTTGCCCTTACCGACGATCACGATGTCATCGAGACTGCTCATCACCAGCCGCTCGGGGTACGTGCCCTTCTTGATGACGAGCTTGTCGCCGTTCTCGAGTTGAGCGACGGCGTCCGCCAGCGGCGTCTCGCCCTGCGCTCCCGGCTTGACGGTGACAGTTGCGGCCGCCGCGACGACACCGAAGGCGAGCACGAGGGTTGCGACGAAGCACACAAATCGAATCGACATCCGGACACCTCCACGAATTTTCACTCTCCGAGCGACTCATCATAGGAGGGCACAACTGCCGAGACCGGTGAACAAACGCGCTCGGCTGCTCGGCGCCGACGCCGCGCACCGGTCTGTCGCCGCGACGCCGCCCGCCGCTGTATGATGCTCCCGATGTCCGTCGAGAAGCAGAACGCCGAGATCGTGAGGACCTGGTTCGAGGGCGGCGTCTGGGGCAACCCCGACGTGCGCGCGGCGGAGGCCTACATCGACGCGCACTACGCCGCGGACGGTCGTGCGTACGGAATCGGCGGGACGTTCGTCGAGGGACCCGCGGCGTTCAAGGAGTTCCGTGCGGCGATGGTCGCCCGATTCCCCGACATCCGGTTCTCGGTCGAAGAGGTGTTGACGACGGGCGACAGCGTGGCGGTCCGTTTCACCGGACGCATGACGTACCGCGGGATCGCGGCGGAGCTCCCGGCCGGGGCGTTCGTGGTGATGCGCGACAGCCAGATCGTCGAGGCGCGGAACCTCGTGAACTTTCTGGACCTCCTGGAGCAGATCGGTGCGCTGCCAGAGGAGTGCTTCGCGAGTTTTCTCGCGAGCGGGACGCTCGGTACGGAGTCGTAGTTCCGAGACCGGACTCAATCTCGTCACGGACTGCTGGGGTTCACGCCGTGACGCGATTGAGTCCGGTCTCGGTATCCGGCACGACGCCGCGACCACCTGTGGCCAGGCACGTCCGAAGCCGCCTCGACGAGGCGTAGGGCGACCGGCGCCGCCTCGGCGCGAGTGCGGGTGAGCCGGTCTCGGTAGGCTGCGGCTGTACGGTTTTCGAGAATCCCTGCACCGTTTCCGGCACTGACGGCAACTGCGTAGGTGAGAGCGATGAGCCAGATGTCCCCGCCGCCGACCCCGCCGCCGACCCCGCCACCGGGCGCCGCCCCTATCGAGGCGCTTCTGGCCCACAGGGAGTGGGTCCGAGCGCTCGCACGCAGCCTCGTTCGCGATGAGAGCTCCGCCGACGACGTCGTCCAACAGACGTGGCAGGCGGCGCTCCAGAACCCGCCCGCCAAGCTGAGCGCCGCGCGCGCTTGGCTCGGATCCGTGGTCCGCCGCACCGTGCGGGACAGTCAGCGCCGACACGTCCGGCGGGAGCGTCGCGAGCTGTCCGCCGCGCGGCCGGAGGGACTCCCTGCGACCGCCGATGTCGTGGCCCGCGTGGAGATCGATCGCGCGGTCGTCAACTCGGTGGCGGAGCTTCCCGAGCCGTACCGCACGACTCTCCTCCTTCGTTTCTACGACGGCCTCCCTCCGCGGGACGTGGCCGCGCGGATGGGTGTCCCCGTCGAGACGGTGCGTGCTCGCACGCGCCGCGCTCTCGAGCGTGTTCGGGGCGGCCTCGACGCGCGTCACGGCGGCGAACGCGGCGTATGGAAGGCCGCGCTGGTCCCGTTCCTCGCGGGACCGGGCGGTCCCGCGACTGCTGACATCGCGCCCGACACGCCTGCGACGGGAGGGACGGCCGCCGGCACCGCGAGCGGACCGCTGGCACCACTGGTGACCACGTTCGCGGCCGCGCTCGGGTCCTTCGTGCTCGGCGTCGTGGGCGCGCGCCTGATGAACACGGACGCCACGGACGCGGCTGGTCGTGGCGCTGCGGCCCCGACGCACGAAGCGCTCGTGACAGCGGAGCGCGCCGTCGACGCCGACAGGAAACACCTCGCGCGAACCCGTGCGCGCATCAACGACGTCCGTGCCTCGGCGGACGACCTCGAGCATCAGCTCGCGCAAGTCCGGCGCGCGGTGCTCGCGGCCAGCGCGTCGGCGCCGCAGCCGGACTCGAGTGACGACGTGGAGCGCGTGCCGTTCGAGCGACCGGTCCGCTTTCCGGCGTTCGACGCGGCGCTGTCGAGCGTGGACTGGGATGATCTCGGCGAGCACATCGCCCGCATGGTCTTGCTCCTTGGCGAGATCCACAGGGACGTGAACGCGGGCCGCGCGCTGCGACCGGCAGCCATCGGAGAGGTGCAAGCCCACAACGGGGCGCTGCTCTCCGTCGTCGGGCCGCTCGACGAGTCGTTCCCCGGCGGCGCGGCGAACACCGCCCTCACGCATCCTGCGTTCATGGCAACGCTGGTGGCGGCCGTCTGCCATGCCCGAGACCTGCCCCTCAGCGCCGAGCAGATCACGGCCCTCGATCGCGCGGCGAAGGACGCCTCGCTCGCGGTCGCGCGGACCGTGGACGAGACGCGCGAGTTCCGGCTCGCGGCGGTGATCGACGAGACCCGCGCGAAGCTCGAGTTCACGAACGCTCTGCGCACTCTGCTCACGCCGGAACAGCGAGCGCTTCTCGGGGACGATGCGACGCGCGGCGTGGTCGGCTACGACCTCTTCGGCCCCGGACCCGTCTGGGTCACGTCGCTCGAGACAGGGAGGTTCTCCTCCGGGGACGACCTCAGCATGCGCATCGCGACCGGCATTGGCCGTGAGCTCGAGCTCGATACGCAACAGCAGAACGCGTTGAACGGCATCGTCGCCGAGTGGGTCAACACCCTGCCTGACGAGTACCTCGGACGAGCGTCGAGCCCGGTCGAGGAGCGCGACGAGGCGCATCACCTGGAGGTCGTCCTGACGGCCGCGCAGTACATGCTCGATCTGATGCGGCGCGTCAGCGAACTGGATCTCACGGCCGACCAGCGCGCGTCCATCCGGAACTCGCGCGAGGTCATGGTTCTGCGACGCACGGACTGACGAACAGAAACAAACACCGCAAGCTGGGCGCCGTCGAGCGGCGCCCGAGGAGAATGAACATGAACGGAAGACTGCTGATCGGATCTGCGATCGGGCTGGTGCTCGGTGTGGGAGCTGGGTGGCTCTCGGCGAGTGCGTCAGTGTCCGAGCGCGAAGGGACCGCCGAAGAGCTCGCGAGCGTGGAGCTGGAACGCGATGCCGTCGCCACCGAGAAGGACACCGCGACGGCCGAGCTCGAGACGGTCACGCGGCGGGTCGCCAGACTCGATAGAGACCTGAACGCCGCGCGCACCGCTCTCGCGGCTGCGGAGAAGCAGCTCGAGGAGGCGCGTGCGGCGGCTCTCACCGAGGCCGCCGGGACCACGGGCGAGCTCGAAGACGGCAGTGCGTCCGGCCTCGGAGAGGGCCAGGCGTTCTCGTCCCCGGAGTACGACGAGCACCTCGCGACGGTCAACTGGACCGACGTGGGCCGGCACGTGGGAGCCATGGCGCCGATGCTCGCGGAGATCATCGCGGCGGTCTCCACGGGCGAGCAGCCGTCACCCGAGGCGATCGGAGGCGTCCAGCGACACAACGGTCCGCTCGTCACGGTTGCCATGACGATGCACGGCAAGCTCCCGGGAGAGACCGTGAACGGCGCGTTCAGCCACCCGTCGGCCGTCGTCAACATGATCGTGACGACGCTCGCAGCGATGGGGCAGCCGCTCGACAAGGCTCAGCTCGCCGCGCTGGGGCGCGTCGGCAGTGACTTCGTCGCGGAGGACGAGCGTCGCAGGCAAGGGTACGACGAGAACACCCTAGCGCTGCGCCGCCACGCCGAGGAGTCGCTCCTCAAGGGGCGCTTCTACGAGGCCGCAATGGACGTCCTCACCGAAGAGCAGCACACCGCGCTACGGCCGGAGGTGACACGCGGCCGCGTGACGGCGGACCTCTTCTCGGCGTCGCTCGTCTGGGTCGGCCGTGCGCGGCCCGTTCCGTTCCGCGACCGCGAGCACCTCGCCGAGATCCTCGGCGAACGCATCGGCCGTGATCTCGATCTGGAAGGTGGCGCGCGGGATCGGTGGATGGCGATGGTCTCCGACTGGGTCCAGGGTCTGCCCTACGACATGCTGAGGCGCGAGCCGGATGCGTTGTGGCTGCGAGGCCTCGTGCCGATCGACGCGATCGACTTCGCCGCGAAGCACCAGCTCGTGCTCATGGACCGCATGCTCTCCGAGCTCGATCTGTCTGAAGAGGCTGTCCGCGAGCTCCGCGATCACGTTGGCGCCTTCGTCCCGACGTGGCGGCCGGAGTAGGCGAAGTGAACAGGTCTTGGTCGACTCCGGTCGCCGGGAAGACGCCGTCCGCGCGTTCGAGCACGCATTCCTGATCGCACTGGACTACGCGGACGGAGCGGCAGGCGGCGCGCGGACCGGCAGCGCGACCGTGAACGTCGTTCCCGTGCCGGGCTCGCTCGACGCGTCGATCCGGCCGCCCATCATCTCGCAGAAGCGGCGCGTGATGGTAAGACCCAAGCCGGTTCCTCCGTACTCGCGGGTCGTGCCGCCATCGGCCTGCGCGAACGCGTCCCACACCCGTTCGAGCGCCGAATCGGTCATCCCGATGCCCGTGTCGCGGACGTCGATCCGCACCCAGGGCTCGCCGTCGCTCGACGTCCGCTGCACCGCGAGGATGATCGTTCCCTCGCGAGTGAACTTGCAGGCGTTCGAGAGCAGGTTGTCGAGGATCTGCCGGAACTTCGTCAGGTCCGCATGCATGGAACCGAGTGTGTCCGGCACGTCGAGTTCGAGCGTGTTCGAGTTTTTCGCGACCAGCGGGCGCATCGTGTCCGTGATCTCGGCCAGCGTCATCGCGAGATCGAACTCTTCGGGGCGCATGTCGAAACCACCCGCCTCGATCTTCGAGATGTCGAGGACGTCTTCGATCAGACGCAGAAGATGGCGGCCCGACTCGTGCACCTGGCGGACGTCATCCGCGAGCGCCTCCTGTCCGAGGGCGCCGAGGTCCTCCTCCACCATCTCGCTGTACCCGATGATGGCATTGAGCGGCGTCCGCCGCTCGTGGCTCATGTTCGCGAGGAACTGGCTCTTCGCGCGGTTGGCGTCCTCGGCCGCCTCCTTCGACACTCGCAGGGCGCGTTCGGCCTCCTTGGCCTCGCTGATGTCTCGCAGAACGCCGACGAAGTGGGGTTCATCGTCCAACCAGATCTCACTGACCCCGAGATGCAACGGGAAGCGCGTACGATCCTTGCGAACCCCCTCGACCTCGCGCCCGATGCCGATGATCCGGGCCTCCCCGGTCTCCGCAAAGTGCGCGAGGTAGCCGTCGTGCTCGCCCCTGTACGGCTCCGGCATCAACATGCGGACGTTCTCTCCGATCATGTCGGATGCGGCGTACCCGAACATGGCCTCGGTGGCGGGGTTGGCCGTCTGGATGACGCCGCTCGCATCGATCGAGACGATCGCGTCCAACACGCCCGTGACGACGGCATCGAGATGCCGCATCGTCTCCAGTCGTAGCGCCGCGTCGCGTTCCGAGCGCTGGTGCAGGCGCTCGATGCGGCGCGTCCCCCAGAACACCGCGCCGCACATGAGCGCCATCACGGCGGCGGCCACGGCGGCCCACCCGAACGCGGTTCCGATCTTCGCGGCGCTGTGATCGTTGAACTGCTTGACGGTGCCGTCGATCTTGCGGTCCAGGCTCCGATTGAGGGACAGCAGGATCTGCAGGAGTTCTTCCCGCTCGGGATGCGTCTCCTCCATGGCCAGCAAGCTCGTGGAGGCTTCGACCTGTTGGTCCATCAGCCACCACTGATGCGTCAGCGCGTCCTTGATCTCCTCCGACGGCGCGGCAGGCAGTGTGCGCTTCGCCCCGGTGGTCTCGTCCACGACAACGTCGCCGCCGTCCTGGAGCGCACGCAGCGTCTCGAGGAACAGCGTTCGCGTCTCCTCGCGGGAATTGGAGGCACCTTGCGAAGCCAGCAGCACTTCGTTGAGAAGTCGCTGATTGAGCATGCGCTGGCGCCCGGCCGCGTCGATGATGAATGCGTCGTCTCGATGTGCCGCGATCGCGTTGACGACGAACGCAGCCGCGATGATCCCGGCGACCAGCATGGCGGCCGGAAACGTGTACATCGCCGCGAAGCGGATCCCCTTGCTCGCGGCCGGCGATCCTGGTCGCGGTTGCTCGCGGTCGGAGCTCATGTGTCCGACGTCTCACGCCGCCTCCGTCTGCCCAGGATGAAGAACGTCACGATGCCGAGCAAGAGCGCCGAGATCGCATGCACCGGCAGCAGCGCCTCGAGCGCGCTGGTCCGCGCCGACCCATCGATCGGCGCGGGCATCGAGATCGCCAGCACCCCCCGTACATCGCCGACCTTCCAGTCACTCTTGGGCGTGTCCGGGTGAGAGTTATGGCACGACACGCAGCTCACGCGCATGAGGTCCGCGCGGGCATACCGCAGGTGCCGGACTCCGTCGACATCCTCGAACCTGTGGTACGCCGAATGCGGCGACTTCTTGAGCGCTTCCAGAGCCGCTTCTTCGTACGACCCGAGCCACCGTTTGCCGGCGCGCCACGGGAACGGGTACTCGCTGAACAACTGCGCCGTGAGACCCGAACCGCGTTCCCCGATGTGATCGGCCAGGCGAATGCTCAGCGTGGCGGGTAGCGGGATCGCGTGCTCGGACGTCTCGTAATCGTGGGTCACCTTCACTGTGCGGGGCACGCGCGCGACGACCTCGGAGGTGTACAGAGTGCGGAAGCTCTCGAGTGACCGGAGATGACTCTCGGCACTCGTCAGCAGCTGCGCGTCGAGGTCGCGCCGCGACTGTTCCTCCATGAACTTGGCGCTCGCGAGGAGGAGCACGAAAACGGCGGCGGTCAGCGCAAGCACGATCGTCCATCGAGCGCGTCGAGACACCATCCGCAGTCCCCCTCGAATCGGACGTCGAGTGCCCGTGTTCTTCTGCGGACTCTAGCGGATTCGTCCGCGGCCCGTCGCCTGGCGATTCACGGCCCCCCGGGTGCGGCTTCCACACCTAGTCCGGCGGATGCGGGTGCGCGGCGCGGACCTCGTCCGGCCAGAAGTCCTCGAGGTCGATGCCGAGGCCATCGACGGTGCGGTTGCACCACGCGAAGAACCCGCTGATCTGATTGACCCCGACGATGCCCTCGTCGGAGAAGCCGACCGCGCGCAGCGCTTCGACGTCGGCGCGACGCATGGCGCCCGGCGTCCGGGTGAGTTTGATGACGTGGTCGATGAGAGCGCGCAGCCGGGGCGTCGTCTCGACGGTCGTCGGATCCGCCTTCAGTCCTTCCACGTAGTCAGCGTCGTTGCAGTGACCTAACAGGCCCCGCGCGTGGTGGACCACTCAGTAGTAGCAGTCGTTCACATGGCTGACGGTGACGGCGATCGTCTCCCGCTCGATCATCGTCAGATCGAGCGGCCCGTGCATCACGCCCTTGTAGAAGGTCAGCAGCGCATCGAGCGCGCACGGCACCAGCGAGTGCGCCTGCACGACGTTGTCGGGCCGGCCGGGCAACCCTGCGTAGAGCGCCGCCAATTCGCCCGTGGCCTGTTCGGGGCCGATGAGGGGAACCCACGCCATATCGAGATCCTCCAGGGTGTGACACGCGACCATCACAACCAGGCGAACTTCCGACGAGTCGGTGGTCGAGTCGGTCAACGAGTGAGTTTAGTTGGCGACTGTCCAGCTGACACCCGGCGATCATGAGCCATGCGCATTCAGCGCCGCTCGTTCAGAATCGCGGCACTTCTGCTCGGGAGCGTGCTCGCTCTGCTGGCCGGAGAACTCGCGGCGCGGCTGATCCTCGACAACGGTCCCCTGTTCGCGCGGGCAGACCGGTGGATCGCGCACGAGCGTCTGGGAGGCGTGCTCCGTCCGAATCATGCGTACACAGCGCGTGGTGAGTCCTACCGCACCAACCGGATCCACCTGCGCGATCGCGACTTCGCGCCGGTGCCCGAGCGCGGCGTGACACGCGTCGCCGTGGTCGGCGACTCGTTCGTGTTCGGTGTCGGACCGCTCGATGAGACGATCGCGAAGGTGCTCGAAGCCCGGCTCGGCGACACGTTCGAGGTGATGGCCGTCGGACTGCCCGGCTACGGCACGATCCGCCAGAACCGCTTCCTCGAGGAGTTCCTCGACGAGTACCGCTTCGACGTCGTCATCCTCGCGTTCTGCGTCGGCAACGACATCCTGGAGAACGCTCGCATGTTGGTGCGGGGAGAGGACGCTACGTGGCTGCGCCCACGCGAACGGGGCCTGTTGCGGCGTCACTCCTACCTCTACGCTGCGCTGCACCGAGTCGTGCGTGATCCCGCGCGGGCGCGCAAATCACGCTTCCTCGAGCACGTCGAGACGCGCATACGGCTCGCGCGGCCGCGCTACTACGAGGCGCCCGAGGGCGCGGCTGCATACGCACGCACGCTCAGCGAGATCGACGGGATGCGCTCGTGGGCGGAGGAGCGCGGCGCTGTCTTCGCCGTGGCTCTACTGCCCGAGGAGTACCAGATCGACCCGGATCTGCGCCGTCAGGTGCGGACGTCGCTCGACTTGCCAGAGGAAGGCGTCGAGACCGACCTGGTCCAGGTCCGCATGCGAGAGGATCTCGCGCGCGCGGGGACACCCGTCATCGATCCGCTGCCCGCGTTCCGCGCCCAGGCTCGGGATGCCGCGCTGTTCATCCCTCAGGACACGCACTTCGACACCGCGGGCAACCAGATCGTGGCCGAGGCACTGCATGGGTGGATCGCCGCGCGCAATCTGACCGGTTCCACTGCACGCTGAGCGTTCACGATCCTGAGGCCGAACTCATGTGATGCGACGTACCGGAGACCGGTGTCGATCGGCGCCGATGTCGCCGAGGCGGCCGGAGCTCTGCGTGCGCGTCCGTGGACCACCGAACGACACCGGTCTCGGTATGGCTGCTCAGAGCCCGGCGTTGTTCTTCGGGAACGTGTTGCCGTTGAAGGTCGAGCCCGTGGCGCCGTCGAGGAAGAGATCCTGCTCCTTGCTCTTGGTCGCCTTGTTGTTGGTGAAGGTGTTGTTGCTGCCTTGGAGTTCCACGCCGTTGCTCTTGGCCTTCAGGATGGTGTTTCCCTCGAACGTGTTGCCCGTGCCCGTGATGGGCACCTCGAGGCCGTCGTCCTTCGGAGCCTTGATGTTGTTGTTGCGATAGGTCGAGTTCGTGCCGCGGGCGGCGATGGCGTCGTCTCCGGCCTTCGTGACGCTGTTGTTCTCGACGAGGTGGCCGTCGCCGTCGAACACCATCCCCTCTTGCGTCGTCTTCTTGACGGTGTTGCCACGCGTCGTGTGGCCGTCTCCGACGACGAAGATAGCAGCCAGATTGGCGCCCGTGACCTTGTTGTTCTCGATCGTGTGATCGGATCCGAACACGCGAATCCCGATCAGCGCCGGCTTCTTGACCGTGTTGCCAGAGACCGTGTTCATCGACGATCGATCGGCAGACGCGAACGTGCTGATGTCGATGGACGTCCCGAGACACTTCACGAACGTGTTGTTGCGAACGATCGCGCCGTTCGTCTGCGCCGCGACTCCTCCCGCGGTTGCCTTGATGATCTTGTTGTTCTCGATGACGGCACCCGTCGAGTCGCCGATCACCAGACTGCCGTAGCTGATCGGCAGGACCGCTTTCTTGAACGTGCAGCCACGAACGATGGCGTTCGGCGTTCCGCGCACGCCGACGGCGATGCTGCTGGTGGACTTGCTGAACTTGCAGTTCTCAACGCGGAATCCGGCGCTGGTCATGACGAGCAACGTCGTTGCCGTTCCGCCGCGGACCGACAAGCCCTCGATCACGACGACGCCGGAATCCACGAGCTGGAGCGGGTTCGCGGTCTCTCCGAAGTCGAGCTTCGCGCCGCGCGATCCGCGGATCGTCAGATCGCCCTTTCCGTCGATCAGGATCGCACCGCTGTGCTTGCCCTTCACCTGGATCACGTCGCCGTTCCCCGCCGCGTCCACCGCCTCTTGAATTGTCGCGTGATCCCCGGGCACCGTCAGCGTGGCGGCGTTCGCCGGTACGGCGAGCACGACTGACAGCAACGACACCCCGACGGCATAAAACGCACCAGGCCCGCTCTTGATCATCTGTACCTCCCTCCCGGCGACACCCCGACTCGCCGGTCACAGGACAGCTTAGCGATCCGTGCTCCGTATGGGACGAGCAGAGCCCCCGCCATTCTCGGTACCCTCCCCGACCGGAGGGCAGGGCACGATGGACCGGCTGATCACCCCGCACGGCGGCGAACTCCTCGACCTTGTCGTTGGCGACGAGCGAGCGGCAGAACTGAAGGGTGCCTCGCGGGACTTCCCGACATGGGACCTGACCCCACGGCAGATGTGCGACCTCGAGTTGCTCCTGAACGGCGCGTTCTCGCCGCTGCGCGGTTTCATGACGCGGCGTGACTACGAGCCCGTCTGCTCGTCCATGCGGCTTGCGGACGGAACGCTCTGGCCGATCCCGATCTCCCTGCCCGTAGCCGCCGAGTTCGCGCAGGGGTTGAGCAACGGCGATCAGGTCGCGCTGCGCGACGCCGAGGGCGTGATGCTTGCCGTGCTCACCGTCGAGGACGCGTGGGAAGCCGAGCGCGAGAAGGAAGCACTCTCGGTGTACGGGACGGCGGACCCCCATCACGCGGGCGTGCGCCCTCTCATGACGCGCCCGCGCGGCTGGTATCTGGGCGGCCGGCTCGCGGGACTGCAACTCCCGACGCACCACGACTCGAAGGCGCTCCGCCTGACTCCGCACGGTACGCGGCGCGAGTTCGCGCGTTTCGCGTGGCGGCAGGTGATCGCGTTCCAGACCCGCAATCCGATGCACCGCGCGCACTTCGAACTGACGATGCGGGCGATCAAGGAACACGAAGCCAACCTCCTCCTGCACCCAGTTGTGGGCATGACGAAGCCGGGCGACATCGATCACTACACGCGCGTGCGCTGCTACCAGGCGCTGCTCCTCCAGTACCCGCAGCACACGGTCTACCTCGCACTGCTGCCGCTCAGCATGCGCATGGCCGGCCCGCGGGAGGCACTCTGGCACGCGATCATCCGCAAGAACTACGGGTGCACCCACCTGATCGTGGGGCGCGATCACGCCGGACCGGGCAGCGACCGGGACGGCAACCCGTACTACGGCCCCTACGAGGCGCAGGATCTGCTGCGGGAGCACGAGGGCGAATTGAGCGTTCGGATGGTGCCGTTCCAGATGCTGCGGTACGTTGAGGACCTGGACGCGTTCCTCAGCGAGGACGAAACGCCTGAGGGTGCACGGACGCTGACGCTCTCGGGCACGGAGCTGCGCGACCGCCTGTCACGCGGCCGCGAGATCCCCGGCTGGTTCACCTTCCCCGGCGTCGCGCGAGAATTGCGGCAGACCCACCCGCCGCGGCACAAGCAGGGCTTCACGGTGTTCTTCACCGGGCTGTCGGGCTCGGGCAAGTCCACGATTGCCAACGCGCTGCTCGCGAAGCTGCTGGAGATGGGTGGACGGCCGGTGACGCTTCTCGACGGCGACATCGTGCGCACGAACCTCTCCTCCGAGCTCGGCTTCTCGAAGGAGCACCGCAACCTGAACATCAGCCGCATCGGTTTCGTCGCCAACGAGATCACGAAGAACGGCGGAATCGCTATCTGCGCGCCCATCGCTCCGTACGACGCGGTGCGACGTGACGTGCGCGAACTGATCGAACATCGCGGCGGGTTCATGCTCGTGCACGTGACGACGCCGCTCGAGGTCTGCGAGCAGCGCGACCGCAAGGGCCTCTACGCGAAGGCCCGCGCCGGCATCATCAAGGAGTTCACCGGCATCTCCGACCCCTACGAGGCCCCGGAGAACGCGGATCTCGCGATCGATACCGCCGACTACACGCCCGAGGAGTCCGCGCAGAAGGTGATCCTGCACCTCGAACGCGAGGGCTACATCGGCGCCGGCATCTGAGACCGGCACCGCCGTTCTCCGTTCACGGTCCTGAGGTCGAACTGATGAGCGACGCATCGCCGATCCGACTCCTGGTCACGGGCGCCAACCGGGGCATCGGCTTGGAGCTCACGCGGCAGGCCGTGTCGCCGGGCGATCACGTCCTCGCTACCTGTCGCGACCCCGCCGGAGCAGATCAGCTGCAGGCGCTCCACTCCGAGCACCCGGAGTCACTCGAGATCTTCGCCCTCGACGTCACGAGCGACGCCTCGGTGGCAGCGCTGACGCGATCGGTCGGTGGCCGGGCGATCGACGTTCTCGTGAACAACGCCGGCATCTCGGGGGGCCCGGCACAGGACACCGAGCGCATGGACTACGGCGCCTGGGCAGATGCCCTGTCGGTGAACACCATGGCACCGTTCCGTGTGACGATGGCGGTGCTCCCAGCGCTTCGCCGTTCCTCGAAACCGCGCGTCGTCACGCTCTCGTCCTTGATGGGATCGCTCACCGGTACGGGCACGGGTTCGTTCGCTTACCGCTCGTCCAAGGCGGCCGTCAACAAGGTCATGCAGCTCCTCGCGACCGAGTTTGCCGGCGCCGGGATCATCGTCGTGCCCGTGCACCCCGGGTGGGTTCGTACGGACATGGGCGGATCGGACGCACCGCTCACTGTTGATGAGAGCGTTCGCGGCCTGCTCGCCCTCATCGACCGACTGACCCAGGCCGACTCCGGTCGCTTCCTGGACTGGACGGGAGGCGAGCTACCCTGGTGATCCTGGGGGCGATGGCTCTACGCTTCGGCGATGGACGAACGCGAGTTGCGCGCACACATCCTCGAGATGCTCCGGTTCAACGCTGCGCGCACGCTGAGCACGGCCGAGCCCAGTCGCTTCCAGGTCGAGTCCGGCGGCGGACTCAGTTGGTGCATCGACGCGGCCCGTCGGGCGCCGTACTACAACCGGGTGCTCGGGTTCGACCGGACAGCGATCGCGCGACTGGAGGGGCTCCTCGGCAGCTATGAGCACGCCGGGCTGACCCCCCAGTTCGATCTCGAACCGGAGGCACTCTGCCCGGAGGTCAGCGCCGCGCTCTCGTCGCACGGGTTCTCTCCGAGTATCAACCTCGGGTTCTTGCAGCGATCACCGGAGCCGCCGGAGCCGCCGGAGGTTCGCGTCGAGCGATGGACACACGACCGCGCGGATGACTTTCTCGCGCTCCTCGCGACGAGTGGCGCGACGTGCGATCCGTCGATCTGGGCCACGCAGCGGCGCTTCTACTGCACAGACGAGTTTCGGACGTTCGTCGCGTATCTCGATGGACGCCCGTGCGCGTGGGCCACGCTTCTGGTTCTGGGCGACACCGGCTACCTCGCCAACGCGTACACCCAGGACGGACTTCGCCGACGGGGCGCGCACACAGCGCTACTTAGCGCGCGCATCACCGACGCGGCAGAACTCGGGCTGTCCACCGTCTGGACAGACGTCGAGTGGCGCACCGACAGCCACCGAAACTGCGTCCGCGCGAGCTTTCGGCTCCTGACGATCCACACGCAGTGGACGACAGCCTAACGACGCGGCGTCAGCAGTTCGCCCGTGATCGCATCCAGCATCGCCGCATTGCGACGGTCGAGCGTTGTGACCATACAGCGCACCGTCGTCTCCGCCGTTCCGTCCGGCAGGGTGCGCTTGCCAGCGCGTAACTGGATCCAGCCGACGCTCTCGCCGGCCGGCACCTGCGCGCGCGCCAGCAGTTCCGACAGGGGCCGTACAGATTGGTAGACGCTCATCTCCAGTGCTCGGATGCCGCGCTTGCCACGCCGCGTCGCCTTCTTCGGTGTTTTGAGTGACGTCCCGTCATAGATGCGCGTGATGCGCTCGACGGCTGCCGTGGTCGCATTGAGGGTGTAGAAGTCGATCTCCGCCGGAGCGTCCCGCGCGCCCGGGTGGATGTCCACTCCGATGACGTTCTGCACCCCGGAGGTCGCGGTGAGCGCCAGGACGCGCAACGCATCCTGCACCGAGAACCCGGGTGTGCCGTCCTCGAACGTGACGCCCTCGACAGACTTCGCGTACTTGGCGCCCCACCTCTCGCTGCGCTCCTCTTCCGACATCGCCGCCGAGCCGATGGCGACTTTTCCGCCAGTGACGTGCATCGTAACGCCCCCCGTGTCCGGCCGCGCGACGCGGGAATCTGCGAGCTTGGCGTTCTCGAAGCGACAGTCGCGCGCGTGGGCAACTGCAGCACGGTCGCGTCCACCCGGCCCTATGAACACCGCGTCGACGTCCGTGATCAGGCAGCGCTCGAGCGCCGCGAGACCCACTCCCCGGAAGCTCAACGCGTACCCGTCCCCGGGGCCCACGATCTCGCAGTCCTGCATTGCCAGATAGGCGCTGCCGCTCACTCCGATCGGTGCAGCGTGACCGGCCACCTGCCAGCCGCGGATGCGCACACGCTCGAGGGCGGCCGCGATCCCGCCGCGTGCGTCGAGGACGATCTGCCCCATCTCGGCACCGTCGATGGTCAGATCGCGGATAACGAGGTTGTGCAGAGATGCCTTCTCGTCGCAGCACAGGAACGCCCAGCCGGGCCCGATCAGTGTGGTCTCGTCCATGCCCGCGCCGCGGATCTCGAGCGACTCGATGTCCTCCCGCGGGACGTTCCAGCCGTTGCCGCGCTTCAGTACGAACGTCCCCGGCCCGAACTCGATGACGCCCGACTTCCCCATGTGCTCGCTCAGGTCGACTTCGGTGCGATCCCCGGTCGACGCGATCGATGCGACGGGACCGGGTGCCGTGCGGATGTGTGCACGCATGGCCGCGTAGTCCGAGACGAGGCCCGACACGTCGGCACCGTGCTCCATGTACCTCTGCACAACCTCGAGTCCCGCATCGTCCGCCGTGACGACGGATTCGCGGCGCCGCCGGCGCTCCTCCGCGAGCGCCCGCTGCAGGAACTCGATCTCCTCGGCGGTCAGATCCGTTCCGGCGATACCGACATTCGGCACGGCCCCCGCGTCGAGGGACGGACTCGGCTCACCCGCCCCAACGCGCACGCGATCCCGCTTGGGGGGTGGGTCACGCGGCGGCGGGTCCTCCGACGCAGGGGACTCTGCGTCTGGCGCAACCGCCCCATCGCTCTCCCCGACCGAACCGACCACGCCGATCGCCGTGGCCATGAGTGCTCCGGCGCCGAACGCCACGAGCGCAACGAGTGCCGTGCGATGCCATGCCTGCATGCGGACCCTCCCTCCGTAGAGAGGATAATGTCCGCTGGGCTACACGCGCCCCCCGATCGGAGTCGGGTTCGGCACAAGATGCGCAGTGGCGCCGCGGGCCAGGATCGCGTCGCCCCCCTGGGTCTGCGTCTCTCCGAGCACGTCGCGAAGGAGCGCGGCCAGGCGGCGCCAGACCGAGTCCTGCAGGTACGGCATGCCGTATTGCTCGCAGAGCTCCTGCAGTCGCGGTTGAGCGCGGACCAGTTGCGCGGGCGCCAGGTCGGGCCACAGGTGATGCTCCACCTGGTAGTTCAGATAACCGTGGAGGAGGTCGTTGACTGCACCGCCCGTGCGGTAGTTCGCGGTTCCGTGAAGCTGCCGCAGGAGCGCCTCATCGCTGGTCTGGGGCGGTGTGTCAAATCGCAAGATGTCGTCCCCCGCATGGCTGGGCACGATGATCGCGAACGCGTGCAGGTTCGCGAGCACCTCGGCTACGAGCAGATTCGCGAGAACGGCGAGCGTCGCGCCCAAGCCGAGTGGCAGGAAGCACAACGGGAGCAACACGAAGCGCAAGAGCAGCGTCGGCAGCCACACCTGCAGCCAGACTTCGCGGCCGAGACGCCTGGTCGGCAGGTAGACGTCAGCATCGAACGGATCGAACGGCGTCGGCGGGATGCGCTCCTTCCGTTCCATCACGCGTCGCACGGTGTTCGGGCCGTAGTACACCGGCCGCCAGATCGCGGCGGCAATGAACACGAAGACGGCAGCGAACGGCCGCCGCAACCCCCAAGCGCGCAACCAGGCGAAGTTCGCGACGGGTTCGTCCGGGTCGTACGTCTCGCCGAGTCGGTGGTGGTGCAGGGAGTTGTGTTCGACCACCCACGCCCTCGGGGGGATCCAGTCCGCCCAGTCGAGGATGCGCCGCCACCCGCGCGCGAACGTGCGACTGGTCCAGTGCGACGGCGCGTCGTCACGTTCGTCGAACGCGCCGTGCAAGATGTGGTGCGCGACGATTGTCCAGCGGATCACGCCGCCGAGTGCGAGGGCCACCACGGACAGTGGATTCAGCGCCCACCACGCAACTCCCAAGCCGAGGAGAGTGAGCGAGCGGCCGAGGAGCGAAATGCGCGCAAGGTGGGCGACATCACTCGAACGTCGATCCGCACGCAACTCATCGCCCAGCGCGCGCACGTCGCGCAGAAATGCCGCCGTGCGAACCGGACTCTGAATTCTGCTCACGGCGCCCCCACACGATTGCGGGGCGTCAATGCCACGCGGAACCGGTGCCGCCGAAGAGTCTTCACATGGGAGCACTGACAACGGCGGATTTCATCACCGCACCGACGTCGCTGACACGCCAACCGAGCAGCGCCGGCAGCGGCCCGTCCCGTAGCGCGGACACGATGTGTCAGTCAGTCCTCACACTCACGCCAGCGGCAGCGAGCACGCGGGCGTGGTGCGTCACTTCGCCGCGCGCTTCTCCTCGGCCTTTTGGATCACTTCGGCAAGCACCGCTGCAGCCCTCGCGGTCTGATCCTCGAGCGCGGCGCGACAGATCTCCAGCACGCGATCGTGCTCGACGGCGTTGCTCGTGAGCGACCAGCGGGCCGCGCCGCCGATCAACAGCCGTGCCGTGTCGGACTCATCCTCCGACCATTGCAGAACCTTGATGATCCGCCGCACATGCTGTGCGTCGCCACTGGCCATGAACATGCCCCAGAACATGTCCAGGACACTCGGAGACGTGATCGGGATGTCCTCGTCGGCAGGCGGGCTGGTCGTGAGCAACGGCGCGAGCATCGTATCGTCACCATCAGGCCCCGCGGCGGCACGCAAGCGTGTCTCCAGTTCATCGACTTGCGCCATCCAAAGTGCGCTGACGACGACGCGCCGGCAGTTGAGGCTCGTGTCGCCGAGGCGCTCGGACCAATCCGCGATGCGATCCGGGTTGGCGCGGAAGATCTCCGCCAGAAAGGACGTGATCACGACCTGCGCCCCTTGGCGCTTGAGCAGACCGTCTCCGTCGACGAAGCGCAGGTACTCTTCCACGCGCTGCGGCTCCGGGTCGAGGTAGTACCCCTGGAACCAGCGATCGGCGCCCGCGCGGTCGGCGATGCGTTCAGCGGCGGGCGCGTCATCCTGCAGACCGTCGGCCTCGGCCACGAGCGCGAGGATCACGTCGTTGCACGCCTTGGGTCCGGCCTCGCCCCGCGCATTCGCGACGGCGAGGAACGCGAGACCGCGCTCCGGGGCGAGCCAGGCGCTCGCGTACCACATGGTGTTCGATCCGTTGTGCGTGAGCACCGGTCCGGGCTTCCCGTCGGCGCCGGCCCACGACTGCGTCGTGACCATCCAGCCGAGCGCGTAGCTCTGGCCCGGCAGCGGCGTGTGCAACGTGTTGAAGGTCTCCTTCGAGAGGAAGCCCTCGACGTCTCCCTGTGCCCCGCGCAAGTGCGCCGCGCAGAACCGTCCCCAGTCCTCGAGAGAGAGGTGCACCCGCCCCGCCGGAGCGATCGCCGTCGGATTGTCCGCGCCGGGGACGTTCGGAGGCATGGGGCGCCACGTTTCCCCTTGTGCGGCGTGGCCCCAGGGCTGGTCGGGCGCCGCCGGCTTCGTCTTCTTCCCGGGGGGACCGAAGCCGGCCGTGGTGATGCCAAGCGGCTTGAACACCTCACGCTGCACGAGCGATTCGTAGTCGAGCTTCGCCCGCACCTCGGCGGCGTGGCCCGCGAGCGCAAAGCCGGCGTTCGAGTAGAGGTTGTCCGTCCCGGGAGCAGCCTCGGGCGGACGCTTCGCGAGGTCGGCGAGCAAGAGCCGCCGCGCCTTCTGCGGTGTCCCCTTGTGCGACCAGAGCTGCAGCCAGACCGGCAGTTGCGTCAGATCCGCGCCCACACCGGCCCGGTTGCCGAGCAGGCGGTGCATCGTGGCGCCCTTCCAGCCCTCGGCGAACTTCACCCTCGGAAACACCGCGGTGAGCTCCGTGTCGAACGTGAGCTTCTTCTGCTCGTGCAGCCGCGCCAGCAGCGTCGCTGTGATCGCCTTCGTGTCGGACCCGATGTGCCACAGGTCGCGCGGCGTCACCGCCGTCTTGCCGCCGTGTACGCGCACACCGCTCACTCCGAGCGCCACGGTGCGCCGCGTGTCCACGATCGCCCCGCCGAGCGCCGGCACACCGTGCTTCTCGAGGATCGGAGCCAGCACGGACGAGATGTCCCGCGGCGGAACGGGGTCCTTCGCTGCGCCCAGATCCGCTAATCCCGCGGTAACGGCGAGGCCTGCGGCCAGCACGACGAGCGACGGTCGACGAAGTCCCATTCCGGCATCGTACGGGGGAGGCGCTACCGCTAGCCTCCGCCTTCATGCCAAACTTCACACGTCGGGACGTACTGGGAGCGGGAGCACTGGCGGGCGCCGCGCTGGCGCTGGGAGCGAGACGCGCTTCCGCACAGTCGGCGAAAATGCCGATCTCCGTGTCCAGCGGCAACGGACTGAGAGCCGTCGCCAAGGCGTGCGAGCGCGTTGCGGCCGGCGACCGGCCCGTTCACGCCAGTGTGCAGGGCGTCAGCATCAACGAAGCGGATCCGGAGGACACCAGCGTCGGTCTCGGCGGCTCCCCGAACGAACAAGGTGTCATGGAGCTCGACGCGTGCGTCATGGACGGCACCCGTGGGCTCGCGGGATCGGTGGCGGGCATCCGCGACATCCTGCATCCCTCCCAGGTCGCGCTGCGTGTGCTTGACCGCACCGACCACGTGATGCTGGTCGGGGAGGGCGCCTACAAGTTCGCCCGCGCCCACGGCTTCCCGCACACGGACCTGTTGACGGAGAAGGCGCGCAAGCGCTGGCTCGATTGGAAGGAGAACCTGTCGGACAAGGACGACTGGGTGCCGCCCAACGATGGCGGGACCATCACGTGTCTGACCCGCGCAGTGGACGGGCGCATGGGCGGGTCCACGACCACGAGCGGTCTCGCCTACAAGATCCCCGGCCGCGTGGGCGACAGCCCGATCATCGGTGCGGGCTTGTACGTGGACGACACCGCGGGAGCCGCCGGCTGCACGGGGCGCGGCGAGGCCTGCATCGTCACATGCGCGGCGTTCCTGGCGGTGGAGTCGATGCGCTGCGGCATGACGGCGACGGAGGCCGCGCTGGAGGCGTGCAAGCGCATCGTGGCGCGAACGAAAGACGAGCGTCTCCTGAACGAGCAGGGACACCCGACCTTCAACGTGAAGATCCACTGCCTCCGCAACGACGGCGACCACGGCGGCGCGGCGATCTGGAGCGGCGGGAAGTACGCGGTTCAGGACGCGGAGGGTGCCCGGCTCACCGACATGGCCCACGTATTCGAGCGCTGATCGCGGGACTCCGGCGGCGGCGCCGGCCCACAAGATTGCGTTCTAGGGGCTCCCACGAATCGGGAGTCGATCGAGCACGCCGCGAACGCCCGCACTGATGGCCGGCAAGTGACTCTGATCGATCGAGAATCGAAACCTGTGGTCCTGGTGCAGATGGTCTGGCGAAACTCGGACCTCTGCTTCAATCGTGCCACGCGAGTCTGCAATGGAGAGCTCGACTCCCAGGTTCGGCTCCATGCACGAGAGTTCGGCCTTTCCGCTGAGGACCTCGTGAAGCGACTCGCACTGAGTCGCGAAGCTCGCCAACTCGGGTAGATGCAGGATCGAGCCGTGGGCTCGTACCGACCCACCGCCCTCGGCGCAGTGCGCCGTGATGCGCAACCAGTTGCCGTCCCAGTAGTCCTGAGAGTCGTCGAACTGGCGCCCATGAACCCAGATTCGGAGAGGTCCGATCTCGATGTTTGGCTCGCCGAGCTTCGTCACATCCATGTCCGTCCGCCGTGGGAGAGGTACCGCGCTCCAAAGTAGCGGACACGGCACTTCAGGGATCGTCTCCGATCCGCTCAGCGCGCCGTCGCGTCCTTGCGATCACGAACCTCGTCGAGAAGTTCGAGGCGGCTCTGCAATGCCGTGTCCTTGGGAAAGAGGTCGAGGCCCGAGCGCCACGTCTTCTCAGCGTCTTCCGCGCGGTCGAGGTTGTAGTAGAGGTGGCCGAGCCACACGAACGCCTCGGCGTGCTTGTCGAGCGGCGTGCGGTCCCGCTGCTGCCGCACCAGGAGCTCGAACTCGCGGAGTGACTCCGCCTGCATGTCGGCCCAGTAGTAGTGCCGTGCGAGCGCGAATCGCGCCTCCCAGTTGGTCTCGTCGAGTTCGAGAGCGCGCAGCAGGGCGTCGGCACCTCGGCTGCCCCACTTGCCGGCCTGGGGGCCCCCGGGCGTCGAACGCATCTTCGCGAAGTACGCCCGCGCGAGCTGCAACTGTGCCGTTGCGTCGCGGGACTGGTCGCCTGCGATCGCTTCGAATCGCGAGACGAGCTCATCGGTGGCGCCAGCTTCCTGCACCTGCGCCCACAGTTCGTCGCGCTCCGCCTGGGAGAGTCCGGAAGTCGAGAGTTGGGCAAGGAACTGTGTCACATCGACCGGTGTGTTCGCGGGTTCCGCCGCTGTCGTCGACGCCGCAATTCGCAGATCGACGATGCGCGGCACGTCGGCTTCGGTCAGTCCAGCCGCCGGCGTAACGTGGGGCTGGCCCCGCGGCTCCGGTGCGCGCACGCGCGCCGTCGTGCCCTGCCGCCGCTCCAGAGCGTCGAGACGCTGAGCGATCTCCGCCAGCGCGGTGTCGTGGTCGGTCGATTCGACGTCGTCCCGTGTCAGGAGAACGGTGGTCGCGGCAGCCCCGGCGACGGACAAGGCAATCGTCAGCGCGACGAGTTGGAGCTGTTTCATGTCTCAGACGGTAGCGCTCCCGTGGCGAAGACAGTCCCGAGAACAGCAATTCCCATCACGGTGTCGGCGCAATCGCTCACGAATCGAGCGGGAGAGCGGCGTCCGCGCTCACTCGTCGTCGAACTCCTCGCTCGCGAACTCGTTGCCGTCGCACGTGTTCTCGCTCTTCGGTCGCAGGCTGTTGAAGTTCGGTTCACCGTTCGTCTTCGCCGTGTTCTGGTGAACTTGACCGCGTTCTTGATCAGCGTCGTCGTCTCTCCGATCACTTCGTCGATGCCAGCGACGCGGCCGGGATCAGTCGCCGAGCGAGAATCCGTTGCGGCGTCCGTCGATGGTCGCGTCGGCGGCGTCGAAGTCCGCCGGCACGAACGAGGGCGCCCCACGGAACACGTAGATCGTCCCGCCCTGGTTCACGTTGGTATCGTGCTCCGGTGCGCCCACGATCAGATCGTCGCGGCCGTCGCCGTTGGTGTCGTAGAGGAGCAGCGAGCGGCCGAACGCATCCTGCGACGTCTCGGCGTCGATGATGTCGCGCGAGTTCCCGAAACCGGCCGTGCCGATCGCGACGCCGCCGAGGTAGATGGCGACGCGACTGCCGAAACTGCCGAAGCTCCCGTCGCCCGGACGGGGCGCGGAGACGAGCAGGTCGTCCTGACCGTCCGCGTTGACGTCGCCGATGACGAGCGCAGCGCCGACCAAGTCGTTCTGGATCACCCCGCGGATCGAGCCGTCCGCGGCGATCGCCGAGCGCGAGACCGGCGTCGCTGAACCGTTGAAGACCCACACGCGGCCCTCGTCGGTGTTGACGAAGTCGTGGAACGGCGCGCCGACCACGACCTCCGCGAACTGGTCTCCGGTCAGTTCACCGACGGCCAACGTCTGAGCGAAGTCGGCGAGCAGGCCCTCGGCCGAGTACGTCACGTCGGGCACCGACGAGAACACGCCGCTCGACTGGAGGAAGACGTAGACCTCCTTGACCGCCGTCGCTCCGGCGGCCACCACCAGATCGACCTCGCCGTTGCCGTCGTGGTCACCGAGGCCCACCGCCGAGCCGAAGTCGTCATCCGTCGTGGTGCCGCTCACAATCCGCAGAGTCGGTGTGCCGCCGAATCCTGCGCCGCCCTCGATCAACACCGCGCGGCCGGCCGACCCGGGCAGCGGTTCGCCGACGAGGAGATCGTCCGCACCATCTCCCACCGCGTCCGCGGCCGAGAGCGATGCGCCGAACACGGCTCCCGGAGCGGCCCCGGCGAAGCTGTAGTCGGCATCGGTCACGTCGAGATTCCCCGTGATGCGCGTACCGCCGGCGAACACGAAGACCCCGTCTCCTGCCGGCGTCACGCGAGAGACGGCCAGGTCCGTTACGCCATCGCCGTCGAAGTCCCCCAGCGCAATGGCGAGCGGGAAGAGCACGGTGGTACCCGCACGGTCGGCGATGACGACGAATGCGTCCGAGTCCTGTTGAGCTCCGTCGAGCGCCGTGAACAGCCGTACCTCGCCCTTGCCGTTCGCGCGCGACACACGCGCCACGATGTCGGACGCGCTACAGTGAGGCGCAGCATGGAGAGCGACGACGAAGCTGGGCGAGGGGAAGGCGTACCCCTGTCGATCGCTCTTTCTGGTGGCGGACACCGTGCGACGATGTGGGGTCTCGGAGCCCTCCTGTTCCTGGTCGACTCGGACTTCCACCGCAGGGTCGGCACCATCGCTTCGGTCTCGGGCGGTTCGATTCTGAACGCGCAGTTGGCCACGTTGGACACCAAGTACAACGCCGTCGACCAGCGCGAGTTCCAGGTGGAGTTGAGCCAGCTCGCGGCGCAGGTCGCGGGATTCCCCGTGGCGGTTCGGCTGTTCCGGAATCTGCTGGCGGGGTGGATCGCGATTTGCCTTCTGTTCGGCGATTTCCGGGTATTCGAGGACCCGTTTCTAGATCGCCTGCGCGGGCGGTCGCCAATGGTCTGGCTCGTGTGCGGCTCTACGTGCTTGGGCCTGCTCATTGGCACGAGGGAGGCCTATCGGCGAGCCACCCTCTCGCTCCAATACCCGGTGCTGGCGGTCCCGCTGATCGTCGGGCTGTCGCTGTACTGGCCTTTCACGCTCTGGGCGTTCGTCGACCGAGGTCCGGGAGACTGGGGGCTCACGTTGCTCATGGGCGTCCTGTTCCCCTCCTACATGGCCGGATCCGTCGCTGCCTACCTTCGCGGGACGTTGTGGAGCTGGTGGGGCATCTGGGTCTTCATCGCGATGCTCACCGCAATGGTGTTGACCGCCGGCATGGTGTGGTGGATGGAGTGGTGGCAAGTACTCCCTTGGTCCAACGGAATGCTCCTTGCGTCGGCCGCGATCGCCGTGGGCGTTGCGTTCATCCGGTCAGCGCGCTCCGCCTTCCACCCCATCGAGACGCGAATCTACGGCGTGCTCCTGTCAATCACCCTGGCCCTGCTGGCGGTCGCAGCAATCGACGCCGTGGCGTGGCGCCACGAGGCGATCGTCGCAAGGGCGGTGACGTGGCTGGCGTTCGTCCTGCTCATCGCGGAACTCGCGTCGGCGAGGAGCTTCCTTGCCGGTCGCGCACTTCGTGCGACGTTCCTCGGTGTTCGACACAAGGCCACCTACGGGGCGGTGCCCGGGGGCCGTCTCCCGATGCCCGATGCCGAGGATCTCTCAACGCCCTCCCGACCCTGGACCGCGAAGAGTGTGAAACTGGGCGAAATCGGTTCCGAACCGCTTCATGTGTTCTGTGCTACGGAACTCACAACCGGTCAGCCGATTTTCTTCTCTCGGGACTTCGTCTACAATGACTCGTTCGGCATGGGCAGAGCCCAGAAGATGCCGCTCCACGACGCCGTGCAAGCGTCGGCAAACCTCCCAGGTGCATTCGCACCTCGGGCCGTGAAGTCGAGCCTCTTCAACTTCCGTCCGACGACGGCCGACGGAGCGAGCGATGCCGGAGCGTGGAGTTCCGTTCGACGTCTGTTACTCACGGACGGTGGTGTGTTCAACAACATGGCCGACGACTGGTGCCTACGGCTGCCGGCCCGAGCCGACGCACTGTTGGACGGCCTGACGCGGCTCCGGAAAGACGGTCTCGCGAGCGAGAGTGAGGTCGCGTCGCTCGTTGACTACGTGCGTCGAGAGTCCGGCAGACGCGATCTGCTCGTGCTGAACGGCTCAGGCCCTCCAGCCCCGCAGTCCAAGCCCCTGCTGACCATGCCGGGCGTGGGCGAGTTCCGGCACCTCGGTGCTGCGCTCGAGCTGCTCTATGTTCAGACGAATGCCAACCGGTCGCGAGAGCTCGAGAAGCGCTTCCGCGATCCCGAGGACTCGCTCGGCGGCGCGATCATCCGGATCGAACAGAGTCCCTACGATCTCGCGGAGTCTCTTGCGCAGTCGGATCACGTCACCGAGCAGGTGCGACAACGCGCGAACGAAGCGATCGAGCTGCTGGATCTGATCCAACCCGACGTCTGCCGCCCGCAGAAGTCGTCGGTGCTGGTCCGGATGAGCCCCCGCGTCAGTTCTGGAGGCGAGTCGCCGAGCACAACTCCCGAGTCGGGACGACGCTCGACCCCCTCGGGCTCGACGTGATTGCGACGCTCCTGCAACACTCGTACGCTCTCACCCTGGTCAACGTGTATGTCTTGCTAGGGTGGGAGGACATCAAGGCCGGGCTCCCCCCGTACGCCCTGTTTAGGCACTTCGGCACGGGGAAGGGTGGGTGGCAACTCGACGACCCCGCGAAGACCAACGCGGCCCGCGAGCACCCGGACGACGAGCCACTCTCTGATGCGGTCGCCGCATCGTGACGACTCGTCTCGTGTCAGATGGGCACTCGACGCGCGCGCGCTGAGTCCACGCTCGGGTGGCGGTTCGCGCTTCCCCCGCGCTTCGGAGTGCCGCAAGATCGGTGAAGAGGCCGCCGGGGCGGCGGCAGCACTGCACTGAACGTGCGCGACGGCGCACGGGGGAGGGCTCCACCATGCGCAAGACCACGCTCGCGGCGTTCGTGACGGTCGCACTCACTGCTTCGTTCGTTACACCGACACTGGACACGGCACACGCCGTTAACGGCGACGAGATCGCCAGGGCGATCTCGAAGACGATCAACCGTCGCTTCGGCGCGCTCGTCAAGCGACACAAGTTGCTGGTCAGCGACCACAAGAAGTTCTTTTCGCAGCAGACGAAGACCATCGTCCAGAACCTGAAGTCATCGGATCCGGACGTGCTGCTCATCTTCTTCCAGACGGAGAACGCGCTGCAGCAGACGTTCTCTCAGACGACGAACGACACGCGCGGCATGATCGCGAGCCTCGCGAGCATCGTGCTGGAGTTCTACGACGACAATCCCACGGCACTCGATGCCGTCCCGGAGCTGAGCGGCGACATGGACAGCCTGCTCGGGGAGGCGATCGAACGTCTGAACCGGAACAACGACAAGGTGCTGGCCGCCGTCCGGAAGGCGTCCGGAAAGATCGAGAAGACGGCCCGCAAGAACGACGTCCTCATGGACATCGACCTCTTCGACTTCCCCCAGTTCGTCGCGCCTCAGTTCGACCGCAACAACCAGGCCAGCAGCGGCGCGACACGCAATCGACTGGAGTACTTGTTCCTGACGGACTTCACATTCGAGGGGAACCGAGTCATCACGGGGACCGGATACACCGGCTACGAATCTCTAGACGGCGACGACATCTGGGCCGGCGTGTTCGACGCCGACAACTCGGAGATCGACAGGATGCAGCCGTCTCGGCAGCCGGACGGGCTGTTCCAGAGCGTGTTCTCAGGACTCGACTGCGACCCGAAGATCACCGCGTTTGAAATCGAAGAGAGCGAGATCGACACCTCCCTGATCTTCGCCGACGGATTCGAGTCGGGCGACGTGTCCGCGTGGTCGAGCGGAAGGTAGCGCCACGCACGACGGCTTCCTCGCGCGCGAGCCCATAGAACGCGAGACAGTCGCAACCAAGCCGACTTACGGCGCTCGCCCCGGC
Organism: Planctomycetota bacterium; assembly: GCA_965248445.1. Classification (GTDB taxonomy): domain Bacteria; phylum Planctomycetota; class JAJSAM01; order JAJSAM01; family JAJVHW01; genus CBDFJG01. Next base: position 380,353 of record CBDFJG010000001.1, read on the forward strand.
GGCGGTGGCCGACAAGCGGGCGTGATTCCGGTGACAGATTCGTCACGGTGTCGCACACGCAGGCTGTGGGAGTCAGAACCCCCCGCGCCTTCGGGCCGGTACACCTGGCGGAATCTGTCACCGGTCTCGGTGTGACGGGTCTCGGTATGACGCGGTACCGCGCGCGTCTTCTTCTGCGGCCCGCCGGCAGCGGGAAGAGCGCTACCGGTCCCAGCTGTAGTCGCTCAGGAAATCGTGCTGCGCGATGCGTCGCTCGACGTCGCTGCGATCCTCATCGCTCCACTTCGTCTGGTCGCGGGAGCGGTTCGGTGCCGCGTACACGATGCCGGACGCCGCGCGGAGGTACTCGGGGTCGGCGTCGAGCCCGATGAAGTCGAGGATCCGCGCGATGGTGACGGACGGGTCGACGATCAGGTCCTCATGACGGACGTCGAGAATCTCACCCGGTCCCGCGACCTCGCGAATCGTGCTGACGGCTCGACACAGGGCGAAGTGACGCTCGATCGTCTCGCGGAGCTCGTCCTTCGGCCGGCGGCGGTGCCGCGTGGCGATATTGTCGTACGGGTTGCGCACGACGTGCACCATCCGCAGGGGCACACGCACCGTGTCGCGCAGCCGCGCCAGCAACGCCGGGTTCGCGCCGAGACGCCGCGTCGTGCGGCCGGCCTTCTTGTCCCCGATGACGCGAGTGCCCTCGCTGCGGCCCTGGAACTGACCCGGAACCTCGTAGGAGTAGCCGGTCCACTCCCGCCCCGACCCCGAGAACTCGGCGGAGTTCGCCGCGATGAGGTGGAACAGCTGCGAGCGTCCGAACCCACGATCGAGGAACCCGACCGCGTCCAGCTCGTGCGCGATCGTGGCGTGGCGGTGGGCGTCGATGAGCGATCCGACGAGGCTGCTGCCGCTGCGCGGATAGCCGATCAGGAATGCGTAGGTCCGCACGTCCCGGAAGAGCGCCCGGTCGCGGAGACCGAGCGCAGCGCTGCGCAGATACAGCCGCCCGATGTCGAAGCGGCTGCGCCGCCGGATGCCCGCGAACCGCGGCGCCTTCACACGCCGTCCCGGCCCTGCCCCATCTGCAGCTCCCACATCCGCTTGAACTGACTGTCCGGATTGTCGAGAAGGTCGGCTGGAGCGCCGGTCTCGACGATCTTGCCGTCCCGCATGACGACCACGCAGTCCGCATTGCGGATCGTCGAGAGGCGGTGCGCGACCACAATCACCGTGCGTCCCGACATCAGCTTGTCGAGAGCGGCCTGGACCTGCTTCTCGGCGTGCGTGTCGAGCGCACTCGTCGCCTCGTCGAGGATCAGTACCGGAGCGTCCTTCAGGATCGCTCGAGCGATCGTGATGCGCTGACGCTGTCCGCCCGAGACAGAGGAACCGCGCTCCCCCGCCTCCTTCTGATAGCTCCCCTCCATGCCCTTGATCTCGTCGTGGACGAACGCGTCTACGGCCGCGGCCCGGATCTCCTCACCGGTAGCGTCCGCCTTGCCGTAGCGGATGTTCTCGGCAATCGTGGCGTTGAACAGGAACGCGTCCTGCGTGACGACCGCGATGTTCTCCCGCAGGCTTTGCACGCTGTACTCGCGGATGTCGGCGCCCTCGCAGAGGATCGCGCCCTCCGTCGGGTCGTAGAACCGCGAGACGAGATCGCAAAGCGTCGTCTTTCCGGCACCGGTCGGTCCGACGACGGCGACGATCTCACCCGCACCGATGGTCAGGTTCACGTCGCGCAGGACGTCCTTCTCACCGTAGGCGAACGAGACGTCGCGGAACTCGATCCCACGCTTCAGCCGGCCCTGCGCCATCTCGCGCGGTCCGTCCTTCAGTGAGTTCTCGTAGTCGAGGATCTCGAACACGCGTTCGGTCCCCGGCGTTGCGTTGACGACCGAGTTCGCCGTCTTCGTGAGCTTCTTCGAGGCAGTGTAAGCGCGCTGCACGATGACGATGAACGCCGTGACGTCGCCAACCGACACCTGGCCGCCGAGCACCAGGTAGCCGCCGCCGACGAAGATGATCGCGGCGCCGAGGTTCTGCATCAGTTCGAGCAGCGACTCGGACAGCGCGGACAGTCGATGCACCCGCCGCGCCTCGCCGATGAACCGCTGATTGGCCTTGTCCAGCCGTTCCGCTTCGCGCTTTTCGCCGACGAAGGCTTTGATGACCTTCACTCCGACGAGCATCTGGAAGATCACGTGGCTGATTTCTGCGAGCAGGACCTGGCGAGACTCCGCACGGCTCTTGATCTTCTTCGCGATGCGGAACAGCGGCCAGACCAGGATGGGCATCCCGAGGAGCACGAGCGCCAGTCGCGAGTTGACCACGAATGCCGTGACGACGGCACCGACCAGTTCGAAGGGCTGGATGGACGCGGTGCCCATCGCCAGATTGATGACCCGCTTCATCGCGGCGGCGTCGCGCTCGATGCGTGCCAACAGGTCGCCGGAGCGGAAGCGCGCGAAGAACTCGAGCGGAAGCGAGACGATCTTGGTGCCGATCGTCAACCGAATGTCCGCCATCATCGCGGTCGCGTAGTAGTTGTTGAGGTACTCGCGCGCGTAGTGCGCTCCCGCCAACAGCACCGACATCCCCGCGATGAGTCCGGCGAGTGTCCACAACAGGCCGATCGGGTCGTCGCCGGGATTGACGAGAACGTCGTCGATCAGCTTCTGGACCAGCAGCACCTTCGTGACGAGGCCCGCCGCGGAGTAGAAGATGCCGAGCACCACGACCCCGACGATGCCCCATTTGTAGGGCGCCATGAACTGGAAGACGCGGATCAGCACGCCGTACTTCACGCCGCGCCGTTGCAGCGACAGGAAGGTCGTCAGCAGCAGGCAGAGAATCCCGAGGCCGAGGGTGAGGTGCCACAGGAAGAGCTGCGCGAACTCCGCACCGAACGCTCGGAGCGGGAGTCCCGCGGCAGACCACGTGGCATCGACGTCGCGGATCTCGACCAGCGCCCACGTGCCCGGCACGGCGGCAAGTTCGCGCCACGAACCGAATGCCTCGTCGCCGTCCTCCCCCTTGTACCCCCGGGCGTCGCCGGCATCGCCGTGCGAGATCTGCTTGCGCGCGAACGTCTTTCCCGAACCGCCGAACAGGTTGGTGATGTCGAGCCCGCCACCGTCGTCGCTCTTCGGCGCGGCTCCGTGGAGGAACAGCGTGCTGCCGTCCGAAGAGACGAGCCCGATGCGTGAGTACCGGCCCTCGCGCTCCGAGGCGGCGGAGGCCGGCAGACCAACGGCGGCGTCGGCTTCGAGCCGGTCGATCAGCGCGGAGTGCGCAATGCGTCCGCGGCGGTAGGTTGACGCTGCCTCGCCGGGGACGATCACGTGGATGCCGTCGCCGGCGAACTGAACGGCCGCGTCTACCCCGGCGATCAGCACCGTTTCGGGGGCCGCGGAGGCAGACACGCTCTCGGCCCAGTCGATGGTCTGAGTGGGAGGACCGCTCCCGTCCCACGCACGCAGCGCGTCCGCGCCCTCGGAGAGAGTCGCGACGAACCGGTTCTCCAGCGCGTCGACCGCTGGTCCCAGCCCACCGACGGCGGCGGCGCGCAACGCCTTCGTCTCGTGGTAGTGACCCCAAGCCAGCGCGACGGTGGCCGCCAGGAACACAACGGTGAGGGCGAGGAAGATACGCCTCATGTGGCGCTCTCCGTCAGCTCGCGATACACGGCGAGGTTGCCGTCCACCATCGTGTCGACCGTGAAGCCCACGTGCACGTGGCGCTCACCAGCGTCACGCAGCCGGCCGGCGAGTTCCGGATCCTGCAGCACGCGGAGGATCGCCGCGGCGAGCGCCTCTGGATCGCGCGGCGGCACCGTCAATCCGGTCTGCTCGTGCACCAGCACCTCAGGGATGCCCCCCACCGCCGAGCCGACCGCCGGACAGCGCAGCGCGAGCGCGTCGAGCAAGCTCGTGCACAGTCCCTCGAGGACGCTGCACATCACGAAGCAGTCCATGCCGCGGATGAGCGAGGGTACGTCTCGGCGGAACCCGGTGAAGATGATTCGCTCTTGCACACCGAGGCGTGCCGCTTCCGCTGCAACCTTCGGCTGACACTCTCCCTCGCCGATCAGGAACACGCGCGCTTCCGGCTCGGCGGCGAGGACGCGCGGCATCGCCTGGACCAGGAACTCTTGCGCCTTGTGCCAGCCGAACGCCGCCACGTCGCCAATCACGTGCGCCCCCGCGGGCAGACCGAACTCCGCGTGGAAGTCGTGCGGCTCGACGCCTTCGAAGCGCGCCGGGTCGATGCCGGAGTGGACCACGCTGATGCGCTCGGCCGGGATACCGTCCTTGATCATCTGCCGGCGAATGCCCTCGCTGATCGCGATGTACCGGTCGATCCCGAAGCGGTACTTGAACCATGAGAGCCGCAGCACATTACGATAGATCGAGAAGTCCACGCGTCGACTGACGACGCGCTTCCCGATGCCGGTCGTGCGCGACGCGATCATCGCCAGCGTGTGCGCGTGGCTCGTGTGCATATGGACGATGTCGGGTCGGAACGACTTCAGGTGGCCACGGAGACGCGAGATTGCCCCGATGTCCGCTTCGCCGCGCATGCGGATCTCCGCGGCATCCAGGCCCGCGGCCCGGTGTCGTTCGACGTACGGAGATCCCGGCGGACCGACGCAGAGCTGGGTGACGCCGCGCCGGGCGAGGCCCTCCGCGAGGTAGAGCGCCTGCTGTTCGCCACCCCGCCACGTGCGCTCGGTATCGACGTGCATGACACGCAGCGCGCTCAAGCAGGCTCTCCCGCCTGCAGGGCGTCCCGGTACGCAGCGACCGTGCGCGCTGCCGTCTCGCGCCAGCTGAACGCTGCAGCGTGTGTGGCCCCCCGCTCGACGAGTTCGTCTCGCACGCTGGGCTGGTCCAGTATCTCCGCGAGCGCGTCGCGCAACTGGCCCGCGTCGTCCGCTTCGACCACCACGGCGGCGCCCCCGGACGTGGCGACCGACGCACCGGCGCGTGCCACCACGACCGGGCATCGACACGCCATCGCCTCGAGGATCGGGAGGCCGAAGCCCTCCGCCTTGCCCGTGAAGCAGAAGGCCGCCGCGCCCGTGTAGAGGCCTGGGAGGATGTCGTCGCCAACGAATCCCGCGACCGTCACGCCGGAGTCGAGGCCGCGGGCGCCGGCGTCTTGCAGCAACTTGTCGCCGCCCGTCTGCACCGGCCCGGCGAGCACGAGCTCAACGTCCTCGAACCGCGGGTCCCGGCGCAGTTCCGCGAATGCCAGAAGGAGCGGTGCCAGGTTCTTGCGGGCAGAGATCTGACCGACGAACAGCAGGTAGCGCAGGCCGATCCCCAACCGCTCCCTCACGACCGCGACCTCTTCCGGCGAACGGGGACGGAAGCGCTCGGCCAGGCCGAGCGGAACCACGCGGGTGCGCCCCTCCGCCGACGGGAAGCGCGATAAGAACGACTGTTCCGTGTACTGGGAGATGCAGAGGATCACCGCCGCCCGGCTAGCCACCGTCTGCAGGGCCTCCGCCTTGCGCCTGCGGAACGACTCCCGCGCAATGCCCGGCAGGTCGAGCGCGGAGAGGTCGTGGACCGTCGAGACCGCGGGAACGTCGGAGAAGTTCGGGATCCGGAGATCCGGGCCGTGGACCACGTCCGCCCCCCGCCGGCCGAAGGGCACCACTCGGTCATGGAACATCGCGGTGCCAAACCGCGGATCATCGATCCGCTCGAACCAGCGCCGCCGCCGGAAGCGCGAGACCCGGTAGAGGAGCGTAACCCGGTCGTCGGGACCGAGGGCCTCCGGGAGCCTCCGGATAAGCGAGACGCAATAGCGCGCCACCCCCGTCCGTTCCCGCTTCGCCACGCACGAGCAGTCGATGCCGATGTGCACGGGCCGCAGTATCGTGGCAGGACCCGGGGAGCGAACAAGACGCCGATCCCGAGCCTGCCGGGCGGCCGGGCCGCGTACGAGTAGGGCGAGAGCGTGCCCTGGCCTCGCACGGGAGTAACCTCCCGCGATGACGGCCCCCCCGCCTCCCGCCGAGGCTCCTCCCGCTACACCGGCCGAGGTCGAAGCCACCACCCGCAGGCTGCTCGGCAAGCAGGGGCCGTTCCGCGCCACCGTCCGGCTCCTCGATCGGGAGGGACGCAAGTGGGTCGCGAAGGACTACCGCGGGTGTACGCCGCTCTATCGCTGGACCGTCGGGCGCCTGATCCTCGCCCGCGAGGTGCGCGCGCTGACGCGGCTCGCGGGGATCATGGGGATTCCCCGCATCGAAGCGCGAGCGGGCACGTGGATACTGGTCATGACCCGGTTCAAGGGGCTGGACCTCGGCAAGACTCCACGCGTGGAGCAAACGCCGGAGTTCTTCGACCACCTGCTGGCGATCGTGCGCGAGATGCACGCACGTGGCGTGCTGCACCTCGATCTCAGGCAGCGCCGCAACATCCTTCTCCAACCGGACGGGCGCCCCGCTGTGCTGGACTTCGGCGCCGCGGTCTGCGCACGGCCGGGTGGCTGGCGGATGCGGCGGTTCGCACCGATCGACGTCTCCGGTGTGCTCAAGTACAAGCATCGGGCGCAACCGGGGTCGCTCAGCAAAGTCGAGGCGGCTACGCTTGCCCGCGCGGAACGGCGGCGGAAGTGGTGGCCGTTCCGCGACTGGTGGCGGCGGGACAACGACTCCGCGAATGCGAAGGACGGCAACGGGGAGTACGAGGAGGACACGGCATGAGGCGAACACTCACAGTCACGATGGCAGTGCTGGCATTCGTCGCGCTCGCAGCGCAGGCGCTCGCCGGAGAAGCCATCCGGCTGGACGTCGAGTTGCCGCCGGACGCGGGCACGCTCTCGCCTGGAGAGAAGATCCCGGTCCAAGTCGTCGGGATCGACAGCACGGGCGCGCGCGTCGGGTTCGGTGGCCGGCAGGTGCAGCTCGACGCCAGTGCAGGCTCGGCGTTCGTGAAGAAACGCCCGTACGCGTTCATGTACCAGGCGCCCAAGAACATCGACGGCGTGAAGACCGTGACCCTCTCTGCATCACTGCTGGAGGCGCCCGCGGTCCGCGGCTCCACGCAAGTGAAGATCGGGCCGGGAGGGATCTATGTCCGGCTCGTCCTTCGTCCGCGCGCGACGACGGTCGCGTACGGCAGCACCGTCGAGATCGACGTCCTCGGCGAGACGCGCGAGGGGCGCACGGTGCCGCTGCACGATCGCGAGCTGAAGGTCGGAGTCCGCGGACCGGGCAAGGCCGGCGCATCCCGTCCGGGCACGATCGTGTACACGGCTCCGTCGAAACCGGACGCCGACAAGGGCGACGCCGTCGTCGTGACAGCACAGATCAAACGCAAGGACGCGAAGGGCGAAGTCGCGCTCAAGCTGTCTGCAGATGCCGCTCCGCCGAAGCCCGCCCCAACCAAGACGACGGGCGTCGTGCGGCCGGGCGGGAACGTGCGCGTCGTACGGTGGCGCGCGTGGACGCCCACGCCGCTCGGCGACGAGAAGACGACGGCGAAGCTCCGCAAGCTGCCGGCGGCGGGTGGCGACTTCGTGGCGAACCACGACGTTCAGAAGCTCCGCGTGGTCGCGCTGATCGACGACGTGACCCGTCTACAGCTCGTCTCCTGGACCGGCGACCGCAAGACCGCGAATGTGCGGCGGGACGGCCCCGGTGACAAGGGACCGTTGCGCCAGGAGCGGTCGAAAACCGGCTACCTGGTCGCGCACATCGAACTGGCCGTGCCGGTGGGCAAGCTCGCACGTCGCGCGGAACTCCAAATGACCCGCGCCGACGGCACCGTCGTGAAGGAGAAGTTCATCTTCCGCCGCGGCCGCGACAAGGACCGTGACGGCGAGAGAGACCGCCGCTGACGCGGCACGCAGATATTTGCGTGCCGCTTGCGGCCTCATGTACCCCTCCTACGCGTCCTCCGGACGCTGCGGAGGACTACGGTCACGCCGCTTGCTACGCAATCGTCGCGCCCTCGCTACTCGAAACTCGGTAGAGAGCTCGCTCTAGGGGCGGGCCGCTGCGCCCGCCCACGCGCCGCGCGCGACGCGCTCCGGCTGAATCGTCCTGCGAGGGACGAGCCTCCGGTCTGTCCGCGGGCGCGGCGGCCCGCCCCTACGCGATGTCGGTGTAGATCTTCTCGACCGTCTCCGCCTGACGCGGGAGTCCGAAGCGGTCTTTGGCCGTCTTTGCTGCGGCGCGGGACATCTTCGCGAGCGTGTCCGGCTCACTCGCTAGCCGCACGAGGGCTTCTTCGAGTTCCTTGGCGTCGTCGTCGATGTGAATGCCGGTGCGCCCGTCCTCGACGAGTTCCTGCAGGTGGCCGCGGCGGGCGGACACGATCGGGACGCCCATCGCGAGCGCTTCGCGCACCGCGCGGCACGAACCGTCAGAGCCAGGTGTCAGATACACCTTCACCGACATGCAACGCAGCGTCGCGACGTACTCAGCGCCCTGGCGGTAGCCCGTGAAGATCGCCTTGCCGACTAGCTCCTTGCGTGCTGCCGGCTTCACCGCCACTTCGTCCATCCAGGTGCCGCGGCCGACGAGCAGGATCTTGAGGTGCGGAACGCGCACAGCCGCTCGCGTGAGCGCCTCGAAGAAGATCTCGAACCGGCGGTGGCGTTGCATACGCGCAACGATGCCGACCACGAAATCGCCCGGCTCGATGCCGTACTCGCTAGCGAGATCCGGGAGACCCCGACGCTTGGGATTGAAGCGGCGGAGGTTCACGGCGCCGTCCACCGTGATCACACGATCGTCGGAGATCGGGAAGCGCCCCGCCACCGCATCCCGCATCCGATCGCTGACGGTCAGCACGCGAGAAGTACGGTCATCGAACAGCGCGGACGTGTCCCGGCCCTTGCGTGGCGGCTCACCGTCGTAGAGCGAGCGCACGACGGGCACCTTCAGGCGCTCGGTCGCGCCCAATGCCAGACGGTGGTCGTTGTTCAGGTGGCAGTGCACGACGTCCGGCGACGTCTTGCGGATGAGCTGCCGCAGCGCACGCCGGTCGATCGGGTCGTAGATCGGGTGCCGGTGCTTGCCCAGACGCAGACCGAGGATCGGCGACAGCTTGCGCAGGCGTGCCTCGTTCGCAACGTGGTTCGGCAGGTTCTTGACCTCCCGCCCGCACGCGAAGTGCACCTCGTGCCCGCGCTCCGCCAGCGTCGCGGCGAGGTTCACCGCCGGCTCCGCAGGACCGGTCCACTTCCAGTTGGCGAAGAGGTGGAGGAGCTTCACGCGCTTTGGCTACTCGATGGGCTCCATGCGGACGACGATCTTCTGCCGGCAGAGTTCTGCGACGTGTCGGAAGCAGGCCTTCCAGTCCGCGAGCAGCTCCGGCTCATCCCGCGCGTAGGCCCGAAAGAACCGCAGTCGGTCCGCGTGCGAGATGCAGATCGGGATCGACGCCGAGAGCTGGGACAGATTCTTGAGCCGGCGCCGCCGCGGGACGTCCGCGTCGAACTCCACACGGTCATAGTCCGCGAGAACCACGGCCGTCCGTTCGCCCGACTCCCGGAGGAACAGGTTCACGGCCTTCAAGTCGGCGTGATAGGTGCCGGTCGCGTGCAGCCGCCGCAACAGGTGGGCAGTGGCCGCGATCAGGCGCCGCTTGTCACCCCGACCGGAGCTGTCCAGTGCCCCCGCGAACCGCTCGAGCGCGACGAGATCCAACCGTGTCGAGTCGCCGAGGTCCTCCATGACCAGAAACGACGACGACAGCAGCAATCCGCGCCCCAAGCACAGCAGAGCCAGCGGCTCGGCCGCTTCGAACCCTCGGACGATCAGCCCGTAGCCCGCGGTCCACGCAGCGACGTCGCGCGTGGTCCGGATCTGGTTCTTGAGTCGCGCGGCCACGCCCCGGATGCGGTACTCCTTCACGATCACGGAGCGCCGTTCGTCGTCGATCCGGAGCGTCTGCCGCGTCAGCGCCGAACGGTGACTGTCCTTCAGCACCGCCCGTCCGCCCACGGCGAGCGTTGCGGCATGCTCCTTGATCAGCGGGAGGAACGCCGAAGCGCGGATCGCGCGCAGGTGGTGCACGCGGTACGGCGAGAGGCGGGTCACGTCGAACCGTGACGAGCGGCCGAGGGCGCGGGCCGTGCGGCTCTTCACCCGCCGCTTCTCGAGCGCCGCGAGCCGCGGCTCGAGTTCCGCCGTGAGACCTCCGGAGCTGAGCAGCGCGCCGACGCGCGTCCCTGAGGGCCGCCCGCCCTCTTCTTCGTACGCGCGGCACATCGCGACGCGCTCCTCGGTCGTGGTGTCGAGCCGGATCGCGTGCAGGAGCGTGACGATGTCGGACCAGCGGGCGGTCTCACCCGGCGAGCTTGACCGTGCGACCGAGTGGAGATCGATCACGTGCAGCGCCGGAGCGTCGGGAGGGCCGTTCACCAGAACGTTGCCGCCGTGCAAGTCGTTGTGCACGAACCCGGCGTCGTGCATTCGCCGGACCGTGCGCGAGAGTGACAGGAAGAGCTCCGAGCGGTGCTCGTCGCGGGCGTCACCCCAGCTCTCGCGAACGTACTGGTTGAGGAACCTCGCGCCGGGGATCGTGCGCACGACGAGCGCCGCGTCTCGGAGGACGATGGACCGCAACTCGCCCATCGCAAGACACGCGACCGTCGGGATACCCGCGCTGCGGAGGGCGCGGCTCGTCTCCCACTCGGCCTCTGCCCGAGAAGCCCGCACGGCATACTTGGCCCAGTCCAGCGGCCCGCGAACGGCGTAGCGCTTCACGATCACGTCGCCCAGGCCCGGCACGTCGGCGCGGATCACGGCGCGCACCAGGTTGCGCTTGACGAGCACCGCGCCGGGCAAGGCCTCGAGGTCGTCGAGCTGCGCCGCCACGACGTCGCGCACGCCGGCCACCGCGGACGGGAGCCCGAGCCACTCCAGACCACCTGCGGAGAACCGCACGGGAGCCGGCTCGCTCAACGGCCCTCCCGGCCGGTCATCTCGCGCAGCTTCGCGTACTTGAGGAACACGTAGTACGACCCGGATATCGCGACGACCAGTCCGGGGACACCATCGAGCAAGCCAGCTTTCAGGAAGTACATGCGCAGGAACTTCCAGAACGGCCGCAACGTGAGATCGAACAGCGACGCGCGCACGCCGGCGTCGAGCTTCCCCTGCGCCATGATCGACGTGTACGAGTTGATGATCCGCAGGTGGTCGGAGAGCGACCGATAGGAGTGGTGGAGGAGGTCGCCGGTGAGCCGCTCCACCTGTCCGTCCACGTACACGTGGTCGTGCGGGTTCACGCCACCCCACTTGCCCCTGGACCGGCGGAACAGCCGCAGCTTGCGGTCTGGATACCAGCCGCCGTGGCGGATCCACCGGCCCATGTAGTTCGTGCAGCGATTGAACTCGAAGCCGACCGGGAGTTCCGGGAGGGCGAGCGCGGCCAGGATGCTCGCGCGTAGTTCAGCCGAGACACGCTCGTCTGCGTCGAGACACAACACCCACTCGTGGGAAGCGCTCTCGATGGCGTGGTTCTTCTGCTCGAGGTGCCCGGGCCAATCGCGCTCCTCGACACGCGCTCCGAACTCCTCGGCGATCTCGCGCGTCGCGTCCGTGGAGTGGCTGTCGATCACCACCCACTCGTCGGCGAAGTCCGCCGACCGCAGGCAGTCGCCGATGTTGTCCGCCTCGTTCATCGCGACGACGCACACCGAGAGCCTCGGCCGTCCTCCCCCGCTCACGACGGGACCCCAGCGCCGGGAGTCTGTGCCGATCGGCGAAGCACGCCGTGGCGTGTGATGTGTGCGCGCAGGCGGCTCGCCAGTTCGCGCAACTCGGCGCGCGCAGGCCAGTCGGTGCCGGCGTAGGCCCGCAGGACGCGCAGTCTGTCCGTCCGGGTGACGGAGTCCCCCAGCGCCGCCCGCTTGGCGCCGTACCGGTCGAAGCGGAACAGCTCGGCGATCCGACGGGCCCGTGGCAGATCGTCCGCGGCCGTCGCGCGATCCAGATCCAGGATGAGCACGCGGCCGTCCGCGGTCCACAGCAGATTCTTGAAGTGCAGGTCGGGATGAGCGAACCCGGCGTCGTGCAGCGCGCGGATCGCACGACCGGCCGCAGCGAGCACGTCGCGGCGATCCCGCGGTACGACGCCGCCGCCGAGGACGGCGAGAACGTCGCGGGCGCCGGACTCCTCGCGCACCAGGAGCCAGCCCCGCCGCAGGCCGACCGCAGCCGGCCGGGAGACGATGCCGAGCGGCTCGCAGACGGGAACGCCGGCGGAGCGTGCTGCGACAAGGACCGCCAGCTCGTCGAGGAAGCGGCCGTCCCCGGCGTGTCGGTCAGCCGTCATGCGACGGAGGAGGCCGCCGTGGAGGTAGGGACGCACGAACACCGGCCCGACGTCCGGCACCTCGATCGCGAACGGCTCGCCCCGTCCGGCGTACGTCGCGTGCGCCCGGGCTCGAAGCTCGGCGGGCCGGGCGAGACCGGCGGCCGTCAGCCGGTCCGCGAGATCCTCGCGGAGGACGAGCGTCGCTCCGTCCGCGCTCTGCCGCGCGAACCCCGGGGGAACGTGGGCCCTCGGCATGGGCGAGACCTTACCGATCCGGGGTGGATTCGGGCCCTTTCCCGCTTTGGAGCCTCGAATCCGAGAGCCATCGACAGTTCGATCGCGCCCCTTGGCGGGGCGCTGCTCACCTTTCGAACTTCTTGCCGCCCTTGCGCCGTGTCATGGGCAGGTCGATGGCGTCCTCGTAGGCGCGGTCGATCGAGATCGAGAACGGGATCGACATGCCTGCGACGTCGGCGGCGGCGGTGTTCGCGGGGACGGCCCCGGAGAAGTCGGCGTCGACCAGATCCGTGAGCGGCGTGACACCGGTCGCCTTGATCTTGAAGAGCCCCTTCACGAGGTCGACGTCGACGGTGACCTTCGGTGTCTCGCCCCTGCCGGACTTGAAGCGATACCGCGACCCGGAGCGCCCCCGGCGCCGCAGAACGAAGTCGTTCAGGACGAGATCGCCGATGGTGAAGTCGCCGGTCAGACCGGGCGTCGATGGCGGCGTGCTGCCGGGGCAGAGTCGCAGCGCGCCCGTCACCTGCACGCTGTCGGACTTGACCTCAGGAGCCGCCTGTCCCTTTCTCACCTTCAGGCTTCGCTTCACGCGGAGCGTGTCCACGAAGAGCGAGCCGCCGGGCACTCCGGCGCCGTCCGATACCACCCTGCGGCCGGAGCCGAATTTCGGCTGCAGCGCGTCGATCCGCACGTCGCCGTGGAGCAGCGAGTCCTCGTCTGCCACCGCGCCAACGACGTCCGCCCGCGATCGCAGCGTGATCCGAACGCGGAACGCAATCGGCTCGAACGACGACTGCAGCGTCCCGCGACTCAGCTTGAAGTCGTAGGTCTGCTTGGCCAGGTCCACCGTCAGCTTTCCGCGTCCCGGATTGGCGCGGAAGCTCCACGTCGCGGATGAACCGTCCTTGGCAAACTTCACGGAGGGCGCACGTTGCGAGAGGTTGTTGTAACGCAGCGTGCCGCCGTCGGCGTTGTCGATGCCGAACGTGAACTCGTTGCCGGGCGACGAAGAGACGGTCACGATCACCTCGGTGATGCGGGCGAGTTCACCGTCGGCCCACACGCGCCCGACGGTGATGCGACTCTGCGGCGCATCGCCGAACACGACGGGGGCCGTCTCGCCGGGGCCGTCCCCGAACGGCGGCAACCGGAAGGCGCCCGACGACTTCAGCGTGTCCTTGTTGATCGCCGTCTTGTTCTTCAGATCCACCTTGACGATACGGAAGTGGTTGGGCCCCGCCGCCTCGCCACCCGCCGGGAGCACGATGTGCGTCTCGGCCGGTGTCTGGTACGCCGCACTTCCCTCGGCGACGGCGGCGACCGTCGTAACGCCGTCCTCGTTCGCAAGCGGTAGCGGGTTGCCGCCGGCCACGACCGAGAAGATCCCGCTTCCGCCGATGTCGTCCGACAGCGGCACGCCGAAGATGAGTGTGCCATCCGCTGAGGCACGCACGGTGGCGGCCTCGAAGGTGTCGAACGTCCCGCCAAGCGGCGTCTCGTCACCCTCGAGCACCACCACCGTGGGCACGTACACAGGCGGCGCCGCCTTGAACAGCCCGCTGGGCGACGGTGCGCCGGCCAGCGTCGCGGCGAAGTAGATGGTCGCCGTTCCATCAATGGCAAAGTCGTTCAGGATCGAGAAGTTGCCGCCGCCGGGTGCAGCGTCGCCCGAGAGCCCGAGCTTGACGATGCGTGCGCCGGAGCCGTTCGAGTCACGGAGGAAGAGACCGGGCGAGATCGTGCCACCGGATTCGGTCAGCGCGAAGATGGCGGCGTCGCCTTTGGCGTTGGCGCGGGTGCGCGCGATCGTCTGATACGTACCGCCTGCGGGAGACGGATCACCGGTCAGGAGCAACGGTGTGAGCGAGACCGTGTCTTCATCGAACAGGAAGATGCCCGTGCGCCCGTCCGGCGCACCCAGTTGCGCGGTGACGAGGGCCCGTCCGAACCCAGACGGCAGCCGGCCGAGCGCGACGGCGTCGAAGAACGATCCCCACGGCACGGGGTCGCCGAATGCGTCGTCGATCGGAGAGTCGAGGCCGAAGCGGCCGATGCGGTAGATCGTGTTGCTTCGACGGAAGTAGGCGCCTCGACGCGGCAGGGCTTCGTTGAGTTGCGTCAGCGGATCGTCGGGGATGACGGTGGACGCGACGAGTCCGATGTCGCCGTCGGCGTTGATCGTCCCGGCGTTGAACGTCTCCCAGCGCTCGAGGTTGAAACCGACGAAGAAGTCGTTCGTCTCGCCTCGCTGCGCCACGATCTGTCCAGCCGTCTCGAGTTCGCGAATCACGAGCGTCTCGGTCACACCAGTCAGGTCGCGCGCATACAGAAGCTGGCCGGCGTCATTCCCCCAGAACGGCCCCACCGTCCCCGCGCCGTCGACGATCGCGTCGGTGGGCGCGAGGCACCCTGCGCCGGCGGCGCCGCCGAGCGTCAGGCAGATCACCGCGAGCGCGGCGGCGCCCAGTCGATGCACGTACCGGCTTGCTCTCGTGGCTCTCGGCACTTTCACGATCCTCTCTCGACCTCCGGAGGCCGCCCGATCCTGTCGCCGAGCAGACCGTCCGACACCCCCCGGCCGCTGCGAGGCACCGGGAAAGGTGATTGTAGGCGCGCTTGGCCTTCACAACGGACCCGCGAATGTCCTGCCGGGCTCGTTCTCACGCTCCTGAGAAGGGCACAGCCGGGGCGACGTCAACGATCGTTTACGGCCTGCCCGGCGAGCGGCGAACAACCGTATCGGCCCAGGGCCTCGACACCTGCGGAGGTTCCTCTGTTCCGCGGGTGGCGTGCGGCCCCGATACTCGCGCTGATGAATGGGCCGGCCGCCGCAGAGAGAATCCTCCTCGTGCGACTCTCGTCGCTCGGCGACGTCCTCCAGGCGATGCCGGCGCTGGCCGGTCTCCGCGCGGCCCGGCCGAACGCCGCGATCGGCTGGCTGGTCGAGCGCCGCTTCGAGGACGCCGTGCAGGGCCACCCGCACATCGACCGCGTCTTCGTGTTCGACCGGAAGAAGAGCGGCAGCCTGCTTTCGAATGCCGGGGCGGCGTGGCGGACGAGGCGGGAACTGCGTGCGTGGCGGCCGGACGTGGCCGTGGATCTGCAGGGCAACCTGAAGGGTGCGATGCTCGCATGGCTCTCTGGTGCGCCCCGGCGGATCGGTTTACCCCGTGGCGAGGCGAGCGAAGGGGCGCATCGACTGGCTACCGAGACCGTAGCTGCGTCCCCCGATTCGCGGGAACACCGCAGCGAACGGGCCCGCCGTCTGCTCACGCCGCTTGGAGCGAACGGTTCGGGCGATGCGGAACTTGTCCCTGTCGACGAGCGCACGCGATCCGCGGTGACGTCGGCACTGGCTGCGGCGGACGTGGACGACGGACGCTTCGTGCTGCTGCTGCCGGGCACGAGCGACTTCGGCGCGTTCAAGCGCTGGCCGGCGCTACGCTTCGCGGCACTGGCACGGGAGCTGCAGTCGCGGGAGGGAGTGCCGTCGCTCGTCGGCTTCGGTCCGGGCCAGAGGGGCCTCGCGGAGGAGATCGTCGCCGCGTCGGACGGCGCCGCCCGCCTGGCACCGGAGACGCGTGACCTGCGCGAGGTGCGCGCACTCGCCGAGCGTGCCGCCGTCGTGGTCGGTCCGGACTCCGGACCACTGACGCTCGCCTCCCTGGCCGGGTGTCCGACCGTCGTCCTGTTCGGCCCCAAGGATCCGCAGATCTACGCGCCGCGCGGTCCGAAGACCGCGCACGTGTGGAAGGGTGTCTATTGCTCGCCCTGCGCACTGCGTCAGTGCGCCGACCCGATCTGCATGACGACCATGAGTGTGGACGAGGTCCTGGTCGGCATCGCAGAGGCATGCGGAGGCGTGGCATGAGGCGCGCCCTCCTCCTGGCGGCCGTTCTCTCGTTGGCCACGCCCTGCGCCCGGTCGGCGGACGATTCTCCGCCGCTCAGCATCACTCTGGCCGACAAGAGCGTGCGCGTCGGGAGCGACATCGTGCTCCGCCTGAAGTTCGAGAACCGCGGGCGGGACGAGGTCACGCTGCCGGCGTTGAGGCTCGCGCGCGACGCCGTCACGCTGACCGTCGCCGGACCGGAGTCGGGTCTGACCCGCACCATGATCACGAGGCTCTACGGCTCGTTCGAGTCGCAGGACGACGGTGTCGAGTTCCGCGAGCGACCCACCCGGCGCGTGCGGGTGCCCGCCGGGAAATCGATCGCCGCCGACATCCGGTTGCCTGCGCTCGTGACCGGAGACCTGACACTGAGCGTGGCGCTGGGTCAGCCCGGTCCTACGCGCCTTCGCGCGGAGTCGGTGACCGTCAAGGTGACCGCGGCGCGCACCGCGAGCGTGCCGACGGCCGTGGTGGTGACCTCGCGCGGCGAGATCACTCTGCGGATCGACCCACTCACGGACTACGGCGCGGCGGCCCAGTTCTGGGCGCTCGCGCGCTCAGGGTTCTACGACGGCCTGCCCGTGCACCGCGTGATCCCCGGACGGCTCGCGCAGACGGGCGACCCGCGCGGCAACGGCACCGGCGACGCCGGCTGGTTCGTTCCGGGCGCCGGATCGGCGACGAAGTTCGCAGTCGGCGACGTCGGGCTTGCGCGCGGCGCCCACAGGGACTCTGCCAGCTCGCAGTGGTTCGTGGTGCTCGCCGACGACGGTCCCAAGGGCAAGTTCGCGCGGGTCGCAACGGTGATCTCGGGTCTCGACGTCGCCCGCGCGCTGCGCGCAGGCGACATACCCGACCGCGTCAAGGCGATCCGCGGCGAAGTGCGCTAGCGCCGGCTAGCGGACGCTGCGCAGGAAGTCGAGGTACGTCTCCGGCGTGCGTGCGTTCGACCAGTCGGCGGACGCGAGGATCTCGCCCGTGTGCGGATCGACGATCACGTGCCGCGGGATCGAGATGTTCCCGACGAGTTTCTTCATGCGCGCCCGCTGCTGTACGTCGAGAGGTGCGATGGTCGGGTCCTGGATCCAGATCTGCATCAGCTCGAAGCGGTCGAGTTCCCGGCGAACTTCCGGGGACGTGGAGATCATGATCTCCAGCGCCGCGCAGTTGATTCAACCCTTGCCGGTGAAGTCGAACAGCACGTAGCGGTCGGCGGCAATCGCCCGTTCGCGCGCGCCTTCCCAGTCGTTTCGCGGCCACTCCAGGTGCGCTGTGTCACCCGCGGAGCCCCCATCGCCGACGATCCAGAGATCCTTCGGCTCGGTCTGGATGAAGCCCTCGAGGTCCGACGCCAGCGGGCGGCCGAACAGCCCCGGCACGATGTAGAGCCCGAGCGAGAAGAACATGACGGCGAACAGCATGCGCAGGGTGCCGACGGTCTCCACCTTCGTGTCCTTGGGCAGCGAGAAGATCCCGAACAGGTACATCGCCGCTGCGAACGCGCACGCCGCCCAGATCGCGAGCACCAGCGTTCGCGGCAGGATGTCCCAGTCGTGGTTGATGGCGACCGTTCTGAAGAACTTGAACGCCAGTCCGAACTCCACGAATCCCATCGTGACCTTGACCGCGTTCATCCAGCCGCCGGCCCGCGGCATCGTCTTGAGCAGCGCCGGGAACAGCGAGCAGAAGAAGAAGGGCACCGCGACGGTGACCGAGTACGCGAGCAGTCCGATCAGCGCGGCGGACTTGTCGCCTTCCTCGAACGTCGTGAACATGATCGCGAGGAACGGGATCGAGCAGGAGAACGAGGTCAGGGCGAGCGTCATCGCCATGAAGAACGGCCCGATCAACCCGGTCGCCGAACTGCGCTTCGTCGTGGCGTCGGTGAGGAACCCCGGAAGACGCAGGTCGAACAGGCCGAACAGCGACAGCGCCAGCACGACGAAGAGCACGCCGACGAACACGTTGAACGCATCGCCGCGTGCCATCACGTCGAGGCTCGCTCCGAAGATCAGACCGACCACTGTCAGCGTGAAGATGATGCCGAACGCGTAGACCAGCGCCTTCGGCAGGACGGCGCCCTCCTGCTTGCTGAAGAAGCTCACGGTGACAGGGAGCAGCGGGAACACGCACGGGGTCAGCAGCGTGATGAGACCCCAGAAGACGCCGCTGCCGATGATGCCGCCGACGCCGCCGGACATCTCCTCGGGTTCGCCGGCGCCGGGCACGACCGGAGACGCGCCGTTGCCGCCCGTCTCCGGCCCCAGCCATTCCGTGACGACGAACGACGCCTCGATCGGCCGCGTCTCCTCGGGCAGGCACTGCATCGGATCGCACGCCATCGCGCTGAACGAGCCCCCGATCGTGCGCGGTCCGAGCGCCGCGTCCGGCGCAACCGTCACCGCGATCGAGAACGTCACCTCGGCCTCGTGCTCGATCGTGATCAGATCGGGCATGTCGGGGATCCGTGCGATCTCGTGCGGCTCCGGAAACTCGCTGAGCGCGCCCGCGGTCAGGCCCTCCGGCAGATCGAGCTCGATCCGCGGCGGCTGGCCGTACTTCAACCCGTAGAGATGCCAGTCCGGGACGATCTCGATCTTGACGCGAACTTGCGTCGTTCCGCCGGCCGGAACGGTCGCCGGGTCCGCCGTGACCGAGACGATCTCGAACTTCTGCTCCTCCGCGAGCCCGCCGCCAAGCGGGTCGTCCTGCGCGATCGCGAGACCCGACCACAGCGCACACGCGGCGGCGAGGGGCAGGGCGATCTTGCGAAGCAGGGCGTGGATCTTCATGGACCCGGGTCTCCAGGGTGGGTCAGGGGCAGAGTCAGCGGCAGGGTCAGGGGCGCGAGAACTCTACTGCGACGACGCGAACCACGAGACGGTTCACTCACTTGCAGCGCAGGGTCATCGCGATCTCGCGGAGACGCTCCTCGGGGAGCGTGCCCACCAGGGCGCAGAGCGTGTCGGTCTCCGGACAGATGTACGTCACGACGTTCCGGCCGTTCTCCTCGGCGATCCACCAGTCCAGCCCGTCCCGCTCGACGTGGCGCCGGAACGACGGCGAGGAGCCGATCAGGTCGCTCCAGATCACCGTGAAGCCCTCGCCCCCCCCGCGCTCGTAGCGAGCACGCACGGCGCGGGCGCCGGCGCGGTATCCGACGTTCACGAGGTCGCCGACGCCGGTCTGCGAGTACTCGAGCAGTTCGATCGGCGGCAGGACGCGGTTCAGCAGGCCGTCGCGCTCACCGCTCGGCGGCAGCGCGGCGCCGTCGGCCGTGGTGGCCGCCGCCTCCATCGCCTGGAGATACGCGCACTCGAACGGCGGGATGCAGAGCGACCACATCGCGGTCACGGCAACGAGTGCGACCGCCGCCAGCGACGCGATCGCCTTGGCCTGTCGCCGGAACGGACGACGCGTCCCCCGGCAGGCTGTGTGGCCCGTTCGCGCGCCGCGGACAGCAGTCCCGCGAAGGCTGCGTCTTGCACGCCTGCGAGCATCGCGGAGCGCGATCGTTCCTCGAACACACGCTCGGCGTTGGCCAACTCGGCGCAGTCGGCGCACGAGGTCTCGTGGGTCTCGGCGGCACCCTGCTCCGCGCCGGACAACTCCCCGTCGATGTGGGTGAGCACGTGCTTGCGGAAGGTCGCGCAATCCATCAGGCATCACCTTCCTTCAAGAGCCCGTCCCGCTTGACGAATCCGTGCTCCGCCGCGTAGCCGGCGAGTTCCTCGCGGATCTGCCGTCGTCCGCGGTGCAGACGCGACATCACGGTGCCGATCGGGATGTCCAGCGCGTCCGCGATCTCCTGGTACGACAGGTCTCCGAGCGCAAACAGCACCAGCGGAATGCGGAACGTCTCGCTCAGTCCGTCAACGGCGGCCTTCACGCGGTCGTCGAAGTGATGGTCCGCCAGACCGGGGAGTTCTCCGAGCGAACGGGTGTCCGGCTCCGGGTGGTCGTGGTCCGCCGGGCGCAGGTCCACTGGGTCCACGGCGGTCGGCGCCATCGACTCCCGCCGGATGCGGTTCACGAAGACGTTGTGCAAGATGCGGAACATCCACGCCCGGAACCGGCTGCCCTTGCGGAAGCTGCCGAGGCTCCGGAACGCCCGGTACAGGGTCTCCTGAACTAGGTCTTCGGCTTCGGCGCGGCGGCGGGAGAGCCGTAGGGCTGTGGACATCAGCGGGCGGTGGATCTCGAGGACCATCTGTTCGAACTCGTCGGGAGTCAGGGAACCGGCCTCGGCAGGGTCCCCAGCCTCAGAGGGAGCCTCGCCGTCGCCAGATCCTGGCCGCCGCGCAGAACCGTCCTCGCCGTCCATGTATTCCTCGCCGCCTCGATGGACCGGCCGGGGCTCATGCCCAGGCACCCCGCCTACCGAAAGGAACTCTGAGACTCGCATGTGGTGGTACAGCGACCAGAAGAAGAACCCGAGCACGGCCCCGGTCGCGGCTCCGGCGGTCCCCGACACGTCCGGGGATCCGTACGCCGCGCTGGACGCCGCACTCTCCGACGCGCTGCGCGAACTGCCGCTGCTGTCCCACGCGCTCCTCGCGATGAGCCTGCTCGTGGACCACTCGGTGCACTTCGCCGACGGCACCGAGCTGCCCTCGATGACCTGGCAGAAGGCGGAGGCGACGGTCGCCCGGACCCGCGGTCCGGACAACCCGAGCCGGCTCTACAACGCGTTCGCCCAGGAGCTCGGTGACGGGTACTCGCTGCGCACCGACCTCCCCCCCGAGCAGTCCGCGATCCTGACGCAGCTCCGGCAGGCGCTGCTCAACTCGAGCGCGATCAAGTCGCTCGAGAGCGCTTCCTGACGCGCACTTGCGTCGGATCCGCCAGCCGCAGATACAGGCGCCCGTTCTCGGGGTCCCCCAGCTCGACGTAGACCGGCCCGCTGTCGGGTTCGACCACCAGCGCGCGCGGCGCGGGTTTTCCGTTCACTAGGGTCCCGTTCGCGGAGAGATCGCGTATCTCGACGCGGCCGTTACCGACGTGCGCGATCTCGCAGTGAACGCGGGAGACACGCCGGAACGCCGGCGACTTCATGACGTCGCGGGGCCGCGGGTGGTGCAGGAACGCGCTCGTCTGGCGCAACGAGACGTGACACGTGCGACTGCGTCCGACGACCACCGTCCCGCCGTGGCGGACGATGCGGAGCACGCCCTCCAGGAGTCCGCCCCGGCCCTCCACGACGAGAACCGGGCGCTTTCCACGCTTTCCACTGCTGCCGGACGATGCACTCATCAGCGCTTCCTCAGCCAATCATCGTCGAGCCACCCGGACACGCGCAAGTTGTCGATCTCGCCGCTGGTGTAGGACAGGATCACGATCCGCCCGGAGAGATCGCCGTCCGAACCGGGGCGCACCTCCGTCGTGGCCACCCGGCGACCGTCGACGTAGAGCGATGCATCGCGCTCGTGCTTGACGAAACGCACGCGGTAGGAGCGCCCGGCCTCGAACTGGAACAGGGTCGTGTCCCCGTCCTTCTGCAGAACGTCAGGATTGCGATTGAGGTACGGCGTACGGAACCGTTCTCCGAACGCGCGGTCCGGGCGCTCGAGCGAGGTCGCGTGCCAGATGCGGACGCCCCGCCCGCCCTCGCGTACGTCTGCTGCCGAGAGCACACCCGCTGCCGTGCCGTGCACCGACACCATCAGGAACAGGGGGGACTCGCTGCGATACAGGAACGAGATCTCGATCCCGCGTTGCGGAACAAACGGATGCCACACCTCGACGGGGAACGCGCTCGGATGGTGGTCGGGAACACCATCCCACGGCGCCCATGCCAGGTAACGGTCATCGCGCTCGTTCCCGCCGGGCGTACCGCCTTCGGGATGGTCGGCGACGAGCAGTTTCCGCGAGTGGATGGCAGTCCGGTCCTGCGCCAGAGACGTGGCACGCTCCGCGTCCGGATCCTCGAAGTCGATCACCATCTCGGCACGGCCCTCGCCGCCGTCCAGGAGCCGGGCGCCCGGCAGCCGCTCGGCGAATCGCGCGGTGGCGCGCCCACGATCGGCGCGGTCGC
Source organism: Planctomycetota bacterium (assembly GCA_965248445.1). Lineage (GTDB taxonomy): Bacteria > Planctomycetota > JAJSAM01 > JAJSAM01 > JAJVHW01 > CBDFJG01. The sequence continues at coordinate 402,803 of CBDFJG010000001.1, forward strand.
GATCCGCCCCGATCTCCTCTCGCCGCGACCGCACGTAGCGCGTCTCGCGCAGTCTCTCCAGCTTGAGAAGCAGGTCGAGATCGCGGTGAGCGTCGACGTAGCGCCCGTCGGCGATGGCCTGCAGCGCATCATCGTGTCGGTCCTGCGCGAGCATCTCCGCGTCGGCGATCTCGGTCTGCGCAATCGCGATGAGTTCCCGGCGGCGCGCCGCGATGCGCGAGACGACCGGCAGCAACTGCGGGTCCTTTCCGGCCCGCTCCACGTACTGCTCGACCTTCGCGAGGCGCTTCTCGATCTTGCGCGGATCGCGCTCCCGGCGCGGCTCGAGCACAACCAACGCGGCGAAGACGGCCGCACCGGAGGCGTCCGCTCCTGGCAGGCCGGAGTAGTTGATCAAGTCCACGGGGGAGACATCGCGTAGTGACCCGCTGAACGCGAGTCCCTTGCCGTGCTGGAATTCGAGCCGATCGTCGTCGCGGATCGTCACATCGCGCAGGTCCTGCAAGCGCATGCTGCCGCCCACCAAGAGCCCGTCGTCCAGCGGTCCGGTGCGCAACCGCCGCACGAGCGCTCCCCAGGCGCGCTCCTCGATCAGATCGACGAGCCGGATCGCCGCTGCCGCGAACTCCGCTCCGCCGCCGTCGTCTCCGGGACGCCCCTCCAGCAGAGCGGCCAGTTCGACGGCCGTCCCGCGCGCCCCGCCGTACTCCCGGCGGCCGATCGACGCGAGGTACGTTCGCACGGCAGCGTCGGTCAGGCGGACCGCCTCTGCCGCACTGGCCTCCCGACGGCCGGTCAGGTCGCGGCGCAACTTGTCCGCCGCCAGCCGCTCCTCGGTCAGCGCGACGCGTCCGAACTCGTCCAGCAGCTGTTCCGCGTCTCCGAGGTGTCCGCGAGCCGCGAGCCGCGCCGCCTCCGCGCGGACGGACTCCAGGCGTCGCGCGGACGCCGCGACGAGACGTACGTATCGCGCTTCGCGTTCATCGTTGATGGCGCCGCGACGCGCGCCCTCGGGCGGCAGGCCGGCGAGGCGGGACGCGAGGTCCGCGTCGCCCTCCGCGGCCAGGAAGGCCTGGAAGAGCCGCTCCTCCAGGTCCTGCAAGTCCGCCTCGCCGAGGTCCTTCGTGCGTACCGCCAGGTCGTAGGCAGCGAAGTGACGGAGCAACTGCGTCCGCGAATCCGTGAACTGGTCCCGCATCGAATCGAGCCGGTCCGCCAGCGGCGACTCCCGCCCCGCGCCGTAAAGGACGCGGCGCATCTCGTCCGCGGCGGTCGAGAGATACGAAGGCGCCTCGTCGAGGGACAGCTTTGCCACCAACTCGACCGTGCCGCCGAGCATCGTCTCGGCACATGTGTCCCGGCGTCCGCGCGCAACCGTCAGCAGTTTGACGAGGCGGCCCGCGGCAACGCTCGCGTCCGCGTCCTCGTTGAGACGGGTGCGCTCCGCGCCGAGGTCGTCGAGCAGTGCGGGCCAGGCCGACGGCTCGACGTCGTCCGCGCGCAGACTCAGTTCCTGAACGCGCAGGATCGCGCCCTCCTGGCGCCGCCACCCGGAGAGTTCGATGAGCGCGGTGTCCGCGGCGGTTGTGCCGGGGTGCTCCGAACGCACCTCCGTGAGCCCCGCAATCATGGCCGCCACCGTGTCGCCGGACCATGTGTCCGGCGTCCCCGGGCGCACCAGCACCGCGTCCAGGTCCCCCCGCGCGCGGAGTTCGCGGTCCGCGTGCTCCCGCGTCTCCTGCCAGTTAACGAACCACGCCGCGCCGCCGGCGACGAGCACGGCGCCGGCAAGCGACCACCCCACGACACGGCGGCGGCGGCGAGATGTGACGAACCGCTCGATGTCGCCTTCGAATCCCGCCGGGACCGTGAGCTTCCCGCGGGTCAGCGCATCGACGTCGCGCAGCAGCGCGGTGGGGTCCGGATAGCGGTGACGGCGGTCCTTCGCCATCATCCGCTGCACGATGTAGACGATCTCTTCCGGCGTCCCGGGGGCGGCCTCGTCCAGCGGGACCGGACGCTCGTAGAGCACCTTGGTGAGCGTCGCCGCGAGCGTGTCCGCCTGGAACGGCGGGCGGCCCGCGAGCATGGCGTAGAGAGTCGCGCCCAGGGAGTAGATGTCGCTGCGGATGTCTGCGTCGCGCGGGTTGCGCGCTTGCTCCGGCGAGATGTACTGCGGCGTTCCGAGCGTCGCATCCAGTTGCGTCAACGCATCGTCGCTCTCGCCCTTGGCGAGTCCGTAGTCGGTCAGGCACGGCTCGCCTTCCTTCGTCAGCAGGATGTTGCCCGGCTTGATGTCGCGATGCACCACGCCGTGTTCGTGCGCGTGACACAGCGCGTCCGTCAGCTTCCGCACGAGGTCGATCGCGTCGTCGGGTGGGAGCGGGCCGGACTCGCGGATCCTCTGTTGCAGCGTCTGGCCGTCGGCCAGATCCATCACGAACCAGATCAGCCCGTCGGTCTCGCCCGAGTCGAGGCCCTTCACGATGTTCGTGTGATCGAGGCGCCCCACGAGCGCTGCCTCACGCTGCAGTCGCTCCACCTGTCGCGGGTCGTCCGTCAGATCGCGACGGAGGATCTTGATCGCGACATGTCGTTTCATCCCCCGCTGGTGCGCCCGGTAGACCGACCCCATGGCGCCGCTGCCGATGCGGGCCTCGAGCGTGTAGCCCGGGATCGGCTCGCGGCCGGAGCGCAGCCCCGCCGACCGGGCCACCAGGGCCGCGTCGCCCTCGCGCAGCACGCCCCGCTTGACCAGCACATTGCGGAGGGAGTCGCCGACCCCCATCTCGTCCATGCGTGCCTGGACCCCGAGACTCTCCTGCACGTCGGCCTCGGTCAGGTAGCCGGCCTTTACCGCGTGCTCCGCAAAGAGGAGGTCATCGTTCGCCGCCATCTCCCAGATGATACGGCGCGCCGGTCATCTCGGTTCCCGGCAGCAGGAGGAGCGAGCGGCGTGGATCCCCTGGGCGATCTCCCGATGGTGGCGAGGCTGACGGTCCGGCTCCTGGCCGACGGGCACGTACTCGAGGACGTCGGCAGGGTGATGCGGCTGGGGCCTGTCGCAATCGAGAGAGCCCTCCGGTCGGCACTGCGCCTCCGTGGACTTCCCAGCCCGACCCGCTCTCTGGGGCTCGCCGAGCTGCTGCGCGCCGCTGAGCCGCTCTGCCGGGAGGCGGCTCGGGCCGAGGGGCAGCCGGCTACCGCCTGCCCGCCGCACGATGTGATCGGCGCGGCATGGCGCGGCGAGCTGGACGGTCCACTCCTCCTGGCGACAGCCGAGCACCTGGCCGATTGCGGCCCGTGCCGCCGCCTGGCGCCCACGCCGGTGCCGAAGGCGGACAGCACGGGCGCCGAGCGCTCGGGTTGCCTGAGTGTCCTCCTCGCGGTGGCTTGCCTCGCTGGCGGAGTGCTAGTCGCCGGGCTGTGGTGGGGAGATCTCGGCCAGTGACGCCAGCGCGGCCTGGACGAGTTCGGACGGCAGCAAGTCCCCCGCTGCAGACAGCGCGGCCCGGACGTCCTCCTCCGTCGCGCCGCACGCCACTGCACCCCGAACGTGGCCGCGCAGCTGGTTGGGCAACTGCAACGCGGTGAGCAGCACGACGGCGAGACACTCCCGCGTCGCAGCGGAGAGCCCGGGGCGAGACAACACGCGGCCGTAGGCGCTCTCGAGCACCCAGCCCGGCACGTCGGGATCGAGGGTGCGTATCCGGTCGAGGACGCGGTCCGCAGCAGCGCCGTAGACGCGGTCGAAGAACGCGCGGCCGCGAGCGCGAAACTGCGGCCCGTCGCCCTTCTCGGGCTCCGCCGGTCCTGTGTCGGGCTCCGCCGGGGCGACCACCCCCGCACGAGCGCACGCGACGGCGAACGCCTCGAGAGCGTCCAGGGCACGCGGGAAGCCCCCGAACGGTGCCAGCATGAGAAGCGCCTCCCGCATCCGGCTGAGCGGGACCCCGTCCCCGATCGCAGCCTCGAGGGCGAGGGCGAGCGCAGCGCCGGACCCCACAGCCGCCGCGGCCACCACCTCGGCGAGCCGTGGCAGCCATGGGAGATCCGCCTCCCGCTCCCGTGGTTCGTCCGGCCGGCCGTCTGGGCTCATCGACGACCACGGTACCGGGGCCGAGGTCCGCCTCAAGCCCGCTGCCTGGACCGACCGATACGAGCCTGGTGGCCGTGCGCACGCTGCGCACGCGTCGTCGCCGTGGTGAGCCCGAGATGGGCGTTCACTGTGGAGGAGGAACTGAGATGACGGCTCTGCGCGGGAACCTGAACTCGGTCGATCTCGCGAACGTGTTCCAGATGCTGTCGATCAACCAGAGCGAGGGCACGCTCTACATCCACTCCCCCGAAGGCCGCAAGGCGATGCACTTCGGGCCGGACGGAGTCTCCGTCCTCGCCCGCGGGCCGTCCCAGCAGGACGCGCTCGGCCGCATCCTGATCCGCCAGGACTGGCTCACCCCCGGCCAGCTCCAGGCCGCGTTGCAGCGCCAGGAAGAAGGCAGCGGCCGGCTGCTCGGCCAGGTACTCGTCGAGCAGGGTGCGTGCACACGCGAGCAGGTAGAAGACGCGCTGCGCATCCAGATCGAGGAGGAGATCTACGCTCTCTTCCTGACCGAGGGCGCGCAGTTCGAGTTCGATGCGGGCGACCCGCCGGCCGAACTGCTGGACCAGCCCGACATCAAGAGCGTCACGTTCAACGTGAACAGCTTGATCATGGAAGCCGCTCAGCGCATCGACGAGTGGGAGTGGGTGCGCACCGTCGTGCCCAGTGCGCGCGTGATCTTCCGCTACTCCGGGAAGAACGTCTCGCTCGACGACCCGATCTTCCAGGACGCGCGCGCCGGCAAGGTGCTCGCGTCGGTGGACGGACGGCGCAACATCGACGAGATCATCGAAGAGTCGTTCGTCAGCCGCTTCGACGTCTGCAAGATCACTGCGCTGCTCGTCGAAGCGGGCGCACTCGAAACGGTCCCGGTCGCCGAGCTCCGCGAGGCCGCGGGAGAAGCGCTCGCAGCGGGAGACACAGACGCCGCGACGAAGTTCCTCTCGCAGGTCATCGAGGGTCATGGCGACACGCCGGACACGCACCGGCAGCTGGCCGAGGTGCTCGAGAGCGAGAGAGAGTTCGCGCGGTCCGCGTTCCACTACCGCGTCTGCGCGGAGGTGCGCGTCGACAACGGCGACGCCAAGTCCGCGTTCGAGATCTACGAGCGCATTCACGAGTTCCTGCCGACCGACCTCTCGGCGGCGGACCGGATGATCGAGATCTACGCGATGAACCCGGACGGCCGGGAGTCGCGTGCGCCGGAGATGATCCGGCTGGGCACCGAGCTGGCGGAGATCTACACCGACCTCGCCCGCCCGAGCCGCGCGATCCAGGTCCTGCACCGCGTCGTGTCCCTCAAGCCCGACGATGAGGCGCTGCGTCAGCGGCTCATCGACGTCTACATGGCCACGGGCATGACCGGCGAGGCGATCGCGGAGTACGAAGCGATCGCCGAGACCGCACTCGCGACCGGCAACGACAAGCACGCCGAAGCGGTGTTCCGCAAGGTGCTGTCGATCGACCGCGGACGGGACGACATCAACGGGCGCCTCAACAGGATCCTGCTGAAGCGCACGCGCGCCAAGCGGTCGAAGCGGCGCGCGCTGCTGGTCATCCTGCTCATCGTGCTCGGCGTGACCGCGAGCGCCGGTGCCTGGCACTTCTGGACGATCTACAGCACCAAACGCACGCAGCAGAGCGTGCAGGCCACGTCGCAGCTCGCGAAGGTCGGAGAGCAGTACGCAGCCACGTTCGATGAACTGCGTGGCGAGGTCGCCAAGCTGGCGGCGCGACTGGGCGATCCGCCAGCGCTGCTCGAGCTGCGTCAGCAGCGGAGCGGCGAGTGGACGGAGCTGGTCACGCGCGCAAATCAGGCCGCGCAGGCGTACCTGTCGGTCGCCGAGGAGTTCCCCGGCACCGAGGCGGGCGAGCACGCACTCACCGAGGCGGAGGCACTGCGCAGCCACCTCGAGGGCGTCAAGGGCCTGGAAGCCGACGCGGAGGAACTGCTGACCGCACGGGCCAAGCAACTGCTCATGGACGCCGAACGACTCGATCGCGAGACGACGCCCACGCCTGCCCTGCTCGAGGCGTTCGAGGCCGCCCGCGCATACGCCGAGCACTGCCCTGCCTTCATCGCCACCGAGCGCGGGCAGCGTCTCATGGACTGGGAGAAGGACCTCCGCCACAACCTGGCGGCGTTCGAAAGCGCGAAGGAGACCGTCGAGGACCTGATGGCAGGCGGCGATGCCGACGGCGCGTTCCAGCGCGCCATGACCTACCTGTCGAACTACCCGCCGATGGACCTGGCAGCCCAGGTCGGCATCCCCGTGAACGTGACGACGCTGCCTGCAGGGGCCAAGGTGCTCATCAACGGCGAGGAGCGCGGCTTCACGAACGGCTGGGTGCTGATCTCGCCCCGCGCAGACTCCAAGATCGAACTGAAGCGCTCGGGCTACGAGACCTTCGAGATCCAGCGCGACGCAATCACCGAGCCGAACCCAAGAGAACTGCGCAAGCTGATCGATAGGGAGATCACGGCGACGCTCCAGAAGAGCGTCGCGTTCCAGTCCGCACCCATCGGGGCGGAGCTGACGTCGGTGACCGTCATCGGCAACCGCGTGATCGTCGGGACGCGCGGGGACAAGCAGGAGATGATCCGCGTTCCGGGCGGTCAGTTCGAGTGGGCGCTCCGGACACCGAACCCCGGCGGCGTCGTCGCACGTCCTGCAGTGAGCGGGAGCGTCGTGGCGATCCCGGGCGTCGACGGCGTCGTGTACTTCTTCGACGTCGACTCTCGCGATCCGCTCGGCTCCGTGAAGGTCGAGGGGCAGATCTGGAGCGATCCGGTCCTCGCGAGCGGACGCCTGGTAGTCGCTGATCTGTCCGGGCGCGTGACCGGCATCGACATGGCGAGCCGCGAGGTGGCGTGGCGCTATCCCGCCGACGGCGCGGCGCCTGTCGGGGCGGGGTTCCGCGCAAGTCTCGTCGCGGTCGCGGACCACGTGTTCGCGGCAACGGTCGACGGCGAGGTACATGTCATCGACGCGCGCAGCGGGCGCCGCACCGAGCGCATCGATCTGGACCCGAAGGACGACGCGGGTGCGGTGCAGGGCATCGCCGTGACGTCTTCTCAGATCATCGCGGTGACGGACCGCGGCAACTTGGTTCGCGCAGAGCGCGGTACGGGACGTGACCTCGGCCGAGTGAGCCTCTCGATCGCGCCTCGTGGCGGACCGCTGCTACAGGGCGAGACGGTGTTCGTCGTCGGCCGCTCCGGCCGCGTACGGGCCATCTCGCTGGCGACCGGCGCGGTCCAGGCGTCCCGGGATCTGGGCGCCGACGTGCGCGCGTCCGCGGCGATCCTGAACGGGCTGGTCGTGATCGGCGACGCCGCCGGTCGGCTGACGGCCCTGCAGTGCGCCGGCAACCAGATCGAGCAGGTCTGGCAGTACAGCGTCCCGAGCCGGACCGGTGCGGCGATCGGGATCGTCACGACGCCCGTGCTCCACGGGGATCGGATCGTCTTCGGGGCGGCGGATCGCCGCGTCCACGCGATCTCGAGGTAGCCACGCTCTCGGCTCCGAAGGCAACCGGGGCCGAGCCTCGGGCGGGAGCCTGCGTGCTCCGAGCCTGGATCGAGCCTGGCACCGTTCTCGCGGCACTCTCAAGTGAACCGAGGCGGAATCCCGATGGATGAGCGTCCCGGATGTCGGGAAAGGAGGCGGGCTGCCGTGAACTTGCTCGAACGCATCAAGAGAGCGCGACAGATCCATACGCTGCGGCGTGCGGTCAAGCGCTCCCCCTCCCCCAAGACGTTCGGGACCCTGGCGGAGCGGTTCCTGGCACTCGGCGAGCCCGAGCGCGCCCTGACCGTCGCGCAGGAGGGCCTGAGCCACTTCCCGGACTCCGAGCGGCTGTTGCACGTCCGCCTGTTCGTGAAGAAGAAGTCGCTCGCAGACGACATCCGGAAGCTGCGCCGCGACATCGCGCGCCGCCCGAGCCCGCTCTCGTACACGCAGCTCGCGCAGATCTACCGCGAGCTGGGTAACGAGGACGAGGCGCTCGAGATGGCGCACGAGTGCGCGGAGCGCTTCCCGCTGAACGAGAACCCGTACCTGATCCAGGCCGAGATCCGTCTGAGCCGCTTCCTCCGCGACCTGGTCGCCAAGGACGCGGTTCTCGCGGAGCAGGCGCTCCGCAAGGTCGTGCGGCTCAACCCGCACCACGTCGGCGCGCACCTCCTGCTCGCGCAGGTCTACTACCTGGTCGGCGGCGCCGGCGAGACCCGCCGGCAGCTGCGCGCCGTGCTCACGACGATGCCCACCGCGAAGGAGGTTCAGACCTTCTTACAGCGTCTGCACGTCACGGAGTCGGACCCCTCGGACACCACGCCGTTCGAGGAACTCGCCCGTGCCGTCGAGCAAGAGGGCGCGTTCGCAGCGGCGCCGGACTCCTTCCCCACTCTGCACCCGCAAGCGCCTTCGGTGCCCTCCCAGTCGGACGCACGCCTCGACATGGAGAACCTGATGCAGGACGTCGCGCGCCTCGGCCGCGAGCCCGGCGTGCGCAACTCAATCCTGCTCGACCGTGACGGAGAGATCTTGGCGGACTTCTCCGACGCAATCGCCCTGTCGCGCCGTCAGTTCGCGGAGCTCATCCGCAGCATCCGCGAGGTGGCAGATGACGCCAGCAAGCGAATGGACGCGGGCGCGCTCGTGCGCGCCGAGATCGAGGGTCCGGGCGGCAGCATCACAGTGGTGCGCGTTCGCTCACTGACCATTGCGCTCCTCTTCGGTGATCCCATGCGACCTGATCGCGCTTGGGAGCTGCTGCAGGGGTTCATCGCGCGGCATCTGAGGACCGGCAAGGAGACGATCCATGCGTAACATCCTCAAGCGCCTCAACGACGTCCCGGGAGTGAAGGGCAGCCTTGTCGTCACGAAGGACGGCATGGTGATCGCCGCACACGTCACCCGGAACCTCGAGGAAGACCTCGTGGCCGCCATGGCCGCGGGAGTCATCCAACAGACGCGTCGCGCACTCGAGAAGTACGGGCAGCGGCACTTCGTTCGCTTCACGCTCGTCGCGAGTCACGGGAAGCTCATTCTCACGGACGCTGGTCCGGCGTACCTCGTTGCGCTGATGGACCGGAACGTGGAACTGGGACCGGTCGAGATCGAGATCGAGTCGGCCGCCATGCGGATCCGCAATCAGGGAGAGATCCGCATCTAGCGGTTCGGAGACAAAGACATGGTTCAAATCAACTTCGCGCTCCGAGAGGTCAACTGCAAGGTCGTGTACTACGGTCCGGGCATGAGTGGCAAGACCACCAACCTCGAGATCGTGCACCAGAAGGCACCTGAGTCGAACAAGGGCGAACTCACCTCCATCGCAACGGAAGGTGACCGCACGCTGTTCTTCGACTTCATGCCGCTCGACCTCGGGACGATCGCGGGCATGCGCACGCGGTTCCAGCTGTACACGGTGCCGGGTCAGGTCTACTACAACTCGACTCGCAAGCTGGTGTTGCAGGGCGTTGACGGCGTCGTGTTCGTCGCCGACTCCTCCGCGAGCAAGATGGACGAAAACCTCGAGTCGCTCGAGAACCTCAAGAACAACCTCGCCGAGTACGGCAAGGACATTCGCGAGCTCCCGATCGTCATCCAGTGGAACAAGCGCGACCTGCCGGACGCGCTCCCCGTCGAGCAACTGAACGCGAAGATCAACTCGTGGGGCTGCCCCACGTTCGAGGCCGTCGCGATCACCGGCGAGGGCGTCTTCCCGACACTCAAGTGCCTGTCCGGGATGGTCCTCGAGACCTTGAACCGCGATCAGCGCGAGGCGCCCGGCGCCCCGGGCCGGCCTCAGGCGACGAAGCTCGCCGCGCCGGCCGCCCAGGCGGCTCCTGCAGCCCCCGCGGTCATCGCCGCACCAGCGCCTGTGGCGCCGGTCGCGGCGCAGCCGGCGGTCGCAGCCGCTTCGGCGGCCTCCCCCATCCGGCAGGGCTTCGGTAACACCATGGGCGGTTCTCCGCCTGCTCCGCCGGTCGGCGTACCCAGTCGCGCGGGGCGGTTCGGTGGCGGCGGAGGCAGCGTATTCGATGAGATCAACGAGCAGGCCGCAGAGCAGCCGGCGCGCCCGGCCGCGTCCCCCGGCCTCGTCGGTGGTGAAAACGAAGGACCCTGGCAGCAGCAGCAGCAGAAGCAGAAGCAGCAGCGGCGCCAGGTAGACGCTTCGCCGCTCGAGACGTCGACCATTCGCACCACGCCCAAGAGCTCGGCGGGTGACGCACGGCCGCATCTGCGTATCAAGCAGGAGAAGTCGGTCCCGTGGGTGGCGGTCACACTCGGAGCACTCATCGTCATCGCGGTCGGCATCATCCTCTTCACGACCGGGCTCGTGAGCCTGCCTGTTTAGGCCCGTATCGGAGTTAAGTCATGGACAGCCACACACTGCGAAATGACCGCCTTGTCTTCTACGAAGACCTGATTCGCGACGTCAACCGGCTGCTTCGGGAGTTCCTGAAGCTGTCCGGCGCGAACTGCGTCTTCCTCGTGGACAAGGAAGGTCACATGGTCACCCGTCAGGGCGTGACCCGCGACATCGACATGGACACCATCTCCGCCCTCGTCGCCGGCTCGTTCGCCGCGACGAAGGAGATGGCGCGCCTGCTCGGCGAAGACGAGTTCTCCGTCCTGTTCCACCAGGGCAAGACGGACAACATCCAGCTCTCGCTGGTGGGCGACAGAACCCTCCTGACCGTGATCTTCGACGAGGCCACCACGGTCGGCATGGTCCGCCTGTACGCGGCCGAGACCGCGAAGCGACTCGGCGAGGTCTTCCGCAAGCACGAGATGGAACAGCGCCGCAACCCGAACAAGACGAACCCGGAGCTCGCTCAGGGCTTCGTGGGCAGCGCCAAGGACAAGCTGGACGACCTGTTCGGCGGCTGATCCAAGACGACGACGACATCCACGAGCGGGCCGGCCGATAAGGCCGGCCCGCTCTGATTCCAGTGCTGCGGTTCCTGTACGATTCGGCTCCATGCGACGGATCGCCACCGCGCTTCTCCTGCTCCTCTCCGGCATCGCGCACGCCGGAGGAGGCCCGTCCGACACTGTCGTGCTCGTCAACGACGACAGCCCCGACGGACAACGGGTCGCGGCGCACTACCTCGTCGCGCGCGACATCCCCCCCACTCACCTGTGCCGCGTGCGGTCTTCGACCGACGCAACCGTTCCCGTCGCCGACTTCGTGCGGGACGTGGTCGATCCCCTGCGCCGCTTCCTGGCCGAGCGGCAGCTCGAGGACCGAGTCCGGTTCCTCGTCCTCACCCAGGGCCTGCCGATCCGGCTGCGCGCACCCGGCGGCATGGTCTCGAGCGCCGCCGCGCTGGAGCTGTTGGACACGCCCATCTGCGGCAGCGACGGCGCGCGTATGCCGCGGTATCAGAACGCCTACCTGTCGGGCGCCGCGCCGCGGACGACTCTCGACGAGTCCGGCCGGCTGATCCTGGTCACTGCCCTCATCTCCTCCACCGCCGACGAGGCGATCGCGCTCATCGACCGCAGCGTCGCCGCCGACGGGACGGCGCCGAAGAAGACACTCTTCGTGTTCCAGGATGCGCGGGGCAACGCGGCGAACCGGAACCCGGGCTACGACCCGGCGCGCGCGGAACTCGAGAAGCTCGGGCACAAGTCCGAGCACGTGCCCGCCGGCGCCGACGAGGTCCGTGAGCGAAAGCGTGTGATGGGCTACATGTCGGGAGGCTCGTACTCCCGCCTCTCGGTCGCCGGAGTGGACGACAACGAGTATCTGCCGGGCGCGCTCTGCGACATGCTCCAGAGCTTCGGCGCGGTGCCGGCGAACTTCGTTCCCGGGGGGAAGGGCAAACAGTTCCCGATCACGCACATGATCCGCGCGGGAATCACCGGAGTGCACGGCGCGGTGGCAGAGCCGTACAACATCACATTCCCGTCGGCGGATCTGTTCACGCCGTACGTCCACGGCTTCACGCTGGCCGAGACGTTCCACCAGAAGCTGCCGTTCCGCTACTGGATGAATCTCGTCCTCGGCGATCCGCTCTGCGCTCCGTACGCCAAGCGGCCGAAGGTCGTGGTGTACGGAGCTCCCCGCACGGGCTGGAGCGGAGAGGTCTCGTTCGTGGCCCGTGCGAAGGGCGCCGAGAGCATGGCCGTGTTCGTAGACGGCGTTCCGGTGACGGAGGGAGCGGGCGACGAGCTGAACGTCGTGATCGATACCGCGCGGTTCCAGGGCGGCAAGCGCCACGTCCTGATCGAGGCGACCGGTGCCGGCGAGGCGGAGCCGCGGGGCTGGACAGTCTTGCAGCCAACGTTCGTCAACGAGAACGTCGGAGTGGATCAGCCCGCATCCGCACCTCTGCCCGCCGGACTGCGGCTCGAGGTACCGGACCAAGTGCAGGCCGGCGAGAGCTTCGAGGTGCGCCTCGTCGCGCTTTCAGAAGACGGGACGCCCTTCGCCCCAGGCGCACCGACGGCGTGGCTGTCCTCGGCGAAGCCGCCGGTGCGATGGGCCCGCGGCATCCCGGTGGACGGTACGCCCCACACACTGCGCCTGGTCAAGTCCGGAGACGTGACGTTCCGCGCGCAGATCCCCGGCGCGCACGCGGTCGCGGATGCGGTCGTGCGGGTCGCGTCGGCGGAGATGCTGAACGTGACCACACCGGTGTCCCGCGTCGCGCTCGGGCAGGTGTCGGACCTGCCGCTCCAGGCGGTCGACCGGTTCGGCAACATCGCGGAGGACTACTCCGGTCCGGTGCGCGTTGAAGCTCCCGGCAATCCCGGGGCCGACGTGGGCCGGACGGCGGAGATGGTGCGCGGAAGGGGCGTGATCCGAGACGTTCTGATCACGCACAGCGGACCGCGGCGTCTGGTGTTCCGGGACGGCGGAGGAGCGACCGTCTCCGGTGCGCAGGAGGGGATCCGCGTCGCGCGAGGAGCCGTGCGTGCGTGGGTGGTGTCGCAACCGTCGCGCGGCGACGACGCCGCGGCGCTCTTCAAGTCGGGGGCCAAGCTGCTGCCGCAGCGCCACGGCGACGTCGTGGACGGCACACTGTTCGTGCGCCATCGGGACGGAGACGACCAGATCGATCTCTCGACCGGGTTGCGCGACGGTGATTCCGTCGTCGCCGTCGCGTTCGTGCACGCGCTCGCGGACACGGACGTGAAGGTCAACCTCGCCGCCAAGGGCCGGGTCGTGGTCGCCCTCGACGGGAAGATCGTGCACGACGGCGTCGTGGACGGCAGCGACCCAGCCAACACGAAGAAGCGCTCGACCGTCGCGAAGCTGAAGATCTCGAAGGGACGCCACCGGCTCTCCGTGATCACGGAGCGGCGCGGGCGGGCTGCGTTCGCGTTGGAACTGCAGGGCGGCGGCGAAGAGGGGCGGCTCGTGCGGATCGTTGCGGACATGGACGAGGAGCCGTCGACGATGTGTCTCTCCGGCCGGGTGCTGCGCCCCGCCGGCGCCCGCGGCGCGGCGGGCGTATCCGTCGAACTGGCCGTCGGCGACGCGAAGCACACGACGAAGAGCGACGCGGCGGGGCTCTACTGGTTCGCGGACGTGCCGGCGGGTGCGGCGGTAGTGACCGCTGGCAGCGCACCGGTCCGCACCGTCACGGTGGACGACGCGAACGTCACGGGCGTCGACATCCGTCTGCCCGATACGAAGGAGCCGACGGTTACGCTGCCCGCCGGGAGCGACGGCAGGCACGTCGGCTCGCTCCTTGTGCTCACCGCGGACGTGAAGGACGACGGCAAGGTGCGGCAAGTCCGTCTCCTTCTCGGTGGAGACGAAGCCGCGCCCCCACTCACCGCTCCGCCGTGGCGCTTCGAGGTCGATGTCGCGGGGCGCGACCGCGGTCCGCTCGCACTCGAGGTCCGCGCGAGCGATGCGTCCGGCAAGGAAGGCACGAGCGGCGAGATCAAGGTGCGCCTGGTCAACGACAAGAGCGGGCCGAAGGTGACGCTCTCCGGTCTCTCCGCGAACGCGCTGCTCAGGAAGACCGCAAGGCTCGTTGCGAAGGTGAGCGATCCGATCGGCGTACGGAGCGTCTCGTTCTCGGTGGACGGCGCGCCGGGCGACACGCTGACCGCGGCGCCCTACGAGATCGCGCTGAACCCCGCCGCGTTCGAGAAGGGGAAGCACCTGGTCGAGATCGTGGCGAGGGACACGGACGGACACGAGACAAAGAAGAAGCTGCCATTCCGCGTCCGGTGAGTCGCGGTCGTCAGTCCGATGGACCCGCGACTGAGGCGCCCCATACCGGCGTCGTCGTAGGGGCCGGGTTCCACCCCCGTCCGCGCGGGGACGCGTTCCGCACACACGAGAGGTCGGACGCAGAAGCCCGTCGAGCGGTCAGCCGCCGCGGCGATTGACCTGGTTGATGACCTTGCGCGCCTTCTTCTTGCCGAGCGCATTCTGCAGCGCCTTGTCGCGCTCGCGCTTGAGGTCGCTCTGCAACTTGCTGTCGCCGTCGGTGCGCGCCTTCCAGCTCTTCGTGAACCAGTCCGTGAGGATCGGCGTGGCGGCGGCCTCTTCGTCCTCGGTCAGGTCGGATCCCTCGAACGCGCGGTCGAGCGCGCGCCGCTGCCAGGCCGCCAGAGGGTCCTCGTCCGGCTCATCGTCGGCTTCGTCGTTCTTCCCGTCGGCGCCGAGCGCCTTCTTCAGGTCCTCGCGCTCGCTCTCGGTCAGTTCTTCCGGCTTGATCGGCTTGAGCAGCGCTTTGGCGTCCTCCATGGCCTTCTCGAGGCGGTCGAGCATGGCCGTGTCGGGAGTCTCCGCACCGCGCTCCTTCTCGTAGGAGGCCTCGAGCGTCGTGAGGATCCGCTTGGTGCGCACCATGCGCAGCACGGGCTTCACCTTCACTGCAGGCGGTGCCTCGGCAGCCTCGTCCTCCGCGAGGAGCCCCTGAGAGAAGACCAGCGGGCCCGAGATCGCGAGCCAGGCTCCGAAGAGCAGTGCCGCAGAAATGGTGAGAGTGAGTCGCATCGTGGCCTCCGTGCGTTGTCCCGACTGGGTCTCGTTCGAGGTCAACCACCCCGCCCATCGTTCGGACGCCGTGAGGAACCGGGGTGTTCCAGCGGTCGTCCGTGGGCGGAGAAGGAGATATCCTCGCCGCCATGCCCAAGCTGCACAAGACCGCCACGACCCTCTCGCTCCTGGCCCTCCTGCTGGCCTCGGGGCCGACGATCGCCACCTCGATCGCCCGCGCCGACGGCAAGGGCTCCGACATCGGAGGCCCCGAACGCGCCGCGGTGCGCAATGACCGGACGCGCTTCGGACTCGATCCCGCGGCGATGTCGGACACCGAGAAGGCGGAGCGACTGGCCTCCATCGAGGTGGAGTACGAGGGGCTGCGCCGCAACCAGGATCTCGTCCAGGTCCGCACCCGCCGCAACCGGATCACATTCGTCGGCGAGATGAAGTACCCACCGGCCGCGGAGTTCCTCAAGAAGGCGTTCACGACCGACCGCGACGTGCGTGCGCGAGCAGCGGCGATGGCGGCGGTCGGCAAGTGCGGCGATCCCGACGCGATCGAGTTCGTGGTCAAGAAGGTTCTCGCGAACGCGCGCAAGGATCCCGTGTACGTCGCTCAACTCGGCCGGATGTTCGCCGAGGTCGAGAACCAGCAAGCCGCCGAGTGGATCGTCACGCGCCTGAGGCAAAAGGACCAGACGACCCTCGCGAACGTTGTCGAGGCCGTCGGCTACGGGGGCTCCCCCACGGCGGTGCCGGCGCTGGTGGCTCTGATCGAGAAGACCAAGAACGCGCCGGTCAAGTTCGAGGCGTTGCGCGCGCTCGGACGCTGCGGTAGGTCCGACGCGATCCCGACACTCCTGCTCTACATCGACGACTCCGACTGGCGCATGCGCATGGCAGCCGCCGAGGGTCTCGGGTACACGGAAGACGCGAACGTGATCGACCATCTCGCGCCGCTCATCGCGCGTCACGAGGAACCGATCGTGGTCGAGACGGCGGCCGAAGCCGTCGCGACGCTCGGGACCCCGGCGGCTGTCGAACCACTGATCAAGTGCCTCGACGTCGGGCGGCTCCGCGCGCGGCAGAAGGCACGCAAGGGCCTTGTGAACATCGCCCGCCGCGACTACCGCATGGACAAGGACTATCACGTCGATCCGAACGCGTGGAGATCGTGGTGGCGCAAGATCAAGAGCGGCATCGACCCCGACGACCCGACGGTCTCGGGCCGCGACACCGCGTCCTACTTCACTTTCCCGGTGCACAGCGACCGCGTGCTCTTCATCCTGGACGTATCCGGATCGATGGAGTGGCCGAACGCGCCGCGGGCCGCCAACATCAAGCCATCCGCCTGGAGAGGCCGCCGCATCGACCTGGCGCACAGCGAGCTCTTCGCGGCACTGCGGGGGCTCGCCAAGCAGAACAAGGGCCGCATCAAGAAGAAGGGCAGCAAGGGCCGGACCGGCGACCTGCCGTACGCACCTGACGAGAACGGCGTGGAGCCGCCGACCCTCTTCAACGTCGCCACGTTCGCCGGGCACGTCCCCTCCTGGCAGAAGGAGCCCGTCCTCGCCAGCGAGGAGAACGTCGAGGCCGCCATCAAGTGGCTGACTGTGCAGTTCCCGCGCGGCGGCACGAACACACACGGCGCGCTCGAGTTCGCGCTCGCGCAGCCCAACGTCGATACCGTGTTCTTCCTCTCCGACGGCGTGCCGTCGGTCGGCAAGATCGAGGAGCCGGAGCACATCCTCGCCGACGTGCGCCGCATGAACCGTTTCCGGCGCATCACGATCAACACCGTTGCGCTCATCGTCGGTCGCTCCTCCATCGAGAAGGCGCTCAAGTACGAGGACCCCGAGGAGATGGCGGACTTCATGAACCGCATCGCCACGGAGAACTACGGGAAGTTCGCCGACGAGTCGCGGCCCCAATAGAGATGGCACAGTAGCGATGCAGCCGCGATACGCAGGACCCCGCCAGATTCGCGGAGCCGGCGGCGCGCTCCTGATCGCCGCCATCGCGAGCATCGCGCTCGCGGCGGACAGTCCCCGGTTCAAGGCGCTGAAGAAGGAGTACGGCGCGCTCAGTCGGAATCACGACGACGAGGCCAGCCGGGCCCGCCGGCTCGTCCTTCTCGAGATGTTCGACGTGCGCGAGGAGTCCGGCGCCCGCAAGCTGCTCAAGAAGGCGCTCGGCGACGAGAAGCGCATCGACAACCGGGTGGCGGTCGTCCATCTGCTGGCGGGCTGCGGCGACCCGAAGGCGTTCACCAGCATGCTCTCCGGCCTGAAGAAGGAGCGCTTTCGCGCACCGGTGCTCGCGATCGGGCGCGGACTCGGCTTCACCCCCGACGCCGCCCGCGCCGATGTCTCGACGGCGGCCCTGAAGGCCTTGAAGAGGGCGAAGGAGGATCTCCGTTCCGCCCTTCTCGAGGGCCTCGGAGAACTCGGAGCCGCCGAGGCGACACCCGCCCTGCTGGCCTACGAGCCGGACGATACGGTCGAGGGCTTCTACCGCAACCGCAGCATCGGACTGTGCAACGGTGAGGGCGCCGAAGCGTTCCTGCTGACGGAGTTGGACAACGCCTACCCCGCGTATCGCCGCGGGGCCGTGCAGGGCCTGGCCGCCATCGGCAGCGACACGGCGCTCGCGGCGCTGACCAAGACGGCGCTACACGATCTCGACTCGCGCGTCGTGCGCGCCGCCGCGGAGGCGCTGGCTGCCGCCGGCCACAAGGCCGCGGCCCCCGAGATGGCCAAGGAGCTGCATCGCTCCCACTGGCGGCGCACGCGCGAGGTCCTGCGTCAGTCACTGAAGACCCTGCTCGGCAAGGACCTCGGTTACGACGCCAAGAAATGGGAGGCCGCGGCCGCGGGCAAGCCCTCGACACCCGGCGAACTGCCGAAGCAACCTGAGTTCTTCGGCGTCCCGGTCGCCACCAACTCGGTGCTCGTCATGCTCGACACGTCGCGCTCGGTCCAGTGGATGGGCCGCCTGGAGCGCGAGATCGAGGGGTGCCAGGAGTTCATCACGGGGCTCCCTGACGACGCGTTCTTCAGCGTCTGGAACGTGACCCGCAGCTCACAGAAGTACGAAGAGGGCATGGTCGCCGCCGAGTCCCACCGCGACAGCGCGATCGCGTGGCTCGGCGAACAGAAGTCCGGGCGGGGCTGGCTGTACGTCAAGCGGGCGCTCAAGGAGGCCGTCTCGGACCTGCCGACGGTGGACACGATCGTGTTCGCCACCGACTCGCATCCGTGGGGTGAGACCGCGGAAGAGACGTCCCTCGAGACGATCGAGACGTTCCGACACCTGAACCGGGACACCGACGTCCGTCTCGTCATCGCTCTCGTCATGCCCGGCGGCCGCTTCGAGCAGAGCGAACGCAGCGAAGTCGAGATCGAGGAGCGCATCGAGTTCCTCACCCAGCTCGCCGAGGAGTCCGGCGGCACGTTCGTGCACGTAGACGAGTAGCTACTCGCCGTCCGACCGCAGCGTGAGCCTGCCCGGTCGGTCGGCGACGACGCGCGCCGCCCGGCTCCCCCACCATGCGGCGAACACGGCGGGCTCCCGCCCGAGAAGCGGCAGGAACTCCTCCGCCAAACCGTCGTCGAGGACGCGCGCGACGGCCTCGCGCACGTGCGCCTCCCGCTCCGGGGTGCGCCACACCTGATCGGCGGCGACGCGCAGCAGCGCGGGGTGGCCGGCCGCCGCGAGCGGAGGCAGCGCGTCGCGCACGGAGCGGGGAGCTCTCTCGGGACGCCCCTCGAATCCGCCGGGAACGGGCGCCGACAGGCGCTCCCACGCAGCGAGCACCAGCTCGGCGCGCGGGAAGGAGGGGCGGTGACCTGCGGCGAGGCCATGCAGCGGGCGAGCCGCATCCACGTTCGCGAGGGGCGCTACGGTCCAGAATGCCAGCTTCGTGGCGCGCGCCGACCGGGGCAGCGGCTTGCCGTCCTTGCGCGGTGCGAACCACGAGTTGCGCGCGTGGTAGTAGAGACCCGTGCTCGACGCCGACGATGAGGCGCGGGCGAGAACGAGCATCCGTGAAGGTCCGGCAGGCAGTCCCGCCGGGGCGTCGGCCGTGAGCTGCGCCGTCGTCTCCACGGGCACGAAGCCACGATCCGGCAGATGCACTTCGGCCAAGCGGTGGAACGTCGAGTCCACCGCCCGTCCGTTGTATCCGCCGCGCAAGAGGGTCCCGCCGGTCCACCGCGCCGGGATGCCCAGGCGCCGGCAGATGGCCACGAACGCGAACGTGCTCTCGCTGCACGAGCCTTCGCCCGCCAGGAGAACGTCGGGAGCGGAGCGCCAGCCGCCGTCCAGCTCGTAGCTGACCGATTGACGCACGTGCGCAAGCGCGGCGTAGGCCAGGGCGTGCGGCGAGTCGTCGTCGGCAGCCGCGCGCACCGCCGTCGCCGCGGCGCGGACGGCGTCGTGGTCGAGCCCGAGGATCTCGTCGTCTGCGAGGCACGCCGCCAGCTCGGCCTGGCTCGGCGCGGCGGCGCCTGAGTCGTCGAACTCGATCTCCGCGAGCCACGCGAACGTGACCGCGTCCCCGGCAGCCAGCACATCGACCACGGCATGGGCCGTCCAGCCATCTCCGGCACTGCGCCGCAGCTCGAAGTCATGCGGGGAGAGCCGGACCCAGTGCACGCGCTGGCCGTGCCCGGACTGCGGTAGGACGAGATCGCACGCGATGCGTCGCAGGGTCGCCGGCGCGTCGTTCCGGACCGTGTCCTCGAAGCGGACCAGGTAGCGCTCACCGGCGTGGCCGTGCGCCGTCAGGACAAGGAGTAGGGCAGCGGACAGCGGCCAACGCACACATAGAGGCTACAGCGCGAGGTAGAGCACGTACGCCGCCAGCAGGACGGCCGCCCAGAGCGCGGTCGCGCCGCTGGACCAGGGCT
This sequence comes from Planctomycetota bacterium, assembly GCA_965248445.1. Lineage (GTDB taxonomy): Bacteria > Planctomycetota > JAJSAM01 > JAJSAM01 > JAJVHW01 > CBDFJG01. The sequence goes on from CBDFJG010000001.1 coordinate 422,780, forward strand.
CACCGAGCACGCCCTGCGGGCTGTGCAGCTTGCGAATGCGCGCTGCGAGCATGGCGAAGAGCGCGAGCGCTGCCGCGATCAGGGCGCTCCACACGCCGCCACCGACACGTCGGACGAAGCCGACGGTGTTCGGGAGCACGCGGCGATACGACCAGTCCGCGTCGAGGACAGTCGAGCGCAGTTCCGGCGGATACCGGCCGGAGAGGTTGAGCCAGACGAACGCCAGTGCGGAGAAGAAGAGGACCTGCAACTGCGTGATCACGTGCCCCGCCGTGTACGGCACGTAGTCGACCGCGTACGGGACCATCTTGTAGAGGAACACCTCGGGGAAGCACCCGTTGAAGATGCACAGCGCCGCCGCGATGCTCATGGCGATGAGCATGTTGCGGGGCGCCTCCTTGCAGCGGATCCCCGAGTCGTGGGCGAAGAACGCGAAGAACGGGATCTTGATGCCCGCGTGGTGGAATACGCCGGCTGACGCAAACAGGAGTACCAGCCACACGGCGATGTGGCCTTCGTGCATCGCGGCGGACATCACCATCGACTTGCTGACGAATCCGCTGAACAACGGGAACGCCGAGATCGAGCATGCACCGACGATGCAGAGCGCCGCCGTCTTGGGCATGCTCTTGTAGAGCCCGCCGAGGTCGCTCCCGTTGATCTTGCCCGTTCTGTAGAGCACCGCGCCCATGGACATGAACAGCAGGCCCTTGAACATCACGTCGTTGAACGCGTGCGCGACCGTGCCGTTGAGTGCCAGCTCGGTGCCGATGCCGATGCCGACCACCATGAAACCGATCTGGTTGATCATGCTGTACGCGAGCACGCGCCGCAGGTCGTTCTCGATGACTGCGAAGAATATCGGGAAGCCGGCCATTCCGGCGCCGACGTAGATGAGCGCTTCCGTGCCCGCGAAACCACGCAGGAGCGCATACACCGCGACCTTCGTCGTGAACGCGCTCAGAAACACCGCGCCGCTCGGCGTCGACTCGGGGTACGCGTCCGTCAGCCAGTTGTGCAGCAGCGGGAACGCGCACTTGATGCCGAACGCAGCCAGGATGAGGTTGGTGCCCGGGGTTCCCGCGCCCAGGTGGTCGAACTCGATCGAACCCGAGGCCTGGTAGTGGAGGATGATCCCCGCCAAGAGCAGCACGCCCGAGCCGACCTGAACGATCAGGTAGCGCATGCCGGAGCGGAATGCGCGCTCGGTCCCGCTCGCCCAGACCAGGAACGCGGAGCTGACCGCGAGGATCTCCCAGAACACGAACAGGGTGACGAGGTCGCCCGCGAGGACCGCGCCGACGGCGCTCGCTCCGTAGATCAGCGCAGCCGGGTGTTCGACGCGGCTCTTCGCCCGCAGCGAGAAGATCAAGCCGACGAACACGGCGATGTGGAACAGGTATGCGAACAGGCGGCTCGTCCCGTCGACCCGCACGAGAGTGAACTCGTAGTCGAAGACGCTGATCTGTCCGAACTCGCCCTCGCCGAGGCTCCACAAGTACGCGCAACTGACGATCGGCAGGAGCAGCACGAACGCCGCGCGCAGCTTGCCGCGCAACGCCGGCACGAGCAGCGCGCCGAGGATCATGATGGCAGCGGGCGGGAGGCTACCGATCATAGTAGTCCTCGTCGCGCATCAGCACCCTGCGCATCTGCTTCGAGACGAGCACCAGCACGACGCAGCCGATGAACCCGTAGATCGCGTAGAAGCCCGGCAGGTTCTCCCACCAGTGCTCCGCGTGCCGCACGTCAGGTCCGCCGAAGTTGTGCCAGGCCACGATGACGATGTCGATCAGGAACAGCAGCCCACACACGACGTAGAGCGCACGCAACAGCCGCTGCGTGTTGCGCGGGTCATCGAACATGTGCTTCTTGCCGTCGGGGTCAGGTGTCATGGATCAACCTCCCCCCGCAATGGGCAGGAGCAAGTCGTAGACGTGCTCCGCGAAGAAGAACATCACGACGCAGCCGAGCGCGGTCACGCAGAGCGGCACGACGCACAGCAGCGGCGCCTCGTGAATGCCGTCCGCGGGCGCGTGATGGTCGTCGTCCGCGTGCTCGACCGGCTTGACGGGCACGAAGAACGCCCGCCCCACCACGGGCATCAGGTAGCCGATGCTCAGCAGCGAGCTGACCATGAACGCGGCGACGAACACCAGGTGGCCGGAATCGGCGGCGCCCAGCGCCAGGTACCATTTGCTCCAGGAACCGCCGAGTGGCGGCAGCCCGATGATGCTGAGCGACCCCACCAGGAACGCGATCATCGTGAACGGCATCGTGCGACCGATGCCGTCCATCTCGCTGATCTTCTTCTTGTGCGTCGCGACCATGATTGCGCCGGCACAGAAGAAGAGCGTGATCTTGCCCATCGCATGCATCGCGATGTGCATGCCGCCACCGATGGCAGCCTGGGGCGTCGCGAGCGCAGCGGCCAGAACGATGTACGCCAGTTGGCTGATCGTCGAGTACGCCAGCCGCGCCTTCAGGTTGTCCTTCGTGAGCGCGATCACGGACGCGCAGATCATGGTGAATCCGGCGGCGTACATGAGCCACACCGACGCGCCGGTCGTCGTCAGGAAGTCGGTCCCGAAGATGTACACCGAGATCTTGAGCACTGTGAACACGCCGGCCTTCACGACGGCGACGGCATGGAGCAGCGCGCTCACCGGTGTGGGCGCGACCATCGCGGCCGGCAGCCATTTGTGGAAGGGCATCAGCGCGGCCTTGCCCGTCCCGAACGCGAACAGGCCGAGCAGCACGGGGACGACCCAGCCCTCGGCCTTGCCCTCGAGAATGCCACCCGGCGTGAACTCCACGGTGCCCGAGATCTGCCAGGTCCAGATCACGGCGAGCAACAGGAACGCGACCGAGGTGGAGACCAGGATGCCGAGGTACTTGCGGCCCGCCCGCTTGGCCTCCTCGTTGCCGTGGTGCGTGACCAGCGGGTACGTCGAGAACGTCAGCACTTCGTAGAAGACGAACAGCGTGAACAGGTTGCGTGAGAACGCGATGCCGAGCGCCGCGAAGATCGCGAGTGCGAAGCAGATGAAGAACCGTGTCTGGTTCTTCTCGTGGTGCCCGCGCATGTAGCCGAACGCGTAGAACGACGTGACCGGCCAGAGCCCGCCCGCCACGAGCGCGTAGACCATGCCGAGCGGCTCGACCTTGAACCCGAGCGTCAGACCGGGCAGCACGTCGACCAGGTCGAGCACGGGACGCTCGCCGCCCGTGACCATCCCGGCGAGGTTGACGACGAAGAACAGGGTGATCGCACCGGCGACGATGGTCACCGTCTCGCGCACGTTCGGCCAGCGGCCGCACAGCGCGACACCGCACGCCCCGACTACCGGGGTCAGAAGAGCCAGGGCGATGGTCGTCCCCGGACTCACTACCCACCCCCCAGCAACTGCCGCGCGGCAGACGTCGCCACACCGACGGTCTGTTCCGTGAAGATCCCGAAGTAGAGCGTGCCACCGATGAGAATCCAGACCGGGACGAGCATGCTGAGCGGAGCTTCGCTGACCTCGCGGTCGTCCGCCGGCTTCTGGAAGTAGGCCACCTCGATCACGCGCCAGACGTAGATGACTGCGAGCAGCGAACTGATGAGCGTCAGCGCCGCGACCGGATACCAGCCGCGCTCGAGCGCGCCGAGCACCAGGTACCACTTGCTCACGAAGCCGACGGTTCCCGGCACACCGATGAGCCCGAGGCCGCCCACAACAAACGCGGCCATGGTGATCGGCATGCGCCGCCCCAGCCCGCGCATGTCCTCGATGCGCGATGAGCGGATGCGGAACGCAACGCACGCGACGACGAGGAACAATCCGCCCTTCATCAGCGCATGGTTGAACAGATGGACGATGCCGCCGGTCAGGCCGTCCACGTTGTGGAAGGACAGCCCGAGCGTCATGTAACCGATCTGCGCGATCGACGAGTACGCAAGCAGCCGCTTGATCTTCGACTGATAGATCGCCGCGGTCGAGCCGACGAACATCGCGGCCAGCGAGATCGGCACGAGCAGCCAGTGCAGACTCAGTTCGCCGAACACGAAGTCCTTCCCGAAGATCGAGAAGATCACCCGCAGCAGCACGTAGAACGCGACCTTGGTCGCCGTCGCGGCAAGGAAGGCCGAGATCTTCGGCGGCGAGTACGTGTAGGCGTTCGGCAGCCACTGGTGCAGCGGGAACACCGCGAGCTTGATGCTCAGCCCCACGAACATGACGCCGAACGCGACCGAGAGGGTGCGCGTCGTCGTGACGTCGGGCAGGCGCTCGGACAGGTCGCCCATGTTGAGCGTGCCGGTCATCTGGTAGAGCAGCCCGGTGCCGATCAGGAAGAGCGCACCGCCGATGGTGCCCATGATCAGGTACGCGTACGCCGCCGTCAGAGCCCGGCGGCCGCGGCCCAGCGCGACCAGCGTGTACGCCGCCAGCGAGCTGATCTCGAGGAACACGTACACGTTGAAGAGGTCACCCGTCGCCGTCATGCCGAGCAGGCCGGTCAGGCACAGCAGATAGACCGCGTAGACGGCGTGCCGCTGGCCGCCCTCCAGATCGTCCCCCCGCGGCGCCGGTCCGAACGGCACCACGACCGAAGCGATGAGCGAGATGATCACGGCCACGAACGCGTTGACCTGATCGAGGCGGTACTCGATCCCCAGCGGCGCCGGCCACCCGCCTACTTCGTAGGAGATCGTCCCCTCCGAGATCACGCGAGCGAGCAGCAGCGACGAGATGACCAGGCACGCGAACGACGCGATGCCGGCCAGCGGCCGTGCGAGTTGCGTGTTGCGCAGCAACAGGCAGAACGGGGCCGCCACGAGCGGCAACGCGACCAGCAGGACGGGGAAATGCTCGCTCATCGCGCTCACTCCTCCGCCGCGTCCAGGGCGAAGATCTCGTCTTCCTCGGCGGTGCCGTAGGCCTCGCGGATGCGCACCACCAGCGCAAGCGCCACTGCGCTCGTGGCAACCCCGACCACGATGGCGGTCAGCATCAGCACGTGCGGCAGCGGATTGCTGTAGAGCTGATCGGGCGGGGCGCCCTCGATGATGATCGGCGCGGTGCCGCCCCGCACCTTCCCCATCGCCACGTAGAACATGATCACGGCGACCTGGAAAATGGTCAGCCCCATCAGCTTCTTGACGAGGTTGTCGCGCTCGATGACGACGTACAAGCCGATCATCATGAGCGTGATGCACGCCCAGTAGTGCCACAGTCCCGGGAAGTTGCTCACCGGTACGCGCGCCCCGCGAACAGGTAGAAGATCAGCGACATCCCGGACGTGACCGTGAACAGCACGCCGGCCTCGACGATCATGATCCCGAGGTGCTGGCCGTGCACCCGCGCCTCCTCGAAGTGCGCGGGGTCGTTCGACGACAGCAGCGCTCCGTAATCGAGGAAGTTGCCGCCCGCCATCAAGGTCGCAACCGCGGTGCCGGCCCACAGCAGGACGCCGAGCGCCACGCCGGCTTCGAGTGCGCGCGGCGGGACGACCCGCTTGGCGGCGTCGAGCCCAAAGATCAGCGCATAGAGGATGATTCCCGCCGCGAAGATCACGCCTGCCTGGAAGCCGCCGCCGGGGCCGAAGTCGCCGTGGAACTGCACGTACAACGCGAACAGGAAGAAGAAGGGGACGACCGCCTTGCCGACCACCCGGAGGATGATCTTGTCGCGCATGCGCATGTGTGTCCGCGTGCTCATGCCTCACCCGCGCCGTCGACCGGTCCAGCCTGATCTGCGCGGACGTCCGGGCTCACCGGGCGGCGCCCGGCCAGGAGGACGAACACGCCGACTGCCGCGGTGAACACGACCGTCGTCTCGCCGAAGGTGTCCCATCCGCGGTAGCTCGCGAGCACCGTCGTGACCACGTTGGGGATGCCGAGCGCGCGCGACCCGGCGATGAAGTCGGGAGCCACGTGGTGGTGGATCACCGACGCGGCGTCGCCGTAGCTCGGCATGTCGAGCGTTCCGAACACGAGAACAGCCCCCGTCACGACGACGACGAGCGCGGGGAGCAGGCGCATCGGCCGTTGATTCTCACGACTTCCTGTGAGCGACAGCGCGCCGAGCATCAGGACCGTCGAGAGCCCGGCGCCCACCGCGGCCTCCGTGAACGCCACGTCCACCGCGTCCATGAGCACGAACAGCCCGGCTGAGAGCAGGCTGAAGATGCCGGTCATCATCGCTGCGGCGAACAGGTCGCGCAGTCGCGCCACCACGACCGCCGTGACGATCAGCAACAGGAAGAGGAAGGCCTCGATGGGTACGTCCATCGCGCTACTCCTCGGCGTCCCGGTTCACGCGCACGCCGTGGGCGTACGCCGCCTTGACCAGCGCGTGTGCCGCGGTCGGGCTGCTGATCAGGATGAACACCAACACGATCACGAGCTTGACCGTGACGAGGCTGGCGCCGGAATGGAGGGCCAGGCCGACGAGGATGAGCCCCGCGCCGAGCGTGTCGATGATGGTCGCTGGGTGTGTGCGTGTGTAGAAGTCGGGCATGCGCAGAAGGCCGAGCGCACCGATCACACAGAAGACACTGCCGAGCACGAGCAGCGCGCCGCTCGCGATGACGAGGGGGTCGAGCATGCCGAGCATCACTCGGCCGACCTCCGCTGCTCGTCCTTGACCCGCCGGTCATCGGCCAGTTCGCCGAAGCGCGCATATTTCGCGACGGCGATCGTCCCGGTGAAGTTGACGATCGCGTACAGGATGGCGAGATCGAGCCACTCGGGCCGGCCGGTCAGGAACCCGGCAACAGCGATCAGGAGAATCGTCGCCGTGCCGAACGAGTTGGCGGCAAGCACGCGGTCGTAGACCGTGGGTCCCTTGATGGCGCGAACCAGCACGAGGGACATCGTGACCAGGACGCCGAACATCGCGACAGTGAACATCACTCACCGCCCTCGAGCGCCGCGCACTTGCGGTTCATGTCACCGCTGCGCAGACCGTCCGCCGCCTCGTCCGTGAGCGCGTGCACCAGGAACGTGCCGTCGCGGCAATCGAGTGTGATCGTGCCGGGGGTCAGCGTGATCGAGTTGCCGTAGACCACCTGACCGACCTCGGTCTTCTGGTCGGACGGCACGCGAAGCAGGTGCTCCTGGATCGGCAGGCCGGGCGTCAGCACGACCTTCGCGACCTGCAGGTTCGCCTTGACGATCTCCCACGCCAGCCACGGCACGTAGAAGAGTGGCCGGACGCCGAGCGTGTAGTTCTCCGCGGCGCCGTCAACACTGTCCATGCGGCGCATGAGTAGGACCACGATCAGCGAGGACACCGCGCCGAACGTCATCAGCATCGGCGTGTAGATCCCCGAGAGCAGGAGCCACGTCCCGAAGAGCGCCACGAACGCGGTGATCGAGCGAATCACCGGGCTGCTCCGGCCTCCGGCCGGCCCGTAGCGGGGACACAACGCCAGATCGCAGCGGTCATCCCACCTCCGAGCGGATCCACCCCGGGTGCCCGGGGATCCGCGTGCCTTCCTTCGTCCACCTCGCCGCGCCTGCCCTGCGCTGCGGAGTCTCCTTCCCGGAGCGCGCCAAATGTGGCCTCTGCCCCGCCGCGGGTCAACGAACGCAGGGGCGCGGACGAGGCAGACGTGGCCGCCGCAGGGCGGGGGGTGAGAATGAGCCGCGTGAGCGAACGTCCGAGCGCAGTGGCCCTCCTCTCCGGCGGCCTGGATTCCGCCGTGGCGGCGGCCTCGGCCCAGGCGGAGGGGCTTCTGGTTCACGGGCTCACGGTCGACTACGGACAGCGCTGCCGCGCCGAGATCGGCGCCGCCGCCAAGCTCGCGGATCGCATGGGTCTCGTGACGCACCGCGTGGTCGGCGTCGACCTTCGCGCTGTGGGCGGAAGCTCGCTCACCGGCTCAACCGCGGTTCCACGGGACCGCAGTGACGCTGAGATGGGCCAGGGCGTCCCCAACACGTACGTCCCCGCACGCAACACGGTCCTCCTCGCGGTGGCGCTCGGTCTCGCCGAGGTCGTCGGCGCCCGGACGCTGGTCATCGGCGCGAACGCGCTCGACTACTCGGGATACCCCGACTGCCGCGGACCGTTCCTCCGCGCCTTCGAGGAGCTCGCATCGCTCGCGACGGCGGCAGGCACGGAGGAGGGTGCGCGATTCCGCGTCTCGGCACCGCTGCTCGAGATGTCCAAGGCCGAGATCGTGCTGCGGGGCGTCGAGCTGGACGTGCCGCTCGTGCTGACGGTGTCCTGCTACGTGCAGGAGGGCCTCACCGCATGCGGCAAGTGCGACGCCTGCGCCCTGAGAACGAAGGGGTTCCGCGAAGCGGGAGTCGTCAACCCCACTGTCCAGGACGGGGGCCGGCTGTGAACCGGACGGAGTCCGCCGCCGAGGTCGCCGCGACGCTCCCGGAGCCGCGCAGTGACTCTCTGCTGCTCACGGAGACGTACACGAGCATTCAGGGCGAATCGACGTTCGCCGGCCTGCCGTTCGTGCTCGTGCGCACCGCGCGCTGCAATCTGCGTTGCGTCTGGTGCGACTCCGAGTTCACGTTTCGGGGCGGCGAGCGGAGGCCGGTCGCCGACGTGCTCGCAGAGATCCGAGCGAGCGGTCTCACGCACGTGCTCGTCACGGGTGGCGAGCCGCTGCTCCAGCCTGCGGTGCTGCCGTTCATGGCGACGCTCTGCGACGAGGGCTTCACGGTGCTGCTCGAGACAGGCGGCTCGCTCGACATCGCGAGCGTGGACCCACGTGTGCACCGGATCGTGGACGTCAAGTGTCCCGCGAGCGGTGAGAGCGCGCGGAACCGCCTAGAGAACCTCGTGCACCTCGGCGAACGGGACGAGGTGAAGTTCGTAGTGGCGGATCGCGCCGACTACGAGTGGGCGAAGGAGGTCGTCGCACGAGAGCACCTCGCGGAGCGGGCCGGCGCGGTCCTGTTCTCCCCGGTGGCGGGCGATGAGACACTGCGCCAGGCCATGGCCGGGTGGCTCGTCGAGGACCGGCTTCCCGTCCGCCTCCAGATCCAGTTGCACAAGATCGTCTGGCCGGCAGAGGAGCGTGGACGATGAGCGACGGCGGTCCGAGAGTCTTGCTGATCGAAGACGAAGCCGAGCTCCGCGCGATGATCGCCGCGATGCTCGCCGCCGACGGTTACCGCGTTGCCGACTTCGGCGACGCCGAGGCGGCGATGGCGCACGCGGACTCGCTCGCGAAGGCGCCGCGACTGGTCGTCACGGACGCGGGCCTCCCCGGCATGAGCGGACAGGACCTGATTCGAACCCTCGACGGGAAGTTCCCGGGGCTCGCTGCACGCTCGCTGCTGATCACCGGCGACGACATCGGCCCGGAACTCGAGCGCTTCTCCACCGAGGTTGGCTGCGGACTGCTGGGCAAACCGTTCCGCATGGACACCTTCCTGCGTCGCTGCCGCGAGATCCTGCGCGACGAACTCCGATAGCCTGGACCGCGACAACGGGAGGTTCGGATGACTGCAGCGAAGTCGGGCGCGCTCGGAGCTGCGTTGATCGGCGCGATCGCCGGGGCGCTGGCGGGATCGTTTGTCACGATGGCACTGCGACCGTCGACTGGCAGCACAGAGACCTCCCCCGCCACCGTCGACCTCGACGAGCGGGTGCTCGCCAGGGCGATCGCATCGGCCAACGAGCCGCTGCGCGAAGAGCTGCGACAGCTCCGCGCGTCGCTCGCGAGAGCGCGGGCCGTCCCGGGAGCGGAGGTCGCGGGAACGACCGCCGACGGCGAATCGAGGGCTGCCGCGCCTGAGCGTCCCGGCCGAGTGACCGCTCGCGCCGAGGCGGCGCTGTGGCGCGGGACCAGGGCGTCCGGCGACGACGTGCGTGGCGGTGTCGAGTTGACGCCGAAGCCCGACCGCGCGCGGTTGCGCCGGGTGCGTGACTTCGATGACAACTCGCTGACCCGTCGTCGCTACCTGTTCAGTTCATGACCGAACGCGACGCGCTCGCGTGGTTCGGGTCGCCGGGCACGATCTACGCCGGGGAGGGCGGCGAGGAGTACTGGAACTACGAAGTCGTCGTCGGGACCGACGACGACGGCGATGAGGTCACACAGGACTTCTCGCTGAAGTTCCAGCGGGGGCGGCTGGTCTATGCGTCAGGCGACGACGATCCCGAAGACGACGAGTAGCCGTCAGCGTTTGCGGAGGTAGCGCACGATCTGTACGCGCTCCAGGCTCTCGCGTGACTCCTCGCGCCAGTCGGCCCGGTCCCACTCAGGGAAGTACACGTCGCCGCCGCCGACCTCGGGGATCTCGGTGAGGAGCAGTTCGTCCGCGTGCGGGAGTGCGAGTCCGTACACAACTCCCCCACCGGCGACGAACAGGTTGTCGTGCCCGAGCGCGGCCGTCATGCTGACGGCCCCGTCGAGCGTCGCGGCGCCGCCGACCCCCATCCAGCGAGCTTCGGCCTCGCGCGGCTTGCGCGTCAGCACGAGCGTCGTGCGTCCGGGGAGTGGCCGGCGCACGGACTCCATCGTGCGCGTGCCCATCAGCACGACTGCGCCGGTGGTCAAGCGCTTGAAGTGCTTGAGGTCCTCCGTGTAGTGCCACGGGAGACCGCCGTCCCGTCCGATCGTTCGGTCGCGCGCGATGCCGGCGACGAGAACGACGCGAACCGCGTCGCGCGCGCTCACACCGCCCATCTCAAACTGCTACGGCAAAGTCGAGCTTCTGGCAGGGCTCGTAGCCCTCGACCCTGAAGTCCTCGAACGTCAGTTCGTCGAGGGGCTTCTTGGCGATGTGCAGTTGTGGCAGCGCGCGGGGCTCCCGTTCGAGCTGCTCGAGCAGACCCGGCACGTGGTCGTACTCAGCCATCGAGCCGTCGCGCTTCTTCGTGTAGATGTGCGCGTCCACGATGAAGTGGCTGAACACGCCGGGCTCCAGGCCGACGTCCTGCGCGACCGCCATCGTGAGCGCGGAGTACGCCGCCAAGTTGAACGGGATGCCGAGGGCGATGTCTCCGGAGCGCTGGTTCAGGTGGCAGTTCAGGCGGCCGTCGAGCACGTTGAACGTGAACGTGTAGTGGCACGGCGGGAGCTTGCTCGTCGTCGCGTTCCCCGGTTCCCACGCCGTGACGACCATGCGCCGGCTGTCGGGCTGATTGCGAAGCTGGTCGAGAACGTACTGGATCTGATCGACCTCACGGACGTGCCACTTGCCGTCGCCGTTCTTCTGCGCGGACGGGAAGCGCCGCCAGTAGTAGCCGTATGCGGTGTCGAGGTTCCCGTCCTCGTCGGCCCACGCGTCCCAGATCTTGGTCTTGCCGCGAAGGTTGCGGATGTGGTCGTCGCCGCTGAGGTACCAAAGGAGTTCGTGCAGCATGGACTTCCAGTACATGCGCTTGGTGGTCAGGAGCGGGAAGCCCTCGGCCAGGTCCACCTTGTAGTGGCAGCCGAAGCAGGCGATCGTGTCGACCCCCGTTCGGCTCGTCTTGCGACGGCCGTGCTCGAGGACATGACGGACCAGATCGAGATACTGCTTCATGGTGCCGCTCCTTCCCGTGGGTCTGACGCTTCCCGTGGGGCGACGAGGCTACCCAGCATCGAGGACACTCGCCCCGTGGACGACGAACTCCCCACGCTGCCAGCGATCCTGCTCGCCGCGGGATCCGGGACCCGCCTCGGAAGACCCAAGGCGCTCCTCGACGTGCGCGGCCGCAGCGCTGTGGCGCACGTCTCGGAGGTCCTCCGCATGGGTGGCGCCGGCCCGGTGATCGCCGTGACCGGTGCTGCGGCGGCCCACGTCGAGCCGGAGGCGCAGCGCGGCGGCGCCCGGGCCGTGCATTGCGCTGGCTGGGAGGGTGGCCGCACGGCCTCACTCCAGGCCGGGCTCGCCGCCGTGCCCGACGGCGCGCCGGCCGTGCTCGTTGCGCTGGTGGACATGCCCCTCGTGACCACCGGAACCGTTGGGGCGCTGATCTCCGCGTGGACCTGCGCGCCGGACGGCACCGAGGTCATCGTCCCCTCCCACGAGGGACGGAGGGGCCATCCGATCGTGCTCGCGCGTTCGCTCTTCCCGGCGCTCGCGGCTCTCGGACCCGACACTCCTCTCCGCGATGCGCTGCGCACGGCCCGCCGCCTGGTCGTCGACGTCGACGATCCCGGCGTCCTGGTGGATCTCGATACGCCGGAGGATCTGGCGCGTCATGGTCTCGATCCTTCCAATCGCTGATCTGTGGTTGGTGTTGCTGTAGCGGCGGGGCGCTGCCCCGCGATCCGGCGAACCCCAACTCGTGCTCGGTTACCCTCACGGCCGTGAAGATCTACCTCGCCTCCCCCCGCGGCTTCTGCGCCGGAGTCGATTACGCGATCGAGATCGTCGAGCGCGCCCTTGAGCGCTTCGGCGACCGCGTCTACGTGCGGCACGAGATCGTGCACAACGAGCACGTCGTCGACCGGCTCCGCGAGAAGGGGGCGATCTTCGTCGATGAACCGGGCGAGATCCCCGAGGGCGAGACGGTCATCTACTCGGCCCACGGCGTGTCACCGCAGGTGCGCGCGGAGAGCCGGCAGAAGGGGCTCCGGGAGATCGACGCCACCTGCCCGCTCGTGCGCAAGGTCCACGACGAAGCAGTGCGCCTCGCGGCCGAGGGGTACGACATCCTGCTGATCGGCCACGCCGGTCACGTGGAGGTCGAGGGGACGATGGGTGAGGCTCCCGAGCGCATCCGCGTCATCGAGACGCTCGAGGACGCCGAGGTCATCGAGGTCGCGGATCCGTCGCGGGTCGCCTACCTGACGCAGACCACTCTGTCGGTGGACGACACGGCAAGGATCGTCGACCAGCTACGCGAGCGGTTCCCCGACATCGTCGGTCCGAAGAAGGACGACATCTGCTACGCCACGCAGAACCGGCAGAACGCGGTCAAGGAACTGTGCAAGCACGTCGATATCGTGCTGGTCGTCGGAGACCCGCACTCGAGCAACAGCAACCGCCTGGTGGACGTGGCGCGCGGACAGGGCAAGTTCGCGCATCTGCTGCGCGACGCCGACCAACTGGAGGCGCTGATCGAGGAGGCGCGCGGCTGCCTGGGCCGCCCCATCGCCGCCGTCGGCCTGACCGCCGGCGCGAGCGCCCCGGCGGACCTGATCGACAACGTCTTGGAGACGCTCGTTCAACTCGGCGGCGAGCTCGCGGACGAGATCGTCACCGCGCGGGAGCGAATCCACTTCGCGCTGCCGCCCGCGCTGCGCGACTGATGGGTCCGGGGGCCTGATGGACACAGGACTGGCGGAGCGCAGCGTCCTGGTCACCGGCGCCTCGGGCGGCATCGGCCGCGCCGTCGCCGAAGAGCTGGCGGCCGAAGGAGCGCACGTCGCCCTGCACGGCAACGCGGCGTTCGACGAGATGACGGCCTGGCTCGCGCAGCAGCCGTGGAAGGAGCGCGCGCTCGCGGTGCGCGGGGACGTGCGTGATCCGGACGCCATGCAAGCGTGTTGCGACGAGGCCGTGCACCGTTTCGGCCGTCTCGATCACTGCGTGGCGAACGCCGGCCGTTGGAAGCAGGCGCCGGAGCGCCTCGACGAGATGGACCCCGCCCGCTTCGAGGACTCCGTGGCCGTGAATCTGCTCGGTGCCGCGTGGACCGCACGCGGGTTCCTGCAAGCGCTCGGGTCAACGGGGCCGCGGGAGGGTGAGGGCGCCTCACTCGTGTTCGTCGGGTCGACGGCCGGTCGCTTCGGCGAGCGGCACCACGCCGACTACGCCGCGGCCAAGGCGGGCTTGCACGGCCTCTCGCAGAGCCTCAAGAACGAGATCGTGCTGATCGATCCCTTCGGCCGCGTGAACGTGGTCGAGCCGGGCTGGACGGTCACGCACATGGCTCGCAAGGCGATCGACACGCCGGGCAGCGTCGAGCGCGCAGTCCGCACGATGGCGCTGCGGCAACTGGCCCGCGCGAAGGACATCGCGCGAACGATCGTCACGCTGCTCTCACCTCGCCTCTCCCGGCACGTGACGGGCCAGGCCATCACCGTCGCGGGCGGCATGGAAGGCCGTCTGCTCTGGGATGCCGACGCCGTCGACGAAGACGCCATCCGCGCCCGCGCCCGCAGCGACTGATCACTCCAGCGAGCGCAGGAACCCGCGCACACGGTCGGCCCCAACGCCATCGGGCGTGATTTCGAGCGCCCTCTCGTACGCGCGGCGCGCCTGTTCCCGGTCGCCCTCCGCCTGGAGTGCGCGGCCCACCTGTGCGAAGAAGCGGAAACTCTCGCCCTCGTCGAGTTCCATTCCGGCGCGGTCCGCAGCGTGCATCGCCGCGGCCGCCTCACCCGGACGGCGGAGCCGCAGGAGAGACCAGGCGCGGTTGTAGTGCCCCTCCCCCGAGTCCGGACGGATGGCGAGAGCCTCGTTCGCGTACGCGAGCGCGTCTTCGTGACGCCCCAGTGCAATGGCGACATTGGACGCATTCACAAGAGGGACCGACGCGACGTGGTACTGCGGAGGCCACGGATCGATCTGGCGTTTCCATCCTTCAATTGCGGCGTCGAGGTGCCACAGAGCGCCGTTGAACGCTACGACGGACATGTGGCGCCATGCCTCGGCCTCCGCCGCGTCGTCCGCTTCGCGGGCGCGTCTGCGCAGCGCCCAGCCGCGTTCCCGTTGCTGATTGCCCGCCCACGTGTGGGCGCGCACGCTGTCGTGCTGCTCGAGCGTCTCGGTGTAGATCGTCGCGTCGTCCCGCCAGTCCGGCACGCGCTGGGCGGCGATCGCCCCCATGGCGAGCGCCGCCATCCAGACGGCCGCGAGCGCCGCGCGGCTGCCCACTCTCGCGACGCCGGCGCCGACGAGGAGGACGAGGCCCACCAGCGGCACGTAGAGGAAGCGCTCCGTCGTCGGGATGCCGAGATCGAACGGCCAGTTCGCGACCGGCAGGAGCGCCCCGTAGAACAGCAGCACGCCCGCGAGCGGCACACAGCGGCCGCGACGGTAGAGCACGGCCGCACCCGCCACGACTCCGAGGTGCACAGCCAACCACGCCAGTGCCACGGGATCGGCGAGCGTCCGGCTGACGGGCAAGTACCAGTCGTAGGCGGGAGCGACCGGAAGGGCGGCAAACGTCAGGTACGCGCCGAACCCCTTGAACATCGTCGCGAACACACCCGCGACGCCACCGCCGATGCGGTACCCGACGTGACTGTCCGCTCCCTCGATCAGCCCGAAGCGGTAGACGGCGTAGAGCACAGCGACGGCCACGTACGGCAGCGCGGCCCGCGCTGCCGAAGCAAGCGGCCGACGCCCGTCGCGCGGCCGAACCAGCAGGACGGCGAACACCAGGAGCGGCAGCACGATCGCCGTCTCCTTCCAGAGCATGGCGAGCACCGCGCCAGCGAGCGCAAACGCCAGCCAGCGGTCGCGGCCGTTCGAACGCAGCGCGCAATAGAGCGTCGCGGCCGCGAACGCCCCCATGGCGACGTCTGCGCGGAACCCGATCGCGGCGACCGGCTCGACGTGCATCGGATGCAGCGCCCACACCGCCGCTCCGGCAAGCGCGGCACGCGCATCGCCGAGCAGCCGTCGGAGGAGACTCAGCACCAGCACGCAAGCGAGTGCGTGCCAGACGACCGAGTGCCAGTGGAAGATCGCGGCCCCTGCGCCGAGCGCCCGGTCGAAGCGATACTCGAGAGTCCGCAGGGGGCGCACGATGCCGCCGTCGTCCCGGGCATCCACGGTCATGGGATCGACGAACGCCCGCCACCACTCGCCCTCTCCGCTGACGAACGGGTTCTCGAGGATGAAACGGCTGTCATCGACCGCGAAGCCATTGGTGGCGGCGCCGTATCCGTAGACCGCGACGACGAGCGCGGTGAGAAGGAGAGCCCCGGCGGCCGGGTGACCCAGAGCGCTTGCGGCCGTCGTGGGCACGACGTCGTCGCTCACGCGTCCGATTCAGTTCCGGTCAGGTGTTCGCGCATACGTTCAGCCAGCCACGAGGGGCGCTCGACGGCGACGGTGTGACCGCAGCGCTCTACCTCGAGGAAGTGCGTGTCCGGGAGCAGGTCCACGAGTTCGTCGTTCAAGAAACGCGGCACGAGCGGGTCGTCCACTCCGCGAATCACGAGAGCAGCGGCGCGTACAGACTTCAGCTCTTCCCCGAAGTCGCCACCCGGGAGAAGCGTGTCGAGCAGCATGCGCCGCATGCTCTCCGGATCGTTCCGCCGCCGGAACGCGCGCAGCATCTGCTCGCGCATCTGCTCGTTCTCGCGCAGCCATTCTTCCCCCACCACGTCCGGGGTGACGACCTGGAACAGGAGGTCCTGACCCCCCGCGTCCAGCGCGTCGAGCCAGCCCTGCACGATCCAGCGCCGCAGCGCGGTCTCGCGGTGGGCACAGCCGATGAGGACCAGCCGCCGCACGCGCTCGGGCGCCGCGAGAACAACCCGGAGCGCCACACGCGATCCGAACGAGAAGCCGACGAGATCAACCTGATCCAGTTCGAGCGTGTCGAGCAGGTGGAGCAGGTCGCGACCGTGGTCAGCGGTGCGGGAGCCCTCCGGTGGCGGATCGCTCTTGCCCTGGCCGGACGCGTCGTACAGCAGGACGTCACGAACTCCGCGCAGCCGCTTCACCTGCAGGCCCCACGCGATGGTGGTCTGCGAGAGTCCGTTCAGGAACACGACCACCGGGCCGCCCCCCTGGCGGCGCAGCTCGTAGCGGAGCCGGCGGCCGTCGGGAAGTGCGTGGACCTTCATCGCGTTCAGAGAATCGCACGATTCCCGCCGCGGGCCGAACGATGTAGGCTCTCGGGACGAACACCCCGGAGGTCACCATGCCGAGCTGGCTCATCTTCGCAATCGGCGCCGTCGCGGGACTGGTGCTCATCACCATCCTCAAGGGCGGAGGCGGCGGCTGAGGCTAGCCCTCACGCCGTCCGTCGGACGGCAGCTAGCCCTTCTTCGCGCTCTTCTTCGTGCTCTTCGTGGCGGTCTTCTTCGCCGCCTTCTTGCGCGTTGTCTTCTTGCGGGTCGTCTTCTTGGTGCCCTTGCGTCCGCCACCCGAGGCGACGCGCTTCTCGATGAGGTCGACGGCCTCCTCGACGGTCAACGCCGCGGGGTCCGCGTAGTCCCTCGGCAGCGATGCGTTGATCTCGCCGTCGGTGACGTAAGGACCGTACCGGCCCTTCAGGAGTCGGATGTCGGCGCCACCTCGCGCTTCGACCTTCTCGAACGTCTTGATCGGTTCGACCGTCCGCCGAGTGCGCTTCTCTTTCGCGAACAGCTCGAGCGCTCGAGGCAGTCCGACCGTCAGCACGCCGTCCGTCGCTTCGAGGCTGCGGTACTCCTTCTCGCGCTTCACGAAGGGGCCGTAGCGCCCGACACCGGCCTCGATCACGCGGCCCTCGGCATCCACGCCCAACGGCCGCGGCAGCGAAAGCAGTTCCAGCGCGACGTCGAGTGTGACGGAGTCCGGCGCCATGCCCTTGAGCAACGAGACCATCTTGGGCTTCTCTTCGGACTCGTCCTTTGTGCCGAGCTGGACATACGGTCCGAAGCGCCCGTTCTTCACGAAGACCGGCTTGCCGTTCTCCGGGTGCTCGCCGATGGGCGTGTCGCCCTTGCGCACCGTCTCGAGCATCTCGATCGCCTTGTCGAGCGAGAGCTCGTCGGGCGGCGTCTTTTCGGGAACGCGCGCGGTGTCATCACCGCGTGAGATGAACGGACCGTACCGCCCGACACGAATCGCGACCGGCGTGCCGTCCGCGTCGACCCCGAGGGGGATCGTGCAGACCGTGCGCGGATCGATCTCCTCCGCCTTCGTGTCGAGCGTGTTGCGGAGTCCGCGCTCGCCACGATAGAAGTCGTTCAGGTAGGCCAGCGTCTGTTCCTCGCCCCGCGCGATCGCGTCCAGGCGATCTTCCATGCGCGCAGTGAAGTCGAGATCGATGAGCGCGGTCAGGTGCTCGCGCATCAGGCGGACGACGGCGAACGCCGTGAACGTCGGGACCAGGGCGTTGCCCTTCTTGAACGTGTACTCGCGCCGCTGGATCGTGTCGATGATCGACGCGTAGGTGCTCGGACGGCCGATGCCCGACTCCTCGAGCAGCTTGACGAGCGTGGCCTCGGTGAGGCGGGCCGGCGGCGACGTCGTGTGGGACTCGGACTCGAGCCCGCCGAGTGTCAGCGGGTCGCCCTCCGCGAGCGCCGGGAGCAGGACGTCCTTGTCGGCCAGCGCGGCCTCGGGGTCATCGGATCCCTCGACGTATGCCCGCAGGAAGCCCGGGCGGTCGATCACCGTGCCGCCTGCGTGGAACACGGCGAGCTTGCCGTTCGCACTGCCGCCGACGCGAAGAACCATGCGCCGACCGACGGCGTCCCGCATCTGGCACGCCATCGTGCGTTTCCAGATGAGCTCGTAGAGGCGCGCCTCGTCATCGCCGAGCTTCGCACGCACGTCGCTGACCGTGCGAACGTGCGAGCCGGCCGGGCGGATGGCCTCGTGGGCCTCCTGCGCGTTCTTGACCTTGTTCTTGTACTGGCGCGGGTTCGGCGGCAGTTCGTCCTCGCCGTAGGTCTTCGCGATCGCCTGGCGGGTCATCCGGATCGCGTCGCCGGAGAGCGCGACCGAGTCCGTTCGCATGTAGGTGATGTAGCCGTTCTCGTACAGCTTCTGCGCCGCACGCATCGTTCGGCGAGCGTCGAAGCGCAGCTTGCGGTTGCCCTCCTGCTGCAGCGTCGAGGTCGTGAACGGCGCGGCAGGCCGGCGGACGTAGGGCTTTTCCTGTGCGTCGGTCACGGAGAACGACGCGGAGCCGAGCGCGTCGGCGAGACCGCGTGCGTCGTCCCCGCCGAGCAGGGCTACCTTCGCGTTCTTCAGCTTGCCCGTGTCGGCGTCGAAGTCCTTCCCCGTCGCGATGCGCGCGCCGTCGAGTTCGATCAGGCGAGCCTGGAATGCCGCGCCGTCCTTCGTCTTGAAACTGGCGAGCAGATCCCAGTAAGTCGCTTCGTGGAAACGCATGCGCGCCTGCTCGCGCTCGACGATCACTCGGGTGGCGACGCTCTGCACGCGGCCGGCGGACAAGCGCGGCGCGATCTTGCGCCAGAGGATCGGCGAGACCTCGTAGCCGTACAGGCGGTCGATGATGCGCCGTGTCTCCTGCGCCTCGACGAGGTTCTTGTCGATCTCGCGGGTCTCGCCGACGGCCCTCTCGATGGCCTGGCGGGTGATCTCGTGGAACACCATGCGGTGGACCGGGACCTTGGGAGCGAGCAGCTGCACGATGTGCCAGCTGATCGCCTCGCCCTCGCGGTCCTCATCGGTCGCGAGGTAGATCGAGTCGACCGTTTTCGCCAGTTTCCGGAGCGCCGCGATGCGGTCCTTCTTGTCTGGCTGAATGACGTAGAGCGGCTTGAAATCGTCGTCGACGTTCACGCCGAGCCTGGCCCACTTCTCCTTCTTGTACTTCGCCGGTATCTGCGCAGCGTTGCCGGGCAGGTCCCGCACGTGACCCACGGTCGCTTCCACGATGTAGTCGTCGCCCAGGAAACGGCGCAGGGTGCGCGC
The DNA here is from genome assembly GCA_965248445.1 of Planctomycetota bacterium. Lineage (GTDB taxonomy): Bacteria > Planctomycetota > JAJSAM01 > JAJSAM01 > JAJVHW01 > CBDFJG01. Next base: position 442,284 of record CBDFJG010000001.1, read on the forward strand.
CTTGGTCGGCGACTCGACGATGACGAGGTGCTTGGCCATCTGTGGTGCGGGATTCTCCGGTTCGGCGGGCGTTCGTGGACTCGCGGCGCACGCCTCCATGGGTGGCGCGAGCGGAAAGGGTTACCCGAGATTCGCGGGTCGGACCATGATCTTCCCGGGCGGCAACACCGCTCGCCCCGCGTGCTCCGTAGGAGCAGAGGAGTCGAGAAAGTGGCAGTTGACGAGTTTCTCCTCGGACTTCTGGCCTGCCCCGAGTCACGGGCGCCGCTCGTGCTGGTCGAGGACGGCGAGGCGACATGGCTAGTCTCGACCGACGCTGCCACGCGGCGGCGGTACGCCGTGCGCGACGGCATCCCGATCCTGCTGATCGACGAGTCCGAGCAACTGGACGAAGAGACCTGGCGCGCCCAAGTGGCGGCCGGTCGCGCAGCCTCAGGCGCAGCGTAGGGAGAGATCGTGCAGGCCTATAAGGGTGAGTTCATCGAGTTCATGGTGCGTGCCGGGGTCCTTCTCTTCGGGGACTTCGTCACGAAGAGTGGCCGGCGGACCCCGTACTTCGTCAACACGGGCAAGTACCGCACCGGCGAGCAGCTTCGGGCGCTCGGCGGTTACTACGCCGAGTCGATGATCGAGCACTTCGGTGACGGCTTCGACGTCCTGTTCGGGCCCGCCTACAAGGGCATCCCGCTCGTGACCGCCGCTGCGCTGGCCTTGGCGGATCGCGGCCGCGACGTGGCGTACTGCTTCGATCGCAAGGAGCGCAAGGCCCACGGAGAGGGTGGCGTGATCGTCGGCCACCAGCCCGCGGACGGCGACCGCGTGCTGATCGTCGAGGACGTCACGACGGCAGGCACGTCGATCCGCGACACGGTCCCCAAGCTCCGCGCCGCCGCGGACATCTCGCTCGCGGGACTCATCATCTCCGTGGACCGCCGGGAGCGCGGCCCCACCGGCCGCGGGGCTCTCGAGCAACTGGCCGACGAGTTCGACATGCGCTGCCACGCCATCGTGACCATCCATGAGGTCATCGAGCACCTGCACGGCCGAGAAGTCGACGGCACGGTCCACATCGACGACGAGGCTCGTGAGCGGATCGCGGGCTACCTCTCCGAGTACGGCGTCGACTGACGCCGCGAAGCGTTCATCGCCGCAGATGGTCGAGGATCTCTCGGACGGCCTCGCGGAGCGTCAGGGGCTGCGCCCCACGGCGGCGGTTCTCCGCAGCGATCCGGAACGCGATGCGCCACTGCTCGAAGAGCACCCGATACGCCTCGACCAGGCCGTGCCTCGGGTCGTAGATGTGCGCCGCCTCGGAGGTGAGGCCGTTGAGTTCGAGGATGCGGAACCCCTCTCCGCGGCGAAACACGTCGAGATCGGTCGCCCGAACGTCGTACCGGCCGAAGTAGAAGCCGCCGAACGCGCGGCTGATGCGGTCGAACGCGTCCTCGAGCGCCGGAGTGCGGAACGCCTCCCCGTCCAGGAACACAGCGCCCAGGGAATGCGTGCCGATCTCCGCGATCGGCGCCTCCGCACCCACCGCGGGCACGGTGCGCAGTCGCGAGGCGTTCGTGCGGAGGTACACCGGCGCCATCCGCACGGCACGGGCGTCGTCGAGAATCAGCCGTTCCAGCGTGCGGACGCCGTCGCCCGTGAGCGTCGGGAGCCGCTTCTCCGCGATCGAGAACACGCACCCGCGCTCCTCGCCGGGAATGCGGTAGTAGAAGACACCGAACTCGTGCCCATCGGCGTACTCCTGCACGATCGTGTCCCGCGTCGCGGCGGCGAGGTACGTACCGAGTTGCGCGTCGTCCCGGACGATGCTGACGCCCTCGCCGCGCTCTCCGACATCCGGTTTCAACACGACGGGGTACGAGAGTTCGTGGTCACGCAGAAACGCGTTCGCCGCGGCGACGCGCTCAGCTGCGCCGAGGTTCGCGCCGACCGTCCGCAGCGCGGGCACCGGAGCCCCACTGGCGCGGAGGGCCTCCAGAATCTCGCTCTTCGACTCGCCGACGAGACCACCGCCTCGGATCGCCGGGTTCACGGCCGTCACGAGTGAGAGGCTGCGGTGCCGCAGCGCCAGCCACACGACGTACGCCGTGACGGGGGCGTAGAAGACCCAGCGTGGCCAGAACTCGAAGTGACGAACGCGCCCGAACGAGCCAACGAGGAGACGCCGACCACGGTGGCTCAGCAGCTTCAGGCCGACGCGCTCGACGAAGAAGATCGCGGCGATGAGGATCAGCGCGGCGGGCAGCCCCCACCTGCCCAGTTGCTCGAGAGAGTCGTACGCTCGGGTGCCGACCAACGCGGAGAATCCCACGATGATGGGTGTCCAGATCGCGCAGGCGAGTGCGAAGTAGAGAGTGCACACCGCCAGGTTCGTGCGCAGGACGCCGGCCGCGACGTAGGTCGGCAGGCGTAATCCGGGGACGAAGCGAGAGACGAAGATCGCACGAGCGCTGCGCGCGCCGAACCACGCAGCGGCCGCGTCGACACGGTCCCGTGGGATGAACCAGCGCAGCGGAGCGCGAGAGAGAACCGGACGACCCAGCCAGCGTCCAGCGACGTACAGCGCGAGGTCGCTCAGGAAGTTGCCCAGCCAGCACGCGAGGATCGCTGCGACGAAGTCCATCCGACCCTGTGCGACCAGCAGGCCGGCACCGATGCAGGTCAGATCCTCCGAGACGAACGCCGACGCGATCAGGAGTCCCATCAGAACGAGCAGAGCGAGGCCCGAGAGCGGCGCGACGTCGTCGATGGCGAACGGCGTGGCCGCCGCCGCGACGCGCTCCGGAGCGGCCCCGGCGCGGCCAGACACCCGCCCGAGTTCGACCCGATCGAGGAAGCCGCCGACGACATCTGCGACCTCGTCCGTGCGGCTGAAGAGGACGAGATGCCCCTCCGGCAGCCATTGCAGTTCGCTCTGCGCAACGATCCGGTGGTGCTCGATTGCGACCTCCGGAGGGACGAGCGCATCCTCCCGTCCGTGCACGATGAGCATCGGGCCGGCATGGCGCTCGAGCATGGCGCGCAGCGGGCGCTGATCGGTGTCGAAGAAGTTCCGCGCATACGGCACGCCGAACGCCGCGTCGTCGAACGCGCCGAAGTGCGGAAACCCCCAGTCGATCGCGCGAATCATCGCGAGCTGCATGCCGTGCACCACGTGGTTCATGCGGTACGAGCCGAACAGCTCGAGCTCTTGGACGCCGATAGCAGAGATCATGGAGACGGAACGGATTCGGTCGGGCGCCCGGTCCGCCGCGCGGACCGCCGCGCCGCCCGCCATGCTGAACGCCACGAGGTGGGCACTCTCGCGTCCCAGTTCGTCGAGCAGCTGCTGGACGTACAGGGAGTGGGCGTCGGTCGAGTAGTCCGGCACGTGCCGTTCGGAGTGCATGAAGCCGGGTAGGTCCGGCACGAAGACGTCGTATCGCTCGCCGAGACGAGCGCCCATCGCGCCGAAGTCCTGGATGCTGCCCGGGCTGCCGTGGAGCAGCACCACGGCCGGAGCATCCGGCCGTCCACCGGGCGGGAAGCGCCGATAGACGACGCGGACGGACTGCGCAGTGAGTTCACCGCCGTCCACTGCACGCAGATGCGCCACTTGCTGACCCGGAAGAAGAGGCCTCTTGTCGCTCCGGGCCGCCGCCACGAGGTGCGAGACCACCAGAACGAGCACGTAGGCGATCAAGAGACGGACTGGCCAGCGTCTACGCGGCCGGGCGATCTCCGCGTCCATGAAGGCTTCCCCTCACCGGGGCGCCGCGCGCACAACGCGACGCGGGAGGCTCAGTACGGGGCCGGCGGGGGTCCGGCACGGCGGGCCCGGTGTGTGGCGCAGCTCCACCGTGACCGGCCCGACGTCGATGCGCGTCATGCTGCGCGTTGCGGCGTCCTCGCGATGCATGCACGGCGAGTACGGTCCGCGACCACCGGCGTGGCCGCGGTGGAACGCCTCCACGTGGTCGGGGGTTCGTTCAGCGAGTTCCCGGAACGCGGCGCTTCGGCGGACACGCACATCGCTCTGGCTGAACGCTGAGGAGATGAGTGGGACACGCCGGTCGGCGCGGCGGTCCTCGAGCCGTGACTGCCCGTCCCACTCGACGACGAGCGCTTGCGCGGCGGGAGTGAGCGCCGCGAGCACGAACGGGCGGTATGCGCTCAGGTCGGCCGCGGAGAGTCGTGTTGAGACCGCCTCCACCGAAGACGCGTCCGCCAGTGACGATACGAGCAGCCCGCGACTCGTGAACTCATGCTCCGCGTGATTGGGCCGGCCGTATCCGTTCAGGATGCACACCGTCAGTCCCAGCTCGTTCGTGGCAATCCACGTCCCGCCGAAGTCCGCGTCCTGCGGGGCCAGAATGCGGACACCGCGAGACTCGTGAACAGAAGGCCCGATCTCCGGGCCGCGCGTCCGCCGTTCATCCCGGTTGAAGAAGAGGTGGTACCCCGCGTCACGTGCGGGCAGCCAGCTCACGGTGCACATGTGCGGCTCTCCTGCCAGCTGTGCAGCGTGGATGGCGCAACGCCGAATTCCCGCCCCGGATCGTGGCCGGCGACGCGCAGGATCATGGCGACGACTGCGAAGTGATGGACTGTGTGGCTGATCAGTGACTGGAGTTCCCGATCGAGCGAAGACGTCGTCCAGGGAACCTCGTCAGAGCCGGTTTGGGCGGCGTCCAGGCGGACCACGAGCGGCCGGGGCACACCAGCGCCACGCATCCCGCGAAGCCGCGACTTCACGTCCCGGAGCCGCTGGATCACCGCGCTGCAGCTCCGTTCCAGGCGCACGTCGCGCTCTCGCGCGTCGTAGTTCACGCGGCCGTCCACCAGCCCGGCGAAGAGGCACTCGTAGAAGTCGATGCAGTGGCGCACATGGCTGCCGACGCCGCTCGACGCCAGGCGCGGCTCCGAACGCGCGTATGTCGCGTCATCGAGTCTCTCGATAACGCGAATGCCCTCGTCGAGTATCCGAACGTTGCTGCGGATGAGCGCTTCTCGCTGACTCATGACGTCTCCGGATGATGAACGACCACGCGTCTCGACATGCCTAACCGAGGACCGGTGTGAATTGTGCCTGGACCGACCGATGCGCCGCGCGCGCCAGCGCCTTGCGGTCCCCGTCCACCACGGGGTTGGCGCCGAACGCCACTCTCGCGCGCACGGAGGGTATCTGGAGCAGCCCGTACAGGTGCCGCCCGAACGTCATGTCGCCCCACCAGCAAACCGACGTACTCGGTGGATGGGCGGCGCTACCGGTCTGGTACGAGAGGCTCGCGCACCACACCGGGCGTCCCGTCCTCGCTGGAACCTCGAAGATCGACGGCTTGAAGTGCAGCACCTCCGAACCCGCGGTGCTCGTGCCCTCCGGGAAGACCACGACGCCCACGTCCTCGGCCAGCGTTCGTTCGACCTCCGCGATCGCGCGCCGCAGATCCGCCTTCCGTTCCCGGTCGACGAAGAGGGTGCCGGACGTCCGCGCCAAGAGCCCGATGACAGGCCACCGCGCGACATCCGACTTCGCAACGAACACGCAGTCCGCCAGCGTCAGCAGCACGACGATGTCGAGGTACGACAAGTGGTTGCAGACGAGGAAGAACGGAGCTTGCGGTGCGTGTCCGACGGTCTCGGTGCGCACGCCGAGCAACCACGCGACACCGCGCGCCCAACTGCGCTTGACCCAGATCCGCGCCCGCGTACCGAGGCGGGGCGCGACCAGAGCCAGTACGCGCGCAGCCACCAGCGCGACGAACCACACGAACGTGTGAATGCAGAGCGCAGCAGCTCGGACCCCAGCCCTCAGGTGTCCCATGTCGTGTCGATCCGTGCTCTCGGCGAGTCGCTCACCGCGTGAAGGTCCGGAACGTCCGCTCGTCCATCGCGGCGACGTCGAGAATCGTGAGGAAGTCGATCGTGCCGAAGAAGCGGTCGAGAGCCGGCTCGCTGGCCACCTTGGCTCCATAGCGCAGGTAGGTGCTGAACAGCGTAGGGATGGGTGCGTCCTCGCGACTCGGCACGTAGTCGTCCACGACACACGCGTAGCTCGGCAGCACGGGCACGAGCCAATCCGGGTGCGCGTGTCCCATGCGCCGCAGCTGATCGTGGAAGCGGAGGCCCTCGAGCGGGTCCTGGCTCGTCAGTGACGAGCATCCGAAGAAGTAGCGCTTCCTGTTCCACAGCACATATGAGGCGAGCCCCTTCCAGAGCAGGAACAGGACGGTGCGGTTGCGATGCTCCTTCGCGATGCACGCGCGACCGAGCTCGATCGACTGCGCGACGACTTCCGCAGGGAGGCCCGAGAGATCGAACTCGGTTTCCGCGTAGAAACCGTTCGCACGCTCGGCAGACTCGGCCACCTGCATCCGGTAGGTGCCGATGGTGCTGTCGCTCTCGTCGTCGATCACCATGACGTGCTCGCATTGTGCGTCGAAGCGGTCCGAGTCCCTGCCGGTGTCGAACGACTCTTCTAGTCCCTCCCCCATCTCGAGGTTGAACACCTCGAAGCGCATGCGAAACACGGCATCGAGGTCGGCCTCCGACCGCGCGAAGCGGACCCGGTACCGGCCGCGAACGTGATCGAGGTCCGGCGTCAGAGCTGTGAGTGCCGACCGACGGGCGTGGACGGTGTCGGACATGACGCTCTCCTACTCGAGTCTCCTATACGTCCCCGGATCGGCGTAGAGCACGAGCTGATCGCCCGCTCGACGCAGCGTGCCGGTGACTTCGAGTGGCTCGGCCACCATGTCGAGCACCTCGCTGTTCACGGTGCGGCCCTCGGACGAGACGAGAAGGTAGTACGTCGCGATCCCCGATGCGTCGCGGGCCAGCAGGACCGGCGGGATCCCACCGCTGATGCAGCGGGTCGCACACGCGCGGTGCGGCTTCAGATTTCCGGGCTTCATCACTCCGAGGAAGCACTTGCTGTCGACGATCTCACCTCGGATCGTCTGCCGTCCCAGATCCTCAATCACGGACGAAGGCGGCGGCCCCGCCCCGGCGACCTGCTCGATCGTCCCGTCCGCGATCTCGATCATGGTGCGGTGATCGCGGTAGACCAGCGTGCCATCGAGGCGAACGCGCTGTCCGTCCAGTCCACTGACGGCATCGCCGGCGCCGTGTTTCCCGAACACGACGAGCAGGTAGCGCGACGTGCCCGCTCCGGTACCCGGACGCTCGACGATCAGCGTCGGATAGGGCTTCGCCTCGATCCAGCCCTCGAACGAACGCACCGTGCCGAACTCGAAGTTCGATTGCGCGAACGGTCTCTGACTCGCGGAGAACACGGCCGCAAGTGCGACGCACGCGACGAGCACGATCAGGAGCCGGCCGCGGACGAACCGCGCCAGCGATGCGGGCGCGTCGGGCTTGTACCCGACGTAGAAGTCGCCGTCGTCAGCCATCGTTCACCACCTCGGACGCGCCGGGGATCGCCGCCGGCGTAACGTGAGTGCCGGCGGCCAGCGGCTGCGGGTGGACGAGGACTCGCCCGTCCTCGACGCGCACGCGGAACGTCGGCACCTTCTCCGTGAACGGCTCGGGCGATCGCCCGCAGTCCGGCTTGTACTCGTAGCCGTGCCACGGGCAGACGACGCACCCATTGACGATTCGCCCTTCGCCCAGCGGACCGTTCTGGTGCTGGCACGCGTTCGAGAGAGCGGAGACCTTCCCGTCGTACCGGAAGACCGCGACGCGATCTCCGGAGAGGGCGAACGTGCGCCCGCGACCCTCTCTGAGATCGCCGACCGCGCAGAGGTCCACGAACCCTTCGTCCCGTGTTGCCGGGCGCGCCGGTTCCGCGTCCCGGCGCCGCTCCCGCAGGCCCGCAACGAGGTGCAACCCGAGCACCCAGGCCATGCCGACACCGAGGGCGCCGGCCAGGATCGGACTCGTCTCGGCCTGCAACACGCCGAGAACCACGTGCATGACGATCAGTCCGTACGCGAGATACACGAGCATGTGCAGCGCCTTCCAGAGCGGCGCCGTCAGGTTCGCGAGCCAGAAGTCATGGCTTGTGGCCGCCATGAGAAACAGGATGCCGAGAGCGATCAGACCGAGCGGTTGGAACGGGAACTGCGCGATGCTCTCGAACCGCGTGTTGGAGACCAGCACACTGACGAGGGGGTTCACATCGCCCAGTGCGTGGAACTGTACGAGCGAGAACCCGCCGTGCAGCAGCGCCACGAAGAACATCGAGACGCCCAGGTGCCTGCGGTTGTAGAGCAGCGGCAGGAAGCGGCGATCGAGGCGGCACAGCGGACCGATCGACAGGACCACGTGGAGCATCAAGAACGCGCAGGTGCCGAGCGCCCGGATGAGCATGGTCTCGGCCGTCGCCTCCGGGTGGATCGCGAACCCCGCCCCCACGAAGATGGCGAGATACCCGACCACGCCGACCGCGATGACCTTGTCGTAGATCTTCTTCTGGCGATTCCAGCCGACAGCCTTGTAGGTGAGACTCATCGCGCTGCTCCGACGTCGGCGCGTCCGACGATCTCCTGGTGCGCCAGGCTGTAGAGCACAAGGTCGCCCGTGTCCCGCCGGCCTTCCGGGACATCGAAGCGGTGCAAGCCCGAGCCGCCGACCGTGCCCAGCAGATACGCGTCCGCCGGAATCCCATCGCCCTCGACTCCCGACAGCGACCAATAGAGCAGCAGGTCCGGCCGGCGCAGATCGTCGCCCACCTCGAGTTCGATCGAGTTGCCGCCCGGCGGCGGGCCGCCGGCCAGGCGACGCGTCACGATCGGCAGCTCGCCCCACAGCGTCGCCGACTCCCATAGGAGGTGACCGGACTGCACCACGGACTGTCCCGGCGCAGGGCCGTCGGTGCTGGGAATCTCCGTGCGCGCGAGCAGCCCGGCGGCGAAGCCCACCGGTAGCAACAGAGCAAGCGCGGCCAGGACACGGAGGTGGCGCGAGCGGAGGCGGCTGATCACGTGAGGCTCTCCGCTGCATCTCGGTGCGCGGATCGCTCCGTCGGCGGAGCCGCGTCCCGGCGGGCCCAGCGCAGCAGGAGGTACGGCCACAGGGCCGCGGCGCCCGGCAGGATCAACAGTTTGAATCCCCAGGTGCTGCCGGCAGCAACCGGATCGATCCGGCGCGCGCCAACGCTCGCAAACGCGATTGCGAACAGCAGTCCGATGCCCGCATAGAGCAGCAGCGCCAGGACGATCGCCTCCGCTGTCCCGTGAGACATTCAGCCTTCCCCTCCGTGCGCGACCTCGAATGGCCCAACGCGGTAGGCTCTCCGAACCGAGACCCACGTCTCCCCATTCCGTCCCTGCACGATTTTGCCGTACCTCGTCTCCGGGCCGTGCAGAGGAATATGAGGAGCTACCGGAGGGTTCGACAGGCTCGACAGCAGGGGGAAGCATGGGGAACGTGTCCGTTGCGCGCTGGGATGAACTGGAGGACCGCGCTCCGGCGCATGCTCTGGTCGAGGGTGTCGACCTCGTGGTCGTCCGCTACGACGACAGTGTGTCCGTTTTCTACGGACGCTGTCTGCACCGCGGGGCACTGCTCTCCGACGGCTTCGTGCGCGGCCAGGATCTGATCTGCGGCGTCCACGACTGGGACTACCGGCTGGACAGCGGGGTCAGCGCGTACAAGAACGACGAGGTGCTCCCTCGCTTCCGCTCCTGGCGCGAGGACGGCAACGTCCTGGTGGATGACACCGAGATCGCCGCGTGGGCGCTCGAGCATCCGCAGCCGTTCAACCGGGCGGCGTTCCAGGGCGCGTATCAGGACATCCACGGCACTCCGGACGAGCCCCGCACCAAGCTGATCCAGAAGCTCGCAGCGAAGGGCATCGAGGGCGTCGGGCACCACGGCCCGGTGGCGGCCATGGGAGTACCGGCACCGAACCTCCCTCGGTGGGACGACATCCAGTTCGTGACAGCGCAGCTCTGGAAGGTCCCCCAGCTCGATGAGGTGCCGGTCGCCAGCGAGGTGGTGATCGGGCCGGGGGCAAAGAAGCCACTGCGGCTCGATATCCCGCTCTTCGTATCGGACATGAGCTTCGGCGCGCTGTCCGAGGAGGCGAAGGTGTCGCTCGCGATGGGCGCGGAGCTCGCCGGGACCGGGATCTGTTCCGGCGAGGGCGGGATGCTGCCCGAGGAGCAGGCCGAGAACTCGCGCTACTTCTACGAGCTCGCATCCGCCCGCTTCGGCTTCTCCATGGACAAGCTGCGACGCGTGCAAGCGTTCCACTTCAAGGGCGGTCAGGGTGCGAAGACCGGCACCGGAGGCCACCTGCCGGGGTCGAAGGTGAAGGGCAAGATCGCGGAGGTGCGCCAGCTCCCCGAGGGGCAACAGGCGGTCTCGCCGGCTCGGTTCCCCGAGTGGGACTCTCTCGAACCGTTCAAGGAGTTCTCCCACGCCGTGCGCGAGGAGACCGGGGGGATCCCGATCGGGTTCAAGCTCTCGGCCCAGCACGTGGAGAAGGACATCGACGCCGCCCTCGAGATCGGCGTCGACTACATCATCCTGGACGGCCGCGGCGGCGGCACCGGTGCGGCACCGCTCATCTTCCGCAACAACATCTCCGTGCCGACCATCCCGGCGCTGGCGCGCGCGCGGCGCCACCTTGATCGCTGTGGCGCGGACCAGGTGTCGCTCGTCATCACCGGCGGCCTGCGCGTACCGGACGACTTCGCGAAGGCGTTGGCGCTCGGCGCCGACGCGGTCGCGGTGTCGAACGCCGCCATGCAGGCGATCGGCTGCATCGCGATGCGCGCGTGCCACACCAACAACTGCCCTGTCGGGATCGCGACACAGAAGAAGCACCTGCGCGAGCGCCTCCCGGTGAACGAAGCAGCCAAGCGGCTGCACCGGTTCTTCCACGCATCGACGCACCTCATGCAGGTGCTGGCGCGAGCCTGCGGGCACACGCGCCTCGATCAGTTCAACGTCGACGACCTGACGACCTGGAAGCGCGACATGGCGCACCTCGCGGGCATCCGCTACGCGGGCGTGGGGTCGGTACAGGGAGAGGACCGGTGACCGCACCGCAGGCCGGGAGCACCGAGAGCCGCACCGTCTGGCACCGCGCCCTCGCGCCCGAAGAGTTGCCGGAGGGGCGTGTCACCTCCGTCACCTGCGGACTGAAGACGCTCTGCGTGACGCACTTCGGTGGCGAGTACGCGGCGCTCGACAACCGTTGCCCTCACCAGGGTGGCCCGCTCGGCGAAGGCTCCATCGAGAAAGGACTGTTGCGCTGCCCCTGGCACGGCTGGGACTACCACCCGACCACGGGCAAGGCGCCCGGCTTCGACGACGGTGTGGAGACGTTCCCGATACAGGTTCGCGAGGACGGCGTCTACGTGGGCCTCGAAGAGGAGCAGCCGCACGTCACCACGGTCTCCGACGTGATGGTCGAGACGATGGTGAACTGGGGTGTCACGTCGGTGTTCGGCATCGTGGGACACAGCAACCTCGGGCTCTCGGACGCCGTCCGCGTCCAGGCCGAGGGCGGCGGACTGCAGTACTTCGGGGTTCGTCACGAGGGCGCCGCGTCGTTCGCCGTGTCCGCCTACGGCAAGCTCACCGGGCGGCCTGCCGCATGCCTTGCAATCGCGGGTCCCGGCGCGACGAACCTGCTCACGGGACTGTGGGACGCGAACGTGGACCGCGCACCGGCGCTGGCACTGACCGGTCAGGTCGACACCCAGGTCCTCGGCCCCGGCGCGTTCCAGGAAGTGGACCTCGTCGCGGCATTCGGCCGTGTAGCGCAGTGGGCACAACCGGTGCTGCACACGAGCAGACATTCGGAACTCGTGAATCTCGCGTGCAAGAGCGCGATCCTGAATCGCGGGGTGTCGCACCTGATCTTCCCCGACGAGGTGCAGGTGCTGCCCGCGCCCGCCGGAGCGAAGGCGGGCGGACCGGCTGGGCGGCTGCCCGCTCGCGAGATCGCACCGGCTGCGGAGGCACTTGATGAGGCTCTCGCGCTGCTGCGCCGGTCCAAGCGCCCGCTGATCATCGTCGGCCACGGCGCGCGCTTCCACATGGACGGCGTGATCGCGTTGGCGGAGCGACTGGGCGCCGCGGTCGCCACCACGTTCAAGGGAAAGGGCCTGATCGCAGACGACCACGAGCTCGCGTGTGGTGTGCTCGGGCGCAGCGGGACCCCCATCGCCAGACACGGGGATCACACCCAAGAGGCCGACCATCCAGGTCGACTTCGACGCGATGACGCTGGGCAAGTTCCACGCCGTGGACGTGCCCGTGCTGGGCGAGATCGGCGTCACGACAGGGCTTCTGAGAGAGCGCCTGACTGACGGCGACCTCTGGGTCGACCAGCGGTCGGATGTGGCGGCCCGTTGGACGATCTGGCGCGCAGAGAAGACCCGTCGCGAACAGGACGACTCCGGCAGCGGCATCAACTCGGCGGCCATCTTCGCTGCGCTGAACAGGACGCTGCCCGCGGACGCGATCATCGCCGTCGACGTCGGCAACAACACCTACTCGTTCGGACGCTACTTCGAGCCGCGGCAACAGGCCGTGCTGATGTCGGGTTACCTGGGTTCGATCGGATTTGCCCTGCCGGCGGCGATGGGTGCATGGGCCGCGACGCAGGAAGACGATCCACGCTTCAAGGGCCGCACCGTGGTCTCCATCTCGGGCGATGGCGGGTTCGGCCAGTACATGGTCGAACTGCTCACAGCGGTGAAGTACGGCATGAACATCACACACGTCCTGCTGAACAACAGCGAACTGGGGAAGATCAGCAAGGAGCAGCGCGCCGGCAAGTGGCACGTCTGGCAGACATCACTGCACAACCCCGACTTCGCGGAGTACGCCCGCATCTGCGGCGCACACGGGGCGCGCGTGACCGAGAAGAGCGACCTGGATGCCGCGCTCTCGGCTGCCCTGGCGTACGACGGCCCGGCGCTGGTCGAGATCGTCTCCGACGCGCTGCTCGTGTAGCAGACGCAGGCGAGCCGTTCAGTACACGATGCGGTCGGGCTCGACGGCGGGCGTGAGGCGCCGTCGATCGTCGCCTGCCGTGGTAGGTTCTCGCTGCGTTCGATGGTCACCCGAGCACAAGCGATCGAAAGCCGCGGCGTTGTCCGCGCCGCGAGAGCACATCCCGGAGACTGAGATGCAGAAGAGCCCCGTCACGGGGTCGGACCAATGCCGCACGAGCTAACCGTTGCGGTCGAATGGGTCGTCCACGCGATCAACATCGTCACCATCCTGGTGCTCGTCTGGGGCGTTGCGCGCGGATTCGTGCAGTTCGTCGCGTGCGAGCTGCGCCGCGTCGGTTCGGCCGCGCGCGCCGCCGCGCAGGCGAGGCTGCGCCGGCAGGTCGGGTTCTACCTGCTCTTCGGCCTCGAACTGTTGATCGCCGGCGACGTGATCGAGACCATGATCAAGCCAAGCCTGGAGCAACTGGCGATCCTCGCAGGAGTTTCGGCGATCCGTATCGTCACTGGGTACGCCCTCGGGCGCGAGTTGAGTGCAGAACACGAGGGCGTTTCGAACGCCTGATGGCAGCTCGCTTCGATGCATAGCGCCGCCGGACCCGACGAACTGCCCCGTCGTCCCCGCTACGCGGGCGCGGGTTCGGTGCACGGAGAGCACCGATGAAGGTGCGTTGACCGTCAGTACACGATGCGGTCGGGCACGAGCGCCGGGGTGACCTCGGCCTCGCCGTAGAACTCCCCGAGCCAGAGCGAGATGCGGATCCGCCCGTCCGCGTCGAGCACGCTGTGGGCGCCGTCGAGGATCGCCTTGAACGTGTTGCGCCGCGGGTTGAGGACCAGCTTGCGGACCCTGTTGTTGCGCCCGTACTGGATGCGCGTCTCCTCGAGCACGTCGGCCAGTCCGCGCCAGAGTGCCGCCACGTCGCCGACCCGCAGTTCAGCGAGCGGCGGGATCGGCGGCAACCCGCGTCCCAGGTAGCGGCCCTTGATGACGGTCTTTCGTCCCGTTGCGCCCGCTCGCTTGCTCGTGACGGCGTCGATGCGCAGGCCCTCGCCGAGCGGCGGGGTGCGCCGGCCGCGGTAGACACCCTTCTTTGCGCGCACGTCCTCTGTCAGGAACGCGTCGCCGGCGAGCAGTTCCACACGCAGTTCGCTCCCGACGACCGGGAGGTCTGTACGGACGAGCTTCGCGGTCACGCGCGCCTTCGAGGTGCCGCGCACGGAACCGTCCACTCTCGCGGTCAGGGTGCCGTTCGCGGTCGCCACTTCGCCGCCCGCGGCGAGCGCCGCGCCGACGTCCAGCCGCACGACCTCCGCCAGCCCGTCCAGGTCGCGCAGCACGATCTCCATCGGTCCAGTCGTGTCGAGCCCGCCGCCGGTCTCGGCGTCGAGGGAGACCGCGACCGAGTCCCGTCCGACCTTCTTGCGGTCCTTGACCTTGAGCTTGGTGACGAAGAGCTGCACGCTGCGTGCGAAGACCGGACCCTCGTAACGCGGACGGATGTGGAGTCGCGCCGACACGAGGTTGCCCGCCTGGCCGGACGTGTCCGCGATCACGAGCGTCCACGTACCGAGCCACGGCTCGCCGATGAAGCTGTCGAGCGACTCGTGGGGCCGCAGAGATGCGTCGAAGGTCCCGGCGAGATCAGCGCCGCTTGCGTCCGCCTCCCACACCTTGACCTCGGTGCCGCTCGGCGAACGCAGTGTGACGCCGACCTGGCCGCGCTCGGGGTGCGCGAAGTCGATGTCCAGATCGACGTCGCCCACCAGGGTTCGCAACGGGTGGACATCCGATACAGCGAACGGGAACTCCGTCGATCCGAGCGCGGGAACCGCGCCCGGCACCGCGTCGAACGCCGCCGCAGCCGGCGGCGCGACCCGGTCCTGCAGGCGGAAGTCTGCCTTGATGTTCCCGGCGCGTCCGAACTGGAGAGTGCTGCCCGTCGTGGACTGCGCCGTGAAGAGTTCGGACACGGTGCCCGCGACGCCGGTGGCGCGAATTGTCACTGCGCCGGCAAACCCGTCCACCGGCACGGCGTAACCGCCGCTCGATGAAGAGATCGCATAGCTGCTCGAACGGTTGACGTCGATGCGCACGCCCGGCAGTCCCTCGCCCGGATCCCACATCTGGTCGAAGTCCTTGTCCTCGTACACAACACCTGTCACGTAGCGCAGGTTGGCGCCTGCGCGCGTGCCGAGGACCAGGGTCGCGACCAGCGGGCCGACTCCGCCGGGCGGCGGGTTGTCACGCCGCACAAAGCCCGGCCCGACCTCCACGAAGTCGAGGAACGCCTGGTTCTGGTGGTTGATGATCGCCGCGCGATTCCACAGCCCCGGACGCCCGGTCGTCGGGTCGAGCACCTGGCCCCAGTCCACGGCCCAGGACGCGTACGCCGTCAGCACGTCGGCGGCGTAACCGTTCACGAGCTGTCCGGACCAGAACGCGGGGTACCCGTTCTGCCCCATGCGCGTCAGCAGGCCCGGCTGCCCCGGCAGCGTCTGCGCCTGGCGGTCGGCGGAGCGCATCGCGATGGACCACTGGTTCCCGACGAGTGCGAGGTTCTGGTTGAAGACGAGCGGCGGCTCCTGCGAGTACGTCCTCCAAGCCGCCTGGGACTCCGCGCGGGTCCAGTGCAGGGGATCGGCGGCCAGCGCGCCGTCGTACTCGAACTTGACGCTCGCGGAGTTGTAGTCCGCGGCGATGCGGTCCCCCTCGCCCGACGGATCCGAGCGGGCCCGGTTGATGAGTTCCACCATGTGCTGCTGGTCGTCGGTCGGATCGCCGTGCTCGTAGAGCAGCGTCCCGGGCACCTCTTGCGCCGCCGCGGTAGCTGCGAACGCGACGCCCGCCAGAATCGCCCCAACTCGCGTGAAGTGCCTCACGACCGGAGTCTAGCGGAGCCTGCCCGCGCGGGAACCCGGCCGCGCCCCGACGCCCGGAGGCTCACCATCGTCGACCCGGTCCGGCTTGCTCTACGATCGCGGCGATGACGAAGCCCTACATCGGCCCCGACGTGCGACTGGGCGAGAACGTGAAGGTCCACCCGTTCGCCTACATCGAGGGGCACACGACGATCGGGGACGGCTGCGAGATCTTCCCCCACACGGCGATCGGCACACCGCCGCACGACGTGTCCTACAAGGGCGCCCCGACGCGTCTCGAGATCGGCGCGGAGTGCGTGATCCGCGAGGGCGTCACGATCCACCGCGGCAGCGAGAAGGAGGACGGCGTGACCCGCGTCGGGTCCCGCTGCTACCTCATGGCCGGCTCCCACGTCGGCCACGACTGCCGTGTGGGCGACGACGTGATCGTGACGAACGCGTCGACGCTCGGCGGTCACGCGGTCGTGGAGGAGAAGGTCCTGATCTCGGCCCTCGCAGCCGTCCATCAGTTCACCCGCGTAGGAACGATGGCGATGGTCGCGGGCGGCGCCATGGTGGTTCAGGACGTTCCGCCGTACTGCTTGGCACACGGCGACCGCGCGCGTCTGGTCGGCCTGAACGAAGTCGGACTCGACCGCCGGGGAGTCCCCACCGACTCGGTCCACGCCCTTCGACGGACGTACCGCCTCGTGTTCCGCTCCGGCCACCCGCGCGACGAGGCCGTCGACCTCGCCCGCGCCGAATGGGGTGAGGTGCCCGAGGTCGAGCGCATGCTCTCCTTCATCGAGTCCTCGAGGCGCGGCGTGGCGCGACACGGCCGGAAGTAGCGCCGACGTTCGCGAGAGTGGCTCCGGGGGCGCCGGAACGGGCTTGCGCAGCACCGTGGGTTGCGGGCAATCTGGGCGGCACACCGCTCGGGGAGGGGAACATGAGACGCCACGGATTCGGACAGCCGGTCATCTTCGCGGGAACGCTGATCGCAGCACTCGCATCAAGCGCAGCCGCAGGGACGATCGTCGTCACGCCGGATGGTGACAAGACGATCCAGCAGGCGGTCGACGAGGCGCTGCCAAACGACGTCATCGAACTGCGCGGCGGCACGTTCTTCGAGTCCGTGATGCTCTCTTCGAGATCGAACATCTCCATCGTCGGCAAGCGCGGAGCCAAGATCGATGCCGGGCAGATCGGAGACGGCATTCACCTCGACCACCAGTGCAGCGACATCACGATCTCGAAGGTCCACATCGTCGGCGCCTCGATGACCGGCTTCCGCGTGATCGACTCCCAGGACGTGCTCATCGAGAAGTGCAACATCAGCGCGATCGGCACGTTCGCAGTCCTCGTTCGCGGGAGCTCACGCGTCACGCTGTCTCGAGCGAAGATCTCGGGCGTCGGGTCCGACGCCGTCAACTTCGGCGGCCAGGAAGAGCAGGAGGCTCTCGCCCCCGCGCCCTGCCAAGACTGCACGATCGAACGCTGCAAGATCAGTCAGGTGGGCCGCGACGGGGTCGAGTACGCCGGCACGGGCAACCTCGTCTCGCGATGCAAGATCAAGGAACTGGGCGGCCGCGGCATCACCCACGACGGCTCCGACACGGGAACCGGCAACATCGTGGACAGGAACAAGATCAGCGACCTCGGCGTCGGTATCCGCCTTGCCGGCAGTTCCGACACGGCATCGAACAACAGGATCTCGAAGACCGGAGCGGACGCGATCCGCGGCGAGGGCACCGGCGGCCACACGATCGAGGGCAACAAGATCAAGTCACTCGTTGGCTCGGCGGACGGGATCGAGGTCGAGACGGGCTCGGACGGTTGCCTCGTCAAGGACAACAAGATCACCAAGCCCGGGGGTGACGGCATCGAGTGCGACGCCGACGGCGCCACGATCGACGGCAACAAGATCCGGAAGGCCGGCAACCAGGGCGTCCGCATCCAGGGCACGGGCTGCACCATCCAGAACAACAACGTCAAGAAGAGCGGCGACGTCGACCTGCGAGACACGACCGGCGGCGGATCGAACGTCTACGGGAAGAACAAGTTCGGGACCGAGAACCTCGATCCCGAATAGCCCGCTCGAGGTCAGTACCGCCTGAGCTTGACGTCGACGACGCTCTCGCGGTCCGCACCCAGCTCGACAGCCGGGACGCGGGCGGCCCAGTACTCGGTCCCGGTGCCCACGCGGGCGTCGATCTCATAGTAACCGGGGTCAGCGAGGAAGAGACCGACTTCACGTCGGTTGTGGCGCAGTTCGTGGAAACTGGCGTCGAGTGCAGCCCCGGGTCGGCGCAGTTCACAGGCGATCCACGGTGCATTGATCGTGATCGGAGCGCCGGTCGTCTCGTCGAGCAGGCGGAGAGTGACGGCGAACATGGGCCGGGCGACGAGCCGCACGTCTCGCGCGTGGGCACTCACCGCGGTCAGGCGCGCGCCCAGCGGCGCGGTCTTCGATCCGCTTGCCGGATCGACGCGCGCGTATACCTCGTAGCGGTACGGACCGACCGCGTTGAACGTGAATCTGCCGTCCTCGTCCGTGACCATGGACCCGAGCGTCCGGCAGTCGAGGTCGCTCGACAGCAGCGTAACGCGCGCGCCGGCGACCGGCTCACCCGATTCGTCCACGACGACGCCGGCGATGGTCCCGGCCGGCGCGAGGCGGATGTCGCCGAGATCGGCAACGTCCGAGTCGTCCTGCGGATAGTCGAGGCGGACGCGAGCGCCGTCGGGTTGCAGAGCGATCAGGAATCCGCGCCGGCCGCGCGGCTGGCGCAGAACGAGTCGTCCGTCGGCGTCGCTCGTGGCACCGTGCATCCGCACGCCCGCCGCGGGCAGCCCCGCCATCAGGAAGCGCGCGCGCACGGTCTTGATCTCGGCGGCGCTCTCCCGCTCCGGGGAGTTCACAACGGAACTGCGCCCGGCGGCGGCCGAAGAGCCGGACGTCCCTCCCGCCGTCGTCGGCTCCCCCGCGCTCGGGACCGGCGCCTCCGCAGCGGCGGCGCGGACGTGGACCCGACTGCGTCGCCGCGGCGGCTCTTGCGGCGGCGTGACGTCGGACGGCGCCACAGCATGCCGAGCGGGACCATCGACGCTGCTGACCCACAGAACGCCGACGACGCCAGCAAGCACAAGAAACACCACTGCGGCACGGACGCCCCGGGACTTCATGGCGCCACGATCCTAGCCGCGCAGGGCTTCGTGCGCGCTCGTCCACGCTCCGGCTACGGGAACGCGGCCGGGGGCAGGCCGGGCGCGGTACCATCCGCCCCGCATGATCAAGCGCATCCTCGTGACCGGCGGCGCCGGCTTCCTCGGCTCCCACCTCTGCGAGCGGCTCGTCGAGGCCGGGCAAGACGTCATCTGCCTCGACAACCTGTTCACGAGCCAGAAGGCCAACATCGAGCACCTGCTCGGGCGGGCGAACTTCGACTTCATTCGCCATGACGTGACGCACCCGATCTGGCTCGAGGTCGACGAGGTCTACAACCTCGCGTGCCCGGCGGCGCCCGGCCACTACCAGTACAACCCGATCAAGACGATGAAGACGTCGGTGATCGGCGCGATCAACGTCCTCGGGATGGCCAAGCGGGTCGGCGCGAAAGTGCTGCACGCGTCCACGAGCGAGGTCTACGGCGACCCCGCAGTGCACCCGCAGCCGGAGAGTTACCACGGCAACGTCAACCCGATCGGGCCGCGCGCGTGCTACGACGAGGGAAAGCGCGCCGCCGAGACGCTGATGTTCGACTACCACCGCTCGAACGGGGTCAACATCCGCGTCGTACGGATCTTCAACACCTATGGACCGCGCATGCATCCGTACGACGGCCGCGTCGTCAGCAACTTCATCCGGCAGGCGCTCGCCGGCGAGGACATCACGCTGTACGGCGACGGCTCGCAGACGCGCGCTTTCTGCTACCGCGACGACCTGATCGACGGGATCCTGGCGATGATGTCCGCGCCGGACGACTTCACCGGCCCCGTGAACCTCGGCAACCCCGAGGAGTTCACCATCCGTCAGCTGGCGGAACTGGTCGTCGAACTGACCGGATCGGGGTCCGAGATCGTGCTCGCCCGGGCCCTGCCCGACGACGATCCGCAGAGGCGGCGACCGGAGATATCGCTCGCGCGCGAGCGCCTGGGCTGGGAGCCGACGGTCGAGCTCCGCGAGGGTCTGGGCCGGACCATCGACTGGTTCCGATCGGTGGACCTCTCGGCCTTCCGCGCCCCGACCCCGAACTACTGACCGGATCGAGCGTGAGCGAGCCTGGCAGGGCGAGCCCCGCAGTCTCGCGCTCAACTCCAGGCACCCAGATGGCCGATTTTCGAACTGGGTCCGCCCCCGGCCGACCCCGGGCTCCTTCCCGCACGGGGTGATGCCGGGCGATCCGTGAGGAGATCGACATGTCGAAGTGCTTGGAGTGCGGTGCCGCCGTCGCCGCGGAAGACGGCTTCTGCGTGGTCTGTGAGTTCGTCCCCGGCGACGACGACGACCAGTTCTTGGAAGGCAACGCACCTCCTGCCACAGCGCAGGAGACCGCGTCGCTTCTCGTCCCGATCGCGGGGGCGCCCGGCAAGGCGCCCGCGGATCAGCTGGACGCCATGGCGCCCGGCAATGACGTGTCCGTGCTCCCGCCGACCGCCGCGGCGGACGAGCGGTGCGAGGTCGACATCGCCGTGACTTCCACCTTCGATCACTGGACGGCCCCCGCCGACGCGTCCCCGACCGTGCACGCACTGCTCGAGCTGGACCCCTCCGGACCGGCGCTCCGTGCCAGCGACGGCGAGGTCCTCTCGCACGTGATCCTGGCGCTGGACGTGTCCGCCAGCATGAACCACCCGGACAAGTACCCCGTCCTCACGAACGCCCTGGAGCGCATGCTGACCGAACTCCGATACGCGCCGGGCGGCGAGGTGCTGATCAGCATCGTCCTGTTCGCGTACGGCTCGGAGGTCATGATCCGCGACGCGCGGGCGTCCGAGCTGGATCCTCGCGAGGTGGTGCGGATGATCGACGCGTCGCAGCTCCGCTTCACGCGCTACACCGACTTCGCCGGCGCCATGTCGCGCGCCGGACGCATCGCGTTCGACGCGCACAGCACGGACCGTCGGCTTCCGATCCGGATCTATGCGCTGACGGACGGAAGGCCCCAGGACATCGCCCGCGCGTCGACCGTTATGCAACGCGTGGAGCGCCTGCCCGTGGACGTGCACGGCCTGGCGTTCGGCGCCGACGCCGACGTGGTCGCGCTGAAGTCGCTCATCGCGGGCAAGCGGGGCGGAACCGTGAAGCACGTGCGGCCCGACAACCTCGAGAGTGCGTTCTCGCGGATCGCCGCCGTGGCGACGGACGTCGTCGCGAAGCGCTGCCTGGTGGACGTGCAGCTCGCACCTGGTGTGGCCGGCGGCTCCGTCTACCGCTTCCGCCCCGGACGTTATGCGTACGGCGACGACGCGTACGGGCTGGACCGCGACTTCCGCACCGATCTGGGCATCCTGGAAGCGGGCCGCAAGTACTCGCTGCTACTGGAGTTCGTCCTCCCCCCCACCGTGCAGAAGCAATTCAGCGTCGGCACGGTCACGATGCGCATACCCGGCGAGGGCGGCCCGCGCTCGTTCGAACACCTCATGGTGGTCCTGCGACATCCCGGTTCCTCACTCGCGACCGCGGATCCGATGGTCACCGAAGCGGTCGACATCGTCACCGCGGACAGAACGGGAGATCCCGCCGCCACGCTGCGCGCACTGCGCGCCCGCAAGCGCCTCTACGAGGAGGAGCGTCGGGACCCGGCCCTGGTGGAACTCGTCACACGTGCCATTGCCGAGCTCGAGGAGCAGGGCAGTCTGGACGCGATGTCGAAGGCAGATCGAGCCGCGCTGGTCGCGCACACGCACTCCGCTCGTTGAGCGGCGGTCACACCGGGGCATCGGCATGACGACACGGGCAACACGCCTCGAGTCAAGTCCGCGCGAGCGTCGCGTCATCCGCCGGATGGAGGCGCGCGGCGAGAGCGGGCTGGAAGATGCTCTGCTCACGTTGCGCGGCACCGTCGCGTCTGCGCGCTACCTGCTGACACGTCTCTACGCCGTCGGCGGCGAGGGTGCGGTGTACGAGTGCAAGGACATCCTCAATCCGCGCGGCCGGCGACTCGTCGCCAAGCTGCCGTTGCACTCCTACCACCGCCCGGCCCGACTACAGGGCGACCGCATCCGGGAGATGCGCCGCGCACTCCAGATCGAAGCGAGCCACCTGCTCGGGAACTGCACGCAATTCATGGCGGAGGGAATCGGCCTGTTCGAGTTCCAGAATCTTCTGCTCGATCCGTGCCGCGGCGGCGCGTTCGCCGAACGCGAGCCGCTCCTGGTCATGGAGAAGCTACCGGGACACGATCTGGACCGCTGGCTCGCGCGGGCGCACCGGTCGGGCAAGCCGCCCGAGCTCATGCGGCGTACGCTGGACCGCGTCGTGGTCGTGCTCCTGCAAGCGCTCACGGACCTGCGCAGCCGAGGCCTGATCTACGCGGACCTTCGGCCCGGCAACATCCGCATGATCGGCCGGCCGAGCCGGCGCATCCGGTTGATCGACGCCGGGAGCCTGGTCAGTGTGGACGACGACAGCGGCCGCTTCCCGCACGTCCCGGCATACCTCCCTTGCGACCTTTTCGCCGATCGCCTCTCCGGCAAACCGATCCGCGCCACCGACGAGGTGCAGGCGATCATGGCCGGACGGACCCTGTTCGAAGTCGCGACCGGGCGCGTGCCACGGCCGGGCAGCGAACCCGACCTCTGGTGGCTCGACAGGAGCGACGTGTCACCTCCCGTCGCGGGTGTGATCACGGGTCTCCTGGACGGGCAGTTCCCGAGCGCGAAGTCAGCCCTCGCGTGGCTGGCCCGCCGGGCACGTCGCCGCGTGCCGGGAGGAAACGCGGTGAACCGTCCTACACAGCCGGCGGCCGTTGCGGTCGCGCCGAAGGCCGCCCCGCCGCGGAACTCCCAGGAAGGTCAAGGACTGGCGTGGACGTCTACAGCGCCGTCCGTGTCGGCGCAGCGCACGCAGCCGGCGGCGGAGAAGCGTTCTCAGAACGCGCGTGCGGCGCAGCGCAAGCGATCCGGCCTCCGGGGCGTCGTGCGCCGGTTGCTGCGCCGCCGCGACTAGACCGTCCAGAACGGTTTGGCCGCAGCCGCTTCCGCGACGCGCTTCTCGAGTCGGTCCGCGTCGGCATCCGCGGCGTGGGCGCACCAGCCCTCGACGATGCCGGCCGCACGATCCAGCTCGCGCGCTGCGGCGGGATCGGACGGGCGTCCGATGCGCTCCATGAGAGTGCCCGCCACGTACACGTCGTTCAGGCGGCCCAGTCCATCCTGCAGACGCGATAGGCGCCGCGCGAATCGGGCGGCCGGACGGCGCTTGTACAGCGAGCCGAAGAACTCGACGCCGTAGCGCAGTTTCTTGACGTCGATCCGGAGCGCGTGTCGTTCCTCCGGCGGCGCCGTCGGGAAGCGCTTGGCCTTTTTGCGCAACTTGGCGAACAGGCGGCCGAGCAGTTGAGCGCCGAGCTCACGGGCGGGCACGAACAACCGCGCGGAGTCGGCCGAGAGCTCCTGACGCCGCCAACCGCGGGTCGCGATCCACTCGCCGAAGACCAGCACGGTGTCCGTGAACATCGGATCCGAGACCGCCTGTCGAGCGTTGGCCCGCGCCCGTGTCCGCGCTTCGCCGAGAGCTGCCACCAGGTGCGACAGCGACTCCTCGGACGGCAGTGCACGCACGATGGGCGCGACGAGTTCGTCGACGACGACATCGAGGTCGCGGATGGGGCCGAGTCGCGCACCCAGTGCCTTGAGCAGCGCGTTCATGCGGCCGTGCTCTGTGGCCGGAAGCACGCCCTTGAACGTCGAGAGCACAGATCGGGCGCGGCGGCAGCCGACGCGCATCTGATGAACACCCTCGACGTCGTCGTTCTGCATCAGCGGGCGCTCGTTGGCCACGATCTGCTCGAGGGCGGAACCGAAGATCGCGACCAGCGCGTCGTCCACGGTGGAGTCGCGATCGAGTTCGACGGCCCGCGCGCGCACCGGCTCCGGGAGCACGCCGTCCGTCAGCCGATATCCGCGCGCCGCCTTCGAGTCGACGGAGACGCGCAGCGGGACGGACGCGCGGATCTCACGGGCGATCTCGTAGATCGCCTCCGGAGCACCTCGCACGAGTTCGAGTTCAACCTCGCAGATCGGCTCGCGGCGATCGCCTGAGACGACCTCGCCGACATCGATGTCGAGGCTGATCGCTCCGTCCGCGACGCCGGTGCTCAGCTCGCGGGACGACCGGCGGATGTCCGTCCGGAACAGAGGCACGAGCGGTCGTTCCCCCACGGCGGCCTGCACTCTGGCTCGCAGGACGATGTCAGGGATCGCATTTATGTCCGGCTGGAGCCCCGGCACGCGGATCTCGCTCTCGACGCGCACCAGGATGCCACCCGCTGAGGCGGCGTCCGTCTTGGCGCACTGGATGTGCGTCCTGCCGCGGCGCCGCACGCGCAGGGCGATCCCCCGCCGCCGCAGATCCTGGCCGGGCGTGTCGTAGTAGACGCTGAGCAGGTGCAGGTGCCGTGGGCGCCCTGACGCCCGGGCACGCAACTCCGGGATGCGCCGCAGCCTGTTGACCTGCGTCGCGTCGGCCAGGAGTTTCAGTTCGATCTCATTCGCCATTCCTGCTCCCGATCTCCGGCGCCCCGACCCCGAGCGCCCTGCTGGATGTTCGCACACCGGGCTCCGAGACCCGATTCTGGTCGGCACGCGCAGGCGTAGCGTTAGCGTTGCGCTTGCAGTGAGTGAGTCAGCACAACCGTTCGTGACCGTGGTCACCGGCGTGCCCAGATCGGGCACGTCGATGATGATGCGGATGCTCGAACAGGGCGGGCTGCCGCCGCTCACCGACACGCTCCGGACGGCGGACCGGGACAACCCGAACGGATACTACGAGTTCGAACCCGTCAAGCGCCTCCCGGACGACACGTCCTGGCTGCCGGACGCGGAAGGGCATGCCGTCAAGATGGTCTACGCGCTGTTGCGCCATCTACCGCTCGACCGCCCGTACCGGGTCGTTCTGATGACGCGCAACCTGGACGAAGTCGTCCGCTCGCAGAACCGGATGCTCGAACGCCTAGGTCGCCCACCGCGGAAGATCGCCGACGAGAAGGCGGTGGCAATGTTCCGCTCGCACCTGGTGGACACCGAACGGTGGCTTGACGCCGCGCCGAGCGTCACGTGGCGCAAGCTCGACTACAACGACCTGCTGCGCGACCCGGGCGCGGTGCTCGCTACACTGAACGAGATGTTCGGTGGATCTCTTGACGTCCCGACCATGAGCGCAGTCGTCGATCCGGCTCTCTATCGCAACCGCATCGAGTAACCGCACGGCGTTGCCGCGCTGCGTAGCCGCGCCTACTCGAACGAGGCGATCGCGTCGTCGACCGTGGGGTGCACGGCGAACACCTCGAGGAGGCCGAGTGTCGAGAAGCACTTCTGAATGAGCGGGGGTGGCGCGGCGATCGCGAACCCGCCGCCGCTCTTCTGCGCAGCCTTGTGCGCCTCGAGCAAGAGGACGATGGAGCCCGAGTCGAGGAAGGACGTCTTGGCGAGGTCCAGCACGATGCGGCTACCCGCCTCGTCGATGACGCGCGTGAACGCGCCGGGAGTCGCTTCCATCGCGCCTCGATCGAAGTCGCCCTCGACTCGCACGACAGTCACGTCTCCGCGCTCGTCACTCAAGATGCGCAGCATCGCGTCTCCGCTCCGGTTCCGTTCCCCTACCCGCCCTTATGACGAGGCGAGCCCCTGCAGCAGTTCCCCGGCCTTGAAGATCAGTTTCAGCGACTTCTCGACCTGCTTGTTCACGGCCTTGGGCGGCTTTCCGCCGTCCAGCTTCGAGCGCGCCTTCTCCCGCGCGCGCTTCCCGCCTCCGAGCATACCGAGCGCGCGCGCCTCCGGGGGCTTCCGCTTCGTCGGAATCGCCGTCTCGACCTGAGCAGCCGCGTTCTCGATGTGCTCGATCGCCGCGGCAATCTCCACCCGGGCCTGGGCTCGATCCGGCGCGTCCTTCTCCAGCCGGTAGAGGGCGGAGAGCCCGTCATCCCCGGCCAGGAACGTCTCGTGCAGGGCGTGCTCGAACCCACCGACGCAGACGGCCGCCGTCTGCACGACGCGCAGGTCGTCGAACACCACCTTGCCGGGCTTCGTGACCTGGAACACCCCGAGCGTCGGGTAGACGGGGAACGTCTGTCCCGCGGCCGCCACCTCGCCGACGAGGGTCCAGGGGGCCGACTCCGAGGCCCGGGCCTGGAACGTCACGATCGAACCACTGTGGTCGATGGCGACGTACAGCAGGTTCGCCCCCGCGAAGAACTCGTCGCCGACGGCGGACCCCGACAGGTGCGTGGCACCGAACGTCTGGAGTCCCCCGGCAGTGCGCAGCACGACCGACGAGTAGAACTCGGTGGGCGGTCGGGCACCGGGGAGGGCCATCTCGATCGAGAAGCGACCGTTGTCCTCGAGCTTCGCGGCCGCCTTGTCGTCGTTCGCGCCGAGACACGCCTCCACGCGGAACGGCGGATAGAGCGGCCGTTCGTAGACGAGCGAGCCGGCCGCCTGCGGCCCCTCGGGATCGAGGGGGCCCTTGAGCTTGCTCGCCGCCTCGACAAAGCGGTCGCCCTTCTTGCTCTTGATCTTCCACTTGATGTCGTTGCCGCGCTGCGAGACCTTCCCCCCGACGAGTGCGCATCCCGGAAGCACCCACAGTGCGATTGCGAGCGCGGCGATCGTGGCCGTGATCCTCAACTCTCCACCTCCGATCCCCAGGATACGCCACGGCCTCCGCGGTGCGTCACGCTCAACGCAAACCACGCGACCAGCGTGGCCGCTGTCATCACCCCGCCCACGACCAGGAGCACCGGGTGGAAGCCGTGGGCATCGACGCCCGCCCCGATGAAGGGGGCCATTCCGAAGAAGCACAGGCGGAAGATCAGGCTGCTGAGGGACAGGTAGCCAGCCCGGTCCTCGGATGGGACGCGCATCTGCTCCTCGTGCAGGAGCGCAGGCGAGCGAACGCCGCGCAGGAACGTCAGGGCGAAGTACCAGACGAACCCGAACAGCCCAAACGAGAGGGCCATGCCGCCGTACCCCACGCCCACCAGCACCACGCACCCGAGCAGCGCGGGCAGGAGTCCGATGCGCGTGATGATGCGGTCGCTCCCGAGCGCGGCGAACGCGACTGTGAAGTTGGCGACCGCCCAGATCGGTCCGATCCACGCGTCGGGCACGCCGGCTTCACGCGCGTAGAGCGGGAGCATCCAGACCGGGACGAACGTCGCGAGACCGAACGCGGTGCTCGCGAAGACGATCGCCGCCAGCTTGCGATCGCCGCCGAACACGCGCCCGAGCATTCGCACCATCTGCAGCATGTGTCCGCCCGAGGGCGGCTTCGGCCGCCGTGGCTCGACCAGCCGCAGCACGACGAAGAACGCCGCGATCCAGGCGACGACCTGCATCACGAACGGGAGCCGTGGCCACGCCGCATACAGCAGGCCCGCTGAGAGCGCGGCGACGGCCTCCGAACTCTGTCCGAAGAACCGCCTCCGTCCGTCCCACTTGCGGAACGAGCGTTCCTGTCCCGCCTCCCGCAGTGATTCGAACAGGAGCGCGACGTCGCAACCGGAGATCAGCGCGAGGCCCGCACCGAGGATGATCTCCGCCAGCAGTGCGATGGCGAAGTCGTTCGCCACGACGTAGACGGACCAGCCCACCACCTGGAGACACACGGCGAGTAGCAGCGTGCGGCGGTACCCCAGCCGGTCCGCCACATAGCCGGACGGGAACTCGAGCGCCGCAACCGAGACCCCGAACAGACCCTGCAAGAGGAAGATCTCGCGCATCGACATGCCGAGTGCGTCTTGCCAGAAGAGCGTGACGATGGCGACCGGGAAGAGCGCCATCATCAGCGCCTGGAACGCCATCAGGAGACGCGGGTTGCGGCTTGAGTCGTTCACGCCGCCGAGGGTCGGCCGTGGGCACGGGCCGGGCGAGTTCTGCTCGCGCGCGCCGGCGAGACAGAATGCCATCGCGTGCGCGACCTGCTCTCCCGGCCGATACGACTCTCACTCGTCCTCGCGATCCTGGTCGCGGCGACCGGCGCAGTCTGGTCGTTCGGGCCGATCCCTCAAGACCAGGCGTACCACGCGTTCGCCGACACGCGCACCTGTCTCGGCTGCAGCAACTGCGGCGACGTGTTCTCGAACTTGCCGTTCTTGCTCGTCGGGTTCTTCGGCCTGCGCGCACTCTTGGCAGGACGCGTGGTCGTGCGGGCCCCGTGGGAGCGGCGCGCCTGGGGCGTCTTGTTCGCCGGCATTGCCCTCACAGCGTTCGGATCGGCGTACTACCACCTGGCACCGGACGACGCGCGACTGGCGTGGGACCGGTATCCGATGACGCTCGTGTTCACGTCACTGACAGCGCTGCTGGTGGGCGAGCGCGTCAGCCCGTGGCTGGGCAAGCACCTGCTCTGGCCGCTCATCATCGCCGGAGTCGGAAGCGTGGCGCTGTGGCGCTACGGCAACGGCGATCTGCGGCTCTACGCGACCCTGCACTACGTCCCGCTCGCGGGCGTGCCGCTGCTGCTCTGGCTCTTCCCCCGCCGGTACACCCGCGCCCTCGACCTGCTCGTCTGCGGCGTGCTGT
The DNA here is from genome assembly GCA_965248445.1 of Planctomycetota bacterium. GTDB lineage: Bacteria > Planctomycetota > JAJSAM01 > JAJSAM01 > JAJVHW01 > CBDFJG01. The sequence goes on from CBDFJG010000001.1 coordinate 470,816, forward strand.
ACGGCATCGCCAAGGCGACCGAGGCGCTCGACCACGAGGTCTTCGAGGCGCTCGGCATCGTCAGCGGCCACACGCTGAAGCACCTGTTCGCAGCCGCGTGCACCGCGATGCTCGTCGTGCATGCGGTCCGCCGCGAGCGGATCAGCGACTGACCGCGCGTGCGGTAGGCTGTCCCACTGTCCATCGCGACTGGAACCCGGAGAACCTCAGATGAGCAGCAAGAAGGTCCTGATCGGCGCGGCGGTGCTGATCGTCGGCGTCGTCGGCTACGTGTCGGTGTTCATGGGTCACTCCGCCGCGTCCCTGACGCCCGTGGAGGCCGGCAGTACGGCCAAAGCCGGGTTGATCTCGTCCGGCGAAGCGGTGGATCTCGCAGCCCACGCGCGGGCACAGGGGCTGACCGTCTTCGAATTCATGTCGCCCATGTGAATGGGCTGCAAGGTGCTCGCGCCTCGGGTCGAGGCGCTCGTGAACGGCCGGGACGACGCGACGCTGCGGGTCATCAACATCGGGGGCGGCAGTTCCGCCGTGGTCAACCAGTACCAGGTGCCGTCGGTCCCCTACCTCGTGCTCTACGAGGACGGCGTCGAGGTCGCGAGGGGCCGCGAAGAAGTGCTCGCCCGCCTGGGCGACTGATCAGTCCGCGGGCAGCACCCTGCGCAGCGGGTCGAGGGCCCGCGCCCGTGCGAGCAGCGCCTCCCGAACGTCTGCATCATCGGTGCGTCGCGCCGCGGCGTGGACCAGCGCGGCACGCAGGTGCGCCGGCAGCCGCACCTCGCGGGCCGGGAGCTGCGGCAGATCGTCGAGCAGTTCTCGCTTGAGGCTCGTCCTGGCAAACCCGGAGAGTCCGTTGAAGAGGATGTCCACGAGCGCGGTGTCGCCGCTCCGCACGAACTCGGCAGCGAGCTGGACCTTCGTCAGGTCACCCAACTGAACGAGCGGCTCCGGACCCGCCGACACCAGCGCTCGCGCCGCCGCGACCGCAGAATCCAAGTCCTGCGCCGTCAAGACGGTGATCTCGATGAGAGCGCGCGGCTCGTCCTCCAGCTCCGCCGCAAGCTCCCTGGCCACGGCCGCGTCTCCGCCCTCCGCCGCGAGCATCGCCCGCCCCCACGTCGAGAACGCTGCATCGCTGCCTTCCGGCGGCAGGAACGCGCTGACGGGCTTCGACTCGATGCCGGGGTGGAGCACACGGTTCCGCTGGTAGACCGGGAGCACGTCGAACTCGAGCTGGTGCGGCTCCATCTTGGCAAGACGCGCATCCAGCTCGTTGAGCGCTCCTTCCGCATCCCCCATCGCGGTCAGCGCGGTGGCCAAGTCGGAGAGCATGGTTACGTGCCGCGGCTGGTCCACCACGACGCGGTAGTGCGGGATCGACTCTTCGAAGAACCCGTTCGAGGACAGCGAGTGCGCGTAGCTGGCGTGGAGCCATGGCGAGCCGGGCGTGTTCTCCAGTCCCGCCTCATAGATGGCGCGAGACTCTCCGAGCGGCAGCAGACGCGCGAGCAGCATCGTGTTCTTCTCACTGGGGTCGGCTGCGTGCTGGGTACGGAACCGCTCGGTGAGTGCGGACGGACGTCGGCTGCGCAGCAGCACCGATTGGTGCAGCAACGCCACGTCGAAGTCGTCTGGCGCCAGTTCGGTCGCGCGCGGCGTCAGCGACTCGGCGAGAGCCGGTTCATCGGCCAGGTCGGCGAAGGTCGTGGCGGTCGTCACCGCATGTGAGTCGATCGGTGGAACGGTCGCCGCAGCGGCGGCCAAGCGCGCCGCCTCCTTCGAACGGTTGCGCTCGAGCCACCAGCTCGCGGTCCTCCACCACCCGCCCTCGGCTTGGTCCACCACCATGCGCGTTGCCACGTTCTTGCCGCGCGGGATCTCCACCTCGTCCGGTGTCGGCTCGAAGACGTGGTCGGCGTCCTCGTACACCTGCCACGCCGCGCCGGTCGGGATGTCCATGTGCTCGGCGGCGCTGGTCTCCTGCTCGGTCGCGTTGAAGGCGTACACGACCGCCCGACGGTGGACCGCCGCCGCACCGAGCGGGTTGTAGACGACCGCGTCCGCACGCCCGGGCACGTCGACGTCGCGCTCGTCCACGACATACCCTTCCGGCGTGATCGCAGAGACGTGCAGCGCACCCGCCGAGACCTCTACTTTGCGCACCTGACCGGGCTCGACGCGCAGCGCCTCCTCGCCGAGCCGGATGTCGAGTGCGACATCGAGTCCGTTCACGACGTGCACATCCGCTTCCGAGCCCGCCTTGAAGATGAAGATGGCGACCATGAGCACGGCAAGGGCCGCCAGGGCGAGAACCCCGCGGCGCTTGCCCTTGGCGGACTCCGACATCGGGACCTTCCCGTGGAAGTACCAGCCCTTGTCCTCGGCATCGCTTACGAGGTACTGCGCGATCGGGAACACGGGGACCCAGAACACGCTGAACGCGAGCGTCTTGATGTACGTGCCGTCGTCCGCCGGCGACGAGCGTCCGTACATCCCGGTGCCGACGCCGTTCAATCGGCCCAGACTCGGCGGCTTACACTCCCGCACGTTCGCGCGCTGGTCGTCGAGGAACGCACCCTGCGCTTCGGATCCCCGCATCGCCTCAGAAGCAAAGTCCTCGCCCGCGTGCCCGCCGAAGTCCTGATCGTCGCTCACAGACTCCTCCATCGGCAGGCTACGAGAGGGGATTGACGCCGCGGCTCACTTCACCGGCGTCATGCGGTGAGCCGGCCACGGATCGCCAACCCGCCAGGTGAACTGCAACGGCTGGTGACCCAGCGCGGCGAGGGAGACTTCGATGACCAGATGGCGCCACGCCTCGTCCGCCTCGTCCTCGCCCATCACTCGCGCCTCGCTGACCGCTTCCACATGGGCCGCTTGGACGTCAAACGGCTCGCCGTCCGACGTCACGACGTCGCTCAAGAGGTCTGCGACAGGCACCGAAAGGCCGACGTACACGGAGCCCTCGCGAACGCGTCGCCCGCTGACCGCACAGCGGACGGTCGTGCCGCCCTCCGGCACCAGGTTGACGCGGCGCGACGCAACTCCGATGCGCGTCGCTTCGAGGATGGTTCCCAGGTCGAACCCCGAGCCATCGTCCTCGATGTCTCGAACCCGCCGCCCGCTGCTCCCCCCACGCCGCCCACCAAATCTCAGATTCCACTGCAATCGGTCGTGCCGACGGACCGACGCCCAGTCCGGAGCAGTCGGAATTCGGCTCGACGAGTGGTTGTTCCGGCCAACGCCGCTCGTGACTCGGAAGATGCGTTCGCCACTGGCGGTGAACACCAGCGCCCGCACCGGCAGAGTGCGAGGCATGGCGACGCGCAATGCAACCTCGTTCTCTCCGGACGAGATGGTGAAAGACGGAGGGTCCTCGGACGTGTGACGCTGGAAGTCGCAGCGTGCGCGATACGTACCGGGAGGCAGGCCGGCGAGGACTTTGCCGTCGGTGGGAACGTGGCCGCTCCATTGAATGTGGTCCCCGGCGCTCCACCCGTCGTGCGCGGACACCCCGATCCGCCAGAGGTCGACCGCGACCGTCAACACCGGGCGCAGTGTCTCCCCGTCGACGAGACGCAGCCACAGAGTCGCGTCACCGCTGCCCTTCACTTCATCGGGGACTGTGCCCTCGTTACCGGGCAGGTACTCGGCGTCGGTAGCCTCCGCGTCGTCGACCTCGACGGACGGCGCGTCCTGGGACGGCTGCGCCTCGAGGCGCACGCGGCCCGGCTCTACCTCCGCAGCAGGCGGCACGACCGTGATCGGAGCAGGGGGAGTGACCGGTACACCGCCCGTCTCACCGCTGCACCGGTCGGAGAGCAGGACCAGGAGGATCAGCGCGACTACCGCCGCCAGGGTGCTCAGCGTGACGAGGTGAGGCAGGAGCCGGCGCCGTTCCACGGCGTGCAGACTACTCGTCGCCGCGGATCTCGCGCATCGCGCGGGCGGCCATGACGCCGGCCATCTGCTTGCGATAGGCCGGCGGGAGCAGCGTCGCGCGGACCGGCTTGACGGCCTTGGTGACCGCCGCGGAGATCGCGTCGATCGTGGCGTCATCGAGCTCTCGGCCGACGAACTGCGCCGCGACCTCGTCGAGCGGCACCGGGATCGCGGCAACAGCGTTGGCGACGAGGTTCAGCTCCGCGATCGTGTCGCCGTCGAGTCGCGCAGACGCCGCGATGGCGAGCTCCGGGAAGTCCCAGGCCTCGCGCACGCGGAACTTCTGGTAAGACGCGCGCATGGTCTTCGCGTCCGACGGGATCGACAGTGAGACGATGATCTCCTCTCGCTTCTTGACGTTCCGCGTGATGCCGTCGAGCGCGAAGAATTCGGACAGCAGCATGGACCGCGTACCCTCCGGCCCCGCGAGGTCGATCTGTGCGCCCAGCACCATGAACACCGGCGCGAGGTCGCCCGAGTAGTTCGCGTAGCAGATGTCGGTCGAGCCCTTCACGACGCGGCACTCCGGGCCGTCGGCCTTCAGGCACTTGCCGAGCGCCTGCCGCGCGAACTCGGACTGGTTCAGCCAGATGCAGCGGGTGTCCACCAGGATGTTGCCCGCGACGGTGCCCGTCTGCCGGATGAGCGGGGACGCGAGCCGGTCGAGCGTCCGCACGAACACCGGGAAGTCGTTGAGGAAGTCCTCGTCCTCTTCGAGTTGCGAGAGCGTGAGCCCCCCGCCGAGGCTGCCGTTCGTGCGCCGGTTCAGTTCCTCGATGTGCCGCAGGCTGATCACCGTCGGCTGCGCGTTGATGCCCCACTTGTAGTTGCAGAGCAGATCGGTGCCGCCGCCCAGGTAGTCGAAGCGGCCGTCCGCGTCACGCGCGTCGGCAACCGCCTCGTCGACGCTCTTCGGCCGCTTGAGGTCGAACTCCGGCAGGATCATCATCGGCCGTTCTCCTGGCCGTTCCCGTTCTCGTTCGTGGGCATCTCCCAGGTCTTTTTCTGCCAGTCGCCGCCGTTCTTGGCAGCGTCCTTCTTGAGCGACTGCAAGTGACGGAACACCTTCTCCGGCCGAACCGGGAGGTCGTACGAGCGGTAGCCCACCGCGTTGTAAAGCGCGTTGCCGAGTGCGGGCAGCACGGGGATGAGCGGTCCTTCACCGGCTTCCTTGGCGCCGAACGGGCCTTCCTTGTCCTCGGACTCGACCACGATCACGCGCATCTCCGGCGTCTCGAACGGTCCGAGGATCTTGTAGTCCAGCAGGTTCGGGTTGGTGATGCGCCCGTCGTGGTAGCGCATCTCCTCCATCAGCGCCTGACCGAGGCCCATGTGCATGCAGCCCTCGATCTGGCCCTCGACCGCCAGGCGGTTGATGGCCCGGCCGCAGTCGTGCGCGAGCGTCATCGTCGTGCACTTGACCAAGCCGGTCTCGATGTCGACATCCACCTCGGCGACGCACGCGTTGAACGAGTACGCCGGCGCGAGTCCGGCGCCCGCGCCCTTGAACGTGCCGCCCATGCGCGCGCTCTGGTACCAGCCCTTGGCGATCAACGCGCCGTTGTCGGCCAGCGCCTCGGTCAGTGCGTCGAAGTAGCTGACCTTGACCGAGTCGTCCTCCGACGACGTGAGAATCGTGTCCTCGAAGTCGAAGCTGTCGGCCGGGTGCGCGGTGATGCGCTCAGCGGCGCGGGACAGCTTCGCCTTGATGACCAGCGCTGCCTCGCGGGCGGCGTTCCCGATCATGAAGCAGCCGCGGGAACTGTACGCGCCGAGGTCGAGCGGCGCCGTGTCCGTGTCCTCGCTCTTGACACGGATGAAGTCCATCGGGACGCCCAGCACCTCGGCGATCGCGATCGCAATGACGGTGTCGCTGCCTTGCCCGATCTCGGCACCCATCGAGTGCGCCGTGATGCCGCCGTCCACGTCGATCTTGAGGTGCACGGTGCTCTGCGGAGTGCGCGACTTGTGGATAGGCAGCACCGACCCGGAGATGTAGAAGCCCGCGGCGACGCCGATGCCCTTGCCGAACGGAAGGTTGCCCTTCTTCTCGCGCCATCCGGACTCGTCGCGCACGCGCTCCAGGCACTCGCGAATGCCGTTCGACGTGATGCGGAACTCGTTGATCGTCTTCGTGTACGCCTCGAGGACGTTGTCGAGACGCATCTGGATCGGATCGAGGCCGAGTTGCTCGGCCGCCATGTCGAACACGTTCTCGATGGCGTAGCGGCAGTTGACCGCGCCGTGTCCGCGCATCGCGCCGCAGGGCGCCTTGTTCGTGTAGACGCGGCGGCCGGCGTATCGGAAGTTCGGGACGCGGTACGGGCCCTGGCTGAGGACGCCGTTGTAGTAGGTCGTCACAACACCGAACGACGAGAACGCGCCGCCGTCGATCATCGCCTTGATGTCCATGCCCTGGATCTTGCCGTTCTCGTCGAACGGGATCTGGACCTCGACGGTCCCAGGGTGACGCCCGCGGTTCGTGAGGAAGATCTCCTCGCGGTCGAAGGTGAGCCGCACCGGGCGCTTGACCTTGCGCGCGAGGAGGCACGCCGCCATCTCGTGCGGGAACGGATCGCTCTTGCCACCAAATCCGCCGCCCACCGCAGTGCGAAACACGCGGATGCGGTGCATCGGCATGTCGAGCACCTTGGCGAGCGCGCGGTGCACGTAGTGCGGCACCTGCGTCGGCGTGTAGAGCGACATGCGCCCGTCGGCCTCCGGCACTGCGGTGACCGAGTGCGGCTCGGTGAACGCGTGGCCGACGCCGATGAAGTCGAACTTGCCGTGCGGCGCGACCTTCGCGCCGGCGATCGCCGCGTCGACGTCACCGAAGTGCTGGTCGACGCGCTTCTGCGTGTTGGAGTGGTCCGGCGTCCACGCGTGGATCGGGTGCTCGACCGGATCCAGGCCCTTGACCGGGTCGAAGTAGGTCGGGAGCCGCTCGTACACGACCTCGATCGCCGCGCAAGCGGCCTTGGCCGTCTGCTCGTCGTCGGCGGCAATCGCGGCGACGATGTCGCCGACGAAGCGGACCTTGTCCGACGCGACGGCCTCTTCGTCCTGGCTGATCGGCAGCACACCGAACTTCGCGGCGCCGTCGGCGCCGGTGATGACCCCGTGCACGCCCTCCATCGCCAACGCGCGGGAGGTGTCGACGCGCAGGATCCGCGCGTGCGGCAGCGTGGACCGCAGCAACCTGCAGATGAGGGTGTTCGGGAACCGTACGTCGTCGCCGTAGATCGCGGAGCCCGCGACCTTCTGCCAGCTATCGACGAGAGGTTGCCGGCTCCCGACGACCTTGAAGCCCTGCGTCATCCTTCTCACCTGTCTCTGTTGGTTCGGGCGCTTCGGCGGTTGCGCCGCGCAGTTCCTCGGCGGCCGTCTCGACGGCCTCCACGATCTTGGCGTAGCCCGTGCAGCGGCAGAGGTTGCCGGCAATCGCCGACTTGATCTCGTCGCGCGACGGCGCGGCGTTCTGCCGCAGCAGCGCCACCGACGTCATGATGAACCCGGGCGTGCAGTACCCGCACTGGCTGCCGCCGCACGTGGCGAACGCCTCTTGCACGGGGTGCAGCCGCTCGGCGCCTGTCAGCCCCTCGACCGTCTCGAGACTTCGCCCCTCCGCCTCGAGCGCAAGGGTCAGGCAGGAGAGGATCGGTCGCCCCTCCATGAGCACCGTGCAACAGCCGCACGTGCCCATGTCGCAGCCGATTTTGGTCCCCGTCAGCCCGACCTGGTCCCGCAGCGCCAGCGCGAGCGTGTCGTGAGGGCGCACCGCGACCTCGTACGAGGTCCCGTTGACCACGAGCGTCACGAGTGTCTTGGGCGTGCCAGCCATACCGAGCGGTCTCCTGCGAGCGCAGCGCCAGAGGGTACCCCGTCCCCCTCGGCGGAGGGAGTTCGGAAGCGGCGCCGCAGCGCCCGCCTTCCCGCCGAGGCGTCAACTGTCGTAGCGCCCCCCTCTGCTCATCGTACTTCCGTCGCTTCAGCCGTGTCTTCAGCCAGGCCTCTTCCCGACCATCTGAGCGAGACCGGCCAGGGCCAGCAGACAGAGCAGCAGCGTCATCACGAGCCGCATGAGCCTCACCTCACCCTCCTGGGCGAGATTCTACGGGATACGTTGCGGGGCCCGGTCGTGGACGGTGTTCGCACTGGAGGAGGAGGACCACACCCATGACGTCCACGACTGAGAGCGACACTGTCCCCGGATTTGCGCGGCGGCTGCTGGGCCTGGCGTACGGGCTGTTCAGCTATGCCGTCTTCTTCGGTTCTTTCCTCTACACGATCGGCTTCCTGGCGGAGCAGGTCGTGCCGAACACGATCAACTACGGCCACACGGCCTCGCCAGGCGTCGCCCTCGCCGTCAATCTGGGTCTGCTGCTCGCATTCGGGCTGCAGCACAGCGTGATGGCGCGGCCCACGTTCAAGCGAGCGATGGCCGGCATCGTGGCGCCCTCGCAGGAGCGGCAGACCTACGTGCTCGCTTCGGCGATCGTGCTGTTCGCCGTCGGCCTGTTCTGGCATCCGCTGGGCGGCGAGATCTTCGACCTGCGTGGGAGCGCAGCGGGTTGGGCCCTCACAAGCCTGCAGTTGGGCGGGTTCGGACTGGTGCTGGCGGCGACGATCGCCATCGACCACTTCGAGCTGTTCGGTCTCTCCCAGACGTTCGCCTACGCCCGCGGCAAGCGCCACGAGGACCGCGGGTTCCGCGTTCCGACGCTCTACCGCTTCGTGCGCCATCCCATCCAGACCGGGTTCCTGATTGCGTCGTGGGCGACACCCCACATGACGATCAGCCACCTGGTGTTCGCTGTCGTCATCACGGCCTACATCGTCGTCGCGCTGAAACTCGAAGAGCGCAACCTGGTCGACGCTTTCGGCGACGACTACCGGAAGTACCGCGAGCAGGTCGGCATGCTCTTCCCGCGCGGTCGCTACACCGGGGACAGCGCTCAGTTGTCAGCAGCGTCCGGGTAGACCCCAGGCCTTTCGGATGACTCCCACGCGAAGGGGCGGTTAACGGAAGCGGGGCGAGCCAAGGCCATGCCCCTGGGGTCCTCACTCAACGTAGCGCAGCCGTTCCTCGTCGAACTCGGCTGCGGCGAACAGGACACGCCCCGGCGGGTGTTCGAAGACGACGGGCGGGGACACGGGCTGCGAGACGGAGTCGTGAAACGGCACGGAGACCGCGAGCGTCCCTGCTCTGCGGCAGCGGTCACTCGTCTTCGGGGGTCTCATCCTCGTAGCCGACGGGCGGAGGGGTCGTGAAACCGGCGGGGCCGGCGACGCTCGAGGTGACGGGGATGAGACCAGGTAGCGACGTCAGGTCCGCGCCCGCGACCGTGATCTTCCGCGGGGATTGGTCTCCGAGTGTGGCCGTGTAGGCCACGAGCGACGCCGGTAACTCACCGGCAACGCCGGTGAACGTCACGCCCATGCACTTCTGTTGCGCCGCCACGTCCACGATCGAGAGAACGAGTGCGAGTCGCGTCTCCGGTCGCGCATCGACCTGGACCACTCCGTCCGAGGCCGCGTGCGTCGCGAACGGCGTGTGCAGCGCATTCGCATCGCTGGGCGGCCAACCATCCGACACCTTCACCGGCAGCAGGACGGGCGGGTACTCCGGCGGCCCGATGGCGCCGTCGCCTGGAAGGAACACCGCGATCGCGCCTTCGGCGTCGTCGCGAGAGTGCTGCGCCGCGAACCAGATCCGGTAGACGCCCGTTTGCGCGCAGGTCTGCAGCACATACTGGATCGCGCCCCACCGCACCCGACCGTCGGCGCTGATCACCAGATCGAGCTCGGAGAGCCGCTGGTCGCCGACGAGCGAGACGAGCGTGCCGCGCAGCCCGGACAGGTCGCCGTCTGCGCCGTCGATCGTGAGCGCGCCGTTCGCGGCGATCCCGACGTCGAGGCGGTGGGCGGACGTCGGCGCATCCCCCACCGTGCCGATGCGCGGGAGCTTCACCCCTTTCGGCGGTGCGGGCTGTTCCGGCGGTGCGGGCTGACGAACCGGAGGCGGCTCGGCCTGGGTCGTGCCGTCGGACTGCTCGGACCCGCACGCGGCGGCCAGCAGCAGAACAGCGACCGCTACCGCGCGAGGCCGTCGGCCAACCGCTTCTCGAACGTGGTGATCCACTCTTGCGCCCTTTCCGCCGGTTTCGTGTTGCCGCGCGACTTGATCAGACTGCAAAGTTCGCGGATCGCGGCCTCGACGTCCTTCTTCTTGCGCGGGTTCGTCTTCTCGAGGATCGCGTCCAGCCGGTCTTCCGCCTCGCGCACCCAGCCGACGCGCGGATTGGCTTCGAGCTTCGCCCACTCGGCCTCGACGCTCTCCTCGAACTTCGTGCCCTTGTAGATCTCGCGCATGCGCTCCACGCGGCGGCTGACGATGCCCCAGTCGAGTTCCTTCGCGAGCGCCTTGATGACCTTGGTCTGGAAGGCGTGGTAGCGGGCGATTTCGGCACGTACTGCGGCGGCTACGGCCTTGTCCGGCTCGCCTGCGTACTGGTCCTTCTCGATCTTCTCCGTCGCCGCCACGGCCGCTCCGAAGCGGAGTTCGCGCGCGGCCTTGGCAAGCGTCTTGGCTTTGCGCGGGAGCGCTTTCTCGTCGAACCATCCGGCGCGGGTGAACTGCGGTTCCAGGACGCTGTCCTTCAGTGCCTGCACGTGAGCGTTGAACACGACCGTTCCGCCCGGGCCGACCACGTACGTACGCGGAACCGACGTGCCGGGATAAGCGAGCGAAGCGTCACCCTTCGCATCGTGGCCGACGTGCCACTTGGCTTCGCTGCGCGAGACGTACGCCGCCGCCTGGTCTGCGTCACAGTCGATGAGCACTTCGATGAAGGTGTACGGCCGTTCAGAGTGCGCCTTTGCCAGGTCTGCGACCTTCGACTCGAACGCGCGGGACGTCAGCTTGGTCGGATCGTGGAAGTGCAGGACCACGACGCGGCCGCGCAACTTCTTCATCCTCGGCGCCGCGCCGTTCCACCACTTCGCGCACGCGACGTCGGCCGCAGTCTGGTCCAGGCGGTCCACGATCGCGGCGTCGGCGGAGATCGCGGTCACAGCGAGGAGGGCCGCTGCCCATTTCACAGACACGGGGCGTCGCATCACGGCGAGTCTACGAGTCCCTCCGCACCGGCTCGCCCACGGATCTCGGCGAACGGCACCGGCTCGCGCGGCGGATCGGACGGCGCCTGCAAGGTGAGCGCCCACCACGAGACGTCGTGCCAAGCGCCGAACTTGAACCCGAGCGAAGGGAAGACGCCCACGTGGCGGAATCCCACGCTCTCGTGCAGACGCTCGCTCGGCAGGTTGGGCGGCACGATCCCGGCGACCACGATGTGGAACCCCTGCCACCCGAGGATCGCGAGCAGCACGTCGTAGAGAGCGCGCCCGATGCCCCGGCTGTGTGCCTCCGAGTCCACGTAGGCCGAGACTTCGACCGTCCAGCGGTACGCGCTGCGCGCGCGGTGCGCCCCTGCGTAGGCGTAGCCCACCACCTCTTCGTCCAGAGTTGCGACCAGGTAGGGGTGCACCGGCAGGCAGGCTGCGATGCGACGCGCCATCTCCGCATCGACCGGGGCGGACTCCTCGAACGTGGCCGGCGACGTGCGCACGGATTGCGCGTAGACCGCCGCGACTGCCGGTGCATCGGCGATGGCGGCAACCCGGACCCGGATCGTCACACTCCCTCCGCAACGATCGGCTCGACCTCGATCCGGCCGCGCCACGGCCGCACGCGCGTGATCCGCCACTGACCTGCAGTGCCCTCCGACGGCGCCCGCCAAGAGCGTTCGCACTTGAGTGTCACCTCACGGTGCAGATCCGGAATCCAAACGGAGCCGGTGCCGCGCCGCGGCGTCCGCGAGAGCAGGCCCGGGAGCACTTCCCCCACGCGCGGCTCGAACACGCGTGCGATCCAGTAGCGCAGGCGCGCGTCGGCGGCCTGCCGGACGCGGCGCACGCGTTGCGCCAGGTGCGTGGCGAGATCTTCCAACTCGGCGTGGTTGAGAGGCGGCTTCTCCCCGCGCAGGACCGCGCACAACTGGCCCTGGTTCGCCATGTCTCCGTAACGCCGGATCGGCGACGTGATCTGAACGTAGGCGTCGACGCCCAGCCCGTGGTGCGGTCCCGGCTCCGTGGCCACGACCGTGGGAGCGAACGACTTGCGGAGACGCAACTCGTACAACGGATCGCCCACCTCCGGGGGCTGACGGCGACGATCCGTGTCTCCGCTCTGCGTTCGATAGAGCGCCGGCGCGCGGGCATCGGCCATGAGCGCGGCGGCGGCCGAGTTGTAGAGCACCATCGTCTCGCTCACGAGCACGTCAGCTGGAGAGTCCTGCCGGCGGACGCGCACCTCGGGGACGCCATCGCGAAGGGCAACGTCGATGGACGGAATCTCAACGATTCGTGCGCCGCGCTCCCCGCGGGCGGCGCGCAGCGCGTCACCGATGCGCACCAGTAACGCGCCGTCCTCCGCGTTTTCGCCGAGTACGGAGGCATCGCGGCTCTCGGCATACGTGACGTGGCGCGCCACACGGACCACGGTCCGCTCGAACCGCGTGTCGACCACGGAGAGGTCGTCGGAGAGCGCCGCTACGAGGGTCAACGCAGGCCGGGGGTCGGGACCGAGAGACAGCGCCTCTACCGCGTCGCGGAAGAGCATCGGTGTCGTGCCGTCCGGGATGTAGAGCGACGACGCATTCCAGTGCGCTCGGAGCGTGAGCGATTCGCACTTCGCGAGGCGTGTGCAATCGGCCACGTGGACGAGCAGTTCCAGGCGGCCGTCCACCCGTCGCAGCGACACGGCATCGTCGACCTCGAACGTGCCGGCGCTGTCGACGGCGACCGCGAGCAGGCCGGTCAGGTCAGTCCGTCCGGATGCGTCCACGGCGGAGTCAGAGAGGGACTTGATCTCGTGGCGATGGGACTCATCGCAGTGCGTGAACAGGCACGCGCGTTCCGCACTGGGATTCGTGTCCTTCGGCAGGGCTCCGCAGGCCACGAGTTCCTCTAGGAGGATGTCGGGTGTCTCGTGCAGTCCGAGCGACCGTACGAGCGCGAGTGCACGCGCGCCGTCGCTGCACTCCCCCCGCAGAGCGACGTGGATCACGGCATCCAGGCTGTCGCGGCCCGCCGCCGCCTCGTCCGGCCGGTAGTCCGTGTCGGTCCAGCGAGCCGACTCCGCTTCGCGATCGGCTGCGGCCCGCCACGCCGCCGGGACGCCGCTGCTGCGCTCGGGCCACCACGCCGCGACCGCCCCATCCGCGGCGGCGACGAACCGCTCCTCGTTCAACACCCGCAGCGTTCGCCGCGCCTCGAGGGCCGGTACGGCGGTGAAGCGGCCGTCCTTGCGCCGGAACCACGGCGCCGCTCCCGTGCATCCCAGGGCGAGCGCCAGCGGATCGTCGACCCCGGCCTCCGCGATCAGGTCGTCGAGCGAGTACTCGCGGCCCTCCGGCAGACGGCGGTGCAACGACAGCCAGTCCGCGTAGGGAGTCACCGACGCCCGCACGCGCGCCAGGTACGCCGCCTCGTCCTCGTCCACACGACGAGCGAACGGCGCAACGACGCGCGCGATGACCCGCTCCGCGGGCAGCCGGAAGCGGGCGCGGTCCTCGGCGACGAGGGCCAGCATGGGACCCTTCCTGCCGTCCTCCTCACCCACCACGCACGCGAGGTGAACGCCCTGGCGACGCGGAAAGGCGACAACCTCTTGGCCCATCGCGGCGAGGCTACTGAGCGCTGCCTGGCGAGGCGGGTTTCTTCGCACGAGCGGGCGGGCGCATCCCGCACCCTTCCGGCATGTCAGACACCGACGAACAGGCCCCGAAAGACCGCCTCGCGGCGATCGTGCGCGAGCAACTCGCGCTGATCGGCGAGGACCCCGACCGCGAGGGACTCCGCAGCACGCCGAAGCGGGTCGCCAAGGCGATGCGCTTCTTCACGCAGGGCTACTCCCAGGACCTGGACACGCTTCTGAACGCGGCAGTCTTCACCGAGCAGACCGACGAGATGGTCGTCGTCCGCGACATCGAGGTCTACAGCCTCTGCGAGCACCACATGGTCCCGTTCTTCGGCAAGGCCCACGTCGGCTACCTGCCCCGGGGCAAGATCATCGGCCTGTCCAAGGTCGCACGGCTGGTCGATATGTATGCCAGAAGGCTGCAGGTGCAGGAGCGCCTGACGACGCAGGTCGCGCAAGCTCTCATGACCCTGGTCCAGCCTCGGGGAGTTGGCGTGGTCATCGAGGCCAGCCACCTCTGCATGATGATGCGCGGTGTCGAGAAGCAGAACTCACGGGCGATCACGAGCTGCATGCTCGGGACGTTCCGGTCCGATCCACGGACCCGCTCGGAGTTCCTCGACTTCGTGAACTGACTGTCTCGTCGACCTGACATGAGACGCGCCGAGCCATGAATCGCATCCTGGGCGGACTGTTCGAGACCGTGCACCTCGTGGGAATCGCGACGGTGTTCGGGGCTGCCATGCTCATCACGTGGCTGACGAGTCCGAGCCTCCTGCCCGAGTCGTTCGGTGTCGAGTCGGCGCTGCACACGGCGGGACGGATCGCGCCGCACTTCGTCTCTCCCGCGCGACTCATCGTCATCGCCGCGCTCGTGGCGGCCATCCTCGCCCCCTACTTGCGCGCGGACGGGCCGAAGACGGCTGCGTGGTTGCGCGTCGCCACCGTGGGGCTTGCACTGTTCCTGCTGTTCGTCGCCTGGAGCGACGGCAAGGAGTGGGCCGAGACCGCGTCGGCAGCGAGTCTGGCCGGCAGCGACGTGGAGGCGCAGGCATCCGCCGCCGACGCCCTCGCCAAGCGCTCGGACAAGCACGTCACGCCGTGGAACACTCTCGCCGCCGCGAGCGGGCTGAACCTCGTGATCTGCGCGTTCCAGATGTACCGCAAGAAGTAGCGGGCGTTCCGCCCGCTCGCGGGTCACTCGGATCGCGGAGCGATCCGCGCGCCACGCGGCGGTCGGATGTCTCCCTCCTACGCGGTCTCCGACCGCTACGGACGGCTGCGGTCACGGTGCTCGCTTCGCAAGCCCCGCGCCCTCGCGATTCGGACTCGCCGGTGCGGCTGTCAAGAAGTAGAAGGCGTTCCGGCCGCTACTCGCGCGCGAACCGCGCGCATCCAGTAGGGGCGGGGTTCGCCTCGTTGCGTGAATCGCGAGGGCGCGCTGGTTGCGGAGCAAGCGGCGTGACCGTAGCCCTCCGTAGCGTCCGGAGGACGCGTAGGAGGGAGACATGCGCCCGAAGCGTGGCCGAGGATCGCCACGCGATCCGCAGGCGACGCGCACGGGCGTCACTCACCGCTTCTTCGGCGTGCGCGTGCTCCCGGGCGACGTGTACCCGAGCCCCCGCAGAGCAGCGTCCACGTCGTCGTCGATCGCGCCCGGCGCGGCCTCCTCGCCCGGCACGGACAGCCATGCGCGCATGGTGTCCATCGCCGTGACGACGTCTTCCGGCGTTCCGGCTGCGACGTTGCGCTCGTCCGCGGCGGGCCACCACGTGACGTCGATTGGGCCTGTGTAGTAACGCAGCTTCCAGCGCACGTCGATGCCGGTCTGGTCGCCGACGATCTCCCTGCGGCGGCCCTCGGCGACGAACGGTAACGGAGCACGGCCCGGCGTGACGGACCGGCCCTGCAAGACCAACCGCATGTCCCCGCCCTCCGCGTCCGGGAGCGGCGGGAGGCCGGCAAGAGCGGCGACCGTCGGGGCCAGATCGAGATTGCGTATGCGGCGACGAGACCACCCGCGCGAGACACCCGGGCCAGCGAACACCATCGGAATCTGCAGCGCCGGGTCGTGCAGCAGGTTTCCGTGACGGAACCAGTAGCGGTCCTCGCCGTGCGCCTCGCCGTGATCCGCGTGCAGCGCGACGACCGTGTTCTCGAGGTCGAGGCGCGCGAATAGGCGCGCCAGTTGGTCGTCGGCGTATCGCAGCTCGCGGTCGTACGCGTCCGCGTACTCCTGCGGAGTCGTGAGTCCCGGCACGCGCAGGTACTTCGGGATCTTGTCCGCGCCGGGCCACGTGGAGAGGTCCACCGATTCGGGCAGCACCGGGTTGCTCGCGTCGAGTTCCGGAGTCGGCTCCGGAGCGGAGTAGGGGCCGTGCGGGTCGTACAGATGCACCCAGAGCAGGAACGGGCGTCCATCGTCGTCGTCGAGCCAGGTGAGCGCGCGGTCGATCGTGTTGCGCGCCACGCGCTGGGCGTTCGGGTGACCGAAGCAGGGGTCCGTCATCTCGTCGTCGTACGTCTCGAATCCGGGCGCGAGGCCCGAGACGTCGCGGCGCAAGAGCACCGTCGAGACGAATCCGCCGGTCCTGTAGCCGGCATCGCGCGCTACCTGCGCGATCGTCGGCACGCCCGCGGCCAGTGGTTCGGCGTTCCCGCGCACCGTCGTGATGGGGGCGCGGCGCGAGGTGAGCGAAGACGCGATCGACGGGCAGGTGTTCGGGGCCTGCGACCAGGCGTTTAGGCAGTAGAACCCCTGCGCCGCAAGCGCATCGATCGCCGGGGTCGTGGGACGCGAGTAGCCGTACAGCGACAGGCGGTCCCTGCGCGTCGTGTCGAGGGTCACGATCACGACGTTGCGCGGCGGCTCCGAACAGGCCGCGAGCCCAAGGCCCGCTGCGATCAAGACAGGGAGCAGGCTGATCAGGCTCGGTCGCCGCACGACCCGAGCCTACCGGGTCACCCGGGAATCAGTTGGGGCCCCCCGCGAGCGCTCCGGCCGGCGGCGCGCGAGTCCAGTTGCCGGTCCGGGGCTTCTACTCACGTTGGAGGGGGCCCGTGAACCACTTCGCAACGGGCGGGCCAGTCCCGGCGCGCTCAATTCGTGCCTGGCGGTGTGTCGAGGCGGGATCAGGGTGTTACGGCCGCGCCCCGCCCGTGTCACCGGCAGGGGTCACCGGCGGGAGTCACCGGAACGTGAGTCGATACCGCCCCGCCTCCGTCAGACCGGCCCGCACGTAGCAGCGGCGTGCCGGAGTATTGGTCTCGGCGACGTGCAGGGTGACGCGCGGTGATTCCTCGAGCGCGAGGTGGCAAAGGGCTGCGGTCGCAGCGGTCGAGATGCCGCAGCCACGGTGCGACGGCACGGTGAAGATCCCACCGAGCCCCGCGCCCGCTGAACCCAGGAAGTTGAACGCGCCGGTCCACACGATCTCGCCCTGGTCCTCGACCACGTAGAGCACGCCCTTCTCGATGCGGCGTCGCACGTAACCGTCCACCCAGCGCGCGTTCTCCTCCCCGGGGGTTGCGAGTCCGTCCTCGTAGCGGTACTGCGCCACGATCGGGCCGAGGGCCGGCCGATCCGCCATGGTCGCGGGGCGGATCGACGGGTGGGCGGGAGCCAGGTCGGCGGCGTCGTGCACCGCCATCAAGATCTGCGCGCGGTCCACGCGCGGTTCGGTCGCGAGCGCCAACCACCTCACGATGCACGCGCACGGCTGCTGCGGTCCGATCACGCTGCGCCACTCGACGCGCGTGGCGATGGCGCGCCCGAGCGCGTTCGCGCTGCGGTCCGTCGTGCAAGCGGCAGCCGCGATCGCCCCCGCGCGGACAACCACCAGTCCGGTCAGCACCCCGTCCTCGAACGCACCGAGGAAGTCGCGCACACCGCGATCGAGAAGGCAGTGCGCCATCCACGTGTCGGCCGCACCGCCGCGCTCGAGCAGCGCCTCGACGTCGGCCCGTTCGCCGCGGCGGATGTTGCGGATCCGCAGACTCACTGCAGGTCCTCTGGCAGCATCACCTCCGCCTCGGAGAGCGTGCGGAGGAGATCGGGCGGGAGCGGACTCGTCACGCGCAACTGCTCGCCGGACCGGGTCGGGTGATCGAGCTCGATGCGCCATGCGTGCAAGAACTGCCGCCACAGGCCGGCCCGGTCGCGGAAGCGCCCGTTCGTGCCACGATCGCCGTAGACGGGATCGCCCACGATCGGGAGCTTGGCGTGCCGAAGGTGCGCGCGAATCTGGTGCGTGCGGCCGGTGTGAGGTCGGGCCGCGACGAGGGAGAACGCGCCGTCCGCTGAACACGCGCGAACGCGGAACTCCGTCGTCGCCGACTTGGCGCCGCTTCCGCGCGACACGCGCACGTGGGCCCCTCGCCGTCCCGCCGCGGACTCGCGGAGCAGCGGCGCGTCGACGACGAACTCCTCGTGCTGGGGAGCCCCCACAACGAGTGCCAGGTAGTGCTTGGTGACGGTGCGCGCACGGAACGCCTCGGTGAGACCGCGCAACCCCGGAGCCGACCGGCCGGCGAGCACGAGACCGCTCGTGCCGCGGTCGAGGCGGTGCGCGATCGAGGCGCGGAAGGTGTGTGCGCCACCCGCGGGGGCGAGTTCGGCGACCAGTCGCTCGAGCGTCGGCTCGTCGGGGTTGTCACCCGACTGGGAGAGGAGCATCGGCGGCTTGTCGACCGCCAGGACGTCGTCGTCTCGATGCAGCACGACGAGTGCCTCGCGGCTCCGTGCCTCGGGGGCGGAGCGCGCCCCGGCTCGCCTCGCGCGCAGCGACTCGAGCTGTGGCCCCGAGAGGCGCAACTCGACGACGTCTCCGTCGGCCAATCGCTGGTCGGGTCCCGACTTCCGGCCGTTCACCCGCGCCTTGCCTGTTCGGAGGAGCTTGAAGACGTGCCCGAGGGTGGCCGACGGCAGCAGTTTCCGGAGAAACCGATCCAGGCGCTGGCCGGCGTCGTCGCGGCCGATGGCGAACGTCGGGTGGGTCGAGTCATCCATGCGGGCTTTGCGCTATCCTCCCCGCGGACGTGCGGAGGGCAGAACGATGCCGAAGCTAGTGATCGAAACCGGCCGGAAGGCCGGGCGCGGCGTGCAGATCTCGAAGGCAGCGATCGTGGGCCGGGCCGAGTCCGCGGATCTGCGGATATCGGACGGCAAGGCGTCCCGAGAGCACTGCCGGGTCTTCCAGCAGGCGGGCGCATGGGTCGTGGTGGACCTGAACTCCCGCAACGGGATCCAGGTCAACGGCGTCAAGACCACACGCAAGAACTTGAACGACGGCGACACGATCATGATCGGTGAGACCGTCATCGCGTTCCGCGGGGGCGGATCTCCGGCGGCAGCCACTCCGGACGTCGACGAGATCGACATCGGCGGAGGAGGAGGAGCCGCTGCGCCGGTCGTCAAGCCGACCCGTCCGGCGCAGCAGCCCTCCCGGCCCGCCGCGCGGAAGGGAGGCGGTGCAGCAGCAAAGGCGAAGGAAGCCGCCTTCGCTGCCGCGCGTGCGGACTCGCGGGCCGCCCGTCAGTCTGCGAGCGCCGCGCCGGCGAAGGGCATCGAGGTGCGCGACGACGTTCTGCAGTTCAGCAAGATCGACGCGAACAAGGCGTCGGTCTTCCAGACCGACCTGTCGCAGCACGGGGGGGCCGCGACGTGGATGATCTGGGCCGGGGGCCTCGGATTCGTGGCGCTCTTGATGTTCCTGATCATCAAGCTGCTCGGCGTCACTGCCGGATAGCGAGAGACCGTTCCGCCGCCGCAACCAGAGCCTCGGCGGCCGCGTCCCATGTGAACGACCTGGCGCGGGCGACCGTCCGTCGATCCGGCGCAGGCGCGTCTCCAGACGACGCCGCCAGCAGTGCGGCGGTCCACGCGTCGCGGTCGTTGCAATCGAGCAGCGCGACCCCGGCCCCGGCCACCTCCCGCACGGCGGCGCAGTCACCGGCCAGCACGGGCGCCCCGAGCGAGAGCGCCTCGAGCACCGTCATCCCGAACCCCTCGTAGCGGCTCGGGTGCACGACCGCGGTCGCGCCCCGCACGAGCCCGACGATCTCCCCGTCGGTCAGCACGCCGCGGCAATCCACGAGCCCGCGTGCGACCAGCGGGGGGTGGGCGCGCACGATCGCCTCAAATCGCTCGCGCTCTCGGCCCACGACCACCAGCGGGCGGACAGGGCCGCTCTCGGCCGCCGCCGAGAGAGCCGCGCAGAGCATGTCGAAGCCCTTGCGGGGGTCCGGAGGCCCGATCCACACGAACGGTCCGCCACCCTCCCAATCGCCGCCCTCGCACCACGGCCGGGAGAGTCCGTTCGGCACGACGGCGATGCGAGCTGGGTCCACGTCCAAGCGCTGCGTGCACTCGTCACCGACCGCCCGCGTCGGCGTGACCACGAGCGCGGCGCGCCGGGCGATCGGTCCCAGCAGCGAGTGCCGCGCGAGGCCCCGCACCGTGCGTCGCTCCGAACGGAGAGCGTGCGTCCGAAGGTCGTGCACGGTAACCGCCGTCGGGATCTGCCGGTGCACGGGGTGGTAGTCGGTGACCAACAGGTCGGCGCCGTCGGCCTCGCGCACTCCGATGTCCAGGCGTCCCGCGGGATCGGCGCCGAGTTCCGTCTCGATCGCCGCGCGCAGCCCGCTCCCGGTCTGCGGTGTGGCCTGCACCG
This sequence comes from Planctomycetota bacterium, assembly GCA_965248445.1. Classification (GTDB taxonomy): domain Bacteria; phylum Planctomycetota; class JAJSAM01; order JAJSAM01; family JAJVHW01; genus CBDFJG01. The sequence continues at coordinate 491,186 of CBDFJG010000001.1, forward strand.
ACACACGAACGTCTCGCCGCAGCAGCGTAGCCACGATTCCGACCGCCCGGTTCCGGGCGCCGCTCGGGAGCTTGTCGTAGCGCGTCGCGTTGACGGCGACGTGCCGGATCATCGCGACTGCCAGGCCGATTGGGCCGCCTCGATCAGCACGCCGAGAAGCCGACCCGCGCTGCGCGTCCACGTGGCGGCCATCGCACGCTCGCGCCCCGCCGCGATCAGCCGCTCGCGAAGCCCCATGTCCGTGGTCGCGCGCAGCAGTGCCACCGCGAACTCATCATCGTCGTCCGGTCCGGTCACCAAAGCCGCATCGCCGACGACGTCGGGGAGGGCTCCCATTCCGCGCACGATGCTCGGGACCGCGCGGGCCATCGCCTCGAGGACCGGCAGCCCGAAGCCCTCGGCCACCGACGACACGGCGAGCGCCGCTGCGCCGTCGAACAGCGCCAAGAGCAACCCGTCGTTGACGTATCCGGCGTGATGCACACCCGGGGCCAGCCGACGGGGCACCGGACCGGGCCCGGCCAGCACGAGCGGCAGATCGCCGCCGCGCAGCCGGTAGCGCGCGTACGCCCGCAGCAGGAAGGGCAGGTCCTTGCGCGGACGATCCCCCCCGACGTGCAGGAGATACGGCGCCGCGGGAACGTCGTGCAGGCGGCGCAGCCTCTCCGAGCCGGTCTCATCGCGCGGAAGCAGGAAGCACGCCGCCACGCCGTGCGGCACCACGCGCACGCGGGCCACGGCGTCGGGGGCGGCGTCGGCGATCTGGGAGCGCGTGTACTCGCTCGGCACCACGATCCGCGACGCGTCACGCGCCGCCATGCGCAGGCGCACGCGCTGCACGCGTTCGCGGACGGCTCCTTCGATGGCCGGTTGCACGAGCCACGGGAGTTCGTGGATCGTCGAGACCCGGGGGACTCTCGTACGTACCGGGATCGCGCTGACGGGCGACCAGAGCACTTGCACACCATGGCTGCGCAGCGCGGGCGCCAGCCGGGTCTCGCGCCAGATCGCCAGCGGCTCGTGCCCGCCCAGCCCGACGCTCTGCACCGAGGGATGCGTGCCGCTCGGCGGCTCCAGCGCTTCCCGCGACAGCAGGACGACCTCGTCGCCCGTCCGCAGCACGCCCGGCAGAGCGCGCAACGACTCCCGTGCCGCCCGCTCGACGCCGGTCGGGCGGGGCAGTTCGAGAACGCTGACGTCAACGGCGATGCGCACAGTGGTCTGACGGTCCACGGTGGCGGGACCTACGTCAACTTCGGACCCCGGCCGCTCTGTCGTGTCGCCGGGCCTGGCGCCACGGCATCTGGCGAATGCCGCTACACTGCTGCGTCGGGAGACCGGGCTCGTCGGGGGCTCGCTGTGACTCCCTTGTTCGGCCACACTCCTCGGCCACACTCCCGCCTCAGGCCGTGCTCACGCCCCGCGAGAACGTCATGACCCATAACACCGCCGCCAGCAAGCGCACGCGTCTGATTGTGATGGCCGTGGCCTTCGCGGCCGTCGCCGCCGGGGTCGTCTGGAGCCTGCAAGAAGACGACGGCAAGGGGGACGAGCCGCTTGCGCCGGACGCGGCAGGCGGCGGCGACGGTGCCTTCGATCCCCCGGACCGGGGCGGAAAGACGCCGGGCAGCGCGCTCCCGGTCGGCAACGGGGGCGCGTCCGCCCCGCTCGCCGAACCGCTCCGCCGCCAGGTCGGACCGCCGCTGCCCGAGGGCACCGAGGTGGACGTCACGGTCGAGTACAAGCAGGGCACGGAGACGCGCTACGAGATCACGCACACCATGCTGCAGGTCGAGCGCGAGTCGCAGCGCCAAATGGCGCGGCAGAACGTCTACGGCATCACGACGCGCGTAACGCAAGGCGCGAAGAAGGGCAGCGCGGCACGCGTACGGCTGACGATCGACTGGATGGTGCGCAGGGCGATCCACCACGACGGCATGCAGTGGGAGTTCGACACGCGCCAACCGGATCAGCGTGTGCGCGACCATCCGAACTTCGCCCTCGAGATCGTACCGATCATCGCGGTGGTGGACGTGCCGGTGGAATTTGTGATCTCAGCGACGGGCGCGCCGACCGCGGTGGACGGAGCCGAACGCTGGCGCGAACTCTGGATCGACGCCGTCGAGTCACTCGATCCGGGGCTCTCGCGCAAGAGCGCAAACGAGTACGACGACGATCTCGTGCTTCTGCAGTGGAGCACGTGGCTGTTCCCCCCGCTGGGCGGAGGGCCGATGAAGCGGGGCGAGCCGCGCCGGATCGAGTTGCTCGAGGACTACGTCAACGCGCACTACGTCTCGCACCTCGGCCCCGCCGACGCCACCCACGACGACGGGACGATCTTCCGGGTGCGGCTCTTGACGAAGGCGGGCAAGCGCGCGCGCAAGGGCGCCTCGCGCTCGCCCGCGGAGTCTGCCGTGGCGAAGGTCCACGTCCAGGGCGACGCGGACTCGGTTCACGCGGCGTGGCGCTTCGATCGCGAGGCCGGCCGGCTGGCCGACGCGGAGATCGAGGCCAAGTTCATGATGGTGACGTCCTACCGGGTCGGCACCGGAGCGGGCCCCGGCGCGATCGGCCCCGGCGGGGTCGGAGCGAACTTTCAGCCGGTCTACCTCGACATCCACCACCACACGCGGGTGGAACGAGTGGCCGACCCCAAGTAGCGTTCCCCCGCCGGGCTGCCGGCTCGAACGGAGGAACCCCTTGCTGCTGCTGGACGGAGAAACGCTCTCACTCGCGGATGCCGTGTGCGTCGCACGGGATCCGGATGCGCGCGTGGGCGTGCCCGACGGCGCCTGGGAGCGCGTCCGCGCCTCGCGCGCCGTGATCGACGCCGCGCTCCAGGGCGGCAAGCCGGTCTACGGCGTCAGCACCGGTTTCGGCAAGCTGCAGAGCGTCGCGATCGCCGCGGGGGACCGCCTGCGGTTGCAGCTGAACCTCGTTCGTTCCCACGCATGCGGCGTCGGTCCGCTGCTCCCCCCGGACGGCGCGCGCCTGATGCTCCTCCTCCGCATCCAGTCGCTCCTGCGCGGCAACAGCGGAATCACTCCTGAACTCGTCACGCGGTTGGTGGACGTGTTCAACGCCGGCCTGGTCCCGGCGGTGCCGGAGCAGGGATCCGTAGGGGCGAGCGGCGATCTGGCTCCGCTCGCGCACATGTCGCTGGCCGTGATCGGCGAGGGCGAATTCCGCACGGAGCTCGGAACGCAGCCGGCGGCCGACGCGCTCGCCGCCGCCGGTCTCGACACGACGTACACGCTGCGCGAGAAAGAAGGGCTGGCGCTGCTCAACGGCACACAGCTCTCGACGGCCGTCGGGATCCTCGCGCTAGACCACGCCGTCAACAACGTGCGTCACGCCGACGTGGCGACGGCAATGACGATCGACGGACTGATGTACAGCGCGAAGCCGTTCCGCCCCGCCGTGCAGGCCGTGCGTCCGCATCCCGGACAGATGATGACCGGGAACAACGTGCAGATGCTCCTCGCCGGCAGTGAGATCCTGGAGAGCCACGCCGGCCCCCACAAGGTGCAGGACGCGTACAGCACGCGCTGTGCGCCGCAGGTGCACGGCGCGGTGCGCGACGCGCTCGCGCACGTGCGGGACGTGCTGGCGCGGGAGGCGAACAGCACGACGGACAACCCGCTCGTCTTCCCGGACACCGGCGACATCGTCTCGGGGGGCAACTTCCACGCGGAGCCCGTGGGGATGGCGTGCGACTACATGGCGATCGCCGCGGCCGAGATCGCGTCGATCTCGGAGCGCCGAATCGAGAGCCTCGTCAATCCGGATCTCTCGAACCTGCCGGCGTTCCTGGCGCCCGAGCCGGGTCTCTGCAGCGGCATGATGATGGCGCAGGTGACGGCAGCCGCGCTCGTGAGCGAGAACAAGATGCTTGCCCACCCCGCCACGGTGGACAGCATCCCGACCTCCGCGAATCAGGAGGACCACGTGTCGATGGCCCCCATCGCCGCGCGCAAGGCGCGCCAGATCGCGCAGAACGCGCAGACCGTGCTGGCGATCGAGTTCCTCTGCGCCGCGGAGGCGATCGAGCACCGCCGGCCACTGCGCTCGAGCGACGCGATCGAGGCCGTCCACGAAGCGATCCGCGAGGTCGTCCCCCCACTCACAGACGATCGCGTGTTGTCACCCGACATCCAGGCCGTCCGCGAGCTGATCCGGAACGGGACGCTGCTCGAAGCCGCGGAGTCCACCGCCGGCCGGCTAGCGGGCCTGCCCTAGGAGGCTGTCCGGGTCATGAGCGTGCCGCATCCGCCGATCCACACAGATCGGCTCGTGCTGCGCCCACTCACGTTCGACGACGTGGATGACGTCTACGCCTACGCGAACGACTCCGAGTGGGTGCGCTACACGCTTGCGGTTCCGTGGCCCTACGAGCGCGAAGACGCTGTGAAGTGGATCGCGTCACGCACCCTGGTGCCGTGCAAGGCAGGTCAGTGCATGCTCGCCACCGAGTACGAGGGGCACATCATCGGAGCGACGGCCCTGCACGCGCGGAGCGAAGGCGTGGCGGAGATCGGCTACTCCGTCGGACGCGCTCACTGGGGCCGCGGCATCGCCGCCGAGGCGTGCCGTGCCCTGCTCGCCCATGGCTACGGCGATCTCGGTCTCGAGGTCGTGTACGCGCGGATCGACCCCGCGAACGCGGCATCGCAGAGCGTGGTTGGCAAGTTGGGGTTCACGTACGAGGGCACGTTGCGAGGCCGTGACCTCCGCCGCGGTGAGCGCGTGGACCACCAGCATTGGAGCTTGCTCGCAACGGAGTGGAACGCGTGAGCGACCCGCTGCCCGAGTTGCGAACCGAACGCCTCGTGCTGCGCTCTTTCACGGAGAGAGACGTGGACGCCGTGCTCGCCTACGCCGGCGATCCCGAGGTCTCCCGCTACATCGGCTTCCTACCGGTGCCGTACGCGCGCAGTGACGCGGAGAGGTTCCTCGCGCAGATCCTGCTCGAAGACACCGCGAAACACGCGCGGTACGCGATCGAACTGGACGGCGACGTCATCGGATGCTCGAACCTCGACATCGTCCCCGACCACGAGCGCGCGGAGCTGGGATACCTGCTCCGCCACGACGCATGGGGTCGCGGGTTCGCGACCGAGGCAGCGTCCGCCGTGCGCGACCACGGCTTCCGCCACTACGGCCTCTCACTGGTGCACGCGCACGCGGACCCGCGCAACCCGGCATCGCTGCGAGTCCTCGCGAAGCTCGGCTTCACGCACGAAGGCACGCTCCGCCGCCGCTGGCGACTGCGCGGCGAGTCGATCGACGTCGTCAGCTACTCGCAGACGCGGGAGGAGTGGGACGCAGCAGGGACGTAGCCACGGCGCCGCAGTGGTCGGCGAGCCGGAGTCAGTCCTCGACGCGCTCCAGCTTCGACGAGAACACGTACGTGCCGTCGAGTTCGATATCGCGGGTTCCAGTGTTCAATTCCTGGTGCGTGGACAACGTTCCACTGCGCTCGCTCGTGATCGGCAGTCCCGTGGCGAGATCGAGGACGGCCGTGCCCTTGATGCCCCACTTCGTCGGGCCGTCGTCGCTGGGCTTCTTCTTCCCCTTGCACGTGGTCGTGATCTTCGTGGTGCCGTTGCGCGGCGTTCCGATCGCGTAGGTTGCTTCGAGCTCGGCGGGCACGTGAAGGCCGGTCAGCACCAGGTTGAGGTCGACGAAACGCTCGCGCTTGATCTTCGTGGAGCGCGTGATCGTCTTCTCCGGTACCGGCGCGATGAGCCACTGGAAGAGAGCGCGCGCCTTCGTGTCGTCGTCTTCGTCCTCGAAGTGGTCCGCCGCTCCGCCCTCCAGCGACTTGATGTCACCCTGCGGTGTGACGGTCAGCGTCGTCGGCTGCTCCACGACCTTGCGCATTCCGGGCAGCCCCTGGTCCGGCGACTCGCTCTCCCAGTCGTAGGATCTCTTTTCCATGCTGAGATTCGAGTACCAGCCCCTCAGCCGCGTGACGGTGACGACGATCTTCGACGATCCGTTGCCGAGCTTCTCCCTCAGCGTCACGTCCACGTCCCAGGTGCACTCCGCGTGTTGCGCGGTCCCCTTGCCGCCCATGCTCGGCGTCGAGATGTGACGGGTGTCCACCTTCTGGAAGTACCGGAACTTGTACGTCTCGCCCTCGACGAGGCGGAGCCCCGGTGCCAGCTCGTTGAGCGGCTCGACCCGGGGTTCGTCCTGCGCATGAACCGCGCTGCCGGTCACCGAAGCAGCCAGTACGGCGAGCATCGCAATCGAAGTCGTGCGTACGTTCATCCGCACGATCCTACCCGTCCACCGCGGAGGTCTGCCCGCCCGGACTCCGCTAGCGCTACGATCCGCGGATGAGCACCTCGGGACCGCGTCGAGTCACTCCCCCCACCGGCACGAAGCTGCACTGCGCCAACTGGCAGATCGAAGCGCCGTTCCGGATGATCCAGCACAACCTCGCGCCGGACAACGCGGAGGACCCCGATCATCTCATCGTGTACGGCGGCTCCGGCAAGGCCGCGCGCAACTGGGAGTGCTTCGACGCGATCCTCGAGTCGCTGCGGACGCTCGCGCCCGATGAGACGCTGCTGGTGCAGAGCGGCAAGCCCGTCGGCGTGTTCCGGACGCACGTCGGTGCGCCGCGCGTGCTCATCGCGAACTCGAATCTCGTCGGGCGCTGGGCGAACTGGGAGCACTTCCGCGAGCTCGAAAAGCAGGGCCTGATGATGTACGGGCAGATGACCGCTGGGTCATGGATCTACATCGGCACGCAGGGCATCCTCCAGGGCACCTACGAGACGTTCGCCGAGGCGGCGCGGCAGCACGCGGACCGAAGCCTCGCCGGGAAGCTCGTCGTCTCCGGCGGACTCGGCGGCATGGGCGGCGCCCAGCCGCTGGCGGCAACGATGAACGAGGCGACGTTCCTCGGCGCCGATGTCGACCCGGCGCGCATCGCGAAGCGCGTCGAGACGCGCTACCTGGACGAGGTCGCGGACAGCGTGGACGCGGCGATCGACCGGGCGCTCGCCGCGTGCGCCGCGAAGGAAGCCGTCTCGATCGGCGTGGCCGCGCCGCAAACCGATCTGCTGCGCCGCCTGATCGAGCGCGGGATCACGCCGTGCCTCCTGACCGACCAGACCAGCGCACACGACGAACTGATGGGATACGTCCCCGACGGTATCGCATTCGAGGCGGCGCTGGAACTGCGCGACAGCGATCCTGACCGGTACATCGCCGAGTCCCTGCGCACCATGGTCGATCACTGCAAGATGATGGTGACACTGCAGCAGCGCGGCGCGGCCACCTTCGACTACGGCAACAACCTCCGCGGACAGGCGCTCGAGAACGGCTACGCGGACGCGTTCTCGTTCCCCGGCTTCGTGCCCGCGTACATCCGGCCGCTGTTCTGCGAGGGCAAGGGCCCGTTCCGCTGGGTGGCACTCTCCGGCGACCCCGAGGACATCCGCAAGACGGACGACGCGATCTTGCGGCTCTTCCCCGACGACAAGCCGTTGGCGCGGTGGATCCGGCTCGCACAGGAGCGGGTCGCGTTCCAGGGACTGCCGTCCCGCATCTGCTGGCTCGGCTACGGCGAGCGGGCGCGCGCCGGACTCGAGTTCAACCGGATGGTGCGCGACGCCGAACTCGCCGCGCCGGTCGTGATCGGCCGCGACCACCTGGACTGCGGCTCCGTCGCGTCACCCAATCGCGAGACCGAAGCGATGAAGGACGGCACCGACGCCGTCGCCGATTGGCCGATCCTGAACGCGCTGCTCAACACAGCGGCCGGCGCGACGTGGGTGTCGTTCCACCACGGTGGCGGCGTCGGCATGGGCTACTCGCTGCACGCGGGCATGGTCATCTGCTGCGACGGCACACCCGAGATGGACGAGCGCATCGAGCGCGTGCTGACCTGCGATCCGGGAACCGGTGTGATGCGGCACGCAGACGCGGGTTACGAACGCGCGATCGACGTCGCACGAGAACGCGGCGTGCAACTTCCGATGCTCGACGCGTGAACGCTTCGCCCCTTCGTGCGTCCAACGGCGCACAGGAGGTGAACGAATGAACATTCCGAACAGAATCACGACCATGGCGCTTTGTGCGCTGCTCGCCGGTTGCGCCGGCTCCACGTCCGAGGACGGTGATGAGATCGCGCGCCTCTCGAACGACGGCAACGTGTTCGCGCCGGGCACGCCCGAATCCGAGGTCCGTGCCCGCATGGGTGAACCCCGGCGCGTCGTCTCGACGGCCGGCGGACAACGCTGGACGTACGCAGAGGGTGTCGCGTTCGAACGCCCGCAGCATGCGGTGGTGACGACACTGACGTTCGCCGGCGGACGCCTCACGGGCGTCGAGAGCTACAGCGCGGACGACTGAGGCCGCGGCAGCGGCGAATGCGGAAGGGCCGCGAACTGTTAGCGTGGGCGTCTCCATGCTCCGCGCGCTCGCCGCTCTCCAGCTGACAAGCGTCCTCCTCGGCTCCGCCGCGGCGGCTGACAGGGCTCCCATCACGGAGGCCGAGACACTGCTGGAGAGCAGCAAGGTGGAAGACCGTCTCCACGCGCTCGAGATCATGGAGGCGCTCGACCACTCGCCGCGCCTGATCAAGGCGCTCAAGAAGGCGATCGACGACGAGGACTGGGGAGTCCAGATCATCGCGGCCGAGCTGCTCGGCGAGAAGGGACAGAAGCAGGACGCATCGACGCTGGCCGCACTGGCCGTCAGCGGCGAGATCGAGTGGGTCCGCGATGCGGCCGCCAAAGCGCTCGGAGTGCTCGAGCCGAAGAAGGCCGCGGGCATGATCATCGACCACAGCAAGAAGACGCGTGACGAGAAGCGGCGCGCGAACGCGCTGCGTGGCGCGGCTGCAGTCGCAACCGCCGATGACGACACCCGCATGGCGAACTTCGCGAAGAACAAGGACATCTACATCGCTCGCGAGGCCGCTCGCGGGCTTGCGCTCGCTGCGCAGGATCCCGAGCGCCGCGAGAAGGTGATGAAGGCCCTCGCGGGCGTGCTCAAGTCCGGCAAGAAGAAGAAGCACTTCCTGGCGTACTCGACGGCCGTCGAGATCCTCGGCCGGGTCGACGACGCGGACGTGCGCGCGCGCCTCGTGCGCGAGGTCCTGCTGCCGGAGGACGACGACGGATACCTCCTCGAACGCGTGGGACGTGGGCTCTCGGCCGCCGGCGACGCCGCAGCGACCACGGCGCTGCAGGCCGCGCGCCCAGCAGCCAAGAAACCACGGCAGCTGCGGCGGCTCATCCGGCTGGCTGCGCGCGCCCGCGCCGCCGGTATGGGCGCAGACATCGAGAAGACACTCGGGCATGCCGACGAGCGCGTGCGGAGCGAGTCGACTCGTGCTCTCGGGATCTTCGAGGATCCCGCTTCGGAGAACGCACTGATCGCGCGCCTCGACGACAGGAGTCGTTTCGTGCGCATCGAGGCCGTGACCGCATTGCGCCGTGTCATCCCGCGGGACAAGTTCTTCGCCCTCGGCGAGAAGATCGCGAAGGACAAGGACGAGAAGGTCCGCGTCCAGTTCGTCGTCGAGTGCTACGACCTCATGAACCCGGCGGCCATCCCGGCACTCACGCCGTATCTCGAGGACAAGCACTGGCGCGTGGCGAGCGCCGCAGCCGCCGCCGTCGGGGCCATCGGCATCGAAGAGGAGATGCCGCTCCTCGTCCCGCTTCTGAAGCACAAGGACTGGCGCATTCGCGGTGCGGCCTACGAGGGTCTCGGGCGGCTGCGCACGGCACTGGCGCTGCCGAAGCTCATCGAAGGCCTGCGCGACCGCGATCCGACCGTCAAGGGCGTCTGTCTCACCAACCTCCGCGTCCTGACGAGCTTGAAATGGGGCTACGACGCGGGCAAGTGGTCGGAGTGGGCCAAAGAGAACGCCGCAACGCTCGCAATCGAGAAGCGCAGCCGCAAAGCGAAGAAGGAGGAGAACGAGGACCGGTACGCGCGAAGAACACGCGACCAGGGCGTCGAGATCCTCCAGAAGGCCAGAATCCTCGTCGTGAAGGGCGCGTGGGACAAGGTCGAGGTCGTGCTCGAGCACCTCGACATCCCTCACACGCCGATGCGGGCGCAGGAACTGAAGACCGCGGGTCTCGGTCCGAACCAGATCCTGCTCGTGAACTGCGAGGGCAACGTCGACTCCGACACGTCCATGCGTATCGATTGGTACGTCAACGTCGGCGGCTACCTGATGACGACCGACTGGGCGCTGACCAAGACGGTCATGCCGATCTTCCCGGGCTACGTCACGCAATACGCGCGGTCATCCACAGGCAACGACGTGGTCATCGTCGAGGAGGGCATCCCCGGCCACCCGTACACCGCGGGCATATTCGAAGGCGTGCCGGCGCTGCAGTGGTGGCTCGAGATCCAGGCCTTCCCCATCACGGTCGACTATCCCGAGCGGGTCGAGGTGCTCGTGGACAGCGCCGAGATGCGCCAGCGCTACGGGAGTTCCCCCATGGGCGTCGTGTTCCGCTCGGGGCTCGGCCGCGTGCAGCACTCGCTCAGCCACTTCGCGCTCCAGGAAGAGGGGATGCAGCACGCGAGCAAGTCCCGCGAGCGCATGATCTTCGCCGCCGACAATCTGGGCCTCTCGCTCGAGACGATCCGCAAGCTCTCCGAGGAGGGCGCATTCGACGGTCGATTGAGCGAGGAGACCATGAAGCAGATCGCGCCCGAGTACTCGATGTTCCGGATGATCGTCAACTACGTCGCCGAGAAGAGCCTCTGGGTCGAGGACCTCTGAGGCCGGTCGGGCAGGACGCCCCCCGGTCGCCTGCGACCGGACCATCGGTGCGCCGCCGTCTCAGTGCTACTGCTTCTTCTTCTTCTTCAAGTACCCGCCGATGAACCAGCTGTGACCGGCGACCCCGTCCACGCTCCCGAAGGCGAGCCTCTGGCCCTCGTCGAAGACGACCCCCGATGCGAGCGGGACGAAGAGTGTGTGGCCCGCAGGGACGGCGAGCGTCGTGATCGCATGAGCGTCGTCGCGGAGCAGTGCCGCGTACGCCGCCTCGGTGGCGACGAAGTTCGTGATCAGCACGTCGGTCACGACCAGCTGCTGCCCCGGCGGGACCGTGTACCGGGTCTCGGTCGTGGTCCCGGCTTGCAAGAAGCCCGACTGGAGTTCGAACGTGTCGAGCACCTTACCTCTCTCCTTGATCACCGGCGTCCCCGCCAGGACCCCCGATGTGCTCAGCCAGGCCGCCACCACGATGGCCAGCCCGATCCAGACCGCATCTCGTCTCATCCCCGTCTCCTCCTCCCGCCAACCCCACGCCGACGATGCGACGGAGAGTAGACGACGGGCTCTGCGGGATGGGATTCGCAGTTCTCCGCTGAGCACTCCCCCGCGACGCAAGCGTCCGTTGCGCTCTGAACGCACGCGCGGCGGCGGGAGACTGCTCCCCCACCGCCGCTCCGGTTCTCTGCTTACTGTGGGTCTTGCCTACTTGGGCATCTTCTTCAGGTAGCCGCCAACGAACCAGCGCGTGGTGCCGCCGCTCTGTCCGTTGCGGATCTGCAGGGTGTCCCCCTCGTCGAACGCCAGCCCGGTGTTGAGATTGACCACCGCCGTGTCGCCGACCTGCACGGCAACGAGCGGGATCGCGTCCGTACCACTACGGAAGATCCTCTGACAGCAGACGTCTCCCGCGTTGCTGTTCGAGATCAAGATGTCGGTGACGACCAGCTGCTGGCCGGCCGGGACAGTGAACAGCGTGGCGCTCGTCGTCAGGTTGCCGACGTCCTGCAGCAGTTCCACGGTGCCGAGCACCTTGCCCTTCTCCTTGATCGCGGGTGTCCCGGCGTTCACCGCGGTCGTGACGAGCAGGCCGGCCGCGAGCACGGCTACGGCGATCCAACTGATGTTCTTCGACATCTTGCACTCCTCTCCCCGCCGGCCCCACGCCGACGCTTTGGGGCGAGAGTAAACCACCGGGGCGCTGGATGGGGATTCGAGTTGCGTCGGTCACTCCGGTTAGACATCGCACATGCGAGTCGATCTGCTGATCACGAACGCATCGGAACTGCTGACCATGGCGGACGGTCCGGACGGACCGCTGCGCGGTGCTGATCTGGCAGCGCCGGGGATCGTCGAGGACGGCGCCGTGGCGATTCGTGCGGGCACGATCGAAGCAGTCGGCACGACCGCGGAGCTGACCGCACGGTGTGAGCCGGATCACACGATCGACGCCGGGGGATGCGTCGTGTTACCGGGCTTCGTGGACCCGCACACACACTTGGTGTTCGGCCGCACGCGTGAGTACGAGTTCGAGAGGCGCTGCCTCGGACAGTCGTACGAGGAGATCGCCGCCGCCGGCGGCGGCATCCAGGCGTCCGCGCGGCGCTTCCGTGTCACGCCCCGAGAGGAGATCGTCGCCCAGGCCCGCGTGACGCGGCGGCGGGCGCTGCTGCACGGCACCACGACCATCGAGATCAAGTCCGGCTACGGCCTCTCGACAGAGACCGAGCTGCTCGCCCTCGAGATCGCCGGCGAGATCGACGACCGCGGCGACGTCGTGCGCACGTTCCTCGGCGCGCACGAAGTACCCGGCGAGTGGCGTCAGGACCGCGCGGGTTACGTCAAGCTCGTCGTCGAGGAGATGCTCCCCGCCGTCGCAGAGGGCGACCTCGCGCAATTCTGCGACGTGTTCTGCGAGGAGCACGTGTTCACGTGCGACGAGACACGCACCATCTCCGAGGCGGCCAAGGCGCTCGGACTGGGCATCAAACTGCACGCCGACGAACTCGCCGGAACCGGCGGCGCCGAACTCGCCGTGGAACTCGGAGCGACGTCCGCCGATCACCTGATGCGCGTGAGCGACGAGGGCATCGCGGCGCTCGCCGGAAGCGACACCGTCGCCGTGCTGCTGCCTGCGACGTCCTATTTCCTCGGCATGAAGCACTTCGCGCCGGCGCGCAAGATGATCGACGCCGGCTGCGCGGTCGCACTCGCCACGGACTGCAACCCCGGCTCGTCGATGACGGAGAACCCGCAGACCACGCTCACGACCGCGTGCATCGGGCTCTGCCTCCGCCCCATCGAGGCGCTGGCGATGATGACCCGCAACGCTGCCTACGCCCTGTCACTCGGGCATCGCGTCGGAAGGCTGGCTCCGGGTTATCGCGCTGACGTGCTGATCACCGACGCCGCGAACCACCGGCTGATCCCGTATCACCACGGCGTGAACCACGTGAATACCGTGGTGCATCATGGTGAGGTCGTTGGCGAGGCCGGTTAGTCGCGCAGTTCCGTCTGCAGCCAGTGCAGCGCCTTGCGCGCCTTGTCGACCGACATACCCGCCCAGCCGTGTCCGCCCGCGTACGTGTCGGTGGCGATGTTGGTCGACTTCTTGCCGAACCACTTCCGCGCCCGCTCCACGAAGATGTAGTTGCAGGTCTTGTCTTCGGGCGAATGCAAGATGAACCGCGGCCGCTTCTTGCCGATGCGTTTGCTGTCCATCTGGTCTTGCTTGAACACGGACATCACGACCAGCGACGCCGTCACGGGGGTTCTCCTCAAGGTGTGGATGCGATAGCACGCGGGGCCGCTCGACGACCACGACACCGTGATGACACGCCGTGGGTCGATCTTCACGCGTGAGGAGAGGTCCTCGACGACAGAAGCGACGAACTCCTCTGTCGTGAACTTCATCTTGTCGACCTTCGACTTTTCGGTCGGCCAGATGATCTGCTGCTCCGGCGTCCACTTCTTCGCGACGAGTTCGGCCATGACCACGCCGGCACCGACCCAGTCCTGGTAGCGCTCCTCGCACCACGCGCGGAACTCGGCGTTCCCCGACCCGCCCGGCAGAACAAGCACGAGCGCATACCCTGCGTCGGGTGCCGGATCGCGGTGCTTCGGGCCGAACTGGAAGTACTCCATGCCTTCCTTGTCCGGGACCACGTGCTCGGCGGATGCCTTCGGCAACGGCGTCTTCTCGAACGTGAACGTCTCGTGCTCGTCGCCGACGACGGTGAATCCGCGAGCGGTCCACCCCGGTCCCGGATAGCGCACGCGCACGGTTGCCCGGTCCCCCGCCTCGAACCACGTCACCGCGAGTTCGCCCTTCGCGTCCGTACGCTGTGTGAACGGGTAGGCGGCATTCCCGTGTACCGAATGCAGCGCAGCGTCTTTCGTGAAACGCGCGGCGGGATAGACCTCGACGTTCGCGGCGGGCTTGCCGTCGTCGAGGAAGCGCAGCGTCACCGGGTGCCCCGGCGTCAGGTCGAGCGTGAAGTCGTCGGCGAAAACGCCGGTGTCCGACTCCAGGTACGGCGCCTGCAGCGCCCCACCGGGCGCGACGGTTGCGATCCACGCGCCGAACCACCCGCCGACGGCGGGAAGCGCGTTCGGCATCACGAACTTGCCGTCGGCGCCGGTCTTCCCCTCGTGAGTCAGCATCGTGAACTTACCGTCCGGGCGAGACTTGACGACGGCGGTGACGACCGCGCCCTCTGCGGGCTTGCCATCGACGGTCACCGATCCATCGAGCTCTCTCTCTCCGGCGGCCAGCGCGAGCGCCGCGAGTGATACAGCGGCGAACGCGGCGAACACGATGCGACTCATGCGAGACCCTCCGATGGCGAGGCGTCATCGCCTCCGGGCCGGCGCGCAATCCGGCGGAGCGCTGCACGGACCACCGCGCTGACCAAGTACATGATGAGCGCCGCGCTGACGAATGTGCCCACCGCGTGTGCGGGTTCAGGCCACCATCGGACCACGAGAACGAGCGCGCCCGCCCAGCCGGCCACTACGGCCAGGTAGGCCGTTGCCAACAACGTCAAATGGACGCGTGATCGCTGGCTCTCCATCCACGCCTCATGCCGCGCGGAGGTCTCTTGCAGCACGACGCCGCGCAGACACCCGATCACGAGCACGGCGGGCCACGCGAGCAGGAACGCCACGCCGTAGCGCGAGAAGAGATCGCGTGGATCCGACAGCTCGGCGCCGGATCGGCGCCCGCCCCAGTCGAGAACCTCGATTCCCTCGGACGGCAGGACCGTGCCGAGACCGACGACCGTCACCAGGCCGACCGCTCCGATCACGAACCAGCCGCGCGAGAACAGCATCGCCTGGAGACCGGAAGACGACTCCAGCACCCGGGCAGGGCGTCTTGGTCCGGCGACCGGGCGTTCCATGCGCCACAGCTTAGCCCATCGGCAACCGCGCGACGCTCCGCCACGACTGCGCCCTCGGCCGCAGGCGGCGTACCCTGCCGCGTTCCGGAGGAGATGACATGCCGCTCGTCGAGTGCGTACCCAACTTCAGTGAAGGCCGCCGGCCCGATGTCGTGCAGGCGATCCAGGCCGCGATCGCGTCCGCGGAGGGCGTCACGGTCGTCGGCTGCGAGATGGACGCGGACCACAACCGCGCCGTCGTCACGCTGCTCGGCGAGGTCGAGGCCGTCAAGGAGGGCGCGTTCCGCGGCATCGCCAAGGCCACCGAGCTGATCGACCTGCGGGAACATGAGGGCGCGCACCCGCGCATGGGCGCGACCGATGTCGTGCCGTTCGTACCGCTCGGCGACACACCGATGCAGGTCTGCGTCGATGCCGCGCAGGACCTCGCACGACGTGTGGGCGACGAGCTTTCGATCCCCGTGTACCTGTACGAGAATGCGGCTGTACGCGAGGGACGCCGCGGGCTCGCGAAGATCCGGAAGGGCCAGTTCGAGAAGCTCAGCGAGTTGATCGGGACGGACCCCGACCGCGAACCGGACCACGGTCCGCACGCGATTCACGAGAGCGCGGGCGCGACGGCGATCGGCGCCCGGTTCTTCCTGGTCGCCTACAACGTGAACCTCGCGTCGAACGACGTCGCGCTCGCCAAGGAGATCGGCAAGACGATCCGCGAGAAGAACGGCGGTCTGCCGGGTGTGAAGTCGATGGGCTTCCACCTCGAGGAGCGTGACCTTGCACAGGTCTCGATGAACCTCGTGGATTACCGCAAGACCTCACCGGGCGCCGCGTTCGAGGAGATCCGGCGGCTGGCCGGGGCGAAGGGTGTCGAGATCCTCGAGAGCGAGGTGATCGGTCTGATCCCGCAGGCGGCGATCACGCAGTCGTTCGTCGACATGACGAAGCCCGCAGGCTGGACCGGTGAGGAGGTCATCGAGAGCCGGTTGCCGAAGCCGGACGCTCTGTCCTCGGCCGGTCCGTTCCTCGACGCGCTCTCGTCGGCCGCACCGACGCCCGGCGGTGGATCCGCAGCCGCGCTGGTCGGCGCCGCGGGCGCGGCGCTCGTCGCGATGGTCACGAACCTGACGATCGGCAGGAAGAAGTACGCCGAGGTCGAGGACGAGATGCGCGCGTTGCGCACGCAGTCGCTCGCGTTGCAGCGGTCGATGGACGCGCTTGTCCGGCGGGACGCCGAGGCCTACGCCGGCTTCATGGTCGCGATGAAGCTCCCCAAGGAGACCGGCGCCGACAAGGCCGCGCGCAAGGACGCGATGGCGGCAGCGGCGGTCGTCGCAGCCGAGGTGCCGCTCGAGACGATGCGCCAGGCCGTCGCGGTGATGGAACTCGCGGTCACCGCCGCTGCCAAGGGCAACCGCAACGCCGCGTCGGACGGCGGCGTGGGCGCACTGCTCGCCCGCGCAGCGCTCCGCGCCGCGGATCTGAACGTCCGCATCAACCTGCCGTCGGTCAAGGATGAGGAACTGCGGGTTCGGCTCGCAGACGAAGCCGCGGCGCTGTCCGCGCGCGCCGAGACGCTCGAGAACGACGCGCTCGCCGCAACCGGCCTCCTCTGAGATCGCGCTCGTCTGTTGAGACTGACGCTTCGTGCGTGGGCAAGCGCCGCGCCCTGTCGCGATACGCGGCACCCCCTTTTCGTGCCCGCGCGTCGTTGGTATCTTGCTGCCCAGAAGTGTCGGACAGCCGTGTCCGGCACGGGCGAGAGTCCTGAACGGCGGCCTGCCACGGCTACCCGGAGGGAGTGGCCCGAGGCCTCCTAACAGCGGAAATCGGTACCGCAGCGAGAGGCCTCACTGAGAGGAGGTGATCATGTCAAGTGGCTGTAATCGGAGGCTGTCCGCCGGGTAGGCTGACGTGCCAGCCCGGCAGGGCAGCAGACTAGACATGCAGGGGCGGCGTTCCTTCCGGGGCGTCGCCCCTGTTCCTTTGGTTCAACGGCTTGCGCCTGCGCCGCACCCCGCTCACGGGCGGGAGAGTGGGCACAGTCCGCCCGGCGACGCGCGGGTGCTGAGCAGAGTCCTGACCCCGGCTCAGCGATCGAGCTTCGACAGCACGGCGCGGTTGCCGAGGACGTAGTCGAACAGCGACAGCAGCGTGACGCCCGCGACCACCCACATCAGTGGGTTCGCGAGGCTCAGGCGCACCCACTCGTCGTCCTTGTCGATCACCTCGGGGAACGCGCGCGCGGCGACGATCACGATGATCGCCGTCGCCTGCACGATCGCCTTCAGCTTGCCGCTCCAGCGGGCCGATACGATCACGCCCTGGCTCGCGGCGAAGATGCGCACCGTCGAGACGATCGCGTCGCGATAGAAGATCAGCGCGATCGCCCAGACCGACGCGTAGCCCAGCACCAGGAACGCCAGGAACACGGTGAACCGGCTCACCGAGTCGGCGAGCGGGTCCAGGATCTTGCCGAGCTGACTCACCTGTTCCAGGCGCCGCGCCAGGAACCCGTCCGCCAGATCCGTGAACTCGAACGTCAGTACGAGCACGAGGGCGATCCACTTCCCGGACGGCGCTTCAGTCAAGAACGCCCACAGGAAGAACGGCGCACCGAGCAGCCGGCAGAGCGACAGGATGTTCGGGATCTTCATGCGTCGCGTGTGGCCGCGGCGGCGCGCGGATCGAACTCCTCGCCGGTTCCGAGCAGGTCGTAGTGACCGGGCGTCGCACCGACGACCGTCGCGATCGACAGCCTCTTCGGGGTCCCGAACTTCTCGGAGATCGCGTCGCACTTCGTCGTCAGGAGACACGCAACGGCCGGGCCGAGCTGCGGACGGTGCCCGTACACGAGATAGAAGTTCGCCTGCCCCTTCGTGATGATCAGGTCCGCACGGGCGATCTCCTCGCGCAGACGCGGGGTCGCTTCTTCGAGCGAGATACCGAGCGTGTCCGGGCCGGCTTCGAAGATCTCGTCGGCTGCGTCGTCGAGACCGACCTGGACGAAATCGTCGAGGGTCGCGTCCGACGTGATCGGCCCGCCGCGGTACGGCACGGTCACGTGCGCGCCGTACGAACGGATCTCGCGCACGAGGAGTGCGTCGAACGCGATCTCCCCCACGTTGTCCGGCACGAACAACACTCGCTTCGCGCCGCGGGCAAGTTGTTCGATCTCGGCCGTGCGATTCACGTCGAACCCGCGCTCGACCACCTCGCGCAACATGCCCTCGACCTGCTCCACGCCGAACCCGTAGCCGATCCCCGCGGTGCGGAAGTCCAGGTGGTTACCGGCCACGGCCCAGCGGCAGAGCATCGCGAAGCGCTCCTCCGGCGGGAGCGCGGCGACGTCCACGGCCACGCGCTCGGCAAGCTCGCTGCCGATCCGGTTGCAGCCCTCCCGCAGCTCGCGGAACGGGAGCGGGTCCCCCGCCTCCTCCTTGAGGATGCGATGGACGCCGGTGATGTAGGCCGACGGCAGCCGCCCGGCCGGGAGGTCGCCGTCGAGCCACTCCGTCGACCGCTCCATGACCCGGCCGACCACGCCCTCGTCGTAGCCGAGCAAGACCATGGCGCCACGCAGGTCATGGAGGATGCACGGGCGGCAACGGGCGTCGAGCACGGGAACGAGAGGGCGGGACATGGGGCAGGATCGTAATTCGGCAGCCCCGACGGCGGCGAATTGGCCCCAGGCGAGCCGGAGATTCCGCAAGGATCGAGGCCCCGGAGCGTCGAATCAGGGGAAATGACTCCGCAGGCCACCCGAACGCCCGCCCCGCGCCCAATCTCGGCGCTGCGCTGCTTCCGCTCCGTGCGGGCTGGTCGGCGTGACGAGAGCGGCATCGCCCTTCTCCTCGTGCTGATCGCACTCCTGCTGATCGCCGTGCTCTCGCTCGAGGTCGCACAGACGTCAGCAACGCAGGCGAAGGTCGGCAGGAACACGATGAACGAGTTCCTGATGCGGACCGCCGTGGACGGACGCACACATATCCTCCGCGGCGCGCTGCGCTACGACCGCTCCCGGGGCGCGGAGTCGGACACGGAGGACGAGGACTGGGCCTGGTTCAACAACGAGACGCTCTCGTCGTGGGGTGTGCGTTCGTCGTCGTTCGAGAAGCAGGAGGGCGAGGAGTCGATCACGTTCGAGAACACCGAGGTCCCGATCGTCGCGTACTGCGTGGACGAGCGCTCGAAGCTCAACCTCATGGGACTCGCCCGTCCGGCGGACACGCCGGAGCGACGCTTCACGCGCCGCACTCTCGTTCGCCTGATCGACATCTACCGTGAGGAGTGGAGCGAGGTCGACCTCAACGAATCCGACGGCGAGGAGATGGTCGACGAGCTGATGGACTGGCTCGGCGAGCAGGCCGAGGAAGAGGAGAACCCGACTCCCGACGTCCCGACGGGACGCGGCAAGCTCCTGTCGGTGGACGACCTGCTACGCGTGCCGGGCGGCAAGTGGACGCAGCAGGTCCTCTACGACGTGCGCGACCCGAACCTCGACCCCGACGAAGAGGCGGAAGTCAGCGACGAAGCCGGGGACGACGCGCAGTTCACACGGCCAAACGGCGTGCCGGGGCTCATCAACTACCTGTCCGTGCATGCGGAACCCGGCGCCAACCCGGCTCTGCGCATCAACGTGAACACATGCTCCCGCGTCCTTCTGCAGGCTTTGTTCGACGACGCGAACGACGACCTCGCGGAGGCCATCGTCGAGCACCGCCGCGAGGGTGCGGGCAGCGAGGACGAAGACGCGACACCGGGCGCGGGCGGTGGCTCGGAGGACGAAGTCGGCTTCTTCACGAACAAGGGTCAGATGACCCGTGTGGACGGGATGGCCGAGTCGCTGGACGTCTACCCGCGGCTCAACTTCTTCGCCGATGTCTCGAGCAACGTCTTCTCGCTGCACGTCATCTGCAAGGTGGTCACGGGCACAATCGACCCGGACGGCTTCGAGGACGAGGACGAGGGCCCCCGGGACCTCGTTGCCTCGTATCAGTACCGCGAGGTCGTGCAGCGGACCGAGCAGGGCTTCGTGACCCTGTTCACCGAGCGCCGCCACGACCCGATCTTGACCGATCAGTAGCGGCCTCTCGGATCCGTAGTGGTTCTGCCGGATCAGCCGGGCCAGCGAGACCAGCCGGATCAGGCGGGGCTCGATCAGGGCCCGCAGCGCGACCCGGAAGGCGGAAGCCCGGCCCTCCCCTGCGGGTTCCCATGGTGCGGGTTTCGCCTCCGCGCGTTGCACCTGTGGCGGGCGAAGCTCCGCCGGGTATCTTGACCGCCCCGCCTCGGCGGGCATACCGTCCCGCCTCGAACCATGATCGTCCTGTGCACCAGTGACCTGACCCCCGCGGCGCGGGAGCGGATCCTGGCCGCCGTCGAGCGGCTGGGCTTCGGGTGCGCCGTGCGCACCGTCGGCCGGCGCACGGTCATCGAGGCACCCCCCGCCGCCGACGCCCTCCGCTGCGAGGTCGAGCAGCTCCCGGGCGTCGAGCGGGTCTTCGTGGGCGAGCCGCCGGTACACCTGGCCACGAGGAAGCACCACACCGAGCCGACCCGTGTGCGCGTCGGAGACGCCATCTTCGGAGGTGCAGACACCGTGGTCATCGCCGGGCCGTGCGCCGTCGAGGGGCGGGAGGTCGTCCTGACGATCGCCCAGGCGGTAGCGGATGCGGGCGCGCAGGTCTTGCGCGGCGGCGCGTTCAAGCCGCGCACCTCGCCCTACGACTTCCGGGGCCTCGGCCCCGAGGGTCTCGAGATCCTCGCCGAAGCGCGCGAGCGCACGGGACTGCCGGTCGTCACCGAGGTCCTCGACCCGCGTGACGTCCCACTCGTCGCGGACATGGCCGACATGCTGCAGATCGGCTCGCGCAACATGCACAACTTCGCGCTGCTCGACGAGGTCGGCAAGACCGACAAGCCGGTGCTGCTCAAGCGCGGTATGAGCGCCACGGTCGACGAACTGTTGACCTCCGCCGAGTACCTCATGGCCGGCGGCAACGAGCAGATCGTGCTCTGCGAACGCGGCATCCGCACGTTCGAGCGCGGCTCGCGCAACACCCTCGACCTGACGGCCGTCCCGCTCCTCGCAGAGAAGACGCACCTGCCCGTGGCGGTCGACCCCTCGCACGCGTGCGGTCGCCGCACGCTGGTGCCGTCGCTTGCGCGCGCCGCCGCGGCCGCGGGCGCCGCGGGCATCATGATCGAGGTGCACGTCACGCCGGAACTCGCGCGCTGCGACTCCAAGCAGGCCGTGCTGCCCGAGGAACTGGCGGCGATCGTGCGGGACGTCCGCAAGATCGACGCGGCTCTGCGCCCTGCGCCGCTCGCAACGCCGGCGCCGGATCCCGAGCCGGAGGGAGAGCCTGTCACGTGAGCCGGCCACCCCTCATCGCCGGGAACTGGAAGATGAACCTCCTCGCGGCCGAGGCGCGCTCGCTGGCGAAGGCCGTGGCACTGGCCGCCAACGACATCGAGGGGCCGGACGTCGCAGTGTTCCCGTCGTACACGCTGCTCGGCTCCGCGCACACGGCGTTGGCCAGGTCGCGGGTCTGGCTCGGCGGACAGGCGTGTCACGAGTCTTCGAGCGGCGCGCACACCGGCGAGGTGTCGGCGGCGATGCTCGTCGACGCGGGATGCACGGCGGTGCTCTGCGGGCACAGCGAGCGCCGCGCGGCCGGAGCGAGCGACCAGCAGGTCGGCGCGCGGGCGCGCACGGCGCTCGACCACCGACTGCGCGTGATCTGCTGCGTCGGAGAGACGCTCGACGAGCGCGACGCCGGCACGACCGATGACGTGCTCGCGCGGCAACTCGCCGCCATCACCGCAGCAGTCGGCGCCGCGGATCTCGCGAGCTTCGACGTCGCGTACGAACCCGTCTGGGCGATCGGAACGGGCAAGACCGCGACGCCCGAGATCGCTGCGACAGCGCACCGCTTCCTGCGCGGCCGCCTCGTGGAGGCCTTCGGAGACAAGGGTCGCGACCCGCGCATCCTGTACGGCGGCAGCGTCAAGCCGGGCAACGTCTCGGAATTGCTGGCGGCCGACGAGGTCGGCGGCGCCCTCGTCGGCGGCGCCTCGCTCGCCGCGGACTCGTTCCGCGCTCTGGTCGCCGCCGGCGCATAGCCCTTCGCCATCCCGCCCGGCCGCCCGTCCAAGGGGTCATGACGGCTCTGCTCCCTCCCCTCCTGGCGGTCATCGCGATCCTGGCCGCCCTCGCCCTCACGCTGGTGATCCTGCTCCAGGAACCGAAGGGAGGCGGGCTCGCCACAGCCTTCGGGGGCGCCGGAGAGGCCGTGCTGGGCACCGCCGAGGCGCCCGTGAGGCGGCTGACGGCCGGGTTGGCCGCGACCTGGATCTGCGCGACGCTCGCGCACGCACTGCTCATCTGAGTGGAGGGCCGCGCTCGCTCATGACTGGACCCCGCGGTGGTCCTCGCCATGATGTGGGGTTCGCACCGCGGCGCACCGTCACGTCCGCCGCGGCAGGAGGCGCAGGATGGAATTCATACTCGGAGTCTTGGCCGTCTCGGCCGTCGTCCTCTCACTGGTGCTCACCGTGGTCATCCTGCTTCAGGAGCCGAAGGGCGGCGGACTGGCCGCAGCGCTCGGCGGCAGCGGCATGGAGGCCATCGGCGTCAACACCGGAAGCGTCAACCGCTTCACGATGACAGTCGCCGGCATCTGGATCGTCATCTGCCTCTTCCACGCGATGCTCATGTCTCCGCCCGTCGCGGTCGACGGAGGCGACGGGGACACGCCGGCCGACACGGGCGGAGACGGCACGCCGCCCGGCGGCGACGAGAACGAGTAGTGCCCGCCGCGCGAGGCCTCCGCTCGATGACGGGCTTCGGCCGCGCGGAACGCACGGGATCGGCCGTCGAGGCTCATGTCGAAGTGCGTTCGGTGAACGCGCGGCACCTCAAGGTGTCGTGCCGCGTACCCACCGCGCTCGAGTCGAGCCAGCAGGCGCTCGAGGCACGGGTCAAGGAACGTTGCGAACGCGGCACCGTCACGCTCTCCGTGCGGATCGAACGCACGACGGGGCGCGCGCCTGCCCGCATCGATCCCACCGTGCTCGCGGACTACGTCGAACAGTTGCGCGGTGCCGCGCGCATCGCGGGGCTGTCGACCGACGTCGATCCCGCTGCACTCGTGCGCTTGCCGGGTGCACTCGTCGACGTCGCGCCCGAGGAGGACACGGGCGAGGGAGACCTCGCACTCGCGGTGCTGGCGCTCGACGCGGCGTTGGACGAGCTGGTCGAGATGCGTGAGCGAGAGGGAGCCTCTCTCGCAGTGACGCTGAGCGGAATCCTCGACACGATCGACACGCACGCGGTCACGGTGGCCGGGCGTGCGCCCGCCGCGATCCTGGAACACCGCGACCGCATGCGTGAGCGCCTAGCCGCGCTGCTCGACGGATCGACGCCCGTGCCCGAAGAGATGCTCGCGCGCGAGATCGCCGTCCTCGTCGAGAAGACCGACATCGCCGAGGAGCTCCAGCGCCTCGAGAGCCACGTCGCGCAGACCCGTGCGGCGATAACCGCCGGCGAGTCCTGCGGACGCCGTCTCGAGTTCCTCGCGCAGGAGATGGGCCGGGAGGCCAACACGATCGGCGCCAAGGCGACCGATCAGGTGATCCGCGACGCAGGGGTCGAGATGCGGCTCCTCGTGGACCGCCTGAAAGAGCAGGCGGCGAACATCGAGTGAGCGACGCCGGCCGGCTGCTGGTCCTGTCGGGCCCGTCGGGTGTGGGCAAAACGACGATCGCGCAGGGGCTCCTCGAGCACGGCCGCATCGACCGCGCGATCACGGCCACCACGCGCGCCCCGCGCCCGGGCGAGCGGCACGGCCGGGACTATCTGTTCCTCTCCCGGGAGCAGTTCATCGAGGGCGTCACCGCCGGCCGGTTCCTGGAGCACGCCGAGGTCCACGGGAACCTCTACGGCACGCCGCGGGAGTCCGTCGAGCGGGTCCTCGCCGAGGGCAACGTCTGTCTCCTCGTGATCGACGTCCAGGGCGCTGCGATCCTCCGCGATCGGGGCACCGCCGCGACGTTCGTGTTCCTCGCGCCCCCCTCCTGGGAGGAACTGGAGCGCCGCCTCCGGGACCGCGGCTCCGAGGACGATGAGGCCGTCGAGCAGCGCCTCGCCCAGGCTCGCGTCGAGCTCGATCGGCAGGATGAGTACGACACCGTCGTTTTGAACGATGACGTCGAGGGGGCGATCGGCGAGATTGCCGGGCTCGCGCTCGGGACGGACGAGACGTCCCGATAGCAGGCGCCAGTCACCCCCGCTCACGAGCGCCGAGCCGCCTTCGGAGGAGTAAGCCCCCATGGGTATCGACACCATCCGGCAGATCGACCGTCTGGACTCGAAGGTGGGCAGCCGCTTCATGCTGACCGCCCTGATCCAGCGGCGCATCCAGGAGCTGATCCGAGGCTCGCCGCGCTTCGCCGACGGTTCCACGCCTCTGCGCATCGCGTTGGCCGAGATCGAGCAGGGCAAGATCGAGTGGGCCGAGAACGAGGAGTCGGTTCTCTGAGTCGTCTCTCTGGGGACCGTCCCGACGTGTCCGCGCGCGGCCGCCGCATCATCCTCGGAGTAACCGGCAGCATCGCCGCGTACAAGGGCGCCGACCTCTGCTCGAAGCTCGTGCAGGCTGGCCACGACGTCACCGTCGTGATGACCGACTCAGCCACCAAGCTCGTGGGCCCGTTGACGTTCGCGGCGCTCAGCGGCCGCCCCCCCGCCACGAACCCGTTCAAGCAGACCGAAGGACTGAACGTCGAGCACATTCAGCTTGCCGATGACGCCGAGGTGTTCGTCGTCGCGCCTGCGACGGCCAACTTCATCGCGAAAGCCGCGGTGGGAATTGCCGACGACCTGCTCACGTCGACACTTCTCGCTGTCACGTGCCCCGTGCTGATCGCTCCGGCCATGAACGTGCGCATGTGGAACCACAAGACGGTCACGCGCAACGTGGAGACGTGCCTCGAACTCGGCTACGGGTTCATCGAGCCCGGCGAGGGCTTCCAGGCCTGCGGCGACGTCGGTGCCGGGCGTCTCGCGGAACCCGACGCGATCCTCGAGCGCGTCGAGGCGTTGCTGCAGTCGTGAACGGTCGCGGGGTGATCGTTGCGGCGATGCTGTTCCTGACGGCGTGCGCGCAGACCGCCCCGCCCGCCCCGCGTCGCCAAGCCCCGCCCGCTCCGCGTCCGCAGCCGCGCGTCGAACGCCCGCCGGATCCCGCGCCCGCGGTTGCACCCGCGCGTCCCACAGTGGCGCCCGTGATCGCCGACGACGCGACACTGCAAGCAGTGGCCAGAGCGGTGCCCAAGCTGGACTACGTCGGCACAGTCCCCGCGCGCTGCGCGCTGCGCCGGGGCGTCACGCGACGTCTCCACCTGGCTCGATACGCGCAACGGCCTCGCCTTCGTGCTGGTCCCGGCCGGCACCTACACGGCGGGTGCGCCGGACGACGGGAAGGGCACGTTCCTCGACGCGGGCGTGCGTCGCGCATCGGTCTCTGGCCCATTCCTGATCTGCACCACCGAGCTGAACGTCAAAGCCGCCCGCGACGTGGGCATGCAGCGGTACCGCGCGCTCCCCCCTGCCCAGCCAGCCGGGCTGATCCGCCATCACGAGGCGATGACGGTCTGCGGCCTCCTCGGGTACGACCTTCCCACCGAGGACGAGTGGGAGTGGGCCGCCCGCGGGGCGGTGCCCGACGGCACGAGCTGCGCGCCGGCCGCGAACGCCCTGAGCCTCGAACAGGTGGCGGGCGGCCTGTGGGAGTGGTGCAAGGACCGCACGACCGTCGGCGGCGTGACGGGCTTCCCGATCCGCGGCGGCGCGGACGACTCGCACGGCTGGCAGCGCCACGTCGCCCGCCGCGAGGTGCTGCACGACAGCACCGAGACCGCCGAGAACATCGGCTTCCGCCCGGTCATCCGGTTCAGCGCGCGCTGAGACCCTCGATCAGCGTCATCAGCCGGTCAGCCAATGCGTCCTTCGAACCTGACGCGTCGGTCAGTTCGTCGTCGGCACCGAGTATCCGGAACGCGCCGTCCACGCTGCCGATCTCGTCCGGGCCGTCGATCACGATCACGTCGAGGTGCTTCTCCCGCAGCTTGCGACGGGCGTGCTCGAGGGCGTCGTCGACCTGCAGCGCGAACCCGATGCAGACGCGGTCGCCCTTGGTCGAGGCGAGCGACGCGAGGATGTCAGGATTGCGTGTCAGTTCGAGCGTGACGGCACGCTCACCCTTCGTGCGTTTGCCGTCGATGCGCTCCGCCGGCCGGTAGTCGCACACGGCCGCCGTCGCCACGAGCGCGTGGCAGTCGTCCCACATCGCGCGGGCCGCGGCGTGCATCTCGCGGGCCGACGTCACGTTGACGACCGCGAAGATCCCCGCGGGCGGTGTGAGGAGCGTCGGGCCGAGAACGAGCACAGCCTCGTGCCCGCGGCTTTGCGCGGCGAGCGCCATCGAGAACCCCATGCGGCCGGATGCGGCGTTGCCGAGAAAGCGCACGTCGTCCCAATGCTCGTGGGTCGGGCCGCCGGTGATCAGGACGCGCATGGCTGAAGGCTAGCGGAGGGCCGACTGCCCGCGCAGCGTCGCCCTCCGTTCGCCCACTCCGCTGCGGCCAGAGGCCTCCGCTGCGCGTTCGTGCCTTCCCGAGCGTCCGCAGGACGCTCGGGATCCGCCTGCGGCGGACCGGCTCTCACCCACGACATGTTGCGCTCTAAAGTCCGTGGACTACAATCCCTGGCGAAAGGTCGCAATCCATTGGCCCGTAAGAAGAAGAAGCCGCGCCGGGTTCCGGAGCGGGGCAGGGATCTCGTCGCCGAGGCGCTCGTCGTGGGCGCGCTCGCTCTCCTGACCTTGGTCCTCGTCGCACTGGTCACGTACTCGCCGGAGCCCGCGGGGCCGTCGGGTCAGCGCGCGTTCGTCGGCGTCGTCGGTCACGGTCTAGCCCACGCCCTCTGGCACACGTTCGGCGTCGTGTCGTTCGCGCTGGTCGGCTTCGGCCTCTTCACTGCCGTGGTGCGCCTCGTCACGCACAGGGTCTCGACGCCCATCCTGCGCGTCGTCGGCGCGGTCCTGCTGACCCTCGGCCTCTGCGGTCTCGTGCACCAGTCACTGCGACCGCGTGGCGTCATCCTCGGGGGCGAGCACCCGATCGACGTGACCCCGGGAGGTGCGCTGGGCGAGGGCGTGTTCGATCTGATGGTCGTGCCGTTCGGAGCATTCGGTTCGTTCCTGTTCGCCGTCGTGCTCACGTGCACCGGATTCGCGCTCGCCACCGACTGGCTACTCTACGAGATGCTCTACGACGGCATCCGGAAGGTGCTCTCGTTCGGCAGCCACGCGCGCAAGTTCTGGCCGCAGCCGGCGATTGCCGCGGTGGGAGCGATGGGTTCCAAGGCGCGGGACATGCTGCGCCGCGATCCCGATGCCGCGGCCGCGCAGCAGGTGCGCGACATGACGAAGGCCGCATCCGTTGCTCAGTCGGCCGCTACCGCGGTCGCGCCGCCCCCTGAGGACGCAGTCAAGTCCACGAGCCTCCACGATCCGGTCGTGGTCGTTGCTCCCGACTTGCTGCCTGGCGGTGCGGCCTCGGGTGCGGCGGGCGGGCCGTCCGCGTCCATGCAGTTCGATTCGCACGCGGCGCCGACGCCGTCTGCGCCCATCGAACAGGAGCCCGTGCTCGAGGTGAAGCTCGCACCCGCTCCCGACCCGCAACCCGCCAAAGTCGCCAAGCCGCGGCGCAAGGGTAAGTACGAGTTGCCGGGCCTCGATCTGCTCGACCGCCCGCGTCCGCGAGACCTGCGGTCGCTCGAACGGGCGATCCAGGCGAACGCCGACATCCTGCAGCGCACGTTGCAGGAATTCCGCATCGACGGCCGCGTGGTCGCGTTCCAGCAGGGACCCGTCGTCACGATGCTCGAGGTCGCGCTCTCACCGGGCACGAAGGTCACGAAGATCCACTCCCTCGCGGACGACCTGGCGATGGCGCTCAAGGTGCAGTCCGTGCGGATCGTGGCCCCGATCCCGGGCAAGAGCACGGTGGGCGTCGAGATCCCGAACCCGGTGCGCGAGGACGTGCGGCTCATCTCGCTGCTGGAAAGCGAGGCGTTCAGGAGCGGAGAGCAGGCCCTTCCGCTCCTGCTCGGCATGCGGGGCGACGGCAGCGCGATGGTCGACGACCTGGCCGGGATGCCGCACCTGCTGCTCGCAGGCGCGACGGGGTCGGGCAAGTCGGTGTGCGTGAACACCGTGCTCTGTTCCATGCTGATGACGCGGTCGCCCGACGATGTGCGCTTGATCCTGATCGACCCCAAGCAGGTCGAGCTCGCGTTCTTCGCGAACGTGCCCCACCTGTTGTCGCCGGTCGTCACCGACATGAAGCGCGCGTCGTCGGTGCTCGAGTGGGCCGTGCAGAACATGGAAGAGCGCTACGACCTGCTGCGCCGTTTCGAGGTCCGCAGCATCGCGTCGTACAACCAACTCGGCGAGCAGGCGATCAAGGCTCGCATCGAGGAGCTGGGGCTCTCCGACGAGATCATCCCGGTGCGGTTGCCGTACATCGTCATCATCGTGGACGAGCTGGCGGACCTCCTTCTCTCCGCCGGCAGGGACGTGGAGAAGCTGATCCAGCGGCTGGCGCAGAAGAGCCGCGCCGTCGGCATCCACATCATCCTCGCGACGCAGCGGCCGTCGACCGACGTCATCACGGGTCTCATCAAGGCGAACATGCCGACGCGCATCGCGTTCCAGGTGGCGAGCAAGGTCGACTCGCGCGTGATCCTCGATCAGAACGGCGCCGAGAAGCTGCTCGGCATGGGCGACATGCTGTATCTGCCGCCCCGCAGTTCGTCGATCCTGCGCGCGCAGGGGACATTCGTCAGCGACAAGGAAGTCAAACGGATCGTGAAGTTCCTGAAGGAACGCTACAGCCAGGAATTCGACGACGAGCTGACAACGCTCGGAACAACAGACCTCCTCGACGAAGCCGACAAGGACGTCCTGTACGACGAGGCCGTGCAGGTTGTCCTCGGTGAACGACGCGGCAGCGCGTCGCTCCTGCAGCGCGCGCTCGCCATCGGCTACACGCGCGCCAGCCGCCTGCTCGACCTCATGCGCAAGGAAGGCGTCGTCGGTGCCTACAAGGGCAGCAAGGCGAGCGACGTCCTGATGACCCTCGAGCAGTACCAGCAACGCGTCGCGGAGGCGCAGGCCGCGAAGAAGAAGGGCGGGGGCTGACATTCGTCACCCCCCTGCTTCGACCACCACCGCTGACCCGCCACGAGGCGGACAACCGGCCGACGCCGACCGGGACGGGAGGTTCGCATGCGATTCAAGCGACTGACGGGCAGCAGCGGGTATCTCAAGCAACTCGGACTCGAACCACGCGCAGCGCTGGCACTCGCCGTCGTGGCGATTGGGCTCTTCCTCACCATCAGCCTCGCGAAGTACGGCGGGGCGGCCGAAGCGGGCAGTGTCTCGTGGCACGTCGGGCTCGCCGGCTGGTTCGTGGACGTGTTCGGCGCGGGCGCATGGCTGTTCGTCCTGCTCCCGACCGTCTGGGGCGTGATCGTCTACTTCCGGGAGAGCACGCCCAACCTGGCGATCCGCGCCGGCGGTGTGCTCGTGCTCGCCTGTGCGACCGCAATGATCACGGGCCTCCTGCAGGGCGCGGAACCAGGGCCGTGGGCCGGTTCGGTCGGTGCGTTCGCCGTCTGGCTGACGGAGGCGTTGAGCGTCGCGGTCGGCAGTGCCATCGCAGCCGCGCTCGTGTGGACCGGGACGATCGTGCTGTTCGTCACGTCGCTGATCTGGGCGACCGACTGGATGTTCTACTCCGTGCGACGCGGCGCGGACATGCCGCTGACGCTCGGCGTGCGTCACGTTGCCCTCGAACCGAGTCAAGTCGAACTCCGCGAGCCGGGTGAGTACGCCGCCGAGCGCGAGCTGATCCGCGCGGCTGCACCCCCGGCTGAGGTCGCCGATGCCGTGCGCGCAACGGGCACAGTGCTCGACGAACGCACCGACGACGAGACCGGGCTGCCGCATGCACTCGGCGCGGACGCGTCCGTGCCGGACGTCACGGACTTCGTGCAGATCGACATGGGCCAGGAGATCGAGTTGAGTCACGACTCCGTGCTGCCGACCGGGTTCACTGCCCGCGAGGACGATGGCCGCACGGTCGTGAAGGGGCCATCGGGGTATCGAGGAGTGGAGTTCCTGCCTCAGAGCGACGAGTTGCTGGAGCCGGAGGCTCCCGAGGTGCGCGCCTACGACATCGGATCGCTCTTCACACCGCCGGCGGTCGAGTACGCGGAGACTCCCGTGCTGGCCGAGCACGTGCCGGAGGAGCCCGTGCAGGCCGAGCCCGTGCAGGCCGAGCACCAAGAGTTCGCTCCGGATCCGACCCCAGAACCGGTTTCGAACATGCGGCCGGCGTCGATCGTGGGGCCGTTGTCGAACGTGGCGCCGGGGATGGACGCGGAGATCCACGCGGAGTTCGACGCGGTGGAACCGGATCCGGAACCCGAGCCCGCGTTCACTCCCCCCGCCGTCGAGCTCATCGACGAGGATCTCGTGCCGCTGGTCGAACCGCCGGTGGCCATTGCCCCGCCGCTTCCGCCGATCTTCGCCGAACCGCTCTCCGAGGCGAGTCCCGAGACACTGCCCGCCGAGATACTGGCCGCCGAGACCGCGGAGCCGGGCGCGCGCAAGAGCGGCATCGGTCTGCCGGGCGACAGCCCGTTCATCGACGAGTTCTTCCCCGCCGCAACGTCCACGGACCTGCCGGCCGCGCACGAGACGGTCAGCGCGTACTCACCCGGCGATGGCGCTGCGTCCCACGAAGAAGTCGCGGCCACGTACGGAAGCACACCACCGGTGTCGTCGTCCATGCCGGAGACGGTCACGTCGGCGGAGATGCTGCCGCCCGCGGAGACGGCCGTGACGCCCGGGCTGCCCGAGCCCGCCCCTGTTGCGCGACAGTTCGCCGAAGGCGGGACCAGCACGCCGCCGGTCTCGCGACTCGACCGGCTGCACAGCATGCAGCTCGACCCGCTCTTCGGGGCCGCGGTGAGCGCAGTGTTCGACGGAGGACGCGGATCGCCAATGGTGCTGCAGCGACGGCTCGGTATCGGCCACGGCCGCGGCCTGCGCATCCTCGCGCAGATGGCGGAGGCCGGCCTCGTGGGCCCCGAAGATCCGACGGGGTCGCGTTCGCTGCAGCTCTCGCGGTCGGCCTGGGAGGCGTTCGTCGGCGGTCACCAGCTGTGAACTCCGCCTCGTCGTGATCTCACGGCGGCGACAATGAGACGCAGGCAGGTCTCATGAGACGGCAACGCCCCCGCCACATCTTCAGCACGCTCGCGGTTTCGTACTGCGGTTGCGGGCTGTTCCCCATCGCTCCCGGCACCGTCGGAACTGCGGGCGCGGCGGTCACGGCCTGGGCGCTCCTCGAGTACCTGCCGGCGGCGACCACGCATTGGTGGGCCGTGGCGCTGGCCGTGGCGGTGGCGGCCTCGATCGTGACCGTTCTCCTGACCCCCGATCTGGAGCGCCGGACCGGCAAGGACCCGGGGGTCGTGGTCACCGACGAGGTCGCCGGGTACTTCGTCACGCTCGTGGCCGTCCCCGCACCGGGCCTGGCGCACCTGGCCGCCGCCTTCTTCGTCTTCCGGCTCTTCGACGTGGTCAAGCCCTGGCCCGCCAACCGCCTCGAGAAGCTCCCCGAGGGCTGGGGGGTTCTCCTGGACGACGTCATGGCCGGTGCCTACGGCGCCGCGGTCCTCGCCCTGGTCGCACGCCTCTGAGCCCGTCGTCGGCGTAGTCGTTGACCCTCCTCGGGGGCGTCCCGACAATGCGCGGCTCGCTTCGGGACCAATGAGCGCACGGGCAGCGCTCCCCGCGGCAGTGGGAAGGGAGCAACTGGGATGGCACGACGCAGGAGCCGAGGTCGCGATAGCGACGAGCCCGAGGCAGCTCCGATCGGACGGCGTGAAGAGGTGCGCGCAGCCCCCGCCCGCGCTCCGAAGGGACTGTCGTTCGCGCTGCCGGTGGCGGCCGCCGCCGGGATGGGCGCCGCGCTGCTGTCCTTCGTCGGCGTTCTCGGCATGGCGCGGGGCGCAGGCGGCGACTCTCTGGCCGTCCTCGACGAGGGCGGGGTCGCAGCGGTCCGTCTGATCGCCAGCCTCGACACCGGGCGCTGGGCCGCATCGTTCGGAATGAAGAAGGCGGTGCGCAGCGACATCGAGCGCGCCTTGAGGGAGCGGATCGACGCGATCGTCAAGGAGACCGACGACGACCGCGATCGCCAGGCCCTCGACGCGAAGAAGGCCGCGTGGCTAACGGGCGTCCCGGCAAAGACCCCAGACTGGGAACCCGGCCTCGACCAGTTCCTGCCGGAGACCGACGCTGCCGATGACCTCATTCCCGTCGCGTTGCTCAGGGGATGGGATCGCGTCCAGTCCGGCGAGCGCGGCTCGCTGGTGGGCGCCGTCGTGCAGAACGCGTCCGGCACCCAGATCTTCTCGCGCGGTGAGCTCGTCCGCGGAAACCAGATCGGAACGATCGGTGCCACGACCATCGAGGCGGCGAAGGGCTACCGCGTCTACATCCACCCCGCGGCGAACCGGGCGGGCAACCCCGACGGGGTCGCGATCGTCGTGCTGACGACCACGCGCTCAAAGTCGGCCAGCGTTCTGGACCTCGCGATGGCCGCGGGCGCCGGCGGGTTCCTGGGCGCATTCCTCCTCGCGCTGTTGCTGACGCTCGGACCGGTGCGTGCCATGCAGAAGTTCGCCGGCGAGGTCGAGGTGATCGCGCGCGGCAACTACGAGAAGCACGTGATCGGCCGCGGCCCCAAGGAACTCAAGATCGCGGCCAAGAACGTGTCGCGCATCGCTGCGGCAGCGCTCGAAGGCGGAGACGGCGGCGGCGGAGAACCGCAGATCATCCACCAGCCGGTGCCGATCGTGCCCATCGAGGAGATCACACAGGCGCTGGCGCCGTCGCCGTCGTTCCAGACGCCCGCGAGCCTCGAGATCGAGGCGACGCACAAGCCGTGTCCGGACGCAGGCAATGACTACTTCGACGTCGTCAACCTGCCGAGCGGGAACGTGGGCCTGTTCGTGGCCGACATCCCCACGCGTGGCACGACCGGCGCACTCCGGATGGCGCAGATCAAGGCGCTGTTCCGCTCCGAGTCACAGCGCACCGACTCGCCGGCGGATGTCCTGCGCGCCGTCAATCGCGAGTTTGCGCGCGACCTTCCGCGCGGCACATACGCAACCGCCATGTACGCCGTGCTCGATCCGGAAACCGGCATCTGCAGAGTCGCGGCGGCGCAGCATCTTCCGCTCGTGTTCTGGAAGCTCGACAAGAAGTCGTCCGCCCGTCTCACGACGCAGGGCATCGCCCTCGGTCACGACACCGGACCCGTGTTCGACAAGACGATCGAGGAGAAGGCCATCCAGCTCGAGCGCGGCGACCGCGTCGTGCTCTTCACGGACGGGGCGATCACGGCACGCAACGCGGCGGGCGCGGTCTACGGAGAGCAGCGGTTCTATTACGTCGTGAATCGCGAAGCGCCCAAGAACAGCGCCGCATTCGTGAACTTCGTCGCGAACGACGTGGACCTGTTCCACGAGGGCTCAGAACAACTCGACGACTTCACGATCGTCACGGTGCGCAAGATCGCGTGACGCCCCCCGCCTCATGACCCCTACCTCATGACCTCCGCCCCGTGACAGTCGAGGAGTTCCAGCGCTGGATGGAAGAGCGCTACGGCGAGCGCGACCGCCGCCGCGGCGTCGACCGGACGTTCGGCTGGTTCGTCGAGGAGGTCGGGGAGCTGTCCCGGGCTCTACGGCGGGGCGACCGCTCGAACCTGGAGCACGAGTTCAGTGATGCGTTCGCGTGGCTGGTTTCGCTGGCCAACCAGGCCGGCGTCGATCTGACCGACGTCCTGGAGCGATACCGCGACGGCTGTCCGCGCTGCAGCCAGCTCCCGTGCGATTGCCCATTCGTCGGATGAACGCGGGGAGCGCTACGATCTCCGTCCCCATGCGATGGACGGCCGCCACGCTGACTCTCGGACTGCTCTGCTCTCTTGCGTCCGCGCAGGACGCGGAGACGGCGACTCCGCCCGTACCGGCCGTGACGTCCGCCCCTGCGAGCGAGAAGCCGGCCGAAGCGGCGCCCGAGATCGTGTTCGGGAACGACTACGAGGCGGCGCTGAAGACGGCTCGTGCTGAGCAGCGGCCGGTGCTCGTGGTCGCCGTGCCCGACTGGTACGAGAGTCCGGTCTGGGCGTCCGTCGAAGAGCAGTCCGTCGGTACACCCGCCGGTCGGGCCGCGCTCGAGCGCTTCGTCCCAGTGCTGCTGCGCGAGTCGAACGACCGTGAAGTGCACGCGCGCCACCGTGTCCCCTACCGGACGC
Source organism: Planctomycetota bacterium (assembly GCA_965248445.1). GTDB lineage: Bacteria > Planctomycetota > JAJSAM01 > JAJSAM01 > JAJVHW01 > CBDFJG01. Next base: position 525,815 of record CBDFJG010000001.1, read on the forward strand.
ATCCGCTCGCGGTCGTGCTCGACGCGGACGGCTCCTATCTCGGCTTCCTGTCCGGCCTGCCGACGGAAGGCGGAGCGGCTGCCTGGTCCGCGGCCGTCGCCGGTATCGTGCCTCGTGCGAAGCGCACGAGGGAAGTGCGCGACGCACTGGCCGAGTCACCGGACGATCCGGCACTTCTGCTCGAACTCGCAACGCTGCTCTTGGCCGCCGGCGAGCACGCGCGTGCCGACGACGTGTTCGCGAGAGTGGAGCGGGTCGAGCCGATCGGCAACGAAGAGCGTCTTGGGGAAGCGCGGTACCAGCGCCTACGCATGCGCGTCGTCGATCTCCTCGAACAGAAGAAGTGGGGCGACGTGGAGCCGCTCTGCCTCAAGTGGCGGAGGCGCTTCTCGGAGCATACGCGGATGCCCGCGTTGCTGCTGCTCCAGGCGAACGCCCGCTTCCTGTCCGGACAGGGCGACCGCGCGCGAGAATTGTGGACGCGCATCACGTCGGAGCACGGCGGCAGCGACGCAGCGAAGCGCGCGAAGGAGTGCCTCGACGAGTATCCGGAGAAGCCTGAGAAACCCGACAAGCCTGAGAAACCCGGTAAGCCTGAGAAAGACGACGAGCCCGAGCCGCCGAAGAAGCCCGACCCCCCGAAGAAGACGCCGCCAGCCGAGAAGTGAGAGCCGTGCCGGCTCAGCCGGCGTACACGACAGCGAGGGCGGCCAGGATCATCTCGTTCTCGCCGTCCTGGATGGTCCGCGGATCGAGCAGCAGCCGATCTTCCTTCACGCGCACGAAGACGGACGGGTCTCCAACGCGCAGGCGCCGCGTGGCCTCCGTCGCGCCGATCCCGGCCGGCGGGGCGAGTGAGACGACGCGCGTGGGGATGGCCCGCGCCGGGAGCGCGCCGCTCCCCGCGTAGCTCTCGCCGTCCTCGTGTCGCGCGTCTGCAGAGGGGATCACCGCCCCGATGGCCGACGAGAGCGCCTCGGCGCGTACGCCAACCGTGGCGGCGTCTTCGGTCAGCATGCGCGACGTCGGGTGGTCGCGCAACAGCGCGTCCCGGTCGCGGAACATCCGGAGCGTCGCCTCGAGCGCGATCAGATCGAGCTTCCCGACGCGCAGCGCACGCGAGAGCTGATTGCGTTCGACGCGGTGGACGAGTTCGTGATCGCCGACCACGATTCCACCCTGCGGTCCGCCGATCAGCTTGTCTGCAGAACACGTCACCAGAGATGCTCCGACGCGCAGCGACTCGGACACGAGCGGTTCGTCGAGCGGCCCGCCGATGTCGATCAGCGCGCCGGCACCTAGGTCGTCGACGACGGGCAGATCGTGTTCCCGGCCCAGCGCAACGAGTTCGGCGAGCGGCACTTCCTTCGTGAACCCCTCGATGCGGTAGTTGCTGGTGTGCACGCGGATGATCGCGGCCGTGTTGGAGTTGATCGCCTCCGCGTAGTCGCGCAGGTGCGTGCGGTTGGTGCACCCCACCTCGACCATGCGGCACCCGGCGCGGTACATCACGTCCGGCATGCGAAACGAACCGCCGATCTCGACGAGCTGGCCGCGCGAGACGATGACCTCCTTGCCCTGCGCCAGTGTGTTGAGAACGAGCAGCACGGCAGCGGCGTTGTTGTTCACGACGGTCGCCGCTGCGCAGCCCGTGATCTCCTTGAGGAGGTCCTCGCAGAAGCGCTCTCGCCGTCCGCGCTGATTGGAGTCGTCGTCCAGGGCGAGCAGGCAATAGCCGGACGCTTCGGCCGCGATCGCTTCCATCGCCTGGCGCGGCAATGCCGCACGGCCGAGGCCGGTGTGGAGCACGATGCCCGTCGCGTTCACGACGCGGCGCATGCCCGGTCGGGACAGACCGGCGAGCTCCGCCCGCGCGACGGTCACGACCTCTTCCTCGGCGGGCGGCTCTCCGCCGCTCTGAACGGCGGCTCGCGCCGAGTCCACGGCGACCCGCAACGCGGTCACCACTTCGGCCCGGGGTCGCTCGCCGAGCAGTTCGGCCACGTCCGTTCGCTCGAGGAGACCGGCCACCGAGGGGAGGCGCCGCAGTCGGTCGTTCAGGTCACTCATGGCCCGAGATGCTATCCGCCCCGCCGCGCGACGCTGCACGCGCCCCCAGACCCCCTCCGGCGAGGGACCCTGCAGTCGCGAGCCCCTGCCGAAGAAGCGGCCGGGAGGCTACTCGTGGATCAGCCAGCTGCGGACGTCGTCGCCGAGTCCGCCGTCGTTCAGACCGTCGGGTCCCAGACTCCACATCTGGAAGCGGGCGGCAGCGTGGAAGGTGCCGGTCATCGCGCTGCGCGGTGTCGAAGCTGTGAGCTCCGCCTTGCCGGTCTCACTGCGGCCCGAGGACTGCCCCAAGGACTGAGACGAGCCGTAGTCGTCGGCGCTGAAGTAGACGAGTGCGCGTCCCCAGGCATCCACGATCTCCGCACGCCCGTCTCCGTCGGAGTCGACGGTGTCGAGACCCTTCGGGAAACGGCCCGCGGCGCGCAGTGCGGAGACGACGGCCTCGTTCCCGCGGTGCGCTCCGCCCTGTAGTTCCCGCGCCTTGGCGACCGAAGACGGATAGCTGCCCTTGATCGCCCGTAGGACCTCGAGCTGCACACCCACTGCGTCGATGGTCCGCTCGGTGCTCGCGACGTGCTCAACCGTCCCGGCGCCGTAGCCGGCCACCCGAACGTGATCGAACCCGGTGTCGGCCGCCCCGATCCCACGCAGTTGCACGTCTGCGCGGGTGCGGCTCTCGCGGCGATGGCGCGGGCTCGCAACGCGGCCGCTCGGCGTGCCGGCGCCGTCACCGACCGGGCCGTCCCGTCCGATCCGCGGTGTGTCCTCGGTCCTTACGGCGTCCGGCGTGTCTTCGTCCCAGGTCGGAACAGCGCCCTCCAGATCGGCCGCCTGGACGGTCGTGGGCGCGCCCTTCGTGTAGACGTGCCAGACCCAGTAGCACGCCCCGACGAGGAGGGAGAGGTTGATGAGCAGGACGAGGAATCCCGCGGCCCGGTGACCGGGCGGCGGCGGCGGGGTAGAGGTCGGAGCCATGGTGACGGCGCTCCAAGGATAGAGGGACGCCCGACGTGGGCCTCCCGTGCTCCGTGTGCGCGCATGGAGCGTGCCGCAGCCTCCAGGGGGGCCGGCGGAGGCTCGGGCAGCGGCGAATCGCCCTTGGACGTTCACCGAAATCGACACCTGGCGCGGTGTGGCCGGGACAGGCCGGCCGGGGGCGGGGGAAGCTGAGCGGCGCGGCAAGCGGAGTCTCCGGTGGAGAGTCCGAAGCGAACGCGAGCGCATGCCTCGGGGCAGCGCGGAGGTGTCAGTGCCACTTGGCCTGCGCAACGTGCCGCTAAAAACGCCATTGCTTATGGCGTCTTCCCCCTCGTCCGCTGGCGCGCGGACTCGGGTCGCGGCCGTTCAGGGACGCTCGCCGGCGGTACCTGCACGCCGCCCTCGTGGCAACTCTCTACGCGAACGACTCTCGTGACGACGGTCGCACTCGCGGCGAGCGCCCCTTCACCTAACGAACAGCATCTCGCTGTACCTCGGGAACGGCCAGTGGTGGTCGCTGCAGATGTTCTCGAGGCCGTCGGCCGACTCGCGGACTCGCTCGAGTGCCGGGGCGACCTCGTACGCGTAGCGCCGCGCCACTTCGGTCTCGTCGGTGCTGTCGATGGCTCCGGCGGTGCTCTCCAGCTCATCCCGCCGCGAGAGCAGATCGCCCAGCAGCTTCTGGACCTCGTTCGCGCGCGACTTGTGCGGCGCGTCGTAGCCGCACTCACGGGCGGCATGCACCGACTGACAGAGTTCACCGAGGTAGCTCGACGCGGCGGGAATGACCCCCGTGTCCACCATGCGAAGGAGCGTCTGGACCTCGATGTCGACATCCATGATGTAGCGCTCGAGCCGGATGTGCACGCGCGCCTTCACCTCGTCGGCCGAGCAGACCCTCTGCTCGATGAGGAACGCGTGGTTCTCGGGGTCCGCCAGATGCGCCAGCGCGTCCGGAGTCTTGCGGAGGTTCGGGAGGCCGCGGGCCTCCGCCTCGGTCACCCACTCATCCGAGTAGTTGTTTCCCTCGAAGCGCACCGGCTCCGTCTCGCGCGCGATCTTGGCCAGAACGGCCAGCACCGCGACGTCGCGAGCGGCACCGCCGCGCATCCCCTCCTTGATCGCTGCATCCATCTCGAGGATCGAGTCGGCGGCCGCGGCGTTCAGCACCGCGATCGGGAACGAGACGGTCTGGGAGGAACCACATGCGCGGAACTCCCACTTGTTGCCCGTGAATGCGAAAGGCGAGGTGCGGTTGCGGTCGGTGTTGTCCTTCTTCACGTCGGGTAGGTGGCTTACTCCGAGACTGATCGACGCGGCGTCCGCGTCGCCCTCGCCGAACACGCCCTCGGACAGGCGCTCGAAGATGCCGGTCAGCGTCTCGCCGAGGAACATGGAGACGATCGCCGGCGGCGCCTCGTTCGCGCCGAGCCGGTGGTCGTTGCCCGAGCCCGAGATCGCCGCGCGAAGGCAGCCCGCGCGGCGATGCACGGCGCGCAAGACGCACGCCGTCATGACCAGGAAGCGCAGGTTCTTGGACGGGGTGTCGCCCGGTTCGAAGAGGTTGCTCCACTTGTCGTCACCGGTGCGGATCGCGAGAGACCAGTTCAGGTGCTTGCCGCTGCCGTTGATGCCGGCGAACGGCTTCTCGTGGAAGAACACGCTGAAGTCGTGGCGACGGGCCACGCGGCGCATCACCTCCATCGCGAGCTGGTTGTGATCGGCTGCGATCTGCGACTCCTCGAAGATCGGTGCCATCTCGTACTGGGCCGGCGCGACCTCGTTGTGCCGTGTCTTGACGGGCACGCCGAGCTCATACAGCTCGTTCTCGAAGTCGTTCATGAACGCGGCCGCGCGCGGGTTGATCGCCCCGAAGTAGTGATCGTCGAGCTGCTGGCCCTTCGGCGAGCTGGCCCCGAGGAGCGTGCGCCCGGTCATGAGCAGATCGGGACGCAGCGGAGTGAATGCGCGATCCACGAGGAAGTACTCTTGCTCGGCACCGACGGTGCTCGTGACGCGCGTCACCGTCTCCTCGCCAAGCGTCGCGAGGAGCTGCTTCACCGCGCCGTCGAGCGCCTGGATGCTGCGCAGAAGCGGCGTCTTCTCGTCGAGCGCGTAGCCGTTGTACGACATGAAAGCCGACGGAATGCACAGCGTGGTTCCCGTGGTCGTCACCATCAGGAACATCGGGCTCGACGGGTCCCAAGCGGTATATCCACGCGCCTCGAACGTCGTTCGCGTGCCGCCGCTCGGGAACGACGACGCATCCGGTTCGCTCTGCACCAACTGATCAGGGGAGAAGCGCTCGATCGGCTTGCCGGCGTTGTCGAACGACAGGAAGGCGTCGTGCTTCTCCGCGGTCGAGCCGGTCAGGGGCTGGAACCAGTGACAGAAGTGCGTCGCGCCGTTCTCGAGCGCCCACTCCTTCGCCGCGTGTGCGACGGCCGCCGCGAGTTCGGAGTCCAGTCCGGCTCCCGACTCGAGACACTGCAGGAGGCGCTCGAAGTCCTGCGCCGGGAGTCGGTCGCGCATGCGATGCAGGTCAAACGTGCGACGACCGAAGCGCTCGCTGACCTTGCGGCGCGCCTCGGCTCCGCGGACGGCATCGAAACCGCGCGGATTGCGGGCAGCCGCCGTCCGTACGGCGCCCATGCGACCGATCGACCTCGCCCCACTCATGTGCGTGCCGGACATCGAATCCTCCTCTGACTCACGGCTTCCACGATTCACGTCGACCGCGACCGGGCCGTTGCCCTGCGATCCGTCGGTTCTGAGCACCACGCCTGAGCACTCTCTTTCATGCCCGAACCGCTCAGTGGCTTTGCTGCCACGATCGGCCCGCTGACCAACGACCGGTGTCGGCGCTCCCGCTCGCGCGAGCGCCGACACCGCCTGTGCGCCACTGTGCTGATTCCAACTGGCTGATTCCAACTGGCTGAATCCAACTGTGCTGAATCCAGTCGCGCCGCCCGCCAAGAACGGCGCGGAGTCTCGCACGGCACGGGGACGGGGTGTTCGCGATTCAGGACGGATCGGGGGCCTCTTCGGGGGTCGGGCGTCGCGGATATCCTCCTACGATGGTCCGTGCCAAGACGCCGGTGATGCGCCAGTTCGAGAGTGCAAAGAGCGAGCACCCCGACGCGCTGCTGTTCTTCCGCATGGGCGACTTCTACGAACTCTTCCACGAGGACGCGAAGGAGGCGGCGCGGCTCCTGGACATCACGCTGACCGCGCGGAACGACGGCATCCCGATGGCCGGCGTTCCTGTCCGCAGTCTGGACAGTTACTTACGTCGACTCGTCAACATCGGACGCCGGGTCGCGATCTGCGAACAGATCGAAGACGCCAAGAAGGCAAAGGGCATCGTCAAGCGCGCCGTCGTGCGGGTCGTGACCCCCGGCACCCTCACCGAGGACGGCAACCTCGATGTCGGTCGCAACAACTACTTGGTGGCGGTTGCGGCGCCGAAGCGGGCCGGCGGAGCCGCCGGGCTGGCGTGGGTCGACCTCTCGACCGGCGCGTTCGAGCTGGCCGAACTGCCGGCGAGCGCCCTCTCTGACGAGCTCGCGCGACTCGAGCCGGCGGAGATCCTGGTCTCGCGGTCCGCCCTCGCCTCCCGGCCGGACGTGCTGGCCGCCCTCGACGCCGCGGGAACCGCTGCCGCCGAGCGGGAGGTCGAGCCCTGGCGGCTCGATCCGCAGGACGGACGGCGGGCGCTCTGCACGAGGCACGGCGTCGCAGATCTCTCCGGGTTCGGTCTGGACGGCCTCGCTGCTGCTGTCGGCTGCGCCGGCGCCCTCCTCTCCTACCTCGAGGAGACGCAGAAGACCGCGCTCCCCCACCTTCGGCGGCCGCGGCTGCACACGCCGGCGGACAGCCTGGTCGTCGATCGGGTCACGCTGCGATGCCTCGAGGTGGTCGCCAACCAGCGTGACGCCGGGCGGAGCGACACGCTGCTCGAGGTCGTGGATCGCACACGGACGGCCATGGGCGCACGGCTCCTCCGCGGGTGGTTGACGGCGCCGCTCGCGCGACTCGACCCGATCGCCATGAGGCACGATGCCGTCGCTTCGCTCGACGATGCGCCGGTCGGACGCGCCGATCTGCGCGACGCGCTGCGCAACGTGCACGACCTCGAGCGATTGACCGCGCGCGTCTCCACGGGCCGCGCCACGCCCCGCGACGTCCTCGCGCTCGGGCGCTCTCTCGCGCAGGTGCCGCAGATTCGCACGCTCCTCGAGCGGCACGAGGCTGGGCTGCTCTGCGCGCTCGGCAACGCCGCAGATCCGCTCACCGATCTGACGGCTGAGATCGAGCGGACGATCAGCAATCCGGCGCCGCTCACGATTCGCGAGGGCGGCATCATCCGCGAGGGGATCTCCGAGGACCTGGACCGCGCTCGGACGCTCGCGCGCGGCGCGAAGGAAGTGCTCGCGGAGATGCAGCGTCGCGAGTCCGAGCGGACCGGGATCCAGAACCTGCGCGTCGGATACACGTCGGTGTTCGGGTACTTCCTCGAGGTGTCGCGAGGTCAGGTCGGACGCGTGCCGGAGGAGTGGACCCGGCGTCAAACGCTCAAGAACGTGGAGCGGTACATCACTCCGGAGCTCAAGGAGCTCGAGGAGCAGATTCTCGGTGCGGACGACCGCGCGCGCACGCTCGAGGAAGAGCTGTTCCTCGGCCTTCGCAGCCGGATAGCAGAGGACGTGTCCACGCTGCTCGACACCGCGGGGGCCGTCGCCGAGATCGACGTGCTCGCATGTCTTGCGGAGGTCGCGTCGGAGAAGGGCTGGACACGGCCGACCCTCGACGAAACTGGGAGTCTGCGCGTGCGCAACGGTCGGCATCCCGTCCTCGACGGGCGGACCGAGGAGCCGTTCGTCCCGAACGACGCGGAGCTCGACACGGCGTCGCAACACGTCGTCCTCATCACCGGCCCCAACATGGCGGGCAAGTCGACGTACATCCGGCAGGTCGCGTTGATTGCTCTGTTGGCCCACGTCGGCTCCTTCGTCCCTGCGGACGAAGCACGCATCGGCCGGGTGGACAGGATCATGGCGCGCGTCGGCGCCAGCGACGACATCGCCGGCGGCCGCTCGACATTCATGGTCGAGATGACCGAGACCGCGAACATCCTGCACAACGCGACCAAGCGCTCGCTCGTCATCCTCGACGAGGTCGGGCGCGGCACGAGCACGTACGACGGTGTCGCGCTCGCATGGGCGATCACCGAGCACCTGGCTACGGTCACCGGCTGCCGCACGCTGTTCGCGACCCACTATCACGAGCTGACGACGATGCCGTCGACGATCGAGCAGTTGGGGCGTTCGGTGCGGAACGCGCGCGTCGCGGTTCGCGAATGGGGAGATCGCGTGGTGTTCCTCCGCCGGATCGAAGAAGGCGGAACCGACCGGTCGTACGGAATTCACGTGGCGCGCCTCGCGGGTCTTCCCGACGAGGTCGTCGAGCGCGCACGGTCCGTGCTCTCCGGCCTCGAGACGCGGCGCCACGCGCTCCTCGGCGACACGCAGGGCACCGGTGAGCAGCTACCTCTGTTTCGACCGCCGCCGGACGAGGGACGCGCGCCGGAACACCCGGTTCTCGGAGAGGTCCGGGACGTAGACGTGGCGCGCACGACCCCGCTCGACGCGCTGGCGCTCCTCGACGCGTGGCAGCGCAGGCTGTCCCCTTATCCACACCAGAAGGCTGCTCCGCCCCAGAAGGCTGCTCCATCCGAGCAGGCTGATCCACCCGAGTCGTCGCGCGGATCCTCCGACAGCGGTCACGGCCCCGCCGTCCGTGAGTAGGTCAGATTCCGGATCGTGCGCCCTCGCTCCCGCCAGAGCGTCTCGAAGCGTGTGGCGTGTCCCCCGGGCGGCTCGCGATCCACGAGGGTGAGCCCGTCACCTTCGAGCACCTCCTCCATCTGCTCATGGTAGGCCGCCTCATCGGTCGCGAGGTGCAGGCGTCCGCCGCTGACGAGCACGCGGGTAGCCTCGCGCGCGAACCACGGACGGACGAGCCGATTCAGCTCATGCCGCTCCTTCGGCCACGGGTCCGGGAAGTACACGTGCAGAGCGGTCACGCTCGCGTCCTCCAAGCAGACGCCGAGGGCCAGTTCGCCCGCGACGGGCAGCGCGCGTACGTTCGTCAGGCCACGGTCGTCCGCGCGCTGCAGGAACAGCTGCACTCGGTGAGGGTCGCGCTCGACACCGATGTGGTCACGCTCGGGATGGGCCTGCGCCTCCTCCAGGAGGAAGGTGTCCTTGCCGAAGCCGATCTCGACGACGAGCGGCGCGTCGCGGCCGAAGATCTCCCTCCAGTCGCCGGGCGCGCGCAGTCCGTCCCCCGGCACGACAAGGAAGGGCGCGGGCGGCGGCAGCCAGCCGCCGCGGTTGGAGCGGTGGCGCATGACTCCGGTCTACGCCGTGTCCCGCCTCGCTCCATACCTTTCGTGGGCTTCTTCCCTGAGCTTCCTTGACCGGCCCTTCACGCGGAGTACGCTCGCCCCTCCCCAGCCCCCGAGGGCCGCGGGAGCTTTCCGATCGCGGGGTGGAGAAGTGGTATCTCGTCAGGCTCATAACCTGAAGATCGCAGGTTCGAATCCTGTCCCCGCTACCATCAGGGTCGCCGGCTGACTGCCGGCGGCCCTGTCCATTTCACGAGTCGGAATCCACGCACGGCACATGGTGAGAGTCGTCTTCACCGAGAACATGCAGCGCCACGTGGCGTGCCCTCCGGCCGACGCGCCGGGGGACACTGTGCGGGCCGTGCTCGACCGGGTGTTCGATGACAATCCGCGGGCCCGCGGCTACGTGCTCGACGACCACGGACACCTGCGCAAGCACATGGTGATCTTCGTGGACGGGCGCCAGATTCGCGACCGAGAGGAACTGTCGGACCCGGTGTCCGTGGACGGCGAGATCTACGTGATGCAGGCGCTCTCCGGCGGCTGACATAGAGCGACCGAACCGCCGAAGGAGCTACGAGATGAGTGACCGCATTCTGGTGTCCACACGCAAGGGCCTGTTCATCGTCGCCCGGGGTGCCTCCGGCTGGACCATCGACCGCACTGCGTTCCTCGGCGACAACGTGTCGCTCGCGATCGAGGACCCTCGCGACGGTGCGATCCACGCAGCTCTCGACCACGGACACTTCGGGTGCAAGATGCACCGCTCCCGCGACGGCGGCACCACGTGGGAGGAGTGCGCGACACCGGTGTTCCCGGACAAGCCGGAGGATCCGGAGGATCCCGAGGACAAGAACCCTTGGAAGCTCATGTCCGTCTGGGCGATGTCCGCCGGTGGCGCCGACGAACCGGGGGTGATGTGGCTCGGCACGATCCCCGGCGGTCTCTTCCGATCCAACGACTCGGGCGACTCGTGGATGCTCGTGCGCCCGCTTTGGGACCACCCCGACCGCAAGAAGTGGTTCGGCGGCGGCTCCGAGCAGCCCGGTCTCCACTCGATCCTGGTGCATCCGGAGAACTCGCGCCATGTGATGGTCGGCGTGTCCTGCGGCGGCACGTGGGTCACGGAGAACGGCGGCGAGACGTGGGACTGCCGGGCGGACGGCATGTGGGCCGCCTACATGCCGCCGGAGCAGAAGAACAACCCTGTCATCCAGGATCCGCACCTCATCGTCCAGTGCCCGTCGGCGCCGGAGGTCTACTGGACGCAGCACCACAACGGCATCTTCCGCACGCGGGACGGCGGTCGGAACTGGGACGACATTACGGCCGCGGAGCCGTCGGTCTTCGGGTTCGCCGTCGCCGTGCACCCCAACGACCCGGAGACCGCCTGGTTCGTGCCGGCGATCAAGGACGAGAAGCGCATCCCCGTCGACGGCAACGTCGTCGTGAGCCGCACGCGGGACGGAGGCAAGACGTTCGAGGTGCTGCGCGAGGGTCTGCCGCAGGGCCACTCCTACGACCTGACGTTCCGTCACGGCCTCGACATCGACGCGTCCGGTGAACGGCTGGCATTCGGCAGCACGACCGGAGCGCTCTGGGTGACGGAGAACGGCGGCGACTCGTGGCAGACGGTGTCCCGGCACCTCCCGCAGGTCTACTCCGTCCGCTTCATGGCTTGAGCGACTCGCAGAGAGACCGCATCCGTCAGCGAGCGCAGGATCTCGGATTCGACCGCGTCGGATTCGCCGCCGCGGGAGAGAGCCGCGACGCCGCGCGATACCGCGAGTGGCTCGCCGCCGGTCGCGAGGCAGACCTCGAGTACATGCGCAAGGCTCCCGAGCGCCGCACCGATCCACGGAACGTCCTGCCCGGATGCAACACCGTCATCGTCGGCACCGTCGGTCATTGGTTCCCGGATGACGACGGGAGCGCCGCCCTACCGGCGCGCGTTGCGCGATACGCCCGCGGCCGCGACTACCACAAGATTCTGCAAGGCATGCTCAAGCGGCTCTGTCGCGTGCTGGACGAGGAGGCGGAGGGCGACGAGCGTCACCGCTGGTACGTAGATCACGGTCCGGTCCTCGAACGCGCGTGGGCGGCGGAGGCGGGCATCGGCTTCGTCGGCAAGAACGCGATGCTGATCGACCCGCGGCGGGGTTCGTGGACCACCCTCGGGGTCGTGTTGACAACGCTCGAGATCGCACCGGACACGCCGGTGACGGATTCCTGCGGCACCTGCACTGCCTGCATCCCCGCCTGCCCCACCGGGGCCATCGTCGGACCCGGCCAGGTCGACTCGCGGCTGTGCATCAGCTACTGGACGATCGAGCACCGCGGTGCGATCCCCGATGCCATGCGGAGCGCACTCGGCACGCGCGTCTTCGGTTGCGACGACTGCCAGGACGCCTGCCCGTGGAACCGCTTCGCGCAGCCCGCCACGGTGGAGGATCACCGGCCGCGAGAGCTGTTCGCGGATCCGGACCTCACCCGCCTGGCGACCCTCACCCACGAAGAGTGGGACGACGCGACCCGCGGCACCGCCGTGCGCCGCGCCGGCTACGAGGGCCTCCTCCGCAACGTGGCCTGCGCCCTCGGCAACACCGGCGACGCCCGTGCGCGCACGCCGCTCGAACACCTGGCCGAGCACGAGAGTGAACTGGTTCGGGAGCATGCCACCTGGGGTCTCGACCAGCTCGACGCCGCCACAACCGCGTAGGGGACCGCAAGCGGCAGACTGCGTGCGCTAGCCGAGGGCCTCCCACGCCGCGATGATCTCGCGGTTCACGAAGATGTTCTCGAGGATCGGTGCGCGCCTCTCGTCAGAGAGTCCCGCAACCGACTCGTCCACGCTCTGCTTGGCGGCCTCGAGGTGGGCACGGTCACCGGTCGCGCGGTAGAGCCACAGCAGACACTCGCGCCGGGACAACGGATCGAGCGCGTTGCCGTGCTCAGCGACGGCGGCCAGCGCAGCTCCGACGTGCTCGGGTGAGTGAGTCGCAAGACACGCCATCGCCTGAGCGGCGCACCCCGATTCGCCGTGCTCTTCCGCGAGCGCGTGTAGCGAGAGGAGTGCCTGCGTCGCCTCGTCCGTGCGGCCGAGCCGCAGCAGTCGATCGCCGATGAGCAGTCGGCTGCAAGTATCGAGCTGCATGTTCCGGATGTCGGCCGCGATCGACTGCGCGTCGCGGGCGAGTTCGAGTGCCTCGGCGTCGTTGTCGACGAATCGTGCCAGGTTGTAGTTGGCAATCGCCTCGCCCCAGCGGCGATCGATCTCGCGACTGAGCTCGAGGTGGCGCGCGAACAGCTTGCGACCCTCCTCGACCCGGCCCTGCATCACGCAGATGATGCCCAGGTTCCCGGTAGCGCGGACCTCGCCCTCGCGGTTGCCGATCTCGCGGCTGATCGCGCGATCCCGTTCGACCAGCTCGCGTGCCTCGTCGTGGCGGCCCTGCGACCAGAGCAGTCCGCCCAGGTTTCCGGCAGCCGACGCCTCGCCGTAACGCTCTCCATGCCGGCGCGACGCTTCCATGCCCTCGCGCATCTTCCGTCGCGCCTCATCGATGCGTCCGAGCTTCTGCAGCGCGTTGCCGATGTTGCCCGTGATGACCGCGACGCCCGCGGCATCGCCCGTTCGCTCGCGCGCCGCGAGGGCGCGTTCATAGAGCTCCAGCACCTCCTCGTACTGCCCCACCAGGTAGAGCAGGTTTCCCAGGGAGCCGAGAGCTGCGGAACGCTGGAGGTCGTCATCGAGTCGTTCGGCGGCGTCGGCAGCAGCGCGAAGCCGTGCCTCGCTCTCCGGGTACTTCGCAACCGTCATCAACGCGCGGCCGAGAGATACCGAGGCCGTCGTCACGCGCTTCTCGTCGTCGCACTCCTCGGCGACCCTCAGCGCCTCACGCGCAGCCGCGATCTGCTCCTCGCGGTGACCCAGCCGGTCCAGGAAGTCCACGTACTTCACCAGCAGATCCACTCGGAGTGATCCGCTCACCAGCCCCGGCGCGTCCAACGCACGCCGCGCCAGGTCCGCCGCGGCCGCGCCCTCGTAGGCAGCCTTCAGGTGGGACAGGGCGGCATCGAGGTGCTCGAGCGCGTCGGGGCCGCGCGCGGCCGCGAGGTAGTGACGGCAGATCTCCACGGCAGTGACACCGTCCACGTCGCTCGACCCGGCCTCTGCTGCGAGGGCATCGGCCAGCGCGCCGTGGTACTCCTGACGGATCGCCTCTGGTAGGCGGTCGTAGATCAGCTCCTGTAACGCGTGGTGGTCGAACACGAACCTCGGGCCGGACGCCCGGACGACGCTCTGCTCGCGCTCCATTCGTCCCAGTGCGCGCAGCGTCGCGAGCCGTGGCGCGCCGAGTGCTGCCGCCAGCAGCCGCCCGTCGAACTCGAAGCCTCGGCACGCGGCCAGTTCCAGCAGCTCCCGGTCCTCCGGAGACAAGGCCTCGAGGCGCAACTCGATGAGACTCTCGATCGTGCTGGGCGGCTTGATCTCGCGCACGATCGAGCGCGTGGCCCAGCCGCCGTCGTCGTCGCGGACGAGGACCTCCACGTCACGCAGGGACCGCACGATCTCGAGGAGGAAGAACGGGTTGCCGTCTGCCTTCGAGGCGATGCTCTCGGAGAGTCGCTCCGCACGCGCCGAGATCCCCAGAACGGGAGCGAGCAGCCCCGCGACGTCGTCGGGTCCCAACCGGTGCAGGGGCATGCGCGTGACGTGGTCCAGCCGCGCCACATTCGCGTACCACTCCTTGGACACGCCGGGACGCGCCGTCCCGACGAGGAGCAAACGATGTCCGGTCACCGCCATGGCGAGGCTCGCGAAGACCGACCGGCCCTCCGCGGGCGCGAAGTGCAGGTCGTCGATGAAGACGATCGTGGGCCGCTCAGCGGCCAGCGAGCGCGTAGCGTGCACGAACACGGTCTGCAGCGCCTGCTGCGACAGTCGCTCGGCGCCGTCCGGAGCGATCTCGCCTCGCAGCAACGCATCGAACGCGGGTGCCAGCGCAGGCACGTCGCGCAGATAACCCCGCGAACCGCGGTCGCCGAACTGTTGGCCGTAGGCATCGGAGAACGCGCCGAGAACCGTCGCGGCGCCGCCGGGCGGGAATGAACCGAACAGGAAGTTCACGTCCTGCCCCGCGGCACCGAGCCGCCGCACGAATTCGTCCACGAGGCGCGACTTGCCGATCCCGGCCTCGCCTTCGATCAGGAGGACCCGCCCGTCTCCCGCGGCCGCCGGCTCGTACAGCGAGTTCAGCAATGTCAGCTCGTCCTCGCGCCCCACGCAGTCGGTCTCGCGCGGAATGCGAATGCGACGCAGCGGTCGGCGGGTCGACTCGGCGATTCGTGTGGCCTGATGCGACCACCACTGCGCCGCCTCGCCGTGTTCGAGGACGTCGGCGACGAGTGCTGCGCTCTCCGGGCGCTGCTCGGGCTGCTTCGCCAGCAGCATCAGCACGAGCTCCTCGAACAGCGGACTCAGTTGCGGATTGAGCTTGCCGGGCCGCCGCGGTCGCTCGTCCAGCACGGCGCGCATGAGCCCCTCGAACGTCGGCGCACTGAACGGCGGCTCACCGGTCGCGAGGTCGTAGAGCATCGCTCCGAGCGCATAGAGGTCGGCCCGCTCGTCGAGATCTGCGGCGCCGCGAAACTGCTCGGGTGGCGAGAACGCAGCGGTGCCGATGAACATCCCGGTCATGGACAACCGGTCTTCGCCCGTCGCGTGCCGCGCCAGGCCCAGATCCATGACCTTCACCGACTGGTCCGACGTGATCAGGACGTTCGCGGGCTTGAGGTCACGGTGCACGATGCCTGCATCGTGGATGGCGCCGAGACCCTTCGCCACTTCGCACCCGATGTGGCGGCAGAGGTCTTCAGGAACGCGGCCGAGTTCCTTGCACAGATCCTCGACAGTCTGCCCCTCCACGAACTCGAGCGCGACGAACGGCTGGCCGTCGATCTCGCCACCGTCGAGGGTGCGCACGACATTCGGGTGCATGATGCGCTTGCCGACGTCCACCTCGCGCAGGAAGCGGTCGCGGTACCCCTCCTTGGTCAGGAGATGTGCGTGCACGAGCTTGAGCGCCACCGTCGTGCCGGCAGCGACGCCGGCGACCGGCTCCTCGACGGTCGCTGCGAACACACGGCCCATGCCGCCGGATCCGAGCTCCGACTGCACGCGATACGGGCCAATGCGAACGTCCTCCACCTCTGAAAGGTAGCACCCGCAGGGTTGGCGGGCGATGGCCCGCCGCGACGACCGACGCATCCACAGTCTGAGCAGCGCCATGTCCCCCGCCTCGCGTCGGGGCAACCAGATCGAACCGGTTGCGTGGGGGCGCCCCGCTCCTCTCGGAACGGGACGCCCTGTCGTCAAGTGCCGCGTCCACGCGCGCCGATCAGACTCGTGACCTGATCGGTGAGGTCGCCCTGACCCAGAACGAACGTCGCGTTCGTACCGGCCAGGATCTCACCCATCAGTTCGAGCTCACGGATACGCGCGAGCACGGGATTCTGTGCGAGCAGACGTGCGGTGTTGGCCTGTGAACGGGCCGCCGCCGTCTCCTCACGACGTGTGATGACGTTGGCCTCTGCCTCCTTCTGCGCCGTGATCACACGGTTCAGAATGGTCTTCATGTCACCCGGGAGCACGATGTCGCGCAGACCGACCGCACGCACCGTGACGCCGAAACCGGCACCACGGGCGGCGAGGGTCTTCGCCACCTCCGCACCCACGGACTCCTTGTCCGCGAGCAGCGCGTCGATGTCCCGCGTGCCCACCGCTGCGCGCAGCACGAGCTGCGCTTCGCGGTAGAGCGTCTGCGAGGCATCGGCCACCTTCGTGACCGCGGCGACCGGATCGGTCACGCGGTAGGTCACGACGAGGTTCACGCGCAGGGTCACCTTGTCCCGGGTCATGATCTCCTGACCCGCGACGTCGAGGACCTGCTCACGTCGATCCACGGTGCAAACCGAGACGCGGCCCACGCCCGTCCAGCGCACGTAGCGTCCGGACTTCACGTGGTCCACGAGCTCACCGTCCCGGAACACGAGCAATTCGTGGCTCGGTTCGGTGGGGATCTCCTTCACGAGGCCTGCTGCCCCCCGCACTGCGAGGATTGCGTCGATCTGATCGTGCACGAGGCGCAGCCCCGTGGCATCGATGCGCTCGACGCGCACTTCCGCAGGCGCCTTCCAGAACGCGTGGCGTCCCGGACCGAGCACCCACGTCACACGACCGTCCTTCCAGACGATCGCGCGCTCGTAGTCGGCGAGGTCCACGACCTCGATGAGCTGGCGCACTGACGCGTACTGCACGAGCAGTTCGAGTCGCGGGTGCTCGAAGCGCGTCGCGGTGACGTCGTAGGTCTCTAGGCATCGCGCTCCGCACCCCAGAGCGCGCTGCGCACCCAGTGCTTGCCCGGCAGGAGCACGTCGATCAGATCGGCGCCGCGGAAGCGGAGACCGATCTGGTGCTGTGCGATTCGGACACGCTGATACATGGTTCTGTCCTCCTGTCCGGCCTCTGTGAGGCGGGTCATCGGTGCGGTGTCCGGACCGTCCGGACAGCCGTGTCATTCGGTTGGGCGCCTCATTCGTTGGGGGCGTCAGTCTTCGTTGGCTTTCCGGGGCGGGCTCCGCCCGTCTCACCCCGCGCACCGCGGCGGATTCCGGGGGACACGCAGGCGGACGTGCTTCGCCCGGCGGGCGGGAGCCGCCTGTGTGGCGTACTCCGAACCCGCCGGGGTCCGCGATCCGGGTCTGCATGGCACCCTGGAGCACTGGCCGTGTGCACGGTGCGCTGCCACGCGACCCGTCCGGCGCGAACGCCTTCTGAGACCTCGTGACCGCGCTGGAGAGACGTCTTCGCCTCGCCCCGGTCCGCCGGAATAGAGAGGGGTTTTGAAGCCCTCGTGTGGCAGCGGGAGTCGAACCCGCGACGTCCAAGGTGTCAGCCTGGTGCTCTAACCGTCTGAGCTATGCCGTTGGTCGCGACGGTGGGAATCGAACCCACGACCTCCAGCTTGTGAGGCCGGCGCTCTTCCAGCTGAGCTACGTCGCAACGGTACGTCCGCCGGGCGGTTTCGATGCCGTGCACGGAACGCGCGTCGAGGAGTCCCCCACCGCGCCGCTGGCCCGGAACCGACAGCCGTTTCCTAGATGTGTTAGTGCCCGCGGCCTTGTGGCCGTTGCTGCGTCGCCGTCCTTCGTTCGCGGACTCGCTCACCGCGCTACTCGGCCTAGGCCGCGGGCTGTTTCGTGCTTCTCGACTGCATCTGTCTCCCTTCGCGAATCGAGCGAGCCCCGGAGATCCTTGGACCTCCGGGGCTCGCGGCTCCCCGTGCCGTTTGGGCGTTGGGGGAGTCACTCCGCTCGCAAGGGAGGGCCTTCCGTCGCGTACGACAAGCGCATAAAGCGCGCGCCGCACCGTGGGACGATCAGTCGGTGTTCGTTGCTCATGAGCAGGCTGGAACGCGAGGCACGCGCGAGAGGTTCGGTGGAAACTTGAGAATCTCTGATCTACGCAACGCCGTGCTCCGTGCACGCAGCCGCGATGTCGCGATGCAGACGGTTGCGTTCGACCATCGTGTCGCGGACACACTCCGCCGGCTCTCCAGTCTCACGACCGCCGATGCGCGCCCTATCACGTGACCGGCGTCACTTGGCCACTCCGCCGGTCGGTCTGCTAGAGTCGGCGCACACATCCCCGACGACCCCGAGCCCGAGGAGGCAGCGATGAGCATCACATCGCACCACAAGGCGGCCTGGGTGACGGGGGCGTTCCGCGCTATCGGACGCTGTGTCGTCCTCGCGGGACTCGCCGCCGTCATCCCGATTGCGCTGGCGCAGGAGGACACTCCACCGCCTGGGGATCGGTCGGAACTGGCGGGGGACGGGCCAGGTCCGGTGGCGCCGGCACCTGACAAGGAAGCCGCGGCCGCGGGTGACGGCGTGTCGACCCCTCGCGAGCCGGGTGCGCAGAGCAACTCGAGCGCGACGGGTTGGGGCGGGGCGGTCGCGCAGATCAGGTTCGTCGAAGGAGCTGTTGCGGACGCACCGCTCAAGCCGGCGGCCAAGCCGCGGCCGCAGAACGACTGGTTCGTCCAGCGTCTGAACGCGGGAGTTCCGGCGTCGCTCAACGCGTACACGACGTACCAGCCCGCTGTGGCTGCGATCACACGACACACGCTGGACCGGCTGATCAGTGTCGACCCTGACAGTCCGCCGCAGGTCGTCGGCTCCCTCGCGGTCTCGTGGGACGTGTCCGACAAGGGACGCACGTGCACGTATCGCCTGCGAAAGGGCGTGCAGTTCGCCGATGGTCGGCCGTTCACCTCCGCTGACGTCGTCTTCAGTTTCGACGCGCTGCGCGATCCGGCGGTGTCCGCGGAGCATCTGCGCTCGTCGTTCGAGAGAGTCGAGTCGGTGGAAGCGCCGGACGACCACACGGTCGTCGTGCGCTTCAAGAGCCGGCACTGGAAGGCGCCGTACATCGTCGGCCCCTCGCTCCCGGTGCTGCACAAGGCGTGGTACCAGGATCGCATCACGGAGTCCGCGAGCGCGGCCGGTTCGGAGGTCGCGCCGATCAACCCGGGCAAGCCGGGGTTCGCCGCCGCGTTCGCGTCGGTCAAGGAACCATGCCCCGGTACGGGTCCGTACTACCTCGCCGAACCCGGCCACGTCACGACTCACATCGTTCAGCTGACACCGAATCCGTTCAGCTGGCAGATGCAGGTGTTCCCGGCACGGAACAATTTCGAGGCGCTGCGCTGGGTCGATCTCCCGACCGAAGGCGACGCGTTCCACGCCTTCGTTCACGGGGAACTGGACGTGTGGGTCGTCTCGCATGCCGCGTGGGAGCATCAACTGAGCCGCGATCCCCGCGTCTTCGTGTCAGGCAGCCACTACGTGTACGACCACATCGGAATCGACGCATCCGCCATCTTCTGGAACTGCCGTCAGCCACCGTTCGACGACGCGAACGTACGCAAGGCGATGACCCTGGCGACCGACCGCGAGACGATCCTGGACTCCGTCATGCAGGGTCACGGCGTGATCGCGTCGTGCAAATCCAAGCGCGCCTACCCGACGTACTCTCCCGAGATCGCGCCGCACCCCTTCGATCTCGACACCGCCGAAGTGCACCTCATCCGCGCGGGTTGGCTGCACGACACGGACAAGGACGGCATCTTGGACCGCGACGGAAAGCCGTTCACGTTCGAACTGACGTACCCCGCCGGCAGGGTCGAGTTCGACGGGATCGCAGACGAGCTCGAGCTGGCGTGCCGACAGCTGAACATCGAGATGCGCCGCAACCCGGTCACCTCGAAGGACTTCATCGAAGCGGTGCGGAACCGGCGGTTCCAGGCGATCGTCGGCTTCAGTTCATGGCCCGATCCGTGGATCGACCTGCACGGGCGCTACCACCGGAGGCAGGACGTGCGGGGCGGGGGGAACCTCACGGGCTGGCACTCGAAGGAGATGGACAAGCTGCTCGAGGCGATGCAGGTGGAGCTCGACGAGGACGTGCGCACCAAGCAGTTCCACGAGTTCAACCGGATCTTCCACGACGAGCAGCCGGAGACGCTCCTCGTCCACGGCAAGGTGGGCGTGCTGGTCGCCAAGCGCCTGCAGGGCATCAGCATCCGTCCCACCGGTCTGCAGTCGTTCGACCTATGGGTCCGGCCCGAGGACGTGCGGCACCGGAACGTGCAGCCGAAGTAGCGCTAGCCGCTCAGGAAGCGGCGGATCGCGGCCTGGCAGCCGGGCTCGCGGAGGACGCGGTGACCTGCGGGGAATGCCTCGAACGAGACTTCGAGTCCCTGGGCACGGAGCGCATCGGCACTCCTGCGCACGGCGTCGCCGGAGATGCTCTCGTCAGAGTCGCCGTGCACGCACAGGACGCGGAACTCCGGATGGTCGCGCACAGCCGTCGCCGCAGGCTCCGCGAGGATCTCGTGCTTGATGCGGCCGCCCGCGACGACAAGGCGCCGGAAACTGTCCGGGTTGCGCACACCTGCAAAGCCTGCCAGGTAGCCGCCCTGTGAGAAGCCGAGCAGATCCACCCGGCCGGGGTCGATGTCGTCGTGCTCGAGGGCATGGTCGACGACGCGCAGAAGCCACTCCTCGGTCCGCGGGAGCCACGCGCGGAACTCCGGGTTGTCGCCGGTGTAGATGTACCACGCGTTGCCCTGGCGGATGCCGCTCGGGCGGCGCATCTCGAACGGCAGCGGGCCCTGGGGAATCAGGAGCGTCGTGGCGGCCGGTGCGCACGCGCTGACCTCGTCGCGGAACGACTCCGGTGTCATGCCGAGGCCGTGGAGCGCGACCAACAGCGATCCGTCCGGATTTTCGGGCGTGCTGAGTAGCGCCGGTACGTCGAGGGCGTACGGCGTCGTGAACGTGCGCTCTCGGTCCGTCACTCGATCCAATCCGCGACAAAGATGTTCGTGTCGCCCTCGGCGCCGCCGTGGCGGTTGCTGGCCCAGACGAGGTGCTCACCGTCCAGGGAGAACATCGGGAAGCAGTCGAACTCGGCGTGCGTCGTGATGCGCTCCATCCCCGTGCCGTCCTCATTGATGAGGAACAGGTCGAAGTTGCGCGAGCGCGGGTCCTCGAAGTTCGAGGCGAAGATGATGCGCTTGCCGTCAGGGTGCCAGTACGGAGCGAAGCTCGCGCCAGGGAGGTCCGTGACCTGACGCTGGTCGCTGCCGTCCGCGTTCATGATCCAGATGTCCATCAGCGTCGGGCGCACGAGGTCCCTCTCGAGCAGGTCGCGGTAGACCCGCAGGTCATCGGGATCATCCGGGTGGTACGCGCGGTAGACGATCTTCGTGCCGTCGGGCGAGAAGAAGGGTCCACCGTCGTAGCCCGGGCGGTTGGTGAGGCGTCGCATGCCGGTGCCGTCCGCGGCCATCGTGTAGATCTCGAGGTCGCCGTCGCGATCCGACGTGAACAGCAGCAGCCCGTCGGCGCGCGACGTGACCTCCGCGTGGTATCCGGCGCCGTCGGTCAGGCGCCGCACATTCGAGCCGTCGGCGTTCGCGCGGTAGATGTCGTACGGAAAGAGCGGCCAGGTGTACACCTTCGGATTGCGTGGCGGAGGCGTCGGGCACTCCGCCCCGTACGCGAACGTCGAGCAGTAGACGATCTCCCGATCACCCGGGAGGAAGTAGGCGCACGTCGTCCGGCCCTGGCCCGACGACACCATTGTCTCCGCGGAGCCGTTGGCGTTCATCGTGAAGATCTGATCGCACTGCAGGTCGTTGCGGCCGCGCATCTGGAACACGAGCCGGTCGCCGGCCCAGGACCAGTACGCCTCCGCGTTCTCGCCGCCGAACGTGAGTTGGCGGACGTTCTGCAGCCGCGGCTCGGTCGGCTCGTCCGGGTGCCGCCGCTCGTTCGCGGTCCCGTTGCCGACGCAGGCCGTCAAGAGGACCGCGCATGCGGTGTACGTCAGAGTGCGCCGGATCACTAGCCACCTCCCGTTGTCGTGAACGCGTTCCAGACACCGTAGCCGAGCGCGATCGCGGTGACCGCGACACACACGAGCGCCGCCCCGCGCCAGAGGTTCTCGCGCTCGGGATCGATGCGGTCCCTGAACGAGTCGCCGAGACCGAGTGCAATCATCACGCCGACCACAAGTCCGCCGACATGGCCCGTGTTGCTGATGAAGCGGATCCACCATCCGAGGACCAGCATCAGGGCGATGTCCCGTACGAGCATGCGACCCATCTGCCGCCCGCGCATGGTGCCGGAGCGGAGCGCGAACACCGCCAGCGCTCCGGCAACGCCGAACACGGCGCCGGATGCCCCGACCATCGGGATCCGCGGATCGCCGCTGCCCCACGTCGCCCAGAACGAGATCGCGAGCGTGGAACCAACCCCGGACAGCGTGTAGAGCACGATCAGGCGCCAGGGTCCGATCAACTGCTCGACCACGCGCCCGAGGTTGCGCATCGCGAACATGTTGAACCCGATGTGGATCAGTCCCGCGTGCAAGTACATCGCGGTGATCGTCCGCCACCACTCACCGCCTTCGAAGACTGCCGGGTGGGAGTACCAGCCGGCCGGCCCCAGTGCGTGGTGAAGACCCGACATCGAGATCAGCGACTGCAGCACGCCCTGGTCGGGATGGATGCGGAACTGCACGTACAGCGTGAAGAGCAGGTAGGCGATGTTCGACCAGACGATGATGCTCGTGATGGTCGTCGGTCCGGCGATGACCGAAACGCGACGCGGCGGCCCGCCGGCCGCGCGAAGACCGTCGGGATCGGACGTGCCGCATCCTGCGCACATCGCCGCGTCAACCGGGATGAACGACCCGCATTGTACGCACTGTTTCGTGGGGAGGCGCTCGCTCACGCGATCTCCTCGTCCGGGACGTAGTCACACTCCACCGACACATCGAACCGCCCGTCCCGTGCGATCTCGAATCTCTCGCGGTAGCCGGTCGCGGTGCGCTCGATCGTCCAGCGCTGAGGACTGAGGTCGCTGCCGTCAGGAGGACTGAACACGAATCGATAACGCGCGGACGGCTCGAGTTCTTGCACCTCGAAGCGCTGCGCTTCGCCCGCGTCCGACAGGACAAGGGCCTCGGCACCGTCCTGCGACGTGTGCAACACGACGTGCTCCTCGCGTTCCCGCCCGTCCGCCAGGGAGTGGATCTGTCCGAAGAGGTGGCCGCCGGGCAGGTCCAGCCAGTCGACGAGCGCGCTGAACGGCGCCCCGCTCCACGTTCCCTCGCCGCGCCAGCCGCCCACCAGGAACGTCAGCCCCTGGAGCACGCCGGCATCGGCCGCCGACTCCTCGCTTACTCCCACTCGATCGTCGCCGGCGGCTTCGACGAGATGTCGAGCACGACGCGGTTGATGCCCCGCACTTCGTTGATGATGCGGCTGCTCGTGCGACGCAACAGCCCGTCGGGCAGCTGCGCCCAGTCGGCGGTCATCGCGTCTTCGCTCGTGACGGCGCGGATCGCGGTGACGTTCTCGTACGTGCGCTCGTCGCCCATGACACCGACCGTGCGAACGGGCAACAGGACGCAGAACGCCTGCCAGAGCGAGCGCATCAGTCCAGCCCGCTCCAGTTCCTCGATCAAGATCGTGTCGGCCCGCCGGAGAACGTCGAGCCGTCCGGCCGTCACCTCGCCGAGACAGCGGATCGCCAGTCCTGGACCCGGGAACGGGTGACGCCAGACGATGTGCTCGGGGAGCCCGAGCTCCGTTCCGATCACGCGCGCCTCGTCCTTGAACAGCTCGCGCAGCGGCTCGATGAGTTCGAAGCCCAGTTCTTCCGGCAGTCCGCCGACGTTGTGGTGCGTCTTGATGGTGGCGGTCGGTCCTCCGAACGCTGAGACCGACTCGATGACGTCGGGATACAGCGTGCCCTGCGCGAGGAAGCGCGCGTTCTCGACGTGACTCGACTCGGCCTTGAACACGTCGATGAACTCGTGGCCGATGATCTTGCGCTTCGTCTCCGGTTCGGTGACGCCGGCGAGTGCCGATAGGAACCGCTCGGACGCGTGCGCCACGATCAGCGCCTTGCCGAAGTGCGCGGTGAACACCTCCTCGACCTCTCGTGCCTCGCCGGCCCGCAACAGTCCGTTGTCCACGAAGATGCAGGTCAGGTGGTCGCCGATGGCGCGGTAGATCAGAGCCGCAACGACTGCCGAATCGACGCCGCCCGACAACCCGCAAATGACCCGCGCGTCGCCGACCTGCGCACGGATGGCCGCCACTTGCTCCTCGATCCACTGGGACATCACCCAGTCGCCCGACAGTCCCGCGACTTCGTAGAGGAAGTTCCGCAGCAGTTCCCGCCCGCGCGGCGTATGCACCACCTCGGGGTGGAACTGGACGCCGTAGATGGGCTTCTCGGCGTGGCGCACGGCCGCGAACGGCGCGCTGTCGGTGTGCGCGACCACCTCGAAGCCCGCCGGCAGGGCCTCTACCCGGTCGCCGTGGCTCATCCAGACGTCCATCGCGTCAGGCAGACCGGAGAACAGGCCGTCGTGGTGATCGACCCGCAGTGCGGCCCGACCGAACTCACGATGGTCCGACGGCGCCACGCGGCCGCCGAGCGTCTCGCAGAGGAGCTGCATTCCGTAGCAGAGGCCGAGCAGCGGCACGTTCATCTCGAACACGCCGGGATCGCAGCGTGGAGATCCACCGGCCCAGACGGACGCCGGTCCTCCGGAGAGGATGATCGCCCGGGGCGCGAGTGCCTGGATCGAGGCAAGCGGCGCGTTGCACGGCAGGATGCGGCAGTAGACAGAGTTCTCGCGCACGCGGCGGGCGATCAGTTGCGCGTACTGGCTCCCGAAGTCGAGCACGGCGACGGTCTCGTGCCCCATCCCGGGCGCGTTCGAATGCACGTCGTCGGCCACTACTGGTCCTCTCGCTGTTCGCCGGCGCGGTAGTTGGGCGCCTCGCGCGTGATCATGATGTCGTGCGGGTGGTTCTCGCGGAGCGACGCGCCACTGATGCGCGTGAACTGCGCCTTCTCGTGCAGTTCCGCGATGTTGCGCGCACCCACGTAGCCCATCCCTGCGCGCACGCCGCCGACCAGCTGGTAGACGAAGTCCGAGAGCCGGCCGCGGTACGGCACGCGTCCTTCTACTCCCTCGGGTACGAGCTTCTCGCGCTTCTCGACGTCGCCCTGCGCGTAGCGGTCCTTCGAGCCCTTGACCATTGCGCCGAGCGAACCCATGCCGCGGTACTGCTTGAACGTGCGACCGCGGTAGAGAATCGTCTCTCCGGGGCTCTCCTCGAGGCCCGCGAAGAGCGAACCGACCATCACACTCGATGCACCCGTCGCGAGCGCCTTCGTGATGTCGCCGGAGTAGCGTATGCCGCCGTCGGCGATGACCGGGACGCCCGCCGCCTCGCAGACCTTGACGGCATCGTCAATGGCCGAGAGTTGCGGCACGCCGACTCCGCTGATGACGCGTGTGGTGCAGATGGAGCCAGGTCCGATGCCGACCTTGACGCCGTCCGCGCCTGCGTCGATCAGCGCCTTCGCTCCATCGGTCGTCGCGACGTTGCCGGCGACGACGTCGACGTCGAATCGCGACTTCACGCGCTTCACGGCGTCGATGACGTTCTTCGAGTGCCCGTGTGCGGTGTCGATGACGATGACGTCCACCGCGGCCGCGAGCAGTTTCTCGATGCGTTCGTCGTCATTTACACCGCAGGCCGCCGCGACACAGAGGCGGCCCTCCGTGTCGAGGTTCGCGGCCGGGAACATCTCCAGCTTGTCGATGTCCTTGATCGTGATGAGACCCGCGAGCCGGCCGTCGTCCTGCACGAGCAGGAGCTTCTCGACCTTCATCTCGTGGAGGACCGCCTTCGCCTGTTGAAGCGTGGTGCCAGGGGCGCGCGTGACCAGTTGCTTGGTCATGATGGAGTCGACGATTGCCGCATCGTCTTCGTGGAAGCGCAGGTCGCGCGCGGTCAGGATGCCGACCACGACGCCGTTCGCATCCGTGATCGGCAGACCGGAGATGCGGTTGCTCGTCATGTGCCGCCGCGCCTCGCCGACGCTCGCGGTCGGGCGGACCGTGACCGGATCGAGAATGACGCCGGACACGGTTCGCTTGACCTGCACGACCTCGTGGACCTGTTCGTCCGCCGTCATGTTCTTGTGAATGACGCCGATGCCGCCCTCGTAGCCCAGCGCGATCGCGAGCGCGGCTTCGGTGACGGTGTCCATCGCGGCGGACGCGATCGGGATGTTCAACGCAACGCTGCGTGAGAACCGGCTCCGCGCGTCGATCTCGGAGGGGACGACCTCCGAGTAGCCGGGCAGGAGCAGCACGTCGTCGAACGTGATGCCGTCGCCTCGAATCCGCTCCAACATGCTTCACCTCTTCGGGACCGAGATCCCCTCGGGATTCTCACGTGCCAACGGCATCAGCCGTTGGACCAACAACTCAGCGACGTCTCAACGGCGTCAGCCGTTGAACCAAAGCGCAGCGAAACACGGCCGGCGTGCCGACCCGTCGCGCGCGTCTCTGAGCGGCACCTGATTCGGGGAGAATCAGGCCCAATCCCGTGAGGCCCCCGCGTCGCGCCGGGGCACGCAGGCTGGATGAAGCGCGTCAGGGTACCCGTGCGCTCGGACGGGTGGCCTGCAAACCCGTGGGCGCCAGTCGCAGACCCGGGGTTTCAGGCTCGATACTCACCCGCCAGCCGCGTCCTCGCCCCACGAGGAGTGCCCCGAGGAGCGCGAACAGGGCGCCCAGAGCCGCAAACGAACGGTCGTGACGGCGCAATGTCGAGACGGCCTCCCGCCGGTCGGGAAGTGCGGCCAGCGCGGCATCCGGGGTCATGCCGCCCTCCCCGGTGCGAAGCGAGAAGCCCTCCGGAGGGGTCCACTGAACGGCCGTGGTCGCGAGCGCCTCCGGATCGCCCGGGACGTGCACGGTCAGGAGTCCCCCACCCGCGTGGCGCGGCGTTAGGGGAAGTTGTGCGTCCGGTGCGGCGTCCACCGTGCGCGCGCCATCCGGTCCGCGCAGTTCCACCGACGTGACGCCGTCCGGCACCACATTATGCAGCGGGACGGGATCGCCGGCAGCGACGGCCGCGGGCAGCGCACGGTGGTCTCGCAGCCACGTCATGGCGTTGCGCAGGAAGACCGGGAACGCGCCCTCGAGGGCGAACGTGCCGTCGGCGGGCAGGAGTCCGAGCCGGACGTGCCGCACGCCACCCGAACGCCCTGCTGCGGCAACGGGGCCGGCTTCGCAGCTGAGGAGCGCGCGCTCGCCGTCGCGCAGCGTCAGCAATCGCGCGGACGGCGCCCGCACGGGGCCGGGGACGACGCCGGCGACGATCGGGTGCTCCCCCACGGCCGATAGGCGCGGGTCGGCGGCCTCGGCGCCCGCGGCGCCGAACGTCAGCGTTGCGATGCCCGGCGGGACCGGACGCGGCGCCGGATCGTCGGGACCACTCTCGGTGATCACGACGTCCGCCGAACGCAGCACGTCCTCCGCTGCCTCCAGCCCGGTCACGAGGGCGCGCTTGCGATCGATCAGGTCGCTCGGGAGCGATGCCAGCGCGGCGGTGAGGTAGACGGTCGGCGACGCGGCCGGAGCACGAACGACCACAACCAGCGGACGGGGCCGCGTGATGTACACCGACTGGGTGTCGTCAGCCGTGAAGCCGTCGGGTGGATCGAGTCGCAGTTCGACCTGACCGACCACATCGGGCGGGAGGTCGAGTTCCAACGTCGGCCAAGGCGACATCGTCGGAAGCTGGGAGCGCGCAACCTCCTCTCCGCCGGCGGACGCCACGACGAAGCGCGCCGCGAACCGCACGCCGGCGATCACGTCCGCGTGGAGAGTGGACCCCTCGACGCGGACCGCGTCCAACGCAGAGTTCTGTGGGCGGATAGTGGGCACCGGCCCGACGCGGACACTCAGCAGAGGGGTCGGGTGGGTCCCTGCGTCTGGTGGCGCGTCGGAGATCACGAGAGTCACCCCGTCCATGCCCCGCAGCGTCCGCGCTTGCTCCGCGGCGGAGACCGTGACGTCGAGGGTCCTCGGTCCGAGACCCGTCGTCACGCCATCCAGTGCCGCGCGCACCTCGTCGAGAGAGCGTGTCGGCCCCACCAGCACGCGCGGTCGTTCGCCGGCAGTCCAGACCGTCACGTCATCGCGCGGGCCGAGCATCGCAAGCGCGTCGCGCGCCCCGTCCCTCGCGAGGTCGAGCCGCGAACGCTCGCCGTCGTCGCGCATCGACATCGACAGCGACGTGTCCAGCACGATCACGAGCGAACGAGCCGGCGGCGCGTCCTTCCCCGTGGCCGGTTCCGCTGCTGCAACCGCCAGCGCCACGAGCGCGAGGCACGAAGCCGCCATCGGGAGCACGTCCCGCAGCCGCCGCAGTCCCGAGCGGCCGGCGCCGCTCTTTGCAACCTCGCGCCACACGGTCAACGCCGCGACCTGCACCAGGCGGCGCCGTC
The DNA here is from genome assembly GCA_965248445.1 of Planctomycetota bacterium. Classification (GTDB taxonomy): domain Bacteria; phylum Planctomycetota; class JAJSAM01; order JAJSAM01; family JAJVHW01; genus CBDFJG01. The sequence continues at coordinate 554,238 of CBDFJG010000001.1, forward strand.
GCCAGCGCAGGTGAAGCACGACGATCGGGATCACGAGTGCCGCGAACCACAGGTACTCCGGCCGCAGCAGTCTCATGGTGACACCCGCGTCACTTGAGGACTCCCGCGCGGAGCATCCGGCGCAGCAGTTGCAACTCGTCCTCGTCCGCCGAGACCTGCAAGTGATGGCCGCCCCGCCCCGCGACGTACGCCGCAACCCGCCGCACGTGATGATCGAACGCCTTCGAGTACGCGGCGAGCACCTCGTCATCGATCAGGATTCGGAGTTCCTCGCCCGTCTCGGCATCCGCGAGCCGCAGCGCGCCGCCGAGGCGCGGGCTTCGTTCGTCGGGGTGGATGACCTGCGCCGCGAGCAGTTCCACGCGCCGGTGCACGATGACGTCGACCGCGCGGCGCCAGCCCTCGGCGCCCTCGGCATCGTCCAGGAAGTCGCTCGCGATGATCGCGATGCCCCTCCGGTTGTCGCGCGGCAGAGTTGCGGGGACGGTCCGGCCGGCGCGGGCGCGGCCGCCGGTCCCGATGGACGCGAGATCGGCGAGCAACGCCGACACGGCCCGCCGGCCGCGATAGGACTTCGGCGGTGCGGGCGCGTCGCGCAGCACCACCAGCCGCGCGCACCCGCCGCGGGCCAGCGCCACGGCGCCGAGCGCCGCCGCCACACGCGCTGCGGCGCGCAGCTTCTCGCTGTCGTCACCGGTCATGCTCGCGCTGGCGTCCACGAAGAGGTGCGCGTCCACACTCTCCTCGCGCTCGTGCACCTTTACGACGACGTCCCGCAAGCGCGCGTACGCGTTCCAGTCGACGTACCGCAGGTCGTCGCCGGGGGTGTAGGTGCGGTGCTCGAGGAATAGCGTCCCGGCGCCGGCGGCGCTGGAGCTGCGATCTCCCGGCCGCGCCCCGCCGGCCGCCCGTGTGAATCCGATGTCGAGACGCGAAAGGCGCTCGAGTGCCCGCGGCGAGAGAACGTCACTCACTGTCCCTTGTCCTCGCGCGCAACGCGTCCAGGTAGCGCAGCACGAGCGCGCGATCGCTTGGAGACAGTGCAGTGCGGTCCACCGCCGCCTCGGCGCGCCGCACCGCTTCGGCCAGTGTGACGAGCGGCGGGGCGTCCTCGCGGGTCGGCACGCCGCCCGGTTCGAGGACGAGCCGCGGTCCGGTCTTCTTGATCGTCTCGTCGCCGGTGAACAGCGGGATCACGACCTCGCGGCGCGTGTTCTCGGGTTCCGGAGTCTCCGGACCGGGCGGCGGCTCGCCGGACTGCCCGCCGTCCTCGGGCTGCTGTGGATCAGGCGGCGGTGCCGGTGGTGTTGGTGGTGGCTGTGGTTGATCTTCGGCTCCGCCTCCGCCGCCTCCGCCCGCCGCGTCGCCTTCGATCACGAACGGAACAGGTTCGGAGCGCACCGTCCGCCCGTCGGGGTGCGTCAGCACCCCAATCGCGACGTGTGCGCCGGGCGTGAGCACGGCATCCGAACCGGGCAGATCGGTGAGGTCGACGACGCGCCCGGCGCCGTCGGGGCGGCCGGGTCCGAGTGCGAGTCGACCGCCCGCGGGAAGTCGCACGCCATCCACAGCGATCTCGAGCGCGAATGCGGCGTCGGTCGCGAGCCCCGCGCCGGGACGTGCGCGAACCGACGCGAGCATGTGGTCCCCCGGCTGGAACGGACTGCCCAGCACGCGCAGCCCGACCGCTGCTGGCGGCAGCGCACCCGGATTGTCGGGCGGCGGCGGGACGGGAGGGTCCGCGGCATCCGGTGCGGACGGCTCCGTAGGCTGCGTGCCCGTCGGTGCTGCACCGTCGTCGTCGTCGTGGGGGTCGAGCGCGCGCGCGCCACCGTCGTTTCTGTGCTCGCTCGGCGACTCCGTGCTGGCGTCACCACCGGCGCTGCCGGGGAGCAGCGGCAGCAGCGCAGCCAGTCCGGCGATCAGCAACAGCACGACGATCGCGCCTGCACCCGCGCGAAGCACGCGCAGCGCCGCCGGATGCGGGCGCGCGGGGAACGTGCGCTCCACCAGCCGTGGTCGCGTGTCGGCCGCCCGCGCGGCGTCCGCGTAGACGTGCTCGGCGAGTCCGGCCGTGGTCCGCCGGTCGAGCAGCGCCAGGGCCGTCGTCATCCGGTCGTCGAGTCCTCCCGCGCGGTCGAGCCGCCGCGCCAGCCGGCTGCGGCGCGAGCCGCCGACCCACGCGAGACCGAGCGCCGCCGCGGGAGTCAGGATCAACAGCGGCATCAGCTGCGCCGCCAGCGCGGCGACGTCGATCTCCATCCCGACGCGAGGTCCGATGAACGGCCACGCGGCGACGACGGCCCCGAAGACGGCCAGAGCCAATCCCGAGACCGTTGCCGCCGTCAGCATGCGGCGGGACCGCTCGCGCCTAGCGGCGGTGCGCAGCACGGACTCGATGCGATGGCGGGGCGACGGCGTCATCTCGGGAGGAGCGTACAGGCCCGAGGGCTACCCCGTTACTGTCCGGGCGTGAGCAGGCGCATCCGCGCATACGAGGCCGGCGGGAACCGCTGGGAAGACGACTTCGAAGCGTCCGACGACGAGCCGGCCGCCGAGCGGAGCGTGCGCCCTGGCCGCGTGGAGATTCTGTTCGACCACCCGCGCTGCACGGTGGTGTCGAAGCCGTCCGGCGTGCTGACGATCCCCGCCCGTCACGGAGAGGCGAAGACGATCGTCGATCTCGTGGAGGCCATCTGGCGAAAGAGCGATCCGGACGCGCCGCGCCCGGTCATCTGTCACCGCCTGGACCGCGGCACGTCCGGATGCCTGCTCCTCGCCAAGGACCGCGAGGCGGCCAAGGAACTGATGCGTCAGTTCAGTGCACGCGAGGTCGAGAAGACGTATCTCGCGTTGGTGATCGGCGCACCGCAGCCGCCTGCGGGAACCGTCGAATTCCGCGCGGCACCGGACAAGTACAAGCCCGGCGCGATGTGGACGCCCAAGAAGGGCGGCAGCAAGTGCTGCGATCACTACGAGACGCTCGAAGCGTTCCGTGGCGTCTCGCTGGTCCGTGTCTCGCCCGAGACTGGGCGTACGCACGAGGTTCGGCTGGCCATGCTGACGCTGGGCTCGCCCTGCGCGGTTGACCCGCTCTACGGGTCGGCCGATGGACTGCTGCTGTCCACGTGGAAGACCGGCTACCGCACGGGACGCGGCCGCGTGGGGCGGCCGCTGATCGACCGCCTGACCCTGCACGCCGAGAGCATCGTGTTCCGGCCTCCGGGCGACCCGCCGGAGGGCCCCGCGGTCTCGGTGACCGCGCCGCTCCCCAGGGACTTCGCAGCGACCCTCCGGCAGCTTCGCCGCCACGCTGCGCCGGGCTCCCTCTGACCGCCCGCGCAGAACGGGTCTCAAGGCCGGCGAGCCGAGTACCGACCGCAGGGGTGAGAGAGCAGGTCCGGATTCGACGCGGACGTCGAATGGAGGCTCGAATTGCGCAGGAGCTTGGGGCAAGGGGGCATGACCCTCGTCGAGGCGACCGTCTCGATCACCGCTCTCGCCGGCGCCCTGCTCGGCGTGACCGCTTCGGTCCTGGCCACCGCGCGGCTCGATCAGACTGTCGCGGACAAGCAGGCCGCCAGCCGCGCCCTGTCCTCGCTCGTCGAGGAAGTGCGCGCCACACCGTTCGACGACCTCAGCGGCACCTGGTCGGCCACCACGCGCAACGTCCGCGTGCAGAACGCCGACGCGGCGGCCACGTTCCTCGTAACGGACGCCGTGGTGTCGGCGTCGTGGCCCGTGCGCCGGGTCCAGATCACCGTGGACATGCCGGACTCCTCACCGCTCGACGTGCTGCAGACGACGGTGTACGTCAGCGAGCGCGCAGCCGGATCGGGAGGGCTCTAGCCATGCGCCGTCAGTCCCCCGCCCGAAGTGAGCGCGGCACGGCACTGCTCGCCGTCGTGTTCCTCGTCACGGTCTGCGCGGCTGTCGCCGCATCGCTTCTGGTCCCCGCGCTGGCGCGTCACGGTGAGGTCGAGACCTCCGTGGACCGCGACCGCGCTCTCGAACTCGCAGAGTCTGGCCTGGACCGCGGTATCGCGGCCATCCGGCGTCCCGGCGGCGAGATCACCGCGAACACGAGCGAGGCCTTCACGATGCCGGGCTCGGGCTCCGTCGAGGTCGACTACCTGCTCGGCTCGACGAATGGGCTCGATGACGACGGAGACGGTACGGTCGACGACGCGGACGAGGACGAGTTCGTCGAGATCCGCAGCGTCGGTGTATTCGGCAGCGAGCGCCGCGGCGTGGCGGTCGTGCTGCGGCGAGCGGTCAACGCAGGTGCGCTTCCGGCCGCGCTCATGTTGAACGGCACCGCGCCGATCCTCGATCTGCAGGGCGCGGACTACGTCTTCGACGGCGAGGAGCACGACCTGAACGGCGACCCTGTGGGCGGCGGCACCGATCTGCCCGCAATTGTCTGTGTGTCACCCGCAAGCGACGTCGTGTCGCAAATCGCACCAACGGCATATGGGCAGTCTCTCGGTACCGGAGGGGCGCCGCCGATCGTCTCGGGCCCCGCCGTGGGCCTGGACGAGTGGATCGACCAGCTCGAGATGTCGGCCGACACGACGCTGACCCCGGGGATCTACGAGAGCGGAACTTTCGGCTCGGCCACGTTCGAGGGCGTTCGCGCGACGTTCGCCGACGGCGACGTCCATCTGACCGGCACGACGCAGGGCGCCGGACTCCTGGCGGTGCGAGGCGATCTGACGATCACGGGCGACTCTCAGTGGACAGGCGCCATCTTCGTGAGCGGGACGATCCGCATGACCGGCGGTGGTGCGCAGAGCGTGGTGGGCGGCATCGTAGTCGGCCAGGCCATGGAAGGCGCAGCGTACTCCGCGACAGAACTCACTGCGATGACGGCGACCGAACTGGCGGCCGTTGACGCGGCTTTCGCGGCATACGACACATCGATGTCGGACGTCTACCAGTGGGACGCGACGTCGGGAGAGTGGGTGCTCGTGCCGTACACCGGTGGCGGCTCTTCGGAAAACGAAGACGACGAAGACGACGAAGACGGCGGGACGCCCGGCTCCGGGCCGTCGATCACCGACCTCGCGGGGTCCGCGGAGGTGCTGCACGCGCCCGCCGCGATCGAACTGGTGCTCAGCCGCCTAGGCGCCGTGCGCGTCCTGGCGTGGCGCGAGATGGTCGCGCCCTAGCGTTCAGCCCGATCGAACAGCCCTCGCACGGGCTGGAAGCGGGTCCTGAGCCTCCGAAAGCGCCGGGCGTAGGTTTGCTCGAAGACGCCTGGGTGGTCGCCGAGAACGGCCTCGAAGCGACCGCGGACCAACTCGATGGCGCGGTCGATCTCGGCAGCGGGCACCTGCTCGGAGCAGATCATCGTGGCCACCTCGTGAGCGGCCTGGTCCAGCGCCTGGACCTCTGGGTGAACGCGCATGTCAGCCTCCCGGGCGCGGCATCCTACTGATCACGGGGGACGGGCGTCCGGCCAGCCCGCCTCACCGTAGTCGGCCCTCGTCGTCCACCTCGACGATGCGGGTCTGCCCATCGGACATGCGGACGGGGAGCGAGGCGGTCCAGCCGGTCGCGCTGCCCGCGGGTGCGATGTTGAGAGCGCCGAGCCCTGCGGGTTCGACGCCGGGGAAGGTGAAATCCGCGGGGTCGAGGGACGGTTCGTCGCGGTCGCGTTGCGCGTAGTACAGCGCCATCAAGCGTTCACGGGCCGGCCACGTCGGGTCGGCGGGAGCGTGGAGCGGGGCCTCGCCGGGCGGCAGCGCGGAGAACGTGACGTAGCCGTAACGCTCGGGGCGGCGGGGCGGTGCATGTCGATTGCGTCCTGCGGGGTCCAGACCCAGTTGTCTTGTAACCGTTCACCCCTTGACAGCGTGTGAGCCTCAGCGTGCGAGGGGCAGCGGGACCATGACGGGCGGGTCGGCGCCGGTGAGGTGCGCGGCGACCGAGTCGGCGAGGAAGTCGAAGACTTGGTCGCCACGGCGTCGCAGCGTGGCCGCGGCGGTCAACACGCGCTCGGCGAAGCGGAGTCCGCGAGCGGACTGGCTTCCGAAGGAGCCCTTGCGCCAGAGCACCGCTTTGCGGACCGCGCGCTCGGCGGCGTTGTTGGTCGGACTCACGTCCTGGGTCCGCGCATAGGTGAAGAGGGCGACCACGCGGGGGCGCAGATGGTTGGCCAGAGCCGAGTCGTCGTTCGCGATCAGTCGCTCGAGCCGTCCGCGCAGCACAGCGGCTTCGCCTTGCAGCCGGTCACGGTCGCCGTGCTCACCGAAGAGCCGGTAGCTGCGCATGACCGACTGCGCGATCATGACGCCCTTGTTGCCGAAGCGGCGATGTTCTCGCGGGCCTTCGGCCAGCGCACGGAAGGCGCGCTCGATGTGCGCCCAGCAGAGCTGGCGGCGGGCAAGTGGGTGTGACTCGTAGGCACCCATCCGGTCGCTGATCACCGTGCCACCGAAGCGCCGCCCGATCAGCCGCCCTTTCGCCTTGGCACTGCGGCGGCGATCGATCCCGAAGGCTGTGGCGTGCTCGCTCTCCGCCGCCCACAGCCAGCACACCCGGCCCCGTTCCTTCCACGACGTCTCGTCCACGTTGGCTCGCAGCGACGTGCGGACTGCCCCGAGGGCTTCGAGGTACGACGAGTGCAGAGCGTCACTGAGCCGACGCTCACAGTCGCTGATCTTGCCCAGCGACATCTTCACACCGAAGATCTCACCGAGCAGCCGCTGCGTCTCCCGCACGCTCACGCGGTACACGCCGCGCAGCGCGCCGGCAAGTGTGGTCAGCCGCGGACCGAAGGCCCCGGTCGGCACGCCATCGGGCAGGACCGCCGTCGTGACCGCACGACAGCGCCGGCACCGCGCCTTGTGCAGCCGGTGCTCCCGCACCGTGACGAGCACGCGCGGGAGCACCGTCACCTGGTGCCGGTACGGATCGCCGATGCCCTGCTCGAGATCGTCGTGTCCGCACGCGTCGCAGAGGTCGGGACGGTGCTCCTTGGTCTCATCGACGTTGGACGGATCCACCAGCTCGCGCGCCGTGCCCTCATGGCCCGGCTGTCCGCCCTGCTTGCGACCGCTACGCGGCCTTCGGCCGCGACGGCGCTTGGACCACGCCGGGTCCGACGACGGAGGCCTCGAGCTGTTGCGGGAGTCACGCTTCAGACGCGACTCGAGCTCGTCGATGCGGCGCAGATGCTTCGCTTCGCGACGCTCCAACTCCTCGATCCAGGCCAGAAGGCCCTCGACCATCGCCCGCAGATCCTCGTCCTGCCGCTCGCCCACAACATCTTGATCGACCGATGGCCGAACGATCTGGATCCTGGCTCGCGACGAAGGGGTGAACGGTTACCGTTCAGCGGCACCGTCTGGGACGTCAACAACCTCGGGTCGTTCAGCGTCTTCGAGGGCAACGACAACGGCTACCAGACGCTCTACCAGTAGTCCTCAGCCGGCCTGGATGGCGGTGATGCAGGCGACATCCACGATGTCGCCTGCAGTCGCGCCGCGCGACAGGTCGTTCATGGGACGAGCGAGTCCCTGCAGCACGGGCCCGAGCGCTGCGCCGCCCGCCAGCCGCTGCGTCAGCTTGTAGGCGATGTTCCCGGCACCGAGGTCCGGGAACACCAGCACGTTGGCGTTGCCGCCGACCGCGCTTCCGGGCGCCTTGCGGGCCGCTACCGACGGAACCAGCGCAGCGTCTCCCTGCAACTCCCCGTCCACCGTGAGCTCCGGCTCGCGACCGCGAATCAGATCGACGGCGCGGCGCACCTTCGCGACGTCGTCATGCTCGGCGCTGCCCTTCGTCGAGAAGGAGAGCAGTGCCACGCGCGGTTCCTCCTCGAGGAACAGGCGGGCGCTGGTGGCGCCGGCGATCGCGATGTCCGCCAGTTGCCCGGCCGTGGGGTCGGGCACCACGCCGCAGTCCGTGAACACGAAGGTGCGGCCGTCCGGCAGCGCCATCAGGAAGAAGCTCGAGACCGTGGTGATCCCGGTGGCCATGCCGATGCCGACGATCGCCGCGCGGACGGTCTCGGCGGTAGTGTGCACGGCGCCTGCGACGCAGCCGTCCGCGTCTCCGGCCCTCACCATCAGCGCGGCGCGAAGCAGTGGATCGTCGAGCGCGGCGCGCGCGTCCGCGACGGTCATCCCCTTGTGCGCGCGGGCCTCGGCGAGCATCTCCGCGTAGGCGTCGAGGCGATCGGCCGACACGGCCGGCGTCAGCGGCTCGGCCAGGCGCTCGTCTGCGAGCCGCGTCGCCGCTTCGCGCACACGGTCGTCCTCCATCTCGGGCAGCACGATCCGGCGCCGGCGCGCGCGGGCACGTTCGTGCAGGCGGTCGAGGACGTCGCTCACTCGGCGTCTTCCCCGAACGTCTCGACCAGACCGATGTCCACCGTGACCTCGGAGGCGAGCAGGTACTGCGCGTAAGTCTTGCCCTGCGCGTCGAGCAGCAGCGACAGCGTCCCTCCGCCACCCAGGCTCTCGTGCAGCAGGAAGTTCAGCGCGAGGAGGTTCGGGACCTCGAATCGCTCGACCTCGCCGTGACAGATGCCCTCGAAACGCTCCTTCACGAACTCTGCAGTCAGGTGACTTCGCATCCACGCGTACACCGCCGGAGTGCGCGCGATGACACCGATGTTGCAGGCGTCTCCCTTGTCCCCGGAGCGGGCGAGACAGAGTTCTTCGAGGTGCACCACCGTGCGGCGGCCGCTGGTCGGGATGCGCGTGCCCGGCATCTGAGGGGTGAAGTCCTCTTGCCCGCCGGCACCCGGCACGGCGGACGACAGTTCCACCTCTCTGTCGCCGACCACTACCCGCACGTTGATCACGTCGCGGCCGATGAGCGCCGGCCAGTAGCCGACGACACCCGAAGCGCGCGGCCGACCCTGGTCCGCGAGGTACGTGATCCCCGGCACGGTGCCGAGCACACGCGGCACGAGTTGCACGGCAAACTCGTGTTCGAGCTTGTTGCGATCTGCGTCGCGCGCGGCGACCTGGAGCAACACCTCGGAGGGCGGCAGCGCATCGTCGTCGAGAGGCGGGTGCGTGGAGCTCCACCCGACCAGCGCGGTCTCGGTGTCCTGGTACTGATCGCGGCCGCCGGCCGAGTCCCAGAACGACTCCGCGACGACCTCCGCCTTGCGCAGGGCGTCGGGGCCGGAGATGAGGAGCCGCCCGAACGCGCGGTAGCCGTGGGAGAAGCTGATCGAGACCTTGAACTTCTCCGGTGCCGGGCCACCGCGGGCGCCGGTGACGCGCACGCGGTTCTCCCCCACCTGCTCCAGCTGGATGGAGTCGAAGCGTGCGATGCAGTCCGGCGCGATGTATCGCGGGGAGCCCATCTCGTACACGAGTTGTTCGCTCACCGTGTGTACGCTGACCAGTCCGCCTGTGTCCGGATGCTTCGTCACGACGAACGTCCCGTCGGCGTTCGCCTCGATGAGCGGATAGCCCATGTTCAGGAACGACGGCACGATCTGCCAGTCGGTGAAGTTGCCGCCGGTGCACTGCGTACCGCACTCGATGATGTGTCCTGCGATCACCCCCGCGCCGAGGCGGTCCCAGTCGTCCTCCGCCCAGCCGAATTCGTGGATCATCGGGGCGAGCGTCACAGCGGTGTCGGTGATGCGACCCGCGAGCACAACGTTGGCTCCCATCGAGAGCGCCTGCGACACGGGACGGGCGCCGAGGTACACGTTCGCAGACATGACGCTGTTCCGCTCGTCGGAGAGCGGGCGGCCGGTGTCCATGTGGTCGAGCGTCTCGCCGCGGGAGGCGAGCGCGTCGATGTCTTCGAACACGTCGTCGCCCAACACGACGCCGACGCGCAAATCGTCGGCGATACCGAGTTCCTCGGCCAGTGCAACGAGCGCATCGCGGCAGGCGAGTGGATTCACCCCGCCCGCGTTGCTGATGATCGTGACGCCCTTCTCGATGCAGAGCGGCAGGACGTCGCGCATCTGGCGCAGGAAGTCCGCGGCATAGCCCTTGGAAGGGTCCCGCTGGCGCTGCTTCTGCAGGATCGCCATCGTGACCTCGGCCAGGTAGTCCATGACCAGGTAGTCGATGGGCCCGCCCTCGACCTGCCTTTTCGCGGCGGTGGGATCGTCTCCCCAGAACCCGCCGCAGTTGGCGATGACGATGCGATCTCTACGCGGCACGACGCCTCCTTCCGAAGCGCCACATTGTAGGCGTGCTGCGCCGAGACTCGGTGGGCTTCGATGCGCGTGCTCGGACTACTGCTCGATGTCGAAGTCCCGATTCCCGAGAAGCTCTCGAGTCTGGCCCTGGATCGTCACGTCCGCCGCGCTGTCCGTCGCCGGCAGGTTCTGCAGATCGGGCACGCCGTAGAACAGGTAGACCACGCCGCTCGGGTCGCCCGGCGGCCCGAACGTGAACGGGGACGCGACGTACACGTCCATGCGGCCATCGCCGTTGACGTCGCCCTTGCCCGCATACGTTCCGAAGCCGGCTGCCCTCTCGCTGCCGCCGATCCGCCGGGACGCCCCGGTCTGCTGGATCGTACCGATGAGATCGGTGGTGCGGAAGACGAAGGCCGCGCCGCCGAGGGAGACGCTCAGGGACGTGTTGGAGTCCGGAATGACCAACTCGTCCCGGCCATTGCCGTCCAGGTCCGCGGCCAGCATGACTTCGACCCCCCATGACTGCAGGGACGGGTTGATCTTGACGTCGGCGTCGCTGGTGGACTTCGAGCCGAACGATGCCCCGCCCTGGAACAGCCACACGGCTCCGCTGAACCCGCCCGTGAGGGGGTCGAACAGGATCAGGTCGCCTGTGGAGTCTCCGATCACGTCGGCGATCAGCGACACGAAGCCGAGCGACTCCGTGGATTCCGCAGCCGTGATCACCGCGCCCGCCGAAGCGAGTGTCGGCTGATCCAGGAGAGACAGTGCGCTGCCGCCGGCGAACACGTAGACGTCGTTGCCGCCGTCGCCCCCTTGCTGCAACGACACAATGTCGTCCTTCGTATCCCCGAAGAGGTTGCCACACGCACGCACCCAGAGGACCGTGGAGCCCTCGCCCGTGACCTTCTGGCTCGCGTTGCTCGAGAGCCCGTTCACGATCACCGCCGCATCGAACACGTAGATGAAGGGCTTGAAATCCGGAGAGGATCCGAACGACGTGACGACCAGATCCAGACGTCCGTCGCCGATCACGTCGCCCACGCAGATCGAGTTCCCGAACCCCTCCTGGCTGACGCCGCCGATCGTGACGTCGGCGTCGGCGAACGGATTGATCGAGCCCGCGAACCCCGCGCCGCCGAAGAAGATGTGCACCGCGCCGTCGATGTTGTTCGCGAACTGGTCCGCGACGATCAGGTCGTCCTGCCCGTCGCCGGAGAGGTCGGCTACTACGAAGCTCTGCCCGAACAGGTCGAACTGGTCCCCGGATGCAAAGAACGCGTCCACCGACGTGGCGGTTGAGAGCGCGGACGGCAGTGTGTCGCTGCCGAAGATCACTTGCACGTTGTTCGGGTTGAGCGCTGCTCCGCCCGCGCTTCCGGTCGCGATGACGATATCCGCGAACTGGTCGCCGTTCAGGTCGCCCGGCACTGTCATCGGCGGGACCACGCGATCCACGGAGCCGACGGCCTGGTACTCGCTGAAGTGCGAGACGATGGCCGTGATGAGGCCCGCACCGAAATCGACCGTGAAGTCGGTGACGTCCAGCAGTGCGATGTTCCCGTCCTCGTCCTTCACCGCGACCTGCACGTCGCCGGCCTCGTTGAACAGCGCCGGGTTGAACGGCAGGATGATCGTCGCGGCCACTCCGAACTGAAGGCCGTCCGGACCGAAGAACACCGCGGGACCGCCGGGGTCGGTCCCGTCGACCGGCACGCCGAGACCGCTTCCGATGATGATTGCCGACGGCTTGCCGAGCGCACCCGGTGGGACGAACACGGCTGCGCCTAAGAGGTCACCGAGCTCCCCCTCGGTGATGGCGAGGTTGCCCCCGGCCGGACCGATCACCTTGCCCCGTGCGTCGTCGCTGGCGAGTTTCGCGTCCGTGATCTCGACGATCTGCTTCTTGTCGGTCTTCGGCGCCTTGATGCCGATCGAGACGTCGACGTCGCCCCCCGGACCGGTGCTCGAGACGAACAACAGGTGATTGCCGAAGTCGCCGAGCACGACGTCCTTCTGCTTGTGCTTGCTCGCCCCTGCCTCGGGGGCCGGGAACGTGAACTCCGGGTCGTCGCCGCCGATGTCGACGGTCTCCATCACCGGCTCCGCATCCGATCGCTTGCTGGCCTTCGCCTGGAACTTGCACTTCGCGCCGGGATCGATCGCGAAGCCGACAATCTGCTGGCCGCCGGAAGTGTCCACCGTCTCCTTGAACTTCTTGGAGCTCTTCCACTTGACCTTCGCTTCGTAGTTCCCGACGGCGCTTGCCTGGATCACGACGCGGTACTTGCCGCTGACGGGAATCGGGAGCTTCTTGAGCTTCGCCCCGACACCTTTGACCGAGACCAGTCCGGCGGAGATCTCGGTGTCGCCCTGGTCGAGCACCTTGAAGGTCACGTTCGGCGCGGGAGTCCCGCCCTTGACCTTCTTGCCCTTTACAGAAACGGACAGCGTCGCACCGGCAGGAATGCACGCTGTGAGCGTCTCGAGCTCGTCCACCGGGTCGATCGTGCCGCGGACCTTCTGTCCGTTGGCGACCTCGATGTCGATGTCCGCGCGGCCGGTTGCCACGAGCGTGATCAGCACGAGGAGCGAAGCAAACGCGAATCGGCGGGACATGACTCACCTCCCCCCGACCAGTATGCCACCCCTATGCCATGACCGCCCTGTCCCGTGAGCCCGGCCTGGCTGCGCTACTGGCCGGAGCCGAACTCCTGGTTCCCGATCGCCTCATCCCCAGCGCCGTCGATGATGAGGTGTCACCCGCATCGAGCACCTTGAACGTGACGTTCGGCGCCGGAGTCCCGCCCTTCACCTTCTTGTCCTTGGCGATGACGGTAAGCGTGGAGTCGCCTGGGATGCAGAGGGTGAGCGTCTCCTTCTCGGAGACGGGGTCGATCGTCCCGCGGACCTTCTGTCCGTTGGCGATCTCGATGTCGACGTCGGCGCGGCTCTGCACGCAGAGCGCCGCGAGGACGACGCACGCGGCGATCACGATCCGATTCCGCATTCCCCACCTCCACTGGACGGCGCCCGGCCGCCACAACCTAGAGCTCCACGGCTGCGAACGGCCGCAGCCGGTCAACGTCCGATCTCCCAGGCGCAGCTCCAGAGCGCGCCCGGAATCACGAACGCGGGCTCCGTGAGGAACCCGCGTCGTGATGTCTCCTGAGCGTGGCTCAGGGGATGAAGACGTTACCCGTGCCGGAGTCACTCACGTTCGTACCCGAGATCCCCACGAACACGTTGCCCGGTCCGATCTGGTTGTTGTCACTCCCCGGCAGCAGACGCACGCCCGTGGTGAGGCTCTTGAGCTTGTTGGCGCGGATCGTGTTGCCGTCGGAGGTGTGCATCTCGATGCCCGTTCCGGCGCCGATCACCTTGTTGCGGCGCACGACGGAGTCGACCAAGTTGCCGGTGTAGATGCCGATGGCGCCGGGGTTCGCGAGCAGGATCTTGTTCCGGTCGACGAGGACGTCGTCTTCGTAGACGACGATCCCGTACTCGGCCGCGCCGGTGATCTTGTTACCGCGCACGACGGCGTTCCCGGCCGTGGCCCGGATGCCACGCGGCATCCCCTCGATACGGCAGCCCTCGACCAGCTGGTCGACGGTGGGCGACGTCGGTTCGAGGTAGATCCCGTAGACGAACCCAGCACCGACCGGCGCGAACACCTTGCACTTCAGGGCCTGGAGGCGCTCAGCGACGCGCAGCTCGAACACATGTCCCGTCGGGGCGCCGGTGAAGGTCGCGCTCACGCGCTCCATGGAGAGTCGGTCACACGCGCACGCCGCCAGGTGCGCTCATCGAGAGCTTCTGCAGCGTGACACCCGATGAGTTGAGCACGCGCATCGCGTACCCACCGCCGGCCTGGATGACCGTGGTGCCCTTACCGCGGATGAGCAGGTTGTCGACGTTGTTGACGACCACGTTCTCGGCGTACGTGCCGCCGACGATGAGGATGACGTCTCCGTCATTCGCCGCATTCACGGCGCCCTGGATCGTCAGGTGGTCTTGCGGGACCCTCAGCACGTCGGCCATCGCCGTCGTCGTCAGAAGACCCAGTACCAAGCTCGAAAGCATGAACTTGCGCATCTCTTCCTCCTTCGAGGCCGGGTGGGCAACCAGCCCGCCGTTTCTTGGCCTCGACCCCCTGAACACGGGGGTGCGGAAGGCGCCGCAAGGTCGAGGCTTGTTCGAAGGAGGGACCCGAGCCTGGCCAGGCTCAGGGGGAACTCAGCGTCAGGGCGCGGGGGGTGCAGCGCATCCCCCGTGACCGCAGCCCTCCGTAGCGGTCGGAGACCGCGTAGGAGGGAGACACCCGTAGATGCCGCGGGCACGGGGATCGCCCCGCGATCCCCGTGCGGGCGCATCTACGGCGTCTGGAGACGGATCTCGAGGTCCTGAGCGTCGTCCACGTACGCCTCGACCAGGAGGGTCCCGAGTCGGGAGGCGGCGGGGCCCGCAGTGGGCTCTCCGTCCAGCCTCCAGAGAGACTGGCAGCCCGGGCAGATCAGCCGGTCCAGGCTCTCATCCCACTCGAGGTCGCTACCGTCCACCGGACACTCCGCCGTGCAGGCAGCCAGGTGCGTCGTGTGGACCCGGACGAGCACCACGTTCTCCGTGAGTTCCTCTCCCCGCACGATACGGCTGGTGCCGACCCCGAGCCTGCGGCCGTGCAGGTCCACCTGCCACGTCCCGGGCATGACCGGAACCGCTGTCGCGAATTCATCCGAGGGGCGAGTGATTCGCGAATACGTGCCGGCGGGCGCCGTGGGCACCGGGGACCGCGAAACCGGGATCTCGGGTGCTGCGCCGCTCTCGCGGCCGAGGTCCTCGTGGAGGCGCCGCAGGCCCCGGCCGAACACGTCCAGCAGCCGCCGCCGGGACAGGCCCTCGCGGTCGTCGTCGCCTCCCACGCTCGTCAGGCCCTTTCGAACAGGACCGCCATGCCCATGCCTCCGGAGACGCAGAGCGTCGCAATGCCCCTCCGGGCGCCGCGTCTCTTCATCTCGTGAAGCAGCGTGACACAGATTCGCGAGCCCGTCGCGCCGATCGGATGCCCGAGTGCAATCGCGCCGCCGTTGACGTTCATCCGATCTCCGTCGATGTGCAGATCCCGGTCGCACGCGATCACCTGCGCCGCGAACGCCTCGTTCAGCTCGATGAGGTCGATGTCGTCGAGCGACAGGCTCTGCCGCTCGAGCAGTTGCCGCACGGCCGGCACCGGGCCGATGCCCATGATGTTGGGGTCGACCCCGGCGACGGTCCAGTCGACCACGCGTGCCATCGGCTCCACGCCGAGCGCCTCTGCGCGCTCCGCCGTCAGCACGACCATGGCCGCAGCTCCGTCCGTGATGCCCGAGGAGTTGCCGGCGTGGACCGTGCCGTCCTTCTTGAAGACGGGCTTCAGCTTCTTCATGCGCTCCGCGGTGCTGTCCGCCCGCGGGTGCTCGTCGGTGTCGACGATCGTCGGGCCCTTGCGCCCGGGGATCTCGATCGCGAACGACTCGTCCTGCCAGACACCCCGCTCGGTGGCCGCGGCACATCGTGCCTGAGACCGCTCTGCATAGGCGTCCTGCTCGTCGCGGGAGATGTCGTACTGCTCCGCCAGGTTCTCCGCCGTCTTGCCCATGAGCTGATCGGAGATCGGACACTGGAAGCCGTCGCGGTACATCCCGTCCACGACCTCGGAGTTGCCGAGGCGGTAGCCGAAGCGCGCGTTCAGCAGGAAGTACGGCGTGTTCGACATCGACTCGGTACCGCCGACCAGGAGCGTGTCGCGCCGTCCGAGCTGGATCGCATCGTGGGCAAGCGCGACCGCCTTGAGCGACGACGCGCAGGCCTTGTTCACCGTCATGGCGGGAGAGCTGACGGGAACGCCGGCGCGGACCGAGACCTGCCGCGCCGTGTTGGTGCCGCCGCCGGCCTGCCGGCCGTGGCCGAAGAGCGTCTCCTGGACGTGCTCCGGCCCAACCCCGGAGCGGCGCAGCGCCTCGGTCGCTGCGGCAACTCCGAGGTCGGCGGGACTGAGCTTGATCAGCCCGCCCCCGAACCTCCCGATCGGGGTCCGGACCGCTCCGGCAACGACAACTTCAACTGCGGACATCGAATTCCTCCGAACTCTTGTCTTGCGAACGCGAGAGCGTACCCGAGGCGGTGTGACGGGGGACACGTCGCACGGGGCGTAGCCGCCTCGAAACCGTGGAAAACCAAGGCGTGGGGGCCGGCCGGGCCGGAGGGGCGCTATCCTCAGATGCCGGAACAATGGGAACCCGCCAGGGGCTCCTCAACGTCCGACAGTGTGTCCGGCTCAACCGCTGACGCGGTTGATGCGGGGCTCGGCGGCGGATGCCGTCGAAGCACGGAGGAGCCGCTTGGCGGGCGCGTTGTCTTCTGGCTCACCGGCTGACGCCGGTGATGCGGATAGCAGCGGACAGATCGAAGAGACAAAACGCGGAGAGACGGTTGATGCCCGCCCGAGACGACCACGAACTGAGCCTGGCCGCGCTGCGGCCGGCGTCCCCGATTGGGGACAGAACGGTCGTCTCTCGCCCTCAGCCCGTTCGGCCCGCGGTTCGCGTCTCTACCCTGCCAATACCAAAACGGCCCATCCCATGGCATGGATGACGCCGCGTCCTTGTTCGTCCGGAGGAGGTCCCCGATGAACCACCGATCTCGCACTGCTGCGCGCCACGCGCGTCCCCTCGCTCTCATCACCGCCTTGGCCGTGCTGGCAGGCTGCTCCGCCGAGCTGACCGACACCGGCGCGCTCGAACGGCAGGATGCCGTGCGCACCGTCGTCGCTCAGGATCTGGCCAAGCGGGTCGCTCCGCTGCCGGCTCCCGCGGTTCCGGTCGTCGCGGCCGGCGCGCTGCCGGTGACGGCGATCGCGGCTTCAGTGGCCGACATCGCACCCCTCGCGGCACCGCAGGAAGACGGCGTCCGCTTCGACGGCGAAGCGGCCCGCAAGCTCGCTGAGGAGAACGCGCGCTTGCAGGCCGAGCTCCGCCGCACCACGGAAGAGCTCGAGAGCACACGTCAGCGGGAGCGCGACCTGCGCCTGCCGCCACCGCCCAAGCCCGTGCTCGTCGAGAGCACGGACGGACAGGCGATCGGCGTCGGCGGCGGCCACCCCGTGCCCGACCCGATCCCCGGCACCGTACCGCTGGCCGCAGCGCTCGGAGGGACGGTGTACGACCAAGGTCAGCCCGTCGAACGCGAGGTGGTCACCGGAGCCCGTGAGGACTTCGTGATCGTCGACGACCGCGAGCCCGAGGTCATTTACGTCGAGGAGCAGGAGCCCGAGGTCATCTACGTCGAGCGCGAGGCGCCCGCCGTCGTGTACGAGCAGGTGGTCTACGAGACCGAGGTCGTCTACCAGTGGATCCCGTTCGGACACCGCCACTACATCGGCTGCGGACACCACTACTACGGCTGCCACGATCACGCCTGGTACTACAACCTCGGCGGTCACTTGGACTTCCATCTGTCCGGGCACGACTGGGATCTGTACTCGCACTTCGGGTACTCGAACTCGTACCACCACGGCCACCACGGCTACCGCTACCGCCACCACGGCGGCGGCCACCACTTCGCGTACTACGACCGCCACGACGACCATCACGACGACCACCGCACCGGTCGCCGCAAGGCCTTCAAGCGCGGCTTCCGCCAGGGCTTCAACGACGGCGTGGCTGCGGGCGGCGGCGTGGGCGGTGTCGGAGGCGGTGGCGCTGTCCCCGTGCGGCGCCGTCTGGGCGATACGGGCACCACGGCGACGTCATCCACCGCGACGACACGTCGCGGCCGCGACGGCGGCGGTGCGACTGCCGGGCGGGAGAACCCGCGCGGCCTGAGCCCCACCTCCAGCACCCGGAGTTCGACAGGCCGCACTCGGAGCACGACCGGTCAGGCCACCGAGTCGACGTCCCCGCGCCGACGCTTCGGCGTCTCCGGAGAGAGCACCTCGCCACGCACGACCCGGCGGGGCTCCGCAACGTCAACCGACCGCGGGACCAGCACGAACACGCGCCGTGACCGCGGCGCCGTCGCAACGGAGAACCCGGTGACACGCACCCGGCGGGACCGCACGGCCGTGGACACAAACGGGACCACGCGCCGCAGCCAGAACACGCCGACCGTGGTGCGCACGCGCCGCAGTGGTCAAGCGGGCCAGCCCGGCCTCTCCGGGCGCCGTAACGTGAGCCGTACGACGTCGAACGTGACGCGCACGACCACTCCCACTGTGCGCACACGCACAACGGCGCCCACGCGGCGCACGCGCACCGCTCCCACACAGCGGACGCAGCGGACGCCGGAGACCCGCACGCGGACGGCCCCGACCCCTCGGGTCCAGCGCTCGCCGCCGACCCGAACCCGCCGCGCACCGACGACCCGCCGCGCACCCACGACCCGCTCGGCCCCCACGCGCTCCCCCCAGGTGCGCAGGGCTCCACAGTCAGCGCCGTCACGCACCCGCCGATCGGCACCGAGGCCCCAGCAAAGAGCGGCACCGAGCACGCGAAACCGGGGCGGTAACGGCGGCGGCGCGAGGCGCCGGCGCAACCGCTGACGCACGATTTATCAGACTGAGAGTGAGCGAGGGTGCCGCCCGGCGGCACCCTCGCGCTCGTTTGCAGAGCACGCTCACAGTCACGATACGCGCGGCGGAAGCGCGTCGCGCACCGACCCGTCGGGACGACCTGCAAGACCCCGTTTCTCGCGCTGAGATTCGCCTCAAAACGCGAACTTTCGGGAGCCTTCACGCAGGCTCGGATTCGTGCCGATGAGAGCGCGTGAGAACAGCTCAGGCCACGGCCCTCCCTCCCGTCTACACACCCGCATCCGCAGTGAAGGCGCTGCCGCTGATCCGCTCGATCGCGCGTGATGCGCATGCGACGTATCTGCGACTGCGCGAACGCCTCGCCGCGTTCAACGACTTCAAGTCGCTCGAGGAACTCTCGAGCGATCTGAGCCTTCCACACAAGGTCCGCGACGACCTTGCGGAGTTGCGGGACCACGTCGTCGAACTCGGTGACCACCTGGGCGCCCGTTTCGGCGAGCCCGAGCTGGGGATCGTGTATCTGGACGCGCGTCTCGGCCGCCGCCGGGTGCAGCTCTGCTGGAAGCTCGGCGAGGAGACCATCCGGTACTGGATCCCGGTGGACGGCGACTACGACGAGCGCCGGCCGCTCCCGGGCGTCTAGCCCGAATCGTTCACCAGCCGGGAATCTGAGCGGGCCGTCGTCTGTCTAAGTGCTCGTACTCGCTAGTACTTGCACCGACAGGAGCGCCGGCCCGATGACGACAGACTGTAGCCCGCAGGGGACCCTCTTCGCGGGCATCTGTGGACGCACCGCGGTGACGCGCTTCGACGCCGGTACCGTGACGAGCGACGGGGGCGTGCTGCTGCTCGAGCGGGTCGATCGTCGCATCGATCTGCTCTCGCGGTTTGCGCGCTGCTTCGGGGACCACCGGGACCCGCGTCGGGTCGAGCACACGGTCGGCCAGATGCTGCGTCAGCGGGTCTTCGGGCTGTGCGCGGGCTACGAGGATCTGGTGGACCACGACCATGTCGGCAAGGACCCGCTGTTTGCCGCGGCGTGCGGCAAGCGCGAGGGTGCTCTGGCCACGCACCCGACGCTCTCGCGGCTCGAGACCACGCAGCTCGGCGCCACGGCACAGACGCGCTACGCCAAGATCGAGATGGACCAGGAGCGCGTGGACAGCGTGCTCAGCGACGTCTTCTGCGAGGCCATGGGGCCGGAGGATCCGGGCCTGCTCGTGCTGGACCTGGACCACTCCGACGTGCGGCTGCACGGCCGGCAGGAGGGCCGCTTCTTCCACGGCTACTACGGGCACTACTGCTACCTGCCGCTGTACGTCTTCTGCGGCGAGCACCTCTTGCTCGCTCGGCTCCAGACCGCTGACAGAGATCCCGCGCGCGGAGTCGTGGACGAGCTCCGTGCGCTGGTCTTACGTCTGCGGCGCCGCTGGCCCCGGGCCAAGGTGCTCGTGCGCGCAGACTCGGGCTTTTGCCGCGAGGAGCTGATGGCCTGGTGCGAGGCCGCCGGCCACTTCTACCTGCTGGGCATGGCGCGCAATGAGCGCCTTGAGCGACACGTCGAAGACGCGCTCGATGAGGCCGCAGCCCGTGCCGTGCAGACCGGCCGAGCAGCCCGGGTCTTTCGCGACTTTGCCTGGACCACGCTGGGGAGCTGGAGCCAGAGGCGTCGCGTGGTCGCCAAGGCCGAGCACCTGCCGGGCGGCAAGCGCAATCCCCGCTTCGTGGTGACCAATCTGCCGCCTCGTAGCTGGAGCAGCAAGCGTCTCTACGAGCAGCTCTACTGCGCCCGGGGCGAGGCGGAGAATCGCATCAAGGAGCAGCAGCTCGAGCTCTTCGGCACCCGTCTGTCGGTGCACACGATGCAGGGCAACGCCGTGCGGATGGCCATGTCGGCCATGGCCTACGTCCTGACCTGTGCGCTGCGACGCATCGGTCTCGCCGGCACCGAGATGGCGCGTGCGCAAGCCGGCACGATCCGCCTGCGGCTGCTCAAGATCGGCGCGCTCGTGCGGATCACGACGCGCCGGATCTGGGTCTCGATGTCCTCGTCGTGGCCCTGGCAGCACGTCTTCGAGCGCTGCGCGCAACGACTGCTGGCATCCCCGAAGCCGACCTGACGTCCCGCCGCGCCGTCCGCCACACCACCGCCCGGCCTACGGTCTGCCCACACCGCAGAATCCGCGCCGTTTCGGCCGCTCACTCGCGTTGCCCTTGTGGCAACGACGACAGCATCCGCCCTCGCCTGGCCAAGATCTGACCCTGTGGACTCCGAAAGCACCGTCATCGCGACGTCTCGTGAACAGATGCGGCTAAGTCCGATGAACAACGCCGCCGAGCGCGCGGTCCGCAAAGCGGTGCTCTGGCGCAAGGGCTCCTTCGGAAGCCAGTCCGCTCGCGGACTCCGCTTCGCCGAGCGCGTGTTGACCGCCGCGGCCACGCTGCGACGCCGTGGCGACCAAGTCTTCGACTTCCTCGCCGACTCGGTCGCCGCGCACCTCACCGGCGCCGACCCGCCCGTCATGGTCCCGCTGCCCGTCGCACGCTGAGGCTCACACGCTGTCAAGGGGTGAACGGTTACCTGGACAACGGGCGAGCGAGGGTGAAGTGGGGCATGGACTATCGCGTGAAATTCGGTCCCTTCGGATGGTTGCTGGGCCAAACCATGATGAAGTTGATGATGGGCAAGATCCTCGACGGCAATCTGAAGGGTCTCGCCAACAGAGTTCGGTCGAACCGGCCTGCGGCTTCATAAGCGGCCGGAGCGGCCCGTTTCTCAGCCCTCCGCGGCGTCCGCGCCGCTGGAGCCATCGCGGGTTCGGTGTCCTTCTCCGCGTGGTGCTTGGCAGCACACGATGACCACGCCGGCCCTTCACCACCGCAAGGCGGGCCACCGCCCCTCCCGTATGACACAGGAGGTCGCTCACTAAACTCCAAGACGCGGTGTCTCAGAATCGTTGACACGTCCCGGCGATCCGCGGGTAGGATCGCGGAGATTCAGGTGAGAGGTCTGGGCCGAGAGGGGTTCATGCACCAACGCCACCCGGCAGCGGGTCGCGTAACTGGGCGACACTCTGGATCTCCTGCTCGGCATGGGCGGTCTCCTTGGAGAGTCGAATCTGCGGCGTGCGGTCCGCCGAAGCAAGGAAGGGTTCATGCACCAACGCCACCTAAAGAGAGTAGGGCAACGTCTCGGGAAGTATCAGCTTCGCAAATTAATCGGGGCGGGTAGCACGGGGGCGATTTACAGAGCTTATGACGAGTCGCTTAGCCGAGAGGTCGCGATCAAAATATTGCTCAACGAGCGTGCGGAGAATAAGCTATACTTGGAACGCTTTCGATCCGAAGCCAAAGCGGCCGGCCAGCTTAGGGACCAGCATGTCGTTGCGGTCTATGAACTCGGAGAAGATCGCGACACACATTTCATTGCGATGGAATTGGTCGATGGCGGGAGTGTCGCTGACGAACTCAAAAAGCGGGGCGCATTCCCGGTCACCGAAGCCACCCACATCACGGCAGATGCCTGCCGCGGCTTGAGTGCCGCTCATCAGCTTCGACTGGTGCATCGCGACATTAAACCGGAAAACCTTCTGAGAACGAAGAACCAGCTAGTAAAGATTGCGGACTTTGGCCTGTCAAAGGGCGATTTCCGGAAGCACAACCAACTCACGATGACCGGCGAAATTCTCGGCACACCTTACTTCATGAGCCCGGAGCAATGCGAAGGTGCACCGGTAGACGAGCGAAGCGACATTTATTCGCTTGGGGCGACATACTACATGCTGCTCACGGGAGCTTACCCCTATTCCGAAGCAACGACAATAATGCAAGTCATGCATTTGCATTGTTCGGACAAGGAGCTCGATCCCTGTCTTGTCCACGCGAAACTTCCTGATCAATGCTCTGCAATCGTAAAAAGGGCGACTGCAAGGAGTCCGGACGACCGATACCAAACGGTCGATGACATGCTTGTCGATCTCGAGGAGCTTCTAGCCGATCAGGACCGGATCTCCCAAAACACAAAGAAACGTGGAGAGACCAAGAGGAAGCGACAAGTTGTGATGGTATCGATCATTGTGGCCGTGGTGGTTGCCGGCGCCACCTTGCTCATGTTGAATGCGAATAGAACAACAGGAGAGGCAAGGCATGGCGAACGTTCTCCAGCCAGCCGCCGATTTTCCGGTGCGCTGTCACAAGGAGTCACCGCGGACACCGTTACCTTTGGCACGACGACGGCCTACTCCGGCACCGCCGGTGATCTTGGCCGCAACATAGTATACGGGATCAGAGCTTGTTTCAAGGCAGTTAATAAACAGGGAGGAATACACGGGCGGAAGCTGGAGCTTGTTGTGCTCGACGACGGATACGAGCCAGTTAGAGCATTGAACAATATACGGATACTCTTTGAAGAGAAACAAATATTTGCAACGATCGGCAATGTTGGAACGCCGACGGCAAAGGCGATCCTCCCCTACACTATTGAGAATCGCTACCTGTTGTTCGCGCCATTCTCCGGTGCCAAGCTACTTCGGCGGGACCCACCGGACCGATACGTTTTTAATTTTCGCGCGAGCTACACCGAGGAGATTGCCGCCATGATGCAATACCTCGTCGAATTGCGTAAGATTGATCCGCAAAAAATCGCGGTCTTTGTCCAGGACGATTCGTTTGGAGACAGTGGTTTTGATGCGGTCGTTCAAGCATTGAGCGAGCATGAAATTGAGGGGAAGGATGTATTGCGGGTTAAGTATCGACGCAACAGTGTCGAGGTGGAAGATGCCGTGAAGGAGATCGTGCGCGAAATTGAGAACGTCGATGCTATCGTCATGATTTCGACGTATGAGCCAACTGCCAAATTTGTCAGATCGGTCAAAGACAAGAGTAAGAAAGAAATACATTTCGCAGCGGTGTCGTTTGTTGGCAGTCGCGGCTTGGCCGAAGAATTTCGCGAGATGGGCGCACGCTCACGCTATGGTGAGGGCGTCATTGTTACCCAGGTCGTGCCGCACTATGATGCGAAGGCTAAGGGGGTGAATCGCTATCGACAGTTACTGCGGGAACATTGCCCAGAAGCGCGGCCAAGTTTTGCTTCGTTGGAGGGTTTTATTGCAGCGGAGTGCCTTGTCAAAGGATTGGAAGCCGTGGGGCCGAACCTGACTACGGAACGTCTTGTCGATGCGCTTGAGAACATCAAGGATTTGGATCTCGGAGTGGGGCCGCTCCTCAGCTTTGGACGATTTCGGCATCAGGCTTCAATGAAGATCTGGGGGACAATTCTAGACGACGAAGGCAACTACAAGAGTCTGAAGCTTGAATAACGCAAAAACCGAACTCATCGAACGCACGAGCTTCCCGACGAAGTCCGCGGGTTCGGCTTCGAGTTGCTCGCGGTCGCCGTGCGTCTTGTACTCGCGCACACCCCGCATCAGTGCCTGCGCGATGTCGAGTCCGGCCTCACCGAAGCATGCATATCCGGTTAATGACCGCGCCCACTACATCTTGTGCTAGAAGGGCAGCGGGCTTGCAGGCTCGTCGGCGTAGACCTGTTCGTACGTGCGCGGCGGCGTCTTCGCCGCGATGCCGAGGACCGTCTGGAACGCTGCCTGCGGCGTGCGTCTCCTGTTGAACCGGAACGTGAACTCGTCGAGATACCGCTGCAGGTGCTTCTCCGAGACCCGGCCGTGGTGCGTGCCTACGAGCCAGGTCTTGAGGTTGGAGAAGACCAGGTGGTGCAGGTGCCTCAGGACGTCCGCCTGCGCCGCGCCCATCATCGTGGACTCGATCCCGTGCTCGTAGCCGAGTTTCTCGACTGCGTCGTAGGTCTCGTGGCCGTCGGTCACGACGAGCGCCCCACGCTCGATGCTGTCCTTGACGAACGCCAGCAGGTGCGGCTTCGATGAGGCCGGCACGTGGCGCAGCCGGATGCGTCCGGGCTGTGTGCCTCTCTTCGTCGGACGCACCTCGACCGCGCCGACCACGACGGCCTTGTCTGCCGCGGTGCGCTCCTCTCGGCCTCGAAACGGCGCTCCGATCAGCGCCTCGTCGACCTCGACGACGCCGAACAACTGCGCGCGCTCCGGCGCGACCATCGCAGATCGCAGTTTCTGGAGCATCTGGTACGCGGTCTCGTAGCGGGTCAGACCGAGCTGTCGCTGGAGCCAGGGTCGAGCGGAACCTGTTCAGCGGCCAGCGGTCCGACGACCCCGGCGTCGACATCGACGGGCCGAACGCCGTGGTGCAAAAGAACCGGTTCGTCTACGGCCTCGGCGTCGGCATCCAGGTCGATGCCGAGAACGGTGGAACGGCCACGGTCTGCAAGAATACGGTCGATTCGATGGCGGGCGACTCCTACATCCTGGTGGAGAACGCGGCGGGCCCCAGGGTCCTGAAGAACGTCTTCAAGAACGCTTACATTGGCGATAGCTACGACCACGTCATCGACCTCCAGTCCTGTGACGACGCCCTAGTCTCCGGCAACAAGATACTGACGATGAACTACTCCATCGAGAGGGGGATCAACGTCGCGGGCGAACGGGCGACGGTAACGAAGAACTGCATCGAGAACGTGAATGGCTACTACTACGACCTGTATTGCATCTACGTGCAGGGGAACGACGCCGCGATCAGCCGCAACAAGATCCGGATCTGCGGCGCCGGGGAGGAATCCGACACGTATGCGATCTACGTTTCCGGGAACACAGCGAGCGTCACGCGAAACGCGATCAACGACATAGCTGGTGGCGGCGACGAGATCTTCGGGGTCTATATCGACGGCGACGACGGCTCCATCGACGGCAACCGGATCAGCCACCTGAACGAAGAGTACACGTACGCCATCTACTACACCGGCCACAGGGCCCGGATCGTCAAGAACAGGATCGCGCACGTGATGGCTGACGGGGACATCTACGTCCGCGGCGATGACTTCCTGATCGAGAACAACACCGTCAGGGACGGAGCGTACTACTGCACCGGTATCTACACGCGCGGATCCGCCACGATGCTCGGGGCGGCGGTGATCCAGCGGAACTCACTGAGCTTTCTCGGGTCGGACGGCATCGACCACGGAGGCAACGGGGTGGTCATCCGCGACAACAAGCTGAACCACCTGGCGGGGTTCGGGGTGATTGCGGACGGAAACGACAACGTGCTGATCGGTAACAGTGTGTCGGGCACGTACACGGCCGCTTTCCACATCGATGGCAACGACAACAGCGTGACGGGTTGTGCCGCCAGGGACAGCGACGGAGACGGGTTCAGGATCCAGGGCAACAACAACACGCTGGAGAACTGCACGGCGTCCAACTGCGCCGCCGAGGGCCTCGACAACAGCGGCACCGACACCAGCGCGATGAACTGCCGGTTCACCGGCTCCCGAATCGACTACGCCGGCAACAACAACATGATCGACGACACCGGAACGACGTTCGGGACCGGAAGTGCCGCGACCGCGCCCGAGATCAACTGACCTCGGGACCATCGAGATCGGGACACCCGCGCGGACGGGTCCTGCGGATACCGAGATGGGATGAGATCCCGTCTTCTCGACCAAGGTTCTTAGAGCGTTGTTGGCGCTGCCCGCCTCGCCTGCGGTACCCGTTCAGGGTATGACGATCCGCGGCCTCAGCGCGTGATCGGGAGCGCGACGAGAGCCGGCGGCGAGCGGTTGTGCGCGAGTGCCGCGCTGACGTCTGCGAGGTAATCGAAGACGCTCTCGCCACGCTGGCGGAGCGTGGCGGTGACGGTCAGGATGCGCTCGACGAAGCGGAGTCCGCGCTCGCTCTGACTTCCGTGCGTTGCGCGTCTCCACAGGACCGGCTTGCGCACCGCGCGCTCAGCGGCGTTGTTCGTCGGGGAGACGCCAGGGACGTCGGCGAAGGTCCACAGAGCCTCCGCTCGGTCGAGCAGATGCCGAGTCGTTCCGCGTACTCGGCGGTGCTTGCTGTCTGCGCCGCGCACGAGCAGCGTCAGGAGTCGGTCCCATGTGAGACGCAGCTCACGCCGCATGCGGTCGCGGTCCCCGTGCTCGCCGAAGTGACGCTGAGCTCGCATGACAGCCTGGGCGAGACGCACGGCCTGCTTGCCGAAGCGCCGGCCGCCGCGCGAGCCCTCGGCCAGCGCTCGAAAGTCCCTCTCGAGATGCGCCCAGCAGATCTGGCGGCGCTCGGTGGGATGCTGGTCGTAAGCGCCCATACGGTCGGTCACGAGGACGCCCCTGAAGCGCTTGCCCACGAGTCGCCGCATGGCCTTGGCGCTCCTGCGCCGATCGATACGATGGACCGTGGCGTGCTCACAGACCGCGCTCCACAGCCAATGCAGCGTGCCACGACGCGACCACGGTGTCTCGTCTACATAGGCGACGCTGCTCGTGCGTACGGCCCCGAGGGCCTCGATGTGCGCTGAGGAGATGGCTCCCGACACCCGCTCCTCGATCGCACTGACCGTGCCCGGTGACATCGAGACGCCGATGACGTCACGCAACAGACGACTGGTCTCGCGCCGCGACAGGCGGAAGACGCCGACCAGAGCCGCGGTGAGCGCACAGAGTCGCGGGCCGAAGGGACTCGCCGTCACACCGCTTGGCAGCGAGGCAGTGGACGTGGCGCCACAGTCCGTGCACCGTGCCCGGTGCAACCGGTGCTCGGTCACCTGGATCAGCCGTGGCGGGACCTCGAAGACCTGCTGGCGTGTCGGGGCGCGATCGATCGGGACGAGCACGTCGCTCCCACACGCGCTGCACTCGCGCGGGCGGTGGTCCTCTACGCCATCGACCTCGGACTCGTCCACGAGCTTGCGCGTCGCCCCTTTGTGGCCGGGCTGCGCACCCTGGCGCTTGTCCGACGGCGGCTTGCGCCGCCGCCGCTTCTTGGACCACGACGGATCCGAGGACGGTGGGCGCGAGGAGGTGCGGGAGTCCCGGCGAAGACGGCTCTCGAGATCGTCGATCCGTGCCGCCTGCCGCTCGATCACCTCCGCCTGCTCGGCAATCGTCTCGTCCCGAGCGTCCAGACGACGGGTCAGGCGCTCGACCAGATCACGCAGCTCATCGGTGCCCACATCCGATTCATCGACCGAACGGAAAGCGATCTGGATCCGAGCTCAGAACCAAGGGCTGAACGGGTACCGCCTGCGCGCGGGGACCGCGCTCGGCGGGCCGCGAGGACAGGTTGGGTGGTGCGACGCCTTCGCCTGTCGGCTCGGGCATGAATCCGGGGCGGCGGAGCGCGCGCGAGTTCGCTCGGAAGACTCGTGGCTCATGCGGGCACCTGCGTGGCCGACGTGGCCACGGGTGTGGGCCGGGGGACGAAGGGCTGTTTGTTTCGAGCCACCCAGTGGACGGCGACCAGGAGCTTTCGCATGGACGCGACGAGGGCGACCTTCGGGAGCTTGCCCTGGGACCGAAGCCGTTCGTAGAAGGCGCGCAGCCAGGGGTTCCTGCGCACCGCGGTCAGGACGGGCATCCACAGGGCCCTGCGCAGCCGGGCGTGCCCGATGCGGGTGATGGCGGCGCGTTGGCCCTGGTTGCGTCCGGACTGCTTGAGTGCCGGGACGACCCCGATGTATGACGCCAGCGCCTTGGCGTCGCGGAAACGAGTGATGTCGCCCAGCTCCGCGACGAGCCGCGCGGCGGTCTGTGGCCCGATGCCGTCGATGGTCGTGAGGAGCTTGCCGACCTCGTGGTGCTCCAGGGTTCCCCCGATCAGCTTCTCCAAGTCGCGAAGGCGCCGGCGCAGCAAGTCCAGATCCTCGCAGGCGTACCGGACCTGAGTGCGATAGGCCTCGGCGTGGTGGCGGCCCACGGACGACTTGGCTGCACGGACCAGGTCTTGGGCAAGCTGCCGCCCGACTCGGTGACGTCCGTCGTAACGGAGCGCGGCGAGTCGCTTGACCGAGACACCCACAAAGGCCTGCGCGGTGGGATGGCGGTTGAGCAGCGCCGTGGCGAGTTCGCTGTCGAGGGTGCGGACGTGGCGTGTGAACTCCGGGAAACCCAGGTCCACCAAGCGGTGAAGCCGGCGGACCCGGTCTCCAAAGCATGCATATCCGGTTGACGACCGTGACCCCAAGGGGTAGTGTCTCGGACGCATGCCGAAGCCGGGCTACCCTCGCAACATCGTGGAGTTCACGGAGCAGTTCGCGACGGAAGAGCAGTGCCTCGAGTACCTCGTGCAGTGTCGTTGGCCCGACGGGTTCCGCTGCCGCCGGTGCGGCGGCAAGAAGTACTGGCCCCGTCCAGATCGAAGAGCGATGCGGTGCGTGGGCTGCGACCTGATCACGTCGGTCACCGCGGGCACAGTGCTGCATCGCAGCCGGCTGCCGCTGAAGTCCTGGATGTGGGCCGCGTACTTGATGACGACGGACAAGCGGGGCGTCTCTGCGCTCGCACTCCAGCGACAGCTCGGTCTGACCCGCTACGAGACCGCGTACCAGATGCTCCAGAAACTGCGATCTGCGATGGTCGCGCCGGAGCGCGCGCAGTTGTTCGGCGTCGTCGAGGTCGACGAGGCGCTGATCGGAGCGCCGTTTCGAGGCCGAGAGGAGCGCACCGCGGCAGACAAGGCCGTCGTGGTCGGCGCGGTCGAGGTGCGTCCGACGAAGAGAGGCACACAGCCCGGACGCATCCGGCTGCGCCACGTGCCGGCCTCATCGAAGCCGCACCTGCTGGCGTTCGTCAAGGACAGCATCGAGCGTGGGGCGCTCGTCGTGACCGACGGCCACGAGACCTACGACGCAGTCGAGAAACTCGGCTACGAGCACGGGATCGAGTCCACGATGATGGGCGCGGCGCAGGCGGACGTCCTGAGGCACCTGCACCTGGTCTTCTCCAACCTCAAGACCTGGCTCGTAGGCACGCACCACGGCCGGGTCTCGAAGAAGCACCTGCAGCGGTATCTCGACGAGTTCACGTTCCGGTTCAACAGGAGACGCACGCCGCAGGCAGCGTTCCAGACGGTCCTCGGCATCGCGGCGAAGACGCCGCCGCACGTACGAACAGGTCTACGCCGACGAGCCTGCAAGCCCGCTGCCCTTCTAGCACAAGATGTAGTGGGCGCGGTCATTAACCGGATATGCATGCTCCAAAGTCCTGGACCACGCGATCCCTGAGTCTGACGAGCTCGCGCAGTTCCTCGGTGCCGGAGTCGGGCAGCCGCGTGGGCTCCGGGCGTTTCTGGCGAGCGAACCGGGCGAGCCCGAGGGCGTCGATGGCATCGGTCTTGGTCCGCTGCAGGTCCTCGCCGGCGAAGCGGTGGGTCCGCAGCGGATTGATCAGCACCATGGCGAAACCGCGCGAGAGAAGCTCCGCCGCCAAGTTGCGCCAGTAGTGCCCGGTCGCCTCCAAGGCCACGAGCACGTCTCGAGGGACGCCGAGCAACTCGAAGAGCTCCTCGTAGCCCTGTGCGTCCTCACCGAAGGCGGTGGGCCGCACCAGGATCTCTTCGTCCTCGTCCATCACCGCCACGACGTGCTTCTTCGAAGCGATGTCTATCCCCGCGTAGCGCATCGTGCACCTCCTGTCATGCGACGAGGAGGACCGGGAGCCTCGGAGCCGGCGACCGTACTCATCCTTGTTCATGCGAGGACGCGCGTCTGCGCGCCTCAGGATCCCGTCCGAGCGTGGGTCGCCGGTCGAGGGCGCCAATCTCATCTCCGAGGACTGCGCCTCGTGAAGGCCGCGGCGACCCTCTCCCGGCTCTCGTCGATCTCTGTCCACCGTAGGTCGCGGGCATGAGTGGACGTCATACAAGAAGGCCGGTCCCTGCCTCGGTGTAACCCGTAGCGGTTTCCAGAGGCGCTGACGGGCTTGCGAGCCCGAGGAGGAACCGGCTATGGCAAAGGCTACACGTTTCGTGATCGGGATGGACCTGGGCGACCGCGTGGTGCCTGTGTGTGTGCTGGACCGCAAGACGGGCGAGATCGTGGGCGAAGGGCGCGTCGCGACGACGCGTGCTCGCCTGACGGAGTTCCTCGGCGAGATCGAGCGCTCGAAGGTGGTGATGGAGAGCGGGACGCACTCGCCGTGGATCAGCCGCCTCGCCGAGGGTCTTGGTCACGACGTCATCGTGGCCGATGCGCGTCGGCTGCGCGCGGTGTGGGACTCGCCCAAGAAGAGTGACCGCCGCGACGCGCTGGTTCTGGCGCAACTGGGGGCCGGGCACCCAGGGCTCCTTCATCCGGTGTCTCACCGGAGCGAGCGCGCACAGACCCACATGGTCGTGCTCCGAGCGCGCGAGCGTGTGGTCGACGCGCGTACGAAGTTGGTCAATGCCGCGCGGGGCTCGGTGAAGTCGCTCGGGTACCGATTGCCCGCTTGCTCCGCTCCGAGCTTCCATCGCAAGGCACGCGAGGCGGTGCCGGAAACCCTCGTGGACGCCCTGGCCCCGTTGTTCGACGCGATCGCAGCGTTGACGGAGAGCATCGCGCGCTACGACCGCGAAGTCGAGCGTCTCGGCCGCGACGCGTATCCGGTGACACGACGCCTTCGCGAGGTACCCGGCTGCGGTCCCGTCACCGCGCTCGCCTACGTGCTCGTCGTCCACGACCCAGAGCGCTTCTCGCGCAATCGCGACGTGGGCGCGTACGTCGGTCTCGTCCCGCGCCAGGACCAGTCGGGCAAGATCGATCGCCAACTCAGGATCACGAAGTGCGGCGACCGGATGCTCCGCCGGCTGCTCGTGCAGTGCGCGCACTACGTGCTCGGACCACACGGGCCCGACAGCGACCTGAGACGCTGGGGTCTGGAGCTGGCGCAACGGGGCGGGAAGAACGCGAAGAAACGGGCGACCGTCGCGGTCGCCCGCAAGCTCGCCGTGCTCTTCCACGCTCTGTGGATGAAGGACCGCGCGTACGAGCCGCTCGCTCGAGCGGCGTGATGACCGACTGAACACCACGAACAACACGGGAGTCTGATCGACCGAGCAACGCGCCCACCCGGGCGATGCCCATCTCCCAACTCGAAGGCGCGACGACTGCGGTGGCTGAACGGGCCCGGCCCCGGCCGAGGCCGCGTAACTGATGGCAGCGTCGCCCTCGAGCGGATGCCTCAACGTGCACCGGGTCCAAACGACCCCCTGACGAGTGCGGATGGATGCGTGCAGAGGGAGCCGGCATCGGCTGCGGTGGACGGATCGCCAAGTCGATCCGACGCCTTGACACAAGAGGCCTTCTCATGGACGTTCAGCCATTGTGTCTGAGCCCGTATCCAGATCTCCGAGCGGGTTGACGATGAACACCATGTGGGCAAGGACGACCTCCGCGAGTTGATCGAGCGGCAGTCGCGGCGTCTCGCTGCCCAGGACGAGAAGATCGCTGAGCAGCAGCGTGTCATCGAGGGGCAGCAGGAGGAGATCGCAGATCTTCGGAACCGCCTGAAGCGGGATTCGCGCAACTCGTCGCGGCCGCCGTCCTCGGACGCGCCGTGGTCCAAGCGTCGGCGCCGGCGAAAGCCCCCGTCGGACAAGAAGCAGGGCGGCCAGCTGGGTCACGAGGGCAGGACGCGGCGGCTGGTGGACGAGGACGAGGTCGATGACGTCGAGGACCACCGCCCGAGCGAGTGCTCGAGCTGCGGGGGCAAGGAGCTCGAGCCGCTGGCGCGTCGTCCGCACCGCCACCAGGTGTGGGAGATCCCGCGGGTGCTGGTCCCGGTGACCGAGCATCGTCTTCACCGTGCGCGCTGCCGGGAGTGCGGCGAGGTGGTGGCGGCGGCGTTGCCCGAGGGCGTCACCAAGAGCGCCTTGGGCCCGCGGCTGAGCGCGCTTGCGGCATCCTTGAGCGGCGTCTACCGCGTGAGCCGCCGCGAGGTCTCCCGGCTTCTCTCGGAGGTCTTCGGTGTGACGATGTCGCCCGGCACCGTGAGCGCCATCGAGGGACGGCTCGGTGAAGGGCTCTCGCTGCCGCACATCCAGGCGCTTGGCGCGGTGCGCACGAGCTCGGTGGCCAACGTGGACGAGACGCCGTGGAGCGAACGTGGCGAGCTGCGCTGGCTCTGGACCGCGGTGGCCGAAGGCGTTACCGCGCACCGCATCGACTCCCGCCGCAACGCGGCCGCGATGAAGCGCCTGATCGGCCGGCGCTATCGCGGGGTGCTGGTGACCGACCGCATGGGCGCCTACGACAAGCACCCGCTCAAGAGGCGCCAGCTCTGCTGGGCCCACTTGGAGCGCGACTTCCGCGCTCTCGCCGAAGGGCCGCGGGGCGGATGGGTCTTCGGCAAGAAGGGCGTCGAGATCGCGGGGGCCGTGATGCGAGTGCACCGCGGCTTCCGCGGCCACGGCGACCGCACCCGGCTCGCGCGCCAGCTCCGCGATCCCAAGCGCCGGCTCCGCCGCCTGCTCGAACGCGGGGCACGCGCCAAGCACTGTCCGGTCAGGGGCATGTCCAAGCACCTGCTGGCGCGCTTCGATGCGCTCTTCACCTTCGCCGAGGTCCCCGACGTCGACCCTACGAACAACGCCGCCGAACGCGCGGTCCGCAAGCCGGTGCTCTGGCGCAAGGGCTGCTACGGCAGCCAGTCCGCTCGCGGCGAACGCTTCGTCGAGCGAGTGCTCACGGCCACCGCGACGCTGCGCCGCCGGGGGGGCAAGTCTTCGACTTCCTCGCCGACTCGCTCGCCGCGCACGTCTCCGGCGCCGACCCACCCGTCCTCGTCAGCCTGCCGATCCCGCGCTGAGGATCAGGGCCCCCGAAGGGCTGAACGGGTACGTCGAGGTCGCCCGCAATGCGATCACCGGCACTCCGGCTCCTCGGCTCGTCCCTCAGGCCGCCTCGGCCTGAGGCTGGATACCCACGTGAACGGGTACTCGCGCTCTACCGGAGACTCCAGGTGACTCGCCCGTTCTCTGCCCCCTGTTCCAGTATGACGACCGACATCAATGGCGACTTCAGTCGGACGTCTCGACTGTCCACAATCTCACCGCCCGCGATCGTCTGTGACACCGTCTCCTTGTCCAGCGTGTTGAAGTAGACGGTCAACCGCGAACCAGCCGGTTCGGGAGCGTCATTCCGTACGACGACCGCCCGTCCTCGTCGAGGGAGGTTCGGGGTCGATCTGATCCAGATCCGGAACGTCTTCGCGCGCGACAGCGCTGAGGTGGTCGTGATGTCGCGGGCGGTGTCGGGCGTTCCATCCACGTACCCGTTCAGGGTATGACGATCCGCGGCCTCAGCGCGTGATCGGGAGCGCGACGAGAGCCGGCGGCGAGCGGTTGTGCGCGAG
This sequence comes from Planctomycetota bacterium, assembly GCA_965248445.1. Lineage (GTDB taxonomy): Bacteria > Planctomycetota > JAJSAM01 > JAJSAM01 > JAJVHW01 > CBDFJG01. The sequence continues at coordinate 588,147 of CBDFJG010000001.1, forward strand.
TGCCGCGCTGACGTCTGCGAGGTAATCGAAGACGCTCTCGCCACGCTGGCGGAGCGTGGCGGTGACGGTCAGGATGCGCTCGACGAAGCGGAGTCCGCGCTCGCTCTGACTTCCGTGCGTTGCGCGTCTCCACAGGACCGGCTTGCGCACCGCGCGCTCAGCGGCGTTGTTCGTCGGGGAGACGCCAGGGACGTCGGCGAAGGTCCACAGAGCCTCCGCTCGGTCGAGCAGATGCCGAGTCGTTCCGCGTACTCGGCGGTGCTTGCTGTCTGCGCCGCGCACGAGCAGCGTCAGGAGTCGGTCCCATGTGAGACGCAGCTCACGCCGCATGCGGTCGCGGTCCCCGTGCTCGCCGAAGTGACGCTGAGCTCGCATGACAGCCTGGGCGAGACGCACGGCCTGCTTGCCGAAGCGCCGGCCGCCGCGCGAGCCCTCGGCCAGCGCTCGAAAGTCCCTCTCGAGATGCGCCCAGCAGATCTGGCGGCGCTCGGTGGGATGCTGGTCGTAAGCGCCCATACGGTCGGTCACGAGGACGCCCCTGAAGCGCTTGCCCACGAGTCGCCGCATGGCCTTGGCGCTCCTGCGCCGATCGATACGATGGACCGTGGCGTGCTCACAGACCGCGCTCCACAGCCAATGCAGCGTGCCACGACGCGACCACGGTGTCTCGTCTACATAGGCGACGCTGCTCGTGCGTACGGCCCCGAGGGCCTCGATGTGCGCTGAGGAGATGGCTCCCGACACCCGCTCCTCGATCGCACTGACCGTGCCCGGTGACATCGAGACGCCGATGACGTCACGCAACAGACGACTGGTCTCGCGCCGCGACAGGCGGAAGACGCCGACCAGAGCCGCGGTGAGCGCACAGAGTCGCGGGCCGAAGGGACTCGCCGTCACACCGCTTGGCAGCGAGGCAGTGGACGTGGCGCCACAGTCCGTGCACCGTGCCCGGTGCAACCGGTGCTCGGTCACCTGGATCAGCCGTGGCGGGACCTCGAAGACCTGCTGGCGTGTCGGGGCGCGATCGATCGGGACGAGCACGTCGCTCCCACACGCGCTGCACTCGCGCGGGCGGTGGTCCTCTACGCCATCGACCTCGGACTCGTCCACGAGCTTGCGCGTCGCCCCTTTGTGGCCGGGCTGCGCACCCTGGCGCTTGTCCGACGGCGGCTTGCGCCGCCGCCGCTTCTTGGACCACGACGGATCCGAGGACGGTGGGCGCGAGGAGGTGCGGGAGTCCCGGCGAAGACGGCTCTCGAGATCGTCGATCCGTGCCGCCTGCCGCTCGATCACCTCCGCCTGCTCGGCAATCGTCTCGTCCCGAGCGTCCAGACGACGGGTCAGGCGCTCGACCAGATCACGCAGCTCATCGGTGCCCACATCCGATTCATCGACCGAACGGAAAGCGATCTGGATCCGAGCTCAGAACCAAGGGCTGAACGGGTACACGCGCGCTTCGTGGTCACCAACGTCTCGCGCAGCTACAAGCCCGAGACGACCTACTGCAAGACCTACTGCGGTCGCGGCGACGCCGAGAACCGCATCAAGGAACTCAAGGGTGGCCTGGCGGTGGATCGCACGAGCAACTCGAGCTTCCTGGCGAACCAGTTCCGCGTGCTGATGACCGCGGCGGCCTACGTACTCTTCCAGGAGTTACGCTACCAGTTGCGCGGCACCACGGCCGCAGTCTGGCAGGTGCACACGATCCGCGAACGGCTGCTCAAGATCGGCGCCCGCGTCGTGGAATCGGTGCGCCGCGTCGTCGTGCATCTCGCGGCGGCCTGCCCATGGCGCGAGCTGTGGTGCCGCGTCGCGCGAAGGCTCGGCGCTGCGCCGGTCTGAGCGCAGCCGATGGCCAGAAGAACGACACGCTTCCGGCTACCGGTCCGTCCAGACCTCGTCCGCGCGGCGGCAAATGGACTTGAACGCCCCCTCGGAACGAAGATCCCGCCGTCCGAGACCCCGCCGACCTCGGTGAACGCCGCAAGTCGAGCGCCCGGGCGCTCGGACCGGCCGAGGGACGCCATCGCGAGCGTCGTCATGAATAGTGCGGGCTAGCAGGCGGGCGCGACCAGGTCAGGCGATCCTCGGGATGCGTGCAGATGGCCGACTGGCCGTCAGCGCGTCTAGCAACTTGGGCTAGTTGCAGGTGTCCCGCGTTGTACGCCGGTGACCGCTCGGTCAAGCGCGTTCTAGAGCCTCTCCGAGCCGAACTTGTTGTCGCCGGTGTACGTGTTCGCGCCGTCGCCGGCGGTGTCGTCCAACTCCTTGCCGCCGCTCTTCTTCGTCTTGTTGAGGGTGAAGGTGTTGCCGGTGCCGGAGACGTCCACGCCGTCGTTGCCGGCCTTCGTGATCTTGTTCGCCGTCACGCTGTTGCCGTTGCTGCGGACGACCAATCCGTCCTCGTTCACCTTGCTCACCTTGTTGCCGTCGATGACGTTCGCGTCCGAACCGACCTCGACGTCGATGCCGTCCGATCCTGTCCCCTCGATCTTCTGGAACCTGTTTCCGCGGATCGTGTGACCGCCGGTCCCGAGCAGCACGATGCCGTCTCCGAGCGTGCCCTTGACCTTGTTGGAGAAGAAGCTGTGTGCAGAGCCCTCGACGAGGATTGCCTGATCGCCGCTGCGCAGGCACACGTTGCGTTCGAACGTCGCTCGCTGCGAGGGGTTCTCCGCGTCCGTGTTCAGGGCGACACTCGCCGGGTCGAGCACCTTGTTGCGCGAGATCATGTTGTCGTCGCCCGCGATCTCGATGCCGTCGTCCTGCGGGGCCTTGACCGTGTTCCTAGTGACGATGCAGTCGTGCGATGGGATGCGGCCCTCGCGGACCTCGTGGTCACCTCCGAGCGTGATGGCGTCGCGTCCGACGCCCTCGACGCGGTTCTTCTGCACGGTAACGCGACGCGAGTCATCGACGCGGATGCCGTCGGACGCGCCGCCGGTCACGCGGCACTTCTCGATCACCACGTCGGTCGAGGAGAGCACGTAGATGCCGATCCCGGCGGCGTCCTCGACGCGGATCTTCGAGACGTCGATGTTCGTGGAGTTGCTGATCGTGAGACCGGTGCCGAGCCCCGACGCGTCGATCACGACCTTGCCCTTGCCGCGAATCTCGATGCCGTCCTTGCCGTCGAGCACCGGCGTTTCGGCGTAGGTGCCCCTCTTGATGACGATGACGTCGCCCGTGTCCGCACTCGTGAACGCCGTCTGGATGTCGGGGGCGGTGGCGCTGGGGACCTGGATCGTCGCGGCGAACGCCGGACCCATGGTCGCGAACGTCATGACAAGTGCGAGCGCGACCCGGAATCGGGGAGACCTGCTGCGCGGCGGCATCGGCGGCACCTCCTGGCTTCGAGATGGCTGTCTGCGAGCGACGGGAATAGTGCGACTCTATCGTCGCGACGGCGTCCGGTGTTCATCCCCTCGACGTCGCGTTTGGCGCGAGGACGCGCTCGGCGGTCGCGTCGTCCGGTTTGCTGCGTCGAAACTCCACGGTGCGCCGCGGAGATGCCGCAGGATGGCGTCGACGACCCTCGGATTCACCAGCACCGCGAGCAGCGCGCGTCAGGCAGGGTGACTCGGGCGGCGCGGGTCGTCAGCAAAGCCACGAGCGACGACGCTCGGAGCCTGCCGCGCAGTCACTCTTGGGTGACCAAAGCGGGCGACGATCCCCGCATTCTGAGAGTCGGAGGCGCAAGTCACTGGCTTGCAACGAGTTGGGTGTGGCACGCCCGTGAGGAGTCGAACCTCAGGACCGCTCGCCACTTCGTGCCCGATGTGGCGGCAGAGTTCCTCGGGGACGCGGTCCAGCTCGACGAGTAACTCCCGCAGCGTCTGCCCCTCGACGTACTCCATCGCCATGAAGTGCTGCCCGCCCGTCGCGTCGCAGTCGTAGGTGCGGACGACGTTCGGGTGCCGGACGACCTTGCCGATCTCCGCCTCACGCAGGAACCGTTTGAAGAAGCCCGGCGTCTCCAAGAGGTGCGCGTGGACCACCTTGAGCGCGACGCGCGTGCCCTCGTCCAGCCCCGGCACGCGACCGTCCACGACGGCGGCGTAGACCTTGCCCATCCCGCCGGAGCCAAGCTCGCGGTCGATCAGATACGGGCCGAGGCGGTTTCCCTCCACGTGCGAAGGCTACCAAGGGAGCGGGCTGTCCAGCGGTGGCGAGATGGAGTGCGTACGTCGTGTGACCGGATCAGCGCTCCTCGTCCGGCCGCAGAAAGCGATGGACGTCCGGTGACGCCGAACCGGCAAGTTCTTCGAGGCAAGCGACTGCGCGTGCGCGACCACCCAACTCGATGCACGAAGCATCGGCGTGCACATAGAGCAGACCGGCGACCGCTCCCGCCCGGCGCAACGGGACGCATGCAACCGTGACGCACTCGAGATCGAGGATCGAAGGAGCAGGCGTGACGTCCGGCCGGAGGACGTCGATCAGGCTGACGCCTCGCCCCCCGTCCACCACGCGCTGCACGGCGACCCTCGAGTACAAAGGCGTGCCGGAGGGAACGGTGCCGTCGTCCAGCCGCCCGCGGACGAGGCGCGGCCGCTCCCCGGCGTCAAGAGCGAGCAGCAGTGCGGTCTGGGCACCGGTGACCTCCAGTGCCCGCTGCAAGAATCGGTCAGCAGCGTCCACGTCGCCCTCCGGTGAGCATTGCGGCGATCCCGCCGGAGCCAAGCTCACGGTCGATGCGGTTGGGGCCGAGGGTCTCGGGAGTCACGGCGGCACGGTATCAGGGTGCGGTGGGCCGAGTCGCCGGGCGGGACCTTCGCCGAATTGGAAGGTGTGGCACGCCCGTGAGGAGTCGAACCTCAAACCTCCTGATCCGTAGTCAGGTGCTCTATCCAATTGAGCTACGGGCGCGCCGGTCCCGCCTGTGAGGCAGGGTCGGTCGTCTTAGCCGGGCAAATCCCTGCGGTCAACTTCTCCGGTTGTCCCCGGATCGGGCTCTTGAGGCGCACGCGCGAGACCGAACAGGACGGCGACCCCGGCCACGACGATCAGCAGCGAGACGCCGACCGCGACGCCGTTGTCGCCGCCAGCATGATCGTGTGCGCTGGCGAGCATCGAGTCCTCGCCCAGCTTCGCGGTCAGCACCAAGGACGCGTTGTTGAGCGCGTGCGCGGCGATCGCCGGCCAGATCGAGCGGCCGGCGACGGCGAGCAGGCCGAGCAGGAGCCCGACGAGGAAGGTGCCGAGCCACTTCTCTGGGTAGATGTGAAAGACCGCGAAGAGCGCGGCGGTGGCGACCACAGCGGTGACGCCCGGGCGGCCGCGTCGCTTCTTCGTCGCCGAGAGTCCCGACATGACGAAGCCCCGGTAGAAGAGCTCCTCGCAGACGGCCGGAAGCACCCCGATCAGGAGCACCAGCACGACGGCGGGCGTCGACTGCACCAGCGCCTCGAACGCCTCCGCGAGCTTGTGGAACGGCCCCTCCGGCGCGATCTCGCCGATCACGTGGTGCTGGATGAAGCCGTTGACCACCGGCGCAGCGAGGCCGAGCGGCACCGCGAGGAGCATCGCGAGCGCCTGAGGACGGCGCAACCGGAACGTGTCGCGGAACGACACGTGGAACCACCACGCGAACAGTGCACAGGGCGCGGCGATCACCAGCGCCTGCGTCGCAAACACGTTCTCGAGCAGGTTCTCGGTCGGGAGAACGGGCTGCAGGTACCAGATCAGCGCGAGCGAGATGGTGCAGAGCGTCAGCGCCGTCGCGGGCGTCGGGAAGCGTCGGGACTTGGGCCGCTGGAGCAGCGGCGCGCTGCCCTCCGGGCCGCGGAACAGCGTCTCCTCCCGCAAGAAGAGCTGCACCGTGCCGTAGAGCGCGAGTCCGGCGGTCGCGACGGTCGAGAGAAGCGTGATCGCGGCAATCGTCCCGTCGAACTTGCCGACCATCAGGTCGCGGAAGAAGAGCACTACGTTCGTGATCGGGAGCGCCGCAAGCGTCGGCGTCAATTCGATGCCCGGGATCACGACCACCATCGCGAGCGGCATGACCAGCAGGAACATCGGCGTCAGGTAATGCTGCGCCTCCTTGACGCTGCGCGCCATCGTCGAGAGCGCGATCGAGAGCGCGCTGAACAGTGCGGCGAGCGGGACGAGCAGCGCGAGGATCCCCAACACCGACAACGGCCCGAGCGACAGCCCTTCCATGCCCTCGACGCCCATCGAACTGACCAGCGGGCCGAGCGTCAGCCACATCGACAGCAGATTGAGCAGGGCCGCGACGAGCGTGACGGCGCCCACCGCGAGGTACTTCCCGAGAACGAGCTCCTGGCGGCTGCACGGCGCCACCAGCAGCGTCTCCATCGTGCCGCGTTCCTTCTCGCCGGCGACGACATCGACCGCGGGGTAGAAGCTGCTCGTCAGCGTCATCAGCAGGAGAATGAGTGCGAGCATCTTTCCGAGCACGTAACCCGACCGCGCCTCGGACGACGCGATGTCGAGCGATTCGCGGACCTCGATCGGTTTCAGCCACGATGCCGGCAGCTCGTGGTCGCCCAAGCGTTCGAGGAGGATGCGATCGGCCGCGAGTTGCGCGCGGCTCTGCCACTTGCGGCGGGCGGCACGGCTCTCGTCGTCGCTGCTGTCGTGGTGCACGACGACACCAGCCGAACGGTCTCCGGCGAGCGCCGCGGCGGCGCCGTCCGTGGCCTCGACCCACAGTGCGATCTCTCCGCGCGCAAGCGAAGCGGCCGGATCATCGACCGGGACGACCTGAAGGTCCGGATCTTCTCCCTCTTCCCAGCGGAACACGGCGTCCGCGATCACCGCGGCGTCCTGACCGGTGACGGCGACGGTCTGCGCGCGCGCGGCGATACGCTGGCGCTGTTTCCCGATCAGCGGCCCGACGGCCAGCATCATCATCGGGTAGAGCAGCACCGGCACGACGAGCGCGACGAACAGCGTGCGGCGATCGCGGGCTGCTTCGAGCAGTTCCTTCTGCGCGACGAGCAGCACCGTGCGAAGGCTGAGCTTCATCCCCGCACCAACCGGAAGAACGCGTCTTCGAGGTTCGACTCACCGGTGCGTGCTTGCAGCTCCGCGAGCGTGCCCTTGGCGAGCACCTTGCCCTCGTGGACGATCACGATTCGATCGCACAGCCGCTCCGCCTCGCTGAAGAGGTGCGTCGAGAGGAGGATCGCCCGGCCCTGCGTGCGCGCGGACTCCACGAACTCCACGACGTTGCGCGCCACGATCACGTCGAGGTTGGCGGTCGGCTCGTCGAGCACGAGGACCGGCGGGTCGTGGATGATCGCCCGCGCCAGCGAGACCTTCTGGCGTTGTCCAGCGGAGAGCCGTCCACAGACCCGGTCGCAGAAGTCGTTCATCTCGAGCAGGTCGAGGACCTCGCTCACGCGGGCCGTGAGGGCGGTCTCGTCCATGCCGTGGAGACGGGCGTAGTACACGAGCGTCTCGCGGCCGGTCAGGCGTTCGTACACGCCCGTCGAGGACGACACGAACCCGAGTCGCCGGCGCACGCCGTCCGGGTCCTCCTGAACGTCGCGGCCGCCGACGCGCGCGCTGCCCGAAGTCGGCTGCAGGATCGTGGCGAGGATACGCAGCGCCGTCGTCTTGCCGGCGCCGTTCGGTCCGAGCAGCCCGACGATCTCGCCGCTCGCACACGTGAACGACACGCCGTCCACGGCGCGCACCTCGCCCCCGCCCGGAGCGCGGAAGATCTTGTAGAGGTCACGGACCTCGACGGCGGGGCCGGAGGTGAGTTCGCTCAATCGGGGATGTAGATGTTGGAGTCGTCGTCGTCGTCCGAGTCGAGGCGCGCGATGAGGACGGTGATGTTGTCTTTGCCGCCGCGTTCGTTCGCGAGGTCGATCAGCGCCTGCGTGCTCCGCTGAAGATCCAGGTCGCTCATCTGCATCGTGGCGAGGATCTCCTGGCCGTTGGCGAGGTCCGACAGGCCGTCGCTGCAGAGCAGGTACAGATCCCCGGGCTCGGCGGGGAACACGTTCACGTCGGCCTTGCACTTGACGCCGGTCCCGATGGCCCGCGTGATGATGTTGCGGTAGGGACTGCGCTCGGCCTCCTCCGCGGAGATCAGCCCGGCGCGCAGCTGCGCGTTCACGAACGAGTGGTCCTCGGTGATCTGCTCGATGCCGCCGTCACGAATGCGATAGACGCGGCTGTCACCGACGTGCGCCACGACGACGAAGTCCTCCTGGTGGTAGACCAGCGCGACGGTCGTGCCCATCTCCTGATAGCGGTCGTCGATCGCACCGAAGCCATGTACGGCCTTGTTGACGTCACGCAGCCACGTGTCGAGCGTCTGCTTGAACGCATTCGCGACGACCGGCTCGGAGATGGCGCTCCGGCCACGCAGCGTCTCGGGGAAGTACTTCTTGAAGGTCTTGTTCAGCGTCGAGACGCAGAGCGAGGACGCCACCTCGCCGAAGTCCCGCCCGCCCATGCCGTCCGCGACCACGCAGAACCCGTCCTTCTCGGACCAGTACAGCGTGTCCTCGTTCAGTTCGCGGCGGAGGCCCACGTCGGTCTTGCCGAAACACGTGATGCGGATGGCTGGTCCCCAACTGCCCGAAGTGGATCAGGTCGGATGCTGCTGCGAGTGACGGGCTACCCCTTCTTCGACGGCATCGCTCGCGAGCCGCAATATAGGGCCCCGTGATCAGGAGATGAGGATGCTCGACCGTCTGCTCGGCCTGACGCCAGCTCTTGGGATACTTCTCGGCCCGGTTCTCGCCCTCGGGGGCTGCGCCCTGTTCGGCGCCGGCCACACCGTCCACGCCACCCTGGCGCAGCAGGGCCGGGTGATGCGGCTGTCACCCGGCGACGACCTCGCGGTCACGCTCCCGAACGTCAGCGGTCCGTCTGCCAGTGCCTCAAGGGGCTTCGACTGGGCCCCCGCCGCCTACGACGAGGACGTCCTCTCTTACGACGACGATCCCGAGCACATCCGCTCCCTCAGGAACGGCAAGCCCGACCCCTGGGCGCCGGCCTTCGAGCGCCACACGTTCCGGGCCCGCGGCACAGGCAAGGGCGAGATCCTGATGGGTGCGCCGGGTGCCGAGCCACTGGAGGGCGGCCTCTCCGGTCGCGCGTTCCGCCTCGGCGTGATCGTCAGGTAGGCCGCTCCGAGCCTGGAGTCCCGCGCTCGGTGTGCGGATTTCCTTCCCCGCGCGTGCGCGAGGCCGCACTACTCTCCGGGGCTCTTTGCCGACTCCGGGCCTCCGCTGGGATGTACCGGGCGGCTCGGCGCAGCTCGGCAGAGCCACGAAAGGACGGTCATGACGACGGCAGGCGACTCCGGCGACCCTCTGATGGTCGCGTTCTCGGGCGGACTCGACACCACTTGGCTGGTGGCGCGATCACGTGAGATCGAGGAGCGACGTCCGGTCATCACCGTGACGGTGGACACCGGGGGGTTCTCGCCCGAGGAGCTTCGTCAGATCGAGGACCGCTCCCGCCAGGCCGGAGCGGCCCGGCACGTCCTGATCGACGGGCGGCAGTCGGTGTTCGACCGGTTCGTGCGGTTCCTGATCGCCGGAAACTGCCTGCGCGGCGGGTCCTACCCGCTGTGCGTGGCCGCCGAGCGGATCGTGCAGGCCGAGGAACTGGCGTGCGCCGCGCGGACCTCCCGCGTGCGCACCGTCGTCCACGGCAGCACCGGGGCCGGCAACGACCAGATCCGGTTCGACGTCGCGCTGGCGGTGCTGCTGCCGGAGGCCGAGGTCCGCGCCCCCGTGCGGGAACTCAGTCCCTCGCGCGAAGAGGAGTACGCGTTCCTCGAGGAGCGCGGACTGCCCGTGGACCGCGCCGCCAGGACGTACTCCGTCAACCGCGGGCTCTGGGGCACGACGATCGGCGGCGGCGACCTGCACCACCCGGAGAAGCCGATCCCGGCGGACTGCTGGGCCGACACGGCGGATCCGGATGCGTGCGACGCCGTGGGCGAGACCGTGGCGGTGACGTTCCGGCAGGGCGTGCCCGTCGCGCTCGACGACGCCGAGATGTCCGGGCCGGACCTCGTCGCGGCGCTGAACGAACGCGCGGCGGCACAAGGCGTCGGCCGCGGCATTCACACCGGCGACACCATCCTCGGTATCAAGGGACGCCTCGCGTTCGAGGCTCCTGCGGCGGCTGTGCTGGTCTTCGCGCACCGCGAACTCGAGAAGCTGGTGCTCACCAAGCGCCAGATGGAGTGGAAGGACCGCCTCGGCGCGTACTACGCCGCGCTGGTCCACGAGGCGCTCTACTTCGACCCGGTGGCGCGGGACATCGAGGCGTTTCTCGCGTCATCACAGACCACGGTCACGGGCACCGTGCGCGTGCGCTGCGTGCGCGGCCGCACCGAGGTCGCCGGGATCGAGACCGACGCGTCGCTCATGGGGCGGCTCGGTTCGGTGTACGGCGAGGGTGCCGGCGCGTGGTCCGGCGACGAGGCGCGCGCGTTCGCGAAGCTGTACGGCTTGCCGTCGGTGCTCGCGGCGCGGCGGGACGCGGACCTGGCCGACGGCGGTGCGTCATGAAGACGCACCTCGACAAGATCGCTTCCTGCACCATCAACGCGAAGCTCGACCGCGAGGTCGAGGTCAGCGACCAGCTCGCGCCGGAACTCGGGCGGGTGGTCGTCGTGCGCGCATTGCGCGAGAAGACCGTCTACGACAAGGTCGAGCTGGTCAGCGGCCGCATGGCGAAGATCAGCAAGGACGACGTGATCGCGGGTGTGCTCGGCCGGCGTCGCGCGTTGCGCGGCTTCGTCGGTGACATCCCGGACGAGATCCGCGTCGGCGACCGGGTGCACATCCTGAACATCGGCGGCGTCGTCGGCGTCGTCGTATCGGGCAACCTCGACCTCGGACAGCCGCTGCTCTGCGAGGTCGTGGGCGCGGTCATGCACAACGGCGAACCGGCCAGCATCTCGAAGGGCATCCCGCCTCCGCCGGACACGCTCGGTGACGTGCCACTGATCCTCGTCGAAGGCACGTGCATGAACTCGGGCAAGACTTACGCGGCTGCAACGCTCATCCAGAAGCTGACGCAGCGGGGCTACCGGCTGAACGGCGCGAAGTTGACGGGCGTCGCGTGCATGCGCGACCAGCTCAACATGGAGGACCACGGAGCCGTGCGCACGAAGAGCTTCCTCGACGTGGGGCTGCCCTCGACCGTCGGCGTCGACGACGTCGCGGGCGTGGCGCGAACCCTCCTCGCGGACCTCGCGAGCGACAAGCCCGACGCGATCATCGCCGAACTCGGCGACGGCATCATCGGCTACTACGGCTGCGACAAGATCCTGGCCGACCCGGAGATCCGCAGGGCGACCAAGGCGCACGTCATGTGCGCCAACGACCTCGTCGGCGCGTGGGGCGCGGTCGAGGTCATGCGCAAGTGGGGTCTCGAGATCGACGTGCTGACCGGACCGGCGACGGACAACGACGTGGGCGAGGGCTACGCGAAGCAGGAACTGCGGCTGCCGGCAGCGAACGCACGGCTCAACCCGCACAAGCTCGCCGACCTGGTCGAAGGCCTGGTGTTCTGATGATCGCGACGGCCGGACCGTCGACGCGATTCAAGATCGCCATCGCCGGTGCCAGCGGCTACGGCGGCGCGGAGATGCTCCGCTGGATCGCGGTGCACCCCAATCTCGAGGCGTGCGCGGTGACGTCGCGCCGCAACCAGGGGCGCGCCGTGCCGGAGGTGCACCCGAATCTGGCCGGCTTCCACGACGACCTGAACTTCGTCGGTAACGTCGACGACATGCTCGCGACGGAGCCGCAGGCAGTCGTGCTCGCCGTGCCGCACAAGACCGCTGCCGACATGGCGCTGAAGGTGCAGACGGCACTCCCGGACGTCCCGATCGTGGATCTGTCCGGCGACCATCGCCTGGACGACCCGGACTCGTATCGCGCGCACTACGGCGTGACGCACCCCCACCCCGGCGCACTGACGTCCGGCGAGTGGGTGTACGGGTTGAGCGAGGCAAACCGCGATCGCATCTGCAACGCGCGTCTCATCGCCAACCCCGGCTGCTACGCGACCGGCGCGGCACTCGCCGCGCTGCCGCTCTCGGAAGAAGGGCTGATCGCCGGACCGGTGCGGCACGTGGCGATCACCGGCTCGTCCGGCGGGGGCGTCGAAGCAAGACGCGGAACTCACCATCCCGAACGGGTCGAGAACGTGCGCGCATACAAGGTGCTGGCGCATCAGCACGTGCCCGAAATCGTGCGGTGCCTGCGCGAACACGGGATGGGCGACCACGCGTGGCACATGGTCCCGCAGTCCGGTCCGTTCGCCCGCGGCATCCTGACGACGCTGTTCGTCGAGCTCACGCGAGAGATGACGGGCGACGAGTTGCGCGGCATCTACGACGGCGCGTTCGAGAACGAGCCTTTCGTGCGCATGCGCGACGGCTCGCCGCAGATCGCCCACGTGCACGGCACGAACTTCTGCGACATCGCCGTGCACGTGGATGGCAAACAGGCAGTCGTGCTGTCGGCGATCGACAACCTCGGCAAGGGCATGGCCGGACAGGCCGTGCAGAACCTGAATCTCCTCCTCGGCCTGAACGAGGCCGCTGGCATCGCGGTGCCCGGGAGCCGGCCGTGACCGAGGATATCCGCGACGCCGAGGCGCGGTACGGCATCCCGACGTACTCGCAGCTCCCGCTCACACTGGTGCGCGGCGAGGGCTGCTACGTCTGGGACAGCGACGGCAACCGACACCTCGATCTCTACGGCGGGCACGCGGTTGCGCTGACCGGGCATTGCCACCCGCGCGTCGTGGCGGCGATCCGAGAGCAGGCAGGCAAGCTGCTCTTCTACAGCAACGCCGTGTCGAGCGACGTGCGTGCACGCGCACTCGAAGACCTGGCAGCGACGGCGCCCGAAGACGGCTTCCGCGTGTTCCTCTGTAACTCGGGGACAGAGGCGAACGAAGCCGCCATCAAGCTGGCGCGAAAGACGACCGGACGCCGTGAGGTCCTCTCGATGGAGGGCGGTTTCCACGGCCGCACGATGGGATCGCTGTCGGCGACACACCTCGGCCACTACCTCGCGGACTACGCCCCCGGAGTGCCGGGACACCGGTTCATCCCGTTCGGCGACCTCGACGCCGCAAGCGCCGCGATCAGCAGCGAGACCGCTTCGGTCATGCTCGAGCCGATCCAGAGCATGGCGGGGATGCAGACCGCCACGGACGAGTACCTGCGCGCGCTCCGCGCGCGGTGCGACGAACACGGTGCGCTGCTGCACTTCGACGAGGTGCAGACGGGGCCGGCGCGGACCGGAACCTGGTGGTACGGCGATCACGGCGGGGTCGTGCCGGATCTCATCAGCACGGCCAAGGGCCTGGCGAGCGGCGTACCCGCGGGTGCGGTGCTCGCGCGGGCGAACGTCGCCGAGGCGGTTCGGCACGGCGACCAGGGCACGACGTTCGGCGGCGGGATGCTCGCGTGCGCGGCGATCTCGGCAACGCTCGCCGTCGTGCGCGACGAGGGCCTGCTCGAGAACGCGACCCGGCGCGGCGCCGAGATCACAGAAGGCGTCTCGGCGCTCGCGGGCGTCACGGACGTGCGCGGACGCGGCATGCTGTTAGGGATCGCGCTCGATCGGCCGGCCAAGCCCGTCGTCGCGGCGCTACGCGATCGAAGGATCCTGACCGGCACGACGGTCGGCGATGCGCACGTCCTGCGCATCCTGTCCCCCATCACACTCGGCGACGCTCAGGTGGCGACGTTCATCACACAGCTGGGCGAGGTGCTCGATGCGTAACCTGCTCTCGCTGGCGGACCTGCCGGGCAGGGAACTGGAAACCCTCCTCGCAGAGGCCGCGCGCATCGCGCGTGACGGCCCGGATCCCACGGCCCTGCGCGGCAAGCGCGTCGCTCTGCTCTTCCTCAACCCATCGCTGCGCACGCGCACGTCGATGGAACTCGCCGCCAAGACGCAGGGGGCGCACTCCGTCACGCTCGTGCCCGGCGCCGACGCTTGGAAGGTGGAGCTCGAACGCGGCGCGGTCATGAATGGAGAGGCTGCGGAGCACATGGTGGACGCGATCCGCGTGCTCTCGCGCATGTGCGACGGGATCGGCGTCCGCACGTTCGCTGGATTGCGCGACGCCGACGAGGACCGGCAGGAGCGCGTGCTCTCTCTCATCGCGGAGGAGAGCACCGTTCCCGTCGTGAACATGGAGTCGGCTTTGGATCACCCGCTCCAGGCGCTGGCCGACCTGCAGACGCTGCAGGAGGAACTGGGTGATCTGCGCGGTGCGCCGGTCGCGCTGACGTGGGCGCCTCATCCGAAGGCGCTGCCGATGGCGGCGGCCGCCGCTTTCCTGCGCGGTGCCGCGCGCGTGGGCGCGGACGTCCGCGTCGCCGCCCCCGAGGGGTTCGCGCTGCCGGACGAACTCGTGGAGGAGGCGCGCACGCTGCTTCCCGGCACCGGCAGCGTCTCCACCACGAACGACCAGCGAGCGGCCGTGCAAGGCGTGCGCGCCGTGTACGCCAAGGCCTGGGCGGCTCCGGCTCTCTACGCGGATGCGGCCGCCGGAAGCGCTGGACGCGATCGAAACGCCGCCTGGACCGTCACGGAGGGTCTGATGGCGGAGGGCGCCGACGCGGTGTTCCTCCACTGCCTCCCCGTGCGCCGCAACGTGGTCGTCACGGACGAGGTGCTGGACGGGCCGCGCAGCCGCGTGTACCGCGAAGCGGAGCACCGGTATCACACGGCTTGCGCCGTGCTGAGCCGCGTGCTGGGAGGCGCGTGATGGACGACGTGAAGATCCTGATGCAGGCGCTGCCCTACATCCGCGCGCACCGCGGGAAGACGTTCGTCGTCAAGTTCGGCGGCGCGGTCGTGGAGAACACGGAGGCCTTGGCCACTCTCGCAAAGGACGTGTCCCTGCTCACGAGCGTCGGCATCGACATCTGCATCGTCCACGGTGGCGGGCCGCAGGCGACGGCGATGTCCGAGAAGCTCGGCCTCGCGCCGAAGTTCGTCGAGGGTCGCCGCATCACGGACGCCGACACGCTCGAGATCGCGAAGATGGTCTTCGCGGGCAAGATCAACCTCGAGATCCTCGGCGCCCTGCGCGCGCAGGGCTTGAGTGCGGTCGGGCTCTCCGGGGTCTCCGGCGACCTCGTGCAGGCCGTCCGTCGCCAACCCACGGAGTATCGCGACGACGATACGGGCGAGAAGCGTGTGGTCGACATGGGCCACGTGGGCGACATCGAAAGTGTCGACACGTACCTGCTCCGAGAGCTGATGGACACGGGCCACGTACCGGTCGTGAGTTCGCTGGCCGCGGACGGTGACGGCAACTTCCTGAACATCAACGCCGACACGGTCGCGACGGCCATGGCGGTCGATCTCGCGGCCGACAAGTTCCTGCTGATGACCAACGTCGACGGCATCCTCCGCGACAAGGACGACCCGTCGTCCCTCGTCGCGACCGTGACCGCCGCCGAGGCGGAGAAGCTGATCGAGGACGGTGTGATCGCCAGGGGCATGATCCCGAAGGTCAACAACGCCCTCGACGCGCTGCGCGGCGGCGTGGATCGCGTGCACATCCTGAACGGCGAGCGTCCGCACACGCTCCTGACCGAGCTGCTCACGAAGCGCGGCAACGGCACCTTGCTCACGCTGGAAGAACAGCCGCCGGGGTACCTCATCGGATGAGCACGCCGGTGTTCACCGCGGACGACCCGGTCGACCTGACCGTGCGCCTGGTCGAGACGCCGTCGGTCTCCGGCGGTGAGTCGGCGGTCGTCGGCCTGATCGCCGAGGGGCTGCGCGCCGCAGGACTGCGGCCGATCGTGACCGGCCGCAACGTGCATGCCGTCGTAGAGGGCAAGCGCCCTGGCCGCCACACGCTCCTGCTGCAGGGGCACATCGACACGGTGCCCGCTGGACAGGATTGGACCCGCGATCCGTGGCGCGCGTCGCGAGAGGACGGGCGGATCTACGGCCTCGGGTCCAACGACACGAAGGGCGGCGTCGCCGCGATGATCTGCGCTTTCGCGGACCTCGCGAAGACGCGGGACTTCGGCGGGACGCTCGTGTTCGCTGCCACATGCGATGAGGAGACCGGCGGCGAGGGCCTCGAGACACTGCGCCCCCACCTGCCGCCGCTGACCGGCGCGGTGATCGCTGAGCCGACGACGCTGCGAGTCTGCACGGCTCAGCGCGGGTTGATGCGAATCGTCGTCGCGTGCCACGGCCGTTCCGCGCACGCGTCGCGACCGTGGCAAGGCAGCAACGCGATCGAGTTGGCGCTGGCCGACATCGCGGCTCTCCGCGCGATCGAGGCGCCGGACGTGCACCCGCTGCTCGGACGCACGACCTGCACGCCCACCATGATCGAAGGCGGCGTCGGGTCCAACGTCGTCCCGCCGCTCTGCCGCTACACACTCGACGTGCGCCCCACGCCCAACTACCCGAACGCGTGGTGGGAGGAGCGCATCCGGGCCACGGTCCAGGGCGAGATCGAGGTGTTCCGGGGTCGCATGGTGCCGGTGGAGACCGAGCCCGGAGACCGGCTCGTGCAGGCGGCACTCCTGGCGGCCGCCACCGGCGACGCGGCACCGTTCGGCGGCGTCAGCGATCTGTTCCACGTGCGCGACGTCGCCGGCGTCGTGCTCGGTCCAGGGCGCTCGGAGCAGAGCCACTCCCCCGACGAGTGGGTGGAGGAAGAACAGGTGCGTGCGGCGGTCGCCGTGTACCGCGACCTTGTGCTGAGTTACCTGACGGGAGAGGCCGCATGACCAAACGCAAGAACCCCGCGACATCGCGCACATCCAAGCGGGGCCTGTGGGGCGCACGGTTCGACGGCGGACCGTCGGCCGCGATGCGCGCGATCGGGGACTCGCTGCACGTCGATCAGCGTCTCGTGGACCAGGACCTCCGCGGGTCGATCGCTCACGCGCGCATGCTCGGAGACCAGGGCATCCTACGGAAGGCCGACGCACGGAAGATCGTGAGCGAGCTCGGCAAGATGCGACGCGAGATCGCGCGCGGGGAACTCGTCGTGGAGGGCGCCGACGAGGACGTCCACTCCTGGATCGAACGCGTCCTGACGGAGCGGATCGGCGACGACGGCGCACGGCTGCACACGGCCCGAAGCCGCAACGATCAGGTTGCCACGGCGTTCCGCCTCTTCCTGCGGGACGGGACCGCGGAGGTCAACGACGCTCTGCGCGCACTGCAGTCGTCTCTGGTCGCGCGGGCGGCCGAGATGATCGGCGTCATCGTGCCGGCGTACACGCACCTCCAGCGGGGCCAACCTGTGCTTCTGTCGCACCAGTTCCTGGCCTACGTGGAGATGCTCGAGCGCGACCGCGGACGGTTCCTCGACCAGGCGCGCCGCATGAACGAGTGCCCGCTCGGCGCGGGCGCGGCAACCGGCGTGCCGTATCCCATCGACCGCGCCGCGACGGCGAAGGAACTCCTGTTCGATCGGCCGACAGCCAACTCCATGGACAGCGTGGCGGATCGCGACTTCGCTGCGGAGTGGCTGGCCGCAGCGGCAATCCTCGCCGTGCATCTCTCGCGGCTGGCCGAGGACATCTGCCTATGGGCGTCGTCCGAGTTCGGGCTTCTCTCGCTCGGCGACGCGGTCTCGACGGGCTCGTCGATCATGCCTCAGAAGCGCAACCCCGACGGCGCGGAGCTTGTGCGCGGGAAGGCCGGTCGCGTGATCGGCTCGCTGGTGTCCCTTCTGACGACCCTCAAGGCGCTGCCGCTGACGTACAACCGCGACCTGCAGGAGGACAAGGAGGTCGTGTTCGACGCGCTCGACACGTCCCTCGTGTGCCTGCGCATGCTGGACGACACGCTCGCAGAGAGCCGCTTCGTGCCGGAGGCGGCCGCGCGGCTGCTCGAGGGCGGACACCTGCTGGCGACGGAACTGGCGGACTTCCTCGTCGGGAAGGGCGTCCCGTTCCGACTCGCGCACGAGGCGGTCGGCGAGGTTGTGAAGGAGTGCGACGACCGAGGCGTCGACCTCTCCGAGCTGTCGGAGGAGGACCTGGTCGCGCTGCACCCGCGCTTCGCGGACTGCGCAGAGACACTCGACTTCGCCAGCGCCGTGGATCGGCGCGACCACCTCGGGGGCACGGCGACGAAGCGCGTACGCGCTGCCATCCGCAAGTGGGTGCGCCGCCTCGCGCCGCGGAGGTAGTCGATCCGGATGGAACTCGACGACGCCGTCGTGCGCAACGCTTTGCGCCCCGCCACCGGAGACTGGCGATCGTCGAACGACCTGAAGGACGCCGCCGTACTTCTGCCGTTGCTGCGTCGGGACGGCGCCGATCACCTGCTCTTCACGCTGCGCCGCGCGGACCTGCCCGACCACCCAGGCCAGGTTGCGTTCCCCGGCGGGTCACGCGACGCGGGCGAGGATGTCGTGACGTGCGCCCTGCGCGAGACCGAGGAGGAGGTCGGGCTCCCGGCCGACCTGCTGACGCCGCTCGGCCGCCTGCCGGAGCGCGTCTCGATCGCGGGCTTTCTCGTCGCGCCGGTCGTTGCGCGGCTCACACGTGAGCATCCGCCCGTGCCGGATCTGCGCGAGGTCGAGGACGTCTTCGACGTCCCACTCTCCGCACTCCTCGACAAGAGCCTCTGGCGTTTCGAGTCGCTCTCGACACCTCGGGGCAACTTCAACCACATCCCGTACTTCGACGGCGGACGCCACACTGTCTGGGGACTGACCGCCGTGATCGCCCGCGACTTCCTGCGCAGCGTGCTGGAGTTCGATCCGGGCCCGTGACCGACTCGACGTTCGAGTTGACGTCCTTCGTGCAGGCAACGCCGCAGACAGTGTTCGACTGGCATGCACGACCGGGTGCGCTCGAACGCCTCGCTCCGCCGTGGGAGCGCGTCGAATTCCTGCAGAAGGCTCCGCTCAGCGTCGGCAGCCAGGTGGTGCTCCGCGTGTCGGCACCCTGGCCCCGCAGGTGGGTGATTGAGCACATCGAGGTGCAACCGGGCAGGTCCTTCCGCGACGTGTAGGTGACTGGGCCCTTCGGGAAGTTCGACCACCAGCACCTCTTTGCAGCCCAAGCGGTGGGTTGCCTGTACTCGGACCGTATCGTCTACCAGTTGCCACTCGGGCGGCTGGGTCACGCCGTGGGGAGCGGCGTGTTGCGCGCGAAGCTCGCGCGGTCATTCGCGTATAGGCATCGGACAGTGTGCGGCGATCTCGCCGCCCGACGTGCGTTGCCATCGGAGCAGACCATGTTGATCGCGATCACTGGCGCCGGCGGGCTCGTCGGGCGCGCCCTGGTACCGTTCTTGACCACCGGCGGGGACGAGGTCGTGCGGCTCGTCCGCCGCGACCCGAGTTCCGAGGACGAGGTCGCGTGGAGCCCCGCCGACGGGACCGTCGACACGCGCGGTCTGCGCGGCGTGGACGCCGTCGTGCACCTGGCCGGCGAGGGCATCGCCGACGGGCGCTGGAACGCCGCCAAGAAGGAGCGCATCCGCGCCAGCCGCGTGGACGGCACGGCAGCCATCGCGAAGGCCATCGCCTCGATGGACGAGCCCCCGCGCGTGCTCGTGTGCGCGTCTGCCATCGGGTTCTACGGCGACCGCGGCGACGAAGAACTGACCGAGGACAGCGCCGCCGGGACAGGGTTCCTCCCGGAGGTCTGCCAGGCCTGGGAAGACGCTGCCGCTCCCGCCAGGGAAGCGGGAATCCGCGTCGTGAATCTGCGCATCGGCATCGTGCTGTCCGCGCGCGGCGGCGCCCTCCACAAGATGCTGACGCCCTTCAAGCTCGGTGCGGGCGGAGTGATCGGCAGCGGCGACCAGTGGATGAGCTGGATCGCGATCGACGACGTGCTGGGAGCGATCCGTCACGCCATCGCACAGGAGCAGATGACGGGTCCGGTGAACGTCGTCGCACCGCAACCCGTGACGAACCGGACGTTCACGAAGACGCTCGGCCGCGTACTCCGGCGTCCCACCGTTCTCCCGCTCCCGGCGTTCGCCGTGCGGCTGGTGTTCGGACAGATGGGCGAAGATCTGCTGATCGCCGGACAGCGGGTGCTGCCCCGTCGCCTGGCGGCCCACGGATACGCGCTCCAGTACACCGACCTCGAGACCGCCCTCCGCCATCAGCTCGGCAAGGGCTGAGTCCCGCTGCGACGACTATCCTGCACGCATGGCGGGTGGATTCCTGGAGGAGCTCACAGACCCGAGTGCGAAGGCCATGCGGTCGCGCACCGTCGCGCAGACGGCGCTCGTCCTCGGGGTCTCGTCGCTGGTGTTCGTACCGACGGTCGGACTGCGCGCGCTGCTGCTCTGCCCGGTGGCGTGGCTCATCGGCCACGTCGATCGGGCGAACGCGAGGACTCAGGGCAACCGGCCGGACCCGTCAGGCGAACTCGGCCGCTCGATCGGGAAGTTCGTGACGCTCATCGGCGCCGCGCCGGTCGCGATCTGGGGGTTCGTCTGGTGGCTCCACAGCTGGAGCTTCGGCATATGAACCCACACTCGAGGCTCGGAACGTGTCGCTGATCCTGCGCTGCCCGAAGTGCGCGACGGAGATCGTGATTCGCCGCAGGCATCGCGGTGCGACCGTGCCATGCCCCCACGACGGTTGCCCCGGCGACGTCCAGGTACCGCAGGAGTTCGACTCGCAGGGGCGTGTCCGCGAACTGCTCCAGGACCGCAAGCGCGCCGAGGGGATGACGGCCTTCGCGCTCGCCTCCTGCGTGATCTGGATTCCGATCGTGCCGGCGTTCGTGTGGTTCCACGCGCTGCGCCGGATCTGGAGTGCGCGCAGAGAGAACCGAGTGGTCACGCTCGACCTCTACACGGCGCGGACAACTGCGATCGTCGCGTTGATCGGGCAGCTGGCCTGGTACGCCGCGCGGTACGCGCACGAATCCCACGGCGTCGGCTTCAAGCCCTTCATGAGCTGGTGGTAGCCCGCAGCCGGGCCAACGGAACACAGCGGCGCTCTGTGACCTCGGAGGCACCCCGCGCGTCCTGACCTGCGCGACATCTCGGCTCGTATACTCACCCCGGAGGAGTCATGCCGACCACGGACACAGAGAAGTTCACGCGCCGCGAGTACAACCAATTGCCCGAGGGCTTCCCCGCCTACCTCCTCGACGGCATGCTCGTCCGCGAGCCTGCCCCGACATTCAGCCATCAGGCGATCGTCGGCGCGTTGTACCTCCGCCTCGTCGCAGTGGCGCCCCGCCGCGTCCTGATGTCGCCGGTGGACGTCGTCATCGACGACTGGAACGTCCTGCAGCCCGATGTACTGGTGTTCCGTCCCGGCCGGCGGGCCGGGGTCGACACGCCGGCCGAGGAGATCCCAGTGGCCGTCTTCGAGGTGCTCTCGCCGTCGACCGCTCGTCGCGACCGGAGAGAGAAGACGGCGGCCTACCTGCGCGCCGGGATCGAGGAGGTGTGGCTCGTCGACCCCGTCGCCTGCGAGGTCACGATCGTCACCGCTGTCGGTCGGAGCCACCTCTCCGCGAACGAGTACGCGGAGTCGAAGGTGATACCCGGCCTGCGCTTCACGTGGTCCGAGATCGTGCGCGACCTGGGCTAGCTCGCTTTCAGTTCTCGCCGTCGTAGGGCACGTCGAGCTCGTTCGCCACGAATGCCCACTTGTCGGCGACCTCGTCGATCTGCTTGCTGACCGGCTTTCCGGCGCCGTGACCCGCGCGGGTCTCGATCCGGATCAGGCACGGCGCGTCGCCGCCCTGCGCCCGCTGGAGTGCCGCGGCGAACTTGAAGCTGTGCGACGGCACGACGCGATCGTCGTGATCGCCCGTCATCACCATCGTGGGCGGGTACGAGGCACCCTCCTCGAGGTTGTGGTACGGCGAGTACTCACGGATATAGGCGAACGCATCCGGCTCATCTGGTGAGCCGTAGTCCGAGACCCAGGCCCATCCGATCGTGAACTTGTGGAAGCGCAGCATGTCGAGCACGCCCACGGCCGGGATGCACGCGCCGAACAGATCCGGCCGCTGCGTCATGCACGCACCGACGAGCAGCCCGCCGTTGCTCCCGCCCGCGATGGCGAGCTTCGGCGTCGACGTGTACTTCTCCGCGATCAGCCACTCGGCGGCCGCGA
Source organism: Planctomycetota bacterium (assembly GCA_965248445.1). Lineage (GTDB taxonomy): Bacteria > Planctomycetota > JAJSAM01 > JAJSAM01 > JAJVHW01 > CBDFJG01. Next base: position 610,221 of record CBDFJG010000001.1, read on the forward strand.
TGAAGTCGTCGAACACGTTCTGCTTGCGCTCGAGCGTGCCGGCCGCGTGCCACTCCTCGCCGTATTCCCCGCCACCCCGCAGGTTCGCGACGGCATGCACCCCACCCATCTCGAGCCACACGAGGTTCGATATGGCGAATCCGGGTGTCAACGGGATGTTGAACCCGCCGTAACCGTAGAGGTACGTCGGGTTGTTCCCGTCGAGCACGAGGCCCTTCTTGTGCGTCAGGAACATCAGGATCCGCGTCCCGTCCTTCGAGTTGTAGAAGACCTGCTCCGTCTCGAACGCGGTGCGCTCGAACGGCAGTTCGACGCGGCGGAAGAGCGTGCTCTCACCGGTCACGACGTCGTAGCGGTGGATCTCCGTCGGCGTCGTGAAGCTCGAGTACGCGTAGTGCGTGACGTCATCGCCGACGTGCCCGCCGAAGCCCGTCGCCGTCCCGAGCCCGGGCAACGGCACGTCGCGAACGTGTGAACCGTCGAGCCCGTGCACCCGCACGAGGCTGCGCGCGTCCTGCAGGTACTCGCAGACGAGGTGATCTCCGACACGTGAGACGTTCCTCAGCGTCTCGTCGGCATGCGGGATCAGCTCGACCCACTGGTCGCGCGCCGGCCGGTCGAGGTCGATCGCGAGGACCCGGCCGCGCTCGGCATCGAGATCGGTGCGCACGATGAAGCGGCGGCCGACGTTGGCCACGACGTCATAGCTCGCGTCGTTCTCGTCGAGCAAGCGGACGAGCTCACCCTCGCGGCCGTCGTCCAGATCGACGTAGTGGATGCGGTTCTCGCGCGCCGTGCCTTCCCACACGTAGATGACCAGGAACGCCCCGTCCTCGCTCACACGGGCGCCGAAGCCGCGCTTGGGGTGCTCGGGATCCTGGAGAACCACGCGATCTCCGTTGGGATCGGTCCCCAGCGCATGGAACTGCATGCGCTGCTTCTCGTTCTTGCTCTCGTACTCCTCGCCTTCCGCGGGCTGGTCGTAGCAGCTGTAGTAGAAGCCGCTGCCGTCCCGGGCCCACGCGGCGCCGCTGAACTTCGCCCACTCGACTCGATCCGCGCGGTCCGCGCCGGTGGCCACCTCGCGTACACGCCACTCGATCCAGTCGGAGCCGGCGATCTGTACTGCATACGCGACCAGCGCGCCGTCGGGACTCGGCGACACCTGCCCGAGAGCAACGGTGCCGTCCTCGGACAACTTGTTCGGATCGATGAGCGCGCGCGGCTCGGCGCCGTCGTGATCCACCACGTACAGAACGCTCTGGTCCTGCAGCCCGTCGTTGTGGCGGTAGAACGTCTTACCGCCGCGCCGGTAAGGAACGTCGTACCGTTCGTGGTCCCACAGGTCCTCGATCCGCTTGCGGATGGCGGCCCGCTGAGGGATGCCCGCGAGATGCGCCTGCGTCACCGCGTTCTGCGCCTCGACGAACGCAGCCGTTGCCGGACTGTCCAGGTCTTCCAGCCAGCGGTACGGATCGGCGACCTCGACACCGTGCAACGTCTCAACGACGTCGCCGCGACGCACGTCGGGGTAGGCCGGCGCTTCGGTGGTCTCGCTCATGGGTTGGTCGCCTCCGCAGGCCGCCACGATCGAGACAGCCGCCAGGACGGCGAAGACTCGGACAGAGTGGGCACCTGTTTGCATCTGCATCTCTCTGGTCCAGCGCCACCCGCGCGCGCCGAGCCGCAGATCGTAGCCCGGCCGCAGGCTTCGTCCACGCGCAGGTCGGGCGCGGCGTCAGCTGAGGCCGGAGAGCGCCTGATCGACGTCCGCCCAGACGTCCTCGACGTGCTCGATCCCGCACGAGATACGCAGGAGCCCGTCGCCGATCCCGAGCAGTTCGCGCTGCTCGGCGGTCAACGCGGCGTGAGACGACGTGGCGGGGTGCGCCACGGTCGTCGTCACGCCGCCCAGGCTGGGCGTGAACGTGAGCAGGCGCAGGGCCCGCACGAAGTCGTCGACGCGAGCCCGCGAACCCGTGTCGAACGCCACGAGCGCGCATGCGCCCGAGTGATGCACGGCCCCACCGCCGGGTGTTCGCGCAGGCGTGCGGCCAGTGTCGCCGCGTTCTGGCACCCGCGCTCCATGCGGAGTGCGAGCGTGCGCAGCCCGCGGTCGCAGAGCCACGCGTCGAACGGACTGGCCCGGCCGCCCAGGTGGACCGACTTCGTGCGCACACGGTCCATATCCGCTGTGGTGCCGCACACGACACCGACCGTCACGTCGTGGTGTCCGCCGAGGAACTTGGTCCCCGAGTGCAAGACGATGTCTGCGCCCTCGGTGAGCGGGCGGGAGAGCATCGGCGTCGCGAACGTCCCATCTACGACGAGGCGGACGTCCGCATCTCCGCACGCAGCCGCTAGCGCGGCGACGTCCACGCGGCGGAGCAGGGGATTCGAGATGGACTCGACGAGCAGCAGCTTCGGGTTGCCGCCGGCCGCCGCGCGGACGGCGTCCGTGTCGTACGCATCGACCGCAACGACATCGATGCCCAGCGGCCCGAGGTCGCCCTCTAACAGTCCCATCGTGCCGCCGTACGCGTCGGACTGGACAAGGACCGCGTCTCCGGAAGATGCGAAGGCCAGCACCGTCGCCGAGATCGCCGCGAGTCCGCTCGCCGTCGCCACGCCGTCCTCGGCCTCCTCGAGCGCCACCATGGACAGCTCGAGCGTGCGGCCGTTCGGGTGGCCGTACCGCGCGTACGCGTATCCCTCGCGACCGGACAGTGGACGGAGCGACGCGGCCACGTCCTCGAAGTCGTACGCGGTGCTGACCTGCAGCGGCGGCCGGTGCGGGCGCGCGCGCAGGCCCGGGGGCTGCTGCTCGGGAGCAGGTGCGCGGGCGCCACGGGCCGCCTGCGTCTCCCTGCGCTGCACCGCTTCTCTGGGCGGCGCCGGCGGCTCCTTGTCACTCATCCGAGCAGGGTACCCCGCCGACTCAACGGGTTCGAAGTGGAGCGTGGAACTTCACGAAGAGCCGGCCGGCACGGGTCACGACCAACACCCGGCCCGCGAGGGCCTCCGGGGCACCTTCCGGCGGCAGCGTGACATCGCACTCGACCCAGACCGAGAGGCGTCGGCCTGCGCCCAGCGCGGTCCGCCTCGTGGGCTGTCCGATGCGCAGCCGCTCATCCGTGAACTCCAGCAGCGGAGACGCAACCAAGTCGGCCGTTCGCAACCCCTTCGCGAAGTGCAGACCAACGTGCAGACGCACGAGGGCGCGTCCCGTGCTGTCGCCGACGATCACGGTCTCGACGGTGATGCGCTCCCCGGCGTTCTCGGACCCGGCGAAATCAAGCTCGCTACGCTCGACCGTCTTGCGCACGCGCGGATCGAGCAACTCCGCACCGGAGAGGCCCGTACGGAGGTCGAGCGGGTGCTCGTCGCGCGGCTGTATCGACCGCCGGGCTTCGCTGACCCACGGATAGAACGGGTACGGCTTGTCGAGCAACGGCCCGTACTGCTGGATGCGACGACGCCAGATGTACTGCTTCTTCCGGAGATCCAGGGCGCCGGACCAGGCGTCCACAGCCCGTTGGAAGTCCCCCGGCTGCGCACCGTTCGAGTCGTGGCGCATGCGATGCGCAACGCCCAGGCGGAACCGCGCGGCCGCGTCCTCGGAGTGCGTGTCGACGTACGCGCCGATCGTCTCAATCGCTCCGTCGCGAGCGTCCTCGGAGCCCCACAGCAGGGATGTCAGGGCCTCGAAGTACTTGCGATCGGGAGCCGTCCGAGCCATCCCGTCGAGCTCGATCAGACGACCCTTGGCGTGCGCGCCGTCGGCCGGCGGCAGGTCATCGGGGGCGTCGAACGCGACGTCGAGGAACTCCTTCTCGATCGTCTCGAGCGTCGGCCGTTTGGAACGCACGACGCCGTGTTCGTCGACCAGCGTCAGGTTCGGCACGGCGGCAGCCCCCGTGACGTTCAGCGGATCCCACAGGATCGGCCAGTCGATCTCGTGCCACTGAGCGAACAGGCGCGCGCGGTCCCGGTGCTGTTCCTGCACGATGCCGATGACCGCGAGCTTCCCGCTCTTGCGCCACTTCTCGGTCGCGCGGTGCCACACGGGCACCTTCTTGCGGCAACCCGCTCACCAGGAGGCAAACTCGATCAGGAGCAACTTCTTGCCGCGGTAGTCCGAGAGGCGGACCGTCTGCTCACCGTCGATCGTTGGCAATCGCACGTCGGGCAGGACCTCCCCGATCGCGGCCCGTGCCGGCTCTCGGTCGCCCGCGATCGCCACGGCGCTGAGCGTAACGACAAGCATTGTCGCGAGCCTGCGTGGACGCATCACAAGCCTGCGTGGACGCATCAGAAGAAGCCGTGATCCAGGTCCACCTCGTGGCTGTCCAGGACCCCTTCACTCAGCCGGATCGTGACTGTGCCGTGCGTGTTTCCCGGATCGATGTCCGCAGCGACACGCGCAAAGCGATCCTTGCCGTGGGAGTCCTTCCACCGCACGCGGACCTTTTCGGTCGGTGCGGTGGGCTCGACCTTGACGCTGTCGCTGGCGCCGTCTTCCAGATCATCGAGCGGGTACTCCGTCCCCTGTACCTCGACCCGCACTGACGTGAGTGTCACGCCGGACACGTTCTCGACGACAACCCGGATGCCCTTGCCGAGCGCCACCCACACGAAGAGTGCGATCGTGAGCACCGCGACGACTACCGCGACCTTCTTCATTCGTCGTCCTCTTCTTCGGTGGCGGGCGGCACTTCGCTCGCGAGCGGGATCCACTCGACGTACCCGATCATCATCTCCTCCGAAGTCTGCTCCCCGAAGCGCACTCTGCGCGTGGGGTCGGGATTGGCCGGGTTGTCGGCGCTGTTGTCGAACCACGCAACGCAGTCGATCCGCGCTCCGGCAGGCACGTCGATGGGATCGCGGAGGCGGTAGTTCAGCTGCCAGTTGAAGTCGTACCGCGGCACGTCGAGGAGCCGCGTGCGCTCCCCGTCCGGCAGCACCAGTTCGTAACGGAAGCCGGCACCGCGGAGGTGCATGTGCGGCGTGAGAGACAGCAGACGCGCCGGCTGGCGGAACGAGTGGTCCGCGCGAACTGCGTGGCGCTTCGCACCGGGGGGGATGCGGAAGCGAGTATTGTGGATGCCCGTCGAACGCACCTCGTGGTCCGGGGGGCCGTCCGTGAACACGAGACCGAGCCGCGGTCGGTCCTGCACCGCCTCGCCGTTCGGCGTGTAGTGGATCTGGAAGCGCAGGCGCGCGCCCTTCGGCAAGAAGCGCCCGGACGCGCGCGGGAACACCAGGTGGTTCTGTCCGGGGACCATCGCTGCGAAGTACCCGGAGACACCATTCTGGTCGCGCGGCTGCTCCATCATCCGCGGGTGTGACGCCGGATAGTGGCAGAACACGAGGATGTGGTGCACGACCTGGGGGTGCGTCGGCTGCACCTCGAACGCGCGCACCCACTTGTCCTCGTCGAACGACGTGGTCAGCGTCTGATACTGGTACTGCATGATGCCGTCGGCCGGCACGTCGGTCGTCTTGGGCACGTCGATCACGACGTCCGGCCGGCCGATGTTCCAGCCGGTCGCCCGCGCGATCGGTAGGGGCGCGTCCGACGTCTCGCCCTCTGGGCAGTCGCCCGCGATCCACTCGAGAAGCGTCGCGCGCTCCCGCTCGGTGAGACTCAGGTCGTTGCCCATCGGCACGGAGTGGGCCGCGTCGGCAAACCACGGCGGCATGACCCGACGCTCGACGACATCGGCGATCATCGCGCGATGCCCGCGCACCTCCTTGTACGACGTCAGCGAGAAGGGCGCGCTTTGCTGCGGCCGATGGCACGAGACGCACCGACGATCGACGATGCGCGCCACGCTGCCGTGGTACGTCGGCAGTTCCTCCGCCGCAAGCGCATCGCCGGCTGCGACTGCGCACCCCGGAGCGGTCGTGGCGGCGACGTCCGGCGCGGCGTTCGCCGCCACCGACGCCAGCGCGTCACGCAGGTAGTGGTGCCGCGCCGCCGCGAGCGCGTAGCCGAACCCGTAGCGATCGTCGATCGCACCGCGGTAGACCAGTGTGCGCGCGCCGTCGAGGACGAACGCCTCGGTCGTCGTCCCGACGCGCAGCGCCCGGGCCAGCTCACCGCCTGGATCGTGGATCCAGCGGCCGGAGACACCGGTCTTCTCCCGGCTCGTGCGCACCATCTCGACCGTGTCGGCCTCACCGACGCCGAGCACGATGCAGACGATCCCGTCTTTCTCGAACTGCGCCGAGAGTGACTTCTGCGTCGGGCCGTACCGCTTGGACAGCGGGCACGTGGTCGAACGGGCGAGCACCACGACCGTCTTGCCCCTGTACTCCGACAGCCGTCCGACCTTGCCGTCGATGTCAGAGAACGCCGCGTCCGCAACGAGGACCCCGACGCCGGCTGCGGCCGCGTCGAGTGTGCGCGGCGCCTGGCGCACGGCGCTCTCGCCCTCCCCCGCGGTGATGCTCACGGGCCACGCGACGCACGCAATGCCGAGGAGGGTCAGCAGAGTGCGTATGACCGTCACGCGTCTCCCTCGCCGGAATCCCCCGCCGCGTGCAGACGCCACCGCATCCCGGCGAACGTCAGGAGCAGCGCGGGTGCAATGGTCAACAGCTGCGCCAACCGCCCGATCTCGAAGACGAGTTGCGCGCCGGTGACCCAGAGGAGCGAGTAGAGCGCCGCACCTACGCCGAGCCAGAGCGCGCGCCCCGTCCACGGACGTCCGTTCCACATGCCCGCCGCGGCGAGGCCCGGGAAGAGGACGTACGCGATGAAATCCGGAGGTACGAAGCTCCAGGCGAAGTGTGGCTCGACGCCCGCCGGCAGGTACTGCTCCGCCACGAGTTCAGGACGCAGAAGCGTGACGACGATGCCCGCTGTGCCCGCGAGCGACAGCGCGATCAGCGCAGCGGTCCACCAGCGTCTCTCCCCCCGTGCGAGCATCTGACCCTTCTAACAAAATTGGGCTACCAGTCCCGGTCACCAGTGATGGCCGAACCCGAAGCCGTAGCCGTGGTGGCCGCCGTAGTGGCCGAACCCGAAGGACCAGTGGCCGTAGTGCGGGTACGCGTCATGGTAGGCGTATCGCACCCGCTCGAAGTTGACGTGTCCGTCCGCGGTCTTGTTCCCGACGAGGGCCCTCCAGCGGACGGCCAGGCCGTCGAGGTCGACGTCGACGTCCTCGGGGAGCCCGAAGTACGCCGTGAACTGCCGCGACGTACCAGCCGGGACCGTCGTGTCACCGTCCGGGCCGAAGCCCACCAGCGGTAGGTCGATCAGGTCGGCCGACACGGCGTTCAGGTGCTCCTTCTGGAGCGTGACGTCCCGGTCGGGTGGCGCTTCGATGCGGAGCCGGACGTCCACCGACTCGGGCAGTCCGTCGGCGGCCGAGGCGCGGCGCACACCTTCGACGGCGGCGAGCACGCGGGCCTTGCTCTCGGTGACAGCGACGGCGGGAGCCGGCGAGTACTGAAAGCCGGGACGGTAGGTGGAGCAGGCGGAGAGCAGCAGCAGGGCCGCCGCGGGAATGAGGATGCGATGGGTCATGGTGTCTCTCCGTGAGGAGGGTGTCCGGGGGACCCGCCGCTAAGAGGGTACCCTCCCGCTTCGAACCGACAGGAGAACGTCCATGGCCAAGCTCTACTTCCGGTACGGCGCCGTCAGCAGCGCGAAGACCCTGAACCTCCTCGCGGTCGCACACAACTACGAACGGCAGGGCAAGCGCGTGCGCGTCCTGAAGCCCCGCCGCGACACGCGTGACGGCGACCGCACTGTCGCCAGCCGCGCAGGTCTCGGGCGGGACGCGGACGCGCTCCTGGACGACGACGCACCGCTCGACCCCGCCGACTTCTCGGGGCACGACTGTGTCCTGCTCGACGAGGCGCAGTTCCTCTCCCCGGACCTCGTGGACCAGCTCCGCGACCTGACCCGCGACCCCGGCGTACCGGTCATCTGCTACGGCCTGAGGACCGACTTCCGCACACGCCTGTTCCCGGGCAGCCGCCGCCTGCTCGAGGTTGCCGACAGCATCGAGGAGATCAAGACCACCTGCGCCGGCTGCAACAGCAAGGCCGTCTTCAACCTGAAGACCGAAGAGGGTCGGGCCGTACGCGAAGGCGACCCCGTCGAACTCGGGGACCACGACCTCTATCGCGGGGTGTGCTACGAGCACTACGTGGCGGCGTTCGCGGACTGAGCCGGCGCCGCCGCCGCCGGGACGATCCGACGCAGCTTCCGCGTGCGCATGGCTCGCGCCGCCCTGCAGCCGGCGAAGCACGTGGAGCGCGCAATCGAAGTCGGTGTCGCGTATTGCGGCACCGCGTACGCGACCACCGCGCTCGTGCGCTACCGGGTCCGGCGCAAGATCGGCACGGCAAAGCTGACCGGCTCGGAGTAGCACGGGGCCCTCGCGCGCGAGGCTGCCGCGAAAGCCCGCTTGTCGTGGCACCACCAGTGAGTGTTACTCTCCGGCGCGGCGAAGCCGCGATGGCAGCGCCAATCTCAACTGGAGGTGAGAGATGACGTGGAAGGTCGCTGCAGTTGCAGCTCTGACGATGCTCGCGATCGCGCCTGGAGTGGTGACTGAGTCCGCGGACGCGGCTCCCGGGATCTCCACCGAGGCTGGGTTCCAGGCGGCGCTCGACGCTGGTGCCACGCGCATCCGGCTCGCGCCCCGGTCGACGATCAGCATCAAGACCGGACTCACCCACTCCGGTACGAACCGAGTCACCATCTCCGGTCGCAACGCGACGCTCGACGCCCGTTTCGTGCCGGGCGACGCGATGGTGTTCTCCGGAGGCGGGAACATCACGATCAGCCACATGTCGCTGATCAACGCGCCGAATCGCGGGATCGTCATCGACGTGCCGGCGGGCGCGACCGGGAACGTGACGGTGAAGATGCGCAAAGTCACAGTCCAGCGCTGTGACGGCATCGGCGTGCATCTGGACGACTCCGACGCGTCGGCCGCAGGCGTCTACCTTCAGATGCGTCAGTGCAAGATGCTGAACAACGGGGTCCGCACGAGCTCGGGCGGCACCGCAGATCAGGATGCGGTGCGCGTGGACGAGGCCGGTACCGGTGACCTCCGCGCACACTTCGACCGCGTGTTCTGCGAGGGCAACAAGCACGACGCCATTCAGGTCTCTGAGTCCGGCGACGGCAACCTGCGCGCGTTCGTGTACAGGACCATCTTCTTGCGGAACGGGAACATCACCGACCGCGGGGACGGCATCAACATCGACGAGTCGGGCGACGGATTCCTGTTCACCCAGCTGCGTGGCATCACGGCGACTCAGAACATCGGCGCCGGCGTCGATTGCAGCGAGTCGGGCAACGGGGACGCGATCGTGCGCTTGACGCACGCGACCGTGCGCGCCTGCCGCGGCGACCGGGTCACGGCCACCGAATCCGGTGACGGCGACCTGAGCGCCAACTTCCTGAGGCTGACGTCGCTGCAGAACCACATGAACGGTCTGGAGCTCACCGAGAGTGGCGCCGGGGACTTCCTCCTCCACTATCGGGGCAGCGTCTGCAGCAAGAACAAGGGCGACGGCACCACGCTCGCGCAGAGCGGCGGCGGGACCGGCCTGGCCGAGCTCGGGCACGTGAGGCTCAAGCTCAACCGAGGCGAGAACCTCCGGGCCACCGGGGTCACGGTCAACCAGCGCTAGCCCTCACGGGTCTTCGAAGAGGCGCCGCCGGGCTCCCCCGGTGGCGCCTCTTCGCGTCCCCGAGCCTAGAATCCGCTCAAAAGGAGCGCGGCCCACGGGCCGGTGGGCGGATACCGTGACGGCACCTCGACCTTTCGGGGTGCATCGTTCGTCCTGAGTGCAGGCGTCAAAGCGCCGCACATCCTGCTGGTGCCAGAGCGGTTCGATGTCTGAAGTTGCGCGCCGGTAGAAATGAGATGGATAGATGGGTACGAAGATCTTCGTTGGCGGTCTCGCCTGGGCGACCACGGATGACTCGTTGCGCGACGCATTCGCGTCGTGCGGGACGATTTCCGAGTCCAAGGTGATCACCGATCGTGACACGGGCCGCAGCCGCGGCTTCGGGTTCGTGACGTTCACGGACGAGGACGGTTGCCGCAAGGCGATCGAGAGCATGGACGGACAGGACATCGACGGACGCGCAGTCCGCGTGAACGAGGCGGAAAACAAGCCGCGTCGTGACGGCGGCGGCGGCGGACGTGGTGGCGGCGGCGGCGGCGGCGGTCGCTGGTAACCAGCAGCTGACCTCACCCCTCGTCAACTGACGACGGCAATCAAACGGCCCCGGCGCGACGCAGTCGCGCCGGGGCCTGTAGCGTTTCTGGGTCGCCGTCTGTTCCACGGCGAGCCGGTGGTATCTGGGGTCTTGATCGCCGCCTTCTTCGGTCGGCATCTGACGATGGCGAGCCGCGTCCTGGCCGGCCGCATCAGCCAGGCAACATGAGCGCACGCCATGCGTCGACGATCCCGATCAGCATGCCGAGCCGCGCGCCCGCGCGCCCAGGAGGGACGTCGATCACCGGTGCGGCGACCGTCTTCGCCGCGTAGCTCTCGAGCGTCCCGTTCTTCGCGTTCGTGAACACTCGCGCTGCGTCCCGCAGGTCGAGGTACTCGTCGGGCAGCAGACCGCCCGCGTCCTGGAACAGGCGCAGACCGTGGTGTCCCCACGAAGTGACCACGTCGGACGGATGCGTGAACGCGGCGAACGCGGCGAGCAACCCCTCCAGCGTCCCGCCGGCGACGAGGCGTTCCGCCGGGAGCCCGGTGTGCCGCGGCGTGTCGGGCGAGAGCGGGTTGCGCGGCGCCAAGACGAACTCGAGCGTCTGCCCGGTGCTCGGGCGGTGCGCGACCCAGTACACGAGCTCCTGGCCGTACTCGCGCTCGCGAGTGCCGTGCGGCCAGGCGTTCGCATCCCCGAAGACGAGCACAAGGTCGTCGTAGCGGTCCCGGATCTGCACCGGCAGACGCTCGACGGGCGAGACTCTCTTCCGCGGGCGCCACTCACGAGGACGCGGTGCCCCCCGCTGCGCCTCGAGCTGCGCCTCGACCATCGCGTTCATCGGATGCATCAGAGCCCGGAACCGTTCGGCGTCGCGCTCGAGTGCCCCCAGCACGTGCATGAGCGCCTCGAGCGTCGAGACGTACTCGACCTTCGGCTCCTTGCGGATCCGATAGTTCGACGGCGCCGGCGCGTTGAACGCGTACCGCGGCAATGCTGCCAGACGCGGGTTCTCGCGCACGAGCGTGCGGGCCTGCGACCAGGTCCCGTCCAGCACGATCAGCGTCACGGGCCCCGGCGGCGGGTCCAGCAAGATGTCACGCGCTTGCGCTCCGGGGTGGAGGACGATCGCGGGGCGCTCCGGATCCGCGCAGGCGTCACGGAGCACGGCGCTCTCGTCCCACTCGATCCCGACATGCAAGCTGGACTGCGGCAGGCACAGGTGCGCCATCCGCGCCGTCCCGATGGGCATCCCCTTCTCGCGCGGATGCTGCAGGATCACGATGCGCGTTCGCGTCTCGAGCGTGGTGAGCGCGCTGCAGTAGCACACGCTGACCGGTCGCTCGCAGTGCGAGCACATCGCACGCGGCATCCTCACGTCGGATGCGAGGTTGGCGGGGTGGTCGGTGGGATCCACGGAACGAACTCCGCCCGGAAGCTCCAGCGGCGAGACGCACGGTAGCGACGCACCCCGACGCCTCACGGGCAGGAACGAGAACTCGGAAACATGCGACGATATCTCGTAATTCACGAGATCCCGGCAGGCCGAACGCGCGAGTCTTGACATCGCTAAGGCATTGTACAATAGAGCGTTACGACTCTCAGATCGGCATTGGCACAGGCATTGCAATAGTGAACTCCGACCGGCGGCCAGCGCCGCACACACCGAACCGGAGATCGACATGCCTCTGACACTGACGCTCACAGACGGGATCATCCCGCCCGCCCAGGTCCCCGAGGCCATCGCCCGGCTGAGTGGTGCGATGCTCGCGGCTCACGATCTGACCGGCAACTCGGTCATGACGCCGAACATCACGGCCAACGTGCACATCGTATCGGCCGGCCAGAGCTACTCTGGCGGCCAGGTGTTCAAGGGTGCCTGGGTCGAGTGGAAGGTCCCCTCGTTCGCATTCGCGACGACCGCCATCCAGAAGAGCTACGGGCAGCAGGTGACCGACATCATCCGCGAGCTCTCCGGGGGCACGCAGCCCCGGGACAACATCTACTTCAATGTGGTGCACACGGTCGACGGGGCATGGAACCTCGACGGCGGCGCCATGAGCAACGACGAGATCATCCAGGCCCTCGCCAGAGGCTGAAGGGAACAGACTCATGACACGTCACATCTTGGTTCACGGCGCCTGGGAAGGCGCTTGGTCGTGGGAGAACGTGGTGCCCTTGCTCGAGCAGAGGGGTCACGACGTCGCCACAGTCGACCTCCCGGGCAGCTCGAGCAGGGCGCGACCGGTCGCCGAGGTCACACGCGAGGCGTATGTCTCGGCCGTCGCCGACGTGCTGGCGCAGAGCGACGACAAGGTCGTGCTCTCCGGGCACAGCTTGGGCGGCACGGTGATCTCTCAGGTCGCCGAGCGCTTCCCCGAGCGCATCGAGAGGCTCGTGTACGTCACGGCGTTCTTGCTCCCCGACGGCGCCAGTGCGCTCGAGACCATGCAGAGCGACGCGGACGGGCAGCTGCTGCCGAAGCTCGTCTTCTCCGAGGACCAGTCCTACGCGACCGCTACCGACGACGTGTGGCGGGAGGTCGCGTTCCACGACGCGACAGCCGCCGCCATCGCCGCGGCGCTGCCCCGACTGTCCGACAGGCAGTCGACCGATCCGTTCACCGCGAACCTCGAACTCACCGCTGCGCGCTTCGGCACGGTGCCCAAGCACTACATCCGCACATCGATCGACCGCATCCTCACCCCGGCGCTCCAGGATCGCATGCTCGCGAACTGGCAGGTCGACGGTGTCACGACCCTCGAGGCCGGCCACTTCCCCGCGCTCTCGATGCCCAACGAGCTGGCGAGTGCCATGCTGGCGATCGCAGAGACAGCCGCAAGCGCCGCGTAGTCGCGCGGCCCCGGAACCTCAGGAGACGAACATGAGCGAACGACGCGAGCATGAACTTGTCGGCTTCCGTTACGAGTCCGGGCACCTCGACCCGAAGACCCTGCACCTGGTGAGGATCGCAACGCATCTCGCGGCCGGCAACGGCTACTGCGCCAAGTGGAGCATCGAACCCCTGCGCGCAGCGGGTGCCACGGAGGGTGAGATCAACGAGGCGATCGGCATGGCGATCCGCGCAGGCGCATCGCTCGTGTGGCAAGAGGCCATCGACAACTTCCCGGACGACGTCACGCCGCCACGAAAGTAGCCCGCCTGGCGGCGCTTCCGCGTGAACCGGAAGCGTCAGGTGCGGGTTCGTAGACTCTGTAGCAGATCCCCGCGTCGTGCGGGTCACACGGAGAGTCGAGGTCACCCATGTCCCGTCACGACGTCGAGGCCGACATCACGCTGGACGAACGCCGGCTCACTCCCGGCGGGACAGCCACCGTTCGGATCCGGACGACAGCGCACGAGCCGGTCAAGATCCGCGGCGCGCATGTCGAGTTCGTCGGATACGAGCAGACCCAGGCGACCTACGTGACGACTACGGGCAAGACCACCACGGTCCAGACCGCGACGGAACGCAACACGGTCGTGGAGGAGCAACGAACGTTCCAGGGCCGCGCGCCCGCCGGGTTCTTCGGCAACCTCAAGGACGGCGCGCTCACGCTTCTGGGTGGTGGCGATCACGAGGAGTTGCCGGAGGGTGACCACGACGTGGTGCTCGAGGTCGATCTCCCGGCGGGCATGCCCGAGAGCTTCGAGGGCAAGAAGGTGAAGGTCGCGTACGAGGCGTCGATCCACCTCGACATCCCGGGCGGACGCGACTTCCGGCACAAGGTCACGTTCGAAGCACCGCCGCTGCGGGACGACGACGAGGACGTCGACGACGTCGCCGCGGAGCCGCTGATGATCCTGTATCCGGAGGACGCCTCACGCGGGTTCTTCGATTCGGTCTTCGGCCCCGAAGTCACGATGCGCGTCGAACTCTCGTCGACGGTCGTGCGCCGCGGCGGGGTGCTAACGGGCACGATCGAGGTCGGCTTCCCGGACCGCGCACCCAGAGTCAGGGCTCTCGCGTGCGCACTGCTGCGACGCGAGAGCAGCAAGGCGCACGGGCACACAGACGGGCACACGGAGAAGATCGTCACGGAGCGGTTCCCTCAGGGTGAGGGAGGGACCGACAGCCTGTTCATCCAGTTCGACGTGCGGCTCCCGGACGAGATGATCCCCACGTGCAGCGGTGCCAAGTTCACGATCGTCCACGAGCTGGCTATTTCGCTCGACGTGCCGTGGGCCAAAGACCCGACCATCCGCATCCCCATCACGGTCGTCTGAGCGCAAGCGACGTCGCGCAGGGGCGCGCTCGCCCCTCACCGTCGCTGGCGAATGCTGATCTCGTCGAAGTGCAACCCCTCCTGGTGCCAGCCGTGGCGGCCGCCCGGCGCGGCCTCCAGGACGATGAGGACCTCCTTGCCGGCGAACGGCTCCAGGTCGGCATCGAGAGTGCGCCAGTTCTCCGCACTCGCCTTCTTGTCACCGCCGATCGTCTCGGAAAGCAGTCGATGCAGCGCTCCGTCGTAGACACCGACCTTCAGCACCGCGTCGACGATCCCCGTGTCTGTGGGAACGGAGGAGACGCGGATACGAAGCTGACTAGCGACTTCCGGTACGCGCACCTTCCAGTAGGCGAACGCAGAGCGGTCCTTCCACGGAGCGTGCAGAGACATCGACCCGAACGTGCCCGGGTTCGGGAGCGGCCCCTTCGCCTTCTCCGGTTCCTCCGGGTACGCACCGCGCCAGCCCGGGTACTTGTTGTACGCACGCGTGAACGCCAGGCGTTCGAGTTGCTCCGGCGTGTCGAACGTGAGGATCCGTTGTCCGTCGCGCGGCAAGTGTTGCAGCAGACCGCCGAGTGTGAAGAGCTCGGGCTGCGCCAGGGCCGCCTGCGCCAACTCCGGGTCCTTCTCGGAGAAAGACGGGATCACGCGTTGCTCCACGCCGCCACCCGGCCGCACGATGCGAAACCAGAAGCGATGGTTGCCGGAGACGTTCTCCACCTGGAACAGCAGACGATGCACGCCCTTCGCGAGACGGACGTGCTTGCGCACGACGTCGGAGTTGACCCGAGCGTGGAAGTGATGGCGGTAGATCTCGACACCGTCGAGGAGCACGACGGCACCATCTTCGTGACCGAACCACAGCACGACATCGACGTCTTCGGCGGCGTGCAGATAGAGGAACGCATACGTGAGAGACTTTGCGCGGGGTCCGTCCTCCCCACCGAGTTTCACTTCGGGCGTCAGACTGCGGTACGCGCGCCAGCGCATGCCGGCCTTGGTTGCCCGCACGCGCGGTGCAAGCTTCGCCACGGCGACCTTCGGCTTGTCCAGCAGAGCGTCATCGGGGTTGTCGAACGGACCGAGCTGGAGCCAGCGGCGGATGAACGGAACCTTGCGTAACGGGGCCTTGGCCGGCGGCTCTTCGGTCTTCGCGGTCACGTCACCGACGACGTTGCGCGGCGCTCGATCCATCGTCGTGAACGTCGCCCGCCGCAAGAACAAGAGCGCGAAGCACGTGTCGTGCGCTGACCGCCATCGCCCGTCCTTCTCCTGCACGTCGATCAGGTGACGCGCTCCGGCGTCGTACCAATCGTGTGTCCCGATCCGCTCGCGGCCACCTGCGATCGCGGCCAGCCGTTCGATCCCGTAGAGGTAGTAGTAGGTCCAAGACGACCCGAACGCGTACTCACCGTGCGGGTTGGCGTCCGCCACGAACCTGCGTTCGAGGTACTCCCAGCCCTTCGCAACCGCCTTCTTCGCCCTGCTGCGCGCGGCGCGGTACTTGAAGTCGTCGCGCGACACGCGAGCCAGCGCGAGTTCGAGCACGGTGAGACCGGCCACCGTCATGGAACCCGTCTGCAGCCGCCCGGGGCGGTATCCGAAGCCGCCGTCCTCTGTCTGGAACGTCGGGATCGACTCGAGCAAGCCGCCCCAGACCTCCCCCCGCGCGGTGAAGCCGTGCTTCTCGGCGATCCAGAGCCCCAACGCAGCGTACTGCGTGTTCGAGAGGTCGGTGTTGCTGCCCGGGTAGTTCCAGCGCTTGGACGTCGGGTGGAAATTCTCGTCCAGCCACTTGGCCGCCCGCTGGATCCACTCCTTGTGAGCGGGGTCGCCGTGCGCGTCGAGCGCCATGATCAGGCATCCCACGCTGTACGTCTTCTTGAACGGCCGATAGCGCAGGAACTGGAGACCCTTGGTGACCTGCGGGTCGTCGGTGGGGACGCCCGACTTGATCAGCGTGTACACGCCGAGGGCCGTGCACCCGGCGGGGTAGCCCGAGGCGTACTTGCTGTTGAACGACCCGTTCTTCTGCTCGTACGCGCGGAGCTTCGCGACACCGCGCTCGATCGCGCGATTGACCTGCACCTCGAGCGAGTCGGCGCGCGCCTCCTCCGTCGCCAGGCCTCCCAGGGCCGAGACCCCCAAGAGCATCGCAATCGCCGGAGCGCGCAAGAGCCTCACGGTGCGATGCTACCGTCTCAGCCGTCGCCGCCGGATTGGCCTTCCTCTTCGTGCGCACGCCGACGGGCGGCTAGCGCCGACGCCGGTCCCAGCATGCGACGAGAAAGGGCACCGCAGCCGAAGCCGCGGTGCCCTGAGGAGAGTGAGAGGCGACGGTCCCGCGGGGCTACTCGCCGTGGTGGGGATGGTTCCGCCCGTTGTGCGGGGTTGCCGCGTACGGGAAGACCTTGCTGTACGCGATGTCGTTGCTGGACACGTTGTCCAGGTCGATCTCCGGCCCAGGCGCCGCGACGGTGGGGTCCTGAGGATCGAGGAACAGAGCGCGCAGGGCGATGTCGAGAACGTCGTCGCCGAAGCGCCTTCCGTTCGGGAACCCGCCGGGAACGTCGGTCTGCTGCAGCGCGCTGAACAGCACGTCGCCGCCGCCTGGACCGAACACGCTCAGTCGCGAGAACCCGGTGTCGTCGGGGTTCGTGGCGTGGTCCTCGCCGCCGCCCGCGAGTCGCGCGGGACCGGTGGAGAGGTCGACACGGATCAGGTCCGGTGCGAACAGGCCCTCGAGGTCGGAGCGTCCGTCCTCGCGAACCACCATCTCGCCGCCGTTCAGGACGATGTTGACGAGCTTCGCCAGCTCGGGAGTCCGCGCGAACTCGCCGAAGTTCTTCCGGTCGTCTGCGGGACTCGTCTGGTTGTAGAGATCCTTCTTCGCGACCGGGACGAACGCCTCGCAGAAGAGAGGGTTCCCCTGCCGCGCCACTTGGACCCAGCCACCGCGCGTGCGGTCGTTCTTGCCGGCCCGGCGCACGGTGATGCGCTGGCGGCTCGTGGTGGCGTACACACCCGCGACTTGCATGTCGCCGCCGAGTGCGGCGACGGGGATCGAGAGCGCGATCGTGTGGACGTTGAAGCCGCCCTGGCTGTCGAACACCACCTCGGTACCCGTACGCAGGTTCAGGGCGTCGAAGACGGACTGGATGTCGGCATAGAAGCCGTCGTCCCGCTGTCCGGCGAACGCGACGTAGCCGTCGGCCAGTGTGGCGATCGCCTGCTGCGTGTACGCATCCAGGTCGCCTGCGGTCGAGACGCCGTCGAGCGCCGGTCCTTCGCCCGCATCGGAGTTGTACAGCGGCGTCACGCGCCCCTGGTTGTTCGGCGGCACGATCCCGCTGCCGAGGAGGGTCGAGCGGCGCTTCTTCTTGCGCCGGTCGAAGACCCTGACCTCGTAGCGCTGGATGAGATTCTGCGCGTCGTCACCGACCTCGAGGATCGCGACGCCGCTGGCCTGCGGCTGGAAAGACTGCAAGATCGTGTTCTCGTTCTGGAATTCGGTCTTGAAGCGGAACTGGTAGCTCAGTGTCGCGCGGCCGGCCGCGACGTCATCTCCCAGAGCAACGTGGATCTGGTAGAGCACGTCGTCCGAGAAGTTGTACTTGTTGGGGCCGATGCCCGGCTCCTCGAAGGGGTAGACCGCAAGAGCCGTGGTCAGGTACTTCGTGCCGCCCGAGTCGCTCACGAACGCATAGACGTCCGTCGTGTTCGCAGCGTCGTCGTCCGTGACGCCGGGGGCATCCATGTGACTGGAAGCGAGGGCGTGGGGCGCGCCGAACAGGCCGCCAGAGGCCAGGCCGAGCGCCGCCGCCATGCCCATGGTGGCGATGCGTGTGTTGATCGTCATCGTTGTCTCTCCGTGCGTAGTGCGTGAAAGGGAAGAAGGGGATGTGGGTGCAACCGCTGTTGGGCCACGGCTGCCGTTGCGGGGAAGTACGGCACGGGTCGCAGCGCGGATGTCGAAAAGTAACGACATCCCTCCGGGCCCCGTGCGCGTATGTGTCCATGACGCACATGCACCATGCAGACGGAGGACGCCATGCATCGACTCAGCCGAAGAACGACACTGGCAGCGATCGTTGTCACCGCACTGGCCTCGGGCGCGCTGGCGCACGACTTCTGGATTTCGCCGTCCGACTTCCGGCCTGAGCCCGAGTCGTCGATCGACGTGCGAATGCTGGTCGGCGAAGCGTTCTCAGGTGAGGGATTCGCGCGCAACACGCGTCACGTCGAACGCTTCGTCATGCGCGGACCGGCCGGCACGAACTCGGTCACCGGAAACGCGGGATCCGACCCAGCCGGCAGCGTGAAAGTCGGGCCGGCGGGAACTTACATCATCGCCTTCCGCAGCACGCGGACCCGGGTGGAACTGCCGGCGGACGAGTTCGAGGCGTACCTCGAACACGAGGGTCTGGATCACGTCATCCGTGCGCGCCGCAAGAGCGGTACGAGCGACGCTCCCGGTCGCGAGGTCTTCTCGCGCTGCGCCAAGTCGATCGTACGTGTTGGCAAGGCCGGATCGGATCACGCGAGCGAAGCGGCGGGGTTGCGCCTGGAACTCGTGCCGGAGCGCGATCCGTACGAGCTCGCAGCGGGCGACACGCTCGTCGTCCGTGTGCTCCTGGACGGGCGCGCACTCCCGAACGCGCTCGTGACGGCGCACCACACGCCCGGGTCAGAAGACGTGGTGCAGGTGCGCTCCGACAAGCACGGACGCGCCGCACTGGTTCTCGATCGCGCCGGCCCGTGGCTGCTCAACACGGTCCACATGCTCGCGGCGCCGATGGGCGTCGAGGCGGACTGGGAGAGCCTGTGGTCTTCGCTGACGTTCGACCTGGCCGTGGCGCGAAAGCGCGTTCCCGAGAGTCGCCCGTCGCCGGGCCTCTCGCCGGCCGGATCCGGCGCGACGCGCTGACCCTCCGCTCAGGCGGCTGCCGCCTCCGTGAGAGTGACGATGCACCGGCAACCGTCCACAGACCACAGTTCGCCGTGTTGCGAGCCGCCGGGCATGAACTGGTAGTCGCCGGCGCGCAACACCGTCTTCTCCGTGCAGAGGTCACCCTCGATCACGTAGCACTCCTCGTCGCCAGGGTGCTGGTGGGCCGGATAGCGCGCGCCTGGGTCCATGTGCAAGAGCAAGGTCACGCGGCGCGTGGCCTCGTTGCGCCGCAGGATGCGGACCTTCACGCCCGGCGCCGGGTGCTCGTCCCACGCCGCCTCCTCGTCGCGCCGCACGACCGTGTCGCCGGCGCCGACCGCGCGCACTCGATCGAGCAAGCGCCCAACCGAACCTGCGGGCAGCGCAACCGGCGCCACGACCTGCCCGATCGCCGCTGCCGCCACGGCGTCCTCGGCCGCGACGGGACCCGCACTCGCGTCCGAGCCGAGCGCACGGTCGATCGACCGCTGTTCCGCTGAGTCGTGGGAATCGCTACTCATGCGACCTCTCCTGCAAACTCGCGCAGGGCGCCACGCAGACGACGCAGTCCGTTCCGGGTGCGGCCCTTGACCGTACCGAGCGGCGCGCCGGTCCGCTCCGCGATGGCGAGTTGCGTGAGCCCCTCGAAGTACGAGAGTTCGAGCACTTCGCGCTCGCCCGGGGGTAGGGACTCGAGCGCCGTGACGACCCGCTGCCGAGAGTCGGCCGTGAGCGCCGCGTCGAGCGGTGTCGGTTCCGGCCCCACCAGCGTGTCGGTGTGCAGTTCGGTTCCCGTTTCCCCGCGCGTGCGGACCGACCGCAGCTTGTCGATGGCGCGGTTGCGGGTCACGGTGGTCAGCCAGCCGCCGAGCGTGCCGCGGGAGGCATCCAACCGGTCCGAGGTGCTCCAGAGCCGGAGGAACGCGTCCTGGGTGACGTCCTCAGCGGCCACGGGGTCGCCGAGGATGCGCAGGGCGACCGCGTACGCGCGGGGACCGTGTCGTCGATATGCCAGGCTCAACCCTTCCTCCGCTCCATCGCGAATCTGCAACAGGAGTTGCTCGTCCGTGTGGTCCGCCGTCTCGCCCATCTGAAGTACGATAGTCGGGCGCTCCGGGATGTGGGAACTCCGCAAATTCGGCCCACGTCCCCCAGCGCACTACTTCCCGTCTGTGGTATCGACCTTCTTCGGCCACCTGCCGAGGGCGTACTGGCCGGGCCAGTGCTGATCGGCGTAGTCGTAGTCGTGAGCGGCGCGCAGGGTCAGGTACGGCTCGCGCAGGTGCGGGCGGGCCATGGCGACGAGGTCGGCGCGGCCGGCGGCGAGGATCGTGTTGGCGTGGTCCGCGCCGAGCACTGCGCCGACCGTCATCACGGGCACGCCGATCTCATGGCGGATGCGCTCGGCGAACGGCACCTGGAACATGCGGCCGTAGTTCGGCTGCGCATCGGCGGAGATCCCGCTGGTCGAGACGTCGAGCACGTCGCAACCGGCGTCGACGAGCAAGCCGCAGAGCGCCATCGTGTCGTCCATCGTGATTCCGTCCGGGACCCAGTCACTCGCCGAGATCCGGACCGCCAGCGGCATGCCGCGAGACGTCTCCGGACGGATCGCGCGCAGGACCTCGAGAGGGAAGCGGGCGCGGTTCTCGATCGGGCCGCCGTACTCGTCGGTGCGCTTGTTGGTGACCGGCGAGAGGAACGTGTTGAGCAGGTAGCCGTGCGCCATGTGCAGTTCAATGACCTGGAAGCCCGCGGCGACCGAGCGCTTCGTGGCGGCCACGAACTCCTCGATCGTGCGGTCCATGTCGGCGCGGTCCATCTCGCGCGGTGCGGGCCAGTCCGGTAGGAACGGGATCGGCGACGGACCGAGCGTCTCCCAGCCATCGTTGCCCGGCAACGGCGTGTCGTGACCCTCCCACGGGTGCTGGCACGAGCCCTTGCGACCGGCGTGTCCGAGCTGGATCCCGATCACCGTGTCCGGAGAGTGGTCGCGGACGAAGTCGGTGACGCGCTTCCACGCCGTGGTGTGGGCGTCGGTGTAGATGCCCGTGCACTGTCGCGAGATGCGGGCGTCTGCCGAGACGTTCGTCATCTCGGTGAAGACGAGGCCGGCGCCGCCCACGGCTCGCGATCCCAGGTGGACGAGGTGCCAGTCGTTCGGCGTGCCGTCGACCGCGCTGTACTGGCACATCGGGCTGACCACGATCCGGTTGCGGAGGGTCAGGTTGCCGATCCGGAGCGGCGCGAAGATCGGCGCGGGCGAGTTGCCGTCCGAGGCGTGAGGTGCGCCCTGGTCGTCGGCGAACCACTCGGTCACGCGCTCGACAAGAGCGGGATCGCGGAGTCGGAGTTCGTCGTACGTGATGCGCTTGCTGCGCGTCATCAGGTTGAACTTGAACTGCAGCGGGTGCTGCTTCATGTAGCGCTTGGCGTTCTCGAACCACTCGAGACTCGTCTGCGCCGCCTTCTGCAACTTGAGGACGGGGACCTCGAGTTCCTCGCGGTATGCAGCCAGGACACGCGAGATGTCCTGTGTACCGTGCGCCTCGAACGCCGCGACCAGTGCGATGGCATCCTCCATCGCGAGCTTGGTGCCCGATCCGATCGAGAAGTGGGCGGTGTGCAGCGAGTCACCGAGCAGCACCGTGTTGCCGTGGTGCCAAACCTCGTTGCGCACCGTCGGGAACTGACGCCACGTCGAGCGGTTGGTGAGCAGCGGGTGTCCGTCCAGGTCCTCGGCGAAGAGCTTTGTGCAGTACGCGACCGTGTTTTCCTCGGTTGCCCGGTCGAGCTTCGCGGCGCGCCACGTCTCCTCGTCGCACTCCACGATCCACGTCGACAGGCCGTCCTCGAACGGGTAGGCGTGAGTCATGAACAGCCCGTGCTCGTTCTCCTTGAAAACGAACGTGAACGCCTCGAGCGGCCGCGTGGTGCCGAGCCAGCAAAAGCGGTTGGGGCGCCAGTCGAGAGACGGCTTGAAGTGCTCCGCGAACTCGGCGCGCACGGCGCTGTTGACGCCGTCGGCCGCGATCACGACGTCGTGATCGGCGAACTGCGTCGCCGATTCCACCTCCGTCTCGAAGTTCAGCGTGACTCCCACGTCGCGGCAGCGTGCCTGCAGGATGTTGAGCAGCTTCTTGCGCGACATGCCGCAGAAGCCGTGACCGGTGGAGACGACGCACTCCCCGCCGAAGTACGTCTCGATGTCGCTCCAGTAGCGGAAGCCCGAACGGATCTCGTTGTAGCTCTGGAGGTCGGCCTCCTCGAACGCGCCGAGGGTCTCGTCGCTGAAGACGACGCCCCACCCGAACGTGTCGTCCGCCCGGTTGCGCTCGTGAACGGCGATCTCTGCGTCCGGATACGCCTTCTTCATGAGGATGGCGAAGTACAGGCCGCCGGGGCCGCCTCCGATGATCGCGATCTTCATACCGTCCGGGTCCTCACGACTGAGCGGGGCGGGATTGTAGGCCGCGGGGCATGGCGGCCGCCCTCAGTTGTTCAACAGGATGACTGCAGTCACGATCGCGGCGACCAGCAGCACGATCACGAGGATCTTCACCCAGCTGGTCGGCGCCCGCCCGGCCACGCGCCCGTCCTGGCCGTTCAGCAGCACGGGGTACGTCTTGCCCTTCCACTCGTACGCGAGGCTCCAGAGCGGGAGCAGCACGAGCTTCCAGTGCACGTCCCCGACGACGGTGTAGACGTCCAGCGAACGCTGCGTGTCGCCCGGCACGTCGCCCGAGCAGCGGTACCGCTGGGTCGCTCGCACGCGTCCTTCAGCGCCCTCCCAAGCGTCGTCCATCGACACCTGGTACTCCTCCGCCGCCCATCCGGAGAGATACGCGGGGCTGTAGGGCACGAGGCCTTCCAGGTCGAACTTGCCGATGCGCTTGACGAGCGGCCCGTCGAGACCGCGGGACCCGAGCACGGTCAGGTTCACGAACGTGTCGTGGCGCTCGCCGGCTGCGGGCTCCCAGCGCACGCGGCGTTCCTGGCGCATGACGGAGACGGTCTTCCCGCCGCGCCTCACCGTCACGGGCCGCTGCACGTAGTAGTAGTGGCCGGCCTCCGCGGTCCAGCGCGACGACGCCTGGCAGTCGAACGCCCAGAACGGCACGTACACGCCGACGGCGTCGAAGTCGGCCATCCGCCGGACCGCGCCCGGCGCGAACCACCGACCCTTCAGCCACTTCTGGAACGCGGCCTCGACGCGCTCGCGCCCGACCTCGAGCGGGACGATGCTGCCCGGACGGACGGCGTTGCGGTGCGCCTCCTCCTCGAGCACGCCGCTCGTGCCGCAGAACAGGCAGGCTCGCGCAAGGTCCCTGTCGCCGAACGCAACGCGTGCGCCGCAGTTGCCGCAGACCGCCGTGCGGGCGGCAAGGCCGAGGCCGCGCTCCGCGTCGTCCGCAGCGTCGAGCGAGTACGTCGAGACGGCCTGGCCGTCCCCCTCCTCCACGGCCGTCGTGCCGCCGCAGTACCCGCACACGAGGGACGCCTCGTCGGGGTCCCACTCCATGCGGGCCGAGCAGGTCGCGCAGCGGAAAAGGGCGGCCTCGCCACCGTCGCCGCCGCGCTCGGTCTGCTCCGCTTGTGCCTCGTCCGCCATTCGCCCCCCCTTCTACCGGCGGGTCTCCGAACCGGCACGCACCGGGCCAGGTTCTGGGCAGAGGAGAGCCGACTCTTTCGCCTCGGAAGGGCAACCCGGCTACGTTGTCTGCCCGTCTGCTGATGCGGACGGCGCGGGTCTTCACAGGCTCGATGGAGAGATCCCCCACCGGAGGTGCGACATGGGCGTGATGGACTGGTTCAAGAAGGGCGTCGGCGAGATTATGGTCGCGCGTCCGGACGCGGCGAAGGCGCACGTCGTCTGGAAGCACCCGGACGCCACCATCCCGATGAAGTCCCAGCTCACGGTGGAGGCGGACGAGAAGGCCGTCTTCTTCCGAGACGGCAGGGTCGTCCGGGTGATGGACGCCGGGCGCTACACGCTCGACTCGGCGAACCTGCCGTTCCTGAGCGATCTGGTCGACTCGTTCACCGGCGGCAACGTCTTCATCTCCGAGGTGTTCTTCGTCAACGTTCGCGAGCACCCGGGCAACAAGTTCGGCGGTCGCATCGGCTACGTCGAAGACCCCAAGAGCGGCATCCCCGTCGAGACGATGGTGCACGGCGAGTTCTCGTTCCGCGTCGTCGACCCCGAGCAGCTGATCGTCGGCCTGGTCGGCATGGGCCGCGCCGAGAGCTTCATGGTGCGCGCGTGGATGAAGGAGCAGGTGCTCAAGGTCCTGCGCGACCGCATCGCGGAGCTGTGCGTCAAGAACAAGTGGCCGCTGCTCGACGTCACGTCCGGCGCGTACACCGAGGAACTCGAGGAGGCGGTGATCGAGAGCGTCAGCAAGCACGTCGACAGCTACGGCATCGAGATCGTGCGGTTGGGCAACTTCACCATCGCGATCGATGACGAGGACGTCGAGAACCTGAAGCGGCTCTACACGGACGCGGCCTACCTGCGCACCGTCGGCGGCGTCGGCGCGTACCAGCAGTTCGCGGCCGGCAAGGCCATGATGGGCGCCGGCGAAGGCATGGCGAAGGGCGACGGCGGTGGTGGTGGTGGTGGCGGCGGAGGAGGCGGCGGTGGCGGCCTTCTCGGCGGCGCCGGCCTCGGCGTCGGCTTCGGCCTCGCGCAGATGCTCGTCAAGGACCACGCCGGCGGCCAGACGCTGGTCCCGGTGGCTCCGGCGGTCCCGTGCAGCGAGTGCAACGCGAGCGTCCCCCCCGGCAAGTTCTGCAACGCGTGCGGCAAGGAGATGGCGAAGAAGCCCGAAGCCACCGGCTTCTGCAGCGGCTGCGGCAGCCCTCTCGGCGCCGCCGCCAAGTTCTGCGGGCAATGTGGGGTGAAGCGGGACTGACTCGAGAATCGAGCACAACGCGACGTCCGTTGAGTCACAGCGCGGTCCCACATCGACGACGGGCTACGTCGTCAGTCCCGCTTCACCGGCCGCGGCCCGAGTCCGCGCGTCAGCGGACGAGGGAGCAGAAGCCATAGACAATGGCTTCTTCAGCGGCATGGAGTGGGGTCCACACAACTCGATAACCGACCCCGGCACGGCCAGTCGCGGGCGGGCGCGACGACCCGCCCCTCCGCATGTCCGGTTCCGCCACCCACGCGGCAGCTACGCCGTCGGGTAACCTCGCCCGCCCGAGGTGGCCGATGTCGGATCGAGGCGTCGTTCCAGGCCTGCCGAGAGCCGGTGGAGTGAGTCCGTCAGAGCACTGACAACGCCACGTCCCGGCACCGCGGCGCATCGATCGACTCGACCCATGCGCCTGGGGCGGTCCCGTCGGCGAGCGTCTCCTCGAGCACGTCCCGCAGGTCCCGGTGCATCGCGAAGAACGTCCGCCCGGTCTCCGCGGGCTGGGGCGTGAACGCGCCATCGCCCTCCGCCGTCAGCCGCTCGATCGCAGCGACGAACAGCGGCGCGCGGTGCGCATCGAATGCCCGGCGCAACTCTGCGACACCCGCGCCGTCGGTTCGTGGGAGCACCGCATCGTGCAGCACCGCGCCTGTGTCCAGACCCGCTTCGATCCGGTGCACCGCCGGGCGGAACGGCAGACCGAACCACGCGGTCCACTCGATCGCGTTGAACCCCCGCGTGTACGGCAGCCCGCAGTGCACGTTCAGCACCGGCCCCGCAGCTTCGAGGAGGTTCTCCCGGAGGATGCCGCACTCGCCCGTGTCCGCCGAAGCGCGGGGTGCGATCTCCGCCAGGAGGGCGAGGCACTTCGCGTCGCCCATGCGCGAGACCTCGTGCATGACGACTCCCGGCACGTCGCAGAGAGCCGGCGAAGCCGCAGGTGCTCCGCCGACGACACGCGTGACGCGGCTCTTCACGATGCCGGCGACCTTGCGCAGGACGCGGCCCGGCGTCACACGTCGCACGCGGTCGAGGGTCACGCGCTCGCACACGGCATGCAGTTCGAAGCGCTCCTTCGGCAGGGCCGCAGCGATCTCGCCGCCGAGCGTCGAGAAGCGGTCCGCCGCCAGGAAGACGATGCGCGCGCGCTCGGTGCTCATCTTCGCCCCCGCAGCGCCGCAACGGCCTCGCGCTCGCGCGACGCCGCCAGCAGATGGAGCGCGGTCGCGGCAGGCGAGAGTTCGTACGCGCCGGCAGCGATCACTGCGCGGAGTCCGTGCCAGGTCTCCGCGTTCGTGGCGGCGGCGTCGGCCACGGTCATGCGCGTCCAGTCAGCGAGCTTCAGCGCTCCATTCAGGAAGCGCGGATCCCCGGTGATCGCGGTGAGCGTGCGCCACGTCGCGCGGAGCACGCCGAGAGCAACCATGTCAGCAGCGTCGCGGCCCGCGTACGTCAGGCCGAGCGCGTGCTTGCGCCGCTCGAACCGGATCAGCAGCGTCTCCGCGCGCTCGTGAGCGCGGCGGAAGCACTCGTCGTCGCCCAGAAGCGCGGCACCGAGCACTGCAACGTGCAGTTCGGCACCGGCAACCGCATCCGGCCGGTCGGCAGCAGCGACGGCAGCCCGCAGTTCGCTCTCCGCAATCGAGTCTGTCTCGCTGAGCGCGCGCACCAGAACGCCGACACGCGGATCGCAGCCAGCGAGTCCGATCCACTCGAGGTCCCCGTCCGGTCCGTGCCGCGCGAGCCACGCACCGAGCAGCGTGTCCACATCGGGCAAGACGGGAGCCGCCAGCGCCCATGGGTCGCGTGTGGCCGAGAGCGAGGGAAACTCGTCTCGGTCGAACGCCGCGAGTCGCTTCCGGACGGCCGCATCCGCCAGCAGGTCGAGGACGGGGGGCGTCACTGTTACCGTCACCGTTCGCTCCTCAGACGCCGCCCGTGGCGTTCGTCCGGTAGCCGTCCGGGTAGCGGCTCTGCCACCGCCACGCGTCGCGCACGCAGTCCTCGAGCGTGCGCGTGGCCGTCCAGTTCAGCTCGGCGTTGGCGCGGCTGGGATCGGCGTAGCTCTCGGCGACGTCTCCCGGGCGGCGCGGAGTGATGCGGTGAGGCACTTCCTTGCCGGTCACGCGACGCACCGTGTCGAGCACCTCCAGCACACTGTTCCCCTGGCCCGTCCCGAGATTGTACGCGACGCATCCTGTCAGTCGGTCGAGCGCGCTCAACGCGGCGAGGTGGCCCTGCGCGAGATCGACGACGTGGATGTAATCGCGCACGCCGGTGCCGTCTGGAGTCGCGTAGTCGTTGCCGAACACCGACACGTGCGAGCGCCGGCCGACGGCCACCTGCATGACGTACGGCATGAGGTTGTTCGGCTCACCCTGCGGATCCTCGCCGATCTCGCCCGAGGGGTGGGAGCCAATGGGGTTGAAGTACCGCAGGAGCACGATCGACCAAGCCGGCCCGCCCGGAGTCGCCGCGATGTCGCGCAGCATGTCCTCGATCATCAACTTGGTGCGACCGTAAGGATTGGTCGCCGAGAGCGGCGCGGTCTCCGGGATCGGAACCGACTGCGGCTCGCCGTACACCGTCGCGGACGAGGAGAAGACGAGCCGGCGCACCTCGGCGGCCGCCATCGCCTCGATCAGGGTCAGAGTGCCGGCCACGTTCGCGCGGTAGTACGCCGCAGGAATGCGGTTGCTCTCACCGACCGCCTTCTTTCCCGCGAAGTGGATGACCGCGTCGATCGGGTGATTGGCGAAGACGTCGTCGAGCAGCGCCCGGTCGTCGGTGGAACCCTCGACGAACACGATGTCGCTCCGGGCCAGCGCCTCGACCCGGCCGATCGAGGCGATGCTCGCGTTCGAGAGGTCGTCCAGCACCACGACGTCGTGACCCGCGAGCAGGAGTTCGACGTTGGTGTGGCTGCCGATGTAGCCGGCGCCGCCGGTGACCAGGTAGGTGCGGGACATGGAACGACTGCTCTCGGGGTGCGCGGGCCGTCCGAAGTGGACGAGCCCTACCCCCTCCATATCGGCGTCCCGGCGCCGAACGTTGGGAGCCTGCGGGGCTCGCCCCGGCGCGGCGCGCTGGGTAGCCTCCGGCGCATGGCCAGAAGGCGCAATCTCGGCAGCACCCTCGCGCTCCTCGCGGTCATCGCGATCGTCTACTACCTGAAGCAGAAGGACAGCCGCCCGGAGCCTCCGCCGAGGACCGGCGGGACGGCGGCCAACGAGGCTGCTTCGGGCTCGATCGAGTCACTGTTCGAGGCTGGCCAGTCCGACACGTGGGTCGAGAGCAGCGGGCGCGTCCAACGCGTGCTGGCGGACGACAACGAGGGCTCGCGGCACCAGCGGTTCCTGCTCGAGCTCGCCTCGGGGCACACCATCCTGATCGCCCACAACATCGATGTCGCCCCTCGCGTGCCGCTCGAGACGGGGGACGAGATCCGCTTCCGGGGCGAGTTCGAGTGGAGTGACCGGGGCGGCGTCGTCCACTGGACCCACCGAGACACCCGCGGGCGCAAGAAGGGCGGCTGGCTGGAGCTGGCGGGGAAGACCTATCGCTGAGCTGAGCCGGGGCCGGCAGACTCTCAGATCGAGAAACCGCCGTAACCAGGCTGTCCCGAGCCTGCGACGGTCACAAAAGTCGCCTGTATTCTCAATCTGACACTTTGCGGCCGAGGAAGCGTCTGCCACAATTCTCCGCCTCAGCCCCCGCCACCGGCAGATGAGTTCGCACGAGTCTTCACGCTCTCGATAACGGCATCGGAGCAATTCGTGATCTCGGAGCGAAAAGGAGGATAGATGCGCCTTCAGCCGATGCTACTGGCGCTCCCGCTCTTCGTGGCGGGATGCGCTTGCGCCGGTGCCTCCACTTACTCCGACGCCGACACCTATGCGGTGATCGTCGAAGAAGTGGCCCCTGCGCCCGATGCCAATGCAGGCTCGGGGACCTCGTGGGGAACGGCAGCCGGGGGTGCCGCGACAGCGGACTACTCGAACCCGTGCGCGCCCTGTGCGCCGATCAACCGCACCGTGTTCCACGATGCGGGCTCGGTGTACGTGGACCACGTGCACTCCTATCGCGAGATCCATCGACACTCGCTCGAGGTCTCTCGTGAGGATCAGGGCTGCGCCGATTGCCCGCCGGGTGTGAACCCGGGCGTGCTGTCCAAGTAACGCCAGACCGCGACACCGGGTCTGCGGCTGCGTGTGAGGCTCTCCGTTCACACCGCACGTTCGCTCCGACGGCCCCTCTCTGTGCGCTGCTGTCCCTGGCGCTGTACTTGTTCCGACACTCTTCGACGTCGTGCGCGTCGCCCGGTTTGCGACAGACACGATCGGAGGAAATGATGAAGATCCGACTTGCACTTCTCACGATGGCAGTCGCTCTGGCCGGTTGCGCGTCCCACGGGTACGCGCCCCGCGTTCAGCAGCGCTACGCAACCAGCAACTACCTCGCAGGCACTGCCAGCGCACGCATCGCGCGTCGCGCCCCGGCGGTTGCTCCGGCCGCTGCGCCGGCGTACGCATCCTACGGCGGCGGACATGCCGGCCACGGCGGACATCACGCCGGCGGCGGCGGCAGCGCCACCAACCCCTGCTCGTGCTGCGCGCCGCAGTCGCGCACCATTTACTACGACGCCGGGACGGTCACGGTGGACCACGTCCACCGCTACCGCGAGATCCACAGGCACCGCCTGGAGGTCACCTCGGAAGATATCGGCTGCGTCGACTGCCCGTAGGGGTTTCGGCGTGAGCTGAGAGGGCGCATCCCCTCCGGGGCGCGGCATCGCTTAGGTGGTGTCGCGCCTCACCTCGCCCTCGTGCGTCACGCGGCTTGCTGCGCAACCTGCGCGCCGCACGGGGCTCGCATGTCTCCCGCCTACGCGCCCTCCGGGCGCTACGGCGGGCTACGGTCACGGGGTTCGCTCCGCAACCCCCGCGCCCTCGCTATTCACGCGGCGAGTACGAGCGAGCCACCTCCGTAGCGGTCGGAGACCGCGTAGGAGGGAGACACACTGACAAGGCGCGGCGCGGCGATCGCACAGCGATCGCAGTGACGCAACGCGGTCAGTACAGGATCCGCGCTCTGATGGTGCCTTCGATGGCTCGGAGAGGCGGGAGCACGGCGGCGGCCGGTGCGCGGTCCACGTCCAGGACGACGTACCCGACGTCGCCCATTGTCTGCAGGTGCTGGCCGAGGATGTTCACGCCCAGGCCGGCGATGACCTCGTTCACCCGAAGCAGTAGTCCCGGCTGGTTCCGGTGGATGTGCAGGACTCGGTGCCCGCCCTCGTGCGCGGCCAGGGAGAGGCGCGGGAAGTTCACCGCACCTGTCGTGTCGCCGCGATCGCTGTACGAGATCAGTTGCATCGCGACGTCGGCCGCGATCGCATGTTGCGCCTCGACCGTCGAGCCGCCGACGTGCGGCGTCAGGATCACGTTTTCCAGTCCGCGCAGCGGGCTCTCGAACGTCTCACCTGGGCTCTTCGGTTCCCGCGGGAACACGTCCACGGCGGCACCGGACAGATGTCCCTCGCGCAGCGCGCCGGCGAGCGCGTCCACGTCCACGACGGTGCCGCGGCTTGCGTTGACCAGGTACGCACCCTGCCGCATGCGCGCGATCTGGGCGCCGCCGATCAGTCCCTTCGTCTGCGCAGTCTCGGGAATGTGCAGCGTGACGAGATCGCTCCCGTCGAGCACGGCGTCGAGCGACGGGAGCGCCCGCGCATTACCGAGCGCGAGCTTCGGCACGATGTCGTGGAACACGACCTGCATGCCGAGTGACTCCGCGAGCACCGAGACCTGCGATCCGATGTGCCCGTAACCAACGATCCCGAGGGTCTTGCCGCGCACCTCGTGTGCGCCCACTGCGGTCTTGCGCCACTCGCCGCGATGCGCCGCGGCACTCTTGGCGTACACGCCGCGGAAGAGCATGACCGCCAACCCGGCGACGAGCTCTGCAACGGACCGCGTGTTCGAGTGCGGCGCGTGGAAGACGGGGATCCCGATAGACGCCGAGTGCGCTAGGTCGACCTGGTTCGTGCCGATGCAGAAGCAGCCGATCGCCATGAGACCCGGCGCCGCGTCCAGCACGTCGCGCGTGAGTTGCGTGCGCGAGCGGAGTCCGACCATGCGGGCATCCGCGAGTGCGGCCACGAGTTCGTCCTGCGTGAGCGCTCCGGCCAGTCGCCTGACGTTCGTGTAGCCCGCGGAGTGCAGGATCTGCTCCGCACGCTCGTTGATGCCTTCGAGCAGTACGACCGGTATCTGGTCGCGTGCCCGCGAGAGTGTCGAACCGCCGTTCACCGCCGTCATCAGACGAACAGGCTGTCCAGAAGAGCGCCGAGAGCCGCCATGTTCTCGACCGTGGCATCCGCTCGTGCCACGACCGGTGCGCGCCGCACGTGCTCGGTGTACGCGACGAAGCGATCTGCGAGACCGGCGTCCCTGAGGTCGGCGTCGGTGGCTCCGTCCCCCACGACGACCGCCGGACGCGGCAGCGGCGGGTCGATCGCGCGCACGCCGGCCACCTTCGACGTAGCGAATAGATCGCCGTCGTCGAACCCGGCGAACGCCCCTTCGTCGAGCCACCGCGGACACACCGCGTAGACGTCCTCGGGCGGGATCCCGATGCGCCCTGCCGCCTGCAAGGCAGCGTCGCGGAACGCGCCGCTCACGATCACGACGCGATGCCCTGCGGCCTGCGTGGCGACCACGACCTCCGCGGCCCCGTCCGTGACCCGACCGGCCAAGTCGTCCCCCACCTCGAGGACGTCCTGGCATCGGGGTCGCGCCACGGCGAGGCGCTGCTCGAGCGATGCCCGAAACGTCAGCCGTCCTGCCATGCCCTCGCGAGTGATCCGCTCGATCTCGGCGGACTCAGCCGGCGAGAGCGCCCGCGCACGTGCGAGAACCAGTTCCAGACTCTCACACGGGACCAGAGTGCTGTCGAAGTCGAGGATCAGGCAGCCCACTCGGATTGGGTACCACTCCCTTGAAGCGGCCCGTAGTTCCCTTCCGGGGCGGCTGATTCAGAGCGTCGAAGAGCGACCCCGGACGGTTGCGTTCGGCGGCGACGTTGGCCGTGGCAAGCTGGCCCCGCAGTCGCTCGATCTCCGCGTCCTTGCGGATCAGGGCCGCGTCGTGCTCCAGCGTGCGCGCCCGGCGGCTCTCCTCCGCGTCGGCCAGGCGCCGTTCGAGGGACTCCATCTCGGTCACCACCTGCTGGAGCCCTCGGAACTCGGCGAGCGCGTCGGAGAGGTCGCCGATCAGTGACTCGCACCGCGCGAGTTCGACGTCCTTCTTGTGCAGGTCGGCGCGATGCCGGGCCTGCGTGTCGGTCAGCCAGGTATCGCGGGCGCGCAGCCGGTCCTCGAGATCGTCGAGTTGTGCCACCCGGTCCTTGAGATCGCAGACCTCGAAGCGCCTCGCCGCCAGCTCGGCTTCGACCCTGCGGAACTCGTCGACCCCACGCAACTGCGCCTCACTCGCGTCTACGGATCTGTCATCGCCCCGGTTCGTATCGGTGACGTACTCGTCGTGGAGGTCCGCAACGGCCGTGAGCGCCTCCTCCTGGTAGGTCTCGATCTCCCCGTCCACGGCGGTCACGACGAGATCGGCGGTCACGTCGGCGTCCGAACGGTCGTCCGCGTCCACCGGAGGAGGAACCGGCACGGATGCGCCGGCGACCGAGCGTCGCAGCGCCCAGCCATTCAGAAAACCAAACACGGCAACGGCGATGACGCCGACGATGAGCAGCAGATCAGAGACGGACACGGTTCAACCTCCTGCCACACTCGCCCCGGGCACCACGACAGCCCGAGAGTGGGCAGTGTGGGACGGGTCCAGGAGGGTGCAGCGCTTGATCATCTCGAGACGCGATATGAGTCGCAGACGGCGTGCCGAACGCGGTCAGGGGCGCCGATCCGCCGGATCGGAGCCGTCGTGACGGAGCCGCGGCGCAGCCACGTCGCGCGCCTGGATCACGTCCAATTGGCGGTGCCTAGCCGCATCTGTTCACGAGACGTCGCGATGACGGTGCTTTCGGAGTCCACAGGGTCAGATCTTGGCCAGGCGAGGGCGGATGCTGTCGTCGTTGCCACAAGGGCAACGCGAGTGAGCGGCCGAAACGGCGCGGATTCTGCGGTGTGGGCAGACCGTAGGCCGGGCGGTGGTGTGGCGGACGGCGCGGCGGGACGTCAGGTCGGCTTCGGGGATGCCAGCAGTCGTTGCGCGCAGCGCTCGAAGACGTGCTGCCAGGGCCACGACGAGGACATCGAGACCCAGATCCGGCGCGTCGTGATCCGCACGAGCGCGCCGATCTTGAGCAGCCGCAGGCGGATCGTGCCGGCTTGCGCACGCGCCATCTCGGTGCCGGCGAGACCGATGCGTCGCAGCGCACAGGTCAGGACGTAGGCCATGGCCGACATGGCCATCCGCACGGCGTTGCCCTGCATCGTGTGCACCGACAGACGGGTGCCGAAGAGCTCGAGCTGCTGCTCCTTGATGCGATTCTCCGCCTCGCCCCGGGCGCAGTAGAGCTGCTCGTAGAGACGCTTGCTGCTCCAGCTACGAGGCGGCAGATTGGTCACCACGAAGCGGGGATTGCGCTTGCCGCCCGGCAGGTGCTCGGCCTTGGCGACCACGCGACGCCTCTGGCTCCAGCTCCCCAGCGTGGTCCAGGCAAAGTCGCGAAAGACCCGGGCTGCTCGGCCGGTCTGCACGGCACGGGCTGCGGCCTCATCGAGCGCGTCTTCGACGTGTCGCTCAAGGCGCTCATTGCGCGCCATGCCCAGCAGGTAGAAGTGGCCGGCGGCCTCGCACCAGGCCATCAGCTCCTCGCGGCAAAAGCCCGAGTCTGCGCGCACGAGCACCTTGGCCCGGGGCCAGCGGCGCCGCAGACGTAAGACCAGCGCACGGAGCTCGTCCACGACTCCGCGCGCGGGATCTCTGTCAGCGGTCTGGAGCCGAGCGAGCAAGAGGTGCTCGCCGCAGAAGACGTACAGCGGCAGGTAGCAGTAGTGCCCGTAGTAGCCGTGGAAGAAGCGGCCCTCCTGCCGGCCGTGCAGCCGCACGTCGGAGTGGTCCAGGTCCAGCACGAGCAGGCCCGGATCCTCCGGCCCCATGGCCTCGCAGAAGACGTCGCTGAGCACGCTGTCCACGCGCTCCTGGTCCATCTCGATCTTGGCGTAGCGCGTCTGTGCCGTGGCGCCGAGCTGCGTGGTCTCGAGCCGCGAGAGCGTCGGGTGCGTGGCCAGAGCACCCTCGCGCTTGCCGCACGCCGCGGCAAACAGCGGGTCCTTGCCGACATGGTCGTGGTCCACCAGATCCTCGTAGCCCGCGCACAGCCCGAAGACCCGCTGACGCAGCATCTGGCCGACCGTGTGCTCGACCCGACGCGGGTCCCGGTGGTCCCCGAAGCAGCGCGCAAACCGCGAGAGCAGATCGATGCGACGATCGACCCGCTCGAGCAGCAGCACGCCCCCGTCGCTCGTCACGGTACCGGCGTCGAAGCGCGTCACCGCGGTGCGTCCACAGATGCCCGCGAAGAGGGTCCCCTGCGGGCTACAGTCTGTCGTCATCGGGCCGGCGCTCCTGTCGGTGCAAGTACTAGCGAGTACGAGCACTTAGACAGACGACGGCCCGCTCAGATTCCCGGCTGGTGAACGATTCGGGTTAGCTCCACGTCCTGGATGTTGCGGGATACTTCTCTAACCCTTCGCAGGTGTGTGCGCGCGCGCAGTAGCAATCAAGAAGATCTCTTACGCGCGCTCGCACACGCTTACGCGCACACGCTTACGCGCGCACGCACATGCGGGCACGCACCTGCGGGGTAGCGCCAAAACTCCCCGCAATCCCCCGCAACAATCCGCAAGTCCTTGCAGTATAGGCACTTGCGTCGCGGGTAGTGCTCTGCGGCATCCCGCACGACTCTCCGCATCGCGGGCGCGACATCCCGCACGTCCCGCCCACCGCCACTTCGCCGGCGTTCTCGGTAGGACACCAGTATGGGCACCTGCGTTTCTGCCGGCGCGGCGGTGTGGGTCGCGACCGACCTCGACATCATCGAATCCCGCCCCCCGTACGTCCTCGCAGACGACGTCGTGGTCAGCGGCGTGTGTTACCGGCGGCTCGATCCGCCGTACTACGCCTGGCTTCGCCGCAACGTGGCGCGAGCCAGAGAGCAGTTCGACGCGGGGCGCCTCCCGCAGGACCGGTTCGAGGAGATCCGGCGACGCTTCGCGCAGGTCCACGCGCTCGCACTCCCCTTCCTCGGCGAAGACGCGCTTCGAGAAGCCGCGCGCACATTCGATTCCGCCAACTACGCGCCGCCGCGGATCGGCGTCGACGGGCTTCCTGTGTGGGATGGGTGAGCAGGTCCTGGCCCTGCATCGCGTGGAACCGCGAGGCGCAGCACTGCCTCGCCGGGCTACTTCACGGCGTGGCCTGTTGTCCGCACGGGGACTGCGCGCTCTGCGAGGAACAGCAGGAACGCATGCGCCGGATGGGCTGCCCGGAGATCGCCGTCGCCCGCAGTTGGCTCCGCTCCCGTCTGCCGCTGATCGACGTGTGTCCGGTGTGCGGTTTCCCGCCGCCGCCACCCATGCAGATCATCCCTCCGCTTCCGCGCCTCGACCGCTCGGATCGCGTGCTGAGCGGATCGCCCTCGTGCAAGGTCTGCGGCTGCTTCATCCGGCCGCCCAAGCGCTTCTACTGCAGCGCCGAGTGCTGGCTCGAGCACCGCGCGCAGACGGAGGGCTGGCGTGCCGGGGGTGTGCGCCGCTCGCCTCGGCACGCCCCACGCCACGCCCGCATGCGCTGACGCCGGGCCGAGTGGCACGACACTCCGTGCGGCCGCACTTTGGGGGCGTGCCACACCGACCTCCCCGCGGCTGCGCCCACACCGGTTGTCCTGCTCTCGTGCGGGGCGGGGCGCGCTGCCCTGAGCACGCGCACCGGCACCTGCGAGCGCGGCGGGCTGAGATCGACTCGATGCGGCCCTCCGGCTCGAAGCGCTACCCGAGGTCGTGGAGTGGCAAGGGCGGCATCCGCGAATGGCACCTCAGGCGGCACCCGGCGTGCGAGGTCTGCGGCACCAACGAGCACCTCCAGGTCGATCACATCGACGGCAACCGGGAGAACCACGCACCGTCGAACCTCTGCACGCTCTGCCGCTCCTGCCATGGCCGCAAAACCGTGCGCGAGAACGGCGGGTTCGGTCGCAAGCGGCGAAGGGTCCTCCGATGACCCGCTACGCCGTCGCGCTGACCGACCTCGACCTGGCCTGGCGGACTCCGGCGGGCTCCGCCGTCCTGGAGGCGGCGCTCTGCGGGGACGACGAACCCGAGACCGTCAACGCCGAGCCGGGCGTCGAGGCGTCGGTGCTCGCCGGTCCCGAGGAGATCGCCGAGTCCGTCGCGAGCGGACTCCTCTCATTCGACCTGCCGATCTCGCCGCCGCGGTGCTCCCGCGTCTACGCGAAGGCCAAGGGCGAGCCCAAGTGGACGCGGCTCCGTCGAGCAGACGACGTTCCCTACGTTCTTCGCGAGGCAACCGCCGCCACCGGGTCGCCCCGCATCGACCCCGAACTCGTCGAACTCGGTGCGCCGATGGACGACGCCACGCGCGCGGCGCTGCGTGAGTCGCTCCGCACCGAGGGCTGCCGCGACGCGCTGGTGGTGTGGCAGGAGCAGGACGTCCTGCTCGACGGCCACAACCGGCTGGCGATCTGTCGCGAGGACGGCATCGCGTTCCAGGTCACGAAGCTCTCCTTCCCCGACCGCGCGGCGGCGGTTGCGTGGTTCGTCACGGCGCAGCGGACCCGGCGCTCGCTCACGTCGCACTGGGCGATGTACTACCTCGGGCGGCAGTACAGCGCGGAGAAGCGGGAGCACGGCCGGCGAGGGAAGACTGGTCAAAGTGACCAGTCTTCGGTGCGCCTCGCTTCCGCTGCTGGCGTCGGCGAGAAGACCGTCCGTCGCGCCGCCGCGTTCGCCGAGGCGGTGGATGCCCTGGAGCGCGCCGTCCCCCACGCGCGCCGCGCGGTGCTGAACCGCCAGATCAAGCTCTCGCGCCAACAGATCGAGCAGGCGCTCGAACTCGGCGCAGAGACCCTCGCAGAACTCCGCGAGCTGACCGAGCCCGGCGAGCGCGACTACCTGGCCGAGGTGCTGCGCTCGGCCAAGAAGCTGCGTGACGCCATCGACGCCTACCGCGTTCGCGGCGTGCGTCCCGAGGATCGCGACCGCGTCGCGCAGTCCAAGCCCGCCGCTCGCGCCGCACTCCACGAGCTCCCGCTCCTCTTCGCCGCCTTCGGTTCCGACATCGGGCTCGCCGGGGAGGTGTCGGAACTCGCCTCGGCCGAGGCCCTCTCCCATGGCTGACGAGGTGGCAGGGGAGGGGCGGGATCGAACGAGCCAGCCTCGGCCGAAAGGACCGGCGGGAAAATCTCGCGTGCGCGTCCGCGAAACAAGAGCAAGGGGGGATCCCCCCGATTCGGCGTCTGCCGAGACTCCGGGCTGGCGCTCTCGCATCGTCGGACGCGGCGACGTCTCGCCCGAGGAGATCACCGCGAACCCGAAGAACTGGCGCAAGCATCCGCCGGCGCAGCGTGACGCTCTCGGCGGGCTTCTCGACCAGGTCGGCTGGGTCCAGGACGTGGTCGTCAACCGCCGCACCGGACATCTGGTGGACGGTCACCTGCGCGTGGATCTCGCGCGGTCCCGGGGCGAGGCGACCGTGCCCGTCATCTACGTGGACCTGTCCGAAGAGGAAGAGGCGCTGGTCCTCGCGTCCCTCGACCCGCTCGCTGCGATGGCGACGGCCGACCCGGAGAAGCTCTCGGGACTTCTCGGCGAGGCCGAAGCGAACGACGCCGCGCTGCGTTCCATGCTCACGAAGCTCGGCTCGCGCGCGGGCGCCGCGGCCCGCGGCAACTCGGACCCCGACGCCGTGCCCGAGCCGCCCGAGGAGCCAGTCACCCAGCCGGGAGACCTGTGGCTGCTCGGCGAGCACCGTCTGCTCTGCGGCAGTTCGCTGGACGAGGCAGACGTCGCGCGGCTGCTCGACGGCGCGACGCCGGGCCTCTTGGTCACCGACCCGCCCTACGGCGTCGAGCTCGACATGGAGTGGCGCGATCGCGCGGGCAAGAACGCGCTCGGTCCCGCGCAGGCGTCCTACATGCAGCGCCGCGACGGGCACCAGAACACGACCATCTCCGGCGACACCAAGGCCGACTGGTCCGACGCGTTCGAGCTCGCGCCGAGCGTTCGCGTCGCCTACGTCTGGCACGCCTCGTCGTTCACTGTGGACGTCGGCCAGGGGCTGCGCCGCATCGGGCTCGAGCTCCGGCAGATGGTCATCTGGCGCAAGCCGCACTTCGTCCTGAGTCGGACCCACTACCACTACCAGACCGAGCCCTGCTGGTACGCCGTGCGCAAGGGCGAGTCGGCGCGGTGGATCGGCACCCGCGACCAGTCGAACCTGTGGGACGTCGCGTCTCCCAAGCAGCTCATGGCCGGGAGCAAGGAGGAGAAGTTCGACCACCCGACGCAGAAGCCGCTGCTCTGCATGGAGCGCCCCGTCGCGAACCACGACTTCCCCGAGGTCTACGAGCCCTTCTGCGGATCGGGCACCACGCTCATCGCATGCGAGCGGCAGCGCCGGCGGTGCTTCGCGATGGAGATCGACCCGAAGTACTGCGACGTGGTCGTGCGCCGGTGGGAGGCCTTCACCGGCAAGACCGCCGAGCGTGTCACTGCTGAGGTCGCGGCATGAAGCGCGTCTTCGTCTGTTCGCCCCTCCGTGGTGACGTCGCCGCGAACGCGACGGTTGCTCGAGCAGCGTGCCGCGAGGTGGCACGCGCCGGGGATGCGCCGCTCGCGCCGCATCTGCTCTACCCGACGTTTCTCGACGACGGTGACGCAGCAGAACGCGCCCTCGGAATCGGCGCCGGACTCGCGTGGCTCGCGGTCGCCGACGAGGTCCTCGTCCTCGGACCACCCACCGACGGGATGGCAACGGAGATCGCAGCAGCTAAGGCGATCGGCATCCCGATCCGGTACGTGCGGCTCCCTCGACGAGAGGTGCGCTGTGGGTAGGTCGCGCGGACCAGGCGGCGGCCGCAAGCCCAAGCCGACGGCGCTCAAGGTGCTGGCCGGCAACCCCGGCAAGCGCAAGCTCAACGCCAAGGAGCCGAGGCCGAAGGCCGTGATCCCCAAGTGCCCGAAGGTGCTCCAGGGCGAGGCGCGCTCGGAGTGGCGGCGCATGGCCAAGAAGCTCCACGCCCTCGGGCTGCTGTCGGAGATCGACGGCGCCGCGCTCACGACGTACTGCCTCACATGGGCGCGGCTCGTGGACGCCGAGGAGAAGCTGCGCGAGCACGGCACGATCATCATGTCGCCGAACGGCTACCCGATGCAGTCGCCCTACCTCGCCATCGCGACCAAGGCGACCGAGCAGCTCGTGCGGGTCCTGGTGGAGTTCGGGATGACGCCGTCCTCGCGCGCCCGCGTCCAGGTCCCGAACGCGCCGGGCGCCGCGGCGGACCCGGCCTTCGAGCGGTTCTTCGGCGCGTCCGGTGGGACGTAACGCGAAGGACGCCGACCCGACGGTTGCCGCCGTCCTCGCGAACGCTGAAGCCAGGCGCCGCTGGCCGGGCGTGACGATCGCGATCGACGACGAGGACGGGAAGTACTACTTCGACGAGGCCGACG
This sequence comes from Planctomycetota bacterium, assembly GCA_965248445.1. Lineage (GTDB taxonomy): Bacteria > Planctomycetota > JAJSAM01 > JAJSAM01 > JAJVHW01 > CBDFJG01. The sequence goes on from CBDFJG010000001.1 coordinate 650,221, forward strand.
CCTCACGCGCGGTGGAGTTCTTCCCGGCGTTCCTGCGGCATCTGAAGGGCGAGTTCGCGGGGCGTGCGTTCGAGCTCCTGGACTGGCAGAGGGACCTGCTCGTCCGTCCGCTCTTTGGGTGGAAGCGCGCGAGCGATGGGCGTCGCCGCTTCCGACGGGTCTTCCTGGAGATCGCGAAGAAGAATGGGAAGGCGCTCGCCCTCGACACGCCGATCCCCACACCCGAGGGCTGGAGCACGATGGGCGAGTTGCGGCGCGGGGGCCGGGTGTTCGGGGCCGATGGCAGGCCGGTGCGTGTCGTCGCCACCACGGGCGTCATGCACGGCCACGAGTGCTTCCGCGTGCACTTCTCGGACGGCACGTCCCTCGTCGCCGACGCAGATCACCTCTGGTACACCGAGTCGCGCGCCGCAGGCGAGCAGGCCAAGGGACGCATGGGAGCGATCCGCACCACGCGGGAACTGCACGAGACGCCGAGCGGCCCCTACGTCGGCGCGGGTGTGCGCTCGAACAACCACCGCATCCCCGTCGCGGCGGCGATGCGGCTCCCTCCCGTGAACCTGCCGGTTCCGCCGTACACACTCGGCGTCTGGCTCGGGGACGGCGACTCCGCGGGAAGCGGCGTGACGATCAATGACCGCGATCTCGACATCTTGGCGCACGTCTGGGACGAGGGCATCCCGCTGCGCGAGACGGCGGCGCAACGCGGCTGCTCGCGCTTTCGACTCGGTCTCCAGAACGAGCCCGGCGTGCTTGACGGCAAGTCGCTCCAGCGGGTGCTCCGCGAACTCGGCCTGCTCGGGGACAAGCACATCCCGGCGGTCTACCTGCGCGCCTCGTTCGAGCAGCGGATGGCGCTCGCGCGGGGGCTCATGGATACCGACGGCACGGCGAGCAAGGCAGGCGAGTGCGAGATCACGACGATCCACCCGCGGCTGCGCGACGGGATCGTCGAGCTCCTGCGCAGCCTCGGGTTCAAGCCGTCCGTGCGCGAGGAGCGGGCTGTCCTCAACGGCAAGGACTGCGGTGCCTGCTACGACATACAGTTCCGCTCGTTCGCCGACGACCGTCCGGTGTTCCGGACGCCGTGGAAACGCAATCGACTCAGGCCGCGTCCGAAGCGTCGTCCGCGCTCGACATCGCGCTACGTAGTCGCTGTCGACCCGGTTCCGTCCGTGCCGGTGCGCTGCATCCAGGTGGACGCGCGCGACGGGCTGTTCCTCGCCGGCGATGGAATGGTGCCCACGCACAACAGCGGAATGTGCTCGGGGCTTGGGCTCTACCTCCTGCACTGCGACCGTGAGCCGGGTGCAGAGATCGTCGCCGCGGCCGCCAACCGCGAGCAGGCGGGCATCGTCTTCAACGAGGCGCGTGACATGAACGAGCTGTGTCCGGCGCTCGCGTCTCGTTCGGAGACCTTCCGCCGGTCGATCGTCGTGCCGCAGACGCGCTCGTCGTTCAAGGTGGTGTCGTCCGACGTGAAGGGAGGGCACGGCCCCAACATCCACGCGCTGCTCTTCGACGAGTTCCACACGCAGCCGAACCGCGAGCTCTACGAGACGCTCGCGAAGGGCGTGGCCGCCAGGCGCCAGCCGATCGTGGTGCTGATCACGACGGCGGGCGATGACCACGACTCGGTGTGCTACGAGGAGTACGAGTTCGCACGCCGCGTGATGTCTGGCGTGATCGAGGACGAGACGTACCTGCCGATCATCTTCGAGGCGTCGCCCGAGGACGACTGGCGCGATCCGGCGACGTGGGCGAAGGCGAACCCATCGCTCGACGTGACGGTCAAGCGCGACTACCTCGAAGCCGAGTGCCGCGCGGCCATTGCGGAGCCCCGCAAGCAGAACGCCTTCAAGCGCCTGCACCTGAACCTCTGGACGAAGACCACCGACGTCTGGATTCCCATCGAGTGGTGGAAGGCGTGCCCGGCGCTCCCAGCGGCAGAGACGCTGGCAGGTCTCCCCGTCGCCGGCGGGCTCGACCTCTCCAGCACGACGGACCTGACGGCGTTCGTGCTGGTCTTCCGGTTGCCGCCAACGACGCCGGACACGCCGAGCGTCGAGGTCGCCGACCTGGACGAGGGGGGCGAGCCGGTGAAACGCGTTCTCTCCATCAACTACGACCTGGCCGTCGTCCCCTACCTCTGGATGCCCGAAGACCGGCTGCACGAACGGTCGCGCGAGGACGGCGTGGACTACGGCGTCTGGGTGCGCGCCGGACACCTGCGCACCACGCCCGGGAGCGTCGTGGACTACGACTTCATCTACCGCGCGATCGTGGATGAGATCGCGCCGCGCTACGGCGTGAAGCAGATCGGCTACGACCCGTGGAACGCGCTGCAGTTCGCGCTCCAACTTGAGAAGGCGGGCTTCGACGCGGTCGAGGTGCGGCAGGGACCGCGCACGCTGTCGGCCGCCTGCAAGGTGCTCTACGCGCTGACGAAGGCTGGCCGCGTCCACCACGACGCGAACAAGACGATGGCGTGGTGCGTCGCGAACGCCGCCGTGAAGGAGGACGCGAACGAGAACGTCCGTCCGATCAAGACGAACTCGAAGAAGCGCATCGACGGGGTGGTCGCTGCGGTGACAGCGCTCTCCCGGCTGATGGTGCTGCCGGATCGTCCGGCGTCCCCGTACGCGTATCGGGGAGTCCGGGCTGTCGGATCGTGACAGACCATCCCGTGAACCCGCTCGAGGGTCAGCGACCCAGCCATCGCTGCCGGACCACGTACCACCGCAGTTGATCCCCGTCGAGACTGCGCGCGTGGAACCCAACGCCCCTTGACCCCGACTTGAACGTCACGGCCGTCGGAGCACCCGTGTCTTCGTCCACGACGCTGTACGTGCGGACCGTGCTGGTCGGTGTCGGCGGTTCGGGGAACCCAGGCGGGCGCTCGAAGGTGGGCATCGGACGGGAGTCGTGGTCGATGTCGGCGACCGTGAGACGCCGCCTCAGGTCTTCGAGATCCTCCGACTCGATGACCGCGGCCAGCCGGTCCCCGAGCAGCGTGAAGCCGTTCTCGTCTCGGCGAAGGGCTCCGTGAATCGTCGTGCCGTGTCGGCCGAGGAGGCGGGTCCAGACCCCGATCGGCGGGTCGTAGTCGGGTGGCGGACCAAGCTCGATCAGAACGGCTGGTGTGTTCGCAACGCTCGGCTCCGGCATAGCGACGTCGCTGGACGGACCGCGTAGCGTCATCGACACGCCGAACGTCCCGGCCGCCGGGTCGGATGTCGTCCGGGCGCTCTCCTCGGGCGGAGGGGTTGGCGGAGTTTCCGGCTCGGGAGGGAACGGTCGAGTCCGTTCGACCTCGGTGCGCCAGGCGGCCATCGCCTCTTCAGGTGAGCCGCCCCAAGCGATGGCCTTGCCCACACACCCGTCGGCTGCTGCCCACCGCGCATTCCCAGGAACGCGGCCATCGAACAGCGCCTCGCGGAGCGCGAAGAGCCCGCAGTTCCAGACGCCTTGCACGCCGCCGGGAAGGCGCACCGGCAGGTGGACGCGACCCGGGCCATGCTGCGCCACGTCGAGACCGGCGATGAACTCGGCCACGAGTTCCACCGGGTTCGCCGACTTCTTCGCCAGCGCCGCGATCACGCCCCAGAGCGTGTCTTTCGGCCCGCCGCGCGTCACTTCCTTCCAGCGCCCGTCATCGCCGTACGTGATCGTTGCTGACTGGGGTCCGTCGTGGATCACGACCTCGCCGGGTCCGAGGTTCCGCAGTTTCGGGACGCGCCCAGGTCGCGGCGGCGGTTCCAGTGGAGCGCCCTCGGGCGCGGCGACCATGACGACCGCCCCGTGTCTGCCCTTGGTACTGAGGGACACGAGCGGCCA
>CBDFJG010000002.1:0-898527 GCA_965248445.1 Planctomycetota bacterium
GATCTGGACTACGAGGCGCTGGCCAGCTTCCTCGTGGACCCGGACGAGACGATGCCGCAGGCGCTCATCGACGCGCTGTTCATCTCCAACGAGATGGCGACGGAGGACGGGATGCAGACCCTCCTGGCGACGATCGACCGCATGCCGGTGGATGACCGTCCCGACCTCGGCAACTCGTCGGACCTGACGCCCGGCGATGTCGCGATCGCTGTGTGGCTCCACTCGCCCGAACTCTTGGAGCGCCAGCACGCCGAGGCCGTCGTCGCGAGCAAGAAGTCGTTCCTGTCCTTCCTGGCGAAGGATCGTCCGACCACGCAGTTCACGCGGCCGACGGGCGAAACAGATGCGCGCCCTGGAGCGGTCACTCGGGAACTGGTTCGGGGAGAAGAAGAAGAGCGACGTCGTGCGCGTACTCATGTACGCGAAGCCCGACGAGGTGTGGTTCCTCGTGCGGCATGGCGACACGTACCGACGCGAGGGCGCGGTGAAGGACGGCCAGTCGTCGAGCGTGTTCTACCGCCCCGAGAAGCACGACGTGGTGGTCTACAACCCGGTCGTCGGCGAGCTGCGGGTGAACGCGGTGACGAAGGGCGAGAAGGACCTCTACCGCCGCATGTTCGGGCTGCACCTCTTCGGCGATGAGGAGCACTTCCCGGCCTCGCTCAGGAAGTACACGCTCGAGCCGCTTCAGGTGCACGGCAAGGCGGCGCTCGTGTGCGCGGACGTCGAGGGCATCGACTCGATCCACCTCACTGAGGTGACGTACTTCTGGGGCGGCGCGTACAACGAGATGGAGACTCGCCGCGCGAGCGACATCTTCGCCGCCCTCGAAGCGCGCGAGCGCGAGCTCCTCAACAGCGTGCGGATCAGCGGGGCCAAGTTCCGCGTGAAGTTCAGCGACAGCAAGACGCCGCGCAGCGTGAACGTCCGACCGCCGAACGTGGCGACCTTCACGCGCGACGACGATGGCAAGCACGTCGAGGAGTGGCTGCGGATGCGCGAGTTCCTCGTGCCCCGCCCGGAGGAGTTCGACGATGACGGCGGAGACCCTGTGGCGCGCGCTTGAGGCGATGCCGGTCCGCTCCGGCGTCGAGGCGCAGTGGCGAGAGGCCCTCGGGGACGCGGTCACGGCGGTGTGGCCGTTCCTCGAGACGTTAGAGGGGTACGCGACGTCGTACCCCTGTCCGGAGCCCGGCAGCGATGGCTGTCCGCGCCGCGTCGTCGAGCATGGCGCCGACGACATCGTCGCAGTCTGTCAGCGCGACCCGCTCACGTGCGACACGCTCACGCTCACGCGGGAGGACGTAGTCATTCGTCGGTTGGATCTCCTGCGGCTCGCCACATGGCTGCGCGACGGACTCGACTTGCGGGGAGATGCACCGACCGAAGCGACGGGGCTTCGTCGCACGGCCGTCTGCGGTATCTACCGGCCGGTAGCGGGCCGCGAGTTCGGCGTCTACCTGACGATTCAACCCAACCGCGCGGCCATGACCAGCGTCTGTGAGCGCCTCCTCGCGCTGGAGACGGAAGCGTTCGCCTTGATCGTCCCGACAACCGACCACGTCGCCTCGGACACGGCACGCCAACTCACGTCGCGCGGCGCCGCGGTCGTAGCGCTCCCCGACTTCACCGGCCTCGGGGACGGAGGGGCGCTCGCGATCCGCACGGCGCCGGCTGATGTGTTCGCGTCCCTGCACGAGGGCATCGCGGAGCCGGCTGACGGCCCGAGCAAGAGCGGGATGGCCTACTTCGCGACGCCCGGCGATGCCACGTGGAGCGACGTCAACGTCCGGTTCACCGACTCGCACACGGTCTCGGTCGACGTGCTCGGGACCGCCGGGCGGTTCAGCTACGCCGAGATGGGCATGGTGAACCGGAAGACGCATCAGCCGACCCTCCAATGGGAACTGCTGCGCACGTTCGCGAATCGCCAGGGCTGGCTCACTTGGAGCGACCGCGACGCCCATCGGAATCGCAAGAAGCAGTGCGAGCGACTCGTCCGCGATCTCCGCGCCTTCTTCCGGATCACCGAGGGGCGCCCAATCGTGTTCAGCACGCAACGCCCCCGCGGCTGGCGCACCGTGATCTCGCTCTCGATCTAGCGCCGCCCAGCGACATGTCGCTGGAGCAATCTCGGATTCCCGAAGAAACCCACTCGCTTCAACCCATTGGAGCACTGCGTCTTACGTCGATTCTCCGCGCCTCCTGAACGCTCCCAACGCCACGCCCAGCGACTTGTCGCAAGTCGCGGGCGATGGCACACAACACCACCGCCCAGCAGGGCCTCGACCAGCACGCCGTTCGACTCGTCCGCCACAAGGCGCGACAACTCATCAGACGGCCAGAGTTCACCGTCTCGGACCGCGGGGACATCGAACAGGAGCTCTACCTCGACCTCCTGACTCGCCTCCCGCGCGGTGCGTTGCCTCGCTCGACGCAGAGACCGGCGACGACGAGGGGCACGCCGAACCCGTCTGGGCAACGATCGACCAGCGCCTCGGCCGCAGCGACGGCCGGACACCCCGCGACGACGCAGACCTCCGTGACCTGCAGTTCGACGTCGCGACGGCCTTGTCGGATCTGCCGGAGGACCTGCGCGACCTCGCGGGACATCTCTCCCGCCAGACGCCGACCGAGGTCGCCCGCGCAACCGGCGTCCCCCGGCGCACCGTCAGGGATCGGATCGCTCGCATCCGAGGCCGCTTCGAGCGCGCCGGGTTGCGGATCTACCTGCAGTCCACCGCCACGTCGGCGGCGGCTCCGGTAGGTGATCAGTAGGGGGACCAGATGAACGCCCCCACGGAGATCCACTTGCCCCGCACGCTCTACCGCTACTCGTTCCGGCCGACGGTCGACCTCGACGAGGTCGAAGACTCGCTGCTTCTCGCCGTCTTCGCGGCGGAGGGAGTTCACGGCCACTCCCAGGTGCGGATGGACGGTGAGTTCCTGCTCGACGAAGCGAAGCGCGCCTGCGTCGTCGATGCCACGACGCCGGCCGGCGAGACGATCGCCAAGGTCTTCACCACGTTCCTGGGCCGCGAGTTCGGGGAGGACGCCTTCACGGTCGAACGCGTCGCCTCGGAGGAGCGGATCGGACGCCCCGACATGGACCTTCACGCGAGGAACGGCCGATGAACACGCGCGTAGTCACGACCTACTCCATGTGGTCGCTCTTCCGGAACTGCCGCAAGGCCGCGCAGTGGCGCTACCTGCTGGATCTCGTCCCGCTGGAGCGCGACCGCAACCTCCGCTTCGGCTCGCTCATTCATGAGTGCCTGGAGATCTGGCACGGGACGCGCGATCTGTCCGCAGCGCTCGACCACATCGACCGCGCCTGCGCGGACCGAGCTCGCGATGAGGACCAGCACCGTACGTGGCACCTGGCCACGGCCATGATGCGCGGCTACGCGGCGCGCTACCCGACCGAGGACTTCGAGGTCGTCGCGCTGGAGAAGACGTTCGAGGGCCGGATCGTGAACCCCGCAACGGGCGCCGCGAGCCGGAGCTTCGTCCTTTCCGGGAAGGTCGATGGGATCGTCCGCATCGGAGACGAGCACTTCCTGCTCGAGCACAAGACGGCCAGCGTCCTCGACGCCAGCTACCTCGAACGCCTCTGGACCGACTTCCAGATCACGCTCTACGCGCACTACGTCGAGCAGGCGCTCGGGATCCGCATCGCAGGGGTCCTCTACAACGTGCTGGTCAAGACGCGGCTGAAGCAGCGCGCCGGCGAGACGCAGATCGAGTACGAGGAGCGCCGCGCCGCGCTGATCGCCAAGTCGAAGACCGGGAAGAGCTCGGCCAAGCGCCGAATGCCCGAGAGCGACGAGGACTTCCAGGCGCGCCTCCTCGTCAAGCATGCCGAGCCCGGGATGTTCCATCGCGAGCCGATCTACATCTCGCGCGATCGCTTCGAGACGCTGCGCGCCGAACTCTGGGAGCTGACCCAGGCGTTCCTCGATGCGCGAAGGCGCAACGTCTTCTACGAGAACACCTCGTACTGCTTCCGCTGGGGGCGCCCGTGCGCGTACTTCCCGCTCTGCCGCTCGGGCGGGAGCCCGAACGTCATCGAGAACCTCTACCAGCGCGTGGCGCCCCACGAGGAACTGCGCGACGCGGAGACCGCCGAGCCCGTGCCCTTCTGATGTGCGAGCACGCGGTCACCGTCGCTGCCGGCCCCGCCGTGCGCCTGTGCACGACGTGCGGCGCCGTGCTCGAGCGGCTGCCCGAGCCGGCGGGGTGCGAAGGCGACGCCTGCCAGTCCTGAACAACCACTGATCAAACGAAGGAGATCCCATGCTTCCAACCGCCAAGACGCCCCCGCGAGATGCGCTCGCCGACCTGACCGTGCTGGTGTACGGACCGACGAAGATCGGCAAGTCCACGTGGTGCTCGCAGCCGGGCGACGCACTGTTCCTCGCCACCGAGGCGGGCCTCAACAGCCTGGAGGTCTTCCAGTCCCCGGTCGGGACCTGGGAAGAGCTCCTCGCCGCGTGTGCGGAGATCGGCAAGGGCGAGCACCCCTTCAAGACCATCGTGCTGGACACGGTGGACAACGCCTACCGCATGTGCGCGGACTACATCTGCGCGAAGTTCAAGGTCGACCACCAGAGCGACCTCGCCTACGGCAAGGGCTACGCGCTGGTGAACAACGAGTTCCACCGCGTGCTGAACAAGCTCGCGCTGCTCCCCTACGGGCTCTTCCTCGTGTCGCACTCCGTCGAGCGCGAGTTCGAAACGCGCACCGGGAAGGTGATGCGCATCGTCCCGACGCTGCCCGAGAAGGCGCGGCAGATCGTGCTCGGCATGGTCGACATGATCCTGTTCTGCGACCTGGAGACGAGCGTCGGCAAGGACGGCAAGACCGTCGTCCGCCGCGTGATGCGCACGAAGCCCTCCGCACAGTACGAGGCCGGCGACCGCACGGGTCGCCTGCCCGAGGTGATCGACCTCGACTACCCCAAGTTCCTCGCCGCGTTCACGGCGGGGCGTCCCAGCAAGGCCACGAAGTAACCCCCAGGAGAAAGCCCCATGTACGAGTCCAACAACGACCGCGCCGGCCGCGCAGACGATTTCGATCTCTCGCAGTTCGACGACGACTTCGCCGGCGCGCCGATCGAGGAGCGCGAGTTCGAGCCGATCCCCGACGGCAAGTACCAGATCAACGTCGAGAAGGTCGAGCTGACCCGCGCCAAGAGCTCGGGCAACCCCATGCTCAAGTGGACGCTGCGCGTGATCGCGCCGCAGTGCCGCGGCCGCCTGCTCTGGCGCAACAACGTGATGGCCACGCGCGAGAACATGAAGTGGCTGAAGAACGACCTCCACACCTGCGGTCTCGACCTCGCGAAGGTCTCGGACCTGCCGGGCCGTCTGGAGGAACTGCTCGACGTGAAGCTCGAGATCACCAAGCGCACGCGCGGTGAGAACGAGAACGTCTACTTCAACCGCCGGATCGTGGTGGATGAAGGCGTCGGGGACACGACCTCGGGCCCGGGCGCCGCCCTCGGCGACGAGCTGATCCCCTTCTAGGATGACGCGCATCGCCGTCGTCATCGACACGCGGGAGCAGGAGCCCTACGGCTTTGATCCCGCACGGGTGGCGCCCGTGAGGCGGGCGCTGCCCGCGGGCGACTACTCGCTCGTCGGACACGAGACAGTCGTGGCGGTCGAACGCAAGTCACTCGACGACTTCGTCACGACGGCCGTGCGCAACCGGGAACGCTTCGCGCGGGAGCTGCGGCTCCTTGCGACCTACGACCTCGGCTGCGTGGTCGTCGAGGCGACGCTGGAGGACGTCCTCGCCCACCGCTACCGATCGGGCGCGCACCCGCAATCGGTCTTCGGCGCGACGCTCTCGATGGTCGTGGACTTTCGCGTGCCGGTCTTCTTCTGCAGCGATCGGCAGCTGGCCTGCCGCTTCGTCCAGGGGCTCCTGCTCCGCTACCACAGGAAGGTCGATGGATGACCAGAACGCGCGCCATGGAGGCAGAGACCGTCGCGGTGTGCGGCCGCGTGGAAACCGTCTTCTACGCGAGCCCGCGCTTCAGCGCCGGTCGTCTGCGCACGGACGACGGCAAGACCGTCTCCTTCGCTGGTGCGCTGATGGTCCAGCAGCACGACGCCGTGGTTCTTCACGGGACCTTCGAGCGGCACGCGAAGTACGGGCGTCAGCTCAAGGTCGCGCGCTTCACGTTCGACCAGCGGCTGACGGCCGAGGGTCTCGCTCACTTCCTCGCCAGCCACAAGGGCATCCGCGGTATCGGCCCCGTCAAGGCGCGCCGCATCGCGGAGACGTTCGGTGATGACTTCGACCGCGTGATCGACGAGGAGCCCGAGCGCGTCGCGGCAGTCGCCAAGGTGCCGCTCGCAGCCGCGATGGCGCTGCGTGAGGAGTGGCTCGGCACGCGCACGCTGAACGCCGCGATGACCTGGCTCGCCTCGTTCCAGCTCACGCACCACCAGATGACGACGCTCATCGAGAAGTTCGGGAACGCCGTGGTCACGGTGCTGAAGACCGATCCCTACCTGCTCGTCCGCGAGGTCCCCGGCTTCGGTTTCAAGAGAGTCGATCTCGTGGCGCGCAAGATGGGGACGCCGAAGGAGCACCCTTCGCGTCTGCGCGCGGGCGTAGTCCACTGCGTCGCCGAGCGGCTCGATCGAGGCGACTGCTGGATCGAGTACGAGCACCTGGTCGACCTCGCGAACCTCCTCCTTGTCCTCGACGTCGCGGACAGCCGCGATCGCATCGAGGGGGCGCTCGACTCGCTGATCGCGGAGGGCGCGCTGGCGTGCGTCTCGGTCGGCGGGAGGTTTCTGGTCGCGCAGCCAGCGATGCACCGGATGGAGTGCGACCTCGCCGAGGTCTTCACCGCGCGCGGCTGCGGGAACCCACACTTCGCCGCGGACGAGCCCGACGAACTGTTCGATGCCGCGGGGTCTGACCTGAACGAGTGCCAGCGGCGCGCGCTCGAAGCCACTGCCCGCGAGAACGTGGTCCTCATCTGCGGCGGGGCCGGTGCGGGGAAGACGTACACCATCGCCGCGATCACGCGGATGTACGAGACCGCCGGGCTGGACGTGGTGCTCGCCGCGCCGACCGGGAAGGCGGCCAAGCGGATCGAGCAGGTCGTTGGCCGCGAGGCCATGACGATCCACCGGTTGCTGGGGTTCAACGGGCACGCGTACTCAGCCGGGCCCGACGATCCGATCGAAGCCGACGTCGTCATCGTGGACGAGGTATCCATGGTAGACGTGCCGCTCGCATGGCGGCTCTTCCAGGCGATCGATCTCCGTCGCACGTGCGTCGTCCTGGTCGGCGATCACAACCAACTCCCGCCCGTCGGTCCGGGGAACCTGCTGCGCGATCTGATCGAGCGACGGCCGTGTCCGACCGTCGTCCTCGACCAAGTCGTCCGCCAAGCGGGCGTGCTCAAGGAGAACTCGCTCGCGATCCTCGCGGGCGACGTACGCGCAACAGCTCCTGACGGGCCGGACGGACGCCCGCCCTGGGTCGCGCTGAACCACCGGTCCAACATCCTCGACGTCCAGCACTGCGTTCTGGAGCTCTTCGAGTCCGCCCTCGTCGAGCGGCTTCGCTTCGACGTTCTCGCCGACGTGCAACTCCTGACCCCGACTCGCAAGGGCCCGCTCGGGACAGAGGCACTGAACGTGCTCCTGCAACGCCTCGTGCAGCGCAAGCTCCACGGCGTCACGGTCCCGCCACCGGCGCCGGGACGCAGGCCCAGACTCCTGCTCCGCGACCGCGTCATCCAGACGCGGAACAGCTACGACCTCGGCGTGATGAACGGCGCGATTGGGATCGTGACCGAAATCGGTCCGCGCCGCGGCGAGCTCACCGTGCGCTTCGACCACGCGGACGTCGCCTACACGCCCGAGAACGAGGGAACGCGCGACCTCGCGCTCGCCTACGCGCTGACGATCCACAAGAGCCAGGGGAGCGAGTATCCGTGCGCCGTGATCATCGTTCACAAGGCGCACTCCTTCATGCACCACCGCAACCTCCTCTACACCGGCGTCACGCGAGCACGCGATGTCGCGATCCTGGTCGGTGACTCGTGGGGCATGCGCAACTGCGCTGAGAAGGAGCAGGTCGAGAAGCGCAAGACGTTCCTCTCCGTCCTGGACTTCCCTGCGGACTCCTCCGGGGGCCGTGGATGACGACGTGCGCTCGCCCCGCCGCTGACGCTGCGATCGACCTCTTCCAGCGACGGTTTCTCAACCGCACGGACTGCGTGGCCGTCCGGACCGACCGCGGCACGCCTCGTCCGGTGGATGCCAACGGCACGCTGGACGGGCTGTTGCGCGGACACCTGCTCGGTGACGCCGCGCCCATCGCCAAGGTCCGCTTCCGCAGCAGCCGCGGCGCCGGCGCGATGTCCGGCCGTTTCCGCATCGGAAGCTACTGCCCCGCGCCGGACAACAGCACCCGCTGGCTCTGCCTCGACTTCGACGGCGCCGGCCACGCCGAGGCGCTGGCGGATCCGGCGGCCGTCGCGCGCACGGCCTACGACCGGTTCGCTGCAGCGGGCCTCCCGGCGTACCTCGAGCGATCGGGCGGCGGGAACGGCTGGCACCTGTGGTGCTTCTTCGACCCACCGATCCCGGCCGCGAAGGCGCAGGCCCTGGGGCGCGCGCTCGCACCGACGGACGCCCCTCTCGCCAACGGCGGTGTGGCGGACCCGCGATCCGCACGCGGGATCGAGGTGTTCCCAAAGCAGGCCAAGATCAGGAAGAACGGCTACGGGAACCTCGTGTGGCTCCCGTGGTGGGACGGGGCTCCCGAGGGCGCCAACCTCTTCTACCGCCCGGGAGACGCCGGCCACCTCGCCCCCTTCACGCCCGAGGACCTCGACGTCGCGGACACGGCCGACGTCGCGCGCGTGTTGGCCGACGTCGCCGCGCTGGAGGCCGCGGTGGCCCCGGGCGTCGATGCGAACACATCGTCCGAACACGGCGCAACGTGGGCGGGCTGGCGGCGCCAAGCGCTCGACGCGCTTCCCCTGGAGTCCGTCTACAGCGCCTGGCTCACGGGCAGGTCGTCGGGTCCCGCGTGGATGGAGTGCCGGGATCCCTCGTCCCCCTCCGGCGATACGAACCCCTCGGCAGGCGTCGCGGACGGCACGGGGGATGCCGAGCGTGGCGTGTTCCACTCGTTCATCTCAGGGAAGACGAGCTCGGTTTTCGACTTCCTGGTCGGCCACGGCGGCTGCGCTGACTTCCGGGCGAGCTGCGCGCGCGTCGCCGATCTGGCCGGTGTCCCGCTGCCGGCGCCGACCGGCGGCACCGGGACCACGAGTGGGCGGCGCCGGCCACGGCCCCGCATCCAGGTGAACGGACGGCCCCTCGACTTCGTAGTCGCAGACGCCTGGCGCGCCGTCCACGGCGCGAACCGCCGTCGCCCGCTCGTTTTTCGGCGAGGCTCGTCCATGGTGCGCCTGTTGCGGGAGGAGAAGGGCGCGCGGCTGGAGGTGCTCACTGAGACGGGCGTCTACGGGCACCTCGCAAGCGTGGCTGACTGGGTGCGAGCCACGCAGGACGGCGACGTGCTGATGTTCCCGAGCAAGGATGCCGCCCGCGTCATGCTCGACCTCCCAGACCAGAAGCTGCAGCCGCTCGACGCCGTCGTCGCGACGCCGGTCTTTGCCCCCGACGGATCGTTGGTTGCGCGCCCGGGCTACCACGCCGGGGCACGGCTGTGGCACGAGCCGCCACCGGGTTTCACGGTCCCGCCCGTGCCCGAACGGCCGTCGGCGGCTGAACTCGAAGCGGCACGGACACTCCTCTTCGACGAGCTGCTGTGTGACTTCCCATTCGTGGACGGCGCAGCGCGGGCCCACGTGCTGGCGGCGATGCTTCTTCCGTTCGTTCGTCGCCTCATCCCGGGTCCCACTCCCATCCACCTCTTCGAGGCGCCCGCGGAGGGCTCGGGCAAGAACCTGCTCGTGAACGTCGTCGCCGTGCTCGTCACGGGCACGGCCGCCACGGGTGGTTCGATCCCACGCGACGATGACGAGGTACGGAAGAAGCTCGGCGCCGAGCTTGCGAGCGGCCGGCCCCTCTTGGTCCTCGACAACGCGGAGACACGGCGACGCCTCGACAGTTCGGCGATCGCCTCGGCAACGACGATGTGGCCCGAGTGGACCGATCGTCTGCTCGGGCACAACAGGACGTTCTCGGTGCCGAACGACGTGCTGTGGGTGCTGACGGCGAACAACCCGCGCCTCTCCCGCGAGATCGCGCGGCGCTGCGTGAGCATCCGCATCGACTCGGGCACGGACCGGCCGTGGCTGCGGACCGGGTTTCGCCACCCGGACCTGCTCGACTGGACACTGGCCGAGAGGGCTCGGCTCATCCACGCGGTGCTCGTGCTGGTGCAGAACTGGATCGCGCGGGGACGCCCACCGGGTACGACGCGAATCGGTAGCTTCGAGCGGTGGTCGGAAACGGTCGGTGGCATCCTCGCCGCGGCCGGCGTCGAGGGCTTCCTCGGCAACCTGGAAGCGCTCTACGCGGCGGCCGACGCGGAAGGGACGATGTGGCGGGCGTTCATCCGCGCGTGGTGGGAGACGCACGGCGAGAAGCCCGTGCGCGTCGCGGAGCTCATCTCCCTCTGCGGGACAGCCGACCTCATGGGGCGCGTCCTCGGCGACGGGAGCGAGCGATCGCAGAGCACGCGCCTCGGCAACGCCCTGCAGAACGCGCGCGACCGCGTGTTTGCGGAGTGGCAGATCGAGTCGGCCGGTCGCGACGCCCACTCGAAGGCGGCCCTCTACCGCCTCGCCGAGGCGAGCGACGTCCCGACGGTCGCTGCGCCGGCCATGCGAGCCGCCGAGGCCCACGCCCCAGCTCCGGACCAGGGCGAACTCTGGATACCGAGTCTCATGGACTTCGGAGACGGACTGTGAGCCACGACGCCGGTCTGCCCGGGCGCGCTCCCGTCGCGCCGTTCGGCGAGCCGCTGGTGGACACCGCCACGGTGGCTGCCTATCTCTCGGTGGACACCGCAACCGTCTACCGCCTCGCCAAGAAGGCCGACCTTCCGGCCATCGAGGTCGCGCCCCGCGTCCTGCGCTTCCGGCCCGATGACGTGCGCACCTTCCTGGATCGGCGAACGCGCACCTCCGTGCGATCTGACCGCGTCACGCGGCTTCTCGGGGACCGCCGTGGCTGACCCGGCGGAACCTACTGGATGTTCTCCCGCGCAAGAGCGTGCATCGGGACCTGCCGCGCTCCGCCTGGTGGGGCACGCGGAGCCCGGAGAACGCGAGATGGCAGGAGAGACGAAGAGGAAGACCCGCAGGAGCAAGCGCAAGCGCCGCTTCGGCAACATCTACTCGCGCAAGTGGGGCTCAGGCCGCCGGACCTGGTCGGCCAAGTACTTCTGCCGCAAGGAGCGGCGCTGGATCACACGGGCGTTCGACACCGAGAAGGAGGCCAAGGACTTCCTCGACGAGGTCGAGAAGCGCATCCTGGCCGAGGCCTACGAGGTCCCGCCCACCCTCTCGGAGGCGCAGGAGCGGGCCGTGCAGGCCAGCGTCGAGAGCGCCCCACGCGACGTCCCCACGCTGGTCGGCTACGCCAAGGACGTGATCGAGCGCCGCTTCGAGCCGGTCCTGGCCAAGGGGACCATGGGTGTCTACCGCGCGGCACTTCGGGCTTGGACCGAGTACTTCGGGGAGCGTGACGGCCAGCGGGCCGTGCGGCTGGATGAGATCACGCCTGCCCGCTGGCTGGACTACCGGGCCTGGCGCGCGACGACCCGGAACTCGTCCTACGGGAAGAAGACGACCGTCAGCCCACGGACGCTGAACGCCGACCAGCAGAGCGTCATCCGCATCCTGAACGAGGCCGTGCTCGACGGGCACCTCGACGCCAACCCGCTCGCCGGCATCAAGAAGCTGCGCGAGACACGGCGGCCCCGGCGCTACCTGACGAAGAAGGAACTCGGCGCGCTCATCACCAACTGCCCCGAGCACTTCCGGCCCTTCCTCCTGACCGCCATCTACACGGGTGCGCGCAAGGGTGAGCTCACGGCACTTCGCTGGTCGGACATCGACTTCACCGACGCGAAGATCTCGCTCTACCGGCCGAAGACCGGGACCGCCGACCTGCTCGACCTGCACGGCGCGGTGGCCGGGGAACTGGAGCGACTGCGGGACGAGCGACCGAACGTCTCGCCGGACGACCATGTGTTCCTCTCGACCCGCGGGACGCCCTTCGTTGAGATCCGCCGGTCGTGGGAACTGGCGCTGAAGGCCGCCGGGCTGGGTGGCCGCAAGGGGCTGACGCCCCACTCGCTGCGCCACAGTTTCGCGACCCACTTCCTCCAGAACGGCGGCGCGGTCACCGACCTCCAGCAGCAGCGGCCCGGGCTCCCAGAAGAGGCACGCGCCGTCGGGAATGCGGAGCCCGGTCGGGGGCTCGACCGTCCCCTCGGGGGCCTTCAGCTCGAGGGCGTAGCGGTAGGCCCAGGGGCCGGCGTGACAGTCTTCGTCGATGTACCGGACGCGATAGTCGAGGCGCTCGCCGACGAGGCCGGAGAGCTGGAAGTCGGCCGCGTCGGCGCGGAGGAGCGGAAGCGCCGTCCAGTCGAGGACGTCGTCGGCGTCCTCGGTCGCGACCCGCCAATGCAGCTCCATCATGTGCCCGCAGGCCTCGCCGTGCTGCTCGAGCGTCATCGGTTCTTCCGCTTCTGCCGGCGTCGGCGACGACGGCGCTTCTTCTTCTTCTTCGGCGGCGCCGTCGGGATCGTGACCGAGACAGTCGCGACCATCGGGGGCGGGGGGAGCGTCGTCAGACTCGCGGGCGGCGTCGTGGCAGCGCTCACGGGTGGCGCGGCGACCGAATTCGAGCCGGCTCCGCCTCCGGTACCCAGCTCCGGCTCGGGAGTACCGACGTCGGGCGGATCGGGGTTGCCGGCCGCCGATCCGCCGGGGAGCGTCGCTTCGTCGGCCGTCGCGACCGCCCAGCTCGGAGGCGTGCCCGTGTCGGCCGTGTAGACCGCCGAGGCCTTCGGGAGGAGCACGAGGCCGGCCGCCAGGTCGGCCGCGGGGTCGACCCGGTGCACGAGTAACCGTTCACCCCTTGACAGCGTGTGAGCCTCAGCGTGCGACGGGCAGCGGGACCATGACGGGCGGGTCGGCGCCGGTGAGGTGCGCGGCGACCGAGTCGGCGAGGAAGTCGAAGACTTGGTCGCCACGGCGTCGCAGCGTGGCCGCGGCGGTCAACACGCGCTCGGCGAAGCGGAGTCCGCGAGCGGACTGGCTTCCGAAGGAGCCCTTGCGCCAGAGCACCGCTTTGCGGACCGCGCGCTCGGCGGCGTTGTTCGTCGGACTCACGTCCTGGGTCCGCGCATAGGTGAAGAGGGCGACCACGCGGGGGCGCAGATGGTTGGCCAGAGCCGAGTCGTCGTTCGCGATCAGTCGCTCGAGCCGTCCGCGCAGCACAGCGGCTTCGCCTTGCAGCCGGTCACGGTCGCCGTGCTCACCGAAGAGCCGGTAGCTGCGCATGACCGACTGCGCGATCATGACGCCCTTGTTGCCGAAGCGGCGATGTCCTCGCGGGCCTTCGGCCAGCGCACGGAAGGCGCGCTCGATGTGCGCCCAGCAGAGCTGGCGGCGGGCAAGTGGGTGTGACTCGTAGGCACCCATCCGGTCGCTGATCACCGTGCCACCGAAGCGCCGCCCGATCAGCCGCCCTTTCGCCTTGGCACTGCGGCGGCGATCGATCCCGAAGGCTGTGGCGTGCTCGCTCTCCGCCGCCCACAGCCAGCACACCCGGCCCCGTTCCTTCCACGACGTCTCGTCCACGTTGGCTCGCAGCGACGTGCGGACTGCCCCGAGGGCTTCGAGGTACGACGAGTGCAGAGCGTCACTGAGCCGACGCTCACAGTCGCTGATCTTGCCCAGCGACATCTTCACACCGAAGATCTCACCGAGCAGCCGCTGCGTCTCCCGCACGCTCACGCGGTACACGCCGCGCAGCGCGCCGGCAAGTGTGGTCAGCCGCGGACCGAAGGCCCCGGTCGGCACGCCATCGGGCAGGACCGCCGTCGTGACCGCACGACAGCGCCGGCACCGCGCCTTGTGCAGCCGGTGCTCCCGCACCGTGACGAGCACGCGCGGGAGCACCGTCACCTGGTGCCGGTACGGATCGCCGATGCCCTGCTCGAGATCGTCGTGTCCGCACGCGTCGCAGAGGTCGGGACGGTGCTCCTTGGTCTCATCGACGTTGGACGGATCCACCAGCTCGCGCGCCGTGCCCTCATGGCCCGGCTGTCCGCCCTGCTTGCGACCGCTACGCGGCCTTCGGCCGCGACGGCGCTTGGACCACGCCGGGTCCGACGACGGAGGCCTCGAGCTGTTGCGGGAGTCACGCTTCAGACGCGACTCGAGCTCGTCGATGCGGCGCAGATGCTTCGCTTCGCGACGCTCCAGCTCCTCGATCCAGGCCAGAAGGCCCTCGACCATCGCCCGCAGATCCTCGTCCTGCCGCTCGCCCACAACATCTTGATCGACCGATGGCCGAACGATCTGGATCCTGGCTCGCGACGAAGGGGTGAACGGTTACGCCGACTACGCGTGCGTTGATGCGTTGAGGGGGAATCGTCTCGCACGGGTGTTGGACGGCGGGTGGACATCTGCGCACGGTGATGAACTCACCGTTCTCGGTGTTCGGCGCGCGGTACGAGGGGTCAGTTCCGCCCACGCAGCTTCGACAGCAGGATCAGGATCTCGATGTAGAGCCAGACCAGCGTGACGAGCAGGCCGAAGGCGCCGTACCACTCCATGTACTTGGGCGCGCCGCGCGCGGCACCCTCTTCGATGAAGTCGAAGTCGAGAACGAGGTTGAGCGCGGCGATGACCACGACGAACGCGCTGAACGCGATGCCGATCGTGCCGGACTCGTGGATGTACGGGATGCCCGAGCCGAAGAACGACATCACCCAGCCGACGATGTAGACCAGGAAGATGCCCCCCGTGGCCGCGGCGACGCCGAGCTTGAAGTTCTCGGTCGCCTTGATGAGCCCGCTGCGGTAGGCGAAGAGCAGCGCGAAGAGCGTCCCGAACGTGAGCGCCACGGCCTGGAACGCGATGCCCGGATAGGCCACCTCGAACATCGCGGACACGCCGCCGAGGAACAGTCCCTCGAGTGCGGCGTAGAGCGGGGCGGTGACCGGCGACCACGTCTTCTTGAACACGGTGACCATGGCGACCACGAAGCCGCCGATCATGCCGCCCAGGACCCAGAGGCGCATCGCTGCGAAGCCGTCGGCGAGCCCCGCAGCCTCGGGGAGACCCACGAGGGCCTCCATCGCCAGCGACCACGTGTACCAGGCCGCCGCGCCGAGTATCGCCAGCAGGATCGCGGTCTTGGCGACCGTGCTGTGCAGCGTCATCACCTCGCCCGGATCCGCATACTCCCCGGGATCCTGATACTCGCCGGGGGCGTCGAGTACGACCGGCCCGGGCGGGGGACTCCCACGCCGACTGCGACGGCGCGTGCTTGATCCCATCGCGGCCGGAACTGCCGAGCCGAACTGCTCGAAGTCGTCGAACGTCTTGTCGTTCAGTGCGGGATTGGCGGTGCGCATCATCGTCGGAGGGCCTCCTGCGGCGGACCCATCTTGCGGGATCGGCGGGGCGGAGAGAGAGGAAGTGCGGCGCCGGTGGAATGCGGGACACTGGCAATTTCGCCAGCGGCGAAGATCTGCGCCCGGTGGGAGATCCCACCGTCCTCGGTATTCAGACGGGGCTGTCGAGCACGATCACGTCCGCATCCTTGCCGGCCTCGAGGGACCCCACGCGATCGGCAACACCGAGGATTCTGCGGGAGTCAGTGTGACTGCGCGGAGTGCTGCGTCCTACTCGAGGCCGTGCGCCATGGCGAGATCTGCGTGTTCGATACGAGGTTGGAACTAGATCCGGGTGTCCCGCTTTCCAAGTCAGCGGGTGCGCATCACGTATACGTCCGGGCGTCCGTTGGTGTCGCTCGCGTCCAGGTCGTCCGTGTCCGCCTCGAAGGCGACGTAACGGCCGTTCGCGCTGAGGGTCAGCGATCCGTACCCATGCTCCTCCGGGTCCGCCTCGAGGCCCTTCGCGACGCGCGTCAGGACGCGTGTCTTGCGGCGGCGAGCGTCGTGGAAGAACACCTCCTCTAGCGTGTTCTTCTTGCCGGCCACGAGATCATCTGCGCGGGAGAAGAACGCGATGTAGCGGCCGTTCGCGCTGATCCTCGGATTGTGTGCGCCGAAAGAGGACGGCGTGTTCTTCGTGCCCCGGCGGCGCGTGATGAGCTGCGTGCGGCCGCGCCGGATGTCGTAGCGGAACACCGCGTGCACGCCGTCCCCCTCGGTCGCTCCGTCCACGCGAGAGCTGTAAATGACGTAGCGTCCACTCGTGCTCATGCGGGGGCAGCACGCTTGCCCGTCGGTCGTGAGAGCGATCGTCTCACCCAGCTCGAGATCGCGCAGGAACACGTCCGTGCCGTCGTTCTGGTCCTCGGGGACCAGGTTCGGGGCCGCCGTCTGGAACACCACATAGCGGCCGTCCGGACTGAGTCCCCACCCGATGGCGTGCCGATTCTGGACTGACCCTGCTGCGACGCCGTCGGCGTCGACGCTCACGAGCGTCGTGGTACCGGTCGTGAAGTCCCGCACGAACACGTCGTTGGCAGAGGTCGCGTCCACAACGTCGTCCACGAGGTTCGTTGCGCCGCTGCGGAACAGCAGTCGGCTGCCGTCGCCCGAGAACTGGTAGGGGTTGGCGCAGTACTCGTTGGCGCTCCCCGTCCCTTCGACGTTGACGCTCACGAGCGAGATCTGCTCCGTCTCCATGTCGTACACGAACGTGTTCAATACCGAGCGCGGGCCGTCGACGTGAGGCGGCGCCGACGTCAGGTCCGACGCGAGGCTCGTGAACGCGATGTAGCGGCCGTCGGGACTGAAGATCGGGCTGAACGACTGGGCGTCGGCGCTGTGCGCCGTGCCTGCACGATAGGTCATCAGGCGCGTCGTTCCGGTGGCGACCTCGTGCAGGAACAGGTCCTCGTGGTCGTTGTCGTCGATCGTGCCGTCGTCGAGAGGACGCAGCACTTCGCGACGTCCACTGACCCCCGCGGAGATCCTCGGTGTCGCCGATCGCGTCGGGTCGCTCGAGGCCGGCAAGGATGCGGACGTGATCATGCTCGACGGCCCGGTCTACCAGCCCCGAACACGTGTCCTCCGCGCTTGGATCCGCGGCACGGAGATCGAGCTGACCTCGCGGCAGATCGAACTCGGCGACCGCTACCGCTGAGGGGGGCCGAGCGGCTGCTGCTACGCTTCCCACATGGCAGCCTCCGTCGTTCGCAGCCTGTGGGAGCGCATCGAGGTCCGCGATTGGCCCGGGGTGGCCGAGTTGCTGCACGAGGGCGTAGTCATCGAGTGGCCGCACTCCGGCGAGCGCATCCGGGGCCGCGAGAACTATGTCGCTATGCAGAGCGAGTACCCGGGCGGCTGGCACGTCACGGTCCTGTCCGTCTCGGCAGGCCAGGCGAAGGTCGCATCCGAGGTGCGCGTGGATCATGCGGACCTGGTCTGCTTCGGAAGCGGCTTCTACGAGGTGCAGCACGGCCGGATCGTCAGTGGCACCGAGTACTGGACGACTGCGCGCGGCCAGGAGCCGCTCGCGTGGCGGTCGCACCTGACCGAGCCGATGGACCCGGTGTAGAGATCGGGACACCCCCAACTACCTAAACTGGACTCGATTGCTGGACTGACCCGCGATCGCCTGCTCGCCTCGTCGGTGGACTCTCTGGCCGTAAGGGTCGGAAGTCAGTCGTCACTCGTCGAGAGCAGTACTGCGGCGCTGCTTCGTGCCGCCCTCCACGCCGTCGCGCTGACTCCCGCAGAGATCGTCGGTGTCGCCGATCGCGTCGGGTGCTCGAGGGCGGCAAGGATGCGGACGTGATCGTGCTCGACGGCCCGGTCTACCAGCCGCGAACGCGGGTGCTCCGCGCTTGGATCCGTGGCACGGAGATCGAACTGACCCCGCGGCAGACCGAACTGGGCGACCGCTACCGCTGAATGCTGGTCTGTAGCTGCGGATGACCGTCATGGTCCTTACTATATGGTAAGATCTTAGTATGGCCAGTGCGACGATCACGAGCAAGGGGCAGGTCACGATCCCCAAGGACGTCCGCGACGCCCTGGGACTGCATCAAGGCGACCGTCTGGAGTTCTCGGTCGAGAACGACGGCACGATCCGGGTGCGCCGCAAGACGCGAACGCTCACCGATCTGGTCGGCATCGTGAAGACCGACCGCCGCGCGACGATCCAGGAGATCGAGACGGCGATCCGCCGGGGTTGGAGCGGACCATGATTGCGCTCGACACGAACGTCCTCGTCCGACTGCTCGTGGCGGACGAACCGAAGCAGACAGCGGAAGTCCGCCGGATGCTCCGTCGCGTTCAGGAAGAGAGGGCACAGGTCCTCATCCTGACGGTGGTCGTCTGCGAGACGGCTTGGGTGCTGCGGTCGGTCTATCGTCTCGATCGCGAGGAGGTCGCCGACGCGCTCGAAACCGTCCTCGAAGGCGACCTCGTGGTGCTGCAGGACGCCGGCGCCGTCTCCCGCGCGCTCCGCGCGTTCCGGTCCGGCCGAGTCGACCTCTCCGACTACGTGGTTCGCGAGGCGTCATTCGACGGCGGCGCGCAGGCCGTTGCGACGTTCGACGCGCGTGCGCTGAAGGAACCGGGATTCGTCCGACCCGAGCCGCGCCGCTGGCCGCGGGACCTGGAAGTCCGCGAGGACGTGCCGCCCTACCGGCGACGCGCTGTCTCCGTCGTCTCTTCGTAGCCCCGCGTCGTTCCGGACACACGGTGCCAGGCTCAGTTCGTCGGCGTGAGCGCCCAGCACCCGCCGCGGCGTGCGCGCGAGAGCCCGGCTCCGTACGTCGCGCGATCGGCCAGTCGATGATCTCGAGCCGGGTTGCCCGGGCATCGTCGCGCGGTCCGACGGAGAGGGCTGCGTAATCGACAACCGTGTCGTGCATCGCGCCGGCGGCGTGGGGATCGTCGTCGAGATGACGGGCGGCACCGTGCGCGGGAATTCCGACACCGGCGGCTTTGCCGGCGACACCTCGATCGAAGTCTCGGGAGACGGGAACACCATTACCGGAAGCGTAGTGCGCCGTGCGGGCGCGTGTGGACTCGGCGTGCGC
Source organism: Planctomycetota bacterium (assembly GCA_965248445.1). Lineage (GTDB taxonomy): Bacteria > Planctomycetota > JAJSAM01 > JAJSAM01 > JAJVHW01 > CBDFJG01. The sequence goes on from CBDFJG010000002.1 coordinate 19,222, forward strand.
GGCGACGCTAACGTTGTTCAGCAGAATACGGTGGTCTCGCGGTGACGGCGTCCTCGTCGTCGGTTCTCGCAACGAACTCCTGCGTAACGATGTCACTGCCACGGGTGGATCTTCGGTGGTCGTCGACGGTCATCGCAACGTGGTCGAGGAGACCACGACCACAGGATCGTCGGAGAACGGGATCGAGATACTCGGCGGCATCGGGAACCGGGTCGTGGGCTGCCGCGTGAGCGGTTGTGCTGTGGCCGGGCTCTCGAATCAGGGCGCTAGCACGTCGCTGATCAACACGACGTTCTCGAACAACGGAGAGGACGTTGTGTCGCCGCTCCCGCTCACGAACGCAATCGAGTAGCTCGCTGCGCTGACCTCCTCGGCTAGTGAGGACGCGCGCCGACGGCTGGCAGTCACGTCGAAGCCCAAAGGAACGTGTAGAAAGCGGGACACTGGCAACTAGGTACACTTGTTGTCCCGCGTTCCACAGCGCTCGTCAGATTCTGACACACGGTGATGAAGTCAGCGCACTCGGCAGTTCTCATGATGGTCAGCAGCCCTTCCACCGAGCATGACAGTCTGCGCTACTCGATGGGGTTCCCGCTGCGACCGTCCGTGACGCTGGCAATCCCCTACGTCTGGATATCGGTGTTCGCCGTCACCTTGCTCGCCGCCACGGCGAAGTTCCCGTTCGACGACGCGCCGCTTCGGCTGATCACCGCGGGCCAACTCACGGCCGCCACGGTTGTGAACGCTGTGTTGGTGATCCTGCTGGTCGCAGACACACGGCCCATCCGCCGCCAGCCGCGCGGAACACGCCTGGCGCCGTTTCTCGGGATCGTGTGCAGCGTGCTCGGCGTCTGCGCAGCTCAGTACGGTGCCGTTCTCGCGTACTCACCGGCTCTCTACCGCTAGCTTAGAAAGCGGGAAGTACACTTGTTGGCTGGCGGCCCGCGTCTGACGTCAGTCCTGGGCGTGAACGCGCGTCCAGTCGGCCACGATCGCGCGGTGCAGCGAATCCGCCGTGACGAACCGCTCGCGCTTCTCCTCGGGGAGTGCTGCCTGCAGTTCCCGCAGCAGCGTGTGCGACTCCTCGAGCAGTTCCGTGTCGGCGGTGGCGCGCCACAGGCAGTGCAGCGACTGCACGAGCGCCGGCCGGCGGGTGGCGTTGCGGTACTTCACCAGCGCCTCGAGCGCGGCGTCGACGTCCGCACCGGGTAGCTGTGTGCGCAACGCGGCAGCTCCGAGGATCAGCATGCCGTCATTCATGCGGCGGCCGAGCGCGAGCGCCTCGTCGAACCGCGCTGCGGCGGAGTCTCCGCGCGCAAGGCGGACCTCGAGCTGGCCGATCGAGAGGAGGCTGCCGGCGACGGCGGGCAGCAACGACATCTCGCGGTTCAGCGCCAGCGCCTCGAGACGGATCGCCAGCGCCTCCTCCTCCTTGTCCGCGATTCCCGCGAGCCCCGAGAGGGCGACGGTCTCGTACTGCCTTTGTCCGACCGCGCGGGCGAGCTCCCGTCCGCGCGTCAGCAGGTCGCGCGCACGCTGCTTCTCGCCGAGGAACGCCGAGATCGTCCCCATGTTGATCAGCGTGCCCGCCTCGCCCTCGCGGTTTCCGAGTTCGACCATGATTGCGAGACCGCGCTCCTGCCAGTCGCGCGCGTCCTCGTAGCGGCCGAGGTTCTGGGATGTGTTGCCGAGCGCCATGCACGCGTTGCCGGCCCACATGCGGTTGCCGACCTGCTGCGCGAGATCGAGCCCGCGCTCGGCCAGCGCCAGCGAGTCCCCGAACCGGTTCAGCCGCTGCGCCACCTGGGCGATGTTGACGAGCGCACCGGCCAGCGCGTCGCGGTCGTCACCGCGCTCGTGGTGCGCGACGACCTGCTCGTGCAGCTCGAACGCCTGCTCGTGCTCTCCGAGCAGGCTGAGCCCGCTCGCGCAGTTGCCGAGGGCGATGGCCACCGCCTCCTCGTTCTCGATCTCGCGCGCCAGGTCGGCGCACTGTGTGTGCAGATCGACCGACTCGCGGTAGTGCCCGACGCGCGAGATCACGGACGCCACGGCGGTCTGCGCGTGAAACTCGCGGAGCCGGTCGCCCGCCTCGCGCGCGAGAGCGAGCGCCTCCTCGCCGTCGGCTTGCGCGCCCTCGAAGGCCGAGGTCAGCAGGCGGTTGCGGCTGCGCATCACGAGCGCGCGCGACCGCAGAGCGGGAGTCCCCGCGAGCGCGAGCGCTTCCTCGCACGCGGCACTCTCCGCGTCCCGCCGGCCGAGCGAACCGAGCCGCGCCGCCTGGCGCAGGAGCAGTTCGCAGCGGTCATCTCCGGTGAGCAGTCCGGGGGCTTCGAGCGCGGCGGTCGCGATCGCGACGACGTCGTGGTGGCGGGCGCGCGCCGCGAGGTGGTCGAGGGCCGACCGCAGGTACGGCAGGGCGGCGTCGCCCTGCTTGCCGCGCAGGTAGTGGTGGCAGATCTGCGCATCGACGGCGCCGTCCCGCGCGCCTCCGGAGAGGCGCTCGAGCGCCGCGGCCAGCTCCGCGTGGTACTCCTCGCGAAGAGGCTCGGACAGCCCGGCGTACAGCGCCTCCTGGATCTGATGGTGGTCGAAGACGAAGCGGGGCCCGACCGCCCGCACGACGCGGTGAGTCCTCTCGATCTTGCCGAGCCGCCGTAGAAACGGGATGCGCGCGAGACCGAGCGTCTCCGCGACCCAGTCGGCGCGGAACTCGAAGCCGCAACACGCGGCCACCTCGAGCAGCTCCTGGTCCTCCTCGGATAGGTCGGAGATGCGCGCGCGCACCAGGTCGGTGACCGACTCGGGGATCGTGATCTCCTCGATCAGCTGTGTCGAGACCCAGCTGCCGTCGGGACGGCGCGTCAGGAACTGTCCCTCCTTCAGTCCGCGGATGATCTCCAGCGCGAAGAACGGATTGCCGTCCGACTTCTGCGCGATCTTCATGCTCAGGTCGCTCGCGAGCCGCTCCGAGCGGAACGCGTCGACGAGGAGCTTGGCCAGGTCGTTCGGCCCGAGGCGCGTGAGGCGCAGCGCGGCTGCGTGCGGCAACTGCTCGAGGTCTTTCGTCCAGCGGCTGGACGGCATCGGCCGCGTGGTGCCGACCAGCAGCAGACGATGGCGCGGGGCGGCCAGCGCGAGGGCCGCGAAGAGACCCCGTGCCGCTTCGCCCGCGAAGTGCAGGTCGTCGATCAGCAGCACCGTGGTGCGTTCGGCGGCGAACGCGCGGGTGAGCAGGACGCTGAGCGTCCTGAGTGCCTCGGAGCCGAGCGCCGCCGCGCCGTCCCGGGCGGCGACGCCGCGCATCATCGCCGCGAACGACGGAACCAGCGACGGCGTGTCCGGGAGGTGGCGCAGGAGCGCCTCCTCCAGGTCTTCCTCACCGAGGAGCTCCCGATAGGCCTGTGCGAACGCGCCGGCCGCGACGCCGACCGCTCCCGGCGGGTAGGAGCCGTGCAGGAAGTGGAAGTCCCGGCCGTCGTCGCCGAGCCGTGCGACCAGCTCGTCCACCAAGCGCGTCTTACCGATGCCCGCCTCGCCCTCGAGCACGACGACCTGGCCGTCGCCGCCGTCCGCCTGGTCGAACAGGGCGCGCAGCGTCGCCAGCTCGTCGTCGCGGCCGTAGACGTCGGTGTCGCGCGGCACGCGGATGCGCCGGAGGGCGCGGCCGCTCGAGCGCCGCAGTGCGGCCGCGCGGTCTTTCCACCACGCACCGCTCTCGCCCTGGTCCAGCACGCGCAAGAACGCCTCGGCCGACGCGAACCGGTCGTCCCGCTCCTTGGCCAGGAGCACGTGTACGACCTCCTCGAGAAACGGGGAGACCTGCGGGTTCAATCGTCCGAGGCGGCGAGGCGTAGCGGTGAGAACGGCCTGGATCGTGCCGGCCATGTCGTCGGCGACGAACGGATGCTCACCGGTGAGCAGCTCATAGAGGACGACACCGAGGGAGAAGAGGTCGGAGCGCCCGTCGAGCGCGGCGTCCTTCCCGCGGAACTGCTCGGGTGACGCGTACGCCACGGACCCCAGAAACGCGCCCGTCCGTGAGAGCTTCCCCGCCTCTCCGGCCAGGTAGGCGAGGCCGAGGTCCATCACCTTGACCTCGTGGTCCCCGGTGATGAGCACGTTGGACGGCTTCACGTCCCGGTGCACCGCGCCCGCCGCGTGGATGGCCCCGAGACCCGCCGCCACAGCGCGCGCGATACCCCGCACGAGCTGTTCGGGTACGCGCTGCAGCTCCGCGACGAGCTCGGCAAGCGTCTGGCCGTCCACGTAGTCCATCACAAGGAACTCGCGGCCGGCCGCGGAACCGGCGTCGTACGTGCGGACGACGTTCTCGTGGACCACCCGTTTCCCGATCTCGGCCTCGCGCTCGAAACGCGCGTGCACTGCCAGTCCGCTGCGCATGTGCGGGTGGATCAGTTTCAACGCGAACCGCTGTCCCCCGCGCTCGGCCAGGAACACCCGCCCCATGGAACCGGACCCGAGCTCGGACCGCAGCCGGTACCCGCCGACCTGGTCGCCGATGCGGACCGACTGGTCGTCGGGGGGTACCCGTTCAGCCCTTGGTTCTGAGCTCGGATCCAGATCGCTTTCCGTTCGGTCGATGAATCGGATGTGGGCACCGATGAGCTGCGTGATCTGGTCGAGCGCCTGACCCGTCGTCTGGACGCTCGGGACGAGACGATTGCCGAGCAGGCGGAGGTGATCGAGCGGCAGGCGGCACGGATCGACGATCTCGAGAGCCGTCTTCGCCGGGACTCCCGCACCTCCTCGCGCCCACCGTCCTCGGATCCGTCGTGGTCCAAGAAGCGGCGGCGGCGCAAGCCGCCGTCGGACAAGCGCCAGGGTGCGCAGCCCGGCCACAAAGGGGCGACGCGCAAGCTCGTGGACGAGTCCGAGGTCGATGGCGTAGAGGACCACCGCCCGCGCGAGTGCAGCGCGTGTGGGAGCGACGTGCTCGTCCCGATCGATCGCGCCCCGACACGCCAGCAGGTCTTCGAGGTCCCGCCACGGCTGATCCAGGTGACCGAGCACCGGTTGCACCGGGCACGGTGCACGGACTGTGGCGCCACGTCCACTGCCTCGCTGCCAAGCGGTGTGACGGCGAGTCCCTTCGGCCCGCGACTCTGTGCGCTCACCGCGGCTCTGGTCGGCGTCTTCCGCCTGTCGCGGCGCGAGACCAGTCGTCTGTTGCGTGACGTCATCGGCGTCTCGATGTCACCGGGCACGGTCAGTGCGATCGAGGAGCGGGTGTCGGGAGCCATCTCCTCAGCGCACATCGAGGCCCTCGGGGCCGTACGCACGAGCAGCGTCGCCTATGTAGACGAGACACCGTGGTCGCGTCGTGGCACGCTGCATTGGCTGTGGAGCGCGGTCTGTGAGCACGCCACGGTCCATCGTATCGATCGGCGCAGGAGCGCCAAGGCCATGCGGCGACTCGTGGGCAAGCGCTTCAGGGGCGTCCTCGTGACCGACCGTATGGGCGCTTACGACCAGCATCCCACCGAGCGCCGCCAGATCTGCTGGGCGCATCTCGAGAGGGACTTTCGAGCGCTGGCCGAGGGCTCGCGCGGCGGCCGGCGCTTCGGCAAGCAGGCCGTGCGTCTCGCCCAGGCTGTCATGCGAGCTCAGCGTCACTTCGGCGAGCACGGGGACCGCGACCGCATGCGGCGTGAGCTGCGTCTCACATGGGACCGACTCCTGACGCTGCTCGTGCGCGGCGCAGACAGCAAGCACCGCCGAGTACGCGGAACGACTCGGCATCTGCTCGACCGAGCGGAGGCTCTGTGGACCTTCGCCGACGTCCCTGGCGTCTCCCCGACGAACAACGCCGCTGAGCGCGCGGTGCGCAAGCCGGTCCTGTGGAGACGCGCAACGCACGGAAGTCAGAGCGAGCGCGGACTCCGCTTCGTCGAGCGCATCCTGACCGTCACCGCCACGCTCCGCCAGCGTGGCGAGAGCGTCTTCGATTACCTCGCAGACGTCAGCGCGGCACTCGCGCACAACCGCTCGCCGCCGGCTCTCGTCGCGCTCCCGATCACGCGCTGAGGCCGCGGATCGTCATACCCTGAACGGGTACGTCGGGGGAGCCGAGGAGCTCATCGTCCGCGTCGTGGTGGGCGAGCAGCTCGAGCACCTCCGTGCGCACGGCCGGCTCCGCTCGCGCCAGGCGCTCCTCCCGCGTCTCGGGCGGCAGGCCGCGAACGGCCTCGAACAGCGCGGCGACGGCTTGAAAGTGCTCGGATCTCATGGTCTCGGACGACATGGATGCTCCCACCGGGAGTGCGGAATTCGCGAGGGGGATTCCCACGCCGAGGGCCGATTCCCATGGGAGTCCCGGCCACGGCCGCCGCATCTCCTGGTAGGGACGCCCGTGTGGGCTCCCGCGAAGGAGTTCCGCCATGTCGATCATCGCCCGCCACTGCCCCCGCCGCCTTGTCCCTGTGCTCGTGATCGGGCTCGCCGCCGCCGCTCTCGTGAGCGTGGACGCCGAGGCCGGCCGGCGGCGCAGGAAGCCCCCCCGCCGCGTGGATCCGAGTGTCGCGGGACCCGCCGAGAAGCACGGTGGCATCGGTGGCGGAATGGCCTTCTCGGCGAGGGGAACGCTCCTGACGCTCCACGCCGAGGTGCAGCAGGTCGCAGGTCGCGGGCAGTAACCAACAGACCACCCCGCAGGGGCTCATCTACGAGGTGAAGACGCGCACGACCCGCCTCTTGTCCGAGAACCCGGTAACGGGCGCGCCGGGCAACGAGGGTAGGTGGCGCTCGACGGTCAGCCCGGATGGCCGCTGGATCGTGTTCTCGAGTTCGGCGGCCGACCTGCTCGACGAGAGCGTGTGGGAGGACGAATACGCGGCCTGGAACCGGCGCTCGCTGGCTGGCAAGCGCTACGTCTATCTGTGGGTGGACGGGATCTACGTGAACGTGCGGCTGACGGGCGAACGCGCCTGCATCCTGGTCGTGATCGGCGCCACGGCGGACGGGGACAAGGAACTGCTCGCGGTCCACGACGGCGTGCGCGAGAGCGAGGAGAGCTGGACCGACGTGCTCTTGGACCTTCGCGACCGCGGGATGACGGCTCCCGAGATCGCGACGGGCGACGGGGCCCTGGGCTTCTGGAAGGCCGCGGCGAAGGTCTTGCCCATGACGCGATGGCAACGGTGCTGGGTCCACAAGACGGCCAACGTGCTCAACAAGCTCCCGAAGAAGCTGCAGCTCGAGGCGAAGCGCCGGCTGCACGAGATCTGGGGTGCCGCCACGCGCAAGGACGCCGAGCTTGCCATGCGATCCCTCGGCGAACTGCTCCGCGCCAAGTACCCCAAGGCCGTGGAGTGCGTCGAGAAGGACAAGGAGGCGCTGCTCGCCTTCTACGACTTCCCGGCCGAGCACTGGAAGCACCTGCGAACGACGAACCCGATCGAGTCCACCTTCGCCACCGTGCGGCTGCGGACCAACCGCACGAAGGGCGCGGGCTCACGCACCGCGTGCCTCACGAAGGTCTTCAAGCTCTGTCAGACCGCCGCTCGCTCATGGCGCCGCGGGACGTGTCAACGACTTTGAGACACCGCGTCTTCGAGTTTAGTGAGCAGCCTCCTGTGTCGCAGTCTCCAGCGCCGCGAGTTCCCGGGCCGGCGGGTTGATCCACGTCTCGGTCGGCAGAGCCGGCGGCGTCGGCGCACGGCGCACGAAGCGCTCGGGATGCGCCGCGTACGCGGCATCGAGCACGACCGAGCGCGCGGCGACGGCCGCTTCGGCGCGGCCGTAGTGCACGGTCTCGGGCGTCAGCAGCCCGAGACTCGAGTGACGATGCTCGCGGTTGTACCAGTGGAAAAAGGCGCGGCAGTGCGCCCGCGCGTCCTCGATGCAGCCGAAGCGCGCTGGGAAGTCCGGCCGGTACTTCAGCGTGCGGAATTGGCTCTCGGAAAACGGATTGTCATTCGACGTGTACGGCCGGCTGTGCGACTTCGTCACGCCGAGATCGGCGAGCAGAAAGGCCACCGGCTTGCTGATCATCGGCGGCCCCCGATCGGAGTGGATCGTGAGCTGCTCCGCCGCGATCCCCTGCTTCTCGCAGGACTGCTCGATGAGTGCCGTCGCCAGCGCACCGCTCTCGCAGTCCGCCAGCATCCAGCCCACGACGTTGCGGGAGTAGATGTCGAGCACGACGTAGAGATAGAAGTAGCTCCACTTCACCGGGCCGCGGAGCTTGGTGATGTCCCAGCTCCAGACCTGGTTCGGGGAGGTCGCGAGGAGCTCGGGCTTCTTGTACGCGGGATGACGCAGCTGGTTGCGGCGCTCACGCACAGCACCAGCCGCACCGAGGATGCGGTACATCGTGCGCACCGAGCACAGGTAGCGTCCCTCGTCGAGCAGGATCGCCCACGCCGCAAGCGGTGACAGATCGCAGAAGCGCTCCTCGCTCAGCACCGCGAGTACGGTAAGACGCTCGTCGATCGTGAGGGCGCGCGGCGAGCGCCGGCGCGGCTGCTGGGGCCGGGGGCACGTGCGTGCCGTTCGGCGCCGATAGAGCGTGGCGCGCGTGACTCCGAGCGCGCGGCACGCGGGGGCGACGCCCACGCGTCCCCCCAGCTCCTCCGCCGCAATCACGTGTCGCTCCCGCTCGTCTCGGGCATCTCGATGCCCAGCAGCCGTGAGACTTTTCGCTGCACGTCGATGATCACCTCGGCCGTCTCGAGCCGCTTCTCGAGACGGGCGACTTCGCGCTCGAGCTGCTCGTTGCGCTTCTTGAGCGCACGGTCCGGATCGGGCTTGGGACCACGCCGCTTGGGCGAGAGCGCCTCGAGCTGGCCCTGGTCCCGCGCGCGCCGCCACGTCAACAAGTGCGAGGAGTACAGCCCCTCACGGCGCAAGAGAGCGCCGATCTCGCCGGGCTTCGTGCACGCGTCCGCCGCCTCGATGATCCGTAGCTTGTACGCGGCGCCAAAGCGCCGCCGCGAGGCGCGCGGCACGACCTCGGGGTCGCGCACCCCAACGTCCCCCGGGCCGCGCGCCCCGGGGGAGCCCCCTCCGCCTCGATCGCGCTCGCTATGCTCGCCCTCCCTCGGCTCCGGGATCTCCCCCGGCGCTGTGTTGTGGTTGTTCGTCATCGCTGGTTCCTCCACCGCCCTGCACAGTAATCATCCGTGGGGTCGGTGTCTCAGCCACGTTGGCACAGAGGGGGGGGTGGAACCCCGACCCTACGACGGTCGCCAGCTGCTGAGACCGGATCTCAATAAGCGGTGCCCGCGCCAACACTTGGCCCCAAGTCATCGCGGCGTTCTACTGAGCGCGCGCGTGCTGGCGATAGGCGCGAACCAGAACTCTCAGGAGAGACGTGAAATGTCCTATGTGATCATCGGGAAGTGCCTTGGCGAGCGCTACGGCGCGTGCGTGGAGGTGTGCCCGGTCGAGGCGATGCACTACGGCGACCATGACGGTCACGCCATGATGGTGATCCACCCCGATACCTGCATCGACTGCGGTGCCTGTCTGCCCGAGTGCCCCATCGCGGCGATCGTGGACAGCGAGGACCAGGCCCCCGAGTGGGGCGAGTACAACAAGGCGGCGGCCGACATGTGGCCGAACGCCCACACCGGCGACGGCGGCTGGGAACTCCGCGACCCGGCGGAGGCGCCTCACAACCCTGAGAACGCGGTCTAGGGCCTGAGAACGCGGTCTAGCCGCATCTGTTCACGAGACGTCGCGATGACGGTGCTTTCGGAGTCCACAGGGTCAGATCTTGGCCAGGCGAGGGCGGATGCTGTCGTCGTTGCCACAAGGGCAACGCGAGTGAGCGGCCGAAACGGCGCGGATTCTGCGGTGTGGGCAGACCGTAGGCCGGGCGGTGGTGTGGCGGACGGCGCGGCGGGACGTCAGGTCGGCTTCGGGGATGCCAGCAGTCGTTGCGCGCAGCGCTCGAAGACGTGCTGCCAGGGCCACGACGAGGACATCGAGACCCAGATCCGGCGCGTCGTGATCCGCACGAGCGCGCCGATCTTGAGCAGCCGCAGGCGGATCGTGCCGGCTTGCGCACGCGCCATCTCGGTGCCGGCGAGACCGATGCGTCGCAGCGCACAGGTCAGGACGTAGGCCATGGCCGACATGGCCATCCGCACGGCGTTGCCCTGCATCGTGTGCACCGACAGACGGGTGCCGAAGAGCTCGAGCTGCTGCTCCTTGATGCGATTCTCCGCCTCGCCCCGGGCGCAGTAGAGCTGCTCGTAGAGACGCTTGCTGCTCCAGCTACGAGGCGGCAGATTGGTCACCACGAAGCGGGGATTGCGCTTGCCGCCCGGCAGGTGCTCGGCCTTGGCGACCACGCGACGCCTCTGGCTCCAGCTCCCCAGCGTGGTCCAGGCAAAGTCGCGAAAGACCCGGGCTGCTCGGCCGGTCTGCACGGCACGGGCTGCGGCCTCATCGAGCGCGTCTTCGACGTGTCGCTCAAGGCGCTCATTGCGCGCCATGCCCAGCAGGTAGAAGTGGCCGGCGGCCTCGCACCAGGCCATCAGCTCCTCGCGGCAAAAGCCCGAGTCTGCGCGCACGAGCACCTTGGCCCGGGGCCAGCGGCGCCGCAGACGTAAGACCAGCGCACGGAGCTCGTCCACGACTCCGCGCGCGGGATCTCTGTCAGCGGTCTGGAGCCGAGCGAGCAAGAGGTGCTCGCCGCAGAAGACGTACAGCGGCAGGTAGCAGTAGTGCCCGTAGTAGCCGTGGAAGAAGCGGCCCTCCTGCCGGCCGTGCAGCCGCACGTCGGAGTGGTCCAGGTCCAGCACGAGCAGGCCCGGATCCTCCGGCCCCATGGCCTCGCAGAAGACGTCGCTGAGCACGCTGTCCACGCGCTCCTGGTCCATCTCGATCTTGGCGTAGCGCGTCTGTGCCGTGGCGCCGAGCTGCGTGGTCTCGAGCCGCGAGAGCGTCGGGTGCGTGGCCAGAGCACCCTCGCGCTTGCCGCACGCCGCGGCAAACAGCGGGTCCTTGCCGACATGGTCGTGGTCCACCAGATCCTCGTAGCCCGCGCACAGCCCGAAGACCCGCTGACGCAGCATCTGGCCGACCGTGTGCTCGACCCGACGCGGGTCGCGGTGATCGCGGAAGCAGCGCGCAAACCGCGAGAGCAGATCGATGCGACGATCGGTCCGCTCGAGCAGCAGCACGCCCCCGTCGCTCGTCACGGTACCCGCGTCGAAGCGCGTCACCGCGGTGCGTCCACAGATGCCCGCGAAGAGGGTCCCCTGCGGGCTACAGTCTGTCGTCATCGGGCCGGCGCTCCTGTCGGTGCAAGTACTGGCGCGTACGAGCACTTAGACAGACGACGGCCCGCTCAGATTCCCGGCTGGTGAACGATTCGGGCTAGGGCCTGAGAAAACGCGGTGTAGCCCGACTCGCACGAACGGGCACCAAGCACGGGCCCGCGGACCGACCGTCCGCGGGCCCTGGTGAATCCCCGCTCAGTTCCCAGTGACAGCTCAGTTCCGGTGACAGAGGATCCCAGTGGCAGAGGAGCCGAGAATGCCCGACGTCCCCCTCGAGACGTTCCCGAACCCGCGACCGGGCCGGGACTACGAGATCGAGATCGAGCAGCCCGAGTTCACGTCGGTCTGCCCGGTCACGGGACATCCCGACTTCGGGACGATCCGCGTCATCTACACACCCGGTGACGTATGCGTGGAGCTGAAGAGCTTCAAGCTCTGGCTTCAGTCGTTCCGAGACCGGGGCATCTTCTACGAAGCCGCTACGAACGAGATTCTGGACACGCTCGTCGCAGCGCTCGCACCGCGCCGCATGACCGTCACGGGAGAGTTCTCCGCCCGCGGCGGCATCACGACCACGGTGCAGTGCACGCACGAAGAGTGAGCGCGTGATCACGCGACTCGCGCCGAGTCCCACCGGCGCGCTGCACCTCGGCAACGCGCGCACGTTCCTACTCACGTGGCTGCACGCACGGCACGCGGGCGGGACGATCTTGCTGCGCATCGACGATCTGGACGGACCGCGCACCAAGAAGGGACGCGAACAGCAGGCGATCGAGGATCTTGCTTGGCTCGGTCTCGACTGGGACCGGCCAGAGGAGACGCTTCGTCAGAGCGAGCGCGCAGCCGCGTACGACGACGCGATCGACCGGCTGCTCGACGCGGGGCTCGCATACCCGTGCATCTGCACCCGCTCGGAGATCGCGGGTGCAGCCAGTGCACCCCACGGTCCCGAGGGCCCGCGCTATCCCGGCACCTGCCGCGGCCGCTTCGCGACACCGGAGGAGGCCGCGTCGGCTACGGGCCTCGCGCCGGCTCTCCGCTTCGCCGCACCGGACGGCGACGTGACGTTCGTCGACCGGTTGTTCGACACGCAGACGTTCTCCCCGGCCGCGGAGACCGGCGACTTCCCAATCCGCAAGCGGGACGGGACGGCGGCCTACCAGCTCGCAACGGTGGTGGACGATGCCGCCACGAACGTCGACCTCGTGATCCGCGGTGCCGACCTGCTTCCGAGCACGGCGCGGCAAATCCAGTTGATCGACGCGCTGGCGCTCACGCGGCCGGACTATCTGCACCTTCCGCTCGTCGTCGGCCCGGACGGGCGCCGGCTGGCCAAGCGGCACGGCGACACACGTCTGGCGGCGCTACGCGACGCCGGGTGGACCGCAGAGCGGACGGTGGGCTGGCTGGCTGCCACCGCTGGTCTGTCGGCGCCCGGGGAGCCTGTGACCGCAGAGGCGCTCGTTGGTCGCTACGACCCGGGCGCCCTCACGACCGAGACCGTGGTCGTGGATCCGCAGCGTCTCGGCTTGGACGCTCCGCGGCTGTAGGATGAACGCGCCCTAGGGCACTCATGGACGAACTCGTAGGAAGTAGATGCGGGCCGGCAGGACCGGCTCACCTGAACCTCTTCGCGCAGGATGCGCTGCTCTCCGCACAAGACGGGGTGGTTGCGGGCGACGGCCTCGCTCTCGTCATCGTCGTCGCGCTGGTCGTCGTCATCCTCTCGTTCCTGGCGTCCATGACCGAGGCGGCGTTCCTGTCGCTGCCGCGCTTGAAGGCGACGACGATGCGCGACAGCGAAAGCCGCATCGACCGCATGGCGGGGAAGATGCGGCTCGCGTTCGGTCGGCCGCTGGCCACGATCGTCATCATCAACAACCTGGCGAACGTGACCGGCTCGGCTCTGTTCGGCCTCACCGTGGCGCGCTGGCTCGGGAACGGCGAAAACGCCGACGTCGACGCGGGCGTGTGGATCGGTTCGACCATCCTGACGTTCGTCGTGATCGTCGCCGGCGAGATCATCCCGAAGACCATCGGCGAGCGCTACTCGCCCACCGTCACGCGGATCATGGCACCGGTCATCCGCGCGCTGACGATGGTGCTCTTCCCGGTCGTCTACCTGGTCGGGCTCGCCCAGAAGCCGTTCATGCGCGTGAGCATGCGTCACGTCACATCGGAGGAGGAGATCGCGCGCCTGACCGAACTGGGCCGGGAGCAGGGAGCGATCGAACCGGACGAGGGGGAGATGATCCGACGGGTCTTCCGCCTGAACGACATCAAGGCCGAAGACATCATGACGCCGCGCGTCGAGATCGTCTCGCTGCCTGCGGACAAGACGCTCGGTGAGATCGCCGCACAGCTCGGCGAGATCACCCGCTCACGGATTCCGCTGTACGGCGACGACGGCGACGACGTGCTGGCGATGCTCGACCGCAGCGACGCGCTGCACCAGCTCGCCCTGGATCGCATGGACGTCCCGGTGACCGACGCGAGCGTGTCGTTCAAGCCGTTCTTCGTGCCCGAGACGATTGCTGCCGACGATCTCATGGTGACGCTGCAGCGCCGCACGAACCCGATCGCGATCGTGGTCGGCGAGTACGGCGACACCGTCGGCGTCGTGACGCTCGAGGACGTCATCGAGGAGATCGTGGGCGAGATCGTCGACGAGGGGGACCTCGCGAACGCCGAAGACCTCGAACGAGTCGGCGACGACGAGATCGTCTGCGACGCGCGCACCGAGGTCAACGCGATCAACGACGCGCTCGGCACCAGCATCCCGAACCACCGCACAGTGGCCGGCCTCCTGCTGGACGAACTGGAGCGCATCCCGGCCAAGGGTGCCGAGTTGCTCCTGCGCGAGGTGCGGATCCGCGTCGAGGACGCCAACGACCGCGCGATCCTCTCGGTCCGCGTCACGAAGCTCGTGCCGGAGGAAGACGACGACGAGCAGTAGGGGCGGGCCGCTGCGCCCGCCCGCGGGTGGCCGAAGCGGTACGACAGGGGGATGAGTGCCGTGCCGCTGCTGAAGTGGTTGTTCACCACTTCAGCCCCCTCGTGCGCTGACGCGCGCACTCAGGTCGCGCCCGGCGGGCTGAGACCGCCGGGGAGTTCCCGTGGGTCCGCCCGGCGCCTGGCGCAATCGCGGGTCATTGTGCCGAGCAGCACTCCGCGCGAGTGAGTGCCGTGCCGCGGCTGAAGTGGTTGTTCACCACTTCAGCCCCCTCGTGCGCTGACGCGCGCACTCAGGTCGCGTCCGGTGGGCTGAGACCGCCGGGGGAGTTCCCATGGGTCCGCCCAGCGCCTGGCGCAATCGCGGGTCATTGTGCCGAGCAGCACTCCGCGCGAGTGAGTGCCGTGCCGCGGCTGAAGTGGTTGTTCACCACTTCAGCCCCCTCGTGCGCTGACGCGCGCACTCAGGTCGCGCCCGGTGGGCTGAGACCGCCGGGGAGTTCCCATGGGAAGGAGACAAATGCATCGGCCCCACGACGCTCATTTCGAACGCGGTGCGGGTCGTGGCGGTCTCTAGCCCACCCCCTCCAGCAGCCTCACCTTGTGCTTGCTGCGCTCGGCCAGCACCGCGGAGCGGACGGCCTCGTGGACCTCGCGGGCGCCGTGGATGCCGCGGAGCACGATCAGCTTCTCGCCGACGTCCATCGAACGGACAACCAGGTCCCCCGCCGAGCGCAGGCGCAGGAACAGCGGCTCCCGCAGTTCGAGGTCCTGCACGCGGTGTAGTTCGACCGTGCGGCACTTCTTGTCGAGCACGCCCGTCTCGAACGTGATCCGCTGCGTCGAGATCCGGTAGCGGTTGTCCCAGCGGCGCACGAACAGGGCGACCGCGGTGACTCCCGCGGTCAGGAGCGCCACGAAGAGCTCGGGGAAGGACTGGACGACGAGCGGCCGCAGGTCGTAGAGCCCGCGCTCCTTGTCCGCCGGTGACGGCGCCAGCCCGGCCGGAAGCTCGGGTTCGGGCTCCGCGGGCTCCACCGGCTCATTGCCGGTCTCGCCCGGGAACGCGCGGCGGCAAGCCCCGCAGAAACGGGCGTCCCAGGAGCCCTGCTTCCCGCAGATCTCGCAGTACTTCAGCGTCAGCATCGGTCCTCACTCCCCACATCGTCCGGCAGGTCGCGCTTCGCCAGCCTGCCCCCGGCACGCGAGCGCCGGGACGGCCCGGATCGCCTCCGCGGCACCCCTCCCGCGCAGTAGACTCTGGGGCTCGCGCGGGGCACCGGCCGAAGGGACGCCGCACCGCCCCGCGGACCCCCTCTGGAGCGCCCTCGCCCATGGCCGAACCATCCCTGGCTGCCGACTCTCTGGGCTCCGGCCCCCCGCCGAGCGAGGCCGACGTCGTCCGCGTGCTCCCCGCGACCGGCGACGCGGGTGGCGAAGTCAGCCACGACATCCCGGAGGACGATCTCCTGCGGATGCACCGAATGATGACGCTCACGCGAGCCCTGGACGACCGCGGTATGCGTTATCAGCGTCAGGGCCGCCTCGGCTTCTACCTGCCCTCCTGGGGCGAGGAAGCCCTGCAGATCGGCAGCGCGTACTGCTTCTCGGACGAGGACTGGATGTTCCCGCACTACAGGGTGCCCGGCGTGGCACTGTGGCGCGGGGCCGATCTCGAACAGATGGTCGCGAACTGCTTCGGCAACGCGGACGACAACGGGCTCGGCCGCCAGATGCCCGTGCACTACACGATGAGCGAGATCAACTTCGTATCGATCAGCTCACCGCTCGGCACCCAGATCGTCCAGGCCGCCGGTCTCGGACGCGCCCTGCAGATCAAAGGCGACCCGCGTCTCTGCGTGACGTACTTCGGCGACGGATCGACCTCAACGAACGACTTCCACACCGGAATGAACTTCGCGGGCGTGTGGAAGGCGCCGGTCATCTTCTTCTGCAACAACAACGGCTGGGCGATCTCGACCCCGATCGAGCAGCAGTGTGCGGCAGCGTCGCTCGCTGACAAGGCGATCGGCTACGGGATGCCGGCCATCCGCGTCGACGGCAACGACGTTCTCGCCGTGGTCGAAGCGACGCAGCGGGCCGTACGGCACATCAAGCTGAGCGGCGGCCCCGTGTTCATCGAGGCGCTCACCTACCGGATGGGTCCGCACAGCAGTTCGGACGACCCGACGATCTACCAGCCCGAAGAAGAGCGCGAGGAGTGGAAGGCGAAGGACCCGATCCTGCGCTTCCGCGCCTACTTGAAGGCGGCGGGAGTGATCACCGACAAGGAGATCGCTGCGATCGAGGAGGAGTGCAAGGAGCAAGTGCTGTCGTCGTTCAAGCGCAACGAGAACGTCGCCAAGCCCTCGCTCGAGTCGATGTTCGAGGACGTCTACGCCGAAATGCCAGACGCCATCCGTGAACAGCAGCAGTTCCTCGTCGCGTTCGAAGGCGGCGAGGTGCGCGAAGACACCAGCGGAGCCGAGTTCCCGCTCTAGCGGGAGGCTCTGGCGCAGGAGACCGACCAAATGCCCGAGATGACCGTTCTGCAGGCCGTCAACGACGCCCTCAGCTATGAGATGGGCCGCGACGAGGACGTCGTAATTCTCGGCGAGGACATCGCGCAGCTCGGCGGAGTGTTCCGCGCGACCGACGGCCTGCTCGACAAGTACGGCGAACTGCGCGTCATGAACACGCCGCTCGCGGAGAGCGGGATCATCGGCACCGCGGTGGGGATGTCGCTCTACGGATTGCGCCCCGTCGCCGAGATTCAGTTCCTCGACTTCATCTATCCGGGCTTCGACCAGATCGTGTCCGAGGCCGCGAAGATGCGCTACCGCTCCGGCGGCCAGTTCACGTGCCCGATGGTGATCCGCAGCCCGTACGGCGGCGGCATCCGCGGCGGCCACTATCACAGCCAGTCGAGCGAGGCGTACTTCGCGCACACGGCCGGGCTCACGGTCGTGATCCCCGCGACGCCGGCTGACACGAAGGGCCTCCTGCTCGCGTCGATCCGCCACGGCGATCCGGTCATCTTCCTCGAGCCCAAGGCGATCTACCGCTCGGTCAAAGGCGAGGTGCCCGAGGGCGACTTCGTCGTGCCGATCGGCAAGGCGCGCATCGCCAAGGAAGGCAAGGACCTGACGCTGATCGCTTGGGGCGCCATGCTCCACGTCGCGACCAAGACCGCCGCGCAGGCGGCGGAGAAGGGGATCGACGTCGAGGTCATCGACCTGCGCACGATCTTCCCGTGGGACCGCGAGACCGTCCTGGAGTCGGCGAAGAAGACCGGTCGCGTCGTGATCCTGCACGAGGCCCCGCGAACCGGTGGGTTCGGGGCAGAGATCTCGGCGACGATCGCCGAGCGCGCCATCGACTCGCTGCGCGCGCCAATCCTGCGCGTGACCGGGTTCGACACGCCGTTCCCGTACGCGCTGGAGCACGTGTACATGCCCGACGCGCGCCGCACGCTCGCCGCGGTCGAGCGCTGCTTCCATTTCGCATAGTGCCCAATATCGTGATTAGGAGTCAGACGTGAGCGTATTTCAGTTCCCGCTGCCGGACATCGGAGAGGGCGTCGCCGAGGGCGAGGTCGTGGAGTGGAAGGTCAGCGAGGGCGACGTCGTCGCGGAGGACGACGTCCTCTGCGAGGTCATGACCGACAAAGCGACCGTCGAGATCACGAGCCCGCTGCCGGGAACGGTGACCAAGATCCGTGCGGCCGAAGGGGCGGTCACGCCGGTCGGCGCGATCCTGCTCGACATCGAGCCGGCCGCGGGCGCCCACATCCCGACCGTCGCGCAGCATGGCGACCACGCGCCCACGAACGACGATCCGGAGCCGGCGCCGGCAGCGCCCGCCGCGGTCACGTCTACCGCCTCCGGCGGGGCGACGTCGGAACTCGAGGTGGAGCGCCCCGAGGGTCGCCGCGCGCTGGCGACGCCGCACACGCGCAAGGTCGCGCGCACGCTGGGCGTGGACATCGAGCGCATCCGGGGCTCGGGTGACGCCGGCCGTGTCACCGAGGCGGATGTGCAGCGCTACGCCACGGCCGCCAACGGCGGGGGCGGCTCAGCTGGGGGTATCGCCGCGGCGGGAGCCGCAGCAGCCGCTGGCATCGTGGCCGGCGACGACAGCGGCGTGATGGGCCGCGGCGGCTTCGTGCCGGATCTGCCCGACCTGCCCGCCATCCCCGCGGCGCCGCCCGCACGGAAGGGCACGCCCTCGGACGGCCCGCTCGAGACACGCATCCCGATCAAGGGAGTGCGCAAGAAGATCTCCGAGCGCATGCGCCTCAGCAAGTCGATGGCCGCGCACTTCACGTACGTCGACGAAGTGGACGTCACCGAACTCGTGGCACTGCGGCGCTCACTCAAGGCCGAAGCCGCCGAGGCGGGCGCGAAGCTCACCTACCTGCCGTTCATCATGAAGGCGGTCATCTCGGGACTGCGCAAGTTCCCGACGCTGAACGGACTGACCGACGACGCCAAGGGCGAGTTCGTCGTGAAGCACTACGTAAACCTCGGCGTCGCGGTCGACACCGACAACGGGCTGATGGTTCCCGTGGTCAAGAACGCCGACCAGCTGACGATGCTCGACCTGGCCCGTGAGATCAGCCGCGTTGCAGCAGACGCGCGTAACGGGAAGTCGAAGCTGCCGGACCTGCAGGATGGGACGTTCACGATCACGAACGCCGGCAACATCGGCGGTCTGTTCGCGACGCCGATCATCAACTACCCCGAGGCCGCGATCCTCGGCGTACACGCGATCAAGCAGAAGCCGTGGATCGTGGACGGCGAGATCAAGGTGCGCGACATCATGTACCTGTCGATCTCGATCGATCACCGCATGAACGACGGCGCCACGGGTGCGTACTTCATGAACCACGTCGTGCGCCTGCTCGAGAACCCCGGCCGCATGCTGATCGAGATGTAGCGCGTGGGGAGGGACACGGCTGAGGACCAGACGCCATCGCTCTTCGATCGCCCGGCAGGGGCGAGCGGAGGGCCGGCCCCGGTACCCGACGACCTCGGGCTGTTCCGTGTGTTGCGCGACGACGGCACGGCCGACCCGCGGGTCGATCCGGGACTCTCCGAGGACGAACTCGTGCGGTTGTACGAGCACATGCAGCTCGTGCGCGTCCTCGACACGCGATGCCTGCGCCTGCAGCGGCAGGGACGCATCGCGTTCTACGGCACGTCGCTCGGCCAGGAGGCCGCAACGGTGGGCAGCGCCGCGTGCATCGAGCCGGATGACTGGCTGTTCCCCGCACTGCGCGAGGGAGGCGCCGCGTTGATGCGCGGCATGCCGGTCTCGCGCTACATCGCACAACTGATGGGCAACACGCACGACGAGCAGAAGGGCCATCAGCAGCCCATGCACTTCTCGTTCCGCGCCGCCAACCACGTGTCGCTCAGCTCGCCCATCGCGACACAGGTGCCTCAGGCCGTCGGCGCGGCACGCGCGATCCAGGTCCGCCGTGAGCCGCACGTCGTCCTCGGCTACATGGGCGACGGAGCGACGAGCGAACACGACTTCCATGTGGCGATGACGTTCGCCGGCGTGTGGCGCGTACCGTGTGTGCTGTTCTGTCAGAACAACGGCTGGGCCATCTCGGTGCCCGTGTCGCGGCAGACGGCGTCGAAGACGATCGCAGTCAAGGCGCGCGGCTACGGCATGCCCGGCGTGCGCGTCGACGGCAACGACCTGCTCGCCGTCGTCAAGGTGACGCGCGACGCGGTCCGGCGCGCCAGGAGCGGCCTCGGCCCGACGTTCATCGAGGCGGTCACCTATCGTCGCCAGGGTCACAGTTCGAGTGACGACCCGACGATCTACCGCGACCCGGCCGAACTCGCGGAGTGGGAAGCGAAGGACCCGATCGACCGCATCCGCCGCCACATGGACGTGCGCGGCATCTGGAGCGACGCCCGTGAAGAGAGGCTCCAGGCCAAGCTGAACGACCTGGTCACGCGCGAGATTCGCGAGGCCGAGAAGGCCGGCCCGCCGGCCCTCGAGACACTGATCGAAGACGTCTACGCGGCGCCGCCCGCGATCCTGGTGGAACAGCTCGCCGAGGTGCGTCCGCACTTCCAGGAAGGCGAGACCGCCGAAGGCGAGTTCCCGCTCTAGCCCCCCCCCCGTCCCACGAAGGACAATCCCGACGCGCATCGCTTCTCGGCGAGCGCAGGAGGTCATGCAGATGAAGAAAGCTGATGTCGTCGTGATCGGAGCCGGTCCCGGTGGTTACGTGGCAGCGATCCGTGCCGCGCAGCACGGCAAGAAGGTCATCTGCGTGGAGCGCGAGTTCCTCGGCGGCGTGTGCCTGAACGTCGGGTGCATCCCGTCGAAGGCGCTCATCAACGCCGGCAAGACGGCAAGCCGCGCGAAGAAACTCTACCCCGACATGGGCCTCGACTTCGGCGAGGTGAAGATCGACATCCAGAAGATGGTCGCGTGGAAGCAGAAGGTCGTCGAGCGCCTCACGGGCGGCGTCGGCTTCCTGTTCAAGCACCACAACATCGAGCACGTGATGGGAACCGCAGCCTTCGTCGCGCCGACGACTCTCGAAGTCACGTCGAGCAAGGGCACGGAGAAGATCGAGGCAACCGACGTGATCATCGCGACCGGCTCGCGGCCGATCGAACTCGGTGCGTTCCCGGTCGACGGCAAGCACGTCCTTGGCTCGACCGAAGCCCTCGCACTCGACAAGCTGCCTAAGAAGGTGCTCGTGATCGGCGGCGGCTACATCGGCCTCGAGATCGGGACCTTCCTGCGCAACCTGGGCGTCGAGATCGTGATCGTCGAGGCGACGTCCTCGCTGCTGCCCGGTCAGGACCCGGAACTCGTCAAGGTGGTCCACCGCGCGCTCAAGAAGAAGAAGGTGAAGATCCTCACGGACTCGCTCGCGGAGAGCTTCGAGCCGGGCGCCGACGGTGTCGTGGTGAAGGTCAAGACGAAGAAGGGCCACGACACGATCGAGGCGGACTGGATCCTCTCGACGGTCGGCCGGCGCCCGAACTCCGAGGAGTTGGGGCTCGACGCGATCGGCGTGACGGTCGACGGCCACGGTTTCATCGTCGTGGACGAGAAGCGCCGCACGACGGCCGAGCACGTCTACGCAATCGGCGACGTGGCCGGGCAGCCGATGCTCGCACACAAGGCCAGCCGCGAGGGGATCGTCGCGGCGGAGGTCATCTGCGGGCTGCCGACCGAAGCCGACTACCGCTGCGTCCCCGAGGTGATCTTCACCGACCCGGAGATCGCGTCCGTTGGCCTCGACGAACAGGGCGCGAAGGACGCGGGGTACGAGCCGATCGTCGGCAAGTTCCCGTTCTCGGCGAACGGGCGCGCGCTCTCACTCGGCGAGTCCGAGGGGTTCGCGAAGGTCGTCGCGGACAAGGCGACCGACGTGGTCCTCGGTGTGCACATCGTCGGTCCGGAGGCGAGCGAGTTGATCGCGGAAGCCACGCTCGCGATCGAGATGGCCGCACGGGTCGAGGACCTGGCCGCCACCATCCACGCCCACCCGACGCTCCCCGAGGCCATCATGGAAGCCGCCGAAGCGGTCCACGGCAAAGCGATCCACGCGGTGACGTAGCTCGCTGCGTCGGTCACGAGGATCGCAGAGCGATCCTCCCGCCCTCCTGGCTCGCGTATTCCCTCCTACGCGGTCTCCGACCGCTACGGAGGAGGCTCACTGCGGGGCGTCACGTGGCTCGCGTTGCGACCCCCGCGCCGCTCCTCGTTCGCGGCGGCGGTACCGCTCTATGACGAGAGACGCGGCGCCCTCCCACAGGGGACGACGCCACTTCCGAGATCACCGGGTGGTCGGTTCCGCGGACGGGCAGCGCCCCGCCCCTACAGCGTGCTCACTCCCGAGCTGCGAATCGCGAGGGCGCGCAGGTTACGGAGCAAGCGGCGTGACCGCAGCCCTCCGTAGCGGTCGGAGACCGCTACGGAGGGAGACACGATCGCAAGAAGGGGCGCGAGGATCGCCTCGCGATCCTCGCGACGCGCCGCAGCGATCAGCCGCCGCAGCCC
Organism: Planctomycetota bacterium; assembly: GCA_965248445.1. Lineage (GTDB taxonomy): Bacteria > Planctomycetota > JAJSAM01 > JAJSAM01 > JAJVHW01 > CBDFJG01. The sequence continues at coordinate 41,469 of CBDFJG010000002.1, forward strand.
TTATCGCCACAGGCCTTGTCGCCGCCGCAGGACTTCTCGTCGCCGTCCTTGTCGTCGGCACCGTCCTTGTGGTCGTCGCCGTCGGTGTCGCCGGCGTCACCTGCGCCGTCCTTGTCGCCGCCGCAGCCCTTGTCGCCGCCGCATTCGGTGCAGCCAAGGACCGCATGCATTTCGCACGACGTCTCGCCCGCGTTGTCACCGCTGCCCGCGGCGTCACCGTCGGTAGTGACCTCGGCAGTGCAACCTGCGAGCGCGAGCCCGCCGGCGACGAGCGCGGCCAGCGTGGCCGTGCGGAGCGTCTCGAAGATCTTGTCTCTCTGCATCACTGTCTCCTGCCGCCCTCGCGGCCCAATGTTCGTGATCGCCCAATGTTCGCGATCGGTCGTGGTCGGGAGCCCCGCCGGCTCCCGCCGCGGACCCGTCGGAACCCGGGTCTACGCGCTGAACAGTCTGCCAGCACCGGGCATTCCGGGGGCAGGAGAGATCCCCGGGGCCGCCGGAGACCGCCCTCAATCCGGACGCCACCACCTGGCCGGGATGTCGCGGTGGTCGTCGAGGCCGGCTGGGGTCCAGAACACGCGCAGCACGGCACTTCCCTGGCCGTGGAAGTGGTAGATGTCGATCACGTGCTCGCCGGGCGCGAAGTCGATCCAGGCGCTCTCCTCGTGCTGCGGACGCAGGGGCGGCTGGCTTCGCCGGTCCCGGCCGTCCACGCGCATGAGGAACCCGCCCTCGGCCTGAATCAGGAAGCCGATCCGGCGCGCCACCGGCATGTTGATCCTGGCCCGCAGGTGAAGCGCGGTGTTGCGGTGCGGGAACGGGAGGTTCCAGTGCGTCTTCTTCGTGCGGTCGAGGCTTGTCTCGACGCGTGTCAGGTTGATGGCTCGATTCGTCAGTGCATCCGGCGTTGCATTCGCGATCAGCTCGGTCTCATTCGAAAACACGTAGTACTTCGCGGTGAACCCCATCGGCGTGGTCCGCTCGAAGCGCACCGCATTGCTGCTCAGCACACCGACGTCGACGCGCAACTTTCCGGTGTCCGCGCCGTCCGGGACCTTCACGGTGAGTGAGTTGCCATCGACGCGCTGTGGCCGCACCCACACGTCCCCGGGGAAGCGCACACGGACGAGACCGATCTCCCCGCCGAGCGCGATGCCCTTGATCGTGATCGTCTCTCCCACCTCGCCGGACAGCCGCTTCTTCGCCAGCCGCGGCGCCGGGCGGCCTGCAACGTCCTCGGGGGGGAACAGGAAGCCGCGCGGAATCACCTGCCGTTGCAGGTCGCCCGGCCGTTGCCAAAACAACCGCAACCGCGCGACTCCGCGATTCTCGAAGAAGTGAATCGCGATCGGATGGAAGCCCTTCGTCAACTGGGCATCGCCCTGCCGTTCGCGGTACGAGTGCAGCCCGGGGTCGTCGATGAACGTCTCGCCGTCGAGTTCCACGCGCGTCCCGTCGTCACTGCCGAGAGTGATGGTGTAAGTGTCGTCCGCCGGCACGTACAGGTAGCCCGTCATCCGCGCAGCGAACACGTCCGGCTCATACGGCAGGTTCCACAGGCCGTCCTGGTGGTAGTCGAGCGGACCGTCGAGGCGCACGAAGTAGGGCGTATGCTCCGTCAGGTCCGGGTGCTGAGTCAGGTTGCTACCGATCAGGAAGTACTCGGCGTAGAGACCCTGCAGATTCTCGATCTCGAAGCGTCGCGGGAGGCTGGAGAGCGGTCCGACCTGCACGAGCACGTCCCCGGCCTCCGCACCAAGCGGCACGACCACGCGGAGCGTCTCGGCAGTCGCCTCGAGGACCTCGGCCGGCACACCGTTGAACGTGACGTGATCGAACAACGCCTCCGACGAGAACCCCAGCCCGGTCAGCACGACCTCGTCCCCCACTCGCGCTGATGACGGTTCGACCGACGTGACGTGCGGCCGGAGGACGTCGGCCACGTCCTGCGGCGGCGCCAGAGCGGACGACGGCACGATTCGCCGTTCGAACGACGGACCATCCCAATAGAGGCGGCACAACGCGAACGTCAGGTTCTCGAAGAAGACGATCTCGATCGGATGCCGCCCGGCGGTCAGCTGGATCTCGCCGTGCGACTCCGCATGCGCGCGCAGGCTGGCATGTTCGAGAACGACTTCCTCGCCGACCTTCAGCCGCACGCCGTCGTCCGAGCCGATCGTGAACACGTACTTCCCCGCTTCCGGTGCTGTCAGGAAGCCCCGCCACAGCGCGGCGAACGTCTCGGGATAGAACGGCAGGCGGAACTCCTCGTCGCGCGAGAAGTCCACGGTCAGGTCAATGCGCGTGAAGGTCGGAGGGATCGTCGCGAGGTCGGGGATGTTGCGGAGCTGCCCGTCCAGGAAGTCGTAGTAGTCGCCGCGCAAGCCCTGCCGTGCAACGACGGCCGCTTCCTCCTCCCGCGCCAGCTGCCGTTCGCGGTCCGTGCGGTTGCGGCGTTCCGGCCGGCGCCGTGCATCGAGATTCGGGCGGCCGGCGCCGACCCGCACAAGGGGTGGTGATGCCACGACCGGCTTCACGTCCGTGCCGCTGTTGCGGGCCTCCACGACTCCATCCCACGCGGGCGGACGGACCGCGGGCCTGCGCGGCGGCGGGCGCGGCGCGACGACGGGCGGGCGAGCCGGCGGCACGGGCCCCCACCCGGCAGTGCGTTCGTCGTCGGTCGCCTCCCGCCACCCCCACGGTCGCGCACGAAGACGCGTCCGTCCGGGGTGACCAGCCGGCGGCGGCCGTCCCGCTTCGTCCCCGGCGGGAACGGGGTCCCGTCGCTCATCGCGAGAGGCGCCCCGTTTTCGTCGAGCAGAACCTCGGCTGCCTCCGCCAGGTTCACGTCGTCGAGGACATCTTCACCATTCACGGCCTCGACTGCGTTCGGAGACGGCTCGTCAGTCGTTCCTGTGTCGCGCAGCGCGAGCCAACCGGCGGCGACCAGGAACCCGCCGACGAGACCCAGCGCGAGAAGGAGCGGCAACAGCTTGCGGAGTGCCACGGCGTCCCCACGTTACTGCACCGCGGGTGATAGGCTTCGCCGGTGACCGACGGACGACCTGCCGCCGACCCGTCGCCGCAGAGCGGTTTCTGGCGCACGCTAGGGCGCATCCTGATCGTGCTCCTCCTGCTCGGTGCGGCGGTCCTGGGTGGAGCCCTCGTGACAGCGGGATGGGGCATCTTCCGCGGACTCACGTCGAACGAGGACCGCACGGTGCATCGCCCGCGCGCGAGCGTCGTGCTCGCGGTGCGCGAGCTGTCCCGGCTCGAGACCGTCACGTTCCACATGGAGCGGGTGGTCGACATCGAGGACGAGCAGACGTTCCTCGGGGGGCGTCTGAAGGCCAGCGACGCGCTTCTGCTCGTGGCCGCGGCCGACATCACCGCCGGCATCGACCTGGCTCAGCTGAGCGACGACGACGTCCAGGCGGACCCGGAGACCGGCAAGGTGACGATCACCCTGCCGCCGCCCGAGGTGCTCTCGACCCGCATCGACAACGACCGCACATACGTCTACAGCCGCGAGACCGACGTCCTGGCCCGCCGCAAGGAGGACCTCGAGTCCCGCGCCCGCGCCGAAGCCGAGCGCCGGCTGCGTGAAGCCGCGACGGAGGCCGGAATCCTCGGACGCGCGCAGGAAGGCGCGCGGCGCACGATCGAGACGCTCCTATCCGGGCTCGGGTATGAGCACGTCGACGTGCGGTTCCGCCCGCGCTGACGAACCTCTCGGCGCTCCGGCTGACTGTTCGTATTCTCCGCCGCGTGACGATGAGCGCCACACTACGGACCCCGCTGCTCGTGCCCATGCATCTCACACTCCTCGCAGCGTGCGCGTCCACGCCGACGGAGGACCTCGACGCTCGCGCGCGGAACGACCACGCCCTTCGCAACGGTGTGCCCTCGGCGCTGGTCGTGATCGTCGAGAACGGCAAGCTGTACGAGGCCGAAGACCTCGACGCGGCATACGCGACGATCATCGAGGATCGGCATCGCTACGTGTTCAGCCCGGGCGAAGAGGGCGACCGCGGCTTCACGCTCGCCTACCTCCCCGCCGGGGGCATCGTGGCGGGCGATGCGTTCGCAGAGTCTCTCGGGCTCGACGTGCGCGAGGACGCGAGCGGCCGCATCACACTTGCGCGCGGCGACATGACGGTCGCGACCAACGCCGACCGCACGATCGCCGTGACGCTCTCGGCGCCGAGTGGCGCGCGGAGCGAATTGGTCCGCGTGTCCATCGATCCGCGGGCGCGCGGATCGCTTCTCATGCCGAGCGGCGTGGCGCTGCGTCTGCTCGCACCGCTCACCTCGATTCCCGGGACGACTCACGTGGAGGTCGCGCTCGGTCGTCCGTTCGCGGCGCACCGCGCGCGCCTGCGGGTGGAGCTACCGGAGTTGGACGCCGAGGCGTACGTCGAGATCGCGTATCTCGCACCGGCGCCGGAGACCGGCAGGTGAGCCGCCGTAAGCCGACAGAGAGCGCGCTGCTCGTGCCCGTACCGGGCGCCGAGCCCCTCGTAGAGGGCTGGCGTTCGCTCTACGACCCGTCGGCCACCTGGGGCGTGCCGGCACACGTGACTCTCCTGTATCCGTTCACGCCGCCCGATCAGATTGACGACGCGCTCCTCGTGTCGCTCAGCGAGATGTTCTCCGATGTGGATGCGTTCGACGTCACGTACGCGAGCGTCGCGCACTTCCCCGGAGTGCTGTACCTCGCACCGACGCCGGACACTCCGTTCCGTCAGCTCACGTCGCGCATCTTCGAGGCATTCCCCGAGCACCCGCCCTACGGCGGCGCGTACGACGACGTGGTCCCGCATCTGACGGTGGTGGATGTGCGGGAGCGGCTCGACCTTGCGCTCATGAAGCGTGCGCACGACGAGCTCTCGCGGAGCGTCCCGGTGTCCTGCCGCGCCGCGGAGGCCTGGCTGATGGTCGGCGACCGCCGCCGCTGGAAGGTCCACACCAAGTTCCAGCTGCGCAACGGTCTCGACGTCCAGCCCGGTTAGCGCGGGCCTGCCGCCGCGGAGACCTGGCGCCCAGATCACGGCGCACCAGATACCCCGAACACCAGATACCCTTTGTCGATGCGGCTCTACCTGGTGCGCCACTGCGACGCGGTCCACCCGCTCGAGGACTCCGAGCGCCCCCTCTCCGACCGCGGGGAGGACCAGGCGCGGAGTCTGGCCGCGTGGCTCCCCCGGGCGGTGGGCACGGTTCGCGAGATCCGGCACAGCGGCGTGCTGCGGGCCAAGCAGACGGCTGAGCTCCTGGCGGAGTCGGCGCAGCCGGAGAACGGAGTGCGTGCGGTCGAGGGCCTCCGGCCAGGCGACTCCCCCATCGCGGCGGCCGACGGGCTGCGATACGAGACGGACTCCGTGATGGCCGTCACCCACCTGCCACTCGTCAGCTTCGTGACGTCCCTCCTGCTGACCGGCCGTGCCGACCTCGAGCCGGTGGTCTTCCACACGGGCTCGATCGCCTACCTGCACGGCGAGGGGGCCACGTTCGCCCTCGATTGGCTGGTCCACGCCGACCTGCTGCCCAGCCTGTGATCCGGCCCAATTGAGCGTGAACGCCCGCCCGGCTCGTGCGTCCAATTCAGCATGAGGATCGTGGACGAGCAGACCGGGGGCGGCGACGAGGCCGCGCTGCTGGCGCTCGCCCGGGCCGGAGACCGCGCGGCCCTCGGCACGCTGTTCGAGCGCGAGGTGCCGCGCGTCGTCCGGGCACTCCTCCTCCGCACCCTCGGTCCGCGCGTGGCGCTCGACGACCTCGTCCAGGATGTGCGCGTCAAGGCTGTACGGGGGATCGAGGGGTTCCGTGGCGACGCGTCGTTCGGGACCTGGCTGCACCGGATCACGATGAACGTCGCGATCTCGACTCTCAGACGGATGCGGCGCACCGACGCCCTCCCGGACGAGATCACGTCGAAGGGACCTGGACCCGCGCTGCAGGCCGAACGCACCGAGCTGCGCGAGCGGCTGGCTGCCGCGGTCGAGCGGCTGCCACCGCTGATGGAGGAGGCATTCCAACTCAAGTACCAGGAGGGATTCGACGCCGTCACGATCGCCGAGCGTCTGGGCGTACCCGCCGCCACCGTCCGCACCCGCCTGTTCCACGCACGCAGGCGACTCAGGGAGGCACTCGATGACCTCGTGTCCGGGTGAGTCCCGCCTGATCCGTCTGATCGACGGCGACCTCACGTCGTCGGAGGAAGCGGTGGCCGTCGATCACCTCGCCGCGTGCGACGAGTGCCGGGCGCTGCTCGGACGAAGCGAGGCGGCACTGCGGTACGCGCTGGGCGGGATCGCCGACGCAGAGCGCGCACCTGCATCTGCAGCCGCGGCCCCGGCACCGCGCCGTCCTGCGCGCTTCCGCGTCGCGGCGCTCGCGGCCGCGATGCTGGCGTCCGCGACCGTCGCGGGCGTGACCTGGAAGACCGTGCAGCACGCACGGCGCCCTGCGCGCGCAGTGCCGACCATCTGCGTGCTCCCAGCAGTGACTCCCGAGATGATGCGGGAGGTCCGGCTCGACGCGCTGATACAGCAAGCCGAGAGCCTGACCGTGCGCGAGACGTCCCGGCTCTCGGAGGAGCGCGATCTGCTCGCTCTCGGCGCACTGGCAGCAGCCGAGACGCGCGGCGACGTGCTCGGCGCCGCACCGGAGCGTGCCGGACTGCGCAACGTCGTCGCGATGTACCCGGGCACTTCGGCGGCCCGGGTGGCCGCGGCGCGGCTCGCAGAGGGCGCGGAACCGCGATGAGGGTGCTCCTCGTCGCCGTCCTCGCGAGCGCGCTGGCCGCACCGGCCCTGGCCGCCACCGGCTGGACGTCCGTGGATCTGGTCTACGCGTCCGACGACCCGGCCAGCGCGGCGAAGATCGACCGCGACATCGGCCACCGCATCGACCGCATCTGGAGGACGATGGACGCGGGCTCGCGCTGGAGCGTGGCGCAGGCCGGCCCGTTCGGGCTGGTCAAGGACGGCGCCACGATCGAGCACAGCCCGAAGGGCTCCGGCCGCATCCTCATCGAAGTGAGCGTCACACCGCGCGCGGCGGTGCCGTCCGAGACGGTTTCCTCTGACGCGCTGATGCAGAGACTGGTCGATCTGCTGCGCAGCGATGTCGAGGGAACGCTCGCGTCACTCCATCAGTCCGCCGTCGCCGAGAGGCGCGCCGAGCTGCGCGAGGCGCAGTCCGCCACGAAGGCCGCCGCGCAGCAGGTCCACCGGCACGTCGCCCAGTGGGGCGACTTGGAGACGGAGCGGGACGTCGCGACGTCGCGCCTGCGCGAAGCGGCGGCGGATCTTGCGAACACGCGGATCGAACGCGCGGTGACCTCGCACCGGCTCGACGCGGTGCGCGGCGCCGTCGAACGCGCCGCGAAGGCCGCGGACCTGCGCGAGCAACTCGACGCTCTGGAGACGGAGATCGCGAACTCGGACCCCGACCCGGACACGCTTCAGCGTGCAAAGTTGGAGGAGTTGCGCCGGCGTGTTCTCGAAGCAGAGAAACGGTCGCCGCCCCTCGAGACGGCGCGGCAGCGGGTGTTCGACTTCGAGGTCGAACTGGTCGGCCTGGAGGCGCGAGAGGCGCTCCTCGAGCCGGAGGTCGAGACTCTCCGCGCACGCACGTCGGAAATCGCCGCTGCGCGCCGAAAGGCGGCCGAGCTGAAGCGTGCAGTCGACTCCGCGCGCGGGCGCGAGGTCGAGCTGGAGTCCGTGGTTCGCAAGGCGGACAAGGCCTCGCGCGGCACAGGACTCGTGGTCGTCCGTCATTCCACGTCGTCACGATGAAGGCGGCACGAATCGAAAGGGGAAGAGTGATGAGAAGAACGGTTCTGGTGCTTTCGGGCGCGCTGGCGCTGACAGCGTGCGCATCGACCTCCTATGGGCCGGAAGCAGATTCCGGGATGGCGGCGCGCAGCGTGGCGGAGGTGCACGGCGACGTGCCCCGCCTGAACTTCGCCAAGCAGAACCAGCTCACGCTTCCGGCGAAGGTGGCGGTCGCAGACGTTCGGGACGGCACGCCGGCCGGCCCCGGACCGCGTGTGGCGCAGCTCGTCGCCGTACTCTCCGAAGATGGCGAGACGTACACGGACGTCGTGTCGCTCGCGAGCGCGCTCTCCGGCAGCACGCCCACCGGCAATCAGCTCGTGGAGAGCCTGCGCGAGCACGCCAGCCGGCACCACGCAGATCTCCTCGTGATCGCCGAGCGCAACGAGCGCGTCATCGAAGAGACGAACGCGCTCGCATTCCTGAACATCCTGCTCCTGCCGATGCTCTTCGTGCCGACGCAGAGCGACGACCTCGACGTCTCTTTGCACGCGACCGTCTACGACGTCCGCAATGGTCTCGCGTACACGACGCTCGACAGTCACAAGAGCGCTCACGTCAGCGCGAGTTCTCTCGCCGAGGACGGTGCCGTGCGCAACGCGCTGAGCGAGTTGTATGCGCAGTGCACCGAGGACCTCGCGAAGCAGCTGGGCCCCAAGCTCCGCGGCGTCGAGAAGCAGAGCGTCCTCGCGCGCTGACCCGCCGCACGTGACAATCCCGGGCGCTCATGCCGGGTGAGAACGTCGTGCTGATCGTGTTCGCCGTGCTGCCCGTCGCGATTGCGGCGGTTCTGTGGTGGTTCTTCCGAAGGCTGCGCCGTCGCAACGACGGGGCGCGGCCGACCCGGTCCCAGCTCGTGACCGGCAACGCGCTGGTCCTCGTCTTCCTGCTGACACTCGGTGTGCTCGCCGGTGAGTGCTACTTCCGGTTCATCTTCGACAGCACCGACACGTTCGGACTGTTGCGCACGTCCGACCGCTGGTTCGAGCGCCACTACCACAGGAACGCTGACGGCTTCCGCGACGACGTCGAGTACCAGCTCGGCGCCGTGCCGGCCGGCCGGCGCCGTGTGACCTTCGTCGGCGACTCGTTCACCGCGGGTCACGGCGTGCGCGACGTGGCGGACCGGTTCGCTAACCGGGTCCGGGCAGCACAGCCGGACTGGGAGGTCCACGTGTTCGCGCGCAACGGCTGGGACACGGGGGCGCAGGCCGACTTCCTCGCCGATCGGCTCCCGTCGTACACGCGGGGGCAGTACGAAACCGATCTCGTGGTGCTCGTCTATTGCCTGAACGACATCGTGGATGTGCTGCCGGAGGTCGGGGAGATCGGCCGGCGCCTCGAGGCGGCGCGGGACAAGGGCTCGCTCGCGCGATCGAGCTACCTCTTCGACACGCTGCGGTTCCTGTGGATCCGCCACACCAACGACGACATCGGCGACTACTTCCCGCGGCTCTCCGCCGCATACGAGGGCGAGGCCTGGCGGGCACAGCAGAAACGCCTCGGCCGGATACGGGGCGCCGTCACGTCGCAGCGGGGCCGGCTGGCCGTGGCCACGTTCCCGATGATGCACCGACTGGGCGACGACTACCCGTTCCTCGCGGCTCACGAAACGCTCGACGCGTTCTGGACGGGGCTCGACGTGCCGCACCTCGACCTGCGCGAGTCGTTCGCGGGCCGTCCGGCGTCCGACCTGATCGTGGGCACCTTCGACGCACACCCAAACGAGGAGGCGCACGCGCTGGCCGCCGACGCCCTCGTGCCGTTCGTGGAGCGAGCGCTGGCTAGATGAACCCGCCCCCTGACCGGGTCTAACTAGTCAACTTACGAGGCTGACTCCGAATCTGGATGTCGCGGAGCCTCGGCAGAGTTGAGGCTGAAAGTGAAGTAGTTGGACCCGGTGTTGGGGAGGGGCTAGATGACGCTGTGCTTCCGGCCCACGCGGGTGAACGCCGCGAGGGCGTCCTCGATCTGCTGCATCGAATGGGCAGCGCTGATCTGCACGCGAATGCGCGCCTGCCCCTTCGGCACCACCGGGTAGCTGAACCCGATGACGTAGATCCGCTCGCCGAGCAGGTCGTCCGCGATGTCGGTGGCGAGCCGCGCGTCACCGAGCATCACGGGCACGATCGGGTGCTCGCCGGGCCGGATGTCGAACCCGGCGGCCGTCATGCCCTCCCGGAAACGCGCCGTGTTCGCCTGGAGCTTCGCGATCAGGTCGCTTCCTCCGGCCAGGATGTCCAGACACGTGATCGACGCCCCGACGATGGCCGGCGCGAGTGTGTTCGAGAACAGGTACGGACGGCTGCGTTGGCGCAGGAGGTCCACGATCTCCTTGGGCGCCGCAGTGAAGCCGCCGCTCGCACCGCCCAGAGCCTTGCCGAGCGTGCTGGTGACGATGTCCACCCGCCCCATCACGCCGCAGTGCTCGATCGAGCCGCGGCCGGTCTTCCCGAAGAAGCCGGTCGCGTGGCAGTCGTCGACGTGGACCATCGCGTCGTACTTCTCCGCGAGTTCGCAGATCTCGCGAAGCGGAGCGACGTCGCCGTCCATCGAGAAGACGCCGTCCGTCGCGATCAGCCGCATGCGCTTGTCCTGCGTCGCCTGGAGCTTCGCCTCGAGGTCGGCCATGTCCGTGTGCAAGAATCGGTGGCGCTCGGCCTTGCAGAGCCGGATGCCGTCGATGATCGACGCATGGTTCAACTGGTCGCTGATGATCGCGTCTTCGGGACCGAGCAGCGTCTCGAACAGCCCTGCATTCGCATCGAACGCGGCCGCGTACAGGATCGAATCGCCGGTGCCGAGGTACTCCGCGATCTTTCGTTCGAGGTCCTTGTGCGCGGTCTGCGTGCCACAGATGAAGCGCACGGACGAGAGGCCGTTGCCCCAGCGGTCGAGCGCTTCCTTCGCGCCCTGGATGAGGCGCGGGTCGTCGGCGAGGCCCAGATAGTTGTTCGCGCAGAAGTTCACGACGGGGCCCGGGCCTCCCGCCACTTTGATCTCGGCGCTCTGCTTCGTCGTGATCTCGCGCTCGCTCTTCCAGAGTCCCGCCTCGCGGATCTCGTCGAGCACTCCCTGCACGTGTCCCTTCGCCGTACCGAACATCGCTCCGCCTCCTCTGGTCAGCCGCACACGGTACCAAGCACGGCTTCCACAGCAGGGACGTGTTCCTCAGTGAGGACGGGGGTGGCAGACTCTCCGCATGAGCAGACGGCGCGCAGTGCAGGTCTTCGGCGTCCTCCTGGCGCTGCTGCTGCTCGCGCTCGGTCTCTGGGTGCTCTTCTTCCGGGCGAGCGAGCACGGCTCCCGGCCGAGCGCCGCCTCCACGACTCCGACGGACTCTGCGCCTGAAGTGGGGCCGGGTGTCGAAGCGGAGTCCGATGCACCTCCGGGCGCGCCTGACCAGCGCGAACGAACTCGCGTGCGGCCGGCGGACACGCAGTCCGCCGGCGACTTGCCACGGCTCGAGGTGCTCGTGACGGACAACGGCGCGCCGGTCGCCGGCGCGAGAGTTCTGGTCATGCCCGAACTGGCGATCCGCACGCGCAAGGGCGGCGATCTGCAGAAGCCTGCCGCTTGGCTCGCCGAGGGGAGAACGGGCGCTGACGGCACCGCAACGCTCCCATTCGTGTGGTACTGGGCGATCCGCGTCGTTGCAGTCAGCGGCACCCGCGCCGGCGTGTCGGGACGCGTGCAACCCGCGAAGACGGGAACCTCGAAGACCGAGACGAGACTCGCCGAGGGTGTGCGCGCCCGCGGCGTCGTTGTCGCGGCTACGGACCGGCCCGTCAGTGGCGCCGAGGTGTCGATCTCACACGTCGGTCCGTGGGTCGGCATGGGGAACCGTTACGGGAACGGCTTCACCGCGATCACGGACGAACAGGGGAGATTCGATCTCGGCACGCTGCCGATCCCCACCGGCCAGGACGGCTTCGTCATGCGCGTGCGCGGCGACGGATTCGCTGACCTCGACGGCGAGCTCACCGTCGGCGATCTGCGCAAGGACCCGGTGATCATTCGCGTGAGCGGTCTGGTCAGCGTGCGCGGCGTGGTGCGCAGGCGGGACGGCGGTCCGGCCGTTTCCGCACGCGTGCGGCTGCTCGGACGGGAGACACACACGGACGACGGAGGCGCGTTCGCCTTCGACAACGTGCAGGCCGTCGGCGGCACGCTGCACATCCTCGGCCGCTTCGCACGTGCCAGTCACACCACCGTCGGGCCGTTCACCGAGAAGGACAACGACCTCGGCGAACTCTGGCTCGACGTGTCCGGCGTCATCGCGGGAACACTGCGACACGAGAACGGCGATCCGGCACCGGGCGTCCGGGTCGGCGCCGGTTTGAACGCCGGGGACTGGCGATGGACGAAGACCGACGTGCTGGGCCGCTTCGAGATCTTCGACGTCGCGGCCGGAGAGCACAGGATCGATGTCAAGGCTCCCGCGAGGACGATCTGCGTCCGCGAGGACGCCACCCTGACGGCGACGCCCGGTGATCCCGCACTGGAGCTGATCCTCTACGCGATAAAGCGCCCGAGCGGCGTGAGCGTGCGCATTGTGCTCGACCCGCCGCAGCGCGAGGACGTCGCCGTGACGTTCAGGTTCGGGCCAGTGAGGAGCATCTCGATGGCCGGCTTCGTGCACATGATGACGGCCGTGAAGGAGTACCACTTCGGCGCCGACGGCGCCGGGGAGTACACGGTGTCCGCCCACGCGAAGGGATGGACCGGAGCGACCGAGACCGTGGACGTCCCCGCCGAAGGGTTCGTGGACGTCGACCTCGTCCTCACGCCTGAGGACTGATCGCGTTACGGTGCGCGCCGACGTGTCCGACACCGAACGCCGGCTGAAGTACCGCCGCTTCAATCTGCGGCTCGTCAACTCGTGCACGGACGCCGAAGCGTGCGCGCTCGTGGACCTCGCTCTGGGCGCGTCGGGCGACCGTGTCGGCGAGATCCGCAGGCGGCCGGGGACGGCCCGGCCTGCAGACGGCGAGCGGCCGCCGCGGGTGTACGTGAAGGCGGAGTTTCGCCGCCCGACGCAGCCGCTCGGGCGGCGCATACGTCGCGCACGGGCGTTCGCAGAGGGCGAGGGCTATCGCGCGTTCGCAGCCGCGGGACTCGCCGTGCCGGAGCTGCTCATGTTCGGCGAGCAGCCGCGCTGGCTCATGAGGGGTGGCGCCATCGTCGCAACGGTCAAACTCCCGGGCCAGAACGCGGCGCATACGTACATCGAGACGCAGGACGACGAGATCATCCTCGACGTCGCACGGATGCTGGCCGCGATCCACCGGCGCGACCTCGTCCACGGCGACGCCGTGATCCGGAACTTCGTGCGTGTGGACCGCCGCATCTACGTCATGGACTTTCCGAGCTGGGGCGACTTCTCCCGCAAGGGCGCAGAGATCGACTTGGCAAGACTCATCGGCTCGGCACGTGTCCGCGGCCTCGGCGACAACGGCGCCCTGGCCGTGCTCGACACGTACGTGACCACGTGGCCGGACGCCGTCCGCGCACATATCGTCGGGTTCCAGGGCCGCGTGCTCTCAGAGGCAACAAGGTACGCCGACTACATAGTGGAGCGCGACCGCACACGCACCGCACGGCACGCGCGGTTGCGCGCAAGGCTCAAGCCGTCCGAGCGCAAGGGAGACGCGCGCTAGCCCCTGACCGCGCGAAGGGCCTTCCGCGTCATCGACGAGACGCCGAAGTCACGCAGGTCGTGGCTGCGGACCCACGCGGTGCCGCTGCCGTCTTCCGCCACGTGCGCCGCACCGAGCGGCGCCTCGTGCACGTGCACCGTGATGCGTCGATTGGTGATGGTGTGCCGGAAGCTGCCGCTGGGCTCCGCGGACACGTCCACCGCACGGCCGACCGCTGTGGCGATGCGGTCCCGGAGCGACGCGACGTCGCCGTCCTCGGACGTCGTCGGGAGTTCCCACATCCCGGAGAGCAGCGTTCCATCCGGACGCTGCACGAGCAGGAATCGATCACCATGCGTCACGAACGCCATGTGCAGAGTGACCTCGCGCGTGGGCGCCTTCGATTTGCGTCGCGGAAGCTCGGCCGTCATTCCGGCACGGTGCGCCATGCAACTGCGCCGCCATGGGCACTCGTTGCAGCGCGGTTCGCGCGGCGTGCAGACGAGCGCACCGAGCTCCATCACCGCCTGGTTCCAGTCGGCCGCTCGCAGACCCTCCGGCGGCTCCATCGCGGCGGGATCTTCGCCCACGAGCGCCGTCACCAACCGGCGAGACGCCTCGGCGAGAGTGCGCTTCCGTGCGGCCGACGGCTCGCGGTCGTCAAGCAGCAGGCGACACAGCACGCGCTCCACGTTGCCGTCGACGACGGGCACCGCTGCGTCGTACGCGATGGATGCCACGGCTGCGGCGGTGTACGGACCGACTCCCGGGAGCGTCTTCAGCGCGTCCGGGTCCGCGGGAACGACGCCGTCGTGTAGCGCAACGATCTGTTGCGCCGAGGCGTGGAGCGCACGGGCGCGGCGGTAGTACCCGAGGCCCGACCACGCCGCGAGCACGTCATCGACATCTGCCGCTGCCAGGTCCGCGACGGACGGCCACCGGACGATCCACCGCTCGAAGTACGGCAGCGCAACGTCCACCCGTGTCTGTTGCAACATCATCTCGCTCACGAGCACGTGGTACGGGTCGCGCGTCGTCCGCCACGGAAGCTCTCGCTTGTTCCGGTCGTACCAGCGCAGCAGGCGGGTTCGTAGGGACAGGACGCGCACCCATGTCCCGACGAGGTCGAGACGGTCGGCGTCAGTCAGCCGCCACCCGCGGTCTGCGATGCCGCCACCAGGTACAGCGTGACGAGTTGCTTGGCCCTCGCGTTCAGCTTCGCGCGTTGCGCCATGTCCTCAACGTAGTCGGGCCAATCGCTCGGTGACTCGGACGACGGCAGGGGCAGGTCGTGGCAATGGCCGCAACGGGCCTCGAAGTACTGGCGCCCGGCGGTGGCGCCCTCGAAGTCGCGCGTATCGACCGTGTCGCTCGTGCCGCTGCCGCCGTTGGTGCCGCTGCTGCCGCTGCTGGTCGCGCAGGCGGCGACGAGGCAGAGGACGCCGAGGAGTGCAAGCGAACGAGCAGTCATGACGGTCACCTCGGGGGCAAGTGCGAGAACAGAGTGCTCTTCTCGCGCTCGTAGAGCACGCGCCCGCTCACGATCGTGACGTCGGCCATCAACCGGTAGTCGAACGGATCGCCCTGATAGATCACGATGTCTGCGTCCTTGCCGGCCTCGAGCGAACCGATGCGGTCCTCGACGCCGGCCGCCTCAGCAGCGGTCAGAGTGATCGCTCGCAGTGCAGCGTCGCGACTGGCGCCACCACGGATCGCGAACGCGCCCTCGACGGGATACGTCAACAGGTCGCGCCCGGCGATGCCGTTGAGCGAGATGCCCGATCCGCCGCCGCCGAACCCGCCGGGCGGAAGGATGCAGAACGACGCACCCGCCTTCTCGAGGGTTGCGACGGCGTCGATGCGCGAGCCACTCTCGCCTTCCATTCCCGGCCGCGGCCAGCGGCGCTGACGCGGCTGCACGATCGCGATGGCGCCAGCGGCGGCGATCTCCTCGGGCATGGTCCACGCTTCGGTCGCGTTCGTCAGGACGAGCCGCAAGTCGTACTCGCGCGCCAGTTCGAGAGCGCCCCGGATGTCGCGCTTCGTCGAGGCGGAGATGCGCACCGGCACCTTGCGCTCGAGCGCCGCGATCAGCGTTCCGCTTCCCGGCTGACGGCCCTTCTTGCCGCCGCGGATCCACTTGCGCGCGCTCGCTAGTGTCTCGCGCAGAGAAGCGCGGGTCATGCCGGACTGCCCGGCCCAACGCACATCGAGCGCGGCGGGCTCCTTGACGATCATCAGCTCGGGCGCGAGGTACGCGGGCTTGACCACGGCATTGGTGTCGCTGTACGGACTGCGCGACCGGCCGGAGGCGACGTACGCGGTGATGCCCGCCGACAGCGCCAGTTCGCAGTACGTGCTGTCTGCCTCCAGGCACTGCGAGAACTTCTCGCCCTTTCGCGGACGCCCGCGCCGAATGCCGAAGTTGTTGCCCTGCGGCGCGACGAATCCGGGCAGGACCCACTTGCCCGTCGCATCGACGATGTTCGCGCCCTCGGGGATACGCAGATCGACTCCCACTGCCTCGATCTTGCCGTCCCGGCAGAGCACGGTCCCGCGCCGCAGGACGCGGCCGGTGCCGGTGTGCACCTCGCCGCCGACGATCGCGAGCACGTCCTCGCCGCCGACGGGCCGGCGGGACTCGCGCTCCTGGGCCGTCAACGAAGACGAGGCCACGGCGGCCGCCGCAAGCGCCGTGAGTGCGAGGAGCAGGTTGCGACGGACGTTCACGGGGTCTCCTCCACCGTCACACCGTCGATCCACGTGCGCAGCAGGCGCGTCGTAGGAAGCAAGGGATCACCCGAATAGAGCTGCAGGTCGGCGCGGCGGCCGGTCTCGACGGTGCCGCAGTCCTCGCCCATCCCCAGCATGGTCGCCGGTCCGACGGTGGCGGCGCGCAACGCATCCCGGCTGCCGAAGCCTGCCTCCGCGGTGACCGCCAGGTAGTGAGGAAACGAACGCAGTCCGTCGCGTGAGTCGTTCCACGGGAGCAGCACGACGCGCAGTCCCGCGTTCCGCAGCATCACGGCGGGGCAGATCGTGAGATCCGTCCCGGGCCAGGAAGCCGTGCCGACGCGGATCACGCAAGTGGCGCCGAGGTCCGCGAGCTCCGCTGCGGCGTTGTACGCATCGCCGGAGAGCAGCGCGTAGAGCCGCAGCTTCTCGCCGCGCACCCGCTCGTCGGCCAGCGCCGCGGTGAGCGCGGACGCATCGGCCGCGTCGCTGATCTCACACAGCAGCGCCGTCTCTCCTTCGAGCACGCGGCGGAACGCCGCAGCGTCCTCCTTGCTCTTCGGCTCGGCGGGCTCCTTGGGCGCGTCCTTCTTGGCCTTTTCGGCCGCGGCCTTGTCCTTCTCCCACTTCGCGTGCGCCTTCTTCCACTTCTCGGTGGCATCGAGTTCCTTGCGCGCGGCGGCGAGCTTGCCGCCCAGCGTTTTCGCGAAACGCGGACCGGGTTCGGCGGTCACGCGCAGGAACGCGTGCTCGGAGCGGAGCATCGTGTCGACGTCCTCCGCCGCGGTCCGGACGGCCACGCCCTCGCCGCCGACGATCCCGCGACCGGGCAGCAACCCGAGTGTTGCGAAGCCGCTGCCCGCCGCGTAGCGGTTCGCGGGGTTCCACGGATCGAGATCGTGCAGGGCCGTCCCGGTGTCGCCGCCGCTCCCGTTACCGCGAAGGCCGATGCGCGACGCGGCGTGGACGAACGACGGCATCAAGACCTTGCCCGACGCGTCGATGGTCTCGACACCCTTCGGGATCACGACGTCGGCACGCGGCCCGACGGCCTCGATGCGGCCCTTCTTCACGACGACGACACCGTCCGGGACGTCGTCCCCAGCCGCGGTGATCACGCGCGCCCCGACGATGGCGAAGTCGGCGGGCGGCGCGGTCTCGTCGGCGCACACGGGTGACGCGAGCGCGAGAAGCAGCAGGGCGGCAGACAGGCGTGTCAGAACCACCGGCGGTCCACTCCCTCTGCGTAGGCTTCCTTGCCGTTGATCAGCACGAACAGCACCCGCGAACGCGGGTCGAGCGGCGGGCCGTCGCGTATGACGATGTCCGCGTCCTTACCCGCTTCGAGCGATCCGAGCCGGTCTCCCATGCCGACCTGCTCGGCCGGCCGGATCGAGAGTGCCTCGAGGGCCTTCTTCTCGCTGAGACCGAAGCGCACCGCCATCGACGCTTGCGTCGTCAGCTCCTCGGCGGGAACGACGGGGCAGTCGGTGTTCAGGGACAGGTCGGCGCCCGCTTCATCCCAGAGTGTCGGGATACCGAGCACGCGACGGGTCTCGCGCTCGTAGTGGATGAGCCGCGGACCGACGTTCACGGGCAGATCGCCACCGACGATGACGTCGGCCGCCTTGTACGAGTCGAACGTCGCGTGCGTGACGATGACGTCGAGCCCCATCTCGTCCTTGAGGATGCGCTTCGTCGCCTCGACGCCGTTCACCCAGACCGTGTGCACGATCACCGGGAAGTCCTTCGCGAACAGCCCGCGGAAGTTGTCGAGACGCGCGTCGAACTGCGGCGGCTCGGACGTCTTCTCCCGTTCCCACCGGCTCCAGGACTCGGCGTAGTCCCGCGCCTCCTCGAGACGCTCCCGAATCAGGTAGTTCATGCCCATGCGCGAGCGGCCGACGTCGCCGGCGCGTCGCTCGGGGTTGCCGAGTTGCGCGATCTTGAGCGCGCCGGGGAAGCGGATCGTCATCTCTTCGACGGTCTTACCCGCCGTCTTGACAAGCGTGCCGAAGCCCGACATGTTCGTGCCGGAACCGGGGATGAAGAGCATCGTCGTGGTGCCGCCCTGACGCGCGGCCTGCAACTGCCAGTTCTCCGGCACGATCGTGTCGAGGTTCCGCAGCTCGGGATTGGTCGGATAGACCATGTCGTTCAGGTCCGTGCCGGCGACGTGCGCATGCAGTTCGACCCAGCCCGGCGTGGCCCAGCCGTTCTCGAACTCCTTGACCGCGTAGCCGGCGGGGATCTCGATGTCAGCCGCCTTGCCGACTCTCTCGATCTTCCCGTCCTTGACGAGGATGACGCCGTCGTCGATGGGTGCGCCGACAACGGGTACGACGCGCTGCACGCGGATCGCGTACCGCGTCGGTTCCGCATGAACCGCGTCGTCGGCGGCGTGCACCGGCGCAGGGATCACGAATGCAGCGACCACCAGCATCGAGAGGATCCGATCAGCGCGCATCGTCGCTCACCTCCTCTCCGCCGACGAACACGCCGCGCACCCCGGCGCCCTTCGTGAAGGGTGCGCCGGAGAGCAGAACCAAGTCGGCGTCCTTGCCGGCCTCGAGCGTCCCGATCCGGTCCGACACTCCGAGCAGCTTCGCTGCGTCTCCGGTGACGAGGCGCACCGCAGCCGACGGCGAGAGGCCGTGTCGCACAGCGAAGGCGAGCAGCTCCGGGATGTCCGCTCCGCCGAGGTAGGACTCGCTCGCAAGCGCCGACGAGACGTCGCTCAGCGCGAGTTCGCGTAGGAGGTTCGTCGTTTCTCCGCGCTCCTGGGTGAGGATCTGCGCGCCTGCGATCACGCCGACATTCGCTTTCGCGAGTCCGTCGAACATCCGCCGCGCGTCGCCGCCCCCGAGGATGACGATGTCGAGCTTCTCCTTCTTCACCAGCACGCGCAGCGCCGTGCGCAGTTCGGTGACGTGGTTCGCGCGCACGACGAGGGGCGCCTTCTTGTCGAGTACCGCGGCCCAGCCCTCGAGTGCGTCGTCCTTGGACGGCTTCTTCGGCTCCGTCAGCTCCTTTTCCGGCTTCTTGGCGCTCTTCTTCGGGTCCTTCTTGTCAGCGCCCTTCTTGTCGGCGCCCTTCTTCTCTTCTGGCGGCGCACCGTCCTTCTTCTCGTCACCGTCCCTCTTCTCGTCGCCATCCTTCTTCTCGTCGCCGCTCTTCTTCTGGTCACCGTCCTTCTTCTGATCTGGCTTTTTCTCTTCCTCCTTCGCCTTCTCCTCGGCCTTCTTCTTCTCGGCGGCGGCCTTCTTCTTCTTCCACTCCTCGTACGCCTTCAGGTCCTTCTCGTACTTCTCGAACTTCGCGCGATAGTCCTTCGCCTTCTTGACGGCTGCGGTGATCTGTTTCACCGCCGCCTGAAGATCACTCTCATCGCGCAGGCGGAAGACCATCCCCGCGTCCTTCTTCACGACGCGCGTTCCCGGCCAGGCGCCCTGCGTCTTGATCACGGAGGCGCGGCCGGCGATCCGGTCGTTGCCGGTCGGCGCGCAGAGGATCGACGTGACACCGGCTTCGGCCAGCAGCGCGAGCGCCGGATCGCCGGGATCCACCGCGTCCGACGATGCCATCGACGTTGCGAGTGACGACGCCGGCTTCCCATCCGATCCGGCGAGTCCGGCGGACGAGTGCGCGTCGATGAAGCCCGGCACGACAGCGCCATCCCCGAGATCAACGATGCGCGCACCTGGCGGCACGCCGACGGTGGGCCCGACTTCGACAATGCGCCCGCCCTCGAACGCGACCTCGCCGGGCGCGAGCACGCGGCCGTCTCCGATGTGCACCTGCGCCGCGCGGATCACCACGGTGGTCCCGGCGGCGACCCGCTGCCAGACGATCCGGCCGTCCACGATCGTGCTGGTCGGCACCGCCCGCAGATCACCGGGGAGTCCGGACAGGAGCACGAGGTCCGCGTCCTTGCCGACAGCGATCGAACCGACACGTCCCGCGACCCCTGCGATCGCAGCGGCCTCTGACGTCACGGCGGAGAGCGCCACGTGTTCGTTCAGTCCGGCCTGAACGGAAGATGCCATCGCGAAAAGGAGTTCGTGCAGCGCGTCGTCACGCTCTGTCGTGAGAGCGAAGCGGACGCCGGCGTCGGCCAGGGCCTTTCCGCTCGCCCGCGAACGCACGCGGAACCGCTCGGCGTCCACGTCGGTCGACGATGCGAGGCCTCCCGGCGTGCCGGCCCATGTGAGGACGACGGGAACGCCGCTCGCCGCGATGCGCTTCGCGTCACGGCGCGCGGCCAGAGCCCCGACGATCACCGCATCCAAGCCGCTGTCGTCGAGCAGGTCGAGCGCCGCCGCAACGTCTCCTGCGGTGCGCGCGCCGAGGAAGAGGCGTGCGTCTCCGCTTGCGACGTCACGGAGGGGAGCCGCGCCCTCGCGTGCGGCATCGATCAGGCGGCGCAGCACGAGCGAGGAGCCGGCGCGCGTCGCGGGGAGTTGCGGCCGATGCGGCGGCAGGGGATCGTCCGTCGCGTCGGGCAGATCAGGTGCAGCGAGCGTCGCGGGAGGCGTCTGCACGGCGTCGCCCAGGCCGGCAACCACACCGGCATCCGCCAAGAGCGTCCGAGACGCCTCGTCGGCGCCCGCAGTCTTCACGACCGCCGCGCGGCCGGAGACGACCTGAGTCACACCCGGCGCCAGCAACACCGTGGTGACGCCGCCCGCGAGCAAGCGCGCTTCGTCCCTCGCGAAGTCGTAGCCGTCCAGTGCACGAACGTCCGGCGTCACGTTCTCCGGGTGCCGGCCCTTCGCGCTCGTGTGTTGCGAGAACGCTGCGACCAGGCCGGGGATCACGCTGCCCGAAGGGCCCGCGTCGAGGACGCGCGCATCGGCCGGCACCGGCATGTCGCCGCCGACCTGCGTGATCTTCCCGCCCTGCACGACGACCACGCCCGGGCGGAAGACCTGCCCGGTGCCGGTGTAGACCGCGCCGGCGCGCACGACGAGCATCTCGTCCTGTGCCCGGGCCGAATCTCCGGGCAGGACCGCCAGCGCCGTGGCGACGAGTGCGGCCGCGAGTGCGCGTCTCATCGTTCCTTCTCCCGGCCGACCTGGATGCCCTCTAGCAGCCGCTTCAGCTTGCGGTCCTTTCCGCGCTCGTAGATCAACTCGCCCTCGAGGAACACCTGATCGACGTGGTTCGCGGTGTCGAGCGGATCGCCGGACCAGATCACGAGGTTCGCGTCCTTACCCGGTGCGATGGAGCCCACGCGATCCTCCACGCCAAGCACACGCGCCGGATTCAGCGTGACCGCGCGGAGCGCTTCCTCGCGGGTGAGGCCCTGCGCGACGGCAACGGCCGCCTGGTACCAGAGCGACCTCATGCCGTAGGGCGACGCCTCGTTCGCCTGGATGACGACGGGAACGCCCGCAGCCTTGCACTCGCGTGCCAGCTCCCGGCGGCTCTCTTCACCAGTCTCAGCGTCGCGCTCGACCGGCTCGATGTCGTCGGGGAGCACGCACGCCGTGCCCTTCTGCTGAATCAGCGGGAAGGCGCGTCGGGCGCTCGGACCGAGGGTCAGGAACCCGGTCAGCGAGAACTCCTTCATCAGGTTCAGCGCGTTGCGCACGTCCACCGCTTCGTCGCATGCGAGCACCGCTGGGAGCGTTCCGTCCAGAAGGGAGGCGAGCGCCTCCGCGCGCGGGCTGCGCGTTGGGTTGTCCGGGTTGCCGGAGACGCGTCGCGACTCGCCTGCCCGCGCATCCGTCAATGCTCGCCGCAGTTCGGCGACCTGCGCCATGCGGCTCGTGCCGCGGCGCGGGGAGAGAGCGAGCTTCAGGCCCGCCTCGCGCCGCACGATCATCTCCTCCGCCGTACGCCCGAGGGGCTTCAGCACGAGGCCCTGCCCGCCGATGAGCGTCGCGTTCCCCGGCACGACGAACACCGTCGTCACACCATCCCGGATCAGATTCTCGAAGTACGGCGAGAGCGGGTCGAGCCCGTCGAGCACGGATACAAAGGGCGTGTTCGGCGCCTGTTCGTTCCCGCGATCGAGGCCGCCCTGCGAGTGGCTCTCGACCATGCCGGGAAGCAGCCAGGCGTCCTTGCGATCGACGACCTCCGCGTCCCATGGATTGACGTAGCCGCCCCGCACGTCCTCGATGCGTCCCGAGCGGACGTACACGGACGCGCCGTCGGTGTACGTCTCTCCCTCGACGGTCACGACCGTGCCGGCATGCAGGACGAACGTGTCGTCCCCCGCGCCCGCGGTCGTCGCCGCCGTGGCGACGAGAGCCGCGATCAGCGCGAGAGAACATCTCTGCGACGATTTCATCGTTTGTCCTTCCGGGTCCTGTCGAACACGACGCTCCCGTCGATCACGACCATGAGCATCCGCGAAGTCGGCTTGAGCGGATGCCCGCTCCACAGCACGACGTCCGCATGGGCGCCGTCCGCGATCCGTCCGCGGTCCTTCAGACCACACAGATCCGCGGGGATGCTGGTGAGCGCGGCGAGCGCTTCGTCCCGCGAGAGTCCGTACCGGACGGCGAACATTCCCTGCTCGCGCAGCCACCGGGCGCCGCTGTTGCCCGCGGTCAGCGCGACCTTCACGCCGGCCTCGTGCAGCATGGTCGCGTTCGTCAGCGCTGTGTCCGTTCTGTCCGGGCCGGCACCGGTTCGGATGTCGGGGAACGGTCCGACGACCACGGGGATCCCGCGCTTGGCCAGTTCGTCGCGGCGCAGATACGCCTCCTCCGCGTTGTCGAACGCGACCTGCATGTCGACCTCGTCCGCCAGCCGCAGCACGGCGTTGACATCTTGCATGCGATGCACGGACACGCGCAGAGGTCGGCGCCCGGCGATGACATCCTGGTACGGCGTGAGATCCGCGGCGTTCGGTGGCTCCTGCACGCCCTTGGCGGCCAGGAACGTCTGGCGGAGCAGCCAGACGACTCCCATGCGGGTGGTCGGACGGCGCGCGTAGATCGACGTGGTCGGCCCGAAGCGCGGCGGAAAGTTGCCGGTCGATGGGAACCGCGACAGCGCCGCGTGCAGCGACGACGGCGCCGAACGGATCGGAACGGCCCGCCCGGTCTTCGACCACGAGTGGTGTGCCTGCGAGAGGCCACCCACGACGTTTCGCGAGCCCGGCACGAGGACGATCGTCGTGCAGCCCTCCCGCGCACCCTCGCGAAATGCCTGGTGCCGCGGGTTGGCGAGATCCCGCGCGCTGACGAGAGCCGTCATCTCGCGCGTGATCTCCGCTTCCTGTGACGCGTACCCAAGCCGGCCCGACGACTCGATGAACCCAGGCGCGAGCACGGCGCCGGGAATGCTGATCGTCCTCGCCCCGTCGGGTGCGCTGCCTCCGATGCGGCCGTTCGCGACCACGACGGTCGCCGAGTCGGTTGCGCCGCCGACACCGTCGAGCACCGTCACGTCGCTGAACACGAGCGACGCACGTTCGCTGTCCTGTGCGTGGACGTTCGCACCGGCGAACGTGAGTCCGCCGATGGCGAGGACGGCCAGCGCCAGCGTGCGACCGGCGCTCATCGCGCGTCCTCCCGGGCGGCATCCTGAACGATGCGTCCACCGGACAGGTGCAGCAGAACGCGCGAGCGTGGCTCCCACGGCTCGCCGTCCATGACGAGCAAGTCGGCGCGCAGGCCCTCGGCAACGCGGCCGACACGGTGCGCGACGCCCAGCGAGCGCGCGGCGACGTTCGTCACGGACGGCACGGCGGAATCTTCCGGAAGGCCGGCCGCTACCGCCAGCGCGAGGGCATTGCGGAGCGAGTCGGCCGGACGGGCGGGTGCGCCCGACGTGATGGCGACTGCGACGCCGGCTCGCGCCAGGCGGCCGGGCAACGCGAGCACGTACAACGCGTCCTCGGCGTCGAGCCCGCTCACGATGCACGGCGCCCCGATCCCGGCCACGCCCGCGGGATCGTCGGCGGCGCGCGTCAGGCCCACGAACGTCGGACGAAGGCCGCGAGGCGCGAGAGTCTCGGCCGCGATCTGCGCCGACTCCGGTGTGTCGACGTACACGAGCACCTGCTCTCGCCAAAGCGCGGACATCACGCGCAGCGCCCCCTCGCGCACCGGCGGGTCGATCTCGGTAGGAGTCCGCCACGGCCGGCCGGCGAAGGCCGCCGTGAGTACCGCGCGGGCACCCGCGAGCGTCGCGGGGACACGGCTCGCGGAGAGCGCGGGGGAGCGGAAGGAGAACACCTGGGGTCCGCGCCGGGTCAGCAGCGTGGCCGTGCCGTCCGCGTCGATCGACGCAGCGGCGGCGCGACCGGCGACGAGGTTGGCCGGTGCCGGCAGGAGCCCGACGGTCGTCGTGCCGCCGCGCAGCGCAGCGCGCAGCGAGCGGTGTTCGCCGTCGAACGCGTCCGCGGCGCGCACGCCGGGAGTCAGCGCATCCGCGGACTCGGCGGCGGCGCCGTCCAGCCCGAGGGCCGTCACCGCGTCCACGAGACCGGGCAGCGCCACTCCGTTCGCGATCGTGCGGACGCGGACGCCCTTCGGCGGCGCATCGGTGCCGGCCGTGACGAAGCGATCACCCTCGACGAGGATGTACGCGTTCTCGATCACCTGGCCATCGCCGACGTGCAGCTTCGCGACGCGATAGGCACGCCGCATGTCGATCGCGCCGTTCTCCGCGCGGGCTGTGGCTCCGTGCACGACGAGCAGGCAGATGCACGTGAGCGCCCCGAGCCCGAGCAGACGGCTACTCGATCGCACGGTGTACCTCACGTCCGGCGACGAACACGCGCAGTGCGCGCGTGCCGATCGCGAGCGGATCGCCGTTCCAGACGACGATGTCCGCGCGCTTGCCCTCGTCGATCGATCCCAGCTCCTTGTCCACGCCGGCGGACTCCGCCGCCCAGAGTGTGATCCCGCGCAGCGCATCTGCGGGGTCCATGCCGGTCCCGACCTCGTGCGCCGCGTAGAGCCGCAGGAAACGGGTTGCTCCCGACCCTCCGGTCGCGAGCGCCGGCCGCAGGCCCGCGGCGACGAGCGACGCCCCCGCGCCCGCTGGACGGCGTGCAATCGGACGGCGCTCGTCGGTCTCTTGCACGCTCAGATTCGTCAGGATGACCCTGGCTCCGGCCTTCTTGACCGCGTCCGCCCGCGTGACGAGGCCTTCGCCGCCGGCCAGAATCAGGTCGAGGCCGAACTCCTGGCCCATCGCCAGCGCCGCGTCGGTGTTCGGTGAGAGCTCTGCGCGGAACAGCGTGGCACGCGTGGCGGGCTGCGCGTCCTTGCCGTCACCGTGGGACATAGCCGTCAGCAGGATGTCCGTCGAGTCGTCGTCGCGAACCGTGCTGGGCGGCTTGGGCGACTTCTTCGGCTTCTCGTACTCCTTCGCGCGCCCCATTGCCTTGTACGCGGCTTCGCGCCACGCGGCGCGCTGCTCCGGAGTCCACGAGCTCATCCGCGCGGCGAGTTCTGCCGGGATGAGCAGACGCTCTGCATCCGTGTCATCGTCAGCGAGGCGTTTCTCCTCGTACTCCGCGATCTCGCGCCCGTAGCGCTCGAGCGCCTCGCGCCGTTCGACCGCGCGACGCAGCGTGGTGCGCAGACTCGCAGCCCGCGACGCGCCGGGCGCGCCGCCGGCCACCGTGCGCGTCGAGATCGAGAGTACGAGCGAGCCCTCCACGGACGCCGGTGCCTCCCCGGATGCGCCATCCCCAAGGGGCACGGTTGAGACCACGGCGGCCAGTCCGGCGACGAGTTGGTCGCGCGCGCCGCCCAGTTGCAGCGAGGTGACCCCGTTCGCGAGCGCCGTGCCGACGCGGGCGTCCCACGGATCGAAGGCCGCGGCGGCCCCCACGTACGCGCCGGGGATCCGTGCGGTCGAGTCGGCGCCGTCGAGACCGAGTGTGCTGTCCGCATCGATCAGCCCGGGCGTCACGACCAGCCCCGAGCAATCGACACGCACGGCGCCCTCGGGCACGTCGACGGTGGCGCCGACGGCGCGGATGCGATCCCCCTCGATCACGACGGTGCCCGCGGGAATCACGTCCCCGGACGCCGTGTGGATCTCGCCACCCACCAGCGCGATCACCCCATCTTCGGCATGCGCCGCCGGCACCCTCAGCACGCACGGGAGCGCGAGGCACACGAGGGCGAGAAGAGGCAGTCGGCGCATGGGTTGGTCGAGGGGTGAGCGCGGAGTCGCTCGAAGCGGAAGAGAGTAGCGGCCTGAGCGCTCCCCCGCACGCACCAGACCTTGTTCGGAGGCAGGACGTCCGCGGTTCGGGGCAGGGCCTTCTTGGGACCAGGGCAGGTTCGGCGCGCAGTCAGTCGGCTGGACGCAAGACGACCACCAGAAGCCCGTCATCACTGGCCGCGAACGGATCGTAGCGCGTGACCAGGACGATGACATCGCGAGGGGCGGCAACCACGTGGAGCGTCTCCGCGATACCTTCGACCTCGGGCGCCAGGATCGGGACTTCCCCGAGCGGAGTGTCGCGTTCGTGGACACCGGAATCGCGCAACCGCACGCTCCGGACGTGAAGTTGAAGGGAGTGCCGGCCTCGCACGGTGCGGCCGAACGCGCGCATCGCGACTGCAAGTCCGGTCTCGACGACCAGCGACTCCGCGCGACCCCACGCCTCTGGGTCCCCGGGTCGGGAGTCGAGCTCGCTGCGATACGGATACCGCACGACGTGCCCGACGTGGTCCCGGCCGGTGGGCGGCGCGGCCAGCCGGTTCTGGACCAGCGGAATCCGCCGACCACGCGACGCCAGCAGCCGGTCGATCGCTCCCTGTCGCGACCGATCGGAGACGACCGTGTGCGCGACCACACCCGTCCCGCTCCTTCCCAGCGTGGGAACGAGGCGCACGAGCTGCGCCGCGTCGGTCGCGTTGAGCGAGTGCACGGCGACTCCGAGCGTCTGCAACCCGCGCGTTGCCGCGATGCGCTTCAGGAAGGTCTCCACGAGGGAGTGCGCTTCGTCCGGCCCGACCACGCGCACACGATCGCCTCGCAATTCGACGGACGCGGCATTCACGGCCACTTCACGCAGCAGTGCCAGAAGCGCCGTCTCGCGCGCCGGGAACGGATCGCCCGCCGCCAGCAGCAGCGGCTCGCCCAGCTCGTCGAGGGATGCGACCGCGTGCGGAATGCGGTGCTCGGCGAATCGCATCCCGGCCGGCGCCTCGGGAGGAGTCTCTCCCCCCAGTTCAGGCGTCGGCAGCGGCGCCAGCCCCTCCGCGCGTCCGACGCGCACGAGGGCCGTGAACGACTCACTGGCATCGGCGGGATCCAGTAGGCCCGTGACGAGCAGCGCTCCGCCGCGGGCAAGCGTTGCGCCGGCCGACACGGACGCGCGCAGCGGAGACGTGGTGGACAGCGCGCGGGGATTCCATTCGGTCGTGAGCGCGACCGCGGCGCCGGGCGGGTCCGATGCGACGGCCAGGACGTCGAGTGCCAGCACACGGCTGCCTTCGCGTGTCGTGAGCCGGAACGGTCGGAGGTGCGTCGCGCGGAACGTCGCACGTCCAAGAGTCTCTCCCGGCAGGTCGCCGTCCTCGCCCAGCAGGTCGGCCACGTCCGTCGCGGGAATGACGGCGCCTTCGCCCCCACCGGCGATCGCGAACGTCTCGATCCCGTCGGCACGAAGACGATCGAGCAGCTCCGACGGCGGTTCCCGCAGGACCGCGATCTCGACCTCCGCGGACCGCAGACCGGCGACGGCGGCGCGGGTCAGACGGCTCCCGAGCCGCGTGTGCGTCGCAGCAGGAGCAACGACCACGAGTGTCCGACCAACCAGGTCGGCAGCGGCTTCCTCGGAGGACAGCGCGGCGCGCTCGTCTCCGATCAGCCATTCCGCCACGAGCGGTGCCGGCTTCATGCCGCTTGCGCGCACGGTCCACCCGCGCGTCGGCGCCGAAAGCGGAACCGGCGGCAGTGCCGGCCGCGCGGACGGCATCGCAGGCGCGAGGTCGTGGAATCGGAGACCGAGCCCGCCGGCGACCTCCGTTCCGGCCTCCTCGAGGATCGCGAGCAGCGCCTGGCTCCAGCGCGCAGTGAGCGCGGAGGGTGGAGGTGGTGCTTGCGGTGCACGGGGCACACCCGCGGCGCCCGTGCGTCGCAGTCCGCGCAGGATCTCGTCTCGCAGACTCGCCGGTGCGCGCCGCGACGCCTCCTCGGTGTCCACGAGGGCGAGCGCGCGCTCGAGAAGCGGCGCGGCGGTGGTCGGGTCCGAGTCATC
The DNA here is from genome assembly GCA_965248445.1 of Planctomycetota bacterium. GTDB lineage: Bacteria > Planctomycetota > JAJSAM01 > JAJSAM01 > JAJVHW01 > CBDFJG01. Next base: position 69,872 of record CBDFJG010000002.1, read on the forward strand.
GAGCGCCCGGCGAGCGCGCGAGACCAGCGTTTCGGCCTCGGCCGTCACGCGGGCGGCGCGCACCTCTTGCGCCAGCGCGAGGATCTCGCGGACGCGCAGATACAACTGCTCACGGTCGCCGAAAGGCGCCGCGACGCGACCGAGCAGGAGCTTCGCCTCTGCGTTCTCGGGATCGGCCTCGAGCGCGCGGTAGAGCGCGGAGCGCGCTTCGGCGAAGCGCCCCTCCCGGTGGAGCAGGCGGGCGAGGTTCGAGTTGATGAGCGAGTCGCGCTGTTCCTTGCGGCGCTGCTCGGCGACTTCTCTGCGCCGCAGCGCGAGGTACTCCTCCGGGCGCAAGTCGCCGGGCGGAAGCTCCGACTTCAACCGCTTGATCTCCTCGTCCTTCCCGCGCAACTCGATCGCGAGGTCGTCGAGGTCTTCGCGCGCGCCCTTCTCCGCCTTGATCGCCTGCTCGAGTCGAAGCCTCAGTTGTTCGGCCTCGTGTTCGAGTTCCCTCAGCGTCTCGGGATCCGCCGTTGGGACCGGGGACTGCGCTCCCTCCGTCTCCACGGGCGGATGCGCGACGTCGAGATCCCGCACGACCGCCTTTGCCAGAAGTACGACCTCGTCCGGCACCGCGTCCGCGTCGGCCGGCGTCAACCAAGGCCGCGCGAGCAAGAGCGCCTTGCCGGTGTCGCCGGACCGTGCCAGGCAGCCCGCCGCTCGGATCTCCGCCCGCGCGCGGTCTGCTACACCCCCCGCCGCTGCGGCCGCCTGCTGGTAGAGCTCCGCGGCCGCGACGAGGTCGCCGAGCGAGCGCTCCGCGATCTCGGCCCGTCGCAACAGAACGCCGTGGTCGTCGGCCGCGACGGCACCCGGGGAGGCGCAGAACAGCACAGCCAGCAGAACGAGGGTTCGGCGCATGCCGAGAGGTTGCCACACCGAGCGGCAGCGGTCACCCGGGGTTTCGCCCCGGGTTTCACGCCTCGGGCCCCGGCCCGCCGTGTTTCTCGCCCCCGGGCCCCCGCCCGCCCTCAGGGGAAGGACGCGGCGAGGCGCCAACCGGTTACATCCGCCTCACCGATCCAGGAGCGCGAGAATCCGCTGGCGCACGGCCGGCCACTCGCGGTCGATGACCGAGTAGTACGCGCTGTCGCGCACGTGGCCGTCCCAGACGAGCATGTGCCGGCGCAGAACCCCCTCACGCACAGCGCCGATGCGCTCCATGGCCCGCTGCGACCGGACGTTGCGGCCGTCCGTCTTGAGCTGCACGCGCACGGCACCCAGGACGTCGAATGCGTGGCGCAGGAGCAGATACTTGCACTCGGTGTTCAGCGCGGTGCGCTGGTGCCGCGGGGTGATCCAGGTCCAGCCGATCTCGAGCGAGCAGTTGGCGGGCTGGATGTCGATATAGCGGGTGGAACCCACCGCGGCGCCGGTGGCCCTGCTCACGATCGCGAACGGCAGCGCGTACCCGCGATCCTGATCGGCCAGCGCGGAGCGAATCCACGCCTCCGCGTCAGCCGGCTCCTGCGGGCGCGGCGCCGGCATGTAGTCCCAGATCGAGTCGTGCGACGCGGCCGCGAACAGCTGTTCCGCGTGCGCGAGCGTGAGCGGCTCCAGCCGCGCGTGCTCGCCCTCGAGCACGACAGGAGCGGCGGTCAGCTCTCCTCTTCTCGCTTCCAATCCACACCCATCCAGCAGTTCGCGGTGTTGATCTCGTCGTTCCCCGCGGCCTTGCAGTAGAGGAACAGTTGCATGCGATATGCACACATCCAGAGCAGCGAGAGGTCCAACAGAGCCTGGCCCAGCGTGACCGTGTTGCCCCACGGCAGCGTCGCCTCCTTGTTCGCGAAATCGTCATCGCTGATCTCTGCGAATGCCGCCTTCAGCTCGCTCTGCTGCCGCTCCATGGCCGCGGGAAACTCGTCCGGCCCCATCTCCGACGCACGCGCCTCGAGCGCCTTGTACTCGTCCCACGTGCCCGTGACCATCGTGCGCGTCGCGGCGACGCCGCAGAATGATAGGTAGCGAAGCAACTCCAGCGTGTTGCGCTGACCTGGGGTCGGCCGGTACTCCAGCCCCCCCTCGGGGATCTTCGTGAACAGGTGAGCGCACACCTTGCACTCCCTCAGGATCGAGTCGAGCAGGTCGTTCTTGTCGAGCATGGGGTCCCCTCTGCCGTTCGGTTCTCAGTGGTTGTTCAGCATCATCGCGCACGGATACCCGATCATGACGCCGAGCAGTAGGCCGACGCCGCCGATGATCGCGAAGAACACGAGCGGCCGGCGGTTCTTGCCACGCTCGCTTCTGCTGCTGGGCGATTCCGGGCTGCTGGGCGGTTCCGACGTCATCTCACGCGCACGGTAAGCGCGCGATGACGGACTACGCGAGGCTCTTCCAGACCCTGCGGAAGACGACGATGCAGCCAAGGCCGAGGAGCCCGCCGGCGACGTACGGCAGCCACGGGCTGTCGAGGGGGCCGCCACGCTGCGGCAGATCAGCGAGCTTCGTGGTGCCGGGCTTGCTGGGATGCGTGATGTACGCGTCGCGGATCGCGCCCTGCACACCGCCGTGCACCTGACCGCTCGCGCGGTTCATGCCCTCCATCTGGCGAGCGCGTACGGCTTCGGCCTCCTGCACCATGCGCACAGCAGGATCCGTGTCCTGCGCGAACGCGGGGCTCGCGAGGGCCAGACTCAGGCAAAGGAGAAGCGTGCGTCGCACGCTACCGGGATCGGGATTCCCGCCGGACTACCTGAGTGCGCGCCGCAGGCGCTCCCTGGACCGGACTCAGCGCGGCTCACCGGCCAGCAGCCTCGCCAAGAAGCGTGCGTGGCGGATTCGCGCGACGCTGACGGCGCTGCGAACGACGTTCGTCTCGTCGAGCATCACCCACGCCACGTCGGTCGGCCCGGCGCCCGGCCGCTTCGCGTGCTCCGCAAGCACAGCGGACAGTCCTGCATGGCCGTGATGCATCTCGACCGAATCCGGCACGAACTCGCCGGTCCTCAGCTCGGCCTCGAGGGTCTCCGACGCCAGGTCGCTGGCCGGTACGGCCAGTCGAGTCACGTGGCTGGTCGCCAGTCCCGTGAACTGGGCGCTGAACCATCGAAGCGTGTACATCAACGACGCCGCGTCCCACGAGTCCTCCCCCGCATCCGCCGGGAGCCACAGCAGCAGCGTCCCGCCAGGGTGCGCAGGGAGCCCTTCGACCCGCCGTCCGATGATCGTGCGCCACGGGAACGTGTTCGGCTGCGCAAGACGCAGCGGCGCGTCCAGTGACCAGCCCATCGCTTCGCGGTCTGGCCCTATCGTGCGCTCGCGGCGCACTCGCGGCTGTTCGAATCGCACGACGCCCCGAGACAGCGCGAAGCCGACGTAGCCTTCGATCGGCGCGCCGGACCGCCGCCGGTGGGACACGCGCTCCTCTCCGTCGAGGAGCACGACCACGTACGGCCCCGCGACGCGGATCTCGATGTCGAGGAACGCGCGGGGCTGCTCGAAGGTCACGAAGCGCACCATCGGCGACACGTAGCGGTCCAGGGGACGGTGATCTGTCACATGGATGCCTGCGGACTGGAGAGGCGGGACAGCGTCCTTCTTGCCGGTCGAGTAGTCCCAGTCGCCCGCTCGGAAGCGCACCGAGAACCCACGGTCTCTGGAAGTCTTGCCGAAGACGATTCTGCCATCGGCGAACGACGACAGGAAGCGGATGCGCGTGCGCAGCGTGTACGCGTCGTCGAGCCACTCGGACGACCGCACGAACATGCGGCGCATCCCCGCATCGCGAATGAGACCGCCCGTGGTGTCGTCGGTCTTCGCCTGCCCGAGGACGATGTTCCCGGCGCCGTCGATGTGCCAGGGGATGCCTGGCTTCGAGTCGATCGGCGCCCAGCGCTCCTCGACCATCTCGCCTGCTACCACGCTCCGCTCCGCGGGACGCCACGGGGCGGCGGGGGGGCCGGCGGCCTCGGGCACCGGCACCGGCTTGTCCTTCGCCCCTGCGGCGGGCAGTCCGCGATGGGCAGCGATGCCGCAGATCGCGGCGATGCGATCGTGATCTGCACGCAGCGCTGAAGCGAGCCGGAGGCGCTTCTTGTCGTGCGCGGCGTCGCTCCACTTCGCCAGATGCGTCAGGTACGCGGCCACGGCCCGATGCGCCGCGGCCAGCGTGCCCCCGGCTCCGCCCTCCGGCGCCGGATGCTCGTGAGGAGCGAGCCGGTGGAGCAACGCGCGGTACACCCATGCAGACGGGCCCTTGTGCGTGTCGTGCAGGTCCACCGCCTCTTGCAGTTCGGACGGATCGACATCATCCACGGCAACCGCCCAGTCGATGGCGGCCAGCGCTGCTCTCGGCCGGCCCGCCGCCGCGAGAACCCGCGCGGCCCGTCGGGCATGATCGAGTCCTCGCGCCGGCGGGTCGTGGCGATCGCGATCTCCCGGTCTCGGCGCGGTGTCCGTCGTCCACAGATCGCGTGGCGCCAGTTGCGTCCGCGAGGCGCGATCCTCGACGCGCAACTCCGCCACGCGGCGCTGCCACGCCTGCTTCCACGCGGCCCCCGGCTCGGCGCCCGAACCGCCCTCGCGGATGAACTGGCGGAACAGTTCGCGGAACCCCTCGAGCGTGTTCGGCCTCCCGGTCTTGCCATCCACGAAGTGCTTCTCGAACCACGCGCGGGAGTCGGGCGCACTGCGTTTCGCGAAGCCGTCGAGATACGCAGAAACGCGATCCGCGAAGACGAACGCTCCTTCCTGGTTGCCATCGAACCCACGGAACCGAGTCAGGAACAACCAGAGCGAATAGCCGGAGTGGTAGTTGTCGCGGTAGTCCTTCGGCTTGCCGCCGAGCAGCGCGAGGAGGTTGTCCTCGTCGTGGTATCTCGCGTCGTGGGTCTCCCAGAGCTTCATCCAGTCTGCCGCCTCGACGACGACGCGACCGAGTCCGCGACCCCAGCCGCCGGTCTCCACGAACACCGCACGTCCTTCGGCGAGCCACGCGGGCAGTCCGCCGAACGCGGCGTGGTCGAAGCGGTGCGTCAACTCGTGGATCAGCGTGCCGTCGAGTGCGTCCCCGGAGCGGAACCGCGCCAGGACCGTCGTGCGATCACCGCTCTGGAACCCGCCGGCCCACCAGAACGGCGCGCCCTCGCCCTCGAGCTCCGCGTGGTCGAGGACGACACGGATCAGGCCCGGCCTTCCGTCGAACGGATCGGATCCGAACCACCCCGCGATGCGCGCGTGGAGGTCCTCGACGACCGACGTCACGTGCCGCAGCGTGTTCCAGCCGGCAGTGGTCTCGATCCGATACAGGCCGCCCGGAGAGACGGCGATGCCGGGGTGCTCCCAGGAGCGGTGCGCCGCGTTCCATCCTGCGACCTGGTCACCGGCGATCGCCTCCAGTTCCTCGAGCGTGTGCACGCGCGGCTCCGTGCCCGTCGCGGGCTCCTCACCCTCCGCCGGGGGATCCCTTTCCCGGGGCGGGGCGGCGGCGAGATGCTCCCGCGCGCGCTCGATCGTGTCGGCCGCTGCCCTCGCACTCTTGGACGGCGGAGCCGCCGCGGCCTCCTCTTCGTGACCCTGGCGGTCGATCCCGCGCAACAAGAGCCCCGCACGCAGCGCGAGCGGCCAGTCTCCATCCGCGGCAGCGCGTCTCATCACGCCCTCGAGCGCCGTGAGGACTGTCTTCTCGTCGGGACCGGCGTGCGCGCCGTCCACCGCAGCGTCGTGCCCCGCGACCAGGGTCGGACAGTCGCTCCCGAGCACGCGCGACCACGACGTGAGCAGGCGTCGCGTCGGCACGTCTTGGGACTTCTTGAGGCGCGGGAACGTCTTGCGCACCACCTGCACGGCCTTGGCGCGCAGGCGGACCGCCTGCGCCGCGGCCTCCGTCTCCGGCCCGTCGAGGGGAAGCCCGCGGGCGGGCTTCCAGCGGCCGTTCTCGTCCACCGCCGCACGCGCGAGCGCGAGCGTCCAGACCGCGCGCGCATCGGCGTCTTCGGCGTCCAGAGTCAGCAACTCGCCGAGCGCCTCGGCGGATGCGGGCGCGAGGGCCAACGCCTCCTCGAACAGGCGGCGCGCGCCATCCGTGTCGCCCGCGGTCAGCGCGCTGCGGCCCGAGGCGAGCACGCGGTCGGACTCGGCGTCGAGCCCGCCGGCGCGGGTCGCGGTCGCGCCACTGAGCAGGAGAGAGGCGGTGGCGACGACGAGGAAGAGCCGGCGCCCCATCGACGCCGGTTGCGCGCGTCCACGTCGGCTGCCAACGTGGCGCGCCGCGTGATCCTCGTGCTCGCGCGACCTCACCGCGAGGCAGTGTACTTGTCCGGCGGGTCGTACCGGCGTAGGCCCGGTGCGGAACGAGTCGTGCGCCGTCAGGGCCCCTTGATCTCGCCTGCGGTGAGCACGAACAGACCGTCATGGCCCGGAGGGGTGCCGTCTTCGTGCGGCGTGCGGAACGTCGCCCAGATCGGAGTCCACTCGCGGCTCTTCTGCTCGCTCGCGAGCCCGTTCAGGAAGCGGGTGCGCTCGTCCGCGGTCCGGAGGCCCTCGACATACAGGCTCGTATAGCTCTTGTGCGCCTGCGCCGCGACGTGGACGTCTGGAAGGACGAGCGCCGAGGCCGCCTTCTCTATCTCGTAGGCCGTGTCCTGATCGCGCTGCGAGACCGTCATGCTCTTGCAGCCCCACCAGATCATCGCGACGAGCAGCGCGATGACGAGGGCAGCACCGATGACGATCCCGCCGCAGCCGAACAGGAGTCCCTTCGCGACCTCCCTGCCGGTCCTCCTCGACACCTAGTCTGCTCCTACCTGCACTGGAGACTGCTCGTGCCGCCTCGCATCACTCTTCCACGTCGAACAGGTAGCCGATGCCGCGGACGGTGCGGATGTACTTCGGCTTGTCGACGTCGTCGACCTTCTCGCGCAGCTTCTGGATGAAGTTGTCGATGGTGCGCGGCGTGCCGTAGTAGTCGTAGCCCCACACGCGGTTGAGAATCTGGTCGCGCGCCAGGACGCGGCCGCGGTTGCGGACCAGGAGGCGCAGGAGCTCGAACTCCTTCTTGCTCGTCTCGATCAGCTTGCCGTCGACGCGCACGGTGCGACCCGCGAAGTCCACCTCGGTCGGGCCGAACTTGAACGACTCGTCCTCGCCTTCGAGCGCGCGCTTCTTGCGGAGGAGGGCGCGCACACGCGCGAGCACCTCCTTCACGCTGAAGGGCTTCGTCACGTAGTCGTCCGCGCCGACGTCGAGTCCGAGCACCTTGTCCGTCTCGAGCCCCTTCGCACTGAGGATCAAGATCGCGACCGCCGGGTCGTGCTTGCGCACAGAGCGGCAGATCTCGAAACCGTTGACGCCGGGCAGCATCAGATCGAGCACGATCAGGTCGGGCCGCTCCTCGAACGCCATCTCGAGTCCGCGGTCGCCGTCGTCGGTCGCAACGACGGTGTAGCCCTCGTAGGAGAGGTTTTTCTCGAGACCCATCCGGATGCTCGCGTCGTCCTCGACGATCAGGATCTTCGCGTTCGTGTCGTCGCTCATCCCCTGGCCTCTGCGCGCGCGGCCACGGCGAGCCGGCGACCCTCCGCCGCCTCGGGGAGGGTGACCCTGAACAGGGCGCCGCCCAGCTTCGGTCCCCGCCCGACCGCGATCTTGCCGCCGTGGGCCAGCACGATGCGCCGACAGAGCGCAAGGCCGATGCCCGCACCCTGCTTGCGCGACGTCAGCGACTCGTCGCCGCGGTAGAACTCCTCGAACACCAGCTCCCTCTCCCGCTCGGGCACACCTGTCCCGTCGTCCTCGACCTCGAAGCACACCCGCTGCCCGGCGGCCCGTACCGCCACACGGATGCGTGCCCCGTTGTCGCCGCCGTACTTCACGGCATTGTCAAGGAGGTTGAGAAGAACCTGAATCAGGGCGTCCTTGTCCATCAGAGCCTCGGGAAGCTCCGCAGAACCGCCCTCAGGGCCCTCGACCTGGACCACGGCGCCCGCCGCGTCGGCGTGGGACTGGAAGAGCTCCGCCGCCCGGCGGACGATCTCGACGGGGTCCGTCGAGCGCAGTTCGATGGGCGCCCGGCCGCGGCTGAAGGCCGCGAACTGCAGGATCCGGTCGACGAGAGTCGAGAGCCGGTCGGCCTCCCGCGCAATCACGTCCACGTACTCCTGGGCCTCCGCGGCGTCGCGATAGCGCCGGTCCTGGAGCGTTTCGACGAACATGCGCATGCTCGTCAACGGTGTGCGCAGTTCGTGAGAGAGGTTCGAGACGAAGTCACCCTTCATGCGGGCGAGGCGCACCTCACGCATGACTGCGCGGACCGCGAGGAGGCTCGCTGCGAGCACCGCGAGTCCGGCTCCGACGAGGATCCACAGCCAGAGCGTGCGCGCACGGTTCGTCTCCCGCGCGAGCACCGACGGATCCGTCAGCACCGCCCCCGCCGACACACCGGGGACCGCGGGGCTGAGTGCGCGGAACGGAACGAGTTCCGCACCCTCCATCGTGCCGACGACGGCCCCGCCTCCCGGGTCGCGGACCGCGATGGTGACGCCGGCCGGCGCGTCGATGCCGTCCGTGAGCGGAGCGAGGAATGCGTCGAGAACGCGGCGCCGCGGCGCCGCGAACAAGACGGCAGCCGCTTCGTCGCGGTCGCCCGCGGGGAGCGCGATGAGCGTGGCGGAGATCGCTTCCTCTCCGTCGCCGGAGGCGAGCCAGCCGCCGCCGCGCTCGAGCGCGCCTCGCAGATCGCTGTCCTTGATCGCCGCGACACGCGCTGACGCGCGATCTCGCTCGTCGCACCGCTTGATCGCATCGTCGAGATCCCGCAGGTCCGCCACGGGCAGGTGCAGTTGCGCGACCTTGCGCAGCTCGCCGCACGCGTCGCGCTCGACCTGGTACGCGCTCTCACTCAGCAGATGCCGCATCCGCTGTGCGCGAGTGCGCCGTTCGATCACGGCATCCACGAATGCCGACGTATCCGTGTCCGCGGAGACGATCAGCGCGTCCTCCCAGATGTCGGTGATGACGGCCGAGGCAGACGCACCGAGGGGCGCGTGATCCGCGCGCTCGCCGCGATCGTCGAGAACGGTCCCGAACTCGGCGACCACGCGCTCGGCCAGGGCAAGGGCGCGCGCCTCGTCGTGTTGCGCGCGGGCGGCGCGCCACGCGAACCGGAGCGCGAGCGCCTGCGCGACATTGTCCTCGCTGCGCCCGGCGAGTTCCTCTCCGCGTGCGAGTGCGGCCGCAGGGTCGGAGATCACGAGCGTCTCGAGCTCGCGCAGCGCCGTGCGTGCCGCAGGGTCGACGGCCGTGCGCGGCGCCGCCTCGAGACGCGGTGAGCGGAACTCGTGCAGCCGCGGCCCGAGCGGATCGCCAGTCCGGACGATGAACGCGTGCGTGAACGCCGGCGCTTCGACCAACGCAGCAGCAATGCGGTCGCGCAGCGGACGATCCCCCCGCTTGAGCTCGTGTTCGGCTGCGCTACGCAGATCGGCAATCCGCGTGCGTCCCGCCCGGACGACCCCGCGATCGACGATGCGCTCGGCGCGCCCGCGCAGCGCCGTCTCCAACTCCTCCCGCCGCTCGTTCGTGCTCTTGAGCCCGAAGAACGCAAGCAGCCCCACCTGCAGGAGCGCAACGCCCAGCACCACGGCGGCGACCTTGGACTCACGGGGCACGCGGGAGAGGAAGCGCTTCATGCGACCGGGCGGACCTCGCGCGCGTGCTCGGCCTTGACATGTCGCACCGTGCCGTCCACGAGGCGGAGCAGCAAGCCGCTGCGCGCACTGACGTCCTCGACGCGGCCGCGCACCGGTTCATCGCCGTCGAGCAAGTGAACGTCGACCCCGCGGAGGCAGGAGAGCGCTCGGTAGTTCTCTTCGAGGTCGGCGCACGCCCCGGAGAGCGCCTGATCGAGACGCGGCTCGAGCGCTGTGAGCACCGCTGCGAGCACCCCGCCGCGGTCGAGCCGGCGACCGGCCACCATCGCAAGGCTGGCGGCGTTCTCACGCAGCGCGGGCGGGAGATCGGCCGGGCGGTGATTGACGTTGATGCCGAACCCCGCGACGAGCGCCGGCCGCCGTGGATCGAACCCGCGGGACTCGACCAGCACGCCGGCGACCTTGCGGCCGTTGTGCCAGAGATCGTTCGGCCACTTGATGTCGAGGTCGAGTCCCGTGGCGGCGCGCACGCCCTCCGCGATGCCCAGACCGACGGCCGCAACCACCGTGGTCGGACTCTCGATCTCCGACGCGCCGCGCAGCACGACCGAGACGTAGAGGCCCACACCCGGCGGTGACCACCAGTCAGCCCCCAGTCGCCCGCGGCCCCGAGTCTGACGATCCGCGACGACGAGCGAGCCGTGGCCGGCGCCCTCGGCCAGCAACCGCAGCGCCTCGTCGTTGGTGCTCGGTGTCGTGTCGAGCACCTGCGCAGTGGATCCGATCCACGCGCAGGAGGTCCGGACCGCCTCGACAGCCGCGCTGAGATCCGAGGTCATCGCTGCGCGTCCCCGTCCCCGTTGCTGTCGGGCACGATCTTCATGTTGATATCGAGTGAGCGGGCGGAGTGCGTCAGCGCGCCGACCGAGATGCGGTCCACGCCGGACTCGGCGAACGCGCGCACCGTCTCGAGCGTGATGCCGCCGGACGCTTCGAGCGCGGGCCGCGAACCGTCGTCCGCACCATCGCGAATGCGCACGGCCTCGGCGCAACGCGCGGGCGTGAAGTTGTCGAGAAGGACGACGTCGATCCCAGGGGCGAGCGCGGCGCGCAGTTCGTCGTGGTCGGTGACCTCGACACCGACCGGCACGCCGGGCGCGTCCTCGCCGGTCAGACGGCGCACCAGGTCGGCCATCGACGTCGCGTCCCCCGCTCGCTGCATCGCACGCAGGTGGTTCTCCTTCACCAGCACCCGATCGGCAAGCGAGAGGCGGTGCATGTCGCCGCCGCCGGCACGGACCGCGAGCACATCCAGATCGCGTAGCCCGGGGTTCGTCTTGCGCGTGGCGAGGATCACCGCACGAGTTTCCCGCACGGCGTCGACGTACTGCGCCGTCAGGGTCGCGATCCCGCTCATCCGCTGGACGACGTTCAGGGCGGTGCGCTCGCCCGCGAGGAGCGAGCGGCAACGACCCGTGACGAACGCCACGACGTCGCCGACGTCGAGATGCACGCCGTCCTCGGCCCGAGCTTCGAAGCCGATCTCCGGATCGATCGCCATGAGCACCTGCCGGGCGATGCCAAGCCCGGCCAGGACCCCGGCCTCTTTCGCGCGGATCGCGGCCGTGCCGGTGACCTGCGGATCGACGAGCGCCGCGGCCGTGCAGTCTTCGTCCGCACGATCCTCGGCCAGCCACGCGGCAATGCGCGTGGGCAGGTCCAGCGGATCCAACTCTCTCGGGGCCCCGTCCATGGTGCCGATGATGGCCGCTCCCGGTCGCGGTTCGGCAGCGTTTCCGTCACCGCGGGGTCTCCTCGGCAGCCTCGCTCTCGCTGTCGGCCACGGGTATGCGGACGTGCGGACGCGCACGAACCATGAGCTTGGGACCGATGCCGTGGACGCGCAGGAGGTCCTCTGCCGAGAGAAACGGCGCCCGCCCGCGCTCCGCGGCGATGCGGCCCGCGAGCACCCGACCCACGCCGGGGAGTGTCTGGAGATCCGCGTCCGTGGCGGTGTTCGGGTCGAGCACCAGCGGCTCGAAGCGCGGGATGAAGACGCCCTTCTCCTCGCAGGCGGCCGGCAGGTTGGTGACGAGGACCACCATCACGATCAGGAGCGCCGCGACGACGTCCCCGATCCGCTCCGAGGGCGGTGACGCGGCGTCACGGGGCAGCGAGGAGGACGGCATCGGCACCGTTGAGGACGGTCGGGACCCCCGGGGGGTCGCACCGTGGGTCGCAAGTTGGGTCGCAACGTGTAGTTCGACGCCCACCGTGTGACCGAACCGTCCGTTCGTGCGTGCTCCTCTCGTGCGCGCGTCCCCCAGTTGGGGTGGGCGGGCGTATGGCGGGTGGGAGTGGCGACCGGTTGCCGGGGCGGCGAGGATGTCCGTCCGTGATGCGTCTCACCCTTCCGATCGCGCTCCTGCTGCTCGCAGGCGGCGGTGCGCTCGGGCAGCAGTCGGATGCGCTCCGCGACACGCCCCGTCCGCCGCCCGGTGCGGCCAGCCTCCTGGGCGGTCTCTCGTCCCTCGCGGTGCACGCCGCGTGGCTCCGGGCCGATGCGGCGATCGCACGCAACGACGCGGCGGGCGCGCTCGTGCAGCTCGACATGATCAGACGGCTCGAGCCGCAACTCGTCGGCGGCGCGGACCTCATCGCGGACCGCATCGGCGGCACGCTGGCTGGAGACGAGCCGGATCCCGCGCGACGGTACGGGCTCGCCCGCGCTGGTCTCGACGTCCACGACAGCGCGGTCGAGCACAACCCCGGCCTCGCGACGCCGCTCGCGAACCGCGGTTGGTACTACCTGCTGCGCATCGCCGGCGACGCCGACCGCGCACGCCGCTTCGTGGAGGAAGAGAAGCGGACCCCGCACGCCGCCGCGCTCGAGGACTTCCGCGCGGCGATCTCGATGTCCCCCGACGACCTCGATGCGCTGGACGGAGCGGCCATCGCCGCGTTCTACGACGCGATCGGCGCCCTACGGGACGGCGACGTCGGGACCGCGAGCGCGCTGATCCTCGAGTCCGCGCAGCTGCACGACCGGGGCCTCACGCTCTACCGCCGAGAGGGCGTCGCCCCCGAGAGCAAGGTGTTCAACTCCCGGGCCGCCCGCGGGCTCGCCTCGGTGCTCTCAGCGCCTCCGGCGGAGCACGGCCGGCGGTATCGCGACTACTACGAGGAGTTCGGCGGTTCCGACGGCATCCCGGGTCTGCCGCCGCCTCGCTGACCCTGAGTCGGGCGTCCGCTGCCCCGGCAGCCCTCAAAAATGAGCCCGCCGCCCCCTCGGCGGCTACCTTCCGCGGATTCGACGCCGATCCGCGGTCCCCGGGGCCACGGCACGGCTGTCCCGGACGTGGAAGGAGGGCGGAGTGGACTCGGTAGTCGATTCCTTCGCCCGGCTCCTGGAGGAAGAGATGAACACGTGGCTCCTCGCCTCTCTCGGTGTGGGCGTGCTCGCGCTGGTCTTCAGCTTTATGCTGCAACTGCGCATCAAGGGCATGGACGCAGGCAACGAGCTCATGCGCAAGATCGCCGACGCGATCCAGAGCGGAGCGATGGCGTACCTGCGCACGCAGTACACCATCCTCGCGGGCTTCGCGGTCGTGATGGCAATCGTGCTGTTCACGTTCCTCGACGACGACAAGACACCCGGCCGCAACGAGGGACTCGTCACGGCCATGTGCTTCCTCGTGGGCTGCCTGTGCTCGGGCCTCGCCGGGTTCCTCGGCATGCGCACGGCGACCACCGCCAACGTACGGACGACCCAGGCGGCGGCCACGACCGGCCTCGGCGCCGCACTGCGCGCAGCGTTCAGCTCGGGCGCTGTGATGGGCTTCATGGTCGTCGGCTTCGGAATCATCGGCATCACGTCGCTCTACCTCTGGCAGGGCGGCGGAGACGGCACCGGACTCACGGCGATCGGTGACCCGAACCTCGTGTTCGGGTTCTCGCTCGGCGCCTCGTCGATCGCGCTGTTCGCGCGCGTCGGCGGCGGCATCTTCACGAAGGCGGCCGACGTCGGCGCCGACCTGGTCGGCAAGGTCGAAGCCGGCATCCCCGAGGACGACGCGCGCAACCCGGCGTCGATCGCGGACAGCGTCGGCGACAACGTCGGCGACGTCGCCGGAATGGGCGCAGACCTCTTCGAGTCGTACGTCGGCGCCGCGCTGGCCGCCATGGCACTCGGCTACATGACGCTGCACAGCCTGAGCCCGGAGATGAAAGCGGTCTTCGAGGACCTGCCGCTCGGTTTCGGGACGATCATCGTCTACCCGATCGTGCTCTGCGCCGCCGGCACGCTCGCCTCGATGGCGGGCTTCTTCTTCGTCAAGACCGACAACGAGCGCCGGATCATTCCGGCGCTGTTCCGCGGCCTGACGGTCGGCTCAGTCCTGTTCGCGGCCGCGGCCGTCGGCCTCACGTTCTACTTCGACCTGTTCGGCAAGGACGTCACCGCGGCGCTCACCCACGCCAACCCCGAGGACTGGCGGTACACCGGTCCGGGCGGCGTGCTGTGGGCGATCCTGGCGGGACTCGTGATGGGCGTCGCCGTCGGCCGCGTCACCGAGTACTACACATCGGAGCAGAAGCCCCACGCGCGGGAGATCGCTCGGCAGAGCGAAACCGGCGCGGCGACCAACATCATCCACGGCCTCGCGGTCGGCATGCAGTCGACGGCCTGGCCGACACTCATGATCGTCGGCGCCATCGGCATCGCGTACTACTGCAGCGGGATCTACGGCATCGCCATTGCGGCGGTCGGCATGCTCTCGACGCTCGGCATCTCGCTGGCCGTCGACGCGTACGGCCCGGTGGCCGACAACGCGGGCGGCATCGCCGAGATGGCGCACCTGCCGCCGGAGGTGCGCAACCGCACCGACGCGCTCGACGCCGCGGGCAATACGACCGCCGCCATCGGCAAGGGCTTCGCGATCGGGTCGGCGGCGCTGACCGCTCTCGCGCTGTTCACCACGTTCAAGCAACAGGCCGGCCTGGCGTACGCGGCCGAGGGCCGAGTGTTCTCGCTCGACATCGGCAACGTGCAGGTCACGATGGGCATCCTCCTCGGCTCGATGCTGCCGTTCCTGTTCTCGTCGTTCGCGATGAAGGCGGTCGGCAACGCCGCCGGGAAGATGGTCGAAGAGGTGCGACGTCAGTTCCGCGAGATCAAGGGACTGATGGAGGGCGAGGCCGAGCCCGACTATGAGCGATGCGTCGCCATCGCCACCAAGGGCGCTCTGCAGCAGATGGTGCTGCCCGGCCTCCTGGCCGTCGCCGCACCGATCGCAACGGGCCTTCTCCTGGGTCCCGAGGGACTGGGCGGGCTGCTCGTCGGCGCGGTCGGCAGCGGCGTCATGATGGCGATTTTCCAGTCCAACGCGGGCGGCGCGTGGGACAACGCGAAGAAGTACATCGAGAGCGGTGTGCACGGCGGCAAGGGCAGCGACGCCCACAAGGCCGCGGTCACCGGCGACACCGTCGGCGACCCGTTCAAGGACACGGCCGGCCCGAGCATCAACATCCTCGTGAAGCTGATGAGCGTGGTCGCGGTGATCTTCCTGCCGCTCTTCCTGAAGTCCATCTCATGACCGACCGCGCAGAACCGACGACCCAGCCCGAAACGGAGACGCAGTCCGACCGCATCAGCGGCCGGGAGCTCGCCGTCATGATCGCCCGGCTCGCGGACGAGAAGCAGGGCCGCAAAATCGTGGTGCTCGACGTCGAGGAGGCGCTGCAGGTCACCGACTACTTCGTGATCGTCGAGGGCCGCAACCGGCGGCATCTCGGTGCCATCGCCGAGTCGGTCGCCGCCGAGCTCAAGAAGGACGGCATCTACCGCATGCACGGCACGAAGTTCAACGACGAGCACTGGGTCGTCCTCGACTTCGGTCCCGTCGTCCTGCACTCGATGAGCAGCGACGCCCGCGAGTTCTACGACCTCGAGAACCTCTGGGGCGACTGCGACGAGATCGAGTGGCAGGCCGCGCCCGACGCGGCGCCCGTGGATCAGCCAGAGGCACCGTAGGGGCGGACGCAGCCGAAGTCAGTCCTGCGCCGGGACGACGATGCGCACGTCGCGGTCTCCGACCGCGGCATTGACCCGGTGCTCGCGCTGCTTGTGAGGCTCGCGCGGGTTCACCTGCGGCTCGATCTCCCATCCGGTCGCCGGGTCGAGTCCGGTCATCTCGAAGCGTCCCGCATCGTCGCTGGTGGTGTGCGGAACGGTGCGCCACGTGCTCTTCGTCGACCGCGGGTGGAAGTACATCCGCATCCCGGCGACCGGCGCACCGTGTGTGTCGACGACCACTCCTTGCAGGCGCCCTTCGACCGTCGTCCTGACCAGGATTCCGCTCGCACCGCCGTCTGCGGACACGGCCTCCCTGAGCCGGCGCCACCTCCCGCCCACAGCGCCGGCCGGCTTGATCTCGTAGGAGCCCTCCTCGAGGTCACGGAACGCGAACGTCCCGTCCTCACCGGATGCCACGGAGTACGACGAGAGCTGGCCGAAGCCCCCGACCCGCCTGGCATTCAGACTCAGGCCGCCGAGGGGCGCGCCCACGTCATCGACGACACGCCCCGCGAGCGTCTCCCCGGGGGTCAGTACGAGTTCGTGCTCGGTCTCGCCCGGAGAGATACCTCGGAAGACGCGCGTGGTGCGCGGCTCCGAGTACGCCGTCACACGCACGGCATACGAGGGGTCCGCCATGTCGGGGATCCGAATCCGCCCGTCGCCGCCGGTGAAGTTCTGGAATCCGCCGTGGAAACCGCCCTCGGGATGCCACCGCACGGCGCCCTGTGCGACCGGTGAGCCGTCCGGATAGACCACGTGCAGACGCAG
The DNA here is from genome assembly GCA_965248445.1 of Planctomycetota bacterium. Taxonomy (GTDB): domain Bacteria; phylum Planctomycetota; class JAJSAM01; order JAJSAM01; family JAJVHW01; genus CBDFJG01. Next base: position 86,348 of record CBDFJG010000002.1, read on the forward strand.
GGACGCGCGCCGGGGATCGTCCAAACGCAGGTCGAGTCCCTCTGCGCCGGCGTCAAACGGACCGAACGACGTCCCCTTCGCGCTGATCGCCCCGAAGTAGTCGGCGACGTCGGCGGCGCGGAACACGGTCAGCTTGCACGCGCCCTCCGGAATCCCGTGGACGGAGAAACGCCCGTCGCTGCCGGTGAGAGCCTCGCGCGGGCGGCCTGGCATCGCACCACCCGCGCTCGGCGTCGAGTAGACGACCAGGCCGCCCCCGTCCCGCGTCACACCAGGGACGGCGATCACCGTGGCGCCGATGAGGGGCGACCCATCGACGTCGCGGACATGTCCCGACAGCCGCAGCGCACGCCGCACTCGGACTTCGACCGGATCGAACGATGACGACACCTTCGCGACTCCCTCGATGGTTGCGGCGCTCTCCGCGGAGACCCAGAGGGGTCCCGGGCCGGTCAGCGTGCACCGGAACCGCCCGTCGTCATCGGTCACGGCGACGATGGGGTCGTTCTGCCACTGGTCCTTCCGGCGCACCCCGCGGATGACGATCGGCTGCGTGCGAAGGAGGTAGACGCTCGCGCCGACCACGGGCCGACCGGTGGCCTCGACGATGACCCGCCCGGTCAGTTCGTGGCTGTCTCCGATCTCGGCCGGTGGTTCGCGCTGCTCGACGCGCACGACAATCGGATCCTCGAGACCCGCGGGCGGGACGTCGAGCCGGACGGCCCCAGTCGCAGTCTCGTCCGCTGTCGTGGCGGAGATCACACGCTTCTTGCCGGGACGCACGTGATCCAGGATGAACGCGCCCCCCGCATCGGTTCGCACGCCGCCGCCGAGCGCGCCCGAGTACGTGTTCGTGACGACGACGACGGCATCCACGACCGGCACGCCCGCCTCGTCCACGACGCTGCCACGGACGGGTCCGCCAGGAACGACGGCGAGATCGCGTGCGATCTCGCCGGACTCGGGAATCTCGACGATGAACTCCCCCGGCACGTCGCCCTTCTTCAGCGCTCGACCGACGTTCTCATCGAGGCCCGGCTGATAGAAACCGGGGTGTCGGACCTCGAGTGCCACGGGACCCGGAAGGTCCGGCGGGAAGCGGAAGCTCCCGTCGTCGTCCGATGTCGTCGACGCCCAGTTCTGGCCGAGGCGCGACGTGGCCCGCCAGCGCCAGATCTGCACGCCCGCAAGCGTTCCGTCGGGCCCCGTCACCGTGCCTGTGATCACGCCGCCGCGGATCAGCACGGCGTCGACCGTCGTGGTATCGCCGGGGAGGATCATCGCCATGCGGCGCGTCGACCCGCCGCGACCCGGCTCGACGAGCTCGGAGCGTTCGATTCGCGGCCACAACTGCACGCGCTCGTCTGAGAGCACTCGAAACCTGGTAATCCGGCCCTGCGGAACGTCGATGAACTCGTAGCGCCCCTGCTCATCCGTCGTCGCGGTGGTGACGGTGTTCAGCACGCCGCTGACCTCGATACTCACGACCTCGCTGGCGAGCCCCGCTCCATCCTCGTCGGCAACGCGGCCGACGAGGCGTCCGGTCGGGGGCAGCGTCAAGTCGATGCTCGTGATGTCGGGAATCCGCACGACGGCAAGCTTGGTCCCCGGACCGTCTCGGCGATCGACCCGGAGCCCGACGTCGCCGAACGGGAGTCCGTCCAGGCTGAAGTGGCCGTCCGCGTTCGTACGCGTGCGGCTGGGTGCCGCGATCGCGGCTCCGATCTCCGCGTTCACGAGCACGTCCGGGACGGGCGAGCCGAGCGCGTCGAGCACACGTCCGTCCAGCGTTGCGAGCGGAGTCACGACGACCGTCGCACGTGCCTCCGACGCGCCGGGATAGGTCGACACGAACGCGGACCGGTGCGTGCCCATCTCCGCGTCCGCAACGACGATGCGCCAGGACCCGCTGCGCACGTCCTCGAGCACGGCGTCACCGTGCGCACTCGAGCGCGAGAGCCGCGTCTCGACGACATCCTCATCCCACGCCGACATGCCGCGCAGGTAGCTGTCGACGTGCGCGCGCTCACCGGGCGACCGCCACAGAAGCGCGGTGACAGGCGCGCCCTCGACCACGTCGCCGCGCATGTCCTCGACGTGGACGAGCAGTCGCGTGCCGCCTGCGATCCAGATCGTCCCGAGATCGTCAGATGCGGCGGGGAGCGCGATCGACTCGGACAGGAAGCCCTCTGCGACGACGGCGAGGTTGCCGAGCACCCCGGCGGGCGCGTCGAGCGCGAAGCTCCCGTCGCTGGCCGTGGTGGCGTGCACCTCTCGCCCGCCGCGGGGACGAACGGAGACATCGACGTGCGCGACCGGAGCACCGTCGTAGCGGCGGCGCACGCGGCCGACGAGGGTTCTCGGCTCCGTCGGAGTCTCAGGGGCCTCGATGTCCTTCTCGGCCACGCCGGCGGAAGCGTCCGCCGGCTCGGGTGCGGGATCGTCGGCACTCTCGTCACTCAGCGACGACACGACCCCGGCGGCTCCGGCGAAGAGGAGCAGCGCGGCGACTGCGACGACGGCGATCTTGGACTTGGCGGACATGACGAGGGCTCCTGTAGCGATGCCTGTGGCGGTGGCCGTGGTGGCTGGAGACGGATCGGGAAGCGGCGTCGCAGTCGGGCCCAGCAGGGGCAGCAACGCGGCGCGCCAGCGGTCGCGCTCCCCCCCGAACTCGTCATCGAGTTGCTCGCGCAGCAGCGCGTGTGCGCGTCGCAACCGTGTCTTCACGGTCTCGCGCGGCACGCCGGTCCGCTCGCCGATCTCGGTCGGTGTGAGTTCCTCGAAATGACGCAGCAACACGGTGGTGCGATACGGCTCCGCGAGTTCCATCACGGCGGCGGCGACGGCCCGTTGCGCGTCGGCGCGCGCCACGAGATCGACCGTCGACGGCAGCACACTGGATCGCATCCGGCGCTCTCGCGCTGAACGCGACGCGTCTGAACGCCGGCGGTCGATGGCCCGACTGCGCGTGACGCTGGCGAGCCAGCCGCGCAGAGAGCGCACCGTCGGCGGTCGCCGGGTGAGCGCCGTGGCCAGCGCATCCTGTGCCACGTCCTCGGCCGTGTGCTCGTCCGCGACCAGGCGCCGCGCAAGCCCCCTGATCCACTCCCTGTGCGAAAGCAGTTCCTCGGGGTCGAGTGGCCGTCCTGCCTCTTCCATGGTCTCCAACACACTAGACGGAGCCCCACGCCCCCGAGGGTTCACGGAGTTGCGCGTCCCCCGCATGGCAGGCAGCTCGAAGCGTCCAGCGTGCGTGACCTGCTACGAGAACCTGTGGGGCGACTGCGACGAGATCGAGTGGGCTTGAAGCGCCCGGGGGAGAGTAAGAGACCCCGTAGTAGCGGGCTGTGCTCAAGCCGCGCGATCAGGCAATCAGGTCGCGACCGCGGAGCGTGAGGTCCGCAACGACCTGCGACGTCGCCGCCTCGTCGGCACTGTGCGTCGTTCGGGTCGGGCGCGTACAGACCTCGATCGTCCCCGTGATCGGGTCGATCAGCCATACCTCGCGCACGCCGCGGTCCAGGTAGAGGGCGGTCTTCTGTGTCCGATCGCGCCCTTCCGTCGCGCGCGAGAGGACCTCGATAACGAGCGCTGGGAGCGGCACGCGCTCGAGGTCCGGAGACAGAGCCTGCGTGAACACCGCAACGTCCGGTTGAACGACGTTGAACTCGTCGAGCACGACGTCGATCGGCGAACTCACCACGCTCTCGGCGCCGACAAGCTCGAGCAGCGTCTGCATCAACCGCGCGACGACGCGCTGGTGTCGGTACACCGGCGCCGGCTCGCGGACGAACTCACCATCGATCAGCTCGCAAGGGAACCCCTCGGGGAGCCGGTCGTACTCCGCTCGCGTGAATTTCAGTTCCGTAGCCAGCATCTATGCATCTCCCAAGGACGCGCGAGACACACGTCAGGTTACATGGCGGCTCATGCCGTTCTGTGGTCGTGGCAGAGCGCTCAAGTGCCCAGGCCGCGCATTCCGCCGGCTAGAGGAACTGCACGTGAACGCCCTGGCGGGCCGCGACGATCGCCAGGGCTCGTGCGACGTGCCATCCATGGGTGCCCTCGAGAATCAGAGGCGACCGCCCGTCTTCCGTGACGAGACCGATGCCGGGATCCGCGGCATCCGGGTCGATCCCCGCATCCCGGACAGCGTCGTAGAACGCGTCGTCAGACATGTCGACGCCGGATGCAGAGAGCGAAATGGCCGCCTGTACGAGAAGCCGACCGGGGAGAACGATCCCGGCGTCTGTCGCATGACTCGCCTCACGGCCGTGGTACGCGCCGAGGACGACTGCCGCAATATCGCGCCACGGGACGAAGCGCCCTGCGAGCCCAACCATCCTCACGCCACCGTCCTCAATCCGCAGTCGGCGCACGGCGCTCGGCAGTCGCAGTGAGACGAGGAACCAGATCACGAGCAGCACGGGTATGACGGTCAGCTTGAGTATGAGAGGCGGCGGACGGTGGGTCTCGACAAGCATCGCGAAGATCGTGAGAACGATCACGCCGCTCCACAGGCCCCACCGCAGTCGGATGGACGACGCCGTTCGTGTGGTGGGCCGGAACACGGCCGGGAGGTCGAGGGGAGGCAGTGTGGCGCCGACTGGCCGGGATTCGTGTCGAGAGGCACCGTGGCCGTCGGCAGGATCTCGCAGGAGCTCCTCCGGTACACGATCGAACGGAAAGCCGATCTCGGTCACGACATACGCGTCGCTCGCCTCGTCGTCTTGGAAGACCAGGACAGTCGTCTCGTTCAGATACACCGGCGGTCCGGTGTGCGGGGGGATCAAACAGCGCACTGCACGACGTGACTGCTCGAGACCGATGCGGAACTGACGGCCGAGCGGACCGGGAACGTCCTCCAACACGGTCGCGGTGCCGGCGCAGCCGGACGCGGCGAGTCGACGCACGCGGTCGATGCGCCGGTTCTTCGTCGCGAGCGAGCTCCCCGCGATGGCGAGTGTGATCGACGCTGCGACGAGCAGGAAGAACCCGAACAGGCGTGCATCGCCAGCCGCGAACGCGATCACGGCGACGGCGAACGCTCCGCAGGCCACGGCACACGTCACGACGACCTGACTGCCCCTCCGGTCCCGGAACAGCGATCGTGCGGGACGGAGCGGCGTCAGCTCGCCTGCGCGATCTTCGATTCGGAGACGCCCGGGAGAGGTCATCGAACTCCCAACGCTCGGCAGTCTATCGGCTGCGTCTCTTCGACTCGCCTCGCCTACTCCGGTAGCGTCATCGGCGCGACGAGGGGGGCGTTCGTGCGAGAGGTTCCCGCGGGGCCGGGCAGGAAGCTGATGCGCTTCGCGCGCTGATCGAACGTGACGGCGAAGCGTTCGAGGATCTTCGTGCCGATGCGCGCCGGGCCGACGCCGACCAGCACCGGCGGGTTCGGGATCACATGCGAACCGATCCGCAGGTCGCCCTCGAGCAGGTGCATGCGCTCGTGCCAGGTGCCGTGCACCGTGTGGTAGACAACGTCCTTCCCGGAGACCGACAGCGCGAGATCGGCAGCGATCGTCTCCGGCACGGAGATGTGGCCGTCGAAGCCGCTGTCCACCGCAACGTGCACCTCCTTGTCTCCGAGGCGCACGCGGATCACCGGCACTCCGGCCTGGAACTGGAACGGTATGACCGTGGCGTGGTCGGGCGGCGGCAGCGAGCCCTCCGAGCAGCGCATCCGCCTGGCCGGGCCGTCGAGCGTCAGCAGCAGGTCGCCGAACACGGACAGGCCGAACAGCCCGGCGAACGCACCGGGCAGTGGGATGGCCCAGAAGTCCAGCTGCTCGAAGCGAATGTCACCGCGGTCCCCCACCACGACCATCTCGTCGATCGTGCCCTTGCGCACCATCGACCAGCGAGAGTCGCCGGCTCCGCGCACGTACCGCGGGGCGCTGCTCGTCTCGAGCGACAGGCGGCGCAACTGCGACGGAGCCAGCACGCAGAGGCTCGATCCGGTGTCGAGCAGGAACGGCAGCTCGTCGCTGTCGTTGATCCGCACCGTCGCGACGAAGTCGCCACCGGACCATGTGAGCGGGACATCGCCACCGCCGGACGGCATCGCGATGACCGCCGGTTCATGACGCGTCGTCGGGAGAGCGCAGCCGGTGAGAAGACCGGCGGCCAGCAGGACGGCGGCGGCCAGGAGGGCGACGGGACTGCGCGGCTGACTAGCCCGCATCGTTCACCAGGCTCACGCGCCGGAGCGGCCCAGAACGCCGATCTCTGCGTTGCGCCGCCTCCACAACCCGTTCGGGGGTGCGTTCGGCGGCGCGCCTACAGCTCGACACTCTGTCCTCGCTCTGGACGACGTCGGTGGGTGCGCGAGAGATCGCCGCACGCAGGCAGACACTGGACATCGTTGGTATGTCGCCACGAACCGCGCAAGCCTGGTGAACGAAGCGGGCTAAAGACCGGCAATGTCGGACTGGCTGACGACCGGGAACTTCACGTCGTCGAGCGCCGGATCGATCCCGAGCAAGCGCATGACGTTGCGCTGAAGGGAGTCGGTGGGCAGCCGCTCGAGGCGCGACTCCCGGCCCATCGCCTCCTGCTGGATGCCGCGCAGGACGTGATGCCGGTACGCAGTGCCGTTCTGGTCCACGAAGCCGACCTCCTCGAAGTCCGTGTCGTAGACGTACTTCCAGGTGAAGGTCGGGCCGCCTTGCTCCGTGACGTCGAACACCTTGAGGAAGCCGACGTGGCCGGCGTGGGCCGCGTTGACCGCGTGATACGCACGCAGCTGACGCGACATCCGCGAGCCGCGGTCGACCTGCCGATGCTGGTCCTGCGTGATGGTGGTCCGGCAGGCAGGCGCCACGAGGGCGCCGAGCAGCAGGGCGAGAACGAGCGAGCGTGACATACCGTCCCTCCGAGGAACGAGGGATGGTAGCCACGCCTGATCCACGGCGTCCAGCCGGAAGGGGCCGTCCCGGCGCCTCCCTCCCCCCCGGAGCGTAGGATCTGCCTCCCCATGGACGTCGACACCGTTCTCGGCCCCGGCGGCCTCGTCGCCGCGCGTCTCCCCGCCTACGAGGAGCGCCCGGAGCAGATGCAGATGGCCGTGGCCGTGGATCGGACCATGCGAGAGGGCGGACGCCTGATGGCCGAGGCCGGAACCGGTGTCGGCAAGAGCTTCGCGTACCTCGTCCCGGCGGTGGCTGCGGCCGCCGAGCGGGGGGAGCGGGTGGTCATCGCCACGCACACCATCGCGCTGCAGGAGCAGCTGCTCGGCAAGGACGTCCCGTTCCTCTCCGGGATCCTCCCGGCGGAGTTCAGCGTCGTTCTCGCCAAGGGCCGCGGGAACTTCCTCTGCCTCCGTCGGATGGGCTTGGCCGACCGCGGCGGCAAGCAGCTCTTCGAGAGCGGTGGCGTCGACGAGCAGCTCCAGCGCATCATCGACTGGGCGAAGACGACGCACGGCGGCTCGCTACAGGAGCTCGACTTCGTTCCGGATCGCTCGCTCTGGAACCGCGTCAACGCGGAGGCGGGCAACTGTCTCGGGCGCGCCTGCGACTTCTACGACCAGTGCTTCTACCAGGCCGGCCACCGGCGACTGCGCAACGCGAACGTGATCGTCGCCAACCACGCGTTCCTGTTCGCGGACATGGCGCTGCGCCAGGTCGGATGGAACCTCTTGCCCGACTACGAGCACCTCGTGCTCGACGAAGCGCACGCGGTCGAGGATGTCGCAGCGGACTGGATCGGCATGCGGGTTTCTCGCGGACAGGTGAACTACCTGTTCCGGCAACTTGCGAGCACACGTGCGAAGGGACTGCTCTACACAACCGCGGAGTCCGGGCGAGCGGTCGGCGCCGTGGCCGCAGCACGCGAAGAAGCGAAGGCGTTCTTCGATGAAGCCGGCGCCTGGCACGACGCCGCGAAACCGGAGAACCACCGGATCAGTGAGCCGCACCTCTTCTCGTCGCGGTTGCGCGACGCGCTCGACGCCGTCGGCCACGAGGTCAAGCAACTCGCCGATCGAGAGCCGACGAAGGAGAAGCGGCTCGAGCTCTCGGCCCGGGCCGGGCGAGCGCACGCGCTCTCCGAGGAACTCGGCTCCCTGCTCGCCCTCGCGAGGCTCGGACACGTGTATTGGATCGAGCGGGAGGGCCGCGACAACGTCGCGCTCCGCAGCGCCCCCGTGGACGTGGGGACGGACCTCTCGGCGCAACTGTGGGATCGGCTCAAGAGCGTGACGCTCACGAGCGCGACGCTGTCGGCAGGCGGCGAAGCGGGCTTCGCGCATCTCGCCGGACGGCTTGGTCTCAGCGGCGCCACGACGCTCGAGTGCGGATCGCCGTTCGACTATCGGAGTCAGGCGCGACTGATCGTCGACACGCGGGTCCCCGAGCCGTCGGAGCGGACGGCGTACGAGACCGCGCTGCCATCGGCCGTCATGCGGCACATCGCGCGTTCGGAGGGCGGCGTGTTCGTGCTGTTCACGAGCTACCAATCCCTCAACCGGTGTCATGAAGCGTGCGCAGGAGAGTTGCGGGCGCTCGGGCACACGGTGTTCAAGCAGGGCGACGGAATGCCGCGCGGGACGATGCTCGAACGCTTCCGCGCGGCGGAGTCAGGCGTGCTCTTCGGTACGGACTCGTTCTGGCAGGGCGTGGACGTGCCGGGGGATGCGCTGACCACCGTCATCATCACGCGACTGCCCTTCGCGGTGCCCACGCAGCCGCTGAACGAAGCGCGCACAGAAGCGATCGAGGCGCGCGGCGGCAGCGCGTTCAGCGAGTACTCGCTGCCGCAGGCGATCCTGAAGTTCAAGCAGGGCTTCGGACGCCTGATCCGCCGCCGCACCGACCACGGCTCGGTCGTCGTGCTGGACCAGCGCGTCGTCTCGAAGCGCTACGGCCGCGCGTTCATCGACGGACTGCCGCCGGTCGAGTTGGAGGTCGAGGCCTAGGAGGTGGAGAGCTGGCGGCGCATCTCGATGTAACCGACGGCCACGCAAGGGCGTCCTCCCCCTTGGCGGGCGGGTCGGCGCGCGCGGGTCGCCCGGGGGCGGCAGAACGGCTGGTCTAGACCCGCGAGACGCGGAGTGCTGCCTGGATCTCGCGGCGCGGAACGAGGGGGGCGTCGGGCCGAGAGCCGGCGGACCGCTTGGCGGGACGCGCTGCGCCGGACTCGGCGGACCGGCCGACAGCGAGGCGCATGCCGAGAGCCACGACGGCAACAGCGCCCAGCAGCAAGCCGATCAGGCCGAGCCGCGACTCGACAAGCGGCAGGAACGAGCACTCGAACGCGCGCCACGCGTCCACCGGCCGGGCGATGGCCGGCACGGCGATCACGCGACGTGAGAACGACCCGTCCGCGGCGACGGAGACGAGTTCCACGGTCGGGATCTCTTCATCGGTCGACCTGCTGGCGAACGTCGCGGCGACGGAACCCGCTACGGGCTCTGCGCCCGTGCACGAGAATGCGAAAATGGGGCCGCCGCCGGTCGCGACGCCCATGTCATCTCCGAAGTCGGAGGACTCGCTTCCTGCGCGGAACGTGCACCCGTATGCCGGGAACGCGAACGCCTCGGGAGTCGCGAGTGTCGTGTAGAGCAACGGGTCCAGTTCGTCGGCCGGATGCGACGGACAGGCCAGGTGCGCCACGCCCTGATCGTGTTCGGCGATGACGCGCGCCAGGCGCCACCTTCCGAGTGCGTCGTCCGGCACCGCGTGGCCGAGAACGACGACGGGAGACGCTCCTGCGGCCGCCGCGACGTCGAGCGCGCGTGCCAGCTTGACGTGGGAGCGGCGCGCGCCTCGCACGACAGCGAACGTGAACGGGCCGTCAGAGACGTCTTGGTCGCCCATCTCGTAGCCGAGCGAGATCTCGCCCGTCTTCTCGATGCGCTCGTCGTGCGTCGACCGCCACTGATGCGCGCGCACCGCCGCCAGGGCGGTGGCGAGGGCCAGCAGCAGGCACAGCGATCCCGCGATCCGTTTCAACATGGTGTCAATCCTCGTGAGCTCCGTGCAGAGGTGCGGACCCGGAGCAGGTGCTCCGGGTCCGCGTGCGATCCCCGTAGAAGGAACGCGACATGGAGTCGGTTACCGCACCGGCTTCCGATCCAGCGACGGCAGTGCGTCGGTCTCGGGCTGGGCGGGCTTGGTGTCGACCGGCGTCGGGTCGATGGGCTCGGGATCGGGCTCCAGCGGCTCCGGGAGGTCCCGGCGGCATGAGAAGCCAACCAGGCCGTCGAACCACCAGCCGACCCTCGCCAGCTTGCAGAAGTTGTATCGGTTCGCCTCGTCCACGGCGTCGATCACGGTGCGGCCCTCGAAGGTGCCCGCGATGATCGAAGCGTTCAGGCGGCGCAGCCGGCGCACGACCAGGTTGTCAGCACCGAAGGCGCGAATGAGCTTCTTGACGCCGCGACGGTCGACGTGGCCCTGGTAGTAGCCCTCGTCGTGGAACGGAGCGTTGCAACGCGAGAAATCCAGCGGGTCGGTTGCGAGATCCGGGTCACCGAAGTTGGGGCGCAGGCCCTGCGTGCCGATGAGGCCGAAGTCGAGCATGCCGAATGTGAACGTGCCGTCGGGGCCGGCACTGAACGTCGCGTTCAGATCCATGCGGGCTACGAACCCGCCGATCGGAGTGACGCCGTTCGGTCCCCTGTTGCGGATCCAGCGCGTCGTCCGCACGAGCGCGGAGAACCGCACGTCGCGGCCGCCGAACGCCTGTGCGAGCACTTCGTCACAGTCGTTCAGCTTGACGTCGCGATCGAAGTGCACCGAGCGCACCACGTGATAGCGCTCACGCGTCCCGTCCGCTTCGAACGGCGGGCAACGATAGCGGAAGCAGCCGAGCACCTTGGCGTCGCCTGCCACGTTGAACGAGTTGACACGGAGGCCGAACAACGGCCCGCGCCGGTCGACGACCGGGCGATCCACGTTGCCGACCTCGGCGAACCGGTCGCGCGCCGACAGCGCCTCGGCGTCGCTCGTACCGATGAGCGGTGCGGCGGCCACGGCCCCGACGAGCGCCGCGGCGATCGTGGTGTGAGTGAGCGTCGTCTTCCAACGCATGAACATTCCTCCTGACGGCTCCTGCCACCGTGGGGCTGCGATCCCCGGGGCGCGGGCTGCCGCGTTCTTCTCGATGGACTCTCCGGATCGGTGGGTCCGGCGTTACCGGACAGGCTCCGGGAGGCTCATTCGAGGTCTGGCCGCGATGCGGGCGGTCCCGTACCTTCTGTGGACCGTCCGGAAACAGGAGAAGCACGATGAAGAACCGTGGAATCCGGCGCCTGGGCTGGGCGCTCGCCCTGATCGCTGGCTTGGTGCTCGCCGCCACGCCGGCCGGTGTCGATGCCGGCGACGAGCCGCAGAAGAAGCGCCGGGCCGCCACCGAAGAGCGGCTCGACGACGCCGAGCGCAAGGTCAAGATGGCCAGAGCGAAGTACCAGAGAGCGCGAGAGGCGCTCGACGCGGCCCGAGGCGCGCACGCGGGCTTCGAGAAGCGTCTCGACGAACTCGAGGAGGAGCTCGTGTCGCTCCGCCGCCGCGGCGGCAGCGAGGACGACAAGCACCGCATCGAGATCGCGATCGAAAAGACGCGAGCGGACATCGAGGAGCGCCGGGCGAAGGGCGGTGAGGGGGCCACACGAAAGCGCATCGAGAAGATGGAAGCGGCGGCGGGCAAGCAGGCCCAGCTCCTGCGGCGCGCGGAGGAGCACTTCGTGAAGGTGCGCGATCGACTCAAGGAGCAGGACTACAAGTTCCCCGAGGTCCCGGCGGACCACGCCGAGGACCGCAAGCGCCGCGTGAACCAGCTCGAAGCCGAGGTCCGCGACCTGCGCAAGCAACTGGCGGCAACAGAGTCGGCGGCCGACGGGATGAACCCGCGCCTCCGCGAGCGGATCGAGCTGCGCGCCGAGCAGGCGCGAGAGGAGGCCGAGGAGCTCCGCGCGGCGTTGCGTGCGGCCGAAGAGGATGGCCTGGGAGAGAAGCACGTCAAGGTCGTCCGTCTTCGCAGGGACATCGACCGCGCCCACTCGCGAATCCGCGCGATGGAGGAACAGCTGGCGGACGGCGGGGTCCCCGAGGCCGCGGCGGCTAGGCGCAGCGAGCTCGCCCGCGCCATCGAAGTGCGCATGAAGGCCATCCGGACTGTGATGGCGTTGAAGGACGGCGAGCGCAAGAAGGGCAACAAGAAGGGCGGCAAGAGGAACAACGGAGACCTCGACATGATGGCCACGCAGATCGAGCGGCTGGGCAAGGCCGTCGAGAGGCTGCACGACATCGTGGAGCGCCACCACGGGCAGGCCCCGGCGACCGACCGCAAGCGCCCGCGCGCACCGCGTGACGGGTCGCGGGACGAGGTCGTGACCAGGATGAAGCAGATGCAGGACCACATCGCGAAGCTCGAAGCCGAGAACGCGCGCCTGAGCGCGATGGCAGCAGAGGCGGATGCGACGCGCCGGAAGCTGCTCGAGGTGCAGGAGCAGTTCGACCACCTGCGCGAGCACGGCCACTTCCACGGGCCGGGTGAGAACGACTAGCGGCGGGCGGTCGCGAGAATCACGGTTCGCGGGCGGGCGCGCAGCGCCCCCCCCCCGATGCGGGGCGCACTCGTCACGCGAATAGCGGAGGGCGGGCCGTTTGCGGAGCAGGCGGCATGACCGCAGCCCTTCCGCAGCGTCCGGAGGACGCGAAGGAAGGGAAACAACGGCGGCGCCCCTTGGCACGTTGAGCGCTGCGCGCTCAACGTGCCAAGGGGGCAGCGACGGCTAAGCCGGCGCTGCAGCCGACGCGCGCTTCGCGTCGTCGAGGAGCTTCTTGGCGAGCACCAGCGCTGCGTGGCTGGTCGGGATCTCCTGCTCACGCGACGTCCGGACGATGTCCTCGATCGCGCGGCGGATGTTCTTCACGCGCTTCAAGGAGGCGGCCTCGTCATATCCGCCCTCGGCGAACTCGACGCTGACGTTGATGATGCCGCCCGCGTTGATGACGAAGTCCGGCGCGTACAGGATGCCGCGGCGCAGGAGTTCCTCGCCGTGGCGATCCTCGGCGAGCTGGTTGTTCGCACCGCCCGCGATCGCCTTGCACTTGAGCTGCGGAATGGTGCGGTCGTTCAGGATGGCCCCGAGAGCACACGGCGCGAAGATGTCCGCGTCCGCGGCATAGATCTCGCGCGGTGAGCAGACCTCGGCGCCGAGTTCGGCCGCGACGGACGAGAGCTTGGACTCGTTGACGTCGGTCAGGATGAGCTTCGCACCGGCATCGCGCAGCAGCTTGGCCAGGCCGAAGCCGACGTTGCCGACGCCCTGCACCGAGACGGTCTTGCCCTTGAGATCATCGTTGCCGAAGACCGCCTCCGCCGTGGCGAGCAGGCCTTCGTAGATGCCGAGGGAGGTGTACGGCGACGGATCGCCGGAGCCACCGGACGAGCGGGGCAGACCGCTGACGTACGGTGTCACTTCGCGCAGACACATCATGTCCGCTTCGCTCGTGCCCACGTCCTCGGCAGTCGTGTACCGGCCGGCGAGGGTGTGCACGAAGCGCCCCATTGCTCGGAAGAGATCGGGGGACTTGTCCGTCTTCGGGTCGCCGACGATGACGGCCTTGCCGCCGCCCAGCCCCGTGCGCGCGACGGCGCTCTTGTAGGACATCCCCTCGGACAGCCGCAGCACGTCCGTCACGGCGTCTTCCTCGCGCGTGTAGCGCCACATACGGCATCCACCCAGCGCGGGTCCAAGCGTCGTGTCGTGGACGGCAATGAAGGCGTTCAGGCCCGCTCGCGGGTCGGTGGCCCTGTAGACCTCCTCGTACCCGTCGACGGGCAGCCTCCTGATCTCCATCTCGGCATCTCCTTCCGCTGGGCGCGGACTCTCTGCGCACCCTCTGACCAAGGCGGCCGAGGGTACTCGGCGGGGTAGGGCGCTCTCCACTTTCCCCCCGGCTCGCCCGGGCTCCCGGCTCAGCGCCCGGACCAGTCGATCGGGATCACGATCTGGATCTCGTGGGCGTCCCCGCTCAGGGCCCGATACGGGCTCTCCACGCCGCCGCGGCCAGGCACCTCGGCGCGGACGTCTGGAGGGCCGTGAAGACTGCACGTCACTCCGCGAGTCACCGGGTCGGGGCGCAGGACGCCGCCCTCCGGACAGCGCGGCGAGAACCCGAACAGCACGAGGGCACGCTCGGGCAGGTCCCCATCAGCGCCGTCCACGAGCGCCAGCGCCGCCAAGTCCCCACGGCTGGCGGCGCACGCATCCGCGTAACGGTGGCGTGAGTCGGGCTCCGTGCCGTGCGTGATGGCGTCGATGAGCGCCGACGACGACCCGTCCAGAGTCGCCGTGACGTGCGCGCCCGCGCGATCGGTGCGGATCGCCAGTCGGCGCACGGGAAACGGCGCTCTGCCGAACCGCGGCTGGACCGACGCCTCCTCCGCCCCGAGCGCGCGCAGCAGATGGACGACACCGCGAGTCGCGCGTGCGGCGAGTGCCGCGTCGACATCGAAGATCCCCCCAGGCGGAAACACGGCGGCGACCGCGAAGTCCCCCGGTCCTGCGCCGGGGTCCGCCAGAAACACGGCAGCATCGGAATCGTCGGCCCAGGTATCGGGCACACCGCCCGACAGCCAGTCGAGCAACGCAGCGTCCGTCGCGACGATTTCGACGTCGCCGATGATGCGGCGCACGCTGCGGCGCACACGCTCCATGGGGAACGGATCGCGCTCCGGACGCCACTGGTGATCGGGCTTCGACTCGATCGCCACACCGGCCTTCGTGTGCATCGCGTGACGATCCGGGTCCTCGATACGTAGGAGGACCGCAGCAGCCAGAGGACCGCGCGAGTATGGAGGTGCGACCACGAGGGCCATTTCCGAGACGCCCTTGGAGACGCCGGGGTTCGTACGCCAGATCGTCGGCAGGAGCAGGTGGAAGAGCGTCAGCCGCAGAGTCGCGGCGTCGCGGGCATCGCCGTGTCCCGCCAGCACGTGCCCGATGAACTCGTCGAACGTCCCGGCGAGCCGGAAACCGGCCTCCACACTGCGGAATCGCGCGAACGCGAACTGCCGCGGCGCCCAGGCGGAGAGCGGCGCCCCGGGCGGCGGGGGCGCGCCTCCCGGAACGAGCCCATCCCCCGGAAGAAGGTCGCTGGGGTCGATCGTGATGCCGGGGACGGGTTCGATCACGGCTGGCGGAGCGCGCAAGCCGGCCGCTAGCGCGGGAGCCAGCGTGCCCGCCAGCCCGTCCAGCGCTGCGGCGACCGCACGGCGGACCTCGTCGCCGCGCGGCTCTGGGGATGGCTCCCGTCGCAGCGGGACGAACTGCAGGACGCCCTCGGCATCGAAGGTGGCGACCTCCGCCGCGTCCGGCTCTCCGTCGAGGCGTCCGAGCAGCGGCCCGTCCGCCTCGTGCGGCGCGAGGATGCGAACCCCCGCGGCCGGGTACCAGCGGCCGGTGACCGACTCGGCCGAGACGAACCAGCCTTCGTCATCCACGTGAACGAGCGGTCCCGGCGGCTCGCCGGGCGCGCACGCGGCGACAGCGGCGACAGCGGCGAGGCACGCCGCCGCGACACAGCGCAGATGCACGGTTACTTCTCGCCGGGCGGCGGCAACGGCGGCAGGGCGCGGGGCGGAGGCAGCGGCACGCCGCCGGACGTGTCGACGCGGTCCTTCTCACCCATCGTGTCGTAGAGCAGCCGCAGCGCGAGGAACGTGGCGGGTCCGTGGAACGCGGGGCCGCGCAACTCACCGGCGGTGTCGCGCGCTTCCCACGGCAGTGCAGCACCGTCCGCGAGCGTCGCCTCCGCGGCCTTCAGCGGCGCGTCGAAGAGTGCGCGGTCGAGCGCGCCGATCGGCAGTGGGAACTCGCCGCGGACCATCGCGCGCAGCCAGCCGAGCGGCGCAGCCGCACCTACCAACTGCGGAGCCCCCCCGTCGAGCAGCGGCGGCGCAGCGTCGCCCGGAGTGTGCAGCCAGAAGTCCGGTCCTTGGTTCGTCGGCCGCTTGTCCGCGCTCGCCGGACAGGGCACGTCATTGGCGCCGGCCACGCCCCACGTGCCGCGCACTCCCACGATGACGCTGACGGGACCGGTCGACGTGGTCTCGGCCACCCACTCGGGCGGCGGAGACGGCAGGAAGGGCATGTCTCCGGGGGACGGCACGGCAACGGCGACGGCCGGCGGGAAGTCGATGGGGATCGGCGCGGTGATCGCCGCACTGCGCAGCGGCCCCGACAGTGACTCGCGATGCCCGAACATCCAACCCGTCCACGCGTGGTCCCCCACACCGCGGCGCGCGGTCATCAGCTTGGTGCCGGTGTCGCCCCCGTCCTTCGCCCGCGCCAATCCGCGGAAGAGCAAGCCGAGTGGCAACGGATGGTCCGCCGCGACTACCAGGCCGTCCTGCGCCGCCAGGTAGAGCGTGCGATTTCTCGAGATCAACGTCAGGACCGTCCGACCGGCCACTTGCTCCGACTTCCGCTCGGGTTCGTAGTGCGATCCGAGGCCGCCTTCCACGAGATCCTCGAGCGCCCGCTTCAGCACCGCTTCGCCGGCAGACGTCCGAAGCGCGAGGAGCGTCCCGCGGTCCCCGGCCCCCGGGACGGGCGGTGCACGCATGGAGAGGAACAGCAGTTCTCCGTCGGCCACCTTCAGCAGTTGCTCCGCTCCGCGGGCGAACCGCCTAGCGTTGTCGTCGCGTCCCCATCGCGAGAACTGCTCCTTCAGAGCCTTGCGCCAGGCGTCGGCGGGTCCGAGCCCCGCCTGTCGGGCCTGCTCCAGAAACGCGGGGAGACTCGGGATGTGGATCAGGCGATCCGCCCGTTCACCAGCGGCGGAGAGGAGCATCTCGCCCGTCGGAGCGGCTACAGGAGCCTGGACCGGGGCCTCCTGCGCGGCCACGAGCGGAGGCAGGACGAGGAGAGCGCCGAGGAGGGTCAGGAGGCGGAGCGGAGCACGCACGGGCTTCAGAGGTTACCCTTCACCCGGTCGGGGCGATGAATAGGGGGCGGGGGCGCGGACAGCCGCGCGCGCGCCTCTGCTGTTAGATTGGGGGGCTCGGATCGCGTATCCGGGAGACCCCTGAACCCCTCCGCCGGGAGCGCCGCAGCGCTTGTCGGCTCATCCGCTGAGGCGGCTGAGACGACAACTCCCGTGCGTATCTGCCACTACGGAGATTCGAATGCCGCGAGGCGTCGCCATCCCACACATGTTCCGGAGCATCCGTGACGCGGCGCTGCCGACGCTGCTCGCGCTTGCCGTCGCCGCGCCGGCCCTGGCCGACCAGTTGCCGGTGCTGACCGGCGACAAGAGCAAGATCTCCGCTCGAATCACGCCGATCGGCGACACCGACAGGTTCGGCCTGGAGCTGTTCGACGGCGACCGCGTGAAGATCAAGGTCAAGGAGACCGGGCCGCAGTTCGGACTGCTGACCACGCTCACCCTGTTCGATCCGGCCGGGAATCCCATCAGCGTGCCGATCACGAACAACGGAGGCCGCGGGCCGTCGTTCGAGTTCACCGCGACGCAGGACGGCGTTCACAGCGTCCTGGTCGCCGGCGAACCGGGCTTCGACGGCTCCGAGGGCGACTATCAATTCATCTCCAAGATCAAGCGCGTGAAGCCGGCTCGAGCGACGTTCAACGACGGCGCAGGCGGCTCGATCTCGTACAGCGTCAACTGCGCCAACGGATCGCTGCTGACACTGAAGGCGAAGACCAGGAAGGGCGGTCTCGATCTCGACGCGCTGAACAAGCCGAGCGGTAGGCCCGAAGGCGAGTTCGCCGCGTCGCTGAAGGCGAAGGCGAATCGCCGCTCGGCCACGCTCAAGAAGTTCCGCCTCACAGGTGGCCAGGGTTCCTACGAACTGGCCGGTGCATACGACCCCGGATCGAGCGTGAAGGTGTCTGCGAAGGTCGTTCCGAGCAACAAGAAGGTGAAGTCCACACTGCGCGACGCGGAACCGGAGTTCGACTTGAACTTCCACCGCTTCGCGAAGGCCGGGATCACCGGCAGCACCTTCGTGGCGTTCGGGTTCGACCTGGGCGAGCCCGACGGCGAGGGCGGCGAGGCGCCTCCGACGTTCTGGGTCGGCGACGAGCAGGTGGCCGCAGGCGACCTCGAGCGCTTGAGCGACAACGTCTACCGCTTCCCTATCCCCATCGGACTGGAGCCCGGTGCGTTCTACGATGTCGTCGTGCGCAATCCCGACGGCCAGGGTGCGTTTGCGCCGAACGCGTTCGAGTTCGTCGCCCAGCCGGTCATCACCGGGATGGCTCCGACGGAGGCAGGGCCCGCCGGGGGCCAGCTGGTCCGGCTGACGGGCACGGACTTCCGCGGCGGCACGGTCGCGATGTTCGACACGCAGATCGTGCAGCCGCAGTTCGTTTTCACCGACAGCATCACCGTGCGCTCCCCGGCGCACGCGCCCGGTCAGGTTGTCTTGACGATCCGTGACGAGCACGGTCAGGTCGCCGCGGCGCCGGTCGATCTGACCGTCCTCGACATCGGCTCGAACGCGATCTCCTCGATCGCGCCGACAACGATCCAGGCTATCGGCGGTGAGACCATCACGGTCACCGGTGTCGACTTCGTGGCCGACTCCGCTCTCACACTCGACGGCAAGGACCTCGACGAGACGCTGGTCTCCCCGACGGAGATGACATTCGTCGCTCCCGCGATGCAAGCCGGAACGTACGAACTGCAGGTCGAAGATCAGTACATGCAGACGAGCATCCTGGACGTCGAGATCACGGGGCTGGACGACGAGAGCGACTCCAGCGTCCCGGCTCCCGTGACGACCGCGGGGATGCTGGATGCGTGGCGCGCAACACGCATTCTGTGTGGCGACGTGGACGGCGACATGAACGACGACCTCGTGCTGTTGCGTCCCGCCGTCGCGTTCGGCGACAGCGAAGACCGGCCCCGCATCCGCATCCTCCTCGGCGACGGCGACGGCGGTCTCACCGACGGCACGTCCGGGATCCCGGCCGTGACCGCACTCGACGACTGGCGAGCGCGTGACGGGGTGCTGATCGACGTGGACGACGACGGCGACCTCGACATCGCGATCATCACGCCCGACGAACTGGACGACGGTAACCGGTCGAGCCTCCGCATCCTCCTGAACGACGGCGACGGGAACTTCACGGACGACACGGACAACGCGACGCCGGGTGCATCGTCGTGGGGCGACACGAACCAGGGTGTTGCGATCTTCGCGGTCGATCTGGACGGTGACAACGTCGACGACCTCGTGATCACGCACACCGAGTCGTTCGAGGAGACGATCATCACCCAGCCGCCTCCGATGGAACCGCCTCCGGATCCGCCGCAAGACCCGACGATCGAGACGTTCTACTACGCTGGGACGCGCGTGCTCCTGAACGACGGTGACGGCGAGTTCTCCCGCGATCTGGACGCACTCCCCGACGTGGACGAGGACGATCCGCTCCGCTTCATCGGCAACACGCTCGTCGGAGTGGACGTCGACAACGACACTGACACCGACCTCTTCATCACGCGCGACGCACCGTTCGAGGACCCTGACACGCCCGGCACGTATCTGCGCGTCGGCTTCCTGCTACGCAACGACACCGCGACCGACGTGACGTTCGTCGATGCGTCGGCCACGCTGCTGCCGGCGGCGGGCGATCCGGAGTATCTCCAGGGCGATCGCGCGTACTTCCACGACACCGACGGCGACGGCGACGACGATCTCGTTGTCGCGGGCAACACCAAGATCGTGAGTCCGCTCACCATGTCGGTCGTCCTCACTCCGTCGCTGCGGATCTTCGAATGGGACGCCGGCGCGTTCGCCGCCGCCGCGGGGGGCGTGCTCCCGGCTGCGGACGGCGACGACCAGTTGCAGTGCGAAGATGTCGGCTTCGGCGACCTGGACGGCGACGGAGACGACGAGATGGTCATTGTCTCAGCCGGCGCGCCCAACGCAGGCGATCGCGGCGGCCGCATCCTCCGGCAGGAGGCGGACGACACGTTCATCCGGTCGTCGACCCCGTTCCTGTCGCCTCTGATCGCGGACGACGCACGGGGCGTCGTGATCAAGCTCGTAGATCTGGACGGCGACGGCGACCTGGACGTGCTGATCGCGCGAGACACCGCCGCCGAGTCCGAACGGAACCTGCTCGTGTTCATCAACCAGCGACTCTGACGGACAGAGCGGGAGGATCCGGATGGAGGGGACGTCGCGGACGATCAGCCGCGCCCACACGGCGCGTGTGACGCGCATCGCCCGCCCACTCCTCCTCCTCAGTCTGCTCGTGCTGGCACTCCCTGCGGCGGCAGACGGCCTCGGCACCCCGCTGGGTAAGCGGCGAGTCCGATCGGTGATCCACGCTGCCGACGACGTCGACCTCTACATGGTCGAGGCGCGCGCCGGCAGCACGGTGCGCGTGTTGCTGAAGGTGCCGGGCAAGTCGGCACTCGTTGCCGTCGCGGACTTCGTGGACGCGGACGGTGCTCCGACCGGCGAGTTCGTCCCGAAGGGCAACCGTCTCCTCGGGACGCTCGACGTCGAGGAGGATGCACGCGTCGTCGTCCGAATCGCCTCAGCCGACGGCGGCACGGGCGAGTACAGCATCTCGGCGCGCGCGAAGGGGGCCGGGCGGACGTCCCGGCGTGACATCGAGATCGAAGCAGGCGAGGAGTACGAGGTGACGTTCGCAGCGGGCGGCGGTGCCCGCGTCGATTTCTCGATTCGCGGACGCAAGGGCGCGCCGAACCTAGCGCGCCTACTGGGACCGCGAGGAGAGCTGATCGCGCTGCCCGAGGGCGCGGTGCGCCGCCGCGCCACGAAGCTCACAGGCAAGAAGATCCTCTTACCCGCGGAAGCGCCGTTCGGGACCTGGACACTGGTCGCCGTCGCGTCGTCCGGCGCGCTGAGCGGGCTGCGCGCGACGGTGAAGGTGAAGGGCGGCGGACTCGCTCCCTGGCGCGGGAAGCTGCTCGCCCCGGAGCCCGCGCTGACGCACGTCTCACCGACAGAGGCCGGCCCCGGAACGCTGGTCACTGTGCACGGCACGGGGCTGGCGCTCCCGGTACGGCTGTTCGCAGACGGCGTCGAGATGCTCGACGTCGACCAGGACCGGCTGCAGGGCACGTTCCCGACGGGACTGGAGGGTCCGGTCGAGATTGCGGCGCTAGCGTCCAACGGCCACGTTGCGATTCTCCGGGACGCCGTGCTCGCGGTGCAGCCTCCCCAGATCTCCGGAATCGACCCCGCGCGCGGACCGGCCGACGGCGGGACGCTGATCGACGTCGTCGGCGCGAGGTTCCGGCCGGGCGCCGTGGTGACGCTCGCGGGCGTCGGCTTCCCGGGCGAGACGGAGTTCGTGAGCGACGCGCTCCTGCGCTTCACGACGCCCGCGTTCGCGGCCGGTTCGCAGACGTTCGGAGTACGCGACCCCACAAGCCTCGAGACCACGGTAGGCGGCGGGTTCGAGTTCGTGTCCGCACCAGCCATCCTCGACGTCCGTCCGCGACTCGTGCCGCAACTCGCGGGCGAGACGCTGCGCATCGACGGCGGGGCGCTGGCGCCGGATCGCGCCGTCCTGACCGGTGACCTCCCACCGCTCACGATAGCCAGCGCCACACCGACGCGGATCGACCTCACGCTCGACACTCTCCCGCTCGGTCCCCACGACGTGGTCGTAACCGATGATCTGGGGCAGAGCGCCACCGCGGAGAGTGCGTTCGCCGTTTTCACGTTCGAGTCGTTGGCGCCGATCGCCTCGACGGGTGGCCCGCCGCCGGACGCGATGACCGCGGCCGACTACGACGGCGACGACGACCTCGATCTGTTCGTTGTGTCGCGGGGAGGCGGGACGCTCGGTGCGGCGAGTGCACTCCGCGTCTTCCGCAACAACGGCGACGGCACATACACCGACGTGAGTGACGACGTGCTCCCGGCAATCACGATCGACGACTGGCGCGCCGGAACTATCGCCGTGGGCGACGTCGCCGCGGACGTCGGAGAGGTCCCCTCGGACGGCTGGGCGGACATCGTGCTCGGGTCCATGGACGACACGGTCCTCCCGGCGGACCGCAGCCGGGTACGCGTGCTCGCGAACCGTGCCGGAGCCGGTGGTGAGCGCGTGTTCGTGGACCGCACGAGCATCCTCTTCGCCTCGCCGTCGGCATACGACGACTGGTGCGCCGAAGATCTCTGGATCGGTGATCTCGACGGCGACGGAGGGGTACCGGACATCGTCGCAACGCACGATGCGACCCCGACCGGCGTGTCACCGCTGACGCCCTTCTATACGTACTATCTGTCGGGTACGCGCGTGTTCTCGTTTGCCGCCAACGAGTCGGGCTACGGGCAGTTCGCCCATCAGTCCGAACGGTTCCCGCACGTCATCGGCACACAGGCTCCGACGCAGGGGTTCCAGCAGTGCATCAGCGGCGCGTGTGCGGATGACTACACGCCGTTCCGCGGCACCTCGCTCGCCGTCGTCGATCTGAACGGCGACGGACGCCGGGACGTGGCGGTCACGTCGCCCAGCGGTCTCGTCAGAAACGGCGTCGCGATCGCTTCCACCCAGGTGGCGCAGAACATCGATGACATTCTGGGCGTGCGCATGGAGGACCGCTCCACGGGGGTGAGCGCATCGATCGACACCCTGCGCGGCGACATCGTCCTGCCGGGTGACGTGACCGGCAGCACGGACCCGGACCTCGTGGTCGTCTCGCACACGGCCTCCGGGAGCGGCATCGCCGTGCAGATCGCCGAGTTCCGCGGCTTCACGAACACCTGGGCGGTTCGCGGTGCGGCGCTGTTGCCCGGCGCCGACGGCGGCGAGCGGCTACAGGCGGACGATGCGGATCTGCTCGATGTCGACGGCGACGGCGACCTCGATCTCGTCCTACTGACGTCCACGGTTCCGACCGGTGGGTCCACGACTACGGGCCGGGGCCTGCGCATCCTGCGGAACCTGGGCGCGAGCGGTTTCGGCCGCGAACTCGAGATGCTGCTGCCGTCCGTCGCCGCCGCCGGCGATCTGGCCGGGCGGGCGCTCGTCGTCGCCGATCTCGACGACGACGACGGCCTGGTCATCGTCGTCGGATCGGACGACGGCACCGGATCGGGCGGTGCGCTGGACGCTGTTCGCCGTACGCTGAGCGACTGACTCGGCTCCCCATGACGAGACGCCCACGCAGTCGACCGCCCCTTGCCGTGATCGCGCTCTCCGTGCTGATCGCAGCGTGCAGCCACGACCCGCTCTCGGAACTGCGCGAGGATGCACCGGCCGTGGCGGAGGCGATCGAACGGTCGCGCGAGACGAACCCCGACGCGTGGAAGCGCAAGGTCATCCTGCTCGCGTTCGACGCGTGCGATCCCGATCTGGTGGACCACTACATCCGGGCCGGGAAGCTGCCCAACTTCGCCCGGCTGCGCCGCGAGGGTACGCATGGCGTACTGGGATCGCTCGAGCCGGTGCTGTCCCCCGTGGTGTGGACGACCGTCTCGACCGGCATGGCACCTGAGCGGCACGGCATCCTCGACTTCGTGACGCAGACCCCTCGCGGCGTCGTGCCGGTGTCTTCCCGGCTGCGCCAGGCCGACACGATGTGGGAGCTGATGGGCAGCGCCGGCGAGAACGTCGGCGTCGTGGCATGGCTCGTGTCGTGGCCGGCCGACCCGGTGAACGGTTACCTGGTGTCGGACCGTGAGGGGCTGTTGGCGTTCGAGGGGGACCGCTTCGAGCAGGGCTCGTCTCGCGAGCTGTCCTCGCACCCGCCCGAGCTGATCGACGGACTCGCACAAGACCGCGTGACGATCGACGACCTGCCGCTCGACCGGATGCGTGCGTTCGTGGACGTAACCGAGACGGAGTGGGCGGACGCGTACACCACCACGTTCAAGGACCCGCGCAACCTGCTCGGCGCGCTGCGGCTGATCATGTCGGACGCCGAGACGTTTCGTCGCGCCGGGACCCGGCTGCGTCGCGAGGAGGAGACGCGGTTCTTCGCCGCCTACTCGAACGCGATGGACTCGCTGTCGCACTACTTCATGCGGTACGCACCGCCGAAGATGCCGGAGATCTCCACCGAGGACTATCTGAAGTACAAGGACGTGCTCGAGGCCAACTACCGCTGGCACGACCGGCTGCTCGGCGAGTACCTCGCGCTGGGCGACGAGTACACGACCGTCGTGGTCGTGTCGGATCACGGCTTCAAGCACGGCGAGTACCGCCTGCCGCAGCCATCACACTTCCTGGCGAAGACGGGCGCGCAGTGGCACCGGTTCTACGGTGTCTTCTACGCGTGGGGTTACGGCGTGAAGCCGCAGCACCGCGTCACGGGCGCAACCGTGTTCGACATCGCGCCGACCGTGCTCGCATCGATGGGCTACCCGGTGCCCGACGACATGCCGGGCAAGGTGCTCGAGGATGTCTTCGAAGGTGGTCTCCCCCACGAGACCGTCCCGACCTGGTTCGGCGAGCGGCGGCGGAAGGCGCTGGCAGCCGACTCGGCTCGTGACACGAACGAGGAAGGCCTCGGCGTCACTGCGATCGAGCGCGAGGAGATGGCCCGGCTGGCGGCGCTCGGCTACATCCAGGGCGATCACAGCGACCCCGCGTCGACGACACTCAACCTCGCCAACCGCCTGCTGAGTCTCGGCCGCGTTCCGCGCGCAATCGAAGAGCTCGAGAAGCTCCTCACGACGAGCGAGGGAGCGGGCCGTCCGCGCGTGCTGATGTCACTCGCCAGCGCACATCTCATGCTCGCCGGCGGGCTCAAGGAGCGAGCGCAGGACGACGACCTCGAGAAGTCCGCGGAGCACCACGAGAAGGCGAAGATCCTGATCGCGGAACTCGAGCAGATCGTGCAGGACCCCCTCGACGTGCTCCCCTTGCACGGCAAGCTCGCGCAGTACGAGGGGCGCCTCGAGGACGCGGAGCGCCTGGCGCGTGAACTCGTGACGCACCGCGGGTGGGCCTACAACGTCCACAACGTGCTCGCACTCGTGCTGCGCGCCCGCATGAACGCTGCGAAGGAGGCTGGCGATCTCGAGGCGGCCCTGCGATACCGCATCCAGGCGATCGAAGCGACACGCGCGGCGCTGCGACTCGAGCCGCGGCAGTGGTACGCGCTGAACCAGATCGCGGAGCTGCTGCTCGGATTGCCGGGAGACAACGAGACGCTGAAGGAGAACGCGGACGAGGCGCTCGAGCACCTGTCCGTCGCGATCGAGTTGCTCCCCGGCAGCCCGAAGGCGTGGAACAACCGCTCGATCGCCGAGATGCGCATCGGGATATGGTTGCGTCGCAAGCGGGACGACGAGGCTGCCGAGGCGAGCCTCGAGAGCGCGTTCGCGTCGAGCGAGCGGGCGCTCGAGGAACGGCCCGACTACGCACTCGGCTGGGCCAACCAGGCGTACATCCTGTGGCAGCTGGGACGGCTGCCCGAAGCGCGCGACGCCGCCCTCGAAGCGCGGCGAATCAAGCCGGATTACAGTTTCAACGTCCGCTTCGAAACGGCGCTGGGCGTGGCCGGCACGCCGCTGCCTCCGGCCGAGTGACCGTCACGCCTCGGCGGCCGGCGGCGACTTGCCGCGGACCAGCGTCAGCACGCCCTCCACGATGATCGCGAGCGCGAGCGCGAGCAGGACGACTGCGGGAATGAGTACGGCCTTCACGCTGACGTCCTTGAGCAGCTCACCGCGAATCAGGTGCACGAGCCCCGACACGGTGATCACCGCCAGGAAGATGGCGGGCAGCCCGGTGAACCAGAGCGGCTTGCCGCGCTTCTTCAGCCAGACCGTCACGACGAGCAGAGTCAGCGCTCCGAGCATCTGGTTGGACGCGCCGAACACCGGCCAGATGTGCTTCCAGAGTTCGCGCCCGTCACCGGCCTGCACGACCAGGAACAGCGGGGTGAAAGCCGCGATCGCGCTCGCGATGTAGCGGTTCGACAGCGCCGGGGCCTTCCACGCACGGCCGAGTTCCCCAAGGCAGTACCTCTGGATGCGGCACGCGCTGTCGAGCGTCGTCGCGGCGAACGAGATGACGATCACCGCGACGATCGCGTTTGCGATGTCGTCGGACATGTCGCCGAACCCGCCTTGCAGGAGGTTCGACGTGCCGCTCACGAATGCGGCGAGCGGGTTGACCCGCGCATCCCCGCCGTAGTGCATGTGCCAGTCAGCCGAGCTGAAGCCCGCAGCGACCGCCATCGTCGCCGCGACAGCCAGACATCCCTCGCCGAGCATGCTGCCGTAGCCGATGGAGCGCGCGTGGCGCAACGACGAGATCTGCTTGGACGTCGTGCCACTCGCCACGAGCGAGTGGAAACCGCTGATGGCGCCGCAGGCGATCGTCACGAACAAGAACGGGAACATCGGTCCGACGAACTTCGGGTCGTCGTTGATGGCGGGTGCGGTGATCTCGGGATTGCCGATGAGGATCGCGGCGTAGATCGCGCCGAGCCCCACGAACAACTGGTGGCTGTTGATGAAGTCGCGAGGCTGCAACAGCACCCACACGGGGAGCAGGCACGTGACGAACGAGTAGGCCAGGAGCAGGAACGTCCAGATTTGGACGCTGCTGAACCCGGCCATCGCCGGGATCTCCAGTTGCAGCGACGGGTCGGTCGCTGTGAAGAAGACCGATCCCCACATCACGCCGAGCGCCGCGATGCTCGGGTAGATGATCCCGCCCTTCCGCTTGTAGACCCACCACCCGACCGCGATCGCGATGGGTATCTCGAGGTTCACAGGGATGACGCTCGCGGGGAACTTCACGAACAGCCCGGCGATGATGGACGCGAACGCTGCGAGCACGAGCCACGTCAGCACGACGATGAGACACAGGAACAGCGCCCGCGGCCGCTCCCCGATCAGTTCGCCGGCGATGTCCCCGACGCTCTTGCCGGAGTGCCGCACGGACATGACCAGCGCGCTGAAGTCGTGCATCGCGCCGATGAACACGACACCGAACACGATCCAGAGCATCGCCGGCACCCAGCCGTAGCTGCACGCCACGGCCGGCCCCACGATCGGCGCCGCCCCGGCGATGCTGGTGAAGTGGTGGCCCAGGACGACGTGCTTGCCGGTCGGCACGTAGTCGACGCCGTCCTCCATCGTCGTCGCCGGCGTCGGCGTGTCGTCCTCGGCGCACTCGAGGATGTGGACGGCGAAGAACCGGGAGTAGAAGCGATGCGCGAGGCCGAAGACGACGAGCGCCACACAAACCCAGAACGCCGCGTGCGTGAGCATGGATTAGGAGTATCGTTCGGCCAGACGGCTGCATCAAGCAGACGAGGGACGAGGTATGCGCAAGGCGAAGTTGATAGCGGCAGTCGTGATGCTCCTGCTCGCGGCGATCGTGGTGCTCCAGAACACGGACACGGTGCAGACGGACATCCTCTGGATCCACGTCGAGATGCCGCGTGTGGTCCTGCTCGCTGTCACGCTCATATTCGGCGTGATCGGCGGGTACCTGCTCGCAGCGTGGCGGCATCGCCGCTCGACCGCGAAGTCGGCGCGTGCGGAGTAGAGAGCGCTACAGCAGCTCCATCTCGCGCAGCTTCTCCAGGACGCCGTTCCACCGTTTCTTGCCGATCCGGTACCGGAGTTCGTCGGCCTGGTCCTCGAGGATCGAGACGCCCTTGCCCTTGGGCGGGTGCAGGCAGCTGAACTCCTGGATGTCGTCCGCCTCGTCCGGCTCGGCCTCGCGCATCAGCGGGCTGCCGTAGCCGGTCACGAGAACCTCGTCATCGTTCTCGAGCAGGTAGAGCGGGAACAGGCAGCACGTCTCCGGCTTGTAGTCGCGGAACTCCTTTCCGTTGTTCACGGCCCACTCGTGGATCGTGCACCACGGGCGGTCGCCCTTGGGGGCGGACAGGAACACGCAGGCGCCGGACGGTCGGTCCTCGAGGAACAACTCGTCGTCCTCGATGTACCACCAGCCGTCCGCCTCCTCGATCGCGGCGTCCACGTCACGGATCTTTCGGACCTCGTCGACGCACTTCGACACGCGCTCGACGTCGTCCTTCTCGAGGGGGACGTTGAACGTGGTGCAGCACGTCTTGCCGGTGAGTTTGCTCATACGGTTCGTGGTCATGCAGATGCCGTCGGAGCACGCCGTCATGCGCTGGACCGCGCCGGGGATGTCCACGAAGACGTCACCGATCCGCACGACGGTCTTCATCTTGCGAAGCCGCTTGAACATCTTCTCGATGCGGATGTCGTCCTCATCCCGCTCGTCTTCGTCTTCGTGCTTCTTCTTGTGGGCCTTGACCACCTGCGTTCCTCCGAGGGAGCGGAGATGGTAGACCGGACTGCGGACGAAACGCAGTGACACCCAGCGACCTTCCGCCGATCGATCCCGACGCCGCTCGCCTCGCGGCGAGCGCGCTGCGCCCCGGCGAGGAGATCGTGTGGGCCGGACGCCCTGACGAGAGGCGCACCGCACGGCGGGATCCGCGTCTCGTGGGTCTCGGCATCTTCTGGTCAGTCCTGGCCGGGGCGGCGTTCTACGGGTTCGCCGTCACGCTGCTGTCCGACGAGTACGGAGGCTTGCCGATCGCCGTCCGCATCGTTGCGCTCACCGTCTGCGCTGCGCCGTTCCTGCTCGCCGCCGTCTACATGCTCGGCGGCCACGTCTCCTTGCGCCGCCGGACCCGCAGCCGCACGGGCTACGTCGTCACCGCCGACCGCGTGCTGGTGACGTCGCCGGCGCTCGGCGCATTCGGCAGGCCGCGGGTCCGTGAGCTGGATCGCGATAGCATCGGCCGCGTGGATGTCGAGGAGCCGGCCTGCGGGGGCGTGGCCGACATCACGGTGACCGACGCGACCGGCCGGCACCCGGCGGTGACACTCCAGCTCGTGCGTGGAGCTGAGGTCGTCGCCGAACTCCTGCGCGCGCAGGCGGCGGGCTGATCCCTCGATCCGGTGCGGCGCGGCTACCATGGATCACTTACGCCTCGATCCGGAGATCCCCGCTCGCCATGCGACCTCACTTCCTAGCCCTCGCCACCCTCCTCGCCGCCGGTCTCCTGGCCAGTCCGGCCGAGGGGTTCATCGAGACCCACCTGAACGAGATCAACGACCCGGTGGCGGGGGCGGTAGCAGACCGGGTGACCGTACTCGACAACCAAGGTGACCTCTCGAAGGAGCAGAAGAAGGAGCGGTCACGCCTCGCGAAGCTCGCCAAGAAGCTCGCCAAGAAGCCGGCTCGCGTGCTCAAAGACGACTTCAAGAACCTGAAGAAGGCCGGCAGCACGGCCAAGAAGCTCGGCGTCGCGGTGATCAGCATCGAAAACGGTCTCGACGAGACCTTCGGGTTGGCGGAACTCGCGCTCGGCGAGCGACGCGCATTGGTCGAGGACCACGTCGTTCTGATCACCGACCTGAAACAGCTCGGCAAGGTGACCAAGACCCTCGAGAAGTACGGCGCCGCGCGCTCGGCGGCGACCACGGCGGAGGGCGCCTCGGACCACGCAACGCGCGCGAAGCAACTCGGCAAGGCAGAGGTCGCGGTCACCAAGGCGCTCAAGAAGGCCGAGAAGTTCGCGCAGCAGGCGGTGAATGAGGACCGGACCGGCGAGCTCAGCATGCCGCCGGTGCGTCTGCGCTCGGGCGACGAGGTCGGTTCTGGTGGCGCGCGCATCGCGATCCCGGACGAAGCCGACTCCCCCGTCGCCCGCGCGTCCGTGCTGGTCCCGCCGGGAGCGCTCTCCTCGCCGACACAGATCACGATCGAAGCGGCGGACGACATCGTCGGCGACCGCGACGTGCCCGTCGGACCCGGAGTCCGCTTTCTCCCTGCGGGAACACAGTTCAGCCAGCTCGTGACGGTCTCGGTCCCCTACCTGCTGCCCGACGGCGCCAATCCGAACGACCTTGCCGTCTTCCACTTCGACGGCGCGACCACGGACGCGACGCTCGCCGTCGTGCGCGGGCCGAACGCCACCGTCTCCGCGCAGTTCGACTCGTTCTCCGAGTTCCAGGCCGGTCTGCTGGCGCCTCCCGAGGGAGCGCCGTCGGGGACGTACCAGTCCGAGATGTTCGTCGTGTTGCACCGGCTGGACGACCAGGACCAGGACGAGACCGACCGCCGGGTCGAGATCTTCGAGCAGGGCATCACGTTCCGGGCCGACGACACGGGCTCGGCGCCAGTCGGCACCGCCCCCCTGATCGCGCGCGGCTTCCTCTCCGCCGCACCGCACCACGACACGACCGCGTTCGCTTCGATCCTCGGAGGCTTCGAATTCGAGTGGACGCAGGTTGACGACGGGATCTTCACGTTCGTGTTCCCGGCCGCCGGAGAGCAGGTCACCGCGGACGGGGTCGTCTCAACCGACGGCAGCGTCATCGCGTACACCGGTCGCACCGACGAGTTCGACTTCTTCGCCGTCGGCGTGCGCAAGGGCACGGGCGTCACGACCGCCGATATCGACGGACGCTGGTTCGGCGTCGAACTGGGGGCACGCTTCGGAAACGCCGGAACGGAGCCGTTCTCGACGCGTTGGCACGCCTCGTACACCGCGTTCGACGCCGACGGCACCACGGGCGATCTCACGTTCGATTCATCCGGCGAGATCTTCCAGCGGGACGTGCAGTACAACACCGATCTGGCAACACCGGGCCACGTCGTGACCACGCAGATCATCGCGGACAGTGGTGTGCAGAACGTGTTCGTCCTCCCCGACGGCGCGGTGTTCAGTGCGGACACTGCGGTCCGCGGGCAGTTCAACGTCGATGCGGGCGTGATGGCTGTCGCCACGATCGACCTGCTCAATCACAACGTGGCCCTGATGATCGCGGCAAAGCAGCCGGCGACGGTGCCGGCGAACACGTTCGAGGGCGACTACCACTTCGCGCGCTTCGATCTCGAGCCGCGGCAGGACAGCCTCGAGTCCACGACGTCGCACCTCGACATCGACACGGCGACCGGCCTGCTCTCGGTGGACGGCGCCGGGACGGCGACGCTCTCGCTCGACCCGCTGACGCGAGCCACGTACTCCATCAGCGGGCTTCCCCCGCTCAACAACATGACCTGGACGAGCACGGGCTCCACCGAGGTCATCGACGTGCTCGACGCGAACTTTGACCTCTCGCTCGACGCCGCGGGCAATCACCGGGGCGATCCCGCCGCCCGCTACTACGGCGTGTCGGGCGACGGCAACATCGTGCTCTCGATCGCGCCCGGCGAACTGGGCCGCGTGCTGCGGGGGATCGGGATCGGTCTCAAGTAGCTCGCCATGTGCGTAGCATGGCGGCGTGTACCAAGTCGCGGTGCTGCCACCGCCTGAAGCGCTCGGCGACGTGGAGGAGTTTCGGCGCCTCCACGATCCTGCATTCCACCGGCTGCCGGCACACGTGCCGCTCCTGCCGCCGTTCGAACCGATCCGGCGGGACTTCCTGGCGCGCTTCGATGCGTTCCGCTCGCCGCCGATCACCGTCTCGTTCGGAGAGGCAGTGGCCGGCGATTGCACACTCGGGCTGACCGTCGTGCGGGGACACGACGAGCTGCTCGCCATGCGCGACGCGCTCGGTCACGCTCTGCTCGACGAGGCCGCTCCCCGGGCCGAGGGCCCGCCGTGCCTACGCGTGGGCCTGTTCGGTGCCGACGCCGAGTTGGAACTCGCCCGTCGTGCGCTCGGGACGGCTCCGGCGCTTCCGCCACTCACGATCCGCATGCTGACGCTGTTGCTCGAGGACGTGCGGGGCATCTGGCACCCGGTCCGGGAGCGCGTGCTCAGGTAGCGGTGTCGGACTCGTCCCGCGGGAGCAGGATCGCGCCCGCACCCATCAGTGCGAGCGTGCCCCACCCGAGCGTGCAGAACGCGCTGCACCACGCCGCGCCCGGGCGGCCGAGCAGCGACGACGAATCCGTATTCTGCAACACGGCGAACAGGAGCGCGAGCGCAAGCGATGCCTTGAGCCACGAGGGGTGCTGCACCGTGTGCCGGCGGCACGCGCGGACGAGAGCCGTCGTCACCGCGATCCCGAGCATCATCGCGTACAGGAAGTGCGGCGCGCGCGCCTCGGGCGAGAGCAGCAACAACGCCGCGAGGAAGAGACCGCCCTCGAGCGCCGCGCCGGGCATCCGCCAGGCCCGCAGCCGGACCCGACAACGCCAGAGAACGAGTGCAACCACGCCGAAGGAGAGGACGAGCACCAAGGGTTGGAGCACTCCCGGCGGCAGCTCGAACAGCGCCACGTCCAGGTCGAAGTGCTTGTTGCCGCGCCCCGTCTGATAGTGGACGTCGCCGAACACGCGATAGAAGAACGACTTGATCGAGTGTCCCGGCAGATCGGTCGACGCCGCAGAGGCATAGTGGTGCGTGCGAATCTCGAAGTACTGGACGGTCAGCGACGTCGCACGTGACGGTCCGAGCACCAGAGCCGGCAGGCCCCATCCGATCGCGGCGATCCCGGCCACCGTCGCTCCCAACGCCTTCCAGCGGCGCTTCCACGCGAACCAGATGATCAGGAAGACGGGCATGAACTTCACGACGGCGCCGAACGCCGCCAAGAGTCCGGCGCTCTTGTCCCAGCCGCGCGAGAGCAGGAGGACTGCCAGCGTCGCAGACGCGATCGCTGTCGGATTCAGCTGGCCGAGCTGCAGGTTGTCGTTGGCGACGCGCAGCAGCACGAGCAGCGGAATCAGCGCCCACGTCCACTTCAGACCTCCGGCCGCTGCCCGCCAACACGCCACGAACATCGTGGCGATCAGCAAACCGTTCCAGAACGTCCACAGAACGCTTCCTGAACGTGGGTGCAGGGCTCCGAACGGAGCGATCAGAACCGCCGTCGCAGGCAGATACTTGAAGTTCTTCTCGTGCAGATCGTCGGCGTCTTCGCCTTCTGTCCGCAGTTCCTCCGCGCGCTCTTCCGCATACACGTGCTGGCCGCGCAAGTACTGCTTGTCGTAGAGCTTGTCCGCCTTGCCCGTCGCCACGAGGCGGCCCGCGCGGTGGTAGCGCAAGAAGTCGCCGGGCACGTCCCGCGAGAACGTCGAGCGAAACGCCGCCACCGACGCAAACACGAGAACGATGATCAGCGCGATGCGGCGGCGGCTCATCACTCGGCGGCCTCGCTCGCCACACGACGTGCGCGGTAGATCAGGTGCAGATTGCGCGCGTACACGAACACACCGAACAGCTGGCCGAGGAAGATCGGCGGCGACTTGATGAGAAGCGCGTAGATCAGCGTCAGCAAGCCACCGGTGATCGAGATCCACCAGAACGCGACGGGGATGACGCTCTCTTTCTTCCGCTCGGACGCAATCCACTGAACGAGGAACCTGCTGGCCCAGATTCCCTGTGCCACGAAGCCGAGGATGTGAATCGGCTCCTTGAACTGCTCTAGGAAATCGAGGACGGTCACTCGGAGTCACCCACTCCGGCCACGCGATCGCAGTTGTACGTCATGCCGCGTTTCATCATCCAGCGCACGGTTCGCAGATCCGACAACCCGCGCCACAGCCGGTTCCACACGCCGTACTTCGAAGCGCCGTGCTGCCGCGGGCGGTGGCCTACGGGGATTTCGACAACACGGAAGCCACTCATCTCGGCCAGCGTCGGAAGGAACCGGTGCATCCCGTCGAACGGGTGGAACACGCGTACGACCTCACGACGGAACGCCTTCAGCGGGCAGGTCACGTCGTGGATGTTCGTGCCCGTCCGCCAGTTGCGCCAGCCGTTCGCGATCTTGGACGACATGCGCTTCACCCACGGGTCGTGGCGGTCGCGCCGCCAGCCGCAGGCCATGTCCGCCGTCCCCTCGCGCACGGCCTCGATGAGGCGCGGAAGATCCGCCGGGTCGTTCTGCAGATCGCTGTCGAGTGACGCGACGATCTCGCCACGGGCCCTGGTGAAGCCCGCGTGAAGCGCTGAGGAAAGCCCGTGGTTGCGATCCAGCGCGAAGACGACGACCCGCGGATCGTTCTGCGCCAGGCCGAGGAGGATCTCGCGGCTGGCGTCCGTGGAGCCGTCATCGACGAACACGAACTCGTAGTCGTCGGTCACGCTCTGGACGACCGGCTGCAACTCTGCGAGCAACTTGTCGAGCGAGTCCGCCTCGTTGTAGACGGGCAGCACCACACTCAGCTCCACGCCCGTGTCCTTCGCGGCGCGCCGCTCATCCGGACGCCACAGTCAGTCCGTCGATCCGGATGGTCGGAGCGGCCGTGCTGCCGTTCCAGTCGAGATCCGAGCCGCACTCCGTCACGCCCTTCAAGATGTCGCGCAAGTCCCCGGCGATGGTGAATTCGGACACTGCGTGAGTCAGCTCGCCGTTCCGGATCCAGCGTCCGGTGCCGCCGCGGCTGAACGAACCGGCGGCGAGATTGACCCCGAAGCCGAACAGCTGTGTCACGTAGAGGCCCTCGTCCACGTCTCCGATGATCTCGGCGGGTTCGCGCTCGCCCGGAGCCAGCACGAGGTTCGACGGCCCCACCGACGGTCCGCGGCTGCTCCCGCGGCGCCCGTTGCCGGTCGTCCTGCACTCGGCCCTGCGCGCCGAGTAAGAGTCGGCCATCCACGACGACAGCCGTCCGGCGTCGATCAGCACCGTGCGCCGGGAACGGACGCCCTCCCCGTCGAACGGACGGCTCGCCGGACGGCGGTGCAGCGTCGCGTCGTCCATCAGGGTGACCGCCGGCGACGCGACGACCTCGCCGAGCCGGCCTGCCAGGAATGTCTGCCGCCGGTACACCGCCTCGGCGTTCACCGCGGCGGCGAGCGTGCCCGCGAAGTCGCGAGAGACGCGGGGATCGAAGACCACGGGCACGCGCCCCGCGGGCGGCTTCGTGCTGTTGCACGCCAGCTCCGCACGTTGCGCCGACAGCCGTCCGATCTGCTCGGGCGAGGGAAGATCCTCGAGGTGGACCCCGCTGCGGTATTCGTCACCACGCTGCCGGTCGCCGCTCTCCTCGGTCGCGAACAGTCCGATCCCGAGCGCGCAGGACGTGCGCACGCGGGCGCCACTGAACCCGTTGCTGTTCGCAATCGCGATCGTGCTCACGCCCCCGCCGGCGCGCGCGGCCTCGACGTGCGTCACGCTGTCGTTCTCTCGCGCCGCGCGCTCGGCGCTGGCGGCCAGTGCCGCCCACGAGTCAGGCGTCCACTCGGTGTGACCCGCGTCCACGAGATCGAACTCGCCCTCGCAGGCACCGGCGTCGCCTGGGTCGGGCAACCCTGCGGCCTCGTCTTCGGCGGCGATCTCAGCGAGCGCTGCGGCGCGTGCCGCCGCGCCCGCGGCGCCTTCACGCGTGGCGTCGTTGGTGTACGCGATGCCGATCCGCGTTCCGCGGAAGGCGCGCACGCTGACCACACGCGAGTTCGAGTGCTCGACGTGCTCGATCTCACCCTCGCGCAGTGCGACGTACGTCGAATCGCCGCCGGCCACCATCACGTCCGCCGCGGTCGCTCCCGCAGTCATCGCCGCGCGGACGCCCTCTTCTGCGAGTTCGACGTCGGTCACGCGGTTCCCCCGACGATCAGATCATCGATCCTCACCGTCGGCATCCCGACACCGACAGGGACCATCTGCGAGTCCTTGCCACACATCCACATGCCCTCGGACGTGCGGTAGTCGGTTCCGACCATGCTGACGCGCGACATGACCTCGGGCCCGTTCCCGATCAAGGTGACGTCACGCAACGGAGCGGTGATCTTGCCGTCCTCGATCAGGTACGCTTCGGTGGCCGCGAACACGAAGTCCCCCTTTCCGATCTCGACCTGTCCCCCGCCGAACGACACGGCGTACACGCCGTTCTTCACCGACTCGATGATCTCGTCCGCGGCGTGCGTGCCGGCGGGCATCAACGTGTTCGTCATGCGGGGCATCGGCGCGTGGGCGTAGCTCTGTCGGCGCCCGTTGCCCGTGACGTCCACGTCCATCAGTTGCGCCGACAAGCGGTCCTGCAGATACCCCTTCAGGATGCCGTTCTCGATCAGAACCGTGCGACCCGACGGAACGCCCTCGTCGTCCACGTTGATGCTGCCACGCTCCGACTGCATGGTCCCGTCGTCCACGACGGTCACGAGCGGCGAAGCGACGCGCTCGCCGATCTGCCCCGAGTAGCGCGACAAGCCCTTGCGATTGAAGTCCGCCTCGAGCCCGTGACCGACGGCCTCGTGCAGGAGGATCCCGCTGTACGCGGGCCCGAGCACCACGGGCTGCGCACCGCCGGGCGCCGGCCGCGCACTCAAGTTGCGCACGGCCTGTTCGGCACACTTGCGTCCAACCTGCTCCGGCACGTCGCCGTCGAGCAGTTCGAGACCCTGGCGCGCGCCCTCGCCGGCTGCTCCGTTCGTGCGCACGTCACCGTCCTCGGCGACACACCCGACGCGGAACGACAGCATCGGCTGCACGTCGCAGATCACGACGCCCGTGGAGGAGACGATCGCGATCTCGCGGATCTCCTCGTTCAGCATCACCGTGACCCGGACCACGCGTGGGTCCACGGCGCGGGCGGCCGCGTCGGCCCGTTCGAGCAACGAGACGCGGCTGGCGGGCGCGCCGGTCACGAGGGGCTGTGTAGCTCGATAGAGATCGCGCCTGCTGCCGTCCGAGAGCCGGACCGGGGGGACGTCGCGCGCGCCCGACGCGATCGCTGCGGCCGTCCTGGCGGCAGACCGCACCGAATCCGGCGTGCGCTGCTCCGTGTAGGCATAGCCCGTGCGCTCCCCCGACAGCACACGGACGCCGATCCCGCAGACCGAGCCCATCGATGCCGTCCGCAGCACACCGTCCTCCTGCGTGAGCGTGCACTCGCGCCGCTCCTCGAAGAAGAGGTCGGCATGGTCACCACCGCGACCGAGGGCCTCGGACAGCAGGGATTCGAGCGTGGCGTCGTCGAATCCGTCGAGTACGTCGATCCTGCGCATGGCGCGGCTCCGTGTGTTTCCGGGACGCTCCGCAGGCACGTGCGCCCCGGACCGGATCCTCTCCACCCTGGACGGGAGTCTCCGGCATCCGAGGAGCCGCACCCAGGGATCCCGGGGGCCGGAGGGCCGCCGTGAGGCTTCGCCGTCTACCCGGGGTGCTACCGTCTCGGCAGTTCGCCCGCGGTCGCCTGAGACCCCGCTGGGCGCCGGAAGGATGGCTCATGAGCGCCAGGACGACATTCCGTCTCCTCTCAGGCGGAGTCTCTCTTGAGATTGGTGGCACACCTGAGTTCGTGCGTGACAACTTGCGTCCGTTCCTCCCATTCGTGCAGAGAGTGGCGGGAGAGAGTGCAATCGAATCGCCAGAAGAGGGCGCGGAGAAGCCGCAGCGCGACCTTCCGGCCTGGTACGAGCAGCACGTCGCGCCGGGGATGCGCCTCACGATGCAGGACAGCATCCTGGTCTTCGCGCTGTGGATGCGGAGCTTCAAGAAGTTCGTGTTCACCGCCAATGACATCCGCCACGCATTCGCCGAGGTCGGCCAGCAGGCGCCCAAGAGCCTGCTCCAGTTGCTCGGGACGCTGAAGCGAGACCACAAGCTGATCCTCGGGACGGATCGTCGCGGCGAGTACATGCTCAACACGACGGGGATCGAGCGGGCGCGCCGCACCGTCGGCCTGCCACCCAAGCGCGGGTCGGAAAGCGCCGGAGGAGGAGGCGGCCGTGGCTGAGCGCGCGTCCCCGGACGCGGTGTTCCGCTTCAACTGCGGCGAACTGGAGTTGGAGTTCGCCGGCCCCGAGGCGTGGGTCGCGGGACAGATCTCGCACTTCCTCGGCCGCATCAAAAAAGAGCTCGGGCTGGAGGACGCCGCACCGGCCGGGACTTCGCAGCCGCCGCTTGCCGAGTTCCTCCGAAGCGCACGGACGCGCACCGGGCGTGGTGCGCTGCAGGACACGATCCTCGTGTTCGCGCACTACCTGCGGGAGACGCACGGCGTCGACGAGATCGGCATCGACGACATCGGCGCGTGCTTCGGGATCGTCGGCCAGAAGCAGCCGCGCAACCTGGCGAACACGATCGGCGTGATGAAGCGGTCGCAACGCTTCTTCGAACCCGGCTCGCGACGCGGGCGTTACACGCTCACCGACCGGGGTCTGGCCCGCGCCAAGAGTCTCATCGGCCGCCGCTGACGCTCAGGGACGCAGCTTGCGCGCCGCCACCGTGACGGCGTAGCGGTCGCCGTGGCGTTCGATCCAACCGCGCGTGACGCCCTCCTCCAGGAGCTCTTCCACGCTGCGTTTCTCATCGACGGGCACACCTGCGGTGTCGGCGTCGTCACGCGTGAACGTGTCGTCCAGGGCGAGCTTCCTGACCAGGTCCTCGAGCACCGGATCGGGGCGCTGCCGGGTCCTCCCCGCGCCACTGAAGAGCGCCGCCACAGCCACACCGGCCGCCGTCAGGGCGAGAGCGGGCAGCAGGATCGCCAGAGCCAGGCAGCCTCCGGCGCCACTCTGCTTCGTCGCACCGCCGAAGGCGCCCCGCAGTTGTCGGTCACGGTGTCTCATCGCGGATTTGGAGGATACTCTCCCTTCGTGCTCCCCCCCGACCTTGCAGACTTCGCGTTCCAGGCCGACGGAGGCGCGATCGCAGCCCTTGCCGACCGCGCCGCCGACGGTCGCGGGCCCGGAAGCGTGCTGGTACTCGGTGCTTCGCAGCCTGCGCTCCTCGAAGCGCTCCGGTCCCGAGGAGCGCCGCTCGTCGTCGTGGACTCCTCACGCACCGCGCTCGGGAGGGTCCGCGACATGGCAGGCGCGGACGTCGAACTGCTGGCCGACGATCCTCGCGAGTTCGACGCCCCGGCCGGGATCGCCGTGGCGCTCGCGACGGCCACGGCATGGCGCTCGCTGATCCACGACGCCGACCGCAAGCGCGTCCTCCGGTCGCTCTGCGCAGCGGTCGGCGCGACCGGCACCGTCGTCGTCGAACTCGAGCGCGTACCCGAGGAGTCCGAGGGCCGCTCGGACGCACTGCGTTGGACGCGGCAAGGCGACCTCGTGGACGTTCGCGCCGCACACTCTGACGTCCCGCTGCTGCTGACTGCCGCCCCGGTAGCCGACCTCGCCGCCGAGGTCGCCGCCGCGTCCGGTGGTGCCGTGCGCACGCTCCCGTCTCCGGACGCGGCGCGCGTGCACGTGGTAGCGGGCAGCGACGCGTGACCCGCCCGCTGGCCGCGGTGGTCTCGACGCGGGGGCGCACGACTCCCGTGCTCGCGCAGGTTCCGGCACTCCTGGCCGCGGTACGGGCCGCAGGCCGCGAGGTCACGGCAGTGGTGCTCGCCCCGTCTCGCGGCCTGATCGGCGGGCGCGGCGCGAGTCACGCCCGGGTGCGCAACGCGCTACGCGCGGCGACGGGAGTCGAGACCATCGACCTGACTGGGAACGACGCCGCGCGCGAGGGACGCCGGCTGTCCGGCGCGCTCAGCAAGCGCGGATTCGGCAACGCTGTGCTGCTGTGCCGAGGCGAGGACGCGGCTCTGCTCGGGATCGCCGCGCGCCGGGGGACCGACGCGCTGCGAGTCGTGCTCGACCTGCGCGGAGACTCTGCCGCGGAACACCTAGCGCGGTGCCGACGACCCGAGGACGAGCTGAGCCGCTCCGAGGCCGCTGAACTCGAGAACCTCCGCACGCGCCAGCGGGATGCGGCGGCCGGCGCCGACGCGGTGATCTGCGCGAGCACGGAGCTCGCGCGCGTCGTGTCCGCGCGACACGATCTCCCGCGCGCGAAGTTCACTCATCTTCCGGCTCTCGCCGCTCCGGTCGCGAATGCAGAGGAACTCCGCACGCGCGCGCGAAAACGACTCCGGGTGCGAGACGACCAGCTTCTGCTCGCGACGTCCTCCTCTCTCGAGCCATGGCACCTCGCGGACGAGACTGTTCTGCTCGTCCGCGCTCTTGCCGGAATCCGGCCGGGGGCGCGGCTGCTGTTCGTGACACCTGCGCCAGGTCGCGCCAAGTCGGCGCTCCGACGAGTCGGCTACGACCGGGCGATCGTGCGGAGCACCGCGCCCGGCGAGGTCGACGCCGTGCTGGCGGCCGCCGACGACGGACTCGTGCTGCGACGCAGCGACGACGTCTCGCGCGTCGCGTGCCCTCTCGCGTTCGGTGAGTACCTCGCACTGGGCGTCCGGCCGGTTCTCACACCGGGGATCGGAGATCAAAGTCAGGCGTGCAACCAGAACACGCTCGGCATCCTGGTGAGCCAAAGCGACGTCGAGCGCGCCGCGAATTCGATCCTCCTCGACACGGAGAGCCCGACGGGACTCGGCCCCGAGGGACGAGCCCGCCGCCGGCGCTGGGCGTCGGAGCACATCGCCCCGTCCAAGATCGCCGGCCGACTTCTCGCCGTAGTCGACGACGTCGACTAGCGGGCCAGGTGCGCGCGCACGCGGTCGGCAACTGCGGACGGCGTGAACCCGAAGTGTGCGAACACGTCCTTCGCGGGCGCCGACTCGCCGTAGGTCTCGATCCCGATGACGAGTCCGTCGCGGCCGACGAACCGGTACCAGCCGTCTGGGCGCCCGGCCTCGATCGCGACCGCCGGAACGTCTCGCGGCAGCGCCGCGTTCTTCCAGGCGTCGTCCTGACGGTCGAACAGCTCGACGGACGGCATCGAGACGACGCGTGCCGCAACGCCGCTCTCTGCGAGCAGATCGCAGGCGCCGAGTGCGACTCCGACCTCCGAGCCGGTAGCGATCAGGACGACGTCGGGCGTGCCGGCCGTGTCCCGCGCCACGTAGCCGCCGCGCAGCAGATCGGATGACGTGAAGGCGGCCGGGCGTTCGAACTCGGGCACCTTCTGGCGCGTCAGCACGATCACCGACGGTCCGTCGCGGCGCGTGACGGCGTCGGCCCACGCCGCAGCCGTCTCGGGGCCGTCCGCGGGACGGTGGACC
This sequence comes from Planctomycetota bacterium, assembly GCA_965248445.1. Lineage (GTDB taxonomy): Bacteria > Planctomycetota > JAJSAM01 > JAJSAM01 > JAJVHW01 > CBDFJG01. The sequence goes on from CBDFJG010000002.1 coordinate 127,131, forward strand.
GTGACGCCGGGGATCATGCGCGCGGTCCAGAGGTGCTCGATGGGCTGGTGTGTCGGCCCGTCCTCGCCCAGTCCGATCGAGTCGTGTGAGAACACGAACGTCGAGCCGTGGTGGGACAGCGCTGCCAGGCGCACGGGCGGCCGCATGTAGTCGAGGAACGCCAGGAACGTCGCGCAGTACGGCGTCCACGCCCCCTGCGTCGCCAGGCCGTTGACGACCGCGCCCATCGCGTGCTCGCGCACACCAAAGTGCAGGTTCTGCCCCGCGAAGCTCTCGCCCTCGCCGTTGCCCACAGGCGGCGAACCGTCGATCCACGAGCAGTTCGAGCCCGTGAGATCCGCGGAGCCGCCGACCATGTTCGGGACGAACTTGTTCAGCCGCTGCAGGACGGCGTGGGAGTGCTTCCGCGTTGCGTTGACGCCGGGCTCCCACCCGTCGAGCAGGCGAGTGAGCACGTCCTCGGACGTTCCCAGATCGGGCTCGAACTGACGCTCCCAGGCCGCGGCGACGTCGCTGCGTTCGTCGGTCCAACGACGGATCATCTCGACCCACGCTGAGCGCCGCCGCGCGCCGGCGTCCGCCAGCGCGCCGAAGCGCTCGTACACCTCGGCCGGCACCACGAAGGTCGGCTCGACGGGCCAGCCGTACGCCTCCTTCGTGAGTACCGTCTCGTCTGCACCGAGCGCCGCGCCGTGAGACGCCGCGCTGTTCTGCTTGTTGGGCGAGCCCTTACCAATGACCGTGCGGCAGACGATCAGCGACGGACGGGAACCGTCAGCGAGCGCCCCCTCGATTGCAGCGGCGATGGCCTCTCGATCGTGGCCGTCGCACTCGAGCACCTGCCAGCCGTACGCCTGGAAGCGCCCGCTGACGTCCTCAGAGAAGCTGAGGTCCGTGGATCCGTCGATCGAGATGCGGTTCGAGTCGTAGAGGTAGATGAGATTCCCGAGACCCAGGTGGCCCGCGAACGAAGCGGCCTCGGCCGCGACGCCCTCCATCAGGTCACCGTCGGAGACCAGCGCGAACGTGCGGTGCGTCGTGACCGGGAACTCCGGCGTGTTGTACCGCTCGGCGAGCATGCGCTGGCCGAGCGCGATGCCGACGCCATTGGCGAACCCTTGGCCGAGCGGTCCGGTCGTGACTTCGACACCCGGCGTGAGGCCGTGTTCGGGATGTCCCGGCGTCTTCGAGCCGAGCTGCCGGAAGTTGCGGATCTCGTGCATCGGCAGGTCGTAACCCGACAGGTGCAGCAGCGCGTAGAGCAGCGCCGAGCCGTGTCCAGCGGACAACACGAAACGATCGCGATCGCGCCAGTCCAGTGCATCGGGATCGAAGCGCAGATACCGCGACCAGAGCGTGAACGCGACGTCCGCCGCCCCCATCGGCAGGCCCGGATGGCCACTGTTGGCTGCATTGACCATGTCCACCGCGAGCATGCGGATGGTGTCCACGCAGAGCTGATCGAGGTCGCGCGATCGAACTCCGAGTTCGCTCGCGGTCTTGGCATCTCTCGTCATGGCGGGGCTCGTGTTCGTCGTCATGGGCGGGATTGTCGGGCGTTGCACGGACGGCGAGTCTCGACCGCCAGTTCGCACCGCGCGAGGATTAGCCACGGCGGTCTGCAGTGGGCTCGCGCCGCTCCCTCGAGGCCCGCGCTGGAGGGGCCCTGGACCCGCTCCCCACCACTCCTCGGACGGTGCGGACGCGACGCGCGACGGCCGGCGAGGTCGTCCGCAGCCGCCCGGTTCCGCGACGCGAACCGTCCAGGAACCGGGACGGTTCGTCGAGGCCGGGGCACCCTGAGTCCCCGAATCGAGACATGGCCGGCGACCCGACGCACGCTGCGGGGCCTCGTTGCGCGGGGTCTACCGAATGAGCACGCGGAAGCGGCAGACCTCGCGGAAGCCGACGCGTAGGCAGATCGGCGCCGATGTCGTCGAGACCGCGAGGTTCGCCGCGCGGTCCATCCCGAGCCCGCGCAGATCCCCCACGCGGCGGGACAGCAGCGCCCGGTACGCGCCGCGTCCGCGATGGTCCGGGAGCACGACGGCGCCCGACAGGTACGCAACTCCGTCGGCGACCCTCATGGCCGCCGTCGCAATGGGCACGCCCGCGCGCGACGCGACGTAGAAGCGCTCGATGCGCGGCGCGGCGGCAAGCTGACGTTCGATCCCGCTCTGGAAGCGTGCACGTGCGTCGACGGTCATTCCCCACCCGCGCGCTGTCACGTCCACCCAGGTGTCCGGCGCGGCGACCTCGTCGACGGAGATGTCGTCCGGCGCGGGGATCTCAGCCGTGTCCACGTCGAGGACAAGGCCACTCAGTTCGTTGAACGGCACGAACCCGGCAGCAAGGAGCCGCTGCTCGAGATCCCGCGGCCGGCTGCGCGGGCCGAGAACCCAGCGGAACGGAACGCGAACGGACTCGTAGTGGGCGCACGTCGCCGCGATACGCGCGCCCGCCTCGCCATCACCGACAACCGAGTGGTAGACGCCGTTGCGATAGTGCGTCTTCGCCGCGGGCTCCGTCACCCGCACCCAGTCATCGCGGACGACGAGCGTGCGCTCGGGCCCGGGCGTGATCGCGAGCACCTGCGCGCTGTGAATGAGATCCAGGTCGTCCACACTCGGAGTGTAGGGAGAAGAGCCGGGCCACGGGGTCTGTATGCTGCGTCCATGCGCACACTGCCCGCAGTCCTCACGGCCCTCGTCGCTGCCGCCGCGTTCCTGCCCGTGGAGGTGCACGCGAAGGGCCCCTCCCCCGCGGACCTCCTCGACAAGGCGCGGGCGCTCGCCGAGGGAGACAACGTCGCCGCGGCGGCCGACGCGTTCGGCAAGGCGGCACGGGCGGCACACGACGGGGCCGACCTGCTCATCGAGCGCGACGTGTCGAAGGACCTGGGCGAGTTCCTGGGCCGCCAGGAAGGCGACCACGTGGTCCTGCAGGAGGCGGTCCGCTCGGTGATCCTCCAGCTCGATCCCGAACGCACCGGGTGCTTCGTGTCGGTGCCCGGCCTGGGTCTCGACGCGCTGTACGCCGCGACAAAGAGCGGCGACGTCGCTTCGGTGGTCGAGACCGCTGCACAGGTCGTCTTGTGGGCCGAGTCGGGACGGAAGGGTCCGTGCATGGCCGCACGTCCGATCGGCCTCTACGCGGCAGCAATTCTGCGCGCGGCCGATTCGACGGCGACCCCGGCAGACCGGGCCACGACGGGCGACGAGTGGGAAGAAGCGCGCAGCGCAGCCGCGGAGATGGGCTTCACCGAATTGCTGGTGAACATCACCACCGAGTTCGCCGTGGCGGCCCACGCCGCCGGTGACGGAGAGGGCGCCGTGGCCGCGCTCAAGAGTTCGCTCGCCGCGATCCCAGAATCCGAGAAGAAGGACACGATGCTCGTCCCGTCATGGGGCTCGCTCCTTCGCTCGCGCATCGGCGAGGGCGCCGAGGCCTACACCGGAGCGATCGGCCTGGGCGGCCCGCGGACTGCGCGCTCCAAGGGCGGCGCAGGCGGCGCGGGCGGCGCGGGCGGCGCAGGTGCCGACGGATCGAGCGGTCCGCCGAAGTCTCCGATCGGCAAGCGCTGGGACAAGCTCAAGGGCACCTCCCCCATCATGACTGTCGAGCGCGTAGGCGACGGGTTCGTGGTGAAGGCGCACTTCGCGAAGAAGCTCGACGTCGAGGAGGAGTACGACGGCAGGTTCCGGGTAAAGAGCGTCGGCGGCGTGCACATGGCGTACTGCGCACGGAGCGTCGGGCTGTGGAAGATCGACCTCAAGGGCCGGGACGGAACCGACGGCGGAAGCCCCAAGCGGCCGAAGTTCCGCGCGCTGCACCTTCTCGCGGACGGCGAGCGCGTCACGTTCTCGAAGAAGAAGGGTGCGACCTTCTCCCGTTAGGCCAGCAGGGCGTCGAGCCGTTCCAGATCGCGGATGCGCAGGCGCACGACCTCGCGGCCGCGTGCGAGGAGCGCGCGCACGTCGCCCTCGGCCTGGGCCGCGAACAACTGTCCGAAGGTGAGGTCCTTGCCCGGGATCGGCGGGTCGTCATCGGTGTACGTCGCCATCGGACCCTCCAGAACGACGAACACACCGTTCGCCGGGCCGCCCTTGTGCAACTGCCCGGTCGAGTGCAGGTAGCGCGGACCGGTTCCGATCGTGACCGCTGCTCCAGTGAGCGCACGAATGCGCTCCGAGAGCGCTTCGACGTGGTGCTCCCCGCCCGGCGGCATGTAGTCCAGGATGGCGACGTAGCCGTTGTCGGTGACCGCGTCGATCGCCGGGGCTAGATCGTCCAGCCGGGAGAACGGCGCGCGCTCGCCCTCGCCCGCCAGCACGGCGAGCGTCGCGGCTTTGGACGATGCCACGTCCGGCTGGTCGAACGGCTCGACGCCGATGATCACGGAGGCCAGTGCCGTGGCCGCTTCAAGCGCGAGCATCACTCCACCGAGTTCCGAACGATCCGCCAGCGCCACGGCCAGCGCCGGCACGGTCTTGTCGACATCCGGTGCGTTCTCGCCGGTCAGCTCGACGCGCAACGCGACGCGATCGGCCAGGGCACCGGTCGCGCCGTCCACCGTGAGCGGGAGGATCCCCGCCGGGCCGTACGTCCCGTGCTTGCCCGTGCTCTCCGCAATCAACTGCTCCGCCCACACGCCGAGTGACGTCACCGCCGGTGACGTATAGAGAACAAGCTTGTCGCGACCGGCACGTGCAGCCGCCCCGAGCAGTGCTCCGAGCGCGGCCGGTCCTGACTCGACTCCGTTCGCGCGCAGCGCGGCAACCTGCTCCGCCGCGCTGGCAAGGAGCCCCTCCACCGGCGCCCCCATGAGCGCCGCCGGGACCAGGCCGAACGGCGAGAGCGCCGAGAACCGTCCACCGACGTCGGACGGGCTGAGGAACACCCCCCGCCAGCGCTCTGCGGTCGCGATCCTCTCGAGCTCACTGCCGGCATCCGTGATCGCCACGAGATGGCGGCTGACACCGAGTCGCGCGCTCCTGAGTCGACTGGTGAAGTGACGGCGCAGCGCATCGGTCTCGATGGTCGTGCCGCTCTTGGACGACACGATGAACAGCGTCTGCCGCAGGTCGAGTTCCTGTTCGAGTGTCCGGATCGCGAACGGATCGGTCGTGTCGAGCACGGTCACGTGCGGCCGGCCCGTCGCGTGGCCGAAGACCTCGGAGAACACCTCCGGCGCGAGTCCGGAGCCACCCATCCCGCACACGATGACGTCGCGGAACCCATCGGTGGCCACGACGTCGGCGAACGCCGTCATGTCCGGGAGCCGCGCGGGCATCGTGGAAGGCAGGTCCAGCCACCCGAGCCGCTGCGAACACAGCGCCGCGACCGTGGCGTCGTCGGACCACAGCGATCCGTCCTTCGCCAGCATCCTCGCGACGGCATCGTTCTCGCGGAGGAGCTCCGCCCCCGCTGCGAGGAGCGATTCCGTGGTGTCGTCGCTCACGCTGTCGCGGTCGCCTCGCGCCGGCGTGCGTCCACAGCCTCGAGCAGTTCGTCGAACGCATCGGCGAAGCTCTTGACGCCGGCCGCCAGGAGCGTGGCGCAGACCGATTCGACGCTGATGCCGAGCGCCTCGACCGCAGCCAGCTGCTCGCGGGCCGCCGCGACACCCGTACGGACGGTCAGCGCGACCGCGCCGTGGTCGTTGAATGCCGCCAGCGTCTTCGGGGGAATGGTGTTGACGGTGTGCGGACCGATCAGCGTGTCCACGTACAGCGTGTCGGGATACGCGGGGTCCTTCGTGCTCGTGCTCGCCCAGAGCGGCCGCTGCACCGCCGCACCCTGCTCACGAAGAGCCGCGAAGCGGGCGGAGTCGAACTCGCTCTCGAAGAGCGCGTACGCGAGCTTCGCGTTCGCGATGGCGGCCTTGCCGCGAAGCGCCTGCGCGGCGTCACCCTTCGCGGTGAGCGCCTTGTCGATGGCGCCGTCGACGCGCGAGACGAAGAACGATGCGACGGAGTGGATGCCGCCGATCGCATCCCCGCGCCCGGCGCGCTCTTCCAGTCCCGTCATGTACGCGTCGATGACGTCGGCGTATGCCGAGCGCGCGAAGATCAGCGTGACGTTGACGTTGATGGCCTCGCTGATCAGGGTCCGGATGGCCGGCATGCCCTCCGGCGTCGCCGGCACCTTGATCATCAGATTGGGCCGGTCCACCGTGCTCCACAGGCGGCGCGCCTCGGCGATGGTCGCCGCGGTGTCGTGCGCGAGGGCCGGCGAGACCTCGAGCGACACGAAGCCGTCGGCGCCCTGCGCCTCGTCCCATACCGGACGCAGGATCCCGCACGCCGTTCGGATGTCCTCGATGGCGAGCGTCTCGTAGATCTCGACGGCGCTCTTGCCCTCGGCCGCCAGAGAGTCGAATTCCCCGGCATAGAGCGGTGAGGTCGTCATGGCGGCCTTGAAGATCGAGGGGTTCGACGTGACGCCGCGCACGCCCTCCTCCGCGACCATCCGGGCCAGCTCACCCGACGCGAACAGATCGCGGCTCAGGTTGTCGTACCAGATGCTCTGACCGAGTTCGGCCACACGAACGGCAGGCAGCACCATCTCGTCCTCCTCTGCGTGCTGATGGGGAGCCGAGATCCTACCCCGCCGGACCCCGCACCCGACTGAGGGACGGAGCGCGGAGGCTCGAAAAAGCAGCCGCACGATCGGCGCCGCCCGGACCATCTCCCCGCATGTGGGACTTCGTGTTCCTGTGCGTGCTCTTGCTGGTCCTGCTCGTCGTCGTGACGCGGAGGGGGGCCGAGCGCGTCGCCGGGCTGTTCGTGCCCACGCTGTTCATGGTCGCGGGGTTCACCGGAGGCGTTGTGCTCGAGGCGATGCCGTTCTCCCAGATCCGGAGCGGGTTCTCCGCGCGCACGCTGATCGCCGGGCTGATCGGGCTGTTCGGGATGCGCCTCGTCGCGCGGGGGGTCCGCGGCTGGGGACGCGGCTACCGGAGCGAGGATCGCGGCGACACGATGGAGAGAGCGCGACTCGTGCATCCGCTGATCGCGCTCGGGCTGCTGTTCTCTGGAGCGTTCGTCCTGCACGAGGCGGCGGCGGCGAGGCATCTCGCTCTCGAGGTCGAGGGAGCGCTGCGCGACTCCGACACGGGCGTGCTGCGGGGCGCCGACGAACGCTGGACACCGGCACCGGACGGTGGCAGACAAGCCGTACTCCTCGTGCACGGCGTCCTCGGTTCGCGAGCGGACTTCGGTTCCCTCCCCCACGAACTGCGTCGGCGCGGATTCGGTGTGCGAGAGATGCGCCTCCCCGGCCACGGCACCACGCCCCGGGAGCTCGCAGAGACGACGTCCCGCGAGTGGCGGAGCGCCGTGATGGCTGCGTACGACGAACTCGCGGCGGATCACGATCACGTGTCCATCGTCGGTTTCTCGCTGGGCGGGATGCTCGCGACCATGACGGCGAGCGACCGGCCGGTGCACCGGCTCGTGCTGGTGAATCCCTACGCGGGCGTGACGGCCACGCCGTCGTGGAGCCCGGTCGCAACCGACACCATGATCGACTTCATGTCGCCGCTCTCGAGCTACGTGATGCGCGCACGCCACTTCATGAAGGTGAACAAGAGAGACGGCGCCGATCGGCTCATCGCGTACCGCACCGTGCCCCTCTCCGTGTCCAACGAACTACGCGGGCTCAAGTTCGAGTTCGACGACGAGGCAGCGCTGTCGCGCATCAAGTCACCGACGCTGCTGTTGCTCTCGGAGAACGACAACACGGCTCCGTCATCGGCAGGCCGTGAGCTCTACGGCGTACTCGAGATGTCGCTGCCGGCCGCCGCGTTCTCGATGCACACGTACACCGAGAGCGACCACTTCATGTTCCTCGACTTCGACGAGGAGGACGCGGTCCGCCGGACTGCGGACTGGATCACGTCCTCCGAGTGAGCGTGTCGGGCGGTGTCAGTCTTCGACCGTCAGCGGCTCTGTCAGGTAGACCCATGGTCCGTGGATCCGCTGCGCGTCGAACGGCCGGCCGCGCAGGATCACGCGAGCGCCCGCGACGACACCATCGCCGACGCTGTCCCAGGCGAACGTGTAGGCCAGCCCGGCCGGGGAACTCGGCACACCGTCGTCCGGATCCCCGAGGCCGGCCGCGCGCGAGCACGGCAGCCAGTCGAGGTCTGCGAGTTGCGCCGCAGTCAGTGTCGCGGGATCGTCGTCCGAGCCGAGTAGGTGGAAGTCGAACGCGACGGCGACTGGCGCGGTATCGAGGAGACCGTCTCCGTTCCGGTCCTCGAGCTCCTGGACGTCGAGCACTCCGTTGCCGTTGGCATCCTCGGAGTCCGCGTCGAACGCGGTCCAGTCGATGAGCGTTGGGGCGCCGGGACGCGCTCCGTCCAGGGTGAGCGCCGGGCGGCTGGAGTTGATCAGGGCGAAGGGCGCCGTGAGGCTCCAAGCGCTCGCTCGACGGCCGCGGACCGTGCGTAGCCGGATCACGGCGCCGCCGCGGCCCGGCTGGATGAGGGGGCTGCCCGGATTGTCCGGATCCTCGATCTCGCGGCCCTGAGGGGTGTACGCGATGCGCGCCAGGGGAAAGACGGATGGACCCAGGACGGCCGTGGTGGACCGCCAGACGGTCGCGTTCGACCGCCCGGAGCCGGGCGCCGTGACGAACTGGTGTCTGGCTCGGCCGCGCCGGGTTCTCGACTTGCGTGTAGCGCCGGTCTGTCGGCCATCACGTTCATCGATCGTGGCCGGGCTGAACTCCTCCTCCTCGATCGCGCCGTCCAGGTCGTGGTCAGCGCCCCATTGCACCTCGATGAACGCGGGCGGCCGCCCCCGCCGCTGCACGAGCGTGAACGGGATGACGACGTTCTGGCCCGCGCCCTCCGCGCCCTGGAGGCCCAGCTGAGTGACGACCCGAGTGACTCTCCCGAGCGAAGGACGGCGGCGCTGCACGCGCTTCTCCGACACGAGCGGGGGCGTCCCAGGGCGTTCCGCCGCAACCGTCGTGAACACCGCGAACACGCGCGGGTCGAGCTCCCACGGCCGGGTGTCGCCGATCTCGAGCAAGTTCCGCTTGAGGACGCCGCCACGATCCGCGTCGGAGACCGGCGGCCAGTCGAAGATCAGGTCGACCGGCGGATGGGCGAGGAACTCGACTGGCACGCCGGGGTTGGCCCGGCGGGCGTCCACCAGAAACTCGTACGCCCTGGTGAGACGCGCCCGCTCGGGGTCATCGGACACGTGGTAGTTGCCCGTGAGGTCTGTGACGCTCTCGTCGACGCGAAGCGCGTACGTACTGCGCTCCGAGAGAGGCTCAGCCGGGCGGAACACCAGGTACATCCGGTTGCGGTCTTGCTCCAGCAGTGCGTCGCCCACGACGGGCGTCGGGCCAGAGCCGTCCGGAGTTTCCACGCGGATCAGTTGCACTGCGCCCGGGGCACGGATCGTCGTTGGGTCGAGCGGTATCCCGGTGCCGAAGAGCGTGACGTGGATGTCTGTCGGCACCGACGGCGTCCCGCCCACCACGGCGTACGACCTCCGTGCCTCCACGACGCGGTCCGTGGGATTGGCGAAGAGCATGCGGAGCGGCGGTGTGTCGGCGTACGTCTCCAAGAGGAAGGGCGGGTCTCCGGGGGACGCTCCGTCTGCCGTGCGGAATTCGGTCGTCACGGTGCGCCGCAACTTGGCGCCCGAGGCGCTTGTCGCGGCGGGCTTCTCGGGCCGCCCCGCGATGCGCACGACGTAGTCCGTCCCGATTCGAAAGCTCCCGTTCTCGAACGCGTCGTCCTGCGGCGAGCCGGCCGGGAAGAACTCACCGGCCGGACCGCCGGCGCGCGCCTGGGTCGGGAGTCTCGGGATGAACTGAACCCGGTTGCCTCGTCGTCGCAGTTCACCGGGCCGCGGATCGCCCGTGGCGCCCGTGGTCCGGTCGAGCGGGAGGACGCTGATAGCGCCGTTGGTCAGACTGCGTCGCGACACGCGCCTGTCGAATCGGATCTGGATCACCTGATTGAGCGCCACCTGGGTCAGGCCGTCCACGCTGACCGACACCACGCGGAGCGGCTTGCCGGGCCCGGCGCGGCGCGCGTGGGCCGTGTCCATCGTGCTCGCACCGACAGCGAGAACGAGGCAAGCGCCCGCCGCCGCGCCGACGACGGTCCGGGGTCCGAGGTCCATCTCCAGCTCCCGCGCGGCCCGACATGCCGCCCCGACCCAGGTACGAGCACCGCGTCCACGCCGACTTTACCACGCTGTGAGATGTCGGGAGCGACCGAGCAGTGCTCTAGGCACAGTCTCCAGCTCACCCGTGAGTGAGCTGCGTGGAACGCCGTGATCGCGAAGGGACTGTCCGTGCGCCGCACGGCCGAGTGGATCACGTCGTCCGAGTGAGCTTGTCCGGCGGGTCGAGCGCGTAGGAGAACACCTGACGCTCGGCGCCGGGCGCGGTGAGTTCGCGGATGAGCACCGGCACGTCCGGCACGAACGAGAGTTCCGCGTTGCCGAGGTCGTCGTCGGTGCACCACACGTGCTCGCCCTCGTCCGTCGTAGTCAGGTTTCCCGCCGGCAGCGTGCCGACGTGCACGAACAGCGCCACCGGCGGATCGCCCGTCACCTGAACCGTCGCTGCGAGGCGAAGCGTGAGCGGCCGGAGCCCGCACTCCTCCTCGGCCTCGCGATAGGCCGCCGCGAGCACGTCCTCGCCGGGCTCGATATGCCCGCCCAGACCATCGAGCTTGCCGGCGAACCACTTCTGAGGCGCGCCGCGCAGGAGCAGCCAGCGGCCGTCACGCTGGAGGAAGAGCAGAACGCGGGGCGACACGAGGTGCACGGTGCGAGTGTCGCCGCTCCCCACGTCGACTCTGAGTGCTGAAATCTGCGCGCTCCTCGGACGAGGGGACCAAACTGGGCGCGCCATGATCATCCTCAGGAACATCAGCAAGCTCTACGACGGCTCGTCCGCCGGAGCGGAGGCCGTGCAGGAGCGCGTGGACGTCTTCCTCGACAGGGGCCGCGTGCACGACGTACTGCCGCACCGCGAGGACCTGTCGATCGGCGACGAGCACACCGCCGTCGACTGCTCGAGCTACACGGTCACGCCCGGGCTCATCGACGGCCACGGACACGTGACGGCGCTCGGGTTGTCGTCCGCCGACATGGCGCTCATGGCGTCGCAGGCGGAGATGCTCTACGTCGAGAAGATCCTCCACACCACGCTGGTCGACGGCGGGACGACGACGGTGCGGGACGTCGGCGGTGCGACGCACTTCATGAAGCGCATGGTGGACGAAGGCGTGATCATCGGGCCGCGGCTCAAGATCTCGATCTGCATGCTCTCGACCACAGGCGGACACGCGGACTTCCGCGGGCCGGACCGCTGCCACGCGACCGTCTCGAAGCTCTGGGCGTCCGGGCCGGGCCGTCCGTCCAGCATCGTGGACGGACCGTGGGAGTGCCGGAAGCGCGTGCGCGAGATCGCCGCGTGCGGCGCCGACCTCATCAAGCTGTGCACGAGCCCGGGCGTCGCGTCGCCGTCCGACCACCTCGAGCATCGCGACTTCACGGCCGAGGAGATCGCAGCGATCTGCGACGAAGCGGCGGGCCGCGGGATGCGGGTCGCCGCGCACGCGCACAGCAAGAGCGGCATCGAACTCGCCATCCAGAACGGCGTGAACGACATCCAGCACATCTCGTACATGGACGACCGCCTGGCGGAGATGGCGTACGAGCGCGGGTGCACCGTCACGCCGACGTCGTGGGTGACCCAGGACCTGCCGAACGCAGACGGTCTGTCCGACTTCGTCATGGAGAAGGTCAAGAAGGTTGCCGAGGTCCATGCGGCCGCGGTCGACAGCGCACGCAAGGGCGGCCTGAAGATCCTCGGCGGCACGGACCCGGTGCTCCCCGGCCAGCACGGCCGCAACTACATGGAAATCGTCGCGCTGATCCGCGACGGCCTGGACCCGCTCGCCGCGTGGCACTCGATGACGGGGCTTGCGGCGGAAGAGATCGGCCAGCACGACACCGGTGTGATTGCGGCCGGGCGCCGTGCCGACCTCCTCATCTGCGAGGGCGACGTTCTCGCGGACCCGGGGCTGCTGGACGACGGAGCACTGGTCGATGTCGTCAAGGACGGCGAAGCGTATCGCGGGGGCGTCTCCGCCCTGCCCCAGCGGCGCTTCGCGAGCACGGTCGCGGAAGCCCTCGACGGGGAGAACCGGTCATGAGCCACGAGGTCCTGAGGGTGTTCGTCCGTCCCGACAAGAGCGTGCCCGCCGAGGAGCGCGCAGAGATCGAACTGGTCGCGGACCACGGTGTTGAGGGCGATCACGGCATCAGCGGCAAGCGGCACGTCACGATCGTGCTCCGTGAGGACTGGCGCGAGGCGGAGGAGGAGCTCGGCATCGACGTCGATCCCATCGCCCGGCGCGCGAACGTCCTGATCTCCGGCGGCGGCGGCGGGCAGCTGATCGGAAAGCGGCTGCGCGTCGGCGCCACGCTCCTTGACGTGCAGGGCGAGGTGTCTCCGTGCGGATTGATGGAGCGCCGCGCGGTCGGCCTCCGGAAGGCGCTGGAGCCGAACTGCCGCGCCGGCGTGTGGGCGCTGATCGTCGCGGGCGGCAGCCTGCGCCCAGGCGACGCCGTCGAGATTCTCACGTCCGGCTGAAGTTCTCGGCTCCCGCGCGCGATGAATCCCGATGCGGCTCTTCGCCTGGCCGCAGGCCGGCGATGCGCCTCGGATCGCACACGAGGAGGCCCCGGTGACCGGCATCAACCGTCTGTTCTTCCCGACACTTCTGGCGCTTGCGTGCGCGCTGCCCGCGTGCAGCACGCGCGGCGTGCCGCGCCCGATCCCCGAGCGCGCACTGGTGCGCGTTCCGGCGACCGGCCTCGCGACGGGCTCGCCGCTCGCGCCCAAGGCAGCGGTCTCGCGGATCCCGCGGCACAACGATCCGCTGGCGAACTCCACCGTACTCGAGGAGAGCGGCGGGATCCGGATGCTGGACGGCCGCGCGCCGGTCGGACCGCACTTCACACCGGCGTTCCGGACACACGCCGCGGCGCACGAGTGCGAGCGGTACGTCCACACGCTGACCGCGCGGACGAACGCCCGGCGGAACCTCCCGCCGGTCCACTCCCCACCGGTTCGCCGACACCCGCCGGTGCGCGCGCCGCAGGGCATACCCACCGCCGTGGTCGGCACCGCCCCCGTGACGGGGCGGGTACCCGCCTCGTTCCGGCCGTCGAGCACCGTGACCGTCCCCCCGCGCACCACGTCCGTGGTCACGCCCTGGACAGCGCCGCCGCGACCGGTCGTGCGGACGCCTGTCACCAGCCGTCCGGCCACTCCTGTCGTCGCGCCCATCTCCTTCCCCGTCGTGTCGACGCCGACGGAGGTGGTTCCTCCGTTCTCGCTCTCGTCCGTGCCCTCGCACCTTCGCAATCTGAACGCGCTCCAGGCGCAGGAGGAGCGGCTGGCCGACCAGTCGATCGCGATCTCGATGGAGCGGCGCGCCGTCTTGCGTGTCGCCACCGCGATCCGCGAGCACCAGACCCGCAACTCCGCGAGCACACGTGAGACGCTGGACGACGCCTTCCGCGAGTACCAACAGGGCGGCGGCGGTCGACTCTCGCTCACTTCGGGCGCGAACGCGTTCGCATCGGCGGAGCCTGTTGTCCGCAGCCGCTTGGACGCCGTGAACAACGAACGCAAGGCGGTCACGCGCCTGATCGTGGCGCTCAGCACGTACCAGCAGAGCCCGTCCAACTCGAACGGCCTCGCCGTCGCGAACGCCGTGGAGAAGTACCACCAGCGCTGACCTGCACGCGGGTGCCCGGACGTGGCTGTTTGGGGCGGGGCGCTGCCCCGCCCGCGACCGTTCGGCCACCTACCGAGCGGGACCGCGGAGCAGCAGCGACGCCCACGCGGGCACCGCGCCCTCGCGGCTCGTGTCGGCCGCACGCAATTCGAGCTTCGCGCGACGGAGCGCGGCGGCGGCGTCCTTGTCCTTCGCGAATTCGCGCTCGAACGCAGCGGCGAGCGCGTCGGTGGCCTGGGCGCCGCCGCGGACCGGAACGAGTGCGGAGCGGGCGCGAGGAACGTAGCGCTCCTCGAACGGCGGCGGACCCTCGGTAGCCGGCAGCTCGTGGCGATCGATCCACTCCGCCGCGCACGTGACGACCGAGAGCGGCGCACGCTCCAGCAGCAGCCGGCCATTGACGGGCACCAGGTCCCACGGTGCGCGCAAGTAGGGCTCATCGACGAGGAGCACGAGCGACTCTCCCTCTGCCACGTCCAGCGTGCCCGCCGGGAACGCCGCGCCGAGGGCTCCCGCCGCTTGCTCGACGTCGGCGCGTGTGCCCCGCAACGCCGCGGCGAGAAGGAGGTTGAGGGCGTCGCCGAGACCCGCTGCCTGCTCCACAGTTGGACCGTCAGCGTCCAATCGGACCACGAGTTCGCTCTGGCCGACCACGAGAGGAGCGACGAGCACCGCCCGTTCGAGTGTCGAGGTGTACATCTGCGTTTCGCGCGGCGACTGGCCCGCGTATGCGTCTGCCAGCGGCAACAGGGTGCGCGCGGCGGCAGCGTCCCGGTGCGTCAATGCGCGCCGGATCCCGAACTCCACAGCGCGGCGGCGCATCTCGGGATCGACCGCGCCGAACTCGTCGGCGATGCCCGCCCAATCGTTGACGTCTTTATCCGGTTGCAGCGCGGTCTCGATCTCTCCAGCACGTACGAGGTGATCGAGCGCCCCGAGGCGCGGGCTGTCGTACTTCAGCGCCGGCATCCTTCCCGACCCCTCCGAATAGGACTTGAGCAGCGCTCGCGCGTCCTCAACCGGGAACTCCCCGACTTGTTCGAGCGCGACCTCGCGATACGAAGGCGGCATCACACCGGACGGATCCGGCACGCGTTCGATCCCTGCGAAGTACATGTCGGAAGTTGTCAGGAACCGGTCGATGTGCGCGTCGATGAGCGCATCCTCGTTCTCGAAATGCGCCTGCGCCACGCGCAGCACGGCGCAATGCTGGGCGGTCCCGCGCTCGTTCAGCAGGCGCGCCAGGCGGATGATCTCGACGCGGATCTGGTCCGACAGTCCAGGTGATCCGCCGCCGGCAAGATGCGCGGCGGCGCGTTCGCGCAGGCGCAGCGCGCGCAGCGGGTAGTCGTCGGCCTCCTCCGCGTCCGCCCACGACACGAGGATGCTCGCCGCCGTCGGTCCCTGCGCGCCCCGCCGGCCCTGCGTGGCGTAGGACAACGCTGCAGAAAACCGCTCGCGGGCCGCCGGGAACTCGCCGCGGGCGGCGAACAGCCGGCCGGCCACCTCGCCCAGCGCGTCGCGGCGGGCTCGGCCGAGTGAAGCCTCGGCCTGCTCGACGACCTGCGCCGCCCCGTCCAGGTCAGCAGCGTCGATCAACGCGGCGGCTGAGAGCGCGAGAACCGCCGGGGGCTGGGATGCCGCCGCGAGAAGAGCCCTCACTTCCTTGGCCGCCTGGGTTCCGCAGCCTGCTTTCGAGAGCGCGCCGGCGGCGCGAACGAGATCTGCGTCCCGCTGCCAGCGGTGGGTGCGATCCGTGTCGGCCTTGCGGCCGTGCACGCTGGCGGCCTCGCGGTAGAGCTCGGATGCGCGGTCGTATCTCCCGAGTTCGTACGCCGCCTGCGCCGCGGTCTCCATGACGTGCGCCCGGAGTCCCTCAGGAGCGCTGCCCGAGAGCGACTCCGCAACGGCGCCGGCATCGGTGTACGCGCGCTCGTAGAGACCGAGCCGGAAGAGCGACACCGCGCGCACGCCGCGCACGGCCGCCGCGTCCAGCACGTGGATGTTGTCCTGATCGACGCGCGAGAGAGCCGCGGTGGCCGACGTGACCGCGTCGGCGTGCCGTCCGACCGTCTGCAGCAATCCGGCATGGACATCCAGAACATGAAAGCGCTCGACGCCGAGAGCTCCGCTCTCCTCGACCAGCATTTTGCCGCGCTCGACGATCGAGAGCGCGCGACGGGGGTCCGTCTCTCGCGTAACTGCCTGCGCGCGGTCCACCAGAAAGAGCCCCGCGCGGAGCGGGTCCCCGTGTTGGATGTACGAGGAAAGCGCGGCCTCGAACACGCGGATAGAGCGAAGGTCCGTCTCGCTGCGCCGGACCAGATGTGCCGCCAGGTGGGCGAGGAACGGCGCCCCGCCGGCGGGCCAACCTGCCTGCGCGAATAGGCCCGCGGACTCCGTGAGTCGCGCGTCATGCTCCTTGCTGAACGTGCCCTCCTCGCGCTCGAGCGTCGAAGCAGCGAGGTGCAGGAGCGGCACGACGCCTGCGGCCGGGCTGTGCGGGGGCGCGGTCACGGCGCCGCCTCTCTCCGCCAGCATCCGCAGTCCCTCGGCTCCCGGCGGCTCGGTACTCGACAAGGCGGTCGTCGCGAGCCACCCGACCTGACCGAGTTCGGACTCCGCCGCACGCTCCTCCGGCGACCACTTCGACCAGAGTTCCACCATCCGCGGCACATCCACCGACGCCTCGGCGCCGCCGGGCAGCGCGGCCAGCGCGCGGAGCGCGGCGAACATCTGCGCGTCGTCCGCTGCCGGCGTGCGGCGTCCGCCGAGGTGCTCGTGCAGCGCGGCAACGGCCACCCGGGCGCGGGAGACCCGCGGCGGCAACTCGAACCCCCGAAGGATCTCCGGCGCTGCCGTGGCCGCAACGCCGTGCACGATCTCGAGCAACGTCTCCTCGTCGAGCCGCTCCGGATTCTCGATCTCCGGGATGACCGGCGCGACCCCGCCGCTTTCTACGACCGGGGGCGCAAGAGGGGGAACGGGGTCACCCCGGTCGTCTCCGCACGCACCGAGCGTCAGGACGGCCAGGACAGCGGCGACGAGGACCGGCCGAGAGAGCGGGAGCATGCGACGGACAGTACCAGCACCGGGTACCTTCGAAGGCCTCGGCACAAGCGGCGTCCCCGCGCCGAGACAGGAGGGCCGTGGCGTGAAGATCGGGATGAGCTACACCGCATGGGTGCTGCACCAGCAGTCGCGGCACCCGGGCGCACGAGGCGAGTTGTCGACGCTGCTCACTCATCTCGGATTGGCCGCGCGCATGATCGCGCACCGGGTCAGTCGTGCGCCGCTCACCGGTCTGCTGGGCGAAGCCGGCGAGACCAACGTCCAGGGCGAAGAGCAGGCGAAGCTCGACATCGTGGCGGACGAGTTGTTCCTCGACGCGATGCAGGCGTCCAACCTCGTGTCGGCGCTCGTCTCCGAGGAGCGCGAGGAGCCGGCCCACCTGACGGAGAACTGGGACCGCGGCTACTACACGGTCTTCTACGACCCGCTCGACGGCAGCTCGAACATCGACGTGAACGTCACCGTCGGGACGATCTTCGGGATCTACCGACACCGGCCGAACGATCGCGGCCGCCTGGAAGACCTGCTGCGCCCCGGCCGCGAGCAGGTCGCCGCCGGCTACGTCATGTACGGCGCGTCCACCATCCTCGTGCTCGCGACCGAGGACACCAAGGTGCAGGGGTTCACGCTGAATCAGGAGATCGGCGAGTTCTTCCTGACCCACGCCGACATGCAGATGCCCGAGGTCGGCAAGAGCTACAGCGTCAACGGTTCACGTTCGCAGTTCTGGGACGACGCCACGAGGCAGCTCGTGGACCGGTTCCGGCAGGGCGAGGCGGAGGGCGCGAAGCGCACAGCCCGCTACGTCGGATCGCTGAGCGCGGACTTCCACCGGACGCTGCTCAAGGGCGGCATCTTCATGTACCCGGGCGAGCTACAGAAGCCCGATGGCAAGCTCCGGCTGATGTACGAAGCAGCTCCGCTGGCGTTCATCGCAGAGCGCGCCGGTGGCGATGCCGTCGACGGCCGCATCAGCATCCTCGACAAGATCGCCACCAAGCTGCACGAGCGCACGCCGCTGTTCATCGGCAGCAAGGTCGACGTCGACGAGGTCCGGCGCGGATTGCAGCGCTAGCCCGCAAGGCACGGGCGCGGCCCGCCCCTACCTGGGACGCAACGAGCCGAGCAGCGCGTCGAATTTCTCCTCGTTCGCATCGAGGAGCTCCACGGGTCCGACGAGCTTGATGAACACCGAGTCGCCACCGTTCTCGACGACGGCCGCGAGTAGTCGCCACGCATCGGCGTTCAGGGCGTCGCCCTGGCCAGGCATCGCCTGTGCCGCGAACGTCCCGCGCACGGACGCACGCGTGATGCGCAGTCCGTCGTGCTCGCTCTCGGCGACGTCCGCGGCGTCGCGCGACGAGCTGCCGTCGGCCTGCCGGAACTGACCGATCCAGCGGTCCACGTTCGCCTGCGTTCCGCCGCCGATCCCGATGTAGACGATGCAGTGGACCGGAGACCCGGCTGCGGCGTCGCCGATCACGAACTGCGCGGCGCGCATGCGGCTCGATCCCGCTTCCTCGAGCCAGCCTTCGGGCACGGTCCATGTGACGGATGCCTCGCGGGGCACGGGCGGCGGCTTGGCCGTCGTCCGGGGCGCGATGGGGGGCGCTCGCAGAGGCGGCGTGTCCGTGGTGGGCGCAACCGGCGGCGGGCCCCCGGGTGGAGCCTTGGGCGGCGCTCGCTCGTCGGAGCACGCGACCGAAGTCGCTATTACGAGGGTCAGCGCGAAGTGGGCGAGCCGCATGCTGCGGGATGGTACTGCTGCGAGATGGAACGGGTCCCGCCCGAACCCGTACTATCCGCGACCCCATGCAGCGGCAGCTCACCGTCCTCGTGCTCGCCGCGGTCGCCCTCGCGGCCGCTCCCGGTTGCTCGACCGCGGAGAAGCGGCTGGGACCCCGGGATGCCGCCGAGCCCGGGAGCGCGGAGGTCGAGACCCCCCAACCCATCGCAGCGCCCTCCGCAGCTGCGCCCGGGGTGCCCACTGCGCCGGTGGCGCCGGCGCCGCCGGGAGCCGAGCCGGAGACGGCGGCGCGGGAGGTCGAAGCCTCACACATCGTGGTCGCCCACATCCTCATCGCCCACGAGGGCTCCGACCTCGTGGGCGTGACGCGCAGCATCGAGGGCGCAGGACGGCTGGCGGCGCGCGTCCTCGAACGAGCCGAGCGCGGAGAGGACTTCACCCGACTGGCCGTGCTCCACACGGACGACCTCGAGAGTGACGGTGCTTACTACCTGGCCAACTGGGGCGTGGCCCACCAAGGGCGGGGCGAGATCGACCGCGCGGCGTTCCTGCGGCGGTTCGGGCGGGACGTCTCCGACGCGGCGTTCGGGCTCGAAATCGGGCAGACCACCCTGGTCGGCCACGATCCGAGCCGAGCTCCTCTCGGATACAGCATCCTCCGCCGCGTACGCTGACAGCGCGTTGAACGACTCGGCGGGCCACCTGCCTGCGACGATTGTGTGACACGCTGAAGCGAGTCTGTTCGTCCGAAGGCCTGGAGGCGTCCATCAGGTGGGAGGTGGATCGTGAAGCGAGGCACTCTTATTCTCGCGCTGGTGATCGCGCTCGTCGTGGCGCTGGTCGGCGCGGCGCTGTTCTTCGTGCTCAGCGCGGGTGACGAGGGCGGCGAGCCGGACGTCGGCGACGGCACGGAGATCGTCGCGGGCGGCGCCGAAGGCGACGGAGTCCCCGCGACGCGGTCGCGAGGCCGCGCGACGGGCAGCGCTGCATTGCACGGCCTCGTCGTGCAAGGCCAGGAGCGCGAGCCGGCCGTAGGACAGGAAGTGCTCCTCGCCGGAGTCGGCGCCAAGCCGCTGAGCGCGCTCACCGACGAGACCGGCGCGTTCCGCTTCGAGAAGCTCCCCGCCGGCGGACCCTACGAGCTGACGGCCGCGGCGACGGGATTCGCGACAGTGCGGATGCCCGGCATCGCCCTCGGCCGCGACGACGACGCGGACGTCGGCACGCTGGTGCTCGACGCGGCGGTGCGCCTGGTCGTGCGCGTGCGCACCTGGAGTGACCAACCGCTCGCCGGTGCGAGCGTCTCGGTGTTCGCGGCACAGGAGCGCGGGCACAACTACGACTGGACGCGGGCCATGGCGCAGATGGCGCAGACACCGGTCGCAGTGGCGACGGTCGCCGCGAATGCGGACGGTGAGGCAGTCTTCCCCGAGCTGTCGGTCGGACGATGGTCTGTCGTCGCGACGCACCCGGGCTACGCGCGCGGCGGACGCGCCGGAACCAAGCTCTCTCGCGAGTTCGGCGATCCCGACCCGATGACAGTGCGGCTCGAACCCGGTGGAGCGCTCGTCGGGCGCGTGCTGGGACCCGCAGGCGAGCCGGTCCCGGACGTCACGGTGATCGCCGGGCGTCAGCGGGACACGTGGAACTGGAACACCGCACCGCTGCAGGCGCGGTACCGCACTCGCGCCGACGGACGCTACGAGCTCTCGGCGCTGCCCGGCGGGCCGCTGCTGCTCCGCGTGGTCCGCGACGAGGCGCTGCCGGTTCCAGCGGCAACGGTGATCATCCCCGACGTCACCGAGTTCGACATACGCCTCAAGGACGGCGCCACGGTGACCGGACTCGTGACACTGAAGGAGGACGGCTCGCCCGTCGCAGGCGCAGAGGTCTCGGTGTCCACGTGGCGCATGATGGGCAGCGGCGGCACCGCGCGCGGCACGACCGGCGAGGACGGCCGCTACGTGGTCACCGGCGTCGTCCCGGGGATGCTCAGCGGAGTCACCGTCAAGGCCGAGGGACTGGCTCAGTCGCAGGTCGACCACTCCATGCAGACGAACGTCAGCCCCGGCGCGGTGATCGAACGCAACGTCGAACTCGTCCCGGGAGCCACGCTCACCGGCGTGGTCAGCGGACCGGATGGTCCGATCGCCGGGGCGCGGGTCGCGGCGACGGGAGGAGACATCACGCGCGGTCTCGATTCGCGCTCCGCCGAAACGGACGCGAGCGGCCGCTACGAGTTCACGGCGCTGGCCGCTGGCCGCTTCGTCGTGTCCGCCAGCGCGAAGGGCCTGTTCCAGAAGGACGGGCCGACCAACCCGTGGCAGATGATCCAGTCGAACGCAAAGAGCGAGTGGATCGTGAAGATCGGCTCGGGCGAGAGCGCCGACCTGGACATCTCGCTCCTTCCGGGAGTCCGCATCGCGGGGCGCGTCGTCGACGCGTCCGGCGACCCGCTCTCCCGCGTGCAGGTGAGCACTGCGATCGAGCACGGCTGGAATCCGAACGGGATGGTGCTGCCTCGTGCGCGCACCGGCGAAGACGGCGCGTTCGTCCTCGAGGGCGTGCCGAAGGCCGCTGCCGTTCGCGTCAATGCGTCGCTGAAGAAGCACATCGCCATGGACGACGCAATGAAGCTCGACACGACCTCGGGCGAGTCCATCGAGGAGGTGGAGATCCGCCTGCGACTGTCGCCCGTGGTCGCCGGCAGCGTCGTCGGCATGACCGGTGAACCGGTCCCCGACGCATACGTGCAGGTCGCACACTCGAAGGCAGCCGGAGCGAACAGCGGGTTCGTCGTCATGGGAGGCGGCCAGCAGGACGCGTTCGCGCGGAGTGCGCGCCACCCCGTAGCCATCGATGGCACGTACGAGATCCCGCTCAGCTGGACGGACGGACGCATCCAGGTGCGCGCCTCTGCCCCGGGCCACGCGGCGCGCACGTGCGACCACGTGGCAGTCGTGAAAAACCGCGACCGCTACGAGATCGATCTTCAGATGGAGTCCGGCGCGTCCATCACCGGCCGCGTAGCAGCGGAGGAGACCGGGCACGGGCTAGTGCAGGCCCACGTCTCCATCCGGCGAGTGGTGGCACCGCAGGGCAGCAACATCGTCTACGCAGGCGGTCGCATGGGCGGCGGAGGCGGCCCGATCGTGGCGGTCACGGATGCGGACGGCATGTTCACCGTATCGCGTCTCGAACCCGGGTCGTATCGCGTGGAAGCGAGCTTCGACGGACGGGTCACCGCAGAGAAATCGACACGCGTGCCGGGCGGCGATGTGGTTCTGAAGCTCGCGCAGTCCCTGACGATCGAAGGCGTGATCGTGGACGGCTCCGGTAACGGTGTGGAAGGGCTGACCGTCACCGCGCAGAAGTCCGGCCAGACGACCGTCGCCGCGAACTTCTTCGTCGGCGGTGGCGCCTCCCCGGGAACCGGCAACACCGACGGCCAGGGTCGCTTTGCCGTCCGCGACCTGAAGCCGGGATCCTATGAATTGCGCGTCGAGTCGCAGTGGAACGCACGCGTGAGCATCAAGAAGTTCACGTCGGAGCCCTACGCGGCCGGGACCGCGGACGTGAAACTCGTTGCCGATCAGGGCATCGCGATCGGGGGACGCGTCCTCAACGGCGACGGCGAGGGCGTCGGAAACGCGCAGATCATGGTCCAGGGCGGCGGCACCTACCGGCACGCGCAGTCACAATCCGACGGAGAGTTCATCGTCGGCGGTCTCACGGCTGAGGCGACGGAGCTGAAGGTGACTGTCCAGGTCCCGCCGTGGGTCGGGCGCTCGCTCCGCACGGCACGACGGACCGTCAGCCCGGGGCAGATGGATCTCGAGTTCGTGCTGGAGCCGGGGCTCGAGATCGGGGGACGCGTGCGCCGTGAGGACGGCGGGAAGCTGCCCGAGCGCACCGGTCTCGGCACGGAGCCGCTGGACAAGAAGAACGAAGCGTACATGCACTACGGCGGCAGCGCCGTGCAGGTGAAGGCGGACGGTACGTTCCGCATCGGAGGCCTCGACGAGGGCGACTACAAGATCACACTGGATGCAAGCGTGGACGGTCGCGCGCTGACCCTACGCGGCGGCGAGAAGGTCGCCGCGGGGAGCAAGAACGTCGAACTGATCGCGACGTTCGGGATGTCGATCACGGGACGCGTCGACAACCAGGGGGGCGTGTCGCTCGACGGCGTGAAGATCCAGTCTCACCCGAAGACCGGCGGGACGATGAAGACCACGAAGGTCGCCGCGGACGGGAGCTTCGAGATCACCGGGCTGGACGAGGGCGGGCAGTACAACCTCTCCGCGTCCGGCCCCGGCCTGATCGGCAGCAAGGCGAAGGAGATCTCGGCAGGCGCGACCGACGTCGAACTCACGGTGAAGAAGGGCGCGAAGGCGACCGGACGCATCCTGGACGAGGCCGGTGAGCCTCTGGCTGGTGCGCAGATGTGGGTGAACGGCCCTGGCCACCGTTCGTCCATGAACGTCTCCACCGACGAGGACGGCCGTTTCGTGCTCGACGGCCTCGAGGAAGGCGGCGAGTACTCGGTGAGCGTGTTCGTCCAGAAGGGCGGGTCGTTCACGGCCAAGGAAGCCGGCAAGGTCCTCGGCGGCCAGACCGACGTGACGCTGCAGCTCAAGAAGGACGAGCCGGAGTAGAGCCGGCGC
The DNA here is from genome assembly GCA_965248445.1 of Planctomycetota bacterium. Classification (GTDB taxonomy): domain Bacteria; phylum Planctomycetota; class JAJSAM01; order JAJSAM01; family JAJVHW01; genus CBDFJG01. The sequence goes on from CBDFJG010000002.1 coordinate 150,409, forward strand.
CGCGATCTGTGAGGCCGGCCGCGCTGCGCGATGTAACGGCGCCCCTTTGCGGCGCGTCCTCCCCAGATGGGTGGGTGGGGGCTCGGGATGGGTTCGGTCCGGTGCGCCGACGGAACGACATCGCTTTCCGGATCGTCCCGGTTCGGTGATCCTGCTTCGCATGCGAACGCGCTTTCTCCGCCCCGCTCTGCTCGCTGCGCTGACGCTCGGGGCGTTCGTGGTGCCGCCGGCCCTTGCTCCGTCGAACGCGCAGGACCGCGGTGACGCGAAGCCCGAGGTTCTCGACAAGAAGCGCATGAAGGAGTTGAAGGCGCTGATCCAGCGCTTCGCCGAGGCTGCCGACAGCGAAGAAGCCGACGGCGCGATGATGCTTGTAGAGAACGATGCCGAGGCGCTTCCGCCCATCCCCGCGTCCGCGGTGAAGCCGCTGCTCGACCACATGCTCGAAATGCGCGCCGAACACGGACCCAAGCTCAAGAAGTCGGGAACCGGGTTCTTCTACGACAAGAAGAAGGGACGCGCCGGCGGCAAGTACATGGTCTCCCGCGGCAAAAAGGGCGGCGGCCTGCTCATCGGGATGCACGGCGGCGGCGAGGGCCAGGGCGACTGCGGCGGTGCGTTCGGCACATGGAGCGCTGCCACGAAGGCGGGCTTCACCGTCATCTCACCCGAGGTCATGAACAAGGTCAGTTCCGCGTGGAACGAACAGCCCGAGGAACGCATGGTCCTCGAGTTGATCGACGCCGCGAAACGCACGTTCGAGATCGATCCCGACCGCATCTGCTTCGCCGGTCACTCGATGGGCGGCGATGCGTCGTGGGTGCTCGGCGGGCGCAACGCCGACCTGCTCGCCGCGTGCTCACCTCTCGCCGGCAGCGTGATGCCCTACATGAAGGCGGGCAAGCTCAACCGGTTGGAGACGCCGCTCGCGGACTATGAGGGACTGCAAGAGGGCATCGTCGCCAACCTGATGTACGTCAAGTACCACATCAATCACAGCGACGACGATCGCAACGAAGCGATCCACCCGGACGACATCGCGACCGGCTACCTGCGGCGCCTGCAGAAGATCTTCAAGACGAGCGACGGCTCGAAGTTCTGGTTCCGCTACGACCGCGTGACCGGCAACGGCCACGGCCTCCCGCGCCCACGCAAGGGCAAGGGCGACGATCCCGGCGTGCTCTCCGTGTCCGACATCATCAAGTGGCTGGGCGCGCAGCGCCGCATCTCGTACCCGCAGGAAGTCGTGTGGGAGACGTTCTGGAACTGGAAGCGCCAGATGTACTGGCTGTTCCACCACGAGCCGGACAACGCGTGGCGTTTCCACGCGAAGGTGGTCGGCGAGAACCACGTCGAGGTCACCGCCACGACGAAGCCCGAGGCGGGACGCAAGGAGCCGAAGGAAGTCGACCTGCGCCTCCTGCTGTCCCCCGAGATGTTCGACTTCGACAAGCCGCTTAAGGTCACGTCGGAGGGGAAGACGCTCTACGAGGGCCCCATCGAACGCTCCGTCTGGGCGCTCATGGTCACCGCCGGCCGGCGCATGGATCGCAAGATGTACTTCGAGGGTCACCTCGACGTGAAGGTGCCGCGCAAGCGCTGGTGGGATCTCTGGGACGTGGAGAAGTGACGACACGCCGGGGGTGGTTTGCGCTCGGGACGACGATCGCCCTCGTGGCGGTCGTGGCTCTCACACTCACCACGACCGCGTGCCGGGGCGACCGTCCCGACTGGCGCATCGTGCAGCTCTACGGCGGCGGCGGGAGTCTTCAGGCAATCAGCTCGCCTGACTCCGTGTCCGCCTTCCGCATCGAACCCGACGCCACGCCGGTGCGCGCCGGCGAGGAGCGGGTCGGACTTCACCTCGTGACGTCGGACAAGCACGCGGTCAGCAGCGCGGACGCCATCGCGCTCGCGACGATCCTGCAGGACCCCGACACATACGACTGGCACCGCGCCAAGGGATGCGAGTTCCGGCCTGGAGTCGGGCTGCGCTTCACACGCGGTGCATCCCGGGTCGACATCGCCCTCTGCTTCGAGTGCGACATGCTGACGATCCACCGGCACGGCAAGCGCATCGGCGTCGAGGACTTCGACGACGCGCGCGCCGACCTCGTGGCGATCGCGAAGCGCACGTTCCCCGACGACGAGCAGATCCAGGCTCTCGACCCCGCGCGCAACTGAACGGCGGCCGGCCGCCAGGCTGCGCTGCCGGTAGACTGCTCGCGTGGCACACAGCGCGAAGATCGCCGCCCCTGTACCGAGGATCACCGGCCGGAGAGCCGGTCGTCCCCGCGGCCTACTCCCCCGCCGCCCGTTTCGCGTCCGCCCGGTACGCCTGGTCGCGGGGATGTCGACAGCGCTCGTCATCACCGTCGTGGCCATGCCGCTCGCCGCGGTCGCGGCCGGGATCATCGCCTGGCTCTGCGTGTTGACGGGGATGACCGGTGCAAGCGCACAGGGCGTGGGGTCGCTCGTGTTCGCCGCGTGCTGCGCGGCTGTTCCGGTCCTCATCGTGCACGCGGAGGCGCACGCAATCTGCGGAGCGCCCGCCCCGAACTGGTCGCGTCGCGCAGCGCGCGAGCGGCGCAGCCGCGCACCCGTCACGCCGGGCGCGGCCGCCCTGGTGACAGGGCGTCCGCGGCGCCCCGGACGCGTCGACATTCGCGCGCTCGGGCGCGGGATGTTGATCCTACTCGCTGTCGGCGCGATCTGCGCGCCGATCGCGGGCCTCGTCGTCTATGCGCTGAGCGACGTCTTTCACGATTGGATCGGTGTTGCGGACCGTCTGCGTCCCGCCGCGACCGCGTGGCTGACGCTCGCGGTGGCGGCGAGCCTGCCGGCGCTGATCGTCATGAACGACGCCGATTCGCTCTTCCGCATCCGCCGGCGGGGAGTGCGAACGCCGCACCTGCCTCCGGCCACCGCGGGGCGGCTGAGCCACTTCATGCGCGGGCGGGGCGCGCCCCGCGGCGCTCACGCGCCGTTGTGACGGGGGAGATGAGCGACTCGGCTGGATACCGCACGATCGAGACGAGTGGCACACCCATCAAGGCCTGGGTGCACGGCGTGAACCTCGAGGAGCAAGCGGAGCGCCAGTTGCGCAACGTGGCGTCGCTTCCGTTCATCCATCGCTGGGTGGCGGCCATGCCCGACGTGCACCTGGGCTACGGCGCAACGGTCGGCAGCGTGATCCCGACGCACAAGGCGATCGTGCCGGCGGCGGTCGGCGTGGACATCGGCTGCGGGATGATGGCATCGCGCACCACACTCACGGCGTCCGATCTGCCGGACGACCTGCGGCCGGTGCGCGAGGCAATCGAGCGCACCGTGCCCCATGGACGCAGCCGCAACGTGAAGCGAGACAAGGGCTCGTGGAACGACCCGCCGGATCGCGCCGTGGCCGCGTGGAACGAGCTGTCGTGTGGCCTCAAACGAATCGCGGAGCGGCACGACCGAGCGGCCGGCGGTCGGACCGTCCAGCACCTCGGCACGCTCGGCACCGGGAATCACTTCATCGAAGTCTGCCTCGACGAGGATGACAGCGTGTGGTTCATGCTGCACAGCGGTAGCCGTGGCATCGGTAACCGCATCGGGCGGTACTTCATGGAGCTCGCACGCAACGACATGGGTGCGGCGCTCGGTGATCTGCCGGATCGCGATCTCGCGTACTTCACGGAGGGGACGGAGCACTTCGACGAGTACGTCCACGCAGTCGGGTGGGCACAGGACTTCGCGCGCAAGAACCGCGAGCTGATGATGGAGGCCGTTGTGGCGGCCGTGCGAAGCGTCGGGAGCATTCCGCCGTTCACCGCGGCGGTCGAAGCCGTCAACTGCCACCACAACTACGTCCAGCGGGAGCACCACTACGGCGCCGACGTCTGGGTCACGCGCAAGGGCGCGGTACGAGCGGGACGCGGCGAGATGGGCATCATCCCCGGCTCGATGGGCGCGCGCAGCTACATCGTCCGCGGCAAGGGCAACCCGGAGAGCTTCGAGAGCTGCAGCCACGGCGCCGGCCGCGCCATGTCACGCACCGCCGCGCGCAAGCGCTTCTCGCTTGCGGATCACATCGCGGCGACCGAGGGCGTCGAGTGCCGCAAGGACAAGGACGTCATCGACGAGACGCCCGCCGCCTACAAGGACATCGACGCCGTGATGGCCGCACAGTCGGACCTCGTCGAAGTCGCCCACACCCTGAGACAGGTTGTGTGCATCAAAGGGTGAGGTCGCGGCTCCCTTCAGGAGCCGCCAGACCTCACGCCCGCGACCCGAGTCCGCGTGCCAGCGGACGAGGGAGCTGGAGTGGTAACAACCACTCCAGCAGCGGGATGGGCGAGGTCAGTCCAAGTCCACCGTCACCCTCGCCACACCCTCCGCCGCAATCGTCGAGGTCTCCCGTTCTGTTCCGCCTTCGGGGTCCGTCACCACGACAATCACGTCGCCGAGCGGCAGCCCGGCACGCTGCATCCGGCCGAACGCCCCGGTCACGCTGCTGTTGCCAGCGAAGTTGGACATCGTCAGGCGTTTCTCGAGCGGCTTCCCGGTCGCGTCGCGCACGGAGACCTGCACGCCCTCCACCGGCTCGCCGTCGCGCAGGACGGTCACTTCGAGTGTGCCCCCCGGGCTGAGCCGGATCGTAGCCGTGCCGGCCTGGCCGTCAACCTGCAGCGACGTCGCGGGGTGCGTCGCTGTCTCCGCGACCAGCGTGTGCCGGCCCGGTGCGAGCCGAAGCGTGGCGACCCCGTCCTCACCGGCGATCCCCTGCATGTTCAGGCGGAACGGCATGGACTCCTGGCCGGAACCGTCGTCCACGATCACGGACGCACCCACCGCGGGACTACCGTCCGGGGTCTGCACCGTCACGAGCAGTTCCGCACCGCTCTCGAGACGCACCGTCACGTTCTCGGTGCCGGATGCGACGCCCGGGATCGTCCCGTCGACGTGCTCGCCCGCAGAGACGCGCAGCGTCCAGGAGCCGGGGTCCACGCCGTCGATCGTGAAGCGGCCGTCCTCGCCCGTAAAGGCCTGACCGCGCTGTGCGGACATCAGGTCCTCCATCGAGTTCAGGCTCGAAGCGTTCGGATCGAGCAGCACCACCTGCGCCATAGCGATCGGAGCGTCGGTGGCGGCATCGAGCACGCGTCCGGTGATCGTGAGCGCCGAGATCTCGATGCGCACCGGCGGGACGACACCACCGCCCGCGGGAACGGTCACCTTCTCGGACGTGGAGCCGCCCATCATCCCGCGCTGCACCATGACCGTGTAACTGCCCGGCGCGACGTTCTCGAACTCGAGCTCGCCGTTCGCATCGGCCGTCGACATCTGCATGCCCATGTCGCCGCCGGACAGGATCACCATCGCGTCCTGGAGCGGCTCGCCGCCGCGAATGACGGAGCCGGTAACGGTCGTCGTGTCCTTGCGCGGGCGGAAGTCGTGACGCGTGGTCTCACCGTCGCGCACCGTCACCGGGACCATGCCCTGCATACCGAACGCACCGGATTCGGTCCCGATTCGCATGAGGTTGTAATTGCCCGCCCGCCGCCGCTCGAATGCGAACTCGCCGGCGGTGTCGGTCGTCGCGGACCGTTGCAATCCGAACCCCATCGACCCGCCGGAGAGCATGATCTGCGCGCCGACCTCGGGGTTGCCGTCAGAGTCGAGCACGACACCCACGACCTCGCCGCCCGCGGAGACCTCGACCGTCACCTCACTCGGTGCAGGAACGGCAGGGATCGACTCGGGCGCGTAGTCCCGGCTGCGAACTTGCAGGGTCACTTGGCCGGGATTCAGGCCATCCAGAACGAACGCGCCTTCTGAGTCGGTCGTGGTCGAGACGGAGTCGGGCGGTGCTTGCGGCTCGCCACCGAGGTTGTCCGATGCATTGAATCCCGCCATCGGCCCCTCTGCGCGGCTGACGTAGACGAGCGCACCCTCGACGCCGCTGCTGGTGCCGCGCTCGACCACCCTGCCGGTGACGGTCGCCGACGGGAGCAGCACCAGTTCCAGATCGCTCGCCTCCACGCCGGCCTCGGCCTCCACGTTCAGCGCCTCGCTGTCCGCGTGGCCGTCGGCACGGCCGCGCAGCCGGTACTTGCCCGGAGCGATGCCGTTCAACTCGAAGCGTCCCGCATCGTCGGCGAGTGTGCTGGTCGAGTTGCCCATCATCGCGGCCCATGGATTACTGCCGCCCGAGGGTCCGCCTTCGAGCATGACGGTCGCACGCGCGACCGTGTTGCCGGCCTCGTCGAACACGACTCCGGACAGCGTCGCCGCGGCGCCGAGCGTCAGGTCGACGCTTCCGCTGCCCTGCGCGATGTCTTCGGCACTTGCGGGCAGAAAGCCCTGCATGCGCGCGGTGACGCTGTACGGACCCTCGTCGAGACCGTCGGCCGTGTAGCGCCCGTCGGCGTCGGTGGTGAAGCTCCGGCCAGCGCCGCCGCCGCCCATCATGGCCGCCCACGGATTGCCTCCGCTGTCCTCTGGCCACGAGACACGGACGACGGCGTCCGCCTGCGGCAGACCCGCGGGCGTGTAGACGGTGCCGGAGATCGTGTACCCCGGTGCGAGTTCGAAGTCCTTCTGCGACTCCTCGCCGCCCGGGAACGTCACAGTGTCCTCGGTCCGGAGGTAGCCCTCCGAACTCACGCGCACGCGACGAGCGCCCGCGTTCAGCCGCCTCACGCGATATCCCCCGTCCGCGTCGGTCACGCTCGATGACCACGCGCCGCCCATCGCCTGCACGGCCATCGCCGCCCAGCCCGACGGCTGTGGCGCTTCGACCTCGACGGTCGCGCCCGCGAGAGGACCGCCGTCGGCGCTGGTCACGCGACCGGTCAGCACGCTCTCGCGCTCGACCACGATGCGCACGTCGACCGTCGTCTCGTGCGCGCGCACCTCGATGTCCTCGGCGCGGGCGGGCAGCCAGCCGTCGCCCTGAGCGAGCAGGTGGATCATCCCCGGAGCGAGTCCGCTGATGAGGAACGAGCCGTCGGCCCCGGTCCGATCGGACGGAGGCGGCGCGTCGAACGCGTCCTGCTGCGCCATCCGCATGAACATCATGGGGTTGATCGTCTTGGAGACGGGCACGACCGATGCCCCCGCGACCGGCCCGCCGTCCGCGTCCACCACGATGCCGCGAATCTCCCCCGCGGCCTGGAGTTCGATCGTGATCGGACTCGCCGCGTCGTCGGGCGACAGGCGCACGATTCGGGACGCCGCTGTGTACCCGTCGGCCGTCACCAGCACGCTCTCACGCGGGCTGCTCGCGGCGTCGGTGCGGAACACACCGCCGCCGTCGGTGGTGAGCGTCATGGTGCGCAGTCGGACGCCAGCCCCGACCACGGGTTCGCCGCCCGAGACCACGAGGCCCTCGAGCACGGCTCCGCGACGTAGGCGCAGCGTGAGTTCCGTATCACGCTTGGAGATGCGGCGCTTCAACCGAACGTGAGCGTCGGCGACGACGCGGACCTCGACCCGCGGCGTGCGGAGGTTGGCGATCTCGAACGACCCGTCGCTCGCTGTGCGAGTTTGCCCGATCACGGCGAACGTGCCGTCGGACTGGAAGCGCGCCACCGCGAGCTGGCCGAGTGTGATCATCCGATCGAACAGGCCGTCTTCGCTGAACATGCGGCGCGCCATGGCCTGGCCTTGGTCCATGCGATCCGCGACCTCCGACTGATCGGGACCCGTCGACGTCACGCTGCCACTCGTCGAGACGGAGACCGTCACGCTTCCCGCCGGCTCGGCCGGCTCGGCTTCCTCGATCGTCTCCTCGTCTTCCGCGTCGGAGCCGCCGCGACCAAACATGCCGCCTGTGCGCGCTTCACGCTCCATGTACTCGAAGTCCTCGTCGGTGAACCGGTCGCCCAGTTCATTCCGCAGCATGCGCACGCCGTCGGAGACGTCGTCGTCCGGGGTCACCGCGTAGACCACGACGTTCGCACCGCCTACGGGTCCCCGGTCGTCGAGGACCTTGCCCGTCAGCGTCCAGCCGGCGGCCGCGCCGACCCGGTCGGCGTCGTCGGGCGTGACGCGTTCACGCCGCGTTTCCTCTTCGCCGTCGTCGGCGGAATCGTCGACAGGAGTATCGCCGGAGGCCGCTGCCGACTCCCCCGTCCGCGATTCCGTGTCGCCGCCAGATCCGATCACGAACCACGCGGCGACCGCGCAGATCACGACCAGACCCAGAATCAGAAGTGCGACAAGTGCTCGCTTCATGACCGTCCCTCCGGAGACACGCTGCGCCCCCCGTTCCCACGAGGGCCCCTACAAAGTGAAACGTACCGCGCCAAGGTGGGAAACCGGCCGATCCGGAGGGCGGTTCCCGGACACCGGGTCTAAGAACTCAACTTCCGAGCGCGGACCGATTCCGTCGGGCGCGAGCGTTGGCCTCGCAAGTTGAGTTCTTAGACTCGGTGTCAGACGGAGAAGTAGCGGGCGTCGGGGTGGTGGAAGACCAGCGCCGACACGCTCGCCTCGGGCTCCATCATGTGACCGTCCGTCAGGCTCACCCCGATCCTCCCGGCATCCAAGATGCGGAACAGGTCGTCCTGCATCTCGAGATCGGGGCACGCCGGGTAGCCGAACGAGTACCGCTTGCCGTGATAGCGGGCCTGGAACCGCTCGAGCATGGTCATGCCGTCCGGGTCCGGGAAACCCCAGGCCGTGCGCAGCCGCGCGTGCAGCCGCTCTGCTGCCGCCTCCGCGCTCTCGATCGCGAGTGCGGAGAGCGCGTGACACCGCACGTACTCGCCCCTCTGCTTGAACTCTTCGGCGCGCGCGGCAATGCCCTCTCCGGCCGTGGTCACGAACACGGCGACGTGATCGTGCGCGCCATCCCGTGGCGGCAACACGTAGTCCGCCAGACACAGTCCATCGGGCTTGGCCTGCCGCGGTAGATCGAACTCCGCAACGGTCCCGCCGTCCGGCCCGGCGAGGATCAGACGATTGCCGTCCGACGCGGCGCGGAAGAACCGGCAGATCGTGCGCACATGCAGCCCGTCGTCCCGCGCGATCGCCTGCACGTCGGCGATGGCCGCCTCGACCTTGCGCGCCTGCGGGTCGTCGGTCCCGAGCTTGCGGCGCACACCCTTGAGACCCATGTGCCGGCCGTAGAGCATCGCCGGATTGATCCACTCGAACAGTTCGTCGAGATCGGCGATCTCCTCGACGTGCTCGTCGAAATCGGGAGGCGACGGAATCTCGATGTCGAGTGAGACGTGACTGCTGCGCGTGGTGGACACGAACACCGCTTGCGGCGGACGCTCCGCAGGAGCGGTTCGCGCGTCCCTCTCCGTCGCAATCTCCATCAGCGACTTCCGCTCGGCGGGCTTGACGACTCGCTCCATCAACGACAGTCCCTTCATCGCATCCGCGGCATACAGGACGAGATTGTCGCCGTACGCCGGCCGGATGCGCCCCACTGTGTAGTTGCGCGACAACGCGGCGCCGCCCACCAGGATCGGGATGTCGATCCCCGCGTCGTGCAGGTCCTCCGCCGTCGCCACCATCTGCTGTGCCGACTTCACGAGCAGTCCCGAGAGACCGATGGCATCCGGGTTGTGCTCACGCACCGCACTGACGAGCGTGGCGGGCGGCACCTTGATGCCCAGGTTCACGACCTTGAACCCGTTGTTCGAGAGGATGATGTCGACCAGGTTCTTGCCGATGTCGTGTACGTCGCCCTTGACCGTCGCCAGCAACAACGTGCCCTTGGAGGCCGCGTCCTCTTTCTCCATGTGCGGTTCGAGGTGCGCGACCGCGGCCTTCATCACCTCGGCGCTCTGCAGCACCTCGGCCACGATCAGTTCATTCGCGGCGAACAGGCGCCCCACCTCGTCCATCCCCGTCATCAGCGGGCCGTTGATGATCTCGAGCGGCCGCACCTCGCCGAGCTTCGTGTCGAGATCTTCGAGCAATCCCTCCTTCGTCCCCTCGACCACGTTGCGCGCGAGGCGCTCGTCGAGCGGAAGTGCGGCGCGCGCGTCGCCGGTCGTCTTGACGCTGCGCCCCTTGAAGTGCGCGGCGAACTCCGCTACCGGGTCGTCGCCGCGGTTCCAGAGCAGGTCCTCGGAGAGTTCGCGCTCTTCGTCGGGAATGCTGGCGTAGCGCTCCAGCCTCTCGCTGTTCACGATGGCCATGTCCAGGCCGGCCTTCGTGCAGTGGTAGAGGAACACGGCGTTCAGCACTTCGCGGCCGGCCGCCGGAAGGCCGAAGCTGACGTTCGAGATGCCCAGCACGGTCTTGCAGGCCGGGAACGCCTCGCGGATCAGCCGCACCCCCTCGATGGTCTCGACGGCGCTGCCGACGTACTCCGCAACGCCCGTCGCACACGGGAACACGAGCGGATCGAAGACGATGTCCTCCGCCCGCACGCCGTACTTGCCGGTCAGCAGATCGTGCGAGCGGCGCGCGATCTCGAGCTTCCGCTCGCGCGTCACCCCCATCCCCTGCTGCGGGTCCTCGTCGATGCAGCCGACGACGAGACCCGCGCCGAAGCGCGTGGCCAGCGGAACGACAGCCTCGAAGCGCTCCTCGCCGTCCTCCAGGTTGATCGAGTTGATCAGCGCCTTGCCCTGGCACCACATCAACGACCGCTCGATCACCACGGCGTCCGTCGAGTCGATCACGAACGGCGCCTTCACCTTGTTCACCAGGAACGAGAGGAAGCGCTCGGTGTCCTCCAACTCCTCGCGGTCCGGATTGGCGAGGCAGATGTCCACCATCTGCGCGCCGCTCTTGACCTGGGCGCGGCCGACCTCCGACGCTTCCTCGAACCGGTCCTCCACGATCAGACGCTTGAACTTGCGGCTGCCGATGACGTTGGTCCGCTCGCCAATGATGAGCGGCCGGTTGTCGCCCGAGACCTCCAGGAAGTCGATTCCGGAGAAGAGCGTCTTCGAGTGCTGTGGCGGACGGCGGGGCGCGAGTCCGGAGACCGCCTCGCAGAGCGCCGTGATGTGCGCCGGAGTCGTGCCGCAGCAACCGCCGACGACGTTCAGCCAGCCGTGTTCCGCGAACCGGCGGACAGCGCCCGCGAGTTCGTCAGGTCCGAGCAGGTAAATGCCGTCTTCGTTAGGAAGCCCCGCGTTGGGAATGCACGACACGCGGCTCGTCGCGAGCGCACTGAGCGAGCGCACGTGGTCCGTCATGAACTCCGGCCCCGTCGCGCAGTTGAGGCCGACGGAGAACGGCTCGGCGTGCGCGACGGACGTCCAGAACGCCTCGACGCCCTGGCCGGCGAGCATCGTGCCGGTCGGTTCGATCGTGCACGACAGCATCACCGGCACACGGCCGCCCACCACCGCGAACGCCTCGTCGATCCCGAGGAGCGCCGCCTTGACGTTGCGCGTGTCCTGACTGGTCTCGACGATCAGGAAGTCCGATCCGCCACGCAGGAGAGCGCGCGCCTGCTGGCCGAAGTTCTCCCTCAACTCGTCGAACGTGACTCCGCCGGTCACGCTGATCGCCTTGGTGGTCGGCCCGATCGACCCGGCGACGAAGCGCGGGCGCCCGGGCTCGTCAAAGGTCGCCGCCGTCTCCCTCGCGATCCGCGCGGCCGACTCGTTCAGCACGTCGGCCTGCTCGTGCAAGTCGTACTCTGCGAGCACGAGCGGCGTGCCGCCGAACGTATCGGTCTCGACGACGTCGGCACCGGCGGCGAGGTATCCCGCGTGCACGTCGCGCACGACGTCGGGGCGCGTCGCGACGAGGTTCTCGTTGCAGCCCTCGAGGTCGGCGCCGCCGAAGTCCTCCGGACCGAGGTCGCGTTCCTGGAGCGCGGTGCCCATCGCGCCGTCGAACACGAGGATCCGCTCGGACGTGGCTACGTGCAACGCCTCCGCACGTTGCGCGTCGAGCCACGGCAGTTCACGAGAGACGCTCATGGTGCTCTCCTCTCACCGCTCGCGAGGACGGGCCGGAAGGGCTCGTCCGAGCGACCGGGAAGCCTCTCGGCGCGGATGCGCGTCAGGCCGGCATTCTTCATCAGTGCGCGCAACCGCGCCGGTGCGAACCCGCGCGAGCGGTGGCCCAGCCGGTCGCCGACCCACTCCTCGTCGTGCGGCAACAGGTCGATCACGACGACCCGCCCGCCGCGCGTGACGACACGCGCCGCCTCGGCGAGTGCCTCGTCCGGCGCGTCCGCGAAGTGCAGCGACTGCGACAGCACCGCCAGATCGAAGTCGCCGTCCGCGAACGGCAGGTCCTGCATGTCGCCCTTCTTGAAGGAGACGTGCCGGAGCCGTGCCCTCTTCGCGCGTGCGCGAGCCTTGCGCAGATGGTCCGCGCGCTTGTCGACGCCGGTCACGTGCCCGGCGAAGCGCGCGAGTTCCAGCGACAGACCGCCATCGCCGCAGCCTATGTCCACGACACGCGGCGATCCGGGGATCAGAAGAGTCAGCGCCCGCGCCCACGCCGCCCAGGAGCGACCGGGCACGTAGTCCTTCCGCGCGGAGCCACCGCCCATGCGTCGTTCGTCGCGTGCACGCAGGACGTCATCCAGCCGCGCCAGATCCCCCTGGTCGTCCGGTGCGCCGTCGACCAGGCCGGCAATCGCGTCCCACACGACGCCGGCATCTCGCGCGGCGGAGAAGTACGCGTACCGTCCCTGCCGCCGGACCCGGACGAGCCCGCCCTCGCGCAGCAGTGCGAGGTGCCGGGACACGGCCGATTGCGCGATGCCCAGCACCGAGGTCAACTCGCCGGCGTTCAACTCCTGGCGCACGAGCACGCGCAAGGCGCGCAGGCGCGTCTCGTCGGCGAGCAGGCGGAGGGATGCGTGCAGCGCTTTCATATCGTGACTTCCAGAACTAACGATATGATATGCGCCCCTGGGCGGACCCGTCGAGGATCCGCCGGGCCTCAGCGGCGGCGGCGCTGAGGCCGCTTCTCCGGCTCGGCCGTGAGCGGGTCCTCCGGCCACGCGTGGCGCGGGTAGCGGCGGCGCAGTTCCCGACGCACGACGGCGTACGTGCTGGCCCAGAACGAGGCCAGGTCGTCGGTGACCTGCTGGGGCCTCTGATTGGGCGCCAGTAGGTGCAGCAGCACCTTGACCCGACCCCGCGCCACGCGCGGGGTCTCCGCGAGGCCGAAGACCTCCTGGATACGGACGGGCAGCACGGGCGGGCGTCCCGCCTCGTAGCGCAACGCGATCCGGCTGCCGCTCGGCACCTCGATGCGTTCGGGCGCGTCCCGATCGAGAGCGGCCCGCTGCGTGTGCGTGAGTCGCCAGCGCAGCATCTCGGAGACCCCGAGCAGCCGCAGCTCCGCGAACGATCGCTTGCCCGCGCACAACTCCGGCAACCGATCACGGATCGAGTCGTCGTCCAGCACCGGCAGTTCCAGCTCGGGCACGTGCTCGCGCAGGAACGCCACCCGCGCGCGGAGCGACGCGACTCCGTCTGCGTCCAGGTCGAGCGCCCTGGCGAGGTCCGTGGCCGCCGCACCGGCGAGAAGCGCCGCCGTTCGCTCGTCTCGCGGCGCCTCGGCGGGAGACTCCTCGAGCACGAGTTCGTCGAACCGCACGCGACGTATCGCAACCACCCGCTGTGCGGTCGCGTCGAACGAGACATCGACGCTCTCGACGACACGATCGCCGGGAAGCCACTCCCGGTCCACGGCCGATGCGATGCGCACGAGCCCCTCCGGTCCCGACCCCGCGTCGACGTCGATGCAGACGAACAGCTCTGCCTCGCTCACCGCACTCTCGACCGCGAGCTTCACGCCCTTGCCGGCCACGAGCACCGCGCGCCGGTCGCCGGGCGCACGACGGCGGGCCAGCCGGTCGGGATAGCCCATCCAGATCTGCTTCCGAATCCACCGGTCTGGGTCCGGGTCGCCCACCCGCCACACCGGCCCCTCGTTCGGCGACGGACCGAGTGAGGACGCGACCGTCTCCGCCAGTTCTCCGGAGATGCGCTGGACCCAGCGCGCCGCACCGAGATCGAGACGGCCCTCAACTCCTTCCCGGACCCGCGGGTCGTATTGGTGCCGCGTGATCAGGCCCATCCGATCGAGCACGTCGGATTCGCTGACGTGACCGGCCGGACGCGGACGGCCGCGACGCATGATAGGATCTCGTTCGCTCAGCACGGCCGCTGCGAACGCCGCGCGGGGAACGGTCCCGAAACGATGCGCCTCGACCAACACGCGTGCGATGCGCGGGTGGACCGGCAAGCGCGCCATCGCGCTCCCGACGTCTGTGATGCGTCCGCCGTCGGTGGCGCCCAGTCGTTCCAGCAGGTCCAGCGCCACGGCGAGCCGCGCCGGATCGGGTGCCTCGAACCACGGGAACGACGACAGATCTGTCTCGCCCCACGCGAGCAGTTCGAGAGCAGCCGGCGAGACATCCACGCGGCGCACTTCGGGTTCCAGCCGCGCCGGGAATGCGTTCTCGCCCGGCGCTGTCCACAGGCGGTAGCAGACGCCCGGTGCGGTGCGGCCGGCGCGCCCGGTGCGCTGCTGGATCGACGACTTGGCGATCCGCACGCGCGACAGGCGGTCCATCCCGACCGCCGGGTCGTGACGCATCACCCGGGCCCAGCCCGAATCCACCACCGCCGTGACGCCCTCCACCGTCACGGACGTCTCGGCAACGTTCGTCGCGAGCACCACGCGGCGCGCGTCGCCACGCCGAAGCGCGCGGTCCTGGCGCTTGGGCGGCAGGCTGCCGTAGAGCTCGTGGATCTCGAGGCCGTGGTGCGCAGCGACGTCCGCGAGCAGGCCGCCCGTGCTGCGAATCTCGCCGACGCCGGGCAGGAACGCGAGCACGTCCCCGTCGGTCTCGGTCAGCGCTCGCTTGACGCCGGCCGCGACGAGTTCGTGGACGCGGCGATCGTCGGAGCGCTCGAGATGCCGCACCTCGACGGGGTGCAGGAACCCCTCGCTCTCGACGACGGATGCGTCGAGGTAAGCGGCGATTGGGGCCGTGTCGAGCGTCGCCGACATGACCACGACACGCAGGCCCGGCCGCGCGTCCTCGCGCAGGCGCTGCACCATGGCCAGGCCGAGATCCGAGACGAGGCTGCGCTCGTGGAACTCGTCGAAGATCACGACGCCGACGCCGGAGAGAAACGGGTCCGCCTGCAACATCCGCAGGAGCGTCGCCTCCGTCACGACGAGCACACGCGTCGCCGCGCCCGCGCGGCGATCGAGCCGCACGCTGTAGCCGATCTCGCCGCCCACCGAGCTGCCGCGCTCGTCGGCCATGCGGCGGGCGGCCGCACGCGCCGCGACGCGGCGCGGTTCGAGCACGACGACCTGTCCGTCGCCCGCCAGTCCGGCGTCCAGCAGGGCGGGCGGCACACGCGTCGTCTTGCCGGCGCCGGTCGGCGCGCGCAGGACCAGCGCGCCGGTTCGGCGCAACACCGCCACGATCTCGGGCAGCACCCGGTCGACCGGGAGCGGTGCGGTCACCCCTGACTCTTGCGGCGGCGGCGTTCGCGAGGACACCCCAAGAGCAGACGGTTCTTCGGTGTGATGTCGCCGGGGATGGTCTGCGTCCAGACGTCGTAGTCCTTCTCGCGCAGGCGCAGCGCGCGGGCCGCGTCGATCGCGAGGTCGAGGTCCATCCAGCCATCCAGTCCGCCCGCGTCGAGGTGACTGTGGTCGCTACAACACGGCAGCACCGCGACGTCGGCACGCACCTCGGCCGCGCGATCGAGCACGAGATCCGTGAGCCTGCCGCACGCGTGCGCCGACACGACCAGGTCGTCCGCGGTCAACGGGAACGACTGGAGTGGGCGCGCCACCCGTCGCACGCGATCCGCCAGCGTGGGCCAGGTCGTCGCCATCGCCGCCGCGACCCGCTCGGCCGACGGCGGCAGCTTGTTGTCGACCGCGACGACGTCCTGCACATCGCCATAGAGCAACGCCATGATCTGCGCGACAAGTCCGTGCCCGCATGCCAGATCGACGATGCGCGTGCCGTGGAGGCGCCTGCGCACCCGCCGCGCGACCTCCCACGACTCGTGGAGCTCCTTTCGCGGCAGACACTCCGCCTGGCAGACCGCCCGACCGATGCGGTCGAACATGCCGTCGCCCAGATAGTGGCGCGCCGCTCCGTGAAGCAGCTTCTTCTTGGAAGACCTGTCGCGCATCGCGCCCGATCCTGTGACGTTGCACACGCGGACGCACGGATTCCCACACGCCCGGACCCCGGCTCGAGGCAGGGGGGCATAGAATCGGTAGGTTCGTGGGTTCTGGGACTTGTCAGGAGTAGCCATGCGCATTCGAGCGTTCCTCGTCGTCGCCTCCCTCGCCGCCACCGCTTCGGCGTGCGCCGCCCCTGCTGCCGAGGGCGTGGCGACCCGTCGAGCGCAGCTCGTCGCCGAGGCATCGCCGCAGCTCGTCACCAAGCCGGGCGTCATCCAACCGGTCGGGGTGACGTTCGTCGCGGACGGAGCAACCGACATCTACGGCGACGCCTCGCTCGACGTCCTGCTGACGGAACAGCGGCGGATCTCGCTGCCCGCCGCAGGGTCCGACGTGCTTGCCGGGGGTCGCGTGCCCGCGTCGTTCGAGGCGGAGGCCGACGGGAGGACGGTGCAGAGCGCGACCGCGGTGCGCATGCGCAACGGCCGTGTCGTGACGGGCCGTCTCCTCGACGACGACGGCGAGTCGATCCAGCTCGAGATCGGCACCGACAGTGGCGGGACCGCCACGACGCGCCTGCGCTACTCCGAGTTGCACCCGCGTACGGTGTGCGAGTTGCGGAGCCGCCGGCTGCCCGACGACGACGCGTCCGGTCACCTCGCCATCGGCAAGTACGCCGCAGACAACGGCCTGTATGACATCGCGCGCGTGCACTACATGCACGCCGGGACGCTCGGCGGCGATCACGGCGTCGAGGCAGACCAGCGCCTCATGGTGCTGCTCGACACGGCGTCGCGCTCGGAACTTGCGCGCGCCCGTTCGGCCCTGGATGCGGGCAAGGAGCGCGAAGGCGACCGCATCCTCGAGCGACTGCAGCGCGAATTCCCGGGCAGTGCGGCCGCCGGGGAGGGCGCAAGGCTCTACGCTGCACGGACCGCGCGGCGCGCGGCCGTCGAGCGAGAGGCCGCTCTCATCAAGCTGTTCGCGCCCGTGGACAAGCTGTACGCGCAAGCGCTCGAGCACACACGCAAGGGCCTCGCAGAGGCGGAGAACAGTCGCCGCGCGGCGGCGTCCTTCAAGGCCGCGCGCGACCGCGTGCTCCAGGCAGAGGGACGGCTCGGCCGTCTCGCGAAGAGGAACGGCAGCACTGACGGCGTCGAAGCGGCTGTGGCAAGCACGGGCGACTCGCTGTCGTCTCACTTCGTTGCCAACCAGATCCACCTGGCCAGCGTCGAGATGACGCGGGGCAAGTTCGACACGGCGCTCGGCGCGGTCAACGAGGCGATTGGGCGCGATTCGTCCAATCGGGAGGCATTGTCACTGCGCGCGCGGATCGAGACCGGATCCGCGGCTGCGCGGCATGATGACGAGTGGCGCCGGCTGGGCCGCTACCACAGCGGCGGAATTCACCGCGGGTTCTATCCGTACGGCTGGAGACGCTTCGGCCACCGCGGGTGGCGCGGCACGTCGCTGACGCACGGTACGGGCACGCGCAGCATCGGCCGCCGCGTCAGCCCGAGCGGCGCGGGCAGCGGCAACATGTTCGGTGGCCGCAGAGCGCGCTGATCGCGGCGCACTCGACGGCTACTTCGAACCGCGGCTGCGGCGCCGGCTCTTCTTCTTCTTGGGCACCGGAGCCACCAGGTCCTCGTCCGTCATCGGCAGCATCTCCTCGGTGGAGCTCCCGATCGGGGCCGAATGGCCGTCTACGGACAGGCTCGAACCGGTGTTCGAGTGCTCGTCGGTGGCCTCGAAGCCCGCGGGCGGCCCGTCGAACTGCAGGGTCTGCGTGCCGACCATGTCCGGGCCGGCCGTACCGTCCGCGATGGACGCCGTCTGCTCGTGGACGCCGCCCGACTCACCGGCGGGACTGCTGTCTGCCAGCGCGTCGAACGAGTGCAGCTCGGTGTCGGGGAGCAGCGACTCCGGACGGAAGTCCTCGACCTCGCTGCGCAGCGCCTCGAGGTTCGTGAGGAGCTGATCCCACTCGGTGCCGGACTCGGGTGCGACCATGTCCATGTCGACGGGCGTGCCCTCGACATCCGCGTCGTCGACGCTGGCGAAGTCGTCCAGCTCCGGCGCTTCCGCGTCCGCCACGGCAATCGTCTTTCCGACGACTGTCTCCACCCCCGATGCGAGGCGGCGCATGACGTCGGTCACCACGGTGGAGATACCCCCACGCATCTTCACGATCTGCTCCGCGTGCAATGAAGCCTCGCGCTCGTTGCGCGCATCCGCGTCAGTGACCTGCACGCGCAGGTCTTCGATCTCGGTGCGCAGCCGCTGCACTTCGGCGTCGTGCGCGGCCCGGTCGGCATCCTGCTGTGTGCGCGCGGTCGCCGCCGCATCGGCGGCGCGCTGCTCGGCGAGCTCGCGCTCGTCGGCGAGCGTCCGCACCAGTCCGGCGTGCTCGTCTTCCAACGACGCGAGCGTCGCGCGGACGTCGGCAAGACCCGACTCCGCGACGTCACCCCGCTGCTTGGCGTCGGTCAGCTCGCCGTCGAGGTCCCGTGCACGGTCTTCCGCCGCACGCTGCTTGGCGCGCTCTTCGTCACGCTCTCGTTCGACCGCGGCGAGGCGCTCAGCGGCTTCCTGCGAAGCGGTCAGCGCATCGTGGCGGGCCTGACCCACCAGTTGTTCGAGCTCGGACGCGCGCGTCGTCAGATCCGCCGCCTCACGCGTGGTGCGGTTGCTGTCGGCCACGGCGCTCTCGAGCTCGGCGCGACGCTCCTGCAGCTCCTCGCGCAGCGACTGGTTGTTGCGGCGCGCCGCCTCGACGTCGTCGCGCAGTTTCGCGACGACCTGGTTCGACTCCGCGGTCTCTTCGCGCAGCAGATCGATCGTCGCCTGAAGCTGTTCGACAACCTGCTGAGCGGACCCGGCCTCGCTGGACTTCGCGTCGAGCCGCGAACGCTGCTGCGAGAGCTGGTCGCTCAGCGTCGAGACGCTGGCTTCGTTCTCGGCCAGCGCCCGCCGGGCGTCCGTGGCCTCGGCGCGTGCTTCCTCGGCGACGCGGTTCGCGGCGCCGAGATCCTCGCGCGTGCTCTGCAGGGACGCCTCGATCTTGGAGAGCTCGTCGCTGCGCTGGCGTGCGGACTCCGCGGCCTCTTCTGCACGGCGGCGCTCGCTCTCGACAGCTTCGCCGGCGGCCTGCGCGCCGCGCACGGCTTCGCGGGCAGCCGCGCGCTCGTCGGCGAGCGTCGTCTCGAGCTCCTCGACGCGTGCACGGGCAGCAGCGAGCTCGTCCGCGGAGCGACCCGCTCCCTTGAGCGTGTGCTGCGTCTCGTCCAGGTCGCGCTTCACCGCGTCGCGCGCATCCTCGGCCTCGCGCAGGCGTTGCTGCCAGACCTCGTGCACCTCGGCGAGCCGCGCCTCGTTCTGGCGGCGCACCTCGTCGAGTTCGCGCCGGGCGGCGTTGCGCTCGCTGACGGCCGCATCCACCGCGAGATCGTGTGCCTCCCGATCTGCGTCGACGCCCAGCTGCGTGTTCTCTTCGAGCCGCGAGAGGCGGTCCATGAGCTGGTCGCGCTCCGCGGAGATCGCGGTGTGGCGCGTCTTCAGCTTGTGCAGCCACGGCTCGAGCTTCTTGAGCTTCGTTTCCATCTCGCGGACGCGACCCGTGTACGCATGGCGCTCGCGGGCGAGGGTGTCCTCCGCCTCGAGAGCGCGCTGCTCGAGTCGCACGAGTTCCTCGGCCAGTCGCGATTCGCCACCGCCCGCGGTGCCTGCCTTGAGCTTCTCCGAGATGCGCTGCACTGCGCTCTCCCACTCACCCTCCGCGACGTCGCCCGCAGCTTCGTTGTGCTCGCTCATGGATCGTCTCTCACAGCAAAGCGGATCGCCGGCCCCACCGAAGGGGGAGTGGCCGGACCCGCCACGCTCTCATCGGACGCCGGGGGCCTCGGAATTGACTGGCTGAGTCAGCCTCGCCCGAGCCTGAGGCGCAGTGCTGGTGAACGGGGCGGGCTACGGGAGCCTGACGGGAAGCCTCTCGGCCACGCTCACGTGGGCTCCGCGGAACCGCACGCGGTAGGCCAGGGCCTCGACGCCCGCGGCGACGGCCTCACGCAGGGAGCGCCCGTACTCGGCATCGATGTCGTCCGCGGGCTCCATGACGTCGCAGTCCCGTCGGTTGACGAGGAAGAACATGACGCCGCGGCCGGCGCCGCTCCGCACGACCTCGGTCAGCTGGCGAAGGTGCTTCTGCCCGCGCTCGGTCACCGAGTCGGGAAACCGGGCCACACGGTCCGCGCAGAGTGTGGCGTTCTTCACCTCGACCCAGCACGGCTGGCGGCCGGCGTGAGCGAGATGCAGATCGATGCGCGTGCCCTTCGTGAGGACGACTTCTGTGCGCAGCTGGTCGTAGCCCGCGAGCTCGGGCACACGGCCTCGCTCGATCGCGTCCCGCACGACGTGGTTCGGGAGCATCGTGTTGACGCCGACCCACGCCCCGCGCACCTTGACCCGTTCGAGCGTGTGGCGGAGCTTCCGCTTCGGATTCTGCGAGTCGCTGATCAGCACCGCGCTGCCGGGGCGGTCGAGGCCGAGCATCGATCCCGAGTTCGCACAGTGCACGGTCATCTCGCTGCCGTCGGGCAGACGCACGTCGGCGAGGAACCGCTTGTAACGCCGTAAGAGCGTCGCGCGGAGCAGCGGGGATTTTGATCCGCACTGTTTCAGACCACGAGCGTCACAGGCGGTCGTAGCGCGGTCCGTCGCCGCCCTCGGGTGTGACCCACGTGATCACCTGGTACGGGTCCATGATGTCGCACGTCTTGCAGTGCACGCAGTTGGCGAAGTCGATCTGGAGCTTCTTGCCGGTGGCGGCACTGTCGTCGTCCACGATGTTGTAGACCTGCGCGGGGCAGAAGCGCGTGCACGGGTTGTTGAACTCGCTCGCGCAGCGAGTTACGCACAGGTCGGTGTCGGCCACCTTCAGGTGGCTCGGCTGGTCCTCGTTGTGCTTCGTGCCCGAGTGATAGACGTTCGTCAGCTTGTCGAACGTGGCCGCGCCGTCGTACTTCGGGCGGCGGAACGTGCGCGCCTCTTCGCCGAGGCCGTGATGGTCCACGTAGCGGTCGACCTGCTCCATCTCCTCGTGGCCGGCACGCCGTCGGCCGCGTCCGAAGACACCGAGGCCGTTCGTCGCCATGATCATCGCGGAGTTGAAGAGGCCGGCAACCGTGCCGAAGCGGAACCCCGAGTGGAAGTTGCGCGAGAAGCGCAACTCCTTCTCGACGAACGATCCGTTGATGCGCGTGTTGTAGAGCGAGAGTGCGTCCGCCGACGTGTCGCCCGCCCGCACTGCTTCGAACGCCGTCTCCGCCGCGAGCATGCCGGTCTTCATCGCCGTGTGGATGCCCTTCAGGCGCATCGGGTTCAGGAAGCTCGCGACGTCGCCGCAAAGCAGCACGCCGTCGGCGTACGGCTGCGGGATCGTGTGGTATCCGCCCTCGGGCAGCGCTTTGGCGCCGTACTGGATCATCTTGCCGCCCTCGAGCATCTTCGCGATCTCGGGGTGCGTCTTCAGTTGCTGGAAGAGAGCGTGCGGCTCGAGGTTCGGGTTCTTGTAGTCGAGTCCGATGACGAGTCCGATGTCGATGATGTCGTCGGCCATCGTGTAGATGAACGAGCCGCCGAACGTGTGGTCGTCGAGCGGCCAGCCCATGGTGTGGATAACTTGGCCCGGCTTGACGGAGCCGCTCGGCATCTGCCAGAGCTCCTTGATGCCGATCGCATAGACCTGCGGGTCGCTCTCCGCGTCCATGCCGAGCTTCGGGATCAGCGTCTTGGCGAGGGAGCCGCGCACGCCCTCGCCGAGCACGGTGACCTTGGCCTTGATGTCGATGCCCGGCTCGAAGTTGGGCTTCCTGTTCCCGTCCTTGTCGATCCCCTTGTCGCCCGTGCGCACGCCGACGACCGTGTCGCCGTCGTAGAGCATCTGGTCGCCCGCCGTCTCGGTGAACACCATCACGCGGCCGCTCTCCTCGGCGATGTCGCCGAGCCACTTGGCGAGCCGCCCGATCGAGATGACGTGATTGCCGTGGTTG
Source organism: Planctomycetota bacterium (assembly GCA_965248445.1). Classification (GTDB taxonomy): domain Bacteria; phylum Planctomycetota; class JAJSAM01; order JAJSAM01; family JAJVHW01; genus CBDFJG01. The sequence continues at coordinate 172,554 of CBDFJG010000002.1, forward strand.
CGCAGCGACTTGGGTACGAACGGCGCCTTCAGCTTGTCGTTGTGGTGCAGGAACCAGACTTCGTCATCGTCGACGTCCGCCTCGATCGGACAGCCGCGCGTGACGTAGTCCGGGATCAGCTCGCGGATCGCGATGGGGTCCATCACCGCGCCCGACAGCGCGTGGAAGCCGATCTCGGCCGACTTCTCGATCAGCGCGATCTGGAGGTCCTCCTCGCCGAGACCCGCTTCGTCGGCGAGTTGCGCCAGGCGGATCGCGCAGCCGAGCCCCGCCGGGCCCGCGCCGACGATCAGGATGTCGACCTCCATCTCCTCGCGAGCTACTTCGGACATGCGTCGTCTCCGCTGTGGGGCCGCGGGCACGCCGCCGACCGGGATCGAGCGGGCGATCGTACAGACGGCGGCTGCGGGCCGCATGCTTCCCGCTACCCTGCCCCGAGGAGGACGTCCATGAAACTGGATCGCACTGAGGCGCGCGTGCTGGGAGCGCTGATCGAGAAGGAGTTCACGACTCCCGACATCTACCCGCTCACCATCAAGGCGCTGACCGCCGCCTGCAACCAGAAGAGCAATCGCGACCCGGTCATGACGCTCGAGGTGTTCGAGATCGAGGGCTGCCTGCTGGGCATGCGGCACCGGGACGGCCTGGCCCGAGTGGTCGAGCGTGCCGGCAGCCGGACCGTGCGCTACAGCGAGCACCTCGCCGACGCGCTCGGGACATCGAAGCAGGAGACCTGCATTCTGGCGGAGTTGCTCCTGCGCGGTCCGCAGACCTCCACCGAGTTGCTCCGCCGCTGCGACCGGATGGCGCGCTACGACGGCGCCAACTCCATGGACGCACTCCTCCGCGACCTGGCGCAGCGCGGCTTCGTGCAGGTGCTTCCCCGCGGGCCGGGTCAGCGCTACGCCCGCTGGGGCCAGCTCCTCTGCACGGACGGCGCGCCGGCCACCGCCGACCCCGAGCCGCTACTCACCGCGGCACCGCCGCCGGCCGCTGCTCCGGCCGCTCCCCCGTCACCGTCCCCATCCCTGCGTGACGAACTGGCCACGCTGCGCGACGAGGTCGCCACACTTCGTGAACGCGTGGAGCGGCTCGAGGGGCGGTAGCTCTGACGGCGGATCACGACCAGGGCTTCTGGAAGAACTCGAAGCTCTCGCCGCGGCCACGCGCCTGCCATCCCATCGAGTGCAGGTCGCCCCGGCCCATGTGTCGTGCGGCGCCCCTCACGACGTAGACGCCGACGGGACCCAGCAGGGCCATCGCCGGCCGCGACGCCTGTTTCGGATCTACGTTCAGCAGCTTGCAGGCGCGTCCCGGCAGCACGTTGCAGACCAGCACGTCGCGGATGTCCTTCCCTGGAGCCGCGAGACCGAGCGCAAGGAACGCATCGTCGAGGAGGGAAGCATCGCCGCGTCTCACGGCGTCCGTGCTCGCCGCCTGTACCGAGCAGAGAAACTGCCCGTCGATGGACGCGCGCACGGCTGGAGAGAGCGAGGTGCGCGCGCCGTTCGACGCGGTGCGGAATCGGCTCAGCAACTCGCCGAGCAACACCTCCGCTTGCCCTCCGGACTCCGGATTCGCGCGGCAGTGCTCGGCCTGTGCATCCATCCACCGACGGAACTCGTCCGTGTCGTTCAGGGGCGCCACGTCCGGCAGATCCGGAGGCCGCCACGCGTCCTGGATCGCGCGGATCTCGTCGACCAGTTCGTGCAGTCGCGCGCCCGGCTGGTCAGGTGGCGGTCGCGGCGGCGCGTCTCGTGAGATCCGGTCGGCCCACTCGTGGATCTCGCCGAGCGTCACGCGGTCAGTCCCTCACGACGTTCGGACCGGGGTGGTGGCCGCGGAAGAGCAGGCGCTCGACCGGGCGGCCGGCGATCAGGTGCTCGCTGACGATCTCGTCGACGTCGCCGAGGGACACGCCCGCGTACCAGGTGCCTTCGGGGTAGACGACGATCATGGGGCCGTGACCGCACTGCGCGAGGCAGCCGGACTTGTTGACGCGCACGCGCACCTTGCCGCATGCCTCGCGGGCCGCGCTCTTGAGCGCGGCGTGCAGTTCGACACTGCCTTGTCCGGGGCAGGTCTTCCCTGCGATGCAGACGAACACGTGCCGCTCGAACGGGCAGCCGCCGTCGTCGAGGACCGGGCGTTCGGGAACGGGCGCGCCGTCCGTCACGTGCTCTTCTGCTCCCGTCCGATGATCTCGCGCGCGATGACGATGCGCTGGATGAGGCTCGTGCCCTCGTAGATGCGCAGTCCCGGCGCGTCGCGGTAGTGGCGCTCGACCGGTAGTTCGTTCACGTAGCCGCGCGCGCCGTGCAGGAGGACGGTCTCCCCCGCCCACTTGCACGCCGCCTCGGTGGCGAACAGCTTCGCCATCGAGACCTCCTTCGTGCGCTTCTCGTTGCGACAGGCCATCCAGGCAGCACGCCGGACGAGCAGCCGCGCCGCCTCGGTGTCGCACGCCATGTCGGCGATGCGCTCCTGCACCATCTGGAAGTCGCCGATGCGCTTGCCGAACTGGCGGCGGGAGCGGCCGAAGGCGGTCGCCGCATCGAGGCACGCCTGCAGCAAGCCCACCGCGCCCGCGGCCACTCCGAGCCGGCCGTGATCGAGACCGCCCATCGCCACCTTGAAGCCGCCACCGACCTCGCCCAGCACGTCGGCGGGACCGACGCGCACGCCGTCGAGCGTCAGCTTCGCGTGCTCCGACGAGCGATGGCCGAGTTCGACACCGGGCATGCGGTCGCGGCGCAGTCCCTCGGCGTCTCCGCGAATCAGGAACGCCGTCACGCCCTTGTGGCGGAGCGCCGGATCGACGGTCGCCATCACGATGAACACTCCGGCGGAGAGCGCGTTCGTGATCCAGATCTTCTCGCCGCTGATGCGCCAGCCGTCGCCGTCCGGCGCCGCGTGCGTCGCGATGGCGGCGGCATCGCTCCCTGCGCCCGTCTCCGTGAGCGCGTACGCACCGATGACGCCGCCGACGGCCAGCCGCGGCAGCCACTCCTGCTTCTGCGCATCGCTGCCGTGGTCGTACAGGCACTGCGAGACGAGACCGACGTGCACCGACAGGAACCCGCGCACGCTCTGGTCGACGCGCCCGATCTCCTCGTACATGTGCGCGAGCTGGAGCGCGTCCCAGCCGAGACCCCCGAGGTCTTCGGGCAGCGGCGCTCCGAGCAGTCCCTCAGCCGCGAGCGCCATGACGGCGTCGCGCGGGAACGTGCGCGTCGCGTCGGCATCGCGTGCGACGGGCGCGACGACCTCCTCCGCCAGACGGCGGCAGAGGTCTCGCGCCACGACATCCTGCGGCCGCGGCGCGGCGATCCCGTCGTTTGTCGTCACCTACCGGTCCAGGCGGGTGGACGCTTGGCGCACCACGCCTTGAAGAACTCGGCGTGGTCCTTGCCCATCATCATCAGCGCCTGGCCGAGCGTCTCGGTCTCCATGGCGCTCTCGAAGTCCTGATCCTGCTCGCGGCGAAGCATGCGCTTGGTCAGCTCGTGCGCGAGGGTCGGACCGTTGGCGAAGCGACGGGCCATGTTGAACACGACGGTTTGCAATTCGTCTTCGCCGACGACGCGGTTGGCCAGTCCGATGCGGTGCGCCTCCTGGGCGTCGATCGTGTCGCCCAGCAGCAGCAACTCCGATGCGCGCCCGAAGCCGATGACTCGCGGCAGCAGGTACGCGGCGCCCATGTCGGCGCCGGTCAGGCCGACCTTCGTGAACACGAACCCGAATTTCGCGCTCTCGGCGCAGATTCGAAGATCGGCGGCCAGCGCAATCACCGCGCCGGCGCCGACGGCAGCGCCACGAACCTGAGCGATGACCGGTTGCGGCATCTCGCGCAGGTTCCTGACACAGGCACCCGTCAGTTCCGTGAACTGCAGGTGGTCGTGAGCGTCCTTCTCGAGCAACTCGCCAATGATCTCGTGCACGTCGCCGCCGGCGCAGAAGGCTGCCCCCTTGCCGCGCAGGATGACGCACTTGACGTCAGGGTTCCTGGCGAGCGACCGCGTGAGGTGTTCGAACTCCCTGTAGGCATCGAACGTGAGCGCGTTGAGCTTGTCCGGACGGGTGAACGTGATGGTCCCGACGTGGTCGGCGACCTCGAACTCGATGTGCTCGTACTCCATGACCCGAGTGTCCGGCCGGGAGGGGCCCGCGGCACCTGGAAAACGCCCGGAGGGCCGCTCAGCACTACCTGAAGGCTTCGAGGAGGAGATTCCTCCACAGGAAGGAGCGCTCCGTCACGGATCCACCGCGTCCGATCCGCAGGTCCACCGAGCCGAAGTGACCCTCGTCGATGTAGACCTCGGCCTCGTACTCCCCCGCTCCCTTATCGCCGTCCCAGCGAACCACGAGCAGGTCCTCGTACGCGGCGCGATGCACGTGCGCCACCTCAGTCGGTGCATCGACCTCGCTGGTCACGACGGAGCCCGCGAGCTCGGTCGTCACGCGGGTGGTCCCCGCGGGCACAGCGACGCGCACGTCGATCGTCAGCACGCACTGACGGACGAACACCGACACGAGGACGAGGATGGCCATGAGCAGCACGGCCGTCCGAAGGCAGACGCGCCTCGGCCGCGACCACGCCATCGATCAGCCGTTGATCGTGATCGCCTGGCCGTTGACGCCGCGGGCGCCGTCGCTCGCGAGGTAGACGACTGCGGCGGCGACCTCTTCGGGGGTCATCAGGCGGCCTTGCGGACTCATCTTCTCGATGGCACTGCGCGCTTCCTCGGTTGAGCGCTTGGTGGTCTTGGCGATCTTCTCGACGCTGCGTTCGGTCATCTCGGTGTCCACGAAACCGGGGCAAACCGCATTGACCGTCACGCCCTGCGAGGCGATCTCGAGCGCCAGCGAACGGGTCAGGCCCAACAGTGCGTGCTTCGACGCGGCGTAGTGCGACGCGTAGGCGACGCCCTGCAGCGCCGCGACGCTGGCGACGTTCACAATGCGGCCCCACTTCGCGTCGAGCATCCCGCGCAGGCACGCGCGAATGAGGAGATACGGGCCGGTGACGTTGATCGCGAACGTGTCGGCCCACTCCTGCGGCTTAATGCGTGTGAACGGTGCAGAGTTCGCGACGCCCGCGTTGTTCACCAGCACAGCCGGCACGCCGAGACCCGACGTCACTGCGGCGACTCCGGCCGCGATGTCGTCCGCGTCGCGCACGTCCATCGCGACGGCCAGACCGCGCACGCCGTGCTTCTCGATCGCGGACACCGCGGCCGCGCCGAGCTCCGTGTCGCGCGCGGTGACCGCTACGTCGTAGCCCGCCGCGGCCAGCGCCGTCGCGCAGGCCCGTCCGATGCCGCGGCTGCCGCCGGTCACCAGTGCCACGCGTCGTTCGGCCATTGCGCCTCCTGCTTGCGGGCACCGCCCGCGGGGTTCGGTTACCTTCCCCGGTTCGGCCGCGGGGCGCCCCTGAAATCCCGCCACGCGGAGCCGGACGGAGACACTGATGGCAACAGAGTCATGACCACAATGCGAGCGTGCGTCGTGCGGGAACACGGCGGGCCCGAGAGCGTCCTGATCGAGGAACGCGAGGTCCCCACGCCGGGCGCCGGTCAGGTGCGTGTCGCGGTGCGCGCGGCCGCGCTGAACCACCTCGACATCTGGGTGCGGCAGGGCGTGCCCGGACATCCGTTCCCGCTGCCGATGATCCTCGGCTGCGACTTCGCCGGCGTAGTGGACGCGGTCGGCGCAGGCGTCACGAACGCCAAGGAGGGCGACGAGGTCGCGATCGCCCCAGGGTTCTCCTGCGGCACGTGCCGGCGCTGCCTCGCCGGCGACGACAACCTCTGTTCCGGGTACGGCATCTACGGAGAGACGACGGACGGCGGCTGCGCCGAGTACGCCGTCGTCAGCGCGGCGAACCTCCTCCCGAAGCCGTCGAACCTGTCGTTCGAGGAGACCGCCGCCTTCCCGCTCGTGTTCCAGACCGCATGGCACATGCTCGTGGCGCGCTGCAACATCCGGCCCGGCGAGACCGTGCTCGTGCACGCGGCCGGCAGCGGCGTCGGCAGTGCGGCCGTCCAGATCGCGAAGCTCTACTCCGCCACCGTGATCGCGACCGCGAGCACGCAGGAGAAGCTCGACCTCGCGACGGAGTTGGGCGCGGACCACGTCATCAACTACAGCGAGACGGACTTCGCCAAGGAGGTCCGCAAGATCACGGCCAAGAAGGGTGCCGACATCGTCTTCGAGCACACCGGCGAGCAGACGTTTCCGGGTAGCGTGAAGAGCCTCGCCTGGGGCGGGCGGCTCGTGACATGCGGCGCGACGAGCGGCTTCGAGGGCAAGTTCGACCTGCGCATGCTCTTCTTCAAGAGCCTCTCGTTCCTCGGCTCGACCATGGGCTGCCGCGCCGAACTGCACACGGTCGTGGACCTGATCGAGAAGGGCCTGCTGCGCCCGGTCGTCGACCGTGTGCTGCCGCTCGACCGAGTTCAGGACGCGCACCGCGTGCTCGACAATCGCGAACAGTTCGGCAAGGTCGTCCTGACACCCTAGGAGAGACAGATGAGCTACGAGAACATCACTCTCGACGTCGGCGCCGACGGCATCGCGTCTCTCGTCCTGAACCGGCCGGAGAAGCGCAACGCCATCGACCAGGCGATGATCGACGACCTGCACCGGGGGCTCGATGCGCTCGACGGCCGCGACGACGTCAAGGTGCTGATCCTCTCGGGCGCAGGCGGCAAGGCCTTCGCGGCCGGCGCGGACATCGGCCAGTTGCGCGACCGCAAGGCACCCGAGGCCTTGCAGATCATCAATGCGCGGCTGTTCCAGCGGGTCGAAGACCTGCGGTTCCCCACCATCGCCGCGATCACGGGCTACGCGCTCGGCGGCGGGTGCGAACTCGCGATGGCATGCGACCTGCGCGTTGCCGGCGAGTCCGCGAAGCTCGGCCAGCCCGAAGTCGCGCTCGGCATCATTCCGGCGGCGGGCGGGACGCAACGGCTGCCGCGGCTGGTCGGCCTCGGCCGCGCCCGCGAGCTGATCTTCACGGGCCGCATCGTCGGGGCTGCTGAGTCGGAGCGCATCGGCCTCCTCAATCGCGTCGTGCCGGACGACCAGGTGCTCGCGTCGGCGCGTGAGTTGGCCGAGGAGATCGCCAAGCAGGGCGCTCTCGCCGTGCGTCTCGCGAAGCTCGCGCTGAACACGTCGAGCCGCAGCGGCCACGACACGGGAGTCCTCGTCGAGCAACTCGCCCAGGCGGTGCTGTTCGAGAGCGACGACAAGCATGCGCGCATGACGGACTTCCTCGAGCGCAAGGCTGCCCGGAGGCGCGAGAAGCAGTCGTGAGGTCCGCTCTCGCGTTGCTGCTGTTGGCCCTGTCGCCGGCCGCGTGCGGCGGCTGCGGTGAGGACGAGCCGGTCACGCCTCCTCCCGTACCGAAGAACGGAGAGGCTCCCGTACCCGAGACGTTCACGTTCCGCTGGGAGGGCCCGCGCCCGTGGAACGACACGGTGTACGTCGGCACGGGGGAGATGCTCGCGACGTCGCAGCCGTTTCCGGGCCGGATGCTGGGGCCGCCTGGCGAGTTCGTGGTCACGGCCCCGCGGGGCACAGCGTATGAAGTCCGCACGGAACTGATCCTCACGGACGCTGAGCGCGGCATGCTGTGGCACGTCGACTCCGCGGGGGTGTTCGACACCGCGGAGCCGATCCGGATCGTCGCGCCGCAGCGCTCGCTGATCAGGATCGACGGGGGTCCGCACGCAGGGCCCGACGAACTGGTCCTCTACGACGAGGAGACGGGCACGTCCGGCTCGGCGATCCGCGACGAGACCAAGGCGCTGTTCCTGTGCGCATGGAAGGGCCGTGACGGAAACTCGTACCGGATTCGCGCGCCCGCCCGGCCGTGGGTCTGCAACGAGTTCGGCGCGGGATCCCGCGTCGTCGCGGCGCGCACCCGCGGACGCCAGTGGGTCGTGCTCCGTGCGGAGCTGTCGCCAGGTCACGAGATCCGTGTCCCCGTCGGCGCCGCGCCGACGGGCGGCGGCACCGTTCACTGCGACGACGAGAACGCGCTACTCGTGCTGGACGACGAGTTCCCGATCCCGGCCCCGCGCATGGCCGCCGACCTCACGTTCCGCGCCACCTGGGAGGGCGTCCCGCCCGGCGAGCACGTCGTGCGTTACCCGGACGGGGACGAGGTGGACATCACCGTCGAAGACGGCGGCGAAGTGATGCTCCCGGATCGGTGAGCGGAGCCCCCGAGCCGCGACGCAGCGGCCCGCGCCTACGCTGAGGATCGGCGCGGTTCTGCCTCGCGCGAGCGAGGATGCGGAGCATGCGGAGTGCCGCTACTCGGAGTGCGCTTCGAACATCTTGCGGTGCTCGGGTGGGATCGGAACGGCCTTGAAGACGTCCATCTCGATGCATGCGACGGTCACGTTGGCGTCCGCGATCTTGGCGTCGTCACCCTTGCGCCGGATCAGGTAGCGCAGCGTCACGCTCTTGGTGCCGAGACGCGTGCAGGTCACGCGGATGCGCAGCACGTCGCCGAAACTCGACGGTGCGAAGTAGTTCACCTCGGCGTGCACGGCCGGGTAGCCCAGTCCGAAGTCGTTGACAAGCGTTGCGTACGGGTGACCCGTCGTGAAGTGGACGAACTCCTCGTACGCCTCGTGGCAGTAGTCAAGGTACTTCGGGAAGTAGACGACGCGCGCGTGGTCCACGTCGTTGAACCGCACGGGTCGTTCGAATACGAAGCGTCCGGCGTCGGGTGTGGTGAGACTCACTTCGCGCCCTCCGTGCCCGCTTCGACGAAGCGGACGACAACCTGGCCGATGTCGACGCGATCGCCGGGGGATGCCTCGATGTCCTCGATCACGACATCGCGCTCGGCCTCGACGGAGAACTCCATCTTCATCGCCTCGACGACGAACAGGACCTCACCCGCCGCGACCGTGTCGCCGACGGCGATGCGCATCGCGGTGACCACGCCCGTCATCGGTGAGATCGCGAACGGCTCGTCGTCGAGCACGCCGCCGGCCGCAGCGCCGCTCCCCTGCTTCGCCACGTCGAGCACGTGGGTGCGGCCACGCAGCCAGACGTGCACGCGGTCTCCGCTGCGTACCACGACCGCCCGCCCGCCGGGCGAGAGCGAAAGTTCGACACCCCCACGCAGAGTGCGCACCACCTGCACGTCCTCGTGCAACTGCTCGCCGTCGACCGTCACGCGGAACGCGCCGCCGTCGCCCTGCACGCCGATCTCGCGCACCTCGCCGTTCACCTGGTAGCGGCGGACGCTCATGACCGGTCTCCCCGAGCGACGGAACGCCACGGACCGACAGTCGTCCACGGAGTCGGCACCGTCGCGCCGCCCGCACTTCCGTTCGTGCCGCGTGAGCGGGTCAGGTGCTCTCCGATCGCGGCAGCCGCGAGCACGCGATCGGGGACTTCGTCCGACGGCGCCCAGCCGTCGAAGTGCTCGGCCAGGAAGCCGGTCGACAGGTCGCCCCGCACGAACGCGTCGTGGCAGAGGATCGCGCGGAGGTACGCCACGTTGGTGCGGGGGCCGAGCACGACCATCGCGTCGAGCGCGTGCAGTACGCGACGGCGGGCCTCTTCGCGGTCAGCGCCGTAGGCGATGAGCTTCAGGAGGAGCGAATCGTAGTGCTCGCTCACGACCGAACCGGTGCGCACTCCGGCATCCACGCGCACTCCCGGATGCGCGGGCAGGTGCAGGTAGAGGATCTCACCGACCTGGGGTGCGAACCGGTTCGCCGGGTCCTCGGCGCAGACGCGCACCTCGATCGCGTGCCCGCGGGGGGCCAGGGCTGCGTCCAACTCGATTGCCTGACCGGCCGCGGCGCGCAACTGGAGGTCGACGAGATCGAGTCCCGTCACCATCTCGGTGATCGGGTGCTCGACTTGCAGGCGCGTGTTGACCTCGAGGAACCAGAAGCGGCCGTCGGGTCCGAGCAGGAACTCGACGGTGCCGGCGCCGACGTAACCGACTGCGCGAACGAGATCCTCCGCCGCGGCGCCCATCTTCGCGCGCAGGTCCGCGTCGACTACCGGGCTCGGACTCTCTTCGACGATCTTCTGATGCCGCCGCTGAACGGAGCACTCGCGCTCGCCCAGGTGCACGACGTTTCCGAGCGCGTCGCCGACGACCTGGATCTCGACGTGCCGTGTCGGATCGACATACGGCTCGAGGAACACGCGGCCGGACCCGAACGCCGACTCCGCTTCGCGCGTCGCCGACGACACGGCCCCGGCCAGCTCGGACACCGTGCGCACGATGCGCATGCCGCGGCCTCCGCCCCCCGCCGCCGCTTTCACCAGCAACGGGAACCCGAGCTTCTCCGCCGCGTCGCGCACGACCCGCGGATCTGAGAAGTCGCCGGTGTATCCGCCGAGGATCGCCACACCGGCCGCCTTCGCGGTCTCCTTGGCGCGCACCTTGTCTCCGAGCGCGTCGATCACATCCGGCGGAGGTCCGATCCAGACCAGGCCCTGCTCCTGCACACGCCGCGCGAACTCCGCCGACTCGGCGAGGAACCCGTAGCCGGGGTGGATCGCCTCGGCACCCGTGTCGCGCGCTGCAGCGAGCACGCGGTCCATGTCGAGATAGCTCTCGCGCGCCGGACCGGGGCCGATGACCGCGGTCGTGTCCGCGAGAAGGGCGTGCGGCGCAGCGCGATCCGCCTCGCTTGCGACCGCGATGCTGCGCAGCCCCGCCTCGCGTATCGCGCGAATGACGCGAACCGCGATCTCGCCGCGATTGGCGATCAGCACCGATGCAAAGGGGCGGTACGCCTCGGTCATTGCGCCCAGCGGGGCTTGCGCTTGTCGAGGAACGCGCGCAGGCCCTCCTGGCCCTCCGCCGACACACGTGCCTCGGCGATGCGCTCCGCGGTGTACGCCTTCACCGCCTCGTAGCCGTCCTCGAGAGCGCCGGCCATGGCGAGTCCGCCGGTCACATCCTCGACGAGTTCCTTGCAGGCGGCGACCGCCTCCGGACCGCACTGCAGGACGGCGAAGACCACGCGATTGACCGCTTCGTCCAGCTGATCCGCGGGCACCACGACGTCGACGAGTCCGATGCGGTGCGCTTCGTTGCCGTCCATGCGGCTGCCCGTCACGAACCAGCGGCGCGCGCGGGACGGTCCGAGCCGCTGCACGATGTAGGGGCTGATGACCGCGGGCAGGATGCCGAGCCGCGCTTCGGTGAACCCGATCTTCGCGTCCTCGGCCGCCACCGAGACGTCCGCCGCGGCAAGGAGGCCGGCACCGCCGCCGAGCGCGGCTCCCTGCACGCGCGCGATCACCGCCTTCGGCACGACCGAGATCGCTTCGTAGAGATCGGCCAAAGCCAGTGCGTCCGTGACGTTCGTCTCCTGGTCGGCGGTGACCATGCGCTTCATCCACTCGACGTCGGCGCCGGCGCTGAATACCGGGCCGTCCCCCGCCAGCACGATGACGCGCACGCCGTCGTCCGTGCCGACGTCCTCGAACACCTCGAGCATGCGGGCGATCACCTGATCGTCGAACGCGTTGCGCTTCTCGGCGCGGCACAGCGTGACGCGAGCGACACCGCCCTCGCGCTCGACTCTCACTCCACGATCGGTTCCGTCACTCACCGCGTCACATCCGGAAGACCGGCCACTGCGATTCGGGGGTCTCCGCACCGAGCGACACGCTGAGGGCCAGTCCGAGCGCGTCGCGTGTGCGTGCGGGTTCGAGGATGCCGTCGTCCCACAGCCGCGCGGTTGCGTAGTACGGGCTCCCCTCGGTCTCGTACTTCTCGAGGATCGGACGCTTGAACTCGGCCTGCTCCTCGTCGGTCATCTGTTCGCCCTTGCCCGCCAGCTTGTCCATGCGGACCTGCAAGAGGACGTTTGCCGCCTGCTCGCCGCCCATCACCGAGATGCGCGAGTTCGGCCACATGAACAGGAAGCGCGGCGAGTAGCCGCGGCCGCACATAGCGTAGTTCCCCGCTCCATAGGACGCGCCGATGATGACCGTGATCCTCGGGACCTTCACCGTCGCGACGGCCTGGACCATCTTCGCGCCGTTGCGCGCGATGCCGTTCTCCTCGTATCGCTTCCCGACCATGAAGCCGGTGATGTTCTGCAGAAACACGAGCGGGACGCCGCGCTGCCCGCAGAGCTGGACGAAGTGCGCGCCCTTGCGTGCGCTCTCGCTGAACAGCACGCCGTTGTTCGCGACGATGCCGATCGGCATGCCGTGCAGATGCGCGAAGCCGGTCGTCAGCGTCGTGCCGTAGAGCGGTTTGAACTCGTGGAAGCGGCTGCCGTCCACGATCCGCGCGATGACCTCGCGGACGTCGTACGGCGTGCGGTTGTCCCGCGGCAGGACGCCGTAGATCTCCTCGGGGTCGTACGCCGGCTCCTCGACCGGCCGCAGGTCGAGCGTCGTACGCCGCGGATCGCGATTCAGGTTCTCGACGATGCTGCGAGCCAGGGCGAGCGCGTGATCGTCATCGCGCGCCATGTGGTCGGCTACGCCGGAGATGCGTGTGTGCAGGTCGGCGCCGCCGAGTTCCTCGGCGGTAACGACCTCGCCTGTCGCGGCCTTCACCAGCGGAGGCCCGCCGAGGAAGATCGTGCCGTTGCCCTTCACGATGATGCTCTCGTCGCTCATCGCCGGCACGTACGCGCCACCGGCTGTGCACGAGCCCATGACGGCCGCGATCTGCGGGATGCCCGCCGCGGACAACCGGGCCTGGTTCGCGAAGATGCGCCCGAAGTGCTTCTCGTCGGGGAACACCTCGTCCTGCTTCGGGAGGAACGCCCCGCCGGAGTCGACCAGGTAGATCGTGGGAAGCCGGTTCTCCGCTGCGATCTCCTGCGCGCGAACGTGCTTCTTGACGGTGAGAGGGTAGTAGGTGCCGCCCTTCACCGTGGCGTCGTTGGCGACGACCATGACCTCGCGGCCGTGGACGAGCCCGATCCCCGTCACGATGCCGGCAGCCGGGACGCGACTGCCGTAGACCTCGTGTGCCGCGAGCGCCGACAGCTCGAGGAAGGGCGAACCCGGGTCCAGCAGCCGCTCGACTCGGACCCGCGCGAGGAGCTTGTTCCGCGAGGTGTGCTTCTCGACGAGACGCTCCGAACCGTGCTGTCGCACGTCGTCCATGCGGTCGCGCAATCCGCCGAGCAGCGCGAGGTGATGCTCCCGGTTCGCGCGGTACTCGTCGGAGTCGGTCGAGATGCGGCTCCGGATCACGTCTGTCATGTCGTCACGACGGTATCCGCAGCCTCGGGCCAAATCCCCTTCTGCCAGCCCGGCCCGCGGTGCGCCACCTGCCGAGGACACCGGCCGGGCAGATCGTCCGGGTAGCCTCGCGCAGGAACCCGGCACCCGTGTTGCGGGTTCGTACCCCGATGCGCTTCACGACCTCCCTCGGAGCCGGCTGTCTCGGCTTGGCGCTGCTGCTGGCCACGGCCCTGCCCCCGCGCACGGCCGGGGCGACGCGCGAGTACGCCAAGGAGCAGGACAAGGACTGCTCGTTCTGCCACATCAACAGCGAGGGCGGCGGACCGCGGGCCGAGCAGGGCCGTCTGTTCGAGGCGAACGGCCACAAGTTCGGTGTCGCGAGCTGGTCGTCGGCAGAGAACACTGCGACATACCTGCGCGCCCGGGCCGCGCTGCTCGCGACCTGGTACCGCGAGTGCGACCGCCTGCTCGACGAGGTCGCGGACAAGGAAGAGCTCGCGGGCGGGAAGACGCTGATCGACTCGACTCGCAAGCGCTACCGGATGTTCCCCCGCACGTGGCTGCGCAACGCGAAGAAGCTCCTTCAGAAGGGCTCGCGGGGGCGGCCGAACGCGTTGAAGTTCCTCACCAAGATCGAGAGCCAGTTCCCCGAGAGCGACGAGGGCAAGGAGGCCGTCAAGCTGCTCGACGAGATGACTGCCGACGAGAAGGTCAAGCCGGAGGTCGACACCGCCCGCGCCGTCGAACGGGCGCGGCTGGCGTACCTCATGGCGCGCACCGAGTACCAGATGGGCGACTTCGAGAGAGCCCGTGAACTGTTTCAGTCCGTGCTCGCCGACGAGTACGGATCGAGCCTCCGGAAAGACGCCGAGGAGCAGCTCGCCGAACTGACCGAGACCGAGAAGGCAGCCGAGGACGAGTCCTCCGAGTAGCCTCCGCGTTCACCCGGGAAACGGGCGGGCAGAGGTCGCGATGGAACGCATGCTGGTGATCGGTGCAGGCACGATGGGGCGCGGCATCGCGCACGTCGGAGCGCTCTCTGACTTCGACGTCGCCCTGTACGACGTGAACCAGGAGCAAGTGCAGTCCGCGCTCGGCGCGGTGCGCAAGAACATGGAGAAGGGCGTCGTGCGCGGGAAGCTCGCGCAGGACGCCATGGACGCGGGACTTGCGCGTCTGCGCGCGAGCACCGACATGGCGGCCGACGCGGCCACAGCAGACGTGGTGGTCGAGGCGGTCTACGAGAACCTCGACCTCAAGCGCCAACTGGTCTCCGAGCTCGACACGGCCATGCCGGCGGACTCGATCCTCGGCAGCAACACGTCGTCGCTCTCGCTGACGAAGATCGCCGCCGCCGCCACCCGTCCTGAGCGCGTGATCGGGATGCACTTCTTCAACCCGGTCCACATCATGAAGCTCCTCGAGATCGTGATGGCCGAGCAGACCTCCGACGAGACGCTCGCACGCACACATGCGCTCGCCGGACGACTGGACAAGACAGCCATCGTCGTGCGGGACGTGCCGGGCTTCGCGACGAGCCGCCTCGGCGTCTGCCTCGGCCTCGAGGCGATGCGGATGGTCGAGCAGAACGTCGCAAGCCCTGCCGACATCGACACCGCTCTCGAACTCGGCTACCGCCACCCGATGGGCCCACTCAAGCTGACCGACCTCGTGGGCCTCGACGTGCGTCTTGCCATCGCCGACCACCTGCACAACGAACTCGGCGGCGACCAGTACAAGGCGCCGGACCTACTGCGCCGGATGGTCGCGGAGGGGAAGACGGGGAAGAAGTCCGGCCAGGGGTTCTACACCTGGCAAGACGGCAAGCCCGTCTGAGCGAGCTAGATCCGCTTCATGAACTCGGCAGCAAGGGTCCACATCAGGACGAACGCTGCGACGCCTCCCAACGTGCCGAGGAAGTAGAACACGTACATGGCCGCCACCCGCCACACGGCGCCGAAGACCCCGACGCGGAAGTAGCCGTGGATGGCCCACCCCCAGTACAGGACCATCACCACGTTCCCGGCGATGAAGTACCACAGGTATCCGAGGGGGTAGATCACCAGCAACGCGATGTTGAGCGCCGTTGAGTGCCCGACCGCGTAGAGCGTGAACGCTGCGCACTCGGCGTAACTGCGGGCGCGGCTGAACTGCAAGACCCAGAGAGCCGCGGCGCAGAGGAACACCCCGGCGATCGTGAAGACGATCAGGAAGCGCCCGACGACGGCGAGCGCGGCGTGGTGCGGCGCCTCACCCGAGGCCGTGCCCATCGTCGTCGGAATCGAGGGGTTCACGACGAGCATCACGGCGAACAGCACGACCAAGTACCTGAACGGGGGGAAGCGGTCGGCGCGATGCCCCGCCACGTACTCGCTGATGAACGCGCCCGGCCGGGTCGTGAGCCCTCGCAGCGTACGCATGAATCGGGAATCGAGATCCGTGAACGTGGAGAACGCGTCGCCGATCAGCGTGCGCGTCCGCAGCCGCGGGCGCCGGTTGTCCTGACCGCAGGCGTGGCACCAGCGCCCCCGTGCCGGCGTGTCGCAGTTCGGGCAGGTCGAGACCGCCGCGCCCCCGGATTCCCGCTCTTCCACGGGCGGAGGATACGCTCTGGGCATGTCCAGACCGTCCGTGCGAATAGAGACCACGCTCCCCGCAACCCCCGACGCCCTCTTCCGCGGCTTCACCGACGCCGAGCTGTTCGGCAAGTGGTTCATGGTGGACTGGGGGGAACGCTGCACCGCCGACGTTCGCGTCGGCGGCCGCTACGAGCTACACGGCAAGACGCCGCACGGAACGCCCGTCTGGTGCGAGGGCGAGTACAAGACCGTCGACGCGCCGAACCACATCCGCTTCACGTTCCTCTGGCACGGCAACCCCGACGTCGAGTTCTCGAACGTGCCGGAGACGTGGCCGCAGCCGATGGACGTGACGCTGCGCGCCGTCGAGGGCGGCACCGAGGTGACGTTCGTGCACGAGGAGGTCGCGCACGAGAAGAGCGGCCAGGGCCACGAAGGTGCGTGGCGCATGGGGCTGAAGATGCTCGGTGAGCTCGTGGCGGCGGAAGGCGGCGCGTGACGACGGCTGCGCCTCCGCGCACGCCCGCCCGCCCGGGGCTGGCACGGACGCCGCGACTGCGGCGCGCGGTGATGTGGTGTGTGGCGGCGCCGTTCATGGTCGTCATCGGCTGGGCCCTGCTGAGTCTGATCGCGTGGCACGTGCTGCCGGAGCCGGAGCCGTACCCGAACACCGTGTGGCTCTGCGAGACCGCGGCGCGTCCGCATGCCGACCCGCGTCTGTCTCCCGATGGTCCACCGGTGGTCGACTGGCGCGTCGGCACAATGCGCGCGGTGGGCACACCGGAACGCATCGACGGGGCCATGGTCTTTCCGGGAGAGAACTTCACGCGCAAGTTGCGCACACTCCTCGAGGTTCCGACGCACTCCGTCGGCTGCGCGCGTCCCAGCTCGCGCCCACGCGGCCGCGTAGTGAACATGGACGGCGAGACCTGGGTCGAGTTCTCGAACCACTAGTCCGTCGCACCGCAGATGCGTAGAAGCGGACGCCTACTTCTCGGTAGCGCGCTCCAGTTCGGCGGCCTTCGCCTCGAGTTCTGCCGCCTTCTTGCGGAGCTTGGCGGCTTCCTCGCGCAGCTTCTGCGCTTCCTCGAGCAGACGCTCTGTACGCTTCGTGTCCGGGACCGGCGTGTCGCCGGCCTTCGCCTTGTCGCGGTTCGCGCGGATCTCTGCCCAGACCCTCTTCTCCATCTCGGGCACGTCCCCGCGACAGCCCGCCACGTCGAGCGTCTCGAGGTTCACGATCGCTCCGAGTGACGCCAGCCTGGCGTCCGTGAAGCTGGGTCACGGCAAGGAGAGGCGCAACGTCTCCAACTGGGTCAGCGCGCCGAGCGCGGCGAACTCCTTGTCGTAGAGGAACGGGTCCCCCACGAGGGTCAGCGAACGCAGCTTCTTGAAGTGCGCGAGCATCTCGAGGGTGCGGAGGTCGATCTGGTTGCTGGGATTCGAGATCGACAGCGTCGTGAGCCCCGGCGTGCGGCGCACAAGCGCCGCGACCAGATCCGGCCCGTCGATGCGCACGCGCACCGACGTCGTCTCCGAGGGGAGTTCCTCCACCTGATCCAGGCGGGTGAGCCACGGCTTCTCCTGCGCGGTCGCCGGGCTCGCAACGAACGCGAGCGCGAGAGCAAAGAGAGCGGTCTGAGCGAGTCGCATGTGAGGCCTCCTTCTCCATCGTGCCGGGAGACCCGTGCTGGATTCCCGCGCGCTCGTCCCGTACGAGGGATGCATGGCGATGTTCCCCACCAGGAACCCCTTCGCGCTGGCGGCGTACTACCTCGGCCTCTTCGGGCTCATCCCCTACGTCGGCATCGCGCTCGGCCCCGTGGCGATCCTGCTCGGCATCGCGGGGCTCGCGAAGTCGCGGAAGGACCCGAAGGCACAGGGCGGCGGGCACGCGTGGACCGGGATCGTCACCGGGACGATCGGACTGGTCGTCTGGGGAGGCGCGGCGCTCGGCTACTGGGTGCTGCCGTTCCGCAACCCGCTCGACATGGGCGGCTAGAGCCGGCTACTCCGCGCCGGGTTCGATCAGGACGCGATACAGCTCGCTCTTCGGCGAGATCACCAGCGTGTGGTTCCGTCCGACGATCTTGGTGTACGTCTCGAGCGTGCGCCAGAACGCGTAGAAGTCGGCGTCCTTCTCGTACGCATCCGCAAAGATGCGCGCGGCGTCGGCGTCCGCCTTCGCAACGATCTCGAGCGCCTTGCGCTCCGCCTCGGAACTGATCGTCTTCTGCTCGCGCTCGACCTCGCCCTGGATCTCGGCCTTGCGTCCGCCGCCCTCGGAACGGAAGCGCTCCGCGATGCGGTTGCGCTCCGAGATCATGCGCGCGTACACGGCCTGGCGCACGTCCTTGCGGTAGTTCAGGCGCTTGATGCGGATGTCCTTCAACTCGATGCCGTAGTTCAGCGCGAGCACCTTGGCGGACGCGAGGATGCGCTGCTCGATGACGTCGCGGCCCTCTTCCACGCGTTCGATCTGGTCCGTCGAGACACCGATCGTGTCCTGGTGGTCGGAGGACACCGTCGGTTCGTCGATCACACGATTCGACGCGCGGACGACCTCCACCAGCCGGTGCGCGCTGATCTGGTCGCGCGTCGCCGAGTCGAGGATGTCGTCGAGGCGCGTCTGCGCGCCCTCGTTCGTGCGCACTGTCTGCAGGAACAGCAGCGGGTCGACGATCCGCCAGCGGGCCGTCGTGTCGATCCAGATGAAGCGCTTGTCCGCGGTCGGCACCTCGTTGCGGTGACCGTCCCACTCCATGATGCGCTTGTCGAAGCGCTTGACTTCCTGCACGAACGGCGTCCGGAAGTAGAGCCCGGCCTCCGTGACCGGCTCGCCCCGCGGATCGCCGAACTGCGTGATGATCACCTGCTCCCACTCGCGAACAACGTACATCGAGGACGACAGCGCGAGGAACGCCGCCGCGCCGACGATCACGAGAGTCACACCGCCGAGGCCCTTCTTCATCGCGGCCCCCCGCCGTCGAGCGGAAGCAGCTTCAGGACACCGCCGGCGTCGTCGGCCACGATGATCCGGGACACGTTCGGAAGGACCGCCTCGAGCATCTCCATGTACATGCGGTGCCGCGTGACACGAGGCGCGCGCTCGTACTCGAGCCGGAGTGCCTCGAACTGGGCGACCGCGCCCTTCGCGCGGTTCACGCGGTCGATCGCGTAGCCCTCGGACTCGGCGATGCGTTTCTTCGCTTCACCCCGGGCGAGCGGGATGACGCGGTTGTAGTCCTGCATCGCCTCATTCTCGGCGCGGCTACGCTCCTGCTCCGCCTTGTTGACCTCGTTGAAGCTCTGCGCGACCTCTTCGGGCGGCGTGACGTCCTGCAACTGCACAGTCAGGATCTGCACGCCTGACTCGTAGTCGTTCAGCGTGCGTTGGAGCTCCGACTGGCTGAGACCCGCGATCGACTCGCGGCCGACGAGCACCTCGTCGATCGAGTGCTCGCCAACGACCGCGCGCATGGCGGATTCGGCGAGATCACGAATCGTCTTCTCCTGCGCGTGCAGGTTGAACAGCCAATCCTTGGGCTGGAGTATCTGGTACTGCACGACCCAGTCGATGCTCACTAGGTTCAGATCACCCGTGAGCATCAGCTTGGTCTCGCGGTCCTCCTCGGTGTTCTGGCGGTACTGCGTCCGCACGCCGACGTCCGTGGACCCGAACCCGAACTCGAGTTTCTGCACCCTGGTGACCGGCACCTTGATCGCTTTGTCGATACCGAGCGGAAGCTTCCAGTGGAGTCCCGGCTCGGTCGTCTCCACGTACCTGCCGAAGCGAAGCACGACGGCCTTCTCCTCGGGCTCGACCGTGTAGAAGCTCGAGAAGACGACGATCAGCGCCAGCAGGGCACCGGCGCCCCACTTCAGGATTCGCGCGATGACGGCCGGATCGATGTCGATCCGCTGCGCGGCTCCCCCCGCCCGCCATCGTCCGTCCGGTCCCCGTTGTCCTTCCATCTCCTCAGCCTACGCGCATCACCGGCCATCGGTACGCAAACACTGCGGTCGGGGACGTCACCGCTCCCGGCGGAGTACGATCAGCGGGTAGAGCTGGGCCGTCGTCGGCACGCTCGGACCCCATTGCGGGTCTCCGAGGTACGGGAGCCACGGCGCCCGCAGGCGCTCGGTGCTGGGCGCCAGGCGGTCCACCTCGCGCCACCGCCCGCCTGCAGCCTCGGCGAAGCGCTCCGCGAGACCGGGCTCTGCAACGATGACGTCGATCCTGGCGTAGTCTTCGGCGGTCAGGTACCCCGCCGCGCCCGGCGACGTCACACTGCGGGCATGGAGGCGCGCACCGTAGTAGGCCTGGTAGCCGATGAGCGCGTCATCGTCCGGGCTCACGTTCTGCTCGACGAAGCTCGCGGCACGGAGCGGGTCACGGGCGTCCCACTGCAGGACCGTGACCGCCGTGCGCGCCGGAAGACCGACCAGCAGCGCCAGCACGACCCCGGTGGCGAGAGTGCGCGCCTTCCAGCGAGCGACCGGGACAGCGAGCGTCCCGTCCAGGACCGCGAGCGCGGCGAGCGCTACCGGAAGGAACGCCGTCCATGTGTAGTAGGACCGATAGCGGCCGAGGAGCATGAAGACGACGGGGATCGCGACGAACGCGACGATGCCCGTCACCAGCGCGCGCACGACGTCCCCCCGCCGCTCGCGCGGAATCAGGAACGCGCACGCCGCCAGGACGACGAGCAAGATCGACGTCGACCAGTCCGTCAGCAGGACGCCGGGCAGCGCGGCGGCCGTCGTGGCGATCCGATCCGGCACGGACGCGGGCAGTGCGTGCGGTCCCGAGAAGGACGCCACCATCTCCGAGTACGTCCCCAGCGCAGCATGCACGCCCCCGAACGCGACGGCGCTCGCGAGCGTGCCCGCGAACACGGCCGCCGCGCGCGATACGCCCGCGCGTCCGGCGGCCAGCACGATGAGCAGCGCGACCAGGACGCCGTACGCCGGCACGTAGGGTCCCGCGAACGCGCCGAGGAGCGAGAGACCGAACAGCCACGCAACCGCCCGACGGCGCGACGGGTCGTGGAACGCCCACCACCCGGTACAGACCAGCAGGATGGCGACCGAGTCGTAGCGTCCGCTCCGGTACGTGCGCGCCATCCCGTACCCGCACAACACGAGTGCCGGAACCGCCGCGCGCAGTCCCGCCCCGCGCAGCCGCCCCCAGCGCACGGCGCCCCGCCAGGCGAGCAACGCGGCGCACGCCGCGAGCAGGATGCCGAGACTCCGCGCTGCCAGCGGGCCAATGCCGAACACGCTCAGCCACGGCACGAGTGCCAGCGGGTAGAGCGTCGTGCGCGCGAACAACGCGCCATCGCGGAACGGCGAAACCGTGGACGTGAACCCGTTGCCGAGCACGGAGTTGATCGCGGCATCGGCGACCTGAACCTCGTCCTGCCACACCGTGGGTGACCGCGAACCCGTTACCAGGTTGACGCAGGTCAGGGTCGCGATCAGCGCCAGAACGACGATCAGTTCGCGCCGCGCGGAGATCACGTGCGCGCCGCTGCGCTCAGTTGGCGCGCACGAGGTTCATCTTCCCGACGAATCCCCGGCTGCCGTCCTTCTGGCGGATAGTCCAGACCGTATCCACGCGATCGGGTCCGAGGAACCGGATGTCCGCCCAGTGCATGTGCGGGTTGTCCGAGTCGTCCTCGCCGCCGACGGCAAACGCCTCGAACGTCACACGGTTCTCGTCCGTGATCGGGTCCGCGTACATCGTCGGCTGGTTTCCCATCGCGCAGTAGTGCGTGAGTCGCAGGTTGCGGTCGTCCAGCGTGTACACCGTGACCATCTCGTGGTCCATGCCCGCGAACTCCGTCTCGATGACGGCGCTGCCGGCGGCTGTGACCTCGTAGATCACCTCGGTCCCCGCTTCGGCGACGGCGCCCTCGACGTCCATCTGCACCCAGCGGCCCTCGAGGCTCTTCAGCTTCTCGAAGATGGCCTCGGCCTTGGCGGACTGCTCCGCCCGCCGCGACTGTCCGGGAGTGACGCACCCCGCGAGGGCTAGAACCAGCGCTGCACCGATCGGAAATCTCATCGGTCTTCCTCCCGCCGCGTTTCGTTCGTCTGTTGTGTCCCGCTCGACTGGGGCGCGCGGGAGAGTAGCCGAGACGCGAACGCGACGTCACGGGTAGCCTCTCGGCATGGAATACCGCAGGCTCGGTAGATGGGGAATTCAGGTCAGCGCGCTCTCGCTCGGCGGCTGGACCACGTTCGGCAGCAGCGTCAAGGACCCGGGAGAGGTCCGCGCGCTCCTGACGACGGCCTACGAGGCGGGCGTGAACTTCTTCGACATCGCCGACGCGTACGCGCGGGGCGGCGCCGAGGAGATGATGGGCGCCGTGCTGCGCGACTTCCCGCGGCACACATTCGTCGTGTCGTCGAAGTGCTACTGGCCCATGAGCGACGCCGCAAACGACCGCGGGTTGTCGCGCAAGCACGTCATGGAGTCCGTCGAGAAGAGCCTTAGGCGGCTGGGCACGGACTACCTCGACCTGTTCTTCTGCCATCGCTTCGATTCCGAGACGCCGCTGGACGAGACGGTGCGGGCCTTCGAGGACCTGATCCGCCAGGGCAAGCTCCTCCACTGGGGCACGAGCGAGTGGACGGGCGCCCAGATCAAGGCGGCGTGCGACATCGCGGCGGGCTGGAACGCATACGCGCCGATTGTCGAACAGCCGCAGTACAGCCTGCTCACGCGGGCCAAGGTCGAGGGAGACGTGCGGCCGGCGGCGGCGGAGCACGGTCTCGGCATCGTCGTCTGGAGTCCGCTCGCGTCCGGTCTGCTCACCGGCAAGTACGACGACGGCATCCCGGAGGGATCCCGTCTCTCGCGCATCCAGTTCCTCCGGGACCGGCTCGCACAGCGCGAACACCTCGATCGAGTCCGGCTGATGAAGGGCGTGGCGGACGACGTCGGCTGCTCACGGACGCAACTCGCGCTGGCGTGGGCGGCCGCGCAACCCGGCATCTCGAGCGTCATCCTCGGCGCGACCTCGGTGGAGCAGCTCACAGAGAACCTCGGCGCGGAGAACGTGAAGATCACCGACGAGGTGGGCGCGCGGCTCGACGAGATCTTCCCGCCCGACCTCGCGCTCGCGGACTGACCGCCCGGCACCCCCACTCTCGGGGCTGACTCGCGGCGCCGCGACGCGCCCATGTGTGTCGCGTGTGACCGACGGCCCCATTCGCTAGCATGCGGCGTGCGCGGCGGCGAGACACCGCGCCGGGGGGCGCGGTGCGCGAGCTGGTCCAGGCGCTCAAGGACTTCGCGACCGGGGAGCTGGCCACGCTACTCCTCGCGGTGGGCATCCTGATCGCCGGTTGGATCGTCGGTGACATCCTGGCGCGCGCGGTTCGCGCGATTCTCGCGCGAACGTTGTTCTCTGGCTCATCCGCTGACGCGGATGACGCGGTTGGAGATGGACGGTCTGGCGCGGGTGACGCGGTTGGAGACGAGCGTTCTCGCTCATCTGACCGCATTGATGAACCGGGGTTGCTCCGCAAGCTGACCGGGCGTCTTCCGCTGGCCTCGGTCGCTGCCGAGGTCGTGCGCTGGACGGTGGTCGTGTATGCGGCGCTTCTGTTCGCCGACACGCTCGGGCTCGAAAACGCCGCCGGTCCGGTCTCTGCGCTGATGACCGGAGCGCTCGAGAGTCTGCCGCGCATCGCCAGCGGGCTGTTCGTGCTCGCGCTCGGGTTCGGGATCGCGACGATCGTGGGCCGCTACGTGCCGAAGTTCATCAACGCGTCCAAGCTCGCGAAGCGGCTGGACCAGGCGGGTGAGGAAGGCGACGGCGACACGTTCGGCGAGTCGCTCGGCACCACACTGCATGCCCTCATCGTGCTGTTCGCGCTGCTGATCGCGCTGGATCTGATGCGCCTCGAAGGCGTCGTCGAGCCCTTGACCGGCCCCGCGACGGCGTTCCTGGCCTTCCTACCGCGACTGGTCGTGGTGGCGGCGATCCTGGGTGGCGGCTACGTCCTCGCGCGGGTGGTGCGCGCTGCGGTCACGGCAGTGCTCGCATCGCTCGGCATCGACGAGATCGGGCGCAAGGCCGGGCTCGAACGGGCTGGGATCTCGCGCATCTCCGGGCTCTGTGGCGCGATCGCGTTCGTCTTCGTGCTGCTGCCGGTGGTCGCCGCGGCGCTCGACGCGATCGGGATAGAGGGTGTCGCCGGGACAACGGGTTCGCTCATCGGCACCTTCCTCGGCGGACTGCCGACTCTGCTCTACGCGGCTCTGGTCGTCTTCGTCGGCGTGGTGTTCGGCCGGCTGCTCGGGGGGTTTGCCGTGGACCTCCTGGCCCGCATCGGCTTCGACGGCATCCTCGCAAAGCTGGGCATGGACGAAGCCGACCACGAACTGCCCGAGGCGCGGCGGCCGTCCCGCGTGGCCGGGACGCTGGTGCGTATCGCAGTGATCGTCTTCGCCGCGGCCGAGGCGTGTGACCTGCTCGGGTTTGGCCAGGTGGGAGACGCGCTGCTCGGCACCTGCGCCCTCGCCGGAGACTGGATACTCGGAATCGTGATCTTCGGGTTCGGCCTGTGGCTGGCCGGGCTCCTGGCGGACCTGGTCCGGCGCCAAGGCACGCCCTCGAGCGGTGTCCTGGCGGCGGCGACCCGGGTGTCGATCGGGCTCCTGGCCGCCATCGTGGCGTTGGAGGAGATGGGCCTGGCCCGCTGGACGGTGGCCAACGGATTCCTGTCCGCCCTGGCCGGGATCGCGCTCGGCGTCGGGCTGGCGTTCGGGCTGGGGGGCGGGCGACATGCCCGCGACCTCGTGAACAGTTGGCGAAGGGAGATCGATTCAGGACACTGAGTCTCTGGCTCATCCGCTGACGCGGATGACGCGGCTCTCTTCGTGAGCGAAGACCGGATCTGGCTCATCTGCTGACGCGGGTGACGCGATGACGCGGGTCCTCCGCGAACGGAAGGGGCGCTCGCACTCGGCCGTACGGGTCGCCAGATCCGGGCGCTCCAGCCGGCAGGGGGAAACCGGCGGGAGCGGTGGCAGGGCCGCATGCGAGACTGAAGTGGTGCCGGGCGCGGAGACACGCCGCGTACCGTGACAGTTGGCGGGCATAGCGGCGTGGGCGACCCCAGGGTCGAACCGTGCTCACTGGAGGAAGACATGCAGGAACTCTGGGACAAGATCGTGGAACACGTTCCGACGATCCTCGCGGCCATCGGCATCTTCGTTGCCGCATGGATCGTGGCGGTCATCGTCAGCGCGCTCATCAAGGCCGTGCTCAAGCGCACTTCGCTCGACGAGAAGGTGTCCGGCTTCCTGGCCGGCGGCGGCAAGGCGCCCGCGATCGACAACTGGATCGCCGGGATCGCCAAGTGGCTGATCCTGCTGTGGGGCCTGATGATGGCTCTCGAACGGCTGAACCTCGGTCAGGCCGTGAAGCCGCTCGGCGACATGCTCACCAAGATCACGTCGTACCTGCCGCAACTCGGCGCGGCGGCCGCACTCGCCGTGCTCGCGTGGATCATCGCGACAGGAGTCCGGCTCCTGATCGAGAAGCTCCTCGGCGGCCTCGGCCTCGACGATCGCCTGAACAAGGCGACCGGCGAGGACATGAAGGACGTCAACGTCACGAAGAGCATCGCGACGGCCGCCTACTGGGTCGTCTGGCTGCTGTTCCTGCTGATCATTCTCGACACGCTGAAGCTGCAGGGGCTGCTCACGCCACTGCAGGAGATGGCGGACAAGGTCTTCGCGTTCCTCCCGAACCTGTTCAGTGCCATCGTGATCTTCACCGTCGGCTGGTTCGCCGCGAACATCGTGCGCCGCATCGTCAGCTCCGTGCTGAACGCAGTCGGCCTCGATCGCCTAGCGGAGAAGACCGGCGTCAGCAAGAACGTCGGAAAGGGCTCTCTCTCGGGCCTGTGCGGAACGATCGCGTTCCTGCTCATCCTGCTGCCGGTGATCTCCGGCGCTCTCGAGGCGCTGAAGCTCAAGTCCGTCAGCGAGCCCGTGCAGGGAATGCTGAGCAAGTTCTTCGACGCGATCCCGAACCTGCTCTACGCCGCGATCATCCTCGGCGTCGCGTGGATCGTCGGCCGCCTGGTAGCGGGCCTGGCCACGGACCTGCTGGCTCGCATCGGCTTCGACAACATCCTCGGGAAGCTCGGACTCTCGCGCGCCGATCCGTCGTCGCTCGAAGAGAGCCGCCGCCCGTCGTCGGTCGCCGGCAAGCTCGTGCTGATCTTCGCCATGCTGTTCGCCGCGATGGAGTCGCTGAACCAGCTCGGGATGGGCAACATCTCCGATCTCGTCAACGGCTTCCTCGAGCGCGCGGGCGGCTGGGTGCTCGGTCTGATCATCTTCGGCATCGGCCTCTGGCTCGCCAACCTGATCGCCGGGATCATCAAGGACCGCGGCACACCGAACTCGAACCTGCTCGCGCTGATCGCGCGGATCGCCATCACCGTGCTGGCCGGCATCGCCGCGCTGCAGGAGATGGAGGTCGCCGAGGACACCGTGCAGTCGGCCGTGACCGTGGCGATCGCCGCCATCGGCCTGGCCGTCGGACTGGCCTTCGGCTTCGGCTGCAAGGAGCAGGCCTCCGAGCAGCTCGACCGCTGGCGCAAGGCCCTCGACGACAAGCGCAACAGCTAGTCTCGATCAACAGACACACACAGGCCGCGCCGGCACCGCCGGCGCGGCCTCGTGATTCCGGCGGCTCCAATTCACGCGATGGGGGAGTTCCCGGGCGTGCAGTAGGCTATGCGGGTCGGCAACGGCCGGCGCGAGCAACGCGGTTGGGGGCTCGCGCGATCCCGTTCGTCGACGGGAGGCTTCCCGTGCGCGTTCTCACCCTGACCGCCGTTCTGTTCCTCGCCGCCCCCCTGCTCCCCTCGCGCGCCATGGCGGCTGAAGGCGTCCTGCCCATCCGCGCAGGCGACACCGTGAGCGGGACGCTCGCCCAGTGCGGCGACCGTCATGTGCTCCGTGTGGATCTGGTGCGGGGCGAGGTGTTTCGCGCCAAGGTGCAGGCCGAGCGGGAGTTCGCCGCGGACATCACGCTGCGCATCTACTCGCCGGACGGCACGCTCGTCAACAGCGAGGCGAGCGTGCGCGGCATTCGCGCTGGATCGAAGCTGGGACCATTCGTCGCGCGGCAAACGGGCACACATCACGTGCAGCTCTCCACGTTCACGCGCCACGGCCTCGAGTACACGCTCCGCACCAAGGCGCGCAAGCGGAAGACGGCGCGTGTACGGCTGCGCGGCAATCGCGGCCGCGCGTTCACGGCGACCGCGGGTTCGCACCTGCAACTGCGTGGCGGCGGCGCGTCCGGCGGCGTGCTGCTCACGCTTCCCGACGGAACGAACACCGAGATCGCCGCGGACTCCGCGTGCTTGACCGCGCTCACCGGTGACGGACTCACCGCACCGATGGGAGGCCGCTACTTCGTCGGGCTGCTGGACGGCGGCCGCGCGCGGCTGGTCTCCAGACCGCCCTCACGTACGGCGACCCGGCTGCTCGACTTCCCCGTGCTGCCCGGGGACACCACGCGTGTGTCGGCGTGGTACGAGGACGCGGGCTGGGTCGTCGACCCGCTGCGCCAAGCGCCCGCGGACCACGAACCGCCGTCCTCGACGCGGCCGACAGACCCGCCCGTCGATCCTCCGCCCGGTGTAGCCGTCAGCATCCTGACGACGCCGAACGCTCCCGCCACGCCGCAGGACGGCTTTGCGCTCGCCGACCCGCTGATCACGGGTGGTCTCGCGGACGGCGTGGGAATGCCGATCTCGCCGGTCCCGACGATTGCCGAGACGCTCGAACACGGAACACTGGAGGAGTTCGGGGCGGGTCTGTCGTACGTCTTCGACAAGCCGCACCCCGCGCTCGGGACGCTCACTTATCGCGTCCACTTCCTCGTCGGCGGCACGGCGTCGCGCGCCCCGATCTCCCCCGTCGGCCCTGGCGCTTCGGGCGGCGCGATCACGATGCGCTGGACCGTCACCGGCGGCGCACCGACGCATGAAGGCCGCTGGACGATCACGTGGGACGGTCTCCGCCGAGTCGAGGTGCTCGACGGCAGCGAGACGCTCATCGACGCGTCGTCGCGGGTCGTGCAGAGCGCAGCCAACGCACTCACGGTCCCGGTCGACGGCGGCCCGCCGAGCGGCGAGCTGATCTACCACGTCGACTGGTCGAACGGGCCGTTCCCGGGCGGCGCGTTCCGGCGCGTCGAAACGCACGACGGTCTCGGCGACCGCGAAGTCACGATCGACTAGCGCGCCGGGGCGCGAGCGTCACTGTTCGATTTCACCGCCGATTGCGTCGCCGGCCTGACCGGTGATCTTGACGTCGGCGGCCGACGCACTCCCCCCCGGGTCGACCGTGGGGGCGTTGAACACGTACACGCGGCCTTCCAAGTTCTGCCCGAAGTCCGGAGCCGCGGTGACGATCGAGTGGAACAGCCCGACGCGGAACGGCTGCAGCACGACGCGCAGCGGTTCGCCGGTGCTCTCGCCGATCACCTGCGATGCGTTGACCGGCAACTGTCCGGAAGGCGGCATGCCTGCACCTCCGAGGAAGAGATACAGGCCGCCGGCGCCGCCGGCGTGGTTCGGGGCCGTCGTTACGATCGACTTCAGCGGTCCGGGACCCAGTTCGACGAGCTGGAGACCCGTCCCGAGGCGATCGTCCGATCCGAACCCCGTGAACCGGCGGAACGCCTCTTCATCGGCGTCGCCGCTCGAAAGGCCGGTTCCGCCCTCGAAGATGAAGATGGCGCCAGACTGGTTGGGCAGCGGCGAATCGCTGCCGTCGGTCGTCACGATGTCGTCGACCTCGTCGCCCGTCACATCGCCCGAGCGCACGTCGAGTCCGAAGCCGCCTAGAGCAACGGTCCCGTCGATGCGGACATCGGCGTTGCTCGCACTCTGGTCGTAGACACCGTAGTAGTCGTTGAAGAACACGTAGACGGCACCGGTGCCGCCTGTGGAGTCGATCTGGTCCGCGCCGATGATCAGGTCGTCTTCACCACCGTTGTCGACGTCACCGACCGCCAGCCCCGCGCCGAACAGGCCTCCGGACAGGCCACCTGTGATGACGGCGTCAGCAGTTGTGGCGCTCGAGGGGAACGCGCTCGGCGAAGTGCCGACGAACACGTAGACCTTCCCGGTGCCTCCAGCCCCCTCGGCACCGACGATCAGGTCCGGTCTCCCGTCGCCGGTGAGGTCACCGACCTCCGTCGTGCCGCCGAAGTCATCGCCGTCAGTCTCGCCGTCGATCGTGACGTCGGCGTCTTCTACGGCGCTCGGAGAGAAGCCGCTTCCGCCGAAGAACAGGTGCACGGCTCCGGCATCCGATCCGTTGGATCCGACGATGAGATCGACGATCCCGTCTCCGTTGACGTCTTTCACGAGCAGACTCTCACCGAATTCGTCCCCGCCGTTGTCGCCGGGGATCTCGACGTTGGCCTGCTGCGTCGTCTGTCCGTCCCCCACCGGGCCGAAGAAGATGAACACCGCGCCTGCGCCCTGATTTGCGAACGGCGCGGGGATGACCAGGTCATCCGTCCCGTCGTCATTGAGGTCAGTGCCTTCGTCGTCGCTCGGGCTACCGATGAGGATCGGACCGCTCACGAGGTACGAGCTGAACCCGCTGACTTGCACCGAGATCACGCCACCGCCCGCGTCGTCCAGGTTGTACGGCCCCGGAACGAGCGAGATATTGCCGTTCTCGTCGCGCGTGTAGATCTCGAGGTCGGTGAAGTCACCGTCGAGCGCAGCGGGGTCGAACGGCAACTGCACGGTAACGGGTTCGCCGAACTCGAGCCCCTCCGGTCCGAAGAACACGGTCGGGCCGAGGCCCTCTCCTGCCGGAGGAACGAGTTCCGGGGCGGTCGCCACGCCGACGACCGTGTTCTGCGTGACCGCACCGGGAGGCACGTCCACCGCGGCGCCGTCGATCGAGCCCTGCTCCGGACCCGCGACGACCATGCCACCGTCACCCGGCGTCACGATCGCGCCGATGCCCTCGTCGTCGCCGCTGCCGGGGCCGATCACCTCGTCGGTGAGGTCGATCTTGCGCTTCGCGGACTTCGGCGCCTTGACGGTCACGGTCGCTTTCGCGTCGTTGGCAGCAAAGAGGCACTGAAACCCGAACGTGTCGATCTCGTACTTCTTGAGTGTGTGGCCCTTCTTCTCGGGCTCTGGATCCGGGAGATTGGCCGAGCCGCCGTCGTTGTCGATCCGGTCGAATCGCGGGTCCGCCGCGGAGCCCTTGACCGGTTTGACCTTCATCGTGGCCAGCGCGCCCGCGTCCGCATCGAACGTGATCTTCAGCTCGTCCGGCGCGTCACCGAGGGGGAGGTCCATCTTCGTCTTCTTGGGCGCCTTCCACTTCGCCTTGAACTGGTAGTTGCCAGTCTCCGTGCTCGTGACGGACACGCTGTACGTGTCGGTCTTCGTCACGGTGACCTTGGCCTTGGCGGCCTTGGACTTCGTGCTGCTCACGACGAGCGCGCCCTCGGAGTCGCGGATCTCGACCGAGACCACCGGCGCCTTCGTGCCCTTGCCCGCCTTCTTTCCCTTCGCGGAGACAGACAGCTTCGAACCGTCGGGAACGTCGATCAGATACGTCTCGGTCTCGGACGGACCGATCGATCCGTTGACCTTGTCGCCGTTGCCGATCTCGACGGTCAGATCGGCGCGAGCGGTCACGACGAACAGACCCAGCACAGCGAGACCAAGTACGTGGTGCGAACGCATCTCCACCTCCCGACCGTCAGTGTACGGCACTCAGAACAGCGGTTCAGTCGGCGTCGCCGCCGATGCGTTCGCCCGGGAGTCCGGTGATGATGATGTCCGCCTGGCTCGCATCCGCCTCGTTGGACTCCGCGCCTACGAAGAGGTACATGCGCCCCTCCGCGCTCTGCCCGAAGCCGGGCGCTCCGGCGACGACGGTGACCACGCCGCCGACGGAGATCGGGTCGAACAGCTGCGCGAACGACTGTCCCGCTCCCTCACCGATCACGTTCGCCGTGTTGCTGCCGACCGGCCCGGACGGGGGCAACGGTCCACCTCCTCCGAACACGAACAACCCGCCCCGGCCAGCGCTGTAGTTCAACGAGGAGGCCACGATGAAGAGCGGCTCGCCGAAGCCCGCGAGCGGCATGAGGCGAACGGAGAATCCGAACCGGTCGTTGGCGCCCGAGCCGGAGTACTTGCGCAAGGCGATCACGTCCGCGGCGCCGCCTGCGAACGCCTGCCCGCCTTCGAACACGTAGACGTCCCCGGGATGGTCTGCCACCGAATCGGACCCGTTGTTGGCGACGATGTCATCGACCTGATCACCGGTCACGTCACCGGCGCGGACGTCGAGGCCGAACCCGGCGAGAGCGGTGGGACCGTCGATGCGGAACGTCGCGTCGCGCGACGTGTTCGTGTACTCGGCCTCTCCGTCGGGGAACACGTAGACCGTGCCCGGGCCGGAGATGCTATCGACCGCGTCTGCCCCGACGATCAGATCATCCCGCCCGCTGTCGTCGACGTCGCCGAGCGCCAACCCTGCGCCGAACAGGCCGCCGGCCCGGTTACCGGAGATGATCGCATCGGCATCGGTAGCGCTGTTCGGCCACGTGCCCTGTACGCTTCCAAGGAAGAGGTAGACCTTCCCGACAGCGCCCGCGCCCTCGGCGCCGACCACCAGGTCGGGAATCTGGTCGTCGTTGACGTCTCCGACCAAGAACGGTTCGCCGAAGTCGTCGATGTCGCTCTCGCCATCGATCGTGACGTCCGCATCGCCCGGTCCGGTGGGGTTGAACCCCACTCCGCCGAAGAAGATGTGGAGACGACCGGCCGAGATGCCGTCGTCGTTCACCAAGAGGTCGCCGATGCCGTCACCGCTGAGGTCGCGGATGGCAGCGCGCACGCCGAACTCGTCGTCCGCACCGGCCCCCGTCAGGACGACGTCCGCTGCACTC
Source organism: Planctomycetota bacterium (assembly GCA_965248445.1). Classification (GTDB taxonomy): domain Bacteria; phylum Planctomycetota; class JAJSAM01; order JAJSAM01; family JAJVHW01; genus CBDFJG01. Next base: position 204,325 of record CBDFJG010000002.1, read on the forward strand.
GACAGCGTTGTGTTGCCCGCATTCAGCTCCCCGAAGAACACGAGTACCTGACCCTCCCCGTTCTGCCCGGCGAGCGGCGCCGGGATGACGAGGTCATCGACGCCGTCCCCGTTCAGATCGAAGGTCTTCCGCGGTGCCGCCTGCGGTCCCGCCACGACGTACGAGCTGAAGCCGCTCACCTGGACCGAGATGATCCCGTTGGCAGCGTCGGCCAGGTCGTACGGGCCGGGCACGAGAGAGATGTTCCCGTCCTCGTCCCGCGTGTAGATCTCGAGGTCGTCGAAGTCGCCGCCGACCGCAGCGGGGTCGAACGGCAGCTGCACGGTCACCGGCGTGCCGAAGTCGAGCCCCTCGGGTCCGAAGAACACCGTGGGACCGAGTCCCTCGCCGGCCGGCGGCACCAGCTCGGGCGCGGTCGCAACGACGACGACGGTGTCCTCGGTCACCGCACCGGGCGGGACGTCCACCGCGGCACCGTCGATCGCACCCTGGTCGGGACCTGCGACGACCATGCCGCCATCGGTCGGCGTCACGATCGCACCGATGCCCTCGTCGTCGCCGCTGTCGGGGCCGATCACCTCGTCCTTCAGGTTGATCTTCCGCTTTGCGGACTTGGGCGCCTTGACCGTCACGGACACCTTCGTGCCCCCGGCCGCGCCGTCGTTGGCCGCGAACAGGCACTGCAACCCGAACACGTCGATCGCGTACTTCTTGAGCGTGTGGCCCTTCTCGCCCGCGGCCGGGTCGGGAAGGTCCGTCGAGCCGCCGTCGTCGTCGAGCCGGTCGAAATGCGGGTCCGCTGCCGAGCCCTTGGCAGGCTTGATCTTCAGCGTGGCAAGCGCACCGGCGTCCGCGTCGAACGTGATCTTCTGCTCGTCCGGCGTGTCGCCCAGGTCGAGCTCGACCTTCGTCTTCTTGGGCGCCTTCCACTTGGCTTTGAACTGGTAGTTGCCGGAGTCCCCGCTCGTCACGTTGACGCTGAACGTGTCCGTCTTCTCGACCGTCACCTTCGCCTTGGCGGCCTTCGACTTCGTGCTGCCGCCGACGAGCGCGCCCTCGGAGTCGCGAATCTCGACCGACATGACCGGCGGCTTGGTGCCCTTGCCGGACTTCTTGCCCTTGACCGTGACCGTGAGCTTCGACCCGTTCGGTACGTCGATCAGGAACGTCTCGGTCTCGGTCGGGCCGATCGTGCCGTCCACCTTGTCGCCGTTGCCGACTTCCACCGACAGGTCGGCACTGGCCGTGCCGGTCAACCCGGCCAGGAGAACGAGCAGGACAAGAGCCTTTACTGGGTACGTGCGCATCTCCACCTCACTTGGATGGAGTGTACGGCAAGGCGGGATCAGTCGCCGTCGCCGCCGATCCTCTCACCGGCGAGCCCGTCGATGATGATGTCCGCCGTGGCCGCACTCGCCTCCCCCGCAGGAGGGGTCGTGAAGACGTAGACCCGGCCGTTGCGCGACTGACCGAACTCCGACGCGCCCACGCCGATGCTCGACACACCACCGATCACGATGGGATCGAGGAGCACGCGGAAGTCGTCGCCCGCGTTCTCGCCGAGCGCTACGCCGGTGCCGTTCACGACCGTCCCCGAGGACGGCAGCGGTGCGCCGAACAGGAACAGCCCGCCGCGGCCGCCCGCGTACGCGGGCGCGGTCGCCACGATCACCAGCTCGCCGGCGGGACCCAGCGGAGCGAGCCGGAGCGAGAACCCGAGTCGGTCGTTCGCACCGAACCCGGTGTACTTGCGGAAAGCCTGCGCGTTGGCGTCCCCCGAAGGGAAGTCGTCCGTGCCCTCGAACACGAAGATCTCGCCGGGATGCGAGTTGGTCGTGTCGGCGCCGTTGTTCGTGATGATGTCCGGCGTGCCGTCGCCGGTGACGTCGCCCACGACGATGTCGCGGCCGAACCCGTTGTTCGCCTGATCCGAACCCATGAAGTAGGCGTTGCGGGTGGAGGCGCTCCTGTCCACGATCTGCCCCGTGTTGCCGCCGAAGAACACGTACACGGCTCCGGGATCACTCACGGTGTCCACCGCATCGGCGCCCACGACGATGTCGTCGACGCCGCTCTCGTCGACGTCGCCGATCCCGATGCCGGATCCGAACAGCCCGCCGACCGTCTGTCCCGTGATCTTCGCGTCCGCGTTCGCGGCGAGTGACGTGAACGTGCTCTCCGGAACTCCGAGGAACACGTATACGCGGCCCACATCGCCCCCGCCGCTCTCGGCCCCGCAGATCAGGTCCGTGATGCCGTCGCCGTTCACATCGCCGAGCGCGACGGCTTCGCCGAAACTGTCGTCCGCCACCTCGCCGGTGATCGTGAAGTCCGCGTCGCTAACCCCATCCGGGTTGAACCCCGGGCCGCCCAGGAAGATCAGGAGCTGGCCCGCCGGATCGTCCTCGGTGGCGGCGAGGAGATCCGCGATGCCGTCGTCGTCGACGTCGCCTACGTGGTAGCTGGCACCGAACTCACCCAGCGAGGTTTGGCCCTCGATGATCACGTCGGCGTCGTCCGTGTCCGAGCCGTTCGCCGGCGGCCCGAAGAACACATAGAGCTCCCCTTGGCCGCTGATTCCGGCGCTGGGCGCGGGGACGACGAAATCGTCGATGCCGTCGCCGTTGAGATCGAACTGCCCACCGGCTTCCGGCCCCGCGACGACGTACGAGCTGAAGCCGCTCACCTGCACCGAGATGATGCCGCTGGCCGCATCCGCCAGGTCGTACGGGCCCGGCACCAGGGAGATGTTCCCCTCAGCGTCGCGCGTGTAGATCTCCAGATCGTCGAAGTCACCTGCGAGCGCGGCAGGGTCGAATGGAAGTTGTACGGTCACAAGCGATTCGAACACGAGCCCCTCGGGACCGAAGAAGACCGTCGGGCCGAGGCCGTCGCCCGCCGGCGGCACGAGTTCCGGCGCCGTCGCCACGACGACCACCGTGTCCTCGAGCACCGCGCCCGGCGGCACTTCCACGGCCGCTCCGTCGATCGCACCCTGTTCCGCGCCGGCCTCCACCAATCCGCCGTCCCCGGGCGTCACGATCACTCCGATGCCCTCGTCGTCCCCGGTCTCAGGACCGATCACCTGGTCCCGGACATCGATCTTCCGCCTCTGCGACTTCGGCGCCTTGATCTTCACGGAGCCCTTCACGTCGCCCCCCGGTCCGTCATTGGCGGCGAACAGGCACTGTGCGCCGAACGTGTCGACGGCGTACCGCTTGATCGTGTGGCCCTTCTCGCCGGGGTCGGGAGCCGGCAAGACCTCCGAACCTCCGTCGTTGTCGAGACGGTCGAAGCGCGGATCGGCCGCCGATCTCTTGGACGGCTTGACCTTCATCGTGAGGAGCGCGCCGCTGTCCGCGTCGAACGTGATCTTCTTCTCGTCCGGCGTGTCGCCGAAAGTCAACGCGACCGGTTCCTTCTTGGGCGCCTTCCACTTGATCTTGATCTGGTAGTTGCCGGTGTCGGTGCTCGTGACGGACACGCTGTACGTGTCCGTCTTCGTCACGGTCACTTTGGCTTTGGCCGCCTTGGACTTCGTGCTGCCGACGACGAGCGCGCCCTCGGAGTCGCGAACCTCGACCGACACGACCGGCGGTTTGGTTCCCTTGCCCGCCTTCTTGCCCTTCGCCGTAACGGTGAGCTTCGACCCGGCCGGCACGTCGATCAGGAACGTCTCGGTCTCGGTCGGACCGATCGACCCGTCGACCTTGTCGCCGTTGCCGATCTGCACCGTCAGGTCCGCGCGCGCCGAGAGCGCAAGCGCGAGCACCGCCACGAACGCGAGTGAGTGGATGCGTCGCATCGCCACCTCCCCACGGAGAGTCTACTCCCCCCCCAACGGAGAGGCGGCGCGCGGAGGTTGTCCGCGCGCCGCCCGAAGGAGACAGACAGGAAGGGGAGACGAACAGGCGCCGGTCAGAAGACGCGGCTGTAGCGGTAGTAGACCTGCAGGCTGAGTGTCATGAGCGCCGTCGAGTACACGCGGCCGCCTTCGACACCCCACGGACCGACCGGGTCCCAGGAGCCGTACTCGTCACGGCCCTGCTCGAGGCGCTGGTGGTCGGCGATGGCCGACTTCATGGCGCGGTTCCACTCCTTCCAGCGAGCACCGCCGATCTGGTGCATCGCGAGCGTGCCGTAGTACCAGTAGTACATGTCGATCGTGCCCGCATCGATGTCCCAGCGCGGGAGCTTCTTCTGCATGAGGTCGGCGCCCTTGGCGACGAGCTCGTTCTTCTCCGGGTCCTGTCCGCAGAAGACGCGCGTGAGCACACCCACCGACGTGACCGACTCGGTCTGATCTGCGGGGAACTGATCGATCATGTCCGCCTGGCGAGCCGACGGGCCGCCGCGACGCTGGTAGCCCACGCGCCCGAACTCCGGCTCCGTCATCTTGTCGACCCATGCGAGCGCGCTGCGGAAGCTGCCCTCGTCGACTTGCAGCTCCGCGAGCTTCGCGGACTTGAGTGCCATCACCATCCAGCCGGTGACGGACGTGTCGTTGTCGCCGTCGCGGACGCCGTAGCGCCACGCCATGTACGGATTCTGCGAGTTGTGGATGAAGTTGACGGCGCGCTGCGCGGGGCCTCTCAGCACCCGGCTGCCCGTGACGCCGTACGCCTCGGCGAGCGCCATCGTGGCGATCGCGTGCGAGTACTGATAGCCGTGCCCGGTGCGCGGTCCGATGCAGCCCTCCGCGTCCTGGATCGACACCAGGTAGCGCAGACCGCTCTTCACCGTGTCCTTGTACCGGCCGGCCGACTGCGTGTCGCCTTGAGCGAGGAACGCCAGCAGTGCGAGTCCCGTGACTCCGGGATCGTGCACAGCGTTGCCGGGACCCGAGCACTGGTTGAGCTTGCACTGATCGGCGAACCCGTCGCAGTCCCAGGAGCCGTTGGGTGCCTGGTGGTTCGAGAGCCACGACAGCGCGCGATCGACCTCGGGCTCCGTGCCGTAGCCCTTGCCGCCGCCGCCGGAGCCGTTCTTGTTGGCGCCGAGACCGCGCTTGCCCCACGCGCCGCCCGCGTCGACACCAATTCCGATGGCCGCGTTCTGACCCGCTTCGTCGAACGGCGCGATGGCGGAGAAGTCGGGGTCACCTGCGGTGACGTCGTCGACCTCTTGGTCCACACTCGCCTCGATGTCAGGAGGCAGATCCAGGACGTCGTCCTCGACACGCTTGTCGACCTTCGTCGGGTCGGGCTCGATGTTCTTCGGCGGCACCACGGGATCGTCGAGATCCACTTTCTCCGTCGGCATGTGCGCAATGACGCTAGGCGCCACGTGGGGCAGCGCACCGTCGCCCGTGGGCATGAGGAGAAGCAGCCCGATCAACGCTCCGTGGAATGCGACAGAGGCTCCGATCCACGGCGCGTTCTTCATCTGCGCGTAGAGGATCTCGTCGAACGATTCGGACTCTTGCGGCAACCGCCCGCGAATCAGTAGCTGGTCGTTGTGCATGGTCGTCTCCCGACGGTTTGGCGGCTCATCCGCCGTTTGTTTCCTGCCGGGGCGCCCCGGACGATCCAGCCCTACACAACGGAGCGCTGTCGCAAGGGTTCACAGGAGCGCGAAATCAGGCTTCCGCGGGCTCACTTGAACAACTTCTGGACGTCCTTGAACTGCGGGTGCTTTGCGTCGCGCATCAGCTCGAAGCTGGCGGACTCGCTGGTCGTGAGTACGGCGCCGGCGCGTTCCATGCGGCGCAGCGCGACTTCGCGGTCGGTCTCGCGGCCATCGCGGGAAAGCACCGCGTCCACGGCGACGTGCGTCTCGAATCCCGCGGCGAGGAGATCGTGCACGGTCTGACTGACGCACACGTGCGTCTCGATCCCGCAGACGAGCACGGAGCGTGTCTCTGCCGCGCGGAGCGCCTCGGGAATGGCGCTGCAGCCGAACGCGCTGAAGCACGTCTTGTCCGGGATCGCCCCACCGATCGCTCCGCGCAGCGGCTCGACGGTGGCGCCGAGGCCGCGCGGATACTGCTCGGTCGCGAGCACGGGCAGGCCCAGCAAATGGAACGCCTTCGCGAGGCGTTCGCAGGCGCCGGTGAGTCGATCGAACGCAGACATCGTGGGCGCAAACCGCTCCTGCACGTCCACCACCACGAGTGCGGTGCGTTGCGGGTGGAGGAGTCCGGGTGTCGGCGCCTGCATCCCGCCGTTCTATCCGACCCGCGGCGGGCCCTCCTCGGGATACCGTGACCGCGTGCCGCTCCTCACCGCCCGCTCCCTCCGCGTCGCAGCCGGAGGTCACGTCCTGATCGACGCTCTTGACCTCGACATCGCAGCGGGGAGTGGAGTCGCGATCACCGGACCGTCGGGCAGCGGCAAGACCACACTCCTCCGCGCGCTCGCCGCGCTGGACCAGCCGGACGGAGGCGAGATCCGGCTGCGCGGTCGGACACCGGCGGAACTGGGATTCACGTCGTACAGGCGGGTCGTTCACTACGTGCCGGCCGCGCCCGTGTTCTCCGGCGAGACGGTCGACGACTCGCTGCGAAGGGTGTTCGCGTTCGCTTGCGCCGAGCGATCGTACGACCCGTCGCAGGCACGCTCACTCCTGGATCTGCTCCACTTGCCGGCGGACATCCTGGAGCGGCAGCCCACGGCTCTATCGACCGGCGAGCGGCAGCGTCTGGCCGTGGCACGAGCCGGTCTGATCACCCCACAGGTCCTGCTGCTCGACGAGCCGACGTCCGCGCTGGACGAGACGGCGCGTAGTGCGGTCGAGGGTCTGGTGCGCGAAGCCATGCGGCGCGGCGCAGGCGTGGTCTGCGTGACCCACGACGCGGCGCAGGCGGAGCGGCTGGGCCTGACCCGGGTGGCACCGACCGCTGCGGAGATGTCGCGTGCCTGAAGGCGCGATCTCACTCGGCCCGTGGCAACTCGCGATGGCGGCAGTGCTCGTGCTCGTCGCCGGTGGCGTGAGCATCGCGCTCAGACTCGGTATGGAGAAACGGCTGTTCGTCGCTGCGTCGCGAACGGTCGTGCAACTCCTGCTCGTCGGCTACGTGCTCCGCTTCGTGTTCGATCTGGACACCGCACCGGCAGTGCTGGGCGTGGCGTTGTTGATGATCCTCGCAGCCGCCGTCAACGCCGTACGGCGTTCCTCGCGCACGTTCAAAGGTGCCACGTACGCGGCGTTCGGGACGCTCGTGCTCTCCGCGCTCGTCACCACCGTGACGGTCACGGCGTTCGTCGTGCGCGTAGAGCCCTGGTACGAACCGCAGTACCTGGTCCCGCTGCTCGGCATGGCGCTCGGGAACGCGCTCACTGGCATCTCGCTGTGCCTCGACTCGCTGCTCGAGGCGTTCGACCGCGGGCGGCCGGGCATCGAGGCGGATCTCTCACTCGGCGCATCTGCCTGGGAAGCGGCGCGCGATCCTGTGAAGGAGGCTGTGCGCCGCGGCCTGATCCCGATCATCAACTCGATGTCGGTCGCCGGTATCGTCTCGCTGCCCGGGATGATGACCGGGCAGATCCTCGCCGGCGCCGATCCGGTGGAGGCGGTGAAGTACCAGGTCGTCGTGATGTTCCTGATCTCGGCCGCCACCGCGCTCGGCTGCGTGCTGCTTGCAATGGCGATCGTGAGGCTCGCGTTCGACGCAGCCGGACGGCTCCGGCACGACCTCGTCGTGAGCCGCCGGAGCTGACTACTCGCGCAATTCCGCCCGGCAGCGCTCGAACACCTCGAGATACGTCTCGACGGCGTTGCCCCACTTGGGGAGATCCCGCTCGCCGGCCATGAGTGCCGCGGCGCCGGCGCCCTTCGCGACCTTGTCGGGGTGCAGGACGAAGTTGCCGGGCGATACGGTGAACGTCTTCACGACCTCCAGCCCGCGCGTGTACAGCTTCTCGTGCTGCTTGCACGTCAGTCCGGGATACAGCGGACACGCGCCGCCCTCGCCCGTCGCGTGCGGCTCGTCCATGGCGTCGCCCGGATCGTGCCCCATCACGACAACCATGTTCGCGTTGCAGTACGCCACGAACCGAGGGTCGGTGTAGCACTGGGCGCGGGTGCGGTCGCACTGCCCGCACGTGTCGAACAGCAGCGACAGGAATATAGGGACGCGGCGGCGCTTGGCCTCGGCCACCGCGGCCTCGAAGTCCGTCGCGAGCTTCAGTTGCGCCGTGTCGGAACTGGTCCGCGACGCGCGCTCGGGTGAGGGGTCCGTCATCACGCAGCGCAGGCCCACACTGCGTTCGGCCACGCCCATCGGCTGTACGCACATGTCGAGCACGCGCAGGTTCAGCGGATGCGGAGAGACCCACGAGCCGCCCTTGATCATCACGGGCATCGGCTCACCGGTCCGTGTCCGCCGGCCGGGCATCGCGACGCGCTCGTAGACGTTGCCCGCCATGTCGTGGCAGCCGTACGGAGAGACGCCGGCCGGATGGGACCCGACGGCTTCGGGTCCCCGCGGAGCAGGAGAGCCGAAGTTGGCGCGGGTCAGATCGGGCAATTCGTCACCCCACGGATAGACGCGACCCTCTGGGCCGCTCGCCGCTTTCTCCCACTGCACGCGGGACGGCAAGGCTCCTCCGGCCCACTTCGCGAACGCGACCGCACCAGCGCCGGTGGCCGCGGTGACAGGGAAGCGCGCGTGGCCCGGCGTCGCGCGCCACGTGTTCTCGTGGCGTTCGAGTCCCGGCACAGTGGCGTCGATGAGTCCCGCCGCGTCGTCGCGCGCGTTCAGGAATCGCGCGAAGCGCGCGTTGGTGACCTCGTACTTGTCGATGAAGAACGACTCCACCTCGATCGGCTCCGCGTCCGCCGTGGTCCCCATGCCCTCGTACGGCCGCTGCTGATACTCGCCGCGCGGGACGCGCACGACCACGGCTCCATCCTTGACGCGGTACCACTCCTCGGCGCCTTGCTCGTTGACGCGCAGGAACAGCGGGGCCTTGACGCTATCCGGCGGATCGGGCGCGCGCTCGGCCTCCTGGGCCACGGCGGGAACGGCGGAGAGTGTGAGGACAAGGACGGCGATGGTGAAGCGCTGCATGCGGCGAGCTTACGGCCTGCCGGTCACTCGTCCGCGAGTTGGATCTCGATCCCCGTGAAGTCGACGCGGCAGTCGTCGAATGCGAGGCCGAGCGCTCCGGCGGGGATGCTGAGGTCCTCGATCGTCTCACCCCCGATCCAGATCTTCATTCCGCCGGGCCCCGTTGTTGGGATCTGGGGCCGCTCGGCGACGACGCGGATCGGGCTCGGCCCCACCGCCGTGCCGGAGCGGAGCGTGATCCACTTCCCGTCCTTCATCCGGTCGATACGCCAGGTCTCCGAACGTCCGTCGCGACCGATCACGAGCAGGACGGTGTAGTCACGCGGTGCCACATGAGAGAGCAGCAGACCGGCCTTGAACCGGCCCTTCGGCGCGGGCCTGAGAAGAGCTGCGATACGGCGCGCGGGGCTGCGCGTGCGGCAGGTACTGACCACTCGGGCGTGCCCGCGAACGTGGTGCGCCCCGCGGGCGTCCCACTCCACGAAGACCGGGGTCAGCGGCTCCTGCACGGTCGCCAGCCACTCGCGGAACGCGGGCAGGAGCTTCTTCTCCTTGCCGAACAGCTTGAAGAAGCCCTTCGCGTCGATCCGGCTGCCGCGGTCGAGCTTCCTCGAGAGCGTGTCGAACTTCTTGCGCAGCTTGCCCTCGTTCGCGGTCATCAGGTAGCGGACCAGAAACATCGCCGGAGGTCGCGACGCGGAGTCGGCGTCGATGAGCCCGGCGAGCGAGAACGACTCCGCGCCGACCTCCTCGAGTGCCTTGCCTGCCCGGTCCTCGAGTGACAACAACGGCGTCACTCCGGTGCGCAGTGTCTCGCCGTCCCAGGTGTGGCTGCCGAGGTGCTCCGCCACGCCTTCGATGTACCACGAGCCGTGCGGCTTCTCGTGGCGAGTGCGGGCGAAGTAGTGGAACTGGTGGGCGGCCTCGTGCAGCAGCAGGTTGCGCGTGTACCAGGCGGAGGGCTGCCGCTTCAGGTACGCGGTCTTCGCGACCGGGCAGTAGTAGCCGCCAGACGACGGAGCCGCGCCGCCTCCGGACTGGATCGCGTCGCGGAACGCGGGATCGTCCTCGAAGACGGCGACACGCAGCCGCTCGCCGTCGTCGAGCTCCGGCGTCGCGCCGAAGAACTCCCCGTACTGCGGCCACGCCGCCTCGAGCACACGGCCCCACTCGCGTGCCTCCGCCGCGTCCCCCGAAGTGCTGAGTGAGTAGTGCTCCGTCTCCTCGACCGAGCGCCCGGCCTCCTGGCCTCCGCAGGGCGCTGCCAGGGAGAGGAGCAGAGCAAGCGAGCCGGGGAGGCGGGTCACGCTCAGAGGGTACCGCCGGTCAGGCTCAAGCAGACGCCCCCCCGGTCCCGATGGATTCAACAGGACTGGCTGCACCAGGAGAGAGAGACCCATGTACGCATCCGATCCGGAGGGACGGACGCCGACTCGCGAAGAGCGCGGCTTCACGATCATCGAGCTGATGATCGTGGTCACGGTGATCGCGATCCTGGCAGCGATTGCGATCCCGAACGCGCTGGCGGCGCGTCTCCGCGCGAACGAGACCAGCGCCATCTCGTCGATTCGCACCGTGTGGACCGGGCAGATCCAGTTCCAGAAGACCGCACGCGCGGATCTCGACGATGACGGGCAGGGCGAGTACGGGTTCTTCCGCGAGCTGTCCGCCAGGTACGGCGTACGCACCGCGGGCGACGGCACCGCCGTCGGCGGGTTGCTGCGTCCGGCGATCATCTCTGCCGGCCTGGGCAAGGTGAACCCCGCCGGAGGCGCTTCACGCAGCGGCTACTTCTTCCAGATCCTGCTCCCCGACGCGGCGGGTCAAGAGGTGCTCGAGCGGCCCATCGGAGCGTTCTCGGGGAACGTCGACACGGACCTCGCGGAGGTGTTCTTCGCGATCGTCGCGTGGCCGACGAACTACGGGAACACGGGCAACCGAACGTTCTTCGTGAACCAGGGCGGAGACATCACCTTCGCCGACGACGCGAGCTACTCCGGCGCGAACATGTACGTGAGCGGCGCAGCGGGAATGGCGCTGCTTTTCGGCGGCGACATCAACTCGATGACCGGCGTGATCGCATCAGGCACGCTCGGGCGCGACGGGAACATCTGGAAGAACGTCCAGTAGCCTCGTCGGGTAGCCCGCGTCACGCCCGCGCTGCCACCTGCGCTGCTTCCAGCGTCGGGCATCCGGCGAACAACTCGCCAACGTTGCGCCAGACGAGCGCGCGGAGCGCTTTCGCGCGCATCCCGCGCACCCGCGCCAACTCGGCCACAACGTCCGCGACCTGACCCGGCGCGCCGGGAGTGCCACGCAGCCACTTCCACCCATTCGGGGCGTCGGTCTCCGTGAGTAACCGCTCCTCCGGGATCTGGCGCGCCACCTCGCGGATCGCATCGCTCGTCAGCACCTCGACTCCGACCGTGAACCAGCAGCCGAGATCGACGACGCGGCGGAAGTCCCTCACGGGCCCGCTGTACCAGTGCACGACCGCGCGCTGCACACAGTGGCTGTCGACGGCATCGGCAATCTCACTCTCGGCGGCCTTGGTGTGCAGATTGACGGGTATGTCCCGCCGGGCCGCGACCTCGAGGAGAGCATCGAGGACGCGCCGCTGCGCGGCATCGGTCGCGCGGTCGCGGACGAAGTGACGATCCAGACCGACCTCGCCGATCTGCGGAGCGCGCTCCGCCTGCTCCACGACCTCGTCCAGGCGCCCGACCCAATCCGCCGCCCGCGCCGGGTGCACCCCGAACGCGGGCAACACCAGCGGTTCCCCGGCGGCGAGTTCGACTGTGCGCCGGTACGAGTCCGGATCCAGCGACACGGCGATCGTGAGAATTCGCCGCTCGCGGATCTCGGCGAGCGCGGCCGAAACGCCGGCACCGTGAAGGTCGAGGTGGTGGTGAGCGTCCACGAACACAGGCACAGTCTCCAGCCTGGGCGGCCCCCACCGACACACGAATCGAAAGAACGGGTAAGGCTCTGCCGGCGGAGTACCGAGGGGTAACCGCAGGAGTTGCTGCTCTCGCTGCGCTGGGGACCCCATGCGCAAACGACATAAGGAGCGTGGAATGACGCTCGTCGAGCTCGCGGCCTCGGGGGTGGCCGTGGCCGTCTCGCTGATCGGCGCTTCATCCGCCGTCATCTCGAGCGTCCAGCTCAATCAGAACACGAATCGCGTCCGCGATTCGGGCCGCGCAGTCGAGTCACTGATCGAAGAGGTCCGGAACTCCGACTTCGACGACCTCGTCACGAACTTCGACACGTCGATCCACCACGTCGTCGGTGGCGATGCACACATCGGTGTCACCGACGTGACGTCGAACACCGTGACGCAGTGGAAGGTCTTCCGTGTTCAGATCGACGTCGTTCCTCACGAGACCGTCGCCGACGGGAGCATGACGTTCGTGTCGTTCATCACCGACCGCGACGAAGGCAGCTCGCTGAGCGCAACGCCGACGACGCCCTCCACCCCCCCGGGGAACTGACCGTGATCACGACGCGACACCACCAGAGAAGTGAACGTGGCCGCGGGATGATCGCCGTCGCCATATTGGTCCTGATCTGCGGCGCGCTGGCGGCCGGCGTCCTGCTCCCCAGCATGGCGCGGCACAGGGAGGCGCAGGCGCATCTCCAGAGCGTTCGCGCGTTCCACCTCTCGGAGTCGGGCATCGACTGGGCTCTCAGCCAGTTGCGCCAGTCGGGCGGGATCATCCCCGCCGGCGGTACCGAGACGATGAGTCCGCAGGGTCAGGGCTCGTTCACGATCACGTACACCGCCGGCAACGCCAACGGCATCAACGACGACGGCGACGCGTTCACCGATGAGGCCGACGAAGCGGACTACGTGACGGTGCGAAGCGTCGGCACGTCGGGCGGCCAGACCCGGGCGATCGAGACGCTGCTTCGCGCCTCAGTGGTCACGCCGACCTACCAGGCCTCGGTGCTCATCAACGTCGACGCGCCGGTGTTCGACTCGAACAGCAACGCGCTCATCGTGGACGGGCGCGAGCACGACGTCAACGGGGTTGTCGATCTGACGGCGCCCATGCTCCCGGCAATCGCGTCGGCCGCGCCGGCCGCGGATCTGGTGGCACAGATCAACCGTCCGCTGAACTTCATCGGAGCGGGCGGCACGCCGTCCGTCGCGCAGGTCGCCCCGATGGATCTCGACGCACTCGTCGCACAGACGACCTCCGCGGCGACGATCGTCGTCGCGCACGGGACACACTCGAACGTGTCTTGGGGCACTCCCACCACCGCCGGCGTCGAGATCGTGTACTGCGATGGCGACCTGCACCTCTCCGGGAACGGCAGCGGCGCCGGCTACCTCGTCGTCGACGGCGACCTGGTCATCACCGGTGGGTTCACCTGGACGGGCGTGGTGCTCGTGCGAGGCGCCGCCCGGATGTCCGGCGGCGGTTCGACCAAGCGTATCATCGGGGCGATGGTCGTCGGCGAGGAGGTCGAGGCCGTCGAGAGCACGACCAACGTGACCCTGCAGGGCACGGTCGACATGCTCTATTCGACAACGGCAACCGATCTTGCCAACGCGCGGATAGCCGTCATGAGCGTGCTCGGCTGGTACGAGGTCCCGGCCCCCTGATCGACCGTGACCGGAGAGGCTCCGAGCAGCCCATTCTCGGGCGCTAAACCGGCGGGCCTCAGATTCCGATCCGAAGCTGGAGGCGTCCCTCGCGCGCGCGAGGCGCTAGAGCTGCACGGAGGCCGTAGACATGCGGGCGCGGAGCCGCAGAGAGGGTGGGTTCACCCTCCTCGAGATCGTCGGGGCGAGCGCGATCACCATCGTGCTTGTCGGCAGCGCGATTCGACTCCTGCTCACGACCGAGGACCTGGCCTTCACCGCCACGCAACAGCGCAGCGCCTCGCAACGGGTGGAGCGCGTCCTGACGCGCATCGGCGCCGAACTCCGGCGCAGCTCACTCGGAAGCGCGCAGCATGCCGACGCGAGTACGTTCGCCGACGGCGACACGGGCAACGCGCTGTCGATTCAGCCGGTCAGCGGCTGGGAAGGCGCCGCTGTCCTCGGAGACAGAATCGAGTACCGCCTGGACGTCCCCGCCGGTGAGACCGAGGGCGACCTGATCCGCGACGACGGGATCATCGAGACGCTCGTTGCGCGGCGCATCTCCGGCTTCGATGTCGAACGCGACGGTCCGGTGTTCACGATCACGATCAGCGCGCGCTCCGGTCCTGCCGACGACCGCGAGCGCGAGTCCACCGGATCCCTGTCGGTTCTGACGAGGAACCGGTGATGCGCCACACACTGCTATCGATCGTGCTGCTCGTCGCCTGCGTCGCGTCGTCCGCGGAGGCAGCTGACCGCCTGCACCTGCGCAACGGCCGCTCCCTCGTCGGAGAGATCACCGAGCAGGACGACGATCTGATCCACATCAAGACCAAGTTCGGGATCATGCGCGTCGCCACCAAGGACGTCGCCCGAATCGAGAACGACGTCGACGTTGAGATCGAAGAGACCGCATCGACCGACACGCCGGCGCCCCCGGAGAACACCGTCGAGAAGAGCGAACAGCCGGAGACCACCGACGCCGCGGAAAGCGTGCCCGAGAAGAAGCCGGAGACCGTCACCAGAGCTCCCGTCTCGCGGAAACGTGCCCGCGCCGCCGTCGAGACGGCCGCGAGGCACAGTCCGGTAGTCGCCAAGCTGTTGGGACTCGTGCGCCGCCTCGAGTCGGCTGATCCGCTCGCTCGCGAGGAGGCGGCGGTGGACATCATCACGGAGTGGCCGGCCACGAGCACAACGCTGGCGCTGGTGTTCGAGATCGGTTCCGAGGTCGCCCGTGTTGACGCTGCACGTCTGCTGCGTCATGCCCGCCTCGGCGACACCACCGAGCAGGTCCGGACGCTCTTCGCCGACCCGAGCGCCGACGTCCGGATGCAGGCTCTGCGCGTCGCCCACGCCCGCGGCATGGTGGATCTCGAGCGAGACGTGCTGGCCATCGTCGCGGGAAACTCCCCCTGGCCGATCCGTCAGGATGCGGCGCGCGCGCTCGAGCGCATCGGCGGCAAGGACTCGTTCCACACCGTCGTGGACGTGTGGGTCTCGGAGAGCGATCCCGATCGCAAGAGCCGGATACGTCGTGTGCTCGTCGCGATCGCAGGCGAGGACCTCGGCAACGACGGCGCCGCATGGGCGAAGGCGGTGGACGAGGCGTTCCTCGGCGAGCGCGAGCTGCGCGATCCCCGCGGCGATGCTGCGCGCCGTAGCGCACGCAAGGTCGCCGGCGCGTCGAGCGACGGCTAGCGGGCTACTTCCCCCAACCCGACCAGAAGTCCGGATGCGTATCCGGGTGGCGCCCCTCGCGCAAGCGCTTCACCATCCACCGCATGCGACGCACGTGCCATTCCTCGGTCTTCTCGCGCGCCTTCTCGTAGCTCGTGTCGAGCTGCTTCTGGACCTCCGGCCGGAGCAGGCTCCAGCGTTCCATGGACGCCAGCAGGTCTGCACCGCTGGGCGCGCCGGGCCGCAGTGAGCCCTTGCCCGCGATGATCAGCTCCGACACGCGCTTCGCGGCGAGGTGGGCAACGGAGGAGCGCCCCTCGGTCTGCAGCGCGAGTGCGAGCGCGTGGAACATGTCCACGCTCTCCCACGCGGCACCGAGCACGATCATCCCGCTGATGCCCTCGACCGCGTCCTCGTAGCCGAGCTTCTTCAGTTCGCCGCGATCGTCCGTGCTGTGGAACCGGCTCGCCGCGGTCAGGCCGAGGAAGTCACCGAGCGGTGCCGGCTTCTTCTTCTCGCCGCGAACGTACGGCTCTCCCGCGATCAGCCACTTCATGGCGCGGAGCTGGTACTTCTCGCGGCCGAAGTGCGCGTCGGGATTCAGATCGATGGCCGCCTGGATGTACTCCGCCGCGCGCTCGACCTCTTCGATGCGCGCACGGTCGCCGCCGCCCTTCAGCCAGCGGTGCACCCAGAACGTCCCGACGTTGGCGAGGTAGCGGTAGCGGTGCTCCTTCAGCTTCGGTGCACCCGGGCCTTCGGCACCTGCAGCCAGCTTGTCGAGCTGATCGCGTTTGCGCTCCATCCACGCGATCGCCTCGTCTCCCTTGCCCAGACGGTCGCAGGCGGCGCCCGCGTTGTCGTACGCCGCGAGGTCGGCGGGATTCTCGGCGATGGCCTTCTTCGCGCGCTCGAGCCGCATCTCGTAGTAGAGCGGCGGGTTGCGCTCGAAGCTGCCGGCGATGACCTTCATCACGCCCGGCAAGCCTTCGGACTCCATGCGGAGAGTGTCGTCGTCCCAGATGCAC
This sequence comes from Planctomycetota bacterium, assembly GCA_965248445.1. Classification (GTDB taxonomy): domain Bacteria; phylum Planctomycetota; class JAJSAM01; order JAJSAM01; family JAJVHW01; genus CBDFJG01. Next base: position 220,634 of record CBDFJG010000002.1, read on the forward strand.
GCGAGCGCGGTGCTCGCGGCACAGAGCACCATCGTCGCTGACAAGAAACTGCGACGGAGACTGCTGCAGCGGACATCACGGCGGCGGATCATCTCATCCCTCCAGGTGCGTACGCGCGGGGCAGAGTGTCCCCACAGTCTAGAAGACGTTCGAGGTGCGCGAGGGTTCGCGGAGATTGCGGCGTCAGTCCGAAGCTGACGCTGCCCGCTCCGCGTCCAGGATGTCGTGCAGGATGCGGCGCACCTCTTCCACGGCCCGCGGGTGGTCCTGGACCGAGTGGAACGAGCGGACGATCAGCTCGGACGAGGAGCTCTCCAGGTGGGCGCTCGTGTACTCGACCACCCCGTCGTCGCCCTCCGGCGGGTCCTCGTCGCCGTCGATCGCGACGATCGAGTGGGCCGGCACCGTGATCGGGAGGGCCGAGAGCGTCTGGACGAACGGATGGTCCGGGTCCATGTTCTCGACCGCCGTCGGCAGATCCTCGAACGGCTCGCTCGACATCGCGTCTGCCACGTGCGCCGGCAGCTGGAAGGTCTCGGCGGGCAGCGAGATCAGCATCGACGCGAGCTTCCCGAGCGGGCCGCCGGCCATGAAGCTGCCCTGGTGCGGAGTCGCGATGAAGATGACGCGCTCGACGAACGACTGCGGCGTGTGGAACAGGACCTCGCGCAGCTTCTCCCTCTCCTCGTTCGAGACGTCGAGATCGTCGATCGGCGTGTCCGCGTACTGACGCCAGAACGCGTCGCCGCTGTCCGTCACCAGGAGGCGCGTCAGCAGCCCGCCCTGGCTGTGGCCCACGACGATCATCTTCTGCAGGTTTTCGTCGGTGCCCTCGGGATCGAGTTCGATGAGCGCACCCTGAAGCGCGTTGCGCAGGGAGGCGGCGGAGTACAGGATCGGGTTGCCCGTCGAGTACATGAAGAACCAGTACTGGAACTCGGTCCCCAGCTCGCGGTCGCTCTGCAGTTCGTTGAACATCTCCGCCCAGCGCGCGGGGCTCGAAGCCGTGCCGTGCACGAACACCACCGGCCGCTTGTGGCGCTGATACGGCTCGAGCATGAACAGCCGGTTCTCGAACTCCGTGTTGTCCGAGGAGAAGAACTCGGAGAACTCGAAGTCGTAGAACCCCGAGTCCTCGAGAGTCGCGGCAAGTGGCGCGGTGATGTCGGTCTCGAGTTGCACGGGCTGGCCGTTCACCAGCAGGTCCTGGACGTACGCCGGGTAGTACAGCTCGAGCCGCGCCTTGACGGGCTCGTCACCCGAGTGGTCCAGGAAGCTCCCCATCACCCGCAGGAACGCTGTCGCGGGGACCTTGATCCCGAGCGGCATGTACTCGGCGAACTCGTGCTGCTCCACACCCTGACTCGAGCCGCCGAGCAGGGTCGCGCCGAGCCCGGTCGTGCGGGTGCGCGCCCGCAGGCCGTCGACGGCGTAATCGAGCGACGGCACGAAGCGGTCGAAGCGGGCTTCGTCCCACGGGAACCCGTCGCGATGCGTCGACACGACGAGGAGGCCGATCGGCAGTGCCCGCTCGCCGGCCGTCATGACGAACTCGCCGTCCTCGTTCGCGAAGCCGCGGGCCAGAGCGAGGTTGTAGATGTCGCACGCAACGCGAAACCGGCTGTCGAAGGGCGACGGCGCCGTTGCCTTGTCGTCGAACAGGAAGTGATATGCGTACACGGCCGCGGCGAGGTTCTGGTCGCGATCCTTGGTGAGAGTCGCCTGGTGCATCGAGAGCTCGGCCAGGGCGAACATGCGATCGCGGGTGTCCGTCTCGTGCGCGACGAAGTGCAGGTTCGCCAGCGCCTGCAATGGATCCGAGGCGTACATGTCCTCGAGATCCGCTCGCCGGATGGCGAGGACGGAGTCGACGCTCGGTTCCCCGGTCGTCAGGACGTTACGACTGAGTTCCTCGTGCACGGCCTGGGCGCCTACCTCGTCGAGAGAGATCGGCGTGGAACACGCGGCGACGGTCAGGACTACGGCGAAGACCGCGCAGAGGACGGGACGGATCGGCATCGCGGCATTGTGGGGCGTGACTGACGCCGGGGCCAGGGACGACGTGGCGTCACCAGACCTGTGTCGGCTTGTTCACCCGTAGGGGCCGGGTTCCACCCCGCCCCTACTCTTCCAAACCGAGTTTCTTCATCTTCGGGGTGATGACCGCGCGGCAGTAGCCACTTTGCTTGTTCTCGCGGTAGAAGTCCTGGTGCTCTTGCTTCGCTTCGTAGAAGTCGGACGCCGCCGCGATCTCCGTGACGATCGGGTCCTTGAAGTCGCCGGACGCATCCGCAGCCGCCTTGCTCGCGAGCGCCGCGGCCTTCTGCGCGTCGCTGTGGTAGTAGATCGCCGAGCGGTACTGCGTGCCGGCGTCGGGGCCCTGCTTGTTCAGCGTCGTCGGGTCGTGCAGCTTCCAGAACCACGCGAGCAGCGCGTCGTAGCTGATCTTCGACGGATCGAAGTCGACCTGCACGACCTCCGCGTGCCCGGTCACTCCTGCGCAGACCGCCTGGTAGCTCGGGTTCTCGACATGGCCGCCCATGAACCCGGAGCGCGCGTCGAGCACACCGTCGAGCTGTTCGAGCACGGCCTCCACGCACCAGTAACACCCGGCGCCGAACGTGGCTACCTGGTTCCCCTCGGGCGTCGTCGTCGGATCTGTCACGGGCTCCCCTTCCCTGGGCAAGACCACTGCCGGCTGAGTCTCGGGCGGCGCCTCCGGCGCGGGCCCGGCTCCAGGCTCGCCGGCCGAGCACGCAGTGACGAAGACGGTCAGCAGGACGGCCAGGATGGTGCGCATGTGCCGACTCTAACCCACGTCGACGCGGCCTTGTTCCCGGGTCGCTGTCACTCGCGGCTCGCCTTCCGCATCGCGGCGCGGATGGCGCGGTGGAGAGGGACGTTCCCGAGGAGCGAGGCACGGGTGTCCTCGGGAGCGTGCTGGTGCAGGTGATCGAGCAGGCGGCGGGCCTCCGTCAGGTGCGCGGTGTCGCGTGTGGCCCGCCAGCAGAGGAAGAACATCTGCATGCGCGTGGGCACGGCCATGCGGTCGGCGACCGCAGCGACCGCGGCAACGGCCTCCTCCGTGCCCTCGTCGGCGACGAGCGCGAGATGAAGCCCCGCGATGGCGCGCGCCTCTTCCCCGTGCGAACCCTCGGCGCGCGCGGCGGCACGCCGGAACAGCGCGCTCGCGGCGCCGTCTTCACGACGCGCCCGGGCCAACACGCCCAGTTGCGTCAGCGCTTCTGCGTCGCCGACCACATCGCCCTGCTCGGCGAAGACCGCGCACGCCGCCTCGAGGTCCTCCCGCGCACGGTCGGCCGAGCCGAGCATGCGTTGCAAGATTCCCCGCAGCAGATGTGCGTGGCCGCGTAGGTGGGCCTCGCCGATCTCTTCCGCGAGCGTGAGCGCGCGATCGAGCCGCTCCATCGCGGTCGGACCGCGGCCGAGCGTGGTCTCCACCTCCGCGAGGCTCAGCAGCGCCTGCCCGACGGAACCGTGCTCCTCGACGGCGATCGCACCTTCGAGCTGTTGCCGCACGTGCTGCTGCGCGTCCGCGAGCCGCCCTTCCTGGATGGCGAGCACCCCGAGCCCGCCGCGCGCCCACACCGTGAGCAGCGGATCGCCGAGCGCCGCCGCCCGGTCCGCACAGCGTTTGGTCAACTCGGTCGCCTCGGCGGTCTTGCCCCGCTGCGCGCAGACGAGACCTTGGCGCCACTCCGCCATCGCCAGCGAGCGTTCGTCTCCGGATCTCTCTCCGGCCGCGAGCGATCCGTCGAGCAGCGTCTCCGCCGTCTCGAGATCACCGGCCCGCGCATACGACATCGCGAGGTGACCGAGTGCCTGCGACGCCGTGCTGTCGAACCCGTGCTCCGTCGCGGTCTTGACGCTCTCCTGCAGCAGATCGCGTGCTTCGTCGATGCGCCCGGCCCGCACGAGCGCGATACCGAGACCCTGGGCGATCGTGCACTGGTGCAAGAGATCGTCGGTGCGCGCAGCGTGGACCCTCGCCGTCTCGTACGCCTGCACGGCGCGCTCCTGGTCCGCAACCAGCGACGCTTGCCGCGCCACGCCGATCCAGGCGCGCGCAAGAAGCACGTCATCGCCGACCGCGGTCGCGGCCTCGACGGCGCCTTCCGCCGCCAGCTGTTCGTCATCGCGCCGCCCCAGCATGTGGAGACTCAGCACACGTTGCAGGAGCAGTTGCACCTCGGTGCGCGGATCGAGCTGTTCGACGCGGCCGATCGCGTCCTCGACCATCCCGACGGCGTCGGCATTTCGTTGTTCACTGGACAGCCGCTCGAGTGCCGCGGGCAAGTACGGGAGCGCGCGCTCGGGCGCCGTACCGCGCAGGAAGTGCCGCGCGAGACTGACGGCGGTCTCGCCCCTGACGTCGGCCACTTCGTTGCGCTCCTCGATGTGCTCCGCGATACGCGTGTGCAGATCGGCACGCAGCGCCGGCGGAATCGCTGCGGCGAGAACGTCGCATACGGCGCGGTCGTCGAAGCGATGGCGGCGCCCCGAGGACCGCACGAGGCCGAGGCGACGCTCCGCCTCGGCCAGCACCTGCAGCACGGCGATGCGCGGCTGGCCGAGCGCCGCTGACACGAGCGACGCGTCGAACTCGATGCCGATGATCGCCCCCGCCTCCAGCGTTCGTCGCTCGGCCGCCGACAGCGTGTCGAGCCGCGCCTGCAGGCGGTCGCGCGCGCTGCCCGGCAGTTCGAGTTCGCCGAGGGGGCGCTTCTCCGCGTAGCTGCCGTCGCTGCGGACAGCCAGGTCCCCGCGGCTGACCAGCGCCTCCAGAGTCTCGAGCACGAGTAGGGGCACCCCGCCCGTGAACTCCGCGACGCGCGCGTGGATCCGCATCGCGACATCGTCGCTACTGAGCTCGTTGCGGAGCATCTCGTGCACTTGGTCGGTGGTCAAACGGGCGAGTGGCAGGTGCCGCACTCCGGGAAGGCGCGCCTCGGACGACTTGGGTGCCGCCTCCGCTGCGTCCGAGGTCGCGACGACCATCACTCTGCGGCCCTCGGCACCGACCAGGAGCGCGCGCACCACGCGTTGTGCGGACGGCGGTGCGTGATGGACATCCTCCAACACGAGGAGTACCGGCTTCCCACCGCACAGCGCATCCAGGAACGCGCCGAACGCGGGGCCGAGCGCCTCGGGACGCAGCGCGGTTCCGCCGGTGACGACCTCTTCGAGCAGAGCGGCGGCGGCCGTCTCCCCGAGCAGGCTTCGGATCGCGCCGCGCACCTGATCGGTGGAGCCACCGAGGCTGCGCAGCGCGCTTCGCAGCCCGGCCAATCCGGTTCCGCTCGCGAACGCGCCGTACAGGACGATCGCGTCGTCGGTCACGACCTCGCGAATGCAGTGATCGGCGAGGCGAGACTTGCCGAGACCCGGCTCCGCCTCGATCAGCACGCCGGCGCCGCGGCCCTCGAGAGTCTCCTGCCAGGACGCCGCCAGACTCTCGACTTCGCGCTCGCGGCCCACGAGCTCCGCCCGGTTGGACAGCGGCACGCGGGGCCGCGCGCGAAGGCGCTTCGCGGTGGCGCGGCGGCGCTCGCGCCACCAGTCCGATCGCTCACCTTGCCGCAGGATGCCGTGCAACTCGTCGGCCGATGCGAACCGGTCGTCGGGCTTCTTTTCGAGCAGCGTCTCGATCACAGCGGTGAGAAACGGCGAGACGTCCTTGGCGTGGTCCTGCACCCGCGGAACGTGCCCTTCGACGTGGGCGCGCACGATCGCCGCCGGTCCGCCGCCCTCGTACGGATGGTTGCCGCTGAGGAGTTCGAACAGCACGAGGCCGAGCGCGTACAGGTCGGCAGCCGGTCCGACGGGTGTCAACTCGAGCTGCTCCGGCGACGCGTAGAGCAGCGAGCCGATGAACGGCCCCTCGTGCGTCAGACCCTGTGTCGCCTCCTCCAGCCGCGCCACTCCCAGATCCATGATCCGCACGACGTGCTCCGCCGTGACGACCACGTTCTCGGGCTTGAGCTCCCGGTGCACAACGCCGGCGGCGTGGATCGCTCCGAGACCTGCGCAGGTCTGCGTCGCGATCTCGCGCACCAGCGCCTCGGGGATCTGACCCAGGCCGCCGATCATCTCGCGCAGTGTCCGGCCGACCACGCGCTCCATGACCAGGTAGTGCAGCGCACGGCCTTCCGCATCGAGAACGGCGCCCTCGTCGAACACGCGCACCACGTTCGGGTGCAGGACGTTGCGCCCGACGCGCACCTCGCGCTGGAAGCGATCCAGCAGACCCGGCACATCCACCGCGTGCGTATGCACGACTTTCAGCGCGACGTCGCGCCCGGTGCGCTCGTCGCGTCCGGCGACGACGATTCCCATCCCGCCACGTCCCAGCTCCTCGCCGATGTCGTAGTGGCCGATGCGGTCCGGGAGCTCGTGGTCGGGCACGACGGCGTCCGCCGGCCGGTTGGGCAGCAGGTCCGCGGTCGCGACGCCGCGGCCTCCGAGCACGGCCTCGACCTCGCGCCGCAGGCGGCGTCCCCGTCGCACGCGCGCGACACGAACGCGTCGAGCTCATCGCCGGACAGCTCGCCGGCGCCGAGCGCGATCTCGCGCAGCCGCTTGTAGCGCGCCGCCTCCACGGCGGCCCCTACGCGTCCTCGCGCAGGCGCTCGGCGAGGAAGCGCTTGGCAAGCGTCCAGTCGAGTTCGACGGAGCGAAGCGAGATACCGAGCGCCGCCGCGGCCTCGCGGCTCGTCATGCCGCCGAAGAACCGCATCTCGGCGACCTTCGCCTGGCGCTCGTCGATCGCAGCGAGGGCTTCGAGCGCGTCGTGGACGGCCAACGCGTCGAGCTCGTCCGCGGTCACGTCGTGCCCGAGGCCCGACAGCGTGACGCGCTCGCGCGCCTGGCCGCCCCCCCGCTTCTCCGCACCGCGGTCCCGCGCGTGATTGACCAGGATCTGGCGCATTGCCTGCGCAGCCACCGCCAGGAAGTGGGCGCGATCTGCGTACTCCTTGCCGGCGCCAGGCCGGGCCATCTTGATGAACGCCTCCCCGACGAGCGCCGTCGGCTGCAGTGTGTGGCTCTTGCGCTGCGACGAGAAGACCCGCCGCGCCATGCCGAGCAGCTCGGGGTAGAGCTCCTCGAACAGCTCGTTCGAAGCGTCCAGGTCACCGGACGCAATCCGCTCGAGCAGGGCGTTCACCTGAGCCTCGGAGTTCCCCATCCGGTCAGTCTACGGCCCGACCCGGCGGGGGCGTTGCGGGGTCTGCCGCCGTTTCGTGTTCCTTCTCCTGACGGGCCGTTCACGCGGAGGGGCCCTTCCGCTCGGAGACCGCATGCCCGGCACCGCCACCCGATCCAGCCTCGACGTGAGCGCCGCCGAGGCCTTCGCCGCCCGGATGCTCGAGACCATCAATCACGCCGCTCTGGCCCTCATGACCTCGCTGGGCCACCGGACCGGCCTGTTCGACGCCATGGCGGCGCTGCCCCCGTCCACGAGTGCGGAGATCGCCTCGGAGTCCGGTCTCGACGAGCGTTACGTCCGCGAGTGGCTGGGCGCCATGGTGACCGGCCGGTTCGTCGAACACGACGCGGCTGCGGGCACGTACGACCTTCCGGCCGAACACGCCGTCTGCCTGACCCGCGCAGCGTCGCCGGACAACCTGGCCTGCACGGCGCAGTGGATCGCCGTGCTCGGTGGTGTGGAGGACGACGTTGTGGACTGCTTCCGCGAAGGCGGCGGCGTCCCCTACGAGCGCTTCCGTCGCTTCCACGACGTGATGGCGGAAGAGAGCGCGCAAACGGTCGTCTCCTCGCTCACTGGCGCCATCCTGCCGCTCGTCCCCGGACTCGTGAACCGGCTGCGGGACGGGATCGACGTCCTCGACGTCGGCTGCGGCAGCGGCCGCGCCCTCAATCACCTGGCGCGCACGTTCCCGCGCAGCAGGTTCGTGGGCTACGACATCTCCGACGATGCGCTGGGACGTGCGCGCTCGGAAGCCCGCACGCGCGGCGCAAGCAACGTGCAGTTCCGGCACGTGGACGCTGCCGCGATCGAGGACGTCGGCGCGTTCGACCTGATCACGGCGTTCGATGCGATCCACGATCAGGCCCGCCCCGCCGCGGCGCTGAAGTGCGTGCGCCGGGCACTGCGCCCGGACGGCGTCTTCCTGATGCAGGACATCGATGCCGCGAGCGACGTCGCCGGCAACGTCGATCATCCTCTCGGACCGTTCCTGTACGCGATCTCGACGATGCACTGTATGTCGGTGTCTCTCGCACAGGGCGGCGCGGGACTGGGCACGTGCTGGGGCAACAACCTCGCGTGCCGGATGCTCACGGAGGCGGGCTTCACCGACGTCGACGTCCGACGACTCGAACACGACATACAGAACGCGTACTACGTCGCCAGATGACGCAGGCGACAAGGGGAGGTGTGCGATGCGTCTGAGAGTGCCTTTGACACTGATCGCAAGTGCGGTGCTGGCAATCGTGATCGCCATCGCGAACGCCTGACCGCGAGACTGCAATCAGACGGTCGGGAGCGAGAGCTTGATGCTCGTGCCCTCGGGCGACGTGCGCACCCGGATGTCGCCGCCCAGTGAACGCACGGCCTGGCGCACGATGAACAGCCCCAGCCCGTTGCCGCCGGACGCCGCGTGCCCCGTGGCGAACGGACGGAACAGTCGTTGGCGCATCTCCTCGGGGATGCCTGCGCCGTCGTCCTTGACCTCGAGCATGCACCAGCCCGGCATCGGCGCCGACGCGACGAGCGTGACCCGCCCGCTCCCCGCCGGACACGCCCGGATGGCGTTGGCCCCCAGGTTGACGAGGGCCTGGATCAGAAGTCGTGCCTCACCCGCCACGCGGGCGTCGCCCTCCTGAACCGTCTCGATCGACACGCGTGCCGGCTTGGCGAGGGGCGTCAGCAGGCGGTCCGCCTGCGAGAGCACGTCGGAGATGAGGAAGCGCTGCTTCTGCGTCGCGTCGCGTCGCTTGACGAAGTCGAGGAACGCCCGTGTCGTCTCCGCGAGCTCGACGCACTGCGACTGGATCTTCTCGAGAGCGGCCTTCATCTCCGACGGCCGGCCGCACGTGGCGGCGAGGTACGCGCCGCCCGAGATCAACTGCAGGTGATTGCTGACGTCGTGCGCGAGCCCCGCCGTGATCAGCCCGGCCTGGGCGACGCGCTGCTGGTGCGCCAGCATCTCGAGGAGCATCTCGCGCTCGTCGCGAGAAACGGCGTCCCCGGCGGGGGCTGCGCACGCAGCCCCCTTTGAAGGAACCCGGACAGCCCGCTCGGGACCGGTCCCTGGGGAGCTGTCCGCGGAGCGCGTCGTGCTCACGCGACGACGGGCTCCGCTTCTTCCCGTGGCGGGATTGTGCAAATGAGCACGTCTTCCCCGATCGCGATGGCGATCGAAGCCGCTCCCAGTGTCGTGGCGCCGCTGACGGCGAACTGACCCAGCTCGTCCGTCGGCACCGTGTCCGGCGCGCCGTGCAAGCTCACGCTCGCACACGTCGGCGCGTCGTGGCCGTCGCGGGCGACCTGTCCGTGCACGTAGCGCACGCACTCGGCACCGTCGTGAACGACGAGGTCCACGGTGTACTCGCCCGACTGGAACACGAGAGACCGCTCCGCGCCGATGCCTCCCCGGCTGCCGGCGTGCGCTTGCGCGCGCGCAGAGTCGAACAGCAACTGACACTTGTGTGTCCGCATCATGCTCCCCCTTCCCAGACGAGCACGCAGGGCGCGTCGTCGTCGTCGCCGAGTCGGAGTCCGTAGGCCCCCACGGGGTCGGACGACAGGTCGAACTCACCGAACTCATCCGTACTGGTGGTCGAGACCACCTCGCCCGGCTCGGCCCGCACCAGCGACAGCGGCAGCTCCGCCACCGGGTGGTGGATGCTGTCGCCGCGCGTGACCTGCCCCAGGAACTCCAGGCACTCCGGGGCCGCGAATTCGCGCACCAGGACGTCGACTTCATAGGGGCCGGCGCCGCAAACGAGCTTCGTGTCGGCGAGCATTCCGGCTCGCGAACCGCCCGATGCGTGCACCCGCTGAGGACGGATCCAGTTCGGAAGATCCGGTGCAACCGGCGCCCTCGCCCTCTGCTGGGCCGCGTGCACGATCTCACCGCACACCTTGCAGCCCGCGTTCAGGTGGTGGCGCGCCCACTCGAAGTGGTCCGCGCCCTGGTCGGTCGCCGTCGCGAAGCGGTGCAGCTCCGCCGCGGGTAGATGGATGGCGGTCGCGATCATCGGCCCACCATCCCGCGCAAGTCGAGGCGCCCTGTGTACCGGCTTCTACGGCCGTTGTGAGGCTTGACCGTCTCTGACGTGGCGCGCATCAGATCCTTCACCTCGCTCGGACGGATCCCGGGGTAAGCCTGGAGGGTCAGCGCGGCAGCGCCGCTGGCGATTCCCGTCGCGAACGACGTCCCGCTCCAGTACCCCCAGCTCTGTCCCACGGGGCCGAACAGATCCACTCCCGGCGCAAGGACGTAATTCGAGTACGCGGAGTCGTCGTAGTTGGAGAACGGCGCGACGTTGTCGTCGTCGTCAGTCGCGCCAACACCCACTGTGCACAGCCACATCAGCGCATCGGCAGGGACCTCTTCGAGGCCCTGGTTGCCGGCCGAAGTGACCGTCATCACGCCCGCGTACTCGGCGTTCTTGAGTGCGAAGTACAGCTCCATGCTCGGAGCAGGCGCGCCCTCCACGGAGAGGTTGATGATGTCGGCGCCCATCTTGACGGCGTAGTTGATGCCGTCCGCGAGCTGCACGTCGGTGCCACAGCCCTCGTCGTCGCGCACGCGGATAGGCATGATCGTCGCGTCAGGAGCCGCCAGGAGCACCATCGCCGCGGTGAATGTGCCGTGGCTCACGCCCCCATCGACGATCCCGTCGCGGTCGTCATCGAACCCGTTGCCGTGGTCGTTCGGGTCGGCGTCGCCGTCGACCATGTCGTACCCGGACATCGTGCGCCCGGCAATGGCCGGGTGCTGGTCGTCGAACCCGGCATCGAGCACTGCGACGACGACTCCGCGGCCGGTGGCGACCTCGTGCGCATGCTCCGCGTCGAGCACATCGAGGACCTCCGCGTTGACGTCGGAGAGCAGCGATGCGTCACCCTTGTAGAGCCTTGTCGTGCCGGCCGTGGGCTCGACGGACTGAGCGAGCAGCAGCTCATCGCTGCTGAGCACCGGCGTGTTGGTCGGATCGATCCCGCCGGTCATGTAATCACTCGACGTCGTCGTCTGGGTCGTGTCCGTCGTGTCCGTCGACGGCGTCGACTTCCGAGCAGACTTCTTCCCGCCCTTCCCGGCGAGCGCGGGCTCGCTGCCTACGCTGAGGGCCACAAAGAGCGCCAACGCCCCCAGGACCCAGGTCTTCTTATTGAAGGACCGCATGTCTCTCTCCTGTTGCAGCACGCGCGGAGTGCGCGTTTTCGTTGAAAGCCTGTTCCCCGGCAGATGCGGGAGCGTTCACACGCTCCGCGTGTCCACCCGCGACCGGACGACCCGTAAGGAAGAAGGGGGCCCAGTAGTAGGGATGCGGGTGTTCGCGGCGGATGTCCGCCATCGCCGCACGGAGAGCCGCAGCTGCGTCTCCCTGCGCGCGAAGGTGGCGGTAGAAGCTCGCCATGAGCTCGGTCGTGACGGCGTCGTGCACGCGCCACTGGCTGGTGAGCAGAGCGGGCGCGCCGGCGTAGAGGAACCCGCGGGTCAGCCCGAGGATCTCGTCGCCCCGCGTGACGTCCGCTGTGCCGCTCTCGCATGTCGACAGCACGACCAGTTCGCCGCGCACGTCGAGGTCGTACAGGTCATAGAGGTTGACCCACTTGTCCGCGAGGCGAATGGACGACAACATTGGCTGGTCCGGCCGGAACATGCCGTGCGTGGCGATGTGGACGAAGCGCGCCTCCTGCACCTCCGTGCGCAGCCGCTCGAACGTGGCGTGCTCGCGCAGGTAGACGTGGTCGCTCTCGAGGACCGCGGCGACGCGGTGCGCCTCATCCTCGATCTGGGGCGCCAGTTCGTCCGGAAGCCCGAACACGCACGCTCCGCCGTCCGCCGACGGGCGCGTCTCGCCGCAATGCGCGTAGACCGCGGCGCTCGGGGCGTAGATGACCTCGAACTCGTCGGCAACCCAGCCGTCGCCCCACGGCAGCGCGTGGACCGGCAGGTGGTGGAGGACGCCGTGCGGGATGATGACGAGCCGCTTGGCCGTCAGGTGCTCGGCGATCGGAGCCAGCACGATGTCGGCAAGTTTCGTGAGATTCTTGCGCGTGGCGTGAAGCACTGCGTCCTCGCTCACCGGCTCGGTGCGCTGGAACTTCGACAGATGGAAGTGGAAGCGCAGCAGGAGGTGGTGCAGCTCGTGCTCGGTCGCCGGACGCGAGACGACGCGTACCTCGTCTTGCGTCACGAAGAACGTGAACAGACGGTCACTGGCGAGGAAGAACTCGATCAGCGCGACGCCCGGCTCGAGATCACGCTGCACCTCCGCGAGCGTCGGCGCTTCGACGGTCTGCAGCGACCGCGTCTGACGATCGAGCAGCCGGTCGTCCCGTAGCAGGTGCGCGATGCGGTCCTCGATGCCGGCGGCCTGCTGGCGGATCGCGCGGACGGATCGCGCACTGCGCTCCTCCGGCCGGTCGCCCGCGTCGAAGAGTCTCTGATAGAGCGCCGTCAGTCGCTCGCGCAGGTGCGTCACTCGCGGGGACACGCGGCGATCCGGGGCTGCGCCTTCGTTCGACGAGCGCCGGTCGGCGAGCAAGTCGACGAGCGCGCGGGACTTGGCCCGCTCCGCCGTCTCGGTAACCGTTCACCCCTTGACAGCGTGTGAGCCTCAGCGTGCGACGGGCAGCGGGACCATGACGGGCGGGTCGGCGCCGGTGAGGTGCGCGGCGACCGAGTCGGCGAGGAAGTCGAAGACTTGGTCGCCACGGCGTCGCAGCGTGGCCGCGGCGGTCAACACGCGCTCGGCGAAGCGGAGTCCGCGAGCGGACTGGCTTCCGAAGGAGCCCTTGCGCCAGAGCACCGCTTTGCGGACCGCGCGCTCGGCGGCGTTGTTCGTCGGACTCACGTCCTGGGTCCGCGCATAGGTGAAGAGGGCGACCACGCGGGGGCGCAGATGGTTGGCCAGAGCCGAGTCGTCGTTCGCGATCAGTCGCTCGAGCCGTCCGCGCAGCACAGCGGCTTCGCCTTGCAGCCGGTCACGGTCGCCGTGCTCACCGAAGAGCCGGTAGCTGCGCATGACCGACTGCGCGATCATGACGCCCTTGTTGCCGAAGCGGCGATGTCCTCGCGGGCCTTCGGCCAGCGCACGGAAGGCGCGCTCGATGTGCGCCCAGCAGAGCTGGCGGCGGGCAAGTGGGTGTGACTCGTAGGCACCCATCCGGTCGCTGATCACCGTGCCACCGAAGCGCCGCCCGATCAGCCGCCCTTTCGCCTTGGCACTGCGGCGGCGATCGATCCCGAAGGCTGTGGCGTGCTCGCTCTCCGCCGCCCACAGCCAGCACACCCGGCCCCGTTCCTTCCACGACGTCTCGTCCACGTTGGCTCGCAGCGACGTGCGGACTGCCCCGAGGGCTTCGAGGTACGACGAGTGCAGAGCGTCACTGAGCCGACGCTCACAGTCGCTGATCTTGCCCAGCGACATCTTCACACCGAAGATCTCACCGAGCAGCCGCTGCGTCTCCCGCACGCTCACGCGGTACACGCCGCGCAGCGCGCCGGCAAGTGTGGTCAGCCGCGGACCGAAGGCCCCGGTCGGCACGCCATCGGGCAGGACCGCCGTCGTGACCGCACGACAGCGCCGGCACCGCGCCTTGTGCAGCCGGTGTTCCCGCACCGTGACGAGCACGCGCGGGAGCACCGTCACCTGGTGCCGGTACGGATCGCCGATGCCCTGCTCGAGATCGTCGTGTCCGCACGCGTCGCAGAGGTCGGGACGGTGCTCCTTGGTCTCATCGACGTTGGACGGATCCACCAGCTCGCGCGCCGTGCCCTCATGGCCCGGCTGTCCGCCCTGCTGGCGACCGCTACGCGGCCTTCGGCCGCGACGGCGCTTGGACCACGCCGGGTCCGACGACGGAGGCCTCGAGCTGTTGCGGGAGTCACGCTTCAGACGCGACTCGAGCTCGTCGATGCGGCGCAGATGCTTCGCTTCGCGACGCTCCAGCTCCTCGATCCAGGCCAGAAGGCCCTCGACCATCGCCCGCAGATCCTCGTCCTGCCGCTCGCCCACAACATCTTGATCGACCGATGGCCGAACGATCTGGATCCTGGCTCGCGACGAAGGGGTGAACGGTTACGGATCGCGGGGGCGATCCTCGGCCACGCTTCGGACGCTTGTCCCCCTCCTCCGCGTCCTCCAGACGCTACGGAGGGCTACGGTCGCGGCGCTTGCGGCGCAACCGCCCCGCCCTCCGCGATTCACGCAACAAGGGCAACCCCCTACAGCTGAGCCTTCGCGGGACTGCAGCGAATCGCGAGGGCAAGCCGGTTGCGTAGCAATCGGTATGACCGAAGCCCTCCATAGCGGTCGCTCCTGCTGCCGAAGCCATTTGTGATGGCTTCCGCCCACTCGCCCACTCGCCCACTCGCCCGCTGGCACGCGGGCTTGTGTCGCCGGCGTTCGTCGGCGCCCCTGCACGGGCGTGACGACGCCCGCTAGAACTCGAGCTGGAAGCGCATGCCGAGCATGTCGTAGTCGCCGAGGTCGTCGACCTGGCCCTTCAGCAGGTTGAGCATCACGCGGGTGTGCGGGTTCAAGTACCAGTTCACACCGAACGTCCACTGGTCGATGTCGGGCGCGGAACCGGCCGCACCGGTAGGGCTCCATGTGTCGAAGCGCATCGCGACCTCGACGGCGCCCGGGCCGTCGGCGTCGCCGTAGTTCTTGCGGGGCTCGACGCGGCCCCAGCTGTTGCTCTTCCGACTGTACGGCCGGCTCTCGCCCGTCAGGAAGTACCCGAGTGTGACGGCCCACGCAGCGACCTCGGCGTCGCCCGAAGCGCCGTCGGCGTCGAACGCCGCATGCGCCCACTCGGCCTCGAAGTGCAGCGACCCGTTGACGTATCCGGTCTCGAGGCCGTAGAGGCGACCCTCGTCCGACATGTCGGTGAGCTTCACGGCGCTGAGGCGGTTGGATGTCAGGTGCTGGCCGCCGCGCGTGCGGAGAGTGACCGTCTCGTTCGCCGGGTTGCGCAGGGCGCCGCTCACGCCGAAGTGCACGAGGTGGTTCTCGCCGATGCTGGTGTCTTCCCATACGACTCCGGCGAGCCGGCCCGAGAAGTTCCACTCGCCCTGGCTCGTGTTGCCTACGTCGTCACCGAACCCGTCGGACTCGCGGAACGCGCCGACGGCCCAGCCCCAGTTTCCGTCGATGCTGTCGCGCACGCTGATGCCGATGTTGTGACCCGGCGCCAGCGCGGCGACCGTCGAGCGCTCCATGAACGTGATGTACTTGCTGCTGGTGTTGTTGTTCAGGCCGATGGGTTCCTTCTGGTTGCCCACCGTGATCAGGCCGAGACACGGCTGATCGAGCGTCATGTACACGTCCTCGAAGCCGACGTCGCCGTCCGTGAAGTCGAACTGCGCCTTGAAGCCGACGTTGCCGTAGATCTTCCCGGCCATGTACAGGCGCGCGCGGCGGAACTCGGTGCCGCTCTCGACCTTCTCCGCGGGCGCCGGCGGATCCTCTTGCGACCCGAGGAGGCGCTCGATCGCGTTGTCGAAGTCGCCGTTCCAGTAGTCGAGCATGATCCGCCCGCCGATCTGGAGCTTGAAGTCGCCGTCGGCGGAGTCCGCCAGCAGGCCGCCCTTCCAGTAGCTGGTCAGGCCGGTGTCGCCCGCGCTCACAGCGCGCTCGAGTTCGGCGATCCGCGCGGACAGCTCCGTCGACGCGCCGGCCTGCGTGCCCGCCGTGAGCCGCTCGACCTGTGCCTCGAGTTCGAGCAATCGCTGCTCGAGCCGTGCTGCGCGCTCCGCGGAGCCTTCTTCCGCCAGTGCTACCGGTGAAAACGCGGCGAACGCCACGGCGGCGATCGCCGTCCAGTTGTTGAGATTGAGTCTCAATTGGCTCTCCGGCGCGGCAATCTGACACGGGGCACCGGCTCCGCACACTGAATTCAGACGTCCTTCACGATTGCGAGACTTCGCCGTCCGATGGCGATCCGCGCGTCCGGTGACCAGGGTCTCCCCTTCGAGGTCGTTCGATCCCGGAGGCGCAGCATCGGCGTCACCGTTCACGAGGACGGCCGCATCGAGGTGCGGGCTCCGCGAGGGGTCTCCCAGCGCCAGATCCAACAGACGGTCCGCGAGAACCACGAGTGGATCGTGCGGACGCGCGCCAAGCACATGGAGCGCACACAGCACGTCCGCGAGCGGCGCTTCGATGACGGAGACACTGTCCCGTACCGGGGCGGGCGCCTCGTGCTGCGCGTGCGCGAGGCGCCGGGGACGCCGGCTTCACCGCCGATTCGGCGAGCGGATGAACTCCACGTCGAGGTGCCCGGGGCGCTCGGCCTGCCCGAGCGCCGCCGGGTCGCGCGCGAGGCGGTGGGCCGATGGTTGCTCGCGGAAGCGCAGCGGGTCTTCCACGAGCGCCACCTGGCCGCCGCCGAGCGGGTCGGCCTGCGCGCGCGTTCGCTCACGATCAAGCACATGACGACCCGCTGGGGGAGCTGTGGCCGCGAGGGCCGCATGAGTCTCGACTGGCGTCTCGTGATGGCTCCGCCGCACGTCCTCGACTACGTGCTCGTGCACGAATTGGTGCATATCGAGGTGCACGACCACTCCCGCCGCTTCTGGGCGCGGGTGGCCACCGCCTGCCGGCACTACCGCCGCAGCCGTCGGTGGCTCTCGGAGCACGCCTCCGGCCTTGCCCTCTGAGGCTGTAGCACGCCCTCCTGGGAGCGCGCCCGGACGGGGCCCGCGGAGTCCGTGCCCACCCGCACGCTCTCGCTCGTAGATTCACCGGATGACGACGGACGTGCAGGCGATCGGGGACGAGGTGGGGCGCGAACGGGGCGTCGTGCTCCGGCTACGGGACTCCATACAGGAGGTCGTGCTCGGACAGGAGCGGCTCGTGGACCGGCTGCTGATGGCGCTCCTGGCCAACGGACACGTGCTTCTCGAGGGGGTGCCGGGTCTCGCGAAGACCATGGCGGTGTCGGCGCTCGCGCAGTCGCTCGACGCGTCGTTCTCGCGCGTGCAGTTCACGCCGGACCTGTTGCCCGCCGATCTGATCGGCACTCTCGTCTACTCCCCGCGCTCCGGTGAGTTCTCGGTCAAGAAGGGCCCGGTGTTCGCCAGCGTGGTGCTTGCCGACGAGATCAACCGCGCGCCGGCGAAGGTCCAGAGCGCGCTGCTCCAGGCGATGCAGGAACGCGAAGTCACCATCGGCGACCAGACGTTTCCGCTGCCCGACCCGTTCCTCGTGCTCGCCACGCAGAACCCGATCGAGCAGGAGGGCACGTACCCGCTGCCGGAAGCGCAGGTGGACCGCTTCCTCTTCAAGGTGCACGTGGACTATCCCGACAAGGCCGTCGAGCGCCGCATCCTCGACCTGCACGCGACGAACGCGCGGCCGCGCGAACTCGACCCCGTCGCGCACGCGGACGATGTGCTCCGCCTGCGCGCGGTCGCCGACCGCATCTACGTGGACGAGAAGATCAAGACGTACGTCGTGGACCTCGTCCACGCCACGCGCCGCCCAGCGGAGCACGGACTCCCCACGCTGGCGCCGCTCATCGAGTACGGAGGCAGCCCGCGTGCGTCCCTCTCGCTGGTGCGCGGTGCCCGCGCCGCTGCTTTCATGGCCGGCCGCGGGTATGTGACGCCGCAGGACGTGAAGGACGTCGCCCCCGAGGTCCTGCGCCACCGGGTGATCCTCACGTACGAGGCGGAGGCCCAGTCGATCGGCGTGGACGACGTGATAACGGACGTGCTCGCGGAAGTGCCCGTCCCCTGATGGCCAGGCACGCGACCGCTCCCTCATCCGCGGCCCCGACGGACGATGCGACTGTGGCGCTGCCGGCGGACGTGCTCGCGGCGGTGAAGCGCATTCAGATGCGCGCGCGTCGCGCGGTGGATGACGGCCTCGCGGGCCAGTATCTCTCTACGTTTCGTGGCTCCGGCATGGAGTTCGACGAGGTCCGCGTGTATGCGCCGGGCGACGACGTGCGGACGATCGACTGGAACGTGACCGCGCGCACCGGAATCCCGCACATCAAGCGGTACGTCGAGGAGCGCGAGCAAACGGTGCTGTTGGCGGCGGACGTTTCCGGATCTGCGGGGTTCGGGTCGCGGTTTCGCACGCGCGCCGAGGTGGCGGCCGAACTGTGCGCACTCCTGGCGCTGTCGGCGGTCACCAACAACGATAAGGTGGGCCTGCTGCTGTTCGACGACGAGGTCGAACGCTACATCCCTCCCAAGAAGGGCCGCCGCCACGTGCTGCGCGTCATTCGCGACGTGCTCTCTCACCAGGGGCGGGGCCGCGGCACCGCGATCGAGGATGCCGTCGCGTATCTGACACGGGTGCAGCGGCGTCACGCGACGGTGTTCGTCGTGAGCGATTTCCTCGTGCCAGAGGCGAGATGGGAGCCGATCACGACCGCACTGTCGATTGCGGCGCGGCGCCACGACGTCATCGCCGTGACGCTCGACGACCCGCGTGAGCGTGCCTTGCCGCCGGTGGGGCTCGTCGATCTGCGCGATCTCGAGACCGGCGAGAGCGTCTTGGTCGATTCGTCCAACCGCCGCGTTCGCGATGAATATGCGGAGCGCGCCGAACGGCGAGCCACTCAGCGGGCGGCCTCGCTGCGGCGCGCGGGTGTGGACGAGATCGTCGTCGACATCGGCGGCGATTGGGTGGCGCCCCTGGTGCAGTTCTTCCATCGCCGCGCGGGCCGGCGGAGGCGGCACGCATGAGACGACTCGTCCTCTGCGGCGTGTGGCTGTTGCTCGCCGCTCCCGCGTCGGCGGAGACCTCCGTCGTCACCGCCGAGGACGGCGGCGCCCGCGCGACGTTCACGGCGGAGCCCTCGCGCGTGGCGCTCGGCGAACCGGTCACGCTGACGCTCGAAGTCAGCGAGCCCGCCGACGGGCGGATCGTGTCGGCCGTGGATCTCGCGGCGCTCGTTCGCGCGTCGCTCGGTGCAGACATCGCCGAGGTGCGCGGCGTCGATCGCGGCGAGGGCAGGATCACCGCGACGCTCCACGTCTACGACGCAGGGTCGTTCGAGTTGCCCGCGGTGGATCTCGAGATCGCCGTCGGAGACGCACCCGCGCGGATCGTGCGCCTCGCGGGTCTCTCGGTCGACGTGGGCGAGGTCATCGAAGACGGCGCTCCGCCGCACGTGGAGCGAGGTGCTCTCGCTCTTCCGGGCGACCCGCTGCTGTGGCCGTGGCTGCTGCTGTGGGGCGCACTGCTCTTGGCACTCGGCCTTGTGGTGTGGTCGCGGCGCCGCTCTCTGCGACCGCTCCCGCCACCGCCTCCGCCCGCACCACCGCACAGTCGCGCGCTCGCCGCGCTCGACTCGCTCTTGGCCGACCGTTTGCCGGAGAGCGGGCGGGTGGAACCGTTCTTCGTCCGGCTCAGCGAGATCGCGCGCCACTACGTCGAGGGCCGATTCGGCGTCCGCGCACCGGAGCAGACGACGGAGGAGTTCCTCGTGGAACTCGGGACTGGTGTCACCGGTGGGCTCGGACCGCAGAGGGGTCTGCTCCGATCATTCCTCGAACGCGCCGACCTGGTGAAGTTCGCGCGGGACGTCCCGGACGTCGGCACCTGCCGTGCGGCCGCCGACGACGTGCGCCGGCTCGTCGTCACGACCGCGCCGACCACCCAGACGGCGACATCGAGCGCGAGTGAGGCGGTGGCGTGACACTCGCGTTCCTCGAACGACTCGATCTGGCCACGCCGTGGGTGTTGCTGTTGCTGCCGGTCGCGCTCGCCATCGTCTGGCACACGAGACGTCGCGGGCGCCGGCAGGTGGCGTTCGGTTCGGTGGCCCTCGTGGACGGGCTTCCGAGTTCGCTGCGCCGCCGTCTCGCGTGGCTGCCGGCCGTGGCGTTCGCATGCGGTGTCGCGCTGGCGGTCGTCGCGCTCGCCCGGCCGCGGCTCGGAGACGAGCGCACGGTGGTGAGGTCCGAGGGCGTCGCGATCGCACTGGTCGTGGACACGTCCAGCTCGATGCTGGCGCACGACTTCACCGACGCTGCGGGCCAGCCGACGGACCGGCTGTCCGCCGTGAAGTCGGTGGTGCGGGAGTTCGTGGAGGGCGGCGCCGCACTCCAGGGGCGCACGGGCGATCTCGTCGGGCTGACGGTGTTCGCCGGCTACGCACAGGCCGTCTGTCCGCCGACGCTCGATCACCGGATGGTGCTCACGACCCTTGACGCGACGGAGATCGCGCAGTCCGAGGTCGAGGACGGAACGTCGATCGGCCTGGGCCTCGCCGTTGCACTGCAGCGGCTCAAGGACATCGAAGTGCCCTCGCGCGTCGTGGTGTTACTGACCGACGGCGAGAACCGCGATGACGACAACCCGCCGCTCTCCGCGGCGCGCGTTGCCCACGAGATGGGCGTGCGCGTGCACACGATCGGGATGGGATCGCGCGGGCTGGCTCCGTACCCGCAGCAGCTCGCGGACGGCCGTGTGGTCTTCCGGCAGGTGCCGGTGAGTCTCGACGAGGATCTGCTGCAGGCAATCGCGAGCACGACCGGCGGGAAGTACCAGCGCGCCGGGACGACGGACGCGTTGCGACGCATCTACGCGGACATCGACGCGATGGAGCGCACCGAGCTCGAAGGAGTCACGTACCGCCGTCATCGCGAGCTGTTCACGTACCCGCTCGCCGCGGCGGCTCTGCTCTGGCTGCTCTCCCTCATCGGCGAGGCAACTCTGTTCAGGAGGCTCGGATGAGACTCCTCGCGATCGAGTGGCTGTGGACGCTCTGGCTCGTGCCCGTCGCCGCGCTCCTGCTCCGGCTGGGCGCCGTGCGCGCGCGCACCCGCACACGCGAGTTCGTCGGGGCGCTTGCGCCGCGCCTCGTCCGCGCCGGTGGTGAGCACCTGTCGCGCAGCGTCTTCGCACTGGCCGCGGTCGCCGTGGCGATCGTCGCGCTCGCCCGCCCGGCATGGGGCGTCGTGATGCAGGACGTCGAGCGCGAGGGTCTCGAACTGGTCGTGCTCCTGGACGTTAGCCGGAGCATGCTGGCCGAGGACGCTGCGCCCAACCGGCTGGAGCGCGCGCGTCTCGCGGTGGGCCGGCTGATCGACCGCCTGGAGGAGAGCGGCGGTCATCGCATCGGGCTCGTCGCGTTCGCTGGTCTGCCCGTCGTGCGCGCGCCCGTGACGTCGGACTACGCATACGTCCGGGATCGGCTGGCGACGACGTCGCCGTCCGACGTTCCGCGGGGCGGCACGCTGATCGGCGACGCGGTGCGCCGGTCGGTCGGCCTGCTCGATCGCGGCGACGTGTCCGCGGACGTGCCTGTGCACGACCGCGTCGTGATCCTGCTGACGGACGGCGAGGACCACGAGAGCTTCCCGCGCGAGGCTGCCCAGGGCGCCGCGGAGGCGGGTGTCGTGATCTACTCGGTCGGCATCGGCGATCCGTCGGACGGCGGGCGAATTCCCATCCGCGGGGACGACGGCAGGCGCAGCTTCGTCTCACACGGAGGAAGCGACGTGGTGAGTCGGCTCGACGAGGACACGCTGCGCGCAATGGCCACGTCCACCGGCGGCGGGTATCTGCCCGCCGGCACACGGAGCATCCCGCTCGATCGCCTGTACGACGAGGCGATCCAGACGCGCCGGGCGGCGTCGCTCGGCACCACCCGTGAACGCCGCCATCACGAGCGCTTCCAGTGGGCGGCCGGCATCGCTCTGGTGCTGGCGATCCTCTCGCGGGTCGCCGGACCGCGAGGGCGGGACGCATGAAGCGCGCCTTGCCGTTCCTCCTCTGTCTCGCCGCGCTGGCTCCTGCCGCGTCGGCCGGCGAGGCCCGTGAAACGCTCCGCGACCAGATCGGCGAGGCGATTGCGGCGCTCGACGAGGGGGACGCTCCGCGCGCCGTGTCCCTGCTCGAGAAGGTGGCTCGCGATCCGGACGCGGAGACGCCGGATGCGGAGCGCGCCACGCTGCAGTACGACCTGGGTGTCGCGTTCTCCCGTGCGCAGCGGCCGGACGAGGCGCGCGCGGCGTATCGCAGCGCTCTTGCCGCCGCCGGTGACGGAGCGCACGCCGAGCAGGTGCGCGCCTCCGCGCTGTACAACCTCGGCACGTCTCACCTGTTCGATGCTCACGCCGCGGCGGACCTGCTGGGCGATCCGGCGCGTATCGCCGAGACCGTCGCTCGATCGGGCGCACAAGGCGGCGGGCCGATGTCGCCCGAGGGCCGCGCCGACATGGAGCGCGCAATCCGAGCCACGACTGCGCGCACCGGGCTTTCGCACGCCCGGGACGCGATCTCCGCGCTGCGCGATCGCGTGCGCGGTACGCCTTCGGATCGGGATGCGGCGCACAACCTGCAGGTGGCCCAGCGCGTTCGCCGCTTCCTCGAAGAGGAACTCGAGAAGCACGATCAAAGCGATCCGGAGCAGTCCGGCAAGGATGGTGACGACACCGGCGAGGACGACGGCGAGCAGCAGGATCCGAGCGGCAGCGACGAGCAGGAAGGCGATGACTCCTCGCAGGAGAACCCGTCGGGCGGTGAGCAGGGCGAGCAGGACCAGGAACAGCCAGA
Organism: Planctomycetota bacterium; assembly: GCA_965248445.1. Lineage (GTDB taxonomy): Bacteria > Planctomycetota > JAJSAM01 > JAJSAM01 > JAJVHW01 > CBDFJG01. Next base: position 243,380 of record CBDFJG010000002.1, read on the forward strand.
GTCCGACGGCGCCGAGGGCGAGCAGGATCAGAGCGAGGGTGACGAACAGCAACCGAGCGGCGGCCAGGACGGCGAGAGTGAGAGCGGTGACGAGCAGCCTCCCGAGCAGCAGGGCGCCGCCGGAAAGGGCGACGAGAAGAAGGACGAGCCGCTCGCGGAGATGCTGGAAGCAGCGGCGCGGCGGCTGCGGCTCGTCGAGGAGATGCGGCGCAGCAAGTTGCGCAAGGTCAAGGTGGAGAAAGACTGGTGAGGGTCGCACTCACCGCCGCCCTGATCGTCGCGCTGGCCGCGGCGTCACCCGCACGGGCCGAGAGCGATCCGCTGTCGGTAGAGGCGCGCGTGTCGCAGGACACAGTGTTGCTCGGCGGCGCGGTGCAGATGCAGGTGCTGGTCAAGGGGGCGCGGTCGGCGCGCGGTCCGGCCGCGTCGGCGTTCGGCGACGACTTCGAGGTCAAGCTCCTCCAAGAGAGCCCGGGCTCCCGGTCCGAGACCGTGATCGTGAAGGGACGGCTCTCCAGCAAGGAGGAGGTCTGGTACGCGTTCATCTACGAACTGCGGCCCCGGCGGGACGGCGAGTTGATTGTTCCGGCGCTCGACTACCGGGCCGGCGACGAGACGCTCCGCACGGAAGCACTCTCGCTGTCCGTCATCGGCCCACGCGCGTCGGCCCACGCGCTCCTCGACGTCTCCTACGCGCCTTCCCGCATCTACGTCGAGCAGGCGCTGACGCTGCGACTGCGAGCTTCGCTGACGAGACTTTCGCTCGGCGACGAGGTCACGAACGCGGATCCGTTCCTCACGCGCGATCCGCCGGAACTGCGTATCCCGTGGATCGACGGCACCGATGATCTCGCCGCGTCCGAGACCGAGCAGTATCTCGCGCGCCTGGAGACGCAGCGCGGTGCCGGATTCTCCGTGAACGCTCTGATGCGCTCGAGCTTCTTCGGCCGTGGTGACATCCGCCTGTTCCGGTTGAAGCGCGAACCTCTCGATCGCGGCGGTGCGAAGTGGTTTGCGTACTCGCTCGAGCGCGTGGTCGTGCCGTTGCGTTCGGGGAAGATCGCGCTGCCGGCGGCTTCGATCGTCGGTGACGTGGTGACGAAGGCCGAGACCACCGCCGGGGGTGGCGCACGTGCCACCGACACAGAGACCGTGTTCGTGACGCACGAGCCGGTCGTGATCGACGTGCTCCCGATTCCCACTGTGGGGCGGCCACCGACGTACACGCACGCTGTCGGCCGCTTCCTGGTCGAGGCGTCTGCGACACCGCACCGCGCACAGGTCGGAGATCCAATTCAGGTCGTCATGCGCGTCGACGGAGCGGGCCTGCTCGATCGCCTGAAGACGCCCGCGCTCGACAAGCAGGCCGACCTCGCCCGCGACTTCTCGGTCAGCGAAGCAGAGCCGCCCGGATGGGACGGCTCGGCGCGCGTGTTCACGTACACGCTCCGCCCGCGGCACGCGCGCGTCACATCGCTTCCGCCGCTCGTCTTCGCGTCGTTCGACCCGGAGTCCGCGTCGTTCCGCGAGCAACGCACCGAGCGCATACCGATCGAGGTCGAGGATGCCGGCGAGGTGTCGCCGAGTGAACTCGAGGTCGCCGGAGGGGGCGCTGCCGTCACGAGCACACCGGGTGCGGAGGTGGCCGGCGGACTCGAGCCGAACGCCGGGCTGACGGAGATCCTCGGCGACGAGCCCTACGCGCCGTGGCGCGGGCCCGTCTTCTGGCTCGCTCTCCTGCTTCCGCTCCTCGCGCTGATCGGCGTGCTCGGATTGCAGGCGCGGCGCTCCGCACACGACGACGCGGCGCTGCGCGCGCGGCGTGCCCTCCCCGTCGCCCTCGAGGAAGTCGAGGCGGCGCGGGTTGCAACCGATGAGATCCGGCAGGCCGACGGCCTGTCGCGGGCGCTCGCAGGGTTCGTCGCCGCTCGCACCGGCCGAAGCGCGGGCGGATTGACGGCCGAGGATGTCGGCTCGATTCTGCGAGCTCGCTCCGTGGACACCGCTCTCGTCGACGACGTCGTAGCCGGAATCAGCACATGCGAGGCGGCGCGTTACGGCGGGCAGAGCGCGCTGCGGGATGCGCTGCGCGATGCGGAGAGCTGGCTCGGGCGCCTCGATGAGGAGCTGCCGCTGTGAGGCGCGCGATCCGTCTCGCCGGCCTGATCGTCGCGGCTCTGCTCGTGGGTTGCCCGGCCCTGACGGCGCATGCCGGTGACCAGGGCGCCGGCGAGGTCGCGGACGCAGACCGCGCATTCCGCGCGGCGGTCTCGGGTCTCGGCGGCGACGAGGAGCGGCTCGACGTGGCCGCACTCCTGTACGAGCGCGCGCTCGCAACGCGTCCTGAGAACGGCGCTCTGGAGTACGACTGCGCCAACGCTCAACTCCTCAGCGGGGACGTCGGGCGCGCGGTGCTGCACTACCGCCGGGCCGCCCGCTGGCGCCCTGGAGACGAACGCATCGTCACCAATCTAGCGATTGCCCGCACGCGCCGCCGCGATCGCATCGCGGCCACGTCGACGCGCTCGGTCGTGGAGACCGTTGCGTTCTGGCATCGCGGCCTTCCCTTGCCGACGAAGGTGCCGCTGGCGCTTGCGGCGTGGATGCTCAGCCTATCCCTGTTCGCACTTCGGGTCCTTGTTCTGGTTCGGGTCCGGGGCGTCCAGCGCTCGCGCGCGCTGCGCTACGTCGCTGTCCTCTCGCTGGGGGTTGCGGGCGCCGTCGGCGCCTCGGCATGGCTCGAGGCGCGGGAGCTCCACGATCCCGCTGCCGCGGTCGTCGTGGCTGACGAGGTCCCGCTGCGCAGCGGCGATGGCGACACGTATCCGTCGCGCTATGAGCAACCGGTGCATGCCGGCGCAGAGGTGCACGTGCGCGCCGAGCGCGGCGGCTGGTCGGAACTGGAGTTGACCGACGGCAAGTCCGGTTGGGTCCCGTCCGCTTCCGTTGAGCGCGTCGTTCAGTCCGCCCCCCCGTCGAAGTAGTCGTCCAGATAGGCGACGAACGGTGCGAGCGCTTCCTTCGAAGAGGCGCGCGCGGCGTCGAGCGACGGGAAAATCTGCACGCGGCGATCGGATTCCAGCTCCACGCGGCCGTCTCCGAAGATCCGAAGTGCGGACACGTTCCCGTCCTTCTCCCGAACGAACTCACGTTCCAGGTGATCGTCGGGGGAGACCTCGTGGATGGCTACTGCGACCGTGAGACGCGGGGTAGCGCGCAGGTTCTCGAGCGTCGCAAAGTTCATCAGGGCGAACACACGCCGCATCTTCGCGTGCGGAACGAGCGTCGCGATCATCTCGTGGTCGATGCCGTGCAGGACGAGTTGCGCATCGCCGCCGGGCGTCGGAGCGGCCCCCACCGGCATGGCGCCCAGGAAGACATGCGTCGCCACGTCGTGGCTCCACCTGTGCACCGGCAGCATCTTCTGCGAGTCCGCGTCGAGGGTCAGCACGTCCATCTGAGCGAGCGAACGGCGTTCGCCGGTGCCCAGATGCCGCACGAACGCAGATCCCACGATCGCTTCGACCTGGGGAATGGCATCCGTGAGAAATGCGGGCGGCAGCACGGGCGGCTCGATCGACAGCGAGTCGCCGGAGATCAGCGCGGCACGCAGGGTGACGTTCGCGGTCACGGTCTGTGGCTGCATCTCGAAGTCGCCCGCCACGAGCCGGTGTGATCCGCCCGTGACCGCGACGCTTCCGCGCATCACCCGCACCTCGAAGGGTGCGTTCTTCGTGAGCGTGATCCGGAAGACGGCTCCCGCTGTCGGCTCGATACGCGCACCGTTCTGTCCGAGCAGCGCGACGGTTCCCGCCGGTGCGAACACCGTCGCGTCGCCGTGGACGAGCTTCGCCGGCTCCCAGTTGTCGCCCTTCCAGACGCTGACTGGTTCGCCCTCGACGGCGAACGCCGTCGCCTCGGGACGCAGCACGAGCCCACCGGTGGCCATGGCCAGTAGGACGGCCGCTGCGCCGGCGTACCGGATGGCGCGCCGCGGCAGGCGCCGCGCTACCGGTGCTACCGGCGCCTCGCGTGCGCGCTGCCACGCGCCGTCGGCAATGCGCGCCGACGCGCCGCCGGCGAGGCCCGGGTCGAGGGCTGCGCGGAGCTTCTTCGAGAACGCCGGGTCCAGTTCACGGGGATCGTGATCAGCGTTCGTCATCTCGCACCTCCAACATCTCTCGTACTGCGCGCAGGCCGCGGGAAACCCAGGTCCGTGCAGTCGGCACCTGTGTCCCGAGGCGTTCCGCTATGACCGCGTACGGCTCGTCGTTCACCACGCGCATCGTGATCGCGAGCTGCATGCGTTCGGGCAGCGCCCGCATGGCGGCTCGAATGCGGTCGGCCTCCTCGCGGTTCTCGATCTGCATCTCGCCGCCGCCGTTGCCGGGCAGCGGCACCTGGTCCGTCTCGACGTCCGCCATCGGAGTGAGTCGGCGGCGCCGGGCCTGCTTGCGCACCCAGTCCCGCGACAGGTTCAGCGCGATTGTCGCCGCCCACGTCGAGAACGACGCCTGTCCGCGAAAGCCGTCGAGCTTGCCGAGGGCGCGGACGAACGTCTCCTGGACGAGGTCCTCCACCGGTCCGGCCCGTCCGACCCGCTGGCGTACCAGAGAAGCGATCACGCGGTGATGGCGGGTGACCAGTTCGCCGAACGCGTCGCGGTCGCCCCCGCGGGCACGGGCGAGCAGGCGCCCGTCGCCCTCGGCGGCCGCATCCCGATCAGCAACGTCTCTGGCGAGCCGGCGAACCGGTAGAGGCTCGGCCCCACCCGCAGCCTCGCCAGGCATGGGCACAGCCGTCACAGCAGGGCTCCCGTTCGTCGCACCGACACACCTCTGTCCGCTTGGACGTGCGAGGGAGGCTGCCGTGACACGCGCTACTGGTGCCAGGTGTACTTCACGCGATACGTGATGGTCTTCTCGCCCCTGGCCGGGACCTGAACGGGGAAGTGGATGGTGCGGAAGTCCGCTTTCTCGAACTGGTCGCTCTGCTCGACGATCTGCCAGTTCGACCAGCGGTAGAGGTTCTCCTTCACGATCACCTTCACCGCGTCGTCCTTGTGGTTCCGGATCTGGATCTTGAACGCCTCCTCGATCCAGCGGCCGCGCTCCACCTTGAAGTCGGTCTGCGTGCGCTCGCCCACGACGTCGAACGTGTTGCCGAGCCGGACCTGCACGCGCTCGTCCCGCGGCGTGTGGTCGATCAGGTCCTCGCCGATGAACTCGAGTGTGCCGTCCGCGTTGTCTCGCTTGTAGACGCGCAGCTTGCCCTTGGGCAGCGGCATGCCCATCCGGTTCGACTCACGATTCTCGAACTGCAGATACACGTCGATCTTGTTGTTCGACTGATTGCCGAAGTTGCGGTCCTCGTACGGCTGGGCGCCGTACGCGCGCCAGTAGTTGCGCGGCAGACCGTAGTAGACGAGCACCTTCTCGACGGAGACGCCGCTCGCGGTCGGGAACAGCGCGATCTGCTGCGTCGTGTTCTGCGGAATGTCGGTGCGCCGCGGAAGCGTGTAGAGGTGGTACTCGAAGAACGACTTCTCGGTGAACCCGCCGGCATCCGCGCCCGCCTTGCCCGCCCGGCTGCCGAGACGCATTCGAACGCCACCGTCGGGAGTGATCCGCTGCACGTCCCCCGCGACGAGCTTGAGCTTCGCGTTCGGGTACGCCGCGCCGGAGAGGTTCATGAGCGTGACCCACGCGCCGATGTCCGCCTGCGTGTCCGTCGAGTTCAGGATGACGCTGTAGTCCGAGCGCCACGTCAACCCGCGGGTCTGATAGGTCGTGCGCACCTTGTGTGGTGAGTCGTGCACCTCAGAGAGCACCGTCCACTCGAGGGTCGGCCGCGTGATCAGCCCATCGGGCAGCTTCGGCAGCCGGATGCCCGCGCTGTTCGCGTGGATGAACTGGAGACCTGAGTCGGTCTGCAGGACCACCTGCCCCTGGTTGACCGAGAGCACCCGCCCGCGAATGATCTTCTCGGGGACACCGTTGCTCGCCGGCGTGACGTGCTGGATCGTCTGATCGACGTATCGCTGGAGCAGCTTTGCCGGGCTCACGAGGTCGAACTTGAAGGACTGCTGGATCACCGCCGTGCTGGCAGGGTGGTCCAGGTCCACGAACGTGACCGTCGTCGGATCGATGTGCTCGGCGACGTCGGTCATCCGCACGATGTTGCGCTGGTTCGGCAGCGAGATCGGGCGGACCTCCTTCACCACGCCGTAGCCGGGCACCTGCCACGCGAAGTAAGGATTGTATCCCTGACGCTGCTGCGCGATGAACTGCTGCGGGTCGAAGCCCGCGGGATCGGCCGTCGAGTAGACGGTGAGCGAGACATCTTCGGGGGGCGGGGCGTTCTGGACCGGAGCCTCTTGCGCGCCCGCGATGGCTGCAGAGATTGCGATCACGAGACCGGCGGAGATCGGGCGGGACATAGCGGTTCCTCCTGGCGGCAGAGCGTAGCCGCAGCCTCCCGTTCGATGCGACCGCTGCCCGCGTAGTTCCCGTTTCCTGGCAGTTCCCGCTACTTGTCGGCGTTGACGCCGATCGTGATGACCTCGACGTCGCCGCCGCCGTGGTCGCCGTCGTGGTCGCCGCCGCGGCGTCGCATGCTCACTCTGCGGGCTCGTGCCGGGCCGGAGCCGGTCATCGCGCCCTTCCAGCCCTCGCTGTTCCAGCGGTCCTTCTGCTCGGAGTTCAGCGTGTTGCCGATGCGCTCGTCCATGCGCGTGCGTGCTTCACGCACCTTGTTCCCGTCCATGCGGCGGAACGTCATGGTCGCGCCGTCGTCCGTGGTCGTCGTCTCGCTGGTCGTCGCGTCCTTCATGGCCGCGTCGAACTCCGTCTTGGCCGCCTTGATTTCGTCGACCTGCGAGGTGGTCAGACCGAGCTCGTCGGTCGCCTTGTCCCAGCGCCGTTCCTCGGGGAGCGCCCGCAATTCCATGCTGCGAGCGAACTGCTTGCGCATCTCCGCCGCACGCTCCTGCGCCTTCGCGGCGAGGTCCTTCGCGAGATGCTCATCCCAGACTTTGACCGTCGGGATCTCGAACGTGGGCATCTCGATCGTCGGGACACCGGCCACAGCCGGGTTGGCAGCAAGCGCGGCGCGGCTCTCCTCGGTCATGCGGGTGAGGTCCATCTCTGCGGAGACCAGACGCTCCTCGAGGTCGCCGACGCCCTTCCTGCTCTCGCGCGCCGAGTCGCGGAGGCCGTCCACGTCGCGCTGGAGCTGGGTCAGCCGGTCGAGGACCTCGTTCGACTCCGGCTCGGCGCCACCCTGACCGAGGAACGAGACCGCGCCGCCCGCGACGGCGCCGAGGGCGCCCGCGAGGATCATCACACCGAGCATGTTTCCGAGGTTCATCGTGGATCTCCCATCAGTCGGGCCCCGCTGCGGGCTCCCCCCCTTGGACGCATTCGGGCAACGTGCGTGTCAGATTAGTCCACCCGCCCCCGGCCCGCACGGCAGGATGAGGGCGCCATGCAGCGCACCGACTACGTCTTCACCCTCGACAACGTCCGGAACAGCTTCGACGGTAAGGAGCTGCTGAAGGGCATCACGCTCGCTTTCCTGCCCGGCGCCAAGATCGGGGTGATCGGGCACAACGGTGCCGGGAAGACGACCCTCCTCCGCATCATCGCGGGCGAGGAGAAGGAGTTCGCCGGCGAGGCGTGGGCTGCTCCGGGCATCTCGATCGGCTACGTACAGCAGGAGCCCAGGCTGGACCCCGCGAAGGACGTGCGCGGAAACGTCGAAGACGGTCTGCAGGACATCCGCGCGATATTGGCCGAGTACGACGAGCTCTCGGGCCGCCTCGGCGAGGACCTGGATGCCGACGCGATGCAGAAGGTCCTCGACCGCATGAACGTCGTCCAGGAGGAGATCGAGCGGGTCGGCGGGTGGGAGGTCGACCTGAAGGTCGAGATCGCGATGGAGGCTCTCCGCACCCCGCCGGGCGACGCCGACGTCGAGTCGCTGTCCGGCGGAGAGAAACGCCGCGTTGCACTCGCGCGGACGCTGCTCGCACAGCCCGACATCCTGTTGCTCGACGAACCGACGAACCACCTGGACGCCGAGAGCGTGCAGTGGCTCGAGGACCATCTGAAGGACTACCCGGGCACGGTCATCCTGATCACGCACGACCGCTACTTCCTCGACAACGTCGTCGGCTGGATGCTCGAGATCGACCGCGGCCGCGGCATTCCGTACAGAGGCAACTACTCCGACTACCTCGTGCAGCAGCAGAAGCGCCTCTCGCTCGAGAAGCGGGAGCAGGGCAAGCGTTCGAAACACATCACTCGTGAGCTCGAGTGGGTGCGCACGTCGCCGAAGGCGCGCAACACGAAGAGCAAGTCGCGCCTGCGCCGCTACGACGAATTGCTGGCGAAAGAGTACGAGAACGCCGAGGACGAAGTGGACCTTCAGATCCCGCCCGGCCCGCGCCTCGGCGAACGCGTGCTGGAGTTCCGCAACGTCTCGAAGACGCTCGGCGACCGCAAGCTGATCAACGACTTCTCGTTCGAGCTGCCGCGCGGCGCACTGGTCGGCATCGTGGGTGCCAACGGAATGGGCAAGACCACGCTTCTTCGGCTCATCGCCGGTGAGCTCGAGCCCGACGAGGGAACGGTCGTGCGAGGCGAGACGCTCGAGGTCGTGTACGTGGATCAGAGTCGCGAGGACCTGGACCCCGAGAAGACGGTCTTCGAGGAGATCTCGGGCGGAGTCGAGTGGCTGCCGTTCGGCAACCGCACGATCCATGCGCGGGGCTACGTCTCACGCTTCAACTTCCGGGGCCGCGATCAGCAGCAGAAGGTGGGTGAGCTGTCGGGCGGTCAGCGCAACCGCGTCCAGCTCGCCAAGCTGCTGCGCCAGGGCGCCAACACGATCATGCTCGACGAGCCGACCAACGATCTCGATCTGCAGACGCTGCGCGTGCTCGAAGACGCGCTCTCGGCGTTTGCCGGGTGCGCGCTCGTGGTGAGCCACGACCGCTGGTTCCTGGACCGCATCGCGACGCACATCATCGCGTTCGAAGGACTGGGGCAGGTGCGGTGGTTCGACGGTAACTACGCGCAATACGCCGAGCGCCGCGCAGAAGAACTCGAGCGCGCAGGTGGCGAGAAGCGCGGCCCGCGGCGGCGGCTGCGCGTTTAGACGCGAAGAGGCACGCGCCACAGCGTGCCGCGTGCCTCTTGATTGCTTGTTCGTTGCGTCTAGGTGGCGAGCTCTGTGCGCGAGCCGTCGTACGTCGCGCTGCCGTAGCCGAGGACCGGATAGAAGATGAAGGGGATCAGCACCAGCCCGACGACCGTTCCGACACCGCCGCCGAACTTCTTCGCGATCTCGATCGCGACGAGGATCGCGACGACGATGCTGACGATCGGGATCATGAACAGGATGATCCACCAGATCGGCTTGCGCGCGACCTGCAGCAGACCGACGGCGTTCAAGATCGGGATGAACGCCCACCAAGGCGTCACGTCGGCCTTCTTGAACACGCCGTAGAGGAGGGCGCCCATCACGGCGAACGCCACGCCGAGGAAGCAGAGCATCCCGAACAGGCCGCCCGCGGCGCCAGCGCCGCCGCCGAAGTCCTCTTGCGCGAACATCACGAACATGTCTTCCATCGAGTGTCTCCCTCCGGGGGCGCGGCAGCCGGCCCGCCCCGGGACGTCGCCTGGACCCACTCCTATCTTCCGCTCCGAGGGTACAGCAGGGGGGGGAGGCGCGAGTCGACCGTGATTCGGTCTCTCGCCGGGAATCCGGCGGAGGCCCCACGGAGGCGTTTCTAGGAGAGCAACTCGTCGTGCAGGTACGTCTTGACGACGACCCTGCAGCCGGCGTGCGTGGTCTGGACCGCGTGGATGCTGCCCTTCGCGCAGGAGAAGTAGTCGCCGGGGCCGTAGACGTCCTCTCCGATCGTGAGGTCACCTGTCAGGACGACGCTCTCTTCGAAGCCGCCATGCCGGTGGCCCGGGTCGCTGGCTCCTGCCGCCATGCGGACCAGAAGCGTGACGGCTCCGTCGGGATCCTCGGCAAGACGCTGTACCTCGATCCCGGGTACGCCGACCCCGGACCACTCGGCGTCGCCCGCCGCGTGTTGCGCGGTTGCTGCAGCCGCGGCGAGGAGCCGGGCCCGCACCTCACTACGCGGCGTGCCCCGCGGGCGCACGAGCTCGAGCGCGACCGCGTCGTCCGCGGCACGTTCGAGTTCCGCGGCGCCTTCACCCGAGGCCAGCCGCTCGCGCAGCTCGCGCGCGCCATCATCGTCCAGCAGGCCGAGAACATGCAGGTCGAGCAGCTCGTCGATGGCGCGGCGCTCGCTCATGCCAGCGCCTCCAATCCAGCCGGCAACAGTTCGCGCAGGCGGCGCAGTCCATTGCGTGCGCGGCCCTTCACGGTGCCGAGGGGGGAACCGGTGCGTTCGGCGATCTGCGAGTGCGACAGCCCGTCGAAGTACGCCAGCCGCAGCACCCGGTGTTCGGCCTCGGGCAGCATGGACATCGCGGCGCGAATTGTCGCACGTGCTTCGGTGAGCGATGCCGTGAACGCTGGGGAGGGGCCGCCCGCCGACGTCGTGTCCGTTTCCGGCAGCGAGGCCGTCGCCGGCCGCGCGGAGCGGCTGCGCAAGCGGTCGATGCAGCGGTTGCGTGTGACGGTCACCAAGAAGGCTGCCACGGACCCGCGACGCAGGTCGATTGTTCGCGCCTTCCGCCAGAGTTGCAGGAAGACATCGTGCAGCAGTTCCTCCGCATCGTGAGTGTTGCGCAGCAGACGCAGCGACAGCGAGTAGACCAATCCGCCATGACGGTCATACACCTGCGCGAGCGCGTCGGGGTCCCCAGCCGCCAACGCGCGCGCGAGGAGTTCGTCCGTCGCGTGCTCACGGTCCGCCACCCGCGCCACCCCCTCCTACGTCGTCCGAGCCGTTCCGGATGCCAGAACCCGACATCCGAAGCGGCCTGCCCATCGTAGGTGCAGGAGAGGGGCCCTGCGAAGGGCTGGTTGTTTCGACCGTAAGGAGAGTGGTCATGCTGACTCGTCGTCGCTCCATCTTGTCGTTGTCGCTCGCAGCCGTGCTGGCGGTACCGGCCGCGTCTGCCGCTCCCGAGGTCGTCACTCGGTCCGACCGGCAGGTCGTATCTGCGGACGCGTTCATCGAGCGCCAACTCGCGGACGTCCCGCCGGCCGAGCGCCGCCGTCGGGCACTGCGCAACGGCCCGATGCGCGTCCGGAGCGGCTCTCGCCTGTCGGGGCGCGTCTTTGCCAGCAACCTCGTCATCGAGCCCGGCGCGCCGGTGACCGTGGCGCACGGGACCACGATCTTCGTCACCGGCGACGTCGAGATCGGGGCGCCGTTGATCGGAGAGGCACCGCTGTCCACGGGGTCCGCGGGCGAGCGAGTCGCGAAACGCGCGCGGCTCGAGCGTGGCGTCGATGGGGCAGACGCGGCCGCGATAACGATCATCTGCGACGACGGCAATCTCCGCGTCGACGCAGACATCATGGGGGCCAGCGGCGCAGACGGCGCGGACGTGACGATCACCGGGAGTGCCGCCGCGGGCGGAAACGGGGGCAATGGTGCGAGGATCATCTTGAAGTGCAAGGGCACGATCACGATCGCGGCCGACGTGGCACCCGGCTTCGGCGGACGAGGCGGTGATTGTGAGGTCACGGGCCAGGACGGGGTCGCCGGGGCGAACCGCGGCAACGGTGGAAAAGGCCAGAGCGTGAAGAAGTGTGTCGGCGGAGACGGCGGTAGCCCCGGCACGGTGCTCATCAAGGCGCAGCGCCTCGTCATGGAGGTCGACGGCGACGGCAGCGCGCTCGGACGCATCGGTCTGACCCAGGGTGCGCCCGGCGGCAACGCCACGGCCGCCGGCGGTCGGGGCGGCGACGCGACCGAAGAAGGCAAGCGTGGTGGCAAGGGCGGGACCGCGAAGGCCACCGGCGGTCGGAGCGGTGTCGGAACACAGGCGCGCATCGACGTGAAGTCGATCGAGCCCGCTGGGTTCGAGATAGCCGACCTCATCCAGTTCATCCCCGGGCAGAACCAGTTCACCGGCGGAGGCGAAGCCTTCGCGACCGGCGGTGCCGGCGGGGCGGCCGACGACTTCGCGGGCGCCGGTACCGGAGAGCCGTGCCGGACGCGCGGTCGCCGCGGCGGTCGTGGCGGCGCCGGGGGGACGGCCAACGCGAAGGGCGGGCGGGGCGCTCGTGGTGCCGCACTCTCCGGTCAGGGTGTGTTGCGCGGTCGCACCGTGCGGGCGTTCGAAGAGGATGCGTATGGGGGCGGCTTCGCCGACGCGGTGGGCGGCACCGGAGGGCGCGGCGCGCGCGGCCAGATCGGGAAGCGTCCCGGCAACGGTGGAGGAGGTGGTCGGGGTGGCAACGCCAACGCCACCGGCGGCAAGGGCGGAGCGGCTGTCAGCGCGGCCGACGGACTCGACGGGCAGGATGGTGCGGACGCGGGCGACGGAGGCGACGCGGGGGACGGCGGCGACTGCTGCGAGAAGCCCGACGGAAGAGGCGGTGCCAGTGGTCCGCGCGGCCGCGGTGGGAAGCACCGCGTCGCGTCGGGGAACTCGACGAACGTCCCGTCCGAGGACGGGTCCGACGGGTCCGATGGGCTCGCGGGGGCGGATTGTCCGCCGTCACTCGGTAATGCGGTGGGCGCGGCCGTGTTCGAGTTCTTCGATCCGGATGGTGACTGCGTCATCGACGCGCCCGAGAACACGGCGAACTTCGTCTTCGCCCTGATGCTGACCAATGCGTCGGAAGTTGCCGCGAACGGAGTGACCTTCACGGTGACGAACGGAGCGCAGGAGATCGCCCGACAGGCCGTGGACATCCCTGGCAGCCTCGGAGGGGTGCCCGGGTCGACTCTCGCCGGTGGCGCCATCGCGGTCGGCAGCGCGGGTCAGCGGATCAGGCTGAAGTTGACGGGCGCCTCGTGAAGAAGTTCACGATTCGCGCGGTGGAGGTCGCGTGTCAGGAGACGTTCAACGACGTTCCGACCGCGACGTTCTCGATGACCATCAAGGACGGCACGACCGAGGTGTTCGGCGGGAGTGCGTTCGGTCCTCTCCCGGTGGGTCGCACCCTCAGCATCACCGGTACGCTGTTCAAGGACGGCGGCGGGCCTGACCTCACCAACACCAGCCTGGAGATCCGGGTCGACGGTCAGACTATCTACTCCGAGGAGGTCGCGGGACCGGTGGCGAAGCTCACGGCCGTCCCGCCGGGCACCGGGACGGTCACGGCGTCCGGCCCGGGTTGCTTCGAGATCCTCATCAACGGTGTCGTCGACAGCCGGTTCCAGATCGGCACCATCGACCCGTAGCAGACCGCCGGGGCACCCGGGTGCGTACGCCCGGGTGCCGGCGCTCGGCCGGTGCCCGTGCGGCGTGATCGACGACCCTGTCGGCGGTCCCGCGGGTACCGTGAGGCCGCTGTGAACGAGACTCCGCCCCGGAAGCCCCGCAGTCCGGCGTTGATGGTCGTGGCGCTCCTCGCCAGCCACTGCGTTGGTGTGTCCTGTGCGCGCACTGACGAGGCGGGTGCGTGACCGTGCCGACTCCGCGGTCGGGACCGGATGGACTTCACATTCGGCACGCAGTCCGCAGCGACTTTGCGCGACTGACGGAGATCCGCGCGCAGCGAGGTGTTGCTCTCGAGGAGGCGCGGACCTGGGCCGAGCGAAACGTGGCGCGCGCCGAGGATCCCGAACTCGACTGCGTGCTGTTCGTGGCCGAACACGAAGGCCTGGTTGTCGCCTACGGCGTCGCGGCGCACTTTGAACCGCCGCCCGACGCCCCGGCGAACTGCGCACTCGCAGGCGACTACCTGGTGGGGCTGGGTGTCGACATCGCGCATCGGCGGCGCGGCATCGCGACGGCGCTCGTGCGTCGCCGGCTCGAGTGGATTGCGGGACGAGCGGATACGGCGTACTACTTCGCGGATGACGACAACGCCGCGTCGATCGCGCTGCACGACCGATTCGGGTTCGAGCCCGTGATGCGCGGCATCTGGTTCCCAGGGCTGCAGAGCCCGGACGAGCCGATGACGCTCTATCACGCGCCGGCCGTCGAGCGGGCCTGACTGCGGCCGTGCGGTCGTGGAGGAACACGTCGCGGCTCTCGTTCTCGTCGGCAGGGACGAGATTCGTGGGGGTGGGCGCGATCCACAGACCCGCTATGGCCGGGCTGGAGGTCAGGCGAGGTCGAAGCGATCGAGGTTCATGACCCTGTCCCAGGCCGCAACGAAGTCGCGCACGAACGCCGGCTCTGCGTCGTCACACGCGTAGACCTCCGCAAGGGCTCGGAGCTGGGAGTTCGAACCGAACACGAGGTCGACGCGGGTGCCGGTCCACCTGACATCGCCCGTCGCGCGATCGCGTCCCTCGAACACGTCTTCGGATGCGGCGGACGCCTGCCACTCCGTGCTCATGTCGAGCAGGTTCACGAAGAAGTCGTTGGTCAGCGCCTCGGGCCGGTCAGTGAACACGCCGTGCTCTGACTGCCCGGCGTTGGCGTTCAGGACGCGCATACCGCCGACAAGAGCCGTCATCTCCGGAGCGGACAGCGTGAGCATGAAGGCCTTGTCCACCAACAGGTGCTCGGCCGCGACCGCGTGGCCGTTCTGGAGGTAGTTGCGGAACCCGTCGGCGGTCGGCTCGAGCACGGCGAACGACTCGGTGTCGGTCTGCTCTTGCGTCGCGTCGGCGCGACCCGGCGCGAACGGGACGTGCACGTCGTGCCCGGCCTTGGTCGCGGCCGCCTCGATGGCTGCGCAGCCGCCCAGCACGATCAGGTCGGCGAGCGAGACCATCTTTCCGCCCGTCTGTCCGTTGAAGTCCTGCTGGACCCGTCCCAAGGTCTCCAGCGCACCCGACACGCCGGACGTCACGTTGACATCCCACGCGGACTGCGGCGCAAGGCGGATGCGCGCCCCGTTGGCGCCACCGCGCTTGTCGGTGTCACGGTAAGTCGAGGCCGACGCCCATGCGGCCGAGACCAGCTGGGAGATGGACAGGCCGGAGCCGAGGATCTTGCCCTTGAGCGCAGCGATGTCCGCGTCGTCGATCAGCTCGTGCGTGACCGCGGGAACCGGGTCCTGCCAGAGCAGCGCTTCTTCGGGGACCCACGGACCGAGGTACCGGGAGATGGGTCCCATGTCGCGGTGCAGCAGCTTGTACCAAGCACGGGCGAACGCGTCGGCGAGCTGGTCCGGGTGCTCGTGGAAGCGCTTCGAGATCTCCTTGTAGGCCGGGTCGACGATCAGCGCGATGTCAGTCGTCGCCATCATCGGAGCGTGCCGCTTCGACGGGTCGTGCGCGTCCGGCACGGTCCCCTGCGCATCGGGGTTCTTGGGGGTCCATTGCTTCGCGCCGCCAGGGCTCGTCGTCAACTCCCACTCGTACTCCAAGAGGTTCGCGAAGAAGCCGTTGTCCCACTTGATCGGGTTCTTCGTCCAGGCGCCCTCGAGACCGCTGGTGATCGCGTCGACGCCCTTTCCGCTGCCGAACCTGTTCTTCCAGCCGAAGCCCTGCTCCGCGATGCCGGCGCCCTCGGGCTCGGGACCGACGTGGTCGTCGGCGCTGGCCGCGCCGTGGGTCTTGCCGAACGTGTGTCCGCCGGCGATGAGCGCAACGGTCTCTTCATCGTTCATCGCCATGCGGGCGAACGTCTCACGGATGTCCCCAGCAGCAGCCGCCGGGTCCGCGCTGCCGTTCGGGCCCTCCGGGTTGACGTAGATCAGCCCCATCTGGACGGCGCCGAGCGGGTTGGCGAGTTCGCGGTCGCCGCTGTAGCGCTCGTCGGCGAGCCACTCGCTCTCCGGACCCCAGTAGGTGTCCTCCTCGGACGCCCAGATCTCCTCGCGACCGCCGCCGAACCCGAACGTCTCGAGCCCCATCGTCTCGAGGGCACGGTTCCCGGTGAAGATCAGCAGGTCGGCCCACGAGATTTTCTGGCCGTACTTCTGCTTGACCGGCCACAGGAGCCGGCGCGCCTTGTCGAGGTTCGCGTTGTCCGGCCAGCTGTTGAGGGGGGCGAAGCGCTGGTTGCCGGATCCGCCGCCGCCGCGGCCGTCGGACGTGCGGTACGTACCCGCGGCGTGCCACGTCATCCGGATGAAGAGCGGTCCGTAGTGGCCGTAGTCCGCGGGCCACCAATCCTGCGACTCGGTCATCAGGGCATCGACGTCGTTCGCCAGTGCATCGAAGTCGAGGCTCTGGAACGCCGCGGCGTAGTCGAACGCCCCGCCCGTGGGATCGGCCAGCGGGTTGTTCTGATGGAGAATGCTCAGGTTCAACTGATTCGGCCACCAGTGCTGGTTCGCGTTCGCGCCCTTGAGCTGCGACATCGGTCGATCTCCTGTGTCTGGTCCTGGGAACCACGGTCCTGCGTTGAGAGTGGGTCCGCTGTTGTGCGGGTCCGCTGTTGAGTGCGGTTGGCGGCAGATGCCTCGCCGAAGTCCGAGAGCCTATCGACACGACTCTGTGATTGCCACAAGTTACCAATTGCAGTAGAGTGTCATACAGATGGGCACCCGATTCGACGACCACACCGCCCTGCGCGAGCTGTTCCGCGACCACGGGCTCGCGTTCACCGTGCAGCGGCAGACGATCTACCGCGTGCTCCGGGAGCGTGAAGACCACCCGACCGCCGACGATGTCTACGAGGTCGTCCTCGACCGACTGCCGGGTGTCAGTCGCACCACGGTCTACCGCTCGCTCGAGTCGTTCGTGGACCGTGGGCTCGCCCGCCGCGTCGGCCACCCCGGCGCGAGCACTCGCTACGACCCCAAGACGCATATGCACCACCACTTCGTGTGCGAGGACTGCGACGCGTTGATCGATGTGGAGCCGGCCTCCGTGCTGGGCGTCGATCGTCCGCGCATCCGCGGCCGCGGGCTCACCGTGCATGACGTGAGCGTCCAGTTCACCGGGCGCTGCTCCGACTGCCGCGCCCAGTAGCCCAGTAGCCCAGTAGCCGGCTAGGCGCGCGCCTACTGCGCGCGGCGCAACGCGACCAGCTGGTACACCTCGCCGGCGCCCAGCCGGATGCGAGCGAGCCGTTGCACCGGGCCGCGGCGCCCGGACTCCTCGAACAGCACGAGCGCCGGTGACGCAGGCGCGAGACGACCGACCTCGGTCCACTCTCCACCAACCCGCTCGACCATCCGGGCCGCGTCGCGCTCGCTGGCGAGAATCAGGTCGACGTCAGCGCGCGCCGTCGCGTCGAGCACGTCGAGGTGGCGACCGAGCGAGAGCGTCGCCGCACGGTCCCGCAGGCCGTAGTACGCCTGGAATCCGGCGAGCACGTGGTCTCCCGGTTGCACGTGCGCTGCGATGAACGCGTCGGCTCGAGCGGGGTCGCGGGCCTCCCATTGGATCCCGGTGACGGCTGTGCGGAGCGGCAGTCCCGCGCACGCGGCAGCGAGTAGTCCCCACCCAGCGATGCGAATGGAGCGTCCCTCGTGTGCGAACGCGCGGTCGAGCTGTGCGACGGCGCCCACTGCAACCGGCAGGAACGCCATCCACGTGTAGTAGCTCGGGTAGCGCCCCGCCATCGCCATACCGGCCGGGATCACGAGCAGTGCGAGCACCGCGAAGATCGCCGGGCGCACGTCCGAATTGCCGCGGCGCACGCACCAGACGGCAGCAATGACCGCCGCGGCTGCCAGCGCACCCGCACTCGGATCCGTCACGAACACGCCGGGCATCGAGCCGAACAGATGATGCGCCCGCGTGCCGAGATCCGAACGCAGACCACCGCGCGCCATGTGCTCGATCAGCGTCTCTCGCGTACCGGCGACCGTGTGCAGCACGTGGAAGAGCCCGTATCCCGCCGCCATGCCGGCCCCGGTGACGACGGCGTCCACAAGCCGCTTGCGCCCGAAGCAGGCCAGGCCGAGGCCCGCGATGAGGGCTCCGTACGGCATCAATTGGAGACCGCAAAACGGAGCGGCGATTCCGATCGCCAGTAGAACCACTCGGCGGCGCAACGCCGGCGCGATGGCGAGCGCTGCGAACGCGAGGGCAACGAGCACGATGCCCTCGACGTCGTAGCGCCCGCTGCGGTACGTGCGCGTGATTCCGAAGCCGGTGACGACGGTCGCAGCGAGCGCTATACGGAGCCACGGGCGGGTGACAGCGCCGAGTCGGCGCGCGCCGCACCACATCGCCACGGCGGCGCCCGTGATCAGGAGGTGATTGAGCGAACGGGCGGCCAGCATCCCGGTACCGAACACCTTCATCCAGGCGGCCAGGAGCCACGTGTGCGGGCGGCCGAGCGCCATCACTCCCGCGACGTCCGGGTCCCATGGATAGCTGCGCGTCTCGAGGCCCGCGCCGCTCAGCCAGCGGAACACGGGATCCACGACCTGCACCTCGTCCTGCCAGGCGATGGGCGACCGCGCGCCGGTGACGAGGTTCACGACGAGGGCCGTTCCCAGCACGACCGCCAGCGCGGTGCGTTCGCGCGAAGCCGTCATGATGTCCAGGCGGAGAGGTCGAGATCGAACGCGTGTGTCAGCGCAGCGTTCGACTCCTGAAATCGCTCGCGCAAGAGCGCGAGGACGGACGACGGAGTCTCCGGACCCGTGCGTTCTGCGGAGTGCACGCGCTCAGTGAACACGTCTGGGACGAAGTCCGTTTCGACACCGGCGAACTCGAACACCTCGCGCAGCCGCTCCCGCGATGTGCTGAGGTCTTCGAGCAGCACGACGCGCAGCCGGTCCCCGAAGACGTCGGCGTACGGGGCGAGGTACTCGACGTATCGGCCGCGGCGCACGTATGCGTAGGGCGAGGCGGACAGACGAGTTCGGTCGTAGTCCTGCCAGCGTTCGTCCTCGTCGCGGAACGCCACTTCCATCGGGTCGGCCTCGAGGCCGTTCTCGACACTGAACCAGTAGTTCGAGACAGCGCGCTCCACGGGGTCGCGAAGCACGACGATCAACTTGACGCCTGGGAGCGTCTCATCGATGCGGCGCGCGCACTCGGGGTACTCGAGGTAGCTCGTGCTCTTCTCCCCGCGGACGAGTTCGTCGGTCGCGCCGCCGAAGTAGCGCTGTTCGTAGTCGTCCAGCGAGATCTCCGTCGCCGCGCGCTGCAGGAAGTACTTCGGCTCCGGCCGCACGGGCTGAGCCATGGCTACGTCCGGGTGTGCATCAAGGAGCCGGTACAGGTATGTCGACCCCGACCGCTGGGCTCCCGGAATGACGACGTATCGCCGCGACATGGTCCCGTCAGCGGCCCCCACCGACGACATCGCGCACGTGGTAGTTCTGCGTCGTGCTGGTCTGGCGCAGCAGACGGACGAGGTACTCGCCGATCATGCTCAGCATCAGCACGGTCACCCCGTTGAGGAATGTCAGGAGCACGACGATCGACGCCCAGCCCGGGACGTCGCCCACTCCCATCAGGGCGCGGATGCCGAACCACACGCCCACCGCCATGCTCGCGACGGCCACGAACGCGCCGAACACCGTGACGACGCGCAAGGGGTACGACGAGTAGTTGAACAGGATGCGCATGACCAGTTCGGTGATCTTCACGAACCCGTAGCCGCTCGTACCGATCTTGCGCGGTTCGTGACGCACGTCGACGCTCGCGCGCCGACCGGAGTGCATCATCGCCAGTCCTGGCACGTACGGGTATCCCGTGCGGAAAGCGCAGATGCGCTGCACGACGTCGCGGGTCAGGATGCGGAAGTTCGAGATCGTCAGATCGCGGGGTTGGTCAAAGACGCGCCGGTTGATCCACGTGACGACGCGACTGCCCAGTCGGCGGTGTGTGGCGTGCTGCTTCTGCGCGAAGCGGCCGAAGACCAGGTCGTACCCCTCGTGGATCTTGCGGATCAGGTGAATCATCTCCTCCGGCGGATTCTGCAGATCGTCGTCGAGGGTGATGACGTAGTCACCGGAGGCGTGGGCGAATCCGCACACGAGCGCGTTGTGCTGTCCGTAGTTGCGGAGCAGGTCCACGGCGACGACGGCCGGGTGCTCGGCTGCGATCCTGCGAACGGCCTCCCAACTTCCGTCGGTGCTGCCGTCGTTGACGGCCACGACCTCGCCGTCGAGTCCCGCCCGGTCGAACACCTGGAGGCAGCGCGTGATCACCTCGCCGACGGAGTCCTGACTGTTGTAGACGGGGATGACCGCCGAGTAGCGGACGGCTCTCGCCTGCTCGGGCAGATCGATCGGGTGGGCGGCTTCGGTCTCGCTCATGGTGGCGCGCTCGGAGCGCGAGTCTGCCACACGTTCCCGGATGTCCGGGCGTTACTATCCCCTCGCGCCGTGACGATCACGACTGACCCCGGAATTCCGCAGTCCTCGCGCGTGGAAGGCGAGATCCGCTAGCCCGTCCCGGACGGCGGCGCGCCGCGATGGCGATTCTCTGTCCCCGCTGCCGCGCGGCCCTGCCTGCGGTCGATGGGGCGTGCAGTTCGTGCGGTCGCCCGGCGGTCTTGTCCGACGGCGCCGTGTTGTTCCATCCCGAGGTCGCCGGCGACCACGCCGACTACGACGCGGGGCGGCATCAGCGCCTGCGCGAAGTGGAAGCGGCGCACTTCTGGTTCGTGACCCGGCGTCGTGTCATCGCCGGGATGTTCGAACGGCACGTTGCCTCGTCTGCGCGCGTGATCGAGATCGGTGCCGGAACCGGCGGCAACGCGCGCATGTTGCAGGACCTCGGCTACGGGAACTTGGCGGTCGGGGAACTCCACTCCAGTGGCGTGCGGCTTGCGGAGGAGTATGGAATCCGCGAGCGCTATCAGCTCGATTTGCTCCGCAATCCGTTCGTCGAGGAATTCGATGCCGTGGCGCTGTTCGACGTCATCGAGCACATCGAGGAGGACGCGGCGGCAGCGGGAGAGTTGCACCGCATGCTGCGTCCGGGTGGGCATGCCCTCTTCACCGTACCTGCGCACATGTGGCTGTGGAGCGCGCACGACGTGCGGGCGCGCCACAAGCGCCGCTACACGAAGCGCACGTTTCGGGCGTTGCTGCAAGGCGCCGGGTTCGAACTGCTCGAGCTGCGCCACTTCTTCTCCGCGCTACTGCCGATGCTGCTCCTGCGTCACTGGCGCCACGACCCGGACGTTCCCGTGGAACCCGGCGGACACGAGCCGGATTTCCATCCGCCGGCGGCGCTGAACACCGCTGCGCGGATCGTGCTGGGGATCGATGCATCCATCGCTCGCGCCGTCCCGCTGCCGGCCGGCGGGAGCATGTGGGCCGTGGCACGCAAGCCCGGCTGACGTCGTCAGTCTGACGCGGGCCGCTCGGCGAGCCAGCGGCGGAACCGCAGGTCCAGCGCCGGGAGATCGAGCCCGGTCGCCTCGCGGATCGCATCCTCTGCGCGTTCACTCTTGCCGATCCGCCGCAGCAGGTCGTTGCACTGGTTCGCGCGGCCTTCCAGGAGGTACGCGGCGAACGCGTGCGCGACCAGCGCGTCGGCGGCGGTGAAGATCCGCAGCGGCCGGTGCAGGACGTCCCGCAGCGCAGGTGCGTCGTCGCCCGCGAGCAACTCGCGTGCGGCGCGGTACCAGTCCTCGTCCCTCGAGAGCGACCGCAGGTCCTCTCCCTCCGCGTTCCCGTACCGCGACTGACCGACCATCCAGTTCAGCCGGGTACCGCAGAGTTGCCAGGTCAGACGCAGCCCGAAGCCCTCACCCGCCCACGCGTGCTTGCCGGAATCGACGCCGAACTCGCGCAGGAGCATCTTGTTCACGGTCTGTCGCGTTGTGGCGTCAATGCGCCGCTCTGACGGTGCGAGCCAGGTCCCGAAGTCGTTTGTGTTCGGTATCCAGTAGCCGCCGAGTTCGCGCGTGCGCCGCTTGTGCTTGCCGCCCTGGAGGGCGGGGTGGGCGCCCACGAAGGCGATGCGCAACTCCTGCGTGTGAAGGAGGTAGAGGCGATACGGAGCCCACAACTTGCGCTTCGCACCTACGGCTGCGCGCAGGAGTGCAGGGGCCGCCTCGGCGCACAGCGCGGCGCGGGCGGACTCTCCCGGGCTGGTTGTCGAGAGCGCCTGCACGTTGTAGGTGAGGCTCGCTCCGCGCCATTCGACCCCGAGCTTCTGCTGGAAGTCGGACGGCTCGAACGCAGCAGGTTCCCCGATCTTCGTGAACGCTTCGGCGACGGTCTTCGTCAGCGCGGCGCGCACCTCGGCGGCCATCACGGTCTCGCTGAGCACCCACTCGCCGGCGCCGAGGTCGATCTCGTCGTGCCTTCTGCGCACGGAGGCGTCGGCGGGCGACAACTCCACGAGATCGGCCAACACGCGTTCGACCGTGCCCCCCGCGAGACCGGGATGCTGGTCCAGCAGCGCGAGGACCCGGGTCGTGTGTCCGGACAGCACCTCCGCGCGCCGGTGCGGGTACTGCGCGAGCGCGGACCTGTCGCGATCGCCCTTCTTCGCCATCCGCGGACTGCGGCCCCAGGAGCCGTCTGACTTCTTCGCGAACCCCAGCCACTTCCGCGCATCCGGCTGATCCTCGTCGAGCGTCAGGATGTGGTTGGCGATGTCGGTCTTTTTGTCGTGCAGGCGGCGCTTCTCGCACCACTTCCCCAACTCGACGAGGAGCGCGGGCAGCTCCGCGCGCGTCTTCTCGAGGTCGGTGGTGAAGTCCTGTGCGCGCACCGGCACCGCGGCGACAGCTGCCAGGACGATGGCGGTCAGCGCGATCAGTTGGATCCTCATGCAGCCGCCAGTGCGACGATCGCGAACGTGACCGAGTTGACGCATGCGTGCGCCACGATCGGCGCCACGAGCGATCCGCGCCACTCCCGGATGAGCGCGAGACCGAATCCGATGGCCGTGAGTGCCGGCAGCCCGGCCACGCCCTGCGGATGGATACCGGCGAACAGGACGCCGGAGAACGTCGCCGAGAGGAGTACAGACAGGATCACCGCCCGCCTCCGTGTGATCGAACGCAGGTGGTGATAGAGCGCACCACGGAACACGATTTCCTCGAGGATCGGGGCGGCCACGACGCCGACCAAGATCACGGTCACCGCCATGGATGGACTCTCCGTGAACATGCCGACGACAGGGTGCCCCGCTGTCGGCGCACCTGCCTGCTGCAGCAGGAACGCGAGGACCGCTCCGAGCGCGATGAGAGGGAGCATCCCCACGTACGACACGACGCCGATCCCCGCCTCGCGCCAGAACCCCTTGCCGACATGCAGCCCCATGCGCTTCCGGATCGCCGGCCACGCGATCCCGTGCCGCCGCGGGATCCAGAGCGCGCCGAGAGAGATCACCTGGGCAGCGAAGACCGCCAGGAGCAGGACGATCCCGCCCTGGTTGCGCGTCGCGTACTCGCCCAGCATCGTCAATCCCAAGAAGGCGATCAACCACACGGCGAACGTCTCGACGAACGAACCCGCCGGCCCGTCTTCCGCGAGGTACCCCGCATCCACGGAGCCGAAACGCACGCGCACGACGAACAGGATGAACAGCGCTGCACCCAGTAGCACACCGCCAGCACCGAGCACGACGACGGCGATGTTCACGATCGCCGTGCGCCGCGCGTCGGCCATCAGCTCAGACCGTGCCGCTTCGTCACCCTCTGACTCGGGGTGCAGCGCGAGCTGCGCCGTCCACCCATACTGTTCGTGCAGCCGCTCTTTCGCCGAGTCCGGGAGCGCAGCAGCGGCTGTCGCGATGTCTTCCCCCTCGTAGAGCCGCTCGAGGACCTGTGCTGCCAGCAGGTGGTCCGACACGTCGGCGCCGCTCGCCTGCTCCGTCGTGATGCTCGCTTCGAGGCCCTCGATCCGCTTGCGCGCGTCTTGCGCACCGTGCAAGTCGGCGGCCAGCACGACACCCGCGGCCCGCTCGTGCAGCGATCCCTTCGCGAACGTGTGCTCCATCTGCGCGAGTCCGCCCGCGACCCCCAGCTCGCGCATGCCGAGCGCGCTGCGCAGCTGGATCTCGGCGACCATTCGGTCCGTCTCGCCGTGCGACCCGTCCGAGAGGTACGTCGCGGCGGCCAGCCCGCCGACCGCGCAGAGTACGGCCACCCACGCGAGCCACATCGCGGGGCGAGACGAGCGTGTGGCCGGATGATGGGTCACGCGCGGACTCTACTTGACGCGTCGCAGCGGATGTTCAATCCGCGCTGCCGCGTTCGTCCAGCCAGCGGATGAGACGCGCGTGGAGCGTGCCGATGTCCAGCTTCGCCTCGGTGTCGAGCGCGTCCTTGAAGGTGGCCTTTCGGCCGATCGAGCGGATCATGCCGACACACGCGGCAGGGCGTCCTTCGAAGAAGTACGCGGCCACCGCGTTGATCACGATGTAGTCCTCGATTGTGAGTTCCCGCAGGGGGCGGTTCATCATCGCCGCCAGCTCCTCCGGGCCGTCGTGAGCCAGGATCTTGCGCGCACCGCGGAACCAACCGTCCCGCCGCAGGCGGCTCGTGTCACCCCACGGAGCGGGCGAGCCCTTGTAGCGCGACGGCCGCTTCGCGATCAGATGGCGCGTTCCGACGAGTTTGTGCGTCAGGAGTGCAACGAACGCCTCGAACACCGCCGCAGAATCGCTCGCCGACAGGTGCATACCGAGTGCAAGCCCGCGGCTGACGAACGTGCGCGTGACCGACTCTCGCCGCCACGCAGGAGACGACTGGTAGACCGCGCGGTGCGTGCCCTCGCCCAGCCAGCAGGAGCCGTGGGACTTCCAGTGTTCGAGCGTCACGGGATCCGCTGGCGGCATGGCCTCGACGAGCTTGGCGGCCTCGGACTGGTTGGCGAGCAGGTAGATGGAGAGCCCCGCGGGCAGTTCCACGAGTGCGCCGAGGGCTCCGTCGAACACCTCGGGGATGATGTGCACGTCTCGCGCGATCTGCTCGGCCTCGGCCTGCGGTCCGGTCGTCGCGACGGTGACGCGGCCGGTCGTGAGCGCAGAGCGCCACCCGGCCGCCTCTTCGAGTTCCTCGACGAGCGGTGCCCGCTCCTGGATCTCCGCGACGGCCTTGCGCGCATCGCTCAGAACACGCGCGTGGACCTCCCGCTGCTTGCGCGCGTTCGCGGTCTCCCGTAACTCCCAGCCATCGGGTCCCTCCACCTCTCCGTGCTCGCGCCGGTAGTCGGTGTTCGCGGGTGCGATCTCGATGATCTCGGCGAGCAGGTGCTCACGCTGCACGGGCTTGATGAGGTTTGCGTACTCGGTGAGCGCTGCGTGGAGGCCGCTCGCGACGGGCTCGAGGTGCTCGGCGCGCGTCTGCGCGTAGAGCGCGAGCGCCTCGTCGTTCTTGTCCTTGACCCGCGGCGGCGCGCTGGGCGACTTCCACTCGCTCCCGCTCTTGCGGTACTTGAGCCACTTGCGCGCCTGCTTGTTGTCGGTGTCGAATTCGAGGATCTCACCGGCGACTGCGTTGCGCGTGGCGGGCAGCTTGTTCTCGTCGCACCACGCGGCCAGTCCCTCGAGTGCGGGGAGCGTCTTGCCGCGCGCCTCCGTGCAGGCGTCGTCGAACCCGTCGGCCTCGAGCCTGTTGGTGAGGGCGGGCACGGCGAGCAGGCAGAGCGCGATTGCGGCGGTCGCGAGTCGCATGCCCGAAGCGTACTGGTCCCGCGCCCCCGAGTCGCACGCAGCCTTCCCAAACCCCCACCCACCCGTCTATGGGGAGGACGCGACAGGGAGTGGATCGGTTACACGCGCTCGGTCAGAACGGCGCGGGTGACCTCGATCAGGCTGTTCACCACGCCCACGACACGCTTCCGCGTTCCGTCGTCCGCGAGGCCACCGTTCTCGTCGAACGCCTTGTGGGCCTGCGGCACCGCACACTGCGTGGGGACCACGAGCACGCCGATCCCGGCGAGGATCGTGCGCAGATGCGCCAGTCCCCGCAACCCCCCGAGTGATCCGGGGGAAGCGGCGAGCAGCCCGGCCGTCTTTCCGCGGAAGGCGCGCAGCGGCGTCTCGTTCTCCTCCGTCGCGCGGGAGGCCCAGTCGATCGCGTTCTTGAGCAGCGGCGTCAGCGAGCCGTTGTACTCCGGCGCAGCGATCAGGAACCCGTCGTGCGCCATCATCAGTTCCTTCCACGCGCGCACCGAATCGGGCACGCCGTCGGCGGCCTCGGAATCTCCGTCGTAGAGCGGCATCGGATGATCGCGCAGGTCCGCGAACGTCACGTCGGCGCCTGCGGCTTCTGCGAGTCCGGACGCGGCCTGCGCGAGCCGCTTGTTGAACGAGCCGGTGCGCGCGCTGCCGGCGAAGACGAGGATGCGGGGTGATGCCACGTGAGACCTCCTGCGGATTGTCGGGAGCGCGAGGGTATCGTCGGCAGCGGAAAACGCGTGAGGAGACGCCGCATGTCCGACCTGGCGGATCGTGAGTGCAGCCCGTGCCAGGGCGGCGTGGCGCCCCTCTCGCCGGAGCAGATCGCGCCGCTGCACCGCTCCCTCGACGGCTGGGAGGTCGTCGAGGCTCATCACCTGACCAAGACCTACCGCTTCGCCGACTTCGCCTCGGCCCTCGACTTCACCAACCGCGTCGGCGCGCTCGCCGAGGACGTGAATCACCACCCCGACATTCACCTCGCTTGGGGCCGGGTCACCCTCGAGATCTGGACCCACAAGATCGACGGGCTCGCCGTGGCGGACTTCGTGTTCGCGGCCCGCTGCGACCGCGCACTGGCCGGTTGACTCGCCCGCCGGCCCGCCCGCCGGGGCGCGGAGCGGGCTCGGGCCCGCACCACCTCCGAGGCGAGCCCCGTCGGCTCTCGGCCGATTCGGCTCCGGGACCGATACTGAATGATCATTCAGTTCGCGCCGCCTACCGCGCGTAGACCCTCCTCAGGAGCCCTCGAGAGTGACGACCGACGTGCGTGAAGCCGCAAGAGACGAACCCATCATCGACACGTCGAAGATGAGCGAGGGCAAGCGGCGGGCCCTCGAGCTCGCCGAGGCGTCGCGGGACGAGGGCGAGGGCCACGCGAGCTTCGCGGGCGAGCTCTTCATGGGCCACTACCGCCTCGATCGGGTGCGTCCGTTCCCGGTGCAGCCCGAGGCCGACGTTGCCGCGGGCGCCGAGTTCCTCGCAGCACTCGAGCGGTTCTGCCAAGAGCGCATCGACGCCGACGAGATCGACCGCACCGGAGAGATCCCCGCCGACGTGATCGAGGGTCTGGCGGAGATCGGCGCCTTCGGCATCAAGATCTCGAAGGAGTACGGCGGACTCGGGCTCTCGCAGACGAACTACACGCGCGCAGCGATGATCGTCGGCGGGCACTGCGCGAGCACGTGCGCGCTGCTGTCGGCCCACCAGTCGATCGGCGTGCCGACACCGATCAAGCTGTTCGGCACTCCCGAGCAGAAGGAGCGGTTGCTGCCGCTGCTCGCCAAGGGCGAACTCTCCGCGTTCGCGCTGACCGAGGAAGAGGCAGGGAGCGATCCGGCGCGCATGACGACGCGCGCCGTCAAGATCGCCGACGGATCGCACTACCTCATCGACGGTGAGAAGCTCTGGTGCACGAACGGCACGATCGCGAAGCACCTCGTCGTGATGGCGCACACCGCTCCCAAGGTCGTCAACGGACGTGAGCGACCGCAGATCTCGGCGTTCGTGGTCGATGCGGCGTCGGCGGGCATCGAGCACTTGCACCGCTGCCAGTTCATGGGTCACCGCGCGCTCTACAACGGCGTGATGCGGTTCACGGGCGTCAAGGTCCCCGCCGAGAACCTGATCTGGGCCGAGGGCCGCGGACTCAAGGTCGCGCTCACGACCCTGAACACCGGCCGGCTGACGCTACCCGCCGCCGCCACCGGCGTGGCCAAGCGCTGCCTTCGCATCGCCCGCGAGTGGGCCGGGCAGCGGGAGCAGTGGGGTGCTCCGATCGGGAAGCATGCTGCGATCGCCGAGAAGCTCGCCCGCATGGCCGCCACGGTGTACGCGATGGAATCGATCGTGCTCCTCGCGTCGGCGCTCGTGGATCGCGGCGACGCCGACATCCGCATGGAAGCGGCGATGTGCAAGATGTGGGGCTGCGAGGCGGGCTGGCGGGTGATCGACGATTGCATGCAGATCCGCGCGGGTCGCGGGTACGAGACCGCGCAATCACTGCGTGATCGCGGAGTCTCGTCGGCGCCGGTCGAGCGCTTCATGCGCGACGCGCGTATCCACACGATCTTCGAGGGATCGAGCGAGATCATGCGGCTGCTCCTCGCGCGCGAAGCGCTCGATCCGCACCTCACTGTCTCGGCCGGAGCGCTCGACACACGCCGCACGAAGGGACAGCGCGCTGCTGCCGCGGCCAAGGCGCTGGTGTTCTACGTCCCGTGGTACGCAGCACGCTGGCTGCCGTTCTCGTCGCGCGGGACCGGCGGGCTGGACAGCCGGCTGGCCCCGCACGGGCGGCGACTCGCGCGCGCCGGACGACGCGTGAGCAGGCGTCTGTTCCACTCGATGGTGCGCCACGGTCCGCGTCTCGAGGAACGCCAGCCCTTGCTCGGCCGGTTCATGGATGCGGGGACCGAGATCTTCGTCGCGTCCGCTACGCTCTCCCGCGCTCAGGCCCAAGCCGATGCCGGGGACCGCTCTGGGCTTCCCCTGGCCGACTTCGTGTGCCGCGAGGCGCTGCGCAAGATCGACGTCTCCCTGCGCGGAGTGCGCCGCAACAACGACCGGCGCGCGTACTCACTCGCCCGCGAGATCCTCGCCGGCGACCACGACTGGCTCGAGGGCGGAACGGCGCACGGCGACGGCTGACGCTTCTCGACGACGCGGTGCTCTCGCGACCGGCGCCGGCTGTTCCCGGCGTTCGTCGAGGTGGCGCGCCGTGGAACCCCGCCCCTACATCTCGCCGAGATCGACGTCCTCGGGCAGATCGAAGTCCCAGGGCGTCATCGCGTCCTCGACGAGCGGTTTGCGAGGAGCGCTCTTCGGTGCGTCTTCGAGAGATTGCAGGATCTGTTGCGGTGAGCGTCGCTGCGCAGCGGCCCGTCCGCCGATCGGTACGCGTCCGAAGAAGTCGGCCACCGTGCTCGCACGCGCGCCGAGCTGGCGCGACTTCCCAGTGACCTCGCGGTCGTCGCTGACGACGAGCAGAGCGCGCGGATCGTCTGCGTCGCGCACGGCGGTCAGGATCTCGTGGTCGGCTTCCGCGTCGTAGCAATAGACGACGCGGACGCTGCCCATCTGCGTGTTGGCTTGGGGCTCCCCGGTGCCACGGTGCGCATCGAAGTAGACCGTCGCGGTGCGGGCGATCGCGCCTACGCGGCGCACGATCTCTTCGCGGCGGGGCTTCTGTGGTCCGTCGGCGATGCCGAGGCGGTGCATCGCGTTGTGGCCGTCCACCAGCACGCGCTCTCGCATCGCCGTGCTACCGCGTGAAGAAGAACGGTAGTGACGTCCGCCCGTCGGCGCGCCGGATCTGGATCTCGACCTGCTCGCCGAGCGGCAGCGCGTTGTCCCAGTCCGCGGGACTCGTGAGCCTGCGGGCAGTTCGCCGCAGCATCGAGTCCTCGAGCGGCCTGCCGTTCACCTCGATGCGGCCGCCCTTCGCGAGGCGTGCGCACGTGACTTCGAGCCGGCCCTCGACGAGTCGAACTCCGCGGACAAACGGCGGCTTCGACGCCTTGATCGGCCGCAGTCCCCGGGCGTGCGGGAGGTCCCGTCCGATCAACTCGAACAGGTCGAGAGCGTTGTCGGGGAACTGGAACGTGAGCGCGACGAATGCGAGCGCCATCTCGTCCACGGTGCGCTCGCCCCACGACACGGGCTGCGGCGGACTGTTCGGGTTGAGCGGGTTCTCCGCAGAGTTGTCGTACACGCACCGCATGTGCAGGGTCGCGTCGTACGGCGCCTTCACGGGCTTCTTGAACAGGTAGGTGTCCTGCCAGTCGAAGCTCCAGTTGTCGATCTCGACCAGTCGCTGCGAAGTGCCGTCCGGCAGGTTGACGTCGACGAGGATCTCGCGCCCCAGGTTGTGCATGTGGGGCATCACCGAGAGGATGCGGCCGGACACCGGGAGATCGACGCCGGTCAGTCTCTGCAACAGCGCGCGCGGGTCCAGCTCGGCAGTCACGACGTACGCGGGATCGCCCGCGGGGATCGTGAAGTTCATGTTGACCACGGGCAGCAGGAACACCTCGCCCGGGCTCTTGCCCTTCGCGAAGTACAGGCCGAACTTCGAACGGTCGGAAACGGGTTCGCCGGGCAGCGGGTGATAGTGGACCTGCATCACGACGGTGGCGCCCGCCGGAATGCGGATGCCGTGCTGCTTCGGGAACGTGATCGGGCGGTTTCCCGGAGCCCAGCCGCCGAGTACGGGCGATGCGGGGACGGCGCCCGGGAGCGGTGCGTCACCGTCCAGCAGATCGGTGAGGTTGCTCGTTCCGGGACCACCGAAGCAGACGTACCCGGGTCCCGGCTCGTCGGCGTCGAGGTCATGCGACTCATTGGTCTCATCGAGATAGAGCACGACGTGATGCACCACCCGCCGGTCACCGGGCTGCATGTCTACGGTGCGGACGTAGACGTCCTCGCCGAAGTCTGTCCGGATCGGGAAGCAGCGGTAGATGTCGTCGCCCTCGCCGGGCACCTCGAATGTCTCGCCGTAGTCAAGCACCACGTCGGGCTCGCCGAGTGCCCAGCCGGTGTTGTCCCGCTGCGGCCGTGTGCGGCGCGGCGGCCTTCCTTCGACCGCGCCCTGCTCGCTCCACCGGACCAGCGTGGAGATCTCCTTGTCGCTCAGGCCGCGCTCGTCGTGGAAGCGGCCGACGCCGCGCGTCGGCTGCCAGGGGGGCATGGCGTTCTTCCCGATCTCCTCGAGCGCCACGTCAATCCAGTCCTTCGCCGACGTGTAGTCGTCCAGCGCCATCGGGGCGATGTCGCCATCGGTGTGGCACGTCGTGCAGTTCTTACGCAGTATCTTTGCGACGTGGCGGTGGTAGGTCGGAGCGCGAGGCGTTCCCTTGACGTCGCGCGGGAGATCCTCGAAGGGGTTCTCGTGTTCGTCGTGGGCGAGCGCGAGAGCGCCCGCTGCGACGGCGACGACGAGACAGAGGGTGATGCGCCGGATCATGCGGTCCCCTTCTCAGACTCCACATCGTGCAGGTACTTGGCGAGCCAAGCGTGCACTTCACGGTACCAGACGACCGAGTTCTGAGGCTTGAGCACCCAGTGGTTCTCGTCCGGGAAGTAGACGAGGCGGGCAGGCACGCGGCGCAGCCGCAGGATCGAGTAGCACATGAGCCCCTGGGTCACCGGGACGCGGTAATCCAACTCGCCGTGCAGCACCAGCATGGGTGTCTTGGCGTTCCCGACGTGTCGCGCCGGATTCCAGCGGTCCATGCCCTCGTGTGCACCCCACGGGTTGCCGCCGATCGAAACGTCACGCGCTTGGATCACGTCGCTCGCGAACATCGACTGCGTATCGAAGACGCCCGCGTGATTGACGAGGCAGCGGAAGCGGTCCGTCTGCCCAGCGATCCACGAGACGAGGTACCCGCCGTACGAACCGCCCGCGGCGGCCATGCGACCGGCATCGGCCAGCCCGTGTTCGATCAGCAGATCCGTCGCGGCCATGACGTCGCGATACGGACGGTCGCCCCACGTTCCCTGGATGCGCTTGGCGAAGTCCTGGCCGAACGACGTCGAGCCCTGGAAGTTCACCATCGCCGCGACGTACCCGGGCGCTGCGAACAGATGCGTGTTCCAGCGTGGGTGGAACGAGTCGGCGCTGATGCCGTGCGGCCCGCCGTGCACGACCTGGACGAGCGGCAGCGGCTGGTCGCCGCTCTCCCCCGGTGGAAGCGCAACGAACATCTGGACCCCTTCGCCCTCCGCGCCTGTGAACGTCGTCTCGAGCACGGCTCCGAGTGCCACGCCCTCGAGTGCCGCATCCGTGAGGTGCGTGACCCGCCGGGCGGCGCCGGACGCGTCCGTTACGTAGACCTCGTGAGGCGTCGACTGGTCCGAACGCGAGAACACCGTGCCGCCTCCGGGCAGCGCGCGCGCGCCACCGACCGATCCGTCGGTCACGATTGCTTGCGGCGAGGTCTCGAACGACTCCATGCGATGCAATGTGTTGCGCGCGCGATGTTGCGCAGTGATCCAGAGCGCCCCGTCCGGTCCGAACTCCCAGCTGTCCGCCGAGAGCTCCCAATCGGTCGCCACCGCGGTGTCTTCCCCGGACGCGAGGTCGTGGCGCGTCAACTGCGTGCGATCCGCATAGAAGTCGGGGTCATGGGTCACGCCGAACACAAGCGACGCGCCGTCCGGTGTGTATCGCGGTCCGGATGCTGCATGCCCGTCGGTGGGCGCGACGACGTGTCGCTCCCCGGTCGCAATGATCAGCCGGTGCACGAAACTCCGCAGGCGGTCCCGCTCCGCGTCGAAGCGGATCGCCGAGTACGCGAGCTCCGTGCCGCCCGGATGAATGTCGTAGCTGCCCGCCGGCGCCATCCACGAGAACCAGTCGGTCGAGTCCGGCATCAGGTCGCGCGCGATGCCGCTCGCACCGTCCACGTGGAACAGGTGCGGCACCTGGCCGGTCGTCAGCCACCGGTCCCAGTAACGGAAGACGGGGTCTTCCGTGATGTGCACCTTGACCTTGTCGTCCTTGCGCCGATCGCGCTCCGCCGCCGTGGCCTCAGGAGTCAGATGGCCCTTGAACAGCATGGCGCCGACGACCAGCCCGCTCCCGTCCGGCAGCCACTTCGGGTCGAAGGCACCGAGGGGCATCTCGCAGACGGGCGCAGATTCGCCGCCGTCGAGCGGCAGGATGTGGAGTTGACCATTCTCGTCAGGGTCGTCCTTCCGGATGAACGCCAGCCGCGTTCCGTCGGGGCTGATCGCGGGATCGGTGCACGAAGCGTCCGCGGAGGTCAGGGCGCGTGGCCGCGTGCGTCCGTCCAGGTCGATCAGGTGGAGCCGCGTGGTGCCGCGGTTCTCCTCCATGTCGTACTCAGTCACGGGGACGACGGCGCGGCCGCCGTCGGGCAGCGGAACGGGGGAGCCGACCCGGGGTACGCGCCAGAGGTCCTCCGCGGTCAGGGGGCGTGAGCCCGGGCGGGCAGGGTGGACGGTGCGGAACGACGATTGCGGACTCACAGGCTGCTCCGTGTTCAGGGATACGGAAGGAAGGTCTCCGGCCCGGCCAGGCAGGCCAGCCGGGAGAGTACGATGCGAGCCGTAGGAGGTGACCGGTGAACAGAGCGATTCGGATCATCACGCTCGGGCTGCTGCTCTCGATGGCAGCCTCCGGTGTTGATTCGGCGCGGGCCGGCGTCGAGGGCGAAGTCCGCAGCAAGGACAAGGTTCTCGGCACCATCCTCCCGGCCACCGAGATCGAGCGCTGGACGATTCAGTGCCCGAAGGACAGCAAGCTCAAGATCGTCCTGAAGGGACCCAAGAAGAAGACCGGCGGGGCGGTGTCGTTCCGGCTGATCGACACCAACGACGAAGAACTCGTCGGCCTCCCGATCATCCCGAAGAGAACCGGTGCCGTGCTCAAGGACTTCATCTGCCCCGAGTCCGGCCCGTACACCGTCGAGGTGTTCGCACCGGACGAACTGACCGGTGGCGACTACTCACTGAAGTTGATCTGCAAGGCGCCGCGCAGGCTGACGTTCACCGAGACGCTCGACGGTACCGAGAAGACGTACGCGTTCTTCGCGTCACTCGTCACCAAGGCGAAGGCGAAGATCACGGTCGACAAGGGCTC
Source organism: Planctomycetota bacterium (assembly GCA_965248445.1). Classification (GTDB taxonomy): domain Bacteria; phylum Planctomycetota; class JAJSAM01; order JAJSAM01; family JAJVHW01; genus CBDFJG01. The sequence goes on from CBDFJG010000002.1 coordinate 277,060, forward strand.
GCTCGCGGACCCGCGCATCGTGCGCATGCTCGGCCCGGAGGGCTTCGACGTGCCCGTCGAGGGTTCCGCAAAGGCCGTCGCCAGTCCCAAGATCGATCTCACGAAGACGGGCGACTACGGCCTGAAGTTCGACGGCGACGGCGGTGCGGTGACCGGTTCACTGAAGTTGAAGCCGCAGAAGTCGGTCTCGCGCATCGTCGACGTGCGGTCCGGCACGATCGACCCCGGCGGAGCCGGTGGGGAGGACGGTGTCGCGGGAGTGATCGGTCCAGACGGCGGCATGGTCATCGCGCCCGAGGGCGAGTCGCCGGTCGGGATCGAGGGCGCCGCGATCGACGTCCCGGCAGGTGCGCTCGAAGGCGCCGTCGCGATCGTCATCGCAACGGCGCCGCCGATCGGGCCGCAGAACGAGACCGAGGACCCCGTCGGGAACACCGTGTTCTACGGTCCCGAGGGACTCGAGTTCGCCGAGGACGCAACGCTCACACTGCCGTTCGATCCGTCGCTCGTCGAGACCGAGGAAGACGTGATGATCTACACGCAGGACGCGCAGGGGAACGTCACGTTGATGGACCCCAGCACGTACGTCGTGGATCTGCTGGCCGGCCTCGTCACGGTGACGACGTCGCACTTCAGCACGTTCCGTGTCTTCGCCGAGCGCGGCCCCATCGAGGTGGCGTCGCTCAGCGAGACGATCACAGATGCCCGCGCAATCGGCGGCGTAGCGACGTTCGGGACGATCGGTGACGGTCCGAGTCGGCAGGGTCTGTCGGACGGCAAGCAGTTCACGCTCGTCGTGCCGGTCGACGTACTCGTCGCCGACGGAGAGGTGGTCAAGCGGATCTCCCACTTGGAGGGCCAGGGCACGATCGAGCAGGTCATCGCCGGTGGAGGCCAAAGCACGCAGACCGGCGGGCCGGCGACGGACTACGACTTCTCCGGCCCGATCACGGCCGTGCTCTCGAAGGGCGGTTTCGCGTCGTCCATACTCGTCGCGACGGAGACCCAGGTGTTCGTGCTCGAGCCCGACCAGAAGTCGGGGGAGCCGACGGTCGAGGGGCTCGCCGGCACCGGCGGGGTCGGCGACTCCGGCGACGGGGGGCACCCCACGCTGGCGCAGTTCACCAGCATCGCCGCGATCGCGTGCGACGCGACCGGACAGTTCCTCTACATCCTGGATCGCGGCGCCTCACGCATCCGCTGCGTCGACCTGGACGCCGAGATCATCTCGACGTCCACCGGCACGGGAACGTCCGGTCTCGCCATGGACGGGGATCCGCTCGGCAACTCCCCGCTCCAGGATCCGCGTGCGCTGGTCGCCGACCCGTGGACGCCGGGCGGGTTCTTCCTGGCCGATGGTGGGCGCATCCGTCACGTGAAGTTCGGGACCGTCCTCGACCCGACGGAGCAGAACCTGACCTACGCCGGTAGATCCGACGGCTCGACGGGCGCGTCTGGCGACGGTGGCCGCCGGCTCGACGCGAAGTTCCAATCCCTGCGCAGCATCGCCGTCGACTTCCTCGGTGACCGTCTCTTCGTGGCGGACGCGGTGGATCACACGGTTCGCGAGATCCGGACGCAGCCGGGCGGCCTGGTGCGCACGCTGTTCGGCACGTCGGGAACGCCCGGCAATGACGGTGATCCGTTCATGTCGCCGGGCCACCTCGACACGCCGATCGGTGTGGCGCGGACGCTCGGCTCACTCGTGATCCTGGAGGAGGGTGGCGGGGTGCGCAACGCGCCGCTGCCCATTCCCGGCAACGGCGTCATCATCGATCGGTGACACCGCGCGCAGCGTCGGTCCGCATCGCGTTAGCGGATGAGCCAGAGACTCAGTGGAAGTCGCGGCTGCGCGTGCGGTGTGGCCGTTCATTCAGCCGCGGCGTGAAGAAGCGCTCGGCGATCAGATGGACCACGTTCTGCTCGACCTGCAGGCGGCCGGCCACACCGACAAAGTTGGCGCTGCGTGCCAGGGTGGCGAAGCGGTCGAAGACCTGTTTCCAGACGACCAGATTCACGAAGCCGGTCTCGTCCTCCATCGTCATGAACGTGACGCCCGCCGCCGTGCCCGGGCGCTGGCGGCAGATCACGACGCCCGCGTAACGCACGCGTCGGCCGTCGCCGAGAGCAGCCACCTCGCGGGCGGACGGGAGCCCCTGCTCACGTAACACCTCGCGGAGCGGCGCGAGCGGGTGGCCCCGCGGGCTGTGGTTCGCCGCGCGGTAGTCCCACCCGATCGTCTCGAAGGCGTCGAGCGACTCGAATGCGGGGCTTCGTTCTCGCACCGTGATGGGCAGTTCCGGCCGTACGCGGGCGCGTAACCCGCGGACCTGCCAGAGTGCGTCGCGGCGGGAGACGCGGAACACCTCGAACGCTCCCGCCTCCGCCAACGCGGCGAGTTGCTTGGCGCCGATGCCGGAGCGGCGCACGAAGTCCTCGAGTGACGTGAAGGGTGCCATGTCCTGCGCCGCCTCGATCGCCTCCTGCTCACGGGCGCCGAGGGTCTTCACGTAGCGCAGTCCCATGCGCACGGCGAAGTGGTTCTCCTCGCACGGCTCGAGCGTGCAGTCCCACTCGCTCTTCCGCACGCACACGGGGTGGATCACGAGTCCGTGGCGCTTGGCGTCGTCGATGATCGTGGCCGGCTCGTAGAAGCCCATCGGTTGTGCGTTCAGGAGTGAGCACGTGAACTCGGGCAGGTAGTGGCAGCGCAGCCATGACGTCGCGTAGCTGATCAACGCGAAGCTCGCCGCGTGACTCTCGGGGAACCCGTACTCCCCGAAGCCCCGGATCTGCTCGAACACCCGCTCGGCGAACTCGATCTCGATCCCCTTCGTGACCATGCGCGTGACCAGCCGGTCGCGGTGCTGTTCGATGCGTCCGGTCTTGCGCCACGCCGCCATGTCGCGGCGCAACTGGTCTGCCTCGCCGGGCGTGTAGTCGGCGGCCACGACCGCGAGGCGCATGACCTGTTCCTGGAAGATCGGGACGCCGAGCGTCTTCGCGAGTACCGGTTCGAGCACGCTGTGCGGGTAGACGACCGTCTCCTCGCCGGCGCGGCGCCGCAGATACGGATGCACCATGCCGCCGGTGATCGGACCGGGACGCACGATGCTGACCTCGATGACGAGGTCGTAGAAGTTGCGGGGACGCAGACGGGGCAGCATCGCCATCTGCGCACGGCTCTCGATCTGGAACACACCGACGGTGTCCGCGCTGCAGATCATGTCGAACGTCGCCTCGTCGTCGGGGGGAATGGTCGCCATCGACAGTTCGCGTGCGCGGGACGCACGCAGCAGGTCGAAGCAGAGGTGCAGGTGCGTCAGCGCACCCAGACCGAGGAGATCGACCTTGAACAGACCGAGTGCCTCGACGTCCTCCTTGTCCCACTGGATGACCGTGCGGTTCGACATCGTGGCGTTCTCGATGGGCACCAGGTCGTGCACGGGTTCGTGTCCGAGCAGGAATCCGCCGGGGTGGATGGACAGGTGCCGGGGGAAGTCGAGGATCTCGTTGGCGAGCCGGAGCAGGTGCGCTTCTGCGGGCGGCAGGCGCATCTGGTTGCCCCCCTCCCCGGCATGCCCGTCCGTCGCGTTGGCACGCACGAGAGCACCGGCGTCCACGGTCTCGTAGCGCCCGAGTTGCCGCGCCATGCGGTCGAGCGCGGTCTCCGGCAGTCCGAGCGCCTTGCCGACATCGCGCACGGCGGAGCGCGGCCGATAGCGGATCAGGTTGGCGACCATCGCAGCGTGCGTGCGGCCGTACTTCTCGTAGACGTGTTGGATCACCTCCTCGCGGCGGTCGTGCTCGATGTCGAGGTCGATGTCCGGCGGCTCGGCACGCTCCATCGACAGGAAGCGCTCGAACAGGAGCCCCATGCGAACGGGGTCGACGGCCGTGATCCAGAGGCAGTAGCACACGGCGGAGTTGGCGGCCGAGCCGCGGCCCTGGCAGAGGATGTCCTGCTCGCGGCAGAAGCGGACGATCTCGTGCATCGTCAGGAAGTAGCCCGGGTAGTCGAGCGCATCGATGACGCCGAGTTCCTTCTCGAGTTGGTCGAGTACGTCAGGGGGCGGTTCGCCCGTGTAGCGCAGCCGTGCGCCGCGCAGGGTGAGTTCGCGCAGCCATTCGGATGACGAGGAACCGTCCGGCAGGCGTTCGGACGGATAGCGGTAACGCAGGTCGTCCATCGAGAACGTGCAGCGCGCGGCGATCTCCCGTGTGCGTTCGACGGTGTCGGGGGCATCACCGTAGAGCGAGCGGAACTCGGCCGGAGAGAGCAGGTGATGTTCTGCGTTCGGGCGCAGCAGCCGGCCGGCGGTCGTGAGCGTCTTGCCGTGCCGGATGCAGGTCAGGATGTCTTGCAGATCGCGTCGTGCGCGGGTGTGGTACAGCACGCGTGTGCCCGCAACGAGCGGCAGGCCGAAGTGTGCGGCGCGGGCGCGCAAGCGCGCTTCACACGCGGGATCGTCAGCGTGACGGTGGCGGGTCAGCAGGGCGAACAACTCCGAACCGAATGCGTCGGAGAGAGCGCCGGCGACCCTTTCGTCGAAATCGTCGGCTGTGAGGAGCGCATGCCGTCCGCCCCACAACGCGAGCAGCCCTCCGGCGTGTGAGCACACCTCGTCCCACGTGACACGGCTCGCACCCTTGGCCGAGCGCAGACGCCCTGCCGTGAGCAGCCTGCAGAGGTGTGCGTAACCGGTGCGGTCCTCGGCGAGCAGCACCAGTTCGCTCGCGCTCTCGTCGTTCTCCCCGACAGTGACCGTCGCGCCGACGAGGAGGTGGATGCCGGCCTCTTTGGCCGCGACGTGCGCGCGCACGATCCCGTACACGCCGTCGCGATCCGCCACGGTGACGGCGCGCAGCCCTAGGTGCCGGGCTTCCTCGATCAGTTCAGCCGGGTCACTGGCGCCCTCGAGGAACGAGAAGTGCGTCTGGCACCAGAGCGCTGCGTGCGGCGACAGAGCGCTCATCGTTACTCCACCGCCCCTTGCAGGAACCAGCGCCGCCGGTGCCGGTCGTGGAAGACCCACAGGAGGTCGCCGCGGGCGGTCTCGGTGAAGTGGTACGCGCGGTGCACCTCGGTGCGCGTGCCCACCACCGACGTCCCCGGGGCGGCCGCCCACCAGCCGCCGGAGAGCACGTAGGGACCGGTCTGCCGGCGCACCGGCCCGCATTGCAGTCCTGCGAGCAGCCAGCCGTCGGGATCGTGTCGCGAACGGGGCGCGAGTGGGAGGGGCCGCGTGAGCACGCGGCGGACGAGCGCCGCGGGGCGCGTGTCCGCGCGCACGGCGAGCCGCGGGTAGTGCATCTCCTCGAGCGGCTCCCACGAGAACGAGGCTTCCGGCAGGTGGCCGTCGCGAAGACGTGCGCGCACCACGGCGTGCGGACCCATCTCGGCACGCACCCGTGCCAGCGCGCGTGCAGCCGCCGCGAGATCGCGCTTCGGGTTCTCGCGGAAGAGACGCAGTTGCTCGGGGCGCGCCGCCACTCCGCGCACGGTCAGCACGAGTTCGACCACACCCGCTCGTAAATCGCCGTTCCGTGCGACGGACTCGAGCCGCAACTTCACGAGTTCGAGAACCTGGCGCACGTCGAGGGTCGGGGCCGCCGGCTGCGCCTCGATCCGCACGGGTGCGCGGTCCTCCAGGTGGAAGCGCAGGAAGAGTGACGCGAGCGCCTGCCTACGTTCGGCGGTCTCGGCGAGGAGTCCCGGGAGGTCCCGTTCGATGACGGCGAGCAGCCGCTCGCGGCCGGTCTCGGGGAACTCGAACGGAACGCGGCAGACCGGCGGTTCGCGTGGAGCGACCGGCGTGAGCGGTTCGGTCAGCTCTCCGTTTGCGATCAGGAAGAGACGTTCCGCCTCCTTGCCGAAACGCCGCGCGAGCCCTTCCCGCGGCAGGTCGAGGAAATCCCCCACCCGCCGCACGCCCAGCCGGTCGAGCGCGTCCCGCAGATTCGGGTCGATCGCGAGCCGTGCGAGCGGCACCCGTCTTGCCGCCTCGCGCTCGTCGTCCGGTGTCGGGAAGAGGGCGACTCGCCGGCCGGGTTCCGCGGACGCTGCGGATGCTGCGAGCGCACGCGACAGCGCGTACGACCCGAAGCGCGAGACGCCCACCACGATCGACGCGATGAAGCCCTCCGCGGCGAGCATCCGCGCCAGCCGTTCGCCCCAGGCGAGCAACGTCGGGTGCAGACGGAGCAGGCCCGTTGCGTCGAGCCAGAACACGCCGGGTTCGCCGAGCCGCGCATCATCTTTCGCGGCTTCGACGTCCGGCGATGCACGGCGGAGCAGCCCGACGACCTCGGCCACACCCGCTGCGATCTCCTCTGCCGGCACCTCGGTCGCGCGCAGCCCGGGGCAGAGCGACAGCGCCGCCGCGTACCGCTGCCCCGGCAGGACTCGCGCCCGCCGCGCCGCCTCGTTGGCCTGCACGACCTTGCCGCGCGGATGGTCCCGGTCCACCACGACCGCCGGCCCCTCGCGCACCGCGGGCTCCCGCCGCGCGAAGAGTTGGAGCGCGAAGGCAGGCAGGTGCACGCACGCGATCTGCCCGCGCGGCCGTGCATCGCTCCCTTTGGTGTCCGTAGGCGAGCGGCGCGCGGCACCCCTCGCCTCGGTCTGTACCGGCGCCACCCCCGTTAGGGGCCGCGTGTTGCCACCTGCTCGCCGTCTCCGTCCACGCACATCCGACTCCGTCCCTGGTATACGGACATGCGTCTGTATAGCATGGCGGGGACAGGGATGTCGCGGAGAGATCTGCGCCAGCCCCGATTACCGGGGCCGGCGCGTCAAGGCAGAGCTGGCAGAGCCTGCGACTAATAGTCGCTGCAGTGTTTCGACCAGTCGGTCGTCGGTGTCGGGAAGTCGACCAGGATGACCTGGAGATCCGTGCCGTCCGGGTAACCGAGTCTCTCATCGTACAGAGCGCACATGTCGCTGACGGTGAACCCGGCCGTGCTCTGGCCCGCCCACAGATAGTAGGTCTGTGAGGGATCTAATGTCGGCGCAACACCGTTACCCCAGATCCAGTACTCGGTGCTCGGGCCGTTGAACTCAGTGCGGTGCATGAGGAACGCCGCCTCGAGGATGTTCGACGAACCGGCGATGCGGTACACCTCGACGACGTCGTCGGTGACGCCGCCCATGTACATCACGGGTGGGTATTGCTCGACGGCGTACGCATCCGGGGATTGCGTATCCGACTGTTGCGCCGTCGTGCACGCGGTGATCAGCAGTGCTCCGGCCACGAACGCGACGGCTGTTGCGCGACGTATCGCGCGTGAGATGATGGACATACAGCTTCCCTCCCAGTTGGCGCACAGTTTGCGCGCACGAGTCGTGCGCCGCACTCGCGGCGTACCTATGTCGCGGCCGGCGGGGACGGAGCTAGTCGCAGGAATCGGTCGACATGTACGTCGGCATGTAGCTGGAACGGTGCACCATCGCAGCCGATTTGCTCGGGTAGCCGAGCGACGACCAGTAGGCGTCACACATCATGTCGACGTTGTATCCACTCGTGGACTGGTTCGCGTTGAACCAGTCGTCGGCGTACAGCGGCAGAGGATACGACTCATCGGCGGCGACGATCCAGTGCTCGTCCGTCACGCCGTTTGAGTTGTTGTTGCGCTCCATCAGGAACACCGCCACGAGCTTGGGGGCTCCGCCCGCCATCCGGTAGACCTCGACGACGTCGTCGGTCACGCCGGACATTGGCGTCATCATCATCGCCTTGCTCTCGATGAGCACCGGTCTGACAGTTCTCTCTGTCGCCGACGTCGCCCGCCGCCCGGTCGCGCAGCACGCGGACAGAAGCAGAGCAAGCGACAGCAGCGCTGCGCCGGTGAGCGCGCGGAACATGCTGATTCGGTGTCGCACGTGGAGGCCCTCCCACGCGCACGCTACGCACTCGAGCCGTACCGATGCAAGCGGTACTCCTAGCCGAGCCCGTTGAGCACTTCCTCGATGCTCATCGCGTCCACGCGGTGCCTCACTGCAACGGGTCCCGCGGCTTCGAGAGTCTCACGTGCGAGCTGGCGCCACTCGGCGGCGTGTGACGGGAATCCCTGTGCGAGGATGCCGAGCGCTTCGAAACGCACAGCCGGACTGTCCACCTCCGGGTCCAATAGCCGCTCGACCAGCCGCTGCGCTGCCTCGGAATCGCGATCCGCCGCGCTCACCGTGACCCTGCGCAGGGCGTCGGCTATGAGCGCCTCGTCCTTGAGGTTCGACGCGTTCGACAACGAGTGCGCGCGAACGGCGAGTTCGCGTGCGCGGCGCAGCGTCCCTGCCCGCCACGCGATGCACGCCTCGCCCAGGACGACGTGCGCTTCGAGGCGCCGTTGCCCCATGGTGTCGAGCGCGGCCAGCAGTTCGTCGTCGGTCTTCGTCGTTGCCCGCGTGCGGAGCGCGATACGCCGTAGAAGCGCCTCCGCGATCGCTTCGTAGAGCGCGTGACGGACGGACGCGGACAGCTCGCGTGCCGACGTCGCGTGCTCGGCGGCGCGTTCGATCCGGTCCGTGTCGATCAGCGCTTCGGATAGGCGCATATGCGACGCGATCCGCGCGGAAGTACGCGACGTGCTTGCGAGCGCGCGTTCGTAGAATGCAATACTCGTCTCGGGATCGCCCCGCTTCTCCGCGAGCGCCGCGCGCCACGACGCGATCGACGCGCCCGGGGTGTCGTCGTCGATCCGCGCGGCCCACTCCTCGGCGAGAGAGATCACACGCTCTTCCTCCTCGATCCCGATCCCGCGCGCCGCGCGCAGGAGGAGCGCGTGGCGCCACTGCTCGAGCCGCACGTCGTCGACCTCCGCGAGCGCGTCGAGCTCGCCCAGCGCTGCGCTCATTTCGCCTGCGACGATTTTCCGTTGCGACTGCAGCAGGACGCGGAGGCCGTGGGTGAAGCTCTTGGGCAAACCCGAACGGTCGATCTCGTAGATCCCGCGCTCCGCGTCCTGCGGCGCACCGCCCGAGAGGCACATCGGCACCCAGATCGAGAGCAGGCGGCGCGTCTGCTCGGTGTCGCCGTGCTCACGGGCGATCGACAGGCCGACCTCGAGCGCCACCAGCCCGTCGTGCTGCTTGCCGTCCACGTACGCGCGCTCGCCGACGCTCTCGGCCTCGGGAACGGCGCGGGGATCGTGGGCCGCGGCGAAGTGGCGCAAGCGTGCGAGCGCGCCGACGGGGATGTTCTCCGCGATCGCCCGATGTACGTCGTGGCGCTGCTCGCGCGTCCAGTGGGTGGGCACGGCGGCGCCGTACAGCGGCTGGACGCGGCCGTCGGCGAGCCGCCGCACGACTCCGGCCTCCTCCAGTTCCCGCACGCGCTCTTCGACCAGCCAGCGTGGCTGAGACGTTGCCGCGGAGAGAACCGGGAGCGTTGCGTGCGGCCAGGCGAGGTTGGTGCACGCGAGGACGTCGTCCTCCGCTGCGGCGCGGGGCATCGACTCCGTCCCCGCCGCCGAGACGAGCCGTCCGCCGACGCCGAGTTGATCGAGCGCGGGGCGCGTGACGTGCACGCGGCCGCTCTCCCAGTGTGCGAGCCCCGCGCGGCACCACGCGCCGACCTCCTCGGCCACGCGGCGCGCGAGTCCGCCGGTCCGTTCCCAGAGCTCGTGAGCAGCGTCGTCCGGCAGGTGGAGGATCCGTCGCGGACCGGCGAACAGCGGCTCGAGATCCACGGCCGAGAACCGAGTCAGCTCGATCGTCACGTCCGCGTCGGCCTCCCCCACGATGATCGCCGCGCCCGCGTCACGCACCTGATCGATCGCCTGGCGTGACCACCGATCCACCCGCTCGGGGCCGTCCACGAGCAGCACGGTGCCCGCCGACAGCCTTGCGCGGAGCGCGTCGGTCGCGAGCGCGTGCGCGTCCCGGGCGCTGTCGGCACACGAGATGACATTCGCGTCGATCACGTCGCGCAGTCCGGAGTACGGAGAGTTGCCCGGCGCCACCCACAGCACCGGCACGTCCGCCGCTCGCAACTCCGCCGCGACGTCGCGCAGCAGTCGCGTGCGGCCGGTGCCTGGGAGACCCTGCACGATGACTCGCTGTCCGGCCCGCACGGCGGCCAGCGTGTCGTCGAGCGGGGCGCTGGAACCGAGCCTGGGGAGCACGTCTTTCACGAACGCGGCGTCGGTCGCGAAGAAGCGACGGAGCACTTCGCCCGCGGTGCGCGGCCGATGCTCGCGGTCGGTGCTCAACATCGCATCGACAGCATCGGCGACGTGGATCGGAGCGTCCGGCGCCGCGTGCAGGAGCCGCGGTGCCGGTGCGCGCATCTTGATGCGGATGATGTCCATCCGGTTGGTGCTGGCGAACGGTGTCGCTCCGGTCAGCGCCGCGTAGAGCATCGTGCCGACCGCGTACAGGTCGGAGCGCGCGTCGGCCGGGTCGCCGCAGATCTGCTCCGGCGCGAGGTACTCCGGCGTGCCGAGCAGCGTTCCCGTCTGCGTGACCCGCTCGCCGAGTGCGGGGCCGTAGGAGATCCCGAAGTCGAGAATCGTGACGCGGCCATCTTCGCCGACCAGCACGTTCGACGGCTTGAGGTCGCGGTGCACGATGCCCGCCGCGTGGACGCGTGCCAGTGCCTCGAGCAGCGAGCGCGCCAGCGGCGCGAGCTGCTCCCACTTGATGGGAGGTTCGACGCCCGGGAACTGCTCCCCCTCGAGCAGTTCCATGCCCAGGAACTTGCGCCCCTCCCACGTGCCGTGATCGATCAGCGAGACCACTCCGGGCAGCCGCAGGAGACGCAGCGCCGCGACCTCGCGGCGCACGCGGGCGGGCACCGCCATGGCGTTCTCGCGCAGGATCTTGACGGCGACGCGGTGGTCCGTGCCGATCACCGTTGCCTCGTACACGTTCCCGGCGCCGCCGGATCCGAGGGGGGGTCCGAGTTGGTAGCGGCCGGCCACGACCGACGCGAACTCGGCCGCAGGTACGTCCGAGATCAGCGTGCTCTTGTCGTCGGGCGACGGTTCCGCCATACCCCTCCCCTGGCACATCGTAGCTCCCCGCTCGACGGAGTCAGCCGGCGACCCAGAGACACCGACGGCCTCAGCCGTGGCGACCCGGCGGCCCCGGCTCGACGGCGTTAGCCGGCGACCCAGAGACACAGCCCAGCAGCCCTTCCAGGCCGCCGGGTGGACGTGCTTCGAGCGGGAGGATGCGTTCGCGGGGGTTGCGGCGGTCGCGGATGATGTCGATCTCCACGATCACGAGCGGAGCGCTGATGTCCTCCGTTCTCGTCGGAGGCCGCGCGGTGCCGGCGCGGCGGACCTCGGCGCGCAGGGAGACCAGGGGACCGAGCGACGCCGTGTCGCGCGACTTGGTCGTGAGTGCAAGGGCCGCGGCATCGTGGGTGCGGGACAGGCTGGAGAGACGCGAGAGCAGCGCGGGCGGGAGCCGGCGTCGCCGCCGCTGAGATGACCTGCCGCGAGATGACGCACCGCGGGCCTCGGTCATGTCGAGCACCACCAGACCGAACGCGCCGGATCGGAGCAGGCGGGCGCCGGTGCGTGCGACGTCGGTCCCCCACCCGCCGCCAATCAACTGGGGAACGCGCAGCACGGCGAGCGCGTCGAGATCGACGCCCGCGCGATCCATGTCGGGCGCGAAGAACGCGCTCGCGGTGGTCGTGATCCAAGCGGTCGTCTCGCCCGCCCGTTGCGCGTCGCGGAGCACGGACGTCGCCGCGGTCAGGAGCGCACCGGGACCGGAGGGCGCCGAGAACTCGACGAGCCGGCCCGCGCAATCCGCGAACGAGACAGGAGCGGAGAAGGAGGGAGGAGACATCGCTTCAGCTCGAATGGTCCAACACGCGGCTAGAGGACACCAAGAGCCCTACAACACACCAAGAGAACGGCGCACTTCGACGACGCGCCCGAGGATCTCGAGCCGATTGGGATCGGGCACGATCGGGTCGTACGCGGAGTTGGCGGGCAGCAGCGTGACGCGGCGCTTCTTCTTCTGCCGGCCCGGCTTGACCTGCAGCGTCTTGACGGTCGCCTCGCCGTCCACCAGCGCTACCACGATGTCGCCGCTCTTCGGGGTGACGTCGCGGCGCACGATGACGATGTCGTTCTCGAGGATGCCCGCGTCCTTCATGCTGTCGCCCTGCACGCGGAGCGCGAGCAGGGCGCCGACGCGGCGGGTGACCGCCCGGCCCGCGACCGGTACGTGGCCCTCGGGCGCTTCGATGGCCGCGGTCAGTCCGCCTGCCTGCACCAGCCCGAGCAGCGGGACCATCACCGTGGGAGCCCGTCCGGCCTCGCCCGGCGGGAGCCGGTAGCCGCGGGAGACGCTCGGGTCCTTGGCGAGACGGCCGTCTGCCACGAGCCTTGCGAGATGCACGCGTGCCGACTCCACCGCCTTGAGCCCCACGGCGTGCTGTACCTCGCGCACGGTCGGCGGCTGGCCGGCGAGCAAACGCCCGCGCACGTACCGGTAGATCTTCTCGCGGGTTTCGCCTCTCGGACGCCTCCGGGCGGGACGCTGGGCGCGACGCTGCTGTGGAGGACGCTGCTGGCGGCGGCGTGCTGGCATCAGACCGTTCTCCTTCCATCGCCCCATTTGCGGACGGATGTCCGCATAGTAGCCTCACGGGGCGACGGCTGGCAGGAGTCCCGATGCTGATCGATCCTCTCTTCTGGCTGGCGGTGGTCGGCCTGCTGGGATGGCTCGTCTTCGCGGTCGTGGCCGGGCGCGGGGCCGCGACGATCGCCCGGCTCAAAGATCAGGAGCCGTGCCGCCCGGAGGAGTGTCCGCGCGTCTCGATCGTCGTGGCGGGACGTGACGAGGAACACGCGATCGAGGGCGCTGTCAGGACACTGCTCGCACAAGACGTCCCCCACCTCGAGATCGTTGCTGTGAACGACCGCTCGACGGACCGCACGGGCGCGCTGCTTGACGGACTCGCCGAAGACGACGAGCGATTGACCGTCGTCCACGTCACCGACCTGCCTCCGCGCTGGCTCGGCAAGAACCACGCGTTGCACCTGGGCGCGGCCCGCGCGCAGGGCGAGTTCATCCTGTTCACGGACGCGGACGTGCACTTTGCCCGCGATGCGGTGCGTCGCGCGCTCACGTACCAGCGCGAACACTCGCTGGATCATCTGACCGTGTTGCCCGACGTCGTCATGAAGGGCGCGTTGCTCCAGGCATTCACGGCGACGTTCTCGGTGCTGTTCGCAGGGTTCACGCGGCCGTGGAAGGCGCGCGACCCGACGAGCACCGCGCATCTCGGCATCGGCGCGTTCAACCTCGTGCGCGCAACGGCGTATCACGAGCGTGGCGGTCACGTCCCCATCGCGATGCGGCCGGACGACGATCTCCGGCTGGGCCGGCTGATGAAGTCCGCCGGCGGCCGGCAGGACGTGCTCTTCGGCAAGGGCGCGCTCTCGGTGGAGTGGTATCGGAGCGTGGGCGACGTCGTGCGCGGCTTCGAGAAGAACGCCTTCGCGGGCTTCGACTATCGCCTGTGGCTGCAGGCCCTGGCGACGCCGCTCCAGTTCCTGTTCGGCGTGTGGCCGTTCATCGGCGTGTTCGTGACGGACGGTGCCGCCTTCTGGATGTCGCTCGCGACGGTGGCGATCGCGCTGCTCGCCGTCGCCGGCACACGGCGCTCGAGCAGCGTCAATCCACTCGTCGCGCCGCTGTTCCCGCTCGTGGTGCTGATCTTCCTGTACGTGCAGTGGCGAGCGACGGCGCTGACCCTGCTTCGCGGTGGCATCCGCTGGCGGGGGACCTTCTACTCGCTCGCGGAACTCCGCGCATGAGCCGTACGAACGCACCCACGCCCGCGCAACTCCGCGCGCTCGCCCGGCGCGATCCCGTACTCGGCCGCGCGATGCGATCGCTCGAACCCTATCCGGGCTTCCCGCCGCGCGGCGGGGGACGCGCCACGCACTACGAATCGCTCACCCGCGCGATCGTCTACCAGCAACTGTCCGGCAAGGCGGCCGGCACGATCCACGGACGAGTGGTCGCGCTCACTCCGGGGAAGCGCTTTCCGCGGCCGCCGGAGCTCCTCGCGCTGCAAGACGATGCGTTGCGCGGCGCCGGCCTGTCCCGCGCGAAGCTCGCGGCGCTGCGCGATCTCGCCGGACGCATCGACGACGGGCGGTTACGCCTCACCGCGATCGGACGGCTGCCCGACGACGCGATCATCGAGCGCCTGGTCGAGGTGCGCGGCATCGGCGTGTGGAGCGCGCGCATGTTCCTGATGTTCCGGCTGGGACGGCTCGACGTGATGCCGTCGGGGGACCTCGGCGTGCGCGAGGGCGTGCGTCTCCTCGACGGCAGGGCGGAGCGACCGACACCCACTGAGGTGGCCGCCCGGGGCGCGTGCTGGGCGCCGCTGCGGAGCATCGGGGCCTGGTTCATGTGGCGTCTTGTTGAACGGCACCGCGAGCAGCACCGCGCCCGCAGCTGAGCCTCTCGCACCCGCCGAGGAGCTGACAGTTCGGCCGGACACATCAGCCTCCAGGCTCGACGTTCCCCCTTGACGCGATTACAGGCGTAGTTATGGTTACATCTGTAGTCATGGAGCCGGATGCCGGCACGGAGGACGGGATGGGCGGCTTGCCCCGGATCAGCGACGCAGAGTGGGACGTGATGACCGTGCTGTGGGAGGAGCACCCCCTTTCCGCGCACCAGGTGGCCGAGCGGTTGGCGGACCAGAGGGACTGGTCGCCTCAGACCGTCAAGACGCTGCTCGGCCGCCTCGTGCGCAAGGGGGCGCTCGGCTTCCTGACGGTGGGGCGGCGCTACCTCTACCACCCGAAGCTGTCGCGTGAACGGTGCGTGCGCGAAGAGAGCAAGTCGTTCGCCGAGCGGGTGTTCGGCGGTGACGCGCACCCGCTCCTCGTGCACATGGTGCGCGAGACGGAGATGTCCAAGGACGAGATCGCAGAACTGCGCCGCATCCTCGGCGAGAAGGAAGAGGAGGAGTGATGCAGACCATCGACTCCATCGCCGGCGTCGTCGTGCAGTACCTCGCTGAGACCGGCCTGCACGTCGTCATCATCGCAGCCGCCGTTGCGGTCGCGCTTGTCCTGTTCGGACGCAAGCTCGGCCCGCGCGTGCGCTACGCGCTGTGGGGACTGGTCGTTCTCCGGCTGCTGCTACCGGTGGTTCCGTCGTCGCCGACGAGCGTGCTGAACGTGGCGCAGGTCGCGCGGGCCGACGTCGTCGCGCCGGCCGATCCGAGTGACCTGCCGACCAGGTCTGCGGCCATTGCGACGGACGCTCCGACCGCGCCGGCAGCCGCCGTTGCGCGCGATCACTTGGACGAGGAGCGCGCGGAGGGGCACACGAAGCGGAGCAGCCGCCCGGCGTTCGTCGAGGCGGATCTCCCGACGGTCTCCGAGAACTACGAGGACGAGGCGTCGGCCGCCGCCCTCCTCGGCGTTGTGCCGGAGTCGCCGGGTCCGTTCCCCTGGAAGAGAGCCGGATTCCTCGTGTGGGCTGCCGGCGCACTGCTCGCGCTGCTTCGTCTCGTCGTGCGCGAGCGGCGCTTCGAGCGGTCGCTGCGACATGCCCGGCCGTTTGCTCCGGGACGGGTGACCGCACTCCTCGCGGCTGCCGCCGACGGCGTGGGCGTTCGCGCACCGATCGTCGTCGAGACCAACGCAGTGGAGACTCCGGCGCTGACCGGAGTACGCCGTCCCCGGCTGCTGCTGCCAGACGGCCTCGCCGGGCGGCTCACGGACGCGGAACTCGCGTTCGTGTTCCGTCACGAACTCGCCCATCTGCGGGCGGGGGACGTGTCCGTGAACTGGATGCTCGCACTGTTCGCATCGCTGCACTGGTTCAACCCGGTTGTGCACGTCGCGTTCTCGCGACTGCGGGCGGAACGCGAGGCCGTCCGCGACCACACGGCGCTCACCGGCGCTGATCAAGGCACCGCCCGCGCGTACGGCGAGACGCTGCTGCGGCTGCTCTCCGCTCGCCGTCCGCGCGCTGCCGCGCCGGCGGCTGCGGCGGGAATCGTCGAGGGACCACGACTCCCTGGAGGACGGGGGGATCTCAGAAGGAGGATCACCATGCTCAGTCAATTTGGTTCGCACTCACGCGTCGCGCGGATCGCCGGCGCGGTGCTCGTCGCCACGGTGGCCGTGGGCACGCTGACGACCGCGACCGGGACGTCGACTCCAGCCCGCGCGCAGGACCGGCCGCTCGCGGAGTTCCAGGCCCCGCGACAGAACACGCCGCAGGGCGTTCGCGTCGAGCGGGAGCGCACCACGCCGGACTGGGAGCGTGCGTTGCGCCGGAAGCTGGATGCGCAGATCGCGATCACCGGCGACTTGCGCAACCTCGCGGCCGTGTTCGCCCGCGTCCGCGAGCGGGCCGGGGTCAACCTCGTGGTCCACCCGGAGGACATGGACGATCCGGCCGATCACGACGTCGATCTCCCGGTCGGCGCCGTGATGAGCGCCGATCAGGTCCTGACCCTCTCCCCGCACGGTACCGACATCGCGCACCACTATGCCGACGGCGCCGTGTACGTGGCGCGAGCCTATCGCCTCCCGAACTACGCCGACCGGCGGTACTACGACGTGCGCGCGATGCTCGACCGCGACGCGCGGCGAAGCGTCCGGGAGGAGGGACACGACCTCGCCGAATCCGGCAGGAGCATCACCGACTGGTACGAGCACGACGAACTGATCGACCTCGTGCGGGACTTCGGCGGCCGAGACGCGTGGAGCCGTGAAGGCACCTCCATCGAAGCCTGGAAGGCGCTACTGGTCGTGAAGCAGTCCGACAGTACGCACGCCGAGATCAAGCAGTTCCTGGATCTGCTGCTCTCGCGCGGCGCCACGGCCACGCGTGCCACTCCAGAGTGGGAGCAGGCGATCGCGCAACAGCTCGAGAGGCGCATCTCGGTCGGATTCGCCCAGACTCCGCTGGCCGACGTGGTCGCCGCGATCAAGGAGCAGACCGGCGTGCCTCTCGTCGTGTCCGAGGAGCTGGCGGAGGACGCGGATCACGTGACGCTGTCGCTCGAGGACACTTCGGCTGCCGACGTGATCCGCTGGATCTCGCGCCTCACGCGACTCCACGTTGCGGCCGAGCACGGAGTCCTGCGGTTCACCGATCTGCCGCCGCTCGAGATTCGGTGCTACGAGATCGATGACATCCTCACCGCCCGCAGCGACGACGATGGGACCGACGTCGACCATCTCTACGAACTGATCCGGCACTCGATCGAACCCGTCACGTGGGAGGAGTTGCCGGTGCGCATCGCCCACTGGGACGGTCTGCTCGTCGTCAGGCAGACGCCGACCACGCACGGGAAGATCGCGGACTTCCTGGCGACCCTGAGAAGGGCATTGCACGACTGAGACCCGAACTCCGTTCGTCTGCGGCACCCTGGCCGGAGAGACTCGCGGGTGTGACGTTGACGACGGGATCGGGTGGTGGCGGCGGGCCGCCAGTGTTGGGCTACGCGCTGGCCTTCGCCGGTGTGTTGCTGGTGGCATTCGTCGCGTGGATCGTGCGGTTCTCGCAGCCGGACCTGATCGAGCAGGTCGATGCGGGGCTGGCCGCCGCGGTCGCGCGCCGCGAGGCGCCGCCGACCGCGGAGATCGCAGCGCGGTCCACCGCGACCGAAATTCTCATGACCGTCGTCGGCGTGCCCTCACGCGCGGACCAGACGCGGTTGCTGTTCGCCATAGCCCGGTCCCAGGAGAGCGAGCAGTGGATGCCGGTGGCGGTCTCGTTCGGATCGTACGTCGAGATCGGCGAGCCTGCTGGGGGAGAGGACGACGCGGATGCGGAGTCCGAGCCGGTGCGTGACCTGCAGATCGACCGCGTCGTGTACGTATCCGACGGTCAGGTCCCAACCGATCGTTGACGGCCGAGCCGCCGAACGCGCGGCTAGAAGTCGAGCTGGTACTGCAGAGCGAGCGAACCGAACCGCTGGGAGTCGGCCTGGCCGTCGAACTCCCGCGAACGCAGGACCTGGCCGAGCGACACACGGAAGTTGCCCCACTGCGCCGCGATGCCGGCTTGCGCCTCGCCGACGAACGGCTTGCGGTCGACGCTGTGGCTGTCGCGGAAGGTGTTGCCGTCCAGGAAGATGTTGTGTGCGACGCCGCGCGCCTCGCCACCGAGATACGCGTACCAGCGGAAGCCGTCGCGGCCCTCCACGGGTCCGACCTCCGTCGCCGTGCGGTGAATCGTGTTCACACCGAAGTCGCGGGGCAGGTCCTGCCCGAAGCGCACCATGCCGCTGACGGATCCCAGCGTGCGGATGTTGCCGAGGTCGATGCCGACTCCGCCGATGGCGTCCCACTCGTGGCCGGTGGTCGTGCGGCCGGCGAGCAGACGCTTTCGGTAGTTGTAGGTCAGCACGAGGCCCGCCTCGTCCTTCAGTTGGTTGTCCCACCCGCGGGGCTCGCTCGAACCGCTGAACGCGTGACCGGCGCGGTGGACCTTCGACGCGCGCGAGCTCGGCCCGATGACGCCGACGTCGAGCTCCCACGAGTTCATCGAGTCGCCCTGGGGACCGTCCTGACGGCGATCCACGTCGGCGAACATCGCGCCGGCATAGAGCCAGCCGGCGTAGGGGCGGTCCTCGCGGAGCAGCCGCCGGGCGTTGATGTTGCGCGGCGTGTACATCTCCTGGCCCAGCACGGCGCCGATGGCCTGCGTGGTCGAGTTCGAGACCGGCAGAAACTTCGGGACGCGCTTGGCGAAGTTGGGCGCGACCTCGTAGGGCACCACCCAGCTCGCGCGGGCCCCCTGGGTGTAGTGTTCGTCCTCGTTCGACCCGACGGTCAGTCCGTCGTTCTCCTCGTAGAGCGTGTAGGTGCTCCCCGAGACGCAGGACGACGTGACGAGCGCCAGCGTCACGAGTGCGACGCGTACGCGATGGACGGGCATCGTTTCCTCCCCGGACACGGCGCTTCGCGTCCCGGATTCTCATTTCGAGAGACGCAACGGTGGGCGTTTCGACCCGGTCTCCTCCTCCTCATGTCACAACGCCGCTTCTGCTTGTTGCGTGGCCTCGCGGATGCGACGGTGACGACGTGCCGTCGCAGAACGAATGGGACGCCGACATCGCCCTCGACGCGGACACCGCGCGCGACGTGCTCGAGGCGCAGTTCCCGGCGGTGTTCTCTCCTCTGGCGCCGGCGCGGGTCACGCTGCTCCCTGCCGGCTGGGACAACCACGTGTTCCTGGTCAACGACGAGTGGGTCTTCCGCTTCCCGCGGCGGGAGATCGCCGTGCGCTTCCTCGCGTACGAGCAAGAGTGCCTGCCCGCACTCGCGGCGCACCTTCCGTTGCCGGTCCCCGTCCCCGCGATGCTCGGATCCGCGACCGCCGGCTTCCCCCGCGCGTTCTTCGGGTATCGGGTGCTCGCCGGCACCACGGCCTGCCGTGCGGATCTCACGCCGGCGCAGCGGGCCGCGTGCGCGCAGCCGCTGGGGGACTTCCTGCGCTCTCTCCACGCGCTCTCGCCGTCGATCGAGCTGCCTCCGGGCTTCATTCACCGGGCGGACGTGCGCCGCCGGGCGGGCCCGATGCGTGAGCGCGTGTTGGCGCTCAGCGGGGAGCCCGGCCTCGACGTGGACGCGCTGGTCGCTGTGATCGACGAGGCCGCGGCGGCAACACCCTGGGACGGCCGGGCGGTGCCGTGCCACGGCGACCTCTATGCGCGCCACGTCCTCGTGGACGAGGGGCTCCGGCCTTGCGGCATCATCGACTGGGGCGACGTCCACGGGGGCGATCGCGCGGTGGACCTGGGCGTCGCGTGGAGCTTCCTCCCGGCTGCGGCGCGCCAGGAGTTCCGCGCAGCCTATGGCCCGCTCGACGCCGACACCTGGGCGCGCGCCCGCTACCGGGCGGTGCACTACGGAGTGCATCTCTTGCGCTACGGCCGTGCCGAGGGCGACGAGGCGATCCTGAGAGCGTCCGCTTGGGCGTTCGAGGGTGCCTTGGCGTGAGGGCGGCGGGCGCCGCCGGAAATCGCTTCCCCGGCCGCGGGCGTGTCCCACAATCTCCCGCCCGGGCCGCACGGCCAGCGTAGCTCAATGGCAGAGCCCCTGTTTTGTAAACAGGAGGTTGTGGGTTCGAGTCCCGCCGCTGGCTCCATGGCCGTGTGTACCGGGTCGCGCGCGACACGATCGCGTGCGCGCACGCAGCCTGACATCAACGGTGGGTAGTTGCCTGAGCGGTCAAAAGGACCAGACTGTAAATCTGGCGGCGTACGCCTTCAGTGGTTCGAATCCACTACTGCCCACCACGCTGCGTCGCGGCACTCGGGTCGCGCAGCGACCCTCGCGCCGCTCCTTGCGTGCGTGTCTCCCGCCTACGCGGTCTCCGACCGCTACGGCGGTGGCTCGCTGCGCGCGGGCACTGCGGTCGCTCCGCGACCTCGTGCCCATGCTCGCTCGCGCGCGCCGCTGACACCGGGTCTAAGAACTACACCTTTAAGCCTGGGCGTGGCTGGATACGGAGCCAGGACCAGCTGATGCGCCCCGACGCTCGGATGTTCCGATTCGAGCCCTCCAATCCGGCCGATTCCGTCCTGACTCGGTGCGCACGTACTCGTGAGGTACCCGTTCAGGGTATGACGATCCGCGGCCTCAGCGCGTGATCGGGAGCGCGACGAGAGCCGGCGGCGAGCGGTTGTGCGCGAGTGCCGCGCTGACGTCTGCGAGGTAATCGAAGACGCTCTCGCCACGCTGGCGGAGCGTGGCGGTGACGGTCAGGATGCGCTCGACGAAGCGGAGTCCGCGCTCGCTCTGACTTCCGTGCGTTGCGCGTCTCCACAGGACCGGCTTGCGCACCGCGCGCTCAGCGGCGTTGTTCGTCGGGGAGACGCCAGGGACGTCGGCGAAGGTCCACAGAGCCTCCGCTCGGTCGAGCAGATGCCGAGTCGTTCCGCGTACTCGGCGGTGCTTGCTGTCTGCGCCGCGCACGAGCAGCGTCAGGAGTCGGTCCCATGTGAGACGCAGCTCACGCCGCATGCGGTCGCGGTCCCCGTGCTCGCCGAAGTGACGCTGAGCTCGCATGACAGCCTGGGCGAGACGCACGGCCTGCTTGCCGAAGCGCCGGCCGCCGCGCGAGCCCTCGGCCAGCGCTCGAAAGTCCCTCTCGAGATGCGCCCAGCAGATCTGGCGGCGCTCGGTGGGATGCTGGTCGTAAGCGCCCATACGGTCGGTCACGAGGACGCCCCTGAAGCGCTTGCCCACGAGTCGCCGCATGGCCTTGGCGCTCCTGCGCCGATCGATACGATGGACCGTGGCGTGCTCACAGACCGCGCTCCACAGCCAATGCAGCGTGCCACGACGCGACCACGGTGTCTCGTCTACATAGGCGACGCTGCTCGTGCGTACGGCCCCGAGGGCCTCGATGTGCGCTGAGGAGATGGCTCCCGACACCCGCTCCTCGATCGCACTGACCGTGCCCGGTGACATCGAGACGCCGATGACGTCACGCAACAGACGACTGGTCTCGCGCCGCGACAGGCGGAAGACGCCGACCAGAGCCGCGGTGAGCGCACAGAGTCGCGGGCCGAAGGGACTCGCCGTCACACCGCTTGGCAGCGAGGCAGTGGACGTGGCGCCACAGTCCGTGCACCGTGCCCGGTGCAACCGGTGCTCGGTCACCTGGATCAGCCGTGGCGGGACCTCGAAGACCTGCTGGCGTGTCGGGGCGCGATCGATCGGGACGAGCACGTCGCTCCCACACGCGCTGCACTCGCGCGGGCGGTGGTCCTCTACGCCATCGACCTCGGACTCGTCCACGAGCTTGCGCGTCGCCCCTTTGTGGCCGGGCTGCGCACCCTGGCGCTTGTCCGACGGCGGCTTGCGCCGCCGCCGCTTCTTGGACCACGACGGATCCGAGGACGGTGGGCGCGAGGAGGTGCGGGAGTCCCGGCGAAGACGGCTCTCGAGATCGTCGATCCGTGCCGCCTGCCGCTCGATCACCTCCGCCTGCTCGGCAATCGTCTCGTCCCGAGCGTCCAGACGACGGGTCAGGCGCTCGACCAGATCACGCAGCTCATCGGTGCCCACATCCGATTCATCGACCGAACGGAAAGCGATCTGGATCCGAGCTCAGAACCAAGGGCTGAACGGGTACGTCCACAGAGCCTCCGCTCGGTCGAGCAGATGCCGAGTCGTTCCGCGTACTCGGCGGTGCTTGCTGTCTGCGCCGCGCACGAGCAGCGTCAGGAGTCGGTCCCATGTGAGACGCAGCTCACGCCGCATGCGGTCGCGGTCCCCGTGCTCGCCGAAGTGACGCTGAGCTCGCATGACAGCCTGGGCGAGACGCACGGCCTGCTTGCCGAAGCGCCGGCCGCCGCGCGAGCCCTCGGCCAGCGCTCGAAAGTCCCTCTCGAGATGCGCCCAGCAGATCTGGCGGCGCTCGGTGGGATGCTGGTCGTAAGCGCCCATACGGTCGGTCACGAGGACGCCCCTGAAGCGCTTGCCCACGAGTCGCCGCATGGCCTTGGCGCTCCTGCGCCGATCGATACGATGGACCGTGGCGTGCTCACAGACCGCGCTCCACAGCCAATGCAGCGTGCCACGACGCGACCACGGTGTCTCGTCTACATAGGCGACGCTGCTCGTGCGTACGGCCCCGAGGGCCTCGATGTGCGCTGAGGAGATGGCTCCCGACACCCGCTCCTCGATCGCACTGACCGTGCCCGGTGACATCGAGACGCCGATGACGTCACGCAACAGACGACTGGTCTCGCGCCGCGACAGGCGGAAGACGCCGACCAGAGCCGCGGTGAGCGCACAGAGTCGCGGGCCGAAGGGACTCGCCGTCACACCGCTTGGCAGCGAGGCAGTGGACGTGGCGCCACAGTCCGTGCACCGTGCCCGGTGCAACCGGTGCTCGGTCACCTGGATCAGCCGTGGCGGGACCTCGAAGACCTGCTGGCGTGTCGGGGCGCGATCGATCGGGACGAGCACGTCGCTCCCACACGCGCTGCACTCGCGCGGGCGGTGGTCCTCTACGCCATCGACCTCGGACTCGTCCACGAGCTTGCGCGTCGCCCCTTTGTGGCCGGGCTGCGCACCCTGGCGCTTGTCCGACGGCGGCTTGCGCCGCCGCCGCTTCTTGGACCACGACGGATCCGAGGACGGTGGGCGCGAGGAGGTGCGGGAGTCCCGGCGAAGACGGCTCTCGAGATCGTCGATCCGTGCCGCCTGCCGCTCGATCACCTCCGCCTGCTCGGCAATCGTCTCGTCCCGAGCGTCCAGACGACGGGTCAGGCGCTCGACCAGATCACGCAGCTCATCGGTGCCCACATCCGATTCATCGACCGAACGGAAAGCGATCTGGATCCGAGCTCAGAACCAAGGGCTGAACGGGTACGCGTGTCGGGGCGCGATC
Organism: Planctomycetota bacterium; assembly: GCA_965248445.1. GTDB lineage: Bacteria > Planctomycetota > JAJSAM01 > JAJSAM01 > JAJVHW01 > CBDFJG01. The sequence continues at coordinate 300,422 of CBDFJG010000002.1, forward strand.
GATCGGGACGAGCACGTCGCTCCCACACGCGCTGCACTCGCGCGGGCGGTGGTCCTCTACGCCATCGACCTCGGACTCGTCCACGAGCTTGCGCGTCGCCCCTTTGTGGCCGGGCTGCGCACCCTGGCGCTTGTCCGACGGCGGCTTGCGCCGCCGCCGCTTCTTGGACCACGACGGATCCGAGGACGGTGGGCGCGAGGAGGTGCGGGAGTCCCGGCGAAGACGGCTCTCGAGATCGTCGATCCGTGCCGCCTGCCGCTCGATCACCTCCGCCTGCTCGGCAATCGTCTCGTCCCGAGCGTCCAGACGACGGGTCAGGCGCTCGACCAGATCACGCAGCTCATCGGTGCCCACATCCGATTCATCGACCGAACGGAAAGCGATCTGGATCCGAGCTCAGAACCAAGGGCTGAACGGGTACGGACGCGGCATCTCTCTTCGAGGTCCGGTTCAGGTCATGCGCACCAAGATCTCGGGTGCCGGCGCCGAGGGCGTCTTCGTGGAACTCGGGGGGACGCTTCTCGACAGGGTGACCATCAAGGACTCGACGCTCGACGGCCTCCACGTCGTCGAGGGAGGCAATGAGTTCGTGAAGGTCAAGGCGTCGGGGAGCGGCGCACTGGACGTCGTCGACGAAGCGGGCGCCGCCGCGAACACGTACACGAACTGCAAGTTCGGGAACGCCTCGCCGCCGTAGCCATGGCGAGTTGATCGGCGGGTGCGAGCCGCGAAGTGTCGCATTTCTGCGCACTTGCGGCGTGAGGCACGCCGACAGGCTCGTTTCGAGAGACTAAATCGCTCTCAAACGCTTCTGAATGAACAGGAAACACGCTTGCGACCGATATACGAGGTAAGCGACGGTGCGTGCGCAGCACCGGCGCCGACAGGCTCAGAAGAGAGAGAGAAGGGAGGGACTCCATGAGTACTGCTCCTCTGTTCATCGAGCTCGATGTGTTCGGAGATGCCCTGGGACTCGTCAATTCGAGTCAAGGCGGGGCTGACTATCAGGATGTCCGCGGGCTCTACCGCGATCTGTCGATGATCGTCGTGGGCTGGCTGGCAAAGGCGTCACGCTACGAAGTGGCGAAGGCCTACGAGATCGGCGGTTGGCGCGGCACGCCCAACGTCCATGCGCTGCAACAGGCAGCCCGGATGTGGTACGCCGCGAAGTAACCGTTCACCCCTTCGTCGCGAGCCAGGATCCAGATCGTTCGGCCATCGGTCGATCAAGAGGTTGTGGGCGAGCGGCAGGACGAGGATCTGCGGGCGATGGTCGAGGGCCTTCTGGCCTGGATCGAGGAGTTGGAGCGTCGCGAAGCGAAGCATCTGCGCCGCATCGACGAGCTCGAGTCGCGTCTGAAGCGTGACTCCCGCAACAGCTCGAGGCCTCCGTCGTCGGACCCGGCGTGGTCCAAGCGCCGTCGCGGCCGAAGGCCGCGTAGCGGTCGCAAGCAGGGCGGACAGCCGGGCCATGAGGGCACGGCGCGCGAGCTGGTGGATCCGTCCAACGTCGATGAGACCAAGGAGCACCGTCCCGACCTCTGCGACGCGTGCGGACACGACGATCTCGAGCAGGGCATCGGCGATCCGTACCGGCACCAGGTGACGGTGCTCCCGCGCGTGCTCGTCACGGTGCGGGAGCACCGGCTGCACAAGGCGCGGTGCCGGCGCTGTCGTGCGGTCACGACGGCGGTCCTGCCCGATGGCGTGCCGACCGGGGCCTTCGGTCCGCGGCTGACCACACTTGCCGGCGCGCTGCGCGGCGTGTACCGCGTGAGCGTGCGGGAGACGCAGCGGCTGCTCGGTGAGATCTTCGGTGTGAAGATGTCGCTGGGCAAGATCAGCGACTGTGAGCGTCGGCTCAGTGACGCTCTGCACTCGTCGTACCTCGAAGCCCTCGGGGCAGTCCGCACGTCGCTGCGAGCCAACGTGGACGAGACGTCGTGGAAGGAACGGGGCCGGGTGTGCTGGCTGTGGGCGGCGGAGAGCGAGCACGCCACAGCCTTCGGGATCGATCGCCGCCGCAGTGCCAAGGCGAAAGGGCGGCTGATCGGGCGGCGCTTCGGTGGCACGGTGATCAGCGACCGGATGGGTGCCTACGAGTCACACCCACTTGCCCGCCGCCAGCTCTGCTGGGCGCACATCGAGCGCGCCTTCCGTGCGCTGGCCGAAGGCCCGCGAGGACATCGCCGCTTCGGCAACAAGGGCGTCATGATCGCGCAGTCGGTCATGCGCAGCTACCGGCTCTTCGGTGAGCACGGCGACCGTGACCGGCTGCAAGGCGAAGCCGCTGTGCTGCGCGGACGGCTCGAGCGACTGATCGCGAACGACGACTCGGCTCTGGCCAACCATCTGCGCCCCCGCGTGGTCGCCCTCTTCACCTATGCGCGGACCCAGGACGTGAGTCCGACGAACAACGCCGCCGAGCGCGCGGTCCGCAAAGCGGTGCTCTGGCGCAAGGGCTCCTTCGGAAGCCAGTCCGCTCGCGGACTCCGCTTCGCCGAGCGCGTGTTGACCGCCGCGGCCACGCTGCGACGCCGTGGCGACCAAGTCTTCGACTTCCTCGCCGACTCGGTCGCCGCGCACCTCACCGGCGCCGACCCGCCCGTCATGGTCCCGCTGCCCGTCGCACGCTGAGGCTCACACGCTGTCAAGGGGTGAACGGTTACGCCGCGTCGAAGGCCACGGGCAGCACGCCGCACCCCCTACTTGCTATCGAGTTCTTCCCGAATCTCTGTCTCGAGCTCGGCCGCCACGTCGTAGTGGCGCCCGATGCGCAGCCGCGACTCCGTGATGCTCAAGACGGCGTCGATCGCGTCGATCGTCTTGGCCCTTGTTCTTCAGGCGGCGCGCCTCACCGAGTTTCGCCTCCTGCGCGTCGAGCTGTCTCGTGGCCGTGGCGTCATGACTCCAACTCGCCCCACGTGCACACCCGAATCCCTGAGAATTGCTCCGTGCGCCGCTGGATGAAGCGCAGGATCGCGTCACGAACGGACTGCACGTCGCGATCGTGTTTGCTACTCCGCCTGAGGAGCAGCGCGCGCAAGGGCGTATCCATGTGCCAGACCTGAAGAGTCCACACGTCTCGATCGGCCTCCCCGGTCGGGCCTATCACTGTCCACGTCAAGTGGATCGCGACGATCGTGGCCCGTGAGTCCACAACCGCCGTGAAGCCAGATCCCTCGGCGATCGGTTGCCCCCGCGCCGAGATAGACTCACTCTCGATGCCGTCGAGGATGTGCCGCAGGCACATCCTCCCCGCGGCATCGGGCGACGCATTGGGATCGTTGGCTAGGCTCGCCGGGAACATGGCGCTTTCAAAGGCCAAGACCTCATCCAACCTAGCTAGTAGTCACCTTCGTTCGCGCCCTCCGACGAGAGAGCATCCCACACCCCGTAGGAGACACCCGCGCCACCAACAACGATAACCCCGCCGGCGACCTTCAGTCGAGTGGGACTTGCGTACCAGCGTACCAGATGTACTGCGTCTTGCTGAATGACTCAAGGCCGCCGACAACGTTCGCCGCATTCCACGGTTCCCCCCTGAACAGAGGGAACGTATTGCCTGTCTTGCGTCCGAAGGGCGCGATCCCGCCGGGGCCCCGGGGCCTCCACCGTGTGCTCGTGCATGGAATTCGTAGAACTGACCCTTCGTCGCTCGCGAGCCGCGAGCCTAGCGTCTTCAGGTTCCAGGCGCTGTCGACGTATCGACTCAAGAGCCGCCCGCGCAGCGACTCTGGGCCGTACCTCGGGATGAGGACCTTCTTGATGTAGGCGCTGTGAACGAAGTGATGTCCTGGCCGCGTGTAGGGGGTAGCGAGCCTCTCGGCAGCGCGCTGGGAGTAGCCCTGCTTCAGATAGCGAGTCGTCTGATCGGCTACGGCGTCACCGCGCCTCACGATCGTCCCGAGACGCTGATAGTACCGTGAGACGCCCTCTTCGAACGTACCCGCCGTGATGCCCGATGCCTTCGACGCGAACGGGCCGAGCACACCACCCAGCACGCCGCACGCCGCCAGCGATGGCAGCTCGAGTTATGGATCCATCGTCCCAGTCGCTCGGGGTAATCGAGTCGTGCTTCAGCGTCTGCCAGAGCGCCTCCTCTGCGATTGCCGTCGCGGCGCCAACGGCCACACCGGTCCCGACAGCCAACGCCGCCCCCCAGAAGGTCGCCCCGGTTGCACTCACCGCGGCGGCGACGGAGAGTCCGCCCGCCACCGCCGCCCCGCCAAGTACAGCGATGACCAGTGCCCCGACCGTGTAGACGCCCATCTCCAAGGGCGTCATGCCCTCGAACATGTCGCCGAGTGCATCCAGGCCGCTCTGGAACGCGCCCTCGGCTTTGGCGAAGTTGAACGCAGCGTGCGCGCGCTCGAGGCGCAACAACTGATCCGAGTCGTCGATCCCCGCGGCTTCGAGCGCATCGTCAGCGCCGAACCATCGGCCGGCGAGGTCTACCGCGGACTCCAGCAGATTTCGCGCCGCGGAGCCTGGGACTAACCCGAATCGTTCACCAGCCGGGAATCTGAGCGGGCCGTCGTCTGTCTAAGTGCTCGTACTCGCTAGTACTTGCACCGACAGGAGCGCCGGCCCGATGACGACAGACTGTAGCCCGCAGGGGACCCTCTTCGCGGGCATCTGTGGACGCACCGCGGTGACGCGCTTCGACGCCGGTACCGTGACGAGCGACGGGGGCGTGCTGCTGCTCGAGCGGACCGATCGTCGCATCGATCTGCTCTCGCGGTTTGCGCGCTGCTTCGGGGACCACCGGGACCCGCGTCGGGTCGAGCACACGGTCGGCCAGATGCTGCGTCAGCGGGTCTTCGGGCTGTGCGCGGGCTACGAGGATCTGGTGGACCACGACCATGTCGGCAAGGACCCGCTGTTTGCCGCGGCGTGCGGCAAGCGCGAGGGTGCTCTGGCCACGCACCCGACGCTCTCGCGGCTCGAGACCACGCAGCTCGGCGCCACGGCACAGACGCGCTACGCCAAGATCGAGATGGACCAGGAGCGCGTGGACAGCGTGCTCAGCGACGTCTTCTGCGAGGCCATGGGGCCGGAGGATCCGGGCCTGCTCGTGCTGGACCTGGACCACTCCGACGTGCGGCTGCACGGCCGGCAGGAGGGCCGCTTCTTCCACGGCTACTACGGGCACTACTGCTACCTGCCGCTGTACGTCTTCTGCGGCGAGCACCTCTTGCTCGCTCGGCTCCAGACCGCTGACAGAGATCCCGCGCGCGGAGTCGTGGACGAGCTCCGTGCGCTGGTCTTACGTCTGCGGCGCCGCTGGCCCCGGGCCAAGGTGCTCGTGCGCGCAGACTCGGGCTTTTGCCGCGAGGAGCTGATGGCCTGGTGCGAGGCCGCCGGCCACTTCTACCTGCTGGGCATGGCGCGCAATGAGCGCCTTGAGCGACACGTCGAAGACGCGCTCGATGAGGCCGCAGCCCGTGCCGTGCAGACCGGCCGAGCAGCCCGGGTCTTTCGCGACTTTGCCTGGACCACGCTGGGGAGCTGGAGCCAGAGGCGTCGCGTGGTCGCCAAGGCCGAGCACCTGCCGGGCGGCAAGCGCAATCCCCGCTTCGTGGTGACCAATCTGCCGCCTCGTAGCTGGAGCAGCAAGCGTCTCTACGAGCAGCTCTACTGCGCCCGGGGCGAGGCGGAGAATCGCATCAAGGAGCAGCAGCTCGAGCTCTTCGGCACCCGTCTGTCGGTGCACACGATGCAGGGCAACGCCGTGCGGATGGCCATGTCGGCCATGGCCTACGTCCTGACCTGTGCGCTGCGACGCATCGGTCTCGCCGGCACCGAGATGGCGCGTGCGCAAGCCGGCACGATCCGCCTGCGGCTGCTCAAGATCGGCGCGCTCGTGCGGATCACGACGCGCCGGATCTGGGTCTCGATGTCCTCGTCGTGGCCCTGGCAGCACGTCTTCGAGCGCTGCGCGCAACGACTGCTGGCATCCCCGAAGCCGACCTGACGTCCCGCCGCGCCGTCCGCCACACCACCGCCCGGCCTACGGTCTGCCCACACCGCAGAATCCGCGCCGTTTCGGCCGCTCACTCGCGTTGCCCTTGTGGCAACGACGACAGCATCCGCCCTCGCCTGGCCAAGATCTGACCCTGTGGACTCCGAAAGCACCGTCATCGCGACGTCTCGTGAACAGATGCGGCTAGGAGCCTGTCCGAGTAACGCCGCGAGCCACGATCGACAGAGGCCGGATGCCCGCAAGGAGGGCCAAGGATTAAGATCCATCGATCTGCTGACGCGGTCCGGCGCCGCGGGGGCCGGCCTCTGCCGACCCCTCGCGAGGCTCGCTACCAACACTCGGGGCGCTGCGACGGTGGCGGTCTGCGGCGTTGGACCTCCTCGACAACCCGCCGGGGGTGCCCTCATCGGTCCGCCTTGCGTCCACGCCACCGGCGCAGCGTCGTGGCCGCGCGGGTTACTCGGACAGGCCCTAGCGCACGTCGCGCTGCCCACGCGGTTCGTCGTCGCGGCGGCCCTCACCGGCGCCGGACCAGCGGCGGATCAGGCGCCGGGTGATCACGTTGTAAGGCCTCTTGAGCAGCGCCCGGTTCAAGCGACGCAAGAGGCCCTGGCCGTCCGCGAGTGCCGTGCGGTCGTCGTCGTTCAGTTGATCCGGCCGGCGGCGTTTGACGTGGCGCGCCAGGTGATACCGGTCCGCCCGCTGGAGCATGGGGACCAATCCGCCGAGCCACGTGCCCTCCGCGACGCTGATCTGGAAGTCCACCAGCCACGGCCGGTCGTCGGCGTCGCCCTCCCCCGCTTCGACGAGGACATTCTCTTCCTTCGCCATGTCGGCATACGCGACACCGCGCGCATGGACGGCGGCGAGCACGACGCGCAGTTCGGGAAACAGACGGTCCGGGACCTCGTCGGTCTGCCGCAGATCGCAACCGGGGATCCACGCGCGCAGGAATGCGTCGTCGGCCGGACGGCCGAGGAGCGCGGGGATCCCGGGCACGCCGGTCAGCCGCTCGAGGTGATCCGCCTCGCGCGCGGCGAGCATGCGCGCCGCGCGCCCAACGCGCACACCGGGGGGCAGCACGACGACGCTGCGCTTCCAGATCGCGGGTGTCCCGTCGGCGAGCCGCACGCGCGCGGTGACGGCGTAGCGGTCGGCCTTGAACACGTGTTCGACGAGCGCGTCCGGCACTCCCGGAGGCGCCGTGCCGACCGCCGGAACGTCGGGCGCGCTCATCCGCCCCCCAACGCTCCGGGGAGGAGTGCGCGCACGATGAACACGGTCGCGATCAGGATGCCGATCTCGGTCACGTATCCCACGAGCGCGAGGATCGCACGCGCGGCGCCGAGACGCGCAGGCGGAACGCCGCCGTCGATGTCGTCACGCGCACGTCCGATCAGAGCGTGGTTCACCTCACGAAGCGCAGCACGCAGGCGGCCGCGATTCAGCCCCTCGTCCTCGATCCACAGCTGACTCGCGGCCCGGCGCAGCAGTGCGGTCGTCGAGAGCACCGAGACCGCGAGGAAGACGAGCAACACGGCGATGCCGATGCCGCTCGCGAAGGGGATGAGGAGCGCCGAGAGAACCGCCGGTGTGTACGCGACCTTGCTACGCCAGGCGCGGGGCAGCTCGAGGGCGACGGCGTTCCACACGCGGCCGCCGTCCATGGGCATCACCGGCAGCAGATTCAGGAGGTTGACGCCAAGCGCCCACAACAGGGCTTCCTGGCCCACGTCTTGGTCCAACCAACCCTCGCGCAGCAGGAAGACGATCGCGGCCGTGACCGGGAGCGCCGTGAGCGGTCCTGCGAGGGCGACGCCGACCTCGTGCCAGCGCGACGGGAAGCTGTGCTCGGGAACCGTACCCGCGCCGACCAACGGTATGAAGATCACGCCGCGGACCGGGATGTCCCCGAGGCGCATGGCGACTGCGTGCCCGTACTCATGCACGTAGAGCACGATCAACGCTGCCGCGGCCCCGCCCATCGACAAGTTGAAGACGAACACCAGCGCCGCGAACGAGAGGACGACCAGCACCGGCGGCGCCCAGCGCGGGAGCTTGCGCGGATGAGGATCCACCGGCCGCGCCGGCAGGTCGGGCGCGCCCCGCCGAAAACAGCCGTCGCCCTCTTCGCCCAACCCGGAACGCGTGATGATCGTCGCGGCGAGCATGCGCATGCGTTCGACCCGCACGAGCGGTCCGTGTTCCTCGCCGAGCGAGTCGGGTGCGTGCACGACGACGGGTGCGTCGCGCGGCGTGAGGTCGATCGAACGGTCGTCGTCGAACGAGAGGCGGACGACCGCGATGGAGCCGGGTCCCGCGTCGACGAGACCGACGCGCAGAGTGGAAAGCGAGGCCCACGGATGCCGCTCCCGGCCATCCGGGGCCTCGACAAGAAGCTCTTCTCCTGTTGGGAGGAACCTGACAGGACGGTTGTCAGGCAGCGCGCCCTCGAAGACGGGCGCGTCATTCCGATCACCTGGACTGGCGATGTCGCCGCCGCGCGATCGGGTGGTCTCCTCCACGGTCGCTACGACGCGGTGCGGCTAGTGGTGGCCGCAGCCGCGCCAGTGGTTCCCGTGGTGTCCACCGTGTCCACCATGGTGTCCACCGTGCCCGCGATACGGACCCGCGTGGCGATACACGACGCGCCGGGGCGCCGCATAGCGGTGCGCCACCGTCGGACGGGAGTACCCGTGCGCGTATTGGTGGTGGTCTCCGATCAGACCGCCGACGAGTCCGCCGACCAGTGCGCCGCCGATGGCGCCGGCAGCGGCGTGCCCGTTGTTCGCCCCGATGGCCCAGCCTGCACCTGCACCGATCACGGCGCCGACGGCAGCACCCTTCTTGGCGCCCGCACTGAGTGAATGGCAGCCACCCAACAGGGAAGCCGCCGCTGTGATGGCGAGGAGCGACCTCGCCGTATGTCGCGACAATAGTCTCATACGTTCCTCCATCCCGGCACACGCACCGTCCCACCAGGGACGCCGGCAGAGTTCCCCCGCCAAGGGACCATCCGCGAGACCCGCGTCGTCCGGAGTAAGGGAGCGGCCGGACGGTGCGGTCGGAGCCGCGGACGGCGTACTCGGCTGTGCCGTCAGGAGAATGTTACACACTCGCTTCCCGATTGGCAGGTGCGAGGTCACTCTCCGGCGCGGATACGGTCCGGCGGGTGTGACCTGGGTCGGGAAGGGCCGATTCCGGTCGTCTGCGCTGAAGTGACCCCTCTCCCCGCGTCGATGTCTCTAGCGGAAGACATGTCCGACGTGATCCGGGTCAGCGACCTCACGAAGACGTTCCGGCCGCAGGCCCTGCGCCGGCCCGTCGAGGCACTGCGAGGCGTGAGCTTCGCGGTTGCGCCCGGCGAGTGCTTCGGCTACCTCGGCCCGAACGGAGCGGGAAAGACGACGACCATGAAGGTTCTCACGGGCCTCATGACGCCGACGTCGGGAAGCGTCGAACTGCTGGGGGCTCCGCCGGCGGAAGCGGCCGCGCGGCAGGCGCTCGGCTACCTGCCCGAGAACCCGTACTTCTACGAGCACCTGACGCCGATCGAGGCGCTCACGTTCTACGGGCGCCTGTCCGGGCTGACGCGGGCAGAGGCCCGGCGCCGTTCGACGACGCTGCTCGACCGTGTGCAACTCGGTGACGCCGCGGCGCGACGGATCCGCGGCTTCAGCAAGGGCATGCGCCAGCGCTTCGGCCTCGCGACCGCGCTGATCCACGAGCCCCGCCTGCTCATGCTCGACGAGCCGCTCTCCGGACTCGACCCAGCCGGGCGGCGGCAGGTGAAGGAGATCGTGCTCGCCGAACGGGCGAAGGGCAGCACGGTCTTCCTGTGCTCGCACGTGTTGGCCGACGTGCAGGAGTTGTGCGACCGCGTCGTGATTCTCGATCAGGGGCGCGTGCAACGCGAGGGCACGATCCACGATCTCCTGGAGAGTGCCCCGCACTCGTTCGAGCTGTGCGCGGCGAAGGTGCCGGACGACCTGCGCGAGAAGATCCGCGCGCGGTCCACACTGTTCCGTGAGTCCGGCGGCACGATCACGGCGCAAATTGCCGGTGACGAGGCCGGTCCGGAGTTCGCCGCGGCCGTCCACGCAGCAGGCGGGCGGGTCCTGTCGCTCATCCCCGAACGCGAGTCGCTCGAGAGCTGGTTCGTCCGGGTCGTGCAGCGCGGTGCCGGCGAGGATGGTGACGTGTGACGGACCGCGTCCGCGCCATCGCGTCCGCCACGTTCCGCGAAGCGGTGCGCGACCGCCTGCTGCTGCTCGTGGTCGTGTTCGCGGTCGGGCTGATCTTGTTCTCCGCGGTGCTCGGGTGGCTGTCCGTCGAGGACCAGTCAAAGATGGTGCTCGACTTCTCGCTGTCGGGTCTGTCGCTGCTCGCGCTGTTCCTTGCGATGCTCGTCGGAGCGGGCAGCTTGGCGCGCGAGGTCGAACGCCGCACGGTCTACACGGTGCTCACGCGGACGGCGACACGGACGGAGTTCATCCTCGGCAAGTTCGTCGGTCTCGTCGGCGTGTTCTGGCTGTGCATCGCCGGCTGCGCCGTCATCCTCGCGGCGTGGGCGGCGCTCATGGGCGCCAGCATCGGAGCCTCGTTCGTCGCCGCGATCGCCGGACTGTTGCTCGAGACGCTCCTGCTCACGGCCGTCGCGCTGTTCCTGGGTGCGCTCGCCGCGCCGACCATCGCATCGGTCGGCACGTTCGCGTTCTACCTGATCGGCCACGGCACCGAGGCGATGCGTGAACTGACCGAGATGGGCAGGAGCGCGGAGTTCGCGGGCGTCTACGCGGCGCTGTACCGCTTCCTGCCCAATCTCGAGAACGTGAACTTCATCAACGCGACCACATCAGGGCGCCCGGTCGACTGGGACTCGCTCGCGATGGGCGCCGGTTATGTGGCGCTCTGGACGGGGGCGTTCCTGACCGGCGCGGTCACGCTCTTCCGCAGGCGGCAGTTCTGATGCTCGATCCGCGGCTGCTCATCGTGGGCGGAGCGATCGTCGGCGCTGCCCTGATGCAGCCGGCGCTCGGCGAGACGAACGCCGATCGTCTGCGTGACGGGCTCCACTACACGCCGGACCCGGAGCTTGCGGGGTTGCTGTCGTTCGGCCACCGCTCGACCTTCGCGGACACGCTATGGCTCCGGTCACTGCCCGACATCTCGCGCGAGTTCAACGACGCCGAGGAGAAGGAGCGCTGGCTCGCCGGCGTGCTCGACACCGTCACCGAACTGGAACCGACGTTCTCGACGGTCTACGACTACGGCGCCAACTACCTGGCGCTGCTGGACCGCCGCATCCGGCCGCAGGCGCCCCACGCCGCCCGCGCGGTGCAGCCGATCACGATCGTCCAGAAGGGCATCTCGAGCTTCGAACGGCTCGAGTCGGAGGACCAGCAGGCGTACGCCGGTCTGTCCACCCTGCTCCGCACGCTGGCACTGATCCACCACCTGGACCGGAAGGACGAGGAGCGCGCACTCGCGTACCTGGACCGATGCGTCGAGCGACCGGACTGCGATCTGCTGACGCGCGGCATGTGGTCGACGATGAAGAGTGAACGGGGCGGGCAGTTCGTGGCGCTGGTGCACTGGGCCGAACTCGCTGAGCACGCGAACCCCGACATCGCGTTCCACGGACGGCTCCAGTACGCGCGCACCCGTCAAATGATGGCGCGGCGCGCGTGGACCGCGTTCGAGTCAAGCGCGGGTCGCCCACCGGCGACGATCGCAGAGTTGCGTGCGGCGGGACACCTGGACGACGACGTGGCGACGCTCGTGTTCGAGGACATGGAGATCCGGGACGGCTCGTTGTTCCTGGCCTCGCTCGCCGACCTGGAGCGCGACGCGTGGCGACGCACAGCCGACGAGGCGATGCACCACTACCGCCGCGACAAGGGCGCGTGGCCGACGCTCGACTGGGTACTCGACCCCGAGAACGTGTTCCTCATCGGGCGCGGCCACCCGTTCGCGCCGCCGGCGGGAACGGTGTGGGAGATCATTGGCGGCAGGCTGGTCGCGACGCCGAACGAGTAGGCGCGGGGGTTGCCGAGACCCGGGGGACGGCCTGCAGCACGGAGCCGGGCGGACGGACTCGAAGAAGCCTCGCCGGACTCTCAGCCTACAGCCTACAGCCTTCAGTCTCCAGCCTCTTCGCGCTGCGCGTCGAGTGACGCGCGACGCGCCACGAACCTCGACCTCGCGCAAGCGTGCCCGTGTAGCGTTCGTGAGCCGGCGAACGTCGGCAGAACCGATGCGAGGGATGGACCGCGTGACCCAGGGAAGCACACCGCCGGGACTCGTCGTCATCGACGACCTCCTCGACGAGGAGGCGTGGACCGAGGTCTGGAGCCTGTTCCAGGTCGTCGATCTCGCGCCCGTCACGCGCACCGCCGGCGCGTGGAAGACCGACGACGGTGCGCCCCTCGGCGGCGACGCGATCGTCACTCCGCCGCGGGACGCCGAGCTCTCGGCACCGGGTGAACGTCCGGACCGCTTCCCGAGCGGGACGGCGCTGGACCACGTCGTCGGCGCCGTGCTCGGGCTCGTGGAGTCGCTCGCGCCCGTGGTCGGCACCGAATGGGCCCACGTGACGGCTCGTCCGTACGTGTATCCCGCCGGGAGCGCACTGTCGTGGCATGGTGACGACACCGCGCACTACACGGGCGCGTTCATCTACTACGCTCATCCGCGCTGGAACGCACACTGGGGCGGCGAGCTGCTGCTGGCGGACGTCGATCCCCACGACGACCTGCCGATCATGGCCCACCGTTTCGACGACGAGGAGTACTCCGAGGCGCTCCTCGCGCACGGCGCCGGCCGCTTCGTGATGCCGAAGCCGAACCGACTCGTCGTGCTCGGCAACGCGCCGCACATGGTCGCGCCGGTGCGCGCCGCTGCGGGGTCGAACGTCCGCGCGTCCGTCAGCGGGTTCTTCCTCCGCGAGCCGATCGCGAACGACGGGTGAGCGTTGGAACGCGAGACACCCGCAACTAGACCAAGTGATGCAAGGCCGCAGGGAGCGTGTCGTCCGACGGCACGGAACCCGCACCCGCCTCGCGGTTCGATGCCGGGACGGTACGCTAGTGAGCATGTCGAGCTTGTGGAAGGGCGTGCTGCTAGGCCTCGTTGTGGGAGCCGTTGGCGGATTCGCCGTCGGGGTCGTCACGACGGAGTCGCCTTCCGTTCCACCGAGCGCGTGGCAGGGGCCGCAAGGAGCGGATGAGGGGCGTGGCGTCGCGATTGCCTCCGGCGCACCGGCGGTGGGACGCGGAGAGGCGAGGCTCGATGAGTCCGCGGATCGGGCGTCCGCCGAGGACTCCGAGTCGTCCGTACAGGCGGAGACCAACTCGCGCCGCGCCCCGGCCCCGGGCTCGCGGTCGTCACCTGCGGCGCATCGCTCGTCTCGACCGCGCGAGCGGCATGTGCACGCTCCAGCCCGTCACCCCATGGTCGCACGGATCTCGGCCGCGGCGCCATCGGTGGACGAGGTCGTGGCTCACATGTGTGCAGCCTTCCGCGAGCGGACGGGAGCGACTCTGCACGAGCCGCTCGCTCGCGAACTGGCCACGCAGGCGTCGTGCCGGTCTCCACCGCGGAGCCGAGCAGCAGAGGGTCAACTTCGAGCGTTGGATCGACAGCGACCTGAGCCGACTCGCGTCGCACCAACAGCGCGTAACGGTGATCGGCGCGTTCGGCGAGACCGTCGAGATCGTCCTCCAAGCGCGCGGCAGTCTCAGCGTCACCGCAGCAACCAGGCTCGAACCGGAGGCACGGAGCAGCGACAGCGCTGCGGAGTTCGAGATCGTCGCTCCGGAACGCGGTGATCGCGACTCGCGTCGGTTCGTCCGCGGCGGCGGCGCGATCCCGCTCGACCGCGCGCTCGTCGTTGAACGTGTGGAGACGTACGCGGAGTTCCAGTCCAACTACAGCGAAGTCGAGTTCGAGGTCGGTGGGCGGAGTCTCTTCGAGCTCGAGGATCAAGTGCGTCCGCGGCGAGAGGCGTTCGAGGGCGTCGTGGTGCTGCTACCCGCCGAGAAGGACGGGATCGAACTCGAGGTGCGGCGAGGGGCGGCAGCCGAGGTTCGCGTCTTCGGTCGCCTGGTCCCGCGTGCAGAAGCAGCGGAGATCGAACAGGTCCCCTTCACGTGGGTGGAGCGTGGGAGCGAGCCCCGATTCGAAGGCGGGACGATCAGGATGCAGATCCTCGCGGACCACGGCGGCGGGAATCCCCGCACGCTCCGGCTCGACGGCTCCGCGAATAACCGTTTCGATGAGATCCGCGAGAACGAGATCTGGGACCGCGGCGTGGACGTGGAGAAGAACCGCAAGTCCCTCGGCTGGATGTCGGTGGCACCGCGCCTCGGTCCTGATACGAAGATCCGCCTCCTGCGGATCGACTACCGCGCGCGGCTGGCTCCCGGCGGCAGCTCACACAGCGACCTCACCGTGCGTCACGACGGGAAGGAGTTGATCCGGGTGACCGCGGACAAAGACAAGGAGCCGTCTGGGGCCTGGACCGGCGATCTCGTGATCGGCAAGGACGACCTGCGCGAGTTCGAGTTCACCATGCACTACAAGGCCATGGGGGAGATCACGCTCCACACGTCGATCGTGGAGTGAGCTGCCGTGCGGCGCGTACTCACGATCGCTGGACTCCTAGCGCTTGCGGCCCTACTTCTAGTGGTGGTGCTGTCGCGCGGTGCGGACGACAGCGAGGCTCGCCGGCCGGCGAGCACGACAACGCCGACGATCACTGAGCAGGCCGACGACGAGTCCCCGTCGGCCGAACGCACGCGGCGCCGCGTTGTACAGACCGAGCCGACCCCGCCGCCGGCGTCCGAGCCCGCGTCGGACCCGGACGGCGCAACTGGCCCCGAGCAACAGGTCGTCGTGCACGTGGTGGACGAGCGGGGCGAGCCGATCTGCGGGGCGTTGGTCGCACGCGCGAGACCGGCCACGTTCCAGACGACGCTGGTGGGCGGACCGCCGATCATCGACTTCCCGCGCACCTCGGATGCTGCGGGCGATACGCACTTCCGGCCGTCGGAAGACGACGGTTTTTACGGCACGCACGGCGCCCTGACGGGATGGGCACAGCAGGAGTCCGACGGTGAAACGCGCAAGAACACGGTCCGCCTCGTGATGCGACCGGGCGTGTACGTGCGAGGCCGGGTCGAGCGGCCCGACGGTCGACCCGCACCCGACGCCTCCGTGCGGCTCGCGATCAGCGCTGACGCAGCGCGCGTGTTCCGGGGCGTCGCCGTGCCCACCGGGCGCGGCACGACGACCGACGCCGAGGGACGGTTCGAGGTCGGTCCGTTCCCACCGCCTCCGTGGCCTGAACCGATGGAGATCCGCGCCCAGCTCGGCGCCGACCACTGCACCGAGAACGTGTACGACGAACGGATGCTCGTTCTCCGGCTCATCGAGACGCAGTTCGTGCGCGGCAGCGTGCTCTACGAAGATGTCGTCCCGGCGTGGGCGTCGTTCTGCGTCGCGGTCCTGCGGCCAGAGGGCCAGGACGCGATCGTGGCGAAGGCCCGCGTCGGCGCTGATGGTTCGTTCACGCTCCCCTTCCAGTTGGGTGCGATCGGCGAGCCCGTCCGGTTCGACGTCGAACTCGTGCCGCCCTGGGTCAGCGTGCACGCGCATGAGCCGCTCCTCACCGGGTGGGCACGCGGCGTCACGGACGCAGCCGAGGTGACCCTACAGGTCACGCGGGCTCCCGTCGCGCGCGTGCTCATGCGGACCGCCCCGGAGGTCGACGCCACCCGCGCCTACGGCGGCACGATGACCCTCACCTCGCTCGACGGGGCCACGACCGTGTCTCAACGCACGACACTCCGAGGAGGCGGCGGCATCCTCTACATCGCGCGTCCTGCCGGACGCGGCCGCCTGGCGATCGCGTTCGGCGCAGCCGGCACGTGGACGGGCGACATCGACGTGCCCTCCGACGGCGTCGTCGATCGCGAGGTCGTCCTCGTCCCGCCGCGTTGACCCAGTACAGAGCACCTAGCACGTTAGGTGCTCTGCGGGATCTCCTGGCCGTCCTTGATGAGCGTCGAGTACGACGTCGCGATCATGTCGCGCTCGTCGAGACCGAAGTCGTGGGCCAGTCGCGCGAGATCCAGCAGCGCCGCCCACTCGTCGTAGTCGTCCTCGAGCACGCCCTCGAACTCGATGAAGTCGCCGAGCCCCTCCACGCGATCCACGTGGATGCGCACGTGGCCCTCGAAGATGAACACCCGGCGCCACTTGCGGACGACCACCTTCACGCCGTAGGTCTTCGCCAGGAGCTTCCGCTTCGACTCGGGGTTCTCCACCGGCTGGAGCCGGAACTGTGACTTGCGCGCGCCCGGCTCGTCCGGCCGTGAGTAGCCAATCAGGCAGTGCTGCCCGTCGGAGGACTCGCGGAGCTTGATCCTGTAGCGCCCGAGCGAGAAGTACGTGTCCTCCTGCTCGATCTCGCCGCGGTCCTCCGCCCCGAGCGAAAGGGCCGTGGCCAGAGCCGCATCGTGATCGTCGATGCGAGCTTTCTGCTCGATGTTGGCACGGAGGGGCTCGCGGGACAGCAGCATGGCGCCGAAGTATATGGCATGAGCAGGTCAGGGCGTTGGGCGAGGCTGCTGATCGTGATCGTCTGCACTCTCGTGGGCGCAGCCGTGCGCACGTACGTGGTGCGGGACGCGCCGGCAAGCGTGGAGGAGCAGATCCTCATCGCCTCCGGCGTCCACCTGATACGGCACCACGACACCGACGTGACCGCCTTCCACCACGACATGCCGCTCGCCGCGCACGCCACCGGCTTGCCACTCATCGGGCTCGCGGTTGCGCTGCCGGAGCGCGACCCGGCAGGGCCCGCCGAGCAGGTGGGCTGGACGGCACTGAACATGACGTCCGTGTCCGCGTCCGGCACGAAGAAGCACCCGCCGGAGTTCGTACCGGCCGAGACGCTCCTACGCCTCTCGCGAGCGCCATCGCTGCTGGCGCTCATCCTGACGCTGATCGCGGTCGTGCTGCTGACCGACGGTCTGTTCGGCAAGGGCGCCGCGCTCGTCGCGGGGCTTGTTGTCGCCATCGAACCGATGAGCGCACTGCGCGGCGGCCTCGCGGTGACGGACCCGTTCGTCCAGGCCGCCGTCGCGTGGCTGCTGGTGGCCGCCGCCGTGCACTGGGAGCGCATGGTCGGGACGACCGACCGGCACCCCGGCAAGGAGAAGCGAAGCGCCATCGCGCTCGGTGCGGCGTTCGGATTCACGCTGCTTGCGTCGGTGACTGCCTGGCCCCTCGCACTCGCCGTCCTGGGCTGGCTGGGCATGCGGGGGGCGGCGGCACGGCGTCGCGGCGAGGAGTTCCGCGGTGGCCGGGGCAGCCGGATGGTGTGGGCCGCGCTGGTCTGCGGGGCGTTCGTCGCGGCCGGCTACCTCGTGGTCGACGTTCGCGCGATCCCGCAGCCCTTGGCGTATGCCGCGGAACTCTGGGAGATCGGTAGTTGGAAGTCGATGCCGAGCGGCACCGCCCGTTCGATGGCGCTGCCCGTCGCGTGGCTGACGATCTTCGCTCTGCTGGGTCTGCCGTTCCTGTTCCGCGAGCGAGCGGACTACCCGGCGCTCCTGTCCACAGCCGTGGCCGCCGGCCTTCTGACGACCGTGCTCGCGCCCGATCACCTGGCGCACACCGCCTACGCCGTGGCCGTACCCGCGCTGGCGGTGACGGTCGGCTCCTCGGTCGGGCTCGTGGGCACGAGCCGTTCGGGGTTCACCGCATCGCTCGGTGTGCTCCTGCCGCTGGCCGTGATCAGCGGTTTTCTGGTCGCGACGCACGAGCCGCAACGAATGGACGACAACCACCATGCTCAGTGGTTCACGAAACGTGTGGTCGACGCGGTGCAACCGCGCGTAATGCACATCGTCGGAAGCGAGTGGTCGGAGAAGATCGAGGTGCGCGGAAGCTCGCGCACCCACACCCACCCGGCGGCGACGGAAGAGCAGATCCTCGAGTGGCTCGCCGGCGAACGCACCATCGTCGCGCTGTCGGGCGATGTCCCCGAGTCCCTGCGGGAACGGGTCGTGTCGCGCGCCCGCGGGCTGGCGTTCCTCGAATAGCCGGCAGCGCGTTACTTCAGCGCACTGCTACCGGTCGCCGCCAATGCCGCCGCCGGTGTCGGTGGCGCCGCGGCCGGGACCGTCGGGCGGCTCCGTGTCGCCGCCCTCGCCGAGATCGACCGAGGCTCCCTCGGCGGCGCCGCGCGGCTCCGTGATCGCGCCGCCTCCTGCCGGAAGAGCGGCGTCGGTCAACAGCACCGCGTGCTGCACGCGCCCGTTCTCGACGAGGGCGCGTCCGAGCAGGCCCGCTTCGGGGGAGACGAACGTGACGAGACCGCCATCGCGGCCGCCACCGGCGTCCGCCGCGATGCGCGCGGCCGCGAGTGCCGCCACGACGTCCTCACGGCTGGGTGGTGAACCGCGGACGCTGCCGCGCGAGAGCACCTCGAGCACGTAGCTGCGCAGCACGCGGTCCGACGCCGCCTGGAACGTCGTCGCGTCGCCGAACACCTCGATGCCCAAGAGCTCGCCGCCCGCCGCAACGGCGAAACCGACGACGTCGTCGCCCCCGAGCCGCGGGGTGAGCGCGCGCACGTAGCGGTCGGCGCGGGAGATCAGCTGATCGTTGCCGAAGAGGTCGTCCAAGCTGCCGCGTCCGCCGGCCGACCCGAGCCAGGGCAGACTGGCCGCGACGGCGGCATCGATCTCGCTCTGCGGCGCTTCGGTCGCGAGCAGGGCGCGCACGCGCAGAGGCGCGACGCCGTCGGAGTGGCGGAACGTCTTGCTGCGCCGCTTGTGTGCGCGTCCGGAGGTGCGCGTGCGCACCGATCGGCGCTGGCCCGGGGCGAGCAGCACGTCTTCGGCCGCCACACGGTCACGGCCGCCGCCGGCCAGAACGTCGCCGGCGATGACGAGCACGGGACGTCCGCCGAGGTCACGGTTTTCGAGCACGACGGATCCGCCGTCCCCACTCTCCGTCGCGCGCAGGCCGCGAAGACGCAGCGCCTCGGCCGTCATGAGCGGCGTCACGAAGTCCGCGGCGCGGCCGGGGCGCGTGATCGCAAAGACCTGGATCTCCTTGTACGGGCGCGAGGCCTCGGCCACGTCGAGTGCGGCGAGGAACGTCCCGAGCGGTGCCGAGGCCGGTGCGGCTGCGGTCGTGCGATCGGGCACGTTGAGTGCAGCAGCGGCGGCCAGTCGGCGCCACTCCGCTGTGAGCGCGAGCTCGCGGCGATCCCGGTGGAAGCGGTCGAAGTCCGCGTAGGTGTCCTGGACGATGCGGCGGTCTCCGTGCTCCTCCCACTGCGGCTGGTACCCCGGCGTCTCGGGGGCGCCGATGTCGTCGCCGCCGTCGTCCGGCCAGGCCACGACGGACTGCCACGTCTCGAGCGGTTGCACGTCCAGAGGGATCCTCTCGGCGCGTGTCGGCGCGTTCTCGATGCGAGCCACGGCATCCCGCGCCTCCGTGCGCACGCGCTCGATCTCGGCGCGCAGATCCGCGACGTCGAGCGGGTTGGCCGGGCGCCTGGCAGAGAGAGCCAGCGCGGCGCCCGCACCGAGGCCGACGAGAACGACGGCCGCCGCCGCCGAACGCATCAACAGAACGCGGCCGGCGGGAGTCGGCTCGTCGGTGGCGCCGCCCTCCGCACCATCGCCAGCCTCCGCACCATCGACTGGCTCGCCACCGATCCGTTGCAGGACGCGGCGCCGGAACACGGGTGTCGCGACGGCGCGGGTCTCCGCGCTCTCCCAGCGGCGCAGAACGCCGCTGACCGCGCCCAACCGCGCCAGGTCGCGTGCGCACGGGCCGCACGCTTCGACGTGACGCCGAATCTCCCGTTCGCGGGCGGGCTCGAGTTCGCCGTCGAGCAGAGCGGAGAGATCCGGCTCGTGCTCGGCGCAGTCACCACGGATTCTCATGAGCGCACCTCGCGCTCCACGATTCGGCGCAGTCGCTCGGCGAGCCGCTTCCGGCCGCGGTGGATCCAGGTCTTCACCTCGGCGAGCGTCGCCTCCATCACGGTCGCGATCTCGTCGTACGACAGACCCTCGAACTCGCGGAGTGAGAGCGCGCGCATGTGCTTCTCGGGCAGGGTCGCCACGACGCGTCGCACGAGCATGCGGTCCTCCTCGGCCTCGGCCAGGACGTCGGGTCGGTGGGCACCGGGGTGCGCCACCGACGCGTCCAGGACGAAGCTGTCCTCGATGGTCTCGCCGCCCTCCTGCCGCCGCCGCGCCTTTCGCAGCTGGTCGCGGCAGAGGTTGCCGAGCACGGTGTAAAAGTACGTACTGAAGCGCGCATCGGGCCGGTAGCGGTGCGCGGCCCGGTAGAGCCGCACGAACGTCTCCTGGGCCACGTCCTCGGCCAACTGGTGGTCGCCGAAGACGCGGAACGCATACCGCTTGGCAGGCCCCTCCCAGCGCTCCATCAGCAGACGGAGAGCCGGCAGGTCGCCCGCAGCGATCCGCTCCATGAGTTGCTCGTCACCTGGCACCGGGGTCCGGAACCTCCTGCGCACGAGGGTAAACGAGGGCCGCGGACCCGGAGTTGCACCCTCAGCGCCAGAAGCCGCCCTCGGAGCCTGGCCTGGGCTCGCCGGGGGCCCGTCAGCCCGCCCGTTCACCAGGTTTGCGCGGTCGTGGCGCGCAGCGAACGAGGTCCGTGTCTGTCTTGCGTGCGGCGATTTTGCGCGCGCCTTACCGAGGTCGTCCTGAGCCAGGACAGAGTGTCGAGCTCAAGGCGCGCCGCCGAACGCACTCCTGAACGGGTTGTGGAGGCGGCGCAACGCAGAGATCGGCGCTCTGGGCCGCTCAGGCGCGTGAAGCCGGTGAACGATGCGGGTTAGAGTCGCGCCCATGCGAGTACTCATCGTGGACGACGAACAGGACATCCGGGACACCCTGGCCATGGTCCTGGACTACGAGGGCTACGAGACCGTCCAGGCGGGGAGCGCCTCGAAGGCCCTCCAGATCCTCGACACGGAGGAGACGCCCGACGTCTGCATCCTGGACGTCAAGATGCCCGGCCGCGACGGCCTGGACCTCCTGGCCGAGTTGCGCGACCGGTATCCGTCGATGGCGGTCGTGATGGTCTCCGGCCACGGCGACGCGCACATGGGCTTCGAGGCGAGCAAGCGCGGCGCGTACGAGTTCATGGAGAAGCCGCTCAGCGAGGAACGCGTGCTCCTGTCGGTCCGCAACGCCGCCGTGCGTTCGGAATTGCAGAAGGAGAACGTCGTCCTCAAGCGCAAGGTCGGCGACCGCTTCGCGATCCTCGGCGAGAGCCAGCCGATGATGGACATCCAGGCGATGATCGACCGCGTCGCTCCCGCACAGGCGCGTGTGCTCATCACCGGCGAGAACGGCACCGGCAAGGAACTGGTCGCGCGCAACCTGCACGAACGAAGCACGCGGTGGAAGAAGCCGTTCGTCGAGGTCAACTGCGCGGCGATCCCGCGCGAACTGATCGAGAGCGAATTGTTCGGTCACGAGAAGGGCTCGTTCACCGGCGCACAGGAAGCGCGCAAAGGGCGCTTCGAGGTCGCGCACAGCGGCACGCTGTTCCTCGACGAGATCGGTGACATGGATCCCTCAGCGCAGGCCAAAGTGCTGCGCGTGCTCGAGACGGGCGAGGTGACGCGCGTCGGCTCGGACAAGTCCCACCAAGTGGACGTCCGGGTCATCGCGGCCACCAACAAGGACCTGCAGGCGGAGGTGGACGAGGGCCGCTTCCGCGAGGATCTGCTCTACCGCTTGAACGTCGTCGAGATCCACCTCCCCCCGCTCCACCGTCGGAAGGAGGACGTTCCCCTCCTCGCCCGCCACTTCCTGCTCGCGGCCTGCCGGCGCAACGACATGAAGCCACGGAAGCTGCACAAGGACTGCGAGGCGTGGCTCTCGGCCCAGGTCTACCCAGGCAACGTCCGCCAGCTCCGCAACCTGATGGAGAGACTGGCGATCTTGGCCGATGGAGATCCCGTCCCCCAGTCCGAGGCCGAGCGCCTGCTGCGCCCGCGCCGAGGAGCGGCGGCGGGCGACCCCTTCACCAGTTGCGAGACGTTCTCCGAGTTCAAGGACGAGAGCGAACGCCTCTTCTTGGAGCAGAAGCTCATCGAGAACGGATGGAACATCAAACGCACCTCAGAGCGGCTCAAGATGATGCGCTCGAATCTCTACAAGAAGATCGAGAAGTACAAGCTGAAGTGACGGCGGCCGCGGGCTCGCGGGGGCGCGCGGCACACACGCTGCTTCCTCGCGACGCCCGTCCCGTGGCCCTCACCCTCTTCGCCGGCCTGGTCCTCCTCGCCGGATGCGCGTCGTCGGGGAACGACGCCGATGCAACGGCGGTCCGTGCCCGCATGGACGGCGACCGCCTCCTCGACGCGGGCGACTATGTCGGCGCCTCCCGCGCGTACGACCGACAACTGCAAGCCGCAGAGGACTCCCCCGCCGTCCGCGAGCGTGTGCGCACCGCGCGGCTCCTCGGCGCCAAGCGACTAGCGGACAACGCGCTGCGCTTCGCCGAGCGCGGCGAGTCGGACCGAGCGATGGCGGCCATCGAGGGCGCCGAGCGCCTGTGGAAAGGGCACGCGTACGTGCGGCGCGCCCGCGCACAGGTCGAGGCGCTCGCGGGCGGCGACGCGCGTGCACGCTCGCTGCGGGACGCAGGACGCGACGCCCTGCTCGACGATCCCTCGGGCGCTGTGGACCTGCTGGCTGAGGCCCGCGAGGCCGACCCGAACGACCCGCGCACCGTCGCGCTCTTGCGAGAGGCGACGCTGCGGTCCGAGGCTGATCGCGCCGCGCAGCGTGCGGGCCGGGCCTGGGACCAGGGCGAGCGGAAGCGCGCGCTCCGCGACCTCGCAGTGGCGCAGTTCGGCGGACGGCCGGTGCCCGCTGCTGACGCGCTGCGCGACGTCATCGCGTTCGATGTCCTCTCCGAGGCGGAGGAGGGCGACCTGCTGACGGCGGCCGGCGCACTGTCCGTCGCCACGCGAGCCGGCTTGCGCGCACGCGACGTCCGCGCGGTGCGCAGTGCCTACGGGACGCGGCTCATTGCGGAGCGCGACCGGCTGCTGCGAGACGGCCGGCCCGCGCTGGCTGCGCTCCACGAAGTCGCAGCGGAGCGCTCCGGTGCGCGGGCCGGAACCCGCGCGCGTACGGAGGCCGCGGAACGCGCGCGCCTCGTCATCTTTGTTCCGCCGTTCGCGGATCCGACAGGCGCCGTCGACGGAACAGCAGTCGCCCGACTGACGGCGGAACGCCTGGCCGCCGACGCCCGCCATGGCGGGATCGCCATCAGCGTGCTGGGTCCGGAGGACGCGGGCGTCGCGACGGCACACCCGCGCGCGCTGGTCGTCGATGCGGTCATCGAGCAATCCCGCGTCGGCCAGGGACCGCATGCCGCGACGTCCCGCAACGTGGAAACGCGGGTCGGTGAGCGCCTCGAATCCAACCCGGCGGCCGCAGCCGCGGCCGACCGCTTGAAGCAGGCGCGTCAAGACCTGGCGCACGTGGATGAGAACCTCGCCGCCGCGAACGCCGAACTGCGCGCGCTGCGGGCATCGCCATTCAGTGGATCGCGGAGGAACTCCGCAGAGTCACTCGACCTGGCGATGGCGCGAGCGCGCGAACTCGTCAAGGCGCTCGAGACCCAGCGGGCCGAACTACGGACCGAGGAGCAGAAGGCCCGCCGCGCCGTCGTCGCCGCGCCGCCGACGCGCAGGGTGGACGTCACCGAGTCCCGACGCGTGAAGATCACGTCGTTCCGCAAGGCCGCGGTCGTCACCGCCCGGGTACGGCTGCTGGACTCCGGGGCGGTGCTCCTCGACGAACGGATCTCCGGCAGCGCGGTCCACGACGAGCGGTTCCACGACGGCGTCCCGGGCGCGGACCTGGCCGAGGACCCCGACGAGAGCCCCGACGACCTCGGGATGGCCGGCCTGGCCGAGGAGCACCTGGCGAGGCTGGTCGCAGCCCGGCTCCGGTCCGCGGCGGCTCAGGGGGCCGGCCGGTACCTCACGGCCGCCGACGCCGCCCTGGCCGCAGGGCGGACGAGTGACGCCACGGAGGGATACGCCCTGTATCTTCTGGTGACACCCGACGTAGCCTCAGAGGCGCGGGAACGGGCGGCCCGCGCCTTGCGTGAGACAGCTGGGTTCGAGCCGCCCGTGCGGCGCCTGCGCTGACGCGGAGGCTCCTGCGAGCTCGGAGGACACTCCGGGGTACGTTGCTGCCGAATGAGGACCGCCAAGCGGGCCCGAGCCGATCGAGAGAGAAACCGTGATCACGAAGCGCCCTGCCACCGTCCTGACCCTGCTCGCCGCTCTGGCGATGCTGGGCCCGGTCCCCGATGCGCATGCGCGGGGCGCCCCCGCGCGCGGGGGCATGGCCGGCGGCGCGGCCCTCCTGCGCGGTGGTGGCGAGAAGAAGAAGAAGAAGAAGAAGCGCACGGCCGACCAGCGGCTGCTCGACGCGGTCGCGAGTCAGTTCCAGGCCGAGGACTACACCGCGCTCGGGCGCCGGATGCCCGGCGGGAAGAGCAAGATGTCGTTGCGCCTCGGCGACGCAGTGGGTCGCTATCAGCGGGCCAGTGCCGAGGGCGTGCTGAAGGAGTGGTTCCGCAAGCGGGAGATCGTTCTGGTCAAGCGGACATCCAACGACGGCCTCGTCGGCGAATTCGAGCTGACGTTCCGCCGGACCGGGCGCGACGAGAAGCAGAAGCGAACGCTGACGATCGGCCTGCGCCGCTCCAAGACCAAGGACGGCAAGGAAGTCGAGACACTCGTTCAGATCGAGGTCCACGGGACGTAGCTGCGTGCCGCAGCCAGCCATCGAGGTGGCGGGCGGCGATCTCGCCGAAGTCCCCGATCGCGCTGCTAGCGGGCGTCCGGCGCGCCCACATGCGACGATCTCCACTCGATGGAGCAAGCAAGTGAGTTCCGTGCAGTGGAGCGCACGCGGTGACGAGTGACGGCGTGCGTCGCGCCTCCGTCGTCGCGCTGCTCGCTGCAGCAGGGGTGCTCGTGCTGCTCGTCGGTCTGTCCGAGTGGCGTACTGCCGCGGAACGGGGACGAGCGGGCGAGGGCCCCGTCGCCGTCGACGTTGAGGCGGCGCGGACCGAACTGGCAAACCGGCTGCTGGCGCTCGAGGAGGCCTGCGCGGACACCGCGGAGGAGGCGCTCGAGCGCACCGCGCAGCGGGTGGAGCCGGTGGCCATCTTCGAAGCGCTCCATGCGGTGCCGCTACCCGCGGGCGCCGGAGCTCACGTCGAGGATCGCCTCGGGCGGATTCTGGCGTGGGCCGGCACGACCCTCGACGACACCGTCGCTCGTGCGATCCCGCGCGACGGCGACGGCGGGCGGCTGTTCGACACACCGAACGGACGCCGCATCTCCGTGCGCCGCACGCGCTCGTCGCCGGTGGAGGAAGAGCCCGTCATCGCGCTCTGTCACATGCCCGTCGAGCAGCTATTCCCGCAACGTACTCGGTTCCTGACCTCTTTCTCGCTCGGTGACGAGATTGCGGACGGGTACCGCGTCGGCGCCGTGCGGATCCTGCCGCCCGAAGCCGGAGTCGGCATCGTGCTGCCGAGCATGTTCGGCGGCGACCTGGTCAGTGTGGACGTGGAACCGCTCTCACCGACGGCGTGGCGCGAGCGTGTTTCGCAGCGCGCGGACGAATCGCGCGCGCTCCTCCTGCTCTTGCTGACGCTCGTGCTCACACTGCTGGCGTGGTGGCGGGCGCCTGCCGTCGCGCACCGCTGGTCCGGGAGTTCGCACGCAGGGCATCTTGCGCGCGGCGTCGTCGTCGTTGCCGCACGCGTCGCGCTGGCGTTCGTGTCGCTCCGCGACGTGTTTCCCGGTGGATCCATGACCAGCGCCGGCACGTTCAACGCCAGCTGGCCGCTCGGTCTGGGAGCGACGCCTCTGGATGTCCTTCTCACGTGCCTGGCGGCACTCGGCGTCATCCTCGCCTTGCGGGGCGCTGCGGAAGCCGGGCGCCGTCGACCGCTGCCGGCCCCCGTGTTCATCGGCATCGTCGTCGTCGCCGCGATCGCCGCCCGGATCGTGCTGGGAGCGCTCATCTCGGAGGTAGCGCTCACGGCACGCGTTCAGGTGTTCGTGCCCGAGCAGATCCTGCCGGGAGCCGCCGGAGCAGCGCTGTTCGGTGGGTTCGTCGTCGCGGGTTCCGCGGCGGTGATCCTGATGGAGTCGCTCTGGCGCCACTTCGCGCCGGACTCGCTCGCAGGACCGCAGTACCGGTTGCTCGCCTGCGTCCTGGGCGCGGCCCTGCTCTCTCCCGTGTCGTACTCGGACGCGCGCTTTCAGTGGCTGCTGGTGGTCATCGGCATGCTGGGCTTCGGGGCGGCCTTGGCCGCGACCGCGTTCGGGCGCGGCGCGGCCGCGCGGGCCGCGGCCATCCCGCTGGGCGTGGCGATCGGCGTGTTCGCACCCGCACAGCTCGGTCTGCTCGCGTCGGCGCAAGCGGACGTCGAGGATCTCGTGCAGATGCGCGACGAAGGCGGCGTCGACGAAGAGACGCGCATCGCGCGCCTGCGCGTGAAGTCGCTCCTCACGGAACTCACCGAGTCCGAGCGCCTGCAAGCGGGACTGGCACGGCGGAACACACCGCCCGACCTCGCGGCTACGCTGTGGAAGCACAGCCGGCTCGCGGAGCTTCATTACGGGTCGTCGCTGTCGGTCGGTCCGCTGGATCCGCAGGCGGGGCACATCTCGCCCGTGGGGTTCTCCGCCGGGCTGCCACCAACGCAGTGGCTACCCGATCCGGGCGCGTTCCCGGGCAACCGTGAACTGTGGGTACACGAATACAACGAGGGCCGCGGCGCTGGACGCGGTGGCCGCTGGGTGGTCGGAGAGACGCCCATAGCAGTCGACGGCACGGAGGTCGCCTACGTCCGTGTGATCCTGCAGGTTCGTCCCCCATCGGTGCAGGAGGTGCCGCGGCTGGCGTCCGTCGAGGAGATGAAGACGCACCCGGAGACGGCGCGTCTCCCGCCGATGGACTTGTACGACTACGAGGGCAAGCTCGAGGTCATCGACAACCCGAGACGGCCAGGCGGCCCCCGCCTCGACGACGAGGCGCGCGCGGACGTGCTCGAAGAGGGTCGGTCGCTCTGGCGCAGCGACACCGTAGCGGGCGAGAACATCGACGTTCTCATCCACCCCCGCCGTGACGAGAGCGGGAACGTGATCGGCGCGTACGCCGCCGCGTTCGAGGGCAGCAGCGGACGGCGACTCGTGCTCAACGCGACGAAGGCGTCACTGTTCGGCGCGCTCCTCTCGCTGCTCGCCCTGGTCGTCTCCGCGCCGTGGTGGGCGCGTGGAGCGAAACTCCGCTTCTCCTACCGGCTGGTCATCTCGTACGCGCTCGTGGCCGCGCTGCCGCTGCTCGTGCTGGCCTGGGTCAACCGGGAGCTCGTGCGCGGTCGCGAGGCGACGGCGCGGCAGGACGCTGTCCGCGAACTGGTCTCGGCGCTCGCCGCGACTCTGCACGCCGACGACGTGCCCGAACGCCTGGCGCGCTTGCAGCCGGGCGACCTCGAGGTCGGTAGCGGCGCGACCGACGCGCTGAAGTCGGAGCTGTACTCCCCCGGCTACCCGCAGGGCCTCTACCTGGACGCGAGCCTTGGTCTCGTCACCGATCACGGACTTCTCGACACCCCGGTCATGCCGCCGCGCATGGACGGTAAGGCGTACCTCGAAGTGAACCTGCTCGAACGCCCGTTCCACGTCAGCAGCGTCGCGGCCGAGCGGGACGCTGTGGACGTGGGCTTCGCGCCGCTGCGCGGTCCGAACGGCGACGTCATCGGCGCGCTGTCAGTCCCGGTGATCCGAGAGGCGTGGCGCCGCGAGAAGGAGGAAGTCGACTCGATCACCACAGTCGCGGGCTTCTATCTGTTCTCGCTCGTTACCGTGATGCTCATCGGCGCGCTGCTCGCGCGCCGTCTGGCGGCACCACTGCGCGCGCTCCGCGACGGAACGAGGAGGGTCGCCCACGGCGACCTCTCGGTCCCGGTGCCGCCGCGCGGAAGCGGCGAGATGACGCAGGTCATCGAGGCGTTCAACGGGATGATGAGCGACTTGGCGGAGAGCCGCGAGAAGCTGGTTCGTGCCGAGAAGGAAGCCGCGTGGCGAGACATGGCTCGCCAGGTCGCGCACGAGGTCAAGAACCCGCTCACTCCGATGCGTCTGGCCGCGGAGCACCTGCGGCGCGCCCACGAGGACAACCACCCCGAATTCGACAGCGTGCTGCGTCGCGCCGTGGACGTGATCATCCGGCAGACGGAGACGCTGCGCCGGATCGTGACGGACTTCCGAGACTTCGCCCGCATGCCGGTGCAGCGCCGCGACCCGGTCGACCTCGGCGGCCTGGTGCGGGACGTCCTCGCGCTCTACCGGGACATGCCGAACGTCACGGTCCAGATCGATGTCGCGCGGGGCGTCCCGGCCGTGCTGGCCGATCCGGACGAGCTGCGGCGGGTCATCGTCAACATCGCGGGGAACTCCGTCGAGTCGTTCGACGGCCGCGACGGCACCGTGACCGCCCGCGTCACGGCGGACGGCGAGCACGTCGTCGCGACGCTCGTCGACGACGGGCCGGGCATCCCGGACAAGATTCTCCCCCGTCTCTTCGAGCCCTCGTTCTCCACGAAGACCGGCGGCACGGGCCTCGGTCTCGCGATCTGCAAGCGCGCCGTCGAGGATCTCGGAGGGACGATTGCGATCGAGAGTGCGCGCGGGAGCGGCACGCGCGTCACGATTCGCATTCCGCGCGCGCCGACGCAGGGAGCCGTCACTCCGCCCCCGTCGACGCTCGGCTGAATCCCGAAAGTCGGCCGACGATGAACGCACCATGCATGCACAGCGTCGAAGCGTCAGATTGACGTGACAGCGCGACGCGAACCGTGATTCCGTGTCGTGCGCATCGCGTGACCAACTCGCGCGGTTCACGCAATCTTGGTGCATCATGGACGCGGGAAAACCGTCCCGGGGGAGCGCTCCCCCAACCAATTCTATGCAGGGAGGCACTCGCACCATGAAGAAGACGCTCTTCACTCTTATGCTGGTCGGCGCGCTCGCGACGTCGGCATGCCGCTCGGGTCCATCGCACCTCAGCTACTCGGTTGACGACTGGCGCAACCAGAACTACGTCGAGGATCCGGCGATGACGGGGCTGTTCACGGACGTCATCCCGTTCTATCCCGTCGTCACGCTGCTCGCCGGCATCCCCGATTGGCTCATTCTCAACCCGGTCCAGTTCTGGGGCGGCGACGTCTGGGAAGGCGCCGGAGCAGGCTTCTATCACGAGAATCCGGCCAGCGATCCGAAGACCCCCTGGTTCCACAGGTAGCGCTCACGTAGCGCAACCGGACCCCTGATCGAGCTCACAACCGGATCGAACTGTCACAGAACGGGCCGGCGCTCACGCGCCGGCCCGTTCGCGTTCAGCAACGCGCTCGCAACGCGCGGTCAGTCGTCCCTGCGCGGCAGGCTGGCCCCGACGTTGATCGGCACGTCCTTTCCGTCGCCGTGCAGCGTCCCGGTGATCGTCAGGCAGACTTGCTCGCCCTGTCCGCCGGCCGCTTCGATCGTGACCTTCCAATCGGTGCCGTCCCCCACGGACACGTAGCCGGAGTTGCCGACGCTGGAGATGTCCAGAGCCGAGACGGCCGGCGTCTGGATCTTGTTCGTGTCGATGCACTTCGAGAACGGGCCCGTGTCGAGGCCGCCCGGCACCTGCACCTGCACGGTCAAGATGACGTTCTTGTCCGTGACCTGGAGAATCCCGCACTGGTCGAGCGGGTCGTAGACGAACTCACCCAGGAACCGGCCCTTCGCACGGAACGGCTTCCCGTCGATCGTGCCGTCAACCGTGTTCCTCTTCTTCTTCACGGGCGGTAGCTCGATCTCGAGCGCGTCCGGACCGTCGAGCACAGCCGAACCGGCGCGCGCCTTGATCTCCACGACGGCGGGCGACTGCTTCACCTTCTTCGGCACGACGAACTGGATCATCGTGTCGGTCCAGACCTTCACCTTCGCCTTCTTGCCGCCGACGCAGACCTTCCCCTTCTTCCCGAAGCACACCCCAATGACCGTGACGAGATCCTTCGGGTTCGCGGGGTTCGGCGTGATCGACTCGTACGTCGGGACCTTGATCACGAGCCCGCACAGGATGACGAAGTCGGGCTGGCCAGGGCCGCTCACCGTGACGTCCCGCTTGCCCTCCAGCCCGCGCTTCAGCGTGCAGGAGATCAGGCCGAGTACGGCAGCGTGGACCTTGACCTTCGGCCGCTTGGGCTTCTTCGCACCGGTCTCGACGCTGGGCGTCAGGCGTACCTTGATCTTCTTTCGGTTGTCACCGAACTCGGGCGGCACCTCGACGTCGAACGTGTGACCGACCGCCACGGCGTTCGGCGTGACGTCACCGACGTCGGCGCGAGCGATGCCCGGAAGTCCGATCCACGCGACTCCCAACGTGAGAACCAGAATCGACAACGATCGCAGCACGGTTGTCCCCTCTCCTTTGCAGCGGACGATCCCGAGCGGACCATCCCACCACGGTGGGAGGCGTCATCCACGACAACCCTGCCTCCGGCACCGCGCGGAGATGATGGCCTCCGGGCGCCGCGGGCGCCAGCGCGGTCCCCTAGAAGCCCAGGTCCGTCAGTTCCCGCAGCGTGTCGTCGACGAGCGGAGCGGGGAACGACGGATCGAGCGCCAGGACCCGCGGCCAGTCGGACCGAAGCTGGAAGCGCAGGTCCTTCCACCCAACTAGCCCGGCGTTCGGCGGCAATCGCCCGCCGAGCGGCGACCAGTCGCACAGCGTGACTCCGCCGGTGCGCGGACCGAGCTGTTCGAGCCACTCTTCCTGGCGGCACACGCCGAGCGCGAACAGGTGCGCTGCGTGTCCGGCGTCGTGCCAGTAGCCGAGCGACTTGCCCCGGAACTCGTCGAGCAGGTGCCGCGCCTCTGCCGGATGCGGCAGACCGAGCGCGCTGGAGGACGTCTCGATCAACAGATTCGTGTCCGGTCGCGCGGAGAGCAGCGCGTGCAGGCGCTCACACAGTGCGCCGAGCATGCGATCGCGCTCGGCCCGGTCTGCGTCGATCGCGGCGCGCACTTCCGCGTGGAGAGTTGCCGTCTGGCCCTCTTGCAGCATCTGCTCGTGCCACCGCGCCTCGCGGCCAGGGTCGAGCGCCGGCACGCTGCCGGCACGGAGCACGGCCACGCCACAGGACAACTGCGCCGCGGCGTCGATGGCTGCGAGGGAGTTGCGAACTGCGCGCTCTCCGACTTCGCCACGGAGCGAGGACAAGCCGGACACGCTCCCCGGATCCGCGTCGTCACCGGGGCTCTGCGCGAAGACGCACGTCACGTGCGCCCGCGCCGCGCGCGCTACACCGGCGGCCGTCGCCACGTCGGCGGCGTCGAGTCTGCCGTCGAGCGCCACCGCACGGTGGCCGAGCCGTACCAACTCCTCCACAGCAGGCGCCTGACCGGCGCTGCGGCCTGCGTTCCACAGCGTGGACATGGCAATCATCCCGCCAGGCTACCCCTGTTCTGCAGCGTCGTCGGTCGGACCGCGTAACGTGCCGGGCCCCATGGTCGCGTCCAAGTTGGTCTCCGTGTGCCTGCCGCTCCCTGTGCGGACGTCGTTCACGTACAGGGTCCCGGACCCGCTGCAAGAGGGTCTGAGCCGCGGCCGCAGAGTCCGAGTGCCGTTCGGTCCGCGGACCATGGACGGCTGGTGCATCGGGTTCCCCGACGAGGCCGAGGGTGCGCACGGGGACCGCGAGCTGAAGGCCGTCACCGAGATCCTCGACGACGGTCCACTGCTCGATGCCGGCATGATGGACGTGGCGCTCTGGATCTCCGAGACGTACGCGTGCTCGTGGGGCGAAGCCCTGACCGCGTGCGTGCCCGCGGGCGTGCGCAGCGGTGCGACGGAGGCGACCGTCCGGACGGCGACCCTGACGGTGAGTCTGGACGCCGCGGAGGCAGAGGCCGCCCGTCTGTCCGAGAAGCAGATCAAGCGCAGCCGCGTCCTGCGCTTGCTGATCGAGCATCCCGAGGGTCTCGCGGTGCGCGACCTGGCCCGCTCCGCGCAGTGCACGGAATCGCCGGTGCTCACACTCGTGAAACACGGCTTCGTCTCGATCCAGGAGAGACGCGTATCGCGGGATCCGTTCGCCGGGCGCGAACCGGAGCCGCCGGCGGACGTCGCGCCGAACGCGGAACAACTTCGCGCTCTCGAAGCGATCGGTGCATCCGTCGCGGCGGGCACCCACGAGGCGTTCCTGCTGCACGGCGTGACCGGCAGCGGCAAGACCGAGGTGTACCTGCGAGCGATCGACCAGGTCGTTTCGAACGGAAAGAAGGCGATTGTTCTCGTGCCGGAGATCGCGCTCACGCCGCAGACCGTCGCGCGGTTCCGAGGGTGGTTCGAGCGCGTCGCGGTGCTTCACAGCGCCCTGACCGATGCCGAACGCCGGAACCAGTGGCACCTCATCCGCGCAGGCGGAGCCGACGTCGTGATCGGTCCCCGGAGCGCGATCCTCGCTCCGCTACCCGACCTCGGGATCGTGGTCGTCGACGAAGAGCACGAGCCCTCGTTCAAGCAGCAGTCCGCGCCGCGCTACAACGCCCGTAGCGTGGCGCTCGAGCGGGGGCGGCGGGCGGGCTGTCCCGTGGTCCTCGGCTCGGCCACGCCGGCGCTCGAGACGTACGCCGCTGCCGTGCAGGGTGAGTTGACCCTGTTGTCGCTCCCCCGCCGGGCCGGCCCCGGGCGGATGCCGATCGTGGACGTCGTCGACATGGCCCGCGAGCACCGCGACACCAAGCGGCGAAACCTCCTGTCCCGACGGCTCGTCGAGATCGTGCGCCGCGCTCTCAACCGCGACGAGCAGGCAATACTGCTGCTCAACCGACGCGGTTTTGCGACCAGCGTGTACTGCACGCGCTGCGGACACACGCTTGCCTGCGATCGCTGCAGCGTGATGCTCACGTTCCACCGCGTGAACGGCACGGTGCTGTGCCACCCGTGCGGGCGCGAACACCGGATGCCCACCTCGTGCTCGGAGTGCCACATCCCTGGACTGTCACGGCTCGGCGCGGGCACCGAGCGGCTGGAGGACGCTGTTCACTTCGTGTTCCCCGGGGCGCGCATCGCACGGATGGACAGCGACGCGATGCACGACCGCGCCGCGTACGAGAACGTGCTCGGCCGCTTCCGCCGCCGCGAGGTCGACATCCTGCTCGGCACGCAGATGATCGCCAAGGGCCTCGACTTCCCGCGGGTGACGGCCGTCGGAGTCGTGTCGGCCGATACGTCACTCATGGTTCCTGATTTCCGCGCGGCGGAACGCACGTTCCAGCTCGTCTCACAGGTGGCCGGTCGCGCGGGCCGCGCGGATCGCCCCGGAACGGTAGTCGTGCAGACGGTGCAGCCGCGCCACGCAGCGCTCATGCGTGCGCGGGAGCACGACTACGAGGGCTTCGCACGCGACGAACTGACAGACAGAGCGCGCACCGGCTGGCCGCCTTCAACCCGGCTCGTGCGCGTGGTCGCTCAGGCGAAGGACGATGCTGCAGCCCGCCGGAGGGCGCAAGAGGTTGCCGACGTGCTCCGCGACTCGCTTCCGCCGGGCAGCGCCGACGTCCTCGGTCCCGCCCGCTGCCCGATCGGACGTGTGCGCGGACGGCAGCGCTGGCACGTCGTCCTCCGCGCGGCGGACGAACCGGTGCAGCGGGCCGCCGTGCTCCGCCTGTCTCGCGTGACGGCGCGCGCGCGCGGTGCCGAGATCACGATCGACGTCGATCCCGTCGACCTCACCTAGCCTGCAGCTCAGGCGCGGGAGTCTCGTGAACGATGCGGGCTACTCGAAGCTGATCACGCCGCCGAGCAGGGCGCCGCCGAGCAGGACCATCATGACGCCCGACAGGACCAGCGAGCCGACGATCATGGGCCGTTGAGCGGGATCCTGCACGCGTGGCCCGACGACGAAGCGACCCATCGCGGCGTCGAGGAGGCCGGCGACGATCAGCACGACACCGATGATCTGCGAAGTCTCCACGCACTTGCCTCCTCTCCCCTCGTCATCGACCGCGGGCTGCGGCCCATGGAATGACGGATGCCGCTACACTCGCCCCGGTCGGGGGCGCGAGTACATCCGGGGCACACATCCATGCAGTTCGTGATCACACTGCGCCGTTCGTGGCGCGCTGCGCACCCCCTCTCTTCCGCCGCCCTCCTGTCCGCCGCCGCCCTCCTCGCCCTTCCCGCAGCGGCCGTCGAAGCAGATGACGGCGTGGACATGCGCATCCTCGGCACGCCGGCCGAGGTGCACTTCCGTGTCACGCTGCCCAAGCGCGGAGCGCGGTTCCAGGCGGCCAAGATCCGCGGGGCGGACGGCTGGGTCATCGAGCTTGCCGCGCGCAGCGCCCGCTCCGACAGCGCGTGGCCCACGCCTGCCACGGATGGCAAGCGTGTGTTCGCCGGTGGCCCGCTCAACTCGTCCGAGATGTTCGCCGTCGACTTCCTGACCGGACGGTTCAGCTGGCGCACGCGCATGAACGACAACGGACCGACACCGCCCGTCGTCCGCGACCGCCGCGTCTACGTGAACACGCAATCCTGCACGCTGTACGCATTCGACACGCGCAACGGGCACGAAGTCTGGTCGAACTTCCTCGCCAGCTCGCTCGAGTCGGTCCCGTCGCTCGCGGACGGCGCCGTCGTGACAGCGCGGCCGAAGCGCGCCAAGAACCCGACGCGCGACGAGAGCGAGATCCCCGCGCTGACTCTCGTGGCCCCGGAGACGGGCGAGGTCCTCGCCGATGTCGCGATCGACGCCGACGGCCGGGGGGCGCCTGTCGTGCGCGACGGCGCGGCGATCCTGACGACCAAGAGCGGCGCCGTCTACTGCGTGGACCTGGCGGAGGGCCGGACCCGCTGGCGCAAGGAGATCGGAGCGCGCGGCATGCCGGCCGTCGACGATTCAGGCGTCTACGTCGCCGGGTCCAGCGCCGTGGCGTGCCTCGACCTCAGAACCGGCCGCGATCGTTACTCAGAGATGGCGTTCACGCCCAGCAGTCGCGACACGATGACGGTGAGGGACCCCGTGCGCGCGCCGACCGTCCGGGCGGAAGCCGCGAACACGATCGACGGCGGCGCGTTCTGGGGCGACGGGCTGCGTCCGACACTCGCCGACGACAAGTTGGTGCTCGCCGCCGCCAAGACGCTCCGCGTCTTCGACAAGCGAACCGGTCAGGATCTGGCGTGGTGGGAGCTGGACGTCGAGGGGGCGATCGTCGGCCAAGCTGCACTCGCCCGCGGAACGGTCGTCGTCGCCACGCGTCTGGGTGAGATCCGCGCCGTGGACCTGAAGCACGGCGAGGTCGCCTGGGCCGTCGATCTCGGCGCGCGACTCGCCGGCGGCGTCATCGTCCACGACAGCCGCGTCATCGCGACGACCACCGACGGCCGGCTGATCAGCGTGCACACGGGCGACCTCCGCGCCGACGGCTGGCCCATGTGGGGAGGCAGCGCGGCGCGCTGATTTGTCTGGCTCGCCGGCTGACGCCGGCGACGCGATTGGGGCGATGCCAGTGCCCGCTGCTCACCGTCGCTGTGCGTGTTCCTCGAGTTCCTTGAGGAAGGTGCGGAAGCTTGCGTAGCGGCTGTCGGCCACGTCGCCCGACTCCAGCGCTTCGCGCACAGAGCAACCCGGCTCGCTGATGTGCAGGCAGTCGTCGAACCGGCACGCCGCCGGTCCCGGGAACTCGGGGAAGTTCAGATCGAGGTCACGCGGCGCGATGCCGACGAGCCCGAACTCCTTGATGCCCGGCGTGTCGATCACGTGCCCCGCGTCGTTGGGTATGCGTACGAGCTGCGCGGCGGTCGTGGTGTGCTTGCCCTTCCCGGAGTGACGGCTGATCTCGCCGGTGCGCAACTCGATGCCCGGAAGAACGCGGTTGATCAAGGACGACTTGCCGGTGCCCGACGGACCGGCGAACACGGAGCTGCGGGCGGACAGCAGAGCGGACAACGCATCGCAGCCATCTCCGGTCGACGCACACGTGTGCAGCACCTCGTACCCAAGGCGCTCGTACAGCGAGATGGTCTCTTTCGTCTCGGCGGAAGCCTCGAGGTCCGACTTGTTGAAGACCAGGACCGGCGGCACCTCGCCGGCGTGGCAGGCGACGAGCAAGCGGTCGATCAGACCGGAGCGGGGCGCAGGGTCGGCGTGGGAGAACACGAGCACGCTGCGATCGGCGTTCGCGACCAGCACCTGATTGCGCCAGCGGCCGACGACCTCGGGGCGGAGCAGCACGCTGCGCCGCTCGTCTACGCCGGCGATCACGTAATCGCCGGCGTCGGTCTCGTCCACCGCCGCCAGGTCCCCGACGGCAACCGGGCTCTTCAGGCGCCCCTTGCCGCGGTGGAACGTGCCCCTGATCTGCGCGTCCGTGACCCGGCCGTCCGGCAGTTCGACGACAACACGCTTTCGATCGACGCGGAGGACGAGGGCGCGCTGCATGCGCACTCAGTGTGTGCGCTGGCCTCGCGAGCGGTGACAAATGAGCCCGCGGAGGCTCAGTCGGCGGCTTCGGGCTTCCTCTCGACGCAAACTCGGTTGCGGCCGTAGTTCTTGGCGGCGTACATCGCCTCGTCGGCTCGCTGGACCAGTTTGTCCACGTCGTCGCCGCGCACGAACTCGGTGACGCCGATCGACACGGAGAGGCGCTGCGGCTGGTACTGCGGGAACATCTCCCCACCTTCGGTCTCCATGGTGAAACGAAGGCGCTCGGCATAGAGGACGGCGTGCGACAAAGCAGTCTCCGGCAGGACGACGAGGAATTCCTCTCCGCCGTAGCGGCCGTACGCATCGACGTCGCGACTGCAGGACGCGATGAGCTGGGCGACCGCCTTCAGCACGACATCGCCAACCTGGTGGCCGTGGTGATCGTTCCACCGCTTGAAGAAGTCCACGTCGAGGAGCGCGACGGACAGGCTGTGTCCGAACCGGTCCGCGCGGCGGATCTCGCGATCGAGGATCGAGACGATGTTGCGGCGGTTGTTGATGCCCGTCAGTTCGTCCTTCTCCGCGAGCGACCGCAGAGTCTCGCCCTGCACGTCGAGCGCCGCGTTCTGAAGCACGAGGCCGAGCGCGTCACAGAGCAGTCCGAGCAGTGCGGCGTCTTCGTCGGTCAGGCGGCGTCCGGAAAAGAACTGATCCACGACCACGACGCCGAAATTGGCGGCTCCCGCGGACAGGCGGGCGGCGAGCATCTGATCCACTGCGAGGCGCGAGAGCGCGCCGCCGTCCGTCTCGTGATCCTCAATCAGAACAGCGTCGCCGGCAGCCACGACGCGCTGCAGAGCGCCACCGTGGCTGCACGGGACCTCGAACCCGAGCAACCCGCCTGCCAGCGGCAGGCCCGAAGGATCGATCACGGTGCGCGCGCGCATGCGGGTCGCGTCCGTGGAGTCGGGATCGAGCAGCACCACTCGACCGAAGCCCAGTCCGTCGCGGATGGCGTGCAGCCCGCGCTCGAGTATTCCCGTCACCGAGTTGCACGCTCGCGCTGCCATCAGCTTGCGGTGCACCTCGGCGACGCGGCCGGCGGTCCTCGCGACGTGCACGCCTGGTACACCCCGCTCGCCCTCGATCGCGCGCATCTCCGCGTTCGTGAGCTGGCGGACGAAGTCGTGCGGCTCCGCGTCGTCGAGGCCCAACAACGCAGCAGCGTGTCGCAACTCCAGCTCGATCGCCTCGCGCACCTGTCCGATGGCGCGGCTCTCAGGGACGTCGCTGTCGATCGGTTCGTAGTCGCTCGACTGGCCGTCGTCGTAGCCGAGTCCGCTTACGAGCTGGTCAGCGCGTGCCAGCAGGATCAGCAGGCGACGGGTCCGTTCGGGCAGTGGCTGACCGGAGATCGCAATCGACTCCGCCGGCATCCCGCGCTGCACAGCGCGATGGAAGCGCACCGCAGAGACGACCTCGTCCTGGAGGGCGTAAGAACGCAGCAGACCGTCTGTCACCTTCTCCGGCGCCTCCGTGTCGGTTCCGGCGAAGCGCCAAGCGAGGTCGTGGAGGAGTCCCGCGACGAACGCGAGGCTGGCGTCGTCGAACCCGCCGTCGTTCGCCAGGGCCCTGCAAGCCGCGGCCACGGCCACGTCGTGGGCCCAGTGGCGGCAGGCGGACTCGACGTGATCGCGATCGTCGCCGAGCGCGTACCCGGGCATCGCTTCGGTGATCCGCCGCAGGATCGCCACCGAGGTACGCTCCGCGGCCCGCCTCACCATTGCCCCACCGGAGGTGTCTTCGTAGACGTAGAGCGGGCAGTGCACGCCGCGTAGGACGGCCCCGGCCATCGCTCCGTCCACCTCGACGATCTGCGCGACGCTTCCGCGGCTCTCCGGGTCGTCCAGCAGCGTCTGCATGCGAGCACGCACGTGCGCCAGCGTCGGCGCGTGCACGCGTGCGAGGGTCGGGACTGTGAGTTCCGTGGTTGCCATGGGCCCACTCGGACTATCGGCAGGGCGGCCTGCGCGTGTGTAGCGCGGACACCTCGTCAGGCTCGACCCAGGCTCGAACTGGCCCCGCGGGCCGCGGCTGGCTGCCCGATCGGCCCCGGCCTCAGGCGGAGCGGCCGGCCAGGCTCGCGAGGAGCACACACCCGGCCATCGCGACGTTGAGGCTTCCGACGCGCCCCGGCTGCGCCACGCCGACGGCGCGGCTCGCACCCTGCCGCAGCGCGGCGGGCAGCCCCTGCGCCTCCCCGCCAAGGGCCAGCGCGAGCAACGGCGGCGGAGTCACCTTGGAGACGTCCTCCCCGTCCGCGGCGGCCGCCCACAGCTCGCCCCCAGCAGCCATCAACGCCGCGAGCGCCGACTCCGCGGCCTCGGCCTGCGCGATCGGAACGTGCAGGTGCGCACCCTGTCCGGCGCGGACGGCGCGTGGTCCGAACAGGTCGGTGGTTCCGGGCAGGCCGAGCACGGACCGCGCACCGAGCGCTTCGGCCGCGCGCACCAGGGTTCCAGCGTTCCCGGGATCTTGGACTCCCGCAAGAACGAGATGGAGCCCACCGGCGGTCCACGCCGACGGGTCGTACGCGGGCTCCCTGAGCACCGCAACGACTCCCTGCGGCGCCGACGTGCCGGCGACCTCGCGCAGCGCCTTCGATCCGACGTCGCGCACCCGCACGCCCGCTGCCCGGAGCCGCGCCACCGTCGCCGACGCCGCGTCGTTGGCGATCTCCGGGCATGCGAACGCGTCACACACGTCGACGTGCGCCTCGAGGGCAAGGTCGATCACGTGCGGCCCCTCCGCGAGGAACAGCCCGCTCCGCCGCCGTACGCGCGGCTTCAGGAGTTTGCGTGCGCCTGCGAGCGGCACGTCAGCACCGCTCCCTGAGGAAGTCGAGCACCGACTGGAGGTCCGCCGGCAGCGGTGCCTTGTACACCGCGCGTTCGCCGGTCACCGGGTGGCGGATCTCGAGCCGGGACGAGTGCAGCGCAACGCGCTCGAGCAGGACCGACTCGTCACCGCCCGCTGGATCCACGTCGCGCGCGTGCACCGGCCTGGTGCCGCCGTACGTCTCGTCGGCAAGAAGCGGGTGCCCGGTGTGCGCCGAGTGCACGCGGATCTGATGCGTGCGGCCGGTCAGCGGAAAGAAGCGCACCAGCGACGCGGTGCCGAACCCCTCCTCGACCCGGTACTCGGTGCGGCTCGGCAGCCCGTCCGGATCGACGATCAGCCGAGGCCAATCGACCCGCCGGTGGAGGATCGGCGCGTCGATGACGCCCTCCGCCGGCGACGGCTCCCCGTGCACCAGCGCCAAGTACTCCTTCTTGACCTCGCGCGCCTCGAACTGGAGCGACACGTCCGCCTTCAGCTTGTCGGAGAACGCGAACAGCAGGACGCCCGAGGTCTCCTTGTCGATGCGGTGGCATATGTGCGGAACGCGGTCCCGCTCCGGGTTCGCCGTGTCGCGGTAGCGGGCGTGCAGAGCGGAGAGCACGTTCGTCAGCGTGTGGCCGCTGGTCGGGTGCACGACGATCCCGGGTCGCTTGTTGACCGCCATCAAGTGTCCGTCGTCGACCAGCACGTCGATGGGGATGCTGGCCGGGTCGACCGCGACGTCGGGCTGCGGTATCCGGATCACGACACGGTCGCCGTCGTGCAGCCGTGTGGAGCTCTTGCGCAGCGACTCGTTCACCGTGACACGCCCCTCGTCTACGAGTTGCTGCAGCTCGGTGCGGCTACGCCAGCGCACGCGCTCCGCCAGAAACCGATCGAGGCGCATGCCGTCCTGCGGCAGCTCGACGCGGAGATTCCAGTGCGTGCGCGGCTTCGAGAGGTCGGCGTACTGCCGTGGCTGGCGGGAACCCATGGCTACTCGACTGCCTTCGTCACGTGACGATCCTGTCGAATCGGGCGAGCGCGAGCGCCGTGAAGAACGCAGGCGCGAACCAGGCCGCGATCATCGGTTGCAGCTCGCCGCGCGTGCCCATCTCCTGGAAGAACAGGTCGACGGCCATGTACGAGACCGCACAGCCGAACGCGACGGCCAGCCCGGCCGCGATGGAGCGCTGCCCGGGCCGCGCCACGAACGGCAACCCGAGTAACAGGAGGACGAAGCTCGCCACCGGGCGGGCTCTCCGCGTGAGCAGTTGCATCTCGATCCTGTCTCGCCGATCGGGATAGAGCTCCTGCATTGCCTCGAGCTTGGCCCGCGAAAGCGACGCCGTCTCGTCCTCGATCAGCACTTCGATGTCGTCCGGCGTCAGTTCCATCGGGATCGGGGTGCGCAAGTCGATGACGTGGGGATTCTGCAGCCGGCCCTCGGCGTCCGTGCCCTCCGGCTGGATCGTCCCGTCCACCGGGAACCACGAGGTGGCGCCCGCGTGCTGGCGGTAGACGAGCGCGCGTGCGAGCAGCCGCCCGCTCGGGAGGTCGCCGTTCGTATCCGTGAATCCGATCGACGAGATTCCGGTGAGCTTCATCTCGTCGCGGAACCAGCGGTCCGCCACGAAGGTGTTCGGCCCGGAGCGGAGGTGCGGAACGGTGCGGCCGCGCGCCACGTCGTCGATGTCCATCCGCCGCTCGATCCGTTCGAGCTGACGCAGCGACGGCGGCACGATGTGCTCCTCGGCCACCATCAGGAGGACGGTCAGTCCGACGGCGACCAGATACACGGGCAGGAGGATGCGGTGCACGCTCCGGCCGGCGGAGATCATGGGGCCGAGCTCGTTGTGCCGGGTGAACGTCATCAAACAGGCGATCGCCGCGAAGAGCGTCAGGTACGGCGCAAAGACCAGCGTCATGACCGGGATGCGCGCGGCGTAGAACTCGATGGCGAGCCGCGTGATCGAGACGTCGTTGCGAGCATCACCTGCGACCTCGAGGAACTCGTCGATCTTGCCGACACCGTCCACCACGAGGAACAGCAGCAGGAAACCGAACAGGCAGATGCCGTACACGCTCATGAAGCGCCGCAGCACGTAGCGGTCGAGCTGTCCGAAGACGCGGGTCCACATGTTCACGTCCGCACGGCCCTGCGGAGCATGTAGAGCCCGCCGCCCACGAGCATCAGATTGCCGAGGTTCAGCCCGAGGGGCGCCGGGAGCGTCCCGGCCTCTGCCAGATTCTCGCCGAGGCGCAGCAGCGGGTAGTAGACCGGCAACGCCACGATCAGGGCGGTGATGAACGCGGCCGCGCGCGAACCGCGGCCGGTGACCAGGCCGAGGGGCGCGCCGACAATCCCGAACACCAGCGGGGCGATGCCGAGCGCGAGACGCCGCCACAATTCGGACTGCCAGTCGCGCTTCTCCTGAGGGTCGGGAGTGTCGCGGCCCATCCGGTAGAGC
Source organism: Planctomycetota bacterium (assembly GCA_965248445.1). Taxonomy (GTDB): domain Bacteria; phylum Planctomycetota; class JAJSAM01; order JAJSAM01; family JAJVHW01; genus CBDFJG01. The sequence goes on from CBDFJG010000002.1 coordinate 342,356, forward strand.
AACTGTGGGACCGTCATCAGCGCGGCGCGCTTGTGCTCCTCGTGAGGCGACTCCCCGACCAGGCTCTCGAGGTTCACGGCGATCAGCGCCTCGCGCTTCGTGACGCGCGTGTCCCCCTGCCGCCATTGCGCCTCGAACAGACGGAGGAACAGCGTATCGCCATCGTCGGCGAGCCACAGCAGCGCACGCTCAGCCCGCAGTTCGAGTTGTGCGGTCCCGAGCGCCAGCCCGTCGATTGACGCGTCCGCGCTGGAGCTGTTCTTGCTGCCTCGGTACGTGATGTAGACGTCGAGAAACCCGCCCTTGTCGTCCCGCCCGCCGGCCGACATCTGGAAGTGCTTCCCGACCGTGACGCTCGTCGACTCGCCCGCACCGAGCGCGCGCACCAACTGCTGAATCTGGTCCTTGAGGATCGCCTTCTTGCCGAGCGTCGCCCACGGCAGGACGTCCATGTTCAGCCAGAGCGTTCCGAACGAGAGGACGATCCCGATGAGGATGGCCGGAGCGACGGCGTGCCAGGGGTGCACTCCGCCCATCTTGAAGGCCGTGAACTCGTTGTCTGAGGCGAAGCGGCCGTACGAGAGGAGGCACGCCACCAGGAACGCGAGCGGCAGCGTGATCGGGAACGCCTCGGGCAGCACGAACGGCAGTGCTTGGAGCATCGCCACGAGGCCGAGCTCCGGGGCCTTGTGCAGGAACTGCAGGATCAGCGCGGCCCCGACGATCGCCGTGACGATCGCGAGGAGCAGGAAGAACGCGAGGATCAGTTCCTTCCCGATGTACCGCTGGAGCCTCATGTCGGGCGCGCCCCCTCTCCTATCGCATCCAGACTTCCCGCCCGCTTCTGTCACGGTGCGTTCCGAGCCTGGCCGCAAGTCGCCAACCGCCGGAGACGGAGGACCCGCGCACGCCCCGCCTGAGGTGGATACGATCTTGCCCGCTCGCCCAACCCTCATGAAATCCACCCGGTCCCACGACCCCGCCTCGGGCGCCTCCACGGTCCGCCGACTGCTCCGAGCGCTGCAGCCCCGCGTCCATCGCGTGGCGCTGGGCACCGTGCTCGGCATCGTGGCAGGCGCCCTGGCGGTCGGCGGCATCACCACACTGGCCCCCGTGCTCGACGTGATCTTGGAACCAGGAGGAATCGACGAGACGCTCGCGCGGCTGCGCGGCATGGGCGCGCTGGGAGCCGCCGCCGCGGATCGGGCGGATGCATTCGCGGGCGGCAGCGCCCTACGGCTCCTGGCGGTGTTCCTCGGCGTGATGGTCGTGCTCTCGGCGCTGGCGGCGGTCGCCACGTTCGCGCACAAGGTGATCGTCGAGCTCGTGACGTCGCGCACGCAGCTCGATCTCGCCGAGCAGCTGTACGACCGGATCACGGAGCAGGACGAGCACACTCTGGCGCGGCTCGGCGCCGGGACGCTGTCTGCGCGCTTCAGCTACGACCTCGACATGACGGGTAAGGCGATCGGCACGCTGATCGGGATCCTCGTGCTCGAGCCGTGCCGTTTCGTCTTCGCGCTCGGTGCAGCGCTCTTCATGTCATGGAAGCTCGTCGTGGTGTCACTCGCTGTCGTGCCACCGGCGGCGCTCGTGCTGCAACTGCTCGGGAGACGCATCCGCAAGGCGGCCGAAGGCATGCTCGCCAAGCGCAGCGAGATGCTGTCGCGCGTGCACGAGACGGTCACGGCACTCCCCGCCGTGCAGGTCTACGGTCGCGAGGACCGCGAGCGTTCGCGCTTCCGCCAGGTGACCGGCCGCGTGTACGCGTGGACGAAGCGATTGGCGCGGCTCGAGGCGGCCAACGGACCCGGTCTGCAGTTGGCCGAAGTGCTCGCCATTGCACCGGTGCTCTGGTTCGGCGGGTGGCTCGTCGTGAACGGCGAACTGCGCAAGGGCGCGCTCATGGCGGTCTTCGCGCTGCTCGGCGCCGCCTGGGGACCGCTGCGTAAGACGGCCGGCGCTGCTAATCGTCTGCAGGGCGGCATCGCGGGCGCGGCGCGTCTGTTCGGATCGATCGACATGCCCCGCCGCGTGGAGGAGCGCAGCGGCGCACAGCCGTTCCCGCCCGTGGCGCACGAGGTGAGGTGGGACGGCGTGCGCATCGTGCACGCGGACGGGCGCGTCGCGCTCGACGGCGTCTCGTTCCACGCGCCGGCCGGTAGGACAACAGCTCTGGTCGGGCCATCCGGATCCGGCAAGACGACCGCGCTGCACATGCTCCCCCGTCTGCTCGATCCAGACGACGGGAGCGTCACACTCGACGGACGCGACGTCCGGGATTGCACCCTCGTGTCGCTGCGTGCGCGCCTGGCACTCGTGACGCAGCATTCGCGGCTGTTGGGCGGCACGCTTGCGGAGAACATCGCGTACGCGCGGCCGGCGGCGTCTGCCGAGGAGATAGCAGCGGCGGTTCGCATCGCGCGCGTGGACGAGATCGCCGATCGTCTTCCCCAGGGGCTAGAGACCGTGCTCGACGAGGGGGGGGCCGGTCTATCGGGCGGTGAGCGGCAGCGCGTCGCGATTGCACGCGCTGTAGTGCGGGATCCCGAGATCCTGCTGCTCGACGAACCGACGTCTGCTCTGGACCCCGAGAACGAACGTCTGGTCGAAGCGGCGATGACGGAGATGGCGCGTGGCCGCACGACGATCGTCGTGGCGCACCGGCGCGAGACCGTGCTCGCGGCAGATCACGTCGTCGTGCTGGCCGGAGGGAGGGTCGAGGCCGAAGGCACGCCAGACGACGTGGCCGTGGCCTCGGCCACGTTCCGGGAGCTCTTCGGCGACGTGGTAAGACAGGAGGCATGAGCCCACTCCTGCCCCGCCACCCTGTTTCCATCGTCGGCGTGCGGCTCGATCTCGGGGCCGGACGCCGCGGCACCGACATGGGTCCCTCCGCCGTCCGTATCGCCGGCCTGCACGATGGCCTGGCCCGGGCCGGCTTCAGGGACGTCGTCGATACCGGCGACGTGGGACACGACGCCGTCGAGACACTCGACGCCGGCGATCCCAAGGCCAAGCACCTGGACGAGATAGCAAGCGTCTGCACGCAGCTCGCTGCGCGCGTCAGGGGTGTGCTCGATGAAGGCCGCGTTCCCGTGGTCATCGGCGGCGATCACTCGTGCGCTGTCGGCACGTTCTCCGGCGTCGTCGCGCACTTCCGCCAGAAGGACGTCCAGCCCGGGATCATCTGGGTCGATGCGCACGGGGATATGAACACGCCCTCGTCCTCGAACAGCGGCAACGTGCACGGGATGCCGCTCGCAGCGCTGCTCGGCATGGGCCCGGGTGAACTGACGGACATCGCCGGCGCCAAGCCGAAGGTCACCTCCGACCGCGTTGCGCTCGTCGGCATCCGCGACCTCGACTACGAGGAGCGCAAGATCGTCCACAACTCGAACGTCACCGTCTTCACGATGAAGGACATCGACGAGATGGGCATGACGGCCGTCATGCGCGAGGCGATTGGAGTCGCGAGCGGTCCGGGAGCCGAGCCGTTCCACATGAGCTTCGACCTCGACGGCGTGGACCCGGAGCACGCCCCCGGCGTCGGCACCGCCGTGTTGGGCGGTCTGACCTACCGCGAGGCGCACCTCGCGATGGAACTGGCCGCCGAGTCCCGCCGCATGTGCAGCGTCGAAGTCACCGAGATCAACCCGATCCTCGACGTCGCCAACCGCACCGGCAAGCTGGCCATGGAGCTGATCCTGTCGGCCCTCGGCAAGCGCATCTTCGCTGACTGACCGCCGGTCGAAGCGGCCCTGCGGGTCACGAATCGTCGCTGCGCGGCGAACCCGTTGGCATCCTCGGCCGTTCTGGTGGCGGACGCCGGTCCATGGCGGACCGGGGTGGACACACGAAGAAGAGGCAGCCATGGCGACCAAGCGACATCTCAGCGGCCTGCAGCCGTCGGGGCTGTTGCACCTCGGCAACTACTTCGGCGCCATCGTCCAGCATCTCGAGAACCAGACGGCCGGCGAGTCGTACTACTTCATCGCTGACTACCACGCGCTGACCACGATCCATGACGCCGGGGCATTTCGCGCGAACGTGCGCGACGTGGCCGTGACGTATCTCTCGCTGGGACTCGACCCGGAGACGTCGACGCTCTATCGCCAGAGTGACGTTCCCGAGGTCACAGAGCTGGCCTGGCTGCTGGCGACGGTGACGCCCATGGGGCTGCTCGAACGCGCCGTGTCCTACAAGGACAAGGTCGCAAAGGGCCTGTCCGCGTCCGCGGGGTTGTTCACGTACCCCCTGCTGATGGCTGCGGACATCCTCATCGTCGACTCCGAGGTCGTGCCGGTCGGCAAGGACCAGAAGCAGCACGTCGAGATGACGCGCGACATCGCCGGGTACTTCAATCAGCGGTACGGCGAGGTCTTCGTGCTCCCCGAGGTGCAGCTCAACAGCGCCCCCCTCGTTCCCGGCACGGACGGCGAGAAGATGTCGAAGTCCTACGGCAACCACATCCCGCTGTTCGAGTCGGGCAAGCGTCTCACGAAGCTCGTGATGTCGATCGTCACGGACTCGACCCCGGTCGAGGACCCGAAGGACCCGGACAACTGCACGGTCTTCGAGCTCTACTCACTCTTCGCCAGCGTGGCGGAGCGCGACGCGCTGGCGGCACGCTACCGCGCGGGCGGCATGGGCTACGGCGACGCCAAGAAGCAGTTGCTCGGGAAGATCGAGGAGCACTTCGCGCCATTCATCGCACGGCGGGAGGAGTTGCTAGCGGACCCGGGTTACGTCGATGACGTCTTGCGCGAAGGTGCTGTGCGTGCGCGCGCCGTGGCGCGCGACGTCACGAACCGAGCGCGCCGCGCGTGCGGCATCGACTGACCGCGGGTGTTCCGCACGCCGACGACACCACGGTTGTAGGGGCGGGCCGCTGCGCCCGCCCGCGAAACCCGTCGAGGCACGGGCGGGCGCGGCGGCCCGTCCCTACAGGGGTTCCGCGTACTCGCCCCCTTCGTCGCTACCGCCTACTTCGAGAATTCATCCAGGATCTCGCGCAGCTTCTGGCGTGCGCGGTCAGCGAGTTCGGGGATGCCGATGTCGTTCGCCGCGTTCGTGAGGACCTTGCTGGCCTGGAAGTTCGTGCCCTGCTCGGCCTTCTCGTAGGCGCGGGAGATCCGCATGCCGAGCCACTTCTCAGCGTCCTTGAACAGCTTGCGCTCCATGTCATCGCTCTGCCGCCCGAGCGCCGGATCTGCCGCGCCGAACTTCGTGCGGAACTCCTTGCACTTGTCGATCGCGGCGCCGAACCGGCCGAGCTTGCTCAGTCCGGCGACGTCCGCCTGCAGGCGGTTCCATCCCTCTTGCGCGGTCCTCGGTTCGTCGGCGCCCGACGACCCGGTGATCTTGACACGCTCCTTGCGCACTTCGTCGACCGCGGGGCCGCCCAGATGGCCGTACTCGGCGAGGAACGAGTCGAGTTTGATCAGGTACTCCGCGTCGTTCTTCCAGTTGTCGTCCTGTCGCCAGGTCCGGATCGCGATCTGCGCCTGGATCGACTCGTTGACTCTCCCCGCGTTCTTCTCCGACTCGATGTTGCGCGCCGCGCGCTCCTTGAGTTCGGTGATGCGACCGCCGAACGCCGGGTCGTTCTCGTCGGCGGCCTGCGCGGCGGTGAGCACGCCCTGCCAGTTCATCTTGCGCTCGGCCGCCTGCATGTCGATGAAGGCGCGCTCGGCGGGCGCGACGGTGTCATTGAGCATCATCCAGCCGAGTCCGGCGATGATGACCAAGCCGCCGAGCAAGCCCATGATCATCGGCGCGGGACTGGACTTCTTTCGGCGGAACCGCCGGCGCGGGCGCTCTTCCTCGTAGCCGTCGTCGCGACGAGAGGACCGGCGGGCGGGCGCGGCGCGCCGTGACGTCCGTGCCGGCGCTCGGCGCGCTGAGGCGCGACCGGGAGCCGCGCGCCCGCTTCCCGCGCTCGAGACCGCCCGCCGAAGTTCCGCTTCCGAGACCACGGAGGTTGTGGCGGGAGCGGCACCGGTCGCTCCCGCGTCGTCGCGGAACACGAGCCGGACGTCGCCCACCTCGAGAACGTCGTCAGCGCGCAGCGGGTGCTGGTTGACGTAGCGGCCGTTCACGCGCGTGCCCGCGTCGCTCTCGAGGTCGACGACCTTCCACGCACCCATCACCGCGACGATCTTGCAATGCTCGGACGACACCGAGCGATGGTCCAGCACGACGTCGCACGCCGTGTCCGAACCGATCACATTGTCGCCGGTCGACAGGACGTAGCTGCGTTCGCCGAGCGGACCGCTGGTCTCGAGCTTGGGCACGTGCCCCCCCCCTCTGTCCTCTCGCGGGCTCTGACGCCGGTCAGAACCCGTCGTTCGTGGCGCGGAAACCGAAGGAGTGGGCGCCACGCTTTCGCCAGTCTCCCGCCGCCGGTCGCCGAGGCTAACACGGTCCCTGGGCGCGGGGGTGGACCGACCCAGAGCCGCCAGCATGGCCCCCGACATGGCCCCAAGCTCTCGGTCGTGGCGGCATGACACCGCGCCAACGATTGCCTCGTCCCCCGTGCGCCCGCTGCGGGCAGCCCGCGGGGCAGCGCCACAACAAGCACTGCTCTCGTGCGTGCGCTCGGGAGGCCGCTGCGCAGGGGCTTCGCAAGTTCGACCTACCCAACGACGAACTCGCCCGGCTCGTGTGGGAATTCACGATGCCGGAGCTGGGTCGCCGGTTCGGGGTGTCTTCGACGGCGGTCGCGATCCGGTGCAAGAAGCGCGGCATCAAGACCCCTGTCCCGGGGTTCTGGAACGGACGCGCCTCTGGGCGCTTCGATGCGCGCGGACGGTTCCGTAATCAGATCGTCTGGTGCGGCTGCGGCTGTGGCGAAGTCATGAAGGGGCGTAGCGGCTACCGCCTGCAGGAGGCGGGGCTGGTCGAACTCACCGTCGCGCCGGGGTTGTCCGACTGGCGGCGGCTGCGGAAGTCCCCCACCCAGAGCAAGGAGACGTGATGGCGGAAGTGACGTTCAACGAGACGACGCTCCTCTTCGCAATCTCGCAGGGCTGGAAGCTGACCGGTGGAAGCGGCTCTGTGTTGTTCCACCGGCCCGACGGGACGACGTGCGGGCAGAGCGTCGCAGAGACGGAGATCCCGCAGTGGTACGCAGAGCAGCAGTCCCGCGTCACCGCTGGGGACGCGCTACGGGAGGCCGTTCAGTCGCCCACCGTCACTGAGTGGTTGGCGCTTGATGGGCCGTCCTTGGCGGACTCGTTCGCTCCCGCGCACGACGACACGCAAGCCGAGGCTTGGTGGCGGCGCGCTGCGTGGTCCCTTGCCCAGCAGCTCGCCGACCTGAAGAACGCGGAGAAGGGGGAGCCCGAGGAGGAGACAGTCCAGCGTTGCCGCGCATCCCAGACGGGCGTGGACAAGTTCTGCTCGCGGCCACCAGGTCACCTCGGCGACCACATCGCGCGCTTCGGCCACGAGGAAGCCGGTGCGCTCATGGAGTGCTGGCCGCAAGACGCCTGGATCGAGGAGGCGGCTGCGCGGGCATGGGATGAGCACAAGCGCCAGTTCCCTCGCTTCAGCGAGTGGATCGGCACCGAGCCGCTCGCCAGCATCATCCGCGACTGCTACCGGAACCGAGGCGCGAAGTGAGCCACTGCCAAGGGTGCGCCACGCTGGAGGCTGAGGCTCTAAGCCTTGCTCGCGACCATCAGTTCCAGATGGAGAAGCGCGTAGCGGCTGAGGCCGAGGTCAAGCGACTGACTGCGGAGCGGGACGACCACTCTCTCCGCGCCATCGGCCGACGCATCGTCGCCGAGGCGCAGGCCGACACGACACCCGGATCCCCGTTCGCCGCCCGCATTGAGGAGGCAGCCGTGCGCGTCTTGCGCGAGCAGCTCGAAGGGAGCGCCACATGAGCGCTCGCTGTCCCCACTGCCAAGAGAGCAAGCGACTCACCGAACTCGAGGAACGCGTCGCAACGCTCGAAGGGCTGATCAAGGGCACCGGCACCAGCGATCGCTTCGACGGCTCGCTCAGCACGATCGTCGAGACCGTCGGACGCCTCTGGCTCCTGAAGCCGGCCGTCATCATCGGCCCGCAGCGCACGAAACGCATCTCCGAAGCGCGCCAGGTCGTGTTCTACATCGCGTGCCTCTCTCTGGATGAGTCGCTCGTGGAGATCGGCCGGTGGCTTGGCGGGCGCGATCACAGCACCGTCATCTACGGCCGTGACCGAGCGACCGCGCGACTGGCGACGGACAGTGCGTTCGCTGATCGCGTGACGGGTGCGCTCGCTGCGCTCGGACTCCTGGAGACGGAGCAGGCGGCGTGAGCACCACGAAGATCGAGTGGACACGCGGCGACGACGGAACGCCGGGTAAGACGTGGAACCCGTTGCGCGGCTGCAGCAAGGTCAGCGCCGGCTGCAAACACTGCTACGCCGAGACGATGGCGATGCGCTTCTCCAAGCCGGGACTCTGGGGCCACGGCGTCGCCGATGCGAACGGTTGGACCGGCAAGGTCGTCCTCGCTCCCGAGAAGACGCTCACGGCGCCGCTGCGGTGGCGGAAGCCGTGTCGCGTGTTCGTCAACTCGACGAGCGACCTGTTCCACGAGCGGGTCGCGTTCGAGTGGATGGCGCTGATCTTCGCGGTTATGGCGCTCTCGCCACAGCACACGTTCCAGTGTCTGACCAAGCGGCCGGCACGGATGCGCCGGTTCGTCGAGATGCTCACCCCACCAGGCGAGTCGCGTCGCCTCATGGCGGACGCACTCGGGCGCTACCCCGTCGATCTCCCGAAGCGGAACGGCGGGTGGCAGGTCCCGTACGAGTGGCCCCTCCCGAACGTGCACGTCGGCTTCTCAGCATCCAACCAGGAGACGTTCGACGCGCGCGTGGACGACGCCGTCGCGACGCCGGCTGCGGTCACGTTCGTCTCCCTCGAGCCCATGCTCGGGCCGGTGGATCTCACGGGCTGGTTCCCGGACCGACTCGCGCCCGGCGCGCGCTGGGCGGACTGCCTCTGCGCGGAGATCGACCCGAGTGACGTGCCCTGCGTCGTGTGCGAGGCGCAGAACGGAATCGACTGGGTCATCTGCGGCGGCGAGAGCGGCCCCGGCGCGCGGCCGTTCGATCTCAAGTGGGCACGGTCGGTTCGCGATCAGTGCGCCGATGCGGGCATCGCGTTCTTCCTGAAGCAGACCGGCGCCTGGCCGATGGACACGACGCATAACCTCCTCGACGCCGGGTCGTCGGCGTACGCGAACCGCTGCGCCACGGGTATCCACGACAAGAAGGGTGGGGACCCATCGGAATGGCCGGACGACCTGCGCACCTGCCGCGCGTTCCCCGCGTCCCCCCAGCAGCCCGGAGGTGCAGCGCAGTGAAAACCCATAACAGGAGGAACGACATGGACATCGAACGACTGAGACGATCCACGCTGCGTGTCGGAGGCGTCTGTAACACGACGACCCGCCGCAAGGTCATCGAGGACGCCATCGCTGCGATCCAGGAGGACGGCGTCACGGCGCTCGCTCGTGAGTTCATGGGCGTGAAGCGGTACGCGCACTTTGGAGACCAGCGCACGGACTGCGCGTACGGCATGGGGCCGCGGCACGGGTCCATCGCCTTCAGAGTCGGGCGCGACACGTCGCACCGCAGTCGCGCGCCGCGTCCAGACCTCGGCCCCGACGACGTGTACTTCCTCGAGTGCGCGCGGGACTTCCCCGGCGTCGAGCGTCCAGACAAGCACATCCGCAACCGCACGGTCCGCGACGGGCTGAGCACGGTGCTTGACGCGCTCGCGCGGGCCGAGGGCGAGGTGGAGCTGCTCCGCGGTGCGCTCACGACAGACGTTGAGGAACACGCGGTCGCGTGAGCACACTCCCGCCCTGCCACCGCCCCCGCGACTGCCCGCTCTGCGGGAAGGCCGCGATCCGCGCAGGTCGGAACCGTGCCGGCGTGCAGCGGTATCGGCTGAAGTGCGCGTGCGACCGCCCCGCGGAACCACCGCTCCCAACCGACTGCCCGCAGTGCGGGGGCAAGCGTTCCATCGTGCGTCACGGCATGCGTCGGGACCGCACCACGCGGTTCCGGTCGAAGTGTGGGCCGTGTGAGAACGAGGCGAGCCGCTTCAGTAGGGCGGGCCAGTCACTGCCGGAGTCGCAGCTGGACCCGTACCTGCAAGTAGCGATGGCGGTGAGCCCGCTGTGGAGGACGCCGTGACGACCGACCGGGAGATCGACGGGCTGCGCACCAAGCTCCGAGAGGCGAAGCGCGCCCAGGACGACGAATTCGGTCGGCGGCGTCGCGCCGAGAAGGAACGCGATGAACTCGCCGGACACCTCGGCAACGTCGGCAACGTGCTCATCGAGTTCGGGTTCGACATCGACAAGGAGCGCGCGTGGGCGTTCATCCGACGGCGGCTCACCGACCACGCCAAGTGCCGAGACCAGGCGCAGGAGGTCTCCAACTTGAAAGCGCGAATCCGTGGTCTGCACGCGGCTGCGAACCGGAGGACGCCGTGAGCCGCCCTGCGAAACGCCTCCCCGTCCCCGGGCTCGAGGGCACCTGGTGGCGCTGCCCCGTGCACGGCCTGACCCAGGACACCCACATGCTGCGCGGCATCGAGGACGACGAGTTCCACGCCTACTACTACTGCCGCGTCGACACCTGTTCTCGCGAGCTGGAGGACGTCCAGGGCGCCGGCCGCGACATCCGGAAGATCTCGCACTGGAACAGGCCCCCGAAGACGAAGGGAGCCCTCGCGTCGTGAGCTGGATCCACATGCGGCCAACCGCTTCCTCGGGTTCTCCACACGCCGACATGCGGAGCCTTGTGGGGGTGTCTGTCGGCGACAATGGAGGGCGTGTTCAGCGCTTCGACCGACGGCGTTCCGTCTCGTCCGTTCTCCCCTGTGACATCGTGCCCGTTCTGGGTCGCGCTGAACACAGCACGGGGTCGAGAGCGGGCGGGATGGAGAGCCGGGGAATCCGTCGATGAGCGCGACGCTTGCGTCTCTTGAGCCCTGCTACGGTGGCCCCGCGCGCGAAGACCTGACGCGCCACACGATCACCGACCTGGGTTTCCACAGCCACCTCGTGTACGTGATCTCGGCGCGGTGGCCCGATGAGCGCGGGGTCGTCTGTAGCTATGTCGGCATGACCCGTCGGCAATGGTGGCGGATCTCGGCGCACATCGGGAAGGGGTGGGAGGGCAAGACGCTATTGCTCGCGGCAGAAGCGGCAGGCGCGATGCTCTGGGTGGACGTCTACACCGAGACCCGCCACCGCTGCGTGCGCTACCTTGAAGCCGCACTCATCGACGCGCTAGCCGCATCTGTTCACGAGACGTCGCGATGACGGTGCTTTCGGAGTCCACAGGGTCAGATCTTGGCCAGGCGAGGGCGGATGCTGTCGTCGTTGCCACAAGGGCAACGCGAGTGAGCGGCCGAAACGGCGCGGATTCTGCGGTGTGGGCAGACCGTAGGCCGGGCGGTGGTGTGGCGGACGGCGCGGCGGGACGTCAGGTCGGCTTCGGGGATGCCAGCAGTCGTTGCGCGCAGCGCTCGAAGACGTGCTGCCAGGGCCACGACGAGGACATCGAGACCCAGATCCGGCGCGTCGTGATCCGCACGAGCGCGCCGATCTTGAGCAGCCGCAGGCGGATCGTGCCGGCTTGCGCACGCGCCATCTCGGTGCCGGCGAGACCGATGCGTCGCAGCGCACAGGTCAGGACGTAGGCCATGGCCGACATGGCCATCCGCACGGCGTTGCCCTGCATCGTGTGCACCGACAGACGGGTGCCGAAGAGCTCGAGCTGCTGCTCCTTGATGCGATTCTCCGCCTCGCCCCGGGCGCAGTAGAGCTGCTCGTAGAGACGCTTGCTGCTCCAGCTACGAGGCGGCAGATTGGTCACCACGAAGCGGGGATTGCGCTTGCCGCCCGGCAGGTGCTCGGCCTTGGCGACCACGCGACGCCTCTGGCTCCAGCTCCCCAGCGTGGTCCAGGCAAAGTCGCGAAAGACCCGGGCTGCTCGGCCGGTCTGCACGGCACGGGCTGCGGCCTCATCGAGCGCGTCTTCGACGTGTCGCTCAAGGCGCTCATTGCGCGCCATGCCCAGCAGGTAGAAGTGGCCGGCGGCCTCGCACCAGGCCATCAGCTCCTCGCGGCAAAAGCCCGAGTCTGCGCGCACGAGCACCTTGGCCCGGGGCCAGCGGCGCCGCAGACGTAAGACCAGCGCACGGAGCTCGTCCACGACTCCGCGCGCGGGATCTCTGTCAGCGGTCTGGAGCCGAGCGAGCAAGAGGTGCTCGCCGCAGAAGACGTACAGCGGCAGGTAGCAGTAGTGCCCGTAGTAGCCGTGGAAGAAGCGGCCCTCCTGCCGGCCGTGCAGCCGCACGTCGGAGTGGTCCAGGTCCAGCACGAGCAGGCCCGGATCCTCCGGCCCCATGGCCTCGCAGAAGACGTCGCTGAGCACGCTGTCCACGCGCTCCTGGTCCATCTCGATCTTGGCGTAGCGCGTCTGTGCCGTGGCGCCGAGCTGCGTGGTCTCGAGCCGCGAGAGCGTCGGGTGCGTGGCCAGAGCACCCTCGCGCTTGCCGCACGCCGCGGCAAACAGCGGGTCCTTGCCGACATGGTCGTGGTCCACCAGATCCTCGTAGCCCGCGCACAGCCCGAAGACCCGCTGACGCAGCATCTGGCCGACCGTGTGCTCGACCCGACGCGGGTCCCGGTGGTCCCCGAAGCAGCGCGCAAACCGCGAGAGCAGATCGATGCGACGATCGACCCGCTCGAGCAGCAGCACGCCCCCGTCGCTCGTCACGGTACCGGCGTCGAAGCGCGTCACCGCGGTGCGTCCACAGATGCCCGCGAAGAGGGTCCCCTGCGGGCTACAGTCTGTCGTCATCGGGCCGGCGCTCCTGTCGGTGCAAGTACTAGCGAGTACGAGCACTTAGACAGACGACGGCCCGCTCAGATTCCCGGCTGGTGAACGATTCGGGCTAGCGCCGTGCGAGAACACGCAGAACCACCCGCCCTCTGGCGCGGTTCCATGCGCTCACCGCAGGCCGTTGGAGATCGCCTTCCCCCGCCTCTACGAGATCGAGTCGTGGGGCGGAGCGATAGAGCATGTGCGCGCCCAGCGGCTCAAGTCGGTCCAGGGGCGGGTCGCTCGCCTGTCCGATCGCGACTACGAGTCCTTCCTCGTGTGGCTGCGTCGGCACCACCAGGAGCGCGCGAGGGAGCGCGCCGGGTGACACGCCAGTGGATAGCCCTCAGCACCGGGTTTCCGATGGACCTGGAGACCCTGACCCTCCCCGTAGAACACCGCTATTCCTGGGTAGTTCTGCTGACGATTTCGAAACGAGAGGGCTGGAACGGGACCGTGAACGGGACAGTCATCGCCCCCCTACTGGAGGCGTTTGCGGGGCTCTCCAAGCGTAGACAGGGTGTGTTCTTTCGCGCCCTGACTGCCCTTGGTTGGGTGGAACAGGTTGGCCCTAACTACGTGATCCAGAAATGGGATAGGTGGCAGAAGGATCCGGGATCTCCGGCTCGAGCGAAGAAGGCGCGGGACAAGAAACGTCACGGAAGCGCGCGTGACGAAAATCGTTCGGAAGTAGCTCTGACAGGGACAGGGACAGGGACAGAACCCCCCCCTCCCCCTAACGAGGGGGAGGCCCGTCGCTTCGCTCTTGCCTGGGCCGGCTCCCGGTCCCGCTTGAAGGACGGCCGGCTGAAGGACCTGGCATCGGCCGTGCACCGAGATCGCGCTGCCGAGTCATCGGGGAGCCGCTCGATCGACTGGGTAAACCAGCGTCGCCGCATCAAGACCGAGGACCCGAGCGGCTTCATCAGCACCGAGAGGATGCTCGGCCGTGCTGCCCGAAGGGCCGCGCCGTGACGCTCCGAGACGAGATCGTCGCGTTGCGCGCACTGCTCAGCGACGCCATGGACGCGCTGTCGGCAGAGTGTCAACCTGTTGAAACCCCCGAGTGCCAGTCTGACGGACTGGCAGGAAGAAGGGCGTCAGGCGCGGGGCGTGGTTGACAACCGTGCCCCGCGCGTGGAGCCTGTGTGGAGCCGACGGGAATCGAACCCGCGAACCTGACTTTCCAAGTGTCTGGCGCCTACCAAGGGTCTCGGCCCCACGGGTGACGGGCAGGAGCCCTCGCGGGGAACATCAACGCTGCGGGGGCTCCACTTCTTGATGGAGAGCGGACATGAGCGACGACGAGCCAGATGAGGATCGTCCGCTCAAGATCCACGGCGATTGGAAGGAAGCCCTGCGGAAGGGCGGGACGTGTCAACGACTTTGAGACACCGCGTCTTCGAGTTTAGTGAGCAGCCTCCTGTGTCGCAGTCTCCAGCGCCGCGAGTTCCCGGGCCGGCGGGTTGATCCACGTCTCGGTCGGCAGAGCCGGCGGCGTCGGCGCACGGCGCACGAAGCGCTCGGGATGCGCCGCGTACGCGGCATCGAGCACGACCGAGCGCGCGGCGACGGCCGCTTCGGCGCGGCCGTAGTGCACGGTCTCGGGCGTCAGCAGCCCGAGACTCGAGTGACGATGCTCGCGGTTGTACCAGTGGAAAAAGGCGCGGCAGTGCGCCCGCGCGTCCTCGATGCAGCCGAAGCGCGCTGGGAAGTCCGGCCGGTACTTCAGCGTGCGGAATTGGCTCTCGGAAAACGGATTGTCATTCGACGTGTACGGCCGGCTGTGCGACTTCGTCACGCCGAGATCGGCGAGCAGAAAGGCCACCGGCTTGCTGATCATCGGCGGCCCCCGATCGGAGTGGATCGTGAGCTGCTCCGCCGCGATCCCCTGCTTCTCGCAGGACTGCTCGATGAGTGCCGTCGCCAGCGCACCGCTCTCGCAGTCCGCCAGCATCCAGCCCACGACGTTGCGGGAGTAGATGTCGAGCACGACGTAGAGATAGAAGTAGCTCCACTTCACCGGGCCGCGGAGCTTGGTGATGTCCCAGCTCCAGACCTGGTTCGGGGAGGTCGCGAGGAGCTCGGGCTTCTTGTACGCGGGATGACGCAGCTGGTTGCGGCGCTCACGCACAGCACCAGCCGCACCGAGGATGCGGTACATCGTGCGCACCGAGCACAGGTAGCGTCCCTCGTCGAGCAGGATCGCCCACGCCGCAAGCGGTGACAGATCGCAGAAGCGCTCCTCGCTCAGCACCGCGAGTACGGTAAGACGCTCGTCGATCGTGAGGGCGCGCGGCGAGCGCCGGCGCGGCTGCTGGGGCCGGGGGCACGTGCGTGCCGTTCGGCGCCGATAGAGCGTGGCGCGCGTGACTCCGAGCGCGCGGCACGCGGGGGCGACGCCCACGCGTCCCCCCAGCTCCTCCGCCGCAATCACGTGTCGCTCCCGCTCGTCTCGGGCATCTCGATGCCCAGCAGCCGTGAGACTTTTCGCTGCACGTCGATGATCACCTCGGCCGTCTCGAGCCGCTTCTCGAGACGGGCGACTTCGCGCTCGAGCTGCTCGTTGCGCTTCTTGAGCGCACGGTCCGGATCGGGCTTGGGACCACGCCGCTTGGGCGAGAGCGCCTCGAGCTGGCCCTGGTCCCGCGCGCGCCGCCACGTCAACAAGTGCGAGGAGTACAGCCCCTCACGGCGCAAGAGAGCGCCGATCTCGCCGGGCTTCGTGCACGCGTCCGCCGCCTCGATGATCCGTAGCTTGTACGCGGCGCCAAAGCGCCGCCGCGAGGCGCGCGGCACGACCTCGGGGTCGCGCACCCCAACGTCCCCCGGGCCGCGCGCCCCGGGGGAGCCCCCTCCGCCTCGATCGCGCTCGCTATGCTCGCCCTCCCTCGGCTCCGGGATCTCCCCCGGCGCTGTGTTGTGGTTGTTCGTCATCGCTGGTTCCTCCACCGCCCTGCACAGTAATCATCCGTGGGGTCGGTGTCTCAGCCACGTTGGCACAGAGGGGGGACTCAAGACCCCGCCGCCGCCAACCGACGACGACGAGCCTGAGACTGAGGGCTCGGAAGGTGCTTCCCGTAAGCCGAAAGAACCGCCTGCCTGACCTGTTCTCCGTCGTCGTCTCGGCGGTGGTTGTAACGGAAGGTCGCGGCGCCCAGGTACGTGGGCAGGTGGCAGGGCGAGACCGAGTGCCACGTCCCGTAGACCGACCTGCGGAAGATCCCGAAAAAGCCCTCGATTGAGTTCGTCGTGGTCAGTTCGCGAGGGCCGCCCGGTCTGCGACTCTCCCACCGCGCGTACTCGTTCGCATCGTGGTTCACGGTGCGGTGGTCGGCGAAGTACCAGGCCAGGCGCTTGTAGACGTTCGCGCCGTCGGTGTGCAGCGTCGCCCACGCGGCCACGTTCGAGAACAGCACCTTGCGGAGCGACTTTGCCGTCACGTCCGTCGTGATCGCGGCGCGCACGTCGCCTCCACGCGAGAGCATCCCAATGACCGGGATGGTGCGCCCCTTCGCCTCCCGCCTCTTCCACCGCTTGCCGGTCCGATACGTGCGGCGGCGCCGTTTTCGGCCTCCGACCCACAGTTCGTCGGCGGACGTGACTAATGTCTTTCAGGGGATTTCGGTTGACGCGCTCGTTCCATCCCCGGACGCTGCTCTGTTCAATGAACAGGCGGCGGGAATTCACGATAGCGCTTACAGCGCTCGCCGCGATTGCGCTCCTCGGGCTGTGGCTCGTCGCAAGCTGCTCTGAAACGGCTGACTGGAAGCCCGCCCCCCCCCCGCGCCCCAGATTCCCACGCCGACGTCTACCGAGACCGAGGCCCCGCGTGTACGCGAGACTCGCGTGAGACGCGAGCCCGCTCCGCCTCTGTCCATGGAGGAGACGACCCAGGTCACACTGCGCGACCTTGCAGACGGCACCCCGTGTCCAGGTGTAGAAGTCACTCTGCGTGCACCCAGCGCGGGCCATGAGCTCTTCGTCACGAGCGATTCCGGTGGCGTCATCCGCGTACCGAAGGACTGGGTAAAGGCGCCCCCAGGCGACGTCAGCTCGCCGTACAAGTTGGCCGGTACAACAGGTCGCTCAGGGAGTCCCGTCACGGCCTGGCTGTACCAAGAAATCGTGGTGACAGTCGATGTCGAACTACCGGCGGAGTTCGAGGTCGACATCCCCGTTTCCGCAGAAGCCAAGATCGTCCCGCTACCCGCGAAGTCTGGGCATCCGCTTACCCAAACTCCTCCATGGAGCCGCGCGTGGCTGCACGCGAACGGCATCGTGGTCACGTGGACCGACATGGAGCGGCGAACCGACTTGCCGCGCTCGTTCACGCTCACGATGCCACGGGTCCAGGGCATCGTTGTGGTCGCGCGGGCGCCTGAGCATCGCAGCCTCGAGAACCAGGTGACACGTGTGGCGGTCACTCACCTTGATCGAGAGCGGACAGTCTCGTTGTCACTCGCGCGCGGCAGGGCTGTTCACGGGCGGCTCCTTCTTCCGGCCGGCGCCACGCTCCCGCAACCGCTCCCGACGGTGGTGCTACGCGTCGAGAACACCGGCTCTCTTCGCCGAGCTGACTTCTTGGTGTGGAAACTCAAGGGACAGGCGATCGGATCGGGAGCGAGTTCTTACGATGGCGAGGACGCGACGTTCACATTCCAGACGTCGGCGCGCGTGAACCCGGACGGCACGTATCGCGTGCCGTTCTTCGAACGCGGCCGCGCCATGCTCCTGGTGCAGGTGACTGGGTTCCTCGTGGAAGAACTATCGCTTGGGCATATCTCCACCGATCGCACGGATCTTGATGTTCAGCTTCGTCCGTTGTAACCGTTCACCCCTTGACAGCGTGTGAGCCTCAGCGTGCGACGGGCAGCGGGACCATGACGGGCGGGTCGGCGCCGGTGAGGTGCGCGGCGACCGAGTCGGCGAGGAAGTCGAAGACTTGGTCGCCACGGCGTCGCAGCGTGGCCGCGGCGGTCAACACGCGCTCGGCGAAGCGGAGTCCGCGAGCGGACTGGCTTCCGAAGGAGCCCTTGCGCCAGAGCACCGCTTTGCGGACCGCGCGCTCGGCGGCGTTGTTCGTCGGACTCACGTCCTGGGTCCGCGCATAGGTGAAGAGGGCGACCACGCGGGGGCGCAGATGGTTGGCCAGAGCCGAGTCGTCGTTCGCGATCAGTCGCTCGAGCCGTCCGCGCAGCACAGCGGCTTCGCCTTGCAGCCGGTCACGGTCGCCGTGCTCACCGAAGAGCCGGTAGCTGCGCATGACCGACTGCGCGATCATGACGCCCTTGTTGCCGAAGCGGCGATGTCCTCGCGGGCCTTCGGCCAGCGCACGGAAGGCGCGCTCGATGTGCGCCCAGCAGAGCTGGCGGCGGGCAAGTGGGTGTGACTCGTAGGCACCCATCCGGTCGCTGATCACCGTGCCACCGAAGCGCCGCCCGATCAGCCGCCCTTTCGCCTTGGCACTGCGGCGGCGATCGATCCCGAAGGCTGTGGCGTGCTCGCTCTCCGCCGCCCACAGCCAGCACACCCGGCCCCGTTCCTTCCACGACGTCTCGTCCACGTTGGCTCGCAGCGACGTGCGGACTGCCCCGAGGGCTTCGAGGTACGACGAGTGCAGAGCGTCACTGAGCCGACGCTCACAGTCGCTGATCTTGCCCAGCGACATCTTCACACCGAAGATCTCACCGAGCAGCCGCTGCGTCTCCCGCACGCTCACGCGGTACACGCCGCGCAGCGCGCCGGCAAGTGTGGTCAGCCGCGGACCGAAGGCCCCGGTCGGCACGCCATCGGGCAGGACCGCCGTCGTGACCGCACGACAGCGCCGGCACCGCGCCTTGTGCAGCCGGTGCTCCCGCACCGTGACGAGCACGCGCGGGAGCACCGTCACCTGGTGCCGGTACGGATCGCCGATGCCCTGCTCGAGATCGTCGTGTCCGCACGCGTCGCAGAGGTCGGGACGGTGCTCCTTGGTCTCATCGACGTTGGACGGATCCACCAGCTCGCGCGCCGTGCCCTCATGGCCCGGCTGTCCGCCCTGCTGGCGACCGCTACGCGGCCTTCGGCCGCGACGGCGCTTGGACCACGCCGGGTCCGACGACGGAGGCCTCGAGCTGTTGCGGGAGTCACGCTTCAGACGCGACTCGAGCTCGTCGATGCGGCGCAGATGCTTCGCTTCGCGACGCTCCAGCTCCTCGATCCAGGCCAGAAGGCCCTCGACCATCGCCCGCAGATCCTCGTCCTGCCGCTCGCCCACAACCTCTTGATCGACCGATGGCCGAACGATCTGGATCCTGGCTCGCGACGAAGGGGTGAACGGTTACGAGGAGCGCGCCCGGCTCCGCGTTACGGACGTTGTACGAGCGGATCTCGGCGACATGCGTGTCCGTCACGACCCAATACGTCGGGGTCTTCCTGCGATTCGCGTCGCCGATCTTGCTGGCGAGCGGGAGTTCGATGATGCCGTTGCCGTCGGCGTGTGACGTGGGTCCGCGGGCGTAGGCGCGGTCGTCCCCGAACTGGTGGAATGTCCACACCGTGGCGCCCGGGAGCGGCGCTCGCGATTCGCCGTCCACCAGCCGCAAGCGGATCAGTACCTCGGCGGGCTCGATGCGGACGACGCCGTCGCCCAGACGGCCGTCGGCGGACTGCTGCACGCGCACCGCGAGCAGTTGGCCGTAGGGGTCGACGACGAGCACCGCGCTCGGAGGCGCCGCGCCCGCTGCGGGAGCGGCGTCGATCATCCAGTCGTCGCCTTCGCGACGCACCGGCGCGTGCACGCGCCACTCCTCGCCGTTGGTCATCCACTCTTCGAACATCGCACCGGGCCCGCCGTCGGCGAGCAGCGCGCTCTCCCAAACGAGTTCGGCCGTCGGCTGCCGTCCGCGGTCCGCGTAGATCCGCTCGACTTCCGCCGCGGAGAACTCGCGTCCGGTGACCGAGTCGACGAACGACAAGCGCAGCGGGTGCGCGGTCTCCATCACGATGCGGGTCTCCTGGCCGAAGCTAGCGGGCAGGATGACGCGTGTCGTACCGCGACCCGCCGCGGTCGCGATGACGGTCACGTCGCCCGCCGTGCCGGCGGGACGGATCAACCTGACGATGCCGCGCTCGTCGGTCGCCTCGTCACTGACCCATCCGCCGCCCCACGCGACGCGGACCGACGCATCCGCGACCCAGCCGGCGTCTGCGCCCGGGCCGTCCACCACGCGCACGAACGGCATCGACAGAATCGGTTCGGAGACGATCTCCTCGGCGTTCTCGTCTGCCGCCTCCTCGTCGTCGGCCCGCGCGCCGGCCTCGTCGACGCGGCGGCGGCGCTTGCCCTCGCCCTCCTCGGGCTCGGGCGCGTCCGGCGGCTCCTCGATCACGTCCGGCGGCGGCGCATCGTCCCCACCGGAGCCGAGAACGAGCCACGCAATCAAGCCCAGGAGGCATATCAAGAGGAGTCCGATCACGAGCTTCGTCTTCGTCGTCATGCCGACCTCTCCGCCGGTTTGGGCAGCGCGTGGGCGAGCCGCCATGCGGACATCTTCGCGCAAACGCGCGACACTGACAGACAGAGAGGAGCGAGGCCCATGAGACGCAGCAACTGGCGTCGAGGACTTCTCATGCTGGCCGTGCTGGGTCTCTCCGCGGGCTGCTCGTCGGGCGTGCAAAGCAGCGGACCCTGGTACGGACCACCGCGCGGCGGTGGCGTTGTCCGTGCTCCCTCCGGAGGCGAGGGCGCGCACGGCAGCCTCCGGCTCGGGGACTACCGCATGGTCGCGGCGCCGCAGTTGGGCGACATCGCGCAGGCGCGCTGGGATACCGGCGGACCGGTGATCCTCTACAACCCGCGGATCATGCAGGAGGTCGGACCGGCCGTGGCGTACTTCTTCGAGGTGCACGAGAAGTCACACCACGACCTCGACCACGTGCCGCGCGGCGCCGCCATCACGACGCCAGAGAATCGTGTCAAGGTGGCGCGGGCGTTCGAGCGCGAGGCCGACTGCCGCGCCGCGCGCTACCTCGCCGCGCACCGACCCGACACGCTGCCGGAGATCATCCGGTTCTTCCAGTCCAAGACATCGAACGACTGGTACCACGATCCGGGATACGCACGGGCGGCGCTCATCGCCGAGTGCGCGAACCGATAGCCGGAAGAGACGGGCGCGGCTCTACTCGCCGGATGCGCCGGCAGAACCCGAGCTACCCGGTGCCTTGAAGACTGGCGCAAACAGGGGTGTCGGCGTCTCCGCGCCCTGTTCGCCGTCGTGCGTCGACTTGCACGCGGTAAGAGACAGGACCAGCACTGCGAGAACGATCGCCTTGGTTCGCATCGATGTGTACCTCCCGGACTCGAGCGCGTCCGCGCTCACCGGCGCGCAGGCTACGCGGCGGGTCGGGGGCTACGCGAATCCAAGCGCGACGCCCACCCGGTAGCCGCGCGGAGCTCTCTGTGGTAGGTTGCGGGCTGGACCTATTAGGCGGATCCACACGGCCACAGGCCAGAAAGGGGATGTGATGAAGACGACCCAGATCGCGACGTTCAGTCACGTCGCATCCCCGAGGGTGATCGCCTAGCCGGATCGACTCGCTGCGAGTCGCCGCTGCGGCCGTCCCACTCGGGCGGCCGTTTGTGATTCAGCGGCCGGTCTGAGTCCACCGCAATCCTGACCCGACGCATCAACCGCGGTCCCGGTCCGCCGTGACCGCCCCACCACGCACAACGCGCGAAGGAAGGAGCTCCAAGTGAGTGAACCGACAACGGGAATGAACCCACCTGGTGAACCAACAACGACGACACACGGGACGGCACGCGCCGTCCGTGCGAGGGCCAATGCACACGATATACGACGATCACGAAGCGAACGACTCTGACGAACGCGTCTGGGAGGGAGACCACCTGCCGGACGAACTGACGCCGTCCTTCAACGGAGGGCGGCAGGAGAAGAAGTGGATCGAGGACGCCCTCGGCGACTTCTATTCCGACGGCTGGCTCGACGACGTCACCTTCCGCGTGAAGGGCGGCAAGGAGGCGACTGTCTACTGCTGCGCAGCGCACCCCTCGACGGGTTTCGAACTGCTGGCAGCCAAGGTAATGCGCCCGCGGATGTTCCGCGCGATGAAGAACGACTCGCTCTACCGCATCGGACGCACGACGCTCGACGCGGAGTCCAAGACCGTGCTCGACCATCGCAGCATCCGCGCGCTCGAGAAGGGCACGCGCTACGGCCGCAAGCTGGCGACGGCATCCTGGTGCCAGCACGAATTCAAGGCTCTGCAGCACCTGCACGCAGCCGGCGCAGACGTGCCGAAGCCGCTCGCGTGCGCGCCGAACGCTCTCCTGATGGAGTTCATCGGCGACCGCGACGGCGCGGCGCCCATCCTGCACTCGGTGCGGCTCACGCCCGCCGAGGCACAACCGCTACTCGACCGCATGCTCGAGAACGTCGAGATCATGCTCCGCGGCTACCGCGTACACGGCGACCTGTCCGCCTACAACGTCCTGTACTGGGAGGGCGAGGCGCGGATCATCGACTTCCCCCAGACGATCGACGCGCTGCGGCACCCCGAGGCGTACCGACTCTTCGCGCGGGACATCGACCGGCTGTGCCGTTACTTCGGGCGGCAGGGCATCGCCTGCGATCCCGACGGCATCGCCCACGAAATCTGGGAGACGGTTATGTAGGCCGCGGGTGCACCGACAATCCGACTTCGTAGCGGGGGATTCGCCTCGCGCGCAGACACAACACTCCGGAGAGGTGCCGAACGAACGTCACGTTCGTGCGTCTATCCTGGAGGAGGCCCGCCATGCGTTTCTCGCCCGTTCTCGCTGTCGCGCTCGTTGCCGTCCTGGCCACGCCGTCATTCGGGTGGATCTCGGTCGAGAACCAACCCCTCGATCACGCGCTCTACGCACAGCACGGCCCCCGCGCCGTGCTGGCTGGGACGATCCGCGAGGTCGTCGTGGAGGAGGGCCAACTACGGGAGCTCTCGCCCCCAAAGTCCGAGATCCGATTCGAGATCGAGCAGGTCGTGAACGGTGCGGGAGCCAAGGCCGGACACATCACGCGCTACTCCACGCGCTCGTTCAGCTGGCCCACTACGCTGCTTCCGCTCGAGGCCGAGCAGAGGTGCATCCTTGTCGTCGATCCGGAGCGCCGAGAGGGCTTCGACGGCCGCCTGATGACCGTGCTGCCCTGGCGCGGCGGCCGTCTCGCGGCGGCCGAGGACCGCGCGGGCACCCTGCGCGCCATCGCGTCCGAACTCGCTGCACAGATCGCGGTCGTGGATGACGACTTCGCGAAGAAGCGCGAACTCGTGATCCTGGCCGCTCCCCTGCTCACGGCGGAGCAGGCCACCAAGACACTTCGCCCGCTCGTCGATCACAAGGACATCTGGCTCTGCCGCGCGGCGATCGCCGGGCTCGCGCTCGCGTCACCGACCTACGAGAACCTAGCGCGCGCCGTCGCCGACATGGAGGCGTTCGCGGAAGCGACGCCGAAGGCTCACCTGATCGACGGCATCGAACACGGGGCCAGGTACGCGGCCTATCCGTTCTACTTCCGCAACTACCGTTGGCTCCGCACGGACTGGAGCATGGAGCAGCGCGAGCGCGTGAGGGCTCACATCTGGCTGCACCGCACGGTCGCGCGGACCGTCACCAACCACGCGAACTCCCGGCTTGAGTACGGCATCCGTCCGCTGTGCACGAACGGGGACGCCACCGACCTCCGTCAGCTGTACGAATACTACATGGAGAGCGAGACCAACGGACGGGGCGCGATCCACGAGAGGCCGTCCACGCGCATGGCCGTCCTGCGCCGCCTGACGAAACTGCTCAACATCGAGTTGATCGCCAGCGAGGTCCCGGAACTCGGCTGGCACCTCGCCGGCATCGCGAAGGAACCGGAGCAGCTCGAACTGATCCGCGACGCTCTCAAGCGCCGCGGCGTCGACTGGCTCTAGCCCGAATCGTTCACCAGCCGGGAATCTGAGCGGGCCGTCGTCTGTCTAAGTGCTCGTACTCGCTAGTACTTGCACCGACAGGAGCGCCGGCCCGATGACGACAGACTGTAGCCCGCAGGGGACCCTCTTCGCGGGCATCTGTGGACGCACCGCGGTGACGCGCTTCGACGCCGGTACCGTGACGAGCGACGGGGGCGTGCTGCTGCTCGAGCGGGTCGATCGTCGCATCGATCTGCTCTCGCGGTTTGCGCGCTGCTTCGGGGACCACCGGGACCCGCGTCGGGTCGAGCACACGGTCGGCCAGATGCTGCGTCAGCGGGTCTTCGGGCTGTGCGCGGGCTACGAGGATCTGGTGGACCACGACCATGTCGGCAAGGACCCGCTGTTTGCCGCGGCGTGCGGCAAGCGCGAGGGTGCTCTGGCCACGCACCCGACGCTCTCGCGGCTCGAGACCACGCAGCTCGGCGCCACGGCACAGACGCGCTACGCCAAGATCGAGATGGACCAGGAGCGCGTGGACAGCGTGCTCAGCGACGTCTTCTGCGAGGCCATGGGGCCGGAGGATCCGGGCCTGCTCGTGCTGGACCTGGACCACTCCGACGTGCGGCTGCACGGCCGGCAGGAGGGCCGCTTCTTCCACGGCTACTACGGGCACTACTGCTACCTGCCGCTGTACGTCTTCTGCGGCGAGCACCTCTTGCTCGCTCGGCTCCAGACCGCTGACAGAGATCCCGCGCGCGGAGTCGTGGACGAGCTCCGTGCGCTGGTCTTACGTCTGCGGCGCCGCTGGCCCCGGGCCAAGGTGCTCGTGCGCGCAGACTCGGGCTTTTGCCGCGAGGAGCTGATGGCCTGGTGCGAGGCCGCCGGCCACTTCTACCTGCTGGGCATGGCGCGCAATGAGCGCCTTGAGCGACACGTCGAAGACGCGCTCGATGAGGCCGCAGCCCGTGCCGTGCAGACCGGCCGAGCAGCCCGGGTCTTTCGCGACTTTGCCTGGACCACGCTGGGGAGCTGGAGCCAGAGGCGTCGCGTGGTCGCCAAGGCCGAGCACCTGCCGGGCGGCAAGCGCAATCCCCGCTTCGTGGTGACCAATCTGCCGCCTCGTAGCTGGAGCAGCAAGCGTCTCTACGAGCAGCTCTACTGCGCCCGGGGCGAGGCGGAGAATCGCATCAAGGAGCAGCAGCTCGAGCTCTTCGGCACCCGTCTGTCGGTGCACACGATGCAGGGCAACGCCGTGCGGATGGCCATGTCGGCCATGGCCTACGTCCTGACCTGTGCGCTGCGACGCATCGGTCTCGCCGGCACCGAGATGGCGCGTGCGCAAGCCGGCACGATCCGCCTGCGGCTGCTCAAGATCGGCGCGCTCGTGCGGATCACGACGCGCCGGATCTGGGTCTCGATGTCCTCGTCGTGGCCCTGGCAGCACGTCTTCGAGCGCTGCGCGCAACGACTGCTGGCATCCCCGAAGCCGACCTGACGTCCCGCCGCGCCGTCCGCCACACCACCGCCCGGCCTACGGTCTGCCCACACCGCAGAATCCGCGCCGTTTCGGCCGCTCACTCGCGTTGCCCTTGTGGCAACGACGACAGCATCCGCCCTCGCCTGGCCAAGATCTGACCCTGTGGACTCCGAAAGCACCGTCATCGCGACGTCTCGTGAACAGATGCGGCTAGCAGTGTGTTGAACAAGTCGGCGCGCCACCCGTCACTCTGTGGCCTGCTCCTCGTACCACTGGAGGCGCTCGCGCCGGTACGCCCCGCGCGGTGAAGAAGGGTCGAGGTCGAGTTCAACCGCTCGCCGCTGCGCGTCGATGGCCTCGGAGCGCCGGTCGTTCGTCCACAGCGCGACAGCGTGCGCTTGGTGGGCATCCGCCGAATCCGGTGCGAGGATGAGCGCGCGATCGGCCCAATCAAGCGCTTCGCGGCGGGCCTCAGGCGCGTCCTGTTTGGCGAGGACCCACGCCCCGAGTTGGCGACGGTACGCGGTCTCGCCGCCGAGTTGAATCGCCTTGCGCAGGGCGGTGGCCGCCTCGTCGTATCGGTCCAGGTAATAGAGGGTGTCGCCCTTGAGCTGCCACGCGTCCGCGTCGTCGGGCACCTCCCACATGTACGTGTGAAGTGCCTCGAGTGCGGCTTCGTTGTCATCTGCGTAGTAGAGAGCTTGCGCGCGTCCGTAGTGCGCCCAGTGTTGTTCCGGCCAGCGCTCGACGACCCGGTCGTAGTGGGCGAGCGCATCCGCGTAGCGCTCTTCCTCTTGGGCGGTATAGCCTCGCCACAGCGTGTACTGGGGCTGCCACACGGGCCACGTGCACGCGAAGATCGCGCCTCCAACAAGCAGTGCGAACGTTACCGCCGCTAGGAGCCGCCGGACCGCGGAGCCATAGAGCGCCCCACCCACCGCCAGACCGAACGCCAGCCCGCCGAGGTGCGCGCCGTTCGCGATCGCGAACGGCAGGACGGGCACGAACTCGCTCAGCACGCAGAGAACCGCCCAACCACCGAGGAGCCGCGCGTCCTTCGCGGCTTGAGGAGCGTCGAACGCGGGGAACCGATGACGGGCCGCCCACTGGAATCCGACCAGGACGTACAGAACCCCGGAGAACCCGACTCCTGTGCTCCCGGACCACGCGATCTGCGCTGCCGAAGACGTCGCCGCGCCGCCGACCACCAGGGCGAGCATCAGAGGCCACGGAATCTCGCGTTCGACGCGGGCGCCGAGACGCCAGACCCAGAAAGCGTTGAACAGGAAGTGGAAGACGTCGAAGTGGACGAACGCCGACGTCACGAGGGCCCACCACGCGCCGTCCCAGATGTCGTAGATGTCGCGGTATCCCGGGCTTCCCGCGGCGTCCCACCCGACCATTCCCGCCTCGACGAGGAAGAGACCGTGCACCGCCGTGCAGAGCAGCAAGCACGTCACCGTGATCGGCACCATCCACGCCGGCCGGGGCGGGCCGTCCGGAGCGCGGATTGACGGGTCGGTCAGCAGCTGCTCGTCTGTCATTCCGACGACAAGGGTAGCGCCGCAGAGCGTCCTGCGCCCGTGTCCCGGTAGCCTGTGGCGATGCGCAACAGCAGCGTGCTCGCGCTCGCGATCCTGACACTCCTCGGCGGTCTCGTCGTGGCGCACGCCGAGGACGAGCCGTTCCCGGACGGCACGTCGTCGCACCAGTTACACGGGCTGCGCTGCTCGATCGTCGTGCCGCCGGAGTTCGACGTGTCGGCGGAGCACTCGATGGTCGTGCTGCTGCACGGCGCGGGCGGCACGGAGACAGGGATGGCGAGCGCGCTCGCGTTCCTCACGAAGGACGACTTCGTGATCCTCGCACCGAAGTCGCGGGGGGCGACCTGGGCGGCGAAGGACCTCCCGGACGTACGCGCGATCGTCAAAGACCTGAAGGGGCAACTGAACATCGGGGAGCGACGGCTGCATGGCGCTGGCTACTCGAACGGCGCCTGGAACCTCGCCGGGGTCGCGCTGGACAACGAGTTGCGCTTCCAGAGCGCGACGTGGATCGCAGGCGGGTACACGGGCGGCAAGCTCCCCAAACACGCGAAGGAGATGGGCGTGCTCGCGCTCGCGGGAGCCGAGGACGGCAACCGCAACGCTGCGGAGGCGACGCCCAAGGCCACGCGCGACGACGTGCGCATGGCGGAAGTCCGCATCCAGCCGAACCTCGGACACAAGTGGCCGCGCGAGCTGATGCCGTACTACGCCTGGTGGCTCGGGGTGCAGGAGGACCGCTACGTCCCCGGAGAGACGATGGCGTTCGACTGGCGTGCGTCGCGGGACGAAGCGCTCGCCGCGATCCCCGAGAGCAAGGCGGGCGGCATCGAGTACTGGTACTCGGAGGACGACACGGACAACGAACAAGCGCGCTTCCTCCAGAACGACGTGCTGCAGGACCACGCGGTGCGGTTCTTCGGAGAGCAACTGACGGCCTGGAAGCTCGATCGCAAGGAGCACGAAGAGACGTTCGCGGCCCTCAAGATCAAGGGCACGCCGGCCGTAGTCGTCTACGACAAGAAGGGCAAGCCGAAGAAGACGCTCACCGGCAAGATCAAGGCGTCGTCGCTCGCCAAGGCGCTGAAGTTCGTCGCGCGCGACAAGAAGCTACCCGATTGACGGCGTTGAGAAGGAAGCGCCTCTTGTTCAGCGCAGCCGCCGTGCTGCTCGCACTACTCGTGCTCGAGAGCGCGGCACGGATCATCGAGGTCTTCGAGCCGCCTCTGGTGGTGGACGCCGGACTCGGCTTCGACGCGGAGAGCCGCGTGTTCCTGGCCGTACCCGGTCACCCCCGTCTGGTGGCCACGAACGAGGCGAAGAGGCGGGTCTTTCGCAGACAGGAGTTCCTCCGCGAGAAGGCCCCGGGAACGCTCCGCGTAGCTGCCCTCGGCGGCTCCAGCGTCAACTTCCTCGATGACGAGCTGCAGGTTCTCCGTACTCGTCTCAGGGCGCGATACGCGGACCGGTACAGCGCCGTCGAGATCCTGAACTGCGGCGGCAAGTCCTACGGAACCCATCGTCTGCTGCGCGTCCTGCAGGAACTGCTCGCGCTCGATCTCGACCTGCTGCTCGTCTACACGGGGCACAACGAGTTCGAGGAGCTCGAACAAGAGCAGTACAGCCGTCCGGCGCTGGCGCCACTCGCGCGCGCTGTCTCCCACCTCGCGCTGGTCAGGGTTCCGCGCGACTTCTTCGCCCGCCCGCGCATCGCGGAGTTGCGGGCAGAGCGCGCGGCCAGCAAGACGAGCGACCACCCGGACCTCGCGCCCGCCTGGACGCACGAGTTCACGATGGAAGAGGTCAAGGCGCGCATGCGGGAGTACCGCGCGAATCTCGGGTCGATGATCACTCTGTGTCGTGAGGCGGATGTGCCGGTCGTCATCGGCACCGTGCCGTCGAATCTCGTCCGGCCCTACCTGCCGCGCGCGGCCGTCGAGCGCTACGCCGAGGCGTTCGCGCACTTCAACTCCGGTGAGTGGGAAGAGGGCCTGCCGAAGGCGCGGGCGATCTTGCGCGAGACGGCCGGCCGGCATCAGGCCTCGGATCTCGAGAACGCCATCGTGCGCGAGGTCGCGGCGCAGCATGGAGTGGCGCTCGCGGACGTGGAACAAGTCACGATCGACGCCGAGCCCCACGGCGTGCCCGGTGAGACGCTCTTCGAGGACCACACTCACCTCAACGGCGTGGGGAGGCGGCTCTGGCGTGAGGTCTATGAAGCGCGGATCGCCGAGGTCCTGGCGCGCTAAAGGCCGCGCGACGGCGCAGGCCGGCTACCTCGCGGGCACGACGCGCAGAGTGGCGGGCGCGGACTTCGCGATGACCGTCTTCTGTGCTTCGAAGCTCAGCGACACGCGGTAATCGAATTCGCCACTGGCGGACTCGGCGGACTCGACGGACTCGCCAGGCTCGGTCGGCTCGCCCGCTTCGCGCCGCGGGACGATCGCCAGTTCGGTGGACGTGAGTCCGTTCGGACCGAACAGCGCGATCTGGCCGCCCGGCTCGAGGACGATCGGCCCGCGAGGCGCGGTCTCGCGGGCGTCGGCACTAAGCGTCAGGTTGCCGGTCTTCTTCGTGAACTCGACGCTCACGCGGACCTGATCCGGCTGGATCGTGAGCGTCTCGGCGGAGACGTTCTCGACATGGGCGACGATCACCTCGGACGCCATCTGGGTCGAACCGAAGACGACGGTCCCCGTCCGCACGATCGTCACGCGCACCGGTTCGATCGCCGTCCACTCGACCCACTCGGACTTCAGGTCGTAGGGGGCGTAGGCGTCCATCGAGCCGAGTTCCTCCGGCGCGTCGGGGTCGCCGCTCCACTGAGAAGCACGCGAGGACCTACGGGAGAACGAGTACAGGCCGCGGATGCGGTACCGGCCGGGACGCGCCAGATCGTGGATCCACGTGATCGGACCGTAGTGCTCGAACTCCACCGCGTCGCCGGGCTCGAGCGTCTTCAACTCGTCGAGCCAGTTCGCGTCGTAGTTGCCGCAACGCATGATGCGCTGCGCCTCGACCGCCACCGGCTCGCCGTCGGCGCCGTAGCGCTCGACCTCGTAGCGGATGTGCGGCTCGCGCCAGCCGACCATCGATCCGTCGCCCGGCATCACGACCGTGTGTCGCGTGGACTCCGAACGGTTGCGAAGCGAGATGGAAAGCGCCGGCATCGAGCCCGTCCAGACCGGCGCCTCGTCGGTGCGGTCCATCACGAGCTCGACGTCCTTCTGCACTGCCTCCGCGGAGATCTCGTACTTCACCGGTTCAGGAGTGGGCTCGGGTTCGGCGTCCTGGGCATAGCCCGGAGCGGCGTGAACGACGACCGAGATGGTCAGTCCGAGGAGGAAGAAAGCGGTGCGGCGCATGAAGCTGGGTTTCCCATCGAGCCCGGCAGAGGTGGGTTCGCGGCCTTGGACGCGATCCTCGGCCGGGAGTTCCCGCAAGCCTGGTCGGGTTCGCATTCGAGGCTGGAGCACACCTCCGGCGGCGGCGAGAACTCGGCGCCCCTACCTCCGGTTCGACGGGGTATGGGCATACTTCCGATCCTCGCCGCCTACGTCTGCGCCCAGTACTGGTACTACGCCGCAGACGAGTTCGGGGTGTCGTCCCGCGGACTCGCTGCTGCGAGCCTGGCCGTGTTCGGGCTGATGCTCTTCGTTTGGCCAGGCGGCTTGCTGATCGCGTTCGGGGCACAAGCGGCGATCGCCTTGGGCCTCGGCGTCGTGGGCGCGATCCGGATGTCCGCGCAGGAGTAGGTCCGTCGCACCCCGGTTACCAGTCGTGTTCGTGAAGCGGTGACCGCGCGGAGCGTCAGTGCGAGTCCGCGATCGCGCCGGGCAGATCGGTGGCGAGCCAGTCGAGCAGACCCTCCGGCGACGTCGGGATCATCGAGAACCGGGCGACGCCGTCGTCGTCACGGCGGGCTCGGACGCCGCGATACAGCCCGAGCACCGCACCGTCCAGACCGATGAACGGCGAGCCGCTGGCGCCCTCGTGCGGCACGCTCCCGGCCAGGACGTCGACGTCCATGTACATGACGCCCTTCCCGATGACGGCAAGCGGGAAGAGCACGACGCCGTTGTTCGTGGCGTCCTCGATCAGCTTCCCGTCCTCGCGCTCGCCCATGTCGTCCGGGTACCCGAGCAGCCCGACCAGTTCGTCGGCGCCCATGAGCCGGACCGGCAGTCCGGTCCCCGCCGGCGCCGGCCGGTCGAGCAGGAGCACGGCCCAGTCCGACATCTGCTCGATGTCCTCGGTCTTCGTGCGCCGCACGACGCTGGCGCTGCGCAGCGTGCCGTCCGTGAATGCGACCGTGAGCGTGCAATCTGCCCGCTCATCGAGCTTGCTCATGGTGTGAGCCGCGGTGAACACGTGCTCGCCGCCCGCGAGGACGACGCCGCTCCCCGTGTACGAGATTGTCTTGTCCCCGCGGGAGTGCTGCACGCGCACGCGCACGACAGAGTGCTTCACACTCTCTAGCGTCGCGGCCAGCGCTCGCGCCTCGGGATGCGCACCCTCTCGGATGAACGCCTCGACGCCGGCACGGCCGGCTTCGAGGAACTTGGTGTCGGTCTGAACGTACCGCGATGCGTCCGAGTCACCGGTGGATGGGCCGCGCGGCCCGATGAACGCACTGAGCAGCCCGAGGGACCCGAGGGCGATCGCACCGAGCACCAGGAGTTGCGTGTGCGCAATGAGCTCCTTGATCTTCGCCACGCGCGCAGGCTAGCGCGCAGCGGGTACGGCGCACGTCCGGGAGCACGTTGTCGCAGGCGTCCAGCGGATCACCGCCGCCCCGGGTCGCCCGGCTAGGATCTCGGTCATGGGCACACAATCCTGGTTCCCGACGCTCGTCTACGACGCGCCCCTCATGAAGGGGGGCAACGCAAAGAGGGGCGACGCAAAGGGGGGCAACGCGAAGTGGAACCGGGAGCTCCTCGCAGAGTGCCTGCAAATTCGTGACGCGGACGACGAGGGCCGCCGGTGGTGCAAGGCGAACTACCCGAACGGGTACACGTCGTACGCGTCGATGAACCAGCTCCACCGCATGTCGCCGTACGTGCGGGAGCTCGAGGCGAAGCTCGAGCGGCATGTGCGATCGTTCGCACGGTCGCTCGACTTCGATCTCGACGGCCGCCCGCTCGAGATGACCGACTGCTGGGTCAACGTGATGTCACGCGACTGCGCGCACGGTCTGCACCTGCACCCCACCTCGACGATCAGCGGGACGTACTACGTCAAGACGCCGCGTGGCGCGTCGCAGCTCAAGTTCGAGGATCCTCGGCTCGCCCAACAGATGGCCGCCCCACCGCGGAAGCCGGATGCGCGTCCGGCCAACCAGCGGCACGTGCTCCATCCTGTCGAGACCGGACGGGTTGTCCTGTTCGAGAGCTGGCTTCGACACGAGGTGCCGCCGAGCCGGATCCAGGCCGAGCGGGTCAGCATCAGCTTCAACTGGCACTGGGCCTGACCCGCGGACTGCAACTCCAGCAGGCCGCCGGGCGTTCCTAGTTCACCGGGGAGGCTCGCGCGAGACCCCGGGCTCAGGGAGTTGAACATGCGTGGCGGCGCCTTCAGAGTAGGACTCTCCATCG
Organism: Planctomycetota bacterium; assembly: GCA_965248445.1. GTDB lineage: Bacteria > Planctomycetota > JAJSAM01 > JAJSAM01 > JAJVHW01 > CBDFJG01. Next base: position 374,813 of record CBDFJG010000002.1, read on the forward strand.
CTACGGCGATCGTGCTGGCCCTGTCGGCAGCCGGGTTCGGCGAGGACCTCGGGATCCGAGACGCGAGTGCCCGCTGGGGAGTCAGCGGCAGGACCGGATCGCCGCGGCACCGCCTGAAGATCAAGGGCACGTTCCCCAACCTCGGCGCGCTGCAGAACTTCGATCCCGTCGTGGACGGGCTGCGCGTCACCGTCGCGGGTGTGACCGTCATCGACCAGGCGCCGTCGGCCGACGCACGGGGCTTCCGCTTCAACTACCGGCGCGGCGAGCTGCGCAAGTGGCGCTTCCGACAGAAGGGACCGGCCGGCACCGTCGGCGTGCGCACGTTCAAGGCGAACGTGCTGACCGGTAGATTCACGCTGCTGCTGCGCAAGGCGGCGCTCACGAGCATCCGCGATGCAGGAGCGCAGGACGTCACGGTCGAGGTCGAGATCGGCGCCGTGACCGTCGAGGAGACGTTCTCGTTCTTCCCCGGCGCGTCGTCGACCTCGAACCGCTGGCGGTACGTGAGCGCCGGCGGAGGAGGCGGCGGACCGGGGCCGATCCCGAACGGTCCGCTTGCGTACACGGCGTTGGTGAGTTTCTCGCTCTCGAACACGCCGCTGAACCCGGTGATCGTGGTGCGCTCCCAGCAGGAGCTCACCACGATGTGGAGCCAGCTCGGAATTCCCGGCACGGTCGGTCCCCGTCGTCGACTTCTCGCAGGAGATGGTCATCGCGGTGACGGCGCTCGTGGGTGGACCGGGCGCCTTCCCGCCGATCCTCAACGTGACCGCGGCGCGCGTGCAATCGGGCCAGATCCAGCTCGACTGGTCGCTGTCGCTCTGCGAGGAGAACACCTGTCCGGGGGCGCCCATCCCCTGCCCCACCGCGTCGCCGTTCCAGGTGATTCGCACGCAGGCGCTCGACCTGAACATCACCACGATCCAGGGTCCGACGCTCGGCGTCTGCCCCTGAGCCGCCCTCCAACCTCCGCGTCGAACGCGCGTTGCAGTCGAGGGAGATCCTCCGCGCCGATGTACCCTCGTGCCTGTAGCACGGCGTGGTGGCGGGGCCGTTGCAGCTCAGGCGTTGGGAGTTCGTGATGCGGATCTACCGGAATGCTGTCGTAGCCCTGATCGCCGTCTTCGCCGCGGGAGTCGTCCTCGGGGGTTGTCCCGCGGACAAGCCAACACCCAAGCCGGCACCACCGGTGCAGCCGCCGCCGAAGCCCGCTCCTCCGGTGGATCCGGTCGATCCGCCCGTGAAGCCCCAGACGTCCGCGACGGGTGACGTGGAGTTGATCGTCTCCTCCCCACCCGGCTCACGCATCGGAACCGAGTACGAATACTCGATCATCGCGCGCAACAAGTCGAAGGCGGAGGTCAAGAACGTCGTCGTCACGGACATCCTGCCCCGCACCGTCGAGTACGTCTCGAGCAACCCGCCCGCAAAGGTGCAGGGACCGATGCTCACGTGGGAGTTCGCGTCGCTCGGCGCGTACGGAACCGAGTACCTCCGCGTGACAGTGCGCGCGACCCACGAGGGCGACGCGGCACATCGGGCGAGTATCCGGGCCGACGGTGGCGTGGGACACGAGAGCACGTCTACGACCGCGATCGCGGTGGCGAACGTCGCGCCCGTTCCGCCGACCCCGCCCGTGCAGCCACCTCCGGTCCAGCCCCCACCCGTCGATCCGCCGGCCGGGAGCCCGACGCTCTCGGTGGTGCAGACGTGCGAGCCGACGGTGCTTGTGTGCGATCCGATCCTCTTCAAGGTGCAGGTCGAGAACATCGGCACCGTCGCGTCCCAGGCCGGGATCGTCGTGTCCGACCTGCCGGAGGGTCTCACCACGCGTGACGGTTCGCGCTCGATCTCGATCTCCGTCAGCCCGTTGCGCGGCGGCGAGAAGCGGGACGTGCAGTACGAGGCCATCGCTCAGCGGACCGGGAGGTTCGCGAGCATCGTCACCATACGCGAGGGCAACGAGACACTGGGAACGGCGTCGTGCGCGCTGCAGGTCACGCAGCCCCTCCTGTCCATGCGCGTGGAGGTGCCCTCGGAGGTCGCTCCAAGCACCGAGTTCGAGGCGCGCATCACGGTCGAGAACCGCGGCGACGGCGACGCCCGCGCGTTGCGTGTTCAGGCTCTCGTGCCATCCGGTTCGCGCTTCATCAGTGCAAGCGACCGCGGCCAGGCCCCCGACGGGCGCACGGTTGCGTGGGACCTGACGACACTGGCGCCGGGGCGATCAACGTCGGTGACGGTGCGGCTCGGCGCACCCGCCGTCGGCACCCTGCAGACGGACGCGAGCGCAGAGGCGTATTGCGCGGAGCGCGTTGCAGCGTCTGGCCGCACGAATCTCGCGGACGTCGTACCACCCGCCCCGCCGGACAGCCGGGGTCTCGAGGTCGTGGTGCGCGCGCCGGCGACCGTCAGCGAAGGAGACACGTTCGACTGCGCCATCGACGCGGAGAACACGAGCGCGACGCTCGCACGCGCCGCTGCTGTCCGCGTCGAGTTGCCGACGGGTCTCGAGTACGTCTCGAGCAACCCGCGGGCGCGAATCAGCGGCACGACGATGACATGGGACCTGGGCGACCTGCGACAGAACGACCCGTTCCCGCTGAGCATGACGGTCCGCGCGACACAAATCGGTCAGATCGAAGCGTGCGCGGAACTCTCCACTCAAGACGGCCGGAGTAAGCGCCACTGCGCGACGACGACGGTTCGCGAGCGCACGTCGCTCGCCTTGAAGTTCGAGTGCCCAGAGACGATCCTGGTCTGCGACCCGCTCGAGTACCACCTCGTCGTCACGAACAACTCCGCACGCAACCTGAGTGATGTGATCGTCGACGTGCAACTGCCCGACGGGCTGGCAACGGACCGCGGCGAGCGATCCGTGCGCGCACGTATCGGCACTGTGCGCGCCCGCGAGTCACGCCAGGTCACATTCTCCGCCCGCGCGTCGAAGAAGGGCGCATTCGAGGTGCGCGCGACGGCAACTGCGTCAGGCGGCGAACGCTCGGACTCCACGTGCAGCACCACCGTCACGCAGCCGGTGCTCCAGCTGACGACCACCGGCCCGGAGAAGGCCGCGCCGGGAGACACGCTGCAGTACTCCATCGCCGTCAAGAACACAGGTGATGCGGCAGCCGCCGACTGCGTCCTCGAGAACTCGATTCCCGAGGGGACGACATTCGAGTCTGCCAACGGGGGCGGGACCAAGGCCCAGCGATCGGTTACGTGGAAGCTGGGACAACTCGAGGTCGGGGCCGAGAAGACGGTCACCTTGACGTTGAAGGCGAGCGACGCTCGTGCCCTCCAGAACACGGTAACGGCGAAGGGCTACTGCTGTGAGGATGTCACGGCGACAGCCGCGACCTCCGTCGACGTGCCGCCGCCCACCCTGCGAATCACGTGCGCGCTCTCACGCCCCCAGATCCGCGTCGGCAAGACATTCGAGGCGACCATCGTGGTCGTGAACAACGGCAAGGCCGACGCGACGAACGTCGCCGTCACCTGCGCACTGCCGCGGATTCAGTCGGCGGCCAGCGCTGCGGGGCCGGCGGGAGTCGCGCACCGGATCGACGGGCGCAAGGTGACGTTCGATCCGATCGGTAAGCTGCGCCCCGGAGAGAAGGCACGGTTCACCGTGACCGTCAACGCGGCTCAACAGGGCGAGGGAAGCGTGGTCGGTGTCGTGCGCGCTGACGGACTCAGTTCCGCGCAGCGCACACAATCGCCGCAGATCCGCCAGATCAAACGCTGATCCGGCTCTGTCGTCATCAGCTAGGGCTTGGTCTTGACGAACTTGCCCTTGCGCTTGTTGTCCTGGGTGATGCTCAGCTCCGGGCCGAACGGCCGCGTGCCGCCGGCGTCACCGTGGAACCAGATCGTGTAGACGCCGCCCTTCTTGAATTTGAAGTCCGTGGCCTGGCCCTTGACCTCGTCGAGGTCGTTCTTCACCTGCACGGTCGCCTTACCGGTCGCGACGTTGTGATACGTGGGGACGAGCACCACCGTCTGCGTCGTGATGGGCGCCACGTCCGCGACGACCTCGGTGCCGCCGATCTCGAGCTTCACGCTGCTCATCGCATTGATGACCAGGTTGAAGAATCGGACCTTGGCGAAGCCGGCGTCCGGGGCGGACAGATCGTCGAACGCGATCAGAGCCGGCGGACCGATGTAGCCGCCTGCGTTCGTGTTGATCGAGCCGATCGCGACCGCAGTCAGCGCGCCGTTCTCGTTGACCTGGAACGCAGCGGTATTCAGTTCCGCTCCCTCGATGCACCCCTGCCCCGCCCAGTAGCGCTGGAACGAGTTCTCGGCCGGCGCCGGGCCGACCTTCTTGTACTTCGAGGTCTCTCCGTAGCCGACGTTCTTGGCGAACAGCTTCCCGTTGTTGCAGAAGTCGAAATCCGGCGAGTCAGAGCTCAAGTGGATGATCCGGAACGCCGCGGTCGGCCCGGCCGCCGTCGCCCGCTCCGCGTCCCCCATCATCTCCACGGTCATTCCGATCGCGCCGAGCGCGATGAGCACTCCAGCCACACGCATGGATCTACGCATTCACCCCTCCTCCACGCGTACCTGTTCAGGTCATGAGTGAGCAACCCCGTGCTCAGCGACTGATCGGCAGCGCGACGAGAGTCGGCGGCGGCTGTCCGAGGACGGCGGCGCTGGTGGCGGCGACGAGGTAGTCGAAGACGTTCTCGCCGCGCTGCCTGCAGGTGGCGGTGACGGTCAGGATGCGCTCGACGAAGCGCAGGCCCCGCTCGCTCTGGCTGCCGTGGGTGCCGCGGCGCCACAGCACTGGTTTGCGCACGGCGCGCTCGGCGATGTTGTTGGTCGGGGAGACACCCGGCACGTCGGCGAAGGACCAAAGTGCCTCGGCTCTTGCGAGCAGATGACGACTGATCCCGCGGACTCGACGCTGCTTGCTGTCCGCCCCGCGTACGAGCAAGTCGATCAGTCGCGACCACGTCGGGCGCAGCTCTCGCTGCATCCTTGCGCGGTCCCCGTGCTCACCCAAGCGGCGATGCGCTCGCATGACGGCCTGGGCGAGCGAGACCGCGCTCTTGCCGAAGCGACGCTCGCCAGATCGTCCCTCCGCAAGCGAGCGAAAGTCGCGCTCAAGGTGCGCCCAGCAGATCTGGCGACGCTCGGTCGGGTGCCGGTCGTAGGCGCCCATGCGGTCGGTGACCAGGACGCCGCGGTAACGGCGACCGATGAGTCGTCGCATGGCCTTGGCGCTGCGACGACGATCGATCCGGTGGACCACTGCGTGCTCGCTGACCGCGCTCCACAGCCAGTGCAGGACGCCGCGACGAGGCCACGGTGTTTCGTCCACGTGAGCGACCCGGCTCGTGCGCACGGCACCCAGTGCCTCGAGGTGCGCGGAGGACAGCGCACCCGACACCCGCTCCTCGATGGCGCTCACGGTGCCGGGCGACATCGACACGCCGATCACGTCGCGCAGCAGGCGGCTCGTCTCCCGCCGCGACAGCCGGAAGACTCCGACCAGCGAGGCAGTCAGTGCGGTGAGCCGTGGACCGAAGGGACTGGCGGTGACGCCATCGGGCAGACGCCCCGTGGACGTCATCCCACACCCTGTGCAGCGAGCGCGGTGCAGCCGGTGCTCGGTCACGTGGACCAGTCGCGGCGGTAGCGCGAAGACCTGCTGCCGCGTGGGGGCACGATCGACCGCAATGAGTGCGCCGCTACCGCAGGAGCTGCACTCCTGCGGACGGTGGTCCTGGACATCATCGACCTCGGACTCGTCCACGAGCTGGCGCGTCGTGCCCTCGTGACCCGACTGCGCACCCTGCTTCTTGTCAGACGGCGGCTTGCGCCGCCGCCGCCTCTTGGACCACGACGGGTCCGACGAGGGCGGCCGCGACGATGTGCGGGAGTCGCGTCGCAATCGGCTCTCGAGCTCGTCGATGCGGGCTGCCTGACGCTCGATCACCTCCGCTTGCGACGCGATCGTCTCCTCCGCGTCGTTCAGCCGACGCGACATCCGCTCGACCAGCTCGCGCAACTCGTCGGTGCCCACACACTCTTCATCGACCCGCGTCGGAACAATCTGGATCCTCGGTCAGATCAAGGGCTGAACAGGTACTGCGCTCCTGGGTGCATCGCTTCGTGGGCTACATGTTGTCGGGCGACACATCGTACGAGGTGTTCGCGTGCTTCTACGGCACCGGCGCGAACGGCAAGACCACTCTGTTGAACCTGTTGCAGAGCGTGCTCGGGAAGTACGCGACCGAGGTTGACGTGGAGGTCATTTCGGCGCGACGACGGGACGCGGAGAAGGCAACACCGGCGCTGCTGCGTCTTGCCGGTACTCGACTCGTGCGCACAGCGGAGCCGCTCGGTAGGTGGCGACTGGACACCGGGCTCGTCAAGAGGATCGCGTCTGGTCACAACCTCCGCGCTCGCGGGTTGAATGAGGGAATCGTCGAGTTTCCGTGTCAAGCGAAGCTTGTCATTGAGGCGAACCATCGACCGATTGTGGACGGCTCGGACAGCGCGCTCTTTCGTCGTCTCGCTCTTGTCGAATTCGGCGTTGAGTTTCCCGGGTCCAAGCGCGACACGAACCTGGGAAGGAAGCTCAACGCTGAGCGCGCTGGCGTGCTGCGCTGGGCGATCGAAGGATGGCGGCGGATGCGCGAACAGGGGCTCTCGTTGCCACCGTCGATGAAGGCCGCCGTCGCTCGCTTCCAGGAAGAGTCCGATCTGTTCGCCGAGTTCTTCGACTCCTATCTCTTGGTATCCCCTGGAAGCCGAGTGCCCCGCCCGGTGCTCCACGCACTGCTCCGCCGCCTCTGTGCCGAGCAGGACGTTCGCGGAGTGCCGAAGGCATCGGGCATGGTCGCCGGGTTGAAGAAACTCGGGCGCCGCAGGGAGTTCGTTGCGGAGCCCGGGGTGTTCCGGGGCAACCACATCGTGCGCGGCGTGACCGTCTCGCCGCGGGGACGGGAGGCGCTTGCGGCGATCGGAACCAAGTCCGCCATGAAGTACCTCCAGTCATGCCACGCCGGAGACCAGGCGGGCGGCGGATGACCACCCTCTGCGACCACTGCCACCGTCACTCGCCTGCCGAGGCGCCGTCGTGCGCTGCGATGTCGACGAGCGACGCCAGAAGGCCGCCGCCGCCCTCGAGCACGTGGCGGCGGCCGATGCCCTGCCTGCGTTCTTCAGCGCACCGGTCGGCGGGAAGACCGCCTGCGACACGGGTGATCGAGTGCTTGCGTGCTGCGCACCAAGAGACCCGGCGGAGCCAGGCATGACCCTCGACGAAACCCTCGCCGCCCTGGGCGACACTCCGACGTCCGACGAGGACTCGCCGCGGGGCCGCCCCGGCATGTGCGGGGAGTACGCCGACGGTTCCGAGTGGCCGTTCGTGCGTGTACAACCGGCGTGGAAGCCGGGACACTTCCACGTCGCCACGTTCACCGACACCAAGAGCGCCACAGATTCGTCGCGGGACGGCATCCCGCTTGCGCTCCTGGGCCGCACACTCCGGGAGTGGGTGCCGGACGCGGACTTCCTCCAGTGGGAGGTCGGCGCGTATCCCCCGATCGGCCGCAACGCGCACATGGTCGGGTTCGTTGACGCGATCGCCGCGGAGTACTTCACGGCCGATGGCATCGCGTTCCACGAGCTGACGCGGGCGGGACAGTGAGCACGTTCGAGTCAGTCGACCGCCTCACGCGCGCCCAAGCGGCCGGCTACATCGGCATCTCAATGCGTTCACTCGACCGTCTCGTCGCATCGCGACTGATCGAGTTCATCCGACTCGGCCCGTACAGGCGGAGTCCGATCCGCTTCGAGCGTGCCGCGTTGGACGCGTACTTGGAGAAGCGCGCTGTTGCGCCACGCGTCCACAACGGCATCGACCGGCAGCGGCTTCTGCGGCTGGTCCACCGTGCGGAGACTGCAATGTCGGAGTTGAGGGCTGCACTGGCCGCGGCATCGGGGTCCTAGCCTGCATAATTCATCACGCCACGCCCGGAACGTAGATTCGGGCGCACCGCGCATTGCATAAACTGTTGTTAGAGCAATAGTTACACAGATGCGAGAGGTACGCCCGAGTGACGAATTCTACCCCACACACTGTCCGGTTTCCCGATCTCTTCGGGAAGGTCACCACGGCCGTGTTCGACGGCGAAGCGCACACGTCCGAGGGAGGCGCGGGACTGCTGCGCGCGGTGGACCGTCGAATGGGAGTGACCGCAGGTCTGGCTGCGCTGTTGGTGGATCGTCGTGACCCGACGCGGGTGCAGCACTCGTTGGAGGAGCTCTTTCGGCAGCGCGTCTTCTCGATCGGCCTGGGCTACAGCGACCAGAACGACGCGGCTCGCGTGGGCACCGACCCGATGCTCAAGGGGGTCACGGGCCGCGCGCCGATCAAGGGCGCCGACCTGGCGTCTCAGGCGACGCTGTCGCGCTTCGAGAACGCGGTCACGGCGCACGAGCTCGTGGCCTTGTCGCGCAAGCTCGAGGAGGACGTGATCGAGCGTCTTTGCGCTCGCCACCGGGGGGCCCGGCGCATCACGATCGACATGGACCCGAGCTGTGACCCGACCCACGGTGCACAGCAGGGAGCGCTCTTCAACGGCTTCTACGACACGTGGTGCTACCTGCCGGTTTTCGGCTTCCTCACGGTCGACGGCGATCCGGAGCAGTACCTTTTCTGTGCGCGGCTGCGGCCGGGCAACGCGAAGGAGGGCCGCACGTCGCTGCGGACGATCCGCCGGATGGTGAAGCGACTTCGGCGTGCGTTTCCGCGCACGCAGATCCTCGTGCGCCTGGACAGCGGCTTCGCCGGCTCGCGGCTCTTCGACGCGCTGGACGAACTCGGCGTGAAGTACGTGGTCGGGATGCCCAAGAACAAGCGGCTCCTGGATCTGTGCGACGCCGAGATGACAGCGGCTGCGGTGCTGGCGGCGATGGAAGACAAGACGGCGCAGATCTACGGCGACTGCGAGTACCGGGCGAAGAGCTGGAGCAGGTCCCGCCGCGTGGTCTTCAAGGCGCAAGTGCTGGTCGCCACCGGGAAGGTGAACAAGGACAACGCGCGCTTCGTGGTCACCAACGTCTCGCGCAGCTACAAGCCCGAGACGACCTACTGCAAGACCTACTGCGGTCGCGGCGACGCCGAGAACCGCATCAAGGAACTCAAGGGTGGCCTGGCGGTGGATCGCACGAGCAACTCGAGCTTCCTGGCGAACCAGTTCCGCGTGCTGATGACCGCGGCGGCCTACGTACTCTTCCAGGAGTTACGCTACCAGTTGCGCGGCACCACGGCCGCAGTCTGGCAGGTGCACACGATCCGCGAACGGCTGCTCAAGATCGGCGCCCGCGTCGTGGAATCGGTGCGCCGCGTCGTCGTGCATCTCGCGGCGGCCTGCCCATGGCGCGAGCTGTGGTGCCGCGTCGCGCGAAGGCTCGGCGCTGCGCCGGTCTGAGCGCAGCCGATGGCCAGAAGAACGACACGCTTCCGGCTACCGGTCCGTCCAGACCTCGTCCGCGCGGCGGCAAATGGACTTGAACGCCCCCTCGGAACGAAGATCCCGCCGTCCGAGACCCCGCCGACCTCGGTGAACGCCGCAAGTCGAGCGCCCGGGCGCTCGGACCGGCCGAGGGACGCCATCGCGAGCGTCGTCATGAATAGTGCGGGCTAGACACACCAAGTCAACCTGATGGGGGAGGAGCCCGTGTGCGCGCCGCGCCGCGGGCTCTTCCGATTCCGACGCTCCGTCGCGCAGAATGCACGCGATGCAGACCATCCTCGTTGCCGTGGACCTGTCCGAGTTCATGGAGAGCGTCGTGGACGCCGCCGCGGCGATCGCGGCCGGCTCCGGTGGCGTGCTGCATTTGCTCCACGTGATCCGCCCGCCGGCCGGCTTCCACGACGTGCCACACAGCACTGACCTGGTGCGTGAGCAGGTAGAGCGGGACGAGGCGGCGTGCCTCGATCGATTGGCGGCGGAGGCGGCCCGCGCAGGCGAGGCCGGGGTCCGCGTCGCCTCGACGACCGTCGTGCACGGCGAGCCCGCGGCGCAGATCCTCCAGCGGGGGCGCGAGCTGTCGGCGGATCTGATCGTGGTGGGGGCCGACGCGAAGGGTGTGCTGGAACGCACCCTGCTCGGGAGCACCAGTTCCGAGGTGCTGCGCGACGCCGGGCGGCCGGTGCTGATTGTCCCGACGCTCCGCGAAGCCGACGACGTCGACGCCGACGAGGGAGCTGCGCAGTGAGTCGCAAGCACCGCCGCATGCGGGAGCGCCAGATGCAGAGGCGCGGCGATACGAGGACTGCGCCCGGCGCCACGTCCGGGCCGCCGCGGTTCCTGCAGGAGCGCGCGCAGCGTTGGGCGCTCTGGGCGCGCAAGTCCCGTGGAGTCCCGTCGTCCGAGGACGTGCGCACGATGGTCGAGGCGGGCGAGCTCGCGGAGTTCGGACAGGACATGGTCGAGGCCGCCCAGGAGCTGGCGTTCGAGGCGCTCGAGACGGCGGACCCGGAGGCGGCCCACCAGCTCGCGCTGCGCGCGCTGCAGCACGACCCGCGCTGCGCCGACGCCCGCCGCGTGGTCGCCGAGCGCGAAGCACGCAGCGAGATCGATCGCGCGGGTTGGCTAAAGCGCACGCTGGACGACGAGTCGGAGCGACTGGGCGAGATACTGCTCGAGGAGTTCGGCGGCCGGTTGTCCGAGGCGGTGGAGGCGCGGCCGTACCTGCGGGTCCGGCTCGACCTCGCGTGCGCGTTGTGGACCGTGGGCCGGTACAAGCGCGCGCGAAAGCACCTCCGCACGATCCTGGACGACGACGCGGCGGACTTCCTCGGGGTGAAGTACCCGCTGGCGATGGCCGAGCTCTCTCTCGGCGAGCGCGAGCAGGCACGGGAGCTGCTGCACCGCGAGAACGAGGACGGCGCAGAGCTGCTGATCCACTGGTCGCGCATCCTCATCCGCGTGCTGGCCGGCGAGTTCGACGAGGCGGACGCGATGTTCGCGCGGATCGTGAAGTCGCACGAGGCGGACGCCACGTCACTGGCGACGCCGCCGCCGCGGGACTTCCCGCACGTCCCGTACTACCGCGACGAGCTGGTGGAGTACGCGACGCTCTGCCTGCGCATGCTCCACCACGCGTGGCACGCCCACGAGTCGTCGGTGGCGTGGCTCGCGCGACACGCGGCGGCGGAAGCGGCCGGCGCCGAGTCCGCCGCGACGTAGGCCGGTGCGGGCGGGGCAGCGCCCCGCCGCTACAGCGGTTACCCAGCCTCGTCGCGTGAATCGCGAGGGCGCGACGCTTGCCACGCACGCGCCGTCACGCGTGGTCGTCTAGCTCGGAGAAGAGGAAGCCGAGTTCTTCCACCTGTGCGCGCACCGCGGCCTCGGCAGCGTTTACGCGGTCGATGGTCTCCTGCGCGCTGACGTCGAGGTCGTTCGGCTTCACCTTGCACGCGACGAGGATCTGGCCGGGTCCGGACCACACCGCGATCATCCGCGGGACTTCGAAGCCGTGGGCGTGCCAGATCCCCCGCACTTCCTCGGCAAGTTCCGGGCTCGCTGCGGAGCCCGCAATCAAGCGGCGCACCTGCGCACCGAGGAACAGCGCGACGGTGAGGAGCAGCACGGCGAGGACGAGCGTCCCGATCGCGTCGCAGAGCGGGTTCTCCGTCCACATCGTGAGCAGCACGGCGAGCAGCGCGATGATCAGGCCGGCCATCGCCGCGAGATCCTCGAACGTGACGACCAGGAGGTTGACGTCGCCGGTGCGTCGCGCCCACGGGAGCAGTCCCATCGTGCCGCGGACACGCTTGCACTCCCTCCACGCGACCCAGAGGCTGCCGCCTTCGAGCACGACGCCGAGGAGCAGGACACTGATCGCCCAGCCCGGCGACTGGATCATCTCCGGCTCGTGCAACTTGTGCCATCCCTCGTAGGCGGAGAAGAGGCCGCCGGCGGAGAACAGGAACACCGCGACGAGCAGCGCCCAGAAGTAGGACTCGCGGCCGTAGCCGAGCGGGTGCCGCTCGTCGGGCTCGCGTTTCGCGCGCGCTCCACCGATCAGGAGGAGGACCTGGTTCCCTGTATCGGCGTAGCTGTGGATCGCCTCGGCGAGCATGGCGCCCGACTTCGTGATGACCGCCGCGACGGTCTTGGCGATGGCGATCCCCAGATTCGCGAACAGCGCGAACACGACGACCTTGGTCGATCCTCCAGCCATGACTCGCTCCTGCCTCCTCGCCGCACACGTTCTACGCACAGCGGCGAGTCGCGGCGAGTCTCGGCGGAGGGCGGCCCCTCCCGCGGCCGGCGAGGCATGCCGATGGGGAAGCATGAGCCGACCGTACTCCGGGACAGTAGATCGCGACGCCGTGCGGGAGCGCATGGCCGAGCGGGAGCGCTCCGACCACTTCCGGTCACTGCCCGAGGACGTGCAGGGAGAGCTGCGGGGCCGGTGGCGGGCCGAGGAGCAGCGCTTCGACGCGCTGTACGCCGACCGAAAGCGCTATCGCCTGCGCTCGGTGGGCGAGGGCGCGTTCGTGCTGGTCGCCGGGCGCCTGCTCTTCAGCTCTACGATCGTGGGGCTGATCCTGGCGGCCGTCATCGGTGCGCTGGTCGGCCTGGTCTGGTTCCAGGCGCGGGCACAGCGGTTCACGTGCATCGCGATCGTATTGCCGGCGTGGCTGCTCCTAGCAGTCATCTCGCCCACGTACTCGTACGGCCACGCGATGTTCGAGTGCGTGTTCGTGGTCGGCGTCTCGGCCATGATCGGGGCACTTCGCGAGTTCCGACTCGGCGACTCCTCCGTAATGTGAGGGTGTGACAGACCCGCACCCCGCGACGCTCCCCGACGACGCGCTGCTCGCAGCGTGCAAGCGGTCCGCCACGCGCTCCAGCGGACCGGGCGGACAGCACCGCAACCGTGTGAACACGAACGTCGTCCTCGTGCACCAGCCGAGCGGCGTCCGGGCCATGGCGGGCGAGCGCCGCAAGCGCCTCGACAACGAGCGGGTCGCGCTGCTGCGGCTGCGGCGTGCACTCGCCGCCGCCGTGCGCCGGGCGTGGACGGCGCCGTCGTCCGAGTGGAGCGCGCGCCTAAAGGGGGGCCGGCTCGTGTTGTCGGCCCGCAGTCCCGATGTGCCGCGCTGCCTGGCCGAGGCGCTCGACGCGCTGGCGGCAGCGGACTTCGACGGCCGGGTGGCGGCGGAGCGACTCGGCGTCACCCGTACGCAACTCGTCAAGCTGCTGGCTCTGCACCACCCGGCTCTCGAGGTCTGGAACGATGCGCGCCGCGCGAAGGGGCTGACGCCGTTGCGGAAGTGACCCGACCGGGAGGTACCCTCTCGGACCGCCGAAGGTCCCCAGGAGAGTCGCGGTGCAAGTCGTCTCGTGGAATGTGAACTCGATCCGCTCGCGCCTGGAGCGCGTGGTCGAGTGGGTGGACTACAACCAGCCGGATGCGCTGTGCCTTCAGGAGACGAAGGTGACGGACGACATCTTCCCGTTCGACGCGCTCGAGGAGATCGGGTACGGCGCCGAGGTGTACGGCCAGAAGACGTACAACGGCGTTGCGATCCTGACTCAGGAGATCTGCGAGGACGTGCGTCGCGGCTTCGACGACGGCGAGGACGAGGACCCGCAGGCCCGCATCATCCGCGCCACCGTCGGCGGCGTGCGCGTCGTGAACATCTACGTACCGAACGGCAAGGCCGTGGGCGACGAGAAGTACGACTACAAGCTCGGGTGGCTCGACCGCCTGCACGCCATGCTCGTAGATCAGGAGGACCTGGACGGTCCGCTGGTGCTGCTCGGCGACTTCAACATCGCGCCCGCCGACATCGATGTGCACGACCCGGAGAGGTGGCGGGGCCGCATCCTGTTCAGCGAGGCCGAGCACGCCGCGCTCGCTGCGCTGATGGACCTGGGGCTCGTGGACACCTTCCGGCAGCACCATCCGGACGAGGAAGGCGCGTTCTCGTGGTGGGACTACCGCCAGCTCGCGTTCCAGAAGCGCAAGGGGCTGCGCATCGACCTCGTGCTGGCGACGTCGTCACTCTCCGAGCGGTCGCTCGCGTGCGTTATCGACAAGGATGCGCGCCGCGGGAAGGGCGCTTCGGATCACGCACCGGTCGTCGCCGACTTCAATTGAGTCCCGGCGCTTCGCCGTAGGGGCGGGCCGCCGCGCCCGCCCGCGCCACCGGGTGGGCGTCAGAATCCAAGTGGGGTGCTAGCGAACCGCTCATTCGCCGCACGCCGGGAGGAACGTAGCAGGACCGAAGTCCGCGCTACGACGCCCCTGCCGCGGCCGATCTGGCCAGACGGCGAAGGCGTTGTCGCGTCCACACTCCGAGTGCGACCACCGAGAGTCCGAGCATCGCCCACGTGGTCGGCTGGGGCAGCGAGTACGGGACGCCGCCGTCCGCGCGGTGATCGATCGCGCCCGTGATCCGGTCGCCGGTCGAGTAGACGGAGGTGCCGTCGCCGGGTGAGTTGAACGTGACGCGGTTCATCCAGAAGTTCACGAGCCGGTCGCCGCCGTAACCGGAGCTCCTGTCCGCGATCTGCGGCGTGCTTCCGCGGACGGCGGCGAGGGAAGCGCCGCTGACACCCTGGATGAACAACTCGTCGTAGTGGAACGGGCCGTACGAGGTCGCCTCCGCGAAGATGTCCGCGTTGAAGTCGGACTGCGCCACAATCCGGTCGGCGCCGCTGCTGTGGAACTTCCACAGGTTCGGGGTCAGCGACTGCGACGAGCCCGTCCCGCCGAACCGGCTCCTGACCCGGCCGCCGTGGAAGTTCGCCGTCCAATCGCCCCTGAGGCCGCCGTTCCTCGCGCTGACGGAACTGTCCCGGATGGTGGCCGTGACCGTGCCGGCCCGCGCTGCGGGTGTGGGCAGGGCCAGCAGCGTCGCGGCTGCGACGAGCACCGGGAGGAGGTAATTGCGCATGCGGCGGCCTGGCAGGCTGCGAAGCCCATGCCGGGAGCCCAGCGCCGCGATCGGCCTGCGGCCAGGCTCCAACAGGTCTCGGTGTGTGCGCCGGGCGATGTGCCGGCGCGTCGCGCCCGCACAGAATGTCGATTTCGGTCGACGCCGGGACCGGAGAGACTGACCGCATGACCGATCCGCTGCTCCGCTTTCGCTCCCGCTACCCCATCCTCGAGCGCACCAATTACCTCATCTCGAACTCGCTCGGGGCCATGCCCGCGGCCACCCGCGACCGGCTCGTGGAGTACGCGGATACCTGGGCAACGCGCGGGGTGCGCGCGTGGGGCGAGGGTTGGTGGGAGATGTCGATCGCGGTGGGGGACCTGCTCGCGCCGATCCTCGGCGTCGGTCCAGGCGAGACCTGCTTCCACCAGAACGTGACGCTTGCCTCGGCGGTGTTCCTGTCGTCGATCGACTTCCGCGGCCCACGCAACAAGCTCGTGATGGTGGACCTCGAGTTCCCGTCTCTGCAGTACCTCTACCACCAGCACCCGGACGCCGAGATCGTCACGATCAAGACGCACGACGGCATGACGATCGACGAAGACGAGTTGATCGCCGCGATCGACGAGCGCACGGCACTGGTCGCCGTCTCCCACGTGTTGTTCCGCAGCGCGTACGTGCTCGACGCGCAGCGTCTCGCTGCGCGCACCCGCGAGATGGGCGCGCTCCTTCTTCTCGACGCGTTCCAGTCCGCGGGCACGGTCCCGCTGCAACTCGCCGAGTGGGGCGTGGACGCCGCCGTCGGCGGGGGTCTCAAGTGGCTCTCCGGCGGGCCGGGCAATTGCTACTTGTGGGTTCGGCCCGAGCTGACGGATCAGCTCGAGCCGCGTATCACCGGGTGGCAGGCGCATCCGCGTCCGTTCAACTTCGAGCCGGGGCCGATCGAGTTCCGGAGCGGCATCGGCCGCTTCCTGACCGGCACG
This sequence comes from Planctomycetota bacterium, assembly GCA_965248445.1. Lineage (GTDB taxonomy): Bacteria > Planctomycetota > JAJSAM01 > JAJSAM01 > JAJVHW01 > CBDFJG01. Next base: position 390,719 of record CBDFJG010000002.1, read on the forward strand.
CCGAACATCCCGGCGCTCTACGCCGCGACCGCCGGACTCGAGGTCGTGAACGAGGCGGGCATGGATGCCATCCGCGCGAAGTCCGAGCGCCAGACCGCGCGCCTGGTCGAGTTGTTCGACTCGCGCGGGTACGAGGTGACGGCGCCCCGCGACCCCAAGAAGCGCGGCGGCACGGTCGCGGTGAACGTCCCGCACGGTCTCGAGGTCGCGACGGAACTGAACGCGCGGGACATCTGCGTGGACTACCGGCCGGGCGCCGGCGTCCGCGTGTCGCCGCACTTCTACACGCGCGACGACGAACTCGACGACGTGGCCGGGGCGATCGACGAGATCCTCGCGACCGGTGCGTGGGAGAAGCACGCGGGCGTGCAGCGGACGGTGACATGAGCCTGATCGACATCTCGCAGCGCGTCACGCAGACGACGGCGGTCTTCCCGGGGGACACGGAGTTCTCGCTGCGCAAGGTGATGAGCATGGAGGGCGGCGGCTCCTGCGACGTGGGCACGATCACGACGACGCTGCACATCGGGACGCATGCTGATGCGCCGTCGCACTTCGCGGCGGACGCGCCCGGCATCGGCGAGGTCCCGCTCGAGCGCTACTTCGGCCCCGCGAAGGTAGTCGAGCGAATCGGGGATGGTCCGATCACCGCGGACGAGGTCGCGACGTGGGGGATGATGCGCGGCATGCGGTACCTCGTGCGCACGCGCACGACGGTCGACCCGGACATCTTCCCGCCGGCGTTCGCCCACCTCGATCCCGCGGCTGCCACCGCACTCGCCCAGTCGGGCGTCACGCTCTTCGGTATCGACACGCCGTCGGTGGATCACCAGGACAGCAAGACGCTCGACGCGCACAAGGCGCTGCTCGCCGGTGACGTTGCAATCGTCGAGAACCTCGACCTCACCGCCGCCCGCCCCGGCCACTACGAGCTGATCGCGTTCCCGCTCAACCTCCCTGGCGCAGATGCGAGTCCCGTGCGCGCGGTTCTCCGCACCCTGATGTAGCCGCGCGTCGAATCCGTTACGCTGCCCGCGCAATGGAGGGGCAGCGATGAGCATCTTCTCGCTCGAACGGGTGTGGCGCCTGAACGACGGCGAACGGACGTACCGCGTGGCGGCGAAGGTCTGGCAGGAACCGCCGACCACCGCGCTGCTCGTGACCGTGGACGACGTGCCCCACGTCGATGGCAAGGCGTGGGTCATGGATCTGTCCGAGATCTGGCAGACGTACGGGATCGAGCTGGGCCCGCGAACGGTCGCACTGCGCGCGTTCAAGAAGGGCTTCCACGGCCATTGCACCGACTTCGAGCTGATCGCGGACGGACAGGTGCTGCCCGAGAGCGAGCATCGTTTGGTCCAGGCGGCACCGTCGACGCCGCCGCCCAACGCTGCCGCAGCCCCGGTTGCCGCCGCCACCGCACCGCCCGCCGGTCAGACGACGGTGCGCGAGGTCCCGACGGTCCCCGCGCTGCCGACGACGTGCCCGCACTGCCGCGCCCCGCTGCTCGCAGCCGAGACGAAGTGGACCGGCCCCCTCGCCGCGGAGTGCCCGTACTGCAAAGCGGGCATCGCTGCCGAGTGGCGCCGCGTCGCCCCGGACCAGTAGGCGCGCGCGCGGCCTAGTCCGGGCGGGCTCCCCCGCACTGCCAGCACGTATCGAACGACTCGGTCTGCTCAAGGTTGCAGTCCCAGCAGTACCACTTGCGCTGCTTACGGATGCGCTCCTGGATCTCGGCCAGGATCGACAGCGCGCGAGTCGCGTCCGCCTCGCGTACCCAGATCTCGGAGCGCTGGTGACCCTGCACGACCGACTCGTCCCAGAGGAGTTCGTCGCCCCGGACAACGGTCGGGATGCCCTCGGACTCGAGAACGCCTTTGATCAGTTGTGCCCGAGTCGGGTCGTCAGCGACGTGGATTCGGCGCACGCCCCAGATCGTACGAGTTTGCCCACGTGATGCCGGGGGCAGATCGGAATCGAGACGCAGTGAGGCGAAGCCGAACGAAGGCCGACGGGAGCAGATCGGAATCGAACCGACCAACCGGGGATCGCCCGGCACACCGGTTTTGAAGTCCAGCCGGAATCGACGTCCGCGGGCTACGCGACTCGCGTGGGGGACTCGCCGCCGCTCGGGTCGTCGTCTCCGAACTCGCGCTTCCACGCCGCCATGATCTCGCGGTTCCGGCGGAGGTTCGTGAGCATCGAGGTGCGCGTCTTCTCATCGACGTGCGCCACCCACTCGTCGAGCAGGCGCTTGGCTTCTTCGAGATGCGCGCGGTCGCCGGTCGCCTTCCAGAGGATGCGGCGGGCTTCGCGGCGCTCCTCGGGGTCGAGCCGCTCGTCGTGCTCGGCGAAGGCCGCGAGCGCGTCTGCGGCGTCTCCGCCGGGGAGGCACGCCAGTTCGCAGCGCGCGTGCGTCTCGCAGCCGGGGAGACTGACCTGCGCCGCGACATCCCGCGCCACGGCGAACGCCTCGCGCGCCCCGGCCTCGTCCCCCGCCGCGGCGCGCAGAGACCCGAGGGCCCCGCGCGTCACGGCCGCCAGGCGCCGGTCCCCGATCTCCTCGAGCACCGCGAGGCAGGCGAGCAATCGCTCCTCCGCGAGCGTCGGCTCTCCCGCCTCGCGCAGCAACTCGCCCAGGTTGTGCTGCGAGAGCGCCTCGCCGGTTCGGTCCCCGGCTTCGCAGCTGAGCGCGAGACACCGCTCGAACTGCGCACGCGCCTGAGCGAGGCGACCGCTGGCCAGGAAGACGATTCCCAGGTTCCCCAACGCGGAGATCTCCCGCGGTTGGTCTCCCATCTCACAGGCGAGCGCGCGCCGCCGCTCGAAGCGTGCCTCGGCCTCGGCGAGGCGCCCCTGGCTCAGGAAGACATGACCCAGGTTCCCCGTGGCGTTGGCCTCGTACTCCCGATGCCCGAGCTCGCCGCAGAGCGCGGCACCGCGCTCGTAGTGCTCCCTGGCCTCGTCGAGGCGGCCGTCGACAAGGAGGACGTTCCCCAGATTCACCGTGGCGGCAGCCTCGCCGATCCGGTCACCGATCTCGCGGCGGAGCGCGAGACACCGCTCGTGGTGTTCCGTGGCCTCCGCGAGGCGGCCCTCCAGCTGCGAGACGGAGCCCAGGCCCCCCCTGGCGCGAGCCTCGCCGTCCGGATCACCGATCTGGCGGCTGAGCGCCAGGTCCCGCTCGTGATGCTCCCTGGCCTCCGCCAAGCGGCCATGGAACACCGACACGACCCCCAGATTGCTCCTCGCGTTGGCCTCGGCCATCCGGTCTCCGCACGCGATCGCGAACTCGAGCGTGCGGCGGCAGGCCGCCTCCGCCTCCCCGTGTCGTCCTGTCTGGCGGAGCACTTTGCCGAGCGCGTTGGCCGCCTCACCGCGGAGTCCGTCGTAGACCCCTTCCGCCGCCAGGCGCCCGGCCTCCCGCGCGCACTCCTCCTGACGCGCGCGGCGGCCCATCGTGTCCAGAGCGGCGGCGACTCGCAGCAGGGTCTTCGCACGCTCGCTGCCCGTGAGCAGACCGGGAACGGCAAGTGCGCGCTCGGTCAGCGCCACCACCTCTCCATGCACGTAGCCCTTGGCGAGGTGTGACCGCGCAGCAGGGAGGTAGCGCAGCGCCGACTCGCCTCGTGCGCCCTTCAGGTAGTGCCGACAGAGGTCGACGCACAGCGCGCCGTCGAGTGACGCGGGGTCCGTGTCCGCTGCCCCGGTACGGGTCTCGAGTGCCTCGGCGAGCGCTGCGTGGTACTCCTCGCGCAGCTGTTCGAGGAGACTGCCATAGAGCGCTTCCTGTACTTGGTGATGGTCGAACACCATCTTGCGACCCGCTGCACGAACCAGACGGTGCGCGCGTTCCAGTTGGCCGAACCGCTTCAGCGTCGGGATACGCCCGAGTCCGAGCACGTCGGCGATCAGTGCGGGGTCGAACTCGAACCCCCAGCAGGATGCCACATCCAGCAGATCGCGCTCTTCTTCGCTGAGATCCGCGACACGCGCGTTTACCAGGTCCAGTACCGACGACGGGATCTGGATGTCGTCGATGACCTGCGTTCCGACCCAGCTGCCGTCTTTGAGTTGCGTGATGAACTGCCCTTCGCGCAAGCCGCGGAGGATCTCGAAGACGAAGAACGGGTTTCCGTCGGACTTGACCGCAATCCGGTTGCCGAGTTCGCGCGCCAGTTGTTCGGACTGGAGCGTGTCCTCGAGCAACTGCACCAAGTCCTTCGGGCCGAGGCGGTTGAGCGCAACGTGGCTCGTCTGATCCAGCCGTGTGAGACCGGACGTCCAGTCGTCGGAGACGCCGGGCCGTGTCGTGCCGATCAACAGCACGCGGTGCCCCGGCGCTGCCATCGCGAGCGACGTGAACAGCGCGCGGCCCTCGTCGGGGGCGAAGTGCAGGTCGTCGATCAGCACAACGGTCTGGCGTTCGGCGCCTAGTGCGCGGGTGGCGTTGACGAAGCAGGTCTGGAGCGAGTCCTTGGTGAGCGTCTCCTCGCCCTTCGGCGGCGGCTCACCGCGAAGCAGCGCGTCGAAGGCCGGCACGAGGACCGGCGTCGCCGTGAGGTACTCCGCACAGCCGTCCGCGCCGAACTGCTCGCGATACGCCGTCGAGAACCCGCCCGCCGCCGTGGCGGCTCCGCCCGGGGGGTAGCTTCCGAACAGGAAGTTGATGTCCTCCCCGTCCCGCTGCATCCGGCCGATCAACTCGTCGATGAGGCGGGACTTGCCGATGCCGGCCTCGCCCTCGATCAGCACGACGTTGCCGTCGCCGGACTTCGCTGCGTCGTAGAGCGCGCGGAGCTTCTTGAGTTCGTCCTCGCGGCCGTAGACCGCCGTCTCCCGCGGGATGCGGACACGGCGCAGCGGGCGCTTGGTAAGCGTGCGGATCATCGACGCGCGGCGACGCCACCACGCGGAGTCCTCGCCGGAGTCGAGCACGGCTCGCAGCGCCTCGGCGTCGGCGAACCGCCCCTCGCGGTCCTTGGCGAGCAGGCAGTGCACGACCTCCTCGAAGAACGCGGAGAGCTGGGGATTGATCTCCCCGAGCTTGCGCGGCTCCTCGTGCAGCACGCGCCGGACGACCTGCGGGATCTCGTCGGCGTAGTAGGGGCTGACGCCGGACGCGAGTTCGTAGAGCACGAGTCCGAGCGCGTGCAGGTCGGCGCGGCCGTCGAGTCCTTTGCCGCCGCCCTGGAACTGCTCGGGTGCCGCGTAGTGCAGCGACCCAACGAACATCCCCGTCTGCGAGAGCCGCAGCGCGTCGTCCGTCGAGCGCGCGACGCCCAGATCCATGATCTTGACGACGTAGTCGGGCGTGATGAGGACGTTCTCGGGCTTCATGTCGCGGTGGATCGCACCGGCCGCGTGGATTGCCGCCAGCCCACTGCTCACCTCGTGCCCAATGTGACGGCAGAGCTCCTCTGGCACGCGCTCGAGTTCGACGAGCAGTTCCGCGAGCGTCTGCCCTTCGACGTACTCCATCGCGAGGTAGTGCTGCCCGTCGATCTCCCCGCCGTCGAACGTGCTCACGACGTTCGGGTGCCGGACCGTCTTGCCGATCTCGACCTCGCGCCGGAACCGCTCCGTGGCGTCGCCGCCCGCGAGCAGTCGGTCGTGAACGATCTTGAGTGCGACGACGCCGTCGGGGCCGGTCGCGCGATACACGGTTCCCATCCCGCCCGAGCCGAGCTCGCGGTCGATCACGTACGGGCCGAGGCGCGTCCCCTCCACGCGCACAGGCCGGGACGTGTCAACGACTTTGAGACACCGCGTCTTCGAGTTTAGTGAGCAGCCTCCTGTGTCGCAGTCTCCAGCGCCGCGAGTTCCCGGGCCGGCGGGTTGATCCACGTCTCGGTCGGCAGAGCCGGCGGCGTCGGCGCACGGCGCACGAAGCGCTCGGGATGCGCCGCGTACGCGGCATCGAGCACGACCGAGCGCGCGGCGACGGCCGCTTCGGCGCGGCCGTAGTGCACGGTCTCGGGCGTCAGCAGCCCGAGACTCGAGTGACGATGCTCGCGGTTGTACCAGTGGAAAAAGGCGCGGCAGTGCGCCCGCGCGTCCTCGATGCAGCCGAAGCGCGCTGGGAAGTCCGGCCGGTACTTCAGCGTGCGGAATTGGCTCTCGGAAAACGGATTGTCATTCGACGTGTACGGCCGGCTGTGCGACTTCGTCACGCCGAGATCGGCGAGCAGAAAGGCCACCGGCTTGCTGATCATCGGCGGCCCCCGATCGGAGTGGATCGTGAGCTGCTCCGCCGCGATCCCCTGCTTCTCGCAGGACTGCTCGATGAGTGCCGTCGCCAGCGCACCGCTCTCGCAGTCCGCCAGCATCCAGCCCACGACGTTGCGGGAGTAGATGTCGAGCACGACGTAGAGATAGAAGTAGCTCCACTTCACCGGGCCGCGGAGCTTGGTGATGTCCCAGCTCCAGACCTGGTTCGGGGAGGTCGCGAGGAGCTCGGGCTTCTTGTACGCGGGATGACGCAGCTGGTTGCGGCGCTCACGCACAGCACCAGCCGCACCGAGGATGCGGTACATCGTGCGCACCGAGCACAGGTAGCGTCCCTCGTCGAGCAGGATCGCCCACGCCGCAAGCGGTGACAGATCGCAGAAGCGCTCCTCGCTCAGCACCGCGAGTACGGTAAGACGCTCGTCGATCGTGAGGGCGCGCGGCGAGCGCCGGCGCGGCTGCTGGGGCCGGGGGCACGTGCGTGCCGTTCGGCGCCGATAGAGCGTGGCGCGCGTGACTCCGAGCGCGCGGCACGCGGGGGCGACGCCCACGCGTCCCCCCAGCTCCTCCGCCGCAATCACGTGTCGCTCCCGCTCGTCTCGGGCATCTCGATGCCCAGCAGCCGTGAGACTTTTCGCTGCACGTCGATGATCACCTCGGCCGTCTCGAGCCGCTTCTCGAGACGGGCGACTTCGCGCTCGAGCTGCTCGTTGCGCTTCTTGAGCGCACGGTCCGGATCGGGCTTGGGACCACGCCGCTTGGGCGAGAGCGCCTCGAGCTGGCCCTGGTCCCGCGCGCGCCGCCACGTCAACAAGTGCGAGGAGTACAGCCCCTCACGGCGCAAGAGAGCGCCGATCTCGCCGGGCTTCGTGCACGCGTCCGCCGCCTCGATGATCCGTAGCTTGTACGCGGCGCCAAAGCGCCGCCGCGAGGCGCGCGGCACGACCTCGGGGTCGCGCACCCCAACGTCCCCCGGGCCGCGCGCCCCGGGGGAGCCCCCTCCGCCTCGATCGCGCTCGCTATGCTCGCCCTCCCTCGGCTCCGGGATCTCCCCCGGCGCTGTGTTGTGGTTGTTCGTCATCGCTGGTTCCTCCACCGCCCTGCACAGTAATCATCCGTGGGGTCGGTGTCTCAGCCACGTTGGCACAGAGGGGGCCGCGGAGCTTGGTGATGTCCCAGCTCCAGACCTGGTTCGGGGAGGTCGCGAGGAGCTCGGGCTTCTTGTACGCGGGATGACGCAGCTGGTTGCGGCGCTCACGCACAGCACCAGCCGCACCGAGGATGCGGTACATCGTGCGCACCGAGCACAGGTAGCGTCCCTCGTCGAGCAGGATCGCCCACGCCGCAAGCGGTGACAGATCGCAGAAGCGCTCCTCGCTCAGCACCGCGAGTACGGTAAGACGCTCGTCGATCGTGAGGGCGCGCGGCGAGCGCCGGCGCGGCTGCTGGGGCCGGGGGCACGTGCGTGCCGTTCGGCGCCGATAGAGCGTGGCGCGCGTGACTCCGAGCGCGCGGCACGCGGGGGCGACGCCCACGCGTCCCCCCAGCTCCTCCGCCGCAATCACGTGTCGCTCCCGCTCGTCTCGGGCATCTCGATGCCCAGCAGCCGTGAGACTTTTCGCTGCACGTCGATGATCACCTCGGCCGTCTCGAGCCGCTTCTCGAGACGGGCGACTTCGCGCTCGAGCTGCTCGTTGCGCTTCTTGAGCGCACGGTCCGGATCGGGCTTGGGACCACGCCGCTTGGGCGAGAGCGCCTCGAGCTGGCCCTGGTCCCGCGCGCGCCGCCACGTCAACAAGTGCGAGGAGTACAGCCCCTCACGGCGCAAGAGAGCGCCGATCTCGCCGGGCTTCGTGCACGCGTCCGCCGCCTCGATGATCCGTAGCTTGTACGCGGCGCCAAAGCGCCGCCGCGAGGCGCGCGGCACGACCTCGGGGTCGCGCACCCCAACGTCCCCCGGGCCGCGCGCCCCGGGGGAGCCCCCTCCGCCTCGATCGCGCTCGCTATGCTCGCCCTCCCTCGGCTCCGGGATCTCCCCCGGCGCTGTGTTGTGGTTGTTCGTCATCGCTGGTTCCTCCACCGCCCTGCACAGTAATCATCCGTGGGGTCGGTGTCTCAGCCACGTTGGCACAGAGGGCCCGCTTGAGCAGCTTCGGCGGGGTCGGCCCGAGGTCGTACAGGCGGAAGTTCGTCGAGTCTGAGTCGGACTGGAACGTCCAGGGCGGGGCCGCGAGGTAACCGCCCGAACGCTCGGTGTTCAGGGCCAGGATGACGCGAACCTGCACCTGATCCTCGTTACTGTGGGTGCTCTTGTCGCTGAAGCGCGTCTTGGATCCGCTGGCGGGAACCGTCACGACGACGCTGTTGGTGAAGCGCATCGGGAGCATGCGGAAGCCGCTACGCAGCGCTTCCCAGGGGTCGTCCTTCAAGCCCTGCGGGAAGACCATGTCGATGCGCCGGTTGCTGACGGAGAACTTCACCACGTTGGTGCCGAACAGCGTCTCGCCGTCCGGCAGGCGGCGCCCCAAGTTGAAGATGCAGAGCTGCAGGTCGCGCTCGATCGACGCCGCATCGGCGACCACCCGGCGGTCCCCCTCGTACTGCGTGAACAGCGCCTCGTAGGCCGCGCGGCCCTTCTTCCAGCTGCGCTTGCGGACGAGCTCGCGACAGCGGTCGAGGTCCGCCGCGAACGTGTCCTTGTCCTGCGCCGCCACCGGCACTGCCGGCAGGAGGATCAGGAGACCGAGGAGCAGCGCAAGGTTCCGCACGCCGCGAGCATACGCCATAGCACGCTACACCGGGATGGGAGGAGGGCCACTGGCTGGTCCCCCGGTCGGCGATCGGCGATACTGTGCGCGTGTCTCCCGACGCGCAGCCCTGGCGGTCCAGACACCCTGCCCGCAACCGCGCCGCGCAGGGCGGCGGCGCGGTTGCGGGTCGCACGCTTGTCCTCCTCGCGGTGCTGGCCGTGCTGGCAACAATCGTCACCCTCGTGCTCGTCGATCGGCCGCGGTCGCACACTGTCGAGCGGGAGACGATCAGCGACACGGAGCCGCCGCCAACACCGGAGGTCGAGTCACCGACGAGAGACCGGGTGGAGCTGCCGGCGGCGCCCGACGCACCGACGCCTGAGCCGGGTTGCGGTGTCAGCGACGATCCGGCCCTGACGTTCAGCGGCCGCTTCGTCATGTCGGACGGCTCGACCCCGCCGTCCGACATCGACTTCTCTCTGGGCCCGATCGACGCCGGCTGGTTCTCCGAGCACGACGCCACCGACGGCGTGTTCCGCGGAGACGTCGACGAATCCGGTCGCTACCGGATCGACGAGGTCTTCTCCGGCTCCACGCGCCTCCGTCCAGAGCCGCGGACGATCACCGTCCCCGGAGCACCGGTGGAGGTGACACTCACGCCGGTCCTGCCGACGGTGCTGCACGTCGTGGATGCGGACACCGGGCTGCCCCTTCCCGGCGCGACCGCGCGCGTGACGGGCGATCACTCCTACTCTGGAGCCGGGTCGTGGTACCCCGACACCGAGACGCTCGCGGGGGCGGCGCTGACCGCCGATGACGAGGGTCGGATCGCCCTCCGGTACCTCACCGACGAGCAGCGCTGGATGTGCACGGCGCCGGGCTACGCCTGGCGGCGTGTCGTGATCGCCCTCGAGGTGGGCGGCGAGCGCCGGGTGGAACTCGCGCACGGCGGCGACCTCCGCCTGCTCATCCCCGGTGCGGCGCGTCTCGATGAGCTTTTCATCTCGGCGAAGCTGCCCGAGCACGGCTCCGTCGCGCACCTGCCCTTGCCCGACGAGGATGGGCTCGTGGTGCTGGAGCGGCTACCCGCCGGACTGTGCCGCTTCACGTTGCGCCGCGGCGGGCGGTGGGAAGGCGGCGAGATCTACGGCGAGGGCGCCGTCGAAATCGTTTCGGGTGCGAGCAACACGCTGGTGATCGAGCCGAATGTCCGCGCGGGCGCCGATCGCTTTGTCGTGACCGGAACTGTGGTGCTCGATCCGGCGTGGGACGCCGCAAGCGGCCCCGATTTCGTGAGCCTCGGGCGGGTCGGGAGGAAGACGCCGCGTGCCCGCGCGCACGTGCGGCTCGAGCGCGGGTCGGAGCCGAACACATACCGCTTCGCGACCCCGCCGCTCCCCGCGGGCCGCTACGAGGCAGCGCTACGCGACGTGAGCTGGTGCGGCGACGTGACCGTCTCGCCCGAGTCGCCGGTCGTCCGGATCGTGGTCGGCGCTCCCGTGTCGCTCGTCGTGCACGTCGTGGACGACGAGTCCGGCGCGGTGCTCCCGGCGGCGGACGTGCTGTGGAGCCCCGTCGTCAACACCGAACGCGGCGGCGCGCACGGCCCGCTGCAGCGCAGGAAAGATCGGGGGCCGGCGGCGTTCGGCCGGATGGTCGCGCCCGGTAGAGTCGAGCTGAAAGTCTCGGCCGCCGGCCACAAGAGTGTGGAACAGGTAGTCGACGTGCCGGAAGACGCGGGTGAGGTCGAAACGACGATCCGGCTGGGAGCCGCAGGAGTCGTCGTCGTCCGGGTCCTGGTCAACGGGCGGCCGTACGCGGGGGAGCCGCTCTGGGCCGACGTCGAGACCTCGAGGAACCGCTCGACCTCCAAGAGCACGCGGGACGGGACGGCGCACTTCACGGGCGTCGCCGTTGGGACGCGCGAGGTCTCGCTCAAGGGGCGCGATCACATCGACCTCGTTCCGCCGCAGATCGTCGAGATCCGCCCGGGCGAGACGACCGAGGTGGTGTTCGAGATCGGTGAGGAGGGCGACTGACGGTGCGGCCCCTCGAACCGTAGAGCTGGGGACACCCCCAACTACTCGTCGTTGTGACCCGGGAACACAGAGAACGGTCGCATCTCTCACCGTGCGCCGGATTCACGCTGCGAACACCAAGCCCGTGAGCGGCGTGCGTGATGCGCCCGACCATGAGCACGCGGCGCGCCAAGAGGGGCGAACGCCTGCGCACGGTGAAGGAATCCACCGTTCTCGGTATTCTCATCACCGTGTCACCGGTCTCGGCATCGGCACGGCGGTTCGACTACGATGAGAGCGACGCATGCGAATTGCGACGTTCACGATCTGCGCCCTCGTTGCCATCTCATCGGCGGCGGCGTCACCTGTTTGCGCTCAGGATCTCGGAGAGTCACCGTCGTTCGAGGAGCGTCGCCAGCGTGCTGTCGCCGCCGGGCTCAGCGTGGTGCGCGCTCGACTGCCGGGCGAGAAGGGGTACCACCGGACGACGTATCCCGTCCGGGTGAACCTGGCACTCGACATGTACACGCTGCTCGAGACGGGCACCCCGGCAAGCGATCCGCTGCTGCGGGGGACGATGATCGCGCTGCGCAAGGCCGACGATCCCGACATCTGGTTCTCGTTACGGAACAACAACCCCCTCATTCGAATGCTCGCAGCCCACACGACTCTCGCTGCCGTCGCGTATGACCGCGCGCTGCTGTCGGAGGATCCCCGCGCTGAGAGCAAGCAGTCGTACAAGAACCATCACAAGTGGGTCGAGAGTCTTGTCAGCCGACTCAGCGCGCTGCTCTCGCCCGACAACGAGCGCCTGGCTGTCCAGGCCGGCACTCACACCGATGGGACGTTCCACCTCGCGCTGGTGGCGCTACTCGAGGCGCGCGACCTCGGGCTGCACGTGGAAGACCGCCAGTTGGCCCGATGGCTGTCCGCGTCGCTCGCTTCGCAGGTGCCCGCCGATCGGCGCAACGCAGCCACGGCCACGCCGCGCGGCTTCTCGTTCCTACCGACCCGTCCACAACACCCAGGCGCGCGCGCAGCGCTGCCATCGAGTTCGATGACCGGAGGCGCACTCGCGGCCATCACCCGTCTCATAGACGCGCTGGGCGATTCCGACCTCCTCACGGATGCGCTGGCGCAGCGCAGTCGACACGCTCTCGAGGACGGTTTGCTGTACATCGAGAGATCGCTCGCCGATCACACCGATCCGCGGCTGCGCGGCGAGGAACACGAGGCGGTGTTCGCGTACTTCTACTCACTTGCGTGCGCCTGTGACGCCCTGTCGCTCGACCTGCTCGGCCGCTACGACTGGTACCGCGACGGCGCCGACTACCTCCTCGCGACGCAGGATGCGGACGGGAGCTGGTTCACCCGTGGGCACCGCGGAAACGGTTCCGCCGACTGCTGGGCCCTGCTGTTCCTCACGCGGTCGCTCCCCCACGCAGGGGATCGCCCCGCGATCACGCGGAGCTCCCGCGGCGTCCGCGACGTCGAGTTCGCGAGCGTCCGTGAGCGTCCGGCCGCAGAACGACGTGCGTTCGTCCGTTCGCTCGTGCCGCGCCTCCATGACGCCACAACCCGACAACGGCCATGGTTCTTCGCGGAGATCGCACGCCTCGGCGTGGCGGCGGCCGACGAGTTGGTCGACATCGTGGACGTCCACGCGGAGCCCGACGTTCGGGCTGCTGCCTACGAGATCCTGCGCCACGTCATCGAGCCATCGCTGGATCTGGATCCGCGAGCGACTCTCGGCCGCCGCCATGCGCAGATCGCGGCATGGCGCGCCTGGATCGACGAGCGCCGCGCGCGACTGGCGTACGACCACCGAACCGGACGTCTCGTCGAGGTCGACCGCGAGCAGCGCGTGCGCGACGGCTGACGGACGGCCGCGCAGTGCGATGCCGCGAAGTACGGCGCAGTACCGAGAACGGTAGATCTCCGTGAGCGTTCTTCCACTCGCGAAGGACGCACCGGAGGGGCGGAGGGCTACGCACGGTGGGGGAATTCACCGGTCTCCGTGTTCGCACCGGTCTCGGTATTCGCGTCGAGACGGAGTGTCCCGCTTTCTACGGTAGCGACTACTGCTCGAGTGCGTCGATCCGTCGCTGCGATGCCTCGGCACTGCCGCCGACATGTTTATCTGAGGATCCGGCAAACTCGTCGACGACGAGCTGGTGCTGCGCGAGTGCTCTGCGCACGTCCACATTCTCGAGGTTCAGTGCTGACAGATGTGTGAAGCGTGCGCGAAGTTCGTCGCCGGTGTCCGGCGCGTTCGCGATGTCGAGGAAGCGGTCGGCAGCGAGCTGAAAGTCCTGGCGGAACACGGCCGAGAAGCCGAGCTGCGCCAGCGCTTCTATTCGCTCGCGTTGCGACGCCGCGGCCGCCGACACAGACAACCGCAGCGTCGCTTCGGCTCCGTCTGCGTCGCCGAGCTTCCGCTGCGCGATGGCCTTCAGCGTGAGGATGCGGGATCGCTCTGGTCCCTCCATCTCGCCAGTGAGGAGGACCTCTGCCGCAGCAAGTGCAGATCCGTAGGACCTGATTGCTGCCGACGCGGACATGCGGATCGGGTGGGCCGAACGGCGCAGCTCCTCGAAGAGAGCTGATCGCGTCATGCCGCGCATGCGCCGCTGTTCTGCGCGTTGAGCGGCCGTCGAGCCGCCGGTGACCACAGTGCCGTGGCGGCCGCGGACTTCCCGCAGCAGCTCGGCGGCCTCACTGCGGAGATCCGCGACGCGTGTCGCGGCGGACTCGCTGATCGAACGGCGCGCGACGGGCGTTTCGCCCCGTGCTGCGACCGAGGCCGGGTACGGTGCCGCCACCACCACGGTGCTGTGGCTCGGCGCATCGGTCGGCGCGGCCGCTGCACCGCTTCGACCGACGAAGAAGCCCGCGAGCAGGGCCAGCGCGGCGACGACCAGCGACGGGATTCCGAGAGAGACGCGATCGCTCACTCGTCCGACTCCGGCACGGCGCTCTCGCGAAGCGCTGTGCGCGACAGCTCGACGAAGCGCTGGACGCCCGCGTCGTCGGAGGCGCCGTGGAGCTCGAGCACGCGCTCGTGCTGTTCACGCGCGGCGCTCGACTCTCCGATGCGCTCCAGCGAGTACGCAGCTCGCGTGCGGTACTGTGCGCGCAGGATTGGGTGGGTCTCCGGGTGGTCGGCCACCGCGAGATACCACTCGGCCGCGCTTCTGTGGTCACCGTTGCGTGCGGCAGAGTGTCCGAGCTGAGCCTTCACCATCCCCTGAAGTCGCACGGACGTTCCGGCCGCCCGCAGCGCTTCCTGTAGCGTCGCATCCGCCTGGTCGCGCTCCGCGAGTGTCCAGTAGAGCGCGCGGGCGCGCCCGACGAGCGTGCCGACGCGTTCGTCTCGTCCAAGGTCGCGCGCGAGCAGGACGTCCGCCGCGCGGAGCAGCCGGTGCGCGTCCACGACCGCCCCGGGGTGGACTTGTTTGTTGCGCAGGGCAAGCGCCAGGCGCTTCTGGAACTCGCCGGACAGTTCGAGGTTCGGCAGCGACATCAGGTGAGCGACGTCGTCAGCGATGGGTGCATCTGCGGAGGACTCCACGTACGCGCGAACCGCGGCAAGGTCTTCCCTGAGTCGCTGCACGTCGGGGCCATCCGCGCGGGCTCGGTCGTCGGGAGCGTGTCGCGCACCGGAGCTGCTCGCGGCCGCCGCGGTACGCTCAGTTCGGTCGGCTTCGAGACGGGCGACGCGCTCGATGATCCGTGAGTACTCGGCAGTCGCGGCTTGATCGCCGGCGTCTGCGGAGAACGTCCCAAGCGCCAGTCCGGCGGCCAGGGCGACAACCATGAGGAGCGCTCCGCGCGCGTTCACTTCTCCCTCGCGGCTTCGAGTTTCTTCGCCGCATCACGGGCGAAGTCGGCCCACTTGCGCGTGCCGGCGTCCTCCGACTCACCGAACTCCCCGATGACGATCCGATACTCCGCGAGCGCCCGCTCGATGTCGTTCACGGAGGCGAAGTCCGATGCGGCCATGTAGCGGTAGTACGCGCGCGTGTCGTCCGGGGCCGATGCCTGTTCCGCGATCCCGAGGAACCACCGAGCCGCCGCGAGGCCGTCACCGTGTTCGCGGGCGATGTACCCGAGCGCGTGAGCCGCCTTCCGACCGTCGTTGGTGTCCGTGCCGACCACCGCGATGGCTTCGTTCAGCGCGGCTTCGGCAGCGGGGCGATCACCGAGCAGCGCGTGAGCGCGTCCGCGGTAGGTAAGCGCAACGGCTTGCTGTTCGGTCGTTACCTCACGGTCGAGGACGACATCGCATGCCTGCAGAACGTTGTCGGCATCGGCGACCTGCTTCGTGTCGCGTGCCAGTCGCAGGAGTCGATCGATCTCGGCGATCAGCGCGACGGTGGACAGACCCTCGAAGCGCGCTGATTCCTTCACGGCAGTCGAGTCCGCGAGCGCGCGGATCGCCGCGAGCTCGACTTGGAGCTGGTCAATCTCGCTGTCGAGCCCGCTGCCGATGTCGACCGCGCTCTCGGACTCCGCTCCCCGGCGTCTGCTGTTCGCGCGCCTCGTCGTTTCGTCCGCGGCGGCTTCTGTCGGTCCCTGAGACTCGAGTCCCTCCAAGCGTGCGGACAGCGTCGCGAGATCTCCGGCGGACGGCGATTCGCTCTCGGACGCCGAGAGTCGTCCACCCGCGAGTCCGACCAGGAACGTGAGAGCCACCAGCGCGACCGTCGTCATCTTCGTGCCCATTGCTGCCGCTCCCACTGTCCCCGTGCCCGCTGCCGTCGCGGCACTCGTACCCATGGCTCTCTCGGGAGCCATTCCCGCCAGCGGAAGCAGCGCTCCGAGCCAACTCGCGCGACCGCCCTCGCGGTCCAGTCGCCGCCGCAGGATGGCCGCGGCGCGGCGGAGACGACTCCGCACGGTCTCCACCGGGACGTTCAAGCGCGTCGCCACATCTCGTGGCGGAAGATCTTCGAAGTACCGCAGAAGAACGGTGGAACGGTACGGCTCGTCGAGCGCGAGCACCGACACCACGAGCCTCCGGTGGATCTCCGCTTCCTCGACGACCTCCGCCGCGGATCGCGTTGCTTCCTGGCGAGCGCTGGATCGCTCATGGACGACCCGGCGCTTGTTCCCTCGCGCAAGATTGAAGGCCTCGCGCCGGACTACGCGGAAGAGCCACGCACGTGCTGCGCGTTCGTGCGATGGCCGGGTACGCAGCGCGGAGAGCCACGTGCGCTGCTCGAGGTCGTCCGCCGTCGCGTGGTCATGCACAAGCGTGAGTGCCAACTGCCGCACCCACCTGCGGTGGGCGAGCAGCGTCTCGAACGGCACAGGCGTGTGAGCGGAACTCATCTCTTCAATGATAGAGACACCGGCCGCCGAAGATTCGGTCCCAGATGGTCGACGGAATCCACTTCTCGTAGCAGCCGCGGTCCGTGCGAAGACCGAGAACGGTGGAATCTCTCACCGTGAGCCGGCCGGTATTCCGAGCGTCATTGGTCGCGACCGCTCTGTAGGGACCTCCCGTCCTCTAGGATGTCCGTGCATGAAGCTCCGGTCCTTCGCCGTCGTCCTCGGCGTCCTTCTTGTCGTGTTGTGCGTACCGCAGGGCGCCGCTCAGGATGAGGCGGAGGGTTCCGGTGCGGCAGAGACGCCCGAGGAAAGCAAGCCACCCGCCGACGCTGCGAAACGGAAACCGGCGCCCTCGCGATCCGCGGGCGGGTACGTCTTCCACCTTGTCGTGAGCGCTGACGGCTCCCGGGTCGCGGCCTCGACAGCTGACCGTGTGCGCGTCTGGGACGTTGACGACAAGGCTCCTCTTGTGGACCGACGCGATCGCGCCTCGCACATGGTGTTCCAGGACATCGGCCTGTCGAAGGACGGTCGGTGGCTGGTCACTCTCGAACTGGGCGCAGATCGGGAGACGATGGCTGTGGAGGAGAGGGCGAAGGTGTGGTCCGTCACGAGCTCGAGCGTGCCCGCGGCGACATACGGGGCAGAGCGGTCGCGAGTAGATGGCGAGTCGTTCCGCTGGCCGATCCTCTTGGCGACGTTCGATGCGCCTAGTCCCGGGCTCTTGATCTGGCGGCACCTCGTCGGACCGGCGGTCGTGACACCAGAGACCGAGGAACGCGGCAGCCCCTGGACGACCGAGCCCCCGGTCCCCTGGAAGAGGCCAGACGCTCCTCGGCGGATGCTGAAAACAGACGCGCCGTGGCCGAAGTACACCAAGACCGTGTCCTTCTCACCGGACGGGACGTCGGTGGCCGTCTCCGAGATCAGCGGAGTGCAGGTCTACTCCTGGCCGGAGAAGGAACTCCTGTTCACGGCGACGGGAGACGCAACTTCGTACGACGCCGAGTTCGGAGGCGGTGGATCGGTGATCCTGGCGACCGCCTGGGAGTATGGGGACGACGGGCAGCAGGTGGTGATCGCATTCGACCAGAAGGGCCGACGACTGTGGCAGCGCCGTGGCGTAGAGCTGCTGGCGCTCTCGCGCGCCGGACGTATCGTCACCCTCGGTGATCTTGACCCGCGCGGCCCGCCGTGCGACGCCGTGCTCCGAAGGAGGACGGGTGGCGTCGAGTTGATCGACGCCCAGACGGGCAAGGTCCGGGCCCGGTGCCCGGGGGGCGGAAGGGGCTCGGTCACCGCCGCCGTGTTCTCTCCTGACGGCCAGTTCCTCTGGCTGGCCCACCGCAAGGCGGGCGACGTCCGACAGTACGAGCTCCCGGCGCATGACCGGAAGTGACCGAGTCGGGCCGAGCCAGGACAGAATCAGGAGCGTTCGCGCGTCTCCGCGCTACGGATCCCGAAAGAACGAGTGCGGCACCGTCTCTCGGGTAGCCCGCCTCACTTGTCGGACGGGGGGGCAGCGAGCGTGACGTCGTCGGTGCCGCCGCGGATGCTGCCGACGTCGATGCGCGTCGGATGGCCGTCGACGGTCAGCAGGGCGATCACGCGGTAATCGCGGTCGGCCAGGCCGTCGACGCGGAAGCTGCCGTCGGCGCTCGTGCGCGCCTCGCGGCGGAGGTGATCGGCGCCTTCGACCACGAAGTCTAGCCAACGATCGGGAATGGGGGCTCCGGCGGCGTCCGTGAGCGTCCCGCCGGCCGCGAGAGCGGGGCCGAGCCGCACGGTCGCCGGCGTGGACGGGTCGTGATCCGTCAGCCGTTCGGCCACGTGATCGGTTGCCGTGACGGTCAGGGTGACCGCGTCACGCGCGAGACCTGGGATGCGGAAGCGGCCGTCCTCGTCGGTAGTCACCGTCCGGCGAACGCGGCGTGGTGAAGTGAGTGTCACGGCGGCGCCAGCGATGCCGTGTCCGTTGGTGTCGGTGACGCTGCCGACGAGTTCCAGGCCTTCGCGCGCGATCAGTCGAACACCGGTCGCACCTGTTGCGACGTCCTCGCCTCCGGTCACCTCGGCCGGAGCGCCGGGTGTGGAGGTGGGCAGTACCCGGATCCGGTAGCGCCCCGGCGGCAGCCCCGAGATCTCGAAGGTGCCGTCCGTTTCGCTTCGTGCGGTTCGGCCACCGGCCTCGAAGACCAGCCCGCCGACGGGGCGTGCGCCCTCGTCCACGACGACGCCGCCGATGGACTCGCCGTGGGTCAGCACGAGTTCCACGTCGCCGGCTCCCGCGTTCACTCCGACCGCGCGCGCGGGGAATGCGCCCGCGGCCTCTCTCGCGTACGGCGAGCTGCGGTTGGGTACCGCCACGAGGTCGTGCGGACCCGCCGCAAGGCCGGTCAGCACGAAGCGCCCGTCGCCGCTCGTCTGGGCGCGCGCCGCGAGCTCGCCCCTGGGTGCACCGGTCGGCGTGGCCTGCACGTCGACGTCGGCGACGCCGCCTCCACGGAATACGACGCGCCCCGCGATGCGCAGCCCGGGGTGGAGCGTCACGACCAGATCGTCGCGCCCGGCCGCTACGTCACGCACTGTCGCGGACCGGACGTGGGGACCGTCGGCGGACGCCGGCGCGAAGTGCAGATCCACCGTCCCCGGGTGCAGGTCGCGCAGCACGAATGCGCCGTCGTGATCGGTCACGGTCGAGAGTCCGTGCAGACCGTGGCGGCTCACGCGCACACCGGCGAGGGGCGTGCCGTCCTCGGAGACGACGCGGCCACGGATCTCGGCGACGCGCACCAGACGCGCGGTCACCGGCTCGGGGGCTGCGGAGTCGACCGTGCTGCTCCACGTCAGGTAGCCGGCCGCGCGCACGTGCACCGCGACGCGCGGTGCGGATCCGTCTCCGCGGGCGGTGAACGTGCCGTCCTGCCGCGTCACTGCGGACACCAGGTCGATCCGCGACGCCAGCGAGACGAGCGCGCCGGCGACCGCGCTTCCCGTCGCGCCGTCGACGACACGGCCGGTGACTTCCACGCCGTCACGCAGGACCATGTCGATCTCGTAGAGATCTCGGCCGCGTGAGATGGGGATGTTGTCACTGCGCGTCGTCGGCAGGCCCGGTGTCTCGAGGTGGACGACGAAGCTGCCCGATGTAGTCCACTGCAGCTTTGCCTCGAACGTCCCGTCGGTGCCGACGGCCACGGGAGTCGAGACGCGCAGGTCCTCGGCTCCGGACGGACCGGCCACCACGCCGCCGGTGTGTGCGACGACGCGCGCGCGCACTTCGCGCGGCAGAGCGTCACCCGACTCGCTCCGCACGCTGCCGCGTACGCGCGCGAAGGGGAGCAGCGTGACGAGGACCTCGTCACTGTCGCCTTCCGCGGGCGCTGCGGCGCGGACGGTCGTGCGCACGTGACCCGGGGCCCAGACATACCACTCCTCGCTGGTCCCCGGGGCGACGCCCGCGAGCCGGAAGCGGCCCTCTGCGTCGGTCACCGCCGTGCCGAAGCGCGCTCCCGCGAGCGGTGTCTCGTCGGCGCCGACGATCCTCCCGACGATCGCCGCCCCCGCCAAGACCGTGAGGTCGTGTGTCACAACAGCGCCGGGGCCGAGGTCCACGCTTGCGCCCGACCAGTCGCCGCGCGACGCGCCCAGCATGAATGCCGGGTCGTAGAGATCGAGCCCGCGTGGGAGCGCGTACACCTTCCAGCTGCCCGACGTGAGTTCGGCGAACGCGAAGCTCCCGTCCTCCGCCGTGGTTGTGCGGCGGCGGCCCTGCGTGCCGGCGAGCCGCACCGAGACGCCGGCGATCACGCCGGCGGGACCGCGGACCACGCCCTCGATGCGAGCGGACGCGTCCGCAGCGCCCTCAGCCGCGTCGCGCAGCATGGCGATGTCGCGTCGCGTCGTCTGGCCCGCGGTCACGCTGATCTGTAGCCCGCGCGGTCCAGGCGGGCGGGGCGGAGACTTGTAGCCCGGGCGCGTCGCGGTGAGCTGGTTGAGGACACCCTCCGGCAGCGTGTCGATGCGGTACCTGCCGTCGGCGCCCGAGACGGCTTCGCCGCCGCCCTGCATGCCCCACCAGATCCCGGTGACGACGCGCACGCCCGAGAGCGGCGTGCCCGTCTCGGCGTCGGTCACCACGCCCTCGAGCACCGCGGGCTCCGCGAGCACGATGTCGAGCGGGCCGTCCAGGGGCAGGATCACGTCTGCTCTGCGCAGCGGTTTCATCCCCGCGCGCCCGGCCCGGACCTCGTGACGGCCCCACGGCAGGTCGAGCAGCTCGTAGCCCCCGGCACCGTCGGTGACCGCGCGCCACGGGAAGCCGCGGCCGATCTGCACGACGGCGCGGGCGATCCCGGTCCCGTCCGGTGACAGCACGCGTCCGCCGAGAGTGCATGCGGACGCGAGGAGCACATCGACGGTGAGCGAGACCCCGCGTCCCGGAGTGGTCAGCATCCGCACAGCGCGCGCATGGCGAGCGGCCGTCACGACGAGAGTGACCTCGGCGAACGGGGGGAGAGCGGCGACGTCGGCGACGCCGTCGGCACCCGTCGCGGCGCGGCCTTCGCGGTGCGGTGTGGCGGTGGCGATGTCCACATCGGAGTGGGGGACTCCCGTCCAGACGCTCACGTCGGCCGCGGCCACGGCGGCGCCGCTCGGGCCGCGGACGCGCACACGCAACGTGGCGCGTTCGTTCGCTTCGGCGGCCGGGGCGGGAGGCTCCGGTGCGGGCTCCCGGACGCGCCGGTCCGCCCCGTCATCGTGGGGCTCGACGGCCGGCCGGGGGGCAGGTGGCGCCGCGGTGCCGCCACCGCGCGTGGTCAGCCACACCAGGACGCCCAGGCCGATGACCAGCAGCAAGAGCACGCCCACCGCGGCGATCCTGCGGCCTCTCATTCCCGGTCCCTCCGACACGTCCCCTCGGGAGCGACCTGCTCAGACCGTCGCGCCCTTCACTCCATACAACGGACGAGGCCGGCGAGGGATCACTCGAGCGCCTGCCGATTCAACGCCAAGCGACAAACCGCCCGTTCAGGAACGTGAAGCGATGTTCGGCTTTCGCCCCGCTCTCGTCTTCGAGCCAGTACGACCAGATCTCTGTGCCGCCCCCGCCCGCCCGTCCCGATCGCGGGACCCCGAAGTACTCGATCACGTCGTCCGGCGACCTGTGGAACCACTTCCTGATGTAGTTCGAGTTCGCATGGTTGCTCGTCAGTTGACGGATGCGGTCGTCCCGCTGTGCCGACCGCAACGGCGGTCCCTCGGCCGCCCAGCGCAGGAATCCGTCCGACTTCGTCCGTCGCTCGTCCGCGGTGAGTCCGTCCACAAGGTCCGGGTCCGGTTTCGGCGGGGGACTCACCCGTCCCGGTCGGGCTGCCGCGACGCGCGCGTCGGTCGGCGACACGGGCGCATCCCCTCGCGGCAGGTCGCCCAGCCGCCGGTGGATGCGCTCCAGCAGCTTGCGCATCTCTACGGTCTCTGCGTGCAACGCAGCGAACTCCGCGGAGGACTCGGCACCTGACGGCGCGTTGCGGGGATCGCCGTCTCCGGTCCGGGACAGCACAGCGAAGAGGATGGCAGCGGACACGCCCGCTCCCACGAGGAGCGCGGTGAGGACAGTGATCGTACGGTTCATGAGAGCCCCCGGGTGACTGAGCGCGCATCGTCGCGCGACGTCCAGTATCCACGGAGTCGGCCGGCTCGCGGAGCCGCGCGAACGGTGAAGGAATCCACCGGTCTCGGTCTTCACTGCTCGCACCATCGAGGCCAGAACATTGCAAAGGCACGGGTGTCCCGAGTTCACGACGACTCCAGCTGCGGACGGTTCTCCGAGGTACGGTAGTGCCGTGGTGGTTCACACCTTCCATCTGGCGAAACCCGGGTTCGTTCCGGCGATGACGGCGCTGCTGCGACCGCCCGCGCCAGCCAAGGTTGCCGGCTTGCACCACGCCGAGTGCATGCTGCCGATGCAGCTCGGCACTGCCGTCATCTCGCCCGGGCGGTGGCAGGTCCGAGGCCTTGCGATGTTCGCGGCGTGGGAGGACGAGGCCGCGGTCGACGACTTCCTCGCGGGCACCCCTCTCGGCCGAACGCTGGCGAGAGGTTGGCACGTGCGCCTGCAGTTCCTCCGCCGCTGGGGCCATGTCTCCGAGTTCGATGGCCTGCCCCCGACCGCGGGCGAGACCGATCCCGGCGCGCCGGTGGTCGCGGTGACCCTCGCCCGCCTCGCGCTGCTGCAGGTCCCACGCTTCATCCGGTGGGGGAAACCGGTCGAGCGCCTCGTCCGCGATCACCCCTCCACCACGTTCGCGCTGGCCGCCGCCCGGCCGTGGCGGACGATCTCGACGTTCACGGTGTGGGAATCGGCCCGCGCAATGACCGACATGGTCCACGGCCGCAGCGCCGTCCCGACCCCCGACCGCCACGCCACGGCCATGGTCGAGCGGCGACGCAAGGACTTCCACGTCGAGTTCACCACGCTGCGCTTCACCTGCATCGCCGAGTACGGCGCGTGGGCGGGTCGGACTGCGATCGTGCCGCGTGGTCGTGACGCGGGGCCGGAGGTGTAGCGCGCCCGCTTGGAAGGCTCGGGGCGGTCGCAACCAAGCCAACCTAGAGGGTCTCGATCTCGCTCCGGCGATCTGGCCATCCCACCGTTCTCGCTATTCGAGGTCGACCCGGACGCCGGCACCGCGTGTGGTTCGGACGACTCTGGATAGCCGCCCGGTGTGGGGCGAACACCACCCACGGTGATGGAATTCACCGCTCTCCGTATTCGAGACGGCTCCCGTAGGGTAGCGGGCGAGGGAGGTCGGCGCCGGGTGCGACTGCATGGGGCCGTGGTGACGGGTCTGTTGGCGATCGCGCTCGCCGTATGCCCGAGCGTCGAGCCCGCCGTGGCGCGCGGGCCGGCGGACGCCGCGAAGAAGCTCCTGGCCGAGGGCAAGCACGGCGAGGCACTGCAGACGGCGCTCACTGCGCTGCGTACGCAGCCCGACGACCTCGACCTGCTGGAGATCGCGGCGCGCGGAGCGGCGGGCGCCGACCGCAAGGACGATGCGCTGTGGCTAGTGCTCGAAGCCACGCGGATCGCGACCGGTCGCCGCCGCGACCACCCGAAGCTCGCCGCGCTCGGGACGTTGCGTGAGGAGCTGGATCCCCTTCCGGCCGAACAACGACCCGACATCGCGCGCCATGCGGAGCAGATCCTGGCACTTGGGCGGCGGTCGCTCGAGAAGCGCTACTTCGTCAACGCGGTGGAGTTGCTTGCGCGCCTCGAGTACTCCCACGTCGCCGTGCACGCGGAGTCGCTGCTCGAGCGGATCTACGCGGACGAGAATGCCGTCGCGGCGCTGCTGGACTCCTCCGTGCCGCTGCCGGTCACCACGACGTTCGAGAAGCGCCGCCGCAAGAGTGCGCGGGAGGAGGCGAAGCACACCGATTGGAAGAAGGCCTGGAAGCTCAAGTCGCGCAACTACACCGTCCTGTGCAACGCGGGGTACGAGCTGACCGAGCGTGCCTCGCTCGCCATGGAGCGCATCAACGGCTTCTACCGCGGGGTCTTCGACTACAAGGCGAAGAAGCGCCGGAGCAAGACCAAGCACTGCCAGGTGCGGATCATGAAGTCACGGGCGGAGTACCTCGCGAACGGGGGCCTGGAACGCGCACTCGCGCACTACTCCCCGAGCGAGGTCGCGGTCGTCGGCTACGACCCACGCTCGCAAGGACGGCCTCTCTCGTCATTGTGGCCCATGCTCTTCCACGAGGCCTCGCACCAGTTCACGGACTTGATCGCGAAGGCGCCCGTACCCAGCTGGCTCAACGAGGGCACGGCGTCGTACTTCGAAGGCACGCAGCTGCGGGTGGACGGGGGGATCGACACGAACCTCGTGCCGATGGGCCGTCTGGACGATCTCGTGACCGCGCTGCAGACGGGGGAGCCGTCCGTCAAGGCGGTTGTCTCCCACGACCTGCCTGGCTCCTATCCGACCGAGTACTACTCCGTCGGCTGGGGACTCGTGTACTTCGCGCTCAACTACGAGGACGAGAAGGGCGAGCGCGTCTACGAGATGCCCTACCGGGAGTTCATGGACACGTACCGGCAGGGCAAGACCAAGCCGAAGGCGTACGAGCGCTTCGTCGAGCACTTCGTCGAGGGACCCGCGCAGGAGGGAGTCACCACGTTCGACGAGTTTGCGGAGCGCTTCACCGACTGGATCTACGCGCTGAACGACCTGCACCGCGGTCCGCCCGATCGGTCGCACGACCTACTTCTCCAGGCACGCGTCCGGCGGGAGCGCGGCCATCTGGAGCGGGCCGACGCGAGTCTGCGCCATGCCATCCGCAAGGACCCGGGCAACGTTGCGGCGCTGCTCGAGCTGGCGGAGCTCTGCACGGCCCGCGGACAGAAGGACGAGGCGCTCGCCCGGTTGCGCATGGTGGTCGAGCAGGCGGCAAGGGTCGGCGAAGTCGCCCTCCGCAACGAGGGGCTCGACTACGAGACGGTCGAGGCGCTGCTCGCGGACGCTTCCGCGCGCATCGTGGCACTCGACGCGGACTTTGGCGCGACGCTGTCCGAGGTGGATGCCGGGTTCGCAGTGAGAATCGAGGCGTCGGCGGACGCCTACCGGGACGCGGGCTACTCACGTACCGCGACGCGGGTCATCGACGACGCGATCTCGATCCTCGACGGGCACGACGATCTCGAGATGGAACGACAGATCATCTGGGATCAGGACGGCCTCGCCGTCCTGCTCTGGCGGGAGGTCACGGTCGGTGACGACCTTGTCGGTTGGTGGAGCACGCCGGAGTTCAAGGCCGAGGGAGGCGCGCTGATCGGGAGCGTGCCCGAAGACGAGCTGCGCGCAGCGCTCCGGCAGGGCAACCTCCCGCCGCGCTACCACTTCGAGGCCCTGCTCACCGCGACGCGTCGCGGGGAGTACGGGATGTTCGGACTGGTGGTCGGCGTCGACCCCGACGGTGCGTGGGAACTCGTCGGCCCCGGAGGGGAGTGGGTCGAGGTCTCGCAGGTGTTCCAGTCGCTCGACGTACTGGGCTCCCCCCGCGGCCTCAGCCCCGAGGAGCAGAAGCACCTGCGGCTGGGCGTCGAGGTGATCCCCGGCCGGGCGCGCATCTACGTCAACGGGATGTTCTGCGGCGAGCAGGACTTCGAGCGCGGCGCGCTACGCGGCGGCATTGGAGTGTTCGCCAGCGACGCCGACGTGCGGGTGAGCGAGCTGCGCCTGGCTTACTGATAACGCGCGAAGAGGTAGAAGGCGGGACACCCGGAACTAGTCCGAGTCACCGGCGCGGAACTCCGCGACGAGGTCGCTCTCGAGCGTCTCGAAGCGGCCCTCGAAGATCGCCCCGGTCTCGGGCATGCACTCGACCGGGCACTTCTCCTCGTCCAGGTCGCGCACCTCGGTGATCCGCTTGCCGCGCAGGAACACGCCGACCTGGCGGCTGCTGCCGGACATCGTGACGATTTCGATGTGATCGTTGGGCCACTTCCCGTCGTCCGGCTCCGGGTACACGTCGACGAGACCGAGCGCGTAGAAGCGACCGTCCTCGAGATCGAAGAACGTCGTGTCGACGTGGACGCCGTGTTCCTCTTCTCCGTGGACGGCCCGCCGCGACACGATGCGTTCGACCGTGACGGAGCCGTCCTCGAGGTCGGCCTTCACTCGCGCTGCGCGCTTGCGGTAGTCCGCGACGAAATCGGCCCAACGACGACAGCGCGAGCCTGCGCTGGGTCAGTGCGGGATAGACTGCACCCAACGCGACCACCGCTCGGACATCAACCAGTCTGAGTCGAATTGGCTCCGTAGACCGGCGATAACCCGCGATGCGACTGGCAAGGAGGAAGCGATGGCGAGAGCTGCCACGGACTCGCGACGATTGGTTCGGCTAACCCGCGTGGGAGCGGCTATCGGAGCGTGTCTCATCGCCTACGTCCAACCGTTCGCGCATGCGGCCGACCCGGTGTTCGATCCCGGGTTCTCGTACGTCGACGTGAACCACGACCAGATGTTCGACGAGGACGACGGCGACGTCGCGCTCGTCGCCGGTGAGGTCGCCGACGGCCGCTTCGACACTCGGCGGACGGAGGGCGGCTACAAGAAGGTCGTGCGGGATGCGAGCCTCGTCATCCTCACCACACCGGCAGCGAGGCCGAGGAGGATCAGCTATCGGACCGACGCAACACTGGTGATCGCCGCCGACCTCTCAGCGAAGCACGGCATGCTGCTCCGGGCACGCGACGCAGTGTTCATCGGTACTTACCTCGACGGCAGCACAACGACGTTGCGGGCGCGACGGATTGCCATCAGGACCAGAGGCTCAATCTTCAGCGACATGGATGTGTTCGAGGGCGTCGGTCGAGGGTCACGCGTGTCGATACAGTCGCAGCAGAACTTCGTGCTGAGCAACGGCGTTTTCGTGGCGGACCGCTCCGTAAAGGTGAATTCGAAGAGGGGCCGCGCAGGGATCGTAGGGTGTCGACTGGCCGCCTGCGCACCACGAGGGAGGGTCCGCGTCCTCGCGTTCGGCATCGCGGACGCCAGGGCGGCGACGCTTCGTGCGCACAAGACAATCCAGATCCGAGGCAGCACTTTCGTCGATCTGAGCGACGCAAGCGCGGCCATTGTGGATGGCAGCGAAAACGGAACGATCCAGATCAACGGAGAACGCGTAGTCGTCGACGGCGCGACCATACTGGCTCCGAACGGCCCGCGAATTCAGGGCGAGCAGTCTCTGACACCGACGCTGATCGGTGAGGGGACTCTCCCGTGCGCAGCCGACGGCTAACCGGGCACGACGCAGTAGAAACTAAGCACACTTCTGGTCGGTCAGGCCGCGCCACAGGCCAACATGTGTACTTCGTTGCCAGTGTCCCGCTTCGTAACGGCGCTGAGTAAGGACCGCCGCCCGACGGATCCGGCTGCCGTCGGCCCAGCGATCACTTCATCTTGCGCATCTGGGAGCGGTGCCGCATCGGGCTCCGCGACACCGGCGAGGTGGAGCCCCGCCCCGACGCCCATCGCGAAGCCGACGATCAGCATTCCGGCGGCGATGGCCAAACGGCTCATGTCACCCACGCTAGCACGACTGCGCCGCACGTACTGAGACCGGCGAACGTCTTCGACCTGTGTACCCGCGCGCGCCCCAGTCGGCTCTGAGCACTCGCGCGAGGCATCGACTCGCCACCGCCGAGTTACACGGGGCGAAAACGTCCACCGGTCTCGGTACGACCACGGCGACGGAGCCGCGTGTTGGGGGGCGCGCGGGGAGATCTCGAGTGATGGTGGGGGAGGGTTCAGGGCGATGCGAGCGTGTCACGGCGGCGACGGCGGCCGGCGCGTGTGAACGGCAAGCCCATGAACAGGTGGCCGATGAGCGCGCCGACGAACGCGTACGGGATCGCGGCCATCACAAGGAACGGCTGCAGGTAGCTGCGGAAGACCGTCGCGAGGATGCCGTAGATCACGAGCAGCGCGAGCGGGAACAGGAACTTGAGAGAGCCGACCGACTCGGCTGTGCGCTTCTGCTGGCCCTCGAAGGAGACGGAGACGCCCGGGTAGCGGGCGCCGATGTCGGTGAGGTCCTCTGCGATGCCCGCGGTGACACCGCGGACGTTCGCGACGGCCTCGTCGACCGACGCCTTGACCGTGATCGCGCGCTGGCCGTCCACGCGGGCGAGCGAGGCGTAGCCGCGGCCGGTCTCGACGTGCGCGACCTCCTCGAGCGGCACGCGCTTACCGGCGGGGGTGGCGACGCGCAGGCGGCCGAGGTCGGCCAGTGACGTGCGCGCGGACTCGGGCAGGACGACGCGCACCGTGACCTCGCCGTCTGACTCCTGCAGGTCCTGCGCCTCGTTGCCGAAGAACGCGTTCCGCATCTGCACGGCCAGGTCGTCCTCGAGTTCGTAGACGCCCTGGTAGCTCGAAACGACGTCGCGCACGTGCGCGACGGCCCGCTCGAGCGTCTCGATGTCGCTGCCGCGCACGCGGATCTCGAGGTCAACACCCTGCGGGCCGCCGCCGCGCTCGATGAACGACATCTTGGCGACGCCGGGGATCTCCGCGGTCAGGTCGCGGAGCTCTGCGACGACGTCCTTCGAGGTGCGCAGGCCCTGCGCCTCGCGGTCGTCGGCGGCGAGCATCTCGATGTTGACCTGGGCGACCGTGGCGGGGTCGGCGGCGGACTCGCGGCCGCGCTCGCTGAACGAGCTGCCGACGACGGAGAACGCGGAGTCGACCTCAGCTTGCGCGAGGACGTGTCCTTCGATCTCGCTGAGGACGGCTTCGGTCACTTCGACGGGTGTGCCCGCGGCCATCTCGATGTCGATCGACACGTTCTCCGCGTCCATCGACTGGATCAGCACGAAGGGGACGATGCCGCCCGCGAGCGTGCCCACGAGCGCGAGGCTGAACGAGAAGAGCGCCGTCATCGACACGTAGCGCCAGCGCAGCACGAAGCGGAGCAGGCGCTCGAGGAGGTCGGGCAGCGTCTCTTCGAGCAGCCACGCGCGCATGCGCTGGACGCGGCCGCCGAACGAGAAGAAGCGCGTGATCCAGCCGACAGCCTTGGACACCGCGCCCTCGTGGCCGAGGTGCGCGGGCAGGATGATGAACGCCTCGACCAGCGACACCGCCAGCGCGGCGATGACCACGAGCGGGAGCTGCTTCAAGAACGTCCCGAGTGTGCCCGACAGGAACGCCAGCGGGCCGAACGCGGCCACCGACGTCATGACCGCGGCGAGCACCGGGAGTCCGACCTCTCTCGTGCCCTCGATCGCGGCCCTGGCGAGCGGCACTCCCTGCCGCGTGCGCGTAAACACATTTTCGGCGATGACAATCGCGTCGTCGACGATCAGGCCGAGCACCACGATCAACCCGAAGAGGCTGATCAGGTTGACCGTCATGCCGGTGACGTACATGAGCACGAACGTGCCAAGGAACGCCACCGGCAGGCCGAGCGCGACCCAGAACGCGATGCGCGCGTCAAGGAACAGCGCCAGCGCGATGCAGACGAGAATGAGCCCCATGCGCGCGTTGCGGAACATGAGGTCGAGCCGCTGCACGACGAAGCGGGAGAGGTCGGACGCGGCCTCGACACGGATTGCACCGCCGACCATGGTGGGGTTGTCCGCTACGTACGCCTTGACGGTGTCGGCGATGTCGATCGCGTCCTGCTCGGGGGTCTTGAAGACCGTGATGGCCGCTGCGGGCAGGCCGTTGAAGCGGCCCTTCTCGATCTTGTCCTCGAACGTCTCGCGCAGCGTGGCGATGTCGGACAGGCGGATCAGCGAACCGTCCGGGCGGGCGCGCACGACCAGCTTCTCGAGGTCGAGTGCGCGGTCCTCCTCGCCCATGGTGCGCACGCGCACGTTGCCGGTCGCTGACTCGAGCTGGCCGCCGGGGAGGTCGAGGTTCCCCGCGCTGATCGCGCGGCCGACCTCGCCGAAGGTGAGCCTGTGCTCCTCGAGCTTCTCGGGGAGGATCTCGATCCAGATCTCCTTCTCCCGCGTGCCGGCGACGGTGACCTCGGAGATGTCGGGCAGATCCACCAGGTCGTCGCGCACGTTCTGCGCCGCTTCGCGCAGGCGCTCCTCGGCGACGTCGCCGTAGACGTACACCGAGATGACCGGGAAGAACGGCCGCAGTGCGGTGATCTCCGGTTCCTTCGAGCCCTCGGGGAGGTCCGGCTTGACGCGGTCGATCTCGTTGCGGAGCTCGTTGAGCAAGCGGTCCTGGTCGACGCCCGCGTCGAGCGAGACGCGCACGGCGCAGACGCCCTCGAGGATCTCCGATGCGATCTCGTCGATGCCGGACACACCGCGGATCTCGCGCTCGATGCGGAGCGCGATGGACTTCTCGACCTCGTCGGGGGTGGCGCCGGGGTAGGCGACGGTGATGACGATCTGCTCGGGGTCGCTGTTGGGCAGCACCTCGCGCACGAGCGAGAACCACGACGCGAAGCCCGCCACGATGATCGCGACCATCAGCAGGTTGACGGCGACGGGGTTTCTGACCGCCCAGCCGACCGTGCCGCCCGTGCGTTGGTCGGAACGGCGGCCGGTCATCGCAGCGCGTCGGCCTGGCGTACCACGCGGACACGCGAGCCGTCGGCCACCTGCTCGACGTTGGTGATGACGACCAGCTCGCCCTTCGCGAGTCCCTCGCGCACGAGCGCCACGTCGGCCAGGCGGCGCAGGATCGTGGGCCGCCGCTCCTCGATGACCGCTTCCTCACCGTCCATGCGCGCCACGTACACGACGTCGCCCACGAACGCCTCGCGGGGGACCGCGAAGCAGTCCGGCGTCGAGCGCCCGGTGACGGTGGCGGTCACGAACGACCCGGGCGCCGGAACGCGCGTCTCTCCGGCGGAGGTGATCTCGATGTAGGCCGCGAACGTGCGGGTCTCCGGATCGACGCTCGGGTCCACGCGGGCGATGTCGCCGCTCCAGCGCAGGTCCTCGCGGCCGGGGACGTTCAGCGTCGCCGCCACGCCCGGTTCCACGTCCGCGTGACGGGAGGCGGGCAGCTCGACGGGCACTTCGATCCGCGACAGGTCCACCAGGTCGACGAGCGTCGTGCCCGGCGTGACGCGCTCGCCGATGCGCGCGTGGCGCATCTCGATCACGCCCGCGAACGGCGCGCGGATCGTGGTGCGCTCGAGATCCAGCTGCGCCTGCGCGAGGTCCGCTCCGGCCGCCGCGATGTCTGCGTCGGCACGCGTCACGTCCGCGCCCGCCGTGCCGCTGCGGGTCTCGAGCGCCGCGAGAATCTGGCGGCGGGCGGACACCGCGATGCGCTGGCGATCGACGTCGCTCTTCGAGGCGGCGTGCGGGACCATCCCGCGAATGCGGTCGAGTTCACGCTCCGCGGCGGCGAGTTCCGTCTCAGCCTCTCGGATCTGGGCGACCAGGCCGTCCTGGTCTACGCGCGCGCGCACCCTGGACGCCTCGGCTTGCCTGCGGCGGGCCTCGAGCACCGCGAGCCGGTTCTTCGCGTCCCGGTCGTCGAGGCGGACGAGTTCCTCGTTCGCCGTCACCGAGGCGCCGGCCTCGAGTCCCTCGCGCAGCCAGATCACGGTGCCCGCGACCTCGGCGGGGACGCGGGCCATCTCGAGAGCGCGCACGCGTCCGTAGCCCGAGATCACCTCGGTGTGCGTGCCGCGCTCGAGTGCCAGGACGCGGACGGAGGTGCGAATGGGGGAGGTCGCGCCCTTCTGAGGCTCTTCCTTCATCCCCTTGAGCATCAGGAAGGCGAAGGCGCCGACGGCGAGGAAGACGACGATCAGAACCGCCGAGACGACGACGTGCGCGATGCCCCCGACCTTCGGGGGGCTCGGCTCAGGCGGTGAGGGAGCGTCCTCCATCTCGTCTTTATACCCGCCTCCTGCAGGCGGGCTTCCCGAGTTCGAGACCTGACGCAGGGGGGCCGAGCGTGCGTCGCGCGTCAGCCGCGCAGGTCGGCCACGTCGAGGCCGGTGCGCCGCGCCGCCGCCGCGTACATGACGTCGTCGTTCACGACGGACGCGCCCTCCGAGCGGGCCCATGTGCCGGCCTCGTCCACCAGATCGAGCGCGGAGTCGGGCAGCGCACGGTCCGTGACGTACGTGGCTGCGAGATCGACCGCCAGCCGGAGCGCGGAGTCGTCGTAGGTGACGGCGTGGTGAGTCGCGAAGAGCCCGGCGCGCCGGGCGATGAGACGGTGTGAGTCCTCGACGGGGAGAGGTTGCACCTCCACGAACTGGAAGTGCCGGCTGAGCGCCGGGTCCCGCGCGAACCCACCGTCATGCTCCGCTAGCGTCATGGCGCCTATGCACTGGATCTCGCCGCGGCGGAGCACCGGCTTGAGCCCGGCCGCCAGCTCCGCCACGTGCGCGGGCGACCCCGCGTCCGCCGCCCTGTGCAGGTCCGGCAGGAACAGGAGGATGTCGCCCGAGCGACGGGTCTCGCGGAGGACCGCCTGGAGCCGCTCGGCGAACTGGCCGACGCTCCGCGTGCCCGCGACCAGACTCGAGGCATCGACCTCGACGATCCGCATGCCGCGCAGCGGATCGGTCGCATCGCCGGAGGCGGTGAGCCGTGCAAGCTCCTCGACGATCGCCGTCTTGCCTGCACCCGCCGGACCGACGAGCAACGGGTTGTTGCCGCGGAGGCGCGCCAGCGTGCGCAGCGTGCGCCGGATCTCGTCACGGCGTCCTACGAAGTCCTCGAACAGCCCCTCACGCGCCTGCGCCGAGAGGTCGCGACCCAGGAGGTCGAGCGCCGGCGTCTTCGATGGCCCGGGCAGCTCCGCGAGGCGGGGGTCGTCCATCGCGTCGTCACCACTGTGCTCGAGCAGTTCCACGACTTGTTCGCGGACCCACTCGACGCGGACGCCGAGGGCACCGAGCGCCGCCGCGGCGATGCCCTTCTCCTCCCGGATCAGGCCGAGCAGCAAGTGCTCGGAGCCGATGTAGTTGTGGCCCAGGTGCTGCGCCTCCTCCAGGCAGCACTCGAGCACGACCTTGGCCCGCGGGGTGAACGGGAGCTGCCCGAACGTGACCATGCTGGTGCCGTGGGCGACGCGCTTCTCCACCTCGATGCGGATCGTCTTCAGCTCGATGTCGAGGCGCTTGAGAACGCGCGCCCCGACGCCACGTCCCTCCTGCACCAGGCCGAGCAGTCTGTGCTCGGTCCCGATGTAGTCGTGGTTGAAGCGCTGCGCCTCCTGCAGCGCCAGACTCATGATCTTGCGAGCACGCTCTGTGAACCGGTCGAACATCGATGCCTGCCCTCCGCGCGGGGGGAGACCGCACATCGTACGGGTATACGCGTCTCCCGGGAGGGCTACGGTCTCGCGGTGAGCCTGCTCGATTGGCTGGTGTTGGGTGCGTACGGCGTGATCGTGTTCTCGATCGGTGCGTGGGCGGCGCGGCGGCAGAAGAGCGGGGAGGACTACTTCCTCGGGGGCCGCAACCTCGCGTGGTGGGCGGTCGGGCTGTCGCTCCTCGCCACGTCGTTCAGCGCGGCGTCGCTCGTGTCCGGCGCGCAGTTCGGGTTCCGCAACGGGATGGCGTGGATCCAGCTGCAGATGGGCGACGTCCTCGCGATGGTCATCGTTGTGGTGGTCTTTCTGCCGTTCTTCTCGTCGCTGCGGCTGACCACCGCGTACGAGTACCTCGGCCGACGGTTCGGACGGGCGACCCGCTCGGTTGCGAGCGCGCTGTTCATCCTGCAGACGCTCGCGCGCGTCGCGATCCTCGTGTACGTGCCTGCGATCACGCTGTCGGCCATGGTGGGGTGGAGCGTCGAGACCTGCATCGTGGCCACGGCGGTCGTGGCGAGCGCGTACAGCGCGACCGGCGGGATGGCCGCGGTCGTGTGGACCGACACGCTCCAGATGCTGATCGTGGTGGGGGCGATCATCGCGTCGCTCGTCCTCATGTCCGGCGACGTCGAGGGCGGCCTGGGCGCGCTCTACACCCATGCCTCCGAGGCCGGGCGCATGGAGTTCGTGACGTGGCCGGAGAGCCGGCAGCACGCGTTCAGCAACCTGTTCACCGTGACCGGCGCGCTCGTGCCGTATGCCGTGCTCGCGACGTCGTTGTTCGGGACGGGGCAGCAGGCCGTCCAGCGGTACCTGTCGTGCAAGGACCTGGCCGGCGCGCGCCGCGCGGCGTTGACGGGACCCGTCGTCGGCACTCTGGTGCTCGGGCTGTCGCTCCTGCTGGGTGCGCTCCTGGCGTCGTGGGCGGACATGACCGGGGTGGTGCTCGCCGCCGACGGCGACGCGAAGGTGCTGCCGGAGTTCGTCATGCTTCGGCTGCCGGTGGGGCTGCGCGGGCTGATGCTCGCCGCAGTGTTCGCGGCGGCGATGTCGAGCCTCGACTCCGCGGTGCACTCCATGTCCACCGCCGTCCTCGTGGACTTCGTGAGGCCGAGCCGCAAGAACGCGCTCGCGCCGTCGCAGGAACTCAAGCTTGCGCGTGTGTTGACCGTCGTGTTCGGCGTCGTTGCCATCCTCGGCGCTCTCTACGCCGAGACCGTCGAGCGCACGATCCTCGATCAACTCGTGACCTGGCTCGGCTACGCGGCCGGGCCGCTGCTCGGGATGTTCCTGCTGGGCATCACGTCGCGGCGGACGAACGAGACGGGCGTTCTTTCCGGCGTGCTCGTGGGCGTGCTGGTGGTGATCGTGCTCGTCCTCGCGGACGTGCCGTCACTCGGCGGGTTCCACCCGCTCTGGCTGGCACCCGCTTCGTGCGCGATCACCTGGCTGATCGGACGCGTGGTGAGCTCGTCGTTCCCCGCGCCGGCGCCGGAGGACATCGACGGGCTCACGTGGGCTACTCGGCCGAAGTCGCGTCCCTGACACAGCGGAAGCCGATGAGCAGCTCGGCGTCGGCGTTGGTCTCGTCCACGAAGTGGAACGACTCTCCGGTGATCCCGGTGCGTCCGCTCTTGGCGGAGCCGCCCCGCACGACGCGTGCAGCGGCGCCGTCCGGCGCCTTCGCTTCGTCGGTAGTCCACTCCGCGGCGTTGCCCGCCATGTGCTGTGCTCCGTAAAGCGAAGCGCCGCCGGGGAACGAGTCGGCAGTCGCGAGCGTCTTACGCTCGCTGTCCTGGGACACGCAGCGCGTCTCTTCGAACACGTTGCCCCATGGGTACGTCCAGCCGTCGGTGCCGCGCGCGGCCTTCTCCCATTCGTCGGACGTCGGCAGGCGCTTGCCCCGCCACTTCGCGTAAGCCGCGGCCTGCGCGTACGACACGCCGACGACGGGCAGGTTGCGGAGGTGCGCCGGAGGAGTCGTGCCCTTCCAGTTGGCCGGGGGAGTGCCGTCGGCGCCCGCCACGAATTCGGCGTACTCGCGGTTGCTGACCTCCGTGCGGTCGATCAGGAAGTGCGCGACGTCCGTGGGACGTCCCTCGCCCGGACCGAGCAGGGCGGCGCCGCCCGGCACGAAGACCATGCCGGTGCGCGAGAGCTGCTCGACGTACCTTGCGTACTCCTCCATCCAGCGGGTGCCGAAGTCGCCCTGTCGCAGGTCCTCGGGGAACGCGAGGATCACGAGCATGCCGCTGACGGCATTGCCCTCGAGCGCGGCCTTGCGGGCCGCGTTCACGGCCGCCGTGAAGGCCTTCGAGACGGCAGCGTCGTAACGCGAGCGCGCGTCACTGCGTGCGGTGCCGATGTCCGCCGGCGGGAGGACGGGGTGACTCTCGGTGAGTGCATCCAGCTTCGCGAGCGTGGCTTCCACCTCGAGAGGGTTCGCGGCTGCCGCTGCCTTGACTTCCGCGAGCGCCGCTGTCGCGGCCTTCATCTCGGCCTCGCGGCGCACGGCGATGTGGTCCACGGGCGAGGGGCCGGGCGCCTCGGCGGGCGGCATCAGCATGAACGCGGCGGCGCCGAGCGCGCCGAGTGCCAGCAGCACGATCACCACGACGGCCAGCACGCCGCCGCGCTTCTTCGGCTTGTGCACGCGCGCCGACACCTGCTGCATCTTCTCGACGGCGGTGTCGATCTGCTGCGCCACGTGCGGCTTGCCGCCGCGGAGCAGGCGGTCGACCTCGTCGATGAACTCGCGAGCGCGTGCGTAGCGCGCGCGCGGGTCCTTCGCCATCAGCTTCTCGACGATGGTCGAGACGGTCGGCGGGACGGCGCGGTTGACCTGCTGCACTGGCACGGCCTGCTCGCGTGACTGCTTCGTCATCACCTCGATGGCCGTCTCGCCGGCGAACGGCTTGTCGCCGGTGAGCAGCTCGTAGAGCGTGCAACCGAGCGAGTAGAGATCGCTGCGTCCGTCCAGCTCTCGCCCGGCGATCTGCTCGGGCGACATGTAGAACGGCGTGCCCATCACGTCGCCGTTCTCCTCCCCGGCGCGTTGTGCGTACGCCGCGAGGCCGAAGTCGGCGACGCGCACCTCGCCCAGCGGCGTGAGCATCAGGTTGGCGGGCTTCACGTCGCGGTGGACGATCTTCTTGCGGTGCGCAACGGCGAGGCCCTCTGCAGTCTGCTTCGCGATCAGAAGAGCCTCTTCCCACGTGAGAGAGCCCTTCTCGATGAGGACGTCGGCGACGCTGCGGCCGGCGAGCAACTGCATCACGATGTAGTGGTGTCCGCGCTCGTAGCCGACGTCGTGCACCTGGACGATGTTCGCGTGCTCGATCTGCGCGAGTGCGCGTGCCTCGACGAGGAACTGGTCGGTCTCGCGCTGCGCGTCGTCGAGCAGGACCTTCACCGCCACGCGGCGTTGCAACTGCTCGTGCATGCCCTCGTAGACGACGCCCATCGCGCCGCGTCCGATCTCGCGATCCAGCCGGCAACCACCGAGTGACGTCCCGAGCAGATCGTCGTGCTCCACCTCGGCGGCCGTCGATGCCGTCGAACTCTCGTGCACTGCCTCGGGGGCCAGCGGCTCGGGAGCGACCGGGGCCTCCTGTCCGGCGTCCGCTTCCATCGCTCGCGCGAGGTCGTGCACGTCGAACTGCTGGGTGGCGTCGGCATCGGGCACCGGTGCGCGGGCGGCTGCGGGGGCGGCTGCGGCAGCGGCGAACGCGCGCGATGCATGCAGGGAGGCATCGCCGAACTTCTCGGTCTCGCCGGGCTCGTGGTCCTCGCGCTGGCGGAACATCTCGGTGCGGCCGACGAGCTGCTCCTGTGAGGTGTCGCTCTGCGGTGCGGCCGGCGCGACGGGAGCGGATCCGGCGGTGCCGGCGAACATGCCGGGTTCGGGATCGTGGGCTGCCGACACGTCGCCAGGAACGAAACGGCCGTGACGCGCGCCGTCGAAGTTCATCGTACCCTTGTCCGATCCGCTGGTGTCAGGGGCCGGAGACGCGGGAGCAGGAGAAGCCGGAGTAGGAGAAGCCGGAGGAGACACGGCTGCGGGCGCAGCGGGGGCAGCAGGCGTCGCGGGCTTGGGACCGAACGGCGAGGGCGACGCCGCTGCGCGCCCGTCTGGTGCGCTGCTTCCGAACGGCGAAGCCTGGACAGGCACTGTCGTCTGCATCGGCGCCGTCTGCATCGGGGCCGGTTGGAGTTGCGCCGGCTGGAGGCCCGCGGCCGCGGCGGCGGGGAGCGCATGCGTCGGCGGCGGGAGTGCCTCGCGGAGCATCGCCACCGTCGCCGCGTCGAGACCTCCGGTGCGCTCGAGAGCGGCCAGGAGGTCGACGGTCTCACCGCCCTCGATCAGTTCGTCGCGGAGCTTCTCGGCCGCGTCGAGCGCCTGTTCGTCGCACAGGCCCGCCTCGAGGCAGGACTCGCGCAGTTCCAGATCGGCGTTGTGCATCGGCTCGCTCCCGCTTCCTGGGTTCGGCCTCGCGCAACGAGGCCTCTCGTCACATCGAGATGCCGCGGGCCCGGGCTTGAGCCAGGCACGAGCCTGAATGGGGCTGAGATCGGTGGGGATCGGCGGCCTCAAGGCCCTCTCGTCCGGCTACCGATCCACTCTCATGGACAGTGCACGTCTGGCCGACGTCGCCCAGGAGCCCCTGGTCGAGGCGTTGAACCGCATCGCCGGGTCGCGCGGTGTGTGCACGCTCACGGCGTCGGACGGCATCAGCGAGCGGATCGTGTACTTCGCCGACGGCGGGGTGCGGATATTCAGCGCGGGTGTCTACGCGCCGGCCCGCCTCGAGGACGTCCTCGTCTCGATGGGCGTGTTGGAGGCGGACGGCGTCGATGCCCTGCTGGCGGCGGCACGCGATGCGCACAAGCCGGTCGGCGAAACGGCCGTCGCGCGCGGCATGGCGCGCCTGCGGGACCTCTCTGCGGGGCTGCACGAACTGATCGTCGAGGAACTGCTCGCGATGCTCGTCTGGCACGGCGCGCAGTTCCGGTCGGCGGAGGGCGTGCCGCCCGAGGACGTACACGGCGAGCGCTTCACGTCCGTGTCCGTCACATGCGACTCCCGAGAGTTCATTCAAGCGGTGCTGCGGCGGATCGATGCCTGCCGTCCCGCGAGTGGCCGGTTGCCCGCAGCGACCGACTACCTCGAGGCCGTGGTAGACGCGTCTCCTCACACGGCACCGGACGTCTGGCGTTTCCTCACGTCGCTGGACGGTGAACGTCCGCCGCCGGCTGGCGGGCGCATACGAGCGCGCCGGCGAGAAGTCGCGCGCCGCGGGACAGTGGCGATGGCTGGGCGACCAGCACCGCGCGAGACGCGAGTTCGATGCAGCACTCTCGTGCTACCGCGCGGCTGTCCGACAGGTGCCCGCGGACTTCCAGACCCGCGAGCTGATCCTCGAGATCCACCGGCACCGTCGGGACGACAAGCAACTCGTCGCCGACGGTCGCCCGCTCGCAGACCTCCTGCTGCGTCACAACCTCGCGGACCGCGCGCGGAAGCTGCTGCAGCAACTGGTGCAGCTGCTCCCGGACGACGCGGCACTCCGGCGGGAGTACGCGCTCGTGCTGACGGCGCTCGGCCACGGCGGAGCGGCCATCGAACAACTGCACAAGCTCGCCGAGATCCTGAAGAAGCGCCGCGCGCCGGATCACGAGCTGCGCGACGTACACCTGCGCGTGCTCGCGCTCGACTCGAGCAACCGTCCCTCCGGCATCGCGTACGCCAAGCTGACCGGGACGCGTGCCTATCGGCGGCTCCTGCTGGCGGCGACCGGCGTGATCGTCGTGGCTGCCATCGGGGCAGGTCTGTTCGTGATGCGCGAGTACCAGAGCCGCGAGGAGCTCGCCATCGCCCTCGCCCAAGTGGACGAACTCGTGCGCGACGGCCGGTACGAGGACGCTGCGACTGAGCTGTCACGCCTCGAAGTCGAGCACCGCTTCACGCGCTCCGCCGAGATGGTGCGCGCGTACCGCGAGTCCGTGGACGCCGCGCGACAGGCGAGCGTGCCCGTGGTGAAGCCGGTGGGCACTTCGCTGACGACGCTCGCTGCGGAGCACATGGCGACAGCGGCGTTCGACGCCGAGGACGCCGGCGACCTCGAGAAGGCGCACGAGATCCTCGCGCGACTCGTTGCCACCCACCCGGACACCGAGGCGGCGCAGACTGCCGAGGTCCCGCTGCGCGTCACGCCGATACCGAGCGACGCGACGGTCTACCTAGACGGAGTGGAGCTTGGTCAGGGCGATGTGGAGCTTCGCTACACGCCGGCGAGACCCGCCGTGCTCCGCGTGGAGCGTCTGCGCTTCGAGCCGGTCGAGAGGACGCTGTCGGCGGTCGAGGAACTGGACCTCACCGTCGCACTCTCCAAGCCCATGCTCTGGCGCCAGGCCTATGATGCCGAGATCGTGGCGCAGCCACTCGTGCTGCACCGACGCCTTGTGATCGCACTCTCGGATCGCACGGTCGCGTCCGTGCATCCGGGCGCCGGCGACGTGCTCTGGCGCACGCCGCTTGGTATGTACGACGAGATCACCGCCGGACCGATCGAGTCGGTGCAGGGCGTGCTCGTCGGTACTGCTGCGGGCAACGTGTTCTGCCTCGACGTGGCGACGGGCGAAGTGCGATGGAGCGCCACCCTCGAGAAGCCCGTGGTCGGTCCGTTCCTCGGAGGTGTGGTTCCCTCGGTCACGCTCGCGGACGGGTCGTTCCATGCGCCGGCTTCCGCGGGCCTGCCTCCGACCGATCCCGGTGCGGTGACACCTGGTACGCAGCTGGTCCTGTCCGGCAACAGATCGGTCGCGTTCGCCGACGGTGACGGACACCTCCGTGTGGGGCCTGCCTTTGATCCTGCGAAGTGGTCGGCTCCCGGGAGCGCGGTGCTCATCGCACCCCCGGCAGCGGAAGAGGGCGCCCGGCGTATCTGGGGCCTCTGCGCCGACGGCCAGCTCCGGCTCTACACGAAGAGCGCCCGCATGCTCCGCGCGCTCCCGGCTCCGGATGCCCTGCCGCTCGCGCCGTGCGCGGTGGCGGACACCGCGATCATCGCCTGCGAAGGAGGGCGGCTCCTCGCCTACCGCGCGAGCGGCGAGGTCGTCTTCGACATCTCGCTGCCGGAGGAGGCTGCGAAGACGCCGGTGCTCTCCGCCGGGCGCCTCCTCGTGTGCGGCACCGGCGGCACGCTGTTCGTCCTCGACGCGGAGACCGGCCAGGAGAAGTGGCGCCTCGCAACGGGCACGCCGATGACGCAGCAGGCCGCGGCGACCACCTCACGCATCTACGTCGCCGCGGGCGATTCGGTCTTCGCCGTCGAGCGGTAGCGGAGGCCCTCTAGAACGAGCTTGCACTCGTTGCGTGAATAGCGGAAGGCGCGACGGTTGCGAAGCAAGCGGCGTGACTGGAGCCCTTCGTAGCCGCCGGAGGCGGCGTAGAAGGGACACAAACTAGATGTAGCGAGGCGCGCTGGGCGCCCCGCGCCCGGCGTGACCGCTGCAGCTAGTCGAGCCAGTCGAAGACGCGCAGGTACTCGCCGTTCGTGCTCGTGTCGGGGTAGAACTCGGTCAGCAGGATCAGCGAGTACCCCGAGCTGCCTGCCACGTCTCCGAGCAACAGCTCGTGCACATCGCCCGTGTCGGTCGTGGTCGGCGGCAGGAAGTCGTTCCCGACCGCGAAGGTGAGACCCCCGGGCCGGCCGAACAGTAGGCGGGTTGCACGAACACGCGCCGCGCCGGCGTCCTCCAGCGCCTCGAGGGTCCCCACCAGGATGTCCACCTCGCCGTCACCGTTCACATCCCTCACCGCGAGCGTGAAGCCCCGCAGGTTGTCGTCTTTCGTGCCCGGCAACGGGACGGACGGCAGCGCGGTAGCCGTCACGTCCGTGAATCCGGTGGCGGCACCGTCATTCCGCAGGACACGCAGCGCGTGCGCCGTGAACGTCGGCCCGGCGCTCGTGTGCGCGTCGAGTGAGACGCCGTGGACCAGCACGAGGTCGAGGTCGGAGTCTCCGTCGAGATCGACCAATTCCAGAGCGTGCCCCTGCCAGAGTTCGTTGCCGCTGACGGCCGGCAGCCACGTCGAGGTGGCGTCGGTGAAGAACCCCCTGCCATCGTTCGTCAACACGGCTGCCGAGACCCGCGCCGTGTCGTAGCTCCCGCCGTAGTAGTCCGCCGAGAACAGACCATACGGGGTCGTGGTCAGCGGGTTCGACCACGTGAGGACGATGTCGAGGTCGTTGTCGTTGTCGATGTCGCCGAGAGCGACGTCGTTCGCGGGGAACGCCGGGAGAACCGACGGTATTGTGCCCGCCAGCGGGAGACGCGGGAACGAGACGTTCACGAGGCCGTTGGCGTTGGCGATATCGTTGTCGAAGATGAGGAGTGCCGACGCGTACTGATACGTCGGTGTGACGTTGTTGTAGAAGTAGCCCGCGTAGTAGCTCGCCGTGTAGCTGCCGGCTGTGCTCGTGTTGACATAGGCGGGCGGGACCACGAGGCTGCCTGCGCGGTAGCGCGTCGTTCCGACGACGACGTCGAGGTCGTTGTCGTTGTCCAGGTCGCCGAGAGCCAGGGACGTCGATGTCCCCATCGGTAGGTACGTACTCTGCGATACGAAGAACGGGTAGTTGTTCAGGTAGTACGTGTCGTAGACCTGCACGTATTGCCCGGGGTAGATCACGGAATTCGCCGTGTCGAACGTGAACGTCCCCGTGCCGTTGTTCTTGAAGACGCGGACGTCATCGTAGAACGCGCCGTAGTTCGGGTCGTAGACGGAACCCACGGATACGATCTCCGGACCATTGGAGCCGTCCAGATCTCCGATCGCGAGGGCGTCGGCGATCCACGGATCCACACTGCCGGGATCGCCGTACGCGGCCGGGAAGTTCGTGCCGGTCCTGTCCTGCAGCGTCGTTCCGTTTCCGAGGAGCAGGCGCGTCAGTTCGGTCCGCGTCCCGGGCGGGTAGACGTAGGCGTCGTACGAACCGATCACGAGGTCGTTCGCGGCGCCGCCGCCGTCGAGGTCGCCGAGAGCAGCGCAGAACGCGCTGAAGTCGTCCACCGAAGAGCCCGCCGGCGCGCGCGTGGTGGTTCGCATCCGAGAAGCCCACGTACTTCACGGCGTCGCTCAGCGCGCCCTGCTGACCGGCAATGTCGGTCACGAGGAGCGGCTTCCCTCCGAACGTCGTGGACGACGGAGCGGCGAAGTCGAACGACGTGGCCGTGACGTTGGAGACTGTGAGCGGACTCCCGTCGAACTCGAACGTGTTGGTCGCGCGGAACCCGGTGCCTGTCGCGCGCATCGTCGTTCCACCCGCGAGCGGCACCTCGTCGGGCGCGGCGAACGGTCCAGAGATAGCGGCGACGCTGCGGATCGTCGGCGGTGCCTCGATCACGAAAATCGGTCCGAACACGATGGTGCCCACGCGATCGACCAGTTGCGACGTATACAGGCCGGCCGGCAGCGCCGGCGACGAGAACGTCGCCGTCGTCGAGTTCACGTTCGCCAGAGTGACGCCCACCCCGGCGAACGACAGGGCGTCGTCGATCTCGAAGCCCGTGCCGGACAGTGTGACAGTCGTGCCTCCCACGACCGCCGCGAACAGCGGATCGAATGGCGTGGCCGCGAATGCGGGCGGCACCTTGTAGGTGAACATGAACGGCGCGACAGCGTCTCGGCCGAACGCGTCGGTCAGCACGATGGCCGCGTCGCCTATCGCTCCGGCCGGAGTCGTCACCGTTGCCGAAGAGCCGTCCCCCGCGAGCGCAGTCACCGCGGCTGAGTTGAGCCCGAATCGCACGGTCACCGGCGCGGCGAAGTTCGCGCCCAAGAGCCTGAACGACTGTCCCCCGGCGGTCGATCCGCCGCGCCGGACGGCGTCGGTCACGTCGCGCAGGTCGGCGATCACGGGAGGCGGCGGGTACAGGAAGTACGCGCCGCGTCGCGATGCCTGGCCATCCGGATTCTGGACCGCTAGCGAGACCACCGTGCCGTCGGTTCCGGCAGGAACGTCCACGTCGAGGAACGCGCCGCCGCCCCCCACCGACACGCCCGTGCCGGGTGTGTCACCGAAGAACACGCTGGGCGCGCCGGACGTCGAGAAGTTGCTGCCCGTCACGCGCAGCCGCGATCCCTCGATGCCGACGAGCGGGTCGGCGCGGATCGCGAGAATCGGCTCGGTGCTCGAGACCTCCTCCGGCTTTTTGCCGGACTTCGGGCGGTCCTGCGGCGTGACGGAGTACGAGATCGCGTAGTTGGCTGTGCCCGCGTCGACCGCCGTGCGGAGGACGTACGATCCGACGCCGGTGGAAAGGGGCGCCTTCTTCAACAGGAGCTTGTTCGCGCCCTTGGCCTGGACCGCGGCGGCGGCCCCGGGCACC
This sequence comes from Planctomycetota bacterium, assembly GCA_965248445.1. Lineage (GTDB taxonomy): Bacteria > Planctomycetota > JAJSAM01 > JAJSAM01 > JAJVHW01 > CBDFJG01. The sequence goes on from CBDFJG010000002.1 coordinate 434,264, forward strand.
GCGTCGCTCTGCGGGTCCTCGAGCGCATCCGCGCGCACGGGGCTCTGCTTCTTGCTCCATGTCAGCTTGAAGGAGAAGAGCGCGCCGTCGGTCCCGCCGAACACGTGGTCCCGCGTTCCCGGACCCGCAGCGTCGAGGTCCTGGTCTTTGAGCTTTGTCTTCCGCGCCTTCGAGATCTTGGTGCTGATCGTGTACGTACCGGTCGTCACACCGGCGCCGGTCACACGCACTCCCCAGATGCCCGTGGTGAGGACGTCGAATTTCGAGAGCTTCAGCTTGGTGCGCTTCTTGTTCGCCTTCACGCCCAGCGCGTCTCCGGTGATCAGAGTGCCGTCCGGTTGCACCAGAGACAGCACGGGCTGGAGTGTTCCCTTTTTCGGGATGGCGAGCGTCACCGTCAGCCGCTCGCCGGCCAGGAGCGGCGCGGCGAACACGTCTTCGTCGGTCTCTCCCGATCGCAGGTCGATCGACGACGTGAACTTCGACTTGCCGAATTCCACGCCGAGCGGCGTCTCAGCGCGCGCCGGCGCGCCCTGCAAGAGCGGCAACAGGATCAGCACGAGCGTCGCCCACGTACTCGCGTGTCGCGAGGCGCGTGGCTCGGACGGCCGGATAGCAAGCGTTCCAGGAACGTGGAGCGGCGTCATCAAGAGGTCCTCCCCTGAACCACCGCCCGGCCGTTTGCCCGCGCGCGGCGGATACTTGGAGCCTAGACGGGAGTCGCAATCTTGTGCAACTGCCGTATTCGCGCACTGCTGGGTGTCCCGAGGAGTCCCGTTAGACTCCGCGCATGGCCACCTATCAGAGCGTCACCACCGGCGATGTCATCGACGTCGCACCCCACATGGACCGCGCCGCGCGCGCTCTGGCCGCGGCCGAACTGTTGGCCCGGGAGGGCTTCTTCGCGGATGCAGTCGTGCGAGCCCACCAGTCCACCGTGCACGCGGAGCGGGCGCTGCTCGCCACGGAGAACCGCAGTCCGAGTACCACGTGGTCGGTCCATCGCATGGCGACGTCTCACTTCCACGGCCGGGACGAACTGAGCCGCAACCACGCACCGGACCTCGAAGCGCTGGCCGCACAGCGGGCGCGCGTGGACGAGCAGCCGGTCGGCGACGCAGACGCCCCGGACGCAGAGAACGCAGTGGGGCTCGCGCGGGAGCTCCACGACGAGGTGCGCGGCTGGCTCGCGACCTCCGGATACCTGGAAACAGACGCATGACATCCAGCGGAAGAGCGGGCGATGCGACGGTCTACCGCATCAGCGACAAGGGGCACCTGCACGTGCCGCGCAGCATCCTCGAGCAGGTCGGACTGGACGCCAAGATGCGCGTGCAGTTCGTCGTCGAGGGCAAGACGCTCGTGATCCAGCGCTCGGCCGGCGGCGACAACCCGCTCGACGGCGCGCTCGGCAAGAAGCCCGACCGCGACCTGTTCGGCAAGATCCACGAGGAGCAGGCCGAACGCAAACGCCGCCAGCTCGACGCGTTCGGCGACAAGGTGAAGGAAGCCGCCGACGACCCCGAGCCGCCGAGCCACCCGTTCGGGCGCGACTGAGCCCATGGCCGCCGGGGGGGCCATGTCCGCGGGGGAGAACGGCGAGCGTAAGCCGAAGGCCGGCGCCGTCGGCGCGGTCAAGAACGCCGCGGCGGGTGCAGCACGCGCGACCGTGACGAGCAGCGTCACGTTCACGACGGGGGCGCTCTGCATCCTGCGCGGTCTGAAGCGCATGTTCCACACCCCGTGGTTGTGGCCGTATGCCGCCGCGCCGGTGTTCATTGCGTTCCTGACGTTTGTCGGAACGATGTACTGGCTCGTCACGTGGCTCGCGCCCGCGGTGCACGAATTCGTTGCGTCGCATCTGTGGGACTGGGCAGCCTCTATTGCGGGGATCTTCACGGCGACCGGTCTGATCGGGGCGGGGCTGATCGCGATGTACTTCGCGTTCCCGGCTATCGTGCGCGTCGTCGCCGCACCGTTCCTCGCGCTGCTCGCCGACAAGACGTACCAGAACGTGTCCGGCCGGCCCGCGCCGACACCGCCGGGCTCGAAGTTCGTGCGCTGGATCGTGCGACCGGTCTTCGAGGCGCTCGTGCTGCTCGGCATTCGCGTGCTGGTGACGGCCCCCGCCCTGCTGCTGCTGTGCATTCCGGTGGCCGGCCCGATCCTGTTCTTCGTTGTCATGCTGCCGCTCGAGGGCATGGATCTGATGGACCTCGCGCAGTCGGCACGCGCGCTTCCGTTCGGCCAGCGTCTGCGCTTCGTCCGCGGGAACCTCCTTGCCACGTCCGGGCTCGGACTGGGCGCCGCTGGCGTGCTCCTGATCCCGTTCGTGAACGTGTTCCTCCTGCCGTCGCTCGTCGTGGGCGCGGTTCTGCTCGACGAACGCATGTCGCCGGACTTCGCGCCGGACGTCAATGCACCGCCCGAACTGCCGCCTCCGGAGCAGCTGTGAGCCGGCCGCTCTACGAACGGATCGCCGCGGACCCCCGCGTGGACATCAGCGACGATCCGTCCGGAGCGCGCGACCTGGAGGGTGTCGCGGCCGCGCTCTCGCGCGCGGCGAGCGCGACCGATGACCATGCGGCGAGCGCGGCCTTCGACGAGGCGGGTGCGCTCCACGACCTGGCGACGCTCGATGCGGTCCTCGCGAAGACGGTCGGCGGCGGGCCGCTCGCCTTCCTGCGCGGTGTGCGCCGCCGCCGCTTGCGCGACCTGGCGCGGGCCGCGCTCGAGGGGACGGCCCACCCGGGAGCGTTGCGCTTGGCCGCCGCCCTGCTCGGCGCCGTTGGCGACAAGTCGGACGTCGAGGGCCTCGAGACCGTCGCCGCGCACCCGTCCTTCACACTTCACGGCGCCACGGCACTCGCGAACATGAGCAACCGCGCCGCGCTGGGCGCGCTCCTGCGCCTGCTCACCCGCACCGACGGTGACGCGCGGGTCATCGTCATCGACCGCCTCCTCGCCCACATCCGCGAGCCGGCCGTCCGCCTGGCGCTCTTGCGCGATGCTCTGACCGGTCTGGACGACCGCCCGGCGAGCGAGATCGCTCCCGCCATCGTGCAGGCGATGGACGTCCGTTCCATCGCGACCGACAGCGCTGCACCCGACGACTTGCGTGCGGCCGCAGACCGCCTGCTGGACCTGGCCGGGCGCCCGCCGGCACCGCGCGACGAAGCCTTCTGAGCCGCGGCTCCTCGTCCGGTGGGCGTGGTAGCGTCGGACGCTCGTGCACCTTCGGGCTATCGGTGCGCATGCACGCGTCCGCAGCGTGGCAGTCGAGAACGGGTCAGGAGAGCGCATGGTGAGCAGAGCGGGGTCCGGAAAGGGTGCGAAGCGATCGAACGGGAAGGCCGCCGCCCGGCCCAAGAAGTCGCCGGCCCGCCAGAAGCGCACCGCGGAGCAGCTCGCCAGCAAGCAGCGCGAGATCAGCGTCTCGGAGTTCTTCGAGAAGAACCGGCACCTGCTGGGGTTCGACAACCCGCTCAAAGCGCTCCTCACGACCGTCAAGGAGGGCGTCGACAACGCACTCGATGCTTGCGAGGAAGCCGGCGTCCTGCCCGACGTGATCGTCGAGATCACGCGCAAGGAGGACCTCAAGCAGTTCGACGCGACGACGCCGAAGTACGCCGACGGCTTCACCGGGGAGGTCGTCGCGGCCGCCGACCTCGATACGGTTCGCAAGACCGACGGCAAGCGGTCCGCCGCGGCGGGGAGCCTCTTCGCCTCACTTGCCGACGAAGACCTGACGGAGGAAGAGGAGAACGCGCTCGAGGAGGCCGCCAAAAGGAAGCCCAAGGGCCGCGGAAAGGGCATCGCGGCGCCGCCCGAGATCTTCGTCATCGCGATCGAGGACAACGGCCCGGGCATTGTCGCGGCGCAGGTGGCCAAGATCTTCGGCAAGCTGCTCTACGGCTCGAAGTTCCACCGGCTGCGCCAGAGCCGCGGCCAGCAGGGCATCGGCATCTCGGCGGCAGGCATGTACGGCCAGCAGACGACGGGACGCCCGGTGCGCATCCTGTCCCGGACCTCCAAGCGCGCCCAGGCGCACTACATGGAGGTCGCGCTCGATGTGAAGCGCAACCAGCCCGACGTGCGTGTGGACGAGAAGCGGGAGTGGCACAAGTCGCGCGGCACGCGCGTCGAGATCGAGATGAAGGCGCGCTACCAGCGCGGCCGCCGGTCGGTGGACGACTACCTGCGCGCCACGGCGATGGCCAACCCGCACGTCACGCTTCGTTACCGCGATCCGGACGGCAGGTGGACCGTGTACCGCCGGGCGACCAAGACCCTGCCGCCGGAGCCGCGCGAGGTGAAGCCCCACCCGTACGGCGTCGAGCTCGGCATGTTCCTGCGCATGCTGGGGACGTCCGAGTCGCAGAAGGTCGGCGCGTTCCTGCAGAGCGAGTTCTCCCGCGTCTCGCGCAAGTCCGCGCAGGAGATCTGCAAGCTGTCGGGCGCCAACATGACGACCTGGCTCTCGCGGGTGCAGGGAGACGACGCCCGCGAACTGCACGCGGCGCTCTCCAAGGTCAAGCTGATGAACCCGCCGACGGACTGCATCAGCCCGATCGGCGAGGACCTCCTGATCGAGAGCCTGGCGCGCGAGTACCCGGACGCGTTCCTGCGCGCCGTCACCCGGCCGCCGACCGTCTACCGCGGCAACCCGTTCCAGATCGAGGTGGCGCTGGCGTACGGCAAGGGTTTGCCGGCCGAGGGGTCCGCCACCGTCTGGCGCTTCGCCAACCGCGTCCCGCTGCTCTACCAGCACGGCGCGTGCGCCATCACGAAGCAGGTCAACTCGGTGCCGTGGAAGAACTACGGCATCGAGCAGTCCCGCGGCGGCCCGCCCGGCGGCCCGCTGATGCTGATCGTGCACCTCGCGTCGGTGTGGGTGCCGTTCACCTCCGAGTCAAAGGAGGCGGTGGCGCACTACCCCGAGATCTTGAAGGAGCTGCGGCTCGCGGTCATGGACTGCGGCCGCGCGCTCGGACGTCACGTGCGGGCCGAGAAGAAGCGCGCCGACGCGATCAAGAAGCGCGACTACATCGCGCGCTACATCCCCAAGATCGCGCTGGCGCTGCAGAACATCCTGGAGTTCGACACCAAGGAACGGGACCGCACGGCGGCGACGCTGCGCCAGGTCCTCGACAAGAGCAGGAACCTCTGAGATGACTGCCAAGAGACGACGCCGCGCGCCGCCCAAGAAGTCCCGCGCCGAGCTGGACGAAGTGACGATCGAGCAGATCGAGAACGTCGCGAAGAACGTGCACCAGACGGTCAAGGCGTTGGACCGTCCGCGTCTCGTCTTCCCGCAGCGCTCGCTGTCGAACGTGTCGTATGACCCGAAGATCGGTTACTTCGAGCTCGGCGAAGCCACGTCCGAGCGAACGCTGACGTACAACACGGCGAAGAGCTTCGCGCAGACGCTGCTGATGATGAACGAGGTCCGGCGGCACATCCGCGCAGACGAGCACGCCACCAAGCGAGAGATGTACTACATCTCGAAGAACTGGGACGACACGGCGTTCAAGGACCAGCCCGAGTCCGACACCGTCATCGACGACATCGAGGCCATGTTCGCGTCCAACGGGATCACGCGCGAGCAGCTCCGAATCATCGCCGAGCAGCACGGTGGGTCGGTGGTTGGCAATCTCGTCGTGCTCGACAAGGGCACTCACATCGACTGCTCGCAGCAGGGTTCCGGCGCGTGGAGCATCCCGAAGGACGTCGAGGGACTACGCTTCGAGACGAACGCCAAGTTCATCCTGTGCATCGAGACCGGCGGCACGTTCAACCGGCTACACGAGGCGAACTTCTGGGAGACGGCCAACTCCAACTGCATCCTGGTGCAGATGAGCGGCGTCCCCTCGCGCATGTGCCGCCGCTTCGTGCGTCGCCTGGCCGACGACTGCAATCTGCCGGTGTACGTCTTCACCGACTGCGACCCGTACGGCTTCGCGAACATCTACCGCACGCTGAAGGTCGGCTCGGGCAACGCGGCCCACATGAACCGCCACTACTGCGTACCCCAAGCGCAGTTCCTCGGCGTGACGCCGGAGGACGTGGACCGCTACGAGCTGCCGACGCACAAGATGGCGGCCGTCGACATCAAGCGCGCCAACGACGCCATCAAGAACGACCCGTTCTTCAAGGCGCACAAGCCCTGGACCCGCGCCATCAAGCGGCTGATCGCGACGGGAAACCGCGCCGAGCAGCAGGCCTTCGCGAAGCACGGCCTCTCGTTCGTCTACGACACGTACTTGCCCGAGAAACTCGCCAACCCCCGCAAGTTCCTCCCGTAGCTCGTTCGTTGGTGGGCCGCTTACGATGAGGGTGTGAGCACTGTGCGAGCCGCCGTCGTCCTGCTTCCCGCGCTTCTGGTGGGGTGTGCCACGCAGTCCCCGCTGCCTGCACCGACGGAGACGACCGAGGTGAACGGCATCCCCATCGCTGCGATGGAGCAGCCGGGGGTCTCCGATGGCGCGGCCGGCGTCCGCTTCCCGCTGATCGTTCCTGCAGCAGCGGACGGTTCCGAGGACTTCGCGGACCTGCCGCTCACGGTGTATCCGACCCCGATCGAGGCCGCGTACGAGGACACGATGATCCGTGTCGACGACGCCGCATTCGTCGGCCCCGGGCACCCGGAATTGGGCGACGCTCTCTCGGCGCTGGCCCTCGATGCCGCGTATGCGGAGCTGCCCGCGGGCGGCTACGTCCTGCGCGTCACAGTCGCGGAGGGCGGCGGACTGATCGTGCTAGCCGCCCAGGATGCGTCCGGCGAGGCGCACGCCCGGCGCGCGCTGCTTCAACTCTCGCGCGGTGGCCCGGACGGATCCGTGCTCGCGCGCGAGTGCCTGATCGTCGACCGCCCGGGGTTTCCTCTACGGGGGAGCAAGCGGCCGGAGCCCTGGGAACTCGAGTACGGGGCCAACTTCGTGTGGGGCGCCGGGGTCAAGGCGAAGCACGTTGGCCGCACCATGCTGCCGTTCTACGCCCCCGGCGCGACGCTCGACGCCGGAGCCGAGGGAATCGAGCGCGCCCTCCGCGCGCTCAGGCCGTGGCAGGACCGCGGCGTGACCGCGTTCGCCGTCAAGTTCGACGACGTCGGCTTCGGGCTGTCACCCGAGTCGCGGTTGCGCTTCGGCTCGTACCCGACTGCGGCGGTGCACTTCATGGCAGAGGTGCAGGCGGCGCTGCGCGCACGGGATACCACCACGCGGGTCTACTACCTCCCGCAGACCTACTGGTGGAACGACGACCGCCTCGAGTCGTTCGCGCGGGCTCTGCGCATGGCGGGAGGCCTTCCGGTCGACGCCGGTCTCGTGATGACCGGTCCCGAAGTCATCAGCGGCGAGATCGACTCGATCGGTCTGGCCACCTCCCGTGCTGCGTTCGGTCTCACGAAGACCAAGGCACTGATCTACGACAACCTCGGCCGCGAGGGCGACTGGGGACCACTCACCGGGCGGGATGCCGGCCTGACGGAACAGGCCGACGCCGTGTTCGGCGAGCGGGGCACCACCGTCAACCGGATGACCCGACTCGACTGGTCGTGGAACCCGTGGGCCTACGACGCGGAGACGTCCTGGCGGCGCGCGATCTACGAACTGGCCGGTCCGGAGGGTTACGAACGGTTGCGTGCCGCGTGCGCCGCGTTCCGCGAGCGAGCGTCCCGCCCGGAAGCGGAGCGGGCGGTGCAGCGCTTCGCCGTGGCCGACCTGGGCGGCTGGCCGTCCCCTGTGCCCCAGGACGAACTCGTCCGCCTGCTCCGCAAGGACCTGCCGCGGCTCGAGCCGGACGTCTCGGTCGACGCCACGCGTTGACCCTCCTCCTGTGCGGCCGATCAGACAGGTTGAGCCCCGGCCAGTGACTCCGCTCACCCGAAGCTGCCCAGGCTCGACTTTCTGCTGCCGCCTTCCGCCCCGCGGGGCGCCGGGTACCGGATGATGGGGGGACCGCGGCACAGAGTTGCGGCACAGAGTTTGTGCCACGGAGTGCTCGGAGGGTCGTGTGCCCTCCCCGTCGCATCCACGAGGAGACACCATGCCCACTCACCAGGTCACCCGACGCATCCGGCGCGCCGTTCTCGGGGCCGCCGTAGTCACATCCGCTCTCGCCCTGACCGCCTGCGCAGGGGCGTCGTCGCATCGCGTCGATCCGCGCGTGGACGACGATCTGGGCGGGACCATGATCGACTCGTCCGACGTGATCGTGGCTTCGGAGGCCGCCGTCGATGATCTCGCCGCCGTGCTGCTCGCCTCGCCGCAGAACGACATGATCGTTGCGGTGGCGACCATCAAGAACGAGTCCATCCAGCCCATCAACATGGCGCTGCTCACGGACCGGATGCGCAACTCTCTCGTCCGCCGCACCTCGCCCCGCGTGCGCTACCTGGCGCGGGAGCACATCGACGACGTGCTGCGGGAGCGCGCAGGCAAGCGCGAGGGCGTCTACGCAGGCAAGCAACTGAAGGCGCTGCTCGGCGCGGACTACCTCCTCGTCGGGCGCATCAACAGCCTCTCGAAGCGCTACGAAGGGGACCGCGCGGACTACTTCCAGCTCAACTTCCAGCTGATCGACTCGGAGACGAGTGTGATCACGTGGAGCGACGCCTACGAGTTCAAGAAGGTCGGCGACGCCGGCGTGATCTACCAGTAGGTCGTGCGTCACGGGGGGAGTCTGACGGTTCTCGCGCTCGCTGCGATCCTCGGGTTGGCCGCGTGCGCCGCGACCGAGACGCGGGGCGGCCAGGGTCTGTACCGCTCGCGGCGGTACGACGAAGTGCGCAAGCTCTACGAGGCCGGCATCGTGCGCGAGCCGCGCAACGCGGCGCTCGATCGCAACGAGGCCGGCGTGATGGCACTGCTCGACGGCGACGTCGACGGCGCACACCGTCACTTCCGCCAGGCGTTCGATGACCTGGACGATCTCAGTTCGAACACCGCCGAGACGGTCGGCGCGTTCGCCGGCTCCGCGGCGTCCAGGCGCTGGAAGGGCGAGCCGTACGAACGCTGCATGAACGCCTACTACCTCGGCGTCACCTACTGGTTGCGGGGCGACGCCGACAACGCTGCGGCCTCGTTCAAGGCGGGCGTGTTGCGCGATGCCGACAGCCAGCACGGCGCCGCGCAGTCCGACTTCTCGATCCTCTGGTACCTGCTCGGGCAGGCGCAGCGCACGGCGCACCACTCCGATCGCGGGGACGCCGCACTGCGCGCCGCGGCGCGGCTCCTGCCGCGGCACGAGCAACTCCGCAGCGGTTCCGCCGCCACGGGGAACGTGCTGGTCCTTGTCGAAACGGGAACCGGACCCCGGAAGCTCGCCGAAGGGCCCGGGGGCGCGTGGCTGCGCTTCTCCGATCGCGCGCGCGGCCGCGGCCTCGTGCCGCGCGTGACGCTTGCGAACCGGTACCTCGGCGATACGGCCTCACTCGGCGACGTCTTCCATCAGGCGATGACGCGCGGAGAGAAGGTCGTCGACCACGTGAACAAGGGGAAGGCCGTGTTCGCGGAGGCGGTCAAGGTCGCCGGCGCGGTCAAGTCCACGAAGGCGCGCACCGACGAGGAGCGACTGGCCGGAGTGGGGGCTGTCCTCATCGGGGCGGCGATCCCGACAGAGGCCGACACCCGCACGTGGCGCAGCCTCCCCGGCGAAGTGCATGCGCTCACCGCGGATCTGCCCCCTGGGCAGCACGTGCTCAAAATCGAATTCCTGAACGGCGGGAAGGCGGACCCGTCACTGACCACGGAGGTGCCGGTCACGGTGCGTCCGGGGCACGTCGCGCTGGCCTGGGGCCGCGCGGTCCCCGGCTACATCGTGCCGCGCTTCCGATAGGAGACAGACATGCAGTTCTCTCGTATCGCGCCGCTCGCCGCGGCGGCCCTGCTCGCCGGTTGCGCGACGCACCACCACGACCACGGTGCGCCCGTCGTCTATCGCACTGACACGACACCTTCGACGACGCTCCCGGCCCAGGCGGGCGAGCAGGTCGTGTTCGACAACCGGATGAGCGAGGCCGATCGCGCTGCGTGGGTCCGCCAAAACGCTGTGCCCGTCGAGTACGAACGGGTGTACGACCAGACGCTCCAGCCCCGCGTCATCCGCGTTGTCGAAGAACGGCCCGTATACGTCCGCTCGCACTACTCGCCGGTGCACCTGAACATCGGATACAGCAGCGGTCGCCGTGGCGGACACCACGGCCGACACCACGGCGGATGGCACACAGGGATCGGCTGGTCGCTGCCGCTGTACTGGTAGTAGGGGCGGGGTTCCACGCCCGCCCGCAGGTCGCGACGATCCGATGGACGGGTCAGCGCCCTCGGACGGTGAACGACGTCTGCCAGTCGGCGAACTCGCTCGCCAGGACGTCGTACGTGCCCTCGCGTGACGGCACCCAGGTGGCCGAGTAGCTCGGAGCGGTCGCGTCGGCCGTCAGCCTGACGGTCGTGGACTCGTGAGTCTCGTCGTGGAAGACGCTCAGTTCGAGCGACTCCGGAGACGTGAACGGCGGTGGAACCAAGCGCACTGTGACGCTTTCTCCGAGCGCGACCTCCGGGCGCAGCATGCTCACGAGGGTGCGGTTCTCGCCGCGATGCCGCGACGCGTCGGCCAGGCCCTCGATGGCGCGGCCGTAGAAACGGAGGAAGTACAGGTCGCCGACGCCCTTACGCAGCCGCCAGAGGTCGTCGGCGCCGACGAACATCACCGCGCCGAGCCCGTATGGCCGGGAGGCGAACACGGGCCGAGGGCCGTGCTTGTTGTCGTACAGCGCGTGGTCGGCAGTTGCGAAGACGGTGGCATCGTCGTGCGCGCGCAGCGAGGGAAACACCCAGAACTGCCGCGCGGCCGACGACTCCTCCCAGAGGGCGCGGGAGTAGTCGAGGTCGACGTCGATCTGCATCCACGGACTACGCAGTCCAGCCGGAGTGAGTCGCAGCGAGAACCCGCTGAGAGGGGTCTCCGGATCGAGCAGCTCGGACTGACGATCGAGGACGACCGGGAGCAGTTCCTCGACCGCGGTACCCGCGTAGCTCGAAGGGTTGTCGCCCGCACCCGCGATCAACATCAGCCCGCCGCCCTCGGCGACGAAGTCGCGCAGACTCACGAACTGTTCGGCGATGTCGTCACGGTGCCGCGCCAGCGTTCGTGGAGCGACGTCGCCGAGGACGATGACGTCGTACTCGCGCAGCGCGCCACCCTGCGGCACGCCGTCTCGCAACGTGAGAGCGCTCCACTTGAGCACGTTCGTCGCGGGCTGTGGAGTGTCGTCGTCGCCGTCCGTGAGAAGCGCGTGGACCCGGAAGCGGGCGTGGTCGCGAGCCAGTGCGTTCGAGAGGTAGATGTAGTCGTAACGCGGAGCTGACTCGAGGTACAGCACGCGAGTGTGGGTCCCAGCCGCCGTCGCCAGAACTGGGTGGAGACCGGCATCGAGCACGACAGTGCCGTCGTCGGATGCCGCCGACACGACGATCCGGAATAGCCTGGCGCCCGGCTTGGACGGCGAGACGGTGAGCACGACGTGCAGCAGACCGTCCTCGCGGCGCTCGATCGACTTCACCGTCGCCGCTTCGGACCTGGCCGACGAATCGGGCACGCGCGACGTCTCGACGACAGCGACGCTGATGGTTCCCGCGGCGACGCGCTCCGCCGACGCGGTCAATTCGAGCCGCATCGGTGCACCTGTTCTGCCGCGGTGGGGACCGACCACGGACTCGATGCGCAACAGCGGGGGCGCTGTTGCGGGCGCCTGCCCGGTGGGTGCTGCCGCGCTGGGCGGAGTGGCGGGTTGCGGCCGGTCACCGCAGGCGGTCAGAGCCGCGCCAAGGACGACGACGGCGAGCGGAACCAGAGCGCCAGGCCGGATGTGCATCCAGCCCGAGTGTAGAGGGGGGTGTGCGGCCGTTCGAGGGCGGGGGTGGAACCCCGCCGCTACTCAGCTACTCAGCCGCGACTCTTGCGCAGCGGAACCCGATGTTGTCGTACTTGTCCTTCGGGTACGCGGCCAGGTGCTGGTCCACACGGACGAAGGACTCGGGGTCGCACCACGAGCCGCCGCAGATGACGCGCTGCTCCGAATCGGCCGGGTCCGGGCTGTCCGTCCACTCCCAGACGTTGCCGATCGCCTCGCGCACACCGAAGACGCTCACGTTGTCCGGGTGGGCGCCGTTCCTCGCGATGGTGATGTCGTCTTCGGAGTTGCCGTAGTTCGCCTTCTCCGGATCGAGCGGGCCGTCCCAAGGGTACGGCTGGCCCTTCGTGCCGCGGACGGCCTTCTCCCACTCGTCCTTGGTCGGGAGTGACTTGCCCGCGAACGCGGCGAACTTGAACGCGTCGTACCACGACACGCCCACCACGGGAGCCTCCGGCTCCTTCAGCCCATCATCGTTCCAGAACTTGGGAGACCGGTACCCGGTCGACTCGACGAAGCTCTTGTACTCGGCGTTCGTGACCGGGAACTCGTCGATCCAGAACGCCTTCACGTCGCGTGGCTGGTTCGTCGGACCCGACAGGAACGACCCGCCGCCGACGAACACCATGCCGTCCACGACCTGCGGTCCGACTTCGTCTTCGTCGACCGCTTCCGATGCCGCGTCGGACATCGCGTCGACTTCCTTCAACACCTTCGCGAGGAGCTTGTCGCGAGCACCGTCGTCCATGTCTGCGAGAGCGTCGTGCGCTTCCTCGATGCGGTCGACGATCGCGTCCCAGTCGTCCTCGCCAGAACGGTCGCGGTAGTTCGACAGGATGAGGTGAGCACGCGCGAGGAACAGGTTGGTGGAGTCCGCCTTCAGGAACGCCTGCTCGAAGTAGAGGATGCCGAGGTAGTACGTCTCACCGTCCACCGCGATGGGGTGGGAACGGTGGTACCTCTCGAGCATCACGAGGGCCTTGGCCTCGTCGATCTCATCGACATGGGCGTAGTCGACATACTTCGCCCATACGTATTCGCGAATCGCTTTGACGTCGTCGTCGACCATGCGCTGCTGGGTTCCTAGGTACCTGTTCTGGGGCGGCCCTGCGGCCGCGAACGCAGCACATTACCCAGGCTCCTGAGGGGGACCAACGGAAAGGGAGACCCCTCGGTGAGGGTAACCGTTCACCCCTTGACAGCGTGTGAGCCTCAGCGTGCGACGGGCAGCGGGACCATGACGGGCGGGTCGGCGCCGGTGAGGTGCGCGGCGACCGAGTCGGCGAGGAAGTCGAAGACTTGGTCGCCACGGCGTCGCAGCGTGGCCGCGGCGGTCAACACGCGCTCGGCGAAGCGGAGTCCGCGAGCGGACTGGCTTCCGAAGGAGCCCTTGCGCCAGAGCACCGCTTTGCGGACCGCGCGCTCGGCGGCGTTGTTCGTCGGACTCACGTCCTGGGTCCGCGCATAGGTGAAGAGGGCGACCACGCGGGGGCGCAGATGGTTGGCCAGAGCCGAGTCGTCGTTCGCGATCAGTCGCTCGAGCCGTCCGCGCAGCACAGCGGCTTCGCCTTGCAGCCGGTCACGGTCGCCGTGCTCACCGAAGAGCCGGTAGCTGCGCATGACCGACTGCGCGATCATGACGCCCTTGTTGCCGAAGCGGCGATGTTCTCGCGGGCCTTCGGCCAGCGCACGGAAGGCGCGCTCGATGTGCGCCCAGCAGAGCTGGCGGCGGGCAAGTGGGTGTGACTCGTAGGCACCCATCCGGTCGCTGATCACCGTGCCACCGAAGCGCCGCCCGATCAGCCGCCCTTTCGCCTTGGCACTGCGGCGGCGATCGATCCCGAAGGCTGTGGCGTGCTCGCTCTCCGCCGCCCACAGCCAGCACACCCGGCCCCGTTCCTTCCACGACGTCTCGTCCACGTTGGCTCGCAGCGACGTGCGGACTGCCCCGAGGGCTTCGAGGTACGACGAGTGCAGAGCGTCACTGAGCCGACGCTCACAGTCGCTGATCTTGCCCAGCGACATCTTCACACCGAAGATCTCACCGAGCAGCCGCTGCGTCTCCCGCACGCTCACGCGGTACACGCCGCGCAGCGCGCCGGCAAGTGTGGTCAGCCGCGGACCGAAGGCCCCGGTCGGCACGCCATCGGGCAGGACCGCCGTCGTGACCGCACGACAGCGCCGGCACCGCGCCTTGTGCAGCCGGTGCTCCCGCACCGTGACGAGCACGCGCGGGAGCACCGTCACCTGGTGCCGGTACGGATCGCCGATGCCCTGCTCGAGATCGTCGTGTCCGCACGCGTCGCAGAGGTCGGGACGGTGGTCCTTGGTCTCATCGACGTTGGACGGATCCACCAGCTCGCGCGCCGTGCCCTCATGGCCCGGCTGTCCGCCCTGCTTGCGACCGCTACGCGGCCTTCGGCCGCGACGGCGCTTGGACCACGCCGGGTCCGACGACGGAGGCCTCGAGCTGTTGCGGGAGTCACGCTTCAGACGCGACTCGAGCTCGTCGATGCGGCGCAGATGCTTCGCTTCGCGACGCTCCAGCTCCTCGATCCAGGCCAGAAGGCCCTCGACCATCGCCCGCAGATCCTCGTCCTGCCGCTCGCCCACAACATCTTGATCGACCGATGGCCGAACGATCTGGATCCTGGCTCGCGACGAAGGGGTGAACGGTTACCCTCGGGGAGGGTCAGCGGGATGGTCATCGCGACCTCGCGTCCGGCAGCACGGCCACGGACGACCAGTTCTCCCTCGACCGCGGCGTCGTATCGGCCGAAGACAACAAGCGGACGCGTGGAACTCAGGTGTCGCAGCTTGCCGGGCCGAACGCCGTGAACCGGCAGGCCGTTGGTGTCGACGGAGACCTCCGTCATGAACGGTGCGCCGAGGGACTCGATCATGCGCCCTGCGGCGGCGTTCGCCTCGTCCGGGTTCTCCCCGACGACCTCGTACTCGCCACCGCCATGCTCGGCGATGCCCTCGATCAGGTAGCGGTTCACGGACGATCCGATACCGAACGCGTACCAGCGCGCACCCGCGCCCTTGTCCTTGATCGTCGCGAGGATCGCCGCTTCGTTCCCGACGGCGCCATCGGTCAGGAAGGCGATCGAGCGCGCGTAGTTCGGGTTGCTCGGCTGATCGAACAGCTTCGCGAGGCCCGAGAGCATCTCGGTGCCGCCGCTGCCCGTGAGCCCCTTCACGTACTCGATCCCCGCCGTCACGTTCTCGGGTGTGCAGTCCACCGGCAGCTCCCGGAACGAGCCGGACGAACCGGCGAAGCGGATAATGTTGAAGCGGTCGTACGTCCGCGCCTCGCGCAGCACGCGCTCGACGATCGCCTGCGACGTCTGGATCGGCACCCCGTTCATCGACCCGGAGGTGTCGAGGACGAACGTCATCTCCCGCGCCGCCGTCTCCGCGTCCCGCGGATCGAGCGGCGGGATGAGGAACGCCGAGAAGAACCCGCCCCGGTCGCCGCGGTGCGCGACGAACCCAGCGGCGAAGTCCTTGTCTGCCACGCGCCAGCGAACGATGAGATCGCCGTTCGTGGCAAGGTCGCCGTCTGACAGCCGCACGTGGGCGCGCGACGCGGACTTCTCCTTCACGTCGATGTCATGCGTCTTGCACGTCACCTCGTGCAGCGTGACACCCGCGTCGATCGAGAGATCGAACATCAGGTCGCGACCGGCGCGAATGCCCTCACGGAGGGTCGGCGGGGAGACGCGCGACGCGTCGGGCACCTGGTCGGTGTCGCGATGTGTGCCGCCACCGCCTGCGATGTCACCGGAGTCCGACGCCCGTGCGTCGGGCGCGGTCGGACCGCCGGGCATGTAGCGCGGCATGACGACGAGCGGGAGCACGTACTCGTAGGAACCGCCGTCGTAGCGCAGCTTGTGGAAGTACGTGATCTCGACGTCGATGGAGGTCCCGGGTGCGATGTTCGCGACCGACTGCGTGAAGAGGTTCGGACGCTCCTGGGTCATCAAGCTCGCGCGAAGTCCGCGCGAGCGAGCCTCGGCGTAGATCTGCTCGGCCTGCTCGCGGGGCTTCACGATTCCGAGCACCCGGCGGTCGCCGATCTTCATCGCGAAGCCAGTGACCGCGGCGTCCGCGGGCAGGGGCATCGTGTAGACCGCCTCGACGACCCGGTCGAGCGGGTTCGAGTAGGTCTGCGTCATCTTGGTCGTGGCGAGCCACGCTGACGCTTCGGCGTCGACCGCCGTTCGCGTCAGCGGGAACCTCCGCGGCGCCTCGTTCTCGATCTTCGCCACGAGGCCGGGCTGGATGGACGCGGTCAATCCACTGCTCGCGCGTCCTCCGCCGCCGGCGCGCAGGTTTCTCCGGCCGCCTCGACGCCCACCGAGGTTGCGCCGCATGCCGCGCCGCCCGCCGAACGCCCCACCCGAGCCGCCGCCGATTCCGATCGTCCCGTTGGTGCCCGGACCCGCGAACGGCGCGTCGCTGTCGAAGCGAGGGTCGCCGAGGGACATGGTGTCGTTGTCCGTCTCGTTGTGATCCGAGACCTTCGCGTCCTTGATCACCGGGTCCATCACCACGCCCATCTCCTCGATGGCCCGCTCCTCGCACACCGGCGGCGGAGCGATCTGTTCGAGGACGATGACCTCGTCGTAGTCCGCGGCTCGTGCCAGCAGCACGTGATCGGAAGCGGCGAGGTCGCGATCCCAGACAGCGCGGCTGCGCGCACCTGTGACGAGCAGAGCGTGGGCGGCGACGGATAGACCGAGGGCGATGAACGTACGAGTCCGCATGGATTCCTCCGGCTTCGGGGGCTTCCGCCCGCGCGTTCTGCGCGGCGGAGTTCGATGCGGCGTGCACGCCTTCGACCGTCACTCAACGGGCGACGCGCAAGATGGTTCGGGACGATGTTCCGCGCGCTAGTCGAACGGGCGGGCGCAGCGGCCCGCGGTCAATCGCGCGCGTCGAACGCCGACAACGCCTGGGACGCGCGGGCGAGGTCCTTGCGCTCGCGAGGTGACAGCCCCTCGATGCCGCCGACCTCGGTGATGCGGTCGAGCAGCGCGTCCACCTGCGCCTGGAGCGCCGCACGTTCGGACGCGCGCTTCTCCTCGCTCTTCCGGCGCTTGGCCTTCTCCTTGTCCTCAGACTCCTTTGCACGCTCCTCGATCGCCTTCGAGTCGTAGAGCGCCTTCGCGAACGGATCGGTGTATCCGAAGATCTCGTCGTACTTCGCCCGGAACGCGAGGCGGCGGCACGCGAAGAAGCCCTCGATCGCGAGCCAAAGCAGGATCACGTCGAAGTGACCCGTGAACACCAGATCGACTCCGCCCACCCAGAACCCCAGCGACACAAGCCCCGCCAGCACCCAGCCGACCATTCCGACGCGCGCGGCAATGAGTGTCGCCTTGTTGGCGTTCATCTTCAGCGCCATCAGGCTCCGGAAAACGCGGCCCCCGTCCAGTGGGTAGAACGGGACGAGGTTGAACAGCAGGAGCGCGACGTGCATGCCGCGATAGCCGGAGAGCATCCACCACCAGGTGGGTCGCACGAGCTCGGGCTCGAAGAGCAACTCGAGAGGCCAGAGGACAATCAGCCAGAGCAAGTGCGTCGCCGGCCCTGCGAGTGCGATCACGATGTCCTGCTTCGGTCCGGACGCCTCGCTGTCCAGGTGGGCGAGGCCACCCAGACCACGCAAGGTGATCATGGACGTATCGATGCCGTAGTGGCGACCGGCGACGATGTGCCCCATCTCGTGGACGTACACGGCCGCGAACAGCCCGAGCGTCCAGGCCAGCCCCCACGCGATCGCGCCGAGCGGTCCCATCCACGACCAGTAGCCCCAGATGAAGAACACGGGCCAGATGGCGATGGTCCACGACGCGCGCACGTCGACACGGAACGCGCGAAACAGCGGCCACGTCGTACTCAGTAGACGACGCAGCGGGCTCTGGAGGAACGGATCCTGCGGCACGGCGACAATGCTAGCCGCGGCGGGGAGATACACTCTGCACGGCGAGACCGAGACGAGAGGGTGAGTCAATTGAGAGGGGACGGGCCATGCGAATGAAGAGCTTCGCGCTGGCGGCGGTGGCCGTCGCGCTCGTCGTCGGCGTGTCCCACGCCAAGGACGAGACCGTGCCGTTCCCGGTGCACCGCTCACAGATCCTGCGCGCGCAGGGCACCGTGTACACGATCACCGGCCGTCAGACGATCCCGGCCGGCGTCGAGGTCTCGTGCCAGAAGGACGTCTACATCAAGGGTGTGGGCACGGGGGCAACGCTCGTCGTGATCGGCTCGCTGCAGGCGCACGGCGTCCACGACCGGGAGATCATCTTCGAGAACGTCGTCGTCGAGCCCGGCGAGAAGTGCGAGGACCTGCACCTGGACTCCTGCATATTCCGCGGCGGCGGCATCATCTCGCCCAAGGCCAAGCCGGTGAAGGGGAAGATCTTCCTCGAACTACTCGCCTTCTCGGAAGGCTCTGTGATCGACCTCACCATGTCGTCCGGACACATGGACCTGTCGTCCGTCGAGACCCTCAAACCGACGTTCCTGCGATTCATGGAGCCCGAGGGCAGCAAGCGGAACAAGTGCAAGGTCAAGGTGCGCGGGTCGGAGCTGCACGGCGGGCTCCACATCGAGAACGCCGCCGACGTGACCGTGCGTCGCTCGTCGATGGGCGGCGACAAGTCCACGTTCAAGGACAACGACATCCTCACCTTCGACGGCAACATGGTGACGTCGAAGACCCTCGAGTTCATCCAGACCCGCAGCAAGAAGTTCGGGAAGACGAAGATCCTGAAGTGCGACATCTACTCCGACAAGATGGTGGCGCGCGCACCGAAGAACGAGAAGACCAGCGAGAGGGTCTACGTGGACAAGGGCTACTTCAAGGGGAAGACCAGGGAGAAGCAGCTCCGCACCGGCCTGATCGTCGACGGCAAGGACGACCCGGAGAACGCCGCAGTGTTCAAGTTCAAGAAGTTCAACGAACGCCCGCTCGAGTTGGCGGGCGCCAAGGTCCGCTGACCTCGTGCGCACGCTTTCGTGTCTCGCGTTCGTGCTCGCACTCGTGCTCCTCACCGCGTGCGGGGGCAACGGCGACGGCGCAGAGCCCGCCGCCGGCGGGCACGCACACGGCGCGCCCCGCGGCGGCGTGCTCGTCGTGCTGGCCGAGGAGATCGCGCACGTCGAACTCGTGTTCGACGCGACGAACGGCCAGATCGATCTCTACGGCCTGGGACCGCACGCGTCGGAGCCGATGCGCATGGAGCAGGAGGACATCCGGCTGTTCCTGTACCGCGGGGGCGAGGCGATCCGCGTCATTCTCCTGCCGGTCGCGAGCGAACTGACCGGCGAGACGGTCGGCGACACGTCCCACTACGCCGCGGCGGACAAGCGCCTCGTCGGCGCGGAGAAGTGGAAAGGCCGAATCCAGAGCGTCGGCATCCGCGGAGACCTGTACGAGCAGGTGAAGGTCGCGTATCCGCCGAGCGAGTAGGGACATTGCGAGCCGGAACGACCGCTCGCTACTCGCAACGGCGGGCAGATTGCCGAGCAATCTGGGTGACGGTGCCATCGGCCGCACGAGTGCTACCTTGCCGGCGCACGAAGGTGCGGCCCAGAGCGTGGGTTGCCGCGCAACCCGCGTGACTCAGAACTGCCGGAGCTTGAACCGTTGGATCTTGCCGGTCGCGGTCTTGGGCAGTTCCTTCACGAACTCCACCCACCGCGGCCGCTTGTACGCCGCGAGCTTCTCGACACAGTGCGAGATGAGCGCCTTCTCCAGGTCCTCGCCGCCGTCGTAGCCGTCGTTCAGGACGACGTACGCGTACGGCTTGACCAGGTCCGACTGGTCCACGCGGCCCACCACCGCGCACTCGACGACCGCCGGATGCGCGATCAGCGCGCTCTCGACCTCGACCGGAGAGGTCCAGATGCCCCCCACCTTGAGCATGTCGTCGCTGCGGCCGGCGTGCCAATAGTAGCCGTCTTCGTCGACCAGGTACTTGTC
Organism: Planctomycetota bacterium; assembly: GCA_965248445.1. Lineage (GTDB taxonomy): Bacteria > Planctomycetota > JAJSAM01 > JAJSAM01 > JAJVHW01 > CBDFJG01. Next base: position 454,171 of record CBDFJG010000002.1, read on the forward strand.
GCCCGTGAACAACCACTCCCCGAGGAACGTCTCGCGGCTGCGCTGGTACTTGTGCAGATACGCCAGCGCCGCGGTCTCGCCCTTCACGAGTAGGTTGCCAATCTCGCCCTGCGGCACCTCGACGCCATCGTCGTCCACGAGACGCAGTTCGTAGCCGTCGAACGGCTTCCCGCTGCTTCCGGGACGCACGTCGTCAGGCCGGTTCGAGATGAAGATGTGGAAGTTCTCGGTCGAGCCGATGCCGTCGATGATCGAGACGCCGGTGCGCTCCTTCCACTGCTCCCAGATGGGCGCGGGCAGCGCCTCACCCGCCGACACGCAGAGCCGCAGCGAAGAGAGGTCGTACTTCGTGTCGAAGTCCGGCGTCGCGAGCGTCATCGCGTAGCCGGTCGGCGCGTTGTAGAGGATCGTCGGCTTGAAGCGATCGACGGTGCCGAGCACGCTCGCGACGACGCGCGGGGAGCCCGCGAGCAGCACGACGCTGGCGCCCACATACCACGGGAAGATCAGGTTGCCACCGAGACCGAACGTGAAGAACAGCTTCGCCCCGGCGAACGTCCGGTCGTTCTCCGTCAAACCGAGGACGTTCACGCCCCAGAGCTGTGCCGTCAGGGGGTAGTCCTTGTGCGAGTGCAGGATCCCCTTCGGCTCACCGGTCGTGCCCGACGAGTAGTTCAGCGAGCAGAAGTCGTCCCGGTGAGTCGGCGCCTGAGCGCACTCCGCCGGCTCGTCGGCGATCCACCGACTGTACGACGTGTCCCCCTCACGCTCCGGATCCCCGATCACGATCACGTGCTCGATGAAATCCAGCGTGTCGCGCACTTCCTCGACCAGCGACAGGAGCCCCGCGTGCACGACCACCACGCGCGGCCGCGCGTCGCGCAGCATGTAGTCGACGTCGTAGGGCTTCGCCATCGTGTTCATGCCGATGGCCACGCCGCCCACCTTCATGACACCGAAGAACGTCGTCACCCACTCGGCCACGTCGAACGACAGGATGCCCACGTACTCGCCCTGCCGGACACCCAACCGTCGCAGCGCATTGCCCACCTGGTTGGCCTCGGCCGCGACCTCACCGAACGTCATCTCGCCGGCTTCGGAGTAGAGCGCGGTCTTGTCCGCGCGCGCGGCCAGATTGCGCTCGAGGATGTCGACGCAGTTGTACTGGGGCGGGAGTTCGGCTGCCTTCATGGGTGTCCTCCGGGGGGCGGCGACTGTACCGAATCCCGGCCCGCGATTCCGGTCTCAGCACCCCTCACGGAACGCCCGTTGACGCAAGGCCGTCCGAACGGCATCCTGCGCGGCCCGCCCGATCTCGGAGCGAGCCTGGGCGGGACTTCCACCAGCGGGAGCAGCTGGGTACCTGGTGGGCCCCCCGGTCTTCAAAACCGGTGTGCCGGGCGATCCCCGGTTGGTCGGTTCGATTCCGATCTGCTCCCGCCAAACGCGCTTAGTGGCGAAGCAGCAAAGGGTTGTGTCGTACGGCCCTCGCGCATGTCGGCGCGATCCGCCGACGTCGTCGAGAGACGCGTGTCCCCCAGCGTCCCCCGATGTCCCCCCGAATCCACCGAGCGACTGCTGGATTCCCCACTAGTCGTGGCGCGCCCCGCGCGCCCAAGCGAAACTAGAAACTGGCTGCGGCGACGGGCGGTAGCGCATGCACTGTGCTCTGACGCGCTGCTGCCGGTGCGCACTAGCGCACGGGCAGGTCACAAGAGGTCTTTGGAGGCGGGATGGCTACGGTTGAGCAGTGGGCGGAGCACATCGCCGGCGAGTACTGCGGCTGGTGCAAGGAGCCCGACGAGTGGGACTGGACGGACATCATCGGCATCGTCCGACTTGAGTGCACCATGGACGCTGACGGTCAACTCTCGGTCGACCTTCAGAACATGGAGATCGGCACGTGGACTGGGAGATTCCGAGTCGACGGCAGAGTGCTTGAGGGGACGATCGGAAGCGATGAGAGGCAGGCCCGCTTCGAGCTCAAGTACGCTGCTGTCCGGCAAGTCGACGACAGCATCCGAGTAGGCTTCCTGGGACAACTGCACGTGTTGCGCGATGGATCGGTCTCGGATCTCAGGTTCGACGGCTACGAAGCTCCGCGACCGTTGGCTGGGGAGTGAGCCGGAGCATGAACCCGTCCGAACGAACCGGGCTCAGCAAGTTCCTCTCCTACATACTTAGGCACGCCCCAGAGACCGTCGCGATCGCCCTCGATCAGCATGGGTGGGCTAGCATCGACGACGTTCTGAGAGCGTGCTGCGAATCGGGTCACACGGTGTCGCGAGCGAACCTGTTCGAGACTGTGCGTCTGTGTGACAAGCTGGAGTTCCCCCGGTTCGGTGGACACCCGACCACTGAGGTTGGGAGGATGTCCAGATGCCCAGATCGAGACCACCGTACGACGAGGAGTACAAGCGCCAGATCGTCGAGTTGCACCGCGCCGGCCGGAGCGTGATGAGCCTGTGCCGCGAGTTCGAGCCGACGGAGATGACGATCCGCAAGTGGATCAAGCAGGCCGCGCTGGACGCCGGAGAGCGTGACGACGGCTTGACCACCGCGGAGCGCGATGAGCTGCGCAAGCTCAGACGAGATGTGCGCCGGCTGCGCGAGGAGCGCGACATCTTGAAAAAAGCCGCGGCCTGGTTCGCTCGGGAGACGCGCTCGATCCCAGAGAAGGGTTCGGGTTCGTGAGCGATCACCAGGCAGAGCACGACGTGGCCACCATGTGTCGGGTCCTCGGCGTCTCGAGGAGCGGGTACTACGCATCGCGCGGCCGTGCGCCCTCGAAGAGAGATCGCGAGGACGCTGCCCTGACCGAGCGCGTCCGCGAGATCCACGAGCGCTCTCGCCAGACGTACGGATCACCGCGCATCCATGCCGAGCTGCGCTACGAGGGCCTCCACATCGGTAGGAAGCGCGTCGAGCGCCTCATGCGCCAGGCTGGGATCGAGGGCGTGAGCCGCCGCAAGAGAGCCAAGACCACGAAGCGCTCGCAGCGTCAGGCGCCGGCCGCCGACCTGGTCGATCGCGACTTCACGGCCGACGCACCCGATCAGCTCTGGGTGGCCGACATCACGTACGTGCCGACCTGGACGGGGTTCCTGTACCTGGCGGTCGTCCTCGACGTCTGGAGCCGCCGGATCGTCGGCTGGTCCATGGCCACGACGCTCCACACCAAGATCGTGCTGGACGCACTCGAGATGGCCGTGCGCCAGCGCCAGCCCCTCGGAGTCGTCCACCACTCCGACCAGGGCTGCCAGTACACGTCGCTCGCCTTCGGGCGGCGCTGCAGAGAAGCGGGCGTCAGGCCGTCCATGGGATCGGTCGCAGACGCCTACGACAACGCCATGTGCGAGAGCTTCTTCGCCACGCTCGAGACCGAGTTGATCGACCGCACCAGCTTTTCGACCAAGTCCGCAGCGCGGTTGGCGGTGTTCGACTTCATCGAGGGCTTCTACAATCCGCAGCGGCGACACTCCTCCATCGAGGACCTGTCGCCCATCGAGTTCGAGAGGCGGCGACGGCCGGAGGCCGCCGTATCATAGTCCCCGGGTGTCCACCGAACCGGGGGAACTCCAGAGCAGCCCGGGTCTTTCGCGACTTTGCCTGGACCACGCTGGGGAGCTGGAGCCAGAGGCGTCGCGTGGTCGCCAAGGCCGAGCACCTGCCGGGCGGCAAGCGCAATCCCCGCTTCGTGGTGACCAATCTGCCGCCTCGTAGCTGGAGCAGCAAGCGTCTCTACGAGCAGCTCTACTGCGCCCGGGGCGAGGCGGAGAATCGCATCAAGGAGCAGCAGCTCGAGCTCTTCGGCACCCGTCTGTCGGTGCACACGATGCAGGGCAACGCCGTGCGGATGGCCATGTCGGCCATGGCCTACGTCCTGACCTGTGCGCTGCGACGCATCGGTCTCGCCGGCACCGAGATGGCGCGTGCGCAAGCCGGCACGATCCGCCTGCGGCTGCTCAAGATCGGCGCGCTCGTGCGGATCACGACGCGCCGGATCTGGGTCTCGATGTCCTCGTCGTGGCCCTGGCAGCACGTCTTCGAGCGCTGCGCGCAACGACTGCTGGCATCCCCGAAGCCGACCTGACGTCCCGCCGCGCCGTCCGCCACACCACCGCCCGGCCTACGGTCTGCCCACACCGCAGAATCCGCGCCGTTTCGGCCGCTCACTCGCGTTGCCCTTGTGGCAACGACGACAGCATCCGCCCTCGCCTGGCCAAGATCTGACCCTGTGGACTCCGAAAGCACCGTCATCGCGACGTCTCGTGAACAGATGCGGCTAGTTGGCGTCGTTAGTCAAGGTAACCCCGCCGAACCCAGACTCGCTCCGAGCTACCGTTCCTTCTTCGGTGGCAGCCCTCGGCGGCAGCCCCCGTCCTTTCCGGATCGCGTTCACGCGTGCGAGCCACTGCTCGGGCGTCAGTCCGGCCCAGGAGCTCTTGCGGGGCTTCTTCGACTTCGTCCGTGGCTTGGCAGCCTTGCGCGCCGCCTTGGGCTTCCTCGGAGTCGGCTTCCGGCGCTTCGTCGCCTCGCCGCTCACGAGGGAGCGTACATCCGCGAGCGCCTCTTCGCGGCCCTCCTTGCGTGCGGTCTCGGCCAGTCGCGCGAGTCGGTTACTCAGGTCGGCAAGAAGGGCGTCGGTGGTATTGGCGGTTCGCGGCATGTGGTTCGTTCCTCCGGGGCACCAGGCTTGAGTCGGCCCGGCCCATGTCCCATGTGAAGTCGCGCATCGTACTGTCTGGTGCCGCTGCCTTGAACGACTCTCCGGAGCCCTCGACGCTCAAGATCAGAGCGCAACCCCGGAGGGGGCTCATGGCGGTGCTGACGGTCCAGCAGATCTCGCGCGCGGGGATTGACCCGGCGCTTGACCCCACGGCGGCGGGGGGCGTTCACCCCTTGACAGCGTGTGAGCCTCAGCGTGCGACGGGCAGCGGGACCATGACGGGCGGGTCGGCGCCGGTGAGGTGCGCGGCGACCGAGTCGGCGAGGAAGTCGAAGACTTGGTCGCCACGGCGTCGCAGCGTGGCCGCGGCGGTCAACACGCGCTCGGCGAAGCGGAGTCCGCGAGCGGACTGGCTTCCGAAGGAGCCCTTGCGCCAGAGCACCGCTTTGCGGACCGCGCGCTCGGCGGCGTTGTTCGTCGGACTCACGTCCTGGGTCCGCGCATAGGTGAAGAGGGCGACCACGCGGGGGCGCAGATGGTTGGCCAGAGCCGAGTCGTCGTTCGCGATCAGTCGCTCGAGCCGTCCGCGCAGCACAGCGGCTTCGCCTTGCAGCCGGTCACGGTCGCCGTGCTCACCGAAGAGCCGGTAGCTGCGCATGACCGACTGCGCGATCATGACGCCCTTGTTGCCGAAGCGGCGATGTCCTCGCGGGCCTTCGGCCAGCGCACGGAAGGCGCGCTCGATGTGCGCCCAGCAGAGCTGGCGGCGGGCAAGTGGGTGTGACTCGTAGGCACCCATCCGGTCGCTGATCACCGTGCCACCGAAGCGCCGCCCGATCAGCCGCCCTTTCGCCTTGGCACTGCGGCGGCGATCGATCCCGAAGGCTGTGGCGTGCTCGCTCTCCGCCGCCCACAGCCAGCACACCCGGCCCCGTTCCTTCCACGACGTCTCGTCCACGTTGGCTCGCAGCGACGTGCGGACTGCCCCGAGGGCTTCGAGGTACGACGAGTGCAGAGCGTCACTGAGCCGACGCTCACAGTCGCTGATCTTGCCCAGCGACATCTTCACACCGAAGATCTCACCGAGCAGCCGCTGCGTCTCCCGCACGCTCACGCGGTACACGCCGCGCAGCGCGCCGGCAAGTGTGGTCAGCCGCGGACCGAAGGCCCCGGTCGGCACGCCATCGGGCAGGACCGCCGTCGTGACCGCACGACAGCGCCGGCACCGCGCCTTGTGCAGCCGGTGCTCCCGCACCGTGACGAGCACGCGCGGGAGCACCGTCACCTGGTGCCGGTACGGATCGCCGATGCCCTGCTCGAGATCGTCGTGTCCGCACGCGTCGCAGAGGTCGGGACGGTGCTCCTTGGTCTCATCGACGTTGGACGGATCCACCAGCTCGCGCGCCGTGCCCTCATGGCCCGGCTGTCCGCCCTGCTTGCGACCGCTACGCGGCCTTCGGCCGCGACGGCGCTTGGACCACGCCGGGTCCGACGACGGAGGCCTCGAGCTGTTGCGGGAGTCACGCTTCAGACGCGACTCGAGCTCGTCGATGCGGCGCAGATGCTTCGCTTCGCGACGCTCCAGCTCCTCGATCCAGGCCAGAAGGCCCTCGACCATCGCCCGCAGATCCTCGTCCTGCCGCTCGCCCACAACATCTTGATCGACCGATGGCCGAACGATCTGGATCCTGGCTCGCGACGAAGGGGTGAACGGTTACGGACGACGCGGGGCCGGTCGGCGTCACATGGGAGTCAGGAGGGGCTCGGACGCCCCTGGACGAGACGCCGTCCGACCAGACGTCCGCCAACCAGACGAATGATGCGCTGCGTCCAGTCGAGAACGACGGGGTCGTGCGAGGACACGATCACGGTGCAACCGGACTGGTGCAGGTCGGAGAACGTCGCCAGGACCGCCGCAGCGGAGTCGGCATCGAGCGACGACGTCGGCTCGTCGGCCACCAGCAGCCGCGGTGCGAGCAACAACGCGCGCGCCACGGCGACCCGCTGCCGCTCCCCCGAACTCAATTCCACCGGCCGGCGCAGCGCGAGGTCCGCAATGCCGACGCGGTCGAGCGCGGCCGTCGCCCGCTCGAATCGCTCGCGGGGCGGCACGCCGAGCGGCACCAGGGCATACGCGACGTTCTCCCAGACCGGCAGGCGACGAATGACGGCAGTGTTCTGGAACACGACGCCCGTTGCGCGCGCCAGCTCCGTCCGCGCCCGGCTGCCGAGACTCCCGAGATCGACGCCGTCCCACCTGACGCGGCCGCGGGTCGGATGATCGAGTCCGGCCAAGAGCGCAACCAGTGTCGTCTTTCCGGAACCCGAGGGACCGGAGAGACCGACGAACTCACCCGGCCGGATGTCCGCATTGACGCCTTCGACAGCGATCAGACCGTCTCCGCGACGCGTGCGCAGGCGCTTCGTGAGGTCGTCTGCTTGCACGTGCAGGCCGTTCATCGCATCGCCCTCGCAGCGGGGGCCGATGCAGCGCGCCACGTGGAGTGCAGCGTCCCCACGCCCACCAGGACAGCCGAGAGGATGCAGCCCAGCAGGACGGGTTCCGGAGTCAGTCGCCAGGGGACACGGAACCCGGGAATTCGATCCGCGCCGGGCAGCAGGACCGGCGCGATGCCCGCGCCGGAGAACAGGTCGAGCCACACGTACGCCGCCAACACGGCGATCGATGCTCCGGCGACCGCGAGGAGAACGCTCTCGACGAACGCGCGGAACAGAAGGGCGTCGGCGCTCCATCCGATCGCGCGCAGAAGCCCGGCCTCGCGCCGCCGGCCGACGAGCCCCGCCCCCGACGTCACGAGAATCAGCGGGATGCCTACGGCGAACGCGAGGATGAACGGCAACTGGAAGAGCGTCTCGCGATCGAGCGAGCGTCGCAGCAGAGCAGCCTGCACGTCATCGCGCGTGCTGACGCGAGCGCGCAGCGCGACCGGCGATGCGGCCGCTCCGAGTGTGTCGAGCGTCCGGATCCGCCCGGCGATCGCGTCCCGCATCCGCGGCGGACACGTGACGAGCAGCGATGTCACGGTGTCGCCCTCGTCGAACACGTTCTGCGCGCTGTCCAAAGAGGTCAGGACGACGTGTGCCTGCCACAACGGAGCGTCGGACGTGAAGACGCCAACCACGCGCGACACTCGCTCCCCCGCCCGGCTCCGGTAGAACGGCGGGACCGCGTCGCCGACGCGCAGACCGAGTCGCCGGGCCAGTTCGCTGCCGATGACGAGTTCGTTGCGGGACCCGGGCGCGAACAGCCGGCCCTCGACGCATTCGAGCGTCTCGGGGACGGCGTGTGCCGGCAGGCCGACGACGACCGCGCTCTCCTTCTTCACACCGAGTCGCGCCTCGCCGACGATGCGCGGGATCACCGCCGTGACGCCGGGCACGCCGCCGACGACCTCGGCCGCCGATCCCGGCAACGGCACCGTGCGACCGAAGCGCGTGGCCGTCACGAAGAGGTCGGGACCCTCCTGCACCGAGAGGTCGATCTCGTCGCGCAGTCCGTTCGACACGGCCGTGCCCACCAGGTACGGGAGCACGATGGTCACGACACAGGCCACCGTGACGGCGCTCCGCAGCGGGTGCAGACTGACGGCTCCGGCGGCCGAGCGGACCAGCTCCACCAGAACGCGAATCGAGCCCCTACTCGGTTCGGCGGGCATCTCAGCGATCAGCCGCGCGCGGGAGAACGTGGTCCGGGCAGATCGTCCCGGGACCCGGGAACGGACCGTGACGCAGGTCGCAAGCCGGGCCGAGACGCGCGTCGAACGCCGTAGTGCAGCGCGACAGGGTCACCGACTGCCCGAGCCCGAGACCTCCAACGGTCGACTGGAAGTCACGGGACGACTCGGTCCCTCCCCGCGCCGAGAGCGCGACCGCGACCGACGCGGACACCGCGAGGGCGAGCACGAGCAACAGGATGCGCTCACCCGGTTTCCATCGTTCGAACGACGGCGTCACTCCGCCGCCTCTAGCACCTCGTGCAGCCGATCGATTGCCGGCACGACGAAGGTCTGCGTCGCGCCGCTGGGCCACCGGATCCGGCAATCGTCGATGCTGTCCGCCGCACCGAGGCCGAAGTGCACCGTCAGCGTGCTCTGTCCGAGGTATCCGCTCGCGCCGGTCACCTGACGCACCTGCGTGCTGCCCCCGACAGTGACCGTCACGACGGCCCCGATCGCGTCGCGGTTGCTCGTGGTGCCGCGCAGACGCAGCGCGAGCCAGTGGCGCTCGGGGAACTGGTTTCGATAGAGGTACGGACGCTCGTTGAAGTTGTTCACAACCAGATCCGGCCGACCGTCCACGTCGAAGTCGATCACGGCAGCGCTGCGGGAACTCCGTGCCGCCGGCTCGTTGCCGATCTTCTCCAGCAGGTACGGGCCGCCCGGCCGCGGCGAGATGCCCTCCTCTTGGTGTCGGTGCGCGAACGTCCCGTCGCCACTGTTCATGAGCAGATCGTTGTGCCAGGCGCCGTACGGGTATCCCATGCCGTTCGCCACGAAGGCGTCCTCGTGTCCGTCGAGGTCGTAGTCGGCGGTTGCGATACCCCACGGCCAGAGCGTCTCGACGCCCGCGCGGTCGGAGGCCTCCTCGAACTGTCCACTCCCCAGATTGGTGAAGAGCGTGTTGCCGAACAGCACGGACGCGAGGTCGTCGTCGTCCATGATCAGCAAACGCTCCCGGAACGCCTGGGCGTCCCCCGCGGACATCGAGCCGTCCTCGACCAGCGGGCCCTCAGGGCCGCCGTACTTGCGCGCCTCCTCGAGCTTGCCCGGCAGCGAGTCGCTCGCCATCCACATGTCGGAGTGCATGTCGACGATCAACAGGTCGAGCAATCCGTCGGAGTTGTGGTCGAGCACGCGGCAGCCCACAGCGCCCCACGACGTGCGGCCGAGCACGCTCCTCGTGACGTCCGTGAACCGCTTTCCCTCGTCGTTTCGGTAGAGCGTGCTCGCTCCGAACATGTTCGTCACGAACAGGTCGGGGTCGCCGTCGGCGTCGAAGTCGAACACCGCCACATCGCCGCCCCAGCCGTCCCCCGCGACACCGGTCGTTGCCGTCACGTCGGTGAACGTCCCGTCTCCGTCGTTGCGGTAGAAGATGTTCGGTTCGCGCGGACTCCCCACCAGGTCCTGCAATGTGCCTGGGCCGATGTGGTAACGACCTTCGGGGTCTTCCTGATCGAGAGTCCAGGCAGCCGTGTTCGTGACGAAGAGGTCGAGAAACCCGTCGCCGTCGTAATCGAAGAAGGTCACTCCCTGCGTGTGACCGACGTGCGACACGCCGGCTGCCGCCGTCACGTCCTCGAAGCGGCCTGTGCCGTCGTTGCGGTAGAGGACGTTCCCGCCCCGAGTGGAAGCGACGAATAGGTCCTGATCGCCGTCGTTGTCCATATCGGCGAATGATGCGGACGTGCAGATGCGGTCGGCGAGCGCAACACCGGCTCGCTCGGTGACGTCCTTGAAGGTGCCGTCACCCTGGTTCGTGAACAGGGCGTTCGCGCCGAGTTGGTTCAGGAAGTAGATGTCGTCGAAGCCGTCACCATCCGCGTCTCCGACGATCACCCCGGCGCCGTGGTCGTAGAGGTTGATCTTGAACAGCTCTCCCTGCTCCCCCGGCAGGAACGACATGTGGAAGTCGAGCCCGGCTGCCTCCGACACTTCGACAAACCCGGGTTCCCGGTCGCCGGGCGCCGGCGTCGCCGCGTCGTCGTCAGGACTGCATCCGGCCGTCAGTGCGCAGGCCAGGAGCGTGCTCGCCACCGCCCAGCCCGCCGCGACCGCCACGCGGCTCCTCCGCGGCCGGAATCCGCCGTCCTCCATCTGCCACACCCTCCCGCCATATCTCCCGGGGGTCACTGCGTCCGGAATGGCCGCGCCTCGCCCGTGAGCACTCTACCGCGGTAGGCGTCTGCGTGCTGTTCCGCCGCCGCCCGATCGGCGAACGCATGCACCCGGTCACCCGTGGCGGGCTGCGCCAGGATGCGGCTCTGCACGAAGAACGCCTGCCCGGCGTTCACCAGGGCCCCGGACACCGCGTCGGTCACCAGGATCCGCTCCGCCTTGTCGCCGGTGGCGTCGAGCCACTCCTCGGCGCACCGTACGCAACAGAACACGTGCGGTGTCCCGTCGGCCGTGACCAGACGCACGCGCGGCGCCTCCACGAGTGTGACGCCGTCGGTCTGGCAGCGGTCCCCCCTGGCGCCGCGGAGCAGGGTGCCTGCCACGGGGAGCAGCGCACTCACGGCGACGACCGCCAACAGCACGAGGGTCGTGCGAAACGCCGTGCTCACGCGACCCACCAACTCGTCAGGAACAGGGTCACGGCGCCGAGAGTGGCGCCGAGCGCGTAGTGGTCGAGACGAAGGCTCAACCGTTCCATGTCGCCCATGGCCGGTCCGTCGAGCCAGCGGGCTGATCCTCGCCAGGCCGTCGCGAACAGCGGCGTCGCGAGCAGCGCGAGACCGAACGTGGACTCCGGTGCATCACTGCCCAGACACGGGATACACCGGTGCAACGGAAGACCTGAGACCGCAGGTGAGACCACGTCGTGCACGAACACGAGCCCCGTCGCGAGGAACGCAACTGACAGGCCGATCCGGATGACGTGCGCAGGCGTGCCGATCTCCACGCGGCGCCAGACCGCAAAACAGGCGCAGAGCAGCGCTGCGACCGCGGCGAACGGCAACGCGCGCACCACCGCGCTCCCGCTCGAGAGCGGTGTCTGCGCGTCCACACCGACGGTGGCGCTCGACGTTGTGCAGCATCCCGCCGCGAGGAACTGTCCCGTCTTCGGGATCACCACGTAGGCAATCTCCGCGCCCGCGCAGGTAATCGCTGCGGCCGCGGTCGCGAAGAGAACGGTAGCTCGCACCCCTGTCAGCGCAGCGCCCGGCCGCTCTCGCGCCGCCGTGTGCAAGACAACGGCCAGCCCCGCCACGAACAGGAAACCGACGTGCAGCCAGCTCGTCGCGTCCGCGAGCGCGGGCAGCCACCCGGTGGCGCCGGTGCTTCCCGTGCCGACCCGCAGGACGCCGGTGATGCACTGGACCCCGTCCCACTGAGGCACGTAGCTCTGCAGCAACAGGCCCCAGAGCAGCAGAGACGCGAGCGCCACCCCACCGAGCACCACCACGAGCAGGAGCGCCAACTGCCGGAGTGACTCGGAGCCGTCCCCGCACGCGCGATCCGAGCGGAGCGCCCGCCGCGTGACTCCCGCCAGCACGGCGCCCGTGACGATCTCGATCACGGCGACCAGGACGACCAGGATGGCTACGGCGTTGACGATCATGTGCTCGCTCGCTCACTCCCGTCGTGTGCGCGGCAAGGAGGCCGGTTCACCCTCCCACGGCGCCACGGCGCTCCGTCAGGGCTTTCGACGCACGGACTGAACGCGGGGTTTCCTCGATGGGCTGCGGCCACCTCGGCGTTACCGCTCGTCCGGCTCGACGATCTGGTGCACACGGCCCGGCGCGAGGTCGGTGATCACCTGATGCGTGCCACTCGGCCAGTCGATCTCGCAGCGTGTCACGGTTGCCGCGTCGCCCAGCCCGAAGTAGAGCGTGAGCGTGCTCTGCGCCAGGTACCCCCCGGCCGCGCACACCTGCCGAACTTGGGTCCTCTCGCCGACCTGCAGCCGCGCGACCGCGCCGACCGCATCGCGGTTGCTGCGGGTCCCGCGCAAGCGCAGGCCGATCCACTCGCGCTTCGGGAGTCGGTTGCGGTAGAGGTACGGTCGCTCGTTGAAGTTGTTCACGACGAGGTCGGGCCGGCCGTCTCCATCGAAGTCGAGCACAGCCGCGCTCCGAGAACTGCGTGCCGCCGACGTGCCGTCGATCGTCTCTTCCAGGAATCCGCCACCAGGACGGGGATCGATGCCCCATTGCGTTCGGACGGACTCAAACGTACCGTCGCCACGGTTCCTCATGAGTTCGTTCGGCCACGCGTGATACGGGTACCCCATCCCCGCCGCGATGAAGACGTCCTCGAATCCGTCCATGTCGAAGTCGGCCGTCGCGATGCCCCACGGCCACATCGTCTCGAGGCCGACTTCGTCGGACACCTCGGCGAACTTACCGCCGCCTTCGTTGCGGAAGTGGGTGTTCCCGAACACGACCGTTCGAAGTGTCCTGCGGTCCAGGAGCACAAGTTCGTACAGGTTCTTCCGTTCGTCCTCGGACATGATCCCATCGACGAAGAGCGGCCCCTCCGGTCCTCCGTACTTGACGCGCGCTTCGTCGGCGGTCGGCAGAACGCCCCACGCCATCCACATGTCGGAGTGCATGTCCACGACGAAGAGGTCGAGCAGGCCGTCGCCGTCTGCATCGAAGGGCTTGCAACCGACGGCGCCCCACGACGTCCGGCCCAGCATGCTGTCGGTGGCGTCGCTGAATCGCTTGCCGTCATCGTTGCGGAAGAGCGTGCTGCGCCCGAACATGTTGGTGACGAACAAGTCCTGATCGCCGTCGCCATCGGCGTCGAACACGGCGGTGTCGCCGCTCCAGCCAACCGTGCCGAGCCCGGTCTCCGACGTGACGTCCTCGAAGGTGCCGTCGCGGCGATTGCGATACAGCAAGCTGGACTCGACGCCGCTACGGACGAGCTCCAGCAGACTCCCGGGTCCGACGTAGTAACGACCATCGGGAGCCCGTTCGTCCTCCGTCCACCGAGCCGTGTCGGTGACGAAGAGATCGAGCCAGCCGTCGCTGTCATAGTCGAAGAAGGTGGCGCCCTGGGAGTGCGCCACGAGCGCCACTCCGGCCGACTCCGTCACGTCGGTGAACACCCCGCCTGCGTCCTGGCGGAACAGGACGTTGCCGCCTCTGGTCGATGCGACGAACAGATCCTGGTCGCCGTCGTTGTCGTAGTCGGCGAACGCGGCTGACGTGCAGACCCGGTCACCGAGACCGACGCCCGCCCGGCTGGTGACGTCCTCGAACGTCCCGTCCCCGCGGTTGCGAAACAGCGCGTTCGACTCGAGCTGGTTCAGGAAGTAGATGTCGTCGAGACCGTCGCCGTCGTAGTCCGCGACCGAGACGCCCGCGCCGTGGTCATACAGGTTGATCTTGAAGCGGGCCCCCTGCTCGCCCTCCAGGAACGACATCACGAAGTCGAGCCCGGCCGTCTCGCCGACCTCCTCGAAAACGGTGGCCTCGGACGGCGGCTCCTCCGACCCGGGGGCGTCCGGCTCCGCGCGGCGGCAGCCGGCGGTGAGCACGGCGGCGCACAGGGCTGCGGCCAGGCCGAGCCTTACAAGGCTGGGTGTCGAAGCGGCCATCAGGGTCCTTCCCGAGGCCGGAGCGGCTGATCGTCAGCCGAATCCGGACTCCACTCCGCGGCGATGCCCTCGGAGGGTTGTCGCGGCGGACTCTAGCCCTAACTCCCCTCTCGTCAACCCCGGCGGACGGGCGGAAGTTCCGGTCGAAATGGACCACCACGGTCCCGCGCGGGGAGCGGCAACGTGTCCGTGCACGCCGGGCCTGCCGATCGTATCTAGAGGAGGGGCCGCTCTTGCGCGGCCTCGCGGCGGGTCGGTCTCGGAAGGTCCGAGGCGGCCCGGCGGTTCGCCCGGTGGGAGTCATCCCACCGTAACCTGTTTACAGATATGAACTCTCGCGCCCGGCCGGCCGCCGGGCGGGACCCGGAGACCGCCACACCCATGACCTCACCACGCACTAGCAGGAGGCTCGTCGCAGCGGCCCTGACGGGCCTCTTGATCTTCGGCACGGGCCTGATCCCGACCGGGCCGGCATCGGCTCAGGAGACGGGCGTCGAGGGGGCAGGCAGCGAAGAGGAGATCCGCACCCTCGCCGAGGGGATCGCCTACGCCGACGAGGCCGAGCACGCCTGGAACGACGCCGTGCGACTGGTCGAGTTCCGCGACAAGGCGACGCCCCACGCGGTGGATGCGGCGGAACTCGACGACGCCACCCCGCTCGGCCGGGTCGCTCTGGCGCGCGTCCTCTCGCAACTTGGCGAGCGCTCGCGAGCCACCACCGTCCTGCTGAAGGTCGCAGGATCGGACTCGGGCATCTCGATCCGAGCCGACGCGTGCCGAATGCTGGAGGAGACGGCGGACGACGACATCGAGGAGGACCTTTGGACCCTCCTCGAGGGCGCGCTCGACCCGCGTCTGCGCGCGTCGCTCGCGAAGACGCTCTGGGTACTCACGAAGGACCTCGCGGCGAAGAAGACCCTCAAGGAACTGCTCAACAGCGAGGACCTCGATCTACGGATCGAGGGCGCGCTGTCGCTCGCCGAGCTGGACGACTTCAGCGAACACGTGCGCGCTGTGCTGCAGCGCGTGAGGCACGAGCCGACCACGCGCGGCCGTCTGGCGGACGCGCTACTGGTCCAGCGCGAGTGGCGCGACATCGCGGACGCAACGCCGAGAGCCACCTCGGACAGTCCCGAGGGCGGCGCCGCCGACCCGCTGGAGCGCTTGATCCAAGACACGCTGCACCGGCTCAAGGCGTATCACGTCAAGGGCGGCGATCTCACGATGCAGAAGCTCTGGGAAGGTGCCGCGCGCGGCCTCGTCGACGCAGTCGGCGACCCGTACACGACCTTCCAGAGTTCCGAGGAACGCGACGACTGGCAGGACCACCTGGCCAAGGAGTACGGCGGCATCGGTGCGTACGTGGGCTACGACAAGGACGGGT
Source organism: Planctomycetota bacterium (assembly GCA_965248445.1). GTDB lineage: Bacteria > Planctomycetota > JAJSAM01 > JAJSAM01 > JAJVHW01 > CBDFJG01. The sequence continues at coordinate 469,515 of CBDFJG010000002.1, forward strand.
TCTTCATCGTCACGCGGCCGATGTTCGACGGACCGGCGTGGAAGGCCAGGCTCAGGGCCGGCGACCGCGTCGTCACGGTGGACGGCTGGGACACCTCCGGAAAGGAACTGACCGAGATCGTCAAGCACCTACGCGGGGTGCCCGACACGATCGTCGAGATCGACGTGGTGCGGAAGGGGTGGGAGAAGCCCCGCACCATGCGCATGACGCGCGGGAAGATTCGTGTGCCGACGGTCTGGCCCGAGGTCCTCCCGGGCGGCATCGGATACGTCCTCGTGGACAACTTCGCGCGCAACACGGCCGAGGAGTTCAAGGCCGCGTTGGTGGACTTCGAGAAGCAGGGCGTCAAGTACCTCGTCCTCGACCTGCGCTGGAACAGCGGGGGCTACCTGAGGACCGCGCAGAGCATGGGCGACTACCTGTTGCCGTCCGGGAAGCTCGTCGTGGAGACGGCCGGCCGCGCGGGGGTGCACGATCCCGAGATCTACGTGACGCAGGGCAGCAGCACGCGCTGGAGCCGGTCGGTGCCGCTGACGGTGCTCGTCAACGGGGCGAGTGCGAGTGCCAGTGAGATCCTGTCCGGCTGCCTCCAGATCCACGATCGCGCGGAGATCGTCGGCCTCCGGACCTACGGCAAGGGCAGCGTTCAGAACCTCTATCCGATCTACACCCAGCCGTTCGCCGAGCCGTTCGCCGACGTGAACAAGAACGGGCGGTGGGACGAGGCGGAGCCGCTCGACGACCGCAATGGCAACGGCAGGCGCGATGCGAACGAACGGTTCATCGATACGGACCGCAACAAGCGCTGGAGCCCGGCGGAGCCGTTCGACGACCTGAACGACAACAAGCGGTACGACTGCCCCGCCATCAAGGTGACGATCGCGAAGTACTTCGTGGGCCGCCGGAAGGGTTCGCGGGAGATCCACCCGCACCGCGAGGAGATGGTCGTCGCCGGACGGCGGGAGTTCCTCGGCGGCATCGAGCCGGACGTGCCCGTGGACCTCGACGACATGGGCGGCTGGCGCGCGGAGACGATCGCCGACCTCGACGAGAGCGACGTCTTCGAGAAGTACCTGAACAAGCAGTTCGAAGCAAACCCAGACGCGATGACGCGCCTCGTCATGCGCGACACACGCAACCCCAATGACTGGCCGGAGTTCGATGCGTTCTACGTGTCGCTCGGAACGCAGCTCTCGCGGGAGGACATCTGGCTCCAGTTGCACTACCGCGGGCGTCAGATGGCAAGTGACCGCGTGGGACGCCTGATCGTCGGCGACTGGGCTGCGGACTCGCAGCTCCAGCGCGCGATCCGCACTCTGATGGACGGGCCGGGCGCCACCGAACTGGCCGGCACGCCGGAGTACGCCTTCATCCGCAGCCGCACGTTCGAGGTGCCGCCCGTCTACGGCGACGCCCTGAAGAGCGCGCGCAAGTTCGGGACTGGCCGCTAGCGAGGCGCTGCTAGCCCAGCAAGCGCGCAAACAACCCGCTGCGCCCCGGCCCGCCCCCGGACGCGCGGTGCGAGAACAACACCTCACCGCACATCGTGCAGCCCGGCACGCGGTCGATGTGCTCTGAGGGCACGCCGCCGTCCGTGAGTGTGGCCGCGATCGCCGCTCCGAGATCGAGTAGAACGTGACCCTCGCGGCCAGCCGGCGCGTACCAGCCGCGCGCGCGAGCGCCGAACGCCTCGTCGAAGCACGCGGCGACCTCCGGACCGACCTCGAAGCACGACGCGCAAGCGCCTGGGAACACGGCCGCCTGCACGCGCTCGGGAGACGCGCCGAGTCCGCACAGCACGCGCAAGGCCTCCGCGACGACGTGCTGCTCCGTGCCCCGCCACCCCGCGTGGACTAGCGCGAGCGCGTGCGCGTCAACGTCCACGAGCGCGATCAGCGGACAGTCCGCTCCCTGCACCATCAACGTGACATCGGTTCTGGTCGTGGCGACGCCATCCGCGCGACCTGCTTCGAGTTCGTCATCGATCACCGCGACCCCTGCGCCGTGCACCTGATGCGGCGCCACGAGACGCGCACCTGCGCCCGCGACGTCAGCGGCGAGGGCTGCGCGCGTGGCGGCGGCGATCGCGTCGTCCACCGGTCCGACGGATCCCTCTGCGCGCGTGGACAGTCCGTGAGCGAGGGAGGGAGCGCGCGCGAGGAGCGCGCTGCGGATCATGCGCCGCGTGCGGCGAGACGCGGGGGGTCGCGCTCGAGCGACTGCTTGAAGTGGGCGTCGAGTCCCTCTTCGAACGAGAACGCGTCGTCGAACTGGTCGCGCGTGTCCTCTTCGCCGGCTTCTAGCAGCCCGCGCCGGATCAGGTTGAACACGAGGTCGCCGATGGCGCCGGTGTCGTGCATGCCCCACGTCTCGAGCACCGAACGCGCCAGGAAGCCCCAGTGGTCCACCGCCGCATCGCGGACTCCGAGCACCAGTTCGCGCGGAGTCACGTGGCGGCGGGTCCGCATGTTCGCCAGGGCGTGCTCGAGACCATCGAACACGAGCATGTACGCATCGGCCGGGTAGCGCCGGTCCGTACGTGCCAAGTCCGCTATCTGCTCTTGCAGACGATCGTGCATCAAGCTCTCCGGGGGTGGACGGAGGGCCACCGACCGAGGCCGGGTCACCCCACCGCACAGGGTTCATCGGCCATCCGCGGGCGGACTTTGAGCGTCCTCACATGACACTTCGTCAGCGGTTCGGGGGACACGGCATAAGCCATGTCTCTGACGGCACTTGGGAGCCTAATTCAAGCGTGAGCCGGCACGTCGCAAGCGGACCCTGAGGGCTCTGAGGGCCAGTTCCGGGGAGACGTTCGCGCGCAGCGACTCGAGGGCCGAGGCAGTGGCCGGCACGAGGCTGTCCAGCCCATCGGCGCTCCCGGAGGCGGCAGCGACGTCCCGTGCTGTCAGGAGAGCCAGACGCAGCAGGTCCGCGGCACGGAGGCGCTGACCGACGAGGTCGCGGGTGCCGTCCGCGGCGAACGAGAGGGCGGGTTCCGCTGACCCGGTGTCTCCAGGATCGAGCAACGCGCTGACGGCGGCAGGGCCGTCCTCGACCAGTCCGGTGCGCACCGCGCGCAGGGCGCGCCCGACCGAACCCTGTCCGAGGCGTACCGCGAGGGCGAGTCCTGCGGTGTCGGGCCGCTCGTCGAGCGGGAGCGCGGAGAGCAGTAGCCGCTGAACGACCTCCGGCTCGAGCGGCCGGAAACGAACGCGCTGGCATCGCGAGACGATCGTGTCAGGCACGGCGTCGGCATCGCTCGCGAGAAGCAGGTAGGTCGTGCGCGGTGGTGGTTCCTCGAGGCTCTTCAGAAGCGTGGCGACGCTCCCGTCGTCGACCTCGTCGAGCGAGTCGATCAGCACGACCTTGCGAGCTCCCCCCGCGGCGGCCAGTGCGGTCAGTTCGAGCAGGCGGCGCAGGGCGTGCACGCGTAGCGGCCTCCGCGTCGAAGCGGGCTCCTGGCGCGCGGCCGCGAGCGAGAACGCCGGCGGTCCCAGGCGCGCTGCCTCCGACGGTCCCGAGGGGTGCGGACCGGTCTCGGCCGTGATCAGGAGCAGGTCCGGGTGCGTGCCCGCGGCGACGAGATCGCACGCGCGGCACGACCCGCAGGGCTCGCTGCCTCGCGGAGCGGCGCACAGGAGCGCCGCGGCGAACCCGAGGGCCCCGCGGCGGCGCCCGACCCCCGACGGTCCGTGCAGAAGGTACGCCCCGCCCACGCGCGCGCCGCCGCCGGAGAGCGCAGCCGCGAACGACTGCTGAGCCGGAGCCTGGCCTTCGAGCGCGCCGAGCGACGGGAGCCCCCCGATTGAGCCGGAGGTGCGGCCGGGGGGCGCTCGATTAGCCGACATGGGCGAGCACCTCCTCGAGCACGCGGGCGGCGGTCGCTTCCGCGTCCGACGGGGCCACGAGGACGTGGTCCTTGCGAGCCCGCGCGAGGCGGCGATACGTCTTCACGACCCGCGCGTGAAAAGCACCGCTCTTGCTCTCGATGCGATCGCGCTCACTCCCGACTCGCTCGAGGCCCTTCCCCACGGGAACGTCCAGCACGATCACGAGGTCCGGGGACGCGGCGCCCTCCGCGATCCCGGCCAGCCGCCTCACCGTGCGAACCCCCACCCCGCCGGCGGACCCCTGGTACACCTCCGTGGACAGCGTCCACCGCTCGCACACGACGGCGTCACCGCGCTCGAGAGCGGGGGCGATCACCTGCTCTGCGAGCTGGGCGCGAGCCGCCATGAAGAGCAGGGCTTCGGCGCGCGGGGTCACGTCGCCTGGACGGCCGTCGAGGAGAATCCGGCGGATTGCGTCGGAGAGCGGTGTCCCGCCCGGATCGCTGGTGTGCGTCACGGTCCGGCCGCGTCCGCGAAGAGCCTCGGTCAGACGCTGCGCCTGCGTGCTCTTCCCGCACCCGTCGGCCCCTTCGAGCACCACGAAACAGCCCCTCTCCGGCGTCATCCGCACGAGTGTAGTGCCGACTCGGACCGACCGTTCGTGTCCGCGACGTCAGGCTCGGGTGTTCTCGACATCGGGCGCTCACGACGGAATTCCCCTCGCGCGGCGATTCCGGGCCCGGTGAGAGCGCTCGCGACGGCGGTTCTCCACAGTCCAGAATGCCGTGTGAACCGTTCGTGGAGAACTGACGTTTCTGCGGCCGGGTGGCGTGCGCCCCTGCATTTGGCGTGAATGCGGCGCGGCGGAATGCGCCGCGGGCGACGACACGGAACTCTCCTGCCCGCGAGGAGTTACGACGCTCCGAGCCACATCGCGCGAACCCGCGTGGCGGATTTCGAGGCGTTTCTTCTTGTTGCGCACGCGTTCCCGTCGCGGAACGCGCGGTGGCCACGCTCGTGTGGATAAGCCGGAAGAGTGCGATCGCCGGAAGCTCTTTGGATAGGACACTTACGAACGTCTGGGCGCCGCAGAGCGTGCGTTCGGTCCGAGGCTGGCGTCACTCGGTTCGGAGGCGCTCCAACAGGTCCGCCGCGGCCCCGTGCTCAGGGTCCAGGTCGATCGCCTCGCGTAGCCGGTCGCGGGCCTCGTCCAGACGTCCGAGCAGACGCAGCGCGCGGGCATGGGACACGAGAAGGTCGGCGATCTCGCCGTCCTCGAGGGTCGGCGGAGGACCACCGGGACCGGCAGGCGGGAGCTGCATGCGCCCGACACCGACGGCCACGCGGCGCGCGACCTCTTCCTCTGCGCTGCGTTTGCGCACGGCAAGGAGGTCCGCCATGCGCGTGTGCATCCCGACCGCGTCCTCACGCGTCACAGGACCGTGCGGCAGTGGCACGATGTCGCGCAACTCGAGGAGTGTCGCGAGCTCCGCGTCCTCGTTCCCCTTGTCGCGGTAGTACGCAGCGAGCTTTTGACGCGTCTCGAAGTCGTCTTCGTCGACGTCGCAGTGCGCGCGCAGCAACTGCATCGATTCGTCGAGCTTCCCTTCGCCCTCGCCCATGAGCAGCGACGCGAGACGCACCCGTGGCGCGTTGCCACCGGCTGCGACGGGGAACAGCTCGATCATGCGACGCAAGCGCGTCTTGCCTTCGTCGAAGTTCTCTACGCCGATCGCGTGGTCCGCGAGGATCAGCTGCATCTCGTACCAATCCTCGCCCTTCTCGATCGCAATCTTCGCCTGCTCGAGAGCCTGGTCGGTGCGTCCCTGTGCGCGCGCGATGAGTGCGCGGACGACGTGGATGAACGGATGCTCCGGTTCGAGAAGCACGGCCTTCGAGAGCGCGGAGAGTGCGTCCGCCGATCCGCGGCCCCCGCGGGTGGCGTAACCGAGCGCCAGCATGCGCCAGCCCTTTGCGTCGTCCTTGCGCTTGCGCAGTTCACGGCGCAGTCGAGAGACGCTGCCGCGCGACGGGCGCGGAAGCACCTTCAAGTCCTTCACGTACTCGCCGGCGTACGCCAGGAAGCGCTTGTCGAATTCGGCAGCGTCGATCCCGAGCGCCTGCTGCACGACGTTCGGCGTGTCGAGCCCCTCGCCGTACAGCCGGACCATCTCGCGCAGCTTCGGGAAGCCGAAGTCCCGTTCAACCATCTCGCACATCAGCCCGCCCTGGTAGTAGGCGAAGAGCACGCGGCTGCCACGGAAGGCCGAGTTGATCTCGCCGAGCGGCAGGACCTCGCGGGAGGCGATGGCGTCAATGAGGGTTCGTTCCATCTCACGGTTCCACTGCGGGCTGGTCTTGCGCTCCTCGTAGACGGAGAGGCCTTCGGTCAGCCAGCGCGGCACTCGGCCCTTGCTGAGCTCGAGCGTGATGACGTGCGCCAGCTCGTGGTGCAGCGTTCCGCGCCAGCCGAACGCGCCGGGCGGGAGGGCCCGGGGACTGTCGAGGGTCACGACGCGACCGAAGCAGGCGCCGAGCGCAGGGAACCCCGGGAGACCGATCGTGCGCGTCGCGAAGTCCTGCTGCTGATCGAACACCGAGATGAAGAGCGGGTACTCGGGCTTGAACTCCCAGCGCTTCTCGAGGTCGTCCAGCGAACGCCCCAGGGCATCGCGGAGCAGCGGGTGATATGCCTCGTCCTCCTTGGGCGGGAGCTTGACCAGGAAGCGCGTGTCCTTGCGCGTCGGGAAGCGCGCCATCTTGTCGAACAGCTTGATGAAGTTCGCGCGGTAGATGTTGTTGAACGGGTCGCCGTCGTCCGCCTTGTTGAGGAGCTTCTTCGCAAGGTCGTCGCGGCCGACGTTCATCGCGTTGCGCCCCGCCATGAAGAACGCCTCGAAGTCGCGTTCGTCGAGTTCGATCGCCTTCTGTGCGAATTCGAGGGCCTCGGCGAACCGGCGCTGCTCTTCGAGCACGACGGCCACGATCCGGTGGACGACCGATGCATGCGCGTCGCGTTCGAGGACCTGCTTCAGGACGTCCGCATAACCCGCATCGCCGCGCATGTAGAGGTACGCCGCCTTCGTTGCCAGCGACTCGGCGTGCATCGGGTTCGCGGCGAGCGCCGTGTCGATCGACTTCCGCGCTTCCTCGTACCGTTCGTCGCCCAGGTCCATCTGGGCTAGGAACAGCAGTGCGGGAACGTAGTTGGGGTTGTACTTCAGCGCGCGGTTGGTCTCCTCGCGCGCCAGTTCCTCGTCGAACCGGAAGGCATGCTGTTGCGCGAGCCCGAAGATCGCCGGCGCGTACGAACGGTTGATGTCCTTAGCCTTCGTGTACCAGCGCTTGGCGCTCACGTCCCTGTAGCTCTGCAAGTACAGATCACCGATGTCGATGAGGACGTCTACCCGCCGCTCGTCGAGCTTGCGCGCCTCATCCAGTCGCGAAAGGACCGAGTTCAGGCTGGGCTTGTACGCATCGGAGAGCCGGAACAGTCCGAGCCGCGCGCGTGCTACGGCGAGCAGTTCATCGACGGTGTCCTGGTCCTCGCTCTGGGCCCACGCGTCGTTCGCTGCCTCGTACGCCACGATCGCGTCGTCCCTGCGACCGGTCTCCTCGAGCGCCCGCCCGAGTAGCTGGCGGGCCGGGACGTCCGCGGGCTCGGCCTCGAGCCGCGCGGAGACGATCGCCTCGGCCTCGGCGTGCCGGCCGGTCTCGAGCAACAGACGGGCTCGCTGCAGCAGGACCGGCGCAGTGCCGGGTGCCGTCTCGAGAGCGGAGAGTGCTTGTGCCGTCCGGCCGGTCTCGGCGTAGACGCGAGCCAGGAGCCGCGCCGCATCCTCGTTCGCGGCGTCGGCCTTGCGTGCTCTCTTCAGCTTGCGCTCCGCCTCGTCGTAGTTGCCCCGCTCGACCAGATCCCTGCACAGATCGACCAATTCGCGGGCCTCGGCGACGGGGTCTTCCTCCTGGGCCGAGAGGGACCCGGCCGGGCAGAACGCGAGCAGCGCGGCGAGGACGACAGCGGCGGAGGAACGGCGGGTGGTGGTTCGAGTGGAATGCATCTCACTCGATTCTACGTTCGAGACGCTTCCGGAGTTCCGATCCGCCTCACCCCGCGACGAGAACCCCCTCCAGCTCGTCAGGAGAGGGAGAGGCTCCGGAGGCGCTTCGCAGCCTCCTCGCAGCGGTCCTCCGTGGGTACCAGCGCCAGCCGCACGAAGCCCTCGCCCGGGTCCTCGGAGCCCTCGCCGTACGAGAGCCCAGAAGACAACCACGTGCCCGGTGTGGTGATCACGGCGATCGCCGGATCGAGCAGCCGCTTGGCGAAGTCCTCCGCGGACACTCCGGGCGGCGTCTGCTGCCACAGGTAGAGCGTCGCCTCGGGCCGACGGGTGGGCAATCCGGCCGCCTCGAAGGCGGCGCAGATCACGGCCTGCTTGCGGCGGTACTCCTCGCGCATCAGACCGACGTGCGTCTCGTCGGAGAGCGCGGCGATGGAGGCGTCCTGGACGAAGTCAGGGGTGCCGGAGTCGATGTTCGTCTTGAGCTTGCGGAACTGGCCGACGGCGGTCTCGTCACCGACCACGTAGGCGCAGCGCCATCCGGTCATCGCCGACCGTTTGCTCATGGAGAAGAACACGAGCACGCCCTCGAGACCGGCTTCGAGGGCCGAGTGCGGCGGCTCTTCGGTGAAGTAGATGTCGCAGTACGCCTCGTCCGAACAGAGCAGGATCCCGCGTTCGCGGCAGAACGCCGCGCACTCCTCGAGGAAGGACAGCGGCGCGATCGCACCGGTCGGGCTGTTCGGGTAGTTGATCCAGAGCATCTTGGTGCGCGCGAGCACGTCGGCCGGGATCGCCTGCAGATCGGGCAGATAGCCGCTCTCTGCGTGCAGCGGGTAGTGCCAGTTCTCCCCTCCGGCGAAGAACGTCCCGCGGGCGTAGGGCGGGTAGCCGGGATCGGGGGAGATCACCACGTCGCCCGGATCGATGTAGGCGAGCGGCGCGTGGAACACGGCCTCCTTGCTCCCGATGGCCGCCGAGACGTGGAGCGCGGGATCCACGTCGACACCGAAGCGACGCCCCGTCCAGTCCGCGATCGCCTGCCGGAACGCCTCGCTGCCGATGTAGCTCGGGTAACCCGAACTCTTGTGCACGTCGATCGCACGCTGCCCGGCCTCGCGCACGAGTTGCGGTGTGGGTGTGCGGGGGTCCCCCACACCGAAGTCGATCACGTCGATTCCGTCCCGCCGGAGCTGCGTCTTCAGGGCATCCACCTCGGCGAACGCGTAGCCGGACAGAGACGCGATCCGTTGGGAGACCGGGATCTTCACCGCTTCCTTCCTGCGGTCGCAGGCGCGCGTTCTTCGTAGAACGCCAAGATGCGCCGACACGTCGCTGCGACCTCGTCGCGCAACTCCGGCGGCTCGACGACTTCCGCGTCCTCGCCGAACGGCAGCAGCCACTGGATGAACCAGACCGTCGAGCGCACCGTCACGCGGGCCAGCACCGTTCCGTCGCCGACGTCCGTGACGTCCCGCGCGGGAAGTTGCTCGCGGGCGAAACGCGCGCCCAGGCCTCGGAACAGCACGCGTGCCGTGCGCTTCGCCGGGCGGGCGGTGAAGTCGCTCGCATCGCGGAACGTCTGGATGTCGAAGTCGTCGGGGATGACGTATTCGGTATCGAGAAGCTCCGCCGAGCGGATGCGGTCCACTCGGAACGTGACGATGTCGTCCCGCAGCGAGTCGTGAGCGACCACGTACCAGTCTCCGCCGAACTCCGTCATGCCGTAGGGCCGGATCACACGGGTCGACATCGCGGCGCGGTGGGCGGACCAGTAGTCGATACGCAACTCGCAGCCGCGGGACAATGCCTGGCGCAGGGCTGCGGCCTGGCCGCTTGAGCGCGAGTCCATCCGGAACGTGCGCTCCGCCCGGTCGAGCTCGCGTGCGTGCTCGGGTCCCAGGGCGACGCGGATCTTCTCACGGAGGCCGCGCACGGCGTCGCGGTATGGATGCTGGCGGACGTCGAGACGACGCAGCGCCAGTAGCAGCGCCAGCGCCTCCGGTACGACGAGCCGCACCGGCCGCTCGAACTGGTCCGCAAAGCGGATGTAGACCCGCCCGTTCTCGATCCAGAACGACACGTAGTTGTTCGGTGAGTACGGGGGGACGCCGCACATCATCACGAGCGACGACAGTTCCTCGCGGATCTCCGTCTCGGAGAGCCCCGTGCGCTGTGCGAGCTCTTCGATCGCCATACCCTGTCGCTGTTGAATCAGCGGGATCATGGTCAGTGCGTGGCGCACGCCGGCGTAGGGATCGCGGGTCATCCGCGGCCTCCCCCGGCACTCTTCCCCGCGGCCTTCTTCCCAGCGGCTCGGCGGCGGCGGGCAGGGACCGGGGACGGATCCCCCTCGTGCCGGTCGAGGATGGCGCGAAAGTGCGACAGAGCACGTTCGCGCAGCTTCGGCGGCGACGCGATGCGCGCGCGCTCCGCGTGCTGGGCGACGAACCGGAACACCGCCTCGCCGTCGCGCGCAGCGAAGGACAGCCGGGCGCCGCCGTCGGGTAGTTCCTCGAACGTCCAATCCGCGCGCACGCCCTCGCGGACCATGAACGCGATCTCGGGTGCGAGATGGACTTCGGCCCGGAACGCCGGCTCCGCCTCGCGGAACGAGAACGCCGGTCGGCCCACGTGCTTGGCGACGTCGAAGTCCTCCGGCACCGCGAACGGACGGCCGGAACGCACGCGAACGCGGCCCCGGATGCGGTCGACCCGGAACTGGCGCACGTCGTCGCGGAGGCGATCGTGGCCCACCAGGTACCAGTGCCCGGCGTGCCACCCGAGTCCGTACGGCTCGACCTCGCGTTCCCCGACCTCATCACGCTCGATGCTGTAGTAGCGGAACTTCGCGCCCTGGCGGCGGACCACCGCGTCCGTGAGAGAGTGCAGGTTCGGGGTCAGCTCGGGCGGACCGCGGCGCGTGCGGACGCCCAGGCGGTGCTGCTCCGTGACCGAGGCCATCGCGGCCGTGGTCAGGGGGCTGTCGACGAGGATCTTGCGCAGCGCGCTGCTTAGCGGGGTCGCAAGCGGATCACCGGTCGCGGTCTGCGCGTACCGCTGCACGACCGCCAGCGCCGCCGCCTCCTGCATGTCGAGCTGGATCTCAGGCAGGAAGTACTGATCGCGGGGGATCCGATATCCCTCCTCGCCGGCGTCGCCGGTGGCGTCGTAGACGATGGGCACGCCCAAGCCACGCAGCTCGGCCTTGTCGCGGTCGAAGCGCTTCTCGAGAGCCTCAGGGCTGGCATCGTCGTCGTAGCCGGCGACGCGGCCCTTGATCTTGGAGAACGGCACCGGCACGTGACACGAGAGCAGGAACGCGACCAGATTCAGAAGCCGCTCGGGCTTCGCGATGCGATCCGCCGGAGCCGACGCTCCACCCGGGCCCCTCATCCGCCGTCCGCCGCGTCGATCGGTCACGCAGAACACTCTCCTCACGCTCGACCACGTCCCGAGGGCAGCCCGGCCGGTCGGCCGGGATGCCGGCGATCTCAGGTCAGCCGCTTGCGCTCCCATGCGCCGCGGCGGAAGACCACGTAGTAGACCAGCGCCATGAGGGAATGCGAAACCACGAGCGCCCACCACGCCCCGGACTCGCCCATGTCTCCCCGGGACCACCACCAGGCGAGGGGAATCTGGACGAGCAGCAGCCCGACCGTATCGATGGCGAGGGGGGTCTTGACGCTCCCGGCACCGTTCAGCGCGTGGGCCCAGACGATGGCCAGCGCGTATCCCGGGTACGAGAAGACCCCCACTCGCAGATAGAGGGCGCCCCGCTCGACGATGCTGATGTCCGCCTCGGTCTCGACCGAGAGGCTGAACACCCGGATCAGCGGCTCGGCGAACGCGTAAAACACGACGCCGAGGACGACCATGGTGACGAGATTGAGGACGGCGGCCTGCGCCGCGATGCGTCGGGCGGACACCGTCTCCCCCCGCGCGTGCCGCTGTCCCAGAAGCGCCGCACAGGCTCCACCCCACCCGAGACCCGCGAAGATCGCCAGCGTGTCGAGGCGGGTCCCGATGCCGTACGCCGCCTTCACGGCCGAGCCGAACGGTGAGACGACCATCAGCAGGAGCAGCAGCGACGCCATCCGCACGGTCCACTGCAGCGCCACCGGGAACCCGACCGCGGCAACCTGGTACAGGAACCGGAGTCGGGGCCTCCAGCCGCCCAGCCCGATCCTGATCGCAGGATGCGCGCGCATGAGAACGAACAGACCGACCACGACGGCCATCAGCCTCGCGGCGACCGTCGCCCAGGCAGCGCCGGGAGCCCCCAACTCAGGAAACCCCCACTTCCCGAAGATGAGCCCGTAGTTCCCGACGATGTTCCCGACGTTCGACACGAGCAGGAGGACCATAGGCCACACCCCGATGCCGATCGCACGCATGTTCGCGGTGATCTGCATCAACAGGAAGCCCGAGAAAGCCCCGTGCGACATCACCAGGAAGTACTGCTCGGCCACCTCGCGTTCGATCTCGCTGCGGACGTCGAACAGTCCGACGATCGGACCGGAGAACAGCGCCGGCAGAACGCCCAGCAGGATCGAAAAGACACCGCAGAGCAGCAGCGATTGCCGTGCAGATTGATTCGCGCGCTTCATGTTCCCGGCGCCGAAGTGCTGCGCGATGACGGCGACGGTGCCGTTGCTGATGCCGTTCACGAACACGATCGGCACCGTCACCAGGAACGACGCCACCGTCACGCCGGCGATCGTCTGCTCGGCGAGCACGGCGTCACTCTCGTACGCGCCGACCATCGCGAGGTCGACGAGGTTGAAGAACGCGTGTCCGCCCATGCCCAGCATGAGCGGCAGGCCGAGTCCGAGGAGCGAGCGGAGATCCGAGCGGAACGTGCGAGGCGGATGCTCGCGCGGATCGCCGCTCTGTGGCATCGCACCCCCCTGAACCGGCTTGCGGGGCGCCCCGCCTGTCGCAACGACTCCCCGGACGGCGAGAGTACCCCGATCGCCGTCGGGCCATGCAGGGCGAGCCGGGACAGGAGGATTTCCGGGACCGCGGGAGCACCCGTCCGAGGGCCGGCCGCCGCTAGCCGCCGAGCGGCGGCAGCATGCCCGGATCGGTCCGGACACGCGGCCGTTCGTCTGGAGTCGGCTCGGCAGCCCGCCCGATCAGTTGGAGCGGCGGCACCGGACGTGGGGACCGCACCTCGACGACGGGGCCGGCACCAGTCTCCGCACTCCGGGAGAGACGGGCGCGGGACTTCACGGCTCCCGGCAACTCGAAGACGAACGTCGCACCGGCACCTGACCCACCCTCGGCCCAGACGCGCGCGCGGTGTGCCTGCGCGATCTCGTGGCAGATGGCCAGACCGAGCCCCGTGCCCTCGATCCGGGTGCGCGAGGTCCGTCCCTGGTAGTAGCGATCGAAGATCCGCGTGAGGTCCTCGGCTGCGACACCTGGTCCCTCGTCGCGAACGCTCATGCGCACGAACCCAGCGGTCGTGGCCGCCTCGAACTGGACTCGAACCGTGCTGCCGTCCGGACTGAACTTCACGGCGTTGCCGAGCAAGTTCACGAGCACCTGCTGGATACGGTCGCGGTCCGCGAACAACGGCACGGGATCGTCGCCCAACGTGGCCTCGAACTCGACACCCCGGCGCAATGCCTCCCCGTGCACCGCATCCATGGCGTCGCGCACGACGTCCCGCGCGTCAAAATCACAGAGGAGCAGACGGAGCTCACCACTCTCGAGGCGGGACAGGTCGAGCACCTCGCCGACGAGGCGCGAGAGCCGTTCGGACTCCTTGACGATGATCGCGAGGAACTCGCCTTGCGTCTCGTCACTGATCGGGCGCGGCTCCAGGAGGATCTCGGCGAAGCTACGGATGCTGGTGAGCGGTGTACGCAGTTCGTGAGCCAGACCGGCGAGGAATTGGTCCTTTGCCTCCAGGATCTGCTGCAGTCCGACGCACTGGTGCTCCAGTTGGCGCAGACGATCCACCGTGGCGCGATGCGTGTCCTGCAGTCGCCGCTCGCGATCGCGCACGAACTCGGTCTGTTGTTCCATCTCCCGCTCGATCGTCTCGCGGTGGCTGACATCGCGAATGACGGCGAGCAACTCGGCGTCTTCCTCGGATCCGATCACGCTGATCGTGAGTTCGCCGAGGACCCGGTGTCCGTCCGGATGGTCGAGCGCCACCGCGATCGGACGGCGGTCTCGCGCGGCGCGCTGCATGTCCGCCTTGCCGATCGGACGTCCGTCCGCGGAAACGAGCTCGAGCAGCGTCATCTCCTCCACCACCTCTCGGGAGCGGCCGGACAGGCGCACCAGGGCGTCGTTCACCTCCGCGAGCCGCAGCGTCTCCCGCTCCAGGCGCGCCATGCCTTCGAGCGCCTGCTCGAACACGGCCCGGTGCCCGCGTGCGTGGCGCTCTCGCGTCTCCATGGCGGCCAACTGGTCTCGCAGCCGCGTGAGCCCCGAGGGGCTGATCTCCGCCTGCTGCTCGATAAGCCGCGACAGCTTCACACGAACTTCGCGCAGTTCGTCCTCGAGGCGGAAGTTGTCGCCGCTCGCCTGCTGCAGGGCTCGCTGAGCCCTCTCGGACTCCGCGCGATGCGTGTGGGCGATGCGCACCAGCGTCGCTGCGTGCCACGCCACGAAGACGCTGGTGAGCGCGACCGCGGCGAGACCGGCCTGGAACAGACCGCCGCTCAACCGCGCGGCGATCGGGTTGTCGAGCATGCCGGCGACTCCGCCGGAGCCGAGCAGAGTGAACGCGAAGAGCAGACCGATCCACAGCAGCGACGAGCGCTGCGGGGCGCGCAAGAGCACGCCTGCTACGCCAGCAACGCCGCATGCGACTGCGACGTAGGGCAACACGGTCGGAAACCGATCGAGCGGCATTGCTACTGAGCCTCGGCCTCGCTCTTCTCCGAGACACCGGCGTCGCCCGACTCCGGGCTCTCGGTCCCCTCCTCGAGGGCGCTCCGCACACGCTCGACGATTGCCGACGGGCTGAACGGCTTTGTGAGGTACTCGTCGGCACCCGCTCGCTTGCCGCGTTGCCGCGCCGCCTCCTGCCCCTTCGCGGTCAGCAGAATCACGTGAGTGTCTCGGAGGCCGGGATCGCCCTTGACGATCTCGCACACCTCGAAGCCGCTGCGCTTCGGCATCATCACGTCGAGGATGCAGACCTGCGGCCGGTGATTGCGGAGAAGTTCCAGTGCCTCGTCGCCGTTGCGGCCCGAGAGCACGTCGTATCCCGCGCGCTCGAGCACGAACGCAAGGGACCGAAGGATGAACGGTTCGTCGTCTACGACGAGAACGGTCTGAGTCATCGAAGCCTCCAAGTGATCAAATCTCCGGAGCGTGAATCACGCCTCCGGATGCAGCTTCCGTTTCAGAACGACGAGCGTCCGGTCGTCCCGGTCGCCGCCGTTGTTGAACGATGTGACGTCGTCCAGTACGCCCTGGACGATCTCTTCGGCACCGAGGTGCGCCTTCGCCCCGAACGACGCGGCCACACGGTCGTCACCGAACTGGTCCTCGGGGCCGCCCTCGCCACGCGCCTCGGACAGTCCGTCGGTGTAGATCAGGACCGCATCGCCCGGTTCGAGCGTGACCTCGTGGTCGCGGTACATGCCGTCTTCCGCCACGCCGATGGGCAAGCCGCCCATGCGCAGCGGAACGACGTCCTGGTGTGCCGCTCTGTACAAGAGCGCCGGGTGGTGGCCGGCGTCCGAGTACTCGACGCGGCCGGTGCCACCGTCCACGTGGGCGAACCACGCGGTGAGGAACAGCTCGGCGCTCGTCAGGTCGTCGAAGAGTGCTGCGTTCACGTGCGCGAGCACCGCCGCGGGCGACTCCAGATTGAGGAGTGCGGCGCGGAACGTGGCCCGGGCGGCGGTCTGGATGAGCGCCGCCGCCAGGTGGTGTCCCGAAACGTCGGCCAGCACCAGGTCGAGCGAGCCGTCGGCACGGACGATCGTGTCGTAGTAGTCGCCTCCCACGTTCATCGCGGCAAGACAACGCCCGGCGACCTCGAGGCCCTCGACGTTCGGCAATTGCGCCGGAAGCAGACTCTCCTGGATGCCGCGCGCGATGCGAAGTTCCCGCTCGAACCCGATCAGGCGCGAGTTGTGGATCAGCACGGCGGCTTGACTGGCGAGCGCCTGGGTGAGCTTGAGATCCCCCGAGCGGAACGGTTCCCCGACTACGCCGTTCGCACCGCAACGGTCGCGCAGTTGCAGCGCGCCGAGTGCCGGGCGCTCGTCGTCGCTCTGCGTGTACACCGGAACGGTGATCAGTGTGCTCCCGGCGGCTCTCTCCCACGCGTCGAGATTCGAGTTCGCGATCTGCTCCGCGTCCTCTAGCAGGACGGCCTCGCAATTCGCGATGACGCGCGCCGCCGCGCCCAGCCCCACCACGGGCGCGACCTCCGTGTCCTCGCCGCGGCACGCGACAACGACCAGGTCAGCGTCCTCGCCGTCGCCCTCGCGCAACACGATTCGACCCGATCCGGCGCGGATCACATGCATGGCCCGAGCCAGCACCGAGGCGCAGATGGCGGTCGGGTCCGGTGCGCCGGCGAGTTCCCCGGCCAGATCGTAGAAGAGGTTGAGCTCCTCGTACGCGGCCAGGATCTCGCGCGACATGTCGTTCAGCTCGAACTCGCGCGAGCACAGGTCGCGCAGCACGGACGCCGCGCGTTCGGCGACCTCGCGCGGCGCGCTGCTGTCGCCGTTGTTGGTGACCGCGACGACGTATCCGATCGAGCGGTTGTAGACCTCGACGGTCTCGATCGCCCCCGGCTCGTGGAAGCCCTCCACGGACACCGTCTCGTCGTCGCCGGTCTCGGTGACCGTCACCGACAGAGTCGTCAAGGTGTCGTCACCGGCCAGCGGCGTTCCGTCCTCGCCGAACACGGCCACACCGCACGCCCGCAGCGCAGCGTGGTCGTTGATCCAGCGCATCGCCTCCGTGCGCTCGAGGATGACTGTGAGTTCGCCGCTGTCACGCATCGGCGCTCTCCCGGTCGGGCAGCGCGACGCCGTAGCGCCGCACGAGCGTGAGCACGTTCTCTCCCGCATGGCGCACGAGTGAGACCTCGTGCATCCAGGCGTGGATCAGGAACGTCCCGTAGCCGCCCTCGCGCAACTCCTCGGGCTCCGGAATGGCGCGGCGGACCAAATCGAACGGCCGGCCGGTGTCGCGCAGGACGACGGTCAGCGCGTCGTCGTCCAGCGAGAACTCCACGCCGAAGCGGCACTCGATCTGCCGTTCGCAAGCGTGCCGGATGACGTTCGTGCAGGCCTCTTGCACGGCCACGGTGATCTCGTCCAGCTCCTGACTCGACAGGCGCACCGAGGGTGAGGCCTGGACGAGGGCGCGGAGCGCTCCACGCACGGCGGCCGCGGAAGCGGGCGTCGCCGGGAGCTCTAGCCGGAACAGGGGCCCCGCGGCGCTCACGAGCGGCGTGCCCGCTCGTCGACGCGCACGGGAACCGGGCGCGGACGGGCGGGTACGAGGAGCTGCCGCAGCATCTCCTCGAGTCGCTCGAGCAACCGTTCCACCACGCCGGACATGACGATTACCGCCTCGCCCCCCGCACGGTCTCGCGCGACTTGCGGCGCGGCTTGATCCCGTACTTCTTGATCTTGCGATACATGGTGGCCTGGCCGATCCCGAGCCGCTCGGCAGCCTTCGAGACGTTCCCCCCGCAGATCCGCAGGGCGCGAGTGATCTCGCGCTTCTCGATCTCGGTGAAGGGGAGGATCTCGTCGGGGTCGCGTGCGAAGTCGTCGACGATCTCGAGCGGCGAAGCCTGCCGGATCGTCCGCGGCAGCATCTGCGACGTCACCTGCGATCCGTTGTTGAGCACGACCACGCGCTCGATCAGGTTCTGCAACTCGCGCACGTTGCCCGGCCAGCCGTACGACTCCATCGACTGCAGCGCCTCGGCCGCGAAATCGTAGAAGTACTTGCCGTACTTGGCGCTGAACCGAGAGAGGAAGTGCTCGGCGAGGAGGGGGACGTCGCCTTTGCGCGTGCGCAGCGGCGGGGTCTCGACGGGCACGACGTTGAGCCGGTAGTAGAGGTCCTCGCGGAGCCGTCCCGCGGCAATCTCCTTGACCGGATCGCGGTTCGTGGCGGCGACGATGCGCGCGTCCACCTGGAGCTCCTGCGTGGAGCCGAGGCGGTGGAAGGTGCGGCTCTGCAGGAAGCGCAGCATCTTGGACTGCAGCCCGACTTCCATCTCGCAGATCTCGTCCAGGAACAACGTCCCGCCGTCCCGCCGTCCGCCTGCTCGCAGGAGCCGGTGTAGCGCGAGACCGCGCCCGTGAACGCGCCCTTCTCGTGACCGAACAACTCGCTCTCGAGGAGGTCGCGCGGGATGGAAGCGCAGTTGACTGCGACGAAGCTCCCGCTGCGGCGGTCGGACAAGTCGTGCACGGCGCGGGAGACGAGCTCCTTGCCGGTGCCGCTCTCGCGTGTGATGAGCACGGTGACGTCGGCGCGGCTGACGTGCTCGATGACGTCGTACAGCTGACGCATCCGCGGGGAGTTGCCGACCAGCCCCTGGAAACTGCCGCTGCGCGTGTACTTGTCCTGCAACTGGTTGACGCGCTGCATCAGACGGTGCATCTGCGTCGCGTTCTTGATGGCGATGTCGATACGCGTCAGGTCGAGCGGCTTCTGCACGAAGTCGAACGCGCCGTTGCGCATGGCGTCGACGACCAGAGGCATCTCAGCGTCACCTGCGAACAGGATGACCGGGAGCTCCGGGTGCGCCTGCTTCACGCCCTCGAGGCAGCGCATGACCATCGGACCGTCGTGATCGGCGTCGAGCAGCAAGACGTCGGGAATCGGCGAGCGCAGATTCTCGACGACGTCCGACAGCACGTCCGTCGCGGCGACGCAAGTGCCCTCCGCCTCGAAGTGGCGGCGGATCTGATCCTGTGCGGTGCGGTCGCAACCGGCAAGGTGGATCTGGGTCTCGCGCATGGGGCTAGCCGTTCGCCCCGTTGCCGGAGATCGCAGTTCCTGAGTTCGCAGTTCCTGAGTTCGCGGTGCCGGAGTTCGCGGTGCCGGGGGTCCCAGCGCCGGAGGTCGCGGCTTCGAGGGCCTCGTTCACCGTCGGGTAGACGTCGAACACTCGGATGAGCCGCGTGATCCGCAGGATCGCCTCGACCGGGCTGGAGATGTCGGCCAGCACGACGGCGCCGCCGTCCTGGCGCAGGACCTTGTAGGCGGAAATCAGCGCACCGAGCCCCTGGCTATCGACGAAGCCGACGTTGGAGAGGTCGATGACGACGTACCGCGCGCCCTCAGAGATCACTCCCTTGAGGCGGTCCTTGAAGCGCACCGACGCCTCGCCCTCGAGGTTCATCTTCCGGGCGAACGAGGCGACGAGGCCTTCTCCGACTCTCCTGACGACCAAGTCCATGGGTCCTCCGGGGCACCCGATCCGTTCGGGGTGCCTCGGTTCCCTATCCGCCTTTCGAGGCTGCGGACTTTAGGGATGACTCTCGAATCGAGGCAGATCCCAGCCTGCGAGTGACAGGCCCGGACGACGGCTGGACGCAGCGTGGCAGACGCCGCTCTTGCGCAGGCGCGACCCAGTGCCCCATGTAGGAGCTCGCCTAGAGAAGAGTGTCGAGAGGCGTGTACTCGAGGTCGAACGCCTGGGCCACGGCTTCGTAGGTCACCTTGCCGCGGACGACGTTGGCGCCCGTGCGGATGCCGTGGTTCGAAGCAACTGCCTTCTGCCATCCGTCCCGGGCCAGGATGCGCGCGTAGGGCAGCGTGACGTTGGTCAGGCCGTACGTCGACGTGCGCCCCACCGCGCCCGGCATGTTCGCGACGCTGTAGTGCACGATCCCGTCGACGATGTACGTCGGTTCGCTATGAGTCGTCGGCTTCGTCGTCTCGACACAACCACCCTGGTCGACCGCGACGTCCACGATGACCGCGCCCTCGTTCATCATGCCGAGGTCGGTCCGCTTCACCAGTGCCGGCGCCTTCGCGCCGGGGATCAGCACCGCGCCCACCACGAGGTCCGCGTAGCGGAGCACCTTCTTGATGTTGTATGCGTTGCTGAAGAGCGTCGTCACGTTCGCTGGCATCACGTCGTCGAGGTAGCGCAGGCGGTCGAGATCGAGGTCCATCACGATCACGTTCGCGCCCATGCCCGCGGCCATCTTCGTGGCGTTGCTCCCGACGACTCCCCCGCCGATGACCATGACCATCGCGGGTTCGACTCCCGGAATCCCGCCGAGCAGGATGCCGCGACCCATCTGCGGCTTCTCGAGGTACTTGGCGCCCTGCTGAATCGACATGCGCCCCGCCACCTCACTCATGGGAGTGAGAAGCGGCAGCGTGCGTCCGTGCTCGACCGTCTCGTACGCAACGCAGACTGAGCCGGAGTCGATCATGCCGTCGGTCAGCTTCCGGCTGGCCGCGAAGTGGAAGTACGTGAACACGATCTGGTCTTCCCGGATCAGGCCGTACTCCTCGGGGAGCGGCTCCTTCACCTTCATGATCATGTCGGCGCGCGCGAACACCTCGGAGTGCGTCTCGACGATCTCCGCTCCGGCGTCCGTGAACTCCTTGTCCTGGATGCCGGAACCGACGCCGCCATTGCGCTCTACCACGACGGAGTGACCGTCGCGCACGAGCGCGTCGACGCCCGCCGGCACGATCGCGATCCGGTTCTCGTTGTCCTTGATCTCGCGCGGGACCCCAACCAGCATCGCCGGATCTCCTTCCGCATTCATTCCCGTAGAAGGGCGCGGCAGGACGCCGCAGCCGTCAAGCGGCGCATCGTAGGCCGCGCGCGGTCAGGCGCGGAAGGTCTGCACGGCGGCAGGGGCCCGCGCGTGACTGGCCTTCACCGGTCGCTGCCGCCCGCGTCTACTGGTCGCGGCCGCCCTGTCCGCCCTGGCGGCGGCGGCTGCGGCCGCCGGCCTCCTGCGCTCTGCGGCGCGGATTCAGCCGGGACTCGATGGTGGACATCTCCTCCGTCGTGAGGACGGTCGCCAGCGCCGTTCGGTACTCCTCCTGGAGTTCCGCCTCGATGGCGAGCTTCGCCTCGCGGTCGTCCACGTTGATCTCATCCCGCCGCTCGTAGCGGCGACGCACGTAGTCGAGCGTCACCGCGGTCAGTTGCGCCACGCGGCCGTCGTCGAGCTCGAGGTCCCGCACGAGGCGCTTCACGCGGCGTCCCGAGTCCCGCTCCATCCGCTCCACCCGGCGGCGCTCGTCGCGCGCGTCGAGCACGGCGGTGACCGCCTCCTGGAAGTCGGTTCCCGCGTATCCGGCGGGCAGCTCGACCGCCGTCCCGTCCGTGGCCCGCGACGCAGCTTCCGGTGCGTCTGCGGCGCGGCTCTCGAGTGCCTTCAGACGTCCCTCGAGGTCGTCCACGCGCGGATCCACACGCGACGCGGCGGCGCGGGTCGCCGACCGCTCTGCCGTGCGCGTGACCGCCGAGGACTTCTCCGGAGACTTCTCCGCGGACTCGAGGCGGTCCTCCAGCTCCACGATCCGGTCCTGCAGTCCGGCGTTCATGACGACCAGTCCGCCGGCGGCGCACAGGGAGATGAGGGAGACGGCGAGGGCGAGCTTGGTCATGGGGACCTCCGGTCGGGAGTCTGGGGAGTGCGCCGAGGATACCAACCCGCGGGGTCCGGCCGGGTTCCGCAGCGGGCGAGGGAGGGCTCGCCGAGGCCCCTCCACGGAACAGAGGTGTGGTGGGCGATACTGGACTCGAACCAGTGACCCCCTGCGTGTCGAGCAGGTGCTCTAGCCAACTGAGCTAATCGCCCTCGTGAGGGCCGCAGAGTCTACGAAGAGCGCGGCCAGCCGCAAACCATCCCGACCCGGGCAACCGGTGCCCCCCGGCGTGTCGTGACTTCCCGCGGACCGGCATAGCAGTTCCCCCATCGCGTAGGCTCGGCCGACGGCCGCCCGGGTCAGGAGAGCGGCCTCGCTCGGCTTGCGTCGGCGACAAGGACGATGCTCGACGAGGAGTCGATCGACAACTCCGCCGGCATCGCGGCACGCACGCCGTAGTCCACGACGCGCACCCCGACAACAGGAACGTCCGTGTCCGGTGCACCCGTGCGAGTCCGGGCCGTGCGGATCTCGGCGTCGCGGAGCGCTGCCGCACCCTGCTCCACCACGCGCTTCGGCTGCGGGATCTCGCCGCGCCTCTCTGCACCGCCTGTCGGACCGGATCTTCAGTCACGGCCGCACTCCATCACTCAACACGGACATATGTCCGTTGACCGGGAGCGCGTTCCGCCCTGCTACCTGCCGCCGTGATCCGCGAGACCCTTGGCCCGTACCGCATCGACCGCGAGCTTGGCTCGTGCACGCGCATCTCTTGGAGACACCGGGCTGTGCCGAGGAGCGAGAGCCGTCGCGGCCACCGGCCCGCCACCCGCCCTCCCCCCCCCCTGCTCCACCGGCGCCCTCAAGCGCGAGGCGCCTCGGTGCCGACCTGAGAACGGGAGCCCTTCGCCCGGATGGGGGCGCCGCACTCCCAGGAGGCTGAGATGCTGACTCGACTGACACGCACGCTGCTGACTCTCATGATCCTGATGGTCTTCGCGCCAGCCACGACCGTGGCTCAGGAACTCCCGTTCCCCTTCACGATCGAGGGCAACTGGTGGTGCTCGATGGGCAACAAGGGCGTCATGCGCCTGGACTTCGGTTCGATCTTCGGGGGCGAGTTCCCGGTCTCGGGCGTCGGCATCTCCAGCCAGTTCGAGGAGACCTTCCAGATCACGGAGACCTCGGGCCAGGTCATGAACTTCGAGCCGACCAAGAACCTGGTCGGGACGTTCGATCTCCGGGACGCGAACGACACGGCCGACATCGGAACGCTCGAGATCACCCGCGGCAGGCTCAACAGCTTCAAGACGAAGATGCGCTTGAAGGGCAAGCTCCAGCTCAACGGTGAGACGGAGCGCAAGGTCACGCTGAAGTGCGAGCGGATACCGGAAACGACCCCGGACTGGGAAGGGCGCACGACGGACGGCCGCGTCCGCGGCCAGCGCGTGAAGAGCGACAAGTACGACTTCCAGCTCACCAAGCACTCGACGCTCGGCTTCCCGTTCTTCCAGCTGATCTCGTTCGGCCCCTCGACGGTCGACGGCGACCAGATGTTCGTTCAGATCACCGGGATCGTGGGCGCGCAGTCCAACGGGCGCGCGTTCGCCGACCTCATGTCGTCGGACGGCGGGCCGCAGTTCGTCGCGTTCGGCGAGGGCTTCGGCAAGGGCAAATTCAGGAGCCCCCCCACCGGCTTCCTCAACCGCCCGTCCATCCAGCTGAAGAACCGCTTCGAGCAGCGCAAGCGCGTCAACTACCAGGGCGTGCTCCTCGAGATCGTCGGCAACTAGCCCACACCACACTCATCGAGACCGAAGCGGCCGGGTGGCAACGCCCGGTCGCTTCGATTCTGGCGGCCGCTTCGATCTTGGCCGCCGCTTCGATTCTGGCGGAGGTGCGGGCAGGTATCGTCGGTGCATGCGACTCGCCGCCCTCGCGCTCCTGGCTCTCGCCGCGCCCTCTGCCATGGCGCAAGACGCGCTGGTGGTCGCGCCGGAGGAGTTCCACGAGGCGCTCAACGATTGGACCGCCCACCGGACGTCTCAGGGCTACGCAGTCTCCGTCGTGCCGCCCGGGGAGAACGTCGCTGCGACTGTCCGCACAGCGCACGCGGCGAGCAAGGGCGCGCTGCGCTTCGTGGTGCTCGTCGGTGACGCGGACTACGTCCCGCCGGTCATGCGCCCCACCGACGCGATCAAGCAGTGGGAGCGCGAGCCGGAACTCGCGACCGACGCGCCCCTCGCAGACATCGACGGCGACGACGTGCCGGATCTCGCGATCGGACGCATCCCGGCCGACAGTGCAGACGAGGCGCGGATGCTGCTCGCGCGCTCCATCGCGTATGAGAACGACACCGATCACGGTACGTGGCGCCGACGGCTGAACGTGTTCGCGGGAACCGGCGGGTTCGGCGCGGCCGAGGACCTGGCGCTCGAGTTGCTGATGCGGCTCTTCATGAATCGCGACGTGCCCCCCGGCGTCGACCTGAACTTCACGTACGCGAAGGAGAACTCGGCGTTCTGCCCGCCGCCAGAACGCCTGCCGGAGGTATTCGCGGAGAGGCTCTCGGAGGGTTCGCTCGTTACGGCGTACGTCGGCCACGGCGCAGCGCGGAGTCTCGACCGGTTGCGGATCGGTGACACGCGCTTCCCCATCCTCGACACACGACACCTCGAACGGGTCGCCGTGCGCCGGGGCAGCCCGCTCGTGATCTTCGTGGCCTGTTCGACCGGGTTCTTCGACGGCGAGAAGGATTGCCTGGCGGAGGAGATCCTGCGCCGCCCCGCCGGGCCGGTGGCGATCATCGCGTCCTCACGCGTCTCCACTCCCTATGGCAACGGCATCCTCGGCACCGAGATGGTCCGCTGCCTGTTCGGAGACGCCATCGACGAAGCCCCCACCACGGGCGAACTGCTCCTGGCCGTCAAGCGGCGACTGGTCAACGACCCTGGTGAGGATCTGGCACGCAGACAGCTCGAGATGATGGCGAAGTCGTTCTATGAGGAGTCGCCTTCGCGACGCGCCGTCGACCGCAAGGAGCACGTGCTGCTCTACAACCTCCTCGGCGACCCGATGCTGCGTCTCGCGCGGCCGGCCGCCGCGACGTGCAGCCCGCCACGCGCCGGAATACTCGGCGCCGACATCGCGGTGGCGTGTTCCTCGCCGATCACGGGCAAGGCGCTCGTCGAGATCCTGCCGCGGCGGGACCGCAACGGTCAGCCGCGCGCCGCGGGCCGAACGAGCGAGCAGCGCGCGAAGGACTACTCCGCGGCGAACGTCGAAGTCGTCGCCCGCGCGGAGGTCGATGTCGCGAAGGCGAACAGCCCGTTCGTGGTGCAGGTCGCCGTTCCCGCGGATCTGCGTCCGGACCGCTATCTGGTCCGCCTGTACATCGAGGGCGAGAACGGCAGCGCACTCGCCGGAGGCATCGTCCGCCTCAAGGCCGCGCGCTAGTTCGAGAACAGCCGCTCGTCCGGGATCGACTTGAATTCCAGCGCATTGCCGGACGGGTCGCGCATGAAGAACGTCGCCTGCTCCCCCACCTCGCCCGCGAAACGGACACGCGGCTCGATCAGAAAGGTCATCCCGGCCCCGCGGGCCCGGTCCACGAGCGCATCCCACGACGCGCGGTCGAGGACCAGCCCGAAGTGGCGGATGGGAACGTCGTCGCCGTCGACCTGATTCGATGCAGCGACCCCCGGCTGCGCGTCATCCACCAGATGGGCGGACAGCTGGTGTCCGGACATCTCGAAGTCGACCCACCGCGCGGCGCTGCGGCCCTCCCGGCAGCCGAGCACGCCGGAGTAGAAGCGGCGTGCCGCGTCGAGATCGTGCACGGGGAATGCGAGATGGAACGGCGGGCGCACGATCGACGATGATACGGGCGTGAGCGATCCGGAGACCCGCGTGTTCGAGAGTCTGGATGCGCTCGGCGTGGAGTACGAGCGCATCGCCTGCGACCCGGCGCTGGCCGACACCGCGGCGTTCTGCGCCCACTACGGCTACCGGCTCGAAGAAGCCGCCAACACGATCCTCGTCGCGTCGAAGAAGGAGCCGCGCACGTTCGCGCTGTGCGTCGTGCTCGCGACGACCCAGCTGGACGTCAACCGAGCCGTTCGCGACGAGCTGGGCGCGGGACGCCTCTCCTTCGCCTCCGCGGACGACATGCGGTCGGTCACGGGCATGGAACTCGGCGGCGTGGCCCCATTCGCGCTCCCACCGGACCTCACTCTGCTGGTGGACGAGGCTGTGCTCGCGTGCGACCGGGTGGTCATGGGCACCGGCGGGCGAACGTCGAAGATCCTCGTCCCCCCGGCCGTCCTGTTGCGCCTGCCGCAGTCGCGCAGCGCCCGAATCGTGCGTTCGTAGGACACGCACCGCGGGACCGCGCACCGTGTCGCAGGACCGCCCCCAGCGTTCATCCCACGCGACGCCCCTCCCGCTGGCGGCATCTCCGGGCAGAGCACGTCGACGGCGCAACTCATTTTTCAACAAGAGCTTACGTCATCGATAACGCTCGCCCTCTCGAGCGGAACGGCCCTTGCGCCCTGTAAGACGACGGGCCGTTCCCACGGAGGGAGCGCGCCGTGAGACCGGAGGGAACCATGCTCAGCCGCATCCTGCCAATCGCCCTGATCCTCGCCGTGCCCGCGCTCGCCGCGTGCGAGACGGGGAACCCCAAGGCCAAAATGGGACCCGAGTGGGCGCGCTACGTCGGTAGCACGTATCGGCGTTCATACGGCGGCACGGGTCATGTGACCGCGAGCGCCCGTCCGTCGCGCTCCGGTCCTCCGCGATCTGGGGCCTCGTCGCTGACCGCGTCAGCGGACATCCCGCTCGAGCGACCCGTCGGCCGCAGCGCGCGCAGCGGCCAGTCCGGCCCGGTCGCCGTCGCCATCCCGCCCCGCCGCTCGCGCCGGCCGGCGCGGACCGTAGGCGACGCAGTCCCCACTTACCGGCCCGCCGCGGTCTCGAGCACCGCGCGCGCGTTCGGTCCGTCAGCGACGCCTCCGGCCCCCACGCCTCCGGCTCCGGTCTCGGGCATCCGGCCCGTCAGGGGATCGCGCCACCTCCAGGGAACCGTTCGCAGCACGTCGGCCGCGACTCCAGCCCGCAACTGGGTCTCCCCGGCAGTGTCCACACCGGCTCGCACGGCAACGGCTCCGGCCGCGCCCGCGCGCTCAGCCGTCAGCACGGCAGTGGCCGGCGACGACCGCACGCAGCGGCAGTTCCTGCGCCTCAAGATCCACGGCCTCGATGCGTCGGACACCGAGGCCCCGTTCCGGGTTCGCAAGATGCTCTCCGGCGCCCCGGGCGTGAAGGAGGTCGTCTTCTCGAGCAAGACTGGGACGGCGATCGTCGTGATCGAGCCCGGCACCGATCCCGACGACGTCCGCACGGCGCTCGCCGCGCCGTATCGGGCGTCGCTCCTTCGCTAGCGGCGAGGAGACCGCCAGATGGAACCGGCTTGATCGGAACGAGCCGGCTTGATCGGAACGAAGTGGGGCCCGCCGACGGACGTATCCTCCGCCGGCGGGCCTCTTTCGTGGGCGCCGCCCCCATCATGAAGCGTCGCGTCCTCATCCTCGGCTCGACCGGCTCCGTCGGCCGGAGCGCGCTCGACGTCGTCTCCGCACTCCCGGAGCGTTTCGAGGTGGCTGGACTCGCGGCGAACTCGAGCGCTGACCAACTCGCTGAACAGGCTCGCGCGCACGGTGCGCCCGTCGTCGCGCTCGCAGACGAGTCGGCTGCCGAGCAAGCCCGCGCACTGCTGCCCGATGGAACCCGCGTGATCGCAGGGTCCGACGCCGCCGAGCGGCTGGTGGACGAGGTGCGGGCGGACGTCGTGCTGCAGGCGACGGTCGGTGCCGCAGCGCTTGCATCGACTCTCGCGGCGCTTCGACAGGCGAACACCGTCGTCGCCCTCGCGAACAAGGAGAGTCTGGTGATGGCGGGACCGCTGCTGCTCGCCACGGCGGCGGAGCACGGCGCGACGCTCGTCCCCGTAGACAGCGAGCACTCCGCCATCTTCCAGTGCCTTCGCGCGGGGCAGCCCGATGAGGTCGAGCGGATCATCCTCACGACCAGCGGCGGCGCACTGCGCGACCATCCGTTGGCCGACCTCGGAGACGCCACACCCGAGGACGCGCTTCGTCACCCGACATGGAGCATGGGGCCGCGCATCACCATCGACTCGGCGACAATGATGAACAAGGCTCTCGAGGTCGCCGAGGCCGTCGCGCTGTTCGATGTGCCACCGGAGCGAATCGAGGTCGTGCTGCATCCGCAGTCCATCGTTCACTCGATGGTGGAGTTCCGTGACGGCAGCGTGATGGCGCAGATGAGCCGGCCGGACATGCGGCTGCCCATCCTGTTCGCGCTCGCGTACCCCGAGCGGCCGAAGTACGACGCGGTCCGTTTCTCGCTGACAGATTTCGCGGAGCTGACGTTCCGCGCCCCCGACCCGGCCCGCTATCCCGCGCTGGCGCTCGGCTACCGGGCGGCGCGGACCGGCGGCATCGCTGGAGCGGTCCTGAACGCCGCCGACGAGGAGGCGGTGCGGCTCTTCCTTGGCGGTCAGATCCCGCTCCCGGACATTGCCGTCCGGGTGCGCCGCGCACTCGATGCGCTGGCGCCCGAGGCGTCGGCCCGTCTTGCCGACAGACCGGTCGTGGGCGCGGCAGCATCGTCTCTGGCGGACATCCTCGCCGCCGATGCCGCCGCTCGCCGGGAGGTCCTCAGCCAGTGATCACGCTCGCGTCCCTCGCCGCCCTGACAGGCATCCTGAAGACGGTGCTGGGCATCGGCGGACTCATCCTGGTCCACGAACTCGGTCACTTCCTCGTCGGCCGCTGGTGCGGCGTGCGCGCTGAGGCGTTCTCGATCGGTTTCCCACCGACCGTCTTCAAGTGGCAGCCCGGAGAGACGGAGTATCGCTTCGGACTACTGCCGCTCGGCGGCTACGTGAAGTTCGCCGGCGAGTACGAGGACATGTACGGCTCCGATCCAGAGCCCGGCACCTTCCCGGCGGCCACGTATCCGCGCAAGGTCGCGATCATGCTCGCGGGGGTCGCGATGAACGTGCTCGCAGCGTTCGTGTTGTTCGCTCTGACGTTCAAGATCGGCGTGAACGTGACGCCCGCCGAGATCGGAGCCATGCGGCCGGACGGCGCGGCGTGGGCAGCTGGACTCGAGGTCGGCGATGAGATCATCGAGATCGACGGTGTCGAGATCCGCGAGTTCCGCGACGTCGCGCAAGAAGTGGTGCTGAAGCCGGAGGCGGACCTCGTCGTGGTCCGCGACGGCGAGCGGCAGCCGCCGGTGCGCGTGCAGCTTCGCGCACAAGGCGGCGGAGTCCATCGCCTGGAAATCGAGGCCCCGGGCAGCATCACGTTGCTGATGGGCGTCGAGAGCGATTCGATCGCCCACGAGGCAGGGTTCCGCGGCGGCGACGAGGTCGTACGCGTCGACGGCGCGGAAATGGAGAACACGCTGGCGGCGTTGCGTGCGCACGCTGCAGCAGACGGGCCGACCAAGTGGACCGTCCGGCGGGACGGCAAGGAGCAGGTCCTCACGCTGCCCCGCGAGACCAAGACCGTGTATCGCATCGGTGTCGGCCAGAGCAGCCGCCGCCTACTGGCCGTACGCCGCGGATCGGCGGCCGACCAGATTGGGCTGCGGACCGGCGACGTCGTGCGCCGCGTCGGCACCGCCCCCGTGAACACGGTGCACGCTTTTGTGACCGCGCTGCGTGCCGACGGCGCGAGCGGTCCGATCGTCGTCGAGAGGAACGGCACCGAGCAGGTTCTCCCAGTGGCCGGAGAGGGTTCGCCGGCCGAGATCGCCGACGGCATCGGTGCACGCGGCGAAGGCATGGTGTTCTTCGTGCCGCAGGACGTGAGTACCCCGAGTGCCGCGCGCGCGGCCGGCGTGCCCGACGGCGCGATCGCCGTGTCGATCAACGGCAAACGCGTCGAAGAGTGGCACGACCTCACCGAACTCGTCGCGAGATCAGGTGAAATCGGAGCGCCGTTGCGCTTCGAGCTCCAGGATCCCGGTGGTGGAAGCCTCACCAAGACCATCTCGCCGCTGGCGGTCGAGGAGGCCGCCGGTGTCGGTCTCACGGCGATCGTGAGTCCGAAACAGGAACTCATGCGCTCCGACGGGATCGGCGAGTCGATGGTGCTCGGACTGAAACTGACAGACCGCTGGGTCCGGCGGATCCTCGCGACGCTCGGATCGCTCGTCACCGGCAAGGTCAGCCCAACCAACCTCGCCGGGCCCATCCTCCTCTCCAAGTTGACGTACCAGCAGGGTCAGAAGAGCTGGGGTGACCTGTTCCTGTTCCTGGGCATGATCAGCCTGAACCTCGCCGTGCTGAACCTGCTGCCCATCCCGGCCCTCGACGGCGGCCAACTCGCGCTGATCACGGCTGCGAAGATCCGTGGACGCGCGCTGCCCGAGAAGCTCGAGTGGGGCATCCAGATGGCCGGCTGGGTCATGGTCCTCGGCCTGATGGTGTTCGTCATCGTGAACGACCTGCGCAGGCTCTGACCCACACACCGTGTCACTCTCGGGTTACCTCCGGCTGCTGCGCTGGCCCGGGGCCCTGACCGCCGCCGCGAACGTCGCGACCGGCTTCCTGCTGAGCCACGAGCCCGCCAGTCCCGGCGGCTTCGGTGCGCTCACGGGCGCGTGTCTCGGCGGCACGCTGGTGTACCTCGGGGGCGTGGCGCTGAACGACGTCGCGGACGCGGAGCGCGACCAGACGCTCCACCCCGAACGCCCGATCCCCGCAGGCCTGGTGACGCGCGCGCGGGCGAGGCGGTTCGCGGTCGCGCTGATCGCAGCCGGAGTCGCCGTCGCGTTCGCACTCGCGGGTCGGGACGCCGCGCTGCTCATGTCGCTTGCTGCCGCCGCCGCGGTCGCGTACGACGTCGTGCTGAAGCGATGGCGCGTACCCGGGGCGCTGGCGATGGGCCTCGCCCGCGGCGCCAACGCGGCGGCGGGACTCGTGGCCGCCGAGCTCACGTTCGGCAGTGCACTCGCCGGCGCATCTGCGGCCACGATGTCCTATCCGATCGGTGTGCTCGGCTACACGGTGATGCTGACGTTCGCGAGCACGTTCGAGGAGCGACGCCCGACCGCATTCATGGCGGGCACAACGGTCGTGCTGCTGCTGCTGCCGGCCGCACTGGCCTGGCCGCACTTCGACGTGACGTGGAAGTTCGGGCCGGCGTTCGCACTCGTTCCGCTCGCACTGACGCTCATAGCCGGCGCGCGCGAGGCGCTGGTCCCCGACGGCCCCGGCATGGGTGCCGTGATCCGCCGCGCGGTCTTCGGGTTCCTGCTCGTGGACGCCGCGTGGCTGCTCGGCGCAGGGCGCTACGACACCGGCGTCGGACTCCTGCTGGTGTACCTGGCGCTGCGCTTCGGCCTGGCCCGCGCACGCAGCTGAGTCACGGGAGTTGAGATCAGCGCTCGCCGTACGGCGGCCCCGTCGGCCCCTTCCCGCCCGGCGGCAACTTCGACTTGGACGCGTTCTCGCCGAAGTGCCGCTCGAGGATCACGGGCCAGCGCGGGTCGTTGCGCAGTGACCGCAAGTCGCCGTCCTCCTCGACCCAGTCACGCGTCAGGTCCGACTCGGACTCCTGGATCGCGAGCGCGGCGTCGAGCTGGTCGAGCGCTTCCTTCGTGCGGCCACCCATGGACAGCGCGCAGGCGCGGTTGTACGCGGTCACGGGCGCCGGCCGTCCGGCGATCCGCTTCACGATCTCCATTGCCTCTGCGTAGATCGCGGCCGCGCGGTCCCACTGGCGCAACCGGTAGACGGCGCGCGCCAGGCGGTTCAGATCCGTCGCATAGTGCTGCAAGGCGTCGGACTGATGCCGCGGGCCCGCGCGATCGGCCCACTGTTTTTGGCTCCTGGCCTCCATCGCGAGTCTCTCGATGCGCCACTTCAGGCGCTCCGGTCGGCCGTGGTTCGCGAGGATCTCCTCGAGCGCCTCGGCGTACCCGCGCTCCGCAGGGCGCAGCTGCCAGCCGGCCTTGGCGTCGGCTCGGTCGAGCGTCTGCGCGAGCTGATCGAGAATGTCGCCCATCACGTCGATGTCGGCGACGTCGGCGAGCGCCTGCGCGGCCAGGTCGAACATCTCTTCCTCGTCCACCTCGACGGGCAGAGCGATGAACGTGCGGTAACCGCGGCGCGGGCTCTCGGCGAGCGCGTCGAGTGCTTCCATCTTCTGCACGACGCGCAGCACCTCGCTCTCTGTCTCGGGCAGCACGACGAAACGGTCCTCGAGTGGAACGTCAAGGAGCATCGCGAGAAGGACAGGCTGGACAGGCCACCCGTGTTCGCTGAGTTTCGCGAAGCGGCCGTCGTAGTTGCCGCCCTTGCGCATCCAGCGTGCAAGCAGCTCCCGCTCGATCGTGGCCTGCGCGTGCAGGGCGCGCAGACGTGCGGCACGTGCGGCGTTCAGCGCCTTCATCTCCGGGCTCGCCCCGTCCGGCCCGTCCGCGCTGTCGGTCTTGTCCGCTCCCGTGTTCGGCTTCTCGGCCTTCGGCTGCCCGGCGGCCGGGAGTTCGCCGGCCTCGCCGGCGTTCTCGGCCGCCTCGGCCTCTGCCTGCCGCCGGGCGGCCTCGTCGCGCTTGCGCGTCAGCTCAGCGCGCTCGCCGTCCGCACGCTTCCGCGCGGCGCGGCGGGCCCGATGGATCGACGCGCTCTCGTCCGCCGTCACCGGACCGAGCTCGACGAGCTTCTTGATCTGGATGATCGGGTGGAAGATGTAGCCGTCCTGCTGCTTCGGGAACCAGAGGCGGACGCCGGCGCCCTTGTCCTCGGGGTCGCACTCCTCCCAGACGCCGCGCACGCGCCGCTCGAAGACGCCCCGGACGCGGACGATGCCCCCGATGTTGCGGCCCGTACGCATCTTGAGCGTGTAGCGAACTCCGACGATCCGCTCGTCAGCCGGTTGCTCCTCGACGCGATCCTCGGCCAGAGGCGGGACGGTCGGGAGCAGCGCGAGCGCGATCTCCGCGGCGTCGAGCGCGTCGAGCGCTGCGGCGACCGGCTCGTCGCCCAGCGCAACGACGGCGCGGGCGGCCGCCTCCCAGACAACAGGATCCGCATGCCGAAGGCCCTCGGCCACTTCGGCGGCGAGACCCTGCATGCGGCGGGAGGCGATGACCTCGTAGAGGAGCGCCCGAGCGCGGACTCCGGCCGCGTCGAGCGCCCGGCGGACCACGTCGTCGGGGAGGTCGTCCGTCTCGCGCAGCCGGTCCATCGCCCGCTCCCGGACCCGCTCGGCAGGCGAGGAGAGGTCCCGGAGCAGCGCGTCCGGCCCCGTGGCGGCCCACGCGGGCACGGCGGGGAGCGCGAGCAGCAGGCAGAGGAGGAGGCGCTTCACGTGAGTTCTGACGTCGGAGACGAGGGTACCAGCGTAGGGATTCCCTCGGCGGACACGAGAAGCCGCTGAAGTGATACCTGGCGTCACTCGATATCGTGAGAGGCACGGGGCCCGGATCTGCGGGCATCGCGAGGCTGGGAGAGGGAGACGGAGAAGAGGAGGAGACCGACGTGGCGGCTGGATTCGAGGATCGTGCCGAGGCCGAACTGCGGCGCGGTGTGCTCCAGATCGCCGTCCTGGCCCTCCTGAAGAGCAGGGCCTACGGGTACGAGCTCGCCGGCATCCTGAGCGCGCACGGGCTCCCGACGGAAGAGGGCACCCTCTATCCGATCCTGCGCAGGCTCTCGGCGGAGGGACTGCTCGAGGCTGAGTGGGACACCACCGGAACGCGCCCAAGAAAGTACTACGTCACGACCGATAAGGGACGGGCGGTGCTCCACGGGCTCGTTGGCGAATGGTCACGGGTGAACGGCGCGCTGTCACAGGTGCTGACCGACGCGATCCCGTCCGATGACGCAGCAGACGACCGACCAGCAGACGATTGAGAGCCCCGTGCTGCGGGAGTACCTCCGCGAGGTACGCCCCCACCTCCCGCTCCGCGAGAGCCATGACATCCTCATGGAGCTCGAGAGCAACATCCTCGACCGCGTGGACTTCCTGTCCGCGACCGAGGCGCGCGACCCCGACGACGAGATGTTCCAGCGCGCCGTCGCGGAACTCGGCGCCGCCGAGAGCGTCGCCGCCGCGTATGTGCAGGACCGTTACCTCGTCGCGCCGGAGGCGTTTCGGCCGTTCCTGATCTACACGTGCATGGCGTTCGCGGTGCACCTCGTGCTGATCGGCGTGGCCACCGCGACGGACAAGGCACTGCACGTCGGGCTGTTCCCGATCTGGCCCGTCGGTGAGCACGGCATCCTGAGCGTCATGTCCGCGCTCACCCATGCGATCCTGCTCGACATCGGTCTGGCGGCGGTCCTGTTCGGGATCGCGGGCGCGCTGCGCCGCAACGTCCGCACCGCGCAGGCCATGTTCGCCGTGGACGCGTCAGCGCGGCAGGCCGGCGGCCGCGGCCTCCTGGCTCTCCTGGTCGCCGCGGTGATCGTGTTTGCCCGCCACAAGCTGTTCGTCGTCTGGTCGGACGGCAGCCCGCACGCGCTGATCACGGACTGGGGCGAGGCGGTCCTTCCGCTCGTCATCGGACTGTTGATCTTCGCGGCGGTCAAAGAGTCTCTGTACGTGATTGCCGGGGAGCGCCGGATGACCGTGGCGGCCGACGGAATTCACGGCTTCACGGGCCTCGCGCTCTGCCTGTATCTCGTCGCGGGCTCGCCGATCCTCGGG
Organism: Planctomycetota bacterium; assembly: GCA_965248445.1. GTDB lineage: Bacteria > Planctomycetota > JAJSAM01 > JAJSAM01 > JAJVHW01 > CBDFJG01. The sequence continues at coordinate 503,739 of CBDFJG010000002.1, forward strand.
ATCCCCGCCCTCGCCGGTTCCGACGACTTCCGCGAGCCGGTGAACGCGTTCCTCGGGCAGCTCTGCGCGCTGGTCGTCGTCGTCGGCGCGGTGCTCTTCGCGATGAAGACGCTCCGCCGGTAACCGTTCACCCCTTGACAGCGTGTGAGCCTCAGCGTGCGACGGGCAGCGGGACCATGACGGGCGGGTCGGCGCCGGTGAGGTGCGCGGCGACCGAGTCGGCGAGGAAGTCGAAGACTTGGTCGCCACGGCGTCGCAGCGTGGCCGCGGCGGTCAACACGCGCTCGGCGAAGCGGAGTCCGCGAGCGGACTGGCTTCCGAAGGAGCCCTTGCGCCAGAGCACCGCTTTGCGGACCGCGCGCTCGGCGGCGTTGTTCGTCGGACTCACGTCCTGGGTCCGCGCATAGGTGAAGAGGGCGACCACGCGGGGGCGCAGATGGTTGGCCAGAGCCGAGTCGTCGTTCGCGATCAGTCGCTCGAGCCGTCCGCGCAGCACAGCGGCTTCGCCTTGCAGCCGGTCACGGTCGCCGTGCTCACCGAAGAGCCGGTAGCTGCGCATGACCGACTGCGCGATCATGACGCCCTTGTTGCCGAAGCGGCGATGTCCTCGCGGGCCTTCGGCCAGCGCACGGAAGGCGCGCTCGATGTGCGCCCAGCAGAGCTGGCGGCGGGCAAGTGGGTGTGACTCGTAGGCACCCATCCGGTCGCTGATCACCGTGCCACCGAAGCGCCGCCCGATCAGCCGCCCTTTCGCCTTGGCACTGCGGCGGCGATCGATCCCGAAGGCTGTGGCGTGCTCGCTCTCCGCCGCCCACAGCCAGCACACCCGGCCCCGTTCCTTCCACGACGTCTCGTCCACGTTGGCTCGCAGCGACGTGCGGACTGCCCCGAGGGCTTCGAGGTACGACGAGTGCAGAGCGTCACTGAGCCGACGCTCACAGTCGCTGATCTTGCCCAGCGACATCTTCACACCGAAGATCTCACCGAGCAGCCGCTGCGTCTCCCGCACGCTCACGCGGTACACGCCGCGCAGCGCGCCGGCAAGTGTGGTCAGCCGCGGACCGAAGGCCCCGGTCGGCACGCCATCGGGCAGGACCGCCGTCGTGACCGCACGACAGCGCCGGCACCGCGCCTTGTGCAGCCGGTGCTCCCGCACCGTGACGAGCACGCGCGGGAGCACCGTCACCTGGTGCCGGTACGGATCGCCGATGCCCTGCTCGAGATCGTCGTGTCCGCACGCGTCGCAGAGGTCGGGACGGTGCTCCTTGGTCTCATCGACGTTGGACGGATCCACCAGCTCGCGCGCCGTGCCCTCATGGCCCGGCTGTCCGCCCTGCTGGCGACCGCTACGCGGCCTTCGGCCGCGACGGCGCTTGGACCACGCCGGGTCCGACGACGGAGGCCTCGAGCTGTTGCGGGAGTCACGCTTCAGACGCGACTCGAGCTCGTCGATGCGGCGCAGATGCTTCGCTTCGCGACGCTCCAGCTCCTCGATCCAGGCCAGAAGGCCCTCGACCATCGCCCGCAGATCCTCGTCCTGCCGCTCGCCCACAACATCTTGATCGACCGATGGCCGAACGATCTGGATCCTGGCTCGCGACGAAGGGGTGAACGGTTACCTCCGCCGCGCCGCGCGCCTCGCGCTGCTCTAGCCCGCGCTCCGCGCCGGGCGGGTGTGGAACGCCCTCCCGGGTACCGTTCAGCTACCCGGGCTGGGCAACGACGAGTCGCGCGAAGCGGCGCTTGCCGACGCGCAGGATCGTGCCGTCCGCGGGGGTCACCGTCGTGTCGGCACTCGTCTGGCGCTCACCGTCGATGCTCACTGCACTCTGCTTGACGAGTCGCCGCGCTTCGCCCCGGCTCTTGGCCAACGCCGGGGGATCCATCGTCAGGAGATCCACGAGCTGGATGCCGTCTGCGGGCACCGCAATCTCCGGCATGTCCTTCGGCACCCCGCCATCGGCGAACACGCGGCGGAAGTTCTCGGCTGCCGCGTCGGCTGCTGCGGCGCCCCAGTAGCGCGTGATGACGCCCTTCGCCATCGCTTCCTTGGCGATCCGGGGATGCGTCTTCTCTGCATCGGTCAGCACGGGCAGCTGGCTCTCCGGCACGTCCGTGAAGTGCTCGAGCCACACGCCGATCATGGTGTCGGGCACGCTCATGCACTTTCCGAACTGCTCGTCGGCGCTCTCGGTGATGCCAACGTAGTTCCCCGCCGACTTCGACATCTTCTTCACGCCGTCTGTGCCGGGAACCAGTGGGTTGACCACGATGGCCTGGGGCGACATCTCGGCGCCGCGCTGGAAGTCCCGCCCCACCAGCAGGTTGAAGCGCTGGTCCGATCCGCCGAGTTCGACGTCCGCGCGAACGACGACGGAGTCGTGACCCTGCATCAGCGGATACAGGAACTCGTGCACCGAGATGGGCGTCTGCTCGCGATAGCGCTTCTCGAAGTCGTCGCGCTCGAGCATCTGAGCCACGGTCATCTGCCCCGCCATCCGCATGACGTCCATGAACGACATCTCTGCGAACCACTCAGAGTTCCGGCGCACCTCCAGCCGCTCGGTCAGCAGGATGCGGTCGAGCTGATCGACATAGGTCTGCGCGAACGCATCGACCTCGTCACCCGAGAGCGTCGGACGCAGCTTGTTGCGGCCGGACGGGTCCCCGACGCGCGCCGTGTAGTCCCCGATGATCAGCACGGCGACGTGCCCCATCTCCTGGAACGCGCGGAGCTTCCAGAGCGGAACGGCGTTGCCGAGCGTGATGTCCGGAGCGGTCGGATCGACGCCCAGCTTCACGCGCAGGGGCGTGCCGGTCTTGCGGCTCTTCTCGAGCTTCGCCACGAGCTCGTCCTCCGGGAACACCTCGGAGGCGCCCCGGCGGATGCGGCGCATCTGCTCGTCGACGGGCGGGAACGGGCTCGACATGGCGGTAGAGGGTAGCGAAGACTGCGTCAGGCGCCCGTTTCGCCAGCGCTACACTTGTACCGCGAGAACTGCAACCATCCAGAGCAGTCCCCCGGCAAGACCGATGCAGACTGCGACGACCCACGCGACGCGCGCGCGCCGCGCGTTGGTCTCGGCCTCGTGGATCCGGCCGGCGGAGAAGTGACTCGTCGCCTGCACCGAGAACACGATGGCCACGATGCCGAGGGGCCAGCAGCCGCAGCACACCGTCGCCAGGATGGCGGGGATCAGCTCCGCCTTGCCGGGGTCGCGCGACGTGGCGACGTGCGGTGTCCCGGGTCGCCGCGGCGCCTGACCGGCCTGTACGCCCAGCGCGTCGTCGCGGGGCATCGGGCCGGCGATGCCTTGCGCCACCGCCGAGGCCTCGCTGCGGCACGCCGACACCACGTCGTTCAGATCCGAGAGAACCTCCTCGAACTCCGGCACCGAGACGTCGGACGAGAGGAACGTCCGGCGCAAGACCGCCGTGCGGTCCGCGGGCGACCAGGTGGTCGTCATGCGCCAGTCGATCGCCTTCGCAGCCGTTGCGATCCGCGGGCGCATGTTTCCGAGTTGCCTCGCCGACAGCTCGTCGACGGACGTCCCGGTGAACGGACTGAACGAGCGCAGGAATTCGATCTCGATCCCGTCGCCGGAGAGCCGGACGTACGTGTCGTCCTGATCGTCGTCCGACGAGGTCAGCCGCCACTCGAGCGCATCGTGACCCGATCGCAGGACGTCGAGTCCCGTGCGGCGCGCCGCCTGCTCGACCAGCGGTGCGAGATCTTGCTCGTTCACCGCGCGTCGGGACCGGCCAGACGCTCGGCCGTCGCGTCCAGGACGAACGCGAGCGGCGGATCGTGCTCCGCGGCGTCGCGCAGGAGTTGGAGGGCCAGCCGACGTTCGTCGGGAGAGAGAAGCTCGGCGGCGGTGACGATGTGCGGCGGGGACCGCTTGCGGATCGCCTCGGCGAGCGAGTCGAGCGGGCTCTCTGCGAGCGCCTCGTAGCCCTGCATCAGCACGCGCACGGTCGCGGGCTGGAGCGGCAACGCGTCGTACAGCTCCGTCGCCCCGACGCGCACCGAGATCGGGCGCAGATGACCTGCGATCCGGAGCACGCTGAAGCCGATGTGCGCAAGTTGCGTGCGGTCGCCGTCGATCGTCGCCGCGAGGTCCCGCGACTCTCCGGGCAACAGTCGCAGGTCCTCTTCGAGCGGGATGCGCAGCGAGAACTCGGTCTCGCGCACGTTCCCGTAGATGTCGCGGTCCTCTCGCACGACGTCGAGCACGACGAGGGCGTTCGACGAGTTCTTGGCCTTCGCGGGGATCGTGATCGGCGCCGCGGCCACGTTGCGCACGCGGATCCGCAGATCGATTGCCTCGCCGTCGGCAACCGCGTCACGCCCGGGAACCACGGCGAGACGCAACACCTCCTCCTCAAGAAGTGCGTCCCGCGCTTGGGTGCGAATCGCGCGCAGGTCCTTGTCGATGTCGTCCGGCGGATTCCCGCGCAGCCCGCGCCCCGCTGCGGCGAGCGCCGCCAGAGCGTCGCCCTCGCCGAGCGCGTAGCGGGCTTCGGCCAGCGCACCGAGTGCCAGTGCCTCCGCCTCGTCTTCGCCGCCGCCGCCCGTAACCACCCTGCCGGACCGCGGTGTGCTCTTGTCGTCGCCGTCGAACACCGCACAACCCTGGAGCGGCAGCAGCGAGAAGACGAGCAGAAGGGCCGCGGCGGCTGCCGCGACCCTTCCCGTGTTCTTCATGAGCGGGCGATGCACCGCAGTCTTCGTCACGTCGTGCATGGTGCCGTCGGTGCTACGTCTTCTTCGTCTCGCTCTTGCGGTCGCGCGACAGGTCGATGTTGTCCTCGACCGGCGCATCCTCATCTCCGCCGATGGTCGTCAGACCGATCTTGCGGTCATCCGGGTCGACCCTGATGACCTTGACCTTGAGCTTGTCCCCCGCCTTGACGAGCGTCTCGGGCGCGACGCCCCGCTCCTCGGTCAGTTCGGAGACGTGCAGGAGGCCTTCCAGGCCCTCTTCGAGTTCCACGAACACACCGAAGTTGGTGAGCTTCGTGACCGTGCCCTCGACCTCTGTGCCGATGCCATAACGCATCGGGATGTCGTCGCGCCACGGGTCGTTCTCGAGTTGCTTCATGCCGAGTGCAACGCGCTTCTTGTCCTGGTCCACCGAGAGGACGATGGCCTTGACCATGTCGCCCTTGTTCAGCACCTCGCTCGGATGCGAGACCTTCTTCGTCCACGACATGTCGGAGACGTGCAGCAGGCCGTCGATGCCTTCCTCTATCTCCACGAACGCGCCGTAGTTGGTGAGGTTGCGAACCGGGCCCTCGATGATCGAGCCCGTCGGGTACTTCGTCTCGACGAGATCCCAGGGGTTCATCTCGGTCTGCTTCATGCCGAGACTGATCTCCTTCTTCTCCTTGTTGATGTCGAGAACGATGACCTCGACCTCCTCACCGACCGTGAGCAACTCGGACGGGTGGTTCACGCGCTTGGTCCACGACATCTCGGAGATGTGCACCAGGCCCTCGAGCCCCTCCTCGAGCTTCACGAACGCGCCGTAGTTCACGATGTTCGTGATCTCGCCGCGCACGCGGGTGCCGAGCGGGTAGCGCTCGTCGACCTTCTTCCACGGCGACGGCGAGAGCTGCTTGAGACCGAGCGCAATGCGCTCGCGGTCGCGGTCGACCTTGAGCACGACCACGTCGATCTCTTCGTCGATCTTGACGACCTCGGACGGGTGTCCGACGCGGCCCCAGCTCATGTCCGTGATGTGGAGCAGGCCGTCGATGCCGCCCAGGTCAACGAATGCGCCGAAGTCGGCGATGTTCTTGACGACGCCGCGGCGCACCTGGCCCTCGGCGATCTCCTCCATGAGCTGGCGCTTCATGGCGTCGCGCTGCTCCTCGATGAGGCGACGGCGCGAGATCACGATGTTCATGCGGCTCTCGTCGATCTTGATGATCTTGCCTTCGATTTCGCGGCCGATGAAGTCGCTGATGTCGGCGTGACGCCTGATCGAGACCTGCGACGCGGGGAGGAACACCGGAACGCCGATGTCGACGACCAGGCCGCCCTTGATCTTGCGCATGACCTTGCCGCGCACCGAGTCGCCTTCCTTGTGCGTCTCGATGATCCGTTCCCAGCCGCGCAGCCGGTCGGCCTTGCGCTTGGAGACCATGATGCCGCCGGCGTCGTCGTCGACACCTTCGAGCAGCACTTCGACGATGTCACCGATGTCGATGTCGTCCGCGTTGTCGAATTCGGACTTCGGGATCACGCCTTCGGACTTGAAGCCCACGTCGATGATCACGTCGTCGTTGACGATGTCGAGCACGCGGCCCTTGACGATCGTGTCGCTCGAGAAGTCACCGATGTCGGCGGAGTAATCCTCGCCGTGGTCGGCAAAGATCTTGGCGACCTCCTCGTCCAGCGTTTCCGCGGGCAGGTCGATGCGCTTGAGAAGTTGCTTTGGGTTCATCTGTTGCGGTCCCTCCCGGGACCCGGCCCGACGATTGTCGAGCTCGATCATGCGACGGTCACGCCCGCTCAGCAGCTACTTGCGCTGAACGGTCTGCGTTGGGTTGCAGTTTCAGTTCGGCCGCCCCTCACCGTGAGGAGCTGTCACCGTTCACCCCGCAGCGGCCGCGCCGTCGCCGGCCGTCTCGCCGCGGAGTACGAGGACACGCGACCGTAGATCGGTCGCGATGTCCTCGGCGGTGGTCGTCTCGTCGTATGTCACCGGCTCCCCGAACGTCACGCGTACGGGTCCGCCGAAGATGCGCGGTATGCAGCGTCCCTTCGCCCACAGACTGTGCGCTCCCTCGATCGACACCGGCACGACGGGGCACCCCGTCGCGCGAGCGATCATCCCGACGCCGCGCCGGAAGCGCTGGAGCCCTCCGTCCTGCGAGCGCGTGCCCTCGGGAAAGATCAGCACCACCTGACCGGAGCCGAGCAGCTCGCTCGACACGCGCAGGGTGTCCCGCGCCCCTCCACCGTCGCGGCGGATGGCGACCGCGCCGACGTACCGCAGGAAGCGCCCGTGAAGCTTGAGCGTGCCGCGCGGTCCGAAGAGCGTGTCGCGTGCCAGATAGCGCACCCAGCGCCGCACTGACGTCCCGACCAGGATCGGGTCGAGCACGGACGAGTGCGAGACGGCGAGGAGCACCGGCCCCTTGCGCGGCACGTTTGTCCCGCCATACGCGTTCACGCCCCAGAGCACGCGCGAGACGAGCCAAAGGGCGCGCCGGATGCAGCTATACGTCGCGCGCCGGAGCAGCGGTTCCACTCCCATTGTTCTCCCGCAGGAGCCGCGCCCGCACCGCCGTCACGATCCGCTCCACGACCTGGTCGATCGAGAGTCCCGTGGTGTCGACGCGCAGTGCGTCGTCCGCTGCGCGCAAGGGTGCGACCTTGCGATCGCTGTCCTTTCGGTCACGATCGGTGAGGTCGGCCAACACACGCGCAACGTCCGCGTCGCCCTGTTCCAGGGCCCGGCGGCGTGCGCGCTCCTCGGGCGCGGCGTCGAGGTAGATCTTCACGTCGGCGTCGGGGAAGACGACCGTTCCGATGTCACGTCCTTCCGCGACGACACCGCCACCGTCGGCGACGGCCCGCTGTCGCGGGACCATCGCCGCGCGCACGCGGGGCAACGCGGCCACCGTGGATACCGCCTTCGAAACGGCGGGGCCACGGATCTCCTCGCTCACGTCCTCGCCGGAGAGCGTCAGTCGCACACCCCGCTCCGTTACGCGGAGCGCGGGCTCGAACGACTCCGCCAAACCGGAGAGAGCGTCCTCGTCCCCCGGGTCGAACCCGGCGCGCAACGCGAGGAGGGTGACGCCCCGGTACAGCGCTCCCGTGTCGAGGAAGCGATACCCGAGGCTGTCCGCCACGCGGCGTGCAACCGTGCTCTTGCCGGCGCCGGCAGGTCCGTCGATGGCGATGACGAGCATCTGTCCGTCAGGACCTCCGGCCGGTTCGAGGCGCGAACCGGGCAAGGTACCCGTGGCCGCACCGGGCTTCCCCGCCAATTCGGAGCCCCACCAGAGCATCCGGGCGCCCTGTTCGTCGACGACCGCATAGGAGCCCCGGTCCTCCCAGGAGGAGAGCACGATCACGTCCCGCAGGGTGCCCTCGACCTCGATTCGGTGGCAGCGGCCCCAGTGCACATGTCCGCAGATCAGGACGTCGGCCTCGTGGGCGCGCAGCAGCCCCGCCACCGCCGGCGGGTAGAGCCCCATGTCGCCGTACGCCTTGCGCGAGGTCTCGAGCCTGCTGCCCGCGCGGGCGCCCAGCCCGAGCCGCATTGCCGCGCTCTCCGGCAGCGAACGGAGCACGTGCCGGACGACGTTCGACCGAGCCACCCGCCGGAGCGCCTGATAGCGCACGTCCTGGGTACAGAGGAGGTCGCCGTGGGTGTAGAGCACTCGCCGGCCGCCGATGCGCAGGAGGCCCACGTCCGGCAGGGACCGGACCCCCACCGCCTCGAGTTCCGGCGTCGCGGCGAAGTCGCGATTGCCTTCCACGAAGCCCACGTCCACGCCGGACGTCACGAGGTCGGACAGGCCTTCGAGGACGGGGCGGAGGCCGGGGTCGCGAGCCTGTAGAGGCGTCACCCAGAAGTCGAACAAGTCGCCGAGCAGGATCACACGCGAGGCCGCCCTGGCAGGGCCGCGGAGGAACAACAGGAAGTCGGCGACCCCCTCTGGAGCTTCGGCCGAGAGGTGCGTGTCGCTGACGAGAATGACCGTGGAGCCTGCATCGGAAGAGCTCTTCGGTCCGTCTCCAGGCTCGACCGTCAGGCTGGACCCCTCCGAGATGCTTCACCTCCAGGCCCGGCGGGGCCGATGGAAGACTACCCGGCGGGCCGCCCCCTTCCGACCGGCCAAGGAGGAACGGTGGGCATTCTCGATCGCATTCGTGGTGGACTCGGCGGATCACGCCGTCCCGACCCGGCGCTCGGCCCCCAGGGGCCGCTGGGCCTGGCCGTAGGCGACGTCGTTCGGTACTACTCCGAGCAGTTCGTGGTCTCGGGCCACCGCTCGTTGGACGGAGACGGCCGCCGGCTCCACCACTACTGCCTGCGCAACGAGCAGGGTGACTGGGTCGTCCTCGCAATCCAGGAGGACGACGACGGCTACTGGCTCGAGCGCACGGTGGAGACACCCGTTCCCGCGGGCGGGAGCGTCGCCGGCCTGACCGACGAGCCGCTGCGTCTCGCGCACCAGGCGAACTTCCGGTGCCGCACGGCCGGCGACACGGGCGTGCCGCCCGCGCGCACCGTGCAGGTCGAGGAGTACGAGGACGAAGAGGGCGAGAACCGGCTGGTGATCGAGAAGCACGACGGCCGCCGCATCGCGCGCCTCGGCGATCCGGTGCACGAGGGCGAGCTGTCGTTCGACGGCCAGTCCGAAGCCGGCGGAGACCGTCCGTGGGCCACCGTCGTCGACGGGATGGAAGAGAGCCGGGCCGACGACGGCGACGCGGGCGACGATCTCGAGCCCGGCGACGACCCCGCGCTCCCACGCGTCAAGAAGGGCACGGCGATGGCCGCTGCGATGGCACTCGAGGGCCGCCTCGGTTCCGACGAGAACCAGGGCGCGCTCGAGGTGGTCGAGGACTTCCGCGAGGGCTACGCCGACGACGACTGGGCCGACGACGATGACGATGCGCGCGCCACAGAGAGCCTGAACGACGTTCGGCGCCTCGAAGACGGCGGCACGCTCTCCTCCGACAACTGGCTCGCCGCCTCCTACTTCCCGAAAGGCTCGGGGAAGGAGTACCGGCAGGATGATGACTGGCTGTCTGACTAACCGCTGCGGCGGTTAGCCGCATCTGTTCACGAGACGTCGCGATGACGGTGCTTTCGGAGTCCACAGGGTCAGATCTTGGCCAGGCGAGGGCGGATGCTGTCGTCGTTGCCACAAGGGCAACGCGAGTGAGCGGCCGAAACGGCGCGGATTCTGCGGTGTGGGCAGACCGTAGGCCGGGCGGTGGTGTGGCGGACGGCGCGGCGGGACGTCAGGTCGGCTTCGGGGATGCCAGCAGTCGTTGCGCGCAGCGCTCGAAGACGTGCTGCCAGGGCCACGACGAGGACATCGAGACCCAGATCCGGCGCGTCGTGATCCGCACGAGCGCGCCGATCTTGAGCAGCCGCAGGCGGATCGTGCCGGCTTGCGCACGCGCCATCTCGGTGCCGGCGAGACCGATGCGTCGCAGCGCACAGGTCAGGACGTAGGCCATGGCCGACATGGCCATCCGCACGGCGTTGCCCTGCATCGTGTGCACCGACAGACGGGTGCCGAAGAGCTCGAGCTGCTGCTCCTTGATGCGATTCTCCGCCTCGCCCCGGGCGCAGTAGAGCTGCTCGTAGAGACGCTTGCTGCTCCAGCTACGAGGCGGCAGATTGGTCACCACGAAGCGGGGATTGCGCTTGCCGCCCGGCAGGTGCTCGGCCTTGGCGACCACGCGACGCCTCTGGCTCCAGCTCCCCAGCGTGGTCCAGGCAAAGTCGCGAAAGACCCGGGCTGCTCGGCCGGTCTGCACGGCACGGGCTGCGGCCTCATCGAGCGCGTCTTCGACGTGTCGCTCAAGGCGCTCATTGCGCGCCATGCCCAGCAGGTAGAAGTGGCCGGCGGCCTCGCACCAGGCCATCAGCTCCTCGCGGCAAAAGCCCGAGTCTGCGCGCACGAGCACCTTGGCCCGGGGCCAGCGGCGCCGCAGACGTAAGACCAGCGCACGGAGCTCGTCCACGACTCCGCGCGCGGGATCTCTGTCAGCGGTCTGGAGCCGAGCGAGCAAGAGGTGCTCGCCGCAGAAGACGTACAGCGGCAGGTAGCAGTAGTGCCCGTAGTAGCCGTGGAAGAAGCGGCCCTCCTGCCGGCCGTGCAGCCGCACGTCGGAGTGGTCCAGGTCCAGCACGAGCAGGCCCGGATCCTCCGGCCCCATGGCCTCGCAGAAGACGTCGCTGAGCACGCTGTCCACGCGCTCCTGGTCCATCTCGATCTTGGCGTAGCGCGTCTGTGCCGTGGCGCCGAGCTGCGTGGTCTCGAGCCGCGAGAGCGTCGGGTGCGTGGCCAGAGCACCCTCGCGCTTGCCGCACGCCGCGGCAAACAGCGGGTCCTTGCCGACATGGTCGTGGTCCACCAGATCCTCGTAGCCCGCGCACAGCCCGAAGACCCGCTGACGCAGCATCTGGCCGACCGTGTGCTCGACCCGACGCGGGTCCCGGTGGTCCCCGAAGCAGCGCGCAAACCGCGAGAGCAGATCGATGCGACGATCGACCCGCTCGAGCAGCAGCACGCCCCCGTCGCTCGTCACGGTACCGGCGTCGAAGCGCGTCACCGCGGTGCGTCCACAGATGCCCGCGAAGAGGGTCCCCTGCGGGCTACAGTCTGTCGTCATCGGGCCGGCGCTCCTGTCGGTGCAAGTACTAGCGAGTACGAGCACTTAGACAGACGACGGCCCGCTCAGATTCCCGGCTGGTGAACGATTCGGGCTAACCGGACAGCGACGCGAAGAACGCTGACACGTCGACGTTTCCGCCGCTGACGAGCACCCCGACCCGGGCGGCCTCGGGAACCGTGACGCGGCGGGCGAGGACCGCCGCCAGGGCCACGGCGCCGCTCGGTTCGGCCAGGATCTTCGCCCGCTCCCAGAGCAGCTTCATGGCGGCCACGATCTCGCCGTCATCCACGGTCACGATGCCGGCGAGGTGCCGGCGGAGCACCTCCAGGTTGCGCTCGCCGATGTGACGGGTGCGCAGTCCGTCGGCGATGGTGCTCGGCACCGTCGCGAGCGTGACGATCCGGTCCTCGTCCAGCGACCGCCGTCCGTCATCGGCATCCACCGGCTCCACCCCCCAGACGCGGCAGGAGCTGCCCGCAGCGGCGAGGCAGGCGCCGGATGACAGACCGCCCCCGCCCACCGGCGCGACGATGACGTCGAGTTCCGGGATATCCTCGAGCATCTCGCGAGCCGCGGTTCCCTGTCCGCCGATGATCCGCTCGTCGTCGTAGGGGTGCACGAGGGTCAGCCCCTGACCCGCGATCAGGTCGTCACAGACGCTCTCTCGGTCCGCGGCATCGCAACTCACGATGCGCGCGCCATAGCCCTCGGTCGCGCGCCGCTTGATCTGTGGCGCGTCGTGCGGCATCACGATCGTTGCCGGGGCGCCGAGGAGCCGCGCGGCGAGCGCGACGCCCTGAGCGTGGTTTCCCGAGGAGTGAGTGACCACGCCGCTCCGGCGCTGCTCGTCGGAGAGGGTCGCGACCGTGTTGTACGCCCCCCGAAACTTGAAGGCGCCGACGCGCTGGAGGTTCTCGCACTTCAAGAAGACGCGGGCATCCGCGGCGGCGTCGATCGCCGCGCACGTGACCAGCGGTGTGCGGTGCGCGACACCGTCCAGGCGTAGAGCGGCTTCCTCGACGAGTTCGGGGCTCAACACGGAGCGCGAGAGTAACGCTATCTGAGGGCGAGCACGTCGAACACCGTGCGGCCGGTGGTCCTGTCGGCGTACCGCACCACGGCGTGGGCGCGCTGTCCGTCGAGGCGCGCGAGCTGCACCCCGATCTGGCGATGGGATGCCCGCGGCCGGAGATCCGCCGCCGCATCGGCATCGCGGCCGTCGGTGGCCGAAGCCGCCATCTCGTCGCCGAGTCCGGCGATCCAGTCGAAGACGTCGTCCAGCACCCAGTCTTTGCCATCCCCTTCGAAGAGGACCTCACTGAGGACCCGTTCGACGCCGGCGGTGTCGTCGCTGCCGGCGACGCCGAGCCAGGCGTCGATGCGCCCCTGCCGCGGCCCCTCGCCCGCACCGCCCACCAGCGCGAGGTCCTCCCGGCCATCACCGTCCAGGTCGCCCTTGAGCGTCTGCCGAAAGCTGCCTGCTGCGTCTTCGAAACGCTTGATCAGTGCATCGGGGTCACGCATCACGCCGAGGATGGCGGGGAGCGTGACGCTCAATTCGCCACGCCACGCCGGCGTCCGCGCGAACCCCTTCGCGCCGGCGTTGGCGTACCCGACGGCCCCGATGTCGACACTCCACTCGGCCAGGAGCCCGCGCAGAAGTCCGGCGACCGACGGCACCTGGATACGGATCAGTGCGAGGTCCGGCAGGTCGTCGTCATCGATGCGCGCGAGCAGTACCGCGGTGACGTCGTCGGCGACCTTCAGCACGGCCGCCGGGTTCTGGAACTGCGGCCCGGCGGACGTCCCGTGGAAGACCCAGACCTTGCGGCGGTGCGCGATCACGTGGTCGGGGATGCCGTCACCAGTCAGATCACGGCTCTCCATCGTCTGGCGGTCGCCGCCGGCAAGCGTGCGGCCGAGCCGCAGGTCGCCCGCCGGCGTCGTATCGCGGAATTTGTCGAGTTCCACCTGCACCGTCGGCGACTCGGGGAACCGTCCGTCCGCGGCTTGCAGGTGGTATGCGCGAAGGTCGCCGTCGCGCACGATCAGGTCGTCGCGACCGTCTCCGTTGACGTCCTCGAAGCGGAGATCGGGCACGTAGAACGCCGACTCGAGCACGTCCGTCAGGGCTTCCCTGCGCGACCGTGTTTCGCGGCGCAGGTCGACGACGACGCGCGCCGCCTTCGTGAACGTCGCGATCGTTCCGCCGGCCGACTGGAGCCAGATCTCGCAGTGGCCGCCACTCGGCACGATGACGTCGATGCGTCCGTCGGCGTTGACGTCCCGCGCGATGTTCGCGAAGCGCGGGGCGCCGACACGCAGAAGGAACCGGGCGCCCTTGGCGAGCTCCACTCCGCGGGCCGCCGGCGCGGCGCCGCTCGACGCGGGATACGCCATCAGACCGCGAGGTCCGAGGGTCAGCAACGTCAGGCCGGGGTCCTCCGGCCGCAGCTGTACCAATGCCAGAAGACTGCGTGCCGGATCGGGCAGTGTGAGCGCACCGCCGGGCCCGGTCAGCGCGCCGCCGTCGTCGCCGCGCCAGACACGTACCTCGCCGGCAGTCCCCGCGACGACGATCTCGTCGCGGCCGTCGCCATCCACGTCTCCCGTGACGTATCCGGACACCTCGAACTCCGGCGTGAAACTACCCGCCCCGGCGAAGCGACGCGCGGCGGCCGGCGCGGCGGGCGCCATCGCGAGCACGAGGACCATCGCGAAGACGAGGGGCAGTGCTGCGGCGCGCCTCACTTCCCAAACCTCACGTGCAGGAGGGAACGGGCGTCGAACAGCGCAATCTCGCGGCCCGCGGGCCCGTCGAGGAACCGCAGTTCGGCCCCCTCGTCGACTCGCGTCTGGTAGAGCGGGCGCTCGACCACCGTCAGGCCTCCCTTGGTGCGGCGCACCATGAGGATCCGCAGGAGCGCCGGGTCGTCCCGGAGCATGAGCTCGGACACCCCGTCGCCGGTCAGGTCTCCCAGGAAGCGCGCGGCGACTTCCCGGCGCGATCGGTGCAGCGTCTTCGCGGGAACGCTGACCGGGACGGTGAGTGCCGGCTGGCGGGTCAGTCTGCCGCCGACGTTGCGGTAGACGTAGACCTCGGCCTCCACGGAGCCGCCGCCGGCGGTCGTGACCGCGTCCAGCACATCGAGTCGCGCGGCGCCGATCACCAGATCCGCACGGCCGTCGCCGTCCACGTCGTCCAGCCGCGGGTTCGCCGCCAATCCGGCTACGACCAGTAGCTGTCGCGGCCGCCCCTTCTCTCCGAACAGCGTGGCGTCCGGACCGCCGTTCTTGCGCGCGAAGAGCGCGATCTGCGCACGCGGGTCCGAGGAGTCGCGGTCGCCCGCCACGAGCAGGTAGTCGCTGCGGCGGTCACCGTCCATGTCGGCCGTCAGCGCGGCGTAGGAGACGTCGAGCAGCCGGCGCCGGTCCACTTCGATCGGCAGCGCCAAGCGCACGTCGGGCGACTCCGGGAACACACCGCCCGGCGACTGCCGCCAGACGACCAGCTCGGCCGCCGTCTGCGCGATCACGTCGAGGTCGCCGTCACCGTCCCAGTCGCGGAAGGCCGGGGCAGGGACGCTGTCCGCGACGGACAGCAGTTCGCCGCTGCCCTCGGGGCGCACTCCGATCTGCAAGCGAATCTGCCGGCTGCGGGCCCGGCCCCGGATCCTGCGTGCGCCGCGGCCGACCAGCTGCCCCGCGTCCTCGGGGAGCGACAGCGCTCGCGGCTCGAAGCGCACTTCCTTTCCGTCGCGTCGTTGCAGTGCAACCACGTAGCCGTCCGGACCCGGGATCAGGAGGTCGTCGCGGCCGTCCCCGTCGACGTCCAGGACGCCGCTGCTCCAGTCTACGAGTTCACGATTGTGTGGCAGTTGCCACAGCACGTCGGTTCGCACGACGCGGAGAAAACGACCGCGCCCGGTCTGGCCGCGGCGGACGATGAACACACCGGTCCGCGTGAGCAGGACGATCTCGTCGCCCGGATCCGGGTGGACGTCGGCGACGGCGAGACCCACTCCGTCGGCGTGCAGTTCAACGGTCTCATCCGGTTCGGGAGGGAACGACACCCTGCCCGCGCGTCGGTGGTAGACGAGCACTGCGCGGCCGGTGCGCTTGCCACGGCGTGAGACCTGCAGCCAGAGGTCCGGCAGGCCGTCCGCGTTCGCGTCTCCCGACAGAACCGCCTCGAGTCGATGCCCGCGGGGCATCGTGACCGTCGTCGCGTGACCGAACGAGCGCTCCTGCGCGGCGCCGGTGACGACGAGCGTTGCGAGGAGCACGCTCACGAAGAGGACGCGTCTCACTCGGAGTCCTCCAGCCGGTCGGCATCGCCGCCGGAGAACGAGAACAGCCAGAGAACCCGCCACTCCCACGCGGCTCGCGTCGTCCGTTGGAGGAGGAGCCCCGAGAGGATCGACGTCTCCGTCTCGCCACGCTCCGTGCCGCACGAGTAGATCAGCGGGATACTGACGTTGCGTAGTCCCGTCACGCGCTCCGTCAGGGCGACCTGCCCCTTGCGGCGTTCCTCCCCGCGCACGGCGGTGACAGGAAGTACGGCATCCTCCTCGGCGTTGCGGATCACGTCGAGCACGACCTGGGGATGCGCGACCCTCCGCCCACCGACCGACGCGAGGACGTCTCCATACTTGAGACCCGCCCCGCGGAAGGGGCTGTTGCGCGAGAGGCCGACGATCACGGCGCCCGCGCCGGCAGCGAGGCCGGCACGCGACGCCTCGACTTCGGTCGCCGTGCGCAGGACGATTCCGGCGCGCAGGCCCTCGCGGGAGCGGGAGGTGCTGAGGCGGTCCCGCGGCCGCGCGCGCTGCGCCATCACCACCTCGGCCGTCTTCTCGAGGCCGGCGCGGTCATAGCGCACGGTGATCCTCGTGCCCGGTGAGGTGTCGTCCTCGACGCCGCGCCAGTCGCTCGCGTACTGCAACGGCAACTCGCCGCGACCGGGCTCACCAACCGAGTGAAGAAGGTCGTCGGGTTGCAGCCCCGCGGCGTCTCCGGGCGAGTTCTCGATGACGCGGCGGACGAGGACCCCGGTGGACGCTCCACTCGCGTCGTCGTCGAGCGACGCGGGCTCCTCATCGAGTGAGAGGGCGTCCTCGTCGAGCGAGCCTGCGGCCTGAACCGCGTCATGGACGTGCACACCGCTGTACGACCCGAGCGGCAGTTCACTACGCGCCGCCTCGTCGTCCGGATCGATCAGGAACGCCGCGGGCTCTTCCATGTCGAAGAGCGGAGGCGGATCCGTCGGCAGATCCGAGCCGAGCGACTTGCACGCGCCCGCAGACAGGGCGGCGAGAACGGCGAGGACAAGCGGCAGGGAACGGGTCACAGGACGGATCTCCGGACGAGCAGTACGGCGGACAGCGCGAACATCGCGGAGCACCACACGAGTGGCACCGTCAATTGCTCAGTCGCGAGATCGAATGACGTGTTGCTCACGCCCTGTGAGAGATCCATGAAGTGACGTACGAACGAGCGGTCGCGCAGCCACGTCGGA
This sequence comes from Planctomycetota bacterium, assembly GCA_965248445.1. Classification (GTDB taxonomy): domain Bacteria; phylum Planctomycetota; class JAJSAM01; order JAJSAM01; family JAJVHW01; genus CBDFJG01. Next base: position 520,640 of record CBDFJG010000002.1, read on the forward strand.
ACGTACTGGAGCGGCGAGAGTTGTTCGAGGTCCACACCCGAGAGCACTGCGCGGCCGACGTCCAGGAGCCCGAGAGCACCCAGTGCGGCCACGAGAGCCGATGTCGATCGCCGGAACACCGCGCCCGCGGCCAGTCCGATGGCTGCGCACGCGAAGACGGCAGGCAACGACGCGACCAGCGACAGCCGGAGCGGCGGCCACAACTCGCTCGCCTTCACGAGCTGGAACTTCTCTCCGTTCCAGAGCTCCTCGGTCACGTCCGTGAAGTCGAACAGAACCGCGGCCGCGGCGAATGCCGCGGCCACCAGTAGGAGGTGCGAGATGGCAGCGATGACTGCAAGCGCGAGCGCCTTGCCAGCCGCAGCATCGTGGCGTGAGAGTGGTCGCAGGAGGACGTTGCGGAGCGTGCCCCGGCCGCGCTCGCCGGCGATCTGCTGGCTCCCGAACGCGACGGCGACGATCGCCAACACGGGCAGGCCCGCGCGCAGGGCCGTCGCCACGCCCTCGAACGCCGTCACGTCCGTCGTGGACGCGAGATCGCCGGCCGCGACCTCTGCCGCAAACCCGCGCGCGTTCGCGTAGCGGAACACGACCGCGGCCACACCGGCCACTGCGGGTGCGGCCAGCGCGAGCAGCGCTGCGCGGGACGCGCAGAGTCGCCGCATCTCGTAGCCGAACACGCGACGCACCGGGCCGGCGGGCGCGATGCGTTCGCGCGGGGCCACCGCTACCGGAGCCACGGCCCGCTGGGCGTCGCCGCTCTCACCGCGCGCAACGCGGAGATAGACGTCCTGGAGAGTCGTCTGGTGCGGCGAGAACGCGCGCGGTTGGGCGCCGCCGGCCACGAGCGCCTGCACGAGCGAGTCGGCTTCGTCGCCGGACACGTCGACCAGGAACTCGGAATCCTCCGCATCGAACGTGAGACCGCGGTCGGCGAGCACACGGGCCGCGGCAACGCGGTTCCCCGCCACGACGCGCACGCGTTCGGCCGAGAGGAGCGCCGCTGTCTCCTCCTCGACGAGCATGCGCCCTTCGCGCAGAATTCCTATGCGGTTGCAGATACCCGCCACTTCGTGCAACTGGTGGGAGGAGATGAGGAGCGTCACGTCCTCTTCGTCCACGAGTCGGCGGAACAGCCGACGCACGTCGTCGATCCCCTCCGGGTCAAGGCCGTTTGTGGGCTCGTCGAGCAAGATCACGCGCGGCCGCCCCAGCAGCGCCTGGGCGATCCCGAGCCGCTGGCGCATGCCCTGGGAGTAGGCGCCCGCCGGCTTGTTCCCGGCGTGCCCGAGGCCCACCTCGCCGATCACCCGCGCGCTCTCAGCGCGGGCCGCCCCGGCGGCGAGCCCCTGGAGCCGGGCCAGCATCTCGAGGTTTCGGGCGCCGGTGAGATGGTCGTGGAAGCCCGGCCGCTCGATGAGGCCCCCGAGCCTAGCCCGGGCCTCCCGCGGGTGCACGGCGACGTCGAAGCCGTCCACGAGGACCGTCCCCGATCGAGGACGCAGCAGCCCCAACGCAACCCGCATGGCGGTGGTCTTCCCCGCCCCGTTGTGGCCGAGGAAGCCGTAGCAGTCCCCCGCGCGCACGTGCAGGGACACGCGATCCAAGGCCAACTGCTCGCCATAGCGGCAGGTGACGTCCTGGAGTCGCAGATCCGCGGAGTGTTGGGACATGGGGATGTGGAGCCTAGCCCGCCACCGGGCACCTCTTTACTCTGGCAAGCCCCGTGCCGAGGAGCCGGGCGCTCAGGGCAGCCGGACGAGTCCCAGGATCAGGCTCGGATCGAGGGGTCCGAAACCGCGACTGTCCTGGCTCTCGAGAGGGTCCTCGCCGTGGAGCACGATGCGCCCGTCGGTGGTGACTTCGGCGACGCGCTTCACGATCTCGACTCGTGCCTTGAAGGGATGCCGCGCCAGCACCACGTCCCCCACTGCTGGTGGTCGGGACGCGAACGCAGCGAGGTCGACGGTGACGACGTCGCCGTCACGAAGAAGCGGGTGCATGGAGTGCCCGCTGACGCGGTACGTGCGCTCACTCACGGAAACGGCGTGCTGCACCAGCGTCGCTAGGACGCCGTGTACCAGGCGATGTCGCGGCCCTTGATGCCCCAGAAGATCTCGTGGATCTGCTGGATGGCGTCCATCAGCTCCTGGCAGTGCGTCGGGGAGACCTCGACCTTGACGGCGGAGCAGAGCTTCGCGGCCTTCCAGAAGATGTCGTGGATGTTCGGGTGCGCGTCGAGGTGCGCCGGCTTGAAGAAGTCGGTCCACAGCACGAGCAGCTCGGACTTGCATAGGTGCGCCTGCTCTTCCTTGACGCCGATGAAGCGCGAGAGCGTGTTCTGGTACGCGACCGTCGCTGCGTGATCAGAGGCCGCGGGCACCTCGAGAGCGAGCATCTTCTTCGTCATCGAGACGACCGCCTCGGCGGCGATGCGCGCCGACGCTGGGTCGTACACGCCGCACGGCGCGTCACAGTGGGCCTCGGCCACGGGCAGGTTGTTGGTCTCGCTCATCGGGGCTCCTCGCGTGTCGGCCAGTCGGCCGTTGGAACGGTGTTCGGTGTGTCCGGGCACGCCCGCCCGGGGACAGGAACGCTACGCGAACCGAAGCTCAGTTCCACGACGGATCGGGCGGTTCGTCGGCCAGCGCTGCGAAGTCGCCGCCGAGCTTGCGCAGGATGCGGCGCCAGAGCGAGTCCGGCCGCCGGTCGAAGACCAGATCCTCACTCGACGGCGTAACCACCCACGCGCCCTCGCGCAGCTCCTCGTCGAGCTGTTCCGGACCCCATCCGGCGTACCCGAGCACGAAGCGCACCAGCTCGCGGCCCTCGCTGCGCTGTTCGAGGGCGGCGCGGATCACGGCGGAATCGCCGCCGAGGTGCACGTCGTCCACCACGTGCAGCGAGTCGGGCACGGAACTCCCGAGTCGGTGCAGCACCTGGACCGTGTCGGTCGAGACCGGCCCGCCCAGCCACAGGCGATCCGCACGGTCCTCCAGCAGGTCGTTCTGCGACGAGAGATCGGCCACGGTCAGCCCGGCGGCCCGGTTCACGATGACGCCGTAGCTACCCTCCGGGCCGTGGTCGCAGAGCAGGACGACCGCGTGCATGAAGTTCGGATCGAGCAGGCGTGGCGCGGCCACCAGGAAGGTGCCCCTATCCGGCCGGACAGGCCGGAAGTCCTGATCGCTCGTCACGACGCCCCTCCTCTCGGACCTCCCTGCGGGTCCACGCAGCCCCCAAGATACCCTCGCGGGATGGGTGAGCGAGTGACCTGCGACCTGATCGTTCGGGGGGATGTCGTCCTCCCGATGACCGACGGCGCCCCGGCACTCGCCGATCACGCCCTCGCGATCCGGGACGGCAGCATCCTCGCGCTCGGCCCGGCCGGCGAGATCGCGCAGACCCACGCAGCTGAGGACGAGATCGCCGGCGGGATCGTCCTGCCGGGTCTGGTCAACACCCACGGCCACGCCGGTATGACGCTCTATCGGGGACTCGGCGACGACCTGCCGCTCGAGCGGTGGCTGCACGAGTTCGTCTGGCCCGCGGAGAAGGAGTTCACGACGCCCGAGACCGTGGCGCTCGGCACGCGGCTGGCCGTGGCTGAGATGCTGGCGTCGGGGACGACGACGTTCGCGGACATGTACTTCCACCAGGCCGCGGCCGGCGCGGTGTGCGAGGCGACCGGCATCCGTGCGCTGCTCGGGCAGGCGGTGATCGGATTTCCGACTCCGGACGCCCCCGACACCGGCACGTCGTTCCGGCGGTGCGAGGAACTGGTCGAGCGGTACGCCGGACACGAACGCATCCGCGTGTCGATGGCGCTGCACGCGGTCTACACGCTCACGCCGGAGCAGTTGACGCTCGGAGCCGAGCACGCGGAGCGCATGGGGATCCCGCTTCAGATCCACTGCAGCGAAACCCGGCACGAGGTAGCGGACTGCGAGAAAGCGCACGGCCGCACGCCGCCGGCGCTGCTGGCGGACACCGGAGTCCTGCGGCGGGGCACCATCTGCGCGCACGGCGTCCACCTGACCGAGGAGGACGTCGCGTTGTTCGAACAGAGTGGCGCCGGTGTCTCGCTCAATCCCGAGAGCAACCTGAAGCTCGGCAGCGGCATCCCCGACATAGCACGTCTCGCAGCGGCTGACATCCCTCTCGGACTCGGGACGGACGGCGCGGCCAGCAACAACGACCTCGACCTATGGGACGCAGTTCGGCTCGCAGCGCTGCTACCGAAGGGCACCGACGAGGATCCCGAGGCGATCCCCGCCGTCGAGGCGGTTCGGATGGCGACCCGCGGTGGCGCGGAACTCCTCGGATGGCAGGACCGGATCGGCACGCTCGAGCCGGGCAAGGCAGCCGACCTCTGCGTGCTGGACACCGCGGCGGCACACCTGACGCCGCTCTATCACCCCCACTCTCACCTCGCGTACTCCGTGCGCGGGAGCGACGTCGTCCACACGGTCGTCGAGGGGCAGGTGCTCTACCGGGATCGGCGCCACACCACTCTCGATCTGTCGGCGCTGCTGGCCGAGGTCGCCGCGCTGGCCCGCAAGATCGCCGCGCACCACGGCTGAGCGGGCGGAACTGACGTCCCGCACCCCGGTCGCGTCTATTCTGCGCGGTCCGCGGCCCATCCGGCGCGTTGGAGAGAGGGAGACACGATGTCTGAGACGCATGAGACCCGCGCTTGCCGCGGCCACCACAGGGGCGACTTCACCCTTCCGGGCGCTGAGCCCCACTATCCCCCGGACCTCGTTCTCGAGCCGGTGCACCTGGACATCGACTACCACGTCGATCTCGCGAAGCGGACCGTCGACGGTACGGTGACACACACCGTGCGGGCTCGGCGGGACGGCGCGCGCACCATCGTGCTGCACGCGGTCGACTTCCAGGACGTACGCGTGCAGGACGGCGACGGAGCGGATGTCACCCAGCGCTACGACGGCAAGGAGATCCGCGTCACGTGGCAGAAGCCGTTCGACGAGGGCGAGGAACGCCGCCTGGCTGTCTCGATCCGGCTGGACAACCCGCAGACGGGTCTCTTCTTCTCGAGTCCCAGCGAGACGTTCCCGGACCACGCCTGGTACGCGGCGACCGACAACGAGACCGAGCGCGCGCGCCACTGGCTGCCGACGATCGACCTCCCCGCCGTGCGGCCGACACTGACCTGGCACCTGCGCGCCGAGGAGCGCTTCACGATCCTTGCCGGCGGTTCGTTCGAGCGCGAGGAGGTTCACGGCGACGGCACCAAGACCTCGCACTGGCGTCTGGACCAGCCGTGTCCGAGCTATCTCACCTGCTTCACGATCGGCGAGTTCGTGCGTCACGAGCAGGGTGAGTTTGGCGGCCGACCGGTGGCGTCGTTCACGACGAATCGGTTTACCGAAGCCGACCTCGAGCGCGCCTTCGGGCGCACCGGCGAGATGCTTGCGTGGATGGAGAAGAAGCTCGGGCATTCGTTCCCCTACCCGAAGTACTACCAGTTCGCGCTGCCGGGCTTCGGGGGTGCGATGGAGAACATCTCCCTCGTCGCGTGGGACGACCAGTTCGTGCTGGACGAGCAACTCGCCCACGAGTGGACCTGGCTGGTGGACCAGATCAACGTCCACGAGATGGCGCACAGCTACTTCGGCGACATGATCACGTGCCGCGACTTCGCGCACGCGTGGCTGAAAGAGAGCTGGGCCACGTACATGGAGACGCTCTGGCTCGAGGACTCCAAGAGCTACGACGAGATGCAGTACGACGTGTTCAGCAACATCGAGCGCTACTGCACCGAGGCCGACGAACGCTACAAGCGTCCGATCGTCACGCGCGAGTTCAACCACTCGTGGCAGATGTACGACGGCCACCTCTACCCGGGCGGCGCGTCGCGACTGCACATGCTGCGGAAGGAACTCGGCGACGAGACGTTCTTCGACGGTGTGCGCACGTATGTGTCGCGCTTCGCGTTCAAGACTGTCGAGACGTCGGACTTCCGCCGCACCCTCGAGGAAGTCAGCGGCAGATCGCTCGTCCGCTGGTTCGACCAGTGGATCCACGGCAAGGGGTATCCCAAGGTCAAGGCGTCGTTCAAGTTCGACGCCGAGAAGAAGGAAGCCGCATTCGAGCTCGAACAGACGCAGCCGGACAAGAAGACGGGCAAGCCGCTGTTCGATCTCTCGCTCGATCTTGCGTGGACGTGCGAGGGCGCGTCCTGCATGAAGACGGTCAAGCTCGAGAAGGCGAAGCAGACGTTCATCGTGGCCATGGACAAGGAGCCCGAAGTCGTGCGCGTGGATCCCGAGTGCCGCGTCGTCATGCGACTCGAGTTCGACCCGGGCGAGAAGAAGCTCCTGGCGCAGCTCACGGGCGCCGCTGATCCGTACGGCCGCATCCTCGCTGCACGCACGCTGCTCGACGGCGGCAAGCAGCGGCGCGTCGACAAGGTGCTCGACGCATACCGCAACGAGTCGTTCTGGGGCGTGCGCGTACGCATGGCCGAGGCGCTGTCGAAGGCCGCCACAGACGCAGCACTCGAGGGTCTCGCCACACTGATCGGCGAGGAACAGGACGGGATGGTGCTCGAGAGCCTGATCCGCACGGCCGGCAAGCACCGCCACGACGGTGTGCGCGACGCGATCGTGCGCCGCCTGGACGCGGGCATCGACCTCTACCGGGCTCGCTTCGGTGCGTTCAACGCGCTCGGCCGCCAAAGGGAGCGCGCTCCCTTCGACCGCTTCGTCGCACAATCGGCAGAGCCCGGCGATCCCTACGGCTACGCGCAGCGCGGCGCGCTGGAGGGCGCCGCCGCGTCACGTGACGAGCGTGCAGTCGAGGTCATCGACGCCCGCACCGCCCCAGGGTCGTGCACCCGCGGCGTCCGGCCCACCGCCGTACGCGAGTTGGGCACCGCGGGGCGCTGGCTCGAACGCCATCGCCGTCCCGCGGTGCGCGAGCGGCTCGAAGAACTCCTACGTGACCCGGTGGACCGTGTGCGCGACGCCGCGGTATCCGGACTGGCGCGGCTCCGCGATCCGGCCGCGATCCCCGCGCTGACCTCGTACCGCGGCGGTGTCTCCGAGCAAGAGCGCCCGGACGTGGATCGCGCGATCGCCGGATTGCGCAAGTCCGCTGAGCCCACCGAGAAGGCGAAGGACAAGGCGATGGACGACTTGCGCGCACGCCTCCGCAAGCTCGAGTCCGTGGTGGACGGACTGGCGACCCGCGTCGATCCGCCGAAGGACGCGTAAGACCGCCACGCAAAGCGCCCCCGCAACCCCCTGACGCGGAGGCGTCGAGACGCGCGTGCGAAGGACCGTCGGGCGTCGAGATTCAGGACACGCCGCCCGGGGACACAACACATCGAGTCACCGCGCGTCAGTCCGGCGACCGCTCCATCTCGAGGTGCGTCGGCGTGGACCCCACCACCTCAAAGCCGAGCTGGTCGTAGAGGGCGCGCGCGCCGGCGTTGTCGATCTCGACGCTCAGGCGCACGGGGACGCCCGCCGCGACCGCATCGCTCAGCCGATCCATGAGCCAGCGCCGCCCCAGGCCGCGGTTGCGGCTCTCGGGAGAGATCACGATGTCCACGATCCGATGCTCTTCGTCTGAGCGATCGACGATGCTTGCGCCGACGTCCCGGCCGTCGTGCTGCAGGATCCGATGGTCCGCATCCGGAGACTGCTCGCGATAGGACATGCGCTGACCCGCCCATCGCCCGCGCACGAGGGTCTCCACCATCGCGGTCGGGAGACCGGACGCTGCGAGCGCGGCGCCACGCGTGGCGGCGAACAGCTCGAACAGGAAGTCCTCGTCCTCGGGTTCGGTCGGCCGTGTCTCGACGCGCTCTTCACTCACCATCGACCCTCCCGCCTGCAGACCGGGGAGAGTACCCGCGCGAGCGCGGCGTTGATACGCTCCGGCGGGAAGCGAGGCGAGGGAACGGACGATGGCAAGCGAACGCGGTGTGCTGGTGGCCAAGACGATCCTCTCGGACCTCGACCGTGAGGGTCACTTCAAGACTGCGGAGATGCTGCGTCTGTATCTGGTCGGCCACGACCTCCCCGGGACGCTGAAGCACGAGGAGACCACGCCGGTAGCCTCGGCGATCCTCGCGAGGAGATGGCCAAGGTCGCTGCCGTCCCTTGATCGGACGAACCCGCGGTTCCGAGACCGTACTCAGCGCGGCATGTCGGGCACTTCGGTGCCCTTCTTCTCGGCGCGCCAGCGCTGGACCAGCCACACGCAGTGGGAGCCGAAGTCCTCGTTGAACTTGTCCCACTTGACCCTGCCGAAAGCCGTCAGAAACGCCTCGGCGTGTGGAACGCCGTCGCAGAGTTCGCGGAAGTAGCGCATCAGCTTCTTCTGGTGGCGGCGCTTCTGGCCGTCCACCAGGAAGTGCACCAGCGCCCAGCTCGCGGTGTAGTTCTCGACCGGTGAGTTCAGACGCTTGCCGGAGTAACGCGGGTCGTGCTTGGGGACCCCGCCCATGAACACCTGCGCCGTGCGCTGCATGAGTTCTTCGGTGCGCGGCAGCCGGCCGTTCTGGAGCATGCGTTCAAGGATGCCGATGCGCCAGCTGTTCGTCTGGCCGACGTCCACGGTCTTGCCGCTCTTGCGCAGCGTGCTCGCGCCGAAGTACTCGGCCTGGCCCTCGTTGAACCAGTGCGGCGCACCGGCGACGTAGTAGTCGATGTACTGGTGGAACGCCTCGTGCCACGCAACGAGCTGCGTGTCCTCGAACTTCTTGTTCTTGAAGAAGACGAGGTGTTTGACCAGCGGGACGTAAACGCCGCCGGTCTGTTTCGCCATCAGCGGGTTGCGCAGCACCCGGGTGAACCAGCCGACGTAGCCCTTGCGGTCCTTGAACACCAGCACCGGGAACTTGAGGCCCTTGCCGCGAGTCTTGCTCTTGCCCGTTTTCGAGAAGCTGTACTGCCGCTCGTACTCTTTGTGGATCAGCTCGAGGCGTGAGGCCAACAACTCCGCGTAATCCTGCGTGACGTCGGTGCGCACGACGTAGTGCTCGGTCTCCGCCACGAACTCGGTCTCGAAGCCGGGCCCCTTGACGATGCCGGCGATGACCGGGCGCAGGTCGTTGCCCTCGACGAGCGTCGAGTCGGCCCACTTCTCGAAGGCCTCCTCCATCGAGGCGGGCTTCTCCTCCGCTTCCTGCACCCTCCTCGCGAGCTCGGCGCGGGTCGCGACTCTGCCCTCCTCCGGCGGCAGTTCGAGAAGCCGGTCGAGGCCGTCCAGGCAGCCCTGGAAGTCGAGCTCGATCAGGTCGAGGTACGCCTCTCTGAACAGAGCGTCCTTGCACGCCGGGTCGAGTGCGATCGCCTGCTCGACGTACTCGCGTGCGTCGCCCAGGCGGCGCAGGTGGTAGCACGCCTCCCCCGCCCCGTTGACGGCCCACGCGTGCGTCGCGTCCATCTTGGCGGCGTCGCGGAAGCGGCCGAGCGCCTGCAGGTACTCGTGGTCCTCGATCAGGTCCTTCCCGCGGCTGACGAGTTCCTCGACCTCGGCGAGGCGGAGCGTGGCGATGGCGCGCTGGACGCCGGGGACGCCGCCCGCGATCTCCTTGTCAGCGCGCAGGGCGGCGGCGAGCAGTTCCTCGGCGGGGACGCGCAACTCGTGGTCGGCGGCGTAGCGCGCCAGGCCGAGGAATTCGATCGCCGCGTCCTGCGGCGTGACGGAGCGGCGGGCGGCCACGAAGGACGCCGGCGTCAGGTCGTCCCAGAGGATGCGGAGTTCCCCGCCCCCGGTACGGCGCAGGCTGAAGGCCTCGCCGTCGTGAGACACCACCGTGCCCACGAACTCCCCGCCTGAGCGCATCTCGAGATGCAGCTCCCTCGGAGCCGCGGCCGCCCGGCCGCCGAGGAGAATCGACAGGCAGACCGCCAGGAGGGTGAGTGATCTGAGTGGGCGCAGCATCCCCCTGCATGGTAGCGGGCCGCGCTTTCCTCCTCGCTTCAAGCGGGACGCCGAGACAATGTGGGGCCGCGCTCCTTCCGAGGCAGATCGAGAGCGTCGGGAGCGTCACGAGAGGAAGACATGAACAAGCGAACGCCCCTGCACCCGGTCCACGAGTCCCTCGGCGCCAGGATCATCGACTTCGGCGGCTGGGACATGCCCGTCCAGTACGAGGGCATCATCCCCGAGACGAACGCGACCCGGCAGCGGGTCGGGCTGTTCGACATCGGCCACATGGGACGGGTCGAGTTCATTGGGCCGCACGCCACCGAGGCGCTCGATTACTGCGTGTCGTGCAACGTCGCGAAGCTCAAGGAGTTCCGCGTCAAGTACGGGATCGTGACCACGGAGCGCGGCACCGCGATCGACGACGTGCTCGTCTACCGCGACACCGACCGGTTGCATGTGGTGGTCAACGCCGGCAACCGCGACCGGGACCGCGACCACTTCCGTGACCTGGTCCGCGAGAAGGGCTTCGACTGCACGGTCGTGGACGCCGCCTGCCCGCAGGAGCCCAACCAGGGCATGTCGCTCCTCGGCGTTCCGCAGACAATCATCGCGCTCCAGGGTCCCAAATCAGAGGAGCTGCTGCAGCGGATCGTCAGCACCGAGACGGATCTCTCGGAACTCGGGTACTACCGCATGACGCGCAGTTCGGTCGTCAGCCTCACATGCCTGATCAGCCGCACCGGCTACACGGGCGAGGACGGGTTCGAGCTCTTCTTCGACGCGCGGGAGGCCGAGCGGGTCTGGAACCTGCTGATGAGCCAGGGAGAGGACCTCGGCGCGACGCCGATCGGTCTCGGCGCGCGGGACACGCTGCGTACCGAGGCGGGTATGCCGCTCTACGGCCACGAACTGACCGAGGACATCACGCCGCTCGAGGCCGACCTCGGGTTCGGCGTGCAATTCAAGGGCGCCGACTTCCTCGGGAAGGCCGCCCTGGCGGCCCAGAAAGAGGAGGGCGTCCGGCGCATCCGGGTGGGCCTCGAACTGGACACCCGCCGCGTGGCCCGAGAGGGCACGCGGGTCCTGCACGACGGCGAGGAGGTCGGCATCGTGACCTCCGGGACCTACGCGCCGACCCTCGGCAAGAGCATCGCCATGGCGTTCATCCCCCCCACCCTGCGCGACGAGGGCACGGAGCTGGTGCTGGACGTCCGCGGGAAGGAGCACGGCGCCGTGGTGGTTCCGCTCCCGTTCTACACGCGCCCCCGTTAGCCTCGCCGCCCGATCGACAGACCACGGCCCCGCAGGACAGAGAACCCCGATGCCAGCAAAGACGACCAACATCGAAGACCTGAAGTTCTCGAAGTCGCACGAGTGGGTGCGCGTCGAGAAGGACATCGCGACGACGGGGCTTTCCGACTTCGCGGTGAAGCAGCTCTCCGACCTGGTGTTCGTGGACCTGCCCGCCGTCACGGACCTGCTCGAGCAGGGTCAGCCCTTCGCCGAGGTGGACTCCGTCAAGGCGACGTCGGACGTCTACGCCCCGCTCTCGGGCGAGGTCGTCGAAGTCAACGACACGATCGGCGACGACCTCGACAAGGTCAGCAAGGACCCGTTCGGCAAAGGCTGGTTCGTGAAGTTCCGGCTCTCCCACCCGGATGAGCTCGAGAACCTGATGGACGGCGACGCCTACCGGGCGCACTGCAAGAAGCAGAGCTAGCTACCCAGGCCGCACAGAATGGCGCCTAGCCGGCGACTGCCTCGGCGTACGACTCGATCGATGGGCACGTGCAGATCAGGTGGCGATCGCCCCACACGTTGTCGACGCGAGCGGTGGCGGGCCAGAACTTGTGCTCACGGACCCACGGCGCGGGGAACGCCGCCGTCTCGCGCGAGTACGGGTGGGTCCACTCGCCTGCGGTGATCATTCCCACCGTGTGCGGCGCGTTCTTCAGCGGGTTGTCCTCGCTGTCCATGCTGCCGCTCTCGATGGCGCTGATCTCTCCGCGGATGGCGATGAGCGCCTCGCAGAAGCGGTCGAGTTCCGCCCTCCCCTCGCTCTCGGTCGGCTCGATCATGAGCGTGCCGGCCACGGGGAACGACATCGTGGGCGCGTGGAACCCGTAGTCCATCAGGCGCTTGGCGACGTCCTCGACCGTGACGTGCGCTGAGTCTTCGAACCCGCGGAAGTCGAGGATGAACTCGTGCGCCGACCGGCCGTATGCGCCGCGGTACAGCACGTCGTAGTGCTCGGAGAGCCGCGTGGCCATGTAGTTCGCGTTCAGGATCGCGACCTCGGTCGCGTGGCGCAGGCCCTCGCTCCCCATCAGCAGGATGTAGAGGTACGAGATCGGGAGGATGGCCGGGCTGCCCCACGGCGCGGCGGAGACCGCGCCGATTGCCTGTTCCCCGCCGGTCGGCACGAGCGGATGTCCGGGCAGGTACGGCGCGAGTTGCGGGCCGACGCAGATCGGTCCCATGCCGGGTCCGCCACCGCCGTGCGGGATGCAGAACGTCTTATGCAGGTTGAGGTGCAGCACGTCCGCGCCGAACTCGCCGGGCCGCGAGAGTCCGACCTGCGCGTTCATGTTGGCGCCGTCCATGTACACCTGGCCGCCGTGTTCGTGCACGATCGAACAGACCTCGCGGATCGACGCCTCGAACACGCCGTGCGTCGAGGGATAGGTGACCATCAGGCCGCCTAGCCGGTCGGCGTGTTCGGCCGCCTTCGCGCGGAGGTCGTCCACGTCCACGTTGCCGCGCTCGTCGCACGCAACCAGCACGACGCGCATCCCGGCCATCACAGCGCTCGCGGGGTTCGTGCCGTGGGCGGACGTGGGAATGAGGCAGACGTCGCGATCGGTGTCGCCGCGAGCCTCGTGATAGGCGCGGATGACCAGCAGCCCCGAGTACTCGCCCTGCGAGCCGGCGTTCGGCTGAAGCGAGCACGCGGCGAATCCGGTGATGTCGCAGAGTTGCTCCTCGAGGTGCCGGAACATCTCGGTGTATCCGGCCGCCTGGTCGGTCGGGCAGAACGGGTGCAGGCCCGCGACCTCGGGCCACGTGACGGGGATCATCTCGGACGTCGCGTTCAGCTTCATCGTGCACGAGCCGAGCGAGATCATCGACTGCACGAGCGAGAGGTCTCGGTCCTGCAGCCGGTGCAGGTAGCGCAGCATCTCGGTCTCGGAGTGATACAGGGTGAAGCACTTCTGCTGCAGGTAGTTGCTCGTGCGGGCGTGCGGAGCGGCGAACCCGGCCCCCGCCGTGCTGTGGAGCGACTCGACATCCGGAGGCGTCCCGTCATCGGGCGTGAACGCCGTCAACAGGTCGGCCAGGTCGGCGGCCGTGACGGTCTCGTCGAGCGCCACGCCGACCCGGTCGTCTCCGACCTTCCGCAGGTTGATCCCGCGGCTCAGCGCGGCGCTCACGACAGCATCGGCGTCCAGCCCGGCTGGCCGGACCGCGAGCGTGTCGAAGAACGGCTCGTCACCCACGTTGTGACCGAGCGTGCGCAACCCAGCGGCGAGCATCGCCGTGGCGTCGTGCACCCGCGTCGCGATGGCACGCAATCCGTCGGGGCCGTGGTACGAGGCGTACATCGCGGCCATCACCGCGAGGAGCACCTGCGCGGTGCAGATGTTGCTGGTCGCCTTCTCGCGCCGGATGTGCTGTTCGCGGGTCTGCAGCGCCAACCGCAAGGCCGGACGGCCTTCGCGATCCCGCGACAGACCGATGATGCGGCCGGGCATCTGTCGCTTGTGCTTGTCCGTCGTCGTGAGGAAGGCGGCATGCGGTCCGCCGTAGCCCATCGGGACACCGAAGCGCTGCGTGCTGCCGAGCACCACGTCCGCACCGAACTCGCCGGGCGCGCGGAGCAGCGTCAGCGCAAGCAGGTCGGTCGCGACGCAGAACAGCGCGCGCGCCGACTTGGCCCGTTCACCCACTCCGGACAGATCGCGCACGTTGCCGTGGGTGTTCGGGTACTGCACGAGTACCCCACACAGGTCGAGATCGCCGAAGTCCACCCTGGCCGGATCGCCGACGGTCACGCTCACGCCGAGCGCCGCGGCGCGCGTCTTGACGACCTCGATCGTCTGCGGGTGGCAATCCTCGGCGACGAAGAAGCCCTTCTTCTTCCCTCTCGCGGCGCCAAATGCGATGCCCATTGCCTCGGCGGCCGCGGTCGCTTCGTCGAGCAATGAACTGTTCGCGACCGGGAGCCCGGTGAGGTCGGCGACCATCGTCTGGAAGTTGAAGAGCGCCTCGAGACGGCCCTGCGAGATCTCCGCCTGATACGGCGTGTACTGCGTGTACCAGCCCGGGTTCTCGAGCACGTTGCGCTGGATCACGGGCGGGACGATCGTGCCGTGGTATCCGAGTCCGATGTACGACCGGAGCACTCGGTTCTTCGACATCAACTCCCGGAACGCCGAGATGAGCTCGTGCTCGCCGCGCGGCGGGCCAATCTCGAGTGGACGCGACGACCGAATGTCCTCGGGCACTGTCTGCGACACGAGTTGAGCGAGCGAGTCGCAGCCGATGGTCGCGAGCATCGCGTCGATCTCGGCGGAGGACGGGCCGACGTGCCGGCGGACGAATGTATCGAGAGGTGCGAGCGGGTCGTTCGACATCGGAGACTCTCCTCGAGTCCGGGGCCAAGAGAGGCCAGCAGAAGAGGGCCAGATAGAGGGATCGGGTACGTGCACAGGAGCCACCCGGCGGCGGTTCCGCCGGCACCCCTGCCGCGAAGCCCGGGAGGATAGCCGCGGGACCTGAGGGCGCCCACGGAACGCGGGACGCGGAGGGTCGCTGGACCGCGGACCCGCGGCGGCTACCCTCTCCTCGCTCGATGGCGGGAGGTGACTGTGTTCCCGGTGCTACTGCGTTTCCCCATGCCGTGGGGTGATCCGGACACCTACTTCCCGGTCCGCATGTTCGGGCTGCTCGTCATCCTGGCGTTCCTCGCCGGGGCCTGGCTCGTGGCGCGGCGCGGGCGGGACGCGCCAACACCGAGGACGTCGGCATTCGATCTCTGCTTCCACCTCCTCGCCGCGGGTCTTGTCGGCTCCCGCGCGCTCTACGTCGCGCAGCACGTCGAGCGCTTCGAGGGACGGTGGCTGCAGGTCATCGCCATCTGGGAGCAAGGCCTCGTCTGGTGGGGAGGCTTCGCGCTGGCGGTCGCCGTCGTCGCCGTCTGGGCGCGCGCGCAGAGGCGGCCGTTCCTCACCGTGACCGACAGCATCGTGCCGGGGCTCGCGCTCGCCCTGGCGATCGGCTGGATCGGCTCGTACTGCGCGGGCGACCATCACGGCGTGCACGTAACGGACGGGTCCGGAGAGTGGGTCTCGGCGGCAGAGGACGCTCCGGCTTACGCCGTGCAGTACCCGGGTCCGGATGCCGGCTGGCGATACGAGTACTCCGAGACGCCGGCGGACTTCCGCGCGCCGTACTACATCGTGCCAACGCAGTTGATCGCATCACTGGCGCATCTCTCGCTGCTCGTCTTGGTGCTTCTCCTTGCAGCGCGCGCGCGGGCGCAGCGGCGCGGGCGGCTGACCGGCGTGTTCCTCGTCGTGCATTCCACAGCGCTGTTCGCGCTGGAGCCGCTGCGCGGGGACGTCGAGCGAGTCCGCGACGTGCTTGGCACACCACTCACGTTCACGCAGGCGTGCGCGATCCCCGTGGCGCTGGCGGGACTCTGGCTCTCGCTGCGGCCGCCACGGCCACTAGGGGACGACGGCGGCAAGCCAGAGGTGGTACGCGAAGAGCAGGCCGTAGATTCCGAGTAGCCCGCACACGATCGCCTTCACGTAGCGGAAGTTCTTGTGCACGCATAGGACGAGCAAGCCGAGGTTCGTCACGGCGCACTTCAGCACCATGAACTCCACCGGCCCCCACTCGATCGCGCGCGCCATGAGCGGATTGGCCTCGCTCCCGCCCTTCTGCAGATAGAGCAGTGTGAACACCGCATCGAGCGCGCAAAGCGCCCCGATCGCGACGAGCACGGCGACCAACCACGGTTCGTAGCGGTCGACGTACTGGTTCTCGGTCGCGGCAAGGCGGCGGTCGCCCTCGCGCCGTCCGCCCAGGAGCGTGTACCGGGAGACGAACGGAGTGGGGCCCCGTCGGCGATCGTTCCCCCGCCGATCGTGCGCGAACGCGGAGTCCACCGCGGCCTGAGCCTGCAGGGCTCGAGACACGTCGTTCGTACCGGCGATCGCGACTGGCTCCACCGCTTGGTCCCCGTTTCTGTTTCGCTTCGGTCCACACCCGTGGATGTGGCCGGCAGAGCATCGCAACGGCCCTGCCAGGCCTGGGGCGAGCCTGGATACCCGGGCAGAGGGGGGGCATGTCCAGCAGAATCAACCTCAGGCTGGGAGACGGTGGGTCATGCGAGGCATCGCGGGGCCGCCGGGCCGCGGGCGGTCACTCCGCGGAGTGATGGAGCTTCTGCATCGCGAGGCGCAAGGCCTCTCGCTGCCCCGCGTCCATCTTGCGGCGCCACGCCTTTCGCATCACGGCCAGCGACTCGCGACGCCCGATCTCCGGCAGGACCCGCAGGGCCGCGTCGCGGATCTCGCGCACGTCGTGGAGCATGAACGGCTCGACCAGCGACGCCGCATCGCGGTCCTCGGCCCAGCCGGCCGCGAGGATCAGGTGCTGGAGGCCCGATCCCGAGAGCTCGCCGAACTCGCCGACCTTGCCGAACTCGCTCGGGAGCGCCCGCCGAACCGAAGCGCCGAGGGCGGTGCGCATCTGCCGGGTGGCCCCGCCCAACCCGACGTAGACGTCGAACGCAACGCCGCCGACGCCGAACGGGCCGGTGTCCGCGGCGATGCCCGCGACGACGGTGTCGGCGTACGCCGGGTCGCCGCACAAGACGAGGGCGCGCAAGAACCACGTTCGCAGTCGCTCTTCGGTCGGCGCGAGTGTGCCGATCGCCTCGGCTACGTCGTCGGCGAGTTCTGCGCGTCGCAGCCGCCCGACGACGAGTGCAGCGACCTCACGATCGGCGGCGCCGCCGTCTCCCGCGGCGAACAGCAGGTCGTGCAACTGCTCCTCCGCACCGGGCGCCTCCATCAGGACACGCGACTCCAGCGCGGCGATGCGCACCTTGCGTGGATTCTCCGAAGTCGTGCCGCGCGGTCGCCACACGCTCGCGAAGCGCAGCGCCTCGTCAACGTCCTCGACCGGGTAGTTGCGCAAGAAGGTGACGGCTTGCTCGCGGCGGTCATCCTGCTCGAGCGGGTCCGTGGCGCGGAACACGAGCTTCTCTCTCGCGAGCCCGTCCTTTGCGTTCGCAAGTACACGCAGCATGGCTTCCCCGAGCGTCGAGCCGTCGCCGAGCCGTGCACTGCGCTCACGCAGCCAGGGCAGCGCGGTGTCGTCGCCGGCGAGGGTGAGGCCCTCTGCGATCGAAGCACGTTCGGCGTCCTCTGCGACCTTCCCGAAGTGCCTCTTCAGGATTTCGACCGCGCGCGGGGAACCGATGGTCCCGAGCGCAACGTACACCCACCCGCGCTCCGTCCGGTCGGCGCGCGTGAACGCATCATTGAGCGCAGCGACGGCCGCCGGCGTGCCAATGCGTGCGAGTGCCGTGAAGACATGACGCGGGACCGGCAGCGAGCGCTCGACTCCGAGCTGAGCGAGACGCTCCTCGCAGCCGCCGGCCGCCTTGCCCAGCACGCCCAGCACGTTCGCGGCCCGGATGATCGTCTGTTCACTGCGTGACTCGAGCGCCGCGACTGCGAACTCGCGGTCCGCGACCCGCGGGTCATCGGCGATCATGTCTAGCGTGTGCTGCACGAGCGCGGGGCTCGACGCCATCGCGCGCTTCGCGGCGTCGATCACGGCGGCGCGCGACGGATCACCGTCGTGGCGGATCTGGCGCAGGCCCCACTGGGCGTCGTCTTCGTCGCCAGTGAGGAAGTTCTGCATCCAGAACGCCCGGCGCTCGGCGATCGACGGCGCCGGACCGAAGTCCGGAGGTGGCTCGAGCGCAAGAAACTCGGGGAGATTGGGTTGCCCGCTCGGTTCCCGGACATCGAGCATCGCGAGCCCGCCGGTCAGCGCCTTCCCGAGGAGGAGCACGAGACCCGCAATCAGCAGCGCAATGGCAATCTGTCGGCCGCGGCTCACTCGTCCTCCGTCGCCGGGGCCGCGAGGCCGCGCGCCGAGAGAACACGGCCGGCGGCGAGATCGCTCGCCACCAGACCCTTCTCCCAGTCTACGCGGGCCTGGATCGCTGCGGACTCGGCGGCGGTGACCTGTTCCTCGACCTCGAGAACGCGGAAGGGCGTGGACGCTCCGTTCTGAAGGCGCGCACGCTCGGCGGCGAGTTGCAGCTCAGCCGCCGCAACGGATGCCTCGGCGGCGACGATGCGCGCAGCGGCAGCGGCGAGATCGTTGTTCGCGCGGCGCAGTTCGCCGACCGACGTGTTGCGGACGGCGTCGAGGCGCCGCTGCAACTGTCGGATTTCGAGGTAGCCGCGGCGCAGGCGGGCCAGCGCAGCGACGTTGCCGAAAGGGACGCTCAACTCGAGTCCGACCTCCCAGTCGTAAGCATCGTGGTCGGCGAGCTGCTCGTTGGAGTTCGAGAGTCCGCTGCCCAGTCCGCGCAGAAGACCGGTCGCGAATGCGTTGATTTCCGGGTCCACGTCATTCTCAGCCCGGATGAGAGCTGTCTTGGCCGCCTCGACTCGCGAGCTCGCGGCGAGCACATCACCCCGCGCCGCGAACATCGCAGCCAGATCTGGCATCGTGACCGGTTGAGGCGTCCGTCCGCCGTTCGGCGCCGGCCGATCGATGGGTTCGATCACGAGTCCGAGATCCGGGTTCTCTCCGCTGAACGGGAGGATCAGTTCGCGCAGCCGGTCCGACGTGTTGCGTACGTCGTTCTCGGCGCTGATCAGATCCACGCGGCGCAACTCGCGGCCGGCCTCGGCCTCCGCGACATCGGCGGGTACGGCTGTCTCCGCGTCCAAGCGCGCCTGCGTGACGGCGACAAGTGAGTCAGCGACCGCGACGGACTTCTGACGCAGCGCTCGCGTCGCCAGTGCGCCGGCGAGATCCCAGTAGATCTGTTCGGCGCGCGCGATGGTCTCCTCGGACGAGCGCGTCAGATCGTGCTGCGCGGCCTCCGTGCGTCTCTCCGCCTCATGGAAGCGCGACAACCGCACGTCGCGTCCGGCTCCGCGCATCAAGGGATGCGTGTAGCCGAGCGACAGTGCGCCGTCGTAGCGCGGCTGCAACGACGTGACGCTCGAAGCGCCGCCGCGGTCCGTGGAGGTGGCGCCGTAGCCGAGGTTCCAGCGTCCACCCCAGACTTCCGTCCGCGTGACGCTGACCTCTCCGCCGACGTGGTCCTCGCTCTGGAAACTGCTGCCGGCGCTGCCGCCGCCCGGTCCGAACGCCGAGGGATCGAAGAACACCTCGGAACGGCGCCTCCCCGCCGCCAGGCGTGCGCCGAGCAGAGGATCGAACTCGCCGATCGCCTCGTCGACGAACGTGTCGGCGATGGCCGGGTCGAGAGCCCTTGCGCGCAGCACCGGATCGTTGCGGAGCGCGAGCCGCGCGACGTCTGCTGCCGGCAGACGCAACGCCCGCGGCTTTGTGGGATTGGTCGCGTTCGTCGCAGTGGCAGGGCCAGTGGCAGGCCCAGTGGCAGTAGGCGCAGCGGCGGGGCGGCCCGGCGGTGGCGGCAGTCGAGCGCCGTCGTCGGCGCGCGCGACCGTGCCCGGAACCCCGATGGCGCAGGCCAGGGACCAAGAGAGAGCAAGGATGAAGAAGCGGTGTCGACTCGGCATGCGGCGTCTCAGGGAGCGGCGCAATCTACCACCCGAAACGAGGAGGAAACCGGAAGAGGCGAGCCTCATGGCGAAGCGTCGGCGCAGACCGTCAGCGCGGCCCGACACCCCGGCCTGCGCTCTTCTCCGCCGCCTCGAAGCCGTCGTCGAGGAGCTTCGCCAGCGCTTCCCGTCGCGGGCCGCTCGCATCCACGTGGGCGAGCAGCAGCGCGGCGAGCGCGTCGTCGTCCCGGATGCGTGCGAGCCCCACCGCGGCCTCGTTGGCGAGCGCTCCGTTTCCGTCGAGCAGTCTCGTGAGAGCCGGCACAGCGCGAGCCGTCCGGAGGAAGCCGGCCGCTCGCACCGCCGACAGCAACACACTCGGGTCCGACTCGGTCTCGAGCAGAACAACCACTGCGTCTCCGACGGACAGCAGATCCAGCTGTGCCGCTGCAGCGAGCGCCGCGTCGCGAACTCCCGGCGCGTCGTCCGTCAAGCCGCGGCGCACGATCGAGAGAGACGCTTGCTCCAGTTGTGCGGCGGCCAGCAGCAACGCGTCGCGCCGGGCCTCGGGATCCTCCGCGTCACGAAACCGCGCGACGTGCGCCGTGATGTCGTCCTCCGTGACGCCGCCGGTGTCCACGTCCACAGGTTCCTCGACGGGTCGCGGCAGCGTAGCAGCCACGTCCACACCGTCGGGGGGTGCGTTACGCCGGGCGACGGCGAGCGCGCGATCGATGGCATTGCGGGCGTCCTCGTCCCGGGCCAGGTCGCGGCCCGCCTCCAGCGCGTCAACGTCGCTCCAGTCCACATCGCCCGGGCGCTCCCGCGCGAGCGAACCGAACTCGAGCGCCGCGTTCGCGCGGGTCCAGCGGCGGGGATCGCGCACCGCCGCGCGCAGATACGCCTTCAACTCGGCCACCTGCCGCGCTCCGCTCGACATGCCCTCAATCTCGAGGTACGTCTTCAGGGATGCAAAGCGCTCGTCGGCCTCTGCGTCGTCGAGACGCATCACCTGCACGAGTTCGTGGCCGTACGAGCGAGGTCGCGACGAGAGGAAGAACACGGCTTCGCGACCGGTCTGCGGAACGACCCCCGGCTCTCCCACGACCGCGCGAAGTGGCCCGCCGGTGGCAAACGCAGGGAGATCCCCCCACAGCGCTTCGACGTCGGCGAGATGCACAATCTCGATGCCGCGGCCTGTGTCGGTGCCCTCCACCCTCGCGCGCACGATGAGGTCTGCCTTCCGCAGCACCGTGCGTCCGAGGTGCGAGACGCGGGTCCCCGGCAGCGTCGCATGGATACGCGGCTCGTACGGCGCATCAGCCTCCTCGGCCGCGGCGGCGGCCGGTCCACCCGGCGCGTCGGTGCTGGTCAGCGCCTCGTCCGAGACCGGCGGCGCAGCCTCCGCCGACGCGCAACCGGCCGACAGAATCACGCAGGCTGAGAGAATCGCGGCGGCCGACAGATTCGCCCAGCGGAGGAGCGTCAGCGCGAGGTCGGCCGGGCGAGGGGCTGGCACGTGTTCGGGGTTCCGGGAGGGTGGCGAAAAAACCTGAGGGCGAGCCTATCGCACGGGCCGGCAGGGGTCGCCGAGCGTGAAGGATCGACGTCACTCGCGAGTCATCCGCAGCGGCGTGGTGATAACCGACGTTTACGAGGCGTCAAGTCCCCCCGCCCGGCAGCGCTTGTCACGGCGGCCGGCGGGATCACCCAGAATCGACCCGGGGCGCGCGTCCCTGCGTTGGAAGAGCGCCCCGGTGCGTGGGAGATGGGCTCAGACGGCGGCCGTGCGAGCCCAGGAGCGGTAGACCCGAACCGGAGGCTGCTGACGCCTGCGCCGGGCTCGGCGGGACTTCAGCTCCTTCTCGACGTGGAGCCTGGCGAAGCGCTGACACTCGCTCAGGGAGCCTGTGAAGATGCCGCGGCCGTCCTTGACGACCTCGAAGTACCGGCGTCCTTTGATGATGGCGACGAGATGAGTTTCCATCGGCGGTGACCTCCTGCGTCCGGGAGGGCAGGAGCAACGGCCGTGCCGAAGACCGTCCGCTCGGGAGGACGCCAGCCTCGGGAGGTGCCGGCTACGGAAGCATCGCGCGGGTGACGGAGAGGACCCCCAGCGCGGTCGCGAGGTCGTCGCCGACGCTGCTGCTGGCGCTGCCGGCAAAGCGGCCCTGGGCGTCCTGGCGGGCCAGGAGGGCGCGCATCTGGGGGACCACGTCGCGATCGTGGCGGAGCAGAGCCGTCATGCCGTTCCAGTCGAGGACCGGGTCGCTGTCCCCCGTCGAGCGCGACATGGCCGCGGCCACCGCATCGAGTCCGGCTTCGACGTCGTCGCCGAGCCGGAGCTCCGGGGCGAACGCGAGAGCGCTCGCGGTGGTCGTGACATCGTCGCGCAGCAGTCCGTCGGCTCCGCGCAGCGTCGCCACGAAGTCGGCGACGCGGGCAAGCGTCGCGTCCGTGCGCAGGACACCCGCCATGCGTAGGTCGGCGAGGGCCGCCGCGGCGTAGAGCGTCGCGGAACCGTCCGGCCTCTCTGTCGGCGCGCCGCTCACAGAGAACCCGCCGCTCGCGGTCTGTATCGCGGTCAGACGTTCGCCGGCGGTCCGCAACAGGTCGCGGCGCGCCGCCCGATCCGCGGGCGCAAGGTGGCGGAAGTCGAGTGCCCACTGCCACGTGAGCGCGCGCAGCGCGAGCGCTTGCGTGGGGACGGTCGCCGGATCGTCCTCCGTCACGTCGTCGCGGAGTAGCCGTTCCAGGTGAGGCACGGCGCGGGACAGCGCCCCCGCATCGTCGCCGGACCGCGCACCGTGGCCGGACTGCACGAACGCGAGCACGACTGCGCCGGTGACCGCGTCGCGCGACGCGCCTTCGCCCCAACGGCCGTCGTCACCCTGCCGGGTGCGCAGCCATCCGAGCCCGTTCTCCACGCTCTGCGCGGCGGCGTCGGCGAGATCGTCCAGCCGGTCACGAAGGCGATCCACGGCGACGTCGCGATCGAGGAGCAAGCGGAACGTCATGCGACTGTTCAGGTAGACCACGTCCGTTCCGGCGGTCTCCGCAGTTGGACGAAGAATGGGCGGCAGTCCGACACCGTTCTCGACGTCGGCCTCGACGAACGGCCGGTCCAGTTCACTCACGCGCTCGTCGGGAAGGACGATCTCGCTGTCGTCGAGCGGCTTCGGCTCGACCAGTTCGGGCAGCGTGCGCGCGAGCTCGTGCGTGATGCGCACACGGCGGATCGGACCGTCGGGTGAGATCACCAACCACGCGACGACGGCGGCCGCCGCGGCGTGGACAGCGATCGATCCGAGGGCCGTGCGGCGGAAGCCGCTCGACGTGCGGTAGCGGTGGACCGTGGCGTCGAACGCCCGGCGCCACGCCGGGTGCGGCACGATGCGGGCGCCGCGGAGGGCGTCGGCGAGCGCGACGTTCAGCGACTCCGTCTCTTCGGCGGTCGGCTCGAGCGAAGTCTCCGCGCGGACGACTCCGAGCACGCGTTCGAGGAGCGCGTACTCGCGGGCGACGGTGTCGTCGGTGGCGATGGCGGATGCGACCTGCGCCGCCCGCTCGGCAGGCAGTTCGCCGTGCAGGTACGCCACGAGGTCTGCGGAGAGCTCAGGAGAGATGCTCACGGGCGTCCTCCTCGAGCGCTTTGCGCAGGCGCTGCATCGTGGCGTGCATGCGCGACTTCACGGTGCCGACCGGAATGTCCAGGATCTCGGAGATGTCGGCGTACCGCAGGCCCCGGGTCTCGGCGAGCGTGAACACAGCGCGCTGCTCGTCGGTGAGTGTCTCGATCGCCGCCTGGATGCGCCCCGCCAGCTCCTGGTCCGCCGCGGTCTGGTCAGGCCGCCTTGCCCGTCCCGCGAGAATCGTGGCGAGATCGCCGCCCTCACCGGACGTGGGGGCGTCCAGGGAGGCCACTCCCGGCGCGGCGCGGCGCGAGCGGTAGCGGTCGATCCAGTAGTTCTCGGCGATGCGGTACATGTAAGTGGTGAACTTGGCGCGTGGTTCCCAGCGCCCCCTGTGCTTCACGATCCGAAGGAAGACCTCTTGGACATAGTCCCGGGCCAGCTCCCGGTCGAAGCAGCGTCTGTAGAAGAAGTTGAGGAGCCCACGTTGGTGCCTCTCGACCAGCTGGCGAAACGCTTCGTCGTCGCCGGCCCCAAAGAGCTCCATGAGCTCGGCGTCGTCACGAGGCATCCGCCACCATCCCCTCCAACGAGGGACACGCCCTTCGGTTCGCCTCGAATCCGCTCATCTGGAGTCGGTGTAGCAAAGGTGCGGCCCCGGGGGCAGTCCAGGCTCCGCGAGTCTGGATCTGGGGGGGGGGGATCTGGCGGCTCGATCTGGCGGCTCGGATCGGCGGGCGGCGGGGCCAGTCAGTTAGGGGCGAGTCAGCGGGGCCAAGTCAGCGGGGCGAGTCGGCGGGCGGCGCCCACAGCACGATCTTTGCGACCTCGCCGGGTGTGACCAGCACCCTGACTGTGAAGTCCGTCCCCGCCACCCGCACGCGGTAGGTGCCGGGGGAGAGGTCCGGGACCTGCACCACCCCGTCCACCCCTGTGCGGCGGGTCGAGTCGTTCGGCTCGAGCCCGGCGGTCGACGACGGATCCCCGCGGGGGTCGCGGCCGCCGAGATCCTCGACCGACACGTCGTGGCCCTCCGCCGGGAAGAAGCCGTTGTAGAGAACGAGCACCCGCAGCGCGCCGGCGAGCTCGAGCGAAATGTCGCCGACGTCGTAGACCTCGCCGGCGCCGAGGATGAAGCCTCCGACCAGCGCACGGCCGCGCCCCCACGCCCCGGCTTCCACCTGCAAATCGCCCCGGCCGAGTCCACCGAGACGTACTCGGCCATCGACGCCGGCCCGCGCACGGAGCCGCACACGGACGCCGTTGACATCCGTTGGCACTGCGCTGATCCAACCGTGCGGAACCGGGCGCCCGCGGTGGTCCACCAGTCGTGCGACGAGCGCGGCCTCCCGGGGCAGCGCAATCTCGACGGTCGGATCCGGACCGTCACCGCCGACACGAACGGGACCGGCAAGGCCCTCGCTGCGACCGGGTGCGCGCGCCTCCAGCGAGTAGTCACCCGGAGCAAGCCCGCGCGCCGTGAACTCTCCCGAGGATCCGCTGACGACCGACGCCACGGTGTGCACCCGCAGGCCGTCCTCGTCGGTCTCCCACACGTACACGCTCGCACCCGGTACGGCGCGCCCGTCCTCCGTGTCCCGCACGACGCCGGAGAGCGACGCTGTCGGCAGCTCTATCTCGCGCAGGTACTCGGGCGCGTCGGGTAAGTCGAGCTTGATGAGGTGCGTGATCCCTGCCAGCGGTGCAACCTCCAGTTCCATGGGACCCGGCGGGAGCGGCGGCAGCGCGAATCCACCGGATGCGTCGGTACGTGTCGTTACCTCGACGCGCTCCGGCACGCCACCACGAGCGCGCATGTGTGCGAACGCCTCCGGACGACCGTCGCGCAGGAGGCGGCCGATAAAACGCGTCCCTGCATCCAGGTCGATGTTGACCTCGCGCTCGCGGCCCCACCTCGGCACCTCCAACCGCACACGGCGATCGCCGACGGTGACGACCACCGCACCCGGCGGAACTCCGGGCATCTCGAAACGGCCGAACGAGTCCGTCTGAGCCGCAAACGTGAATCCGTTGTCGTGGTCGAGCACGACCTCGACGGCGGTCGCCGCGACGCCGTGAGCACTCGTGACGTTTCCGCGCACGAGCACGCCCGGCGACAGCGTGACGACTCCGAGGTCGACCAGCGCGCCGACGTGCACCGAAAACGGCGTCGACACGTGCGGCGCGTAGCCGTCCGCCTCGACGACGATGCGGGCGACGCCCGGCGGCACGCCGAGGACCGCGAATCGCCCGCGGGCGTCGGCCTCACTTGTCCGCGCCAGCCACGCGGCGTCGCCGGCGGGCTCGACGCTGATTCGCGCGCCTTCGACCGCGCCGCCGTCGGCGCCCACGACCTCGCCGCGCACGATCTCACCGCGCGACAGCCGCACCGTTCCGATGTCCTGGACGGCGCCGTCGTCCGTCGCAACGACCACGGCCTCGACGGCTCCGTGCAGGGCGTCGGAGCGGAGCTCCAATCGGCTCCGGCCGGGCGGCAACCGCACGGAGAACTGCCCCGCCGGATCGGACAGCGACTTGCTCACGATGTGGGCTGGGGATTCCGTGCCGCCTTCGCGGAGGTCAATCTCCGGGACGGCGAGGGCGGTCAGGTCGAGCCGCGTGACCGCGGTGCCCTCGGGGCTCACGACGCGCATGTTCACGGACGTCTCTACCGCGAGCTTCAGTTCCAGCGGCCATCCGCTCGGCAGCACTGTGTCGGCCGTCACAACCGAATCGCTCCCGGGCGCGTGCGCCGACACAGTGGCCGTGCCCGGCGCCAGCCCCGCGAAAACTGTGGTGTCGTCTGCGCCGACTTCGTCCATCCGACTCGCGCCGTCCGCATCGGTGACGCTGACCATCGTGCCGAGCGGCGCATCGGGGACAACTACCGTGAGTTCGTAACCGAGTCGCAGAGAGAGGTCGCCCGTCGGAGCGGGATCATCGGCCGTCGCGATGAACGGACCGAAGCGCCCCTCGCGCAGGTTCGTTGCCATCGGCGGCGTCGCCACGAGCATCACGGGTTCGCTCGGCACGCCGTCGAGCCGGAACTCGCCGTTCTCGTCCGTGACCGCCGTGGCAAGTGGCGGGCGTCCCGCGCCCTCGCCCTCACGCCGCACCGCGATCTCGACATCGCCAACACCAAGGGCGCCGCCCGTCACGATGCGTCCGGCGAGACGTCCGCCCTCATCCAGCTCGAACGACAGCGGACCGCCGTCGGCGCCCGGCGCCAGCGAGATTCCGGTACGTACCAGAGGCGCGAAGCCCGGGAAGCGGGCCTCCACCCGCACGCCGTCGGCGGGCTGTAACCCCGCGATCCGGAATCCGCCTTCGCCGTCGGCCGTCACGACCACCGACTCCGGCCGGCCGTCCGCGCGGGGCGGCCACTCTATGAGGATCTCCGCGCCACCGAGCGACTCCCCGCCAATGCCGGAGACGACCCCCGTCAGCCGAGCGGCGCGAACCAGCGTGACGACCACGTCCGAACGCGTCTCGCCTTCTGACAGCACGAACTTCGGCGCTTCCCGCAGGACGAACTCCGAGCCCGCGACGCTGAGCACGTGCGCGCCTTCGTCGACGCCGCGAAACGTGAACCTCCCGTCGTCGTCCGTCTTCGTGACCGACGGTCCGAGAGTCAGCGTGACACCGACGGCCGGGGTTCCACCGGGCACCGCGCGGGCGAGACCGCTGAGCGCCCCGCCGCGGCGCAGCACGAGTTCGGGAACGACGCCGTCGCCGATGCGCAGCGGAAGCCGTTCGCTCCCCACCCACCCGTCCGCGCGGGCCGACGCCTCCGCGACGACCCCGCCGGGAATGTGATCGAACAGGACGCGACCCTTCTCGTCGGACACGGTGGTGAGCGTGAACCCGTGCCGGGACTTCCCGGCCGGCGGACGTCCGAGCACGTCCACCACGAAGACCAGGGAGGCGACGGCATCTGTTATCGCGTCGCCCGAAGGATCGGTCACGCGCAGTTCTGCGGAGGCGCTCGCTTCCACAGCGACCGTGGCGTTCACAACACCCCCGTCCACCGGCGCCCGCACGTACTGCACGATCGGCGGCACATCCGGCCCGAAGACGAGAACCGTGCAGCCGCCGCGCACGCCGCTGAGGGCGGCGCGCCCTTCGCCATCGGTGCGCACCGCTTCCGCCACCACCTGTTCAGGTCCGTCACCCGGGCGCACCGCGGCGACGGACGCGCCCGAAACCGGCTCGCCGTCAGACAGGAGCGAGATGCCGCGGCGCACGTCGATGACCACGACGTGCGGCTCGTCGGCTGCGAAGGCCGACGTTGCCGAGAGCGCGAGAAGCGTCCACGCAAGCAGCCGGCGGGAACGAAGTGCTCGCTTCACGACACGTCCAGTGCGGCCTCGCACCGGGCGAGCCAGGCAGACGACTGCGGGCCTCCGGCAGCGAGCCGCACGCGCCTCGTCGACTCCGACGCGTGATCGAGCGCGATGTCGATGCGATCGGCCGGGAGAGCGCCGCTCACGACCTCCGCCCACTCGATCACGACGACTGCGCGGCCCGCCAGATCCTCGTCGAGACCGAGTTCGGTGACGTCCTCCGGGCCATTCATCCGATACGCGTCGACATGCACCAGCGGTGGGCTGCCTTCGTACCGCACGACGCGCAAGAACGTCGGACTGGTGACGTCACGAGCCGACGCGACACCGAGCCCTTCCGCCAGGCCCTTGACGAGCGTCGTCTTGCCGGCACCGAGGTGACCGGAGAGCGCGAGCACGCCGGCCGCCGCAGGCGGCAACGCTCCTGCGAGAGCGCGGCCGAGAGCGACCGTCGCGTCCGCTCCCTCGAGCGTGCGCTCAATCCTCGCGGAAGTGGTCATGCCCCCGCCGCTCCATCACGCGGACGCCGTCGTCCTCGTCCACGAGCAGGTACGAGCGGTCCTCGGTCACCGTCCCGATACGCGTCACCACCGTGCCCGAGAGACCGTCGAACGCCAGCGCGTCGGCGCGATCCGGTGTGCAGGTGAAGAGCAACTCGAAGTCCTCCCCGTCGTGCAACGCGTGATCGAGCGGCGAACGGCCGTCCTGCTCCGACGCGCGCCGTGCATCGTCGTGCACGGGGACGCGGTCGGCACGGACGCGCGCACCGACACCGGACGCGTCGAGCACGTGCCCGAGGTCGGTCGAGAGGCCGTCGGAGATGTCGATCATCGCATGCACCCCGCCCCCTTGGACGAGCGCCAGCGCCTCGACTTGCCGAGGTTCCGGGTGGAGATGACGGGAGAGCAGCGAACCGCCCAGGGCGCCGGTCACACAGATCGTGTCGCCGACCTGTGCACCGCTCCGCACGCACGCCGTATCCGGGGTCGCCCCGATCGCGGTCACGTCGATGACCACGGGGCCGGGCGAGGAGGACGTGTCCCCGCCGACCACCGCGACCCCGAACCGGTCCGCGCAGCCGAGCAATCCCTCGAGCAACTCGTCTGCGAACTCACCGAGTCGCGACGTCGGCAGCGCCACGGTGACCAGCGCCCACATGGTGCGGGCACCCATCGCCGCCACGTCGCTGATCGACACCGCAAGTGCCTTCCACCCGACATCGCGAGCCGACGCCCCGCCCGGCCCGAGCCGGAAGTGCTCCCCTTCCACGAGGACGTCGGACGTCGCGACGAGGATCTCGCCGGGCGGTGGGATCAGGACGGCGGCATCATCGCCAGGTCCGAGCACCACGCCGTTCGCCGGTGCGTCGCCCACGCGTTCGCGCAGACCGCGGATCCACTCAGTCTCCGTGCGCCTTCTCCCCGGACCACCGTCGCTGCTCATCGGGAGCTGGGTGGCGGAAGGGGAGGCGCGGGTGGCTTCGCGCCCGTCTTGGCGGGCGGAGTCACCGACGACGTGTTCTTCGGAGGCAGCGGCGCACCACGGGAAGTCGGGGGTCGCGGTGTCGGAGGCTTCGGACGCATGTTCCCCGCGACCGCCGGACGCGCAGCACCGGACGCCGCAGTCTTCGGAACGGGCTGTGTCTTCGGCGGCGCGGCGGACGCGAGGATCCGCTCCGCTGCGGTGCGCACCTCCGCGTTGTCATCCGTAGCCAGATCGCGCGCACGGGATTCTCCGCGCGCCGGCGACGCGAACGCGAGCATCGAGAGCGCCGCGCCGCGCACCGCGGCATCCCCGTCCCGTGTACCGCGCTCGAGGTCGTTCTCCGCATCCTCGCCGAGGAGCAGCGCCAGCGCGGCGAGCGAGAGCCGCCGCACGTCCGGATCGTCGTCGTCGATCATCTCGCGCAGCGCCGGGGCGGCAGACGGATCGCCTGCTTCGCCGAGCGCCACGGCGGCGCGGGCCCGCACGCGCGCGTCTTTCGACACGACATCGCTCGCGACGCCCGGTGCACTGGCAGCGACCTCCTCGGAGATGCCGACTGCCAAGAGGGCTTGCGACGCCGCGGGGTGGTCGGGAAAGTCTGCCGCGAACGCGCGGTAGAGGCGCGAGGACTGCTCCGCCTCGCCCGCCGCTTCGGTGACACGCGCGGCCAGGAGACGCGCCTCCGCTGGTCGCAACAGGGCATCCGCCGGCGTCGAAGCGCTCTGCAGGTGGCGCGCCGCTCCCTTCAGATCGTTACGCAGGAATGCGACGTGGGCGAGCACGATGCGTGCCTCCGCCGCGACGTATTCGTTCGCGTCGCCGTCCCGCAGCGCCGCCTTCAGCACCGGCGCCGCGAGGGCTGCGCCCTCCGGTGAATCCGACGCGAGCGCGTCGCGCGCTTCCGCGAGCGCGCCGAGCGGGCCACCGAGCGCCAGATCATCGAGCGCCTCGGCCCGTTCGGTCTCCGCCGCGGCCTCGAGGAACACGTCGCCCTGGACGCCCACCGCATCGAGAGCCGCTGCCTCCCCGGCGCCGGACAGGCGTTCCTTGACGAAGCGCGCGAGCGGCCGGTCGCCGCGGGCGATGCGCTCGAGCGCCCGGACGCGCGTCGCGGCAACGAGCGGATCCTCGATGTCGTCGACCGGGAACAGCGAGTTGGCCGACACGCGGAGCGTCGGCCCACCGAGCGCGCGCTCGTGCAGCAAACGGTCGAAGGAACCGGACAGTTCCACGGCCAATCCGTTGGTCAACCAGGGTGGCGGAGTGCGGTCGCCGGCTGTCGACAGAACCGCTGCCTCGATCACCATGGGCGCGAAGTGCGCCGCAGGAAGGAACGTGCCGCTCAACAGACCCGTGACCGGCACGCGCAGCACCGGGCGGCGTACGCCGTCGATGAGGCGCACGGCGACGTCACCGCGCCGGGGCACGTCGTCGTCACCGAGCACGACCAGTGGTCCGCGCCCCTCTGTGAACGAGAGCCCAGCTTCGCTCGCCGCCACGGCGGCGGCGTCATCGGCGACGCGCGTGAGTTCGCGGACGAGCGACTCGAGGCGCTCGTCATCGGATCGGTCACCGTCGTATGGACGCACCTCGACCGCACCGCCGGTGGACGCGATGGAGACGACGGCCTTCTGCGGTGCCGAGGGCGCGTTCGACAGTTCCTTCTTCGCGCGCGAAGCGACGGGACCGTTCACCCCGTAGACCGCCTCACAGCCGCCGGTCGCGAGAGCGCCGGCAAGAAGGAGTAGCGCCGCGCTCGCGCGCGAGGCGGAACGTTCCGGGTTTCGAGTGCTCAGCATGTTCCCACCTCGGCGGCGCGCGCCGGCGCCGGAGCTGTGTTCATCGGCCCCGATCTACGGGACCTTCGCCTCCCGCATTCGCGGGCCGCCCGATTCCCGGCTGTCGGCCTCCGGGTCGGATCGAGCCCCACACGGTACGCGAGAAGCACCATCCCCCTGTCACCAACTCGCCGTCACCAACTCGGCTTCAGGCCGAGCGCCAGGCCGCGAGCAGCCCCGCCGCAGCCGCCTCGGGATCGGGCGACGTGACCACCGCACGGATCACCGCGAGGCCTGCCGCACCGGTCCGGGAGAGCCCTGCCGCCGAGGCCGAGTCGAGCCCGCCGAGCGCCAGGACCGGCAGGTCACGGGCGAGGCTGATCGCACGCTCGAGGCCGGCGCGTCCGCGGGGCGCGAGGACCCCCTGTTTGGACGGCGTCTCGAACACGGGCCCGAACGTGACGTAGTCCGCTCCGGCGGCGATTGCCGCCGCCAGCTCGACGTCATCGTGAACGCTCACGCCCACGATCGCATGCGAGCCGAGAACGGAACGGGCCGCGCCGACGGGGGGCGAGAGGTGTCCGAGGTGCACGCCGTCGGCGACCAGGCGCAGCGCCGCCTCGAGATCGTGATTGACCACGAACGTCACGCCGGAAGACGCGCACAGGCGCCGTAGCGGCTGCCCGAACCTCACCAGCGCGTCGGTGGAGAGGTCCTTCTCGCGCAGCATCACGGCGTCGACCCCGCCAGCGATCGCACGGCGCACCACATCGGTCAGGTCATCTGCCAGCCGGCGGTCGGTGATGAGCATCAACTCGCCCG
Source organism: Planctomycetota bacterium (assembly GCA_965248445.1). Taxonomy (GTDB): domain Bacteria; phylum Planctomycetota; class JAJSAM01; order JAJSAM01; family JAJVHW01; genus CBDFJG01. Next base: position 552,403 of record CBDFJG010000002.1, read on the forward strand.
GCGCACGGCGTTCTGCCCGACCGCTCAGAGGATGTGCTCCAGGCCGTACGTGAGTCCGGTCAGCCCTTGTACATTGCGCACGGCGAGCAGCACGCCGGGCATGAACGACTCGCGGGTCAGCGTGTCGTGACGCAGCGTCAGTGTGTCGCCGTCACCGCCGAACAAGCACTCCATACGGGCGAGCAGCCCGGGCACGCGCAGACTGTGCACGCGCACGCCCTCGACGGTCCCGCCGCGCACGCCCGGCACCGACTCGTTGCCCGGGGCGGGAGGTGATGCACCGCGCGCCCTTGCGATGTCCGAGGCAATCTTGAGAGACGTGCCCGACGGCGCGTCGGGCTTCTTGTCGCTGTGCGCCTCGATCAGTTCGACATGCGGCAGATGTTCCGCCGCTTGGGCGGCAAAGCTTGCCATCAGCACCGAGGCGATCGCGAAGTTGGGCGCGATCAGCGCGCTCTTGTCGTGACGTGCGCACAGATCAGCCGCCGCGGCCACCTCGCCCGTTCCGAACCCGCTGGTGCCGACGACAGCGTGCGCACCGGCCGAGAGGATCGACTCGAGCACCGACAGCGCGCTCGACGCGACGGTGAAGTCGATCACCACGTCTGCACCGGCGTCCCGGATCCGGGCGTCCAGGTCATCGCCCAGATCGGTCTCCGCCACGAGCGTCATGTCGTCCGCACCGCTCACGGCCGCGCAGGCGACGCGTCCCATGCGGCCCCGGGCTCCGTTGACTCCCACGCGAATCACGACGACCTCCCCCGCAGAGTGATCACGAACGCCGCAACGGCACCCGCCTGTCCACGCGTCTCGATGGCACCCTGCCGTCGGCGACGCACTTCCGCGATCGCATCCGGCGGTGTGCGGCCGAGGCTCACGAGCCACGCGGCGCAAACCGTGCCCGTCCGGCCGAGGCCTGCGCCGCAGTGCACGGCGACCCGCCCGTTGCCGGCCAGCGCGGCGTCGATATAGTCGACGGCGGCGGCCAGTTGCTCTTGAGTCGGCGGCGAGAAGTCACGCACCGGCAGGTGCAGGGCCGACATCCCCACCTCTTCGAAATCGTCCGACATCCGCTCGGTCAATGCGATGACGTGCGTGATGCCCCGCTCGCGCAGACGCGGGAGTTCCTCGGGCCACGGCTGGCTCATGGCGCCCACCTGATCGGTGACGATCCACGAGAAGCTCATCCGTCGCCGTCCCCGGCAAGTTCACCACGGATGTACTCGGAGATCTGCCGCTGCGCCTCGTCATCGTCCCAGCCAACCCACCAGAACTCGAGACCCGTCTCGAACGGCGGCCCGGCGCTGCTGACGTACGCCGCGCGCGCCAACGCAACCACCGCACTCGGGAAGTTGGGAAGCGTCAGTTCGACGGCGAGGAACGTGCCCGGATCGAAGCGCTCGTCGCTCGCGTAGAGCAGTCCGCCGCCCGAGATGTTGACGGTCACGGCGTCGGTGCCCGGATCGTCGGGCACCAGGCCGTTCAGCCTGCGGACGCGGATGTTGCAGGCCTCGCGCAGGCGCGGGAAGCGGCGGCGCTCCGCACCCGCCGGAGGGTTCGGCGCGTTCGCCGACTCGGGTTCCGCGGATCCAGACTGCTCCGCGGATCCAGATTGTTCCGGGGATCCAGACTGCTCCGGTCCGCTCATGCGCGACCTCCTGTCCCCGCCAACGTACCCGCGTCACGTCCGGGACCGGCAGCCATACGGGCAGCGAGCTGTGTGGTGGAGACGAGGGGAGTCGAACCCCTGACCTCCGCATTGCGAACGCGGCGCTCTACCAACTGAGCTACGTCCCCACCGGGTTTGCTCGACCGGCCGCCAGCCGGGATCCGACCGGACCCATGAAGCCCGGTGCGTCCCCCTCGCGAGGGGGCGGCGAGCGTAGGACCGGCTCCTCCGGCCAACAAGGATTTCACACTGCCGGCAGGCATGGCTCGGATGCCCTTTCCTTCACGCCGGATCGGCCACCGGTAGACTCCCGGCCCGACGCGCGGTGGGCCGTTAACTCAGCGGTAGAGTGCCATCTTCACACGGTGGAAGTCACTGGTTCAAATCCAGTACGGCCCACCACCCGAGGGAGCTTCGACCGCGCCCAGCCACTGAGTTGAACCGGTGGATGGACTCCGTCAGGGTTGCTGCGCCGACTCCGTCGGCCTGCCATCGCTCCGCTCGGGCCTTCGGACGCTGCACGTCCTCGGCTCTGTCGCTCGCCCTGCTCGCTCCCGTCGAGTCCGGTACGGCCCACCTCCAACAAGCTCTGCAGCAGCAACGACTTGCACACGTCGCCTCGGCAGCGTCCCCGGCTGCGTATCCAGACTGTGACTGACGCTCGCGTGCACCCCGGTCCGCTCGGTAGCCTCTGGTGAAGGCGTCGCCCGTCGGTTCGCGCACTCGGGCGCGAACCGACGGCTCGCGGCATCAGGAGGGCTTATGCGTTTCTGTTTCGTCGTTCTTGGTGCTCTTGCACTCGGTATTTGCTCGTGTCGCTCGCTCCAGTCCACCAGTCCACAGGTGACCTGCACCTACTCTCCGACGCCCAGGTGCGTTCACTCCTCCCGTACGCGGTGGACATGAAACACGTTGGGCAGCCCTTTGAGTCCACTCGCGAGTTCCAGAGCGCGGATGGTCAGACCGTTGTGACCGGAACGGTCACACAGCCATTCTCGTTCACGGTCTTCGTGGACGATCGTGGGCGGCCCGTCAAGCCTGACAACGCTACGGCATCACTCGCTCGTCCCATTGGAGTCACCGGCGTGGCCGGCTGCTCAGGATCTTGCTTGCCCCACATAGAAGCGGGGAAAAAATGCCCCACAGCGTGCAAGAAGGACGGTCTGAAGTGTAGCGACAACTGCGGTTTCACGGGCGGCTGCAATCAATGGGTGTCCTGCACGGGCGCAGCCACGGGCTTCTCCATAGGACTAATCCGCTTCTGACAGACGGGCTGGGATCTTCCATCCATGTCGTGCTTCCGCTGTGCCATTGGCACAGGGCAGGCTCGTTTCCGCAGCGCGACGTCTTCGGCAAGGACCCAGGGCGTTGGAGGTTCGACCCTCGGTAGCCGCGGACATTAGCGCGGTGACGCGAGCAGGGCTCTCGCCGCGCCGACACACGGAACGGTGTCGGCGGGATACAATGAGCGCGACGGGGGAGAACGGTTCCGGAAGTCCGGGCTCAGACGACGGAGCAGTCATCTCAACTGCCATCAGCCGAGGCCACCCCCGTCACTGTCGATCGCGGTCTCACTCGCGCAGCGGAGCTCAGAAACCCGCTTGCCCGACTGCCCGACTCCTCGGGTGCTCGGGGCGCTGCACGAGTGCCATCACGCCAGCTATGCTCATGACTATCGGGGAAGACATCCCGATCGCATGGGCGAAACCACCAAGCACCGGTGGTCCCGGAGGAGCGAACTCCTCCGGCTGACGAGCCCGGAAGCGGCTCTTGCTCCCTCACGGACGCCCCGTGAGGGGCAAGGAGTCACTCATGACACCTCTCAGATGCATCGCCGTCTGTCTGCGACACACTTTCGCGACAACGGTGTCGATGCCAACATGGAAGTGGAGAGGTCGATGCTCTCCCGCAGGCTCACCAGGGCCACGTCGTGGGCCGTGAGACGCTCCAGAACGGCCGCTACGCCCGCGAGAGACCGTCCGACGCGCGACAACTCAGCGACGAGGAGAACGTCGATCTCGCGATCTCGCGCGCCTCTGCGAGCGCGAGGGCGCGATCGAGGCCCGGGCGCTCCATGCAGCGACCAGTGCCCACGTCCTGGCAGACCTCGACGACCGTCAGACCGCGGGTCGCGGCTTCCTCGAGGAGCGAGCTCGTCTGCACGTCGAGGTGCTGGTCGTCTGTCGAGACGCGGGCCAAGACGGCCGCTCGATCTCGATTCGTGCTGCTCAGCGGACACCTCCGGGCTCGGGACCCCTTGCCGGTGTGTCATACCGAGAACCAGCACGTTGTGCCCGCCGGCGGCCGCGACCACGAGTGCTCGCTTCACCGTGGATTGACCACGCACCTCGGCGAAGTCTCGCTCACAGTCGACAGCGCGTGGGCGACTGGCGTAGGCCGCGACCGCGCGCGGCAACCGAGTCTGTCCAACGAGATGACCGACCGCCTCGCGCAGCGTGGCGGCGCCGTACACGGGCACGCCCGCCGCGAGCGCAGCTTCGCTCGCGTTCGCCGCCGGGACGATCGCCTCACGGATGCCGCGCGCGCGGGCGGTCCCGGCAAGCAGGAATGCGCTTCGCACTGGCCGTAACCGACCGTCGAGGGCGAGTTCGCCGACGAGCAGCTTGTCACGCAACGCCGCCCGCGGCAGCGTTCCCGCAGCAGCCAGGATGCCGAGGGCCATCGGCAGGTCGTGCACCGGGCCGACCTTCGGGACGTCTGCCGGCGCCAGGTTCACGAGCAGTTGCCCCCGCGGGAACCGGTAACCGCTGCTCGCGAGAGCCGAGCGCACGCGATCCCGGGCCTCGCGGCCGGCGGCGTCGGGCAGCCCCACGACGTCGAAGCGCGGGTTCGCATCGCGCAGGTGGACCTCGACCTCGGTGGCCATACCGTCGATGCCCCGGGCACACGCCGAGTGACACCGCGCCACCGGGCGCCTGCGCTCCTCGACCACCGGGCCCGTGTCGAACATCCACGTAAAGGACGACGGTAACCGTTCACCCCTTGACAGCGTGTGAGCCTCAGCGTGCGACGGGCAGCGGGACCATGACGGGCGGGTCGGCGCCGGTGAGGTGCGCGGCGACCGAGTCGGCGAGGAAGTCGAAGACTTGGTCGCCACGGCGTCGCAGCGTGGCCGCGGCGGTCAACACGCGCTCGGCGAAGCGGAGTCCGCGAGCGGACTGGCTTCCGAAGGAGCCCTTGCGCCAGAGCACCGCTTTGCGGACCGCGCGCTCGGCGGCGTTGTTCGTCGGACTCACGTCCTGGGTCCGCGCATAGGTGAAGAGGGCGACCACGCGGGGGCGCAGATGGTTGGCCAGAGCCGAGTCGTCGTTCGCGATCAGTCGCTCGAGCCGTCCGCGCAGCACAGCGGCTTCGCCTTGCAGCCGGTCACGGTCGCCGTGCTCACCGAAGAGCCGGTAGCTGCGCATGACCGACTGCGCGATCATGACGCCCTTGTTGCCGAAGCGGCGATGTCCTCGCGGGCCTTCGGCCAGCGCACGGAAGGCGCGCTCGATGTGCGCCCAGCAGAGCTGGCGGCGGGCAAGTGGGTGTGACTCGTAGGCACCCATCCGGTCGCTGATCACCGTGCCACCGAAGCGCCGCCCGATCAGCCGCCCTTTCGCCTTGGCACTGCGGCGGCGATCGATCCCGAAGGCTGTGGCGTGCTCGCTCTCCGCCGCCCACAGCCAGCACACCCGGCCCCGTTCCTTCCACGACGTCTCGTCCACGTTGGCTCGCAGCGACGTGCGGACTGCCCCGAGGGCTTCGAGGTACGACGAGTGCAGAGCGTCACTGAGCCGACGCTCACAGTCGCTGATCTTGCCCAGCGACATCTTCACACCGAAGATCTCACCGAGCAGCCGCTGCGTCTCCCGCACGCTCACGCGGTACACGCCGCGCAGCGCGCCGGCAAGTGTGGTCAGCCGCGGACCGAAGGCCCCGGTCGGCACGCCATCGGGCAGGACCGCCGTCGTGACCGCACGACAGCGCCGGCACCGCGCCTTGTGCAGCCGGTGCTCCCGCACCGTGACGAGCACGCGCGGGAGCACCGTCACCTGGTGCCGGTACGGATCGCCGATGCCCTGCTCGAGATCGTCGTGTCCGCACGCGTCGCAGAGGTCGGGACGGTGCTCCTTGGTCTCATCGACGTTGGACGGATCCACCAGCTCGCGCGCCGTGCCCTCATGGCCCGGCTGTCCGCCCTGCTTGCGACCGCTACGCGGCCTTCGGCCGCGACGGCGCTTGGACCACGCCGGGTCCGACGACGGAGGCCTCGAGCTGTTGCGGGAGTCACGCTTCAGACGCGACTCGAGCTCGTCGATGCGGCGCAGATGCTTCGCTTCGCGACGCTCCAGCTCCTCGATCCAGGCCAGAAGGCCCTCGACCATCGCCCGCAGATCCTCGTCCTGCCGCTCGCCCACAACATCTTGATCGACCGATGGCCGAACGATCTGGATCCTGGCTCGCGACGAAGGGGTGAACGGTTACCTCCACGCGAGATGGCGTGCTCGTTCGCGAGCGCCAACACTGCGCGGACGGCTGCGGTGCGCGCGGCCTTGTAGTCGTCCGTCTCAACCGGAGCGTGCGGCACGGCGAGGTCGAGCGAGCCACCGGACTCGGTGACGACCATGAACTTGATGAACCACTTGCGCTTGGCGCCCATCAGCGCACCCCCTCGCCGTGTAGAACCCGCACGCAGAACGCGCACAGGACGCACCAGGCGCCGTCCCACTCCGACCCGTAGGTGCTCCTCTCGCACCCGGGGCAGCGGTGCCGGCCCTTCATGGCGAGTCCTGCTGGAGCGCAGCGAGGATCTGCTCCGCGTACCGCTTCGTTCGCTGATGGACGACCCAGCGTTCAGTGCCGGGCGTCGGACGGCAACGGACGATCAGCGTGGCGGTCTCAACCGCCCCGTCCCGGAAGTCCGGTCGCGCGTCGGCCGGCGCACACAGGTTGCAGCCGTACCAACTGATCGGATACCACGAGACACCGTCGGGCCGGAGCTGCTGGCATCGCTCGTCGATGCGGTCGATCGTCTCGATCGCCGCCCGCTGCCTGGCCTCGCGTTCGTTCTGGAACTGTCGCGCCAGGCGCTCTCCGATGTCGCCCATGCCAGCAACGGACTCGGCGAACCCGTGGTCCTCCGTCACGAACCCCTGGTGCCGCCCCTCATCGGGCGGGAGGTTCATGTCGTTGTTCGGCTGTGCGTCGCCGAGACGACCGTCGATCCACCGGACGCCGGTGCCGAGGACGCAGTAGATGACTCCGAGCGCGTCGTCGCGGTACTGGAAGGTGTCGGGGTGCTTGAGGATCACGGACCGGATCACCCCCTCAAGCGCCAGCGGGTTCCCACGCGCGTCCCGATCGATCTCGAGCATGAGCGCGTACGCTCTGGCAGCCGCCTCGCGCGCCGTCATCGCCCGCACGCCCGGGGAACGGCTCGGGGAACGCTACCTAGTTCAGAGGGGGCGACGGAGTGCGGCGGGGGCGGCGAATTCGAGCCTGTGCGTCTCTGCGCACGGGTCCCGGGGACATTGCAAATCCGTGATCCCCGGTTCGAATCCGGGTGCCGCCTCCAAGCGCTGTCAGGCGAGCTTGTACCTCCCGAGCGAGAGCGTCACCGTGCCGTCGCCCGAGATCTGCCCGAACGAGAACGACAGGCTTGCGGCGCCCTCGGTCGCGACCGCGTCCTTCAGCGGCTCGCCCTTCGCCACGAGCCGGAAGCGCGCCCGCGACGAGCGCATCCGATTAGGGCCGCATCGCGTCGCACGAGCCAGGCATGTTCCGCGTGCCGGTCGGCGCCTGACCGCGTTCGCGGCAATCGCACGCAGCAGCGGGCCAGGACGCCCAGCTTGGACGCTGGGTGTCGTTCGGGGTGCGCCCGGCAGTGCAGGGTCAGTACCCGCGCTTGTCCCCGTTCTCTCCGAGGACGACCGTGCCCAGCACCGCGCCCCTGCCGTCGCCGGCGTCGAACTCGATGTCGGTGGTGGGGCCGGACAGGTCGCCGAGCTCGGCACCCTTCGTGACGATCTGCATGAGCTCGCGGCCGAAGTCCACGAAGAGCCGGATCGATACGCCATTCGCCTTGTTGCGGTAGGTGAACCGGTCCTTCTTCCGACTGAACTCGCTGCCCGGTACCGACAGGCGGAACTCGTCACCGACAGCGATGACGACGGTTCCGAGCATCTCGGGGACGGGACCGTCCGTGCGGAAGCCGCCCTTCATCTTCATCGTGTCCCGCTTCTCGTCCCGCACCTTCGCCTTGATCCGCGTCAGGAAGAACTCCGGAGCGATCAGCGTCCCGCGCGCGCGGCCGACCCGGTACCCGCCGTTCGTCAGCTCGAACTTCCCGAACGCGTCGGGAAGCCCGGTGCCGCTGAAGTGCATCTCCAGTGGCGCATTCGGGTCGATCAGCCCGGCCAACGTGGTCTTCGAGATGAGCAGGACGAAGAACCCACGGCTCGAGTCCGAGCGGTTCGGCCGGAGCTTGAGGACGACGTCCGGCCCCTTGAACTTGAACGCGGTGCCCCTCTTGTTGGGCTGGACGGTGAACGTGCGCTCGAAGTCGCCGACCTGGATCGTCATCGGCTGGCTGTAGTCGACGGGGTTACCGCCGTCGTCGTAGACCCCTGCGGCCTTGAGGGAGTCCTTCCCCTCGCCTTTGAGCTTCAAGCGGACGATCTTGGGGAGGATGAACGAATCGATGACCGTGGGCCCGGGGTCGTGCACCAGCACGTCCACGTCGCCGCTCTGCGCGGTGCTCGAGCCCGAACGAATGATCGCACTGGAGGCGTCGATCTGCGCGCCCGCCTTCCACGTCTCGACCCGGATCGCGCCGTCCTCCGTCATGTCGTCGGTAGTCAGCGACACGCCGAGCACGTCGATGTCACCGTCCTGAGACTGCAAGGTGACATCGCCGCGCGCGGTGATCGCTCCTGCGACGGTGAGCGCGCCGCCACATAGGACGTGGAACGCGCCGCCGATCCCGCCCGCACGCGTCGTGGTCGCGTCGAGAGTCACGTCTCCGCCGGCGGTGAGGTCCATGGATCCCACGTCGAGGACGCAATTGGCGTCGTTGGACGGGAGCTTCTCGGGTGGGGTGGCTTCGCCGACGAATACGTCGCCCGCGACGCGCACGGTCGCTGCGCCGAGTCCCACGAGCTCGGACGTGTTGAACATGCGGAAGTCGCCGCCCGAGCTGCTCAGCCGTAGCGCGGAGTCGCTGCTGAGCGACGCGGCCCCCACGAGGCGGATCGTGCCGCCGGCCACGAGGTCCAGGTCGTTCGCGAGCGATCGCACGGGCGCTCCGCGGCAACGGAGGTTGCCTGTGGTGGACAGGGACAGGCGTCCCGAGCCGCCCGCCGTGACCTCCCGGTCGCGGAGGTCGGAGTCGCCGCCGCATTGGACCGTCACGTCGCCGTCCGCGGTCGTGACACCTCCGGTCAAGTCGCACGGCCCATTCGTCGTGCTGAACGTGGCCGAGCCGGTCCCGACCACGTCGAAGGGGCCGCCGACGAAGAGCCACGCGTCGCACTCCAGCGTCGCGGACCCGGCAGTCACGGTGTACGAGCCGTTCGAGTTGGCCGTGATGTTGTTCGTGAACGAGCGGATCCACAGAGGACCCTGGCATGCCACCACTCCCGGTCTCGTCGAGAGGATACCGCCACTCGAGAACCAGCCGTTGCACCGCGTCGTGATGCTCCCCGCCGGCGCGAGGATGCGGCCCGACTGGATCCGGATCGCGGCGTTCAGGCCGTCGTCGCCGTAGGCGTCGATGGTGACGTCGGAGCTCGCGGCGCTCACCTGCGCGTCGGCGTTGTTCACGCCGGTCCCGATCTCCATGTTGCCGCCCGCGACGATCTCGATGGGACTCGACACCGCGGTGGTCTCCACCAGGCTCGCCGGCGTCCGCGAGACGAGGGTGAAGTCGCCGCCGCAGTGCATCGTGATCCCGGCGCCCGCCGTCGCCGACGACAGGCTCCCGCTGATGGACACAGCGCCCTGGACCAGGATCGTCGTCGCGCCGGAGAGCGTGACGCCAGCGCCGCTCGTGACGTCGAACGACGTGTACTGGTGCGTGCCCGGCGTCAGCGCGACGGTGCCGACAGTCGCCGAGAACGCTCCCTCGCTGCCGTCGCCGAACGAGGGTATCGCCGGCATCGAACCCGTGACCGTGGGCGCGTCGCCCGGCTCCGTGATGGCCGGCAGCGTCGGGACGATGCCGGTCGGCGCGGCGGGGTCGATCGTCACGGTCCCCTGCGTTGGCGCGGACCCGGTGTCGATCGTCGCGTTCGTGGTGTCGATCGTCCCCACGGCTGCGGCCCGGGTCCCGACCATCGCGACCAGCGCAAGGGCCGCGGCCGTGGCGAGAATCCGATCACGCATGTCCTCCTCCTCCCGTACGTCCCACTGCCACGTGGCCGTCTCGAGGACGATGCTCCGTGATCGGGTGGCCCTTGTCTATGTCGGGTCGGAACCCAGTTACCCCAGCAGGTACCGCGCGGACGACTGCACCGAACCCGCGAGGGCTCCAGCGGCGTGGACGGCGGGGATGAGTCACTAGAAAACGACCCCCCAGGGCCGGGAGAGTTCGTAGCGTAGCCACGAGAAGAACAGGCACACAGACACCACGAGGACCCAGCGCCACCAGCGCCGCAGCCAGAGCATCGGGCCGCTGTCGGCCCAGACCCTCGGCCGCCCTGGAGGGTGGCGCTGCCACCATCTCAGCCGCGGAGAGGTCTCCATGAGGGCAGTGTAGACGGGCGGCGTGGGGCGTCCGTGCCACCGCGGCAACGGCACCGCAGCACGCCCCCGCTACCATCGGGGCGTGGACCCGAGGGAGCCCCGCCGCTGGTCGCTGGTTGGCGCGGTCGGCGCACTCGTACGGGCGCTCGTCGTGGTGCTGCTTCTAGCCGGTGTGGCGTGGCCGAGCGAGCGCGGATGCCTTGAGGTCTTGGGCTCGCCTGGTTATGAGTGCGTGAACCCGCCCCAACGAGCCGGAGTGCTGCGCTGCGCCAACGCGAGGGAGCAGCGCGGCGTCCAACTCCGCGTTGTGGTTGCGACGATCATGCGCGAACCGGCGCCGTACTCGATGTGGTGCCACGTTCACGGTCCAGTCCCGCCGCTCGTCGTCGATTTCGCCGATGCCCATTACTGACCCCGAGGAGCCGCGGAAGCCGGCGCGGTGGGCGTTCTCCAGCGTGCTCCGCGCCATGGTGATCGGCTTGCTGTTCCTGCCGCTGCTCACGCTGTCGGGCTCGTGGATCGGCTACAACCCGTGGCCCCGTGTGGAGCCCTCTACAGCGCAGGCTGTCGTGGCGGAGCGGACGGAACTGTGGGGGCCGAATCCTCACCGGTCTCGGTACCGTCTTGCGCGTGACCACTCGCCCTCTGACCAGCGACTTCGTGCGCCACCTCGACCGGGTTCGGTACTCGTATCGCATGCTGCGGCTGCGTCGTCTGGCGGCCGCGGGGCTCGAGCTCGAGGACGGGGCGTTCCGGATCCACGAGATCGGCGGGGCGGTCATGACCGACTGGAAGCCGATGTCGCGGGTGTTCGGGTTCGACTTCGAGTCGCTCGCGCGCCTGGACGAGATCCTCGCGTGGTACGAGGAGGCGGGGCGCAGCCCGCACTTTGAGCTACTGCCGCTCGAGAACAACGATGCGCTCTTCGCGGAGATGGCCGCGCGGGGGTTCGGGCTGAAGTACATGATCAGCGTGCTGTGGCGTGAGCTGGACGCCGGGTTTCCCGACCCGGCGGACGCTTCTGTGCGTGTCTCCCCGGACGGTGAGATCCGGGACTGGGTCGACGTGTACATCGACGGGCACGACTGGACGTGCACGGACGAGGAACGGCCGCGTTGGATCGCCGAACTGTCCGTCCAGTACGTCGCGCCGGGGATCACGCGTCACGTGGCCACCTTGGACGGGGAGATCGCAGCCATCGCGGCGAGCTACGCGCATGGCGACGGCCACGGGCACCTGACCAATTGCGCGACCCTCCCGCGCTTCCGCGGGCGGGGCCTGCATGGGGCGCTGATCCGCCGCCGCCTCGCTGCTCTCGCAGCCTGCGGTGTGACCGTGGTCGCAGCCGACACGCGGCCCTACTCGATCAGCCAGCGCAACCTCGAGCGGGCCGGACTCGAGCTCGCGTACCAGAAGCTCCACTTCAAGCGAGCCTGAGAGCCGAATTTCAGGCTCGGCTCTATAGTCCGCCGGCCTCCCTCTCGATGAGAGAACGGCGCCCTTACCCCCGGAGACGGACCCGGCGCTGCTGCTGTGCTTCGACATAGAGGAGAGAGCTGTGACAACGAGCTCAGAGAGTCCCCTTCGTAGGCCGTGTTCGGGTTCGTCCGATCGCGGCTCGTTTCGTTTCGTGACCGCCGTGGCGGCGGCCGCCCTGCTGGCCGCAGGATGCGCCTCCGGCGTCTCTACCCTGCCCGCCGGTACGTGCACCGCCGGCGCGGATGCGCAGGCCAACCCGCTGACGACTGTGCTCGCAGCGACGATGACCTGCGCGACCGGAGCGACGGAGGGGCTGACCCCGCCGTCGTACCTGGACGAGAAGTCCGCGGCCCAGGCCGCGACCGTCTCGATACCGACGTACTCGTCCAGCACCGCGCGGCTCCCCGCGCCGCCGCACGTGACTCGTCCGGCCGCGCGCTCGTACGCGCAGCCCATCGCGCCGCCGGCCGCACCGCAGCCTTCGCTCGCCATCGTGACGCCTGCACAGGCGCCCGTGGCCGCACCGATCACGCACGCGGCGTCGGTCACGACGGCCGCAGCGCCTCCGATGCCGGTCCGCGCCCCGGCGCCGCGCTCGAGCTGGCAGCGTCCGACGTCCACGCCGACCTCGTTCTCGACGGTGCCCCAGCACTTGCGGAGCATGAGCGCGCTCACCGAGCGCGAGGGCGAACTCTCGGATCGCTCGCTGTCGCTGACACTCGAGCGACAGGGCGTCCTGCGCGTCGAGAAGGCGTTGCAGCGTCACGCCGGTGAGAACTCGGACAAGAGCCGGGAGGAGCTGACGGACGTGCTCAGAGAGTACGCTTCCGTCGCGACCGTCTCTCATCTCACGCAGCACTCCACCGTAGCCGAGGCGCAGAGCGCGTCCGACGCCGTCCGCGGACGGATCGACGAGGTCACGGGCGAGCGCAAGGCGGTGACCCGGTTGATGACCGCGGTCATGGTCCACGAGGCCGGTCCGACGGCAGAGACCGAGGCGGACGTCCTGAAGGCGATCGAGAAGTACGCCAAGCACTAGCCTGCATAATTCATCATGCCACGCCCGGAACGTAGATTCGGGCGCACCGCGCATTGCATAAACTGTTGTTAGAGCAATAGTTACACAGATGCGAGAGGTACGCCCGAGTGACGAATTCTACCCCACACACTGTCCGGTTTCCCGATCTCTTCGGGAAGGTCACCACGGCCGTGTTCGACGGCGAAGCGCACACGTCCGAGGGAGGCGCGGGACTGCTGCGCGCGGTGGACCGTCGAATGGGAGTGACCGCAGGTCTGGCTGCGCTGTTGGTGGATCGTCGTGACCCGACGCGGGTGCAGCACTCGTTGGAGGAGCTCTTTCGGCAGCGCGTCTTCTCGATCGGCCTGGGCTACAGCGACCAGAACGACGCGGCTCGCGTGGGCACCGACCCGATGCTCAAGGGGGTCACGGGCCGCGCGCCGATCAAGGGCGCCGACCTGGCGTCTCAGGCGACGCTGTCGCGCTTCGAGAACGCGGTCACGGCGCACGAGCTCGTGGCCTTGTCGCGCAAGCTCGAGGAGGACGTGATCGAGCGTCTTTGCGCTCGCCACCGGGGGGCCCGGCGCATCACGATCGACATGGACCCGAGCTGTGACCCGACCCACGGTGCACAGCAGGGAGCGCTCTTCAACGGCTTCTACGACACGTGGTGCTACCTGCCGGTTTTCGGCTTCCTCACGGTCGACGGCGATCCGGAGCAGTACCTTTTCTGTGCGCGGCTGCGGCCGGGCAACGCGAAGGAGGGCCGCACGTCGCTGCGGACGATCCGCCGGATGGTGAAGCGACTTCGGCGTGCGTTTCCGCGCACGCAGATCCTCGTGCGCCTGGACAGCGGCTTCGCCGGCTCGCGGCTCTTCGACGCGCTGGACGAACTCGGCGTGAAGTACGTGGTCGGGATGCCCAAGAACAAGCGGCTCCTGGATCTGTGCGACGCCGAGATGACAGCGGCTGCGGTGCTGGCGGCGATGGAAGACAAGACGGCGCAGATCTACGGCGACTGCGAGTACCGGGCGAAGAGCTGGAGCAGGTCCCGCCGCGTGGTCTTCAAGGCGTAAGTGCTGGTCGCCACCGGGAAGGTGAACAAGGACAACGCGCGCTTCGTGGTCACCAACGTCTCGCGCAGCTACAAGCCCGAGACGACCTACTGCAAGACCTACTGCGGTCGCGGCGACGCCGAGAACCGCATCAAGGAACTCAAGGGTGGCCTGGCGGTGGATCGCACGAGCAACTCGAGCTTCCTGGCGAACCAGTTCCGCGTGCTGATGACCGCGGCGGCCTACGTACTCTTCCAGGAGTTACGCTACCAGTTGCGCGGCACCACGGCCGCAGTCTGGCAGGTGCACACGATCCGCGAACGGCTGCTCAAGATCGGCGCCCGCGTCGTGGAATCGGTGCGCCGCGTCGTCGTGCATCTCGCGGCGGCCTGCCCATGGCGCGAGCTGTGGTGCCGCGTCGCGCGAAGGCTCGGCGCTGCGCCGGTCTGAGCGCAGCCGATGGCCAGAAGAACGACACGCTTCCGGCTACCGGTCCGTCCAGACCTCGTCCGCGCGGCGGCAAATGGACTTGAACGCCCCCTCGGAACGAAGATCCCGCCGTCCGAGACCCCGCCGACCTCGGTGAACGCCGCAAGTCGAGCGCCCGGGCGCTCGGACCGGCCGAGGGACGCCCTCGCGAGCGTCGTCATGAATAGTGCGGGCTAATGGTCCGTGGAGCTGGATCCGCTGTCTTTCTCTCGGACGAATCCGCTGTCGTGGCTACCGAGGGCCCCGATTCCATCGCGACAACTTCCGACGACTCTCTGTGTGTGCTTGCGTCGCTGGGCTCCGAAAACACCGTGGCGAATGTTCGCGTGGGTGGACTCTCGAGTGAGGCAGCCTCTCGACCAACGATACTCGGAGTCGACGCTGTAGCCCTGGCCTCAAGGCCTCAAGCGGGGCGAACAACGCGTTCAACGACGCGGACGACGAGATCGTAGTCGTGCGCGACGTTCCGGCCTCGCCCGCAGTGAGCAGAGTTGCCGTGCCCGGTCTGTCGAGTGGCATATCCAGCCACGTTGTTTCGATTTCATCGACGGTAGTCGCTGTGTCCAGCGGCGGCGCGGCGGCGCAGACTCGACGATTGGCTCCGGATCCGACGATGTCGTGACCGTGATTCGCGGTCTGAATGGGGTCGCGTCCGCGAGGACGCTGGCGTCGTTCGGAGACTTCGCGGAGACGAGCACTCTTGGATTGGCGCCGACTCTGCTTGGCGCGAGTCGAGTGGTACTGCTCGCACCGGGACCCGACGGTCTACTCACTGTCGGTCGAGATGGTGGCTTGCAGGTTGTGCGCCATCAGGACTCAGACTCGCAGTTGAGAGTGCTCAAGGTCAAGGTGACGGATCCGAGAAAGCCCTTCAAGCCGGTGAAGGTGATCATGAAGGGTCAACTGCTCGTCGAACAGGTGCATTTGGGTCGGCACGATCTGACAGTGTCGATTGGAAGCGCTGCTCAGACTATTCCCGGCGATCTGCTCGCCATGAACAGCAAGGGTGACATCACGTATCGGGATCGGAAGGGAGTGAACGGCTTCATCACATCGTTCAAGCTCAAAGCGAAGAGCGGGAAGATTTCTCTGAAGGGAAAGGGAGTTGATACGGGCCTGGAGTCGATCTGCCCGGACTACATTCCAGTTGCCTTCGAGAGCAGTGTCGTGTTCGTCAGCACCGGCGTCATCGGGGAGGCGAAGAAGAGAGTCGTCGTTTTCCGTCTCTAGTAGCACTTCTTGCGGAGAGCTGCGCTTGGCTTGACAGAGTCGTTCCACTCTTCGCGAGCACTTGAGCGGCAGCTTCGCAGAGTCGCGGAACAGCCCGACCGCAGGTCGGGCATGTTCCCGAAGCCAACTCAGTAGCGGCGGAACTGCTTTGCGAGCGTCACTCCCTGGCGGGCGTAGTTGCTGGCGAGGGCGGTGCCGTAGAGCTGGTCGGTGGGGTGGGTGAGGCGCTCGTAGACCATGCGGCCGATGCGCTGGCCGTGTTCGAGCAGGACCGGCGTGTCGTGGCTGCGGACTTCGAGGACCGCGCGGGTGCCGGGGGGGATGCCGGGGTCGGCGTCGGTGGCGGGCGTTCCGTTGGTGGGATCGGCGGGTGTCGCGGCGGTCGGTGGGGTGGACGGGTGGTCGCCGAAGCCGGGGTCGAAGAAGCCGGCGTAATGGACGCGGAACTCACCCATGGTGGTGTCGTACGCAACCATCTCGGCGCTGGTGGAGGCGGGCACGCGGACGCGCTCCTTCGTGGCCATGATGTAGAACTCGTCGGGGCGCAGGATGATGCCGTCGTCGAGTGGGCCGGGGATCGTCTCCCAGAACGTCTTGACCGGGTAGTGGCCGATCTTGCGGAGGTCGATCGGCTCGCGGGCGTGGCGCTTGGCGCGGTACGCGACCGGGGCGCCGGGGGTGGTGCCGTGCAGATCGACGGAGAGCACGACGGAGGCGCCCTCGACCAGGTCCGTCGCGGGGGAATTGCCGTCGGTGTAGATGAGCGGGTCGATCTCGTTCATGCGCTCGTGGTACGTGCCGGCCGGGCGCGGGTGGCCGCGGCGGAAACGCACCTGGTTGAGCGCGTCGCCGCGGCGGACGATGACGCTGAACGTGCGCGGGCTGACCTCGACGTAGAGCGGGCCGTGGTAGCGCTCCGCGATCTTCTCGAACGATGACGAGTAGTCGGTGAGCAGGCGCGTGAAGACGTCGAGGCGGCCGGTCGTGCTCTTCGGTGTGGCGATGCCCGAGAAGTCGGAGGGGAGTCGCAGCGTCTCCTCGAGTGGGACGACGTACGTGCAACCGGCTTCGAGGCATGCGCCCTCGTCGCGGCCGAGGTCGAGAGTGTGCATCGTCAGGCGGTCGAGCTGCTCGCGCACCGTGCGGCGCTGGCCCGGCAGGAACGACGCGGGGACGCGGTACGCGAAACGGCCGACGCGCAGGTCGAGGCTTGCCGGCTGAATCTGCTTGTCGGTGATCGGGACGGCTGCCTCGATCACGCCCTCTTCGATGAACTGCGTCAGCAACTGCCGTGGGATGACGCCGGTCGTGTGTGTCCACTCCGGGATCAGACCCGGGAAGAGGGAGCTCTGCGTGCCGCGCGCGGATGGCGCTCCGGGAGCGTCCGTAGAGTCAGCGGCGGGAGTTTCAGTTGTGCTCATCGGCGTGCAGACGCCGGATAGGGGGACGGCGTCCGTCCGTAGTGGGTTGCCCGGTCTGGGCATTAGAGATCTTGTCAGAGAGTCTGCGGGGTTCCGTGGCCGCTGGCCTACGAACACCCGGTGGTCTGGCCGCAACCGACGCACTTCAGGCAGGTGCCGTTGCGAACCAGCATGAACTGACCGCAGTCGCTGCAGGGGTCGCCCTCGAAGCCCTTCATGCGGGCCTGCTTGATGGCCTCGTGCAGGGAGAGTGTCCCGAAACGCGACACCGAGACGGTGGTCGTCTGGGCTTCGACGTGCAGCGCGGTGGTGCCACTTCCGGACGACGTGCCGGACGAGCTGCCGTTGCCGTTTCCGGATGCGCCGTTGCCATTTCCGGATTCACTCCCATTGCCGGACGGGTGGTAGCCGGTCGCCGCGCCGGCTGTGTGGGCCAGCGTCGGTGTGTCGGCCGCCGTGATGCCGCGGTGCAGCGCCTCGGGGGGCGCCTTGGTGGAAGTCGTCTCACGGGAGGCCGCGGGGACGTCGACGTCTCCGTCCGCGGCGGGGGGATCGAAGAGCGGCGTGTCGTCCGGAGTGGTCGGACCGACCGTGTCGCTGCGCAGGTCCTCGGGGATCACCTGGCCGAGCTCGCCCCGGTTCAGGTAGTTGATCGCGAGGTCGCGGAACACGTAGTCGATGATCGACGTGCAGAGCTTCACCTGCTCGTGGCCCTGCACGATGCCGTTCGGTTCGAAGCGCGTGAACACGAACGCGTCCACGAACTCGTCGAGTGGCACGCCGTGCTGCAGGCCGAGCGAGATCGCGATCGCGAAGCTGTTCATGAGGGAGCGGAACGCGGCGCCCTCCTTGGCCATATCGAGGAAGATCTCGCCGAGGTTGCCGTCCTTGTACTCGCCGGTGCGCAGGTAGATCTTGTGACCGGCGATGACCGCCTTCTGGGTGTAGCCGCGGCGGCGGAACGGGAGCTTCTTGCGCTCCATGACCGGGACGCGCTCGATGACGATCTTCTCGACGACGCGCTCGATGACCTGCTGCGTGACCTGCTCGGTCACGGCCATCACCTCGCCGTGGCGAGAGAGCGGTACCTCCTCGCTGTCGTCGTCTTCGTCCTCGTCGTCACTGACCGAGCTGAGCGGCTGGCTGAGCTTGCTGCCGTCGCGGTAGAGCGCGACCGCCTTCAGCATCAGCTCCCAACCCAGTCGGTAGGCGTGCTGGACCTCGTCGAGCGTGGCGTCGCTCGGCATATTGATGGTCTTGCTGATGGCGCCGGACAGGAACGGCTGCGCCGCAGCCATCATCTGGAGGTGCGCCTCGAACGGGATGTACCGCACGCCCTTGCGGCCGCAGCGGTTCGCGCAGTCGAAGACCGGCAGGTGCTCGTCGAGCAAGTGCGGCGCGCCCTCTACCGTCATCGTGCCGCAGACGTAGTCGTTGGCGGTCTCGATGTCGGTGCGGGAGAACCCGAGGTGGTTCAGCAGACTGAACGTCGCCGATCCGAGTTGCTCGTCGGTGACGTCCAGGACGTCGCGGCAGAAGTCCTCGCCGAGCGTGAACTTGTTGAACACGAAGTTGATGTCGAAGGCGCCTTCGAGCTGACCCTCGACCGCTTCGATCTGCGCGTCGCCGAAGCCGTGCGCGCGGAGCGCTGCGAGGTTGACGCCGGGGGCGCCTTCGAGCGTCTGGTGGCCGACCACGTAGCGCTCGATGTCGAGCACCTCCTGGTCGTTGTAGCCGAGGTTGCGCAGTGCCTGCGGGATCGACTGGTTGATGATCTTGAAGTAGCCGCCGCCGGCGAGCTTCTTGTACTTGACGAGCGCGTAGTCCGGCTCGATGCCGGTCGTGTCGCAGTCCATGACCAGACCGATCGTGCCGGTCGGGGCGATGACGGTGACCTGCGCGTTCCTGTAGCCGTGCTTCTCACCGAGGGTCAAGGCGCGGTCCCACGCGCCGCGGGCGGCTTCGAGGATGCCGGCCGGGCAGAGCTGGTCGTCGATGCCGGTCGGCGTGACCGAGAGGTCCTCGTACTCGCTGCCCTTCGCGGCGTAGGCGGCGCGCCGGTGGTTCCGGATGACGCGCAGCATGTGGTCCTTGTTTTTCTCGTACCCGGGGAACGGGCCGAGCTCGGCGGACATCTCGGCGGAGGTCGCGTACGACTCGCCGCCCAGGATCGCGGTCAGCGCGCCGCAGATCGCGTAGCCCTGGTCGCTCGCGTACGGGATGCCGAGCCGCATGAGCAGCGTGCCCATGTTGGCGTAGCCGAGTCCGAGCGTGCGGTAGACGTAGCTGAGGTGCGCGATCTCCCTGCTCGGGTACATCGCCATCATCACGCTGATCTCGAGGACGATCGTCCACAGGCGGATCGTGTGGCGGTACCCGGCGACGTCGAACGAGCCGTCGTCGGTCAGGAACTTGACCAGGTTGATCGACGCGAGGTTGCACGCCGTGTCGTCGAGGAACATGTACTCGGAGCACGGGTTGCTGGCGTTGATCGGGCCGTCCGCGGGGCACGTGTGCCACTCGTTGATGGTCGTGTCGTACTGCAGGCCCGGGTCGGCGCAGGCCCACGCGCTGTAGGCGATCTTCTCCCACAGCTCAGCGGCCGGCATCCGGCGGGCCTCCGCGCCGTCGGTGCGGCGGGTCGTGACCCAGTCGCCGTCTGCATCGAGGGCCTCGAAGAACGAGTTCGGGATGCGGACCGAGTTGTTCGAGTTCTGGCCGGAGACGGTTGCGTACGCCTCACCGTTCCAGTCGGTGTCGTAGACCGAGAACGGGTACTCGGTCCAGCCCTGGGCGCCGAGCTGCAGCGCGCGCTGCACGTAGGGCTCGGGGACCTTGTCGCGGCGAGCCGCGCGGAGCGCCTTCTTGAGGGACTTGTTCTTCTTGGGATCGATCTCGCGGGTGACGCCCTCCGTGGTCGTCACGTCCATCGTGTCCATGATCGCGTTGAGACGTTCCTTGCAGTGCTTCGCGCCGGCGACGAGGGCCGCGACCTTCTCCTCCTCGTGCACCTTCCACGTGACGAACTGCTCGATGTCGGGGTGGTCGAGATCGAGGCAGACCATCTTGGCGGCGCGGCGGGTGGTGCCGCCGGACTTGATGGCGCCCGCGGCGCGGTCGCCGATTTTCAGGAACGACATCAGGCCGGAGCTCTTACCGCCACCGGACAGCGGCTCGTTCTCGCCGCGCAGGTTGCTGAAGTTGGTGCCGGTGCCGGAGCCGTACTTGAAGAGGCGCGCCTCGCGCGTCCAGAGGTCCATGATCCCGCCTTCTTTGACGAGGTCGTCGGACACGGACTGGATGAAGCACGCGTGCGGCTGTGGGCGGCCGTATGCGGACTCCGACGGCTTCAGCTCACCGGTGGTCTCGTCCGTGTACCAGTGGCCCTGCGGGGGGCCCTCGATGCCGTAGGCGAAGTTGAGGCCGGTGTTGAACCACTGCGGCGAGTTGGGGGCGCAGATCTGGCTGGCGAGCATGAACGCCATCTCGTCCTCGAAGGACTGGGCGTCGTCCGCGCTGTCGAAGTAGCCGGCCTTCTCGCCCCAGTGGCGCCAGCAGCCGGCGAGGCGGTCGAAGACCTGCCGGCTGTCGCGCTCGGTACCGAGGACGGGGTTGCCGTCGTCGTCGGTGACGGGGTCGCCGTTCGCGTCCACCTGGGGGACGCCGGCCTTGCGGAAGTACTTCTGCGCGATGATGTCGGTGGCCACCTGGGACCAGCCGTCGGGGATGTCGATGTCCTCGAGTTTGAAGACAGAGGAGCCGTCGGGATTTCGGATCTCCGACGTGCGCTTCACGAAGCTCAACGTTGAATACGGGCTCTCTCCAGCCTTCGTGAAACGCCTCTTGATCTTCAACTTGCCCTCCTGGCCACGGACAGAGCCCCGTAAGAGACTACGGGGCGCGGCTTGCTCGTTGCCGTGACCCGCGACCGTCCGCGCCGCGCTCTTTCCAGAAGCCCCGGTTTGGGGGATTCATGCGCTGTTGTGACCGGGGCGGGCTGCGCTCACGTCCGTCCCGTGGTCAGGCAGTCGCCTGACCGGGACTGCGGTCCCGTCTCCAACCCCGATGCGATTCCCTCGACCTGCCAACCGCGGAGGCCCCGCGCCGCCGCGCCAACTCGTCGTTTCGACCGTCTCTTGCCAACTCTCGCGGCCTGTCTGCGCCCCTCTCCGACGCGCGGCCGACTCCGATTCGGAGAGGGCGTACGGCGGGCCGTTCGTGCCGCACGTGAAGGCGGCGGTCATGGCATGCCGGATCGGGCGCCGAACGGGGCCGGGAGCGCACTCCCGAACACCCTCAGCAACGCCCGATTCCCCTCCGATTCTCGGCTCCCGAATAGCCCCGCGGAGCGAACCCCGCGATGACCCGAGAACGCAAGATATAGTAGTGCCACCCCGTTGGAGGCGCAAGATATAGCCCTTCTGGGGGTCCGGAGGGGCTCACTGTCCTCTAGCGGGGGAGGGAGTGTACGAGGGGCCGGGGACGCCCGTTCGTCGCCCGCTCCCGGGGGGTGCTGCGTGGCGGGCGGCTGGTGCCCGGGGGGCCGCGATTCGCGGCTCCGGAGCGGCTGCCATCGCCCCCGTGACCGACACCGAGAGCCCGTTCGGAATGCCCCCGTCCGCAATTCCCCGTGTCGCGCTGGTCAAGAGCGCGGCGCGGGCCGAGTCGCTGGCGGCAGCGCTGGCGGCGGCGGGGTTCCATGCGGTGCTCGTCTCGCCGTTCGTGCGCGAGGAGGTGCCGGGGTCCGATGCGGCCCTGCGCGACGCGTTGGCGGACCGTCCGGAGTGGATCGCGGTGACGTCTCCGGGCGCTGCGCCGGCGCTGGGACGCGTCGGGACGGCGGGCGCCCGGGTGGCGGCCGTCGGAATGGGCACTGCCACGGCCCTTGCGTCCGCCGGCGCCCCGGCTGACGTTGTGGGGGACGCGGGCGGGGACCGGCTGGCGGAGCGGATGCGGGCGGCGGGGCTCGCGACCGGCTCGGCGGTGGTCCACCCGTGCGGCGAGGGCACGCGGACGGACCTCGGCGCGGCCCTCTCACCGTGGCGGGTGCGCGTTGCTGATGTGCCGGTGTACAGGGTGGTCCCCGACCCCATCGGGGAGCGCGCTGCGGCGGGAGAGTTCGACGTCGTGGTGATCGGCGCTCCGCCGCTGGCAGCTCGCGCTACGGAGTTGTTCCCGGCGCGCCCCCCGGCGGTCGCGATCGGACGGACCACGGCCTCGATGATGCGCGATCTCGGCTGGGTGCCGGCGGCCGTCGCTGCGCGACCTCGCGCGGCGGATGTCGTCAACGCGGTCCGGCGCGTGGTGGGCGGAGAGTGAGCTTGAATGCGCCGGATCGGGTTGACAGTATCGGTCGGCGTGAGAGTGTGGGGCGCGGCGGACGTGGCGGGTGTGGATGAGCGGGGGAAGGGGCGAGTGACGTGAGCGCGATCGTGGTCCGCACGTGCGTTGCCGAGGACGCGGAACTGGCGGCTCGGGTGCTCGGTGACGTGGTGGACGGCCGCGCGGCGCTGCCGCGGCTCGCGGACCTGTTGGGCCGGCGCGAGGTAGTGCTCTGCGTCGCCACCGTCGACGGCGTCTCCGCGGGTATCGCGTACGGCTACGTGTATCCGCGCCTCAAGGACAGCCACGACGCCACGCTGCTTTACGAGGTCGACGTGGCCGAGGGCTTCCGTCAGCGAGGTGTCGGCGCTGCGCTGATGCGCGAGTTCGGACGTGCGTGCAAGTTCCGCGGCGCGCCGAAGCACTGGCTGATCTCGGATCACGGGAACGAGGCGGCGATGCGGCTCTACGAGAGCGTCGGCGGGGTTCTCTCCAAGGGAAACGAGGCGATGTTCAGCTTCGGTGACGACGAGCCGGAGACGGCATGACCGAACGGACTCCCCCCGCACGTCGGCTACGCCGCATGCGACGCACCGCGGGACGGCGTGCTCTCGTGCGTGAGACGGACTTGCTGCCGCGCCATCTCGTCCAGCCCGTGCTCGTGGAGGAGTCACACGGTGCGCACGGCGATCTGCCGTCGCTGCCGGGGCAGAACCTGTGGTCGCCGGACACCGTCGGCGTGATGGCGCGCGAGTGCGTCGACGCCGGCCTCGGCGGCCTGATGCTGTTCGGCATCCCGGCGAAGCGTGACGAACTGGGGCGCAGCGCGTGGGCCGAGGACGGCGTCGTGCAGCAGGCGATCGAGGCCGTGCGCCAAGCGGCGCCGTCGCTGACCATCCTGTGCGACCTGTGCCTGTGCGCGTACACGTCGCACGGCCACTGCGGAATCGTGGCGGGGGAGCGGGTCGACAACGACGCGACGCTCGAGGTGTACGGGCGCATCGCGCAGTCGTACGGCTGGGCGGGTGCGGACGTCGTGCTCCCCAGCGGGATGATCGACGGCTCGACCGATGCGGCGCGTCATGCACTCGACGACCGGCGGCACGAGGACGTGGCCGTGTTCGCGTACGCGGCGAAGTTCGCGTCGTCGTTCTACTCGCCCTTCTACGCGGTGACGGGCGCCGCGGTGCCGGAGGATGGCCGGAGCAGCTACCAGGTCGAGCCGGGCAACGTCCGGATGGCACTGCGCGCGACGGACGTCGCGGAAGCTGAGGGCGCGGACGGCGTGGTGGTCAAGCCCGCCGCGGTGTATCTCGACGTCGTGAGCGCGGTGCGGGACCGCACGGAACTGCCCGTGGTTGCGTTCCACGCGAGCGGCGAGTACGCGATGCTCCGTGCGGCCGCGGCTCGCGGCGTAGTCGACGGCAACGCGGCGCTCCACGAGAGCGTGGTGGGGATGCGCCGGGCGGGGGCGGACATCGTGGTCACCTACGGTGCGCTCGACCTGGCCAAGGGGATCGACGGAGGCGCCGGCACGTGAGCGCACGGCACGCGGTCGTCCTCGGCGCGACGGGAATGCTGCGTGCGGCCACGCTTGGTCTGGTCGAGCGGGGTTTCAACGTCACGGCGGTGGCGCGCAACCAGAAGCGCCTGTCCCGTCTCGAGGACGACGGCGACGGGAAGATCCGGGCGGTCGCGCTCGACTATCGCGACGGCGACCAACTCGCGGGGGCACTGTCCGAGGCTGAGGAGGAGCGCGGGGACGTTGCACTCATCATCGCGTGGATCCACTCCGTCGCGCCGGACGCACCGCTGTTGGTCGCGCGCACTCTCGCGACGGGCCACAAGCTCCGCTACGCGCACGTGCTCGGGAGTGCTGCTGCGGACCCGGCGATCGAGGACGACCGCCGCCGCCGGTCCTTCGACGCGGTGCACGGCGTCGCGTACCAGGAGGTGATCCTGGGGTTCGTCCGCGAGGCCAAGGGGTCACGCTGGCTCACGAACGAGGAGATCTCGGCCGGCGTGTTGCACGCTGTCGACTCGCACGCATCCCGCTCGATCGTCGGCACGGTACGTCCGTGGGACGCGCGGCCGTGAGTCACGAGGATCGCGCGGCGATCCTCCCGCCTCACCCTGTCTCCGTCCTCCGCGTCCTCCGGCCGCTACGGACGGCTGCGGTCACGCCGCTTGCGTCGCAACCGTCGCGCCCTCGCGATTCACAACTTCGCAGTGCGCCCATGTTGGGGTGGGTTCCCACCCCCGCCCGCTGGAACGCGTAGGGCTAGAAGAACAGCCCCTTCCGGACGCGGATCCGCACGCTCGTCGATCGCTGCTTGTCGCCGTCGGTGACGGTGAACTTCACGACGACCGCGCCGCAGTCCTCGTCGGTCGGAGTCCAGCGGGGTGTGCGGCTGGCCGTGTCGAACGTGGCGCCTGCCGTGAACGGGTAAGTGGCGAGCTTGACGGTGACAGTCAGCGGATCGCCGTCCTTGTCCGCCACCAGGACGGGCAGGGCGAACTCCTCGCCGACGACGGCCAACGCGTTGCCGAACGAGGCGATCAACGGTCGGGTGTTCTTACCGGCATCGAGATCCCGCTCCTTCACTCGAATCCGGTAGGCGACGTTGCGGACGTTGGTGCCGTCGGACACACGGAAGAGGAACCGGTGATTGCCGGCCGGACCGGCAGTGGTCCAGACGAGTGTTCCGAGCGCCGCGTCGAACGTTGCTCCTGGCGGCAGTTGGTCCGGTGTGAAGACGAGGTCCGCGGCACACGTGTCGAGGTCGCGCACCACGATCGGGAGGCGCAGCGTCCCGCCCTCGACGACCTTGGCGCGGATGACGGTCGCCGTCGGCCTCTTCGTCCTGGGTCCGTTCAACAGCGGGCTGAACCGCGAGACCACCATCGACCCGTGCCGCGCGGCCGGTAGCTGGCAGAGCGGATCCGGGTTGCCGTCCCGGTAGACCCGGCCGTCCGTGCGGAGCGCGAACCATGCGTCGAACAGGACGTCGATGTCGGTGTAAGTCCTCGCGGGGGCGTTCGCGTTCCCGGGGAGGTCCACGAAGGGCAGCGACGTGTCGTCCGAGGTGAAGACCCGGCCGTCTCCCGCCAGCGCGTACCACGTCCCGTCCGGCGAGAACTCGAGGTCGAAGTAGATCTGGCCGAAGTCAACATCCGCGCTCGGGACGAAGGGCAGCTCGGTGACGCGCTCACCGAACAGTGGGCCGTCGAGCAGGAGTCCGCGCGCGACGACGCCGTCGGCGCGCAGCGCATAGATGTACTGCCGCGTGGCGTCCAGGGCCGCGGCAACCCACGTGGTCCGCACGGTCGCGCCGTCCGCTCCGGCGCGGAACGCGAAGTACGGTTGTTCGTCGCCGCTCCGGAACACGGTGCCGTCGGAGCGAAGGCAGTACACGTCGAGGCCGTCGCTCACGATGCGACGGAAGTGGTGCGCCCCGGCCGGATGCGCGGCGATCACGACGCCGTCCCTTGCGACCGTTCCGTCGGCGCGCAACGCGTACGTGAGCCCGAACGGCACGATCAGGTCGAGCCACGGGCTATCCGTCGACGGCAGGTTGAACAACAGCTCGTCGTTCCGGTTGATGCGGCCGTCGCGGCGCAGCGCGAAGCGGTCGCCGGAGATCTCCGCGATGGCCGACCAGATGTCCCGCGGGTTCTCCACCACGACGTCGATGAACGGGTCGGCATACGGCCCTGCCGGCACGACCGTCAGGACCGCGTTCGTGCGGATGTCGGCGGTCGGGAGGAATCGGCCGCGGTACTTCTCGATCATCGTGCCGTCGACGCTCACGCGCCCGTCGAGGGAGAGGCCGTGGATGTAGAAGTCCTGCGCCTGCCGCGTTCCGGCGAGACCCGCCGGCGCGACGCACAATGCGGCGATGGCGAGCAGCGTCGCCGTCCGGATGAAGGACGCCATATCACGCTCCTGAGCGTCTCTGGGCACTTGAGGACGGGACGGGGGGGCGCATCGTAGCACCCGCGCACCTGGAGTCGAGGGCCGCGGGGTGCTGGCGGTCACACCGCCGATTGGCGAATGAGCTCCTCGTGCGTCACGATCGCGTTGACCAGCCCGAGCGAAGGGATGCGCCGCCGCCAAGACTCACGACCCGTGGCGAGGTCCAGTTCCACCAGGTCGCACTCGACGGAGATCCGCTCCGCACGAGTGGCCGCCCGCGACACCGCGAACCAGGCCGTGTCGCGGGCGACCGCCAGCCCCTTCGTGAAGTGCCCCTCGTCCGCCCAGAGTGTCTCGACGCCGCCGTCCTCGAGATCGAGAGCGATGAGCCCGCCGCCGCGGGAGTCGCAGATGAGCATGCGGTCGCGCCAGCGCACGAGGTCGTGACTATGCTCGCCGACCCGCTCGTATCGGCGCACCTCGTCGCCGCTGACCACGTCGAGGACCGAGAGGAAGCTCGGCCCCTTGTTGTGGCAGAGCGCGTGGAGGAGACCGTCTTCCACGTGGACGGTGTTGACGTGGTGTTCGTGGGTGAACGGATCGTAGACTCGCGCGAGCGAGAGGTCCGGTAGCGAGTACGCCAAGACACGTCCCCGGAACGTGTCCGTCACGTAGAGCTGGTCCCCGGCGCGCTGGCTGCCGTGCGTGTCGCGCGATGCGAGAGGGATACGGTTCCGCGACGTTCCGGCCCTGTGGTCGAGGAGCAGCAGGCGGTCGTCTTCCTCCTGGTTCGGCCGTGAGACAACGTGCACGCGGCCGTCGCGCGCGAAGTCACCCGCCGGCGTCGTCCCGTAGTACCTACCGCGCCCCTCCTGGACCACGCGGTGCGCAGCGGTGGCGGGGAAGTACCAGAGCAGGCGCCGGAACGTGGCCACGAGCAGACGGGGCCCGTCGGCAGCGAGCCCGGCGTCGTCGGTGCGACGGCGAAACGGCCAGAACAACCTCATGGAGCCGCGACTCTATTCATCGTTGCCGACTCACGGAACAACCGCGTTCGTCGCTTCGGTGTGCTGCCGGTCGCGCTCGAGCGGTAGCCTCATGACGTGCGGATCGGCTTCTTCTCTTTCTGGTTCAACCGCGGCCAGGCGTGCGTAACGAAAGAGATCCGCGGCGTCTACCGCGACGCCGGCCACGAGACGTTCGTGCTGGCCCGGCCGGACAAGCTCCAGGGGCGCGTCCGCGACGACGACGTCTGGGCGGAGCCGGGGGTCGAGAAGGCCAGCGCATGGGATGTGCCTGCTGACGAGCTGATCGAGTGGGCCCGGCGGCACGAGCTGGACGTCTGCTTCTTCTTCCAGAACGACCGCTTCGAGACGATTCGGGCAGTCCGTGCGGCCGGAATCACGACTGTTGGCGCCTACATGTGGGAGTACTTCGCTCCCGAGCACGTGGTGCCGTCCCGCGACGCGTATGACCTGCTCTACGCGTTCAACGACTGCGACGTGCGTCGTTACGCTTCGCTGGGCCTGATCGTGCCGCGCGTGCGGTGGGGCGTGTGGCCGCGGCTACTCGGTCGCGAGGTCCCCGAGCGCGGCGCTGACGAGCCCGTCACGTTCTACTACCCGGCTGGCTACCTGGAGAAGCGGCGCGCGATCGAGCCCACGGTCCGTGCGTTCGTGAAGGCCCGCGCACCGAACTCACGCTTGCTGGTGAAGAGCGTCAAGCCAGTGCCCGAGGAGCGGCGCGTCACGCATCCGAACGTCATCTACCGTTCCGACAACCTAGATCGCGACGAGTACCTCGAACTGCTCCGCTCGTGCGACGTCTGCCTCTCGAACACGCGCTGGGAGGGCCTCGGTCTGGTGATCTACGAGGCGATCGCAATGGGGCAACCGGTTATCTCGCCTGACGCACCACCGATGAGTGAGAACGTGCTGGACGGCGTGACCGGCGTGCTCGTTCCGACGAAGGAGCGCGGGACCGCCCCGTCGGGCATCCCCGCCGTGGAATGCAACGGACGGGCGCTCGCCGCAGCCATACGGCGAGTTGCGGACCGTTCCGAGTGGCGGCGCATGCGGCGGCATCAACTCGCGCTGCGCGATAGTCAGTTCGAGTGGAGCCGAACCCGTGACGACCTGCTGCGACTGCTCCAGCGCATCCGAGACGTGAGAGAGAGTCGCGCGTGATCGGGCTCGAGAGGTACTCCAAGGAGAAGCAGGGCCACGGAGTGGGGCCGATGGAACTCGACAGCGCGTGATGCGGCGCCGTTCGTTCGCAGGCCTGCGCGGGCGGTCTCGCTGGGACCTCTTGCGACTTTACGCGCAGAGCGCCGTTCGCGGCGTGACTGGTCGCGCTCGCTTTCGCGACGTCCGTGCGTTCCTGCTCTTCATCGGCTACCCGCGCAGCGGCCACAGCGTGGTCGGGTCGCTGCTCGACGCGCACCCCGACGCCGTCGTGGCGCACGAGCTCGACGCGCTGGGCTTCATGGAGCGGGGCTTTGTGCGCGCCCAGCTCTTCGACCTGATCGTCGCAAACGCGCAGGAGTTCACGCAGCGCGGACGCGAGTGGACCGGCTACCAGTACGCGGTCCCCGGCCAATGGCAGGGCCGCAGTCGGGCGATCCAGGTGATCGGCGACAAAAAGGGATGCCGAACCACCCGGCGGATCATGCACGACCCACGCCTGCTCGACGACCTGCGCGAGCTCGTGCGGGTACCGCTCCGCATCGTGCATGTGGTCCGCAACCCGTTCGACATCATCGCGACGCGCCACCGCAAGAAGCCGCATCAGCCCTTCGGCAAGATGGTCGACCTGCACTTCAAGCTGTGTGAAGGCGTGCGGACGATTCGCGACCTCGCGCGACCCGGCGAACTGCTCGACGTCCGCCACGAGAACCTGATCGCCGACCCTGCCGGGACGCTGACGGACGTGCTCGCGTTCCTGGACCTGGTCCCCGAGCCGGACTACGTCCAGGCCGCCGCCGGCGTCGTGTTCCCCGCCCCGAACCGCGCCCGCGACCGCATCGAGTGGGACGCCGCGCATGTCGCCGACATCGCGCGCCGGACCGCGGAGTACGAGTTCCTCTCAGGCTACGTGTTCGACGAATAGGTGAGCGAGGGTGTGCCGGTCCTGCCGGAGCCGGCGATGACAACGACCTTCAACCGAGCGCCCTCGTGAGCAGCGCCGCGAAGTCTCGCTTGAACGGGCTGAGCGGACTTGGATGGGGGAGGCAATGGAGCGTGGCGTGCTTCCCGCGGATGGTCACGTCGAGCGTTCGGTCGAAGCGTTGTTCGCGATCGGCCCACGCATCTGCGACCTCGCCCGGCGCCGCGTACGGCGCGAACCACAGGAACGCATGCTGTCCGAGCGCAAGCAGTTGGTCGCCGGTCCAGTGCTCGGCGAGCAGGCGCTCGACGAACGGACGGAAGCGCTCCTTCGTGGCGCGACCGTATGCGCGGTTGCCGACCGGGCGGTACGGGACGGTGTTCGTGATGAGCACGTGCTCCAGCACGGCCTCGAACCGCCGCTCGCTCTTGGGCGCCGCGCCGATGCGGGCCTCGTGGACCGCGCGCCGGAAGCGGCGGCCCGACATCCCGATGAGCGGCTCGCCGAGGAGCACTTCATCCTTCCCGAGCTCGCGCGCGACGGCGCAGTACGGCGCGTCGAGGTTCCCGGCGCACAGGATCGGCTCGTGCGGATCGCGACGCGCTGCGGTGTACGTGTCGCGACAGATATCGAAGGGCGCGCGTCGGGCCTCGTCCGCGACCGCTCCGAGCAGGCCGCGCAGTGTGTCAGAAGCGCGCATAGCGGGCCGCGGCGTCGCCGTTGCTGAGCGTCTTCTGGTCCATGCCCTGGATGCCGCCGTCGGGGTAGACCACCTCCACGAGGCGCACCAGGCGCCACGGCGAGCTGTGCGAGAGAACGGCGTGTCTGATCGGCGGGATCAGGACCACGAGCTGCACCTCGTACCCGCCGCCGTACGGCAGCGGCTCGGGATCGAAGGGGATCTTCCAGGCGTGCGCGTCCGACGGTCCGTAGGTGCCGCTTCCGCCGGGATCATCGCCAGGGAGCACGGGGTCGCCGGGTACCGGCGTTCCGGAGATGCCCAGCAACTGAGCCAGCTCCGCGTACTTCTGTGCGGCGCGCGCCGACGACGTTGGCGGGACCACGTGGTCGGACAGCTGTCCGATGCTCGCCGGAGCCACCTCGCCGTCTGGTGTTGCGAGGGCGCGCCGGATCTCACGGTTCAGGCCGGAGCCGCGCGCCCAGGTTGCGATCACCACGTCGCTGCGGAGCGCCGGGTGCGGTGCGGTGCCGGACTTGGTCCAGCCGTCGTCGAACAGGCCGCCGAGGCCCCGTCCCGGCGGACCGTCGGAGCTGCACGCCGCGAGCGGCAAGACGGCGGCCAGCAGGGCGAGGAGTAGCAGGGATCGCATTTCGTCAGCCTCTCAGACGCCCCGCGATGTCGCCACCTTCGCCGTTTCCCATCCGCCGGTCCTCCCGGACAATGGCGTTCGTGAAGCCTCCCCGCAAACCCGCCCGCTGGACCTGGCGGCTGCCGATCGAGGCGGTGTGGGGCCTCACGATCGTCGTGCTTCTGGCCACCGGGACGGTGCTGAAGCGTGACGAACGCTGCCGCGTCTGCGCGCACGAGCGCCACCTGCGGCGCGTCAGCTTGTCGATCCCCGGGAAGTTCGACGTTCCGTTCGCCTGGTGGCACGCCGAGGCGGCGGTGACCCACCTGCAGCGCGAGGTCTTCGGCGCGGAACACCGGCACCAGTACGCGGTCTCCGGTGCGTGGTCTCGCCGCTCCCTGTGGAGCGGCGAGACGGGAAGGGAGTGGAATGGCGACGGGTTGATCGCGCACTACTTCGAGAACGACCCCGAGTTCCGTGCGTTCGTGCTGGACCAACTCGCGCGCGGCGGGCTGACGCCCCAGCGGCTCACGGAACTCGTGTGGCACGATAAAGCGCTTTGCGCGACGCGCTCCGAGAACTGGCACTGGCGCTACGGAAGGGGCCAGCACGAGTTGATCGAGGCGCACTTCGGCGAGAGTTTCAACTACGGCGACCACGTGGGGCTCTGGTGGTGACGGGCGCAGACTACGATGCAGGCGTGACCCCCGCGCCGGTACCTCCCCGCAAACCCGCCCTCTGGACCTGGCGGCTGCCGCTTCGCGTGTGGGCGGTGCTCGGACTCGTGGTGCTGGCCGGCTGCGGGTGGTACCTGCGCTACGAGTCTTCGAGCGGAGGCGAGTGCGGCGTCTGCCTGCGGTGGTGCTCGTCCAAGGAGTACGGTCTGGACCTGTTCGGGAAGGACCAGGTGGCGCTCTTCGAGACGGTCGATTGGGGCGCCGAATCCGTCATCTCGGCGAACCTGTTCCCTGCCGGTCACGAACACGATCCCCAGTACTTTTCCAGCAACTACACGAGCCGCTTCTCGGAGATCATCGGCTGCGGCTACCCGATCATGGCGCCCCTGGCCGAGCGCTTCACCGAGGACCTGGACTTCCGTGAGCGCGTCGTGGGCGCAGTGGAGAAGAAGCAGTTCTCGGCGGAGCGCGCGGCGCGAGTCCTGGCGGTCTCGGAGGACTTCCCGTACCCGGCGGACAAGGCGGTGATGCGCGACGCGCTCGAACTGCTGCGCGCGTGCTACGGGGATGACTGGGACGACGTCGAGGTCGAGGGCCCAGCGTCCTGGGTGCTCGAGGACGCGGAATTCCTGCTCGACCCGGAGTGGATGGACGAATAGCGGCACGCGCCGGGCTACACGTCGCGCAGGACGCCGCGGAGCACCAGGAACGCGTGCTGCCGGTCAGGCAGTCCGTCGGTGTCGACGTCGTTCCAGTCCAGGCCCGCGAGGTCGGCGGGTCGATCCCCGTCCTCGCCGACGAACTGCGCGCCGACGAGCGTCGCCGGGGCGCCCCGGGCGCCGCGGAGGATCGCCCCCGAGAGATCGGCTCCGTCGAAGTCCGCTCCCTCGACGAGCGCCTGCGACAGGTCGGCGTCGCGCAGGTCCGCATTGCAGAGGTGTGCGTCGCGCAGGTCGGCGCCGCGCAGGCTGACCCCGCGCAGACGCGCGTTGCGAAGTGACGCGCCGTGGAGCGAGAACCCGGAGAGGTCGACGTCGCGGAGGTCCGCGCCGAGCAGGTCCTGGCCGGCCAGGTCCTTGGCCTCGAGCAGTCTGCGGAGCGTCGCGATGTCCACGTGTCGCACGACGTAGCGCTCCTCGGTCCACGGATCGGCGCCGTTGTGGTAGCCGGCGGTCCGCTCCCAGTATCCGAGCTTGTCCTCCTGCAGCAGTTCGATGCGCCGCAGCCACTTCACCGACTTGAAGAAGTAGCGCGTGAACAAGACAGAGCGAACCGGACCACCGTGCTCGGCCGGAAGCGGGATCGGACCGCCGCCCAGGTCTACGTGATCCGCGATCAGCACGTCGTTGCGCGCGATCTCGATGGGCAGCGTCGTGTCGTGTCCGCGGCCGGACACGAACCGGACGAACCGCGTCTTCTTCTTCGGTCGTGCGCGATCGAGCAACTCCGAGAGAGCGACGCCGCCGAACGCCGTGTCCGGGCGCGACCAGCGCGTCACGCAGTGGATCGTGCCGCTCCGCGTCGTGCGAGGGAGACCGGCGAACGCGTCGTGCGAGAGGGTGAGCGGTTCCTTCACGAGGCCATCGACGGCCAGCGACCAAGTGCGGGCGTCGAACTCCTCGGGTTCCCGTTCGCCGATGCGCGGGAACGCGCGGGTCGACAGCTGGTTCGGGGGCAGGCGAGGCTCCTTCGCCACCTTGCCCATCAGCGCGCGAGGACCTTGTCGACGAACGTCTTCACGATGTCGGCGGCGCGGTTCATCTCGGGTTCGATGTGCGCACGGCGCGCGGCGAGCTGCTTGAACGAGTGATCGCCGCCGGGGACGACGTGCAGCGCACCCGGCAAGCGCAGCGACTTCCGCTTGCGCCGCAGGATGTCGAGATTGCAGAGCGCGTCGCGGTCGCCCTGGACGAACAACATCGGGGCGTGGACCGACTTCAGGTGATCCACGCGCAGCTGGTCTTGCTTGCCGGCGGGATGGAGCGGGTAGCCGAGGAAGATCAGCCCTGACGGCTGCACGCGGCCCGCCGCGACCAGCATCGAGGCGACGCGCCCCCCCATGCTCTTGCCGCCGAGGAACAGCGGTCCTGGGGGCGAGCCCGTGCGCTGGGACGATGCCGCCACGACATCGTGGTAGCAGTCGACGAGGAGATCCATCTTGTCGGGGGGCCGCCGTCCGCCTCCGACCGAGCGCTCCATGTAGGGGAAGTTCCAGCGCACGACGCCGATGCCGCGCTCGGCGAGCGCCGCGGCAAACCACTCCATGAACTCCGAGCGCACTCCGGCGCCGGCGCCATGCCCGAGCATGACGACGGGGGTCGTCTTGGCGATGTACTCCTGCGGGACGTCGATCACCGTCTGGATCGCGCCGCCCCGGCGAAGCCTCAACGAGAAGCAGTGCTCGGCCACGGGATCATTGTGACGGCAGGTGGGGGACAGGGGAACAGGTTGGGGCCGTTACTCGCCGGTGTCGTCGGCGCCGCGGCTCCGGATGAGCCGGACGCGCTTGGGGGGCCAGACGATCATGACCGGCTTGCCCACGAGACGGCTCCGGTGCACGGCTTGCTTCTCGCGGCTGTCCTGGCTGTTGCTCGAGTTGTCACCCAGCATGAAGAAGTCGTCCGGACCGAGCACCCACTCGTCGTCGTCGTAGTCGCTGGTCCAGTGCACATCCCGCTCGATGCGCGTGATCCGTGCCCGGGCGCCGCCGCCCGTGATCCGGACCTCGAAGTTGCCCGAGGGCGCCTGGCGGCGGGGGTACTCGGGCTGGGGCTGCTCGCTCTCGGCGTGCACGTCGTCTACGTCCAGGCGGATGATCCGGTCCACGTAGGCGAGCCGGACGTCGTAGTCCTCACCGGGCTTGATGCGCCCCTCGATACGGAACACCTGCTCGTCGTCGACGCGCAGCTCGATCGAGCCGTCGGACGCCGAGAGGATGGCGTCGACCCAGACCGACCCGCGGGCCAACCGCACGGTGATCTTCGAGTCGGCGTCGACCGGTCGGACGGTCAGCGAGAACCGCGCGTCGGGCACCTCCGGGAAGCCGTCGCGATCCTCGCCGGTCAGTTCGTCGTACGTGCGGTCGTCGACCGGCTCTATCAGGCGGAGGATCCCCTCGCCCCGCCCGCTGTCTCCCTCTGTGGGCGTCCCCTCGAATGTGCCGTCGGTGTGCAGCAGCCAGCGGCCCGTGGCCGACGTGAACAGGTCGGTCAGCCGGTCGCGGAACTCTTCGATGGCAAGTTCCTGATCGTCTTCGGCGTCTGTGCGGGCCCGCCGCCACTCCCCGCGCAGCGTCCACCAAGGGAAGAGCATCTCCTCGTAGAACCTGTCCCGCTTTCGCATCAGCCGCCCGGACAGATAGATGTCGCCCTCGCGAATGCGCAGCCGGTCGCCCGGCAGGCCCATACACCGCTTGACGTAATTCTTCCGTTCGGTGCCCCACCCGTCGAACACGACGATCTCACCGCGCTTGGGGGTCTTCGTGAGCCGGTTGACGAGGATGCGGTCGCCGTCCCGCTTGTCTCCGTGCAGCGTCGGCTCCATCGACCGCGTGGGGATGTGATACGCGGACAACACCTGCAACCGCACGAACACGATGACGCCGAAGATCAGCAGCAGTATCCACGCGTCGTGTGCGAGCGATCCCTTCAGCGACTCGACCAGGCTCTGCGGGAACAGGTACGCCCGGCGCCCGGATGCGACGCGCCGCAAGTCGGTGCGCACCCGGTACGCGTCGCCGAAGTCCTTCACTGCCGCCTTCAGTGCGTCCTTCTCCGGCTCGCCCCCGTGCATGCGCGCCGCGACCGAGTCGGCCAGATGCTCCGCGACCTCGCGCCCCATGCGCGCGGCGAGAGGCGGGGAGTGGGCGAGCCCCGACGCGGCGCGCTCGGCGACCCGGCGGATCGATCTCGCGGAAGTCGCCGGCATACCGTCGAGTGCGAACGACATGTCGCCACTCACCCGGCCCGGCGCAGGGTCCCGGCCGTTGGCAGACGTCAACGCGTACGCGACGCGGGCGCCGGCCGGGCCTGGTATCGACGTGGGGGCTGCGCGTCCCTCCGCCGTCATGCGCAGCAGAAGGGGATGCAGCAGCCCTGCCCGGCGCGAGAGGAAGTCCGGCCAGGCCTCCTCGAAGCGGTGAGCGATCGCTGAGACGGACACCGGGCCATCCTGCAGGATCTCGGCCACGAGTCCCGCGGGGCTGGGCGCCTCGTCGGCACCCCCACCGGCGTCAGACGGGTCGGCGGCCTCGTCGTCCGTGCCACGGACGGGAGTGTCGACCGGAGAGTCGGCGGGGCGGTCGGCGGTGGGGAGGGTCTCGCTCATCGGGGCTCGGACGGCTGATTGGACGGCCTACCCCGCTCCATCTGGAAGGACCAAGCGCCGGACACGCTCAGGACGGCGTCGCCGTCTCGTCCGTCGGCGTTCGCCGCAGCAGGACCAACAGCGCCACGAAGTCGTAGAGCGCGTGGACCAGGATCGGCGCGATCAGGTTCTCCGTCCAGAGCAGAAGAGCGCCGAGCAGCGCGCCGATCACGGTCGCCATGACGGCGTACCAGCGCGTGACGGCATGCACCATCCCGAATGCCACGGACGCCGCGGCCAGCGCGCCGAGCGGCCCGAGCGACTCGGCGAGCCAGGTCTGGAGCCAGCCGCGGAACAGGATCTCCTCGCCCAGTCCTGCGAGCACCGAAATCGCGAGTAACTCGTCCCATGTGCACTTGCCGAAGAGCGGGAGCAGGTACTCGTCGATGACCTGTCGCACCTCTGCGATCGGTCCCGAGCGTGCCCGCGCGGTGATGAAGGGAAGTGGGAGCAGCACTGCCGTCACGCCGAGGGCAAGGGCAATGTCCGTCCACCCGCCCTGTAGCAGCGGCAGCAAGCGCGTTCCGGTGAGCGCGGCGAGGGCGAACGCCGTGACGACGAGCCCTCCCTCGAACACCGCTCCGACGAGAAACGCCCGTCGCGCAACTTCCCGGTCGCTCTGCATCGACGGGAGGGTACCTGCGCTAGACAGCTATCGAGGCGCGTGCCCCTACGTGCGTGCGGCGAGAGCTCTTAGAGCCGCTCGACGTAGCGGCGCCAGTCGCGCTCGAGCGAGTCGATGTCGTCGCCGAAGAACTCGGCGAACTCGGCGATCCGCTCGTGGACACCGCCCTTGCGCGCCGTGATCAGCTTGGATTCGCGCACGTAGCGGCTGAACGCGTCGGCGTGGCGGCGGGTGAGGTAGTGCGCCAGCGACCACGCCTCTGCGTAGACGAGAGACGCGCTGACGTCCGGGTCGTTGAACATCTCGCCCGTGACGATGCGGCGCAGGTCGCCGCCGATGCTCTGCGCCCAGTATCTCCGGACGTCGCGCAGTCGGCCGCGGTTCGGAGCTTCCAGGACGAAGTCCTGCTTCGAGTCGAGCTCGAACAGCGTCGCCAGTCCCTCCGTGAGCCAGCGCGGCTCGCCCATTCGGCCGACGCCGGTTGCGAACGCGAGCTGATGGCAGGCCTCGTGCGTCGTCGACGCGAGCGACTCGCGGCTCTCCCAGCCCCGCAATTCTTGTCCGAAGTCGCGCAGCTGGCCGGCGCGGGCGTCGAGCTTCTGGCGCTGCTCCTCCACCCAAGTGCGCGCCGCTTCGATCTCCTGCTTGAGCTGCTGGCGCT
This sequence comes from Planctomycetota bacterium, assembly GCA_965248445.1. Lineage (GTDB taxonomy): Bacteria > Planctomycetota > JAJSAM01 > JAJSAM01 > JAJVHW01 > CBDFJG01. The sequence goes on from CBDFJG010000002.1 coordinate 589,490, forward strand.
TCGCGAGGACGTCGACGGTGCGCTCGGTCATCGCGTCGAGCCGTTCCTCGAGAAGATCGAGCTCCTCCTCGTGCGCATCGACTTCCCGCCGGGTCTTTTCGAGTGCGGCGATCTCGGTCTCGAGCTTCTCTCCCGCCTCGCGCGCTTGCGGCGACTGCGACGGATCGAACAACATCACGCGGCCGCTCTTCCCGACGAATAGGCCGCTCATCCCGCGCAGCAGATCGCGCGAGACCCCCGTTGCGCGGACCCAGCGGTCATGGTCGCTGAACAGCATGATCTCGCGCCGCGACGGGATCGTCTTCGGCTCGACTTGCAGCACGTAGGCGAGTTCGTGGAACTTGCTCCACGCCATCTCCAGCAGATCGCCGCGCAGTCGCGCGCTCTGGTGCGAGACGTCGTGCACGATAATGAAGTGGTTCGTGCGCACGATCGTCGCGCCCTTGCCGAACTCGCTCACGAGGCGCTCGACGGAGCCCTCCTCGTCCGGCAACGCGTCGCGCAGCACGCGCCGGCGTTCCAGCGCCTCCGAGAGCACCGCGTCGTCCGGAGCGCTCTTGGCGGCATCGCGCAGGATCGTGTTGGCCAGGGAGGTCAGGCCGGCGGCGTCCGCCTCGGCCACCAACTCGAGCGCGCGCTCACTGTCCTCGGGGCCCAGCTCGAGCACGGCCTTGCGCAGCCGCTCCTCGTGGGTCTCCTTGCGCTCGATCCGATCGACGCTTTTCAGGGGGAAGGTCAGCGTCCCCGTAGAGAGCTCGACTCGGACGGTGTCGCCGTCCTCGGTCACGCGGCCCTCCACGCGGCCACCGTTCTTGAGGTGCACCACGTCAGCTGTGGCGATGGCCGCGAGGGCCAGCACCAATGCGCAGCGGGCGAAGGACTCGAGCTTGGACATGACCTTCTCGGATCGGCACGGGGGACCCGCAGAGTCGAGCGCTAATCTCGGTAAATGCACGATCGGAGCCTGAGATGGGTGCGTCGCGGAGCCTGGATGTGCCTCGGCGTCGGCCTCCTCCCCGGCTGGCGGGGGGACCTCGCTCCGGTGCCGCACGGGTCCGTCCTGGCCGCAGCGCGTGCCTCGCCGAGCGGCTCCGTCGTGGGCGTCGAGGTCCGCGACGCGGCTGGGGGGACGTGGCATGCGCAGTATGTCGGGAGCGGGGCGGCGAGGGTGCTGCGCGGCCTCGGGCTCGGCGGATCGGTGGCGTCCCTCGTGCCGCCGGACCACGCGGCGCGGATCGTCGACGGCAAGGGGGCGGGCTACTACGCCGTCGAACCGTCGATGCGATGGCCGTGGTGGTGGCCCGGCGGCGGCGTTGACTGGATCAGCGCGGAGGCTGACTGATTGGTCGAGGGGCCAGGAATCGTCCTCTTCCGAGGTCGCTTCGCGGCTCCGAGTGTCCTCGCATGGAGACACCAGTTCCAAAGGCGCACGCGGCACGTCCGCTGCTGGCTTTCAGACGGGAAATCGGGAGACGGAGGAGCGATCCTCCGGTCTCTCCGTGCACACCGGGCGAATGCACGCTGGAACCCGTGCGCGTACCGAGCAGTCGGATGGATCGTTATGGACCGGACAAGTCGAGACGGATGTTGGGCCCGGCTGAGCCGGGAGAGGTGAGTACGAGAATGAGCAACAAGACGAACTGGACGCTGGTGCTGAGCCTCGGGGTCGCGATCTTCGCCGCCCCCGCGGCATGGGCGCCCGTCGTGCCGACGGCGCAAGCCGCCGACACGACTCCCGCGGACTGGGAGAAGCAGTGGGACCGCAAGCTCAAGGAAGCGGCGAAGAAGTACATCTCGCTGTCCAACAAGTGCGCCAAGGTGGGGCTCGAGCGGACCGGCTCGATGGTGCGCCGCCACGCGCTGCGCTACCAGGGTGAGGACTCCGAGCTGCGCTCGTATTTCGGGTATGAGAAGCGCGAGGGGGAGTGGGTGGTCGCCAACGAGATCGTCCGCGATCAGCTGAAAGCCCTGATCGACGACGCGGACCCCAACAACGCGAAGTTCCAGAAGACCCTGATGAGGACTCACGACACGGTCGCGAAGCTCTTCAAGGGACTCGCCGCGAAGGCCACCAGGATGGCGCGGGACGACGCCGAGAACAAGTCGAAGTGGGAGGAGTTCGCGATCCGCGGCTGGCAGCTCACCATCGAGAGCGCCGCCCCGGGCAGCAAGCTCGCCGTCGAGGGCCACAAGGCGCTCGGCCACCCCAAGTTCGGCGGCAAGTACGTCTGGCCGGAGTACCTCGACCACGTCAAGGCGCGCAAGGAGTCCAAGCTCGCCGGCGAAGCGATCGCCGCGAAGGAGTACCCCACTGAGCCGATCGAGCCGGAAGGCCTGATCGTCGAGGCCGGCTTCAGCCCGCAGGGCATGAAGTCCAAGCACTTCGTCATCAACTCGACGCACGGGGTCGAGCACGCAAAGCGGCTCGCCATGTGGGCCGAGCGCGCGGTGGACGACATGATCGATCGCTACGGGCTACCCGAGAACGTCCGCGAGCGTCATGGCCTGCGCAAGCTCGACATCCTGAAGGGGGGTGACGACGAGCTGCGCCAGTACCTGATGAAGGGTGCGAAGTGGGAGAAGAGGCGCGTCGATACCACGCTCAAGCGCGGCATCCACGGCACGAGCGCGCAGTCCGGCACGTATGTCGCGGGTGCCGGACTCGGTGCGAGCGCCGACGACATCGTGATCCACCGCACGTCGCACGCCGTGACGGCGGCCACGAGGGCCCTCGCGCTCGCCGATGTCGGCCCCCACATCGGCCACGACCCCAATTCGACCGAGCCCTGGCTGGACGAGACGATCACCAGTGACGTGTCGCGCCGTCTGACGGCGAACGTGGTGTGGCGCTGCATCTCGTTCGGACGGTACGGGAACGACTTGCCGGCCCGCCCGGGCACGGACGTCTGGATCAGCCTCGCCCGCCGCCAGGTTGTCCTCGACAACGATGTCGACATGAAGGACCTCTGGCGGAAGCCGTCGATGAATGAACTCGACGGTCCTTCGACCGTCAAGGGCTACGCGATGGTGCAGTTCCTCTTCGAGGACGACGCCGTCAAGGCGCAGAAGTTCATCTGGCACGCGCTGGCGCACGGCACACCTGCCGGCGTCGTCGAGGTGTACGGCGACTGGCTCGGCACACCCAATCCGGGTGCGCCCGACGCCGACGCGGGTCGCGCGATGTTCATGCAGCCCGAGTACACGGACGCGATGGACGAACTCGACCGCCGCTACCGCAAGTGGATCCTCCGCTCGTACGATGGGTGAATGAAGGGGCGCCACGAGCGCACCGCTTCTTACAAGACTTCCAAGGGGCCAGTGCTGATCGCACTGGCCACTTCCCGTACCTCCCCCGGCGCCCCTGAACGAACGGCCGCGGCCCGAGTGCGCGCGCCAGCGCACGAGGGAGCGGAAGCGGTAAACAACCGCTTCCGCAGCGGCATGGGTGAGAGCGGACCCGCCGAAGGGGTCCACCTGACCAGTTAGCACCAAGGGGCCGATGCGATCGCCTCGGCCCCAACTGACTCCTCCCCGGCGGGTCCGGTCGCACGGCCGCGGCCCGAGTGCGCGCGCCAGCGCACGAGGGAGCGGAAGCGGTAAACAACCGCTTCCGCAGCGGCATGGACGAGGGGGGGGGGGGCGACCGTTCGGACACGCGCCGCCCCAGTCATCCCTCACGGGCGGGCGTGGGTGCCTCCACTCCGGCCTTCGGCCTCCACTCCGCGTTCGCTCGTCTCGGACTCTCCATCGGAGCGTCCGAGACGCCGCCGCGCGGCGCCCTCGCTCACACCCCGCCCCTACAGAGTCGTCCACCTCCAACCCCCCCTTGGCCGTCCCACCAAGCCCGGTTAGACAAGACTCCGTGAGCGAGCCGCCGTCCCTGCCGGCCGCGCGCGTCTGTGCCGTCCTCGGCATGCACCGCAGCGGCACGAGCTTCCTCGCCGGGAGCCTGGAGGAGAAGGGTCTGGCCCTCGGGGACGTCTCGACCGAGGACCCGCACAACCGCCGGGGCAACCGCGAGCACCCGGACTTGATGCCACTTCACGACGGCGTGTTCGGGGAGAACGATGCCACCTGGAAGAAGCCGCCCCGGCGGCGGGTGACGTGGTCGCCGGCGCGCGAGGCTGCGCTCGCGGCGTTCATCGCACGCATGAACGGCCAGTACCGCGTTTGGGGCTTCAAGGACCCGCGGGCGCTCCTGCTCTTCGCGGAGTGGCGTCGCCAGGTGCCGCACCTCGAGCGGGTCGGGATCTACCGGCATCCGCTCGCGGTGCACCGCTCGCTCGCCTCGCGCAACCCGCGCTTCGATGAGAGGCGATCACTCAAGCTCTGGAAGGCCTACAACCAGGCACTCGTGGACGAGCACAAGCGCGCGCCGTTCCCGATCATGCGATTCGACGTCTCCGCCTCGCGCCTGCGTGACGACGTGGAGAGGCTCGTGAAGTCGCTCGACCTGCCGGATGCGGGCGCGACGGCGACGTTCTTCGATGCGTCTCTCGTCCACCAGTCCGACGCCGCCGAGGAACCGGTCCCGCGGACGTGCCGCAAGCTGTGGGACTACCTCGAGGCGCAGGTCGGGGCGGTGTGAGCCGGCCGTTCCCGGGACGGCGGCGCATCCTCGCCGCGCCGCCGCGCCGCGAATCCAGCGGCAAGCGGTTCCTCGGTCTTCTCCTTTGCTACAACGACGACGACGTGCTCGCGCCGGTGCTCGAGCACCTGATCGCGAATCGTCATGACGTCGTCGTGCTGAACCACGGTAGCGACGATGACACGGACGCCATCGCACGCGCGTATCTCGGACGCGGTGTCATCGACTACCAGTCGCTCGACCGCGACCAGGTCCCGTTCGCGGACCTGTACGGCATCGCCGGGCGCTACGTGCGGCAGCGCTATGGCGCGCGCTACGACTGGCTCTCGTGGCCGGACCAGGACGAGATCCTGGAGGGGCCCGATCTCACGCGGCCCTACCACGACCAGGTCTCGGAGTTGATGGCAGCCGGGCACGACTGGATCGAGTTCGAGAACTTCGTGTTCTGGTTTACGCAGGCGGACGACGAGAGTGTCGTGGACCCCGTGGAACGCATTCGCCACTACAACCTCTACCAGTCCGCGTCACCACGCATCCGCGCGTGGCGCATGTCCTGCACCAACGAGCGCCGCATGGGGAACTCGAACCCGCCGGACGGCCGGAAGTCACCGGTGAACTTCCCGCTCCGCCACTACCCGATGCGCAGCGTCCAGCAGGCGCGGCGCCGCGCGGCGCACGATCGCAACCAGCCGGGCTTCCAGCGGGGCGACAAGAACTGGCACTACGAGCGCTTCCGCGACGACGAGGGGACGATGCTCGTGCCGCCCGAGAAGCTCCATCGCTTCGACGGCGATCGACTCGACCCGACGATCACCTGGAACTTCTACGAGCGTCCCGAGCGGCTCGCGAGGTCGGAGGCATGAGCCGGGCCGGCCGCTGGTCGCTGTCTGCGGCGCTGGCGCTCGTCGCTCTCTCCACGGTGGTGCTGCTGGCCTGCCGCAGCCGCACGGGTTTCGAGTGGCCGGACGAGGTCTGGGCCGGGTATCGGCCCGGCGCGGATTCGATGGCCGTTCGCGTGCGGCTCGTGCCGGAGGCCGACGATCTGATCGAGCTGGACGTGATCGGGAGCTCCACGGCGGTGCCCATCGGCGCACCGACACCGGCTGCGGACGACAGCGTCAAGATCGAGATCGTGGGCTCCGACCGCTTCGCCGGCTCGGAGGGGCTTGCGGACCTGCTCGACGTCGGGACGGAGACCCGGCAGTACGACCGCGTGGACGCGGCGCCGGTCCTGCGCGATCACATGGAGTGGTGGCTGTACCGCCTGCGGGAGTAGTGCGGCTATGATCCGGCCCCCGCGGAAACGCGCAGGGCAAGGTGACGGCGCAGAACGGGGAGCGAGGGCAGAGTCATGAACGACCATCGGCCGGTTGCGCTGAACCACATCCACCTGACCGCCGAGGATCCCGTCGCGGAGATCGAGTTCCTGTGTGACGTGCTCGGCTTCCGGCGCGACCCGTCGCTGCCCGGGTTCGTGTGGCTCGGCAACATGCAACTGGCGGTGACCAAGGGAGAGCGCGTCAAGAACCCGCGCTTCCACCTCGGCTTCCGAATGGACAGCAAGCAGGCCGTGGACGGCCTTCGCGAGCACCTGCGCGAGATGGGGGTCGCGACCAGCGACCCGTTCGCCAACGGCAGCTACTACTCGTGCCACTTCAACGGTCCCGCCGGCTACCAGTTCGAGGTGTACGCCGACGCCGGGATCCCGGCACTCGGTACGCTGACGGAGTAGCTGCGTGCGGCGGGTGCTCAGCGTCGCCGCCCTGCTATGCGTGGCCGTCGCGCCAAGCGCACGCGCCCAGGAACCGCTCGTCGCTGCCGTCGAGAAAACCCTCGAGAACGGTCTGCAGGTCCTGGTCCACGAAGATCACGACATCCCGAACGTCGCGCTCTATGTGTTCTGGCGTGTCGGCTCGCGCAACGAACGGCCCGGCATCACCGGCATCGCCCACATGTTCGAGCACATGATGTTCATGGGCGGGCGCAAGTACGGGAGGGACTTCGACCCGACCATGGAAGCGGCCGGCGGCTCGAACAACGCGTACACATCGAACGACGTGACCGTCTACCAGGACTGGTTCCCGAGCAGCGCACTCCCGCTGATCGTGGACATGGAAGCCGATCGCATGAGCGGCATGGTGTTCGACCCGGACACAGTCGAGTCCGAGCGCGGTGTCGTGGCGAGTGAGCGAAGGCTCAACATGGAGGAGCCCTCCGAGGTGATGCGCGAGCAGCTGTGGGCCGCCGCGTACACCGCCCATCCGTACCAGTGGAGCGTGCTCGGCTGGATGGTGGACATCGAGAACTGGACCAAGAAGGACCTCGAGGACTTCTTCGCGACGCACTACGCGCCGCAGAACGCGACGATGGTGATCGTCGGTGACGTCACGCCCGAGAAGGCGTTCGCGCTCGTCGAGGAGAAGATGGGCGGCATCCCGCGAGGGCGCGAGCGGCCCGAGGTGACGACAACTGAGCCAGAGCAGAAGGGTGAGCGGCGCGTCACCGTCGAGAACGCGAGCGCCAACGTCCCGCAACTGATGTCGGCGTGGCACATCCCGGCGACGGGGCACACGGACTTCGCCGTGGTCGCGGTGCTGGAACGCATTCTGATGCACGGCCGCAGCTCGCGGCTGCACCGCCTGCTCGTCGAGGACAAGCGTGTCTGCATCAGCGTCGGCGGCGGCTTTCAGGGGCATCAGTTCGATCCGAGCCTGTTCACCGTCGACAGCGTCGTGGTGAGCGGCGGCGACACGGCCGCGGTCGAGAAGCTCGTGTACGCAGAGCTCGACCGACTGGCCGAGAGTGGTCCGGGCGCGGAGGAACTCGCCGCTGCGAAGACGAAGCTCCGCGCGAACCTCGTGCGCCGCATGAAGACCATCGCGGGCAAGGCGGAACTGCTCGGCGAGAGCGAGGTCTTCTTCGGCGGGTGGGAGAACGTTCGCATGCGTCTCGATGCTCTCGCCGCCGTCACGAAGGAGGACGTGCAGCGGGTCCTCCGCACGTACTTCACGAAGCGCAACCGCACGGTCTGCACGCTGGTCCCGACCTCGGGAGACGACGAGTGAAGGGCGCCGTGCCGTTCTCGCTGTTGATCCTCACACTCGTTGCGTGCGGGGAAGACCCGGCCGCCGCTCAGGATGCGCCGGACGGAACCACGATCGCGGTTGATTCGCCTGCTCCCGGGGCGCCCGAGCCACGCATCGAATTGCCCGTCCCCGAGGAGATCGTCCTCGATAACGGCGTTCGGTTGTGGATGCTGCCGGACCGTGAGGTGCCGCTGGTCAACATCGAGGTTCGCGTGGACGCCGGCGCCGCCGGTGACGGCTTCGAGAAGGCCGGCCGCGCAGCGCTGCTGGCCGAGATGCTCCGCCGGGGCGCCGGGGAGCGCGACGCACGTGCGTTCGAAGCCGCGATCGACGTGCGCGGCGGCGAATTCTCGATCGCCGCGTGGCCCCGCGAGACACGCATTTCGTGCGAGTTCCTCGCCGAGGACACGGCGCTTGCGATCGGACTGGTCGGCGACGTGCTCACCGCGCCTCGCTTCGACGCCGGCGAGTTCGCAAAGGCGCGGCAGCAGATGCTGGACCGGCTGGCGGCCGCCCGTGACGCGCCGAACCGCATCATCGATGCGTACTGGCGCGCGTGGATGCACCCGCACGACTGGGGCGTCCCGGCGAGCGGGACCGAGTTGTCACTTGCGTCGATGACCCTCGACGATGTGAAGACCGCGTTCCGTCTCTTCGACGGCGACGCCACGGTCGTGGCGGTCGCGGGAGCCTTCGACCCCGAGGTCGTGCGCGCCCAGGTGCGTGCGGTGTTCGGCAAGCTGCCGGCTCGCAGCGTGGGGGGGCGGCGCGCCGTGGAGCCCGGGCCCATCGGCAGGGGCGTCCTGCTTGTCGACAAGCCCGACGCGCTCCAGACGTACATGAGATTCGGCGGAGCGGGCATGACGGGACCCACCCGTCCTATCCGGCCCGCTTCCTCGCGAACACCGTGCTGGGAGCCCGCTTCACGAGCCGTCTGAACACGGCGCTTCGCATCGAATCCGGCCTGACCTACGGCGCCCGCTCCGCGTTCGACGATGAGCGCAGCGGCTCGTTCTCGGTGCGGACGTTCACGGAAACGTCCCGCAGCAAGGAGACCATCGACCTGGCGCGCGCCACGGTGTCGAAGTTCGTCGAGTCCGGCCTGACACAGGAAGAACTCGACTCCGCGAAGGCGTACGTGATGGGCCAGTACGCGCCCGACAACCTCGAGACGGTCGAACAGCGGGTCGCGACCCTGCTCGACTTGCACGCCTTCGGCCTGCCGCGCACACACGTCGAAGGCCTGTTCGCGCGTCTCGCAGCGCTGTCGCTGGATGACGTGAACTCCGTCATCAAGAAGCACTTCCCCGCAGCGCCATGGACCTGGGTGCTGATCGGCCAGGCCGGTACGCTGCGTCCGATCGCGAAGGAACTCGGCGACGTGACCGAGATCAAGCTGTCGGATCCGGGATTCGGGCCGCGCTGATCAGAGCGCCGCGCGGACGTCCTCTTCGAGTTCTGCCGCGAGCGCCTTCCGATCCTCTCCGCGCCGGGCCGGGAGGACCGCGATCTCGCACGTCACGCGGCCGAGCCGCGACAGGCGGTACACGTGGGACGGGAAGGGCGTGCCGTCATGCCACGACACGTTCCCCGCGATCGGGACGCCCGGGCTGTCGGGCAGTGCATAGCGCAGCCGAAGTGGAACGGCCGGCGAATCGGTGACGACCGCGGCCTCGACGAGCGACGAGCGGAACGGGCGCAGTTCGTCGCCGGGGCCGGCCCGGCCCTCGAGGAACACGACCACGTTGACCCCGTGCTCGAGCGCCCGCTCGACGTCCCCCGCGGCCCGCTGCGTGTCCCGCCGGCGCTCCCGTTCGAGGAAGATCGTCCCCGCGATCCGCGCCAGCGGCCCGAGCAGTGGCCAGCCCGAGACGTCCGCCCGTGACACGAACGCCACCGGCCCGAGGGTGCCGAGGGCCAGGATGTCCAGGTAGCTGACGTGATTGGGACAGAGGAGCGCGGCCCCGCCGGGGAGGTCCCCGGTGCGGGAGACCCGCAGCCCCAGCGAGAACGCCATCATCCGCGCCCAGTGGTGGGTGACCCGTGCCCGCAGCCTCCGTCCGAGCCTGCGGTGCACGAGACCGATGACCCACGCCAGCATGACCGGCGGGGCGGCCAGCAAGGTGACCAGCGGTGCGCCCAGGAAGCGGAGCAGCCCCCTCATCGAGAGGTCTCCTTGCCGCCGGCCACCACGGGCCGGCATCGCTGCGGTACACTCAGGCTCACGACGGACAGTGAATCACGCCTGTCCGCCCAGAGTGAAGCGCAGAGTGAAGCAGAGAGGGTAGGGACCATCCCGGCCAGTAGACCTGCCGGAGATTCCGGACTGGGGGACTGTCCGCAGCGACGGTCCATCGCAGCCTAGCCCGCACTATTCATGACGACGCTCGCGATGGCGTCCCTCGGCCGGTCCGAGCGCCCGGGCGCTCGACTTGCGGCGTTCACCGAGGTCGGCGGGGTCTCGGACGGCGGGATCTTCGTTCCGAGGGGGCGTTCAAGTCCATTTGCCGCCGCGCGGACGAGGTCTGGACGGACCGGTAGCCGGAAGCGTGTCGTTCTTCTGGCCATCGGCTGCGCTCAGACCGGCGCAGCGCCGAGCCTTCGCGCGACGCGGCACCACAGCTCGCGCCATGGGCAGGCCGCCGCGAGATGCACGACGACGCGGCGCACCGATTCCACGACGCGGGCGCCGATCTTGAGCAGCCGTTCGCGGATCGTGTGCACCTGCCAGACTGCGGCCGTGGTGCCGCGCAACTGGTAGCGTAACTCCTGGAAGAGTACGTAGGCCGCCGCGGTCATCAGCACGCGGAACTGGTTCGCCAGGAAGCTCGAGTTGCTCGTGCGATCCACCGCCAGGCCACCCTTGAGTTCCTTGATGCGGTTCTCGGCGTCGCCGCGACCGCAGTAGGTCTTGCAGTAGGTCGTCTCGGGCTTGTAGCTGCGCGAGACGTTGGTGACCACGAAGCGCGCGTTGTCCTTGTTCACCTTCCCGGTGGCGACCAGCACTTACGCCTTGAAGACCACGCGGCGGGACCTGCTCCAGCTCTTCGCCCGGTACTCGCAGTCGCCGTAGATCTGCGCCGTCTTGTCTTCCATCGCCGCCAGCACCGCAGCCGCTGTCATCTCGGCGTCGCACAGATCCAGGAGCCGCTTGTTCTTGGGCATCCCGACCACGTACTTCACGCCGAGTTCGTCCAGCGCGTCGAAGAGCCGCGAGCCGGCGAAGCCGCTGTCCAGGCGCACGAGGATCTGCGTGCGCGGAAACGCACGCCGAAGTCGCTTCACCATCCGGCGGATCGTCCGCAGCGACGTGCGGCCCTCCTTCGCGTTGCCCGGCCGCAGCCGCGCACAGAAAAGGTACTGCTCCGGATCGCCGTCGACCGTGAGGAAGCCGAAAACCGGCAGGTAGCACCACGTGTCGTAGAAGCCGTTGAAGAGCGCTCCCTGCTGTGCACCGTGGGTCGGGTCACAGCTCGGGTCCATGTCGATCGTGATGCGCCGGGCCCCCCGGTGGCGAGCGCAAAGACGCTCGATCACGTCCTCCTCGAGCTTGCGCGACAAGGCCACGAGCTCGTGCGCCGTGACCGCGTTCTCGAAGCGCGACAGCGTCGCCTGAGACGCCAGGTCGGCGCCCTTGATCGGCGCGCGGCCCGTGACCCCCTTGAGCATCGGGTCGGTGCCCACGCGAGCCGCGTCGTTCTGGTCGCTGTAGCCCAGGCCGATCGAGAAGACGCGCTGCCGAAAGAGCTCCTCCAACGAGTGCTGCACCCGCGTCGGGTCACGACGATCCACCAACAGCGCAGCCAGACCTGCGGTCACTCCCATTCGACGGTCCACCGCGCGCAGCAGTCCCGCGCCTCCCTCGGACGTGTGCGCTTCGCCGTCGAACACGGCCGTGGTGACCTTCCCGAAGAGATCGGGAAACCGGACAGTGTGTGGGGTAGAATTCGTCACTCGGGCGTACCTCTCGCATCTGTGTAACTATTGCTCTAACAACAGTTTATGCAATGCGCGGTGCGCCCGAATCTACGTTCCGGGCGTGGCATGATGAATTATGCAGGCTAGAGCCGGTGAGGCGAGTTCCCGAGACCCACTCTGCGAGACCCGGGGCTTCAGACCGGGTTCAGATCTTCGTTACAAAATCACGTAACGCACCTCCCTCCGGCCCTGAGTCAGGGGTGAGGATCGCCACCACGGAAGAGGTACGGGTGAACAGGCTGGACGACGGCACGCTCTATGAGCGCTGGCTCGAGAACCGCGACGCGGATGCGTTCGCGGAGCTCGCGCACAGACACACGCCGGTTGTCTATGACCTCGCCGTCCGGGCCTCTGGGGATCGTGTTCTCGCAGAGGACATGGTCCAGGAGGCGCTCCTCGACCTGGCGCAGGCCGGAACACGCAAGCCCATCGATGTCGGAGTCGTGGCCTGGTTGGCCCGCTTCGCCCTCTGCCGCTCGCGCAACGCTCTCTCCTCGGAGAAGAGCCGCACGCGAAGACAGCGGATCGTGGGCGAGCGTCGGCGGGAGGTTGACATGCCAAACGAAAAGCTCGCCACCAACGACGAGCTCGCGCATGCCCTCTCGCATGCCGAACCAGAGGAACGCACGATTCTCGCGATGCGTTACCTGCACGATTGGGACTACCGCGAAATCGCGGCGGCCCTCTCGGTCTCGCAGGGCGCGGCGAGGGTACGCGTGCACAGGGCACTCACGTCCGTCCGGGAACGTCTCGGAGTGGACCGTTCACGAAGCGCGACTCCCGCGGCACTCGCCGCGGTGCCGCTCTTCGCACTGCCCGAAGGGTTCCTCGAACAGGCCGTTGCGAACGCCGTGCAGTCGGTGCCGGTCCCCATGGGACAGTCACCGGCGCCTTCGACGTCGCGCTTCGGCAAGGTCTGGCGGACTCCGGCCCTCACGCTCGGTCTCGTCTCGGCGCTCACCGCGGTGGCTCTTGTCGCCGCGGATCCGAGTGCGATCGGCACGCTCACCGGAGATGGTGATCTCGCGGGCCTGATCGCGTTCCTGGACGGCGACGTTCTGCGTCACCGCGCGGGCACCGGGGGTGGAGCCGACGGAAACGTGCTGGCCGTGCCGCGTCCTCCCGATTGGGAAGACGGCGTGCTCGTCCGGCTCGGCCGTGACCGCGACGCGCGTGAGCGCGTAGGGGACTCCGCCACCGGGAAGACCGCATCCACGAAGAGTGTCCCGCAGGACGAGAACCGGGCCGTGCGCCAGGGCGACGACAAGTTGCCTCTGGAAGTGCTCCGCCCGATATCGCGGGACGTGCGTGCTGCGACGCGCGTGTCCGTCTCGTCTGTAGACGAGCGGGCGGGCACTTTCGGAGGCCGCACGATCGCCACGCGGCGCATGACAGAGAGTGGCGATGAGGGCGCCAAGGCGGCCCCGGACGCGGTCGCCGACCACAACCCACCCCGGCATGCCTGCCAACCTGGTCGCACCGGATCTCACACGCACTCGCAACCGCCGCCGCTCGGACATCGATACGGTCCCGATCGTCGACTTGGACGAGGACCAGCGGGTCCTCATCGATCAGGCCGCGGCCATCGTGCGCGAACTGGTCGTAGCCGACGGCGGCGACCTGACCGCGCTGGCCGACAGCGACCGGGCACGCAAGCGCGAGGCGCGTCAACTCAAGAGGCAGTTCAAGGACTGGCGTCGCGAGTTGCACGAGATGGAAGACGCCGACGCCGACGCGACTCCGACTGAGCGCGCGTCACGCGCTCAGTCGCTGCGCGTCATCAACTTCCTCATGAACGTCGTTCTCGCCGACGGCCAGACCGCCGGCGACATCGAGTGGCCCGACGGGGCCGACTGGGTGCTCGCGCTCGAGCACGTCGTGCAGGTCTTCGAGAACGCCGGCGAAGAGGGCTGGCTCCCGGGTACCCGTTCAGGGTATGACGATCCGCGGCCTCAGCGCGTGATCGGGAGCGCGACGAGAGCCGGCGGCGAGCGGTTGTGCGCGAGTGCCGCGCTGACGTCTGCGAGGTAATCGAAGACGCTCTCGCCACGCTGGCGGAGCGTGGCGGTGACGGTCAGGATGCGCTCGACGAAGCGGAGTCCGCGCTCGCTCTGACTTCCGTGCGTTGCGCGTCTCCACAGGACCGGCTTGCGCACCGCGCGCTCAGCGGCGTTGTTCGTCGGGGAGACGCCAGGGACGTCGGCGAAGGTCCACAGAGCCTCCGCTCGGTCGAGCAGATGCCGAGTCGTTCCGCGTACTCGGCGGTGCTTGCTGTCTGCGCCGCGCACGAGCAGCGTCAGGAGTCGGTCCCATGTGAGACGCAGCTCACGCCGCATGCGGTCGCGGTCCCCGTGCTCGCCGAAGTGACGCTGAGCTCGCATGACAGCCTGGGCGAGACGCACGGCCTGCTTGCCGAAGCGCCGGCCGCCGCGCGAGCCCTCGGCCAGCGCTCGAAAGTCCCTCTCGAGATGCGCCCAGCAGATCTGGCGGCGCTCGGTGGGATGCTGGTCGTAAGCGCCCATACGGTCGGTCACGAGGACGCCCCTGAAGCGCTTGCCCACGAGTCGCCGCATGGCCTTGGCGCTCCTGCGCCGATCGATACGATGGACCGTGGCGTGCTCACAGACCGCGCTCCACAGCCAATGCAGCGTGCCACGACGCGACCACGGTGTCTCGTCTACATAGGCGACGCTGCTCGTGCGTACGGCCCCGAGGGCCTCGATGTGCGCTGAGGAGATGGCTCCCGACACCCGCTCCTCGATCGCACTGACCGTGCCCGGTGACATCGAGACGCCGATGACGTCACGCAACAGACGACTGGTCTCGCGCCGCGACAGGCGGAAGACGCCGACCAGAGCCGCGGTGAGCGCACAGAGTCGCGGGCCGAAGGGACTCGCCGTCACACCGCTTGGCAGCGAGGCAGTGGACGTGGCGCCACAGTCCGTGCACCGTGCCCGGTGCAACCGGTGCTCGGTCACCTGGATCAGCCGTGGCGGGACCTCGAAGACCTGCTGGCGTGTCGGGGCGCGATCGATCGGGACGAGCACGTCGCTCCCACACGCGCTGCACTCGCGCGGGCGGTGGTCCTCTACGCCATCGACCTCGGACTCGTCCACGAGCTTGCGCGTCGCCCCTTTGTGGCCGGGCTGCGCACCCTGGCGCTTGTCCGACGGCGGCTTGCGCCGCCGCCGCTTCTTGGACCACGACGGATCCGAGGACGGTGGGCGCGAGGAGGTGCGGGAGTCCCGGCGAAGACGGCTCTCGAGATCGTCGATCCGTGCCGCCTGCCGCTCGATCACCTCCGCCTGCTCGGCAATCGTCTCGTCCCGAGCGTCCAGACGACGGGTCAGGCGCTCGACCAGATCACGCAGCTCATCGGTGCCCACATCCGATTCATCGACCGAACGGAAAGCGATCTGGATCCGAGCTCAGAACCAAGGGCTGAACGGGTACGCTCCCGGAGGGCGCGGTGCTTCCGGAGGGTGCCACGCCGGACGGCGATGACGCCGACCCGCAGCCGATGCCCCCGAGTGTCATGCCGGAGGGCGTGATGCCGGAGGGCGTGATGCCGGAAGGCGCGATGCCGGAGGGCGCCGAGTGAGACTTGCGCGCGGACAGAGGATGGCGCGCTGGCTCGCCGCCACGCTCGTGGTCGCCGCACTCGGTGTGTCGGCCGCGTTCGTCGTGTCGCCGGAGACCGCCGACGCGGTGGACACGACGCGCGTGCTCGGCCGCTACCGGCTGAAGCTCAAGGGCGACGGCTTCGACCGCGAGGCGGCGTCGTTGAGCTACCGCAACAAGAAGCTCCGTGGCAACGCGACGCTGACGCTCGTGCGTCCCGAGTCGGCCGTGAGTGCGCGCGAGGTCATCGTGCGGATCGTGCTGGACCGACGGCTCGACGGAAGTGTCCTCGACCGTGCGACACCCGATCCGGCGTTCCTCGGTAAGGGCCTCCTGATCGAGGACTCGCTGACGGTGATCGGCACGGGCAGCGCGAACTTCGTCAACGCGGTCACGCTTCGCTTCAAGAACAAGGGCCGAAAGCTCTCCGGCTGGTGGTTGGCGTCGTTCCCGGCCGCGGCCGTCGACGGCGGGTTCGCCGGCGGCGTCGGGGTCCAGATCGCCGGCCGCCTGCAGCTGGCGCAGCCCTCACCGGCGCCTGTGCCGGTGGACCCGCTTCCCGTGCTGGCCGACGTGAACGGCAACCGCAAGCTCCGCTGAGCCGCGGTCTCGCGGCCCTCCCCGCTCCCTCAGGCGCGTCACCGATGGTGAGGTACACTTCGTCCGGTCTGGGAGGCCCTGTATGACCCTCTTTCCTGTTCTGGCATTTCTCGGCGGACATGAGCTCCTCATCGTGCTCGCGATCGCCATCCTCCTCTTCGGCGCCACCCGTCTGCCGAAGCTCGCGCGCTCGCTCGGCTCCTCTGTGACCGAGTTCAAGAAGGGCGTCAACGAGGCGAAGGACGCTCTGCCTTCGACCGACGAGTCCGAGCCCACGTGAGCCCGCGCTCCGACGGATGAGCAGGCGCGATCCGAACAGGTCATCCGGGTGACCGATTCCTCTCCGTTCAGCCGCCTTCAGCCGGAAGGCTGGCCCCGCCCCACGGGCTATTCGAACGGCATCCTCGTGCCGCCGGGCCACGCGCTGGTCTTCACCGGCGGCATGGTGGGCTGGGACGCCGACGAGGCGATCGTCCCCGGCGGCCTGGTCCCGCAGTTCGAGCAGGCGCTCCAGAACGTCCTGGCGGTGCTCGCCGTGGCTGCCGCCGGGCCGGAGCACGTCGTGCGCATGACGTGCTACGTCACGGACCGTGAGGAGTACCTCGCCTCGCAGCGAGACCTCGGCGCTGCGTGGCTCCGCACGATGGGGCGGAACTTCCCCGCCATGTCTCTCGTGCAGATTGCGGCGCTCGTCGAGGACGGCGCGCGCATCGAGATCGAAGCGACCGCGGCAGTCCCGGGCTAGCTGCGCGCTAGTCCTTCGCCTTGTCGAGTTCGGCCTGTGCGCTCATCGCGAACTGCGCGGCGCGCATGCTCGGGTAGAGCCGGCCGTTCACGTTCGCCTCGGGATTGGCGCGCTTCTTCGCGTACCCGACGACCTTCTCGTACTCGCCGATCTCGAAGTGGTACTTGCAGAGGTTCTCGAGCGCGTCCCAGTAGCCGCGTTTGGGCGCCTGTCCGTCCACCTCGACGAGCGCAAGCACGTGGTTGAACATCGGCAGCGACTTCTCCTTCTGGTCGCGCAAATGAAAGAGCCAGATGAGCGCGCAGTCGTTCAGGTAGTCCTGGTCGTCGGGACTCGCGGCCACGGATGCCTGGTACCACTTCAGACTCTTCTCGTAGTCCTTGCCGCGGTCGCGGTACCAGAAACCGGCGTTGTTCCCGAAGCTGCCCTCGCCGGGGTTCTTCTCCGTCAGTGCCGTGTACGCCCGCTCGCGCAACTCCGGCGAGAACACCCCGCCGGGGACCGTCGTGAAGAGCCACTTGTCGAGCGTGACCGACGCGCCGTAGGCGTCTCCCACGGGACCGTTCTCGAGCGCCGTCACGAGCGTCTCGGCGGCTTCCGCGTCGCGGTCACCGGCCGCCTGCAGCGTCTGTGCCCGCTGGAATAGGAGTCCGAAGTCGCCTGGATGGAGCGCGAGGCCTGCGTCGAGGACCTCGAGTGCCGGTCCCACTCCGTGTGCCTCGGATTGCGTCAGCAGATACGCCTTGTAGATGCGGGCCCACCGAGCCTTCGGGTTCTCGGCGACCACGGCGTCCAGCGCATCGAGCTGGCGCGGCAGGTCGGCGTACATCTTCACAAGGAGGTTCACCGGGCGCTGCTCGTCGGGGAGCAGCTTCGCCGCGCGAAGGTACCCGGTGCGCAGACGCGCGATGGGGTACTTGGCCCACTGCTTGGCGATGGTCGAGCGAAGCACGAGATCGCCCCGCAACGGAGCGATCTCGACGGCTTTCGTGAGGTGTGTGTCGGCGGTCTCCCACTCGCGTGCGTTCTCCGCCATGGCGGCCATCTCGAGTCGCGCGAGAAGATCGTCCGGGTGCTCTTCGAAGTGAGTGGTCAGCAGTTCCCGCGCGCCGTCGGGGTCTTCGCTCCAGCGCATGATGCGCGCGAGGAGCGCGACGCTCCCCGGCAGTCCGGCGTGCATCTTCTCGGCCTGATCGACGCGCAGCTTGGCGTCGGCGATGTTTCCCTTCACGTAGAACTTGTCGCCCCCCGAGTTGAACGCCGCTTCGGCCAACTCTTGGAAGCACCATGCCGCTTCGAGCCGCAGTTGCGCGTCCGCGCCGCGCGCCTTCTCGGCGTCACGAAGCGTCTGGATCGCCTCGTGCCGTTGCCCGGCAGCGCGGAGCGTGCGGGCGGCTGCCAGCGCCGTGTCGTGTCCCGCCGTAAGTTCCGGCAGTGGATAGACGGCCGGCAGTGGGTTCGGCGGCGGAGTGCTCGACGGGGGGGGATCGGTCGCCGGGTCGTCGGCGACCGGAGTCGACGCGGCCGGCCCGTCCGCCGGCGGCGCCGGCCTGTCGGGAGCCCTGGTGGTGTCGGGCCTGGTGGCATCGGGAGCGGGCGCCTCGGATGCCGGTGCGGGCTCGGCCGGCTCGGGGACGGTGGTCTCGGACTCGCCACACGCCGCGGCCAGGCTCCTCGCGATGCCCAGCGCGAGGGCGATGCTGTACTGCGACGCTCGTGACTCTCTGCTCATCTCGACCTCCCGACCGCGCCCGGCGCCTGCCCGAGTGTAAGAGAGCTCTCGCAGGGGGTGACAACGAACGGGCTCAGTCTCGCGGAGAGGTGTGCCCGGGCGAGTCCACGCGGTGTCCTGTGGGACCCCAATCAGGCTGATCCCGGGCTTGTTCGAGCCTGGAGCCCATTGGCACGGGGGGTGCTATTCGACGGGTGACCGCACTTGGGGGTCATGCTCCCCAGCACGTAAAGCCGCGACCCTCCCTCCCTTCCCATCCCTACCCAGCGGCTCCCTCCTTGTGCGAAGGCGGCGCCCGCCGATCCGGCGGGCGCCGCGCCCATTTACGGCGCCACCCGTCACAGCGCCGTTGGAACGCGGCGCACCCAGCCTGAGCGTGAGCCCGCGGCCGCGCCCGTCGCCGGCGCTTCACTTGCACCCCCGCCCGTTCCGATGCACCGGAGGACGTCCTCCTCGTGAGGGCGCCGGAGAACGCTGCCGTGGACAAGAGCGCCGATCCAGCCAAGAACCGTCGATCCAAGGCCCGCACGGGTGCCCAGAGCGCCGCGTCGGCCCCCGCCCTTGCGGCCCGCGTGCGCGAGCTCGAGACCGTGCTCGCCGTCGAGCGCGCGGAGAACGCCAAGCGACTCCGCGAAGTCGACGGCCACATGCGCGTCATGCGGACGTCGCTCGGCGAATTGCAGACCGACTTCCGGCGTCTCTCCGAAGAGCGCCAGCGACTGCGCGGCGAGCTGACCGGCGGCGAAGACACGATCAAGGAACTCGAGGCGCGGGTCGAACACCTGCGGACACGCGCACACGACGTGGCGACGGAGAGAGAAGGAGCCGCCGCGTCGGCCGTGTCCGCGGCCATCTCCCGTGCACAGGAAGCCGAAACGGTCCTGACCTCGGAGCGCAAGCGGGTCGTGGAACTCGAAGCGCAGCTGCTCGAGGCGCGTGCCGAGGGCGAGGTCGCCGCAGACCACCGCATTCGCGAACTCGAGCGCCGGGTCGGCGAACGCGAGATGCAGCTGATCCGCGCGGCCGACATGCTGGATCGCTACGAGAAGCGACTGGAGCGAAGCGAGGAGCGCACCGAGGCCGCGGTCAGTGTGGCGCAGCAGCTGTCCGAGCAGGTGAGCGCCCCGTCGACGGCGGGACGTGACGATGCTGCCGTCGTGATCGTCGCCGACTCCAGCGTCGACCTCGACCTCGACCTCGAGCCCGACCTCGACCCCGGCACCGGCACCGACACGGACAACGCCGCGCCGGGTCCCGAAGCGCACGCGCCGGAACCGGACCCCGCGGTAGTCGCAGCGCCGACGTCGGGGACGGACACCGGCGAGCGCGACGCCAACGACCTGGCCGAGAGCGACACGTTCGAGCCGGGCGACCTGCTGCTCCGTTACGAGTCGCGTACAGGCGACGACAGCGAGTCCGACGACCCGCAGGAAGCAGAGACGTCAGGCCGCCGCCGCCGCCGCCGGAGTCGCGATCGGTCCGACCGCGACTCCGACGCCTCGGGCAGTGCGCCGTACGACTTCGAGTCGTCCGCAGTCGAGTCCGGCGAAGACCCCGTGCTCGAGAACACCGACGACGAAGTGGCTCCGTTGAACCAGAAGGAGCACGCCGCCTACGAGACGTCGCTCCCGCCGGTCGACGCCGAGCGACTCCCCGACATCGAGGGTGTCGAGATCGAGGGCGCGCTCGCAGCGCCGCCCGCCGGTCGTCACTTCCACGGCCGCGTCGCGAGGACTCGCCGCGCTGTGCTGGTCCGCATGCTGCCGGCACGCTTGCAGGACTTCGACGAGTCGAAGCTCGAGCGCCTCGTCGCACTGCGCCACGCGAACCTCGCGAGCCTGCTGTCCTTCGGCATCTCGCGGCTGGGTCCGTTCCTGGTTGCCGAGCGCCCCGACGGCGAGACCGCGGAGCACGTCGTGCGCCGCGGCGGATCGGTGCCCGAGGATGTCGCGATCGACCTGGTCCGCCAGGTCGCGCGCGGGTTGCGCGACGCATCGTTCCGCGACTTCCTGCACGGCGATCTGACGCCGTGGTCGGTGCGCGTGTCTCCCGGCAACAAGGTGAAGGTCTACGACGTCGGCTCGTCCGTCCTGTGCGACCTGGGCCGGGAGCCGCCGACCAACCCTGCGTTCGCGGCGCCGGAGCGGCTCAACGCCGACGGAGAGATCGACGAGCGCAGTGACATCTACTCACTGGGTGGGGTGCTGTACTACCTACTCACCGGCCGTCCGCCGTTCGAGCGCTCGGCCGAGGACGTGGCGCGCCGCGATCCGACCCAGCGCTGCCCCTCAGTGCGCGAGGCGAACCCGAGCGTCTCCGAGGAGACGGCCCAGTTCATGCAGGATCTGACGCACCCCGACGCCGCATCGCGCCCGGCGTCCTGGGACCACGTGCTGATCGAGATGGACCGGTTGCCGCCGCCCAGCGCCGGAGACGCGCCGGCCGGAGACGACGCTGCGACCGGGCTGCGTGGGTGGCTCGCCGAACACCCGCTGGTGACGCTGGCCGGTGCGGTTCTGCCGCTGGTCTGCGCAGCCCTTGCGTTCCTGGTGCTGGGACCGGGTGAGCCGACGCCGCGCGAGCGCTTCGAGGCCGTCGAGTTGAGCGCCCAGGAACTCGCCGCAGAGGGCGATGTCGACGGAGCCCGCAAGATGTACGCCGCGTTCCTGCGCGGAACCGGCGACCCGGACGTCGAGCGCGACGCCGCCGCACGCATCGACGCGCTCTACAAGTAGTCGCCGAAGGCGCGCGGTCGCGGGGGACGGACGCCGTTTGGCGATCGTGCAAGGGGGTTGCGAGGCTCCTTAGCTAGCCGTGCGAAGCAGACGCGGCACGTCCGCGAACGTCTGCGCGATCAACGTCGGGACGCCGTCGGCTCCGTCCACCTGCCCGCGATCGCGATGCCACGGCGCCGGGTGGGGAACGTAGATCGTGCGGAATCCTGCCGCGCGTGCCGGGTTCACGTCGCTGTCCGGGCTGTTGCCGATCATCCAGCAGAGCGCGGAGTCGACCTCGCGAGCCGCCGCGGCAGTCGTGTACGTCGCGACCGTCTTCTCCGGCACGACGAGCACGTCTGCGAAGTGCGATAGCAGTCCGGACCGCTCGGCCTTCGCGGCCTGCTCGCTCAGCTGCCCCTTGGTCAGCACGACCAGGTGCCGGGTCTCCGCGAGCGCTGCGACCCCGTCGCGGACTCCCGGTAGCAGCAGGATCTCGTGGTCGCGGATCCGCGTGATGGCGCTCGCCACGAATGCGTCCATCTCGGCGCGTAGGGCGGCGTCCGCGTCCGGGAGCAGACCCGCGAAGGCAGCCCGCACCGACCGGCAGAACGGACCAGCGCCGTAGCCCAGGGTGTGGATCGTGACGTCCTCCTCGGCCTCGAGCGCGTCCCTTGCGCCGGCCGGGTTGATTCCGTGCTCGGCGACCCACGCGACGTAGTCCGCGATCTCCTGCTCGAAGTGCAGGTTGTTCTCCCACAGCGTGTCATCGGCGTCGATGAAGACGATGCCCTGGCGAGTCGCGGACGTCATGGCGCGGGATGGTACGCGTACGCACCCCTGGCCGTAACCTCCGCCGATGCGACTCCGGCGGGACCTCCTCATCGTCACGGCTGCCGCGCTGGTGGTGCGCGTCGCGCTGGCAGCCATTGCCGGGATCGACGGTCCGCCCGTGGAGGACGAGCGGGGCTATGTGTTGCTCGCCCATTCGCTCTTGGACGACTTCAGCCTGCGCCTCCCTGTCCCCGACGACGTGATGACGCAGGCGGGCCTCGGTGGTAAGCGCTACCTGCACGGATTCCGCGCGCCGCTGTTGCCGCTCGTCGGCGCGATCCTCGGAGGCAGCGCGATCGCGCTGCGTGTGCTCTCGCTCGTCGCCGGGACGCTCTCTGCGCCGGTGCTGCTGCTGAGTCTGAGACACCGCGTTCCCCGTCGCACCGCGTTCCTCGCGGCGCTCGCTTACGCGGTGTGGCCCCCGTTCGCGTACCTGTCGGTGCGCGCGCTGACGGAGCCGATCGGAATGCTGCTACTGCTTTCCTCCGTTCTGGTGAGCGTGCGCGGCACGACGACGCGCGACGCGGTCGGCGCCGGAGTCCTGGCCGGGCTGTCCGTCCTGGCGCGGCCCGCACTGCTCGTGCCCGCGTGTGCGCTGGCGCTTGCTCTCGGCCGCCGTCGGCGCGCCGCCGTGTTCCTCCTACTGCTGCTCGTCACGCTGTCCCCGTGGATCGTTCGAAACGCTCTGTGGCTGCATCGTCCGTTGTTGACCACCAATTCCGGCGTGACACTCGTCGGGGCGAACTCGGAGGCCGCGGCCAGCGCGGCGCACCCGGGGAAGTGGGTTGCTCCGTCGGTGGCGTACGCGCAGAGCGATGATCCGCCCGACCTCGGGATGTACGGCTGGTCGTCGCTCGGGGAGGAGAGGAGCAACAGTCGTTTCACGGGCGACGCGCTCCGCTGGGTGCGTGAGAATCCGGGGCAGGCCGCGGTGCTGGCTGCGTGGAAGATGGTGCGTCTGGTCGATCCCGACCCGCGGAGCAGCAAACCGGACGCGCGAACCAAGGCGCTGATCGGCTGGCTGACGCTCGGTCCGGTTCTGTTGCTCGCACTCGCGGGCAGCCGTGCGACGTGGCGGGAGCGAAGGCGCCTCGCGCCGTGGCTCGCCCTGGCGGGCGGGACGATCCTCACCGCGGTCATCTTCTATGGCGATACGCGCATGCGCACCGCGGCGGATCCCGCGCTCCTGACCGTCGCCGCCCTGGGCCTGAACCGTCTCCTTTGCCGCGGGGGCTCTGAACCCGGCGCAGACACTGAACCTGGTGCTGGGGGCATGGTTGAATGAGGGGCATGAGCGGAGCGCCCAGCAGGACCCCCGACGAAGCACGCGCGATCCTCGCCACCGAGTTGGTGCGCCTCGCCCCGCGTCGCGCCGCGCTGGGCGAGGCTGGCGCGTACGCGGTGGCGGCGTGGACGCTCATGCACGCATTCGAGTTCGAGGCCTCCGTGCTCGGCTGGGCGACCGTGCTCGAGCACGCGCCGCGCGACGTCGAGGCGGTGTTCCGCCACGCGCACTGCCTCCTCGAACTCGGCAAGTACGACGCGGCGGCAGAGGGATTCCGCGCGGCGCACGCCCTGGACGCGGAACTCGCCGACGACCCGGCCGGCGAGGGTCTCGATTGGCTGGAGGACGATCCCGCATACCGGCTCGGCAATTGCCTCCACGCGTCGGGCGATCTGCCGGCGGCTGTAGAGGCGTACGAAGAGTCCGCTCGGCGCAACACCATCGGGATCGAGTCGCTCCGGGAGATTGCGCGTTGCCACCTCGCTACGGGAAGTACGGGTGGAGCGCTCGATGCGATCGGACGCATGGAGTCGCGGGCGAGCAGCCTCGCGGTGCGCGCCGATGCGCTCGCCTTGCGTGCCGAGGCGCACCGGATCGCGGCAGGCGGCGCGACGTGACGACCGGGGCGCAGGGTGACGCGCCCACCGACGACGTGCAGGCGACGCCGGTCCGCGCCGTCGCAGAACCGCCGGAACCCGCAGACGACGACCTCACGCCGCGCCTCGCGCGTCAGCCGCCTCCGCTCTGGCGACGGATCACGCGCATCGCACTCGGCGTAGCGCTGCTCATCGTGGGCATCGCGGAGGTGTTCCTGCCGGGGCCGGCGATCGTGTGCTTCGCCATCGGCTTCTCCCTGCTCGCGCCTGATGTGCCGCCGATCCGCCGCGCGGTCGTCGCGCTCTACCGCCGCTGGCCCAAGGTCCGGCGCGCCGTGCCGCGCCGCTTCCGCCGCACGACGCACAGGCGCGTCGACACCGAGTCCTGAAGCGGACCGACCCATGCGTTTGCGCTGTCTGACCTACAACATCCACAAGGGGATCGGCACCGACGGCGCGCGCGACCTGCGACGCATCGCACAGGTCGTGAGGCACTACGACCCGGACGTCGTGGCGTTCCAAGAGATCATGTGGTTCCGGCCCCGCGAGGGGTTCCCGGCGCAACCTGCGGCGCTGGCCTGTGAGTTGGGTATGCACACCGGCGCGGTCGGGCTGAACTGCCGCCGGCGGGTCGGCGTGTACGGCAACGCCACGCTCACGAACTGCGAACTGGTGAGTCACGCCAACATCGATCTGACCGTCCCACTCAAGAAGTCCCGCAGCGCGCTCTACTCGCTGGTGCGCCGCGATGGCGTCGAGGTGCACGTCTACAACGTGCACCTCGGTCTGGCGCGCTTCGAGCGGGTGGCGCAGGCGCGCCGTTTGATCGCGGAGATCGACGAGGTGGCCCCGCCACCGGCGCCCGTCGTGGTGGTGGGGGACACGAATGACTGGCGGGACGTCGTGTTCCCGACGGTGTTCGAACCGGCCGGCTTCAGCTGTCGCGGCAGCGGGAAGGCCCACGGGACCTTCCCGTCGTGGTACCCCGTCGCGAGCGTCGATCGTGTGTTCGTGCGCGGAGACGTCCGCATTCACCGCGCGTACGCGTCACGGCTCGCACTCGCGCGCCAGGCCAGCGATCATCTGCCGGTCATCGCGGATCTCGACGTGGGCGACGCAGCATGACCGAGCGCTTTCAGCTCCGGAGGCTCGATCGGCGCCTGCGCGAGCCGTTCCCGCTCGTCGGCGGCAACTCCGTTCGCGCGCTGGAACAGGGGACGGACTTCTTCGAGACGATGCTCGACGGCATCCGCAACGCGAAGCACTCCGTCGACCTGCTCATGTACCTGTGGGAGGCAGACGAAGTCGGATCGGCGTTCGTGCGCGCGCTCGGGGACGCTGCGAAGAGGGGCGTGTCGGTGCGCGTCCTCGCCGACGACTTCGGGTCGCGACGCATCCTGCGCGGCGGCCTGCGCGAGATTCTCGAAGACGGCGCGGACGTCCGCGCGTTCAGCCCGTTTGCGTTGCCGTTCGGACGCCGTTTCTACAACCGCACGCACAAGAAGCTGCTGGTCATCGACCGGCTCGCCGCCTACACGGGCGGGGCAGGACTCTCGCTGCACTTCTCCGGCGTCAAGAAGCGCGAGCGCCCGTGGGAGGACCGCATGTACGAGGTCCTCGGTCCGATCCTGCAGCAGTTGATCCACGTGTTCGAAGTCGACTTCGCACGCTGGAAGGCCGTGGTGAACTCGCCGCCTCCGCAGAAGCCTCAACTCGAGCATCCGGAGGAAAGCGCCGGAGTCGCGGTGGGCCGTGTGCTCCGCGGCTTTCCGGACGCCCGCGACTATCCCGCGACTCTCATTCAGGCGATCGATGCCGCGAAGGACCGCGTGTGGATCGGAACGCCGTACTTTCTGCCGCCGCACACGCTCGGACGTTCGCTGCGTGACGCGCTGGCGCGTGGTGTCGAGGTGCAGATCGTGCTGCCCTCCGCCGAGGGCGCAAGTCCGGTGCTCTGGTACGCCAGCCGGAGGCACTACGGCCGGTATCTGCGGCGCGGTGCCCAGATCTTCGAGCGCGGGCCGGAGTTCTACCACGCCAAGCTGGCGGTGGTGGACCGCGACACTGCGCTGTTCGGCTCTTCGAACCTCGACTGGTGGTCGTGGCGGCGCAACGCGGAGATCGACCTGCTCTTCACCGACGCCGACACCGTCGGGCTGGTGGCCAACCGTTTCGAGTACGACCGCGCACGTAGCCGCGAGGTGACCCTCGAGGAGCACCGCAAGCGGGGCTTCCTCCACCGCATCTTCGAGGCGTTCTTCGGGTTGTTCGACGAGTGGTTGTAAGCGTGCACCCCACGCAGCGTCAGCCGCGGCCGACCTGCTTCTTGCGGCGCATGGTCTCGACGGTTTCGATCACGGCGGCTGCGGCGCGGTCGACCTCGTCGGGCGTCGTGTAGCGCGAGAGCGAGAACCGCACGGCCGACGCCGCCTCCGAGCGCGTCTGTCCCATCGCAAGAAGCACGTGCGAGGGCTCGGGCGACTTCGTGCTGCACGCGCTGCCGTTCGAAGCGTCGACGCCGACGCGGTCGAGGCGCGCGAGGAGTTGATCGCTCGGTATGCCGTCGAAACGCAGATTGCTGGTGTTCGGGGTGCGCGGACCGGTCCCGTTCACCACGACGTCGCCGAGCGAACCGGAGACCACTCGCTCCAGCCGGTCACGCATCTTCGTCATCGCGCGCACGCGGTCGCCGAAGTCCTGCGCGCACTCGCGGGCGGCTGCTGCCAGTCCCGCGATCCCGGGGAGCCCCTCGGTCCCCGCGCGGCGGCCGAGTTCGTGCGACGCGGGATAGGGGGACTTCCAGCGCGCACCGGATCGCACCAGGAGCGCGCCCGTGCCCTGCGGGGCGTGCATCTTGTGTCCAGCGATCGCGAGCAGGTCAGCGCCGAGTGCGGAGAAGTCGACCGGCAGCTTGCCCGCCGCCTGCACGGCGTCGACGAGGAGCGCGACGCCGTGATCGCGGCACGTCGCCGCGACCTCGGCGACCGGCTGGATGACACCGGTCTCGTTGTTCGCCCACATGAGGGTCACCAGCGCCGTGTCGCTACGGATCGCGTCGGCGACCGACTCGGCGGTCACGACCCCGTCCGCTGCTGGCCGCACCCACGTGACCTCCACCCCGTGCCCCCAGGCCGACGCGGGCGCTGCGGCGAGCAGGCTCCCGATCGCGGCATGCTCGATTGCGGAGGCGACCACGTGCCGCCGCTCCCCGGATGCCGCGAGTGCTCCCAGCACCCCGAGCTGATCCGCCTCGGTGCCGCCCGACGTGAACGTGACCTCGGCGGGCGAGGCGCCGAGCCACTTCGCGAGGTCCGCGCGGGCCTCGGAGAGGATCGCCGCCGCCTCCCGCCCGCGGGCGTGCAGCGAGGACGGGTTGCCCCAGCCTGTCGCGAGCACGCGCGCCACGGCTTCGCGCACGGCCGTCGCCGGCCGAGTCGTGGCGTTCGCGTCGAGGTACACCCGCCTGCCGTCCATGGCGGCGATCGTACGAGGGCGGACCCGCGCCCGGCCGAGCGATTTCGTGCGGCGCGGCGCGGTGGGGAGCCGTCCAATACGAGACTTGCCGTCGCCACCGGCCTCCGCTGGTCCGGCGACGCGCGCCGATGACGCCGCGAAGGCGCCAGACGACACCGACGATGCCGACCGATCCGGTCATCGCTCTCCTGGAGACACCATGACTCGCAGCACGATCCGACGCGCCGCCACTCTTCTCGTCCTCTCGTTCGCGGCGTTCGTGACCGCCTGTGGCGACGACAAGGGCGGGGGCACCGCCGTCATCGATCCGCCGGCGTCGACCGGCACGACCGGAGACGGGAGTGCCGCAGTGCAGCCCGGCGACGCGGGTGGCGCCACGACCGCGCCTGCCGGTCCGCAGGCCGCGGTCGCGGGCGACCCGATGGGCGTCGTCATCAAGAAGCTCGACAACGGGCTGACCGTCATGCTCTCGGAGAACCACGACACGCCGCGGATCGCGACGCAGATCACAACGCGGGCGGGGGCCGCCAAGGACCCCGGCGACTCGACCGGCATGGCCCACTACCTCGAGCACATGCTCTTCAAGGGCACCACGAAGATGGGCACGGTCGACTGGGAGAAGGAGAAGCCGCACGTCGATCGGATCGACGCGCTCTACGAAGAGCTCTTCACGACCAAGGACACCGCCGAGCGCGAGCGCATCGTGGGCGAGATCGACAAGGCAGCGGTCGCTGCGACGGAGTACCAGGTCCCGGGCGAGTTCGACGCCCTCTACAAGGGCTACGGCGCGCAGGGCATCAACGCGTTCACCTCGATGGACCAGACGACGTACGTCGTCGACATCCCGGCGAACCGGCTGGAGCAGTGGTCTCGGGTCGAGTTCGAGCGGTTCCGCAAGCCGGTGTTCCGCCTGTTCCCGAGTGAGCTCGAGGCGGTCTACGAGGAGTTCAACCGCATGCTCGACAACGCGTCGAGCGCCTCGTACTTCGCGCAGCAGAACGCGCTCTTCCCGCAGCACCCCTACGGGACACAGACCACGATCGGCACGACCGAACACCTGAAGAACCCATCGATCAAGAAGATGTACGAGTTCTTCGAGAAGTGGTACGTGCCCGGAAACATGTGCGTCGCGATGGCAGGCGACTTCGACGCCGAAGAGGCGCTGGCGATCATCGAGAACTCGCTGGGCAAGTGGGAGCCGAAGCCGGTTCCGGACGACCCGGTCTATCCCATCGAGAAGCCCGACGGTGTCGTGCGGGTCGAGGTGCCGTTCGAGGCCGACGAGACGATTGCGATCGCGTTCCTGACGGTTCCGACCGGCCACGCGGACGAGCACGTTTTGCAGCTCTGCGACATGATGCTCGACAACTCGCAGACGGGGTTGATCAACGTCAACCTCGGGCAGACGCAGGCCGTCCGTCAGGCCGGATCGAGCCCGTCGTTCACCAACGACGCCGGATACCAGCGTCTGTTCGCAATCCCCAAGCCCGGCCAGACGCTCGACGAGTGCGAAGAGCTGCTGCTCGCGCAGGTGAAGCTGCTCAAGGAAGGGAGCTTCACGGATGCGGACTTGAAGGCGGTCATCACCGACTTCGAGGTCAACCAGAAGCGCGGTCTCGAGGGGAACCAACAGCGCGTGCAGGCGATGACCGGTTCGTTCGTGTCGCGGATCCCCTGGGACGCCGTCGTGCACTCGCTCGACCACATGCGCACGCTGACGAAGGCCGATGTCGTGGCCGCGGCGAACAAGTACTTCGGAGACGACTACGTCGTGGTCCGCCGGCTCAACGCTCCCCGCGAACTCCCGAGCGTCACGAAGCCGAAGTTCACTCCCGTCGACACGCCGTCGGACCGTCACTCCCCGTGGTTCGACGCGATGTCCGCCGAGGAAGTGGCACCCATCGCGCCGCGCTTCGCGGTCAAGGACGTCGACTATCAGGTCCGCGACTTCCCGTGGGGCCGCCTCTACTACGCGCGCAACCCGGTGAACGACATCTTCGACCTCGTCATCTCGACCGAGTTCGGCACGAAGCACGACAAGCGGCTCGAGCGGGCGTTCAATCTGATGGATCTGGGCGGCGCCGGTGACCTCGATCCCGTGGCCTACAAGCGCAAGCTGTACTCGCTGGCGTCGTCGATCGGCGGCGGCTCGGGTGAGCAGTCCACGTCTCTCAGCGCGTCCGGTCTCGACGCCAATCTCGAAGAGACGCTGACGCTCCTGCGATCGCACTTCCAGTCACCGACTGGTGTCGGGCAGAGCGATCTCGACAAGCTCGTGCAGCGCGAACTCGGAATGCGCCAGTTCCAGAAGCAGCAGGCGCGCGTCTTGTCGTTCGGGCTCAATCAGTACGCGATGCGCGGCGCCGACAGCCCGCTCCTCACGGCACCCAGCAACGATGATTTGAAGGCGCTCCAGGCGGACGACCTGATCGCCGCGGTGAAGGACGTGTTCAAGTACAAGCGCCGCGTCACCTACGTGGGGCAGAAGTCCCTCGAGGAAGTGGCTGCGCTCGTGGCGCCGCCCGCGGGTCCCGCACTCCTCGACACGCCCGAGTGGAAGCCGATCCAGTACGCGCTGGGCAACAAGAACCGCGTGCTGTTCGTGAACGCCCGCGCCGCGCAGTCGAGCATCGGTCTGTTCGCGACCGACGGCGTCTTCGAGCCGGCGCGCTACCCCGAAGGCCGTCTGTACAACGCGTACATGAGCGGCGGCATGGGCGCCGTGGTCTTCCAGGAGGTGCGTGAGAAGCGCGCTCTCGCGTACGCCGTCGGGACCAGCTATCAGCTCGGCAACCGCGTGGGCGCAACCAGCCTGATGACGGGGAACCTCGGGACCCAGCCGGACAAGACCATCGAGGCCATCGAGGTCCTCCTCGGCATCATCCGCGACCTGCCGGCCAGCGAACTGCGCGTCGAGAACTCACGCAAGTCCCTCGACAACTCGTATCGCACGGCGCGTCTCACGCCCCGGCAGCTGCCCGGCGCAGCGAAGACCTGGGACGACTGGGGCACGGGCAAGGATCCGCGCGAGTACAACTGGAAGGGTGTCACGTCGATGTCGCTCGACGACCTCGTGAAGTTCGCGTCCCGCTTCAAGGACAAGCCGTTCACGATCGCCGTGGCGGGCCCGCGGGACAAGGTGGACCTCGAGGCGCTGGCGCAGTTCGGCGAAGTCACCGAGGTCCAGCCGGACGACTTGTTCAACTTCTGAGTCTCGCGGCGCCGTCGGCGCCGCGCGTCCGGCACGGGGATCGCGTGACGATCCCCCGCCGACCGACGTTCGGTTGTCTCCCTCCTACGCGGTCTCCGACCGCTACGGAGGAGCTCCGGTCACGCCGCTTGCTTCGCAACCCGCGCGCCCTACGCGATTCACGCAACGAGTGCTAGCTCGCTGTAGGGGCGGGGTTCCACCTCCGCCCGCGCGCGGAGTCAATGCACGGGCGGGGGTGGAACGCAGCCCCTACGTGCGGTGATCGACGTCGCCCGCAACTTCGTCGAGCAGCTGTTCCACGTCCGGGCGGCAGGTGCCGCAGCCGCGGGTGGCGGGCAGCCGGGCGCGCACTTCGTCCACCGTCCGGAGTCCGTCCGTGCGGATCAGCCGGCGGATGGTGTCGGTCGCCACGCCGAAGCACGTGCACGTGATGTCCTCGCCGGCTTGAGCGCGCGGATGGGTGAACGGCTGCAGCGCTCCGGCCCGCGCGAAGTGGCAGATGCGCACCGCCACGTCGCCCTCGGCGCGGTGGGCGACGTTCGCCAGCGCGGTCACGGAGAGGCGCGATGCCTCGTCGACCGTGGCGCCCTCGAGGACCTCGCACAGCGTCTCCGCCACCTCGCGGGCGTCGTCGAAGTCGATCAGTTCGAACCCGGCGGCGGCGATCGTCCGGTCGTCGTCCACTCGCAGGTGGAAGCGGACCCCTGGACCGCTGATGAGGGAACCGGATTCGCCGACGACCGTCGCGTCCGCAGGGACTCCCTCGTGAGGGGCCGGCGGGACGCTGTTCACGGGGGCTACATCACCGCCAGAAGGGCCTTCTCGAGAACGGGCTTCGGCTTGAAGCCGGTCATCATCTGCTGCGCCTTGCCGTCCTTGAACAGGATCAGCGTCGGCACGGCCATGATGCCGTGCGTGGAGGCGACGCCCGGTGCCTGGTCGATGTCGACCTTGAAGATCTTGGCGCGTCCCTCGTACTCCGTCGCCAGCTCCTCGACGATCGGTGCGAGGCTCTTGCAGGGTCCGCACCACGTGGCGTAGAAGTCCACGAGCACGGGCACGTCGCTCTTCAGCACTTCGCTCTCGAAGTCGTCGTCGGTCACGTGGGGCACGCCTGACATGGCAGTTCCTCCTGATCGGCAAGGTCCGCGACCCTTGTAACCGTCGAAAGCGCCCCAGAATGCCCTTTTTCGCGCAGGTCAAAGCCCGTCTGTGGACCCCCGCCGGAGCCGTCGCCGCGGTTGCCGTCGTGTTGCGGCTCTGCCTGCTCGCAGTCTCGTGGCGGCGCAATCCGCTCGTGTTCCATCCGGAGTTGGACGGCCGTTACTACTTGGACTGGGCCGAGCGCATCGCGGCCGGCGAACTGCTGGCCGGCAGCCCGTTGATGCCCAACCTGACCGCCGCTCAGGCGGACGTCCTCCCGTACTTCCTCAATCCGCTCACCGCGTACGTCGCCGCGTTCTTCCGCGTACTCGGGGGAGCGCACGCCGGACACGTGATGCTGCTCGTGTTCCAGTGCTTCCTCGCCGGCGCGACCGCCTATCTGGCCGCCTGCACCGCGCGCCGTCTGTTCGGGCGTGCCGCGGAGTGGACCGCCGGACTCGCGTGCGCGCTGTCTTCAGTGCTCGTGCACTTGGACATGCACGTCTCGGTGTCCGGTCTCGCAGCGTTCCTCGTCGCCGGTGCGATGTGGTCGACGCTGCCCCGCGAGGACGGCGAGCGCGAGTTCCCGGCGCGGTTGCGCGGCCCGCTGGCGACCGGCGTGTGGCTGGGTGTCGGCGCGCTGGCCCGCCCGGTGACCATGTTCGCTCTGCCGCTCGTCATGTGGCTGTACGCCTCGCGAGCGCGGGAGGGACCGAGGCTGCGCGCCCTGGGGCTGTGCGTGCTCGGGTTCGTGATCCCGATCGCCCCGAGCCCCATCCGGAACTACATGGCGAGCGGCGAGCCCGTGCTGTTCACGGCCGCGTCCGGCGCCAACCTCTACCTCGGCAACAACCCGTCGACGCGCAAGTACCGGACGATGACTGCGCACTCCCGGTTCCGGTTCAACCCGTTCGAGATGCACGAGGACTTGCGGCGCTACATGGCGGCTCGCATCGGGGCCGATGCGAGCTGGGGCGAGATCTCGGCGCGTCTCACGCGGGACGGCATCGACGAGTTCGTGCGCGAGCCGGGTGACTCCGCGCTCTTCTACGTCAACAAAGCGCGCTGGTTCCTCTCGCCCGTGGAGGTGTCATCGTCGGCGTCTCTGCCGGCTGACCGCGACTACGTCCCGTGGTTGCGCGTCGCGGTGATTCCGACGTGGCTGATCGCGGTGCTCGCGCTGACCGGTTACTTCATGCACTTGCGGCGCAAGGACGTGTCACTGGGTCCGGGAAGCCTCGCGCTCGCACACGGCATCGTGCTGACGATCGTGTTCCCGCTCTCCCACTACCGAAGCCCCGCCATCCCGGCGCTCGCGGTGCTCGCGGGGGGCGCGGTCGCGGTGTTCCTTGCCCAAGAGAACGGGGCTCGCGAGGGTGGGCGGAGACGGTTGGTGGCAGGCGGCTTGGCCGTCGTCTTGGCGGTGCTGGCGTGGCTCCCGCCGCCGCCGGCGCCGATGCGCCACTCGGGACTGCTCACCGCGGCGTCCTGTGCGGAGCAGCGTGGCGACTACGAGGAAGCCGCGCGCCTCGCCAAGCTCGCCACGGAGGCGCAGCTCGCCTCCTGGCCGGGGGAGCGGGAGACGGCGGCGAGCTGGTTCATCCAGGGTCACGCGGCGTACTCCCGCCGCGACTGGGAGGAGGTGATCCGCCTCCAGCGGCTGGGCCTCGAGATCGAGCCGCGGAACTGGATCGAGCGGTTGCCGATCCTGGACGCGCTGTACCACCTCAATCGGCCGGAGGAGATGTTGCGCGAGATCCAGGAGATGCGAGAGCTCGAGGACGCCGGCGACGTCTATCAGCAGCCCGGTGTGCGGGCGGCGATGGCCAACGCGCTCTACCTCCAGGGCAAGTTCATCGAAGCCCGCCCCCACGTGGAGTTCGCGCTGCGTCACGCACGAAGTCCGCGTGACCACCCATTCGACCGCGTGATCAAGAAAGTGATCGAAGGGAAGTGACCCAGCCCTCGTCAGCCCGCGCCCGTCGCCTTCGATCGGACTGGCAGACCCACGTACGATCTGGGCATGCGACATCACGTGGCCGGGGGGCTGATCGCAGCGCTGCTCCTCTGTGCGCTCTGCGCGGCCGGCTGCAGGCGAGACCGTCAGCGGACTCCGACACCCCAGCCTGCGCCCATGGCGTTGATACCCCCTCTCGCCGACGTCGAGGTCGGGGAGCAGGTGCGCCTGCGGCGGATGAAGGACGAGTGGGTCTACACCGTCGTCGCCGTCGGAGACCACACGGTGCAGGTCGAGCGGCGCAAGACCGTCGACGGCCGAGTGGGCGAACCGGAGGTCTACACGTGGGATCGCAAGGGATTCGGCGTACCCGAGGATTGCGTCATCCTGCGCCTGGAGCGGACTTCGCTCGACGTCGATGGCCGGTCGCGCCCGTGCTGGCTCGCCTACATCTCCACCAAGGGGGAGCACTACTACTACTGGATCAGCGAAGAGGTGGCGGTGCACGGCCTGCTGGCCATTGCGAAGGAGCTGAAGGGGCGGCCGGACGAGGCGCACGCCATCCGGTGGGTCTTCGACACCAAGTCGGACTGGCGCTAGGGGCTGGCGCTAGGGCCCCTGCGGAGGAAGCTCGCTCCGCGAGCTACTTGCGAAACGCGCCGCGGTAGGCGCCGTAGCGCTTGCGCTGGCGCTTGATGATCTTGCGTCCGCCCTTGGTCTTGCTGCGGGCAAGGAAGCCGAGCGCACGGCGTCGCTTGGTGTTGCTGCGGCGGATGCGGACCTTCATCAAGACCTCCAGCTGCCCAAACCCTGGCCGAAAACGAAGCACGGTGGAAACACGGCGGGGCCGTCCCACCCCGGCTTCCCGGCTCCTGAGCCAGTTGCTACCAGTTCAGGCTGGGCAGCCCCGGAACGTAGTCGCGGGCCCGCCCTCGCGGGAAGATTCTCCGGGCCGGCCCCGGGCTCGCCGCTCCGGACCCTCGGGGCCAACGGGCCCAGGCTCGGGCCGAGGTCCCTCGTCCCGGCGGCCCGACGAGGCGAACCGTCCGGCCGAGCTGACGGCTGGCGAAGGGGACCACGCAGGTTTCACCCTTGACGACCCGCCGCGTCAGCCTCACACTCTAGGAGCTGGCCGAGAAGCCGGCGAACCGGGGCTAATAGGGCTATCAGGGTCGCAGGACGCTGATCCACACTGATCTTCCTGGGGCGGAGGTTCGTGGATCGGTGAGGCCAACTTCGGGTGACACCCAGTTCTGTGACGCATTCGACACTTCACCAGCCGACAGAGACCGTCTTGCAAGAGACGGGTGCGCTGTCGGTCTGTTGTGTCGTATGTGCGCGCAACTAAGTCGCACGAGTGTGGTCCCGTGTCGGAATCGCGATTGAGGAGGAAGAGACTGATGACGCATCAAGGCAACAACCGCCAGGTGCTGTGGGTGACGCTGTCGCTCGCCGCAACTTTGGGCCTCATGGTTCCGGGCGCCGACGCTCTCGCCGGCCGCCGCGCAAAGCGCCAAGTGGCGCAGGTGGGCAAGCTGCAGACCCCCGCCGGTCTGCAGGGCACGCGCGGTGCGGGCGACAACGTCGTCTTCCCCTTTTCCCTGACACACCGCAACCGACGTCTCTACGACGTGGAGGCGGAGTACGGCTGGGACGTCAATGGCGACGTTGTCATCAATGACGGAGTGCTGCTCCCGGGCCTGCCGGTCGAGTACTTCCCGATGACCGAGGATCGTCGCGACGAGCGCAACACCCGCCGCAACAAGGGCAAGCAGCTCTACCGTTCGGCCGGTGGCATCGGCGCCGGGCACTCCTTCGTCTGGCGTTCATCTGCGGACATCGGCACGGCGAACTTCCCGACGCTGCAGTTCCAGTTCACGCCCGACGGCCGCCCCGTTCCCGACCCGGACAACCCCGGGTCCTTCCTCTTCGCCGAGACGCTGCCAGGCGTCAGTGCTCGCTTCACGGCGACGCGGAAGAAGGGCAAGAAGGGCGTCTCCAGGAGCGACACCGTTTATCTGCGGAACTCGTTCCCGGCGAACAACAACACGGTTCCCCTCCTGACCATCGACGCGGTGCTCCCCAACACCACGTCCGTCCCGACCGCCTCCGACGAGATCATCGAGATTCTCTGGACCGCCTATGACGACGACTCCGAGGACCTCAACGGCAACGGCGTCCTGGACACTCAGGAGCTCGAGGACAAGAACGGCAACGGCATCCTCGACAACGAGTTCGTCAAGATCGCGATGGACTACTACCGCCTGCAGGCCAGCGACCCTGACCCGCAGACGATGACGGACGATGAGCTCGCGGCGTTGCTCTGGCTCCCGTGCACGCCCGCAGTCGGCGTCGGCGACCCGGTCACGGGCGCAGCGTCCGCACCGCCGGATCTCGACCCGAACACGGGTGCGATCCTGGGTGGCGGCATTCAGCACACGTACGCGTGGGACAGCAAGACCGACGTCGGCACCGTGCACGCGGACTTCCTCCTCCGCGCGCGCCCCAACGACGCGAAGCTCGAGCTGGGTGAGCGCGACTACCTGCGCACCGCGTTCACGATCGACAACTGGAAGATCTTCAACACGGCCGGCCCCCTGAGCTCCCTCCCCGGCGGAGCGGTCGGCATGGCGGTGGTCAACAACACGCCGAACCTCCTCTACTCGGACATCCTGCTCACGACGCCTTCGCAGTCGTTCACCGTCTTCGGCGGTGCGGCTATCGAGGACGGCGCGGGCTCGAACCTGATCGGTGTCGGCATCGTCAACACCGAGACGGCCGAAACCACGGCGCTCAGCATGGTCACGAGCTTCGGCACCCTGTCGACGCCTCGTTCGTACCTGACGGCCACCGAGCTCGATGACGGCCGCGTGCTTGTCATCGGCGGTTACAGCGGTGGCGGCTCTGCCCTCGCCACGACGGAGATCTGGAACCCGGTCACGCGCACGATCGCGTCAGGGCCCAGTCTCAACGTCGCCCGTGCGAAGCACTCCGCGGTGCTGCTCGGCAGCGGCGACGTCGCCGTCTTCGGCGGCCTCGACGGCACCGGCGGCCCGCTCGACTCCGTCGAGATCGCCCGGTTCTCGCCGGAAGGCGCCCCTCAGATCGCGACCACTCTGCTCTCGGGTGCGAACTCGACCCTCACGGTCGCGCAGCACTCCCCGGCGGCGGTTCTTCTGCCTGACCTGACCGTACTGGTCACGGGCGGGATCAACTCGGCCGGCAACGCGGTCCAGTCGGCGCAGATCCTGGATCCGCAGAACGACGAGAACCGCGACGGCCTCGGACTCGAGATCACGAAGGACCCGATCCTCGTGGTGGTGGGCGGCATGAACCAGGCGCGTAAGTCCGGCGCCGCGACTCCGCTCGTCCAGGGCCACGTGCTCTTCTCCGGCGGCTCGGCCCCGGCGACGGACACGCTGGAGATCTTCAACTACGAGACCCGCACGTTCCAGACGGTCAACACGACCATGCCGGACGGCGGGCGCGCACAGCACTCCGCCGTGCGGATGGGCGACGGTTCCGTCCTCATCGCTGGTGGCACGACCGATCCGGACAACCACACGATCGTCGGCGGAGCCGACATCTTCGTGCTGGGCGCCCAGGTCGGAAACACGTGGGACGCCTCATGGCTGCCGGTCAACGGCGACATGGTCACGCCCCGCCGCGGCGCCGCGGGCGTTGCGATCAACAACGGTCGCACGATGTTCGTCGGGGGCATGAGTTCCCTCGGCACGTCGATCGTCGAGATCGAGACCTTCACGCCCGAGAACGGCACGAACTTCCGCCCGAACACGCGCACCGACCTCACCTCTGACCAGCAGTCGTGGGCGTTCGGCGCCCGGATCGTGTTCCGCGCCACGGACGCAGAGGGCGACCTGGTACGGGTCGTCACGCAGTGGTCCATCGACGGCGGTGACAACTGGCGCGCGGCGACGCGGAAGCCCCAGACGATCAGCAACCATCTGGCCACGCCGCTCGCGGGTCTCACGACGGCGCTGGTGGACGTCCAGACGGCGGCGATCAGCCCCGCGATCTTCCCGGTGTCCGACCGCCCGACCATCTGGGACATGGCGCGCGACATCTCCCGCCCGCCCCCCGGCGGCACGGACGGCCCCTACATCTTCCGCAACGTGCCCTACGGCGCGGTCCGCGGTGATGCGGCGCAGTCCGGTCCCGTCACGGTCCTCTTCAACGCCCAGGTCATCCCGACGATCATCCCGCTCGAGAACCCGACGACCGGCGTCCAGAACGTCAATCAGGGCGGCGACATCTCGATCTGGGTGCATCTCCGCGACATCGACGGTGCCATCCCCGGCAACGGTGACGACGCCGAGGCGACCATGCAGTTCGCGATCGACTCCGACAACAACGGCCTCATCGAGGTCGGCCAGGGTGAGTCCTGGCTTCCCATGAGCCGGCCCGGTGCGGGCGTCGAACCGCTCAACCGTGGCGCGGGCCTCACGAACGACGGCGGAGCCGACGAGGTCCTCGCTCTCCAGACCTACTCCGGTGCGTTCGACGACCCGCTCTCGCTGGGTGGGTTCGGCGACCGTCCCGCGGACAAGGGCTGGTTCAACTTCATCTGGGACTCCGTCTACGACATCGGCGCACCGGTGGGCACGTTCTCGGACGTGCGCATCCGCTGCATCCCGCGAGACAACCTCGCGGCCGCGTTCCCCGATGACGGGCTCATCGCCGAGATGCGCAACACCGCCAGCGAGACGAACATCACGATCATCAGGCACCCGGACGCGCTGTGGCTCAGCAGCTTCACACCGGCTGGTGGCAACCTCTCGGCCGTGGCCCCGAACGAACCGCTCCACCTCGACTTCAACGGTCTGGTGGATCCGGCGTCGGTCGACAGCACGTCCTTGATGGTCACGCGATCGGGCACCCCGATCCTCGGCCAGCGCGTCGTGCAGCAGAACGTGCCGGCAGCGGGCATGAGCCGCATCACGTTCTATCCGCAGTTGCAGAACACGGCATTGGACGTCGACCAGTACTTCCAGAACAGCGATCCGACGATCCTGTTCCCGTTCAACACCTACGACATCACGATCCCGGGGTACGCGGCCTTCGACGATCTGTCGGGAGGCCTCCCTGCAGGTCAGATCCTGCCGGACGTGAGCGGAGGCTTGCCTCCGTTCCCGGAGCCGACGTACCTCCTCGTGAACAACGTACCCGGAAGCGCGAGCTTCTCGACGATCTCCGGCCGTTTCCAGGACGGTCAGGTCGCTGACGTCATCGCTCGCTCGCCGAGCGACAACGGCACGGTCAACCCCGACGGGACGTTCACGCTGACGTTCGACGCCGGCATCGATGTCGCGACGCTTCTCAACCAGCAGAACGTTGCCACAAGCAACGTGATCATCACGCTGTCCAACGGCATCAGCACGACGATCCCGGGCAACTGGACGATCGTCAACACCAACCAGCCGGACGGTTCGATCATCGCAACCGCGACGTTCACTCCGCTCGTCCGCCTGCCGGGCGGACAGGCGTTCACCGTGTCTCTCAGCAGTAGCTTCCTCTCCGCGGGCGGCTCGCCCCTGGCGGGCGCAGTGACGACATACAACGTCCCGGTCGGCGTGCGGATCTCGCAGTCGATCACCGAGGACTACGACACCCGCGCCAACGAGGACACGGCCAACACGCTGGCGGCATGGCAGCGCGACGCTTGCAATCCCAACGTGCTGACCGGCCTCCAGGACGCGAGCACCCCGCCGCAGGGCGGCAACCCGCTCGTCGTCGCAGCAGGACAGACGCAGACCATCACGACGACCGTGAGTGACTTCTCGAGCATCCGGGTCGAGAAGGGTGGCACGCTCCGACTGCGCGCCAGTAACCCCCCGACGATCCGAGCGACCGGCGACATCACGATCGATGGCGTGGTCGACTTCCGCGGCCTGGCCGGCTACTCCGGCACCAACGGCAACACGAGCGAGGCCGCGCGTAGCTACTACTATGCGTCGCGTGCGCGCGGTACCCGTGACGGCGGCGTGGGCTACAACGGTGCCGACGACGGCGCCGACTCGCGGTCCACAACCCTCGCTTACGACGACGGCGACGACGCCACGGGCGCGTTTATCGACGGTGGCGGCAGTGGCGGCGAAGGCGATCGATGGGCCAACTCGACCACCAGCCTGCCCGGTGGAGGCGGCGGCGCGGGTGGCGGCCACGGCACAGACGGCAACGACGGCGGACGCGAGAGTCCGTACTCGGTGTTCAACGGCTGGGTGCCGGTCTCGGATGACGAGGCACAAGCTGGCTGGGCGGTCGGTGACGAGGACTTCGCCAACGGCATCTCGACGGGCGGCTCCGGCGGCGCGGGCGCGAGCCAGCGGTGGAGCGGCAGCTTCTATCACCAGGGTGGCGCGGGCGGCTCAGCCGCCGGCTCCGTGACGATGATCGCCGGCGGCACGTTCAACCTCGGTCCGACCGGCTATATCGACGGGCGCGGCGGCGACGGTGGCGGCAGCGCCATGTACGCCGGCTCCGGTGGTGGTGGCGCGGGCGGCGCGTTCTGGCTCAAGGCGGGCATCGGCGCTGTCCTCGACGGCGTCATTGACCTGCGGGGCGGTCGCGGTGGTCCGAACGGCTACTCGTCGATGAGCACGAACACCCATGACGGCGCCTACACTTCGGGCCGGGCACCGGGCCACTACGGTGGTGACGGCGGCCTCGGTCGGTTGGTGGTCGACGTCGTCGACGCGGGCAACGCAGCCGCGGTCGACAACGTGCGCGTCTACGGCCAGATGATGGCTCGCCAGATCACCTCGATCCCGACGACCAGCGTCGGGGCCGGGGCTGCGCACTCCGGTTTCGGACCGGGCAACGCCACGATCGCATTCGGCAGCACGGCGGCGGTCCACTACTCGGGCAACCTCGTGCAGGAGGGCATTGACACGCTGACCAGCACCACGCCGACGACGATCTTCGTGGATGGCGACATCACCATCAACGGCACGCTGCGGTTGAACGGCGCCAACCCGGTCAACCGTTACTCCGGAAACTCTCAGGACCTCCACTTCAGCGGAAGCAACGTCGTCAGTACGCCGAGCACGCTCGAGAAGGGCGGCGTAGCCAACATGGGCGGCGCAGCCGGTGCGGACTCGCACCGCGGATCGACGACAAACAACAACAGCACGATGTGGCGCCGTGCGGGTATGAACGCCGCGGGGGCCCAGGGCGGCAAGAGCCGGTTCATCGGTTCGGCTGCGGGCTACGTGTGGTCCACCTACGGGTACTACTACACCGGGCAGAACGGCGGCGGCGGCGGCGGTAACGCATCCGACGGCCGTACCGGGTACATGCCGTTGGCCGTCCCGGGCTGCTACGACTGGATCGGAAGGTTCACGGACACGACCGGCAACGGAAAGTCTGGCACGGCTATCGAGGCGGGCCAGTCGGCCGGCGGCACGCGGATCGATCCCGCGGGCATGAGTGTCTCCAACCTGTCGAACGCGAGCTATCAGCCGGGTGGCGGCGGCGGAGGCAACCTTGGTGGCTACCACTACCGTCCCACGTCCACTAACCGGGCCTACTACGGATATGCCGGGTCCGCCGGTTCGTCCGGAGGCATCGTTGCGTTCGTGACACCCGGCACCATCACGGTGAACGGCACGATCGAGGCGAAGGGCGGCAACGGCAACCCGCCGGGCGCCCCAGCCCACGTCGGCCAGATCAGTAGCTCTTGGGAGGGGCTCTCGAACTCTGGCGGCGGCGCGGGTGCCGGTGGAACCGTCCTCCTGACGGGCGACCAGGTGAACATCACCACGGCGACCAGTCAGACCTCCTCGGGGGCGAAGATCGATCTACGCGGCGGCATCGGTGGTGGCTGGCGCAGCCAGTCCAACACAGATGCATCCGCCCACAGGCGGTACCCGAGCTATGCGTCGTTCGGTAACTTCGGCGGTGACGGCGGCTTCGGGCGCCTGATCGTCGATTACAAGACGTCGTTCAACAACGGGAACTTCGTGTTCAACAAGTACGGCCACCAGCAGGACGGCAGCGGGTTCGGCATCCCCGTCGATCTCGACGGCTTCGGGCGACAGGACCTGTTGGCCGGTACGGCCGTGGCACGGTGTGGTGGAGCCTTCGACGGCAACACCTACCAGTCCGGTTGGATCCGCCTCAACGGCCTGAACGACGTGGTCACCAACCTCGAGAACCTGATGACCTCGAACGTCACTTCGACGATCGAGGGCCAGGGCGCGCCGTATCAGCCGCACGCTCTCACCGTGGATCCCACGGCATCGGGTCTCAGCGCATGGGTCGGACCGGGCTCTCTGAGCACGCTCACGGCCTACGGGTTCGTGCGGTACCGAGGTACGTTCGCGCGTACCGGTTCGACGAGTCCTCCACCGGTCATCGGCGAGACGAAGGTCACGTTCGATACCGACGCTCCTTAGACACACATCCGACCGCCGCGGGCTCTGCCCGCGGCGGTCGCGCGAGCATGAGGCCGTCTGGACGTACGTCCGGGCGGCCTCTTCTCTTTCGGGGCTCCTTGTCGGGCTCCCGGTCGCGCGGACACCCTGTCCGCTCCCGCCTCGCCCCGTGACAGTGTGTGCGTCGTCCGGCCGGGTCCTTAAGCTCGCGCAGGTGACTCCGCCGCGCGTCCTGACGATCGCCGGATCCGACCCCAGCGGGGGGGCCGGTCTGCAGGCGGACGTGAAGACGTTCCAGGCGCTGGGCTGCTACGGCATGGCGGTCGTGACCGCGCTGACGGCGCAGGACACGACGGGAGTGCACGCCGTGCACCTCCCCGGCGGTGCGTTCGTGAGAGCGCAACTCGACGCGGTGCTGGGCGACTGCCCGCCCGCGGCCGTCAAGACCGGCATGCTTCCCACGGCGGACGTTGTGCGGACAGTTGCAGACGCGCTCCGCGAACTCGCCGCGGTGCGACTCGTCGTCGATCCGGTGCTCGTCGCGACCAGTGGAGATTCGCTCGCGGACGAGAACGTCGTCGGTGCCCTGCGCGAGTTCCTTGTTCCGATGGCCGACATCGTGACGCCCAATGCGTACGAAGCGCGCGCCCTGACCGGGG
This sequence comes from Planctomycetota bacterium, assembly GCA_965248445.1. Taxonomy (GTDB): domain Bacteria; phylum Planctomycetota; class JAJSAM01; order JAJSAM01; family JAJVHW01; genus CBDFJG01. The sequence continues at coordinate 632,106 of CBDFJG010000002.1, forward strand.
TCCGTGTCACGGATCCCGCCTCCGGACGCGTCGCTGCGTCTGCGCTGGTGGAACTCGGTGCGCGGGCGGCGGTCGTCACCGGTGGCGATGTCCGGGGTGACACCGTGTACGACGTGCTCGTCACCCGAGACCCGAGCGGCATGACGGAACGCGTGGCCCCGCGCATCGGGGCAGGCCCCACGCATGGCACTGGCTGCACGTTCGCCGCCGCGCTGGTAGCGCGGCTCGCACACGGCGCGTCCGTCCGCGACGCGTTCATCGCCGCACACGCGTTCGTCCGCACCGGGCTCGAGTCGGCGTTCGCGGTGGGGCGTGGCGCCGTCCCCGTCAACCATCTGGCTGCCCGCACGGAGGATCGGACGTGAGCGTGCCGTCGATTGCAGTCGTCGGAACGGGGCCGGTGGCACGGGCCATCGCACGCGGTCACTCCGACTGTGGTGGGCGCGTCGTCGCCGTGATCTCGCGGGACGCAGAACGCGCGCGCGCCGTGGCCGTCGGCGCGCGTTCGGAACGGGGGACGACGGACCTCGCAGCGGCGCTCACGGCGGACGTCGTGATCGTGGCCGTGAGGGACCGCGCCGTGCCGGCCGTGGGCGACCGCCTGGCGGCGCTGGACCGCGCCGGCGATTGCGTCATCCTCCACACGAGCGGTGCGCTCTCGGGCTCGGACCTCGGTGACGAACCCCTCCGCATCGGGTCGCTGCACCCGTTGCAGTCGTTCACCGAGCAGCCCGGCGCTGAGGATCCCGACGCCGCCCTGGCTGCGCGACTCGCCGGTGTGCACTGGTTCCACGAGGGCGCGGGTCGCGACGAAGCGCGTGCGCTCGTCGATGCGTGGGGAGGCGTGTTCCACGCACTCCAACCGGGGGGCAAGGCGCTCTATCACGCCGGTGCGGCGATCCTGTCGAACCACACCATCGCCCTGGCGCACGCAGCGACCCGTCTGTTCACACTGGCCGGAGTGCCGCCTGCGGATGCCGCACCACCGCTGGCGCGTCTGCTGACAGGGACCGCGCGGAACGTCGCGGAGATCGGGCTGCCCGGGGCGCTCACCGGCCCCGTCTCCCGCGGGGACGTGGCGACAGTCCACTTACACTTGAAGGCGTTGCGGGACCACGCCCCGGAGTTGCTGCCGTCCTACGTCGAGATGGCGCGACTGGCCATCGAGGTAGCGGTGCAGCAGGGCGGCGTGGACGCGGAGCGCGAGGTGGCGCTGCGCGCGGTGCTCGACGACGTCTCGCGCTCCGAGACGCTCTGACCGGCAGACCGGTGGCGGTCGCCATGCGGTGTCGGGGCGGGTGGAACCCCGGAGTCTCAGTAGGGGCGGGGTTCCACTCCCGCCCGCGGACTCGCTACACGGACACGTCGCCGCGCTCGGTGTCGAGTGCGTCACGATGCTGGTGCAGGATCGGGTCCAGTTCGTCGGCCAGGAACTCGTCCACCTGCTGCGGTGACCGGCCGACGAAACGCTCGGGCGTGATCATCCCCGGGATCTCGTCCTTGACCGCAGCGAACGCGGGATCGTCCACGAGGCGCGCCAGCAGGTCGTTCTCCGCACCCTCTTCCTTCACGCGCCTCGCTGCTGCGTGGGCGTGCGTCCGGATGCGCTCGTGCAGGTCCTGACGGTCGCCGCCTGCGGCGACGGCCATCATCAAGATGTCCTCGGTGGCCATGGCGGGCAGTTCGCGCACCAGTTCACGCCGCAGCGCCGCGGGGAACACGGTCATCCCGCGGGCCACGTTCTCCATCAGCACGAGCACGGCATCGGTGGCGAGGAACGCCTCGGGGATCGCGATCCGCTTCGCCGCGCTGTCGTCGAGCGTCCGCTCGAACCACTGTTCGGCAGCGGTGTTCGCCGGCACCGACTGGAGCGCCATGACCAGGCGCGCGAGCGACGTGAGCCGTTCGGAGCGCATGGGGTTCTTCTTGTAGGCCATCGCGGAGGAGCCGATCTGCGACGCCGTCCACGGCTCCTCGACGCAGCCCAGTCCCATCAGGATGCGAACGTCGTTGCCGAACTTGTGCGCCGACTGCGCGATGCCCGAGAGGAGCCCGAGCGCCTGCGCGTCGAGCTTGCGGGGCGGAGTCTGGCCGGTGACGGTGAACAGGCGCTCGAAGCCCATCGCGCGGGTGACGTGCGCGTCGAGCTGCTTGACCTTCTCGTGATCCCCGTCGAACAGGGTCAGGAACGCCGCCTGCGTTCCCGTCGTTCCCTTGACACCGAGGAACCGCAGTCCCTGCCGGCGCCATTCGCACTCCTCGAGGTCGAGCAACAGGTCCTGCGCCCACAGGCACACCCGCCGTCCGAACGTCGTCGGCTGTGCCGGCTGGAAGTGCGTGTACGACAGACAGGGCACGTCTCGTGTGCGCGCGGCCAGGTCGCGGAGGGCCGCGAGCACCGCCACGATCCGCGCGCGCACGAGTCCGTACGCCTCGCGGAGGAGCACGAGATCGGTGTTGTCGACGACGTAGGCGCTGGTGGCGCCCAGGTGGATGATGGGTGCCGCGGCGGGGCACTGCAGACCGTATGCGTGCACGTGGGCCATGACGTCGTGCCGAACCTCGCGCTCGCGGGCCTCGGCCGTCTCGTAGTCGATGTCGTCGAGATGGGCCTCGAGCTCGGCGATCTGCCCGGCGGTCACTCCCAGCCCGAGTTCGTGCTGTCCCTGCGCGAGCGCGAGCCAGAGCCGCCTCCACGTCCCGAACTTCCGGTCCGGGCTGAACAGCCGGAGCATCGGACCGCTGGCGTAGCGGGTCGAGAGCGGGTTGACGTAGGTGTCGCGCGGTCCGGACATCGAGTTCTCATTCTCGCGTCCTCCGGGTCGCCGCGCCCGGAAAGCAGGATGGCCCCCGGGCTGCGTGCCCAGGGGCCGAGTTGCGATCCCATCAGGAATTGGTTACCGCTTCTCTACGGGCGGCATGTCCCGCGGATGGGCTAGTGGCCGCAGCTCCAACGGGCCGCGACGTATCGCTTGACGCGGCGCTGTTCGATGCGGCGGGGGACCCACTTGCGGATCACCCTTGCCGGACGGACCAGCACGCGCAGGTAGCCGCCGCGATAGCTGTCCCACCGGACTTCGTAGCGCGCTGCGACGCGGCGCTCGGTCCAGTAACCGGGGATCACGACATCCTTGATGCGGATCTCGTAGTGGCCCGCCTCATAGTGGCAGCGCTGCGTGTGGCGGTGGGCGCGGACGCGCACGCCGAACTGCAGCCCGCCGTGCCGGGAGCCGGCGCTGAAGGAGTACCCGGGACCGCGGTAGTAGCGGTCCCCGCGATACGAGTGGCGGCTCCGATCAGAGTGGCTGCTCCGGTCCGAATGGCCTCCGCGATATGTGTGGTTGGAGCGCACGTCGTGGCGCGTGCTGACGCGGGCTGTGACCCCGCGGCTGGTCGAATGCAGGGCGCGGCCCTCGGTGTCGCCGGCCAGGGCGGCCCCGGCGGTGAGTCCGAGGATCGCGACGGCGGCGAGGAGGGTCCTCTTGAGGGTTCCCCGGTGGGACGTGTTGGCGTGGGGGGACGTGTTGGCGTGGGACATGTGTACCTCTCTCGTTTTCGATCGCCTCGGCGTGCCACCGCCGGGGTCTGCACGTGATGTCGCACGGACCGTGCCGGACGCTGGGGGGCGCTCTCAGGCTCGAGAGAGCCCTTCCGGGGACACCCACAGCCTCCTGGGGAGGCCAGGGGTGCGGGGGGCACGGAGGCCAGAGGCGCGGGGGTGGTGGCCTGAGGGGGCGTGGCTACTCGGTGTCCGACGCCTTGATGGCGTCGCGGGCGGCGGTGACGGTCTCGGCCAGGCCCACCAGGCCCTCGAAGGCCGGGTCCCCGAGGGCCTGCTCGGCGTAGCGATCGTCCCGTGCCACCGCTAGGGAGATCTCGCCCAACGCCCGCTCGGGGTCTCCGGCGGCGGCCAGGGCGCGGGCCAGGTAGTACGGGTAGAAGCCCCACAAGTGGGTCTTGCCCCGGCGGTGCGTGAGGTACTCGCCCCCCGCGGCGTGGACGCGCTCCTTGTCGAGCGTCTTCGCGCGCTCGTAGTGCGCGACGGCCGCGGCGGCGCCGTCGCTCTGCTGCACCACCCAGCCGAGGTACAGGTGCCGCGTCGGGTTGCGCTCGTCGGCGGCGACGGCGTGCACGAGCGACGAGCGCGTCAGATCGTCCACCTGACGGAGCTTCACGCGGCCGTATCCGTGCCAGTACGCCAGATCACCGCTGTCGGGATCGCGCTCTCGGATGGCGTCGATCGCACGCAGCGCTTCCTCCCCGCGTCCCTCCGCCCGCGCGACCAGCGCGGCGAGCACTGTCTGCTTGGCGGCCTCCGCTGTGCGCCGATCCGGTGATCGTGCCGCGTCCTCGACGTCGCGCAGCGCGATCAGTTCCGCATGGGCCTCTGCCGCCTCGGGGTAGCGCCGCTCCTCCTGCAGCTGCGACGCGATCGATGTCTGCGCATCGAGATCGTTGGTCGAGAGACGGGGGGCCAGTGTGGTGACGAGCCGGAAGAGCGGCAGCGCCGCGCGCGAGCGCCGGCGCGCGGGCAGGCCGTATGCCTCGGGGTCGCGCAGGTAGCGCGCGACGCCGTCCACGTAACCCTCCGAGAGTCGCAGCGTGGCGCCTCGCGTTCGCCGAGCGTTCAGAGCCAGCGCGATGCGCTCCCCGAGCTGCGCGTCCGGCGTGTGAGCGAGGCCGCTGACGAGCCCGCGGACACAACGCACCGGCGGAGCACCGATGGGCCGGAACGGACCGTTGCCCGGTGTGCTGTAGGCCGCGACCGCCCGCGCCGTCCCGTCGTCCAGCAGATGATCGAGCAGCGCGTTCATGCCCTCGTCAGTGCCGGACCGTCCGAGGGCGACGGCGACGCGGCGGTACAGTCGCACCGCCGCGGCGCTCCCGCGCGGCGCGCGCAGTGCGGGCTCGCGCCAACGCTCGAGCAGCGCGATGAGGTCCGGCACCATCGCGCCGGACTCGACGGTCCCGATGCGGTGCGCGGCCTCGGCCAGCTTCTCCACGTCCTCGAGTGTTCGAAGCAGTTCACCGAGGGCGGCACGCGCCGCGGGGTCCTCGCTCACCGCGAGGAGCCGCATCGCCTCGGACGACAGTTCCACCGTGGTGGCGCCGCGAGCGAGTCGCACGAGCAACTCGACGCGCGGAGTGCGTCCGGCCCGCGCCAGGATGGTGAGAGCGGTCTCGCGGTCGTCGTCGTCCCACTCGTTTCCGGACACGCCGACTTCGAGCGCCGGCGGTATGAGGCGCGCGTCCGTGGAACGCAGAAGCATGAGCGCTCGGTGGCGGGCGCCGTCCACCGCGAGCATCTCCCCGAACAGTCGCTCGGCGTCGGGGCTCGCATCCAGGGTGGCCAGCAGACCGAGCAGCTCGTCACGCACGGACGGATCGCCCTCGCCTTCGAGGATCGACGCGACGTGCTGACTGTCGTCCTCGCCGATCAGTCCGCGCAGCAGCCGGGCGGCGCGTCCGCGCACGGGCGCTGCGGGATCCGTCAGCGCCGTCAGCAGCACGCTGCGCGCTCGCTCGGGCGACGCCTCCCGCAGGGCGGCGAGGATGGCCTTGCGCAACCGCACGCGGCACGTGGACGGGTCTCGCACCGACGGTGTGCGCGCACCGGAGTCCGCCCCCTCGTCCACGACGTCGTCAGCGGGATCGCCACCGTCCTCCGCGTCCAGACGCAGAAGAAGGAGCGTGATGTCCTCCTCGGTCCCCGACCGTCCGAGGATCGAGACGGCACGTTCGCGCACGGCCGCACGGGCATGCGTCGCCTGCTCCCGCGCGATGCGGGCCGCGGCCGGCGCGTCCCGGCGCGCGAGCGCGTCGAGCGCGGCGCCGCGCAACCGCTCACCGGCTTCCGGGTCGACAGCGAGGCGCGCCAGGCCATCTCCCGCCTTCAGGTCCGGGCGTCGCGAGAGCAGGTCGACCGCCGCGAAGCGCGCGGCGGGGTCGGAGTGGGAGAGCGCTGCATCCAGCCGCTCGCCAAGATCGTCACCCCCGGAGGCGACGATCGTCTCGAGCAGAGCCCGCCTCACTCCGTCGCCGGCCGCCGAGTCGAACTGGGCGCGCAAGTCCGGGCCGGCCGCCTGTGCAGCGCCGAGGGCGCGCAGCTTTCGCAGAGCGAAGCGGCGTGTCTCGGGGTCCAGCACTTCGGCGTCCGCTCCCGTTGCCAGCTCGCGAGCGAGAACGGCGGCGTCCGCGCGACGCACTTCGACCAGCGCTTCGACGAGAAGCTCGAGAGGCGTGCGGTCGTGCTGCGTGCGCCCGGCTGCGATGCGGCGCGCCAGACGCCGGGCCTCGTTCGCGAGCCACGGCGCCGCGCCGACGCCGAGTCGGCCGAGGGCAGGGCGTAGGTGGACGGATCCCGCGTCCACCAGGTGGTGCAGGATTGCCGCGGTCAGTTCGGGATCGGTGAGCACGTCGGCGCCGTTCAGGTCGATCAGTGCGGCGCCCACCTCGCCGGCCCGTGCGGAGTCCTCCTCGTCGAGGAAGCCGCGGCGCAACGCTTCCGTCACTTCAGCCGCGCGGTGTCGCGCGACTCGGAGCGCGGCGACCGCCAGCGAGCGCTCGTCAGGTGCGGTCTCGCCGTCGGCCAGCAGGGCGAGAAGCGCGGGGATCGCGGCGTCGCTGCTGATCTGTGGGACCTCACGCAGCGCTGCGCGGCGCACGTCGGGGTCCGGGTCCTCGAGCAGCCGCGCCATAGCGGCGTCCCCGCCGGCACGGTCGAGCACCCCGCGCAGGATGGCGCGCCGAATTGCCGGTGCCGCCATCGCGCGAACGCGCCAGACCGGTTCCGCGTCGGGGTCGACGTGCGCCAGCAGTGCATCCACGTCGCCGCGAACGCCGATCTTGCCGAGTCCCGTGACGGCCGCTTCGCGCACCGCGAACGATGGATCGCTCGCTGCCGTGCGAAGCAGGGGGCTCGCGAACGCCGTGTCCATCTCGGCCGTCGCTGCGATGAGCGTGGCGCGCGTGTACCACGACGCGCTGCGGGATGCGCCCTGGAGGCCCGCGACGACGGCAGGCAGCGCCGGGGCGCCGACCGCGGCGAGCAGGCGCACGGACTCCTCGGCGGACTCAGGGTGCGGTGGATCTCCGAGCTCCGTGATGGCGCGCGCGACGGCCTCGCGTAAGGCGCCGTCGAGTTCGGCCGTGTTCGCCGCACCCGGCGGGAGCTCGTAGGCCGGCGGCGCCTCCTGCGCACTCGCCGGGGTGGCCGCGAGTGGCAGCCAGAGCGCGAGCAGCAGCGGAAGGTGTCTCACGACCTGATCCTAACGAGCGGTGCCGGTCTCCCGTTCGGCCAGGGCGCGCGGAACCCGTTCCAGGAGGTCGGTGGCGACCATCCCACGCTCGCCGACCTCCGCCGCTGCGAGGTCGCCGGCCCGTCCGTGCACGTGAACCGCCAGGGTGGCGGCTTCGAAGGGAGCCAGGCTCGTGGCGAGAAGGGCGCCCAAGAGACCGGCCAGGACATCGCCGGTCCCACCGGTCGCCATGCCGCGGTTGCCCGTCTCGTTCACGTAGAGGCGCTCGCCGTCGGTCACGATGGTCGCGGCCCCCTTGAGCACCACGACCTGGCCGGACTCGACGGCCAGGGCGAGTCCGGCGCTCTCGCGCTGCGCGGGGATCGGTCCGACGATCGCGCCCAGTAGACGCGCGGCCTCACCGGGATGCGGAGTCAGCACGCGCGGTCCCTGTGCCTCCCTAAGGTCGCGCGAGCGTCCGGCGAACGCCGCGAGCGCGTCGGCATCGAGCACCGTCGCGCACCCGCATTCGAGTGCCAGCCGACGCATGCACGCGAGCGTCTCGTCAGCGCGTCCGACTCCGGGGCCGGCGACGACCACGTCGCGCTCGCGCGACATGGAGAGCAACGCTTCCGCCGCTGCGGCCGCGAATCCGCCGCTCGGCTCGGCCGCGACCGGCGTGCTCATCTCACACACGATGTGTGCGGCAACGAGGGGCCGCGCGGGTTCGGGGCACGCCACGGTGACCAGGCCCGCGCCGCCGCGGCCGGCGCCGCGTGCGGCGAGGACCGCTGCGCCGGGGTACGTGAGTGATCCCGCGGCAACGAGCACGCGGCCCGCACTGCCCTTGTGGAGATCCACCGCCCGTGGCGGCATTACCGGCGGCGCAGTCACGCGCTCGATCCCGCCCATCCGTGCTCCTTTTGGGGCTCCTTCTGCGCTCCTACCCCGTCGCGAGGGCCGTTCAGTCCCGCAGCGCCTCCACGATCGCATCCGGGAGCTCGACACGCACGCGTCCGATCTCCCTGCGTGCATGATTGCGCCGCAGACTGTCGTGGTGGGGCGTGAGCGCGGCCCACGCCCGGTCGTCCAGGTGGCCGCCGGCCCGGAGCATCGCGAATCCTGCGCGATACGCTGCGGCAGAGTTGCCGTCTGCGCACTTGACCGCCACTCCGACCGCGCGACCCCGGAGTCCGATGCACCAGAGTCCCTCGGCGCCGACCTTCGAGAGGATGCGCCGGCGGCTTGCGCGGAGCAGATCCGTGTCCGCGCGTCCGGTCCCGCCGACCATCCACGGGGCGGCGGCCATCGCATCCGTGAGCCGGTCGAGCGCTGCGGCAAGATCATCGGGCGCGCCGGCCTCCTGTGGTGCGGCGAGCGTCGCGAAGAGGCGCGCGGCGCCGGCGAGCGGCATCCCGAACACGGGCGCGCTGCACCCGTCCATCCCGATCCGGATCGTGGGCGCGGCGACGCGGGAGCCCGCTGCGACGTTCGTGCGGATCATCTGTTGGAGTGGGTGATCGGGATCCACGTATCCCTCGGTGGGCCATCCCGCGGCCACACACGCAGCAAGCATCCCGGCGTGCTTCCCGGAGCAGTTGTTGTGCAGCGGTGTGGGGGCGTCGTCCGCGGCGATGAGAGCCGCGGCACTGGCCGTGAAGACCGGCGGGTGCGGCCCGCAGTCGAGGGCAGCGGGCGTCAGCCCGGCGGCGGCCAGGATCTCGCCGGCGGCGCGCACGTGGCCCGGCTGGCCGGAGTGCGACGCGCAGGCCACCGCGAGGTGTCGCCGCGCCAGCCCGAAGCGGTCCGCCGCCCCGGTCAGGACACACGCGGTGGCTTGGAACGGTTTGGCCGACGAGCGGAGGTAGACCGGGGGCTGCTCCGCGACGGCAGTCGTCGTCGTGCCCGACGGGGTCCAGACGGCTGCACGCAGACTGTGTGACGCCTCGTCGAGGCCACCCCTCTCGCGAACCACGAAGATCCCGTCCATGGCCACATGATCCACGGGGTGACCGACGGCGCCGCACAGCGGCGTGAGGACTCTCCGGTGGAGAGTCCGAGAGGAGGGAACGCGAGCGTAGGCCTCCGGCCGGAGCGAGTGGAACTCACGTGCGAGCGTGGTGAACTCACCCGTCCGCCCGGCCGTCCTCCGGTCCCTGCAGCGGAGGGGTAGACTCCGGGCATGATCGAGGTCGTCCTCTCCCGCATCGTGATTCGCGAGACCAGCGATCAGCAGCGTGTCTACCTGCGCGAGAAGGACGGCACGCGCCAGTTCCCGATCGTGATCGGCATCCATGAGGCCGCGGCGATCGATCGCAAGGTCCGCGACCTGTCGCCGCCGCGCCCGATGACCCACGACCTGATGGCCGGGGTGGTGGATGCCCTGGGCGCAAGGCTCGAGAAGATCGTCATCTCGGACCTGCGCCAGAACACGTTCTACGCCCGTCTCCACTTGGTCCGTGAGGGCACCGACGAGGCCGTGGAGGTCGATGCCCGCCCGAGCGACGCCATCGCCCTCTCGGTCCACCTGGACGCCCCGATCTACGTCGAAGAGACGGTGCTGGGAGACGTGCTCACGGGGTGAGCGAGGGTGCCGCCCCGCCGGACGGCGGGGCGGCAGACCAACTCTCCGGTGGAGAGTTGGTCACGAGCGAACGCGAGCGCAGACCTCCGGCCGGAGCGAGTGGAACCCACGTGCGAGCGTGGAGAACTCACCGAGCGCGGCCCGGCAGTTGGTCACGAGCGAACGCGAGCGCCGGCCTCCGGCCGGAGCGAGTGGACCCAAGTGCGAGCGTGGAGAACTCACCAAACCCTCCTCATGACGAGCCTCCTGCCTCCTGCGGAGGGTGCTAGCCTCGCCGGGTGCCGGGTCGCCTCGGCAGCGGAACGGCCCACGTTTGCCCCACCCAACCCCACCAACCCACGCCCTCCTCGTCGCCGACGTCGTCGATAGCACCAAGCTCGCCGAGGACCTCGGCGACGCGAAAGTCGCCGAACTCTGGGCCGCGCACGACCGCGTAGCGCGTGACCTGCTCGCCACGCACAAGGGACGCGAGATCGACAAGACCGACGGCTTCCTGCTCTTGTTCGACGAAGCCAAGGACGCTGTTGCCTATGCCCTTGCGTATCACGCCGCGCTGAAGGGCCTCGCCCTCCGCGCACGAGCCGGCTTGCACGTCGGCGAGGTCGTGCTGCGCGAGAACAGCCCAGCCGACATCGCGCGCGGCGCCAAGCCGCTCGAGGTCGAGGGCATCGCCAAGCCGACTGCCGCGCGCGTGATGTCCGTCGCGCAGGGCGGCCAGACGCTGCTCAGTCCGGAGGCGCGCGACGCGCTGGGCGACGTCGAGTTGCGCATCGAGTCCCACGGGCATTGGCGGATGAAGGGGATCTCCGAACCCATCGAGTTGTTCGAGGCAGGCGATGCGGACGCACCGTTCACGCCGCCGCCCGACGGCGCGAAGGTCTACCGCGTGGTGCGACAGGGTGACCTCTGGCTGCCGGTCAAGGAGGTCAAGCACAGCCTGCCGCGCGAGCGCGACGCGTTCGTCGGGCGCGAGGAGGACCTGCACGCGTTGGCCGGACTACTGGAGCAGGGCGCGGCGCTCGTGTGCGTGCTCGGCATCGGCGGCACGGGCAAGACACGGTTGGTCACGCACTTCGGTTGGACGTGGCTCGGCGATTGGCCCGGTGGCGTGTGGTTCTGCGACCTCAGCGAAGCCCGCTCGGCGGACGGCATTGCGTACGCCGTGGCAACAGCGCTGGACGTACCGCTCGGCAAGCAGCCGGTTGTGCAACTCGGTCACGCGATCGCGGCCCGCGGGCGTTGCCTGGTGATCCTCGACAACTTCGAGCAGGTCGCGCGTCACGCGCAAGAGACGCTCGGCAAGTGGCTTGACCGCGCGGCGGACGCGCAGTTCGTGGTGACGACGCGCGAGGTGTTGGGTCTGCGCGGAGAGACCGCACTCGCGCTGGCGCCGTTGGAAGAGCGCGAGGGCGTGGCACTCTTCGTGGCGCGCGCGCATCAGGCCAAGCGCGACTTCGTCGCCGACGATCCCGCATCCATCGAAGCGCTGGTGACACTGCTCGACGGGCTGCCGCTGGCCATCGAGCTGGCCGCCGCGCGCGTGCGCCTGATACCGCCCAAGACGCTGCTCGCGCGCATGAGCCAGCGCTTCAAGCTCTTGACGTCCTCGGGCGGACGCCGCGATCGCCAAGCGACCTTGCGCGGTGCGCTCGACTGGTCGTGGGATCTCTTGTCGGAAGACGAACAGGCGTCGCTGGCACAGGTGTCTGTGTTCGAGGGCGGCTTCACGCTGGAGGCCGCTGCGGCGGTGCTCGATCTCGAGGAGCTGTGGCCCGAGGACGCCGTGCAGGCGCTGCTGGACAAGTCGCTCCTGCGTCGCGTCTCCGACGAGCGCTTAGATCTGCTGGTGAGCGTGCAGGAGTACGCCGCAGAGAAACTCGACGGACTCGGACAGCGTAGGGCGGCGGAGTCGCGGCACGGCGCGTGGTGTGCGGGCTTCGGCGGCGAGGAGGCGCTTTCATCGCTCGGCGTCCACGGCGGCGTGGCGCGCCGCTGGGCGCTCTCGGCCGAGCTCGGCAACCTGGTGGCGGCGACGCGCCGCGCCGTCGCGCGGTCGGACAGCGAGACAGCGGCGGCCACGCTGAACGCCGCGTGGGTACTGCTGAGACTGCGCGGGCCCTACGTGGTGGCGGTGGACCTGGCGTCGGCGGCCCTCGCGCTCCCGGACCTCGCGCTGTCCACCCGCGCCGCGCTGGCGACGGCGCTGGGCCAGGCGCTGGCCGTGTCGGGCCGCGCGACTGAGGCGCGGGCGCACTTCGAGCAGGCGCTCGAGACCCACCGCGAAGTCGGCGATCGCGGCGCCGAGCGCAACGTGCTGGGCAACCTGGGCTCCCTGCACTGGTCCCAAGGCCGCGTGGTCGAGGCGCGCGCGCACTACGAGCAGGCGCTCGCGATCGCGCGCGAGGTCGGCAACCGCCGGTCCGAGGGCAAGGCCCTGGGCAACCTGGGCGCCCTGCACTATTCCCAAGGCCGCATGGACGAGGCGCGGGCGCACTACGAGCAGGCGCTCGCGATCCACCGCGAGGTCGGCAACCGCGGCTTCGAGGGCCACGTGCTGGGCAGCCTGGGCGGCCTGCACCACGCCCAAGGCCGACACGACGAGGCGCGGGCGGAATACGTAGCCGGCGAGGCACTGCTCCGGGCCGTTGAGAACGCCGACGAACTGGGCAAGCTGCTCTGCGGCCGGGCACAGCTGGAACACGCCGAAGGCCACGCGCAGGCGGCCCGGGCCGCGCTAACCGAGGCCGAGGCGCTGGCCGTGCAGGTCGGCGCTGGCGAAGGGAGCGAGCTCGCAGAAGAGCTCGCCAAGGCGCGCTCCGCGCTGGAGACGCCGTGAGCACCAACGCCCTGCTCGTCACCGACGTCGACAGCACCAAACTCGCCGAGGACGTTGGCGACGCGAATGCCGGAGTGCCTCAGTCGTGCGATTCACGTGTGGGCGGAGGGGTGGGGATTCGAACCCCAGGTAGCTTGCGCTACGACGATTTTCAAAACCGTTCCTTTCGACCGCTCAGGCACCCCTCCGCCGTCGTGGCCACCATGACACGAGGGCGGGCGCGCGGACGCAACGAGTGAGTGGGGGGAGTTCGCTTGGTTCTCCACGCGCCGACGCGGGTTCCACTCGCTCCGGCCGGATGCCTGCGCTCGCGTTCGCCCTCCGCGTCGGCCTGCGGCCTCCGCTCCGCGTTCGCTCCTCTCGGACTCTCCACAGGAGAGTCCTCACGCCGCTGCGCGGCGCCGTTGCTCACCGTCTCGGACCCTCCGCAGGAGGCTCCTCGTGCCGCTTCGCGGCACCCTCACTCACCCCTCCGCCAGCAATCGACTCGGCGTCGCGATCAGCGGTTGCGCCGCGGGACCCTCACTCGCTCGTGTCGCTCAGCGCTTCTCGCGGACTTGGATGAACTTGCCGTCATTGCGTTCTGCCATGCCGCGGAGCAGCACTGGATCGATGCTGTTTCCGAACGCAATGACGTGAGTGCGCACTCGTGCGTATCGATTGAGTGCCGTGTACCACTCGAGGAGCGTGTCCGCGTCCGTCATCTCGCCGCGCGTGGGCTTGCCATCCGTCAGGAACGTGATCGTGTCCGGGGTGCTCTTGAAGTTCGGGGAGGCGTCTACCGTCTTGCCCACGTCGAGTGCGGCGCGCAGAGCACCGTAGTAGTTCGTCTCGCCGTTGGCCGGAAGGCTGCGCAGGAAGCCCTTTGCCTTGTTGACGTTCGCAGAACTCGCGGGAATCGGGTTCTTGTTCATCGATCGAATGGTTGTGCCGAACGCGATGATGTTGAAGTGCGAGCGTGGGTCGAGTGAGAGCAGCGAATAGGCGATCTGCTCCTTGCAGATCGTGATCGAGTTCTTGGCGGCGTAGTTTCGCGGGTTGCCCTTCTCGTCGTTGCCGAGGACACGGACGGCTTCGGAATCCGGATCGAATCGCTGCGCCATCGAGCCGGATGTGTCGATGACGTATCCGAGTCGCGCCGAGTAGATCTCGATGCCGTAGTACTCGGGCCGCGCGTAGCGGTCGTCGGGATCCGGGCCGCTCTCCCCGGGCTTTCCGTCGCCGGTCGGTTCGTCGGGCCGTTTGGGCATGCCGCCTGGCGCGTTGGATTTCTCGCGGTCCCACCACTCGCGCCAGAACTTCGGATCGCGGCCGAGGTCGTCGCGCGTGATCTCCTTCAGCGCGCCGTAGAGGTCGCCGCGCACGCGTCCGGACTCGACTTCCATGCGGGAGATCAGATCCTCGACCGCCTCCATGCTGCCGATCTTGCCGAGGGCCTGGCACGCGGTTACCCGCAGTTGCCACTGCGGTGACTTCAGGTGTTTCACGATCAGCGGGACGGCCATATGGGCCTCCTCGCCGAACATCGCCAGGGCGTCCATCGCGGCGACGCGCGCCTTCTCGGCGGGATCCTTGATCATGGTGCGGAGCGCGGACATCGACTCCGCGTCCTGCATCCGGCCGATGGCGACCGCGGCCTCCGAGCGGGCGTACCAGTTCTTGTCTTCGAGTTGCTCGCGCAGTTTTGGGAGCGCGTACTCAAGCTGTTGGCGGCCGCAGATGCGCGCGATGTACGCGCGCGACATCGCGTTCTTGTGTCCGAGGCCGTACGGCCACATCGCTTCCTGGACTTCTGTGTCTTTGACCTTGAGGAGCGTGATGACGATCGTCTCGCGCACGAGTTCGCTGTTGATCTTGAGCAGATCGATCACGACCCGGACCGTCCGCTCGTCGGTGACCGTGCCGAGGCCGCGGACGAGTGCCGCCAGCTTGGCGGGTTCCCGCTGGGCCTTTAGCTTGCGCCGTTCGCGGGCGCCGGGCGTGTCGTTGCCCTCGAAGTCGTCCTCGACGAGCCCTGGGGCGAGGCTCTTGCGCCTGCCGAGGAGGCGGTTTTCCCAGCGCTCGTGGAAGATCTCCGGAGTGCAGTTCAGGTGCTGCATGAAGGTGTCGCGCGGCGCCTTCTCTCGGCGCAGGTCAGCCAGTACGCGCACCCACTCTTGGCGCCATTCCCGCAGCGCAAGGTGCATGTAGCTCCATGAACGCTTGTGGTCGTTGAGTTGCAACTGCCCGGACGCGGACTTGCCGAATAACTCCTCGATGGGCGCGTACTTGCCGCTTTTCGCGCGCTTGGCGCAATCCCTCTCCCAGTCGTCGCCGCTGTCCGTCAGGGCCGCTGTCTCGTTGCCGCAGAAAGTGGCGTCGTCGCGGAAGCGGCTCTGCAGCCTGCTGAGCCAGTGAGCCACTCCCACGAAGAGCCACGGAGGTAGCGCTCGGCTGTTCGGATCGGTCACTACCCAGCTGGCGATGAGCAAGTGGCCGATCATGTGGCGGACGGCCATGTGGATCCGGTGATCGTCGTTGCCGCGCTTTTGCAGATCCTCGCAGAACACGCCACCGCCGCCGCCGTAGCGGAGGTTGGTCTTCGGGGAGCCAAGGTACTCCGCCTGGACCCTTGTCGCGGCGCGCGGCTTGGCCGGGAGGTACATGCGCAGCCGACTGTTGACCTGCAGCCCACTCCCGAAGTGGTCGATGAACTCGCGGCGCGCGTACTCGGCGCGCTCCACCATCAGGTGCGCCCACTCGTGCGGACTGGCGATGCGGTAGCTGCCGCCGCCCTTCTTCTTCACCTTGAGGGGCTTGGGATCAGTGCAGATGTAGAAGTTCTTGTTGAACGCGACGATCACCTTCTTGGGCTTCTTGAAGAACTTCTGCTCCCGCGCCAGGTGTTCGCGGACCTTCTGCTTGTTGGCGTCGCTGAAGTGGTTCTCGCCGCCTTCCCCGCAGTCGGGACAGTTCGCCGCGCCCTTGTTGGGGCAGCAGTCGTCGTCCTCGACGCACTCACTGCACGTGATGCCCCACGCGACGGCGTGCCGCTTCAAGTAACAGCCCATGCGCGAGCTGGTGAAGCAGGTCGCGGCCATGTTCTCGGGCACCGTGCGGCCGTCGTGCTCGCTGAACGTGCGGCACTTGTGGCACCAGCACGGATCCTCGGTGGCGCCCTTGGGGTTGCGCAGGAAGTGCTGGCAGGCGCCGTACGCGCCGTCTTCGCAGAGGCACTCCTTGTTGCGCTCCTCCTTGGGCTCGTCGTCCGCGTGGGACGATGCCGGAGCCAGGAGGAACAGGCAGGCCGCCGCCGTCAGCGTCAGGAGCGCGCGGCGGAGCTGGCGTCGCATCAAGAGATGATCCTCCGAGAGGCACGCGCCGTCAAAGCACGCGCGATGGACCCCGCTGTCCCGCCTCTACCTGACGCTGGCCGCGTCATCTGCGTTCCGCGCGCAGCCCGCCTCGCGGGTCAGACGCCGTACCGCTTCCGGGCCGCGTCGAGGCGGCTGATCTGGGTGGAGGACGACCGCGTGCGGTGCGCCTTGCACGTCAGCGTGTCCTTCTCGGTGGGCTCGCCGCAGGGGCGCCCCTCGAGGTTGTCGTAGACGGGGCAGGGGATGCTGTCGTCATCCTCGGGTTCGACCGTTTCGGGCTCCGCCATGGATCGAGACTAGCACACCTCGGGAGGCGGGCTCCCCGCGCCGGTCCCGCGCCCTCCTGCGGTCCTCTTGGCTCCCTCCGGGGGGCGCTGGTAGGTTGCGCGGCCCGCAGGCGGGAGGGGCCGGATCGGCGACCAACCCCTGCGGGCGACCGACCGCGCGGAGAGATGGCTGAGTGGTCGAAAGCGCCGCATTGCTAATGCGGTGTGCCGGTCAAACGGCACCTCGGGTTCGAATCCCGATCTCTCCGCCATCGGGCCGCCGGGACGGCGGCGGCCCGATCGGCTACGCGATGGTGGGATCCGACCACATCGTCTCGTCGGGACTCGTATGGCTCTCAACGTCGGCAGCGGGAGGCCGCCAGGCGGGCGACGCGAGATACAGAAATCGTCGTTAGCCGCAGGAGGCTGCCAACCGGCCCGCGGGATCCGCGCTCTGACCGCCCGAACTTCCCACATTGAGATGCTCCGAGCGGCGGAGGGCGTCTCGATCTGAGAGACGGCCCGCGATGGTCGACGGCAGGAGGCGGGCGGGACGCGCGATGTGTCCCCGCCGACCCCTGCGGTGGCTAAGGCCACCCCGTACCCGCTACCGATCGACGGGGGGCAGACCGGACTGCGCAGACTCCGTAGTCAATTCCGAAGAACGGACCTCATGAAGAGACAAGAGCATCTGAAGTCAACTCGTGGGTCCACGCTGGTGTGGGCACTGCTCGCGAGGATCATCGTGAGTGGGCTCATCCTGAGCACCACGGTGTCGCTGCAGGCCAACAGCCGGCAGGTCGAGACGCGGTTCCGCTCCGAAGCGCAGTCGCTCGACGTTGCCCGGGCGGGCGTGATCGATGCGTACGCGTGGTTCCGGCGCCAGCCGACGCAGCCGGCATCGACCTTCGCACCGGCGCTCGACCTGAGCGCGATGCCGCCCGTCAACGAGACGGACGACGCCTCGATCGGTCTCGTGCGCGAGTTCGAGATCGCCAGCGGGTACTGGGCGCGATACGAGGTGCGGAAGTACGTGGACCTCGATGCGGACAGCCGAAAGGACCCGGGCGAGGGCGTCTACGACCTCTCCCAGCGCCGCGGACTGATCGGCGCCGGCATCGCATGGCACATCGAGTCGTTCGGGACGATCTACCGCCGGCTGGATGACACCGTCGTGCTCTCGGCGGAGCCCAATTACAAGATCGCCAGCGCGCAGGTGTCCGCCGAGATCCGGCAGCTCGCCGTGATCCTGCCGGGATCGGCTCCGATCCTGTGCCGCAACGGAAGCGATGTGACGCTCGAGAACCGCTCGCGGCTGATCGCACCCGGCGCGACCGGGATCGTCACACCCTCGAGCACCGGCAACCCAAGCACCGGCAATTGCGAGATGACGGTGGGTCAGACACACAGTGGCGTGCCCGGCTACGACGACTCGTGGAACGCGGTGTTCGGCGCCAAGCCCGAAGAGCTGATGGAGATGGCGACTGTGCGGCTGACGGCGGGCGAGACGCTGCCGGATCTGCCCGAGTTCGCGATGGTCTACGTCACCGGCGACCTGACGGTCGACTCCGCCGCGCCGCTCCTGGGCGTCGGACTCCTGATCGTGGACGGCGACCTGACGATCGAGGCCGGTAGTAAACTCCTACTTCACCGGCGTCATCTACGTGACGAGCGACTACGAGCAGCGCGCGCCGTCGCTGATGCGCGGCGCGATCATCTGCCAGGGCAAGGTCGACGTGCGCGGCGCCGGCGACGTCGCCGAGGTGGTCTGGGATGACCAGGCCGCAACGATCGTGAACTCGAACGTCGGTCCCTACCGGCTGTCCAGAGGGCTCCGCCGCCTCGACACCAGCGGCGTCGGTGGTCTCTACCTGCCGGAGGATGAGTAGTGAGCATCAAGACTCTCAAGCGGTTGTTCCGCGGACGACGTGAAGCGGGAGTCTCGCTTCTGGACGTCGTCATCGGGACGTCGATCCTCTCGGTCGTGGGGCTCATGCTCGCGCTGCACCTCAGCACGTCGCAGAACCACGTCAAGCTCAACAGGGACCGCGTCTTCGCGTTCGCGAAGGCGCAGGCCATGCTCGAGGAGCTGCGCGCCGCCTCGGAGTCCGCGGGCCTCGAGGACGCGAGCGACCTCGACAAGTACGACGACGGTACGAAGCACTACTTCACTCTGACGATCGAGGACGGTGACAACGGCGCGAGGATGCTCGCGCCCGATCACCCGACCAGTGGGAACCGCATGCAGGGCGGACAGTGGCGCTACGCCCGCCGCGTGACGGTCAAGTCGTTCCCCGGCATCGACACCCGCGATCTGCGCATCGCGACGGTGCAGATCTTCAAGTACGACCAGGACAACAAGCCCGGTCCGGAGCTCGCGACCGCCACGACCGTCGTGCGCACCTTCGGCGATGCATTCCCGCCCGCGCAGGTCTTCGACGTCTACGTGCTCGCGCTCGAGAACGTGCCAGGCTGGTGGGTCAACCTCGGCAGCCTGCGTCCGTTCGTCGAGTCGTCGCTGCGCGACGTCATGGTCCGCAACCCGGGCCTCGAGCTGCGCACTCACTGGATCACGAAGCTCTCCTACGGCCGCAACGAGCAGTACACCCCGTACTTCAACCAGGCGAACGACTCCGAGGCCGCCACGCCCTTCGTCTACTTCTACCCCGGCAAGATGCCGTCCGGTTCGTCGACGGAGCACTACTACGTCCCGGAGCGCGTGCAGGCACGCGCGAACGTCGACGGTCTGATCAAGAACTCGTTCGACGCGACCAAGAACAAGTGGCCGTATGCCCTCGCAGATCAGTTCAACCACTGCATGCGGCTGGCGGATGAGCAGGCGCTCTTCACCAAGCGTGTTGCCAACAAGACGGAAGCGAACACGGAGCCGACCTGGCGCCTGCTTCTGGAGGACATGAACAGCTCGCCGGACAAGTACCGGAACGCAATCGTCGTCAACCTGCACGGCGAGTTGCTGCCGATGCCGCCACTGCGCAACTACAGCGACCCGGCCAAGTCGCCTATCTTCGAGCCCGACGTCCGCGTCGTGACGCACCCGGAGAAGCTCCGCTTCACCCGCGACGCCGGCACGCCGTCGAACAGCGACGACGTTCGCCTGCGCGTGTACTCGTACAAGAACGACCCGAACGCGGGCGCCGCCGTGCTCGACAAGCCGATCGTCATCGAGATCCCGGGCATGGACCTCACCGGGAACATCAACGGGACCGGCTCGGGCGCGACCACGCTCACCGTGCAGACGATCAAGGGCGGCGTGGACCTCAGCCCGCTCGACGGGACGAGGGACGAGTACCTGGCGCCCATGACGGTGCCGGTCGTGCTGAACGGCGTGGACTTCAGTCCCACATACCCGAACGAGCCATACCTGCGCTCACGCTACGCCAGTGGCAGGAACACGACCGTGCTCGAACTGCACCACTCGCCGCTCGGGACGCCCCGCGTGGCGAGTTCGAAGGGCCTGACTTCGAACGCCCGCCTCTACGGGCTCGAGTACATCCCCTGCAGCACGGAGTCGGCGAACAACTTCTCGCGCAACCTCGCGAGCACCGGCGACACGCCCAAGAACACCGCACGCTGGATCATCACGATCCCGAAGGCGGAGCTCGGCACCACGGACAAGTCGCTCAAGTGCGTGACGCGGATCGGTTCTGGCAACGGGTGGAGACATCAAGGCAGACAACGCGGCCTTCAAGACAGGCAAGATGTACCCGCCGGGCGCGCGCCGCGAGCCGGACAACATCTCGAACTCCTACTTCTGGTGGGCGACGAGCCCGGAGGTCGTCCCGGCGACGGAGCGGTATCAGTTCATCGGCGACCCGCGGCACTGCCCGTACGCCGATCTCAAGTCGGGCGGGAGCTCATTCCCCAACGGCTACAACTGGTATCACGACAACTTCCGCGACTCGAGCGACAACCGTCACGCATGGTGGCCGGGCTTCGACCGCGACCGCATCCGCAACCTGGCGGGCCAGGACGAGGACGGCTGGAAGAGGCGCCTCGAGATCGACGCGCCGCGTCTGTTCCAGGTGCTGCGCACCGGACTGACGCGCGCGGAGACGCTCTACACCTCGATGACCGGCTTCTCCTACTACTACATGGGGATCGGCAACGAGATCGGCTACGACTCCGCGAACGGCTACTCGAGCAGCATTCCGGTCGACGGTGCGCCCTGGGGCGCCCCGGGCAGTAACGGTCACGAACAGTCCATCACGGGCAGCGGTGGCAGCTGGGGCGCCGGAGTCAAGCTGATCCGCGAGTCCACCGGTTCGAACTACTGGTGGGGCATGCCGTGGCTGGGTGAGCTGTACCCGGACAGCGCGTACGACGCGCACTTCCGCGTCCCGAAGCACGAGTACTCGGACACGCTCCCCTTGCCGACCACTCTGCCGAAGCTGCGCGGGAACCTGCCCGCCGGCTCCGCTTCAGGCGAGTTCAAGCGGGACGCCCGCCAGGACATCACCGTCAATCTGCCCAGCGGCACGACGTTCCGGAAGATGGAGCGGCGCACCGCAGCCGTACCCGTTCAGCCCTTGGTTCTGAGCTCGGATCCAGATCGCTTTCCGTTCGGTCGATGAATCGGATGTGGGCACCGATGAGCTGCGTGATCTGGTCGAGCGCCTGACCCGTCGTCTGGACGCTCGGGACGAGACGATTGCCGAGCAGGCGGAGGTGATCGAGCGGCAGGCGGCACGGATCGACGATCTCGAGAGCCGTCTTCGCCGGGACTCCCGCACCTCCTCGCGCCCACCGTCCTCGGATCCGTCGTGGTCCAAGAAGCGGCGGCGGCGCAAGCCGCCGTCGGACAAGCGCCAGGGTGCGCAGCCCGGCCACAAAGGGGCGACGCGCAAGCTCGTGGACGAGTCCGAGGTCGATGGCGTAGAGGACCACCGCCCGCGCGAGTGCAGCGCGTGTGGGAGCGACGTGCTCGTCCCGATCGATCGCGCCCCGACACGCCAGCAGGTCTTCGAGGTCCCGCCACGGCTGATCCAGGTGACCGAGCACCGGTTGCACCGGGCACGGTGCACGGACTGTGGCGCCACGTCCACTGCCTCGCTGCCAAGCGGTGTGACGGCGAGTCCCTTCGGCCCGCGACTCTGTGCGCTCACCGCGGCTCTGGTCGGCGTCTTCCGCCTGTCGCGGCGCGAGACCAGTCGTCTGTTGCGTGACGTCATCGGCGTCTCGATGTCACCGGGCACGGTCAGTGCGATCGAGGAGCGGGTGTCGGGAGCCATCTCCTCAGCGCACATCGAGGCCCTCGGGGCCGTACGCACGAGCAGCGTCGCCTATGTAGACGAGACACCGTGGTCGCGTCGTGGCACGCTGCATTGGCTGTGGAGCGCGGTCTGTGAGCACGCCACGGTCCATCGTATCGATCGGCGCAGGAGCGCCAAGGCCATGCGGCGACTCGTGGGCAAGCGCTTCAGGGGCGTCCTCGTGACCGACCGTATGGGCGCTTACGACCAGCATCCCACCGAGCGCCGCCAGATCTGCTGGGCGCATCTCGAGAGGGACTTTCGAGCGCTGGCCGAGGGCTCGCGCGGCGGCCGGCGCTTCGGCAAGCAGGCCGTGCGTCTCGCCCAGGCTGTCATGCGAGCTCAGCGTCACTTCGGCGAGCACGGGGACCGCGACCGCATGCGGCGTGAGCTGCGTCTCACATGGGACCGACTCCTGACGCTGCTCGTGCGCGGCGCAGACAGCAAGCACCGCCGAGTACGCGGAACGACTCGGCATCTGCTCGACCGAGCGGAGGCTCTGTGGACCTTCGCCGACGTCCCTGGCGTCTCCCCGACGAACAACGCCGCTGAGCGCGCGGTGCGCAAGCCGGTCCTGTGGAGACGCGCAACGCACGGAAGTCAGAGCGAGCGCGGACTCCGCTTCGTCGAGCGCATCCTGACCGTCACCGCCACGCTCCGCCAGCGTGGCGAGAGCGTCTTCGATTACCTCGCAGACGTCAGCGCGGCACTCGCGCACAACCGCTCGCCGCCGGCTCTCGTCGCGCTCCCGATCACGCGCTGAGGCCGCGGATCGTCATACCCTGAACGGGTACCCGCAGCCGAGGGTTGCACGTCGTTCTTCAACACAGGGACGTCGTCGTCGACGTTCCACCATCGCTTCAGGTCCGGCCAGTACGGGAACCTCAGCGGGCTCGGCACGGAGGTCGCGCAGGACTACCGCTTCCCGCTGCCCTCGCGGACCAAGATCAGCCGCCCGTTCGCGCCCGACGCCAACGGTGATGGCGGCCTCGGTAACGAGTTCGGCTTCAGCACGGACTATCCGAAGTTCACCGTCACGCAGCGCGACGTCTACTACGACCACGAGTCCGCCGGCACGGGCTCGGCGCTCCTCGAGGTGAAGGAGCCCGGGACGACCAACACGGCGTACCAGCTCGTGCACGGCATCGACCGTACGCTCGAGTCGGGCTCGTCGTTCATTGCGCGCTACTCGATCGTGACCCTGATCCACGGGTTCATGCGAGCAGGCGATCCGGCCAAGGCCGATCCTCTGAAACTACCCCCACGTGTCGAGATGCTCGGTCCGACGGCCGTGACCAACTTGGACGACCCCAGGGACATCTGGATCACTTGGAACTCCGCCTGGCAGCGCTGGGACGGGCAGGCGTACTCGCGCACACAGAGCGCGCCCTTGCCGGACACGGAGGCGGACATCGAGTACCGGCTGATCTACAGCGCCGACAACGGCCAGACGTGGCGGCACTGCAAGAACCGCACTCTCGCCACTCCCGGCGTTCGCGCGACGAACCCGGTTCTGTATCTCGACGACTTGGTGACGAACGGTGGAGGTGGCGCGTTCGCGCCGACCGGTACCCGCGCGGCTCGTACCTCCTCCGAGTGGAGTGCTACCGCAAGAACTCGGCACTCCACATGTCCTACCACCAAGAAAAGATCTTCATCGATCGGTGAGCACCATGCGTCGTAACCCCAAACAGTCCGGTATCACGCTGCTCGAAGTCATCATCGCTTCGACGCTGACCGCCATGATCACACTGGGCCTCGCGAAGGCCGTGGACAGTGGCGTCGCCCTGAACGAGCGCATTCTCAACGACGATCGCGGTGCGGAGCGCGAGCAGCGACTGCTCGGCGAAATCCGCCACGCTTCCTTCGGCGCTCTGCGTGTGTACGGCGACTCGCCGGTCGGGACGACTCTCTTCGCCGCTCTGGAGAACTCGGGGCTCCCGCCGCTGGCGGGAACGCAGCTGCCGGTGCCTGATCGCACGGGGACACTGCGCCCGGACGCGGCGGGCGACCGCAAGGTCGGCAACGCCTTGTTCTTCCTCGTCGAGGAACGCCCGCTCGACATCGAGAACGGCGGCTTCTCGTTCCGAGTCGACCGCGTTCGCTTCGTGGCGTTCTACCTCACGGAGCGCACCGACGCCCTTACGGCAGGCGACGTGACCGCGCGCCTCGATCTCGTTCGCTGGATCAGCCGGCCGTACGTCACCAAGCGCAGCATCGAGCGGGTCCCCGCCGGAACCACGCGGACGTACGTGTGCACACAGCTCCACGGTCGCGGGTATCGGCGTACGTTCACGCCGGATGTGCTGCGCAACCAGGCGTTCCACCGGATCACTGCGGGCGGCGCCGTCACCAGCTCTCCAGTCGTCGATCCCGTGATCGCAGAGTCAACGCGCGTGCCGGCACGCGCGCTCTTCGCCAAGCAGTCCATCAGCGTCGCGCCCAACAAGCCCCGGCTGAACGTCCCCAAGTTCACCTTCCTCGATCCGACGAAGCCCAAGTTCCCGAGTGGCTTCGAGGTCAAGATCGTGGGCCCCTTCGCGGCCAGCCGCGTGGGCGTGCGGCTCACGGCTCTGAATGGCCGGCGTGGCCACGACGCGAGCGTCATCGACGTGACGCGGATCTTCACGATCGGCGCGCGCTGATCGTCTCCCTCTGACGAGAGTCACGTCGCCGTGACGCAACCGACACCGCTCGGTGAGCGGAGCGCGACGGGACGGGGACCGGGATCGCTCAATGTGCCCGTGGCGGGCGCCCGCCGGGCCGGGAGTACCGGTTCGGAGTTCCAGCCCTCGGACGTGGGCGTCCGCTACTCGGGCTCGATCCGGTCGACGACGCGTGTGCTCTCGGTGACGACCTCCGTCGATACGACTGCGGGGTGGCGCGTGAGCCCGAAGTAGACGATCTGCGCACGTGTGGGGCCCGTCGGTCCCATGCGGCCCAGCACGACCAGCGGGTGGTCGAACTGCCAGGAGATGCGCGTTTCCAGGATCACGTCGCTCTCGAGTCCGGAGCCCCCCGCGAGCATCGCGAACGTCTGCGCAGGGAAGGCGCAGAGCGCCGTCATGGCGATCAGCGTCGCTGCGCGCAGGATGGCCGCCAGCGCGCGGCGCGAGGGAGCCCGCAGCACGGGCGGGGTGCCTCTGCGCTGATCTCGGTCGCATGTGCCCATCGTACCCTCCGGTCCCTGGGGTACTCTTCGGGCATGCGCACCCTCGTCCTCCTCCTCGCCCTCGCCGGCGCGCTCCCGTTCGCCGCCGGCTGTCGCTCTGTCTACTACGACGTCTGGGAGACGCTCGGCAAGGAGAAACGGGATCTCCTTAAGAGCGAGATCCGCGGGATGATGGGCGACCAACGCGACGCAGAGCTGGCATTCAGCACGGCGCTCGACCGCATGAAGCAGTTGACCGGATTCGACGGCCGGGAACTGGAGGCGCAGTACGACCGGCTGAAGTCCGCTCACGCGGACGCCGCATCCGCTGCCGGCGACATCGACGACCGCATGGATGACATCCACAACGTCGCGGCCGACCTGTTCAGCGAGTGGGAGGCGGAGATCTCCACGATGACGACACCGGTGCTGCGCGACGCCAGCCGGCGGCAACTCACCGAGACGCGGCACCGCTACGCGAACCTCGACCGCAACCTGAACTCGACGCGCGCGTCGATGACCCCGGTGCTCGGGTTCCTGCGCGACCACGTGCTGTACCTCAAGCACAACCTGAACGCTCAGGCCGTCGGCGCACTTGGCAACGAGATGAGCAGCGTCGAGCGCGACATCGACGGGTTGAAGGCGAGCATTCAGCATTCGATCGACGAAGCGCAGCGCTTCATCGCTTCGATGCAGTAGTTGCGTGGGCGGCACTGCGAACTGGCGTGTCGAGCAGCGGCCTCCCGTACGTCTGGCGGCGCCGGTCGAGGCGGTGCTCGCTTCGTTTCTGAAGGAGCGGTACCCCAAGGCGCGCGGGGATCGCCTCGACGCCGAGATCGTGGCGCTCTCCGAGGTCTTCACCGCGTCTCGCGGGTCGCTTCCCGGCTCGTACTTGAACCAGCCGCCGGTGCGCAGCGCGTACCTGGCGTTCTTCCACCCGCAGCAGATGCTGCGCGGCATGGCAGCACTGGAAGAGGTCACCACCCGCGCAACGGCCCGCGGACTCTGGCCGTCCCGTGCGCCGCTACGCGTGCTCGATCTCGGCGCCGGCCTCGGCGCGATGTCCCAGGCCCTTCTGAGCGTGCTTCCCGCGGAGACACCCGTCGAGCTGAACCTGCTCGATCACCAGCGTTCCGCAGTGCGGGACGCGCGCGACCTCACGCTCGCCGTCTCCCAGGCGCTCGGCCGGACGCCGCCAAAAGTTCGCAACGTCGTCGAGCGCGCGGAGTCGTTCTTGCAGTCCGCACGCTCCCGCGGCTACCGCTACGACCTCGTCATCGTGGGAGCGGTCCTGAACGAGTCACGCGGGGACGCGCGCGCGCTGCTGCGCAAGACGCTCGACGTGGTGGCCAAGGGCGGTTTGGTCGTGCTGGTCGAGCCGGCGCTGCCCGCGGTGGGGCGCAGCGTGATGGAACTGCGCGAGTCGTTCCTCGGCAAGACCACCACAATCGCGCCGTGCACGCACGCCGAGTCCTGTCCTCTGCTCGCCGGCGTCCGGGACTGGTGTTTCACCGTGCGCCCGGCGCAGTTGCCGCGGGATGTGGCTCAGCGCGCCCGGGACCTCGGACACCAGAACTACGAAGTGCGCTTCGCGCTCTGGGCCTTCACGCCGAAACGCGACGCCGCGCCGTTCCCCGCGGGGCGGGGCCGTGTGATCACGGACCTGATGCAGGGAGAGCGGGTTGTCTGCACGGGCGACGGATCCGTGCGGACCCGGGACCTCGAGATCGCCACGCGCGGGGACCTCGCGGCGTCTACTCGAGAGTGACCCGGCCGCTGCGCTCGGTGTCGAACGTGCCGGTCCGTCGGTCGTCGTCGCTCTTGCCTCTCGGCACGACCTCGTAGCTCCACACGCCGGCAGCGAGCGACCACCTCTTGTGCCTGCGGACGCCGCCCTTCGCGAGCAGGCGTTCCACGCTGCAGTGTTCCAGCGGATCGACCATCTCGATCGAGGCCGCACCGTCGGTCTCTCGTTCCAGCCAGACGTCACTCGGAGATCCCTGCAGGGTCAGCCGCACGTTCGCCTTCTTCGTGTCCTTCGTCTCGCGGACCACCACGTCGCGGATCGCGTCGCGGAACTTCACCGTGAACACGGGAGCGTCGTCGCGACGCATGCGCCAGGTGAACCGCTGCAGCAGCGGGCCGCGGCTCGACGGCGCGATCACCACGAAGCGCGCCGTCCCGCGGGAGAGCCACTCATCGAACGGCGGAAGCAGGGGCCAGTGGCCGTCGTACGTCACGCATGTGATCTCCTCGAACGGCGCCGTGCGCCGCCCGCCCGCGAGATCCGCCATCTCCGAGACGACGCTGAACTCGCTGGCGACACCCTCAGTGCGGTGGACCGCCGTCCGGTAGTCGATCTGCGCGTACGGTCGGGTGCGTAGTGTCACGTCGGTGTCGACGACCTCGTCCCCCTCGCGTGTTTCGATCGTCACGAACTCCGCCATCAGGAGGCCCCGTCGAGGCAGCACCTCGAGTGTGGTCTCCGCACCCCATGCGGTGCGCAGGAAGCGGGCGCCGCGAATCCTGAAGCTGCCGTCCTGCCTCGTCTCGGCCCGCGCGCCGCCGGCATGGACTCGCGCGCCCTCGACAGGCTGGTTGTGGATACGGGTCACGCGTCCGGTCACGTCGCGGATCACGATGTTGGAGCCCGGTCCGTCGCCGTCGGCGACGGCATCGTGGCGGACGACGAGCAGTTCCACTCCGGCCGTCGTGCCGATGCGCGGAACAACGGTCTGCGGGTGGCCCGGGGCCATGCGGTAGCCCTTCGCGCGGGCGAGCAGATGCTGCTCCTCGCCTGCGGGAAGATGGGGGAACACGAACGCGCCGCTCTCGCTCGCGACCACCTTGATCCCGGCCGGGAACGCATGCACACGCGCGCCGGGGACGGGTTCGCCTTCCTCGTCGCGGACGACACCGGCGGCGCGCGCGACGTCGGTCGCGGCCAGGACGACCGAGTGGGTTTCGATGTCCCCGGCGGGTGGCGCGGTCTCGAACGCGAGGATCTGGCCCCGCGCACGGGCCGGAGCGAGGCGCACGTCCACCTTCCCGTCCGGCAATCCGCTGAATTGCACACGGCCCTCTGCGTCGGTGACGCCCTCTCGCACCACGGCGTCGCCGGCCATGCGGATGCTGGCCGCGACGTTCGGGACGGGCGCGCCGTCCGCAGAGAGCACCGCGAGGGACAGCGCGTGCGCTTCGCGAACCGTGACGTTCACGGTGGTGACGTGTCGCGACCGCGTGTACGTGCTCGCGCGGCCGACCAGGGCCGTTTCCGGTACCTCGGCATGCACATCCAGTCGGTGGCGCGCCGTCAGACCGGGGAACGTCGCGATGCCGCTCGCGTCGGACGTGGCGGTCACCGCGTTCAGGGCCTCCGCGCCGACCGTAACGGTAGCGCCGGGAATGTCTCCTCCGAGTTCGTCGATCACGTGCACGTTCAGCTCGGCGCCTTCCTCGAGGTGGATCGTCTCCTTGAGGCGGCGTCCCGGTCCGACGGTGACCTCGACCGCCGGTGCCGCGGCCACAAAGCCGTTGCCGCCGACTCGGATCTCGAACTTGCCGAAGGTCGGCGCGAAGAGGGCCACTTCGTCGTTGTCGAGTCTGTCGAGCTTGTCCAGGGCGTTGCGCCGGGACACGCGGCGATCCTCGTCCGAGACGGTAAGCGTCGTGTGATCGACAATGCGTCCGTCCTGCACGAGCGTGAGCGGGACGCCCTGCAACAGCTCGATCGGACCCGGGCCGCGGAGAGTGACGATGATCGGCGCCAGTCTCCGCAGTTCGGCCGACTTCTCCGTCCTCTCGTGTGCGCGCAGCACGACGTCGCCGAAGATCCCCGACAGGTACTTCCGCTTCTCGATGCGGACGATCAGCGGCACGTCGTGCGGGAGGTTGCGGATCTCGTAGTTGCCCCGCTTGGTTGTGCGCGTGCCGGCGATGCGCGAACCGTCGATGTGCTGCACCGTGATAAGGACGCCCTCGGCGGACAGACGCAGAAACGGGTCGTGCAACGTCCCGAAGAGCGTGCCGAGTCCCAGCGGCTCGGCCTTCTGCTGCGGCGCGACGAGCGGGTCCGCCGGCTCGGGCACCACGTGCTCTCGGACCCGGCCGGGCGTGCCGTCCTGAGAGTGGATGCGCCGCCGCAGGCGCGGCGCGTCGCGCTCGGTGTCTTCGTCCGAGTCGAGGGCCCAGTCCGAGGAGGCGAGGAAGCTCGCGAGCCAGATCGACAGCAGAGCCACGGCCAGGACGGCGAGCGCGATCAGGGCAGCTCGGCGTCTGTTCGACCGCACGGAGACCTCCCTACTGCGTCCACGCTCTCCCCGCGCTACTCCTTGAACGACCCGCACCTCTCTTTGAACGACACTGGCCGCCTCCATGTTGCACGCCCCGGGCAGCCTCCGCGGATACGATCCGGCGCATGCCGAACCAGCGCTACGAAGGTCCCGTGATCTTGGACGCCCCGCGCGCCCTGAACCATGCACAGGACCTCTGCGCGTTCGTGGATGCGAGCCCCATGCCGCATCTGGCCGTTGCGGAGTGCGCGGGCCGGCTGTCGTCCGCCGGATACACGGAACTTCGCGAGGATGCCGCCTGGACGCTGTCGGCAGGCGACAAGCGCTACGTCGTGCGGGCCGGCAGCACGCTGCTGGCGTTCGAAGTGGGCGCCGCGCCGCCCGACGAGTCGGGGATCGCGGGGTTCGGTGCGCACCTGGACTCGCCGAACCTGCGCATCAAGCCGAACCCCGACACGGAGAAGTTCGGCTACACGCAACTCGCCATCGAGACGTATGGAGGTCTGATCGTCGCGAGCTGGCTCGATCGCGACCTCGGCATCGCGGGGGGAACGTCGTCGTGCGCGGGGCGGGCGGAGACACGACCTCTCGCTTGGTCGACGTTCGCCGACCCGTTGCGCGCTGCCCGAACCTCGCAATTCACCTCAACCGCGAAGTGAACGAAAAGGGCTTGAGGGTCGACACGCAGACGGAGCTGCCGCCGATCACAGGGACGCTCGTGACGGGGGACCCGGGCGAGGGCGGACTGCGCGCGCTGCTCTCCGGTGAGCTCGACGTCGCACCGGATGACATCCTCGACTGGGACCTGGGCCTCATGGATGTGCAGGCGTCGGCGATCGGCGGGATCGAACGCGACCTCGTGTTCGCTCCGCGTCTCGACAACCTCGCGATGTCTCACGCCGGTCTCGTCGCGCTGATCGAGTCAGGCGAACGGCCGTCGGACACCACGCGGCTGATCGCGCTCTTCGATCACGAGGAGTGCGGAAGTGAGTCGGTGCAGGGCGCACAGGGCTCGCTCCTGATGGACGTGGTCCGGCGTCTCTCCGAGAACCACCCTGACCGGCGCACGTCGGGACACGAGACGACGGCGCGGGCGGCGGCGCGGTCGTTCTTCGTGAGTGCGGACATGGCGCATGCCATCCACCCCGGGCACCCCAGGGTCTACGAACCCGACCATCACCCGTACATGAACCGCGGACCGGCCATCAAGCGCAACGTCAACCAGCGGTACGCCACCGACGGCGAGACCGGGGCGCGTTTTGCGGAGTACTGCCGGCGGGCCGGGTTCGAGCCGCAGGACTACGTTCATCGCACCGGGTTGCGCTGCGGCTCGACGATCGGCCCGATGACCGCCGCGGGCTCCGGCATCCGGACGGTGGACGTGGGCAATCCGATGCTCGCCATGCACTCGATCCGTGAGACTGGCGGCGCGTTCGACTCCGACCTGATGATCCAGGCGCTGCACCATCACTTCGCGTAGGTAGACTCGACTCGTGACCTCACTCCCACGCCTGCGCATCCTGCCCGCGATCGCGTGCGTGGCCCTCCTCGTGCCGGTGGCCCTCCTCGCGCCGGTGGCCCGCGCCGACGACACGGTGCTCAAGAACGCCGGCGACACGATCGAGGCCACGTTGCCCGGCAAGTGGCGCCAGCAGAAGGTGGAGCGCGGCATCTCGGCGGCGGGGTTCCTGGGAGTCAAGCGCGCAGAGTTCTTCGCGCACGTTGACGAGAAGGCGGAGTTCAAGAACGGGGCCGTCGACACGTGGAAGGCCTGGCGCACCGCGGCCGGTGGAGCTCCGGCTTACGCGGCCGTGGAGACTCCCGACGGCGGGGGAACCCGATTCACGGCGCACAGCGAGGAGCAGGGCACGGTCGAGTACGTGCGCGTTGTAGGCGGCCCGGGCGTCATCGCCGTCGCGTGGGTGAAGGTGTCCGGTGCTCCGGGAGTGGTCGCCGAGGAGTGCTGGGCCACGCTCGCGAACTTGTCCGTCGGCAAGCGTGCGCTGCCGCCGGAGGCAGGCGGCGGCGAGAGCGGTGGCGAGAGCGGCGGAGAGGCGCCGGAGAAGCCGAAGGGTCTCGTACTCAAGGACCCCGGCCTGCGGATCTCGTTGACGTTTCCCGACGGGTTCAAGAAGCGCAAGGACGTGCAGCCCGCAGGCGCCCGTGCGATCGCGGCGACCGGCAAGGTCGGTACCGACGAACACGCGTACATCGACGTGTACCTGCTCGACTCCTTCAAGCGCACGGACGCGGCCGGGCACTGGTGGCGCGAAGCGGAGCGCCGCGGGTGGCTGGAGCCGATCC
Organism: Planctomycetota bacterium; assembly: GCA_965248445.1. Taxonomy (GTDB): domain Bacteria; phylum Planctomycetota; class JAJSAM01; order JAJSAM01; family JAJVHW01; genus CBDFJG01. The sequence continues at coordinate 663,403 of CBDFJG010000002.1, forward strand.
GAATCGACGGGACGCTGCTGTCGTTCACGCTCGAGGTCCAGGACGAGACGTGGACGCGGCACGTTCGCATCATCGACACATCCGCGGGCATCGTGGCGCTGAAGGTGGACTCGGAATCGCAGACCAAGAAGTCGGCCTCCGCGTTCATCGACATGATGGTGGCGAAGGTCGAGGTGCTGAAGAAGCTGAACGATCCGCCGCGGCCGCCCATCGACTTCAAGGTGGTCCCCGGCAAGGGCGTGACGGTCCACGCGGAGTCCGCGTCGATCGCGGATGCTCTTCGTCTCGAGGCCGAGGAGATCGACGAGCAGGTTCAGGAGTTGACGGGCCTGGAACCGCGGGCCGGGCGCAAGGCCGTGGTCGTCGTGTACGCCACACGCGAGAAGCTCATCGCTGCGCAGAAGCTCGCCCGCCTGGACGTGAACGCGGCGGGGGAGTTCGATCCGCGGGCCGGTGTCGTCCGCACCTTCGCCAAGCCGTTCGTCGAGACGGCCGACCGCCAGCGCCTGCGCGAGGAGATGGCGCGCGATGCGCTGCACCGCCGACTCGGGTACCGCGCGCCGTGGTGGCTCGAACGCGGCGCCGCTCTGCTCATCGGTAACGGCGCACACCACAGGGGCCGCATCAACCGGCCGCACCCCGAGTTGCTCGAGGGCGCGCGCGACGCTGCCGGCGGCACGGTCGAGTTCGAGGCCACACGCTGGTGGCTCGAATCCGAAAGCATCGGGAACCCGGAGCGCGACGCGGTGCTCTGGAGCTTCATGTTCCTCCTGTCTCTCGACGCGCCGCCTGGCAAGAAGTGGCGCGAGCCGTTCCGGAGCTACTGCCGCGAACTGCAGTCCAGCGGGGACGTCGTCACCGCCAGCAAGGTGTTCGACTTCTCGAAAGAGCAGGAGTTCATCGACGAGTGGAAGACCTGGGTGCGGAAGCTGTAGGTCCCGCTGCAGAGGCGGCAAGAACAGCCGCGCCTTGCGGCCGGCCCGCACTCACCGTGTGTCACACAGTGATAGCCTCCCTCTGATGCGTCTCCGCACCGCCCTGCCGTTCTTCCTGGCCGTGGTCTCGATCACGCTCGCTCCGTTCCCCGGAGAGCGGCCGCATCGGAAGCATGCCCAGGTGGCTCCCGAGGCGCCCCGAGAGCGCGTGCGGGCCGTGCGGGTAGAGAGCGCCGCCCAGGCGGCGGCGCCCGTCTCCACGGACGTCTCCGAGGCTGCTCGGGCGGAGCCCGTGACGCCGGGCCCGGGCCGCAGAGTGGTCCTCACGCACCTCGTGGCGCGCGAAGGCCATCTGGGGCGGATCGCCCGCGACCTGATCGAGGAGCACCGCGGTGCCATCGGACTGGACGGAGCGCCGGGACGGCTCGAACTGGCGCGCGAGTTCACGAGCCTGGCCGCCCATCACGTGCGTTTCCGTCAGACGCTGGGGGAGATCCCCGGCGTGCCCGTCTTCGGCAGCGAGGTCTCGGCGCATGTGGCGACGGACGGTCGTCCGCTGCTCGTGGCGGCCGACCTGTTCCCGCTGGGCGGGATGACCGAACGGGACCTCGCACCGGAGATCGACGCGGCTGCGGCGCGCACGGAAGCGGTGCAGGTCGCGCGCGACGACGACGCGGAGACGCAGGCGGCCGTCGAGGCGCGCGAGCCGCAGCTCGTAATCCTGCCCGACGGCAAGAGCGCGAGTCTGGCATGGCGCGTCGATGTGCGCACCAGCGAGCAGAGCCTGCGCGTGTTCGTGGATGCGGGCGACGGAACGGCATTGCGCATCGACGACCTTCGCATCGGTGTGGACGGCCAGGGCGCCGTGTTCGATCCCAACCCCATGCACAGCGAGGGGAACCCCACCTTCCACGACTCGAACGACAAGGACTCCAGTGGCTTGACGGCGGCTCGACGTTTCGAGACGCTCCCGCGCCTCGACGGAACCGGGTTCCTCCGCGATCCGTGGGTGGATCTCACGCCGTCACCGGTGCTCGCGTTTCAGGCCGATCTGGACTGGAACTGGGTAACGCGCAGTCATCACGCGTTCGAGCAGGTCATGTGCTACTTCCATATCGATCGCACCCAGGCGGAGATCCAGGAGCTCGGGTTCGCGAACGTGAACGCGCGGCAGCAGGACGTCGATGCCCACGCCGGCTCGAGCGATCAGTCGTTCTTCGACCTGTTCGACCGATCCGTGAACTTTGGCGACGGCGGCGTGGACGACGGTGAGGACGCGGATGTCATCGTCCACGAGTACGGGCATGCCATCCAGCACGACCAGGTCGACGACTTCGGCGTCACCGGCGAGGGCGGCGCGATGGGCGAGGGGTTCGGCGACTGGCTCGCTGTGATGATGCACGAGTCGTCGCGTCCGAACTGGGACCCGCTCTTCGCCTCGTGGGACGCCGCACCCGGATCGAACAAGACCCCGCCGTATCTGCGTCGCGTGGACCGGAACAAGGTGTTCCCGAAGGACACCGCGGGCGAGGTGCACGAGGACGGCGAGATCTGGTCGCGGTTCCTCTACGACGTCCGCCACCTGGTCGGCCGCGACGACGCCCTGCGGCTCGTGATCGAGTCGCACTTCCTGCTCACGTCATTCTCCCGCTTTCGCGACGGAACCGAGGCGCTGCTCATCACGAACCTCGCGATGCGTGAGGGCCGCAACGACGCATCACTGCGCGCCGCCGCCGACGCGCGCGGCCTTCCGTTCCTCGTCCTTCCCGCAGAACTCCCGCCGGAGGAGGCGTCTGAGGAAAACGACACGCGCGCGGAGGCGAGCGACCTGAACCCGGGCGTCTACCAGCGCTACGTGCTCGCCGATGATGACTGGTTCCGTGTCGTCGTGCCGCCGTTCCGGCGCTACGTCATCCGGATGGACTTCGATCCGGCCGGCATGGACGCGGCGTTGACCGTCGAGGACCAGGCAGGCCAAGTCGCGGCGGTGGCCGACGGCGTCGAGGGTGTCGAGGAATTGGAGATCACGGCGGCGACCGCGCCGCGGACGGTCTACCTGCGCATCCACCACGCGGACCCGGACGCTGTCACCCCCGCGCCCTACGACCTCGCGGTCGTGGACGCGGAACTCGAGTCGTTCACCGACAGGCACGCCGAGGTCCGCCGGTTCCAGCCGGGCGATCTCCATGTGTTCCGCGTTTCGGTGAACGCCGCGAAGGTCGATGATGGTGCGGCTCTCAAGGTCCGGACCAACCGCCGGGCCGGCAGCCCGGCCGAGATCCAGGCGCTGCGGCCCGGTGGTTCCGAGTTCGCGCCGTTCGAGGACTCGAAGCGACGCCGCAACGCGGTCGTCAAGCTCGTCGTCGACGAACCCGGAGACTGGGTGTTTGCCGTCCGTCCGCGCAAGGCGAAGAGCGGCCGCTACGTGCTGAAGATCAAGCTCCGGTAGCGACGGCGACGCGGCCGTCCGCTGACACCGCGTGACCCTCGTGTGCCAGCAGGTCGCGCTTGTGCGAGGGGCGCGCGCTGAACCCGCCGATGCGACGGTTCGTGGCCAGCACGCGGTGGCACGGGACGACGATCGGGACCGGGTTGCGTCCGCACGCTCCGCCCACCGCCCGCGCCGCGTTGTCGTTGCCGATGCGTGCAGCCAGCTCGCCGTAACTGACGGTCTCGCCGAACGGAATGTCGCGCAGCGCGTCCAGGACGTTTCGCGTGAACGGCGTCACGGTCGAGAGATCGAGCGGCATCGTGAACTCCGCCAGCTCACCGGCGAAGTACGCCTGCAACTCCCGCGCGGCGGGATGGTCGCTGACCTCGCGGCGTTCGCCGTCGAGAACGGCGACCTGCTCGTCGAACGACCCGCCGGGCAGTGTCAGCACCGCCAGCCCGTCTTCGGTGGCAGCGCAACGCAGCGTGCCCAGCGGACTCCGGACTGAAAACGTCAGTACTTCACTCGTCGCAACTCGCGGCATCACGCACTCCTCCCAGAGTCGTCCATTCGGGACCCGACTCGCACTATCGCCGCCGTTGGTGGCGGTATGGCTGTTCCAGGATCAGCGCGCCCAGCGCCGTTGCGAACAGCCGCCCTCCGGTCGTGCGCTCGTAGGTGCCCTCGGGGTCCCACGAGCCGCGCCGGCACCCATTCTTCTCCTGGTGACCGACAAGTGCGGACTTGGCCTTGCCGAACCACCCCGACCAGGCCGCGCCGCCCGCGTGGAAGGTCGCGATCGTGCCGTACCACCACTGGTACATGGACAGGTTGCCGATCTGCACCGGCACCTTCCCGCGGCCGGGCACCTTGCGCGTCTTGAACGTGATCTTCCAGACGGGCTTCTGGCCGGAGATCAGGCCCATGTTCTGGCGATGTGCCGGCAGGTTCGTGCCGGCACGCAGCAGATGGCGGATCGCCGCGCCGCCGTGCGCGTTCGAGGACGTCGGCGTGTAGCCGTACCGGCGGCCCTCCTTCAGGTACGCGAGCCGGCCTTTCTTGTCGACCTCGAGGGTCGCGAGGTAGCCGAGTACTCCGTCGCGTGTCTCGTCGTCGAGCGCGACGCCCGCGTCGACGGCAGTGACGAGCGCCTGCACGCAGAGCGCGGTGTACGGAACGTCGCTGCCGGGGCGGCCGGGTGCGACGTATCCCCAGGCGCCGTCCTTCTGCCGCCGCGCGAGGATCGCGGCAACTCCCCGCTCGACGTCCTCGGTCCAGCGTCCCTTTCGCTCCAGCGCCTCCGCCTCCGCAAATGCCTGGGTCGCGAGCGGCAACGTCCACGTGTCGCCGCGGCCGCGCAGCAGTTCGAGCGTCTTCTCCACGAGTTCGGCGTACGGATCTTCCGGCGTTCCGGGGGCGTGACCGTGACCGAGGAACGCCAGCGTCGCGAGGGCCGACAGCGCACCGTCGAACGGACACGGCACGGCCTCGCCGTGATGGCCCTTGCCGATGCCGTCGCAGGCCTTCTTGTCCTCCTCGCACGCATCGGGGAACCCGTCCGCGTCCCAGCCGCCGCCCTCGAGAGCGTGCCGGGCCAGCCAGTCGAGGGCCGCCACGACGGACTTCTCCGTCGCGCTGTTTCCTCCGCCTTTCTGGTTGGCCCTCTTGCGCGCGTCGCCCCGGCGGGGGCCGACCAGCACGGGCTCCGGCAGAGCCGGCGCTTCGGGCGCCGCGGTCTCGTCCTCCGCGAACGCCCAACCCAGACTCACGGGGCCCAGACTCACCAGGGACGTCGCGACCAGCGTGACGGCGAGAAGACGGAGAGGCGCTTTCACGCGCTGAGGTTAGTCGCCCTCGCGGACCGTGGGGTCCGGGTACACGTGGCAGGTGCTCTGGAACGGCAGGTACTTCGCCCACTTCTTCGCCACGTGGTCGGCTGTCCGCTGGAAGTCCGACCGGAACGCATCAGTGTCGCGCTCCTCGATCTTGGCGCTCCTCACGGAGCGCTCGATCAGCGTGCCGTCGGGCAGCACGAGCTTGTGCACGACCGGCGCGTCGATGACGTAGCTCCTCAGACCGCGGTCGCGCGCCGCCATGCAGAGATCCGCCCCGTAGCAGTGGAAGCCCGGTACGCCGGGGTCGAACTCGAGCCCACGGGAGGCCCGGAACCCGAGCCACAGTTCATCGAGGATCTGCACCTCGGCCGGCAGGCCGGTCTTCGGGGGCTTGTGGTACTTGTGCGGGTCGCTCCAGTGGCCGATGTTCGGCGGCTCGGACCCGTCTCCGGTCGCCGGCGCGCGACCGGCTGCGCCCACGACGCCCCAGTGCGGGTCCCGCGCTTCAAGCTCTGCCAGGGCACGGAAGAGACGGTCCTCCCAGTCCGGCGGGAAGAAGACGTCCTGGTGCACGTGGAAGCGCAGGTCGTGTCGCGCGCGCTTCGACGCGTCGTTGTACAGACGCGAGATCGAGCTGTACGCGCGGTTCCCACCGTTCTCGACGAACAGCCATTGGTGGCCGCCGTGCTGAAAGCACTCCGAGACCAGGACGTGGCGGCGCAGTTCGTCGGCATCCGCGACCGCGACGATGAACGTGATCGGCTCACGCTCGTCGATCGGGATCTCGTCGTACGTGCGGTGTTTCTCGAGCGGCATCAGCTTGCGGCGCGAGCGCGTCTTGCGCACGAACCGCGGCCACTGCTCGCTGAAGCCCAGCAGGTCGGTCTCCTCCCCCGAGTTCGTGCGCGCGCGCACGGCCGCGGCCAATCCGCCTTCCTCGCGCTCCGGCCGCCGTAAGGGCCTCTGCGCGCCGGAGGCGCGATTGACGTGCTCGCCGGGGTCGAGGGCGAGGTCGTACTCCTCGCGCCAGGACTGGCGGCCGATGCGGCTCTCGATCGTCTTGCGGGGCCACGCGATGGTTGCGCGGCTCGCCAGGTCGTAGCGCTTGTACTCGTACCGCCGCATCCGGTCCCCGGCGTCACCGGGAGGCAGATACAGATAGCCGAAGTCCTCCGCGTGGATCTCGCGCGCCGCGGGCAGCCGGCGAAGATCGTGTCCCGGCAGCGCTGCGGCAGCCTCGTCTGCGCCGCCGATCCCGAGAAGCGTGGGCGCGACGTCGATGAGCGAACACGGGGCGGTGACCTCACTGCCGGGTGGCGGCGCGCCATCGACACTCGGCGGGTAGACGACCAGCAGCGGGACGCGCAGAAGGTCGTCGTGGAGCCTCCCGCAGTGATGCACGCGCTCGCGGTCGGCGTCGAAGCCCTCGCCGTGGTCCGACGCCAGGACGACGACCGTCGTGCTCCAGTCGATGGGGGCGAGTGCGGCGGCCAGGCGCCGGTCGAACTCCTCGATGCCTCCGTCGTACTTGGCCAGGAGGGCACGGCGGACCTGATCCGTGGTGAGACCGTTGGGCGGTTCGCGAAACACGAACGGACCGTCGCGAAACGAGCGGAGAACGGGCGGCACGGGTCCGCCGAGGAAGCGTTCGACATCCACCGTCCAGGGGCGCTCCTCGTCGTAGTCGTGCACGAGGTTCGTGTGGAGCATGGCGAACCAGGGCCGGCCGTCGTCGCCGCGCGATCCGAGCCACTCGTCGAACGCTTCGAACGGGGCGTCCTTCTCGTGTTTGTGGAACCAGCGATACGCCTCGAAGCCCTCCTGCCACCCGAAGTGCTTCCAGACCTCGGGCCGGCGTTCGAAACCGAGCGCGTCCAGCGTCTCTTTCGGGATGTCGTCGGGGACCAGGTTCCCGTTGTTGCCGATCCCGAGCGTCGCCCAACCGTGTCCGAGAAGAGCCGGGATCTTCGGAGCTTGGAATCGGTGTTCGTGGTGAACCAGACCATGCTCACTCGGCAGTCGTCCGGTCAGCAGCGAGGCGCATGCCGGAAGCGTCCACCCGCAAGGGGACCAGCAGTGCGTGTGGCGCACTCCGCGCTCGGTCAGCTCGGATAGGAACGGGGTCTCTGCGCGAGCTGCCGGGGCGGGGGCGAGGCGGTCGAAGCGCAGGTCGTCGACGACCACGAGCAGGAGGTTCGGCTGGGCCACGCCGTCAGGGGAACGCGCGCTCGTCGGGAACGCCAGATTCGAGCGGCACGTGCGGTCGCCCCCGGGAGGCCGGCCCCCGGGAGAAGGGAGAAGGCTGCCCCGGGAGGAGCCTGTAAAGCAGCGCAGCGCGGCGCGCGGCGGGGGTCGCCGCGCTGCGCGCATGGGCCGGTTCGCTGTGCGTGTGAGATGGGAAGGAGGGGAGACGTCAGCTAGTCGCGTGCTTCGCGACTCCGGCAGCGGTTCAAACAGCCTTGCGCGCCGGCCTATTCCCCACGCGCACGCCCGAGCGCGCCCGGTGCTCAGCAGAGGACGCATGAAAGAACGGAGCCCCGCCGCGTATGCGGCGGGGCTCCGTGAGCCCATTCGCTCCGAAGGAAGGGCTAGAGCTTCTTCTTCGGAGGGAGTCCGCGGCCCTTGCGCATTTTGTTGATGCGCGAGAGCTTCTCGGCCGCGCTGTAGTTGGCCCACGGGTTCTTCCTGGGCTTGCTGCTCTTGCGGCGCCGTTTCACCGCCGTGCCCGGGGGACGGCCGCGTTTGGCGCCGCCTACGAGGCTCCGCAGGTCGGCAAGCGCCTCCTCGCGGCCCTCCTTGCGCGCCGTTTCGACCAGGTTGGAGAGTCGCCTCTCCAGGTCGGACAGCAGCGCATCAGTCTTGTTCGCAATTCGTGGCATTCAGTCTCCTTCTCGGGACCGTGTCCCGTCGATCGGTGAAAAGGTCTCCAGGAATTCCGCCATGTAGAAGGGTAACGAAGGGATTTCCGCGAGGCCAAGACCGGCTGCCGGTCGCGCAGGCTCGACGTTGCGACGTTGGGCGTCGACAACGCGGAACGTGTGGTGCATTCGCCACGAGGACGATGTGCAAATGCATCGACATCTCCCCAAAGCAGCGTTCAGAAATCGCCATATACGAGCGAACCCCTGCCGGTGAGGACCTGTGAAGACTGAGCCCAATTCCCCTGCGCGACTTCGCCGCCCGCACTTCGACCCCTGGATCGGGGACTACGCGGCGGACAGGCTCGATTCACACTCTTCGCGCCTGCTGGAGACGCACGTGACCGGCTGCGATCTCTGCTTCGCCGCCCTCGTCGCCGCGTACGTCCGCGGCGCCCCCGCGCCGCAGTCCACGCCAACGGCATAGCCCTTGCCTCCCTCTGCCGCCGCGCGATTGCGGCGAAACGGCAGGAGGATGCGGGTGTCACGCACGAACGGATCGCGAGTACGGAGCAATGGCGGCACCAGCGCAACGGTCCGCGGTTCCCGTGTGGCCAAGCGGCGCCCGCGCGAGGACACGAGCCACCCGGCTCTGATGGTTGCGCTCCGCGACGAGCAGCGCACGCGCACCCTCTTCACGAAGCTCTCCTTCATGGCGCGCGCCCGCTACGGCCTCCGCCCCGACGACTCCGAGGACGTCTTCCACGAGGCCGTCGCGACGTACCTGACGATCCACGCGCGCTACCCGTCGGGAGACAACCACTTCGGGCTGCTCGTCGGCATCTTCCACAAGAAGGCCCTCGAGCACCTCGGGGCGCGGCAACGCACCGGCGCACCGGCCGCGTGGCTCGCCGATTTGTCGCGCGGCTGCGCAGCGACCGGCCGGACATGGCCCGCGGCGAGGACCCGAAGGGCGCGACCGTGCAGCGCGTCATCCGGGACGAGGACGCGCAGCTGATCAGCGCGGCGATCTCGACGCTCTCCGACGAGGGACGCGAGTTGCTGCTCACTCTGGCAGAGGGGCGCATGACCCGTCTCGAGCTGATCGAGAGCCTCGGCATCAACCGCAACACCTTCGACACGCGACTACGCTCGCTCCGGCTCAAGCTGAAAGAGACCCTGCTTCGGCAGGGCGTTCTCTAGCCCGCATCCGCAACGGGTTCGGCGTGCGGTGTTCTCCGCACAGGTGCTGCTGCAGCCCTTGTCGCCGGTCGCCGCTGCCCCGTTTGGATTCGCGTCTGGATTCGCAGCGGCTCAGTACGTGAGGTGGCGCCGCGCCCGCTTCACCTGCCCGCGCCGGATGAGCATCAGCACGACGATCGCAATCAGCGATCCGAAGGTGATGTTCTTCGCGTCCTCGATGAGCTTCGCGGTGGCGATGGGGTCACTGCTGCCCGCGACCTCGGCGGTCGGGTGCAGAGTGATGTCCTTGTCCTCTTTGGGGATCGTGAGCCGCTGGTGATCGATCACGAGGACGCGAGACGTCGTCAAGTCCGTGTGGATCGGCTCGCCGTAGATCGAGACCACTACGCGGCGGCGCTCCTCGCCCTTCAACCGCCGGAGGTCGGACCGCGCCTGGCTGCGGTTCATGTCGATCGACGAGTACTCGGTCACGGCGCTCTTCATCAGCACGACGTCGCGGCCCCACGCCCGGTCCAGCCCCCACGCCACCGGGAACGCGAGCGCTCCCAGTGCGGCGAGGAACAGCAGAAGTTGGACGATCTTCGTCACGTGGTGGGGGCGGCCCACCACCGGCAAGCTCACCCAGGGTCACACTAACTCACACGGGGGTCGTCATCCGTCTATCGGGGCGCTCACCGAAACCGTCGAGAGGCCCTCTGGACTCACTTGGCGGGCGGGCGCCGCCCGGCTACGAGTGAGGCGTGAGTTGCTCCCACGACCATTCCGGCGACAGCGAGCGGGACCTGTGCATCTGCTTCCACGTCCCGCGCGACAAGATCATCCGCTACATCAAGCGGGAGCGGCCGAAGGTCCCCTCCCTTCTCTCGGAGTGCCTCTCCGCCGGCACCGGCTGCGGCTGGTGCGTCCCGTTCCTCGAGAAACTCCACGAGGAGGTGATGGCGGGGCAGGAGCCGTCACCGGCGATGACCGGCGAGGAGTACCGCGCGCGGCGCCTGCGGTATCACGAGAAGCTGCGGCAGGGTGTCGCGAACCCTCGCGAGGACTGACCCGCACGATCGCGCAGCGCGCGTGTCGGCCGGCGCCTAGGTGGACTTTTGCCAGCGCCAGGAGGTGCAGCAGAGTACGCCGACGCCGCCGATGACCATCACCACCAGACCGATCTCGTAATGGTCCTGTCGCTGGTCGGTCTTCAATCCGTCCCCGGCCATCACCACAGCTCCGGCCAGCACGACGATCGCCCAGGCGATGGCTTTCATCGTTGCCGCTACTTGCTCGCGTCGTCCGGATCGACGAAGAAGCGGCGCAACTTGTCCTTCGCGTCGCCCATGGCGTCGACGATGGTCGCCGTCACCGCATGCTCCTGCGCCTGCTCGCTCAGTCCCAGCTCGCGGGCCAGCACGGCGAGGAACACGTTCTCGTCCACCCGGCGAATCGACGTGAACTTCTTGAACAGCTTCCACACCGCTTCGGCCCCGACGGTCGTCCACTCGATGCGGCGCGGCAGGTCCCCTGCCTTCGAGGACAGGCCCTTCTCGTCGGCTGACACCAGCACCTCGTCGTGACCCGCGTCCTTCTTGACGACGACGGCCATTATCTGGTTGGCTTCGAATCCTGCGTTCAGGCGCTTCGTGAACTCGACTGACAGGTAGTCGATGCGCGTGGACTTCTTGCGCCAGTCCTGGAACGACTCGCCTTCGATCTTCGAGTGCTTGGAGGCGATCCCCTTCGCTGCGCCGAAGTCGTAACGGCCGATCGCCTCGAGCAGCGCCTTGCGCTCGTTGTTGACGCGGTCATCAACCGCTGCGCGTTCCTTCGCCCTGACTGCGTCGGCCTCGGCCTGAGCGGCACGGCGTTTCGCGCCCTTCAGGTCATCGCCGGCCTTCAGCCCCCACTCGGTGCCCGTGTGGTCCGTGGCCACCTGCTCCCACTTCTTCACGGCGCCGGCGTAGTCCCTCTTGTTGTTCGCCACCCAGGCAACCGCGTTCTCGTACGCGACCTTCGCGGCCGCGATCTTGGGGTCGACCTTCGGCACGGGCGGCGTGGCGGTGTCGCCGTTGCCGGCCCGGACGCCACCGCCATGGCGCGGCGGGGGCGGATTCACCACGTCGGGAGGGACGGCGCCGGTGTCCGTCTCGTCGCCCTTGCCCTTCAGCAGGAACACAGCGGCGATCGCGGCCACGACGATCAGCCCGATCACGCCGGCGATCATCGGCGCGTTGCTCGACGACTTCGCCGCGGCGCGCGAACGCCGCTTGCGCTTGCCGCCCTTGCCCGATGTCTGCTGCGCGCGGGTCTCGACGAACGGTGCGAGCATCTCGACTGCTTCGGCGGACGTCGGCCGGTAGCCCTTTGCGGACACCAGCAGCTTCTTGACGATGTCGTCGTAGTCCGAGCCGAGGTCGGGCTTCACCACGGACGGCAGAATCAGGTCCGCCTTCACGTGGGCGGCGAGGATCTCCTTGACCGTGCCGCCGGTGTACGGAAGCTCACCCGTGAGCATCTTGTAGATGCAGATGCCGAGCGCGTAGACGTCGCTCTTCTCGTCGATGCGCTTGCCCTGACACGCCTCGGGCGACATGTAGAGCGGTGTTCCGATGCGCGTCGTCGTGGCGCCGCCGGCCAGCCCGAAGTCGAGCACCTTGACCAGACCCGTGCCGCGTTCGAGCATCACGTTGGGCGGCTTCACGTCGCGGTGCACGACGCCGGCTTCGTGCGCCGCTTCGAGTGCCTGCGCGATCTCGAGCGCGATGCGCAGCGCCTTCTTGACCGGCAGCGCGCCGTCGCGCTTGATCAGCTCATGGAGCGTCTCGCCCGAGACGAGCTCCATGAGGATGCAGACCTCGTGCTCGTCGTCCTCGACGACGTCGTACACGCGGACGACGTTGGCGTGCTCGACCTGAGCGATTGCGCGCGCCTCTGCAATGAAGCGATCTCGCATGTCGTCCGTGCCGGAGAACTCCCCGGCCATGACCTTCAGCGCGATGTCGCGGCCGAGCGGCTCGTAGTGCGCGCGGTAGACCCCGGACGTTCTCCCGTACCCGAGCGGCTCTCCGACGACGCATCTGGCGATCGTCTTGCCGACGTGCTGGCGGGGGTTGGAGGGGGGCTGCAGCGGGGCTCGGGACATATCGAGGCGGTCTCTGGTGTTCTGAGAGGGGAGAGCGGCTCTCTCCCGCGAGGCTGGGCGCCCGAGGCGCGCGCCTCCGTCCGAGCATAGCCAAAGCTGCAGGCTGCCGATATGGATGTCGGGGTGTCAGTTGATCCCCCGCGGGCTGCCGACCCGTCCAAAGAGGGGGACGCAGGCCCGAGACTGGGCGAGACTGACATCGCCACGCGGGGCCGAGCGTCGCGTGGCACGCCGTGTGCCTGAAGAGTCCTGGAGGAACCTGAGATGTTCGATCGCTTCACGGAACGCGCCCGCAAGGTCATGAGCCTGGCTCGCCAGGAGGCCCAGCGCTTCAACCACGACTACATCGGGACGGAGCACATCCTGCTCGGCCTGGTGCAGGAGGGAAGCGGTGTGGCCGCGCGCGTCCTCAAGCGACTCGACGTCGAGCTGCGCAAGATCCGCATCGAAGTGGAGAAGATCGTCAAGAACGGCACCAACATGGTCACGATGGGCCAGCTGCCGTTCACGCCGCGGGCCAAGAAGGTCCTCGAGCTGGCGCTCGAAGAAGCGCAGCACCTCAGCCACAACTACATCGGGACCGAGCACCTCCTGCTCGGCCTGATCCGCGAGAACGAGGGCATCGCCGCGCAGGTGCTGATGAACCTCGGCAGCAAGCTCGAGGACGTGCGCGAGGAAGTGCTCGAACTGCTCGGTTCGGACGGCGAGTCCGACGGCGGTGGCGGCGAACCCGGCCCCGAGTTTTCGAGCGGCGATCCCGACGAGTCGACCGACACGTCGTCGGGCAACTCCAAGTCCAAGACCCCCGCACTCGACGCGTTCGGTCGCGATCTGACCGAACTCGCCCGCGAGGGGCAGCTCGACCCGTGTGTCGGCCGCGCCCGCGAGATCGAGCGCGTCATGCAGATCCTCTGCCGCAGAACGAAGAACAACCCCGTGCTCCTCGGTGAGCCAGGTGTCGGCAAGACGGCGATCGTCGAGGGCTTGGCGCAGCTGATCATGTCGGGCGAGGTCCCCGAGATCCTGCGCGGCAAGCGCGTCGTCACGCTGGACCTGGCGATGATGGTCGCCGGAACCAAGTACCGCGGTCAGTTCGAGGAGCGCATCAAGGCCGTCATGACCGAGGTGCGCCGCGCCAAGAACGTGATGCTGTTCATCGACGAGCTGCACACGCTGGTCGGGGCCGGCGGCGCCGAGGGCGCGATCGACGCGTCCAACGTGCTGAAGCCCGCGCTGTCCCGCGGCGAGATGCAGTGCATCGGCGCCACCACGCTCGACGAGTACCGCAAGTACATCGAGAAGGACGGCGCGCTCGAGCGCCGCTTCCAGATGATCCTGGTCGAGCCGCCCAGCAAGGTAGAGACGCTGGCGATCCTGCACGGCCTGCGGGAACGCTACGAGAAGCACCACCGCGTGCACTACACCGAAGAGGCGCTGCAGCTCGCGGTGGATCTCTCCACGCGCTACATCACCGACCGGTTCCTGCCGGACAAGGCCATCGACGTGATCGACGAGGCCGGCGCCCGCGTGCGCCTGCGCTCGATGACCCAGCCGCCGGACCTGAAGGAACTCGACACGCAGGTGCGCGACCTCGAGCGCGACAAGCAGGACGCCGTCCAGGCGCAGGACTTCGAGCGCGCCGCGGCGCTGCGCGACCAGGCGCAGAAGCTCAAGAAGAAGCGCCAGTCCGTGCTCGACGCATGGCGCGAAGAGACACGCGAGACCGAGGGCCTCGTCGACGCCGACATCATCCAGGAGACGGTGTCGTCCACGACGGGCATCCCGCTCACACGCATCGAAGCCGGTGAGGCCGACCGCCTCCTCGCGATGGAGGAAGAGGTCCAGGCCCACGTGGTGGGGCAGGAGCGCGCCGTCAGCGCGGTCTGCCGCGCTGTGCGCCGTTCGCGGACGGGTCTCAAGAACCCGCTCCGTTCGGTCGGCTCGTTCGTGTTCCTCGGCCCGACGGGCGTCGGCAAGACGCTGCTCGCCAAGGAACTCGCGCGCTTCATGTTCGGTAACGAGGAAGCGCTCATCCACATCGACATGTCCGAGTACATGGAGAAGCACAACGTGTCCCGGCTCGTCGGCGCTCCTCCGGGATACGTCGGCTACGAAGAGGGCGGCCAGCTCAGCGAGAAGGTGCGGCGCCGTCCGTACTCGGTCGTGCTCTTCGACGAGATCGAGAAGGCGCACCACGACGTCTTCAACATGCTGCTGCAGATCCTCGAAGAGGGCCGCCTGACGGACTCGTTCGGCCGCCACGTGGACTTCCGCAACACGATCATCATCCTGACGAGCAACATCGGTTCGTCGATCATCAAGAACCAGGCGACGCTCGGCTTCACGAGCACCTCGGGCAACGAGGAGCTGTCGAACTACGACAAGATGAAGGCCCAGCTCGACCGCGAGCTCGAGCGCCACTTCCGCCCGGAGTTCCTGAACCGCATCGACGAGGTGGTGGTGTTCCGCCAGCTCCAGCGTGTGGACCTGCGCGCGATCGTCGACATCGAACTGGCCGGTGTGTTCAAGCGCCTCGAGAGCCGCAACATCACGCTCGAACTGAACGAGAAGGCCAAGGAGGTCATCATCGACGAGGGCAGCAACCTCGACTACGGCGCTCGCCCGCTCAAGCGCGCCATCGAGAAGCTCGTCGAGGATCAGCTCTCCGAGAAGGTGCTGCGCGGCGAGATCCCGGTCGGCAGTTCGGTCGCGGTCACGGTCATCGACGGCAAGCTCGACTTCGCCGTGACCGAGGCGCCGCCGGCAGCCGAGGACGACTCCGACTCCGACACCGAGTCCACCGACGGCGACGCCGAGGGTCTCCCCGCCGAGTCCGGCCAGAAGGCCTAGCGGGCTCGCTGCCGAGCGTCACGAGGATCGCGGGGCGATCCTGGCGCCGCGCGCCGTTCGCATGACTTCCTCCTACGCGGCTCGCAACCGTCGCGCCCTGCGCGATTCTCGCAACGAGGGCCGCCCGCTGTAGGGCCGGGCCGCCGCGCCCGCCCGCTCCCTCGCATCGGACCCCTGGGGTCCGCGATACTGCTCTTCCAACCAACGAAGAGGAGCACCGCGATGAAGCCCCCGCCCAAGGACTGGCCCCGCATGTCGAGCGCGATCTTCTGCGCCGACGCCATGGCCGAGATCGAGTTCATGAAGCAGGCCTTCGGCTTCGCCGCCAAGCTCGTGGTCCCCGGTGAGGACGGGAAGGTCCTGCACTCCCAGCTCACCTACGGCGGCGGCCTCGTGATGGTGGCGTCGGCCGGCGCCTCGCCCCGTCCGACAGCCTCGATCTGCCGCTCACCGCAGCACCTCGATGGCTCCAACACCCAGAGCCTGATGCTCTACGTCGACGACGTGGACGCCCACTGCGCCCACGCCCGCGAGCACGGCGCCGAGGTCGTCATGGAGCCCGAGACCATGAACTACGGGGACGAGTACTGGACCGATCGCAGCTACGAGTGCGTGGACCCCGAGGGCCACCACTGGTGGTTCGTCGAGCGGATCAAGACGGCGGGCGACTGATCCCCTGGATCTCCCGCGGCCTCAGGCTCCGCCGGAGCCTCGGAATCCGTCCGTTCGACCCGGAATCCAGCGATCCGTCCCGATCCTGGTTCGTTCAGGCAGGATGAGGTCATGACCCGGACCGAGACTCCTTCATCCGGCGGGGGCGCGAGCGCCCTCACCGCCTGGCTCGCAGGCGGTGTCTTCGTGCTGCTCGCGCTCCAGGTCTTCGCGATCTGGGACTCCCGCGCCGCGGCCGAGCGGACCAAGACCGCGATGGCCGACCTCGAAGCGATGGCCGCCAAGCTCGAGAAGGCCTCTCTCAAGATGGAGAGCATGGACCGCCGAATGGCGGAGCTCGAGCGGCTGATGACCGTTGCCGACGACTGGGACTTCGTGGTCGACGAGATCGTGCGCACGCGCACCCGGGTCGACGACATCATCATCGCGCTCGAGAACCGCGGCGAGCAGCTGGGCGAGGAGATCAACCAGCCCCCCGACCTCGACTGGACGCAGCCCGAGCTGTTCGACGCCGCCAAGCGCGCCGCCGAGCAGGTCGGCATCGAGCTGCGTCCCGACGAGGTACGCGTCCCCGCGCGCCTGGTGCTGAAGTCGGGTGTCCTCGAATACCTCGCGTGTCTCGAGGGCGGCAAGCTGCACGAGTCACTGGTCGAGCTGATCGGCAACGGCGGCAGCGAGGAAACCCGCCGGCACAAGCAGTTCGGCGCGCGTCTGAACAACGCGCTCCAGGCGATCGGTTTCACCCGCGGGGAGCCGATCCGGTTCTCCCGCGGCGGCACGCGTCCGGCGCAGGGTGCGCCCGTCTACCTGTTCATCGAGTGGGAGGAGGAGGGGAAGCCCGTCACGGTGCGCGCCGAGGACCTCGTCTGGAACCACGTCGAGAGCCGTCCGATGGAGCGGGGCGCGTGGGTCTACGTAGGCTCCCGCTTCGTCGAGGGCATGGACGAGGGCGAGATCGTGTACGCCGCGGACCTGACCGCCGAGGCCGTCGCGACGTACTCCTCGCCGACCACGATCATCGACACCACCGCGGTGGGGGCCCAGGACGACACGGTCTTCATCGTGGCCACGCCCCGGCTTCCCGAGGGCGTGATCGACTGCACGTTCGTCCTACGTAAGGAAGACAAAGCCCCGTCACGGGAGTTCACTCTCCCGGAAGATGAGTGAGCTCGGGTACCGATACTGAGACATGGCGCTGAGTGAGATACGGATCGCAGGAGAGCAGCAGAGTGACTGACAAGAACCGGGAGGCCCTGGCACAGGCCCAGAAGCTGGTCCAGCGCGCGCGCCGCCGACTGATCGTCGGCGCGGCGGGGGACGGTTTCTTCACAGGCGTGCTCTTCGGGTGCGTGCCGGCGCTCTTGCTCGGACTCTCGTGGCTCGTGGGCTTCGGCCCGGAGCCCGGCCCGTGGTTGATGCTGTTCCCCGGCATCGGCGCGCTGTTCGGCGTGGTCGTCGCGATCGGATTGGCCCCGGACGAAGCGCACTCCGCACTCATCCTCGACAAGGCCGCGGGCACCGGCGAAGCGCTCGTCTCCGCATTGACAGCGACGGACGCGCAGCCCGCGTTCCGCGCCCTCGCCGCCGAGGGTGGTGTCAGCGCGGTGGGGGACCAGCCGATGCGCACGCTGCTCCCGTGGCGCGCGCCGTGGACCGCGACCGCCGCCGTGCTCGCACTGCTCGCGACGTCCGCGCTGGCGTTCCTTCCGGGCGCTGCCGAAGAGCCGCAGCCCATACCGCACACCACGCCCGCCGACGTCACCCCCGGCATCCCGAGTGACACCGGTTCCGCCGGCACGCCCGGCGACTCGACCGAGGGCGCGCTGCCGACCGACGTCGTACCGACGGCGGAGACGGACCCCGCGACGCTGCCTCCCGAGGACCTCGAGACACTGGCCCGCGAACTCGCGGCCCGCGGCTCGAAGGAAGCCGAGGCCGCTCTCAAGGCCCTCGAGCACGACGACTTCGAGACGGCGCGGGCGGCACTCCGTGAGGCTCTCGCCGCCGGTTCCGGCGTCAAGAGCGAGGACGGCACGGGCAGTCTGACCGCCTCGAGCGCCCCCGGTAGTGGCGTGGCCGGCGCATGGTCTTCGGGCCGCTGGCCGCTCCGGTACGATCGCGCCATTCGCCGCTACATGGCGGCCCAGGAAGTCCATGCCACCGTCCCGGCAGATGGTGAGAGGAACCCGCGATGACCTTGAGTACCGGCAAGTGAGTCGCAAGCTCGGCGTATGGACCCTGGGTGCTTACGGCAACGTCGCGGCGACCGTCGTCGCCGGCGCCGCCTCGATCGCCCGCGGTCTGAACGACCCGACCGGTCTGATCACCGCGACATCTGACTTCGCGGACCTCGACCTGATCGGTCTGGGGGACCTCGTCTTCGGCGGTCACGAGATCAGGAAGGGCAGCGTCCTCGGCGCCGCCCGCGACTTCGGCAAGCGAAACGGCGTGCTCACCCCGGCGCTGATCCTCGCGGTCGAAGACGCGCTGACCGACGCCGACGCGAACGTCCGCCCGGGCGTCCTCCTCGACAGCGGCGACGAGGTCCGCCAGATGGCGAGCGAGGACGCGCGCACGCACAAGGACCCGAAGGACCTCGTAGCGCGCGTGCAGGCCGACATCCGCGAGTTCCAGGAGCGTCACGGACTCGACGACGTGATCGTCGTCAATCTCACGTCCACCGAGCCGCGCGACGAGGACGTCCCCGCCCTCCGCTCCGCCGAGTCGTTCGAGAAGGCGCTGCGCCGCGGACGTCTCGACGGCGTGCCGAGCTCGGTGCTCTACGCGTACGCCGCCGTGCAAGCTGGCTACCCCTTCATCGACTTCACGCCGTCACCCGCAGCCGGCGCGGCCCCTGTGCGCGCCGCCGCCAAGGTCAGTTGCGTTCCGCACATGGGCCGCGACGGCAAGACGGGTGAGACGCTCGTCAAGACGGTGCTCGCCCCGATGTTCATGGCCCGCAACCTGCGCGTCCTCTCCTGGGAGGGCGTCAACATGCTGGGCAACCGCGACGGCGCGGTCCTGCGCGGCAAGGGCGCACTCGCCTCCAAGATCTCCGACAAGGACGAAGCGCTGCGTCGGATTCTGGGTACTGACGACACGCACTCCCGCGTGCACATCGACTACGTCCCCTCGCTCGAGGACTGGAAGCAGGCGTACGATTTCATCCATTTCGAGGGCTTCCTCGGCGCCCGCATGCAGATGCACTTCCTGTGGCAGGGTTGCGACAGCGCCCTCGCCGCGCCCCTCGTGCTCGACCTCGTCCGCCTCACCGATTTGGCCCACCGCCGCGGCGAAACCGGCACCCTCCCGCACCTGGCGTGCTTCTTCAAGACGCCGATCGACGTAGAGGTGCAGGACTTCGCCGAGCAGGTGGGGTTGTTGCGGGAGTACGTGGGGCAGGTGAACGCGGAGCGCGTCGGGTCCGCCGCGTCGTAGCTGTCACGAGGGCGCGCCCACCCCGCGATTGTGCGGCGTCTATTCGGACACGTGACCGTGGCCCGCATCGCACGACAATTCCGACTTCTATCGCCACGGACGCCGGTGGCCGAGTGTGGCGAAGCGGCGGCAATGGTAGAACACGCGGCCCAATTGGCAGGATTGGCGCCACTCAAAGCCATCTACATAGAGCAGCTCGGTCACTTGGCCGGGGGGGGGGGGGCGGGAGTCTGTGTGTCGTGCGTCGGGGTGCCTGCCCGCTCGACGCCGTTCGATGGCGCCGTAGACTCCACCGAGGAAGCTCGCGGATGCACTGGGGGTGGGCATGGTCGGGAAGACACGCAGTTCAAAGAGGCTCGTTCGTTCGCTCGTGATCGGAGGAGCGATCGGCGCGCTCGCACTGACACCCGGCCTGGGCCGGTCGGAGGACGAGAAGCCCGGCGCTGCGCGCGTCGAGCGAGAGGCGCCGGAGTCGGCTGCGGATGCCGCGGTGCGCACGCAGCTGCAGGTTCCGGCCGCGAACGACGTCGGGCGGAGTGTCTCGCTGGGCGTGCTGGTGAGCGCGTACGAGAGGGCACTCGGCGTGAGGATGACGGTCACCGACGCCGCGCATGAAGCGGCGGGCGAGCGCGACGTGCCGATGCCGACGGCGGCGGGGCTGACGGCGGAGCAGCACCTGGACTTCGCGCTGTGGCAGCTCGACCTGCACCTGGCTGTTCGCGACGGCGGTGTCGCGATCGGCACGCCCTCCGAGGTGTTGGGTGCCGTCGACCGGCGGATCTACGACATCCGTCCGGTCCAGGAGGCGCTCGCCGCGCACTGGAACGGGTCGGGGGACGAGGGCTCCGAGCGGCGCGGGCACATACCCGTGCTCGGAGCCGAGGACATGATCACGCTGATCCAGATGGCGGTCGGCCCGCAAGACGTGTGGATGGGGGAGTCGGTCAGCATCTCCTCCGTTGACGGAGGGCTCGCCGTGGTCCAAACCACGGAGGTGCATGCGGGCATCGAGGCCTTCCTGGCGCGTCTCGCGACCTACTTCGATCCGGTAGTGGAGGAGGCGACTCCGGCGGATCAGCGCCTGCAGGCGGCGCTCGCCCGCCGCGTCTCGGTTCGCGCGGAGGGAACGCCGCTCCGCGACGTAGCGCTCCGGCTCGAGGAGGCGATGGGTGCGCCGGTGATGGCCGCTGCCGATTGCGCGGACGCACCGATCACGCTGGATCTCGTCGACATCCCCGCGCAGCAGGCGGCCACCTGGCTCGCGCGGTCCGCGCGGGTGTACCTGTCCACGCAGGACGGCGTGCTGCTGTTCTCCCAGCAGCCACGGAACGAGACCCGACTGTACGGCGTGGGCGCGGCGATCGCGCCGCCCCCCGGTCGCGTCCTTCTCGACCACGTCGTCGAGCTCGTGACGTTCCTCGAGCCGCGGACCTGGGAGGAGTTCGGATCGGTCGAGGCGTTCGCGCCGGACACGCTCCTTGTCCGGAACACACAGTTCGTCCATGCGAAGATCACGCGTCTGATCGGCGCGCTGGAGCGGTTCGCGGAACCGTCGTCCGCGACGTCAGCGGTGTCCGTCGTCGTCGAAGTGCCGGAGACCGCCGCGGACACCGCGGTTCACGCACGACTGGACGAGGCGGCGGCGACCGGTTTCGTCGGCGACTTCACTCTGGCGACACTTCCACGGGTGATCCGCGATACGTACGGCATCAGCGTCCTGATCGGGAAGCCGGGGAGCACGCAGGAGCACGCGACCGTGTCCGTCCCGGATGCCGAGGGACTCACCGTGCGGCAGCAGCTGTCGCGTGCTCTGGCTCCTGCGGGTCTCGGCATCGGTGTGCAGGACGGCGTGCTTCGCATCGGCAAGTCGCACGCGCCGGTCGGTGCCATCGAGCGCCGCTACTACGACTTGCGGCCCGTCGTCCAGGCGTTCGCGGCGCGCGCACGCGATGCGTCATCGGGGGGCTCCACTGCGAGTGAGCCCGTGTCCCGTCGCGCGTCGGTCTCGGAGGAGGACATCGTCGCCCTGGTCTACAAGTGCGTCGGACCGAAGGACATCTGGACCTCGGCCGGTGTCAGCCTTGCGTTTGGCCGCGAGTTGCTCGTGGCCGTGCAGACTCGTGACGTCCACGAACGCACGCATCACATGCTGGAGCGCCTTCTCGACTACCAGGACAGCGATGCCGGGGTGCTCGCCGACCCGGAGGGCTCGGTGTGGTTCTACGACGTCGCGACGTCGGGGATGTGCTGGAGGCGGCCGGCGAAGCTCTCTCGGGAGAGGATCTGCTCGACCGCGTACGCGCGATCGAGCCCGGCGCGTGGGAGAACTCGGGGTGGGTCGAGGTCGTCGCGCCGGATCTCCTGGTCGTGAGCAACGCGTCGGAAGTGCAGACGCGGGTCGCGGAGCTGCTGTCGCAGCTGACGAACGAGTAGCGCGCCATACCGAGACCGGTGTCATCTGCCAACCGGTGTCGTGAGCGGGGCGATGGGACTCAGTCGTTGAGCGCGGGACGACTAGCCGCATCTGTTCACGAGACGTCGCGATGACGGTGCTTTCGGAGTCCACAGGGTCAGATCTTGGCCAGGCGAGGGCGGATGCTGTCGTCGTTGCCACAAGGGCAACGCGAGTGAGCGGCCGAAACGGCGCGGATTCTGCGGTGTGGGCAGACCGTAGGCCGGGCGGTGGTGTGGCGGACGGCGCGGCGGGACGTCAGGTCGGCTTCGGGGATGCCAGCAGTCGTTGCGCGCAGCGCTCGAAGACGTGCTGCCAGGGCCACGACGAGGACATCGAGACCCAGATCCGGCGCGTCGTGATCCGCACGAGCGCGCCGATCTTGAGCAGCCGCAGGCGGATCGTGCCGGCTTGCGCACGCGCCATCTCGGTGCCGGCGAGACCGATGCGTCGCAGCGCACAGGTCAGGACGTAGGCCATGGCCGACATGGCCATCCGCACGGCGTTGCCCTGCATCGTGTGCACCGACAGACGGGTGCCGAAGAGCTCGAGCTGCTGCTCCTTGATGCGATTCTCCGCCTCGCCCCGGGCGCAGTAGAGCTGCTCGTAGAGACGCTTGCTGCTCCAGCTACGAGGCGGCAGATTGGTCACCACGAAGCGGGGATTGCGCTTGCCGCCCGGCAGGTGCTCGGCCTTGGCGACCACGCGACGCCTCTGGCTCCAGCTCCCCAGCGTGGTCCAGGCAAAGTCGCGAAAGACCCGGGCTGCTCGGCCGGTCTGCACGGCACGGGCTGCGGCCTCATCGAGCGCGTCTTCGACGTGTCGCTCAAGGCGCTCATTGCGCGCCATGCCCAGCAGGTAGAAGTGGCCGGCGGCCTCGCACCAGGCCATCAGCTCCTCGCGGCAAAAGCCCGAGTCTGCGCGCACGAGCACCTTGGCCCGGGGCCAGCGGCGCCGCAGACGTAAGACCAGCGCACGGAGCTCGTCCACGACTCCGCGCGCGGGATCTCTGTCAGCGGTCTGGAGCCGAGCGAGCAAGAGGTGCTCGCCGCAGAAGACGTACAGCGGCAGGTAGCAGTAGTGCCCGTAGTAGCCGTGGAAGAAGCGGCCCTCCTGCCGGCCGTGCAGCCGCACGTCGGAGTGGTCCAGGTCCAGCACGAGCAGGCCCGGATCCTCCGGCCCCATGGCCTCGCAGAAGACGTCGCTGAGCACGCTGTCCACGCGCTCCTGGTCCATCTCGATCTTGGCGTAGCGCGTCTGTGCCGTGGCGCCGAGCTGCGTGGTCTCGAGCCGCGAGAGCGTCGGGTGCGTGGCCAGAGCACCCTCGCGCTTGCCGCACGCCGCGGCAAACAGCGGGTCCTTGCCGACATGGTCGTGGTCCACCAGATCCTCGTAGCCCGCGCACAGCCCGAAGACCCGCTGACGCAGCATCTGGCCGACCGTGTGCTCGACCCGACGCGGGTCCCGGTGGTCCCCGAAGCAGCGCGCAAACCGCGAGAGCAGATCGATGCGACGATCGACCCGCTCGAGCAGCAGCACGCCCCCGTCGCTCGTCAGGGTACCGGCGTCGAAGCGCGTCACCGCGGTGCGTCCACAGATGCCCGCGAAGAGGGTCCCCTGCGGGCTACAGTCTGTCGTCATCGGGCCGGCGCTCCTGTCGGTGCAAGTACTGGCGCGTACGAGCACTTAGACAGACGACGGCCCGCTCAGATTCCCGGCTGGTGAACGATTCGGGCTAGGAGCCGGACCAGCACCGACACCAGCAGCAGAGCCTGCCAGCCTGTCATGGCCCGTCCTGGATTACTGACGATTCGAGCCCCGGCGAAGTACGCTCACCGCTGCGGGCCCGGTATGTGCCGGGCCCGCCCTGGTTGGGTGACCGAGGCGCCGCAGAGGTGACCGAGGCCCCCGCAGGGATCGCTGAATGGGCGGATTCTCCCGGGGGCGCTTTGACGGCTTCGCGACGCAGCAAGAAGACGAGCTCGGCCTCCCGGCGGAAGACCACGCGCGGCAGCACCGCCAAGAAGGCCGCCAAGAAGCGGGCCCCTGCAAAGACCGCCAAGAGGTCCTCCAAGAAGTCCGCCGCCAAGAAGTCGGCCAAGCGATCCGCCAAGAAGACCACCACGCGCACGTCGACGAAGCGTACCGCCCCAGCGAAGAGGACCGCGAAGGGGTCGAAGAGAACGCCGAAGAAGACCGCAAAGAACCCGACGAAGCGAACGACGAAGAGAGCCCCCCCGAAGAAGAAGACGACGGCGCGGAAGACCGCGCGGAAGACGACGTCCCGCAAGACTTCGAGCAAGACTCCCCCGAGGAAGTCGCCGAGGAAGTCGACGAAGAAGGCCCAGAAGAAATCGTTGCAGAAGAAGTCGGGCCAGAAGAAGTCGGTGCAGAGGCGTTCAACCGCTAAGAAGCCCGCCGCGAAAAAGTCGGCGAGCAAGAAGTCGGCTAAGAAGCCGGCAAAGAAGAGCGCGCCAGGGCGCGCATCCAAGCGACCGGCGAAGTCGGCTGCGGCAACGAAGTCCTCCCGCAAGAAGGGACGGATTCCGATCAAGCCCCAGCCCAAGAAGACGTCCGGGAGCAAGGTCTTGTCAGGTAAGTCCAAGGCGAAGTCCGAAACCAAGGGCAAGAAGCGCCGAGAGCGCAAGCCCAAGCCGCCGGCGAAGACGATGCAGGCGCCCGAGCCCGTCCGCGACATCCTCGTACTGTCGGCCATGCCGGACGTACGCCGGGCCGTGGGCGCGAGGGAGCGCCGCCGCTCGGCTCGCGGACACATGAAGCCCGACACGTCCGCGCCGGAAGTCGAGAGCGACGAGTCGCGTGAGCCGATCGACGCATCGCTGATCATGCAGACGCTGGCGGTAGACGTCGCGCCGAAGATCGAGGACAACTACGACTACTCGGTGCTCGACGAGTTCCAGCAGTCCAAGCACTGCCCGAACGCGACGCGCATGGTGAACACCGGCTGCGGCGGCGGTGAGGCGGCCGTCTACTTCGCGAAGATCGGGTTCCAGTGCGTCGGCATCGATCCGGATCGCAGCGAAGTCGGGCTCGCGCGCGAGCGCGCCTGGCTCGCCAGCACCGACATCGACTTCATGGTGGGGGACCTCTTCGAGACCCCGAACCTGCTCCCCGCGGGCTCGTTCGGACTCGCCGTCGACCGCGGCGCGTTCAGCAAGATCGAAGAGGATCGCGACCGCCAGCGCTACCTGTCCAACATCCGCCGCCTCCTCTTCGAGGGAGGCGTCCTGTTCCTCTCGGCCGGCTACTTCCCGCTTACGGGCAGCGCCGGCCCGAAGAAGAAGACGAAGAGCCGCCGCGCTGCGTCGCAGATCCTGCTAGCGCGTGAGGGCGGCGTCGTCGTAGGGGAACTGCGTAAGGCGGGCTTCACCCTCCTGCACCGCGTCCTGCGGCAGACAGCCGACTCCGGCGACCTCGGCGAATTGCTGCTGACGCTGCGCAAGTAGGCGGCGCGCCGTTGCGCGCGACCCGCCGCATCGAGATCCTGCTGGGGGGCGGCTTCTGGACCGTCGTGGCCGTCACCGCGCTGGTCCGTGGGGCCGCGGACGCCATGCTCCCGTACGCCGCAGCCGCCGTGCTCGGTGCGCTCGTCTGGACACTCGTACTGCGCCGTAGCGCTGCGGCGACAACCGTCCTCGACTGGCTCCCGTTCCCGTTCGTCGTTCTGACGTACGAGATGCTGCACGCGGTGGTGCCGCGCTGCTGGCAGGGGACGATCGACGCCACGCTGCGCGCCGCCGATCAGTCGATCCTGGGCGCGGATCTGACGAGCCTGCTGGGGTCGTGGCCCGACGCCGGCGGCGCTGCGTTCTTCTCCGCCTGCTACGCGACGTACTACGTGCTTCCGCTGTCGCTGGCGGTCTGGTGGTGGCGCCGAAATCGCACGGCGTTCCGGGAGCTCATGGCCGGTGTGGTGGGCGGTCTGTTCATCGGATATCTGGGATACCTGTTCCTCCCGGCGGTGGGGCCGCAGGCGCACCTCGCTGTCGAGGACGGGGGTGGCCTGCTCGCCGGTGACTTCGTCGGCACGGCGATTCGAAGCCTCAACTCATCACACGCAGGCGCCTTCCCGCGCGATGCGTTCCCCAGTCTGCACACGTGCAACGCGGTGACCGCCGTGCTAGTCACGATCCGCCACGAACGGCGCGCCCTCTGGTACGCGGGGGCGCTGGCGGCGGGGATCGTGGCCGCGACGATTGTCCTGCGATGGCACTGGATGGTGGACGTCCTGGCCGGTGCGGCGCTCGCGGTCGCGTGGCAGGCCGTCGTCCCTCGGTTCGTGGCGTGCGAGAGCGCCGCGTACACTTCGGATCGGAAACGACCATGACTCCAGACGACCTCGCCGGATCACTCGCGTCCCCGCAGATCGTGCGGCTGGAGCGGCTCAGCGCTGGCGTGCCGGGCACGCTGGCGGTTGCACTCACACACGGCGGTCCCACAGGCGCTCTCTCCGACTGCATCGCGCTGCTCGCCCTCGACGCGTTGCCGTCGACCAACGGTCCCGTGGTCGCGGCCGCCGACGCAGCGCTGGCTGCCTCGCTCGCGGCCGTCTGTTCCGCGCGCGGCCGGCGCGCGATCGTCGTCGTCGACGGCGATCTGCCCATCGTGGACCGGAATCGAATCGCTGCGTTCGGCGGCGACGTCCGGCCGTGTCCTGCAGGCACGGCAGACGACGACGTTCGCTCGCCGCTCACCGTCGCGCGCAGGATCGCGGAATCCACCGATCGTGCCACGCTGGTGGAGTGGGACGCCCTCGATGCGGCGCCGTTCATGTCCGCTCTGCAGGCCGCCGCGGGCGCCACGTCGCTCACGGTGCTCGTCCCACCCGGCGGCGAGGTGCTCGCCGCCGCACTGCGGCGCACGCACCAGGGCACGGTTCTGCTCGCCACCACCGACCGTGGCGGAGACGCCGAAACACAGCGGGTCGAGGATCGCGACGCCGCACAGGCCGCACGGCGGGCCGCCGCCGAGGAAGGCCTGCTCACCGGCATGGCGGGTGGGACGGCTCTGGCGGCAGCACTGCGGCGGGCCGATCGAGCCGGCGACGCCGGACCGGCCGAGACGGTGATCGCGCTGCTCACCGGACGCGGGGAGCGCGCCTTGACCACGGTGTTCGACGACGACTGGATGCGCCGCCATCACCTGCTGCCGGAGCGATCCGCGCTGACCGCCGGCGCCATCGTTGCACGCAAGGGCGGCGCACCGCGCGAGGTCGTCGTGCTGGCACCGGACGCGAGAGTGAGCGACGCCGTGCGGATCATGCAGGAACTCGAGATCTCACAGATCCCGATCGTGGACGAGGGCGCGGTGGTGGGCACGGTGCGCGAGGACCAGGTGATCGACCTCCTGCTGCACGCCCCGGACAGCAAGGACGGTCCGGTCTCCGCGGTGATGGACGACCCGCTGCCGGAAGTAGACGGCGCCGCCTCCGTCGAGGCCGTCCAGGAGCTGCTGGTGTCCGGGCACACGGCAGTTCTCGTTCGCCTGGACGGCGGTGGCCGCGACATCGTCACGAAGTACGACCTGATTCACGGATTGACGCGTTCCTAGGAGCCACCATGAACGACGCTGAACACGGTTTCGGAACACGCGCGATCCACGGCGGGCAGTCGCCCGACCCGTCCACCGGTGCAATCATGCCGCCGGTCTACATGACGAGCACGTACGTGCAGTCGTCGCCCGGCGTCAACAAGGGGTTCGACTACTCGCGCACGATCAACCCGACCCGCATTGCGCTCGAAGCGAACCTCGCGGCGCTCGAGGGGGCGAGTCACGGGCTCGCCTTCTCGAGCGGGATGGCGGCCGGAAACAGCGTGCTGCAGCTCTTGTCCGCCGGCGATCACGTCGTCGCCTGCAACGACCTCTACGGCGGCAGCTACCGGATCATGCGCGCGGTGTACGAGCGCTTCGGCCTCACGTTCTCGTTCCTCGACACGACGGACGAGGACGCGTACACGGCGGCGTTCCGACCGGAGACCAAGCTCGTCTGGATCGAGACCCCGAGCAACCCGCTGCTCCGG
Organism: Planctomycetota bacterium; assembly: GCA_965248445.1. Classification (GTDB taxonomy): domain Bacteria; phylum Planctomycetota; class JAJSAM01; order JAJSAM01; family JAJVHW01; genus CBDFJG01. The sequence goes on from CBDFJG010000002.1 coordinate 691,245, forward strand.
ATCTCGGACATCGAGCGGTGCGCATCGATCGCGCGCGACCGCGGGGCGCTCACGGTCGTCGACAACACGTTCGCGACGCCGTACCTGCAGCAGCCTCTCGCGCTCGGTGCGGACATCGCGCTCCACAGCACGACGAAGTACCTCGGTGGCCACAGCGACGTGGTCGGAGGGGCGCTGCTCATGAACGACGACGGCCTGCACGAGCGCTCGCGGTTCCTGCAGAACTCGGTCGGGAGCGTGCCCGGCCCCATGGACTGCTTCCTCGTGCTGCGGGGCACCAAGACGCTGCACCTCCGCATGGACAAGCACGCCGAGAACGCCGCGCACATCGCCGAGTGGCTGAGTGGCCACGACGCGGTCGAGCGCGTGTTCTATCCCGGCCTTCCGTCGCACCCCCAGCACGCACTCGCATCGCGACAGATGCGCAACGCCGGCGGCATGGTGAGCTTCGACGTGAAGGGCGGACTCGCCGGAAGCCGCCGCGTCGCCGGGCGGGTGCGGCTCTTCGCTCTCGCGGAGAGCCTCGGCGGCGTGGAGTCGCTGCTCGACCACCCGGCCATCATGACCCACGCCTCCATCCCGCGCGCGGAGCGCGAGGCGGCCGGGCTGACGGACGGCCTGCTACGGCTATCGGTCGGCATCGAGGACCTCGACGACCTCATGGCCGACCTCGAGCACGCCCTCTCCGGCTGAGAATTCGACGAAGCGGGTACGAACCTCCGGCGTCGGTAACCGTTCACCCCTTCGTCGCGAGCCAGGATCCAGATCGTTCGGCCATCGGTCGATCAAGATGTTGTGGGCGAGCGGCAGGACGAGGATCTGCGGGCGATGGTCGAGGGCCTTCTGGCCTGGATCGAGGAGCTGGAGCGTCGCGAAGCGAAGCATCTGCGCCGCATCGACGAGCTCGAGTCGCGTCTGAAGCGTGACTCCCGCAACAGCTCGAGGCCTCCGTCGTCGGACCCGGCGTGGTCCAAGCGCCGTCGCGGCCGAAGGCCGCGTAGCGGTCGCAAGCAGGGCGGACAGCCGGGCCATGAGGGCACGGCGCGCGAGCTGGTGGATCCGTCCAACGTCGATGAGACCAAGGAGCACCGTCCCGACCTCTGCGACGCGTGCGGACACGACGATCTCGAGCAGGGCATCGGCGATCCGTACCGGCACCAGGTGACGGTGCTCCCGCGCGTGCTCGTCACGGTGCGGGAGCACCGGCTGCACAAGGCGCGGTGCCGGCGCTGTCGTGCGGTCACGACGGCGGTCCTGCCCGATGGCGTGCCGACCGGGGCCTTCGGTCCGCGGCTGACCACACTTGCCGGCGCGCTGCGCGGCGTGTACCGCGTGAGCGTGCGGGAGACGCAGCGGCTGCTCGGTGAGATCTTCGGTGTGAAGATGTCGCTGGGCAAGATCAGCGACTGTGAGCGTCGGCTCAGTGACGCTCTGCACTCGTCGTACCTCGAAGCCCTCGGGGCAGTCCGCACGTCGCTGCGAGCCAACGTGGACGAGACGTCGTGGAAGGAACGGGGCCGGGTGTGCTGGCTGTGGGCGGCGGAGAGCGAGCACGCCACAGCCTTCGGGATCGATCGCCGCCGCAGTGCCAAGGCGAAAGGGCGGCTGATCGGGCGGCGCTTCGGTGGCACGGTGATCAGCGACCGGATGGGTGCCTACGAGTCACACCCACTTGCCCGCCGCCAGCTCTGCTGGGCGCACATCGAGCGCGCCTTCCGTGCGCTGGCCGAAGGCCCGCGAGGACATCGCCGCTTCGGCAACAAGGGCGTCATGATCGCGCAGTCGGTCATGCGCAGCTACCGGCTCTTCGGTGAGCACGGCGACCGTGACCGGCTGCAAGGCGAAGCCGCTGTGCTGCGCGGACGGCTCGAGCGACTGATCGCGAACGACGACTCGGCTCTGGCCAACCATCTGCGCCCCCGCGTGGTCGCCCTCTTCACCTATGCGCGGACCCAGGACGTGAGTCCGACCAACAACGCCGCCGAGCGCGCGGTCCGCAAAGCGGTGCTCTGGCGCAAGGGCTCCTTCGGAAGCCAGTCCGCTCGCGGACTCCGCTTCGCCGAGCGCGTGTTGACCGCCGCGGCCACGCTGCGACGCCGTGGCGACCAAGTCTTCGACTTCCTCGCCGACTCGGTCGCCGCGCACCTCACCGGCGCCGACCCGCCCGTCATGGTCCCGCTGCCCCTCGCACGCTGAGGCTCACACGCTGTCAAGGGGTGAACGGTTACCGGCGTCGCGCGTCGTACTCCATGGAAGGGGTGCTACGCACCGGAGGTGCACGATGCGCGTGACCGCACTGCTCGCCCCCGTCCTCGTGACGGGACTCACCGTCTTCACCGTCTTGGCTGGGCTCACGGCCTGCTCAGGCGGCCAGCCGAGAGGAGGTGACGCCGCCCCCGAAGAAGGCGTGGATCGTGCGGTTCGCCTCGACGAGCACCGCACGCTCGGCGCGCCGCTGACCATCGGCAACCTGCGCGTGTGGCCCGTCCACTCGGATGCCTCGCTCGACGTGGGGGAGTTTCTCACGCTCGCCGAAGCACAGGAGGCCGGCGTCGCCAAGGTGCGCGAGGTCGGGAGCCAGAACCTGAACTCGAACGGCAGCGCCACCGTCGGGACACTCGAGGTCGTGAACGGCAGCGACAAGCCGATCCTGATCCTGGCCGGCACCGTGGTGAAGGGCGGCAACCAGGACCGGCAACTGGGCCAGGACGTCGTGGTGTCAGCGGGCGCGACCGTGCCCGTCCAGGCTTTCTGCGTGGAGCAGGGGCGCTGGAGCAGCGCGCGCGAGGGGGTCGCCACGGACGGCGAGTTCGTCGCGCTCGAAGCGGTGACGAACGCGAGCATCCGCAAGAACGCGCAGTACGCCAAGGACCAGGGTGCCGTCTGGGAGGAGGTCGCCGCCGTGCGCGACGCGGCGTTCACCGCGCCCTTCACGTACAGCCAAACCGGCAGTACCCGGGTCCGGACCCGCGAAGCGGGCGGAGGCGGCGGGCACGGCCAGGACATCGACTCGAACGACGTGATCATTGCGTCTGTTGCGACTTTCCGAGACGAACCCGTGCGCGACGCGTACCAGACCTTCACGTACGCCACCGAGGGATCGACGTTCATCGATGTGCTCGAGAAGTCGCCACCGGAGGTGGTCGCGAAACGGGACGAGACGGCCGCCGCCGTGCTGGCTCATTTCGAGGTGCTGGCCGCGGGCGAGGACGCCCCGATCGGCTTCGCGTACGCCATCGGCGACGATCCCGTCACCGTGCGTGCGTTCGCTCACCATCGGTTGCTCGCCAAGAACCTCGGGAGCTTCGCCAAGGCGATGGCCGTCGAGGCCTCGCTCGCCGAGGGCGAGTCCTCGAACTGCACCGCTGAGGACGTCGTGGCGATGGTCAAGGACATCGCGAAGGGCGACGAGAGGCGCGTGGAGACCGCCGCGGCGAATGCACTCGGTTTGCGAGAGAACGAAACGGGCTGGAACGGCAAGTGCCTGTTCGATGCAGACGGCGACGGCAAGGAGGATTCGCTGACGGAGGACTGGACGCGGCGCTAGCCGCGTCGCTAGCCCGAATCGTTCACCAGCCGGGAATCTGAGCGGGCCGTCGTCTGTCTAAGTGCTCGTACTCGCTAGTACTTGCACCGACAGGAGCGCCGGCCCGATGACGACAGACTGTAGCCCGCAGGGGACCCTCTTCGCGGGCATCTGTGGACGCACCGCGGTGACGCGCTTCGACGCCGGTACCGTGACGAGCGACGGGGGCGTGCTGCTGCTCGAGCGGACCGATCGTCGCATCGATCTGCTCTCGCGGTTTGCGCGCTGCTTCGGGGACCACCGGGACCCGCGTCGGGTCGAGCACACGGTCGGCCAGATGCTGCGTCAGCGGGTCTTCGGGCTGTGCGCGGGCTACGAGGATCTGGTGGACCACGACCATGTCGGCAAGGACCCGCTGTTTGCCGCGGCGTGCGGCAAGCGCGAGGGTGCTCTGGCCACGCACCCGACGCTCTCGCGGCTCGAGACCACGCAGCTCGGCGCCACGGCACAGACGCGCTACGCCAAGATCGAGATGGACCAGGAGCGCGTGGACAGCGTGCTCAGCGACGTCTTCTGCGAGGCCATGGGGCCGGAGGATCCGGGCCTGCTCGTGCTGGACCTGGACCACTCCGACGTGCGGCTGCACGGCCGGCAGGAGGGCCGCTTCTTCCACGGCTACTACGGGCACTACTGCTACCTGCCGCTGTACGTCTTCTGCGGCGAGCACCTCTTGCTCGCTCGGCTCCAGACCGCTGACAGAGATCCCGCGCGCGGAGTCGTGGACGAGCTCCGTGCGCTGGTCTTACGTCTGCGGCGCCGCTGGCCCCGGGCCAAGGTGCTCGTGCGCGCAGACTCGGGCTTTTGCCGCGAGGAGCTGATGGCCTGGTGCGAGGCCGCCGGCCACTTCTACCTGCTGGGCATGGCGCGCAATGAGCGCCTTGAGCGACACGTCGAAGACGCGCTCGATGAGGCCGCAGCCCGTGCCGTGCAGACCGGCCGAGCAGCCCGGGTCTTTCGCGACTTTGCCTGGACCACGCTGGGGAGCTGGAGCCAGAGGCGTCGCGTGGTCGCCAAGGCCGAGCACCTGCCGGGCGGCAAGCGCAATCCCCGCTTCGTGGTGACCAATCTGCCGCCTCGTAGCTGGAGCAGCAAGCGTCTCTACGAGCAGCTCTACTGCGCCCGGGGCGAGGCGGAGAATCGCATCAAGGAGCAGCAGCTCGAGCTCTTCGGCACCCGTCTGTCGGTGCACACGATGCAGGGCAACGCCGTGCGGATGGCCATGTCGGCCATGGCCTACGTCCTGACCTGTGCGCTGCGACGCATCGGTCTCGCCGGCACCGAGATGGCGCGTGCGCAAGCCGGCACGATCCGCCTGCGGCTGCTCAAGATCGGCGCGCTCGTGCGGATCACGACGCGCCGGATCTGGGTCTCGATGTCCTCGTCGTGGCCCTGGCAGCACGTCTTCGAGCGCTGCGCGCAACGACTGCTGGCATCCCCGAAGCCGACCTGACGTCCCGCCGCGCCGTCCGCCACACCACCGCCCGGCCTACGGTCTGCCCACACCGCAGAATCCGCGCCGTTTCGGCCGCTCACTCGCGTTGCCCTTGTGGCAACGACGACAGCATCCGCCCTCGCCTGGCCAAGATCTGACCCTGTGGACTCCGAAAGCACCGTCATCGCGACGTCTCGTGAACAGATGCGGCTAGGCTCAACGAGGGTGTCGAACGCGCTTCCTCCGGCACCCCGGGTGCCGATCTCGAAGGCACCCGGGCCCCGGGAGCGAAGGCACACGAAGGCACACACCGAGGGCGTCCAGGCGCGGGGGTGCAGCCCGCGATACTGCCTGACCATGAGGCGAACAGTCCACGAGGTCGCGATCAGGACCCTCCAGAACCGCATACCGGACCTGAAGATAGGGCGGTTCGGCGCCGAGGTGCGCGCCGCGCTCAAGCGCGACCCCGACGACATCCCCTGCATCGAGGAGTACGCGAGCTTGACGAGGCACATCCGGCCGGATGCGTACCGCATCGACGAGACGGAGTGCGCGGTGTACGCGTACGAGATCGAGGACGCGAGCAAGCTCTTGATGCACAAGATGCTGTGGCTCGGACTGCTGTGGCTCTCGCTGGAGGGGGACGGCTGGGACTTGCACGTCTACGTGCTGGATCGCTACGGCCTGCAGCAGCGCGAGGTCCCGCTCGGAGACTTCTACTTCGCGGCGCTCGAGCGCAACGACTACGAGAAGGTCGCCGCCGAAGCCGCCGCCATGTAGCCGGCGCCCCTGTTGGGGGGCAGCTGATTTGCAATGTCCCCGGGACCCCCGGAACGACGCGCACAGGCTCGACTAAGCGGCGCCTGACGGCGTCTCTGGCACCTGTTTCGGTGTGTACCGTTCCCCGAAGCGTTCCCCGGGGGTGCGCGAGATGACGGCCCGCCAGCGAGTCGCTCGTGCCTCGTGTGCGCGCTGCGGGACGACCGTGGGGCGGCCTCACAATGTGTACTGCAGCAAGCGGTGCGCGGGCCTGGCAAAGACCCCTCGGCGGTTCGACGTGACCCCCGACGAGTTGGAACGTCTTGTCTGGTCGGAGCCGACCCAGGTCATCGCCGAGCGGCTCGGGGTGTCGGACGTAGCAGTCGCGAAGCGATGCCGGGAACTCGACATCGAGAAGCCGCCGCGCGGCTACTGGGCGAAGCGGGTCGCCGGCAAGACCGTTGCCCGTGACGGCTCGGTTCGCAACCAGATCGCCTGGTGTGCGTGCGGCTGCGGCGATGTCATGTGGAAGTGGCGCGGTGCGCAGGCGAAGCCTCGCCAGGCCATCAACGGACACACGATCCAACACTGGGCTGGGACCTACGACGAGCGCCTTGCTCGCCGCGTCTCCTTGACCCTTCGTCGTGCGCTTCGGCGAGAGGCCCGGCGGTTACGTCGGTGGCGAGCGTCCACCGGGAGCCGCGGCCCCCTCGATATCAACGTCGTTGCCCGCCTCCAATGCCGGGCCGCCCACCTTGACGACATGTCTCGCGCTGCCGTCGATGTCGCGGAGGCGTTCAGCGAGCGCACGTTCTGCGAGTACGTCGGGGTCATCTGGCTCGCCGTTCGAGAGGCGTGGCTCGAAGGCGTCCGCTGCCTCGATGCCCTGCTCATCGCGGCGCGGCGAGCGGTGCGCGCGTCCTGGCGACAGGGTCGGGGTCGCGCCCGATTCTCGACCGACGAGATGGGTGATGCCTTCGACTGGCTCCCGGTCTACGCGCAGTCGTACAGCGAGGCGCCCCGATGACCGCGAAGCCGCTCGCCATGACGGTCGTGGTCAAGCCGCGCGATGGGATCTTCGTCGCGTTGACCATCGAGCACTTCATGGCGTCGGCTGGCCCTACGCCGCTCGCTGCGTTTACGGGACTCGTCGAGTCGCTCGCGGGTCAGGCGCACCTGGATCAGATGGGCTAGTGCGCCCAAACATGGACCCGCCTCTCGCCGCGCGCGCCGCGAGCCGAACGTGGGTGTGGAGAGTTCGTGGATTCGCACGGCCCACCCGGGCGGCGCCGCCGGATCGGGCATGTGGAAATCGTGGATGAGTCATGTCGGCGCTTGCGTAACCACCGATTCGGACGTATGTAGCCTCGGATTCGCCCGATGTCGAGTTCCTGGGAGGAACCACAAGATGTTCTCCACAAAGGGGTTAGGTTGATGCTGTGGGTAGTGTTCGCTACGCTTCGGGATCCCCAATGACCGGACCCGCGAAGTTGCCACACCTGTTCTTCCACGCGCCGTGCTTCGACGGTGTCGTGTCCGCAGCACTCATCCTGCGTCACCTGGTTGAGCCTCACATGCTCGACGCTGTCAAGCTCGAGCCTGTCAACTACGACGAGAAGGACAAGTGGCTCGACCGTCGCCTCCCCCGAGACTCCGCCGTGGTCGACTTCCTCTACCACCCGGATGCTCACTTCTGGGTGGATCACCACCGCACGACATTCCTCACCTCTGCCGCGGAGTCGGACTATCGCTCGCGGCTCTCTCGGGGGGACCAGTGGCAATGGTACGACTCCAGCGCTGACTCCGCCGCGCGCGTGATCTGGACGCGGTTGCACGACGCGGCCCCCGTGGATGCAGCGCGGAGCACGGAGATCGTTCGATGGGCGGACATCGTCGATGCGGCACGCTACGAGAACGTCACTCAAGCGGTCTGCGCCCAGTCCCCGGCGCTCCGAGTTGCGAGGAGCCTCGCGCGCGATCGGGATCGTCTGCATAGCACGTGGCTTGTGCGTGAGCTCTCGCGACGGTCCTTGGACGACGTAGCCGCCGACGCCCGCGTGCGAGACCGCGCCGACGGTATGGACCGCGAAGTGAGAGACGGCCTCGCGCGCCTGAAGGCGGCAACGCGGCTAACCGACGACGGCGTCGCGGTCTTCAACGTGGACGCGCGCGACGTCGTCGTGAATCGCTACGCGCCGTTCCTCCACTACCCAAGTGCGAGGTACTGCGCAGGCATTCTGCGCTGGGATGATCTCGCGAAGGTGACCGCAATGCGGAATCCCTGGATGGACTTCCCGTCTGCCCCACTCGGGGTGATGTTCGCGCAGGTTGGTGGTGGCGGCCATGAACGCATCGGTTCCGTCATGCTACGCGGCGATCGCCGCGTCGAGGCCGGGGCTATACTCCACGCGCTGCTGGCGTCGATACGAGAGTGGGAGGATGCCCCGCGGCTGGAGCCCGCGTGACTAGTCGCTTCAACTTCTTCGACGTCTACGGCTACTTGATCCCCGGTACGTGGCTGTTGCTGGGGTTGAGCGCGCCACTGTTCCTGGTCATGCGTCCAGACATCGATGCCTCGCTGGGCTCGGCGACTCTCGCGCTGACGTGCCTGTTCGTGCTCGCCTACGTCAGCGGACTCCTCATGAAGACGCTGACTCACCGCGCGCTCCCGTCGTGGAGCCACGTTCGTGGCGCGACGAAGCGGCCAGAAGTGCCGTCCAACTACCTCTTCGATCCGCGCCTGGCCCGGGCGAACACGTTCTCGCCGGACTTCTCAGCAGCAATCGAGAAGGCAGTCGCGGAGCGTGTGCCATTCTGCACTCCTGCGTCTCGGCTGACGGACTTCAAGACTCCTGGCTCCGATGGCACTCGCAGGGACGTGTTTCGCATGGCCCGCGCAGCGATCATCCGGTCCAATCGCCCGTCTTACGTCGAGCAGTTTCAAGGGCTGTACGAGATGTACCGTGGCCTCTGCATGGCCTCCTCTGCTGTCGCGTTGTACCTCTCGGGTTGGACGATCGGCGCAACAGTGCACGAAGCGAAACTAGGCTCTTCGTGGGCTGATCGAGATGTGTCCGTGCTCGTCACGCAAGTCCTGGTCGCCGCGGCGCTAGCTGCGTTGTGGACATCGAAGTGGACCGAAGTCCTCAAGATGCGGATGCTCTTGAACGAAGACGAACCGACTTCTGATCACGCGGAGGGGAAGCGCAGCTTGCTCGCGGAGATGTGCTGGAAGCTCCGGTCGAGTACGGCGCTCAGCACACGACCTCGCATGCGGGAGTGCCCGCTGTGGAGACGCTTGTGGTGGGGACTTGCAGCGGTCTTCGGTGGTGCGGGATTCTTGGTGTCGGTTCGCGCGATGGAAAGTGACCGCGTCACAGAACCGACGCCTGAACACCTCGCTCTCGCAGCTCTTGTCTTCATCACCGCGGCGGTGTTGTTTCGGTTGTCGCATCTGAACGGAACGGAGATCTGGGTACGGCAGGTCTACGAGGAACTTGTAGCAGACCACTGTTCGCGTTCCGACCAGCCGAGCGTAGACGACGACGAGTAGGCTGCGAGGAGTTGCGCTGTGTGAGGCAACGCGCTCCGACGCAGAACTCCGCCTTCGCACGGTTCGTCAACGTGGGTGCCGGAGTTCACTCAGACGCGACGGTACGATCGGCCGAGAGCACCGCCGCGACCCGCGACTCTCCGGCGATCCTCCGCGCCACGTCCTCGATGCCCAACACCGCCTCGAGCGTCCTCGCACCCGCCGGCACGCCGGCCACCGGCTCGAGGTAGTAGCGTTCCGCTGTCCGGACGCTGTGCCCGTACCGCGCCGCCAGCGTGTACGTCGTCATCCCCAGCCCGGGCGCCGCCGCCGCGTAGGACTCGCCCGTCTGCCGGAGCTTCTGCGGTCCAGCACGCGGAACTCCCTCTTGTGCCGCGAGAGCGTTCAACGCGACCTTGAGGACGTCCACCGACATCGGCGCCGTCGTCGTCCCGAACACGTACCCCCGCTCGCCGGACTCCTGTCGCAGCCGGCGAAGAAGGTCCGCGATGCTCGGGCACACGTCGAGACGTATGCGACGTACACGCCGCGTCTTCGTCGCCCTCCCTTGCAACGTGAGGAACGGCGACGGGTTGCCGAAGCCGTCGAGGGCGTCGAGGGAGACGTCCTCCCACCGCAGGTTGAGGGCCTCACCCCGCCGACACCCGCAGAGCAGCACGAGCAAGAGGCAGCCTGCGACAGGCGCGTTCCGCGGCGTCGCCCCCACCGTGCCCCGTCCAGACTTCTCGGCACGCGTCATCCGCCACGTCTTGGCGTCGTGCGCGAGCGCGGCCTCGAGGAACGCGACGATCTCCGGCGGCCGAAGTACCTCCAGCGCCGAGTCCGCCACCTTGACGTGTTCGAGGGCCTCGCCAATCTCATCGCGGGAGAGCGCGAGGTAACGCGCCTTGCGCGACCAGTTCAGGAACGCGCGCACACTGGTCAGGATGCGATTGACCGTGACGGGAGAGAGGACGCGACTCTCGCTCGCGCGGTCCCCTCGTCTCCCGCCGGCGGCGGCGCGCGTGCGCTTCATCACAGCGACGTGCAAGCGAAAGTCGGCCAGATGTCGCACGTTCACAGCGAGCACGTTGCGGACCTGGCGCGCGGCGCACCACGCGGCGAAGCGTCCGGAGTCGCGGCCGTACGTGTCGAGCGTTCGCTCGCGCGTCCGTTCCGCGCGCAGATTCGCCGTGCAACGCGAGATCGCGTCCTCAAGGGAGATCGGCACGTACGCCGCCCGCCCGGCGCTCTTGGCGAGCTCTGCCGCGCGCTCCTGCAGGTTCGTGGAGAGGTCGACCGACCAGCGACACGCGGCGTCAATCGACGTGATCCCGAGCTTCACAAGGCTCTTGCTCCTGCGCTTGCCGGAGACGGCATCGCGGTACGTGGCAACGAGGCCGTAGCCAGCGCGCTTGGAGTGCGAAACGCCGGGGTGCCGCTCGCGGCAGGGCTTACCCTTCGTCCGGGCCATGGGGACCTCCAATCAGGTGTCCGTGCGCCAAGCCGCGTGCCGGGGTGACCGCCCCGGGCGCGGCGACGCAAGGACCTGATCGTAGCCCTGGCGCCCCCCATCTGTATGCAGCCTGTATGCAGAATTCCGGCGAATGGTGGCGAAAGAGGGGCCCGGATGGCGGCACGCGATGGGCTTGAGAACCAGCGTTTTACTGCGCTCTGTCGCCATGCTTCGCCAGCGGCGAGACTGCTCGCCCAGCACTGTCGATCCGGAGGTTGCGGGTTCGATTCCCGTCACCCTCGCCAGCACTAAGCATCAAGCCCGTCGGACTTTAGGTCCGGCGGGCTGTCTTCGCGTGACGGCCCAATCTCACGGGCGGTACCCGAAGCGGTACCCAACACGGCACCGATGCGCCGTTTTAGGCCAGGTCGCTCGGGCCGCCGCCCTCGCCCGGATCGCCCTCCCACGCCGCCATGATCTCGCGGTTCAGGCGGAGGTGCGTGAGCATCGAGGTGCGCGTCTCCTCATCCACCTGCGCCACCGACTCGTCGAGCAGGCGCTTGGCCTCTTCGAGATGCCTGGGCTTCGCGGTCGCCTCGTAGAGTCGCAGCCCGGCCTCCATCCGCACGCGCGCTTCGAGGCGCTCTCCGTGCGCCGCGAATGCCCGCTCTGCAAGCACGACCGCAGCGCCCGGGAGTCTCGTGGCGAGGGTCAGCGCAAGAGCCTCGTTGACCGGGTCCTCGTCGGCGCGTGCCAGCTCGAGGCGTTCTTCGATGAGATCTCGCGCCGCTTCCACGCGCCCGGCACGCAACTCGATTCCGATCACGGCCGGGAGGTTCCAGTGTGCCTCGCGGTGGGCACCGACTTCGACCAGCAACGCCCAGCCGGCCCGCAGGTGGTCACCTGCCTCGTCGTCGAGGTTCGACTCTGCGAGCACGACTCCGAGATTGCTGCGAGAGAGTGCCTCGAGGGACCTGTCCCCGACCTCGCGACTGAGCGTAAGAGCTCGCTCGTAGTGCCCCCGCGCATCGCTCAGGCGGCCCTCGTAGTAGCAGTTGGATCCGAGATTTCCCGTTGCGCTTGCCTCGAACTGCCGGTGCCCGATCTCGCGACACAGCGTGAGTCCGCGCTCGTAGTGCTCCCGCGCCTCGTATAGACGGCCCTCGGACCAGAAGACGCCGCCCAGGTTGGCCGTGGCGATGGCCTGGCCGAGCCGGTCCCCGATCTCACGGCTGAGCGCGACGTACTGCTCGTAGTGCTCCCGCGCCTCGGGCAGGCGGCCCTCGCGCCAGAAGATGGTGCCCAGGTTCCCCACGGCGGCGGCCTCGGTCCTCCGGTCGCCGCGAGCCAGCGCGAGTTCGATCGCGCGGCGGAAGGCCGCTGTGGCCTCAGTGTGCCGAGAGGTCGCACGGAGGACGTTGCCGAGCGAAATGGCCGCCTTCAAGAGCACTTCGTCGTCGCCCGCTTCCTCCGCCAGGCGCCCGGCTTCCCGCGCGCACTCCTCCTGCCGCGCGCGGCGGCCAAGCGTGTTGAAGGCGGCGGCCACTCGCAGAAGCGCCGTCGCGCGCTCGGTCATGGTCAAGAGGTCCGGGATCGCGAGGGCGCGCTCGGTGAGCGCCACGACTCGCGCGTGTAGGTAGCCCGCGGTCAGGTGCGTCTGCGCGGCGGGGAGGTAGCGCAGCGCCGACTCGCCGCGTGCGCCCTTGAGGTAGTGCTCGCAGAGATCCACGCAGAGCGCGCCGTCCAGCGTCTCGGGATCCTGGGCGGCGGCCTTCGTGCGCGTCTCGAGCGCTTTCGCGAGGGCGGCGTGGTACTCCTCGCGCATCTGCTCGTGCAGACTGCCGTACAGGGCCTCCTGCACTTGATGGTGGTCGAAGACGTAGCTGCGTCCTGACGCCCGCACCAGGCGGTGCCTCCGTTCGATCTGCCCGCACCGCTTGAGCAACGGAATGCGCCCGACGCCGAGCACGTCGCCGATCAGCGCCGGATCGAACTTGAATCCCCAGCAGCACGCCACGTCGAGCAGATCGCGTTCTTCTTCGCTGAGATCCGCAACACGCGCGTTCACCAAGTCCAGCACCGACGAGGGGATCTGGATGTCGCCGATGACCGCGGTCGAGGACCATGCGCCGTCGTCGTTCTGCGTGATGAACTGCCCCTCGCGCAGGCCGCGCAGGATCTCGAAGACGAAGAACGGATTGCCGTCGGACTTGACGGCGATCTGGTTGCCCAGGTCGCGTGCCAGTTGCTCGGACCGCAGAGTGTCCTCGAGCAGCCGCACCAGATCCCTCGGGCCCAGCCGCGGTAGCGAGAGTTGACGCGCCTGGTCGAGGCGCGTCAGGCCGGCGAGCCAGTCTTCCGAGACGCCCGGCCTCGTCGTCCCGATCAAGAGCACTCTGTGCCCCGGCACGGCCATCGCGAGCGACGTGAAGAGTGCGCGGCCGTCGTCGGGAGCGAAGTGCAGATCGTCGATCAGGACGACGGTCGGGCGCTCGGCCCCGAGTGCGCGGGTGGCGTTGACGAAGCAAGTCTGGAGCGAGTTCTTCGTCAGCGGCTCCTCGCCCTTCGGCGTGGTCTCGCCGCGGAGCAGCGCGTCGAAAGCCGGGACCAGCACCGGCGTCGCGGTCAGGTGATCCGCGCAGCCGCCCTCGCCGAACTGCTCACGGTACGCCGTCGAGAAGCCGCCGGCCGCAGTCGCTGCGCCGCCGGGCGGGTAGGAGCCGAAGAGGAAGTTGATGTCCTCGCCGTCGCGCTGCATCCGCCCGATGAGTTCGTCGATCAGGCGGGACTTGCCGATGCCCGCCTCGCCCTCGATCAGGACGACGTTGCCCTCGCCGGACTTCGCGACGTCGTACAGCGCGCGCAGCTTCATGAGTTCGTCCTCACGTCCGTAGACGGCCGTCTCGCGCGGGATGCGTACACGGCGAAGTGGGCGCTTCGTAAGCGTGCGGATCATCGACGCGCGGTGGCGCCACCACGCGGAGGCCTCGCTGTCGGCCAGCACCTTCGCGAGTTCGTCCGCCGACGCGAACCGCTCCTCGCGGTCCTTCGCGAGCAGGCAGTGCACCAGCTCCTCGAAGAACGCGGAGAGCTGGGGGTTGATCTCCCCGAGCCTGCGCGGCTCCTCGTGCAACACGCGCCGCACGACCTGCGGGATCTCTTCGGCGTAGTAGGGATTGATGCCCGATGCGAGTTCGTAGAGGACCAGTCCGAGCGTGTGCAGGTCCGCGCGACCGTCGAGTCCCTTGCCGCCCTCGCGGAACTGCTCGGGTGCTGCGTAGTGCAGCGACCCCACGAACATCCCCGTCTGCGAGAGCCGCAGCGCGTCGTCCGTCGAGCGCGCGACGCCGAGGTCCATGATCTTGACGACGTGGTCGGGCGTGATGAGCACGTTCTCGGGCTTCATGTCGCGGTGGATCGCGCCCGCCGCGTGGATCGCCGCCAGGCCGTTGCTCACCTCGTGCCCGATGTGGCGGCACAACTCCTCGGGCACCCGCCCGAGTTCGACGAGCAGCTCCGCGAGCGTCTGCCCCACGACGTACTCCATCGCCAAGTAGTGCTGCCCGTCGATCTCCCCGCCGTCGAACGTGCTGACGACGTTGGGATGCCGGACCGTCTTGCCGATCTCGATCTCGCGCGTGAACCGCTCCGTTGCGTCCGCGCCCTCGAGCAGGCGCGCGTGCACGACCTTGAGCGCGACGACACCGCCGGGACCGGTGGCGCGATAGACGGTCCCCATCCCGCCCGAGCCAAGCTCGCGGTCGATGCGGTACGGGCCGAGGGTCTCGCCGATCATGGCGGGGAGCGTAGCAAGGAGCTGTAGCCGGAGTCACAGGGGGGCCGAAGGGCGGAGTCCCCCCGGGCCGGGGCACTCTGCCTCGCGCTAGGAGTCCCGGGTTTCATGCGCGGCCACCCGTCGCTCGAGATGCCGCGGTAACCGGATCGCATCTCCCCATGCAGCCGCCCCGCCGTCCGCGCCGCTGGGGCCGTCTCACGGTGTGCGCGGTTGTCGCTGCCGCCATCGCCCTCCCGTTCCTGCTCTGGCTCGCGGGCTTCATCGCTGGCTACCCGCACGACTGACCCGGGGCATCCATCGGTGCAAGCGCCCCGGCCCGACGCGACGGGCGACCGGCAGGGGGGCGGGTGGGGGCCGGATAGTCCCCGGGGCGCCGGCCCCCCTGCTCGATAGGGAGTTCCAGCCGTCGCAGCCGCGAGGAGTTCGCCCCCCGGGCGGATGCCCCTTCCGCTGCACGAACCCGTGGAGAGAGCCGCGCCGCCGGGAAGGCCCATCTCCATCATCTAGACTCCCCTCATGGAGACCCCTCCGCGGCGTCCGCGACGGTGGAGCCTTCGCGCGTTCGGTGTCTTGCCGCGCGTCGTGTTGGTGTTCGCCCTTGTGGCGCTGGTTGGGTGGCCGGAGAGCCACGAGTTCGTGCGCGGGACGCTCACCACCTTTCCGGAGGGCTCGTTGCTGACCCTTCACCGCCGCGTGCCGCCTCGTCAAAGATGGCGCAGCCGCCCCATCAGTATCAGGACACCCAACGAACGCCTGACGCACGCGGGAGCGAGTGCGTCCTTGATCGGGGACGGCTCGCTGGTCGTGTGGGCGCCAAGCGACTCGCGGGGTTGGACGCGGTATCTGGTGCGTGACTCGACGGTCCGATTGATCTCGGGCGGCACGGATGACACGCTGTGGACGACGCGCGCGAGCGCGCATGCCTATCGCTGAAGGATGATCCGCGAGTGGCGCTGACTCCCGCTCCCCGCCGTCCGCGCCGCTGGAGTCATCGCGCGTTCGGGGTCGTCGTCCGCGTCTTCCTGGTCCTCGGCCTGATGGCGATGGTGGCGTGGCCGGAGTGGCACGAGTTTGGGACGGAGTTCTTCGAGCCACTCTTCGGGGGGCACTCGTCGTCGGTTGACGGCTACTGGGCGTACGGGACGCGCGGCAAGGACGTGCGGTACGTGCGCGTCGGCTGCGTGCCGACAGACGACGGCAGGCTCCGACTACTCCTCCGCGACTCCTCCCTCGGCGTGATCGCTGGGCGCTAGCTCCTGTCGCGTGGGCGGCTGAGGACGTAGAGGCCAGCGAGGAGAGCCATGAGGGAGTGCGGCCCCCTGACGAGCATGTACGCGGTGGACAGCGACGATTCGCCCGCCGTCGTCTTCGATGGCGCCATCAGCGTCCATACCGCCGGGAAGTACACGAGCGTCCACAGGACGCAGCAGGCCATCGCGACGACGAGCGCACCGCCGCTCGCCGCTCCGCGGAAGAAGTTGTGGCTGCGCGTCTGTTCCGCCAGGTCACCGTCGCGCCACCGTCGGCTGAGCACGTACAGGCCGAGTAGCAGGGGGACCAGACCGGAGTTCAGTTCGCTCGCACCGATCAGCAGCAGATCGGTGGGTCTTCCCTCGAAGGGCACCAGTTCGGCAATCGAACGCGCGCCGCGCAGGATGTCCATCGCGCCGAGCAGGCAGCAGGACGAACAGCCCGACCTGGCCCAGACTGGTGAAGCGGAGGAGGAACGTCCGGGCGCATGCGCCGACTCTAGCCGCATCTGTTCACGAGACGTCGCGATGACGGTGCTTTCGGAGTCCACAGGGTCAGATCTTGGCCAGGCGAGGGCGGATGCTGTCGTCGTTGCCACAAGGGCAACGCGAGTGAGCGGCCGAAACGGCGCGGATTCTGCGGTGTGGGCAGACCGTAGGCCGGGCGGTGGTGTGGCGGACGGCGCGGCGGGACGTCAGGTCGGCTTCGGGGATGCCAGCAGTCGTTGCGCGCAGCGCTCGAAGACGTGCTGCCAGGGCCACGACGAGGACATCGAGACCCAGATCCGGCGCGTCGTGATCCGCACGAGCGCGCCGATCTTGAGCAGCCGCAGGCGGATCGTGCCGGCTTGCGCACGCGCCATCTCGGTGCCGGCGAGACCGATGCGTCGCAGCGCACAGGTCAGGACGTAGGCCATGGCCGACATGGCCATCCGCACGGCGTTGCCCTGCATCGTGTGCACCGACAGACGGGTGCCGAAGAGCTCGAGCTGCTGCTCCTTGATGCGATTCTCCGCCTCGCCCCGGGCGCAGTAGAGCTGCTCGTAGAGACGCTTGCTGCTCCAGCTACGAGGCGGCAGATTGGTCACCACGAAGCGGGGATTGCGCTTGCCGCCCGGCAGGTGCTCGGCCTTGGCGACCACGCGACGCCTCTGGCTCCAGCTCCCCAGCGTGGTCCAGGCAAAGTCGCGAAAGACCCGGGCTGCTCGGCCGGTCTGCACGGCACGGGCTGCGGCCTCATCGAGCGCGTCTTCGACGTGTCGCTCAAGGCGCTCATTGCGCGCCATGCCCAGCAGGTAGAAGTGGCCGGCGGCCTCGCACCAGGCCATCAGCTCCTCGCGGCAAAAGCCCGAGTCTGCGCGCACGAGCACCTTGGCCCGGGGCCAGCGGCGCCGCAGACGTAAGACCAGCGCACGGAGCTCGTCCACGACTCCGCGCGCGGGATCTCTGTCAGCGGTCTGGAGCCGAGCGAGCAAGAGGTGCTCGCCGCAGAAGACGTACAGCGGCAGGTAGCAGTAGTGCCCGTAGTAGCCGTGGAAGAAGCGGCCCTCCTGCCGGCCGTGCAGCCGCACGTCGGAGTGGTCCAGGTCCAGCACGAGCAGGCCCGGATCCTCCGGCCCCATGGCCTCGCAGAAGACGTCGCTGAGCACGCTGTCCACGCGCTCCTGGTCCATCTCGATCTTGGCGTAGCGCGTCTGTGCCGTGGCGCCGAGCTGCGTGGTCTCGAGCCGCGAGAGCGTCGGGTGCGTGGCCAGAGCACCCTCGCGCTTGCCGCACGCCGCGGCAAACAGCGGGTCCTTGCCGACATGGTCGTGGTCCACCAGATCCTCGTAGCCCGCGCACAGCCCGAAGACCCGCTGACGCAGCATCTGGCCGACCGTGTGCTCGACCCGACGCGGGTCCCGGTGGTCCCCGAAGCAGCGCGCAAACCGCGAGAGCAGATCGATGCGACGATCGACCCGCTCGAGCAGCAGCACGCCCCCGTCGCTCGTCACGGTACCGGCGTCGAAGCGCGTCACCGCGGTGCGTCCACAGATGCCCGCGAAGAGGGTCCCCTGCGGGCTACAGTCTGTCGTCATCGGGCCGGCGCTCCTGTCGGTGCAAGTACTAGCGAGTACGAGCACTTAGACAGACGACGGCCCGCTCAGATTCCCGGCTGGTGAACGATTCGGGCTAGGGCACACACGCCGGAGTTGATCGGGTGCGAATGCCCGCCGGTCTCGGCCCCGCTACCCCCGCCGGCGGCCGTGCCACGCCTCGTCGTACTCGCGCTCTTCCTTCAAGTTCGCCGGCGCGCCCACCACGTCGGTGATCGTCGGCAGCGCGGTGCATCCGAAGTGCGCGAGCATGCGCTCGACCTCGCGGGGGTCGTTCAGGGCCTCCACGGTCGTCTCGAAGTAGCGGACGCCCGGGAAGCGCTCCTGATAGGCCCGAGCTCGCGCCAGGACCTCGTCCACGTACCACTCGAGGCAGTCGAGTTCGTACCTCACGATGAAGTCGGCGACGCGCGGCTTGGGCAGCCCCAGGCGCGCGTAGACACGTCCCCCACGGAACGGCAGCTTGAGCAGCCGGAAGAGCGAGTACGTGAGCCGCGCCGGCAGAAGGCGCCGCGGCGGTGCGACCAACGGCCCCGCCGCGTCGGGAGTGATGACCAGGCGCCGACCGCTCGACATGAGCGGGAATACGCCGAGCCGGAAGAGGCTCGCGGCGACCTTCGCCTTGTCGCGCGTGAGGATGATCACCCCCATCTTGCTCTCCGACAGGTGCTCCGGAAGGAGCCAGCCGAAGCCCTTGATGAAGTGGTGGCTCGTCTCGACGTAGAGGTCGTGCTCGCGCCGCACGTCGTGGATCTTCGCGACCTTCTCACGCACCGGCTCCCGCATCGGTTCGGGGTTGCCGAGCAGATACGCGCGCATGGCCGGCCCGTCGCAACGGGGACTCGGCTCGTGGAGCGCGCGGCACCCGGCGACGTGCTTGAACAACGTCGTCAGATAGCCCGATCCGGACCGTCCCGCGTTGATGCAGAAGATGGACTCGACCGCATCGCCGGTCGCCGCCGCGTCGCCGTGCTCCACCTGTTCGGAAGCCCTCCAGCCGGCACGATCGCCGAGCGCGTCAGCTTGGCAGCCCGCCACACACTGCACTCAGAAGAAGTCATCCCCTGCCGCGGCGAGGCTGACTGCCCCGTCGCGGGCTAGACTGCCGCGCGTGGCGACCCGCGTACGACTGCTGATCCTCGTCGCGCTGCTGCTGCTCACGGGGGCACCAGCAGTCGCCGGAGAGGGCCGTTCGTTCGAGACGCTCACCCTCGCGCAGGGCACGCCGTTCGAAACCCCCGTGTACATCCAGGACTCGGGGCACAACGGACCGACGGTCGTCATCATCGCCGGCCTGCACGGCGACGAGCCGGCGCCGCCGTACGCCGCCGAGCAGATCCGTCATTGGCCCCTCCGCCAGGGACGGCTGGTCGTGGTCCCGCGCGCGAACCAGCCAGCGCTCGGCAAGCGGACGCGCTCGACTCCCGGTGTGCCGAGGGACGTGGCGAACGCGAACCGCAATTTCCCACGTACCGAAGAGCCCAAAGGTGCCGCGCCGCGGGGCGAACTCGCCGCAGCACTCTGGTCGCTTCTGCGCCACGAGCGGCCCAAGTGGGTGCTCGATCTGCACGAGGGAACCGACGTCCACAAGCGCAACCCGAAGAGCGTCGGCCGCACGATCATCATGGCACGCGAGAAGCGGGCCGACGAGGTCTGCGATCGCATGCTCGCCGCTGTGAACAGCACCATCTCCGACGAGACGGTGCACTTCGTACGGCTGACCAGTCCGGTCGATGGAGGCGTCGCGCGGGCCGCAGCCGATCGCCTCGGCGCGCGCGCGATGATCGTCGAAACGGCCGTGAAGGGGCTCGCGGTCTCCACGCGAGCGATGCAGCAGCGAGTGCTCGTGCACCGGTTCCTGCTCGACCAGAAGATGCTGGCCCGCGGTGTGGAACCAGCCGACGTCGGATTCAGAGACGGCGAACGACTGGACACGGTGATCGGCGTCTACGACGGCGGCGGCACCGGGGGCGCGGGAGCCCCAAGTCTGCTGCGTCAGTTGCCCGAACTGCCGGGCGTCGCGGTCGCTCGAGTCGGACCGACCGAGATCCGCGCCGGAGCCCTCGACGGCTTCGACGTGGTCGTCTTCTCCGGGGGGATGGGCGGCAGCCAGTCGCGATGGCTCGCAGACGGAGGGCGCGAGAACGTGCGCCAGTTCGTGGAGAACGGAGGCGGGTACGTCGGCATCTGCGCCGGGTCGTACCTGGCGTGCACGGGCTTCTCGTGGGGGCTCGGCATCCTGGACGCACGCACCAAGTCGCCGAAGTGGCGCCGCGGCAAGGGCACCGTGCGCATGCAGTTGACCGAGGACGGCCGAGAGTTGCTCGGAGACCGGGCCGATCCGTTCGGCGTCAAGTACGCAAACGGACCGATCCTGGCGCCCGCCGGCAACGACGACGTGCCGGACTTCGAGACGCTCGCCTTGTTCCGCACCGAGGTCGCGAAGAACGGCGCACCGAAGGGCATCATGGTCGACTCCCCCGCCGTGGTGCGCGGCCGGTTCGGCAAGGGCCGCGTCGTCTGCTTCAGTCCACATCCGGAGCAGACCAAGGGACTGCACGATCTCGTGCGACGCGCGGTGAGCTGGCTCGCCGCGGACGACTGACCGCACTCTGCCCGGTCCGTCGCCGCTCCGAGAGTTGCAGCTTCGCGCGAGGCGTGATCGTCTCGGTGCTCCATGGCGCTTCTGGTCCTCGACGACATCCACAAGGCGTACCCCGAGCAGGAACTCCTGCGCGGTGTGTCACTCGTCATCGAGGCCGACACCCGCATCGGCATCGTCGGGCGCAACGGCACGGGGAAGTCCACGTTGATGCGCATATTCGCCGGAGTCGAGGAACCGGACTCGGGGCAGCGCACGTTGAAGAGCGGTCTGCGGGTGGGACACCTCATCCAGGAGGCACCGGAGTACGCGGGGCGCGTGCGCGATGCGGTGCGAGGAGACGGCCACGCGCCCGATCATCGCGTCGAGGAGTTTGTCTCGCGCGTGGGCCTGCCGGACCCGGATGTGCTCGTCTCCACCCTGTCCGGTGGAGAGCGGCGACGGGTGTCGCTCGCGCGCGTGCTCGTCGAGGCGCCGGATCTGCTGCTCCTCGACGAGCCGACCAATCACCTCGACGCGTTCGTGATCGACTGGCTCGAGGACCATCTGCTCAAGAGCCGGCTACCTGTCGTGATGGTCACGCACGACCGTTACTTCCTCGATCGCGTCGTGGACCGCGTGATCGAGATCGACCGCGGCGCACTCCACTCCTACGACGGCGGCTACGCGGGCTACCTCCGGGGCAAGGCCGCGCGCGCGGAGACCGATCGCAAGGGCGAGGTCGCGCGACAGGGCCTGCTGCGCCGCGAGACCGACTGGATGCGGCGGGGTCCGCCCGCGCGCAGCACCAAGGCGAAGGCGCGGATCGCGCGCTATCACCACCTGCTCGACGACGCGCCCGAGGCGCCGCCCGGTGAACTGGCGTTCGCGATCCCGCCGGGACCGCGGCTGGGCACGCGCGTGGTCCGCGCCCGCGACCTCGCCCTGCGCGTCGCCGATCGAACGCTGGTCGAGGGACTCGACCTCGACGTCGGCCAGGGTGAGCGGCTCGGTATCGTCGGGCCGAACGGCGCGGGCAAGACGACCCTGCTGCGCGCGATCACGGGACAGCGCCCTCCGGACGCGGGCACCGTGGACGTCGGCGAGACGGTGCGGCTGGCCGCGATCGACCAGCAGCGCGCGGACCTCGACCCGAAGAAGACGGTCGTTGAGGAGATCGGCGCTGCCGGCGACCACGTGAAGATCGGCGAGCGCTCGGTTCGACTCGAGAGCTTCCTCGACGGGTTCCTCTTCCCGGGGGACCGAAAGCATACGCGGGTCGAGCGTCTGTCGGGCGGCGAACGCAATCGCGTGCTGCTCGCGAAGCTCCTCCTAAAGGGCGGCAACGTCCTGGTGCTCGACGAGCCTACGAATGACCTCGACCTGCCGACGCTCCGCGCACTCGAGGAAGCACTGATCGCATTCGAGGGGTCGGTCGTGGTCGTCAGCCACGACCGCTGGTTCCTTGACCGGGTGGCGACGGAGATCCTGCACCTCGACGGACTCGGACGCGCAACGCGGTACGGCGGCGGCGTCAGTGACCTCCTCGAGCGCTTGTCCGCGGAACGCAGGGAGAGCGAGACCGCCTCAGCGAGATCGGAGCGCGCCCGCCGCACCACGAAGAAGCCGGAGCCGCGCGCGCGCAGCCGCCGGCTGAGCACATGGGAGACGCGAGAGCTCGAGGCCCTCCCCGCGCAGATCGAGACCGCTGACGCGCGTCTCGAGGGCTTGTCCGCGCAACTCGCCGACCCAGCCCTCTACAAGGGCCCCGCCGCCGAGCGCGAACGCGTGCAGGCAGAACATGGAGTAGCGGCCGCCGAGAACGAACGCCTGTACGCCCGCTGGGAGGAGCTCGAAGCCCTCCGCGACGCGCGCTCCTGATCGCCGCCGGCCCAGCACGCCCCCTGCCTCACTCCGTCGCCGCAGTGATGCAAAGTCCTTTGCATTGCAAAGTCAATCGGTCAGAGTGCCCCCACCAAGGAGGCACGCATGCACCCCGAAATCGCCGGTCGCGACGCCGAGACGCCCCCACCCGAGAGACGCGCGCCCGACGAGCCGCTGTCCTCAAGTGAACTCGCACGCTCGCTGGCGCGGCCGGACCTGGCGGCGGTGCACGTCCTCGGGTCGCCGGAGCGCATTGCGAGGACGGCGACGGGTGACGGGACACTCTGGCCGCTGATCGCCTTGCTTTCGGTCGTCAGTCTCGTGATGGCGCTGCCCTACGGCGCGCTCACGACTCCGAACGAATTCTGGAACATCGCGGTGCTGTTCACGGGCTCGTTGCTGATCTGTGTGCCGTCGCTGCTGGTGTTCCTGCAGTTCCTGGGCAGCAACGGGAGCCTTCTGCGAGACGTGTCGTTCGCGTTCATGATCTCGGCCACGGCCGGGTTCTTCACGCTCGGGTTCGCCCCCATCATCTGGTTCATCGATCTCACGACGAACACGGGCGACGGGTCGCTCGTCACGCCGAGACGACTCTCGGCCTTCTTGCTGGCGTTGTCGCTGGCGCTCGGCATCGTCCAGATGACCCGGTGTCTTCGCTCGAGCTCGGCCCGGGAGCGTCTGGGCGGGCGCTTCCTGGTCCTGATCTTCGTCTGGATCGGCCTGCTGGTGTTCATCGTGTGGCGGATGGCCGGAGAACTCGGCCTCCGCGGATGATCAGAGCGCTCCTGACGATCCTGTGCGCATCGGCGGTCTACGGCTACGCGATCGGCTCGGTCCATAGTCCCCGGATCGCGTCCTGGAGCCTTGCCAAGTTCCCGATGCTGGTGTTCGTGACGTGCTCCATCTGCGCTCTCGCCTACTTCGCGTTCACGCTGCTCGTGACGCGGGAGCTGACGCTACGGGACGTCACCCGCGTCTCGCTCCGGACGTTCGCGGACATGTCCGTTCTGCTCGCTGCGCTGGCGCCGGTCTCGTTCTTCTTGGCACTGACTGTCGACCAGCCGACCTCTGCGTCGCTCGAGGAGTACCCGTTGTTCGTGGGGATCAACGTCATCCTCATCGCGTGCGCCGGCTCGGTGGCGCTGCTACGCCACACGCTGCGGCTTGCGCGTGAGTACGAGCTCGGCATGCGGAAGTCTGTGCTCGTCGTCACGGCCTGGCTGGCCATCAGCCTGTTCGCCGGTGGCCAGTGTGCCTGGGCAATGCGCCCGTTCTTCGGGGCGCGGACCGTGCAGATGAAGAGGTTCATGGAGTGGACCGATCCCGACTGGCGCGGCGCCACGAGCTTCTACGAGGCGGTCTGGCATCTTCTCGCGCCCCCCCCTCCTCCGCGGCGCTGGGCGACGCCGCGAAGTAGTCGGGCATTCGGCTTGTCGGCGAGCCTGGAATCAGCCGCCGCGGCTGTAGCTCGGCTCCTCATCCGCCGATGGAGAGTTAGTGCTTCCCCGACCGGGAGGCTAGTCATCCCTTTCACCACCACTGATCCGCCGCGCTGAATGTGCGTGGCGGGCGATGCGGCGAACAACAGGGCCTCTCGCAATGCCTCTCGCAATGCGATCGAGGTCACGCCGCCCACACTTGTCTTTCCCGTGCCTGTTGTCTGGGTCAGATCACAAAGCCGCGTGGCGCATCGTCACGGCGGCGGAGAATATGATTGTCCAGTACACAGATACAGCCGCGGGCTGAGGGCGGGTTCGGCCGCTTCCGGCTCGACTCCGCGCTCATGCGCGGCATCCGGGACGCTGGGTTCGACGAGCCCCGTCCCATTCAGAACGAGACCATTCCGGCCTGCCTCGAAGGGCAGGACGTCATGGGACTCGCACAGACGGGCACCGGTAAGACGGCGGCATTCGCGCTGCCGATCCTGCAACGCCTGATCGAAGAACCGGGCGCGGGACCACTGGTCCTCATCCTGGCCCCCACCCGCGAACTCGCGCTTCAGATCGACACCGAGATCCGCGCGCTCGCGAAGTTCACGAAGATCAAGACGGTCACCATCTTCGGCGGACGTTCCGCCGTCACGCAGGTGCAGGCGTTGCGGCGCCGCCCCGAGATCGTGGTCGGGTGCCCCGGTCGAGTGCTCGACCTGCTGCAGCAGCGGAAGCTCGATCTCTCCGAGGTCGAGACGCTCGTCCTCGATGAGGCGGACCACATGTTCGACATGGGGTTCCTGCCCGACATCAAGCGCATCCTCGCCGCGTTGCCGGACGACCGTCAGAACCTGCTCTTCTCGGCCACGATGCCGAAGGAGATCAGGTCGCTCGCAGACAGCATCCTCTACCAGCCGCACGTCGTCGAACTCGCGCACTCGCGTCCGGTCGACGCGATCGAGCACTTCCTCTGCCCCGTCCGCAATGACGACAAGCGAGAGCTCCTCGAGTGCGTGCTCGACCGGGACGACTGCGAGACGGCGATCGTGTTCACCCGGACCAAGCACCGGGCGAAGCGCATGGCAGTCCAGCTTCAGAAGCGGGGTCTGCGCGCGATCGGTTTGCAGGGCAACATGTCCCAGCCCCAGCGGGACCGCGCCATGGGCGGCTTCCGTGACGGCACGTACGACATCCTCGTGGCCACCGACATTGCTGCACGCGGACTCGACATCGCCGGCGTCTCGTACGTGATCAACTTCGATCCGCCGAACACGACCGACGCGTACACCCATCGCATCGGACGCACCGGCCGCTCCGGACTGAGCGGGAGAGCGGTCACCTTCGTGACCAGCGAGGACGTCGCTTGGATCCGCGACATGGAACGCGCTCTCGGGGAGACGATCGAACGCCGCCCGTTCCCGGGCTTCGCGCCGGAGAACATCGACGCGGCGGCCGGCCGCCCGAAGTCGACGAGAGGCGGGCCGCAACGGGCATCGCACGGGCAGAGAGGCTCGACCGGTGGCCGGCGTCGCTCGCGTAGGCGCAGCTCGGCCGGTTCGGTCTCCCGCCGCAGGCGCTGACACCGCGTCGCAGCCGACACGGCGTCTCATCGGGGGGCTCAGCCAACCGGCCCACGGACGCCGATGAGGGGCTACGGCCCCGATGTCCCTCCGCACCTTCAGCCGCCCCGCCACGGAATGCGCCACTCGCCTGCACGACGGCCACCGCGCGTGGCTGATCGGCGCCGGCCTGGCCGTGCTGGCGCACCTGTTCTGGCTCGGCGGCTACATCACTTGGTTCCTGGGTGCGCTCTGTCACGAGATGGGCCACACGTTCGCCGCGCTCGCGACGGGTTGCCCCGCGTTCCCGGCGATACGGCTCGACGGTCACGCGGTCACGATGCTGAACGACCAGATACTGCCGCTCGCGCTGTTGATGATCGGCGGTGTCGCGTGGTGGTGCTGGAACGCGCGGGACAACCGCACACTACTCGTGCTGCGCGCGCTGCTGCTCGTCCCGTTGCTGATCGCGCTCATGTCGAAGAACGCGCGCGACATGCTGATCCTGTACGCCGGGCAGGGCGGTGAACTCGCGTTCGCGGGCGTGTTCCTCTGGCGCGCGTACACCGGCGGCTTCACGCAGACGAACGGAGAGCGCCCGCTGTACGCGATGCTCGGTTGGGTCTTCGTGTTCGAGAACCTGATGCTCGCCGGCGGCCTGATGTTCTCGTCCGCCGCGCGGAACGAGTACCTCGGAAACGGCTCGTTCGGAGTCCAGAACGACCTGGTCCGGATCGCGAACGATCACCTCGGCACCGGGCTTCCGGGCGCCGCCGTACCGCTGCTGTTTCTCGCCATCGCGACGCCGCTCGCCGCCTGGAAGCTCGGGCGACTCGCACGCGATTGAGTAGCCTCCGCCGCGGAGGACCTGCTCATGCGATCGCGTCTGACTCACTGGGCGGCCGTGCTGACTGTCGCCGCCGTCACGTCACTGACTCACGCCGACACGCAGCAGTCGGGCGAGATCCCGATGCTGACGCCGACGGCGGGGTTCTCGGCTACGTCCCTGTTCACCGTCGGTGAGGCCGTCGGCGCCTACCGGCCGCCCGGCATCCTCGACGGGCTGGGAGCGTACGTGCACGACGCGAACACGATCCGCGTGCTCGCCAATCACGAGCTGTCCGACGACGACGGATACGCGTACGCGCTCCGAAATGGCACCCAACTCACCGGCGCACGGATCAGCTACTTCGATATCGACCGCCGCACACGGCAGATCTGCGCCGCCGGCCTCGCCTACGGCCGCGT
The DNA here is from genome assembly GCA_965248445.1 of Planctomycetota bacterium. Classification (GTDB taxonomy): domain Bacteria; phylum Planctomycetota; class JAJSAM01; order JAJSAM01; family JAJVHW01; genus CBDFJG01. Next base: position 717,854 of record CBDFJG010000002.1, read on the forward strand.
TTACGACCGCAGCGGCAAAGAGGTGACCGCCGCGACGCAGATCAATGAGGCGAGTCAGACCGGTGACGGCCTGGCCCGCTTCTGCTCCGGCCGCCTCGTGAACGCCGGCGAGCGCGGGTTCGTGGACACCGTGTATTTCGCGGGTGAAGAGGTCTCCGACTCGTCACACGCACACGGCGGCGGCGAGTGGGCCCTCGATGTCGCGAACGGCGACCTGTGGGCGTGCCCGGAACTCGGACGCGCGAAGTGGGAGAACGTCGCGCCGCTCGACGCCGGTAGCAGCAAGCACGTCGCTCTGCTGATGTGCGACGACACAGCGGGTGCACCGCTCTTCCTGTGGGTCGGCAAGAAGTCGAAGAAGGGGAACTTCCTGCAGCGCAACGGGCTCGCCAAGGGCAAGCTGTACGCCTGGATCGCAGACGGGTCGGCGCGCGACGCGGGAGACTTCAACGGCACAGGCGCGACGCTCGCCGGGTCGTTCGTACGCGTCAAGGCGCGCAACCCGCGTCAGGCGCGCCGTGGCGGGTACGACAACCGCGGATACCTGGACACCTCCACCCTTCGGCGCGAGGTCGCGAAGCTGCGCGCGTTCGAGTTCGCGCGCCCCGAAGACGTGCACGACAACCCGTTCGACGGCACGCAGGCCGTGTTCGCGACGACGGGCTCGAGCGACTACCCGGACGACCGGTGGGGCCAGGTGATCCGCGCCGAAGTGGACTTCACCAAGCTGAGGAAGCCGCGTGCGACGCTGACGATCCTCTACGACGGCGACGAGTTGCCGGAGCCCGACGAGGGAATCCGAAACCCGGACAACCTGGTCTGGTCCGAGGACGGGTTCATCTACGTGCAGGAGGACGCGTCGCGGAGCGCGTTCGGGACCGTGTCGGACATCGAGGCATCGGTGTGGGCCCTGGATCCCGTGTTTCGGACCGCAACGCGGATCGCCGAGATGAACCGGTCCGCCGTACCGTCCGGCCAGACCGACGACGACGCCGGAGAGTTCGGGAACTGGGAGTCGTCCGGCGTGCTCGACGTGACGAGGCTGTTCGAGACAGTCCCCGGCGAGCGGCTGCTCATGCTCGACGTGCAGGCGCATGGCATCGACCTCGACAGCGCCGACCTCGACCAGGGCGGTCAACTGCTGCTGCTCTCGATCGGCGCGCCCTGACGCGGAGGGGAACCCGATAGCCTCTGCTCCGCGTCGAACGTTGGGAGACCACGGCATGCGGACCTCGACCTGGATCAGTCTTCTCGCCTGCACCGCGCTCGTCAGCGCACTCCCCCTGGCCTCCGCGCAGGAGAAGCCGGCGCCGCTCTGGCCGCAGGAGGGTTACGGGGCGCTTCGCTCGGCTGCCGCAAAGGCCAAGACGAGCGGGAGCCGCCTGCTGCTCGGCCTCTCCGGCGGCGACCACTGATGACCCTCGTTCAAGTTCGAGAGCGGTTCGCTCTCGCCCATGCTCGAGGACGCTCGCGTCGTCAAGGCCGCTGAGCCGTACACGCGCCTGTTGATCCGCGTCCCCGAGGCGTACCTGCTGCTGCAGCATTTCGAGGACGCCACGCGTCCGGGCCTGTTCGTGCTCGATGCGGACGGCAACCCCGTGGACTCGATCTCGTTCACCGGGCTGAGCGGCGAGGACGGCGCGAAGCAGATCGCCGAGTGGCTCGACGAGACCCGCGAGACGCCTGCGCTCGCAACCATCCGGCTGAAGATCGAAGCCAAGGACATGGACGTGATTGCGGACGCCGTCGAGGAACTCGAGGGCGTCGAATGGGCCGCGGAGACGGACGAGTCGTTCGACGTGGCCGTCACCGCCGGCACGGCGACACCCACGCACGTGGTCGCAGCCGTCAAGAAGGCGGGCGGCAGTGCGACCGTCATCGAGCCCGTCGCGGTCACGTTCACAGCGCGACGCAAGGGCGCCGAGTGGAACGCGGGCGACGTCTCCGCGCTGCCCGGCGTGCAGGCGGTCACGACCGGCGAGCGGCCGGTCGCCTGGTGCGCGCCGTTCTTGCTCGACGGCAAGGCACTCACCGCGGCAGCGCCCGGGTGGGTGGCCGACGTCGAGGAGACGGTCCATCGCCTGAAGGACTATCCATCGACACCGAGCGGCGCCCGCGTCGCGCGCTACGCGCTCGCGGTGAACGGCGTCCTGGCGGTGTTCCCCGACATCGCGAAGAGCAGGATCACGGTCGTTGCGCGCCCCGCCGTCACTAAGAAGAGGGTCGCGGACGCCCTCGTCAGCGCCGGAGTGAAGCCCAGGTAGCCACGCTCGTTTGCGAGGGACCTGGATCCCGGCGATGCTCGCTCAGGAGCCCGTGCTCGGGCAGTCGGCGCATCGCCAACGGGTGGCATTCGCGCCTCGGCCGCCCCCTCGGGCCGGGGAGGGAGTTCGGATGCGTACCTACCAAGCGGCGGCGTTCGCCATCATCGCAGGCTGTGCCGTGCTGTTCGGCGGAGCCACGGAGACCTCACGCGCCTCGACCGGCGACCTGAGCAAGCAGCAGGTCAAGCAGCTCGAGAAGGAGTTCAACCAGATCGTGAAGCAGCACAAGCAGTCGGGGAACAACAATTTCAAGGTGTTCAAACAGGGCATCGGGAACATCAACAAGGACGTCAAGTCGGGGACTGCGGATCCGTTCCAGATCTTCTTCGACACGACGAACGACCTGGACTTCATCTTCGACGGCAGCCTGTCGTCCACGCGCAACGCGATCGCGGGGATCGAGGGCGTGTCGTCGAGCTTCTACGCCGCGAACACCGGCGTGCCGGACTCGATCCCCGAACTCAGTGGCGCTCCCGGGAGTCTCATCGACGACGCCGTCGGGAGCCTGAACGCAAACAACGGCAAGCTGCTCACCAAGATCCGCAAGCTCATCTCGAAGCTCGAGAAGGCTGCGTGCAAGGAGGACATTCCGCCCTTCACCGGACTGCGCGGCATCCCGGAGTTCCAGGCCCCGCACGTGGAGCGCACCGGCTTCTTCGGCAGCGGCATGACCGAGAACCGCGCGAATATCATCTTCACGACCTCCGGTGGGCAGACCTCGAGCCGCGTTTTCTCCGTGCTGGGCTACTTCGACTTCGATCCCCTCGACAACGACGAGACGTGGACCGGACTGTTCGATCCGGACGGCACCGAGCTCGACAGGCAAGAGCTGACGCCGTCGACGAACGGGGTGTTCCGCGGAGGCTTCTCCACAAGCAGTTCCGGGACCAAGAACATCGGGGTGGACATCTTCGATCCCGACGACGACAGCCTGATCTTCGCGGACGGCTTCGAGTCCGGGGACACCTCGGCCTGGACCAACGAGCAGGGGCCGATCAGACCCGTTCAGGCTCGATCTCGTCCTGCCCCGTGTGGGCTGCGCAGACTGGGCTAGCATTCTTGGACGAGGAAGGGCCTCCGATCCGGGGACGCACGCTGCGTGGGATAGGGAGGATGGACCGATGAAGGTCGTCAAGTCGCTCACAGGATTCGTCCTGTCAACCGGGCTCGTGCTGCTGCTGTCTGCGCCGGGCCTCTCGCATGGTGAAGAAGAGCACCGGTGCATCGAGGACGCCTCGCTGCATCGACCGGAGGTCGGGGCGCCGCTGCCAGAAGCGGAGGGTGGCGTCGTCGTCAGCATCTCGGAGACCTGCGAGTTCGTGAAGGTGATCGTTCACGAGGTCAGCAATGAGGTCGCGCTGAACGTGACGCTTCAGCGCGAGGATCAGGTGTTCGAGATGGGCGCCGTGCCCGGGTCCGAGGAAGGCCCGCGCGTGCTGGTGCGCTACAGCTGCGAAGGCGACACGCTGCCAGGCGAGGTCGAGTCCGTCGAGGCGTTCTTCGGTTTCGCGGTCCTCGTCAAGAATGCGGAGGGCCAGGTCGTCCTGCGCGGCGAGGTGCCGACCCTCGAGTGCGAAGAAGAAGAAGAGGGCGATGGCGAGGGTGACGGCGAAGGCGACGGCGAGGATGAAGGTGACGGCGAGCACGAGGAGCCCGAGACCGAGATGGGCCACTTCGAACTCGAGCGCCCCGAAGGCGGACTCGAGCCGGAGGCCAACGGCGGCATCGCGATCTGGAAGCGCGGCGACCGCGAGAAGTTCGTGCTCGAACTCTGCGGCTTCGAACCGGAGTCCCGCGTCCTGATCTACATCAGCGACGGTGAAGAGGAGTTCGCCCTGGTAGACGACCTCGGCATCGACGGCGAAGGATGTGCACGCTTCTTCCGCGACACCGGCGAAGAGCAAGAGCTCCCGCTCGGACTGTCGCTCGAGCAGTTGGAAGAGCGCCGCCTGCAGATCCGTGACGGCGAGGGCAACGTGCTGCTGGTCGGCCGAGTGCCGGAACTCGAGGACGAGAAGCACGAGGAGACCGAGAAGTCCCGCGGGCCGCTCACGCGTCCGGAGAACGCTCCGAACCGCGAGGCCGAAGGCGCCGTCGGCGTTTGGCGCCGCGGCGAGCGCGAAAAGTTCGACGTCGAGGTGGGCGGTTTCGCCCCCGAGACGGGACTGCTTCTCTTCATCGCGAACGCCGAGAGCGAGTTCGTCTTGGTGGACGACCTGCGCACCGGCGAGCGCGGCGGCGCTGAGATCTTCCGCATGAACTTCGAGGGCGGCGAGTTGCCGCTCGGCGTGGACTCGCTCGATGAACTGGCCGGCCGCGACATCCAGATCCGCAATCTGGATGAGCAGGTCGTGCTGGTCGGCGAGGTCCCCGCGTTCCGCGCGGATGACGACGGTGATGTGCGCGAGCGTGAGACCCACCGCGACGAGGTCACCGGCGCCAAGATCGGAGTGCGGGTGCTCATCAAGGTCTCCAAGGGCCGCGAGAAGCTCTCGTTCGAGATGAAGCACCTGCCCAAGGGCTTCTCGATCAACAAGCGCCGCCGCGGCGGCAGCAGGGAACAGGTCAGCCTGTTTATCGCGGACGAGCTGGGCACGATGACGGAGGTCGGCAGCACGAGAGTCCGCCGCCGCCGCACGGCGAAGCTCCGCTGGAACAGCAGGAAGGGCCACACGCTGCCCCTCGGCGTGACATCGATCCGCGACCTCTCGGGTCGCGCATACGAAGTGAGAATCGGCGACACCGCCGTTGCCGAGGGGTTCATCCCATTCTTCTAGGCCGCTGTCACGACACGCAACCCGGGCAGGGCGTCAACGGACGCCCGGCCCGCTCCCATTCCGCGCAGCACGCCCCGGAGACCGGGCCGCGCTGCCGGTGCGCGCGTTGTGCTAGGCTGAGATGCGGGAGGCAACACGCGCGCTCCACCGGCGAAGCTGCGCCGGGTTCGGGGAGGCGTGCGGCGTGTTGCGGAAGTGTGCGTCCGCGTTCCGTTGAACAGCGCGGACGGTAGGAGGAAGCGATGCGCCGAATCTTGATCGCCGGTGTGCTGGGTCTGTCCGCTCTGCTCGGTCTCGAACGCGACGCGTTCGCGTGAGGACCGGTCCCCGCACCACCGTGCTCAGTGGTGATCTGGTGGACGCCTGTCCTCGCGAAGTCCTTCGTCAACAAGAAGAGCGGCGACCTCACGCTGAAGATCGACTACGCGTCGTTCATCGGGTGGAACGAGGTGTGCCCCCTCCCGGACTTCGCAGCGATCCGGGTCAACGTGACGGCGACCCCGGTCGGAGGCGGGACGCCGTTCGTAGTCGGGGAGCAGACGTTCTCACCCACACCGCCGTCGACGCCGGGTCGCCAGCCCGACGCATCGGTCGACTACGTGATCGCCGCAGGAACGCTCTCGTTCGGGGTGGACTACGTGATCGAGATCATCGGTACGTGCGAGGTGCGGTTCCCAGGCACCGGCCCGGGGACCGGCCTGTACGCCGACACGGCGACGGTCGAGAGCTGCATCGTGCAGCCGACGCCGCTGGACGAGAACACGCCCCGCCTGGGCATCTGCTGCCTCACGAAGGAAGACGGGCTGGTGTCGATCGCGGAGCGCGGTGACCAGCGCGCGACGTACTACCTCATCAGCAACAACGATCCGAAGCACGCGGTCACCATCGATCTCGGGAGCAGCGGTTTCCAGGTAGCGAATCTGCCGGACGGCTTCTCGGTCGCGGACGTCCAGGCCGCGTACGACGCGGGTGCGGCGTCGATCTCGAGTCCGGTCGAGGGCGCCGACACCTTCGTCGGCTTCTTCGAGGGAGACGTCCCGGCAAACGGCATCGTGCCGAACCCGGCGGATCCAGGGGCCGTCGATCCGCTCACGATCACGCAGGAGGGCCTCGTCCTCGCACCGTTCGAGTGCCGCATGATCTGCATCGTCACCCGCAGCAACGGCATGTGCGCCGACGGCTCGTGCTCTCGACGCAACCTCAAGGTCACCGGTGAGTTCGCAGACGGCTCGTCGGCTCTCGCGTGCGCGATCTCGGCGCACGCCGTCGAGGCCGGCGCGCCGCGACAGGCGCCGCGCTGCCTCTACACAGACACGATCAAGGTCGGTCCGGACGATCAGGTGCTGTTCTCCCGGGGTCACTTCGGCAACCGGTCGGGGCCGATCCCGTTCGCCGAGACTCACTTCGGCGGGAACGTCACGCCGGCGTTCCAGCCGTTCCCCGGTGAAAGCTCCACCGAGCTGCGAGGCGCCAACTTCCCCTCGCCGGAGCCGTTCCCTGATCAGGCGTCGGACACGATCGCCGAGGAGCCGTTCCTGGTGGACTCGTTCTTCGACATCTCGTACGAGATCGAATTCTTCGGTGGCGGCCTCGTCGGCCCGCCGACGCGAAATCGCACGACGGTCTTTGGGATCGGTCAGCTCCAGCAGGGCGTGCCGGTCGACGTCCCGGTGGTGCTTGTTCAACCCGCGGTGCCTGTGGGGCCGCAGTTCATCGTCGACTCGTTCTTCGACGTCGGGACGGGCAACGTCCTGATCCTCGATGCCAGCACCCCCGAGCCGCAGCAGGTCTACAACGGTCCAATCAGCGAGCTCCAGCAGTTCGCAAACGAGTCTTCGCTGGTCAACATCCCGCCCGGCACGTGCCGGACGATCTCGAAGTCCGGCAACACGGCTCAGAAGTACAGCGTGCTCGCGCCACACAACCGCACGTTCGTCCTGGGCAAGAAGGACCGACCGAGCTTCTTCGACGGAGGCATCCCGGTCGTGAATGGGCAGGACACCCAGCCATCGCCGTGGGACGCCGTTCGTGAGGGGATCGGTGTGCAGCCGCGGTCCCCGAGCGGCACGGACACAGTTCCGATCGAACTCGTCGCACTCGATCTGCAGAGCGTCGATCCGATCGACGTGGACATCTTCGGCAAGAAGAACAGGGTGCGGGACTTCCACTCGTGGGTCTGCGTCTCGTGTCCCGGCGGCCTCAACATCGCCGACTCGCCGTTCCTCGTACGCGTCGTGAACCTGCCCGGTAAGCCGGGCATCAAGAAGGACTTCAAGAAGGCGAAGTCGTTCAAGAAGGTCCCGGTCGGCAACACGACGACCGGCATGATCACACTCCGGAACAAGGGCAAGGGACCGGTGTCGTTCCGACCGCCGGCCACCCTTCCGGCGCCGTTCAGCTGGGTCAGCGACGTCTCGGGGTTCCACACCGTCTACCCCAAGGGCCAGCTCCAGCTCGAGATCGCCTACACGCCCGTTGGCGAAGACGGAAAAACCAAGGGCAAGGACAAGGTCACCGCCGAGGTGCTGCGGAGCGACAAGGAGAAGCCTCTCAAGCTGAAGCTGAAGGGCGACTGGATCGACGCTCCCTAGACGATCGAAGCAACGCGACGGCCGCGCGCTCCGGTGCGCGGCCGTCTCGATTCCCTCAAGCGCCGAGATCAGGCGCCGAACACGCTCTCGGGTGTCTCGGCGAATCCGTCGAGCAGCGCTGCCATGACGTGTTCGGTGACCTCGTCGACCGCCGTCTCGAGGTCGTCGTTCACGACGACCGGCACGTCGAGCCGGTCGGCTTCCGACATGAGGAACGTCTGCACGCCCCAGATCTCGTCGAAGTGGTCGAGGTAGCGCTTTGCGCGGCGATCGGGCGTCTCCTTGCCGCGGCCCTTGATGCGGCGGCGCAGTTCCTTCGGGCTGAGCACACCGAGCAACGCGCGGACGACAATCGGATCGTCCGCACCGCCGGTCTGCAAGTCCGCGAGCAACTCGCTCTGCAACGCCGGGTGTAGGTGCACACCCTCGAGGATCACACTGACCCGTTCCCGTGCCGCACGCCCGACAATCGCCTCGGCAGCGACGGAGATCAGTCGGGACTGAGTCAGGTACCCCTCGATCAACAACTCGGAACCGGACTGTGCACCGGGTTGTGGCAACGCGGTGTGCGCCTCGAACGAGGACACGTGCAACGCGGGCGCGAGCCGGTCGGGGACGATCGTCCGCATCACCTCCCGCAGCATGTCCGTGGACTGTGTGCGGACGACGTCCATGCGGTGCGCAATTCGTGTGGCGACCGTGCTCTTGCCCGTGCCCGTCGAGCCGCCGATCACGAGAACGAGCGGGCGGTCACCGTGCCGGAACGCCTCCCACGCGAGGTAGCGCCGTGCGGCGGCGGCACCGAGCCGTTCCTCGAGGAGACCGTGTGTGCGGCTCTTGATGTGCGCGAGGTCGACTTCGTTCACGCCCTCGCGGACCAGGCGATCCCGAAGCTCGGTGGCCAGGTCCTCGGACTGCTCGGCACCGATTCCGCACGCGATCAGGCTCTCCCGGTGGCGTCCGCGTGAGTAACGCTGCGTCGATGCGTCGGACAGCCGGATCTCGAGGCTCCGGATGGGCTGGGCCTTCCGGTAGCTCTCGACGACGTCCGATGCGACGTCCTGAGCCTCCTCTAGGCGCCCGGCCACCAGCTCCCTGAGGGCGCCCGAATCGATCTCCGTGCGATCCGTCAGCTCCTCGCGCACCTCCGACGCGACGCGGTACGCCACCTCGAAGGGCAGCCCGGCCGCCTGTAGAGAGCGGGTCAGGATGCCACGCAGAAACGGCACGCGCGCACCGGTCCCCAGGTCGATGACGGCGGCTCTAGCCACCGCACCCCCTCAACTCGCTGCGCGGTCCCCGCGTCCTCGCCATCCGGAGACTATAGTGGCCGCCGCCCCGAGTGCGGCGGTGGCGCGCGACCCGGCGACGGGCGGGTCGAATTTCGGTCATGCCCGAGCTACGCGGCCTAGATTCCCGCCATGGGACCAGAAGGGGCCTCAGGACGCGGCGAGCGAAACCTCCACCCGCTCGTGCGTTTCGTCATTTTCCTGTGCCTTCTGTTCCTGTTCCTCGTCTCGATCAAGTTGCTCGGCGGCACGATCAAGGCGCTTGGCGCGGAGACGGCTTCAGGTCTCTTCGACGGCGTGAGCAGTCCCTTTGCCGCACTCGCGGTGGGCATCCTCGCGACGGTGCTCGTGCAGTCATCCTCCGTGACGACGGCGACCATCGTCACGGCCGTCGGGTCCGGCGAGCTCTCCGTGGCTACCGCCGTTCCCATGATCATGGGCGCGAACATCGGCACGTCGGTCACGAACACGATCGTCGCCCTCGGGCATGTCAGGCAATCACGCGAGTTCGAGCTCGCGTTCGCCGGCGCCACCATGCACGACTTCTTCAACCTGATCGCGGTCACGATCTTCCTGCCCATCGAGATCTTCACGTCCGGCGGGTTCTCACTTCACGACGGTGGGATTCTGACCGAGGCGGCCGTGCACCTCGCCCAGGTGCTCGATCCGGACATCAATCTCGTCGGGCCCGTGGTGGCCGAGGTGGCGTCGAGCGGCTGGAAGAGCCCCATCCAGGTGTCGGTGAAGTGGCTCACGAAGCTCGTGCAGGGCATTCTGGCAACCGATCCGAAGAGCCCGACGCACTTCGAGATCGGCATGTTGTTCGTGGTCGCTCTCGGCGGCATCATCGCGACGCTGACCTACATCACGCGCAACATGAAGAAGCTCATCGCCGACCGCGCCGAGCGGGCGCTCAACGCGGCCCTCGAGAAGAGCGGCCTGATCGGCATCGTCGTCGGCATCGGCATGACCGTGGCGGTGCAGAGCTCGAGCATCACGACATCGCTGCTGATACCCATGATCGCCGCAGGCGTACTGTCGCTGCGCAATGCGTTCCCGATCACGCTGGGGGCGAACATCGGGACGACGGTGACCGCCCTGATCACCGCGATCGTGGCCGGTTCGTGGGGTCTCGTCATCGCGCTGGTGCACCTGATATTCAATCTGGCGGCCACATCGCTGGTCTATCCGGTGCCGGCGGTCCGGTTCCTGCCGGTCCGCATGGCAGAGTGGCTCGCGCGGCTGACGCTGAAGAACCGGCTGTACGCTGCGCTCTACATCGTGATCACCTTCGTCGTCATCCCGATCTGCGGGATGCTGATCTTCAAGGACTGAACCATGTTCGAGTGGCTGAAACGGATGACAGGCCGCGGGCCCTCCGGCCTGCAGAAGATGGCGCACGATCTGGAACGCATGATCCAGGAGGGCCGGCACGAGTTCGACGCCGCGTGCAGCGTTCTGCTCGGCGGAGCCGATCCGTCCACGGTCCGCGACGACCTGCTCACGACGGACAAGCGCATCGACGCGCTCGAACAGTCGATCCGCCGGCAGATCGTCGTGCACGGCTCGGTGACGGGTTCCGCCAACCTGCCGGAACTGCTGATCCTCATGTCGGTCGCGAAAGACGCCGAACGTGTCGGCGACTACGCGAAGAGTCTGTTCGCGCTCGCGGCGCACCGCACGTTTCCTCGTGGAGCGGAGCACCACGAGGACTTGCAGGCGCTGCGGCTCGCGGCATCGGCGCTACTGGCCGAGGCACCGCAACTCTGGGAGACGCAGGACCGCGAGGCCGCGGTCGCGTTCATCGCGCGCGCGCAGGTGTGTGTGGACACGTGCCAGGAACGGATGATCTCCGTCTTCAAGACGGAGAGCTGCTCCGGCGCCGACGCGGCGGCCGTCATGGCGTACCGGTACCTGCGCCGCGTGGCGGGCCACATCCAGAACGTCGTCTCCGGCATCGTCAATCCGGTCGATCGGCTGGACTTCACTGACGAGCCGGCCGTTCCGGACCCGGAGTGAACGCCGCACCCCAACCCGGTGGCTTGGCGGAACCCACACGACCCGCTTGCGTCCAAGTCGGTATGCGACTCCCCCGCCCCGTTCTTGGCGCTCTGGCTCTGCTCGCGGTTGTCGCCGCCGGCGCCCTGGCGGATAGCTGGAGGCCGTTCGGGCGCCAGCGCACATCGGACGCCAATGGCGAGTACTACGTCGTCATCGACGGCAGCTACTCGGACGGGTCGTTCGTCTACGCGCGCCGGGCCGAGGGTGCCACCCGCGTCGAGGCGGAACGGGATCGCAACAACAGCGACGCACACAAGGCCGGGCGACTGCGGCCGGGCGACGCCGTGCTCGCCCGAGGGCAGCTGCGGCAGTTGCCGTTGCACGTACACGTCTCGAGCCGCGGGAACGGCTTCGTGTGCATCGAGAAGTACGGAAACGTCGGCTACGGGAAGTCGGTGGTCATCGTGTCGCCGAAGGGCGAGATCCACCACGAGCTCAAGCTGTCGGATCTCTTCGACACGGCGACGATCGAGACCTTCCAGGCGAGCGTGTCCAGTATCTGGTGGCACGACGCGTCCTGGATCGACGAGGAATCCGAAGCGGTCGTGCTGAGCAGCGGCAAGCTACTGCGCGTCGTCTCCATGAAGAACGGTTCCGTGCGCAACGGAACACATGACGATGTGCGGAAGGCGATCGATCACGACGACCCGGCGGTTGTGAACTCGGCGATCGACATCGCCGCGAAACTCGGCGTGAAGGGGCTGGACAGCGTGTACGGCGCTCTGGTCCTCGACGCATCGCGTCCGCTCGGTGCCCGCCTGCGCGCAGGCGCAACGTTCGGTACGCCGAGCGACGTCGTAAAGGACCTGTTCCGTGACGCGGCCGAACGCCCGCTGCGCAACGGCGTCACGAAAGAAGACCGCGCCTTCGCGCTGGAGCGGCTGGGCGACGTGCTCGGCGAGGATGCGCTGCCCATCCTCCGGGACGCGATGCGCGGCGAAGCGGGCGACGGATGGCACAACGCGCAGACCGGTCTGGCACGCATGGGCACCGCCGCTGTTCCGACGCTGATCGCAATTCTCGGCGACGAGGGCACGTCCGACTACCGAGGCGGCGCCGCCCACGTCCTTCGGAAGATGGCCCCCGGCGTCGCCCGCCCGGCCCTCGATGCGTTGCTCGACACGATCTCGGACCCCGCGAAGTACGTCGCCAACGCTGCGGCGAACGCTGCGATCTCGATCGACAACGAGGGGATCGCCGGCCGCCTGGCCGAGATCCTCGCAAAGGGCTCGACGCAGGACGGGCGCATCGCGAACTACTTCGAAGGCGTGCGGCACGAACACGCGATCCCTGCGCTCGAGAAAGCACTCCCCCGCCACAACAAGGACTCGTACGTCGCCGGGCGGATCCACGAGGCGCTCGCATTCCAGCGCGGGCGCTGACGGTCAACCCTCAACCCCGAGCGTGGCGCGCAGCACCTTGCGCGCGCGAAACAGCCTTGTCTTGACGCACGACTGACTGACGCCGAGCCGGTCCGCGATCTCCGCACAGGAGAGGCCGTGTTCGTAACGGTGGCGCAGCGTCTCGCGAACAGCGGACGGCATCTCGTCGAGCGCCGCGGAGAAGAGAGCCGCCGAGCGCGGACACGGTGGCTGCGATCCGGACCGGCGGATGACGCGCGGCATGCCCGGCGCCCCGTCCATCGACTCGTCGTGCGCGCGCAGCGACGGGCGCTCCCGCGCCGCCCTACGCAATGAGTCGATGGCGGCGTTCCTCGCGATCCGGAGCATCCCGCCGTCGAACGCACCGACGTCGGCGAGCCTCGGGAGCGCGCGGAACACGGCGAGGAACGTCTCCTGCGCCGCATCCTCGGCGCCCTGGGAGTCGCGGACGACGCGTCGGACGGCGCTGCGCACGCGCGGCTGGGTCAACCCGTACAAGGCGGTGAACGCACCGGGCGCGCCAGCCCGTGCCGCCGCCACGACCGTTGGATCCGTGCGAGTCGCCCGCGATGAACCGTTCAAGCGCTCCGTCATGCCCGTTGCCCTCCGTCGAGTGACGCGGAGGGAAGAGCTGCCGGGAACCGCCCGATCCGCACTCATCAGGACGGCGGAACGCACGGCGATGATCGCGCCGGTTCTCGCTAGACGCGGACCGCGCGATTCGCGCCTCGCGTCGGGAGCGTGTGCTAGAGCAGGTCGAGGCCGACGAGGACCTCGCGGAGCCGCGCTTCGGTCTCCGGCAGCGCGGGCAGGAGCGGGCGCCGCACGAGTCCGGTGCCGCGCCCCATCAGACGCCGGGCGCACTTGACGGGCACGGGGTTCGGCTCGTCGAACAGTGCGCGGAACAGCGGGAGAAGCCGGTGGTGCGCGGCCGTCGCCCGTTCGAGATCACCGGCCAACGCGGCACGGACCATTCCGCCGACAGCATCCGGCGCGACGTTGGCTGCGACCGAGATCACGCCACGCGCTCCGACGGAGATCATGGGCAGAGTCAGCGCGTCGTCGCCCGACAGAACCTCGATGTCGCAGAGCCCACGAATAGACCCGACGCGATCGGCGGAACCGGACGCCGCCTTGATGGCGCGAATGACGGGATACGCCTCGCGCAGCCGGGCAACCGTCTCTGGCAGCAGGTCGATGCCGGTGCGGCTCGGGACGTTGTAGAGGACGATCGGAACGGTGGTCGCTTCGGCGAGTTGCGCGAAGTGGCCGAACAGCATGCGCTGGCTCGGGCGGTTGTAGTAGGGGCAGACGAGCAGGACGCCGGCCGCACCCGCCTCTGCCGCCGCGCGGGTCAGGCGCACGGCTTCGCGCGTGGAGTTCGAGCCCGCGCCGGCGACGACCGGCACGCGTCCGGCCGCGCGGGCGACGACGCGCGCCACCACAGAATCGTGCTCGGCGTGGGAGAGCGTCGGCGACTCCCCGGTCGTGCCGCAGGGGACCAGCACGTCCACGCCGCCGTCGATCTGCTCGTCTACGAGGCGGTCGAGCGCGTCGAGGTCGACGTCGGAGTGACCCTCCCCGCCCCCCGACATCGGCGTCACGAGCGCGGTCCAGAGTCCGCTCATCGAGAGGCGGCCGTCACTCACCGGGAGCTCTCTCCTCGCGGGGTGCCGCCGACCGCGCGGCGCATCGCCACTGCCATCTCCCGGACGGCGCGCTCGAACCCGACGACCAGCGCGCGCGCGACGATCGAATGACCGATGTTCAGTTCCTCGACGCCCGCGATGCGCGCGACGGGACCGACGTTCTTGTAGTCGAGACCGTGACCCGCGTGGACGATCAGGCCGATCTCACGGCCCGCCGCGGCCGCCATGGTCAGCTCGGCCAGCGCCTGTTCGCGATCGCGCCCGTGCGGCGCGTCGGCGTACCGGCCCGTGTGCAGTTCCACGGCGGCGGCGCCTGCCTCCCGCACCGCCTGCAACTGTTTCACGTCGGGATCGATGAACACCGAGACGACGGCGCCGCCCTCGGCAAGCCGTTCTACGACGGCCGCGACGCGCGCAGGATCCGCTGTGCAATCCAGCCCGCCCTCCGTCGTCACCTCCTCGCGCCGCTCCGGCACGAGGCAGATCGCGTGCGGTCGGATGTCCTCCGCAATGCGCACGACTTCCGGCTCGCACGCGATCTCGAGATTGAGATGGCGCACGACGCTGCGTAGCACGCGGACGTCGCGCTCCTGGATGTGCCGCCGGTCCTCGCGTAGGTGGACCGTGATCCCGTCGGCTCCGGCGGACTCGGCGAGCAACGCGCACTCGACCGGATCCGGCCGGTCGCCGCGACGCGCCTGGCGCACCGTCGCCACGTGGTCCACGTTGACGCCGAGGCACGGCACGCCGGTCGGGGAGAGTGGTGTGACGAGCATGCAGGGAGAGTAGCGGACCCGGGCTCCCGTCACCGCCTTCCCGGTGGGCGATCGGCCACGCTCGGGACACTGCGGAGTAGACTGGCCGGGTGCGCCTCCGACTCCCGCTCTGCCTCGCCCTCGCCGCCGTCGCCGGCCTGGTCACCCTGACCCTGCACGGGCAGGCGCAGGAGGAGACCGCGACGCTCTACGTGTCCGGTCTGACTGTGGGCAAGAAGCAGACGGCGCTCGTGCGCATCCACAACGCTTCCCCCAGTGCGGCGGACATCATCTCGGTCGAGTACCGCATCCGTCACACCGATGCAGGCCAGACGCTGTTCCTCGCCCCTGCGGGTGCACCCGTCCGGTCGGGGGAGACGCTGGAACTCGACCTCGGGGCGATCGTGAACGCGCATCGCGCTTCGATCGACCTGGGCGAGTTCGAAGGTCCGGTTCAGTTCGTAGCGTTCGGGACAGGCGGGGTCTTCCGCTCGTTCGGCCCCGAGACGATGGTCGTCGAGGCGCAGCAGAAAGAGGGCCGGGCGACGTTCGCTCCCGTCGTGGAATGGAGATGAGCCGATGAAGAGCCCAATCTGGAGAAGCCCAATCTGGAGCAGCACTGGCCGGAGCAGCACTGGCCGACGTATCGCAGGCATCATCCCGCTGCTCGCCGTGGCCGCAGTGCTCGCGTTCTCGTTCGCACCGCGACACTCCGCGCACGCCGACGGTGCGTCGTGCACGGCCGTTCTCGCCGGGATGGAGTCGGGGAAAAAGACGCCGGTCGAGATCCTCGTGATGAACCTGTCGCCGGGCACGGCGACCCTCGACTTGCTCGTACGAGGTCCGGACGGCGCCGTGCTGCTGGATCAGGCGGGGTCGGTCGTCGTCACCGCGCGCGGCACGCGTTCGGTCTCGATCAGCGACCTGCTCGCCGAGGGCGTCAGGCCGAAGGACGTCTACAAGGGCCTCGTCTCCGTGGAACTGACGGGCGACGCTCCGTTCGGTGATGAGTTCTTCATCGTTCACGCGACGCAGTATTTCGGGAAGCGCAAGAACCCGAAGGGTGCCGTGGTCTTCCGGGCGCTCTTCCTGACCGACGAGTAGCAGGCTGCTGGCCGACGCACAACCGGCTGCTCGTAGACGAAGGGCCGGCCGCCACGATCACGGGCGGCGATTCGCTACGCGCGCACCGATCCCTACGTCCGCACCGACTCCCTACGCCCGCACGAGGATGAGAAACACCGTGCGGCCGAAGGTCTTCTCCCGCTCGACCGAGTAGCCGGTCGCGTTCGCAGGCGCGAAGTCGCCCTTCTCGCACTGCACGACGACGCAGCCGCCGCCGGCCAGCACGGGCTCTTCGCCCTCGAGCAGCCACGCGAGCAGCTTCGAGACGTCGGCCCGCCGCTCCTTGAAGTGCGGGTACGGCGGCGCTACGAAAACGAGGTCGTGCTCCGCCCCGACGGGTGGCCGTCGGTAGGAGTCCGAGGAGACCACGCGTACCGCGGCATCCGCACCGAGCACGTCGTGCACGTTCTGCCGCAGCGTGCCGAGCGCGGCCCTTGCGCGCTCCACGACCACCGCGCGGTCGGCGCCGCGGGAGATCGCCTCCACCACGAACGCGCCCGTGCCGCCGAACAGGTCGAGGACGGCGGCGCCGGGGAGTCGAGGCGCCAGGATGGCGAACAGCGACTCGCGGTGAGCGTCCATCGACGGCCGGGTTCCCTTGCCGGGCACGGACCGCAGGCGCCGGCCGCCGTGCTCCCCTCCGGTGATCCTCAGTCCGCTCACGACGCGAGGTTGCGGGCAACTCCGGGACCAGTGAACTATTCGCCCTGCCCGGCAGGGGGTCTGGGTGCCGCTCTCTGCCGGCGGTATCCGCTCGGCGGCGGCTACCGATACTGATAGAGCTTCAAAGGAGGGTCGGCAGGCTGTGCCGGCGACGGATGAGCCTATATCTACTCGACCGCTCGAGGGACGCCCTGCGGATGAACAGTGAGCAGGACCACGACCGGACCGGAGATTCTCCGGAGTCGGCAGAGACCGAAGCGACCGAGCCCACGGTCCATGCGGAGTTCGCAGAAGGGGAAGACCTGGCCGGGATTCTCAAGATGCTGACCCGCTCGCCCGATGCAAGAGGTGACCTCGTAGACGACATCCGCGCGCAGCTGAGCGCGGGTTCGTACCTCTCCGAGGAGAGGCTCAACCTCGCGATCTACAAGCTCCTCAAGGACTTTCTGGACTGATCCCACGATGACTGGCGCCGGGCTGATTGGCATTGGTAACCGGCCCGATCGGCCGGGAGGCGGCAGCGCATCACGCCTCATCGCCGCCCTGCTGGCCGCGGTGCTCGTCTCTTCCGTCGCGCTGCCGGCGCGCGCGGGATGGTGGGACACCGCCGGCGGCGCGAAGGCCGCGACTCTGGAAGAGGTGCGAGCCACGCCTGACACGTGGCGTGACGTCCCCGTGGTTCTTCGCGTTCGCTTCGACGCTCTGGTCGAAGGCGTCAACCCGTTCTTCACCCAGTTCACGGCCAAGGAGTGGCAGCCCATCGCGGTCCTGCCCCGCGGTGACAAGTCACCAGCGTCTCCCGTCCCGCGGATCGGTGAGACCACACAGGCGGCCCGCTTCAGCAAGGTGTTCGTCCGGCGCGGCGGCGCGGACGACCTGCGGCTCGCTCGACTGCGCCGCGGCCAGCCGCTGCTCGTGCGCGCCGTCGTGCGCGACACGACCGGCGGTGACCCGTGGCTCGAGGTTCTCTCGATCACGGCCGGCGGCGACGATCCGACGCCCGAGGAGAGCGCGACGATCCAGCAGGCCGAGCACTTCCTCTCGCGTGACAACCCCGGCGCCGCCGCGGTCCTGCTGAAGCAAGTCCTCGGCGGCCGCGAGTTGTCGACGGAACTCGAGCAACAGGTCCGCGGCCGTCTCGGCATCGCGCTCTACGAGATGCGACGGCACGACGAGGCGTTCCCGCACCTCGCCGCCGGGCTGCTCGCCGAACCGACCAACCGTGAGTTGCGCCGACGCGCTGCGGCAGTGGAAGACCACCTGGCAAGGGTCAAGTCCGGCGAGCGCGATCCGCTGAGCGCACGTGACCTCCCCGAGACGGCACGCCCGGCGAGGCCGGCGCCCGTGACACCGCCGCGAGACCCGTCGCTGGATGACGAGCCCGCGCCGCTGTCTCTCCCGGGCGCCCGTCCGCGTCTGGCGGGACCCGCGGGACTCGCCGCCCCGGTCACGCCGACGGGCGCCCCGCCGCAGCCCGCGACGGCCGGGGACGCTCCGACACGCCCTGCGGTGCGTCTGCCGCCCGCTCGCAAGCCTCTCGCCCCGCAGAAGGGACTCCCGCCCGCGCGGATCCCGGTGCAGCCATCGGTAGCCCCTGCGGTCCCGCCGACCGTCCGGCGTCCTCCGCCGCCGAAGCCTCCCGTCATCCTGCCCCCCGTCAAGACGGGTGACGAGAGCGAGGACGACGAGGAGGAGACCCCTCCGGCCCCCGTCCCCAAGCGCCCGCAACTCTCCGGCCCGCGCTAGCCGACGCGCCCTTCTGGCACTCTCCCTTCGCCGGCGCTCCCTCCGACTGCGCTCCCTTCGTCTGGCAGGCCGACTTCTCCCGTGCGCTGATACCCTCCGCGTCGGAGGCCCCGATGATCACGTTCGACGACTTCATGAAGGTCGATCTGCGCACTGCGGAGGTCGTGTCGGCCGAGAACCACCCCGACGCGGACCGGCTGCTCGTGCTGCGCATCAAGGTCGGCGACGAGGAGCGTCAGATCGTCGCCGGCATCCGCGAGCACTACGCGCCGGCGGAGCTGGTCGGCAAGACGATCGTGGTCGTCGCCAACCTAGAGCCGGTCAAGCTGCGCGGCGTCGAGAGCCAGGGGATGCTGCTCGCCGTGCGGGACAACGAAGCGGTGCGCGTCCTCACGCCGGACGCCCCCGCCGCCTCCGGACTTCGCGTCTCCTGACCCGCGATGCTGCTCGAACTGCGCGTCCGCAACCTTGCGCTGATCGAGGATGCGCGCGTGCGCTTCGCACCGGGCCTCAACGTGCTGACCGGGGAAACCGGCGCGGGAAAGAGCCTCATCCTCTCCGCGCTCGTGTTGCTTCTCGGCGGACGCTGGTCGCGTGAGATGCTCCGCACCGGGGCGTCGTCCGCATCCGTGCGGGGCGTCTTCGAGATCTCCGACGACGACGTCGCCCGAGGCGTGTTCGCGGCGATCGACGAAGAACCGCCGCGGACACCGGTAGAGATCGTCGTCACACGCCGCGTGGATGCGTCGGGCCGCAATCGCTGCGAGGTCGCGGGCAACCTCGTCCCCGTTGCGACTCTCCGCGCGCTCGCCGAAGTGATCGCGGAGGTCCACGTACAGGGCGAGCACCGCGCGCTCCTCGATCCGTTGCGGCAGACCGCACTGCTGGATCGGGCCGCCGGGCTGGGCCCGCAGCGCGCCGCGTTCGCAAACGCACTCCACGCGTGGCGGGAAGTCCGCACCCGCCTCGAAGTGCTGCGCCGCGGCGGGAATGCGCGGGAACGGCGCCTGGATGAACTGCGTGCGATCGTCGCAGAGGTCGCCGCCGTCGCGCTCGAGCCCGGCGAAGCCGACGCCTTGCGGCGGGAACGCGAACTGCTGGCAGCAGCAGAGCGCCACGCGGGGTCGGTCGAGGCCGCGAAGCGCGGAGTCTCCGACGGCGACGCGCAGGGCGCGTCCGCGGAGGACCGCGTCGGTGCCGCGCTCCGGTCGATCGAAGAGGCAGCGGAACTGTCTCCTCAGGTCGGGGCTGCCGCCGAGGCGCTGGAGCGCGCGGCGGATGCGATTGCAGAAGCGGGCCGGCACCTGGACGACGCGTTGTCGCGGCTCGAAGCTGACCCCGAGCGCCTCGAGACCGTGCAGGACCGCATCGAGGCGATCGGCGCTGTGCTGCGGAGACACGGACCCACCGAGGAGGCCGCACTCGCGAAAGCGGCAGACGCCGCGGAGGAAGCTGCGTCCCTCGCGGGAGACGACCGCGACGCGTCGGAACTGGAGGCGGCGGTCGCCGACGCGGCGAACGCGGCGCTCGCTGCCGGTCGGGCGCTCGACGACGCGCGCGTCACGGCCGGGAGCGGGTTCGCCGCCGACGTGCGCGCGGCACTCGGCGAGCTCGACATGGCGCGTACGCGCTTCGAGGTCGCGCTGCCTTCCCGCGGCGACGCCCCCCTCGGCGCCGCATCGGAGATCGGACTGGGCCCTATCGAGTTCGTGGCGTCGCCCAACCCGGGCGAGGAACTCAAGCCCCTCGCCCGGATCGCGTCCGGCGGCGAGTTGGCCCGCACCGCGCTTGCTATTCGCGGACGGCTCGCCGGCGCCGACGGTCTGGGGATCCTCGCGTTCGACGAGGTGGACGCCGACGTCGGACCGCGGCTCGGCGACGTCATCGGCAGGCGGTTGGCGGCACTTGCTGCGGAGCGGCAGGTTCTCGCAGTCACCCACCTGCCGCAGGTCGCGGCGCACGGCGCGCACCACCTGCGGGTGCGCAAGACCGTCGAGGCGGGACGCACACACGTGGGGGTGGACGCGCTCGAAGGCGATGAACGAACGCTCGAGATCGCCGAGATGATCCGCGGCGCCGCGCGTGCCCACGAGGCGCTCGATCAGGCCCGCGCGATGCTCACCGAAGCGGCGTCGCGCTGAGCCTGCGCCAGCGATCCGATGGGCGGCACTTCCGTCGGCGAGCCGCGCCGGTCGATGTAGAACCGTGACGTCACAGAACTCTCATCTGAAGGCTCCCGCCGCTCCCGTCGTTATGCCCGATCTCCCACACGCCGTGAAGTTGCTGCCCCGCTTCCTCCCGAAGCCGTGGGGCGGCCGGCGCATGGCGCAGGCGCTCGGGATGGAACTGCCGGGCCGCGACCCGATCGGCGAGTGCTGGCTCGTGCACGACCGGGACGGCCGATCCAGCGAGATTGCCGACGGCCCGCTCGCCGGGCGGACGATCGGCGAGTTCCGCGGCGACGACCCGTTCCCGCTGCTCGTGAAGATCCTCGACGCATCGCAGCCGCTGTCGGTGCAGGTACACCCCGGTCCGGAGGCCGCCGAGCGTCTCGGGGCGGAGCAGAAGAGCGAGTGCTGGTTCGTGCTCCACGCGGAGCTGGACGCCAAGGTGTACCGAGGCCTGCGGGACGGCGTGACGCGCGAAGACGTCGCGCGCGCCGCCGACGACGGGTCGTTCGCCGACTTGCTGCACCCGGTCCCGGTCAGCGCGGGCGACACCATCTATGTTCCCGCCGGCACGGTCCACACGATCGGCGCCGGCGTGCTTCTCGCCGAGGTCCAGCAGAACAGCGACACGACCTATCGTCTCCACGACTGGGGGCGGGTCGGCCTCGCCGGCCGTCCGCGCGACCTGCACGTCGAGAGCGCGTTGGAGTCGATCGAGTTCGGACCCCGGGGCGAGGACACAATCCCGATGCAGCTGATCGAGGACGACGGCCCGGTCCGCCGCCTGCTGCTCGTCCGCTCGACTCACTTCACCGTCGAGCACGTCACGGCAATGGGCACGTTCACGCTGACGGCTCCCGCATCCGACGACGGAACGTGGCGGGTGCTGCACGTGCTCGCCGGCGCCGGCAACCTGCGCCCGTTCGACCGCAAATCCCCCGCGATCGAGTTCGCTACCGGCGAAACACTCCTCCTGCCATCGCGCTTCGAGGAGTACGAGGTCGAACTCGGCGCAACGGTCCTGCGCGCAATGCTCTTCCGGCGTTAGCCGAGCCGCGCACGGTCCACGTCACCTCACGAGCGCGGGCGGGCGCGGCGGCCCGCCCCCTGAGATCATGGCGCCTTGGAGGCGCCACAGACCGAACGCCCGCGACGCGAGTCCGCGTGTCAGCGGACTCGGGGGCAAACGACGTAAACAACGTCGTTTGCAACGGGAGCAGCGCGAGCGGTGGAACGCGAACCCTACCGCCCGGTGCCGGTGACGACTCGCGGCGGCGCGTCCCAGACGATCAGCTTCCCTGGGTACACGTGATCGGTCACGGCCCAGACCTTGGCGCCGGTGCTATCTAGCGCGAATGCGTCGTGGCCCTCCGGGAAGGGCTCGAGCTCGCGAACGGTGGCCCCCGTGAGCGGGTCGAGGAAGACAGCGGAGCCGTGCTTGCCGACGAGCAGGCCGTTCCCGTTCGGAGCGAGCAAGAGACCGTTGTGGGCGTTGTTGCGCTCGAAGTTCCACAGCCACCGTTGTTCTGCCACATCCCAGCCGCGCAACACGCACCGCCTGGGTGGCGCGGAGCGGCCGGAGCCGGAGACGTGAGCCCCGGCAGCGAACACGGTCTTTCCGTCATCGGCCACGGCCACGTAGCTCCACACCTGGACGGGCCGCTTCGCAAGCGCGTCGGCGTCGGCGGGCGGCGTGTCCACGAACGACGCCTCGAGGGACCATCCGGTCTTCTCCTCGCCGCGCGCGTAGACGTTCACTTGTGTCTTGTGCTCGGCCGAGCTGAGCACGAGGGCGAGCCGTTCACCCTCGGGCGAGAACGCGATCGCGTGCGGGAACTTGCCGTCGCCGAACGAGATCTCCTGCGGCCTGGTCGGTCTCCGCAGGTTCACGATCTGCAGCATCCCCCCCCAGTGTGCGAGCGCGACCTCGGGGCGCATCGACGACGCGGCGAAGATCCTCACGCCGACGTGTGCGCTCCGGTCCTTCTTGTTCCATGTCGGCGCGAGCTTCGTCCGCAGAGCGCCCGTTGAGGTCGTCCAGACGCGGACGAAGTCGCGCTCGTGCCAGGACACGAGCAGCTTCCCGTCCGGTCCCGCAAACGCGATCCTCGGGGCACCGATTGCGTCCTTGCCCGGGAGCTTGGTGAAGCGCAGGAACTTGCCGCGTCTCGGATCCGCGATACCGATGCCCATTCCCATCGCGAACGCGGCGACCTTCCCGTTTCCCGAGATCGCCAGGTCGGCGAACGAGTAGCCCTGCTTCGGTTCGAGGACGAGCCGCGGCTCCGGCCGCTTGCCGGCGGCGATCGCGGCGCCGACGAGGGCGAGACCGAGGACCGCGGCGAGAACGGTGTTGCGCACGATCCAGAGGTTACCGGAAGCGGAGCTGCCCAACCGACGCGCGTGAAAGGCCGACCTAGTCCAACCAGCCGGACTTGTTGATCTGGACCAGCCCGGCCTCGAGTTCGCCGGCCCGCATGCGCGCCAGTCCCTGACCGAGGGCAAGCAGCCGGTCGTCCGGATTGGCCTCCCGCGCGGACGTGTAGGCATCGAGCGCTGCGTCGACCTCGCCGTTCTCGAGCAGCGCCCACGCCAGGTGGCGCCTTGGCACAGTCGTCGCCGGCGCCTTCCCCACTGCGGCGAGCAGCAGTTCGACGGCCCGCTTACGCTGCCCGGAGAGCAGGAAGGCGGCACCGGCGTCCGCGAGCACGTCGGCCGGCGGATCCGTCTCCGCAGCGAGCAGTAGATCGTAGTGCTCGAGCGCCTCGGACAGGTCGTCCCGTACGTGCAGCAGGCGTGCGAGGCGCGTGCGCTTCGCGGCGTCGCTCGGCTCGTCGACGAGCTGGTCACGCAGCTCCCGGATGGCCTGGTCGCGTTCCCTTCCGGTCACGCGCATCGCCGGACGCGAACCCGTCAGCTGACGCCCCGAGTGGAGGGTAAGTACGCGTCTGAAGTGCGCGTCCGCCGCGTTGCGAGCGGCGTCGTCGCCCTGCTCGGCGGCGATGCTGAGCAGGCGATACAGGTACACGTGATTGTGGATGTCGCCTCCGTTGAGGTCGACGGCGGTACGCATCGCGTCGATGGCCTCACTCAGCCGCGCTTGATCACGCGCATAGATGAGATTGCCGAGCCGCAGCCATGCCGTGGCGCAACGCGGATCGCGTTCGGTCGCCTCGCGCTGCTTCGCCTCCGCTTCATCCAGCTTGCCGAGCGCCTGGAGCGCCAGCCCCAGTTCGCTCCGCCACATCGCTTCGCTCTGGCGCTGCTTCGAAGCCTGGCGCAACTCGCGCACGGCGTCCCGGAACCGACCCTGCCGGTAGAGGACGGTGCCGAGCAGGAAGCGCGCGTCCGCGTCGCCCTTCTCGATCTCGAGCCAGCCGCGATAGGTCGCCTCGGCCTCGCCCAGCTGACCGAGCCGATCGAGAGAGTCCGCGAGCCCGTGTCGCGGTGACGGGTCCCGCGGCGCAAACTCGACGGCCCGCCGCAGCACGACCACGGCTTCGTCGTGCTGGCCGAGTTCACGCAGCACGTGACCGAGGAGCACGTGCGCGTCGGCGTTCTTCGGATCGACGTCGACGACGCTGCGCAAGAGGGGTTCCGCATCCGTTTCGCCGCCTGCCGCGATCAGGCGACGCGCCGTCGCAAGATCCTCCGCGGCGCGCAGCACGTTCTCAGCGGGAACCACCAGTTCGGGCACTGCGTCATCCGAAATCTCCTCGGGAGAGCATCCGCCAGTGAACGCGAGCGTCATCGCGATGCACAAGACGGTCGAGCGGCAGCTTGCGCGCATCGGGTTCACTCTCTCTCGAGAACCAGTGCGAGGCGCGTGACGGCAACGCGATCGGCCGAGACGAGTCCCCCGCCGTCCACGTCGGCCGCGAAGTGGCGGAGCGATTCCTCGGTGTCGCCGCGGGCGGCGGTCAACGGCACGCTCTCGGCCCAGAGCACCTCGTCGCCACGCGCGAATCCACTGGCTGTCGGGAACGCGCGCACCTGCCGCCGGGTGGGCGTCCAGGTGTGCTCCACGTTCCGGAGGCGGCCGAGGACGTTCCAGTCGGCCCGCGCCGCCGCGTCGTCGGGCGCAACGGCCTGAACGAGGAGCGCGCGCCCGCCGCGGCCGAGTGCGTCGGCCACGGTGCGGAACGCCCATGCGGGGTCGAGCACGCGGTCCACGACGTCGATGAGGACGATCAGGGCCCAACCTCCGTCGTTGGCCGGCAGCGGTTGCGTCTCTCCGTCACGAAACGGCAATCCGTCGGCGCGCGACTGCCGCAGCAGGGTCGCGCCGGGGAACAGCGCAGCGATCCACTCGCAGTCGGGCGGAACGGAACCGTCGACGATGAGCACGTTGCCGTCCTCGCCGCTGAGCTGGCCGCCGAGAAGAGCCGCGAGATCCGGACGGTCCTCCGCGACGGGCTTCTGGAAGAGTGCGCGCAGCGCCTGGATCACGATGGCCTCCGCGCACGCGTGGCCTTGGCCCTCTTCTTCTCCCGGCCATTCTTCGCACGCGCCCTCTTCTTCCCCCGGGGGCTGGTCCGCTCGCGGCGATCGGGCAGGCGACGCGGCTTCGCGACGTCTTGCCGCGACGGACAGACGTCGGCCAGCGTGCACACAGTGCACCGCGGCGTGCGCGCGACGCACACCCGCCGTCCGTGGTGGATCACCCTGTGACTGAAGTCCGTCCACTCGGCACGCTCGAGGATCTGCATGAGATCCTGTTCGACCTTCTTCGGGTCGTGCTGACGCGACAGCGCGAGCCGATGCACGATCCGGTGCACGTGGGTGTCGACCACGACCCCTGCGTTCTGTCCGAACGCCGTGCCGAGCACGACGTTTGCGGTCTTGCGCGCCACGCCGGGTAGCGCGACCAGCGCGTCGATGTCGGCCGGCACCTCGCCTCCGTGCAGTTCGACCAGCCCCCGCGCCATCCCGATCAGGTTCTTCGCCTTGTTGCGGAAGAAGCCCGTGCTGCGGACGACCTCCTCGACCTCCTCCTGCTCCGCGCCGGCCAGCGTCCCGGCGTCCGGCCACCGGCTGAACAGCTCGGGCGTGACCATGTTCACGCGGACGTCGGTGCACTGCGCGGACAGGATCGTCGCTGCGAGGAGCTGGAACGGCCCCCGGTGCACGAGGGCGCACTCCGCCTCGGGGTACTCTTCGGCGAGGCGGGAGACGACCTCGGCCGCGTGCTCGCGACGACGTGCCTTGGATGCGATTCGGACCAACTGGGAGGCTCTCCTGAAGCCAGAGCGGCGCCCGCTCCGCCTCGCCGGCGCTGGAAAGCGAGGCGGGCCTCGGGGCGGGGGTATCGTAGCCGTTCGCTCGCCCGCCCCTCAGTACGGCGGCGGGGTGACGGCGCTCCGATTGCCGGCGCCGACTGGACACCAGACACGCTCACTCACACGCTCACTTCCATGGGGACTTCGCGGTGGAGATTCGGCTCCAGAAGCTGATCGCACAGGCCGGCGTCGCAAGCCGCCGGGAGGCCGAGCGTCTGATTGACGCCGGCCGCGTCCAGGTCAACGACCGCGTGATCCGCGAACAGGGCGTCAAAGTCGACCCGGCGACCGACGAGGTGCGCGTCGACACCGTGCCCCTGCCCAGGCAGCCGCGGCGGCACACGTACATCCTCCTCAACAAGCCGAAGGGCACGCTCTGCACGGTGCGCGATCCGCACGGCCGCAGAACGGTTCTCGATCTCGTCCCGCCCCTGCCGGGCAAGCGCCTGTTCCCGGTCGGGCGTCTCGACGAGAACAGCACAGGACTCGTGCTCCTCACCAACGACGGAGAGATGACCGAACGTCTGACGCACCCCCGCTACCGCGTCCCGAAGGTCTACGACGTCCGTGTACGCGGCCGGTTGACGCCCGCCGACGCCAAGAAGTTCGAGGCAGGCGTCTGGCTCTCCGACGGCAAGACCGGACGCTCGCGCGTGCAGATCAGGCGATCGGGCCCGAAGGTCACACACATTGCCGTGACGCTGAACGAAGGGCGCAACCGTGAGATCCGCCGTGCGCTCGCCAAACTCGGGTTCCCGGCCCTCTCGCTGCGGCGCATGCAGATCGGTCCCATCGTTGCGCGCGGGCTGAAGGTCGGGCAGTACCGGCCGCTCGACGCGGGAGAGGTCGCGGCGCTGCGCCGGACGGCGGAAGAGGGCGGCGACGTGCGCCCGCTGCGCCGCCGCACCAACTCCGGATCGAGCCGTCAACGCGGGAAGCCGGATCCGGCACGGCGCGGCCGCTCGCCGGCGAAGCGCTCGTCCTCACGCGGACGTGGCCGCACGACCTCACGCAAGGGGCCGGCCGCGGGACGCGCGAGGCCGCAGCGTTGACGGCGACGCGGGAGACCGCGACCACCCGCAGGCGAGACGAGGAGAGCGGAGTCCTCGAGGTACGCCTGCCGAACGGCTTGCTGGCGCTGATCGCCGAGCGGCGCCGGGCGCCCGTCGTGTCAGTGCAGACGTGGTACCGAGTGGGCTCGCGCGAAGAAGACAAGGGACGGACCGGCCTCGCGCACTTCCTCGAACACCTGATGTTCAAGGGCACGCAGACCCTGCGCCGCGGTGACATCGACCGCGTGACGATGCGCAACGGCGGGTCGAACAACGCCGACACAACCGTGGATCGCACGCGGTACTACTTCACCTTCGCGTCCGATCGGTGGGAGCGCGCGCTCGAGATCGAGGCCGACCGCATGCGCGGATCGACCTTCGACGAACACGAGTTCCAGCTCGAGCGCGGCCCGGTGATCGAGGAGCTGCGGCGGGACCGCGACGACCCGTGGTGGGCGCTGCACGAGGTCGTTGAGGCAACCGCGTACCAGGTGCACCCCTACCGCAATCCGGTGATTGGCTGGCCGGAGGAGATCGTGAAGGTGCCGCGCGAGGACGTCCTGGCGTTCTACGAGCGTTGGTACCAGCCCTGGAACTGCACGCTGGTCGTCGTCGGCGACATCGACGCCGATCGCGCCGCAGACCGCATCATCGAACTGTTCGGGGAGATCCCGTCGTCCGAGCCGCCCGTTCACTTCGTTCCGGAGGAGCCGGCACAGGAGGGCGAGCGACGCTTCGAGTTGCTGATGGACGTCACCATCCCGCGCCTGATGGTCTCGTACCACGGCGTGCGCGTGCGCGACCCCGAAGACACGGAGCTGGACGTGCTCCAGGTGGTCCTCACCGGTGGCAAGAGCGGACGGCT
The DNA here is from genome assembly GCA_965248445.1 of Planctomycetota bacterium. Classification (GTDB taxonomy): domain Bacteria; phylum Planctomycetota; class JAJSAM01; order JAJSAM01; family JAJVHW01; genus CBDFJG01. The sequence goes on from CBDFJG010000002.1 coordinate 745,580, forward strand.
GTACGACCGCCTGGTGCGGCGCGAGGGCCTCGTCACCGGCGTCTCTGCGGGGAACGACTCGCGCCGGGACACGGGTCTGTTCACGATCTCGACCGAGCTGACGGAGAACTCAGCGCCCGCCGACGTCGAGCGCGCCCTGTTCGACGAGCTGGATCGCGTCGTCTCGGACGGCCCGACCGACGCCGAGTTCGAGCGGGCCTGCGCCCTCATCCGTTCCGGGCGCCGTTTCCGCCACGAGACGGCGGCGGGCACGGCCGACGTCATCGGCACCATGCAGGTCCTCGCCGGGGACCACCGCCTCCTGGCCGCCCAGGCGCGACGACTCGACGAGCTCACGCCCGCCGACGTGCAGCGCGTCGCCGCGCGCGTCCTGCAACGCCGCAACAGGACGGTGGGCTGGCTCCTCCCGCGGCCGGAGGGCGCCCCCGCGCGGCCGCCTATCCCGGAGGGAGGCCACGAGGATCCGGGCGCCCCGGAGGACGAGACCCGGCCGGCGCCCGCCGTCGTGACCACGCTGCCGACGGGGCGGCCGACGCTGCGGCTGGACGCAACGCGTCACCAACTCGACAACGGGCTGCGCGTGGTCGTGCTCCCCCGCCACGACGTCGACACGATCGCTGTGCGGGCATTCGTGCGCGGCGGCCGGCTGCACGAGCGCAAGCCGGGACAGGCCGCGTGGACGGGCACCTGCCTCGACGAAGGAGCCGGCGGTCGCGACGGTGCAGAGATCGCCCGCCTGTTTGCCGACCGCGGGGCGCACTTCACCGCAGGGGCGGGCGGCTTCTCGCTCCGCTGCATGATCGCGGACACGGATGCGCTGCTGCCGGTCGCGTGCGAAGTCCTGCGAGCGCCGGAGTTCCCGGCAGAGGCGATCGAGCGCAAGCGACGGGAACTGTTCGCCGCCATTGCCGCGGAGGACGAATCGGCAGCCGGCATCGCGGTCCGTCGGTTGATGCTCGAGCTGTATGGGCAGCACCCGCTTGCCCGCCGCGACAAGGGCGGGACCGAGGAGCTCGCGTCACTCTCGCGCGAGGATCTCGTCGCGCACCACCACGCGCTGTTCGTCCCGGAGAACGCGATCGTGGCGGTGGTCGGAGACCTCGGCACGGACGAGGCACTCGCGCTGGTGGAGCGCCGCCTCGGCGACTGGGCCAGCCGTCCCGCGTCGCGCGAGCCGGTGACGCCGCCGCCGGAGCGAGTACCGGTGCAGACGATCCACCTACCCGAGGACCGCGACCAGACGCACGTCGCGCTCGGCCACATGGGCATCCGCCGCGCCGATCCCGACTTCCCCGCGCTGGTGCTCTCCGACAACGTGCTCGGCGTGGGGCCAGGCTTCACCAACCGGCTCTCCCGGAGCATCCGCGACGAACAGGGACTTGCGTATTCGGTGTGGGCGCACATCTCACGCAGCGCGGACCTCGAGCCCGGCCTCTTCCGGGCGTACGTCGGCACGTCACCGGCACTGCGCGAGCGGGCAACCGTAGGAATCCTCGACGAGATCCGCCGATTCGTCGGGGACTCGCCTGCGACGGACGAGGAGATCGAGGACGCACGCCGCTACGTCGTGGGCAGCCACGTGTTCGGGTTCGAGACGAACGCCGACGCGGCGGATCAGCTCGTCGGGATCGAGCGCCTGGGACTGCCGCTCGACTACCCGGAGCGCTTCATCGAGGCGATCGAGTCGACGTCCGCGGACGAAGTACGGGCCGCGGCGCAGCGCCACATCGACCCGGATGCGCTCGTCACGGTGTGGGTCGGCCGCGACGAGTGAGCACTTCGTCGTAGAGGCTCTCGTACCCGCCCGTCGTCGCCTCCTGCGAGAAAGCCCGCGCCCGCTCCCGCGCACGGCGTCCGAACTCGGTGCGCCGGCGCGGCTGGGCGATGAGCGTCCGCAACGCGTCCGCCAGCGCCTCGATGTCGTCGGGCGGCACGAGCAGCGCCGCGTTGTTGTCCCCCACGACCTCCGGGATCCCGTCGACGCGCGACGCGATCACGGCCTTGCCGGCGGCGAACCCCTCGAGCAGCACGAGACCGAACGGCTCCTTGCGCGAGGGCACCACCTGCACGGCCGCTGCGTCGATCTCATGCAGCAACTGGTTTCGATCCACGAACCCGACCAGTTCCACACGCTTGCCCACACCGTGCCGCTGAATCAGAGCCTCGAGGTCGGCGCGGGCGGGTCCCTCCCCCAGCACGCGCAGCCGGAGCTCCGGAACGGCCGAGACGGCCCGAATCAGAACGTCCATGCCCTTCTTGGGGTGCAGTTCACCGATGGCCACGACGCGGCCGGGCTCGCCGGCGGCCACGGGTGAGCGAAGCCGAGCCACGACGTCGCGCGGCAATGCGTTGTGGACGACGCGGAACGTCCCACGTGCTTCAGGGACCAGGTCGTGCGCCACCCGCAGTGTGGCCTCCGACGGAGCTGTCACGGCATCCGCGCGTCGCAGCATGCGACGCACGACGGCGCGGCCCACGGCGTCGTTCTCGATCATGTCGCCCACGTCCCTGCCGTGCACCGTTCCGATCAGCGCTGCTCCGGCGCGGCGGGCCGCACCCGGAAGCAGGTACGCCAGTGGTGACTGCAGGAAGTGCAGGTGCACGACGTCCGGCTGCAACTCCGCGGCCAGCTTGCCCACGGCCCGTCGCGCAGGGCCGATCCGGCGGGCGAACCCGAGCACGGCCCGGGGCCGCAGCGCCGGGCGCCCCAGGCGGACGCGGGTGACCGGCACCCCTTGGAGGTTCTCCGAGAGTACGGTGCCGGCCATCCAAGGCGTGACCACATGGACCGTGTGCCCGCCATCCGCGAGGCCATGCGCGAGATCGTGGGCGACTCGCTGCACACCCCCGACAGCGGGATCGAACGAATCGGAGGCCAGGAGGATCTTCATGAGGAACGAATTCTTCACTCAGGCCGTGCTGCGACGCCTACGATTCCCGGCCCGCTGCGCCAACTGGTGCGCGCGGACGGTGCCCCTATAGCTCAACGGATAGAGTACCGCCCTCCGAAGGCGGTGGTTCAGGTTCGAATCCTGATGGGGGTACCACGCTGCGCCCCACGGCATCACGCCGAGCGCGACGTCAGACGAGACTCGTCAGGCCCGGGAGTTCGGAGCACGCGGTGCGCGACTCCCCGGCGTAGCCCAGCCGCTCCATCAGCCGCGCAGCCGCAGGGTTCGCTCTCCATGCGTCGGCTAGTACGCGTTGTTCGCCCTCGAGGTCGAGCCACTTCCCCACCGACGCGGCGCTCACGCGCCGTTGCTGGTGCACGCGCGGGTCCTCGCGTCCGGGGCGGCTCAGCGCTTCGATCTGCGTGTCGTACTCGTCGGTGATCTCGAATCGCCCGACGACGCCGAGCCACGCCACGAACGCCGACTTGACCGCAACCGGGCCCGTCGTCATGTCCTCGTAGCGGACGATCGCGAAGCGCGCCCCGTGGGGAGACCGCCGAGCCGCAAGATCAAACAGCGTCGTGTAGCGGTCGGCCCAGAGCGCCCAGAACGACGGGTCGCGCGGAATCTCAGGGTGGAAGTGCGCGCCGGCGAACAACGAGGCCAGCTGATCCCGTGGATCGCGCACGACACCGAGGTACCACGCGGTGTTACCGAGTTCTCGGTAGAGCTCGTCGAGCAGGAAGAAGTTCCGCGTGCGTTTGTCGAGAAGGACCTGTCCCGGCTCGAGCGACTCCGCGTGCTGACGGGCCTTGTGATAGCCGCCGTACTCCGCGACCACGAGGCCCGGGTAGTCACCCAGGAACCGCTTCGCCAGCGTGGATCCCGTGCGCGGCATTCCGACGATCTCGACCAGGCGCGGCGGAGCGTGGACGCGTCTGTACTTGGCCTGGAACGGGAAGTACCGCGGCCGCACGAACCAGAGCCGGCGGGCCAGAGGACGCAGAAGTGGGCGGAGCCCGGACATGCCCGGACTCTATCTCCGTGTCGGGCTCGCGGCCCGTCACGCCTGGGCAAGGGATCGGATAGCCTGCTCGATCGCTTCCCGGGAGGGGCCCAGACACGCGATGAAACTCAACGGCAAGAGACTGCTCGTCACCGGAGCCGACGGCTTCATCGGCTCGCACCTCACCGAGGAACTGGTGCGGACCGGGCACGACGTACGGGCGTTCGTCTACTACAACTCGTTCAACTCGAACGGGTGGCTCGACCGGTCCCCGCCTGCCGTGCTGGAGAACGTCGAGATCGTGGCCGGCGACATCCGCGATCCGCACGGCGTGCGGGACGCTGTCGATGGCTGTGACGTGGTCCTGCACTTGGCGGCGCTCATCGCCATCCCGTTCTCGTACCGGTCGCCGGACGCCTACGTGGACACGAACGTGAGGGGCACGCTGAACGTGCTCCAGGCCGCCCGCGACCTGGGGTGTGAACGGGTCGTCTGCACTTCGACGAGCGAGGTCTACGGCACGGCGCAGTACGTCCCCATCGACGAGAAGCACCCTCTGGTCGGTCAATCGCCCTACGCCGCAACCAAGATCGGCGCGGACCAGCTCGCACTGTCGTTCCAGAGGTCCTTCGGGACGCCGGTCTCCGTGATCCGCCCGTTCAATACGTACGGGCCCCGCCAATCGGCGCGCGCGGTCATCCCTACGATCATCACGCAGATCGCAGCGGGCGCCGACGCCATCCGGCTCGGTGCGACCACTCCGACGCGCGACTTCACGTACGTCCGCGATGCGGCGCGAGGGTTCGTCGCGGTCGCGGCCTGCGACGAGGCCATCGGCCGGGTGCTCAACGTCGGCAGCGACTTCGAGATCTCAATCGGCGATCTCGCTGCCGTCATCGCCGAGACCATGGAGCGCGAGGTCGAGGTGACGCTCGATGAGCAGCGGCTGCGGCCGGCGGACAGCGAGGTGGACCGGCTCTACTGCGACAGTTCACTGGCGCGCGAGCTGACCGGATGGCAACCCGAGTTCGGGGGGCTGGACGGCTTCCGGCGTGGAATCGCGGAGACGGCGGCGTGGTTCGCCGACCCCGCGAACCTCTCCGGGTACAAGCCGCACGCTTACAACCTGTGACCACAGGACTCACGCCCCGCGTCGTGGTCGACGCAATCCTGTCCGCGCTACCGGCGCGCGACGCGCACCCGCTCCACGTGCCGCTGTTCGAGGGGAACGAGCGGGCGTACGTCGACGAGTGCATCGACACAGGCTGGGTATCGTCCGTCGGCAAGTACGTCGACCGGTTCGAGGCGGACCTGGCGGCATACACCGGACATGCGCGAGCGGTGGCGGTGGTCAACGGCACAGCAGCGCTGCACCTGTCCCTGCTCCTGGCGGGCGTGCAGCCGGGCGACGAAGTGCTCGTTCCGGCTCTGACGTTCGTCGCCACGGCGAATGCCGTGGCGCACGCCGGCGCGGTGGCGCATTTCGTGGACAGCGAAGCGGGCACGCTCGGCCTGGATCCGGCGGCACTCGACGCCCACCTCGACCACGTGGCCGAGCACGGCACGGACGGCTGCACGAACCGCGAGACCGGACGCGCCATCCGCGCCGTCGTTCCGATGCACGCGTTCGGACACCCCGCCCGCATGGACGCGCTCGCCGACGTCTCCGCGCGCTGGTCCCTGGCGATCGTCGAGGACTGCGCCGAGTCGCTCGGCTCGTTCCATCCAGGCGAGCACCGGGGCCAGACCGGCACGCACACGGGACACCACGGCCTGCTCGCCGCGCTCAGTTTCAACGGCAACAAGATCGTCACGACGGGCGGCGGCGGCGCCATCCTGACGAACGACGAAGAGCTAGGCCGGCGGGCCAAGCACCTGAGCACGACCGCGAAGATCCCCCACCGCTGGGAGTACGTCCACGACGCCGTGGGCTTCAACTACAGGCTGCCCAACCTGAACGCCGCGCTCGGCTGCGCGCAACTGGAGCGGCTGCCGCTGCTGCTGGAACGCAAGCGCGCTCAGGCCGCACGGTACGAGACGGCACTCTCCGGGATCGACGGAGTGACTCTGTTTCGTGAACCGGAGGGAGCCACGAGCAACCACTGGCTGCACACACTCCTGCTCGACCGTGATCATGCGCACCTGCGCGACGCCGTCCTGGCCGAGGGTCATGAGCGCGGCGTCCTCTTGCGCCCCGCGTGGGAGCCGCTGCACCGTCTGACGATGTATCGTGACGCACCGCGCGCAGACCTCCGGACGGCCGAGGACTTGCACGCTCGGATCATCAACCTGCCGTCGACGCCACTGCCTTGACCGAGACGCCAGCTTGACCGAGACCCCAACCCGACGGATCTGCATCGTGACCGGCACCCGTGCCGAGTACGGCCTCCTGCAGTGGATCATGCGCGACGTCGCCGCGCATCCGGGTCTCGCGCTCTCGGTGATCGCAACGGGAGCCCACCTCGAGGACGCGTTCGGCCGCACGGTGGACTTGATCCGCGAGGACGGCATCCCGGTCGACGCCAGCGTGAACATGCAACTGGACGACGACTCGCCGCCGGGGATCGCGCGGAGCATGGGACTCTGCGTGACCGGGATGGCCGAGGCGTTCGCGCGAATCGAACCCGATGTCGTCGTGTTGCTGGGCGACCGGTACGAGACGTTGGCCGCCGCGACCGCCGCGCTCGTGTCGCGCATCCCGATCGCGCACTTGCACGGAGGTGAGGTCACGTCCGGCGCACTGGACGACTCCATGCGCCACGCCATCACCAAGCTCTCGGCGCTGCACTACGTCGCGTGTGCCGAGTACGAGCGGCGCGTGATCCAGATGGGCGAGGACCCGGCGCGCGTGCACGACGTCGGCGCCGTCGGGATCGACAGCCTGAACCGCCTGGAACTCCTGGACTCCGACGCGGTGCTGAAGGAGACCGGCCTCTCCGCCGGACGGCCGCTGCTGCTCGCGACGTACCACCCCGTCACCACCCGGCCCGGCGGCGGCGTCGAACACGTCGGCGCGCTCCTCGACGCTTTCGATCGCGTGGACGCGAACGTGATCCTGACGAAGTCCAACGCCGACGAGGGCGGACAGGCGATCAACGCGCGTCTCGACGCATGGGCGGCACAGCACGCGGACCGGGCGCGCGTCTACACGACGATGGGACACAGTCTCTACCTGAGCGCCTTGCGTGCGGCCGACGTCGTTGTCGGCAACTCGTCGAGTGGTCTGCTCGAGGTCCCGGCCACAGAGACCGCGACCGTAAACGTCGGACCGCGGCAGGACGGCCGGGTGCGCGCTCCGTCGGTGCTGGACTGCACCGAGGACGCGGACGCCATCGCCGAGGCCATCGGGACTGCGTTGGATCCTGCATGGCGCGCGAAGCACGTCGCTGGCGAGCACCCGTTCGGGGACGGTCACGCGACAGAGCGGATCGTGGAGGACCTCGCCAGGGTCGATCTGACCGAACTGGTCGTAAAGCGATTCGTCGACCGGCCGGGAGGTACCTCGTGAGCAAAGCGCCGACGTTCGTCATCGCTGAGGCCGGTGTCAACCACAACGGCGACCGCGACATCGCGTTCAAGCTCGTCGAGGTGGCGGTGGCCGCCGGCGCGGACGCGGTGAAGTTCCAGACGTTCAAGGCGGACCGGCTGGCGTCGCGACGCGCGCCGAAAGCCGCGTACCAGGAGGAGACGACCGGCACCGCGGAGACGCAACTGGAGATGCTCCGGCGACTCGAGCTGTCGCACGCGATGCACCTGGCGCTCCGCGACCACTGCAACGACCTCGGTATCGAGTTCATGTCGACGCCGTTCGATGAGGCGAGCGCCGACTTCCTGGCGAACGACGTCGGCGTGCGTCGTCTGAAGATCCCCTCCGGCGAGATCACGAACGGCCCTTTCCTGCTGCACGTCGCGCGCCTGGGACTGCCGCTCATCATGTCGACGGGGATGTCCACCCTGTACGAGGTGCGCGAAGCGCTCGGCGTCATCGCCTTCGGTTCGTCGGGCTCCGCGGACACGCCGTCCCGGGAGGCGTTCGCCGCCGCACTCGCGTTGCCGACCGACCTCTCGGACCGCGTGACGCTCCTCCACTGCACGACCCAGTACCCCACTCCCCACGAAGACGTGAACCTGCGTGCGATGGACACGCTTCGCGATGCGTTCGGCGTACCCGTCGGGTTCAGCGACCACACGCCCGGCATCAGCGCGCCCCTGGCCGCCGTCGCCCGCCGCGCGGTCGTCGTCGAGAAGCACTTCACGCTGGGCCGGGAGATGCCGGGTCCGGATCACCGTGCATCCCTCGAGCCGGATGAGCTCGAGGCGATGGTGCGCGGCATACGCGAGGTAGAGGCCGCTCTCGGAAGCCGCGAGAAGGCGCCCGCGCCGTCGGAGCAGGCCAACATCGAGATCGCCCGGAAGAGCGTGATCGCGGCACGCCACATCGCCGCTGGCGAGACGCTCGACGGGGCGGCCCTCACGACAAAGCGGCCCGCCACGGGAGCGAGCCCCATGACCTGGTGGTCGCTGCTCGGGACCGAGGCGACGCGCGACTACGAGGCCGACGAGCCGATCGATCCTCCGGCAGACGACGGGGCCTAGGAGCCGTCCCGCGAGTCGGGCAGCCCGTTCAGGATCTCGGGAGTCACCACCGTGTACTCCGAGTCGCCGTGCTTCACGACGGCGCCCCCGAACGGCGGATACCAGAACGCGCGCGCCTTGCGCGCAACCAGCGCCGCTGGATCATCGGGGCCGACGGTCCGCATGCGCTCGAACTCGTCCCGCGAGACGTAGCGACCCTCTCCCTGGGGAGTGCGCGGAAGTTCGTCGCCGCGAACGAGTGCGTCCACCACGTCGCGGAACAACGCGAGCAGGCGCGGGCGCGTCCTCGCTGCAAGTGACGCCGCGGTCTCGTTCTGCGCGTCGATCGGGAACCGGCGCACCTCCACGAGGTCGCCCTCGTCGATCGCGGGCGCCACGTGGTGCGCAGACACACCGAACTCGTCGAAGCCCTCGAGGATCGCGACGTTGAAACCGCCGAGTCCGCGCAGTTCCGGCAGCGGTGCCGGGTGGAAGTTCAGGCACGCCGTGCGGGCGAGCGCGATCACCGCCGGCGGAATGCGACGGCGATACAGGTAGGAGAGCACCAGATCGACGCTCCCCGGCGCCTGGCCGGCAAGCGCGCTCAGCGTGGCCCCCACCACGCCGTGCGTGGCCGCGTGCGCCGCAAGCGAGCCGCCCTCCCCGGTTTGAGATTGCGGGGGTCCCACCACACCCGTGACCCGTACACCGGCCGCCAGAAGGTGGTCGAGCGCGAGCCTGGAGTTGGCGCTGTCCTTGCCGAGGAGGACCGCTGTGAGAGGGGGCATCGGCGGAGTCTACCGGGATGGACTTTGCCCCCGGGCAGCAGCGCCGCGGTAGGCTGCCGGGCTCGCTCGGCAGCCCGGGCGGAATTCGCCCATGACACCCCTCGGACCGACCCGTGGACCCGCTCTCGAGCGGATCACCGTGAGCCCCCATGCGAGCCTCGCGGACACCGTCGCATGCATCGATGCGGGCGCGGCGCAGGTGGCGCTCGTCGTGGACACCGACGGCCGGCTCGTGGGCACGGTCACCGACGGGGACGTGCGTCGCGGCATCCTGGCGGGCGTGACCCTGGACACGCCGATCGAGAACGTCATGAACCGACGGCCGGTCACCGCACCCGAGGCAACGCCGGGCAGCGACGTGCTCGCCACCATGCGGCGCCGCCGCATCCACCAGATCCCACTCGTGGACGACGCCGGGCGTCTCGTGGGCCTGCGGATCATCGACGACCTGCTGGAGCGTACGCCTCGGCACAATCGAGTCGTGATCTTGGCGGGCGGGCGCGGCACGCGACTGATGCCTCTGACCAACGAAGTGCCCAAGCCCCTCCTGCCGGTCGGGGACCGCCCCATCGTCGAGCGCATCATCGAGACCTGCCGCGACGCGGGGTTCCAACGCGTGACTCTGGCTCTCAACTACCGTGCAGACCTGTTCCGCGACCACTTCGGGGACGGATCCCGGCTGGGGATCGACGTCGACTACCTGGTGGAGGACGAGCCACGGGGGACCGCCGGCGCGCTCTCGCTCCTGGACGATCTGCCCGATCAGCCGATCCTGGTCATGAACGGGGACGTGCTGACCTCGCTCAGCTTCTCGCACCTGTTCGACTACCACACCGACCACGGCGCGGACGCCACGATGTGCGTGCGCGAGTACGAGCATATCGTCCCCTTCGGCGTCGTTTCCGTGGACGGACACGAGCTCACCGGTCTCGACGAGAAGCCCTCGCTGCGGTTCTTCGTCAACGCCGGCATCTACGTGATCGCGCCGTCGGTCCTGAAGCTCGTTCCGCGATCCGGGCGGTACGACATGCCGGAGCTGTTCGCGAAGCTGCGCGCAGACGGACGTCCGACGTCCGCCTTCCCGATCCGCGAGTACTGGCTGGACGTGGGCCGGCACCCGGACCTGGAGCGCGCGCGCGCCGACGCGAACGACGTGTTCGGGAAGTAGCCTCCCGTGACTCCCGCGCGCCCCACGGTCGTGTTCCTGCCGGGCCAAGCGGCGGCACTCGGACAGCAAATGCGCGTGGCCCGCGCGATGGCCGCGGCGAACGAGATGCGCCCCGTGGTGCTGCTCTCGAAGCCCTGGCCGAACGAGCCCGAAGACGGCGCAGACGGCGTGCGCGTCGTCCGCCTGCACGCCGGCGGCGCGCCGGGACGAGCTGGGCGTGAGAATCACGAGTCGGCGACCGCTGCCGGGACCCGCTCGTGGCTCGGATGGCTCACGAAGGAGACCCTGCCGGCCGTTCGCTGGCGCGCACGGGGTCGCGCAGCGGCGCTCCGCGCTGTCGCGGCACAGATGGCGGAACGGCTTGCGACGGAGGGAGCCGCAGCGCTCGTCGTCTCCAGCGATCGGCGGTCAGGGCCGGTGCTCGCAACATTGCGTGCCGCACGCGACCGAGGCATCCGCTCGGTACTCGTCCCGTACGCGTACTCCCACCCGGTCGGGTCGGCGACGATCCGCATGGACCGGCCCATCCACAACGTGGACGGTCCGCCGCTGCGATCCGCGAAGCGCTACGTCGCCGACCGCTTCCCGCGCCAGGTCTACGAGAGCACCGGACGGCGCCTGCTGTTCTACGGGCCGCTCGGAACGTTGGCGCTCCACGCCGCGGGTCAACTGCCGCAGAGTCCCTGGTGGGCCGGAGGCGGCATGACCGACCGCGTGTGTGTGTTCTCCGAGGCGGTTGCCGACGAGCGCGTCGCAGCCGGGATCGCCCGCGAGCGCATCGTGATCACCGGTGACGTGGCGCTCGACGAGTTGCACGCTGCGCAACGCGCGCGCGACGACATCCGAGCCGGGATCGCCCGTGACCACGGCTTGGATCTCGACCGACCGCTCGTCGTGTTCGCGGTACCGCAGATGGCCGAGCAGGGCATCGTGCCTTGGCCGAGACATCGCAAGGCGATCGGGGATCTCGCGCGGCAGACCGCGGACGCCAACGCATCGGTAGCCGTCTCTCTGCACCCCAAGTCACGACGCGAGGACTATGCGTTCCTCGACGACGTGCCGAACCTGCGCATCCTCGATATTCCGCTCTCACGCGCGATGGCCGCGGCAGACGTCTCGGTCGCCGGCCGCTCGTCGACGGTCCTCTGGAGCATCGCACTCGGAGTGCCGTCCATCGTCGTCGACTTCGGCTGGTTCGGACACGACACGTGGGATGACACCGACGGAGTCCTCGTCGCGACAGACGAAGAGGCGTTCGAGGAGCATCTGCGCGGCGTCCTCGGAGATCCCACCGTGCGCGAGGAGTGCCGGCGGGGGCTCGCCCGCGAGGCCGGACGGCTCACGCGCTTCGACGGCCGGGCCACCGAACGCACGCTCGCGGTGATCGCCGAGGCCGCCGCACAGACTTTCCGAGCCCCCACCGGCGCCGCTAGCGTTCCGGGGATGACGCGGGACATGCCATGACACTCGACACGGCAACGGCCGGCGTCTCCGTCATGTACCACTACGTGCGTGCCGACGGCAGCGACGTCCCGCGCGGGATCCGCCCGTTCATGACGAGCGAGTTCGAGGCGCAACTCGACTGGCTGGCCGAGCGCTGGGACATCGTCGGCGCGGACGAGTTCTCGGCCTGGCTCGCCGGGGACACGAAACGCGCCCGCCCGCCGTGCCTGCTCACCTTCGACGACGGTGTGCGCGACCAGCACGAGGTCATCCTCCCGATCCTGCGCCGCCGCGGACTCTCGGGCGTGTTCTTCGTGCTGAACTGGCCGCTGCGCGACGGTCGCATGCCGCTGACTCATCTGATGCACTGGGTGCTCGGTCACGACGAGGAGACAGTCTGGGCGACGTTCGTGGATCATGCGGAGCGCCACTTGGGCGGACGCGGGGTGCTCGGCGACGACGCCGCCGTTCAGACGGTCTATCCACTGGACTCGCTCGTGCGCGCCCGCATCAAGTACGCGGCGAACATCGCCCTGGCACCCGAGGTCGTGGAGCAGATCGTCGCGGGCACGCTGGCGGCCGAGGGACTCACTGCCGACGCGCTCACGCGCGAGTGGTTCGCCACCGCGGACGACGTGCGCGCGCTCCACGAAGCGGGGATGACGATCGGCATGCACGGCGCGTCCCATCGCAGCCTGCAGCAGCTCGGTCCGGACGCCATCCGGGCGGAGATCGCCGACAATCATGCGTACCTCGCCGATCTGCTCGGTGAGCCGCCCACATGGTGGGCCTGTCCGTTCGGCGGCGTGAGCGCATCGCCGGACCTCGTGAGCACGATGTACGGCGCCCTGGCGAGGCACGGCATCGGGTCGGCGATGACCATCGAGAAGGGCCTCATCACACCCGGAAGCGATCGTATGGCGATCCCGCGCTTCGATGCGATCGACCTGCCGCCGCGGCGCGACTACGATCCCCGAACCACTGGAGACGCGAGATGAGCGGGCACCTGGATCGTGTGCGCGACCACTTTCACGACATCGCCGGACGCTACGCCGGGCTGTTCGACGATGCCGCCGGTGCGGTCGACTACCCGAGCGGCCCCGCGCGCATGCGCACGGCGATCGAGACGCTGGAGAGACACCTGCCCGCCGGACGTGTGCTCGATCTGGGCTGCGGCACCGGACACACCGCGTTGGCGCTCTGCGAACTCGGCTACGACGTCATCGGTGTGGACATCGCAGACGGCATGGTCGAGACCTCTCGCGCTCTGCTCGACGAGTCGCCACACGCGGACCGAGCGGAGTTCCGCGTCGCCGACGCCGAGTCGCTCCCGCTCGACGCAAGCAGCGTGGACGCCGTGCTCGCGCTGGGCGTCACCGAGTGGCTCGAGGGCGATGCGGGGATAGCGGCCGAGGCGGCGCGGGTTCTGCGGCCGGGCGGCGTAGCGGTCGTCTCGTTCCGCAACCGGCTGTTCAACCTGTTCAGCATGAACGACTACACGAGTGCCGAGATCGACGACGGCGAGATCGCGCGGCTGGTGACGGAGTGCCGCGCGGAGTTCGCACGCGGAATGAACGCCGGCGCCGGGGACGAGGCGGCGGGAGCGCTGCACGAAGCGACCGCGCGACTCGCGACGCCGTCTTCCGGCAAGCGCGTCGATCCGCTCCCCCGCCGCCCCGTCGATCTGCGCCAACACACTCCCTCCGAAGCCGCGACCGCATACGCCGTGGGCGGGCTGGTGCACGAGGAGACGGTGTTCACGCACTTCCACCCGTTCCCGCCGTCGTTCGAGTCTGCGAACCCGCGCGCGTTCAACCACCTGGCGCTCGCGATGGAGAGCCTCGCGCGCACACCCGTCGGCGCACTGATGGCGTCGGGCTTCCTGACCGTCCTGCGCAAGCCGTAGCCTCGTCGGACGACGCCGCGGGCGCCGACTCCTGGAGGACGCGGAATGACACAGCGGGCGCCGTTCCAGATCCTCGTCATGCCGTTCAAGCTGCGCGACGGCGCTGACCCGGAGTTCGCGGCGCTCAGGCGACGCGATCTCGGTGTTTGGCAGGGCTTCGCTGGCGGAGGAGAGTCCGGAGAGTCCCCCGATCAGGCGGCCAGGCGTGAGACCCACGAGGAAGGCGGGCTGCCGCGCACGATGCGGATCTACGCGCTGGACGCGCACGCCACGATCCCGACCAGCCACTTCTCCGCCGCGGCGAAGTGGGGTCCGGAGGTGTTCGTCATCTTGGAACACGCCTTCGCGGTGGACTGCACTGCCGCGACGATCCGTCTCTCGAGCGAGCACACCGCGATCCGCTGGGGCGACTACTCCACCATCCACGCGCTCCTGGAATGGGATTCGAACCGCACCGCGCTGTGGGAGCTGTCGGAACGTCTGCGCAACGACCAACTCGCAGGCCGCCTGATTCCCGCCGGCTAGCGGGGCCGGCGAGCGACGACGAGGGAGAACGCCGGACGGCCGGTGGCCGGTCGCGTCGCCTCGTGCTGCACGTACGCGCGGACGAACTCCACGATCGCCGGTTTCGCGGCCCCGAGCGTCCCGCCGTCGCGCAGCGCGGCGCGCAGCTTCACCGTCCAGGGGAACAGCGGGCGCCACCCGACGTCCCAGAACCGCATGTGCGACTCGTCGAGCGTCGTCTCGTGGGCGACCGGTTCGAGCCCGGCCTCGGCGAGAAGCCCGCGCCACGTCCCCTCGTCGCGCGGCACCCAGGAGGACCGCCCGCGGTCCATCGCGCGGAATCGGTCCGCGTCCGCCGTGTCGCCGCGAGCCAGTGCCGCGTCGGCACGGCCGTGATAGACCAGCGCGTCGCGAAACGCTTCGTCGGGGCTGACGATCAGGCCGTGGCCGCCCGGGCGCAGCACTCGGTGCATCTCGCGCAGAGCTTCACACAGCCCGTCAGGCGGGAGGTCGTCGAACATGTTCGTGACAGCCGACGCCACGCTCCCGTCGGCGAGCGGCAGCCGCCGCACGTCCGCGTGATGCACTGCGTCGTACACGCCCAGCTCGCGTGACCGCTCGACCATGCTCTCGCGGAGATCCACGCCGATCCCGATCTTGCGCGGCGGCGTCGCGATGCGCGGCCCGCTCCCGGTCTCGTGGACGTCGTACGCGTCCGCCCGAGTGAGATCGATCGCACCGTAGCTATCGTCCGCGACGTGGAAGCGTCCACCGAACAGCATGGTCGTGAACGCGCCCGTCCCGCAGCCCAGATCGACGGACGGATGCACCAGCACCTCGGCGTGCCGTTGGAGTGCCCGGATGTTCCGGTAGTTGAAGATCACCGACTCAGGGCGCAGCCAGTCCATCGCCACGCAGGCCCCGAGCAGATCGTCGCGGAGATCGTCGGCGGGGTCCGACGTCCCGCCGCGCATGCCGGCAGAGAGCTCGCCGAGATCCTCGATGTAGAGAGACAGGTCATCCGGACCGAAGTCCGCGAGCGGCCGCACGTTGACCGGATAGCGGCAGTTCGGGCACATCAGCGCGTCGCCGACGTGCGCGTCACACAGCGGGCACCCGCCCTCCGACATTCGGTCTCCTCTCCGCTTTTCGGGCCGCCGAGGAGTCTCACACCCCCCGCGAACGCGGTCCACCAAATGGCGCTGAATCGACTCCGGCGGCGCGGGTACCCTTGCACACCCGCTGCGGAGGGCCGCGGCGGGCTGTGGTGCTGTGGAGACGGATGTGATCCTCGAGCCGGTTCGTTATCAGCGCTTCGTCCTGCTCGGCGGCGGGCGGCCGCTGCTTGCGTTCGCTGAGGGAGCGATCGCCCAGGGCCGCGCAGTACAGGTGATCTCGTCTCCGGCGCAGCTCGCAGCGGAGTTCGCTCACGGCACGCTCGAGTCGGAGCTCACGGACCGCAACATCCCGTTCGAATCCCGCGTCGATCTGCCCCCGCAGCGTCTCGTCAAGCACGTCGACAACGAGACGCTGGGGCTGTCGGTGTCGTCACCTTGGATCTTCCGCCGGGAGCACATCGACGTGTTCCGCGGCGCGCTACTCAACCTGCACGGCGCGGCGCTTCCACGCCACCGCGGTGCGGGCGGCGACACATGGCAGATCCTGCAGGGGCGACAGAAGGGCGGCTTCACACTGCACGCCGTGAACGAGGGCATCGACACGGGGGCGATCATCCTGCAGGAGTTGTTCGACTACCCCTCCGCGTGTCGCACCCCGTCGGATCGCCAACGCTTCGCGATGTCTCGGGAGGCTGTCTTCGTACATCGCGTGATCGATGCGCTCTGCGGACGGGAGCCACTCCCCGCGCGGAAGCAGAACCACGACGAGAGCACGTACTGGCCGCGTCTGGACACGCGCGTGAACGGGTTCGTCGACTGGTCGTGGAGCGCCGGCGAGATCCGGACGTTCGTCGACGCGTTCGACAGTCCGTACGCCGGGGCCGGCACGTACCTCGGGGATCGGCTGATCCGCTTGAGCGGCTGCGAGAAAGCGGCGGAAGGGCCGTTCCACGCGTTCCAGGCGGGGCTCGTCTACCGGGCGAACGACGGGCGCATCCATGTGGCCGCCCGTGGAAGCGGCCTCTCTGTCGCCCGGGTGGTCGACGGCGAGACGGGTGAGCCGTTCCGCGGACTCAGGGTCGGGGACCGGCTGCACACGCCCCGGGCCGTCCTCGAGCAGGCGCTGACCTACCGGCCGCGATACACGGCGAACGGCATGCCGCCGCCGCCCGCGCTCGACTGAGCGCGCAGCCGCGCTTCAGGCGGGATCCTCGTTGTACTTCCGGAACACCGGACGCACGACCGGACCCTGAACGTACGCGTCCGGCCCATCCGTCAGCGCGCGCGCGTAGACGTCGAACGCCTTGCGAGCGGCCGCCACGGCGAGATCGATCTCCGCCTCGCCGTGTGCCCAGCTGATCGCGATGTACGGGATCAAGACGCGCTCCCGCGCCATCTCCTGCAGGAACAGGGTGCGGAACGCGGTGGACCGCTTGCGCTCCTGGTCCCGACAGAGGATCACGGGGCTCTGGTCGTAGCCGATCACCTCGACGAACCCCGCAATGCCCGCCTCCTGCGCCGCGGCGTGCATGCCGTCTTTGAGGCGCCGACCCAGCTTTGTGATGTGCCCGGGAACGTCGTTGTCGCGCACGAAGCGGATCGTGGCCAGCGCCGCCGCAAGGGCGTGGGTCTCTCCGCCGTGTGTCGCCGAGAGCAGGAACACGCGCTCGCGATCGTGGTGCAGGCCGCCGAGCTCCATGATCTCGCGCTTCCCGCAGAGCGCGGCGACGGAGAAGCCGTTCGCGACCGCCTTCCCGTAGGTGGCGAGGTCCGGCGTGACCCCGTAGAGCCCCTGTGCACCCTGCAGGTGGTAACGGAAGCCGCTGATCATCTCGTCGAACACGACCACCGCGCCGTGCTCGTGCGCGACGTCGATCACGCGCTGCAGGAAGTCGTCCTTCGGCTTGTCGAACGCGACGGGTTCGAGCATGACACACGCGATCTCGCCGGGATGCTCTGCGAACAGCCGCTCGAGCGACGCGATGTCGTTGTAGTCGAAGGTCAGGGTGAGCTCGCGGACGCGCTGCGGGATGCCGGAGTTCGTGACCGTGGCCCCGATCCACCAGTCATGGAAGCTGTAGAAGGGGTTCGCTCGGCAGGCCGCGACGAGCTCGCGTCCGGTGTATGCACGCGCCAGACGCGTCGCAGCCGACGTCGTGTCCGAACCGTTCTTCGCGAACTTCACCATCTCGGCGCAGGGCACGATCTCGGTGAGCAACTCGGCCAGTTCGCCTTCGATCGGAGCGGGTCGCGTGAAGTTGCTGCCCTTCACCAGCTCCGCGCGCACCGCGTCGAGCACCGGCTCGAATGCGTGTCCGAGGATGACCGAACGCAGGCCCATAGCGAAGTCGAGCCACTTGCCGCCGTCCGGATCCCAGCACCACGCACCCTCGCCGCGCTCGATCAGAGTGGCGGCATTGGCGGGGAACTGGTCGTCGCCCTTGCTGTACGTGTGGCCGCCGGCCGGGATCAGGCGATCCGACCGCTCGTGCAGCCGTTCCATCTCGGAGCCACCCTCGCTCATGCATCCACCTCGGCGACGGTGACGCGTTGTCCGGTCTCATGGCTGCGCTCGCAGGCGAGGAGGATGCGGCCGAGTTCCTTGTCGTGCCCGAAGTGGTGTTCCCACTCCGCCTCGCCGCGGCAGGCGGCGAGCCACGCGCCGATCTCGGCGACGTACATGTTTTCGAAGTCGAAGCCGCGGCCCTGCGCCTTGTGGTGGAACCACGCCCCGCTCTCGGCATCGAAGTGGTTCAAGCGGTTGGTGTCGAGGTTCCAGTCGATGGACCCGGTCTGCGAGATGACCTTGCCCTCGCGGATCGGGTAGCGCGCCACGACCTCGATCAGGATCGTCGCGATCAGCCCGCTCTCGAACGTCGCGAGGATCGCGTACGTGTCGTCGATGTCGGTGGGCAGGTCGAGCTGGCGGCCGTAGGTGCACTGCACCGACACGACTTCGCCAAACACCCAGCGCATCCATTCGAACTCGAACGGCACCATCTCGCGGCCGGCGCCCGTCGCCTTGCGCCCGGCGTAGAAGTCGAGTCCCTCCCACGGATGCCAGTCGAGGATGTAGTTGCCGAGGTGGAACGTCAGCGCGAGCGGGCGGCCGAGCACCTTCTTCTCGGCGACCATGGCGTGCAGTCGCTGGTAGAGCGGGTGGAACCGCATCGTGGCCGACGGTGCGGCGACGAGGCCCTTCTCCTTCGCGAGCGCCAGGAACTCGTCGGCGCCCTCGCTGATCACGCCCGCCTCACAGAAGCTGTGCAGACCGTGGTCGAGCGCGCCCTTCACGTACGGGTAGTGCAGATCGGGAGGGGTCGCGACGAGCACGGCATCGAGCCCCGGGATCTGCCAGGCCTGGTCGATGTCCGCCGCGGTCTCGACACCGTAGAGACGGGCGGCCTCTTCACGCCGATCCTCGCGCGGATCGAATGCGACGATGTCGCGTTCGCCGAGCGCCTGCAGGCAGCGGATGCGCCGCTTGCCCATCGAACCGAGACCCACCTGTAGGAACTTCATCACTCGTCCTCCTTCGCGCCCAGCCCCATGTCGGCCAGCCCGGCGTCGAAGTGCTCCTTGTAGCGATCTTCCAGCCCACTGTTGATCGCAACCAGCTCGGGTCGTCGGCGCAGGAGTGCGACCACGTCGGTCAGGCCCCAATCCCGGCCGAGCGCGTCGAGTTCGGTGTACACGGCGTCGAAGAACGCGAGATCCTCCGGGTAGTCCAGCGTCATGCGCACCTCGTCGTGCCGGTGGGCATCGCCCATGGCCTCCGGTTCGATGACGCTGAAGAGACCGCTCTCGCGGATGAAACGGAAGAACCCGGTCTGCGTATCCGAGTAGTCCTTCGTGTCCACCGCGCGCCGGAGCGCGGATGTGCGCAGTACGCTCGGGGTCGCTCCGAGCGGCAACCCTCGGAACGAGACCATGTCGACGCCCTCGATCATGGCGAGCTTCACCCCGGCGTCCATGTACGCCGTCGCGCAGAGGAGGTCATCGCCGTCTACCTCGACGACGATGTCGAATCCGAACTGCTCTGCGGCCTCGGTGATCCGGAGCAGCACGTCCTCTGTCGAGCCGCGGTACACGCCCAGACCGAGTTGGTCCGCAAGCTCGACGATTGCGTCGTCCTCGGCGCCCTCGGTCGTCGCGATTACGACTCGCCCGACTGAGTCTGCCGCGCGTGCGCGGTCGGCCACGCGCGCAAGAGCGGGCTTCCCCGCGACGTCGCGAAGCGCCTTGCCGGGCAGCCTGCTGGCGGCCATCCGATACGGGATGACGGCACCGGTCATTTGAGGCTCGGGCAGATCGCTCATGGGCGCGGTTCCTTATACCCGCACGCCCGGCTCGCGACGGCGGCCTGGCGGCGGGTTCAGCGAATGACCGCGCTCCGGTACTTGGAGCGGATCCCGTCGATCCCCTCAACGGGATCGACGAACTCGTACAAGTGCAAGTCGAACACAGGCAGCGAGCGCGCGCGCGCCAGACGGCGCGCCTCTGCCTCGACCGCCACGGACTCGTCGTGCACGACTTCGGCGACGTAGAACTGGACCCTCCCATGGGCGACACGCGTCCAGGTCGACGCGCCATCGGGCACGATGCCGCTCTGGTCGAGGGCCGCCTCGAGTTCCTCGAACTCCGGCGGCACTGACGTGTATCGCGTCATCCCGGGGTACAGGGAGCAGTTCGCCGCGAGGAGAAACACGAGTCCGAGGCCGCAGAGCGCCAGAGCCGCCAGGCGATTTATGCCGCTTCCCCCGCCTGGCGGCGCCAGAGCATGGCGTAGATGCCGTCCTTCCGTAGCAGGTCGTCGTGCGTCCCGCGCTCCGCGACGGACCCGTGATCCAGCACGACGATCTCGTCTGCCATCGCGATCGTCGAGAGCCGGTGAGCGATGGCCACGATCGTCATGTCCGAACGCAGTTCCTCGAAAGCCTCCTGGACGATGCGTTCGGACTCGCTGTCGAGTGCGCTGGTCGCTTCGTCGAGCACCAGGATCGAGGGTTCGCGCACGAGCGCGCGGGCGATCGCGAGCCGCTGCCGCTCGCCGCCGGACAGCCGCGTGCCGCGCTCCCCCACGATGGTGTCGTAACGGTTCGGCAGGCCGTCGATCACGTCGGCGACGTGCGCGGCGCTCGTCGCGCGCTGGATCTCGTCCGGCGTCGCATCGAGCTTGCCGAAGCGAATGTTCTCCGCCACCGACGCGTTGAACACGAACGCGTCCTGGTCCACGAGTCCGACGGCGCCCCGCCAGTCCTTGAGCTTCAGGTCCGCGAGCGGAGTGCCGTCGGCGCGGATCTCGCCGGAGGTCGGTTCGTAGAGGCGGAGCAGCAGGTTGACGATCGACGACTTGCCCGCCCCGGACGGCCCGACAAACGCCACCATCTTGCCCCGCGGGACCTTGAACGACACGCCGGACAGCGCCGTCGTCCCGTCGTCGTACTTCATCTCGACGTTCTCGAACTCGAGCGCGTCCTTCAGTTCGGGGAACGCGTTCCGTCCCGACTCGACGTAGGCCTTGTCGTCCCGTCGCAGCATCGCCGCGACGCGCTCGCTCGGCGGCCATTTGTGTTGGATGGTGGCCACCATCGTGCCGATCCCGTTCACCAGGCTGAGGATGCGCTGCAGTGCGAGTACGTACATCACGACGGTGCCGAGGTCTTCGTTGAACCAGACGTACCCGCCGCAGAGCACCAGGCCGACGGCGAGCGCGCCGATCACACGCTGGAGCGGCGAGGCCACGGCACGCAGGAAGAGCCCGCGGCGCTTGATGGACACGCTCTCGTCGATCTCCGCGTCCACGACGTCGACGGCGTAGTCCTTGCGCGCATACGTGTGGACCTGCCGCAGCCCGCCGAGGAACTCGAGCGTGTGCTCGTTCAGCTTCTTGCTGGCCCGCACGTGCGCCGTCGCTTCGCGGCGGATCGAGATCATGAGACGGCGGAGCGGCCACGCCAGGAGCAGAAGCAGCGCGAGCACACCGAGCGCCATGCGCCACGAGCCCCAGATCATGCTCATCGCGACGAAGGCGACAGTGATCACGTGGCCGATCAGCGCCGAGTAGTGCGTCACCTGCGCCGACGCGGGGTTCAGCTCGTTCAAGTACTGGACGAGATCACCCGTCCGGTAGCGCGTCATGTGGCCGTAGCGCATGCCGACGAACTGCCGGAACATCTTGCGCCGCATGTCGCGGTACGCCGACATGCTGACGTGGATCGAGATCCACTTCGACCCGAGCTGGATCAGCGGCTGGAGGATCCGCAGCGCCACCAGGATGCCGATGAGCGCCAGCGTGAAGTTGCGTTTGGAGAGCTCCGCGCGGAGGTCGCTCAGGTATCCACCGACCCAGCCCAGTGCGTTCAGCGTCTTCGTGAGGCTGTCCCCGCCGGACGCGACCTCGAACGCATCGACGACCAGCTTGTAGGTCATCAGCTCGGCGGCCACGAGCATGCCCAGGACGATCGAGAGCCCGATCGTTACGATCGCGGCGCTCCGGTGCCGCCAGAGGTGCCCGCGCAGGAACGCCGCCGTGTACGAGCCCCCACCCGTCAAGGCGCGGATCACCTTGTGGATGCCGCCCTTCTGGGGTCCGGGCGGGAGGTCGTCGGGCGGGGTCTGGTCGCTCATCAAGGCGCCGTGTGCGCGGGGGCAGAGTCTCCCAGAGCCCGCCGCCTCGGAGCAGAAACCGGTTCCGGCCGAGCATGCCTCCGTATCATCCGAGCCCATGGCCCCTGAATCCGCGGCACAGCCCCTCCCCCCACCCGTGTTCGTGTGCGGCTTCCCCAAGTCGGGCACGACGCTGCTGACGTCGCTCCTGGACGGACATCCAGAGCTGCTGGTCTTCCCGGTCGAGGCGCGCCTGTTCCGGACGCTCAAGAACGCGGAGCCACCCGAGTGGCTCACCTACACGCTCGAGTGGTCGGGCGTGCGCAAGCTGGTGGACCTCTCGACGTACTCGGACGACGTGGCGGCGCCGTTCCGCGACGTGGACCAGGCGCGCTTCCGCGAACTCGTCTCGGCTCGCTGGGAAGCCTCGGGGCGCACCCCCCGCGACTTGCTGGAGGGATGCGTCACGGCGTACGCAGAGACCGAGGGTCTCGCCACCGATCGCCCGTGGGTCGAGAAGTCGCCCGAGCAGGAACACGTCCTGCCGCAACTCGCCGAGTGGTGGCCCGGCCTGCGGGTGATCTACATCGTGCGGGACCCGCGGAGCGCGTTCGCGGCGTTCCGCAAGAAGCGCAGGACGCGGGGCGATGACCTGCTGCTCGAACGCTTCGTCGCCCGCTGGAGCAAGAGCGTCCGTTGCGCGGAGCGCCACGCCGCTGCACATCCGACGCACGTCGTCCGCTTCGAGGATGTGACGGGCGACCCGCGGCCGACACTGACCGCCGTCCGGGAGTTTCTCGGTATCGCGTGGAGCGACACGCTTCTCGAGCCGACGATCCGTGGACGAAGCTGGGCCGGCAACTCTATGTTCGGCGAACAGCACGAGGGCATCTCCACTGCCCCCGCCGAGCGGTGGCGCGAACGACTCGAGGCGCCGGAGGTCCGGTTCATCGAGGCGTGGCTGGGTCCGGTGATGCGCCGGGTCGGTTACACGCCCGAGCTGACGTCCTCGAGCGTCGCCGCACGCGCGCGGGAGATCCTCCAAGGCGGCGATCGCGGCCTGCGCGTCAAGGCGCAGATGATCCGCGCACTGCTGACCGACTAGATCGCGATCAATCGGCGAGCAGCAGCGCGACGCGGGGCCGGCTGAGGTACTGCGTTGCGAACCGGCGCACGTCCTCGTGTGCATGTTCGGCTGCCATCTTCCGCACCAGGGCCCACGACTCGGGGGTGTCGATCTGTGCCAGCGCCCAGACGGCCGCCTTCCGCTCATTCTGCGACTTGGCGGTGTTCACCACCGTGCGCAGGGGTTCTCGCGCTGCGTCGAGGTGCGACCGCTCCGCGTCGAGCGGCACGGCGTCATCGGCCGGGGCGCGGCGGACCGCGCGTGCCAAGAGACCGAGGCCGTGCGCGGACTCCACACGCACCTCGACCGACGGATCGCGCAAGAACAACAGGAGCTGGGCGAGCGCCTCGGGGCGCTCGAGGCGCCCGAGTGCGTTCGCGATGTCCTGCCGCTGCGCAGTCGTCGCCCCTTTGAGCTCGCCCACGAGTGTCTGCACGAGCGCCGGCGTCGCGCGCAACGCAAGCGAGTGCGTGATGTGGCGGCGCAGGTGCCGGCTCGACGGGTCCAGCAGCCGGGCCACGAGCGCGGCGTCCGCGCGGTCGTCGCCCAGTACGCCGGCGAGCAGGATCGAAGCAAGATCCGCATCCGGCTTGCGGGGCCGCGCAATCGCCGTGCTGACCTCGGCTCGCTGTGCGTTGGTGAGAGCCGCGTGCAGATCCGTCCGCCGTAGGAGATCGCGACCCGCGGAGAACGGCACACCGCTCGACTCGCTCGCCAGAGACGACACGAGGTGGGCGCGGAGAGCCGAGGCGTCTTCTTCCCGTTCCGGCGCGCCGAGGGACGCCACGTACGCCCGGGTGTACGCGACGAGCGGCGCTGCCTCCTCGCCGGCGGTCTTTCGCACGCCGTACGTCGAGGACAGCGGTGTGTAGACCGCGTCCTCACCGGCGGCCGCCAGGACCATGTACTCCGCGCCCACCAGGAGGCCAGCGGGACGTGTACGCAGCCGGATCTCCAGCGGGACGCCGCTCCCGCGCCAGCGCTCGGTGACGCGAAGCGTCCACGTCCCCTCGCCTTCGGCGGGCGCCACGGCCTCGGCCAGACCCACGAAGTCGGCGCGCTCCGCCATCGAGCCGAGCGTGATGGCGTCCGTCTCCTGGGTCTCGGCACCGGCCGGCACCACGGCCAGAAGAGTGAGCAGGACCGCGGCCGGAGCCAGCTTCGTCATGGCGGTATCGGTACGCATGTCACTGCCCCTCGTCGTAGACCTGCCGGTGCCGCAGGTAGCCGTCGTCGTAAGGGTTGAACGACTGGAAATCCGTCCCTGTCGAGATCCGGTCATCGACGGATGACGCCGGCGCCATGATGTCGTTGCCCAGATAGTCGATGTGCCGGCCCGTGTTGGGGCTCCCCGACGTCGCCTCGGTGAACGTGTTGTTGCGGTGCGCCCAGCCGAAGCTGCCCGTCTTCGGTGAGCCGTTGGCCGTCGTGCCGACGCCGTGCCCCATCTCGTGCGCGAGCACGCCGGAGACGGACATCGCGGAAGCCTCGATCGCGTCGTAGATGTCGTCGTAGCGGTCGTTCTCCTGCTGGGTGTTGCCGCCGGCAGCGCGGTTGAAGCTCCCCGCGAGGACATTGTCGTCCAGCGAGTGCTCGCCGACGGGCGCTCCCCCCTTCGCCGTCTGGAATTTGCCCGTCACGCGCACGCCCCACGAGGTCAGCGTCGTGCTGACGTTCATTGTCGCCTTGAACATGTTGATGCAGAACACGCCGGTGTTGTTTCCGGCCGCGGCCGCACCGTTGATGTTCGCCTCTTCGCGCTGGTCGCGAATGTCGGTGAACGCCGTGCCGACCGTCCCGAAGAACGACGTGCCGGCGCCGTTCGGCCCGGTGTCGCCGCCGATGTCCATCTCGCTGAACGCCTTGGCGCTGTTGGAAGATTCGACGGTCGACAGGGTCGGTGCCGACGCCAGCGATCCCTGCTCCCCGATGAGCAACAGCTCGACGTTAGGGTCATCCGCGTCGTGCGTGCCGTCTTCGGCAATGCCGAAGCGGACTCTCGTGATCGCACGCAGCCGCTCCATGAACAGCCTCCGCACGATCGCGTTGGTTCCGGTCGAAGCGCCGTTCGTTGCGGCTGCGGCCGCAGCGGTCATGCTCGCGGTGTTCAATCCGTTGATCCGCAGCGCCTCGTCGAGGTCGATCGTGCCGTTCGCCCCGGCCGTCGTCGTGACGGACTGCGTCGAACCGTTCGTGGAGTAGCCCGTCGTGTATGCGTCGATGTCGTCGCGCAGTATCCATGTGCGGCGAGCGTCGAAGGGATCGAGGTCCCCGCCCTGGTTGGACGTCGTGTTGATGTCCACGACGTCGAACGTCACGACGGTCGACACGGAGTTGCCCGCCGTGTCGTCGATCGCGACGGTCAGCGTGACGTCGTCTCCGGCGGTGAATGGCTCGCCGGCACCGACGCGCCAGATGGCGCGCGTGCTGGAGACGTCGAACTTCCCGGCCAGTTCGCCGCCCGCGCCGATCGCACCGACCGTCACGCTCGCGAGCGCACTGAAGGTGGACTCGTCGATGCCGGCCGGCCCGACGTCGTCGAAGTCGACGCGCACCTCCCAACCAGTCCTTGGCAGGAAGAGGTCGTAGGCGGCGTTGCCACCGGGTGCCAACGGATTGCCCACCGGGTCCGAGTCGTTCCCGAGGATGTACGATCCCGAGCCGTCCATGTCGGCCCGAATGTCGTCGAAGCGCACGCGGTCGATCACCGGGTCGCTCACGTCGGTTCCGTCCGACGTCGAGAACGTGCGCACCTGGGCGCCGATCGCGTTGCCGCTCAGGTCCGCGAGCGGAGGACCGTAGTCCACCGTGTACACCGTGTTCAGGTCGAGTTCGATCAGCGGCTTCAGTGTCACCGTCCGGATGTCGCTCGAGAGCTCGAGCACGGTCGGCCACACCGTCGCGCCGCTACGCAGCCGCACCGACGTCGTGTTCACCGAGAGAGGATCCAGGTCCTCTCCGAAGGTCAGCGAGACAGCGGTCGTCGGGGAGATCCCCGTCGACATGTGTGTCGGCACCGACGAGGTCAGACCGGGCGCCGTGCTGTCGGCGATCGCACCGAGAGTGAAGAACCACTGGTCGTTGTTCCCGGCCGCGGAGAGCCGCTCCGGCACGAGGGGCGCCGCGGCGTCGGACTTCACCGCGGTCGCCACGTCGAGGATGTAGCGCCCGGTGTTGTTCACGGGGAGGTTGCCGCCGGTCGTTCGTGAGAACACGAGGAAACGGCGGTCGGCTCCGAAGCCGATCGTCCGCTGATTCACGAACGACGCACCTGCCTCGAACCAGAAGCAGTGCGTGCCGGTCGTCCCTCCCGAGATAGCCGTGGCCGTGTTCGCTGGTCCGGAGAGGCGCAGCACCCCACTCTTCAGGTTTGACGGGGCACCCGTCGAGCCCTGCGCGGGGAACGACTCGATCGGGCTGAACAGCGTCAGGTCGGCGTCGTACGCGTAACCATCGGCGAGAGTCTCTGCGTCCGGTGTTCCGCCCGGATCGTTGGTGACGATCACATCGACGGGCGTGGACGCGGTGGTCGACGTGGTTGCGGCCCCGGCGTTCGCGGGCTCGGCCGGCAGCGGCACTTCGCACACGATCACCGTGTCGCTGATCCTCTTCGCGAACGGCGCAGGCTCTCCGCCGAAGCGAACCTCTGCGCCACGCAGGAAGCCGGTGCCGTAGACGGTCACCCGCTCCCCACCGGCGGCCGAACCCGTCGGCGGGACCACCTCGGTGACGGCCAGATTGTCGGGCGGCGGCGGAGGTGGCGGTACGTCCGTCACCTCCAACGAGTCGGTGAGAGTCGACTGACCCAGCGACGTCGTGTACATGAAGTCGCGGTCGCCCACGGCCGCCCCGCCGGCGGCGGTCACGGTCATGGCCGCGGACGTGCCACCGGCGTTCGGCGTCGGCCCGCTGTTCACGGTGAGGCCGGCACCTTGGTACACGGCCGCGAGAGCGTCACCGTCGAGGCGCGTGCCCGTGATCGTCACTGCGACCGGGCCCGTGCCCTGCTGGATCGCCGGCGGCGAGGTCCCTGTGACGGTGGGCGGGCCGTAGAACTCGTGGATCGTCTTTGGCGCCTTCGGGAACTTCGCCGTGATCTTGATCGTGTAGGCGCCAAGCTTGTCGCCTTCCGACACGATGCGGACGCGCTGTGCCCCGAACGCAGTCGTCACGGCCTTCTTGATCGTCTCGCCCTTGCTCGTGGTCTTGCGCTTCACCGGCAACGCGAGCGAGATCGGGACGTCGTCGGGACCCAGGATCTCCTGGATGCGCGGGACGACCTCCTCGCCCTTGCTCGCCTTCACCTTGACGCTGAGCTGCGCACCGACCGGTGCCTCCACCACGAACTCGTCCACCTCGGCCACGCCGTCGATGGACGCCGCCTGCTTCGGCAGCTTGGGCGGCGGCTTCACCTTGGTCTTGAGCGAGTACGCGCCACTCGGTCCTTCGACGCGTCCTCGGACCACGAAGAACCAGGTGCCCGTGGTCGGTGTCAGCCACTTCTTGATCGCGCCGGTCTTCGTCTTCTCCTTGAGCATCGGCGGCCCGACGCCGACGTCGTTGAATCCGTCATCGAGGATCGCAACGGTGGGAGCCAGGTTGCTGCCCTTGGTCCGCTTCGCCGTGAACGTCACCTGCGAGCCCGCGATGAGCTGCACCAACGCACGATTCTCGACGCCGTCGAGGAGGATCTCGCCGGCGCCCTTCTGCCCCGGGATCAGCTCGTCCCCGTGGGCGGCAAGGCCAGCCACAAGGACCAGAACTGAGGCCAAGACCGGCGCGCTGACCGAGCGACTGGGCTTCGCATCTGTGCTCATCTGCGCACTCCCCTCGTCGCCCCAACCCTCCGGCCGACGGCTCCATGGTACCGCTTATCCGGCGGCGCGGCCGGGGTCAGGGAGCGGCCGCCACGACGTCGGCGATCCGGGCGGCGCTCGTGCCCGTTCCGTCGTAGCCCTCCTGCTCGGCCAGCGCGCGGCGGCGGTCCCGCAGCGCGGAGGGGTCCGCGAGAGCGCTGAGGACGTGCGCGACGAGTTCGTCCGGACTCCCGGCCACGAGGGACGCACCGACCGACATCAGTCGCGCGGTGTGCGTGTAGTCGAACAGCCGCACGTGGGAGGACAGGTAGTCGCGACCGGCGTCTGGATCGAACCGCGCGTGCACGATCGGCGTGTCGTTCGCCGCGGCGTCGAGCGCCACCGTGGACGCCATGTTGACGACGACGTCAGCGTGGCGCATTTCGGCTACGAAGTGCGCGTGGTCGTCGTCGGTCGGGTTCCAACGGTCGTCCATGTGCGTCGTGACGCGTCCCGCGACCTCGAGCGCGACACCGTGCGCTCCGTGGAGCGCGCCGTAGCGTTCGAGCCGGTCGCGCGGGTGCAGCCGGACCACCATGCGGATGGGCCGCGGGTCGCCGTCCGGCGCCGGGTCGCGGCACAGCGGGGAGAGTATCCGCGGGAACTCCGGCTCTTCGGGACAGTGTCCCGGCGCCCCGCTTCCGTAGATCACCAGCCGTGCATCCGGCTCGAAGCCGAAGGAGTCGAGCAGTTGCGCCTTCGAAACAGCCGGGGGCCGCGCGTACACGTCGAATTGCGGTGTGCCGACTTCGGTGATCGTCTCCGGTCGGACGCGGAAGTACTCCTCCATCTCCCGCCGCATCACCGGTCCCCATACGAGCAACCGGTCCACACCCGGCGGGAACACGGCCTTGTTCGAGGGGTTGTCCCACGAGTGGACCATCCCGACCGTGCGCACGCCCTCCACGTGCGCACGCCAGAGGATCCCCGCATCCCACCGGGCGAACAGGTGGTTCGAGAACACGACGTCGGGCTGCCACTTCGCGAACGGCGGGGCATAATCCTCGGATCGACGGCGCAGGCCGCGCAGCCAGTTCGCCACATGCATCGTCGCCCACGAGCGCCCGAGCACCGGGAAGAGGAACCTCTCCTTGAACGGCGCGCGGCCGGCCTCGCGATCGCGGATCTGCTGCTTGATCCGGATCGTCGCCATGTCGTGGTGGTGCATGATCGGCGCGTACGCAAGCGACTGGAGGAGCTTGTCCGTTCGGTCCTTCGGCCTCGGCGGCAGGACGTCCAGCATGAGACCGGCGTCGCCCCCCGACTCGCGCAACTGCTCGAGCAGCGGTGCGGGGACCAGGTACACGGGCTCCACGCCCCGCGCGACGAACTCTGCGTGCAGGTCGGTGCGCAGCACGTTTCGCAGGACGAGGCCGGTCGTGAGCGGGACGAGGGCGCGCATGGCTCCGAGACGCGTCAGTAGCTGATGCGCTTCTGGATCTCCCCCTCGACCGTGGCGAGCACGTCAGCGATGCGCGCGCCGGAGGATCCGTCGCCGAAGATCGCGCTCTTCTCGTAGCGGCCCGCGGCGATCTGCTTCCGTACGCCCGCCTCGATCTCGCCCGCGTCGTATCCGACGTCGTGGACGTTCAGGCCGCGCTCGCGGCCCTGCTGGCGCGTGCCGACGTTCACGTAGGGAACGCCGAGCCACGATCCTTCGCGGATGCCACTGGAACTGTTCCCGACTACGCATGCGGCGTTGTTCAGGACGCGCGCGTAGTCCTCGACGGAGAAGTTGCGGAAGACGTGCAGCCAAGGCGGCCGGTGCTTCTCGCGGAAGACTCGGATGCCCTTGGCGACGTCGTCCGAACCCGCGTCGATGTTCGGCCAGAGCAAGATCGCCTGCATCTCGAGCCGCCACAGTGCCTCGAGCGTTTCCTCGATCTGCGCGCGGCCCGATCCGAACTCCGTGGTCACCGGGTGCTGCAGGACGAGCAGGTACGGCCGGCCCTCGACGTCCAGCCGCGGTCCGACCCCGCCGTAGCGCTCGAAGAGGGAATTGGTGAGGGAGAGGTCCTCGTTCGCGATCGCGTCGATGGACGGGCAACCGACGTTCCAGACTGTATCCGGATCCTCGCCCATCTTGAGGACGCGCTCACGACTCGCCTCCGTCGCCGGGAAGTGGATGTGGGCGAGCTTCGTGATCGCGTGCCGCACGCTCTCGTCGATCGAGCCGGTGACCTCGCCGCCCTGCGTGTGCGCGAGCGGGATGTTCATGTAGCTGGCGGCGATGGCGGTCGACATCGTCTCGAACCGGTCGGCGACGGTCAGCACGATGTCGGGCTTGAGGTTCTCGAACAATGTCGTCAGCTCGATGATGCCGAGGCCCGTGGACTTCGCCATCGTGGTCGGGTTCTCGCCCTCGATGATCGAGTAGGTGACGCCGGAGACGTCGAAGCCGTCGTTCTTGATGACGTCGATCGCCGCCCCGAAGCGGTAGAGCATGGCCGACGCGCCGACGATCAGTTGCAGCTCCAGGTCCGGGTGCGCGCGTACCGCCGCGAGCACGGACTTGATGCGCGCGTAGTTCGCCCGCGACGCGACGACCACGCAGATCCGCCGCTTGCGGCCCTCCGGGACGGTAAACCTCACCTGTTGTCCCCCCACTTGCCGACGTAGATCCCGCGCAACCGCTCTTCCTCGTCGCTGAGCGAGGGATGCGCGTCGCCCATCAGGTGCTCGACCTCTTCGGCGTACGCAACGATCTCGCGGATCTCGTGCGGCACGGCGCTCACCGCCTGGTCCTTGCCGGGCAAGTTGCGGTCGATGGTGAAGTGCTTCTCCACGAAGTCGGCACCACGTGCGATCGCGAGCTTGGCCGCGTAGGTCCCCATCGTGTGGTCGCTGAACCCGACGCTCGGACAGAGCGTCCGCAGCCAGTCCATCCGCGCCATGTTCACGCGGTGCGATGGCGTGGGATAGAGGCTCACGCAATGCAGCAGCGTGAAGTTGTGTCCCTCGAGGGCCGCCACCGCTGCGTGCACGTCGGACTCCGGGGCCATGCCGGTCGAGACGATCATGTGCGGGAATGCCTCGCGCAGCGCCTTCAACATCGTCACGGAGCCGACGTCCGGGCTGGCGACCTTGATCGTCTGCAGGCCGAGGCCGGAAAGGAACTCCACACGGTCCTTGTCGAAGCACGTCGTGAGGAAGTTCACGCCGCAGCGATCGCACTCCTCCTTCAGCTCGACGTGGTCGTCGTCGCTGAGCTGCGCCTTCTTGTGCCGGTCGAAGTTCGGATCGCCGGGGGGAAGCGTCTCGGCCTGCCACGACTGGAACTTCACGTAGTCCACTCCGGCGTCCGCGGCGGCAGCGATCATGTCGCGTGCCAGGTCCATGTCGCCGCCGTGGTTCGCGCCCACTTCCGCGATGATCTTGGTACGCATCACTCTCCCTCCGCCTCGGCGGCGCGGTTCACATCACCGTCCGGCCTGCGGACGATATGCCAGAGCGCTTCGACCAGAACCAGGTCCGCCGGGCCGTTCACGTCGATCGACCTCTCCCGCGGCATCACCACGGCCCGGCAGTGGTCGCCGAACAGGCGCCCGCCCAGCAGCGTCTCCCGTCGGATCACGTAGACCGCGCCGTTGCGCGCGTACGCCCTCGCGCCCAGATCCTGACGCCGTACGCCCTCCAGCTCGGGCTGGACGTAAGGCACCAGCTCCCCCTCCTCGATCCGCTTGAGCTTCACAGGGTGGACCGTCTCGGAGACCGTCACCGCGGAGTCCGCTCCGGGGACGAGGGCCTCGGCCACCGTCCGGTCGATGTCCGACGGGAGGCGCAGCGGACTGGTCGGCTGCAGGATGCAGACGTGCGTGTAGGGCGCGTCCCCGGCCTGCTCGCACTGCTCGAGGGCGTGGAGCAGCACGGGGAGGGTCGGGGTCGTGTCCTGCGCCAGTGCGGCGGGCCGCGTGAACGGGACGTCGCCGCCCGCCTCGCGGGCCGTGCGGGCGATCTCGTCGTCCTCGGTCGACACGACAGTCCGGGTTAGGGACGTCGCCGCGGCGGCCTGAGCGACGGCCAGCGCGACCAGCGGAGTCCCGCCCACCTCACGGAGGTTCTTCCGCGGCACGCCGCGGGACCCCCCGCGGGCGGTGATCACCCCCAGCACGCGCGCTTCCTCACTCACTCTCGGCTCTCCGGGCTCACTCTCGGCTCTCAGGGCTCGGCAAGGCGGCGATCCTCGCACGCACCCTCCCGCCCGGGACACGGGAAAGAGCCGGGCCAGGACCCGTGTAGCCTCGCGCGGCGGTCGGGAGAGCGGGGCGCGAGGGAGAGCCAGCGGAGGGACAGTGGAGAGGCAGATGCGAGACGGAGCGAGCGCAGCCCGGCACCTGCCCCTGGCCGGGGTGCTCGCGCTCCACGTCGTGCTCGTCCTGGCCGTGGGACCGGGGTTCATGGCGAGTGACGACCTCTCCTACGGCCGCGCCGCCCACAAGCTCTCGACCGGCACGTTCGACCTCGCGGCGGAGGCGCAGCACTGGTCGCAACGGCTGGGCCTCGTGGCCCCCACCGCGCTCGTCTTCCGGTTGTTCGGCACCGGGTCGTGGCAGGCGGTGGTCGTCCCGACGGTGGCCTCGCTCTCGGGCATCGCGACCGCGTACTGGTTCCTCCGTAGTCGTGCGCCGCGGGGAGACGCGTGGCGGGCGGCCCTGCTCTATTGCGTGCTGCCCACGACTCTCAGCGCGTCGACGCTGCTCCTGCCGGACAACGCCATCGGCGTGGCGATCCTCGCCGCCGCGTGCCTGACCATCGCCGGCCGGTCAGCCGGCGCTCGGCGGCCCGCGCTGTTCGGCATCGGCGCGGCCGCCGTGATCGCGTTCTCAGTGACGGTGAAGCTGACGACCGTGTGGGCCGCTCCGGTGTTCGTCGCCCTGCTCGTGCGCGACCTTCTCCGGAGGCGTCACGGACGCTTCTGGGCAGCGTTCACGGCTTGCGGTGCCGCCCTCGGCGCCGCGTACCTCGCGATGTACCACGTCCAGACCGGAGACGCGTTGTTCAGGATCAACGTGATCGAGACCGGGCACAACGCGGGTCGCAAGTGGGCTCTGGCCGGCGCGGAGACCGAGGTGTTCGTGCGCCGCCTGTCCGTCGAGCCGTTCGTCATGATGTTCCGGGCACTGACATTCACGGGGCTGCTCGCACTTGCACTGCCGACGATGACCGCCGCACTCGCCGCTCCACGCAAGACGGCGCGGCGAAACGTCGTGTTCTCTGCCATCGCGGTCTGTCTGATCGTGCTGTTCTTCTTCGGGAGCACCTCGCTCCGCCGCTTCGCGCCGATGCCGCTGCTGCCGCGCATGCTCGCGCCGATCATCCCGCTGCTCGTCGTCCTGGCCGCCGCCCGCTGGCCGCGCCCATCACGAGCCGTGACGGCCGGCCGCACGATCGGCGTCCTGCTGCTGGCGGGCGCTGCGGTGTACGCCTTGGCGAACGGCAAGTTCCTCCAGGCTGCCGTCCCTGCGGCGCTCCTCGCACTGCTGCTCGCGCCGCGCGAGTCGGCGATCGGACTCCGGCGCCGCGTGCTGCTGATCGCCATCCTGACTGGTGCAACGCTCTACGCGGGCGCGAAGGGTGGCGTCGGCGAGACGGCTACACAGCGCGTGGAGCGCGGGTTGCCCGCAGTCCTCGCCGAGAAGCTGCCGCCGGGCTCGCGACTGCTGTGCTCCACGCGCGGCGAGCGAGCCATGAACTACCGCTCCGGCTGGGATCTCCCCGCAGATCTCGAGTTCGTGACCTGGGAGAGCGCCGCCCCGCCGTTCGACGGCGTCACTCACGTCCTGTTCCTCCCCATGCGCCCCTCGAAGCCGCGGCCGGAAGTACGCGCGCTCCTGGATGCCGGAGAGGTCGTCCTCGAAGAGGCCGGAGTGCGCCTTGTGCGCGTCGTGCGCTGACCCGGCGTTCCGACGTGACCCTCCTGCCCGGGGGAGATACAAACACCCGTTCGCGCCATGGAACTCGAAACACTTCCTGCAACCCCGGAGCCCGCACCGGAACCACCGCGCACGGTCGTGCTGTC
Organism: Planctomycetota bacterium; assembly: GCA_965248445.1. Lineage (GTDB taxonomy): Bacteria > Planctomycetota > JAJSAM01 > JAJSAM01 > JAJVHW01 > CBDFJG01. The sequence goes on from CBDFJG010000002.1 coordinate 779,589, forward strand.
GATCGTGGTGCCGGCGTTCAACGAAGAGGCGACGGTGCGCACGCTGCTCGAGCGCGTGCGCAGCTCCGACCTCTCGCAGCTGGGTGTGACCAAGGAGGTCATCGTCGTCGACGACTGCTCGACGGACGGGACGCGGGAGGCGCTGGCCGGGTGCGAGGACCTGTACGACAAGCTCGTCCTCCACCAGGAGAACCAGGGCAAGGGAGCAGCGCTGCACTCTGGGTTCGAGCAAGCGACAGGCGACATCGTGCTGATCCAGGACGCGGACCTCGAATACCGGCCCAGCCAGTACCCGCGGCTGCTCGAACCGATCCTCTCGGGGCGTGCCGACATCGTGTACGGCTCGCGCTTCCGAGGCGGTGACGCGGCGCGCGTCCTCAACTACTGGCACTACGTCGGCAACCGGTTCCTCACCACGCTCTCCAACATGGTGACGAACCTGAATCTCACCGACATGGAGACTTGCTACAAGGTGTTCCGCCGTGAGTGCCTCGAGGGTCTCTCGCTCCAGCAGAAGCGTTTCGGTTTCGAGCCGGAGGTCACGGCGAAGCTCGCCAAGCGCAAGTTCCGCTTCTACGAGATCGGCATCGCGTACGACGGCCGATCTTACGACGACGGCAAGAAGATCGGCTGGAAGGACGGCGTCGCCGCGCTCTGGTGCATCATTCGCTACGGCGTGTTCGGCTAGCGGCCTCGTCAGCGCAGACGGATCGTGAATGGCGAACCGTCCCCCCCGTTCACGCGGATGAAACCGATACGGTCGCGCGGGTGTGCCTCGCGCACGAGCGTCAGCGGTGGATCCACACGCAGGCGCCGGTCCCAGTGGAGCTTGAGCACGACGTCGCCGGGGCCGTCGGGACGCACGGCGATCGTGTCGTGCTTCGCGACGACCGTCCCGCTGCCGGTCAGGAACGGAGACGGTTTCCGGCGCGCGCGGAACAGCACGTAGGGCGCGCTCACTCCGGCTTCCTCGACGACGCCGGTTGCCGCACGCAGCCGCGCGATCGACTCGCCGCCGATGGCCGCGAGTCCCGTGACGTCATAGAGATCCAGGAACGCCGCGATCTCGGCGTCGGACAGGTCGACGAGCGGCCGCAATCCGAAGCGGCCGAACGAGAACGACGCATCGGAATGCGGCACCCAGCCCCGGTAGTAGGGACCGCCGAGCCACGCGCGCCCTGTCTGCCCTGCACCGATCGCGCCGGCCCACAGGCCGATGCCGGCGGGCGGACGGGGACCTGTCTCTTCGAAGGCAACGCGTCCGGCCGGGTCGCCGAGCACGGTCAGCGCGTCGAACAGAAGCGTCGCCCGTTCCGGCACCTGACTCCAGAGGCGCGCCTTCCCGAACAGCCGCGTCTTGACCGGGACGAACGCGCCGAGAGCGAGCACGAGTGCAGTGACGACGGCCGTGACGACCCGCGTTCGCGGCATCCAGCCGCGCCACCGTTCAAACAGTTCGACGGCGCCGAGACCCGTCGGGACGGCGGCGACGAGCGCGAATGCCGGGCGCATGCGATTCGCTTCGACGAACTTCGAGATCACCTCGGAGTATCCGCCGAGGAACGCGGTCAGAAACACGACGATCCCTCCGAGCCCCCACGCGACCGCGACGTGGCGATGGCCCGTCCGCGCCAGCCGTACCAGTCCGAAGGGCGCTACGACGAGCGGCACGATCACACCGAAGAAGCGCGGAGTCGGCAGCGCGAACTGACGCGCCAGCTCCGACAGTCCGCCGCCGCCGCCATGCACCAGCCGCCCGGGACGCGGAAGCGGCTCGAGCAGGTGGAGGTCGGCCAGCATCGGCAGGGTCCACGGCAAGTTGGCGACGGCGATCACCAGCACGGCGGTCGCCGCCGGGAGCGCACGCTGTTTCGCGCGAACGAGCGGCACGACCAGCGCCAACCCGAGGATGGCGCACATCAGCGGCGTGAGTGCGTGCAGGTAGAACAGCGGTGCCGTCGCGGCGAGCAAGGCCGCGTTACGCCAGCCCGGCACCCGGATCGCGCGAGAGAGAGACGCTGTGATCGGCATGGCCACCGCGGTTGCCAGCAGGAACGCGTAGGTGCCGAACAGGCTCCACGTGACGACTTCGAGATCGAGGTTCCACGCGACCGCGAACGCTGCAGCCGCAGCGACTCCCTCGGCGCGCGGCCGCTCCAGGATGCGCATCGCGGTGTAGCCGGCCAGCGGCACGAGCGAGAAGGCGACGAGGAAGAACAGGTTGAACGCGCGTCCCGCGCCGAGCGCCTCGCCGAACAGCCACGTCCACGCGATCAACGCCTTGTCGTCGAGAGTCGAGATCGTCCCGCCGACCCAGCCCGCCATGTGGAACGGGTCGTAGCCCCACGAGGCGAGAGGACCGCCGAACGACGTCGCGTGAACGGACGCGTGGTACCAGTGCAGGGAGTAGTCGGTACGCAGGATCGGGTCCGCACCGAACGCGACGTCGAGCGGCAACTGCCGCGTCACGAACAACACGTGGAGCACGAGCACCGCGACGAGCGCAGCCCGGGCGCTGCGCCACCACACCGTCGAGTGAATCTCCGCCCTGTCGCTCATGCCGTCGCCGCACTCTCCGGAGGTGCTCCGGCCACTGCGAGAAAAAGCCCTACTCGGTTGCCGCTTCGTAGATCGCGCGAAGCGCGCGAGCCCGGTCCGCCGGGTCGTGGTCGCGGCGGATGCGCTCGAGCGCTCGTTCTCCACGGACCCTCAGTTCGTCGGGCTGCGCCACGATCTCCGAGATCGCCCCGTCGAGCTGCTCCTCGAGTGTCCGGGAGAACGCCGCCCGCTCCGCGTCGCTCTCCACCAATGCGTTGCGGAGTCCGTCGCGCGGGACGTCCAGCATCCAGCCGCACGACGAGTCGTTGATCTCGGGCAGGGCCCGGACGTTCGTCGAGACGACCGGAGTCGCGCACGCCTGCGCTTCGAGAACGACGTATCCGTACGTATCCGCGTACGTGGGCATCAGCGCGACATGTGAGCCGCGCATCAGTTCGACGACTCGTTCGTTCGAGAGGCTCTCGTGATGCGTGATCGCGGCTGCGTGACGCTCGAGCAGCGCGCGTGCCTCCCGCTGCTCGGCGTCGCCCGCGGCCGACGCCCGGTCGCCTTCCTGCAGGACACCGACGATCGTCAGATGCAGAGGAGCACCCGTCTCGAGGTGCCGCGACACGACGCGCAGCATCTCGAGTCCGCCCTTGCGGAAGAAGTTGCGCGCCACGAACAACAGCGAGAGGCCGTCTTCGCGCAGCGGCTTCTCGTCCCACGAGCTGACGAACGCCGGCTGGGCAGGATGCAACACCGAGATCTTGGGATCCACCGCGGCTTGGATGTCGGGGTAGCGGGTCAGTTCCGCACGCTCGATGTCGGCGGAGTTCTCGGAGATCGCGATGACGCGCTTGCAACTCTCCTTCGCAAGACGACCCAGCCCCCACCGCGACGCGCGGTTCCAGCGCGGGATGAACGACGAGATCGAGACGACCCACGGTTTCCGCGTGACAGCGATCGAGAAGAAGTGGTGGTAAAGATCCACGCCCGAGCCACCCATGTCGAGATGCGTGTATCGGACGAGGTCCGGCGTGCGACGGAAGAGCCGGTACATCGCACCGTCGAGCACGCGGCAGGGGTCCATCACCCGCCGGAACGTGACACCCTCATGCGGAAGGTCGATGAAGTTGCGCCGCTCGCGGTACGCCGTACGCAGGACCCCCACCGTGATCGGCCGCGGCTCGGTCACGCCGCACCACCAGTCCCTGCGGGCGCCGCGGGGTCGAGGCTGCTGATCGGAAGCGAGTCGTGCATCGCGGGTCGCGGGCGAAGCTACCGCCCGCCCTCACGATGAGCGCGCCGGAATCGAGACGGGCGGTCACCGCACTGCGGTGACCGCCCGTTCTGTTTCGGGTAACGAGGGAGCGCGCTTAGAAGCCGCCCATCCCTCCCATGCCGCCCATTCCGCCCATGCCACCCATGCCGCCACCCATGCCACCCATGTCGCCGCCCGGTCCGGCGCCGCCGGCGGGCTTCTTCTCGGGGATCTCGGTGATCACGGCCTCGGTGGTGAGCAAGAGAGTGCTGACGCTCGCGGCGTTCTGGAGCGCGGCGCGGACGACCTTGCGCGGGTCGATGACGCCCATGTCGACGAGATCGCCGTACGACTCGGTCGCCGCGTTGTATCCGTAGCGCTTGCCGCGGGCGCCGCGGACGTTCTCGACGACGATCGAACCGTCAACACCCGCGTTGCTCGCGATCTGACGGATCGGTGCCTCGATGGCGCGACGCACGATGCCGATACCGACACGCGTGTCCTCGTCCTTGCAGTCGGCTTCGACCTTCTCGAGCATCTTCTGCGCGCGCAGCAGCGCGGTGCCGCCGCCGGGCAGGATGCCCTCTTCGAGGGCCGCCTTCGTGGCGTCGCGCGCGTCCTCGACGCGCATCTTGCGCTCCTTCATCTCGACCTCGGTGGCTGCGCCGACGTTGATCTGCGCGACACCGCCGGCGAGCTTGGCAAGACGCTCCTGGAGCTTCTCGCGGTCGTAGTCCGACTTCGTGTCCTCGAGCTCGCGCGTGATCTGCTGGACGCGCGACTTGATGTCGCCGGCCTTGCCGCCGCCCTCGACGATCGTCGTGTCGTCCTTGCTGATGATCACCTTCTTGACGGTGCCCAGGTCCTTCAGCTCGACGTTCTCGAGCTGCACGCCCAGGTCCTCGAACAACGCCGTGCCACCGGTCAGGATCGCGATGTCCTGCATCATCGCCTTGCGGCGGTCACCGAAGCCCGGTGCCTTGACGGCGCAGGCGTTCAGCGTGCCGCGCAAGCAGTTGACGACCAGCGTCGCAAGCGCCTCGCCCTCGACGTCCTCGGCGAGGATCAGCAGCGGGCGGCCCGCCTTCGCGATCTTCTCGAGCAGCGGGAGCAAGTCCTTGACGGAGCTGACCTTCTTCTCGTGGACGAGCACGAACGCGTTCTCGAGCACGCACTCCATGTCCTGCGGCTTGTTGACGAAGTGGGGCGAGAGCCAGCCCTTGTCGAACTGCATGCCCTCCTTCCACTCCACTTCGGTCGTGAGACCGCGGCCCTCTTCGACCGTCACGACGCCGTTCTGCCCCACCCTGGTGATGGCCTCGGCGATCTTGGCACCGATCTCCGGGTCGTTGTTGGCGGCGATGGCGGCGACGTGCGCGATCTGCGTCTCGTCGGTCGCACTCACCTTGATCGAGTCCTTGCCGAGCTGCTCGACGATCGACTCGACGGCGATCTCGATGCCGCGCTTGATCCCGAGCGGCGAAGCGCCCGCGGCGACGTTCTTCAGACCCTCGTCGAAGATCGCCTCGGCGAGCACGACGGCGGTCGTGGTCCCGTCACCCGCAACGTCGGCGGTCTTGGTGGCGACCTCGCGGACCATCGTCGCTCCGATGTTCTCGTAGCGGTCCTTGAGCTCGACCTCCTTGGCCACCGTGGCGCCGTCCTTGGTCACCTGCGGGGCGCCGAACGCCTTCTCGATGAGCACGTTCCGGCCGCGGGGGCCGAGCGTCACCTTGACGGCGCGGGCCAGCGCCTTGACACCCCGGCGGGTGTTCTCGCGGCTTCCTGACTGAAGGCAATCCTCTTGGCGGTCATGGTCGTTCCTCTGTCCTTGGTCGCGTTGGTTCGCCCAGATGAAGGGCGCTCTGAGAAGGGGGGAGCAGGCAGCTAGTCGACGATCGCGAGGATGTCGTCCTCGCCGAGCACCAGCAGTTCCTCGCCCATCACCTTGATCTCGGTGCCGGCGTATGAACTGAAGATGACCCGGTCACCCTTGCTCACCTGGAACTGCGAGCGCTCGCCGCTCTTGAGCAGGCGCCCGTTGCCGACGGCGACGATGCGTCCCTCCTTCGGCTTCTCCTTGGCGTTGTCGGGCAGCACGATGCCGCCTGCCGTCTTGCTCTCGGCCTCGAGGCGCTTCACGAGCACCTTGTCGTTGATCGGACGGATCTTCGTCTTCGCCATGGTCGGTCGGTCTCCTGCGACGTCTTCGTGCGACTGGCCGGCTGGCGGCGTCTGCGCGTCTTCCAACTGACGGCCCTCACAGCCTGCACGACGACGTGCGGGCGTACGGAGACCGTTCCCGCCAGCAGATCGCAATGCCGGTACCAAGCCGCCGGCTACCCGCGGCTTCGCGCCTAACCCTCTTCCAGAAAAGGGCTTGAAGCACCGGCCCAGCCCGCTCACCAGGCGTGCCACGTTGGCAGACACGCATCCCGCCGATCACGCTGCTGTCAGGCTGACAGCCCGGTCGGGGAGCGGGGATCGCAATTGCGCATTGGACAAGGATTATCGCCTTCGATATTTTAAGGAGATGAGCGATGTGGCCGGGAGCACCGGTCGTCTGGAACGGTCTCCCATCTACCGAGGGATGGTCCGCGGCCTGCTGCCCTACTACTTGCTGTTCCTGCTGGCCCAGGAGCCGGCGTACGGGACGCGGCTGATCGAGCTCATCGGGGAGGCGACCGGCGGCGACTGGCGACCGAGTCCCGGGTCCGTCTACCCGCTCCTGCGGCGGTTCGAGGACAAGGGCCACGTGAAGGGTGAGTACCGCCGGGGGTCCGCCGCGGCGCAGCGGGTCTACGAGATCACGCCCGAGGGCCGCGCGGCGATGGCGGCGATCGAGAAGGACCTGATGGCCGACCTCGATGCGGCGCGCCAGCTGATCGACCGCCACGTCCGCTGGTTCAAGAGCGCGGCGAGGTAACGCCCAGGACGCCCCACGCGGACGGTAACCGTTCACCCCTTCGTCGCGAGCCAGGATCCAGATCGTTCGGCCATCGGTCGATCAAGATGTTGTGGGCGAGCGGCAGGACGAGGATCTGCGGGCGATGGTCGAGGGCCTTCTGGCCTGGATCGAGGAGCTGGAGCGTCGCGAAGCGAAGCATCTGCGCCGCATCGACGAGCTCGAGTCGCGTCTGAAGCGTGACTCCCGCAACAGCTCGAGGCCTCCGTCGTCGGACCCGGCGTGGTCCAAGCGCCGTCGCGGCCGAAGGCCGCGTAGCGGTCGCAAGCAGGGCGGACAGCCGGGCCATGAGGGCACGGCGCGCGAGCTGGTGGATCCGTCCAACGTCGATGAGACCAAGGAGCACCGTCCCGACCTCTGCGACGCGTGCGGACACGACGATCTCGAGCAGGGCATCGGCGATCCGTACCGGCACCAGGTGACGGTGCTCCCGCGCGTGCTCGTCACGGTGCGGGAGCACCGGCTGCACAAGGCGCGGTGCCGGCGCTGTCGTGCGGTCACGACGGCGGTCCTGCCCGATGGCGTGCCGACCGGGGCCTTCGGTCCGCGGCTGACCACACTTGCCGGCGCGCTGCGCGGCGTGTACCGCGTGAGCGTGCGGGAGACGCAGCGGCTGCTCGGTGAGATCTTCGGTGTGAAGATGTCGCTGGGCAAGATCAGCGACTGTGAGCGTCGGCTCAGTGACGCTCTGCACTCGTCGTACCTCGAAGCCCTCGGGGCAGTCCGCACGTCGCTGCGAGCCAACGTGGACGAGACGTCGTGGAAGGAACGGGGCCGGGTGTGCTGGCTGTGGGCGGCGGAGAGCGAGCACGCCACAGCCTTCGGGATCGATCGCCGCCGCAGTGCCAAGGCGAAAGGGCGGCTGATCGGGCGGCGCTTCGGTGGCACGGTGATCAGCGACCGGATGGGTGCCTACGAGTCACACCCACTTGCCCGCCGCCAGCTCTGCTGGGCGCACATCGAGCGCGCCTTCCGTGCGCTGGCCGAAGGCCCGCGAGGACATCGCCGCTTCGGCAACAAGGGCGTCATGATCGCGCAGTCGGTCATGCGCAGCTACCGGCTCTTCGGTGAGCACGGCGACCGTGACCGGCTGCAAGGCGAAGCCGCTGTGCTGCGCGGACGGCTCGAGCGACTGATCGCGAACGACGACTCGGCTCTGGCCAACCATCTGCGCCCCCGCGTGGTCGCCCTCTTCACCTATGCGCGGACCCAGGACGTGAGTCCGACGAACAACGCCGCCGAGCGCGCGGTCCGCAAAGCGGTGCTCTGGCGCAAGGGCTCCTTCGGAAGCCAGTCCGCTCGCGGACTCCGCTTCGCCGAGCGCGTGTTGACCGCCGCGGCCACGCTGCGACGCCGTGGCGACCAAGTCTTCGACTTCCTCGCCGACTCGGTCGCCGCGCACCTCACCGGCGCCGACCCGCCCGTCATGGTCCCGCTGCCCCTCGCACGCTGAGGCTCACACGCTGTCAAGGGGTGAACGGTTACTCGCGGGGCAGGGGCCGTGAGCTCGCCGGCGCACTCGCCAGGTTCCCGCCCACTCTCGATCTCCGCCATCACGCCACCTCCCCGCAGACCCGCCGGGCAACCTCGCCGGCCAGATCCTTCCGGTTGTCGTCGTAGACCAGGACCGTTCGGACGTCGGCGTGCCGACTGAACAACCGAACGGCCCGCACGTCGCCGTCCATCACGTCGCACGCACGTGTGATCGCGGCATGCCGCAGCTGGTGCGGCGACAGGTCGGGAATGCCTGAGGCGCGCCCAGCGGCCGCGACGACGCGCGCGACCTGCCGCGGCGTGATCCCGGTACGCGCCCGCGATCCTCGCGTGAACGAGAGGAAGAGCGGACCCGGCGCGGCGCCACGCTCGCGCAGCCACGCGCGAAGCACGCTCACCGTGCCGGGCGCGATCGTCAACCACTCCCGCTCGTGTCGCCCCTTGCCGAGCAACGCGACGCGCTCCCCGACCAGGTCGACGTCCTGGAGGCGCAGTCGCGCGACCTCCGTTCTGCGCAGCCCCCGGTCGAGCATCAGGCGAACAACCGCACGATCACGCATCTCCTTCGGGGAGCGCGCTCGCTCGAGGAATGCGAGGATCTGTGACACCGACTTCTCATCAGGCCCACGGGTGTCGCGGTAGGTCTGCGCGCGGATCCCGCTGACGTCGACCTGCCACTGGATCGCTCCACAGAGCCGCGCGAAGCGCACGAGCGAGCGAAGCGCGGTCACCCGGGCGTTGACGGAGTTCGGCGCCAGCCCGGCGGCGAGCATCTCGGATCGCCACGCCAGCGCGAGTCGGTTCGCGAACCCAGGCCCATGGCCGAGGAGCGCCGCTGCAGCCGCCTGAGGGGACTCGACGCCGAGGTAGGCAGCGAGCGCGCGCATCGACGACGCGTACCCGCGCCGCGTGAACTCACTCTTCGAGCAGAGGAACTCATCGAGCAGTGCCGAGGGCTCGAGGTCGACGGCGAGGGGGGCGAGGTTCATGTCTCCGCTCCATGCTCCGCGGGGGCGGCGCGCGGCCAAGCGGAGTGTCCGCCGTTTCCCCCAGTCGGGTCAGGCCGCGCGCAGAGAGATCCATGGTGGACCACGGGCCCGTGCTCTTCACGGGCTCCGACAACGTGGTGGTGGCCGTACCTTGACGCCCATGCGGATAGTAAACCACGCTTATCGGGTCACGTCAACCGTCGGAGCGGCGTTCTTGTCCGGCGGAGTAGCCGGCCTGGTAGGCGGGGCGATCGTAGTCCGGCCGGCCCACGGCTCCCTCTTCGGGGGATTCGGCGACCTGGTCAGCGAGCCCGTGCTTGCGGCCCCTCTGGTAGTCCCGCTGGTAGGGCCTTCGCGCCGCGTAGCGATCTCGGGGCTTGGCCGCCGCTTTGCGCAGCAGCTCCTCGAGGGCCTCAAGGTGGTGCTCACCGAGCCGTCGCTCGCGGAGCCACTGTCGCGCCAGTCGCCGGAATCGATCACTCACAATCAACTTAGTGTATCAGCGGTCGGCGACACCCCCACCGCTTGCAGGCTGCAAGTCGTCCAGCGGCCGCAGTCGAGGGACGCACGCTCACGGGCGTGGACGCACTCCAGCCCTACCGCGACGCCGAACGCGACGAGGACCTCACGGTCCTGCTCGGCAGTCAGGACGCCGCGCGGCTCTGCAGCGTGTGGCGCCACCTGGCCGCGCCGTGGGCGCCGCCGGACGGTGAGCAGCCCGAGGACCTCGGCGAGCGGTGGCGCTGGCTCTGGGGCAACGTCTTCGTGGACCCGACGACCCTCGCGCGCACGTCCGGCGTCGCGCTTGTTCGGGTGAGCCGGCTCTTCGGAGCGCTCCGTCGCATGCGGCTGATCTACCCGGACGGGTCCCTCCACGACGGCGTCCGCAAGTACTTGGCGTCCCGCGCGCGCCAGCAGATCGGAGACTCGTCGTGAGCTTTCCCGAAGACCGACCCGCCAAGGGCGCGAGCGAGCACGAGTTCCACTCGATCCGCGCAAGCGACATGCGCGCTTACGTCACGTATCTCGGCCTCTGCGAGCAACTCGGCCGCGACCCCGGCCTTGAGGAGTGCCTGCAGGTGGTCCAGTGCTACAGCCGATTCAGCCACGTCACGAAGATCGTCCCGGACGGGCAGATGCAGGGCAACCAGGGCGCCATCTCCCGCAAGAGCGTGCGGCGGATCGTGCGCCGGATGCTCAGTCGCGTGACGGAGCACCTAGGGGACACAGAGCGCCTACAGCAGCGAAGGGGCCGGATCATCGATCTCGCGCACGGCCTCGCGCAGCAGCTCGTCGCGATCGACGGCGCGTACGACGACAACCCCAAGCTGTTCAAGGAGAAGGTCAAGGCGTGCACGGACCTCCTCCGCGTGTGCGGCGCCTCACTCGAGGAGAAGGGCGGCGGCGCGAAGGTCACGGTGAACAACCACCTCGGCGCCGCGCTCCCTCCCGAGGTGCAGGAAGAGCTCGAGGCGCTCCGCCAGGAGAACTACCAGCTCAAGCAGCGGAACCGTCTGGCGGCCGACTCGCTGAACTGACGTGGCTGTTCCGAGAAGCGTCGACCTGCGCAACGGCCAGTCCGTCGACGCGTGGCAGAACAGGCACGCCAACCTGATCACCGAGCAGGGCGAGAAGCTCCCGTTCATCGACAACTCGGCGCAGCGCATCCTCGCCACCAAGCTCGCCGCGTTCGCCGAGAGGGCGCGTGTCGAACGCCGCCAGCAGCGCAGCCTGATCATCAAGCCGCGGCGCGCAGGGTTCACGTCCAAGTTGCTCGCGCGTCTCGTGATCCGCGCGTGCACCGAGTTCCGGCGGCGCTTCCTGTACGTGAACATCAACGAGAAGAAGTGCAAGGAGGCCATCCGGGACATCGGCCGCCCGGTCTGCGAGCACCTGCCCGCGTACGCGCGGCCCACGCTTCGCAACGCCGAGGCGCTGCTCGAGCTGGCGTTCGTCGAGACCGAGAGCCGGGTGCTCACCGAGGTCGCGTCGGTGGCTGGCGCCGGCCGCGGCGGCGGCTACTCCGAGGGCCTGTGGGATGAGCCGCCCCGCATCAAAGAGCGAATGCCGACGCTCGACGACCAGCTGCGCTACCTGCGCGGCGCGTTGCTCCCTGCCTTCAAGCACGGCCCCTTCCACATGCTGTTCACGCCCGACGGCGTGAGCGACATCACGTACTTCCTGTGGCACGAGAGCAAGCGGGGCGGCAACGACTGGGACCGGGTCCTGATCACGCACTGGGAGTGCGACGACACCCTGATCACGGACCTCACCACCGAGCAGTTCGAGGAGATCCGGGACACGCTCACCGATGAGGAGACCCACCTCCTCGATCTGAACGGAACCCAGGGCTCCGAGCGCATCTGGCGCATCGCGTGGCGGCGCCGACAGATGCGCGAGTCCGGCAAGGAATTCCCCCAGGAGTACCCCGAGGACGACGTCAGCTGCTGGATCGCGCCCGGCACCACGCTCTTCGAGGCCGACGACCTGACGCATCAAGCGCAAGTCGCGCGCGCCCCGATCGCGGCCGGCAGCGACCTCGCTGGCCAGGATGACAAGTGGGCGCCGAGACGCGACGGGCAGATCCTGTACTACCTGCCGCCCAGCCCGGACCACGAGTACCTGGTCGTCACCGACTTCGGCGTCGGCCGCGGGACCGGCGACCCCTCGATGAGCCTCGTGGGCGATCTCGACACGGGTGAGATCGTCGCCGAGTTCTACGGGTTCTACGATCCGCGCCTCTTCACGCGGCTGACCATCGAGCACCTCTGCCGGCCCTACGAGGAGGCCCTGTGGGCGCCCGAGTCGAACGTCGGTCCGGGTCGCGGGATGCCCGAGTACGCGATGCAGGACCTGGAGTACGTGCGGCTCTACCGACACGTGCGCTGGGAGGGCGTGAAGCCCGTGTGGGCGAACGAGTGGGGCTGGCCGACGGACCCCGGGACGCGACCCAAGATGCTGGACTGCGCGTACGACGCGCTGCGCGACAGGTCCGTCCAGGTGAACTCCGAACGCGTCCTTGCAGACCTCCAGGCATTCAAGCTCCGGCAGCGCCACGGTAGGGCTGACCGCTACGAGGCGGAGCCGGGAGCGCACGACGAGGGCGCGGTCTGCCTCGGCATGTTCACGTACATCCGGGAACGCGGCCAGGTCCGCATCGGGATCGGATAGCCCATGGTCAAGGAGATCTCGAACCTCTCACCGGAGGCGTTCCTGCGGGGCCTCAAGGGCCTCATGCAGGAGAACGGCGAGTTCGTCGAGGCGTACAAGCAGGACCCGACCGTGTTCGCGGGTGTGCGCGCGATCCAGCGCAACATCGCGGCGCTCGAGGTCGTCGCGTACGACAGCCCGGACCCGCGAACGCGTAAGCCAGCGACCGGCCCCGCGGCAGACGCGCTGAACCGTCTGCTTCGCAAGCCGAACCCGTGGCTGAACGGTCGCGACTTCCGGAAGCTCGGAGTCGTCTACCAGGTGCTCGACGGCGAGAGCACGATGGTGCTGCGCACGGAGACACTCGATCCCGTCAGCGACGAGAGCGCACAGCCGCGTTGGATCTCGATCCATCCGCGCCGCGAGGTTGAGTTCGACACGAACGGCCTCCGGCTGACGTGGCGCATCCAGGGCAAAGAGGTCCCGGACGAGGCTGTCATCCAAGTCAAGGACCCCGACCCCTGGAACTCTCGCCGAGGCATGGGGGTCAGCGGCCCGCTGCACCTGACGTCCAAGATCTCGTGGAACGCGCGCAGCTACCTCTCTGCGTTCTTCGAGAACGGCGCCGATCCCGGCGGCTTCATCACCTCTCCGATGCCGCTCACCAACCGCCAGGTGACGGACTACATCAAGCAGTGGGAGCAGCGCCACGGCGGCGCGCGGAAGGCGAAGAAGGTCGGGATCCTGCACGGCGGCGCGGACTACAAGACCATCCAGCAGAACCATGGCGACATGCGCCTGCTGGAGCTGCTCAAGCACATGCGGCTCGACGCGCTCATGGTGATCGGGGTCCCCGAGAGCGAGCTCGGGATGATCAAGGACGCCACGTACAGCAACGGGGTCAGCGCGAACGCCGGCTTCTGGATCCAGACCCTCCTCCCGCTCGCGCTCGAGGACGAAGAGGCGTACAACGACCCAACCGTCGGACTCGGCCGGCGGTTCGGCGGGATCTACGTCGGGTACGACCTGACGCGGGTCAAGCAGATCCTGCAGCAGATCGAGCGGAAGACGGACGCCTACACGAAGCTCGTGCAGTACGCGGTCCCGCCCGACACCGCGGCGTGGCTGCTCGGACTCGAGATCCCCGAGATCAAGCACGGCAAGACGCCTTTCATCCAGACGAACCTCACGACCGTCGAGGCCGTCGTCAAGGGCGCCACGGCGCCACAGGTCAGCGGCGGCGACGACGAGGAGCCAGAGGACGAGGGCGGAGACGATCCACCCGACGACGAGGACGAGGAGCGCTCACTCGGCCAGCGCCGCCGGCGGGCCCTTCGTGCACGTGAGCGCGTTGACGTGCTGTGCGCCGTCGCCGAACGGAAGTCGAGCCGCGTAGTGAAGTCCCTGATCGTCGCCATGCGCAAGGAGCAGCTCGAGCTGCTCGACGTCTTGGACGACATCGAGCGCGCGTACAGCAAGGACGCCGCGAAGGCGGCCGTCGTGCGCGGCGACTCGTTCGTCGACACGTTCCTGGACGCAATCGACGAGGTGTTCGAGTTCGCGATCGAGGAGGCCGCGGAGACCGTCGAACTGGAGATCGGCCGCAGCCTGTCGGTGTACGACATCCAGCACCCGCAGATCACGAGCTACGTCGACACCCTCCGGACGCAGGTCCGGGACATCCCGGACTCGATCCAGAAGGCGCTCAGCGAGACGCTCGGCGAGGGCATCGAGGCCAACGAGACCGTGCCGGATCTCAAGCTCCGCGTGAAGGCCACGATGAACGCCCAGACCAAGCGCGCGGAGTCGATCGCGCAGACCACGTCAGGCGAGGCCGTCAACGGCGGGCGCTACGAGGTCATGTCGATCGAGGGCGTGGCGAAGCACGAATGGTCCTCGTTCATCGACGACGCGACACGCCAGAGCCACATCGAGCTGGACGGCGAGGTGGTCGAGATCGGCAAGCCGTTCAGCAACGGGCTGCGCTTCCCGCTCGACCCGCAGGGGCCGGCCGACGAGGTCGTCCGATGCCGGTGTGTCGCCCTGGCGGTCGACTGACCCCGGTCCGCTTGCAGGCTCCCTGATGTCGTTCTGAGCCGGGCCCCGGTCGTGTGCTGATGCGCATGACCACCACAGCCGCCCTCCCCGCCGACCTCGACTTCAGCAAGGAGCAGGAGCTCATCCTGCCGGTCCGGGCACACGTGCGCATGCCGAAGGGCGCGGACCCCAACGAGCCCGTGATCACGATCGTCGGGAACGCCGAGACCGCGGACAGCTTCGACACCGCGTTCGTGCAGAAGGGCATGGACGCCCGCCGGTTCCGGGAGAACCCGGTCTTCCTGCGCCAGCACGAGTCCTGGGAGCTGCCCCTCGGCATCGCCGAGAAGTGGTGGGTCGAGACGATCAAGGTGCGCATGCGCGGGCAGCGGAAGCGTGTCGACCGACCGGCGACGCTGTTCCAGATCCGCTTCGACGTCGCGGACGATCCCGAGGACGACGACGAGGACCAGAAGCTCGCGCGCCGCTACCTCGAGCGCTACCGGCGCAGCATGCTGCGCGGCGCCTCGATCCGCTTCTCGATCCCGCCGGGTGGCGCGGAGTTCGCGGACAAGCTGAGCGACGAGGAGCGCGAGTACTACGGGCTGAGCGAGTTCGGCGTGCTCTTCCGGAAGTGGGAGCTGATCGAGCTCTCGGCCGTCACGCTCCCGAGCAACGAGCACTCCCTTCTCGTGCGGTCCGCGCGCGGCGGGAGCCCTTGCACGCCCGCCGAGTTCCAGCGCATGCGGACGGAACTCGATGCTCTGCGCCACGAAGTGACGGAGCTTCGGTCCCTCGCGAGAGATGACCCGGAGTCCAGCGCGGGAGAGTCGCCGGAGAGCGCCCCCGCAGAGGGCCCCGACCCCGCGAGTGCGAGCCGGTCCGATCCGGGGGCGTCCCCGGCGGGCCCGTCTGACACGGCACTCGAGCGGTTCGCGCGTCTCTCCCGCCCCCGCGGCAGTTGACCCGCAGAGCACTCGACAGCACTCAACGAGGTCACCCATGAGTCAGACCGCCACCCCCGAAAGCACGGGGAACCCGGCGCTCGACCAGGCACTCGAGAACCTGCGCACCGTCACCGAGGAGCACGCGACGCTCGCCAACGAGCTGCGCGAGCTGCGCGACGCCGGCGGGGCGCACGACAAGCGTTTGAAGTCCCTCGAGGACAACCTGCGCAAGCTCGAAGACGTCGAGCAGCGCCTGGAGCGCATCGCGGACAAGGTCGCGCGGGCCGACGCGCCCGTCAACATGACGGAGAAGAACAAGAAGGACTTCGCGATCGGCAAGGTCGCGCAGGCCCTCTTCCGCGACTTCCACAACGAGCGCGAGCCCTGGCGTGACGCCGAGCTCGAGCGCGAGGTCGTCGAGGAGGCGCACCGGAAGGTCCAGGATCAGGTCCGGCAGATCCCGGTGTCCGAGCGCACGCACGGAACAGTCATCGAGGAGAAGGCGGGAATGCTCGTCCCCTCGATGGCGATCCCGGACTTCACCGAACTGCTCCGCGCGCAGCTCGTCCTGCCGACGCTCGGCGCGCGCGTCGTGAACGACCTGGTCGGACACCGCGTGCAGATCCCCGGCCTGAACACCGGGGTCGTGAGCGCGTGGTACGGCGAGTCGGTCGCGATCGCGGAGAGCGAGGCGACCTTCAAGGCCCGCTACCTCGAACCGCATCGCATCGGGACGCACGTCCGGCTGGCCAACAACCTGCTGCGCTGGTCGCCGATGGCCGTCCAGGACATCCTCGAGACGGACATGGTCGAGTCCATGGCCGTCAAGATGGAGAACGGCTTCCTGTTCGGCACCGAGGTCGGCGAGGAGCCGCTCGGCCTGGTCAACGACCCGGACGTGACGCAGATCACGATCGGGCCGGACGGCAACACGGGCGGGCGCTTCAGCATCCGGACCGTGCCGGACCTCGAGTACGAGCTCGAGAGCCGCAACCACCGCATCGGCGACGACGCGGGCTTCCTGTTCGGGCCCGGCCCGAAGCGCCTCCTGAAGAAGGAAGGCGTCGAGCAGTTCAGCGCGCAGGGCGTGGACGCCGGCCAGCCGTACGTGGTGCCGGGCATCTCGGATCAGGCCCTGGGCAACCTGCTCGGTTACCGGTTCGCCAGCACCAGTGCGGTGCCGACGGACCTGACCAAGGGCAGCGCCACCGGCCTGACCTACGTGATCTTCGCCCTGTGGCGGCAGCTGATGATCGGCCACTGGGGCGGCCTGCGCATGCGGGCCAGCAACCAGGCGTCGTTCGGAAGCAACTCCGCCTTCCTGCAGGACGAGACCTGGATCGTGGCCGAGCGCACGGTCGACGCACTCCTGCGTCGGCCCGACGCGGCCGTCGTCGTCACGGACGCGCTGAACAGCGTCTAGTGATCCTGACTCTCAGGGGGCCGGCTGTGTAGGCCGGCCCCACCACCCCAACACGCGAAAGAGAGAACCAGATGCCCAGCATGCAGCCCAGCTTCCACGGGAAGCCGCTCCTCGGGCTCCGTCCGGACGCCTACGGCACCGGCACGCACGACGCCACGATCGACACGCGTGGGTACAAGTGGATGCGCATCGCGAGCCTGGTCGGCGACATCGCCTCGGGCGGCACCCTCACGGTGTCCGTGCTCGAGGGCGACGCGTCGGATGGCTCGGACGCCGTCGCCATCACCGGCGCGGCGTTCACCGCACTCACGCCCGCGGGTGACCGCGTGGTGAACCACGGCGAGCTCTACCTCGCTCCGCGGAAGAGGTACGTCACCGTCCGCGCCGTCCTCGCGGGGGCGGGTGGCGACATCGCGGTGCCGGTCGACCTGTGCGCGGCTCGCGAGGAGCCGGCCACGTCCGACGTGGCCTTCTCGGTCCTGGTCTAGGACGAGACCCCGACGACATGACCCGCGGCGGGGTCCACACCGGGCCCCGCCGCTTCGCCAGGAGGCGCGATGTCCGTCCACTTCACAACCGTCGACCTGGTTCGAGCGGCTCTCGCGCCGCAGACGCCGACGCACGCCTCCAGGCGCTGATCACGCGCGTGACAGGAGCCTTCGAGCGCGAACTCGACCGCTACGTCGAGGCCAAGGCCCGGACCGAGCAGCGCGACGTCGCGTCCGGCCAGCGTCACTTCTCGCTGCCGGGCTACCCGGTGAGCGCGCTCGCGTCGGTGAAGTTCGACCACACGCGCGCCTTCTCAGGCAGTGAGACCACACTCGCCGCCGATCGCTACTACATCCCGCTGAACCAGCGCGACGAGCACCTGCTGTTCATCGAGGACGTGCTCTACACGGGCCGCGGGGTCCTACAGGTCACGTGGACGGGCGGGATGGGCGTCGACACCGACAGCGTCATCGCCGCGTACCCAGAGCTGTCCGACGCCGCGACGCTCGAGGTCGCCAATCTCTGGCAACGGCGGGACACACTGAGTCAGGTCGCCCACGCCAGTGGTGCTGACAACATCACGTACGCTCCCCTCAAGCTCCTGCCGGAGACGATGCGCCGCCTGCACCTGCGGAAGCGGGTGGCCTATGCAGCTTGAGGTCCGCCGCGTCTCGGGGAACGTGATCGACCTCGCGCTGCGCGCGGAGCGTCGTCGTCCGGGCGTTCTGCGACGAGGCCTGCGGAAGTTCGGGAACCGCTTCAAGCGCCGCGCCGCGAAGGAGTACTTCACGGGCGCCGGCGGGCTGCGTCGCGTGACGGGGTCGGCCGCCCGAGGGTGGCACCACCTGATCACCGGCCGCGGACTGAACCTGACGCTCCACGTCTGGAACAACGTCCCATACGTCCGCTTCCACGTGGACGACTACGAGCCCCTGGGCAGCCCTCGTCGACACGAAGCGGTGGTGAAGACCGGCGACCTCTGGGAGGAGATGCTGGACGGCGAGGCCCTGCTCGACGCGTTCGACGACGCGATCCGAGGGAGGCGCTGATGCCGAACCTCGACGACATCGTCTGGGAGCGGTTCGAGGAGTTGCGTGACCTGGACCTGCGGGAGAACGAAGGCAACGAGTTCCAGGCTCGCGAGATCCTGCGGGAAGTGCCACTCCGGCGCTTCGTGCTCGCGAGCGCGAACATGACGCGCGCGGAGGTCACCGACCTGCGCTCGATCATCTCGACGACGCGGCTGGCCGGCACCACACACGTCACGCCGGCCGGGGAGGGAACGCAGGTCGAGGTGGAGATCGAGCAGCAGCAGATCGATCCGGACCGGACGCAGGGAGACACGTGGTCCGCGCGCCTGCAGGTCGCGGTGGTGCTCTAGCGCGGCGCGCGCTTGCACGTTGCCGGACGTCGCTGGGCCGGTGTGCGTCACATGAGGATCGCGCGCGCCCCTCATGCACCTCTTCAACGTCCGCACTGAAACCTTCCAGCACGAGATCAGCGCAGACACGCTGTCGATCCGCCCGGCTCTTCCGGATCACGACGACCCGCGTCTGATCTGGGAACAGCGCGCCTCGCACTACGTCTCTGACTCGGCCTGGGCCCAGAAGGGGCGCATGGTCATCGGCCTGATGCACCCGAACCAGGGCTACATCGACACGCTGCGAAGGCTGCCAGGAGTGCGCTACCTCGGATTCGAGAGCGACGCGCACACGCGAACAGTACGGGACGCCATGCGCGCCCACGCGCACGACTACGAGTCCCGCCGAAAGTGCGCGACATGCAACCAGGCGCGAGCCGACTGGCACACGATCGGCCGCAACAAGGTGGATGCCGAGAACTCTCGGCAGCGCAAGCAGGACGTGATCGTCCGGGCATCCTGGATCGCAACGTGGTGGGGATTGACGCTCGCCGCGCTGTTCGTTTCGCGCGAGCGAGGTGGCGACGTCGCCTACTGGCAGGACAAGCTGCCGGGCCTGTTCATGGCGGTCGCGTTCGCTGACACGTTCGCCGACACGAACGGGACTCTCCTACAGAGCCACACGCCGACGGGCGGAGCGGGTGGTTCCCACAGCTGGATCAAGCGCGGCACGAGCGACGCGGACATCGCTGCGAACCGAGTCAGCGGTAAGGGATCAAACGGTCGCTACTGCTCGGATGGAGCGCCGACAGGTGCCGACTACGAGGTCAACGTCGTCCGGTACTCCAACCGGTTCGGGGTGAGCGTTCGCCTGACGCAGACCGGGAACGTGAACGGCTATCACTGCTGGACAAGCTCGAGCAACAAGATGCAGGTCTGGCGCGTGGACAACGCGTCGTACACGCAGCTCGGCTCGACGGGATCCACCACCACCAGTGACGGCGACAAGATCGGGCTCGATGGCACCGGAAGCAACCTGACCGGACTCCTTAACGACGTGGCCGAGGTCACCACGAGCGACAGCACCTACACGGCGAAGGAATGCGGCGGACTGCGTCCGAACGGGAACAACTTCGACGCGGACAACTGGCAACTCGAAGAGGTCGCTGCCGTCGGTGACCCCGAGGACGGCCTAGTGCGCGGAAAGCTGCTTCGCGGCGGTCTGCTGACGGGCGGAAGGATGGTCGGTTAGATGCGCCAGAACCTGGGAACACGCCAGCCCGGCAGCACCGTCTATCTCTACTTCGACACGTTCGACGGCGGCGACGGCAGCAGCATCACGTTGACCGGCCTCGCGCTGGCTGACGTCATCGTGATCAAGGACGGCAGCGTCACTCAAAGGGCGAGCACGAGCGGGTTCTCGCTGCTCGACACGGATGGGATCGACTTCGATTCGCGCACCGGACTCCATGGCCTTTCGATCGACACGAGCGACGACACCACAGCCGACTTCTGGAAGGCGGGTAGCCACTACGCGGTCGCCGTCGATGACGTCACGGTGGACGGCCAAACGGTCCGCTTCTGGTTGGCGGAGTTCCGGCTGGGCTACGAGGGCGCGATGCTGGACACGCACATCGCGACTCTGTCGAGCCAGACGACCTTCACCCTCGCCGCAGGGCCGGCGGACGACGACGCTCTGAACGGGTGCCGGCTGATCGTTCACGACAAGGCCAGCGGGGTGCAGCTCGCGCTGGGCGTGATCGAGGACTACACCGGTAGCACGAGAACAGTCGCCCTGGCTACTGACCCGAGCGTTTTCACGATGGCCGCGGGAGACAACGTCTCGGTGTTCGCGCCAGCTCTCGTTCCCACCGTGCCTGGACGCACGCTCGCCATCGAGTCGGATGGTCACGCGCACGCGGACGTGAAGCAGTGGCTCAGCTCTGCACCGAACGCGTTGCAGAGCGGCCGCGTAGACACCTACCTCGGCGCGCTCGCCGCGAACGTCATCACCGCCGCGAGCATCGCGGCGAATGCAATCGGGGCGAGCCAGATCGCGAGCGGGGCGCTGACCGCGGCGAAGTTCGCGGCCGGCGCGTTCGATGCCGTCTGGAGCGTTACGTCGCGCCTGCTGACCGCGGGGACGAACATCGTGCTCGCGAAGGGCACGGGGATCACCGGCTTCAACGACGTCTCGGCGACACAGGTGAACGCGGAGTGCGACACCGCGCTGTCCGACTATGACGCACCGACGCGAGCTGAGGCGACGAGCGACAAGAACGAGGTCCTGTCGCGGCTCGGGACGCCCGCAGGTGCCGACGTGGTCGCGGACATCGCGAGCAACAAGACCGACCTCGGAACTCTGCTCACTCGACTGTCCGAGGCGCGCGCGAGCTACCTCGACTTCCTGAACATCGGTGGCGCGGTAGCAAGTCAAGCCGATGTGCAGGGCATAGGCGTGCCGCTCCGCGTGCGCTTCGTTGCGCCACCGCAGATCGAACGACCCGACTCGGGGTCGGTCACCTACCGGCTGTGGATCTACAGCTACGGGGACTCGGGGCAGGCCGAAGATCTCGACAGCGTGCCGGTCGTGGCCGCGGAGAACAACGCGAGCACCGATCGCTCGGGGAATCTCGGAACGGTCACGAAGCAGGCGGCGACGACGGGGATCTACTACGTCGACTACACCGTCGCGGACAGCCACGCCCTCGAGGGTCTGGTGTTCAAGGCGACGTGCACGGAGAACGCTGTCGCGACGGTCTACCCGACGTCGAGCTTCGTCGCCGACACGACTGCCGTCGACTACACCGCGGCGGATCGCAGCCGCGACGACGGCATCAAGGCGATCGTGGACCTCCTCCCCGACGGCGGCGCGCTCACGAGCCTGGCGCAGGACTCCGACCTGTCCACGGCGCTCGCCAACCTGACAACTCTGCTCACACGGATCCCCGGTGTCGTGCAACCGCAGACGGGCGACGCGTACGACCGCCTCGCTACCTACCGTCTCGGTGAGCTGCTGAGCGCGGCACTCGCGTCGCAGCCCGCGGCCGACTCGCTACTCGGAGACCTCACCGAGGACGACGGCGGCGTGCAGCGGTTCTCCGTGAACGCGCTCGAGCAAGCGCCGGCGGGTGGCGGTGGCGGCGGAGGGAACGAGAACGCGGTAGCCATCCCCGCGGCGGGCGCCGCCGACAACACCGTGGGCGGTCTCCGGCGCGCGCAGGCGAACTGGCGCTACGGCAAGAAGGAGGTCGTGGCCGGCGGGCCGCTGGGCTACCAGGTCAAGGTCTACGAGTTCGACGACTCGGACACGGTCTGGAAGACCTTCGACTTCAACCACGCGAGTCTGCCATCCCTCTTCCAGGAGGCGGCGTGAGCATCATCATGCCGTTCGGGCTCCCGTCCGCGGAGTCGGGTGTCCAGGCGAGCACGCTCCCGGTGCGCGAGCGCATCCTGCAGAACGTCTTCGCCACGCTGCGCTCGATCCGCCGGCTCAGCAAGCCGGAGCGCCAGAGCGGCACCGACGTCGCAGTCAGCACGGAGTCGAGCGGCGCGTACACCGGCGAGGTGACCCGCTTCTACATGGTGGGGGTCACGCTCGGGGGACCGAGCGGCACCGCGCAGGTCACGGTCACCGACGAGACCCCCGCGGACGTGAAGGCGCTCTGGCCGTCTTCGATCACCGGCGACGACGGGCCGGTGGCCGCGGTCGTCACGAGCGGGGTGGCCTTCAACCTGGGTTCGAACGGCGTCCAGATGGCGCTCACCTTCACGGACGACCTGGTCGCGGGCCACAAGTGGGGCGTGTGGGCCGGGAAGTACACGAACGACGTGAAGGAAGTCACCCGTGACGAGGACGCGGAGCTCGGCCACAAGCTCTGGATCGAGCAGGGCTACCCGGACGGTGAGCCGACCGAGGGCCCGCTCAGCAAGCGCACAGAGCTGCTGCTGATTCCGCTCACGCTTCGCGCTCGCCGCGCAGACGAGCTCGCCACGGTGCTCGAGACGTTCTTCGCGGACATCACGTGGGCGCTGCTGGCCGACGAGACCCGCGGTGCGGACGCGATCTGGACCCGGGTCGAAGGCAACGTGGGCTTGGCCTTGCAGGAGGTCAAGGCAGGGGGGCGTGCGGTGGTGCAGGTAGAGGTTCTGTACCGCACCGCGGACGACAACCCGTACCAGTCCTGACGCCGGAGGCCGAGCATGTCCGTTCTCACCCAGCCCAAGCGCCAGATCGCGTTCAAGCTCGAGTCCGTCGAGGGAACACCGGAGTCGCTGGCCGCCGCCGATGCGAAGCACCTGGTACTCGACGAGGACCTGAGCTTCTCCGACGACATCCAGATGCACGAGCGCAACATCGTGCAGTCGTCCTTCAGCAAGCACAAGGCGCTCGCTGGCGTCGAGGGCGCGGGGATCACGTTCGGCATCGAGCTCCGCGGCTCCGGCGCCATCGCGTCCCCCACCGACGACATCCCGTCGTGGGACGAGCCGCTGCGCGGCTGCGGCTTCGGGCGCAGCAACGTGACGAAGCTCGCCATCGGAGCGGTGGCGGGCGGACCGTTCACACACGGTGAGGTCGTGACGGGCGGCACGAGCACCGCAACCGGCCGAGTGATCGGTGACTGGGCGGATGGCGCGGCAGCGCTCTACGTCGTCGTGACGTCCGGGACGTTCCAGGACGCGGAGACGCTCACCGGCGACACCAGTGGCGCGAGCGCCACGGCCGGCGCGGCACCGGCGGCCGGTGGATGGGTCTACGAGCCCGTCAGCGGAACGTCCTCCTCGGGCACAATTGCCACGTACCACGACGGCGTGAAGAAGCTCGTGCAGGGCGGCCGCGGCAACGTCGTGTTCCAGGGATCGGTCGGCGAGCCCGGCAAGATGATGTTCTCCTACGGCGGCGTGTACGGCGGGGTTACCGACGTTGCGCTCCTGTCGGGGATCATCTACGAGCCCACGCTCCCGCCGGTGCTCAAGGGCACGTCGCTATCGTTCGACTCCTTCACCCCGATCGTGACGGAGTTCAGCTTCGACATGGGGAACGTGCTCGCGCTCCGCCGCAGCATGGCGGCAACGGCTGGCGCAGTGTCGACCCGCATCACGGACCGGCGACCGACAGGTTCGTTCGACCCCGAGATGGACCTGGTCGCGAACTTCGACTTCTACGGTCGCAAGAAGGGCGAGACGCTCCACAAGACCGAGTTCCAGGTCGGGTCGACCGAAGGGAACCGGTTCAAGTTCATCGTGCCCGAGACGCAGATCAACAGCGTCGAGGAGGGCGATCGCGAACGGCTGTCGACGGTGAGCCTCGGCATCGGCCTGATCGGCGGTACGTCCTGGCAGGACCTCGAGCTGTCGTTGCTCGTCTACTGAGGAGGCTCTGATGGCTCGCGCTCTCTCCGTCCGCGTCGAGCAGACGTACGTCCCACTGTCCGACCGTGAGCTGCCACCCGAGCAGCAGACGCGCTTCACGGCGCGACCTCCGACGGGCATCGACAAGATCAAGTGGCGCGCCTACGCGCGTGATCTCGGGGCCGGCCCGGAATCCGCCGGCGCACTGGTGATCGAGTGGCTCGTGCGGCACCTGCTCACGGGGTGGGAGAACTTCCCGGGCCATGACGACAAGCTGGTGGAGTTCGTTCGCGGGAAGCACATGGAGAGGCTCGACGACGCACTCGTCTACGAGCTGGGAAACTGGCTGCTCTCGCTCAAGGACCTGTCGGAGGACGACTCGGGAAAATCCGACTTGCCGTCGAGCTCGCGGTCCGGCGACCCGCCGCCTGCTCCGTCTGCCGAGCAGTAGCACCAGACGCCCGCTACTGCGTCGGGGCGGCGGGATCGAGTCAGCGGCCCACCTACATCCTTCCGTGCACACAGCACGGCTCTACGGCGTGCGAGAAGTGCGCTCGGCGGACGGGACACGAGTGCCCGTATCGCTTGCTCGACGAAGACGTGTGGTTGGTCTTGCGTCTGTGGCGGACGCTGCGCGCGAGCGGCGCCTTCCCTGACCCAGGAGGACCGCTGGACCAGTCGCTGTGGGTCATCGAAGCATTCGATGCCGTGACGGCCGCGGAGGGCGCGGTGCGGGACGACATCGAGCGGCAGCGGAAGAAGTCGAGGTAGCGCGTGGCCCGCACGACGAAGCGCCGGACCGAGTACGAGCTGAGCGTCCAGGACAAGGCGACGGCTGCGCTGAAGCGCATCGACCAGCGGATCGGCCAGCTCGACAAGGAGATCATGGGGCTGGGCGCGACGTCGAAGCGCTCGACGGGGACCATGATCGCGGGCTTCAAGAGCTTCGCGACGGTGCTCGGCGGGATCTCGCTCGCCGCACTCGGGAAGGACGTGATCCAGACCGGCGCCGAGTTCGAGAAGTCCATGGCGCTCATCGCGGGGCTCTCGAAGGAGGCCGCGGCGGAGGTGCCCCACCTCTCACAGGAACTGCGAGACCTGGCCGTCGAGGGCGGCGCGAACCTGAACTCTCTCAGCGCAGCCGCCTTCGACGTGATCAGCGCGACCGGAGACGTCGGCGGCTCGATGACCGCGGTCAAGTCGGCGATGGACCTCGCGATCGCCGGTGGCACCGACACAGCGACCACGATGGACGCGCTCACGTCGATCATGGGCAACTTCAGCTTGACGACCGGTCAAGCCGGGGCCGCCGCGGAGGCGCTGTTCCGCGCCCAGCAGGGCGGCAAGGTCACGATGGAGCAGCTCGCTCGCTCGATCGGTAACGTCGCCACGAGCGCACGCGCAGCCGGCGTGTCCTACGAGGAGATGCTCGGCAGCCTCGCGGCAGTGACGGCCGGTGGCCTGGGCGGTGAGAAGACGCAGGTCGGCGCCACGAGCGTCGCGCGGATGTTCGACGCCGTCGCGAAGGCGGGCGAGGACGTGATCGCGACATCGCGCGAGATGGCTGCAGAGGCCGGCGTCGTGGACTTCGAGTTCTCGAAGGCGCAGCTGGCGAGTGACGGCCTCGCCAAGTTCCTCGAGAAGATGGCCCGGGTCACCAAGGGGGACACGCAGGCGCTCGAGAAGCTCGGCATCGCGACCGAGGCAGCCAAGGGCACGCAGATCCTGCTGAAGGACGGCGCTGCGGCGACGACCGAGCTCCTCGCCGATCAGCGCAAGGAGGCCGACGAACTCGGCGGTGCCGTCGCGATCATGCAGGAGACGACCTCGCAGAAGATGGAGCGCCTGAACGCACTCTGGAAGGAGTCCAAGCTCATCTTCTTCGACGAGTTCTCGGGCCCCCTGAAGGAGGGGTTCGAGGGACTCCTCGAGGACACCGACTCGTTTCGCGAAGGCGTCGAAGCGCTCGCGGACTCCGCGCGCTTCCTGGGCAACGTGTGGCAGACGGTGGTCGGAGGGATCCGCACCGCGATCATCGCGTCGTTCCTGCCGCTCACCGAGTTCGTCGGAGGCGTTGCAGAACTCGGCGAGAAGATGGGGTTCCTCGACCGGGAGACCGCCAACTGGATGCGCGCGTTCCGCGATGGCACGCGCGATGCGGTCTCCGAGTCGTTCGACGACATGATTGACGACGCCAAGGAGGCGGGCGCTGCCTTCAAGGACGTGTTCGAGGACGAGGCGCCGCGCGCGTTGCGGGAGACCGGCGCCGCGGTCCAGGAGACCGAACAGAATCTAGAGGCGCTCGTCGAAGCAGCGCGCCGCGCTGGCGCTGAGATGCTGGCCGCCCTCCGCGCTGGCGCCAAGGCTCCGCCCATCTCGGAGGGCTTCGATGACAAGCTCTTCAAGGCACGGGAGGCCCTGCGAGCGGCGTCGCTGCGCGGCAGCTTGGCCGGCAAGGACGAGCTGGACCAGGAGAAGGCCGCGCTGCGCGAGGCGCACCGCCGGCGCATCCTCGAGATCCAGCGCGACGAGAAGCTCACCGCAAGTGAGCGCCGTCTGCTGCGGGAGACGTTCACGCACGCGCTGAACGCGGACATCGCGGCACTGGAGGCGGAGCAGGCACAGGAGCTGGCCACGCAGCGTTCCCAGGACGCGACGGAGCTCGAGAAGGAGATCCTCCGGATTCGCGGCGACGCGATGTTCGAACTCCAGCAGATGGGTCGGGACCAGACCGACCAGGAAATCACGGAGATCAACCGTCGGTACGACGAGCTGCGCGGTCGCGCCGAGGAGTTCGGGCGCGACACGGTCGCCATCGAGGAAGCACGGCAGGCCGAGCTGCAGCGCGCTGAGACCGAAGGCGCGGCGCGGCGTGCCGAGGAGGCCGAGCGGCTTGCCGAGAAGGCGGAGCGGGACGCGGCGGCGGCCAGGACCAAGGCCCACCAGGACGCGGTCACGGACACCGACTTCGGCGCCGGCTTCCAGGCCGAGCTGACCAAGATCCAGGAAGAGATGACGAAGACGGGCGCCCTCGGCGCCGACCTCGCCAACACCCTCACGGACGGCCTCGCGGGCACCGGTGTCGACGCGATGTTCGCGCTGGCGGACGGCACCGAGAACGCGGGGCAGCGCATCGAGGATGCGTTGATCGACCTCGGCAAGGAGATCCTCGCGACGATCGTCAAGTTCCAGCTCATGCGCCTTGTGTCGGGTGCACTCGGGTCCGCGTTCGGGGCACCGGCGCCAGTCGGCATCCCGGGCGGCTTCGCGCCCCTGCCGCCGCCCACCGCCAGCGTCCCGCTCCCGTCGGCTGCGGGTCCGCCGGTCGCCCTCGGAGCGACATCGTCGGGACGCAACGTGATCGTGAACTACTCGCCGAGCATCAACGCGATCGACGGCGTGTCCGCCAAGCGCGTGCTCATCGAGGAACGCGAGACGCTCTCCGCGCTCATCAAGCGCTCGATCACCGAAGAGGCGGACTTCCAGAACACCATCCGGAACGTGAGGTAGCCCCGTGTCCCACCAGCAGCGCCAGTACGTCGACAACGAGGCAGCGACTCACGACCAGCACATGCTGGAACGGAGCATCGGCGGCAACACCGCGGACGCGTCCGTCGTGCAGTCCGTCGGCGACCGCCTCGACTTCGGGGGCAGCGCCACCGGCACCGTGTTCGACAAGGTCAGCGCGAAGGCGTTCCAGACCGACACGATCAGCTGCGACGGCTTTGAACACGTCGTCGTCAAGGTCGAGACCGAGAAGAGCAACCCGGACGTGCGGCTGCGGCCGTGGTGGAAGGACGCCAGCGGCACGGGATGGACGCCGGGCGATGAGATCCGCGCGAAGGCCACGGGCGACCAGGGCGGCTCCGGAAGCGTCCCCGGCTCGCTCGTCACGAACTACTACCACTTCGAGCGGCTCGTGCTCGAGACGCACGGCGCTTCTGAGGTGAAGTTCGAGCTGACCAAGATCAGCAACGGGAAGGTGTCTGCTCCGAGGAGCCGAGCGATGAGTAACGCGAACGACTACTTGCGGCGGGGGGACGTGGCTCGCATGGCGATGAGGGTCTACGGGCCTGGTAGTGGGGGGGCCACGTCAGAGACCTCGCCGCCGACCCGGTCGCCACGGCGGCGGTCGAGTTGGCGGAGTTCTGTGAGTACGCGGCTCTGCACGAGGCATGGCGGAACGAGCTTCGCCTGTGTGGACGGATGCCGCTCATCCACGACGAGGACATGCCGACCTGGCGTGGCGTCGAGCTGCTGTGGCGCCACTACGTCGACGCCTGAGCGCAAGACGGACCGGGAGCGGGCGGAGGCGTGGTGCGCGCGATGGATCGAAGAAGACTGCCACGGACAGCCGCGCGATCAGATGACCGACGAACTCACCGAGGCCCTTGCCGCCGTGCGCCGCGAGACGGTGGAGAACATCCTCCGGGTGTTGGGCGAGCAGTACCGCCGCATGGACAACGACCCGGCGCTGCGGGACGGCATCGAGTTCCACGACGCCCTACGGAACCGTATCCGCGCGCTGCTTGGGGAGGAGGCGTGACAGCATGAGCCTCCTGACCGCCCGCGAGGTCGCCGGAGCACCGCAGCTCTCCCCCGCAGCCGTGGCGTTGCTCAACGCCGTCGCGTCTGTCGCGCCCCCAACCGAAGACCCGTGGGCCAAGTACCCGCCTGTCCTCACGGTCGATCACATCGCAGAGATCATGGGGAGGGACCGGGAGACCGTCCGTCGCTGGGCGCGCAAGGGCAGCAAGAACGGCGGGCTCGACATGGCGACGTTCCAGGGCTCGTACGTGATGGACCAAGTCGAGTTCCGCCGCGTCATGGGCTACACCGCCGACAGGAGCTCGTCGTGATCGTCCCCCTGCATCTCATCCCGAGCGCGCATCGCGTCGAACGCTTCGTCGTCGGGGATGGCGCGGAGGTACTTCTGCGTCGTCACGATCGAGCGGTGGCCGGCGAGACGACGCGCGCTCTCGAGATCCACGCCCGGGGTGCGGACGAGATGCGCGATCCAGTTGTGTCGGAGGTCGTGGGGAACCAGCTTCGTGCGCCCCATGCCGTCCGCCGCTGCACGGAAGATGTGGCTATAGTCCGCCCGACGGATGTCCGGGAACAGCGGCTCCACGTCGCCGACTCTGCGACCGTCTCTCCGGGCGCCGAGCACTCCGAGCACCTGGCGCGCGAGAGCGGTTGTGGGGATGCGACGGGAGCGCCCACTCTTCGTGGTCTCGGCGCCCGGCAACGCGCGCGTGACGTTCACCACCGTGAGGCCCGGCAAGAAGTCGCCCCAGGCCAACGCGCGCGCTTCGCCCGGACGCAGGCCCATCTCGGACTGCAGAATCACGCACGCCCGGATGGAGGGCGGCATCGCGGTGTAGACCTCAAGCAGCTCGTCCGTCCGGAGCCAGGTCACGACGCGCTCGACGATCCGGCCGACACGCACCCCGTTGACGGGGTTCTGCAGCGCGACGCGCGCCTCGACGGCCAGGGAGAAGATCAGGGACAACACCGACCGCTCCGTGTGCAGGGTGCTGTTCTTCATCTTCCCGCTCAGAGCGAGGGCGTCGAAGTGCGCCTGGATGTCGCCGCGCCTGATGGAGACGACCCTTCGCTTCCCGAGGCGCTCCTCCAGGCGGCGTATGGGGGGCTTGCGGCCACTGATCGTGCTCTCGGTGTTCCCCCGGGCCCGGAGGAGCCTGGGGATGCGCTTGAGCCACTCGGAGAGGGTGACCTCCTCGATCGCCGGCTCACCGAGCAGTCGTTGCCGCAGGAGCCTCCGGCGCACGTCGAGAAGCATGGCTTCGGCGGCCGTCTTGGTGAGTCCGCCAAAGCGGTTGCGCCGGCGTCCTGTCGTGTCGCTCCACCTGATGTACCATCCGTCCATCAGGGAGCCGTCGGGGCGCTTGCGTTTGTAGACGGACCCGAACGATCGGCGACGCGGCATAGGCACCAAAATGTGTACCAGCGCGGCGATCTAGGCTCAAGCGGCGTTCGTCGTAGTACCGGCGGAACACGTCGAGCGGCTTCAGTTCGCCGGCTCGAATGAACGCTGCGGGACCAACCGCGAGGCGCACGGCGAAGAGCGCGGACAACGTGAGGAGGGCGACGACCGCGGCGAGCGCGCGTTTCCTGTGCATGGATGCTCCACGCGGTCTCCCGTTCCGTCCGGGGAGTCAGGACGCGCGAAGCGGGCGCTTGGTTACATCGTCCGGCTGCTGATCACTCGGACAGCGGCGTGTCCGTCTGCACGCCGAGCATCGACAACATCCCGTCGGCCGCGAGGCGCATGGGCGTCGTGTCGGCGTACGTCTTCGACAAGAGGTACCCGCCCTGGATGAACCCGAGCGTCAGCGCGGCGAGCTTCGCGGGCTCCGGCGCGTTGTCCGGCAGTTCACCGCGCTCCGCCGCGTCGCGGTACAGGCGCTCGAGCACGCGCGCGAATCCGT
The DNA here is from genome assembly GCA_965248445.1 of Planctomycetota bacterium. Classification (GTDB taxonomy): domain Bacteria; phylum Planctomycetota; class JAJSAM01; order JAJSAM01; family JAJVHW01; genus CBDFJG01. The sequence goes on from CBDFJG010000002.1 coordinate 810,049, forward strand.
CGAACGTCTGGATCAGCTTCTGACGGAAGCGATCGTTGTGCTCTGCCTCCGCGTTGGCCAGCGTCCCGAACGGACACCCGCCGCGACAGTGGTCCACCTCAAGGCGGTCGATGAGCCCGTCCACCATGAAGCGCACCCGCGCGAGCGGCGCCAGGTCCTCCCGCTCGAGGGACGGCCCGATGACGGCCTCGGTGAGGTCGTCGAGCCATGTGTCCATGACCGCGAGGGCCAGGTCCTCCTTGCTCTTGAAGTGGTAGTAGAAGTTGCTCCGCACCACTCCGGACTCACGCAGGATGCGATCGAGCGAGACGTGCCGGTATCCGTCCTCGTGGAACAGCAGCGCGGCGGTCTCGATCAGCCGCGCTCGGCTCGACCGGGGCTTGGCCGGGGGGGACGCCTCGACGGCGGCGGGCGGCGGCAGGCTGTCGTGGTCTGGCATGGGCTCCGTGTGCGCTCTCTGTGTACTCCGGGGGATTGTCCAGGCTGCCCGGGACCCGAAACGGAGAAACCGGACGACATCTTCCGATTTTAGGACGAACTGGTCAGTCCTAATCGTTCCATGAGGTAGGAGGACCCGATGACCGCCCACGCCGTCGCCATCGACGCAGTCACCCGCCGCATCCTGTCCGAACAGCCCTTCCTGAAGCGCCTGGCGCTGCGCCTCTCGCGCCGCAGCCCGGACGCCGACGACCTGGTCCAGGAGACGCTCCTGCGGGCGTATCGGGCTCGCGAGCGCTTCCAGCGCGGCACCTCCATGCGGGCCTGGTTGGCCACGATCCTGCGGAGGCTGTTCCTGACCGGCGCCATCAAGGCGAAGCGCCGCGGCACCCAGACCGCCACCGATGCCGGCGACGCGGTTTCGTTCGCCGCCATGCCGGACCGCGAGGACACGTCCGAGCTGACCCGCGCCCAGCGTCTCGAGCAAGTCGACGACCGGCTCCTGAGCGCGCTCCAGCGCGTGCCGCAGGTGTACCGCGAGCCGTTCGAGATGTTCTCGCTCGACGGGCTCTCCTACGCCGACATCGCCACACGGATCGACGTGCCGGTCGGCACCGTGATGAGCCGCATCCACCGCGCGCGGACGCGGATCAAGGCATCGCTGGTCGAGAGCGGATACCGCGCGGCGTCCTAGCCCCGCGCATCCCGCAATCGCGGTCGGGCTTCAGACGGCGACTTCCTCGGCCGGCTGCGGGGTCTTGTCCTCGCGCATCAGTGTCTCGAACTCCTCGCGCTCGATCACTTCCTTCTCCATGAGCACTTCGCGGATGGCGTCGAGCTTGCCGCGGTGGTCGCGCAGGATGGCCAGCGCGCGCTTCTCGGCCCCAGTGATCAGCTCCTTCACCTCGGCGTCCACGACGTGCTGCGTCTCCTCGGAGAAGTGGCGCGTCGGCGGGGAGAACCCGGTGTCGAGGAACTGCGATTGCTCGGCCTCCAGCGAGACAGGTCCGATCCGCTCGCTCATGCCGTAGCGCGTGATCATGTAGCGCGCGATGCGTGTGGCGACCTCGAGGTCGTTCGACGCGCCGGTCGAGAGGTGTTCGAAGACGACCTTCTCCGCCGCGCGGCCGCCGAGCATTGCCGTGATGCGGCCCAGGAGGTCGTCGCGCGTGTAGAGCGACTTCTCTTCGTCCGAGATGAACAGCGTGTGTCCGCCGGTACCGACGCCGCGCGGGATGATGCTGATGCGGTGGACGGGGTCCGTCCCGGGGGAACAGTAGCCGACGATGGCGTGGCCGGTCTCGTGCGCCGCGACGATCTCCTTCTCGCGCTCGGTCATCGCGCCGCGGCGGCGTTCGAGGCCCGTCATCACGCGATCGATCGCCTCTTCGAGCTCCGACATCGTGACCGACGTCTTGTTTCGTCGCGCCGCCAGGAGGGCGGCCTCGTTCATCACGTTCGCGAGGTCGGCGCCCACGAAGCCGGGGGTGCGCCGCGCCATGACGCCGAGATCGACGTCCTCGTGCAGCTTCACCTTGCGCGCGTGCACGTCGAGGATCGCGCGGCGGCCGGTCACGTCCGGCCGGTCGATCACGACCTGGCGGTCGAAACGACCGGGGCGACGCAGAGCGGGATCGAGGATCTCCGGGCGGTTCGTCGCGGCGATGATGATCACGCCGTTGTTCGGATCGAACCCGTCCATCTCGACGAGCAGCGCGTTGAGCGTCTGCTCGCGCTCGTCGTTGCTGATCGGTGAGCTGCCGCGCGTCTTGCCGAGCGCATCCAGTTCGTCGATGAACACGAGGCAGGGTGCCTGCGCCTCAGCCTGGCGAAACAAGTCGCGCACGCGGCTGGCGCCCACGCCCACGAACATCTCGACGAAGTCCGACCCGCTCAGACTGAAGAACGGCACGGCCGCCTCGCCCGCCACGGCGCGGGCCAGCAGCGTCTTGCCCGTGCCCGGGGCCCCGAGGAACAGCACTCCCTTGGGGATGCGTGCGCCGAGAGCCTGGAACTTCTTCGGCTCTCGCAGGAACTCGACGATTTCGCTGACTTCCTCGACCGCCTCGGGAACACCGGCGACGTCCGCGAACGTGACGTGCACTTCCTTCTCTGCGTAGACCTTCGCCTTGCTCTTTCCGAAGTTCATCACGCCCTGGGGCGGCCCCATGCGGCGCATCAGGAACCAGAAGAGCGCGGCGAGCAACACGAGCGGGAGGATCCAGAACATGAACGCGGTGCCGAGCAGTTCGCCGGTGTTGTCGTGCGACCACTTGATATCGCTGCCGTCCTTCGCGAGCTGGTTCAGGCTCTGCGAGAGAATCTCCGCGTCGGTCTCGCTGAAGTCCGCCTGAAAGCGCCGCGGCTTGCCCTCGCCGGCGACGTTCTTGCGCAACTCGACCCGCACTGTGCCCTTGGCGATCACCGCCGTCTCGACCTGGTCGGCGTGGATCCACGCGAACACCTGGTCGGCGCGGGCGGGCTTCCAGTTGTGGCTCACCCACAGCTGGCTGAGCAGCAGGAACATCAGCACGCCGAGAACGATGAACAGGCCGACGCGCGACCGCTTCTCCGGCGGGGCGCCGTCGCGCCGGGGCCGCTGCTCCTGGGGTCCTTGCTCCTGGGGTCCCTGATCGTCCGTGGGTCTCAACGGGTCTCCTCGGAAGCTGACTTCGCGGATCGTGCCTCGAGCCACAGTTCACGGCGGCGGCGGGCGTCCTGGAAGCGGCGCTCCTCGGCCGCGGTCTCCGGTAGCACCGGCGGCACCGGGGTCGGCCGCATGTCGTCGCCCAGCGCCACGAACGTGAAGTACGCGGACGCCGTGTGCCGTAGCTCCGACGTCGTCGGGTCCTCGCCCCAGCAGCGCACACCGACCTCCATCGAGGTGCGCCCGGCGTGGTTCACCGACGCCTTGAGCACAAGCAGCTCGCCGATCCGGACCGGGTTGATGAAGTCGATGCGATCCACCGAGGCCGTGACACACGGCCGACGGGCGTGCCGCTGGGCGGCCACCGCGGCCACGATGTCCATGTGGTGCATGACCACGCCGCCGAGGGCATTGCCCAGGGTGTTGGCGTTGTTGGGCAGCACGAGCTGGATCATCTCCGCCTGTGAGGCCGAGACCGGCTTCGGGGGGAGCTGTTTGGTTGCGTTCATGGTGGTGTTGCAGCCCCCGCCCACTGATCGGCACAGTCTGGTCGCCGTACCTCCCAGAGGAGGCTCCCGGGGCGCTCGGTCACGCTACTTGAGAGTGTACGGCCCCGAAGAAAACGAGCGCCTGGAGGCGCGCCGCCACGCTCGTGCTGCGCTTGCAGAAACGCGCTCGTCCCACCTATGCTTCCCGGGGCCGGCGGCGCGCGCGGCCGCCACCCGGGAGCCTTCCCGGGGCCACAGAAAGGACCCCCGCACCTGCCGGGGGGATCAGGGACACCCGCCCATGCGCTCACGCCACCAACCCCGCCCCAGTATCTTCCACTCTGGGGTCTTCTTCCGCCGTTGTTCGGTCGCACTGGTCGCCGCGGCGATCGTGTTCGCCGCCTCCGCCACAGCCGTCGCCGGCGCGCTCGAGGACGCCCTCGCCAAGAAGGCCGAGGGCAAGTTCGCCGAAGCCGTGCCGCTATTCGAGCGGGCCGTGGCCGAAAACGGGTCGAGCGCCGACGCGGCGCTCGGGCTCGGTCAGGTGCTCGCGGGCCTGGGCCGGTACGACGCCGCCGTCAAGGCGCTCAGCGCGGGCGCCAAGGCGAACCCCGAGCACGTCGGACTGATGGTCGAACGCGCGCGCACCCACCTACTGATCGCCGATGCCGGCAACGCATCAGGCGAGGACGGCGCGAAGATCCTGAGCGACGCGGCGGACGCCGAACTGTGGCTCAAGAAGGCGCTCAAGGCCGACGAGAAGTCCGCGGACGCCCGCGTGCTCATGGGCAAGGTCAAGCGCTATCAGGGCGGCGGCGACAGCGACGAGGCGATCGCGTGGGTCAAGGGCGTGCTCGCCGACTTCCCCGACCACTTCGACGCGAACTGGGAACTGGGGCAGTACCACTTCCGCCGCGGACGCTTGAAGCAGAGCAAGGGCAAGGACGACTGGGCCGCCGCCGAGACGCAGTTCGCCAAGTGCATGCAGATCGATCCGAAGAGCGGCCTGGCGGTGTTCAACCGCACGCTCGCGATGGCGTGGCTCGGCAAGTCCTACGCCGAGCTCGCGCCGGGCTACGAGCAGGCGTCCAAACTGCTGCCGGGTGACGAGAACCCGCTGCGTCAGCTCTACAAGGCGACAGGCGGCGACAAGGCGGGCCGCGTCGCAGCGTTCGAGCGCGTCGATGCGTCACGCCCGGGCGACAAGACGGTGCTCCTTTACCTCGCGTACGCACAGTCCGAGGCCGGCGACCGCGAAGCAGGACTCGCCACGCTCGTGCGCGCGGAGAAGGCATCGCCCGGCGACCCCTACATCGCGCTCAACCGCGGACATCTGCTGCTCGACATGGAGCGGATAGACGACGCCATGAAGGCGTACACCGAGACCCTCGATGCCTGCGGCGACGCGTACTACAAGGACATCTACGGACAGATCAACCAGCGCGCGTGGAACGGCACCGGCAACCCGACCCCTGAGCAGCGCGACGCGCTCTGGACGCTCCTCTGGAAGAAGTGGCCGACGGTCTCGGACGCGCCGAACAACGCGGGGCTCTGGTACCGCGACAACTCGAGGGGGCGGGACAAGAAGGCCCGCGAGAAGCGCAGCTCGATCTGGTACCTGCGCGCGGTCGAAGCGGCACCGCAGAACGTCCAGATCCTCAACGACTGCGGACTGATCTTCCACGACCACCTGGCGGAGTTCGACCGTGCTGCGGAGTACTACCAACGCGCGGTCGAGGCCGGCGGCGACCAGGGGCTGAATTGGAACGGCGAAGGCGGGATCGATCACGTCGGCTACCGCGACGCGATCAACAACTACGGCAAGCTGCTCGTCGCGACCAAGCAGTGGAAGACGTTGCAGGCGTTCGCGGAGACACACGTTCCCGTGGACCACCCGAGCCGCGAGACATGGATCAAGATGGGGAAGGCCGGCAAGTGACCCACCGCCAGATACTCTCGCTCACGCTCATGGGCGCTTTCGGACTCCTCTTGCCCGCGGCATGCGGAGGCGAGACGGAAGCCGCGGCGACGCAGGACGACGCCGCGGCCGGGCCTGTGGTCACCGCCGGCGCCCTCGAAGTCAGTGCGAGTGCGCCCAAGACGGCGACGCTCGGTCAGATGATCCAGCTCACGGTCACGCTGAAGAACACGGGCGGCGCCGCGGAGCGCGTCAACGTCCCGCGTCTCGGCCGGCACTCCGTCGCCGTGAAGGTCAGCCGCGACGGCGCCAAGACCACGTGGCTTGAACGGCTGCATGCGGATCTCGACGAGCGAACGGGTGACTTCAAGTGGAAGATGCCCGAGTCGCGCGACCTCGAAGCCGGCAAGACGCTGAGCGTCGAGATCCCGATCGTTGCGACGGTGGTCGGTAAGCAGACGCTCGTCGCGCAATACCGCCGCGCCGGCGAGGATCCGGTGACCTGCTCACCGCTCGAGATCGAGGTGAAGCCCGACGGCGAGAAGTCGAACCTGGGTGTCCGCCTGGCGACGACTCATGGCGACCTCGTGGTCAAGCTGCGCGGCGACCTCGCGATGAACACCGTCGAGAGCTTCGCGTCGCTGGTCGCCAAGGGCTACTTCGACGGCCTGACGTTTCACCGCATCGTGGCTGGCTTCATGGCGCAGGGCGGCGATCCCAAGGGCACGGGCGGCGGCGGCCCCGGGTACTACCTGCCCCTCGAGGCGCACAGCGACCTGCTGCACGACCGTGGCGTGCTGTCGATGGCGCGGACGAACGTCCCCGACACGGCGGGGTCGCAGTTCTTCCTGATGTTCACGCGCTATCCGTCACTCGACCCGATGCCGCCGCGCAGCCCGGGCTACACGGCGTTCGGCGAGACCGTCGAGGGCGACGACACGCTGAAGAAGATGGAAGCCGTGCCGGTCCAGTGGAATCGGCCCGAGGTCATCGAGGATCTGAAGCGCCGCGGCGCCGTGGGCGCGCGCCTCGAGCAGGCGCTGCAGCAACTCGCGCGGCAGGGTCAGATCGAGAAGTCGCAACCCACCGAGCGCGTCGCGATCGAGAAGGCGACGCTCCTCACGCTGAAGTAGGCTGCTAACCCGAATCGTTCACCAGCCGGGAATCTGAGCGGGCCGTCGTCTGTCTAAGTGCTCGTACTCGCTAGTACTTGCACCGACAGGAGCGCCGGCCCGATGACGACAGACTGTAGCCCGCAGGGGACCCTCTTCGCGGGCATCTGTGGACGCACCGCGGTGACGCGCTTCGACGCCGGTACCGTGACGAGCGACGGGGGCGTGCTGCTGCTCGAGCGGACCGATCGTCGCATCGATCTGCTCTCGCGGTTTGCGCGCTGCTTCGGGGACCACCGGGACCCGCGTCGGGTCGAGCACACGGTCGGCCAGATGCTGCGTCAGCGGGTCTTCGGGCTGTGCGCGGGCTACGAGGATCTGGTGGACCACGACCATGTCGGCAAGGACCCGCTGTTTGCCGCGGCGTGCGGCAAGCGCGAGGGTGCTCTGGCCACGCACCCGACGCTCTCGCGGCTCGAGACCACGCAGCTCGGCGCCACGGCACAGACGCGCTACGCCAAGATCGAGATGGACCAGGAGCGCGTGGACAGCGTGCTCAGCGACGTCTTCTGCGAGGCCATGGGGCCGGAGGATCCGGGCCTGCTCGTGCTGGACCTGGACCACTCCGACGTGCGGCTGCACGGCCGGCAGGAGGGCCGCTTCTTCCACGGCTACTACGGGCACTACTGCTACCTGCCGCTGTACGTCTTCTGCGGCGAGCACCTCTTGCTCGCTCGGCTCCAGACCGCTGACAGAGATCCCGCGCGCGGAGTCGTGGACGAGCTCCGTGCGCTGGTCTTACGTCTGCGGCGCCGCTGGCCCCGGGCCAAGGTGCTCGTGCGCGCAGACTCGGGCTTTTGCCGCGAGGAGCTGATGGCCTGGTGCGAGGCCGCCGGCCACTTCTACCTGCTGGGCATGGCGCGCAATGAGCGCCTTGAGCGACACGTCGAAGACGCGCTCGATGAGGCCGCAGCCCGTGCCGTGCAGACCGGCCGAGCTGGAGTTCCCCCGGTTCGGTGGACACCCGACCACTGAGGTTGGGAGGATGTCCAGATGCCCAGATCGAGACCACCGTACGACGAGGAGTACAAGCGCCAGATCGTCGAGTTGCACCGCGCCGGCCGGAGCGTGATGAGCCTGTGCCGCGAGTTCGAGCCGACGGAGATGACGATCCGCAAGTGGATCAAGCAGGCCGCGCTGGACGCCGGAGAGCGTGACGACGGCTTGACCACCGCGGAGCGCGATGAGCTGCGCAAGCTCAGACGAGATGTGCGCCGGCTGCGCGAGGAGCGCGACATCTTGAAAAAAGCCGCGGCCTGGTTCGCTCGGGAGACGCGCTCGATCCCAGAGAAGGGTTCGGGTTCGTGAGCGATCACCAGGCAGAGCACGACGTGGCCACCATGTGTCGGGTCCTCGGCGTCTCGAGGAGCGGGTACTACGCATCGCGCGGCCGTGCGCCCTCGAAGAGAGATCGCGAGGACGCTGCCCTGACCGAGCGCGTCCGCGAGATCCACGAGCGCTCTCGCCAGACGTACGGATCACCGCGCATCCATGCCGAGCTGCGCTACGAGGGCCTCCACATCGGTAGGAAGCGCGTCGAGCGCCTCATGCGCCAGGCTGGGATCGAGGGCGTGAGCCGCCGCAAGAGAGCCAAGACCACGAAGCGCTCGCAGCGTCAGGCGCCGGCCGCCGACCTGGTCGATCGCGACTTCACGGCCGACGCACCCGATCAGCTCTGGGTGGCCGACATCACGTACGTGCCGACCTGGACGGGGTTCCTGTACCTGGCGGTCGTCCTCGACGTCTGGAGCCGCCGGATCGTCGGCTGGTCCATGGCCACGACGCTCCACACCAAGATCGTGCTGGACGCACTCGAGATGGCCGTGCGCCAGCGCCAGCCCCTCGGAGTCGTCCACCACTCCGACCAGGGCTGCCAGTACACGTCGCTCGCCTTCGGGCGGCGCTGCAGAGAAGCGGGCGTCAGGCCGTCCATGGGATCGGTCGCAGACGCCTACGACAACGCCATGTGCGAGAGCTTCTTCGCCACGCTCGAGACCGAGTTGATCGACCGCACCAGCTTTTCGACCAAGTCCGCAGCGCGGTTGGCGGTGTTCGACTTCATCGAGGGCTTCTACAATCCGCAGCGGCGACACTCCTCCATCGAGGACCTGTCGCCCATCGAGTTCGAGAGGCGGCGACGGCCGGAGGCCGCCGTATCATAGTCCCCGGGTGTCCACCGAACCGGGGGAACTCCACCCCGAAGCAGCGCGCAAACCGCGAGAGCAGATCGATGCGACGATCGACCCGCTCGAGCAGCAGCACGCCCCCGTCGCTCGTCACGGTACCGGCGTCGAAGCGCGTCACCGCGGTGCGTCCACAGATCCCTCTGTGCCAACGTGGCTGAGACACCGACCCCACGGATGATTACTGTGCAGGGCGGTGGAGGAACCAGCGATGACGAACAACCACAACACAGCGCCGGGGGAGATCCCGGAGCCGAGGGAGGGCGAGCATAGCGAGCGCGATCGAGGCGGAGGGGGCTCCCCCGGGGCGCGCGGCCCGGGGGACGTTGGGGTGCGCGACCCCGAGGTCGTGCCGCGCGCCTCGCGGCGGCGCTTTGGCGCCGCGTACAAGCTACGGATCATCGAGGCGGCGGACGCGTGCACGAAGCCCGGCGAGATCGGCGCTCTCTTGCGCCGTGAGGGGCTGTACTCCTCGCACTTGTTGACGTGGCGGCGCGCGCGGGACCAGGGCCAGCTCGAGGCGCTCTCGCCCAAGCGGCGTGGTCCCAAGCCCGATCCGGACCGTGCGCTCAAGAAGCGCAACGAGCAGCTCGAGCGCGAAGTCGCCCGTCTCGAGAAGCGGCTCGAGACGGCCGAGGTGATCATCGACGTGCAGCGAAAAGTCTCACGGCTGCTGGGCATCGAGATGCCCGAGACGAGCGGGAGCGACACGTGATTGCGGCGGAGGAGCTGGGGGGACGCGTGGGCGTCGCCCCCGCGTGCCGCGCGCTCGGAGTCACGCGCGCCACGCTCTATCGGCGCCGAACGGCACGCACGTGCCCCCGGCCCCAGCAGCCGCGCCGGCGCTCGCCGCGCGCCCTCACGATCGACGAGCGTCTTACCGTACTCGCGGTGCTGAGCGAGGAGCGCTTCTGCGATCTGTCACCGCTTGCGGCGTGGGCGATCCTGCTCGACGAGGGACGCTACCTGTGCTCGGTGCGCACGATGTACCGCATCCTCGGTGCGGCTGGTGCTGTGCGTGAGCGCCGCAACCAGCTGCGTCATCCCGCGTACAAGAAGCCCGAGCTCCTCGCGACCTCCCCGAACCAGGTCTGGAGCTGGGACATCACCAAGCTCCGCGGCCCGGTGAAGTGGAGCTACTTCTATCTCTACGTCGTGCTCGACATCTACTCCCGCAACGTCGTGGGCTGGATGCTGGCGGACTGCGAGAGCGGTGCGCTGGCGACGGCACTCATCGAGCAGTCCTGCGAGAAGCAGGGGATCGCGGCGGAGCAGCTCACGATCCACTCCGATCGGGGGCCGCCGATGATCAGCAAGCCGGTGGCCTTTCTGCTCGCCGATCTCGGCGTGACGAAGTCGCACAGCCGGCCGTACACGTCGAATGACAATCCGTTTTCCGAGAGCCAATTCCGCACGCTGAAGTACCGGCCGGACTTCCCAGCGCGCTTCGGCTGCATCGAGGACGCGCGGGCGCACTGCCGCGCCTTTTTCCACTGGTACAACCGCGAGCATCGTCACTCGAGTCTCGGGCTGCTGACGCCCGAGACCGTGCACTACGGCCGCGCCGAAGCGGCCGTCGCCGCGCGCTCGGTCGTGCTCGATGCCGCGTACGCGGCGCATCCCGAGCGCTTCGTGCGCCGTGCGCCGACGCCGCCGGCTCTGCCGACCGAGACGTGGATCAACCCGCCGGCCCGGGAACTCGCGGCGCTGGAGACTGCGACACAGGAGGCTGCTCACTAAACTCGAAGACGCGGTGTCTCAAAGTCGTTGACACGTCCCGACAGGCCGATCGGTCACGCGTGTTCGGGGGCGCCGGCAGACTGCGCGTGCAGCGCCGCAAGGGCGGCGCGGCGCGCGCGGCGGCGTCCCCGGAGCGATGGGGGAGAGGTCGCGTCGGTGCCGCAGGGCAGGGCGGCGGATACAATCCCCCTGCCTGTGCATATAGCGTCCCCGGGATGACACCCGCTGACGTGTGTGCATAGGCAGGCAATCCCCTATCCGTCGCTATCGTCTGCTCCGGGAGGCTGTGATGCGCCGACTCGTGCCGCTGCTCGTCGTCGTGTTCCTGCTCGCCGCAGGCCCCGCCTCGCACGCCAGGCCGTTCACCGAGCACCTCATCCCTCTGCAGGACAGGCTCAGCGAGCTACTGGAGGAATTCCTCGAGATTCCCGACGTCTCTCTCGAGAAGCCAGGGCGCCGCCTACGGGCGAACTACCGGCGCGCGCTGAAGGCGTTCCTGAAGGACTCCAAGGACCTCAAGGGCGACTTGAAGATCCTCAAGGCAGCCGGCAAGCACCTTGGAGTTCCCCCGGTTCGGTGGACACCCGGGGACTATGATACGGCGGCCTCCGGCCGTCGCCGCCTCTCGAACTCGATGGGCGACAGGTCCTCGATGGAGGAGTGTCGCCGCTGCGGATTGTAGAAGCCCTCGATGAAGTCGAACACCGCCAACCGCGCTGCGGACTTGGTCGAAAAGCTGGTGCGGTCGATCAACTCGGTCTCGAGCGTGGCGAAGAAGCTCTCGCACATGGCGTTGTCGTAGGCGTCTCCGACCGATCCCATGGACGGCCTGACGCCCGCTTCTCTGCAGCGCCGCCCGAAGGCGAGCGACGTGTACTGGCAGCCCTGGTCGGAGTGGTGGACGACTCCGAGGGGCTGGCGCTGGCGCACGGCCATCTCGAGTGCGTCCAGCACGATCTTGGTGTGGAGCGTCGTGGCCATGGACCAGCCGACGATCCGGCGGCTCCAGACGTCGAGGACGACCGCCAGGTACAGGAACCCCGTCCAGGTCGGCACGTACGTGATGTCGGCCACCCAGAGCTGATCGGGTGCGTCGGCCGTGAAGTCGCGATCGACCAGGTCGGCGGCCGGCGCCTGACGCTGCGAGCGCTTCGTGGTCTTGGCTCTCTTGCGGCGGCTCACGCCCTCGATCCCAGCCTGGCGCATGAGGCGCTCGACGCGCTTCCTACCGATGTGGAGGCCCTCGTAGCGCAGCTCGGCATGGATGCGCGGTGATCCGTACGTCTGGCGAGAGCGCTCGTGGATCTCGCGGACGCGCTCGGTCAGGGCAGCGTCCTCGCGATCTCTCTTCGAGGGCGCACGGCCGCGCGATGCGTAGTACCCGCTCCTCGAGACGCCGAGGACCCGACACATGGTGGCCACGTCGTGCTCTGCCTGGTGATCGCTCACGAACCCGAACCCTTCTCTGGGATCGAGCGCGTCTCCCGAGCGAACCAGGCCGCGGCTTTTTTCAAGATGTCGCGCTCCTCGCGCAGCCGGCGCACATCTCGTCTGAGCTTGCGCAGCTCATCGCGCTCCGCGGTGGTCAAGCCGTCGTCACGCTCTCCGGCGTCCAGCGCGGCCTGCTTGATCCACTTGCGGATCGTCATCTCCGTCGGCTCGAACTCGCGGCACAGGCTCATCACGCTCCGGCCGGCGCGGTGCAACTCGACGATCTGGCGCTTGTACTCCTCGTCGTACGGTGGTCTCGATCTGGGCATCTGGACATCCTCCCAACCTCAGTGGTCGGGTGTCCACCGAACCGGGGGAACTCCACCTCGACAAGGCGCGCTTCGTCCCCGGTCCGTTCCCGTTCACGAACGACCCGGTCCTGCCCGTCCTGGAGAACGCATTCTCGGACATCGCGAAGGTCGTGCAGGACGGAGTCAATGACGCCAGTGTGCTGGCGGACGCGCTCTTGCCGTCGGGGCTCCAGAACGCCGCGCGTGACCTGTTGAAGAAGGCGCAGAAGAAGATCGACAAGTCGCGCGGGGAGCTCTCGACCGTCAAGCGGGCGAAGTTGCTATTACAGGCGAGCAAGAAGAGTGCGGCAGCGCTCCAGCAGGTCCAGAAGGCGCTCAAGAAGGACCCGCGCCATCCGTGCGAGATAGCGGGCACTCCGCCCGGGCTGTTCGAGTTCACGGTGGACCGCGACCCGAGCGTCAGCCGGACGAACCAGGACGTGGACGCGTTCCGTTTCGACGGCGCGCTCACGCTGAGCGGGTTCAGCGATAATCCGTTCCGCGAGCCCGACTCGTTCAACCGGCTCAAGATCCTGTTTCAGCTCCACGACGTGCAGACCGTCGCACTGCCCCACGACTACGCGATCGACGGCCCCGCCGGCGGCGTGCCCGGCGCCTCCGTGGCCTGGCTCTCGGAGGGCGGGGGCTTCAGCAACCGTGAGTTCGCCAGTGGTACCGTCACACTGGAGTCCTACGACTTTGCGACGCGGCGAGCATCCGGCAACTTCGACTTCGTCGTCGCTGACCGATTTGGAGACGCGCACGACGTCATCGGGACCTTCGACTTCGACTGCTTCAGGGACGCGGGCGTGGACGAGTAGCGCGCGCGCCGCCGCTACACTCCTGCCCGTGGGCGGACACGAGCGGTTGAGGCGGTGCTGATCGTGCTCGTTCTCGGGCATGGCGCGCTCTTCAGTTACTACGGCCGTGAGTAGAAGATGAAGCTCACACGCATCCGGCTCGCGCTTCTCCTCTGCGTCGTCCTCCCCGCGTGCGCCGAGCCACCGCCCGTCGTAGCACCCCACCCTCTGTGCCAACGTGGCTGAGACACCGACCCCACGGATGATTACTGTGCAGGGCGGTGGAGGAACCAGCGATGACGAACAACCACAACACAGCGCCGGGGGAGATCCCGGAGCCGAGGGAGGGCGAGCATAGCGAGCGCGATCGAGGCGGAGGGGGCTCCCCCGGGGCGCGCGGCCCGGGGGACGTTGGGGTGCGCGACCCCGAGGTCGTGCCGCGCGCCTCGCGGCGGCGCTTTGGCGCCGCGTACAAGCTACGGATCATCGAGGCGGCGGACGCGTGCACGAAGCCCGGCGAGATCGGCGCTCTCTTGCGCCGTGAGGGGCTGTACTCCTCGCACTTGTTGACGTGGCGGCGCGCGCGGGACCAGGGCCAGCTCGAGGCGCTCTCGCCCAAGCGGCGTGGTCCCAAGCCCGATCCGGACCGTGCGCTCAAGAAGCGCAACGAGCAGCTCGAGCGCGAAGTCGCCCGTCTCGAGAAGCGGCTCGAGACGGCCGAGGTGATCATCGACGTGCAGCGAAAAGTCTCACGGCTGCTGGGCATCGAGATGCCCGAGACGAGCGGGAGCGACACGTGATTGCGGCGGAGGAGCTGGGGGGACGCGTGGGCGTCGCCCCCGCGTGCCGCGCGCTCGGAGTCACGCGCGCCACGCTCTATCGGCGCCGAACGGCACGCACGTGCCCCCGGCCCCAGCAGCCGCGCCGGCGCTCGCCGCGCGCCCTCACGATCGACGAGCGTCTTACCGTACTCGCGGTGCTGAGCGAGGAGCGCTTCTGCGATCTGTCACCGCTTGCGGCGTGGGCGATCCTGCTCGACGAGGGACGCTACCTGTGCTCGGTGCGCACGATGTACCGCATCCTCGGTGCGGCTGGTGCTGTGCGTGAGCGCCGCAACCAGCTGCGTCATCCCGCGTACAAGAAGCCCGAGCTCCTCGCGACCTCCCCGAACCAGGTCTGGAGCTGGGACATCACCAAGCTCCGCGGCCCGGTGAAGTGGAGCTACTTCTATCTCTACGTCGTGCTCGACATCTACTCCCGCAACGTCGTGGGCTGGATGCTGGCGGACTGCGAGAGCGGTGCGCTGGCGACGGCACTCATCGAGCAGTCCTGCGAGAAGCAGGGGATCGCGGCGGAGCAGCTCACGATCCACTCCGATCGGGGGCCGCCGATGATCAGCAAGCCGGTGGCCTTTCTGCTCGCCGATCTCGGCGTGACGAAGTCGCACAGCCGGCCGTACACGTCGAATGACAATCCGTTTTCCGAGAGCCAATTCCGCACGCTGAAGTACCGGCCGGACTTCCCAGCGCGCTTCGGCTGCATCGAGGACGCGCGGGCGCACTGCCGCGCCTTTTTCCACTGGTACAACCGCGAGCATCGTCACTCGAGTCTCGGGCTGCTGACGCCCGAGACCGTGCACTACGGCCGCGCCGAAGCGGCCGTCGCCGCGCGCTCGGTCGTGCTCGATGCCGCGTACGCGGCGCATCCCGAGCGCTTCGTGCGCCGTGCGCCGACGCCGCCGGCTCTGCCGACCGAGACGTGGATCAACCCGCCGGCCCGGGAACTCGCGGCGCTGGAGACTGCGACACAGGAGGCTGCTCACTAAACTCGAAGACGCGGTGTCTCAAAGTCGTTGACACGTCCCGAGGCGCCCGGTCGCGCATCCGCAACCACTACATCATCGAGGCCGTTCGCGAGTTCCTCCAGGGGGAGTAGCGGTGAACCTGCTCGGGTGGTCGTGGCGCGGGCCCGAGGTCGCGCCGGCGGCGCCAGACTCAGAGGGCGGCCCGCGCGGGTGGATCTTCATCGCGGTGGCGCTCGCCTACCCTCTCGTCCGCGGACTGAATCCAGACGGCGTCACGCCGTGGTTCTCCCCGCCGCAGGAGTTGTGGATCGCCGCAACGCTCTTCGGCCTGCTCGCAGCGGAGGCCGCCGCGCGACGCTCCATCCTCAGGCTGCTCGCCTCGCTCCTGCTCTTCGTCCCGCTCGCGTACGGATGGCTCTGGGTTCTCTCATGGGTGATCGGGATGGTGCTCCCGGTGATGTGGGGAGACGACCCACGACCGCCTCGGTAAGAGGTGAGTAGAAGGGTGAGTAGTCGGTCCTGGCCTCTCTACTCGGCCCTTGTCAATCGCCGCTAAAGCCTTATGGTTGCGGTGGTAGGGGCAGAGGGGATCGAACCCCCGACCCGCTGATTAAAAGTCAGCTGCTCTACCGACTGAGCTATGCCCCCACCGGTTCGCGGCGGGCGAGGCTAGCGCGTGCCGCACGCTCCGGTGAGCGGGGGTCGAGGGTCCCGAGCCTCCGGACCCCGGCGAATCACAAAGCGCCGGGGCGGAATCCGACATGTAGTGAGGGGCACCCTGCCCCACCGTCCCATGTCCGGTACTCCCCCCACCGTCGGCGCTGCGCGTCCCACCACCGCCCTGCTGGCCGTGTTGGCGATTGGGCTCGTGATCCGGTGCGTGTTCGTGGACCACCCGTTCGACGCGCGCACCCTCATGGCATGGCGCGAGGCGGACTACGTGCAGCTGGCGCGCAACTTCCTCCGTGAGGACTGGAGCCTGTTCCATCCGCGGGTCGACTGGCGCGGGAGCACGTCGGGACTGGCCGAGGTCGAACTGCCGCTGATCCCGTGGATCGGCGCACTGCTCTACCGCCTGTTCGGCTACCACGAGGAGATCCTGCGCGTGCTATCGGCGGCGCTGTCGTGTGGCGCGCTCCTGGCGTTCACGCGACTCTCCCGGCGGCTGCTCGCGCCTGCCGGCGCGCTGGCTGCGGTGGCGCTCTACGCCGTCAACCCGTTGCTGTTCGGCATCAGCGGCGGCATCCAGCCCGAACCACTGCTGCTCGTGCTGTCTGTGCTCGCAGCCGACGCCCTGCTGCAGTACGCGGATGCAGCGACGCCGCAACGCCTCCTGATCGCCTGCGCCTGGCTCGGGGCTGCCATGCTGGCGAAGAGCCCGGCCGTGCACCTTGGTCTATTGACCGCGTTCCTCGTGCTGCGGCACGAAGGACGCATCGCGTTCCGCTCGTGGCACGTGTACGCGGGAGCGGCACTCGCGCTGCTGCCTCCGCTTGCGTGGTACGCGTGGGCGCATGGGCACTATCTCGACACCGGACTGTCATTCGGCGTGTCGAACGAGACGCACTTGATATCGACCGAGATGATCCTGCACCCGGGTGGCTGGCTGGTAACCGTTCACCCCTTCGTCGCGAGCCAGGATCCAGATCGTTCGGCCATCGGTCGATCAAGATGTTGTGGGCGAGCGGCAGGACGAGGATCTGCGGGCGATGGTCGAGGGCCTTCTGGCCTGGATCGAGGAGCTGGAGCGTCGCGAAGCGAAGCATCTGCGCCGCATCGACGAGCTCGAGTCGCGTCTGAAGCGTGACTCCCGCAACAGCTCGAGGCCTCCGTCGTCGGACCCGGCGTGGTCCAAGCGCCGTCGCGGCCGAAGGCCGCGTAGCGGTCGCAAGCAGGGCGGACAGCCGGGCCATGAGGGCACGGCGCGCGAGCTGGTGGATCCGTCCAACGTCGATGAGACCAAGGACCACCGTCCCGACCGCTGCGACGCGTGCGGACACGACGATCTCGAGCAGGGCATCGGCGATCCGTACCGGCACCAGGTGACGGTGCTCCCGCGCGTGCTCGTCACGGTGCGGGAGCACCGGCTGCACAAGGCGCGGTGCCGGCGCTGTCGTGCGGTCACGACGGCGGTCCTGCCCGATGGCGTGCCGACCGGGGCCTTCGGTCCGCGGCTGACCACACTTGCCGGCGCGCTGCGCGGCGTGTACCGCGTGAGCGTGCGGGAGACGCAGCGGCTGCTCGGTGAGATCTTCGGTGTGAAGATGTCGCTGGGCAAGATCAGCGACTGTGAGCGTCGGCTCAGTGACGCTCTGCACTCGTCGTACCTCGAAGCCCTCGGGGCAGTCCGCACGTCGCTGCGAGCCAACGTGGACGAGACGTCGTGGAAGGAACGGGGCCGGGTGTGCTGGCTGTGGGCGGCGGAGAGCGAGCACGCCACAGCCTTCGGGATCGATCGCCGCCGCAGTGCCAAGGCGAAAGGGCGGCTGATCGGGCGGCGCTTCGGTGGCACGGTGATCAGCGACCGGATGGGTGCCTACGAGTCACACCCACTTGCCCGCCGCCAGCTCTGCTGGGCGCACATCGAGCGCGCCTTCCGTGCGCTGGCCGAAGGCCCGCGAGGACATCGCCGCTTCGGCAACAAGGGCGTCATGATCGCGCAGTCGGTCATGCGCAGCTACCGGCTCTTCGGTGAGCACGGCGACCGTGACCGGCTGCAAGGCGAAGCCGCTGTGCTGCGCGGACGGCTCGAGCGACTGATCGCGAACGACGACTCGGCTCTGGCCAACCATCTGCGCCCCCGCGTGGTCGCCCTCTTCACCTATGCGCGGACCCAGGACGTGAGTCCGACCAACAACGCCGCCGAGCGCGCGGTCCGCAAAGCGGTGCTCTGGCGCAAGGGCTCCTTCGGAAGCCAGTCCGCTCGCGGACTCCGCTTCGCCGAGCGCGTGTTGACCGCCGCGGCCACGCTGCGACGCCGTGGCGACCAAGTCTTCGACTTCCTCGCCGACTCGGTCGCCGCGCACCTCACCGGCGCCGACCCGCCCGTCATGGTCCCGCTGCCCCTCGCACGCTGAGGCTCACACGCTGTCAAGGGGTGAACGGTTACCGCGCCTCTGCGCGCGCCGGATTCGCCGCCCTCAGCGCGCTACAGGCGCTCTCTGGTGCCGCCTCTCGCGTGTCGCGGTCGATCTGATCCGCGGCGTCGCCGCGGAACACGTGGCCGGAGTCGAAGGCCGACCGGCCGGCGGACATCTCGCGATGGCCGCGTGAGAGCGGCTTCTTCAACACGCTGCTAGACGCGTCCGCGTTGGTCCTCGTCCAGCCGCGAGCCTTGTGCAGTATCACGATTGACTCTGCTTTCTCAGTTGAGAGTCTATGCGAATCGCTCGGAGTGAGAAGAATGAATGGGCGCGTCCACGCGCAACATTCGAGATTGAGCGCTGTTTCGCCACCGGGGGGAGCTAGCCGCATCTGTTCACGAGACGTCGCGATGACGGTGCTTTCGGAGTCCACAGGGTCAGATCTTGGCCAGGCGAGGGCGGATGCTGTCGTCGTTGCCACAAGGGCAACGCGAGTGAGCGGCCGAAACGGCGCGGATTCTGCGGTGTGGGCAGACCGTAGGCCGGGCGGTGGTGTGGCGGACGGCGCGGCGGGACGTCAGGTCGGCTTCGGGGATGCCAGCAGTCGTTGCGCGCAGCGCTCGAAGACGTGCTGCCAGGGCCACGACGAGGACATCGAGACCCAGATCCGGCGCGTCGTGATCCGCACGAGCGCGCCGATCTTGAGCAGCCGCAGGCGGATCGTGCCGGCTTGCGCACGCGCCATCTCGGTGCCGGCGAGACCGATGCGTCGCAGCGCACAGGTCAGGACGTAGGCCATGGCCGACATGGCCATCCGCACGGCGTTGCCCTGCATCGTGTGCACCGACAGACGGGTGCCGAAGAGCTCGAGCTGCTGCTCCTTGATGCGATTCTCCGCCTCGCCCCGGGCGCAGTAGAGCTGCTCGTAGAGACGCTTGCTGCTCCAGCTACGAGGCGGCAGATTGGTCACCACGAAGCGGGGATTGCGCTTGCCGCCCGGCAGGTGCTCGGCCTTGGCGACCACGCGACGCCTCTGGCTCCAGCTCCCCAGCGTGGTCCAGGCAAAGTCGCGAAAGACCCGGGCTGCTCGGCCGGTCTGCACGGCACGGGCTGCGGCCTCATCGAGCGCGTCTTCGACGTGTCGCTCAAGGCGCTCATTGCGCGCCATGCCCAGCAGGTAGAAGTGGCCGGCGGCCTCGCACCAGGCCATCAGCTCCTCGCGGCAAAAGCCCGAGTCTGCGCGCACGAGCACCTTGGCCCGGGGCCAGCGGCGCCGCAGACGTAAGACCAGCGCACGGAGCTCGTCCACGACTCCGCGCGCGGGATCTCTGTCAGCGGTCTGGAGCCGAGCGAGCAAGAGGTGCTCGCCGCAGAAGACGTACAGCGGCAGGTAGCAGTAGTGCCCGTAGTAGCCGTGGAAGAAGCGGCCCTCCTGCCGGCCGTGCAGCCGCACGTCGGAGTGGTCCAGGTCCAGCACGAGCAGGCCCGGATCCTCCGGCCCCATGGCCTCGCAGAAGACGTCGCTGAGCACGCTGTCCACGCGCTCCTGGTCCATCTCGATCTTGGCGTAGCGCGTCTGTGCCGTGGCGCCGAGCTGCGTGGTCTCGAGCCGCGAGAGCGTCGGGTGCGTGGCCAGAGCACCCTCGCGCTTGCCGCACGCCGCGGCAAACAGCGGGTCCTTGCCGACATGGTCGTGGTCCACCAGATCCTCGTAGCCCGCGCACAGCCCGAAGACCCGCTGACGCAGCATCTGGCCGACCGTGTGCTCGACCCGACGCGGGTCCCGGTGGTCCCCGAAGCAGCGCGCAAACCGCGAGAGCAGATCGATGCGACGATCGACCCGCTCGAGCAGCAGCACGCCCCCGTCGCTCGTCACGGTACCGGCGTCGAAGCGCGTCACCGCGGTGCGTCCACAGATGCCCGCGAAGAGGGTCCCCTGCGGGCTACAGTCTGTCGTCATCGGGCCGGCGCTCCTGTCGGTGCAAGTACTAGCGAGTACGAGCACTTAGACAGACGACGGCCCGCTCAGATTCCCGGCTGGTGAACGATTCGGGCTAGTACCGCTCGGTGATGCGGTAGGTTACCCACCAGATCGTCTTCGAGAGATCCCCCTCCGCCGCCTTCTCGGCCGCCTCCAAGATGGGCACCGCGGGCTCACCTATCATGATCAGCGCCGCCTCGGCTCGCAGCGCCACATCACGGTCGTCCGAACTGAGGAGGCCGATGAGCTTCCTCACCGTGGACTCGTCCTGTGGCGGATCGACCAGCGAAACGGCAGTGCCATCGGGGAATCGCAGGACGGCCTTCGGATCGGGGGTGATCCGCAGCGTGCAGGCCGCGGGCACCTCGTAGTCGAAGTTCGTGACGCTCAGCTCCCAGTAGCGATCTCCGTTGGCGGTCAGGTTCCGCTGCATCACCGGCACGAGGAGCGCAAGGAGTTCGCCTTCCTTGGCTTCGACGTACTCGTTCGGGCGGTTCGCCGCTTGCCCGTAGATGCTCATCGTGACCTCGCCGCCGCGGCTCATCGCCAGCTCCGCGGTGAAGAGGACCGGATCTGAGAACTTGAAGAAGAAGGTCTTCCCCGAAGCGTCCTCTGTGTCCCCCGCCGTTGCCAGCTCGAACTCGTACGTCCCCGGCGGCGTGATCTCCCACTCGCTCAACCGGAAGGGCACGTCGGGACTGCGGGCGAGCGCGACGGCGATCTCGCGCAACACGGACGTGAACTCCGGGGTCCACGCCCGGATGTCGGCGTTGATGCCGCAGAGCACGAAGTTCCCCTGGCGCGCGATCGGGGCGTATTCAGCGTCGTCCGCCCACCGGGCGATCCCTTCGACCTGCGTGACCAGATGCTCGGTTTTCGGCAGATGCAGCCCCGCGCAGTCCCATGTCGGTGGTCCGCCCGGGAGTGCGCTCGCTCGAAATGCCACTATCCGCGCATCGGCAAGGTCGTGCGGGACCGATCGCCCGCTCCCGAGTCGGATGGTCGGCTCCGACTCGTCGGAACTCGCGCCCCCACCGCCTCGGACGTCCAGGCCGATGGACCCGAATGCGACGCCCGCCTCCCGCCCTATCCCAAGGACCCTTCGCCGCTTCAGCGGCTCGAAGTCGTGATCCCAGAGCAACTCGTCGTCCGTCGTTGACCAGGTCTCGGCGATCCCGCGGATCACGAGGACATCTGCGTCCGCCGCCATCCACGCTTCCGAGGTCTCGTAGAGCTTGACGGTCGCTTCGCCGCCCTCCGTCAGCATGGCCGCGAGCGCCTCGGTATCGTCAGGGGCTCCCGGGGCGTACCACACCGCAAAGGATGCAGGCTGCGTCGCCTGCGGCTGCTGCTTCAGGGTGTCTTCATCCCCTCCGCACCCGACCAGAGAGCCGACGACCAGCACCACGACGAGGGTCCACTTCGCAACCATCAATTCGATCCTTCCTTTCACTCGCATCTGTTCGCCCTCCGACGCGTCCCACGTCACCGTCGCTGCGAGCACGGCGACCCCGAGCCCGTAGAGCACGAGACTCGACACTTCGACCGCGAGCACGGCGGCGCCCTACTCCTTGGCTACGCCTGGGCGCCACTTCCACCAATCCCGCGTCCTGCGGTTGGGTCCGTAGTGCAAGAGCCTCAGCGCGCGACGCCAGCGCCAACAGACGAACGTGATCAGCATCCACAGGGGCGCGAACGCGAGGGCCACGGCGTCCGGCTTCGAGAGCCACCCTGACGCCAGCGACAGCACCGTGGACGCGGCGAAGAACAGCGCGAGGAACAGCGCGAACCCGATCTCGATCTTCACGCTAACTGGGACCTTCTGCTCAGCCATGGCCACCACCCTAGTCGGTGAAGAACTTCGCCGTCCCTCGCGTCGCCCGGCTCAGCTTGCGCAGGAACTTCAGCCGTACGCCGATGCCGATCGTGTTGATCTTCATGTTGTTGCGCCGCGACATGTGCAGAGCGGCTTCGAGGATGCTGTCGGGATCGACGATGTCCCCCACCGACGGCGCGCCATCGGTCACGAGATAGAGCACGTCCGGAGCGCCCTTCTTGCCCTTCAGGTTGAACGCCCTGGAGATCGCGCCCCAGGTGTCGGTCCGGCCGGCGGGGCGCAACTTCCGCAGCATCTCGATCGCGCGCTGCCGGTTCGGCTGGTTCGCCTCGACGAGCTTCCCCATCCACGAACTCGACTCTTCGCCGAACAGGATGACCTCGAACTGCTGGTGCTCCCTCAGCCCCGAGATGAGCAGGATCGCCTGCTCGCGGGCGAGGTCGAAGCGCGTCTTGATGCGCCACCACGGGAGATCGTACGCGCGCTCGTCGTCGCCCTTCTCCTCGTCACCGTCGTCCGCCTCAGCTGCGTCGCGGTCGCGACGACGACGCGACGACTCACGGCGCAGGCGGTCGATGTCCAGCTCGATGCGCTCAGCCATCGACTTCGACGTGTCGATCGCGAGCACGATGCGGTTGGAGGTCACCTCCAGCCCGTAATAGTGCAGGGGCGCGGGTGCGTAGCGGTCGTCGGCCGGATCCACGGCCGGAACGTCGCTCCGCGGACCGAGGTAGGCCTGCCACTTCTCCAGGTCTGTGCCGTAGCGCTGACCTGTGATCTTGCGCAGGGCCTCGGCCGTGTCGGTCTTCAGTCGACCGGAGACCCACTCGAGAAACGCGACCAGGCGCGGGACGGCGACCTGCCGCTCGCTCTTGTCACCGAGCCGTGCGATCGAACCGAGAGCAGCGGACTGCACTTGCCAGTTGCGATCGTCCAGCGCACCGAGCAGCGGCTCCATCGCGTCGGTCGATCGATGCTGCCCCAATCCGTACGCGGCCATCGCGCGGACGAGGGCCTCCTTGTCCTTGAGCATGCCCAGCAGCGCGGCGTGAGACGGCGTCGCGCGGAGCTTCGCCATCGCTTCGACGTACACCAGGCGACGCGCAACCGGCCCCGACAGGGAGCGCTTGACGATCTCCTCGATGACCTTGTCGTCTTTGACGGTCTGCAGTACGCGAACGGCGCTCGCGATCACGTCCGCGCGCTTCTCCTTGGGGAGCACCGACTTCGAGATGACGCGCAGCTTCACCGCGTCGTCGGCGTCCATGAGCAGCGCCACGGCCTCGGCCCGATGCGCACCGTCAGGCGACGCGTACCGCTCGCTGAACGTCGGCGGGTCCTGGGACGGCGCTGCATGGCCAGGTGCGCACCACAGCGTCGCTGCGACGACGAGAAGCAGGGTCGCGCGCGTCACTCTTCCTCGTCCTCTTCCAGGCCGTACAGCTTGATCCACGCTGCGAGGTCCTCGACCGTCTCGATCGTCTCGTCACCGGTCAGTAGGTGAGCGGTCGCGAGGAACGACTCGCGCAACGCCTCGGGCGGCGGCGGTTGACGGCCGCCGGATGTGGCAGCGGCACCGCCGAACCCTCCGCTGCCGATGCCGCCGCCGCCTCCCCCGCCGAAGCCCGATCCTCCGCCGCCGCTCCCCTGCTCCGCCTTCTTCGCCGCGTCCTCCATCTTTTTCCAGGTCGCGTGCACGAAGTGGAGCGCCCGGCGGCGCCCGATCTTCCGGTACGTGTCGAGTACGGCGAGCGGCAGCCAGGGGTTCCGGCGGTAGCGATCCAGCACCGTGCCCAGTGCCTCGATCGCCTCCTCGTGCTTGAGCACGCCCAGGCCCTCGATGCACCGTTCGAGAACGTCGAGGTCGGGCTTCTTCCGACCGAGGCTCTGCTGCATTGCCGCGCCGGCAGCAGCGGCGACCTCCTTGGGCTTTGTGTAGGTCGTCAGGAGTTCCGCCGCAATCAGCTGACGGTCGATGCCCTTCTCTCTCAGAAGGCGGGCGCCGACGAACTCAGCCACTGCGACGTTGCGCACGTCCTCGAGTTGGTACAGCGCCGCTGCCCACTCATGGTCGTCCTTCGCCTTCTTCAGTTCCTGCGAGATGTCCTTCAGCAGGTTCTTCACCTGGGGCGCCGTGAGTTCATCGTCCGGGGAGATTCCGATCCCCATCGTGAAGATGGCGCCGAGCAACATGAGCACCGAAGCTGTGCGCGACGTGATTGCGTTCACGAGTAGGTCCTTCCTCTAGAGCGGCCGGAGCCGCAAGTGACGGGGACTCCCGGCTATCGCCGGGGTGGGGGGAGTTCCGTCCTCGGGGGCAGTCCGCGACCCGCGCGCAACTTGTTGATGCGCTCCAGCCGCTGGGCGGGGGTGTAGGTGTCCCACTCGTTGCGTCGCTTCTTCCTCTTCTTGCGGGTGGCGCGCTTACGCGTCGCGGGAGCTGGCTCGCTCTCAAGGCCGCCCACGAGTTTCCGCAGGTCCTCAAGCGCCTCCTCGCGCCCCTCCTCGCGGGCGGTCTCGACCAGAGTGGTGATGCGCCCCTCTATGTCGGACAGAAGCGCGTCGGTCTCGCTGTACTCGCTCATCTCAGTCTCCTTCTCGGGACCGAGGCCCCATCGATCGGGAAGACCGGACAGCGACCCCTTTGCCGCGCGCCCGGTGGCCGAAGAACTCGCGGAAAGGAAGGACGCCCGGACAGCGACAGGGGCCAAACGCGGGTTGATGAGAGATTGGGGAAATCTGGTTCATCAGGAGTGTTGCGTTCTAAGGGGGTGTAGCGAATGGGCTCCCTGCCGCCTGTCCAGTTGGCCTTCGTTTAACCGGATCTCGGCGACCGCTTTGGCCGAGTCCGCATGCCCTTCATGCGCGTACCCGTTCAGCCCTTGGTTCTGAGCTCGGATCCAGATCGCTTTCCGTTCGGTCGATGAATCGGATGTGGGCACCGATGAGCTGCGTGATCTGGTCGAGCGCCTGACCCGTCGTCTGGACGCTCGGGACGAGACGATTGCCGAGCAGGCGGAGGTGATCGAGCGGCAGGCGGCACGGATCGACGATCTCGAGAGCCGTCTTCGCCGGGACTCCCGCACCTCCTCGCGCCCACCGTCCTCGGATCCGTCGTGGTCCAAGAAGCGGCGGCGGCGCAAGCCGCCGTCGGACAAGCGCCAGGGTGCGCAGCCCGGCCACAAAGGGGCGACGCGCAAGCTCGTGGACGAGTCCGAGGTCGATGGCGTAGAGGACCACCGCCCGCGCGAGTGCAGCGCGTGTGGGAGCGACGTGCTCGTCCCGATCGATCGCGCCCCGACACGCCAGCAGGTCTTCGAGGTCCCGCCACGGCTGATCCAGGTGACCGAGCACCGGTTGCACCGGGCACGGTGCACGGACTGTGGCGCCACGTCCACTGCCTCGCTGCCAAGCGGTGTGACGGCGAGTCCCTTCGGCCCGCGACTCTGTGCGCTCACCGCGGCTCTGGTCGGCGTCTTCCGCCTGTCGCGGCGCGAGACCAGTCGTCTGTTGCGTGACGTCATCGGCGTCTCGATGTCACCGGGCACGGTCAGTGCGATCGAGGAGCGGGTGTCGGGAGCCATCTCCTCAGCGCACATCGAGGCCCTCGGGGCCGTACGCACGAGCAGCGTCGCCTATGTAGACGAGACACCGTGGTCGCGTCGTGGCACGCTGCATTGGCTGTGGAGCGCGGTCTGTGAGCACGCCACGGTCCATCGTATCGATCGGCGCAGGAGCGCCAAGGCCATGCGGCGACTCGTGGGCAAGCGCTTCAGGGGCGTCCTCGTGACCGACCGTATGGGCGCTTACGACCAGCATCCCACCGAGCGCCGCCAGATCTGCTGGGCGCATCTCGAGAGGGACTTTCGAGCGCTGGCCGAGGGCTCGCGCGGCGGCCGGCGCTTCGGCAAGCAGGCCGTGCGTCTCGCCCAGGCTGTCATGCGAGCTCAGCGTCACTTCGGCGAGCACGGGGACCGCGACCGCATGCGGCGTGAGCTGCGTCTCACATGGGACCGACTCCTGACGCTGCTCGTGCGCGGCGCAGACAGCAAGCACCGCCGAGTACGCGGAACGACTCGGCATCTGCTCGACCGAGCGGAGGCTCTGTGGACCTTCGCCGACGTCCCTGGCGTCTCCCCGACGAACAACGCCGCTGAGCGCGCGGTGCGCAAGCCGGTCCTGTGGAGACGCGCAACGCACGGAAGTCAGAGCGAGCGCGGACTCCGCTTCGTCGAGCGCATCCTGACCGTCACCGCCACGCTCCGCCAGCGTGGCGAGAGCGTCTTCGATTACCTCGCAGACGTCAGCGCGGCACTCGCGCACAACCGCTCGCCGCCGGCTCTCGTCGCGCTCCCGATCACGCGCTGAGGCCGCGGATCGTCATACCCTGAACGGGTACCTCTAGCGTGCCTGTCGTTGCGAAGAAACCTCGGAGCGAGCCCGCTCCGGATCGAACACGTAGGAGACTCGAAGATGCGTACTCACTCACGGATGCGAAGCCCGTTGCTCGCTGCAACCGCAATCGTCGCGGCGGGAGCCCTCGTGGCGACACTCGTGCTGCCGGTTCTCGACGCTGAGGCTAGGTCCAGCAAGGCGTGGCGGCAGCTCGCAGGCAAGCTGCGCTCGTCCTCGAAGGCCGAGGCCAAGGCCGATTACCTCCTCGCCCTCGCGCGAGCGGGACTCATCGTCGACAAGGGCGACCGCGGCGAGGCCATCGCCACCGCGAAGGAGGAGTTCAAGGAGGAGAAGGGCCTCACCAAGGACGCCTACAAGGCGCGGCTCGAGCTCGCCGACGATCTCGAGGAGGACGCGGTGTACTCCGTCGAACTCGACCCGACCGACTT
Organism: Planctomycetota bacterium; assembly: GCA_965248445.1. GTDB lineage: Bacteria > Planctomycetota > JAJSAM01 > JAJSAM01 > JAJVHW01 > CBDFJG01. Next base: position 836,765 of record CBDFJG010000002.1, read on the forward strand.
CGTGGCAGGCATCAGCCATCCGTTCCTGCCGTACGCGGTGGGGAACGAGTGGACCTACGTGGGCGAGACCGAGGACGGCACCGAGACGATCGTCGTGACCGTCCTGAGCGAGACGAAGGAGATCCTCGGTGTCACCTGCACCGTCGTGCGCGACACCGTCTCCATCGGTGGCGAACTGGTCGAGGACACACGCGACTGGTACGCGCAGGACAACCTGGGCAACGTCTGGTACATGGGCGAGATCGCCCTCAACTACGAGGACGGCCAGATCACGGACGTCGACGGCTCGTGGGAGGCCGGCGTGGACGGCGCCCAGCCGGGGATCGTGATGCCGGCCGTGCTCACGGTGGGCGACGTCTACCGCACCGAGTTCTATGCCGGTGAGGCCGAAGACTACATCGAGATCCTCGCGCTCGACGCGTCGGCGACGGTCCCGTTCGGAGGCACGTACACCAATTGCCTGCAGAACTTCGACGGCACGCCGATGGAGCCCGATGTCGAGGAGCACAAGTTCTACGCCGACGGCATCGGCCTCGTCCTCGAGGAGAAGCCGCTGACGGAGGACCAGGACGAAGAGCGGATCGAGCTCGTCAGCTTCACCACGGACTAGACGCGTCAGGGGATCCCCTCTTCACTCAGGTCAGGCTGCGGCGGCGAGTGGCGTGCGCGCATCGGTTCGCCCAACGATCTCCCAGTGGAAGGGAGGGCATCGCCGCACGGCGCAGGCGAGTAGTCGTTGGAACAGCAGTCCACGTCGCTTCGATGTGCGTCGGTTGAACCGGAACTCGAACTCCGCCAGGTAGCTGGGGAGGTACTTGCGTCGCACGCCGCCCTGGAACGTGCCCAAGAGCACGCGATGGAGCAGCGAGAAGACGCGGTGGATCGCAGGTAGCACAACGTGTGCCTCGTCGTCGGACTTCGACACGTTGGTCGGTCGATGGTCGTGCTCCAAGTCGTCAGCCGGCTTTCGATAGCTACGCCAGTCGTCGGTGAACAGCACTGAGCGTGCGGCGACGTGCTGCTCGAGGAACGCCTTGACCGTGTCAGCCGAACCATCGGCGATGGATTCGAGACGGATGCGACCGATGAGGGCGTGACGCGGTGAGATCTCGACGGCTCCCATGACCAGCGCGCTGCGGTCGCCGACCTTGGGACGCCCCGGCCGGCCATGTCGCAGTCCGCCTTCCCAGGTCTCGTCGATCTCGAGGTGTCCGCGCAGCGGCGCGGTGGATCGCATCGCGATGGCGTTTCGCAACTTGTGCAGCCATGTCCAAGCGGTCTGGTACTTGGCCAGTCCAAGCTCGCGCTGCAGCTCGAGTGCGGAGATGCCTCGCTTGCTCGACACGAACAGATACATGGCCAGGAACCACAGCCGTAGCGGCTTGCGAGACCCGTGCATGACGGTGCCGGCGGTGAGCGAAACCTGCTTGTGGCAGGCACAACACTCGTCGAGCCGGCGTGACGGCAGGAACCACGCCTCCTCGCCGCCGCACGCTGGACAGCGGAAGCCGCCCTCGCCGTACTTCCACCGGCGCAGCAGGGCTGCACACCGATCTTCGTCGGAGAACCTCACGACAAACTCGGCGAGTGTGCCCGGCAGCGAGTCGTCGCGCGCAAAGGGGATCATGGCACCGGTCATCGCACCTCCTTGTAAGTGCGATGTTAGTCACCCGATCGGACGCTCAACCTGAGCGAAGGGGGGAGCCCCTGCCCCTACTTCTCGCTGCTGCTCTCTTCGCTGCTGTCCTCGAAGGTCGAGACGCTGATGACGGTTCCGGTCGAGAAGCCCATCCCCATCCCGGAGTCACCGAACGCGTTGTCGTAGCCCTTCCCCTTCCAGTCCTTCTTCTGCTGATCGTTGAGCGTGTTGTCGACGCGCTTGCGGTACGCGTCGTTCGCTTCGCGCGCCTTGGTGAAGTCGAGGTTGCGGATGCGTACGGGCAGACGCCGGTCGCCGGTGTCGTCCGGCTCGATCTTCATCGCTTCCTTGACGGCGGCGTCCCGCTCGGTAATCGCAGACTTGATCTCGTCGATCTGCACTTCGGACAGCCCGACCTCGTCGCGTGCCTTGTCCCAGCGCTCGGCCTCCGGCAACTTCCGCAGTTCAAGGCCCTTGGTCAGCCCGCCGAGCGAGAGCCGAATTGCGTCGGTCGCACCCTCCAGCGTTCCCAGTTCGGTCACGCGGCCGTCGAGAGACTCGCCCAGGCCCTCGAGCGCCGTCGCGAGCGCCTTCTGCGCGTCGTCGAACACTTGGATCTCGAGGTCGGCGCGATCGCGCTGCAACGCAGCGTCCTTGACGAGAGTACCGAGTCTGCCGACACGTCCCTCACGGAGCATCCGTCGCAGCGCGGCATGCGCATCGGCTTCATCATCGGCCGTGTCCGCAACGAGGGATCCGTTCGCCAGTTTGCGACCGGTCTCCGCGAGGTCGATCTCGAACTGCTGTACGCGGCGGCTCATGCGGCGTAATTCGGTGCTCTGCTCGTCGATGCTCTCTTGCGTGGAGTCGATCGACGTGCGCAAGCCGTCCAGTGCAGCCAACACCTCGGCGTTGTCGTCGCCGGTGTCCGCGCCGCTGTCGAGCACCATCGCGGCGCCCACGCCGCCCGCACCGGCGGCGGCACCTGTGCCGGCCAGCAAGAGGAGAAGTTCCTTACCCGTCATCGTTTGCCTCCCGCGACCCGGCCGCCCGCCTCCCGGCGCCGACCAGGGTGGCCGACATCGCCGGGGCGAGGCCTCATCGTCGCATCACCCGCTTGGACGCGCCAGGTGCGCAGCCGTGACACGCGATCGTAGACTGGCACGGGACCAGGATCGCGGGAGGTGGACACCAGATGAGGCGCGAGGCGTGAGACGGCTCCTGCCCGTCGTGGGGCTCCTGCTGCTGCTCATCCTGGCCGCCGGGGCGGCGTTCGTGGTGCTGGGGGGGAGTGGCGAGGAGACCGCATCGGGTCCGGGTGGCGGCAATCCCTCGGGCGCTGCCAGCGACGCCGACGGCTCGGACCGTGGCAGCGGCGACGGCAACCGCGCGCGCGCCGGCGCACCGGGGCGGATCCGCGGCGTCGTGCGATTGCTGGCCGAGGACGCGCCCGCACCGGGCGTTGCCGTGACGCTGGGCACGCCGGATCGCGAACCGTTCACGGCGTACACCGACGCCGACGGTTCGTTCGAGTTCAAGAGCGTCGTGCCCTCACAGCCCTGGGATCTCGCGATCGCGCACGGTGAGTACGCGCCGCTGCTGCGACCGGGTCTCGTCGTCGAAGCGAAACGCACGCTGGATCTGGGCACTCTGTTCCTCGCGTCCGGCGTACCCGTGGTCGTCGAGGTACACCGTCTCGACGGCACTCCGCTCGCGGGCGCGCTCGTCGGCGCGTACGTCCCGGGCGAAGGCACGGCGACGTTCGACCTGCCCCACGCGGTGCGTCCCGTCGCAACGATCCCGACGGACGCGAAGGGCGAGGCCCACTTCCCGGCACTCCCGCCCGGCACGTGGACGTTCACCGCCGAGCGGCCCGGCTACGCCAAGCGCGGGCTCCCCGGCGCACTGGTGCACGCCGGATCGGAGGGCGAGCGCTTCCGGCTCGTGCTCGAGCGCGGCTACTCACTGAGCGGTCTCGTCATCGACCACGACGGCCGCCCCGTGCCCGGCGCTCCCCTCCTCGCGATCCGACGCACACTGACGAGCGACCAGAGCACGGCGCCGCTCGCAGTGCGCGGCGTGTCCGAAGCTGACGGGCGCTACCGACTCGACGGTCTGCCCGGACAGGACATGGTCATCTGGGCCGGCTGGCCCGGGAAGCGGTTGGGCGTGCTTGCCGCGGTGCGGCTCCCGGGAGTGACCGAGCTCGACCTCGTGCTCGAGAGAGGCGGACGCATCGAGGGCCGCGTCGTCAAGGCCGACGGCGGCGACGCCGTGGAGGGTGCGACCGTCACCGCCAGCCTCTCCGTCCTGAACGCGTTCTCACTGCAGTTCGAGACAGTCACGGACGACAGCGGCCACTTCGTGTTCGACATGCCCATGCCCGGCGGCATCGAGTCACTCGGGGCCACGGCCGCGGGGCTCGGCAGCGGCGTCGCACAGCTCGGCTACGGGGGCGAGATCCAACTGCCCGAGGGCTACACCGCCACGCGCGATATCCGCCTCGGCAGTGCCGGCACCGTCAGCGGCGTGATCCGTGGTCCGGACGGACCGCTTGTGGGCGCGATGGTGGGCGCGACGAATCGGGAGTGGTGGACCGGCGTCCAGACCAACGCAGGGGGGCGCTACGAGCTGACCGAACTGCCAAGTGCGCGGTACATGATCGTCGTGTCGCGGGCGGGTCTGACGCAGCCGGACAAGCCGGACAATCCCGATGCCTCCCTCGGGGATGGAACCGCGCCGGAGAAGTACGTCGCAGATCTGACGTCAGCCGACCGTCTGGAGATCGACATCCAGATGGAACGGGTCGGCGACATCTCCGGACGCATCGTCGACGCGGAAGACAAGCCGATCCCAGGGGCGACCGTGTCGGCGTCGGATGCGGGAAGCGTCGGCGCGACCGCGGACGCCGACGGCCGGTTCGTCATCCCGGGATCTCCCTCCGACAACGTGTACTCCGTGGACGTGTCGCACGAGCGCTTTCGGACCAAGACCGAGAACGTGCCGTTCCTGGTCGAGGGCGCCGAGCCGCCTGAGATGCTGATCAAGCTGAGCATCGCGCCGCTCATCCAGGGCACCGTCGTCGACGTGAACGGGTCGGTTCCCGACGGCGCGTACGTGCAGGTTGTGCAGTGGGATCCGGATTTGCGCGATCCCGTTGCCGAGGAGTGGTCTTGGCTCTCGGCCGCGCGATTGCCCGTGGACGCGAACGGACGCTTCGAGCACCGTGCCAACTCGGGGTTCGACTCGGGACGCATCGAGGTCCGGGCGGGCGCGCCCGGGTACGCATTCGTGGGCTCCGGATCGCTGCGGCTGCCCACGGATGCGACGCCACTCGAGGTCCTGTTGACGCTCACGCCGGGCGACACCATCCGCGGACGGATCGAGACTCTCGACGGCTCGCCGGTCCCCCGCGCGTTCGTGGGAGCCATGGCAGCCGGAGCCGGCAGCGGACCTCAGGACGTGCGGTACCCCGGCGCGTGGGGGTCGCCCATCGTCGCGGTGAGCGGCGCAGACGGCCGGTTCACCATCGCGGCACTGCGTGAGGGCCGGTACATCCTCCGCGCGTGGTCCCGCGAGCACGTGGAGAAGCGCCTCGCTGTGGACGCACCCACTGACGAGGAAGTCGTGCTGCAACTCGGTTCCTCCCTGTCGATCTCCGGGCGCGTGGTCATCGACGGCCCGGGGTCGGCCGCGGGCGCGGAGGTCGATGCGGAGAACGAGGACGACTGGACTCTCGGCCGCGTCGCGACGGACGGCACGTTCCGGCTGGAGGGTCTCTCTCCCGGCACGTACGAGGTGACACTGCGGCCGGCGCCCGACGACCGGCAGAACGTGCAGACGACGACCGTGTCCGGTGTCGAGGCCGGGACGTCGAACCTGGTCGTGAACGCGCAGACGGGCAACGTGCTCTCCGGACTCGTTGTGGACGCCGACGGCACGCCACAGACCGAGCAGTACGTGGCGCTGTGGCGCGACGACACTCACTTCCTGAACATGATGACGGACGACGCAGGCAGGTTCGAGATCCCGGGACTCGACGAGGGCACGTACACCGTCGAGATCAGTTCCGAGACTCTCGAGGGCATCGGGAACCTGTTCGTCCACGGCGTACGCGCGGCGGAGCACCGCTTCGTGCTCCCCGCGCCGGTCGCCGTCTCGGGCAGGCTGCTGATGCCGGCCGGCGATGGCACGCTCGGAGCGACGGGCCTCTCGTTCTCGCCGCGCGAACCGTCCGCGACCGCAACCGGCTCGACGTTTCCATCGGGGCTCACGGCCCAGACCGACGACGAGGGACGCTTCGAGACCGTGCTGGCGCCCAACACCGTCTACGTCGTGACACTTCCGAGTCACCCGACGCTCACGCTGCCGAAGAACACGGAAGTGCGCGCCGGGCAGGGCGAGATCCGTCTGACCGCCAGCGCCGGGCTCACGATCGATGGATCAGTAGTTGACGAGACCGGCGCCCCGTTAGCCGGGGCGCACGTGTGGACCGGCGGAGACGGGATCAACCGCTCCGCCGCGACGGACAAGGACGGCGCGTTCCGTCTGAGCGGGCTCGACGAGCAGCCCGAGTATGTGGTCGGCGCGTCCGCCGATGGATTCATGAACACGAGCTCGATGGGGAAGCCCGGCGAGAGGGTCGAACTTCGTATGCAGCGCGGGTTCGCGCTCGGGGGCCGGATCGTGGACGAGACGGGCGATCCGTTCGGTGACGTTCAGGTGCGGCTCACGCTGATCGACAACGAGGACTCGAGTTACGAAACCACCGCCTGGGCGGACACGGACGGCAACTTCAGCGGTGGAGACGCGCACGCGGGGCGGTACGAAGTGCGTGTGCACACCGGGCGCGCGGGAATCGTGCTCGTGGGTGTGATCGAGGCGGGATCGACCGGCACGGTCCTCCGCGTTACGCGGTGAGCGCCCCGCCGGGGTAGCGCGCCGTCAACACGTCCACTAGCACCTCGCGCAACACGCCGCGGATGGGCTCGGACCCGCCGCCCGACGCCACCTTGCGGAGCGCAGACTCCATGCGCGCAGCACGGGGAGCCGAAGCCCGTTCGATCTCCGCCCGCCACCACGCCGGTTCCTCCACACGGCGGAAGTCGCCTCGGCCCCGCCCGAAGTGCGCAACCGCGAGGTAGCGCAGCAACGCCTGCTGGAGTAGCCCCGTCAGGAACTCCGGCGACCAGCGCACGGTCTTGTCCCCCTTGTCGCGGACCAGTTCGACGCCCTTGGCGGCACCGGCGCCACCGAGCGCGCCGAGGATCGCACCGAGCAGTGCGCCGCCGCCGAGCGTCATGCCGCCGGCCATCACGTCCGCCGCGAGCCCGCCGAGCGCGCCGCTCGCTGCCGCGCCGACCACAGCCCACACTCCGGTCTTCGGCTGATCGTGCTTCGGCGGACCGACCACGTCGTCGAGCGAAGCCTGGAGCGCCTCGACGCTCCGCCCGGACAGGCCGTGCGCAGCAACCAGCCTCTCCATGAGCGCGCTCGTTTCCGCCTCGAGGGACGTCGAGAGCCGGTCGAGAGCCGCGCTCGCCGCCTTGCGTGCGTTGCCGCCGTCCGGCAGTGGCTCCGTGGTGCGCGCCCCCGCTGCGACGTACTCCGCCAGGTGTGCGACGCACGCCTCGAACACGGTGAGGTTGCGCGCCCGCCAAGCGGCCACGAGCCCGTTCATGGCCGCGGCTTTTTCACCGGCCTCGGGCAACACCTGGGCGACACGTTCGAACAGCCGCTCCTCTTGCACCCAGCAGCGCGCGAACGCGTCAAGGGGGAGCACGTCGCGCACCACTTCATGTTCGCCAACGAGTTGTTGCCAGCGGGCGAGGTGCCCGGTTTCGTCAGCACCGGCGGTCTGATTGAGGACGAGGACGACGGGACGACCGATCCACCCGAGCACTTCGAGTTCCGGCGCGACGTACCCGGCGTCGTGGGGATCCTCCGCGGCGTTCACGAGGTACAGCACCGCGTCCGCTTCGTCGCGCACGTTGCGCACGGCCTCTTGCGAGCAGAAGAGTGCTCGATTCGAGAAGCGGTCCCACACCTGGTGCATCAACCAGCCGACGGGACTGCCCTCCTGCCGCAACCGCTTGATGAGCCGGGCGGTGTCGCCGAAGCCCGGCGTGTCCCAGAGGCGCAGGACGTCGCCGTCGGATCGGATTAGCTCGTGCGCCTCGCTGATGTCGGTGACGTGCGCTTGGTCGAGCACCGCGCCGACATCACGGCGCAGAAGAGTCCTCGCCAGTGTCGTCTTGCCGACGTTCGTGTGCGAGACGAGGGAGACGGTGACGGTGTTCACGCCGCGCTCCCCGCGGGCCAGAGTCCGGCGACAGCGTCCTGCAGTTCAACGTCAGTGGCGGGCTCCGAGAGATCCACGTGAACCACGGTCAGGCCGACGTCCTGCACAACGCGCGTCCACGTGACCCGCCGTTCGCCGAGTCGGCGCTCCGCGTCGTCTCCCCCGCCGAGTCGGTCGCGGTAGGGGGAGCCGTCCACGAGCACGAGCAGAGGCGCGTGCTCGTCCGCCCGGTCGCGGAGTCGCTGGAGGAATGCGCCATGCACCTCCTGCTCGGGAGTCTGAGCGAGATTCATGACGGCGACGACGGCCGCGCCCTCACTCACCTCCGGCGGGTCTTCGCCGTACGGGACAGGCGGTGACGTGGACGAGACCGCCCGGCCGCCGAACACGTCGCGCAGGAGCCCCGCCAATCGGTCGCGGGCACGCGCCTCCGGCGTGTGGCTGTACGGCAGGACCTGCACGTGGACCGATTGACCGCGTCCGCCCGCGAGGAGCCGCCGGTAGTACGGCTCCGAGAGGTCGAGCGGCAGGTCCCTGATCAACTGGTCGCCGCGGCGTGACGCGAGCCACGCGAGAATCGCCCGCGGCACGATGACCCAGACCACTGCGGAGATCGCGTACAGGTGCGCCCAGCGAGCGGCCGGTGCACCGGCGAACCCTGGTCGCATCCGCAGCGGCTCGATCGGAGCCACGTCGCCGTCGAGCACGGCCAGTCCCGGCGCCAGCACGACGCGCAGCAGCGCCTCGACCTGACCGGCGTCGAGGAACGTGCTCTCCCACACGACGACGAACTCGTGCGCGAGGCCGCGCAGGTACATCGACCCGATCGCCCCGAGCATCAGCAGCAGAGCGCCGGCGTGCAGCGTCCGCTCGGCCCGCGAAGTGAGCAGCGGCGCGGCGGCGCGCATCCAGTGCCCGGCATAGCGACGGAAGGCGTCGGCCGTGACTGCCGCCCGACCGTCGGGTGCTCCTCCGACGCGATTGGCGGCCGCGCGCACGGCTCGGGACGCTCCTCCGACCAGCAGACCCCGCACGGCGTCCACAGGTCCGCGCACGAGCCCCGTCTTGCGCAACGCGAGGAGCACGTAGATCGCGACGTTCAGCACGATCAGCAGGAGGATCGGCGCCTGCAGGAGGTGGACGAACCGGCCGCGGCCCAGCGCGGCCGTCGCGAGGCCGAGCACGAGCGCTCCCACCAGCAAGGCGCCCCGCCACGGGACGTCCGTCACGCCGAGGGAAATGGCCCGCTCGACGCCGAGCACGCGGGACGCGGTCCGTTCGAGCAGTGCCTCGGCCCGCTGGGCGAGGAGGTGCTGGCCGGAACCGCTGCGCGCCTCCGCGGCACGCGTCGTCTCGGCACGTTCGCGGGACGACAGGACCGCGCCCTGCCCGTCGGCCTCCTCGAAGGCCCGGGCGAGCAGGACGGCACGGACCTCTTGCGCTCTCATGGGCCGAGCATCCTACCGGCGCCCCACCCGCCTGGGACTGTCGCCAGGAGGGGGCCTGCCCCGTTACATTCCCGGTCCGCAAAAGGCCATCGGGTGCCGTCCGGCCGAGGCGTATGCGCGGAAGGAGAAGCCCATGGCGCTGCCGCCTGCGGATCGATTGCACCGTGAACTCGACGAGGTCGACCCCCAGGTCGCCCGGATCCTGGACGCCGAGCGCAATCGCCAGGGCCGCGGCCTTCAGCTGATCGCCTCGGAGAACATGGTGAGCGATGCCGTGATGGCGGCCATGGGCTCGGTCTTCACGAACAAGTACGCGGAGGGCAAGCCGGGCCGCCGTTACTACGCCGGCTGCGAGCACGCGGACGAGGTCGAGCGCCTGGTGCAGGAGCGCGCGCAACGGTTGTTCCACACCGACTATCACGTCAACGCGCAGCCGCACTCCGGGACGCAGGCAAACCTCGCCGTGTACCTGGCGATGCTGAAGCCCGGGGACCGCATCCTCGCGATGGACCTCGACCACGGCGGACACCTGTCGCACGGCTCGAGGTTCAACGCGTCGGGGAAGCTGTACGACGCCCACTTCTACGGCGTGTCACGCGAGACCGAGTGCCTCGACATGGACAACGTGCGCGAGATCGCCAAGAGCGTGCAGCCCAAGATGATCGTCTGCGGCGCGTCGGCGTATCCACGCGAAATCGACTTCGAGGCGTTCGGTTCGATCGCCCGGGATGTCGGCGCCCTGTTGCTCACGGACATGGCGCACATCGCGGGACTCATCGCCGCGGAAGAGCACACGACGCCCTTCGGCCACGCGGACTTCGTCACGACGACGACGCACAAGACGCTGCGCGGGCCGCGCGGCGGACTCGTGTTCTGCCGCGGGGAATTCCGCAAGAAGGCCGATTCGTCCGTCTTCCCCGGCACGCAGGGCGGCCCGCTGATGCACCAGGTCGCCGGCAAGGCGGTGGCGCTCGCCGAGGCCCTGGAGCCGGGATTCCGCGAGTACCAGCGGGCGGTCAAGGCGAACGCCTGCGTGCTCGCCGAGCGCCTGACGGAGCGCGGCTACCGGATCGTGAGCGGCGGCACGGACAACCACATGGTGCTCGTGGACCTGGGCGACAAGATGACCGGTGCCGAGGCCGAGGAGGCCCTGCACCACCATCACATCGAGGTGAACAAGAACCTCATCCCGTTCGACACGCTCTCTTCGGCGAAGACGAGCGGCATCCGGATCGGCACTCCCGCCATGACGTCCCGCGGCCTCGGGACGGACGCGTTCCATGCCATCGCAGATCTGATCGCGGACATCCTCGAGGGCAAGAACGACGACGCGGACGCCCGCGTCGAGGCGTTCACCGCAGCAACGTCCGCCGTCTAGTCGCCGGCGGCCTCAGCGGCGCCGCACCGGCACCGGTTCGACGTGCACCTCGACGGTGTCGACCCCCGCGATCCGCACGCCCCGGCGGAGCAGGGGTTCGAATCCGGGGATCGCCACGTGGATGTCGTAGACCCCCGGCTCGGCGACGAAGAAACCGAACCAGTCACGCGGGGGGATGCCCCGCCCCTCCACAGTCTGGATCGCCGTCGCCGCACCGGACGTGCGCACTTCGACGGCCACCGACCAGGACCATCTCGGGGAGACCGCCGTCTTGGGTGGCCACTTCGCGATCAGCCGCACGGGTACCTGCGGTCTCAGAAGAAAGCGCAATCCGGTCTGTCCGGCGACGACCTGGTGCTTCACGGTCGCGACAGGGCTCCGCAAACTGCGCTGAAGGGGCTTCAAGAGCAGTGTGTGCGTGCCCGCCCCAACCTGCTCGAACTCGAACGCGCCGTCGACATCGGTGACCGCAACGGTGACCGATTGGTCGAGTCCCGGCGGCACGAGGCCCACCTGCACTCCCCACACGGGCTCGCTATCCGCTCCGACGATCACGCCGCTGACCGGCTCGCCGCCCGTCAGGACGATGTCCCCGACGTCCACGACGCCCTGCTCGATAGGCACCGTGAGTTCGGAGACGAGCGCAGCGTGTGCCGGCGGTACGAGGATCAGTCGCTCGTTTCCGCGCCGCCCGAAGCGCCCGGAAAACCGTCCGTCCGCATCGGTGTTCGCGATCTGCCGCTGCCCTTCACGAACGAAGACGTCTACGCGCGGCACCGGCTTGCCGTGTGCGTCGACGCAGCGGCCGACGAGGAGCCACTCCATCAGGCGCAAGTCGAGGCGGGTCCCGGACGCGATCTCGGCCCGCCCGTACTCGAACACGGCTCGCGAGCGGTCCTCGGCATCGACGGTCACCACGACGCGCCCGATCATCTCGCGAGGAGCTCCGGCGATCAGAAATGCTCCTTGTGAGTCCGCCTCGCCGACGACGCCGATCTCCCACTCCTCCTTGTCGTCGTACATCTCGAACGAGAGGCTCGCGCCGGGCAGTCGCGACCCGTCCACGTCGAACACCACGCCTGTGATGTCGATCGCCGGCGCGAGCCGCAACCGCGTCACGTCACCCTCGGGGCGGGGCACCTCGAGCGACTGCGGGAGCGTCGCCGCATCTCCCGACGTCGCGCGAATGTCGAACCACCCACCCTTGCCGATGTCGAGTACCGCGATGCCGCTGTCGTCCGTGCGGGCCGACCACCGCCACCGTTCGTCGTTCAGCGGGTACGCGGGATTGGAGGGCCGAACATCCACCTCTGCACCGGCGACCGGCGCTCCGTCCAGCGTGACCCCGACGCGCACTTCGTAGTAATGCTCGCTTCGCGGCGCTGGGGCGGCGCCGCGATCGAACTTGGGCGGCGAGGCCGTTGCGCCGGGAGCTACGCGGACGCGCTTCGGGGGGCGCGCCGTGTCCGGCTCGTCCCCCGGATCTTCGACCCCGGCTCCCGCCGGCTCGTCCGGGACCGGATCGACGCCGTCCGAACCGGGACTCTCGAAGACAAACAGGACAGCGAAGACGAGGAATAGGAGGAGAGCCAGGAACAGCGCCAATTGCAGCGCGTTCCTGCGTTGCGACACCGTCAGCGCATCTCCACGAGGGGCAGGTCCCTGAAGTAGAAGGTCGTGTCTTCCTGGCGGTAGGACGCCGGTACGGCGAGCGACACCGTGACGGGGAACGTCGGCGCTCCATACGATCCGTCGTCCAGCGAGTACGTACCCGCCGCACCGCCGCCGTGCCCGCCGCCGCCGCCGAGCGTCAGCAGACGAGCGTCCGCGTCGCGGACCTCGAGCGAATCAAGCACCCACTCGAAGTCGAGCTCGATCAACGGCTGCGCGTGCGACGCCAACCACGAGCGCCGTGCGCCCGGATCACTCCACGTGCTGATGCCGAGCATCCCGTCCTGCACGAACACCCGGATCGGGAACGGCCCCAGCCGGGTCTCGTGCTCGGACGCATCGAATGGCCCCGCGGTGACCGTCTCACGCGAACGGATCTCGAAGATCCGGGCGTCGATGTCGAGATCACGTAGCCCGCGCTGCCGCTCGCGGATGTCGATGCCCTGGGTGAACAGATGCCCGTGCTTGGCGTTCACGCTCCACATCTGGTCGGGGGAGAACAACTCGTATCCGTCGGTGGTGACGAAGCGGCGCACCGGCTTCATCCGCCCCAGGACGACGTCGTGCTCGCTCGGTTCGAGATGCCCCTGCACGTGCAGCGTGGCCGAGCCGTCGTCCGCGACGACCTGACCGGTGAGGTCGATGCGCAGATGGTGTCGGCGGCTACGCGACGGCGCAACAGCCACGCCGTCTACGGGACGGACGATGCGCGACGTCTCTGTCCCCGGATCGGCCGCCGGGTGCATCTTGTCCGAGGGCGCATAGGGACGCGGTGGCGTGGGTGCCGGCTGCAGCACGACGGGCGGCGCCTTCTCGAACTCGACGACGACGGGCCGCGGCACACGCGGCGGCATCCGTCGCGCAGGCGGAGCGGCGGGCGTCGTCTGGCACGCTCCCAGGACCAGAGGGACAGCGAGGAGGACGGCGAGAACGACGACAGTCAGGGCCCGCAGACGCATGCCCGCATCCTAACGCGCTTCAGACGCGCACGAAGGGCCCGGGAGCCCTCCCCTGTTCCCGCATCAGATCAGAGGCGCCCGCATCAGATCACTGGTCGATCGCGAAATCGGTCGTGTCGAACCTGTTCTTCACGTACGTGTTCGCGGACTCGGTCTGCCGCGTGGAGTCGAGATCAAGGCCCGTGTTGCCCGTGGCCGTGTTCTTCGTGAACGTGTTGCCGCCCGTCCAGACGTCGATGCCGTTGCCCGGCGTGTCCTTCACCTGGTTCTTCTCGAAGATGCCGTCCGCGCCACGGGCTCGGATGCCGTAACTCGCCGTGCCGGCGATCTTGTTCTTCGAGACGGAAGAGCGCGCCCCCTCGTCGTCGAAGCCGGCGTTGGCGCCATCGACTTTGTTCTTCGTGACGACCACGTCCTCGGATGTCGACGCGATCTGCAGGGCGCTGGCCGACGCGTTCTCGACCGTGTTCTTCGAGAACACCATGCCACCCGACGCGTACGCGCGCAGGCCCACCGCGGTGTCCGTGATGGTGTTCTTGTTGATCGCGCTTCCGGTCATGTCACTGGCGCCGAACGTCGTCACGATGCCGAACAGGCAGTTCGCCACGGAGTTCCGCTCGGCCTTGTTACCCGGGCCCGCCAGCTCGATGCCGGCGTTCCCGGCTCCGCTGATGTCGTTCTTGCTGATCTTCGTGCCGGGCAGCGTGATCCCGACGACGAAGATCCCCTTGTTGCTCTGCCCACTGACCGTGTTCCCGGAGACACTCGCGGACGACGCACCGGTTATCTGGATACCGTCGGTCCCACCCGTCACGGTGCACTTCTTCACCGACGCTCTCTCGGAGCCCGAGATCTGTACGCCCTGCGTCGAGTGATCCGTGACGGTGCAGCCCTTCAACGACACCTTCGAGCTGTTGACGACCAGGATGCCCTGGGTCGGAGCGTTGATCACGGTCACACCCTGGATGCGGATCTTCTCGCAGTTGGTTACAGAGATCGACGCGGACGGGCCGGCGGCGTCGAACACCACTTCGCCCTTGGCCAGCACCTTCACTCTGGCGAGATCCACCAGCGTGAGCCGCTCGTCGTAAGTGCCGGCGTTGAGGATCAGCTTGTCGCCGTCCCCGAGTTGCCTGACGGCGTCGGCGATCGGCGTGTTTCCGAGGTACCCGTTCAGGGTATGACGATCCGCGGCCTCAGCGCGTGATCGGGAGCGCGACGAGAGCCGGCGGCGAGCGGTTGTGCGCGAGTGCCGCGCTGACGTCTGCGAGGTAATCGAAGACGCTCTCGCCACGCTGGCGGAGCGTGGCGGTGACGGTCAGGATGCGCTCGACGAAGCGGAGTCCGCGCTCGCTCTGACTTCCGTGCGTTGCGCGTCTCCACAGGACCGGCTTGCGCACCGCGCGCTCAGCGGCGTTGTTCGTCGGGGAGACGCCAGGGACGTCGGCGAAGGTCCACAGAGCCTCCGCTCGGTCGAGCAGATGCCGAGTCGTTCCGCGTACTCGGCGGTGCTTGCTGTCTGCGCCGCGCACGAGCAGCGTCAGGAGTCGGTCCCATGTGAGACGCAGCTCACGCCGCATGCGGTCGCGGTCCCCGTGCTCGCCGAAGTGACGCTGAGCTCGCATGACAGCCTGGGCGAGACGCACGGCCTGCTTGCCGAAGCGCCGGCCGCCGCGCGAGCCCTCGGCCAGCGCTCGAAAGTCCCTCTCGAGATGCGCCCAGCAGATCTGGCGGCGCTCGGTGGGATGCTGGTCGTAAGCGCCCATACGGTCGGTCACGAGGACGCCCCTGAAGCGCTTGCCCACGAGTCGCCGCATGGCCTTGGCGCTCCTGCGCCGATCGATACGATGGACCGTGGCGTGCTCACAGACCGCGCTCCACAGCCAATGCAGCGTGCCACGACGCGACCACGGTGTCTCGTCTACATAGGCGACGCTGCTCGTGCGTACGGCCCCGAGGGCCTCGATGTGCGCTGAGGAGATGGCTCCCGACACCCGCTCCTCGATCGCACTGACCGTGCCCGGTGACATCGAGACGCCGATGACGTCACGCAACAGACGACTGGTCTCGCGCCGCGACAGGCGGAAGACGCCGACCAGAGCCGCGGTGAGCGCACAGAGTCGCGGGCCGAAGGGACTCGCCGTCACACCGCTTGGCAGCGAGGCAGTGGACGTGGCGCCACAGTCCGTGCACCGTGCCCGGTGCAACCGGTGCTCGGTCACCTGGATCAGCCGTGGCGGGACCTCGAAGACCTGCTGGCGTGTCGGGGCGCGATCGATCGGGACGAGCACGTCGCTCCCACACGCGCTGCACTCGCGCGGGCGGTGGTCCTCTACGCCATCGACCTCGGACTCGTCCACGAGCTTGCGCGTCGCCCCTTTGTGGCCGGGCTGCGCACCCTGGCGCTTGTCCGACGGCGGCTTGCGCCGCCGCCGCTTCTTGGACCACGACGGATCCGAGGACGGTGGGCGCGAGGAGGTGCGGGAGTCCCGGCGAAGACGGCTCTCGAGATCGTCGATCCGTGCCGCCTGCCGCTCGATCACCTCCGCCTGCTCGGCAATCGTCTCGTCCCGAGCGTCCAGACGACGGGTCAGGCGCTCGACCAGATCACGCAGCTCATCGGTGCCCACATCCGATTCATCGACCGAACGGAAAGCGATCTGGATCCGAGCTCAGAACCAAGGGCTGAACGGGTACGGCTGGGCCATGGACCATCCGGAGAAACCGCCTCCCACTTCGCAGAGATCCTCCCGTCCCTACGGCGGCACTTCCATTGGCCGCCGTGCGCCTCAAGCGATTCGGCCACTGCCTTGGGGAGCACTCGTGCCACATGCCAGTAGGGCGAAGGCGCGGTCATGAGGAAGTCACGTGCGCTTCGTGGGTGGCGCTTCGCGTCGATGTTGGTCTGGTGAACGCCGTTGTCCCGCCACTCCGTGTTGAGAACGTGGATCATCTCGCGGTCGGTATAGAGCGCCCGCAGCCGAGCCGACGTATCAGTCCACCCCTCCTTCGCCTCGAGCTTCATGTCACGGGAGAACTCCACCCATCCGGACCCGGCAGAGATCTCGAAACCGTCAGGGTCTCCGCCCGCCTCCAGCGGAATCAGCGCGCGACTTGCGAGCTGCTGATCGACGAGTTCCTCCATGTCGGCCTGCTCGTCGGCCGAGGGAGGCTTGCCGATCAGTGCGTCCCAACGTGCACGGGCGCACGCCATTAGATGGGCCCGGGCAGCGTCGCGGAAGCCCGCCGGCGGCTCACGGTTCTCGAGGGAGTTCTCGAATACCGAGGTCCCATGAGGGAACCCACTCACGCCGTCGCGCAGGATCTGGGCGGCGAGAAGCGCCAAGTCGTTCTCCGACGGTTCCGGTTGCTCCTGCGCGAAGCCGACTCCGGTCATGCCGAGCAAGGAGACTGCCGCCGCCGCTACGACGCAGGCGCATCGGGCAGGAGCACCCCGCAACGCCGACGTGAAGTTCACGCGGCTCCAGCGTGGCCTCGTCAGCGGGGGACGAGACCACGCGTTGGGATTGTGGCTCACGACGCTTCCTAGGTGCAGTCGGGAAGCGTGTACGTCTTGACGCTGCTGCTCGGCGCGATCGAGTAGCAGCACTGATGGCCCTTCTTGGCCTTGAAGGCGGTCTGGTGCGCGCGCAGGACCAAGCCGATGGGGATGCTACACGACTGTGTCCACGTCGATACGGTGGTGGCAACCATGTTCACGGTGCTCGTGCCCACGGTGCATGTGCCATCGTCCTCACACTTGAACTGGTAGTAGAAGATGCGATCGGTCGTCGTTCCCGCGGTCCAACCGCGCGGACAGGTCACTGCCACTGACGTCTTCACGCACTTCCCGCACGCCGTGGTGGGAACTGATGCTGGCGGCTGCTGCGCCGGAACCGTCGTGGGGTAGCAGTCGTCGTCCGTCACCGTACCGGCGGGGAGTCCGGGCTCGGCGTCGAAGAGGATGCCACCGAAGCGAATGAAGCTGTTGATCGTTCCCAATGTCGACGTGGCCATCACGGTGAGGGTGGCCCTCTCGCTCGGGTACGCGAGCGCTGCGGACGGGTCGAACGCGATCAAAGCCGTGGCGCGGCTGTCCCCCGCGAGGACGGTGACCGTCGATGGCAGTGTGAGGGCGTCCAACAGCCTTGCGTCGCCCGAGAACGACAGAGTGTACTCGAGATCGGAGGACACCACGTCGTCGAGCAGGACGGTGAGTTCCACGTCGCCGGGCGTCCGAACGCCCTCCACGATCGACTCGTCGTCCGGGACGATCGTGTGAGCCAGCATGTCGGTGTTGGCTTGGTAGACTCCGAGGTCGTCCTCCCCGAGGACGCCTGTCGTGGGGTTCACCGTCATCACGCCCGGCCGCCCTACGTAGACGTAGAACTTCTGGTCGGCATCGATGAGCGCAGGGTGGAACGACAGGGCGTTCACCATCGGGATCTTGGCGGTCACACGGGTGCCCGCGCCATACGGCTCGTAGGAAACGAGCGTCTCATCGAGGGTGTGGTAACGCGTCGAGCCCGACTCGGCCCAGGTCACGCCGCCACCGTCGAAGTCGAGCGCGTAGGCCACGACGACGTCGGTCGTGGGGGTCGCGTAGTCGGTGACGACTTCCACGTACCCGTGGCTCGCCACCGTGTCGATGAAGACCGGCGATCCACCGTCCACGAGGGTCGTCGCCGATCCCGTCCCCGGGTTCCACGTGGCCGACTGGATGTCACCAGCAAATGCAGTAGCCGTGGACGAGGCGAGAACGCCCAAGACCAGCGGCAGCACGAATCTATTCATCACATTTTCCTCCATGGTTTGCGAGCCCCAGTGCGGCTACCCTCTACCTGGGGCCAGAGTAGATCGACGGCCCAGGACCTGTCAACACGCTGGATCGGCGGGCGAGGCGGAACCCGCGACCTGTCAAGGCGCCGGGTAGGGCTCTTGAGGCGGCCGGACATTGCGATGAAGGGCGTGGAACTCCGCCGCGGCAGGGTGGTCGATCTGCAGCGGTAGTGCAGCGGTGGTCGGATTCGCCCGATCCGGAGGCGCGCGGCAGATCGCACGCAGAAACCGCAAACCACTGTTCTCGAAGGACTTACGCTGGTCGGGGCGAGAGGATTTGAACCTCCGGCCTCTTGCTCCCGAAGCAACGAGAGATCGTTGTCCAGCAAGGACTTACGCGTGTCCCTCGCTGCACAAGCCGCACAAGAGGCAGGAGCGGGCGGACGTTGTGCAGCGGTAGTGCAGCGGTAGTGCAGCGGTGATCCCTGGCGGAGATCGTGTCCCGGCCAGCGCCGACAACGTTTTCGACTACCTCGCACAGGTCAGCGCCGCCCCCGCGCACAACCGATCGCCGCCCTCGCTCGTCGCGTTGCCGACGACGCGGTGATCGGCGAGACGGTCAATGGCTGAACATCCATGAGAAGGCCTCTTGTGTCAAGGCGTCGGATCGACTTGGCGATCCGTCCACCGCAACCGATGCCGGCTCCCTCTGCACGCATCCATCCGCACTCGTCGTAACCGTTCACCCCTTCGTCGCGAGCCAGTATCCAGATCGTTCGGCCACCGGTCGATCAAGATGTTGTGGGCGAGCGGCAGGACGAGGATCTGCGGGCGATGGTCGAGGACCTTCTGGCCTGGATCGAGGAGCTGGAGCGTCGCGAAGCGAAGCATCTGCGCCGCATCGACGAGCTCGAGTCGCGTCTGAAGCGTGACTCCCGCAACAGCTCGAGGCCTCCGTCGTCGGACCCGGCGTGGTCCAAGCGCCGTCGCGGCCGAAGGCCGCGTAGCGGTCGCAAGCAGGGCGGACAGCCGGGCCATGAGGGCACGGCGCGCGAGCTGGTGGATCCGTCCAACGTCGATGAGACCAAGGACCACCGTCCCGACCGCTGCGACGCGTGCGGACACGACGATCTCGAGCAGGGGGCGAGCGGAGCGAGCCCTCACGAGGCGCAGGGGGCTCCCCCGGCAATTTGGTCTCCTTCTTCGTCATCGCTGATTCCTCCACCGCCCTGCACAGTAATCATCCGGGGGGTCGGTGTCTCAGCGATGTTGGCACAGAGGGCAGGCGCTCGACCAGATCACGCGGCTCATCGGTGCCCACATCCGATGCATCGACCGAACGGGAAGCGATCTGGATCCGAGCTCAGAACCAAGGGCTGAACGGATACCCTCTGAGTAGTCCGTCGGCGCGGACCCACTCCCGGGGGGGGACGCAGGACACCGCGACCGACGGGCGAAGAGGAAGAAGTCCCCGATGTCGCGTCGTCACAGAAAGCGCACCGTCCGCACTCTCCGCACTGGCCGCACAGGCCGCGGATACACCCGGAAGACAGTCAGCCGAGCCAAGAAGGCCGCTGCGGGACTCGCGGTGGCCTTTGGTCTTCTGTGGATCGCCACGTCAGGGGCAACGGCCCAGGACGCACGCGTCGAGAAGGCCGTGCAGCTGGCCACGCACCAGGGCGGCTACCACGTCAAGCTGCGCGCGCTGGCTGAGCTTGCGGAGATCGACACGCGACAG
Organism: Planctomycetota bacterium; assembly: GCA_965248445.1. Classification (GTDB taxonomy): domain Bacteria; phylum Planctomycetota; class JAJSAM01; order JAJSAM01; family JAJVHW01; genus CBDFJG01. Next base: position 856,678 of record CBDFJG010000002.1, read on the forward strand.
TCACGCGAAGCGATGGTCGCGCTCGCCGACTCCTCTGATGAGCGCACGTCGATCGTGGCGCTCACCTCCCTCGCCCGCGCGGACTTCCCCGCAGCGCGGACCCACCTGCGCGAGGTCTTCGAGGACCGCCGCCGCAGCAAGGGCATTCGCTCGGCCGCCCTGGGCGGGCTCCTCAAGCAACTCCGCGAGAGCGGAGAGGACCACGAGACGGTGGCGGCCTATGTAGCGCTCAAGGCCGGCGACTCAGAAGCCCTCACAGGCATGGCCTCGGCCGTCAGCGCGCGGCTCTGGGAGGAGGTTGCCCAAGACCCCGAAGTAGCTGACCCCGCCGAGCCCACGACCGACGACGCCGGCGCCGCGAAGGAAGGGGAGTAGCCTGACCAACGCGAGCAACACCGCCAAGTTGACCTCCCTGCTGGCCACTGCGCTGCTCCTCTTCCTCGCGCCGCTGGCCATGGCGACGGACACCGACGGCGACGGTCTGTCGGACATGTTCGAGGGCATGATCGGGACGAACCCCGACCAGGCCGACACCGACGGCGACAACCTCGACGACTACGAGGAGGTCTACGAGATCGGCACCGACCCGAACCTCACCGACTCCGACGGGGACGCGACGCAGGACGACGCGGACAGCGAGCCGTTGCTGCTCTCGTCCGGTGACCACGACGGCGTGAGCACCGTGATGTTCAACACGCCCGACATGGGCAACAACGAAGCCCCCTCAGGCGAGAGCCCGCAAGACGGCTTCGGGGTCCTGATGCACAACGGCGAGCTGATTTTCTCGTCGGGTGCCGGCGGTGCCAAGGGCGTCGGCATGCCGTTCGGTATGTCGATGATCTACCGCTCGCAGTCCGACTACGACGGCGCGCTCGGCATGAACTGGTTCTGGATCGGCTTCCTGTCGTTCACCGACAACGGGACCACCGGCTCGATGAACTGGATCAACGGCACGACACTCACGTTCACCGAATCAGGAGGCACCTGGACGCACGACGACGACGGCTGGCTCGGCACTCTGGAGGAGACGTCTCCGGACTCGGGCGACTTCACGTACACGCTTCCGAACGGCCTCGAGTTCCTGTTCACGATCGCCGGCAAGATCGACACGATCACCGATCGCTTCGGCAACGCCCTCGCGTTCACGCACAACGGATCGGGGCAGCTCACGTCGGCCACCGACACGCGTGGTGAGTCGCACACGATCGCCTACTACTCCACCGGCCGCATCAAGTCGATCACCTACTCGGACAAACGCAAGTGGACGTTCATCTACAACGTCAACGCACAGCTTGCCCGCATCGAGGGACCGACGACCGCGAGCTTCCCGAACGGGATCACCCAGGAGTTCCGCTACATCAACGGCTCGGCGATCTCGTCGCTCAACGATAATCTGACGGTCGCCATCGACGGCCGCGGCAACCACTGGCTGCACAACGAGTACGACACGTCGGACCGGGTAACGAAGCAGACTACGAACGGCTTCGCGTTCGAGCTCGACTACACGAACATCGGGTCGCAGAAGACGTCCGTTACCGACCGTGCCGGCAACGACCGTGACTGGGAGTGGGATGCGAGCAAGCTCACTAGGACCAAGCTCACGCAGTTCAGCAACCGCGACGTCCGCACGGGCGACCCCACGAGCTGGATCACCGAATGGACACACGACGCTGACGGATACCTGATCGAGGTCGAACTCCCGCGCGGCAACGGCACCGAGTACACGCTCAACTCGGTCAAACTCCCGACGGAGATCCGCCGCAAGACCGACGTGGATGCCGCCAACCACACCTCCGACCTGGTGACGACGATCGCATACGACTCGGCGAAGTACTACGGCAAGACGTCCGTCACAGATCCGCGCGGCAACGAGACCGAGTACATCCTGAACTCAAATGGTCAGCCGACGACGATCGAATTCCCCGACTCGACCCACATCTCCCCGTCCCAGTCGATCAGCCACACCTTGACCTACAACTCGGACGGCACGCTGGCCAGCCGGACCGACGGCGAGAGCAAGAAGACGAGCTACGTCTACTACACGAAGCCGGCCGCCAAGAAGGGCCGTGTCAACACTGTCGAGGTCGACGACGCCGTCGGGGGCCTCAATCTGGTCACGACGTACGACTACACCGATTGGGGCGACGTCAAGGAGGTCACCGACCCCGAGGGCCACAAGACGACGTACACCGTCGAGGCCTACGGCAACGTCACCAAGATCACCTACCCCGCGTCGCTCGGCTACATCACGGAGTTCCAGCACGACGGCAACCTCAACGTCACCAAGAAGAAGGTCAAGAACATCGACGAGACCGGGACGTGGCAGAGCACGCCGAAGTCGTGGTGGGAGACCGACAACACGTACACCGAGATGGACAAGATCTCGACGGTCAACGAGGACATCGACGCGATGAACACGCGCGAGACGGTCTTCCTCTACGACGAGAACGACAACCTCGAGAGCGTCGAGGTCGGCTCCATCATCGTGACGTCCTACTACGACGAGCGCGACCTGCTCTTCCAGCGGATCGGCAACGAGGGCACCGGCACGGCGATCAACGCGGTGCACGAGTACACCTACGACGCCAACGGCAACCTCACGGACTACGAGGACCCGCGCAGCAAGGTCACGAACCACGAGTACGACCTGTTCGACCGCCGGGAGAAGACGATCAACGCGCTCGATCACTACGTGACGACGAGCTTCGACGAGGGTGGGAACGCCGTCGAGCGCAAGTGGTACGAGGAGGCCGGCACGACGGACACGCTGATGGCGCACGAGAAGCGCACGTACGATGAGCTGAACCGCTTCTACAAGGAAGAGGCGGCGCTGATCGACACCACGACGACGTGGAAGACGCGCACGCTCGAGCTCGACAAGCGCGGGCTCGTGACGAAGCGGACCGACCGTCGGAACAACGCGACGACGTTCCTCTACGACGGCGCCGGGCGCCGAATCAAGTCCACCGACGCCGAGGGCAATGAAGTCGAATCGGAGATTGACGACAACGGCAACGTCACAAAGATCACGGAGAAGGAGACCATCCCCGGCTCCGGCACGGAGTCGTTTGTGACGGAGTTCACCTACGACAAGGTCAACCGCCGCACGAAGCAGACGGTCATCGACCGCAACCTCTCCACCAACAAGAAGATCACGGAGTGGAAGTGGAACAGCCGCAACGTGGTCGCCGAGACCGTCGATCCGATGACGTGGAAGACGACCTTCGTGCACGACGGCTTGGGCCGCGTGACCAAGGAGACCCGCGACATGGCGGGATCCGACGACATCGTCACGGAGTGGACGATCGACGAGAACAGCAACATCACCCAGCTGAAGGACGACAATCTCAACACGACGGACTACGCCTACGACGCGCTCGGTCGCCTGACCACCAAGACGTACGACGACGCGGAGACCGCGACGTACGCGTACGACGACACGAACAATCTGATCGACTTCACGGACCAGAACGGCACGCAGGTCGACTACGCGTACGACGATCTCAATCGTCTCACCGATCGAGATGCCACGCTCGGCACCGGTGTTGGCGGGGACGATACGGAGGACTTCGCGTACGACGCGCTGAACCGCCTCACCGAGGCGAAGGACGACGATTCGATCGTCCAGTACACGTACGACTCACTCGGTCGTGTGCTGACCGAGAAGCAGGGACCGAACCCGCTCGGAACCGCCGGGATGACGGTGACGTTCACGTACGATGACGGAGGCAATGCGACGAAGATTGCCTACCCCTCCGGATTCGAGGCGCGGCGGACGTTCGACGAGATCGGCCGCGTCACCGCTATCGACGACAAGTCGGATGCGGACGTTGCGGACTTCGATCTCTACGGGGCCGGTTCGCGGCGCAAGCAGGTGAGCTTTGCCAACGGGACCACGTCGACCTACACCTACGACGGGTTCCGCCGCCCGACCGACATCGCGCACGAGGACTCGGGGAGCACGGAGTTCGCCGGCTTCGAGTACGGGTGGGACAAGAACGACAACCCGACCTACGAGGAGCGCAGTCACCAGTCGGACAAGGGCGATGCCTACGACTACGACCAGGCCAACCGCCTGATCGAAGTGCTCCAGGACGCGGATGATCCGACCAACGTGACCACGTATGGCGACAAGGTCGAGTACAATCTCGACGACGTGCTGAACTTCAGCTCGGTCGTGACGACGCCGTACGGCCAGAGCGGTTCGACGGTCAACTACACGTCGAACGGGATGAACGAGTACACCGACATCGGCGGCACGACACGGACGTTCGACGACAACGGGAACCTCGCCGACGACGGGACGTACGAGTACACGTACGACTGGCACAACCACCTGATCAAGGTGGAGGACTCGGGGACCACCGACGTGGTTGCGGAGTACGACTACGACTGCGTGGGGCGCGGCCGGCGGATCGAGAAGGTCGTCGGGTCGGACACGACGCGGTTCGTGTACGCGGACCAGCAGTGCCTCGAGGAACTCGACGGGTCGGATAACCTGTTGCGGCTGTTCGTGTTCGGTGAGGCGCTCGACGAGATCGTGATGATGGAGGCCGAGGACGTTGCGGATGTCGACAGTGACTCGAACACCACGGAGCTGAAGCGGTTCTACTACCACCAGCAGTTGATCGGGTCCGTCACGCACATCACGGATCCAGACGAGGTGGTGGTCGAAAGCTACGACTACGGGCCGTACGGGGAGTTCGTGATCTTCGACATCGGGAGCTCGGTGGTGTCCAACTCTCAGATCGGCAATCCGTTCCTGTACACGGGGCGGCGGTTGGATGAAGAGACGGGGCTCTTCTACTACCGGGCTCGGCACTACGACGCGGGAAACGGGAGATTCCTCCAGCGGGATCCACTCGAACACGTCGATGGCCCGAACGCGCGAGCGTACGTCGCAGGACGCCCCACCGGGTCCATCGATCCTTCCGGGCTAGAGGAAAGGGACCCAGGGGGGGCGATCGGAGAGTTGTCGGAGGAGCAGATGAACTTGGTGTTGCATGCGCTGGTTGACATCGAGTATGAAACCGCCGACCAGGGCGGGAAGGGCGATGTGACCAGGGCCTTCCCGGGCCTAAGTAAGAAGTACGGCGGATCGGCATACGGATGGCTGAAACTAGCGATCTTCGGCAACGTGATGGGCGCGATGAGCGATCGCCTCTGGGAATTGGCCAAGTTCATCGCCACCTCAGGAGCGAGTGTCTCGAGGGCAATCGCGCATTTGCGTAAGCAGATTATGAACGAACTGAAGAACATCCTTGAGGCGAAGGAGGCCATGGACGAGGCGGACGACGACGACGACCTGACCGACGAAGAGAAGGCGGCGAAGAAGAAGAAGCAGGCGAGGTACATCGCGAAATCGATCATCCGGATCAAGACTAAGCGGCGAGAGATGGCCGAGAAGAAGGCGGCAGAGGAGAAGAAGGAGAAGGAGAAGGAGAGGAAGGAGAAGGAGAAGGAGCGAGATAAGGAGAGGCAATACTAAAGGTGCGGTCCAGGACGGTTGTCGTCGTCGTCATCGCGCTAACCATCGCGCTGATCGCGGCGTGGGCGGTGGACGGCGCGCAGCCGGATCGCCCGAATCCGCCAGCAATCGGTAACGGGCGCGACTCGTCCGAGCGCGCGCCCACAACGAAAAACGAGAGGATCCATCCCAACGTTTACCCCGGCCGCCAAGCGTTAGGGGAGGATGGAGCCACTGCGCTGGTCGGCAGACTGCTGGAAGATCGCGAAGATTTCCCAGGTCCGTCGTGGGATCCAGCCTGGATTGTATTCCGGGCGATCGATGGAGAGAGAATTCTGTGGCACATTGTGCCGGCTGGTCTCGATCCCGAGAGAATTGACGTAGTGCTACCGAATGCTGGCAAGCGCGAATGGGGCGCGTTCTCAGTCATCCGGCGGAACGGTTCGTCCGAAGAGCCATCGCACTCCGATGTGGACCTGGGCGACGGGACGTTCGAGGTGGTCCTCGGTGTCCTTTGGAGCGGGCGGCTCGGGATAGAGCCGAGCCCAGGACTCGAAGCGGTCTCCGTCGACAAGTCGAACGTTCGCGGCGTCCCGCCAGGTGGACCCGTCGTCCTACCATCGTGGCTTGATGACGATCTTGACCCGCAACCCCTCGAACTCTTGCCACCGGCGGGCCCTGACGGTAGCGCGCGGTTTGATGGTCCGGTGGACCCCGACGACCGGGTCGTCTGCGTGCGAGAGGCGGGGAGCGCGTGGGTCGTGTCGCCGGTTGCGTCGCGCGAGATCGTTACGCCTCCGGTTGCCGGTCGCCTCAACCTGCGTGTCAGTCGCTGGAGTGAACTGCAGCGCCCGGACCTCGTCCTGCGGTCGTCCCGCTACGGCGTCGCCCAAGTGATCAGTCCTTGGGAGGGCGGGGATTTCGAGCTGAACGGCTTGGCTGTCGGGACTTGGGATGTGCTGGTGCGAGAGAATTTCATTCGTGATGGGAGGTTGGAACAGCCGACCTGGGCCGAGGCGCGCGTCGTCGTTGACGACACGGAGGCGACTGAGTGCGTCATCGACGGCCCACCACGTTCGGATGAGGACGATCGTGGCTACTTGTGCGAGGGCTTGATCCGTGTGGACTCAAGGTGGGGTGAGGTGAAGAAGCCGCGTTTGAATCTGTTCTACGACGACCCGGGTTCGCGCGCCTACGGCAGTCCGTCATCCAGCTCCCTCGCGCTCAAGCCTGACATCACTGGCACCGGATTGGTCGCTGAGTTCTCGATCCGGGGTCTCCGTGCCGGTCGGTACTTTGCACGAGTTCAACCTTACGGATGGTCTGGGATACTGCATGCGCCAAGTCGAGACCTGGTGATCGTGCTCGGCCCGCCGCGAACTGTCGAGATCGTGCTTCGGTGGCCAAACGCAAGCGATCAGAAGGAGTTCCGAGGGTTCGTCACGGCCTACGCGCTGCGAGCGAGCAAAGCCGACGACGGACTCCCAGTGCATTCGACGCAGAGGGAATTAGAGGCGATAGAGGCCGGGAAGCGGTATTCGATCCGAACCTGCGCGGACCGACTTCACGTGGATGTGGACGATCTAAGTGAGAAGAGCGAGTTGGTGAAGGCCAGCGTGGACGTTGACCTCCCGCCTGGAGGCGATCCGTTGGTCGTTGAGATCCCCATGACGCGCGGAGGTACGGTAACGGCGCAGGCGCGACTGGACGGGACCCCGCTCGACAGCGGATGGTCGGCTCCATTCCGCTTCAGATTCACGTCTGGTGATCACCCCGATAGTAGCTACGAGATCGCTCCGGGGGTTGCGTGGGTGCTTCCGGAGGGCGCGTGGAAATTGGAGTTTGTCGGCGAGCTTGGTGCGAATTGGTCAGTGACCGGCGCCCAGTCCGTGAATGTGCGTTCGGGGGAGCGCTCGACCGTCACGTTCGACATCTCGCCTCGCGAAGAACCGCGATGAGGCCCCAGGCTGCCAAAGCAGCCCTTTCGCCAGGTACCCGTTCAGGTCTTGAGTCCGCCCGCCCTCAGCGCGCCGTCGGCAGCGCGACGAGAGCCGGGGGCGAGCGGTTGTGCGCGAGCGCCGCGCTGACGTCTGCGAGGTAGTCAAAGACGTTCTCGCCGCGGCGCCGGATGGTCGCGGTCACCGTCAGGATGCGCTCGACGAAGCGCTCTGGCGCGTCCTTTGGCCGCCAGAAGTTCGCCTCGTCGATGTCCAGACGCGAGGAGAGGTGCTCGTACCACCCCTTGTCCGTGACCCCGACGTAGCCCCACCGGACGCGATGCCGATCCGATGGGCACAGTGTCACGCCGCGCACGGCCGGCGTCTACACCTGGAGGCTGTCGCGGCCTGGCGACACGTCTCCCTCATACGGGCGCACGTACACCTTGAAGCCGTCCGTCGATGCGAACGCCGGCCCGAAGAGGTTCGCGCTCATCGTCCGCGCCCTTGCCACGACGTCGTCGTACGTCAGGACCTGCCGTCCGGGTGCCTCGGTGTTCATCGCCCGCAGTGTCCGCCGGTTCTCCTTCGAGAGGTCTTGAGAGCGGCCGATCACCACGAGGGACTTCGCGGCGGTGGTCAAGCCAGGGAGCCCCAGCTCCTCCTGAACCGTCCTCGAGTTGTCTTCGATGTAGCGCCGCCACGATGTGACCTGGCTGCACGCGTGGGTGAGATCTGCTGCCGGATCACCCGACCTGATAAACAGGCGCCGCTTGGGGCTCTCCAACTCGACGAGCGTGTAGGCGCCGTCCGATTCTCTAACCACGAAGTCCGACACGCGGTCGCCGAAGGGCACCTTCGACCGAACCTCGGGGCTCGTCGGGAAGAGCAGCTTGGTGTTCCGACGGATGAACTGGTGGATCGCCTCCTCGTCGGAGTCCGCGAGCAGTTGCTCCAACTCGTCAATCAGGGCGTTCAACGAGTCGCGTGCACGGCGCGAAGGGTCGAACTGGCTCAGCGACTGTGAGGCGCTGCTCCGATTGTAGATCGCGGCCGCAATGTCCTCGAGCGCCCACGCGCGGCCGATCTCCGGCGTCCACTGCGCCGCCGTGGACGGTGTGAACGCGACGACTCGCTGCCAGCCGACCGGCAACTGCACAGTTGCGTGCGCGATGAACTCATGCGTCGGGGAGGAGCCTGACCCCAAACAGTGGCCGTACAGGGAGATCGTCAGATCTCGTGAGAGCTGGAGGAGGCGCCGTGGCGCCCCACGACGACGCCCCGATGGAAGTTCACTGGCAACGAGCACGCGGAAACGCGCGACGTTCCTCTCCCCGATCGACATATGCACCTGCACGCCCTCGTCGCCGCCGAGCTGAATGTCGGACGCCCCACAGAGGTGCAGCGTCTGCTCGGAGAGCGATGGAGCGAACGTCTCCGGGGCCTGCTCGACGGCGACGGCGTCGACCTTCGATTCCTGGAGGTCGGCCGCTCGATCCTCGCGGAGGAACACCACGTCGTTCGCTGCGAAGACGTACGCGTGGACTGGATCGGCGAGGTGCGTCGGGAGGCCCTCAACTGCTGCCGAGAACTGCGTCGTTCGGAGTCGGCGCAGTTCCTTGTAGTACGCCGACATGGTCGCCCCGGCAACGCGGCTAAGCCGCCGAGTAGCCGCGCGGACGTTCGGTGCATGCGCACTCGCTGCCTCCGCAAGTGTCAGCGGAGTTCGAGGCGAGATGGTGACCTGCCTGACTCGGAGTTGGCTTCTGACCATCCCCACATTATCGGGGAACGTGGGGACACTCGCATCGCGACCGCGGACACAACGGCCACCGCGAGGATCTTCCGAATGCGAGACGCGCGACGAGGGGGCCAAGGCCGTATCGTCTCTACGCCCAGGCAGCACCATGGGAGTCCGGCCGTCCTGTCACATGCTCGCGCACGAGCTCGCGCGTCCCCGCGTCGCACCTCGGGTCCGCGAACATCAGCGCCACGCGGGCGTACAGCGAGTCGCGAAGCGTCAGGTAGACTCGACCCGCGTCCGCCCGCGTGGCGGGGAGCGAGAGTGTGACAAGCGTCTCCAGGTCGCCCGTAACGTCAGCCCACGCGGCGTCGGCCATGCTACGGCTTCTGGACCGTGCCCGCGCCGCCGACGCCCGCCGCGCCGCCCGTGCCCGCGGGGATCGAGGAGGCGTTGCCGCCGTTGCTCGAGTTGGTCTGCGTCGTGATGGAGACCGTGTGAGGTGCGCCCGCGGCGGCGCGGATCGCGGCGCTGACTTCCTCGGCGGTCCACTTCTGATCGGCGGCGATCTGGAGAATCGCTCCGGCGGTCTCCGACGGCACGGAGCTCGCGAAGTTCCACACGATCGTGGAGGTGCCGCCGGTCGCGGTCGAGGGCGCCTGGCCCTGCTGGCCGCTCACCGTCTGCGCGAGCTGACCAGCGGTCGCCGGGGCGCCTCCAGTCGAGGGGGAAACGCCCGCGGGCGTGAGGCCGGCGCAGCCCGGCAGCAGGACGGCCGTGGTAGCGGCGAGTACCGCAAGAAGCGTGAGTCGGTGGGTGCGGTGCATGGCGGTCTCCTTCAGGGCTTGGCTATCGCGGATCGATCGATCCCGTCGCGGACGGCGTCGGCGATGACCTGTCGGTGAACGTCGAGGGCTTCGCCGACCTTGCCCAGGACGCGGGTGTTCTCGTTGATGGCGGCGATGGCCGAGGCCTGCGAGGCGTGCGCGGTCTCGGCGATCGCACGGATCGTCTGGTCCCGGCGGTCGAGCGCACGCAGGAAGAGCACGACCAGGACGACCAGTACGACGAGCGAAGGCACCTGGCGGGCGGCTTCGGTGAGGACGGCTTCCATCGGTCAGGCTCCCGTCCTGGCGATCGTCGGCGTGGCGACGAGCGGCCCGAGAAGCGGTGCGGCCGACTTGCGCGGGCGGCGGAACCTCCGGACGATCCGGCTGACGTGGGACGGGCAGACGCCGAAGCGATCGGCGATGGCCGCCTGCGTGACGCCGCCTGCGGCGTAGAGACGCCGAATCTCGGCGCGATCGGCGTTCGAGAGACGCGCTTGGTGGTGGTCCTCGCCGCGCGGGTACGGGTGCCGCCCCTTCGCGGCCATGTCGCACATGTTGTCCGACTGCGTGCCGAGGAAGAGGTGGTCGGGTCGAACGCAGGGCGGGTTGTCGCAGGCGTGGCAGACCAGCATCCCCGCCGGGATCAGGCCGCGCGCGAGCTCCCACGCCACGCGGTGCGCCTGAACGCCGCGCCCTCCGATCGTGAAGGCGCCGTAGCCGCGCGGGTAGCGCCGGCCGGTCCACTCCCAGCAGCCCGCTGTCTTCCGGACACGCGGCCAGAAGCGCTCGGCGACCGGAACCGTGCGACGCATCAGGCGGCGCGCGTCGAACCCCGGACGGAAGGAGCCTGCCGTCTTCACGTCACGCTCTCGTGTGGTGGGGGGTCTGCGCGTAGGCGAGGTCGGCGCGGAAGACGACCGTCCCGCCGGCCTTCCCCGCACCACCCACGGTCTTGCGCCAGATGGTGACGAGCACCAGACAGCCTGAGGAGACGGGGTTTCCGGGATCGGTGTGCGCGATCACGAACTCGCTCACATGCGGACCGCCGCCATCGTCGATTCCCTCCGGCGTGGCGCCGACGTTGGTCACGGCATCGGCGAGCGGCGTCGCGGCCTTCCCGACCTTCTCCTGCCCGGGGATGAGCGTCCGGACCTCGCCGGTCCACTCGATGTCGTTGCCGGCCAGTTCGGCCTGGTCGAGGACCTGGAAGAGCCGCAGGCGAAGCGGCGAGGCACCCTGCCAGTTCCTCGGGACGACGAAGGCAAGCGTGCGGCGCTCGGCCACGTCGTCAAAGAGCCAACCCTCGAGCACGCCCTTGCGCTGCTTGGTCGGAGGGTTCGTGGCGTCATTGCCGAGGTCGCCTTCCAGAGCCAGCTCGACCGTGTCGAAGGAGGCGTCCTGCGTGACGCTCAAGAGCCCCTTCCAGCCGCCCGAGATGAGCCTGTCCGAGAGCCAGACCTCACCGTCCCCGATGCGGTAGACGAGGAGTCCTGCGTTCGTCGGGGTCGCGGGCGGGAGGGCGTTGCGGTTCTCGAGGCGGAGCGCCAGGTGCTCGAAGGGCTCCGCGCGGTCATCCACCGGGCTGGGGTCGGCGTTGATGCTCGCCGGCAGCCGGGAGAGCGGGCCCATCGGCTGCCAGGACGCGTTGCCCCCGTCGATGCGCAGGTAACGCATGACTCGGTAGGGGGTCTGCGCCGTGTCGATCCAAATCTGCCCCTCCTGCGGGTTGGAGGGCGGGACGGCGCCGGCAAACCCCTGGCGGAGCTTGAGCGTGCGTCCTTCCAGTTCGAGGAAGGCCACCGGGATCGAGTCCCCGGTCGCCGGGTCGTCGTCGAGCGGGTCCCACGTGGGCATGTTCTCGAGAGTCGAGCGCCACGGAGACTCGTTCCACTCGGCCTACGGTGCGGCTCGCGCCCGCGCTACGTCCCCAGGGCGTGCCAACAGACGGTCGCGGGGATGGACACACCGGCGCCATCGAAGGCTTCGAGATGGCAGCTCGTCGGCGAGATCGCCGTGGCCTCGATCTTCACGCCGAGTGACGGGTTGGGGCCGAGGAGCGTCGCGACCACCGCTGGTGTGACGGTGAAGGGAGCCGCGAACGTGAGCTCGATGGGCATCCCGCCGGGCAGCACGACGGTGCCTTCGGCCTTGTGGTTGAACTTGCGTCGAACGATCACGAGACGGCGGATGCGGACGAACCGCAGCCCGTCGCCTCGGACTGTCACGCGCAGGCGGCAGCGCCAGAAGGTGTAGGTGCCGGGGACGTAAGGCCGCCATCCGTCCCACGGGCCCGCGGCGGTCTGGCTGGTGTCGATCTCCACGTCGGCATCCGGCGGGAGAAGCGGCGTGAGCCGCCAGGAGTTCTTCGACGCGAAGCCCCGCGTGCCGAGGGGGATCGTCGTGCCGTCGCGTTTCCTCGTCGCGCCGAGTGCCGGACGGCGCACGGCACCGAAGGGGAGCGCGGCGTCCACCGGCTGCTCGATGCCCAGGTCCACCTCCACGCGCTGGTGCTCGACTTGGCCGGTGTCGAACGGGAGCGTCTCGTAGGAGCCCCCGGGCCAGTACGTCGCGAAGCAGGGCACGCTCTTGAACCAACCGAAGGGTGACGCCGCCGCCCCGAAGTGCTCGGGCAGCCGTTCGAGCCGCAGCGCACCGCCGTCCAACTCGACGTGGGTCTTCGGGCCTGTCCAACCCTGCGCACCCTCGTCCGCAGTGTCCTCCGTGACGTGGTCGTCGAGCGACTCGATCGTGACGGTGACCGTCGCTGCCGCGCGCGAGGTGCGCCCGTTCCGGTCCACGGCCTTTATGTGGAGCGTCTGCGAGCCGGAAGAGGACCAGGCCCACGAGTACGGCGAGCTGCTCAGATTCGCGGCGACGCGCGCCCCGTCCTCCCAGGTGGACCCCACGCGGATCTCGTGCGTCACCGTCACACCGTCCGAAGGCGCGGCCCAGCGGAACGTCAGGTTCGCACCGTTCTGGGAGACAGCAAAACCCGTGGGTGTGCCCGGCAGTGCGGGCGTGCCCTCGTCGGCCATCGGGGCCACGCGAACCGTCTCCCACTCGTCCTCGGGGGCGAGGCCGCCGTCCTCAAGGACGGCGACCGCGGCAAAGGTGTACGCGCGCTCGGGGTGTAGGCCCTCGGCCGCGTACTCCGTCCCCTCCGTGCGGCCGATCTCCGTCCAACCCGTGCTCCTCTGCTCGCGCTTGAGCACGGCGGTGGTGCCCGACTCTGCGCGCGCCCAGGAGAGAACGACCTCGGCGTAGCGGAGGGTGTCATTGCCCACGAACTCGAGGGTCCCCTCGTGCGGAGCCTCCCGCCAGGCACCCTCACCTGACCCGCGCCCGCAGGTTGGTGACCCGGCGCGGGCGGCGTCCCCGGCGCGTCGTCCGGCGTCCACGGGCCGGCACCGCTGTGGCCTGCGCGCTCACGGGCACGGTCACCGGCTGGAGCGCATACGCCGAGGACTTCATCACACGCCCGGCGTAGCGGACGACGATCTTGCCGTCCTCGTCGCGGCTGACGATCCCGGCCAGGACGCGAACCTTCAGTTCCATCGCATTGGAGCCTGTCGAGTAGGGCACGCGCGTCTTCACAGTGACGATGTCAGCGGCCTCGATGTGCTGCACGCCGGGGTGCGCTTCCCACGAGCACGGGAACGGGAGCTCGCGCGCCTGCACGGCCAGATGACGCAGCATCCGCGCGGCCTCGGTCTCGCGCGTGGCGCCGCGCAGGTTCACCTCGCGGATGTTCGTGGGCGTTCCCTCGGGGAGCCCGTCCACCGGGTAGAGCAGCTCGTCGCACTCGTGCCGGATCGTCTCGTTCCAGAAGGAGCCCTGGATGCCCGACGGCGACTTGCCCCACTCGTCGAGCTTCAGCACGAACTTCGACATGTTCTGGCCCTGCGGGTCCACGTCGTCCACGAACGTGAAGACCGCCTCGCCGTCCTGGTCGAGCGGGAAGCGCCAGCGCGCGCCCTGGAGCGTGGCGAAGCAGTAGCCGAGGAAGGCGATGTCGCCGACCGTCTCCATGAGGCTCTGCGGGGTGTCGAAGACGACGTTCAGGCGGCAGCGGCGCTCGCCGTTGGTGGCGCTCGCGGGCCGCGTTGCGTCATCGCCGGGTCGGTGAACCCAAGCGTCGCAGAAGTCCGCGAAGGCGATCAGGCCGTTGCGCTCCGCGGGCGAGCCGTTGGCACCAAGGAAGAGGTCCTGGCCGGTGAAGAAGAAGCCCGCCCCGTAGCGTTCGGTCGCCGCTCCTTCGGCTGACGTCACCAGATCGCGGATCGCCAGCGCGGCGTTCTGGCTGGAGCCGAGGTCCCGCGCCCCGCCCTGAGCATCCGTGCGCGGGTCGTAGAGCTTCGCCCGCCGCGCGATGCAGGTGACGCGCAGGCTGCCACCCGAGAGGAACGCGCCCGGGCTTCCGCGCAGGCCGAGGAGCGCCGTCCCCGGGTAGCAGAAACCCTCGTGGAGGACTTCGGTCACGTAGCTGAAGTTGAGCTCGTCCACGACGAGCGGGTCTGTCGGGTGCGCCGTCAACCGCGTGACGCGGACCTCGTAGGCGTCGCGGTCGAACTCCTCCAGCGCCGTCGTCGCTCCGCTCTCGCCCTCGATCGCGCGCTGGGTCAGCTCGTCCTTGACGTCGATCTCCCAGCGCATCGTGCTCGACCGCTCACCGATCAGCGTGAAGCTCCCGCCGTCGGCCGACCGGAGCCGCGTCCACGACGACGCGCCGAGCTTGCGATACTCGACGCGGACCTCGACTTGGACGGCGCGCGTTCCGCCGTCGTCCTTGTAGTGGATGAGCCCGCCCGGAGCGGTCAGGCCGATGCGCAGGTTGTCCGCCTCGCGTCCGGACGTGGAGTAGCTGACGGGGTTGCTGCGCTTGAGCACACCGTCCGTGGGGTTCCTGGACTGCTCGAGGTCGGTGAAGCCCTCGATCGGCTGCTGGTCGAGTGTGCCCGGACGCCACGCGATCTTGAGCTTGCCGAACGCGGTCGTGCGGTAAGTCGCGGTGACCTTCTTCCCGTTGCCAGGCGCTTTGCCGAAGAGCACCTTGGTCACGCCGCGCGCGTTCTGCGTGAACGCGATTCCGTCCGCCTCCAGGTACTCGTAGGCGACGCGCACCGTGAAGCCTGTCGGCGGCCGGCGCTTGAAGCGGATCTTCATCCGGTGCCGCGCGAGCTTCTGCGCGCTCCAGCGGTAGACGCCCACGCCGCGCAGCTGCTCGAACTCGGGCACTCCCGGTCCCCGGACGAAGACACGCAGCGTGCGGCCAAGCAGGCGGTCGCGGCGGTCGTCGCGACGCACGTTGAACTTGAGCTTGGGGCGCGGCAACGGCAGGCCGGTGAGCGGGTCATACGTCACGGGAGGCGGCGCGGGGACGGTGAACTCCGCGCTCGCCGACCCCGTCATCCACGCCTTCTTGACGCCGTCCACGAAGACCTCGGCGCCCGGCATCTCGTCGTCCCCGAGCACGACCCAACGGTGCGGGAACGTGAACGTCTTGCGGTTCCCGTTGCCGCGCCCGATCTGCTCCTCGCGCTCCTGGGACAGCACCTCGCGGTCGTTGATGCGGATCTTGGTGATGTCCGCGATCTCGCCCTCGGCGACGATGCCGAGCCAGCGGAACTCCTGGCGGCGGGTGTTGCGGATGTCGCCCGGCGAGACGCCCTCGATCGCCTCGGTGACCGACTCGTTGATCACGACCGGCTTGATGGTGTGCTCGCCGTAGAGGATGGGGATGTGGGCCTCGGGACCGCGCGGGTTGTCGAAGCGGTCGATCCCGTAGGTGGGCGAGTCGCGGAGCTGTTTCTGGCGGGGCGGCGTGGGCGTCAGGGCGGTGCCGGCGATCGTCGCGGTGCCCGACACGATGAGCGGAACGCCGAAGGGCGTGGCGATGAGGAGGATGCCCGCGATGATCTGGATCGCGCCGAGGACGTAGCCGAGGGTCTTGCTCGCCACGACTCACTCCACCCGGAGCGCGCGCGCGTCGGCGGAGGTCGGGAACCCCCCGAACCGCAGCGGCTCGCCCTCGTAGTGCTTGCGGCAGTCCTCGCGAGTCCTCGCGCAGGTCGGCAGATCGCCGACGTAGCCACAGTGCTCGCCTCGATAGATCCAGCGGCAGCGCAGGCCCTGCAGCGTGCGGTCGGGGACGCGGATCTCCTCCGCCGGGAAGACGCCCAAATCGAACGCCACCGCCTCGCGCCCGATGAACGAGTAGGCGTTCACGAAGAAGACCCACTCGATGACCAGGTCGTCGGGCGTGGCGCCCGCGAGCAGCGTGCGGCTCGCCTGCCGGATCGTGCAGCGCCGGCCTCGGAGGTCCTCGCCGCCCGCGTCGGGGTGGCAGAGCGGCCCGAGTACGCCGTCCGCGTTCTGCAGCACCATCTGAAGTGCGGGGATCTCGCGCTCAGCCGACTCCTGGATCTCGCCGAACGCCCCGCCCGTCGCCTCGAACGTGAGGTCGTTCCAGACGCGTGACTCGGTGTCGATCGCGTACCGAAGCGGCGTCGTCTTGCGCTCGATCTCGACCAGCGCCACGAGGTCGAGCTGGTCGCCTTCCAGCAGCGCGAGCAGTGCGGGGCTCTTCTGTCTCACAGGACGTTCGGGGTCTCGGCGTAGCTCCAGCCGGGCCCCGCCTCGCGCAGTTGGACGGACACGGTGCGGTCAACGAGTGCGTCGCCCACGGCACCGCCCGTCGCGAGCTCCTGATCGTCGGGGAGGTCGTCCCCCTCGAAGCGCACCGGGACGTAGAAGTCGTAGGCGAGCGTGACCGTCGCGCCCGTGCCGGGTGCGGTAACGAAGCGGACGACGAGCTTCGTGGACGTGCCGAGCACGTACGCGCCGCCCGACTCGTTCGCCACCGAGTAGTGGACGCCAAGCGTCTGCAGGATGCCGTCCTTCCGCACGACGAGCGTCGCGGTATCCACGTAGCGCCGCGTCGCGTCGAAGTCCTTCTGCGTCGCGCTCTCGACAGCCGGCGCGTCGATCATCGCTTTCGCGCCGGGGTTCTGTGGCTGGTAGAGGAACGCGTCGTAGCCACCGAAGCGCGCGTTCCAGAACGCTTCGAAGTCCTTGTAGGTGCCGCCCTTGTTCGGGAAGAGCAGCGAGCCGCGCACGGCCAGCTCGCCCGCAGCGTGGACCTTCTGCAGCGTGCGTCGTCCGCCGCCCTGCTCGTGCACCACGTTGCGGAACGCCTGGTACTCGCGGAAGCCGCGCCGCAGGAAGACGAAGGGGAAGATCGTCGCCACCCTCAGTCCCTCGCCCGTGCGCCGCGGCGGCCAGGACGGCGAAGTGCTGAGCCGACGATCGCAGCGCGCGCTTTGGGACTCGACTTCGCCATCACATCGTCTGCGATGACGGCGGGAGGCCGGACGGTCAGCGCCACACTGATGTCGCCCTCGCCGCGGGAGTTGGCGCCGTCGGTCACGCGGATCACTTCGCCCGGCGAGACCTTCATCGTGACGAGCTGGCTGTCGAGACCGCCGAAGCCGCCCACCCGGAACGTGCCTCCGTGTGCGGCCGAGGCAGCCGGCGCAGCCGATGCCGCCCCGGCCCCCGCATCCGCCGCACCCGCGCCGCCCCCCGAGAGCCCGGGAAACAGCGACAGGATCGCCTTCATGATCAGCGCCTGCTGGATCATGCGGGCCACGTCGAGAGCGAACTGCGCCGCGAACTCCCGGAACGCCTCCGACGCCGACTTGCTCCCGCTGGCGACCTCTGCCAAGGCGTCGTTGATTCCGCCGGAGAGGTCGTTCACGGCGACGTCGGCCATCTGCGCGCCCAGCCGACCCCAGCCCGCGGTCTCCTCGCGAAGCTGGCTGATACGCGCCTGAAAGCCGGAGCCGAGGTCCTCGCCGGTGACCGCTGCGGAGAGTTGCCCCTGTCGGCGGACGCGCGCCTGCGCCTGCGCAGAGAGCGCCTCGATCTCCAGCGCCTTCGTGAGCTCGCCGCGACGGCGCAGTTCCTCGACCTGCTTGCGCGTCTCCTCCTGGAGTGCGGCCAGGTGCGCCGCTGTGGCAAGGCGCGCGAGCCGCGACTGGTCGGTCTCGCCATCGGCGGCGAGCGCCAGAACACGCTGGTTGTAGTCGGCGAGCCACGCGAGTTCCTGCTCGCGCCCCTCGCGCAGGATCGTGCGGCGCTGGTCGATGTGGGCGGCGAAGAGCGCACGGCGTTTCTGCCCGGCCTGCTCCTCGGTCAGGTGCCCGCGGCGTTCGGCGTCGCTGACGATGCGGACCTCGGCGCTGTAGCGCGCACCCGCCTCGTCGAGCTTCAGCCGCGTGAGGCTTCGGTCGTCCACGAGCGTTGCGGCCTGGGCTTGCCGGCGGATCGCGTCCACGCGGTCGAGGAAGTTGCTCTGCGCATCGACGGCGAGCTGGTCGTGCTCGCTGTTGATGGCCGCCTCTCGCCGACGGAACTCCTCCACGAGCCGCAGGTACTCCGGCGCGTCGCGCTCGAGCCCCTCCAGCGCCTTGGACGCCAGCGTCTCCTCGACCTCGGCGCGATGCTCGGTGAGCGCCTTGTCGCGGTCTGTGACGCCGGGGTCCACGCGAAGGGCGCTGCGATCGTTCTCGCGTCGCAGCGCGTCGGCGCGCGTGGCAGCAGTGCGAACGGCGGCGATGCCCTCCCGAACCGTCCTCTCGCGCTTCAGGAGGTCGAGCATCTCGCGCTCATGCTGGATGCGCGCTCTCAGCTCGATCCGCTTCTCGCGCGGCGCGTCCGAAGCGCGACGCAGGTCGTCCATCGCGTCGTTGATGCGCGAGCGCTGCCGTTCGAGCGCGGGGTCGAACAGGTCGGGACGGAGCAGCCCCTGGATCGCCACGCCCTTGTCGCGACGCGCCCGCTCCCGCGCCGTCTGCGCCGCCTCGAACTGCGCCAGCGCGGACTCGGTAGCCTTGGCCTCGGCGGCGATCTGCTTCTGCGCGTCGGCCTCCTCCTTCGCAGCGTCGGCCGTCTTCTTCCGGCTGCCCTTGATCTCGCCCTGAATCTCCCGCTGCTCGCGCAGGCCAGCGATGTAGCGCTCCTGCTCCCTGACCAGCGCGTCGGCTGCCTGGGCGGCGTTGTCGATCGAAGGCAGGAAGCCCTCGCGCGGGAAGATCGCGGCGCCGAGATTGCGCCAGAACGAACCCACGTCCTCGTGGCCGATGAGACCCGCCTGACTCTCCCGGACAGCGAGGTTCTTGCGGCGGCGCAGTTCCTTCTCGGCGCCGGCGATGTCCACGTCGGCCGACTCGGCGTCCTCGCCGCGGCGCAGGAGGCCCAGCTCGATCCGCAGCTTCTCCAAGCTCTCGCGCGTGGACTTGGCCCGGTCCTCGGTTGCGGCGAAGACCGAGACGATGTCCTCCTTCTGAGAGACCAGCAGCGCGAAACCGGCACCGACGGCGGCGATGGCGATGCCGACAGGCGTGAACCCGCCCGTCACGAGTCCTGCCAGCGACGTGGTGATGCCGGACATCGCCGGGGAGACCTCTGCGCCCATGAGCGTCAGGGACTGCGTGGCAAGCTGCGTCGCCTGCTCCACGCCGCGCAGAGCCGGACCGACGCCCTGGATCTCGTTGGTGACCGAACGCATTGCCTTGCCCGCGCCGCCCATCTGGCGGATCTCGGTGCCGGTCTTCTTGACGGCGGCGCGCGCCTTGCCGAGGTCGGACGTGATCTGCGCGGAGTCCGCGCTGAGCAGCACTCGCAGTTTTCCGACGACGGCCATGGGTCAGGCTTCCCGCCTGGAGGGGGCGACGGAGAAGGACGCGGCAAGCCTCCGCGCGGCGTCCATCTGCTCCTCCGGGTCCTGTTCAGCGTCGCCCCGCCCGGAGACTCGGTCCATCAGCGGGCCGAGCTCTGGCATGCGCTCGACGCGAGAGAGCGCAGCGGCATGCCAGGCCGTGAAGATCGCGAGTTCGTACGTCCGCTGACGCTCAGCGGAGAGCGCGCGCAGGTGACACGCCGTCTCGCGCGGCGTCTGTCGCCAGAAGACTGCGGGCGGGATACCCGCTTCAGCGGCCCGGTCCCGCCACTCCTCTAGTCCGAAGGGGCGGGCGTCGGAGGGTCCGCCTCGGCGGTCTCGGCCTCATCGGGGTCGAGCTCGGGGAAGAAGTAGCGCAGCGCCACGCCCATCACGCGCTGCGCCTCCTTGCGGCCCATGCCGTCGATGAGGCGTCCCGCGTCCTTCAGCGTCACGTCGGCGTGGTGCTCCTGCAGGCCCGCCCACAGCATGGCGCGAAGCGAGCGCGCCGAGAGCTTCTCGCGGGCGATGTCGAGCAACGCGTCCGACAGCGGCATCCCTGCGGCGTCCTCGTAGGTCGCAGCCGCATTCCAGGAGTACCTCACTCGGTATGCGCGATCGCCGATGTCGAACGACGCCTCGCCACGATGTGGGTTGCCCATCGCCGGTCTCTCCTCTATGCGAAGTCGGTCGGGACTGCGCGTCCCGTGACCTTGATTTTGCAGGCCACGGTGAGCAGGTCCTTGGCGGCCGAGGACGGCTCCCAGCCGGTGATGAAGCCGGGCACCGTCAGCGTCGGGGTGTTCGGGAACTGCGGCCACTCGACGCGCCACTTGCGCGTCGTGCCCGCGAGGAAGTCCGCGAGCAGGCCGGAGTTCGCGCCGTGGGAGACGTGCTCGGGGCGGAAGTTCAAGACGAGCGAGATCTCGCCGCCGTCGGCGATGCCCGGCACGAACTCCGCGTGATCGTCGGGGGACTCGGTGTGGGTCGCCTCGACGGCGTCGCGCGAGAGCGACGGGCCGCCGATCGACTTGACCTCAGCGACCGAGACGAACGTCCCGCCATCGACGGGGTCCTCCTTCAGGAACCTGGTCTTCGTGCCGAGCTTCGCGCCGGTGGCCGCCATCTGGTCCTCCTCCGCCCGCTACAGGGCGAACGCCCCCACGGAGAGGTCCGCCTCGGTCGAGTAGGTCACGACCACGCGGGCGTTCGTGTCGTTGAAGGCCGGCGGGTCGAGGGGCCCGATCCAGCGCTCCTCGTCCGCCGGGACCTGGACGACGAGATCGGTCTTGGCGGCTCCCTGCGGCAGCGCGCCGGCGGGGAGCTGCGAGACGACCGTCACCGTCCGGGACGTGGAGAGGTTGGCATTGACCACGCGCAGGAACACGCGCCCGCTGTTGGCGAACGAGTCACCGCCCGCCGCTGCGGCGTCGAGGGTCGGGTCAATCCCCGCGCGCGAGATCTGCTGGACCGTCAGGACCGCCATGAGCCGCCTCCGTGGGTTGCGCTCTGATCCTGAGCGTCGAGGGCTACGGAGGGTCGATCAAGCGGGGCGCGTGGAACCGGCGGCGCGTGAACACCGCCGGTTCCGTTCCTCGGCCCCGTCCTTCAGAGCGGCAGAGACTCCGTTGCAGCTGCCGGGTCGTAGACCAACTCGGCGTTCGGCCACTCTCCGCGCCAGATGCGCGCGTTGTAGGAGACGCGGAGTTCTTCGCCGTCGACGGTCACGATGCGCCCCTCGCGGAAACGCGACGCGCCGAGACCCGAACGATCCCGCTCCTCCGCGTACAGAGCCGATGCCTCGGCGAGCGAGGAGACTGCGTGGACCTGTCGCCCGACCCGCAGAGTGCTGCGCGCGGTCCCGGCGTCGCCGCTACTCCGCACGGGACGCTTCGTCGCTGACGGCGGCGGCTTCGGTCGAGGCCGACGCACTCTTGCCGCGCTTCGGCGTCGCGCGCTTCGCGTCTGTCAGCTTGAACCAGAGGAAACCGTTGATCGACTTGGCCCCCGTGATCGCGGCTGCGAGCGCGGAGAGCGAGCGGTACTCCTTCCGCTCCCACCGGAACCCCTCCTCCAGCACGCTCACGCGGATCGCGCGTCCCTTGTACTCGCGCACGAGCGTCGAGCCCGGTACGGGGAGCCGTGGGTCGCGCGCTCGCTTCGGCTTGGGCTTCGTGGCCTTCTTGGACCGCTTCGCCGCGGTCGTCTTGGTGGCCTTGCTCGCGGCCTTGTGGGGCGCGCGAGCTCTCTTCGTCGCGTTCGTCTGCTTGTGCTTGGTCATGTAGCACCTCCTTTGTCGCGGACATTCGCTCTTCTGAGCGGACCTAGCGAGTCGTCGTGGCCCTGAAACGCTGGAATCTCCAGGGTTCCAGGGAGATGGCGAGTTGGCTTGACATGCGGTCGAGTAGCGCCTCACGACGCCGTCCCGCCGATCCAGACCTCGTAGTCCTGGCCCGTCCGGTAGAGCCCGGTCGTCGGGTCGAAGTCCCATCGCTCGTTGAGCAGGAACACGCCCTCGACCTCGAGCCCGCCCGCAGCTCCGGTGTGGCCGGAGAGCACCGCCTGGAGCGCCAGCGCCAGTTCGGTCGCCTCGGCGCGCGTCTTCGCCCACGCATCGACCTGAACGCGTCGCGAGCCCGCGCCGGTCGGCCCATCGAGCGCGTAGTCGTCGCCGCCGGCAACCTCGGTGAAGACCGCGGCCGGGACGGTCGGAGACTGCGGCAGCACCTCCGTGTAGACGCGACTCCCCGCGAGCGCCGCGACGCCGGCGTCCGACGTGAGGAGGAGTCGCAGGTACTTGCCGAGCGTCATGACTGCAGCGCCCGCAGCGACTTCTTCGAGAGCTTGCCCGTCTCGGCCTGCCTTGCGAGGCGCTTCGCGGTCCGCGCGAGGGACTTCCACAGCTCGTCGCCGACGACCTTGATCGCCGCGTCCTTGTTGATCTCGAACGCGGGTGTGAGGAAGCGGTCGGGTGCCTGCCGCGAGGTCCCGAACTCGACGAAGCTCATGTACCAGTGCTTCGCGTCCGGTCCGATCGCGACGGCCGTCTCGCTGCGGACCGACGACTTGATGGCGCTGACCCTGATCGAGTCGGCGCCGTGGCCGATGGACTCGGACTCGCCCTTCTTGCGCTGCTTCGGCGATCCGCGCCGCTTGGGGTCGGTGCCACGCCGCGCACGCGCACGCGCGTCCTTGACGATCGGCTTCGCTGCCTTCCTGAGAGCGGCAAGCACCACGTTGCGGCGCAGCGCGGCCGGGATCTCCCCGAGCGCTGCGTCGAGTTCCTTCAACCCCGCGACATCGACGTCGATCACGACTCGCTCCCGTCTGTGCGACCACGGGCGACGATCAGGAGCGCCTCGCGACGGCCTGCCTCGACGACGGTGACGACGTCGTAGGCGCGCTCTTCGTGGACAACGCGGTGGAGCGGCGTCACGTCGCCTCGCCACCGGATCGTGAACCGCAAGTCACCTGTCGCGACGAACTGCTGCTTGCCGAAGCCCTCGCGCCCACCGAGCGGTTCGACGCGCGCCCACACCTCCGCAAGCGGGAGCCAGATCGTGACGGCCTGGCCCGAGTCGTCGATCTCCTCATGGCGCCGCTCCAAGCGGATCCTGCGGTCGAGCCGGCCGGCGCGGACTGCCATCGTCTACCCCGCAAACCTATGGACTCGGTAGGGGGAGAGAAGCCAATCGGCCGCATGAGGGATCGGCTGCATCGCGACGGGCGCAACAGTCTCGCGGTTCGCGTGGAGTGTGCCGACGATCAGCAGCACCGCGCGCTTGATCGCGTCGGGAACCGCCGCCGCACCGCCGAACCCACACGTGAAGTCGACACGCACGGCGTCGGGCACGGCGCGAGCCGACGGCCACGACTTCCCGTACGCCGGCACCGCTTCACCCGGCACCACGTTGGTACGGACGTCGTAGTCGGCGATCGCGACTGTCTTGAGCACGCCGTCCGCATCCACGTACTGCACGCTCTCGACCGAGACGACCGGTGGATGGGGCAGTGTGATCGCGCCGGCGGGGAACTCCCCGAGCGTGTGGCGCCAGCGCTGCGTGACGAAGCGACGCCGACAGATCGCCTCGGCCTGCGCGGTTGCCGCCTCGATGAGTGCACCGATGAGGTCGGTCTCCTCGAGCAGGTCCACGCGCAGGTGGAGCCGCGCTTCGTCCAGCGTCACGAGGGCTTCGGCCGGCGCCTGGATGAGCGCGAGGCCCACGGGCTACTCCCCTGCGTCGTCGGCGACCGCGGTGGGCTGGGCCTTCGTCCGCGTGCTCTTGGTGCGCTTCGGCTTGGCGGCGGGCACGGTCTCCGTGACCTCGGCGAGGCACCCGGCCCGGACCAGACGCGTGGCGGTCGCGGCGTCGAGCGGCGGACACGGCGCCCCCGGATCGACGTAGACGCTGCGCTCGCGATCGTAGAAACGCGAGATGACCTCGTAGCCCATGCCTCACCTCCTGGTGCGCGTGCTCGCCTACGGGACGTAGCGCCGGTCGCCGCGGACGACGTAGGCAGCGCCGAGCTTGGCGGCCTCATCGATCCCCAGCACGGCAGTGACGTGCGTGAAGCCGTTCGTGCCATCGAGATCGGAAGGGACCTTCTCGATCTCGACATCGGGCGGTGCGGCGCCGCCGACGCCCACCGACGTGACGGCAGCACCGAGGTCCTTGGCGCCCGTGCCCGCGGCGTCCTGCGCCTGGCGGAGCTGCACCGTGAGGACCTTGGCCGCCGTGACGGCGCCGGCCTTCGCGAGGACGACGAGTCGCCCGGCGTGGCGAGCGTCCACCCAGGTGCCCGTGACGTCGGCGGTGCCCACGTCCTGCGGCTCCACGATGCAGTCGAAGCCCAGCGCCTCGGTCAGCTTCTTGGTCATGTTCGGTCTCCTCGTCGAGTCAGCGGCGGATCAGCGGATCTCGGCCTACGGGACGTCGAGCGCGACGAACGGGCTGTAGGTCTGCCCGTCTTCCTGCTGGATGGGACCGTTGAGCCACGGGCCGCCATCGACGGTCTTGAAGGCCTTGACGACGGTCTTGTTCTGCTTGAAGAGCACGTGCTCGGAAGCGGCGACCGTGGTCGCGACGCCGTCCTTGATCAGGTAGTAGCTCGGCACGATCAGGAGCACGTCGCCGAGGGAGCCGACGGCCGGACTGCGGTAGTTCTTCACGACCGCGCGGCCCAGCAGCGAGGCGGGCGCGCCGGTGCGCGCGTCCTCCTGCCAGATGTAGTGCCCTGCTCCGTCCTTCATCTGGCGCAGCTTCGGGATGACGCGCGGGGAGACGATCCACATCGCCTCGCCGTCCTCGTGGAGCTCTGCCTCCATCTCGACGAGGTCGTCGTATGCGATCTCGCCAGCCAGGGCGCGGTTGACCTTCTTGAGCGCGTCGCACGCGAGCACGCCGAGCGGTCGGGCAATGCCGTTGCCGGAGAGGAACGCCACGTCCTCGGCAGCGAGCAGGCCGCCGCGGAGCATGCGCTCGATCAGCGAGGACGCCGAGCGCCAGTTCCGCAGCAGCTTGTCGGTCACGACGATGTGGGCCGCGACCTCGCGCGGCGTCCAACGGGTCTCCTTGATCCTGATGCTGGTCTCGGGCTTGTCGCCGCCCTCTCCGATCCAGTCCACGGCGACGCCGCCGTAGAGGTTGGAGCCGACACCCTGGTTGAGGGACGGGAGCACCAGATCGGCGTCGGGCGACTCGCCGGCGGGGACGACCGTGGCGCGGGGGCGGAAGATCGCCTCGTTGGCCGTGACCTCGCGCAGCGTCGGGTTGATCTCGTCGGGGATCGCGAGACCGCCCGACTCGCCGGTGCCCATCTCCTGCAGCGCCAGGATGCGGGGGTCGCGGGGCTGGAAGCGAGCGCAGTAGACGAGCTCGCCGACGTTCTCGAAGCCGGGGTTCTCGATGCCGGACTTCTTCGCGCGCGGCGTCTCTGTCTCTTCGGGCTGGGGCTTCGAGGGAACCGGGTCGAGGCGATCCAGGACCGCGCGCTCGCTCTCCACGAACTCCACCCGCTCGATCTGCTTGCCGATCCCCGCGATCTTGACGCGCGCCTCCGCGAAGGAAGTCTCCTCCTCTTCGGTGAGCTCTTCCTTCACGGTGAGCGGCTCGAGCTGATCGACCAGCTCCTTGCGCGCCATCTTGAGTTCCAGCACCTTCGACATCGGGTGTTCCTCCGGGTCGTTGTCGTTCGACAAGTCCGAGCGTCGAGCGCTGCGGAGGGTCGTTCAAGTCGCGAGGTGCAGGACATCGACGATGCGCCGGCGCACGGCGCGGGACGTGCCCTTGCACGGCGGTTCGTGCGTCACGCGCGGCTCCTCGATCTCGGCGATGCGCGGGGGAGCGGGGAGCGCCAGTCCGTCGTCTGCAGCCGACGCCGCCAGGTGCTCGGGAACGCGGCGGAAGCGCGAGAGCCCGAAGACCTGCGCCTTCTTCGCCCCCTTCTCGACCTCGTCCGCGAACCGCTCGGAGACAGCTTCGTCGGCCGTCATCCACCACTCGCCGCCCTCGTCGGTCACGCGCTTGGACACCGCCGGGGCCCGACGTCCGGTGCGCCGCGCGTAGGTGGTGAGCATCGCGGACCACGCCTTGTCGAGCGTTCCCGCCTGCCGTCGCATCTCCTCGGCGTCGCCCATCGCGACCGTCCACGGCCGATGGACCATGAGCATCGCGTTCTCGGCGACGACGGTGCGGTCGCCGGCCATGGCGATCAGCGAGGCGATCGATGCAGCCAGCCCGTCGATGTGGATCGTCACCTTCGCGGGGAAGCGCGCGAGCGCGTTGTAGACGGCGATCCCCTCGAAGACGTCCCCGCCGGGGCTGTTGATGCGCACGGTGAGTTCGGAGACCTCGCCGAGTGCGTTCAGGTCCTCGATGACCTGGCGCGCGGCGATCCCGCCGAAGAGGTCCACGCCGAGGATGTCGTACAGGTAGAGAGTCGGCGCGGGCGCGCCGTCCTCGGCCAGCATGAGCGCGTAGCCCCTGCAGTCGGTGAGCGCGTAGCCCCTGCAGTCGGTGAGCGCGGTGGTCATGCGGCTGCCTCCTTGTCGATATGGATCGGGCCGCGCCGGAGATACCGGGCGGCGGCGTCCAAGGTCTCGGCTTCGTCGCGAAGCAGTCCGAGCGCCGTGTTGCACCGCGCGCAGAGCAATCCCCGGATGCACGCGCCGCACGACTTGCCGGCGCAGCACGCGTGGTCGTGGTCGACGGCCAGGTTCCGCACGTCGTCAATCCGCGGATCGGTGACCGTCTCCGGCATCCGGCAGACGGCGCACCTCCCGTCTTGCCTCCGGAGCAGTTCGTCGTACGTCGCCGCCGACACGCCGACCGTCGCCTTGAGCCGCATCGAGCGAGTCTTCTCGGGGTTCGCTCGGCGCCAGGCCCGGGTTGCGGCGCGGACCTTCTCCGGGTTGTCCACCCTCCAGCGGCGGTTGGTCGCCTTCGCACGCTCGCAGTTCGCCCGGTAGTAGGCGCGGTCGCGGTGATGCTGCCGCTCCGGATCGGCGTGGTATCGGGCCAGGCGCGCCGCCTTCACGCACTCCTTGCACGCCGACTGGAGCCCGCTCCGCTTGCCGCGCTGCCGGTAGAACTCACGAGCAGACTTCACACACGCGCACTTGGTGCAGGCCTTCTCATGAAGGACGGCACTGCGTGGAGCGACGGTGGAGTCCGGCGTGGACACGCGTCCACCGTCCGACCCGGCGGAGGCTCGTTCAACTGGCCGCGTCGTCCTCTGCCGGGTCCTCCTCCGGCTCCGGGACTGCCACTGCTTCCGGCTCCGCGATGGTCTCGCCGGCGGGCTTCATGTTCAGCGGCTCCAGATAGGTGTCGCCCTGCTCCCCAATCCCGTTGAGGTTCTCCAGGCGGCGGATGTCGTTGACCGACCACCAGCCCCACTGGCGTCCCTGCGCGTAGCCGCTCATGCGCGCAGCGAAGTCGCCGCGCAGCAGCCCCGCGACGTTGTGCTCGGCGAAGAACCGCGCGCGCTCGGTGGGCAGCAGCAGATCGCGCGCGATCGTCTGCTCGAAGCGCACGAGCCACGGCCGCAGCGTGTAGACCACGAACTCAAGCGACGCCTGCTCCATGTTGGCGCGCGGCTGCGCCTTGTCGTCGAAGAGCATGTGGAGCGGGACGCGAAAGAGCCGGGCGATCTCTGCGATCTGGAACTTCTTGAGCTCCAGGAACTGCAGGTCCTCGAACGTCATCCCGACCTTCTCGAAGCGGGCTCCCTGCTCCAGGATCACGGTCTTCCCGGCGTTGGTGACGCCCGCGTACGCCTCGTCCCACGACTCCTTGAAGCGCTTGTACTCGGGGTCGTCCATCACCTGTGGGTGGGTGACAACCCCAGCGATGCGCGCGCCGTGCTTGAGTGCGGACGCGGTGTTGGTCTCCAGCGCGAGCGCGAGGCCGACACTCTCCCGCGCAACGCCGATCGGCGAGAGGCCCGTGGCGCCGCCCCAGGACAGCCCCGGGATGCGCCAGACCTGGTCGGTGCGCAGCGTCTCCGGTGGGACGCCCGCCTCGGAGACGTGGAAGACGAGCGGGCCGCCCGGTCGCGGTCGATCTGCCTGGATGGAGCCGGGCGCGATGGGCCAGATCTCGCGGACGTCGCCGCCGCCGTCACGGACCACGCGGGCGTAGGCGTTCCCGCGCAGCAGAACGTGGGCGCAGAGCGTCTCGCGGACCGACTGCGCGGTGCTCTCCTCGTTGGCGAGCGTGTGGAGGATCTCGGAGAGCGGGTGCTCTGACGCGGACCGCTTGTCCCCGTTCGCCTGTCGCTCGAAGACCATGAGCGGGAGCGTCGAGATGGACTCGGCGAGCACCTTGACGCAGGAGAGGACGGCCGTCACCCGGAGCGCCGTCTGATCGGTGACCGTGACGCCCGAGCCGGTTGGCTGCCCGACACCGGGCGTCCGCCAGAACCACTCAGGGGGCTCGTCGCTCAGGAGGAACGCGCGGAGGCCCGAGCGAAGCCGGGAGATCAGGCCGCGGGGTGCGAGCGTGGACACGCCTCGACGATGAGGCCTTGCGGAGCCTCCCGCCACGCGGAGGGGACCGGAGCACGGCACTCGAAAGCGCGGCCCGGCAACGTTCGCGCCGCAGGGTCCTGTCCTGGCAGTCTGGTGCCCGCTGGAGTCAACCCCGCCAATCGACCAGAAACCAGGAGTTACGCGTGGCCGAGTTTCTCGATACCAACGGCATCAACTACCGGCTCGATCAGATCTTCAAGGAGGCGAAGCGGGAGATCTTCATCATCAGCCCGTACCTGAAGTTCAACGAGCGCGTGCGGCAGCGGCTCGAGGACCAGGACCGGATGAAGACCAACATCCAGATCGTCTACGGCAAGAGTGAATTGCAGCCGCAGGAGATCACTTGGCTGCGGTCCCTGTCGTCAGTGCGCACGAGCTTCTGCAAGAACCTGCACTCGAAGTGCTACCTGAACGAGTCCACGGCGATCGTCGCCTCGATGAACCTCTACGAGTTCAGCCAGGTCAACAACCACGAGATGGGGATGCTGGTCGAGCGAGCCGGTGAACCGGAACTCTACGACGCGATCTATGAGGAGGCGCGGCGGCTGTTGCGTGTCAGCGACGAAGTCCGCCTGTCCGTCGAGAAGGTCGTGCGGGAGGCCGAACCGAAGACGCCCGCTCCCGCACCAGCCCCTGCTGCCGACCGAACTCCTCCGTCGGGCGATACCGACGACGGGAGTGCGGCCGACAAGAAGCTCTCGACGTCGAAGCTCGGTCGCAAGCACAAGCTGAAGGCCGCCGAGGTGCTCGCGCGATTGGTGGCCCGAGGCCTTCTCGTCCCCGCCGGCGACGACCACGAACTCACGCCGGAGGGCATCGCGGCGGGAGGCGAGCGACGGGTGTCGAAGCGGTTCGGGCCGTACTTCCTGTGGCCCGAGGACCTCGAACTGAGATAGCGACGCCGCGGCGAGGAGCGGAGCATGGCTGGCAAAGGACCGTCGGAGAGGGACTTGGACGATCCCGATGCGTTCCGCTCGGTGTGGGCGATCCGCGACGCCATCCACACGCGCGTTCACGCGGAGATGCTCTTCGACCTCGTAGAGAACCACCTCGGCGACGCGGCGTGGGTCGAGACGTACAACGCCGGGACGCGCCGCGTCCTCTTCCGACGCGAGGCGCCTGGCGCTGACACGTTCATCCCGTGGCCGCTCGTGTCCCTCAGTACCAAGGGCAGACACGGGGCGGTCGTCATGGTCGCCGCGCCCGAGGGCGCTCCACTGGAACCGCCGCCGCGACCTGGGCGCGTCCCGAAACTGCGGAACCTCGGACCCGGCGAGGTCGTGATCCACGACGGACCCCAGTCAGCAACGATCACGTACGGCGATGACGGGCGCTGGAAGGAAGTGACGCGCGGCGGGCCGAAAGACACGCTCTGGGGCGTGATCGCGGCGCTGGCGAAGAAGTCGGCGAACCCGGTGGAACTCGTGGCCGAGTTCATCGCCGGTCTCGACGTGGCGCAGCATGGCCCGGGTCGCGTCCACCTGCCGGTGCGCCTTCCCGGCGGCGTGCAAGGCGTCTGGAACTGCGGGCTCTTCGCGCTCCGCGAGGCGCTGTTCGATGGCCGCGTTCCTGGGAATGCGCGGTGGGCAGCAGCCGACGGGTGTGTGGGCAAGGCCATCGCTTGGGGCGGCTCACCTGAAGAGGCGATGGCCGCCTGGCGCACCGAGGTCGAACGGACTCGACCGTTCCCTCCCGAGCCGGAAACTCCGCCAACCCCTCCGCCCGAGGAGAGCGCCCGGACGACATCCGACCCGGCGGCCGGGACGTTCGGCGTGTCGATGACGCTACGCGGTCCGTCCAGCGACGTCGCTATGCCGGAGCCGAGCGTTGCGAACACACCAGCCGTTCTGATCGAGCTTGGTCCGCCACCCGACTACGACCCGCCGATCGGGGTCTGGACCCGCCTCCTCGGCCGACACGGCACGACGATTCACGGAGCCCTTCGCCGAGACGAGAACGGCTTCACGCTGCTCGGGGACCGGCTGGCCGCGGTCATCGAGTCGGAGGATCTCGAAGACCTGAGGCGGCGTCTCACGGTCGCCGACATCGACCACGACTCCCGTCCGATGCCCACCTTCGAGCGCCCGCCTGGGTTCCCCGAACCGCCGACACCGACCAGCACGGTCCGCACGTACAGCGTCGTGGACGAAGACACGGGTGCTCCGACGGCCGTGACGTTCAAGTCGGGGTCAAGGGGCGTTGGGTTCCACGCGCGCAGTCTCGACGGGGATCAACTGCGGTGGTACGTGGTCCGGCAGCGATGGCTGGGTCGCTGACCCTCGAGCGGGTTCACGGGATGGTCTGTCACGATCCGACAGCCCGGACTCCCCGATACGCGTACGGGGACGCCGGACGATCCGGCAGCACCATCAGCCGGGAGAGCGCTGTCACCGCAGCGACCACCCCGTCGATGCGCTTCTTCGAGTTCGTCTTGATCGGACGGACGTTCTCGTTCGCGTCCTCCTTCACGGCGGCGTTCGCGACGCACCACGCCATCGTCTTGTTCGCGTCGTGGTGGACGCGGCCAGCCTTCGTCAGCGCGTAGAGCACCTTGCAGGCGGCCGACAGCGTGCGCGGTCCCTGCCGCACCTCGACCGCGTCGAAGCCCGCCTTCTCAAGTTGGAGCGCGAACTGCAGCGCGTTCCACGGGTCGTAGCCGATCTGCTTCACGCCGTAGCGCGGCGCGATCTCATCCACGATCGCGCGGTAGATGAAGTCGTAGTCCACGACGCTCCCGGGCGTGGTGCGCAGGTGTCCGGCGCGCACCCAGACGCCGTAGTCCACGCCGTCCTCGCGCGACCGTTCGTGCAGCCGGTCTTCGGGCATCCAGAGGTAGGGGACGACGGCCAGGTCGTAGTTGATGGAGAGAACGCGTTTCACCGGCTCGCCCCCCTCGTCCAGGTCGGCGACCTCGACGCTCGGCGTGTCCGGCGTCGTTGGCGGCAACCGGAAGACCAGCACGAACGCCGTCAGGTCCGTCGTGCTGGAGAGGTCGAGCCCGCCGGCGACGGGGAGACCTGCCAGCGTCTCTGCCGCTGGGAGCGCCGGGCACGCCTTCCACCACTCGATGGGAATCCAGACGTCGGTGGTCTTCGTCCAGAGGTTCAGGTGCAGGCGCTTGAAGGCGTTCTGCTTGCGGGGCTCCGCAATGGCCGCGCGGCACTCGGCTTCGAGGTAGTCGCGCTTGACCGTCACGTCGAGCGATGGGTTCGCCTTCGCCCACGTCGCCGGATCGCGCCAGTCGTCCTCGGGCGACGCCTCGAAGATGATCGGCAGGTACGTCTCGTCCTCGATCACGCCAGACATCACGCGGCGTGCGAACTCGTACTCCTCGTAGCACACCGAGTCGTGGTCATCGCCCGCCGTCGTGATCAGCACCACGATCGGCTGGCGCCTGGCGGCCACGCCCTTCGCGAGCGTCTCGTAGAGCTCGCGGTTCGGCTGCGTGTGGAACTCGTCGAAGAGCAGCGCGTGGATGTTGGGGCCGTGCCCTCCCTTCACGTCGGACGACACCACCTTGAACGACGAGCGCGTCTGCGGCACGACGATCGACCGGCGGAAGGTCTCCGAACGAGACGCGAGCGCCGGACACAGCTCGTTCATGTCACGCGCCTCGTTGAAGACGATGCCCGCCTGCTCGCGGTTGGCGGCCGCGGCGACGATCTCTGCACCCGGCTCACGGTCGCAGTGCAGGAGGTAGAGCCCAAGCCCCGAGCACATTCCGCTGTTGTGCGTGGGCACCATTCCATCGCCGGCGAGGAACAGCCCGTCGCGCGCGTCCACCTGGATGCAGCGCACCGGCACGGACGGAACCGGGTCGACAGCGACTACGTAGCGCGATGTCGAGCGCGGACGACGCTTCGGACGCGGCCTGAGTCGATTGCGTTTCCACGGCGTCCGGAACACCGGACGGTCGTCGGCGAACGAGCGGAACTGTATGTCGTAGCAGGCACCGCAGTCCTTGCCGTTGAGGACAGCCCGCTCCTCGCGCACGGACGGCTTGAACCCGAGGCTGCGCAGGAGCTCGACGATCCCGTCGCGCAGCCGCGGGTGGATCGTCGTGATCTCGCACTCGCCTGCCTTGCTCGCCGTGCCGTCGGTATCCATGAGCCCCCGCGCGAGCGCCATCCGCTGCTCGAACGAGGCGCGCAGGTAGACCGCCGGGATGTGCTTGTCCCCGAGCAGGCCGAGTTCGCGGAGCACCCGCTGGAGCGACTTGCCGTCAAGCACGCCGGGCTCGTTCTGGAGACCGAGTCGAAAGCGCGAGCAGCCGCGTTGCGCCGCCGTCTCGCGCAGCGGGATGCCCTCGTCCCAGACGTGCGCCAAGATGTCGAGATCGCGGTCATTGATCGTCACGCCGCTTCCCGCGGAGTCGCCGTCCCCGAGCCAGACGCCGAGTGTGTACGGCGGAACCGGCAGGTTCACGGGAGGGAGCCGCATCGCCGCCGCGACGGGGATGCGGTGGTTGTTCGAGCGCACACCCGCGCCGACGTAGGGGCCGCTCGGCGTCTCGTGCAGTTCCCGCGTGGTGCGGATCGCTCCCATGCGTCCCTTGGCCTGCTCGCCTGCGGCGCGCGACTCGGTGTACCAGAGGTGATCTGCGTCGGCGACGAGGGACGTGCCGTCCGAGAAGTGCACGCGGAAGCACTCGTGGCCGTGCATGACGCCCGTGGTGGCGACGACACGCACCGGCCTGCCATCGGCCCCGAACACCCGGCCCCCGCGCCGCAACTCGCCCATCGTGCTCCAGCCCTCGGGTGTGGGGATCGGCGTGTCGAGGGCGAGCGCCTTCCCATTCTTCTTCGCGATCTCCAGGAAGACCCGTCGGAAGCGGCGACGCCCATCGCTCGCGCGCTTCCACCCAAAGAGCGGACGGACGAGCAGGTCCCTCTGCCAGTCCAGGAGCTCGAACGCACGCCCCGCGAACTCGCCCTTCAGATGCCGCAGGAACGCCGGGAAGAACTCCACCGCGCGTGAGGCGTCGGCCTCGTCGAAGTAGTACTTCCCGTCCTCGTCGTCGATCGCGATCGTCACGCCCGGCCAGCGGCGCCTGGCTTCAGCGTTCGCGAGGACGGCGGCAACCGTCGGGTCGGCGTCCTTCGCGTTACGTCCCACCGGACGCGCCGAAGAACCGCTCGAAGGCCGGGTCCGCCGCGGCGCCCGGCGCGTTCGGGACCTGGACGCGGGCGCGCGAGGACGGCGTCATCCCGAACTCCACCAGGACCCGCACGAGCTGCTCGGTCGCCTTGGTCGCGATGGCGAGGTAGGGCGACTGCATCGGGTAGCCGTTCGGCGACATGATGATCGTGCCGTGCTCGCGCAGCTTCTCCTCGGCGTCCACGAGCCGCGCCCATGTGAGGCAGTACGTCGTGAGCGCGGCGCCGTCGATCTCCGACAGCAGCCCGAGGGCGTGGAGCTTCTTGGCCATGCGCCGCCACTCCGAGCGCGCCTCGCCCTGGAGCACCTTCGGGCACTTGGGGATCACGGCCTTCGGCCTCGGCTCCTTGGCGTTGAGCTTGCGCTTGCCGGGGTTGCCGGCCAGCACCTTGAGCGCCGTCGGCTTGGGCTTGCGGCCGCCGCCTGGTCCGCGCGACCTACCCACAGCGCACCTCTCGTCGAGGGAGCCGCACGTACCGGATCGGGATGCCGATCGCCTTAGCTGCTGCGATCTCCGTTGCCATCCCGTCGGTGGGTGGTCCGAGGACGAGGACCTCGTCGGCGACCGCGAGCCACGCGAGTCCGGCGCCGATTCCGAGGGCGCGTTCTGCTGCGTCACCGTCGTCGAGAAACGTCGGGTAGAGCAGATGCGGCGCGAGCGGCGCATCCCCGGCGCGTGCCACCTCGCGGCACGCTGCTCGAGCAACCGTCGCGTTCGCGGCGACGTCACCACGGAGGGGCGAACAGACGAAGACGCGCTTCATGCCGCGACCTCAGCAGTGACACGCTCGGCGGTCTTGCCGGTGAAGGCCTCCCACCGGCGCACGACCACGTCGCAGTACTTCGGGTCGATCTCCATCGCGAAGCACCGCCGGCGCTGCCGCTCGCATGCGATGAGCGTGGTGCCCGATCCGCAGAAGGGCTCGTAGACCTCGGGGAAGTCGTGGTTCGCGACGGGGCGCTCCATGCAGAGCAGCGGCTTCTGCGTCGGGTGGTCGAACTTCTCCTCCTTGCTCCCGGCCATGAGCTGCTTGGGAGACGCGACGTCCCACAGGTTCGACTGGTCGCGGGTGCCGATCCACCGCGCCGACTCGCCCTTGCGCACGGCGTACCAGCAGGGCTCGGTCTGGTAGTGGTAGTGGGTCCGACTCAGGACGAAGTGCGGCTTGCGCCAGATGACCATCTGCCGGAGCTCGAGCCCGATGCGGCGCAGCCCCTGGCCGACGTCCACAGTGAACGACGAGGCGTGCCAGACGTAGGCGACGCGAACGCTCGGCGCGAGCTCGAACGCGTCGGACCAGTCGGCCTTGGTGTCGCCGGAGATGGTCGTGTTCTGGTGCCCGTCGCGGCGCTGCATGTAGGACGCCTGCGCGGGACCGAGCGCGTTCTTGCCCGCGCGATCGCGCCACTCCATGTCGAGCTCGACGCCGTAGGGCGGGTCGGTGACCAAGAGGCCCGGCGTCGCGCCGTCGAGCAGCCGCGCGACGTCTGCCTCGTCCAGCGAACTGCCGCAGAGCAGACGGTGCTCGCCGAGCAGCCACAGGTCTCCCGGCTGGGTGACTGGCTCCTCGGGCGGCTCGGGCACGGCGTCGGGGTCCGAGTTGCCGCGGGCCGCGGCGCCCGCGCGCGAGCCGAGCTTCGTGAGCATGGAACGCAGCGCGGCGTCGTTCGCTTCGGCCTCGCCGAGAAGTCCCGAGAGCTTCTCCGGGTCGGCCGTCGCCATCGCAGCGAGCGGGTCGAGGGACGCGAGGACCAGCGCCTCTTCCTCTTCGGACAGGTCCACGTAGATGACGGGCACGGTCGCCTCGCCCCGGGACCGCGCGAGATCCACGCGCAGGTGACCGTCCACCAGATGTCCGGTGCGGCGGTTGACGACCACGTCCTGGACCCAGCCGACCTGGTCGAGAAGCCCGCCGAGAGCGTCACGCTGCGCCGGCGGATGCTTGCGCCAGTTCTTCGGGTTCGCGGTGATCTCCTCGGGCGAGACGTCGCCGCGTCCGACGATGCGAGAGCGCCAGCCCGGAGTCTCGGCAGACGCCGAATCGGGGGGATCCCCCCTTGCTCTTGTTTCGCGGACGCGCACGCGAGATTTTCCCGCCGGTCCTTTCGGCCGAGGCTGGCTCGTTCGATCCCGCCCCTCCCCTGCCACCTCGTCAGCCATGGGAGAGGGCCTCGGCCGAGGCGAGTTCCGACACCTCCCCGGCGAGCCCGATGTCGGAACCGAAGGCGGCGAAGAGGAGCGGGAGCTCGTGGAGTGCGGCGCGAGCGGCGGGCTTGGACTGCGCGACGCGGTCGCGATCCTCGGGACGCACGCCGCGAACGCGGTAGGCGTCGATGGCGTCACGCAGCTTCTTGGCCGAGCGCAGCACCTCGGCCAGGTAGTCGCGCTCGCCGGGCTCGGTCAGCTCGCGGAGTTCTGCGAGGGTCTCTGCGCCGAGTTCGAGCGCCTGCTCGATCTGTTGGCGCGAGAGCTTGATCTGGCGGTTCAGCACCGCGCGGCGCGCGTGGGGGACGGCGCGCTCCAGGGCATCCACCGCCTCGGCGAACGCGGCGGCGCGACGGACGGTCTTCTCGCCGACGCCAGCAGCGGAAGCGAGGCGCACCGAAGACTGGTCACTTTGACCAGTCTTCCCTCGCCGGCCGTGCTCCCGCTTCTCCGCGCTGTACTGCCGCCCGAGGTAGTACATCGCCCAGTGCGACGTGAGCGAGCGCCGGGTCCGCTGCGCCGTGACGAACCACGCAACCGCCGCCGCGCGGTCGGGGAAGGAGAGCTTCGTGACCTGGAACGCGATGCCGTCCTCGCGACAGATCGCCAGCCGGTTGTGGCCGTCGAGCAGGACGTCCTGCTCCTGCCACACCACCAGCGCGTCGCGGCAGCCCTCGGTGCGGAGCGACTCACGCAGCGCCGCGCGCGTGGCGTCGTCCATCGGCGCACCGAGTTCGACGAGTTCGGGGTCGATGCGGGGCGACCCGGTGGCGGCGGTTGCCTCGCGAAGAACGTAGGGAACGTCGTCTGCTCGACGGAGCCGCGTCCACTTGGGCTCGCCCTTGGCCTTCGCGTAGACGCGGGAGCACCGCGGCGGCGAGATCGGCAGGTCGAATGAGAGGAGTCCGCTCGCGACGGACTCGGCGATCTCCTCGGGACCGGCGAGCACCGACGCCTCGACGCCCGGCTCGGCGTTGACGGTCTCGGGTTCGTCGTCCCCGCAGAGCGCCGCCTCCAGGACGGCGGAGCCCGCCGGAGTCCGCCAGGCCAGGTCGAGGTCGGTCAGCGCGACGGCGTAGCGGGTCATCGGAGGACCCTTCGCCGCTTGCGACCGAACCCGCCGTTCTCGCGCACGGTTTTGCGGCCATGGCAGGAGCGGCAGAGCGTGCAGAGGTTCGACGGTGCGTGGTTCTCCCGGTTGCCGTCGATGTGATCGACCTGGAGGTGCTCGTTGGTGCCGCAGACCTCGCACGCCGGGTGCCGCCTGAGGTGCCATTCGCGGATGCCGCCCTTGCCACTCCACGACCTCGGGTAGCGCTTCGAGCCGGAGGGCCGCATCGAGTCGATCTCAGCCCGCCGCGCTCGCAGGTGCCGGTGCGCGTGCTCAGGGCAGCGCGCCCCGCCCCGCACGAGAGCAGGACAACCGGTGTGGGCGCAGCCGCGGGGAGGTCGGTGTGGCACGCCCCCAAAGTGCGGCCGCACGGAGTGTCGTGCCACTCGGCCCGGCGTCAGCGCATGCGGGCGTGGCGTGGGGCGTGCCGAGGCGAGCGGCGCACACCCCCGGCACGCCAGCCCTCCGTCTGCGCGCGGTGCTCGAGCCAGCACTCGGCGCTGCAGTAGAAGCGCTTGGGCGGCCGGATGAAGCAGCCGCAGACCTTGCACGAGGGCGATCCGCTCAGCACGCGATCCGAGCGGTCGAGGCGCGGAAGCGGAGGGATGATCTGCATGGGTGGCGGCGGCGGGAAACCGCACACCGGACACACGTCGATCAGCGGCAGACGGGAGCGGAGCCAACTGCGGGCGACGGCGATCTCCGGGCAGCCCATCCGGCGCATGCGTTCCTGCTGTTCCTCGCAGAGCGCGCAGTCCCCGTGCGGACAACAGGCCACGCCGTGAAGTAGCCCGGCGAGGCAGTGCTGCGCCTCGCGGTTCCACGCGATGCAGGGCCAGGACCTGCTCACCCATCCCACACAGGAAGCCCGTCGACGCCGATCCGCGGCGGCGCGTAGTTGGCGGAATCGAATGTGCGCGCGGCTTCTCGAAGCGCGTCTTCGCCGAGGAAGGGGAGTGCGAGCGCGTGGACCTGCGCGAAGCGTCGCCGGATCTCCTCGAACCGGTCCTGCGGGAGGCGCCCCGCGTCGAACTGCTCTCTGGCTCGCGCCACGTTGCGGCGAAGCCAGGCGTAGTACGGCGGATCGAGCCGCCGGTAACACACGCCGCTGACCACGACGTCGTCTGCGAGGACGTACGGGGGGCGGGATTCGATGATGTCGAGGTCGGTCGCGACCCACACCGCCGCGCCGGCAGAAACGCAGGTGCCCATACTGGTGTCCTACCGAGAACGCCGGCGAAGTGGCGGTGGGCGGGACGTGCGGGATGTCGCGCCCGCGATGCGGAGAGTCGTGCGGGATGCCGCAGAGCACTACCCGCGACGCAAGTGCCTATACTGCAAGGACTTGCGGATTGTTGCGGGGGATTGCGGGGAGTTTTGGCGCTACCCCGCAGGTGCGTGCCCGCATGTGCGTGCGCGCGTAAGCGTGTGCGCGTAAGCGTGTGCGAGCGCGCGTAAGAGATCTTCTTGATTGCTACTGCGCGCGCGCACACACCTGCGAAGGGTTAGAGAAGTATCCCGCAACATCCAGGACGTGGAGCTAAGTAGCTTCTCCACAAGGACTTCCGTTGCGGAGAACTCTGCGGGATGTGCTCCCTGACATCCCGCGCACATCCCGCAGATTGGGCGGCTCGACCGCGCCGCCCCCCGGTTCCCGAAGGTCGCGGTCGGTACACTCGTGGCCGCTGCTCGCGGCTGAGCGGCAATACGTTGGGAGGCCTGGCGGACGCTCAGAATGGCCGGTGTTTTCGAACTCAAGACCGCGCGCGACCTGTTCGAGAAGCTCAAGCTGGATCACGCCGCGCTTGAAGCGTCGCCACTCGACTCCTGCCGCGCATTCAACTTCGTAGTCACCGCGTGGCACCTGCGCGAGTGGAGGTTTCGCGCGCCCGAGGATCGAGCTGAGGTGTGTCGTCGCCATCCCATTCTCCGGGTCTGCGAACATCTCGCGGTTGGCGCCAAGCACTTCGAGCCGTCATCCTCGCGCCACGACTCCGTTGCGGATAGCGGACGGGGCGGTGCCTGGGCTTCGGGAGTCTGGGCCCCGGGGGTTTGGGCAGAGGGCGTCTGGGCGGAGTGGCTGAGCATCGAGCTTGACGGCGATGCCAGGGATCGCTTCGGTGACTCACTGAACGTTCTCAAGTTCGCTGCCTTGGTCATGGATGCCTGGAACGCGGAGTTCGGCTCGCAACAGTCGGCCTCCTGACAAGCCGCTGCAGCCGACGAGCGGCGGCAACCCGTCACGCGACCACGGCACACGCTCGCGACGGCTCGCACCCGAGCCCCTGTCGCCACCCTGCCGTAGCCTCCTCCCGCTCGGCCGCGAACCCCTACGCGGCACGGATGGAAGACCTCGACGACGTGAAGCACAAGATGGCCCCCCTCTCGGGCCGCGATCCAGACCTCCCACGGCAGGGCGCTGCCGTGGTCGAAGGACGGTGCGTCGATACGAGGACCGTGCCCGACCGCGACCGAATTCCGCGCGCTCGAGGTCGTGGTTGTGCCCGTTCGTTTCTCTCCTCCCGTCTTCTTCCTCCAGGTCTCCAATGAACTTCTCAGGACGTACTTCGCTCGCCGCGGTGAGCTGACCGACTTCCCCTGGCGCCGCTTCACGCTTGGCAACTGCGATCCCGCCTTCGAGGCGTGGTGCGCCCTTCCCGAAGGGTCTCGGGAAGAGAGCGAGAGCGAGCTGCGCGCCGTCGCCGAGCTCGGTACCCGTGAGGGGCTGGCGCTGCTGGTCGAGCAGGCCCGGCTGCGCGGGATCGACATCACGCGGGACATCGACCGGCTGAGCGGATTGTGGCACCGCGCCTTCTGGGTGTTCGTGGTGCACCCCGACGTCTTCGACGCTGCGCGCCAGCTCCACCACGTGGACCACCTGCACGGTCGGTACTGGCGCACACGGGGCGGTCTCGTCACGCGGTTGCCGGACGAGTCGTCGGCGACGCGATCCGCGCTCGGCGAGGCGCTCTCGGCCTACTTCCGGGAACGCCAGGGCGGCGGCGAGTACTGCGACGTGCACTGCTACCACCGCGCCGGAAAGCACTGGTTCCTGGCCTACCCGCAGGACGTGCCCGAGTCCGTTCTCGGCTACGAGGAGGGGGCCCTGCGCTCACGCAGTCAGCGCCCGGTCTTCGAGGTGGTCTACGCCTTCGATCCCGCGGCCGGCACGCTCGATCTCCATGCGCGCGGGGACCGGCGCATGCACGAGGACCTGCAGAAGATCTACTCGCGCGTCGTGCTCGGAGCGGACCTGCCGCCCGAGACGCTCCCGCCCAGCCCGTACCGGATTGACCGGCTCAAGAGACGCGGCTTCCCGTTCCCCGTCGACCCTGCGGACCAGATCCAGGAGGTCCGCGTGAAGGCGCTCCGGCTGCGGATACTCGGCGGCGGACGACTCACCTTCGACGCCGGGCCGATCCGCCAGCGCACCGACGTCTACGACCTGATGGAGCGCACGCTCGACGGCGAGCGTCTGCCGCTGTCGAACGTCGACGTCGATGTCGCCACGCTGCAACTGGTCTTCGCCTGGGCGAAGGGCCCGCGCACGCTCACGTTCAACCTCCGGGCCGACTCCTGCAACCTGCGCGACGCACCCGAGCACCTGGTCGCCAGGCGCTGTCTTCGGCGCTGGGAGTTCGCCTGTGCGTGAGGCGTTCGGCGAGATCGAGCGGCGGGCGGACATCGCGCATCCGCGACTCTCGTTCGCGGAGAGTCAGCGGATCGAGGGGAGCAGGTGGTCTCGCCTGGTCGATGCCGGACTGCTGCGGCGTACCGAGAACGCGAGCTGGGTCGAGTGCGCGTCCTGCGGCGAGGAGGAGGACGTGGTGTGGGCCCGGGGGACGGCCGAGGCGCCGGCGCTGCCCTACACGCACTGCAGCGAATTCGGCGTGCTGCCGGTCGAGCCCGAACGGATCGCCCAGTGGGAGGTCGATCTGCTGCGCGTGGCCGAGTGGCTTGCCGAGGGCCTCGGATCGGGGGCGCGCGTCGAGGAACTCGTCACGGGGCGGCTGTGGCTTCTCGGCCGCGTTCGTGTGGGCCGTCAGCCGCACGAGGTGCTTCTCGCCAGGCGGCTCGCGTGGCCCGATGGCCGCGACGCCGTGCGGAACTGCGCGCGGATTGCTGCCGCGATCAGCCCGGTTGTCCTGGTCGCCGGCATCCTCCCGAGGGAGTCGGAGTGGGGAGATCCCGCGCCCCGGTTCCTGGCTCTGTCCAGCGTGCTGAGTGGTGAGGGCGGACCCGGCGCCCTCGACCTCGAGGTTCTGGCGGCCGCTCTCGGAGAGAGCTCGCGCAGTCGCCGCACAGAGCCGCCCGCGCGGTTTCCGACGCCGGCGGGCGCAACCTGGCGTGACGTCGAGATCTGCTTCCTCGATACCCAGACGGTGGCGGTCCGCGTCGGCACCGAGCACGGCCGCTACACGTACGCGCAGATGGGCATGGCCGATGGGCGCACCGCGGCGCCGACGGAGCAGTGGAAGCTGCTGCACCTCCTGGCCGAGTCCCACGGCTGGCTCGACTGGGGCAACCGTGGCGCGTCGCGGCGGCTCAAGAAGCGCTGCGAGCGACTTGTCGCCGACCTACGCGGAGTCTTCGGGATCGAGGACGGCGCGCCCGTCGAGTACTGCCCCGCCGACAAGGGCTGGCGCACCGTG
>CBDFJG010000003.1:0-1811467 GCA_965248445.1 Planctomycetota bacterium
GGCGCGATCGACTTCCTACGCGGACACGAGGCCTGCGGCAGCGCGCGGGTCGGCGCGATGGGGTTCTGCCTCGGCGGCCAGCTCGCGCTCTACGGCGCGTGCGAGAACGGCAGCTCCGTCGGCGCGTGCGTGAATTTCTACGGAGTGCATCCCAAGATCCAGCCCGACGTCGCGAGCCTCGATTGCCCCGTGCTCGGCCTGTTTGCGGAGAAGGACGGCTTCGTCACGCAGGAGGTCGTCGATGGACTGTCCTCGCGCCTCTCCGCGGCCGGCAAGGCGCACGAGTTCAAGACGTACGGGGGCGTCGACCACGCGTTCTTCAACGACACGCGACCCGACGTCTACGACGAGGCCGCCGCCCGCGACGCGTGGGACCGCACCATCGCGTTCCTCCGCGCGCACGTGGCCTAGGCGGGCTGCGGCTGCGCGGGCGATGCGGAGCAACGCACGTGACCGCAGCCCTCCGTAGCGTCCGGAGGCGCGTAGGAGGGAGACATGCGCCCGCAGCGTGGCCCTCCCGCTGCTGGGCGGGGCGCTCTCTCACGGATCGCCTTGCGATCCGAAGGCCCCGCGCACGGACGCCCTCTAGATGAGGATCAGCGGGGCCTCGACCTCGTCGGGCGTGAGGCCACCGTGCGTCGCGGCGAGGTCGAGCATTCCGGTGCGGCCGACGGGCACGACGTCCATGGCCGCCTCTCCGCGGCTGAGCGCCAGAAAATCGCCCATGCGTTCGCGGACCACGTCCGGCACACGTCCCGGTCCCAGCAGCTCGAGCTCCTCGACCTCGGCAGTCGTCAGCAGGAAGAAATCGTCGCCGTAGCGCGCGCGAAAGCCCTCCTCGAACGCGCCGTGCCGGCCGGCGCGCACACGGAACCAGAGGAAGTGGGTCTCACCCGACGGCGGCGCCGACAACTCCTGCCCCAGAGAGTCGTCGGGGTCGATGCGGAAGCACTTCGCGGGCACGCGATCGACGTGCCCGTGGTCGGCAGTCACGATGATGCGCGCCACTCCGGCCAGTTCGTCCGCCAGCCGCGCCGTGGCCGCCTCCACCGCGGCGATCTCGGCCCACACTTCGGGACTGGTCGTGCCGAAGGCGTGCGCCGTGCCGTCGACCCCCGGGTAGTAGAGGTACGAGAACGTCGGCCCTCCACCGCTTCGCACACGCGCGATCACGCGAGT
The DNA here is from genome assembly GCA_965248445.1 of Planctomycetota bacterium. Taxonomy (GTDB): domain Bacteria; phylum Planctomycetota; class JAJSAM01; order JAJSAM01; family JAJVHW01; genus CBDFJG01. Next base: position 1,180 of record CBDFJG010000003.1, read on the forward strand.
CACCGCGGCGTCGAGCGCCGGGTAGCCATGGAAGTCCTCCGACCGGACCAGCCGCGAGGACGCGGGAGTCGTCGAGAGGTGCCCCGGCAGCAGCGCCTCGACGTCTCGTGTGCAGCGGTCGAACGAACTCGGCGCGATGAAGATCTCGTCCGGGTCCACACCGAGTTCCGCCAGTTCGCGGCCGTCGCACACGCGCACCCACGGATACGGCACGATCGGTTCACCCAAGCTCATCGCGTGCACACGCCAACCGATGAACCCATGCCGCGCCGGCCACAACCCGGTCTGGATCGCCGTCAGGTTCGGGCCGGTGGACGACGGGAACGCGGACCGGAGAGCGCCGGTCATCTGGCGCTTGCAGATCGTGGCGTCGTCCATCTTCTCGACGAAGTTGCGTCCGAACCCGTCCGCTACGAAGAGCACCATGTGATCGTGCTCGCCAATCTGCTCCGCGAGCGCGTCGGCGACCGGATCAGCGAGGCGAGCCGTGTCGCCGGCGAGACCGGTCACCGCGCGCGAGAGCGCAACCAGGTTCGGCTCGGCCGGATCCGGACGGAGCAGCGTTCCGTCCCCGAACGCGGCGAGCAGCGCCGTCACGTCTCCGGCACTCACGGGGTCTCGCCTCCGGGCGCTCGTGCGTACACGACAGCGTAGCCGTCCACGCGCTCGATCACGCCGCCGCCGAAGAACCGCTCGATGATCTCGGCAACGCCGTCGACGCCGCGCCCGTCCCTGACGACCATGGCGACGCGACCGCCGGCACGGACCAGCCGCCGGGCCGTGCCGGCGAACGACTCGGCAATGCGCCACCCGCTGAAGTACGGCGGGTTGGCGAGCGCCAGCGCGACACCGCGCTCCCCCATGTCGGGCAGGTCCTCGAGATCCGCCCGCACGACGGCCTGGACGCGATCTGCCACTCCGAGCAGTTCCGTGTTCTTCTGCGCGCACTCGATCGCGCGGGCGTTGCTGTCGACAAGCAGCACGCGCGCGTCCGGCAACCGCAACGCGGCGTACAGGCCGAGAGCGCCGCAGCCCGCGCCCAGATCCAGGACGGCGTCGGCCGTACCGGGATGCAGCCACTCGGCCAGGGCGCGCGTGCCCGCGTCTAAGCGGCGGTACGCGAAAGTGCCCGGCCGCGTCACGATGTCGAGCGACGTGCTGCCGTCGTCATCGCCATGGCGGATCACGGCCCGAACGCTGTGAGAGCGGTCCTTCAGCACCTGTGCCTCGCGCTTGCGTTCGGCATAGAACGCGCCACCCTTGCGCCGTCCCTGTCCGGCCGGTGTGACGTTGCGGAACACCTTCTCCACGGCCTTGCGGAGTGCCTCCGTCTTGCCGTCCGTGGCGGCGATCATGCGTCCGCCGACGCGCAGCGCGTCGTGGGACGCCTCCAACAGGTCCCACATGAGCTGTGACTCGCCTGCCGCCGGGAACGGCAGCGCGATCACGTCGAACGGCCCCGCGGGCAAGTCGGCGGCGGCCGTGATCTCGACCCCGTCGACGCGATTGTCATGGAGCACACGCCGCACCTTGGCCGCGACGTACGCGTCGAGGTGGAACCACTCGACCGGCGCATCCGGCCAGATGCTGCGGGCTGCCATCGCCACGCCGCCCTCGCTGTCCATCCCGGTGAGTGTCCGGTCGGGCGGGTGCGCGGGCAGCGCCTCGACCAGGAAGCGCTGACAGTCGCCGAGCCCACGAGGCGACAGAAACGTCACGGCCCCGCCGCGCAGCTGGTCGCGTCTGTCGTCGCGGGCGCGCGGCCCTCCGAGTCGGAACGTGGTCACACAGAACCCCTCATGCAGCTCCCCACCCCAACAGCCCTTCCTTCCCCCAAGATGGGCCTTGCGACGTTACGCGATCCCCGGCAAGTTCGAACGGGAAGTGGACGGACACGAAAAGCGACGCCAGAAGATGGTCTCGGAGCAGCTCCAGGCGCGGGGCGTGACGGATGCGCGGGTACTCGCCGCCATGTCGGCCGTGCCGCGGCAGGACTTCGTGCCCGCATCCCAGCAGTTCGCGGCGTACGACGACCGCCCACTCCAGATCGGCCAGGGCCAGACGATCTCGCAGCCGTACGTCGTGGCCGTGACGCTCGCGGCAGCGGCCATCCAGCCGACGGACCGGGTGCTCGACGTGGGCACGGGGTCGGGCTACGCGGCGGCCGTCGCCGCGGGTCTGGCCGCTGAGGTCTTCAGCATCGAGCGCGTGCCGGAGCTCGCCGAGCAGGCGCGGGAGCGGCTGCGTCGTACGGGGTTCGACCGTGTCCATGTCATCACGGGCGACGGCACACTCGGGCATCCAGACGGTGCGCCCTACGACGCGATCGTCGCCGCCGCCGCCGGACCGCATGTACCGGCAGCGTGGAAGGAACAGCTCCGTGACGGCGGCCGAATCGTGGCACCGATCGGCCCGCGCGGCGGACAGACGCTCGTTGTCATCACGCGAAGCGGCGAGGAGTTCACGGAGCGCAACTTGCTCGACGTCTCGTACGTGCCGCTGATCGGCGATGACGGGTACTGACCGTCCGCACGTCGGTGACGCGCGCGCGCGGGGGTGGAACCCCGCCCCTAGAGCCGTGCGGCACTCGTTGCGCGAATCGCGTAGGGGTGAGCGACGGTGCCGCGAAGCGGCAGCCGAAGCGTCCGGTGGACGGTTCGGCAGGAGTGAACGCGCAGCGGAGGCGGAACGCCGGAGCGGAGTGGCACCGCGGGTTGCGAAGCAAGGCGCGTGACCGCAGCCCTCCGTAGCGTCCGGAGGACGCGTAGGAGGGAGACATGCGCCCGAAGCGTGGCCGAGGATCGCCGCGCGATCCGCAGGCGACGCGCGCGGGCGCGCCTAGACGATCCGGAGGATCAGATGCACGGTCGGCGTGAGCTGATACCAGTCGAGGTCCGCGCCGATCACCGAGAGTCGGCGCCCGTCGCTGTCGTCGAGCAGCAAGCCGAGTCCCACGGCAGCCATCGCGCGCGCAAGTGCCGGACGCTTCTGGTTCTTCAGCAGGGTCAAGAGAGTGCGGCCGGACTCGTCTCCGCCGATCCGTCCGATCGCGACAGCCGCGCTGCTCGTCAGGAACAGTGATGCGCCGCCCTCGATCTGCTCGCGCAGAGCTCGCGTGGCCTGCACGTCACCGAGCATGCCGAGCGCCAATGCGGACTCTTTGCGCAGTCCCGGGTCGTTCTCGTTAGCGAGGACGTCGCGCAAGGGCGGCACGGCGTTGATGTCGCCGATCAGGCCGAGCGCCAGCGCAGCGTGCGAGCGCAGCTGGGGATCGCCCCCATCGGTGACGATCTTCAGGAGTTCGGGCACGGCGCGCGCCTCGCGCGCGATGCCGCAGGCGATCGCGAGCGGCGCGCGGCCCTCCGCACTGGAGATCCGCTCGAGGTCGCGAACCAGTGGAAGCGCCGCTCCCTCGTGACCGGGATGACGCGCGAGGAGTCCCAGACCAAGCGCGGCGAACGGTACGAGTCGGCTGCTGCCCTTCTTGAATGCGCGGGTGAGCGCGATCTCGGCGCGGTCGTGACCGAGCCTCCCGAGTGAGAGAGCGGCGGCGTGCTGGACACTGTCGTTCTTGTCGCGCGCGAGCACCCGGATCAACGCATCGGCCGTGTCGTCGTCCTGCGCGTCGCCGAGCACGGCCAGAGCGAGCACTGCCGCGCGCCGCACGTCGGCGCTCTTGTCGCGGGTCGCGTCCCGCAGCACGGGCAGCGCCTCGGTCGCGCCGGACTTGGCGAGCGCATGCGCGGCGTAGACCCGGCGCAACGAGTCGTTGCCACGGCGGCGCTTCGTGCTCTCGAGATACGAAATCAGCTCCGGCGTCGTCAGCTCGTGTCCGCCCAGACCGAGCGCCGACACAGCCGCCGCGGGCACGTCGCCGCTTGCTGACTTGCGTTCCGCGACGTCGATCAGCAACGGCGCGGACGCCGTGGCGCCCCGCAAGCCGAGCGCGTAGAGCGACATGGCACGCAAGCGCTCGGACTCCCGCTTACCTGCAGCCATCTCCTCGAGCGTGCGGCGCACTTCCTCGGACGATGCCCCCGGCGCGTCGCGCAGGAGGCCGAGCGCCAGCGCAGCCGCCTCACGTACCGAGCCCTGACGCTTCCGATCGCGCACGACCGCGAGCAGCGCCGGCGCCGACGTCGGGTCGCCGTCCTTGCCGAGCGCGATCGCCGCGCTGTTCGCAATGTCCTCGCTTTTGTCGCCCAGCGCCTCGGTCAACGCGAGCCGCACCTCTTCACGGAACAGCTCGGACCGGCCGGCACGCGCACCAGGCGTGACGGCGCCTGAGCGTTCGGCCGCCCGTGTGCGCCAGTCGCACACGTCGCGGCGGTTGGCGAACCACCAGTACGTCCACTGCGCCGGAGAGTCTGTCCCACCGGGCGCGCGCCTTCTCCCGCTCCGCGACATGGGCTGTCCGCCGGGAGGTGCGCCGTTGCTCGGCGGCTGCCGTGGGCCACCGGTCGTCGGTCCCGATCCGTCGTCGCCGCCACCGGTCGCAGGGGCCTTGCCCGGACCGCCACCGACGTCCGTGCCCCCGCCGGTGGTCGGTCCACCACCGTCGTCCCCGCCACCGGTCCCGGGCGCGCCGCCGGAGCGCGGTGCCGGTGGTACCCCGCCCCTCAGTTCCGGGGGAGGCGGCGGCGGCGGCGGCTCCGTCTCGCCGCTGTGGCCCCGCGCTTGTGGCGCGAGCAGTGCGAGTAACACGGCGAGAGATAGGGAGCGGTGCATGTTCAGAGGATCGTCATCACCTCGTGCACGGCGGACGTGCGGAGATACCAATCGAGGTCCGCGCCGATCACGGAGAGGCGCTTGCCCTCGCTCTCGTCGAGCATCAGACCCAGTCCCACGGCAGCCATTCCGCGCGCGAGGTTCGGCCGGCTCTCGTCCTTCATGAGGTCGAGGAGCGCGCGCCCAGACGAGTTGCCGCCGATGTGGCCGAGTGCCACGGCGGCGCTGCCCGAGACGTACACCGAACCGCCGTCCTCGATGATCTCACGGAGAATGCGGACCGCCTGCACGTCGCCGAGCATTCCGAGCGCGAGCGCGCACTCTCGGCGCAGCGCGGGGTCGTGCTCGTCCTCGAGCACCTTCCGCAGCACGGGCACTGCCTCGTCGTCACCGATGAGACCCAGCGCCAGCGCCGCGTGTCCGCGCAGTGCGATGTCGCCCTTCGTGACAACTTCGCGGAGTGCCGGCGCGGCGCGCTTCTCACGCGCCAGACCGCACGCGATCGCGAACGGCGCGCGCACCTCGGAGTTCGATCGCGCGGCGAACGCGCGGGCCACGGGAAGCGCGGCGTTTTCGTGACCCGGCTGCCGTGCGAGCAGCCCGAGGCCGAGTGCTGCGTACGGGACCATGCCCGAGTCGCCCTTCTCGAACGCCTTGGTCAGGGCGTGCTCCGCGCGGTCGTGCCCCACGCGCCCGAGCGCCAGCGCGGCGGCGTGTTGCACCCCGTCGTTCTTGTCTCTCAGGAGAACGCGGATGAGCGCGTCGTGCGTGTCGTCGTCGTCGGGAGTGCCGATCGCGCCGAGAGCGAGCACCGCGGCGCGACGCACGTCGGAATCGCTGTCGCGCGCGGCGCGGCGCAGCGCGGGCAGGGCGTCCGTGGCGCCGGCTCGGGCTAGTGCGTGCGCCGCATAGACGCGCCGGACGCGGTCCTTGCGGCGTGAGCGGCTCGTGCCTTCCAGGTATCCGATCAACTCGGGCACCACCAGGTCGTGTCCGCCGATGCCGAGCGAGGAGACGGCCGCTGCCGGCACGTCCCACGTCGGCGACGCCTGCGACGCGACGTCGAGCAGCACCGGTGCCGAGGCCATCTCGCCGCGCAACCCGAGTCCGTAGAGCGCCATCGCACGCAGTCGATCGGACTCCCGCCGATTGGTGGCGATCTCGGTCAGGCCGCGTCTGGCGGAGTCGGAGCCCGCTCCGGCTTCGACGCGCAACAGCCCGAGCGCGAGAGCCGCGGCCTCGCGTACCTGCCGTTGACGGCGCCCGTCACGGAGCACGTCCATCAGGGCGGAGCCGGACGCGGGATCTCCGTCCTTGCCCAGCGCGATCGCAGCGCCGGATGCGATGTCCTCGTCCTTGTGCGTGAGCGATGCCGAGAGATGCGCCCGCGCCTCCGCGCGGAACATCACGTCGGATGCGTCTTCGCGACCGGGCGTGAGGTCACGGGAGCGCTCGGCAGCCCGTGCACGCCAGTCCATCAACTGCATTCGGTTCGCGTACCACCAGTTCGACCAATGCTGGTCGCTCAGCGCCGCGGACACGGGACGCCCCGCGCGGCCACGGGTGATTCGCGGAGGAGCGCCCCGGCACCGCCGCCGGTGATCGGTCCGGGACCGCCGCCACCGCCGACCGTCGGGCCACTCCCGGCGCCGGGACCGCCGCCCGTCGTCGGACCGCCACCGCCACCACCACCGGTGATCGGTCCCTTGCCGGGATCGCCGCCGCCGGTGGTCGGACCGCCATCGCGACCGACGTCGGGCGGCACGCCGCCGCGGGGTTGCGGAGGTGGCGGCTGATACGCGCCGCCGTGCGCGTACGCGAGCGAGGTCGCGAGGCCGAGCGTGAGCGCGGCGAGGATGTGGCTGCGGCGCATCCGTATCTCCGTGGGTCGGGGCGCGAAAATCCGCACCCCTCGCGAGTCGTACCTGTTCAGCCCTTGATCTGACCGAGGATCCAGATTGTTCCGACGCGGGTCGATGAAGAGTGTGTGGGCACCGACGAGTTGCGCGAGCTGGTCGAGCGGATGTCGCGTCGGCTGAACGACGCGGAGGAGACGATCGCGTCGCAAGCGGAGGTGATCGAGCGTCAGGCAGCCCGCATCGACGAGCTCGAGAGCCGATTGCGACGCGACTCCCGCACATCGTCGCGGCCGCCCTCGTCGGACCCGTCGTGGTCCAAGAGGCGGCGGCGGCGCAAGCCGCCGTCTGACAAGAAGCAGGGTGCGCAGTCGGGTCACGAGGGCACGACGCGCCAGCTCGTGGACGAGTCCGAGGTCGATGATGTCCAGGACCACCGTCCGCAGGAGTGCAGCTCCTGCGGTAGCGGCGCACTCATTGCGGTCGATCGTGCCCCCACGCGGCAGCAGGTCTTCGCGCTACCGCCGCGACTGGTCCACGTGACCGAGCACCGGCTGCACCGCGCTCGCTGCACAGGGTGTGGGATGACGTCCACGGGGCGTCTGCCCGATGGCGTCACCGCCAGTCCCTTCGGTCCACGGCTCACCGCACTGACTGCCTCGCTGGTCGGAGTCTTCCGGCTGTCGCGGCGGGAGACGAGCCGCCTGCTGCGCGACGTGATCGGCGTGTCGATGTCGCCCGGCACCGTGAGCGCCATCGAGGAGCGGGTGTCGGGTGCGCTGTCCTCCGCGCACCTCGAGGCACTGGGTGCCGTGCGCACGAGCCGGGTCGCTCACGTGGACGAAACACCGTGGCCTCGTCGCGGCGTCCTGCACTGGCTGTGGAGCGCGGTCAGCGAGCACGCAGTGGTCCACCGGATCGATCGTCGTCGCAGCGCCAAGGCCATGCGACGACTCATCGGTCGCCGTTACCGCGGCGTCCTGGTCACCGACCGCATGGGCGCCTACGACCGGCACCCGACCGAGCGTCGCCAGATCTGCTGGGCGCACCTTGAGCGCGACTTTCGCTCGCTTGCGGAGGGACGATCTGGCGAGCGTCGCTTCGGCAAGAGCGCGGTCTCGCTCGCCCAGGCCGTCATGCGAGCGCATCGCCGCTTGGGTGAGCACGGGGACCGCGCAAGGATGCAGCGAGAGCTGCGCCCGACGTGGTCGCGACTGATCGACTTGCTCGTACGCGGGGCGGACAGCAAGCAGCGTCGAGTCCGCGGGATCAGTCGTCATCTGCTCGCAAGAGCCGAGGCACTTTGGTCCTTCGCCGACGTGCCGGGTGTCTCCCCGACCAACAACATCGCCGAGCGCGCCGTGCGCAAACCAGTGCTCTGGCGCCGCGGCACCCACGGCAGCCAGAGCGAGCGAGGACTGCGCTTCGTCGAGCGCATCTTGACCGTCACCGCCACCTGCCGGCAGCGCGGCGACAACGTCTTCGACTACCTCGTCGCCGCCACCAGCGCCGCCGGGCTCGGGCAACCGCCGCCGACTCTCGTCGCGCTGCCGATCAGTCGCTGAGCACGGGGCTGCTCACTCATGACCTGAACAGGTACCGAGGCGTTTCGGCTGGAACGCGGCCGGTTCGAGGTGCTCGACTGCGCCGGGGGACGTTAGCCTCAGGCTTGAGGTGGCGCAACCGTTGGTGCATCCGCTCCTCGGCACCGGCGAACGCGATGCGCTCGATGTTCCTGGGACCGGACGGAGTCGCTTGACCACCTCCGGGAACGGACGATCGCGCGCCGGCAGGCGTTGTGGAACGACGAGAACGGCTCCGGACCGCGCTGACGCTACCGGCGACCGTCCGCCGCCACCCCTGTTCGGCGCGATCCGAGGCCGGGAAAGTACCGAGAGGTTCTGGACCTTCGGGACTGCGGGACTGCACCCCGTTGACGGCGTCGGCGCAGCCTTTTCTCCACTTCTGTGCGTTCAGTCTCTCCGGACTCCGCTCTCCACGACGATCGTCGCGCTCGGATCACTCGTGCTTGCTACCTTGGCAGCGAAGCTCCTCTCGGTTCGACGTCTTCGCATGGAAGTACCTGAGCACCAGACTCTGGGTCTTCAGCGGAGGCGTCGAGTCGTCGCATTGGAGCGCGACGGGAGATGCGCCATGCAGCCTTTGCGGGGATCCGAAGACGGGATACCGCGCGCCCTCTGGTACGTCGTCGGGCTTGCCCTGGCCCTGCGCCTCACCGGGGCCTGGACCGGCAACCTGATGTACGACGAGTCGCAGCATTGGGCCTGTGCTCAGACCATAGATCTGCGCCCGGCCAGCTGGAACGTCGTCTGGCGATCCGTCGATCACCCGCCAATGAGCGTCTACGTGGTCCGTCTCAGCAGCATGATCTTCGGGGAGGAGAACTTCGGGCTGCGGGCGCTGCACAGCGTGGTCGGCGGAGTCTCCGTTCTCGCGATGTACGCTTTGACCAAGCGGGTCTTCTCGACCTCGGCAGCGGTGTTTGCCGGCGCGCTCTTGGCACTCGATCAGTTCCATCTGACTTGGTCGTACTTCGCCGTACCCGAAGTCCTCCTGCTCCTGTTCGGCACGCTGACGCTCCTGCAGTACCTGCGGGCCACGGGCCACGGAGACGGGGCGGATGCTGGACTTCGTGTTGCTGGGCGCCCTGCTCGGTCTCTCGTACCTGGGCAAGGAGACCCTGATCTTCCTGATTCCGGCGCTCTGGCTGCACCTCCTCAGCAGCCCGCAGAGACGCTGGTTGTTGAGGGATCTCCGTTGGTACGTCGCGCACGCGATAGCGCTCCTCGTCGTGCTGCCGGACGTCGTGCTGAATCTCACGTTCCTGTACGAAGGATACCTCTTCCGGGACACGGGCCTGGTGACGGGCTCGAGGCCCTTCGCCCCCCGTGCGGTGGTCTTGTACTTGGGTGAGATCACACAGCTGTTCACGGCTCCCCGGGGGGGGTACGCGAGCAATTTCGCGACCCAGAACCCGGCCGCGATCCACTGGCCGGCCGGGCTCCTGTACCTCTCGGGAGTCTGCCTCGCCGTTCGCCGATGGGCGGACGAGAGCGTACGGCTGTTGTTGGTGGTCTTCGGAGTCGTCTTCGCGGCATTCACGCTGCTACCGGGCGGCCCGGGTACCCGGAACCTGTGGTGGTGGGCGTCTCTGAGCGTCATCCCGGCAATCGCCTGCGCCGGCCAGGGCCTGGCTGTCTTCGTGAGAGGCCGACGCCGCGCTACCAAGCCCTCGGGTTCGATCCGCTGGCGGCAGGCCGTTGTCGCGGTCGTCCTGCTCTACCTCGGGGCGCGGGCCGGACACACCGCCTTGCGACCCGGTGTCGGCGTCGAGCGCGAGTCTGCCGCCGAGATGGTGCACAGAGTCGTCGCCGCGGCCCGAGCCCAGTCCGGCGAGGAGCTCCTCGCGCAGGAGTGGCGCCTCGTCCACGTACTGCACGTGGCAGGCGCGTCGGTCGACGAGTCACCGGAGCTCTACGCGCAGCTTGCCCGCGCTGCGGCGCTCCGTGAGCAAGACCAGAGAGCACGTTACTTCGTGAACCGGAGCCTTCAGTTCGACGCGACCAACGCAGTTGCCCTCGACGTGCAACGAGGACTCGACGATGGGTGATAGTTCCGCGCGCGCACCGTAGCCGGCGGCGCGCGGACGACTAGGGTCCGTCGTAGTCGAACACGCGCGCCGGCGACACCGCCACGCGGCGCAGGACGTCAACGGTGCGCACGCGCCAGTAGCCCGTTCCGAGGCCGCCGCGCCTCTTCAGGCGCGAGCGCAGCGTCCGCCAGCGGCGCTTTCCGAGGTCGACCGATCCCTCCTTGGCGCGCACCTTCATGAGCACGCGATCGAACCCCGGCGTGGTCGCGAACTCGAGCCACGAGCGTCGTGCGGACCCGTCGTCGTAGTCGAACGACGGCGGGGTGTCCGGCGGGAGCACCGCACCCGCCGTGGGCAACAGGGGCGCCGGCGTGTTCGTCGGCATCACGCCGAACTGCAGCACCTCTTCCGAGAGACCATCTCGAGCACAGATCACGGAGGCCGTGAGCATGCCTCCGTCGGCGCCGAGCTTGAGGACGCGGCGCCATCGCCTGCGGCTGGGCTCGTACTCCGTGGAACCCTTCCTCAAGCGAGCCCGCACCTTGGTCGACTTCTTGCTCTCCGCGAGCGACCACTCGATGACACGTCGTCTGCAGTTCTCGTTGTTCGACCCCGGGGAGACGTCGAATTCCATCGGAGGCGCCTCCGGGTCGACCAGCAGGGGCAGGTCGACGTCGCGGGTGACGCGAAGCGTCGCCAGCGCCGTCTTGTCGGCCGTGTCCGTGGCCGTGAATGTGAGCACGTTCTCGCCGGTCTGAAGAGGGATGCTGGGCACGTCCCACGTCGTCGTGCCGGCTGCGGTCCCCGCGCCGCCACGATCGTTCGTCCACGTCACGAAGGCCACGCCGTTGTCGTCGTCTGCCGTGCCCTGGACGCGCACCGTGGGCTGATCGGTCCCGTACGTGGGCTGGGATGTCGGCGACACGATCGCGATTGCCGGCCCGAGGTCGACGACGACCAGAGCCTTCGCGTAGATCGTGATGACACCGGCCGCGGGGATCGCCGTCGTGAGCCGGCCACCGGCCAGGATCTCCTGATCGGCGAGATCGACGTCATACGCTGTGGGCGCGGCCCGTCCGTTGCCCGTCGTGTACTTGATGCCGTAGGTACCCGCTGCGAGGCCATCGATGCAGATTCCGCCTCCAGTCAGCGCGTTCACGACCACGACGTAGCGACCATCCGCGTTCACCCACGCGAGCGGGTCGAAGTCGCTGTCCGACGTCGTCGCTTCGACGCAAACGGCGTCTCGGCGAACGTACTTGAAGTACTGCCGCAAGTACTTGTGGAGATCATTCACCGGCCTGACGACGGGGTTGTCGGGATCGGTGATGTCGGCGTTGTACGCGGCCGTGGAACCGCCCGAGTTGACGCCCGCGAGTACGCCGCCCTGCCACGCGCTGTTTCGTCCGAGCTTCAGGTCCTGGTGCAACGTGTGGACGGTCAGGCTGTTGTTCCACCACTCGAGCATCGACGTTGCGACACCCTCCGTCTTTCCCCGTTGGCCGATGGCACTGATCGTGCTCGACGACGGGCGGTCGTAGCGATGGTAGGAAAGCTCCGTGAGGTAATCGGACACGCCTGGCACTGCGGTGATCTGGTCGAAGTACGACAGCGCGTTGCCAGCGCTGGTGACCGACGCCGCGATGAAGTCCGGCGTGTAGCCGGCGGCCGCGAGCCGCTGACCCGTGGCGAGTATCACGTCCGCGGTCCTGGCGGCGTTCCAGCCGCGCGCCAGGTCCGCCTCCAGGATCACCTCCACACCGTCCGGCACGAAGCCGTAGTCCGTCTCGATGTGCTGGAAGGCCGCGAGGATGAACTCCGCGTACTCGTCCGGGTTCGTCGCGTGCAGGGAGGGGCTCGAGTCGAAGTCCACGTAGCAGAGGTTCACGTAGAGCGACTCGCCGCGCGCCGCGAGTCGGTCGTGCATCGGCTTGACGAGCACGTCGAGATGCTTGTCCATCTGGGCCCACTGGAACCCGCTCGTGTCGATGCTGTTCGCGTTCGAGTTGTCGTTGACGATGTCCGACCAGTGAGCCCTGTACGACAGGTAGTCCGTCGTGCCGTTGTAGAACGGCGTGAAGTAGTCGACGGGGTTCTCGTTTCCGCTGTTCAGCTGCAGCCGGACCCTGTTGATGCCCAGGTCGTCGATGGCCTGTTGCGTGATCGGGACCGGTCCACTTCGTGTGGTTGGCGATCTGGTACGGGTTACCGAAGACGCTGGCCCAGTCCGTCACCTCCCAGCCGATCATAGTCTGGTGCTCTATGGTCGGATCGACGGTGATCACGGCGTCGGCAGCCGCGGAGGCGGCGTGGATTCCGGCACCCAGACCGGCCAGCAAGGCTACGGCAGCCAGTCGGCGCGTCGAAGGATGTCTCATACTCACCTCACCTCACCTCACCGAGCCTGGAGCCGGGTCGGGCAGAGGCTCTCATCGTGATGCACGCAGCCCTAAGAAGTTTAGCACATGGGCCAGGCTACGGCGGTTGGTCCGCCCTGGCTGCTCTCCCGTCGCTGACGGGCAGAGTGTCCGGTGGGCGATCAGCCAAGCGGGCCGGAGGTCCCTACACGTCGCGTCAAGACGGCCGGTTACTGTGACACTCGACAAGAACCGGCCGCAGCGGAGCGTGCTGTCTGCGATGGGGTCCATGCACCAACGCCCTTCGCGAGCATGGGATCGAGCAGCACGCCCGGGGAGCGTCGATTGAGCATCATCGCGAGAACGGGACGCCACGTGCGGTTGACTGCGCGCGCCCGGAGGCGGGAGCCGCAGGCGACTCCCCCGTTCTTGATCCTGTTCATCAACTCGATCTGCAACCTGGCCTGCGACCACTGCTTCTACTGGAAGGAGCTCAACAGCCGGGACGACCTCAGCAAGAAGGAGGAGCTCTTCGCGCTGTCTCGCAGCCTCGGTCCGATCGAGAACCTGAACCTGTCGGGCGGGGAGCCCTTCATTCGGCCCGAGTTCGCCGAGATCTGCACCCAGTTCGTACGCCAGAACGACGTGAAGAAGATCTACTGCCCGACCAACGGCTACTTCCTCGAGCGCACGAAGAAGCAACTCGAGGAGTTGTTCGAGGAGCCCGCGCTCGAGATGTTCACGATCGAGATCTCGCTCGACGGGATGCCCGAGTTCCACAACCGGTTCCGCGGCAACCCGAATTCGTTCGAGAAGGCGATGGAGACGTACGACATGCTCGAGGAACTCGCGGCGCGCGAGTCTCGGCTGCACATCCAGTCCATCTCGACGTGCACCGGCGAGAACGTCGACGAGATCAAGCGGCTCACGACGTACCTGTACGACCGCTGCCCGCAGATGGAGCACCACAACATCGCGATGCTCCGCGGCGAGAGGAAGCGAGCGACGCTCATGGGACCGGATCTCGGGGCGTATCGCGGAGTCGTGGACTACATGGCGAGCCTCTGGAGAGAGCGCGCGAAGGGGCGGTTCGGCGGCATCGTCGATCCGATGCTCCACTGGGGCAAGGAGCAGATCGCCTCGCAACAGGCGCAGGCCGTTCCCTGCCGTGCCGGCATCCTCAGCGGCGTGGTCTATGCGAACGGCGACGTTTCCGTGTGCGAGCAGCACGCGCCGCTCGGCAACCTCCGGCAGAAGTCGTTCCCCGAGATTTGGAACTCCCCGGAGGCCGTGGAACTGCGGCGCAGCATTGCCTGCAAGTCCTGCTTCTGCACGAACGAGGTCTTCCTGTGGCCGAGCATCGTCTTCCAGCCATGGCAGCTTGCGAAGGCGTTCGTCCGCTCGCGCGCATGGCGCAGGGCGCCGCCGCTACCGCCGAGCGGCCGCGAGGATCCGGGGCGGGCCCGGGCAGTGAGCGACTGATCCCCGTTCTGCGCCCCGATTGGACACCAGACCGGCCGGTCGCGCGATCACGACCATCCGGTTCAATACGCTGCGCGCGAGCCGCGGCGATGCGCTCCCGGACATCGTGACTACAACGGCGCGCGCTGGACGGCTCGTCCCACGAGGCGTCCAGCGGCAACGTGCGATGGAGACTCAACGCCCGAACGCCGAGAACAAGAACCCCTACGTGGTGGGCAGAGGCAGACTTGAACTGCCGACCCCTGCATTTTCAGTGCACTCACGCGACAGCCTGCGACACGACTCAGGCTCGAAACGGCGTCACACCGGGACCCGATTCAGCGCATCCGGACACAGTTTTGCTGCCCGAAGTGCTGCCCGAGATTCGGCGGTGGCGGCGAGTGCGCGCCGCCCATCGAACGCCGTCGAGGTGCAGTCGTGACCGCCAACGACAAGCGTCCAGGGCGCAAGGATCGTAACACCCGGAAGACCCGGCGGTCCGTCCACGAGGCGACGATCCGGCTCCTGGTGGCGAAGAGCCGAGGCATCAAAATCCGGAAGTTCCGCGCCACGCTCCAGGAGGTGCTTGAGCGAACCCTCGGGGCAGAGGGTGACATCGAGCAGGCGATGCTCTTCGCGAAGCGCATCCGACCGGACGCGTACAAGATCGACGAGGCCGGTCGGATCGTCACGATCTTCGAGGTCGAGGACACGAGCCCCTTGAGCGCCGCGAAGCTCGAACTGCTCGGGAACCTCTGGTTCTTCCTGGACTGCGAGGAGTGGCAGCTCCGTGTCGTCACCCTCGACAGGTACGGCAACAGGGCGTCGCCCGGCTTGCGCGTCGGTGAATTCTTCTACGCCGGCCTCGACAACGAGGCCGACGCTCCCAGCGAGTACCGCACCTGCTCCCGCTGCGGCGCCACCTGGGTCGCGGCCGGCGAGGGCGAGTATGTGTGTCCGGAGTGCCTGAGGAGTGTGGCGGGTGCTCGGCCCGGCTCGTGCGCAACGGCATGAGAAAGCGCAACCACCGCAGGGCCCGCCAGAGCGCCCAGGTCGTGAAATTCCACCGTCACCATGCCGGGAGCCAGCGGCGCACGGTGACCCCCGTGTGCTCGTGGTGCGGGCACCGTGTCGTGCCGCACCGAGCGGCTCGAGTTGGCGGGAAGTTCCTCTGCGCTGACGGGTCTTGCGGCGGCGACCGCCGCGGCCGTCGGCCCCAGCGATGCGGCGGTGCGGTGTGATGGCGGCGACCCGCGCCGAACGGAACGCGTACGGCCGCGGCTACAGCGCCGGGATGCGCCGGTCGTGGCCGAAGGGCTGGCCGCCGAGTCCCCCTGAGCCGGTGATCCGTCGGCTCCTCGACGCGGTTTTCGAGATCCGGAATTCCGTCGATAGCTGGCGGGCGCAGATCGCTCCGAACGACGAGTGGATCGTCGAGATGGACCGCATGATCGACGCCGCGGACGACGCCGGGGCGGCGGTCATCCACTGGCTTGCAAGCCCGCTGGACGCGGTCAGCCACGACGAACTCGAGTGGGCTGATGGCTACCTACGGTGCGTTGATCTCGCGCGGGCGCTGACGCCGGAGAACGCGACCAAGCTGACGGAGATCTGCCGCAGACTCGTCAGCAACGAGCGCCGCACCGCCCAAGGACGGCGGAGCGATGACGCGCATGCCGTGAGCCTCACGGCCGAGCAGGTGATCCAGATTCGCGAGCGGGCTGCGAGTGGCGAGAGCGGCCGCGCGCTCGGCAGAGAGTTCGGCGTCTCCCAAGCCACCATCTCGAAGGTGACGACCGGGAAGACGTGGCGGCACGTCGGTGGCCCCCGCTCGGTCCTCGCACGCCGCCGAACCCCAGGAAGGAGGTGAGTGATGGAAGGTCCTGTTCTAGCGACGAGCCCCGTGCGCGGCCGAACGGCGGACGCTGACGCCCGCCGTCAACTGAGAGAGGTGGAGGGGATCCTCGAGGCCTTGGGGGTCGGTTCGGGTGTGGAGCAGGTGCTCCAGCTGCGCGACGACATGCGGGCCGATCTCGCGACGGACCCTTCGGGCCCGGCGTCCGTCGTCGGCGCGCCGCGCCGGTCCGGCCGTGACCTACGCGTCGGTCAGCCGGAACGCGTCGGCGAGCACGGCGACGCCGGCGACGCCGATGACGCCGACGGCGCAGTCGACTACGCGGGTCGCCCGCCCGAGCCACCAAGAACGAACCTGGAGCTGCGAGAGCTGGTCGCGTTCGGCCAACAGCGCGTCGGCAACGTGCCGATGACGCTGGTTCCCGCGTCCCAGCACCCGGGAGCGCTCTGCAGGTTCTGCGGCGTCGCGTGCTCCGTCTCCTGCGTCCTGCCCAGCGGCCGCGACTGGCGCTTCGCAACCTGCCCGGACGGCGCCGCGCGCGACCGCCGGGTTGGCGGCGGCTACGACCAACACGAACACGGCGGTGAGGGCGATGGCTCGCCGACCGAAGAAGCCGCCGGGCGCTGACCAGCTCGCTGGCACCTAGTGGAGATGCCCAGTGCACGGGCTGACGCAGGAGACACACATGCTTTGCGGCATCGAGGACGACGAGTTCCGGGCGTTCCACTACTGCACTGAGGACAGCTGCCGGCACGGGCTGGATCTAGTTCAGGGGGCAATCCGGGCCCACCGGAAGACCTCCTGGCGGAAGAAGACGCTCCCGAACAAGAGGGGACCGAGCCGGTGATCACCATCAAGGCGTGGACGAAGTGGCAGACCGCCAGCATCAGCGGTGTCAAGCGGAACCGAGCCCGTCGGGCCAAGAACGGCGAGGGAGCCCCGCCCGCGGACGCCAACTACGTCATGCAATCGGTCTCGGTCTCCGCGACGCTCGACGGGGACTTCAAGAGGTTCGCGGTCGCCGTCGGCGGCAGGAGCGCCGAGACCTACCTCCTGAGGTGCCTCCAATACGTCGCCATCCACGGAGCGATGCGGGGTGAGATCGACCTGGAGCCAGAGGAGTACGGGCCGCACGCGCTGACGAAGCGATGGGACCCCGTGTGCAGCTCATGCGGCATCCGCGTCCACGCTGCGCTGCTGTCCAGCGGACTCGCGACTGACGGCCGGTGCAAGTGCGCAGATCGTGATCAGTGCACCTGCGCGGATCGCGATCCGGTCACCTGCGCGGATCCTGGCCCGTGCACCTGCGTGGCGGGTGGACCGATCGTGACCCGCACCCTCCCTCCCTCCCTCCCTCTCTCCCTCTTCCTCCGGAGCAGGGGCCTCCCCTGCTCCTGCGGAGGAGGAAGAGGGAGAGAGCCTTCCAGACGGGCACGCGGCGTCTCCGTCTCCGTCTCCGGCTGGAGACTCCGCCTCCGACTCCGACGCCGCTCACAAGCGGGAGGAGGATTGGTTCTTCAGGCGCAAACCCCCGGGTCCCGTGATGGGCGAGCCCCGCCCGTGGTTGGCCGACGACGATGACGACGATGACGACGATGACGACGCGAAGTCCGTGGGCGAGGAGTCGTGAGCGTCCCCACAGCGTCGCCGGCGGAGTGGTCGGTGATCGCGGCCCTCGTCCTCGCCGAAGACGCCGCCGCGATCGTCGTGGAGGGCGTTCGGCATTCGGACTTCCAGAGCGCGCAGGTTGGTGAGGCGTTCCGCACGCTCGTCGGCGCGCTGGACGACGGCCGCCGGCTGGACTCGGTCACCGCCACCGACGCCCTGACGAAGTCGGGCGCCCTCAACGGGCACTCGCCCGCCGAGTTCGTCGCGACCGCGGTCGGGGCGACACCGTCCACCTCGAACACGGCCAGCTACGTTGCCATCGTCACCAAGGCGGCCCGCAAACGGCAGCTCGCGCGCCTTGGGAACCAGCTCACTGAGCGCGCCAGCGACCCCACCGTGGACCCGAACGAACTCGTCGGGTTCGCCTCCAGTGAACTCCTCAAGCTGGAAGGCGAGCGCACTCACGAGTCCGAGCGCATCGGCGACATTCTCGAGGAGGCCGTCAACGACATCAACGACGAGACCGCCGCCGTGCGCGCCGCCACCGGGCTGGTTGACCTCGACGACCTGACGGGCGGGCTCCACGACCCCGGGCTGACCATCATCGCCGGGCGCCCGCACATGGGGAAGACGGCGTTCGCCACCAGCATCCTCGCCAACATCTGCCGCAAGGCAGACCCGCATCGCCCGGCGATCTTCTTCTCGTTGGAGATGACGAAGAAGCAGGTCCTGCTGAACCTCCTCGCGGATCTCGGCGGCCTGAGCCTCAACGCGATCCAGCCCGGATCGAACGGGATCATCACAGAAGAGCAGTGGGGACGAGTCCTTCAGGCCGGCAACCGCATCAAGAAGATGAATCTCCACGTCTCCGACGACATCACGTACTCGCCGCACTCGCTACGCGCCCGAACGCTCCGCATCCTGCAAGAGCAGAAGGCGCGCCACCCATCCGTCATCGTCATCGACTACCTGCAGCTCATGGACACCAGCGCCGTCGCGTCCAGGTCGACCAACCGAGAGCGCGAGGTGGCGTACCTGGGCCAATCCGCGAAGCGCCTCTCACGCGAACTCCGCTGCCCGGTCGTGGCGCTGGCC
Organism: Planctomycetota bacterium; assembly: GCA_965248445.1. Lineage (GTDB taxonomy): Bacteria > Planctomycetota > JAJSAM01 > JAJSAM01 > JAJVHW01 > CBDFJG01. The sequence goes on from CBDFJG010000003.1 coordinate 19,753, forward strand.
CAACTGAACCGAGGCGTCGAGGGGCGGGTGAACAAGCGACCGCGCATGTCGGACCTCCGAGAGTCCGGGTCGCTGGAGCAAGACTCCGACGCCATCCTCCTGCTCCACCGCCCCGGGTACTACGACGAGAGCGAAGGCGTTGACCAGACCGAGGGCGAGATCATCGTGGCGAAGAACCGATCCGGTCGGAGCGGCTCCGTCAGGGCGCGCTTCATCGGCGAGTACGCGCGATGGACCGACGGCCACTACGCGCAAGGAGTGACTCCATGAGAACCATCGCGCCGGAGGCGGCGGCGACGAAGGGGTTATGATCGCACCGTGAACGAGGACGCCGTCCGCCGCCTAGTCGACTCCGTCGTCGCCATCCGCAACGCGGCCACCGTGCGCGACGAGTCGTGGGACCCGACGATCGCGATCGCGAACGTCTACCGCCTTGCGGTGGACGCGCTACCCCCGTTCGAGTTTCCGGCAGGCCTACGTGAGCAGCGACCAGTGCCGCCGCCGGCCTGCGCCTGTTCCCGGGCCGCCGTCCTCCTGTCGTCGTGCTGTGGCGCGCGGATGATGGACCTGGGCGACCCGGCGGGAGACTTCTCTGAGCGCTTTGGGGAGTGTCGCGGGTGCAAGCGGTGGGCGGCGGTGCCGCCGCCACGGTGAGCGTCTGCTACTCGCTCGCTTGCCACGTGTGCCGTGTGGCGCTCTGGGTCGCGCAGTCCTCTGCGAGCCGCGGCTTGACGCTCTACACGTCGCAGGCGCGGACGATGGCGCTGCTCGCCAAGTTCCTGCTCGCGCACGAGAGCCACCCGCTCGTCTTTTCGCCAAGCGCGGACATGCACGACGCGATGCGTGAGATCGAGGACGACGCCCAGGACGTGTGCACGGTAGCCGGGTGCGCGCTGTCGTCGAGCCACACGACGGAGGGTCACGCGTGCTGCGGCGTCGATGGCGTGAACCTGAACGTCGCCGTCGCATGAGTGATCGCAAGCGAAAGCGCAAGGGCAAGCGCACGCGGAGGAACCCTCGCTGCGTGCTCTGCACACCGCACCGGGGACAGGGCAACGCGCAGGAGCGCGTGCCCCACCGTGACCGTCGGCACGCAGGCGGAGATCGGTCACTCCAGCGGTAAGCCGGTCGCTTTCAGCGCTCCACTCGCGTTGCCCAGACGCGCTTCCCCTTCTCCAGATTCCAGATGTACATCTCATTGGAGGTGACGATCACGGGGTACGGGGGGAGCCACCAGCCGGTGTCGAACCGGTCGTATTCTGGGATCGCCCAAAGCGAGCCGTCGCTCACTCTCAGAATCGCTCCGTCGCCGAGCGACTCAGCGACGTACCCGAACCATCCCGACTCAGCGAGGTACGCGCCTGAGACGTGCCTCACGATGGTTCGGTCGCCGTCCGCGTACCTCGCGCCGCCGAGCCCGTCATCGTCCAGCACGATGACCACATCCGAAGCGACCAGGATCATGGCGTAGGAGGCATGAACCCAAGCAGAGCCGCCGAGGAGACTCAGGACGTCATCGTCGGTCGTCGTGACCAAGTCCTGGATGTACCGAACACGGCGAAGCGGCGCGCCGCCGTGTGCCCGGTCGGCAGCGACCGGCGCTCTCGCGACGGGCGGGTGCGGCTGCGCGCGACGAGGTGCTGGTGCGGCGGGCTCGACGCGCGTGGCACGACCGTCTGCGGGCCCCGTGCGACCGGCCTGTTCGGCTGGTGTGGCTCTTGACGCGGCTGCGTCGTGCCCCGCCGTCGTCGTGCCGCATGCTGCCGTGAGCAGGACCAGCAGCAGAGACCACGTGCCCCCGCGTGTCACTACCTCGCCTCCGCTTCGTCGATCGCTTGGTCGGTCAGGTCGCCGCTGTCGACCCAGCCCTCAAGATCGGCGGCGCGTACGCGATACCAAGGCGTGAGGAACTTCTCCCGGATCTCCAGCACCGTGATCCGACCGTCCGCGGGCACCTCTCGCATCTTCTCGACCGCGGCGACCGTGAGCTTCGGCGCGAACTCGTGCCACCGCTGACAGCCATTGGAGATCTTGTACGTCACTCCGGCTTTCAGCTCTCGTCCGCTAGCAAGACCCATGTAGCTCATCCGCCTGCGAGCGAGATCGACGTAGAACGTGTCGTCCTCGCCGTGTTCGATGATCTGCCCAAGCCAGTGGAGCGCCTGCTTCCGATCGTTCTGGTTGAGCCGCGCGTTCCTCCAAAACGACTGACCAATCTGGAACCGGAACGCCTGCAGCGTCCCTGCGTCGGGATGCGCCTTCTGGAACGCGGCGAACGTCGCGAGGAGGATGGGATCGTACTTCGCGCGCGAGGCGACGCCCCTGTTCGCCAGGCCCTTCGCCCTTCCATGTCTGCCGGGCTCCACCCACCCAAGGACCGTCCGCAGCTTCCCGATGAACGCGAGTTCGGCTGCGCGCGTACCGGGGTACTCGGAGATCACCTTGTCGTACCACGCGATCGCCATGTCCACCTTCGGCAGCCAACTGCTGTCGATTACGAAGACGTCGCTCTTCCGCCGCGACCAGAAGTCAGCGTGGCGGAGGTAGGACCGCGCCTCGGCATCGGCCACCAGCTCGCCCGTCGTCTCACCGAGGACGTCGGCAAGCCCCTTCATGTGCTCGCTCGCCTGGGTGCTCTCTGGAGCGTCCGGGAACTTCGCGACCAACTCGGTCCACGTCTTGATCGCGGCGCTGAGCTTGTTCTCGTCGAACGCGATGGTGCCGAGCATGTACAGCGCGCGCGCCTTCTCCGTCGCCTTGGCTTCGTCGTCGTACGCGAGATCGATCAGTTCGCGCTTCGCGTCGGCGCGCAGCCCGTGCCGGTCCAGCATCACCGCCTTGTCGAAGTCCGCGCACAACGCGCTCGCCGCAAGCGTCGCTACCGCGACGACGCTGAGTATGTGTTGCCTCACCGTTCTCACCTCCTCCCCGCCCTCGGCCGCGCCGAACGCGGTGCTCGTCACGTCAGATGCCGGAGAGAACGTCGCGCTTCTTCGCGGCGAACTCCTCGGCTGAGATCAGGCCGTCGTCCAGCATCTCTTTCAGCACGCGCATGCGTTCGTGCGGGCTGGACGCCGCCGGACTCGTCGGGGGGGCGGCGGCCTGCGTAATGTAGTGCCCGTTGGCCGCGCGGGTCTCTTCCATCGCCCTGTTCCGGACGATCTCGCGCCACTCGTGCTCGAACTGCTGGCCGACCCGGTAGACGTCCTGGGCGGCGACCTTCACGAGGTTGTTCAGCGACTGCGCCGCGGTTGGATTGGCGGTCGCCTGCGTGGCCAGCCCCGTCGTTGCGCAAGCACTTGGGTGAGGAGCTTGCGGCGGCTGGTACGGAGCTGATTGGCCGTGTCGCGATTGCGTTGGCGGAGCGGGCGTTGGCGGGCGACGTGAAGGCGTGCATGTTCTTCCTGGAGCGGCGCGATCCGGAGGCTTGGGGTCGTGGTCGGTCTCGTGGCGTGCAGCACGAGGAGCGCCGCTCGGGCGTGCTGGTGGTGCCCCAGGGGACGACGGTGGCGGAGTTCGCTGCGCAGCACCGGGCTTCGGCGGCGCTCGAGTCGTCTCCTGTGGCGCCGGCGGTGCTGGAGCCGGCGGTCGCGCTTGCGGCCGCGGCCGGCGCGGTGGTCGAGGTGCCGGTCCCCCGCCGGGTGCGGTCTCGCGAGCTTGAGCTGCTGAGCAGCCCGTGAGGCCGGCGGCTGAGCCGTTGGTGTGATTCGCCGTGCCGCGCACCGCCCGTCGCCCGCGCGTCACGGTGATCTCGGACACGATCCAGGAGTTCGACGGCGTCCGGTACTGGCGGTGCGGTGCGTACTTCCAGCGCAAGGGTCGGCGCCTTCACCGCGTCGTGTGGTCGTTCTACCGGGGCGACATTCCGCTCGGTGCGCACATCCACCACGTGGACGAGGACAAGTCGAACAACCAGTTCTCGAACCTGCGGCTGCTGACACCCACGGCGCACTTGGCGCATCACGGTCGCAAGCGCGGGTCCGTCGTCTCCGACAAGGCGCGCGCGAGCGCTGCGGAGTGGCACGGGTCGGCCGAGGGCCTGGAGTGGCACCGTCAGCAGTACGAGAAGCACTGCCGCGACGCGGTCAACCGGCGCACGCCGAAGAAGTGTGAGCACTGCGGCATCGCGTACGAGGGCATCAAGAGATCGAAGTACCACGACCTGGCCTGCAAGGCGGCAGCGCGCCGCGCGAGCGGGGTGGACGACGAGGACCGTCTGTGCGCGGTCTGCGGCACGACGTTCACGATCAACCGCTACCGCAAGACCCGCACGTGCCGGCCCTGCTGGGCAGGCCGCCGCCGGGCGGGGTAGGACGAGTGAGTCGCCGCCCCGGCGACCCCGTGGAGCCGTCCCGTCCCGTCATGGGGCGTGGGGTGCAGACGCGCTTCTCCGAGCCGGCGCAGCAGCGCGTGCGCGTGAGCAGCGGCATGCATCTAACCGACGGCCAGGTCGCCGAGCTGCTGCTGCTGTTGTCCGAGCACGAGTGGTCCACGTCGGGCCACTGCCACGAGTGCGAAGGGTCGCGTGCCGGCGGCCACGAAGAGAGCTGTCGGTGGGCGGCCGCGATGCGGCTCCTGGGCGGTAGAGTTCCGGCATGAACACGGCCGACCACCGTCAGGGCGTCGCGGACGGCATCGCGCTCGCCGCGGCCGTGCTGCGCGAGCTGCCGCACGTCTGGGCTGAGGCGTTCCCGACAGGCGTCGGGCAAGGCGGAGAGCAAGACGCCCACACGCGTCTGTTCGTCGGGATGCTGCCCTCGTACGCGCAGTGGGCAGGGAAACAGTTGGCGACCGTGGGCAAGGAGTTCCCGGCGCCGACGCGCAGCCCCGAGGCGCTCGATGAGCACATGTCCGGAAAGAGGGCCTCGTACGCACTCGACATGGCGATGGTGGCGGCGTCGATCGGCGGACGCCCCCCGGCCGAGAGCGACGACTAGCTCTCCAACGTACGGCTGGAGCGCCACGCGCACGGTGGGCCGGTAGCTCAGTCGGTCAGAGCAGGGGACTCATAATCCCTCGGTCCCAGGTTCGAGCCCTGGCCGGCCTACTCCTCGTGCCCGTGCAGTTCCAGCCCGGCGCGGCGCGACCGACGGCTGCCGCGTAGCCCGCTCAGCTGCGGTCCGGGGGTGGCCCCGCCGCTTGCTGCTCCACGACGTTGACGGTTGCTCGCGAGAAGTTCACCGACGGAAGGAGGAGTGGCGGAAGACCGGATCTCACGAGCGTGGACCAGACAAGCTCTCGAACGTGGGGCCAAAGGAACGCGGGCGCGTTGGTGCGGGCGAAGACGGCCGGCTCAAGAGGTAGCGGTGGCGTCCACGTGAATCGCATCGACATGCGAGCGCGGAGCGCGAAGATCGATGGCCCGTCCTCGTCGTCTTCGAGGAACAGTTCGGCCGCGACAACGATGGCGCGTTCAGCCTCATCGACGGAGGCTTCGATCGTGTAGCGGAGCGGCGGCGTCGGGAGAGGGCGCTGCTCGAGAAGTGCGGGGTCGCCCTCAGTGAACGCGAGCGAGTGCAGAACGACGCCCGTCGGCGTGAACCCGGGCGATGCTTCGCTCATGGCGCGCTCAACCCGCCAACACGTGAGTCTTGAACTTGCAGGGCGCGAAGCTCCGGTCGGCCCTGACCGGTCCGAGGATGGCGCGCCGCGGCGCGCCGAAGCAGACCGCGACCGCCCCAGGAGACAGTGCGATGGTCACCGAGCCGCTGACCAGCCATGTGGACGCATCTGCGTTGAGGTGGCCGAGGGTGGCGATCGCCGTGTGCTCCGCGAAGATCTCCGGGTAGTACTCAGCCGTTGCCGAGGTCGAGTGCGTGACGATGATCGGCGTCGGGAGATTGAGGGCGTCACACTCCTCCGCCAACTGCTCCAACACGAAGTCCTCGAACTCTCTCCGTCGCGCGTCCGGGACGAAGAAGACGTCCAGGACCACCAAGTCCTCAAGGCCCGCCGGACCTCCGAGGTTGTCCCGGACGACGACCGTCGGGAACGCTGCACAGATCAGCTTTTGGTAGGTGCGGGCGTCGCCGCTCAGCTTTGGCATCACAAGGCTCCTAGCCCTTCTAGTAGATCACGCACAGCAGCCGGGTGGTGGTCGAGATCTACGTCCAGGACCGGCTCAGGTCGGTAATCGGCTCTCACGCGGAGGCCCTTGATGATCTTGCACAGTTGGAGTTCTCTCCGGGTCAGCCCGGCGAGCCGCCTCGCGTTGTTCATCACCGTGTCGTGGTGCCAGCTGTCGTCCGGCGAGTGCCAGCCGGCGAGTTCCGAAGGGTGTATCCCCTTGGCCTCCAACTCTCCGACAACACCGTGGAACAGCGCGTAGTAGAGGCGGTTCGCGGCGGCGTCGCGGCACGAGATCACGATGAGGCTCTCGGCAGCCTTGAGGTTCTGCTTGGCTTTCCTGCGGTAGGCGATTGCCGACAAGCGCCGCAACCATACGGGGGCCGCTGAGCGAGGCACGGAGTTTTCCCCGCAGGCCTCCTGGGTAGCGCGCGGCTGGGTCTGGGGCCCCCAGCGCCTCAACAGGAGGCCATCTCCCCCGTCCGGGGATCCGCGCGCGCCGCCCCGGTGAACACACAAAGCCCCCGGCAGCCTTCCGGCCGGCTGTGCTTCGTATTACAATGTGATACATGCACCCGCAGGCCTGCGACACCCGGGCGTTGTCCGAGGACGGCGCTGACATGCGCCTGCTCGGACCAGACGGCGAGCCACTGCTCAAGGACGGCACCGACGAACCGGTCACGATCCGGTTGATGGGCAGGGACAGCGCGACCTTCGAGCGCGAACGGCGCCGCATCAAGAAGGGCCGCAAGAGCCTGAAGATCCCTCGCGGCGTCGTGCGGTTCGGCTCGCGCCAGGAGCGGCGCGACGTGACCCAGATGATCGCCGCCTGCACGATCTCGTGGGACGGCATCGACTACGACGGCCAGTCCCCGTTCCCGTGCAACCGCGCGAATGCGGCGCGTCTCTACACGGACCTCCCGTGGCTTCGCGACCAGGTCGTGCGGTTCATCTGGTTCTGAGCCATGCCGGACCTCGCGCAGCTGAATCTGAAGATCGACAGCAGGTCGGTGCGCAGGTCGGTACGTGATCTTGGTCGGTTCGAGAAGGCGACCGAGCGCGCTGGGCGCGCGGCACGGGGCTTCCAACGTGCTGCACTCGCGGCAGCTGCAGCGACGGCCGGACTCGGCATCGCTGCGGTGCGGGAGTTCGCGGCGTTCGACCAGACGTCGGCGGGCATCGAGGCGCTCATCGGGAACGCTGAGGAAGCCGCCACGGTCATCGAGGACATCCGAGAGCTGTCGAGCAGGTCGCTCTTCAACATCAACGACCTCGCCGAGAACGTGTCGGTGCTCGCGGCGCTCGGCACGGAAGCGGAAGACCTGATCCCGAAGCTGACGACGCTCGCCGACGCGGCGGCCGCGGTCGGTGGCGCTCAGGCGAACGAGAACCTGCGCCGGCTGATCCTCAACTTCGCGGAGATCGAGGCGCAGGGCCGCCTCGACAACGAGGACATCCGTCGCCTGACCGAGAACCGACTCAAGGTCCTCGAAATCCTGTCCGAGGCGTCGGGCGCTCCACGGGGCCAGATCCGGCAACTCGCCGAGGATGGAAGGCTCCTCGCAGAGGACGTCATCCCGGCGCTGATGACCGGCATGCAGCGGAGATTCGAGGGGTTCATCGACTTCCTCTCGAACACGCTGCTCGGACAGTCCCTGGTCTTCCTCAACAACGTGCGCCTGTTCGCGATTGACGTCGGCGCGGCGCTCGCCGAGGCGTTCGACCTGAAGGGTCACCTGGGCGATGCGATCGACACGGTGAGGGAGCTGACGGAGCCGTTCGTCAACATGATCAAGATCCTTGCGGGCGTCGAGGACGAGCAGGCAGAGGCCGACAAGACCGCGCAGAAGTGGGCCTCGACGCTGCGCGTTGTCGCGGGCGTCGTGGCGGGGCTCATCCTGCTGCAGCTCGGCGCATGGCTGTTCGCTGTCGCGGCCGGCATTCTCGCGATCACGGCCGCGCTTGCGACGAACCCGTTCCTGCTCATCGCGACGGCGGTGGCCCTAGCAACGGGACTGCTCATCGCCCACTGGAACGAAACGGTCAAGGTGGGCGACACGACCGTTCAGGTCGGCGACATCGTGCTGGCGACTTGGGACGTCATTCGTGAAGCAGCGGTCACCGCTGTGGATCTCATCAGGCAGGCGTGGCACGAGTTCGGGCCCACCATCCGTGCCGTGATGAGGGTCGCGTGGGAGGTAGCGAAGAACCGCTTCAACTCGATGCTCGATGTCGCCGTGACGGTCGTCGGGGCGGTCGTTCGCATTTGGCGGTTTGGCATCAACAAGGTCATCGCGTTCTACGTGTCGATGTTCGAGAGCGCGCAGGCGATCGGTCGCAAGATCGAACAGGTCTTCAAGGTCGCGTGGAACGTGATCGTGGTGGCGCTCGGCAAGAACGTGCTTCAGATGATCTCTAGGTTCAAGACGTTGGTATCGGTTGCCAAGACGGTCTCGAAAGCTGTTGCTCAACAGTTCTTTGGGGTCGCGGCCGTCTTCACGACTCAACTCGCAGACGAGATCGAGAAAGACGAGGAGGTCGGACGCGCGCTGGCGTCGGGCGCCAAGCTCGGCCTCGAAGCCGAGCTGGCGAAGAAGGGCTTGCTCGCCGAGATCGCGGACATCTGGACCAGCAACTTCGAGGAGGACTTCGTCGGCAAGGCGCTCGGCGCGGTCGAGAACTTCGCAGACGCGTTGAGGACCACGCTCGTAGGGGCCTACAACGTCATCGTCGACGACCCCCAGTTCAAGGCTTTCCTGGAGGGGTTCGGGCAGAGCGGCGTCGACCTGCTCGATGAGATTCTGCGCCGCGCCAAGCAGCGTGCAGCGTTGCGCAGGAGCATCGGAGACGATCCGCCCGACCGCCGCACCGGCTCCGACGTCGAGCAGTCGACGTTCGAGGTCCCCGACGGCGGCATCGGCGAGAAGGCGCTCGCGAACTGGAAGGAGTACCTCGAGGACCTCGAGTTCGAGCAGACGCTGCTGTTCCTCACGAGCGAGGGACGCGAGCGGTCGATCCGTCTTCGCGAGGGCGAGCAGCTCATCATGAAGGCGTTCGGTAAGGACACACTCGAAGCCGCCGCGGCGATGGAGCAGCTGCGGATGGAGATCGACCAACTCGGGCAGCTGGAAGAGCTGGCGACGTTCCTGAACGACATCGAGATGGGCGTGCGCGACGCCTTCTCGGACGGCATCTGGCAGTGGCTGAACGACGAGGACTGGCAGGAAGGGCTGCGCCAGGCCCTCATGTCGATCGCGCAGGACGCCTTCAAGGAGGGCATCCAGTCCGCGCTCAACGCAGCGATCGGGAACGACGCCAAGGGGAACCAGAACAGCTTCATCGGCGCGCTGGCCCAGGCGCTCGGGGGCGGTGGTGGCGGCGGCGGTGGCGGCGGTGGCGGCGTGGCAGCGGACGGGAGCCCGGTTGGTTCGACCGGCATCTCGCATACCGGCGGTACGGCCGTCTCGAAGAGCGGCGCCGGCGACACGTACGTGTTCCTGGTGCCCGACGAAGGGACCGGCGACATGCTCGCCGCGCAGGTGTCGTCGGGCGGCGCACGGGCGATCGTGCAGAAGGGCTCGGGCGCACCGGGCATCGCCACTGGATCGGTGCGCTCCGGAAGGCGCAGCTGACGCACGCTCACCGAGGAGAGAGCCGCCTGCTGCGCACGTGGCACGTCCGGATCGCCACCACGGCGCTGGTCGCGCGCGCCGTCGGGTTCGCGTTCATGTGGACGATGGGCTAGCGATCACGGCGCTCTACCGCCGCAGTGTCCAGACCAGGCCCCACTCCGAGGGCGAGTTCCGCTCCACGGCTTTCGAGCCCCATACGTCGGCATCCACCGGCCCGGCGGAAGAGATGCGCACGCCGTCCGACAGTCGCTCGAAGCCGAACGGACGATCGGTGAAGGGATCAATCCGTACGCCGTCCGGCACGCCGATCTCGTCGAGCGACGCTGGCCACACGCCCGTGCGGTCGAAGGCCGAGACCGCGGCGAGCGAGAGCCGGGCGAGCGAATGCAGAGCCGACGAGCGCGCGCCCTGCGTCGCCAGCTTTGGGAGGAGAACCGCATGCCCGCCGGCGAGCGCCTGGCCGGGATTCAATTCCCAAGGGCGCGTGCGCCAGCGCGGATACGCCCTGTCGGACAGTCCGCTGAGCCGACGAGCCAGGTCGGACCATGTGTCGGGGTTCGCGTCGAGAATCGCCTGCACATCCAGTGCGAAGTCGGCCACCGCATCGCGCGACAGCGCGGCCGTCCAGCCATCCACCGTTGGCCCGTCGTGGCCCCAGGTGTCCGGCGCGTCGCCCACGGTGGTACGCAGCATGCCGATGGCGGACACCCGGCTGGCCCGGACCCCGGCGAGCACCTGGCTCCGCACGTCGGAGCGCAACACCGGCGCGAGAACCTCGACCGCGGATGCAGCATCGACAAGATCGCGCTCGACGTGCTCGCGAAGGCGCTCGAGCGGCCCATGCTGTAAGACCACCGCAATCAGGGTGATCACCGCACTCTCGTGCCGCTCCAGTCGCGCGCCCAGCAGCCCGAGCGCTCGCATGGCACGCAGTCTGGAGTCCGAGTCGTCCGCCACGACGACGCTCGCGCTGAGCAGTCGATGCGTCGACTGTACGCCTTCGACGGTCTCCGTGGTCCGCTCTCCGAAACCGAACTCCTTCGGTCGATCGAACAGACGCAACACCGGCCGTTCCGTCCCCGCGCGAACCAGGTCCAGATAGGGCTGCAACCACCCCACGAACCCCGCGTGCCGCGCGCGCTCCTCATCCGAGAGCGCTCCCCACGCGTCAAGGTCCAGTTCCCACGTCCCCGGCCGCTCCTCGGCTGGCGGCGCGTGTTCGTCGAGCCAAGCCCACGCCTCGCGAAGCAGCGGTGCACCGTCGTCAGCCGGCTCCACCGCCGGTCCAGCCAGGTCGCCGGGAAACACGGGCTCTCCACGCGCGGCCAGGTCGGAGAGGATCGCGTCGAACCGCCCGCGCTCTCCGTCGTACACGGAACCGAGCACGTGCACCACGACGAAGACGAGCACCGTCGCCACCGCGATGGCGAATACGACCAGTGCAACGACGACCGTCCGACGCCTACTCACTACGTCAGTCTCCTCTGGGCAGAATAGTGCCGAGGGAAGACTCGCGGGCGAGCAGCCGCACGCGGTAGCCCCCTACCGGGACCAAGGCGACGCGTGAGAGTCTGCTGCGGCGGTGTTTCGTCTTCCGGAGCGGCACGCGGCGATAGACGCCTCTCAGATGGCGGTCGAACTGCGGCCAGCCCGGCCTGTAGCGCCGGGAGCGTTCACCTACGTAGTGGTGCCACTCCGGCCACGCCACCATCGCCACCAGTGCGACGACCAGCACCGCGCGAACGACGGCACCGAACGACGCGAGAGGGCTCCAGGTGCGCGGGCGGCTGGGTGCAGTCATCGCCCGACCGGACCCTAGCCGCATCTGTTCACGAGACGTCGCGATGACGGTGCTTTCGGAGTCCACAGGGTCAGATCTTGGCCAGGCGAGGGCGGATGCTGTCGTCGTTGCCACAAGGGCAACGCGAGTGAGCGGCCGAAACGGCGCGGATTCTGCGGTGTGGGCAGACCGTAGGCCGGGCGGTGGTGTGGCGGACGGCGCGGCGGGACGTCAGGTCGGCTTCGGGGATGCCAGCAGTCGTTGCGCGCAGCGCTCGAAGACGTGCTGCCAGGGCCACGACGAGGACATCGAGACCCAGATCCGGCGCGTCGTGATCCGCACGAGCGCGCCGATCTTGAGCAGCCGCAGGCGGATCGTGCCGGCTTGCGCACGCGCCATCTCGGTGCCGGCGAGACCGATGCGTCGCAGCGCACAGGTCAGGACGTAGGCCATGGCCGACATGGCCATCCGCACGGCGTTGCCCTGCATCGTGTGCACCGACAGACGGGTGCCGAAGAGCTCGAGCTGCTGCTCCTTGATGCGATTCTCCGCCTCGCCCCGGGCGCAGTAGAGCTGCTCGTAGAGACGCTTGCTGCTCCAGCTACGAGGCGGCAGATTGGTCACCACGAAGCGGGGATTGCGCTTGCCGCCCGGCAGGTGCTCGGCCTTGGCGACCACGCGACGCCTCTGGCTCCAGCTCCCCAGCGTGGTCCAGGCAAAGTCGCGAAAGACCCGGGCTGCTCGGCCGGTCTGCACGGCACGGGCTGCGGCCTCATCGAGCGCGTCTTCGACGTGTCGCTCAAGGCGCTCATTGCGCGCCATGCCCAGCAGGTAGAAGTGGCCGGCGGCCTCGCACCAGGCCATCAGCTCCTCGCGGCAAAAGCCCGAGTCTGCGCGCACGAGCACCTTGGCCCGGGGCCAGCGGCGCCGCAGACGTAAGACCAGCGCACGGAGCTCGTCCACGACTCCGCGCGCGGGATCTCTGTCAGCGGTCTGGAGCCGAGCGAGCAAGAGGTGCTCGCCGCAGAAGACGTACAGCGGCAGGTAGCAGTAGTGCCCGTAGTAGCCGTGGAAGAAGCGGCCCTCCTGCCGGCCGTGCAGCCGCACGTCGGAGTGGTCCAGGTCCAGCACGAGCAGGCCCGGATCCTCCGGCCCCATGGCCTCGCAGAAGACGTCGCTGAGCACGCTGTCCACGCGCTCCTGGTCCATCTCGATCTTGGCGTAGCGCGTCTGTGCCGTGGCGCCGAGCTGCGTGGTCTCGAGCCGCGAGAGCGTCGGGTGCGTGGCCAGAGCACCCTCGCGCTTGCCGCACGCCGCGGCAAACAGCGGGTCCTTGCCGACATGGTCGTGGTCCACCAGATCCTCGTAGCCCGCGCACAGCCCGAAGACCCGCTGACGCAGCATCTGGCCGACCGTGTGCTCGACCCGACGCGGGTCCCGGTGGTCCCCGAAGCAGCGCGCAAACCGCGAGAGCAGATCGATGCGACGATCGACCCGCTCGAGCAGCAGCACGCCCCCGTCGCTCGTCACGGTACCGGCGTCGAAGCGCGTCACCGCGGTGCGTCCACAGATGCCCGCGAAGAGGGTCCCCTGCGGGCTACAGTCTGTCGTCATCGGGCCGGCGCTCCTGTCGGTGCAAGTACTAGCGAGTACGAGCACTTAGACAGACGACGGCCCGCTCAGATTCCCGGCTGGTGAACGATTCGGGCTAGCACAAGATGTAGTGGGCGCGGTCATTAACCGGATATGCATGCCTGAAGGCGGGCAACCAGGACGCCGCCTCGCGCTACGCGCTGCGCTTCCAGGAGGTTGCGGTGGACCTGGCCGAGACCAAGAAGCAGATGGTGGACGGCGAGCGCACCTACAAGGACCTGACGCTCGCCCGTGACCAGGCCGTCAAGTCTGCGCGCGAGAAGATCCAGTCGCTGAAGACCTCGATCGACGACATGAAGATCAAGAAGGCGACCGCGGAGCTGAACGAGATGGCCGCCGGCATGATCGGCTCCCTCGGCGGGGCGGGCGACACCCTCAACCGCCTCGAGGAGATGGTCGAGGAAGAGCGGTCACAAGCCGCCGGCCGGGCCCGCGTGGCGCGCGATGCGCTCGACATCACGGACGTCAAGATGCGCGAGGTCGAGGACGACGCGTTGGCGCGCCAGGCGCTGGCGGACTTCGCGGCGGCCGAGGGACTCTCGCTCACGGGCGACGCGCCGGCCGAGGCCGAGGCTGACGGCGGACGTCAGATGGGCGCCGGTCCGGTTGCGGAAACCGAATAGCGGGGCGGACCGTGAGTAGCGAGCAGAGCCTGCCCGCCTGGGCGGATGAACTGCGGGGACTGTACGAGAGCGGCGCCGCAGCGCAGTTCGTCCTGTACGGCAACGTGCACGATCGGCTGGTCGTCCCGGGTGACGACGGACCGGAGTTCGGGACGCTGCAGGAGTTCCTGCTCGCGACACTGCTCCCGCGCTTCGACGTCGTGCTCTCGTACGACGTCGGCAACGGCATCCGCGTCGAGCGGGGCCAGGCCGTGTACGACCGTTGGCCGACCGGCAAGGCGCAGCCGCTACCCAAGACGCCGCGCGGCGCAGTCGAGGTCCTGACGCACTTCCTGCGGTACTGCGCCAACCTGCGCGTGCTGGGGGACCGCGACCTGCACGTCGCGCTGATTCTCCGCGAGGCGCAGTTCATCACGCCTCGGGTGCAGGGCGCCGCCGCGAACGACCTCGCCGCGACCGCGCTCTTGGTGCGCGACTGGTCCGCGGACTCCACTCTCGAGGACCATCCGATCGCCACGTTCCTCGTCGCCGAAAACCTGAACGACCTGCACCCGGTCGTTGCCACCAACCCGCGCGCGGCGCAGGTCGAGGTGCCGTTGCCCGACGGCGCGGAGCTCGCGCGCGCTTTCGCACTGTGGGCCGACGAGTACCCCAAGGCGCTCGCGGGACACGAGGACCACGACACACTCGCCGGCCGCCTGGTGGGCGCGAGTGCGTCTGCGGTCGAGGGCCTGCTGCGCCGTCTCGAGCACCGCGGGGAGACGCTCGATGACGACGACCTCGTCGAGATGAAGCGCACTCTCATCGAACGGGAGGCGGGTGGCCTCATCTCGTTCGTCGAGAGCGACCGGACGCTCGACGACTTCGTCGGCGCCGACGGCGTGCGCGCGTGGCTGCGGCAGGACGTCGAACTCTGGCGTCAGGGCGACACCGAGGCGATCCCGATGGGCTACCTGCTCTGCGGTCCCGTCGGCACCGGCAAGACGTACCTCGTGAAGTGCCTGGCGGGGGAGGCGGGTGTCCCCGTCGTCCGCATCCGCAACTTCCGCGACAAGTGGATCGGCAGCACGGAGGGCAACCTCGAACGCATCTTCCGTCTTCTGCACGCGCTCGGCCGCTGCTTCGTGTTCATCGACGAAGCCGACCAGACGCTCGGTCAGCGCGGCGCGTCATCCGGCGACAGCGGCCTCTCCGGCCGCATCTACTCGATGGTCGCGCAGGAGATGAGCCGTCCCGAGAACCGCGGCCGCATCGTGTGGGTGCTCGCGTCCTCGCGCCCCGATCTGATCGAAGTCGATCTCAAGCGTCCCGGCCGCATCGACACGCGCATCCCGCTCTTCCCGTCCACCGAGCCCGAATCCTCCGGCCTGCTCCTGCGCGCACTCTGCAAGCGCCGCGGTCTCGTCCTCTCCGACGAGGACCTCGCGGCAGTACAAGACCGCCTCCCCGACCTGCTGACCCCTGGCGCCGCCGAAGCCCTCGCCGTCAAGGCGTACCGCGCCACGCGCACCAAGGGCCTCACCGCGCGCGAGGCGATCGAGGACTGCCTCGACGGCTACCAGAGCCCCGTCGACACCGCCGTCCTCGCCCACCAGATCCGGCTTGCACTGGCCGAAGCCAGCGACCTCGACCTGGTACCCGACACGATCCGCAAGCGCTTCGCGTAGCGCCGCCACGCGCAAGGCCCTCGCGGTCGGGTGCTCGACGGAGGAGATCGAGCAGGTGGTCGCGCTCTCGGCGAGCACCCCCGGCATGCCCCGCTGCGTGGCCGCCTGGACCTGGGCGAACGACGTCCTGAACGCCTAGCGGGGGACCGCGCCCCGGCGCGGACGCTGCTTCCGTGAGTGCTAGCCTGCATAATTCATCACGCCACGCCCGGAACGTAGATTCGGGCGCACCGCGCATTGCATAAACTGTTGTTAGAGCAATAGTTACACAGATGCGAGAGGTACGCCCGAGTGACGAATTCTACCCCACACACTGTCCGGTTTCCCGATCTCTTCGGGAAGGTCACCACGGCCGTGTTCGACGGCGAAGCGCACACGTCCGAGGGAGGCGCGGGACTGCTGCGCGCGGTGGACCGTCGAATGGGAGTGACCGCAGGTCTGGCTGCGCTGTTGGTGGATCGTCGTGACCCGACGCGGGTGCAGCACTCGTTGGAGGAGCTCTTTCGGCAGCGCGTCTTCTCGATCGGCCTGGGCTACAGCGACCAGAACGACGCGGCTCGCGTGGGCACCGACCCGATGCTCAAGGGGGTCACGGGCCGCGCGCCGATCAAGGGCGCCGACCTGGCGTCTCAGGCGACGCTGTCGCGCTTCGAGAACGCGGTCACGGCGCACGAGCTCGTGGCCTTGTCGCGCAAGCTCGAGGAGGACGTGATCGAGCGTCTTTGCGCTCGCCACCGGGGGGCCCGGCGCATCACGATCGACATGGACCCGAGCTGTGACCCGACCCACGGTGCACAGCAGGGAGCGCTCTTCAACGGCTTCTACGACACGTGGTGCTACCTGCCGGTTTTCGGCTTCCTCACGGTCGACGGCGATCCGGAGCAGTACCTTTTCTGTGCGCGGCTGCGGCCGGGCAACGCGAAGGAGGGCCGCACGTCGCTGCGGACGATCCGCCGGATGGTGAAGCGACTTCGGCGTGCGTTTCCGCGCACGCAGATCCTCGTGCGCCTGGACAGCGGCTTCGCCGGCTCGCGGCTCTTCGACGCGCTGGACGAACTCGGCGTGAAGTACGTGGTCGGGATGCCCAAGAACAAGCGGCTCCTGGATCTGTGCGACGCCGAGATGACAGCGGCTGCGGTGCTGGCGGCGATGGAAGACAAGACGGCGCAGATCTACGGCGACTGCGAGTACCGGGCGAAGAGCTGGAGCAGGTCCCGCCGCGTGGTCTTCAAGGCGCAAGTGCTGGTCGCCACCGGGAAGGTGAACAAGGACAACGCGCGCTTCGTGGTCACCAACGTCTCGCGCAGCTACAAGCCCGAGACGACCTACTGCAAGACCTACTGCGGTCGCGGCGACGCCGAGAACCGCATCAAGGAACTCAAGGGTGGCCTGGCGGTGGATCGCACGAGCAACTCGAGCTTCCTGGCGAACCAGTTCCGCGTGCTGATGACCGCGGCGGCCTACGTACTCTTCCAGGAGTTACGCTACCAGTTGCGCGGCACCACGGCCGCAGTCTGGCAGGTGCACACGATCCGCGAACGGCTGCTCAAGATCGGCGCCCGCGTCGTGGAATCGGTGCGCCGCGTCGTCGTGCATCTCGCGGCGGCCTGCCCATGGCGCGAGCTGTGGTGCCGCGTCGCGCGAAGGCTCGGCGCTGCGCCGGTCTGAGCGCAGCCGATGGCCAGAAGAACGACACGCTTCCGGCTACCGGTCCGTCCAGACCTCGTCCGCGCGGCGGCAAATGGACTTGAACGCCCCCTCGGAACGAAGATCCCGCCGTCCGAGACCCCGCCGACCTCGGTGAACGCCGCAAGTCGAGCGCCCGGGCGCTCGGACCGGCCGAGGGACGCCATCGCGAGCGTCGTCATGAATAGTGCGGGCTAGCCCGAATCGTTCACCAGCCGGGAATCTGAGCGGGCCGTCGTCTGTCTAAGTGCTCGTACTCGCTAGTACTTGCACCGACAGGAGCGCCGGCCCGATGACGACAGACTGTAGCCCGCAGGGGACCCTCTTCGCGGGCATCTGTGGACGCACCGCGGTGACGCGCTTCGACGCCGGTACCGTGACGAGCGACGGGGGCGTGCTGCTGCTCGAGCGGGTCGATCGTCGCATCGATCTGCTCTCGCGGTTTGCGCGCTGCTTCGGGGACCACCGGGACCCGCGTCGGGTCGAGCACACGGTCGGCCAGATGCTGCGTCAGCGGGTCTTCGGGCTGTGCGCGGGCTACGAGGATCTGGTGGACCACGACCATGTCGGCAAGGACCCGCTGTTTGCCGCGGCGTGCGGCAAGCGCGAGGGTGCTCTGGCCACGCACCCGACGCTCTCGCGGCTCGAGACCACGCAGCTCGGCGCCACGGCACAGACGCGCTACGCCAAGATCGAGATGGACCAGGAGCGCGTGGACAGCGTGCTCAGCGACGTCTTCTGCGAGGCCATGGGGCCGGAGGATCCGGGCCTGCTCGTGCTGGACCTGGACCACTCCGACGTGCGGCTGCACGGCCGGCAGGAGGGCCGCTTCTTCCACGGCTACTACGGGCACTACTGCTACCTGCCGCTGTACGTCTTCTGCGGCGAGCACCTCTTGCTCGCTCGGCTCCAGACCGCTGACAGAGATCCCGCGCGCGGAGTCGTGGACGAGCTCCGTGCGCTGGTCTTACGTCTGCGGCGCCGCTGGCCCCGGGCCAAGGTGCTCGTGCGCGCAGACTCGGGCTTTTGCCGCGAGGAGCTGATGGCCTGGTGCGAGGCCGCCGGCCACTTCTACCTGCTGGGCATGGCGCGCAATGAGCGCCTTGAGCGACACGTCGAAGACGCGCTCGATGAGGCCGCAGCCCGTGCCGTGCAGACCGGCCGAGCAGCCCGGGTCTTTCGCGACTTTGCCTGGACCACGCTGGGGAGCTGGAGCCAGAGGCGTCGCGTGGTCGCCAAGGCCGAGCACCTGCCGGGCGGCAAGCGCAATCCCCGCTTCGTGGTGACCAATCTGCCGCCTCGTAGCTGGAGCAGCAAGCGTCTCTACGAGCAGCTCTACTGCGCCCGGGGCGAGGCGGAGAATCGCATCAAGGAGCAGCAGCTCGAGCTCTTCGGCACCCGTCTGTCGGTGCACACGATGCAGGGCAACGCCGTGCGGATGGCCATGTCGGCCATGGCCTACGTCCTGACCTGTGCGCTGCGACGCATCGGTCTCGCCGGCACCGAGATGGCGCGTGCGCAAGCCGGCACGATCCGCCTGCGGCTGCTCAAGATCGGCGCGCTCGTGCGGATCACGACGCGCCGGATCTGGGTCTCGATGTCCTCGTCGTGGCCCTGGCAGCACGTCTTCGAGCGCTGCGCGCAACGACTGCTGGCATCCCCGAAGCCGACCTGACGTCCCGCCGCGCCGTCCGCCACACCACCGCCCGGCCTACGGTCTGCCCACACCGCAGAATCCGCGCCGTTTCGGCCGCTCACTCGCGTTGCCCTTGTGGCAACGACGACAGCATCCGCCCTCGCCTGGCCAAGATCTGACCCTGTGGACTCCGAAAGCACCGTCATCGCGACGTCTCGTGAACAGATGCGGCTAGAGACGGCGATCAGCTACGCCACGAAGCTGGTGCAACTCGCGCCCGGCGAGCGCGGTCCGCGCCGGCTCCTCGAGTCGCTGCAAGACAGGCCCGAGGGTGAATAGAGGTCACTTCGTGGCGGGAGCCGGGCCACTCGCCGTGTAGGCGCAATCCGCGCCCTACTTGCACGCTGGAGGGCGTTGGAGGCGCTTCGAGAGCTTGCGGATCTTCCGCTTCCGCAACTTTCCCTTGAGCGGGCGGTCGTCGCCGGTTTCGGTGCGCCAGCGCGCGAGTCGGTCACTCAACTGGTCACGGAGTGCGACATTGGCCTCGACCTCCAGCAAGTTCGTCAGCTCGTAGGGGTCGGCGTCGTGGTCGTAGAGCAGCCAACCGCCGCGCCTCGTCTGGAAGTACGCGTGCTGCTTCGTGACCACGCCGCGCCATTCGGCGCCGAGCCCGTTGCGGCCCTTCCCGCTGTTCATCACGAACACCGAGTCGGGCTCCTCGCCTCCCTCACCCCGCAGAAGGGGTGACAGGTCCACACCGTCCATGTCCGCTGGTCCTTCCACTCCGCACAGGCCGAGCACCGTCGGTGTGACATCGACCGTGGAGACCGGCACATCGAGCGGCGTTCCTCCCGGGACATCGCGTCCGAAACGTAGCAGCAACGGGACTTCCAGCGACTCGCGCCAGGGCTTCTGCTTCAGTTCGTGTCCGTGCGATCCGAGCATGTCCCCGTGGTCGGAGGTGAAGACCACGATCGTGTCCTCCGCCAGCCCCGCCGCGTCGAGCGCGTCGAGAAGGCGGCCCATCTGGTGGTCCAGACTGCTGACGAGCCCGTAGTACCGCGCAGTCGCCTTCCGCGTCCATCCGCGCAGCCGGTTCGGGACGTTGGGTCGCGGTTCGATCTGGCCCGGCGTGTACGTGTCCCACTCGGCGGGAGGGACGTAGGGGTCGTGGGGTGGTCCCCAGGCCATCACGAGGCAGAACGGCTGCTCGCGGTTGCGCTGGATGAAGTCGATCGCGAGGTCGGTCTCGACCTCCGGCGCATAGCGCTCCACTTCGATCGTCTCGGGCGTGTCCATGAAGTACCGCGCGCGGCAGTACACGTGCCCCGTCTCCTTGGCGGCCCAGAAGTCGAAGCCCTGGCGAGAGTCGCCCAGCGGCACGAAGCCTCTGGCTTCGGGGCTGTTCTTACGGCCGCGGAACGACCGGGTCCCGCCATTGAGATGCCACTTGCCGATGAAACCGGTTGCGTATCCCTCGTCTCCGAGCACCTCGGCGATCGTGCGTGCCTCCGTAGGAAGCAGGTCGCCGTTGCGCTCGACCGTGGTGTTGTGAGGGAAGCGGCCGGTCAGCAGCGCCGCGCGGGAGGGCGTGCAGACGGGCTGCGTGCAGACCGAGCGGGTGAAGCGCACGCCCTCGTTGGCGAGTTCGTCGAGCCGCGGCGTGTGGACGACCGGATTGCCGGCGGAGCCGAGTGCCTGGGCGCGTAGCTGATCCGCGAAGACGATCACGACGTTCGGCCGGCACGTGACCGCCGCCTGCACGGGCGGAAACGGGCTGTCGAGGGCAGGCGCAACCAGCGCCGCCGCGCAGACGGCCATCCAGAACGCGGGGAGGAATCGCCGCCGCGCGGGCTTCGCCTCACGGGCCGCCTCTGTGTTTTCGAACTGTCCGGGCAAGGTCGGGCCTCTTGATCTTCGGGGCGGGACGCGAACTCCGCCGAACTCCGGTGGCGGCGCCGTCAGTTGGTCCGCACCGCTCCCTCTGTCTACTCTCGGGATGCTACCCAATCGTGTTACAGCCCCTGGTGAAGAGCGCCGAGAACGCAACGGGGCCAGTTCGGTTCACGGCCGGCGAGGGCTCGATCGCTCGCTAGCTCCCGAGTGGGTGTGGTTCGTCGTCGGCGTCCCCCCGTCCACGCAACGCGCGCTGCATCTGCGGGAGTCTCCGGAGCGCACGTTGAATGCGCAATTCGAGCATCTTGTCGCGGGCGGGGTTGCCCCACATCTGCGCGCCGGGCGGGACGTCCTTCCAGGCGACGGAGGTTCCGCCCATCACGACATCTTCGCCGATCGTGAGGTTGTCCGAACAGCCCGAGCGGCCGGCAAAGATGGAACGATCCCCGATCGTGACCGACCCAGAGATCGACACCGTCGGGAACAGCAACACGTGCTCGCCGATCTGGCAATTGTGGGCGACGTGCACGAGGTCGCCGATCTTCGTGCCGCGGCCGATTCGCGTGGTCTCCAGCGTCGCGCGGTCGATGGTCGTGAGCGATCCGATCTCGACGTCGTCGCCGACCACGACGTGGCCCACCTGCGGGATCTTGTGGTGGCGGCCTCCGTGCTGCAGATAGCCGTAGCCGTCGCTACCGATCACGCTGCTGCTGTGAATGACCACCCGGTCACCGAGTGTCACGTCCTCGAGGACCACGACGTTCGGATGTAGGACGCAGTCCCGCCCGACCGTCGAGCGCTCGCCGACGTAGCTGTTTGCGTAGAGCACCGTTCCAGCGCCGATCTTCGCCTCTTCGCGGACGATCGCCCCGGCTCCGATGGTCACTCCGTCACCGAGTGTGGCGCTTTGATCGACCACCGCCTGCGGATGGACACCGGCTGGCTGACGGCGCTTCTCGAATGCGATTTTGTGTAGGAGCGCACCGAACGCGGCGTACGGATTCTCGACGATCAACTGATTGGCAGAGAGTCCGTCCATGACGACCGGCACCAACAGAGCCCCCGCCCGGCTCGCGCGGGCTCGCTCGAAGAAGCGCTGGTCTTTGACAAAGGACAGCTGGTCCTTTCCGGCGCCTTCGAGCGACGCGACCGAACGGCACAGAAAGCTGCCCGCCCCGACGATCTCGCCATCTCCGATGAACGCACGTATCTCCTCCAGAGTCATCGCGAGGTGCGACATGGCGATCTCCCGTCCGGCCGGGAGCATACCCGACTGAAGCGCGCGACGACGCCGGGCGCATCGTCGCGACACATCGTGCGTTGGTACCGCGTTGGTACGGAGACCGGTGAGGATTCAATCCCGATCAATCGGTGCGCTTCGCTCCCAGATACCAGTTACCAGATCCGTTCACCAGGCGCCGCGGGGGCGCGGCAGCGGGAGCAGAACTCGGCGAAGAACGCGAGGTACTTGAAGGTGCCCACGATGCCGAGATTGACGACCAGGAGTTGAACAGCATCAGGCCGTCTCGGACGGCCGGCGCTGGTCGTCACGCAGCGTGGTCCACGCGTTCCATGCCTCTCGCGTCGCCCCCGGTGCGAACAGGCGCGCGGCGACCAAGAACGCGACCGCGCCGATCGCGGCCTTCGCCGCGAGGGCGACGACGACGTGAGCTTGATCCAGCGAGAGGAGCGAGTCGGCGCCGGCGATCGCTCCGCACATGCACGCCGCCGCTGCGATCGGGCCGGCCACGGCCACCAACACCCGATCGATGCCGATCCCCACGGCACGTGCCGCGAACGCGGCGCGCGCTGGGAAGTCCACGAGGATCGTCGCGGCCGCGAAGCCCCACGCGGCGCCGAGCGGGCCGTACCATGCGGCCGGAAGTGCTCCGAGGAGCAGCGCGGTCGCTGAGATCGCACCCAAAGCCAGCCGCTCGCGGCCACGCCCGGTGGCGACGAGGACCCAGGCGAAGCTCTGGTTCACGAGGAGGAGCACGGCCGCTGGCGCGAGCACGCGGAGCACGGGCACGGCCGCGTCCCATTGATCACCGAGCGCGATGGCGACGACCTCATGCGTGGCGACGAACAGGAACGCCGCGAACGGCATGGAGACAAGCGCCACCACTCCGATCACGCGGAGGAAAGCGCGGTCGAGCCGCTCGCCGTCGTCGCTCACCCTCGCAAGTCCCGACACGACGACGTGCCGCATGGGGGAGGCGATCGCGCCGGCGGACAGACGCGCCACGCCGAGGGACTTGGAGAACACCCCGAGCGCGGCCGCCCCGGCCCATCTCCCGAGCACGATGCGATACGCGTTCGACGCTAGCGCGCTGAGCACGAGGTTCGTGGACAGGTAGCCGCTGAACGACGTCATGGCCCGCACGCCCGCGCCGCGCGTGACGGGGCCGGGCACCCAGCGCGTCGCGGTCCACACCAGGACGGCGAGCACTCCGGCCTCCGCCACGAATCGGCCGGCCAGCGAGAACACCCCCATGTGTGAGTAGGCCATCGCGATGGCCGCAGCACCGCCCGCGATCACGGCGCCCAGGCGATAGGCCGACAGCTGGAGGAACTGCATTCGCCGCTGAAGGAGCGCCGCGTGCTGCGCGCCGAGTGCTCCGACGATCGGCCACGGCGCGCACGCCCTCGTTGTGTCGGCCAGGAGCGGATCCTCGAAGAACAGTGCGACGAGCGGTGCCACGGCGAAGAGGACCCCCGAGGCGAGGACTGACCCCGCAGTGTTCATCCAGAACATCGTCGAAATCTGTCCGTGCTCGAGGCCCTTGCGCTGCACGATCGCGCTCGGGATCGCCACGGCGAGAGGCTGCTGCAGCACGCCGACCACGACCAGCGTCATCGCGAACGTCCCGAACTCCTCGGGCGTGAGCAGACGAGCGAGCCAAGCGGTCATGCCGAACTGCACCAGGCGGTCCAGCACGCTGAAGGACGTCACCGCGGCACCGCCGCGCACGACCTGACCGCGAAGGCCCGTCTCGGCGGGCTCGAAGCCGTGCGGTCGCGTGTCTTTCCGTGCCGTCACGCGAACCAGATCTCGACGACGCTGCGTGGGGAGGCGAGAAGTGACGGCGTGAACGGCAAGGGGCGCAGGGCGGGTACCGAGGGTTGAGGCGGCCGGACTTTTTCGTGATTGGGGCCCCGCGGTGCGGCACGACGTCGCTTAGCGAGTACCTCCGTGCCCACCGCGAGGTGTTCGTGTCCTCGCCGAAGGAGCCGAACCACTTCAACGACGACTACATCGGGTACCGCACCACCGACCGCGCCGACTATCTGCGGCTGTTCGAAGCCGCCGGTCCTCAGCATCGCGCCGTGGGGGAGGCGTCGCCGCGCTACCTGCACTCGACGACCGCCGTCTCGAACATCCTGGCGTTTGATCCCGATGCACGGCTCATCGTGATGGTGCGCAGCCCGATCGAACTCGTCCCCTCGCTCCACGCGCTCGCCTTGCACGCTCACGGAGAGGACGTCGAGGACCTGGCCGAGGCGTGGCGATTGCAGGGGCGAAGACGGGAAGGGCGCGACGTCCCGAGCGGGTGCCCGGACGTCAACTACCTGCTCTACGGAGACACCGCGCGACTCGGTGCGCAGGTGAGGCGCGTGCTCGACGTCGTGCCCCGAGATCAACTGCACGTCGTGGTGTTCGACGACTTCGTGCGTGACACAGCCGGCGCGTTCGCACGGGTCCTCGGCTTCCTCGGAGTGGCGCCGCAGCCGGGCCGGACGTTCGAGCGGCACAACGCGGGTCGAGACGTCCGCTCGCGTGCGCTCCTCGGGACACGTCGTGTCGCCGGAGCGATCAAGAGCGCGTTCGGCGTGAAGCGGAACTTCGGCCTCCTGCGTCATCTTCTCGCCCTCAACCTCCGCCAGACGCCGCGGGCCCCGCTCTCCGATGCGCTCCGTCGCGAACTCGCGGAGGAGTTCCGGCAAGACGTCGAGCTGCTCTCGGATCTGCTGGCACGGGATCTGCGCCACTGGGTGGCCGGAGCATGAGGGCGTCGGCTTGCACGTCTCCTCCACGTTGGTCGATTCGGCCGGTCGACCTCCCCGCTTCGTGCGCGGCCCTCGATCCCGGAGCGTGCGCGAGGGTACCCGGCGACGATCGGCCCGCCCCACGACCGATCCGGTCGCTACCGATCGTGGGCGCCGATGACGCGGCGGACGACCAGACGATGGTCTGCAGAAGGTGTGGAGCAAGGGAGGAAGCACAATGGTCGCCAAGGGTAGGAACGTGCGAAGGGTCAGAACGCTGGCCGGTGTGATGGTCGTGGCCGTCGGGGTGCTGGTCAACGCGGCAACCGTCAACGAGGATCAGAAGCTCACCGCGTCGGACGCCGCCGCGTTGGACCGTTTCGGGAACTCGTGCGCCATCGAAGGTGACACCGCCATCGTTGGAGCCGAACGCGAGAACGGCCGCCAGGGAGCGGCGTACGTGTTCGTGCGTGACCCCAACACCGGGGTCTGGTCCGAAGAGGACAAGCTCGTTGCCTCGGACGGAGCCCCGAACGACGAGTTCGGCCACGCGGTGTCGATCTCCGGAAACTACGCCATCATCGGCGCTCCGAAGGACGGTGCCAGCACCACCGGCTCCGCGTACCTGTTCCGCCGCGTTTCCGGATCTTGGGCGCAGCAGGCGAGGATCGAAGCAGCCGACCAACAGACAGGCGACCGCTTCGGCTCATCGGTCTCTATCTACGGCGGGACCGCTCTGATCGGAGCGCGTTTCGAGGATGGCGTTCTCGACGCGACACCGAACTCCGGTGCGGCGTGCCTCTTCTCGCGCACCGGCTCCTCGTGGACGCAGGACCAGAAGGTCACGGCTTCGGACGCCGCGACCGGCGATCTGTTCGGCGCGTCGGTCGCACTGCAGGGCCGTTTCGCGACGGTGGGTGCGGAGTTCGGCGGTGGCGGTACGGGCGCTGCATACGTGTACGCGCGGAGTCAGTTCGTGCTCGTGGAGGAGCAGAAGCTGACCGCCTCCGACGCTGCCGCCGGAGACAGTTTCGGGTTCTCGATGGCCACGGCAGGTGACACCGTCCTGATCGGGGCTCCCAACGCAGATATCGCTCTCGAGGCAAACGCCGGTGCGGCGTACGTGTTCGTGCGCGACGACGCCATGGCCGTCGGTTCGAAGTGGTCGGAGCAGCAGAAGTTGACGCACTCGGACGGCGTCCTGAACGACGCGTTCGGTTTCTCGGTGGGTGTCTGGGACAACGTCGCGGTCGTCGGCGTCGACAAGGACGACGAGCCGGGCGCCTCGACGCAGGGCTCGGTCCGTGACTTCGAGCGCGACCCCTTCACCGGCGTCTGGACCGAGCGAGACAAACTGGAGGCCTCCGACATTGCCGCGGCGGATGCGCTCGGCATATCAGCCGGCGTCAACCAGGGCATCTGCATTGCCGGCGCGCACCGCGACGGCGACACGGGCGACGCCGACGAGGATTCCGGCTCCGCCTATATCTTCGAGGGCCTCGATCCCGCGCTCGTAGCCGGGCCCGCGGGCGCGAACGGGTTCATCCGTCCGCGTGTCGTCCGGGTCTCGTCGAGGCTCGTCGTCCACGCTGACCTCGACCTCGGCGACGACATGGTCGACTTCGCCCAGGCGAGCACGATCGAGTACGGCACGAAGACGCACGCGATCTCCGGCATGACCCAGAAGCGAAGGGGCCAGTGGAACTATCGCAGCGCGAACAGGAACATCAAGGTGCGAGTCCGCGAGTCGAGAAGGGACGACTCGAAGGCGCGCTTTACGATCAGCGTCCGCAGCTATTCGGACTCGCTGCCGAACGGTAACGAGTTCCAGACCGGCTTCGAGCTGGGCACGTTCGACGTCGAGTCGCGCGTCGCCCTGACCGCCGGCAAGTACTCGAGGGCGGACGGCGAGGAGTTCGTGACGCCGCTGACGCTCGTTCGCGCGATCGCCAAGATCACCGGCACGGGCAAGGACACGCTCTCGTTGCAGGCCGAATTCATGGGCGACAGCATCACCGTCCCGGGCGCCCCCCCCGTCGTCACGCTGCGTCTGGGTGACCCGACGGCCCCGCACGAGGTGCGTCTCTCGCAGGGTGTCCACACTGCCGGAAGCCGCTCGGACGGCTGGGACTTCCGTCGCTGGGATCCAGGCGGAGGCCTTCGCGCCGAGGGCATCTGGTTCTGCCACATCAACTACGAGACGCGAATCATTCGTGTGTTCGCGCGCGATGTCGACCTGGGCCCGTTCGCGGGAGGCGCGGCGCAGCCCTTCCTGGTCAGCATTGGTTTCGGTGGCACCGAGAACGCGATCCAGGTGACCGCGTACAAGAGGGGTTCGAAGATCAGGTACTGACCTTCGGGGTCGTTCCAGGCGAGTCCAGCGCCCCCGTCGGCTCCGGCCGGCGGGGGCGCGTCCCGTTCGAGGCGTGGTGGAACGGCCGATGAGCAGACCCTCAGATGATTCCGGCCAGATGACCCCGGTGCGAACCCGCGCGTCCCTCGCCCTCGTGCTCGGCGCCGTGGCGTTCGCGACCGCGATGCTCGGGGGGGGCGAGATCTGGGCGGTGGCGGTCCTCGGCGGAGTGACGCTGCTCGCGTTCGTCCTGCGATTCGTGCCTCCCTCGCTTCCGACGTCCGTCCCGACGGAGTCGTTGTGGCGGCGTCCGGAGACGTACCTGTTCGGGCTGCTCGGGCTCGCTACCCTGCAGCTCGTCCCGCTCCCGCCGACAGTGCTCGGGATCGTCTCCCCGGCCGCGCGTGCGTGGCGCGAGTCCGCGTTGCCTTCGGGCGAGACGCTCGGCTGGGCGCCCCTGTCGCTCGCGCCGTTTGCGACGCACGTCGAGCTCTATCGGCTCGCCACGCTGACGCTCGTGTTCGTGCTGCTCGCGAGGGGAACGACTCGGACGCACGAGGCGATCTGGTTCTTCCGGGGCGTCGTCACGATCGGCGGGCTGGTCGCGGTTCTCACGTTGGTCGAGCACGTCGGGGGCGTCGCGATCTTCGACTACCTGCCGCGTGAGATCCGCTACCGGGATCGGGCGGCGGGACCGTTCGTCAACCCGAACCACCTCGCGGGTCTGCTGGCGGTGACCGCGCTGACCGGCGTCGGGCTGTTCCTCGCCCTCACGGAGGATCCCCGCCGCTCCGTAGGACGGACCCTGCGAGAGACGGCGGCACAGAGCGCCGCGGTCGCGCTGTCGCGGCCGGCAGCCCTCGGCGTGCTCCTTGCCGTCGGCGCCATGGTGGCGACGCTCTTTCTCACCGCCTCGCGCCTGGGGGTACTCGCGTTCCTGGTCGGGCTTGCGATCGCCGGGATCCTTCTGGCCCGCGGCCGTCGTGCCCGTGGGCCCCTCGTCCTGCTCGGAGCCGCGGTCGTCGTCACGGTGGGTTTGAGCGCGGTCCTGGCCGCGGACCCGGTCCTCGGGCGCATCGCCGTCGCCCTCGAGGGCGCGTCGCTCGGTGGGAATCGGCCCGCGGCGATCGTGGCGGCGCTCCGCCTGGGCCTCGACTTCCCCCTCTTCGGCGCCGGCCTGGGGACGTTCGAGCACGTCTTCCCGGCCTACCAGCCCATCGGCCTCCCGGGCTCGTGGCAACACGCCCACAACGACCTGGCGCAGGCGTTCGCCGGTGGAGGTCTCGTCGCCGTGGCACTCGGGGTATCATTCACCCTGTCGTGGGCCGTCCGCGTGGTGCGCGCCAGCCGCAGTGGGTCGTTGCGGCGACGCGGAGTGATGATCGGCGCAACGTCTGCGGGGTTGGCGGTGCTGGTTCACGGCACCGGCGACTTCAACCTGCACGTTCCGGGGAACGCGTACCTCGTGATGGCGGTCCTGGGCGCGGGTCTCGGTGCTGCGCGCCGCGGCGTTTCGCCCGGCTCGGAGGAACGATGAAGGGGGAGTGGTGACGATCGGTCGCACGGTCCTCTGGATCGCACTGGGGCTGGCGTTCGCCGGCGAGGGGGCCACGTTGTTCGCGCAGGACCTCGCCGTACGGCCTGTGTTGCAGGCAGCGCGCGGCGCGTCCTGCTCGACGGGTGACGTCGCCCGGGCTCGGCTCGAGACGGCTCTGGCGTGGCGCGGCGACCGGCCCGACGTCCTGCTTGCCCTCGCGGAGAGCCTGTCTGCCGACGGAGCGGACGCGGGGTCGAGCGCGCGCGCGCAGGACCTCCTGCGCTCGGCCGCACGCTCACGTCCGACGTGGGCGGCCCCGCAGCTCCTCCTCGGGCGCGCAGCGCTCTCTGCCGGACGGGTCCCTGATGCGCAACGGCAGTTCGAACAGGTCGTCCGGCGTGCCGGGAGCCACACCGCACTCGTCGAGCGCGTCGGGGACTTGTTGCTCGCGCTGTGGACGGAGTCTGCGGATCCCGAGGTGCTGCGCGACGCCGTGGAGGCGTACCGCAACGTCGCGGAGCGCGACCTCCGTCGCCTCGACGAGATCCTCACGCGTCTCGCTCCCGAGCTCACCGACCCGGCGGACCTCGCGCGAGTCGCGCCGGCCTCCCCGCGCAGTCAGGTGGTGCTCGCCGAGCACTTCCTCGCCGCCGGCCGCCCGGTGGATGCGCTCGCCGCGCTCGATGCGGTGCCCTTGGACGCGTCGCAGGGCGCGCCGCGCCGGCACGCCCGCGCTCGGCGTGTCACGGCGCTGTCGCTGCTCGCCTCCGGTCGCGCCGCGGACGCGCTCGCGACGCTCGCCGATCTCGCGCGCACCGCGCCGGATCCCTCCGGCTACGTCGGCCGGCTCGAGCTCGACCTCCGTGACCGCAAGGCAGCGGAGCGCGCCGAGTTCTTCGCGGACCTTCGCGACATCGGCGCAGCGGCGCGGCTCGCGGAGGCGCGGGCGCGGATCGACTCCGGAGAGCGCGAGACGGCGCGCGGCCTACTCGACGAGATCCTCGCCGGCTACGACGACATCTCGCTGCCGATCCGACGGATCACGGACGTCGAGATCCAGCTCGCTGCCCACGACCTGCGTGCGAGGGAGTGGCGTCGGCTCGCCGCTCCCGCGCGGGCGGCCGCAGACGCAGCCGCAGCGGCGCGGCTCCGACCGACGGTGGGGCGGTGGCGATCCGTAGGGCGGCTTCGTGCCGCCGCGGGTGACGAGAGCGGGACGCGCGCCGCCTACGCACGTGCGCTGGACGCTGCGCGGGCGGGGGGCAGCAGTACAGAGGAGCGGACTGCCATCAAGAACGAGCGCGCCGAGTCCCTTGCGCGCGCACGGAGGAGAGCCCGTCGGCTGGCTGCCTGTGATCGCGTTCGGCGCGGCGGCGGTCGCGGCGTACTTCGTCACACCTGCCGTCACGTCGCTCAGCATGCGGTTCCGCCGCATGCGTCGGGGTTCTGTCCGTTCGCAGTCGGCTCACGGCGTCCCACGACTGGGCGGCGTCGCCCTCGCGGTGGGGCTCCTCGTCGGTGCGCTCGCGTACAGCCTCGCTTTCGGCTGGGACGAGCTGCAGAGCATCGGGCGAAAGACCGAATTCCTGCTGTTGCTGGGACCCGCCGGCCTCGTGTTCCTGATCGGCGTCGTGGACGACGTGCGGGGTCTCGGCGCCGTGCCCCGGATCCTGGGCGAGATCGTGGCCGCGAGTTTCCTGATCCACGCGAACTACACGATCGACTCCATCACGCTCCTGGGAAGCGATCCCATCGCGCTGGGACCGTTTGCGATCCCCTTGACGCTGCTCTGGTTCGTGGGGATCACGAACGCGTTCAACCTGGTCGATGGGCTCGACGGACTCATGTCCACGCTCGGCATCGTCGCCCTCGCGACCTGTGCCGCGCTGGCCTTCGTCGGTGGCGCGATGGGCACCGGGATCTTCGCTCTCGCGCTCGCGGGCTCCCTCGCGGGCTTCCTGCCGTGGAACTGGCCGCGGCCGCGGATCTTCCCGGGTGACTCCGGCAGCCTCCTCGTCGGTTTCGTCGTGGCTGCGCTCGCCGTCAAGGTGTCACGCGATCCCGCGGGCGCGACGAATCCGCACATCCTGCTGGCGCCGTGCGCGATCCCCGTCGCCGAGACGTTTCTCACGATCGCGCGGCGCTACGTCAACCGGCGGCCGCTGTTCTCTGGCGACACGCATCACATGCACCACCTGCTGGTGAAGTCGGGCCTCACGTCAGGTCAGACGCTCGCCCTCCTGGGTGGAGCGGCCGTGATCTTCGCCGGAACGGGTGTGCTCGCGCTCTTCCCGGAAGACGTCTGGGTGCGCGTTCTGATCCCTGTGCTTCTCATCTTCTCGGTGCTCGGACTGCGCAGGCTTCACTACGTGGAGATCCGCGTGCTCCTCGATCGCATCCCGCAGATCCTCGTCCGGCGGCCGGGCAGCGGGCTCACGTCGCGCGTGCGCGCGGCGCGCGCCGGCGATTGTCTGCAGGGTGCGAAGACCGTCGCGGAACTCCGCGACAACCTGCGCTCCGCGGTGGTCGAGGGACGCTACTCGTTCCTCGCCCTCGAGTTCAGCGAGACGACCGCCCGTCGCCTCGGCGTACAGGAGTCGGTCGAGGAGTGTCGCAACGCAGCGGCGTGGGAGTACGTCGCGACACTGCGACGACAGCCGCGCTGGGTGTTCTCCACCGAAGCCGCCGAGCCGACGGGCGAGCCGCCGGATCGAGGCGGAACGACGATCACGATCCTGCTACCGCTCCCGCCGTCGAACGTGGGCTACGGGCGCCTCGTCTGCCACGTGATATGCTCCGCCAACTCACCCGTTCCGCAGTTTCACGTGTTGACGGAGTACCTGGCCCACCCTCTGGCGCAGACTCTTGAGGAGTTGATGTCGAGCTCCGCGTCGGGCGACACCGCTCGCACGGCCGCGGCGGCGGACGTTGGCGCCGACCTGCTCGGAACGGCCTCTCGGCTCGAAGGAGTTCCCTGATGCGTGGCATCTTGTCTCTGTGCGCGATGACGTTGCTCGTGGCGCTCTCCTTCGTCGCGACCGATCGGGGCAACGCGCAGGACAGGCAGCCCGCGGAATCCTCGTCGAGTCCCGCGGTGATCCAGGCGGGCGACCGGCTCGACGTTGCGGTCTTCGGGCACGCGGAGCTCTCCCGCAGCATCGACGTCCAGCCGGACGGCTCGATCTCGTATCCGTTCATCGGGCGGCTGGTGGTCACCGGCAAGACGGTCGACAGCATCGCGCGCGCGATTGCCGGCGCCCTCGAGACGCAGTACAACGTGCGCGAGCCGAGGGTCTCGGTGGCGATCTCATCGTTCGGTGCCCGGACCGTCTTCATACTCGGCCGCGTGAGAAGCCCCGGGTCGCATCCGAGGCCTGTGTCGGGTTCGCTGCGGCTGCTGCAGCTGATCGCCCTTGCCGGTGGGCTCGCAGAAGGCGCCGATCCCAGCAACGTGACCGTGCGCAACTACCACGAGTCGATGCCGGTGGATCGCGTGCTCGACCTGTCGGAACTCGAACGGACCGGCTTCACGCAGAACGACGTGGTGCTCGAGGACGGGGACACCGTCTACGTGCAGACGCTTCCTCCGCCGGGGAGGATCTCCGTACTCGGTCAGGTCAACGCGCCCGGCAGCTACGAGCTGCCGCCTGACGTCCCGCCCTCTGTCGTGAACTCCATCGCACTGGCGCGCGGCTTCACGCGCCTGGCGGACCGTACCGAGGTGATCTGGACTCGCGCAGCGCGGGGTGCGGAGGGCTCCGTCCAGCTGGACGTGGACGCGATCCTGAACGGCAAGGCGGAAGACCTGGTGGTCTCCCCGAACGACGTCCTCTACGTGACCGAGCGGACGTGGTGATCGCCCGATGAACGAGACCGGCCACCCGCCTGCGGAGCAGCGCCCCAACGTGGCGTTGCCTGCAGAGATCGACGACGTCTCCGAGACGTTGTATGGCCCGGAGCCGAGTTTGTTCCGGGGTGTCCTCGCCGTCGTCCTGCGTCACCGCTGGTCGTCGCTGTTCGTGCTCGTGCTCGTGGCCGCGCTGGGCACGCTCTACACATTGCGTGCGACGCCGACCTACACGTGTCACCCCGCGCTGCTGCAGGTGGTGTCCGACAGCTACGGGATCTCCACGATCAGCGACGCGTTCGAGCGACGCACCGTGACTGCGGAGCACTTCGAGACGCTCATGCTCGTCGTGAAGTCGGAGGCGGTGCTGCGGGCCGCGTACGACGACGCTGCGCCCGTGGCCACGAA
Source organism: Planctomycetota bacterium (assembly GCA_965248445.1). Classification (GTDB taxonomy): domain Bacteria; phylum Planctomycetota; class JAJSAM01; order JAJSAM01; family JAJVHW01; genus CBDFJG01. The sequence continues at coordinate 52,524 of CBDFJG010000003.1, forward strand.
GATCGCGTACGAGGACTTTGTCGATGCGGTGAAGCCCACGCGCGTCGACCAGGCGTTCCTCATCCGCATCGCGTTCGAGAGCCCGCACGTGGAGCTGAACCCGGTTGCCGCCAACGCCGTCGCGCGCGCATTCGAGGAGACGTTGCGCTCGCAGCGGGCCGAGCGGACCAGCACCGCAGCGACGGAGTTCGCCAGCCGCCGCGATAGCGTGCGCGACGCGCTGGCGAAGGCCGAGACGTCCCTCGCAGCGTTTCGCACGCGGGAACAGGTCTCCGATGTGCGCGCGGAGAAGAAGAAAGTGGATCGGCTGCTCGAGGACGCGGAGGAGCGCTTCGACCAGCAGCAGGTCGACTTCATCAGCGTCGAGAACGAGTACGGCGAGCTGCGGGCAGCGCAGGAAGCCGGGACGGTTGCGCGGATCACGGGGATCCAGGACGACCCCGCGTTTCGCGAGGTCGAGCGCACCCTTCGCAAGGTCGAGGACGACCGCTTCCTGCTCCTGCGCGAGTGGACCGAGAACGACCCGAAGATCCAGCTGCTCGACATGCAGGCCGGTGTACTGCGCCAGCGGCGCGACGACATCATCCAGATCGGCAGCGGGAAGGTCGAACGTCGGTACGAGAATGCCGAGCGCGCGCTCTCTCGCCTCACCGAGCTGCGCAACGCACGACACGATCAACAGCGCGAGCTGGCGGGTCTCCTGATCGAACTCACCAACCTGGAGCAGGAGCGGGACCGCCTCCGGCGTGACCTCGACGACCTCGTCGCGCAGTCGAGCGACGTGCAGGGTGCGGAGGTCCTGGAGATCGCGCCGTTGTTCGTCTGGGAACAGGCGCGCGAGCTCCACGTGCCGGTCAGTCCGCGGCCGGTGCGCGATCTCACGGCCATCGGCCTCCTCGCGCTCGTGATGTCGATGGGGACGGCGTTCCTGTTCGACCAGTTCCACGACGCGATCCTCTCGGCGGAGCAGGTCATGCGCGTCACGCGGCTCCCGGTGCTCGGGATCTTGCCGCGCGCGTCGAGCGCTGACGGCGTGCCCGCCCTGGCGAGCCTCGACAAGCCCCGATCGGAAATGGCGGAGGCGGTGCGCATCATCCGCACGGGTCTCCTGTTCGCGGCGGACGGTCGGTCGCCGACGCGCATCCTCGTGACCAGCGCCGAAGGGGGCGAGGGGAAGACCGTGCTGTCCGCGAACCTGGCGGGCGCCCTGGCACGCTCGGGCGACCGCACACTCCTGCTCGACTGCGATCTGCGCAACCCACGGCAGCACAAGGTGTTCTCGCTGACGAACGAGACGGGCCTGAGCGACCTCCTCATGAACGCGAATGGCAACGGCAGGGTAGCGGGCACGCGGCCGCGCGAATCCGTGGCCGGTCTCGAGGTGCTCACGAGCGGTTCGCCCCCGCCGCATCCTGCGGAGCTCCTCGCGAGCGAGCGGATGCACGCGTTGCTCGACGACAGCGCCGACACGTTCGACCGTATCGTCCTCGACTCGCCACCCGCCGGTCCCGTCTCGGACCCAGCGGTCCTCTCGCGCCATGTCGACGCGGTCGTGCTCGTCGTGGAACTCGGCACGACGTCGCTGCGGGCGCTGCGTCGCGCACACGATCACCTCCGCCAAGTCCGCGCCCCGCTCATCGGCGTCGTGCTGAACGGCGTGCGCGGCACGAGCGGCTACTACAGCTACTACAGCTCGCATCGCTACGAGTACGCGGGCCGCGGCGGCCGCGGCAGCGCCTCCGCGTAGTGGCGCGGCGCCCTCGGTCCTGCTCGGTGCCGTGGCCGCGTCGCGCATCCGGCACTCGCCGGGGTCGCGGCGGCGACGTCGCGACGTGCCAGCTCGAGGGTGGCGGAGCGAGGCCGCTCGCCTTCGAGCGATCGACGACAGGGGCCGAGATCGCCGGTCTCGAGGTTCTCCGCCGGGTGGCCGAGGCCGCCGGCGCCGAACTTTCGGCGACGGCTCGTTCTGCGGGGCAGCCGCTCGATCCACCGGTAGTAGGATGTCCACGACGCGCGACTGCCGGGAGGTCGGCGGTGCAATGGGGGACTTGCATGCACGATCGTGGACCGATCCGGCCGGCCTGTCGCCCCCGAGAGCGGCGGCGCAGCGCTGTCGTGAGCCTGGCCGTCGCGACCGCGCTCTGCGCCTGGGCGCCTCCTGCGTGGGCGAACAACGCCGACACGCGGCCGGAACCGATCGGCGGCGGACGCGTCTTCGGTTCCGGCGACGATCCTCGGGTTCGACCCAGCGGCGAAGCGCTCGGCGGCGGGCTCCCGACGGATCTGGAGTCGGCGATCGACGTCGTGGCGGCGCCGCGGCCTTTCGGTGCGGTCGCGCCGGTCGGCGCCGTCCGTGTCTCCGGGATCTCCGACACGATCGTGCTGCCGCTCCACACGCAGATCATCCCCATCCGCCATCCGGGTCACAAGCTGGGCGAGTGGACCCTCTGGGGCTTCGCGTCCGAGAAGGTGGTGCGCGACGACAACGTGTTCCTGGAGTCCCGCGACGAGGAGCGTGCGACGTTCTTCGACACGACACTGGGCGGTCGCATCGCGCGCGAGGGTGCCGAGTTTCAGGCCGATGTCGTGGCTGCCCTCACGGAGTCGTTCTCCGCGCGCGAGTCAGGCCTCGACCAGACGGCCTACTACGTCCGGGGCGGCGCGCGATGGGACGTCGGCGCAGCGACGCACGTACGGCTCACGCAGCTGGTGTCCCGACAGACGAGCGCACGCCAGCGATCGGCCGGTCGTGACGTCGACGAAGTGTTGATCGCGCAGCGGCGGGTGCGGCAGTTCGTCTCTGCCACCGGCCTCACACTCGGCCACGACTGGGAGAAGACCGGCGCCCAGCTGGAGTACCGGTTCCGCCTGGTCGACCATTCTCGGAGGCTCGCCCAGCTGGACGGCCGCGAGCACCAGGTGACCGGAACCGTGCGCCACGAGCTATCCCCCAAGGTGACCGTGAACGCGCAGCTGCGGTATCGCGAAGACGAGTTCCGCCGCTCGATCAACAACGACTCGGACTCGCTCGGCGGATTCGCCGGTGGCGCGTGGGAGCCGACCCCGAAGCTGCGATTCAGCGGTCGCGTCGGCTACGTCTCCCAGCACATCAGCAGCACGGGGAGCGTCGCCGACCGTGACGAGTTCTCCGGGCCCGGCGGTCGGCTGACGGCCGCCTGGGAAGCGAGCAAGAAGACCACGTTCGATCTCGTCTTCGAGCGCGACTACTTTCCAGGGTCGCGTAGCAACTTCCAGGCGGTCACGCTGCTCGCCGGCGGCGTCAAGATCGCGATGTCCCCGCTCTGGACGGCGGGGGCCCGGCTCTCGCGGCAGACGAGCAACCCGTCGAATAGCGCACGGTTCGAGAGCACCTCGATCGATCTCGTTCTGGCGTACGACGTCAACCCGACCACGCAGATCGAGCTCTCCTATCGCCACGACGACCGCGACACGGAAGGCGGCGGCAGGGACTTCGACCAGAACCAATTCGCGCTCTCGCTCTCCTACCGTTTCTAGCGCGCGAGTGGAGACAGCGTGATGGCGAACGATCTCATCCTCGTGACAGGCGCGGGCGGGTTCATCGGCGGGCATCTCGTCCGTGAGCTTCGCCGCCGCGGACAAACGCGCGTGCGGGGGGTCGACGTCAAGCCCCTTGACGAGTGGCACCTGGTCGACCCCGAGACCGAGAACCTGCGGCTCGACCTTCGTGAGATCGACGCGTGCCGCGCCGCGGCCGACGGCGCCGCCGAGGTCTACCAGCTCGCCGCGGACATGGGCGGCATGGGCTTCATCGAGAACCACAAGGCGCTCTGCATGCTGTCCGTGCTGATCAACACGCACATGCTGAGCGCGGCGCGGGATGCCGGGGCGACGCGCTACTTCTACTCGTCGTCGGCGTGCGTCTACAACGCGGAGAAGCAGATGTCTCCGGACGTCGCGCCGCTCCGCGAGTGCGATGCCTACCCCGCGCTGCCGGAAGACGGCTACGGGTGGGAGAAACTGTTCTCCGAGCGCATGTGCCGCCACTTCATGGAGGACTTCGGGCTCGAGGTCCGCGTGGCGCGGTACCACAACGTCTACGGACCGGACGGCACCTGGGACGGCGGCCGCGAGAAGGCGCCTGCGGCGATCTGCCGGAAGGTCGCCATGGCGCGACGCAGCGGCCGCCACGAGATCGAGATCTGGGGCACCGGCGAGCAGACGCGGAGCTTCATGTACATCGACGACTGCCTCGAGGGGTCCATCCGACTGATGCGCTCCGACGTGCGCGAGCCGCTCAACGTCGGCTCCGCCGAGCTCGTGACGATCAACCAGCTCGTCTCGATCGTCGAGGAGATCGGGGGAGTCACGCTCGAGCGCAGCTACCTGCTCGACGCGCCGAAGGGCGTCAACGGCCGCTGCAGCGACAACACGCTCATCCAGGAGAGCCTGGGTTGGGAGCCGTCGATCCGGTTGCGCGACGGTCTCGCGAGGACGTTCGTCTGGATCGACGAGCAGATCGCGCGGCGCGCCAGCACGCTGTCGGGGTAAGTGTCCCGCTTGCTATCGTCGCGGCGGACGCCGGGAGGGCGGACGGGTCTCGCGAGGTGTCGCCAGCCTCGCGAGATCGGGGGATTCTCTCTCTCGGCCAAAGCGTTCGGCCTCTACTGGCACATCATCGGGACCATCATCGCCCCGGGGGCGCCGTTGCAGCCGGCCCTTGGCCTGCCGCTCGGAACGCCCTCACCGTCTGGGAGCGTGAGCTAGCGAATGTGCGGGATCGCCGGATACTTCGACGGGCCCCGGGCTCGCGCGACTGCGCCGACCGCGCCGGGCGTCCTCGTCGCGATGACCAACACCATCGCGCATCGCGGGCCTGATGGCGAGGGGCACCTCGAGGAAGACGGGGTCGGCCTCGGCCACCGGCGCCTGAGCATCGTAGATCTCGCGGGCGGCGCCCAGCCGATGGGCAACGAAGACGGCGCGGTCCAGGTCGTCTTCAACGGCGAGATCTACAACCACGCCGATTTGCGGCCGCGACTCGAGGCGAAGGGGCATCGGTTCCGGACGAACTCGGACACCGAGGTCCTCGTGCACCTGTGGGAAGAGCACGGACCCGCGATGGTCGAGCAGCTCAACGGGATGTTTGCGTTCGCGATCTGGGACAGCCGGAGCCAGACGCTGTTCCTCGCCCGCGACCGGCTCGGCATCAAACCGCTCTACTACGCGTGGATCGGTGGCCGCCTCGTGTTCGGGTCCGAACTGAAGGCGATCCTCGCGCACCCCGCAGTGCCGCGTGAGCTGGACCCGACGTCGCTGAGCGACTACCTGAGCTTCCTCTACGTCCCGGCGCCGCGCTCGATCTTCAAGAACGTCTTCAAGCTCCCGCCCGCACACACGCTCGTGCTGCGCCGCGGGGATGCGCCGCAGGTCCGGCGCTACTGGCAGCCGGTGTTCGACCGTGATCTGCACACCAGCAATCCGGATGCAATGGCCGAGGAACTGCGTGCGCTGCTGACGACGTGCGTCAAGCGGCGCCTGATGTCCGACGTGCCCCTGGGGGCTTTTCTCTCCGGGGGCGTCGACTCCTCGATCGTCGTCGCACTGATGACCGAGTCCGGTGTGCGCAGTCCGAAGACCACGACCATCGGTTTCGAGGTCGAGGGCTTCGACGAGCGCGACCGCGCACGGATGATCGCGGAGCGTTTCGGCGCGGACCACACAGAGCGTGTGGTGACCCCGGACGCGCTGTCGATCGTCGACCGGCTGTCGTACTTCTTCGATGAGCCGTTTGCTGATGCATCCGCGGTCCCGACGTACTACCTCAGCGAGGCGACCCGGGCGCGCGTGACCGTGGCCCTCTCCGGTGACGGCGGAGACGAGACCCACGCGGGCTATCGCCGCTACTGGTTCGACGGGTTCGAGCATCGGATGCGCGGGTTCATGTTCGGCGGCGTCGGCCGCGGCCTGGCCCGAGGTCTGTCGGCGGTGTACCCGAAGGCCGACTGGCTCCCGCGGCCGCTGCGGGCGAAGACGCTGCTCGCGAACCTCGGCGACGTCCCGGCGGGGGCGTACTACCGGACCATGACGCACGTGTCCGAGCGCACGAAGCGCGCGCTGCTCTCACCCGACCTGGTCTCTGCCCTCGACGGGTATGACCCCCGCGCCCGGTTCCGGGAGATCTACGAGAGTGTCGAGGCGTCCGATCCGATCTCCCGCGCCCAGGCAACCGATCTCGTGACGTATCTGCCCGACGACATCCTCACGAAGGTCGACCGTGCCAGCATGGCGCACTCGCTCGAGGTGCGCGTGCCGATCCTCGATCACACGGCGGTCGAGTTCGCGGCACGGGTGCCGCGCAGCGTGCGGCTGGACGACCGCGAGCACAAGCACCTGCTGAAGCGTGCGGTGCGCGGGACGATCCCGGACCACATCCTCGATGGAAAGAAGTCGGGCTTCGAGGTGCCACTGAAGACGTGGTTCCGCAACGAGCTGGCGCCGCTCGCGGCGGGACTCAGCGAGCGCAGCGCCATCCGCGATCACTTCCAGGGCGACGTCGTCGACCAGCTGGTGCGCGACCACTCGCGCGGACTCGCCGATCACAGCGTGGCGCTGTGGACGCTGTTGATGTTCGATCGGTGGGCGGATAGGTACCTCGCGACATGAGGATCCTCCACGTCCTCGATCACTACCTGCCGTACCACAGCGGCTACACGTTCCGCTCCGGCAACATCCTGGCGCAGCAGCGCGCGATGGGGTGGGACCCCGTCGTCCTCACCTCGCCCAAGCAGGAGTACCCCGACGGCTCCGGCCCGGAGAAGCCGGACTGGCTCGAGGTGCACCGCGCGGAACTCGCGCGGGGAGCGGCCCGCGACATCATCAATCGCACGCCGTTCGTGGGGCAGACGGCGCTGATGGGCGACCTGCGCCGGGCGATCACGCGGACGCTCGGCGAGATCGGTGACGTGCACCTCGTGCACGCGCACAGCCCGGCGCTGAACGGAACGCCCTCGATCAAGGTGCGCGATGCCGGTGGCCCGCCTGTCGTGTACGAGGTCCGCGCGCTGTGGGAGGACGCTGCGGTCGACCTCGGCACGACGACGCCGGGCTCGCTCCGCTATCGCGCGACGGCCGCGCTCGAGACGCGCCTGCTCCGCCGCGCGGATCAGGTCGTCGTCCTGTGTGAGTCGCTGCGCCGCGAGTTCATCGGCCGCGGCATCGAAGCGGACAAGATCACGGTGGTCGGCAACGGCGTCGATCCGGAGAAGTTCACTCCGATCGATCCCGACCCCGCGCTGCAGGAGCGGCTCGGGCTCGGTGCCGGTCCGGTGATCGGGTACGTCGGCTCGTTCTACGCGTACGAAGGCTTGCCGCTGCTCGTGGACGCGGTGGCGCCGATCCTGAGTGATCGCCCTGACGTGCAACTGCTGCTCGTGGGCGGGGGACCGGACGAAGACGCCATTCGCGCGCGCGTCGAGGCGTCCGGGGTCGCCGACCAGATCGTCATGCCCGGCCGCGTTCCTCACGAGGCCGTGCCGGACCACTACGTGGTGACCGACCTACTCGTGTACCCGCGTTTGCGCAACCGCCTCACGGAGCTCACGACTCCGCTGAAACCGCTCGAGGCGATGGCGCTCGGACGCGCGGTTCTGGGGAGCGACGTCGGCGGGATCAAGGAACTGCTCGACCCGGCGGGCGACGGTGCCGCGTCGTTCGTGGCCGGGGAGCGAGACGCGCTGACTCGAGCGATCCGCGAACTCGTGGACGCGCCGGAGCGGCGAGCCGAGATGGCCGCGCGCGGACGCGAGTACGTGCTTCGCGAGCGGTCCTGGGAAGTGCAGCTCGGCCGCTACCGCGACGTGTACGCGCGCGCTCTGGGGACCCACGTCGATGTATGACGCCCTGGTCCGGTCCATCGTCTTCCCGATCCACGAGTGGCTCAAGGGCCACTCGACGGAAGCGGCGCTGCGCGAGGCCCGTGAATTCGACCGAATGTCGTCCGCGGATGTCGAGGCCGCGCAACTCACGAAGCTCCGGCGGATGATCGAGCACGCCGGCAGGCACACGGAGTACTACAGAGAAGCGTTCGGCGCGGCGGGTGTCGGTGCGGACGATCTGGCGACGACCGCGGATCTCCGGCGCTTCCCGCTGCTCGATCGCGACTGACCGCGTGCGCACCATGACGGCGATCGCGACCGGAGGGTCCACCGGCGAGCCGGTCGAGGTGCAGGTGGACCGTCGCAGGTTCTCCGTGAACATCGCTGCGCGGCTGCGGGCTCGCGAGTGGTGGGGGGTGCGCGTGGGCGAGCGGGAGGCCGTCCTGTGGGCGAGCCCGACCGAGATCGGCGCGCAGGACCTCGTGCGCTCGGTGCGCGACCGGTTGCTGAACACACGCCTCTACAGCGCGTTCGAGGGAACGGAGAGCGGGCTCGACGCGCTGGTGCAGGATCTCGCGAGCTACCGGCCGACGCATCTGTACGGCTACGCGTCCAGCATCCACCTCGTGGCTCGCAGAGTGCTCCGAACCGATTCGAACGGGCGGGAATTCGGTCTGAAGGCGATCTTCGCGACGGCCGAGGGCATGTCGGACGAACAGCGGGCCGAGGTCGAGCGCGCCTTCCGCGCGCCCGTGGGCAGCGAGTACGGCGCCCGCGACGCCGGTCTGATCACGCATGCGTGTCCGAGCGGAGGCAATCACGTCCTCGCTGAGGGGATGTTCGTCGAGATCCTTCGGCCGGACGGTTCGCCGGCCGCGCCGGGCGAGCGCGGGGAGATCGTGACCACTCATCTGGAGTCGTTCGGCTTCCCGCTCATCCGCTACCGCACCGGCGACGTCGGCGTGCCGGCCGCGGGCCGCGGCGGGACCGTGCTCGTGTGGTGTGGCACTCCCGCGGATCGAGCGGATCGAGGGACGGGCGACCGACTTCCTACTCGCGCCCGACGGCCGTTTGCTGCACGCGCTCGGAGCGATCTACATACTGCGCGTCATGCCCGGTGTGGGCCGCTTCCAGGTCGAACAGACGAGCCGGGACCGCTTCGTCGTCCGCATCGTTCGCGAGGCGGGGTTCCCCGACGACGGGGTGGCGCAGATCCGCGACGGTCTGCAGAAGCTGATGCGCGCACCGGTCGACGTCGACGTCGCGTTCGTCGAGGAGATCGGAGTCAGCGGGTCCCGCAAGCGCCGCTACGTGATCTCGCCGATCGCGCAGGCGGCGGTCCGTGGAGAGACCGATGCCGGCGGCTGATCCGCGCGTCGCGCTGGTGGCGCCGTGGCCGCCGCCGGAAGGCGGAATGTCGGTGCAGGCGCGGGGCCTGAGCGAGGCTCTTCGCTCGGCCGGCACCGAGGTCCGCGTCGTGCCGACCAACGTCGGGCTTGGCCTGCTCGGACGGATCAAGGGCGTCCGCGGCGTGGTGAACCTGGCGATCTACCTGGTGCGGCTGGTCTGCACGGTGCCGCGCGTGGACGTGGTGCACGTGCTCGCGGCGAGCGGCCTCCTCCTTCTTCCTGTTCACGGCGCCCGCGGTCGTGGTGGGCCGGCTCCTGCGACGTCGCGTGATCGTCAACTACCGCGGCGGCCTGGCAGACGACTTCCTCGCGGCGCGCGGCAATTGGGTGCGGCCGTTCCTGCGCCGCGCGAGGGGGTTTTCACGAAGCACGGCTACGCGTCGGAGATCATCTCGAACTACGTCGACGTGGATCGCTTCGACGTCACGGCAAATCCGGCGTCGGCGCCGGTCATCCTCGTCACCCGCAACCTGGAGCGGATCTACAATGTCGGTGCCGCGATCGAGGCGATCGCTCTGATCCGTGAGCAGCACGCGGACGCGGAGCTCTGGATTGCCGGCACGGGCAGCGAACGTGCATCGCTCGACGCACGCGCCACGGATCTGGGCGTGTTCGACGCCGTGCGGTTCCTGGGGCGGGTGCCGAACGAAGACATCCCCGCGCTCTACGCGGGTGCGGCGATCGCGCTCAACCCGACGAACGTGGACAACATGCCGATATCGGTGCTCGAGGCGTTCGCCTCCGGGGTGCCCGTTGTGAGCACGCGAGCCGGGGGAGTCCCGTTCATCGTCGAGGACGGCGTGAGCGGGCTGCTCACGGACGTCGGCGATGCCCGGGGGCTGGCCGATGCCTGCGTGCGGATCCTGGAGTCCAGCGACCTCGCAGACGCACTTCGCGCGGAGGGGCGTTCGGCGGTCGAGCGGTTCGGCATCTCGGCAGTGGTCGGCGCTTGGCGCGCGTGCTATCGCGAGACGGCCTCGTCGGCCGATTAGGCCTCACGGGGCCGCCGCAGCGCGGCCCCCCGGCTGGCTACAATTCCGTAGCCGCACGAGCCTGAGCAGTTGGACCGGCGCTTGCTTGCACCCCCCGAGGGCGCGACGTCCGCGTCCATCTGTCTCGACGGAGTTGAAGCCCTTCGCTTTCTGGCCTCCGCTTTCTGGCCTTCATGGGGAGCTGATCCCGCGTGCTGAACGTCCTCATCACGGTGGACACCGAGTTCTGGGCGGATCAGCCGGGCTCCGGAGGCTCGGTGCGCGCCGAGGACATCGACCGCGACGTCTACGGCGTGACGCCCCACGGTGAGTTCGGGGTGCGGTACCAGGCCGACCTGCTCCAGGAGTGCGGCCTCAAGGGCGTGTTTCACATCGAGGCGCTCTCCGCCCTCGCGACCGGGATCGAGCCGCACACGCGCCTCGTCGAGGAACTCCAGCAGCGGGGACAGGACGTCCAGTTGCATGTCCACCCCGAGTGGCTGTCCCGCATGCCGGAGTCGCTGCTGCCCGGCCGCACCGGGCAGCACATGCATCAGTTCAGTCTCGACGAGCAGGAGGTGCTCCTCGCGAAGGGGCTGGAGATCCTGCGGCAGTGCGGGGCGCAGAACGTCTGCGCGTTCCGCGCCGGCAACTACGGCGCGAACTGGGACACGTTGCGCGCGCTCGCGCGTCTCGGGGTGCCGTACGACACGAGCCACAACACGTGCTACCTCGGTGACGCCACACAGATGGAGACCGAGTCCGCGTTGCTTCAACCGCGCGCGTTCCACGGTGTCCACGAGTTTCCCGTCGGCTACTTCCACGATCGGCCGGGACATCGCCGTCACCTGCAGATCACCGCGTGCTCCGCTCGTGAACTGATCCACGCCGTCGAGCAGGCGTTCGAGCGCGGCTGGGAGTACCTCGTTCTCGTCTCGCACAGTTTCGAGCTGATCGATCGACGAAGCGTGCGGCCGGACAACATCGCGATCCGTCGCTTCGAGCGGTTCTGCCGGCACCTGTCCGGCAACCGCGACCGCTTCCGGACGATCGGATTCGATGACATCGAACAGGGCTCGCTGCGGGACGGCGGCGCGGATCGTCCCTTGCGCTCCAACTGGGTGCGGACCGCTCTGCGCTACGCCGAACAAGCGATGCGCCGGTTCCAGAGATGACCGACACGATGCAGGTGACGAAGATCCCACTGCACTTCCAGTTCGGCGAGTTGCGGCTCTTCGCTGTGCGATCGCGGGTGGCCGTCCACGACACGGCGCTGGGTCGCGCGCTCACTGCGCTGGAGGACAACGCGCCGGAGGACAGCGGACCCCCGACGGACTGGCCGGAGGGCGTCCGCGGCGTTCTCGTGCGCTCCCAGGTGTTGCGCGACGAACCGCCGCGCATCAGCCGTGTCGAGGGCCGCATCCGGTACGTGGCCAGCCGCTACGAGCGGTACTTCGTCGATCTCGCGGGCACGTACGACGAGTACCTCGCCCAGTTCTCCGCGAAGTCGCGGTCCACGTTGCGCCGGAAGGGGCGAAAGCTCGAGAAGGCGAGCGGGGGGGCGCTCGACTGGCGCTCGTACCGGACCCCCGAGGAGATCAGCGAGTTCCACCGGATCGCGCGGGACGTGTCGCGCAAGACGTACCAAGAGCGGCTCCTCGATGCGGGCCTTCCGGCGTCGACCGAGTTCCGCGACAGGATGCTGGCGGACGCCGCCGACGGGCGCGCCCGCGGCTGGCTCCTGTTCATCGCCGACGAACCGGTCGCGTACCTCTACTGCCCGCTGCGCGCCGACGTGCTGGTGTATGCGCACCTGGGATACGACCCCGCGTTCGCGAAGCTCTCGCCCGGAACGGTGCTGCAACTCAAGGTCCTCGAGGCTGCCTTCGACGACGAACAGTGCGGTTACTTCGACTTCACCCAGGGTGGGGGCGAGCACAAGCGGTACTTCTCGACCGGCAGCGTGCGTTGCGCCGACGTCTTCTACTTCGAGCCGTCGCTGCGCAACCGGCTACTGGTTCGCTCGCATTCGGCCGTGGACGCGCTCTCCTCCCTGCTCGGACGCATCCTCGATCGCCTCGGCCTGAAGCCGCGGATCAAGCGGCTCCTTCGTCGCGGCGGCTCCCAGACCGCGCCGGCGGAGGCCGCAGGATGAGCCCGGGTCACGTCTGGTCGGCAGCACCCCCGGCGGGATGGAACGCGGGCCTGAACGAGTCCACGGGCACCAAGGCGTTCCTGCGTCCGGCCTGGTTCGCCGGGTGGTCCGCCGCGTTCGGTGGGGAGGGCAACTGGACGGGTTCGACGCAGTACCTGTCCGTTCTGTCCGGCGACCGCCTGGTGGGCGCACTGGCAGTTGCGTCGCAGACGGTGGGCAGGCTTCGCTTCGCCTCTCTCGGCGGCTACTACCAGCCGTTTCGCGGGATCGTCGCGTTCGACGACGTACCGGGCACAACGGCACAGATGGTGGAGGGACTCGGCGAGCTCACCGGATTCCACGGCGTGCGCATGGGTCCCGTGCCGCAGGACGACGGGGATCTCGTTGCACTTGTTGCGTCCCTCCGAACTGCAGGATGGAGGGTGATCGAGCGGCGAGTCGCAACGGGTTTCGTGCTCGACGTTCCGGCGACGGTGGAAGAGTTCGATGGCGGACTGTCCAAGAAGCGGAGGGCCAAACTTCGCAACTACTGGAACAAGATGTGCAAGGTCGCCGAGACCGAACTCGTTCACCACACGGGTGGGAACGCGGATGACTGGGTGCGGGTGTTCGACGATCTCGGAACCGTCGAGATGGCATCGTGGGTGGCCGAGTCAGGCGACCCCCGGTTCGCCGGTGACCGCAACAAGATCTTTTGGACGCATCTCGCCCACGACGCGTGGATGCGCGAGGCGATGCACGCGTGGGTCGTCTACCACGGCGGGACTCCGGTCAGCTTCTGCTTCGCGCTCGACGCGGGCGACACGAGATTTGTCATGGCCAACAGCTACGACGCCCGGGTCGCGGAGTTCCGCACCGGTACGAAGCTCTACCACGAGGTGATCCGCGACGCGGTCGCAAGGGGGCGTGCACGCGTGGACATCGGGATGGGGGACTCCGGCTACAAGGCGCAGTGGGGCGCTGAGGCCGGCAGCGAACTGATCGATATCGTCGCGTTCCCACCGACTCTGAAGGGGCGTCTCGTCCACCTCGCCGCGCGTGCGAGACTGGCGATCGACGCCCGCCGCAATTGAGCCGCCTCGAACCGGTCCGACCGGCTCGCCACGCGGCAGCTCGCCGGACTCATAGGAACTACGTGCCCACGTCATCCCGAATCAGCCGGATCGCCGTCACTGTGTCGCTCGCCGTCGCCGTGTCCCTGACCGCGTGCTCCGAGCCCGCCGGGGCGCAGGGCAGTTTGTTTCCTGCCGTACAGCTTCCGAGCACGCCGTTGGCGCTGGAACCCGTCTCGGCCTGGCGGCGCCCGCGCCACGAGGTCATCGTCTGGACCTACACCGACGATGCGCGGCGGCCACGGCTCCCGCGCGTCATCGAGGAACTCGGCGCGCGCGGCCTGTCGATCGGCCTCGAAACCGATCCGGCGCCGTTCGCGAAGGCCGGGCTCTCATGGTATGCCGGCCACGCTGCGGGGAAGGGCTCCTTGGATCTGAGAGAGCGGGACCTGCGCGGACCGTGGGAGCGATTCGCGGCGGACGTGGCAACGCCCTGGCCGGCCGAGGCGGCACGCGCGCGTCCCCACTGCCTGCGCAGCGAGGATGTTCGCGCGGGGATGATGCGAAGAACGCTCGAGAGCGCGAAGCGCGCGCGGGCCTCGGGCGCGGTGGCGATCTCGCTCGCGGACGAGCCCTCCATGTCGGTGCGTGCCAACCCGACCGACTGGTGCCTGTGTGACGACTGCGTGGTCGCCTTCCGCCGTGCGACGCGCGACCGACTCGACGGGGACCTGCAAGCGCTGAACGCACAGTGGGGCATGTCGTACTCGCGGTGGGACGACGTCCGGCCGTGGACGACGACTCAGATGCGCCGACGTTGTCTGCCTCGCGATCCGGAAGATTGGAATCTCGCTCCGTGGATGGCAACGCGCAGGTTCCAGGACGCGACGTTCGAAGAGACGCTGCGGGTTCTGACGGACGCCGCGCGCACGGCGGCGCCGGACGTTCCAGTGGGCGTGACGGGGACGCAGGCGCCGGGCGCGTTCGGCGGTTTCGACTACCGGAGGCTCACCGGCGTCTGCGACTTCCTGGAGCCGTACGACATCGGGCTCGCGCTGCCCGTCGCGCGCGATCTCGGCGGCGCCCGGACGCTGCTCGCACAGACCGTGTTCCCCGCCGACGAGAGCCGCGGACTCGAAAAGCTCCGCCTGTGGCGCGGTGTCGCGCGCGGCGCGCGCATGTCGATCGTCTGGTCAAGCCAGGACGCGTTCGATTACCCCGACGGCGCGAGCCCGCGACTGTCCGCCTACGGCAAGCGCATCGCGCCGGAACTCCGGCTCCTCTCCGCGGATGGAGGGCTCGGCGCGCGTCTCGCGGCCGCGCGTCCGCTCGACGGCGCCGTGCGCATCGTGGTCTCGCAGCCGTCGCTCGCGGTGCGGTGGATGCTCGACAGCCGCGTCGACAAGGACACGTGGCCGCGGCGCTTCGGGAGCTATGAGGCGTCGAACAGCAGTGCCATCGCTTCTCGCGACGCGGCGTGGCGCGCCCTGGCTCAACGGGCGCCGCGCTTCGTCGATGCCCGCGACCTTTCGGAGCCCGGCGCGCTCGACGGCGTGCGGCTCGTGGTCCTGCCTGACGTGCTCTGTCTCTCCCCTGACGAAGTCCGCGCTCTTCGCACGTTCGCCGAGCAAGGCGGCAGCGTGGTTGCAGACATCTCCCCGGGCGGGTTCGACACGGAGGGACGCGCAAGCAAGCGCGCAACGGGCGAGTCGGTGGACGCAGTGCTCGACCCGCGCTTCGAGAGTCTCGCTGACCTGACGGAGAAGCTCCTCGGACCGCCTCTCCTGCGGGCGGAACCGGCCGGCGGGGGAGTCCCGCTCGAACTGGCGCTGTTCGAGAACGGTACCGAGCGCCTGGTGGTGGTCGTCCCGCTGCACGACGTCGAGATCGTCCCCGATGCATCGGCCGACGCGACTCTTCCGGCGGCCGGGGAACTCGCACGGTTCTCGTTCGGTGACGGCAAGAGCCGGACGGTGCGTAACGAACGCCGGGGCGCCGTGGTCTGCTTCGCGGCCGGCTTCGAGTTCACCGTTCCGCCCGAGGGCGGCGTCGTCTTCAGCTGGAGAGAGAGCGACGCGAGCGACGCCCCGCCCGAAGAGCGCTGACCGGGGCACGAGGCTCACGGGAACATGCGGCGGCTGTCGCCGGTTACGGCAGACTGAGGACGACGACCGTGACGATGAAGACCACCCTGACGCTCCTGGCAGCCGCCGCAGGCGGTGCGGCCTTCGGCTGGTACCAGTCCGCCTGCGGGACCTGAGGGATCGCCGCTGCCCTGGAGGGGTGGCAGGCGTCGGCGCTCTACGCGACTGTGTTCGCCGGCGTTGCCGGGATCGCCTTCCGCGGGCCTTCTGCCGGCTGAATCGGCTGCCGGCTGATTCGTCAGTCGCCCACGAGGACCTTGAAGCCAGGTTGGCCCTCGACCACCCGGATGTGTCGGCCGACAGGGATGTCGGCGAGTTCCTGGACGACTCCCGACGGCCAGTGAATCGTGAGGCGGGTCACCATCGTTGCCTGTCCGAGACCGAAGCGCACGACGCTCGCCTGCGTGACGCTGAAGTGTAACCGTTCACCCCTTGACAGCGTGTGAGCCTCAGCGTGCGAGGGGCAGCGGGACCATGACGGGCGGGTCGGCGCCGGTGAGGTGCGCGGCGACCGAGTCGGCGAGGAAGTCGAAGACTTGGTCGCCACGGCGTCGCAGCGTGGCCGCGGCGGTCAACACGCGCTCGGCGAAGCGGAGTCCGCGAGCGGACTGGCTTCCGAAGGAGCCCTTGCGCCAGAGCACCGCTTTGCGGACCGCGCGCTCGGCGGCGTTGTTCGTCGGACTCACGTCCTGGGTCCGCGCATAGGTGAAGAGGGCGACCACGCGGGGGCGCAGATGGTTGGCCAGAGCCGAGTCGTCGTTCGCGATCAGTCGCTCGAGCCGTCCGCGCAGCACAGCGGCTTCGCCTTGCAGCCGGTCACGGTCGCCGTGCTCACCGAAGAGCCGGTAGCTGCGCATGACCGACTGCGCGATCATGACGCCCTTGTTGCCGAAGCGGCGATGTTCTCGCGGGCCTTCGGCCAGCGCACGGAAGGCGCGCTCGATGTGCGCCCAGCAGAGCTGGCGGCGGGCAAGTGGGTGTGACTCGTAGGCACCCATCCGGTCGCTGATCACCGTGCCACCGAAGCGCCGCCCGATCAGCCGCCCTTTCGCCTTGGCACTGCGGCGGCGATCGATCCCGAAGGCTGTGGCGTGCTCGCTCTCCGCCGCCCACAGCCAGCACACCCGGCCCCGTTCCTTCCACGACGTCTCGTCCACGTTGGCTCGCAGCGACGTGCGGACTGCCCCGAGGGCTTCGAGGTACGACGAGTGCAGAGCGTCACTGAGCCGACGCTCACAGTCGCTGATCTTGCCCAGCGACATCTTCACACCGAAGATCTCACCGAGCAGCCGCTGCGTCTCCCGCACGCTCACGCGGTACACGCCGCGCAGCGCGCCGGCAAGTGTGGTCAGCCGCGGACCGAAGGCCCCGGTCGGCACGCCATCGGGCAGGACCGCCGTCGTGACCGCACGACAGCGCCGGCACCGCGCCTTGTGCAGCCGGTGCTCCCGCACCGTGACGAGCACGCGCGGGAGCACCGTCACCTGGTGCCGGTACGGATCGCCGATGCCCTGCTCGAGATCGTCGTGTCCGCACGCGTCGCAGCGGTCGGGACGGTGCTCCTTGGTCTCATCGACGTTGGACGGATCCACCAGCTCGCGCGCCGTGCCCTCATGGCCCGGCTGTCCGCCCTGCTTGCGACCGCTACGCGGCCTTCGGCCGCGACGGCGCTTGGACCACGCCGGGTCCGACGACGGAGGCCTCGAGCTGTTGCGGGAGTCACGCTTCAGACGCGACTCGAGCTCGTCGATGCGGCGCAGATGCTTCGCTTCGCGACGCTCCAGCTCCTCGATCCAGGCCAGAAGGCCCTCGACCATCGCCCGCAGATCCTCGTCCTGCCGCTCGCCCACAACATCTTGATCGACCGATGGCCGAACGATCTGGATCCTGGCTCGCGACGAAGGGGTGAACGGTTACCCGTGCTCGGGGTTGCCACGGCAACGCCGTTCCAGGCGGACACGACGACGTCCCGCTTCGCCAGTGCGTCGACCGCTCCCACGTTCACGGTGTTCGTGTCGGGATCGATCGAGGTGACGTAGCGCGGCACCCCGGTCGCGAGCCCCGACGGGCCGGCCGTCAGTCCCCGTCGCTGACCGATGGTGACCGTGCCGACGCCTCCGTGCTGCCCGATCACCGCTCCCGAGGCGTCATCCACGATGGGACCCGGGACCATCGACTCGGGTCTCCGGGCGCCCACGCGCCCACGACGGCGCGGTAGTCCCCGTCCGGCACGAAGCAGATCTCCATGCTCTCCGGCTTCTCGGCCACGGGCAGGCCGAACTGCTCCGCGTGGGCCCGTACTTCGGGCTTCGTCAGGTCCCCGAGAGGAAACAGGCTCCGCGCGATCTGGGCCTGGGACAGGGGAAACAGCACGTACGTCTGGTCCTTCGTCTCGTCCCGCGCCCGGGCGAGCGCGAACCGCTCTCCGACCCGCTCGCGGCGGGCGTAGTGCCCGGTGGCGACCGCGTCCGCGCCGAGTGCGTCGGCGAACTCGAGGAGGCGGCCGAATTTGAGGTCCCGATTGCAGACGATGCACGGGTTCGGGGTCCGTCCGGCGGCGTACTCAGCTGCGAACCCATCGATCAGCCGGTCGAACTCAGCCTCGTGGTCGAGCGCGTAGAACGGGACGCCGAGAATCTTGGCCACGCGGGAGGCGTCGGCGGCGTCATCGATCCCGCAGCACCCCTGGCGAGCCCGCTTCGCGGCCGGGCCGGCAGCGATGCCGTTCCGCATGAACACACCCGTCACATCGTGCCCGTCGGCCCGCAGGAGGGCCGCCGCCACGGAGCTGTCCACCCCCCCGCTCATGGCCACCACGACGTGCATCCCGGGAGGGTACCGCCGAAGCCCGCGAGGCCGGTGTCAGGGCCGTCCGTCCGGCCGCTGTTTCTCCACCCTCGATGCGGTGCTCAGGCTGCCGGATTTCCCTTCCGGGGCACCCCGCTCGTTCTAACCTCCGTGGTTTTGCCCCGGAGATCCCCCGGATGACGCTCCTACTGGCCGAAGAGGCCGCCCAAGACATCCCGTTCTTCATGAACCCGATGTTCCTCGTGGTCGGGTTGGTGTTGATCTGGTGGTTCTTGGTGATCAGCCCCCAGCGCAAGCAGGAGAAGCTGCGCAAGGGGAAGCTGGGCGCTATCAAGAAGGGCGACAAGGTGCTCACACGGGCCGGAATGATCGGGACCGTGTCGCGCGTGAAGGACGACGTCGTCATCGTGCGGATCGACACCGACGGGAAGGTGCATGTGCCCTTCCAGAAGGCGGCGATCGAGGACGTTCTGAGCGGCACGGACACCGAGTGACGATGAACCGCTCCGCTCAAGACTGCTCCGCTGAAGATTGGGCCTCTGTAGATCGGGCCTCTGTAGATCGGGCCTGGAGACGACTCGCACGATGAAGAACCACGGCTCTCGTTTCCTCCTGATCTTCGTGGTGGTCGCCCTGGCCATCGCGGCGTTCGCGCGAGGCGGGATACGCTTCGGCCTCGACCTGCAAGGCGGTGCGTCGCTCGCTTACAGGGTCGAATTCGACGTCGGCGAGGGCCGCCGCGTGGACAAGTCCGCGGCGATGACGACGCTCGTCGAGGTGCTCGACGGACGACTCAACGCCAGCGGTGTCGGCGGCATTTCCATCATCCCGCAGGGCGACAACGACGGGATCGTGATCGAGATCCCGGGCCGAGGCAAGGGCCAGATCGACCGCATCCGCAAGGTCCTCGAGTCGCAGGGCTCGCTCGCTTTCCGGATGGTGGCGCCCGAGGCGGACGTCCTGCACGAGCGCGGCATTCGCAAGAACATGGAGTTGGTGGGCGTCAAGGAGGAGCCGAAGGACAAGCGGTTCGTCTGGTATCCGGACCAAGAAACCGAAGATCGCGGCCAGGCGCTCGGAGCGGACGCGCCGCCCCCGTGGAAGACCGACATCCTGGTCCTTGAGCCGGAGCGCCCGCTGAAGCTCGAGCTCGAGGAGGCACGGGCCGCGCACCACAAGCCGCTCATCGACAAGTGGAAGGCGGACGAGGGCATCCCGCTCACCGAGGAATTCGAGCTGACGCCCTTGCAGGTCGCGGAACTCTCGCTGGTCCAGGCCGAGGCAGATCGCGGGTTCGAACAAGACGAGGGCATCCGCGAGAAGATCCGCGAGCTGGCCGACATCAGCCGGCGCGAGGTGTTCCGCGGCAGCGACCTGGCCGAGACCAGAGTCCAGCAGCAGCTGGTCGAGATCGTCGTCTTCTTCAAGATGAAGCCCGACCGCCGCGCCGACTTCAAGTCATTCACCACGCGCGGCGTGAAGAAGCAGATGGCCGTGATCCTCGACGGGAAGGTCTCGTCGGCGCCCGTGATCCAGAGCCCGCTGCCGGGCGAGGGCATCATCTCCGGCGGCGGCAGCGGCTTCGACCGCGTCGAGGCGAACGAGCTGAAGATCGTGCTCGCGTCCGGTTCCACCGGCGCCAAGCTGACCCTCGAACGCGAAGAAGTGCTCGGTCCGGGACTGGGCGCCGACGCCATCGAGCGCGGGAAGCTGTCCATCGGGATCGGCTTCATCCTCGTGCTGCTGGCGATGATATGGATGTACCGCGCCGCCGGGTTGGTCGCCAATGTGGCGCTGCTCCTCAACGTCGTGCTGCTCGTCGGGACGCTGGCGGCGTTCTATGCATCGCTGACTCTTGCCGGCATCGCCGGAGTCGTGCTCACGCTCGGCATGGCGGTGGACGCCAACATCCTGATCTTCGAACGAATGCGCGAAGAGCGGGGGCGCGGAAAGTCGCTCCTCGAATCCGTGGCCGCCGGTTTCGACCGGGCGCTCGTGGCCATCGTGGACGCGAACGTCACCACGGTCCTGACCGCCGTCGTGCTGATCGTGGTCGGCAGCGGCACGGTGCGCGGGTTCGGCGTCACGCTGACGATCGGAATCCTCGCGTCGATGTTCACGGCCATCTACGTGACGCGCACCATCTTCGAATGGGCGATCGACAAGGGCTGGATGAAGACGCTCTCGATCCGCGAGCGCGAGCCGTTCGCATTCGACTTCATGAGTCAGCGCCGCTTCTTCACCGGTGTCTCACTCATCGTGATGATCGCCGGCCTCGCGCTGTTCCTCTCCCGTCCGGAGAACGACAGCAAGGACCTCGAGTTCATCGGCGGTGAACAGGTCATCGTGCAGTTGAACGAGGCCATGAGCCGCCCGGCCGTCCTCGACCTCGTAAAGAGCCCTAGTTTTCCCGACGTGCAGGCCGTGCGGCTCGAACCGCGCCTCGTCGAGATCAAGGACGCCGCTGAGTCCAACCGCTGGCAGATCCGCACGCCGACTGCGAAGTCTGCAGGCAACGAGGACAGCGGAGGCAACGAAGAGCTGTTCGCCAATCACGTCCGCAACAAGTTCGGCACTCGACTCGTTCCCCCCGGCATCACGAACTTCGAGGCACCCGGCGAGACCGACACGGGGCCGGTGCAGCTCGATCTGAACACGTTTGGTCTGCCCGACGGTGTCACGACCGACTCCCTGAAGACCCTCATCGAGGGAGACGACACGCTCAGCCAGGTCACGATCACGCCCGTCGAGGGCAGCGCGACCCAGTTCCAGTTGACCGCCACCTCGAGCAAGGCGACCGAGGTCGCCGTCACCGACGCGATCGAGGGCGCGCTCCGGAACTCGGAACCGCAGGTTTTTCTGTCCGATCCGATCCCCAGCGTCTCGTTCCTGAACCCCTCCCGCGCCGAGGAGCTCTGGCGGGCTGCGCTGCGCGCCGTCCTGCTCGCGATGCTGCTGCAGGTGATGTACATCCGCCTGCGCTTCGCCGACTTCAAGCACGGGTTCGCCGCCGTGTGCGCACTTGTGCATGACGTCACGATCGCGCTCGGCTGCGTGGCGCTCGTGGACTCGCTCGGACTCGTCCACGCCAAGATCAACCTGGTCCTCGTGGCCGGATTCCTGACGCTCATCGGCTACTCGATGAACGACACGATCGTCGTGTTCGATCGGATTCGCGAGAATCTCGGCAAGAGCAAGGTGGTCCGCACCAAGGGCGTGAACACCGCGATCAACCAGACCCTCTCACGCTCGATCCGGACATCGATAACGACGTTCCTGGTCGTCGCCGTGCAGTTCGTCCTGAACCTGAACACCGGCTCCGTGCTCGAGGGGTTCGCGTTCGTGATGATGGTGGGCGTCGTCAGCGGAACGTACTCGTCGATCTTCATCGCCGGGCCGTTGCTGCTGTTCCTGCCCGAGTTCTGGCGGCGCTTCTCCGGCAACCGTAAGCGCATGTGGGCGCAACTGGTGCTGACCGCCGTCGGTGCGATCCTCGTCGTGACGGACAAGACGCGCGGGCCACAGATGATGGCGGGGATCGTGATGGCCGCGAACCTCCCGATCTACTTCCTGCTTCACTTCGTGCCATGGCTCGGTCACTCCTCGCCGGACGACTTCCTCCAGGAGGAGATCGACCTCGAGGCGCGTTCACGGCCGATCGTCAAGCCGGGCATCTAGCCACGGAGCGCGCAAGCCTGGTGTGAACGATGCGGGCTAGCCAGCCGGGCTCGGTGCCGTCTGCTACTCTGACCGAGCCGATGAGCGAAGCACCGCAAGGCGACAGGGGGACGGCAGACGCAGACCGTCGCTTGAAGGGTCACGGAGGCCGGCGCGTGGAGCGCTGGGCGCTCGTCGGCGTCGCAGCCGTCGTCATGCTGGCCATCACCGTCGTGCTCAGCGCGCGGCCAGAGCAAGACGACGCCCTCGCTCCGACGGATGGCTCGACGGGCAAGGTGCGGATAGGTGGCGAGGCCGCGGCGGACCCCGGTCCGCGAGTCCCCTCCCCGACCCCGCGGGACGATCCCGCCTGGACCCCCGAAGATGAACCGCCGGTGCAGCCGCCGCCCCAACCGGCCGCCACCCGCGAGTACGTCGTCCAGAAGGACGACACGCTCGGAGCGATCGCGCAGCGCGAACTGGGGAGCGTGAAGCGGGTCCACGAGATCGTACGGCTCAACGACCTCAGCAATCCGAACGCGATCCGCGCGGGTCAAGCGATCCTGCTACCCGCTCGCTGAGTCCGCCGCGACGGTAACCGTTCACCCCTTGACAGCGTGTGAGCCTCAGCGTGCGACGGGCAGCGGGACCATGACGGGCGGGTCGGCGCCGGTGAGGTGCGCGGCGACCGAGTCGGCGAGGAAGTCGAAGACTTGGTCGCCACGGCGTCGCAGCGTGGCCGCGGCGGTCAACACGCGCTCGGCGAAGCGGAGTCCGCGAGCGGACTGGCTTCCGAAGGAGCCCTTGCGCCAGAGCACCGCTTTGCGGACCGCGCGCTCGGCGGCGTTGTTCGTCGGACTCACGTCCTGGGTCCGCGCATAGGTGAAGAGGGCGACCACGCGGGGGCGCAGATGGTTGGCCAGAGCCGAGTCGTCGTTCGCGATCAGTCGCTCGAGCCGTCCGCGCAGCACAGCGGCTTCGCCTTGCAGCCGGTCACGGTCGCCGTGCTCACCGAAGAGCCGGTAGCTGCGCATGACCGACTGCGCGATCATGACGCCCTTGTTGCCGAAGCGGCGATGTCCTCGCGGGCCTTCGGCCAGCGCACGGAAGGCGCGCTCGATGTGCGCCCAGCAGAGCTGGCGGCGGGCAAGTGGGTGTGACTCGTAGGCACCCATCCGGTCGCTGATCACCGTGCCACCGAAGCGCCGCCCGATCAGCCGCCCTTTCGCCTTGGCACTGCGGCGGCGATCGATCCCGAAGGCTGTGGCGTGCTCGCTCTCCGCCGCCCACAGCCAGCACACCCGGCCCCGCTCCTTCCACGACGTCTCGTCCACGTTGGCTCGCAGCGACGTGCGGACTGCCCCGAGGGCTTCGAGGTACGACGAGTGCAGAGCGTCACTGAGCCGACGCTCACAGTCGCTGATCTTGCCCAGCGACATCTTCACACCGAAGATCTCACCGAGCAGCCGCTGCGTCTCCCGCACGCTCACGCGGTACACGCCGCGCAGCGCGCCGGCAAGTGTGGTCAGCCGCGGACCGAAGGCCCCGGTCGGCACGCCATCGGGCAGGACCGCCGTCGTGACCGCACGACAGCGCCGGCACCGCGCCTTGTGCAGCCGGTGCTCCCGCACCGTGACGAGCACGCGCGGGAGCACCGTCACCTGGTGCCGGTACGGATCGCCGATGCCCTGCTCGAGATCGTCGTGTCCGCACGCGTCGCAGAGGTCGGGACGGTGCTCCTTGGTCTCATCGACGTTGGACGGATCCACCAGCTCGCGCGCCGTGCCCTCATGGCCCGGCTGTCCGCCCTGCTGGCGACCGCTACGCGGCCTTCGGCCGCGACGGCGCTTGGACCACGCCGGGTCCGACGACGGAGGCCTCGAGCTGTTGCGGGAGTCACGCTTCAGACGCGACTCGAGCTCGTCGATGCGGCGCAGATGCTTCGCTTCGCGACGCTCCAGCTCCTCGATCCAGGCCAGAAGGCCCTCGACCATCGCCCGCAGATCCTCGTCCTGCCGCTCGCCCACAACCTCTTGATCGACCGATGGCCGAACGATCTGGATCCTGGCTCGCGACGAAGGGGTGAACGGTTACGTTGGAGCGAGGACCGACAGGCGAGGAGAGGCGAGAGCATGCCGACGATCAACCAGCTGGTACGCAAGGGCCGCAAGCGTCCGAGCAAGAAGTCGAAGAGCGCGGTGCTCGAGAGCTGCCCGTTCAAGCGCGGCGTCTGCGTCCAGGTCAAGACGATGACGCCGAAGAAGCCGAACTCGGCTCTTCGCAAGATCGCCCGCGTGCGACTCAGCAACGGCAAGGAGATCACCGCGTACATCCCCGGCGAGGGACACAACCTCCAGGAGCACTCGATCGTGCTCGTGCGCGGCGGCCGCGTGAAGGACCTGCCGGGCGTGCGATACCACATCGTGCGCGGCGTCCTTGACGCATCTGGTGTGGACGGCCGGCGGCGCAGCCGGTCCAAGTACGGAACGAAGCGGCCCAAGTAGCCGCACGGAGAGTCTGGAATGCCCCGCAAGTTCAAGTCCACCGAGTCTTACCTCAAGCCGGACCCGCAGTACGGAAACGTGCTCATCGCGAAGTTCGTCAACTGCGTGATGTCGCACGGCGAGAAGTCGACTGCGCGACGGATCGTGTACGACGCCCTCGACATCATCCAGAAGAAGCTGCCTGGCGAGGACTCCGTGAAGGTCTTCACCGACGCAATCAGCAACGTGAAGCCTCGCGTGGAAGTGCGGAGCAAGCGCGTCGGCGGTGCCACGTACCAGGTGCCGATCGAGGTCAGCAAGCGGCGCCAGCAGGCGTTGGCGTTCCGGTGGATCCTGGGCGTCGTCCGCAAGACGCGCCGTGGGCGGACGTTCGCGATGACGCTTGCCGAGGAACTCCTGGCGGCCTACCGCAAGGAAGGCGCTGCCTTCGCAAAGCGCGAGAACACCCACAAGATGGCCGAGGCGAACAAGGCGTTCAGCCACTTCGCTTGGTAGTCGGATCGCATGTGAGGCCGCGTCGTCCGCACGGACGTCGCGGCCTTGCTGCGTGCTGGGTTGCTGGTTCGTCCGCTGACGCGGACCAGTGCTTATTGGTCCGTCCGCTGACGCGGGTCGAGACGATTGGATCGCGGTAAGCGCGGTGCAGGGTGAGACTCCTGAGGATCTGACGTGGCGAAGAAGAAGAAGACCTCCGCCCACGACCCGTCGCGCATCCGCAACATCGGCATCATCGCGCACATCGATGCCGGGAAGACGACCGTCACCGAGCGCGTGCTCTTCTACACCGGCAAGGAGCACAAGATGGGTGAGGTCCACGAGGGCCTGGCCCGCATGGACTGGATGGCCCAGGAGCAGGAGCGCGGGATCACGATCACCAGCGCCTGCACCACGTTCGCGTGGCGTGACCACCGCATCAACCTGATCGACACGCCGGGGCACGTGGACTTCACGGCCGAGGTCGAGCGGAGTCTGCGGGTCCTCGACGGCGCCGTCGTCGTGTTCGACGGCGTGGCGGGCGTCGAGGCGCAGTCCGAGACGGTCTGGCGGCAGGCCACGCGCCACGGCGTGCCGCGTATCTGTTTCGTGAACAAGCTCGACCGCATCGGCGCGAGCTTCGACCGCTCGGTCGAGAGCATCCGCCGGCGGCTGGACGGCAACCCGGTTCCCGTGACGCTGCCGAACATGCGCGATCAGGAGGTCCTCGGGATCATCGATCTCGTTCACCGGCAGTACGTGACGTTCGACGAGGCGACGCGCGGCAAGGAGTACACGCGCGCCGACATTCCGGAGGATCTGTTCGACGTGGCGGAGACGGCCCGCGCCGAGCTCGTGGAGGTTGCGGCCGAGCACGGTGGCGACGCGTTACTCGAGAAGTACCTCGAGGAGGGAGACCTCGGCCCGGAGGACCTGGTCGCGGCCCTTCGCGCGGCCACGATCTCCATGCAGCTGCAGCCAGTTCTCTGCGGCTCGGCGCTGCGCAACACCGGCGTTCAGTTGGTTCTCGACGCGGTCATCGACTACCTGCCGTCGCCCGGAGACCTGCCTCCGGTGGTGGGTCTCGATCCCCGCTCCGAGAAGGAGATCCGTCGTGCGCTGGACCCTTCCGAGCCCCTTACCGCGCTGGTGTTCAAGACTCACGCCGACACACACGCCGACCTCGCGTACGTCCGCGTCTACTCGGGCGTGCTGAGGGCGAAGGACCAGGTCTGGAACCCCGGCCGCGACCGGGTGGAACGGGTGGGCGGCCTGGTCCAGATGCATGCCGAGTCGCGGGAGCCGGTCCAGGAGGTCGCCGCCGGCGACATCGCGGCAGTGGTCGGGCTGCGCTTCACCACGACCGGCGACACGCTCTGCACCAAGCAGAAGCCGATGATCCTCGGGAGCATGACGTTCGCCGAGCCGGTGATCGCGCTCGCCGTGGAGCCGAGGAGCTCCAAGGACCGGGACGATCTCGAGACCGCGCTCGAACGCCTCTCCCGCGACGACCCGACGTTCACGATCCACGTCGACGAGGACACGGGTCAGACGATCATCAGCGGGATGGGCGAACTGCACCTCGAGGTCCTCGTTCGCCGGCTCGCCGAGGAGTTCCGCGTCCCGGTCCAGACCGGCAAGCCGCGCGTCGCGTACCGCCAGACGGTTGCCGAGGGCGCCGAGGGCTCGTACGACTTCGAGCGCGTGGTGGGGGAGAAGACACAGTACGCACGGGTCAAGGTTCGCGTCGATCCGGTCCCGTCCCTCCCGCGCACCGAGTTCTTCCACTTCGGCGAGCTCGACTCGGCGAGCCGCAGGTTCCTGCCGAACGTCGAGTCCGGTGCGCTCTCCTCAGCTGAGGGCGGCGTCGGGGTCGGCTACCCGTGCGTGCAGCTTCGCGTCACCCTCTTGGAGGCGACGACCCGCGACGGTGAGGGCACCGAGGCCGCGTTCGAGGCCGCCGCGAATCGGGCCTTCCAGGAGGCCTTCGAAAAGGGCGGCTGCGTCGTCCTCGAGCCTGTGATGCGGTTCGAGGTCGGCACTCCGGAGGCATACATGGGCGACGTTCTGGCCGACCTGAACCGCCGCCGCGCCGAGATCAGCGAGCTTCTCGAGGAGGAGGGCATCCGCGTCATCCGTGGGATCGTCCCGATCAGCGAGATGTTCGGGTACTCGACGGCGCTGCGCAGCCTCAGCCAGGGCCGAGCGGGCTACTCGATGGAGCCGGAGAGCTACGCACCGCTGCCGCCGGACGTCGCGGCCCGGTTCGCGTTCTGAGCACGGTCCGGCGCTCTCGCCCAGGCCAGGCTCCAGAACCCACTCGGCCGCCCCTTTTTCTCCAAGCCTCCTCAGGCTCGGCGCTACTCTCGCCGGTTCGCCTCCGCGGGGAGGGCTTCCTGGGCAACCGGGACCCATTCGCAGAGGTCATCGAACGGCGATCGTGCAGAACGCTTCTTGTCTTTCCAGTCCGCTCACGCGGGTGGCGCGACACGGGCGTAACACGCGACTTGTCGATCCGGGCTGTCTGCATGCGCAGACGGCGTTCAACGAACCGGCTTCGTCCCGGATTCACGCGCTCGGCGTGTGTGAACGGACGGCGTGTCAGTGCGATGGATAGAGAACCAACATGACGCAGACGAAGATCAAGATCCGCATGGAGGCCTACGACCACGAGGCGATCGATCAGAGCGCTCGTGACATCGTGGAGACCGCCAAGCGAACCGGTGCGCGTGTTGGCGGACCGGTTCCGCTTCCCACGCGTATCGAACGGTTCACCGTTCTGCGTTCGCCGCACGTTGACAAGAAGTCGCGCGAGCAGTTCGAGATCCGCACGCACAAGCGCTTGATCTTCATCTCCGAGCCGACCGCGAAGACGATGGACGCTCTCCAGAAGCTCAACATGCCGGCAGGCGTGGACATCAGGATCAAGGTGTGATCGACGGCCCCCGATGGGGGCTGTTTCTCATCGGGCACGGTCTCATCGAGTACGGCCGCGCGAACGACGCAACGGAACGCATTTAGAGGCAAGAAATGGCAGTCACGGCACTGATCGGACGCAAAACGGGAATGACGTCGGTCTTCGACGAGGGCGGCGCCATGATCGGCGTCACCGTCATCGAGTTCCCGCAGAACCGTGTCGTCGGCCGGCGCACGACGGATCGCGACGGCTACGAGGCCGTCGTGCTCGGTGCCGGTGCACGTCGAGCGTCGCGCACGAGCAAGCCACAGCTGGGCGCGATGCAGAAACTCGGCCTCGACACCGAGCCCGAGATCATGCGCGAAGTGCGTTGCGCCGCGGACATCGACCTCGAGATCGGCGCCGAAGTCCAGGTCGGCGACGTGTTCGAGGCCGGGCAGTGGATCGACGTCGTCGGCACCAGCCGCGGTCATGGTTTCCAGGGCGTGCGCAAGCGCCACCACTTCTCGTACGGACCCGCGTCGCACGGCTCGAAGAACTACAAGGAGCCGGGGTCGACGGGTCATTCGACCTATCCCGGCCGCGTGTTCAAGGGCAAGCGCATGCCCGGCCACCACGGCGCCAAGCGCCGCACGCAGCGCAACGTCCGCGTCGTGAGCGTCGACGCCGAGAACCGCCGTCTGCTCGTAGCAGGTTCGGTACCCGGTTGGGACACAGGCGTCGTTGTGGTCCGCCATGCGGTCGCGAAGCGCATCGCCCAGGGCCCGAAGAAGTAGCAGGAGCAGCCCCATGAGTGACATCAAGCTCTACCGCGCGAAGGACGGCAGCGTCGGCACCACCGACGTGAACACCGCTGCGTTCGGTCGCCGCTCCCCGCGCCGTGTGCAGCGCGACGCGGTGCTCATGTACCAGGCGAACCGCCGGGCGGGCACCCACTCGACCAAGACACGCGCGAACATCACGGGCACCACCAAGAAGCCGTGGAAGCAGAAGCACACGGGCAAGGCCCGCGCAGGTACCAAGAAGTCGCCGATCTGGCGTTCGGGCGGCGTCGCCCACGGCCCGCACCCGCGCGACTACTCGTACAACGTCCCGCGCAAGGCGCTCCGTGCCGCGTGCCGTGCCGCGATCGCCGGGAAGTTCAACGACGGCGAGGTCGTCTTCGCGGATGCCGTGTCGTTCGCCGCGCCGAGCACCAAGGCCGCTCGCGGGATGCTCGCCGCGCTGGGCGTCGAGCGCTCGTGCCTGGTCGTGACGCACCGCCTCGACGTGGTCGTCCACAAGTCCATGCGCAACCTGCCCGGTGTCACGGTCATGCCGGCATCGGACGTGAACGCATACGAGGTGCTGTCGCACCGCAACCTGCTGCTCACCGAGGACTCCTTCGAGGCTCTCACCGGGCGGCTGTGTGAAGAGAGCGAGGACTAGCGCGATGATGGACATCTATGACGTCGTCAAGCGCCCGTTGCTCACGGAGCGCACGATGAGCCGCCTCGACACCTCGAACACGTACGTGTTCGAGGTGAACCCGAAGGCCAACAAGGTGCAGATCCGGCGCGCCGTCGAGAAGCTGTTCGACGTGCGCGTACTCAGCGTGAACACCGCCAAGGTGCCCGGCAAGCCGCGGCGCTTCGGCCGGTTCTTCACACGTACTCCGTCATGGAAAAAGGCGTTCGTGACCCTGGCCGACGGCCAGGCGATCGAGCTGTTCTAGGAGAGGGTCGGATGGGAATTCGCGTCTACAAGCCGACTTCGCCCGGGCGGCGGAACTCGTCGGTCTCCGACTTCAAGGAGATCACGCGTACCACCCCCGAGAGGTCGTTGCTACGCCCGATGGTGCGCCGCGCCGGCCGTAACTCGTACGGCCGCATCACGTCGCGCCGTCGCGGCGGCGGTCACAAGCGCCGTTACCGCATCATCGACTGGCGCCGTGACAAGGACGGCGTCCCGGCGAAGGTCTTCTCTATCGAGTACGACCCGAACCGCACCGCACGCATCGCGCTCCTGCACTACGCAGACGGTGAGAAGCGTTACATCTTGGCGCCCCGCGGCATCAAGGTGGGGCAGCCCATCATGTCCGGTGTGGACGCGGAGCCGCGCGTCGGCAACGCGAAGATGCTCAAGGACATCCCCCTCGGGCTGGCGATCCACAACGTCGAGATGGTGCCGGGCAAGGGCGGGCAGATGGCCCGTTCGGCCGGCGCTTCGATCCAGCTCGCGGCCCGGGACTCGGGCATGGCGATCCTGAACCTGCCGTCGGGCGAGACGCGGATGGTCCCCGAGACCTGCCGCGCCACGATCGGCCAGGTGGGGAACGTGGAGCACGCGCTGGTGCGTATCGGCAAGGCCGGGCGCAACCGCCACCGCGGCCGGCGTCCCAAGGTGCGCGGCGCCGCGATGAACCCGTACTGCCACCCGCTCGGTGGTGGTGAGGGCAAGACGGGAGCCGGTCGCCGCAAGGGTCCGTGCTCGCCCTGGGGCAAGCCGTCCAAGGGCGGCAAGACGAGGGCGCCCAAGAACCCGAGCAACAAACTGATCATCCGTCGCCGGAAGAAGAAGAAGAGGTAGCGCACACATGGGACGTTCCATCAAGAAGGGTCCGTGGGTGGATGAGCGCCTCTGGACGCGCGTGCGCGCGCAGAAGGACTCCGGAGCACGCGAGCCCCTCAAGACGTGGCGGCGTGAGTGCACCGTCATACCCGACTTCGTCGGGCACACGTTTGCCGTCCACAACGGCAAGACGTTCATCCGCGTGTTCGTGACCGAGGACATGGTCGGTCACCGCCTTGGCGAGTTCTCGCCCACGCGCATGTTCCGCGGGCACACGGGCAAGAAGTAAGGGCAGGAAGTAAGGACTGGGACATGGCACAGACCACATTGACCGGCGCCTCCTACAGGGCGGTTCACAGGCAGTCGCCGGTGACGCCGCGCAAGGCGCGCTACGTCGTCGACCTGATCCGCGGCAAGCCCGTGAATCAGGCACTGGACGTGCTGCGTTTCTGTCCCCGCCGCGCCGCGCCGCTGCTCTCGAAGGTGCTCATGAGCGCCCTCGCGAACGCGCAGCTCGATCCGGCGTGCGACACGTCGCGACTGCACGTCATCGACGCGCGGGCGGACGACGGACGCACCATGAAGCGCTGGACGCCACGGTCGCGCGGCCAGATGTATCCGCTGCTGCTGCGGTACTCGCACCTGACGATCGTGCTCGGCGAGCAGGACGCGGCCCCGAGCAAGCGCAGGGGCGGCAAGAAGAAGAGCGACAAGAGTCGCGCCGCGCGCGTCGCCGCATCGAAGGCGGCCGAGACGGTCAAGCCGACCGCGCCTGCGGATGCGGCGGCCGACACCGACACCACAGCCAGCTCTGAAGGGAGCGAGTAGCTATGGGCCAGAAGATCCATCCGAACGGGTTCCGCGTCGGCATCACGCGCGACTGGGACTCCCGCTGGTGCGCCCCCAAGGGCAAGTTCGGCGACCTCCTTGTCGAGGACGACAAGATCCGCCGGTTCATCAAGCAGGAGTACTACTTCGCCGGAATCCCGAAGGTTGAGATCGAGCGCAAGGGCGATCAGATCGTGATCCTCGTCCACTGCGCCCGGCCCGGCGTGCTGATCGGCCGCAAGGGTGTCAAGGTGGACAAACTCAAGGAGCAGCTCGAGAAGCTCTCCGGCAAGGGCATCACCCTGAACATCCACGAGATCACGCAGCCCGAGCTGAATGCGCAACTCGTCGCCGAGAGCGTGTCCGAGCAGCTCGAGCGGCGCGGCTCGTTCCGCCGCGCGCTCAAGCGCGCGATGCAGAACACGATGGAGCGCGGCGCCAAGGGCATCAAGATCCGCATCGCCGGCCGCCTGGGCGGCTCCGAGATCGCGCGCGTCGAGACGCAGAACTCCGGTTCGGTCCCGCTGACGACGCTCACCGCGGACATCGACTACGGCTTCTCCGAGGCACGCTGCACGTACGGACGCATCGGCGTGAAGTGCTGGATCTACAAGGGCCCCATCCGCAAGGGCGGCGGCCCCGTGAGGAGGAGGTAGAGACATGGCGCTCATGCCGAAGCGCGTCAAGCGCCGCAAGCAGCACCGCGGGAAGATCAAGGGCCGCGCCACGCGCGGCAACACCGTGACGTTCGGTGAGTTCGGGCTCCAGTCAACGGAGCGCGGCTGGCTGAACGCGCGCCAGATCGAGGCGGGCCGCGTCGCGGCGAACCACTACCTCAAGGGCGAGGGTCGGATCTGGATCCGCGCTTTCCCGCACAAGCCCGTCACGTCCAAGCCCGCCGAGGTGCGGATGGGCACGGGCAAGGGCGACGTCGACCGCTGGGTCGCGGTCGTCCGGCCGGGCACGATCGTCTACGAGGTCGGCGGCGTCAGCGAGGCGCAGGCCAAGGTCGCGCTCAACCGCATCGCACACAAGATGCCGTTCCGCTGCCGGATGTCGAAGAGGAGGCCCTCGCTGTGAGCAAGGCCAAGGTGAAGGAGATCCGCGACCGCGACGGCGACGACCTGCGCCGCGAGGTCGCTGCTCTCGAACGGAAGATCTGGGAGTTGCGCTTTGAGCGCAACAGCGAGAAGGCAGGCAACCCGTCGCGCATCCGTCAGATGCGCCGCCAGGTGGCCCGCATGCTCACCGTTCTCCGCGAACGGGAGCTTTCGGAGGCGAAGCAGTGAGCGACAACAACGACATCGGCAGCGGCGGCGGTGGCAACCGCAGTTCGCGGCCGGAGGTGACCGGCACGGTCATCAGCGACAAGATGGACAAGACAATCGTGGTGCGCCGCGACGTCAAGGTGAAGCACCCGCTCTACAAGAAGTACGTGCGGCGTTCGACCAAGTTTGTCGCTCACGACGAGAGCAACCAGGCGCGCTCAGGCGACGAGGTCGAGATCGTGCAGACGCGCCCGATCTCGAAGAACAAGCGCTGGCGTCTGGTGCGCATCGTGCGCGAGGCGCCCCGGGACAACGGCTAGGAAGCAACCATGATCCAGCTCCAGACGATGCTCGATGTCGCGGACAACACTGGCGCCAAGCGCGCCCAGTGCATCCGCGTGCTCGGCTCGGGCAACCGCAAGACCGGGGGGGTAGGCGACGTGATCGTCTGCGCCGTCAAGAAGGCGTTGCCCAACGGTTCGGTGAAGAAGAGCGACGTGGTTCGCGCGGTCATCGTGCGGACGCGGCACGCGGTGCGCCGCGAGGACGGCTCGTATGTGCGCTTCGACCGCAATGCGTGCGTCATCGTGGACAAGGACGGCAACCCCAAGGGCACGCGCATCTTCGGAGCCGTGGCCCGCGAACTCCGAGCGAAGAACTTCATGAAGATCATCTCGCTCGCGGCGGAGGTGGTCTAGCCATGGGTTTCAACATCCGAGTCGGAGACACGGTGGAAGTCGCCCGCGGGCGACGGAACCGCAACCCCGAGCGTCCCGCGACGCGCGGGCGCGTCCTCAAGATCGACCGCGACAAGGGTCGCGTCGTGATCGAGGGCCACAACATGCGCATCAAGCACCTGCGCCGGTCGGAGAAGCACCCGCAGGGTGGCCGCCTCGAGCGTGAGTCGCCGGTGCAGATCAGCAACGTGCTCGTAGTGACGGAGGCCGGTACGGCCATCTCCGCGCGCAAGGCCCGGCGCACCGACGACGGCAAGGTCGTCGGCCGGGAGGAGAAGTAGACGATGATCCCGCGACTGTTCGAGCGCTACCGCGAGACGATCGTCCCGCACTTCATGAAGGAGCTGGGCTGTCCGAACGTCCACTCCGTGCCGCGACTCTCGAAGATCGTGCTGAGCATGGGGGTCGGCAAGGCCAACGAAAACAAGCGGCTGCTCGAGACGGCGGTCGACGACCTGACCAAGATCACGGGGCAGAAGGCCGTCATCACGCGAGCCAAGAAATCGGTCTCGAACTTCCGCCTGCGCGAGGGCCAGCAGATCGGCTGCATGGTCACCCTGCGCGGTCACCGCATGTTCGAGTTCCTGGATCGCCTGGTCAGCGTGGCGATCCCGCGTATCCGCGACTTCCGCGGACTCAAGTCGAAGTCGTTCGACAAGGCCGGCAACTACTCGCTCGGTCTCGCGGACCAGCTCGTCTTCCCGGAGATGCAGGCTGACAAGGTCGAGAACAACCAGGGCATGAACATCACGTTGGTCATCCGCGGATCGGACGCCGAGAAGTCACTCGAGCTCCTGCGGATGTTCGGTGTGCCGTTCCGTGGCCAGAACGAACAGAAGTAACGGAGACGAACGTGGCAAAGACCTCTCAGAGAGTGAAGTCGAGCCGGCCGCCGAAGTACACGGTCCAGCACCGCAATCGCTGCCGCCTCTGCGGGCGGCCGCGCGCCTACATGCGGAAATTCGGCATCTGCCGCATCTGCTTCCGTTCGAAGTCGCACAAGGGCGAGATCCCGGGTGTGAAAAAGGCGTCGTGGTAGCCACTCGGGCTACAGGTATGAGCAAGTTGAATCGCACTTCCGCCTCGGTGGCGGCGGTGCTCCTGGAAAGGGCCTACTGAATGAGCATGAACGATCCCATTGCGGACATGCTGACGCGCATCCGCAACGCGAATTCGATCCGCCGTCAGTCTGTTGACGTGCCCCGCTCCAAGTTGAAGCGGGGGATCGCCGACGTGCTGAAACGGGAGGGCTACATCGACGACTTCCTCGACATCGAGGCAGGTCCGAAGAGCGTTCTGCGCCTGCAGCTCAAGTACGGCCCGGCGGGCCGCCGGATCATCCGCCGCATCGAGCGCGTCTCGAAGCCCGGCCGCCGCATCTATCGCGGAGTGTCGGACCTCGAGTCACCGATCGGTGGACTCGGCGTCTACGTGGTCTCGACGGATCAAGGCGTGCTCTCTGACCGAGAGGCGCGGGATCGCAAGGCGGGGGGCGAAGTCCTCTGCCGCGTGGTGTGACGGAGCAGAACCATGTCTCGACTCGGTAAGACCCCTGTTGCTCTCCCCTCCGGCGTCACCCTCACCGTGCAGCCAGGCCGCGCACTGGTGAAGGGACCGAAGGGCGAAGTCTCGATGCACATTCCCGTCGGCATCCAGGTGACCGTCGACGACGGCAAGGTGACGGTCGGCCGCAAGTCGAACTCGAAGTTCGACCGGGCGTGCCAGGGCACCGTGGTACGCGTCGTCGGCAACGGCGTGAAGGGCGTCATGGAGCCGTTCGTGAAGATGCTCGACATCGTGGGTGTCGGCTACACGGCGAACCTCCGTGGCCAGACGCTCGCGCTGAAGGTCGGGTACGCGAACGAGGTCGTGCTTCAGATCCCCCAGGGCATCGAAGTCACGACCCCGAGCGCTACACGCATCGTGGTCACCGGATGCAATCGCGAAGTGGTCGGCGAGTTCGCCGCCCGCACGCGTCGTGTCCGGCCCCCGGAGCCCTACAACGGCAAGGGCATCCGCTACACCGACGAACGTATCCAGAAGAAGGCCGGCAAGTCGTTCGCCTCAGGCGCCTAACGGAGCAGATCGATGAAGCGAAGCGTGAAGAAGACCCTGGCTCGCAAGCGGCGTCACCGCCGCGTGCGCGGCCGTGTGAGCGGGACGCCGGAGCGTCCGCGCCTCGTCGTGACCCGTTCGAGCAAGCAGATCGCTGCTCAGGTGATCGACGACGTCGCCGGCCGGACCATCTGCTCGATCTCGTCCTTGTCTCTCGGCCGCGCCAAGGCGCTGGGCGACGGCAAGGGCTGGAACGTGGCGGGAGCGAGCGTCGTCGGCACTGCGCTGGCGAAGGTGGCTCTCGACAAGGGTGTGAAGAAGGTCGCATTTGACCGTGCGGGCTATCGCTACCACGGCCGTGTCAAGGCGTTCGCCGACGCCGCGCGCGAAGCAGGACTGGAGTTCTAGCGATGAAGGACTGGTACGAGAACCTGGAGTACGTGGAGCCGGTCGGGCTCGATCTCGACGACAACGTCGTCAAGATCAACCGCTGCGCGACCGTCGTGAAGGGCGGCCGCCGCTTCTCGTTCAGCGCGCTCGTCGTGGTGGGTGACAAGAAGGGCGTCTGCGGCTACGGCTTCGGCAAGGCGAAGGAAGTGCCCATGGCCGTCGAGAAGGCGGTCAAGGACGCGAAGAAGCGGCTCATCCGCATCCCGCTGCTCGGCTCGACGATCCCGCACCCGGTCGACGGCCTGTTCAGCGCGACGAAAGTGTTCCTCGGTCCGGCCTCGCCCGGTACCGGCGTCACTGCCGGCCCCGCCGTGCGGGCTCTGATCGAGGTCGTGGGCATCCACGACATCCTGACCAAGAACTACGGCTCCTGCAACCCGGTCAACGTGGTGCGGGCGACGATGGACGGTCTCCTCCAACTGCGCCGTAAGGAGCAGGTCGCGGAGCTCCGGGGAGTGACTCTCTGATGGACATCGCAAAAGTAGTCGGAGTGGATGTCGGCCGCCGCCACAAGCGTCGCAAGGGACGCGGCACGGGTTCCGGCGCCGGCAAGACCTCGGGACGTGGCTCGAAGGGCGCAGCGGCGCGCAGCGGATTCGGCGGTCTTTTGCATCGCGAGGGCGGTCAGATGCCGCTCATCCGTCGTATACCGAAGCGTGGCTTCTCCAACTCCATGTTCCGCGTCGAGTACGAGGCGGTCAACGTCGCCCGGCTGTCCGCGTTCCAGGGTGAGAAGGTGACGCTCGATCTCCTGAAGTCGCGTGGTCTCTTGAAGAAGCGGACCAAGCGCTACAAGGTCCTCGGCGTGGGCGACCTCTCGGTCAAGCTCGACGTCGTCGCGGACGCATTCAGCAAGACGGCGCGCGAGAAGATCGAAGCAGCCGGCGGCACGGTCACCGTGATCGCAGTGCCGAAGCGCCCCAAGCGGTTCCCCAAGCGGGGAGGCGAGGGCTAGCCCGGCCCAGTCGGCCGAGGCGGCGAGCGACCAAAGATGTTCGAGAAGTTCCTCAACCTGTTCCGCGTCGAAGACGTGCGGAAGAAGATCGTCACGACGGTCATTCTCCTGCTCATCTACCGCATCGGATTCCAGGTGCCGGTCCCGGGCGTCTCCCAGGAACGGATCTTCCAGGTCATCGAGCAGCTCAAAGAGCAGGGCGGCCCGGGCGGCGGGCTGGGCAACTTCCTCGGCGTGTTCGGCATGCTCTCGGCCGGGGGACTACTGTCGTTCGGCATCTTCAGCCTCGGGATCATGCCGTACATCTCGAGCTCCATCATCTTCAGCATCCTGGGCAAGGTCGTGCCCTCGATCGAGAAGATGGTGAAGGAGGGCTCGCAGGGTCAGAAGCGGCTCAACCAGTGGATGCGGTGGGGCACGGTCCCCATCTGTCTCATCCAGGCGATCTTCGTGATCGAGGGCGTGCTGCTGAACCCGCAGTTCCTGGGCCAGCAGCTCGTCGATCCCGGCGACTACGCGGGCTTCCCCGGCTTCTACGTCGGCTTCTACATACCTGCCGTCATCGCGCTGATTGCCGGCTCACTCTTCCTCATGTGGCTTGGTGAGCAGATCACCGAGTACGGCATCGGCAACGGCATCTCGCTGCTCATCATGGCGGGCATCCTCTCGGGCGTCCCCGCGGCGATTCAGGAGTTGATGGATCCTCCCGGGGTGACCAGCGAAGAGGAACGGTTCGCGCAGGGCATCCTCAAGGGCGCGCTCTTGCTGGTCCTCTACCTGAGCGTGTCGCTTGCTGTCGTCTACGTAACGAAGGGGTCGCGGCGTATCCCGATTCAATACGCGCGGATGGTGCGCGGTCGCGGCGTGTACGGCGGTCAGAAGCACTACATCCCGCTCAAGGTCAACCAGGCGAACGTGATGCCGGTGATCTTCGCGATGTCACTGCTCGTCTTCCCGAGCGTGCTGTTCAGCGAGGGCGTGCTCGACTGGCCGTACTTCCGCGAGATCTTCAATGACCCGATCGGGTGGGTCTACAACGTCATCTACATCGCGATGATCTTCTTCTTCTCGTTCTTCTGGGTGCAGCTGATGTTCCAGCCGAGCGAGATGGCGAAGAACTTCAAGGAGTACGGCGCCTTCATCCCGGGCATCCGGCCGGGCAACGCGACGTCGGAGTTCCTCGACAAGGTGCTGGTGCGGCTGACCCTCGCGGGGTCGTTCTTCCTCGCGGCCATCAGCCTCCTGCCGAACCTCGTGTCGTCACAGCTGGGCATCTCCCAGATGACCGCGAGCTTCCTCGGCGGAACCTCGATCCTGATCGTCGTCGCCGTCGCACTGGACCTCGTTGACCGCCTCAACGCCCAGCTCCTCATGCGCAACTACGAGGGGTTCATGAAGGGCGGCACCGGCAAGGGATCCGGGGCCAAGTAGAGCGCCATGATGAAGATCGTCTTCCTCGGACCACCCGGTGCCGGCAAGGGCACGCAGGCCGCGCGCCTGTGCGGCCGCATGGGCGTCCCGCACATCAGCACGGGCGACATGCTCCGCGGTGCGCTCGCGGCGGGCACGGAGATCGGTCTCGAAGCGAAGTCGTTCCTCGACCGGGGCGCGCTCGTTTCAGACGAGGTCATCGCCCGGATCGTGCGCGAGCGGCTGGGGCAGGACGACTGCAGCCGCGGGTTCGTGCTCGACGGGTTCCCCCGCACAATCCGCCAGGCCGAACTCCTCGACGAGGCCGTCGGATCACCCGCGCTCGACGTCGTCGTGCTGATCGACGTCCCGGAGGAGGAACTGGTGCGCCGGCTCACGTCGCGCGGTGAAGGCCGCTCCGACGACAAGCCGGAGGTGATAGAGCATCGTCTCTCCGTGTACGCGAACGAGACGGCCCCGCTGCGCGAGCACTACGACGCGCAGGGCCTCCTCGTCGTCGTGGACGGGAACGCCTCGATGGATGCCGTCACGCTGCGTGTCAGCGAGGCGGTCGAGCAGGCTGTGCTGGATCGCGGCGGCGTCTCGAACGGCGACTCGTGCGCGGGCGGTGCCGCGTGATCTCCATCAAGTCCGACCGCGAGTTCGAGGCCATGCGCGAAGCCGGCCGCATCGTTGCGCTCGTGCACCAGTGGTGGCGGGACAACCTGCGTCCCGGCATCACGACGCAGGACATCGACAAGGCGGCGGAGGCGCTCATCCGCGACAACGGAGCGACACCGGAGTTCAAGGGCTACCACGGGTTCCCGGCAACCGTTTGCGCGTCGGTGAATCACGAAGTTGTCCACGGCATACCGGGTCCACGGCGGCTGGAAGAGGGCGACATCGTCGGCCTCGACGTCGGCGCCCGCATTCACGGCTTCGTCGGCGACGCGGCCCTGACGCTGCCGGTCGGGCGGATCAGCGACGACGCGACGCGCCTCCTTGAGACGACGAAGGAGTGCCTGGATCTGGCCATCGCGGTCTGCGGACCGGGTGTTCGGCTCTCGGCCATCGGCGCCGCCGTCCAGCGGCACGCCGAGAAACGGGGCTACACGCTCGTGCGGGAGTACGCCGGCCACGGCATCGGCCGGAAGATGCACGAGGAGCCCTCGGTCCCCAACTACGTGGACCCGAGCCTGAGGCACCGCGATGTGGTCCTCCGGCCGGGCATGGCGATTTGTATTGAGCCTATGGTGAATGTGGGACGCCCGGACGTCCGGGTGCTCGACGATGGATGGACGGTGGTCACCCGCGACGGTAGCCTCTCGGCCCATTTCGAGCACACGATCGGCATTCGAGAATCCGGTGCGGAGGTGATGACGATCTTGTGAGCGAGCGTGATTCCCGGAGTGCCGCGATCGTGAAGGAGATCCTTCCGAACGCGATGTTCCGGGTCGAAGTACCGGGTGGCCGGGCCCTCGTCGCGCACCTCTCGGGGGACGCACGAGCGCGCCTCACGCGCCTCGTGCCCGGCGACGAAGTCCTGGTGGAGGTTTCTCCCTACGACATCGGCATCTGCCGGATCGTCGGGAGGCCGCGCGGCGCCCGCGGGCGCTGAGCAGTTCCGACACCAGGTCACGCGACAGCGAGAGCGAGTCAGGAAGTGAACGATGAAGGTACGAACGTCCGTCAAGCGGATCTGCAACAAGTGCAAGGTCATCCGTCGCAAGGGTGTCGTGCGCGTGATCTGCGAGAACAAGCGCCACAAGCAGAGGCAGGGGTAGACATATGCCACGAGTGAACGGTGTGGACATCCCTCCGAACAAGCGCCTGGAGATTGCGCTGACGTACATCTACGGCGTCGGTCCGCACGTCGCCGGTCGGCTCATCGACGAGGCGAAGCTGCGCCCCGAGATGCGCGCGCGTGAACTGTCCGACGAACAGGTCTCGCAGCTGAACCAGCTCATCGAGCGCAGCTTCGTGACCGAGGGACAGTTGCGGCGCCAGGTGATCCAGAACGTCCAGCGCCTCAAAGAGATCCGCTGCCACCGCGGCCTGCGCCACATCCGTGGCCTGCCGGTGCGCGGTCAGAGAACCAGAACGAATGCGCGTACGCGCAAGGGACCCAAGCGCACTGTGGCGCGCAAGCGGTCCGTGAAGGAGAGGTAGGCAGTGGCCAAGGGCAAGAAGAAGATCAAGCGCAACGTGCCGCGGGCGATCGTGTACGTCCAAGCGACGTTCAACAACACGATCATCACGGTGACCGATCCGAACGGAGAGGTCATCTGCTGGGACAGCGCCGGCACGATTGGATACAAGGGCTCGCGCAAGAGCACCCCGTTCGCCGCGCAGAAGGCGGCCGAACGCGTCGCCGATAAGGCGATGAAGATGGGCGTGCGCGAGGCCGAAGTCCGCATCAAGGGACCCGGTGTCGGACGCGAGTCCGCCATCCGGTCGCTCGCAGCCAACGGTCTCAAGATCCGGGTCATCGAGGACCGCACGCCGATCCCTCACAACGGCTGCCGTCCCCGCAAGCGGAGGCGTGTCTAGGCGCCCGCGCGCCGGACCGAAAGGGTGAAGCATGGCTAGGATCACGGGCCCGAAAGACAGGATCTCGCGTCGCGAGGGTGTCGAGCTCTTCGGTAAGAAGAAGTCGGCTCTTCTGCGTCGCGAGACGCCGCCCGGCAAGGGGCTGCGCAGCCGGCGCGGCCGGAGGCTCTCGGCGTACGGCATCCGCCTGCGCGAGAAGCAGAAGGTCAAGCGTCTCTACGGCGTGCTGGAGAAGCAGTTCCGCCGCTTCTACGCGAACGCCAAGCGCCAGACGGGCAACACGGGCGAGAACCTCCTGGTTCTGCTCGAGCGGCGTCTGGACAACGCGGTGTTCGCGATGGGATTCGGCAACACGCGACCGATGGCGCGCCAGATGGTCGTGCACGGCCACGTCCTCCTGAACGGCAAGCGGGCTACGAGGCCGAGCATGCTGGTCAAGGCGGGCGACCTCGTGTCGGTCCGCGAGAAGGAGAACTCGAAGACCCTCGGCGCGTCCGGGGTCGAGATGTCCCGCAGCCTGCGTTCGCCGCCCTCCTGGGTTGCGGTGGACGACGACAAGCTCTCGGGCACGGTCTCCGTGCTCCCGTCGCGGGACGACGTCCCGATCGAGGTCAACGAACTGTTCGTCGTCGAGGCCTGCTCACGCTAGCAGGCGCAGAGACGGCGCGAGTTTCAGAGTTGGTGCGAGCCGGTCAGTCCGGCGGAGGCGCTCCGGTGGGGGTGCCAGGAGGTTCAGACGATGCGTATCCGTTGGCGTGAATTCGAGCTGCCGAACCGGGTCATCCAGGACGAGAGCGTCAGCGACGACTCGTACGGCATGTTCCTTGCCGAGCCCTTCGAGAAGGGCTTCGGGCACACGATCGGAAACGGCCTGCGCCGCGTGCTGCTCTCCTCGCTCGAGGGCGCCGCTCCGACGCACCTGAAGATCGCGGGTGCGGACCACGAGTTCTCGACGCTCGACGGCGTCGTGGAAGACGTGACGCAGATCGTGCTCAACGTGAAGAAGCTCCTGGTCGACATGGACTCGGAGCAGCCCTGCGTGCTGCGCCTGCGCCACAAGGGCAAGGGCCGGGTCACCGCGGCGTCGATCCAGGAGGCGTCGAACTGCCAGGTGGTGAGCAAGGACCTGTACATCTGCACGACGTCCAAGGACGACGTGGAGCTGGACATGGAGATCACGATCCGCCGCGGCCGCGGGTACGTCACCGCCGACGAGAA
Source organism: Planctomycetota bacterium (assembly GCA_965248445.1). Classification (GTDB taxonomy): domain Bacteria; phylum Planctomycetota; class JAJSAM01; order JAJSAM01; family JAJVHW01; genus CBDFJG01. The sequence goes on from CBDFJG010000003.1 coordinate 94,492, forward strand.
CTACGACGAGGACATGGAACTCGGCGTGGTCCCGCTCGACTCGATCTTCTCCCCGGTGCAGCGCGTGCGCTACTCGGTGCACGCCACGCGCGTCGGCAAGATGACGAACTACGACAAGCTCGTCATGGAGGTCTGGACGGACGGCACGGTCTCGCCGGATCTCGCGCTGCTCGAGGCGGCCAAGATCTACCGCAAGCACTTGAACCCGTTCGTCCTCCCGGCGGACGGCGGCGGTGCGGCGCCGGCGGGCATCTTCTCGGGCCTCGCAGACGCGGACCAGGGCGGGGAGACGACGTCGCTCAAGGAGATCCTGCTGCGGCCGATCGCCTCACTCGATCTGTCGGTGCGCGCTGCGAACTGCATGTCCGAGCAGGCGATCGAGACGGTCGGCGAGTTGGTGGGCCGCTCGAAGGACGAGATGCTCCTGGTGAAGAACTTCGGCAAGACGTCGCTCAAGGAGATCGAGAAGAAGCTCAATGAGCTGAACCTCAATCTCGGCATGGACGTGGACGCGGTACTGAACGCCTAGCGTTCGAGAGGGTACGGAGAACAACGATGCGTCATCGCAAGAGCGGCCGGAAGTTCGGACGCAAGACTGCCCCGCGGCATGCGCTGCGCAGGGACATCGTGAACTCGTTGTTCCGCCACGGCCGGATCACGACCACGCTGACCAAGGCGAAGGAGTTCCGTCCGTACGCCGAGAAGATGATCACGATCGCCAAGCGCGGCGCGGCAGCTCGTGCGGCGGACGACGGCGCGACCGCGCTGACGGCGTTCCGCCGCCTGGTCGCCGAACTTCATGACGAGACGATGGCTACCAAGCTGATCGGCGAGATCGCACCGGCGCTCGCCGACCGCCCCGGCGGTTACACACGAATCCTGCGCCACGCGAAGGGCCGGCTCGGCGACAACGCGCTGACCGCGGTGTTCGAACTCGTGACACACCAGGTGGCGACGCCCGAGACGGCGGAGGCCTGAGAGCGGGGCCGCGCGCCCCGCTTCCGGCGCGAGCATGCGCACAGGTGAACGGCGCTGGGCCCTGGTCCGGTCGTTCTACCGTTCGTATCGCGGCTTCCACGCCATCTACGAGCAGTACGAGCGCCGTGTCGAAGCACTTGCGACGCGCTACGGTAGGGACCGCAAGGACCTGAAGGTCTCGCCGGACGAACTGCTCTCGCTGTTCGATTCCGAGGCGCTTGCGTCACTGCACGACCAGGGTCTGGAGACGCTTCGAGACGTGGCCCAGCAGCTGTTCCGGGGCATCTCAGCGCCCGACCCCTTCAACTCCCAGCTCACCAGCATCTACCACGAGGTCTCTCTCCTGAAGGAGGAGCACTGGACCATCCGTGAGGACGTGATGCGACGGGATCGCAAGGCCTACGATCGCTACTACCGCGAGGTGAACGTCTACTACCCGCGGCGCCTGCGCCACGTGCGCGATCTGTTCGGTCGGGCGCGGAAGCGCCTGGAGCACGACCTTCTGCCGCAGTTCGCACGAAGCAAAGTGGTCGTGCGCTCGGTGTACTTGTTCGGCGACCGCCTCGCGCGCGGAGTCTATGACGACGGGCTTCACGCGATCTACGGCCACATGTACCCGAACGGCGGCGCGCTCACCGGACTCACGCTTGCTGCAGACTCGTTCGCCGAGGGCGGTTTCTCGAGCGAGGCCGTCGAGGCGTACGACCGGGCCATCGCCATCCTCGACGCTCAGCTCAATGACGAGGTCGACGAGGAGAGTCCCGACAGCGAGAGTCCCGACAGCGAGAGTCCCGACAGCGAGAGTCCGGGCAAAGAGAGTCGCGACCGGCGCGTCGCCCAGCGGCGCAGTCTCTCCCGCCGGCGGGAACGCGTGCGCGAGGCGGCGGGACGCATCTGATGGACGGCGGCGACGGACTCGCGAGTGGTGCGCTGACGGTCGACACGACTCTGCCGCGGGCGGCACGGCAGGTGTACGTCGAAGCGTTCGGTTGCCAGATGAACTTCCTCGACGGCGAACTCGCGGTCTCGCGTCTGGCCGAACACGGGTGGGAGCGCACCGACGATCCCGACGCCGCGGATCTCGTGCTGTTCAACACGTGTTCGATCCGGGACCAGAGCGAGAACCGTGTCTGGTCGCGCCTCGGGGCGCTGCGCGAGCGCAAGGCCCGCGATGCCGGTCTCCTGATCGGCGTGATGGGCTGCATGGCGCAGCGCGAGGCGGAGAACATCCTCCGGCGCATGCCGCACGTCGATCTCGTCTGCGGAACGCGTCGCTTCCCGGAGATGCACGAACTGGTCGAGCGCGCGGAGCGCGATGGACCGGTCATGGCCGTGGCTACGGGTGACTTCGTCGATGTTGTCCGCGACGTGCGCATCCGGCCGCAGGGCCATCGCGCCTACGTGTCGGTGATGCGAGGCTGCGACCACAAGTGTTCGTACTGCATCGTTCCGCGCACGCGCGGTGGCCAGATCGACCGCCCGGTGGACGAGGTCCTCGACGAAGTGCGCCGCCTCGCCGACGACGGCGTGCGCGAGGTGACGCTGCTGGGGCAGAACATCAACACGTACGGCCGATACCTCGAGGGGCGGCCGCAGCTCGGCGGACTCATCCGGCTGGTGGATGCCGTCCCGGGGATCGAGCGCATCCGCTTCCTGACCAGCAACCCGATGGACATCCAGGACGAGCTGCTGGAGTCGATGGCGGAGACGCCCTCGGCGGCGGGTTACCTCCACTTCCCCGCGCAGCACGGCGACGACGCCGTGTTGAAGCGGATGTACCGGGGCTACACGCGCGAGAAGTACCTCGCCGTCTGCGAGAAGGCGCGGCACCTCTGTCCGGGCATCGAGCTGGCGAGCGACCTGATCGTCGGGTTCCCCGGCGAATCCCAAGCGGAGTTCGAAGCGATGCGCTCGCTGATGGAAGACGTCGAGTTCAAGCAGGTGTACATCTTCAAGTACTCGCCGCGGCCGGGAACGGCGGCGGCAGCGAAGTTCGTGGACGACGTCTCCGATCAGGTCAAGCGCACGCGAAAGAACGAGCTGCTCGCCGTCCAGGACCGCATCTCGATCCGTCGCAACCAGGCGCTGGTCGGGAGCGAGCTCGACGTCCTCGTGGACGGGCCGTCGGCTCGCAACGCCGAGCGCTTGTCCGGACGCGCAGCGAGCAATCACGTCGTCATCTTCGACGGCTCCCCGCAACTGGCCGGGCAGTTTGTCTCGGTGCGCATCGAGCGTGCGACGGCGGCATCGCTCTACGGCGCCGTGGTCGCCGGGAGCGCGCGCTGAGTCGCGGCGGCCGCGACGAGACGACGGCCGTTTGCCGAGGCGCGATGCGCCTCGCGCTGGAGCTGGCGGAACTCGGCCGCCTGCGCGTCGAGCCGAACCCGCCCGTCGGTGCGATCGTCTTGTCTGCAGCGGGCGACGTCGTGGGCCGCGGTCACCACGTCGCGTACGGAGAGGCCCACGCTGAGCCGGTGGCGCTCGCCGACGCCAGTGAGGAAGCGCGTGGCGGCACACTCGTCGTGACTCTCGAACCGTGCGCGCACACCGCGAAGAAGACACCGCCCTGCCTGCCCGAGGTCCTCGCGTCCGGTGTGCAACGGGTCGTGATCGGGTCCTCGGATCCGAATCCCGCTACCCGCGGCCTCGCCGCGCCGGAGCTGGAAGCGGCCGGCATCGAGGTCGTCACCGGCGTGCTGCGCGAGGAGTGCGACGCGCTCATCGCCCGCTACGCGGCGTTCGCCGGCTGCGGTGTGCCCTGGACGATCGCGAAGTGGGCCATGTCGGCGGATGGCCGCATCGCCGACGCGCGTGGCGCTGCCCGCTGGGTCTCCGGCCCAGAGTCGCGTCGCCTCGTGCACTCGATCCGCGCTCACGTCGACGCAATCGTCGTGGGACGCGGGACCGTGGCGAGGGACGATCCCGAACTCACTCCGCGCGATGTCGCGCGGCCGCCCGGGCGGAACCCGGCGCTGCGCGTCGTGCTCGACTCGCACCTGCGCGTCCCGACGACGGTGCGCGTGATCACGACCGCCCGCGAAGTGCCGACTGTCGTGTTCTGCACGCCGGAGGCGCACGCCGCCCGCACCGGGATCATCGAGGACCAGGGCGCCGAGGTGGTGCCGGTTGCGGCCGACGAGACAGACCGGGTGGATCTCGACGCGGCGTTCCGGGTGCTGCACGAGCGCGGAGTGCGCCGCGTGCTCTTGGAGTCGGGCGGCACCCTGACGGCGTCCATGTTGCGTGCCGGTCTCGTGCACCAGGTGATGACCTTCGTCGCCCCGGTGGTCGTCGGCGGCGAGCGAGCGCCGACACCGTTCGGCGCGGCCGGGTGGGAGATGACCGACGCTCCGCGCCTCGAGGAGTCGCGCGTCACCGCAGTCGGCAACGACGCTTTGCTCGAGGGCTACTGGCCGGCCGACACCGCCGAGTTCCTCCCGCCCCAGCGCCGGACGCGCCGCGGCGACTAGCTGCGTCGCGTCACGGCGCCCGCTCCGCGACCGCCGCGCCGCTCCTGGCCAGTGTGTTTCCCTCGTACGCGGTCTCCGACCGCTACCGAGGTGGCTCACTGCGGGCGGGCACTCCGATCGCTGGCGCGATCTCGTGCCCGTCCTCGCTCGTGCCACGCCGTTCGGAACGTAATGGCGTCTGCAGCGGGAGCAACGGGAATCGCCCTCGAGATGCGGCGAGTAGCGAGGGCGGGGCGGTCGCGTAGCGGGCGCCGTGCGCGCAGCCCTCCGTAGCGATCGGAGACCGCGACGTAAGTCCGCATGTCAGCGGACGAGCGCAGCGTCCCCGACGAGGTTGCGGGCGGGGCACCGGCCCCGCCCTCCAGCGGGACCAACTCGCGAGGTGCCGCGACGCAGCTAGTTCGACTCGTGCCCCGTAGCGTTCGTGATGCGCGAGAGCTTGCGGCGGATCCAGTTCTCGTCGATCTCGCGGCGCATGTCGAGCAGCTCGGTGTCGACGGCGTCGATGCGCATCGCGCGGTCCACCACGGCGTTGGCACGCTTCCAGGCCTTGTTGTCGACCTCCAGACGTGCCCAGCGCTTGAGCAGATCGAGTACGCGGCGGTCGCAGTCGCGCGCCTCGTTCTTGCAGTACTCGAACGTCTCGCCGGGTCCCGCCAGCTTCGCCGACTTGGCGAAGCCCTTGCGGGCGTCGGTGAAGCCCTTCTCGGCGGCGTTCAGCGAGCGGCGTGAACGGGTCTGGTTCCCCTTGGCGAGCCAGTTGTACGCCGCCGCCTGCTTCTCGGACGCGGTCGTCTTCTGCGTTACCGCGCGCTTCAGGTACTGATCGACCTTCTTCTGCTTCGCGATCTGCCGACGTTCTGCGGCCTTGTCCTTTGCGGACTCCTTCTCGAACTCCTCTTTCTGCTCGATTCGAACGAGCAGGTCGGGCACGCGGGCGCGCACGCGGTCGGCGTGGTCCCCGGGAGGTGCGACACGCAGGTAGCGGCGGGCGCGAACGAGAGCGTTCTCGGGCTTGCCGCCCGCGAGCGCCTCGTCGATCTCAGAGAGCGCGCGGTCCGCCTCGGAGGTGGCGACGTCGTCGAGCAGCGCGTCGATCCGCTTTGCTTCGTCCCGCTGAGCTTCGTCCCGCTGAGCGGGGGCGCCCGCTTGTCCGCCCTCTGTCCCGCCCTCTGCAACAACGGCGGGCAGGAGCCCCTTCGCCTCGAGCAGCGAGCGGCGTGACTGAACGAACAGCCCAGCCCCGACGCCCCACTCGGCGAGCGCCACCCGCCCGGCGCGGTCGCTCGGCTCGAGCGTCGCCGCGACGAGTTCGTAGCGCGACACGGGCAGCACGGCGGTCCAGGGGATACGGACCTCACCGCCGCTTTCGCGCGCGAGGAGGACCGACTTGTCGTTCACGGAGACGACGTCACCCGGCAGCAGCCCGCCGTCCTTCAGGCGGACGACTTCGGCGGAGAACGCCGGCGTTGCCAGTGCGAGCAGCACGGCCACTGCGGCCACACGGAAGAGGAGACGGGACCCGACCATCACGACAGTTTAGTCGGCGCGCGCGGGCTTGGGGTTCCGCAGACCGGATTTCCGGTCCAAACGTAGAGGACCGCGGTCAGCGCGGCCTGGCGAGGGCTCGATCCTCGAGGTCGAGCTCGACCTTGACGGCCTCGAGGTGCTCGGTGGCCTTCATGACCACGGGGTCGTCGGGGCCGAACTGCGTCATGGCCAGGAACGTACGGAAGTCCTGGCGGGCGCGGTCCCAGTCCCGCAACTGCTGCCGGACCATGCCACGGTTCAGGTAAGCCGTGGAGCGGTCCTTGTCGAGCTCGATGACCCGATCTAGCTCGCGCAGCGCGTCCTCCATCCGGCCCAGCTTGAAAAGGACGTTCCCGAGTAGGTCGCGGAGCTGGGCCTCCTGGCGTTCGGCACCGCGCAGCTTCGATTCGTAGATCGGCGCGTCCTTCGGGAACTTCTCGGCGGCGTCGCGCCACAGGGACTTCGAACTGACGACGTGTTCCTCGTACTCACGGGCGTGTCGCAGCGTCGTATCCAGGTCGCCACGGACCATGGCCATCTTGGCCAGACCCATGAGGCACGTCAGCTGATACTGCGCCTCCCGTTCGCCGCCGGACATGACGCGTGAGTAACTCTTCTCGGCCCGCGCGACTCGTCGGGAGCGCTCGCGGTGCGCGGTCGCCAGTTCCTGCTCGTCGGTGGAACCGCGGCGCGCCTTCTGGTCCTCGAGCAGCAGGACCTTCCGGTCGTAGAGCTCGACCCAGCGGTCCTGTACGAGCGCGTACCCGAGTTCCGCCTTCCACGCCTGACCGTCCATGTTCTCGCGACGCATCTCCTCGAGCCGCTCTTCCGCCATGGTGAGGCGTCCCACGCCCTCGGACGACTCGGCGTGGCCCAGCTGATAGAGCGCCATGCCCTGGCCAAGGCGCGCCTTGTCGTCCATCGGCTCGATCGCGAGCACCTTCTCCCACTGGTGGTAGGCGCGCTCGTAGTGCCCCTCGTCGTAGTACTGCGCGGCGTTCTGCAGGTACAGGTTGACGCGCGTCCTGTCCTGCGCGCCGATCGTCTCGCACGCGGGCATCGCGCACGCCAGCGCCAGCAGGCCGAGGAGAAGTCCGCGCGAACTGCGGCCCGCGATGCGGTCGGCGAGGGGGGGGGATTTGCTCATGGAGTTCCTGATGCTCTTGGGCGGGGTCACCCTTCCGTCATGCGCGCCGGGGCACCTCGCAGCCGTCAGCGGGCGGGCAGCCTATCGGGAGCCGCCCTCGTAGACCCAGGCCGTGTCCGTCATCTCGTACTTCTGGATCTCTCCGCGGCCGAAGAAGAGGCCGATCTCCTTCTTCGCGGCTCCGACGGAGTCGCTGGCGTGGACCAGGTTGTAGCCGTCGCTGATCGCGAAGTCGCCGCGGATGGTGCCAGGCTCGGCCTGCGAGCCGAACGTAGCGCCGAGCATCTTCCGGATCACGGCGATCGCGCTCTTGCCGCGTAGCGCCAGCACGAGCACGGGCGACGAGGTCATGTACTCGATCAGCCCGGGATAGAACGGCTTGCCCTTGTGGGGCGCGTAGTGCTGCTGCGCGGTGCGCTGCGGGATCTTCATGAGCTTGGCGCCCACGATCTGCAGGCCCTTCTCCTCGAAGCGGGCCAGGATCCGCCCGGCTAGCCGGCGCTGGATTCCATCCGGCTTGATGATGATCAACGAGGTCTGCATCGACGTTTCCTCCGGTGCTGGGGATCGAGCCGGGCAGTCTCGCCCGCTCCGTTCTGCGGGTCCCGAAAAACGCCTGCCACAGCGCTGCGAGCAGTAGGAACACCGGCTAGGAGCGAGCCCATGCTGCGAACACACACGTGCGGAGAGCTCCGCGAGACCGACGCCGGAACGCGGGTCACGCTGACGGGCTGGGTGCAGAACCGGCGCGACCACGGGGGTCTCCTCTTCCTCGACCTGCGCGATCGGTACGGCATCACCCAAGTCGTCACCGACCCGGACCACCAAGCCGCTGCCGAATCCGCGGATCGCGTGCGCCTCGAGTGGGTCGTGCGCGTCACGGGAACGGTGCGCGCCCGGCCGCAGGAGAACCGCAACGCGGATCGCGCGACCGGCGCCGTCGAAGTGCTCGTCGAGGAATTCGAACTGCTCTCTCGCGCATCACCACTGCCGGTCGCGGTCAGTGGCGAAGAGCGTTCGTCCGAAGAACTCGGACTGCGGTATCGCTACCTGGAGATGCGCCGGCCGGAGGTGCGCGACGCGCTGTTCGCGCGGGCGCGGATGAACAACGCGATCCGTGAGCACATGGTGGAAAACGGGTTTATCGAGGTGGAGACTCCGATCCTGTTGCGTTCCACGCCCGAGGGTGCTCGCGACTACCTGGTGCCGTCGCGGGTGCACCCGGGGGAGTTCTACGCGCTGCCGCAGTCCCCGCAGTTGCTCAAGCAGATCCTGATGGTCGCCGGATTCGACCGCTACTGGCAGATCGCGCGCTGCTTCCGCGACGAGGATCTGCGCGCTGACCGCCAGCCCGAATTCACGCAGCTGGACGTCGAGATGTCGTTCGCAGACGAGGAGGACATCCTCGAGGTGGGGGAGGCGCTCGTGGTGCGCCTTGCGCGCGAGCTCGCCGGCGTCGAACTGACGCGTCCGTTCCGCCGCATGCCGTGCGCCGAGGCCGAGGAGCGGTACGGCAACGACCGGCCGGACCTGCGTTTCGGCCTGCCGGTGGTGGACGTCACCGACATCGTCGCGAACTGCGCGTTCGGGGTCTTCTCCGGCGCGGTGTCCGCCGGTGGGCGCGTGCGCGCCATCGCGCTCTCGGCCGAGCACACGCTGTCGCGAAAGGAGATCGACGCGCTGCCCGCAGTCGTCGCCGACCGTGGCGCCCGGGGCGTCGCGTGGGTCAAGGTGCGCGCCGACGGCTGGTCCGGGCCCGCCGCCAAGCACTTCACCGATGCGGAGAAGGAGAGTCTCACAGAGGCACTGGGCCTCGTCGACGGCGGCAGTGCGTTCTTCCTCGCCGGACCGCGGACGGTCGTCGTCCCGGCGTCCGGAGACCTGCGGCTGCACTTCGGCCGCCACTTCGGCCTGCGGGACCCCCGCCATTTCGAGCCGGTCTGGGTGACGGACATGCCCCTGTTCCAGACGGACGCGGAGACGGGCGCTCTCGCGGCCGCGCACCACCCGTTCACCGCCCCGTTGCCTGAGGATGTCCCGCTGCTCGAGACGCGGCCGGCGGACGTGCGAGCCCGTGCGTACGACCTCGCCCTGAACGGAGATGAGGTCATCGGGGGCAGCATCCGCATCCACGAGGTTGGGATGCAGGAGCGGATCCTGGCCCTCCTGGGCATCGACGCCGAGGAGGCCGAGGCCCGCTTCGGGTTCTTCCTGGAGGCCCTGCGCTACGGCGCTCCGCCCCACGGGGGGTTCGCCTGCGGCCTCGACCGCCTTTGCGCGAGCCTACTCGGGCTCGAACAGATCCGGGATGTCATCGCCTTTCCCAAGACCACCAGCGCCTCGGATCTGATGACTCAGGCCCCCTCGCCGGTGGAGCCTGCGCAGCTGGCCGAGCTGGCTCTCCGGCTCGATCTGCCCGAGCCGGCCGCCCAGCCTGCGCCGGAGCCAGGGAACAGCGAGGGCTGAGCGGCCCGGTCCTGAGGCTGGGAACCGAGCCCCGCCGGTGTGCGATTCCGCCCGCCGGGCCGCTTGACACCCCTCCGGTCCGGTCTATCATCGAGCCTGGCTGCGGGGTTACGGGTTGCAGGCTCCCGCGTGGTATGCGCTTCGCGGGGTGACGGTGAGCGGAACTGTCGAGGACTCTCGACAGTCTCCGCTGTAGATTGGTGACGGAGGGGTCGTCCGGTCGCTTGCTAGCGGCTGGTCCGACTTGCGTGGTTCGTATGGACCGGGTTCGCGTATGGACTGGGTTCGCACGGAATGGGCGCAGAGAATGCGCGGAGGCGACATGCAGCACCTGAGAAACACACGACGCCCGAACCGATTCGGACGCGGGATGATCCGACGCTCCATGGTGTTGGGCCTCCTCGCAGGCAGCGTTGCCGCTGTCGGTGTGCTGGCAGCGCACGAGATCGCGTCCGCGCGCCAGAAGCCGGTCGTCGTGTTGCGCTTCCTCGCCGGCTACTTCGATCGCAACAGCCGCTTCGTCCCGACCGCGGGCCGCGGCGCGACGAACGTCGACCGCAACGCGGTCCTGATGTTCGTGTGCTCAGGCGGCCTCGACCTCGGTCCGAACATTCAGGCGACCCTGCCGCTGACTCTCGCGGAGCAGGCCGAACTGGATGCGCTGACCGTCGTGGTGCGCACCAACCAGCCCGCGCCCCCGACCGCCGCGCAGCTGCGCCGCTTCCGTGAACTCGGCGGCGACGTGGACGCCGCGTTCGAGCCAGGCGCTCTGGCGCGTCGCCGCTCTCTCGACTTCTCCACGCGCGTCGTCGCGACGGGCTCCGTGTCGCAGGAGAGCGTGAAGATCGCGAGTCTCTCGTCGGGCGGAGCGAGCCAGGCCGAGGGTGCGTTCTTCAAGGTGCGCAAGCGCAAACGCCGTCGCTATGCGCGCGGCCGCTTCACGTTCAACCCGCGCTTCGTCGTCGCCACGTTCAACCGCCCCGGCGAAATCGACTACAACCCCGAGGGGTTCGACGCGAACACCGAGTACAGCGTCTCGATCGAGGGCGGCAAGGGCGTCACGAGCACGCTCCAGACCGTCACCAACCTCGACGGCCTGCCGCTCGGCGCTCCGTTCGCCACCACGTTCAGGACATCCAACCGCTACGTGCAGGACTTCTCGCGACCCGAGATCGTCTCGACGACGCCCATCGGCGGCGCACCGAACATCCCCAGCGACGCCGACGTCGAGATCACGTTCAGCGAGCCGATGGACATCTCGACGTTCCTGCCGCCTCGCTTCCAGGACGACGACGAGGCGACGGTCCGCGTGCGCTACTCGCTCGCCCCGGTCAACGGCGCACTCGCGGGCCGCAACGTGCTCGCGCTGGTGCGCATCAAGCCCCAGACCGCGGGCAACGTGGTCCAGTTCCGGCCGCTCCAGACGTTCGGCCGCGGCCCGTACGAGATCGAGGTGAGCATCACCGCCGGTGTCACGGACCTGTCGAACAACAACATCATCCGCCAGCAGAACTTCACGTTCACGACCGGCTTCGATCCGTCCGCTTCGTTCATCGGCGACGCGGTCGAGACGTTCGACACGAACACTTTTGAGGACTTCACCTTCGACGTGACCCAGGTGCAGGGCGACAACCTGATCGCCGACTGGAACTCGTCCGCCCGGCCCGGCGAACTGTCGACGTCGGTTCAGACGATCGGCTTCGATGCCCTCGGTCCGGCCATCGGCAGCAATGTGAACATCTGGTTCAACTTCGCTGTGCGCTGGCAGATGCTGTTCCCGGCGAACGACATGGGCGGCCGCGCGCGCACCATCACCGACTTCTTCTGGTACCAGGTCGGGTCGAACTTCTCGGTCCCGCCCGCGGCGCCGATCCAGACGCTGACCCAGTCGAACCTCACGTACCCCAACCTTCAGATCCGGATGGGGCACGCGACCGACCTGGTCTCCGGCGGCGGCTTCCCGGGCGGCACGGCCCCTCCGGGACCCGTCGGCACCAACTTCAAGGATGTCCCGCTGGTCGTGGTCCGTCCGGTCATCTACACGATCCCGGTCTCGCTCGGTATCACTCCGTCCGTACCGCCGGGTGGGCCGGGGACTTCGCCCTTCTTTGTGCCCGGCCCGACCTTCGAGAAGAACTTCAACTCGAACGGCCTCGACGGCGTGATCATGGAGATCGAGCACTTCGGCAACGGCACCGTCGGTGCCTCCGAGACGTGGGAGATGGACGGCGCCTACTCGATCAACGCGCTGACGTTCAACCTGTTCCAGAACACGCCGCCGGTCATCCAGTCGCAGCCGTGGTACCTGTCGGTCAACTGGGGCTTCCTCTCGCCGGCCGCCGAGGCGCAGTCGCTCTGGTACAACACGAACCAGCCGGCGGTGCGCTACGTGCCGCAGCAGATCATCCCGTTCCAGCAGCCACAGGGCGCGGTCGTGGCGATCGAGTGGCAGGGCGCCAAGGCGGACGTCAACAACTCGCTCCTCCTGGACTCGACGACCATCACGGCACCGACCACGGACATCCGCACACTCGCAGCGTTCCCCTTCGTGCGCTGGCACGTGACGCTGGTCAACAATCTGAGCACGGGCGACAGCGCGTCGATCGACACGCTGACCATCCCGTACACGTATCGGTAGTCCTGCGCGTTTGACGATCAGCAGAGACCACCGCACGTACGACCACGGCCGCGACGCTTCCGCCGGAGGCGCCGCGGCCGTGTGCCGTTGCTCACACGAACTACACGTGCTCGCGCATTGCATCGGTTCCCGATGACTCGGCGCGCGAGCGCGGACCGGTCCGACAGGCCGGGTGGGTGGACCGCCCGTGGCATCCTGTCCGGCCCCGCGTGTTCCCATTGCGGAGACTGCTCCCGTTGCGGAGACGCGGATTCCCCCCTTTCAAGGAGAGACTGCATGGAGAAAGACTGCATGGAGGTGTGCGATCAGAGGTAGGCGAAGATTCGTCGGACCACCGCGGCGCGACGAGCCGCGCATCAACGAACGCATCCGTGTCCGCGAGGTACGCCTGATCGACGAGAACGGCGAGCAGGTGGGCGTGGTGGAGACGGACGAGGCGTTCCGCCGGGCCCAGGAGGCCGGGCTGGATCTCGTGGAGATGGCGGCCGAAGCACGGCCCCCGGTCTGCAGGATCATGGACTTCGGCAAGTACAAGTACGAGCAGAAGAAGAAGCAGACCCACACGCACAAGAGTCGTCTGAAGGAGGTCCGGCTGCGGCCGCACACCGACGATCACGACTACAACGTGAAGCTCGAGCGGGCGAAGCGCTTCCTCGAGAAGGGCGACAAGGTCCAACTCGTCCTCATGTTCCGCGGCCGTCAGATGGCGCACAAGAACCTCGGCCGAGCGCTGCTCGAGCGGATGGTCAAGGACCTCGTGGATATCGCGAAGGTCGAGCGGATGCCGAAGCAGGAGGGCCGCCGCATGACGATGCTCCTGGCACACAAGTAGCGTGTCATGCGGGCTGCGAAAGCAGGCCGCATGCCCCGCTCTTGTGCCGATGGCGCCCTCCTACGCGGTCTCCGACCGCTACGGAGGTGGGCTCGCTGCGGGCCGTCACTCGCCTCGCTACGCGAGGCTCGCGCCAGTCCTCGCTCGCGGGAGCGGGGGGTCTGGAGCTGGCAAGTGGTGGCCCGGCCTGTGGCCCTGATTCCCAGCCTCCAAATGTTGACCCCTCCGAGCGGGCATCTACGATCCGGGGCTTCCGTGCGGGATTGGCCCGCCGGTGCCGACCGGAGCCCGACATGCCCAAGCTCAAGACCAACAAGGGCGCCGCCAAGCGCCTGAAGCTGACCAAGAGCGGCCGTTTGAAGCGAGGCAGCCCGGGCCGGCGGCACATGATGAAGTCCAAGGACGCCAAGCGCCGCCGCCGCCTGCGGAAGGCGAAGCTCGTCGCCAAGTGCGACGAGCGGCGTATGCGCCGGCTCCTCGGGCTTGGTGGATAAGGAAGAGACGAGACAGAGCCATGCGCGTCCGCACCAACGTCGCCCGACACCGCCGCCGTGCCCGCTTGCTGAAGCGTGCCAAGGGCTTCAACAGCGCCCGCAAGAACCTGCTGCGCGTAGCCAAAGACGGCGTCATGCGCGCCGCGAACTACGCGTACACCGGTCGCAAGCGCAAGAAGCGCGACTATCGCTCGCTCTGGATTCAGCGCATCAACGCCGCCGCTCGTGAGAACGGCGTCACCTACAGCCAGCTGATCCACTTGCTCAACAAGAGCGAGATCGGCCTGGACCGCAAGGCACTCGCCGAACTCGCCGTCAACGATCCCGCCGCCTTTGGCAAGGTGGTCGAGACGGCACGCGCCAGCGCGCGTAGCGCACCGGCGCACCCACAGCTGCTGGGTCCGCGCGCTCGCGCGGCAACCTCGCGAGTTGAACGCCAACGGGCGTGACGCCTGACTGTCCGCCTGGCAAATCGGTGCTATCCCCCTGCGCTGATAGCCTCGCGGACGCATCCCTCCACGGTTGGCCGCGCCGGTCGCCGTGACCCTGCGGAGGCACGGATGTCCGGAGATACGATCCAGCAACTCGTCGCGCGGGCGGAGGCCCTGGCGGCCGACGCGGCTCCTCGCATCGTCGCCGCTGCGACTCTCGACGACCTGGCGGTGGTGCGCGCATCACTCGTCGGGAAGAAGGGCGCGGTGAAGGCTCTCCAGCGCGAGATCTCCGCGTTGCAGCAGGACGACCGCAAGGCCGCCGGGCAAGCGGTCAATCGCGTGGCGCGTCAGATCCAAGGCGCGCTCGACGATCGCAAGGCAGAGCTGCTTGCCGTCGCGGACGAGGGCGTGCCGGATCCGACCTTCGATCCGACGTGGCCCGGTGCGCCGATCACAACGGGTTCGCTGCACCCGGTCACGCTGGTGATCGACGAGATCCGCCGCATCTTCACGCGTCTCGGGTTCGACGAAGCCACCGGGCCGGAAGTCGAAGACGCGTGGCACAACTTCGACGCGTTGAACATCCCGTCCCATCACCCCGCGCGCGAGCCGACCGACAACTTCTACGTCGAGGGAGGCCGGCTGCTGCGCAGCCAGGCGAGCACCGTGCAGATCCGGGTGATGGAGCAACGCAAGCCGCCGTTGCGCGTGTTCGCGCCGGGTCGCGTCTATCGCCCGGAGACCGTCGACGCGACGCACCTGTATGCGTTCCACCAGGTCGAGGGGCTGATGGTCGGGCCCGACGTGACGTTCGCCGATTTGAAAGCATGCCTCAACACGTTCGCGGAGAGCATGTACGGCGCGGACGTACAGACGCGCTTCCGTCCGTCGTACTTCCCGTTCACGGAGACGAGCGCCGAACTCGATCTGCGCTGTCCCGCTTGCGCGCGCACAGCCGCCGCCGCGGCCGACGACGGCCTCCCCGGTTCGACGGCGTGCCACGTCTGTGGCGGCGAGGGCTGGCTGGAGATCCTCGGATGCGGGATGGTGCATCCGAACGTGCTCCGTACGGTCGGCATCGATCCGGAGGAACACACCGGGTTCGCCTTCGGCATGGGCGCCGAGCGCGTTGCGATGCGACGCTGGCAGCTCGACGACATTCGGCTTCTCGTCGAGAACGATGATCGCTTCCTCTCGCAGTTCGCCTGAGTCCACGGAGTTCCCAGCATGTTGATCTCGATCGAGTGGCTGCGGCGCTACGTGGATCTCGGAGAGACGACTCCCGGCGCGCTTGCCGAGACGCTCACGATGACTGGGTTTCCGGTTGTCGCCGCGGAGCGATTCCCCGCCGCGCCGGGACGCGCGAGCGAGGACATCCAGCTGGACGTCGAGATCACGTCGAACCGCCCCGACCTGCAGTCCCACTTGGGAGTCGCGCGGGAGGTCGCGGGGATGTTCCGCGCGCACGCGAGCCGTCCTGAAGTCCCGGACCTGCCGATTTCGCCCTCGCCGCAGGGCTTCCCGCCGTTCGACGTCGCCGTGGACGCCCCGGACCTCTGCCCGATCTACACGGCCCGGGTGATCCGTGGCGTGCAGGTCGGTCCGTCACCCGATTGGCTCGTGAGGCTGCTCGAAGCGGTGGGGCAGCGGTCCATCAACAACGTCGTAGATGTCACCAACTTCGTGCTCCTCGAATCCGGGCAGCCACTGCACGCATTCGATCTCGCCAAGCTGCAGGGACAGCGCCTGGTGGCGCGTCGCGCCGCGGGCGAGGAGCTCACCTCGATCGACGAGAGCCGGATGACCGTGGGTGCCGACGAACTCGTGATCGCGGACGCAGGTGGCCCGGTCGCGCTGGCGGGCGTGATGGGGGGGCTCGACAGCGAGGTCTCCGAGGCCACGACCGACGTGGTGCTCGAGTGCGCGGTGTTCGATCCGCTGGCTATTCGCCGCGCCTCACGGGCGCACCAGCTCCGCACGGAGTCGTCGTTCCGCTTCGAGCGTTTCGTGGACGCTCAGTCGGCCGTGTGGGCATCCGATCGTGCGGCCGCGTTGTTCGTCGAGGTCTGCGGCGCCACCGAGGTCGGACCCATCTGCGGCGCTGGGCCGGCGTGGGGGGGCTCGACCGGGACCTCCACCGGGACCGCCGTCACTCTGCGAACTGCGCGGGTCGAACGAGTCCTCGGGATCCCGGTCTCGGAGAGTGAGATCCGCGAGGTCCTCTCGGGCCTTGGTCTCGTGGAGAGTGAGCGCGCGGGAGACGAGGATGTCACGACGTGGGACATCCCTTCGTGGCGGCGGCACGACCTGCACGAGGAGATCGATCTCGTCGAAGAGGTTGCGCGTCGCATCGGTTTCGACCGTATTCCCGCCACCGTTCGCATTCCGGTCCGGCCGCTGCCGAGTACACCCGTGCAGGATGCCGTGCGGCGGTTGCGCGACGCGCTTGCCGCGGCCGGGCTGCGGGAGTGCTGCACCGAGCCGTTCGTCGGTGCCGGAGCCGGCGACATCGCACTGCTCCGAGCGTCGCCCGCGCTCAAGGTCGAGAACCCGATGCGGCACGACGAGAACCTGCTGCGCCGGTCGCTCCTCGGTCCGTTGCTGCGGGTTGTGCAGCGCAACGAACACCGCGGTGTCGCATCCGTCCGCCTGTTCGAGATCGCCCCCGTCTACCTGCGCAAGGACGACGGGGACCCCGAGACGCTGCCGACGGAGGAGATGTTGCTGGCGGCGGTGGTCATGAGCGGGGGATACCACAACGTGATGGCGGTGCTCGACGTCATCGCGGATGCGCTCGGCGTGCGCGAGCACCTGGCCGTGGTGGCGGGCGCTCCGGCGCCGCTCGCGTTGGATCGACGTTCCGCGCTCCGCCTCGGCGGACGGCTGCTCGGGCACGCGGGCGAGATCTCGACGCGCTGCCGGCGGGACTTCGGCCTCGCCGGCGAGATCGCCGTCCTGGAGGTGCGTGCCGACCTCCTGGCGGAGAAGAGCAGTCCTCTGAGCCAGTACGTGCCGATCTCCCGGTTCCCGGCGGTCGAACGGGACCTGGCGTTCGTGCTCGAGGAGTCGGTCGCCTGGACCGACCTGGCCAAGGTCGTGTCGCAGGCCGCCGGACCGCTCCTCGCCGGCGTCGCGCCGTTCGACCGCTATCACGGACCGCAGGTCGGCGACGGCAAGAAGAGTATCGCGCTCCGCATGGAACTGCGGTCGCACGACAAGACGCTCACAGGCGACGCTGCGGACGCGGTCGTAGCGGACGTCGTGGCCGCCGTGACCGCGGAACTCGGTGGCGTGCTGCGCGCCTGAGCCGCGCGTCTGAGCACATGCGCCCCCGCGCAGGTGATACACTCCCGCCGTTCTGCCATGCTCGATCACGGCCCCGTATCTCCTGAGCCTATAAATACAACTCAGGGCATCGTCTGGATGGACCGGCCAGCTGCCCCCGTGCAGGGTGGCGGAGTTCAGCCGACCACGCCCACCTGAGCCTCTCGGTTCAGAGAAACCGGCCGACCGGCATTGCGGCGGAGCGTTCACGACGGGCGTGCGTCCGAGAGGGCGCGCGCCCGCTCGATTCCCGCCGGCTCGATTCCCGCGCAGTGCCGACGCCCGTGTGTCAGCGGTACACGGACTCTGCGGTTCCCTGCTGTGCGATTCCTTCCGCGCCAGGGGGTGACGAAAACCACGAGATGTCGTACGATTTGCGCCTTGCACCACGAGGGGTGGTGTCGCGCGAGGTGAGCATGCGGGGAATCTTCGCTGTCGTTCTCGCCGCCGGCGTCGGTGCCGCGGCGTTCGTGCTGGCAAATCGCAACGAGGATCCGGCTCGCACGGACGACGACGCTGCGGCGAGGCTGCGCGCGGCGGATCCCCCCACGGGCACCGCGCCGCCAGCCCGGATTGCGAATGCCGGCGGGCGTGCGGACGATCAACGCGTGGCCGGCCTCGTTGCCCGATGCCGGGCACTGGTCACCGCAGGCGATCTCCACGGCGCAGCGCGTGTCGTGGCGGAGTCTCCGAGCAGCGTGAGCGACACGCGGGTACGGCGGATCGCGCTTGGACTCGCCGAGCGCCTCGCCAAGGATGCCGACACGAACGCCGCCGCCGGTTCCGAGAAGGGGTCCACGCCCAATCGACTCGCCGCGCGCCATCTCGCAGGCCTCGTGTTCGCCAGCGAGTCGGCGACCGCCGCGGAGCGCGATCGCGCATACGAGCTCTCTCGCGCGCTGCACCGGGTGCTCCTGTACGGGCACTCGGCCCCGGAGGACGTCGTCCTGCGGCACCGCGTCAAGTCCGGCGAACTCGTCTGGAACCTGTCCAAGGGCGCCTGGCGCCGGGCCGGCATCACCGTCGCTCCGGGTTTCGTGCTCCACGTCAACGGGATATCCGATGCCCGTAGGGTCCGCGCCGGCAAGACCCTGCGCGTTCCGCGTGAAGAACTGACCCTGCTCGTCCGGAAGTCGAGTTTCGAGCTGACTGTGCTCCTGGGCGGCGCCCCCGTCGAGCGATTCAGGATCGGGATCGGTGCCAGCGGCAGCAGCACACCGGCGGGACGCGTGACTGTCCAGACCAAGCTGAAGAACCCCGACTGGTACTTCGACGGCCGCCGGATCCCGTTCGACGACCCCGAGAACCTGATCGGGACCCGCTGGATGGGCTTCGAGGGCGACGCGCAGGCCGAGGGCATCGGCATCCACGGCACGTCCGACGAGTCCACGATTGGCAAGGCGCTCTCGGCAGGCTGCATCCGCATGCACCGGGCAGACGTCGAGCGCATGTTCGAGTGGGTGGCGTTGGGCACCCGCGTCGACGTCCGCGACTGAGCGCCCCGTCCGCCAACGCTCCCCCGGGCGCCAACGCTCGCCGCTCGCCACCCTCCCCGGGCGACAGCTCTGCATCAATCGGGGCGGGGCCGTCAGGGCCCGTCAGGCGGGCGCGGACCAGGTTCGTGGGGCGCCGATCGAGACGACCTCGATCCGGCCCGTGTGCTCCGCAGCGCCCGGCGCCGCGAATCCGACCTTCGGCGCCACGAACGTCGCCGTGACCGTTGCCCGCACGCACGCTCCGAGTGGCTCGCCGGTGTCGCAATCCAGGCCGGACGGGACATCCAGCGCCAGCACGTCGCTCCCGCTGCCGTTGATCGTCTGGACGATCCCGGCCGCAAGGCCGTCGAGCGGGCGATCCAGACCCGTGCCGAACAGCCCGTCGACCAGGAGGTCCGCGGCTCCCGCCGCCGCGGCCACACGCTCTTGTGCGGCCGCTTCCCGCAGGTCGAGCACAGGAAAGCCCATGGCCCGAACGATCGTGAGCTGCACACCCGCATCTTCGCGCGGATCCGTCCCGTCACGAGGCCCCAGGAGTGCGATCCGGATGCTGTAGTCGGCCAGTGCCAGGTGCCGCGCTACGACAAGCGCGTCCCCGCCGTTCTGACCGGGCCCGGCCACGACGAACACATCTCCCGCGCGGCCGTCGAGCATCGCGACGGCGACCCGCGCGGCGCCGGCTCCAGCGTTCTCCATCAGGCAGATCGAGGGGATGCGGTACCGCTCCGTCGCCGTCCGATCGACGGCCCGAGAGTCTTCTCGCGAGATCGGTCCCATTCCACTTCCTCCGGGCCGGACCGAACCTACACTCTGCCGCTCGCATGAGGGAGCCGCGGCCAACGCCGGGACGTCCTCGAGCCTCTTCTCGCCGGTTCCGACTGCCCGGACACTTCCAGCCTGGAAATTGCGAATTTCCTGACAGGAGGGTCCGAAAAGTTGGAGCCCGGCAAGCCCAGAGGTAAATTGCGGCGCTGCGCTTCTCACGGGACCCAGAGTCCCCGTGACTCAGCCCTTCTGCTCACGCGGATGGCGCTGTGACCGAGGAGAGCAACGGCCGGCGGGGTTGACCCCGCCGGCCGCACTTTGAAAACAGGAGCCTGTGAAAAGTACGTGAGCTCGCGGAGTGCCCTCCGAAGCTCGGCCTTCTCCTTTTGGATGGGTCCGAGTGGAGGGGGAAACAATGCGAAATGAGTACGGCCGGCCCGACGGGGAAACCCGAACGGACGGTCGGCGACCCATATAAATTGTGATTGGTTCATCCGCTTACGCGGACGAACCGTCAACAGGAAAAACTCAAATGAAGGGTTTGATCCTGGCTCAGAACGAACGCTGGCGGCGTGGATTAGGCATGCAAGTCGAGCGCGAAAGTAACTTCGGTTACGAGTAGAGCGGCACAAGGGTGAGTAATGCATGGACAATCTACCCTCGAGACTGGAACAACGGTTGGAAACGACCGCTAATGCCGGATGGCCTCGCGAGATGGCATCATCATGCGAGTAAAGGTGGGGATCTTCGGACCTGCCGCTCGAGGAGGAGTTCATGTCCTATCAGCTTGTTGGTGAGGTAACGGCTCACCAAGGCTTCGACGGGTAGGCGGGCTGAGAGGCTGACCGCCCACACTGGGACTGAGACACTGCCCAGACTCCTACGGGAGGCTGCAGTCGAGAATCTTCCGCAATGGACGCAAGTCTGACGGAGTGACGCCGCGTGCGGGATGAAGGGCTTTGGTTTGTAAACCGCTGTCAGGTGTTAGGAATGCGTGCTGGTTAATACCCAGTACGTTGACAAATGCATCAAAGGAAGCCACGGCTAACTCTGTGCCAGCAGCCGCGGTAATACAGAGGTGGCAAGCGTTGTTCGGTATCACTGGGCTTAAAGGGCGCGTAGGCGGCATGGTACGGTTCGGGTGAAATCCCTCGGCTCAACCGAGGAACTGCCTGAGCTACGGCCAAGCTAGACAACATGAGGGGAAAGTGGAACTCCCGGTGGAGCGGTGAAATGCGTAGATATCGGGAGGAACGCCGGTGGCGAAAGCGACTTTCTGGCGTGTTTGTGACGCTGAGGCGCGAAAGCTAGGGGAGCGAACGGGATTAGATACCCCGGTAGTCCTAGCCCTAAACGATGTGCACTAGGTAGCGGGGCATTCCGATGTCCCTCTGCCGGAGCAAAAGTATTAAGTGCACCGCCTGGGGACTACGGTCGCAAGACTAAAACTCAAAGGAATTGACGGGGGCTCACACAAGCGGTGGAGGATGTTGCTTAATTCGAAGCAACGCGTAGAACCTTACCAGGACTTGACATGCTAGTAGTACAATCTGGAAACAGTGAGGACCTGCCTTTGGTAGGAGCTAGCACAGGTGTTGCATGGCTGTCGTCAGCTCGTGCCGTGAGGTGTTGGGTTAAGTCCCGTAACGAGCGAAACCCTTGCCATTAGTTGCCAGCGGGTAAAGCCGGGGACTCTAATGGGACTGCCCGTGTCAAGCGGGAGGAAGGTGGGGATGACGTCAAGTCATCATGGCCCTTACGTCCTGGGCTGCAAACGTCCTACAATGGCTGGTACAAAGGGTTGCCAACCCGCGAGGGGGAGCTAATCCCATAAAGCCAGCCTCAGTTCGGATTGTAGGCTGAAATTCGCCTGCATGAAGTTGGAATCGCTAGTAATCGCGGATCAGCGATGCCGCGGTGAATATGTTCCTGAGCCTTGTACACACCGCCCGTCAAGCCACGGAAGCTGGGAGTACCCGAAGTCGTTAACCCAACCGCAAGGAGGGAGACGACCACGGTAAGACTGGTGACTGGGACTAAGTCGTAACAAGGTAGCCGTAGGAGAACCTGCGGCTGGATCACCTCCTTTCTGGGGATATCCAGAACGGCGCCTCGAAGGCTTCGGCCGGAGAGGTGACGATGATCGGACCTTCGCGTAGCAAGCGTGCCTCACAGGCTCCTACTCAGACCGCGTCCGAGCGGGTCGGTCTCCCCCGGGGTTCTTTTCCCGGGGAGTCGCCGGCCCGCTCGGCACGCATCGGTCGCGCGCGCGCGAGAGCGCTCGCTGGACCGATGCGGCGCGCATCGTCACTCTTCTGGGGGTCACCCTCCGGCTGAACGATGCCGCGGCCGCCACCTGCCCGTCCCTCGAGGACGCGCCCGTCGTGCGAACACGGGTGAGCTCAAGGGCAGGGCCATCCTTGAAAACCGAATAGTGGCAACAATCAAGTGCTTCTCGGCACGTTGGGCCCGAATTTCTGGCTCATCCCGTTAAACGGATGACGTCTGTTATCCCAATTCCGTCCGCAACAGCGGACGGCGGCCCGCGTGCCATTCGAAAGAAAGAATGCCGAGAGCGTTAAAAGGCTCGCACCTCGTGGCGACCATCATCTATCCGACTCTGAAACGAATGGACTCATCCGCTTGCGGGTGAGCCACCGTGAGGCTGGGAATCCGGGCAACCGGCGACTCGGCCTCGGACGGGAACGAAATGGTGGTCAAGCTACAAAGGGTGCATGGTGGATGCTCTGGCGCTAGGAGGCGATGAAAGGCGTGGCTGGCTGCGATAAGCCACGGGGAGCTGCCAAGCAAGCTGTGATCCGTGGATCTCTGAATGGGGAAACCTACAGGACATAATGGACCTGTATCGTCGGGTGAATACATAGTCCGGCGAAGCCAACCGGGGGGAATGAAACATCTTAGTACCCCGAGGAATAGAAAGCAAAATGCGACTTCCTTAGTAGCGGCGAGCGAAAGGGAAACAGCCCAAACCGGGTGGGCGTGACAGCCTGCAAGCGTTGTCCATCCGGGGTCGTGGGATCGACCGTGCGGTTTTGCAGAACCGCGGAAGAGTTACAAAGCTCAGCGTTAGCCTCACTGGTCTGGAAAGGCCGGCCGCAGAGGGTGATAGCCCCGTGGGCGAAAACTCTGAGCCTCTTCTGGTCGTCTCCCAAGTAGGGCGGGTCACGTGGAAGCCCGTTTGAATTTGCGTGGACCATCACGTAAGGCTAAGTACTACCTAGCGACCGATAGCGAACCAGTAGCGTGAGCGAAAAGTGAAAAGCACCCCTGTTAGGGGAGTGAAATAGTTCCTGAAACCATGTACCTACAAGCAGTGGGAGGGCTATGCACGCAAGTGAATGCCTGACCGCCTGCCTTTTGCATAATGAGCCCGGGAGTTGTTGCGTGGAGCGAGGTTAAGGGTCTCTGGCCCGAAGCCGAAGCGAAAGCGAGTGCGAAGTGTGCGTTTAGTTTCACGCAGCAGACCCGAAAGCCGGTGATCTAACCATGTGCAGGTTGAAGGGAGCGTAAAAGCTCCTGGAGGACCGAACCCGTGTAGGTTGAAAACTGCTGGGATGACGCGTGGTTAGGAGTAAAAAGCTAATCGAACCGGCAGATATCTGGTTCTCCCCGAAATAGTTTTTGGACTAGCCTCAAGTAAATGCGTATCGGGGGTAGAGCACTGTTCGGGATAGGGGGGCTTCCCGCCTACCCTACCTAGACAAACTCCGAATACCGATATTGCTTACCTTGGGAGTAAGACCGTGGGGGATAAGCTTCACGGTCAAGAGGGAAACAGCCCAGACCGACAGCTAAGGCCCCAAAGCGTGTGCTAAGTGCTAAAGGAAGTGAAGTTGCAGAGACAGCCAGGATGTTGGCTTAGAAGCAGCCATCATTTAAAAAGTGCGTAATAGCTTACTGGTCGAGCAACTTTGCGCCGAAAATGGACGGGACTCAAGCACGCCGCCGAAGCTTCGGGTTCTCAGGAACGCCTAACAGCTGAACTGAGAGCGGTAGGGGAGCGTACCACTCAGGGCCGAAGGGTGACCGTAAGGACACCTGGACCGTGTGGTAGTGAGAATCCGGGCATGAGTAGCGATAAGAGGAGTGAGAAGCTCATCCGCCGAAAGCCTAAGGGTTCCTGGGGAAGGCAATTCCACCCAGGGTTAGTCGGGACCTAAGCCGAGGGCGAAAGCCGTAGGCGATGGACAGTGCGTTAAAATTCGTACACCACCTACTAAACGTTGATCCAAGGGGGGACGGGGTATCAATAAGCCTGGCGTAACGACTGTTGGATTAGTCGTGTGACTCCCGAGTCCTAGTCGTAGGTAAATCCGCGACAATATGGACGGAGGAGGCACCTGGTTCTCCCTAGTGGAGTTTCAGGTCGTCTGAGATGCCTCCGAGAAAAGCCTCGTGGTTAGTGATGTAGGTGCCCGTACCAAAACCGACACAGGTTGGCGAGGAGAGAATCCTAAGGCGCTCGAGAGAACTGTGGTGAAGGAACTCGGCAAAATGGCCCCGTAACTTCGGGATAAGGGGTGCCATCGACTTTGATCATTTTCATGTGAGGAGTTGGTGGCCACAGAAAATCGGGAGCGGTGACTGTTTATCAAAAACACAGGTCTACGCTAACTCCCAATGAGGATGTATGTAGACTGACACGTGCTCGGTGCCGGAAGGTTAAGGCAAGAGGTTATTCCCTTCGGGGGAGAAGCTTTGAACCGAAGCCCCGGTTAACGGCGGCCGTAACTATGACGGTCCTAAGGTAGCGAAATTCCTTGTCGGGTAAGTTCCGACCCGCACGAATCGTGTAACAATCGCTCCACTGTCTCCACCACGGACTCGGCGAAATTGCAATCGCGGTGCAGATGCCGCGTACCCGCAGCTAGACGGAAAGACCCCGTGAACCTTGACTGTAGCCTAGTATTGGAATTTGTCCTGGCATGCGTAGCATAGGTGGGAGGCGTTGAAACACCGGTTCTGGCTGGTGTGGAGCCAACAGTGAAATACCACCCTTGTCTTGATACGTTTCTAACCGCGGACCGTTATCCGGTCGTGGAACAGTGCTAGGTGGGCAGTTTTGCTGGGGCGGTATCCTCCTAAAGAGTAACGGAGGAGTCCAAAGGTCCACTCAGTGCGGTTGGCAATCGCACGTAGAGCGCAAAGGTATAAGTGGGCTTGACTGCGAGACCGAAGAGTCGAGCAGATGCGAAAGCAGGGCTTAGTGATCCGGCGCTACCGTATGGAAGGGGCGTCGCTTATCTGATAAAAGGTACTCCGGGGATAACAGGCTGATCTCCCCCAAGAGTCCGTATCGACGGGGAGGTTTGGCACCTCGATGTCGGCTCATCGCATCCTGGGGCTGTAGGAGGTCCCAAGGGTTGGGCTGTTCGCCCATTAAAGCGGTACGTGAGCTGGGTTCAGACCGTCGTGAGACAGGTCGGTCCCTATCTACTGTGGGTTCAGGAAGCTTGAAGAGTTCTCCCTTTAGTACGAGAGGATTTGGGGGGACGGTCCGCTGGTGTTCCGGTTGTCCCGCCAGGGGCATAGCCGGGTAGCTATGACTGGAACGGATAAGCGCTGAAAGCATCTAAGCGCGAAGCCTGCTCTGATACTTGGCTTCCCTGAGGCACGTCGAAGACTACGACGTTGATAGGCCGGGTGTGTAAGCACAGTAATGTGTTCAGCTAACCGGTACTAACCAGCCGATTGGCTTGGCCGCCGCGTTCCTCGCTCCATCCGCCTCGAGAGTTCTTCTCGGGCGGCGGACGAAGACGCGGAGAGGTCGTCACGAAGAGAACGACCTTTTATAACTCTCGGCGAGATTGCACTTGTGCGGCTCCAACTTTGGAGTCGCGCGTTGCCACTGTTCAGGACATCTACAAAGATTCCTGGTGGTCATAGCGGTTGGGACACACCCGTTCCCATTCCGAACACGGCCGTTAAGCCGACCGCGCCGATGGTACTGTGGTGGATTCCACGGGAGAGTAGGTCGCCGCCAGGATCCGATCACAGCCCCGCTTCGTGAGAAGCGGGGCTGTTTCAACTTGGCTCGTCCGCTGACGCGCACGACGCCTTGGTGGCGAGCGGCATTGACTCTGGGTCGTCGTCGGATGACGACGACGCGGTTCGTGCGTTGGTACGGGCGGTTGCCGCAGGTGCCTGTGTCGGCCGGCGGGGCCGGGCCGGCGTGTCGGGTGCGGCGCGGGGGCGCCAGCGGTGCTCCCGCACCGAGGGTTTTCCTGGGTGGGTGCCAGGCACCTTCCTAGCCTGCTCGGCCCGTGTGGGCGGCTAGCTCAGTTGGTTAGAGCGCGCGCCTGATAAGCGCGAGGTCGGTGGTTCGAATCCACTGTCGCCCACCACCAGCACTCCTGGCTTCGCAGTGGGCGAGCCGGTGCACGGCGTCCCCCGGACATCGCGGGGCGCGGATCCGCAGGACACCGGTCGTGCCCCTCGGGCGCTCACGGAGCCACGAGGGGACAGAACGGACAGGGGGCGTAGCTCAGTTGGTAGAGCGGCGGCTTTGCAAGTCGTAGGTCGCCGGTTCGAATCCGGCCGTCTCCACCGTGCGCCTCTCTCAGGCGCTGGCGGTGGCGGGCGGTGGCGTCGCGGGGTCGGCACGCCATCGGGCAGGACCGCCGTCGTGACCGCACGACAGCGCCGGCACCGCGCCTTGTGCAGCCGGTGCTCCCGCACCGTGACGAGCACGCGCGGGAGCACCGTCACCTGGTGGGGTCCCGCGGGAGGCGCACCCCGATGACAACGTAACCGTTCACCCCTTCGTCGCGAGCCAGGATCCAGATCGTTCGGCCATCGGTCGATCAAGATGTTGTGGGCGAGCGGCAGGACGAGGATCTGCGGGCGATGGTCGAGGGCCTTCTGGCCTGGATCGAGGAGTTGGAGCGTCGCGAAGCGAAGCATCTGCGCCGCATCGACGAGCTCGAGTCGCGTCTGAAGCGTGACTCCCGCAACAGCTCGAGGCCTCCGTCGTCGGACCCGGCGTGGTCCAAGCGCCGTCGCGGCCGAAGGCCGCGTAGCGGTCGCCAGCAGGGCGGACAGCCGGGCCATGAGGGCACGGCGCGCGAGCTGGTGGATCCGTCCAACGTCGATGAGACCAAGGACCACCGTCCCGACCTCTGCGACGCGTGCGGACACGACGATCTCGAGCAGGGCATCGGCGATCCGTACCGGCACCAGGTGACGGTGCTCCCGCGCGTGCTCGTCACGGTGCGGGAGCACCGGCTGCACAAGGCGCGGTGCCGGCGCTGTCGTGCGGTCACGACGGCGGTCCTGCCCGATGGCGTGCCGACCGGGGCCTTCGGTCCGCGGCTGACCACACTTGCCGGCGCGCTGCGCGGCGTGTACCGCGTGAGCGTGCGGGAGACGCAGCGGCTGCTCGGTGAGATCTTCGGTGTGAAGATGTCGCTGGGCAAGATCAGCGACTGTGAGCGTCGGCTCAGTGACGCTCTGCACTCGTCGTACCTCGAAGCCCTCGGGGCAGTCCGCACGTCGCTGCGAGCCAACGTGGACGAGACGTCGTGGAAGGAACGGGGCCGGGTGTGCTGGCTGTGGGCGGCGGAGAGCGAGCACGCCACAGCCTTCGGGATCGATCGCCGCCGCAGTGCCAAGGCGAAAGGGCGGCTGATCGGGCGGCGCTTCGGTGGCACGGTGATCAGCGACCGGATGGGTGCCTACGAGTCACACCCACTTGCCCGCCGCCAGCTCTGCTGGGCGCACATCGAGCGCGCCTTCCGTGCGCTGGCCGAAGGCCCGCGAGGACATCGCCGCTTCGGCAACAAGGGCGTCATGATCGCGCAGTCGGTCATGCGCAGCTACCGGCTCTTCGGTGAGCACGGCGACCGTGACCGGCTGCAAGGCGAAGCCGCTGTGCTGCGCGGACGGCTCGAGCGACTGATCGCGAACGACGACTCGGCTCTGGCCAACCATCTGCGCCCCCGCGTGGTCGCCCTCTTCACCTATGCGCGGACCCAGGACGTGAGTCCGACGAACAACGCCGCCGAGCGCGCGGTCCGCAAAGCGGTGCTCTGGCGCAAGGGCTCCTTCGGAAGCCAGTCCGCTCGCGGACTCCGCTTCGCCGAGCGCGTGTTGACCGCCGCGGCCACGCTGCGACGCCGTGGCGACCAAGTCTTCGACTTCCTCGCCGACTCGGTCGCCGCGCACCTCACCGGCGCCGACCCGCCCGTCATGGTCCCGCTGCCCGTCGCACGCTGAGGCTCACACGCTGTCAAGGGGTGAACGGTTACTTCAGCCCTTGATCTGACCGAGGATCCAGATTGTTCCGACGCGGGTCGATGAAGAGTGTGTGGGCACCGACGAGTTGCGCGAGCTGGTCGAGCGGATGTCGCGTCGGCTGAACGACGCGGAGGAGACGATCGCGTCGCAAGCGGAGGTGATCGAGCGTCAGGCAGCCCGCATCGACGAGCTCGAGAGCCGATTGCGACGCGACTCCCGCACATCGTCGCGGCCGCCCTCGTCGGACCCGTCGTGGTCCAAGAGGCGGCGGCGGCGCAAGCCGCCGTCTGACAAGAAGCAGGGTGCGCAGTCGGGTCACGAGGGCACGACGCGCCAGCTCGTGGACGAGTCCGAGGTCGATGATGTCCAGGACCACCGTCCGCAGGAGTGCAGCTCCTGCGGTAGCGGCGCACTCATTGCGGTCGATCGTGCCCCCACGCGGCAGCAGGTCTTCGCGCTACCGCCGCGACTGGTCCACGTGACCGAGCACCGGCTGCACCGCGCTCGCTGCACAGGGTGTGGGATGACGTCCACGGGGCGTCTGCCCGATGGCGTCACCGCCAGTCCCTTCGGTCCACGGCTCACCGCACTGACTGCCTCGCTGGTCGGAGTCTTCCGGCTGTCGCGGCGGGAGACGAGCCGCCTGCTGCGCGACGTGATCGGCGTGTCGATGTCGCCCGGCACCGTGAGCGCCATCGAGGAGCGGGTGTCGGGTGCGCTGTCCTCCGCGCACCTCGAGGCACTGGGTGCCGTGCGCACGAGCCGGGTCGCTCACGTGGACGAAACACCGTGGCCTCGTCGCGGCGTCCTGCACTGGCTGTGGAGCGCGGTCAGCGAGCACGCAGTGGTCCACCGGATCGATCGTCGTCGCAGCGCCAAGGCCATGCGACGACTCATCGGTCGCCGTTACCGCGGCGTCCTGGTCACCGACCGCATGGGCGCCTACGACCGGCACCCGACCGAGCGTCGCCAGATCTGCTGGGCGCACCTTGAGCGCGACTTTCGCTCGCTTGCGGAGGGACGATCTGGCGAGCGTCGCTTCGGCAAGAGCGCGGTCTCGCTCGCCCAGGCCGTCATGCGAGCGCATCGCCGCTTGGGTGAGCACGGGGACCGCGCAAGGATGCAGCGAGAGCTGCGCCCGACGTGGTCGCGACTGATCGACTTGCTCGTACGCGGGGCGGACAGCAAGCAGCGTCGAGTCCGCGGGATCAGTCGTCATCTGCTCGCAAGAGCCGAGGCACTTTGGTCCTTCGCCGACGTGCCGGGTGTCTCCCCGACCAACAACATCGCCGAGCGCGCCGTGCGCAAACCAGTGCTGTGGCGCCGCGGCACCCACGGCAGCCAGAGCGAGCGGGGCCTGCGCTTCGTCGAGCGCATCTTGACCGTCACCGCCACCTGCCGGCAGCGCGGCGACAACGTCTTCGACTACCTCGTCGCCGCCACCAGCGCCGCCGGGCTCGGGCAACCGCCGCCGACTCTCGTCGCGCTGCCGATCAGTCGCTGAGCACGGGGCTGCTCACTCATGACCTGAACAGGTACAACGGGCTCACGCCGATGTGGCTGGCAGCCTCTCTCTGGAGCTCTCCTCGATCCAGTCGGCACTTGCGAATGTGCTCTCCCAGGGTCGTGGGCGTGGCTGGGTAGCCCTGCGGGGCTGGCATGTGTGTCGTGAGCGATACATGACAAATAGGCCACGCAACCCTGGAGCCATGGTGGGGCGATGAACTGCAAGTGTGCGGGAACCAAGCCCTCGTCGCGCTCCGCTGGCGCGCGGATGCTAACGCAGAGCCGCGTGTGGGCGCCGAGGAACGGCACCGCGCGGATGCAACCCAAGAGAAAACGTGGGAATGCGCGTCCGGTTCGCGCGCCGTCCGCAATGAACATCGTGTTGAGAGCCGTCTCGATCGCCGTGTCCGAGAACCACGGCGCGCCGCGAGGGACAGAAGAGGAGGAAGACGATGGGCAACAGGCTGCTGAGTGTCGCGCTGGCGCTCCTGCTGTCGGTCCCGGTGCTGGGAGACGGCCTCATCGCGCCGTCCACCGGCGCCGTCAGCGTGCAGGGCGCGAACGACAACGCCGACTGCGGCGGCATCAAGGGAACGTCCGGGCTGCTGCAGGACTGGACCAACACCGTCACGTCGTTCGCGATCGCATCGTTCGACGGCCGGAACGGAGCGCAGTGGCACGGCGAGGAGTTCCCCCTGTGCACGTCGACCCTGAAGTCAGAGAACGTGATCTTGACCCACAAATACGTCAAGGACTCTGACTCCCAAGCGTCCATCACGGTGAATCTCTCGACGACCACCGACGACAAAGGTTCCGCATCACAGATGAACGCTGTCGATCCGCAATGGTGGTGGTCGCCGACCGCGATCGTGACGGACACGAGACCAAGGGTCGTCATCACCAAGACAGACGACTCGACCTCCGAGCCTGGGTGGGCAACGCCCACCGACGAGTACGAACAGTACGATGCTCACAGCGTGGGGACCAATGTCCCGGCGGGCAACCACCCACCTGGCCACCCGAACGCGGGTCAGCCGATCACTTCCGTCAACGCGGCGCATGGCGTCGCCTCGGTCGGTGGAGAGGGCGCGGATCCGTCGGACGCCACCAGCTTCGCGAATTCCACCTCCGAGTTCAGCACGTCCGGCGTGGCGTTCGTGACGATCACGTACACGACGACGACCGCCGCAGCCTCGAGTTCCGACAACGCCAAGGTCGCGAACTGGAAGAAATGGGCAGCACGCTTTCGCGGGTCTCCCGACTCCGGCCGCCGAGGCTAACACGGCCTCTGAGCAGCGCCTCAGAGCGAGGCAACGTCTCCAGCATGGCCCCCAACATGGCCCCAGCGTGTCGGCGTGAGCGGCAAGTCGAAGATCGAATGGACGGACGCGACGTGGAACCCGCTCCGCGGCTGCACCAAGGTATCCGAGGGCTGCCGGAACTGCTACGCGATGCACGTCGCGGCGCGGTTCTCTGGTCCCGGTCAGCCGTACGAGGGGCTCGCGACGCGCGGCCCCGCGCGGTGGACGGGTGAGGTCCGGCTCATCGAGAAGCACCTGACGGACCCGCTGCGGTGGCGGAAGCCGCGCATGGTGTTCGTCAACTCGATGAGCGACCTGTTCCACCCCGCAGTGCCGGACGAGTGGATCGACCGCATCTTCGCGGTGATGGCGCTCTCGCCGCGGCACACGTTTCAGATCCTCACGAAGCGGCCGGAGCGGATGCAGAAGTACCTCACGCGCTGGCCGGACGGCGCGGGGCGTCGAGTCTACGTCTGGGCGGCGGCGGAGCGAATGCGCCCAGACACGG
This sequence comes from Planctomycetota bacterium, assembly GCA_965248445.1. Lineage (GTDB taxonomy): Bacteria > Planctomycetota > JAJSAM01 > JAJSAM01 > JAJVHW01 > CBDFJG01. The sequence continues at coordinate 125,637 of CBDFJG010000003.1, forward strand.
ACCACGCGCCGCGTCCGGACGGCTGGCCCCTCCCAAACGTCTGGCTCGGCACGAGCGTCGAGGACCAGGCGACGGCGGACGAGCGCATCCCGCTCCTCCTCGCGACGCCGGCAGCCGTTCGGTTCGTGTCGTACGAGCCGGCTCTTGGTCCCGTGTCGTTCCGGAGGTTCCTGTGGCCGGTGCACGGCTCGTGGAAGAGGCCGCACCGCTCTGAAGCCGAGGCCGACGCCGCTGGCGAGATCGTCGCGTGGAACCCGCAATGCCTCGTATCGGCGCACGCCGTCTTCCTCGATCAGATCATCGTCGGGGGCGAGAGCGGCCCGGGACACCGCCCGCTCGACGTGGCGTGGGTGCGCGCAGTCCTACGTGATGTCGAGCGCGCAGCGTCGCCAGCGTACCGCTGCGCGGTATTCGTGAAGCAGGACTCCGGATCGAAGCCCGGCAAGCAAGGGCGGATCCCCGACGAGCTCTGGATTAAGGAGTTCCCTGAGGTGCCCGCATGAGCGCCGGCGCCCTGACACCCGAGCGGCTGCGGGAGATTGCCAATGGAGGCACGCGCTCCAACGAGCCGCAGAACGACCCCTTCAACGACCGGGTGGACCTCGCCCGCGCCCTGCTGGAGGCGTGGGAGGGTCACGCATTCACGAAGACTTGGTACTCGTTGCGGTTCGACCGCCTCCGCGAGCTTGCCGTTGAGCACGACCTCTGGCCGGAAGTCGCCTGCATCTTCGCGAACGGCACGGAGAACGTGACTGAGCGCCCACAGGGTCAGCGCATTCACGCCCTCCGCGCCCAGGTGGAGACGCTGACCGCTGCGCTGGGGCCGTTCGCGGAGATGCACGACCGGCACTACCACGACATCACGGGCGCATGGGTCGTCCACATGGGCGACACGAGGGTGGGTGCGGACTGCGCCGTCATCTGCGTTCGTGACCTCCGCGCCGCCGCCCGCGCGCTGGAGACTCAGCCATGACCGAGCAGCCGAGCGAGTGGGCGATCACGACCCTCATGCGGGCGATGCTCGATGTGGACGGACCCCCGTCGTACCGAGCACTTGACGACGACGGGAAGGACCGGGAGGCGCGACGGCTATTCCTCCACCCGGTGAACGAGCGTCAGGGGCGTCGGTTCCATGCCGCCGCCCTCGCCCTCGACGCAGCGGAGGCCCGTGGCGCGGAGCGGGAGCGGGAGGCGCGGAAGATTGCCGTTCGCATCAAGGATCACGCGAACGCCCAACAGAAGGCGATGCGCGAGTCCTTGCGCTACTGGAGGGAGCATGGCGTCGAAGCGTTCCAAGCCGACGCGCGACAGGTAGCCGAACGCTACCCCGACGACATGGAGATCGCCGGGCTGGTGGTCGTAGCCGACCAGGCGCTCGCAAGCATCGGCGGGATGCTCCGCGGCCGTGGGACGGGCAGCGAGGCGGGGAGAGGGGCCGGAGGTCATCCGTGCGGCTCGGATGATGGCAGCGACGTGCGTTCGTCCTACCCCGAAGCTGCCCCCGCCACCCCGCAGCCGCCCGCGGGTCAGCGATGCACCAGCGAGCTCCGCGCCATCGGCCGACGCATCGTCACCGAGGCGCAGACGGACACGACGCCCGGATCCCCGTTCGCCGCCCGTATCGAGGAGGCGGCGGTGCGCGTGCTGCGCGAGGAACTCACCCGTGGGTAACCGCCGCGCAACCGCTCTGCGACCGCCGGCAGGGTTGCCACCCGGCACATGGTGGGAGTGCGACGTACACGGCTGGACCGAGCGCGCCGTCACGCTTGAGGACGGCCGCGTCGCCTACCGCTACTGCGCCGAGGACGGCTGCACGCTGCAACTGACGCAGCTCCAGGGCGCGGGGCGGGACCTGGCGAAGCAGGGGAAGAAGGGCTGGAACACGATGTTGCCGGCGAGGAGGAAGTGGTGACCGTCCATCTACGCAACTGGCACCGCTACCAGAAGACCGGCATCGCGTCCGCGCTGCGTGGCCGCCGCAAGCGCGCCACCGCCGCCACCGCGAAGGGCCGTGAGCCCTCCCCGCTCGACGGGTCTCTCTCGCTGTCGTATGTGTCCGTCTCGGCAACGCTCGAGAGGGAGCGCCACCTCCTCGAGCGCCTCGGCGCGGGTCCCAACGCAGACGCCTGTCTGCTCCGCCTCTTCCAGTATGTCTGCCGGAGCGACGCACTGCGGGGCGAGATTCACGTCCCCCGCGCGAGCTTCGGCCCCCGCGTCCTCGACGTGCCCGCTGCACGGGGCCGCAAGGTCTACGACGCGCTCCTGCACGAGGATGTCCAGGTGCTGGTCGAAGGGCCCGCCATCCTCCCGCCCTGGGTCGCTGCGCAACTGGTTCCCATCGCGGGTCAAGAACCAGTCGCGAATGCGAACGAGACCTCGCCCCTCGCGCGCGCCCGTTCCGATTCCGATACCGATACCGATGATTCCCCCCAACCCCCCGCCGGGGGGAATGGGTTCGCTGCGCTGGCTCCGGCCGCAGCTCGGGACATCGTGCTCCGCTGGGCCAAGCGGGACTCGAAGGGCAGACCCACGGTCCACACCGAGCGAGCCAAGGGCTACCTCCGCGACGGCGTCGAGAACCGACCGAACACCGATTGGCGGATGCGCCTCGAGTGGATCGCCGAGCGCGACCCGAGCGGCTTCGACCACGCGATGCGAGCGCATCGGAAGAGCTACAGACCACCACCACGGGAGACAGATCGAGGAGTGATTTCAGCATCAAGCCGCAGCGGTACCGCGACGAGGTCATGGGCCTCACGTTCGACTTCAAGGTCGTAAATGGGCGCCCGGCGATGCAGGTCTGGCGGCACGCCGAGGGGTTGCTGCAGGTCGGCGGAGGCGCTCGTGACGTGGGCTGGTCAGAGGACGGAAGCGAGGTCACCGGCACCGGCATGGCACTCGTCCCGCACCGACCGATGTCACCGATGGCCCCTCCTGACGGCGTCCCCGAGGCGACGGCCGACCTTGACACTACGGAGACAGACCGATGAAGCACGGACACTTCGAAGAGCACTGGACCGACGACCAAGACCGCCCCGCCGGCGGCGTGAGCAGCGGCCAAGGGTTCACGATCTCGTGGCAGAACGGGCCGCCCGGGAGGCATGTGCCGCTCTGCAAGCCCCCGGCGACGCCGACGAGCGCGGACTCATACTGCGACCCGCTGTGCATGCGCCAGGAGCCGAACGGCGCGTTCGTCGAGGACGTGATCGCGGCCGTCGTCGGGCGCATCGAGTTCTATCAAGCGTCCGAGTTCGCGTGCGGCGAGAACGAGATCGCGCTCGCTCATCTCAGGGCGGCCGCGCGAGAACTCAACGAGCGCACAAAGGACCGCGAGACGCGCAGCGTCGAAGGGACGCACGAGCAGTGACGCTCACTGACGTTCTCCCGTGGTGCGTCACCGTGTTCGTGGCCGCCCACGCGATGGTCTGGTGGCGAGTCTCGAAGAAGTGGGAGCACGCCGCAAACCGCTGGCAGGAGACGTGCGACCGGTGGCGCGCGCTTGCGGAGCGCATCCGGCGAGAGGCCGTTGCGCTGGAAGCGGTGGCGCGAAGAGCCGAAGTGAATTGCTCATGCGAGCGCCGATACAAGGACGCTCACGAGTGCATGAACGCGAGGCCGGACCGCATTCGCACGGACGGCGTGCCGTGCCTCTGCCGCTACCGAGCGGCGTAACGGGGAGCGCACGCCGTGAAGAACGTCAAGTGCACGCTACTCCGCGACAAGAACCCCTGCCGCTTCCGCGCCCGATGGCGCCCCGTCGTCTTCCTGCTCGTCGACGACGACGACACAGAGACGAACGCCGTCTCGCTCGACAAGCCGACGTGCGGGTGGCACTGCAACCGCGCAACCCTCGACGACGTGCTGAACGAGGACGAGTGGGACGACATCGCCGAGGAGGTGCTGCTCGCCGGCGGGCGGAGGATCAGCAAGGAGAGCAGCCACGTGCAGTTCCTGCGGCTCGACGACAAGATCGATCCGATCGGCGAGAAGTACAATGACGACGACGAGAAGAAGTCGCGGATCGTGGTCGCGCGGCCGTCGCCGACGTGCTGATGCACCGGCTGTTGGCCCGTGCCCTCAGTGAATTGAGGGAGTAGGCTCCGCAGGATGACCGACCGCGAACTCGACGAACTGGTCACGGAGCACGTCACGGACGGCGAGGGTGCGCCGCTCCATCTGCACGGGAACTACCCCGACGACATCGCTGCCGCCTGGTGCGTCGTCGAGAAGATGGAGCACGACGGCGAAAGTTTCCACTTGATCGGCGCCCGGTTCGGAGATGCGTTCGTCGCCTACTTCGGCCTCAACCCTGAGCACATCGCACGGAAGTTCTGGGAGCGCGACGGGGTGCACATCGACGACACCGCGGACCAATTGCGCAACGAGGGACACTCACTCGCTGTCGAGTCCCTCAAGCGAGCCCCCCGCGCAATCTGCCTCGCCGCGCTCAAGGCGAGGGGCGTCGAGGTGCCAGCATGAAGGTCACGGTGGGAACGCTGACATGTGATCACTGCCGTGGTGCAATTGAAAGGCTGCATGACGGTGTCTTGTCGTGGCCGGTCGGGGACCAACTCCGGTTGCCGGCGGGGCCACAGTGCGGGATCGTCCACCACAACTCGCTGACCGGGAACGCGCTGCTCGGCTGCCACGAACAGTACGACCGCGAGCACTATCGGACCCGTGGCGCATGGGTCCAGCTCGACGCGCCGAGCGTGATCCCACCAGACGATTGGTGCGCCGAGTTCGGCCAGTTCATCTCCGAGATGGTGGTCGGCGGGCTACCACACGTGGAGGCGCTTGCTGTGTGTGTCCGCGTCCTCGTATCCGGGCTTGTCCCCTCTACGAGAGCTCCCGGATCCGACGCCTGGTCGACTCGCGGCTCGGCACCGACGCGCGCTCCGTCCACTCCTCCAGAGACCCCGCAGGCGCCTTCTCCCGTCGCCACACCAGCACTTCACCGGACGCCGCGATCTTCCGAGAACTCAACCCATCCGCGACGAGCGCCAGCAGTTTCGCGTCGGTCTCCTCGTCCCACCGCAGCGGTGTCCGGCCGATCTGCGACCCACGAGCGCGCGCCGCTTCCATCCCGGACCGCGTCCGCTCGACGATGATCTCTCGCTCGAGCTCAGCGATTGCGGCCAACAACTGCGCCTGGAACCGTCCGAACGGACTCGAGTAGTCCAGCACCATCCCCGACTTCCCGATGTGCACCTGGACGCCCAGCTCGCACAACTCGTGAAGCCGCGCCACCACGCCCGGCAGCGACCGACCGAGCCGAGACATCTCCCGCACCCAGAGCGCCGCCACACCGCCGGCCCGCGCGTCCGCCATGATCCCTTCGAGCACCGGCCGCTTCGCAGCCACGCCCGAGATGCCTGCCTCCTCGCGTACGTCCAGCGGTAGACCCTTCACGCGAGCCCACCCCACGGCGGCGCGGCGCTGGTGGTCGAGATCCTGCTCGTCCGTTGAGCACCGCAGAAGGGCGACAGCGACGGGGGACGCCGGAGCGCCCCCCTGGTTCGTGGTCGGCTTGTCGGTCATGCGCCTTCCGCCTTCGCGAGGGCCGCGCGGGCTGTGGCAATCGGAGACCCTTCGGGTTCCTCGAAGGGTTGCCCCGGCGCGAAGTCCCCGTAGATCGCGACCACGTCGCGCAGCGCCGCCAGTAGGTCCGGCGCCGCCGCCGCCACGGTGTACGGCATCGTGCGCCACGTCACGTTCCCGTCCGTCACGAGGTCGCAATGCGCGACCCACTCCCGCGCCTCCCTCTCGCTTGGGAAGTAGAGGGCGCTCCCGTCGGTGTCGCACAACGCGAGCCACGGCCCCGGAGTGTGCGCCGCCCTATCCACGGGACACCGCCTCAACGGGCTCACGTAGCGTCGAGAAGTGATCGACCATGTACTCGCGCCCCTTTGCGGCCGACAGGCCCGCGCCGAGCACGAACTGGTCCACGATACGCGCGTCGAGCGTTCGCCCCATCCGCGCCGTAACCGTCCACTGGTAGCCGAGGAACGTGTCGTCCTCGCCCTCCCGCGCCTCTGGGCGCACCACGTACAGGAACTCGATGTCGCCGTGCAGATCGTTGTACGGGAGACAGTCGAACCCGTCAGGGTCAGCCGCGCAGATCATCGCGGCGACCTTCTCCACGCGGCCGAGGTGGAACTGGTGGTCGAAGGGGCGGTCGCCCCAGTCGCGCGCCGCGTGCCGCTCCCGGGCCAAGTTCCACGCCTCGACCAGGCACGGCAGCATGTACTCGGGATAGCCGTCGCAGTGGTGGTACAGCGTGAACGCTCTCGTCTCGCCTCGGTAGTCCTTCGACTCGATGCGGACCTGACTTCTCGTGCTCATCTCATCCTCCGGTAGTCGTGCTCCGTTGCCGGGAGCGAACTGGGTTAGCGAGGACGAGTCTGCCCGATCGTCAGGTGACAATCAAGGGCGCGTCGCGGGGTTTCGAGTCACCCCGTAGGGGTGGAAATCGTGAGGTGTGCCGGAACCGCCGCAGGTGCTAACCCAGTTCCTCAAGACGAACGTCCGGAGGGTGCAGCGGCCCGGCGAGGCGAGTCTACGCGACGGGCGAGGAGTCTACGTCCGCCCAGAACCGACCGCAGCGGGCGGCGTGCTGGTCCGTCCACTCGCGGCGCGTGCGCAGCCACTCGGCAAACGAGGGAGAGCTCCGCATCGTCGGCGGGCCCTTGACGGCCTCCCTCAAGATGGCCGCCTGCTCCTCGACCTGCGCACGGGTCCAGCCCATGAGTTCGGCTTCGCGGTCGAGGAAGTCGTCGCGCTCGCTCATCGCAAGCGAGTCTACAGGGCGGGACCGAGGCCAGCCGGGGGCAGCAACGTCGGCTCACAAGACCGATCCCCGTCCACCCGTGCGCGCGACCAGACCCAGGGTGACACGCAAGGGTGTGCCGCTGACCGGCTCGGGCCGTGTTGCCCAGCAAGGACTTACGTCGGTCGGCCAGGTGACACGGAACCGTTCGCTTGATGGCCACCCCTGTCGAGGCTGCCCAGGCTCGGGCCCCCACCCCCGGGAGGCCACCCCCCTGCCCCCCGTCTCCCCTCATAGGGGACCCCTCCCCCCGGGGATCGCTGACGATTGGAGTACTCGGCGGCGCCGAGGCTGTGGAGGCCCGATTTCGTCGAGCACGAGCCTGCGGGGTGGATCAGTCGGTGACGCCGTCGGGGAGGAGCCCGATCTCGGCGTCAAGGACGGGCGCGTCGACTGTGATGGAGTAGATGTCGGCGGCGAACTGCTTGGCGGAGAAGGGCCACGCGGGCTGCGCGTCGGGCCCGGCGACGGTGGCGGTGGCTGCGTCGCGGGCTCTGATGAGGGCTTCGCGGAGTCGCTTCTCGGCGTCCGGGCTGCTCATGGTCTCGATGATATCTGTTTCGCGGGCGCTGCTCCGCCTTCCCAGCGTCTTCGCGAGGCATCGATACCGCACCGGGGGGACAGCTTCGCGTGACTTACGCTCGTCGTGGAATCCGCAAGCTCTGTCCGGCGTTCGGGTTACGATTTTCTGAGATTCCCTAAGTCCCGGAGGGCTTGACGATGGCACGCACGGTGAAGGTCGGCGACGCAGTCGAGCTGGTCGAGAGGCCCGGCTTGGACCCGGTACCGGCGACGGTGCTCGGTGTGCACGAGGGCGTGGACGGTCAGATCGTGGACTTGCTGGTCGAGTGCTCGGTCCGTGGTCTGTCGTGGACGGAGCGTTCGGTGGGCCTCGAGGGGAGCCGTTACGCGGCGTCTCCTGCGAAGTGCTGGCGGTTCGGGGCGGTGCCGGATGGTCAGGCGATTCCGGCGGACAAGCCGGCGAAGCCTCGTGCGGCGAAGCGGTCTCGGAAGCGGAAGACTCCGGCCTCGAAGTAGTGCTCACGCGCCGCGGACTGTTCGGTCGTGCGCTTCAGGCGGCGACTCTTGCGGCAACGGCGGCGGTCCTGCCCTCGGTGGTCGAACCGTCTCACGTGGAACACGCCGAGCGGACGATCGCGGACTGGCGACCGCGCGAGGACTACCACGTTATCGAGCTGCCGCGCGCGTGGGGGCCCTCCAAGCCGCCATCGGAGAACGGTGGGTGGGGCGTCGCCAACTACACACACGTGCGCCAGTTCGAGGAGCATCTCGGGCGCGTCGAGGACTGCATGACCTGCAAGATGCGCAACTTCCGGATGGGCCCGGCGCATGAGGACCACGTTGAGGAGATGTCCGGCCTGCGGGGTGTCGTGTGAGGCTCAGGGGCGCGACGTCCCAGCACCCCGCCTACGTGCGGCACAGTGCGCGGTGGGCGGTAGACGATTTCCCGCCGCCGAACGTGGCGTTCGAAGTGCACGACGGGAAGCCCGTGGACTGCTTGGAATGTCGCGAGGCGTGGCTTCTGGACCAGGCGCAAGACGAAGGCTACGAGTGCGTGCCGGGGGCGCCGTCTCTGTGGCTGGCGCGGAAGCGCGCGGAGTACCGTCGGGCGATGAGCGGATGATGAAGTTGCACGAACCCGGGATTGGCGTTTCGGACGGTCAGGTGCACCGGAGCGAGCGCGCCGTGACGGTGCGCGGCGACTGGAGCGCGTGGTTCGCCGGGATGTCGAAGGGCGCCGAGGGCCCGGAGACGCCGCTCGCGCGTGAGTTCACGGACTACCGGGACTCCGGTGGCGAGGGGGACCTGCCGACCTGGATGCTCATCGGGCCCGCGCAGAAGCGCGTCCGCGGCTGGCCCGGCAAGTATGTCTCCGCCGAGGAGTTTCGTGGGTCGATGCCTGTGACGTTCCCGCTCCGCCTACCGGGTATGAGCGAGGCGGCGAAGGCGTACTTTGATCGACACAATGGCCCGCTCACGGTCGACATCCCCGCCGAGGAGATGGACACCGACGAGGTCGCGCTGCTCGCTGAGGGCGAGACCAAGTCGGTGCTCTACCGTCGGCTCCCGGGCGGGGACTACGAACGGGTGGTGGGCCCGTACGAATTCCGGAAGGGGCCGGTGCCCGGGTCGGCCGGCGCCTCCTTGACCGAGCAGATCATGCAGGGCATCACCGCGCGGTCGGAGCGCATGACGTTCCCGCTCCCGGAGCCGTCGATGACAGACGAACTCCGCAAGATCCTCGATCAGCAGCGGAACGCGGTCTCGGCGTTGCGCGTGGACGAGTGCGTTCCGGTCCCGCCGCCGGAGGGGTTCGCGCGGTGCCGCGCTTGCGGGCACCGCGCGGGCCGTGCGCACGGCGATTGCTACTTCACCGGCTACGTCACGAGCTGGCACGCATGACCCCGAACCCCTGCGCGTTCTGCAACGGCGGCGAGGGTCCGTTCGACGTGGCGGCCGCGAGCGACCATCTGATCTCGGCCGTGAAGGCGAGCGTCAGCGCCGGCCACGACCGACCGGGAACGGCCGAGAACCTGTGGCTCGCGCTCGTCGAAGTTAACGGCTGCGACTTCTCTTCCAAAAAGGCCGCTGCCGGGCTGGTGGACGCGATCGAGCGGCACGTCCTGCCGAACCTGCTCCAGGGTGGGTACCGGCGCGTGGCGTACGGACTCCGGGACACGATTGACGCGGCACGAGGATCGTTCGCGAATGTCGCAGTCTGACGAGCGCCTGACGACACCGCAGCTCCGCAAGAAGGCTCTGGAGATCGGTGATCGTCTCCAGATCGCCATTCTCGACGCCGATCGCGAGGAGGAGATCGCGGCTCGCCTCCGTGCCGAGCGCGACCCGAACGCGGACCCGATGTCGAAGGAAGACTTGCGTCGCACGAGCCAGATCATGAAGCACGTGGAGAACGCGGCTCGGTTGCTTCGTGCTGCGCACCGCGCGCGGCGAGCGGGTCGGCAGATCGACATCCTGCTCAGTCCAGCGAAGCGTGCAGCGAGACGCGCGCGTTCGAGGCCCAAGGTGACGCCCGACGATGCGGTGACGCTGCGACTCCTCGAGCGCAAGAGGCAGCGCGAAGCTGAGAACGCTGGCGATGGCGCGCGCGAAGGCTAAGACCCGCGAGACGCCGGCGCCGCAGCTTTCCGACGAGGCGAGGGACGTTCACGAGGCACTCGCGTCGCGTGACCGCACGTCGATCAAGGAGTTCGTCGAGAGCTTCCCGGTGCTGCAGAAGCGCGTCGACAAGAAGACCGGAAGCGCAATGGTCTCGTTCACCGAGCGCGACGCGCAGGAGACCATCCGAGCCGCGATCGAGCAGTGCTGGGAGGAGGGTTTCGGCGCGAAGATCGTCTGCCTGAAGGACCGACAGCAAGGCATCAGCGAGATCATCTGCCGGATCTTCCTAGAGCGTCTGCTCCGCGGCGGCGGCGGCTTTGCGCGTGTCATCGCGCAGAAGGATCAGGCGACCGAGGGTCTCCTCGAGCGGATGCTCTTCATCCAGGAGAAGGTGCCGGACGCGACGATGACGGCGCTCGGTGCGACGCTCGACTGGAAGCGCAAGGACGAGGGCTTCGGGTTCACGTTCGCCGACGGCAACAGGAGCGCGATCAAGATCCAGACGGCGCGCGACGACGCCTTCGGGCGCAGCGCCGCGGTGCGCTGGCTGTGGTTCTCCGAGTACCCGTGGTGGAAGACGGGGCACGACAAGCTCGACGGTCTGACCGAAGCGTGGGAGGACGCGCCCGGCAACATCTGCATCTTCGAGTTCACCGGCAAGACGTTCGACCACGGCTACGACGTGGTGGTGCGCGCGAAGGAGGGCCGGTCGGGGTTCCTGTTCATCTTCTTCTCGTGGCTCACCCACCCGGACAAGCGCCGGCGGTTCAGGAGCGAGAAGCAGCGCGCGGAGTTCGAGGAGTCGGTCGGCAAGATCGAGACGTACGGGATCGCCGAGGAGGTCATCCTCCAGGAAGAGCACAGCGCGACGCTGGAGCAACTGCACTGGCGGCGCGTGACGATCGACGGGCCGGGCTTCAACGGCGACATCGAGAAGTTCAAGCGCGAGCACCCGACGGTCTGGTCTGACGCATTCCTGGCTGAAGACACGCAGCTCTACAAGGTCGAGCTGCTCAAGCGGTGGCTGCCGCTCGGCGAGAAACTGCAGCGCACGTCGCCTCGCGGCGACTTCGACATGCGCGACGATCTCGTTGAGTTCCACAAGGATCGCCGCGGTCGCTGGCTCATCCTGGAAGAGCCGACGGAGGGCATCGTCTACGCATTCGGCGCCGACCCCGCGGCCGGCAAGCGCGTGCAGGCGGACGGGCGGCCGAAGGGTGATCTGTCGGTCATCCAGATCCGCGAGGTGCTCACGCGCAAGGTCGTCGCGATGTGCTCGGGGTACATCGAGCCGGACGAGTTCGGGCGTGAGGTCGTGCGTGGTTCGGCGTACTACGGCGAGGCGCGCGGCTACGTCGAGGCGAACAACCACGGGATTTCGGTCATCGACGAGATCGAGCGGCTCGAGAGGTCCCACATTCTGCTCGCGCGGCGGCGACCCGAGGTGACGGACGCGGGCAAGCGGTGGCATCGCGCGCCGGGCTTCCTGTCGACGAAGAACAGCAAGGTCTACGCGGTCGACCTGTCACGGCGGTGGGTGCGCAACCTTCAGCCCCCGCGTGAGGGCGAGCGCGGCGTGCTGCCTGCGTCGACGATCATGCAGATGATGCGCTACAGCCGCTTGGGATCCCGTGGGCAGAGCATGGGCGCGACGGTCGGGCACGACGACGAAGTGTCGGCCGACTACCTGTGCCACGCGGCGATCGAGATGATCCTGCCGATGGTGGACACCATGTCAACGGTGCCGACTCGGCTGACGGTCGAGGAGCGGTACATCCTGCAGGGCGACATCGAAGAACTGGCGAAGGGCGGGGGGTTCCCCGACCGCGACCTGGGAGCGGGGTACTGATGGATCGCTGCCGATGTGGGACGCGCTCGCAACCGTGCGTGCACGATGCGGAAGACGCCGCGCTGGAGCACGCCTACCGGCTCCTACTCGTACTCACCCTGTGCGGGGCTCGGCTCCCCGGGAGGACATGATGCTGTACGAAGCGATGATCCTGGCGGTGGGGCTCGTGCTCCTGGGCGTGCTGGTGACGGCGGCGGTGCTACACGCGCTGCGCGCCGAGCGAGCGATCCAGCGGGAGTTCGTCGTGGTGCAGCAGGCGCTCCAGCGAGAGATGCTCGTCAAGCTCGTTGAGTCGAGCGAGATGGAGGGGCGTCTCGCGAGGGCGCAGCTCGTGCGGATCTCGAAGGGCATGGTCGTGCTCGCCCGCGCCGTCCGCTACGCCGCCAAGGCCCGCGCCGGACTTCTCGTATCACGGAAACCCGTCGGCGAGGACGCCAAGGACGAGAAGGTGATGAAGTCGTGGCGGGCGGGCTTCGGCCAGCACGCCGACGACGACGACGCCCTCGAGGTCGAGTGGGCGCTGCGCCGGCGACGCGGCGAGGACGTGGATCAGGGTCCGCTCTCCGAGGCGAACGCGATCCTGGCGCGGTTCCGCGTGTTCCCCGAGGACGAGGAGCACGCGCATCTGCCGGTGGATCCGCGTCGGCCACTCACGAGCGCCGGGAAGTAAAAGACCGTCCCGTTTCTTGGACTGGGCAGGCTCGCCAACGCGCGCCTGCGCGCGAGGGATCGACGTAACTCCTTTCTCTACAACAACTTGTGAGTGTCACCTCGGGATGTAAACTCCCCGGCGTGGTACAGATGACCAGCTCCCTGGCGGACGCCCGTCCAGAAAACGAGACGGGGCGCAAGCAGCCAGTCGACCTGTTCGCGGCTCTAGCCGAGCCTGACGCCGACAAGCGCGCCGCCCATCTCGACGAGGTCGTGGGCCAGTGGGATCGGGCGATGGACCCGCAGCGCCGCGTCTGGATCGAGTGCGACGGCATGACGTACCACGACCAATTCGGTCGGTACGACTCCGTCGCGCGCTCCTGGGTCCCGCGCCGCAAGGCGCCCTCGACCAAGGTCACGAGGATGGAGATCAACCTCATCCTCTCCTTCGTCGAGCAGATCGTCGCGATCCACACCGCCGAGAAGCTGAACCTCCGCGTGACCGCGTCGTCCTCAGAGGGCCGCGACGCCGCCGCCTCCCGCACCGCCGACAAGCTGCTCTGGCATCTGTGGGAGAAGCTCGACATGGAGCGGATCCGGCAGGAGGTCATCGCCGGGTCGACCGTCGTCGGGACGTGGTTCGTTCATCCGCAGTGGGATTCGTCGATCGGGCCGGAGGTCGAGCGCGTCGTCGCACGCGACGAGAACGGTCAGGAGTTCGAGCCCGAGAACCTGGAGGACATCCTCCGCGCGACCGAGATCGAGTTCGTCAAGGAGCGCGCCGGCGACGCGATCGTGGAGATCCTCACGGCGTACGAGTGCGGCTTCTCACCCGACACCGGGTCATCGGCTGGCCTCGCGATGTACGCCCGCCGCCAGCTCGCGCTCGGCGCGATGCAGCAGAACCCGCTGCTCGATCAGAAGAAGGTCAAGAACCTCGTCCCGTCGGAGACCACGGGGTTTGAGGGCGCCGAGTTCACGAACCGCCGCAAGGTGATGACGCCGCGCTCCGACGCGCCCGAGACGCACACCGACAGCTACACCGGCCGCCAGGGCGTCATCGTCACGGATCTCTACATCCGCGCGACGACGGAGTACCCGCGCGGGCGCCGGCTTGTCTTCGCCGAGGGCTCGATGCTCTACGAGGGCGGCAACCCTCGCTACCACGACAACCCGGCCGCCGAGACGCCGCAGTGGCCGTTCCCGATCTTCCCGTTCAAGGACATCTCGGTCCCGGGCGTGGCGTGGGGACAGGGCAGCGTCGTGCGGCTCATCCCGCCGCAGAAGTCGGTGAACGGCAACTACTCCAAGGGGATGCACATCATCAAGAAGGTCGCGCACGCGACCCTCGTGCACCCCGCCGGGATCAAGGTCCCCAAGAGCGACGCGCCGGATCAGAAGATCGCGATTCACCCGTCGATGCCGGTCGACGTGGTGAAGTACCTGCAGAGCCCGCAGTTCCCGAACGAGCTGCCGCAGTTCATCAACATCGCCGTCGGCTTCATGGAGCGGATCGCCGGCGTCAACCCCTCGACGCAAGGCATCGCCCCGACGAAGGGCGCGAGCGGCAAGCTCACCGAGGCGCTGCAGGGGCAGGACATGCAGCGGCGTTCGCCGAAGCAGAACCTCTACACGCGGCAGCTCGCGCAAGTCATGGGCTACCTGCTCCAGCTCTTCCAGCGGCACGCCGACACCGAGCGCACGGTGACGATCGTCGGAGAGAACGGGCGCGCTGACGTGCTCGCGTTCGACGAGGCGTTCATGGGCTCGAGCATCGACGTGCGCGTGTACGACGACTTCGCGCGGCCCCGTGACCCTGCGCGCCGCATCCTCTACGCGCGCGGCATGGTCGACATGGGGCTCCTAAACCCCGCGACGAACCCGGACGATCGCGCCGTCATGCTGCAGTTGCTCGGCGGCGTGAGCGAGCTCGAGCGGTTCGAGGACTTCGCGCTGCGCAGCGACCGTGAGAAGCAGCGGCGCGAGAATCTGCGGCTCTACAAGGGCGAGCAGAGCATCCCGGACTTCTGGGAGAACGACGGCGATCACCTCGCGGTGCTGTTCACAGAAATGAACAGCGAGGAGTGGCGGACTGCGACGACACCGCAGCCCGACGATTCACCCGAGGCGGCCGCGCAGAAGCAGGCGGTGCGCACCGCGTTCATCATGCACGCGCAGCACCACCTCAACCAGCAGCAGGGCAAGGCAGGACTGCAATCGCCCGACGGACCAGCGGCGGCCGCAGCTCCACAACCACAGTCGGCAGGACCGCCGGCGGCGGGAGTCTGAGATGGCAGTGGAACGGGTAGACGAACCAGAGATCGGCGAGATGGACGACGAGTTCTACGCCTCGCCGGACGGGAAGAAAATGCTCGCCGAGTTGGCGGAGGACGACCCGGAGTTCGTGCCGGAGCATCTGCGCAACAAGCCGGCCGACACGGACGACGACGCGGCGAAGAACACCGCGGACGACGATGACGACGACGCTGCCGACACCGACACGGACGACGACGCCACGCGCGCCGAAACGGACGATGACGATGCCGGTGAAGTCGACGACACGAGCGAGACGGACGACGAGACCGACGACTCGGAGGACACCGAGGAAGAAGGTTGGGACGTTCCGCTCACCGTTGCCGGCGAGGCGAAGAAGCGACGCATTCTCCGCAAGGCTCTCGACGACCCTGAGAGCCCGGAAGGGCGTGAGCTGATCGCCGCGCTTCAGAAGAGCGAAGACTACGACCGGAAGGGAGGCGCCCTCGACCAGGCCGCCGACCGGAAGGGATCCGAGATCGCGGGGGACCACCTCGTCAAGCTCGGAGTCATGGTGCGGGGGCCGGAGGGCAACCTGCACTACTCGCCGCACTACCAAGCGTTCTACGCCGCGCAGCACAACGGACAAGCGCAGCAGGCACAGACGCAGACCCCGCCACCCGACTACGCGGCACGGCTCGCTGCCGTGCGACAGAAGGTGCTCGATGACCCGAGCTCCGAGAACGTCGCGTCCGCGTTCGAGGGACAGGCCACGATCCTGCAGGAGCAGATCCGTGCGGAGCGGCACGCCGAAGCTCAACAGGCCCAGGCCGCCGCTGACAACCGGACTCAGCTCGAGCAGACGCGCGACACGATCACGACCACGATCAACGACGCGCTCGATGCTCAGAAGGACCGGTTCGTCCACCCCGTGACCGGGGCGGTCGACAAGGCGATGCAGGAGAGTGCCCGCGCGCGCGCCTTCACGGCGATCGCGCAGCACCGGGACCTCAAGGCGGGAGTGGCGGCAATTCAGCAAGTCGCGTCAGAGATGGACGAGCGGTACGCGCTCGTCCGCGATCTCGTGGCGAAGCTGAACGCTCAGAAGAAGCGCGGAGCGAAGCGCAAGAAGGCCGCTCCCGTGCTGGGCGGAGGCACCTCGAAGACGGGGGCCGCCGGCGGCACGAAGGAGCCCAAGTTCAACCCCAACAAGCCGTTCGAGGGCTACCAGGAGTGGGCCGAGAAGAACCTCTCGGCCGAAGAGATCGCTCAGTCCTGATCGGCAGAAAGCAACACACCCACGATGGCAACCGCCAACCTGAGCGTCCATCAGAAGTCGCTCCGGTACTTCCACGGTCCGCGCATGGCGAAGGCGCTGGCGCAGAAGGTCTTTTTCCTGAAGACCAGCAAGGACCGTTCGAAGTACGTCCGCTTCGGTGGCCGGGACGCAACGATGCTGTTCCCGGTACACCACAAGCGCAACTGGGGCACCGCCGCCGGCACCGAGGCCGGTGGAACGGCGACCCCGCGCGCACCGGGATTCGACGAGTACAGCGTCGCGCTGGCCGAACTGCAGGTCTCGATGGAGATCAGCGATCGGCTCATCAAGGCGACGCGCGCTCGCCCGGATCTCTCCTACGTCGGCAACGCCCTGACGTGGAACGTCAATCAGGTGTTCTCCACCGCAGAGAAGATGCTCGGCATCCAAATCTGGGGCGACGGCACCGGCGCACTCGCACAGACCGACACGGGCGCGGGGGCGATCACGGCCACGCAGTTCTACGTCGACAACCCCGGCATCGAGCGACTCGAGGTCGGGATGTTCATCGAGGCGTACGACCCGGCGAACAAGAGTTCGGGCGGCACGAACCAGCTCACCGCGAACTCCAACGCGGCGCAGGAAATCACCGACATCGACCACAAGAACAACCGCGTCACGATCGCCGACACGACGGGGCTGTCGGACAACGACTGGATCATCCCGACCGGTCACTACGCCAAGACCAACCTGAACGGGCTGGACTACCACGTCGACGACGGCACGGTGGCGGCCACGTACCAGGGCCTCACGCGGTCGGGCAAGCACTACACGCAGGCGTGGGTCGAGACGACTTCGGGCTCTCTCACCGAGACGAAGATGTACGTCCCGCTGCGTCGACTGCAGAAGTTCGGGATCAAGGAGAAGAGTCCGTACATCCTGACCGACCCCGAGTCGCAGGAGACGCTCGCGCTCGCGGTCCTCAACCGCCAGCGGTTCAAGGGAACCACCACGAAGGGCGGCTTCTCGGCCGTCTCCTTCGAGACGCCCTACGGCACGAGTGAGATCGTCTCCGACCCGCTCGCCGACCCGTTCAAGATGCGCTTCCTGTGCATGGAGGACTTCGGTTGGGGCTGGATGGGGCGCAAGGGCGGCCAGTGGTTCGACGAAGACGGGAACATGCTCGAGAAGAAGGTGGATTCCACCTCCGGCACGGGCTACGCGACCGCCTACGTGGCGACCTGGCTCATGTACTGCCAGCTCATTTGCGAGAACCCGCTGAACCAGGCGCTCTTCTCCGGCTACACGGCCTGAGTGAGCGCCGCCCCCTGCACGGGGTGACACAAGCCGACCGGGTCCGGTACCTCGGCCCGGTCGGCAACCAACCCCTCGCTGGACCGCGAGGGAAGGGAGTTTCACGATGGAAATGCTCGACTCTTCGCGCGTCATCACCGGGCGCAACATCACCCCGTACACCACGCGCGTCATCAAGCTCTTCGAGGGCTCAAAGGGCTTTCCCGACGGCATCGAAGTCGTCGAGACAGTGAAGGTCGCTGTGCCCGGCGATGCGGGCCGACCGTTCCCGCACTCCGGCGTCACGGGGATCGGCCCGGACGATGCGGAGCGTCTGCGCTTTGAGGCGGCCGGGAAGGGCCATCTCTACAAGACGACGAAGCAGAAGCGCGAGATCCTCGAAGCGAAGCAACTCCACGACACGGAGGTCAACCACTACGGGCGCGCGGTGACGAACCTCACGCCGGCAGAGCAACTCCAGAAGGCCCTCGCGGCGCTGGAGGAGCCGGAGCTGAAGGCGGCGTTCCTGCGCGCGATGGCCGACACCATCGACGGGCGCAAGACGGCGCCGACGCCGAAGTTCCCGACGGTGGAGGAGATCGAAGCCGCGGCCGAGGCGAGCATCTCGACCGGCGGTCTGCCGGAGGATGGTCGACTCGAGGACGCCGGCGCCGCGGCACCCGATGAGGCGATGGCCGCGGCCGTCGCGGGCACCGACTTCGGTGCGGACCTCGTCGACCTAAATCCGGGGGGCGGACCGGAGTGACCGACGGCGAACTGTTCGACGCCCCCCCGATCGTGCAGCAGTACGGTCGTCGCGTGCCGAGCGCGATGCAGCGTCGGCTCCAGGACATCCGTCCGAGCTCGTGGTTCATCTTCAATCCGGTGCTCAACCGCTTCGCCGTCGTCACGTACGTCGGCGACACGCGGACCCACTACCTCGAGTTCGCGGGTACCGGCTACCACGGCTGGGCGTGGACGATGAACGTAAACAACCCGGACGGCTCGTACAAGGTCCCCGACGACTCGGCGCTCGCGGAGGTCTTCGAGCGCACGAACGAGCGCATGGCCGGGGGGACCGAGCAGCAGAAGGTCTTCGATCTCCGCAAGTTCCACCGTGACGCGCGCGAGGAGCGCGACCGCAAGGGCAAACAGGTCATGGCGGACGCGACCGAGGACGCGATCTCCGAGGTCTACGAACCGCACTCCGTCGCGCGCGTCATGCACACGGGCGGCAGCCGTGACGCCAAGGACGCGACCGTCAACTACGAGTGTGCGGAGGCGGGCGCATGAGCACCGGACCCGAACTCCTCGCCCGCCTGCGTCGCCTTGTCAACGAGCTCGCCGAGGGCTCGTCGCCGCGGTGGACCGATGTCGTGCTCTACGAGTACCTCACCGACGAATACTGGGATTGGTGGCGCGATCTCTCCGCGATGGAGGGCGCTGGCTGGGGCGTCGTGCGCAAGGAGTTCACGGTCGCAGCCGACACGGAGGAGTCCGACCTGTCATCCGTTCTGACGCGCAGGCTCATGCGCATCAACAAGCTCTACTTCAAGCCGTCGCCGAACGTGCGGCCGGTGCCGGTTGACAAGGCCCAGGTGGGTGAACTGGAGACGTACCGCTCTCCGAACAGCGTCGGGCTTCGGTTGATCCAAGTGCACGAGCTGCAGTGGCGCGACGGGACGCCCTACCTGCAGATCCTCCCGAAGAAGGAGGAGGCCGCGGACTTCATCCTCGACTTCATCTACGAGCCGGACGCGATCGACGCGAGCACCACGTCGATCGACGTTCCGCAGAGTCACGAGCCGCTCCTGCTCTACCGGGCAGCCCAGGTGGCGCTCGCCGAGGAGGGAACGCAAGACGGCGCGTACGCGGACCGCATCGCGCGCCTGGAGATGAACCTGCGCGCGTTCATCCACACGAGCGGCGAAGCCCATGGCATCGAGACCGTGCGCGACGAGGTCGGCGCCTTCATCTACGAGGAGTGAATGGTCAGACGAGTACGCAGACACAGCGAGCAGCGACTCCGCCTCGAGCCGCCGGGTTCACTCGGTCTGGACACGGAGACGACACCCGAGCTCGTCAGCGAGCGGGCGTTCATCGTTTCGCAGTGGATCCGTCTGTCCTCGCAGGCCGTCGCGCGTGCCAAGGGTGGCAAGAAGATCGCGCAGGGCACCGATGTCGCGAGCGCGTGGACGTTCGGGTCTGACTCGATCTACGGGAAGATCGCTGCAAATACCGAGCTCCTGATCGGCAAGGGCGGATTCGTCGTGCTCTTCACCGGGACCGCCGTGCGGCCCGCGTCAAGCAAGGCCGCGCACTACCTCGCGACGCGCGTGTCCGGCAAGGCGTATGGGCCCTTCTCAATCACCATCTCCGATAGCGGCATCCTGACGGCGGCGTGGCGCAAGGACTCGGACGAGTCCGAGGTCTCGATCGCCACGACTTCCGCGATTGCCGCCGGCGCCGATTTCGGCGGGATGTTCACGTACACGCCCGAGGAGGGCGGCGGGACGTCACGGCTCTACATCAACGGCGCGGAGGCGGGGACCGCCGTGACGAGCATCGGCGCCGACGAGCAGCCGATGATCGACACGGTCGATTGGTACTTCGGCGTCGAGTGGAACCCATCGACGCCGGGCGTGACGGCGGACACGCACTACGACGGCGTCTTCGATGCGTTCACGCTCAAGTCGCTCGCCGGCACGCGCGCGTCCGAGGGCGACCCGTCTCTCATCGAGACGATGCGCAAGTGGAGCCGCGCGCAGTACCCGGCGCCCGGAGACTTGAGCGTGCTCGCGTTCTACGACTTCAGCGAGGGCTCGGGCGCGGTGCTCACAGACCGATCGCGCCACAAGAACGACGGGACGATCGTCGGTGCAGCGTCGAGCGCGACGAAGGTCGCGTACGCCCACAGCACGGTCAACCACGTGGGCCGGTTCGAGGCGAACGACGGCTCACTCGAAAACGAGGTTTTCATCGGCGGCGATCTGTTCACCGAACAGGTCCGCCAAGGCAACTGACCCGCGGACAATCCTGCCCCTTCGGGCGGGGAAGCGGGCCGGGTGGCAGAAAGAGGCGAGAGACATGGCAACGATCCTCCCCCCCCCTGGTCGGCAAGCGCGGCGCTGCGAAGAACTACGTTTCGGTCCGCGCGACGCTGGAGGCGACCACCAGCTACGTCAGCGGTACGAACGTCCTCGACGTGCGCGGCATCAAGAAGCTGCTGGTCAAGTTCACGTTCGTCATCGGATCGGCGACGACGCTGGAGATCAAAGGCCAGGCGGCGACCGTCGGCGAAGGCACGTTCGGCGATCTGCTCCACCACACGGACGCCTCCCCCGCGGTCACGGACTCGAAGGAGATTTCGACCGCCCTCGCGAACGGCGTCTGGGAGCTCGACGTGGAGCACCACAACTACATCAACCTCCAGTTCAAGGTGACCAGAACCGTCACCTCGAACACGGTGGCGTGCGAGGTCGCGGGCATCGAGGCGTAGTCAGACACAACCCCGGGGAGGTTCGCCTCCCCGGGCACTGAGGAGAGACGAGCATGGCAATCATCAACCTGCCGGACATGGGGCGCGAACGCGCCGTCGAGGACGCGCTGTCGTTCGTCGAGATCCGCGCCTCGGCGGTCCTCACGGCTGCATACGTCGCCGCCGCGAGCGACCTGAACGTGGCCGGGAAGAAGAAGCTCGTCATCGACTTCGACTTCACGATTGGCTCGCTCACGTCGGTCGAGATCAAGCTGCAGTACAGCCCCGATGGCGGCACCACGTGGATCGATGTGCGGCAGACGGGCGCGTACACCGCCGGCGTGCAGGAACCGGTCCCCGACATCGTGACGCTCACGGCGACCGCCGTCGGCGCCCAGGTGTGGAACGTGGAAGTTTTCAACCTGATCCGCGTGCTGGCCGACGGCACGGGCACGGTCACGTCGAGCTTGCTCGCGCTGCGGGCGGCGGCGGCGTAGGTGAGCCGACTCGTCCGCCTGCAGACCGTCGCGCGCGCGACGAGCGGAGACAACGCCGCGAACCGTCCCGGCGAAACCATCGAGGTGTTGCCACTCACGCACCCAACTCTCGGGAACGAAGAGAAGAAGGTGCAGGGGTGGCTCAAGGTGGTCGGCGGTACGGCCGCCGCGTGGCGCGGCCTGGTGACGAGTGACGAGGAGACGGGCCACAACCATGCCCGTCGGCGCTTCACGTTGTCGCAGGCTGCACTCGCCACTCTCACGACCACGCAGTACGCCGCCGACGCTTCCGCCCCGACCGTGGCGGTCGAACTGGCGGATGTGCCGTCGGTGGGCTTCGCCGCGTTCCGGGAAGCCCTCGTGGACGATCGAACCGGCGCGGCGCCGACGCAGGCGACGATGGTGGCCCACGGCGTTTCGGAGTTCGCTCTCGAGCGCGATCGGTTCGCGGTCATGGACCGCGGCTCGCGTGCGATTCTGCGGACGCTTCGCACTCGGATGGACGAGACGCCGCTGACGAAGCCGCAGATCGACACCCTTCTCCTCGACATGATGAAGGTCGTCGAGACGGCGGTCGGGGCCACGCCGACGGTGGAACCCTGATGGCAGTCGTCAACAAGACCATCGGCGCCGCCGGCGACTACACCACTGCTGCCGGGTGGGAGGCCGCGATCCCGGCCGACCAAGCCCAGGGGGACCCGTGGCACGGTGAGGTCATCGACGCCGCCAACATGGGTGCCATGACCGTGAACGTGAGCAACGCGAACGCAGCACCCCACCGGATATGGGGTGACGCGTCCGTGCGGTTCACCACGTCAACGGACTGGACTACCGCGGGCGGCGCGAAGGATCTCGACGCGATGGCGGCGGGACTCGACTTCGCGTGCCTCTGCGGTGCGTTCGGCGGCTCGACGGCGATCGACTGCTCCACCAGCGACTTCGTCGTTCAGTACCTGTGGGTCAGCAACACGTCCGCGAGTTCAGGACGCTCGGTGTACGCCCGGTCAGGCGGCATCCGCATGAACGTCGGATACTGCATCGTGTCACGGCCGAGCGCCACGAGCGACAGCCCCATCCGCGTGGCAGACGACGACTTCACGATCCACAACTCGATCATCTTCGAGGCGGTGCAGGGCGACGGCATCTTGGTCGAAGGGGGCAACGACAACCTCGTCATCGTGCATGTCACGCGCATCGAGGCGACCGAGTACAACTCGACGAACACGGCCACGCACACCATCGACAACTCGATCGCGGTGGAGCCGAGCGCGCCGAACCACATCGACCACCTCGACAACTGGACCGGGGACTGGAACGTCTCGGACGGTCCCTCGAGCAAGAATGAGGGCGCGAACTCGTGGTCCTCACAGACGCCCACGGACGTACTCGTGTCCCCCACTGGGTCCGCTCGCGACCCGACGCCGGTCGACACGACGTACGTCGGCGCCGATCTTTCGGGGACGTCCCCGACGGACATCGAGGGAACGACGCGGACGCAGTTCCTCGCCGGGGCGATTGACACAGAGGTCGCTGCGGTGGGTGGGCGCATCGCAAGCCTCGTCGGCTCCGGCGGCCTTGCGGGTGGCGGTAGCGCCCTCGTGGGCGCGGGTGGAGGAATGATCGGATGAGCTACCTCGGCGACTACGCAGAGGACTACGCGACGCTGAACTTCGCCTTCACGTCGCGAGCGTTCGCGACCGGAACCCCGACCGTTCTCGCCGGGACACCCGTGATCTCGGTCTACAAGGGCAGCGCAACGGGCACGGAGAAGACGAGCGCCGAGTCATACATCACGCTGTCCGTGGACTTCGACTCCAAGGTGGGGCTGAACAACGTCCTGATCGACCTGAGCGGCGACGCCTTCTTCGCCGTGGGCGAGGACTACAAGGTCGTTATCACGACGGGCACAGTCGGCGGGGTGTCGGTCGTCGGCGAAGAGGTCGGCACGTTCTCCATCGAGAACCGTTTCGAGGAGGTGGACCTCACGAAGATCGGGGGTGTCGCACAGAGCGCAACAGACCTCAAGGACTTCGCAGACGCCGGTTACGACCCCGGAACCAACAAGGTGCAGGGCGTGGTGCTCGTGGACACCACCACGACCAACACCGACGTGCGCGGCACTGACAGCGCCCTCCTCGCTTCGACGTTCTCCACCTTCCGGGGGGCGATCACGTCGCTCGCGGAGTGGCTCGGCCTCATCGCTGGCAAGCAGGCAGCGGATGCCACGGCGCTTGCAGAGATCAAGACGAGCGGCGCGGGCAGCGGGACGTACGACGAGAGCACGGACTCGCTCGAGGCGGTCCGGGACAACCAAGCGTCGGGCGCGGCTTACGGAACTCTGGACGGAGATTGGGCCCGCAGCTCGGGGAACCTCTACCGCTTCCAGTGCGCCCTCAAGCTCTCCGGCGAGAACGGCATCGTCACGAGCGGGCTCTCGAGCGCGGTGGTCGTGGGCGTGTACGGAAACAACGGGGACACGGATCTCGTCGTGGCGGGCACCTCCATCACGATCGGCACCGACGGCCGCATCTACGGCAACTTCACCCTCGGGACGCAGCCAACCGACGACGTGCCCGCGGTGCTCGTCGTGACCGTCGTTCACGGCGGCAACACGTACCGCGGCCACTTGTACGGAGCGGAGGCAACCTAGATGTGGCGCGGGGGCGGCTCGATCCTCGGCGTGACCCTCGGCACCGGCCCCGGCGATGTCACGATCACGTACACGTTCTCGCTGGCGACGCCACCGACGCCCGCTCTCGGCACGCAGACGACGTACGCGCCACATCTCACCGCGGGCCCGACGGGGAAGTGCCCGTACCGCCCAATCGTCAAGCAGACGCTCAACGGCATCCCCTTCTACTGCAACGGCTGGGATGCGCCGTGGTGGCGCGACGTGGCGAAGGGCACGTTCCGCGACATGGGGAGCGTGGTCCCGACGAGCTTCAACGTCATCAACAACGCCGCCCCGACGTGGCTCCCGAACGGCGACAGCGTCCGCTACTACCTCGTCTTCCGAAACACGCTGCTCGGGAAGGAAACCTCGCCCCAGGTGTTCGACTACACCAACTCGTCGGGCTCGGCCGCCGGGACCACGATCACGTGGGCCGATCCCGTGAACGAGTACACGCACGCGGGGATCTACCGGCGGCTCGCCGGCTCCAACACCATTCGGCTCGTCGCCGAAGTCACCATCGCGACCGCCACGTACAACGACCTTTCGACGGACGCGACGCTGCGCGCGACCGGCGTCCGCCGCTACATCCGCCGCTACCGCGAGACGCGGCCGCCCGCGTTCGCCGGCATGTCCGAGCACGAGGGGCGCCTCTTCGGGTGGACCGGCCTCGACGCCTTCTTGTACTTCGGCCAGCAGTCGCGCGTGGACGGCGAGTTCGTCGAGGACGACTTCCCGAGCGCGAACATCATCCCCGTCGGCACCGGAGACGGCTACGGCGTCATCGTTGCGGTCGTCAGCCAGGACGCGACGATCTACGTCTTCAAGCGGCGCGCGATCTATCGGATCACCGGGACCCCGAATGCGTGGCGCGTGAAGCTCATGTACGCCGAGCGCGGCGCGATGGCGGTGCACTGCGTCGTGCCCGTGCAGGACTTCTTCGTGTTCCTCGACGAGCGCGGGCTCATGGTCTGGCAGCCGGGCGCTACACCCGTCATCGCGGCCCCGTCGCCAAGTTCAAGTGACAGTTCCGTGTCGAGCACGTGGAAGCGCCTGAACCGCGCCGTCGCGCACCGCTTCCACGGCTACTTCCTCGAAGCCGAGGGCGAGGTGCACATGCGCGTCGCGCTCGACCACGACCCGGTCCCGATGCACAACATCCGCTACGACGTGCGGCACAACCGGATCGTCGGCGTGGACCCCGGCGTCATCTCGACCGCCGCCGGGTACTTGGAGGACGGCGCGGGCGTCGAGCACCCCTGCCGCGGCGACATCTTCGGGTACGTGTGGCAGGAGGAGGCAGGCAACGCGCAGGGCGCCTACTCCGGCGACACGACGGCACCGATCTCGGCCGGGGACGTGTCCTTCATCAACGCCTCGACCGCCTCGTTCGACATCAGCCTCGACGGGATGCTCGGCACCCCGTTCGACCGCATGGACTCCGACGGCGACGTGATTGACGAGAACATCGTCTACGGCGGCAGCAGCGACACCCTTGTCCCGTTCCTCATCTCGTCGGTCGCGGTGGACAACACGCAGTCCCTCGCGGTCGGCGTCATCCCGGCCGAGGCGCAGACCGGTCGCGTGAACTTCGGCACGACTGAGCGCGCACACGTGCGGATGCTGCGGCTCAAGTGCGAGCAGGAGGCATCGGGCCACGAGCTCCGTGTGGGCACGTCGTTCGACGCCGACTCCTTCACATGGCGGATTGACTACGACCTGAGTCAAGCAGTGCCCGGCGACATCCCGATTCGGGACCGCGGCGACGCCATCGCGTTCAAGTTCAGCCAGCGATACGCTGGGATGGACTTCTCGATGTCGCTACTCGAGGTGCACGTGGCGCCGACGGCGGTGCGCGCATGACGACGCGCGGCTACACCGGCGTCCGCGAGGCGGGTTCGCGAACAATGATCGACCGCCTCCGCGAGCTTGAGTCGCAAGTCTCGGCTCTGCAGACCGCGAAGTACGGGGACCCGATGGACCCGCCCAGCCGGCGCGCGGTCGACACCCTGCGGGACGACACGCTTGAGCTCGTGCAGCGGTGGGTCCGCGCGTACGAGTTCACCGGCCTGACCGTCGAGGACACGACGGTCTTTCTGGCGGCCCAGCGCACGCGCATCCTGGAAGCCAAGATCGAGGTCCGCACGGCGGTCTCAGAGGACTCAAGCAACTACTTCGAGCTCGATCTCGTCGTGCTGCGGCTCGATCCCGTGCACGGAGACGACACCGAGGGCGAGACGTTCGGGTCGCAGCTCTCGACCGAGGGCCGCGCCTTGGCCGTCGATGAAGACATCAGTATCCTTGAAGAGGCCGATGGGCTGGAAATCCTCGGCGGAGAGCGGCTCGCGATCCTCATGGCCCCGACCGGAGTGCCGGGCGACATGGACGGATCAATCCTGTGGATCAAGGTCGCGCCGATCGTGAGGTAACGATGCCGCATCCAGCCCATCTCTTCGCCCAGCAGTACGGCTCTTCGACGCCGCAGGCGGTGCACGTGGCCGGTCAGCAGCCGGCGGGCGCCATCGCGCCGGGTTCACGCGGCCAGCCCGCGCCGGGCGCTCCTGGGTCGGGACAGGCCCCGCCCGCGAATCCGGGTACGGGCATGCCGCCGTGGATGGCGGGACCCGCGGAAGCGTCGATGCCGGGCTTCAGCCGCCCGCAGACGGGCTTCAACGGGCAGGACTTCGGGTCGCCAGCGGGTCCGATGAACATCCACAACATCCGCGCGCGCACGGCGGGTCTCGGCGGCGGGTTCCCCCCGCAGCTCGGGGGGCTCGGGCAGCAGATGGGCCCGATGCGCGGCGCCGGCGGACCGGCGTCTCCTGGGATCGTGGCGACTCCGAACGCGCCGTCACCGATGGGCGCTCCGACGTTGGGGCAGCCGCCGGCGGCGGTCGGCGATCGCAGTATGCAGACGGGCGCGTACATCGCGCAGGAGCAGCCGCAGCCGATGGGGACTCAGGTCCCGCAGACCGGGAACGCGATGGCCGCGATGGCGCAGCAGGCGGCGGAGGCGCTCATGGGCGCGCCGGGCGGCGGGATGCCGATGCAGGCGCCGGGCGGCGGCACGGACATGACGGGGTTCGCGCCCACGCCCGAGCAGCAGCAGGCCGCGCAGATGGCGCAGCAGCGCGACGCCGCGATGGCCGCGTTCAAGGCGTCGCAGCTCCAAGGGCAGCCGGGAGCCGCGCCGATCCCGACCAACCGTTTCGACCCTTCGGCCCAGATGGGGCGACCGGGTGCTCCGGCTCCGGGCGGACTGGACGCACGCGGGACGCAGGGCGCCGACCCTCGCGAGCGAGCGCGCCAGGCCGCACTGGCACCGATGGGTCGACAGGGACCCGGGCGTCCCGAGCTCCTCGGCGCGGGTACGGGCGGACGCACGGGTCAGGCGCTCGACCAGATCACGCAGCTCATCGGTGCCCACATCCGATTCATCGACCGAACGGAAAGCGATCTGGATCCGAGCTCAGAACCAAGGGCTGAACGGGTACCCCGGGGGGACCCATCTCGCGCAGGCTGTGCCGGCTGAACCGAAACGGAGATCCGAAAAATCGAAAACCGAGGATCGCGATGCCGGTGAGCAAGCCGGGCGGCCGGTGGGAGTGGACCCGTGGCGAGGACGAGATTGTCCAGGCGCTGCGGGTTGCGGGCGTGTCTGCGGACCGTACAGCGGATGCGATTGGGTGCGAGCCGCGGTCACTGATTGCGCGGTACGGGGACGTGTTCGGTGCGCCGCGGACGGAGACGCACGAGCGGGCATTCACGGAGAACGAGGTGAAGACGGCGGTCGAGATGAAGGCGCACGGGATCGCGGAGCGTCACATCGCGAAGGTGCTGGAGACGTCGATCACGACGTTGCGGAAGCACCTCGGGGACAAGCTGGCGGTGGCGGAGGCGAACTTGGTGCACGAGGTCGCGCGCGCGCTGGCCGTGAAGGCGAAGAAGGGCGACACGAAGGCGATGATGTTCTTCCTGGAGAAGCGCGGCGGTGCTGCGTGGCGGGACCGTACGCACGTGGTGCACGAGGGCGTCGGTGTGCTGGTGCCGCCCGGGATGCTGACGGCGGACGCGTGGATTGCGTCGCACAGCCCGACGGCGCTCGAGGGCGGCGGTGCACGGCCGATTCTCGACGTGGAGCCGGACGCTGTCCGCGACGGGGAGGATGCGCCAGAGGAGGTGGCGCGCCTCCCCCGCCGGGAAGTCGACGCTGCGTGAGCACGGCGGCTCTTCCGGGCGTGGGTGTGGACGAGCAGCGCGAGCTCGAGGACGGTGTGCGTGCCGCGCGTGCTTCGGAGTTGTCGCGTGCGTCGAGGTCGGTGAACGGCGCGAAGGTGATCTGGGCGCCGTTGCCCGGTAGCCAGGAAGCGTTCCTGCAGTGCCCGCTGTTCGAGGTCCTGTACCACGGGAGCCGGGGCGGCGGGAAGACGGACTGCCTGCTGATGTCGTACGCGCAGCACGTCGGACGCGGGCATGGGCCGGCGTGGCGCGGGATCTTGTTCCGTCAGTCGCACCCGCAGCTGGCGGACGTGATCGCGAAGTCGCAGGAGTGGTTTCCGCGGATCTTCCCCGGTGCGCACTTCAACATGAGCCGCACGGAGTGGAAGTTCCCCGACGGCGAGATGCTGCTGTTCCGGCACATCGCGCAGCCGGCGGACTACTGGTGCGTGCCGGACGGCGACGTCCTGACCGAGCGCGGCTGGGCGCCGATCGAGGACGTGCGTGTCGGCGAGCGGGCGCTCACATGCGACCTCGAGACGATGCGCGTCGAGCTGCTTCCGGTCCGGGAACGGCCGGCCTTCGACTACGACGGTGACATCGTCGAGTACGAGGGCCGCGGACGGTTCATGTCGTTCACGCCGAACCATCGGCTCGTGACCGCCGATCGAGAGCTCGTCCCGTACTGCGAACTGCCGCGCGAGGCGTCGATCTGCCGTGGCGGGTGGTCCGTGCAGCGCGAGGGGATCGAGTCGTTCGATATCCCGGCCGTCGAGACGCGGATCCCGTGCGGACAGCCGACGTCGATGAGCGGCGACGACTACTGCGAGTTCATGGGCTGGTATCTCGCAGAGGGGTCGACCGTCAAGACGCCCGATCGCACCGGCAGGCTGTCGAACATCATCAGCATCGCGCAGAAGAAGACGGACCGCCGCGCGAAGATCGCCGCACTGCTGGATCGGGTTGGGATCGGCCACAGGGCGACGGACACACAGTTCGTCTGGTCTTCGAAGCGCTGGGCGACCTGGCTCCGGGAGTACGGTGGGTTCCAGCAGAAGTTCATCCCGCGCAACATCATCGAGTCCGCGAGCGCCGCGCAACTTCGGCAGTTCCTCGACGCGTTCATCGACGGAGACGGGACGCGCCAGGGCGATCGCCTATACGCGTTCACGTCGTCGCCGGGACTGCGCGACGGAATCTGCGAGGTCGGTGTCCTGCTCGGGTACGCGCCTCACGTGCTCGTGCGCCATCGTGACGAACGCCAGGTCTCGTACCAGATCTCCCTGAACCCACGATCGAGCCATCGCCTCTACACCGACAACCGCGAGCGGAACATCCGCGAGAACAGCGCGAAGACGCAGGTGACCCGTCGTCACCACAAGGGTCGCGTGTACTGCCTGAGCTTCGCGCGGAACCACACGTTCTTCATCCGCCAACGCGGGTCGGTCTGGCTGTCGGGAAACTCGTATCACGGCCATGAGCTGCCGTGGATCGGGTTCGAGGAGCTGACGAACTGGAACACCGACGAGTGCTACACGCGGATGTTCTCTTGCAGCCGGTCGTCGCGGAGCGGCATGCCGCGGATGGTGCGGGCGACCACGAACCCGTGATCGCGCAGGCACTCCGACGGCTGCGGCGATCGTGATTGAGTGCTGGCATGGCAGTGCCTGAGTAGAGTTGCGTGACTGGAGGACCCCATGCCGAAGAGAAGGAACGAGTCCGCCGCGATGTTGGCGGATCTGAAGTCGCGGCTTGCGAATCTGGTCGAGGTGGCCGGTGGCCGTGGCCGAGGGACGCGCGGGCGCGCTGAGTGAGGTGCGCTCGCTTGTAAGGGGCGGTGGACGCCGCTCAGGGGCGAAATCGGCGCGTGGGAGGAAGCCAACGAAGCGCAGATCGAAGAAGAAGCGCAAGAACCCATGGGTCGGATTGACGTCTGCGCAGCGCCTAAAGCGCATCAACGCGATGCGAAAGGGCAGAGGATTGCCGCTCAAGAGGTCGCTGTAGGGAAGGCAAGCGTTTGACACGTTACTTGAATGGACCTAGATTCTTTGTTCGTCGAAACGCGCGCGACGGCACTCGCACGACGCGCTGCGACGGACATGAGCCGTACCCGTTCAGCCCTTGGTTCTGAGCTCGGATCCAGATCGCTTTCCGTTCGGTCGATGAATCGGATGTGGGCACCGATGAGCTGCGTGATCTGGTCGAGCGCCTGACCCGTCGTCTGGACGCTCGGGACGAGACGATTGCCGAGCAGGCGGAGGTGATCGAGCGGCAGGCGGCACGGATCGACGATCTCGAGAGCCGTCTTCGCCGGGACTCCCGCACCTCCTCGCGCCCACCGTCCTCGGATCCGTCGTGGTCCAAGAAGCGGCGGCGGCGCAAGCCGCCGTCGGACAAGCGCCAGGGTGCGCAGCCCGGCCACAAAGGGGCGACGCGCAAGCTCGTGGACGAGTCCGAGGTCGATGGCGTAGAGGACCACCGCCCGCGCGAGTGCAGCGCGTGTGGGAGCGACGTGCTCGTCCCGATCGATCGCGCCCCGACACGCCAGCAGGTCTTCGAGGTCCCGCCACGGCTGATCCAGGTGACCGAGCACCGGTTGCACCGGGCACGGTGCACGGACTGTGGCGCCACGTCCACTGCCTCGCTGCCAAGCGGTGTGACGGCGAGTCCCTTCGGCCCGCGACTCTGTGCGCTCACCGCGGCTCTGGTCGGCGTCTTCCGCCTGTCGCGGCGCGAGACCAGTCGTCTGTTGCGTGACGTCATCGGCGTCTCGATGTCACCGGGCACGGTCAGTGCGATCGAGGAGCGGGTGTCGGGAGCCATCTCCTCAGCGCACATCGAGGCCCTCGGGGCCGTACGCACGAGCAGCGTCGCCTATGTAGACGAGACACCGTGGTCGCGTCGTGGCACGCTGCATTGGCTGTGGAGCGCGGTCTGTGAGCACGCCACGGTCCATCGTATCGATCGGCGCAGGAGCGCCAAGGCCATGCGGCGACTCGTGGGCAAGCGCTTCAGGGGCGTCCTCGTGACCGACCGTATGGGCGCTTACGACCAGCATCCCACCGAGCGCCGCCAGATCTGCTGGGCGCATCTCGAGAGGGACTTTCGAGCGCTGGCCGAGGGCTCGCGCGGCGGCCGGCGCTTCGGCAAGCAGGCCGTGCGTCTCGCCCAGGCTGTCATGCGAGCTCAGCGTCACTTCGGCGAGCACGGGGACCGCGACCGCATGCGGCGTGAGCTGCGTCTCACATGGGACCGACTCCTGACGCTGCTCGTGCGCGGCGCAGACAGCAAGCACCGCCGAGTACGCGGAACGACTCGGCATCTGCTCGACCGAGCGGAGGCTCTGTGGACCTTCGCCGACGTCCCTGGCGTCTCCCCGACGAACAACGCCGCTGAGCGCGCGGTGCGCAAGCCGGTCCTGTGGAGACGCGCAACGCACGGAAGTCAGAGCGAGCGCGGACTCCGCTTCGTCGAGCGCATCCTGACCGTCACCGCCACGCTCCGCCAGCGTGGCGAGAGCGTCTTCGATTACCTCGCAGACGTCAGCGCGGCACTCGCGCACAACCGCTCGCCGCCGGCTCTCGTCGCGCTCCCGATCACGCGCTGAGGCCGCGGATCGTCATACCCTGAACGGGTACCTTGCAGGCGGGCGCAGCGTGCGTCCGCCGCTCTGCAGGCAGAACAGCCAGAACAGCCAGAACAGATCAACCGCGCCGATGAGCCCGACCAGCCTGCCCCACGTCATCCTCCCAGCCGGTGCGCAGGCGGCCGGCGGGCAGGGGGCGGCCGTGAGTGACGGTCGGCGGGCCCTCTACGAGACACTCGTGACGCGGCACGCCGCTCTCCTCGAGCGGGTGTCACGACGGCTCTGCCGAGACGGCGCGGCAGCGGACGACATCGTGCAGGACACGTACGTCGAGGCCTGGCGATCGATCGACTCGCTGCGCGACACCGCGAACGCCCGGCCCTGGCTGCTCGCCATCCTCCGTCACCGCTTCGCGCGCTGGGCGCGCACCGCCGCCCGCACACCGAGCCCGTCCGCAGACGCCGCGACGTTCTGACCCGCATGGCAGACCGCGAGGCGCTCGACGACGCGCTTGCGTCACTGCCCGGCGCGTTCCGCGAGGCGCTCTTGCTCGTCGTCGTGGACGGGCTGACACCTGCCGAGGCGGCGCAGTTCCTCGGCGTGGCGCACGGCACCGTGCTCTCGCGCGTACATCGCGCCCGCCGTCTGCTGCGCGCGAGGCTGCTCGACGGCAACCGGACAGGAGACTCTGGATGAGTCACATCGACGAGAGACTGCTTGCCCGGCTCGAGACCGCTTCCGTGTTGCCGCGGGACGACCCCGAGCGCGTTGCGCACAGCGCTCGCGCGCCCTGCGCCGGGTCCGGCCAGGATCGCGGCTCTGCGCGCGGTGCCGGACAGTGCGTCGCTTTCGGCGCCCGCACTCCGCGGGCGGCGACTTCTGGTCGCGGCCGCGCTCGTGGCTGCCGCGCTCGTGGTCGGCTTCGCCATCGGAACTGGCGGAACCGGCGGCACGGGCGGTGACAGCATGCACACGCTGGCGCGCACGGTGGCTGCCGATCACGCGCTGGACCGGCACACCACGATCGAGACCGACGACGCCATGGCGCTGGCCGAACACGTTCGTGGCCGGCTGCCCTTCGAGTACGCGTTGCCCGATCTCCTGCCGCTCGCGGTCGCGGGCGGACGCTGCTGCTCCGTCGGAGGTGAGCCGGTGGCGTTCACGCTGCTGCAGTCCGGCACGGAGCCGGTCTCGCTGTTCCAGTTCGTCCCCGAATCGCTCGGTGTGTCTGCAGATCACGCTCCGAAGCACTTCCGGATCGACGACGTTCCCGGCTCCGCGGGGCCGGTCTTCGTGCGCGTCTGGTGCGAGGGCGGTGCGGGATACGCGCTCGTGGCAAGCGAGCGCAGCGCACTACCCGAGTGACGCCGGTCAGTCCGGGACGACGATGTCGGAGCGCGCGTCGATCACGGCGTCGAACGTCTTGAACTTGCCACCGGCTCGCGGCCGCACGCCAACTCGGTAGCGCACGCCGTCTTCCAGGATCGGGAGCGTCACGCGTCCCATGCCGTCGGTCTGGTAGACCTGCACACCAATCGGTACGGCGACACGCGAGTCTGCGATGTAGCGGCGGAACTCGACCTGCACCCCGGCGACGACCGTCCCTGACTCGGTACGGAACGTGACCGTCATCGGGTTGGCTGCAGGCAGGATCGCGTGCTCGAATCCAGACAGCTTCTGTCCCGGCAGGATGTCGCGAAGGCTGTCCGCCGACGCGGAGATGACCGCGGGGGGGCGGTCGTACGAGGTCGCGACGAGCACGACGCGCGTGGCGGGGAGCGGCACAGTCACGTTGTATCCCGTCGTGAACTGCCCGGCGCCGCGGAGGATCACGTACGGCATGCCGTTGTCCTCGCCGGTCTCCTCGATCTGCCCCGGGGCGTTCAG
This sequence comes from Planctomycetota bacterium, assembly GCA_965248445.1. Classification (GTDB taxonomy): domain Bacteria; phylum Planctomycetota; class JAJSAM01; order JAJSAM01; family JAJVHW01; genus CBDFJG01. Next base: position 159,251 of record CBDFJG010000003.1, read on the forward strand.
CTCCGCGAGCCGGACGGCCGACGGCGACCAGACGACGAGCTTTGCCAGCGAGGACCAGCTCTGCGGCCCGCTTTGGCCGGGACGCTGCACCTGCGCGGTGCCCACCACCGAGGCCCAGGGCTCGAGCCGAATCTCGCCCACGTCGAACACGGGATGGCCGCGTGCGCTGCGCCTGGATTCGGCCGTCACCGTGGCCGGCGCGTGCCCTCCCGCCCACACGTCGACGGACACGGCGACGGCCCGTCGGGCGCCAGGCCGCACGACCGAGATCCTCCCCCCCGTCGCACCGCGCTGCTGGTGCGGCACGAGGTCGGCACTGCGGGTGCGCGTTCCGCCGTCCTCGAGAGTGAAAGTCGCGCGGACGACCACGGGATCGAGCTCCCGGCCGTCGGCGGCGCTGAGTAACACCCCGGTCACCGTGTCGCCGATCGTCAGCGTAACGCGCTTGTGTTCGCCCCGTCGCGCTTCCCGCCACCACCAACCCTCGTGGGCCGTGAGCCCGAGTCTCGGCAGCTCCACGAACAGTTGACTGGAGTAGTTGAACTGACTGCGCGTCACCCAGAGCTTGGCCCGGCCGCCGGCATCCGTGGTCGTCGTACGCATCGGCCCGCGATGCGTCCTCAGCCGGACCTCCGCCCCCTCGATCGCCGCGCCGTTCTGATCGGAGACGATCACGACCGCTCGGATCGGCAGGGCCAAGCGCGCGACGACCCAGACGAACGCAACGGCGGCGAGGACGACGGGCACGAAGCGCAGCAGGCTCAGGCGTTCGGCCATGCGCCGATCCCGCTCCGTTGCCGCCTCCATCACCATCCGACCAGGCTATCCCCTTCGCTCGAACTCACGCGGTCCCGCGCAGGCCCGCCATGACCTCTTCCTGGACGCTCTCCCAGATCGCGCGCTTGCGATCGAGGAAGCCCCTCGTCAGTTGGACGTCCGAACTACGTGGGTGAGGCAGGTCGTTCGCGAGCTGCGTCTTCACACGGCCGGGGCGTGCGGACATGACGACGATGCGATCCGCCAGGATCAGTGCCTCGTCGATCGAGTGCGTGATGAACACGCACGTCTTGTCCTCGGTGCGGACGACTCGCGAGAGTTCCTCCTGCAAGACCTGACGTGTCATCGCGTCGAGCGCCGCGAACGGCTCGTCGCAGAGCAGGACCTCGGGGTCGTTCGCGAGAGTGCGGGCGAGCGCGACCCTCTGCTTCATGCCGCCGGAGAGCTGCGTGGGATAGTGGCTCTCGAATCCGTCCAGTCCGGTCAGCTCGATCAGCCGCCGGACGCGCTCCGTGGGATCGCGGCCGCGCAGCCGCGGTCCGAAGCCGACGTTCTCGTTGACCGAGAGCCACTCGAACAGTGCGTAGTTCTGGAAGACCATTCCGCAGCGCGGTTCGATGCCGGCGATGGGTTCGCCGTCGAGCAGGATCTCTCCAGACGTGGGGGACTCGAAGCCGGCGAACAGGTTGAGCAGCGTGGACTTGCCGCACCCGGAGGCGCCGACGACGACGACGAACTCGCCCTGCGCCACGGTCAGATCCAGACCGTCCAGCGCCGTGACGTCGCCGAACCTCTTCGTCGCCTTCCGCGCCTCGAGCGTGGGCGTGCTCATGGTTCCTCCCTCAGGAACAGGTAGGGGAGTAACAGGCGCTCGACGCGAGTGGTCAACACGTCGAGCAGCAGCACAACGCCGCTGATACACGCCATGCCCACGAGGACCGCGGACGTGTTCGAGGTCTCTTTGGACAGCCAGATGAGGGCGCCCAGGCCCTCCGTCGTGCCGACGATCTCCGCGGAGATGACGCACGTCCAGCCGATCGCGAGCACGACCTTCAGTCCGCTCACGATGTTCGGCAGCGCGGCCGGAAGGAGCACCCGCCGCAACAACTGGCGGTCGCTCGCACCGAGGTTGCGCGCCGCGCGGATCAGTTCGGAGTCCACCTTGACGGTCGCTTCGATCGTGTAGATCAACGCCGCCGAGAACGTCCCCATGAAGATGATCGCGAGCTTCTGCATCTCGCCGGCGCCGAGCCAGATCATCGCGAGCGGCACCCACGAGATGGACGGCAACGGACGCAGGAAGCTGACGATCGGGCTGACTGCCGCGCGCAGACGCGGAAACAGCCCCATCATGATCCCGAGCGGAACGGCGAAGAGCGACGAGAGGAAGAACCCGATCACGACGCGGAACGTCGAGCGCCAGATGTGCTGCAACAGATTGGGCCGGTGCGACTCACTGGTCGTGAGCAGTCGCCACGCGTCGCGGGCCGTGTTCAACGGCGTATCCAGGGCAGGCGGATTGACGAGCGCCCGCGGCCGCTCCACCGCGTGCTCCTCCAGGCGCACGACGGGTATCTTCACCGTCTCGCCGGTCACCGGGTGGGTGCGCGTCTCGACCTCACCCGTCGGGACGCGCTCCCGTCGAACGGTCTGCTCAGTCGTGTACGGGAACGTGAGCCCCCACCAGACGACGAGCACCGCGAGCACGCCCGCCAGCCCGTAGAGGAGGCGCTTCCGGCGCGGTATGGAGGGGGGGAACGCCCGCACTATCGCGGCAGCAAGTCGGGGCGAGTCCAGTCGCGGAACGCCGGAACCGCCTCGATCAGATCCATGTCGACGAGCACGTTCGCCGCGTACTCTGCCTGCCCGAAGAGCATCTGATCGCTCATCACAACACGCTGGTCCGCGCCCTCGAGCCACTGGAAGTTGTTCATCACGACCGCGACCTCGTCCTCTGTCTTGCCGACCCGCGCCGCTACCAGCGAGATCAACTCGTCGGGGTTCTCCTTGCACCACGAGACGCACTCGAAGTACGCCGCGAACAGCCGTTTCGCGCGATCCGGGTCCTCATCGACCCAAGCGCGAGACGCGCAGATCACGTCCGGGCCGGTCATCGTCTTGAAGCGCTGGTAGATGGACGTGTCCGTGTCCTCGCCGAGCACTACCGCGTCAGGGAGGTTCTTGAGATCCGTGTAGAACGGCTCCCAGATGCAACCGGCCTGCGCTTCGCCGGACCGCACGAGATCGACCACCGCGCTGTCCGGTGCGTTGATGACGATCACGTCTTCATTGATGTCGAGACCGTGCGCCCTGAGCAGTTCGTACGCGGTGATGTGGACCGAACTGTTCTGGTTGATCGCGATCGTCTTGCCGCGCAGATCGCTGATCTCATGGATGTTGATGCCGACGAGGCCTTCTGCACCGGGCGCGATGTCCTGGTTCGCGATCCAGTAGAAGTCCTTCCGGCCGGCCGCCATCGCTTCGAGCATGGCGACCTCGCCGAGGCTCGCGAACTGCGCCGTCTCGCTCTCGAGTGCCGTCACGCGATTGGGGCTCGACCCGAACGCCTTCTGCTCCACGGTGAACCCGTGCTTCTCGAAGATGCCCTTCTCGATGCCGACCCACGTCGGCGCGTGGCCGTACCAGTTGGAGCCCGCGTAGACGATCGTGTCGCCCCCGCCGCAGGCTGAGAGACAAGCGCCGGCGAGCACGACGCACCACAGGCTCGATCCACGCATCCGCACGCCCTCCAGCGGCCGCAACTGACCGCGGTGCGAGGATACGTGAGTCGTGCCCGGCTTGCTCGCGTGAATCGCGGTAACCGTTCACCCCTTCGTCGCGAGCCAGGATCCAGATCGTTCGGCCATCGGTCGATCAAGAGGTTGTGGGCGAGCGGCAGGACGAGGATCTGCGGGCGATGGTCGAGGGCCTTCTGGCCTGGATCGAGGAGCTGGAGCGTCGCGAAGCGAAGCATCTGCGCCGCATCGACGAGCTCGAGTCGCGTCTGAAGCGTGACTCCCGCAACAGCTCGAGGCCTCCGTCGTCGGACCCGGCGTGGTCCAAGCGCCGTCGCGGCCGAAGGCCGCGTAGCGGTCGCAAGCAGGGCGGACAGCCGGGCCATGAGGGCACGGCGCGCGAGCTGGTGGATCCGTCCAACGTCGATGAGACCAAGGAGCACCGTCCCGACCTCTGCGACGCGTGCGGACACGACGATCTCGAGCAGGGCATCGGCGATCCGTACCGGCACCAGGTGACGGTGCTCCCGCGCGTGCTCGTCACGGTGCGGGAGCACCGGCTGCACAAGGCGCGGTGCCGGCGCTGTCGTGCGGTCACGACGGCGGTCCTGCCCGATGGCGTGCCGACCGGGGCCTTCGGTCCGCGGCTGACCACACTTGCCGGCGCGCTGCGCGGCGTGTACCGCGTGAGCGTGCGGGAGACGCAGCGGCTGCTCGGTGAGATTTTCGGTGTGAAGATGTCGCTGGGCAAGATCAGCGACTGTGAGCGTCGGCTCAGTGACGCTCTGCACTCGTCGTACCTCGAAGCCCTCGGGGCAGTCCGCACGTCGCTGCGAGCCAACGTGGACGAGACGTCGTGGAAGGAACGGGGCCGGGTGTGCTGGCTGTGGGCGGCGGAGAGCGAGCACGCCACAGCCTTCGGGATCGATCGCCGCCGCAGTGCCAAGGCGAAAGGGCGGCTGATCGGGCGGCGCTTCGGTGGCACGGTGATCAGCGACCGGATGGGTGCCTACGAGTCACACCCACTTGCCCGCCGCCAGCTCTGCTGGGCGCACATCGAGCGCGCCTTCCGTGCGCTGGCCGAAGGCCCGCGAGGACATCGCCGCTTCGGCAACAAGGGCGTCATGATCGCGCAGTCGGTCATGCGCAGCTACCGGCTCTTCGGTGAGCACGGCGCCCGTGACCGGCTGCAAGGCGAAGCCGCTGTGCTGCGCGGACGGCTCGAGCGACTGATCGCGAACGACGACTCGGCTCTGGCCAACCATCTGCGCCCCCGCGTGGTCGCCCTCTTCACCTATGCGCGGACCCAGGACGTGAGTCCGACGAACAACGCCGCCGAGCGCGCGGTCCGCAAAGCGGTGCTCTGGCGCAAGGGCTCCTTCGGAAGCCAGTCCGCTCGCGGACTCCGCTTCGCCGAGCGCGTGTTGACCGCCGCGGCCACGCTGCGACGCCGTGGCGACCAAGTCTTCGACTTCCTCGCCGACTCGGTCGCCGCGCACCTCACCGGCGCCGACCCGCCCGTCATGGTCCCGCTGCCCGTCGCACGCTGAGGCTCACACGCTGTCAAGGGGTGAACGGTTACCCCCGAGGAGCAGCCGGAGCACACGGCACTCGGGGCGATGTGGGCGCGCAGCCAGGTGCATCACCTCGAGAACGAGCTGCTCGGCAGGACACTCGACGAATCGGCAGAGCTGCTCGTCGAGATCGAGACGCTCGGTCTCGACTTCGATCTGGTCACGAAGCGCACGGCATTCGTGGCCGTCGACGACAGCACGATCGTGCACGGACACGAGCTTGCGGTGCGCCTGCTCCAGCCGCAGGAACTGCCGCGGGGAGTGCGGTACTGGGGCGTCGTCGGCCGGCCGGATGCCCATGGTGTGACCGTGCCCGGTTGGGGCCTCCTGGTCGCGGACGGCAAGGCGGGGGAACTCGTGGTCGCCAAGGTGGATAGCGGCGGCACCGCTGCGCGGGCCGGGTTGCTGCGCGGGTACGTCGTCGAGTCGGTCGGCGGACACCGCGTCCACGGTGTCCGCCACCTGCGGTCGCTCCTCGGCGCCGTGCGTTCGGCGGACGTCGAGATCGGATATCGCAACGGCGCCGGCGAGTCGCTCCGCAGCCTGCGGCTGCCCGTCAGCACGAGGTAGGGGCGGGGCGCGGCCAGCTCGATTGTCTCCGCTACTTCTCCCGCGGCTCGGCTACCGCGTTGCCGAGCAGTTGCTCCGCCGCTCCGCCGCGGCCTCGGCGTACGCCTCGTATCCGGCTTCCAACGGATGGCCGTCGTCGTAAGACGTGTACACGCCACCCTCCGCGCGCATCTTCCGCATCAGGTACGGGATGGAGTCGACGTACGGAATGTCCAGCTTGCGCAAGAACTCGCTGACCTCCCCGCGGACCTCCGCCTCGTGGGTCACCAGGTCATGGTACGCCTGCGGCAGATCGCGCTCTGCAGCGACCAGGTCCTCGTAGAAGACGCGCTCCTTGGAGGGAACGAGCAGCACGCTCAGCCCGATACCCTCGGCGTCCGCCTTGCCCTTGGCCTCGCGAAGGACGTCCTTGGTGATGGCGAGGCCCAGCCTCATCTGCGGTCTCTGCATGTCCATGGACCGCCGATGCCGGTCGATCCGCGCCATCGCGATGCGTGTTGGGCTCCGTGTGACGTCCACAACCACGGATTCGGCCAGCCGCCGCCGGACCGGCCTCGCCGCCTCGATCAGGAGGGACCCGATCGCCGTCCGAACAGCGAGCCACCTGATCGGCCGCTTCTCCTCGGGACTCGCTTCGATACAGCTGCTCGTGTCGTGTCCGCGTTGCTCTGCCCACTCGCGCCAAGCCGGCATGCGCGAGATGAGTTGCCCGACTTCGTCGAGGTCGTTCGCCAGATACAACGCGAGGATGACGTGGCGTGGCCGCCGCGCAAAGGCCTCCTGGAACAGGTCGTGGTACTGCAGGACGCCGAAACCGCCGACTCCCAGGTTGTAGACGGTCAGCCCGGTCATCTGGCCGAGCTGCGCCGGCCATGACTCCTCCCGGTTCACGTTGTAGCCATACGTGTGGGAGTCTCCGATCGCTACGATGTCGGCCCGGTCGATCCCGTCAGGGTTGCGGAAGCCATGTTGGTCGATCTCGGCGAGCGCCGGGTCCATGCGGTACTCCAGACGCGGGTCGGGGATCCGATTCGACAGCGCGGGGCGGGGAAGTGGCGTCAGCAGACGAAGGGCGATCTCGGCGGCCAAGAGACTGACCACGATCGAGGCAGCGCAGAGTTTGAGTTTCCTGAGCCAGACCCGACGGCCGTTCTTGCGGTTGTTCTTGACGATGCTCAACCCGAAGCGCGCTCTCTCAATGACATCTGCCAGCTCCCGGCCTCGAGGTCCTCAGAGTGCGCCGCTGGTCACGCCGCCGTGGTGCCGTTCGCAGAGCACTCTAGCGCTATCTCGCGCAGCGGGGCTCAAGCTCGACGCTTTGTAAGCCTCCGGCTGCCGATCTCGGCCCGCTGACGCGCGCAACTGGCCGTTTTCCCTAGTCTGCTCCTAAGAGACCTCCGCGGTCGTTCGTCCTCTCGGATGAACGGCCGCCGCGAGCGACCGAGACGCAGGGAGCCGGATGGACGACAGCAGCGAGAGCGGAGCACGCTCGGAGCGATCCGAGTGGGTGTCCCGCGCCCTCGACGAGTACGAGGGTGCGCTGCTGGCGTACGCCCGACGCCTGCTCTCCGACCCCGAGCGGGCCCGCGATGTCGTGCAGGAGACCTTCCTGCGACTCTGCAAAGCGAAGCGGAGCGACGTCGAGGGGCACCTGCGCCGGTGGCTGTTCGCAGTGTGCCGCAACAAGGCACTCGACGAACTGAGGAGACGACGACACGTGGCCAACCCGACCGCACTGCAACAGGCCGACGCGCGTCCCGGCCCGGCTCCCATGCCGGACGAGATCGCGTCGCTGCGCGACGACGTACGCGCGGCGCTCACGGCCCTCGACCGCCTGCCGGACCGCGAGCGCGAGGTGCTGCACCTCCGCTTCAAGGAGTCCATGAGTTACCGGCAGATCGCGGCGGTCACCGACCTGTCGGTGAGCCATGTCGGCGTTTTGATCCACACGGCGATGAAGCGGCTGCGCCGCGAGCTGCGTCCGGCAACGGGCTCACCCGCGCGCACCGGAGGAGCGACAGCATGACCCCGCACGAGAAACACCAGATCGAAGCCGCCGCAGCCGAAGCACGCCTCACGGCGTACGCCCTCGGAGAACTGAGCGGACCGGACGCCGACGAGATCGCGCATCGCGTCGCGACCGACCCCGTCGCCCGCCGCGCAGTCGAGGAGATCCGCGAGCTCGCGGCTCTCTTGAACGACGGGCTCGGCGCGTCGGCCCCCGAGGGACTCGAGACCGCGCAGCGCGAGGTCATCCTGGCGGCGGCGGAGGCCCCGGGTTTCGGCTCGCGTCTGCGCCTCTGGCCCGCGGCGGCCGCGGCGGCGGCCATCATCGGCGTCGCTTCTCTCGCTAACTGGGCGGGGACACCGTGGGACAGGAGTCCTCGAGAGACAGAACTGTCGCGGCTCATCGCCGAGCGTGATCGCCTCTCGGACGAGCTCTCGGACGCACGGGCGCAGCGGGACGCGCAGATCCCGGAGTGGGAGGCTGCGATCGCAGCAAAGCGCTCCGCCGAGACGCGTGCGGCAGGGGCCGACGCTGTCGCTACCACCTCGGGCGATAGCCCGGTCGAGCTGCACCAGCTCAACGAGTCGCTGCGGGAGAACCTCGAGTCTCTGACCACGAACCAGGGCGACATGCAGTCGCGTTTGGGTGAGCTGAACGCCCAGATCGACCGCCTGCGCGGCGAACTCGCGGTCGCGGACGCCGAGAGCCCGCGACGCTTCGACGAGGCGTTGGACCTGCTGGCGGCCGCTCCACCGGGCGATCCCACGCGCGCACGCGGCACACGGGACGGGGGCGTCGCATACAACACGCCGCTTCCGGGCGCCGACGGAACCGCTGTCGGCGTGGCGGGCAACACCCGCGGAACCGGATACCTTTACGGCGCCGGCGCCGGCGGCGGGGGTGGCGGTCACGGGACCGGCGGCGGCGGCGACGCCGGAGGACCCGGCGGCGGCGGAGTCGGCGGAACGGTGCGCCTCCGCAACTCCCTTGGCTTCGACATCGCGGATCCCGAGGCTGCCGTCGACGGACGGCTGACGACCGCCACCTACAACGACGAGGTTCCCGGCGCGGCATCCGCGATCATGACGATTGCGGGAGGCAGCGGGTCGGACGGTGACTACCGCGTATTGCGGTCGGTGAACGGGCGGGACTTCTCGACCCTGTTCACGCAGGTCGGGGGGGATGCCGGACTGCTCCTCGGCGTCCAGGGTGCAGAGCAGCAGATTCAGGCTCTGCGCGCGAAGCAGAAGCAGATCCACGTCGGGGGCGCCGTCGCCAATGCCGGCGAACTGGCCGAACTGAACAAGCAGATCCTCGAGCGCGAGCGCGGCATCGTCGAACTCGAGCGTCTGCGCGAGATCGCACGGAGCCAGGAGTTCTCCGGCGGCGAGGCGTACGTGCACCCGGGCGAAGCACGCTTCCGCAACCCGCGGCAGGAGCCGCTGTCGACCTTCTCGATCGACGTGGACACGGCGTCGTACACGAACGCCCGCCGCATGCTGCGCGACGGCCACCTGCCGCCCGCCGCATCGGTGCGGGTCGAGGAGATGATCAACTACTTCAACTACGGGTACGCAGCCCCGACCGGCGCTCACCCGATCGGCACGACACTCGAGACAGCTTCCTGCCCGTGGAACACGGCGAACCGCCTCGTGCGGATCGGCATCCGCGCGAAGGACATCCAGGGCGAGGCGCCGCCGGCCAACCTCGTCTTCCTGGTCGACGTCTCGGGCTCCATGCAGCCCGACAACAAGCTCCCGCTCGTGCAGCGCTCCCTGCGTATGCTCGTCGATCAGATGCGCGAGCAGGACCGCATCGCCATCGTCACCTACGCCAACGGCTCAGGTGTTCGACTGCACTCGACCACTGGTGCCGAGAAGGGTGCGATCGGCAAGGTGATCGATGAACTGACCGCCGGTGGCTCCACCAACGGCGGAGCGGGCATCCACGATGCGTACAAGATCGCGTCAGAGCACATGGTCGAGGGCGGCACGAATCGCGTGATCCTCGCCACCGACGGCGACTTCAATGTCGGCGTCACCGATCGCAACCAGCTCGTCAACCTGATCCAGGAGAAGGCCAAGACGGGCGTGTTCCTGTCGGTTCTCGGTGTCGGCACCGGGAACATCAAGGACGCCACGCTCGAGCAGCTCGCGAACAAGGGCAACGGCAACTACTCGTATCTCGACTCCCTCCAGGAAGCACGCAAGGTGCTCGTCGAGGAGATGCGCGGCACGCTCATCGCGGTCGCCAAGGACGTGAAGGTCCAGCTCGAGTTCAACCCCGCGCGCGTCGCGTCGTACCGCCTGATCGGATACGAGAACCGCGCGCTCGCCTCGGCGGACTTCAACGACGACAAGAAAGACGCGGGCGAGATGGGCGCCGGCCACACGGTCACGATGCTCTACGAGATCGTGCCGACGGCGATGACGGCGACTTCGCCGTCACCGGGCGTCGACCCGCTGCGCTACCAGCGGCCCGCGATGGTCGAGACCGCGGCCGCGCAGTCGAGCGAGTTGCTCACGCTCAAGGTGCGCTACAAGCACCCCGAGGCGTCCACGAGCCGGAAGTTCGAGAGGTCGGTGTCGGACACCGGCGCGGGCTTCGACACGGCGTCGACCGACTTCCGCTTCGCGTCGGCCGTCGCGTCGTTCGGGATGTTGCTGCGCAGTTCGCCGACGGCGACGGGGATCACGTACGACGGCGTGCTGGAGCTGGCCTCGGGCGCGCTCGGCGAGGACCCGAAGGACCGCAGGGCAGAGATGCTCGACCTGGTTCTCCGCGCGAAGCAGCTGTCCGGGCGATAGTCGCGCGGGCGGGGATTCCACCCCCGCCCGCGAGTCGCCGCTCAGTCAAGCGACTCGTCGAACGCCTTCTGGAGCTTGCCGATCTCGGGCTCCAGTACGCGGACGAATGCGTCCGCCGCAGACTCGCCTCCGAGGAGCGCGTCACGGTACGAGAGCAGGAGCTTGTTCAGCTCCGGGTCTGCCTGCATCGCTCTCACGAGCTGAAGCGACTGCGCGTAGTGCAGTCCGATGTCCCCGCTCTGGAACTCGGCCGTCGACATGGTCAGAAACTCGCGTACGGGCCGCGCCGCGAGCGCGTGCCGCGGGTTGTCGGCGAACGGGTTCGACTTCTCGCCGCGCATCTCGCCGAAGACCTGCGCGAGGCCTTCGTTGAACCAGAGCGGGACGTCGTCGGCGAACACGTGCAGAAACTGGTGGAAGCCCTCGTGGCGCACGGTGTTCTCGAGGTTTGCGGTCACCTCCGGCACCCACAGCGCCAGCTCGCGAACGAGAGGCAGGTACACGCCCGCAGTCCACGACAGATCGATCTGCAGGTCGCCCGCGTACCCGAGGTACCCCTCGCGACTCGCGAACACGTAGACGCGTGCCTTCGGAGCGCGAGCAGGCGGAGCCCCGAGGAACTTGATGTAGGCCTCGCGCATCTTCTCGAGTTCCTGCGCCGTGTCGTAGCAGACCTTCTTGCCGTGGTCGCTCGACACGATGTAGTGCTTCGACTCGTAGTCGAACCGGCGGGTCCACTTGGGTCCCTTCAGTGCACGGAGGGTCCACGTCTCGAGAAGCTGCGTGTCCTCGTCCTCGTGTCCCATCGTGACGGCCGTGCGGATCGCTTCGGCGGCGGCCTCGTGATTGGCTTCGTACAACTCCGCCAGCGCGAGGTAGTGGTGGACGTCCGGTAGATTTCCGATGCGGTCGCGCACCGCGAGCAGGTCCTCGCGGGCGCCCGCGATGTCGCGCAGGCCGTAGCGCACCTGCCCGCGGAGCGCGCGGGCCAGCGGGAAGTCACCGTCCTCCTCGATGACTTTCGTGAACAACTCCTCTGCCAGCTTGTTGCGGTCGTGTGCGAACGCATCGATCGCGGCGAGGAAGTTCGCTGTGGAGGGTGGCAGGTCGTCGCTGATCAGGCTCGCGAGCGGCATCGGAATGCCGTTCAGAGCCGATCGCACGATCAGACGGAGGGCGGACGCCGTGCGGCCGCCGGGGGCGTCGCCAGGGAGCAGGTCGTAGTCACCCGTGTCCGGCGCGGCGTCCACCGGGACGTCGGTCAGCCACTTCGGAACGTGCTCGTCCCGCTTGTACGACTCCTGCTCCCACTCCGCGTACTTCTCGGCGTGGTGCTGACCCTCGACGCGGCGGAAGAACCGCTTCTCGAGGCGTCCCTTGATCTTGATGTTGCTGAAGAACGGTCCCTTGAACGCGATGTAGCCGGACTTGTAACGACGGTCGTTCGCCGTGAGCGTCTTGGTGCCGCCCATCTTGACCGTGAACTTGAGGCCGCGCCGCGCGATCTCGATCGTCCCGTAGCGGTTGGTGTTCGTCGTGTGCGCGGCAGATTCCACGACCTCCAGACCGTCACCACCGACGCGAAGGAACTTGCACGGTGCGCGCAGGTTGTGTCCCTGGCGGACGCCCGGGAGGATGACGTACCCGCCGTCCTTGTCGGGATCGAAGCAGAGCAGGATCATCGACTGATTGAGATCGCGGTCGATGTAGTGGCACTTCGTGGAGATGTCGAGGGTGCCCTCGAACTCGAGCGGCAGGATGTGCATTCCGTCCTGCTGCAGCCAAGGTGCGCTCTTCGCGTCGTCGAACGAGAAGGTCACGGTGCGCGACGCCCAGTCGAGGCGGGTGCAGTCGGATCCCCAGATCGCTTCCCCCGTGATCCGTCCTGCGGCGGTGCGGTAGAGGGAGAGCTTCAGGTCCTCCTCGAGCGACTTCAGGTGGCCGCGCACCGCTGCGTCGCCCTCGTGTTGCGCGAAGATCTGCTGGATCGCTTTCGTGGCGTCCTTCCACCGTTCGCCTTCGACGAGAGTGCGGACGCGCGCGACGTCGCCTTCGAGCGATCTCTCCTGCGCACGCACCGCGGGCGCGGCTGCCACGGAGAGCAGCACGGCGAGCAGACCTAACCGGAACATGCGAGACCCTCCGGGCACGAGTCTACGCGACCGGTGGCTCCGCCATCGCGGTCCGCACCGCTTCGGGCAGAGGCGTGCTCTTGCCGTCCGGGCCCACGCAGACCATCGTCACCCGCCCGGTCGTCGCGTGCTCCCCTCCGCCGACGGGCAGCAGCTCGTGCTCCCACGTGAACGACGAGCGGCCGAAGCGCGCGATGCGGCTCGTCACGTCGAACTCGTCGCCGCTCCGGATCTGCACGTGATACGTGACGTCCTGGTGGATGACCATGATGTGCACCCCGTGGTCCTCGGGGATCGAGTCGTACGTCAACCCGCGTTCACGCAGGTAGACCAGCCGGCCGTGCTCGAACCACTGCAGCGAGACCGCTTGGTTCAGGTGCCCGTACGCGTCGATCTCGTACGAACGTGCCTCCACGCGGAGTACGGACGCGCCGCTCACCTTCGTCTCTTCGGCACGGGCCTCTCCAGCACGGGGTTACGCCGTCTCCAGCCGAATGGCGCAGAACTTGAACTCGGGGATCTTGCCGGCCGGGTCGAGCGCGTCGTTCGTCAGCAGGTTCGCGGCGGCTTCGCGGAAGTGGAACGGGATGAACACCGTGCCCTTCGCCGTCTTGGTCCCGGCCCGCGCCTTGACGCGGATCGAACCGCGCCGCGAGGTGAGCCGGACCATGCCGTTCTCCTCGACGCCGATGCCTGCGAGATCGTCCGGGTGGACCTCGCAGACGGCCTCGGGCGTGATCGCGTCGAGCGCCTTGCTGCGCCGCGTCATCGAACCGGTGTGCCAGTGCGTGAGCAGTCGACCGGTGTTGAGCACCATCGGGTACTCCTCATCGGGCAGCTCGGCCGGCGGGATGACCTCGGCGGGGGAGAAGCGCCCGCGTCCGCTCGGCGTGGGGTAGCCGTCGCCGAACAGGACGATCGTGCCCTCGGAGTTCTCCGGGTCCGGACAAGGCCAGATTTTCCCGCGGCCGTGCAGGTGCCGGTATCGCAGGCCCTTGTACGAACTCGTGAGATCACTGAACTCACGGAACACGTCCTCGACGGTCTCGTACTCCTGCGGGTAGCCCATGCGCGTCATGATGTCGCACAGGATCTCCCAGTCGAGACGCGCGTCGCCGGGCAGCTCGAGCGCCGTCTGCCCGAGCTGCACGCGGCGATCGGTGTTGGTGAACGTGCCCGTCTTCTCGAAGTAGCTCGAGGCGGGCAGCACGACGTCGGCGATCTCGGCCGTCTCGGTCAGGAAGATGTCCTGGACCACCAGGAAGTCGAGCTGCATGAACGCGTCGCGGGCGCGCTGCACGTTCGGATCGCTGAGGAACGGGTTCTCGCCCATCACGAAGAGGCCCTTGAGGTCGCCGGTCTCCGCCGCATGCGCGATCTCGACTACGGTCAAGCCCGGCTCGGGCTCCAGATCGACGCCCCACGCGCTCTCGAATTTCTCCCGGATCGCGGAATCGCCGACCGGCTGGTAGTCGGGGTAGCATATCGGGATCAGCCCCGAGTCGCTGGCGCCCTGCACGTTGTTCTGGCCGCGCAGCGGATGCAGGCCGGTACCGGGCCGGCCGCAGTTGCCCGTCATCAGCACGAGGCTGATCAGCGAGCGTGCGTTGTCCGTTCCGTGGACGTGCTGGCTGATACCCATGCCCCAGAACACGAGCATGGCCTTCGCGTTGCCGATCGTGCGCGCGATCGTGCGGATACGGTCCGCGTCGATGCCGCAGATCGGTGCAGCGACCTCCGGCGTGTAGCGCTCGACGACCTCGCGCAGGGCTTCGAAGTTCTCGGTGAACTTCGCGATGTAGTCGTCGTCCTGCAGATCCTCTTCGAGGATCACGTGCATGATGGCGTTGTAGAACGAGACGTCCGAACCCGAACGGATGCGCACGTACTCGTGGGCGTGGTCGGCCAAATCCGGCCGCCGCGGATCGATGATGATCAGCTTGGTGCCCCGCGCCGCCGCCTCCTTGATGAACGTCGCTGCGACGGGGTGGTTGGACGTCGTGTTCGTGCCCGTGATCAGCGCGACGTCGGAGTTCTCGATGTCGCGATAGATCGTCGAGACGGCGCCGGAGCCGATCGTCTCGAGCAACGCCGTGACGCTCGATGCGTGGCAGAGGCGCGTGCAGTGGTCCACGTTGTTCGTGCCGAACGCCGTGCGCACGAGCTTCTGGAAGAGGTATGCCTCCTCGTTCGAGCACTTGGCGCTGCCGAACCCGGCCAGCGAGCCACCGCCGTGCGTCTCACGGATCGACTTGAACTTCGACGCGACGAGCTCGAGCGCCTCGTCCCATGTCGCCTCGCGGAACACCGACAGGATCCGGTCGTAGTCGAAGAGATCGCGGCCCTCGCGCGTGCCGTCTGCCTTCCCGATCATGTCGTCGCTGAGCGACGCCTTCGGATAGTTCTCGGTCTTGCGGATCAGCGGCTTGGTCAGCCGGTGGGGGTGCGACGCGTAGTCGAACCCGTAGCGGCCCTTGACGCACAGGCGGCCGTCATTGCCGCTCGGCTTGCGCCCGTCTGAGTAGACGACGCGGTTCGCCTTCTCGTCGACCATCAGGTTCACCGCGCAACCGACGCCGCAATACGGGCAGACCGACTCGACGACCTTCAGCTCGGACGCCGGCTTGATCTCGCCGAAGATCGACTTGTTCGTGAGCGCCCCGGTGGGGCACGCCGCTGCGCACTCGCCGCACTCGACACACGTCGATGCGCCCATCGGCGCGTCGAGGTCGAACGAGATCTTCGTCTCGTAGCCCTTGCCCGACCGGCCGATGACGTGGTTGCCCTGGATGTCGTCGCACGCGCGGATGCAGCGGTCGCACAGGATGCACGCCTGGTGATCGACGTCGATGACGGTGCTGCTGTCGTCGGTGACCCGGCCGTTGCCGCCCGGCCAGCGCGAGGGTTCGGCGCCGAGTTCCGTCGCGAGTGCGAACAGCTCGTCGTCGCCGGTCTTGCCGTCGCGGGCGGAGTCCGCGTGCTGGTCGGCCATCATCAGCTCGGTCAGCACCTTGCGGTTGCGGCGCACGCGCTCGTTGTCGGTCTCGACGACCATCCCCGCGTCGCAGGGCCGGACACAGGATGCGACGAGCGTGCGCGCGCCCTCCACGTCCACCACGCACATCCGGCAGACGCCGACCGGTTCGAGTTGCGGGTCGTGGCACAGCACGGGCACCGTCAGGCCCATCTCGCGGCAGGCGTCGTAGACCGACGTGCCCTCGGGCACCGTGATCTCGCGGCCGTCGATCGTGAGCGTGACGTTCTTGACGCTGGAGTGCGTGGCGGTCATCGAGTGGGTGCTCCCGCGCAGGTGAGATCGTCGAGGCAGAGCTCTGTGACGAGAGCCGGCGGTACGCCGCCGTCCTCCGCCCAACCCTGGGCCTCGTAGTAGCTTGCGATCATACGAGCGAGGCCTTCCCGGCTCAACGTGGCGCGGACCCCGTCTCCGAGTTCGAGCGGCTCGTCGAGGAAGCGGTCCGGGAGCGTGTCCTCGGCCCGGGTCCAGCCCTCGCGGACGTTGTAGAGCTTGCGAAGGGTCACGATCCGGCGCCCGGCGCGGCGCAGTTCGTCCCCGTCGATGTCCCAGCCGGTCACTGCGGAGAGCATCGCGGCACCCTCCTCGTAGACGTCCTCGAAGACGCCACGCAGGAACTTGCAGAGGATCAGGCTGTCCAGGACGGCCGCCTGCATCTCGGTGGCGACCGCGGCGGGTCCCTTCGACGCGTCCGCCGAGAGCCGGTTCTCCCCGGCGGCGAGATCGTGCTCGTACGCACCCGATCGATTGTGGTCCGCACCCCGCGCGGCGACGGCGAGACCGAGCGCCATCGTCTGGAGCGCGCGGGGCTCGTAACCGGGCAGCTCCATGCCCTTCACGTGTGCGGCAAAGCGCGGCGCCTCGCCGCCGATGGCCTGCGCCGCGCGCATGGATCCGTCGGCTAGGAGTTCCCCGAGACCGCGCCGCTCCGCGATGTCGCGGAGCAGAGCCTGCACGCCTGCTGCGTCGCCGAACTGCGGGGCGGCGTCGAGCAGGCCACGCCGGCGGCAGTCCATCGCGAACGCGATCGTCCCTCCGGCGGAGATCACATCGAGGCCCAGCTCGTCGCAGAGCGCGGCCGACTCGAGGACGGCGTCGCGGTCGTCGATACCGCACAGGGGGCCGAGGGCGAACAGCCCCTCGTACTCCATGCGGACCTGCTTGCCGCTCTTGGTGGCGAAGACGTGCTCGCAGCCGATGGTGCACGCCGCGCAGTGCTTGCGGACCGACGGGAGCGCGTGCAGCGCCTCGCCCGAGACGCGTTCCGCACCGTCGAAGGAGCCCGTGCTGAAGTTCCGCGTCGGCAGAGCGGACAGCCGGTTCATCACGAGCAGATTCGTGACGGTGCCGAGTTCGCGGTACTTCGCGGTGGCCGGGCCGAGACTTCGCTTGGAGAGGTCGCGCGCGAACGCGATGACGCTTTCGGCGTCCGCGAGCGGCGTGCGCTGCTTGCCCCGTGCCACGACACCCTTGAGCAGCTTGCTCCCGAACACGGCGCCCAGACCGCCGCGTCCTGCGTGTCGTGAGTCGCCGGAGATGGTGGCGTAGCGCACGAGCCGCTCGCCCGCCGGTCCGATGCCGAAGAACCGGAAGCGCTCGCCCAACCGGCTCCGGATGCTCTCCTCGGCGTCCGTGGAGGAGAGTCCGGCGAGCTCCGGGGTGGTCTCGATCCGCACGTCGCCGTCGTCGACCACGAGCACCGACCAGTCGGGGCAGGTCCCCCGTACGACGAGCGCATCGATGCCGCAGGCCTTCAGTTCGATCGCGAAGCGGTCGCTCGCCAGCGCGTCGCAGATGCGATTAGTGAGTGGAGACTTGGCGATCACCGCGAACTTCGCCGACGTCGTCAGCGGCGTTCCGACGAGCGGAGACAGCGAGAAGACGACGGGCGCCTCGGGAGCGAACGGCTTCACTCCGCGCGGTGCCTCGGAGTGCAGCAGCCAGGCTCCAATTCCGACGCCGCCGATCAGCCGCCGCAGGACGTCGTCGGGAATGTCGTCGACGCGCGCCGATCCGGAGGTCAGATCGACGTGGAGCACACGTCCGTGATAGCCGCCGGTCACCAAGGGGGAGACGGTATCACCCCCCTGCGAGGGCCGAGAGGAGCACCAGCCGGGCGTCCGCCTCGAGCGGGATGTCCAGGTCGTCCACGAACGTCATGGCATCGAGGCTCACGCGCCAGTGGCGGGCGGGGCAGCCGGTGATGTCGAGGACGTCGGGAACCAGCGAGGGGTGGCGGTCGGCCAGCGCCAGCAGCGCGCCGTGGATCGTGTCCGCGTGCACGTGCGCCTCGGCGACGCCGGAACGCGCCCGTGCCAGGTCGAACAGCTCGATCGTCACCATCGGGAACGCATCGCGCAGCGCCGCTGTGTAGGCGTCCTCGTCGTTCAGGTTGCGCAGCGAGGAGAGGTCCGGGTCCACGCGGCGTAGCGCATCTTCGCCTACGCGCGCGGTGGGGACCTCGTCGTACAGGAACACCGGGCGCAGACGGCCCGCAGCCAGAAGCGCCGAGAGCGGTTCGACGACGGAGCGGCGGTAGACGGCACAGAGCGGATGCGTGAAGCCCTCGGACTCGGCGACGGCCACGTCGTGGTCTGCGAACTGCTCGAACAGCAGGTCGATCAGCGCCGGGCGCAGGAACGGCACGTCGCACGAGGTCGCGAACGCGTCGCCCTCGACGGCCCGGAGTCCGGGCACCAGGCCGCCGAGCGGACCCTGGTCTGGCACCTCGTCACGCACCACGCGGACGTCGTCCGGCAGCGTCGGCAGCTCCTGTCCCGGCCGCGCCACGACGATGACCTCGTCGACGGCGTCGCCGACGACCGCGACGACGTGCTGCAACATGCGCTGCGAGCCGAAAGGCAGCCAGGCCTTGTCACGGCCCATACGCCGGCTGCGACCACCACAGAGTACGAGGGCGCTTCTCACCGCGTCGACCCTACCGTCCGGCTTGGATCGACCCGCGCTCGCTCCCCGGGTGCTGCCGCGGCTGCTAGGCTGAGGGGGGACGGCGCGAGGAGGCGACGATGCGGACTGTGGCCTTGCTGGGTGTTCTTCTTCTCCTGCCGGCGGCCTGCCGATCGCCGGAGCCGCCGCCCCCGAAGATCGTGATCCCGACGGCTTCGTTGCACCCCACGAACGAGGCCCTCCTGGAGTATCTCGGCGAACCGGTGCCGTGGCCGTCCGACGTGGAAGCGGCATTCACGGCGGAGGGGCACCGCGCGGCCTTCGCGGCGGCCTGCGAAGGCGTGGGAGCGGAGCTGCTGCGCTTCGAGACCGACGCCTCGGAGTTCCCCCTCGTCGTCGGCGTCGACGTGGTCTATCGCGATGGGAGCCAGCACGCGGGAACCGTCGGCGGGGCACTGCCGTCGCCGTACGAGTGGTCCGGCGGGACGTCCTCGGCGTGGGACGAGGACGGACGTCGGCTCGGGCGAATCGTGTCGTGCGTGGTGCCGCTGGATGTCGTCGCTCCCGACCACTGGAACGCGGTCCTGCGTCGTCGAGGAGTTCGTGTGGATCGTCTCTACCAGGCCATGCGCGACGACTGAGCGATCAGCCCTCGACCGTGGCCAGGAAGGCGTCGATCTCGGCGCGATCCCGCAGCACGATCACGCGATCCTCGCCAACGGCCTCGCGGGCCAGAGCCAGATGGTGCGGAACGCGCGTGCGGTTGAAGTTCAGCACGTACCAGAAGAACTCCCAGTCGACGCGCTCGATGCACCCCTCGGTCATCGACGAGCGCGTGCGGCCGCGGTACTCCCACCAGCGGGCGAAGATGCGCCAGACCGCGAGCGGTGTGGGGCTGGTCAGGAACAGGACCGTGTCCGCACGGGCGAGCCGCACGTCGATCGAACTCGTGTAGTTACCGTCGGTGACCCAGGTGTCGCCGGCGAACTCCCCGAGCTGCTTCTCGCGGAACTCGTCCTTAGTCGCGTGTTCCCAACCCGGCGTCCAGTACAGCTTGTCGAGATGTACGACCGTGAGATCCAGTCGTTCACCGAGCCGCTGCGCCAGCGTCGACTTTCCCGCGCACGCAGCGCCCATGATCATGATGCGGCGCATCAGCACTCGATGACGTTGACGGCCAGGCCTCCGCGGGAGGTCTCCTTGTACTTGCGCATCATGTCGGCGCCGGTGATCCGCATCGTGCGGATGACCTTGTCGAGCGATACGAAGTGTGACCCGTCGCCGCGGATCGCCAGACGCGCGGCGTTGATGGCCTTCACCGCGCCCATCGCGTTGCGTTCGATGCACGGGATCTGCACCAGCCCGCCGACGGGGTCACAGGTCAAGCCGAGGTTGTGCTCCATGCCGATCTCGGCCGCGTTCTCGACCTGTGCCGGGGAACCGCCTAGCACCTCGGTCAGACCCGCAGCGGCCATCGCGCACGCGACACCGACCTCGCCCTGGCAGCCGACCTCGGCGCCCGAGATGGACGCGCCGAGCTTGAACAGCATGCCGACCGCGCCGGCGGCGAGCAGGAACCGCACCACGCCCTCTTCGTCGTCGCTGTGGAAGCGGCGGTAGTAGCGCAGCACCGAGGGTACGACGCCGGCCGCACCGTTGGTGGGCGCGGTGACGACGCGCCCGCCCGCGGCGTTCTCCTCGTTGACAGAGAGCGCGAACAGGTTGACCCAGTCCATGGCCCACAGAGGATCGCCGGACGCCTCGCGGGCGCGCAGCTTGCGGTCCATGCGCGGCGCCCGGCGGGGGACCTTGAGGCCGCCCGGCAGCACGCCCTCGATGCGCAGACCGCGCTCGATGCACGCCTCCATCGCGGCGTGCAACGTCAGCAGGCGCGCGCGGACCTCGTCCTCGCTCCGCCGCGCGCCCTCGTTCGCGAGCATGACGCCCGAGACCGACCGGCCGCTCTCCTTGCAGCGTTCGAGCAGTTCGTCGCCCGACGAGAAGGGGAACGGGACGGCGGTGGCTGCCTCGAACGGGACGGACTCCTCGTCCACGTTCTCGTCGTTCACGATGAAACCGCCGCCGACGGAGTAGTAGGTGGCCTCGGCGACCGTGCCGCCGTCCTCGCCGAACGCGCGGAACAGCATGCCGTTGGGGTGCAGTGGCAGGCTCTTGCGCTTGTGAAAGACCAGGTCGCGCTTCGCGTCGAACGGCACGTCGGAGCGCGCGAGCAGCGACACCGCGCCGCGGTCGCTCACGCCCGCGAGAAGACCGTCGACCGCGTCCGGATCGACCTCTGCCGGTCGTTCGCCGAGCAGGCCGAGGATCACCGCGCGGTCGGTCAGACCGAGCGAACCGAACAGCTCTACGCGAAGCCGCGCCGGTGCGACGTCTGCCCGCAGCGCGCGCTCCGCGAACCGGCGGGCCGCCACCATCGGACCGACAGTGTGGGACGACGACGGCCCGATTCCGATCTTGAACAGGTCGAAGACGGACAGGTGCATCTTCAGGCCGACGTGCGCTTCGCCACGTCCTCCGGAAAGTGCTGCAAGACGCTGGTCGCCGGGTTGAGGACCACCTGGCCGAGCCCGCAGATGGACGTCAGGCGCAACACCTCGTCGAGTTCGGGGAACACGTCGAAGTCGTGCCCGTTGCCGTCGCCCGCCAGCACGCGGTCGAGGATGTTGACGGCCTTTTCGCTGCCGACGCGGCACGGGACGCACTTGCCGCAAGACTCGTTGCGGAAGAAGCGCACTACGTTCGCCGCGAGGTCGAGCATGTCGGTGCCCTCGGCGATGTAGAGCACCGCGCCCGAGCCGAGCATGCTGCCTGCCTTGTCCATTGCGTTCCACTCGAGTGGCGTGTCCTGCAACCCGGCCGGTAGGAACGGAGCGCTCGCACCACCCGGGCAGAACGCCTTCATCGCAGCGCCGCCGCGCATGCCGCCGCAGTACTCGTCGAGCAGTTCGCGCACCGTGGTGCCCATCGGAACGCAATACACGTCCGGCTTCTCGATGTGGCCCGCCACCGACAGGAACTTCCAGCCCGTGCCGCCGTTCTTGCCGTGCGCCTTCCACGCGTCGGCGCCCTCGCTCAGGATGGTCGGGACGAACGAGTAGGTCTCGACGTTGTTCATCAGAGTGGGCTTGCCGTGGATGCCGTGATCGGTCGGATAGGGCGGTTTGTTGCGCGGCTCGCCCCGCTTGCCTTCGAGCGCCTCGATCAGCGCCGTCTCCTCGCCCAGGATGTAGCCGCCCGGCGAGACGAAGATCCACGCGTTGACGCCCAGGTCATCCAGCAGGCCGAGATCTCGGACGCGATCGATCTCTCGCTGCATCGCCTTACGCTCGCGCTCGTACTCGTGTCGGATGTAGACGATGCCCTCGTCGGCTCCTCCAACGAGGCAGCCGAGCAGCAGGCCCTCGACGACCAGGTGGGCGAGCTCCTCGAGGATCACGCGGTCCTTGAACGTGCCGGGCTCGGACTCGTCGGCGTTGACGACCGCGTACTTTTTGTCGCCCGCGGCGTCGCGGACGAAGCGCCACTTCATGCCGGTGGGGAAGCCCGCGCCGCCCATGCCCTTGAGCTCCGCGTCCTGCAGGATCTTGGGGATCTCCTGCCGCGCGTTCTCGACGTCGGCCATGTACCGCCGCAGGACCGAGTAGTGATCGTCCGACGACTCGTACGGGTCGCTGGCCCACTTGCGCGGGGCGCTGGTCGGCTCGTCCGGCGGGATCGGCTTGTCGCCCTTGGCGGCCGCGATCACGTCCGCCGCGCTCCAGCTCTCGAGCGGGACGTCGTCCACGCACGCTGCGGGGGCGACCTCGCAGCGACCGAGGCAGCTGACCTCCTCGACCTCGACGTCCAGCGTGCCGGAGAGTCCGGCTCGAATCGCGGCGATGTAGCTGCAGCCGTCCGCGATGTGGCACGCCATGTCGCGGCAGATCGCGACGGTGGACCGCGGCGGCGGCGTGGTGCGGTAGTGCGGGTAGAAGCTCGTGACCGCCTGCAGCTGATACAGCGGGATCAGCGTCTCGCCGGAGAACGCGCTGAGCGTCTCCTCGGACAGCCACCCGTGGCGGTGCTGCAGTTCGGTCAGCTGCTGGAGCAGGTTCATTCCGCGTCCCCGTCGTCCTCGTCTTCCTCGTCGTCGTCAGGATAGTCCCACGGCTGTGGGTTCTGCGCGAGGAGTTGGGCCCGCACCATCCCGTCGATCTCGTCCTCCCGGTACAGGCGCGTCACGAGATCCGAGCCGCCGAAGTAGAAGAGCTCGTGCTTCATGGCGAGCCAGCGTGCCGGCGGGGCCGGCAGACCGCGTGCGACGTTCTCGGTCGTGGCCGTCTCGACCACCAGCCAACCATCGCGCCTCACGACGCCTCGTAGCGCACGCAGCAGTTCCCGATCGCGGTAGTGGATCATGGTGACGACGTCGTAGCCGTCTTCGGGGATCGGGAGTCCGCGGGCACCTCGACGCAGATCGTGCTCGACGGTCTTGACGCGATCCGCGACGCCGCGTGCTTCGGCCAGCGCGCGCACCTTCGCCAGCGCCACTGGAGAGATGTCCACGGCCGTGACGTGCAGGCCGCGCTCGGCCAGGAAGACCGCGTCACCTCCGTCACCACACGCGATGTCCAATGCACGCCCCGCGCGCGGAAGCCGGTCCGCGACCTCGGAGAGGAAGGCCGACGGGCTGCCGTCGCGACGGAAGCCCTCGACACCGTGTCGCTCATCCCAGCGCTCGCGGTCGTCATGTACTGGCTCCAGCAGCACGATGCGGAGGTCCTGAACGTTCGTGAGATCCGTGCGTTCCGAGATCGTCTCTGCAGCCCAGGCCACGGTGTAGCTCGCGCATTGCTCGACGGCTCGAACCGGATCCAGTTCGAGGTCGCGCGCTCGCTCCATATGCTCGTGACGGAAGAGGGTGCCCGCGTTGCCGCGGTCGCCGTCCTCTCCATCGGTGGCGATCACTGCCGACGAGTACCGGTCAACAAGGGACTCCTCGGCGTCCATCCGCACCGCCATCGCCAGGGCGAGATGAGTCGCGCGGCCGCCGGTCTGATGGTGCTCCGGCAGCCGTACGGTTGTCTCGCCGACGGACACGACAGCGCTGCTCTCTGCGCTCTCGGCCAATTCCCTCGCCGCCGTGACGTGTGCGGCGGCCACGTCGTCGGCGGATCCGGAGAGGCGGCCGAGAGCCACGACCCGGCGGCCGGCTGCGGCGAGGCTCTCCACGGCCGCATCGTGCGCGTCCTGCGGGTTGCCGACCACGTGACACGGCGCGGGGGGCGCGGACCCCGGCACGCTCGTACGCACCGCGTCCTGCACCGAGAGCGGCAGAGCCTCCCAGGCGCCGATCTCGCGGACCGAGGTCTCGATCTCGGCGCCGGGGCGTCGTAACCATGGGTATCGGGATAACGACCGTACCCCCTACATCTTGTGGTGTGGCGTCCGGCCTCGCACGCGCTCTCCGGCGTAGACGTCGCCGTAGCCGTGCGGAGGCGCCTTCGCGGCGATCCCGAGCAGGGTCTGGAACGCGGCCTGCGGCGTCTTGCGACGGTTGAAGCGGAAGACGAACTCGTCGAGGTAGCGCTGCAGGTGCTTCTTCGATACGCCACCGTGGTGGGTCCCCGACAGCCACGTCTTCAGGTTGGCGAAGACCATGTGGAGGTGCCCCAGGACGTCGGCCTGCGCATCGCCGATCGATGTTGATTCCACACCGTGTTCATAGCCCGCTTCCTCGAGCACTGCGTACGTCTCGTGGCCGTCGGTGACCACCAGCGACGACGGCTCGACGACATCCTTCACGAAGCCGATCAGTTTCTCTTTCTTCGCGCGGGCCACGTGCCGCAGTCGCGCGCGGCCGGGCTGCAGACCGCCCTTCTTCGTCGGGCGCACCTCGACTGCTCCCACGACTACGGCCTTGTCCAAAGGCGTGCGTTCGGGGCGGCCGCGGTACGGCGCGCCGATCAATGTCTCATCGACCTCCACGACGCCGTGGAGCGGGCGCCTCTCGGGAGCGACCATCGCGGTCCGCAGTTTCTGCAGCAGCTGATAGGCTGTCTCGTAGCAGCCAAACCCCAACTGGCGCTGGAGCGCGAGTGCTGAGATGCCGCGCTTGTCGGTAGACACCATGTACGCGGCCCACAACCACGTGCGCAGCGGCAGCCGGCTGTGGTGCATGACCGTCCCGGCGGTGACCGACGTGATCAGATCACACGCCGCGCAGCGCAGTCCCTTGCGGTCGGGGCGCGGCCACGACTTCGCGCCGCCGCAACGTCGGCAGCGAAACCCATCGGGCCAACGGCAGCGCACGACGTAGTCCAAGCACTGCTGCTCGGTGGCGAACTGGCGCGTGAATTCCAGGATGCTGCCAGGGTAGCCGGGGCGCGCCACAGGGCACAGACACTACATCTAGTGGCTACGGTCGTCAACCCGATACCCATGGGGCCGCCCGCGTCGGCGGACGCTCGCGAACTTGCCACCCCGGCGGGTCCCGCGGTCTTCGTTCCCCCCGTTCGCTTCCGTCCGGCATCCGGAACACGGCGCCGTTCCCGTCCCAGGCGAGAAACGAGATCAGCCCTGCGTCCAGCATCACGTGGTGATCGCCGCCGCCCTGGACGATGTTGGCGAGCGTGCTCGCTCCGCCGGCAGCCACCGGCCGTGCGTGCATGGACTCCAGTCCCAGCCGGTTGTCGCACCGCGGGACCTCGCACCGGTCGCCGGATCGAGCGCGCACGGCCGCCTTGACCGCCGCGCTGATGTACCGCCGCCCTGGAGTCGCCTGAGCCGACTCCGCGTTCGCGCAACCGCGCGTCTTCGTGAGGGTCGGATCGTGGCGAGTCAGGTACTCGTCGGTGACGACGCGCAGGGCCTGACCGTTGGTCAGTGCGCCGTCTGCTCTACGCGGGGCCAGCGCCCGCGCGCGCCGGAACCGATCGCGTGTGGACTTGGTGACGGCGAACGCCATGCAAATCACCGCGTCACCCTGCGCGAATGATTCGAGCCGCACGCACACTTCTCTCCGGAGCACCCGGGGTGAGACCTTCGCAGCCCGGTCGAGGAGCGCGTTCGCCGTGGCGAGCAACTCGGGCTGCCGCTCCGGCCTTCTGGAACACCCTGCCGACCTCTGCTGCGGCGTGCGGCGTCACGCGTCCGTCGCGCAGCGATGCCTCGGCTTTGGGGGGCGGCTCGGATCGTCATGCCGAGACGGAGGAGCATCAACCCGTCGTCGCGCGAGAGGCCCTTGGTCACCGTGAACTCGACAGCGGTCGCGCAACCCGAGCGCCGGTACGACTTGGACCGGTGGATGCGCGCCAGCGCATTCCCGATGCGCACCCGCGACTCGTGCAGCGCGCGCACACCGCGCTCGAGTTCGGCCCGCGCGCCGGAGTCGCTCCCCGCCACTCGTCGCAGTCTGTCAGCCCGGATCTGCATCACGACCGGAGGGTATCACGAGATACAGACATATGTCCGTGCTCGACGCTTGCCCCGGAGCGTGCTTCGTCCTGCTACCGTCGCTCGATCGAGACCACCACACTCGGCCCGTACCGCATCGAATCGGAGCTCGGCTCCGGCGGGATGGGGAAGGTCTACGCCGCCGTCGTGGACGGGCGCGTGCCGGGACTCGACGAGGGCACCCGCGTCGCGCTGAAGGTCGTGCACGCGCATCTGCTGGAGACACCTGGCTTCTTCAAGCGCTTCCTGCGCGAAGCGGAGATCGGGAAGACCGTCCGCCACAAGAACGTCGTGCGCACCTACGACTGCGACGCGACGGGCGGCCAGCACTTCATCGCGATGGAGTATGTCGAGGGACAGACGCTGCGGGAGTTGCTCAACGAGCTGCGCCGCGTCCCCGAGGAACTCTGCCGCCACATCGGACACGAGGTCGCGTGCGGTCTGGCGGCGATCCACGCCGCCGGTGCGATCCACCGCGACATGAAGCCAGAGAACGTGCTGATCACCGAAGAGCACGTCGTCAAGGTGATGGACTTGGGGGTCGCGCGGCTGGCCGACGACGCTTTCCGGCTGTCGAAGACCGGCACGTTCATCGGGTCGCTGCACTACGCGGCACCGGAGAGCTTCCAGGACGACGGGGCGCAGATCGACGGGCGCGTCGACCTCCACGCGCTCGGCCTCGTGCTCTACGAACTCGCCAGCGGATCCAATCCGTATCTCGCCGAGGACCTCCCGAGGACGATTCAGAAGGTGCTCGGGGAGGAACCGCGCAAGCTCGGTGACGTCAACCCGCAGCTGAGTCCGTTCTTCGAAGAGGTCGTGCACACACTCCTCGAGAAGGACCGCGAGAAACGGTTCTCCTCGGCCGACGAACTCGCGCGCCTGCTGGCCGATGGCGAGGACTCCGCGTGGTGGCATCGCCGCGCTTCGGTGATTCGCACCGTCACCAAGCGGCCGCTCCGCCGCATCCGCATCCCGCGGGAGACCGCGGTCTACGGACGCGAGAACGAACTCACGAGGCTCCGCGCGCTCTACGACGCGGCGCGGTGCGGCGAAGGCAACGTCGTCCTGATCGCGGGCGAGGCCGGGATCGGCAAGTCGCGCCTCGTGGACGAACTGATCGGGCGGATGCAGCGGGACGGCGAGGACATCAACTTCCTCTTCGGCTCCTACCCGCCGGGCGGCGCGGCGACGGCGGCCGGCGGAATCTCGACGGCGTACCGCGAGCAGTTCGGGGAGGAAGGCTGTGCGGACTACTTGACGACGACACCCGTTCTCGTGCCCGCCTTCGACGCGCTGCTGCGCGGCGAGCCGCCGCCCGAAGGCAGGGAGAGGCTCACCAAAGACTCCCTCCAGACCTGCTTTGTCAATGCCACGCGCGCACTCGGCACCGAGCGTCCGACGGTCGTCCTGATCGACGACCTGCACTTCGCGCCGGAGGAGGGACGCGCGCTCTTCACGTCGCTGGCGATGGCCGTGGCGGGACACCGCGTGCTACTGATCGGGACGACCCGACCGGGCGTCGCGGACGACTGGGTGTCCGGGCTCACGCGGCTCGACCAGACCAGCCAGTTGGCGCTGCAACGCCTGGGACCAAAGGACCTGGTGCAACTGTTGAAGGACACGCTCGAGTCCGAGCAGTTGGCCCGCGACCTCTCCGCCCAGATCGCGGAGAAGTCCGACGGCAACCCGTTCTTCGTCTTCGAGATCCTGCAGGGTCTGCGCGAAGGGCAGTTCATCACGCAAGACGACGACGGCACTTGGGTCGGCACGAAGGTCGTGGGCGACATCCAGATCCCATCGTCGGTGCTGGACCTGGTGAAGGCCCGTGTGGCAGGTCTCAGTGAAGAGGAGCGAGACCTCCTCGACGTGGCGTGCTGCTGGGGCTTCGAGTTCGATCCGGGGTTGATCGGTGACGTGCTGGGACTCGGGCGCATCCCGACGCTGAAACGGTTCGGACAGCTGGAGCGCGCGCATCGCCTCGTGCGTGCCGCCGGTCGGACGATGGTGTTCGATCATCACCAGGTCCAGGAGGCGCTCTACGGAAGCCTCCTCGAGCAACTTCGCGAGGAGTACCACGCCGCTCTCGCGGCAGCCTTGGAGACCCGTACCAACGCCGCCGACCAGGATCCCGAGACCCTCGACGGCGCGCTCTGCGTGGACCTTTGCGAGCACTTCCTCGAGGGCGCACGCGGCGAGTCCGCGCTGCGCTACCTCCCCGCGGCGCAGCGGCACCTCGCCAGGGGCTACCTGCATGCGCAGGTGGTCTCGCTGACCGAGCGCGCCCTGGCGGTCCCGGGGCTTCTAGGGGGCAGCGAGCGCGCCAAGACGCTGCTGCTGTTGGCTCACGCCCTCGACCTGATGGGGCGCCGGGCACGCCAGGAAGAGTGCGCAAGGGAGGCCGAACAGCTCGCGGAGGAAGCGGGCGACGACGAAGTCCGCGAGACGGCGGCGCGGGCGCTCGGCGTCGTCCTCGGCGGCACCGCGCGGTTTGCGGGGGCCGAGGCGGCGCTCCGCCGAGCGCTCGAGATCGCGGTTGCGCGCGGCGACCGAAAGACCGAAGCGGCGGCCATGGGAAACCTGGGAAGCGTCTTCGGGTCCTTGGGCCGCCTGCACGAGGCGCGGAGGTACATGGAGCGGCATCTCGCTCTCTCCCGCGAGAGCGGCTACCGACGTGGCGAGGCCATCGCCATGGGGAACCTGGGCAACGTCCTTCTGTCCTTGGGCAAACTGCCCGAGGCGCGGGAGCACATGGAGCGGCAACTCGCGCTCTCCCGCGAGATCGGGTACCGGCAGGGGGAGGCCAACGCAACGGGAAGTCTGGGCAAGGTCTTCACCGCCTTGGGCCGCCTGCCGGAGGCGCAGGAGCAGATGGAGCGGCATCTTGCGCTCTCCCGAGCGATCGCGGACCGACACGGCGAGGCCGTCGCCGTGGGAAACCTGGGCAACATCTTCGCGACCCTGGGCCGCCTGTCCGATGCGCGGGGGCACTTCGAGCGGTACATCGCGATCTCCCGTGAGATCGGGCACCGGCGTGGCGAAGGCGTTGCGCTGCACAACCTGGGACTGGTGCTGCGACAGGAGCGCGATTTCGCGCGCGCGCAGGAGCGTCTTCAGGGCTGCCTGTCGGTGTGCGAGGAGATCGGGGACCGGCACCTGGCGGCGCAGACGCAACTCGCTCTGGGATCCCTCCAGGCCGCCACGGGAGATGGGTCCAGGGGTCGAGTGGCGCTCGAGGCGGCGCGAGATGTGGCGGCAGAGAACGGGTTCCCCGATTACGAGACGCTCGCGCGCTGCGAGCTGGCATGTCTCCCCGGCAGCGATGCCGCGGACGCGCTCGCGGCCTTCGCGGAGAACGGCGATCGACTCGACGTGCAGCGGCGCCGCGAGGCGCGCTGGCTGCTCTTCCGCGCGACCGGCGACCGCGCGCATCTCGCAGAGGCCAAGCGCCTGCTGGACGAGTGGGTGGCGCACGTCGACGAGGAGACGCGGCAGACGATGCTCACGAACCTCCGCCTGAACCGCGAGATCATGGCGGCGTGGGACGACGGGGAGAACGATGGGGTGAGTGACGGGATTTGAACCCGCGACCTCCTATGCCACAGACAGGCGCTCTAACCAAGCTGAGCTACACCCACCATCGTGTCGTTCGTCGTCTAGACGGCTGCTGCAATCGCGTCATCTTCGTCAGAAGATGAGCCAAACAGCACTGAACAGCCGGCTTCGCCGGCAGGCACGCCGAGCAGGACTCGAACCTGCGACCTGCGGATTAGAAAGGCGCGGAATTTCGAGCCTGACCCCCCGGTCGGCCTCGCCTCGCGCGCTCCGATGCGCCCCCCAACGCCCTCGACGGCGTTCGTAGCGGTCCCCGACCCGGTCCCCGTTTCCCACACCCCGAGGAGTGCCCTGCGATGAGAGCCGATCACACGTCCCCGCTCACGATCTCCACGGTTGCCCACGGCGCCGTCCCGGAGCTCTTCACACGCGAGCTCGCTCGCGTGATCGAGAACACGCTCGACCCGAACACGGACGCGACGGCGAAGCGGAAGATCCGAATCGATATCACGTTCAAGCCGAACGAGAGCCGTCGCGAATCGAGCGTCGAGGTTGTCGCTCGCTCGATGCTGGCCGACTTCAACGGAGCCGGCGGGACGGTCTTCATGGGCCGCCAGAAGGGGCTCCCGGTCGGCCTGAGCTACGACCCCGATCAGCTTCAGATCGAGTTCGACGACGCCGACCCGATCCGCGCGGTCGGCGCCGGCGAACACCTGGACGAAGACACCGGAGAGATCACCGCGGCGAAGACCGCATAGAGCCCGCCGAGGCGGGCGGAGGAGAGACAGAGTGAACGAGAAGAGCGACGTCGCCACGATGGGCGACCAGATCGAGCGGCTGACGATGGAGGCGGCGGGGAAGCTCGTCACGATCGGCGGAGAGGACTTCTCGCAGCTCCAGCTCTACCGACCGCCCCCGACCCCGAGGGAGGACATCCCCGCGACCCTCGATTTCGCGACGCTGCTGAGCTTCGCGGAGTACATCACGGCGTACCCGGACGAAGACTTCCTCGACGAACACGGCACGACGTTCGTGCACGTCGAGAGCCCGACGAGCGTCCGGCTCGTGACGAGCATCTTCGGCGGCCGGAATCAGCGCGCGGTCGTCGCGAGAGCGACGGCGATCGTCCCTCAAGTCCCGCTCGACGAGTATCAGACGGTCGAGGACTTCGTGATCGGCCTACAGGCCCTCTACGTCGAGAACGCGACGCGCGCGGACGTGCTGAAGCTCGTCGGGAACCTGAAGGACGAGACCGTCGGCGAGGTCATGGACGACGGGAAGACTCAGGTCGTGAAGGCCCGCGTCGGCGTCGTCTCGATCGCGGAGGTCGAGATACAGAACCCGGTCCGGCTGGCCCCCTACCGGACGTTCGGAGAGGTCTCTCAGCCGGAGAGCGACTTCGTCCTCCGGGTGAAGGGCGGCGGCCCCGGCCGGCTCCCGAATGTCGCCCTATTCCTGGCTGACGGGGGCCTCTGGCGGCTCCCGGCGATCGACGCCGTGAAGGCCTGGCTCGTGGCCTACTTCAGCGAGCACGACGTCTCCCTCGGCGTCTACGGCTGACCTCAGACGCGAGGGGAGCGAAGGCCGCTCAGGTCTGCCCCCTCGCACACCCCCCGACGAAAGGCTCTCCCCGATGCTCCTCCCCGACCGCGAGGCCCTCGCCTTTCTGATCCTTGCCCGAGCCGCCGCCCGCGTCGTCTCGGGCGGCGACCTCGCCTCCCGAATGAAGACGGCCGCCGAGGTCTTCGGCGACGTCGACGCCGAGGGGGACGATCGCGCCGACGCCGCCGAAGAGGCCGCCGGGGTCGCCCTCGAAATGCTGAAGGCCGCGGGGCTCGAGAAGGCCGTCGAGATCCCGCACGTCGTCGCGGAGGCCGTTCGCCTCGCTAACACGATCGGGAGGGTGGGGGCGACGCCCTCGCTCGAACCCCAGGCCGACGAGCCGACCCCGGCGCCTGAGCCGGCCGTCTCGGTCTACTCCGACCGGGAAGTCGTCGAGTCGATCCTGACGGCGGCCGGCGGCAAGGGCTGGACGTGCGAGGGGGACGGGCTCACGAAGGCCGCCCAGGTCTTCGCCGACGCTCGCGTCGTCGCGGTGAAGAAGGCCGCAACCGATGCCGGCCACGAGCTCGCCGAGCTTCGCAACGTGATCGCCGACGTCGAGACGGGCTTCGTCAACGTCGGCGACCTGGCGCCGGCCTACGTCGCGCGGACGTGCCTCGACTTCGTCGTCGCCGCCCTGACCCGGGCGGGGCTCCGATGAAAGACGGCGGCCTCCTCCGCCGGGCCAGAAGGAACGGGGCCGGGTGTGCTGGCTGTGGGCGGCGGAGAGCGAGCACGCCACAGCCTTCGGGATCGATCGCCGCCGCAGTGCCAAGGCGAAAGGGCGGCTGATCGGGCGGCGCTTCGGTGGCACGGTGATCAGCGACCGGATGGGTGCCTACGAGTCACACCCACTTGCCCGCCGCCAGCTCTGCTGGGCGCACATCGAGCGCGCCTTCCGTGCGCTGGCCGAAGGCCCGCGAGGACATCGCCGCTTCGGCAACAAGGGCGTCATGATCGCGCAGTCGGTCATGCGCAGCTACCGGCTCTTCGGTGAGCACGGCGACCGTGACCGGCTGCAAGGCGAAGCCGCTGTGCTGCGCGGACGGCTCGAGCGACTGATCGCGAACGACGACTCGGCTCTGGCCAACCATCTGCGCCCCCGCGTGGTCGCCCTCTTCACCTATGCGCGGACCCAGGACGTGAGTCCGACGAACAACGCCGCCGAGCGCGCGGTCCGCAAAGCGGTGCTCTGGCGCAAGGGCTCCTTCGGAAGCCAGTCCGCTCGCGGACTCCGCTTCGCCGAGCGCGTGTTGACCGCCGCGGCCACGCTGCGACGCCGTGGCGACCAAGTCTTCGACTTCCTCGCCGACTCGGTCGCCGCGCACCTCACCGGCGCCGACCCGCCCGTCATGGTCCCGCTGCCCGTCGCACGCTGAGGCTCACACGCTGTCAAGGGGTGAACGGTTACCGTCGTCCGGCCGGACGACGAGAGGTCAGACGCCCGCCGCCGGCGTCACGCACGTCACGAGATACGCCGCGTCAGCGTTCCCAGTCGGCCACGCGGAGCTTCTCCGCGCCGGGGCCGGTCGTCGGCGCGTTCTCGCTGACGAGGACGATCGAGGGTGTGGCGTTGCCGGCGAGGTCTTCGATCAGGTGGATGTCGTCGCACTGCCCCGTGTCGGTCGCCAGCGGCGTCAGAAACTCGAACTGCGCATCCAGATCGATCGTACCGGCGGTACCGACGAGCAAGCGCAGTGCGCGCAGGGACGTCGCGCCGTTCGTCGGTGCCGTGCGCGCACCGACCAGGATGTCGAGGACACCGTCTCCGGTGACGTCTCCCACCGTCAACGCGTCGCTGCGCAGATTCTCGTTCCCTGCCACCGGCGTCGTCGGGAGGACCGCGAGGGAGACGTTCGTGAAACCCGACCCACCGTTCCCCGGGTCGCCGTCGTTCCGCAGGACGCGCAGCGCGCTCCGCTGGAAGCCCGGCGCTGCCCCTTGATAGGCGTCGAGCGAGAGCGCGTGCAGCAGGACGAGATCGGGATCGTCGTCGCCGTCGAGATCCGCGAAGGCGAGGCGGTCCGCGTGGAAGAACTCGGGTGCTGTGCCGGTCGGCAACCAGGACGACGTCTCGTCGGTGAAGACGCCTGCGCCATCGTTGATGAGTATGCGGGTCGCGATGCGCGCCGAGTCGGTGCCGTCGAGCCCCTTTGGCGTGACCTCCGTCGGGTCGTCGAACGTCATGACGACGTCGAGGTCGTCGTCCCCGTCCAGGTCCACCAAGGCCACGTCGCGCGCGACCAATGCGGGCGACGGCGTCGCATCGGCGCTCGTGCCGGCGGATGGGAACGCCGCGTCGGTAACGTCCACAAAGCCATCGCCCTGGTCGATGCGGTTCTCGAGGACCCGCGTCGCCGGCGAGTAGTGCGTCTGGTTGACGACGTTCGCCGCTGCATCCGTGGAGGAGATGTACGGAGGCGTCTCGCCAAAGTCCACGGCCGACGGGTCGATCCTCACGAACTGCGACAGGTGGCGGTCCCGCCCGAGGATCACGTCGAGATCCCCGTCGTCGTCGATGTCGCCGAGCGCCATCGCTGTGGGCAGGCCATCGACTGTTTGCGCATCGAGCACCCGTTGCTCGATCTCGAACTCGTCCTCCGCAACCACCGCTGCGAGATAGAGGGAAGCGGGCGCGTCGTCCTCCTCGAGTGAGAAGACGCCGTCTCCGTCGTTCGTGAAGAACCTGAACTCCGACACGTCCTCGGTGTCCGGGGACGGCCCGGCGATCAGGAGGTCGCCGCCGTTCAGATCGTCCACGTCGCCCAGCGCAACGCACGTTGCGGACCAGTCGTCCAGCCCCGTCGTGTCCGTGCCGGCGTCAGGGATCGCATCGCCCGTCTCGTCGGTCCACGCGCCCGCGCCGTCGCCGAAGAGCACCCTCAGGCGCTCGCTGCGCGTGCCCGGAGACGTCGTGTGCGAGACGAGCGCCAGGTCGTCGTCGTCTCCGTCTCCGTCGAGATCTCCGACCACCGCCCGCAGGGCACCGAGGTCGTCCGTCGCGGTGCGACCAGGTGTACGGGCCGCGGTCGCGTCGTCTGCGCCCGCGTAGCGCAGCGCGCCGGTCGCCGTGGTGGACTGCCCGAGCGCGTCCGTGACGACGACGTCCTGGAGGCCCGGCGCTCCCGCGGGCGCCGAGACCTGCAGCTCCGTGCTCCCGGCGACGCCGACCGCCGCGTTGGTGCCGCCGATGGTGACCGAGTCGAGTTCGTGCAGAGAGCTGCCGAGGATCCGAATCGTGGTCGAACCGTGGCGGCTGACCTCCGTCGCGCTGAGCGCCGGGCCGATGCGAGCGTCCACGGTGTCGATCACTCCCACCGCCTTGATCCGCAGCGGCGGCGCCTGGCCTCGCACCCCATATCGGTCTTCGATGACGAGGTCGTACTCACCGTCGGGGAGAGCCGGTGGCGTGAAGCTGAGGAGGTTCTCCGTTCCGAACAGGAACGGGACCGCCTGTCCGTCGAAGAGCAGCACGTCGTCCAACGAGAATGCCTGGCCGGAGACGATGACGTCGCGCGAGCCGTCCGTCGGAGCCACCGGCGGCGCGTACGGCGCGGCCCCGAACTGCGGCGGGACCTTGTACTCGTAGTCGAACGGCGAGAAGCCCTCCTGCCGGAACGAGTCGACGACGAGGATCTGCACGAGACCCGGGTCGCCGGGAGGCGCCGTCACTTCGAGCAGAGTCGGGGACAGGATCAGCGGGATCACGGCGGCGTTCTGTTCGCCGAAGCGCACCAGGTGTCCGGTCTCGAAGTGATCGCCCGTGAGACGGAGACGGCGGCCGCCCGCGGTGCTGCCGCCCCGTACGGAAGTGCCAGCGAGGTCGGTGAGGTCGGTCACCTCCGCCGGGATCACGTACTCGAAGTGGTCCTCGCTGACGGAGCCTTGTCCGTCGGGGTTGACCACGGACACCGACACGAGTCCGAGGGCCAGGGGGGCCGGCGCCGTGACCTCGAGGAACCCGCCTGTCGGGTCGACCAGCGGGTCGAGCCCGCGCCGGCTTCCGAAGAACACCGCCGGCCGCTCGATGGGCGAGAAGTTCCAGCCGTCGAGCCGCATCCGCGTCCCCTCGATACCACGCAACGGGCCGTTCTGGGGGAGCGGCAGATGCGGTTCGACCTTCGACAGTTCGCGCGGCTTCCTGCTGCTCGCCCGCTGCGGTGGACGCACGCTCAGCGTCAGGTCGTACGCGCCCGAGTCCCCGTCGCTCCCAACAGTCCGTTCGTACTTCCCATTGCCCTGGTCGAGCAGCAGTTTCGAGAGGCGCGCCTTGCGGCGCCGGACGGTCACCTCGTCCGCGAACGGGCTGCCTGACGGTCCCGTCACGTCGCCGTCCGGACCTCGGAGCGAGAGCGGCAATCCCGTGGCGCCGCCGCGTGCACTCTTCACGATGACGCTCAGAGTCGCGCCGTCGACAGCGTCGAACGAGTGCATGAGCGCATCCGGGAAGGCGCCGCCGAACTCGTTTCCCCGCGACTTCGTCTTGCCGGGCGAACGGATCGAGAATGAGATCGTGTACGGACCCTCGGAGTCGCGCAGTCCCGAGACGCGCACCGCCCACAAGCCAGTCTTGTCGACAGTGAACCGCCGCAGCTTCACCTTCTTCTGGAGCGGACCCGATGGGAGTCCCGCTTCGACTGAACGGTCTTGCCCGTCCGGGTCGACCAGCGAGAGGAGTGGCGACAAGCCCGACTGGAAGTTCGCCTTGACCGTCGCCTTGAGCGACTCCCCCGCGAAGAGCGCGACCACGTAGTCGTCCGTGTCGTCGCCCTGTGGCCCGTCCGCGATGTGAGTCTTGTACCGGTTGCGTCCGATCGGTGGGCCGACGGCGTCGGCGCCGTGGGCGACGTCCGCCAACGGCAGTGCGGCCGCGGTCAGGGCCAGGGATCGGTGGCGTGTCGTCATGCGTAGGTTGGGGGATACATCGGTCCGGCGCCGTGCAACGACCCTCCCGCCGTCCCCAACCGCAGGCGGACCGGACGTGCGGTCGAATCGACCGGAGGCCGGGTCCACGGCGAGTGAATCATCCGTCGCGTGGCGCTGTCTTACCGTAGGACCGGGTGCGCGCCCCGTCAAGGCGCCTACCTCACCCAGTCGAAGAGCCTGAAGAACTCCGAGTTCAGACTGGTCGCAGGCTGGTCCTCGCCTATCAGCAGGATCGACGGGACGCCGTCTCCGTCGATGTCTCCGACCGCCAGGGCGTGGACCCTCTCCCGTGTCGGCGTCGGTGCCGAACACGTAGTCCTCCTGCAGCGAGAAGGCGATCCCGGCCGCGCCCCACAGGATGCGCGTCGAGTTGACCGTGCCGCCCGCGTCCGCCAGCGCCTCGTCGGTGCCGACGATCAGGTCCGGATTCCCGTCGAGATCGATGTCGGTGACCGCGATCGCGCGGCCACGGAAAACGCCCGCGGATCCGCCCGGGACCGCGGGCAGCGCGGAGGTGGTGACGTCGACGAACGCGGTGCCGGTGTTCTCCAAGATTCGCAGCGAGGAGCGCGAGTAGGACGCAGCCTGGGCCTTCCACTCGTTCAGGGCACGGCGATGGATGAGGATCACGTCGAGGTCCAGGTCGCCGTCCAGGTCGTGCAGCACGACCTTGTGCGCCTGCCAGAATTCGACTCCCGCTCCCGCGGGCATCCACGTCGCCGTCCCGTCGGTGAACGTGCCGGTACCGTCGTTGATGAGCACGCGCGTGGCGACGACGGGCTGCGCATCCACGGCGTACACGTAGTTGTACGTTCCGTACGTGTACCGGCGGTAGTAGCCGTACGACGTCGCGGCGGAGATGGGCAGAACCTGCGCGGGGTTGTTGTAGGTCAGCACGACGTCGAGGTCGGTGTCGTTGTCGACGTCTCCGAGCGCCAGGCTGCGCGCCGGGAAGGCCGGCAGCGGCACCGCCTGCCCGACGATCCCGACGGACGGGACGGCGGTGGCCGTCACGTCCAGGAAGCCTCCGGACGTGTCGATGTCGTTGTCGAACACGCGCGTGCCCGAGTAGTAGCGGCCCTCTTGCGCGACGACGAGTTCGCTGGTGTGGATGTAGTACGGATAGGGGGACTTCGGACGGACCGGCCCCGGCTCGAAGAACGCGTAGCGATACCCGAAGCCCGCCCAGCCGGCCACGACATCGTTGTCGCCGTCGCCGTCCACGTCACCCACCGCGATCGTCGAGATGCTCGACGGCATGGTTCCCGCCTCGGTGATGTTGTGGATCGTGCTCTCGTCCGGGTCCTCGTCGTCGCCCGGCACCGTGTAGTTCTCGTCGACTGCGACGATCAGTGGCAGCGAGAACTGCGGCGGGCTCCAGGCCTCCTGCAACGAGAACGAACCGCCTCCGGAGTTCCGCATCATGAGGACTTCGGGATAGGCGCCGCGCAGGTCGCCGTTGCCGTTCGACCCGCCGAGTATCAGGTCCACGCCGTTGCTGCCATCGACGTCGCCGAGAGCTACGGCGCGCGCATTCCAATCGCCGAACGTCGTGGAGTCTGTTCCCGCGTCCGGGATGTTCGAGTCGGTGCGGTCCTGCAAGACGCCGCCCGCACCGGAGATGAACACGCGCGTGTACTCGGTGCGGCTGCCGATCGGGTTGTCGAACACGTCGTGCCAGTTCAATCCGTCGTAGAAATACCCGGGATAGGCGCGCGAGTTCCGGTTGTACGTGACGATCACCACGTCGTCCTCGCGGCCGTCCACGTCGAGGTCGCCCACCGCCAGGTCCCAGGCGGAGAAGTCGTCGACTGGACTGCCCGCGGGCACGACGGTGGTCGTGCCGTTGTCGAAGCCGACACGGCGAACGACGCCCGGGACGATCTGCACACGTCCGAACTCGTCGGTGTGCTGCAGATCGGCGAGCCCGGCCTGGCCGGGAGGAACGGTGACGCGGTAGCTGGTCGCGGTCGCGTTGTTGCGCGTGACGGGTACGCCGCCGACGGTGGCCGTGTCGATCGGCAGGAAGTTCCGCCCCGTCACCTCGAGGACGTTGCCGCCGAGGCGCGTGATCTCGTTGCCGTTGATCACCGGGCCGCTGACGATCGCGACGTCGTCGATGACCGCCTCAGCCACGTAGATGATGTAGTCCGTGTGGAACGCCGACTGATTGTCGGGGTTGACCACGATGAGATCCTGCAGCGCTCCGTCGTCGCCGGGCGGAACGACCACGTCGATCGTGCTGCGGTCACCGCCGACGCGGAGCACCTCGGCTTCGAAGGGCCCGAAGAAGACCGTCGGCACCGGGTTGATCGAGAAGTTGCGCCCGGTGATCGTGATCGGCTGGCCCGCTGCGCTGCGAACGGGCGACGAGACGCTGTCGAGATGCGGGTCGTTCACGGCAGTGATGTTGTCCACGCCACTCGCGCGGGCCGGGGGCTGCAGCTTGATCGCGACGCTGTACCGCGCGCTGCCATTCGGGATCCCGAGCGTCAGGTCGTAGTTGCCGTCGCCCGCATCGAGCAGGTGTTCGTTCAGACGCGCGGTCGACTTCTTGAGCGTGATCGCCGCGTCGTCCTCGCCGAAGATGCCGCTCACGACTCCGGCGGGGCCGCTCAGGTCCTCGAGTTGGACGGGCGTGTCCTTCTTGCGCCACTTGAGAAGTAGATTCACCCGCGTGCGGTCCATCGCGCCGAACGAGTGCGTCTCCTGATCCGGGGTGCCCGCGAGATCGCGCTTCTTGAGCTTGATCGTCGGAGGCGCCTTGACCTTGAACTTCGCGCTGTACGCGCCCTCGGTGCGGCCGATCGGGATGAGGCGGACGGTCCAGGGGCCCAGTTCGTCCACGGTGAACCACTTGAGAGTGACCTTCTTGCCACCCTTCTTCGACTTGATGTTGGCGTCGTCCGTGCGGTCGTCGCCGGACGGATCGATGATCGCAACCTCGAGCAGGACGTCCGAGTCCTTGGCCTGCTTGACCTTGGCCTGGAACCGCTCGCCGGGGACGAGCTCCGCCACGAATTCGTCCACGTCCTCGCGGTCCGTGAGCGACTGGATCTCGGACGTGATGGTGTTGTTCCCGAACTCGGGACCGAAGCCTCGCTCGCCGGCTCTGGCCGGGGCGATCAGCGTCGCAACGCCGAGCACCGCGGCGAGTAGGGAGACAGACAGTCGAGCGCAATTCATCGCGTGTACATCTCCCTGACGCCGCCAGGGGCGTTCACGACCGGACTGACTGGCGAGACGGGCCGACCCTGCGGAGCCGGCGCTGAATGAGCGTCCACCGCGAATATAGCCTCCGGAGCCATCAGGGTGAGAGGAGGACCCGGCCACGGGTCGATCCGGGCACCC
The DNA here is from genome assembly GCA_965248445.1 of Planctomycetota bacterium. Classification (GTDB taxonomy): domain Bacteria; phylum Planctomycetota; class JAJSAM01; order JAJSAM01; family JAJVHW01; genus CBDFJG01. Next base: position 198,684 of record CBDFJG010000003.1, read on the forward strand.
GGCCCGCTCGGGACGCCGGATTCTGGCTACTCGGATCTCTGGCTACTCGGATCCCTGTCTACTCCGAGCGGTCCGAGATCCGGAGCGCGTCCCCGGTCGCCCCGTTGGCCGGCCCCCGCTCGGTCAGCACGTAGAGGGACAGGCCGCCGTCTCCGTCCGGGTCCCCCAGGAGCAGGTCATTGGCCTCGCCGCTGTCGACCGAGACCGGGGGCAGGAACTGGTCCGCCCGCCGGAACACCAGCGCTCCGTCTCCCAGCAGGAGGCGGGTGGAACGTAGACGCTCCCCGGGGCCCGTGCCGTCGAAGATCGCCGACGTCGTGCCGACCAGGATGTCCAGGTTCCCGTCCCCGTCCACGTCCTCGACGGTGAGCGCGTCGCCGCGCAGGTCGTCGGAACTACTGGTCCCGGAGAACGACGGTAGCGACGTCGCCGTCACGTCGACGAACCCGGTGGGACTGCCGTCGTTGCGCAGCACGCGGAGCGCGTGCCTCGTCGTGGACGAGGTCCCCAGGTGCGCCTCGAGATTGCGGTCGAGCGTCATCACGAGATCGAGGTCGAAGTCGCCGTCCAGGTCGTGCAGGACCAGGCGGCTCGCGTGCCACCACTCTGGGCTCAGCCCCGGCGGCAACCAGCTCGACGTCACGTCCGTGAACGCGCCGCTCCCGTCGTTGGTGAGCACCCGCGTCGCCACGCGCGCCGGATCGTTGCCGGAGTACAGACCGAACGCCGAGACCGACAGCGGGTTGTCCCAGGTGAGCACCATGTCGAGATCGCCGTCGCGGTCCACGTCTCCGAGCTTCAGGTCGCGCGCGTGCATCGCGGGCACGACGGCGGTGACGCTGTCTCCCACCGCGGGCATGCTCGACGCCGTCGCATCGCCCCATCCGCCGCCGTTGTCGAGATCGTTGATGAACACCTTCGTCGCGGAGTAGTAGTAGACGTTGTACGAGAGGCTGTTGTTGGCGTTCGCAGACGTGACGTACGGCGGAGTTTGCGTGAAGTCGACGTTGACGGGGTCCACGTAGGCGTATGTCGCGTCGTACCAGTCGCGGGCGACCACCAGGTCCAGGTCGCCGTCATCGTCCAGGTCTCCGAGGTCCATCGCGGTCGGCATTCCGTGCACGTACAGCGGCGAGAAGACGAGGTGCCGCGTCGCATTCTCGTCCGTGGCGTACACGGCCGCGTAGTAGCCGGTCGGCAGCACGTCCGTCGTCTCGAGCGTCAGGTGGCCGTCGCCCGAGTTCGTGAAGATGCGAACGTCGTTGTAGTACGTGTAGTCGGGCGAGACCCCGCCCACGAGCACGTCGGGACCGCCTGTGTCGTCTACGTCGCCCACCGCCAGGCAGTTACCGTTCCAGTTGTCGGTCCCGGACGGATCCGTGTTCGCGAACGGAACGTGCGTGGCCGTGCGGTCCGCCAAAATTCCGTCGGCGTCGCCCAGGAACAACCGCGTGTAGACCGAGCGCAGTCCCGGCGAGTTGGACACACCCGAACCCGGCGTGCGGAAGCCGCGATAGACGTTGTTGCGCTCGACGCTGTACGAGGTGATGACCAGGTCGTCGGCGTCCCCGTCTCCGTCGAGGTCGCCCAGCGCGCCCCGCCAGCCGCTCAGATCATCGACCACGCCGCCGAGCGGTGCGCGCGAGCCGCTGACGTCCCCGAACCCGAAGCGGCGCAGTGCGTCCGCGAGCAGGTCTCCGCGTGCGATTTCGTCCACGACCTCGATATCCAGCAGGCCTAGCGTGCCGGGCGGCGAGAGGAACCGGAACGAGTCGAAGTCACGGTCGGTCACCGCGACCTCGACGCCACCCACGGTCACCGTGTCCTGAGAGTGGAAGTCGCTCCCCGCCACCTCGACGAGTGCACCACCGTTCAGCGGAACGCCATCCGTGCCGGAGTACGAACCGCCGGCGAACGAGATCGAGCCGATGGAGGGGGCGCCCTTGACGACGAACTCCGTCGCTGGGGAGAGCGTGCGGAGGCGATCCTCCAGTTCGATCGAGTAGCCGCCACGCGGGAGCGATGGGACGTCGAACGTGAACGTGCCCGGATCGAGCAGCGTTCGCGCCGTTGCCTGTCCGTCGAAGTAGAACACGTCGGAGTCCAGGAAGCCTGAGCCGGTGACGGTGACCGTGATCGGCGTCGAGGGATCACCGAACGAGGGCGCGTAGGGCTGCGCGTCGAAGAGCGGCGGCGCCTTGTACTCGAACGTCCCCGGAGCGGTGCTCGCGCGATCGAAGGCATCCACGACCCGGATGGAGACGAAGCCAGGGGCCTGCGCCGGCGAGCGCACCGTCAACTCGGTCGTGCCCGTAGCTCCGAGGACGGTGCCCTCGAACACGCCGAAGAAGACCTGCTGCGCGATCCCCAGCTCCTCGCCCGTCACGATGAAGTTCTGTCCGCCGAGTGTGCTGCCGCCCACCGCCGGATCGCGATCGAGGTGCAGGATGCCGGTCGCGACGGGTGGCCGCGAGAACTGGAAGTACCCGTTGCGCGAGACCGCCTGGCCGTCCGGGTTGATCAGCGTGACGCGGACGACACCGGCGCCCGTGGCCGGCGCCCGGACGTCGATCTGCGCCCCTCCGGGCGCCACCTGCACGTCAGTGCCCGGGAAGTCTCCGAACAGGACCTGCGGCGCCTCATCCTCGGAGAAGTCGGCACCCGTGAAGCGAACCGCCTCGCCGCGGACTCCGCGGATGGGTCCGGACACCGGATCCAGCCACGGCTCGGTGGCAGAGAGCGTAATGGTCTTGCGCGAGGACGCCCGGTCGAGCGGTCGAATGCGCGCGCTCAGCGTGTACGTGGACTGTCCCCCGACGATGGACACGCCGGCCGCATACAGTCCGTCGCCGCCGGCCAGCGTGGCCGACGCGAGCCGCGTGCGGCGCTTCTTCGTCACGGCCTCGTCGGCTGCATCCCCGGAGTCTCCAGCGACCGGATCGCCCGCCGGGTCGTCCAGCCGGGTCAGCGCGACCGCGGAGTCCCGCTTGGCCCACCGAATGTCCAGGCGGATGTCGGACGGATCCACGGCGTCGAGCAGATGCTGCCCCGTGAGTGGATCCGCGCCGCCGAGGTGCCCCGGAATCTGGATGTCCGGAGCCGGGCGGACCTTGAAGCGCAGCTTGTAGGCACCCTCGCTGAGATCGCGGCCGATCAGGCGCACCGTCCAGCGGCCGGTCTGGTCCACGGAGAACTGTCGGAGCGCGACCTTGCGGCTGTTGCGCGTCGTCTTCAGCTCCGGCTGCACGACGGTGTCGTCCGGGCGCAGCAGTACCAGCCCCGGCTTGAGGTCGGTCTTACGCCCGGCGACCACGATGACCGTGAGCTGCTCACCCTTCGCGAGCGCGCCGACGTAGTCGTCGAGGTCGGGCACGCCGTCCCGACCCTGGATCGACGAGGAGTACCGGGTGTTCCCGATTGGGGGTCCGTACTCGGCGGTGCCTGCGGGTGCCGGGACGCTCCAGCACAGAGCGACGAGGGCCCAGCACAACACCGTGTTGAGACGCGCAACTGCGAAACGGGCAGCGATCGGGCGATGCCTCACGCTGTCATACCTCCGCGGCCTCAGGACGGCCCACAATCGCTTCCCAGTCCTCGACCAGCGTAAGCACGGTGTGCAGCGCGGTCAAGGGGGCCGGTCCCGACCGTCCGGCCTCGTGGCGTGCCTGCCGCACGCGGTGTACGGTGCCGCAGATGAGCGGTGCCGAGGCGCCCGAGGACCATCGCGGGGGGTCCCTCTACGACACCGTCGAGGGCCTGCATCTGCGGCAGTGGACAGCGCGCGTGGTGCTCCCGCTCGCGTTGCTGGCGTCGAACGGCGCCGGATTGCTGAATGTCGCCGCACTGCCCCGCCACGACTTTCCAGCGACGACGCTCGGCTGGCGGGCCGCGGCTGTCTCCCAGTTGTGGATTGTCGGCCTCGTCCTGGTGTTCGCCGCCGCGCTCCTGCGCATCGCCGGCAAGGGCGTGCTCGAGCGCAAGACTGCGGTGACCACCGGCGGCGCGTACCGGTGGTGCCGGCACCCGTTCTACCTGGCCGTCGTGATGGGCGGCGTGGGGACGTTCCTGCTCGCCGGCGGGCTGGGTGTGCTCGTCGCTTGCATCTGGGCCGTGGTCGCGTGTCCGGTGTACGCGTTGACGGTGGCCGGGGAGGAAGCGGGACTGCAGCGCCTGCACGGAGACAAGTGGCGGGCGTACGCCTCACGCGTACCCGCCTTCATCCCCTACCGCGGAGCCGCCGGACCGCAACCCGAGATGCCGGTCCACATCACGTGGCGAAACCTGCTCGACGAGCGCGAGCCGCCGCGGCTGATGCGCTTCCTCGGGAGCGCGGCGCTGGTCGGCGGGACGGCGTGGGGCGGCGCTCCGGGCATCGCGGTCGCGACGGGAGGCGCGATCCTGCACGCCCTGTCGCACCTGCTGCCGGGCGGACGACGTGCGCGCAGCGGGCGCGCCTCGGGCTGATCGACGCGGCCTCCGGGCAGGCGAAACGCAGGCGGGCGGCGGAACGAAACTTGGATCCGGGGCCGCGGGGGGGTCACTTCAGCAAGTGGGAGGTCACGCGATGCGAACGGTCCGACTGGCACGAGTTCTGATCGCACTCGGGGCCGTAGTCACGCTACTGCCGGCGTGCAAGTCGTCGGGGGGCGCGGAGAAGGCCGCACCGCCGCGGCCCGCAGTGTTCCCATCCGAGTGGCGGGCCGTCGATCTCACGCGGCCGGTTGACGGCGACACACCGCACCTGCCGACGCTGGACGGGTTCCGCTACGAGCGCCTGCCGATCCGGTCCGGGCCGGGCGGCCGGCGCGAGGCCGCGTACTCGCTGATCGAGAGCGCCGGGACGCACCTCACGGCGCCGGCGGCGTACTCCGCCGGCGGCACGACCGTGGAGTCCGTGGACGCCGCCGTCGTGCGGCCGCTCATCGTCCTCCGTGCCCCCGACGGCGCCACGGGCGCACTTCCCTCGGCGGCAATACGCGCATTCGAGGGCGTCCACGGACCGATACCCCGCGGCGCCGTCGTGGTCTTGCAGACAGGACGCAGCGGCGGCAGCGCGCGCGATCTCGAGACCGCGCTGCGCACCAGTCCGGGGTTCGCCGCGGAGACCGTCCGCTTCCTCGCCGGTGAGCGGGGGGTGTACGCGATCGGGACCGACTCCCTTGCCATCGACGACGGCGGCGCCGTGGATCGCGCCGACGCAGCGCGCGCGGCCGCCGATGCGGGTCTCATGACCGTCTCGGCATTGACGGGACTCGCGCGGCTACCTGCGACCGGCGCGTACGTGCTACTCGGTGTGGTGCCCCTGCGGGGAGCGGGCGCGGCGCCGGTGCGGGCGGTTGCGCTCGTGCCCAACGCGCCGGCGACCGCGCCGGCGACTGCGCCTTCGAGGTGAGCAGGCCACCGCCCCGGCGTCCCGGAGAGTTCTCGGTCCGGCCGGGCCAGCAAACCCGCGGGACCGGCGACGAGCCGTCGCGTCGCCGGATCGCGGTCGAGATCCTCGTATTCGCGCTGCTCTGCCTGGTCGTGGGCGCCGCGATCGTGGCGGTACAGGTCGCGCGGAAGGGCGATCAGGTGCTGCATTTCGACCCGCACAACCGGTCGAAGAGGCTCGACGACGGACGGTGAGCGCGAAGCCCGGGTTACCCCGACAGGCTGCTCTGGGGGCATAATCACCGTGGCGGCGTGGAGTCGGGGCCCGCCGGTGGAGGCGCATGGCGCGATTCGCTTACGCATATGCGGGCGCCGCTTGCTTGGCGGCGGCCCTCTTGGTGCTGCCCGCGTCTTTGTTCGACGCGGTCGCAGGGGACGATGCGTTCACGGCGTCCGTCCTCTCCAAGCGCTTCCCCGACCCGGATGCCAAAGCCGACGACGACGCGTTCGTGGGCACCGCCGCCTGCGCCGAGTGCCACGAGGAGCGCCACGGAAGCCTGCTGACGTCGTTCCACGCCGGCGTTCTCGAGCGCACGGACTCGCGGGGCTGCGAGACCTGCCACGGTCCCGGCAAGGAGCACGCAGAGACCGAGGGCGACGAGCCTCTGCGCGATCCGTTCGCCGCCGACGCGGAGGAGCTCCTCGGGCTCTGCCTGCGCTGTCACGCGGGTGTGCTCACCCACGATCGTGGCAGTCACCGCGCGTGGGTCTTCCCCGCGGGGCCGTCCGGCGATCCGCGCTCGTGCACGCAGTGCCACGAGGTGCACGTCGATCGAGAGGATCCCGCGTTCCGCCGCGGCACCGGGCGGTTCCGGACTCGCGCCCAACTCGCCAAGCACGCGGAGTGGATCCCCGCCCGCCGCTGCATCGAGTGCCACGCGGACTTCCACCCACAGATGGCCCGCTCGGGCCACGCGAACCTCGTCACCGAGGACAAGCAATGCGGGACCTGTCACGGTAACGGCTCGCTGCACGCCGGATCCGCCGGACGCGCGGCCCTCATCCTGCACGCGCCTCAGCAGCACGCCAAGGACGTGAACGAGGGCTGCCTGGACTGCCATCGCGGCGGCGACGCGGTGATGCGATGGACGTGCGCGGAGCACGCACGGGAGCGCATCCGGTGCACGACGTGCCACGATCCGAACGCCGCGCGGGGCAAGACGATCCGCGCCCCCGAGTACGAGCTGTGCGGCAGCTGTCACACAGATGTCGCTGCGTCGTTCCGCCTGCCCAACGGGCACGCAGTCGCGCGTGGGCGGGTGAAGTGCAGCGACTGTCACGATCCCCACGGAAACCGCGGTCGCGTGCGGGATCGTCACGTCCGACAGCGGAGTTGTGCGCGGTGCCACGCGGAGAAGACCGGGCCGTTCTTGCACGACCACGGCATCAAGCGCACGGAAGGCTGCATGGCGTGCCACGCGCCGCATGGCTCGCCGCACAAGAGAGCGCTCACCCATCCGCGCATCAAGCCCCTCTGCCTGCAGTGTCATCCCGAGACGCCGCACGATCTTGCGCAGCGCCGCTACGACAACTGCATCCGGTGTCACACGGAGATCCACGGCAGCGACCTGGACCGCCTGTACCGCCGATGACCGCACACTCCGCCTGCCGGGGGATCGCGTTGCTGGCGTGTTCGATGTCTCTCGTGCTCCCCCCGCGCGCAAGCGCCGACGACACAGACGATCCAGCGCCGGTGGACTACACGGTCGTGTCGGACGACCCGGTCGACGAACTGGACGACGTGGAGGAACTCGACGATCTGGACGAGTTCGAGGACGAACCGGACGACGAGCCCAGCACACTGAGCATCGAAGGCACCGTGCGGGCCGGCTGGCGCTTCCTCAGCGGCCGCGACGAGGGACGATTCCTCCAGGACATCAACCTCGGCCCCGGTCCGCGGCTGTTCGACTTCATCGTGGCTGTGCGCGACTCGAGCGAGGACGCGCTGATCGACGAGCTGGAGTTGCAACTGCGCGACGTCGGGGAGCGGTCGAGCGACGGCCGCATCGTGCTGCGGCGCAGCGACAAGGTGCAGATCGAGGGCGGCTACTCACGCGATTTGTTCGACTACCGCGCCGGCGGCGATCCGTTCCCACTGGACACCGTGCGCGAGCGGTCGTTCACGAGAGTGCGGCTCAGTCCCTCGCGCAAGGTCACCGTGCGCGCCGGGTGGGAGCGCAGCCGCGTGCGCGGCGACGCCGAGCGGCGCGGCGACACCGACCTGCGGGAAGCGCCGCCCCCCGCGGGGGTCGACGAGGACATCGTGTTCGTGAACCGGCCACTCGACCAGCTGTTCGACACCTTCGACCTCGGTGTGGACGCGAGCGTCGGCGTGGTCCGCCTCGGCCTCACGCAGACCGTCCGCCGCGGCCGCATCGACGACGAGCGGCTCTACGACGTACCCCCCGCCCGCCGCGGTCTCGATCCTGTCCGCGAACAACTGCGGCGCCGCGTGCGCTCGACGTTCTGGACGACCACGTTCAAGGCCGCCGCAACGGTGTTCGAGGGTTCGCTGGACCTCTCGCTGATCGCGCAGGCGTCCCGCGGTCCGTCGGAAGCGCGTTTCTCGGGAAACTCGGCCGGCTTCGACAACGCGTTCGAGGGCGGGACTCCGAAGGGTGCGTTCACCGCGTCGACGGGCGGCGACACCGACATCGACAAGCGCGCGTCGATCTGGACGTTCGACGGGGACTGGCAGGTCCTCGACGAGCTCGAGATCAGCCTCTCCTTCGAGCAGGACGAGGTGGTCGAGGACGCAGAGCTCGACCTGACCGAGAGTCGCATCTACGAGCGAGTGGACGTCGGCCGCGAGCAGATCATCACCCGCCGGAGGGGTCGGGCCACCAACCGTGTGGACCGGTCGCTGATCGAGGCGATCTACGACGTCACGGAGAAGGTCCGCGCACGCGCCGGCAGGGAGTGGCTGCGGCAGGATGTGGAGTCGCCGTTCGAGACCCGCCGAGGAACTCCGCGCGCCGGCGAGATCCGGGGCTCGGCGGCCCGCTGGGTGGCGGGGCTCGACGTCGATGCAAGCGACGACGTCTCGCTCTCGCTGTTGGTGCGCCACTCCGACGAGGACGAACCGCACGCGGCCCGCAGCGCGGAACACGCGGACGAGGTCTCGTTTCGCGCGCGGGCACGGCTCAGCAAGCCGCTCCGCGTGACCGGGACGCACCGATACAAGGGTTTCCAGAATGGCGACAAGTTCGATTCGCAATCGCGCGCACACACGTCGGCCCTTGCGGCGACGTACTCGCAGGGCAAGTGGACCGCGAACGTGACCCTCTCCCACCAGCAAGTCACGACCCGGACGGACACGAGCATCCTGTTCTTCGACGGGACGTCGCTCGTGCGCCTCGCCCCGACCCTCTCGTTCGCCACGCGCGACATGATCCTGTCCGGTGGCGCGTCGTACGAAGTCGCGCCGGGCCTGCGTCTGCGGGGCGACGCTGTGCTGACCCGCACGACGGGGGATCGCGAGATCTCGACGCACGCGCTCTCGATCGGCGCCGAGCACGACCTCCGCGACGACGTCACGATCGCGGCGGCAGTGCGGTCCTGGCGCTTCAACGAGCATGGCCGAAGCGTCGACGACTACGACTCCGAGGCCCTGGAACTGTGGGTGGAGTGGCGCTTCTGATGAGCGCCGACGCGGACGACCCCCCGCCGCTCTCGTGGCAACGCCTGCGTCGCGCCCGCGCGTCGATCGCGGAGCGCTGGCCCTCACCGTTCCGCCTGCCGCTGATCAAGCGTCCGTCCGACGCGCTGTACGGCGCGGTGATGCCGGGTGATCGCGTCCTCGACGTGGGAGCCGGCGACAACCGGCGCCGCGAGCGGGTCGCGGCCATCTTCCCGGACATCGAGTACGTCTCCGTGGATCCCGATCCCGAAGCGGGCGCAGACCACACGTCGATGAGCAAGGTGACCGGCGAGTTCCAGGTCGCGGTCCTGTTCGAGGTGCTCGAGCACATGCGTCCTGAGAACGGTGTCGACCTGCTGCGGGAGGTCCACGCCCGACTCGATGGCATCGTGATCGTCTCCGTTCCGTGCACGCACACCCCCGGGCGGTACCTGCGCGACTGCACGCACGTCACGCCCTGGGCGCACGACGAACTCGGTGCCGCACTTGTGCTCGCCGGGTTCGACGTCATGTCGCTCAGCCGGTCGTTCGCGGCCCCTGCACTTCAGCGCCTGCTGCGCAGGTTCGTCCTCGGCCCGGTGGGCCACCTCTTCGGCCTCGACTACGCGCAGAGCGTCGTGGCGGTCGCCCGCCGAGCCTGAGACGAGCCTGAAGAGCCGCCGGCTTCACCGCCCCGCGCGAGGCTGCCGATGAGGACTCGATTGGCCGGGGTTCTTCCCCGCTGGAGGTCGTCTTGCCCCTGACATCGGCTCCCCGCACTCCACTCCGCTCGCTGCGCAGGACCGTCCTGGCCGGGATCGTCCTGCTGGCGGCGGCCTGTGGGCGCGACGTCGACGAGCACGTCCGGTACGCGAAGTTGCAGGACGACCGCGGAGACCACGTCGCCGCAGTCGCGTCGTGGAGCGAGGCGATCGAACAGGCTCCGCAGCGCGCCGAGCTCTACGTCGGCCGCGGCCGGTCGCACCTGTCGAGCCGCCAGTTCGCGGACGCCCGCAAGGACCTCCTCGCGGCCCTCGAGCGCGAGCCGGCGCTCGTCGACGCGCGCTTCCTGCTCGTCGAGACGTGGCTGGAGCAAGGCGATCACGATCGCGCGTTCGCGGCGACCGAGGGCCTGGAGACCGCCGGCGCAACCCGCGCCGAACGGGTGCGGGGCCGCATCCGGTTGTCGCGAGGAACCACGACGCTCCGCACACTGATCGACCAAATCGCCGTCAGCAAGCCCGCCGACGAGAACGCGATCTTCCGCGACATCGTGGCCCTCGCATTCGCCGGTGCCAGACGTCGCATGTCCGACGAGCAGCAACTCGACGAAGTCCGGACGCTCGTGGGAGCGCTGGACAGCGCAGAACAGGATCTCGCGGATGCAGCGCGGCACCTGACGGCCGCGGCCGGCGGCCAGGGGAACGAAGCATACGAAGCGGTCTGCGACCTCGCGCAGCTCGACCTTCTGGCGTCGCGCCCGAAGTCCGGCACGGCACGACTCAAGGACGTGCTCGCCCGCAATCCGGTTGGGCCGACGCGCACGCGCGTCATGGAGTTGCAGGCCGAGTGCGCCGAGCGGTCCGGGGATCTCGAGGGAGCGATAGCGGCTCTCAACGTCGCGATCCAAGAGAACGACCGAAACGCCGATCTGAGATTCGCCCGCGCGATGCTGCTTCTCAAGCTCGGCCGAACCGACGACGCAGCACAGGACGCGGACGTCGTCGCGGCAGATCCGTACCGCAAGACGCAGACCGCAATGCTCAGCGGCGTCACCAAGCTGCTTGAAGGCGATCCCGTCGGATCCGTGGGCGACTTCCAGTACGTCGCCGCCACGGCGAGTGGTGCTCCGCTCTCGCACCTGTGGCTCGGACTGGCGCTCTCCGCCGCAGAAGCCGACCACGCGTCGGTGATGTCGGCGTTCACACGCAGCGTCGAGATCGATCCGCGCCTCTACGTCGGTCACCTCGGACGCGCGACGACCGCCCTCGCCGCCGGCTGGGACGCCGAAGCGCTCGCGCACGCGGAGCGTTGCACCGACCTCGAGCCGGAACGCGCTGCCGGCTGGCTCGTGCTCGGCGAGAGCCACGTGCGGATCGGCTCGGCGGCGGAACGCCGCCGCGACCGCGAGGCGTCGTTCGCACGTGCCGCGGTCGCGCTCGGGCACGCCCTGCAGCTCGATCCCGGCGGTGTTACCGGTCAGGAAGCACTGATGATGCGCAACGTCGTGACCGGCCGGCTCGCCGACGGCGTCAGCGCGCTGCGCGCGGCGCTCGTCTATGCAGGAGAGCCGCATCTGCTCGTCAGCCTCGGCGAACTCCTGATGGCGGACCGCCGGATCGACGAGGGACTGGAGTTCCTGCGGGAGGCCGTCGCCGCCGCCCCCACGGACCCCCGCACGGTGTCCGCACTTGCGCACGCGCTTCACGGGCAGCACAGACCCGAGGAAGCGCTCGACGTGCTGCGCGCCGCCGTGAGCTCGAGTGGCGACGGCGGGCTGTGGGTTCTCCTCGCGCAATTCGAGATCACGCTGAGTCGCGACGCAGCCGCGGCGGAGTCTCTCCGCACGGCGCGATCCGCCCACCCGCAGCACGCAGGATTGATCGCACTCGAGTTGGATCTAGCGCTCGCCCGGGATGACCTGGCGGCGGCCGAATCCGCATGCGACGCCGGTCTCGCGCTCGACAGCGGGACGCGCGCATTCCACTGGAGCGGCGGTCTGAAGGCCTTGCGCGGTGACCACGAGTCCGCGCAGAAGGCGCTCGTGGCGTCGGTGGATCGGTTTCCCGCGGACCCCGTGCTCTGGGCGTCGCTGGCGATCGTCGCGGCGCGACAGAACGATGAGACGCTCGCACTCGTGTCCGCGCGCAACGCTGTCGATCGGGCCGGCGCCGACATGCCCCTGATCGCAGCGGCCGTGCTCGCGATGCTCGAGGTGGGAGCGCCGGAGAGCGCATGGGCAACGGCCCGCGATGCAGGTGCACTCAGCGATCTGGGCCGGCGCGTGCTCCACGCTCACGTGGAGCACGCCGACTCATCCGACAAGGCGCGCGTCGCGCTGCTGGATCTACACCTGCGGGCGCTGACCACTGGTCTCGGGCTGCACGACGGGCCCTCGGGGCAGGAACGACGCGCGGCGGCGCTCGCCACCGGGACGCACCGCGACCTGGTCCTGCTCGACATGCTCGGCAACGCCCACCTCGCCCGGGGTGACATCGGCGGCGCCACCGTCCACTACGAGCGCATCGTGGAACTTGAGCCGGACCTGTTCGCCGCACGCGAGAAGCTGGCGCTCATCCGGATCGGCGCCGGCCAGGACCGCGCGGCGCTCGAGGACCTGCACGCGCTGTTCCGCCGCGGGGAGGCCGGACCGCGCGCCCACGCACTTGCCGGTCTCCTCTACGACTCGCAGAACAACGTCGAAGGGGCCCGCCGGCATCTCGAGATGGCCGCGCGGATGGCGCCGAACGACGCAGACATCCTGGCCCGGCTCGCACACATACTGGAGCGCGACGGCAACCACCTCCGCGCGCGAAAACGCTGGGAGCAGGTGCTCGAGATCGCACCGATGCACCCGATGGCGAACGCACGCGTAGCGGATCTGGTCGTGGGCCACGACGCGCGCAGGGCAGAGACGTTGGCCCGCCGCGCGGTGGCATCGGCGCCGGCCGCACCGTTCGCTCGCCGTGCCCTGGCCCGCGCTCTCGCGTTCGCCGATCGCACCGAGGAAGCACTGGCCGAGCTGGACAAGGTGCACGTGCTCGACGCCGCGGATGCGAAGGCGTGGGCGCTGCGCGGCACGCTGCTCTTCTCGCTTGATCGCCGCGAGGAGGCGCGCAGCGCGTTCACGCAGGCCGTCGCGGCAGATGAGTCGAACGCGATGGCGCACCTGTACGTGGGCCTGCTTGCAGAGCAGGACGGCGACGTCGGCGCGGCCTCGCGCTCGTACGAGCGAGTCCTCGAACTGGAGCCGAACCACACGATCGCGCTGAACAACCTCGCCGACGTGCTGCTGCGCACCGGAGGAGATCTGCAGCGCGCGCTGCGTCTCGCGAAGAGCGCGGTGCAACGGTCGGGAGGACGGGGCGAGATGCTCGACACGCTCGGGTGGATCGAGTTCCGCCTGGGCGAGCACGAGACGGCATGCGCGACCCTTCAGCGCGCCGTCTCGGCGACGCCGGCGGCGAGCTCGGCCCGGTATCACCTGGCCGAGGCGCTCGCAGCGGCGGGACGCCTTCACGAGTGCGCCCGCGAGCTCGACGTGCTCGACCGCACCGGCGACTACCCCGAGCGGGCCGCGGCCGCGGCGCTGCGCCGCCGGCACGGCCTCTAGTCGCCACGATCTCTAGCCGGCATGGCCCCTAGGAAGCGCGTTGAACGGTCACGCGCTCTTGTCGCACCCCCCCGAGCAGCCTCGGGCTAACGCCCGTACTCGGCCCCCGTCCCGGGCCCATGTTTGTTTCCAAACAGACCACAACGAGAGGGTGCTGCCGCGGAGTAGCACCACGCGTGCCGTGGCGGAGGGCGTGCGGTCGAATCTCCCCAAACCTCTACACATCAAGACGTTGTGACCGTATTGAGGCTCACGAGCAGGGCGCCGCGCTGTCGATCCGCTGCGACGCTGGAAGTGCGGCTGTCCCGCCTCCGCCTCAACGCAGTGCGCTCTGCACGGACGGCAGCGCCAGAGTGGTGAATTCCCGCAACGTGGTTTCGGCCCCGTCCTGCTCCCGCTCGGTGGTCGCGGGAACGGTCCGACGGACCAGCGCCGATCGCCGCGCAGCGGCACAAGGAGCGTCCTGCGGACGGTCCGGGACGAGAGCCACCCCCGCCCCATCAGTCGCTGCATGTCAGAACGCGAAGAACCGGGGCAACAGAAAGACCGCGAGCACCAGATGCAGAATCTGCAGCGGCAGCCCCACCCTCACGAAGTCGGAGAACCGATACCCACCAGGACCGAGGACGAGCAGATTGGTCTGGTAGCCCATCGGCGTCGCCAGCGCGAGCGACGCGGCGTACACGACGGCCATCACGAACGGGCGCGACGACACGTCGAGGGCGCTCGCGCTCTCGAGTGCGACCGGCAGCATCAGCGCCGCTGCCGCAAGGTTGCTGATCAGACAGGTCAGGACGTTCGTGAGCACCCACACCGCGGCCATCGCGGCGACGGCCTTCGCCGTCTCCGGCGCCATGCGCGTGACGCCGCCGATCAGATCGTCCGCGATCTCCTTGGCAACACCCGTCTTCTCCATGGCGACGCCGAGCGAGATGGTCCCGGCCATGACGACGAGCGTCGTCAGATCCAGCGATCTGTACGCCCGCCGCGTGGTGAGGCAGCGCGTGGCGATCAGCAGCGCCACTCCCGCGACCGCCAGGAACGAGATCGGAACGACGTTCAGCGCGCCGAGCACGATGATCGCGAGGATGACTGCGAGCACCAACGGGGCACGGCGACGCAGTGGCGCCGGTTCGCCAGTGCCCTCGACGAGCACGAAGTCATCCGAGTGCCGCAGGCGGCCGATGCCGTTGAGTTCGGTCTGGACGAGCAGCGTGTCGCCGTGTTCGAGAAGCAGATCGGCGATGCCGTGGCGCAGATGCGATCCGCGACGCTGCACGGCCATCACCGCCGCACCGCGCAACGCGCGCTCCGAGGCCGTCCGCACCTTGCGCCCCACCAGCGGCGAGTGCTTGGTGATGACCAGTTCCGCCAGCGTCACCGAGCGGCGGCGCATGTCCTCCGGCCTCAGTTCAGGGAGCACGACGTGCCCCGCATCCTGCACCGCCGCGACACTCTCCGCCCGCCCGCGCACCAGGATGAGATCGTCCGCTTCGAGCAGCAGGTCCGGCGCACTCGGCCAGAGGATCTCGCGGCCGCGCACGACCTCGATCACGAGGAGGTCGGGATGCGGTCCTGCGAACGCGGCCTCGATGGTCTGTCCGATCAGCGGCGACCCCTCCGACGCGCGGACCTCGGTCACGTACTCCGCCGGCGTACCCGCGAGCAGGCCGGCAACCGTGCGGCGCGTGGGCAGGAGCATCGGTCCGACGAGCAGGAGGTACACCATTCCCGACGCCACGAGCACCAGTCCGAACGGCAGCGGCTCGAAGAAGCCGATCGCCTCGCCGGGGCCCAGCCGCCGTTCGACTTCTCCTGACACGAGCAGTGTGGTGGACGTCCCGATCAGCGTGCACGAGCCTCCGAGGATCGCCGCGTACGAGAGGGGCAGCAGAAGCCGTGATGGCGCGGTCTTCACGTCGGCGGCCAGCGCCAGCACGATCGGGATGAACACCGCCACGGTGGGCGTGTTGTTCACGAACGCGGAGGGCACGGCGACGAGCAGGACGACGGCAGCGAGCGCGCTGCGTTCCCGGCCCGCCGCCATCTTGCGGATCGCGCGGCCGATTCCATCCACGACGCCGCAATCGACGATGGCGCGGGACAGCACGAACATCGCGGCCACGGTCAGGACCGCAGCGTTCCCGAAGCCCGAGAACGCCTCGGACGGATCGAGGATCCCGAGCACGCCGAGCGCCACCGGGATGAGCACGGCGACGATGTCGATGTCGATCCACTCCGTCAGGAAGAGGACCAGCGCCAGCCCCAGGACCACCAGGGTCCCCACCTGCGGGTCGATCGCCATAGGGTGGCAGGATACGGCGAGCGCCCGGCTCGGCGTTCTTCCGAGTTCCGGCCCTGACTGACGTACCGTCTCACCTCCGGAAACTGCCCATTCGGAGGAGCCCCGTGACCATGACTTCGAACAGCGCCGGCTACGCCGAGCGCATCCTGGAGCAACTGCTGCGCCTGCGGGCGCTGGATGCCGTGAAGTTCGAGGAGTCAGGCGATCCCGAGGGCCTCCATCGTCATCGGTTCCGCTCCGGCGGATGGCAGTGCGAGATCGACGTCGACATGACGGTGCTGGAACTGCGTGCGTATCAGGGGAACGACGTCGTCGCGACTGCGCGCATACCCGAGAACATCGCGAACATGCTGATCGGGAAGAAGCCGGTGCCGCGGGAGGTCGCCACAGGCGCGTCGGCGTCCGAGGCGTGCGCAGCGCTGCGTGCGGTCATCGGCGACTGGCGCAGCAAGAACGCGCGCGTGCGCATCAGCTCCCCGAACGTCGCCCGCCACCCCGACGGCTGGAACAACTCGTAGCGAGCATCGACCCGTGTCCGACCTCTCGTTCGATTCCCTACGCGATCTGCTGCGCTCGCGTCCCAACGGGCTGACGTTCGCAGACCTGCCAGGCACGGTTCTCGAAGACCTGGCGCTGGGGTGGTCCGGCGGCCGGCGACTGGCGGAAGTGGCCGCGCAGCTTGCGACGCGAATCGACGGAATCCCGTCGTCCGGCCGTGACAGCGAGATCGCTGGACGCGCTCTGCTGACGCTTCTCGCGCGGCGGGGCGCGCCGATCGCCGTCCGCACCGAAGGCGATCACGTTCGCCTCCTCGGCAGCCCCGAGGACGACGAGGGCGATCCGGAGGGCGCTGCCGCGTTCCAAGCGCGCGAGGCGGAGTACGCGTCACTCGCGGCGATGGACAGCGCGTACGCGGTCGGCGAGTACGTCGCGGACGTGCGAGGCGCGTTCGACGCAGCGCGCACGGGGATGCCCGCAGCGTTGCCGCCGGACCGCGTAGCCGGGGGCCACCGTCTGGCGCTGCTGCACACGGGGCTGCCCGCCGGACTGCGCACCTGGTTCCACGACCGCTACGACGAGCAACGCGCAGACTCGCTGGCCTGGAAGTTCGTGCTGGTCGGACGCGGCATCGCCCGTCACCGCGATGGCATGCTCGAGACCGGCGTCCTGCGCGCCCTCGGCGACCCCGATCCGGCCGTGCCCGAGGAGCTCGTACGTGCGCTCCTCGCGCTCGATCTCGGCGAACTCGCGCGCACGGCGATCCTCGAGCCGTGAGGTGGGCGCCCCGTAAGAGGGGGCCGCGCCGAACGCCCGCCGCCCGTGTCAGCGGACTCGGGAGCCGGAGCCGTGAACAACGCCGCCGGTAACCGTTCACCCCTTGACAGCGTGTGAGCCTCAGCGTGCGACGGGCATCGGGACCATGACGGGCGGGTCGGCGCCGGTGAGGTGCGCGGCGACCGAGTCGGCGAGGAAGTCGAAGACTTGGTCGCCACGGCGTCGCAGCGTGGCCGCGGCGGTCAACACGCGCTCGGCGAAGCGGAGTCCGCGAGCGGACTGGCTTCCGAAGGAGCCCTTGCGCCAGAGCACCGCTTTGCGGACCGCGCGCTCGGCGGCGTTGTTCGTCGGACTCACGTCCTGGGTCCGCGCATAGGTGAAGAGGGCGACCACGCGGGGGCGCAGATGGTTGGCCAGAGCCGAGTCGTCGTTCGCGATCAGTCGCTCGAGCCGTCCGCGCAGCACAGCGGCTTCGCCTTGCAGCCGGTCACGGTCGCCGTGCTCACCGAAGAGCCGGTAGCTGCGCATGACCGACTGCGCGATCATGACGCCCTTGTTGCCGAAGCGGCGATGTCCTCGCGGGCCTTCGGCCAGCGCACGGAAGGCGCGCTCGATGTGCGCCCAGCAGAGCTGGCGGCGGGCAAGTGGGTGTGACTCGTAGGCACCCATCCGGTCGCTGATCACCGTGCCACCGAAGCGCCGCCCGATCAGCCGCCCTTTCGCCTTGGCACTGCGGCGGCGATCGATCCCGAAGGCTGTGGCGTGCTCGCTCTCCGCCGCCCACAGCCAGCACACCCGGCCCCGTTCCTTCCACGACGTCTCGTCCACGTTGGCTCGCAGCGACGTGCGGACTGCCCCGAGGGCTTCGAGGTACGACGAGTGCAGAGAGTCACTGAGCCGACGCTCACAGTCGCTGATCTTGCCCAGCGACATCTTCACACCGAAAATCTCACCGAGCAGCCGCTGCGTCTCCCGCACGCTCACGCGGTACACGCCGCGCAGCGCGCCGGCAAGTGTGGTCAGCCGCGGACCGAAGGCCCCGGTCGGCACGCCATCGGGCAGGACCGCCGTCGTGACCGCACGACAGCGCCGGCACCGCGCCTTGTGCAGCCGGTGCTCCCGCACCGTGACGAGCACGCGCGGGAGCACCGTCACCTGGTGCCGGTACGGATCGCCGATGCCCTGCTCGAGATCGTCGTGTCCGCACGCGTCGCAGAGGTCGGGACGGTGGTCCTTGGTCTCATCGACGTTGGACGGATCCACCAGCTCGCGCGCCGTGCCCTCATGGCCCGGCTGTCCGCCCTGCTGGCGACCGCTACGCGGCCTTCGGCCGCGACGGCGCTTGGACCACGCCGGGTCCGACGACGGAGGCCTCGAGCTGTTGCGGGAGTCACGCTTCAGACGCGACTCGAGCTCGTCGATGCGGCGCAGATGCTTCGCTTCGCGACGCTCCAGCTCCTCGATCCAGGCCAGAAGGCCCTCGACCATCGCCCGCAGATCCTCGTCCTGCCGCTCGCCCACAACATCTTGATCGACCGATGGCCGAACGATCTGGATCCTGGCTCGCGACGAAGGGGTGAACGGTTACAGGCGCGGCGGGGAGCACGCCGCGGCGGAGACCGCGGCAAGCGCGGCCGCGGCCGCCGGCTGCGCCGTGACGACTTCGGCCTGACCGAGCGCCGCGAGCTGACGGGCGACGAGATCTACGAGCTCGCCAGGATGATCGTCGGCGCCGAGATGCAGGCGATCACCTACAACGAGTTCCTGCCCCTGCTGTTGGGTGATGGGGCTCTGCGTCCGTACGACGGGTACCGCGAAGACGCCGATCCGAGCATCACGAACTCGTTCGCCACCGCTGCGTACCGTGTCGGCCACACGATGCTCTCGCCGACGCTTCGCCGTGTGACGCGGTCGGGCAGCACGGTTGCCGAGGGCGATCTCTCGCTCGCGGACGCGTTCTTCGATCCGACGGTGATCGCGGAGGGCGGTATCGAGTCGCTCCTGCGCGGTCTCGTCTCGCAGCGGGCGCAGGAGATCGACACGCGCATCGTGGACGAGGTCCGCAACCTGCTCTTCGGCGCTCCCGGCGCAGGCGGGCTGGATCTCGCCGCGCTGAACATCCAGCGGGGCCGCGATCACGGGCTGCCGTCCTACGCGCAGTCTCGGGCCGAACTCGGACTGCCCGCGGTGACCGCCTTCGATCAGATCTCGTCGGACGCGGAGGTCACAGATGGGCTCGCGTCCGTCTACGAGCGCGTCGAGGATGTGGACCGGTGGGTCGGTGGCATCGCCGAGGACCACGTGCCCGGCGCCGTCGTCGGTGAGACGCTCCGCGCCCTCCTCGCCGAGCAGTTCGAGGACCTGCGGGACGGCGACCGCTTCTTCTACCTGGATCACTTGCCCGAGCACTGTGTCCGGCTGGTCGAACGCCAGACCCTCCGCCGCATCATGCGGCGGAACACGAGGATCGGAGGCGAGCTCACCCGAGATCCGTGGCACGCGCGCTGAGAGGCGGGGCCCCACAGAGCGGGCCTCGCACAACCGCCCCGTCCGGACCGGCCCAAAACGGCCGGGCGGGGCCACCGGCGCTGCGTCGTGGTCGCGCGGGGGACTCGGAGAGGCTCCTGGCTCAAGATTCCCGTAAGACGTACCGTCGAAGGTCCGCGCGTGGGCACTGCTACTCCCCGACCTCGTCTTCTCCCCCTGTTGCTGCTCGTGGCAGCGGGTTCGCTCGTCTCGCCGTCGCGCGCGGACGACGCGGGTGACGCCGTGCAGGCCGTCATCGACGCTCTGCGGGAGGGAGACGTGGCCGCGGCAGTCACCGGGCTCTCGACGGCGACGGAGACGGTCGATCTCACCTCGCGCACGGACCTGCTGCACGTGCTCGCGGACCGCGCCTACCGGTTCGACCTGTCCCGTGCCGACGCGCCTCTGGAACAGCGCCGCGACCTTGCCGCGAAGCTCGTCGGGCTGGCGGAGACAGCCCATGCTGCTGATGGGACGGACGTGCGCGCGGCCTGGGCACTGGCCGCGTCGGTCGTCGTGAACGAGCGCCTGGCGTCGTCTTCCGATCCGGAGAACTGGCGCCGAGCGGCCGCTCTGCTGGTTTCCGCGCACGACGCGGAACCGGCTGACGGCGAGTCGCTCGGCTACGCCGTGACGTTCCTTATGGAGGGCGCCTGCACGGTCCTGGACGAGCGACACGCACTCACGAAAGAGGCGGACGCCGTTGCGCGCAACGCGTTGCGCGCACATCCGGACGTCCCCGCGCTGGCGAACGCGATCGCAACGACCAAGACCTGGGCGGCGCGCACTCTCCTTACGTCGAACAGGAAGGCGGCGCGCACTGCGCTCAAGAGCGCTCTCGACACTCTGACTCCCTACGCACGCGACGCCGACAAGCGCGGCGTCGTCGCCTCGGCGTGGAACGAGGCGGTGACGACCGGCCGGGAGAACGACTTCGGCATGCGCGCCTCCTACATCACGCGCCGCGCGACGGCGCTGGGGGAGCACGTTGCTCTCAACGTGCCACGGACGCCGCGCTGGGGGGTTTCCGACGGAGAGTACGACGACGGCGAAACGTTCACGTACGTCACGCACCTGGATCGTGCCGGCGACGTGCGCGCGCAACTGCTGTTTCGCCGCTACGACTTCGGGACGTCGTACCGGTTTGTCGGTCCGGTCGAGGTGAACGGCGACAACGCGAAGAAGATCGCCGCGGGCGTCACGGAGATGTCCGAGGCGAACCTGTTCGAGCCGGGAGCCAAGGCGTCGAAGCCTGGGAAGAAGAGCATCGGACGCGACTTCTCCGGTTACCGCGCCGAGATCGCCGGCCAGGAGCGTGGAGAGGACGGACGCCCGTTGACGCTTCGCATCCTGTGCATGCGCGGCGGACGACAGGCCACGCTGACCGTGCTCGTGTATCTGTACGGAGAGGATCGCGAGACCGGGCCGGAGTTGCAGTCGGTGCTGGACAGCCTGTTCGAGCCCGAGGATTGAGATGGCAAGCGATCGGATCCTGCTGGTCGAGGACGACGAGGCGCTCGGGCGGCAGGTCGTCGGTCACCTCGAGGAGAGCGGCTACGACGTCACGTGGCTCACCGACGGCGACCGCGCGCTCTGGGAAGACCCGGCCGACTACGCGCTGGTGATCCTCGATCTGATGCTCCCCGGTGCGTACGGACTGGACGTGCTGAAGCGACTGCGCCGCGACAGCGATCTGCCCGTGCTCATCCTGAGCGCGCGACAGGAGACGAGGGACAAGGTGCGCGCCCTCGACCTCGGCGCCGACGACTTCATCGCGAAGCCCTTCTGGCCGGAGGAGTTGATCGCCCGAGTGCGATCGCGATTGCGCAGACCGGTGCTCCAACGCGACGGGGTCTGTGAGGTGGGCCCGCTCCGCATCGACACCGAGGGACGCTCGGTGACGGTCACAGGCCGGAACGTCGAACTGACGCGCGTCGAGTTCGAGCTGCTCCTGTCGCTCGCGCGCCGCCCCGGGGCGGCGGTGGAACGAGCTTGGCTGGCGGACAACGTGCTCGACCGGGACGGCGAGGGCGGTGAGCGCACGCTGGACGTTCACGTGTCTCGCCTGCGCAAGAAGCTCGGTGAGAGCGCCAAGCAGATCGCGACCGTGTGGGGCGTCGGCTACCGCCTGTTGCCGGACGTCCCCGCGTGAGACTGCGCGCCCGCCTCGCGCTGTCGGTTCTCGCCGCTGCGCTGCCGCTCGCCGCGGCGTCGGTCTGGCTCCGCGCCGACTTGGAGCGTCGCAACGAAGAGGATGTGCTGCGCGAGTTCGCCGTCACACGGATGGAGACCGGCGGCCGCGAGGAGTGCGAGCGCGATCCGGCCCGTTACCCGCCGCCGCGCAGACGCGGCGGTCGCGGAGGTCAGGGTGGGCGCCCCGGCGCGGCGCCGCCACCACCGCCGCCCGAGATCCCGCTGGTCCGCCGTCCGCGGCTCCGGGCGGGTCCGGAGGGAACGCGGTTCTGGACGTACAACGGTGACTTCACGTCCGCCAATCCGCGTTCGCCCGAGATCGCACCGGCACTCAGCGCGGCGCTGGGGCCGGAAGGCGATGTCGCCAGCCGTCGCGTGAAGCTGGGCGACCGGGAGGTGCGCGAGGCGCTCGTGCGCATGTCGTGGACGGGAACGCCGTGCGACTTCGTGCTGGTGCGGCGGGACAGTCCGCCGGACAGCCTGTTGTCGCATCTCCTGACCGGCGGCCTGATCGGTGGCGGCGTGCTCATCGCCGTGTTGCTCGCCATGGGTCCGGCCGTGCGCCGCATCCGCCGGTTGGAAGCGGGCGTGCGTGCATCCGCCGCCGACCGTTATCGCACGTCCGTAGAGGTCGACGGCAAGGACGAGATCACCGACCTGGCGGCGGCGTTCAACGAAGCGGGAGAGCGCGTGAGGGCACACGTCGGTTCGATCGAGGAGCGCGAGGAAACCCTGCGGACGTTCGTCGCGAACACGACGCACGACCTGATGACGCCGCTGACCGTCCTGCAGGGGCACCTCGACCGGCTCGGCCGCGACGACAGCGGACAGGACCCGGAGGCCGAGTCCCGCGCGCGGCGCGACGCGATGCGCGAGGTTGACTACACGACGTCGCTCGTCTCGAACCTCTCGACCGCTGCCAAGCTCGAGGCGAACACGGGGTCGTTCTCCCACTCGGTCAATCTGGTCGACGTCGTCGAACGGGTTGCCGGTCGTTTCGGCCCTGTCGCGCGCGCGGCGGGAGTGGAGCTCAACCACTCGGTTCCCGCAGAGGCGGTGTGGACACGCGGCGACGACACGCTCATCGAGCAGGCGGTCGGCAACGTCGTGCAAAACGGCATCCGCTACAACCGGGCGGGCGGGCACGTGGCGCTGCTGCTGCGCATGCACGACCCCGATCGGTTCTCGATCCTGGTCGTGGACGACGGTCCCGGGATCGCTGCCGACGAGTTGGTGCGCCTTACCGAGCGCGGGTACCGCGGGGACGAGGCGCGCACCCGCAACCCGCGCGGTCGGGGCCTCGGACTGGACATCGCGCGGGGCGTGGCCGGACGGCACGGGTTCGATCTGCGCTTCGGACAGCCCGACGGCGGGGGCCTCGAGGTCACGTTCGAGGGCTCCCGGCGAGCCTGAGGCGGCCCGTCACGAGCCTTTTTTCGAGGCTTCAGAAACCCTCAAGGGGCTTGGCCTAGTCTCCTCACATCGGTGCAGGAGCTCCCGGGGCGGGAGACCCGCCACCCACGGAGGAAGAACTCGATGTCGCAGCGACTCACTCTCACTCTCCTCGGCTTGACGGCCCTGCTCGGCCTGGCGATCACGCCGGGCGTCGTGGACCGGACGGCCGAGGCCGCCATGGGCGGCCTCCAGCACCTTCCGCTGCTCGGCGCGGATGAGGCGACCGATCGACCTCCTCCGCCGCCGCCCCCTCCTCCGCCTCCGGGCTGCGAGGATCCTGGCGAGCGCCGGGACGCGGGTGGCGATGGTCCGGAGGGTGACCGTCCTCCGCCGGCTCGTCGCCGGCCCGGTGGCGAAGAGGGTGAGGGCGGTGACCGCGGTGCCGGCGGCGAAGGTGGCGAAGCCGGTTGCAACCGGCCCCCGCCTCCGCCTCCCGAAGGCGATCGTCGCGGACGCGGCCGACGTCGCGGCGGTGAGGGTGGCGAGGCCGGCCGTGATGGTGGCGGTGGCGAGCGCGGCGGCGACGGCGGCGGCCGCCGCTAGGCAGCCCTGTTGAAGCAGAGGGGCTTCCAGGTCGGGACTGAAGACAGCCCCTGCGTCCTCGGACGCGGGGGCTGTTTCGTTGCAGTGTGCGCCCCTCGTTCCCGTGCGGTGACGCTGCCCACGCACGAGTGGCGCGGCACCGGATTTGTGTGGTCCGGGCATGGGCACTTCGGGTTGCGGCAGGCGTCGAACTCTGCTGGCTGTGGCGTTGCTGCCAGCCCTGGCCTGGTCCGACGTCGCGCTGGCGCACGGCGGGTGCTACGGCGATCCGGCAGGTGTCGTGCCCTCGTCCTACTCGCGCGTTCCGCCGGGTCCTCCTTCGCCGCCGCCGACGTCCGTCGCGCCGGTGCGCGTGCTGGATGCCGACGGAAACGCAGTCAACGCCGCCAGCTTCCTCCAGGCGCCGGGATCACCGTGGTGGCGCGTCTCCGGCGGGCGCGACGGCGAGTACTCCGCACCGTGTGGAGCGGAGGGGGCGCGCTACATCGTCACGGCGGCGGGCCATGCGCCGGTGCTCACGCCGTGGATACGTGCCGAGGACATGCTTCCCGTGACGGCCTCGCAGGCCACGAAGGGGCCCCCGCGGGCGTCGATGAGGATCGACCTACCGCGCGGGCACGAGATCTCGGGGCGGGTGCTCGCCGATCGGAACACGACGCGCGTTCGCCTCTCCGTCCTCCCAGCGCGGGCCCGGGTTCCCGAGGCTTTTGCGGTGATGGCGAAGCGCCAGGGCTGGGAAGGCGCCGTGCCGGGATCCGGGGGCACGTTCAGGTTCTCATCCCTCCCGGCCGGGCGGTACTCGATCGTCGTCTCCACACCCGAACGGACGGTCCGCGTCATGCGGTCGGTGCGTGCGGGCATCCGGAATCTCACGATCGATCTCGAGGGAGAGGACCTCTCGGCTCCGCCGGTGGAGGGGCTCCGGCCGGACACCGGTCGCGCGACTCTGCGCGTCACAGCGGACGGCAAGACCAGCGTGCAGGTCGCCGCGTGGCGGCGCGGCGAGTCGCAGCCGGTCGCTCGCGCGCACGGCATCGACGTCGCGTTGAACGTCCCGATGGGGGAGGGGCTGATCGTAGTGGTCGCCGATCCGTCGGGCGGCGTGCGCGCGCTGCCGGGTGTTGATCCCGGCTCGTCGCGCGTCGCGCTCCCTCCGGTCCCCACACGCGTACTGAGTGGCCGCGTCGTTCGTACGGACGGGGGCTCGCCCGTGGTGCGTGCGCTTGTCTCGGCGGTGCCGCATCTCGAGGTGCCCGACGCGCTCTTCGCGGAGGCGCCGTTTCGGCGGGAGACGCGCACGGACGCGAACGGACGGTTCGAGATCCCGAACGTCGCCGGTGCGGTCCGTCTCCTCGTGGAGGCGCCGGGTCTGGCGCTCGGCGCAGTCACGCCGGTCGGCGCGGCGCGCGATGACGCCGGCGACGTCCGGATGGTCGAACGGCGCTCTCCCTAACGCACGGCGGTCCAGCGCTCTCCGTCGCGCCCGACGGTGCCGATGGCGAGCGCTCCCGTGATCCCGTCGATGAACCCGCCGGCCAGGAACGCAGCGCCCGGCGAGACCATCAGTTCGGCGGCCGGGTCGTCCTTGGACATGATCTCGCCCGTCTGGTTCACGAAGAACGTGCGGTTGCCTGTCGTCGAGTACCCGACGGGCCGCGCGTACGCGCACCACGTCGTCTCGGCCCAGTCGGTCGAGATCGCGGAACCGCCGCCTGCAAGACCCGTCAGACCGCCCTCGCCGATCGCCGACTGGTTGGTGCCCTGGAGCCAGATGCGCATGCGGTAGCCGGAACTCGAGGCCCAGCCGCCGGTCTCGATCCCGCCGAGTCCGCGCGAGAGCACGTTCGGGTTCAGGATCTTCCCGGCGCCCGATCCGTCCGCCGCCACGCGCAATTCGGCGACGCCGGTGAGTTCGCGCATGAGCCCGTATTCGCCCTGTGCATCGCGGTCCACGTCGATGCGTTGCGCGGTATGGAACTGCCCCTGCGCCGTCGAGACGCTGCGCATCATCGAGATGGCGGCGCTCTCGTTGGCGCGCATCCGCGCGGCCAGAGCCTGCGGGATCACGATGGCCGCCAGAATCGCGATCGTCACGACGACGATCATCAACTCCACGAGCGTGAAGCCTTGCTGTCTCATATCCCCCGGATCTCCCACGCGGGTGCAGCGTTCCGCGTTGTGACGCACTCTCTCGTCCCGCTTATGCGGTCGGTAGGCTGTGCGGCGGGCTTTAGGCCGAAACCGGGAGGGCGCGATGGATCTGAACCACCTGCACCTGGGGGCGGCCGACGTGAGCAGTTCCCGCGCGTTCTACGAGCGGTACTTCGGATTCCGCCACGACGCGGACCACGGGGACGGCGTGTTTCTGCGCAACGACGACGGCTTCATGATCGCGATCGATCCGGTGAGCGACGTCCCGGTGTTGCCGTCGTGGTTCCACTACGGCTTCTGTCTCGCGGAGGGCTCCGCAGTGCGCGCGCTGCACGCGCGGATGACGGCCGAGGGCGTCGACCTCGCATCCAAGCTCATGGACTTCGGCGACGACTGCGTCGTGTTCTACTGCAACGACCCGGACGGATACCGCATCGAGGTCAGCTTTCACGCGAACTGACGCGTCGTCTCGCGGTCTCCGCGGGTTCACACGGCAGGCGACCCTCCGAAAACCGTGATCGCGGGTGCCAACGGCGGGTTCCGGGAATCCCGCGCAGGCTCGCGGGCACGGTCTTGTGATGGGTGGCGACCCGGCCGCCCGGGTTCCTGGTTGGTTCCTGTACCGTAACGGGGTCCGCAGCGGCTGGCGGCCGTCCGACGCCGGCGGCGAACGCTGGACGACACACGAAAAGGGAGTAACTCGATGCGACTGAACTCAGTGATGTTCCTCGCGCTGGGCGCGTTGGCGCTGGCGACCGCCGGTTGTGAGGCGAAGGTCGACGACGCGACTCCGGCCGACACCGACGAAGGGTGCGCCGATTGCGCCAAGGGCGAGGGCGGCGACAACGTCTGGTGTGCGGAGTGCTCGCACGGCTTCATCGACGGCGAGATGGCCACGGAGTGCAAGGGCTGCTTCGACGCGAAGAACGGCGGGGATCCCTGCCCGACTTGAAGCTGATTATCATCACGCTACGGTTCGTAGCACATCTCAAGAGCGTCGCACCTGCGGTCATGCTGACTGCAGTGGCGGCGCTCTCTGCGTGTTCCAAGACACCCAGCGAGTCCGCAGTCGAGAAGCTGTTCAAGGGCGAGCGCGCGGTCCCTGAGTACATCGCGATCAAGAACTTCTCGAAGACCGACGGCCGGCTGGACGACGCCGCCGGCCGGTACACATGCAGCGTCGAGTACGACCTGGTCTTCCTCAAGAGCAGCGACGACTTGATGAAGGGGTTGGCTGAGGACCTCGAGGTCTCGGCGAACGCCAGAGAGTCCGGCGCGGCGCTCGCGGGGATGTTCGGACAGCTCCAGGCGGGGATCTCGATCTTTGCGTTGAAGATGCAGTACGGCGACTTCGAGGCCGGGCACACCGTGCACAAGACCGAAGCGCTCACACTCGAGCGCTGGGAGAGCGGCTGGAAGTTCGCGGAGAAGTGACGCGTCAGATGCGCCCGTAGGCGCGCAGCGTCATCACCGCCTCCAGCGTCCATCGTCCCCGCCACTCCTGCAGTGCGCCGGGACCGGGTGGCTGCCAGAACACCGGCCATCCGCCGTCGTCCTCTTGGCGCGCGACGAGATCGTCGAGGTGTGCGTCGATCACCGCGTCCTCGAAGCGCGAGCGCAGCGGGGCGTCCGGCCGCGGCGCGAAGTGAAGCGGCGTCTGTGTGTACGTGGTGATCGGCACCTCGACTGTGAACCACCCCGCTGATCCGAGTTGGTCCATCAGACGGTCGACGTAGCCGTCCGCGCGGTCGCGGTCGGGCACGTGCTCGAGCAGTAGGAGGGCGCCACGGAGCGTGTGCGCGCTCCCGAAGCGCTCGCGCTCGATTTGGTCGAGGCACCACTTCGCCGCCCGGTCGATCCACGGGTGCTGCACGCCGAGCGCGAAGAGCCAGGCTGCCAGAGTCGCGGTGGGGTTCACACCCGGCGTCACCGCCCACGGGATCTGCCAATGGTCGGCACATGGCGTGTCCGCGCCGCCGGCCAGCACAGGCGATACGGCGCCGTCTGCAGTTGCAATGCTCGCGAGGAATGCGCACGCGCCGGACGCGAGCGCGTCGTCCCGTGCCCCCGCCTCGAACAGCGTCTGCAGTGCGAACTCCGTGCAGATGGGCTGACTCGCCGGCGCACGAAGATCCGGTTCGAGGCCGTGGCCGAACCCGCCGTCCGGGTTGCGGTAGGGGAGGAGCGCAGTGACGACGTGCTCGGGAGACGCTCCGTGGAATCGTGTCGCGAACAGCCGCCTCTCGAGCAAGCGCGCGTTGGCGTGCAGGAATGCGGTGGCGTCAGCGAGCACGTTACGCATGCGCGTCCCTTCCGTACGGCAGCCGCAGATACACCTCGCCGTCCTTCTCGTCGAACGGCTCGAACCCGAGTGACACGTACAGCGCCATGGCGCCCTCGTTCGCTGGGATCACGCTCGTGGCGATGCGCTCGACCAGCACCTCGCCCTTTAGCCGGCGGATCACCTCCAGCATGGCCGCCCGCCCGTACCCCTTGCGCTGGTGCTCGGCGCCGATCATCAGTCGCATGACGAATCCGATCTCGTCCCAGATCTGGTACATGACGAACCCGACCATCGCATCGTCCGCCGTCATGTCCCGCCCGAACAGGTCGCCGCGGTAGATCGCACAGGGGTAAAGGCGCTTGTTCACGTACGCCTGCGCCAGGGATTGCATGTTCGTCGCGACGTACGCCTTTTGGTCTTCACGCACCGACAGCTTCACGCACTCGCGGAAGTTCTCGAACGTCACGGGCCGGAGGCAGATGCTGGTCATGATGCCGCGGATCGTAAGCGGCCGGGCTCAAGACGCGAAATGCCGACCTGCTACGATGAGCAGCGGCAAGGAGGGGGAGGCATGCGCGTGGGCGGCGCCCGTTCTCTGCTCGCAGCGGCGGGCATCTGCTTCGCAGCGGCGGTTGCCGTTGTCGGCAGCGGTGTCGACGTCGGCGCAGCGCCGTCCCTCTGGGAGTTCACCCCGGAGCCGATGGAGCAAGTGCCGTTCGGGCGCACGCAGATCGTCGGTGCCGAGCTTCCCGAGGGCGGTGTTCGGTTCATCCTGAAGAACCTGACGCCGGAGATGCCGGTACAGCTGACGCTCGTCCCGAGCGACGCCACGACGGACCTCTCTCTCGAGGTCTACAAGGACAAGTGGGACGCTCCGCTGTTCACGATGACGACGGGCATCGAGGGCGAGGCGACGCTTCGCCTGCGCACCGGCGATCACGTCGCGATGCAGGTGAAGGGACCGGCCGGGGCGTCCTACCAGTTATTGGCGTGGGTCGGTCCCGAGATGGAGTCGGTTCCGATCCCGCCGCTCGTGACCCCGGAGACCTACACGCAGCGCACCGGCAAGCCGACCGCTTACGGGACGGCGCCCACGTCGCCGGCGGACGCCGATCCTGCACCACAGCCCGAGACGGCCACGGATACCAACACCGCCGCCGTTCCACTGCGAGCGCCGCTGATCGCGCCTTCGCCGGTGCCCGCGGAGGACGACAGCGACGACAAGATGGGTCTGATCGTCGGCCTGCTCGCGGCGATTCTGGTTGCGCTGGTCGTGATCGCGTTCCTGCTGATGAAGAAGCACGGACCGCCGGCCTCGGCCGCGCTCCTGCTGGCAGCGCTGCTGTTCGTGCCTGGCGCCGCCACCGCACAGGACGACAAGACCGAGCCGGGAAAGATGAAGCCCGAGGAGCTGAACGACCGGATGAACGCGACGTTGCACAAGTTGCGCGAGCTGACGTCGGGGTACAGCGGCAATGACCCGTTCAACCCCGACGACAAGTTCACCAAGGGCTTCACCGACGTCGTGAAGGCGACCGGCGCGCTGCTCACACTGATGGAGCACTTCGGGTTCATCGATCCCCGCGAGGCCGCGGTTCGTCCGGACTACAACCCGAGCGATGCGCCGCCATTACCGGCGCGGGGTTTCGAGGACATCTGGAACTCGGATGCGCAGACGTGCCTGCGACAGGGCGGAGTCGCGCAAGATCTCCAGAAGTGGCCGCGGCTGCTCGAGAATCTGCGCGTCATCTACAAGCAGACGATGCTCGAAGCCGGGCGGATCGTCGAGCTGGCCGACGCCGCCGCCGGCATGAGCAGCATCGCGAAGCTCAAGTGGACGATCGACAAGAACAACCCGAGTGAGGCGTTCAATCAGAGTCAGGCGCAGTTCTACGCTACGTACGACGACGCGTACACCAAGCTCATGGACAAGCTGAACAAGTCGCTCGTCGAGATCGCCGACTGCGAGAAGAAGGTGTACGGCGTGGATCGGTGGTACGAGCTGTACGGGATGCCCTACTACCTCTACATGCGCGACCGGTACAAGCGGCCGTAGTCGCGACCCGCCGCGCGCTAACTCGCGGTCGGGGATCCGTTCAGCTCGAGCGCGCGCGTGTGACACGGCTCGCAGATCCCGTGCGTCACCTGCATGCACTCCGGCGGCAGCACGACTTCACCGACGTCGAACCACATGCCGTCCGGTCCGCTGACGAAGCCGCACCACGCGCAGATCGAGAGCTGACCCTCGCGTCCGCCCTGCGCCGTGTCCCGCGGGTTCGGGGCGCCGCCGTTCGTGATGAAGCGCGAGGCGGCCTCGACGGCATCTCTGTACCGGGACCGGACGCGCTCCCGGTAGTCCGCGAGCGCCCGTTCGTCGTCGGTCGACAGTTCGAGGACGTCCGGGTGCATGGCTGCGAACTCCTTGAGTTCGGGGACGCGCTCGAGTGCCGCAGATCCCGCCAGATCGAGAGCGTGCTGGGCGGTTTCCGTCTCTTCGAGGCGCACGGCGAGCTGGTGGACGGCCTGGGCGAGCGCGAGGCGGCGGCCGGCACTCATGCGCGGGACGGCGCGGCGAGAGGCTCGGGCGAGCGCGTCCTGTGCCGTCTGACGCGCAGCGTCGATGCGCCCCAGCTCCAGCTGCGCCTCGATCTCGGCGAGTTGCACGCGATCGGCGTAGCCGTTGTTCTTCGGGAACTCCGTCGCGTGCGCGAGGACGTCCGAGTGGCGGCCCTCGACGGCCGCGATCATCGTGTCGTAGGCGCGCTGTGTGAGAGCGTCGAGCGCATTCGCTGCCGCCGCCGCGTTGCGCGCGATGTGCATGATGCCCGCGTCCGACTCGAGCACGCCCAGTTCGAAGCGGTGGCCGATAATGACGCGTTCACCCTTGGGGCGCCTGTCGGAGTCGAGGGCGGAGACGACCGTCGAGAGTGCGTCGATCTCCTTGATGCTGCGCGGGACGTCTTCGAGCTTGAGGAAGGACGCCACGATGTGGCTCTGCGCGATCGCGACGCGAGCAGCGTCCGAGCGCGAATCCGCGAGCCGCGCGGCGCGTCTCGAGATCGCGAGCGTCTCCACGAACTGGAGCGACTCGCGCAGCGCCAAGGCCAGGTTGTTGCATGCAACCAGTTCCTCGCGACGGCCGCTCCCGGCGAACTGCTCGAACGCCTCCTGCAAGTACGGGAGCGCGGCGTCAGCCTTGCCGCTCACGAGCGAGAGCGCGCCGATGTTCAGCGACGCCACCGCGCGTTCGGTGACCGAAGGCGCCGAGTCGCGCAGCGCCAGAAGCGCGGGCAGGTCGTCCTCCGTCGGGCGCACGCCCTCTTGCATGCACGCCGGCCGGCGACGGGCCGGCGCGCCGGCTCCCGGAGTCGCTCTGTCGAACCGAGTGCTCACAGGTCCACCGAGTCCCCCGAGGTCCGCCGTGCCAGGTCGCGATCCGAGCCCGAGGCCTCTCGTTCAGGATCGGCAGACGCCGAGCGCGAACTTAGCCGAGCCTCGGCCGAGCCTGGCGAAGGGCACCCTCCAGCCTCGCGGGGCGACGCGCGCCCAGCCGGCCGTCAGAAGGCGTCCTGCATCCACGGGGACCCGCCGCGGAACACCTCGGCGAGCGCGACGAGGTCGTCGTCCGGTCCTGAGATCGGGCGCGCGTTGCGCAGAACCTGCGGTGAGACATACCCGGTGTAGATGGACGCCAGCTCCCGCACATGCATGGCGACGCGGCCGTCGCCGCCGCGTTCCACCGTGCCGCGGCCGTCGTTGACGCGCAGTACGAAGCGTCCGGCGTTTCCCGGGCAGACGTCGTCGGTGAGATCCAGGTGCACCTCGGCCGTGAGGCTCCGCGGGTATCCGCGCTCGGTGAGTGCGTTCTCGACGTGCGTGAGCCGCAACATCCACACGTCGGCGACCAGAGTGTCGAAGCACAGCGCGTCGGACGCCGTCTGGAGCGGACCGGTCGGGTGTCCCAGCCAGCGCGCCTTCTCGGTCTGCGAGGCGAAGTCCGCGAGGAAGGCGAGGAGACGGCGGGCGGCGGCGGGGGTCGAGGCGACGACGTCGCTCAGTCGCAGAAATCGCTCGCCCTTCACCGTGCCGGGTTTGAGACGCACGAATCCGGTGGGTACCCCGTCTTCTTCCACGAGGTGCGCTTCGGTGGGATCGCCGCCGGGCTCGCGAACTCGACTCCACATGATGTCGTCACGGTCGATGTTCCCGTCGTTGGCTGCGGCTCGCTGTCGCTCGAGTGCTACCAGCGCGGGTTCGTCGTCGGCGGTGGCAGTCCGAAGTGGAAGCGTGCGGTCGACGGGCGCGACGTTCTCGAGATGCGCATCCACTCGATACAGGTATCCCGACCGCTCGTACCCGGCGCGCCGGTACACGGACTGCACCGCCGGGTAGAGCGTGGAGAGCGCGACGCCCTTCTCGTGCATCTCGCGCACCGCTGACTGCATGATGCGCGTCCCGACTCCCGCACCGCGGTCTTGCGCGTCGATTCCGACCGCTGCGACGCCCCACATCGGGACGCACCGCCCGCCGAACCACTGGCCCATCGGGTAGAGGAACAGCCCGCCGCGGATCCGGCCGTCCTCGTCGTGCACGCGTCCGACGTGTGCGATGCTGTCGATCCACTTGGTCGTGCGCTCGATGTTGCTGCCGAACGCGTGGCTCATGATCCGCACGACGGCGTCCATCTCGCCCTCGCGATCCGGTTCGTACGGTCTGTACGCGGCGTCGGACATTGCTCTGCCTCCTCCTGACATCTTCCGGAACACGGGCCCGCGCGTGCGAGGTATGCTCGATCCATGCGGCGGAGACTGGTTGCTGTCGTGGTGATGCTGGTGATCGTCTTCCTCTGGTGGGGCGTGATTCACCGCGGCCGCGATCGCGGCCCGCCTTGGACCGACACAGATTGGACCGAGACAGACGACTTCCAGACGGCGCGCGGCGGAGACGAGCCGAGACGCAGCGGTCAGCGCCGCGAGCGCGTGCGCACGGGTGAGCCGAGCGATGGTGGGAGCGGCGGCGACGTCGCGCCGCGACCTGGAGAGTCCGGCGGGACGGATGCCGGAGCGTCCGCTGCCGTCGGTACGGGCAACGGCGCGGGTGGAGCGGTTGGCGGCGAAGATGGCGAGGATGGCGAGGGTGCGGACGAAGCGTCGGTCGGTGGCAGCGGTCGTGGCGCGGACTCCGACGACGACGTGCCGCCGCGACAGCGCGTCCTGCGCACGCGCGTCGTGGACGCGGCGACGGGCGATCCGGTCAGCGGCGTGCGCCTGCTCGTCGCGTACGTGACCGACGGAGGCGACAGCTGGTACGGAGGCACGACCGGGAAAGACGGAGGCGAGATGCACCGTCTGCCGGAGGACTTTGGCGGAGAAGAGGGGCGCTTCGAGATGCGCGTGGGCCGGCGAGGCTACGAGTACAAGATCGTGCCGCTCGAACTCCCGGAGCTGGGAGAGTCGCAGGACGTCGACGTCACGCTCACAGCACTCGATCACTTGCCGAATCCCGGCCGGCTCGTCGTCTTCGCGACGCGTCCGGATGGCACGCCGATAACCGGCATCGTGCTGGTCGGCGGCAGCGATGGACTCGACGGCATCTGGCAGTGGGGTATCGCCGACTCGTCCGGGACGGCAACTCTCGAGGGCGTCCCCGCCGGCCACTGGACGCTGCGACTCGAGGAGTCGCGGCATCGCATCGAGACGATCCTCCCGGACGACGGCGAAACGCGCGTGCACCTGGTGGGGCCCGAGTTGGAGTGGCCCGGAGTCCTGTCGCGTCCCGGCTACGAGTTGTTGCGGGACCAGATCCAAGCGGAGTGGCGGGATGCCGACGACGCCGGGCCGTCGATCTACGCGTTACAGCGACTGAACACCAGGTGGCGGGCGGTGGCAGATCGCCGCGAGGTAATCGTCATGGGACTGCCGGCCAAGGTCCCCGCGTGGTTGCGCGCGCAGCCCTCCGGCCCGCAGAACTTCTGGCGCGTGAGAATCAAGGACGGCGAGGCACACTTCCCCGGACTGACCCTCGAAGACTGGAGCTTCCGCATCGAGCGACCGGGCGAACAGACGGCGTGGCAGAAGTTCGCGATCGAGGAAGGCGACGGCCCGCAGCGCATCTCACTCGTGCACTCCGAGTAGCATCCCCGCACCACTACCAGGAGGACCCATGCCGAATCAGCCTGACATCTCACTCGAGCAGGCGCACAGCGTCGTCAAGGCGGCCCGTCATCACGCCGCGGGCATCAACTGCAAGATGGACATCGCGGTGGTGGATGCCGGCGCGAACCTGAAGCTGTTCGTCCGCATGGACGGTGCCTGGCTCGGCTCGATCGACATCGCGATGAAGAAGGCGCGCACTGCTCGCTATTTCGACATGGACACCGGTGACATCGGCAGTCTCTCCCAGCCCGGTGGTCCGCTGTACAACATCGAACACAGCAACGGCGGGCTGATCACGTTCCCCGGCGGTGTCCCGCTGCGTGACGGGAGCGGAGCGATCGTCGGTGCGATCGGCGTGTCCGGAGACTCCGTCGAGAACGACCACGCGGTTGCCGTCGCAGGCGCCGCCGCCCTGTAGCGGTACTACGCGCCGAGCGCTTCCATGAGGTGCCGGATCTCCTCGTCCACCGCGGCCGGGTCCGTCACGGTTCCGGCGATCTCCTCGCGGAGGACGTCGCGGTATCGCAGGCGCAGGCGCCGGATCGCGGACTTCACGGCCGACTCGCCGAGACCGAGGCGCTCCGCGGCCTCCTCGTAGCTCGGCCGGATGGTGCCCGCGGCGAGGTAGGGCTCGAGCGCTGCGAAGTGCTGCGTCTTGTCCTCCGCCTCGTGCTGGACGCGCAGGCGGTCGAGGGCGCGGGCCAGGACGGTGAGCGCCCACCGCTTCTCGAACACGCGCTCGGGAGTGAGATCGGAGACCGGCTCGAGCTGGTACCGGCGTTCGCCCTCGTCGAAGTCGAGCGACATGAGCGTGTGTCCGCCGCCGCGCTTCTGTGCCGCCGCCTTCTCCCGCTCCTTCGAACAGTAGTTGCGGAACGACCGGATCAGGAACGTCCGAAAGCGGCCGCGCCCCCGGTCGGCGTCGCGCACGTAGTCCTTCTCCAGGAGTGTGGCGAAGTACCCCTGCGTGAGGTCCGCCGCGTCGTGCTGCTTCGCGCCGCCACGCCGCGCGAACGCATACAGCGGGTACCAGTACGCCTCGCAGAGCTCGGCGAGCGCGTCACGGGCTTCCGCCGTGTCGCTCCCGCCGGCTGCGAGCACCACGCTCCACTGCGTGGTGAGGAACCGGTTGCGGGCCACGGTCATCGCTCTTCCGGAGCTTCGACGCGATACCCCATCCTGGCCAGATCGAGCGGCGGGAACCAGAGTCCGTCGGCGCTCCGCCGCAGGCCGAACCACGCAGACGCGGCGCCGTCGTCGGAGAGCGAGATCTGTGCACCCGAAGCGTCCGCGGGGGCGTAGCGGATCGAACGTACCTCCATCTTCGGAATGCGCGCCATGTGCTCCTCGCTTCTGAGGAGTACGGGGATTCCGGACGGGAACTGCTCTCGCAGGAACGCGAGTTCGTCGTCGGTGTACGCCAGCACGCGCGCGCGATGGTCCTCCGGGTACACCGCCGCGAGCGCCTCGCGGCTGGTCTCGGCGGACAGGTTCCGCACGCGTTCCCAGATCTCGAGCACTCGTTTCACGTCGGCGTCGCGCTGGGCCATCGTCATCGACTCCGGCATGGCCAAGACGTCGGGTTCTCCGACGGGCGGATTGCTGCGCCGCCGGGACACGTACTTCGCGCTGAACACCCAGTTGTCGTGTTCGGCACGGTGCATGTCGAAACTGACGACGTCACGTCCGGCTTCGGCCTTCACCCGTGCGATGGATGCGTCCTTGTAGAACGTGACCTCGGTCAACTCGTACTTCCACAGCGGTGCGCCGCGCAGTGGGAACTCGACCAACGGCAGTCCTAGCTTGCCGGACTTCGCGCGCTCGTCGAACTCGGACGACCGCAGCCCCTGGATGCGCGTGTAGTGCTCCCTGCCGTAGAGGAACTCACCGGCTTCGTGGAGCATCTCCTGCCGTGTCTGCGTGCGGGATCGCTCGAGCAGGCTCCTCCACGTGGCGTTCAAGCGCGCGAACAGTTCAGCGCGGTCTGCAGCAGTCATCGAGTCAGGCGCGCCGCTGATCACCGGCCGGCCGCCTGCCTCATCACCCGCCACAGCCGGCACGCCGTTGACGGAAACGGGCGCGCTGCTGAAGAACCACTCGCCTGCGTCCCGGACCATGTCGAACGCGAGGGTGGCCCCCCGGCCGTCTGCCGCGGTGACGTTCGCGGCGGCGCCCTGCTCGTCGAACTCGACCTGCCGGATGTGCAGATCCCAGAGCGGTGTCTCGTCCCGCTGTCTGAAGAGCAGCGGCAGCCCGTACTCGCCGGCCGAGGCCCGCTGGTACGCGTCGTCGTCCTTCGTCGAGACCACCTCGCGGTTCACCCGCTCCCACTCCGTCGGTCCGTAGAGGGACCTGCCGTCCATGTGCACGAGTGCCGAAAGCTCGTCGCCCTTCGCCATGACCTGCACGACGCGCCACTGGTGCAGCACCTCGCGGAGCGCGTCTTCCTGCGATCCGGCGAAACGCCAGTCGGCCCCGCCGCTGAACGTCGGTACGTCCTGCAGGCGCTTGCCGCCGATGAACACACCGCGCTCGTCCACGGTGATGGGTCCGACGACCACGCTGTTCTCGTCGACCTTGATCGGCCCGAAGTCGACGCCGTGCTCGTCGATCTTGATGTTGGGGAGTTCGAGTCCGCTCGCGTCGATGTGGACGCCGCCGACGTCGACCGGGATCTGCGGCGTCAGCCAGAACGGCGCCGCGATCAGCCCGCAGCAGCCGATGACGAAGGGGGCGCAAGTGGCGCCGATCGCGTACGGATATCCGTAGAGGGCTCCCTTGCTCGCCGCGATGCGGATCCACGACACGATGCCGAGCACGCACGAGATTGCGGTCAGCAGCCCGGCCGCGAGTGTGAACGGTATCCCGAACGCGAACGAGCCGGCGGTGGCGGCGATCACGATCAGGAGGGCCAGCACACCGCCCGCGAGCACGGCGGCGGTCACAGCCATGCGGCAGAGCCGTGCGTCGGGGCGCCGTTTGCCGGAAGACCACTCGAGCTCCTTGTGCACCGTGTGTCCCGTGGCCGCGGCGGCTGCGGCGCCCGCTGCGGCGGCTGCCGCAGCGGGCTGGGCCTGCGCCTCGCGGTGCGGCGGCGGCGCTTCCGGCTGCTCCGTGCTCGAGATCTGCGTGACCCGTGTGCCGATCTCGGACGCGCGCTGATAGCGGCGGTCCCGTTCCCGCTCGAGTGCGCGCAGCACGACCTTGTCGAGCCGCACGTCGATCTCGACCGTCTCGGACGGAGGGCCGAACCGGCCCATCGGCACGTCGCCGGTGAGCATCTCGTAGAAGACGACGCCGAGGCTGTAGATGTCGGCGCGGTGGTCCACGTCGTTCGGCGTCTTGTACTGCTCGGGCGCCATGTAGTGCAGGGTTCCCATCACCTGCCCGGCCCGCGTCAGCGTGTGGTCGTCCTTCGAGTCCACCATCAGCTTCGCGAGCCCGAAGTCCGCGATCTTGACAGTGCCGTCCGTGGCGACGAGCACGTTGGCGGGCTTGATGTCGCGGTGCACCACGCCCTGGTCGTGCGCGTACTGCAGCGCTTCGCAGATCTGCGGGACGATGGCCAGCGCTTCCGCCGGCGAGATCAGCCCGTCGTCCATGAGCGTCCGCAGGCTGGCGCCCGCGACGTACTCCATCACGAGGAAGTAGAAGCCGTCCCGCTCACCGAACTCATGGACGCGCACGATGTGGGGGTGGTCGAGCCGCGCCAGCGCGCGCGCCTCGCGAATGAAGCGGTCCGCGAACGTCTGGTCCGACCCGAGTTCCGGCCAGAGCACTTTCAGCGCGACCTGCCGGTCGAGCGTGCGCTGGCGCGCCTGGTAGACGATGCCCATCCCGCCGAAGCCGATCAGCTTCTGGATGTCGAGCGCGGGGAAGTGTCCGTTCATCTCCTCGATGGTGGGGGCCGTGCGAGCCGGACGGACCACCGGTCCATCAGCTACGTCCGGGTCGGCGGACTCGTCGAGTCCGACGGCCATCAGGCACCGCGGGCAGGCGCCGGCCGGAGCCTCCGGCGGCAGGCTCGCTCCGCAATCGGGACACTTGCGCGTTTCGCTCATCTTCAGTCTCTCCAGCGTGTTACCACCCCTCCATGACGGAATGCACCGCGGAAGTTGCGCGGCCGGCAGTGAACACCGTGGATCGCTGCCTCCGCTGAGGCCCAGATAGGGGACGCCATGAGCGAAGTCAACCGGGGTGCGGGTGCTGCGAGAGCGATGTTCGGCTATGCGGCCGTGCTGGTCGTGGCCGGTGTCGTGGCGTTCTTGCTGGCTCCGGAAGGAGCCAATGCGACGACGGCACTGGCGGTGCCCGCAGGGTGCGGCGTGGTGATGGTCGTCTGCGGCCTGCTCTCGCGCATGATCGGGAAGAGCAAGCCGCTCGGGATGATCGGTATCCACCTCGGCCTGCTGTTCGCGCTGATGTTCGCGGCCGTCATCGGCATGCGCGCGGTGAAGACGGGGGAGGCGGTCGATGCATACCGAGAGGCCGATGCCGTCTGGCAGCCGCGCGCCGCGGCCGGGGCGTCGGACGCGCTCCGCGAGATGCACTTCGAGGGTGCCGGAGCGCCCGATCACGACAAGACGTACCTGCGCAACACGCTCTGGTTCCTCGCTGCGGCGAGCGTGCTGGCGTTCTTCGTCATCCTGAAGCAGCGTCCGAAGAAGGCCGACCGCGGATAACGGTCGCCCTGGCTGGCGCGTCTAATCCTCTGAGTGAGGTCGTACGCACGGAGGAACACGATGCACACAGCCATTCGCACGCTTGTCGGAGCCGCTCTTCTGCTCGCGCTGGCCGTCGGCGGGACGCCCCGCCAAGCGGACGCCAAGGACGAGATCCGCGCGCCCAGCCTCGCAAAGTCCGGCCGGTCAATTGCCGACGACAACTACCGCACTGTGATGTTCGCCGTGCTCGAGGGCCTCTACGAAGCAGGCGTCGAGAACGACGTGGTCGACCGCGTGCTCATGCCGGATCCGGAGACGAACGAGGCCATGCACTTCGTGCCGGGGTGCCCGATCTGCCAGCCCGCGCTCACGGCGTTCCGGATGTACCGCGAGCGTCCGTCACTCGGGCTCAAGGGCGGTGACACGTTCGGGCCCGGCGTCCACGAGGACATACGCGCTCGTCTCGAGAGCGAAGTGTTCGAGGATCGCATGCGGGGAGTGTGGGACATCATCGAGGCGTCCATTCGGAAGCGCATCGAGCGCATGCGTCTCACGCCGGAGGAGCGCGCCGAGTGGGAGCAGAGCATGGCCGAGCGCCGCAAGAAGGGCATGGCGATGCTGAAGCGCAGCGCCGGCGCCATCGCGCAGTCCGATCGCTGCGCGGCCTGCGACGCCGCGAACGACGCCTTCGACGCGCGCTGACAGCAGCCGCCCAGTGCTCCTCTGCTAACTTGGCGCGGACAGCGAGCCGCGTGCTCGCGTTCTTCCACAGAGGGGATCACACATGCGTATCGCGCTGGGAATCATGACGTCCACGCTGGTCATCGCTGCTGCCGCGGCCACACTGTTCGCCAACGGTGGCCCGGTGGTTCAAGCCAACGGAATCCCGAACATGGAGGGCTTCTACGAGGGCACGATCAAGCTCAAGATCAACGGGATGGACGACGGGAGGACGAAGGAGAAGGGGAAGCTCGACATCACGCTGAACATCACGCAGACGGATGACACGCTGCGCGCGGACGTCGTGATCGGCGAGCCGCCCGTGCAGGGACTCCACTCTGCCGAGGCGGACTTCTCCATGGACGGGGGCGTCGGTAACGGGACGTTCTATCTCTGCACCGGCGTCGGCGACGATCCGGAACTGACGTTGATCGGGAAGGCGAAGGAGAAGGGCGAGGGGAAGATCAAGCTGACCGCGAAGGGCTTCTACATCGGGTTCACGCCGTCCGAGGCGGGCACCGCGACGTTCAAGGCCAAGCGCACCGGCCCGGCGATCCTCAACTGAAGCAAGCACGTGTGCTCGATCTCGCCATCCTGAACAACGCGACGTGGTGCACGGCGGTACTCCGGGCGCACGGCATCCGGAGTGTGCTCGCTACCGACTACTGGTCAACGGACGGCGTGCTCCCGCCCTTCTACGGGAACTTCGTCTCGCGGACCCGCGATGGGTCGCGTGCCCAATTCGCGCGGATCCGCGAACTGGCCGCGTTGGCGCCGCAGCCCGCATGGGGCATGAAGGACAGCTACGCGTGCCTTGATGGCGATGAACTGTGCCGGCTCGGTATGCAGCCCTTGTTCGATGCGGAGTGGTACGGCCGTGAGCCGCGCCGCCTCCCTCGCGACGACCGAGAGACCGGCTTGCGTGTCACGCAGATGGCAACGGCAGCCGACCTTGCGCGCTGGGAGACGGCATGGAAAGTGACGTCACCGTCACCGGGTGTACGCGTGTTCCCGCCCTCGATACTCTCCGACCCCGCCGTGACGTTCCTCGCTGCGTGGCGCGGGACCGATCTCGTCGGGGGCGCGATCACGAACCTCTCGTCGGGGGCGGTCGGGCTGTCCAACGTGTTCACGGCCGATCCGCAGGACTACGTGCCGGTGCTGCGCGATCTGGCGCGGCATGCGGTCCGTTCGCACCCGGAGCGTGCGGTGGTGGGGTACGGGCCGCGGAGCGAGGCCGTGGCGCTTGCCCCGCTGGGCTTCGACGCACTCGGTCCGCTGCGAGTCTGGACCGCCGACGTCCCGTACCGGGACCGCTAGACGGTCGCGGCGCGGATCCGTGCGGCCCCGATTCGGCGTTACGAAGAAGGCGTCGCCGAGGGCGCGCCGGCCTTGTCGTAGTAGATGATGACCGTGACTTCGCGGTTCCCGAGCGTGTGACGCTGCTCGTGCCTCTCCTTGTTGGGATCGGCTTCCGCCGTCTTCCGCGAGAAGTGTGCGCCCTCCGATGAGTGCTTGCGCTTCTTCCTGCCGGGAACGAGCACAAACACCGTCGTTCCGGCGCGCTTGAACTCGCCGCCGGGCGGATTCGGATCGACCAGCATCTCTGGCGGGATCACGAGTGCGACCATGGAGACCCTCCTGTTGCGCCGCCACTACGAGAGCCGGCAGCGAGGACGCGCGCTCTTCGATCCGGACCGGGACGGTCGGACGAACGAGCGCGTGGAGTTCTCCCCGACAGCTCGGGCGTCGTCTCCATGCAGCGTAACAGCACGGATGCCTCCGACGTGCGACTCGTTCTCACGCAGCCTGGGCACGCACGCGAGAGAAGGCCTACTCCCCGCGGAAACTCGCGACGGCCGCAGCCGTCTTGTCGTCCCATGGGGCATAGCCGCGCAGGAAACTGGCAGCAAGCTCGCGCACGGTGTCGGGGACGTCGGTGTCCTGCATCACGCCCGTGAGCCGGTCGCGCGCGCCCTTCTCGAACGCGCCGGCCAGCCGCGTGTCGCGGCGGAACGCGTTGAGGTAGTACTGCGCGGCGTTGTTGTCTCGACTCTCGTTGGCGCCCTGGAGCAGCACGCTGATTCGCGTGAAGTCCCCCGAGTCGCTGCTCCACTCTGCAAGCGCCCCGCCGGCCCACGCCCCGCCGCGTTCTCCGCAGCGTTGCCGCAGCCCCTCGAGCAGCGGCTTGGCTTGCTCCACTGTGAGCCCGTGTCCCAGCGCCGCGACCGACAGCTCGGCGAGCAGAACCTCGCGCACGACCGCGTCGCGTTCCTCACCGAGCCTCGCGATCCCGAACAGGACTTCTTCGAGCGACGTGGCGTCGTAGCCGTACAGAGCCTCGATCGCTGCGGCGCGGCGGTGGGGGAGAGCGTCGCTGGCCATCTCGCGTGCGCTCTCGTGGATCGCGACTCTCACGTCGCGCGACGAGGTCAGCGCCGTGAACGGATTGTGGACCAGTAGTGAGAGCACCTCGTGCGCCTCGTCCTCACTTGCCGCCGTGCGCAGTCGCTGCATGAGAGCGATGTGCGTCGAGGTGTCCCCCGCGAGGAGGGCGTACATCTGGCGATCGAGCGCCTGCGACGCCTGCATCGTCCACCCGTCGCCCTCGGACAAGCGGCGGGACCTGTCGAGCAAGTCGAGTAGCTGTGTTGCGCGCGTGGGCGCCGCCAAGCCCCGGCGGGCTCGGGCAGCGGTTCCGTGACGACAACGCCTGCGAGCGCGGCACGCAGGCGTTCGACCCTCTCCTTCAGGCGCCGCGTCGTGCGCTCGGCGTATGCCTCCACGCGATCGACTTCGGTGGTATCCGGCGCGGGCAGCGGCGCCTCGGGCGCGCGCAGCCCGAGCATGATGGCGACACCGGTCGCCGCCACGGCCCACATGATGATCAAGGGCGCGACCCATGGCTTCATGACATCCCTCCCCGGAGTGTCGGTCCGGTGGACACGTTACCGCGACGCCGGTGTGAGGAGCGCGGCGGAACTGACCGTGACGGAGGGCGTCGGCGTCAGCTGGCGGCGAGGTTCGTGACGAACTTCTCGGCGTTGATCGTGACGTCGTCCTCGCCCACGTTGTCGAACGGGTTCTCGAGGTGCTCTGGATGTTCTCGAGCGACACGAGGATGACGCTGAACAGGATCGGCATCACGTACAGGAGGCCGGGAGAGAAGTCCGTCGAGATCTCGGCGAAGTACGGCCCGTAGAGGATCGGCAGCACATAGATGAAGAACTGGCTGTACGCGCGAAGAGCCCCTGGTGTCCGGTACTGGTAGATGTGCTTCACGCTCTCGAACGAGATGATCATCTTGCTCAGGAACTGGTTGCAGCGGGACGCCTCCGCCCGTGCGCCTTGATCGATCCGTACTCATCGAGTGCGGCCTCGCGTCGCTTGTACGCACCGCCGATCGAGGACACGATCGGGAACACGATGGCCGTGCCGATCAGGGTGAGCGGGAACTCTGCGAGCAGACCGTTCTCGCGGCAGAGGTACGTGGACACGACCGAGAGCAGTGTCACGACGAACGTCTGCACGCTCACGAGTTGGCGCA
Source organism: Planctomycetota bacterium (assembly GCA_965248445.1). GTDB lineage: Bacteria > Planctomycetota > JAJSAM01 > JAJSAM01 > JAJVHW01 > CBDFJG01. The sequence goes on from CBDFJG010000003.1 coordinate 241,884, forward strand.
AGCTGGAAATCGTGTTCACGTTGCCTCCAGCATGCTGCATCCATCGGACGCAGCGCGGGAGGTCTGCAACGGACCGGCGCGCGAGTCTCTCCGTGCTAGCGCACTTCCTCGGTCTCGGTCTTGTCGGGCTTGTCGGTCTCCTCGATCTTGTCCGGCTTGTCGGCTTCCTTGCGCGTGTACGTCATTCGCACCGACGTCTGCTCCGTGCCGTCGGGTCCGATGCTGAGCATCTCCACGACGCCGGTGTTCTCGTCCGTCCAGCTGACGTTCAGCTTCCCCTTCTTCTTCTCGCCGGTCATCCAGTCCGGGTCGTTCGTTTCGAGCGAGATCACGCCGTCCTTGCTGGCACCGCGTGACACGGAGATGTACGTCGACCCGCTGTCGATCCAGATGGCGACGTACTCCTTGTCGACGCGGTCGAAGCCCATCAGCAGGCGGCCCGTGAAGGACGTGCCCATCATCTCTCCTTGGAACGAGCTCTCGAGGTACCGGTCGTCCCACAGCGACGCGTAAGTCGCGGTCCCGGCGGACTCCATCGGCGCCGCGCCGGGTGCCATCCAGATCTCCGTCTTCACATCCCAATCGCCGACCCACTTCATGAGTTCGGTATTCTCCGGGCCCTTCTGCGCCCACTCGGGCGTCGGGAAGCCGCCGCCGCCGTCCTCCTGGGCGCTGACCTGCCCGGCCACGAAGCACGCGCCGCACACCGCCGCCGCCATTGCACTTGTCATCCACTTCCGCATCTCGAGCTCCTTTCAGTCCGACCTGGGTGGGGAAGAACGTAGCACGCGCCTGGGCTCGGCGGCTCGGTTCGTCACTCCAGATTGCCGCTCTCCTGCTACGCTCGGGCCACGAGCCACGCTGGCGGGACGCGACTCCAAGGTGACGCCGCTGCCTTCATGACGAGCACCACCCAACCGCTCGACCCCTCGACCTCCGCGCCGCTGCGTCATCCGGAGCGGGAGGGGCTGACCGAGGAGCAGCGGTGGCAAGGCAAGCGAGACCGAAAGCGAGCCAGGGCCAAGCGGGCGCGTCTTCGCAGTTTCTTCTTGAAGCCGGCGATCGCCGTCGCGGGCTTGTTGCCCTTGCGCGTCGCGGGCGCACTCGGCGAATTCGTTGGCCTGATGGCCTACCTCCTCGTCGGCAAGTACCGCAGGCGCGTGCTGGAACACCTCGAGTTGGCGTTCGGCGACGAGTACGACGAGCGCGCCCGGCGTGCACTCGGTCGTCGCAACTTCCGGTTCATGGGCCGCTCGATCATGTCGTTTTTCGCGTATCACCGGCTCGGCACCGAGCGCGCACTGGCGCATGTGCGCGCAGAGGGTGAGGAACACCTCCATGCGGCGCTCGCCGAGGGCCACGGCGTGCTCCTGGTGGGCGCCCACTACGGACTCGTGGAGTTGGCGGCGTGCTGGTGTGCCGCGCGGCATGGTGCTTCAGTTGTCGGGCGCCGCGAGAGCGGCACCAATCCCCTGCGCCTGCTCTACACCATGCGCGAGGAACTCGGTTGCCCGACCATCCGGCGCGGAGATCCGCGGCAGATTCTGCGTTGCCTCCATGCGAACAAGCCGGTCGGGATCCTCGTCGATCACGCCATCGCCGATGTTCAGGGAGTGTTCCTGCCGTTTTTCGGCCGCCTTGCCATGACCGTGACCGGGCCCGCAGTCATCGCACATCGCACGGCGTCTCCGCTGGTCCCCATGTTCATCGAATGGGACGGACCGACGACACACCGCGTGATCGTGCAGCCAGCGTTGCACCTGCGAACGGACCTGCCGCGGCACGAGGCGATCGTCGATCTCACCGCTCGTCTGAACTCCGTCGTCGAGGCACAGATCCGGCGGCTCCCGGAGCAGTGGTTCTGGCTGCACAAGCGTTGGGACGAGAACCCCGAGGACTTCCCGGAGCACCCCGTCTACGACCGGCCGCGGCACTGAGCCTGCGGCTGCGGTACCGTACGTCATGGCGTCTGGGGGAGTGGTCTGGTCGAGTGATCGCGGTCGCATGTGTCCGCGCTGCGGCGGCGCGAAAAGCGAGTGCACGTGCGCGAGCGCCGCGCCCGGCGTCGCTCCGGCAGCCGGCGCGACCGTGCGCGTCGAGCGCCAGACGAAGGGACGCCGGGGGCGCGGTGTCACCGTCGTAACCGACCTGCCTCTCTCCAAGACGGACCTCGCGACGCTGGCGAAGTCGCTCAAGCGCCGCTGCGGTTCGGGTGGGACGGTCAAGGACGGCGTCATCGAGATCCAGGGCGACCACCGCGACATGCTCGTTGCGGAGCTTGGGAAGCAGGGCTACACGGTCAAGCGGGTGGGCGGCTGATCCGCGCCAGCCGCAATGCTGCGAACACCATGGCGGCGGCGGCGAGCAGAAGCGTGACCAGGCCGCCCGACGAGCGGGAGGCCGGATAGAGCACGCCGACGGACAGCGTCGTGAACGTGGAGCGCAACGACGGTGCGGCGGAGACCGAGAGCATCTCGCGCTGCACGGACGCATCGGCACCGACGCGGACGATCTCGACACTCACCTCGTCCGACTCGGATTCCGCCGAGAAGGCCGCGGCCCAACCGAGTTCCGGAGCGGCCTCCGGCGCCGTCGTGAACAGGAAGCGCGCCGCGACGTCGTCGGCCGGGACGCGCTCCGCGTTCCCCTGCGAACCGGGTCCCCAACTCGTGAAGAGGCAGTCGCGATCGCGGAACGACCAGTCCGGAGCGCAGACGTACTGTTGGAACTGAGCGAGCTGCCGCACATCTTCGTTTCCCGCGACGGCCACGAGCGGCGTTCCGGACGACCGGATCGTCACCGCGATCCGGAGAGGATCGCCGTCGCCGAGAACGTCGCCGAGCAGGATGACCGAGCGAAGTCCATCCACATCGGAGACGAGGGACAGCGCCCGGCCGAGTGCAGCGTGGCTGCCACGGATCGGCCCGACGACCGCGAACGCGAACGGCGAGAACGGCTCGTCGCCGCCGAGCTCCGGAAGGCCGCCGTCGTACTCGCCGACGCGCACGGCGCCGGCGGTCGCTTCGGCAGCCGCGGTGCGACCGGACATCGTGGCGGCGACGAGCAGGAGCGCAGATGCGAGCAGCAGTGCAGCGATGGCGTGGCGGAGCAGCATGATCCGTCCTCGAGAGGTCAGCCCAGGAGAGCGGCGAGCTCTGCGTGGTGCAGAACCCGCCGCGTGGGGGAGTGCCTACTCAACTTCCTCGAACAGGACTTCGTCCTCGGGCAGAGGCACCGGCACCGGCACCGGATCGGCAGGATCCGTGTTCGGCATCCGGCAGCGGTAGCCCATGACTCCGTCGAACCACCAGCCGACCTTGCGGAGCTGGCAGAAATCGAACGGGTCGGCGGCGTCTGCATCGACACCCAGCCGGCCCTCGAACGTGCCGATGAGCACGGACTCGCTGATCGTCTTGAGGTGCGCGATCGCGACGGTGTCGTCCCCGAAGTACTTGTTGAGGAGCCTCAGGCCGGGCTTGTGCGGGGAGCCCTGGTAGTAGCCCTCGTCGTGGAACGGGGCGCTGCAGCGACCGGCTTCGGCGGTGTCCACGACCGGCGTGATGCCCCGGCGCGGGCGCAGGCCCTGTGTTCCGATCAGGCCGACGTCGAAGAGCACGGCGCGATGGACCGAGTCTTCGCAGCCCTGCACGACGGCGACGATCCGCATGCGGCCGATCCAGCCGCCGACCGGCGTGATGCCGTTCGGGCCGATGTCTCGGATCCAGCGCGAGGTGTCGGCCTGGACCCGGTAGCGGACGCCCTCGTCCGTGATCGGCCCGAAGATCTCGTCGCACTGCGTGGTGCTGAGCTCGCGGTCGACCTGAATCGAGCGCACGAACTGGTAGGTCTCGGACGTGCCGGGCTGGATGCCGGGGCAGCGGTAGTCCCAGCACGAGACCACCTTGACGGCAGCTCCCACGTCCATTGAGTTGACGCGCAAACCGAAGAACGGGCCGCGTGTGTCGTCCACGGGCCGCGTGTTGTCGCGCTCGTTGGCGAAGCTCGCCACGGCGCTCTTGCCGCGCCGGTTCTTGGCCTCGGCCGGCGTAGTACCAATGAACGGTGCTGCGGCCAAGCCGACGACTGCGACCGCGGTCAGCGCGGTGCGTACGTTATGCGTGATTCGCATCTCTCCTGAACCTCCTGCGGCGCGATGAGTGGTGCGCTGCGAACGTCCCACTCGTCCTGTCATCGGGCCGCGTCTCTGACCGTTTCTCAGATCGGGAGACGCGCGCGTTACGCGAGGAGGTCGTGCGCCGGGATTCGTGCCCCGACGACGCTTCGACCCTCAGCGCGTCCGCCTGTTGCACCGCCGTTACGTCCGCCGGCCGCTCTCTGTCGTTTCATGACTGTGGAGACGACCCGACGTGCGAACCCTCACAGCCAGAGCGCCCCTCCGAGCGATCACGCCGCCCGTCTTCTGGGCGGCCACGCTCGCGCTGAGCGTGCTGATCGTCGTCAATGCGGTGCCGTACTTCTCGTTCGGACGGGACTTCGACTTCCTGATCGAGAAGGGCGCTCGGGCCGGCGACCCGATCTGGCGGGCGGCGTTGTTCCATCACATCGCGGGCTCGCTCGTGTGTCTCGTCACCGGGCCGGTGTTGCTGTCCGGGCGCGCGCTGCGCGCTTCGAAGACGCTCCACCGCCGGCTCGGCTGGACGTACGTGCTCAGCGTGCTCTGTGTCGCGGCGCCTGCCGGGCTCTACCTCGCGCTCTTCGCGAAGGGCGGGTTCCTCGGCCAGAGCGGATTCGTCCTCGCGGGGCTGGCGTGGTTCGCGTCGACGTGGTTCGGCCTCCGCGCGATCCAGCAGCGCCGCATGGCGGTGCACCTGACGTGGATGGCGCGGTCCTACGCCATCGCGTGGTCCGCCATCTCGTTCCGAGTCTTTCAGGTCGCGCTCTACGCAATCGGCGTCGGCGCGGACACCAACTACGTCGCCTCTCTCTGGCTGAGTCTCGGCACCAGTGTCGTGCTCGGCGAGTGGGGGGCCGCCCATCTGCGCGGGACGCTGCGAGCCCGCGCCCTCTCGACTGGAGTCATCCCATGAAGCCCCTCCTCCCGTTCGCATTCGTGAGCGCCGTGTCGTTCGCGTTCATGGCCGGACAACTGGCGCCCGCCCCCGAAGCGCTCGCGTGCGGCGACTACATGTCGCTGATGACCGAACTCACGCAGGCCGACGTCGATCTCGCTGTCAGCCTGCTCGAGAAGCAGGTGCCGGACCGCCTGACGGCGCTCGGTACCGCGCAGCCCGAGCGAAAGCTCTTCTCTCGCGCCGCACCTCGGCCCGTCACGGCGTCGTCCGTCGTGGTGCTGTCCTACCAGGCGCCCCGCGTCGGCGACCGCGCGTGGGCCGAGTCGAAGACGGTGTTCGGCCCGCTGACCGTTGCCGCCAACGGCACGACCCGCACGAGCACCCGCTACCGCATCGACCTCGCGACCGAGACCGTCCAGTTGCTGAAGGCAGACAAGTGGGTCGCGGCCGCCGAGTGGACGCGCACAGCCCAGGCGAAGACCGAGGAGGCGGCAGCGGGTCGGTAGGCCCGTCAACCTGCGAGCGCGGCGCGCGCGACGGCACGCTTGAGTGCGCCGGAGCGGCGGGCGACGCCGAGGGCGAATCGCGCAAGGCTCCCGGTGACGAAGCCGGATGCCGCGATGAACCTCCGCGCCCGCTCGCTGTCTCGGATGACCCTCGCTCCGGCGGCGTGCCGCGACGCGCGGTAACCACTCAGCGTTCCCGCCACGAGACGCTCTGCGAGTTCCGCCGCGTCCGCGATGCCGAGGTTCATGCCGCGGCCGCCGACGGGGGAGTGGCAGTGCGCGGCGTCGCCCGCGAGGTAGACCCGTCCCGCGGAGTAACTCTGCGCCTGCCGGACGGAGATCTCGAACTGACCCACGCGCCGCACGTTGGTGACCCGCAGTTCGAGCGGCAGCGTCGCGAGGGCATCGCTCGTGTTCGAGACCACCCGGTAGCGGTCCGGTTCGAGAGGGACCACCACGACGAACTGGCCACTCGGAAGCACGCAGATGGTCATGGTCGTCGGACGTGGCCACTCCTCGGCGTCGACGTCGGCGATGGACCAGGTCTCCGGCAGATCGATGCCCGCGTACGCGATGCCGACCGCATCGCGTGTGGCGCTCCCGATCCCGTCTGCGCCGATGACGTAGTCGCACTCCATCTCGTCGCCGTCGCTCGTCACGACACGGACGTGCTCGCCGGCATCCCGCACGCCGACGAGCGCGGTGCCGTATCGGACGCTCCCCCCGAACCCCGTGAACGCGTCCCGCAGCGCCTCCTCAGTCCGGTCCTGCGGAAGGGCGAGCGCGTAGTCGCGCTCCGGATGCGCGCCCGCGAACGCGATGCGGAGGCGGCTGCGCGCGCCGCGGAAGATCTCCAGTCCCTCGATGCGAATGCCCTCGGACAGCAGCCGCTCGGCAACACCCGAGGGACCGAGCGTCCGCAGGCTGCTCGGGAGGATGCCGACCGCGCGCGACAACGTGGACGGGCCAGTCTTCTTGTCGACGACCACGGGGACTACGCCCCGGCGGGCGAGTTCGACGGCGGCCGTCAGCCCGGTGGGGCCGGCCCCTGCGATCACGACGCGCATGGTTCGCATGATGGGTAATGGGTCATCCAGACCCGTGAATTCCTTCACCGTGCGCTATGACTCGCGCGAACCCTCGTGCAGGCGCTTCGCCTCGTCGTACGAGCGGAAGAGAAGCCACGCACTGAACCCGAGGGCATAGACGAGGCCGCCCGCCATCCACCAGGTCAGCGTGTCACGTCCCGCGTGGCACGTAGCCTGTACCCGTGACTCACGACACGGGTGCGGCCGACCCGGAACAGCCCGAGTACGGCGTCAACCCGCCGCGGCGGCCCGGGGAACCCCGGCAGGCGTTGCCCGGCCCGCCGGTCGCTGCCGTCCCGTTCTCGCCGGTGCGGTACTGGGCTCCCGGCGTTGCCTTGGCGTTGGCGGTCGTCGTCACAACGGCTTTCATCTACGTGCTGCTGTCTTACGGCGAGCGGTTCCAAGCGCTCGGGCTACCGTTGATCCTCGGCGGTCCGGTGACCCTCGGATGCGTGCTGGGATACGGGCTCGCGTTCCGGATGGTCGTGCGCGCGTACTTCGCGGTGACCGTGCTCGGCACGGTTGTGTGGTGCCTCGTCAGCTTCTCGGTGGCCGGACTGTTGTGCGCCCCCATCCTGGCTCTGCTCGGCGCCCCCGGTGTCGCCATCGGAACGACCCTCGGTGTCGTGCTGCGCAAAAAGCTGAAGAACACGTCATTCTCGCAGCGTCGCTTCCTGCCCGGACTCCTGCTGGCCGCGCTCACCGTGCTCGGCACCGCGATGCAGTCCGCACTCTTACCACCCGCTGACGAAGAGACGGTGGTGACGACGGCGGTCGTGGATGCTCCGATCGAAGCCGTGTGGGCAGCCCGCGCGTTCGACGATCCGAGCCGGATGGCGCCGGCATCGCCGTACTCTCGCCTGGGCCTCCCGTCACCGCGCGGCAACGTCGGCTCGCTCACAGAGGTGGGGGACCGCAAGGCCTGCCACATCGGGAGCGGCATCCTCCGGCTGCTCGTTGTCGAGTCCGAACCGCCCACCTCGCTCGCGTTCGTCGTCACCGAGCAGTCCGGTTTCGAGGACAACAACGTCGCGTTGCGTCGTGGACGGCTCTCGCTCCGTGCGCTCGGACCGGACCGCACGCGCGTCGTGCTGTCGACGACCTACGCGCCGCTGCTGCGCGACCGTCTGCTCTGGCGTCCGATCGAACGCTTCATCGCTCGGGAGTTGCACGGCCACGTCGTCCGCGAGATGCGACGGGCGGCGAAGGCTCAGCAGGTCTCGGCCAGCACGACCTCGCGTGGGCAGTTCCAGCGCACCGGAAGCGTGTCGCCCGCGCCGCGGGAGACCACGAGCGTCGAGTCGCCCTCCTCGAAACGCAGCCCGTTCCAGCGATAGAACCACGCGCCCGGGTACATGCGCCCACGGGCGGTGTACGCGACCCATTGGCAGCCGTGCAGGTGACCGGCGAGCGTGAGCCGAACGCCGCTCTTGCGGGCCTCCGGCCAGACCTGCGGGTAGTGCGCGCAGAGCACGTGTGCGTCACGCCGCACTCGCCCCTCGATCACGACGCCGTCCAGGTCGAGCGGTGCGTCGGGAAGCCAGCGCCCACCGGCGCCGACCACCGCATCGCGAACCGCGCGAACCCCGGCCAGCGCGTCGTGATTGCCCGGCACCGCCGCGACGGTCACGGTCCTCGCGAGACCGGCGATGGCCTCGCCGAGCGCGCGCACGCCACGCGGGCCGTCCGCGAGGTCGCCGCCGAGCAGCAGCGCGTCTGGTTCCGTCTCGGCAACCGCTTCGAGAAGTAGCGCGGGGACGTTGCGCGTCCACGCCCGGCCCAGGTGCAGGTCACTTGCGTAGAGCAGTCGAGGGCCCGATCCGCCGAGACCGATGTCGACGCTCTCCTGACGCACGTGCAGGTGCAGCGAGCGTCCGACCACCAAACGACTCACGCCACCACGCTGTTTCGAGACTTGGGGAGCGACTTGGCGCTCTCTGTCGCCGTGCGTGCGTGCTCGTACCAGAGCAACACCGCGAGGCAACCGAGGCACCATGAGCGCACGATCCCGCGGCCGCCGAGACCGCCGAAGAGCATCACCGTGGCCAGGACAGAGACGGTGCCCATCGCTGCGATCACACCGCCCGCACGCGCGACGAGCGCGCGGGACGCAGCGAAGGGGCTCTCCGCGCCGTCGAGGGCCGCGGGGAACGCGAACACGAGCGACGCTTCGACGGCATAGAACGCCGGAAGAGCCGCCAACAGCCACCACGCGGATCCCGTTACCCACGCGAGTGCCGCGGGGACGAGCGCGGCGACCGTGCACGCGCCGTACTTCAGCACGCCGAGTTGAGTGAACGACCGGTGTCCCTCCGGCGCCCGGCCGCGCAGCACGCCGAGGGCGGCGCGCATCCACTCCGCTCCGCCGCGGAACCCGGCGCGAGCGGCGCTTCGCGCACGTCCCGCCAAGTCGTGCGCCGGATCGTCATAGACGAGTGCGGCATCGCGCATCAGGTGGATCGCTTCACGCACCGCCGTGTTCCACGAAACACCACTGCGCCCACGCGAGCCATGCGATGCCCATGCCGATGGTGAGCACGCGGTGCAGCATCGACTCGAGGCGGCTGCAGCGGCGATGGAACGTGAACTCGTCGTAGCAGATGAGAACCAACGTCGCACCCGCGACCACGAGCACCGGAATCAGTAGGTGTCGCGGCTCAGGCGAGAGCGTTGCGAGCGACATGAGGACGAACAGCGGCAGTCCGCCGCCGAACAGTGCGAGGAACTCCGCGCGGCGCTCCGCGTGCCCGACCCGCCGGCCGCCGCGCCGGTGGTATTGCCAGTCGGCAACGCCGGCCGCCGTCGCGAGCGTTCCGGCGACGGCGACGATGCCGAGCTGCCACGGCAGGGGCGCATCTCCCGTCAGCCACGGGAACCGCATGTCGCCGCGCAGCACGAGCAGGCCGACCGCGAACAGCACACCGGGAAGGACCGCGGCGCAGACGTTCGCAACCTGGAGAGGCTCGAACCTGCGAACGGCGACGGACATCCGCGACAAACTACGACGCGACGCCGACGCCGCCGGACGAGCCAGCTTGCTGGGCAGCGGGGGTCAGAGACCGAAGTGGAAGAGGTGGTAGATCCGACCTCGCTTCAAACCGCCACCGAAGTGACGTGTGGCGGAGTGGAACACCCCTCCCGGGAACAGCAGCGCACGGTTGTAGAGATTGCCGATCCGGCCCACCTCTTCCCAGCGTCGCTTGCGCGGGCTGTCCTCCTCGAGTTCTTCCAGTATATCGGCGAGAGGTGTGCGCAGTCGTTTGGCATCGCGCCACGTGGGCTTGGCGAGGAGACCCGTGCGCCGGTGGCGCCAGAACGACGTGCCGGCGTCCGCGGGCGCACCGGGCGTGAGGTAGACGAGCATCGAGATCCACGCGGTCGGCTCGTCATAGTGCACGCCGACGGCCTCTGCCTTGTGGCCCTTGGCGAGCGCACTGAAGAACACGCCCTGGCCGAAGTCCTTATGTGCGTTGTCGGTGTGCCACTCGCGAATCCGCTGGCCGAGCGCCTTCTCGATCCGCCCGCGAATGCCTCGGGGGAAGTACGGCGCCGTCCGCCAGCCGGTCACCTCTTCGTACACCGGGGTCGGCCTGAGGCATCTCGCTTCCGACGGTCGGCCACCGGCACTCGGCTGAGCTTGCGGCCACCGCCGCCGGCAGGAGTCCCGCGCCGCCCCTACTTGATGTGAGACTCCGTCCGGTTCCGTTCAGGACCGGTACAGGCTCCGACGTTCCGCAAGCGCATCGCCAACGCGGGACAACGAAGCGCCTTCGCGAACTCCGCGTATGCACAGGATGGGCACAAGCTCAGGAACGCGCGTTGGCGCTCGGAGCAACGGAAGGCCGCTTGCGGCGCAGCAGGAACCAGGCCATGAAGACTCCGAACGCGGCAGCGACGAAGGCCAGCGGGATCGTTTTCGGTTCGTCCTCCACGAACATCATCGCCGTGAACCAGCAGGCGCCCATCCACAACGCAACCAAGACGAAGACGGCGGCTCGGCGACCTGCAGAGGCTTGTCCAACCACTCGTTCGAGCCGCTCTCGCGCGTTCTTGCCCTCTTCGTAGTAGCGCCAATCCCGGCAGATGCTCCAGTGCGCCCACGCGCCCAGTGCGACGGCGGAGACCGGCACGAGCCACCACATCTCGCTCCAGTATTCGGTCGTCGGGTCGCGCGAGATCATCGCAGCCCAAGCGAGGGGTGCGATTGCCGCCAGCGCGTAGCCGATGATGATCAGGCGTGTGAGGCCGAGACGCCGAAGGACCAGCCACACTCCTGGGGAAGTGATTCCGAACGGGCGGCGCTGTGGGGCGAGGAGACTCACGGTACTGATTCTAACCGCTCGATCGGTTCCGCGGTTCCGGGGTGACCGCGCGCCACACCGGGCGCGCCATACCGAGACCGTCTCAGCGGCGGCCGACGAACACGAACTCCTTGCCTGGCCGATCGGGTGCGTCGCGAACGTCGGCGATCTCGAAGCCGGCGCTGACCAACGAGCGTTCGATGGCGGCTCGGGACCGGAATCGCAACGTCGACTCCGACGTCAGCCTGCGGCCGTCGCTCTCGAAGACGTAGACCGCATCGAACGTGACGAACTCGCCGCGCACTGCGGTGACGTCGACCCACGTGTCGACGCGTTCCCCGTCCGGCATCGTCACCGTGCCGCGCGACGCCGCCTCCGTCCTCTCCTCCCAGTCACGTCGCGCCGGGTTGCGGGTCTCGAACACGAGATGACCTCCGGGGTGAATGCAGCGCGCCAACGCACCGAGTGTCTCCGACCAATCGTCGTCGGTCAGGAAGACCTGGGCCACGTTGCCGGTCATGGTCGCGAGGTCGACGCGGACCGGTGTCTCGAGCCGGGCAAGCGCAGTGGCGTCACCGTGCACCCAGCGCACGCGGTCGGCCGCCGGCTTCACCGCGGCCAGAGCGAGCGATGCGGCGGCCGGATCGAGCCCGGTCACCTCGATGCCGCGAATCGCCAATCGGCACACCAGCTCGCCGGTGCCGCAGCCGATGTCGAGCACGGATCGCGCGGCGAGCTCGTCGACGATCGACTCGTAGTGACTGAGGTCGTCGCGATGGCCTTCGGACGGGTCGTAGACGGCGGCCAGTCGCGGGTCGGAGAATGCCGTGTCGGCGGTCAGCACGCCCGCCACTCTACGGACGATACCGAGTGCGCTGAATTCCATCACCGTGCGTGGACATACCGTGACCGGTGTCCGTTGCCACACGGTGGAACACGGGACCCGCTGTCCGTTCAGTCATCTGCCGCAAGTGACGCCCGAGCGCGGAGCCGGCCGAGTCGCTTGCGACCGGCCGGCTCCGCGCCGGGCGCATCCCTGCCGAGATCATGCGCGACCCGCCTCCTCCGCGGCAACGGCTCCATCGAGCGGTCGCACGCTGACCGATATCCAGTTGCGAGTAGCGAGCCAGTTGTCTGTGCGCGGAGACGCAAGCCAGTGGCGGATGCTCGGAAGGCCCTGCTCTAACAGGGGGGTAGGGATAGTGGAGAGGCAGTGAGGACGGCGAACGGGCGGGGCAACGTGACCGCGCGGTAGTGTGCTCGTGTCGTGACAACCGGCCGGAAGATCGTCGTTGCCTTGGTCGTGTTCGCCATCGCGGTGGCGACGGTGCTCGTCTTCGTCGTGGTGCACGTGCTCGGTTCCGTGCACGACGGAGAGCGCGGGCGGTTCGACGCGATCCTCTCCGACCTGGCCGCGCGTGGAGAGCCCGTGTTTCCCGGCGACCTGGCTGGACCGGCGGTGGAGCCGGGTGACGACGGTGCACCGCTGATCCGCGAGGCGTGGGCTTGGCTCGACGAACACGCGCCGCCAGCCGAGGAGCGGCCGGGGACGTGGGAACTGGACCTTGACGCGTGGGGAGCGCTCTCGGATGAGGAGCGCGCGCGGCACGCGGGGTTCGTGGGGTGGTTGCAGCCCTATCTGGACCTGGTTCGCGCGGGGACGGAACGGCCGGTGTTGCGTCTGTTCGATCGACCGAAGGAGTTCGGTTTCGGAGAGCGGACCACGGAGACCGTCGAAGGCGTACAGTCGACGCATCGACTGCTCAGCGCGAGCGTCGTCGTGGCGGACGACTCGGACTCCAGACTGCGTGCCATGCGAGCGCTCGGGCTGCTGGGCGCGCGACTGGAGCGGCACGAGAGTGCGGTGATCACCCTGATTGCGGTGGTCTTACAGCATGGGCCGCTCGAGCGCCTTCGCGAGCACGTCGAGCGCGATCTTGTCGATGCTGCATCCGCGGTCGAGGTTCTCGCGCCGGTGTTGCGCTCCGACGTGCGGAGCCAGGTGCTCGCCGGGGTCCGGGCCAGCCGGGTGTCCGCCATCGGCATGCTGCGTACCACCGTGGGCGACGCGCCGGACACCTGGGGCCACGACGGGCCAACGGTGGATGGCTGGACGGCCGCGCTGTCGCGCGATGCGGTGGCCGACTTCGCACTGGATGTGCAGGCGATTCTCGACGCGAACCCCGACACATGGTCCGACCTGACTCGTCGGCTCAGCGGACTGTCCGACAGGGCGCGTCCGCGCTGGCGCACGCGCCCTTGGGAATTGAATCCCGGCCAGACGACTGCCGGCGCTTGCGCGGTTCTCCTCCCCAAGCTGGCGACGCAGGGCGCGCGCGCGTCGGCGCTGCAGTCGCTCGCCCGGCTCTCGCTCGCCGCGGTCGCGGCCTTCGACCGCACGGGCGTGTGGCCAGCGTCGCTCGACGAGATCGGCGTGCCGGACGGTGTACGGATCGATCCCTTCACCGATCGTCCGTTCGTGTTCGAGCGGCTTCCCGACGGCGTGCGCATCTCTTCCGCCGTGCCGGTGGATGCCGACGTATGGGGCTCGAAAGCCGTGGAGCAGAACTCACCCGCGGACGACGGTCTCGTCTGGACACTGCGGCGGTGAGACGGCGTGACCGCGAGAGGTGTCGGACCCATGGACATACCGAGACCGGTGTCCGTTGCCGCACGGAATAGTCGTCCGGCAACGCGGGCTACTTGATGTGGGACTCCGTCCCGTTCCGTGCTGGACCGGTACAGGCTCCGAGATTCCGCAAGCGCATCACCAACGCGGTACCACGAAGCGCCTCGGGGAACTCCGCGTAGGCACAAGTTAGGCACAAGTTGGCCGGTGCTAGGCGGCGGCGCGGTGGCGCGCGACGAGCCAGCGCCATGCTGCACGAAGCGTTCGGAGCAGCCACGTCGTTCCCTGAAGGCTCCACCAGTAGAGCCCCAGGGGAACGAGCAGGAGCGCGGTCGCTGCGAGAGCCAGCCGAACGCCGTCTTCGACTGTGCCGAGAAGCGCACCAGCGACCACGCCGACGAGGACGGAGACGGCGAACGACATGACGACTGCGATCGGGATCTCGGTGATGAGCGGCCAGTTGAGGCGTTGCCGCGCACCGTGCGTCAGCAGGGTGGACGGGAACAGTACGAGGATGACCGAGGCGGCACTGCCTACGAGTGCGAGGAGCAGCATGAACGGGAGGGCGAGCGCACCGCCTATCGGCTCACCCATGAGCACGGCCCAGGCCAGCATGCCGAAGTAGGCGAGCATGGTGAGGACGATCGTGGTGCCGACCACCGTGGCGGCCGCCAGGGCGTGCCCGAGGGCGGTCTGCGTGTGGGTCACGACACGTTCGGGCCGGCGGCTGTCGTCGTCAGGCACGGCTCTAGCGTACCGCGCGGGCCGGTGGAGGCGCGCCATACCGAGACCGGACTAGGATTCGTCACGGAGTCGTCGCGCGGAACGGGCGTGGCTACTTGATATGGGAATGCCCATTGAGCCTGGAGCGGCGACCTGGGACACTATCTGGGACACATGCCCAACCGACGCTCCTTCGGCTCCGTGTACCGGCGCAAGCGCCCTGACGGCTCCGAGATGGACGGCTACTACATCCGCTGGAGCGACGCGGGCGGACGGCGGCGCAAGCGGTTCGGCGGGCTGACCAAGGACGCCGCCGAGACGACGCTCCTCGAGATCCGGCGCGCCGTGCTGCGGGAGCGCCTCCTCGGAGAGCCCCAGGTCGAGGACATCTCGCTCAGCGCGTGGCTCGACCGCGTGCCGAAGATCATGCGAGCGCGCAAGCAGGCGCCGCGCACGATCGCGAACCGGCGCGCAGCGATGAAACGCCTGCGGTCCAAGTTCGGTCGCCGGCCAGCAGTGAAGATCACCCAAGCCGACATCCAAGCGCACATCGACGCGCTCTCGCTCGCCGGCATGAAGAACAGCACGCTGCGCACCGAGGTCGGGACGATCAGCGTCGTATTCGCGATGGCGGTTGCGGCCCGCGTCGCGCTCGTCAACCCGGCTCGCGGCGTGAAGGTCGGGCGCGTTGTCCACAAGGCCGTCTCTTGGCTGCGCGCCGACGAGCTGATGCGCGTGCTCGTGGCGATGCCTCGGAGCATCCGGTCGTGCGTCGTGCTGCAGGCCGAGCTTGGTCTCCGACCCGGAGAGGCGCGCGCGCTGGCGTGGGAGGACCTCGACGACAGGTTCGAGGTGCTCACGGTGCGTCGCACAGACGGCAGCGACACCACCAAGTCCGGCCGGGAGCGCCGCATCCCGTCGAGCCAATTAGCCATCGACACGCTCCGCCACCTGTGGGGGCGCAGGCACGTACGCTCGCTCGCTGGGCTGACCCCGGTCTTCCCCGACATCACGGGGTCGAATTACAACCGGGAGTTCCGAGCCGCGGCTGACCGGATCGGTAGGACGACGCTCGTTCCGCACGATCTCCGGCACAACTGGATCGCGCATCTGGTTCGCACGCCCGGAGTGGACCTCGAGAGCGCCCGACGCATGGCGGGGCACGAGTCCCTCACGACGACGCAGAAGTACCTGCGCGCCATCCCGGACGACGAGGCGTTCGACGCCATGCATGCGCGCGACACGATGCAGAGTGGCGGTCACGACTCGCTCCTCGCGACCCCGTAGCCGAAGTACCTGCGGAACTCGACCTGGTCGATGACGTAGCTACCCGACCGCTTGACCATCGGGAGACCGCCGCCCTTCTTGCGCACTCGCTTCCGTACCGAGTCCTCATCGATCCCGAGGATCTCGGCGACGTGCGCGGTTGTGAGCACAAGCGGGTACAGGGGCTCCCCCCTTCGCTCAGGTTGAGCGTCCGATCGGGTGACTAACATCGCACTTACAAGGAGGTGCGATGACCGGTGCCATGATCCCCTTTGCGCGCGACGACTCGCTGCCGGGCACACTCGCCGAGTTTGTCGTGAGGTTCTCCGACGAAGATCGGTGTGCAGCCCTGCTGCGCCGGTGGAAGTACGGCGAGGGCGGCTTCCGCTGTCCAGCGTGCGGCGGCGAGGAGGCGTGGTTCCTGCCGTCACGCCGGCTCGACGAGTGTTGTGCCTGCCACAAGCAGGTTTCGCTCACCGCCGGCACCGTCATGCACGGGTCTCGCAAGCCGCTACGGCTGTGGTTCCTGGCCATGTATCTGTTCGTGTCGAGCAAGCGAGGCATCTCCGCACTCGAGCTGCAGCGCGAGCTTGGACTGGCCAAGTACCAGACCGCTTGGACATGGCTGCACAAGTTGCGAAACGCCATCGCGATGCGATCCACCGCGCCGCTGCGCGGACACCTCGAGATCGACGAGACCTGGGAAGGCGGACTGCGACATGGCCGGCCGGGGCGTCCCAAGGTCGGCGACCGCAGCGCGCTGGTCATGGGAGCCGTCGAGATCTCACCGCGTCACGCCCTCATCGGTCGCATCCGTCTCGAATCCATCGCCGATGGTTCGGCTGACACGGTCAAGGCGTTCCTCGAGCAGCACGTCGCCGCACGCTCAGTGCTGTTCACCGACGACTGGCGTAGCTATCGAAAGCCGGCTGACGACTTGGAGCACGACCATCGACCGACCAACGTGTCGAAGTCCGACGACGAGGCACACGTTGTGCTACCTGCGATCCACCGCGTCTTCTCGCTGCTCCATCGCGTGCTCTTGGGCACGTTCCAGGGCGGCGTGCGACGCAAGTACCTCCCCAGCTACCTGGCGGAGTTCGAGTTCCGGTTCAACCGACGCACATCGAAGCGACGTGGACTGCTGTTCCAACGACTACTCGCCTGCGCCGTGCGGCGATGCCCTCCCTTCCACTGGGAGATCGTTGGGCGAACCGATGCGCGCACGCCACTCGCCGCCGCAGCCTGACCTGAGTGAAGAGGGGATCCCCTGTGCGGGCTAGTGGATCTCGACGCCGGTCAGGTCCATCAGGGCGTCGAACTTGATCGCGAACGCGCGCACGACGCTCTCGCCGTCGAAGTACCGCTCGCTGCGAAGCACGTTGCCCTCGCGGGAGTGCTCCTCGAGGTTGCCGTCCCGGTTGAGCGTGAAGCGCACGATCACCCGGGCGTTGTCCTCGATCAGGACCTCGAGGTTGTCCGTCGCGAAGAAGACCCCGCCCGCGCCGATGTTCTCGACGGCGCCGGTCAGTTCCTTCTCGGCACAGGCCAGCGACGCTTCCAGCCGCGTCTCGGTGCGCGGGTGGATACGACGCTCGCGGCCGGTCGCCTGCGTCTCCGTGTGCTCTTCTGGAGCCTGGTTTGCCATCGTCGTCCTCGCTTGCTGCGCCGTCGTTGCCAGTCCGCTTCGGGCGGAACCCGGTGCGGGTCGGGTGCCGTCCTAGGAGCGGCGCCCTCGAACTCATCGGTACAAGAGGGCATCGGGATGTAGCCCCCGGCAAGACGACCTGCGAGGCTCACGCCGGGCTCGATCGGGGCGCCGATCTGAGTTGGGGACCGCATCCCGGGCACCGAGCCTGGAAACCACTGACGCCCGGACCCCTCGGGAGCCGAGGATCCGTACAGGAGGCGAGAGAACGTGAAGCCTGGAGACGAGAAGCCTGGAGACGCAGTCTGCGCAGCCCCAGATCCGCTCTGCGCACGCGTCTGGGAGTTCGCACCGCAAGTCGTCGAGGGCGGACTGCCCGCCGACGAGGCGGGGGCCCTCCGGACGCACGCATCGGCGTGCGGCTCCTGCGCGAGCGTCCTGGCGCGGCAGACGCGGCTCTCGAGCATCCTGCGCTCCCTTCCGGCCGCCCCGTCGGTCGAACTGGTGGCGCCGTCGCTGCCTCGCGGACGTGTGCTGCGAGTAGCTGGGGCTGCGGCCGCGGCGGCCGCCGCCGTCGTGATCTCCGTGACGCTTCTGATGGTCGAGGATCGCGACCTGGAGGCGGCGTTCGTGCCCGTGCGTGTGCTGCACGTGCAAGATCTCGCGGAGCGCGCTCCGCTGCCGGACGACGACATCCTCTCGCTCACGTCCGGTCTCGAGGCCGTCGCACTGCGCCGCCCGGTAGGCTTCGCGTCCGAGGGACGATGATCCGCAGACGCGGACGACACGTCGCCACCACAACAGTTCTGCCTCTGGCAGGACTGTTCTTCGTTGGGTTGTTGGGGGTTGCAGGACTGACTGGCTGCCGCGATGACGTTCCGGACGATCCCGCTGACGACATGGCCGCCCTTCCGGCGCCGGACCCGAGCGCCGCGGAACTGATCGGCAAGATCCGCGACGCCGAGACGAAGCTCGCCTTCGCCGGCTGGAAGACCGCCCACCACGGGCCGCGGGAGAGTTCGCGCACATCGCGGGTTCACGTGCAGCACGCCCCCGGCGGCCTAACGCTCCTCACCTGGGAGGGTGACGGCGAGCGGCACCAACGATGGAACTTCCGGCAGCGCCACCGCTGGATCGAGGACCCGGACCTGCTCCTCTCGAACTACACGGTCGAACGCGCTCCTGAGCCGGGCCCGCAGATCGCCTGGCGTGACACGATCACGATCCGCGTGCGCGGGCGCGCACCGCATCGCCCGAGTCTCGACATCGACGTCGATGCCGAGACGTGGCTGCCGCTGGCGGAGACGCAGCGCAATCACGTGGGCGAGGTCTCGTTCGCATGGGCGTACGAG
Organism: Planctomycetota bacterium; assembly: GCA_965248445.1. Taxonomy (GTDB): domain Bacteria; phylum Planctomycetota; class JAJSAM01; order JAJSAM01; family JAJVHW01; genus CBDFJG01. The sequence continues at coordinate 260,430 of CBDFJG010000003.1, forward strand.
TCAGTGGAGTTCGATCCGGAGCCGCCGGCCAATGCTCCAGCGCCGCCTGAGACGATCGAGACGCCGGACGACCAGGATTGGGGCGGCTGCTCGTTCGATGCCCTCGTGGCGTCGAACGTCCCGGCCGGGTTCCGCCGGGTCGCCTGCCGCCTCCTGGACTGCGGCTCCCAGCGGGAGTTCTGGTCCGATGGGCTAGCCGCCTTCTCGGTCCGGCAACGGCCTGCCAAGGACGACGACACGCTCGCCGTGGGCGCTCTCGAGCGCCGCACCGGCACGGGCCGCGCGCACGTCCGGGGCCACGTCGGAGGCATGATCGTCGAGGTGGCCGGCTCCCTGCGGGTCGAGGACCTCGAGGACGTCGTCCGCGGCCTCGCCTCCCGTCCTACGGACTGAACCGTCCCGATCCGGCCTGATCAGGCGGGATTCCCGGATTCCGTGCTACCCAGGTGGGGCCCCCAGCGTTCAGAATCCCACAGAGAAGCCCACATGCGGCCGAACCGGTGTCGCGGCGCGACGCTCGATGCCCTCGGCCGCTTCGACCCAACGGTCGCCTCGGAGGATCGAGATGCAACGCCCCGCCAGTACCAAGACCCGCAAGACCTGGTTCCTGATTCGCACCCCGCTGATGCTCACGCTGGCTACCGCCGCGATGCTCTGCGGCGACGTGTTCTACGCAGACCAGGCGTTCGCCGAGTCGGGCGGTAGCCGTCTCTACGGCAACTACCGCGGTCCGGAAGATGCGCAGGCGGCCGACCAGACCGTCGAAGAGGACACAACCGAGACCGAGGGTCCCGAGGACACCGGCCCGTCAGCGGGCGGCAGTGGTGACGACGGGGGCGGCATCGGCGCAGGCGGCGAGGGTGAGGGCGAAGGCGAGGGTGAAGGCGAAGGCGAAGGCGAAGGCGAGGGCGAGGGCGAGGGCGAGGGCGGCGGTGAAGGCGGCGCTGATCTCGGCGGCGCGGGCGGCGGCGGTGAAGGCGCCAGCGCCGGCACCGGTGAGACTCCGGGCGCGGGCGGCGGCATCGGCGGCGGCGGGTTCGGCGGCGGTCGCTCCGCGTCCGCCGCGACCGAGCGCTTCGAAGTCGTCTCCTGGTACTGGGAGCACAACCGCGAAGAGGCGATGGCCAACCTGGTCGCAGAGCAGGGACGGCGCGTCGATCTTCCCGACGCATCGGCGGTGAGGGTGTTCGGCATCATGCCGGAGGACGAACGTCTTCGCAGCGCGATCACGCCCGAAGACCGCGAGCGCATCTTCGACGTGCTGAAGAGCGCGACGATCGACAAGCAGGGCATGGTCCGCGACACCGCGGTCATCGCGCTCGGTAAGCTTGGCGGCCCCAAGGCCGTCGACGTGCTACTCGAGCGGTTGTCCCTCGAGACGAACCTCGCAGTCAAGCAGGACACACTGCTCGCGCTCGGTCTCACCCGTTCGCCCGACGTCGTGGACGCTCTGATCGAGAAGCTCGGACAGCGCAACCTGAACGCGTTCGCCGCGCTCGCACTTGGCCTGACCGGTGACCTCGAGAAGGCCGCGCCCGCGCTCCTCGAGAGCTACCGTGAGATGAAGAAGCACAAGGGGCGTGACCGCGAGAAGGCCTGTCACGCCATCGCCCTCGGCGCATTGCGCTACGAAGACGCCGTCCCGGATCTCTCGGCGGCAGTCAAGTCGAAGGCCTCGGCTCGCATCGTGCAGGTCTACTCGGCCCACGCACTGGGTCGGATCGGCAACGACGCGGCGCAGAAGGCGCTCACCAAGGCGCTCAGCAGCGTGAAGAATCTGCAGACGAAGCGCCAGGCCGCACTGTCGCTCGGGGACTTCCCCAACACCGACGCCGCAAAGGCCCTGTCAGGCAAGAACGGCATCAAGAACAGCGCGGACCAACTGGGCGCCGGCTTCGCCGCGGTCAGCCTCGGCCGCGTGCTGGCCGCCATGCCGGAGTCCGATTGGGGTAAGCACCCCGCCTTGCTGCGTGCGGTCGCGCTCGCGCCGCAGAAGAGCAAGATCAAGGCGCAGTACGCGAACCTCGGACTCGCGCTCTTCGAGGGCATCGACAACGAGGTGCGGAAGTTCTACACCGAGGAACTCGAGGACCGCTCCCGCGACGCGGAGACGCTCTCCGCGTTCTGCATGTCCGCCGGACTCGCGCGCGAAGGCGGCGTCGGACCGATGCTCGCCGAGATCGCCTCGGCATCCGCAAGCGACCCGAAGCTGGGTTCGTACGCGGCGATGGCGCTCGGCATGATCCCCGGCACGCCGGCCGAACAGGCGCAGGAACTGCGCAAGATCTACACCGACGTGGACCGCGCCGACGTGCAGCGCGGCGCGGTGGTGGCGCTCGGACTGGTGGGCGATCGCAAGGACGTCCCCTTCCTGATCAAGGTGATCTCGACCGCAGACGACAACTGGCTCTCGCGCTACACGCGGGGAGCAGCGGTCGTGGCTCTCGGGCGGATCCGCGATGGCGAGAGCGTTGCGAAACTGCAGGCGCTCCTGTCGAGCCAGAGCAAGGAGACGCGCGCGTTCGCGGTCGCCGCACTGGGCTACCTCGGCGACAAGGACCGCCGGCCGGTGTTGTCGCAGCTCGTGTCGCACAACAACTTCCGAGAAGAGTTCGACGTGGTGAAGGTCGTCCTCGGCCACCTGTAACCGCCCTGATCGAGTCAACAATCAGAAGCGGAGGCCGCGGCGAGCACGCCGCGGCCTCCGCTGATTCATGCGCCCAGGGCCGTCTCATGCGGGCCGTCGCTACGGGCTTCGTTACGGTCCGGGGCGGCAGGTCTGGCACGGGAGGAACCCGGCGTCGAGCGCGTCGTAGGCCGTCTCAAACGGCCGTGTCGTACCCGTCGCGAGCGTGCAGCCGGCCTTGTGGTACTCGCCGGTCGAGCTCGTCACGTGCACCGAGTCCTTGTGGGTGGGCACCGGCGGCGGGACGTCCACCGAGGGAGTCTCGCGCATGTCCGGTCCCGGTCCCGGCCGCTTGCCGGGCTCAACCGGATCACCGTGTTGGTCCACGGCGGGATGCTCCCCCGGTCGAGGCAGCGGGTTGCCGCTTCTCTCGACCGGCTCGTCCCGGCGGTCTCCGTAGGGCAGCGGGCCGGTATCCTCGTACGTGATCTCGCAACCGACGAGCGTCATAGCGAGGACGGCCGCGATGACCGGTGTGGACCGGCGGCGCGGCGCGGGGGACTGCGGAGTCGACATGGAGCTTTTCTACCACGCCAGTCGCGACATCGAGCTGCCGCGCTCCGGTCGGCGGGTCCGCTTCCAGCCCGGACCGCGAGCCTGCGAGGCATGCGGCGCGCAGCTGGAGGGCGGAGAGCCCTCAGAGGGCGGCACCTACGGTCTGTCGTTCTGCAACGAGTGTCGCGATAGCCTCGACAGGAGCGCGATCCAGATCCACTTCTGCGATGGCTGTGGCGTCTCAATCCCGCTCTACGCCGTCGAGGGAGGGGCGGCGCTGGCCGGCGACGGGCGCATTCTCTGCCTGCCCTGCCGCGCGCCGGAGCGGCCGCGGCAGACGCTGTGGTGGCTTGTCTTCACGGCTGCCGCGGCTCTCCTGGCCGGCCTGGCTGCGGCGCTGCTCTTGTGAGAGGGGTGGGGCCGAGGAGCGCCGTGGTCGCGGCGGGGTACGCTGCCTCGGGGCGGTCCCAAAGCGGAGGCTCCGCGGGCTCATCAGAATGTGGGACGGCACAGTGAGACACGTACTCAGGCAGGTGCCGGGCCGAGCGACTCCGGGTCGCGCCGGCCACTCTCTACGGGAGAACTGCAGGTGAACCTCAGGTCGCTGAAGCTGGTCAACTTCCGCGGAGTCCGCGAGTTGACGGTCCGCGATCTGCCGCGCGACGGCATCGTGCGGGTCGACGTTCCCGAGGACGCAGAGCCCGGTGCACTCGCCGACGCGGTGCGTTTCGCGCTGACCGGAAGCGATCCCGAGGGCGGCCCGCCGATGGCCCGCGGCGAGGGCTTCGCGTACGTCGAGGCCGGGTTGCGACTCCCCGGTGACGCACGCGCCTCCGTGTTCCGCGGAGTCGATCGCCGTGGCAAGGGCCAGGCGTCGCTGCGGGAAGCCGGCGGCCAGCGAGTGACGGGCGGATCCGATGGCGTCGCGTCGCGGCTCTCGGAGCTGACCGGAGGCGATCCGCAGCGCTTCGCACGTGCGGCGGTCATCGACACAAGTGGCGGCACGTCGCCCGCGCGGACCGCCAGATCGGGCGGATCGGGCGGAATGAGCGGAATGAGCGGGACGACACGATCTACCGACTCCATGGCCACCGACTCCATGGCCACGGGCCCCATGGCCGCCGGACCGGTTGCGAGTGTGGTTGCCGATCCGGTTGCCGACGCAAAACTCCGCGTAGAGCGCGCCGTCACGGACCTGACGCGGTCGCTTCGTGCCGAGCGCCTGCGCAGCCTGGCCGGCGCCTCTCACGAGGATCTCGTCGCCGCCGCGGGGCGGCTCCGACGCGAGCGAGAGGTCCTGTCGCAGCAGATCGACGGGCTGCACGCCGAGCGGGCCCGCGTCCGCGCGCGGCTGCCGCGACTGGAGGAGTACCGCCGCCTCGCGCAGCCGGACACCGGCCGCCTCAGCACCGGGAGCGGCGCGGAGCGGAGGGACGGCGCGCCCCCTCGCGCGAACGGCGCGCTCGAGTGGTGTCTCGCAGTGATTGCGCTCGCGCTCTTCGGACTCCTCGCGTTCGTGACGGCGTCGGAGAACACCGCGTTCGAAGACCATCGCTTGCGCGCGTTCGTCGGCATGGCCTTCGTCGCCTCCGCCGCCAGCTTCATGGGAGTCGCCTCGGCCCGTCATCGTCACGGCGGGCGTTATACGGCGGGGCTCGCGCAGCCCGCCGAGCCCGCCCGGGCCGAGATCGGAACGCTGACCGGCGCTGCGGCTGCTACGCATGCTGCGATCGCGGCGGGCGGCCCGGAGCGCGCCGAACACCGCGATGCCCTTCGCAGCCGGTTCTCCGATCTCGGCAATCCGGACGACCCCGCCCTGCCCGGCCGGCTTCGGGACGACCTCGCCGCCCTCGATCAGGAGCTATCTCCTCTGCACGATCGCATGGAGTCGCTGGACGACGGCCTCGCCGTCGCGGAGGTCGAGATCGGGCGCTCCGCTCGCGCGTTGCACACGCCACTACCGCCGAAGGAACTCCCGGCAGCGGGCCTCGCGGACGGCGAGTCCGTGCGCGATGCAGTTGACCGTGCGCGCGAGATGGGGGATCTGGTGTTCAAAGCGTGCGTCGAGCGCGACGCGCTCCTCGCGGACACAGCGCCGGACACGGCGACTGCGAAGCGGCACGCCGTCGATGCGCTGACCGCCCTCGGAGCAGCGACCGGTCGGGACGCTGATCTGGTGTTCGCCCGTGAGCGCATCGCGAGCGCGCACACCGAGGCGATCGCGCACGCGGCGGAGGACGAACTCGCCGCCACCGTGCTGGCCGATGTCGCCCGGGCGTCGTCCGGCGGTGCCGCGCACCGGGATCCCGTCGCGCACCCGGCTCCCGTCGCGCGGCCCTCAGGCGATGCGGGCCTCGCCCGCGTCGTGTCCGCCGTCACGCGAGGGGCGTACAACGGCATCGATCACGGAGACGGCGAGCCGGTGCTGCTGCGCAGCGACGGAGGTCGGGACGCCCTCGACGCCGTCGGGCCCAGTCTGCGCGCCCGTGTCATGCTGGCCTGTCGCATCGTGGAGAGCGGTGCGGACGGTCAGCGTCCCGGGTTCCTGGTGCTCGAGAGGGCTCCGGATCTGCTGGCCGACGAGGACCTGCTCGACGTCGTGCGCGCGGCAGCGCCCGACGTCTCGCAGATCCTCGTTCCGTCCCGTTGACGGACACCCGCGGTGATCGGCGGGTGACTGGGGGGCAGCACCGTCGGCAGCACCCCCCGGTCAGTCGTCGACACCGACCTCCCGTTTTCCGAAACGCGCGCTGACGCTCCGGTCACACTCTCCCTTCCAGCAGAATCCACCGCCCGTGTATCCCATCTTCCTCTCGCTCCGGTTCGTGCAGCGTCACTGGCTCATGACGCTGATCGGTGCGTTCTTCGTCGGCGCCAGCCTCGTCGTCCTGATCCTCGTGATGGCCGTCATGGACGGCTTCCAGTCGCAACTGAAGGCGACGTACGTCGGCTCGACGGCCGACCTGATCGTGACGCCGCGCTTCGAGGCCGATCTCGACCAGCTCGCCGTCGCGATGAAGGGCCGCTTCCCGGACTCCATCGCTGCGACCGCTCCGCACTACGAGACGATCACGATGGTGCGCCGCTCGGGTGACGTCGACCGCTCGATCATGGACGAGTTCCAGGTCGGGCGGGTCTTCGGGATCGACGGGATCCGCGAGCAACAGGTCAACAGCTTCGGGCAGTACATCACGACCAAGGACTCGAAGTCGAAAGAGCGGCTCGTACCTCAGGTCGACCTGACGAAGCCGTTCGACGTGTGGGATCCGGATCTAGCTGTGATGGGGTTCCACGGTGTGATCCTCGGCCATGACCTGATGCGCGAACTGCACGTGCTTCCCGGCCAGAAGGTGAAGCTGTTCTCCCTGCGTCAGCACGAAGCCGATCCCGCCGGGAATGGCGGCAACGTGGCTCTCGACGACTTCGAACTGAAGCAGGAGCTCTTCGTCGTCGTCGGCATCTACAAGAGCGGCAACAGCGAGATCGATGGCCGCAGCGTGTTCATGTCGCACGAGAAGTTCGACAGCTTCTTCAACGCGCGGACGTCCCGCCGGGCCGTGCGGGCGCGGCTGCGGCGTGGCGACAATGACTTCCCTGAGATCGAAGAGGTGTTCCAGAGCGAGTGGCGCGAGTTCTTTCACAAGAGCCTCCCGCAGGGAGTGCGCGCGCCGCCCGCGATCGCGAATCCCGACACGCCCATGATCGCCGCGTTCCGCGTCGAGCCGTGGTGGGCTCAGTACCTCCACCTCGTGCTCGCGATCCAGAGCGAGAAGCGGATGATCCTCGTCATCGCGTTCCTCATCGTGCTCGCGGGCACGTCCTCGATCTTCGCCGCGCAGTGGTTGCTCGTCTCCGACAAGGTCCGCGAGATCGGAATCCTCCGGTCACTCGGTGCCGGCGTGAAGGGTGTCGCGGCGACGTTCATCCTGAACGGCTTCTTGATGGGTGTGCTCGGCGCGGTCGGCGGCACGCTGGGCGGTCTTCTCGTAGTGCGCCACATCGACACGATCCACGACTGGATCTCGGCGCTCACCGGCCAGGAGGTCTTCGACTCGAAGATCTACCTCTTCGAGAAGATCCCGACGGAGGTCGATCCGCAGCAGGTCACGATGTTCGCGACGGCGGCGCTCGTGTGCACGCTGATCGCCGCCGCGATCCCGGCGCTGCGGGCGGGCCTGATGGACCCCGCCAGGGCTCTGCACCATGAGTGAGCAGCATGAGTAAGAGCCAGAAGAACGACGTCGTGCTGTTCGCCGAGGAGGTGCGCCGTTCGTTCCGCATGGGCCGGGTGGAGATCGAGGTGCTCCAGGGCCTCGGCCTGACCCTGCGCCGCGGCGACAAGGTCAGCGTCGTGGGCACGTCGGGCTCGGGGAAGACCACGATGATCAACGTCCTGGGACTGCTCGACCGGCCCCAGCGGGGTCGCGTGGAACTTCTCGGTCAGGACGCGCTGGCGGCTTCGCGCAAGCGGCGCAACGCGCTGCGCAACCGCGGGATCGGCTTCGTCTTCCAGTTTTATCACCTCGTCCACGAGCTCACCGCGATCGAGAACGTCTGGCTCCCCGCGATGATCGGGGGCAAGTGGCTGGGCCGCCGGGCGGACATGAAGCGGCGGGCGGCCGAGCTGCTGGAGCGCGTGGGGCTCGAGGATCGCGCGAAGCACCGGCCTCAGGAGCTCTCGGGCGGGGAGCGGCAGCGGGTCGCGATCGCCCGCGCGCTCATCAACAAGCCGGCCGTCCTGTTCTGCGATGAGCCGACGGGCAACCTGGACCCGCGCACGAGCCGGGGTGTCCAGGAGTTGCTCCTGGGACTCGATAGCAAGGAGCGCGCCATGCTGCTCGTGACGCACGACGAGCGCCTGGCCGCAAGAACCGGTCGCGTCTATCGTCTGAGGGACGGGACGCTCGAAGTTGATCCCGCAGTCGGAGGTGCCGCGTGAGTCCGTCCACACGTTCGCTACTCGCAGGGGCATTGCTCGCTGCCGTTACCCTCTTGCCCGCCTGCCGTTGCGACGGCGGAGTCGGCCGCAAGTGGCGCGGTAGGTCGCTCGACTTCACGATGTCGCAGCTCGGTCGGCGCACGTGCGACGACACGTCCGCGTTCGCCGCGCATCTCGGCAACGCGGGCGAGTTGTTCACACCGGACATCCAGTCGTCCGGAATCGAGATCTCGCGGACGATCAACCTGTACACGACGGGCAAAGCCGAGGCGTGCTGGTGTCCCGCGCCGGCCGAATAGCGCGCGCGGCTTAGTCCGGAATCATTCCGCCCACGCATGAATTCGTGAGCGAAGACGTGCCCAAATGTCGTGCAGGGAACGCGATACTCTCGGTGTGCCGGGGTTGGGGACGACCCCCCCGTAAAATGACTCGCCGCGAACACTCCACATCACATTCCCCTTTTCTCTACCGGCAGTCGTGTTCCTCGGCACACCACCCCGCGCAACTTTTGTTGCGCGGGGTGGTGTCGTCTCTGAGTTCGCCTTCTGACGAAGTCGAGACCGGCCCGCAGTTGCGCAGCGGGGGGGGGTGTCGTTTTCTGGCTCGTCTTCTGACGAACACGATGCCGGGCCGCACGCGTCCGCGCGCGGCAGCCGCACACCGATTCTGTCGGTGTGACTGCAGAGGGCGACGGGACTCGCACTGCGAAGCGGACGCCGTCGGTTGCGTTCAACGACGCTGCGACGGCGAGCGCACTGCGACGTGAACGCCATGTGCAGCCGGTGTGGTCGTTGACCTCCACTGCGCAGCTGTCGTCTGAGTCGCCCCGGCCGTCCCGGCGTTCGCTTGCAGTGCGGCGGAGCTTTGGTGTGGCGCTGACGGCGCTTGTTGTGCTGCTGCTGGCGGCGTTCGTCGCGTGGCCGGACTCGCCGGGTGTGTGCGAGCGTTGCGAACGCGTGGTAGCGGTTCGCTCCGGTTTCCGCGACGCGCGGCACTCGATAACCGGCTCTGACGCTTTGGAGTGGCACAAGAAGTACACTGCGAACACCGCGACGTACGTCGCGCTCAAGAGGGCTGCCGGAGTCTGTTCGTGTCCCCGCCGGGACAGCAGCTTCACGGTGACCGCGTTGCGCGGACATGTCGATCCGGCGATCACCGTTCAGCGCGGGGCCGCGGCACTGCAGCGCGCGCTGAACTCCGCCGGCGTCAAGTGACCGGGTCCCCGGTGTTCACGACGGCGCGAGTCGTCCGTCGAAGCCACGCCAGCCTTCCGCCGATGAAGGGGATGTGAACCTGAGGGAGGGGGACTGGCCCCTCCCCGTACGTGTCCTACACTTCCGGCCGGGCCTGCTGTAGGCGCCGTAACAAGGAGAGTCCTATGCGTTTGCTCATCGCGCTCGTCTCGCTGCTCGCTCTGTCCGCATGCTGCACTGGGTGCTGCACGGGCTGAGTCGCCTCGTCTCTAGACCAGACGTACGCCGGTCGCGACGAAGTCGCGGCCGGTGTTCGCATTTACAGACGGTCTCGGCGACCGCCGGCGCGCCCCAGGGTCCATCCCTGCTACCGTCGCCGCCGTGATCGGCGAGAGCCTCGGCCCGTATCGCATCGACTCGGAGCTCGGCTCCGGCGGCATGGGTAGCGTCTTTCGCGCGACGGGTCCCGACGGCGTCGTCGCGCTCAAGGTCATGCACGCGCACCTGCTCGAGGGCGGGGACGCGGCTGAGCGCTTCCGCCGCGAGGTCGAGATCGGCAAGACGATCCGCCACCCGAACGTCGTCACCACGTTCGACGGTGGGGAGATCGACGGGCGGCACTACCTCTCGATGGAGTACGTCGAGGGGCAGACGCTAGCCGAACTGCGCGCCGAGCTCGAGCGGGTGCCTGAGGAACTCTGCCGGCACATCGGCCGCGAAGTGAGCAAGGGACTCGCAGCGATCCACGCCGCCGGCGCCGTGCACCGGGACGTGAAGCCGGAGAACGTGCTCATCACTCCGGCTCACGTTGTCAAGATCATGGACCTCGGGGTCGCGCGGTCCATGGACGACGCCTTGCGGCTCTCGCAGACGGGCGCGTTCGTCGGGTCGCTGCACTACGCGGCGCCCGAGCAGCTCGAGGGCGGCGGCAAGGGCCTCGACGGTCGCGCCGATCTCCACGCACTCGGGCTGGTGCTCTATGAGCTGTCGAGTGACGTCAACCCGTACGACGGCGACGAAGTCGGGCAGGTGATCCGCCTGGTGCTGTCCAAGGAGCCGCGGCGTCTCGGGGAGATCAACCCGCAGCTGAGCGCGTTCTTCGAAGAGGTCGTGCACTGCCTCCTCGCCAAGGACCGTGACGAGCGGTTCGCGACTGCGTCCGACCTGCTGGCGGTGCTGGAATCGGGCGAGGACTGCCAGTGGTGGCGTGCTCGCGCCCGTGCTCTGCAACTGAACACGCGGCGTCCGATCCGTCGCATCCGCATCCCTCGCGAGACCGCCGTGTACGGCCGGGACGACGAGATCGCAGTCCTCCGCGCTCTCTACGAATGCGCCAAGGCCGGCGAAGGCAACGTTGTCTTTGTCGAGGGCGAGGCAGGCATCGGCAAGTCACGTCTCGTGGACGAGCTGATCGGGCGCCTGCAGCGCGACGGCGAGGATCTCAACTTTCTGTGCGGGAGCTACCCGCCGGGCGGCGCAGCCGCGGCCGAGGGCGGGTTCTCCTCGGCGTACCGCGCGCAGTTCGGCGAAGCGGGCAGCGCGACGTACTTGCCGGAGAACCAGGTCCTGGTGCCCGCTTTCGATGCGCTGCTGCGCGGCGAGGGGGCGCCACCCGATGCGCAGGTACTCAGCAAGGGCTCACTGCAGACCTGCTTCGTCCGCGCGACGCAGACCCTCGCGGCCGAGCGGACGACCGTCGTGCTGATCGAAGATCTGCACTTCGCCCCGGAGGAAGGCCGCTCTCTCTTCACGTCACTCGCGATGTCGGCTCCGGGTCACCGCGTGCTCTTCGTCGGCACGGCGCGACCCGGAGTCTCGCAGGACTGGCTCGCCGGACTCACGCGGCTCGACCAGACGAGTCAACTCCCGCTGCAACGGCTCGGCGCGAAGGACCTCGCGCGGCTGCTGCAGGACACGCTGCACTCCGAGCAACTCGCGAGCGACCTCGGCACGCAGATCGCGATCAAGTCAGACGGCAACCCGTTCTTCGTCTTCGAGATCCTGCGCGGCCTGCGCGATGGGCAGTTCATCCGGCAGACGGAGGAGGGCACGTGGATCGGAACGCAGGTAATCGACGAGATCGAGATTCCGTCGTCGGTCCTGGATCTCGTCAATGCTCGCGTCTCCGGGCTGAGCCAGCAGGACCGGGACGTGCTCGACGTGGCCGCGTGCTGGGGGTTCGAGTTCGATCCCGCGCTGATCGCGGAGGTCACGGGCACTCCCCGCATCCCGCTCTTCAAGCAGCTTGCCCAGATCGAGAGGGCGCACCGTCTGGTGCGCTCTTCGGGGCGCAGGTTCGCGTTCGACCACCATCAGGTGCAGGAAGCCCTCTACGGTTCCCTACCAGAGGTGCTTCGTGAGGAGTATCACGCCGCTCTCGCCGACGCGTTGGCGACGCGCACCAACGCCGCCGACACCGACCCCGCGGCGCTCGACGGTGCGCTCTGCGTCGACATCTGCGAGCACTTCCTCAAGGGCGCGCGAGGCGAGGCGGCGCTGCGCTACCTGCCGGCAGCGGAGACTCACCTGACGAAGGGCTACTTGGAAGCCCAGGTCGCGGCGCTCACCGGGCGCGCGCTTGCGATCCCGGGCCTCCTCACCGGCGTGGCACGCGCGAAGGTGCTGCTTCGCCGCGTTGCGGCGCTCATCCCGCTGGGCCGCCCGGCGATCACGGAGGAGTGCGCGCGGGAGGCGGAGCGCCTGGCCGCGGAGGCCGGGGACCAGGCGCTGCAGATTCGGGCTGCACGGACACTCGGTCGCGCTCTCCTCGGGTTGTTCCGCAACGAGGAGGCCGCGGCGGCGCAGACCCGCGCGCTCGACCTCGCACTCGCGAGCGGCGACCGGGAGGCAGAGGCCGATGCCACGGTGAACCTCGGCGCCGCGTTCCGCTCCGGCGGCCGCCTGCCCGAGGCACGGGAGCACCTCGAGCGCGGACTCGCCCTCTGCGCAGAGATCGGCTACCGAAACTGCGAGGCAAGAGCCGCTGGCGGCCTCGGCCTCGTCTGCTGGGACGAGTGCCGCCTGGTCGAGGCGCACGATCACATCGAGCACGGTCTCGCGCTCAGCCGCGAAGCCGGCGACCGGCAGCTCGAGTCGAACCTCACCTCGAACCTGGGGATCATCCACTGGTCCGCGGGCCGGATGCCCGAGTCGCGGGAGTGCTACCTCCGGAGCATCGCCATCAGCCGCCAGATCGGGAACCGGGTGGGCGAGGCCAACGCGCTGGGGAACCTGGGCCTGGTCTTCGGTTCCGAGGGCCGTCTGCGCGAGTCGCTCGAGCACCAGCAGCAGTGTCTCGCACTCAGCCGCGAGGTCGGGAGCCGCGCACTGGAGGTGAACTGCCTGGGCAACCTGGCCGGAGCGTTCTACGCCGGTACCCGTTCAGCCCTTGGTTCTGAGCTCGGATCCAGATCGCTTTCCGTTCGGTCGATGAATCGGATGTGGGCACCGATGAGCTGCGTGATCTGGTCGAGCGCCTGACCCGTCGTCTGGACGCTCGGGACGAGACGATTGCCGAGCAGGCGGAGGTGATCGAGCGGCAGGCGGCACGGATCGACGATCTCGAGAGCCGTCTTCGCCGGGACTCCCGCACCTCCTCGCGCCCACCGTCCTCGGATCCGTCGTGGTCCAAGAAGCGGCGGCGGCGCAAGCCGCCGTCGGACAAGCGCCAGGGTGCGCAGCCCGGCCACAAAGGGGCGACGCGCAAGCTCGTGGACGAGTCCGAGGTCGATGGCGTAGAGGACCACCGCCCGCGCGAGTGCAGCGCGTGTGGGAGCGACGTGCTCGTCCCGATCGATCGCGCCCCGACACGCCAGCAGGTCTTCGAGGTCCCGCCACGGCTGATCCAGGTGACCGAGCACCGGTTGCACCGGGCACGGTGCACGGACTGTGGCGCCACGTCCACTGCCTCGCTGCCAAGCGGTGTGACGGCGAGTCCCTTCGGCCCGCGACTCTGTGCGCTCACCGCGGCTCTGGTCGGCGTCTTCCGCCTGTCGCGGCGCGAGACCAGTCGTCTGTTGCGTGACGTCATCGGCGTCTCGATGTCACCGGGCACGGTCAGTGCGATCGAGGAGCGGGTGTCGGGAGCCATCTCCTCAGCGCACATCGAGGCCCTCGGGGCCGTACGCACGAGCAGCGTCGCCTATGTAGACGAGACACCGTGGTCGCGTCGTGGCACGCTGCATTGGCTGTGGAGCGCGGTCTGTGAGCACGCCACGGTCCATCGTATCGATCGGCGCAGGAGCGCCAAGGCCATGCGGCGACTCGTGGGCAAGCGCTTCAGGGGCGTCCTCGTGACCGACCGTATGGGCGCTTACGACCAGCATCCCACCGAGCGCCGCCAGATCTGCTGGGCGCATCTCGAGAGGGACTTTCGAGCGCTGGCCGAGGGCTCGCGCGGCGGCCGGCGCTTCGGCAAGCAGGCCGTGCGTCTCGCCCAGGCTGTCATGCGAGCTCAGCGTCACTTCGGCGAGCACGGGGACCGCGACCGCATGCGGCGTGAGCTGCGTCTCACATGGGACCGACTCCTGACGCTGCTCGTGCGCGGCGCAGACAGCAAGCACCGCCGAGTACGCGGAACGACTCGGCATCTGCTCGACCGAGCGGAGGCTCTGTGGACCTTCGCCGACGTCCCTGGCGTCTCCCCGACGAACAACGCCGCTGAGCGCGCGGTGCGCAAGCCGGTCCTGTGGAGACGCGCAACGCACGGAAGTCAGAGCGAGCGCGGACTCCGCTTCGTCGAGCGCATCCTGACCGTCACCGCCACGCTCCGCCAGCGTGGCGAGAGCGTCTTCGATTACCTCGCAGACGTCAGCGCGGCACTCGCGCACAACCGCTCGCCGCCGGCTCTCGTCGCGCTCCCGATCACGCGCTGAGGCCGCGGATCGTCATACCCTGAACGGGTACCTACGCCGAGGGTCGCCTGCGGGAGGCGCGCGAGAACTTTGAACAGAGTCTGGAACTCAGCCGCGACCTGGGGCACCGGGAAGCCGAGTCGCGCGCGCACTTCAATCTGGGCAGACTCTCCCTTGAGGAGGGCGAGAGCGAACGCGCGCTGGAGAACCTGACCGCGAGCGTGGTTATCGCCGACGAGGTGGGGCTGCCCAACCTGTCGGCGGTGTCGCTCGTCACGATCGGGGCACTGCACGCCGCAGCGGGCGACGAAGAGGCCGCGCGCGAGTCGCTCGTCAAGGGGCGCGACATCGCGGCGGCCAACGAGTGCGTGGACGAGGAGGCGCTCGCGCGCGGCCACCTGGCGTGCCTGCCCGGCGGGGACGTGGAGGACGCGCTGGTATTCGTCGCCGAGAATGCCGAGCGCGTCGCTGTCGACGAGCGCCGTGACGCGTACTGGCTCCTCTTCCGCGCGACCGGCGACCGGGCGCATCTCGAGGACGCCAAGGGCTTGCTCGACAAGTCACTGGCGCACGTCGATGACGAGACCCGCCAATCGATGCTCACGAACCGCTGCGTGAATCGCGAGATCATGGCCGCGTGGGAGAGTGCTCGCTCTGGTGGAGCCTAGGAGATTCGAACTCCTGACCTCCTGAATGCCATTCAGGCGCTCTACCAACTGAGCTAAGGCCCCACCGCTCGCGGTCGCGCCGATCCGGGACCCCAGGGCCCCAGGGAGCGCGACGGAGCGCGGACGATAGGCAGGCGCCGCGCGGGGGGCAACTTTCGCAGGCGGCAGCGAGCCGGTCAGGGCACCGGGAATGCCGGGCGCACTGAACCTCGGGCTAACCTCGCGCGTTTCCCCTCGGACGACCCGCGCGCGTGTGGCGCACGGGGGAGGCCCCGATGAGCACCAAGTACGACTTCCGAGCTACCGAGCAGAAGTGGCAAGAGCGCTGGAGAGAGAATGGTCTCTTCACGGCGCCGGAGGCTCCCGACGCCGACCGGAAGTTCTACCTCCTCGAGATGTTCGCCTACCCCTCGGGCGACATCCACATGGGCCACTTCCGGAACTACGGCATCGGCGACGCCGTCTGCCGGTACCTGCTGATGAACGGCCGCCAGGTGCTGCACCCGTACGGGTGGGACGCCTTTGGCCTGCCGGCGGAGAACGCCGCGATCCAGCGGGGCACGCACCCGCGTGAGTGGACGCGGGCGAACATCGCCACCGGAGGCGACACGCTGCGGGCCGTCGGAATGGGCTACGACTGGAGTCGCGAGTTCGCGACCTGCAACCCGGACTTCTACCGGTGGACGCAGTGGATCTTCCAGCTGCTGCACCGGCGGGGTCTGGCCTATCGCAAGGACGCGCCGGTCAACTGGTGCGACGACTGCAACACGGGGCTGGCGAACGCGCAGGTCCAGGACGGCAAGTGCTGGCGCTGCGGCAACGAGGTGCGCAAGCGCGACCTCGAGCAGTGGTACATCAAGATCACCGACTACGCGCAGCGGCTGCACGACGGCCTGGACGACCTGCCGGCCTGGCCGAACAGCACGTACGCGTCGCAGCGCAACTGGATCGGCCGCAGCGAGGGCGCCACGATCCGCTTCGAGGTCGCGGACGCCCCGGCGGACTGCCCGCAGGTGCTGGAGGTCTTCACGACGCGTCCGGACACCGTATGGGGCGCTACGTTCATGGCGGTCGCGCCCGAGTCCGCCTTCGGCCGCTACTGCGCGGAGAGCGGACCGAATGCGGCTGCGGTCGCGGCGTACGCCGCCGAGGCCGCGAACAAGACCGAGATCGAGCGCAGCGCCGCGAACCGCGAGAAGACCGGCGTCAAGAGCGGGTTCCTGGCCGTGCACCCGTGCACCGGCGACGCGATCCCGATCCTGGTCGCCGACTACGTCCTGGCCGGCTACGGCACGGGCTACGTCATGGCGGTCCCGGCCCACGACGAGCGCGACTTCGCGTTCGCCAAGGCGCACGACCTGCCGATTCGCGTCGTCATCCAGGACGACTCGGGGGAACTGGCGGGCGCGACGCTCGAGGCCGCGCACACGGGCGCCGGCCCGATGGTCAACAGCGGACCGTTCGACGGCCGGGACTGCGCCGAGGCAATGAGCGACCTGATCGCGTGGCTCGAGGAGCAGGAGATCGGCGCGGGCAAGGTGAACTTCCGGTTGCGTGACTGGCTGATCAGCCGGCAGCGTTACTGGGGCTGCCCGATCCCGATGATCCACTGCGACGCGTGCGGCGTCGTGCCGGTGCCGGAGGACCAGCTGCCGGTCCTGCTGCCAGAGAACATCGAGAACTGGGTCCCGAAGGGCCGCAGTCCGCTGGCCGACGTGCCGGAGTTCATGAACGTCGCGTGCCCGGAGTGTGGCGGCGCGGCGCAGCGCGACCCGGACACGATGGACACGTTCATCGATTCGGCCTGGTACCACCTGCGCTACGTCGACCCGAAGAACGAGACCGCGTTGTTCTCACCCGAGTACGCGCGGGCCTGGCTGCCGGTGGATCTCTACATCGGCGGCGCCGAGCACGCCAACGGCCACCTGATCTACTTCCGTTTCATCACCAAGGTGCTGAAGGACGAGGGGCTGCTGGACGTCGAGGAGCCGGTCACGCGCCTCTATCACCACGGGATGGTGTCGGACGAGGACGGCCGCCCGATGTCGAAGTCGCTCGGCAACGTCATCTCGCCGATCCACGTTTGCCGCGACTACGGCATCGATGCCGCCCGCGTCGCGATGTTCTTTTTCGCGCCGTCGGACGAGGAGATCGCGTGGAAGCCGACGGGGGTGGCAGGAGCGCGCAAGCTGGTTCAGCGGCTGTTCGCGACCTACTCGGAATACGCAGAGATCCTGGGCGCCCACGAGCCGAACGTGCGCGGCATGCCGAGCGCCTGCGACGACGCGCGCGAGGTGCGCCGCCGCGCGCACGTGTTCCTCGACCGGATGACCCGTGCGTTCGAGAAGGACCTGGCTCTCAACACGGCCGTGGCCGCGATTTACGAGTTCCTGAACGTTCTGCCCGCCGCGTCGGCCGCCGCGGAGGCCGACGAGAACGACCAGTGCTGCTACGCCGAGGCGTTGCGCGTCGTAGCCCTCGGCATGGCACCGCTGATGCCGCACCTCGCAGAGCAGATTCACGAGATGCTGGGCGGTGAGGGCAGCGTCTTCGCGCAGCCCTGGCCGAGCGTCGATCAGGACGCGCTCTCGCTCGACGAGATCGAGATCGCCGTTCAGGTCCGTGGGAAGGTGAAGGCGCGCGTCACGATTGCCGCTGATGCCCCTGAGGAAGTCGTCAAGATGGCGGCGCTCGCCGACCCCGACGTCCAGGCGGCGATCGGGGAACAGAAGGTCAAGCGCGTCATCGTCGTCCCCGGACGGCTCGTCAACGTCGTCGTGTAGCGCTCACCACAACCCGAAGAAGAGCACACCATGTCACGCAGGAAGATCGCCAAGCGCAGCGAGGACTACGCCCGCTGGTACCAGGACATCGTCGCGGCCGCCGAGATGGCGGAGAACTCGCCCGTGCGTGGCTGCATGATCATCAAGCCGTGGGGCTTCGGCATCTGGGAGCGCATGCAGCGTGAACTGGACGACCGCATCAAGGCGACCGGCCACGAGAACGCCTACTTCCCGATGCTGGTTCCGCAGAGCATGTTCACCAAGGAGGCGGAGCACGTCGAGGGGTTCGCTCCTGAGTGCGCCGTCGTCACGATGGGGGGCAACAAGGAGCTAGAGGAGCCGCTGTACCTCCGCCCGACCAGCGAGGCCATCATCTGCACCACGTACGGCAAGTGGGTGAACAGCTGGCGTGACCTGCCGATCCTGATCAACCAGTGGGCGAACGTCGTGCGCTGGGAGATGCGTCCGCGCTTGTTCCTCCGCACGATGGAATTCCTCTGGCAAGAGGGACACACGGCTCACGAGACGCACGAGGAGGCGTACGAAGAGGTCATGCGGATGCTCGACGTCTACGCCGAATTCGCCGAGACCGTGTGCGCGGTGCCGGTGGTCAAGGGCGCGAAGACCCCGCAGGAACGATTCCCGGGCGCCATCGACACCCACACGGTCGAGGCCATGATGCAGGACGGCCGTGCGCTGCAGAACGGAACTTCGCACGATCTCGGCCAGGTCTTCTCGAAGGCGTACGGCATCGAGTTCCAGGGGCGGGACGGGAACATGCAGCACGCGTGGTCCACGTCGTGGGGCGCCTCCACCCGCATGGTCGGCGCGCTGATCATGACCCACGCCGACGACGACGGCATGGTCGTGCCGCCGAAGCTCGCGCCGATCCAGGCGGTCATCGTGCCGATCTACCGTGGCGACGAGGCCGGTGAGCTGGTCGCCGACGCAGAGAAGATCGCCGCGGATCTGCGCGCCGCGGGAGTCCGCGTCAAGGCCGACACCCGCGACGCGCTCCGTCCGGGTGCGAAGTTCTTCGAGTGGGAGAAGAAGGGCGTGCCCGTGCGCCTCGAGTACGGCGCCCGGGACAAGGAAGCCGGTGTTGTGATCGTCAAGCGGCGGGACAACGGCGAGAAGCAGACCGTGCCGCTCGCCGATGTCGTCGCGACCGTGACGGCGCTGCTGCCCGCGATCCAGGACGACATGTTGGCTCGCGCGAAGAAGTACCGGGACGAGCGGACATGCGACCTGGACAGCTACGACGACTTCAAGGCGCGGATCGAGGAGGGTGGCTTCTTCCACATGCGCTGGTGCGGTGGAGAGGACTGCCTGAACCGGGTGAAGTCCGATACCAAGGCGACCTCGCGGTGCTTCCCGCACGGCGCGCCGGACGATCCGGGTCCCTGCGCGATCTGCGGCGCGGATGCCACCGGGCCGAGGCTGATCTTCGCGCGCGCCTACTGATGGGGTGCCTGCGTCCCATCCATCGGGCAGAATGACACCGTGCCGAACAAGTTCCTGAAGGCGATCTTTGCTGGCGACGACGAGGACGTCGGTTCGTCCGCAGGCCGTGCGGACGGCGCCCCCGCCGTTCCCGAGAACCGTCCACGCAGCCTGGCAGACGCGTGGGAGCGGCTGGCCGAGAGCAACCGCAAGATCGAGGAGCGTCTCGCGTCCCTCGACGCCGCGGAGCGCGCACGCAACGAACTGCTCGACGGACTGCGCGAGACGTCGAAGCAGCAGCTCGACGTGCTGCACGTCCTCGGCAAGTTCCACGAGGCCGCCGAGAAGCGCGGCCGCGAGATGGAGAACCAGCTCCGCGGCGTCCCCGACGTGCTGCGCGGTTTGCCGACGGCGACCCGCGAGCAGGCCGAGAGACTCTCCGAGATCGCGGCGCGGCTCTACGAGAAGGCGCAAGACAACACGGTCAGTGCTCTGAAGAGCGCGCAGGCAAACCACCAGCGCACCGTCGAGGACCTGATCGACAAGAGCCTCGGAGCCTCGCGACGTCTGACGGTGTGGGCGATGCTGCTCGTGCTATTGGCCCTCGCGCTCGTCGTCTTCGCCTGGCTGCAGAACCCGGCCTGACTCCCAGTTCGCGCACCGGATAGTTGCGGCACGGACTTCGTTGCCCCGGTACGGTCCCCGCGTTCTTTCAGATCTCGATCTGTCTCACGGGTGCCGCCCGGACGTGTTCTCACGACGGTCGGCAGAGGCGCGCTGCGAACGGTGCGCCGAAGAGGGAAGTGGGGTGCAACACCCCCGCGGGCCCGCCGCTGTGACCGGATGACGTGCTGTCTCGCGACACCACTGGGCGACTCCCGACCGAGGGGGCCCGGGAAGGTCGAGACGGCCACCGCGCGAGCGGTCGTCCGGAAGCCAGAAGACCTGCCCGGTGAGCGCTTCACGTCAGCATCTCCGTGGAAAGGGAGAGTGAGGCCGTCATGTTCCGTGCAGCCATCCTCCGCATCGCGGTGCTGCTCGCCGCCGCCCTGTCGGCAGCGTGTGGTGACCCCGCCAACACAACCGGTCCGCCCGCCCCCGTTGCGGCGGTCGATCGCATCGTGTCGCTCAATCCTGCGCTGACCGAGACGATTCTCGCGTTGGGCGCAGGGGACAAGCTGGTCGGACTCGGGAAGTACGACCCGCCGGTGCCGGGGAAGCCCGACCTTCCCCGGCTCGGCGACGCGCTTTCGGTCAGTCTGGAGGCGGTCGTGGCGCTCGAACCGGATGCCGTCCTGGTCAACGGCGTCGGTCTCGCCGAGCGGCTGCGGCCGATCGACGGGCGCGCACCCGTGTACTTGATCCCGACGGACTCGTTGCTCGACGTGCGTCGCGCGGCCGTCCAACTCGGCGAGATGACGGGACGGGCCGACGCGGGGTGGCGACTGCAGGGCGGCATCGCCGAGGCCGTGGAACTCGCCCGCGTCCGCGCCATGGTGCGCGAGAAGGAACGTGCCTCTCCGGGGCCGCGCGTGCTCGTCGTCGTGCAGCGCCGGCCGATCTACACCGCGGGCGCCGCGTCGTACCTGCACGAACTGTTGCAAGCCGTCGGTGCGCAGAACGTTGCAGGCGACCTGGAGGCCGCCTGGCCGACGCTCTCGGAGGAGAGCGTGCTCGCGCGTATGCCGGACGTCATCCTCGACGCATCCGTGGGCGACTCGGACACCGCGGAGGGCCGCGCGAAGCTCCTCGCGGGCTGGCGCGAGCATCCCGGGATTCCCGCCGTGGCGAACGACCGCGTCATCGTGCTCGGCAAGGAGGGTGAACCTCTCTTCCGGGCGGGCCCGCGCGTTCCCCAGGCACTGGCGCTGCTCGAGAGGCTCCTCTACGACGAGGAACGCGCCGAGTGACACGTGGCGCGCCGGTCACAGCCGGCCTGTTCGCGCGCGTCGTTCTCGCGGCGCTGGTGATCGCAGTCGTCTCGGTGGCGGTGGCGTCGTCAGTTGGCGCCGAGTCGGTCGACGTCGCCGCCATCCTCGGGGGAGGCGGTAGCGATACCCACCGCGCGATCCTGTTCGACATCCGGCTGCCGCGCGTCCTGGCGGCGGCCCTGGTCGGCGGCGTGCTCGCCGTCGCCGGGACGACGTTCCAGGCGCTGCTTCGGAACCCGCTGGCCGAGCCGTATCTGTTGGGGATCTCCGGTGGGGGAGCGTTCGGCGCGGTGCTCGCCATCGTGGCGATCGGAGCGACGGCCGGAGCGCTGCCGGCCCGAGTGCCCGCCGCGTTCGGCGGGTGTCTCGTCGCACTCGGCGTCGTGTACGCGATCGCCGTCCGGCGCGGTGCGTTCCATCCGGCGACGCTCCTGCTCGCGGGTGTCGTCGTCAACGCGTTCTTCCTCGCCGCGCTCGCGGCACTGCAATACGCGGCATCGCCCGAGGAGTCGCAGGCGATCTTGCGATGGGTGATGGGCGGCTTCACGGCGCCCGCCGCCGCAGAACTGTGGCTGCTTGTGGCCGCTGCCGTGCTGGTGCTCGTCGTGGTCCTGCGGGACGCGAGGCGTCTGGACCTGCTCGCGTTCGGGGAGGCGACCGCGCGTGGACTCGGAGTCGACGTGCACGGCACCCGCCGTCGGTTGTTCGTCGTGGCGGCGCTGGCCACGGCGTGTTCGGTTGCCGTCGCGGGGCCGATCGGGTTCGTAGGCCTGGTCATCCCACACGCGGTCCGCCTGGTCGTCGGGAGTGGCCACAGACTCGTCGTGCCCGCGTCGTTCCTCGTGGGCGCCGGGTTCCTCGCGCTGGCCGACGCGCTGGCGCGCGTGGCCCTGGCACCGGCTGAGTTGCCGGTCGGGATCGTGACGGCGGCGATCGGAGCGCCGGCGTTCGTCGCGCTGCTCCTGCGGTCGCGGGCACGGGGGGGGGCACTCGTTGCCTGAAGCGCCGCTGCTGCTGACCGGTGTCTCCGCTGGGTACGGGGCCCGCACGGTCGTGCGCGACGCCTCGTTCAGCGCGGGAGCGGGAGAGATCGTTGCACTGCTCGGCGCCAACGGCTGCGGCAAGACGACGCTCCTGCGCGTGGCCGCCGGCCTGCTCGTCCCGAGCGCGGGCACCGTTCGCGTGGCGGGGGCGGACCCGGTCGCGCTGGGACCGCGCGAGACCGCTCGGCGCGTGGCGGTCCTGCCGCAGGACTCCGGTCCGGTGTTCCCCCTGACTGCGATCGAGTGCGTGCTGCTCGGCCGCGCGCCGTGGCGTCCGGCGTTCGCGTTCGAGAGCGAGGATGACGTCACCGCCGCACGCGCTGCGCTGGCGACGGTTGGCGCCGAGGCGTACGAGAGCCGTTCGATCGACACGCTGTCGGGGGGCGAACTCCAGCGCGTGCACGTCGCACGGGCGCTCTGTCAGGGCGGCGACGTGCTGCTCTCCGACGAACCGACCGCGCACCTCGATCTGGCCGGTCAGGCCGAGGTGTGGCGGCTGTTCGTGCGTCTCGCTACCGAGAGGCGCGCCATCGTGGTCGTGACCCACGACGTCAATCTCGCGGCACAGGCCGCACACACGGTCGTGCTGCTGGCACCGGGTACCGACGGCGTCACCACCGTCCGCGCCGCCGGTGCGCCGCGGGACGTGCTGACGGCCGAACACCTCTCTGCGGCGTTCGGCACCGAACTCGACATCGTTCACGGTCCCGACGGCACGCCACACGTGCGGCGCCGGGTCCACCTCACCCGCTGAAGGACTCCTCCATGCTCCGTGTACCCGCCATTGCGCTCTCGTTGTGCATCTCCGCTCTCTGCTTCGCAGACGACGGCGGTTCGAGCGACCTCGAGAAGGAGATCCTCGTCGTCGCGAAGCGCTGGAAGGACGTCGTCGGGAATGAGACCGCCTCGGTGGCGGTGATCGGGGCGAGCGACATCGCGCGGGAGCAGTCGTCCCGGGTGGACTCGCTCCTGCGAGAGGTGCCCGGCGTGTACGTCGTGCGCGACGGTCCGGCGGGTCAGTTCTCGCGGCTGTTCATCCGGGGTGCGGCATCGAACCAGACTCTCGTGGTCGTGGACGGTATCCCGCAGAACGACGCCACCACCGGTGGCGGGTTCGATTTCAACGATCTGACCACGACGGGCATCGAGCGGATCGAGGTGCTGCGCGGGAGCTACGGCGTGCTGTACGGGAGCGAGGCGATCGGTGGAGTCGTGCACGTGACGACCCGGCGGGGCAGCGGTCCGGGCCGCGGATTCGTCCGCTTCGAGGGTGGCTCGTTCGGGACGCACCGGGAGAGCGTGGGCTATTCGTTCGGGGACGACGTGTGGGACGCCGCGCTTACTCTCGGCAACTTCCGCACGGACGGAGAGCGGGACGACGAGGAGCACACGACGCGAGACCTGTCCGCCCGTCTCGGGTACCAGGCGCACGAGCGGCTTCGGTTCGACGCGACGGTGCGCGTTGCCGACTCCGAGACCGAGTCCCCGTTCGACTTCCCGTTCGGGACGATCCTCCCGCCCGACGGGAACATCACCCGGACGCGCGACACGGTCTCCGTCGGTGGCATCGTCACGTGGGATGCGCTCGATTGGTTGACGGTGCGCGCTGCTGTGTCCCGGCTCGACGTCGAGAGCGAGTTCGAGAACGGCCCGGACGGTCCGACGCTCATCGACCCCGACTTCACTCCGGGCAGCGGCGACGAGTTCACGGTGACGCGCGACGAGTTCACATCTCGCAGCGACGAGACAGACGACCGCTGGCGGCTGGAGGCGACGGCGTTCCTGGGCGATGCGCTCGGCTGGACGGCTCCGGAGGAAGGCGGCATCGACGTCGAGATCACCGCCGGCCACGAGTGGATCGAGGAGGAGAGCGCCACGAGCAACACGTCGCCGGAGTTCAATGCGGCGACGACCACGACGACCGAGCGACGGGACGTGGTCGACACCCGGGCGGGGTTCGCTCAGGCATCGGTGTACCTGCCCGACCTGCTCGGACTCACGGACGGCGTCGTCACGGCGGGCGTCCGCCGGGACCGGCACGAGGCGTTCGGGTCCGAGTCGTCGCCGTACCTCGGAGCGCGTGCGCGTGTGCTCTCGACGGACACGACGCTGCGCGCGGCATACGGAGAGGGCATTCGCGCGCCGAAGCCGAGCGAACTGTTCGACGCGTTCGTCGGCAACGCGACACTGGGTGCGGAGACCTCCGAGAGCGTCGACATCGGTGTGGAGCAGCCGCTGCTCGACGGCGACGTCACGATCGGGGTGACCTGGTTCCGCCTGCGTGTGGAGGACCTGATCGCGTTCGACTCGACCTTCACATCGGGCACGCGGCCATTCGGCGCACTGGTCAACTTCACGCGCACGGAGACAGAGGGCACGGAGTGGTCCGCAGTGTGGGACTTGGGGGACGGATTCCGCGCGCGCGGCACGTACACGCGCCAGAACCCGCGCGACCGGACGACCGGCGATCCGCTGCCGAACAGGGCGCAGCAGTTCGGCAGTGTGGGGGTGACCTGGGAACGTGGTGCCGTGGCCGTCTCGCTCACCGGCACGTTCTCCGGCCGGCATCACGGGCAGGGCGGCGAGATCGTGTACCCCGAGGGCCGCGAACGGGAGGAGCCCGGCCGCCGCCGCGTCGTCGATCTGGCCGCGCGCTACGGAGTCTCGCCGTCCGTCACTGTGTTCGGCCGCATCGAGAACCTGTTCGACGACGATTGGGTAGCGACCCCGACGAGCCCGGCCGGCCCGCCGCTGGGGGTCTACGCCGGCCTGCAGATCGACTTCTGATCCGGCTGATTGTGACTGTGGTTGCGGGCTCGGAGCCGATCTTGTGTTCACCCCCTTGTGGACCTCGTTCGGGGGTCCCGTACGCTGTTCCGACAGGGGGTGCGAGATGACAAGACTGGGCAAGTCACTTCGTCTGAGTTGCTGCGCCGTCGCGGCGACGATGGCTCTCTGGGCCACGTCGGCCACCGCGGAGGCCGCGACGATCAGGGTGCCGAATGATGCTCCGACGGTCGCCGGCGCGCTGGCTCTGGCGGAGAACGGGGACAAGATCATCCTCCTCGGCGGCTCGTACAACGAGACCGTGGAGGTCAACGGGCTCTCGGATCTCACGATCAAGGCCAGGGGGGGGCCTCGATGGTGCAGGCCGCCAACGGTCCGACACCGCTGACGTTGAGGAATTGCACGCGAGTACGGGTCATCGGACTGGCGATCGTCGGCGGCTTCTACGGCCTGGACGTCTTCGACTCCGCCGACATCAAGATCAACAAGTGCGACATCCGGGCCGGTGACGGCGACGGGATCCGCGTCTTCGACTCCGCACGCGTCAAGGTGGCGAAGTGCCTGATATCGGATCGAAAACTGACCGGCGTGTACGTCGCGCAGCTCGGCGCGTCGCCGCCGACGGCCGTGCAGGTCGTGGCCTGTACGATCTCGCGTGCCGGACTCTACGGCGTGCTCGCCCAGCAGGGCTCCGGCCATGCGGTGCTCCGCTGCCGGGTCTTCGACACAGGGAGGGTCGGAATCGAGTTGAACTCCAGCGACGGACTGATCGAGCGGAACTTGGTGGTGCGTGTGACGACCTTCGCAGCGCAGGCGGTCCGTGGTGACAACAACGTGGGCCGCAAGAACAGGGCCGAGGCCGCAGGGAAGGAGGGGTTCTTCGTCGGTGGGACGAATGCACTGATCGAGAAGAACCAGCTCCGGAACTGTGCGTTCGGCATCTGGTGTCCCGGCGCGAACAACACGATCCGGAAGAACCTCATCGACACGACGACTTCCTGGGGCATCCTCATGTCCGTCGGCGAGGGCAACCTGGTCGAGCAGAACACGGTCATCGGCGCCGGGATCACCGCGCTCGGGATCTACTCCAACAACGGGGAGTACCGGTCGAACAAGTTGAAGCTCGGCAAGTCGTTCGGCGTCGACGTCCACAGCGACGGGAACGAGATCGTATCCAACACGACGGTCATGTCGGCGGGCACGGCATTCGTGGCTCGGGCAACGGCGACCGGCAACACGATTGCGCTGAACAAGGCGAAGAAGAACCTCGGGAACGGTCTCGACGACCTGAGCGCGCCAGGCGCGAACACCTTCCTCGACAACGTGTTCACCGGTCTCTGACGGGACGTCGCTCCGCGGGATGTTGTGGCGCGGTGCTGGGCACCGCGCCACCGCCCAGTCCGGGACCTCTGCTACGGCGTCCGCTAGGCTCCGCAACCGCGGAGGTGGAAGGGGCCATGCAGAGACGAATTGGACTTGCTCTGGCGGCGACGATTGTGCTCGCGGCCGGGTGCTCGCAGGAGTCACCCACACCCCCGGCAGCGCCTTCTGCCGTCGACGTCGCCGATGCTCCGTCCGTCCCGTTCGAGGGGATGGAGGCGCCCGAGGGCGCGCGACCGAAGAGCGTGGTGCTCGTCATCGCGGACGGCATGGGCCCGCAGCAGGTGGCGCTGCTGCTCGACTGGGCGGAGGCGGCGGATGCGGGGATCCCGAGCTTCCAGTACCTCGCCGCGAGCGGCACGCTGGGGATCGTGCGCACGGGCGCATCGAACTCGCCGCTGACGGATTCAGCGTCCAGCGCGACCGCGTTGGCGACCGGCGTCGAGAGCTACAACGGCGCGATCGGGGTTGATGACGCGAAGGAGGCGGTCGCGACCTGTCTCGAGGATGCGCAGAAGAGCGGCCGCCGCACGGGACTCGTATCGACGACGCGGCTGACACACGCGACACCGGCGGCGTTCGCCTCGCACGTCGCGCGGCGGAACCTTGAAGCCGAGATCGCTACGCAACTGCTCGCGAGCGGTGTGAACGTGATGCTCGGTGGGGGTGGCCGCTTCGTGAAGCGCGCGGCCGGCGAGGCCGCTGGCTACACCGTGGTCGACAGCGAGGAAGGGTTGAACGCTGTTCCGACCGGCACGGACAGGCTGCTCGGCGTGTTCGCCGACTCGCACCTGCCGTACTTCATCGACCGCGACGGCGTCGGTGATCCCGACGACGCGCCGCAGTCGCCGACGCTGGCTGAACTCACCTCCCGTGCTCTAGAAGTGCTCGAAGGTCCGCAGGGCTTCTTCCTGATGATCGAGGCGGGTCGTATCGACCACGCCGGGCACATCAATGACGTGGCCGGTGTGCTGGGGGAGCTGCGCGAGTTCGACGACGCGCTCGAGGTGTTGATCAAGCACCAGCTCCACAACCCAGACACTCTGGTCGTGGTCACCGCGGACCACGAGACCGGCGGTCTCGCGATCACCCAGGGGGGCGCGCCACTGCGGCCCGAGCACTTCCTCGAGATGGCGAAGGCAGAGCGTTCGCTCGAGGCGATCGCGCGAGACGAGCCCGAGAAGGAGACGGTCGACTCGAAGGCCACGTTCGGCGTCGGGCGCCGCCACTTCTACCCGCCGTATTCGTGGTGGGAGACCTCGCGCGCGCTGGAGCGATCCGCGCAGTACAACGTCTCGTATGCGTCGCAGACGCACACGACGACGCCGGTCGTGTGTATCGCCGTCGGCCCCGGGCAGGAGCACTTCGGAGGGCTCTATCACAACGAGCGCATCGGCAGGCTGATGCGGTTCTTCATGATGAACGAGGCGCGCGAGTGAGCATCGCCGACTTCCGCAGCGACACCGTTACGCGGCCGTCGGCCGACATGCTCGTGGCCATGACGGAGGCGGAGCTCGGCGACGACGTCCTCGGACACGACCCGACGACACAGCGACTCGAACAGGAGACCGCCGCCGTCCTCGGCAAGGACGGGGCGCTCTACATGCCCTCCGGCACGATGTGCAATCTCGTCGCGATCCTCACTCACACGACTCCGGGCGACCAGGCGATCATCGAGCAGTGGGCGCACACGGCGTGCTTCGAGGGCGGCGGCGCGGGTGCAATCGCGGGTCTCCTGGTGCGGACGCTGCCGTCCGAGCGGGGACTGCCCGATGCGGGGGACGTCGCCCGGTGGATGCTGCCGAGGTCCGAGCACACCCCCGGAACGTCGCTCGTGTGCCTCGAACAGACGCACAACTTCCACGGCGGGACCGTGCAGCCACTCGACGGGATGCAGGCCGTCGCGGACGCCGCGCACGCGGGCGGGGCGAAGGTGCACCTCGACGGCGCCCGGCTGTTCAACGCCGTGGCCGCTTCGGGCGTCCCGGCTGCCGACTACGCCGCCGTCGCGGACAGCGTCTCGATCTGCCTCTCAAAGGGCCTCGGCGCCCCCGTCGGATCGCTCCTGGCCGGCGAGGCCGAGTTCATCACCCGCGCCCGCTTCCACCGCAAACGGCTCGGCGGAGGGATGCGCCAGAGCGGCGTGATCGCCGCGGCCGGCCTGGTGGCCCTCCGCGAGGGTCCCGCTGGGCTCGGGGGCGACCACGGGCGGGCTCGGCGGATCGCCGTCGGGATCGCGTCCCTACCGGGTTTTTCGGTCGAGCCCGAACGGGTCGAGACGAACATCGTTTTCGCTGGTACGGGGGGCACCCCGGCGGCCGAGATCGTGGCGGCGGCGGAGCGCGAAAACGTCCTGCTCTATGCCACCGGACAGCACCAGATCCGCTTCGTGACGCACCGCGACGTGGACGACGGGGCGGTCGAACGGCTGCTCGAGGTGCTCGGCCGTTTCACCACATAGCGAGAGGTAGCGAGACATGCGGCTCTTCGATCCCCACGTCCACATGTACTGCCGTCTGACCGACGACTACGAGCAGATGGCGCTCTCCGGCATCACCACGCTCGTCGAACCGGCCTTCTGGCTCGGCACCTGCCGCACGCACCCGGAGTCGTTCTACGACTACTTCGAGCACATCACGGTGTTCGAGAAGAACCGCGCGGCGAAGTACGGCATCAACCACTACCAGTGCATCGGCGTCAATCCCAAGGACGCGGACAACCTGGAGGTCACGCTCCCGACGGTCGAGGGCATGCGCCACTTCTTCGAGCGGCCGTCGGTCGTGGGCGTCGGCGAGATCGGCCTCAACGAGAACACGCAGAACGAGATGGTCGGACTCGAGAAGCAGCTCGACCTCGCACAGGAGCTGGGCCTGCCGGCACTGGTTCACACGCCGCACGTCGACAAGAAGACCGGCGTCGAGATGATGGCGGAGCTGATCAAGGGCAAGAGCTACCGCAACGAGTTGATCCTGATCGACCACATCACCGAGGAGACGATCGAGATCGTGCGCGACCTGGGTGTGTGGGTCGGGATGACGGTCTACCCGTTCTCGAAGCTCTCCCCGGACCGAGCCGTCGCCATGTTCAAGCGCTACGGCCCCGAACTCATGATGGTGAATTCGTCGGTGGACTGGGGTGAGAGCGACCCGTTGTCGGTCCCCAAGTGCGTCCGGTTGATGCGGCGCGAGGGATGGACGGAAGCGGAGATCGACCGCTTCGTGTGGAAGAACCCGGTGGCCTTCTGGGGTCAGAGCGGGCGCTTGTCCGAGACCGCGGTGATGCCGTAGCCGTGGCGGTCCCATTCAAGGCATACGACATCCGGGGCGTCGTCCCGGACCAGCTCGACGAAGCGATGGCGGAGCGGGTCGGCCGCGCCGTTGCGACATTTCTCGGCGCCCGCCGCATGGTGGTCGGGCGCGACATGCGCGATTCGGGGATCGGCCTCTCGGCGGCGCTGATCCGTGGCATCACCAGCACCGGCTGCGATGTCGTCGACATCGGCGTCGTCAGCTCGCCGATGCAGTACTTCGGCGTCGGCCACCTGGGTGCTGACGGCGGTGTCATGGTCACCGCGTCGCACAATCCGGCCGAGTACAACGGCTTCAAGATCAGTGGCAAGGACGTCGTCCCGATCGGCGGAGACTCCGGGCTGATCGAGATCGAGGCGATGGTGCGCGGGGAACTCCCCCCCGCATCCGGCGAGGGAACGGTCGAGCAGGCCGACATCAAGCCGGCCTACACCGAGAAGCTGATCGGGATGCTGAGCCCGGGGGAGCGGCGGCTGAAGGTCGCCGTCGACTGCGGCAACGGCATGGGGGGCGAGGAGGTCACGCACGTCCTTTCGCACCTGCCGATCGACATCGTCGGCCTCTACCTCGAACCCGACGGAGCGTTCCCCAACCACGAAGCCAACCCGCTCCAGCCCGCAAACATGCGCGACCTGCAGGCGGCCGTGCTGCGGGAGGGCTGCGATCTGGGGATTGCATTCGACGGCGATGCGGACCGGGCGTGCTTCTGCGACGAGAAGGGCCAGATCATCGGCAACGACCTGATCACGGCGCTTCTGGCGTACGAACTCGTGCCTGACGAGCCCGGCGCGGCCGTGGTCTACGACCTGCGCTCATCGCGCGTCGTCTCGCAGACGATCACGTCCCTCGGCGGCACGCCGGTGCGTGAGCGCGTCGGGCACGCGTTCATGAAGGCGACGCTGCGGCGTCACGCCGGGCCGTACGGCGGTGAACTCTCCGGCCACTTCTACTTCCGGGACCTGTGGTTCACGGATTCCGGGTCGTACGCGGCAGGGCTCGTTCTCTGCAAGCTGTCACGCGCAGACACGCCGCTCTCCGAGATCGTGGCGCCGCTGCGTGTCTATCCGACGACGGGCGAGGTCAACTTCCATGTCGAGGACAAGGACGCCCTGATCGAGCGCGTCGCCGAGGAGTTCTCCGACGCCCGACAGGATCGGCTGGACGGCATCACCATCGAGTACGACGAGTGGTGGTGCAACGTCCGCAAGAGCAACACAGAACCGCTGCTCCGGCTGGTCCTCGAGGCCGACGACACCGCGACGTTCGAGAGCGCGAGGTCACGAGTGATGGCGATACTCGGCGACCCGGTCGACGAGTGACTCGGCGCGGGCGTAGAGTCAGCCCGTGAAGAAGATCCTCCTCGCCGTACTCGTGATCGCGATCGTCGCAGGGATCGGCGCGCTCGTGTTGGTCGGCAATCTGGATCGGATCGTCGAGCACGCGATCGAGGCGGTCGGCAGCCGGGCAACCCGCGCGTACCCGTTCAGGGTATGACGATCCGCGGCCTCAGCGCGTGATCGGGAGCGCGACGAGAGCCGGCGGCGAGCGGTTGTGCGCGAGTGCCGCGCTGACGTCTGCGAGGTAATCGAAGACGCTCTCGCCACGCTGGCGGAGCGTGGCGGTGACGGTCAGGATGCGCTCGACGAAGCGGAGTCCGCGCTCGCTCTGACTTCCGTGCGTTGCGCGTCTCCACAGGACCGGCTTGCGCACCGCGCGCTCAGCGGCGTTGTTCGTCGGGGAGACGCCAGGGACGTCGGCGAAGGTCCACAGAGCCTCCGCTCGGTCGAGCAGATGCCGAGTCGTTCCGCGTACTCGGCGGTGCTTGCTGTCTGCGCCGCGCACGAGCAGCGTCAGGAGTCGGTCCCATGTGAGACGCAGCTCACGCCGCATGCGGTCGCGGTCCCCGTGCTCGCCGAAGTGACGCTGAGCTCGCATGACAGCCTGGGCGAGACGCACGGCCTGCTTGCCGAAGCGCCGGCCGCCGCGCGAGCCCTCGGCCAGCGCTCGAAAGTCCCTCTCGAGATGCGCCCAGCAGATCTGGCGGCGCTCGGTGGGATGCTGGTCGTAAGCGCCCATACGGTCGGTCACGAGGACGCCCCTGAAGCGCTTGCCCACGAGTCGCCGCATGGCCTTGGCGCTCCTGCGCCGATCGATACGATGGACCGTGGCGTGCTCACAGACCGCGCTCCACAGCCAATGCAGCGTGCCACGACGCGACCACGGTGTCTCGTCTACATAGGCGACGCTGCTCGTGCGTACGGCCCCGAGGGCCTCGATGTGCGCTGAGGAGATGGCTCCCGACACCCGCTCCTCGATCGCACTGACCGTGCCCGGTGACATCGAGACGCCGATGACGTCACGCAACAGACGACTGGTCTCGCGCCGCGACAGGCGGAAGACGCCGACCAGAGCCGCGGTGAGCGCACAGAGTCGCGGGCCGAAGGGACTCGCCGTCACACCGCTTGGCAGCGAGGCAGTGGACGTGGCGCCACAGTCCGTGCACCGTGCCCGGTGCAACCGGTGCTCGGTCACCTGGATCAGCCGTGGCGGGACCTCGAAGACCTGCTGGCGTGTCGGGGCGCGATCGATCGGGACGAGCACGTCGCTCCCACACGCGCTGCACTCGCGCGGGCGGTGGTCCTCTACGCCATCGACCTCGGACTCGTCCACGAGCTTGCGCGTCGCCCCTTTGTGGCCGGGCTGCGCACCCTGGCGCTTGTCCGACGGCGGCTTGCGCCGCCGCCGCTTCTTGGACCACGACGGATCCGAGGACGGTGGGCGCGAGGAGGTGCGGGAGTCCCGGCGAAGACGGCTCTCGAGATCGTCGATCCGTGCCGCCTGCCGCTCGATCACCTCCGCCTGCTCGGCAATCGTCTCGTCCCGAGCGTCCAGACGACGGGTCAGGCGCTCGACCAGATCACGCAGCTCATCGGTGCCCACATCCGATTCATCGACCGAACGGAAAGCGATCTGGATCCGAGCTCAGAACCAAGGGCTGAACGGGTACGGCTGGGCCATGGACCATCCGGAGAAACCGCCTCCCACTTCGCAGAGATCCTCCCGTCCCTACGGCGGCACTTCCATTGGCCGCCGTGCGCCTCAAGCGATTCGGCCACTGCCTTGGGGAGCACTCGTGCCACATGCCAGTAGGGCGAAGGCGCGGTCATGAGGAAGTCACGTGCGCTTCGTGGGTGGCGCTTCGCGTCGATGTTGGTCTGGTGAACGCCGTTGTCCCGCCACTCCGTGTTGAGAACGTGGATCATCTCGCGGTCGGTATAGAGCGCCCGCAGCCGAGCCGACGTATCAGTCCACCCCTCCTTCGCCTCGAGCTTCATGTCACGGGAGAACTCCACCCATCCGGACCCGGCAGAGATCTCGAAACCGTCAGGGTCTCCGCCCGCCTCCAGCGGAATCAGCGCGCGACTTGCGAGCTGCTGATCGACGAGTTCCTCCATGTCGGCCTGCTCGTCGGCCGAGGGAGGCTTGCCGATCAGTGCGTCCCAACGTGCACGGGCGCACGCCATTAGATGGGCCCGGGCAGCGTCGCGGAAGCCCGCCGGCGGCTCACGGTTCTCGAGGGAGTTCTCGAATACCGAGGTCCCATGAGGGAACCCACTCACGCCGTCGCGCAGGATCTGGGCGGCGAGAAGCGCCAAGTCGTTCTCCGACGGTTCCGGTTGCTCCTGCGCGAAGCCGACTCCGGTCATGCCGAGCAAGGAGACTGCCGCCGCCGCTACGACGCAGGCGCATCGGGCAGGAGCACCCCGCAACGCCGACGTGAAGTTCACGCGGCTCCAGCGTGGCCTCGTCAGCGGGGGACGAGACCACGCGTTGGGATTGTGGCTCACGACGCTTCCTAGGTGCAGTCGGGAAGCGTGTACGTCTTGACGCTGCTGCTCGGCGCGATCGAGTAGCAGCACTGATGGCCCTTCTTGGCCTTGAAGGCGGTCTGGTGCGCGCGCAGGACCAAGCCGATGGGGATGCTACACGACTGTGTCCACGTCGATACGGTGGTGGCAACCATGTTCACGGTGCTCGTGCCCACGGTGCATGTGCCATCGTCCTCACACTTGAACTGGTAGTAGAAGATGCGATCGGTCGTCGTTCCCGCGGTCCAACCGCGCGGACAGGTCACTGCCACTGACGTCTTCACGCACTTCCCGCACGCCGTGGTGGGAACTGATGCTGGCGGCTGCTGCGCCGGAACCGTCGTGGGGTAGCAGTCGTCGTCCGTCACCGTACCGGCGGGGAGTCCGGGCTCGGCGTCGAAGAGGATGCCACCGAAGCGAATGAAGCTGTTGATCGTTCCCAATGTCGACGTGGCCATCACGGTGAGGGTGGCCCTCTCGCTCGGGTACGCGAGCGCTGCGGACGGGTCGAACGCGATCAAAGCCGTGGCGCGGCTGTCCCCCGCGAGGACGGTGACCGTCGATGGCAGTGTGAGGGCGTCCAACAGCCTTGCGTCGCCCGAGAACGACAGAGTGTACTCGAGATCGGAGGACACCACGTCGTCGAGCAGGACGGTGAGTTCCACGTCGCCGGGCGTCCGAACGCCCTCCACGATCGACTCGTCGTCCGGGACGATCGTGTGAGCCAGCATGTCGGTGTTGGCTTGGTAGACTCCGAGGTCGTCCTCCCCGAGGACGCCTGTCGTGGGGTTCACCGTCATCACGCCCGGCCGCCCTACGTAGACGTAGAACTTCTGGTCGGCATCGATGAGCGCAGGGTGGAACGACAGGGCGTTCACCATCGGGATCTTGGCGGTCACACGGGTGCCCGCGCCATACGGCTCGTAGGAAACGAGCGTCTCATCGAGGGTGTGGTAACGCGTCGAGCCCGACTCGGCCCAGGTCACGCCGCCACCGTCGAAGTCGAGCGCGTAGGCCACGACGACGTCGGTCGTGGGGGTCGCGTAGTCGGTGACGACTTCCACGTACCCGTGGCTCGCCACCGTGTCGATGAAGACCGGCGATCCACCGTCCACGAGGGTCGTCGCCGATCCCGTCCCCGGGTTCCACGTGGCCGACTGGATGTCACCAGCAAATGCAGTAGCCGTGGACGAGGCGAGAACGCCCAAGACCAGCGGCAGCACGAATCTATTCATCACATTTTCCTCCATGGTTTGCGAGCCCCAGTGCGGCTACCCTCTACCTGGGGCCAGAGTAGATCGACGGCCCAGGACCTGTCAACACGCTGGATCGGCGGGCGAGGCGGAACCCGCGACCTGTCAAGGCGCCGGGTAGGGCTCTTGAGGCGGCCGGACATTGCGATGAAGGGCGTGGAACTCCGCCGCGGCAGGGTGGTCGATCTGCAGCGGTAGTGCAGCGGTGGTCGGATTCGCCCGATCCGGAGGCGCGCGGCAGATCGCACGCAGAAACCGCAAACCACTGTTCTCGAAGGACTTACGCTGGTCGGGGCGAGAGGATTTGAACCTCCGGCCTCTTGCTCCCGAAGCAACGAGAGATCGTTGTCCAGCAAGGACTTACGCGTGTCCCTCGCTGCACAAGCCGCACAAGAGGCAGGAGCGGGCGGACGTTGTGCAGCGGTAGTGCAGCGGTAGTGCAGCGGTGATCCCTGGCGGAGATCGTGTCCCGGCCAGCGCCGACAACGTTTTCGACTACCTCGCACAGGTCAGCGCCGCCCCCGCGCACAACCGATCGCCGCCCTCGCTCGTCGCGTTGCCGACGACGCGGTGATCGGCGAGACGGTCAATGGCTGAACATCCATGAGAAGGCCTCTTGTGTCAAGGCGTCGGATCGACTTGGCGATCCGTCCACCGCAACCGATGCCGGCTCCCTCTGCACGCATCCATCCGCACTCGTCGTAACCGTTCACCCCTTCGTCGCGAGCCAGTATCCAGATCGTTCGGCCACCGGTCGATCAAGATGTTGTGGGCGAGCGGCAGGACGAGGATCTGCGGGCGATGGTCGAGGACCTTCTGGCCTGGATCGAGGAGCTGGAGCGTCGCGAAGCGAAGCATCTGCGCCGCATCGACGAGCTCGAGTCGCGTCTGAAGCGTGACTCCCGCAACAGCTCGAGGCCTCCGTCGTCGGACCCGGCGTGGTCCAAGCGCCGTCGCGGCCGAAGGCCGCGTAGCGGTCGCAAGCAGGGCGGACAGCCGGGCCATGAGGGCACGGCGCGCGAGCTGGTGGATCCGTCCAACGTCGATGAGACCAAGGACCACCGTCCCGACCGCTGCGACGCGTGCGGACACGACGATCTCGAGCAGGGGGCGAGCGGAGCGAGCCCTCACGAGGCGCAGGGGGCTCCCCCGGCAATTTGGTCTCCTTCTTCGTCATCGCTGATTCCTCCACCGCCCTGCACAGTAATCATCCGGGGGGTCGGTGTCTCAGCGATGTTGGCACAGAGGGCAGGCGCTCGACCAGATCACGCGGCTCATCGGTGCCCACATCCGATGCATCGACCGAACGGGAAGCGATCTGGATCCGAGCTCAGAACCAAGGGCTGAACGGATACACCCGCGCCACGGTCATGGTCGACGCGGTCGACCTGCAGATCACCGAGGGCAAGGGGACGATCAGCGGGGTCTCTGTCGGTAGTCCGGCGGGCTTCGCGGCTGAGCGCGCGTTCGCGTTCGATCGCGTGACTGTGGAACTCGATCCGGACGCGCTGACGCGCGTGCCGATCGTCGTCCGGCGGGTCACGGTCGACCGCTGCGACGTCACGTATGAATGGCAGCTCCACGGAAGCAACATGTCACGCCTGCAGGAGAACGTCCGCGAGTACCTGGCGGGCGAACGCACCATCCGGGAGGCCGCCGGAGGGGATGAACCCTCCCGCGTCGTCATCGAGGAACTCGTGATCTCGGGCGGCACGATCGACCTGACGGCGTCGGCGCTCGGTTCAGCGGTCGTTGCGCTGCCGCTCGACCGGATCGTGCTCCACGACGTGGGCAAGAAGGAGGGCGGCGCAACAGCGGGGGAGATCACCGCTGAGCTCGTGCGCGCGCTCACTCGCCGCGTGATCGAAGCCGTCGCGAACTCCGGTGTCGACGTCCTGGACGATGCCCGGAAGACGGGCGAGAAGATCCTCGAGGGCGCGAAGGACATCCTCGACGGCGCGCGCGGGGACTAGCCCGAATCGTTCACCAGCCGGGAATCTGAGCGGGCCGTCGTCTGTCTAAGTGCTCGTACTCGCTAGTACTTGCACCGACAGGAGCGCCGGCCCGATGACGACAGACTGTAGCCCGCAGGGGACCCTCTTCGCGGGCATCTGTGGACGCACCGCGGTGACGCGCTTCGACGCCGGTACCGTGACGAGCGACGGGGGCGTGCTGCTGCTCGAGCGGACCGATCGTCGCATCGATCTGCTCTCGCGGTTTGCGCGCTGCTTCGGGGACCACCGGGACCCGCGTCGGGTCGAGCACACGGTCGGCCAGATGCTGCGTCAGCGGGTCTTCGGGCTGTGCGCGGGCTACGAGGATCTGGTGGACCACGACCATGTCGGCAAGGACCCGCTGTTTGCCGCGGCGTGCGGCAAGCGCGAGGGTGCTCTGGCCACGCACCCGACGCTCTCGCGGCTCGAGACCACGCAGCTCGGCGCCACGGCACAGACGCGCTACGCCAAGATCGAGATGGACCAGGAGCGCGTGGACAGCGTGCTCAGCGACGTCTTCTGCGAGGCCATGGGGCCGGAGGATCCGGGCCTGCTCGTGCTGGACCTGGACCACTCCGACGTGCGGCTGCACGGCCGGCAGGAGGGCCGCTTCTTCCACGGCTACTACGGGCACTACTGCTACCTGCCGCTGTACGTCTTCTGCGGCGAGCACCTCTTGCTCGCTCGGCTCCAGACCGCTGACAGAGATCCCGCGCGCGGAGTCGTGGACGAGCTCCGTGCGCTGGTCTTACGTCTGCGGCGCCGCTGGCCCCGGGCCAAGGTGCTCGTGCGCGCAGACTCGGGCTTTTGCCGCGAGGAGCTGATGGCCTGGTGCGAGGCCGCCGGCCACTTCTACCTGCTGGGCATGGCGCGCAATGAGCGCCTTGAGCGACACGTCGAAGACGCGCTCGATGAGGCCGCAGCCCGTGCCGTGCAGACCGGCCGAGCAGCCCGGGTCTTTCGCGACTTTGCCTGGACCACGCTGGGGAGCTGGAGCCAGAGGCGTCGCGTGGTCGCCAAGGCCGAGCACCTGCCGGGCGGCAAGCGCAATCCCCGCTTCGTGGTGACCAATCTGCCGCCTCGTAGCTGGAGCAGCAAGCGTCTCTACGAGCAGCTCTACTGCGCCCGGGGCGAGGCGGAGAATCGCATCAAGGAGCAGCAGCTCGAGCTCTTCGGCACCCGTCTGTCGGTGCACACGATGCAGGGCAACGCCGTGCGGATGGCCATGTCGGCCATGGCCTACGTCCTGACCTGTGCGCTGCGACGCATCGGTCTCGCCGGCACCGAGATGGCGCGTGCGCAAGCCGGCACGATCCGCCTGCGGCTGCTCAAGATCGGCGCGCTCGTGCGGATCACGACGCGCCGGATCTGGGTCTCGATGTCCTCGTCGTGGCCCTGGCAGCACGTCTTCGAGCGCTGCGCGCAACGACTGCTGGCATCCCCGAAGCCGACCTGACGTCCCGCCGCGCCGTCCGCCACACCACCGCCCGGCCTACGGTCTGCCCACACCGCAGAATCCGCGCCGTTTCGGCCGCTCACTCGCGTTGCCCTTGTGGCAACGACGACAGCATCCGCCCTCGCCTGGCCAAGATCTGACCCTGTGGACTCCGAAAGCACCGTCATCGCGACGTCTCGTGAACAGATGCGGCTAGCCGCGCTGGATAGCGCCGCCCGCGACGGCCCTGGTCAGGAGAGCGCAGCTCAGAACTGTCGCTCGAACCGCTCGCGCGGGTGCGGCGCGTGGTCCTGCCAGTAGCTCTCGGCAGGCTCGGCGCCGCGGTCCAGCGGGTCCTTGCCGAACAGGCGCACCAAGAGCGCGGTCGGAGTGACGACCAGCAGGTAGAGCAGCGTGAACATGGGCACGGCGAAGATCACGCCCAGCAGCATCCCGAACGAAACCCACGCGCGCGCGGGACCCTCCGGCCAGCGCGGATTGAGCAGGCCGAGCAGCACCAGCGCGAGGTGCGCTCCGAGCGCTGCGTAGATCAGCCACGTCACGTCCTGCCACCAACCCCATCCGGCGGCGGCCCAGAGCGCCACGCCGAACACGAGGCCCACGTAGCGGAGCTCCTTCGGCGAGACGCGCACCATGCCGAGGTTCGCGAACGGCGAGACCAGCCCGAGCAGGTTGATGAGGCGTGCGCGTTGCATCAATCGAGTGCGAGCGCCCCCTGACGCTCGTCGGCCGTCAGCGCCGGCTGGTCCTCCCGGTCGAGCACGAAGCGGCCGATTACCAGGTGATCCATGCCCGTGCGCCGGAAGCACGCCAGTCCGTCGGCCGGTGTGCAGACGATCGGCTCACCGCGCACATTGAAGCTCGTGTTGATCAGCACGGGACAGCCGGTCAGCCGCTCGAACGCCGTCAGCAGCTCCCAGTAGCGCGCGTTCGTCTCGCGACTGACGGTCTGGACGCGGGCCGAGCCGTCCACGTGCGTCACCGCCGGGATCGTCGACCGCGCGACCTGCAGGCGCTCGATGCCGGTCTTCTCCGCTTCGCTCGCCGGCGGCGCAACGCGCTGTCCCTCGGCGACCTGATCCACGAGCACCATGTACGGGCTGTCGGTGCGCAGCGCGAACCAGTCGCGCGCCTTCTCCGCCAGCACCGATGGAGCGAACGGCCGGAACGACTCGCGGTACTTGATCTTGAGGTTCATGTGCCGCTGCATCGCGGGGTTCCGCGGGTCGCCGAGGATGCTGCGCGAACCGAGGGCGCGGGGGCCGTACTCCATCCGGCCCTGGAACCAGCCGACGACCTTGCCGTCGGCCAGCAACTGCGCAGTGTGCCCGGCGACGTCGTCGGACTCCGTGTACTTGGCGCCGGCGTCGTCGAGCACACGGCGGATCTCGTCGTCCGTGAACGACGGCCCGAGGTAGCTGCCGAGCATGGCGTCCTGGCGCGCAGGGTCCACCCGTCTCTCGTTGCCGAGGTAACGGTGCCAGACGGCCAGCGCCGCGCCGAGGGCGCCTCCCGCGTCCCCCGAAGCCGGCTGCACCCAGATGCGCTCGAACGGGCCTTCGCGGAGGATGCGGCCGTTGCCCACGCAGTTGAGAGCGACACCACCGGCGAGGCAGAGGTTCCTTGCGCCCGTCTCTCGGTGCGCGTAACGCGCGATCCGCAGCATCGCTTCCTCGGTGACGGCCTGGATGGACCGCGCGACGTCCATGTGGAACGGCTCGAGCGGCGACTCCGGCTCGCGCCGCGGCCGCCCGAACAGCTCGTCGAACTTGGGCGACGTCATGCGCAGCGTCGCGAGGTACCCGAAGTAGTCGAGGTTCAGCCGGAACGAGCCGTCTTCCCGCAGATCGATCAGGTTCTCGAGGATCAGGTCCGCGTACTTCGGCTCGCCGTACGGCGCGAGTCCCATGACCTTGTACTCGCCGGAGTTCACGCGGAATCCGAGCCAATACGTGACCGCCGAGTACAGGAGCCCGAGTGAGTGGGGGAAGCGGATGTCGCGCAGGATCGAGAGGTCGCTGCCCTCGCCCAGACCAACCGATGTGGTGGTCCACTCCCCGACACCGTCCATCGTGACGACGGCCGCGCGCTCGAACGGCGAGGGGTAGAACGCCGACGCTGCGTGACTCTCGTGATGTTCGGCGAACAGGATCTTGTCGTCGTAGCCCGGCAGCGCCTTCTTGACGCGGTCGCCGATCCAGAGCTTCTCCTTCATCCACGTCGGGCCGAAGCGCAGCCAGTTGGGCAGCCCGCGGGGCGCGATCGACACGAACGTCTCGAGAATGCGGAAGAACTTCAGCACCGGCTTGTCGTAGAACGCGACCGCAGAGAGGTCGGCGGCGGTGATCCCGCCCTCGCGCAGGACGAACTCCACCGCCGCGTGCGGGAACCCGGCATCGTGCTTCTTGCGGGTGAACCGCTCCTCCGACGCCGCAGCCACGATCTCCCCGTCTCGCACGAGGCAAGCGGCGGAGTCGTGGTAGTAGCAGGAGATCCCCAAGACGTGCACGCGCGCACACTACACAGAGGCTCGGTCAGGCGAAGCTCGGCCCCGGACCGTACGCTCAGGCGGTCGCCGGATCAGCGCCGCCGCCGCGGGCTGCGGCGGCCAGCAGCGCGCAGCCGATCAGCAACACGGCGCCTCCGCACCACTCGCGCATCGACCTGCGCTCGTGAAGCAACGCCATCGCGAGCACGGCCGCGACCAGTGGCTGGCCCTGATTGATGATCGCCGCCTTCGCGAGATCCACGTGGCGGAGTGACAACAGGAACAACATGCGCGCCGTAGTGGGGGCCAACACAGCCACGCCGAGCGTGCCGGCCAGCAGTGTGTTCGACGGCGTCTGCCACTTGCCCGCTACGACGACCGCGATCGCGAAGAAGACGATCAGGAACGCGTTGCGGAGGATCAGGAACGGTCCGACCATCTCGCGCTGCGCCGCCCGTTTCGAGAAGACCTCGGAGATACCGAAGACGCTCGCCCCGACGAGCATCAAGACGATTCCCTCGGTGCGTCGAGGGTCCGGCGCGCCGAATTCCTCCGGTAGGCTCATGACAATGATCCCGGCCACGGCGAGCAGGCCGCCGACGAGTTCCATCCGGTGGAACCGCTCGCGCAGGAAGAGCACGCCGACCGCCACGGCCACCAGCGTCTCCGCGCGATTCAGGAACGATGCGAGCGATGCGTCGATCCGGCTGACACCTGCCCAAAAGGACCACACGGCGACGAACGACAAAGAGGAGTGTCCGAGTGCGAGCAGCGCCGTGCGCCGGTCCGGGCGCCGCCATTGGCGCACGGCGACCGTCATGAGCGCGGAGAGCGGCATCCCGAACGTGAAGAGGAGCAGGTTGAAGAGCAGCGGGTGCGCCTCACCGACAGCGAGCTTCCCGACGACGATCGCGCCTCCCGCGCAAGCAGCGCACCCCGCAGCGAGCAGGTACCCGCGGGCGGGGCGACGCTCGGCCGCGATCACGGCAGATAGTCTTGCGCGCCCATCAACTCCTCGGTGTTGCCCTCCTGCAGCCCATTCAGCTCGGCGTGGAAGTGACAGATGTACTCCCACGCGGCCTCGGCGGTGTCGCACGTGTGCATCAGGTCGAGGTCGCTCGGCGAGATCGTCCCGGCTGCCGCCAGGTAGTCCCAGTCGACGATCCGCGACCAGAACTCCTCGCCGACGAGCACGATGGGGATCGGCACCATCTTCTGCGTCTGCACGAGCGTGAGCGTCTCGAACAACTCGTCGAGCGTGCCGAACCCTCCGGGAAAGAAGACCGCCGCCTTCGCGCGCAGCAGCAGGTGCATCTTGCGGACCGCGAAGTAGTGGAAGGTGAAGCAGAGCTCGGGCGTGATGTAGGGATTCGGCGCCTGTTCGAACGGCAGCGTGATGTTCATGCCGATCGTGGTCTTGCCCGCGTCCCACGCGCCGCGGTTACCGCCCTCCATGATCCCCGGGCCGCCGCCGGTGACGATCACGTAGTGCAGGCGGCCACCGCTCTGGCACTCCTCGGACACGAGTTCCCCGAACTTGCGCGCCTCCTCGTAGTACCGCGCCTTCTCGGCGAGGCTGCGGGCCCGCGCGAGGTCCTGCTCGGCGCCGGCGTCGCCCGGGTTGGCTTCCAGCGCGCGCTCTGCCGACTCGATGAGACCCACAGCCGCCGCCGGATCCGGCACACGGGCTCCGCCGAACAGCACGACGGTGCTCTCGATCCCCTGCTCCTGGAGGAGTAGCTCCGCCTTCAACAGCTCGAGCTGGAGTCGCACCGGCCGGAGTTCGGGGCGGTGCAGCAGTCCGACGTCCTCGTACGCGCGGAGGTACGCCGGGTTCTGCAGGATGCGCCGCAGGTTCTCGGCCGGTGTGCGCTTGTTCGGACCGCTCATCATCGCCTCCGGGGAAGCCCGCGACGTTAGCGCTACCCCGCACCTTCCGCACCTTCCGCGGAAGGGGGCCGATAGACTCCCCGTCCCATGTCCTCCGAGCGCTTCTACGTCACCACCCCGATCTACTACGTGAACGACCGTCCGCACGTGGGCCACGCGTACACGACCGTGCTGGCGGACGTGCTGGCCGGGTATCACCGCATGCTCGGCATCCCGACGTGGTTCCTGACGGGGACCGACGAGCACGGGCAGAAGGTGCAGGAGTCAGCCCAGGCGCGAGGCATCACCCCACAGGCGCTGACCGACGAGATGTCGGAGCACTACCGGGATCTGTTTGGGCTGCTGGGAGTGCGGAACAACGACTTCATTCGCACGACGGAGGAGCGCCACACGTCGGTCGTGCGGCAGGTGCTCACGGACCTGAACGACCGCGGCGATATCTACAAGGACGCGTACGAGGGCTGGTACTGCGCCCGCTGCGAGCGGTACTGGACCGAACGGGAGGTCAAGGAGCGGGGCGGCGGGCGCTGCCCTGATCACCCTGACCGGCATGAGGTCGCGCGGGTCGCCGAGGAGAACTACTTCTTCCGCATGTCCGCCTACGCCGATCGCCTGCGGGAGGCGATCGAGACGGATGCGTTCGAGATCACTCCGGAGAAGCGCAAGAACGAAGTGCTCGGGTTCCTGCGGCAGGGACTGGGCGACCTCTGCATCAGCCGCAGCGCGGAGCGCATGTCCTGGGGCGTGCCGCTGCCGTTCGACGAGGACTACGTCTGCTATGTCTGGGTGGACGCGCTCTTCAACTACAAGACCGCGGTCGGGTACCGCGCCGACGACGAGCGCCATGACAAGTGGTGGCCCGCCGACGTGCACCTGATCGGCAAGGACATCCTGACGACGCACTGCGTCTACTGGCCGACGCTGCTCATGGCGGTCGGGGAGCCGCTGCCAAGGCGGGTGCTGGCGCACGGTTGGCTGCTCGATCCCAAGGGCGGGAAGCTGAGCAAGAGCAAGCGGCTCGACGATGACGGCGGCAACGTGTCGTCCGAGCCGACGATCGAGGGACTGCTCGAGGTGCTTGGGACGGACGTGACGCGCTGGTTCCTTGCCACGGCCGGGAAACCGGGCGACGACATGCCGTTCAAGTGGGACATCGTGCGCGAGCGCGTGAACACCGATCTCGCGAACGGACTCGGCAACACCGCGAACCGCCTGCTGAAGATGGCGGCGGGTGCGTGCGATTCGAAGTTCCCGGGCCTCGGGCCCGCGGGACCGGGCGAGCAGATCGTCCGCGCAGCAGCCGAAGCGGCCGTCGCGGCGGCCGTCCGCATTCCCGAGACCCTCGACGTGACGTCCGTCGTCACCGCCGTACGGCTCGGTGTGGACGCGATTTCCGCCTATCTGCAGGACGAGAAGCCGTGGAAGCTCGTGAAGGACGAAGCGGGACTTCCGCGGGCGCGGGAAGTCCTCGGGTGTGCGCTGGCGGCGCTGCGACTGCTCGGTCTGGCCGTGCACCCGATCCTGCCGGCGTCGAGCGACGCGCTGCGCGCGGCCCTCGGCATCGAGGGAGACGTCGACTTCGCGGCGGAGTCGTCGTTCGAGGCCTATCCGGTGGGGGCGGCGCTCGGCGAGCCGCCGAACCTGTTCCCACGGGTCAAGCCAGAGGACATCCCCGCGGCGTGAGCGATGACCCGGTCTCCGACATCCGGCAGAAGGACGATCGCTACCCGCGCTCGGCGTACGACCTGGTGCGCGAGGCCATGCGGCACACGCTCGAGACGCTCGGGGAGCGGCGGCACGTCACCGCGAGCGAGTTGCTCGAGGGGCTCGGCGTGTTCGCGCGCGCACAGTACGGCCCGCTCGCCCGCACGGTGCTGCGCAGTTGCGGGCTGAACTCGACCGGCAACGTCGGCGACGTCGTCTTCAACCTGATCGAGGCGGAGGAATTCGGCCGCAACGAAGGCGACACGCGCGAGGACTTCGACGACGTGTACGACTTCGACACGGCGTTCCCCGGCGAGACCGGCCCGGTCACGGTCCACGATCCGCGCAAGGACGACGACATCTGGGAAGAGTGAGTGAGCGCCCCCGTCTCAGGGGGCGCGACACGAACGCCCGTGTGTCCTCGTTCGCGCGCCAGCGAACGAGGAACGGGAAGCCGTAAAC
Source organism: Planctomycetota bacterium (assembly GCA_965248445.1). Taxonomy (GTDB): domain Bacteria; phylum Planctomycetota; class JAJSAM01; order JAJSAM01; family JAJVHW01; genus CBDFJG01. The sequence goes on from CBDFJG010000003.1 coordinate 305,055, forward strand.
AACGGCTTCCCGAGCGGGACAGACGCGGTGTCCGACCGTCCCTAGTCGCCCCCGTATCCATGCTCCTTCGCACGACGCTCGCGAAGAACGTCTCGGGGGCCCGTGTGTCCTCGTTCGCGCGCCAGCGAACGAGGAACGGGAAGCCGTAAACAACGGCTTCCCGAGCGGGGCGGACGCGGCCGCAGCGCTCAGGACGTGATCTTTTAGTGCAGATCAGAACGGGAAGCCGCCCCGGAACAGCAACAGGGTGAGAGCAGTCACCACGATGATCACGGCCTCGTCGATCAGTACGATTCGAACCACCGGGGACGCCGCTCGTACCGTCGCCCGACGCAGCCGTCCGGTCGCGGTCGCCGACGTTTCGGGCTTGCGTGGAGGATGAGCTGCGCCCGCTCGCTACGGGCCCGTGATCTCGGTGGTCGCCGGCAGCGGCGCACGGCGCTTGGCCGCCCACGTGCGGATCGCCTCGGGGCGCCCGCGGATCTCGGTGAGCACGTCGAGCCAGGTGGCCGTTGCCTTCGGGATCTCGCTCGTCGGCGCCCACTTGCCCGCGGTGTACGCCTCGTACTTCCCGTCCGTCTTGCGATACGCCTGCCCGTCGTCGGTGACCGCGATCGCGGGACCCTCCGGCGCCGGCTCGTTCGTGCGATCACCGAGCGGGACCGTCTCGGCGAGGATGCCGTCCAGCGCAACGATGTTCTCGTTGCGCGTGAACGACATCAGCACCTTCGGCCGCTTGGCCGAGGTGTCGAACGAGTCGTCCGGCGCGTCGTACCGGAACATGCGCCGCCCGCCCTGGCGATAGCGGTTCGCGTACCCGCTCACGCGGCCGTAGCTCGCCGTGTAGTTGGACCAGAGCGTGGCCTTGGCACTGCCGTTGTCCTGATACAGGACCGAGCGCGGCCGGAACGTCCCGCTCACGGGGTCGTACCAGCGGTTCTCCCCGAACGAGCGCGCGCACGGGTACCAGTTCTTGTTGCGCATCAAGCCGCGGCGACGGAAGCCCGTGCCGAAGACCGGCGCGCCCCTGTGGATGAAAACTCCCTGCGCTGCCGCCGTCGTCTCGGTGCTGACGGTGTTCTCCAGGATGCCCAGCGGCTTGGTCGTGTTGACGTGCAACAGGCCGCACGACGTCGGCAGCGGCAGCATGCCTTCGGGCAGGGCGTCGACCGGCTTGTACTTCGTCTTGCCGTTCTCGCTCATGAACCACATGCCGTCCGCCCAGGCGTAGTACGCGCCAGCGAAGCCGATGACGTCGTCTTCGCTGTTGGTGACGAGACGTGCCGTGGTCCCTTCGATGGGCGCGGTCTGCGGATCCTTGCCCTTCATCCGCACGTCGGCGCGTACGCGCTTCTTGATCGTCGCCCGCTGGCGCAGATTCGCGCGCGCCACGGCCTCGTTCGCCTGCGGCGTGCCGGGGACGCAAGAGAGCATGTGGCCCTTCACGTGGTCCGCGGGAATCTGCGCGAACTCCGGCGGCAGGTTGCCGAAGTTGGCGCCCCACGGGCCATCGATCTTGTCCGCGGTGAACCAGCGGCCGGAGATCAGCAGGTAGTACTTGAGCGACTTGGGGTGGAACAGCAGGTCGCTCTCCGTGTTCGCCACGACCTGGAGTTTGTCGCCGGGCATCAGCATGAAGAGCGGATCACCGAGCAGGCGCACGAGTTCTGCGGGCTTCTGCCGCACGATCACCTGGGGCAGCGGATCGGGGGGTTTGGGTGCGCCGTCGGGGAACCGCCGCTTGAACCTGCGCGTGCCGGGGATGAAACGGCGCATGTGTCCGCGCGCGTGATCCACGGGCAACTGCGTCAGTGCGATGGGCAGCTTCTCGGGCGACGCCCATGGGCCGACGAGTGAATCGGCCTTCAGCCAGTAGCCGTCCAGCAGCAGGAACCACTTGCCGTTCGAATTCTTCAGCAGGTCGGCTGCGCTGTTCGCAACGTACTCGAGCGGCAGATCGCCGAGCGGCTGCATCACGGGTTCGCCGTCGATCTGCACGAGCACCGACGGCCGCCGCCGCACGATGATCTCGGGGGGCGTGATCTTCAGCTTGATTCCAGCGTCCGCGTGCGTTTGCCCCGGGCGGGCGGTGATCAGTTCGAGCCGCAGAACGTGACGCTTGGGCCAGGCTTCCGGAAGCGCCGCGGCGAGTTCTGCGCCCTTCTCGAGGGACGGCACCGCCGCCGTGAGCGTCTCGGCCGTTATCCCGTCAATCTGCACCAGGCCCGCCGGGACGTCGAGCCGCGCCGTTCCACTGACGGCGACCACTCCCATGTGGGTGCCGCCCAACGAGTCCGTCACTTCGATCGGGATGCGGAGAGAGACGGCACGCGTCTCGTCGTCGTAGGAGACGACCTCCGGCTCGTGAAGGGCGACCTTGCGTCCGGCGGCCTTGATGCTCCGCGGGTAGACCCAGGGGGTGGGGTTCTCGGACTTCGCCTCCTGTGCGCCGGCCGGTGGGGCCACGGCGGTGGAGGCGAGGACGAGCGCGAGGGCGGCGAGGACGGCGAGGACGGCGAGGCATGGACGCATGGCGAGGGTCTCCTCCGGATCGCCGAAACGTTACCAGCCGCCAGGCTGCACGAGCCGCGTATCCTGCGCCCCATGGCGCGCCCGCGCATCGTCTCCCTCTTCACGGACTTCGGCACCACCGATGTCTACGCCGGGGTGGTCCGCGGGCTGATCAGGACGATGGCGCCGGAGGCCGAGGTTCTGGACGTCACGCACGGCATCACGCCTGGAGACCGCCACGAAGCGGCTTTCATGCTGCTTTCGGCGGTCCCGTTCCTCCCCCGGGGCTCCATCCACCTCTGTGTGGTCGACCCGGGTGTCGGCACTGAGCGTCGGATCATTGCCGTTCGTGCCGCCGGGCACACCTTCGTGGGGCCGGACAACGGGTGCCTCGCGCCGGTCGTCGAGGCGCTGGGCGGTGCCGCGGAACGGCGGTACGTCACCAATGAGAAACTGCAGCGGCGGCGGCGCAGCGAGACGTTCCACGGCCGCGACATCATGGCGCCGGTGGTCGCCCACCTGGTCCGGGGCATCGATTTCGCCAACGTCGGCGAGGAGGCGCAGGGACTCGTGTCGCTACCGGGCTTCGAGCCGGAGGAGGATGGCGATGTCGTGCGCGGCCGCGTGCTGCACACCGACCGGTTCGGGAACCTCGCCACGAACCTGCTACTGGATGAAGTGCCGGGACTGGGGAGCGAGCGCATCCTCGCGGTCAACGGCACGGACGTCCCCCGATTGGGTGCAACGTTCGCTGACGTCGGGATCGGCGAGCTCGTCGTCTACGTGGGCAGCGTGGGCTTCCTGGAGGTCGGTGTGCGCAACGGTAATGCGTCGGAGCGGCTGCAGGCCGGCAACGGCACACTGGTCACGGCGAGGAAGACCACGTGAGACTCGTCTACCTCGACCCGTTCTCTGGGATCGCCGGCGACATGCTCGTCGGTGCGTTGCTCGATCTCGGCGCGTCGTTCGACGCCGTGCGCGCGGGCCTGTCGCGGCTGGACGTCGAACCGTATGAACTGCGCGTGGGGGAGGTCAGCCGCGGCGCCCTGCGTGCGACCAAGTTCGACGTGCTCGTCGGAGGACACTACGCCGACTCCCACGAACACCGAGAACACGCGCACGGCGCCCCGCATGTCCCTGTGCGCGGGCTGCGCGAGATCCGGGCGATCATCGAGAACGCTGATCTGCCCGAGCGAGTGCGTGAACGCTCCCTCGCGGCGTTCCGGCTGCTGGCGGAGGCGGAGGGCGGCGTGCACGGCGCCGCTCCCGACGAGGTCCACTTCCATGAGGTGGGTGCCGTGGACGCGCTCTGTGACATCGTCGGCACCGCGCTCGCCCTCGAAGACCTGGGCGTCGACGGTGTCCGCTGTGGCGTGCTGCGGGTCGGTTCGGGGTTCGTGCAGTGCGCGCACGGCAAGCTGCCCGTGCCGGGCCCGGCGACGATCGCGTGTCTTGCAGGCTTCGACGTGCGCTTCGACGACGGTCGCGGCGAACTCGTGACGCCGACGGGCGCGTGCCTGGTGGGAGCACTCGCCATGCCCGGCCGCCCCGTGCAGATGCGCGTGGACCGTGTGGGGTACGGCGCAGGCACTCGCGATGACACCGACGTGCCGAACGTGCTGCGCGCCGTGCTCGGTGAGGTCGTCGAGGAAGACGGCGAACAGATCCTCGAGATCCGGACGAACGTCGACCACCTCGCGCCCAACGTTCTGGCCGCCGCCATGGAACGGGTGCTCGCTGCCGGGGCCATCGACGCCTACACGGCGCCCGTGACGATGAAGAAGGGGCGCGCAGCCCACGTGGTGACGGCGCTGGTCCCGCGCTCCCGGCGGGACGATGTCGAGGCGGTGCTGTTCCGCGAGACGGGAACGCTCGGTGTACGGGTGACGCCGGTCGAGCGCACGGTGCTCGAGCGGTCGTTCCTGACGGCCGAGACGCCGTGGGGTTCGGTGCCAGTGAAGGTCGGGCGCCACGGTGGCCACGTGACCAGCAGGGAGCCCGAGATGGATGTCTGCCGGCGCCTGGCGGACGAGCACAGCGTGCCCGTCGCGGACGTGGTCGCGGCCGCGAGGCGGGCGCAGTTGGGTCCCTCCGGCGAACCGGGGTAGGTTCAAGGCGTGAGCACAGCCGGTCCTGACGAGAAGCCTCCGCACGCGATGTCGGTCCTGCTCGTCGACGACGAGAAGACGATCGCGATCACGCTGCGCGATGCGCTGACCGACGACGGCCACGACGTGATCCTGGCGCCGGACGGCCTGGCGGCCCGGAGGCACGTCGAGGAGCGCACGTTCGATGTCGTCGTGACCGACCTCAAGATGCCCGGCATGCCGGGCATGGAGGTCCTGCGACTGGTGAAGTCCCACCACCCCGACACCGAGGTCATCGTGATGACCGGCTACGGCACGGTCGAGACGGCGGTCGAGGCGATGAAGGCTGGCGCGTACGAGTACGTGCTCAAGCCGTTCCTGAACGAGAAGATCGTGCTCCTGCTGCGCCGCATCGCGGAGCAGCGGCAGCTCGTGCTCGAGAACCGCGCGCTGCGCGAGCAGCTCGGCCGCGCACAGAGCATGGAGGGGCTGATCGGCCAGTCCCGGCCGATGCGCCAGGTGTTCCAGACCATCCGGCTCGTTGCCTCGCAGGACGCCCGCGTGCTCGTGACCGGTGAGTCCGGAACCGGCAAGGAACTGGTTGCGCGCGCACTCCACAATCTGTCGTCCTGCCGTTCGCAGCCGCTGGTCGCCATCGCGTGCGCCGCGGTTCCCGAGCCGCTACTCGAGGACACGCTATTCGGTCACGAGGCCGGTGCGTACACCGGAGCGCAGGGCGAACGTGTGGGCCGCTTCGAGTACGCATCCGGCGGAACGGTGTTCCTCGACGACATCGACGACATGCCGCTGTCCACGCAGGTCAAGCTGCTGCGCGTCCTGCAGGAGGGCGAGATCGAGCGGCTCGGCGGGCAGTCGCCGATCAAGGTGGACGTCCGTGTGATCGCCGCGACGAAGGTCGATCTGCACGACGCGGTCGAGGACGGACGATTCCGCCGCGACCTGTACTACCGCTTGAACGTCGTGCCGGTCGAACTGCCGCCGCTGCGGGACCGCGGCGACGATATCAAGCTGCTGTCCCAGCACTTCGTCGAAATGTTCGCGCACGGCAAGCCGTACCGGATCGACGACGCGACGATGGACGAGATGGTGCGCTACTCCTGGCCCGGCAACGTCCGCGAACTCGAACACGCGATCGAACGCGCGATCGCGTTGGCCGGCGGGGAGGAGACCCTGCGGCGCGCGCACATCCTCGGCTCGAAGCCGGTCCCCGAGCGTCGCCCGGCCCCTGCGCGCGTGACAACGCTGCGCAGCGCCGTCGAGGAGACAGAACAGCTCGCGATCCGCGCCGCCCTCGAACACACCGGCGGCCGCAAGGCCGAGGCCGCCGCCGTCCTCGGCATCTCCCGCAAGAACTTGTGGGAGAAGATGAAGGGGTACGGGATCGAGGTCTGAAGGCACGGAACGCTGCGAAGCAGCGTCCGCGCCTTCAGACCTCTTCGCGCCGATTGCGTAGCAATCGGCGCGCCCCGTAGTTGTTGTTGGGGCCGCTCTCGCGGCCGGGGGGCTCGCCCGCAAGTTCCGGCTCACATGCCGGCGCGCTCGCTCGGCCCGATTCGGCGCCGTCACGCCGTGTGCGCTGCACACGGCCCGCCGTCGTGCCCCGCGCTGGGGCGCGGGGCTGCTTCGCGCGAGCGCGTGACACGGTGGGACACTCTGGCGATGCGCTACGTGCTACCGGGGATGGGGGCGACGTCGGCGATGTACGCCGGACCCTGGCGGTCGCTCTCTGACACGGAATTCCTCGACTGGTCCGAGATCGTCGGTGAGGTCAACCTGGCCCGTATCGCGGACGTCCTGATCGATGCGTGCGAGATTCAGCCCACCGACGAACTCGTCGGTTCCTCACTCGGTGGGATCGTCGCGCTCGAGATTGCCGAGCGCATCCGTACAGAGCGCGTCGTGCTCGTGGGGAGCGCGCGACGTCGCGACGAGATCCGCCGTGTGCTGACCGCTCTGGCAACGCTCGCCGCTGTCACGCCGATCCGCTTCATCCACGCCCTCGCCGGCAAGTCGGGAGGCGATCTCGGACAGATGTTCGCCGACGTTGACGCGGCGTTCATCCGCGGGGCCTGCCGCGCCCTGGGCGCTGGGAGGCACCCGCACGCGCCGACACGGAGATCCGCCGGATTCACGGCGCGCTCGATCTCGTCAATCCCGTGTCCGCCGGACGCGACGGCGCTGCAGGGCGGCGGTCACCTCATCGCGATGACCCACCCGGCCGAGTGCGTTGCGTTCCTCACCACGTGTTGGACGAATGAACGGGCGGGGCAGCGCCCCGCCCCTACACCGGGCAGTTCCTGATGGGCCATGTGGCCGCTCGCGTGGCGACCCGTCTCAGAACGAGTTCGTGTCGGGGGGATACAGCGGGTCCCACCGCTCCCGCACGGCCGGGACCAAGGTCCGAACGCGTGCGTCGCGGTAGACGATCTCCCAGCTGCATTCGCATCCAGGTGGCGGCGAGATCTCTCGGAAAAACAGCTGCTCCGGCCGATCCCATCCGAGGAAGCGCAGGCCATCTCGATGCGCCAACTCATACAGGAAAGTCTGCGGCGCTACGTTGGGCGAGCCAACGGACAGAGTGAGCTCTTGGATCTGGCGCTCCGGCCAAGCGGTGAGTCCGGCCAGGGACAGCATGAGCAGTGCGAACGCGGCCGAGCGGAGTATCGCTCCGATGTTCGCTCCGGCCGCCGGTCGACGTGGAGCCTGCAGGAGTTGTTGCATCCCGCTGAGTGTCTCTGCCCCGCGTCATGACCTCATCAGCGCCAGGAGTTGACGCCGTGCCACCCGGCTGTCCGACTAACCGCCGCAGCGGTTGGTGCGGGTGTTCGCCGCGGGCCCACCTTCGTTCAAGCCGGCGGGGTGCGTGCCACGCACGCAGCGTGACGGCGTAGTGGGCCGAACGAGTGCCACGACCGAGGGGGTACGGGGTCCGGGTGTCGCCCGCCGGGCACTCGGGCGGCCCCAGACAACAACAGGGAGGATGACTGGCGCGTCGACTGCTGCGCAGTCGGCGTGCCACCGGCTGTCTGATTAGCCGCCGCAGCGGTTGGTCCAGGTGTTCGCAGCTGTGCCACCCTCGTTCAAGCTGGCGGGATGCGTGCAATGCACGCAGCGTGACGGCGTAGTGGGCCGAACGAGTGCCACGGCCGAGGGGCACGGGGTCCGGTCGTAGTCCGCCGGGCACTCGGGCGGCCCCAGACAACAACAGGGAGGATGACTGGCGCGTCGACTGCTGCGCAGTCGGCGTGCCACCGGCTGTCTCTCTAACCCGAATCGTTCACCAGCCGGGAATCTGAGCGGGCCGTCGTCTGTCTAAGTGCTCGTACTCGCTAGTACTTGCACCGACAGGAGCGCCGGCCCGATGACGACAGACTGTAGCCCGCAGGGGACCCTCTTCGCGGGCATCTGTGGACGCACCGCGGTGACGCGCTTCGACGCCGGTACCGTGACGAGCGACGGGGGCGTGCTGCTGCTCGAGCGGGTCGATCGTCGCATCGATCTGCTCTCGCGGTTTGCGCGCTGCTTCGGGGACCACCGGGACCCGCGTCGGGTCGAGCACACGGTCGGCCAGATGCTGCGTCAGCGGGTCTTCGGGCTGTGCGCGGGCTACGAGGATCTGGTGGACCACGACCATGTCGGCAAGGACCCGCTGTTTGCCGCGGCGTGCGGCAAGCGCGAGGGTGCTCTGGCCACGCACCCGACGCTCTCGCGGCTCGAGACCACGCAGCTCGGCGCCACGGCACAGACGCGCTACGCCAAGATCGAGATGGACCAGGAGCGCGTGGACAGCGTGCTCAGCGACGTCTTCTGCGAGGCCATGGGGCCGGAGGATCCGGGCCTGCTCGTGCTGGACCTGGACCACTCCGACGTGCGGCTGCACGGCCGGCAGGAGGGCCGCTTCTTCCACGGCTACTACGGGCACTACTGCTACCTGCCGCTGTACGTCTTCTGCGGCGAGCACCTCTTGCTCGCTCGGCTCCAGACCGCTGACAGAGATCCCGCGCGCGGAGTCGTGGACGAGCTCCGTGCGCTGGTCTTACGTCTGCGGCGCCGCTGGCCCCGGGCCAAGGTGCTCGTGCGCGCAGACTCGGGCTTTTGCCGCGAGGAGCTGATGGCCTGGTGCGAGGCCGCCGGCCACTTCTACCTGCTGGGCATGGCGCGCAATGAGCGCCTTGAGCGACACGTCGAAGACGCGCTCGATGAGGCCGCAGCCCGTGCCGTGCAGACCGGCCGAGCAGCCCGGGTCTTTCGCGACTTTGCCTGGACCACGCTGGGGAGCTGGAGCCAGAGGCGTCGCGTGGTCGCCAAGGCCGAGCACCTGCCGGGCGGCAAGCGCAATCCCCGCTTCGTGGTGACCAATCTGCCGCCTCGTAGCTGGAGCAGCAAGCGTCTCTACGAGCAGCTCTACTGCGCCCGGGGCGAGGCGGAGAATCGCATCAAGGAGCAGCAGCTCGAGCTCTTCGGCACCCGTCTGTCGGTGCACACGATGCAGGGCAACGCCGTGCGGATGGCCATGTCGGCCATGGCCTACGTCCTGACCTGTGCGCTGCGACGCATCGGTCTCGCCGGCACCGAGATGGCGCGTGCGCAAGCCGGCACGATCCGCCTGCGGCTGCTCAAGATCGGCGCGCTCGTGCGGATCACGACGCGCCGGATCTGGGTCTCGATGTCCTCGTCGTGGCCCTGGCAGCACGTCTTCGAGCGCTGCGCGCAACGACTGCTGGCATCCCCGAAGCCGACCTGACGTCCCGCCGCGCCGTCCGCCACACCACCGCCCGGCCTACGGTCTGCCCACACCGCAGAATCCGCGCCGTTTCGGCCGCTCACTCGCGTTGCCCTTGTGGCAACGACGACAGCATCCGCCCTCGCCTGGCCAAGATCTGACCCTGTGGACTCCGAAAGCACCGTCATCGCGACGTCTCGTGAACAGATGCGGCTAGGGCTCGCAGGGCGACTAACCACTCCGTAGGTGTGGGCTCCCCGACTGAAGCGGCGCTGTCTGCGCAGCGGCCCAAGGCAAACCTCAAGCCCGGAGCGCGACGGACGCTCAAACCGGATGCTCCAGTTGGCGCGACCGGATTCGCATCCGATCGGGGCGTGGACTGGGTGAGGCGCTGGGGGTGTGCCTGCTCAACCTGGTTCATGCAACAACGCCACTCGCCGCCGGTACGCGGTGAAGTCCAACGCGAAGGCACGCTGGTCCGCCGGTGACCCTGGGAACGAGTCGTTGGGCGTCCACCTGGCGAAGCTCCGCGGCCTGACGCGCAGCGCCGGGACGCGGAGCACAGTCGCAACCGCGCGTGCGCCTCGGGCTATTCCGGCGCCGCTGCGCCGTTTCCGCCCGTCTTTGTGGTGGGGTCGGGAACACCGCCCGGCTGACTGCTGTCGGCCGTGCCGCCCTGAGTCGAAGCCGAGCCGATCGCGTCGTTGCCTGGGTTCGCGGTCTCGCCGCTACCACCCGGGCCAGACCCAGGCAAGCCGGTGGCGCCTCCATTGCCAGACGCGCCGGCGGAGCCGGTGAATGCCCCGCCACTCGCGCCGCTCCCCCAGATGGCGATGGCAGCGCCAGAACCGCCGCCGTAGCCAGCGTCGCCACCATCGCCGCCGTCGCCACCGACACCGCCATCGGCCAGCGCATCCCCACCGGCACCGCCCTTCTTGCCATTGGCACCCGCTCCGCCAGCGCCGCCGAAGGCCTCGGCACTCGCCGTGCCCGGAGCCTCCGTCTCGTTACCGGTGATGGCAAAAGCACCACCGCCGCCGCCCGCGGCGCCACCGTTGCCGCCCTTCCCGCCGCCACCGCCCTTTGACCCGCCGTTTGTCCCGTCGCCTCCGAGGCTGCCGAGTTCGCCGTTCTTGCCGAACAGGGCCATCGCCAGTACCCACGCGTCATCGGTGCCCGTCTGAACAGCTCCGCGGCCACCCTCGCCTGCGCCCCCGTTGATCCCGCCGGAACCTCCAGCGCCGGTAGCACCCTGATACTCCGGCTCGCCGGAAGTTCCGTCGGCACCGTCCGGGTGGCTCGGATCCCAATTCTCTCCTTCCTGGCCGCTCGTGGCCTGGCCTCCGCCGCCCTGGTAGTACGCGTTTCCGCCGGCGCCGCCGTCGCCGGACTGGGCGAACGCAAACGACGTGAGGGCTGCGGCGACCACAAGACACATGACGCCTGCCGGTTTCTGATTCGACATCTCTATCCTTCCTCCCCACCAATGCGGGGAGCTGTGACCCCTCACTTCTGGGGCCGCCCGTTGCAGCAAGGTCGAGCCGCAGACCTCTGCGAGACCTATTCGTCTCGGTTGCTGGCCAAATCGTTCTCCAAGTCAATCTGCATCTGCCCCGACCACGTAATCCACCCCTTCCTCAACTCTGATACGCCGCCATGCGACTCAGGAAGCAGGGTCACAATCAGATAGTAGTCGCGCCCCAACCGTGCGGCCCTGATATCGCACGTGCCGTCCTCACGCACGGCGTACGGCCCGTATATACTCTGGCCAACTGCTTGGCCGCCGTCGATGACCCTGACGGTGCCGCCAGCGATAGGAGTACCGCCCCTCACGAGTCGGAGGCTCGTCCACGCGACTGCCTCACGCAGGTGGACAACGACATCCGTTCGCGCAGCTGTGATTTCGCCAAGCTCCAGTTCTTCATTTAGACAGCCCGAGGCCTCGATCAGCAGCATCGCCCGCCCGGGCTCGTAGAAAGGCACTTCGAACGACCCGTCCTCTGCCGCGGACTCCGATGTGATGAATGTAAACTGACTGGAGGGACTATCAGTGGTGCGCCCTGTGCCTGTCACCCCTTGGCCACCGGTGAAATTCAGAAGCGCGACATCGCGATCCGACAAGGCTCCAGTCTGCCCGATGAACAGAGTCGCGGTCACTCGCGCTCGCTTCGCTTCGGCGGTGTCCGGCCATATCACCCGGCCTGCAACGGTCCTGACAGGTCGAAGTGCGAGATCCTCCCAGCCGGATTCCAGACTCTGACTTGTCTCGATGCGTCGCACTACGGGCTCCAGTTTGTCGCTAGGTCCGCGCGCATGCAGGATGAGGCCCTTGATCCGCGGCACGGACACAGTGAACTTACCGTCGCGCTCGACTCGGGCTCGTGTCCGCCACGGGAAGCGACCGGTCTCGCTGAGCCATTTCTGCGACCACGGCTCCGGCACTTGAGACGGCCGGATACCGACTCCCCCGGGCAGTACCAAGCCCTCTACGCGAACGTGGGGAGTCAAGTCCGGGATGTCCGGAACTACTACGCGCCCCTCGATCGTGAGATCTCGGTAGACCCAGATAGTCGACCGACCGCTCTCGCTCTCTGTCCAGCCCAGGACATGAAACGGGGCAACAGCGTGCACGCGCTTCTCGTGGATGATCGGGACCGACAGTCGGACGACGCCAGGCCCCACCCATGTCACCGCCTCTTTCCCGTGCCGACCGGGCGGCGGTTCGTGCCCCTCAGTGTACAGTGCGAGGGCCGCACAAGGCGAGCCGTCGGCCATGTCCCGTACGTCCACTTCGTGTTGGATTGGGCTCGCAGTTAGCGATTGTTCGGGCGCCAGAGACACCCGTTCGCGCGGTTCACCTTCCGATCTTGGCGACGATGGCGGCACAGCGACCGTAGTTGTCGCCTTGTTGGTGGGGCCTTTGATACTCGTCCCTCTGCAGGCGTGGGCGATGAGAGCGACCAGTCCGATGACAAGAACAGTCGCGACTAACGCCATCAGGCGCCGGATGGCGATGGTGTCATCGTGGCTGCGCGGCGAGTCCGGCCGTTCCGTCATCGCGGTGCCTGCACATGACGACCGACTGTACTCGGCCATGCCCCACGGTTGCATGTCATCGGCTGTCGTGAAACCCGGTTCGCATCGCGACAGAGCGTGCGCATTCTCTCTCTCCTGTCGTCGCGGCGCGTCGGGCCAATACTCGACCCGAATGCCCTCGCGCGCACTCGACACGTTGGAGAGTACGGGTCCCTGTCGAGATGGGTCAACCACCAAGTCCTGAACCTCACGAGCACTGTGACGTTCGCGCGATTCGCGATCGCGGATTCTCGTGCGACGTCACTGTCGCGCGCCGCGACTGCGTCGAGGGGCGGTGGTGCACGGATCGAAGTGCGCAGACCTTGCCCCGGCGGTGAGTGTCCGGACCATGCGCTCGTCACGGGGTCCTGGCGAGTCCACTCGGGGAGGGTATGTCACCGCACCGACCGCTCTGCGGACGAGACTCGATCCTGGGACGCTCGGCCGCGTGGAGCGAGGGCGATCGCCAACCATGAGGGTCGCGAACGCTTGACGCTCGCCTCGGTCGTCCGGCCGCCCGCGGGCCGAAGCGCCTCCAGTTCTCGACGGCCTCAGTGCCCCGGTTCGAGACCACACCGGAGGGCGTCACTGGAACGACAGGCGGTCGGCTCGCAGAGGCCGCAGCGCTTCCTCGGACCATGGCTGTCGGGGTGCGGCGTGACATGGACTGTCCTGCGCCGCCGGGCGCGTCCGTTTGAGCTACCCGGTCGGCGTATCCCAGCGCGCAGACGGGTCTGCAGTGGCGAATGCTGTCCCTACCGCGTTGTAGGGTCTCTCTTGGCGTGGTGTCGCGACTAGGAGATTGAGCATGGACAAGGCGCTTCTGATATGGGGCGTGGCCCTGCTGGTGACCGTGCACGTCGCGGAGAAGCAGCGTCACGGCTGCCGCGAATGCGGCGTCGCGCTGAAGTTCCTCCAGGCCATTCGCACGAGCGTCTGCCCGCAGTGTGAGCGCGCGCTGAACTTCGTCAACTCGCTCTGGTAGGACCTTGGTACCCGTTCAGGGTATGACGATCCGCGGCCTCAGCGCGTGATCGGGAGCGCGACGAGAGCCGGCGGCGAGCGGTTGTGCGCGAGTGCCGCGCTGACGTCTGCGAGGTAATCGAAGACGCTCTCGCCACGCTGGCGGAGCGTGGCGGTGACGGTCAGGATGCGCTCGACGAAGCGGAGTCCGCGCTCGCTCTGACTTCCGTGCGTTGCGCGTCTCCACAGGACCGGCTTGCGCACCGCGCGCTCAGCGGCGTTGTTCGTCGGGGAGACGCCAGGGACGTCGGCGAAGGTCCACAGAGCCTCCGCTCGGTCGAGCAGATGCCGAGTCGTTCCGCGTACTCGGCGGTGCTTGCTGTCTGCGCCGCGCACGAGCAGCGTCAGGAGTCGGTCCCATGTGAGACGCAGCTCACGCCGCATGCGGTCGCGGTCCCCGTGCTCGCCGAAGTGACGCTGAGCTCGCATGACAGCCTGGGCGAGACGCACGGCCTGCTTGCCGAAGCGCCGGCCGCCGCGCGAGCCCTCGGCCAGCGCTCGAAAGTCCCTCTCGAGATGCGCCCAGCAGATCTGGCGGCGCTCGGTGGGATGCTGGTCGTAAGCGCCCATACGGTCGGTCACGAGGACGCCCCTGAAGCGCTTGCCCACGAGTCGCCGCATGGCCTTGGCGCTCCTGCGCCGATCGATACGATGGACCGTGGCGTGCTCACAGACCGCGCTCCACAGCCAATGCAGCGTGCCACGACGCGACCACGGTGTCTCGTCTACATAGGCGACGCTGCTCGTGCGTACGGCCCCGAGGGCCTCGATGTGCGCTGAGGAGATGGCTCCCGACACCCGCTCCTCGATCGCACTGACCGTGCCCGGTGACATCGAGACGCCGATGACGTCACGCAACAGACGACTGGTCTCGCGCCGCGACAGGCGGAAGACGCCGACCAGAGCCGCGGTGAGCGCACAGAGTCGCGGGCCGAAGGGACTCGCCGTCACACCGCTTGGCAGCGAGGCAGTGGACGTGGCGCCACAGTCCGTGCACCGTGCCCGGTGCAACCGGTGCTCGGTCACCTGGATCAGCCGTGGCGGGACCTCGAAGACCTGCTGGCGTGTCGGGGCGCGATCGATCGGGACGAGCACGTCGCTCCCACACGCGCTGCACTCGCGCGGGCGGTGGTCCTCTACGCCATCGACCTCGGACTCGTCCACGAGCTTGCGCGTCGCCCCTTTGTGGCCGGGCTGCGCACCCTGGCGCTTGTCCGACGGCGGCTTGCGCCGCCGCCGCTTCTTGGACCACGACGGATCCGAGGACGGTGGGCGCGAGGAGGTGCGGGAGTCCCGGCGAAGACGGCTCTCGAGATCGTCGATCCGTGCCGCCTGCCGCTCGATCACCTCCGCCTGCTCGGCAATCGTCTCGTCCCGAGCGTCCAGACGACGGGTCAGGCGCTCGACCAGATCACGCAGCTCATCGGTGCCCACATCCGATTCATCGACCGAACGGAAAGCGATCTGGATCCGAGCTCAGAACCAAGGGCTGAACGGGTACGGACCTTGGGCCCCGACGACGGCGTGTGGGACGCACGAGGACCGCGTCTCGCGCGCCTTGGGTGGCCGCAGGTGACGCGCGAGCTCGCCACACCCCACACGTACTCGTAGAGCGCTGCCAGGAGCCTCACCGTGCCCAACCGCCCTGTTCACGACATCATCGGCGTTGGCACCGGCCTCACGGTCGGGGCGCTCGGGGCCGCGCGCCAGCGCCGCCGCCGCCAGGCACAAGGCAGCAATCTGCTGCCGGCCGAGCAACTCCTGCATGCCGTGCTGCAGATATGTCAGCGCGGCGACCAACCGTCGCACAAGCTCGATTGTGCGACACATCGACAGGCAGCGGCCTATCCGAGTTCCAGATCAAAGCTGAGCGCTAGGTGGTCGGAGGCCTCGTAAGGCGTTGGTGCATGAATGCTCTTCCTCCCAATGACGCCGGCAGGTGCGAGCCTCCGAACGAGGAGGCCACCCATGTCGCCATGTCGAGCAAGAGGTCCAGGGTACATCCCACGTTCAAGACGAAGTACCGCGTGGGCAACTGGCCCGAGTACGACCGGGGGCTCGTTGACCGTGGCGATCTGACCGTCTGGATCTCGCACGAAGCCATCGATGGGTGGCGCGCGACGCCGTCCGGAGCACGAGGCGGACAGCGGAGGTTCTCCGACACCGCCATCAAGACCGCTCTGACCCTGCGGCTTGTGCTCCATCTCCCGCTGCGTCAGACCGAGGGGTTCCTGCGATCGCTGTTCGTGCTCATGGATCTGGACCTCGACGCGCCGGACCACACGACGCTCTCGCGGCGCGCGCGGACGCTCGATGTTCAGCTGCGGCGTCCAGCCAGCACCGGCCCGATCCACCTGGTCATCGACAGCAGCGGTCTCTCGATCGTCGGCGAGGGTGAGTGGGCTGCCGCCAAGCACGGCGCGCGCGGGAAGCGAGGCTGGCGCAAGCTGCATCTTGGTGTCGACGCCGCGGGCGTGATCGTCGCGCAGACGCTCACCGACGGGAACGCCGACGACGCGACGACGGGCATCCAACTCATCGACGACGTCACGGACGACATCGCGCTGATCACTGCCGACACGGCCTACGACACGCTGGCGATCTACGACGCCGCTGCCGGTCGCGGAGCGCAGGTCGTCGTGCCGCCCACGAGGAACGCGACGGTCTCACGGCGACGAGTGCCGCGCTGCGCGCCACGCGACCGAACCGTCAAGCGCGTGAAGGAATTCGGTCGCCGGAGATGGAAGCGCGAGTCCGGTTACCACCGTCAGGCGCGCGTCGAGAACGCGTTCTTCCGCTACAAGCAGATCATTGGTCCGCGGCTGCGTGCTCGTGATCGAAGAGCGCAGGAGGTGGAGGCGTTGCTGGCGTGCAACCTCCTCAATCGGATGAGCGAGATTGCGCGACCGGAGATTTCGATCGGCGTGTAGAAGACGCCGCGGCCGGGGAAAGATCGGCGAACTTCGATCCATGCACCAACGCCGCCCGAGCAGGACGGCGGCGCGTGATCCGCGCCGCTGGGGCCGACGCGCGAAGCTGCCCGAGGCCCAAGGCTGGGCGCCGAGTCAGATTGAGCCTGCGAGTGACCTGTGTTCGCGGCATGAAGCTCCGCAGCGAGCGTGATCGCTCTCCTCGCGCGTCGCTGCTAGCCGCATCTGTTCACGAGACGTCGCGATGACGGTGCTTTCGGAGTCCACAGGGTCAGATCTTGGCCAGGCGAGGGCGGATGCTGTCGTCGTTGCCACAAGGGCAACGCGAGTGAGCGGCCGAAACGGCGCGGATTCTGCGGTGTGGGCAGACCGTAGGCCGGGCGGTGGTGTGGCGGACGGCGCGGCGGGACGTCAGGTCGGCTTCGGGGATGCCAGCAGTCGTTGCGCGCAGCGCTCGAAGACGTGCTGCCAGGGCCACGACGAGGACATCGAGACCCAGATCCGGCGCGTCGTGATCCGCACGAGCGCGCCGATCTTGAGCAGCCGCAGGCGGATCGTGCCGGCTTGCGCACGCGCCATCTCGGTGCCGGCGAGACCGATGCGTCGCAGCGCACAGGTCAGGACGTAGGCCATGGCCGACATGGCCATCCGCACGGCGTTGCCCTGCATCGTGTGCACCGACAGACGGGTGCCGAAGAGCTCGAGCTGCTGCTCCTTGATGCGATTCTCCGCCTCGCCCCGGGCGCAGTAGAGCTGCTCGTAGAGACGCTTGCTGCTCCAGCTACGAGGCGGCAGATTGGTCACCACGAAGCGGGGATTGCGCTTGCCGCCCGGCAGGTGCTCGGCCTTGGCGACCACGCGACGCCTCTGGCTCCAGCTCCCCAGCGTGGTCCAGGCAAAGTCGCGAAAGACCCGGGCTGCTCGGCCGGTCTGCACGGCACGGGCTGCGGCCTCATCGAGCGCGTCTTCGACGTGTCGCTCAAGGCGCTCATTGCGCGCCATGCCCAGCAGGTAGAAGTGGCCGGCGGCCTCGCACCAGGCCATCAGCTCCTCGCGGCAAAAGCCCGAGTCTGCGCGCACGAGCACCTTGGCCCGGGGCCAGCGGCGCCGCAGACGTAAGACCAGCGCACGGAGCTCGTCCACGACTCCGCGCGCGGGATCTCTGTCAGCGGTCTGGAGCCGAGCGAGCAAGAGGTGCTCGCCGCAGAAGACGTACAGCGGCAGGTAGCAGTAGTGCCCGTAGTAGCCGTGGAAGAAGCGGCCCTCCTGCCGGCCGTGCAGCCGCACGTCGGAGTGGTCCAGGTCCAGCACGAGCAGGCCCGGATCCTCCGGCCCCATGGCCTCGCAGAAGACGTCGCTGAGCACGCTGTCCACGCGCTCCTGGTCCATCTCGATCTTGGCGTAGCGCGTCTGTGCCGTGGCGCCGAGCTGCGTGGTCTCGAGCCGCGAGAGCGTCGGGTGCGTGGCCAGAGCACCCTCGCGCTTGCCGCACGCCGCGGCAAACAGCGGGTCCTTGCCGACATGGTCGTGGTCCACCAGATCCTCGTAGCCCGCGCACAGCCCGAAGACCCGCTGACGCAGCATCTGGCCGACCGTGTGCTCGACCCGACGCGGGTCCCGGTGGTCCCCGAAGCAGCGCGCAAACCGCGAGAGCAGATCGATGCGACGATCGACCCGCTCGAGCAGCAGCACGCCCCCGTCGCTCGTCACGGTACCGGCGTCGAAGCGCGTCACCGCGGTGCGTCCACAGATGCCCGCGAAGAGGGTCCCCTGCGGGCTACAGTCTGTCGTCATCGGGCCGGCGCTCCTGTCGGTGCAAGTACTAGCGAGTACGAGCACTTAGACAGACGACGGCCCGCTCAGATTCCCGGCTGGTGAACGATTCGGGCTAGGGGCAACGCGGCTCGGAGCGCGGTGGGCCGACCTGACGATTCCGGAGCGGCCGATCTGGATGCGACAGGCCGCGATCGTCACGGTGGCGTCGGTGGGGCTGGAAGTGTTGCTTCCGGGTCTCTTCGGCACGATCGCGGGCGCCGTCGCGATGTTCGTCCTGATGAAGCGCTTCTTCGACGCGGACCTCATGGCGTACTTCATCGTGGTCCTGCTGATGAACGGGCTGGGCTTCGCGCTGGCGTACGTGATCGAAACGGTGTTGTCGGCGATCGCGTGACAGTGTCGCCGTGCTCGCAGCGACGGTGGTCTGGACGCGTAGGGCCGAGTGAGGGGACTTTGCTCTCGCGAACTGGCTTTTGCTTGAGGTGACGAATGAGACCCCAGGACGTCCGCGGTCAATTCCACCACGAACCCTGGCTGAGCTGGCGCGGGGTCCGGGGTCCTGGTGTTTCTCGTCGTAGCGCTCCTGGCGTGGTGGCTCAGCTGGTGAAGCTACTCGCGACCCTCGGCGGTGGCTCACGGCGGTGACCCCGCCACCCCGCCGCCCGCGCCGCTGGAGCCCTCGCGCGTTCGGTGTCGTCGTCCGCGTCGTGCTGGTCATCGGGTTGGTGGCGATGGTGGCGTGGCCGGAGTGTCACTATTCCTGGAAGGTCGGGATGATCCCGGACTCCGAAGTGACGCTCACCCGGTGCGCCGGGTGGGTGGATGGCGCGATCCTCGCCCGCGACTCCTCCCTCGGCGTGATCGCTCCGCGCTAAGAGCTACGCGGTAGCTCCGCCGCGGGAACGTTGGGCCGCTAGGCTGTCCCCATGCCAGTGCCAGGAATACCAAGCCCACCGAACCTGGGCGCGATGAGCTGGGGCGGCTACGCGCTGTTGATCCTGCTCTCCGCGGTCGGCGTGGCGGCGGCGATACTCCTGCTGAAGTAGGCGCCTCCCGTTACGGCACCCATCGATGGCGTGATTGTGCCGCACGGGGAGTGAGGGGCCGCTCCACCGGGTGCTGCGAACGCACTCGGACTCGCCGCGGGGCGTGGCTACCCTGTGCGCCGCCGCCAAGGGCCGAGATCGAGGGCGATAAGTAGCCAGGGAAGTAGCCGCGCACTCGCGGGTGTCCTCGGCAACTGCCGTAAGTCCTTGGCTGACAACACAGTGCCGGAGTGGCGGAATGGCAGACGCGTAGGATTCAAAATCCTGTGCCCGTAAAGGGCGTGAGGGTTCGACTCCCTCCTCCGGCACCAAACTGCAGTGGCCCCTCTCTCGCGGAGCGATAAGAGGGGCCACTGCAGTTGGCCAGTGTCCCTCCTCCGCGGTCTCCGACCGCTACGGAGGGCGTCGGTCACGCCGGTTGCTACGCATCCGGCGCGCCCTCGCTATTCACGCAACGAGTGCCGGCTCGCTGCACGATCGCCTGTCACGCGGATCGCGGCGCGATCCTCGCGCCATGCGGCGTCGGTCGTGCAACGAGCGCGCTGCGACTGTCGGGACGAACCCTTCCGCTGAGTGCACCGCCAACACAAGAGCGCGCGCGGGGTGCCGCGCGCGCTCTTGCATGTTCGGTGGTGGTGCGGGCAGGGGCTCCCCCCTTCGCTCAGGTTGAGCGTCCGATCGGGTGACTAACATCGCACTTACAAGGAGGTGCGATGACCGGTGCCATGATCCCCTTTGCGCGCGACGACTCGCTGCCGGGCACACTCGCCGAGTTTGTCGTGAGGTTCTCCGACGAAGATCGGTGTGCAGCCCTGCTGCGCCGGTGGAAGTACGGCGAGGGCGGCTTCCGCTGTCCAGCGTGCGGCGGCGAGGAGGCGTGGTTCCTGCCGTCACGCCGGCTCGACGAGTGTTGTGCCTGCCACAAGCAGGTTTCGCTCACCGCCGGCACCGTCATGCACGGGTCTCGCAAGCCGCTACGGCTGTGGTTCCTGGCCATGTATCTGTTCGTGTCGAGCAAGCGAGGCATCTCCGCACTCGAGCTGCAGCGCGAGCTTGGACTGGCCAAGTACCAGACCGCTTGGACATGGCTGCACAAGTTGCGAAACGCCATCGCGATGCGATCCACCGCGCCGCTGCGCGGACACCTCGAGATCGACGAGACCTGGGAAGGCGGACTGCGACATGGCCGGCCGGGGCGTCCCAAGGTCGGCGACCGCAGCGCGCTGGTCATGGGAGCCGTCGAGATCTCACCGCGTCACGCCCTCATCGGTCGCATCCGTCTCGAATCCATCGCCGATGGTTCGGCTGACACGGTCAAGGCGTTCCTCGAGCAGCACGTCGCCGCACGCTCAGTGCTGTTCACCGACGACTGGCGTAGCTATCGAAAGCCGGCTGACGACTTGGAGCACGACCATCGACCGACCAACGTGTCGAAGTCCGACGACGAGGCACACGTTGTGCTACCTGCGATCCACCGCGTCTTCTCGCTGCTCCATCGCGTGCTCTTGGGCACGTTCCAGGGCGGCGTGCGACGCAAGTACCTCCCCAGCTACCTGGCGGAGTTCGAGTTCCGGTTCAACCGACGCACATCGAAGCGACGTGGACTGCTGTTCCAACGACTACTCGCCTGCGCCGTGCGGCGATGCCCTCCCTTCCACTGGGAGATCGTTGGGCGAACCGATGCGCGCACGCCACTCGCCGCCGCAGCCTGACCTGAGTGAAGAGGGGATCCCCTGTGCGGGCTAGTCCGTTCCGACAGATGCGAATTCACGGCGCGTCCGGCTCCGGCCGGGCGCGCCGCTCTCGTCCGGTGCAGGCATAATCTCCGGGTGCGCTCTGCGCTGCTCCTGCTGATCCTCGCGTTGGCCGCCGGTTGCGGTCCGGACGTCCCCGCCGGCGTGGACCCGGCCGCGCAGGACGCATGGGAGCAGTGGCAGCGCAAC
This sequence comes from Planctomycetota bacterium, assembly GCA_965248445.1. Taxonomy (GTDB): domain Bacteria; phylum Planctomycetota; class JAJSAM01; order JAJSAM01; family JAJVHW01; genus CBDFJG01. The sequence continues at coordinate 326,190 of CBDFJG010000003.1, forward strand.
CCGAACCCGGGCGCCGTGATCCGTCTCCTCGACGCGAATCGCATGGCGGCCAAGGACCACGACAACCCGCACGACGCGGTGGGGGTGCGCTACCAGGTGCGCGGCACCGAGGCGCTAGCGGCGCGGGCGGAGGCCGCCGGGGACCTCACCGATGCGAACGCGATCGACGTGCGCGTCAGCGATCTGGAGGAGGGCGGGCTCCTCGAGAACTACGACGATGTTCTGCCCGGCGCATCGGGGCGGCTGCTCGCGGCGCGGGCACGCATGCGCGTGCTGCTCGGCCGCGACTGACGCGGAGAACGAGACAGACTGACCTCTGCCAAACGAGACAGACGGCGCGCGGATCTCTCCGCGCGCCGCCCTCTCCCCCTCGTCACCGCCCGTCCACATTCCCCGTGGCACGTTCCCCGAGCGGCTCTCCATGACCCTCGACTCCTCGAGGTCCCCTTTTCTCTACCGGAGAGGTCCCTTTACCACCGTCCGAGGACGGTTCGACTCGGGACCCCCGCGGCTGCAGCGCGCCTCCTCGATAGCGAGGCACTCGCTTGGGCTATGTGGCGCTGCTCGTTCCGTTCCTTCTCGTCCGGTCGTTCCCCCGTTCCGCTGGGCAACCTCGATCTCCCCCTCGAAGCTCGAAGACCGTGATATCGGCAATTCGTGCCGACTTCAAGTCGAAACAGCGGAAGTTACTTTGCATTTATGAACTGATCACAGCTTTCAGGGTCCGAATGTCACAGATCGAACGTTGCTTTGGATCTTCGATGAAAGTTCTTTTGATTGCGCTCCTTGCGAGCGGTGTGTGTGTCTGGGGTTAGCATCCCCGCGTGCCACCTGCCTCTCCCCACCGGGCGCACCGGGCCTCCTGGTTGCAGCGCCTGGCCACCCGCGCTCCCGAGGTCGCATTCCTCGGCCGTCTGCTGCTCTTCGGAGCGGTGGCGTTCGCGTGCGTCCGCGCACTGTTCGTCGTGTGCTTCTGGGATCGGCTCGCGGGCCTGGCGGCCGAGGACCTCGTGCGCGCATTCGCGGCCGGGGCATGGCGCGACGTCACGTTCCTCGCGTGGTTGCTGCTGCCGGTGTGGCTGCTGCTCTACGCCCCGCGTGCGAGTGCGGCGGGGCGCACGCGATTGCGTCGCGCGCTCCAGGTGTGGATCGGGTGCATCACCTTCCTGCTGCTGATTGGCGTGACGTCGGACTTCGCCCACTTCAGCGAGTTCGGCGTGCGGTTGAACGGCTCGTCCATCGACTACCTGCGGCAGCCCGTTCACCTGCTGACGGTGCTGCACCACGAGTTCTTCCTCGTTCCGGTGGTGCTGCTGCTCGTGGGGACCGCTTGGTACACGGCGCGGCGCGCCCGCCGGCACCTGCCGGATGTGCGGGATGCAGCTGTCGGGATGCGCCGCACTGCGGCGGCGGTGTCCGGGAGCGTGCTCGTGTCGCTCGTGCTGGGCGGAGCCGTTCCCGCATGGGCCGGATCGCACCCTGAGGTCGAGCCGTCGGCGACGTTCATCCCGCACAGCTACATCGCCAATCAACTCGCCCTCAACGGGCCGTCCGCGTTCGCCTCGGCGTTCCTCGAGGAGTTGCAGCCGGACGCGGCGCCGATCGCGCGTCTCGCATCGTTCCCGGACGTCGCCGCCGGTGCCGCTGTGCGTGCAGCGGTCACGACGGACACCGAGACGCGGTTGCCCGAGACACGTCACCCGCTGGGCCGCCGGTCGATCGGGCGGGCGCCGCGAACCGGTCGCAACGTGGTCGTCATCGTCATGGAGAGCCTGCACGCGCGGGGTGTCCGATCGCTCGGCGGCGAACACGACGATGCGCCGCGATTTGACGAGCTCGCACGCGACGGCGTCCTCTTCACGGACTTCCACGCCGTCGGCACACGGACGAACCGGGGTCTCGCGGGCATCCTGGCGTCGCTGCCTTCGCTGCCCGGCCAGAGCCCCGTCTGCGCGCTGCGCCCCGGGGATCGGATGGAGACGCTGGCGGGCGTGCTCCGTCGGGCGGAGTACCGGTCCGTGGCCGTCTACGGCGGGGACGGGCAGTACGACAACCTCAAGCAGTTCGCCGTCGGCAGCGGCTTTGACCGTCTCGTGGCGCTCGCCGACTTCAAGTCGCCGCGCCTGGTCACGGACTGGGGCGTGTGCGACGAGGACATGTTCGATCGCGCACTCGCAGAGTTCGGCGCGCTCGCCGACGACGGCGACCCGTTCTTCGGGTTCGCTCTCACCCTGTCCAATCACCGGCCGTATCTCGTGCCGCCGGGACGGGTCGACGAGGGCGACCCGGAGGATCCGCGGCGTGCCGAGCGCGTCGCGTTCCGCTACGCCGATCACGCGCTGGGTGCCTTCATGGACGCAGCGCGCGAAGAGCCTTGGTTTGACCACACGGTGTTCGTGATCGTCGCCGACCACGGCCGTGACGCGCGGGGTGGTGTCGCGCCGGACGCCGAGAACTTCCGCGTGCCGCTGCTTCTCTACGCGCCGTTGATCCTCCCGCCGCGCCGGGTGGACGCTCTCTGCAGCCAGATCGACGTTCTCCCGACGGTGCTCGGCCTCGTCGGCGGGGACCACACTCACTGCTCGTTCGGTCGCGACCTGCTCGCAGGACCCTCACCCGATCGAGCCATGATGTGCATCGGTGACGTCCTGCTCTGGCGGGAGCGCGATCTCCTCGCCGTGTGGCCTGCGCAGGGGCCGGTGGAGACCTTCGTCCTCGATCGGAACGGTGTGTTCTCACCGCTCCCTCCGGGCAGCCGCGGCGACGAGGCCGAGCGTCTCGAGCACCGGCTCCGGACCACCACACGCCTGGTCTGGGACGTGTCGCGTGGATCGCGTCACCACACCGGCGCGGAACTCCCGCCGAGCGGAGGTACGCCGCCCGACTCACCGGGGAACTCGTCGAGGGGCGAGCGTTAGGATCGCTCGGAGTGACGGACGAGCTGCAGCCGATTCGCGCGTACCTCGCGCGCTGGACCCCGCGCGTCGAGGACGAACTCGAGCGAGTTCTTCCCCCCGCGACCGACGAGCCGCGCTCCGTCCACGAGGCCATGCGCTACAGCGTCCAGGCCGGTGGCAAGCGCTTGCGGCCCGCGCTGGTGTTGCTGGGCGCCCGCGCTGCCGGGGGAAAGGAGGAGGACGTGCTCGGCATCGCGTGTGCCGTCGAGTGCGTTCACACGTACAGCCTGATCCACGACGACCTTCCGGCCATGGACGACGACGACACGCGCCGCGGCCGTCCGTCCTGCCACCGGCAGTTCGGTGAGGCGGTCGCGATCCTCGCCGGTGACGCGCTGAACACGTTCGCGTTCGAGCTGCTGGCGCGGACTGCGCCGGATCCGGCGCGCGTTCCGGCTCTCGTGCAGACGCTCTGCCGCGCGGCGGGCACGGCGGGCATGGTCGGCGGTCAGTTGCGCGATCTCGAGGCGGCCGAGCGGGGTCGCGCGGATCCCGGACGGACGCCGGACGTCGACGAGGTGCGCGCGATCCATGCAGGCAAGACTGCGGCGCTGCTCACGGCTTCGCTTCAGCTCGGCGCGATCGCCGTCGGCGCGGACGCCGATCTGCTGGATGCGCTCGCGGCGGTCGGCGATCGCATCGGGCTCGCGTTCCAGATCGTGGACGACGTACTCGACGAAGAGGGCGACGCGCTCACGCTGGGCAAGTCGGCCGGCAAGGACCGCACGCAGGGCAAGGCAACGTATCCCGCGGCGGTGGGAGTGGCTCAGTCCCGGGCGGTCGCCGCGGATCTGGTGCGCGACGCCGAGACCGCGCTCGACGGACGTCCGGGCAGCGAACTCCTCGCGAGTCTCGGCGCGTACGTGCTGGAGCGGAGCTCGTGAAGAAGCGGCGCCTACAGGTGGTGGGGGACGGACGTCGCGAGGCTGTCGCCACCGCAGCACCCGCGTTGCTCGAACTTCTCGGCGACCGCGTCAACGTGATCGGCGTCGACCTGGATCAGAGCGCGGACCTCTCGGGCCTGGATGCGGATCTCGTTGTCGTGCTCGGCGGCGACGGCGCTATCCTCTCCGCATCGCGTCGTCTCCACGGGAGCAAGGCGCCGGTCCTCGGCGTCAATTTCGGGAAGTTGGGGTTCCTCGCCGCGCTGCGGGAGAACGAGCTCACGGAGAGGGCCCGGCAGGTGATTGCGCACGGCCGCTACGTGGTCTCGAGACGCATGACGCTCGCCGTGCAGGTGTACCGGGCCGATGGTTCGCGCGAGGCCATCGTGCGCGCCCTGAACGACGCAGTGGTCGAGCGCTGGGATGCGCGTTCCCTGTCGGTCGAGTTCATCGTGGACGGTGAGACCGCCACGACCTGCCGCGGCGATGGCGTGATCGTGGCGACGCCGACGGGCAGCACGGCGCACAGCCTCTCGGCAGGCGGGCCGCTCGTCGAACCCTCGCTCCATGCCCTCGTTGTCTCCCCGATATGCGCCCACAGCGTCTCGAACCGTCCTCTCGTGCTCTCTCCGCGGCAGCAGGTGGTCTTGCGGGTGCTCGGCGGTTCCAAGCGTCCCGGCTTGGCTGTCGACGGCCAGGAGCTGTTCGACCTCGCGGTCGGCGACGAGGTGCGCGTGCGCCGCTCCCGTCTGCCGTTCCTGCTGGCGCTGCCGGAGGACCGCACCTTCTTCGACGTGCTCCGCACCCGGCTGCACTGGGCCGGCCAACCGCCGTACGAGACGGATTGAGTCCCTCACGAGCGCTGACGCTGCTCGCGCCGCTCCTGCTCACGTGTTGCTACGGCGAGCCGCCCGGTCCGTACGCGGCGGACCCGGGCGACCGCGTGACGCTCACCGTGCAGATCGGCGAACAACTCGACGGCCGGTACATCACGACCGCCGCCAAAGAACTGCGGTACGCACTCGACGGACGCGTGGGCGACGACGGGGCGGTGCACGCGCGCCTGCTGTGGCTCGAGCTCGACTACGTGAATGGCGAAGACAAGACCACCGTTGCCATCGGCCCCGGGGGGCGGCCGCCGACGGGCAAAGGCGAGGAACTGGCGCGCGCCGCGGTTCTCGAATCCCTGCGCGACCGTGAGTTCACTTACCGGCTCGACCCGGTCACGGGACTCGTCGGCCTGCCTGGACTGCAGGCGGCGTTCGAGGATGCCGTGAAGCAGGCGCAGAGGGTCGGTGACCCCGCGGTCGCGAGTCTCGTCGCGGGTGTCGGCGCGTCATTGTCGGAGTGGTTCCGCGAGGAACCGCTCGTCGAACTGCTTCGCGCTGCCGGACTCGCGGCGCCGCCCGCCGATCTGCACACCAAGTGGGGCGGAGAGGAACGGCTGATTCCCATACACCTGCCGGGACGCGGGGACACGCACGTTCGCGCGATCGGCACCCCGGCAGAGGCGCACGACGGTTCGCCGGTGGTGCAACTCGACGGAGTCGGTTCGCCGGGGCTCGAGTTCACCGGCGATCCGGGGCCGGCGCCGCCGGACGGGATTGGCGAGGCCGACCCCGCGTCCGTGAAGGTGGAGGTGGAGACGATCTACGACCGCGAGACGGATCAACCGCTGCGCGGTCATGTCAACGCCGAGTTCTCGTACATGAAGGCGTTCCGGGTGCGCCGCACGACCGGCTTCAACCTGGTCATCTCCGAGTGAGCGAGCGCGTTACGGCCGTCTTCGACGAGGAGTTCCTGGCAGCTCTCGGACGTCTGCGTCTCGCGCTGTCACGCGCACGTGCCGCCGACGCGCCGGGCGGGCGTCGCGCCGGAAGGCGGGGCAGCGGCGTCGAGTTCGCCGAGCATCGCGCGTACGCACCCGGCGACGAGTTGCGCCATGTCGACTGGTCGGCCTACGCGCGCACGGGGCGCCTCTTCGTCAAGCGGTTCGAGCAGGAGGACGAGCCCCGCGTTCTGATCGTCGTGGACGGGAGCGCCTCCATGGCCACCGGCCGGAAGCTCCGCGCCGCGCAGCACGTCGCGTACGCAGTCGCGCACCTCGCGCTCGAGGAGGGTGCGCGTGTGCGCGTGGCGGTGGCGCGGGGCGGAGAACTCGACGTGTCGAAACCCGTCACCTCTCCTGCGCGGGCCTCGGACGCGGCGCGGTTCCTCGCACACATCGACGCGCGAGATGCGACCGACCTCGATGCATCGCTGCGCAAGCTCCCCCCCGCCCCGCCGGGTTCCCGCGTCGTGTTCGTGCTGTCCGATCTGCTGGCGGCGGACGACGGACGGCAAGCGGCCGCCGCCCGCGGAGTGTCGGGGGACGAGGTGTGCGTGCTCCACCTCGCGGCGCGGGAGGATCGCGTGTTCGGCGACCGACCGCTCCTGATGGTGGACAGCGAGACGGGCGAGCGGTTGTCCGTCGACGGGCCGACGGCGACGCGGCTGGCGGCTGCACACGCGGGTCGGACCGAGGAGGCCTGGCGGTCGGTTGCCTCCCGCCACCGCGTGCGCTACGTCCCGGTCGATGCGTCGTGGTCTCTCGAGGAGATCGTGCTGCGCCGACTGCGCACGGCCGGCGTGGTGGCATGACGTTCGACCGTCCGCTCGCACTCCTGCTCCTACTCGCAGTGCCGTTGCTGTGGTGGCTGCACCGCCGCATGCGCGGACCACTGGAGGTCGTCGTGGCGAGTGTGCTGCCGTTCATCGCCGCCGCCGATCCGGACGCGCACGTGGCCCGGCGCCGGCCGCTCGACATCGAGTTGTTCTGCCTGCTGGGCGCGACGGTGGCCCTGTCGGCGGCGGCTGCCGGGGTCGTCTTCGGCGGTGCGGAGCCGCGCATAGCGGTGGTCATGGACGAGTCCGCGTCCATGCTCGCGCTACGCGAGAGCGGACGGACTGGCCTGGGCGAAGCGCTGGCACGGGTGGAGCGCGCCGCTGGGGACACCGAGCTCCTAAGGCTGTGGCTCGTCACACCGGAGCCGAGACCGGATCCCACCGACCGGCGGTTGCCGCGGCTGGTCCCGGACGGGCTGCCTCAGTCGGCCGCAGAGCGCCTCGAACTGGCGCAAGGGCTCGGCGCGCGCCGCATCGTCCTGCTCACGGACCGCGAGATGGAGTCGACTCCCGACATCCTTGTCGTCGGGCCGGGGACTCCGCCCGCGAAGTCGGCACGCATAGCGTCCGTCGTACTCGCTGACGACGAGACGATCGCGGTGCTGCTGGACTGGGGGGACCTCGGTGCGGCGGAGGTCGAGCTGAGCTACGCCGAGGAGGACGCGGAACCCGCCACCGTTCGGCGCGCGGCGGCCGGCACGCCTCGGGTCGACTTTCCCGCACCCACGCGCGGCGATTTCGAGGTGACCGCGCGCTGGTTCGCCGGCTCGGGCACGGAGCTCGTGCCCGGGGACCGGAACGCGCAGCTGGTCACTGCGCGGCGTACGGGCCGGATCGCCGCGGTGTTCGTCGGAGCAGCTGACGGTGGCGAGTCACCGCGCCTCGCTGCGGCGTTCGACGCACTGGGTGTCCGGCTCACGAATCGTGGCGAGGCCGATGCGGTCGTGTACGTGGGCGGTCACTATGGAACGAGCGATGGCCCGCCGGCTCCCGACCTCTGGCTTGCGCAGGAGTGGGGCGCACCGGAGCGCGTCCCGGCGGAGGAGATCTCCTTCCGCGGCGTGCTGTCCAGCGTCTCGCCGCGCGACGGGACGGTTCTGATCAGTCGCGCCCGCATCGGAGCCGAGACCCCTGAAGAGACCCGTGAAGAGACCGCGGACCAGCGGCGTGTCGTCGCGCGCGACTCCCGCGGCGTGCTCGCCCGAACGGGCGAGTTCACGGAGTCCTCGCTCGATCCTGAGCATGCCGAGTCGACGTGGCACACCGATCCGTCGTTCCTGGTCTTCGTCGGGTCCGTCCTGGACCACATCGCCGGTGCGCGGGACGGCCTGGTGATCCTGCGGGCCGTTCCGGAGGGGGAGGGCGCGGGACCTGCGAGAGCCTCCGAGCTCGCGGCCGAGGACCTGGCTGCCCTCGCCTTCGTTCCCGAGGACGGACCGCGGTTCCCGCTGGGACGACTCCTGGCCGGGCTCGGCGCCGCGCTCGCGCTCGCGGCTTCGCTGGTCGCGTCCCGGCGCGTTTTCGGTGCCCGGCTGTCCCCGCGCGCGGGATGATGGACTCCTGGCTACTGATCGCGGCGGAGGAGGGGAGCGGCATGAGCACCTGGGTTGTCGTCGCGCTGCTCCTCGTCGTCGTCGTGCAGACGATCTTGCTGATCGGGCTCGTGCTCAACGTCAACAAGATCCTCGACCGCGCGTCGGGCATCCGGCGCCAGCTCAAGGACACGGAGGACAGCGGTCTCGGTGCCCAGTTCACCGAGGCGATCTCGCAGCTCGAGAGCCTCGCCGTGTCGCTGGATCGCGTGGCGGAACGCTGCGAGACGATCGAGACGACCGTGCGGGAGGCGGGCAGCGGCGAGCGCGGCGCCGGGATGGCGCCGGAGGCCGTCGAGGCGATGAGTGCCAGCGTGGCATCGTTGAAGGCGCCGCTCGACGAGATCCGCGGTCTGCTCGGTCGCACCAAGACCGAACGCGTCGCCGACGAGATCAAGCGCACGCTGCACAACATGGGCTTTGACGTCGTCACCATCAAGACCGACCTCGCCGCGATGGACGAGGAAGACGGCAAGGTGCAGGTCGAGGTCGCCAAGGACGGCGTCACGTCGAAGGGCTACGTCGTCATCCGCGACGGTGGGGTGGTGGATCAGAAGATCTCGAAGCCGTACGAGATGTTCCCTTAACTCCGGCGGAGCCGGCGTTAAGGGAACATCTCTTGTCACGCGGCTTGCGTGGCAACCCGCGCGCCAACGGCTTCTCGAGCGTTTCCCCCCTGCGCGGTCTCCGACCGCTACGGAGGGCTTCGGTCACGGCGCTTGCTACGCAACCACCGCGCCCTCCGCGATTCACGCAACGAGTGCGGGGAGGCCGTGTAGGGGCGGACCTCCCGGTCCGCCCGGATCGGTGCGGAGCTCGATGTGCGAACGCGATCAGTCCACGTTCGGGGGCGTGTCCTTGCCCTTCTTCTTCTTCCCGCCGGCGCGGTCCATGCGCTTGCGCATGCGTTCCTGCATCTGCTGGTAGACGTCGCCGAGGGCGGCGAGCTGCGCTTCGTCCAGCGTGCCGCTCAGCTCGTCGTACAGTGCGACCTTCGATTCCTGGAACAGCGCCCCCGCTTCCTCGCGAGTGAGGCCGTCTTCGCGCGCGCGTCGCAGGACGTCCTTCTGGCGCTTGCGGTGGTTCTGCAACGCGGCCGAGACCGCCTTTGTCTGCACCTTGTCGAGATCGAGTTCACGCTTGAGTTCTTCGAGAACGCGGCGGTCCTGGCGGCGTGCCATGTCCGAACGCTGCTGGGCGCGCTTCTTTCCGGCCCGCTCCGCGTCGTCGGCCAACCGTGTGAGGGTCTTGCCCGCCTGGCCGGTCGCCGTGCCGGCGGCGGCGCGCAGTTGCGGCGCCGCGGCGGGACCGAGCGCGCGGATCGCAGCGACGACACTGCGCGTGACGGCGGGGTCCGCGGCGCCGGTCGTGTCGGCGAGCGACGAGATCAGCCGGTTCAGCCACTCCGCTGCTGCGGGGGTCAGGCTGGCCGGGTCCGCGGTGCGCGCGGCGAGCTTCTTCTTCCGCTTGACCTCCGCCGGCTTCTCGGCATCCATCTCGTCTCTGTCCATCCCATCGCCCATCGCATCCCCACCGGCGCCCTTCTTGGGTACGGGATCCGCCGCCGGCACCGGCCGCGCGACCTGCGTGATGCTCGCGACCTTCGACCGCGGATAGGCCCGCAGGACTCCGTTCGAGCGCACGGACACGAGGTCGTCGTCCTGTCCGACGATCTCACCCTCGATCCGACTGCCGTCCTTCAGGACGACCACGTCGAGGGTCGCCTCGTCGCCGGCGGCGGCGGGCAGGGCTGTCGAGACACAGAGCACGGCGGCGAGCGCGAGGGGGGCGAGCGAGAGACGGCGCATGATCGAACCTCCTGTCGGCGACGGTGCCGCAGCCCATTCTGGCCCATCCGCTGACACGGATGGCGCGGCATCCCAGAAACCCGCCGCGACCGCCCCGGTTCCGCCGCGAGGCCGTGCCGAGGCTGGATACGAGGCTGCATCAAGTCCCGGTGGGCGAGGTGCCGATGAGATGGTGCCGGACTCTCGGAGGGGCCGTTACTCATGAGCTATCGCATCCTGGTTGTCGACGACGAAGCCTATGTGCGTGACATGCTGAACCGCGTGTTGCGTCGCGGGGAGCACCAGGTGCAGCTCGTCGCCACCGCCGAGGATGCGCTGCGGTCCCTCTCGACCGAGACGTTCGACGTCGTCATCACCGACGTGGTGATGCCCGGGATGGGGGGCTTCGAGCTGCTCCGCCGGGTGAAGGCCATGCGGCCCGACGTGAAGGTCCTGGTGCTCACCGGGTACGCCCGGAAGCAGAGCATCTCGGACTTCCTGCTCTACGGCGCCGACGGCTACCTCAGCAAGCCGTTCCAGGTGGACGCGCTCCTGCGCGAGGTCGCCCGCGTCGCCGGAGCCGGCGACGACGCTCCCGCCTCGACCGCCGTCTAGCCCGCCTCCCGACCGGAGTTCGTTCCGATCCCCGTGCAACCCCGGTGAGCGAGGCGGGCGGGGCTCGAGCCCGGACCACGGAGTCCGTGGATCGCCCCGATAGCGACCGTTCTCTGCCCTGGCAACGGTCGTTCCGCCCTCCCGGGAGCCCGGCGCCACAACCAGGCTCAGCCCTCCCGCTCAAGGCTCGGGCACGGCCATTGCTGTTCCGAGGCTGGGGAGGGCTTCAGGTCCGGCCGATTTCCTCTGCTTGACCGCCCACCCACCCCACCTACAATTCGATCGAGCGGATCTCGAACCCTCATCCGTGGGAGAACCCCTATGAACCGCATCCTTGTGGCGGGCAGTGTTGCGCTTTGTTTTGCCGGTGTGTTGGCGGGCGGCCTCGCCGACGCGGAAGCCGGCAAGAAGCCGATCCGCTTCCAGAACGAGAAGAACCTCATCGTCACGCTCGTGACGCCGACGCTGAACCAGGAGGTCCTCGGCGACCTCTCGGATCCGGGCGTCAACGGCGTGGTGACAGTGCACTTCTCGAGTCCGGTGCGTAAGCGCGACGTGATCGACAACCAGAACACGTTCAACCGGTTGACCTCGAGGGTGGAGTTCTTCGACTCCACGTTCGCGCGACTGCCGGGTACGCCTCGCGTGCGCCGCAGCCGGTTGATCTTCAATCCGCGCACCGCGCAGAACGGTGGCGTGCTGCCGCAGGGTCAGTACACGCTGAACCTGAGGCGCAGTCTGCGCAACCGACGCGGTCGCCTCTTGAACTTCGGGCTTCGCGACTTCACGACGACGTTCGCCGTCGGCACCGACGTCTACCGGCCCGTGCTGCGCAAGATCTCCCCGATCAACGGCCAGACCAACATCGGCCTCGGTCAGAGAATCATCGCGCAGTTCAACGAGCCGATCGACGTGAGCTCGGTCATCTCGAGCATCCAGGTGCAGGACGCCAGCACGAACCCCCCGACCCCCATTCCCGGCGCCGGCGGCGGTTCCGGTGTGACGCTCGACCGTAGAGGGTTTGACGTCGTCTTCACACCCGACCCGTGCTTCGGCTATCCGCCGCAGACCACGATCCAGTTCCTGATGCAGGGCGAGGACGCGGCAGGCGTTGCATCGCCGGTCACCGACGTCTTCGGCAACGCGTTCATCCGCGACGCCGGCCTGCAGTGGACCTTCAACGCAGCCGCCGGTGTTTGGCAGTCGCCCAACGGCACGTTCGACGACCTGACGGGCGTCTTCCGCATGCAGTTCCAGACCAAGGGCATCAAGCCCCGTCCGGTCGGGCTCGTGCCCGGCAGCCCGCACTTCAACAACATTCTGCCGACGAGCACGCCTTGCAACCGACTGCTCTTCTTCTCCCCGAGCTGCTACGCCACAGGTCGCGTGATCTTCTACACAACGGGCCGCGGCGTCGGTGAGATCGACCTCACTGGCTTCATCACGCGGTTCAACCAGGGCGTCACCGACTTCTCGCAGGTCGCCGTCGTCGCCAACAGCCCCGAGCGCATCGGTCGCCCGTCGGGCATGGTCGTCGACCCCCGCTTCGACGTGAACGCCGGAATGCACACGTTCATCTACGTCGTGGACCAGCGCACCGCGAGCGTCGCGGTGCTCGACTCGCGCAACCTGCAGGTGCTCGGTCGCTTCACCGGCTTCTCGAGCCCCCGCGACGTCACCATCGCAACGGACCTCTCGCTCTCGCGTACGTCGATGTACGTGTCGGAGTTCGCGGCGAACCAGATGGTGCAGCTCGACCTGCAGACCATCACGGTCAACTTTGGCGGTCAGCCCGGCGCGGCTTCGGTCTGCGACCTCATCAAGGACCAGTCCAACCGCCGTACGTTCATCCCGACCGGCCGTGGTCCGACCAGGATCGCCGCGGACAGCTTCCTGCTGAATCGCGTCGCGTCCGCCAACACGCTCGACAGCTCGGTCACCATCGTGAACGTGCGGGACAACTCCGTCCGCGGCACGCACGAGACCGGCAGCAACCCCGTGGATCTCGACTGGAGCATCCTGGGGTTCGGTGCCGCTGACCTCTGCATGATCGCCAACCAGGGTGGACTGAACGATTCGAACGGCTCGGTCAGCCTGTACCTGCGAGCAGCGACGGGCGGCCCGCGTGCTGGCGCCGCGCAGACGCGTGACGGCATCGACGCCACGCTGACCGATCAGATCAAGAACCCGACCGCGATCTGGGGCAACCAGCAGTGGCTGAGCCCCTTGTCGGGCAACTCGGTCCCGCTCCGCTGGTACGTCTCGAACACCGGCGGCGACGACATCGCAGGACTGACGTTCCAGGTGACGGGCCTCTTCGGCATCAACATCTCGCCGAACATCACGTCGACTCGCGAAGTCGGCTTCAACCCGAGCGGCGCACTGCTCGACCCGTTCTATCCGAACGCGTTCCTGTTCGCCGCCGTGGCGGGCACCGGCCAGCTGGCCGGTGGCGACCCGACGCGCAACGTGCCGATGACGCTCGTCCGCGTGCCTGGTATCCGCAAGCTCGCGACGTGCTTTACTCACTAAGACGGGGTTTCACGCACTAAGACACACGAACAACACCGCCCCCGGCAGTCTCTGCCGGGGGCGGCGTTCGTGGGTGGCGGGCTGGTTTTCTGGTGGGGAGTTCTGGCGTCAGTTCTGCAGACCGACGCCGAGCGTCGTCAGCACCGCGTCCGGCGTCGTGCCCGCCGCCTCCGCCTCGAAGCCCAGCACGAGGCGGTGTCGTAGCGCGGGAAGCATCGCGCGTTGCAGGTCGTCTGCACTCACGTGCGGCCGTCCTGCGAGCAGCGCACGCGCCTTCGCACCGAGTACGAGGGCTCGCGCGCCGCGGGGCGATGCTCCCAGGCGCACCGACCTCCGCACGGCGTCCGTCGCGTGCAGGGAGTCGGGGTGCGTGGCTGCGACCAGCCGCGCCGCCGACTCGGCGAGCGCCGGTGCCAGCGCGATCTCGCGTGTCAGAGCTCGCGCCGCGCGGACCTCGTCCGCTCCGAGCACGGCCACGGGCGGCGTCTGCTCCGGCCCGGTCGTGCGACGCACGATCTCGACGAGGTCGTCCACCGAAGGCGAGACCAGCAGCACCTTGACCAGGAACCGGTCGAGCTGCGCTTCTGGCAGCGGGTATGTCCCCTCCATCTCGATCGGGTTCTGGGTCGCGAACACCATGAACGGATCCGGCAGGTCCCGCGATGTGCGCCCGGAGGTGACCCGGCTCTCTTCCATGGCTTCGAGCAGCGCGGACTGCGTCCGCGGCGTGGCGCGGTTGATCTCGTCCACGAGGAGCACGTTGGTGAACACCGGGCCCTCACGGAACGCGAGCTGCATCGCGCCGCCCCCCTGCACTCGGACGTCACTGTCCGACAGGACTTCCGCACCGGTCACGTCCGCGGGGAGCAGGTCCGGAGTGCACTGCACCCGCGAGAAGTCGAGGGCGAGCGCGCTCGCGAGCGACTTCACGAGGAGTGTCTTGCCGAGTCCCGGCGGCCCCTCCAGTAGCACGTGCCCGCCGCCGAGGAGCGCTGCCAGCAGTTCGTCGACGACGTCGTCCATTCCGACGACGGCCCGCGCGACCTCCTCACGTACGCGAGAGAGGCCGTCGTGCACGCGCGCGATCCGCGCGCTGACGTCGGCCGAGTCGGGACTCACGGGTAGATACGGTAGAGCATCCGCGGGAACGGGATGGCCTCGCGAATGTGGGCTATCCCCGTGATCCAGAGCACCGCCCGTTCGAGCCCCATTCCGAAGCCGGAGTGGGGCACCGAGCCGTAGCGCCGCAGATCCAGATACCACTGGTAGTCCTCGACGGGCAGTCCGTGCTCCCGGATGCGCCGCTCCAACAGGTCCACGTCGTGGATGCGCTGGCTGCCGCCGATGATCTCACCGAAGCCCGGCGCGAGGAGGTCGGCGCAGAGCGCAACCTCCGGCCGATCGGGGTCTGGCTCCATGTAGAACGCCTTGATCGCCGCCGGGTACTTCTCGATGAACACCGGGCGGTCGAATTGCTCGGAGATCAGCACCTCGTGGGGCGCACCGAAGTCCTCGCCCCACGGGACGTGCGCGATGGAACCGTCGTCCGGCGCGTGCTCCTTGATGAGCTCCAGCGCGTCGTCATACGTTATGCGCGGAAACGGCGGCTTCACGCGTTCCAGTGCCTCGATGTCCCGGCCGAGCGTCTCCAACTCGGCGCGGCACCTCTCCAGGCAGCGCTCGACCACGAACGAGAGCATCTGCTCCTGCAGCGCGAGGTTGCCGTCGTGGTCGAGGAACGCGGCCTCCGGCTCCACCATCCAGAACTCGGTCAGGTGCCGGCGGGTCTTCGACTTCTCCGCGCGGAACGTCGGGCCGAAGCAGTACACGCGCCCGAGCGACATCATCCCTGCCTCGACGTACAGCTGACCCGTCTGCGCCAAGTACGCCGTGCCGAGGTCGAAGTACTCCGTCGCGAACAGTGTGCTGCTGCCCTCTGCCGCGCACGGCGTGAGGATCGGCGTGTCGACCCGAATGAAGCCCTCCCGGTGCAGGAACTCCATGGTCGCGGCCTGGACGTGGTGCCGGATGCGCAGCACGGCGTGCTGTCGCCGGGAGCGCAGCCAGAGGTGCCGGTGCTCCATCAAGAACGCGACCCCGTGTTCCTTGGGGGTGATG
The DNA here is from genome assembly GCA_965248445.1 of Planctomycetota bacterium. GTDB lineage: Bacteria > Planctomycetota > JAJSAM01 > JAJSAM01 > JAJVHW01 > CBDFJG01. Next base: position 341,339 of record CBDFJG010000003.1, read on the forward strand.
GGGTAGTCCGGGCTCTCGCCGATCACCTCGACGGCGCTGACGCCGAGTTCGACACCACCCGGACTGCGGGCGTCCTCGCGTACCTCTCCGGTGACGATCACGCTGGTCTCGACGTTGAGCGCGGCGGTGCGCTCGAAGAGCTCGTCGCCGACTTTGGAACGCACCGCCACGCACTGCACGACGCCGGTCCCGTCGCGCACGACGGCGAAACAGATCTTCCCCTTGCTGCGCAGGTGCGTCACCCATCCGCCGACGCGGACTGTCGTTCCCGCGGCGCCCGGCAGGTCGGTTATGCGTGTCAGTGCGTCCATCGTCCCGTCTCCGTCGAGGCTCTCTCGTGTCGAATGGAGCATCGTAGTGAACCGGGCGCGCGGGCGCGCGGCGGGCCCGCTTGCACGACGGTCGGGCCCGGGGGCGTCGGTCAGAGGACCTGCAGGGCGCGCCGAACCAGCTCGCCCGCGTCCAGAGACGCATCGCCGGCCCCGGCCGCCTTCGCCACGGCCTTGGCCGCGTTCGTGCGGTCGTGGCCGAGTGCTTCGAGAGCGAGCACGGCGTCGCGCTCGGACGACGACGCTCCCGTGGGGGCGTCGCTGCCGGCCGTGATCGCGCCGACGCGGTCCTTCAGCTCGACGATCAAGCGCTCGGAGAGCCGCTTGCCGACGCCCTTGACTCTGCGCAGCCGCGCCGCGTCGCCGTCCACGAGTGCGGAGCGGAACTCGCGATAGGGTAGGGCGGAGACGATGCCGAGGGCGAGCTGCGGGCCCACGCCGGACACTGTCTGCAACATGGCGAAGAAGGCGCGTTCGTCGGCGTCCGCGAAACCGTAAAGACGCATCGAGTCCTCGCGGACCGCCAGCGTCACGAGCAGAGTCGCCGGCGCGCCGATCGCAGGCAGCCGCTCGTAGGTTCCGAGCGGGATCGCAAGTTCGTACCCGACACCGCCTACGTCGAGCACCGCCGAAGCCGGCGTCTTGCGCTCGAGCGTCCCGCGCAGGTGGTGATACACGCGCTAGGAGCCCGTCCGGGTAACCCGCGCGGCCACGACGCTGCGCCGGTGGCGTGGATGCAAGGCGGACCGATGACGGCACCCCCGGTGGGTTGTCGAAGAGGTCCAACGCCGCAGACCGCCACCGTCGCAGCGCCCCGAGTGTCGAGTACGAGTCTCGCGAGGGGTCGGCAGAGGCCGGCCCCCGCTGCGTCGGACCGCGTCAGCAGATCGATGGATCCCTCCGCCACGGCCTTCGGCGTCCGCTGCGCGTTCGCTCGTCTCTGATCGTCCGCAGGACGCTCCGCGGCACCCTCGCTCACTCATCCTTGGCCCTCCTTGCGGGCATCCGGCCTCTGTCGATCGTGGCTCGCGGCGTTACCCGGATGGGCTCCTAAGTTGTGGTGGTCGACGGCGCCAGCGAGAGTCCGAGCTCGGCGAGCTTCTGCTTCACTTCGTTCATGCTCGTCTGGCCGAAGTTCTTGATCGTCATCAGCTCCGCCTCGGAGCGACTGGCCAGGTCGCCGACGGTCTTGAGGCCGAGCACGTTCATGCAGTGACGGCTGCGGACGGACAGCTCGAGGTCGCTCAGCGGCCGGTTCATCGCCGTGCGCCGCTCGGCGTCGCCGCCGATGCCCTCGAGGATCGCGTGCGCCGCGTCGTCCTGCGCCATCTCGTCGCCGCCCATGCCGAGCCGCAGACCCTTCTGCGCGAGGATGTCCTTGATCTCCTGCAGGCTGGTCTCGCCGAAGTTCTTGTACGAGAGCAACTCCTGCTCGGAGCGCTGGATGAGGTCGCCCAGCGTTCGCACGCCCATCTTCGCCAGGCAGTTGCGGCTGCGCACGGAGAGCTCGAAGTCCGTGACCGGCAGGCGCATCACCTGCGAGCGACGGTCGGAGCGGCGCTCCATGTCTTCGTCGTAGTACATGTGGATCGCGGCCTGCGCGTCCTTCAGGAACAGGCGGGCGCGACGGTTCTGCGGGTCTGAGTCGACCACCGCGCGATAGCACTCGCGTGCCTTCGAGTACTCGCCCCGGTCCTCGTGCAGGTTGCCGAGGTTCAGATACGCGTTCACAGGGGCGTCCCCGGTCTCGATGGCCCGCCGGTAAAGCGTGACCGCGTCCTCCTCATCCCCGAAGAGCGCCGCGTTGGTGGCCAGGCGGAACAGGGAACGCACGTGCCCGCCGTCCGCGGCCAGCGCCTGCTCGTACGACGCCGTCGCGCCCGCGCGGTCACCGTCGATGTCGTCCGCCCGACCCGTCAGGTACGCCCTGTCCGCCTTGTCGGCGTTCTTGCCGGCTCCCGTCAGGATCGCCCGCACGGCGTCGGCGTCGCCGAGGTTCGCGTGTGCCTCGCCGCGCAGACACGCGACCTCGGCGCCGTCGTCGGCCTGATCGAGCGCTTTCAAGGCATCGCCTGGACGGCCGTTCGCCACGAGTGCGCGCGCCAGGAACTCCCGCGCCGTCGGACCCTCCGCGAGACGCAGCCAGTCGATCGCCTGACGCTCTCGTCCCACGGCCCACAGCGCGAGTCCCTTCTTGAGAGCGAGGGCCCCGTCGCGCTTCGCCGCGGCCACGTCCGACGGCAGCGAGGCGACGAAGTCCGCGGCGCTCTTGCGGGCGGTCGCGTCGCTCTTGATCGCACTCCGGAGGTTGCGCACGTTGTCCGCCGAGGGCTGCGCCGAGGTGAGCACGGAAGCGACGTCGGTCTGTGGCATGGGGTGGATCTCCTGGGCCCAGTGGCCCATTTGCTGCGGTTCCAGCGGCTGCGGTTCGAGCGGCGTTGGGGAGGGAGCGAGACGCGGCGGCATTCGCGAGCGAGAACCGACGCCGCGCCCTCGCTGCGAGGGGCTTCTGCGGTGCGGTCCGAGTGGCACTTCAGCGGCTCACGAGCCGACGAAGCCGGTCATTTTCGGAGCCGAGGCCGGGAGATCAAGGATTGCCGCCTCCCGGTCCCGCCGATTCAGGTTCCGAGCCCCAAGTGCCGGATCACGGTCTCGAGCACTCTGCCGCCTACGCAATCAGGATCCGCTGCAGAACATCGACCGGTTCACACCCGAGTAGCAGACGATTCCCGACCTCTCCGTGAGCACAGGCGGCGGTGCGATTCCCCGCTCCGAACCGCCCGCTCTGACCGGCGGCCGCGGCGGCGGCGGCGGTCGATGCGCCCGACCGCAGGCTGGCGACCGCCGATTCGAGCGGATTCGCTCGAGAGGCGTGCGCTCTGCCGCCCGATTCGGGAGCCTCGAGGCCATCGACGCAGGCTCGAATCGCGGGCCCGCCAGGCCTGACAGTCCGTGGCACGGAACGTGGACTGGCGTATAACGACACGTGCAGGGTTGGACGCGGGCACCGTCGTTCCGGAGACACCGGGCCGTCGGGCTTGCGCCTGTAGGTGCGGAATCGACAAGCCGTTCCCGGTTCGCGGGGACAATCGAGGAGAGTTCAGACCATGCGCCATCGACTTCTTGCGCGCCGCGTACTCGGGCAGCCGGCACGACACGTCCGTGTCGTAGGCGCTGCCCTCGCAGCGGGACTGATCATCACTTCGTTCGTCAGTCTTGACGATGCGGATGCTGCGCGACGTCGCCGTCGCAGGGGGCGCGCGCTCGCAGTTCAGCTCATCAACCTGGACGGCAGGTCGAACGTACCTGGCAACGCCGTGGTCGAAGTCGTCTTCAACACGAAGGTGCGTGAAGACACGATCAACCACTCGCAGTTCCAGGTCCGCGAGCAGAACGCGACGCAGACCGGGTTCACGAAGCAGATCTTCGGGAACTTCCAGTACCTCGGCAACGTGGTGCGCTTCTATCCGCGCCTGCCCACGCATCTGCGCGACCCATCCAGCCCCACGAACGACTTCTATCCGTTCGGTGCTCAGCAGGACAACGCGTCGGAGAACGCTGGACTGCAGCCCGCGAAGAACTACCAGATCCGGCTGCTCGGCAAGGGCAGCATCGCACCCCTCCGCTCGTCGCGGGGCCGCGTGCTGCGCAAGAACATCACCGCGAACTTCACGACCGCCGCGGCGACCGATCCGGAAGAGCACTTCACGACCACCACGTACACCGCCTCGCCGCCTCCGCGCTTCGCGTTCTCGAACCCGCCGGACAAGACGCCCGGTGCGCAGTCGGACCAGTACGCGGCACGTGGCGGCGCCCCCGGCGTCGCGTCCGACACGGACATTGCGGTTTTCTGCACGAACGTCCCCATCGCGCCGACGACGGCTCGCATCCAGGGCAACATCTCGCTCATGCTGCTCGAGCGCGACGGTGACCCCAGCATCCGCCGCCCGATCGACGGTGTGGTTTTCCTCGAGCAGAACTTCAACACGACACTGCTCGTCTTCAAGCCGCACTTCCCGTTGCCGGACCGCTCGACGGTCGGCCTGCGCATCACCAAGAACGTGCTCGACCTGACCGAGCAGTTCGATTTCCAGCCGAATCGAGGGCGCGAGACGCTCCGTGCGATCTACGACTGGCTCACGCAGGCGCGCGCCGGCAACCCCGGCCTGCCCGCCGACCAGCTCGACGATCCTCCGGTCAACCTGATCGGCGACTGGCCTCCTGCCAGCGACACCATCGGGCGCGGCATCCTGAAGACCAACATGCTGGACCTCGGCGACAACCGGCCCGACGAGATCGACCCGCGCATCCACGTGCTCTTCAGGACGCGCGACGAGCTGGTCACCAACGCGGAGCTCGTGATCAACTTCACGAGGGCCGAGAACCTGTACGACGGCACGAGGTCGACCGCGGAGTGGGACGGCTCGGTGCCCAGCGCGGCCGCCGCGATCCTGACGATCGCAGCGGGCAGCGCGGCAGACGGCGACTTCAAGCCCACCACGGACGTCACGCTGAACATGGACACGTACGCGGACAGCACGGCGAACTTCCGCGACGTCGTGATCCCCCAGGGTGTCGTCGTGACCCTCGTCGGTTCGCGTCCCGCGACGATCAAAGCGGTCAACATGACCGTGAGCGGCACCATCGACGGCAGCGGTCGCAACGGCACCGATGCTGTGAACCAGAGCAATCTCGACACCTCGACGCCCGCGCGCCGCCTCGGCGCGCTCGGCAACCTCGGCGGTGGCAAGGGCGGCGACACGGCGACGACGTTCCCGGCAGGGGGCACGCCGCCGACGACCCACTCCGCCACCGAGAATGTGCGCGGTACGGGCTACGCCGGTTCGCCCGGGCATGACTTCGACGGCGTGGTGGCCGCACCCGACGACGGCGGTCGCGGCGGCCTCAGCAGCCGGGCCGGCATCGGGTCCGCGTACAACTTGACCGGCGGTGGCGGCGGAGGCGGTGCCCGCACGGCCGGAGGCACGGGTGATGCCAACCCCTACAGGACGACCGCGTGGAACGGAACGGGCGGCGTAGGCGGTGCCGGCTCCACGAACGACGACGTCGACCCGCTGGTCGGCGGCGGAGGCGGTGGACCCAGTGCGAACGGCGCGTACCACTCCGAGAACTGGAAGAGTGGCGGCGCGAGCGGCGCGAGCGGCGGCGGCGCGATCCGCCTGCAGGCGGCCCGCGTGATCGTCGTCAGCAGCACCGGCATCTTGAGGGCCCGCGGCGGAGTCGGCGCGAAGGGCAACACCGCGGCAACCTGGACCACCGGCGCATCGGGCGGCGGGGGCGGCGGCACCGTGCATCTTCGCAGTTTCGCCGGCTTCAACATCGCGGACCCGTCGTCCATCGACGTGCGTGGTGGCGCCGGCGGAGTCAACCCGAACGTGCAGAGCTGGGTCGCGATCAATGCCGGCGGGGGAGGCGACGGCTACATCCGTCTGGACGACCCGAACGGCGGAGTGGTCCTGCCGAGTGGCACGGCGGGCCTGTTCGACCCGGTTGGCGGCGGTGTGCCGTCGTTCGTGTGGTCGAAGTTCGCGGACCTGGGCGTGGACGGCACGCGCATCCTGAACTTCACCAATTCCGACATCGTCACGAACCCGACCACCAACGATGCGATCCTCATCGAGATGCAGATGACCCGGGAGCACCCGTCGATCTTCGGCGAGCCCGATCTCACCGCTCTCAACTCGTTTGGCGACACGACCAATCCGGGCATCACGTCGGACTGGCGCGCGGTCAAGATCCACGACAACACCGACTCGGTCATACCGGCCTTCGTCGTCCCCGGTTGGGACAAGGGCACCGACGGTGCCGAGACGACGTTCCCGATCGAGGACCTGACCGGGCAGGGCTTCCGCTTCGCGCGGTTCCGCATCTTCTTCCAGCTCGACGATTTCCACTCGCGTCTGGATCCGCTCCCGTTCGTGGACAAGATCACCATGCACTTCCAGTTCAACTTCTGATCTGGGCAGCACATAACTGACACTGAAGCGCCCCGGGCCTTGCGGTCCGGGGCGCTCTGCGTTGGCGCACGCGCTTTCCGTCCCGGACCGTGCGGCCTCGCGTATCCTGCGGCCCCCCCCCCCGGGACCTCGTTCGCGATCCGTGCCACCGTTCCCCCGGAGACGCCGCGTGGACAAGCTCGTCATTCAGGGAGGCGTCGCGCTCCGCGGCGACGTCGAGGTCGCCACGGCGAAGAACTCGGTCCTCCCGATCCTCGCCGCGACGCTCCTGACGAAGGAGCCGTGCCACATCGTCGACGCGCCACAGTTGCGCGACGTCAACACGATGCTGCGTATCCTGGACTCGCTCGGCGTCGAGTGCAGCCGCAGCGAAGACGGGGTGATCTCGACGAAAGTGGTCGCCGACGACGTCTACGAGGCGCCCTACGAGCTCGTGAAGACGATGCGCGCGTCCGTCTGTGTGCTCGGTCCGCTCGTGGGCCGCCGCCGCCGGGCGCGCGTGTCGTTCCCCGGCGGCTGCGTGTTCGGCCCGCGTCCGATCGACCTTCACCTCAAAGGGCTGCGGGCGCTGGGCGTGGAACTCGACATCGAGGCCGGGTACATCGTTGCGTCGGCCGACCGCCTGCGGGGCGCCGATCTGTACCTCGGCGGCCCCAACGGACCGACAGTCACGGGGACCGCCAACGTCCTGATGGCTGCGGTATTGGCCGACGGCGTGACGCGGATCGACATGGCCGCGTGCGAGCCCGAGGTGCAGGATCTCGCGAACTTCCTGGTCGAGATGGGGGCCGACGTCTGTGGGATCGGCACGCCCACGCTCGAGATCCACGGCGTGAAGGAGCTCCACGGCGCCACGTACCGGCCGGTGCCGGACCGAATCGAGGCGGGCACGTATCTCGCGGCGGCGGCGCTGACCGGCGGCAACATCACGGTGCGGCGCTGCCGTCCCGACCATCTCGGCGCCGTGCTGGAGCGCCTGCAGGCCATCGGCTGCCGCATCGAGTCAGGGCCGGACTGGGTGTCGGTCGCCCGCCGCGGCCGGCTGCTCCCCGCCGACATCACCACGCTCCCGTACCCGGGATTCCCGACGGACCTGCAGGCGCAGTTCATGGTGCTGCTCGCGCTCGCAGACGGGGTCTCGGTCGTCACCGAGAAGATCTACCCGGAGCGCTTCATGCACGTGGCCGAACTAGCCCGCATGCGCGCCCGTATTCGACGCGAACACCACATGGCGATCGTGCAGGGGTGCGACTACCTCTCAGGTGCGCCCGTGCTGGCCTCGGATCTGCGCGCCTCGGCTGCCCTCGTGATCGCCGGACTCGTGGCTGAGGGCGAGACGCAGGTTCGCCGCGTCTACCACATCGACCGCGGCTACGAGCGCATCGAGGAACGCCTGGCCGGTCTCGGCGCCCGGATCGAGCGGGTCGAGGACACCGACGGCTTCTAGCCGCGCGCTGGTCTCGAGCCACCCGGGCGCCGCGGGGGCCGGTGAGCGCCTGTCCGGGTAACTTGACCCCCTCCTGGGGCAGGCCTACGCTGCGCGGTTCATGTTCGGCTCCGTGCGGATTCTCCGCCCGGTAGCGCTCCCCGTGGGCCTCGTTGCGAGGCCCACTCAGCGACCACGCTCCGATGTTCGAATCGCTCACTGAACGACTGCAGACCGCATTCTCGAAGCTCACCCGCAAGGGGGAGCTGGCCGAGTCCGACGTCGACGAGGCACTGCGCGCGGTACGCACTGCGTTGCTGACGGCCGACGTCCACCTCCAGGTCGTGAAGAAGCTCGTTGCCGACATTCGAGCGCGCGCGGTGGGCGAGAAGGTCCTCGAGTCGGTCCAGCCCGATCAGCAGGTCATCAAGATCGTCCACGACGAACTCGTGAGACTGATGGGCGGCGACGATGCGGCAGCGTCCATGCCGGGTGCGGAGATCTCGCTGAACTGGTCGCCGCGCGGACCGACCGTGATCTTGATGGCGGGGCTGCAGGGCGCCGGCAAGACGACCACGTGCGCGAAGCTCGCGCGCTTCCTGCGATCGAAGGGCCGCAACCCGTTGCTCGTCGCAGCCGACATGCAACGTCCGGCCGCGGTCGAGCAGTTGCGCGTACTCGGCAACGAGCAGGACATCCCGGTGCACTGGGAACCCAAGGGGCGTCCTCCCAAGATCTGTCAACGCGCCGTCAAGGCCGCGCAGAAGAACGGCCAGGACGTTGTGATCCTCGACACCGCCGGACGGTTGCACATCGACCGCGAGCTGATGGACGAGGTCAAGGACATCGCCGATCGCGTCTCGCCGCACGAGATCTTCCTCGTGCTCGACAGCATGACGGGTCAGGACGCGGTGAACTCTGCGAAGGCGTTCGACGAGTCGCTGCCGCTCACCGGCGTGGTGCTCACCAAGATGGACGGCGACACGCGCGGTGGCGCGGCTCTGTCTGTCCGCGCCGTGACGGGCAAGCCGATCCGGTTCATCGGAACCGGCGAGAAGCCGGAGAACCTCGAGGCGTTCCACGCCGACCGCCTCGCGTCGCGCATCCTCGGGATGGGCGACGTGGTCTCCCTGGTGGAGCGCGCCCAGGACGCGATGGAGCACCAGGAGGTCGAGAAGACCGCCGAGCGCCTCTTCGCGGGCACCTTCACGATGGAGGACATGCTCCAGCAGTTCGAACAGGTCGAACGCATGGGCCCCATGAAGGAATGGCTGGGAATGCTGCCCGGGATGGGCAGCATGATGGCCGAGCAGGATGTCGACGAGAAGCCGCTCGGGCGTGCCAAGGCGATGATCCTCAGCATGACGCCGGCCGAGCGCCGGCAACCCGACACGATCGACCACCCGCGGCGACGCCGCATCGCGCGCGGGAGCGGGACTTCGATGGACGAGGTGAACCGTCTGTTGAAGAGCTACAAGCAGATGCGGCAGATGATGAAACAGATGACGTCGGGCGGCGGGCTCATGAACAAGGTCATGGGTAGCCGGTTCCGCAAGGGCAAAGAGAAACAGCTGCAGGAGTTGCGCCGGAAGGGCATCAAGCTCAGCGACCTCGGGATGGGACCGGGGTAGCGGCGCACACATCAGCGAAGTCAGGAGACATGTCGTGGCAGTCAGGTTGAGATTGACCCGCAGGGGTCGCAAGAACAGGCCGTTCTATCGCGTTGGCGCCTTCGATTCGCGCACGCGGCGCGACGGACGCGCGATCGAGTACCTCGGTCATTACGACCCGCTCGTCGAAGAGTTCGAGAAGAGCGTGAGTCTGGACATGGATCGCGTGGCGCACTGGATCGAGCACGGCGCGAAGTGCTCTGAGACCGTTGCGTCCTTCATCAAGCGCAAGGGCTACCCGCTCGCGCGCAACGCGAAGACGTCCGGGATGAAGTCGAAGGGCAAGGCCCCCAAGAAGGCGAACTAGACCAGATGACGGCATCTCCGAAGAAGCGCATGGGTGACCTGCTCGACCGGCTCGAGGCGGCGTACGGCAGCCTCGTGCCGTCCGAGGACCCAGTCGAGGCGGGCCTGATGACGCTCCTCGCGGCGCACGCCCCGAACCTGTCGACGGTGCAGACGCGGCAGGCCCTGCGTGAGTGGTTCGTCGACTGGAACGAGATGCGCGTCGCCGATCCGTGGGACATCATGAACGCGATCGGCGCGAACGGCGACGGCGCAGCCAGGGCATTCGCCAGGGCCGCGGTGAAGTGCCTGCGATCCCTGCACGGTGTGCTGAACCGGTGCAAGTTCGATCTGGTCGAAGCGGATCCGGAGTCCGACGTCGCGGCCCTCGTGGCGCGGATGCGCGGCGCGCCCCCGGCGACGAAGGTCGTGATGCTCGCCGTGCTCGCGCGCGACGGGACATGGAGGCCGGACAAGGAGACCTCCAAGCTGGTCCAGAAGATCGGTCTGTCGCCGAAGACGTCGTCGCTGGCCAAGGTCGGGCGCGCGCTGGCCGAGCAGGCCGCTGAGGGCGACCGCATGCGCGCGCACTACCTGCTCGCACGGTACGCGCACCGAAGCTCCGACGACGACGACCCGCTCGCACCGCGGCGCAAGAAGGCGGCCGCGAAGAAGGCGGCCCCGCCCAAGAAGAGCGCAGCGAAGAAGACGGCCTCGAAGAAGACCGCACCTGCGAAGAAGGCGCCCGCGAAGAAGCCGGCTGCCAAGACGAAGACCGCGCCCAAGAAGAGCGCAGCGAAGAAGGCCCCCGCTTCGAAGAAGGCGTCTGCCGGCAAGAAGACGACGGCCCGCAAGAAGACCGCGCCGCGGAAGTCGACGTCGCGCAGTGCCTCCGCGCGCAAGAGGAGCTGACCGCGAACGTGGAGCGCGCGCTGGTGCTGGCATCCGCTTCACCTCGTCGTCACGACCTCCTCCGCACGCTCGGCGTTGCGTTCGAAGTCGAGGAAGCGGGCGTGGACGAACGTCACGCGGCGGCCACGCCACCGATCGAGGTGACCCTCGAACTCGCCGAACGGAAGGCGCGCGCGGTCGCGGCTCGGCGGCCGGACGCCCTCGTGCTGGGCGCCGACACCGTGGTCGTTGCTCCGACCGGCGAGATCCTCGGTAAGCCGCGAGATGACGACGACGCCCGGCGCATGCTGCGCCTGCACTCCGGTGCGACGCAGCAGGTGGTGACCGGCGTCGCCTTGCTCGGACCAGGCGTCCGGGCGGCCGAGGCCTCCACGACGCGCGTGAGCATGCGCGCTCTCGACGACGCGGAGATCGACGCGTACATACGCAGCGGCGAACCGTTCGGCAAGGCGGGTGGCTACGCAATCCAGGAGACCGGAGACCGCTTCGTGACGTCGATCGACGGATCCCACAGCAACGTCGTGGGGCTGCCGTTGGAGGTCGTGCGGCGACTGCTTCGTGAGGCGGGAGTCCCGCTCCCCGCGATGACATGAGGTCGTGCATCCTCCTTGCTGCACTCGCCGCGTCGCTCGCCGCCTGCGGCAACGACGAGTCCCCCGAGCCCGATCCCCCGATTCGAGTCACGCCCGTGGACCCGCAAGGTGCCGCGCGGCTGACGGTGCTGCCACACGGAACCGCGCCCGCCGACGGGGTGCGGCCGGTGGTCTACGTGGATGTGGCCGCGACCCACGAGGCGCGGCGCCGCGGATTGGGCGGCCGCGACCACCTCCCCGCGTACGCCGGCATGCTCTTCGTCTACCGGCAGGCCGCGCTCAGGACGTTCTGGATGAAGGACTGCGCGATCGCGCTCGACATCGCCTACCTCGACGACGACGGCCGCATCGTCAGCACGGCCACCCTCGGTCCGGGCACCGGCGTTCCGCCCGAGGATGTCCCGCGTGCGCACTCGGCAGCACCGGCGCGGTTCGTCTTGGAGGCCAACGCCGGGTTCCTGGCCCGCCACGGCGTGGGCAGCGGTGACCGCGTGGACGTGACGGCCGCCACGGAGGGCGTCGAGCCCGAGTGAGCCGGGCCGAGCCGGGGGTACCGAGAGGGCCGTCCGCTGCCGATGATCAGGGAGAGAGCCGCGCGGGTGGTTCGGCACCGCTGATTCGGTGTACGCGTGGCCTCGTGCGGGGGGCCGGTCCTCCCGGGAGGTACCTGTGACATCGCTCCGCTCACTTGCGATGGTCGGCTTCATGGCCGTCATCGCATGCACGCTGATGTACCTGTTCACCATGAAGCAGGTGACGGACACCGGCGGCCCCGCCATCGCGAAGAAGGTCGGCGCCATGCTGTCGCGCAGCCTGGCGGCCGAGGCGCCGGCGAAGATGACCGTCTACAAACAGGGCACCGGCTCGAGCACGCGCCGTCACTACGTTCTGACGCTGACGCCTTCGGAGGCGGTGGCCGCGAACGACAAGGCGGTCATCCGGCTGCTCAGCCGCGCCGCGGAACTCGTGACGTACGAGCTCGGTGCGCCGAAGAAGAGCGTCACGATCACGTGCGTCGCGCGACTGTCCGACGACGAACGACGCGCGTCGTTCGACATGTACGGCCGGCCGACCGAAGAGCCCGCTGCCCCCGCCTCCGCCTCCGCCTCCGCAGACGCGGGCGGCTGATGCGACCGGCCGCCCCGGTCGTCGATCTGCACGCCGACCTGCTGTGGCGGACTGCGGAGGGCGGCAAGGACCCGTGGGCGCACTGCGACGGCGAGATGCTCGATCTCCCCCGCATGCTCGCGGGGGGGCCGTCGCTGCAGTGCTTCACTCTCTACACGCCCGGTGAATACAGCGGCGCCGATGCTACGCAGTACGCCGAGCGGCTCCACGGCATCTGGAGTGACGTCGTCACCCGTGGCGAGGGGCGACTCGGATGGGTGCGGTCGCGCGCGGATCTGTCAACCGTGACGACCGCGACGCTCTGCGGCATGCTCACGATGGAAGGCGCGTCTCCGTTGCGGGGCGAGATCGCGATGCTCGATCACTTCTTCGAACTCGGAGTCCGCTCTCTCGGTCTGACGCACAACCCCCGCAACGAGGCGGGGGACGGATGCATGGTTCCGGCCGCGGAACGCTGCGGACTGACACCGTTCGGGCGCGAACTCGTCCGCCGGTCGGCGGAACTCGGTGTGCTGCTCGACGTGGCCCACCTGGCTCCCGAGGGGATCGCCGATCTGCTCGACGAGGCGGCGCGGACGCCGCAGCAACCTCCCGTCGTTTCGACGCACACCGGCTGCAAGGCGCTCACCGAACACCCGCGGAACCTCACCGACGATCAGCTGCGCGGGCTAGCCGCGACCGGCGGGCTGGTGGGCATCACGCTCTACCCGCCTCACATCCGGATCGCGGGCCGGGAGGACTCGTTCGAGAATGCGCTCGACCACGCCGCGTACGTCGCAGAGGTCTGCGGTATCGAGCACCTGGCCGTGGGAGCCGACCTGGACGGGTTCAGTCCGCCGGGCCTCCCGGGCGGAGGCGACACGCCCGCGTGTTATGCCCTATTCGAGCAGGGTCTGGCCTCTCGTGGGTTCGGCCCGGACGACGTGGCGGCGGTGCTGGGCGGCAACGCCCTGCGCGTGCTGTCGATCGTGCTGAGCTGAGCCCGCACCGAGGCACGGGGGGGGCGAAAGACTTGGCCCCGCCGGGTCCCTGGGTACGCTGGGCGGCTTCATTCGGGGAGTCCGGCCGAAGTGCGCCGCGGCAACCTCCGGAGAGGAGTCGAGATGAAGCAGGGCATCCACCCCAAGTACGAAGACTGCCACGTCAAGTGCGGTTGCGGCGAGACGTTCGTGACCCAGTCGACCGCCAAGGAGATCAAGGTCGACATCTGCTCGGCGTGCCACCCGTTCTATACCGGCCGACAGAAGTTCGTCGACACGGCGGGCCGCATCGAGAAGTTCAACAGCAAGTACAAGGGCTTCGATTCCAGCGCCGAGTCCGAAGCGGAAGTCGAGGCGGAAGCCGAGTCTGCGCCGAAGCCGAAGCCGAAGGCGAAGGCGAAGGCGAAAGCCAAGCCCAAGGCAAAGCCCAAGCCGAAGCCGAAGGCCGAGGAGAGGGCAGAGCCGAAGGCAGGGGCGAAGGCAGAGGCGAAGGCAGAGGCCGAGCCGGTGGCGGTGGCGGAAGCAGCGGCCGACGACGCGGCGCCCGCGGCCGACGCCGAGTCCGACAGCAAGCCCGACTCCGAGTCCTAGCTGCGCTCTCCCCGGCCCCGCTGCAGTGACCGTGCTGCAGCGGGGCCGGTCGATTCACGCGGGCGTTGATATGACGAACGGTCATGAGGTCATGAGGTCATGAGGTCATGAGGAGCAGAGCGCAATGATCCGACGCGACCTCCTGCTGCGTGCACTGGCCGGCAAGGCGGCGCGCCACGCCGAAATCACGCTCCTCCTGCAGCAGCAGGAGGTCGTCACCAACATGGAGCGCCTGCGCACGCTCTCTCGCGAGCTCGGTCAGCTGAAGGCGTATGCGGCGTTGCACGCCACGATCTCGACGTCCGAGTCGGGTGTGGCGGACGCCGAGGAGATGCTCGCCGGGGACGACGAGGAGATGCGCGGCCTGGCCGAGGCCGAGAAGGAAGAGCTGACCGCGCGGCTTGACGAGGCGTACGGCCGCGCGGAGGAATTGCTCGCAGAGGACGACGAACTCGCGGCCCGCGACGTCATCCTCGAGATCCGCGCGGGTGTCGGCGGCGCCGAGGCGGCGCTGTTCGCGGGCGACCTGTTCACCATGTACTCGCACTTCTGCGCCGAGCGGAAACTCAAGATCGCCGTCCTCGATTCGAACGCCGGTGAGATGGGCGGCTTCAAGGAGATCACTGCCGAGATCTCGGGCACCGGCGCGTACAAGGCGCTTCGCTTCGAGAGTGGCGGACACCGCGTGCAGCGGGTTCCCAAGACCGAGAGCCAGGGACGGATACACACCTCGGCGGCGACGGTCGCCGTGCTGCCGAAGGCCGAAGAGGTGGACGTCGACATCGACTGGATCAAGGACGTGCGCGAGGACAAGATGCGCGCGGGCGGCCCGGGCGGACAGAAGGTCAACAAGACCGAGAGCGCGATCCGGCTGACGCACCTCGAGACCGGTCTCACCGCCCACATCCAGGACGAGAAGAGTCAGCACAAGAACCGCGCGAAGGCGCGCAGCATCCTCGCGGCGCGCTTGCTCGATCATCACCGGCGGAAAGCCGACTCGGCACGCGCTGCGCAGCGCAAGGGCATGATCGGGTCGGGTGATCGGAGCCAGCGCATCCGGACGTACAACTTCCCGCAGAGTCGCGTGACGGATCACCGGATCGAGTTCAGCGTGCACGACCTCGAAGGGGTCCTGCTCGGCGGACTCGACAAGTTCCACGAGCGCCTCAGGCTGTCCGAGCGCGAGGCCCGGCTCGAGAGCCTGGCCGAGGAGCTGGAGGCGGCTGGGCCGGAGTAGGGTGAGCTGGAGTAGCCGCTGGGCCGGAATCAACCGACCTCGGGACGCCCGAACTCCGGGCGCGGCCGTCCGTTACGACCGAGAGCGGCGCACCCTTCGCCCACCCGGAGCCCAAGGGGTAGCATCGCGCGCTCCTCCGGCCGGGCCGGGGAACGCGGAAGGAAGGACACGATGAGTTCAGACGACGAAGACGAGACCAGGGACGCGGAAGCCGACCTGGACACCGGTGTGGGCGACGGCGGCGAGGCCGGCCTCGCTGACGCGACGGACGGCGGCGGCGGCGAATCCGAGACGAAGCTCTGCCGGTACTGCTACTCGGAGATCGACGGCGCCTCGAAACGGTGCTGCCGCTGCGGCGGGGATCTGCGCTTCATCGAGAAGACGGACATCAAGCAGAACTGGACCATGCTGTTCCTCTGCGTGTCCGTGTTCGTGTCGTGCATCTGGCTCCCGATAGAGCGGCACGACGGTCACTTCCTGTATCCGTCGCACTCGTTCTCCGGCGGCTTCCTCACGATCTTCGCCGCGTACGGGATGCTCGCGAGCTACGCCAACATCCTGCAGCGCAAGGCGATCTACTGGCCGATGCTGTTCATGGCGTTCGACGGTCTGTACCACGCGATCACGCGCTACATCTCGCTGTTCAAGCAGATCCCCGAGGGCGCCGAAGCACGCGACTACATCCTGATGGGCGGTCCCGCACTGCCGATCATCCTGTTCTGCTCGTTGATGACGCTCTGGACCTTCATGAAGGGCGCCGCTTCGGGACGCGCGAAGGACAAGGCCGTCAAGGACGCGGCGCGACGCCGCTGAGCGGCGTTCCCACGCCGACCGTCCTGAGTCTCCTCGCCGACGCCGAGGAGCGCCTGCAGCGAGCAGGCTGCTCCTCGGCCCGGCTCGACGCCGCGCTGCTCCTCGCGTTCGCGTTGAAGACGGAGCGCGCGCGTCTGCCGCTCGAACCCGAGCGCCCGGTCTCTTCGGCCGAGTGCACGGAGTTCGAGCGCCTGCTCGCTCTGCGGGAGCGACGCCGTCCCGTCGCGCAGCTGCTCGGGCAAGCCGAGTTCTGGTCGCTGCCGTTCGAGGTCTCGGACGACGTGCTCGCACCGCGTCCCGAGACCGAGATGCTCGTCGAGGCGGCGGCTGCGCACCTCTCGAGCACACCGACTGCGCTCGCGGCGGACGTGGGCACCGGGAGCGGCTGCATCGCCGTTGCCCTGGCAAACGAAGTTCCGGGCGCTCGCGTGCTCGCCACCGACACGAGCCCGCGCGCGCTCGCCGTCGCCGGGCGGAACGCCGTGGCTAACGCCGTCGCCGATCGCGTGACGCTTCTGCGCGGAGACCTCCTGGCGCCGCTCGATCCGGGTCGGCCGCTCGACGCGGTGCTCTCGAATCCGCCGTACGTCCGACGGTCCGAGGCGGGGGAGGTGGACCCGGAAGTCCTGTGGGAGCCGGCGAGCGCGGTCTTCTGCGAGGGCACTCCCGCGAAGCTCTACGCCCGCATCGCCGCCGACGCTGCGCCACTCCTTCGTGCGGGCGGCATCCTGCTCCTCGAGACCCCGGACCGGGGAACTGATGCGATCGTGGCCGCCGTCGCCGCAGCGGGCGCCTATCGCGAGATCGTCGTCGAGCGGGACCTCGCGGGGAAGCTGCGGATGCTCCGAGCGGTCCGTCAGTAGGAGTCCGTCGAACGGGGGCTCACCTCACCCTGCGTCCCCGCGCGCCACCTTCACCGCGCGCGTGAACACTGCCAGGCCCTCGCCGCCGGCGTTGCCGCGCGTCCAGCGGGGGTGGTGCCACGACTCGACGTTGCGCTCCGGGTGTGGCATCAGGCCCAGCACCCGCCCGGTCGGGTCGCAGATTCCCGCGATGTCGTGGCGCGAGCCGTTCGGGTTCCACGGGTACTCGGCGGGGCCGCCGGACGGACCGGTGTAGCGGAACGCGACCTGGCCGTTTTCCTCGATCGACGTCCGCGCGGCGTCGGACGTGACGAAGCGTCCCTCCGCGTGCGCGACGGGGCACTCGATGACCTGGCCGCGCTCGAGCATCACGGAGCGGTCGGTGACGCACTCCAGGCGAACCCAGCGGCACTCGAAGTGACCCGACGCGTTGGGTTGCAGGCTGGCCGTCACGTCGCCGTCGCTGCCGGGGAGCAGCCCGGCACGGGTCAGGATCTGGAAGCCGTTGCAGATGCCCAGCACCAGCGCGCCATCGGCGATTCGCGAGCGCAGCTCGGGTAGCACCGCCCGCCTCATCTCCACCGCGAAGACGGTACCCGCGGCGATGTCGTCGCCGTAGGTGAACCCACCCGGGAACACGACGATGCCGAATGCGCGCAGGCGCTCCGGTTCCTCGATCACGGCGTGCAGGTGCACCAAATCCACCGAGGCCCCGGCGCGCTCCAGCGCGTGCACGGTCTCGCTGTCGCAGTTGGTGCCCGCGGTGCGCAGGACGGCAGCGCGAACGGCGCTCATGATGCGCCTCCCCCGCCTGCTCCGCCACCGTGGCGCAGCGGTGCAGTGAACGCCTCGCGCAAGTCCTCGATGGACTCGTCGACGACCACGTGGTCGCGGAGGCCGTGAAGCACGACGCGATCCGTGTCCGTGACAACGCCGATGCGCGCGCGCGGTGCACGGCCCAGCGCCTGCTCGAACGCCGTCGCACAGTCCGGCGGCACCTCGCACACGAATCGCCCGGGGCTCTCGGAGAACAACAGCGTGTCGTCGCTGGCGCCCTGACCATCCGATTCCTCGAACGGTGCGTGCACCAGATGCGCCTCGACACCGAGGCATCCCGCGAACGCCATCTCGGCGAGCGCGGCTGCCAATCCGCCCTCGCTGCAGTCGTGACAGGCGCGGACGAGTCCAGACTGGATCGCGGCATGGAGCCCGCTCATGGCGGCGCGGCTCTCGTCGAACCGGACGCGCGGCACGGTGCCGCCCGAGACGCCCCGGACGAGTCCGATGTGCGATCCGCCGAACTCCGGCCGCGTGACGCCCACCGCGTACAGCAGGTTCCCGGGCGCGGCGAGGTCCATCGTGACGAGGGTGCGAACGTCCGGGACGACGGTGAACGCGGAGACCAGCAGCGTCGGCGGGATCGCGATCGTCTTCCCGCCGACCTGGAACTCGTTGTTGAGCGAGTCCTTGCCGGACACGAACGGCGTCCCGTACGCCAGTGCCGCGTCCTTCAGTCCCTCCGAGGCGCGCACGATCGATCCGAGCCGGTCGGGCTTGTTCGTGTTGCCCCAGGAGAAATTGTCGAGCAGCGCCGCGGCGAACGGGTCGGCGCCGACGGCCGTGAGGTTGCGCAGCGCCTCGTCCACCGCCCCCGCGGCCATGTCGTACGGCGAGCCGTCCCCGAGCCGCGGGTTCAGACCACTCGACACGGCCACACCACGCGGGTTGCCGGCGATGGGGGTGACGACGGTGGCGTCGCCCGGGCCGTCCGCGTGCACTCCGACCAGCGGCTTGAGCGCACTCCCGCCCTGGACTTCGTGGTCGTATTGACGGATCACCCACTCTTTCGAGCAGACGTTCCAGGACGACAGGATCGCCCGCAGTTCGCGGCCGTGCTGGGCGGCGCCGGTGTCGGCCGCGAACGGCGGGGTCTCGGGGGTGTGCCACTCGGCCTCGCGCTGCACGCGCGGCACGCCGTCGTGCAGGAACTCCATCGGCAGGTCGCCGACAGGATTGCCCTGGTACGTGAGCACCAGGCGGCCGTCGTCGGTGAACTCGCCGAGGTCGGTCACCTCGACGTCCTCCCGTTCGAACAACTGCCGGACACGCGCGACGTTCGCAGGCGGGACGGCCAGGACCATGCGCTCCTGCGCCTCGCTGATCCAGATCTCCGAGTAAGTGAGCCCCGCGTACTTGAGCGGAGCGGACGCGAGCTCGACGCGCGCTCCGGTCTTCTCGCCCATTTCGCCGACCGCAGACGAGAAGCCCCCGGCGCCGCAATCCGTCAGAGCGCTGAGCAGTCCCTCGTCGCGCACGACGAGCAGGGCGTCGAGAACGCGCTTCTCCTCAATCGGGTTGCCGATCTGCACCGCGCCAGCGCTCACGGTCTCGCTCTCCTCGGTCAGCTCGACCGACGAGAACGTGGCGCCGTGAATGCCGTCCCTGCCGGTGCGCCCGCCGACGGCAATGATGCGGTCGCCGGGTCGGGCGGCCTTCTCGACGAACTTCCGCGGGATGAGGCCGACGGTGCCCGCGTACACGAGCGGGTTTCCGACGTAGCGGTCATCGAAGAACAGGCCACCGGACGCGGTGGGGAGGCCCATACGGTTGCCGTAGTCGCGCACGCCGCCCACGACTCCGTGCATGATCCGGCGAGGGTGCAGGCAGCCCTTCGGGACGTCGTCGTCGGGCATGTCCGGCTCCGCGAAGCAGAACACGTCGGTGTTGAGGAACGGCCGCGCGCCGAGCCCGGTGCCGAGTATGTCGCGGATCACGCCGCCGATCCCGGTCCCGGCGCCGCCGTAGGGCTCGATCGCCGACGGGTGGTTGTGCGTCTCGACTTTCATGCAGACGCCGTGCTCGTCGTCGAACGCGATGACGCCGGCGTTGTCGACGAATACGGAGAGGCAGTCCGCGCGGTCGAGCTGCGTCGTCGCGTCGAAGACCGTCTGCTTGAGCAAGTTCTCGTAGGTGCGGTCACCGCCCTCGCCTCGGAAGCGGACGGGACCTGCGAGCGTCTTGTGCTTGCAGTGCTCGGACCACGTCTGCGCGAGGGTCTCGAGTTCCACGTCGGTCGGTTCGCGGCCGGCGGCTACGAAGTAGTCGCGCGCCGCCTGCATCTCCAGCAGAGACAGCGACAGCTCCATGTGCTGCGAGATCTCGACCAGGCGGTCGTCGCTCGCGTCGCGGAGGGCGACCTCGATGCGCTCGAAGACGTAGGGCGCCGGGTGCACGGGCCGCACGTCGAGCTCGGCGCCGGTGCGGATCTCCTCGATGACCTCGTTCGCCAGAGTGGTGCGAGCCGCCTCCACCAGGGACGCGGGCTCGCAGCCGGCCGTCGCGGTCACCACGTAGCGGCGGACGGTGCGTACGTCGTCGAGTTCGAGACCCGCGGCGCGGCACGCCCGTAGGCACGAGGCCTGCACGGGATCGGTCACACCGGGGCGCCGCAGCACCGACACGACCTGAGCCCCGGCCTCGGCCGCGGCGCGGGCGCTCGGCGGCAGGGCATCTACGGCGAACGCCTGGGAGACCGGGTCGGCGAGGACGTCCCTGCCTGCCTGCTGGGCGGCCTCTGCCGCGTTGGACCCGTCGAGGATGTAGCCCTGCACGAACAGGACGCTGAGTCCGTCGGCGCCAGGTAGTGCGGCGCGAAGTGCAGCCTCGGCATGGGCTGCCGTGGGGTCGCGCAGGCCCGCGCGCACCTCCACCTGGACTAGGACTGGGACCTCTACGAGGTCCGGCGATTGCGTCGCAGCAGCCATGCGCGCAGCCTCGCACACGGTTCGTGGGACGCGGACGTTATCCCGGGCTCGCGGCAGTCGCTTCCGGCACCTGCTTCCCGCGCTTGCTTGCCGGACTTGCTTGCCTGGGGCGTCCACGGAGCCGGAGGGGTATCTTGCCGGGATGGCGCGGAGCAAGGGGCTGGCGTTCGAGCGACCGATCCTCGAGCAACTGGACGAGGTGGACCGTCTCCGCCGCGCTCAGGGCGAGAGCGAGGCCGATCTGTCGGCAGAGATTCGCGAAGCCGAGGCGCGCGCGCAGGCACTGACGCGCGAGATCTTCGCCCGGCTCTCTCCGTGGGAGCGCGTCCAGCTGGCGCGCCACGTGGACCGCCCGCAGGTGGCGGACTACGTCGAGAGCATGTTCACCGACGTGGTCGAACTCCATGGCGACCGCGGGTTCGCCGACGACCACGCGATCTTGACGGCCCTGGCGCGGCTGGGTCCACACCGCGTCATGCTGGTCGGACATCGCAAGGGGCGGGACCTCAAGGAGCGCAAGGCCTGCAACTTCGGCATGCCGAACCCGGAGGGGTATCGCAAGGCGATCCTGAAGATGCGGCTCGCTGAGCGCTTCGGGGTTCCGATCGTGTGCCTCGTGGACACGCCTGGCGCGTATCCCGGGATCGGTGCCGAGGAGCGCGGGCAGGCCTGGGCGATTGCCGAGAACATCGAGGCCATGAGCGCGCTCCGCACGCCGGTGGTGGTCATCGTCATCGGCGAGGGCGGCTCCGGCGGCGCTCTCGGCATCGGCGTCGGCGACCGGGTCCTCATGATGGAGAACGCGTACTACTCCGTGATCACGCCCGAGGGTTGTGCTGCCATCCTCTGGAAGAGCGCCGAGAAAGCCTCGGAAGCGGCGGAGCAACTCCGGCTGACGGCCCTCGACCTGCGCCGACTCGGCATCATCGACGACATCGTCGACGAGCCGATGGGTGGCGCGCACCGCAACCCGCAGCACGCGGCCGCCACCGTCAAGCAGGCGCTCGAGCGCGCCCTGCGGGAGCTCTCGGGTGTGCCGATCGATCTGCTCCTCGAACAGCGGTACCGGAAGTTCCGCGCAATCGGCTCGCACCTGTTCGAGGAGTAGGGGTGGACTACGCGGACTCGCGCTTGCGCGGGCGCTTCTTCGCGGCCGGCTTCTTCGCCGGAGCGTCGCCCGACTTGCCCGCCGACTTGCCCGCCGATGACCTGGTCGTCTGCGGCTGCGGGAGCACGGGCCCGTCTCCCTCCACCATCTCGGCAGTGATCCGGAACACCCGCTTGGCCTTGCCGGATTGCGGCAGGTCGTAGAGCGTGTCAAGCAGGAGGTTCTCGATGATCGCGCGAACGGCGCGCACGCCGGTCTCCTTGGAGAGGCACTGGTCCGCCATCGCGAGCAGCGCGTCTCCGGAGAACTCGAGCTCGCAGCCCGCCATGCGGAACAGTTTCTGGTACTGACGCACAACCGCGTTGCGCGGCTCGGTCATGACGCGCACCAGGTCCTCGCGATCGAGTGCACCGAGCGTCGCCACAACCGGGAGGCGCCCGACGAACTCGGGGATCAGCCCGAACTCGAACAGATCGTGTGGCTCGACTTCCTTGAGGATCTCGGAGACGGCGAGCTCGTCGGAGCCGGCATCCGGATCGAACCCGATGACCTTGCGTCCGACACGGCGGCGAATCAGATCGGTCAGCCCGACGAACGTGCCGCCGCAGATGAACAGGATGTTGGCGGTGTCGATCTGGATGTAGTTCTGTTCCGGGTGCTTCCGGCCGCCCTGCGGCGGGACGTTAGCGACCGTGCCCTCGAGGATCTTGAGCAGCGCCTGCTGCACGCCCTCACCCGACACGTCGCGGGTGATCGAGACGTTGTTCTGCGTGCGCGCGAGCTTGTCGATCTCGTCGATGAAGACGATGCCCTTCTCGGCCCGGTCGCGGTCCCAGTCAGCCGCCTGCAGCAGCTTGAGCAGCAGGTTCTCGACGTCCTCGCCGACGTAGCCGGCCTCGGTGAGCGTGGTCGCGTCGCCGATCGCGAAGGGAACGTCGAGAATGCGCGCCATCGTGCGCGCGAGGAGCGTCTTGCCCGAGCCAGTCGGGCCGACGAGCAGGATGTTCGACTTGTCGATCTCGACGCCGTCGTCCAGATCAGGGTTGCCACGCTCCTGCGCCCAGAGCAGGCGCTTGTAGTGATTGTGGACCGCCACGGAGAGGACCTTTTTCGTGTGGTCCTGCGAGATGACGTACTCGTCCAGCCGGCGGTGAATCTCGCGGGGCGTCGGAAGTGTCTCGAGGCGCAGTTCCTCGAACCGCTGCACCGACTCGTCGGCTGCATCGCCGGAGGAACCGGGCTCGCCCTTGTGCAGTTCTTCGATCAGGATCGAGTTGCAGAGTTCGACGCACTCGTTGCAGATGTAGATGTGCGGCGGACCGGCGATCAGACTGTCCACCATGTGGCGGCTCTTGCCACAGAAGGTGCACTTCTCGACGGGCGGCGGGGTCCGCTTGCGCGCCATGGTCTAGCTCTTCGGCGTCTCCTTGAGCGTCTCGACCACCTCGTCCACGAGTCCGTACTCCTTGGCTTGGGCTGCGGAGAGGAACTTGTCGCGGTCGGTGTCGCGCGCGATCTCCTCGATGTCGCGGCCGCTGTGCTTGGCGAGGATGCCGTTCAGCGTGTCGCGCATGTTCAGGATCTCCTCGGCGTGGATCTCGATGTCCGCCGCCGTTCCGCGCGCGCCGCCCCACGGCTGGTGGATCATGACGCGGGAGTGGGGCAGCGCGAACCGCTTGCCCTTGGCGCCGGCCGCGAGCAGCACAGCGCCCATCGACGCGGCCTGGCCGATGCAGTACGTCGCCACGTCGCACTGGACGAACTGCATCGTGTCGTAGATCGCAAGCCCCGCGGTCACGATGCCGCCGGGGGAGTTCACGTACAGGTTGATGTCCTGGTGCTTGTTCTCCTTCTGGAGGAACAGCATCTGCGCGATCACCACGTTCGCGACGTGGTCGTCGACGGTGCTGCCGAGGAACACGATCCGGTCCTCGAGAAGCCGCGAGTAGATGTCGTAGGCGCGTTCGCCGCGCCCGGTCTTCTCGATCACCATCGGGATCACGTAGTTGCTGGGGGACATGCTCTTCGTGGTTTCCTCTCGTCCAATCTAGGAGTAACCGATCGCGCCAGTCGTGTCGTCTGCGTCAGCGGGCGAACCAGAAATGTCGTGTCATCTGCGTCAGCGGATGAACCAGAAACACGTCGCCGGGTCAGCCCGTGACGGAAATCGTCTTCCGGAGGTCGGCTAGCGTCTTGCGCTCGCGGATCGAGGAGCGCAGCGAGGCCATCATCCCGCGCTCCTCCATCTCATTCTCCATCTCCTGTGTACTTCGATTGTAACTCGTCGCCATTCCCGCGAGGCTCTGCTGGACCTCGGTCTCGGTGGCGAACACCTTGCGCTCAGTGGCGATCCGGTCGAGCACGAAGCTGGCCCGCAGGTCGCGGGACACGCGCGTCTCGGCCTCGGCCCGTGCGTGGGCCACCTCGTCGCCGATGCGGTCCTCCTCGACCCCGTCCTGCTGCAGCTGGGTGTGGAACCGCTGCAGCATGCGTCCGGTCTCGCGCTTGACGAGGGACGGCGGGAGTTCGAAGGGGGTCGCCTCGAGGATCGCGTCGAGGATGCGGTCGTCCAGGGCGCGGTCCCGGGCGTCGTCGAGTCCGCGCTCGAGCTGCCTCTTCACGTCGTCCTGGAGCTCCTCCACGTCGTCGTAGTCGAGCTCCGCCGCGAACGAGTCGTCGAGGTCGGGGATCGTCACCTTCTGGACGCTGCCGACGGTCAGGTCGAGTCTGGCGTCCTTGCCGCGGAACTGCTCGGAGACGAAGTTGTCGGGCAGCGTGACCGTCAGCTCGACCGAGTCGCCCGTCTTCTTACCCAGGAGCGCGGCCGGCATGTCGGCGACCACCATCCCGCCCAGCACGTCCGAGGGGTGCTGCCACTCGACTTCGCCCTCGTCGACGACTGTCTCGCCCTCGATCTCGATCTTGACGGCCAGGATTGCGATCCCGCGGTCCTCGAGCGGCTCGTCGCCCGCGTCTGCGGCTGTGGCGCGGGCCATGCGGAGCTTCTCGATCTCCTGCTCGACGTCCTCGTCGGTCACCTTCAGGTCGGGGCGTTCGACGGAGACCCTCGAGAGATCCGGCAGGTCGAACCCGGGGCGGACGTCAACGGT
The DNA here is from genome assembly GCA_965248445.1 of Planctomycetota bacterium. GTDB lineage: Bacteria > Planctomycetota > JAJSAM01 > JAJSAM01 > JAJVHW01 > CBDFJG01. The sequence continues at coordinate 366,126 of CBDFJG010000003.1, forward strand.
GACCTCGAACGAGAGGTCGCTGCCCTTCGTGATCTCGATGTCCTCCCACTCGGCCTGGGCGTCGCCGATCGTCTGCAGCTCGCGTTCCTCGACCGCTTCGCCGACGACCGTCTGCACGAGTCGCTCCTTGACTTCGGCCAGGACGCGCTCGCCGAGTCGGGCTTCGACCATCTTGCGCGGCGCCTTGCCGGGTCGGAACCCCTTGAACTGGACGCTCTGCTGCACGTTCTTGAACGTCTGCTCGATCTCCTCGTCAACGCGCTCCGCGGGCACCGTGATGCGCATCTTCTTCGAGCAGGGACCGACGTCCTCGATCTCGATCGCAAGGGAGGACTGTTGGGGTGTCATGGGGAGCGTCTCCGGGGTGTTCATCGGCCGGGGCCTCTGTGAGCCACGAGACCTCTCTGGTCGTGGCCGGATTCGTGCGTCGGCCGCCAGATCCACGGCCAGCCCCGTATCGTACGGAAATCGCCGATGTGCTCACCGTTTCCCGGCGTGTCAGGGTGACCGGACGGGTGGCCTCCGCCCCGAGCGCCGATGCCGGGCCTGCCGCTAGTCGAAGATGTCCTCGAAGATGTCCTCGAAGTCCTCGCCCAGGGCAGGCTTGCGCGGACGGCCAAGGAAGTCCTTCGCGAGCTCCTTCCCGAGCACGTCCTCGACCCGCTTCTTCACGCGATTCTCGTACGTCGCGATCTTGCCGAGATTGGCGAATGCGCGGGTTGCGAACGTCTGCACCAGGCGTGCCTGCTCGTCCGGATCGTCCTTGGCGCGCTGGACCACGTCCCGGATCTCCGCGATCCGCATGTCGCCGAAGAAGATCTGGAGCATCTCCTCCTCGGACTCGCGGAGCACGACGTCGAGCGTTGCTTCCTGGTTCGCCGAGAGGTGCATGTCGTCGGCGATCTCGCCGATCGACTTCGGCGGGTCGGGTGTGGCGAACCGGTTCTCGCCGGTGGCGACGCCGGCCAGACGCTCCGCCAGCAACTTGTCCACCTCGGCGCGGGACATGTAGGCCGTCCCGTCCGGCGACTGCATCGGCGTGTCGCCCTCGGCGGCCGGGGCACCGACGGCGGCACGGGCTGCGGCCGCGTCCTGGCGCGCGGCCCGCGCCTCGTCGGTGGCGCGGTCGATCCGGCGCAGCGCGGTGTCCACCTTCGCATCCGACTCGCGGACGGACGTGGACACGTCGGCCTCGAGGTCCTTCATTCGCTGGCTCGTCTCATGGCGGCCGTCGAGACCGAGGCTGAACACGATGAGACACGTCGCGAGGCTGGCGAGCACCGCGGCGACGATCGAGATCAGGATCTGCTTCCCCATGCGCTCCCTCCGCGACCGCACGCGCGGCCTCTTACTGAGTTGGACGGGCGAGCATCCTCGGCAGCGCAGAGGATCCTATCGCGCAGCCTCGAACGAGTCAGCGGGCGAACCAGCCCGTCCGGTCCGATCGTTCTTCCCGCCCCGGTACGATGATCGGCTCGGCCGCCGCGGGGAGAGTGGCGGAATGGCAGACGCGCGGGCCTTAGGAGTCCGTGGGGAAACCCGTGCGGGTTCGAGTCCCGCCTCTCCCAGCCTTCGCCGCGGCCCGCGGCGAAGGCTGCGTGCAGTGTTGTTGGTTCGTCCGCGTTGTTTGGCTCGTCTTCTGACGAAGACGAGCGAGCCGGCTGAGATCGGTCATCAATCAGGAGTGACCCGACGTTGTCCTCACGTACCCGACTGCTGGCCGCGAGCCTGGCACTCATCCTGGGCTTCCTGAGCGTGTACCTCGTCCGCGAGTACATGCATACCGAGCAGGACTGGGAAGAGCAGATGGAGGGGGACTTCGAGACGGCGCTCTCGGTGCTCACCGGCATCCGGAGCGGCCGCCTGCCGCTCGACATGGCGGGAGAAGATGCGTTCTGGCGGCGGTGGGATCGCCGCATGGACCTCTACGACTCGGAGCATCGGGCAGAGTTGGGCGGGCACCTCGCGCTCTACTTGGAGTTCATCCAGGCCGAGTACGCGGACATGTCCGAGATCTACCGCAACGGCGATGGATCGAAGGCGGCCTCGGACGCCGCGGTAGCCGCGCGCGGATCCGTGTCGGAGCGCCTGGGTGAGGTGGGCCGGAAGCTCATCACAGACGCCGACGAACTGCGCGAGGACGCCTACAACGCGTCGCCTGTGCACTCGGGGCTCGATCCCGATCTCGTGGACTACATCATGGAGAACGAGGTCGTGAAGACCTGGGCTCCCGAGGCTCAGCGGCTCATCGCGCGCATGGTGGAGGAGCCGGATAAGCGGACCGGACGGTGACGCCGCCCGGGTACCTTCCCCCCGTGCTGGTCTCCGTGGTCGTGCCGATGATGGATGAGGAGGGTTCGCTCCCACTTCTCGCCGCCGAGCTGGACGCGCTGCGGCTATCGCTCGGCGCGCGCGGCGCCGTCCTCGAAGTCGTGCTCGTGGATGACGGATCCACGGACGGGACCGCCGCGGCCGCATGGGAGTTGGTGCGGCACCACACGTCCTGGCGCCTGCTCGCTCACGCGCAGAATCGTGGGTTCGGCGCCGGATTCCGCACCGGCGCACGCGCCGCGCGCGGCGACTTCATCGTCTCCTACGACGCGGACTGCGCGTACCCGGCGGCTGACGTGCACAAACTGCTCGGCCAACTGGAAGAAGGCGCCGACATCGCCTCTGCGACGCCGTTCGTGCCCGGCGGATCCGCGGCCCTCGGCGGGCTGCGTGTGCTGCTGTCGCGCGCGTGTTCGCTTGCCTATCGCGTCGCGCTGCGCGGACGCGCCACGGACGTGCACACGTTCACCTGTGCGTTCCGCGCATATCGCGGTCCGGTGCTGCGACGCATCGACTGGGAGGCGGACGGGTTCCTCGCCGCGGCCGAGATCCTCTCGCGTGCGCTGCTCGCCGGTGCGCGCGTGACCGAGGTGCCGTCCACGCTGCGCGCGCGAACCGCCGGCCGCTCCAAGATGCGTGTCGCCGCGACGGCGGTCGCCCACCTCGGACTCCTCGTGCGCCTGCGCTTCGCGCGCGGGTCCACGCAGCAGCCGGCACCGGCGCGGGTTCACGGGAGCGCCGCCTGAGCGGTTACCGCGGATGTGCGGCATCGCCGGATCGTGGACGAACGGCGCACGCGCTCCCGCGCGTGCGGCGTCACAGGTACGCGACATGCTCGCGGTGTTGCGTCATCGCGGTCCCGACGACTCTGGTGTCCACGATTCGGGCGGCGCCGTGATCGGCGCGGTCCGTCTCGCGGTGCTGGACCCCGAGCGCGGCGCGCAGCCGATGTCCACCCCCGACGGGCGCCACGTGCTGGTCTGGAACGGCGAGATCACCAACCACACCGCTCTTCGCGACGAATTGGCCCGCGCGGGCGTTGAATTCCGGACGCGCTGCGACACGGAGGTCCTGCTCCATCTTCTGGCGCGCGAGGGTGTGGCCGGCCTGGCGCACGCGAACGGGATGTTCGCCGGCGCGTTGCTCGACACCGTCAGCGGCGAGCTGACTCTATTCCGCGACCCTTGCGGAATCAAACCGCTCTACGTGGCGATGGACGGACAGGACGTGCTGTTCGCGAGCGAGCCCCGCGGACTGCTCGCAGCGATGGGCCCGCGCCCGGCAGTCGACCGGCTCGCACTCCTGGACTACCTCTCGTACCAGCTCCCGCTTACCACACGGACGCTCTTCGAAGGCGTGGAGCGCGTGCCCCCGGGGACTGTGCTCTCGTTCGCAAGGGACCGCGCAGTGGTGACGAGCGCACTCCCGGCGTGGCCCGCGCCCGGGGCGATTCCCGGCACGCGCACCGAGGCGGCCGAGATGCTGGGCGGGATCCTCGCGAGCGCGGTGCGCGAGCACCTGCGCAGCGACGTCCCGGTGGGCGCACACCTGTCCGGCGGGACCGACTCGTCCCTGGTCTGCGCGCTCGCCGCGCCGCACGTAGATGGTCCTCTGCAGGTGTTCACGGGTGCGTTCGACGAGGCGCGCTTCGATGAGCGGCGGCACGCCCGGGCGGTCGCTGCGGAGATCGGCGCGCGTCTGCACGAGGTGGTCATCAGCCCGGACGACTTGATGGAGTCGCTGCCTTCGGCGATCGGCGCCATGGACGAGCCGCTGGCCGGCCCGGGCCTTCTTGCGCAGTGGTGCGTGGCGCGCGCTGCGCGCGACCACGTCACTGTGGTGCTGGGCGGACAGGGCGGGGACGAGCTCTTCGGTGGGTACGTGCGGCACCTGGTCCTGCGGCTCGGCGCGGTGCTCGCCGACCTCGTGCACGGCGGCGACACGCTCTCGATTCGCGATCTGGCGCCACACCTCGGTGCGCTGGACGGCTACGGACCGCTGCTGCGCCGCACCCTTTCCGGGGGGCTGACACAGCCGGCGCCGGATCGGTACTTCTCTCTCCTGTTCCGCGGGGCCGGACTGGACAGTCTGATCAGTGGAGACCTCGCCGAGGCGCTGCGTGCGCACGACGCGCGCGGGCGCTTCCTCGCAGCGTTCGGGGAGTGCGCCTCGGGACGCGAGGGCACGACGGCGCGCGTCGCCGATGCCATGCGCTTTGACCGGCGGCACGTGCTGCCCGCCCTGCTCGAGGTCGAGGACCGCACGAGCATGGCGTTCTCGCTCGAGAGCCGCGTCCCGCTGCTCGATCGGCGGGTACTGGCGTTCGTGGACGCGCTGCCCGATGAATGGCTGGTGGGCGACGGCGAGCCGAAGGGAGTTCTGCGGGCGGCAGCCGGTGAACGGCTGCCTGCCGCCGCGCGCACGCGACGGGACAAGATGGGCTTTCCGGTTCCGCTCGCGAACTGGGCGCGCGGTCCCCTTCGCGCGCCGCTGCGCGACCTGCTGCTCGGCGGCGCTTTGCGTGAACGCGGATTCGTGCAGGCGGATGCCGTGGACCGCATGCTCGACGGCGCGTCCGTCGAGGCCCGTCATCTCTGGGCGCTGCTGAATCTCGAGTTGTGGCACCGGAGGCACGCCGCGTGACTGGCTCGGCAGAGACGGGCGAGCCGGGCGAACCGCAGCCGGGACGGGTGCGGGGCGCGCCTCTGATTGCGGCGGCCGCGGCCCTTCTCCTGTACGTCGTCGTCCCCCTGATCTCGCTCGGCCGGACGTGGGGACTGACCAACTACGACGATCCGTTCGTCGCGAGCGCCGACAACCCAGCCATCGGAGAGGGATGGGGCGGCTTCTGGTCGATCCTCCCGCCGTGGGGCGAGGCGTTCATGCACGCCTGGCTGCCGCTCTACTACGGCAGCCTCGGACTCGACAACGCGCTCTTCGGTGACGCTTTCGTGTGGTGGCACGTGCACTCGGCCGTGCTCTGGGCGGTAGCCGCCGGGCTCGTGGTGCTCGTTGCGCGCGCGCTGGGCTTGCGCGGGTTCGCGCCGCTCACGGCGGGCATCGTGCTGGCCGTCCATCCGGTGGGTGTCGAGTCCGTCGCGTGGATCGCCAGTCGGAAGGAGCAACTCTCTCTCGTCTGGTCGCTGGTCGCCGTGCTCGCATACCTGCGGGCGTCTGAACGGCGCGACACGGTCCTGCACGCGGCCGGGTGTGTGGCGCTCGCTCTCGCGCTGACGGCCAAGGCAAGCGCACTCGTCGTCCCGCTTCTGCTAGTGCTGCACGCGTTGACGGTCGGCGGGGGCAAGGGCGCGCGGCGCCTGCTGCCGGCGGCGCCCTACGCGGCCGTCGCACTCGTCATGGGCATCCTGCACTGGCGCGTCGCGAGCGGCGAGGGCACGGTCGGTGCCGGCACCGGCGCGACGCTGCTGGAACTGCTGTACGCCGATCTCGAGGTCACGTGGCTGGCGGCACGGTCGCTCTTCATCCCGTGGGCGAAGTGGCTGTCCGTCGAACACGACCTCAGCCCATTCTCGGTGCACACCGGACGCGCAACGCTGGGAGCGGGGCTGGCCGTTGCGGCGATCGTCGTGGCGTGGCGGATGCGCAGGCGCCCGTGGGTCGTTCTCGCCGTGCTCGCGCTGCCGGTCGCGTACGCGCCGTTCAACAACGTGCTCCCACGCACGAGCGTTCTGTTCGCCGAGCGCTATCTGACAATTCCTCTCGCGGTGACGGCCCTGATCGCCGGCGCCGTTGCTGCGCGGCATCTCCGACGTTGGGCGCCGTTCGCCGCCGCCGCACTACTCGGCGCGCTGGCGACGACCCGCGTCCCCGCGTGGTACGACGCCGTGTCATTGTGGCGAGAGGCGGAGCGCGTGTCGCCGACGAGCGCGCTCGTGCAGATGCAACTGGCGGACGCTTACGGCACACGGGCGAGGACCGAGGCCGGCCCGGATGCTGCACGGGACCCTGATGCTGCGCGGGACCTGCGGCGGGCCGAGAACTCTTGGCGCTCGGCGCGCGAGTCGGCCCGCCGAGACGTCGACGATGTGACGGCATCGCGCGGCGAGACGCCGTTCGTCCTGTCGATCCGTCGGGTGCAGGCGGAGACGGGACTTGCCGGCCATCTGCTCGCGACGGCGGGCGGGCACGAGGACCCGGCGGCCCGCGTGCACGACGCGATCGGCTATCTGGACTCCGCGGAGCGGGGTCTGGCTGCGCTGCCCGGGGCGCACGGCCGGGGCGAACGGTTGGGGCTCGTGCTCTCGAACCGCGCCGCCGCGCGCGAGGCGCTCGGTGAACACGACGCGGCACTCGCCGATTGGCGTCGCGCAGCCCGTCTCGACACCGACGCGTGGCTTCCGATGAACGCTGTCGCGCGCGTGCAACTGCTCCTGCGTCGCCCGTCGGAGGCACTCGCTGCGCTGGCCGAGGCGCGGGCCCGCGCGCCGGACGTGCCCGCCGCAGCCGCCGAGCGCGCCCGTCTCATGTTGGCGATCGGCGAACCGGCCGCAGCGAAGGCCGAACTGGCCCCGGCCCTGGCCGCGCATCCCGACGACGCCGACCTGTTGATCGCGTCGGCGCGACTTGACCTGATGCTGATGCGCCCACTCTCTGCCGAGGAGGGCTTTCGCAAGGCGCTCGCGATCCGGCCGGACGATCAGGCGCTGCGCAACGAACTGGCCGGCTCGCTCATCCAGCAGGCGCAGGCGTACGCCGCGCGGGACGACGTTGATGGCGCCCGGGACGCGGCGCGCCGTGCGGCGGACATCGCACCCGGGTCGTCGGCGCCGGATCAGATCCTCGGCATCACGGCACGGCGGCGCGGCGACCTGGACGGGGCGATCGAGCACTTCCGCAACGCTTACGATCTGCAACCACAGGGCATCCGGATCCGCGAAGCGCTCGCGTCGGTGCTCGCCGAGCGCGCCGCCGTGCTGATTCGCGAGGAGCGTGAGGCCGCCGCCCAGGTATTGCTCGAAGAGGCCGTCGCAACCGGGTCGGAGACACTCGCTACGCCGGCCGTGCGGCTGCGTTACGGCGTGTCGGGCTGGCCGCCCCTCACTGACTCTTCTGGCGGCCGGGAACTCGTCGTCCGGCGGGCGGCCACTGCGGGGCTCGCGTTTCTCGCGGCCGGGGATCCCGACCGCGCGTTGCTCGAACTGCGCGTGGGGGACGCGGGGGCCGAACGCTCGGACACGGATCTCCTCAGCGTGATCCTGCCGCTGATGGCGCGTGCCGCGTATCTCGCCGGCGACGAGGCGGGTGCCATGGAGGCTATCGCCCGGCTGCCGCAGGTTGCTGACCGGCATGCCGGGATGACGCGATGGGAGGCACTCGATCAGCAGTGCGAGTTGAGCATCGAGATCGGGATTGCCCGCCGCGGTCGCGGGGAACGGGAAGCGTCGGACGAGGCGCTCGAGCACGCGCGCAGCGTCCTCGGGTACGCCGCGGAGGCGGGTCTGCCACGCGGTCGTGCGGCGCAGCGTCGCGGAGAGATCCTGTTCGCCGAGGAGGAGTTCCTCGGCGCGACCCGCGCGTTCGACGAGGCCGTCGAGAACGCACCGGCGAACCCCGAGCCGCTTCTGAATCGCGCAGCAGTGTGGCGCTCGCTCTTCGCGATCGAGCAGGACAGGTCCTACCTGGACGGCTCCGAGGAGGACCTGCGACAGGCGCTGACGATCGCCCCGTCGGACGGTCGGATCATGTCCGCGCTCGGCGAGACGCTGCTGCTGGGGCAGCGGGCCGGCGAGGCCTTCCCGTGGCTCTCCCGCGCCGTGCTCGCGGATCCCTCACAGCGCAGCGCACGCGCGCAGCTCGCGCTGTTGCTCGTGCGCGCCGGACGCGCGAACCTCGAACGCCGCGCCGAGAGCGGAGACGAATCGGAGCTGCAGGCGGCCCAGGACGCAGCGGATCGTGCAGTGGCACTCGACGTGCCGGATCCGGGGCCGCTGACGCTGCTCGCTGAGGTGCGGCGCGCTGCGGGCGACTGGGACGGGGCGCGCCTGTCCTTTGAAGAGGCGGCGCGGGCGTTCCCGAACCGGAGCGAAGCGCACGACGCGCTCGCGTCGTTCTACCGCGACCTGGGCCACGGCTTCCTGCTCAAGGGCGACGAGCGACGCGCCATCGAGTGGTTCCGTGAGGCGCTCGCCGTCGAGGGCGTCGCGGAGGCGGATCTCTCGGGCATCGAGGACCGTCTGCACGGCATCGCGGTTGGCTCGTTCACCCGGGGCCGAGATGCGCTGCAGGCGAAGAAGCCCGCCGACGCCGTGGTCGAGTTCGGGCTCTCCGCCCGCGCAGAAGAGACGCCGGAGACGCACTATCTCCTCGGCATCGCGCTGGCGGCCGCGGCCGGGGAGGACGACGCGGAGTCACTGCGCGAAGCGGCCGACTCCGGCCGCCGGGCGCTGCAGTTGGATGCGGACCTCCAGCCGGCGCGGCTGGCTCTCGCGGACGTGCTCGCGCGTCTCGGTCGACCGGGCGAGGCGGCCATCGAATTGGGCGAGTGGCTGACGCGGGCCGACGCGGAAGATGAACGTCTCCCGGCGGTGAGGCGGCGGAAAGAGACCCTCGAGGAACTCGAGAACGAGATCTCCCGCGAGATCGAGGAGAGGCTCGGCGGCGAGCCGGAGTGACCGCTCTCTTTCGAGGTCTCACGAGTGGCACCACCCGCACGTCGGGCGCTTTCGCCTAGAATCGTGGACATGTCGAAGAGTTCCCGACTCGCGGGGTTGCGGGGGTTCGTCGACCGGGCCCAGGACACGGAGGACTCTCCTCTTCGTTCCGAGGACGGTCGGCGCCGCCTGGTCCTGGACGATCTGGACGACGGCCCCTCGGAGCTGCCGGACCTGGGCCGCGAGGCGCGCGCCCTACGCCGCGTGCTCGCCACGTCCCGCCGCCTCGCGCGTGCCGCGGACGAAGACGAACTCATGGCGGACCTCCTGGACGCAGCGCTCCTGCTGCTCGGCGGAGACCGCGCCGCACTCGTGCGCGTAGACGGCGAGACCGTGGCGGTCGAACGCGCGCGGGACGCGTCCGGCGACGCCACGGCCTCCGTCAACGGCGGGCTGCCGCTGGCACACGCGCGGACCGCCGGAACCGCCGGGCGCCCGTCGAGCGGCGAGGAGGAGGTCGAGGGCGGCGCGGAGCGCTCGGTCGTGGCCGCGCCGGCGCCGGCGCCGCTCGACGGTGTGCTCGTCGTCGATGCGCCGCCGGATCCCGGCATCTTCGGTCCGCTCGAAGGGGACCTGCTCCGCACCCTGGCCGAGCAGGGCGCCTTGGCGCTGGCCCGCGTCCGACTCACCCGTCACGCCGAGCGCCAGACGCGCGATCTCGCCGAGGCCGATGCGCGCGCGGCGCGACTGAACCGCAGGCTGGCTGATCTGCTCGAACGCAGGACCAGCGAACTTCGGGAGACGCGCGAGCGCCTGGCGCGCATCGACGCGACGGAGGGGTTCGCCGACCGCTACAGCGAGATCGTCGGACGCGGTCCGGCGATGCTCGCGCTGCTGCGGCAGGTGGATCGCATCGCCGCCACCACCGTTCCGGTTCTGTTCGAAGGCGAGAGCGGCTCGGGCAAGGAGGTCATCGCCCAGGCCGTGCAAGGCGCCGGCGACCGTGCGGGCGAGCCGTTCGTCACGGAGAACTGCGGCGCGCTGCCGGAGTCGTTGCTCGAGAACGAGTTGTTCGGGCACGAACGGGGCGCGTTCACCGGCGCCGAGACCACCACGGCCGGTCTGTTCGAGCGCGCGGACGGCGGGACTCTCTTCCTCGACGAAGTCGGCGAGATGAGCCCCAAGCTCCAGACGCGGCTGCTCCGCGTGCTGCAGGAGGGCGAGGTCCGCCGCGTCGGCGGCGACACCGTCCGCAAGGTGGACGTGCGGCTCCTGACCGCCACGAATCGCGACCTCCGTAAAATGGTCCGCGAGGGCACGTTTCGCGAGGACCTGTTCTACCGGCTCGCGGTGGTCACGATTCGCGTGCCGTCCCTGCGCGAGCGCAGGGAGGACATCCCGGCGCTGGTGGGGCACTTCGCCGAGCGATTCAGCGAGAGCGGGCTGCCACTCCGTGTGACCGACGACGCGCTGGACGCGCTCGTGCGCTACGACTGGCCCGGGAACGTCCGGCAACTGCAGAACGAGTTGCGCCGCTCCGCGGCTCTGTCCCGCGGCGAGATCGACGTCGACAGCCTCTCGAACGAGGTGCGTGAGTGCCGCCCGGAGATCGACGACGTCGTGAGCGATCCGATTCGTTACCTGGATGGGCGCGACTTGCGATCACTCGTGGAAGAGGTCGAGAAGCGCGTTCTGCGAGCCGTGCTCGGCCGCGAGAACGGGAACATCACGCACGCGGCTCGGTCGCTCGGGCTCTCACGCCTGGGACTGCGCAAGAAGTTGCGCCGATACGGACTGTACGAGGGGTGATTCAGCACGCATCAAGACCCCGGGCTCCGTGGGAGCAAGGGGACCCGGCCACCCCGATCGCGGGGGGCCACCGGCGAGGGCGTCGAGGAGACCCGGGGACGCGGACGCAAGTCCGGCACTGACCGCACGTTGGAGACCACTGACGGGGGATCGCGGAGGCTCCCGTTGAGGCGAAATTGGTCTATCAGGCGCTCGCTCGCCCGATCTATACTCCGGCCCTTAGTAGGAAGCTCACTCCTGGGGCGGGAATCGGCCGGGGGGGTCCGCGTGCGGACCCACCCGGCAATTCGGCTTGGCGGTCTGCGTGGAGCGGTGCGACGGGGCGTGGGATCCGTCGTAACGATCTCCTCCGCGCAGTGCGCCACGCGTACCGATGCCCTCCGTCACGGGAGACGTCGCCGTGGGTCCATTGCGGTCTCACGTCGGCGGCGGGAGGACGACGCATGCCGAAGCTGACGTACACCTATGAGGGTGAAGAGCACACCGTCGAGGTGACCGATTCGTGCTCGATCGGTCGAGCCGAGACCAACACGGTCCCCCTGGCCAAGGAGCCTGGAGCCTCCCGCCGGCACGCGCAGATCATGAAACTCTCGAAGAGCTTCGAGATGACCGATCTCGGCAGTACCAACGGCACCAAAGTGAATGGCAAGACCGTCAAGCGGCACCGACTCGAGCACGGCGACCGCATCTCCATCGGCGAGACACACCTCGTCTGGACGGAGCGCGAGGACCGCGGAGTCGAACTCGAGGAGGAGATCTCCCTCGACGGCGGCGCCGCGCCCGCCACCAAGACGGCCAACAAGACCGGAGCCGATTGCTACCTCGTGTTCGCGGGTGGCGATCGCGACGGCGAGCGGATCGCACTGGACAAGTCGCGGGTCACGTTCGGCCGCAAGGCTTCGAACACCATGGTGTTCGAGAGTTCTTCTGTGTCGGGGTACCACTGCGAGATCTCGCGCGAAGGCGGGGCCTACATCCTGCGCGATCTCGGCAGCACCAACGGAACCCTGCTCGACGGGGAGCCGGTGACGGAGGTTGCACTCCAGCACGGCGGTCGCATCCGTGTCGGCGATCGCCGGCTCGTGTTCGTCGATCCGTCGGTCAGCGACTTCGAGAAGGCCATGGCGGCCGTGGACGATCTCGGCTCGGAGTGGGGCATGCTCCGCGCCGAGATGGACATGTCGCGCGTCCAGAAGGCGCGCCGCAGCCAGCTCGTCGGCGTGCTCGGGCTGTTCGCGATTCTCGCGGCAGTCGGTTACGTGCTGCTGACGAAGCCGGAGTTGTTCTCGACGCCGGCGGTCGAGCTCGAGAACCGCGACGGCAACATGATCGACGACCACTCCTTTGAGGATCTAGCGGACGGCTGGGCGGCGGTCAGCGGTTCCCCGGCGCGTGGGGCGTTCGAGAGCGACGGCGCCAAGCAGGGCTCGGCGGCGTACTCGGTGGCACGTGCCGGCTCGGGCGCGCCGCTGGCGGTCGTCGAGTTCGCCGGACGCACGTACTCGGCTCGCCCGGGCCAGGCGTACGAGTTCGGCGCTGCGGCCAAGGCGAGCGGCGGCGGTCGCGCCGCGGTGCGCATCCAGTGGCTGGGTGCCGGCGAAGGCGTCGCGGCCCGCTATGCGTCCACCACGCTGGTCGAGGGCTCGTCCTGGACGGACGTGTCCGCGATCGCGGTGGCGCCGAAGAACACGACCGGCGTGCGCGTGCAGCTCGTGAACGCCGGCGAAGGCAAGGCGGAGTTCGACGACATCTTCCTCGTCACCGGCTCGGGGCGCGCAGCGACCGCGACGGACGGTGCCATCACGATCTCCGCCGGTCCGTCCGGTCGCATCAGCATCAGCCGCGGGTCGGACGTGCTTCTCGACGACGTAGCCGTAGTGGGCGGCCTCTTCGCGACCGCTGCCGACACCGGCGAGCGCGCGGAGCGGGGTGGCGGCAGTGCTGCTGCGGCCTCCGTGTCGTCCGATGGCGGCGTGGTCGTCAAGGGCAAGGTCATCGATCCCGCGACCGGCGAGGGCGGCGCATACTCAGTCACCGTGTCGGCCGAGGGCGGCCGCTACGTGAACATCATCGCCGAACTGCCCGGCGGCGCCGGGCTCGAAGGCATCGTGGCCGCCGGGTTCATGGACGAGGGCATCGGCTTCTACACCTCGTCCGGCACGTTCCGCGAGCGCGCCTCCCGCACGGCCAGCGGCGTGCAGAGTGCGACCATCGGCGGATTGAACCTCTACGAGGTGTCCAGCGTGACGCCATGCCGCGTCGCGATGACGACCGACTCCGGCACTGCCGTCGCGTTCGGGCCCGCAGAGGGCACGGCGCTTACGCTGCGCATCGACACCTCCTCCACCGAGATCGTGAAGGCGCGCGATCAGAAGTATCAGGACGCACGCACCGCGGAGCAGACAGGCCGGTACGGCGACGCCAAGAAGCTGTACGAGGAGTTCGCTTCGAGTCTGCCCGAGGGCGACTCCAAGCGCGTGGAGGCCGAGAAGAAGGCGGCCCAGTTCGCTGCCGACCTCAAGCAACAGCTCGACTCGCTGCGCCGCGCGCTCGTGGGCGCGAAGAAGTTCTCGGAGGTTCCCAGCCTCGTCTCCGTGCAGCGCGTGGCCGAGAAGCTCCAGGACGAATACGGCGACAAGGGCGCTGAGGGGATCGCGAAGGAAGCGCATGACGCGCTGAAGTCGCTCGGTGCCGCCGACGCGTCGTCGAAGGCGACGCCCCTCCTGGCGCGCGCTGCGGACTTTGCCAAGTCGAAGATGAACACGCTCGCGCGGCTCTCGTACCAGGACATCGTGAAGCGTTTCGAAGGCACCGAGGCGGCCAAGACCGCCCAAGAGGCGCTGCGCGCGCTCGGAGAGTAGGAGGAGCGATGGCCTCGGTCGGAACCGGCGTCACGATCGGATCGCGAACGATCCGTGTCGTGCAGGTGCGCCAGCAGAAGGACGGCTCCTGGCTCGTGGAGTCGGCACTCAGCGCGCCGATGAAGGGACACGACGTGCCCGACGCCCGCCGCGTGGCGGAAGCGCGGGCCGCGCTCGCGACGTCGGGCGTGAAGGGACGCGCGCTGGTCGGGCTCTCCGGCCGCGACCTGATCGTCCGCTACACCCAGGTGCCTCCGGTTCCCGACTGGCGCCTCGAGATGCTGATGAACTTCGAGATCCAGGAGGTCTCGGAGCAGTCCGGCGGCGACCTCTCGGCGGACTACGCGCTCCTCGAAGTGGACGACACGACGAGCGGCGACAACGTCGTGCTCGTCGCGCTGGCGAAGAACGGCTTCCTGAACCCGCGGCTCGAGGCGCTCAAGGCCGCGGGCCTCGACGTCATCGGCGGCTGCCCGCGAGCCGTCGCGGCATTCTGGAGCTACAAGGAGAACGGCCGCCTGCGGCACGACGAGACCGTCGTGATCATGCACATCGGTCACGAAAACACCGACGTGGCGATCGCGCGGTCGGGTGTCCTCCTGTTCGCGCGCAACGTCGCAGGCGGCGGCAAGATGTTCACCGACTCGCTCGTCGAGAACATGCGCGTCAACGCCGCGACGGCCGAGAAGCTGAAGATCACCAAGGGCAACCTGACGCCGCGCGGTCGCGCACGCTATCGCGACTCGGGCGAGGAGAAGGTCGCCAACAACCTGATGGGCGTCGGCGGACACTTCGTCTCCGCGTTCAACTCGTCGGTGATGTTCGCGAAGGCCCAGACCAAGGTGCCGGACTGCAACCCGGACCGTCTCGTGCTCATGGGCGGCGGCGCGCTCTTGCGCGGCCTGCCCGAGTACCTCGAGAGCAACCTCGGCGTCCCGGTCGAACTGTTCGACCCGATGGAGGACGTCGATCTCGGCGGCCTCACCGCCGAGCAGCAGAACGCGCTGCGCCAGGAACAGGGTGCGATGGCCGTCACGCTGGGTCTCGCTCAGATGGCGGCCGACGAGAACGCCATCCACGTCGAGGTCCTGCCCGAAGCGGACAAGAAGGCGCGGCACTTCAAGCAGCACACACTGTGGATGATCCTCGCGGCGGCCCTGCTCGTCGCCGCGGTCGTCGCTGCATTCGTGCTCGCCGGGCAGGCGCAGTCGCGGGCCGACGCCGAGAAGGAGATCCTCGACAAGCGCAAGACGGACTACAGCACGAACTACGCTGAGTACGTCGCGGCGCGCGACAACGTCGCGCGCATCAACAACGAGAAGTACCGGCTGCGGCGGCAGACCGCGCTCGGCCCCGCCTTGCAGCGTGTGACCGACGCGATCCAGTCGGTCATCAAGGGCGGCAAGTTCGACGAGATCCACGTCGCGGACCTCGCGGGCGCGATGAAGGAAGTCGTGCGCGATGGCGAGCGGGACGTGTTCCCCGAGTTCGAGTGCGAGGCGATCGTCGAGTCGACAGGCGGTCGCCCGACGCAGCAGGCGATCACCGAATTCAGCCAATTGCTGCAGATGAAACTCAAGAGCATGGGTGGCCTCACCTACGACGAGGTGGGGCGTCCGAAGGATCTCGATGGCCAGCGCTGGAAGATGACGTTCCGCGTGCGCCAGGAGACGTTCCCCGAGAAGGTCGCTGACGAACCAGCGGCCGGCAACGGAGAGTAAGCCCCGATGGACGAGATCTGGCAACGCCACAAGGCCTTCATCCTCCAATGCGTGATCGGGGGCATCGTGTTCCTGATCGCGTGGGGCGTGAAGGCGAACATGTACGACCGCGTCGAGGACGCGCAAGCGACCAACGAGCGCGCCAAGACGTTGCTCAAGGAGCAACTCAGCGCCGGCAAGGCGCCGTCGCGCAAGTCGATCGCCGAACAGGAGCGCTTGGCCAAGGTCGGGCAGGCGAACTTCCGCAAGCTCGCAGCGTCCGTCGCGTCGGTTGCCGAACCCGCCGACGGCAAGATCGCGTATGTCCGCGAGAACATCGGCTGGGTGCTCTCGAACATCGGCAAGCAGTCGGAGCTCGACAGCTTCGTCAACCAATACCGCACGCTGCCGCAAGGCTGCCTCTTCCGGCTGAAGGAGGAGGCACGCGGCGTCCTCGTGGGCCGGGCCGCGCAGCTCGGGAAGACCGTGGACCGTTCGCTCGGACTGGCGACGGCGTTCACCGACGACGAGGTGCCGGTCGCGCTGCACGGGCTGGCACTCGCGACGGAGATTGTGACGCGCGCACTCAACTCGAGCGAAGCAGAGGGCATCGACGGGATCCTCGACATGCGCATTGCGCCTCGTCAGCGGCGCAAGGTGAGCGAGGGCGACGACGCCTCGCGCGTGAACAGCTTCCCGGTGGCCTTCCGCCTGCTCGGCCATCCCGAGGACGTGCACGCGATCCTTCGCTCGTTCAACCGTCCCGGCGGTTCCGCCATCAAGCGATTGATCGTGCTGGATGCCATCGAGGGAATCTCCCGTCCGCGGGAGGAAGAAGTCACGATCGACGCCCAGATCCGGATCCTCGGCCTGCACCACCTGGGCGTGGCGGAATGATGGCTCGGCGTAGCGGAGTGAGGGAGCCCGTCAGATGAAGAAGGAACAACTGCTCTTGGTCGCCTGCGCCGTGATTGCGGCGCTGTTCTTCTGGATGAACCTCGGCCTCTACGAAGACGTCAACGCGAGCGAGCTCGCCACCGGCACCGACGTGCCGACGGCTCCGCCGGTCGAGTACGACCTCTCGGCGGGGCTCGAGGCGCCTCCCGGCGGACGCAGCCTCTTCCAGCCGCAGATCCGCGAAGTGCGCGGCGAACTGCCCGAGCTCGCGCCGCCGGCGGCTCTGGACCCGACGTGGATCCGCCCGCTGATGGACCCGCCCGCTCCGGCGGCCGCGTGGTCCGAGCTGCGGACGCCGCTCACCATCGCGCGGCCCGCCGACACCGGCGACGAGACCGGCAATGAGGACGGCGAGGACGGGGCCGACGGCGAGGATGTCGACTTCGACGAGAACCCGTTCGAGACGGGTCCGGAGCGCGACATGACGAAGGTCGCGCGCCTCGTCCGCAAGGACGGCAGCGGCGAGATCGCCGTGCTCGTCGAACCGCGCGGCGCACTCAAGGACCAGCCGGAGTGGCGCATTCTCGAGCTGTGGCCGAACGCCGAGTTCATGGTCACCGAGCTGAACGAGGGCGGCACGCGCCGCGGGACGTGGGTCGGCGATGCGAGCAGCCTCGCGCGCTACTCGCGATTCGTGCCCACTCGCAACTGCGAGAACGAGTACCACGAGGAGCGCATCCGGCGCGCCGTGCGTGACACGGATCGCGGCGGACTCATGGAACTCGCGCAGTGGTGTCTCGACACGTTGTCGAAGACGTACGGCACCGAGGCGGTCAAGAAGGCCGTCACGACGCTCGAACAGGCGTACGCCGTCAAGGCGGACGCTGCGATCGCCCGCCAGCTCGCCAGCGCGTACAGCGCCGCGTACGACCCCGAGGGCGAGGTGCGCACTCTGCTGCGCTACCTTGACAAAGAGTCGCGAGACGTGGCGGTCATGCGTGACGCGGCCGACGCTCTCGACCGCGTCGGAATGGGCGGCACGGCGCGCGGACTGTGGGAAGAGGCCGCCAAGGGCGGCGATCTCGGCGCGTATCTCGGCCTCGGATGGAACAAGCTCGCAAACGGCGAGCTGGATGCCGCTCTCACGGAGTTCAAGCGCGTGCAATCCGGCAGCGACCGCGCGCAACTTGCCAGTGCGTTCGCGGGCACGTGCGACGCACAGATCCGGCTGGGCGATTTCAAGGCCGCGGTGGCGGCAGCCAAGAGCGCGGCTCAGTACACCTCGACGGATCAGGACGTGCTGGCCCGTGCAGGCGCTGCGTACTACTACGCCGGCGACTTCACGACGGCCGAGTCGGTCCTGCGCAAGGCGGCAGCCGTTGCACCGAACCACGAATCGCGGGCCCGCTCGAACCTCGGCTTCGTGCTGCTGGCCAAGGGAGACCTGGCCGGTGCGCGCGCCGCGTTCGAGCAGTGCCTGGCAGACGACCCGCTCAACTTCGTCGATCCGCATGTCGGTCTCGGTTGCGTCAATCAGCGCGAAGGCGACCCCGCCGCTGCGAACGACTCGTTCGCTGCGGCCCTCAGGGCGGATACGGAGAACGCCTGGATCCGCATGCGCACCGCGACGATGAAGCAGCAGGACGGCGTCCCCAAGGACGCGCTCATGCTGGCGCGCGAGACGCTGCAGCGGGCCCCGGGTTCGATCGAGGCGCTGCGCACGGCAGGCGTGGCCGCGGACGACATGGGCGATGGCGACACAGCCGTCGAGTACCTCGGTCGCGCCGTGGACAAGGCCCCTGACAGTGCCGAGGTCATCTACGAGTTCGGCCGGGCCCTGGCGAACGCTGATCGGGGCAGCCAGTCCGTGGCGTTCCTCGCGCAGGCGACCAACGTGACGGCGGGCCCGGCGCGCCGCGACGGAAACTGCCTGATCCTCTACGCGTACGCGCTCTACAAGAACCGCTCGGGACTCGACTCGGTGCTCGACGCGATCCAGCGCGCTAACCGCGCGGCGCAGTCGCCCGCCTCCGGGGCGTACCTGAAGGAGATGCGCACGAAGATCGCCGACTGGGATGCGACGCGCATCTGGACGGACAACTTCAACCGACAGGCCGACGAGAAGCTCTACAACGGCTGGATCGAGGACGACGACCGTCTCGGCCCCGCGATCCGGGGCGACGGCACCTCTGCGATCTTCCGCGGCACCATGCGTGCGGTCGCCGATCCGCGCCAGGGTACGTCGATGTCCCGGCCGGGCGACCTGAAGGGGTTCATGGAGGCGGAAGTCTCGTTCCGGCGCGGCTCCGACACCGAGGTCGTGATCGGTATCTCGATCGGTGCGCTGTCACCGCCTCCGGGCACCGAAGACCCCGGCAAGCGCCGCGGTGGCCGCAACGTGGGGCACGAACTCGCTCTCGCCGTGGACCGGGACTCCAAGGTCTGGATCTGGGCGACCACGAAGACAGGCCGGGGCTCGACCGTCGGTCTCAAGCGCTTTGCGGTCCTAGGTGCCGACGGCGACCAGGTGACGTACCCCGAGGGGACCGACTGGCACACGTGCCGGTTCGCCCGCACGGGTCCGTCGGACAAGGCGGGATTCGAAGTGTCCTTCGACGGCGGGCTCGTGAGCGCGAAGTTGGAGGACGAGGGCGCGGAGCCCGTGAGCGCGTTCGAAATCAGCGGTCTGGCGGCCAAGAGCGGGCGGGAGTACACCCTGTCCGTAATCGTTGACGCCGACCGTGGCACGGATGTTGATGTACGAATCGACGACGTCACTCTCACGCGGAAGATCAACTGATCCCGCGGGGTCGGTGAGGACGAAGGAGACGCAGATGCAGAGGCCGACAACCCAAGGACCGACAATCCAGGGAGCTGGGCGGCGTGCTCAGGCCGAAGCCGGTGGTTTCTCCATGATCGAGCTGCTGGTCGTCATCACGATCCTCGCGGCGCTGGCCGCCGCCGGCACCATCTGGTTCGGCATGGCGGAGAGGGCGAAGCTCAAGGCGATCACGACCTCGCGGCTGACTGCGATCGCCACCGGGCTCGAGTCTCTCAAGCTCGCCACGGGCGCCTACCCGTCGACGGACAACGAGAGTCTGCGCGGTCCGAACCGCGAGAAGATCGGTGCGGCGATCGGCACGCCGAACGAGAGCAATCAGGGGATCGAGACGGTCTACGTCGCGTTCCACATGACCGGCGTCTCCATCAGCACGGACGACCTCGGCGACTCGGCGATCGCGAACCTCGACGAGGACGGAGCCATCGAAACGACGGGCACGTCGCTCACGAGCAACGAGTTGTTCGAGTACGTGGATGCCTGGGGCAACCCGTTCGTCTACTTCAACGGCAAGGACTACAAGGACGTCAGCAAGGTCTCCGCGTACGTGAACTACAAGCTCGAGGACGTCACCGCCGCCCCCATGGCGAGCGAGAAGACCGGCGCGTTCCTGCGTGCCGCGTCGTTCCAGCTGTTCAGCATGGGCTCGGACGGACAGCCGAACACCGAAGACGACATTGCCTGGGGAACGAAGTAGGTAGGAGAGAGCGCATGCGGACACCAGCGCACTGTTCTCGAGCGGGACTTCGGTCGGCCGCCGGCTACACGCTCATGGAGCTCATGCTCGTGCTCACCCTGATGGGCGTGCTCATGGGATTCGGCATCGGCGCATTCGTGTCACTCGGCAAGCGCACCGCGTACGAGCAGACTCTCGCGAGTACCACCGGCCTGGTGAACAAGGTCAAGAATGCGTCCTCGCGGTTCCCAGCCGCACTCGTCACCGATCCCGCCGAGCGCCGCATCTACGGGCGCACAGAGCAGATCCTGCAGGAGCTGCACTTCGAGCCCAGGAGGGGTGACGGCGAGGCGCTGGATGACTTCGCCAAGGGCATCGGCGGTCTGGACGTCGATGTCATCGGCGGCGACCTGCTCCCGGAGGGCGGGCGAGTCGGCGGCGGACTGAAGGTGACGGGCGGCGGCGTCGACTGCGGGAACTACGCGGCCTACGACGTCGAGGACGGCATCTCGATCGAACTCTGGATCCAGCCGGAGACCGTCGGGATGGCGCAGCTGGTCGAGAAGGGTGACGCGTTCAACGTGGCGATCCTGCCCAGCAGTAGCGGCCCCGGCCGCATTCGTGTTCGCATGAGCGTGCGCGACATGGGCGACCGCGAGGAGATCAGTCACGAGGCAGAGATCCCGCGGGTGCGCGCCGGCAAGTGGATGGGGATCATCGTCGGGTACGACCGGAGCGAGATCACCGTGCGCACGGACGACGGTTTCGGCCCCGTGCTCCGCGGCTCCTTCCCCGAGACGCGGCCTCTCTACACCGACCCGGACGCGTCGCTGCGCGTCGCGACGGACTTCGTGGGCGTCATCGACGACTTCCGTTTCGGCGGCGTGCGCGTCGAGGACCCGGTCCTGTTGCCCGCAGGCGTCTACCTGGCGGGGAACGCGACCACGCTGCACTTCTCGTCGGGCAAGCTCGACCCGCGGAAGCACCCGGGCGTCGTAAGGATCTTCCTCGGATCAAAGGAAGAGAAGGCCGTGATCGAGATCGGACAGAACGGGACCGTGCAGCGGGTCGCCCGTCCCAAGGAAGGCGAGTGGCCGACCGACGACGGGAGCACGCTCCAGCCGCCGGGGACGGACGTCGAGACGACCCCCGAAAAGGACGAGTAGGGGCGAGTAGGACGAGGGGCCACTCCCGCCGTGGTTCGGAACGGAAGTTGAGACTCTCTCCCCGGGATCGCAGTGGCAGGCCGCTGCAGCAAGAAGAAGCGCCCTCGCCAGCCAGGAGAGCGGGGGACCGGAGGTGTCAGGTGATCACAAAGTTGCCAATCGCTGATAACCAGATGACCAGTCCAGGGGCCGGCTCAGGGGCCGATTCAGGGGGTCGGAGGGCCGTCGATCGGGCGTCCCACGAGCGGGAGCGCGGCATCGCGCTGGTGTCCGTCGTGGCGGTCCTGGTGCTGCTCGCCATCGTCTCCACCCCGTTCCTCGTGAGCATGCGTGACAGCGCGGCCCGCGGTCAGAAGTTCCTCTACTCCGCCCGCGCCGACTGGGAGGCCGAGAGCCTCTTCGAACGGGTCCGCTCGCATCTGACGCTGTCTCTCGAACACATCGAGCGGCGCAAGCTCGATGACTCCAGCGCCGGCGCCGTGGACAGCGGGCGTCCGCCCGACGACGCGACGCCCACCAGCGACACGACCGCCGAGATCACACTGCCGCGCGCGATCCTGGATGAGTTCAACATCGACTCCGCGCGCGAACAGCGCGTGTGGGACGTCGAGATCGTCGACCTGCAGGGCCGCCTGAACGCGAACAACTGCTCGTACCCGGTTCTGGCCAACATCCTCGGCCGCACCGAGCTGGGCGATCAGCTCTCCTCCGATGACAACCGAGTGCCTCTGGTGGACGGCAGCATGTTCCCCGCCGATGGCGGGGTCGTGCGCATCGGCACCGAGGCGATCAAGTACGAACAGCGCCTCGGCAACGAACTGTCCGGCTGCGAACGCGGCTACCGAGGCGACGTGGCCGGCAACAGCGCCGCCGGTGACTGGGACCAGGGCGACGTCGTCATCCTCGAGGCCGCGTACCAGATCGCGACGCGTCCGTTCCGCGCGCGGCCGGGCGCGTACGTCCGCTACACCAACATCTACCAGTTGCGGAGCATCGCCGACCAGGGCGTCGCCGCACTATCGCCCGAGCAGTTCGACTCCCTGCGTCCGTTCGTCACCACGTGGAACGGCAACATCGTCGGAGACGGGTGGTCGAACCCGCAAGTCGTCCGCAACGCGATCACCGCCGCCGACTCGTCGCAGCGCTACGCCGACCTCAAGAACAACCGCTACTTCGGTGAGGGCACGATCTTCCGTATCACCGACGGCGTGAACGACGACTACGGCGTCATCACGAAGGTGCGCGGCGACAGTCAGGTGCTCCTGGGCGGGAACATCGAGAACGACTACTCGGCGGACCAGTCGCGCATGTACTCGCTCGCCCGCTCGCCGGTCAACGTGAACGTGGCCGACGAAGACCTGCTGGCGATCGTGTTCAGCGGGCTGAAGATGCGCGGCCGCGGCACGGCCATCCCACCCGAGAAGGCGCGGCGCATCGCCAAGCACCTGAAGGAGTGGGTCGTCTCCGACGAGGACGCGCCCGGCGTGTACCGGAACTGGGAAGACTTCACGAATGCGCTCGAGGCCGCCCGCGACGAGATGGGCATCATCAGCGGTGATGAATTCGAGGCTCTGCTCCGGAACGCGATGAACGCGAACGACTCGGGCCTCTCGTTCTCCACGGTGCCCTTCGTGTTCCGCTCGTTCGACCTCTATCAGGTCGACGCAACGGCGGCGATCATGGACTCGACGGGCCGCGAGCTCGCCCGCCGCGAACTGTCCCGCGTGTTCCACGCTTCGAGCACCCGCTCGGGCACGTTCGTCGTGGAGACGCAGGACGACTTCCAGCGCCACATCATGAAGTCGCGCGACTCCAAGTGGTTCGCCACGTTCCCCGACAACATCAACGCGTACTACGACTCCCGGAACATCCCCGCGTCCGAGTACGAAGCGTTCGCGACCAAGTCGCGCTTCCCGTCGACCAAGCGCTCGGACGCGGACGGGGACGTGCGGCTCCTGCCGGCGGCCTATCGCTTCTCGCCGCAGGGCACGGCGCAGGGCACGACGGAACGCGTGCACCACTTCGACGAATCGGATCTGCCGGACGGTCTGGATCTCGCGAAGGACGAACTCACATTCACGGTCGACGGTCCGTACAGCGTCGAGGACCGCCAGGCCGACATCGTCGACCTCCAGGACATCCCGGGTGTCGGCTCGGGCATCGAGATGGGTCTGAAGGAATTCGCCTACTCGATGTGGTACCGGCCGGCGTGGAGCCGCAGCGGCAGCGACGAAGTACTGTTCGACTACGGCGCCGAGGGCGACGACTTCAACCGCGTGAGCCTGCGTTACGACGGCGAGCGCGATGTGCTGCTGCTGGCGGTCGCCGATGCGACCCGCGAGGGGCGCTCGTGCGAGATCTTCTACGAGTTCGACCACACGACGTGGGACGCCGACCAGTGGTACCACATCGGCGTCAACGTGGCCGGCTGCCACCCCTCGCTCATCGAGCTGTTCATCGACGGTGAGAAGCAGGGCCGCGCGTCGGGCATCACGCGTCTGACGTCGAACATCGCGCCGACCGGTGCGGTACTCGAGCTCAGCGTCGAGGATGCGTCATCGTTCCCGGACTACGGCGTGGTCATGATCCGCGCGGA
This sequence comes from Planctomycetota bacterium, assembly GCA_965248445.1. Classification (GTDB taxonomy): domain Bacteria; phylum Planctomycetota; class JAJSAM01; order JAJSAM01; family JAJVHW01; genus CBDFJG01. Next base: position 389,612 of record CBDFJG010000003.1, read on the forward strand.
AGAGGGGATGGAGCTCTTCGAGTACTCCTCGCGCACCGAAGGCTCGTTCATCCTCTCGAAGCGCAAGGCGCGCAACATCGACGTCGTGGACGAAGCAGACGAACCGCGCACGCACGTCAGCGGCGCCGTCGTCGAGCTGTACGGGTTCGCCGGGTCGCTGCTGAGCGACATCAAGCGCGGCGGTTCGACCACGGACTCGACGTTCGGACCGTTCCGCATCTATCGGTTCCACTACTACGGGCAAGACGTGATGATCGACGACGGGACGATCATCTGCCATGGTCTCGCGGCGACGACTCAGCACGTGCTCCCGATTGCGGATATCACGCTGACGGAGTGGGATACGGGGTCCGCCGACCAGGACATCTTGGACGATCTCGGACCCACCGGAACCGAGGGCCTGGCGCTCATCGTCTCCAGGTCGCCGGTGAGGATCATTCCGACCGGCGGCACCACGATCATCATCGGGAACGGCGGCAGCCTGGCCGTGGGTTCGGGTGACCTCCAGTCCGGGACGTTCACCGGGAGCGAGCTCGTTGCATACCGAGTGACCGACCCCGGCACGGTCGAGATCACGCAACGAAACCTGGATTCTCAGCACGTTCAGTTCGAACCGAACGGCCAGGACGCCAACCCACGCTTCATCCCCGGCTACTCGTGGGCAGACGATCAGGCGAGCTCTGCCCCGGAGAACATGCTTCTCAACACCACGACGGACTTCGGGGTCAAGACAGCGTTCATCCCGGTCGCATTGATCGCACAGGGCACTGGTGAGTACCTCAACCCGCTGGACGAGGAACCACAGCTTGGTGGATTCGCGTACGCCCAGGTCGACGGCGAGTGGATCAAGTACGACACGTACGACGACCAGATCCTGCCGGGCAAGATCGCGTTCTACCGCGACATGCGCTGGGACGACATCAGCGCGCGTCTGGGCTCAGCGACTCTCTCGACGGCGCAGGCCACGGCACAGGCGAGCACCGGGGCCGCAGGGGGCTCGGGTGGCAACTCGAACGGGGCGACCGAGCCGCCGCGGGCCACGGACCTCAATGACGAGAACAACCTGCCACCAGAGCCTCAGGCCGGCACGGCGCCCAATGGCACCGGCGTGAACGGCGCCGCCAAGGACTGGAGGATCCCGGAGGAAACCGCGTTCGAGCTCGCACAGGATGCCGACTTCCGTGGCATGCTGCTCCCGAACCAGCAGAACGAACTGCGCATCGCCAACACCATTCCTGCCGAGCACGCAGCCGGGGTCGAGATCCTCCCGTGCTTCTTCGTGGTGGCAGGCAACGATCTCGCGACGGGCGACATCCGCCGCGGCGCGAACCCCGGCTTCGACGATCTGATCACGCTGCGCGACGCCAACTTGAACGACGAGCACGTTCGGGTGCAGTGGGGCTACCGCGGCTGGGCCGGCCTGACACAGATCACGACGCAGACGTGGAACTGGGACCGGCCGCAGCAGGTCCGACATCTGCGCAGCTTCGACTCGCGCATGTGGACACGTGCGCTCAAGTTCCCGTCCCGCGAGCTTCCGGATGCCGGACTCACGACCGGCGAGGAGTTGATGCGCGTCGGCGCCCCCTACAACAACCCCGGCGTGACGAGTGCCGCGGTCGTCGACGAGGCGTGGTTCGCCGGATTCGACACCATCGATCCAGGGCGCGCGAAGTACGCGTTCCTCGGCGAGGTGCCGCCCGAGCTGTTCCCCACGTTCACGGCGCCCGCGAGCGGCACGGCGCCCGATCCGCGATTCAACGCGATCGACGACCAGGTCGACGAGTTCGCGGTGAACTTCCCGTACTTCGACGAGGTGCAGCTCGCGACGATCGTCAACGGGCTGCCCATCGACGAGAACCTCTACGACGACGACGGCGGTGTGATCCGCATCGACGACGAGTTGATCATCTACTCGGAGTTCGATCCGAACAACGGCCTCTTCTCGGGCTGCGTCCGCGGCTCCTTCGGCACCGAAGCGCTGCCACACGGCTTCGGCGCGATCGTGGGGCCCGTCCGGACGTTCGCAACGTCCGCTCTGGTCAGCGATGCCGACGAGTCGTCGGCAGCGTTCGACCTGGTGGATGCAACCGACTTCCCCGACGACGGGTACATCCGAATCGGAGACAGCCTCGAACTCATCGGCTACACGGAGCGCGGGGCGAACACGCTCTCTGGGCCGCTCGGGCGCATCGATCCGACCACCGAGCGCGCGCCCGGCGACGCCGACGCACGCGTCGGCGGCGGCCTGTTCCGGGGACGCTTCGGCACCGGTGACGGTGTGCGCGGATACTCCTCGGGCGAGGTTGTGGTCGCGATGCCGTTCCGGCACTACGACCGCTACGCGGAGTACAGTGACGACGCCGAGCTGTCCTACACGCAGCTCACGTGGACCAAGCCCGGCGCGGTGTGGAAGCGCATCACCTGGGACGAGGACCCGCGGCAGAACGTCGAGATCATCGCACTGGTCCGCTTTGCCGGCGGACCGCCGTGGGATTCCGCCGACGTGATTCTCGTGGGCCAGGGCGCCATGCCGTCGACCGACCGCAGGAAGCACCTCTACGAGATCGCGGACCCGAAGGCCGAGAACCTCCTGAACGTGGAATCCGACCGGTGCGAAGTGCGACTCCTGATCCGGTTCGTGACGGGCGCGTACGACCGCTTTGCGGACGTCGCTCCGGACAACTGGAAGGAGACGCCGCGCATCCAGAAGGTCGTCGTCGAATACGTTGCGCCGCCGCAGGTGCTGTATGAGGACAACTGACATGACCCCAACGACACGACTCCGCGCCGGACCCCGCCCAAGCGGATTTGGGCGTTCAGCCGGTTACACCCTGATGGAGCTGCTCCTCGCAATGGGGCTGTTCTCCTTCCTCGGTGTCGGCATGGTGGCGCTGCTCTCTCGCGCCAGCGACTTCCTGACGGTTGGCGCGTCGACGGCGGAGACGCTGGATTCGCTCCAGACGTTCACCGAGGCGTTCGGCGACGATATCTCGACGCTCTACACGGCGGCGGACAGCGAGACCGGACGTCCCGACGTGCGGCTCTACTCCGACATGGCCACCTGCAAGCTCTCGGACGACAAGGCGGAGCGCGCGCGCATCCGGCGCCTCTTCTTCGTCCGCCTCATTCCGCGCGAGGGCACGGCTTCGATGACTCGGCGGGCCGGCACGAGCCTCGAGGCCACCGGCGTGATGGATCAGAAGAACGACAGAGCCGAGGCGGACGACGGACTGTTGCGCGCCACCGGCGGCCTGATGGAAGTCGTCTGGGCGGCCGTGCCGGAGGACCCGCAGGACCTCGCACGCATGCGCCTCTATCGCGGCTACCGCAGTCCGATCGGCGGCGTGGGCTCGCTGCTTCCGACGCGCGTCGAGACGGATCGCGGCGCAACGGTCGGCGAGCGCGGCCCGCGGGATGCAGCCGAGATCAAGAGCGTCGCCGAGCCGATCCTGTCGGGAGTGTTGCACTTCGACGTCGAGTTCTGGGCACGCAAGACGAAGACCTGGGCGCACGACACGCCAGCCCGCTCGGGCGGCGCACTGCACACCTGGGACTCGTCGCGCGGCATCCTCGGGGCGCTGCCGACCCGTGCCCTGTACGACGGCTTCTACCTGGCGAAGGATGCGTCCTCGATCACCGATCCCACGGACGACACGTTCCCGCGGCGCGTGCGCGTCACGCTGGTCGTCGAGGAGATCGGCGCGAAGACGTCGGTGGGGTACCTGTCCGGGGACCTCGACGACTCCGCGAAGTTCGTCGAGCTCGAGTCCGCGCAGTTCGTTCCCGCCACCGACACGGCGACCAGGTACGTGAAGATCGGAGCGGAGTGGATCGAGTTCACGGGCGTCGACGGCACCACGCTGATCGGCTGCCGGCGCGGCGTGCGGGGGACCGAGGCGCTGCCTCACGACGCCGGATCCACGGTGCACCATGGCCGGACAGTCGTGCGCGAGTACGGCATCTCGACCTTCCGCGACACGTATGCCGACGAGCTCGGCAGCTCGGTTGGCCGCCGATGAGTCGAGCCGGGGGCGCGTTCTCGGCGCGGGCAGGTAGAATCCCGGAGGGATGGCGATGAGACCACGACCCAAGACAGCCCGTGTGTTGAGCGGGGGCGGCGGATCGAGCGGGGGGTTCACCCTTCTCGAAGTGCTCCTGGCCACGTCGCTCCTGGCGGTGGGGGCGGTCTCGGTGCTGGTTGTGCTGGCGTCCGCCGCGGGCTTCGCCGCGCAGCGCCAGGGACAGCAGCGCCTCACGCAGGTCCTCGAGGAAGCCCGCAACGACGCTCGCGCGATCGCGAACTCGTTCCGGCCCACCAAGGACGCGCCGCTCCCCGGCGGTAGCGACGCGACGTTCGAGCCGAAGACCAGCGCGCTCTACATCGGGTACCAGTGGACGTCGAAGTTCGCCCACGTGGACAACGACGTGCCCGAAGCCGGGTATCGCGTCCGTGTCTCGGTGGTGTACGGCGACGAGCAGGAGCACGTCGAGAACCTCATCGTCGGAACCGACACGGTGCCCGACGAGGAGTTCCTGACGTCCAGAACGTACGAGGAACAGAAGGCCGGCGAGGCGGATACCTCCGGCGGCCGCGAGTCGCGCTAGACGAGTCACAGAGAGCGGGGCGGAAGCGCCGCGCACAGATCGAGTCGCGCATCAGGATGCGAAAAGGAGAACGAGAGATGTCACGCAGTATTGAATCGTTGCGGGGAATCAGATCGTTGCGGGTTCTCTGCTTGGCCGCGCTCGTGGGCGTCGCCACGCTGGCGCCGCCCGCGCAGGCCGACGTCATCGAACTGGCCGACGGCCGCATCCTGCACGGCAAGATCATCGACGGCGAGACGAACGAGGACGGCCTGGCCGTTCAGGTGTTCTCGACCGGTGGCACGATCACCATCAGCTGGGACCACGTTCTCGAGTCCCGCCGCAAGCAGTTGCGCATCGACTACGGGATCGACATCCCGGAAGAGGAACAGGTCACGGTCCCCGGCCACATGGTCACGCTCGTCACCGGCAAGAAGGTGCGGGGCGTCGCCAAGGGCGGAGCCGACGCGCGCCCGCTCGTCCTGAAGACGCGCACCGGTGAGCAGAGTTACGATGGCTCGCAGGTGGCGGCCGTCGTCGAGATCGGCCTGCCGATCCTCGAGGCCTACACGATCCCCGAGGCCTATGCGCTCCAGGCAGCCAAGCAGCCCGTCGACTCTGCGTCGGCGCACTTCGCGATGGCGGACTTCAGTATGCGCATCGGCGACTTCGCACACGCCGTCGAGCACCTGAACAGCGCTGCCGCGGACGGCGATTTCGCGGCCACCACCGATGGCAAGACCATCGCCACGCGCCTGCGCCGCGCGAGCATCCTGCTCGAGGCGGAGGGCGCCCGCAAGCTGGCCGAGAAGATCAAGTTCGCGATGTACAAGAAGGACTGGAACGACGCGCTGTCCAAGCTGAAGGATCTCGACGGCGACTACCCCGACGAGCAGATCCGCGGGGCGATCGGCTTCGATCGTCTGCGCTCGCGCGTCGAGAAGGGTCGTGAGAAGCACTTCAAGGCCCGCGTCCAGACGGCGGTCTACAGGAAGATGATCGATCTCATGCGCGACAAGGCGCGTCAGAAGAAGGCACTTCGTTCTGACGACGACCGTCCGGGCGCGGCGGTGGCGGGCACGCTCGCCGGCGCCAAGCAGTGGCTCAACCGCGAGCTGCCCACGCTGCTCTGGGAGGGCGTCGCCTCAGATCTCGGACTCGAGCAGGAGGAGATGGACCGGTTCTGGTCGCAGCGCTCGAGCAAGCGCCCGCGGATCGGCCTCTACGGCACGGGGTCGTTCATCGTCGTGAAGACCGCAGCCAGATCCGGGGGGGCCAAGCGTCCGCGCCGCCGTCCCCCTGGTCCCCGGGCCGGCAACAGGGGACCGGGCTCGCAGAAGGAAGCCAAGCCGATGACCGATGAGGGGTGGTGGGCCGGCCGCAAGACCGGCGACCGCGTCAAGTGGCTGGAGGCCTACTTCGCCAAGAACAGCGGGCTGTTCGAGGTCCTCAGCGTCGACGACACGAAGCTCTGCGACAACTGCGCCGGCGAGGGCATCCTGACGGCGGGGTCCGTTGACGGCGGCCAGAACTCGTCGTACTGCCCGAAGTGCAACGGCGCGGGCAAGTTCAGAAGGGTGAGTTATCGATGATCTCCGGTTCGGCCACGCGACGTGCCCTGCTCGCACTGACCGCGCTCGCGGTCCTTGCGTTCCCGCTGACGGCCTCGGCCAAGAGCCCGAAGTCCGGCGAGCGCCCGTCCGTCGAGCAGTTGCTGCAGAAGCACACGAAAGCCAAGGCCGACGCCGAAGCAGCGGCGATCGAGGCGTCCCGCGATCCGCACAGAGAGACGATCGAGGGGTACAAGGACGGCACGACCCCGCTCGCCGACTACGAGGCGCTCATGGAGCTGATCGCCAACGAGAAGGACGACAAGATGCGGAAGTACCGGCGCCCCGCGGCGACGGCACTCATGGAGCGGTTCATCAAGGCCGGAGCCGACGGCGACGACCGCGTGCGGGAGCTGCGCGCTGCGGCAGTGCTCGAGATCCTGCACCTCATGAAGTCGAGCAAGAAGGAGACGCTCAGCCTCGCGATCATCCACGACATCCTGAGCGAGTTCTGGAAGCGCAAGATGAGCGACTACAACTTCAAGGCCACGAAGGAGCTGAAGGACCGGCGCAAGGCCTACAACTCCATGAAGAAGTACCTGCAAGGCCAAGAGCGCTGAGTGGCGTCCCGCATCCGCGCACTCTGGCTGTGCGCCGTTGTCTTCGTCCCGCTCTGTTCGTGCGCGACGTCGCACGTGCCGCCGCCGCCGGCCCCGGTTCTGGTCGATCAACCGGGACGCGCTTTCGACTGGCCCGCCGACGACGGCGCAGCGCGCTCCTTGCCGCCGCTGCCGAGTGTGACGGCCGCCGCGCCCGCGCGGGCGGGAGGGCTCCCGTCACCGGGCAACGGCGCGGACGACACGCTGTACGTGATCGGCGGTCGCAGCATCGGCGAGTCGGACCTGGGCCGCTTCATGCTGCGGTACTTCCCGGACCACGCGCGGGAGGCGCTCATCCAGCTGGTCGACGTCGTGCTCGTGGAGGCGGAGGCAGCGCGCCTGGGCGTCACCGCGGACGAACGGCTCGTGCGGGAGAAGACGTCCGCCTACGTCGAGGAGCGGGCGCGGCAGACGCGGGAGCAGTACGGGGAGGATGCCCGTCTCTCCGATCTTCTCGAGGAGAAGTACGGGCGAGATCTCGCGAGGTTCACGCGCGATGCCGAACGGCTGGCCCGCGTCGCCGTGCTGCGCGACGTGCTCGTACGCTACGACCAGGCGGCGACGCCGCGCGCGACCCTCCGGGTGCTCGTGGCCCCCGACGAGGCTGCCGCGGCGGACCTCGCCGATCGCCTGCGGCGGGGGGCGGACCCGGTGCTCCTGGCGCGCTCGATCGGCATGGAGGAGCCCGTCTCCCCGCCGCCGCTCGCGCGCGACGAGATCCGGCCCGACACGCTCGGGGCGGCCGTGTTCGGCGCGTCACCCGGGGAAGTGATCGGCCCGTTCCCGTTCACGGCTGAGGACGGCACCACGTGGTTTCAGGTCGTGCGCGTGGTCGCGCGCACGGACGGAAGTGGCGCCGGCTACCCGACGCTGGCCGAGGCGGTCGGCCGTGACATCGCCTCTCGGCCGGTCGGTGTGGACGAGTATCTTGCCTGGCGGCAGCGCGCCCTGGCGCGACGGAGTGTCGAGGTGCGCCGCGAGGCGGGACGGATGGTCCCGTGGATTGAGAACGCGCCGATTCAGCACGCGCCGCGTTCGGGTGCGTCGAAGTGAGTCACGTGGCCGGAGGTGCGCAGTGAGCGAGATGGACGGCAACGGCAACGGCAACGGCGGAGGAATGGGATCGCTCACTTCTTCTGGCTCGTCCGCTGACGCGGACGATGCGGCGTTGCCCCGGATTGCGCCGAGTGCGCTCCGGGCGGCGACGTTGTCTTCTGGCTCGTCTGCTGACGCAGACGACGCGCTTGGTGGCGGTGCCGAAGCAGATGACGGGATCGAGGAACTTGAGCAGCTCGAGGAGCTGGACGAGCATGCCGTTGCTTGGCGTGCTTTGCCTCTCCAGACGCGCATCGAGGCGCTGCTGTTCGCGGCCACCGAGCCGCTGTCGCTGCGGCGACTTGCGCACGCGGCGGGGGACGTCGAGAGCGGGGAGGTGAGCGCGGCGCTCGAGGCGCTGTCGTCGCACTATCGCCACACCGCCCGCGCCTTCGACCTGCGCGAGATCGGCGGCGGATACCAGCTGCGGACCACACCGGAGCTGGCCGGGCTGGTCGCCCGCGTCGGGCGCAAGCCGCGCGCCGAATCCCTCTCGAAGGCCGCCATGGAGACCCTCGCGATCGTCGCGTATCGCCAGCCGGTGCTCCGGGCGGACGTCGAGAAGATCCGCGGAGTGGCGAGCGGCGAGGTCCTCCGGACGCTCATCGAGAAGGGTCTCGCCCGCGTGGCCGGCCGGGCCGATCTGCCGGGCGCCCCACTCCTCTACGGGACGACGTCCGACTTCCTCGAGCTGTTCGGGCTGCGCAACCTGAACGACCTGCCCTCGGACGGCGACCTGCTGCGGCGGAGCCTCTGAGGGCGCCCGGGCAGGGTCTGAGTAGGCCCGGGCAGGGCAAGGCTGCGCTCCCGGTCGTCGCCTCCTTCCGCCCCCTCGCCGCCCCCGAGTAGGATCATGGGTTCGGCCGGTAGGGACCGGATGCCGGGTAGCCGGGAACCACGAGGAACGCTGTGCCATGAAGGATGAGAATCCTCTCGATCTCGAGCAGCACGCCGACGAGACGGCCTGGGATGTCTGGAAGCGGCGGCTGATCTTCGGACTGATCATCCTCCTGTGCATCACGTTCGCGGCTCCCGCGTTCGGGAGTTGCAGCAGTGCGTTCGACTCCGAAGACGTCGTCGCGACCTATCGCTTGAACGGGGAACTGCGCGCCGTCGGCGACGAGGAGTTCCGCGACCTGCAGCAGCGTCTCTACCAGTCGCACGCCGTGCTCAGTGGCCGGAGCCCCCAGGAGGACGAAGTCTGGGGGCACTTCCTGCTGAACCAGGCCGCACTCGCCGAGGGGATCTACGTCTCCGACGACGCCGCGATGACGTGGGTCCGCGACGTGCCCGATTTCCAGGCCGGCGGCAGGTTTGACGAGGACGCCTACCTGGGCACGCTCGCGAACGCCACGAGCGGGAGGCTCACGCACAAGAGTTTCCTGCGCACGGTGAAGGAGATCCTGCGCGGCCGCGAGTACCGGCGAATGTTCGCACTCGCGGTGCTGTCGCAGCCCTCCGAGGACGCGTTCATCACCTGGCAGGAGCAGAACAAGAAGATCTCACTCGAGTACATCGTGCAGGAGTTCGATCCCGTGGCGGCCGACGTCGCTGCGATCGAGCCGACCGAGGACGACCTACGCGTGTTCGTCACGCTCCCGACGATCGAAGCCCGGCTGCGCCTGCCGCCGCGGAAAGTCGTTGAAGCGGCCTACGTGAGGGTCCTGGAACTCGAGGCGTCGCAGAAGACGGAGCTCGAGACTCTGCTGACCGAGCGCGGGCGGCTCGACAAGGCCCTGGTCAGGCTGGCGAAGCAGGAGTGGGCGGCGGGCGCCGAGCGCGTCTACACCGAGAAGAACTGGAAGGACTCCAAGCGCCGGCTGCGCCAGCTCCAGATCGACGACCTCGTCAAGGACTGGGTGGAGGGCGGCAACCAGGGCGACCTGCCCGACGACAAGTACCCACCCGACCCCTCGGCGATCGAGTGGCCGGCGAACGTCCTCGACCAGTTCGAGAAGTTCTGGCGCGACGACCTCGAACGAGAGGTCTTGATCCGCGAGTACGTGAAGCTGGTCGCAGAGCAGGCCGAGCGCGAGGGGAAGTCGTTCGCGGACCTCGCGACAGAGCACGCCGTGCACGGACTGAAGATCGTGCGCAACGCCGAGGCCCAGACTGACAACGACCTCGTCGAGCAGTTCCCCGAGGGTCTCGGCCGCGACTCCGAATTCAGCAACGTCGTGCGCACGTTCCTCACCGGGCCGCGAGACGGAACGGCGTTCCTTCCGAAGGTGCACGTGGAACCGGTGCCGACGACGTCACTCGGCTCTGCGCTCGAGGACCGCGGATACATGGTGTTGCGCCTCGCGGACTTCGAAGCTGCGCGGCCGCGGCGTGTGGACGAAGCGCGTGACGAGATCGTCAAGATCTGGCGGGAGCACGAAGTCAGCAGGGTCGTGCGAGAGAAGATCGAAGCGGTGCGTGAGTCCGTGCGCGACACCGTCACGTTCGCCGACGCGGCGAAGACCGCCGGTCTGACAGTCCAGTCGCTGCGCAACGTGAACCGGAAGACGCGGAAGACGGGCTCCCGGGCCGGACCTACGGCAGGACCGGGCGAGACCCTGGACGACGCCACAGCCGCCGTCGCGCGCCGGCTGCGCCACCGCAACCGCGTTCTCGATGCGTACCCGCAGCTCCGCATGACCAAGATCGACGATCTGATGGCGCCCGGCTCGATCATCCTGGATGACCGGACCCGCGCTGCGTACCTGATCCGCGTGACGGCGAAGGTGGACCCGCGTCCGATCGAGATGACTGAGTCGGACCTTCGACGGGTGCAGCAGCAGAACTCGCTCCAGGCGATGCAGGCGCTCAACGATCTCGTCGGCCTCGACGCGCTGAAGCGGCGCCTCTCGTTCAAGGAGATCGAGCGCACGTCACCGAGCGACGACGCCGAGGACGAGGAAGCCCGCTCCGACGACGACAGCTAACCGCGTCAGTCCTGGGGCGTCTCGCGCGACTCGGATGTGGGCACCGGCACCGGGTCGTACCCGCCCTCGCAGCCCGGCCGGCAACGCAGGATGCGGCGCGCGGTCATCCAGCCACCGCGCATGGCACCGTGTGCGGTCACGGCCTCGATGGCATACGCCGAGCAGGTCGGATGAAATCGACATGCCGCCGGGAGCAGTGGCGAGACACCCAGGCGGTAGGCCCGGACCAGGATGACCACCACCCACGCGAGCGGACTTCGCCGCTCCGGCCCGTCCGCCACTGCCGTCACCGCCGCCGCCGCTGCCGCGGCGGATCCCGGTTCGGTCCGTCCGCGGCCAGGCGTGCGACCGCCCGTCCCGCCGCCGTGATCAGGTTGTCGCGGATCTGCTCCATCCCGAGTTCATGCAGCGCGGACCTCGGCAAGAGCACGAGGTCGTGCCCTTCCGGCAGACGCGGCCGCGCGGTCCGGAAGGCCTCCCGCAAGAGCCGCCGGACGCGGTTACGGCGGACGGCGCCTCCCCAACGACGTCCCACGACGAGGGCCAGCCGGGGTGGCCGGTCGTCGGCGCGGTCGAACGCGTAGACGACCACCGGCCCCGCAGCTGCGCTGCGTCCACGATCGAACGCCCTGCGGACCTCCCGAGAGCGCTTGACGCGGGCCCCCTTGGGCAGGGTCCGCCGGGCCCCGGGCTGGGTGACCGGCGCGACCGGGGCGGGCTCTGGGAGCGGAGGGGGCTCGGATCGGGGCACGACCCGCGGATCGTACGGTCCACGTGCCGCACACTTCCCGGTTGACGGGTCTGTTAGTGTCTGTTAGTACTTTGTTCGATAACTAAACGACAACGGCTCCCCAGGCCAGATCGCGAGATCACTGGGAGCTCGGCACGAGCGGGGACGACCCAGATGCAACTGATCCTGACTGAACTGCCCGTGTTCCTGTTCCTCGTGGTGGTCGTGGCCGGAGCGCTCCTCTCGTGAAGCCCTACACCCCGCGCCAGCGGTCGATCCTCGTCTTCGTGCGCGACTACCTGCGCGAGCACGGCGTGGCTCCGACCCTCGAAGAGATCGGGCGGTCGTTCGGGGTGCACAGGGTCACGATCTTTCAGCACATGAACGCGCTGGAGCGGCGCGGCGCCGTCCGCCGGCACCCGACTCTCGCCCGCGCGATCGAGATCCTGGATCCCGACTATCAGCCCGACACGGGTGTACAGATCCTCGGCCGCATCGCGGCCGGCGCTCCGATCGAGGCGATCGAGCATCCCGAGCCCCTGCTTCCAGATGACGTCCTCCCCAGCGACGGCGATCACTACGCGTTGCGCGTCGAGGGAGACTCCATGATCGAGGACGCCATTTGCGATGGCGACCTGGTCGTGGTGCGACGGACGAACCGAGCGCGCAACGGCGATGTGGTCGTCGCGGTGCTACCGGGCGGAGACGCGACGCTGAAGCGCTTCCGGCCACTCAAGGGCGGCCGCGTTCGGCTGGAGCCCGCGAATGCCCGCCTCGAACCGATCGAAGTGGACGCAGTCGAGATCCGTGGCGTCGTGACAGCCGTCGTACGCCAGCTGTAAGGGCGCCCGCCCCTGCGGAACCGTGCGTCGCAACCGCGTGTCGCCGCGGGTCTTCGGTATCGTGGTGCCGTGATTCGCTTCAGCGTCGTGTCGTTCGCGCTCCTCTTCGCCGCGGCCTGCGCTTCCGTCGCGGGAGAACGTGGTCCGTCGCTCGAGTTCGAACCACTACCCGGCAGCGCCGCGGGTGAGTGGTCTGCTCCTGCGCTGGTCTCCGGCACAACCGAGCGCTTCGGTGACGCGCAGCAACTGGCGCGCGCCGGACGCGTCGGCGAGGCAGTGCGGGCGCTCCGCGCACTGATCGAAGACGAACCACGGGCCGTCGAGGCACATCGACTGTTGCAGGATCTCCTGCTCGTCTCGCCGGGGGACTGGTGGGTGCGCCGGTACTACCGAGCTCTCCTCGAACGGTCACCCAGTGACGCCGACGCGCTCTACCTGAACGGCAGGATCGAGCCGGACCCCGAGCGCCAGAGTGAACTCTTCGAACGGGCGCTGAGCGAGAACCCGGCGCATCCTTACGCGCGCATCGGCCGCGCGCTCACCCTGCAACGCGCCGAGCGGTACCAGGACGCGCTCGACGAGGCGCGTGCGGCCGCCCTCTCGGCCCCGCACGTCCGGTTGCCTTGGCTCTTCATGGCGTCGCTGGCCCTGTCCCGGGGTAGCGACGATCTGGCTGACGAGTTGTTCGCAGAAGCCGGCCGGCGGCACATTCGCGATCCCCGGCCGTGGCTCGGCCGGATGGTGGTCGCATTCGAGGACGGCCGAATGGGCGACTCGAGTTCGCACGCACTCGCCGCGCTCACGCGAGCGCCCGGCGAAGCACGCACGCTCGCCGGCGCCGTCGGGATGCTCGTGGAGTCAGCGGTACCCGACCATCTCGCAAGTGCGGCCAAGATCCTGGGTACCGCCCGGGCCGACGCCGAGGACCCCGGGGCCGTGGACCTCGCCATCGGACGGTTGCAACTGGCGGTTGGCGATGCCGAGGCCGCGGAGCAGGCGCTCGTGCGCGGCGAAGCGGCCGGCCTGGATCCCTTCGAAACGGGGCGATACCTGCGGCGAGCGCGGATCCTCGCGGGACGCTACTCCTCGGCGGTGTCCGGCGCGCTCTCCGCGTTGCCCGCAGACGTGCTGCTGTCAGACAACTTGTACGCGGGGCGCTGGGCGCACCTCATCGAATGTGCGCGTACGGCGGACGCCCGTCCCCGCGACGGCGAGGCGCTGCGCGCCATGGCAGCCGCACTGCGCAGCGTAGGGTGGCGGCGCGAGGCGACCGTTGTACGCGCGCGCGCAGCGGCGGAAGCGCCGGGCGACGCAGCGCTTCGCGCCCAAGCCGCGGACGCGCGCGCGTTCGACCGCTTCCTGGACGCGTTGGCCGCGCTCGCTCGTGATCTCCGCGACGTGCGTCGCAGCGGAGGCAAGACGCCGTCTCTTGAGGTCGCCATGCAGCGCATCCGCGAGGCGTCGCTCGTGCACCTCGGCCGCGACGTCACGTCGGGCGCCGAAGTGCGCAGTTACCCGTTGCTGGGCAAGGTCGCCGCGAGCGTGGCATCCGGCGGCGCGTTCGCGGCGGAGTTCGATGATCGCGGTCTGTTGCTCCTGGTGGGTGAGCGCCGGGGGGACGGACTGCAAGTCGTCCTCGGACGACTCGTGCTCGTGCGGGCCGACACGGCGGAGGTCGTTCTGGGCCGCGAACTGACGCTCGACGAGTGCTGGCTCGAGACGTCCGGGCTGCCCCCGGATCTCGCCGGATTCCGTGGCGGTCTCGCCGGCCTCACCGTCGACCGGCTGGTGTTGCTGCAACTCGAGACCTGCCTGCGCGCCCCGGAGCCCCTGCACCCCGGCGTGCCGTTCGAGCCGCGGCCGGCTGCGACCGAGGCGGACCTGATCGCGCTCGACACGCCGTCGGCGGTCGCGCAACGCATCGAACTCTCACTCGCTGCCAACGGCCGGGTCGGACTCGACGTGCTGGAAGCGGTTCGGCGGCACGAACTGGGGCACGTGCTCGACGCACGACGGATCCTCCCGATCGGGCGCAAGCCGCTGCGTGCGCTGGGTCTTCTCGCCGCATCCGGTTTCGATGGGGGCGCCGTGGAGCAGCGACTCGAGGGGCGGGCCGCCGTAGTCGCGCTGGTCGAGGCCGCCAGTCCGCGCGCCGCGCTGGCTTCGTTGCTCGGCTTCCTGCCCGATCTTCAGGGCTCGACCGCTCACGCTGCCGGCTACCGGGAGGTCGTGTCGACGGCCGTCGAGCTCTTGCGCGACGACCCGAAGTCGTTTCCGTCGGTGTCGCAGGATCAAAATCTGCTGCAGCAGATGGACCGACTCACCGACGCGGAGATCCGGGAACTGGGACGCCGCTTGCTCGACTAGCCCGCGTCGTTCAGCAGCCTAGCGTGGCGGCCAGCAGCCTAGCGCGGTGGCGCGACGTCGAACGCGGCAGGCTGCGCCATCAACGCCTCGATCTCTGCGCGCGTCTTCGGCACTCCGCTGGACAGCACTTCGTATCCATCTGTGGTGACGAGCACCGTGTCCTCGATGCGCACCCCGAGCGCCTGCTCCGCGATGTAGACGCCCGGCTCCACGGTCAGGACGCTGCCGACCTCCAGCGGGCGTGCGCGCGGGGGACTCCACGAATCGTGCACGTTCAACCCGACGCTGTGGCACGTGCCGTGGAAGAAGTACTGGTCCAGCCCGTGCTCACGCAGCGTCTCCCTCGCGACCTTGTGGATGTCGCCGAGCGTGACACCGGGCTTCACGATCGCTAACGCCTTGGTCTGGGCCTCCAGTACCGCGTCGTAGACCCTTGCCTGCTCCTTCGTGAACTTGCCGTTGACGGGGAACGAACGCGTGACGTCGGCGGCGTAGCCCTCGTACTCGCCACCTACATCCATCACGACGATGTCGCCGTTCTGCATGATCCGCTCGTTGTCGCGGTAGTGGAGGATGCACGAGTTGGGGCCGGAGCCGATGATCGAGGGAAAAGCCTGCTTCGCGCAGCCCGCCGCCTTGCAGTGGAACTCCAGGATCGCTGCGAGCTGGTACTCGGCGAGTCCCGGGCGCGCGACCGTCAGCGCATCATGGATCCCGCGCACCGTGGACGACACGGCCCGACGAATCTTATCGACCTCCCAGTCCGACTTCGCGGCGCGAAGATCCGTGATCAGGCGTCGCGCGGACTGCACCCACACCGCCCCGGGGACGTCTTCCGGCACACCGCTGTTCGGCATCGGCTTCAAGGAGCCTCCCTCCGGCATCAGCGCGCCGAGCACCTCTTCGAGGTCCTCGCGGCGCTCCTTGCCGTCGTCCGGTGCCGACGCGGAGATGAACAGGCGTTTGCGTGACTCCAGCAGCTCGGAGAGTTCGGCGCCGAGCGATTCGATCGGAAGCGCGCGATCGAACGAGAAGTGCTTGGCGGTCGCTTCATCCGGCCCGTGCTGCCGGCCGTTCCATCGCTCGAACGCCGGACGGCGGGGCTGCAGGAACAACGTCGAGTGCGGCTTTCCCGCCGCGAGGTGCAGGACCACCGCGCCCAGCGGCTCACGTGCCGGTGACACGTAGAAGAACTCGTCGCTGCGCGCACGATCGCTCAGCCCGCGGCCGGCACCCGCGGCCAGCACGACCACGAGGGCGTCTTCGCCCGCGGCGCGTGCCAGCGCATCGCGACGTGCCCGGAACTCTGCAGCGTCCGGGTGACGGACGGTCTTGGCGTCGGCGACAGGCGGGCGCAGCGGTGCTTGCTGCGGCTTCGCGGGCGTGTCCCCTCGATCTTGTGCAGTGGCAGGTGTTGCGAGAACGGCGGCGAGCGCGAGGACACCCAGGCTGGCTCCCATGATCCCCACGTTCGCCCCCGGGATCCTCTGCGCGGGTCTGGCTCTCATGCAGGGAGTCTACTCGGACGGCGGGCGCAGAACCGCCACGAGGCCGCTCTCGTCCTCTGCCGTCAGCAGAGCGCTGCGCAGCTCTTCGCTCTTGAAGCGCTGCACGGCGGCGGCCAGGTACTGGAGGTAGCGGCGCTGCCGATCCGTCGGCCCGGCGATCAGGACCACGTGGTGGACGGGCTCGCCGTCGAACGCGTTCCAGTCGATGCCTTCGCGGGAGCGGCCGTAGGTGACGACGAAGTCTGTCACCGCGACGATCTTGGCGTGAGGCACCGCAACGCCACCGCCGATGCCGGTTGACTCGACGTCCTCGCGCTCGAGGAGAGCCTCGAGCAGGCGCTCCTTGTCCGTGACCTCGGAGGCACTCCCGAGAGACTCGACCATTTCGAGTAGGGCGGCATCTCGAGTGCGGCTTCGAAGGTCGCGGACGCGGGCGTCGGCGAGCAGATCGGTCGGGCTCATGCTGGTCTCGTCGGTGTGTGGATCAAAAAGCCGTTGTGTGGATCAGAAGCCGGGGTGTGGATCAGAAGTCGAGGTTGGTGATCGGCACGAAGCGTACGACGGATGGCCGACCCTCCGCGTCGAGGTCCACGGCCGCGCCGAGGAACTCGCGCGGAGCGGAGCTCCGTCCGCGACTCGCCAGCAGGTGTTCGGCGGCCCGCGCGACGCGGCGGAGCTTCGTCGGCGTCAGCGCTTCCTCGGGGCCACCCGCAGTTCCGCCGGGCCGCCGTGCTTTCACCTCGACGAAGACGAACGTGCCGCGCTTCTCTGCGACGACGTCGATCTCGCCGTGCGGCGTCTGAACGTTGCGATCGAGGATGCGACAGCCACGTCCACGCAGGGCCTGTGCCGCGAACTCCTCGGCATCTGCCCCGCGCTGGAGGTGCCCGCGCGACACGTCGCGGTTACTTCTTCTTCGCGACGACGATGCGTTCGCGGAGTCGTGCGGACTTGCCGGAGCGCTCGCGCAGATAGTAGAGCTTGGCCCGTCGGACCCGCGCCTTGCGCTTGATGTTCACGTGTGCGACGCGCGGTGAGTGGATCGGGAAGACGCGCTCGACGCCCTCGCCCGCCACGATGCGGCGCACGGTGAACTTCTCGTTGATGCCGGCGCCGCGGCGCGCGATGACCACGCCGCCGAACGTCTGGATGCGCTGCTTCTCCTCGAGCTTGCCCTTCTTCTCGACGGTCTCGGTGATGACGACGCCGACGTCCACGGTGTCGCCCACGTCGAACTCGAGTGGCTTCTCGCGCAGGAAGGGCGTCTCGATGTCGCTGAGCTTTCTCATGGTCTGTCTCCAGTGTCCCGCCGGTCAGTCTGCGCTGCTTGTCTTACGACGTGCGGCCGTTCGTCTCCGTGACATCTCCTCGCGCCAGGCTTCGATCCGGGCATGGTCTCCGGACAGCAGGACGTCGGGGACGCCGAGCTCCCGGAACTTCGGTGGACGGGTGTACTGCGGGCCCTCCAGGCGATCGCCGTGCGAGAACGACTCGCTGATCGCGGAGGAGGCGTCGCCGAGCGCGCCGGGCAGAAGCCTGACGACTGCGTCGATGATCGCGAGCGCCGGGATCTCCCCGCCCGTCAGCACGAAGTCGCCGAAGGAGACCTCATGGGGGGAGAGGAGTTCACGGATGCGCTCGTCGAAACCCTCGTACCGGCCGCACACCAGGATCAGGTGATCCTCGGCGGCGAACTGCCGCGCGAGGTCCTGCTGGAACCGCTCACCCTGGGGGGAGAGCAGTACAACGTGACCCGGGCCGCGCTCCCGCAGGATGCGTTCCACGCACGGCACGACGACGTCGGCGCGCAGGAGCATCCCGGGACCGCCACCGTACGGCCGGGCGTCCACCGACCGGTGCCGGTCGGAGGAGAAGTCGCGGATGTCATAGAGCCCTACGTCCACCACGCCGGCTTCCCTGGCACGACCGAGGATGCTCGTTTCGAGCACGCCCTCGAGCATGCCTGGGAACAGCGTGGCGACGTCGATCTTCACGTTTCTCGAGTACGCTTCGATCTGCCCGGTGCCGTCCGGCGGGCCAACGGGCCCACGAGCGCCACCGAGCCCGGCATGATCCCAACTCCCCCGGCAGGCTCGCCTGGAAATCAGAGCGGGGCCCCAAATCTGGCGACCGGGCCGCGCGGGGCGGCAGGATGGCCACATGTACGGGGGAATCATCCCGGGGATCGGTCGCGTCGTGGCCGTCGAGGTTGCCGAGGGCGCGGCGCTGCGCCTCGCCGTGGACGTCTCCGTGCTCGGCCGCACCCCGCGGCACGGCGACTCGATCTCGATCGCCGGGGCGTGCTTGACGGTCGTGGAGTATGCCGACGGGGTGGCGCGCTTCGACGTGGTGGGGGAGACCGTGCGGCGTACCACGCTCGGTACGCTGGCCCCCGGTGACGCCGTCAACGTCGAGGGAAGCCTCCGGGTCGGTGATGAGATCGGTGGCCACCAGGTGTCAGGGCACATCGACGGCGTTGGCGAGGTCCGGTCGTTGGAGCGCCGTCCGGATGAGACCTGGATGACCATCGCCGCGCCGCCGGAGGTGCTGGACACGCTCGCACCCAAGGGTTGGGTCGCGGTCGAGGGCGCGAGTCTGACGGTCGCAGACGTGGATGCGGCGGCGGGGACGTTCTCGATCGCGCTGATCCCCGCGACGCTCTCGCTGACGACCTTGGGCGCCGCGGTGGTGGGAACGCGGCTGAACCTCGAAGGCGATCCCATCGGCCGCCACGTCGCGCGGTTCCTTGCTTCACGTTGAGCGCCCGTGCGCGTGGCCTTCGGCTCGCGGCGCGATCAGCGCCGCGAGCTTCAGATCAGAACCCGCCGAAGAGGAACGACGCGAACGTCAGGATCGGTGCGTTCTCGCGTGCGTCGCCGGCGCCGGCGGTGAGCGCTTTCAGGGAGTCGCGCAGTTCCACGTACAACTCCTCGTCCTGGATGAGCTTGCCGAGCGTTCCCTCGCCGCGGCGGATGCGTCCCGTGATCTGGGCGACGTCCTTCGAGATGTTGTCCACGCGCTCCCCGAGCTGCTCGTCGTAGAGGAGCTTGCCGAGCGCACCCTGCCCGGAGCGCACCGCCGCGGCCACAGCCTTCAGGTCCGAGGCCGTCGCCGCGAGATCGTCATAGAGCGCCGGGTCGTTCAGCAGGCGCCCGAGTGAGCCGCCTCCCGAGTCGAGCTTGGTCGTGACCGACCGGACGTTCGACATGCTCGCCTTCAGGTCCGATGCGAAGGTCTGGTCGTGCAGCATCATGTCAAGTGCGCCGCCGCCCTGTTTCGCATCCCGCGCCACATCGCGGATGCCCGCGATCGCCTCCTTCAGGTCGTCGTACAGCGTCTCGTCCGTCAGCAGCTTGCCGATGGTGCCCCTGCCGTCGCGCAGATCCTGACTGATCGCCTTGGCGTCGGACACGACCTCTCGCGCCTCGGTCGCCACCGCGCGCGCTTCCTTCGCGAACTCGTCGAGGTTCTCCGCGATGTTTTCGCTGCGGTCCGCCAGGTCACCGGTGATCTTGCGGATGTTCTCGGCGCTCTCCTTGAGCGGTCCGCGCAACTCGGCGACCGTCTCGTTGAGCTCGTCGAACATCCCTCCGCCGCTCGTGCCGTTGACGACGCCCGGAGCCATGGCCGGCTGATCCGGCGTACCCGGGTGGATCGACACGACCGCTCCCCCGAGTGCTGAACGCGCAGCGACCTCGATCTCCGCGTCGCCACGGAGGTTCGGGTCGTAGTCGAGCGCCATGTGCACCTCGACGTGTCCCGTCCCGTCGGGAGCGATCGAGGTGACGCGTCCGGCCTTCGTGCCGTAGACCCAGACGTCGTCGCCCTCGCGCAGACCGGCGACCTCGCGGAAGCGAGCCGTCATGTCGTGCTTGTCACCGCCGCCGAGGAAGTTCGGATCCTTGATCCAGAGAGTCATCGCCATGAGCACTGCCAAGAGTGCGAAGAGCACGAGTCCGACCAAGAGTTGGCGAGTCATCAGTCCCTCCCGGCGCCGGTCTCTGCGACCGCGCCCTGTTCTACAAAACTGCGAATGATGGGGTGGTCGCTCGCGCGGAACTCGTCCGGTGTGAGCAGCCGGTCGATCCGCCCGTTGTCGAGCAGACCGATGTGGTCGCCGACGCGCAGCGCCGACGTGACGTCGTGACTGACGATGATCCCGGTCGCGCCGAGGTCGTCGCGCGCGTCCGTGATCAGCGTGTCGATCGTACGTGTCGTCATCGGGTCGAGTCCGGTCGTCGGCTCGTCGTACAGGACGAGCGCCGGCTCGAGCACGGTCGCGCGGGCGAAGCCCACGCGCTTGCGCATGCCTCCGGAGAGTTCTGCGGGGAACTTGTTCCCGATGTCGGCGAGGCCGACCGCGGCGAGGCGGGCATCGACCGTCTCGGTCACCTTGCGGTCGGGAACGCCGCGTTCGCGGAGAGGCAGCGCCACGTTCTCGCGGGCGCTCATCCAGTTGATGAGGGCGGCCCCTTGGAACACGAACCCCATGCGCTCACGGGCCGTGGCGAGATCCTGGCCCGATGCGCCGTCGATTCGGATGCCGTCCACGTCGACCGAGCCGCCGTCCGCCGCGAGCAGACCGCACAGGATCTTCAGCGTGACGCTCTTGCCGGTGCCGGACAGTCCCATGATGACGACGTTCGAGCCCCGCGGCACGTCGAGGTCCAGACCGTCGAGGACGACGTTGTCCCCGAACGCCTTGCGCACGCCGCGCAGCCGGACCGCGGTCTCGCCACCGCTCATGCGAGCACCACCCAGAAGAGCCACGTCATCACGTAGCCGACGACGAGCGTGAGGACGACTGCCGCGACGACGCTGCCTCGCACAGCTCGTCCCACACCGAGTGCGCCACCGCGGGCACGCAGTCCGAACGAGCACGAGAGGCCGCCGATCATCACGCCGAACACGAGCGACTTGATCAATCCGGAGTACAGATCCTTCGAAAGCGATCCGAACGTCAACTTGCCGGCCAACGCGTCGCGTGCCTTCTCGAAGAAGTCGGCCATGGGCACGCCGTATTGGGTTTCCGTGACGATCGCAGCGCCGAAGATGCCGACGACGATGACGAGGACCGTGAGCAGCACGGATGACACAGCGAGCGCGTAGAGGCGTGGCGAGACGAGGAACGTGACCGGATCGACGTTCATGAGTTCGAGCGCGTCGATCTCCTCGCTGACCTTCATGGTGCCGAGTTCGGCTGCGATGGCGGCGCCCGCCGTCGCGGCGAGGATGATCGCGGTGATGAACGGCCCCATCTCGCGGGCGAGGGTCGCCGCGACGATGATCGCCAGCTCGCCCTCGACGCCGTAGCGGCTCAGCTCCTCGCCGGTCTGCAGCGCGAGGATCATCCCGACGAAGAGCCCGACGATGCTGACCACCACGAGGCTCTTGACCAGCTGCACGTGAAGCTGTTCGACGAGTCGACCGAGCGCGCGCATCGGCTGACGCGGCACCAATCCTCGCGTCAGCCCCTGCACGAGGAGGAGCGCGGTGTGGCCGGCGCCCTCGCAGCCGTCGGCCAGGCCGGTCAGCAGTCCGCGGCGGGTGTCGGCGCTCACTCGCCCGGTCCTTCGGTCTCGCCGGGTGCTCCGGGCACTACGGCAGTCGCAACGTTCTCCACAGAGCTGGGGGGCGACTCGGAGCCGAGAGGGATGTCGAGCCACCAGAAGAGGGTCAGCTTGCGCTGGCCGGTGCTTCCCTTCCGGTACCGCACGATCCCGAGCGGACCGTCCCACGCCTCCCGTCCCTCGGCGTCCGTGCGGCTCTTGAACAGGCTGATGAGGTCGGAGTAGACGCGCTCGCCGGCCTCCCACCCGACCACCGGGATCAACGCGGGGATGCGGAGTGTGGAACGGCCGTCGGCGTGGCTCTCGGATGCGAACAGCGGCCAGGACTTGAGGGTGGTCTTCGTCGGCGCGCCGCCGGGCGGCCCGGACTCGCTCCGCATCCAGAATGGGACTATGTAGTCGCGCACGCGCGAGACGCCCGCCTGGACTTCCCACTGATGCCACACGATCGGCCAGGCCCAGAACGTGGACTGCTCGTTCTCTGCTGTGTAGTCCCCCCACAACGGCCACCACCATGTGGACTCGCTCTCACCGGGCCGGACCGACCGCTTGTAGAACGGCCAGAGTATCCCTGTGTATTCATCACCGGTCCGGTCGTCACTTGCGAACTGGAAGAACGGGTACAGAACGGTTGTCTGGCGTGAGCTGCCGTCGTCGGAGGTCCTGCGTCCCACGAACGGGAACACGAACCAGCCCGACAGCTTGCGATCTTCCTGCTGCTGCTCGTTCCAATGGATGATCGGCCACAGCGCGGAGCGGCGCGACGACGTGGCGTTGTCGCTCTGCGACCAGAACGGCAGGACACGGAAGTGACTTCGCTCATCTCCGTCGCCCCAGGCGATGAGGGGCCAGAGCACGTGGCGCGACTTCCAGTCGTTCGCACGGGTGTCCGCGTAGAGCGGGAAGCCCCGCACGCGGATCTCGTCGGCGAGTAACTTGCCCTTCAACTCGCCGTACAGCGGGAACAGCAGGAAGTACGGGCCCTCGCCGGGCTCGTCGCCCCAGAACGCGAACGGGAACACACCGAAATCGTCGTCCGACTCGTCCGCGGCGCGCTGCGCCTCCGTGCCCCAGGAGGAGTGGTAGAAGAAGGGCGCGATGTAGCGCTCCTCGTGCACGCCGTCCTTTGTGCGCAGATAGAACGGCGGGAGGATCTGGTCCTGTCGCCCGTCGCCCTCGTGCTCGACCATTCCGAGCGGGCGCACGACTTGGGTGCGGATGTCCGGACCCTCCTCGTCCTCGTAGAGGCCGAAGAGCATGCGGGTGACGGTGGTCCCTCCCGGCAGGTCGGTCTCGACCTCGTAGAGGGGCGGGATGTTCGGAAACGAGCTGCAAGCGCCCAGGAAGAGGGCCAGCGCCGCGGCCGAGGCGGTCGCCCGGCACCCTGGTCGGCGCGAGGCGCGCTCGAGTGTCCGACGGCTCACCAGCCGCGGCATCCGCCCATGCCACTCCACGCTCTCTCTCCTCCCACAAGTGCCCTCTCCGAGGCTACCAGCGACGCGGAAAACCCTGGGAGGCATCCGGGCCGACGGACGACGTACTCGCGCCGTCCCTGCGCCGTATCGGTCCCCGAACGATAGAATCGGGACTTGAACGCCCGCTGAACGGTCCCCCGTGGAGACAACGTGCTGAACGTCGCCCTTCCTTCGCCCGCCCATCTGTTGCTCGTCGCCGCGGCCTTCGTCACCTCGCTCGGCGCCGGGGCCGCTCCTTCGTGTGCGGCGGATCGGGCCCTGCGTTCAAGGGTCCTCCAGGCGCTGAAAGAGAACGACGCGGGTCGCCGCGCCCGAGCGCTCGGGGACGCCCTGCGAGGCGCAAGGGGCGCCGCCGCGGCGAAGATCCTCGTCCGCACGGCGTTGCCCCGGGCCGAGAGCGAGCGCGACCGCGCCGTCTGCGTCGCCGCGCTGGGGCGGATGGACACGCACGACGAGATCGAGGAGATCGCGGCACGCGCGCGGGATGCCCGGTACGGCGTGCCGGGTCGGGCCCAGCTGGCGACGGCGCTGGGCCGGACCGGCAACGCGACGGCGCTGGATGAACTGCGCGCGCTCGCGGTGGACTCGGACACGCGCGTGCGCTGCGCGGCGGTCGTGGCGCTTGGCCGGTTCCCGGGGCCGGACTCGCTGGCCGCGCTCTCGACCGCCCTCGAGGACGACGACCCGGCACTTCGCCTGTCCGCGACGCAGGCGCTCGGCCAGCACGAGGACGAACTCGGCCTTCCCTTGCTTGTCCAGGCGCTGAAGAGTGCCGACGGGCGCTTTGCGGACGACGTGGCCGCGGTCCTCGGGCGCCGCACCGGCGAGCGATTCGGCCCCTCGTGGTCGGCCTACGAACGGCTGTTGCGCACGCGCGCGAAGCAGCCGACGGACGACATCGTCACCTCGGATCCGCCGCCCCTCGACGTGTCTGGGCCCGCGACGGGTTTCCGCACCGGCGGCGTGCTGTTCGTGCTCGCGACTTCGAAGAGCATGGGTGAGCCGGTCAGTGCGGGTGGCGAGCCGCGCCGCCTCTCCGATGCCGGGGACGATCTCGTGCGCGAGTGGGGCGAGGCGGCAACCTGCCTCGATGTCGCGCGCGTTCACTTGCGTGCCCTGATCCGGTCCGTCGGTGACGGGGTTCCTTTCGACGTCGCGACGTACGCCGACTCGACGACGTTCGCCTTCGGCAAGCTCACCCCTGCCGATGCGCGCTCACGCAAGAAGGCCGAGTCCCGTGTCGCGCGTCTCAGCCCCGGCGGCGGCGCAAATCTCGCCGACGCGTTGCGCCGCTGCTTCGATCCCCGCAACAAAGACCCGCTCGGAGCGCACCCCGGTCCCGACACCGTCGTGCTGATCACGAACGGACAGCTTGGCGACCCCGGCGAGACGAACGGCGCCGAGGTGCTGGAAGGGGTGCGCCGCTTCGCGCGCTCCCGTCCGATGCGGTTCATCTGCATCGCGGTGGGACAGAGCGACCGCAGCGTGCTCGGAACGCTCGCTTCGACGGCCCCTTCAGGTCGAATTGTCTCGGTTCCCTGACAGGTTCCATCGATGCGCGCGCTGCGTGACTTGCACGCCGTGCAAACGTGCCGCACACTCCATCCGGATCTGTCGTCCTCCCCGACCGGCTTCCCCTGACGGTCGCGCTGGAGGAAACGCCTCATGTCGAAGAGAGCACGCCTCCGGCGTCTCGCCGCCGGTCACGGCCTCGCAGCCGTGCTCGCGCTGTCGGGGTGCGTCGTGACCGAGACGCGTCCGAATCCCTACTACCGCGGCTACGACCCGGCGACCGCCGAGGAGCACGTGTGGGTCGGGCCGCCCGGCGCAGATCCGGACGATCCCACGGCCGAAGGGCCTCCGGCGGAACCGCCCCGGTCGATCCGGGAAGAGCGTGCGGAGCAGCGAGACGCCGACATGCACGCGGCACGCGCGGCGGATGCCGAGCCCGACCCGCCCACGGTGCGGGACGAACCCGGTGAGACGAAGAGCACCGCGAAGACTGTGGTGATCCCCAAGAGCGTCGTCGACGAGATGGAGGGGTTCCTCGCTTCGCCGCGGCTATTGATCGGTGAGATCGTCGAAGTGGATCTCTCGCGCAACCCGTTCCTCTCGCGCAGCGCGTTCTCGCTCGATGAGTCGTCCGTGGAGCGCACGGACGCAGCGGACGAAGCACGCGGCGTGGTGACGATCGTGCTGATCAACGTCTCCGGTGTGAAGACCCTGATGAACACACTGCCGCAGGTGCACTTCGAGGGCCTGAAACTCGTGGCGATCGACCGGCTCGTGCTGCGGTACTGGACGCGCCCGCGTGCCGAGCGGCCGATCCACCTGCGCGCGGTTGCCCGGGGGAAGGCGCTCTTCGACGACGACGGCGTGCTCGCCAAGGGGGGCCGGATCGCGGTGGATGCAGAGGTGGTGGACCGCGGCGCGGGGTTCCTCTTCGATCACGGGAAGCAGGTCGACCCATAGCGGCGCGGATCGCTCCTTCGCTCGTGGCGGGCGCGCTCGGTGGCGCGGCAGCGGCACTCCTCGCAGTCTGGCTGCTCGGCGGGCACCCCGGACAGGGCGCTTCGGACCTCGACGCGGTGCGTGCGGACGTGGCGGCGCTCGCGGATCTAGAGCGCGTGCGCGCCGCGACCGTGGACGCGCGGCTCGACGTGCTCACGGCGCGGCTTGCAGACGCTGCAGAGAACGGGAGCGCCGACGAACTGCGCCGGGCGATCGCGCAGACCGATGCATCGCTGCGCGCGCTGCGCGACGCCGTGCGCTACGAACTGGCGGCACTCGACGTCCACGTGAGCAGGATGCGGGACGCGCTGGACGTCCCTGCGACGGAGCCCTCGGCGGTCGGCGGACCACTCGACGAGCGGGATGAGTCCCGCTGGGTGGTCCTCGCTCGGGATCCGGACCCCGGCGTGCGGTTCTCGGCGCTTGCGCTGCTCGGCCGCCGGAAGAGCGACCGTAGCGTCGCCGCGTCGCGCGCAGCGCTCGGCGACGACGAGCCGATGGTCGCGTGGCAAGCGCTGCGCAACGTGGCCGCGTTCGCCGACCGGCAGGCCGCTCCCGAAGCAGCCGCCCTACTCGTGCACGAGCAAGCAGTCGTCCGCGCCGCCGCCCACGACACGCTTGTCCGTCTCGGAGCCCCCGCAGACAGCGCCTACGATCCGGTCGCGTCGGAGAGCGCGAACGAGGACGCCGTGGTCCGCCTCGCGGACTGGGCCCGCGCCGCCCGCTGACTGCGAACTTCCATCGCACTTCCTCCGTGTTTCCTCCGTGTTTCCTCCGGGGCATCCCTCCGCGCTCTCCGGGCCCCGGTGTATCGTCCGGGACTCGGCCCGACCGGGGCGCCCAAGTGCGGACGCCGGACCCCGAACGCGGAGACAACGCGACATGAAGATCCACGAGCATCAGGCCAAGCAAGTGCTCGCCGAGTTCGGCGTTCCGCTGCTGCGCAACGTCGTTTGCCACACGGCGGACGAGGTCGAGCAGGCCGCGCGCGACCTGGGCGGCGGGACCGTCGTCGTGAAGGCGCAAGTGCACGCCGGCGGCCGCGGTAAGGGTGGCGGCGTCAAGCTCGCTCGCTCGCCGGCGGAGGCCCGCGAGGTCGCCGGTCAGATCATCGGGATGCAGCTCGTGACGCACCAGACGGGCCCAGAAGGCGTGCCCGTACGCATGGTGTTGGTCGAGGAGGGCTGCCGCATTGCGCAGGAGCTCTACGCGGGCATCGCGCTCGCCCGCGCCAGCGGACTGCCGGTGATGATGGGCTGCGCCGAGGGCGGCGTCGAGATCGAAGAGATCGCGGCGCGCGACCCCGATGCGATCAAGAAGGAGGCCTTCAGCCCGGACGCAGGACTGCGCGGGTACCAGGCCCGCCGCCTGGCGTTCGCACTGGGGCTCTCCGGCAAGCAGGTGCACAAGGCCGCGAAGATGTTCCAGCAGCTCGCGCGCGCCTACGTCGAGCGCGACGCCTCGCTCCTCGAGATCAACCCGATGGTGGTGACCGAGGACGGCGCGCTGATCGCCCTCGACGCGAAGATGAACATCGACGATAGCGCGCTCTACCGCCACCCCGCGCTGCGGGAGATGGCCGATCCTGCCGAAGAGGACCCGCTCGAGACCCGTGCGAACGCGGCCGGGCTGTCCTACATCGCGCTCGACGGTGACATCGCGTGCATGGTCAACGGCGCGGGACTCGCGATGGCCACGATGGACGTCATCCAGCACCACGGCGGCGAGCCGGCCAACTTCCTGGATGTCGGTGGCGGGGCAACGCTCGAACGCGTCACGGAGGCGTTCCGCATCATCCTGTCCGACTCCCGGGTGAAGGCGATCCTCGTGAACATCTTCGGCGGCATCATGCGCTGCGACGTCATCGCCGAGGGCGTGGTCGCCGCGGCGAAGGAGATCGGACTCGAGGACCCGCTGGTGGTGCGCCTCGAGGGCACGAACGTCGAGGAGGGACGGCGCATCCTTGCAGAGAGCGGGATCGCGCTGACCGTCGCCGATGACATGACGGACGCCGCGCAGAAGGTCGTCGCAGCTGCGGCCAACGGCTAAGGAGCGCTAGAGATGTCGATCCTCGTCAACAAGAACTCCCGAGTCCTCGTGCAGGGGCTGACCGGTAGTGCCGGTTCGTTCCACGCCGGGCAGTGCGCCGAGTACGGCACCCAGATCGTCGCCGGTGTCGTGCCGGGTAAGGGCGGCCAGATGCACAACGGCGTTCCGGTGTTCGATACCGTCGAACACGCGGTGCGCGAGACCGGAGCCGACGTCTCGATGGTGTTCGTGCCGCCGCCCTTCGCCGCGGACGCGGTGATGGAGAGTGCGGATGGCGGCGTGCCGCTCGTCGTCTGCATCACCGAGGGCATCCCCGCGATCGACGAGGTGCGCATCAAGCTGGCCCTCGAGCACAGCGATACGCGCATGCTCGGGCCGAACTGCCCTGGTGTCATCACGCCGGGCGAGTGCAAGGTCGGCATCATGCCGGGCTACATCCACAAGCCCGGCCGCGTCGGCGTCGTGTCCCGCAGCGGCACGCTCACCTACGAGGCCGTTTGGCAACTGTCGAGCCGCGACATCGGTCAGAGCACCTGCATCGGCATCGGCGGCGATCCGGTCATCGGGACGACGTTCGTGGATGCGCTCGGGCTCTACCTCGCGGATGACGACACCGACGCCATCGTGCTGATAGGGGAGATCGGCGGCAGCGCAGAGGAAGAGGCCGCGGCGTACTACGCCGCGAGCGGGAGTAAGAAGCCCATCGCGTCGTTCGTGGCCGGCGCAACCGCGCCCCCCGGCAAGCGCATGGGGCACGCCGGTGCGATCATCGCGGGCGGCAAGGGCACCGCAGCCGAGAAGAAGAAGGCGCTCCTCGCAGCGGGCATCGGCGTCGCCGAGTCGCCGGCCGACATGGGCCTGACGATGGCGCAGATGATGGTCGAGCGAGACCTGGCCCCCGCGTCGGTCCTCGACTGAACACTGAGAGAGAGCATGGGCCAGTTGGTGCGAGGGGTGCGACGGTGAAGGAGAGGGCCGGCACGCTGCTCCAGCTGACCGGACTGATCCTCCTGCCGGTGGCGGTCGTGTTCGGACTCCGGGGCGGTGACATCTTCACCGAGCTTCTGCTCGCCACCGGAGGCGTCGCGCTCCTGCTGATGGGCCGCTCGCTGCGCTGACCGCTGTAGCATCCGGCGGATGGAGAGCCGCGACCTGACCGCGACGAGCCTCATGGCGAACCGACTCGTCGTGGCGTTGCTCGTGGCCGTCGGGCTCTACTTCCTGTTCCGGCCGCGCGCCCTCGGCTGGGACGCGCTCGCGCGGTCGGTCGGCGGAGAGTCGGCGCTCGTGTCCGGCGGAGTCGGCATGGCATTCCTGCTGCTGGCGCTTGCTGCCCGGGAGATGCACTCGATGCGCGTCCAGTCCGCGGAGGTCGCCGAGGGTCTCAATCAGCTCCTCTACGGCACGGACTACGCGCGGGACCGGGAAGCTGTCGAGATCCTGCTGGACGCCCTCGACGGCTCTGACCTTGAGGGGCGGGTCACCGCGCACAAGCACTTGCTGCGACTCACGGGGCAGAACCTCGCGGCGGACCCGCGCGTGTGGCGCAGCTGGTGGGCGGCGCACCAGCGGCACTGGAGCCGCGCGCGCCTGACTGCCGATCCGACCACCGAAGAAGCAGACGGCCCGCCCGACTCCGGTCCTGTCTCGGCGTGACGACCCGGTTTCTCCAGGCCGTCGGCGTCGTCGTGCTGGCGCTCTTGCTCTGGTGGGGCCTCGACGCTCTGTTCACCAGCGACGAGGAGCGGATCGCGAACGCCGTCGACGCCGCCCGCGACGCCCTCATCGAGAAGCGCGACGCCGACTTCCTCGCGTTCTTCGCGGACGATCTCGTCTACCAGAAGGGGAAGGGTCACGATCAGCTCGAGCGAGACCTGCGTCGCTGGCGGGCAAGCGGACTCAGCGAGGCTCACATCATCTCCCGCGAGGTCGAGATCGACCCCGACCGCGTGGCCCGGATCAGCCTGCAGGTCTCCGCCGGCAAGGGTCTGCTCGGGCTCGCTCAGGTGACCGTCGAGATCGAGGCGGCCGAGGTCGAGGGTGACGACTGGCGAGTCCGGTCGTTCCGGTGGTGGCGCGGAAGCGCAGAGCGTTAGGATCGCGCGCCGGGAAGCGGGGCGGCGTGTTCGCCCGTTCCCTAGAAGTACGATGCCGGACACCACGACCACCCCTCTGCCAAGCGATCCCGCAGCCTCCACGGCGCGGGATCGAGCTGCCCTGAAGTCGCTCCTCCAGCCCATCGAGCCGGACATGCAGCGAGTGGGGGAAGCGCTGGCCGACATCACGCGGACCCACGCTCCCTACGTCATCCGACTGGTCGAGCACACGCGGGGTTTCGGTGGCAAGCGGCTGCGCCCGGCGCTCGTGATGCTGGCAGGACGTGCCGTGGACGACGCGAAGGTCGGCGAGACGCACGCGCGGGTCGGCGCAGTCGTGGAACTCATCCACACGGCCACCCTGGTGCATGACGACATCCTCGACGGCGCACTGGTTCGGCGCGGCCGCTCGACGCTGCACCGACTGGAGGGCGTCGAGGTCTCGGTCCTGCTGGGCGACTTCCTGCTCGCCTCGGCGTATGCGGAGGCCGCCGCACTCGAAGACCGCCTTGCGTCCCGCTATCTCTCCCAGGTCACGCGCGACGTGTGCCAGGGCGAGGTGCTGCAGATCCACAACCGAGGCAACCTCGATCTGTCGATGGATGAGTACCTCGAGATCATCGAGAAGAAGACGGCAGTGCTCTATCGCGCGGCGTGCGAGGTCGGCGCCCGCTACGCCGGCGGCAGCGACGAGGACGTGCACGCCCTCGCCACGTACGGGCTCGAACTCGGCATGGCGTTCCAGATCGTGGACGACGTGCTCGACCTGATCGGCGACGAGCGCGTCGTCGGCAAGTCGCTCGGCACGGATCTGGCGCGCGGGAAGCTCACGCTTCCGCTGATCCACTTCCTCGAGAACGGCCCGAAGGACGACGTCGCGTACGTCCGCACCGCCCTCGACGCCGGCCGCGGCGCGCAGGAGAGCAGCGCCATCCGCGAGCGCGTCACCGCCGCCGGTTCCGTCGAGTACGCCACCGCCCAGGCCCGCGCGCGCCTGGACCGAGCCACGTCGGCGCTCGACGGCTTCCGCGACTCGCCGGCGGTTACGATCCTGCGCTCCGTCGCGGACTACGTGATTGCCCGCCGCCGGTGAGCGTTCGCTAACCCTCTCGCTGTTCTACCAGCCAGAGCGCGGTGATGCTGAGCGCGCTCGAGAGAGCGCAGACGGTGGCGGCGAAATCGCTCAGCCCACAGATCCCCGCTGCAGGCGGGCAGCTCTGACGGTGTTTGTGAGGAGCATGCCGACGGTGATGGGGCCGACGCCGCCGGGTACGGGAGTGATGAGGCCGGCGACCTCGCGGGCGTCGTTGGCGACGTCACCGACCACGCCGTCGTCGACGACGTTGATGCCGATGTCCACGACGACGGCACCCGGCTTCAGCATGTCCCCGGTGACGAGGTTCGGCTTGCCGACGGCGACGCACACGATGTCGGCTCGACGGGTGTGTGCAGCCACGTCCTTTGTGCCGATGTGACAGACGGTCACGGTAGCCAAGCGATCGAGCAGCAGCAGCGCGAGCGGCTTGCCGACGATTTCGCTGTGGCCGACGACCACGGTCTCTGCGCCCTCGAGCGGGACCTCGCTCTGCTCGAGCACGTGGATGGCTGCCATCGCCGTGCACGGTGCGAGGATCGCGCGGCCGCCCGCGAGCCGGCCGAGGTTGCTCGGGTGCAGGCCTTCGACGTCCTTCTGTGGATCCATCAGCGACTGGGCGGCGCGAGCGTCGAGACCGCTCGGCAGCGGGAGCTGCAGGATGATGCCGGTGGCGCGGTGGTCGGCGGCGAGCGCACGCAGGTGAGTGTGCAGCGCCTCCTGCGTGGTCTGGGCGGAGAGCCGGTTGTGGCGGAACCGGATGCCGGTGCGCTGGCACGCGCGGCTTTGGTTACGCAGGTACACGTCGGAGGCGCCCGAGTCGCCGACGGACACAGCCACCAACCGCACGGGGCCCTCGCGGCTGAGGACCTCGACGTCGGCCCGCACCTGCTCCTCGATGGCGCTGCGCAGCGCCCGTCCGTCCACCAGCTTCGCCGTCATGCCGCGCAGGATACGTCAGCCGCCCGTCAGAGGCTCCTCACGACCAACGACGCGTGCTCCAACGGGCTCGCGAGTGCCCCGTGATACGATCCGGTCATGCTCGGCGACATCCAGGAGATCCTCTACTCCCGGGAGGTCATCGACGAGCGCGTGAAGGAACTGGCGGCCCACGTCCAGGGCGCGTACCGCGACCAGCCCCTGACCGTGGCCGTCGTCCTGAACGGGGCCTTCATCTTCGCGGCCGACCTGGTGCGACACCTCGCCGCCGACGTCGACATGGTGTTCGTGCGCGCGCACTCCTACGGGGCTGACACGAGCCCCCAGTCCGAGCCGACCATCGGCCTGCCTGCGGGGATCGATTGGACGGGGCGGCACGTGCTGCTGGTCGAGGACATCGTGGACACCGGGCACACGGCCGTCGCCATGATGAGCGCGCTCCGCGGGCGTGGAGCCGCGTCCGTGCGGCTCTGCACGTTCCTGGACAAGCCGTCCCGCCGCGAGGTCGAGGTGAGCGTGGATTTCACCGGCTTCACGGTGGAGCGCGAGCCGTTCGTGGTTGGATACGGCCTCGACATCGGCGGTCGCTACCGGAGCCTGCCGTACGTCGGCGTGCTGAAGCCCGAGTGCCGGCCCTGAAGCCATGGCTCTCGGTGATCGCGACTATATGCGCCGTCCTACTCCGCTGGGAGAGGCGCGCGGTCTGCGCTCGATCTCGATCCGCCTGATCATCGTGTGTGCGGTCGTGTGGCTCATGGTCCGCGCGAACTACCAGCCGGGGCGGGACAACCTCGTCGACGAGTTCGCGATCTCCTGGAACGCGCTCACCGAAGGCCGCGTCTGGACTCTCCTGACTCACGCGCTCACGCACCTCGACACGATGCACATCCTCTTCAACGCGTACGGCATCTGGCTCTTCGGCCGGATGGTCGAGCCGACGTACACGCGGCGGCAGTTCTACTTCGCGATTCTGGGCGCCATGCTCGCGGGCGGTCTCGGGCACGCGATCTACGGGGTCGCGACCGGCGATCCCCGGACGCCGGCCATCGGCGTGTCCGGAGTGGTGATGGCGCTCGTCGTGATGGCTGCACTGCGCTTCCCCAAGGCCAAGATGGTGCTGTTCCCGATCCCGATCCAGTTGCCACTGTGGGTGCTCGGGGGGGTCTACATCGCGCTCGACGTGACGGGTGCCGTGCGCGGGACCGGGAACACCGCCTACGCGGCCCACCTGGGTGGGGCGGCGGCGGGGCTCGTGGCTCACCTACTCTCGCGAGGTCCGCGCGTGCAGCAGTTGCCGCCGCGTCGGCCGGCCAACCGGCAGGAAGTCGTCGACGCGCTGCTGGACAAGATCCAGCGCCAGGGGATCGGGTCGCTCTCGGCAGAGGAGCGGGCGTTCCTCGAAGAGTCGTCCCGCCGCTGAGCTCGAACTGCTGAGTCCTATCTGCTGGACCCTACCTGCTCGGCACGAGCACCAGCGACACGTCGAAGGTCTCTTGTCCCTCGAGGGTGATGTCCTGCCACGCCTCGTCGTGACCCGGCAACAGAGCCGACACCGTGTGCTTGTTGTTGCCGTACTCGTGCCGCCGCACCGTCTCTGTGCCGTGAATCAGCGACAGCGGGATCCAGATCGGGAACAGGAGGATCGTCCCGATGACTCCCGTGCTCTTGCGGATGGAGGCACCGACGTTGTTCTGACGGGAGTGGATCGTCTCGACGTGGTGGTACTCCACCGGCATTTTGAACGGGGCCGTGTCGAGTTCGGCGCCGTCCATGTAGACCATGGCGCCGCTGGGGCTCGTGCTCACGAGCAGGTCCGTGGTGATCAGGTCCGACTGGCGCTGGCCGGCGAAGAACTTCGACTTGCACGCGGGCAGTAGGAGCAGCGCTCCACAGAGTGCGGCGGCGGTGGCGAAGCGGCCCATGGCGGTCGGACTCCCTGATTCTCTGGCCATCACTGGAACAGTTGCGCGCGCCGGCGCGCCTGCAGGACGGTGATGGCTGTGATGTTCACGATCTCGTCGATCGTGGAGTGGTGATTCAGCACGTTGGCCGGCTGCCGGAGACCTAGCAGAACCGGACCGATCAGAGCGGCGCCGGCCAGGTGCTGCACCAGCTTGTAGGCGATGTTACCCGCCTGCAGATCCGGGAAGACCAGCACGTTGGCGTCGCCCTGGATGGCGCTGTGTGGGAAGAGCGCCGAGGCGATCTCGGGCACGAGCGCAGTATCGGCCTGCATCTCGCCGTCGATTGTCAGCGTCGGTTCCCGACGTCGCGCGATCGCCACGGCGTCGGTGATCTTCTTGGTGAGCTTGTGGGGCACTGATCCGAAGTTGCTGAACGAGAGCATGGCGACGCGAGGCTCGGTGTCGAAGTACGCGCGGACCGCGCGGCCCACGCTGATCGCGATGTCCGCAAGCGTCTCTGCGTCCGGCTCGATGTTTACCGTGGCGTCCGCGAAGAACATCGCGCGGTCCTCGAGTGCCAGCATGTACATGCCGCAGACTCGGTCGACGTTGTCGCGTAGCCCGATGATCTCGAGCGCCGGGCGGATCGTGTTCGGATACGAACGGTTCAGACCGCAGACCAGGCCCTCGGCCTGGTCGCGGTGGACCATCATGCACCCGAAGTGCAGAGGGTTCGCGACGCGGTACTGTGCCGTGCGCGGGCTTACGCCCTTGCGACGGCGCAGACGCCACAGCTCGTCGGCGTAGTCGTCCAACTCCGGGTGGCTCGCCACGTCGACGACCTCGATGCCGCCGAGATCGACGCCAAACTCCTCAGCGCGTGCTGTGATCCGCTCCGCGTCTCCCACCAGCACAGGATTTGCGATGCGCTCCTGGATCAGGATCTCGCAGGCCCGCAGCACCTTCTCCTCCTCCCCCTCGGGGAAGACGATGCGGAGGCTCTTGCGGCGCGCGCGCTGGATCACGGTGCGCATCGCCTCACGACCGCGGCTGATGCGCCCGGCGAGCTGCTCGCGGTATCCCGCCCAGTCCGTGATCGGCGCGGCGGCGACACCCGTGTCGCACGCGGCCTTGGCGACGGCCGGCGCGACCCAGGTGAGGACGCGCGGGTCGAACGGCTTCGGGATGATGTACTCGGGCCCGAACTCGATGTCTTGCCCGCCGTACGCGCGACGCACGCTTTCGGGGACGTCTTCCTTCGTCAAGGCGGCGAGCGCGCGTGCCGCGGCCATCTTCATCTCTTCGTTGATCCCGCTGGCCCGGACATCGAGGGCACCGCGGAAGATAAACGGGAACCCCAGCACGTTGTTGACCTGGTTCGGGAAGTCGCTGCGCCCCGAGCCCATGATCACGTCGTCACGTGCGTCGGCGGCGTCCTCCCACGAGATCTCCGGATCCGGGTTGGCCATCGCCAGCACGACGGGGCCGGGGTTCATCGAACGGAGCATGTCCTTCGACACGGTGTTCGCCTTCGAGAGTCCCAGGAAGATGTCCGCGCCGTCCAGCGCCTCCGCGAGCGTGCTCTTCGTCGTGTCGGCGGCGAACCGCTCCTTGTACGCGTTCATCCCCTTCTGGCGGTCCTTGGTGATGACGCCGCGGCTGTCCGTCATGAGGATGTTCGATCGTTCGACGCCCGCCAGGACGAGCATCTCTCCGCACGCGATGCCGGCAGCCCCGGCTCCCGCGATCACCACCACGACGTCCTTCGGATCCTTCTTCGTGATCTCGAGTGCATTGATCACGGCGGCGGTCGCGATGATCGCCGTGCCGTGCTGGTCGTCGTGGAACACCGGGATCTTCATCTCTCGGCGCAGTCGTTCCTCGATGACGAAGCACTCCGGTGCCTTGATGTCCTCGAGGTTGATGCCGCCGAAAGTGGGCTCGAGCCGGCGGACGGTCTCGCAGAACGCGTCGGGGTCCGTCTCGTCCACCTCGATGTCGAAGACGTCGATGTCGGCGAACTTCTTGAAGAGGATCCCCTTTCCCTCCATGACCGGCTTCCCCGCGAGCGGACCGATGTCTCCGAGGCCCAGCACTGCGGTGCCGTTCGTCACGACGCCGACCAGGTTGCCGCGGCTCGTGTAACGGAACGCCTCGCCGGGATCCGCAGCGATCTCGAGGCACGGTGCGGCCACGCCGGGTGAGTACGCGAGCGAAAGGTCACGCTGCGTGTCGCACGGCTTCGTGGCGCGGATCTCGAGCTTCCCGGGGCGGGGGTGCTCGTGGTACTCGAGCGCGTCGCGGTCCATCTTCGAGGGCATCTCTAGTGATCCTCCGTTCCTGGCCCAGAGTTCATACCGGACTCGCCCGTTGTGACCGCGCTTTCGAACGACCGTTCAACGCCCGAGGGTCGCCGAGAGGCGCTCCCAGTCCCGGAGAGCCGCCCGCCGTTTGATCTCGTCTGGGGAGAACCCCGTCTCGGACGATGGGTCCTCTCGGAGGAGCGCGTCCTTGGCGACCTCCGCCAGTTCGAGCCACTGCGCCTCGCGCCCGGGGAGCTCGAATGCGTACAGGAACTGCAGGTTGTAGAAGTACGCGTCCTGATAGGCACCGCCGGTGAGATCGAATGCGCGCAGGTACATCTCCTCCGCCCGTTCGAAGTCCTGCTCCGCGGCGAAGTAGTGGTGCATCAGCCCGGTGTCGTTGAACACCCCGGCGTACACCCAGCGTTCGGCGAACGGCAGGTCGTCGACGTCCTCGGGGATGCGAGCGATCGCCTCGGCGTACAGTGCGACGCACTTCTTGAGCAGCGCACGTGCCCGCTCGGGAGTGCCGTCGGGGAACGTCTGGATTCGCGCGGGCCCGCGGCTCGTGAAACTCGACACGACCTCACGCAGCGTGAACGCGAGGTTGTTGCGCGAGAGGACCTGGAAGCGGGCGTCGTCCGGCCGGACGGCGAGGAACCGGTCGTAGTCGGCGATCATCGCGTCGACGGCGGCGAAGCCGTCGAGACGCCGGGCGCGAATGGCACCCTCGACCTCGGCGACGACGGCTGCGAGGCCTGGCCGGACGCGGAGCGCGTCGAAGTAGGCGTCCATCGCGTCGTCGCGTCTCTTCTGCAGCAGCAGCGCGCGCGCCAGGTAGACCCGCGGCCACGCGGTCTCGAACGGCTCCACGTCGATGCGCTTGCGGAGCGCCTGCTCGGCGCGCGCTACATCTCCGGCGCCCAGACGCTCGCAGCCGACGAAGTAGAGAAGCGCCGAGTCTCTCGGGCGCTTCGCGAGGAGTTCCTCGAGGAGGGCGCGATAGCCGGCGATGTCGGGAGACATCAGATTGCGTAGTCCGGCCAGGGCGCGTTCTGCTGCGCTGTCATCGCCGAGGGCGTCGATGTAAGCCGTGCGCGCCTTCTCGGTCTCACCGGCGTAGTGCCAGGCGTAGGCGCGCAGGAGGACAGCTACGCCGTAGAGGGGCTGCTCGGCCTCGAGCGTGTCGAGGAGCTCGCCGGCCGCGCGCATGTCCGCAGTGTCGGCGTCGGTCGCGCCATCGCCGGCGTAGCCGCGGAATCCGCGGCGATAGCGGTGCGTGCCGAGGGCTTCGCGCACGCTGCGCGGCGCCGTCTCGGCGGCCGCGCGGGCGGTGAGGAGGTCAATTGCCTCGCCCCGGCGTCCGCGCACCCGCAGCCAGAGGGCCTCGCCGAGCAGTGCCTCGTCGCGCACCGGCCACGCCGCCCCCTCCGCCCGCCGGACGCGCCGGTAGACCAGGATCGCATCCTCGGCCCGGGCGACCGCAAGAGCCTCCTCCTTGTTCGTCAACGCTGCCGAGACGCGGGCCAGGAGCAGCAGGTGCGCCGCGACCTCCGGCTCTCCGTCGTTCGCGCCGCCTGGCGAGGTCACACGTACGCGCGCACGTAGCGCGTGTTCTGCGCGGAGCAGCGGGCCGCGTTCGTCGAGTTCGAGTGCGGATCGCGCGGCACCGTCGGCGGCGCGATCCGAATTCGGATTGCGGACAAGTTCCGCCTCGAACGCGGCGAGCGCATCCCGCGGACGCCCCTCCGCGAGGAGCTTGTCGCAGTCCTCGAGCGGGGGGAGCACGGGCGAGGTCAGCGCCTTCAGGAATGCGAGCAGGTCGGCGCGGTCCTCCTCGTCGAGGGCGAGCGGGCGCATGAGCGCGGAGAGATGGGGGTTCCGCCCGCCGCCGTCGACGTAGAAGTCGATGACCTCTTCCAGGATCGCCAGCGAACCGTCGTGCATGAACGGTCCCGTGAGCTCGATGTTGCGCAGGGTGGGTGTCCGGAAGGCGCCCGTGTCGTCTGCCTCGCCGGTGATCTTCGCGCGACCAGGGTCGGCCTTACCCTCGTCCTTCCCGGCGCCTGTGTTGTGGAAGCGTCCGTCACTGAACAGCGCATAGCTCTGCCGAATCGAGTGACACTGCACGCAGCCCGCGTCCGCGATGAACAGCCGGTACCCGCGTGCGGCCGCGTCGCTCATGGCCGCCTCGTCGCCAGCCCACCACGCGTCGAACGGGGCGTCGCCCGAGAGCAGCGTGCGCTCGAATGCGGCCAGGGCGCGGACCGTGCGCTGCATGGTGACGGCCGGATCGCCGAACGCCTCCTCGAACAGCGGTGTGTACTCCTCGATACCGGCCATGTGCTCGGCGAATGCACCCGCATCCGGCCACCCGAGTTCATCGGGGTGCAGCAGCACCGCGCGGGCCTGCTCCTCGAGCGACGGCGCCCGGCCGTCGTGGAACAGATCGCGCACCAGCCCCACGTTGAGGAGCGTCGGTGCGTTGCGTGCCAGCTTCTTGCCTCCGCGTCCGGTCGGAACCGCGCGGCCGTCCGTGAACGCGAGTGACGCGACATGGCACGTGGCGCACGCGGAGGCGCCGTCCACGGAGAGCCGACGGTCGGTGAACAGCTTCGCCCCGAGCTCTACCTTTGCCTTCGTGGTCCGGTTGGTCCGGGGCGCCAGCGGGCGCACGACGCCGCGCGGTGGCGGCTCCCGTCCGTCCTCCGCCGTGGCGACGACCGCGAGCAGCGCGAGCGCCGCCGCGGCGGCGGCGATCGCGGGCCTCCGTTCAGCGCCAGCGAATCGGAACACGGCGGAATCGCTCCGTCAGACCGGGGGTGAGGACGATGCGGCGGTCGCGCCGCTCCAGTTCTGCGCGCAGGTCAGCCGCCCGCTCCTGGGCGTCGCGGGCACGATCGTCACGTCCGGCTGCGACGTGCAACTCGGCCTCCTGGTCCAGCGCGGCGGGAGACGGTCCGCTTCCGGGCAGCGTAGCCGCCGGCTCATCGGACGATCGAGCGAGCCGCGCGTCGTACAGGATGAGGGGACGAACCTCGAGCCACACTGGTCGTGTCGTGATGGGGTCTTCGATCGAGCCGCCACGCGCAAGCCCCGGCCGCTGCGTCCAGTTCATCGTGATCAGTTCGCCGGCCTCCGACTCGACCCACTCGTGTTCGGCGAGCGGTTCGTCGCCCACGACGTGCAGGTCGAACGTGTGGTCGTCTCCGGACGGACGGCCGACGTCCGCGCCCGTCCACGGTCCATAGCCGACGATGACTGTCGTCTCCGCAGTCACGGTCACGGACACGTCGAGTTTCAGCTCGGAGGCGTACCCGGCACCCTTGACCGGCGGTGGCGTCCGGGTGAACGCCAGGAAGTCGTCCGCGTACGCCATCTCCGTGGCGGCGAACGCATCGCCCGGCAGCACGAGCAACTGCGCGTTGTCGCTCATGGCGTACCCGTCGGGCGTGTCGCGGTAACGGATCTCGAAGGTCGCGCTCCCGCCCGGCGGCGGCACCAGCCGCAGGATCCCGAAACCGAGGGTGGTCGTCCCCTGGAAGTCGATCCATGGCGCCTCGTCCGGCGAGTCGCCGGCCGACCCCTCTTGAGGTGCCGGAGTTGCGGGAGGCGCTGCCGGCGCTGGCGGCGTGTCGGCGGAGTCGCCGCATGCCCCGGCGGTAACGCCCACGAGGGCCACGAGCACGGAAAGGGCGACAAGGCGCATGCCGACGAGTTTGCGCCACCGGCAGGTGGGCGTCAACGAGGCGCGGTGCGGCACGCACAGGGACTTTTCGTGGGGTGCCCAGCCGGGCTCGGACCGAGGATCGTGGCATGGCCGATCTCCGCATCCTCGAGGTCGATCTCAGCCGCTACGAGCGGGGGGGTCGGAGTTCCAGGCAGGCCGTCGTCGACGGCGTCCTGACCAGCCTCGGGACCGGCTTCGTGTACCTGCGGCACGACGTGCCAGAGGAGGTCATCGACCGCGCTTACGAACTCCTGGCGGCGTTCTTCCACCTGCCGCGTGAGGTGAAGGAGCAGTTCGTCCGGCAGGGCTCGATGGGGCAGACCGGGTTCACCGGACTGCTCGTCGAGACGGCTGCCGGAGAGGCGCTCCCGGACTGGAAGGAGATGCTGAACTGGGGCCGCGAACTCCCGGAAGGGCATCCGCTCCGCCGGAAGTACCCGCACCGATACATGGAGCGCGTGTTCCCCGAGGACGTCGTGCCGGGTATCGGCGACGCGCTCGCGATGCTGTGGGACACCTTTCAGGACGTGCAACGGCGCTTCCTTCGGGTGATCGCAACCGGGATCGGGTGTGCCGAGACGTACTTCGACGGGATGCTTGCGGACGGACCCACGCTCTGCCGCGCGATCCGCTATCCCCCGATGGACGATGCTCCCGCAGTGGGTCACGTGTGGGCCGCTGAACACGACGACATCAACCTCGTCACAGCGCTGCCGCGCGCGACCGCGCCGGGACTGCAGGTGCGGATCCAGGGCGAGTGGGTGGACGCCGTCGCGCCCGCCGGCTACGCGATCCTGAACACCGGCATGATGCTCGAGCGCGTCACGAATGGGCGGATCGCGGCGGGACCGCACCGGGTCGTCGCGCCGCCCGGCGCGCACGGAGAGCGATTCAGCGTCGTGCAGTTCTGCCACCCGTCGCCGTGGACCGTGCTCGCGCCCGCCGCTTCGTGCATCACGCCGGACAATCCGCAGCGGTTCTCCCCGATCGCGGCCGGCGACTGGCTCGATCAGGTGCTCTACGACATCAACCTGGTCGAGGACGCCCGGCGTGCGCCGGGTACCGGCTAGCGTTCGAAGACCTTCTGCTTCTGCAGTTCGTCCTTTCCCTGCACGACGGTGACGAAACGGTTGGCGGGCACGTCGGTGAACCGCTGCACGGTGCCGGCCGCGTCGTTCCAGCGCACGACGAGACGGTCGATGCGCTCGCTCCGCCCCAGTCCGAAGTACGCCTCCGGCGGGTCCTGGTGGTTGGCGAGGCCCGAGCCGGCGCGGATCTCCCGCAACTGCCTGATCTTGCCCGTGACGACCTCGACGCGCGCACCGATACCGCTCCTGTTCGCTCCGCCCGCACCCTTGCCGACGAGCTTCACCGTCAGGAAGTGGTTGCCGCTGCGATTGGCGACGTCATTGCGCAGGAGGCCGACGCGGTTGATCTCGAGACCCGGCATGAACTTCTCTCGGTGTGCCTTGTTCAGCCGCATGAACGAGCGCCCGATCAGGATGTCCACGTCGCCGTCGCGGTCGTAGTCCCCGAGCGAGAGGCTTCCGCAGCCCTCCCACGTCATGCCGAGTCTCTCCGTGACGTCCTTGAATGTGTGGTCCTTGTTCTGGAAGTAGACGCGCAGGAACTGCCCGTCCGCGTAGTCCCCCGACGCGATCAGGAGGTCCTGCAATCCGTCGTTCTGGATGTCGGCAAGCGCTACGTGCAGGTCGCCGTTGTTCCACGAGCGCTCTTCGCGCCGTTTCCGCGGCGGAAGCAGGTCGGCGACGGTGATCCGCTTGAACCCGTTGCCCTGGTTCACCAACAGCGCGGACAGATCCGATGACTCGCCGGCCCACGCGTGCGTGATCTCTCCGATGAAGCAGTCCAGGTCGCCGTCGTTGTCGTAGTCGGCAACGGCACAGTCGAAGGTGTTTCCGTTCGCCCGGAACGGCGCCTCGTCCGAACGCTCTGCGCCGCGACGCTTGAAGAACTCCTGCGCCCACTCGGGGTACTTGCCGTGCTGGATCGCGTCACCCGCGAACATCGTCTCGCGACCGACGTCGACGAACGTGCCGTCGCCCTCGTTGCGCCATTGACGGTTCCACTGGCGGCCGTACGAGAGGGCGAGGAGATCCTGATCGCCGTCGCCGTCCATGTCGCCGTGGGTCACGCCGTACGTCGGACGGGAGGAGCGGTGACCAGCCGCAACGGGCAGCGTGGTCAGTCGAGAGGCGGTGGTGATGTCGGCGAAGCCACCTCGGCCGTCTCCGCGGAACAGACGGTCGATGCCGCAGTCCTCGAGCTGTCCGTAGACCTGGTACTCGCGGCCCTCGAAGACGTCCAGAAGCCCGTCCTGGTCCACGTCGCAGACGGCCAGCGCCATCACGGGGCCGACATTCGCTGGAAGCGTGTAGTCGGACGCCGGTCCTCGCGCGAACCGGCCCCTGCCGTCGTTCAGCCAGACCGTCGAGCGAGCGCCGTGATCGGAGGCCGCAACGCTCTCGAAGCCCGCGGCCCCGAAGCGCACCCACGTCGCCTTGATGCCGGCCAGCGCGTCCTGGTCACCGTCGTTGTCGATGTCTGCGAAGTAGAGGTAGTGAGGCACCAGTTCCTTCGTGCTTGCCTTGGCTTGGTCCGGCTTGCCGTCGCGGCCGAGCGGGACCTGCTTCACCACGGGGAACGGGATCCCGACACCCTCGACCTCCTTGAAGCGCGTGCCGCGCTTGCGCGACACGAGGAACGTCCGGCGGCTCAGCACGAGATCGAGCCAGCCGTCGCCGTCGAGATCGGTGAAGACGCAGTCTTTCGCGCGGTCGTCCGTGAGACCGACCTCTGTCGCCACGTCGACGAACCACGGCGGATCCTGGGGCGCAGGCGGTGCCGCGGGGTCCTGGGCCGTGGCGCTGGCCACGACCGTGGCGAGAAGTGCGGTCGAGAGTCCGATCAGACGTGCGTGGGGAGCTGTCATGCGGACAGGATAGGGACCGAACAGGAGGTGAGCGATGGTCGAGGTCACGGGACGATACGACGGCGAGCTCTCGTGCGTGGCAGTCCACGGCCCCTCGGCCGCCGAGATGACCACGGACGCACCAGTGGACAACCAGGGCCGCGGCCGCAGCTTCTCGCCCACGGATCTCGTGGCGACGGCGCTGGGCACGTGCGTGATGACGATCATCGGGATCTTTGCCGCGCGGAAGGGGATCGAGATCACCGGCGCGACGTTCCGTGTAACCAAGGAGATGGCCGCCGATCCTCACCGACGTATCGCGCGTCTCCCCCTCACCGTCGTGCTTCCGGAGAGCGTGCCGCCCGATGTGCGCCCGCTGCTCGAGCGCGCCGCACACGGCTGCCCCGTGCACCGCAGCCTGGACCCCCGCGTCGAGGCGCCGATCTCCTTCGAGTACGCGTGAGGTCGTTCGGCCGCTAGGAGCCCGCGACGACCTCGACCTTCATTCGGTCCGGGTCTTCGCAGAACAGCGCGTGGACGTCCGGTCCGCCCGCGTGCGGATAACGGTCCTCGTAGAGCAACGGCACGCCGCGCTCACGGAGTTCCTCGCGCAGCGTGTCCACCGTGCCGGCTGTCTCGACAGAGAACGCCAGGTGGTTCAGGCCTGGACCGCCGCGGTGATAGGGTCGCTCCGCATGCCGCTCCTCCGCGGCGACGAAGACGATGTACGTCTCGGCGCTCCGGTAGCTCCGCCCGCCGGGCCAGTCCTGGAACTGCGCCCACCCGAGGCGTGGCAGGAACCAGTCCCAGAAAGCGAGCGAGGCCGCGAGGTCCCGGACGTTCACCTCGACGTGGGAGAGTCCGGCGGGGCGCGTGGGTCTCGAGGGCATGGGAGCGCGATGGAGTGTCGCGTCGCCACGGCTGGTGCCGAGGCTCCATCGGAGCCTGTCGTGAGATGGTTCCGGGCTCTCTGGGGCGCCCGCGGCCACAATCGGAGCGGACCGATTGGGAGGAGTGAGCGCACGCGGTGAAGGGTCTCGAACGCACTCTTGGGCTGCATCACGTGGTCGCGATCAGCCTGGGTGCCATGCTCGGGAGCGGGGTCTTCGTGCTCCCGGGGCTCGCCGCGGCGAAGACGGGGCCGTCCGTCTGGCTGGCCTACCTGGCCGCCGGGATCTGCGTCCTGCCGGCGGCGCTGGCCAAGG
Organism: Planctomycetota bacterium; assembly: GCA_965248445.1. Taxonomy (GTDB): domain Bacteria; phylum Planctomycetota; class JAJSAM01; order JAJSAM01; family JAJVHW01; genus CBDFJG01. The sequence goes on from CBDFJG010000003.1 coordinate 433,684, forward strand.
CCGAAATGGCAACGGCGATGCCGACCTCAGGCGGCACGTACGTGTACGTCGACCGGGCGTTCGGGCCGCTCGCGGGCACTGTCAGCGGTCTGGGACTCTGGCTCTCGATGCTGCTGAAGAGCTCGTTCGCGCTGGTGGGCTTCGGCGCGTACCTCGGCGCCCTCGGGGTCGAGGACATCCTGCCGCTGCGTCCGACGGCGCTCGCGGTTCTGGCGGCGATCGTGACCCTGAATCTCGCCGGCGTCCGCAAGGTCGGGAAGGTGATGCTCTGGATCGTGACCCTCGCGGTCGGCGGGCTGGTGTTCCTGGCCGTCGGGTCGCACGTCGTCGGCGAGGCCGTCGAGCAGGGGCCGTTCCTGACCGACGGGATGGGGGGCTTCGTCGCCGCGGCCGCGTTCGTGTTCGTGTCGTACGCCGGAGTGACCAAGGTCGCCGCGATCGCAGAGGAGGTGCGCAACCCCGGCCGCAACCTGCCTGCCGGGATGATCATCTCGCTGGTGGCGGCTGGACTGCTGTACGCCTTGGTCGGGTTCGCACTGGTGAAGTTCGTCCCGCAGAGCGCCCTCCAGTCGGACCTGCGGCCGATCCACACACTTGCCGAGACGGTGGGTGGCCGTTGGGTCGGTCTCGTGTTCGCGGGACTCGGTGTCGTCACGATGCTCTCGATGGCGAACGCCGGCGTCCTCGCGTCGTCGCGGTTTCCGTACGCGATGTCGCGCGACAGACTCCTCCCGGACGTGCTCGCACGCGTCAGCGGTCGATTCGGCACGCCCACGATCGCGATCTTCGCGACCGCGGTCCCCATGACGCTCGCCATCCTGTTCTTGGACGTCGCCGGCATCGCGAAGCTCGCGAGTCTGTTCAAGATCCTCATCTTCGGGGTCGTGAACGTCGCGCTCATCGTGCTGCGCGAGAGTGGCTCGACGTGGTACCGGCCGACGTTCCGGATACCGCTCTATCCGGCGGTGCCGATCCTGGGCGTCATCGCCTGCGGCGTGCTTCTCAGCGTCATGGGGCTGACGGCGGTCTGGGCGACCGCCGCCATCGTTGTCCTCGGCGTGCTGCTGTACGCGGTGTTCGGCCGTCGGCGTGCCGATCGCATGGGCATTGTCGAGAAGCTGTCCGCACGGAAGGGCGTGGTCGGAGACGCGGCCGAGGAGGAACACGGGCACGATCGCGCCGCCGTCGCCGTTGCGCTGATGGGCTGGGAGCGGTCCCCGGAGGCGCTCGTCGAGGTCGGTGCCGCGCTCGCTGACGGCCGCGAAATCGAGGTCATCCGGCTGAACGAGTTGCCGGCACAGATCCCCGTGACGGGTAGCGATCGAAACGTAGCCATCGTGCGGTCGCTGCGGCGCCGCATCCAGGCCATGGCGCGCGAGCGCGATCTCGATCTGCACTTCGACTCCGTGGTCACGCACGACCTGGTGGAGACGGCACACCAGATCACGACGCGCTTCGCTTGCGAGTGGCTCGTCATCGCGTGGCGTGGTCGGCGCGCGCGATACAGGTTCCTGTTCACAAGCCCCCTCGGGTGGCTCGTGAACCACCTGGACAGCAACCTGGCGCTGTTCCGAGATCGCGGGGTCCGCTACATCCGCAAGGTCCTCGTGTCCGCGGAGCCGGGTCCGGACGATGCGCTTGTCGTCCGCACCGCAGACCACTTGGTGGCGCTCCATGGTGCGACGCTCACGTTCCTGCGGTTCCAGCGTCCGAACGCAACCGAGGAGCAGGAGCGGAGCCGCAGCGCATACATCGAAGAGCTCGGCGGCATGTGCAAGTCTCCGTTCGAGGTTCTCACCGTCCGCGGAGCCGACCGGATACGCAGTCTGGTCGAGACGACGGCGTCCTTCGATTTGCTGGTCACGGGCGCGCCCGCCTGGAAGTCGTTCTTCGGACAGTTCCGGGGCACCGACAAGGAGCGCATCATCGAGGGCGCCGCGTGCTCGGTGCTGATGCTCAAGACCCCGCCTGGGCGGACGCACGAAGTGCACGTCGAGGCGCCGGCAACCGCGACAGGCGAGTCGAAGGAGTTCGACCTGCTGCCTTTGTTGGTCGGCCGGTGCGTCGGCGCCCGCGTCCGCGTGCGGGACAAATCGGTGCTGTTCCGGCTGCTCGCAAAGCGATTTGCGCAAGCCACGGCGAGCCAGGACCCGCGGGTCATTCACGATGCCCTGTTGAAGCGCGAACGAACGCAGCACACGGGAATCGGACAGGGCCTGGCGTTCCCGCACTGCACGATCCCGGACCTCGATCGCACGTACGTGGGTGTGTTCGCGCTCGCGTCACCGATCGACTATGGACGTCCGGACGGCGAGACCGTTGACGTCGTGTTCGCGTCGATCGGTCCACCGCACGATCGTCAAACGCACTTGCAGATCCTCGCCGAGTTCTCGGCGCTCGTTCTGCGCACGTCGATCGTCGAGCAACTCCGTGCGGCGCGCAACCGCGCGGCAATCCTGGATGCGCTCGCGGCCGGCCTCGCGGAGTTGCACCGCGCATCCGGCCTGCACACCGCGTGACCGCGTCTCGCGTCCACATGCGTTGTGGCGTTGGCTCCGCAGAGCCAACCCTCTTACGAACAACTCGCAGATTCGGCCAGGCTCAACCGTGTTCGTCGGGAGTCGCCTGTCTTCAAGGAACTGCGCCCCAAGGGCGGCGGGATGCCCGGCGTCGTCCATGTCGAGAATGCAGCCAATTGCCATCCCGACTTCCGCGGGTGGTTCGTGGGTACCCGTTTTCAGCCCTTGTGACTGGGGCTGGATCCAGATCGCCGCGCGACCCGTAGTGGAACCCGTCAGTACTTGAGCGTGCGCTTGTTCGCAGGCGACATGCGGATGTCCACGCTGCGGCTGTCCTGCCCGACCGCGATCTGGATGTTGTAGGGACCCTCGCCCGGCAGCGCGCCGAGCGTGAGTCCCTTGGCCTTAAGGAGCACCTGTTCCCTCAGGAAGTTGATCTGGAGCTTCGACACGCCCGGCGCGGACGGCGGGTTCCGGGCCACGTACACATCGCCCTTGCGGGTGAACTCGTTGCCCGGGATCGTCGCCTCGAACACTCCGCCGACCGAGATCGTCACGTCCGGCGCGGTGTCGGGCGTTCCGCCCTGCGTCGCCAGGCCCGCCAGGATCGACAACACGTCCTTGCCGTCGCCCTTGTGGACCTGCTTGACCTTGAACGGGAACACGTTCGGATTACTCAGCAGACCGCGGCGCTTGCCGAGCCTGTACCTGCCGCGCTCGAGCTCGACCGTCCCCGCGCCGGTGGCGCTCGCCGTCTCGAACTCGATCGTGATGTCACCCGAGTCCGGGACCTGGCCCATGAAGTCGTCGGTGATCGTCAGCCTGAATTTGGCGCGCGAACTCCCGGAACGGTTCGGCTTGATGAGCAGGCGGGCGCCGCCGGACTTGAACTGGAACTTCGTGCCCTTGGTGTTCGGTTCGAGGTTCGCGGTGTACCCGAGGTCGCCGATCCTCACCGTCGCTGGTCCGGCCAGCGAGGCGCGTTCCGGTCCGGTGTCGAAGAACCCCGCGGCGTTGATCTTCGACTTCGCGGGGTTGTTCTCATTGAGCTTGACCTTCACCGTCTTTGGCAGGACGAACGACTGGATCGTGCCCGATGCGTGGATCAGCAGCGACACGTCGCCACTCGTGCCGCCGATCGCGTCGCCGGACACGATGATCGCGTTCGTCGCGTCGATCAGCGCGCCGGAACCGCCGAAGCTCTCGAGCAGGATGCCGCCGGAGTCGATATCGCTCGAGAGCGTCGTGATCATCGCGTCCACCACGAGGATATCGCCGCCCTCCGAGATCATCGTGACGTCGCCGGCGTTCCCTGCCTCCGCGTCGCCGGCGAACGAGATGTCGCCTTCGCAGTGCATCAGCAGGTCGCCGGAGCTCGCGTTGATCGTCGCTTGTAGGTCGATGCCGGCGGACCCCGCGACGAGCGATACGGCGTTGCCGAACACCTGCGGGCGCGGTCCCACGATCACGACCTCGGGAAAGCCGGTGCCCTGCACGGCCGCGATGCGCCCCGACGCGCCGACATCGACGTCGGAGTTCACGCTCTCGAGGTACGGGACGCCGTCCAGCAGCACTTCGCCGCCGAAGGCGCGGACCACGACATCGCCGTCCTGGGCGCGGCAAAAACTGGCCCCCCAGACACGGACGTTCTGCGCGGACTCGACGAGGATGCCCCCGGCGCGTATGCACTCGACGCGCGCCTCCAGGCGGTCCGCGTCGTTGTCGAGCTCGACGCTCCCGCTGTGTGCGGAGACGCGGACGCCGCCGGCACCCTCCGACACAATCGCCCCGTAGTCGGAGACCACGACGGAGCCGCTCGCGGCAACGACCACCTCGCCGTCGCCCTCGGGTCCGCCGAAGGCGAGCCCGTCGGCGGCGTACACGCGGTTGCCGGCGATCTCGACGTCCCCCCCGAACGCTTCGACCCGCAGGTCCGCAGCGAGGACGGTGATCGGCGAGTTCTGCAAGACCACGTCCTCCGAGGCCTCGATCAGCATGCGTCCGAACGTGTTGCTGCTCGTCTGGTCGAAGTCGATGTCGCCGCCGAACGCCTGCACGAGGGTCCTGACGGCGTCGAGAATGGTCGAGTCGAGGGAGATGTGCGTCGACGACTGGATCTCCATGAACGAACCGGTCGTATCGAGAATGGAGTTGGCAATGTCGACTCCGTTGAGTCCCGACGTCGTTCCGTGCGAGCGGATGAAGAACTCCGAGCCCACCAGTTCGGCGGCGTGCGTCGGGGTGACTCCGTCCATGGGGACCATCTGGACGCCGATATCCACGCGATCCGCTTCGAGGGTCACGTGCAGCCCTCCGGTCTCGATGCCGGTGACGGGCGTGCTCCCCATGTCGTAGATCACGATCTCGTCGCCCGCGATGATCTCGATCTGTCCGAGGATCACGCTGGTCTCGAGCCGTCCGGCAATCCGCACGGAGCCGGTCGCACGGATCGTCACCGCGTCGTCGTACGTGATGACCGAACCGTTCTCGACCGTGAAGTCCGTGTAGTTGTATGTGCCTCCGGGCAGCGACTGCGTGCTGTCGAGGGTCACCGCGCCGTCGCTGCCGTTCCCGGTGCTTGGCTTCTCCGGTAGCGGTCCCCCGTTCGCGCCCTGTGGCGGGATCGTGCCGAGCGGCGGCTTCGCGGGCGGCGTTGCCTCCGGCGCGCACTCGTCGATGGTGACGACGCCCTGCGCGTCCGCGGCACCAGCGTCGATCACGGCGCACGTCGTCACGATGGTGCCGACTCCGCCTGCGACGCTCGCGCAGAACAGGACGGTTGCCGCCGTGGCGGCAAGAGAGCTCCACCTGAGTCCTCGCATCATCGTTCCCCTTGACCTGCCGAGAGGAGACGGATTCGGCGGTGCACTTCCCGCCTGTTCCCCCTGGGGTCCAAGGCGTCGAAAGCTGTTAACCAACGACGGCGCGTTCTGGTGAGCAATCGAGAGTTCGAGACGGAACGGACCGATTCCGGCGCTGTCGCGGGGTGTTGCGTCTGGACCCGAGAGCGAACGGGTGCGAACCGAGAGTCGGCCGTTGCGCGTAACCGTGTGCGGGCGCGGGACATGCGCGCGTTCTCTGCAAGGCGTTAACCACCCGGTCGGTTGGTTCGCGCGGGGTGGCGTTGGCTCCCCAGAGCCAACCCTCTTCAGAACCACTCGCAGAGTCGGCGAGGCTCAATCGGCTCGTTCGGGGTCGCCAGCGCGGCCATCGGCACGCAGGCGGGATGTACCCGCGATCGCTTGCTGGACATAGGCCAGGCCCCTCGTGACGGGAGGCCTGCCCATCGGGGCCGCGCGGGCCACGAGAGCATTCATGCACCAACGCCGGTCTGCCTTCCCTTACTGACCCCACATCGCCCGCAACGCACTGCCCGCCGCGACACGCAGCGAGGAGTCGGCCGTGTCATCACGGCCCACGGCATCGACGACGGGCGCTGCGTCGAGTGCCGCTGGGCCGAGTTCCCGCAGAGCTTCGATCGCGTGGAAGCGCAGAGCCCAGTGCTGTGCGTCGTCGGCGACGAGATCCGTGATGACCTGTAGCGCCGGGTCGTTGGCGGTCTGGGAGATCTGCAGCGCCGCCTGTGCGGCGCGCAGCCGCAGGTGCGGGTCGTCGGACTTCATGAGCGGCCGGAGCGTGTCCGGTCCGTGGAAGGCGACGCGCCCGATGCGCCCGAGGGCGCGCGCCACGACTGCGCGAGTCAGGTTCGCACGCGCGCTCTCGTCGATGCCGCCGCCCCAGAAGGAGACGCTCCCGAACCCCACCGGGAGTTCGTAGCTCGCGAGCTCTGCGTCGTTGCGTGCCAGCAACTCTCGCAGGACCGGCACGGCGCCCTCCGCCGTAGGGCCGATCCCGCCGAGTGCCTGCACGCATTCCAGGTCGCCGGCCGTGGCGCGCACCACCATGAGCGGCACTGCCGGCCGCGCAAGCTCGCCGAGACCGCCGAGTGCGCGGAGGGCCAGCCGGCGCGTCTCGGCGGACTCCTCGAGGTTCCGGAGGGAGCGGTCGAGTAGCGGATCGAGCGCGCCGGGGCCCATCTGGCCGAGCGCGTCGGCAACCGGCTCCGCACTCTCCCCCGGAGGACCGTCGATCACGGCCAGCATCACGTCCAGCGCCGCCCCCGCGGCCTCCGGGCCGATCGCACCGATCACCGTCGCCGCCTGCGGCATCCGCGGACCTTCGCCGGCGATCAGCGTTGCCATCTCGGGCGCGACGGGCAACGCTGCGCGCCCCATGCGCCGAAGCACGTCGAGCGCGAGGACGGCCCGCGGCTCCGCCGGCCCGCTCGCAGCCTCGACGAGCGCCGCCAGGTTCTCGTCCGTCGCAGCGTGCGGACCGAGCGCCCGGGTCACCTCGTAGTGCACGTGCGTGAGCTTGACGGGGCGACCATCCTCGTGGGCATCGTCCCAGGCATCGAGGATCTCGGCGACCGGCGCGTCGCGGGACCGCGCGAGGTCGAGCAAGCGCGCCCGGGCCTGGTCGCCGTAGGGTTCGAGTTCCCCGTAGAGCCGGGCGATGCGAAACAGCGTCGGCACGTCGTCCGCGAGTTCGGGCTGGGCGCGCCACCGCGCCGCAAGGGCCCACTCCGGCAGGCCGTAGACCTCGCTCGTCTCGAGTTCACGCAGGCGGGAAGCCGCGTCCGCCGGCGGCCCGAGGACCGTCAGCGCTTGCACCGCCGCCCTCAGCACCCTCGCGTCGGCGTCCATGAGTGCCCGCACCAGCGCCGCGACTGCGTCGTCAGGGCTGCGCCCGATCCGCCTGAGCGCACGCACGGCCGACAGCCGCACCTCCGGCGCCGGGTCCTCGGTGACGAGACGCGCAACGTCCGGGACAGCCGCGCGCGCGCCGTCCCCCAGCTCGGCGAGCGCGTTGACCGCGACACGCCGGGCTCGCGGGGTTTCGTACGTCAGGAACTCCCTCAGCGTCTCGACGGTCTGCGGGTCCTCGGGCGCCACCCGCGCCAGGGCTCCGATCGCGGCCGACCGCTGTCCGGGATCGGTGGTCGAGAGCGCCTCGCGCACGGCCGCGACGACCTCCTCGCCGGCCGGACCGTTCCTACCGAGCCGCTCGATGACGGCCGCGCGCACGGACGCGGAACGGTGGCGCGCCTCGGCCAGCAGGAGCGGCGTCGCCTCGCGCAGCCCGTGGCGGATGGCGTCGAGCGCCTGAGGCACGGAGTAGGACCCGCTGGTCACCTCGTAGAGCGTGATGAGTGCCGGGATCGCCGGCCGCGCGCCCGGGCCGATGTCCTCGAGCGCTCCTGCCGCGCGCTCGTAGACGTGACGGTCCGGGTCGCCCAGGGCCCAGACGAGCTCAGGGACGGCAGGCGCGGCGCCCTTGCGTAAGCGCCGGAGCGCCGCGGCGGCGTCGCTGCGGTCCGCCGCATCAGGCGACACCAATCTACGGCGCAGAGCATCGTGGCCGCCCTCGGTCGACAGTTCGGCGAGCACGAGCGTTGCCTGGCAGCGCAGGGCGATCACAGGATCGCGCGAGCGGGCGCCCCGCTCCATCGCGGCGCGCATCTCGCCGACGCGCAGCGGTTCGAACACCAGCACGCGCGAGGCTGCCCTGCGAGCGAGGTCGTCCTGGCTGGCGAGCGCGGCGGCAAGGGCGGCGAAGGCGCGCTGGCCCTCGTCGCCTCCGGCGCGGACCTGCCGGTGGAGCGTCATGGCGGCGTCGCGCCGTTGCTCGCGAGTGCCGGTCTGCAGCGGAGCGGCGTCCTGGGCGGGGGCAACCGTGGCTCCGGCCACGAGAACGGCAGTGCTGATGGCGACGGCAACGGCGAGCCGAGCGGGCTTCTTCATCGCGACCTCCGGGAGAGAGTCCCCATCAACCCTAACGTTCGGCGTCGTCGGGAACTTTGGTCGGGCGCGGCGTTGGTGCGTGAATGCCTCCTGGCGTCCGCGTGCTGCCAGTCGTGCCCGAGCCGAAGCCACGTCGCGCTGGCTCAGGCTCGGCAGACGCGCCGCCCGGCACTCATGCACCAACGCCCCGAATCGGCCGCGGTGTCTACCGTGTTTCGCGTCGTTCGAGGCGAGACGCCGCCTCCCTTGGTTCGCGGCGTTCGACGGTGACGATCGTGTGACGCCGGGGACGAACAACGGGCCCGTAACATCAACAGCGGATGGGAGAGCCGACATGAGACGCCTTGCAGCCGGTCTGCTCGCCGCGGGGCTTCTCGTCACCGGCTGCGGCGACGGCGCGTCCTCGCCGTCCGACGCGCAGTCGCCGCCCGCCGCGCCCGCGGCGGCGGAGACGCCGCGGCCGATCGAGGACCGCGTCGCCAACGCTCTGCGCGTGGCGCGGGACGAGGGAACGCACTGGCACCGCACGGACGCGCTGGTTCGTCTCGGCGAGGAAGCCGCCGCTCCGCTCTCCTCGATGGTCCGTGACTCCGAACACGGCGCCGAGACCCGAGTGCTCGCGGCGCAGGCCCTCGGACGGATCGGCGGCGCCGACGCCGCGGGCACGCTACGCGCGCTCATGACCGACGAGGCCGCACCCGAAGTGCTGCGCAACGCCGCCACCGAAGCGCTGTGCGTCCTCGGCGAGCGCGAGCCGGTCGAGCGTCGGATCGCCTCATGGCGCAAGCGCTACGCGGAGATCTCGATCGCCCGCGCTGGCGCAAGGCAGCGCATCGCCAAGACGCTGTACGCCAGCGGCCAGTTCCGGGCCGGTGCCGACGCCTGGCGCGCGCTCGCACGTGCTGAAGACGACCCGGACCGCCGCTGGGCCTACGCGTACGACTGGGCGTGCTGCGCCGCGCTCGCCGGCGCAAAGGACGAGGCGCTCGAAGCCGTCGCGTTGGCGGTCGAGTCGGAGCGGACAGACCTCGACTGGATGGCGCGGGACGGCGACCTGCGTACGCTCCACGACGATGCACGCTTCGACGCGCTCCTCGCCGCGGCGCGCGAGAAGCGTGGGGGAATCCCGTCGGAGACGGGCACGGCGACCGCGGCCTCGTCGCTCGAGGGAGAGCCCGGATTCGCCGAGTACGCCGCACTCCGCGCCGAGTACTGGGACGGCGCGTTCGACCGCCACATCGAGGAGAACAACCGGTACTGGGGCGGTTACGACGACTTTCTGGAGGCCGAGGGAAAGAGCCGCACGCCGGAGGCGGCCGCCGCCTACATGGAACGAAACGGCCCGCCACCCGAGGACCCCTCGCCGGAGTACGCGAAGAAGTACCGCACACTACTCGTGCGCTACCCCGCAGGCCGCGTCGGCGCCAAGCTCCGCGCGAGTCTGTTGACGATCTACTCGAACGCCCAGAACCACGCGGACTGGGTCGAGCTCTACCTCGAGGCGATGGAGCTACCGGAACACGAGAGCGTGGTCGGCGAGAACGCGGGCACCGCGATGTGGGGATCCGACGGCGTCGAGCGTCGGGACGAGATGCGGGCGCGCCTTCGCACGTGGCTCGCGGCCCATCCCGAGGGCGAACCCGCCGCGCAGATCCGCTCCGCGCTCGCCGAGGACCTAAAGGGCTCGGGAGACACCGCCGCCGCCCGCGCCGCGTTCGAGGAGATCGTCCGGCTCCACCCCGGCACCCGGCAGGCGAAGGAGGCCAAGGGCGCGCTCTACGAGCTGGACACGCTCGCCGTCGGCATGCCCGCGCCCGGGTTCGAGGCGAAGGACATCCACGGCGGAGCGATCTCCCTCGCCGCCCTGCGCGGCAAGGTCGTGCTGCTCGACTTCTGGGCGACGTGGTGCGGCCCGTGCATCGGGGAGCTGCCGAGCCTCATCGCCCTGCACGAGCGCTTCGAGGGCCCCGACTTCGCCCTCGTCGGCATCTCGCTCGACGAGGACGGCATCGCGCTCGTCGACTTCCTCGAAGAGGAGGACATGCCCTGGCCGCAGGTGTGTGACCTCGGCGGCTTCGAGGGCGAGGTCCCGCGCCTCTACAACGTCCGCGGCATACCGCACACCGTCCTCGTCGGGCCCGACGGCCGCATCCTCGCCCGCGACCTGCGCGGCGACGAACTCGCGGCCGCCGTCGAGAAGGCGCTCGCCGCGACGCGCTAGCTGTAGGAACCGAGCAGGTTGTGAACACCCCCGGGTCTCCGGGTCAGATGGGGATTGGAAACAGCCCCACTGACCTTGAGCCTCCGCAAGCCAGGGTTCTCTCCCACGCGGTACTCATGCACCAACGCCCGGTTGCCGGCTCATGCATCCATGCCGCTGCCGCCCGTGGGTCTGCGCTGACCCCGTAGCGAAGCGGACCGACGGATCCGACCCACCGAAGCTGGTTCCGGTCTGTCGGCAGCGCATCTCCGTCCTGGGCGCTACGATCGCCACCTCACATGACTACGACCACGGACCGCCGGTCGACGCTCGTTCGCCCGTGCTCCCCCGTCATCGTGACTCTGCTCGTCGCCGCCAGCGCGCTCTTGGCGCTGCCTCGCGCGAACGCATCCAAGGACAACGAGAAGTGGGAGACGAAACTCACCCTCAACTGTCCGACGGATGGCGCCGTTGCGTACATCGACGGCGAACTCTGGGGGGCATTGCCCAAGACAAGTGTGCAGCCCAAGAAGTCCGGCAGCGTGAAGGTCGTGGTGCTCTGCGAGGACTACGCGGTGCTGCGTCGCCGGGTAGCCCTCCGGGGTTCATCGGACACGGTCGTCACCCTGCCGGCACTCAAACCCGCGTCGTGGCCAACGCTCGAGTCGGGCGACGGTTTCTCCGTCGCGTGGGAGTCCAAGGACCTCGGCTGGTTCGACGGCGGCACGGCGCCGCCGGGCGCCGGTCGGCTTGCGCTCGGCCGCCGCGGCCGCGTCACGCAATTCGGGTCCGCGCGGAAGCTCGATCCCGGCGAGGTGGTGCGGGGCGAGCCGAGCGACTGGGAGCCGCGGCCGGCCATGCTCGATCTGTGGGACGCCGCACACGGCACGACCGTGCGCCTCGATGGGGAGGACGTGAAGGACGGCGCCCCGGTCGCACTCGGCTCCCACGCGTTGCGCGTCTTCGCCAACCGGAAGCGGCAGGACGTAACCATCGAGGTCCTGCCGGGCCAGCGCGTCGTGCGCGTGCCTCCTCTGTTCTCGGATCCAGATCCGATCGCCGCGGCACACACGTGGCTCGCAACGCACCAGGCACCGGACGGACGCTGGTCGTCGTCGCGCATGAAGTGCTCGTGCGCGCCCCGTTGCGAGCCCGGCGCAGCGGGGCTCGACGTCGGCGTGACAGGCCTCGCGCTGCTCGCGTTGCTCGACGGTGGGAACACGCCCACGGCAGGGCCGCACGCCGACGCGGTCGCGAAGGGGCTCGGGTTCCTGATGAAGGCGCAGTCCGAAGACGGCTTCTTCCAGCCCGCCGGGGCGCGCGGCGCGACGTTTGCCCAGCCAATCGCAGAGCTTGCCGTCCTCGAAGCGTGGGGGGCGACCGGCGACGAGAAGTTCGCGGCGGCGGCTGAGCGCGGTCTCGCCGCCATCTACAAGTGCCAGAATCCCTACCTCGCATGGCGCTATGGCGTTCGGGACGGCGACAACGACACGGCCGTGACCGTGTGGATGACGCTCGCCATCTCCACAGCCGCGCGGATGGATCTGGGCCTCGCGCCATTCTCCGACGTGCGCCCAGACTCGCGCACCGCCGTCCTCTCTCTGCGGGGCGCGCATCACTGGTTCGCCAAGATGACCGATCCGTCGACCGGCAACATCGGATACCAGAGACGCGGAGGTGGCCGCGCGTACCGGCCGAAAGAGAGCGGACGCTCCAGCGACATGCGCAACCTGCGATCGGGCGACTGGTCTCTCACCGCGATGGCGATGCTTGCGAAGAGGCGCATCGCCCGGGTGAACGGCGAGGACCCGGACACCCCGGACACCGAGTACGCCTCCGACCTCTCGCTCGCCGGCATTGCCGAGAACGCGCCATTCGCGGACCCGGACCCACAGGTCTACTTCGACGTCCACGCGGCCTGGTTCGGGGCGCGTGTCCTGCGCTCGGCGCGGAGCGCCTGGCCCCGACGCTGGAAAGACGGCATGCAGCGGCTCGCGGGTCTGCAGAGGAGCAACGGTTCCTTCGAACCGGACCGCGCGTTCAGCGCCACGGGCGGCTCGGTCTTCACGACGTCAATGGCCGCTCTCGCGCTCCAGCAGTGGCTTCGCCAGTGAGGCGCGTCCGCGATCGGGAGACATGCCGACACGGAGGCGTTGCCGGCCGGGTTCGTGCCGGATCGGCCGGTAGACGACGCGAATCGCTGGCGCGTGCTCGACAGTTGCCGGTTCATGCCCCAACCCCGGTGGCAGGAGGTTCGCCCATGGGGACCTGGCGCGCTACCAGAGGCCAGGGCAGCCCAGGCTCGACGCGGCCGCCAGGGGGCATTCATGCACCAACGCCCCGATGACGAGTGACTCGGGCCGGGCGTCGCCACCGTCATTTACATCGGCACGTGGAATGCGACGGTCGCGACCGTATGCTCACTCGGGGAGTGAGAGGGTGCGTAGACATGGTGCTTCGTGACGCGTGTGTTCTCGGCGGACTCGCCATCGCCGTCTTGGGTCTGGCATCGAGTGTTGAGAGTGCGAAGGCCGCGACCGTCGCGGAATTCGACCAGCAACTGGCGGGACGTGTCAACGATTCTGAGACACCGCGCGTCTTGGAGTTTAGTGAGCGACCTCCTGTGTCGCCGGCTGCGGCGCCGGCGGGTTGATCCAGACTTGGGTCGGGAGCGCCGGCGGAGCCGGCGCACGACGCACGAAGCGCTCGGGGTGAGCACGGTAGGCGGCATCGAGCACGACGGAGCGCGCCGCGACGGCGGCCTCGGCGCGGCCGTAGTGGACGGTCTCGGGCGTCAAGAGCCCGAGGCTCGAGTGCCGGTGCTCGCGGTTGTACCAGTCGAAGAAGGCGCGGCAGTGCGCGCGCGCGTCCTCGATGGAGCCGAAGCGCGAGGGGAAGTCCGGCCGGTACTTCATGGTCCGGAACTGGCTCTCACTGAAGGCGTTGTCGTTGGACGTGTACGGCCGGCTGTGGGACTTCGTCACGCCCAGGTCCGCCAGCTTGAGCGCCAGCGTCAGCTCACCGGCGCGGGTCCCCTGCTTGTCGCACGCGTGCGCGACGAGTTCCTTGGCCAGCGTGCCGCTCTCGCACGCAGCCAGCGTCCAGCCCACGACGTGGCGCGAGTAGATGTCGAGCACGACGTAGAGGTGGTAGTACGTCCACTTCACCGGTCCCTTGAGCTTGGTGATGTCCCAGCTCCAGACCTGGTTGGGGCCCGTCGCCAGGAGCTCGGGCTTCTTGTACGCCGGATGGCGCAGTTGGTTGCGGCGCTCTCGCACCGCGCCCGCCGTGGCCAGGATGCGGTACATCGTGCGCGGCGAGCACAGGTAGCGCCCCTCGTCGAGCAGCATGGCCCACACCGTGCGCGGCGCGAGGTCCACGAAGCGCTCGCCGTTGAGCACCTCGAGCACACCCACCCCCGTTCCTGGGTCGAGAGCGCCCGCGGCGAAGGCGGGCGCGGCTGCTGGGGCCGGGGGCACGCCCGTGCCGCCCGGCGCCGGTAGAGCGTGGCGCGCGCAACGCCGAGCGCGCGGCAGGCCGGAGCGACGCCCACGCTCGCTCCCAGGTCCTCAGCGGCGATCACGTGTCGCTCCCGCTCGTCTCGGGCATCTCGATGCCCAGCAGCCGTGAGACTTTTTTCTGCACGTCGATGATCGTCTCAGCGGTCTCAAGCCGCTGGCGCAGCCGGACGTTCTCGCGCTCGAGCTGCGTCAGGCGCCGCTTGAGGGCGCGGGCCGGGTCGGGCCTGGGGCCGCGACGCTTGGGCGCGAGCGCTTCGAGTTGGCCCTGGTCGCGCGCACGCCGCCAGGCCACCAGGTGCGAAGAGTAGAGCCCCTCGCGGCGCAGCAGCGCCCCCACCTCACCGGGCTTCGTGCAGCTGTCGGCCTCCACGACGATCCGCAGCTTGTAGGCCGCGCTGAAGCGCCGCCGCGTGGCGCGCGGCACGACCTCCGGGTCGGGGACGCCCCCTCCTCGCGGTCGCGCGCGCCGGGGGAGCCCCCTGCGCCTCGTGGGGGCTCGCTCCGCTCGCCCTCCCTCGGCTCCGGGTTCTCCCCCGGCAATTTGGTCTCCTTCTTCGTCATCGCTGATTCCTCCACCGCCCTGCACAGTAATCTTCCGGGGGGTCGGTGTCTCAGCGATGTTGGCACAGAGGGTGGCGCGGGCCGCGATGGCGCGCGGCAAGGCGCTCTACGACCTGGGTCGCTGGTGCGATCGCAAGGATCTGCCCGGGTGGGGCGCGCTCTTCCGTGCGCAGTCGTTGCGGGGGCGCCCCGACGACGCGCGCGCCCGCAAGGAACTCGGCTACAAGCGCGGGGGCGACGGCTGGACGTGGCCGGCGGACGCCCGTGAGCAGTTCCGCTCCGCAGCGTATGTGCGCGCGGAGGAGCCGCAGGAGTTGACCAAACTGCGCTCCAGGAAGCGCGCGATGGCGGTGAAGCGCCTCGTGACGATCGCGTCGGCGGCGAAGCGCCCCGTCGACGCGGACGACGACGCGCGATCGGCGTACGCCGACGTGGAGCGATGCGCGTGGCAGCGCGTCATCGATCTCGATCCGACCCACGAGAAGGCGTGCAAGGCGCTCGGTTTCGTGGAGTTCGATGGACGCCTGGTCGATCCCGCGGCGCAGCCATTCCTGGAGGAACGCATCGCGCGGGCGGAGCGAGTGCGCGCGTTGGGAGCGCGCCCGATGGACACCGTATCGGACGGAGACAACGGGCGCGTCCGACGCGTGACCTGCGGCGTCTTCGCGGTCGATGGCGATCTCGGGCAGAAGGGCCTCCAACACATTGCCAAGGCGCTGGCGCGCGCACACATCGGCTTCGTGGACGCGCTCGGGCTGGGGGATCCAGACGATTTCATTCCGAACCCATGGCTCTTCGTCGTCGCGAACACGCGCGCTGAGTTCGCGAGGTCGCTGATCCACTACGGTGAGTTGAGTGAGGCGCAGGCCAAGGCCATGGCCGCCGCGGGCGATGGAATCGTTGCCAACGACGCCGCAATCCTCTTCTCGACCGACCCGACTCCCGCGTTGGAACGCGCGATCGGGTTCCTCTGCTTGCACGGTGTCCGGGCGTTCCGGATCGACGAACAGGCGCACCAGCCCTCGCTCGAGGTTCGCGAAGAGCTGTGGATCAGCGATGCCCTCGCGATGGACATCACGATCGGACTCACCGGAGCGCGCTCACTCGCAGCGCGTGGCGCCGCCGCCTCGACTTCGGCGGATTGGCTGACGCAGGCGCGCCTGCAGCTGGAAGTCGGGGACGACCCGGCGATGGGGGAGTTGGTCGAATGCGCGCGCGACGCGATGGGCGTTCGCGAGGTCGCCAAGTCGTACGCCTTCATGCAGTATCTGCTCGATCGTGACCCCAGCGGCGCGGCGAGCTTCTACGCGGCGGCGCTCGCCGTTGGAGGCGAAGCGGCGGCGAAGCAGGTCTTCTCCGAAGAACTGAGCGCCCTCGACGATTCGTACGGCGCGTGGGCACGACTCACGATCGGTCGTTGATCGAATCTCCTCGCCAGATCGTCGCGGGCGTCGGCGTGACGATCGGTGATGGCGTGTTCGCACAGAGAACAAGAGAGACACCCGGATCGCGAGGGCGTTGGTGCACGGATCGAAACTCGCCCGAAGACAACTCCATCGTAGAGCCTCCTCTGAGGAGGCCGCCGCATGTCCAGCAAGCGCTCGAGAGTACACCCGACGTTCAGGACCAAGTACCGCGTCGGCAACTGGCCCGAGTACGACCGCGGCCTCGTTGACCGCGGCGACCTGACGATCTGGATCTCATCGGCTGCCATCGACGCCTGGCGTCCGAAGCCGTCGGGAGCGCGCGGCGGACAGCGGAGGTTCTCCGACACCGCCATCGAGGCCGCGCTCACGCTGCGCCTCGTCTTCCACCTCCCGCTGCGGCAGACCGAGGGGTTCCTGCGATCGCTCCTCGGGCTTCTCGAACTCGAGCTTGACGTGCCGGACCACACGACCCGCCTCCAGGGTCAGCGATCGGACGCGGGCTTCGCGAGTCGGGCGAGCGCCGCGCGTGCCGCAGCGACCGCGGCTGCCTCGTCGATGCCTTCGGCCCGCTCGTACTCCTCGAAGATCGCTCGATACTCCTGGCTCGCACGGTCTACGTCGCGGCCCGCCTCGTACTGCCACGCCGCGCGAACATGGCTCCACGCCCGCTGGCGCGTCGGCTTGCGGAGATCGCGAGTCAGGCGCAGAAACGCTTCGGCGGAGTTCTGCAGGTCGCCGTGGTTGCCGATCGAGTAGGCGAGCTGCGTCTCGGCCGCGTGCGCCTCATCGGTTCCGGGACCGAAGACGACCGCAGCCTGGCGAAACGCAGCCAACTCGGCCTCTGTCTCACCGAGGGTGGCGTGCGCGATCGCTTTCATGAACAGGCCCTGGTAGCGGTCGAGTCGGTCCGGGGATCGGTCGAGGAGCAGCGCGCATGCTTCGAGGATTCGCCTGCCGTCCATTCTCTGCCCGCTGGGGAAGCCGAGCATCGGCATGCGAGCCATCTCGCGGATCGCCATGCGCAACTCGGTGTCCGTCAGGCCCCGGAGGCGTGTCAGTTCCTCCGCGCGCAAACGCGATGGCTGCGCGACATCGGGCTCGGGGACTGTCGTGGCGTCTCGCCTGGCCTCCGCAACGTCCTGTCCGGAGGACTGCAGTGCGCCTTCAAGCTCCCGGATGCGCGCCCGGAGTGTCTCGACTTGGCCGGCGGCTGCTTCGACCACCACCCGCGGCGCGCGAGGATGTCCGGGTTCGACGCGCTTGCCCGCCTCGCCCTCCAGCTCTTCGAGCCGTTCCCGAAGCGCCTGGCCGCGACCCGCGGAGGCCGCGAGTTGTGCCTCCGCCTCCGACCTGCCGACGATCGTTCCGCCGAAGAACGCGAACGCCAGGCCCACACAGGCCGCGCCCCCGAGCACTGTCTTCGTCCCCATCAGCGCGCCTCCTACCGTCGCGGCTTGCTTCGCGGCGGCCATCGTGATCCAGTCGCCAGGAGCCTCTAGGCGGTGTCCCATGAGCGGGGCCAGTGCCGCCATCCAGGTTCCGTCGCCACGGTCCATGCGCTGCAAGCGCTGGCGCAACGTCCCGTGCGCCCGCCGCAGCCGGGTGCGGACGGTCTCGACAGGAACACCCATGCGCTCGGCCACCGACCGCGGGGGAAGGCCTTCGAACCAGCGGAGCAACACGGTCGTGCGGCCTGGTTCCCCGAGACCGTGTACCGCCAGGACGAGGAGCCGATGGGCGTCGGCCTCGGCTACGACATCCGCAGTCGGGCTGAGCGCTTCCGCGCGCGCGGCTGCGCGCTCGTGGTGAGTGCGGCGCCCGTCGGCTCGAATCGCATCCCGAGCGAGGTTCCGGACCACTCGCCCGAGCCAGGCCCGCGACGTTGCCTCCTCTTGCGGAGGACGGCGAAGGGCAGCCGTCCACGCCCGCTGTTCGAGATCGCTGGCAGAGGCTTCGTCGCGTGCGAGCGATCGAGCCAGCCGACGCACCCAAGCGCGGTGCGTCAGCAGAGTCTCCATCGGGACGGGTACCTGTGACATGCCTATCGTCTACATTGTTCACTCCGGTCGTCGGCCCATCGGTTCAATCATCCGGCGAACGACTGCGATCGCAGCGACGTACGGCGTTGGTGCATGAATGCCTCCTGGCGTCCGTGTCGAGCCTGAGCGTGCTGCGAGTCGTGCCCGAGTCGAAGCCACGTCGCGATAGCTCAGGGCTTGGCAGACGCGCCGCCCGGCATTCATGCACCACCACCTCGGGCCAGGGCCCGCTCGATCGCGTCGGAGGCCGTCTCCGCGCCATCCTCGGCGGAGACGATCCGCCCCGTTGCCTGCGCCGTCGCGCGGATGCGCTCGTCCGACAGGATCGCGTCCAGTTCGCTCGCGAGGCGCTTTGGGCCGACGCGGTTGCGGCGCAGGGAACGGCCGACGCCACGTTGCTCGACGCGAAGCGCGTTGTCGAAGTGGTCGGCGGCGAACGGAACGACGAGCTGCGGGCAGCCCGCGCGCATCGCCTGCCCGGTCGTGCCGACTCCACCGGCGTGGATCACGACGGAGGCCGCGGCGAAGAGTGGGGCAACACTCGTCGAGCGGACCATCAGCACATCGTCGGACGCGAGGGCCGGTGCGTTCGCCGAGCCCGTGACGAGGACGGCGCGGCGGCCAAGTCGCTCGGCGGCGGCAGCGGCGGCGGCGTAGAAGTCGCCGGCCAGCTGGACAGCCGACGAGCCGAGCGAGAACACGAGCGGGGGCTCGCCCGCGTCCAGGAACGCCCGAAGCCGTCCGGAGTCGTCTTCTTCGCCCCCGAAGTCGCGGTCGTAGAAGGGGAAGCCGCACAGCGTCGTCCGCGCGGGCCAATCGGGTTGCGCCTCACCGAAGGACGACGAGAACAAGGCGAGTACGCCGTGAGGCGAGTGCTGGCCCTCCCACAGCGGATCGGCGTCGGCGGGAAGGCCGAGCTCGCGGCGGAACTCGCGGATCGGCGCGCTCCAGCTTCGCGAGATGCGCTTCATCATCGAGAAGAGGAATCCGACGACGCCCGGGCCGAGCGGACGTAGCCGCGCGAACCACGGGATGGGCGCGAGCGCCGCGGGCTCGTACGCCGAGCAGAAGCTCAGAGGCGCCAGCACGGTAGACATCCAGGGAGTGCCCTTAACGGCACCGAGGATCGGCGCCGCATACGTGAAGATGTGGGACGTCAGGAAGTCCGCGCCCTCGCATGCAGCCTCGAGGTCCGCGTAGCTCTCGCGCAGTGGGGGCACGAACAGCTCCCGGACGCAGTACTCCGCGCCGCCCTTCGGGTCCATGGCGCGACGGAACATCTCCACGTCGTCGTAGTCGATCTCCGGCCGGATCGCCGCGAACTCCGCACCCGCTCGTTCGGCGAGGGCGCGGTACATCCCCGGCGCGGCGACGACGACCTGGTGTCCGCGTGCGAGCAGGCCCTCCGCCACGGCGAGGTAGGGGAGCACGTCCCCGTACGAACCGATGGTGTTGAGCACGATGCGCGCCACGCTGGCTCTCTCCCGGGGTGTTGGTGCACGAACCAGGTCGGGTAGGCACGCCCCAGCGCCTCGGCCAGTCTACGCCTGGATCTCCTCTCCGAATACCTGTCGCTGGATCTCTCGCAGGTGTTCGACCTAACCTCGAGATGTCCACAGTCCTGGCGCGCTGCTTGAGGACCATCCGCCCCGAGGTCGCGCTCGACGGACTGCGGATCGCCGCTGCCGTGCGCGAATCGGAGGAGCGCGGCGGCGCACCCGTTGACAACTGCTACCCGGCCCGCCAGCCGAGCAGAGCCGGGAGCTTGCGCATGCGGCTGAAGACGACGGTGCCCGCTGGCGGTCGCGAGCGACGCACCGTGGCTTGCTGCGCCGCGAGGCCGTCGCCGTCCTCGTCGTCGGCACGACCACCTCGGCACCGCGGTCACCCGCGACAGCGTAGATCGCCAGCTTGTCGTAGGACGCGTCGGCCGTGATCCGATCGATGTCGTCCACGACCTCGGCGATCAGTCCAGGGGCCGTCGTCGGGTCGTCAGCGTTCCCCCGAACCTCGTGTCGCGGAGCCGGTTATCCTCAGCACGTGCCCGACGCTGCCAACGACGCAACCAGCGACGACCTGCCGCGCCTATTGCGCTTCGCGGTGGGGGTCGTGGTCTACGGCCTCCTCTACTTCCTGCTGCTCGTCGGCTGGGACGCCGTCGTGGAGGGGACCGCGGACTTCGGCGCGTCGGCCATCCAGGGCGGTGTCTTCGGGCTACTCATGGCGCTCGCGGAACCGCACGTCGGCCGCCTGGCGGCGCGCTTGGGCAAGTCGGACTGAGACGCGACCGCAGGGTCCGCGTGGCGTCGGTGCATGAATGGCAAGGAGCTGGCAGCATCCGAGACGAGGACCGCATTCACGCCCGGGGCTTCGCCACGTAGATGACAACCGAGACGGCCCGCATCGCTGACGAACTGCGACGCGCCTATGACGGCGACCCCTGGCACGGCCTGCCGCTCACGCGAGTGCTTGACGGCGTCGATGCAAGCGATGCGGCCGCGCAACTGCTAGCTGGGGCACACTCCATCTGGTTGAGGTTGTCCTCCACATCACCGCTTGGGTTAGGGAGGTCGAGCGGCGGCTCGGCGGCGCACCGCCCGGCGAGCCACTCGGCGGCGAGTGGCCTGCTCTCGAAGATCGCGGCGCCCGCTTGCTCGCGCTGGCCCATCGGTACCAGGGACTCGTCGATGACCGCGTCGTGGCGGACTACGCGGCCTTGGCGCGGCTTGCTGGGGTCACGCGGGCGCGCATCACGCAGCTCATGAACCTCCTGCTGCTGGCGCCCGACATCCAGGAGGAGATCCTGTTCCTGCCGCGGACAGTGCGCGGTCGGGATGCGGTGACGGAACGGGATCTGCGACGGATCGTCGCGCACGCGGAGTGGGGGAGGCAGCGGGTGGAGTGGAGCGCGATCCGACCTGGCCGTGCGCGGTCGCCTGCGGCGCTGCAGCGCGTTCGTTCGGCACGCAGCGCGTAGCTACTCTCCGACGATCTGCCACACCTGTTCCGCGTCGGGCACCTCGAGACGCTGCAAGGTCCTCGCGCGCTGCAGCCGCCTCTTTCGCAGGGACATTCCGAAGAGGGTTACCTCTGGGGTCCAAAGCGTCGAAAGCTGTTAACGAACGACGCGCGTTCTCGTGAGCAACCGAGAGTTAGAGACGGAGCGGGCCGAACTCCGGTCTCGGTGGTCCGGATAGACTCAACGGCATGCGTGTCTCGATGTGTGCTCTGGCCATTCTCGTGCTCGGCGCCGGCGCCGCGCTCGTACGGGCCGACGAACTCACCGACTGGGAGGCGCGGATCGACTCGGCGAGGACCGGCGGGTTCGATATATGGCACGTTGAGCAGAAGCGACTCGGCAAGAAGAAGAAGGCCGTCGCAATCTGCTCGGCACTCATCGAGAAGCACCTCGCGCCCAACACGAAGAGTGACTACGTGCTCTTCGCGCTGCGATCGCTGACACACGTCAGAGGCAACGACTCGGCCGTGGTGGACGCGGTGCGTCTGGTCCTGCGGACCTCTGCGGATCGCGCCACGACCATCGAAGCGTTGTCAGTGCTCGAGGAGCGACCGTCGGAACGGGCACGCCCGGAAGTACTCGACTGCTTCGAGCGCTTCGCTCGCATGCCTCCTGATTCGCGGCCCGGCGTGGATGGCCTCTTCTGGCGAGCACGATGCGTGCTCGACGCCTACTCGGCGTCGTACTCGCCGAAAGAGGCGAAGCCGCTGCTCTCTCGTCTCGAGCGAATTGTCGAGGTCGCGGATCCCGGGAATCAACCGGAGGTGCTGCGCGCGATCTTGTCCCTCGCGAGTTGGACGACCGATCACCAGGACTTCTATCTGAAGTACCTGGCGCGACCGGAGTTCCCGACTCGTGCGGCAGCGGCCAAGGTGTTGGACTACAGCGGCGCAGTGCCCGACGGCCTCCAGGAACACAGGGTCGCGTTGCTCGACGTACTGACGCGCGGAGACGTGTACGAGCGTGACTCCGCGATCGACCTGCTCGCGCACGTGACTCTTGACACCGCGGCCACCCGAGTCGTCATCGATGCGTACCTCGAGGACCGCGACGAGAAGAGGCGAGCCGAGATGCGTGCGCTCATCTTCAAGGCGGAGGCCGAGCACGAGAAGCTGTGGGAGAACATCTCTGTCGGCCTCGAGTACGAGATTGTGGACCGGCGGGCGCGAGCGCTGCGGCTGCTGGCGAAGATCGACGTGCCGGAGGGACAGACCATCGCTTTCCTGACGTCTGAACTGGGGCAGAAACGCTGGGAGCTGCGACTCGCCGCCGTCGATGCGCTCACCGCCCGCGCAGCTGCGGCGAAGCCCGCTCTCACGAAGCTGCGGTCGCTACGAGGCGACCCGAGCAAGTCCGTGCGCGCGGCCGTCGCGACGGCGATCACGACGATCGAGGTGGCGCTGGAACCTGAGAGACCGGCCGCGGCCGCGCAGGAGCACAGCGTGGCGGCCGAGGACGTTTCCGCGCTCCCGGCGCTCGAGCTGGGGGAGCCGGTCCAGGAGCTCGCGTTGTCCGCGGACGGAAAGCGGATTGCCGCGGCGGGCATGGCGACGCTCACGGTGTGGGACACGGCTACGCACCGGGAGGTCCGCACGATCTCGCTCGAGGCCACCAAGTCGTTCTACTGGGGCGACCTGGGATTCAGCCCCGACGGGTTGCGAATCATGCTGCGAACGTTCGACTCCGTGGACGTGTTCGAGGTCGCCTCTGGCGAACTCCGGACACGGATCCCGAAGAGCACGGCCGAAGGGTCTTCCCACGGCCGGCTGCGGTGCTTTCCTGCGCACGATGCGGCGTACCGGCTCGACGAGGACACCGGTCTCCGTGTCTTCTCTGCGGAGACCGGAGAGCAGATCTGGAGCGGCGTCGCGCCGCAGGGTCTGAAGGGTGCCCCGACGCCGCCGGGGTCAAGGGGAGGTGACACGCTGCGGTGGTTCGACGCGGTCCCGGGCACCGCGCGCGCGCTCGTCGCCACCGAGTTCTCGATCCGTCGGTTCGACCTGAAGACGGGCAAGCGCGAGGTGGACCTTGGCATTGCGTCCCTCCCGTGGGAGATCGAGGGAACAAACAGGAGCGTGAAGGGTGCGTGGGACGTTCTCGGGCGGAGCCGTGATCGTCGGTCTGCTGCACGCCTCGAGTGAGGGCAACAACCGGCGCTCGCTGGTCGCGGTGGACGCCGCCACCGGAGAGAAGCGCTGGGTGGTCAACCACGTGGTGCCGCTGGCCATGCGGCGTGCGCCGGCCAAGGGGTCGGAGGAGATCCTGGTGCGCGAGCTGATCTACCTCGACCGCCCGAGCGAGCAGCGGATTCTCCGTGTCGAGGTGGCCACCGGACGCACCCGGGTCGTGGACGGGCTGACCGGCGACCGCGACGCGGCCCCCTATCACGGCGTGTTTGACTCTCGCCAGGTACAGTACGATCCGGCGGACGATGCCCTCTGGCTTCACCAGAACACGAGGGTGGGGATCCTATGGCGCACCGTCCTGCCGCCGTGGGACGACGCTCACGAGTCGCCGCCCAAGTCGCCGCGGTAGACCGTGCTCAGCGTGATGGCCTGATCGGTTACGGCCGTCGCGCGTTGCAGCCGCCTCTCTCGCAGGGACATTCCGAAGAGGGTTGGCTCTGGGGTCCAAAGCGTCGAAGGCTGTTAACCAACGACGCGCGTTCTGGCGAGCACCCGAGAGTTCGAGAGCGATTCGGGCCGTGATCGGGCACGTCGGAGGGGGTTGCGTTTGGACCCCAGAGCGAACGGGTGCGAACCGAGACTCGGCCGTTGCGCGTAACTGGGCGTGGGCGCGGGACATGCGCGCGTTCTCTGCATGGCGCGCCGCGTTAACCACCCGGTCGGTTGGTTCGCGGGCATGGTGTTTGGCTCCCCAGCCCCAACCCTCTTACGAACCACTCGCACGGTCGCACGGGCCCTGGGGGCTGATTTTGAAGGACTTACGGAATTCGTACCCGTTCAGCCCTTGGTTCTGAGCTCGGATCCAGATCGCTTCCCGTTCGGTCGATGCATCGGATGTGGGCACCGATGAGCCGCGAGATCTGGTCGAGCGCCTGACCCGTCGTCTGGACGCTCAGGACGAGACGATCGCCGAGCAGGCCGAGGTGATCGATCGGCCAACTCTCGCTCGAGATGGTCTACGCGTCCAACGAGCCCTTGAACCAGCTCCCGCAGGTCATCTGCACCGCCCACATGGTCTTCATCGTCCTGCCGTCCATCGATCTGGATCCTGCCTCAGCGGCAATAGCTGAAAAGGTACGCCCCGTGAACGGGTACCCTTCACGGTGCAAGGCCACGCGGATGAGAGAGCCGCGGGCGCCGCGAAGTCTGAGAGGAGGAAGACGGTGCGCCGCCGTCGAGGAATAGCAGGTGTCCGCCCGCACCGCGGGGTGACCAACAAGCGGATCAGCCGCGCCAAGAAGGCTGCCGTGAGACTCGCGGTGGCCTTTGGTCTTCTGTGGATCGCCACGTCAGGGGCAACGGCACAGGACGCACGCGTCGAGAAGGCCGTGCAGCTGGCCACGCACCAGGGCGGCTACCACGTCAAGCTGCGCGCGCTGGCTGAGCTTGCGGAGATCGACACGCGACAGTCACGCGAAGCGATGGTCGCGCTCGCCGACTCCTCTGATGAGCGCACGTCGATCGTGGCGCTCACCTCCCTCGCCCGCGCGGACTTCCCCGCAGCGCGGACCCACCTGCGCGAGGTCTTCGAGGACCGCCGCCGCAGCAAGGGCATTCGCTCGGCCGCCCTGGGCGGGCTCCTCAAGCAACTCCGCGAGAGCGGAGAGGACCACGAGACGGTGGCGGCCTATGTAGCGCTCAAGGCCGGCGACTCAGAAGCCCTCACAGGCATGGCCTCGGCCGTCAGCGCGCGGCTCTGGGAGGAGGTTGCCCAAGACCCCGAAGTAGCTGACCCCGCCGAGCCCACGACCGACGACGCCGGCGCCGCGAAGGAAGGGGAGTAGCCTGACCAACGCGAGCAACACCGCCAAGTTGACCTCCCTGCTGGCCACTGCGCTGCTCCTCTTCCTCGCGCCGCTGGCCATGGCGACGGACACCGACGGCGACGGTCTGTCGGACATGTTCGAGGGCATGATCGGGACGAACCCCGACCAGGCCGACACCGACGGCGACAACCTCGACGACTACGAAGAGGTCTACGAGATCGGCACCGACCCGAACCTCACGGACTCCGACGGGGACGCGACGCAGGACGACACCGACACGTATCCGTTGCTGCTCTCGTCCGGTGACCACGACGGCGTGAGCACCGTGATGTTCAACACGCCCGACACCGGCAACAACGAAGCCCCCTCAGGCGAGAGCCCGCAAGACGGCTTCGGGGTCATGATGCACAACGGCGAGCTGATTTTCTCGTCGGGTGCCGGCGGTGCCAAGGGCGTCGGCATGCCGTTCGGGATGTCCATGATCTACCGCTCGCAGTCCGACTACGACGGCGCGCTCGGCATGAACTGGTTCTGGATCGGCTTCCTGTCGTTCACCGACAACGGGACCACCGGCTCGATGAACTGGATCAACGGCACGACACTCACGTTCACCGAATCAGGAGGCACCTGGACGCACGACGACGACGGCTGGCTCGGCACTCTGGAGGAGACGTCTCCGGACTCGGGCGACTTCACGTACACGCTTCCGAACGGCCTCGAGTTCCTGTTCACGATCGCCGGCAAGATCGACACGATCACCGATCGCTTCGGCAACGCCCTCGCGTTCACGCACAACGGATCGGGGCAGCTCACGTCGGCCACCGACACGCGTGGTGAGTCGCACACGATCGCCTACTACTCCACCGGCCGCATCAAGTCGATCACCTACTCGGACAAACGCAAGTGGACGTTCATCTACAACGTCAACGCACAGCTTGCCCGCATCGAGGGACCGACGACCGCGAGCTTCCCGAACGGGATCACCCAGGAGTTCCGCTACATCAACGGCTCGGCGATCTCGTCGCTCAACGATAATCTGACGGTCGCCATCGACGGCCGCGGCAACCACTGGCTGCACAACGAGTACGACACGTCGGACCGGGTAACGAAGCAGACTACGAACGGCTTCGCGTTCGAGCTCGACTACACGAACATCGGGTCGCAGAAGACGTCCGTTACCGACCGTGCCGGCAACGACCGTGACTGGGAGTGGGATGCGAGCAAGCTCACTAGGACCAAGCTCACGCAGTTCAGCAACCGCGACGTCCGCACGGGCGACCCCACGAGCTGGATCACCGAATGGACACACGACGCTGACGGATACCTGATCGAGGTCGAACTCCCGCGCGGCAACGGCACCGAGTACACGCTCAACTCGGTCAAACTCCCGACGGAGATCCGCCGCAAGACCGACGTGGATGCCGCCAACCACACCTCCGACCTGGTGACGACGATCGCATACGACTCGGCGAAGTACTACGGCAAGACGTCCGTCACAGATCCGCGCGGCAACGAGACCGAGTACATCCTGAACTCAAATGGTCAGCCGACGACGATCGAATTCCCCGACTCGACCCACATCTCCCCGTCCCAGTCGATCAGCCACACCTTGACCTACAACTCGGACGGCACGCTGGCCAGCCGGACCGACGGCGAGAGCAAGAAGACGAGCTACGTCTACTACACGAAGCCGGCCGCCAAGAAGGGCCGTGTCAACACTGTCGAGGTCGACGACGCCGTCGGGGGCCTCAATCTGGTCACGACGTACGACTACACCGATTGGGGCGACGTCAAGGAGGTCACCGACCCCGAGGGCCACAAGACGACGTACACCGTCGAGGCCTACGGCAACGTCACCAAGATCACCTACCCCGCGTCGCTCGGCTACATCACGGAGTTCCAGCACGACGGCAACCTCAACGTCACCAAGAAGAAGGTCAAGAACATCGACGAGACCGGGACGTGGCAGAGCACGCCGAAGTCGTGGTGGGAGACCGACAACACGTACACCGAGATGGACAAGATCTCGACGGTCAACGAGGACATCGACGCGATGAACACGCGCGAGACGGTCTTCCTCTACGACGAGAACGACAACCTCGAGAGCGTCGAGGTCGGCTCCATCATCGTGACGTCCTACTACGACGAGCGCGACCTGCTCTTCCAGCGGATCGGCAACGAGGGCACCGGCACGGCGATCAACGCGGTGCACGAGTACACCTACGACGCCAACGGCAACCTCACGGACTACGAGGACCCGCGCAGCAAGGTCACGAACCACGAGTACGACCTGTTCGACCGCCGGGAGAAGACGATCAACGCGCTCGATCACTACGTGACGACGAGCTTCGACGAGGGTGGGAACGCCGTCGAGCGCAAGTGGTACGAGGAGGCCGGCACGACGGACACGCTGATGGCGCACGAGAAGCGCACGTACGATGAGCTGAACCGCTTCTACAAGGAAGAGGCGGCGCTGATCGACACCACGACGACGTGGAAGACGCGCACGCTCGAGCTCGACAAGCGCGGGCTCGTGACGAAGCGGACCGACCGTCGGAACAACGCGACGACGTTCCTCTACGACGGCGCCGGGCGCCGAATCAAGTCCACCGACGCCGAGGGCAATGAAGTCGAATCGGAGATTGACGACAACGGCAACGTCACAAAGATCACGGAGAAGGAGACCATCCCCGGCTCCGGCACGGAGTCGTTTGTGACGGAGTTCACCTACGACAAGGTCAACCGCCGCACGAAGCAGACGGTCATCGACCGCAACCTCTCCACCAACAAGAAGATCACGGAGTGGAAGTGGAACAGCCGCAACGTGGTCGCCGAGACCGTCGATCCGATGACGTGGAAGACGACCTTCGTGCACGACGGCTTGGGCCGCGTGACCAAGGAGACCCGCGACATGGCGGGATCCGACGACATCGTCACGGAGTGGACGATCGACGAGAACAGCAACATCACCCAGCTGAAGGACGACAATCTCAACACGACGGACTACGCCTACGACGCGCTCGGTCGCCTGACCACCAAGACGTACGACGACGCGGAGACCGCGACGTACGCGTACGACGACACGAACAATCTGATCGACTTCACGGACCAGAACGGCACGCAGGTCGACTACGCGTACGACGATCTCAATCGTCTCACCGATCGAGATGCCACGCTCGGCACCGGTGTTGGCGGGGACGATACGGAGGACTTCGCGTACGACGCGCTGAACCGCCTCACCGAGGCGAAGGACGACGATTCGATCGTCCAGTACACGTACGACTCACTCGGTCGTGTGCTGACCGAGAAGCAGGGACCGAACCCGCTCGGAACCGCCGGGATGACGGTGACGTTCACGTACGATGACGGAGGCAATGCGACGAAGATTGCCTACCCCTCCGGATTCGAGGCGCGGCGGACGTTCGACGAGATCGGCCGCGTCACCGCTATCGACGACAAGTCGGATGCGGACGTTGCGGACTTCGATCTCTACGGGGCCGGTTCGCGGCGCAAGCAGGTGAGCTTTGCCAACGGGACCACGTCGACCTACACCTACGACGGGTTCCGCCGCCCGACCGACATCGCGCACGAGGACTCGGGGAGCACGGAGTTCGCCGGCTTCGAGTACGGGTGGGACAAGAACGACAACCCGACCTACGAGGAGCGCAGTCACCAGTCGGACAAGGGCGATGCCTACGACTACGACCAGGCCAACCGCCTGATCGAAGTGCTCCAGGACGCGGATGATCCGACCAACGTGACCACGTATGGCGACAAGGTCGAGTACAATCTCGACGACGTGCTGAACTTCAGCTCGGTCGTGACGACGCCGTACGGCCAGAGCGGTTCGACGGTCAACTACACGTCGAACGGGATGAACGAGTACACCGACATCGGCGGCACGACACGGACGTTCGACGACAACGGGAACCTCGCCGACGACGGGACGTACGAGTACACGTACGACTGGCACAACCACCTGATCAAGGTGGAGGACTCGGGGACCACCGACGTGGTTGCGGAGTACGACTACGACTGCGTGGGGCGCGGCCGGCGGATCGAGAAGGTCGTCGGGTCGGACACGACGCGGTTCGTGTACGCGGACCAGCAGTGCCTCGAGGAACTCGACGGGTCGGATAACCTGTTGCGGCTGTTCGTGTTCGGTGAGGCGCTCGACGAGATCGTGATGATGGAGGCCGAGGACGTTGCGGATGTCGACAGTGACTCGAACACCACGGAGCTGAAGCGGTTCTACTACCACCAGCAGTTGATCGGGTCCGTCACGCACATCACGGATCCAGACGAGGTGGTGGTCGAAAGCTACGACTACGGGCCGTACGGGGAGTTCGTGATCTTCGACATCGGGAGTTCGGTGGTGTCCAACTCGCAGACCGGGAATCCGTTCCTATTCACTGGGCGGAGGCTCGATGAGGAGACGGGGATGTACTACTACCGCGCACGGCACTACGACCCGGAGAACGGGCGGTTCCTGCAGCGGGATCCGTTGGAGTACGTGGACGGACCGAACGCCCGAGGATATGTGCGGGGCCGTCCGGCCGCCGGGCGAGATCCGACCGGGTTGAAGGAGAACGATCACTCCGGACTCGTCGGCGAATCACTTGGGACGGTGAGTTCACCGACATTCAACTCGCCGCAGCGGCCGGTGCCGGGGTGCAGGCCTGGCGGAGTGGACCCGACCATTGAGCGGATCAAGAGCATCACGAAGCAGCCGGGTACGGACTACACGGTGGAGGAGAACGAGGAGAGCGAGTACAACGAGGACGGTTCCATTACTCGGTGGTGGGATGAGGTCGTGTACGCCAAGTTCAAGGTGGTGACGGAGTATGTACGCGTCGAGCACTACATCCCTGTCGACGATATCGACCGATGGGACATCGCCACGTGGGCTTCGGCCCTTGCCGCGGTAGCCGGCGATCCGGTCAGTGGGGTCGCCGCCGTTGGGTACTCCGTTACGGGTGCTGTGATGGAGGACGGCAATGTAACCCGGGAGGTCGTTTGGCCTG
Organism: Planctomycetota bacterium; assembly: GCA_965248445.1. Classification (GTDB taxonomy): domain Bacteria; phylum Planctomycetota; class JAJSAM01; order JAJSAM01; family JAJVHW01; genus CBDFJG01. The sequence continues at coordinate 463,750 of CBDFJG010000003.1, forward strand.
GGCGCACGTTCTACGTGACGCTCGAGGTCTCCCGAATCGGTAAATCAGAGACAACCCGCATGGTTGCCAGCACTCCAGGCGGGGGCAGCAAGCCGGAGCCCAAGGATTACAGTTGGCCTCCGGCCATCACACCGGGCGGAGGGATCGACGTCCCAGATCCCACCGAAGGCGGCGGAGGCAGGCAGAAGTAGGAGGCCCTTCAGCGGGAGGTGCGGGACATGCGCAAGAGAATGTGGTGGTGCGCAGCGGCGGTGGCGCTCGTGGGGTTCGCTGCCGCCGCGCTGTGGGTTCGCGGCGCAAGAGGCCCGACGGGGGACGTGTCAATTCCACTTGGCCACGGGCAGCAGCTGGTCGCCGTCAACATCGACGCAGGACGCCTGCAGGTTCAGGCACGAACCCTGTTTCAGGGATACTCGCTGGAGAACAGCGCTCCGTACTTGATCGGCGTGAACGAAATCACCGTCGGTCAATGGAACGCCGTGATGCACGATGTCGATACACCTCGATCGGCCCGCGACCTCCCCAAGTCGGACTTGAGCTATCTGGATTGCATGGAATTCGTCGACAAGCTCAACGGGCTGATTGGCCCGGAGTGGCTGGTCACGTTGCCAACGGAGATTCAGTGGGAATACGCTTGCCGCGCAGGCGAGTCCGTCGATTTGACGCACGAAGACGAGGGATTTGACGCGAGGGTCTGGCACCGAGACAACTGCGGATCCAGCACAACACCACCGTGGGGCACGAGGCCCTTGCCGGGTCGAGCAGTTCGATACGGCGTCGAAGTGCAGCCGGTCTGCTCGAAGGAGGCGAATGCCTGGGGCCTGCACGACATGCTCGGGAACGTCGCCGAGTGGTGCATGCTCGATGATACGTGGGAGTCGTCGTCCGTCCTCCCGCCGAGCCCGTATGCTGCGACGTCGACGGGCGAGGGGGGCGCGCTCAGGGGCGACAGCGTCGGGAGCGATCCCCGGGGGGTATCTCCGCGGAGTCGTGCCGTCGTGAACTCCTCCGTGCCCACGCCGAACGGTGGTTTCCGAGTGGTGCTGACGGCGCGCTAAGGCGTTGGTGCACGGATCGAAGCTCGCCAACGGTGCCCCAGCGGGCGACGACCTCTACACGCCGACCGCGTCGGACGCGGGCCGGGCGAATCCGATCATCCTGTTGAGGATGTTGCACGCGAGGAGCGCCTCCACTTCCTGCGTAACCGTTCACCCCTTGACAGCGTGTGAGCCTCAGCGTGCGAGGGGCAGCGGGACCATGACGGGCGGGTCGGCGCCGGTGAGGTGCGCGGCGACCGAGTCGGCGAGGAAGTCGAAGACTTGGTCGCCACGGCGTCGCAGCGTGGCCGCGGCGGTCAACACGCGCTCGGCGAAGCGGAGTCCGCGAGCGGACTGGCTTCCGAAGGAGCCCTTGCGCCAGAGCACCGCTTTGCGGACCGCGCGCTCGGCGGCGTTGTTGGTCGGACTCACGTCCTGGGTCCGCGCATAGGTGAAGAGGGCGACCACGCGGGGGCGCAGATGGTTGGCCAGAGCCGAGTCGTCGTTCGCGATCAGTCGCTCGAGCCGTCCGCGCAGCACAGCGGCTTCGCCTTGCAGCCGGTCACGGTCGCCGTGCTCACCGAAGAGCCGGTAGCTGCGCATGACCGACTGCGCGATCATGACGCCCTTGTTGCCGAAGCGGCGATGTCCTCGCGGGCCTTCGGCCAGCGCACGGAAGGCGCGCTCGATGTGCGCCCAGCAGAGCTGGCGGCGGGCAAGTGGGTGTGACTCGTAGGCACCCATCCGGTCGCTGATCACCGTGCCACCGAAGCGCCGCCCGATCAGCCGCCCTTTCGCCTTGGCACTGCGGCGGCGATCGATCCCGAAGGCTGTGGCGTGCTCGCTCTCCGCCGCCCACAGCCAGCACACCCGGCCCCGTTCCTTCCACGACGTCTCGTCCACGTTGGCTCGCAGCGACGTGCGGACTGCCCCGAGGGCTTCGAGGTACGACGAGTGCAGAGCGTCACTGAGCCGACGCTCACAGTCGCTGATCTTGCCCAGCGACATCTTCACACCGAAGATCTCACCGAGCAGCCGCTGCGTCTCCCGCACGCTCACGCGGTACACGCCGCGCAGCGCGCCGGCAAGTGTGGTCAGCCGCGGACCGAAGGCCCCGGTCGGCACGCCATCGGGCAGGACCGCCGTCGTGACCGCACGACAGCGCCGGCACCGCGCCTTGTGCAGCCGGTGCTCCCGCACCGTGACGAGCAGGTAGCGTCCCACGAAGTGTGTAAATGCCGCGGGCCGGCGTCACCGCCGGCCGGGGCTCCGACAGACGGTCTGTCGGAGTCATCGGCTGCGATCTGTGAGTCAAACCCAGACCACAGGAGGCAGACCGATGACGCAGGAGATCGTGCGCGACGAGGGGACACTTGCCAAGGTGCTGGGGGGCCCGGAGGGGGACTTCTTGCGGGAGGCGCTCACGCGCTTCGTCCACGAGCTGATGGAGGCCGAGGCGACAGCCCGAGCCGGAGCGGAGCCGTACGAGCGCAGCGAGCTCAGGCGCGCGTACCGCAACGGACACCGGGGACGGCAGTGGCTCACGCGGCTCGGTGAGATCGCGCTGCAGGTCCCCCGGCTGCGTGACGCCAGCTACTTCCCGAGCTTCCTCGAGGCGCGCAAGCGCGGCGAGCGGGCGCTGGTGTCGGTGGTCCAGGAGGCCTACGTGCTGGGGCTCAGCACGCGCAAGGTGGACGAGCTCGTCGAGGTGATGGGCGGCACCGGCGTGTCCAAGAGCACCGTGAGCCGGCTCTGCAAGGAGCTCGACCAGGAGGCGGCCGCCTTCCGCGAGCGCCCGCTTGAGGGCGCGGTGCCCTACCTGTGGCTCGACGCCGTGTACGAGAAGGTCAGGGAAGGCGGCCACGTGATCTCGATGGCGGTCGTGCTGGCGATCGGCGTCGCCCAGGACGGCACGCGCAGCGTGATCGGCGTGGACGTGGGCCACACCGAGGACGAGGCCTTCTGGACGTACCCGTTCAGGGTATGACGATCCGCGGCCTCAGCGCGTGATCGGGAGCGCGACGAGAGCCGGCGGCGAGCGGTTGTGCGCGAGTGCCGCGCTGACGTCTGCGAGGTAATCGAAGACGCTCTCGCCACGCTGGCGGAGCGTGGCGGTGACGGTCAGGATGCGCTCGACGAAGCGGAGTCCGCGCTCGCTCTGACTTCCGTGCGTTGCGCGTCTCCACAGGACCGGCTTGCGCACCGCGCGCTCAGCGGCGTTGTTCGTCGGGGAGACGCCAGGGACGTCGGCGAAGGTCCACAGAGCCTCCGCTCGGTCGAGCAGATGCCGAGTCGTTCCGCGTACTCGGCGGTGCTTGCTGTCTGCGCCGCGCACGAGCAGCGTCAGGAGTCGGTCCCATGTGAGACGCAGCTCACGCCGCATGCGGTCGCGGTCCCCGTGCTCGCCGAAGTGACGCTGAGCTCGCATGACAGCCTGGGCGAGACGCACGGCCTGCTTGCCGAAGCGCCGGCCGCCGCGCGAGCCCTCGGCCAGCGCTCGAAAGTCCCTCTCGAGATGCGCCCAGCAGATCTGGCGGCGCTCGGTGGGATGCTGGTCGTAAGCGCCCATACGGTCGGTCACGAGGACGCCCCTGAAGCGCTTGCCCACGAGTCGCCGCATGGCCTTGGCGCTCCTGCGCCGATCGATACGATGGACCGTGGCGTGCTCACAGACCGCGCTCCACAGCCAATGCAGCGTGCCACGACGCGACCACGGTGTCTCGTCTACATAGGCGACGCTGCTCGTGCGTACGGCCCCGAGGGCCTCGATGTGCGCTGAGGAGATGGCTCCCGACACCCGCTCCTCGATCGCACTGACCGTGCCCGGTGACATCGAGACGCCGATGACGTCACGCAACAGACGACTGGTCTCGCGCCGCGACAGGCGGAAGACGCCGACCAGAGCCGCGGTGAGCGCACAGAGTCGCGGGCCGAAGGGACTCGCCGTCACACCGCTTGGCAGCGAGGCAGTGGACGTGGCGCCACAGTCCGTGCACCGTGCCCGGTGCAACCGGTGCTCGGTCACCTGGATCAGCCGTGGCGGGACCTCGAAGACCTGCTGGCGTGTCGGGGCGCGATCGATCGGGACGAGCACGTCGCTCCCACACGCGCTGCACTCGCGCGGGCGGTGGTCCTCTACGCCATCGACCTCGGACTCGTCCACGAGCTTGCGCGTCGCCCCTTTGTGGCCGGGCTGCGCACCCTGGCGCTTGTCCGACGGCGGCTTGCGCCGCCGCCGCTTCTTGGACCACGACGGATCCGAGGACGGTGGGCGCGAGGAGGTGCGGGAGTCCCGGCGAAGACGGCTCTCGAGATCGTCGATCCGTGCCGCCTGCCGCTCGATCACCTCCGCCTGCTCGGCAATCGTCTCGTCCCGAGCGTCCAGACGACGGGTCAGGCGCTCGACCAGATCACGCAGCTCATCGGTGCCCACATCCGATTCATCGACCGAACGGAAAGCGATCTGGATCCGAGCTCAGAACCAAGGGCTGAACGGGTACTTCTGGACGAGCTTCTTGCGCTCGCTGGTGCAGCGCGGCCTGGAAGGCGTGCAACTCGTCGTCAGTGACGCGCACGGAGGGCTGCGCAACGCGATCGGCAAGGTCCTCGTGGGCGCGACCTGGCAGCGCTGCCGCGTGCACACGATGCGCAACGTCCTGACCCACGTGCCCAAGCAGCAGCAGGCCATGGTGATGGCGGCCGTGAAGACGATCTTCGCCCAGCCGAGCCAGGAGCAGGCGCTCGCTCAGCTCGCGCAGATCGTCGAGACGCTCCGGAAGAAGTGCCCGAAGGCCGCCGACGTCCTCGAAGACGCGGCCGAGGACGTCTTGGCCTACATGGCCTTCCCGTCCGAGCACTGGCGCCAGATCCACTCGACCAACCCGCTCGAGCGCCAGAACAAGGAGATCCGGCGCCGGACCCGCGTCGTGGGCATCTTCCCCAACCGAGCGTCGCTGCTCCGACTCGTCACGATGCTGATGGCCGAGCAGCACGACGAGTGGCAGGCCGCCGAGCGGGCCTACATGAGCAAGACCTCGATGGCCAAGGTAGTGGAGTCGTTCACGCCGCCGCCGAGCTTGATGAAGGAGGTGGCCACCGGGTGACCGCGACCGCGTGGGGAGTCGGCTCCGGTCGGCCCTCCGGGCCTCCCTCCGCCGACTCCCCACGCACGATCACGAACCAACGACTCGCAGATCGAATCTCCACACTTGACGGGACACCAACGACGAGCACGCGCGGGAGCACCGTCACCTGGTGCCGGTACGGATCGCCGATGCCCTGCTCGAGATCGTCGTGTCCGCACGCGTCGCAGCGGTCGGGACGGTGGTCCTTGGTCTCATCGACGTTGGACGGATCCACCAGCTCGCGCGCCGTGCCCTCATGGCCCGGCTGTCCGCCCTGCTTGCGACCGCTACGCGGCCTTCGGCCGCGACGGCGCTTGGACCACGCCGGGTCCGACGACGGAGGCCTCGAGCTGTTGCGGGAGTCACGCTTCAGACGCGACTCGAGCTCGTCGATGCGGCGCAGATGCTTCGCTTCGCGACGCTCCAACTCCTCGATCCAGGCCAGAAGGCCCTCGACCATCGCCCGCAGATCCTCGTCCTGCCGCTCGCCCACAACATCTTGATCGACCGATGGCCGAACGATCTGGATCCTGGCTCGCGACGAAGGGGTGAACGGTTACAGTCGCTCCGCAGCCACCCACAACGCCCCCTGTTGCTCCTCGCCACGCCTACCCAATGCCATGACCGTCCTCCCGGGCCGATCCCTACTCCTAGGAATCGGCCGGGACGCGGTTTTTCAACACGCTGTTAGACAGACGACGGCCCGCTCAGATTCCCGGCTGGTGAACGATCCGGGCTAGTGATCGCTCAGCGTCAGCGTCAGCGGAAGGTCTTCACGTCTGTCGTGCCAGGTAAGAAAGCTCGGCGTGAAGACGTTCGACGGGAGTTCCCTACCCACTAGCGTGTTGCGGCGGATGATACGGGCCAGCGTCGACACCTCGACCGCCGCGACCATCCAGTCGGGCAGGTAGTTCTTGTAGAAGAACCGGTCGCCGTCGCGAAGGCGTTCGAACTGATCCTTGAGGACCTCGTGCACCAGCTCGCCGACCAGCGCGCCCCGCAGGTGGTCCTCGGCCAGGCCGCCGACCCACGGATCGATCTCGTTGACCGAGCTGTAGGCGTCGGCCAGGGCTTCCACGACGGCCGGATCGGAGGAGATGTCGCAGAAGCTGCTGACCGTGGTGAGGCCAAAGTCGGCGCGAACGGTGTTGTAGTCGGGCAGGCCGTGATCACGGCCGCGTTGGATGTTCAACGCAGCGAGGTCGAAGCCGCCGTCGCCCGGAAGACCGAACAGGAAGTTGCGCACGTCGTCCACCAGCAGGTTGTCGATCTCCTGCGGGCGCTGCCAGACAAGCCCGCGCAGAAGCGGCGGCAGGCCGTCGTTGTCCGGGTCGAGCAACAGTTCCGGATTGAAGAACGCGTCGCGGAGGGCGACGTTCCCGGGGCGGATCGGGTTCCAGTTCCGGTTCAGCCTGAGCAGCGTGGGCGAAAGCATGCTGTGGCCGAAACGATAGGTGGCGGTCGAGAAGACGTTCGCGATGCGGGGATCGACGGAGGGGTCGTAGCCTTCGTATTGCGCGAGCGCGTCCGGTCCCAGCAACGCGGGCAAGAACTCGTTGTATGTGATGGCCTGCATCTCGGCACCCACCATCGCCCGCGCCAGCTCGTAGATCGTGTCCCCATCCGCGCACGGGAAGCCTTGGCGGAACCTGGACGCCCAGAGGTTGTGCTCGCGGACGAACAACGTGTGCATCGCCGTGAGGGCGATCTGCTCGTTCGCCCGCACATCTCCGGCCAGGAAGAAGCCGTCCTCCAACGGCAAGAGACCGGTATCGCTGATCCGCAGCCCGCCGCTTCCGTCGTTCACGCGCAGGCACGCGGCGGTCGCGGAGTCGGAGCCGTAGACGTTCGAAGCGTCGATCCACGTCGTGATCTGGTTGAGCTGCTGACGAATGCGGGACTCGACCGCGAAGACGGAGCGGTCGAGCGGAATCACCGCGGTGCCCGTCCCACAGGGATCGAAGAAGGGGTCACCCGTCGGCACCGGGATGTCGAAAGCCTCGACCGGCGTGGCTGTGCCGGTGAGGTCGATGTCGTGGTCGACGAACTGGCCCCACTGCCAGACGAAGTCCGAAACGGGTGAAGAGACCAGCACCAAATCAATCTGTGCGGCCACGAGGTTGCTGATCAAGCGCGCACCGGGCCGGCCGTCTCCGGACGGCGTGCCCGCACCGTCGCCGTAGGCGACAGTGGTCAACCGCAGCAGCGGGGTATCGGTGCCGCCGAGGTTCGGGCGGCGGAGATTGTTGCCCGTGCCATCGATTCTGAGACACCTAAAGTTGCGGCAGTTCTAGCCCGAATCGTTCACCAGCCGGGAATCTGAGCGGGCCGTCGTCTGTCTAAGTGCTCGTGCCTGCTAGACTAGTACTTGCACCGACAGGAGCGCCGGCCCGATGACGCCAGACTGTAGCACGCAGGGCGGGGCGAGGCCGGAGGGAATTCCCCCGGCGCGCGCGAGGCGGCGCAGGGGACCGTGCCGGACCCCGAAGTCGTGCCCCGGCCGACGCGACGGCGCTTCAGCGCGGCGTACAAGCTGCGGATCGTGCAGGAGGCCGACGCCTGCACGAGGCCGGTGAGATCGGTGCGCTGCTGCGTCGCGAGGGGCTGTACTCCTCGCACCTGGTGACGTGGCGGCGGGCGCGGGACCAGGGCCAACTCGAAGCCTTGGCGCCCAAGCGGCGCGGTCCCAGGCCCGACCCGGCCCGGGCGCTCAGGAAGCGCAACGAGCAGCGCGAGCGCGAGAACGTCCGGCTGCGCCAGCGGCTTGAGACCGCTGAGACGATCCTCGCCGTGCAGAAAAAAGTCTCACGGCTGCTGGGCATCGAGATGCCCGAGACGAGCGGGAGCGACACGTGAGCGCGGCGGAGGACCTGGGAGGACGCGTCGGCGTCGCCCCGGCCTGCCGCGCGCTCGGCGTTGCGCGTGCCACGCTCTACCGGCGCCGGACGGCACGGGCGTGCCCCCGGCCCCAGCAGCCGCGCCCGCCGTCGCCGCGGGCGCTCTCGACCCAAGAACGCCTGGCGGTGCTCGCCGTCCTGAACGAGGAGCGCTTCGTGGACCACGCGCCGCGGACGATCTGGGCCACGCTGCTCGACGAGGGGCGCTACCTGTGCTCGGCGCGCACGATGTATCGCATCCTCGCGGCCGCCGGCGCCGTGCGTGAGCGCCGCAACCAACTGCGTCATCCGGCGTACAGCAAGCCCGAGCTGCTGGCGACGGCGCCCAACCAGGTGTGGAGCTGGGACATCACCAAGCTCAAGGGCCCGGTGAAGTGGACGTACGACTACCTCTACGTCGTGATCGACATCTACTCTCGCTGCGTCGTCGGCTGGACGCTGGCTGCGTGCGAGAGCGGCACGCTGGCCAAGGAACTCGTCGCGCACGCGTGCGACAAGCAGGGGACCCGCGCCGGTGAGCTGACGCTGCACGCCGATCGCGGGCCGCCGATGATCTCCAAGACGCTGGCGCTCAAGCTCGCGGACCTCGGGGTCACCAAGTCCCACAGCCGGCCGCACACGTCCAACGACAACGCCTTCAGCGAGAGCCAGTTCCGCACCATGAAGTACCGGCCGGACTTCCCCGCGCGCTTCGGCTCGATCCAGGATGCGCGCGCCCACTGCCGCGCCTTCTTCGACTGGTACAACCGCGAGCATCGCCACTTGGGTCTCGGACTGCTCACGCCCGAGACCGTCCACTACGGCCGCGCCGAGGCTGCCCTCGCCGCCCGATCGGTCGTCCTCGACGCGGCCTACCGCCTCCACCCCGAACGCTTCGTCCGCAGAGCGCCGGCTCCGCCGGCGCTCTGCGGACGAGGTCTGGATCAACCCGCCGGCGCCGCGACCGGAGACGGAGGCGCTCGCTCACTAAATGCGAAGACACGGTGTCTCACAATCGTTGACACGTCCCGGGCCCGGGTGTGCGAGCCTGGTGTAGTGACTTCGTAGGACGGAAGCAACGGCGGGTGAAGCATGTCGCGACAGGCTCGGAACCTCTCTCGTTGGACCGTCGTGGCGCGACTACGGATCGTCGCCATCGTCGTCGGCGCGTTCGTCGTGGTGGGGAGTTGGTCCTCGGTCAGGGCGTACGTGCAGCGCTTCACCTCGTCCGCCGAGCACGTGGGAGACGCCGGGGGCACGGAGTTCTACTGTCCGATGCACCCCGCGGTGGTGCGGACCGAGCAGACGCCGTGTCCGAGCTGCGGCATGGCGCTGAGTCGTCGTCGGAGCGGCTTCGCCACCGGCGATGGGCGCATGAACGTCTCGCGATCGATGCTCGCTGCGGCGGGTGTTCGAACGTCCCACGCTGCGTGGCGGCCATTGACCAGAACGATCCGCGCGGCTGCCACGATCGCGTACGACGCGGACGGTCTCGCGCGTGTCTCATCCCACTTTGACGGCTGGATACGAGAAGTGCCGGCGGGGACCGAGGGTGACTACGTCTCGCGCGGTTCGACGGTTGCCGTCGTCGTCAGTTCCGACATCGCGGAGACCCATCAGCAGTTGATCTCGAAGGCCGGCCAGCTCCGACAGCTGGAGGCGCGTGGAGCCACGGCGGGAGTCTCGCGGGTCAAGGGCGAAGTCGAGGCGCTGGAAACTCAGTTCCGGCTCTGGGGCTTTCAGGACGAGCACATCGCGGAGCTCGCCGGGAGCGACCGCGCCGAGGAGTCCGTCGAGATTCGCAGCCGGTACGACGGCGTCGTGACGCGCAGGCACGTGGTGCCGGGCGACTTCGTGTACGAGGGCACACCTCTCTTCGACCTGGCGGGCACGGAGACGATGTGGACGCTGCTCGACGTCTTCGAGTCGGATCTCCCCCACCTGGCCGTCGGGCTCGAGGTGACCGTGCGGCTCACGTCGAGCCCCGGGACGGAGCTGACTGGAGTGGTCGCGTTCGTCCCGCCTGAGCTCGATCCGGATCGTCGCACGGCGGTCGTTCGGTGCGAGCTGCCGAATCCCGACGGTCGGCTGCGCGCCGGCATGGTCGCCGACGCCGAGATCAGGGTCCGTCTGCGGTCGAGAGAGCCGTACCGGTCCATGGAGTACCCAGCGGACGCCACGGTGCGCGTGGTCTACACCTGCCGGCATCACGACGTTGTGCAGGACACGCCCGGCGTCTGCACGGCGTGCGGGACCATGCAACTCGTTCGGGAGGAACTCCCCGCCGGGCCGGGGCCGGACGACGTCCTGGCGATCCCCGCACGCGCCGTGATCGACACGGGCCGACGGCAGTTCGTGTGGGTGGCCGTCGAGGACGGGACCCTCGCACGCCGAGAGGTGCGAGTGGGGCCGCGTGACGGGGCGTTCGTGCCCGTGATCTCGGGTCTTGTGCCTGGCGAGCGCGTCGTCTCCGAGGGCGCGTTCCTCGTCGATGCCGAGCACGCGCTCGATCCCGCGTCTGCGTCCACGTACTACGGAGCCGCCCACACCTCCGCGGACGACGCGAGGTGATTCGCGGTCTGATCGAGCACTGCGTGCGGCGCCCGGTCGCGACAGTGCTCCTCGCAGTGCTGGCTTGCGGGGCCGGGGCCGCTGCGATGTCGCGGGTGCCGATCGATGCGTTGCCGGATCTCTCCGAGCACCAGGTCATCGTCTTCGCCGACTGGCCGGGCCGGAGCCCGCAGGAGATCGAGGACCAGGTCACGCGACCGCTTTCCGTGGCCCTTCAGGGGCTCGCCGGAGTGCGCGACGTGCGTTCCTCGAGCGACTTCGGCTTCTCGATGGCCAGCGTCATCTTCGAGGACGGGACCGACTTCTACTTCGCGCGCGAGCGGGTGACCGAGCGGCTCTCGACGGCGGCGCAACGCCTGCCCGCCGGCGTGCTGCCGTACATGGCGCCCGACGCGACCGCGCTGGGTCAGGTGCTCTGGTACACGATCGACGGCAGCGATCACGACCTCGGTCAGCTGCGGGAGATCCAGGACTGGTACGTACGCGACCAGCTCGCGTCCGTCGCCGGTGTGGCCGAGGTCGCCGCCGTGGGCGGCGCGCCGGTGGAGTGGCAGGTCGATGTCGATCCACATCGGCTCCGGCAGTACTCGGTGTCCCTGGGCGACGTGATGCGCGGTGTCAGTGCGAGCAGCTCAGCGATGGGCGCAGGCGTCGTACATCGCGGCGGAACAGAGTACGTCGTGCGCGGCGTCGGCTGGGTCGAGACCGTCGACCAGCTCGAAGCGACGGTGGTGGCCTCCCGCGGCCCGGCTCCGATCCGGGTCCGCGACGTCGCGCGAGTGTCACTGGGGCCGGGCTTCCAGCACAGTGTGCTGGAGAAGGACGGTCGCGACGCAGTCGGGGGGGTCGTGGTGATGCGCCACGGCGCGAACCCCGCGGACGTCATCCGGGACGTCCGCCGCAAGATCGCGGAACTCGCGGACGGGCTGCCCGAGGGCGTCCGCGTCACGCCGTTCTACGATCGCACTGAGCTGATCGACGGCGCGATCCACACCGCGGGCTGGATGCTCGTCCACGAGATCCTGATCGCGTTCGTACTCGTCCTGCTCGTAATGCGTCACGTCCGTGCGTCGCTCGTCATCTGCGTCGCGGTCCCCGCAGCCGTGTTGCTGTGCTTCGGGCTGATGTGGCTCTTCGACGTGTCGGCCAACATCATGTCGCTCTCGGGGATCGCGGTCTCGATCGGTGTGCTCGTCGACCAAGCTGTCGTCATGACGGACAGCGCCATGCACAGCCTGCGCGCGCGTTTCGGAGACGAGCGCGTCACGGGTGACACGCGCGAGATCGTCGGCGCCGCCTGCCGTCGAGTGGGGCGTCCGATTGCCTTCGCGGTGCTGATCATGGTCATCTCGTTCCTGCCGGTGTTTGCCCTCGGCGGGATCGAGGGACGGCTGTTCCGGCCGCTTGCGCTGACGAAGACGTTCGCGCTGGTCGCCGTGGGGGTCGTCTCGGTCACGCTGCTCCCCGCACTGCTGCCCCTCGCCCTACGTGGGCGCATCCGGCACGAGGAGGACTCGTGGGCGGTGCGGACGCTGATGGGACTGTACAGGCCGGTTCTCGAGTGGCTGACCGACCGGCACCGGCTCGTCATCGGTACGTTTCTGTTGGTGCTGGGCGTGGGCGCCGCTGCGGCGAGCTGGCTGGGGTCGGAGTTCATGCCGGCGCTCGACGAGGGCACGGTCCTCGACATGCCCGTCTCGGTGCCACGAATCGCAATTCCACAGGCGGCCGCGACCCTGAAGGCCAGGAATGCGCAGCTTCGCGGGTTCCCGGAGGTCGGCGTGGTGGTCGGCAAGGCGGGGCGCGCCGAGACACCGACGGACCCGAGTCCACTGGAGATGATCGAGACGGTCGTGAACCTGCGGCCCCGCGATGGCTGGCCGTATCGCCACCTCGCCGAGGACGCCGCGCTAGGCGAGTTCGAGGAGGTGATCGCCTGGGCTGTGCAGGACGGGCTGCTGCGCGCTGAGGACTCCGAAGGACTGGCCGCCGAGGCACTCATCGAGACGCGGTCACGCTTCGATCGACGCATGCGGGAACTCTGTATCGCCGCGCAGGCCGAGTGGACGAGCGCGATCGCGAGTGAACTCCTCCGCGGGTGTCTGACACGGCTTGCCGCGACGATGGGCGTCCCGGTCGAGGCGGCCGAGAAGTTGGCCGCCAGCGCTGATGACGAGCCTCTGGAAGCGATCTGCGAGCGCTTGGTGATCAGCGTCGAACTACCCGATCTCCGCGACGTGTCGCGCCGGCTGGGCCGAGTGGTCGCGGACGGTCGGCAGGCTGGACGCGCCGCACTCGTCTCGGAACTCGAGGACCTGCGCGAGGACCTCATCGATCTCCGCGACGACGCGTGGGTGCGCCGCAACGACGAGCTCCGTTGGCGGCTGGACGCCCAGGCTGCCGGGATGTTCGCGTCCCTGGCGCTCGACGTCGTGGCCGAGGAGGCCGAGCGTCGCGGCGTCCTCGTGCGGTCTCCGACGGACGAGGACAGGCGCGGCGTGGCCCGCTCGCGGTCGGGCACGTCTCGGCCGGTGCTGCGTCGGAAGTCGAAGCAGGACCTGATCGAAGAGCTGGATCGCGACCTGCGGATGCTCGGATGGGCGAACATCTGGACGCAGCCGATCGTGAACCGCGTGGACATGCTCGCCACCGGCATCCGCACGGAAGTGGGCGTCAAGGTGTTCGGCCCCGACCGCGCGACGATCCATCGCACGGCTGTCGACGTGGCGGGCGTGCTCGCCCGCGTGCCCGGCGCTGCGGACGTGTTCCCCGAGCAGACGATGGGCAAGCTGTACATCGACGTGGACGTGGACCGCGAGCGAGCCGCGCGCTTCGGCATGAACGTCGCCGACGTACTCGAGACTGTCGCTACCGCCGTGGGCGGGCGTGCGACGGCACAGGCGATCCAAGGCCGCGTCCGCCGATCGATCCGAGTGCGCTACATTCGCGATGCGCGGACCAGCGTCGAGGAGATCGAACGCGTTCTGGTGGCCACGCGGACTACGCCGGTGGGAGGAACCCAGCATCCCGATCCGATGCAACCGCCGAGCGGCGACGATGACGACAAGTCACAGCGACGCACGGCGCACGCTCACCACGGGGGCGGCGCCGGCGGCGCTTCGTCGTCGAGCGGGGGTGCCATGGGCTCGATGGCGGATGACCATGCGAGCGGGCCGGCTGGTGTCCAGCACGTCGAACTCCGAGAGATCGCGGCTGTGCAGGTGGTCGAAGGCCCGCCGGTCATTCGCACCGAGAACGGACAGCTTCGCAGCTACGTCCAGCTGAACGTCCGAGGACGGGATGTGGTCGGCTTCGTCGATGACGCTCGCCGCGCCGTGGACGAGCAAGTTGTGCTGCCCGAGAGCGTGCATCTGGAGTGGGGAGGTCAGTTCCAGCACAGGTGCGCGCCAGGAAGACGCTGACGCTGGTCGTACCGCTGGTCGTCTTGCTGATCTTCGGCGTGCTCTACCTCACGTACCGGGACGCTGCGCACGCAGCGCTCATCTTGCTCGCCGTCCCAGGCGCCCTCGCCGGGGGAGTGATCTTTCAGTGGATCCTCGACACCAACTTCAGCGTCGCCGTCTGGGTGGGCTTCGTTGCGTGCTTCGGCATGGCGACGGAGACCGGCATCGTGATGGTGGTGTACCTGCGGGAGTCGTTGCATCGCGCGCGCGACGAGGGACGGCTCACGTCGATCGATGCCGTCCGGTTGGCCGTCATCGACGGCGCCGTGCGGCGCTTGCGCCCGAAGCTGCTCACCGAGCTGACCACTGTCCTCGCCCTGGCCCCGATGCTCTGGGCCGTCGGCCCTGGCGCCGACGTGATCCGTCCCATGGCCATCCCGGTGATCGGCGGCATCCTCGTGGCCGACGAGTTCATCGACCTGATGCTGCCTGTGTTCTTCTTCCGCGTGGAGCGGCGGCGCTGGATGCGCCGGCAGGCGGCCGCAGCCAGTCCCGAGGCCGCGCGGTAGTCTGCCGCAAGCGGCTGCGCCGCATCGACAGCGTCGGGCCGCGGCCCCGCTCGGCGTCCCGTTCGCAGTCGCGGTCGGGTGTCGGGCGCCTTGGACTCGGCGGCCTCTCGGAGAGTGGCGAGGCGTTGGTGATGAGATGAGATCCCGTCTTCTCGACCAAGGTTCTTAGAGCGTTGTTGGCGCTGCCCGCCTCGCCTGCGCGCGGGGACCGCGCTCGGCGGGCCGCGAGGACAGGTTGGGTGGTGCGACGCCTTCGCCTGTCGGCTCCGGCATGAATCCGGGGCGGCGGAGCGCGCGCGAGTTCGCTCGGAAGACTCGTGGCTCATGCGGGCACCTGCGTGGCCGACGTGGCCACGGGTGTGGGCCGGGGGACGAAGGGCTGTTTGTTTCGAGCCACCCAGTGGACGGCGACCAGGAGCTTTCGCATGGACGCGACGAGGGCGACCTTCGGGAGCTTGCCCTGGGACCGAAGCCGTTCGTAGAAGGCGCGCAGCCAGGGGTTCCTGCGCACCGCGGTCAGGACGGGCATCCACAGGGCCCTGCGCAGCCGGGCGTGCCCGATGCGGGTGATGGCGGCGCGTTGGCCCTGGTTGCGTCCGGACTGCTTGAGTGCCGGGACGACCCCGATGTATGACGCCAGCGCCTTGGCGTCGCGGAAACGAGTGATGTCGCCCAGCTCCGCGACGAGCCGCGCGGCGGTCTGTGGCCCGATGCCGTCGATGGTCGTGAGGAGCTTGCCGACCTCGTGGTGCTCCAGGGTTCCCCCGATCAGCTTCTCCAAGTCGCGAAGGCGCCGGCGCAGCAAGTCCAGATCCTCGCAGGCGTACCGGACCTGAGTGCGATAGGCCTCGGCGTGGTGGCGGCCCACGGACGACTTGGCTGCACGGACCAGGTCTTGGGCAAGCTGCCGCCCGACTCGGTGACGTCCGTCGTAACGGAGCGCGGCGAGTCGCTTGACCGAGACACCCACAAAGGCCTGCGCGGTGGGATGGCGGTTGAGCAGCGCCGTGGCGAGTTCGCTGTCGAGGGTGCGGACGTGGCGTGTGAACTCCGGGAAACCCAGGTCCACCAAGCGGTGAAGCCGGCGGACCCGGTCTCCAAAGTCCTGGACCACGCGATCCCTGAGTCTGACGAGCTCGCGCAGTTCCTCGGTGCCGGAGTCGGGCAGCCGCGTGGGCTCCGGGCGTTTCTGGCGAGCGAACCGGGCGAGCCCGAGGGCGTCGATGGCATCGGTCTTGGTCCGCTGCAGGTCCTCGCCGGCGAAGCGGTGGGTCCGCAGCGGATTGATCAGCACCATGGCGAAACCGCGCGAGAGAAGCTCCGCCGCCAAGTTGCGCCAGTAGTGCCCGGTCGCCTCCAAGGCCACGAGCACGTCTCGAGGGACGCCGAGCAACTCGAAGAGCTCCTCGTAGCCCTGTGCGTCCTCACCGAAGGCGGTGGGCCGCACCAGGATCTCTTCGTCCTCGTCCATCACCGCCACGACGTGCTTCTTCGAAGCGATGTCTATCCCCGCGTAGCGCATCGTGCACCTCCTGTCATGCGACGAGGAGGACCGGGAGCCTCGGAGCCGGCGACCGTACTCATCCTTGTTCATGCGAGGACGCGCGTCTGCGCGCCTCAGGATCCCGTCCGAGCGTGGGTCGCCGGTCGAGGGCGCCAATCTCATCTCCGAGGACTGCGCCTCGTGAAGGCCGCGGCGACCCTCTCCCGGCTCTCGTCGATCTCTGTCCACCGTAGGTCGCGGGCATGAGTGGACGTCATACAAGAAGGCCGGTCCCTGCCTCGGTGTAACCCGTAGCGGTTTCCAGAGGCGCTGACGGGCTTGCGAGCCCGAGGAGGGTACCCGTTCAGGTACGGCACCCGAGCCTGACGCTCAGCGCGCGACCGGCAGCGCGACCAGCGCGGGCGGCGGTTGCCCGCGCACCGCTGCGTTCGTCGCGGCGACGAGGTAGTCGAAGACGTCGTCGCCGCGCTGGCGCAGCGTCGCCGTGACGGTCAGGATGCGTTCGACGAAGCGTAGATCGCGCTCGCTCTGACTGCCGTAGCAGCCCTTGCGCCAGAGCACCGGTTTGCGGACTGCGCGCTCAGCGGTGTTGTTGGTCGGCGAGACGCCGGGGACATCGGCGAAGGTCAGCAGCGCCTCGGCTCGGTCGAGCAGATGACGGCTCGTCCCGCGCACCTTCTTGTGCCGGCTCTCGGCGCCGCGGACGAGCAGGCGCACGAGCCGCTCCCACGTCGGGCGGAGTTCGCGCTGCATGCGCTCGCGATCGCCGTGCTCGGTGAAGTGCCGATGACTCCGCATCACCGCCTGCGCGAGCAGCACGGCCTGCTTGCCGAAGCGACGACCGCCGCGCGACCCCTCGGCCAGCGCGCGAAAGTCCCGCTCGAGATGCGCCCAGCAGACCTGGCGGCTCTCGACCGGGTGCTGATCGTACGCGCCCATGCGATCGGTCACGAGCACACCGGCGAAGCGTCGCCCGATCAGGCGGCGCATCGCGCCGGCGCTCCGCCGACGATCGATCCGGTGCGCGACCGCTGACTCCGACACGCCGCTCCAGAGCCAGTGGCCCTTTCCTCCGAGCGACCACGGGGTCTCGTCCACGTACGCGACGTCGCTTCGGCGCACGGCGCCGAGCGCCTCGGCATGTGCGGTTCCGAGGGCGCCCGAGACGCGCTCCTCGATCGCGCTCACCGTGCCCGGCGACATCGACACGCCGATGACGTCGCGGAGAAGGAGACTCACCTCTCGCCGCGAGAGACGGAAGACGCCGACCAGGCCGGCGGTGAGTGCGCAGAGCCGCGGACCGAAGGGACTGCGCGTCACGCCCGCCGGCAGCGGCGCAGTCGTCGTCTCCTCGCAGTCGCGACAGCGAGCACGATGGAGGCGGTGCTCGGTGACCTCGACCAGACGCGGCGGGATCTCGAAGACCTGATGGCGGTGTGGCGGCCGCGTGAGCAGCTCAAGTTCGCTGCTGCCGCAGACGCTGCACTCGCTCGGCCGGTGGTCCTCGACCGAGTCGACCTCGGACTCGTCGATGAGCTTGCGCGTCGTGCCGGTGTGTCCGGGCTGAGCACCCTGGCGCTTCTTCGACGGCGGCTTGCGCTCACGACGCTTCTTGCCCCACGGCGGGTCCGACGATGGTGGCCGCGAGGACGTGCGCGAGTCTCGGCGAAGTCGGCTCTCGAGATCGTCGATCCGCGACGCTTGGCGCTCGATCACCTCGTCGCGCTTCGCGACCTCATGCTCCAGGTCATCCACGCGACGGACCAGACCTTCTACGAGTTCCCGGAGATCGCCGCCGCCGCCCACATGGGCTTCATCGTCCTCGCACGTCGCGATCTGGATCCGGGATCAGACGCAATGCCTGAACGGATACCGAGGAGGAACCGGCTATGGCAAAGGCTACACGTTTCGTGATCGGGATGGAGCTGGGCGACCGCGTGGTGCATGTGTGTGTGCTGGACCGCAAGACGGGCGAGATCGTGGGCGAAGGGCGCGTCGCGACGACGCGTGCTCGCCTGACGGAGTTCCTCGGCGAGATCGAGCGATCGAAGGTGGTGATGGAGAGCGGGACGCACTCGCCGTGGATCAGCCGCCTCGCCGAGGGTCTTGGTCACGACGTCATCGTGGCCGATGCGCGTCGGCTGCGCGCGGTGTGGGACTCGCCCAAGAAGAGTGACCGCCGCGACGCGCTGGTTCTGGCGCAACTGGGGGCCGGGCACCCAGGGCTCCTTCATCCGGTGTCTCACCGGAGCGAGCGCGCACAGACCCACATGGTCGTGCTCCGAGCGCGCGAGCGTGTGGTCGACGCGCGTACGAAGTTGGTCAATGCCGCGCGGGGCTCGGTGAAGTCGCTCGGGTACCGATTGCCCGCTTGCTCCGCTCCGAGCTTCCATCGCAAGGCACGCGAGGCGGTGCCGGAAACCCTCGTGGACGCCCTGGCCCCGCTGTTCGACGCGATCGCAGCGTTGACGGAGAGCATCGCGCGCTACGACCGCGAAGTCGAGCGTCTCGGCCGCGACGCGTATCCGGTGACACGACGCCTTCGCGAGGTACCCGGCTGCGGTCCCGTCACCGCGCTCGCCTACGTGCTCGTCGTCCACGACCCAGAGCGCTTCTCGCGCAATCGCGACGTGGGCGCGTACGTCGGTCTCGTCCCGCGCCAGGACCAGTCGGGCAAGATCGATCGCCAACTCAGGATCACGAAGTGCGGCGACCGGATGCTCCGCCGGCTGCTCGTGCAGTGCGCGCACTACGTGCTCGGACCACACGGGCCCGACAGCGACCTGAGACGCTGGGGTCTGGAGCTGGCGCAACGGGGCGGGAAGAACGCGAAGAAACGGGCGACCGTCGCGGTCGCCCGCAAGCTCGCCGTGCTCTTCCACGCTCTGTGGATGAAGGACCGCGCGTACGAGCCGCTCGCTCGAGCGGCGTGATGACCGACTGAACACCACGAACAACACGGGAGTCTGATCGACCGAGCAACGCGCCCACCCGGGCGATGCCCATCTCCCAACTCGAAGGCGCGACGACTGCGGTGGCTGAACGGGCCCGGCCCCGGCCGAGGCCGCGTAACTGATGGCAGCGTCGCCCTCGAGCGGATGCCTTAACGTGCACCGGGTCCAAACGACCCCTTGACGAGTGCGGATGGATGCGTGCAGAGGGAGCCGGCAACGCACAACGTGGGCGGATCGCCAAGTCGATCCGACTGCTTGACATCACTCCTCTATCACAAGGCGCTCTGGAGTGTGCTGTCGGCCCTGCTGTTCCTGTCGGTCTTCCTGCAACTCTTCGAGAGTGACAACCACAAGTTCCTCATGAGCTATTGGGTGTTCGCCGTCGCACTCGCGCTCCACACCGATGCGGGTAGTCTGTTGGCGTGGAACGGACGATGGTTGATCGGGCTGTGTTTCACGTTCGCGGTGGGTTGGAAGGCGTTGAGTCCGGACTTCCTGACGGGTGAGTTCATGGAGTACACGCTGCTCGTCGACTCCCGCTTCGCCTCCTTCACGCAGTTGGTGGCGTCCGTGCCGGACGAGGTCATGGCCGCGAATCGACTTGCCCGTCACCAGGTCGTGGACCTGACCGTGACCTCCGCGCCGATGACCGTGCCCGCGGGCGTGACGCGCCTCGCGGTCGTGCTCACCGCAACGACCATGGCGCTCGAGACCGCGATCGCAGCGTCGTTCCTGCTGGCGAGGCGTGTGCGGTGGTTGCGCCGGCTCCGGAACTGGCTACTGATCGCGTTCTGCCTCTCCACGTATGCGATTGCGACCGTCACCGGGTTCGCATGGACGGTGTGCATTCTCGGTCTGGCGCAGAGCCGTCGGTCGGAACGGGCGGCGCGTCTCGCCTACATCGGCACGATCTGCGCGATCTCCGTGTTCTCCATCGACTGGGGCGGACTGGTGCGCGGGATCGCCGTCGTCTTCAGAGGTGACCTGTGAGCGCGCCCCGTCGCCGCGCCGTGCTGGCGGCCGCTCTCGTCGGCCTCGGTCTGAGTCTGATGGCGCTCGTGGCGGAGCGGGCACCTCGGACGCATGCTTACTCACTTCCAGCGATACGACGACTGCGCTCTGACGTCGACCAGCTCGCCTCACAGAGTGCGAGGCTTGCACGCGCGGAGCGGTCGCTCCGGCGCGGCTCTTCGGAGGCCCGCACCGCAGCGGCGCCCGTAGCGAAGATGGATCTCGATGACGTGTCCGCGCGAGTGGGCGCGCTCGAAGCGTGGTTGGAGGCCCAGGAGTCCGCAGAGGTTTCCGACGAATCCGGGGAACCCGGCGCGCGCGCGAAAGCGGCCGCACGGCTCCTCATGGCAGCGCGCCAGGTGCTCTGGGACGAGGAAAGCGATTCCGCGGCCCGTATCGATGCGCTTGGTGTGCTCGATGTCCTAGCCCGAATCGTTCACCAGCCGGGAATCTGAGCGGGCCGTCGTCTGTCTAAGTGCTCGTACTCGCTAGTACTTGCACCGACAGGAGCGCCGGCCCGATGACGACAGACTGTAGCCCGCAGGGGACCCTCTTCGCGGGCATCTGTGGACGCACCGCGGTGACGCGCTTCGACGCCGGTACCGTGACGAGCGACGGGGGCGTGCTGCTGCTCGAGCGGGTCGATCGTCGCATCGATCTGCTCTCGCGGTTTGCGCGCTGCTTCGGGGACCACCGGGACCCGCGTCGGGTCGAGCACACGGTCGGCCAGATGCTGCGTCAGCGGGTCTTCGGGCTGTGCGCGGGCTACGAGGATCTGGTGGACCACGACCATGTCGGCAAGGACCCGCTGTTTGCCGCGGCGTGCGGCAAGCGCGAGGGTGCTCTGGCCACGCACCCGACGCTCTCGCGGCTCGAGACCACGCAGCTCGGCGCCACGGCACAGACGCGCTACGCCAAGATCGAGATGGACCAGGAGCGCGTGGACAGCGTGCTCAGCGACGTCTTCTGCGAGGCCATGGGGCCGGAGGATCCGGGCCTGCTCGTGCTGGACCTGGACCACTCCGACGTGCGGCTGCACGGCCGGCAGGAGGGCCGCTTCTTCCACGGCTACTACGGGCACTACTGCTACCTGCCGCTGTACGTCTTCTGCGGCGAGCACCTCTTGCTCGCTCGGCTCCAGACCGCTGACAGAGATCCCGCGCGCGGAGTCGTGGACGAGCTCCGTGCGCTGGTCTTACGTCTGCGGCGCCGCTGGCCCCGGGCCAAGGTGCTCGTGCGCGCAGACTCGGGCTTTTGCCGCGAGGAGCTGATGGCCTGGTGCGAGGCCGCCGGCCACTTCTACCTGCTGGGCATGGCGCGCAATGAGCGCCTTGAGCGACACGTCGAAGACGCGCTCGATGAGGCCGCAGCCCGTGCCGTGCAGACCGGCCGAGCAGCCCGGGTCTTTCGCGACTTTGCCTGGACCACGCTGGGGAGCTGGAGCCAGAGGCGTCGCGTGGTCGCCAAGGCCGAGCACCTGCCGGGCGGCAAGCGCAATCCCCGCTTCGTGGTGACCAATCTGCCGCCTCGTAGCTGGAGCAGCAAGCGTCTCTACGAGCAGCTCTACTGCGCCCGGGGCGAGGCGGAGAATCGCATCAAGGAGCAGCAGCTCGAGCTCTTCGGCACCCGTCTGTCGGTGCACACGATGCAGGGCAACGCCGTGCGGATGGCCATGTCGGCCATGGCCTACGTCCTGACCTGTGCGCTGCGACGCATCGGTCTCGCCGGCACCGAGATGGCGCGTGCGCAAGCCGGCACGATCCGCCTGCGGCTGCTCAAGATCGGCGCGCTCGTGCGGATCACGACGCGCCGGATCTGGGTCTCGATGTCCTCGTCGTGGCCCTGGCAGCACGTCTTCGAGCGCTGCGCGCAACGACTGCTGGCATCCCCGAAGCCGACCTGACGTCCCGCCGCGCCGTCCGCCACACCACCGCCCGGCCTACGGTCTGCCCACACCGCAGAATCCGCGCCGTTTCGGCCGCTCACTCGCGTTGCCCTTGTGGCAACGACGACAGCATCCGCCCTCGCCTGGCCAAGATCTGACCCTGTGGACTCCGAAAGCACCGTCATCGCGACGTCTCGTGAACAGATGCGGCTAGGAATCTGGACTCCGGCCGACGTCGACCAACTCGTCGGGGCTTTCCACGACAGTCCGCAAGTGCGGGATCGGCGCTTGCTGCTCGCTGCCGTGCGGCACTGCGAAGCGCCTGCGTGGCAGAACCTGCTGGCCGATACGGTCACGCGGACGACGTACGACAGTGCTGTTCGGACCGAGTCGCTCCTGCACCTGGCGCGCATATCCGGTCGCTCGTCGGAGGCTCGGGCGCACCTCCGCGAGATCGCGAGTCGAACGGACATGCCGGCGTACTCCCTGCTCGCTCAACAGTATCTGCAATGAAGCCACACGACATCAGGACCGTGGACATGAAGACGACACTTCTCGCCGTGGGATCTCTCGTTCTTGGCGTGGTTGCCGTAGCGGTCGCCTGGTTCGGGCCGAGCGGCCGCGGCTTTCGCGGCGACGTCAGTGCGGAGTTGCAGGCCATCCGGGAACGCCAGAGGCGTCAGGAGGACCGGATCGACGCGCAGTTGGGGGAGCTCGAGGATCTCCGTCGTTCAGCGGGCGCTGGGCGACCGGAGAATGGCGCCGGGAGCGCGATGTCGCCCGAACACGCGGCGCTCCTCGATCGGCTTGCCGCGTTGGAGTCGCACGTCGACGCCCGGCGCACCGCCGACAGGGAGGCGCTGGCGAGGTTCAGCGAGGTGCGTCGAGGAGCGGCTCCCGCGACGCGACGCGACCTCGTGGCACTCGACACCTCGCGGCTGGAACGGTGGTTCCAGGAGTCTTCGCGATCGCCGGAGTCTCGTCTCACGATCCTGGAGGAGTTGACGAGCCGGAAGGACCGGGAGCCCGCGCTCTCGACGACGATCGCGCCGGCCGCCGCGGAGTGGTTGCGCGTCGAGACGTCGCCCTCCGTCCGCCGCTCGCTGATCGCTCTCCTGAACGACGCCGACGACCTCGGATTGCGGCTGCGAATCGCCGAGATCGCGCAGGAGGACGAGAGCCGCATCGTGCGGGAGCAAGCGGTCGGATACCTGGCACGCTACGTCGACCAGAGGGACGTCCTCCTGCTGTTGGAGCGCATCGCCGAGCACGACCCGTCGGACGAAGTACGGCGCGCGGCAGGACGCGCCCTCGCGGGGGACCACCCCAACCAGGACTGACGGCGAGTGTGGAGTCGAGGGCGGACGCGGTGGCCATAGATCGGGATGAGTAGCAGTTCGCCGGCGGCTTTCGCCACGGTGCCGGTGCCTCAGGTCCCGTCGTAGCTCCGTCTTCCGCCCCCGCTCGTCAAACCGGACGTGCGGATCTCCCGCATCCGGCTTCCCGACTGGGTTCTCGTGTTGGCTGTCACAGTCCATCCAGTTGCACGTCACGCAGACGCAGCACGCCGAGCGGCCCGAAGATCGTGGCCGCGCCGACCGGCTGGCGAGCTACGACCGCGTGCCGGGAAAGTGTCGCCAGCTCTGCTGGGCGCACCTCGAGCGCGACTTGCGCGCGTTTGCCGTGGGGCCTCGCTCGGGCCGCGCCTTCGGTGAGGCGGGACTCGAGATCGCGCAGGCGCTGATGCGGGGTGTGCGCGAGCACAAGACGCACGGCGACCGCGAGCGACTCCAAGCCGAACTGCGCCCGCACCTCGGGCGCCTGATCGACCTGCTCGTAGAAGGCGCCTGCAGCGACACACCCGGAGTCAGCGGCTTCGCCGCGCACCTGCTGGCTCGCGCCGACTCGCTCTGGGTGTTGGCCGACCGCGAGGGCGTGCCGCCCACGAACAACGCCGCCGAGCGCGCCATCCGCAAGGCGGTGCTCTGGCGAAAGGGCTGCTTTGGCAGCCAGAGCGAGCGAGGGCTTCGCTTCGTCGAGCGGATGATGACCGTCGTCGCAACCAAGAGGCGACGAGCCGAGGGTGTCCTCGACTACCTGGTCGAGGTCGCCCGCAACGCGATCACCGCCACTCCGGCTCGAGGTATGACCAAAAGTTGTGGCTGTGCGTTCTGGACATGAAGGCGGCGTACCCTTGGTGACTCGACGAAGAGTTCACCCGAGCCCCCGACACGGGGGAAGGAGTACGCCGTGGATGAGACTACGACGACGGAGGCGCTGAGCCCAGCGCAGAGCGGTACGAAGGACGCGTTGACGGAGATATGCAGGGAGGGGGCGCGCCGGATGCTGGCAGCGGCGCTCGAGGCGGAGGTCGAGGGCTTCGTCGGGCGGTTCGCTGCCGTGGTCGATGGCGAAGGCCGGCGCGTGGTGCGCCGCAACGGCTACGCGCAGGAGCGCCAGCTGCAGACGGGCCTCGGCGACGTGGAGGTCTGCGCCCCGCGGGTGCGCGATGACCGCAAGGGCAGCGCTGAGCGCATCCGCTTCACGAGCGCGATCCTGCCGCCCTACCTCAGGCGCACGAAGGCCCTCGAAGAACTCCTGCCGTGGCTGTACCTCAAGGGTGTCTCGACCGGCGACTTCAGCGAGGCTCTTGCAGCACTTCTCGGCCCCGACGCCCCAGGGCTCTCGGCCACCCAGATCGTGCGGCTCAAGGCGGCGTGGGAGGGCGAGTACGGGATCTGGACGAAGCGATCGCTCGCCCACAAGCGCTTCGTCTACCTGTGGGCCGACGGGATCTACTTCAACGCGCGGCTGACCGGCGAGCGCAGCTGCATCCTGGTCGTCATCGGCGCGACGGCCGAGGGCGAGAAGGAACTGCTCGCCGTGCACGACGGTGTGCGCGAGAGCGAGATCTCGTGGAAGGAGGTGCTGCTGGATCTGCGCGAGCGCGGGATCAGCGTGCCGCCCGAGATTGCGGTGGGCGACGGCGCGCTCGGTTTCTGGAAGGCGCTGCGCCAGGTCTTCCCGACGACACGCGAGCAGCGCTGCTGCGTGCACAAGACGGCCAACGTGCTGAACAAGCTGCCGAAGTCGGTGCACAAGGACGCCAAGAGTCGCCTGCACGACATCTTCCTGGCCCCCACCCACAAGGACGCCGAACGCGCCTTTGGAGTTTTCGGCGAGCTCTTCGGCGCGAAGTACCCCAAGGCCGTGGGGTGTCTCGAGAAGGACCGCGAGGAACTCCTCGCCTTCTACGACTTCCCGTTGCCGAGCACTGGACGCACCTGCGGACCACGAACCCGATCGAGTCCACCTTCGCGACCGTCCGGCTGCGGACGAAACGGACGAAGGGCTCAGGGTCAGCGAAAGCGTGCCTCGCCATGGTCTTCAAGCTGGCCCTGGCGGCCCAGCGCAAGTGGAGGAAACTCAACGCAGCTCAGCTGCTGGCGGACGTCATCACCGGCGTCCGCTTCAAGGATGGCATCAAGGTCGCCGCCTGAAATGCAACGGGCCCCAGCCACAACTTTTGGTCATACCTCATAGGTCGATGGCGCGGGTCACTGCGCCGACCCCCTGTGTGCCTTCGTGTGCCTTACGGCTGTGGCGACGGACGGCGCACAGGCTCGGACCGCTGCGTCAGCCGTCGCCCAACGACGCCTGCGGTAGCCTCCCGGCGCTTCTGGGAGAACCCACCGCTGCACTACCGCTGCACAACGTCCGCCCGCTCCTGCGGCTTGTGCGGCTTGTGCAGCGCGGGACACGCGTAAGTCCTTATTTTGCAGGGGTCTTACGTTGCTTCGGGAGCAAGTGCTCTTGCGGGCTCGACGGGTCTGCCTCGGGGGAGCCGTTCTGGCCAAAGCCAGAGAGCCGCGCCTTACTGCGTCGACGGCGAGGTCGCAGCCGGTGCGCCAAGGCGACCCAGGAGCGCGGCCTCGACTGCCAACCGCGCTCGCGGTGTAGGCTGCTGAGTAATGCCAGTCTCCAGTCGCCAGAGCGTCCCCTCGTCGAGGGAGAGGACTTGGGCAGCCTTCGCTCGGGTGAGGCCCACGGCCCGCCGCCATCGGCCAAGCCGCTCTCCAAGGGTGGTGGCTGGCTCAAGCAGGCTGTAGCCAAGGTACATATATATGGAAGGCCGATGCCGGGTCCGGGGGGTGGAATGCCCCCGTTCCCAGTTCAGGAGGGTGAAGGGGGAGACGCCAATCTGGCGGGCAGCCTCAATCTGACGCTCGCCGCGGTCCAGCCGGCACTTGAGTAGGTGCTTTCCCAGCGTCTGAGGCTCAGTTGGGTACCCCTGGGGCTTGAGCTTCTGTGTCGAGAGCGAGACATGACAAATAGGCCACGCAATCCTGCCCTTGTGGCTACGGGGTGCCGCCGCAGTGTAGTTGCACGCCGGTCATCCGGTCGCGTTACGAGCGCAGACTCTCGGGACCGGTGCGCGACAGAATCGACCTGCGCGTGTACGTGCGCGCGGTCGAGTACAAGAAGTTGCGCGGCGGCGAGCCGGCGCGCGACACGGCCTCTATGCGCGAATACGTCGAGCGCGCGCGCGCTGCGCAGTCCGTCCGTCAGGGCGTCCGCCTGAACGCGCACCTCCCGCCGCGCGGCCTCGAGGCGCACTGCAGGATCGACGACCAGGCCTCAGCGCAGATCGAAACGGCCTGCAACGCGGGCAAGCTGACCGCGCGCGGCGTCGCCCGCATTCTCCGCGTCGCGCGCACCGTCGCCGACATTGCCGGCGAGGCCGCGATCTCCGAGAACCACGTCACGCTGGCCCTCGGCTGGCGTCTGCCGCCGCGGGGCTGATCGAATCGTGTCGCTACGCCCGCGACGCCAGTGCCGCGCGATAGCTCGCGATGGTCTCGCGTGCGCAGCGTGCCCACGTGAACGTCTGCGCCCACGGCGGGCCGCGGCGGGCGAGATCTTGGCGGAGCGCATCGTCCTCGACGACGCGTGTCAGCGCGGCGGTCAGTTCGTCCGGGCCATCGACTCCGATCGTCAACGCCGCGTCACCCGCGACTTCGGCCAATGACGAGAGCTCGGTCGTGATCGTCGGCGCGCCGCACGCCATTCCCTCGACTACCGGCAGGCCGAAGCCTTCGTAGCTCGACGGGAACACGTGCGCGAGACACGTGCGGAAGGTCGCCGGGACGAGTTCCTCGGCGAGGTACCCCGTGAACCGCACGGAGCTCGTGACGCCGAGCTTCTCCGCCAGCTCGCGCAGCGTGCGACCCTTGTACCTGCCATGCATGCCTGCGAGCACCAGCGGGACGTCCGTCGCGAGACCCGAGTTGGCGTACGCCGTGAGGAGCATCTCCACGTTCTTGCGCGGATCCGCGGCGCCGACGTACAGGAGGAACGGCCGGTCCACGCCGAGCGCGGCGTAGACGCGTTCACGCTCTCCGTCTTCGGCGCGAGTGTGGTACGCCTCGTGGTCGACTCCGAGCAGCGTCACGTCGATGTGCGACGGATCCAGACCCTGGTGCTCCACGAGGTCGCGCTTGGTCGCCGCACTGATCGCGACGATGCGGTCGGCGCCGCCGTAGCGCAGCCGGTCCATCCATCTCTGCCACGGACGTGCCCACGGGCTCCGGGACAGGTACTGCTCGTGCAGGACGTACTTGATGAGGTCGTACGCGGTGACGACGACGGGGGTCCTCGGCCGCTGCGGCACGGTGACCGGGTCCGTGACGTGGAACAGGCGCGTGCCGGTCTTGGCGGCCGTGCGCCCGTGGAACATCCAGCGCTTCAGCTGGTAGGAGCGATAGCTCACGATGCTGAACGAGAGATCCGGCTCCCCGGGGTAACGCAACGTGTCGTCGAACGCGTCGTCGACCCACGGGAACAGTGTCGTGAGACCCGCGAACGACAGGCCCTGCCGGTCGGCCGCCGGCAGATCGGCGATGCCCCGCGCGAGTGCGGCCGTGTACCGTCCGATGCCGCGGAATCGCGATGGGGTGTCGAGCGGTGTCAGGTCGATCAGGACGTCGGGGGCGGGCATGGCACGCCTACTTCATCGACCGGGCGGAGAAGCGGGCGCGAATCCGGGCGGCCGTCATCCGCGATCAGAATCAGCCGGGCCGAGACAGAGTCGGAACCGCGGGAGCGCTTGCGCGCCCCCGCCGAGTGTGATTTCGAGTGAGTAAGGCCTCGAGTGGCTACGGCTTCGAGTGGGTACAGCGCATGCGCGTCAGCGGATGGGCCAGTCAGCACTGCTGGTGGTTACCAGCGGCCACCACCACCACCGCCGCCGTAGCCGCCACCACGACCGCCACCGCCACCGCCGCCGTCGCGCTTCTCGTGCGCCTCGTTGACGCGCACCTGGCGACCATCGATCTCCTGACCGTCAGTTTCCTGGACCGCCTGTTGCGCCGCATCGGCGCTCTCAAAGGTCACGAAGCCGAAACCGCGGGAGCGGCCGGTCTCGCGATCGTTGATCACCTTGGCTTCGGTGACCGGTCCGAACTTCTCGAATGCGGTACGCAGGGTGTCGTCGGTCGTATTCCAGCTGAGTCCACCGACGAAGAGCTTCTTGGACATCGCGCTACATCTCATTCTGCGCCGAAGCGCCTTGAACCTGCCCGCTCGCCCGACGGCCCTCATGGCCGCCACGCACGGGCTTCAGCCCAGGATCATAGCCGCGCCGGGAAGGAATCGCGGCGTCGGCAGCGCCGGCTGGAGCCTGGAAAGCGGCCCTGGCGAGCTTGTCCACCGGGCAGCCGGAGGGGGTAGAAAAGGGCACTGTGAGGATCGGGATCGACGCGCTGTCCGTGGTGCCCGGGGAGACCGGCGGGGGGGAGACCTACCTAGTCGAGCTTCTGCGGGCACTCTCCGTGCTGCCCGAGGCCGCCGGTCGCAAGATCGTCGTCTATGCCTCCGTCAACAACGCTGGGCTCTTCCCATCTTCCGGTCCCGTGCACGTCGAGCCGCTGCCCCTCGACAACAGGAGCCGACCGCGTCGCCTCCTGTTCGAGCACCTGCGCCTCGGCCCGCGTCTCTCGAGGGACGGTATCGACGTGCTGTACGCGCCGGGCAACGCGCTGCCGTTGCGGTGTCCCGTGCGGACCGTGCTCGGCATCCAGAGCCTGCACTCGTTCCTCGTGCCGGAGGAGATGTCGCGGTTCCGGGTGGCGTACTTCACGCGGATGGTGCCGCGGTCGGCGCACCGCGCGACGCGCGTGCTCTGCGTCAGCGAGGACATCAAGAAGACTCTGCTCGAGGTGGTACCAGGGCTCGACGAGTCGAAGGCGCGCGTGGTGTACGAGGGCGCACCACAGGACCTGCACCGCGTGAGCGACGAGGAGGCGGCCGATGTGGCCGCGCGCTCGCTGACAGAGCCCGGCAAGTTCGTTCTGTTCGTCTCGAGCCTCAATCGGTTCAAGCGACCCGAGCGCGCAGCGCAAGCGGTGGACTGGATCCGACGCGAGAAGGGGGAGAGCTGGCGATTGGTGATGGCCGGACGCGCTTCGTACGAGGATGAGCAACGAGTGCACGCATCGATCCCGGACTTCGATCAACTCGCGGAGATGGTCGGTGTCGTGCCGCGGTCGGGCCTCGCGGCGCTGCTCACCGGAGCCCGGGCGATGGTCTATCCCTCGACGGTCGAGACGTTCGGCCTCCCGCCGCTCGAAGCGATGGCGCTGGGCTGCCCCGTGGTGGCTGCGAATTGCACGTCGATCCCCGAGATCACGGGCGACGCGGCCGTGCTCGTGGACCCGGACGACGTCGCGGCGTTCGGCGCCGCGCTCTACGGCGTCCTGCACGACGAAGAACTGCGCGCGACTCTGATCGCGCGGGGGTACGAACGGGTCAAGCGCTTCACGTGGGAGGCCGCGGCGCGCGGGACGCTCTCGCTTCTGGAAGAGGCTGCGGGCACGTGACGTAGGCTTCATGACCGAGAACTGGGGACTGCCGACACGGCACTCATGGGTGAACACGACGGACTGACGCACCTCGACGAGCACGGCCACGCGCGGATGGTGGACGTGTCGGGGAAGGACCGCACCGTGCGCACCGCCGAGGCCGCGTGCCGCGTTCGCTGCTTGGCAGAGACGCTGTCCCGCGTTCGCGCGGGAGATGTCCCGAAGGGCGACATACTGGCCGTTGCCCGCATCGCGGGCATCGCCGCAGCCAAGCGCACGGCGGACCTGATCCCCCTCTGCCATCCGGTTGCGCTCACGTCCGTCGAGGTGGACGTGACCGTGGCCGCGGAGGCGATCGAGATCCGCGCCCGTGCGCGCGCCGCCGACCGGACCGGCGTCGAGATGGAGGCGCTGACCGCGGCGTCGGCTGCGGCGCTCGCCACCTACGACATGCTGAAGGCGATCGAGCGGGGCATCGTCATCGACGACTTGCGCCTGTTGCGCAAGGAAGGCGGCCGCTCGGGGACGTGGACGCGTGACGAGGGCGGTGACAGATGAGCGGACCGACGTCGCTGCCCGAACCGATCCGGGCGTCGGTGCTGACCTGCTCCGACCGCTCCGCCCGGGGCGAGCGCGAAGACGCCGCCGGCCCCCGACTCGTGGAGCTGCTCGCTTCGTGGGGAGTCTCGGCGCGGCTCGCCGACCCGGTCGTCGACGATCGGTCCGCCATCTCGAACGCATTGCGGCGGCTGGCGACGGAGTGCGAGCTCATTGTCACCACGGGCGGCACCGGGCTCGGCCCGCGAGACGTGACGCCGGAGGCGACGCGCGACGTGATCGAGCGCGAGGCGCCCGGCTTCACCGAGGAGATCCGCCGGCGCGGTGCCGCGCAATTCCCGCGGGCGATCCTCTCGCGCGCCGTCTGCGGCACGATGCGGAGGGAAGACGGCGAGACGCTCGTCCTCAATCTCCCCGGCAGCCCGAACGGCGCGGTCGAGTCGCTCACCTGGGTGCGGGCGCCGTTGCTCCACGGGCTGAAGGTGCTGTCCGGTGGGCTGCGCGACTGCAGGGACGACCCGGCATGAGCGAGGGGCTGTCGATTGCCGTTGCCGGCGCCACAGGAGCGGTCGGAGAGGAGTTGCTCACGCTGCTCGGAAGCGAACGCCTTCCGGTTCGGGAGGTGCGCGCACTCGCTTCCGCGCGCTCCGTCGGGCGCACCGTGCGCTGCGGGAGCGCGGAGCTCAGGGTCGAGGAACTGACCGATGAGGCGCTCGACGGTGTGGATCTCGCGTTCTTCTCCTGCGGCGGGGCGCGGTCGCTGCGATACGCGCCTCCTGCGCGCGAACGCGGCGTGACGATCATCGACAACAGCAGTGTGTTCCGTCTCGAACCGGACGTTCCGCTCGTCATCCCGGAGATCAATGCGTCGGACGCGGAGGAACACAACGGTCTCCTCGCAGTCCCGAATTGCACCACGATCGTGTTCCTGATGGCGGCGACCCCGCTGCACCGGGCAGCCGGACTCAAGCGGGCGGTGGTGTCCTCCTATCAGGCCGCGTCGGGAGCGGGCCGCGCCGCTCTCGAGGAGCTGAATACCCAGATGGAGGATCACGTCGCGGGGCGACCGATCCGCGCGGAGGTGTTGCCCCGCCGGATCCTCGGGAACGTCATCCCGCACGTCGATGCCTTCCGCGACGACGGGTTCACCAAGGAGGAGCGCAAGCTGTTCGACGAGACGCGGCGCATCCTCCACGACGACGAAGTCAGCGTCGTCGGGACCTGCGTCCGCGTCCCGGTCGAGCGAGCCCACGCGGTGTCGGCGGCGCTCGAACTGCGGAGGCCAGTCTCCCGCGAGGAAGCCATCTCGATCCTCTCGTCCGCCCCCGGCGTGCGCGTCGTGGACGGCGGCGACGGCCCGGACTACCCTACGCCGCTCGATGCCGCGGGAGGCACCGAGGTGCTCGTGGGCCGGGTCCGGGAAGACCCCTCACGGGAGGGTGGGTTGCTCCTCTGGGCGGTGGGCGACCAGTTGCTGAAGGGCGCGGCCTGGAACGCGCTGCAGATCGCGGAGCACCTTGTTGCTACCGGCCGGGTTGCTACTGGCCGCTTTGCTAGCGGCCGGGACGGGATGGGACGCGTGAAGCGAAAGGGGCGGGTGTGAGTTCACCGAAGGGTCCGCGGGACCACACGAAGCTCGATCTGGCGGAGCTGCGCCGGCTCGTGAGCCTGATGGAGCAGCGAGAGCTGGCCGAGGTCGAGCTCGAACTGGAGGGGAAGCGGGTGCGCGTCGTGCGCAGCGTGCCCGGGATGCACGGCGCCGTCGCGGGCATGCCCGCCGGCACGCTCATCCCCGCCGCCGCCCCCGCGGCAGCCGCCCCGGAGCCGGACGAGGAGCCGGACGAGGAGCCGGAGCCCCTCGGCACGGAAATCCCGTGCCCGATGGTCGGCACGTTCTATCGCGCCTCCAGTCCGGACTCCGCACCGTTCGTGGAGGTGGGCGACCGCATCACCGCGGACACTGTCATCTGCATCATCGAAGCCATGAAGGTCATGAACGAGATCAAGGCCGACGTCGAGGGCGAGATCCTCGAGATCCTCGTGCAGAACGGGGAACCGGTCGAGTTCGGGCAGCCGCTGTTCCTCGTGCGTCCCACGGGCAGCGGAGCCGCGTAGCCGGCGGGGACCCATGATCTCCAGAGTGCTGGTGGCCAATCGCGGCGAGATCGCGCTGCGCGTGATCCGCGCCTGCCGCGAGCTCGGGCTGCAGACCGTCGCGGTCTACAGCCAGGCGGACAGCGAGGCCGGCTACCTGCGGCTGGCGGACGAGACCGTATGCATCGGCCCGGCGCAGTCCGCGCAGTCCTACTTGTCCATCCCGGCGATCCTCGCGGCCGCCGAGATCGCCGACGTCGACGCGATCCACCCCGGGTACGGGTTCCTGTCCGAGAACGCGCACTTCGCCGAGATCTGCACGGCGTCGAACATCAAGTTCGTCGGGCCGACCCCCGACGCGATTCGGGCGGTGGGGGACAAGGCCGCCGCGCGCTCCGCAGCGCAGAAAGCGGGTGTCGCCGTCGTTCCCGGCAGCAAGGGAACCGTCACCGAGGAGGCCGAGGCCCGGCGCCTCGCGCACGAGATCGGTTACCCGGTTCTGGTCAAGGCGTCCGCCGGCGGCGGCGGCCGCGGCATGCGGGTCGCGCACAACGACATGAGTCTGCACGCGGGGCTGCAGGGCGCGCAGAACGAGGCGCGCGCTGCGTTCGGCGACGGGGCCGTCTACATCGAGAAGTTCCTCGACCGGCCGCGCCACGTCGAGGTGCAGGTGCTCGCCGACGAGCACGGCCATGTCGTCCACCTCTACGAGCGGGACTGCTCGGTGCAGCGGCGCCACCAGAAGATGCTCGAGGAGAGCCCGTGCTCGTCGCTTCCGCGGGACGTGCGTAAGAAGATGCACCGTGCGGCGGTGAAGCTGCTCAAGAGCATCGGCTTCTCGAGCGCGGGCACGGTGGAGTTCCTCGTCGACAAGGACAACCACTTCTACTTCATCGAGGTCAACGCCAGGATCCAGGTGGAGCACCCCGTGTCGGAGATGGTCACGGGCATCGACCTCGTGAAGGAGCAGCTCCGCGTAGCCGCTGGGGAGAAGCTCGGTTACGACCAGGACGACATCACCCTGACCGGGACGGCGATCGAGGCCCGGGTCAACGCGGAGGACCCGGACAAGGACTTCCGGCCTTCGGCGGGGCGCATCACGCTGTGGACACCGCCCGGCGGGCCGGGAGTCCGCGTCGACTCGCACGTCCACGCCGGCTACGCGGTTCCGCCACACTACGACTCCATGATCGCGAAGCTGATCGTGCACGCTCCGGACCGCAAGGCGGCCATCGCCAGGCTGGCTCGCGCGCTGGACGAGTTCGCCGTGGGGGGCATCCGGACGACGATTCCGTTCCATCGCAGGCTTCTGGGCCATGCGGGCTTCGCGGCCGGCCACTACGACACCGGCCTGGTCGAGGACTTCCTGGCCGGGTCGCGAGCCTGAGAGGCCGGGCGCGGCGGTCTCGTTCCCACCCAGGCTCGAAACGAGCGTGGATACGAGGCGCGTTTCGGGAACCCGTCGACCGCTCCAGATACGGGAATCGCACGCAGACTCGGAATGTGGCTCACGCGAGGCGAAAAAAGGCCGAAAGAAGCCGGGTGGATAGTTGCACGCCCAGGCTGCCTCGATAGCATCGCGGCAGTCGAGTGGCGGGTCACTCGGGGGGGACGAAAGCGGCGCGTGCCTGATTGGCGCGTGCGAACGCACGGTTCCCCGACGGAGTGTCCCGGAGAGGAGATGAAGACGTGAGCTACGGCCAGGAGAGAGGCATGCGGACCCTGTTCAGTCTCGTCGTCGGTGTTGCATTGCTTGCGGGATCCGCAAGCGCTGCAACGCCCGAGACGGCTCGCATCGGTGCAGTCCAAGGCAACGTGGTGCTCCAGTCGGGCGCTGCGGCGTCCGCGGTTGGCACCAAGACCCATCTGAAGACGGGTGACGTCCTGAAGGTCGGCACCGACGCAAGGGTGACGCTTGCCTTCGCAGACGGTGGTTCGGTCCTCGTGGCCGGTCCCGCCGTGCTGGACGTCGCGCAGCTGAACACAGACGGACGTCGCCTGCTGTTGCGCAACGGCGCCATCCCGCGGGCTCAGGCCGGCACGGTGGCTCTCGAGTTGCAGACTCCGGCCGGCGCATCGCTGGTTCTGCAGAACGCGATCGGTAGCGCGGCGTTCACGAATGGCGCGACGTCGTTCGCGAAGCTCGGCGGTGCTCACGCGCAAGTCTGGAACGACGGCAGCGCGCAGACGCTGTCAGGTTCTTGGAGCAGCGTAGCCGGCGTCGTCGCTCCCGCGGCCGCCGCGATGGACAACCACATGGCGAGCGCAGGTGGCAAGTCCTACGGTGCCGGCGACACGCTCCGCGTGGGTGCGGGAAGCAACCAGTCGGTCTCGTTCGGCGACGGCACGACGATGAACGTCGTCGGACCCGCCGAGCTCGGCTTCGTCCAGATGGACAGCTCGGGTCACCGCGTCATGCTTCGCTCGGGGACGGCAACGGCCTCCGTGAGCGCCGTCGCGCTCGAGATCCAGACGCCTGCAGACGCGTCGCTGGTCCTGCAGAACGCGACCGGCATGGCGCGCGTCTCGGGCGGCAACGTGTCGTTCCAGAAGACCGGCGGCGACTACGCGCAGGTCTGGAACGGAAGCGCTTTCCGCCCGCTGAGCGGCTCCTGGAGCAACTCGGCCGGCGCAGCGCCAGTTCGTACAGCGCCGGTTCGCTCGGCTCCCTCGCGCGCTGCGGCCCCGGCCGTGACGCGCTCGACCGGCGGCGGCGGCTCTCGCGAGGCGCGCATCCGTGAGCTCGAGGCCGAGGTCAGCCGCCTGCGCGGCGAGCTCGACAACGCCCGCGCCGCGGGATACTCGGGCAAGCCCGGCAAGTCGATGGTCATCGGCGACAAGGTCATCACCTATCGCCCGTCCGACGACTTCAAGGTGGAGAAGATGAGTGACGGCGGGGCGAAGCTGACCTACGACGGCGCCGACTTCGGTGTTGTGACGGTCGGGCAGGAAACGAACATGTTCCTGTGGCTCGACGAGTCGGTGACGTTCGACGGGAACGGCGACGTGGTGGCGTTCACGGGGGTCTCGCACCTCTACGACCCGCTCTCGACGTTCTTCATGTGGGACAACCCGATCGAGAACGGATCCGACGCGAGTCCTTCGCGTCCGGGGATCCGCTAGGCCGCAACGGCAACGGGCACTTCAGGGAAAGAGCGGACCGAAAGCGTTCAGAACGCACACGGGGGTTTGTGAGATGAGCATGGGTAAGAAGTGCATGACGGCGGCGGTGACGATGGGCGTGTTCACGCTCGTCACTCCCGCGATCGCGGCGGAGACCGCGCGAACCGCGAGAGCGGAGGCGCTCAAGGAGATCCCCAAGTGGGAGACCTATAGCGCCGAGGATTCGGGCAGCTTGGAGGAGACATTCTTCCGGCTCCAGAACTCGTTTGCTCTGCCTGCGGAGACTGGCTCCCGCGCGCTCGGCAGCGTCCCGTTCTGGCCCCGGGGCAGCCTCAAGTTCGGCACCGTACGCATCTTGCCGTATCTGCGGCAGGCGGTGTCGTACGAGTCGAACCACTTCCGCACGAACGAGACGCCCCGTCGCGGAACCCACCCGACGGCCAGCCCTCGCTCCCACGGTCGTGACGGCTCGGTCACGCACGTCAACCAGATTGGTGCGATGGCGGACACGCTGCTCGACGGCGGACGCCTGCGCCTGTCTGGAGCGATCGACTCGCAGTGGCTCCTGCGCTATGCGTCGGAGAGCCGGCACGCGGACGACTGGGACTTCGACGGCCAGCTCGGTGCGTCGTACGCCATCAACAAGGACATCCGCGCGGGCATCGGCTATCGCTGGGAGCGGCGGTCGGATCCGATGGAGACGAACGCCTCGAGCAGGTTCCGTCGCACCAACCAGCAGGCCGTGGCCAACCTGTCCTACGCGAACATCGGTGTTCGCGGACTCAAGGCCCGGTTCGGCGTGACGACCCGCGACGTCGACGCGTCGAAGTCGAACGAGACGGCTTTGAACCGTCACGACCGCACGGAGATCGAGTACAAGCTCCGCGCGTCGTACCCGGTCTGGAGCGAGTCCACGGACCTCTTCGTCCAGGGTCGCTATCGCACCGAAGAGCGCGAGTCCGACGAGATCAACGACGGCGACGTCTACGGCATGGACTTCGGCATGTCCGGCGCCATCCCGATCACCCGCAATGAGTACGGCGGTCTGCGCGGTGAGGTGTCGTTCGGCTTCGACAGCGGCTCGTACGAGAACGAGACGTACAACCGCGGTTCGCAGGTGCTGATCCGGGACGACTCGGACGACGAGACGAACCTCAGCGTGCGCGGTCGCTTGCAGTACATCGCGACGCCCCGCACCTCGTGGGACATGACGGTGTTCCGCGGCCAGCAGTTCAGCCTCCACGGCAACTACCAGATCGTCAACCGCCTCGAGCTCAACGTGACGCACAACGCGTCGTGCAAGCTCGTCTCGCGCATCGGCGTCTTCTGGGAGCACGTCGATCCCTCTGGCCTGGTCTCGCCGAAGAGCGCGCTGACCGGCAACACGGGGCTCAAGAACCAGCAGGAGTACGAAGACTGGGACCGCTTCGGCGTCGGCGTCGGCGCCCGCTATCCCATCGAGGACTGGCTGGATGTCGATGGCTCGATCGGAGTCGAGCGCAAGAACTCGTACGAGTCGCGCAGCTTCTCGAACTACAGCGCGCAGGTGGGCCTCACGCTCTACCTGGCCGGACTGAACACCGCGTCGATGCGGCGTTCTCTCGGGTACTAGATCAACCCAGTTCCGAAACCCGCGCGCCACCTCGTGGCGCGCGGGTTTTCTCGTGTCTGAGCGGCATTTTGCGGTCCCGCGAGCGCCTCGTCACACGTCCGAGGTGGTGGGGAATCCCCTTCTGATCGGTGACGAGGGCAGTCACCCTCGGGGGTTCTGACCGGAGGTGGTGGTGATGCGCAGTTCGATCGTCATGATTCTGCTGGCAGTGCTTCTCGTGGTGGGGGCGCCGCTGACTTCCACGGCCCAGGACGGGCGCGGACCCGGGGTGAATCCGCCCGCGCCTGATCTGACGGAGTACCGCATTCGCGTCGGCGACAGGGTCGACGTGGTCGTGGACAAGCACACCGAGTACTCGCGCTCGTTCCAGATCCCGGCCGGTGGCGCCGTGGCGATGCCGCCGATCGGCCGGATCACGACGGTCGGCCGCACGGTCTTCGAGCTCGGCGATGACATCGCCCGGAGACTGGCGTCGGACAACGTCGTCGTGAACCCCATCGTCCACTGCATCGTGACGGAGTACTCGGAGCGAGTGGTCTACGTGATCGGTGCAGCGCGCGGAACGGTCTCGCTGCCCGTGCACGAGAACATCCGCGTTCTCGAGTTGCTGGCACTCACAGGCGCGCTGGACTCGACGGGGGCCGACTACTCGAAGGTCCGCGTGCTGCGAAAGGGCCAGAACGGCCGGCAGTACCCGATCCCCGTTTCGATCACGGACATCCTCGAGCGGAACGACGAGCGGCAGAACATCGTGATCCGCGAGGGCGACGTGATCGAGATCGCGACGCTCGAGAGCCAGTCGCCTGACTCGGCCGAGTGGGTCTACGTGTTGGGAAAGGTCAATTCTCAGGGCCGGTACCCGGTCATCCAGGGCCGGACCGGGTTCACTCTCACCAAGTTGATCGCGCTGGCCGGCGGTTTTACGCAGTTCGGTAAGCGTACGGAAGTCGTCATCATCCGACGTGGGGCGACGGGCACGCGTCGCGACGTCGTGGACTTCGACGAGATCATCGAGGGCAACCGCCCGGACGTGCCGCTCCAGGCCGACGACCTGGTGTTCGTGCCGAAGTCGTTCTTCTGATCCGAGCCGGGTCTCCGCGGACCGTGACGGTTCGAAAGACCGTCGCCCGCGGTCGCCCCTGCGTAACCTGGACCCCTGCATTTGGATTGCATCGTGTGGCCCTCGACAGGGCCGCGCCGCGGCTGTGCCGCCCGGTCTCGTTCGCCGTGGCGAGGTGCGAAACAGCCACGCCCGTCACGTGGAGCCCGTCATGACCGATCAGACCCCATTCAACGAACGAGTCGGCGGCGCCGACTCGTCCGTGCCCGCGCGTCAGACGCACATCCGCGACTACGGTCTGATCCTCCTGAACCGGTGGCCGGTCATCGTCACGGCGCTGGTCATCGGCATCGCGCTGACCTGGTTCGTGACGCAGCGGCAGGTTCGCCTCTATCGCACGAGCGCGCTTCTCCGGCTGACCCCGCCGTCGCGCGGTGTCGTGCGCCAGTTCGGTCCGGCGCCCGGGAGCATCGTCACCGACCCGGTCGAACTGGTCACGCTGCTCGCACTCGTTCAGCTCCCCGACACGGTCGAGCGCGCGGTCAGGGACTTCGATCTCGAGAGCAAGCCGGACTTCGACGGGATGACGTTCGCTGAGATCGTACGTGCAGCCAACGGACGGATCACGGCAAAGCGTCGCCGTGGCCAGTACCTCGTGGACGTCTCCGCCACTGGTCCGAAGCCCGAGATCCTGGATGACCTCGCCAACGCGGTCGTGCACTACTTTGCGAACGAGCAGAGCGACAAGGCGGACATGGCGCGGAAGCAGCGGCGCGCGGACCTGAAGGAGCGGATTGCGAGCGTTCGGGGGAAGATCCAGATCGCCGAGATCGACATGCGCGGGCTCCTACGAGACTCCAGCCACACGGAGGCGAGCTTCGACGATCTCCGTACGCGGCTTCAGGGCGAACGAACGACGCTGAGCCGGACGCTCAGCGACCTGGCGTTCAAGAGGCTGAACGACCAGGCGACCTACGTGACCCTGAAGGCCGCTGTCGACAGCGGCGCTTACGATTCGGTCCGACTTCATCGGAGCGTCCGGCTGGACGGCGCGGTCGTCACTGTGAGTGCCCGCATCGAGAGGGCGACGGCGACGATGCACGACCTGACAGTCGTCAAGCAGCTCGGGTCAGGACACCAGAGCGTGCAGAGGGTCACGGCCGAACTCAACCGCGCGCAGCAGGAACTGCGAGTCCTCGAGCGGGCGATCGTGCGCGACTTCGTTTCCGAGTACGACTCGAACCTCGCCAGACAGCGGCAGGTCGAGACACGCAAGACCGATGTCGAGACGGAGCTCACGGAGATGAGCACCATCGGCAACGAGCTCGATGAGAACCGCTCCCTCATCGATCGCTATCGAGTCGAGGTGACCGAGCTGAGAGAGGACCTCGACGGACTCGGTCCGGAGACCCTTCTCGTCGGCGGCACGGTGTTCGTCGTGCGCGAGGCGCGTGAGCCCGACCCCAACCGGCCGGTCAGTCCGAATGTGGCGCTGAACTACACGCTGGGCTCGATCCTCTCGCTACTCGTCGGGGTGACGATCGCGTTCCTCATCGAGTACCTCGACGACACGATCCGCACCAAGGACGAGCTCGCCAAGGTGACGGAGGTGCAGTTGCTCGGCGTGATCCCGTACATCAAGGGCTCCCGCTCGGACACCTCGAGCAAGGACCTCGTCGCGTACAAGTACCCGAAAGACACGGTCGCGGAGGCCTACCGCGGCGTCCGCACGTCGCTGACGCTCAGCGCGCGGGGCCGGGATCGCCGCGTGCTCCTGTTCACGAGTGCCGGTCCCCGTGAGGGCAAGACCACGACGGTGATCAACGTCGCGACCGTGTTCTCGTACGCCGACGCGGACACACGGGTGCTCGTGATCGACGCTGACCTCCGCAAGCCGCGCGTGCACGCGTCGTTCGGCATCGAGGACGAGGACGGGCTCTCGAACGCGCTGATGCAGAAGGTGCCCGATCCGGTGCCGCTCTGCCAGGAGACCCAGGTCAAGAACGTCGACGTCCTGACCAGCGGACCGATCCCGCCCAACCCATCGGAGCTACTCGGTTCGCAGAAAATGGCCGTCGTCCTCAAGCGTCTTCGCGACGTGTACGACTACGTGCTCCTGGACACTCCGCCGATCGGTGCCGTCACGGACGCGGCCGTTCTCGGCACGCTGGTGGACGGCGTCATCTTGGTCGTCCACGCGGGCAAGACACGGCGTGGCGTGGTGAGTCGCGGGTTGGAGCAGTTGCGCTACATCCACGCGCCGGTCGAGGGGGTCATCCTCAACAACCTGCGCACCGGCCGCCGCGGCTACTACGCCGGCTACTACAACTACTACTACTACTATTCGTACTACGGGACCGGGAGCTCGCGCGAAGAGCGCACTGCGTCGAAGTCCGCGAAGGAGTAGTTCCGAATCATGCGGCGTGCCTGGCTGCTCGTCGTCGCGGCGGCGGCCCTGGCGCTCGCGTTCGAGGGCGCACGGATCGCCTGGAGCGACGCCAAGTATCGGGGTGTGCTCGATGCCGGGGACACACCGGTGCGCGACGTGCCCGGCCGCCTCGAGGCGTTCGAGGAGGCGACGCGCAGACGTCCGGGTGAGTTCACGTACAGCCTGCGCTCGGGCCAGCTGCGGCTGGTGCGCCACGTCGCGGGAGACGGTGCCGCCCACGAGCTGGCCGACGCGACCGCGCACCTGCAGCATGCCGTCGAGGTGCACCCGCTCGACCCCAGGGGGCGGATCGCGCTGGCCCGGGCGCTCGGTCTCGCGGACGACTCCGCGGGGATGGTGCGCGAGGTGGCGCGCGCTGTGCTTCTCGGCCCACGGCACGGGAACGTGCTGCGTGAGGCCACGGCCCTCCTGACGACGGAGTGGCGTCGGACCGGCCTTCCCGACCTGCTTGCGTGGGCGCTCGAGATTGAGGCGGAGCGCGCCGCCTGGTCGGCTCAGGGGCCCTCGCGCACAGCAGGCGGCATCCTGGCCGCCCGCGGCGACCAGGCCCAGGGGGACGTCGTCTGGGCGGCCAACGGCCGGGCGCCGCTGCTTCGGGCGGGGGCCGCGCTACTCGCCCGGCACGACCGCGTTGCGAGTGACAGCCTCTCGAGGCTCGCGGATGAGATCGATTCCGGTGCCGGTGGACCCGACGGCGAGGGCAACGAGTGACACGGCACGTCCTCGCCGGCGTGGTTCTGACGGTCGCCCTGCTGGCGCCGTGGCCGTTCGGATCCGTCGAGCCCTACTTCTTCGGTGCGGCTTCGGCGCTGGTGCTCGGCGCGGGTGCCGTCTGGTCAGCGCTGACGGCCCGCAGCCCGGTGGATGCACCGGCCGGCATGCGCGGCTTCGCGGCGGCGGTTCTGGCAGTCCCCGCCGTGGCGTTGCTTTCCATGGTGCCGTTGCCACGCGCGCTCGTCGCCCTCCTCTCTCCGCAGACCGTCGCCACGATGGAGAGTGCGGCGCCGCCGGCGGCCGGCTCGTGGTTGCCGCTGTCTCTGCACGCGCACGCCACGTTGGATGCCGCGGTCGTGGCCGCTGCGGTGGCCGTCACGGCTCTGCTCATCGCATGGATCGCCTCGTCCGGGGCCGCGCGGCGAATTGCGTGGGCGTTCGTGTGGGGCGGCGTCCTGCTCGCGTTGTTCGGCCTCGTGCAGCGCCTCACGCAGTCGGACGGACAGGTGATGTTCTGGAGCATTGAGCTGAACGAGCGCGGCACGCCGTTCGGTCCGTATGTGAATCGCAATCACTTCGGCGGCGCGATGCTGCTGTTCTCGGGCGTGGCGGCCGGACTCGCACGGGACTCGCATCTACGCGCCCAGCACCGGGAGAGGGGGGCGGCGTTCGCCGTACTTGCACTGTTCGTCGTCGCGCTGCTCGCCACGACGTCGCGCGGCGCGATCCTCGGACTCGGAGTGCTGACCGTCTTCGTCCTGCTGTTCTTGATCCCCCGAGCCGCGCGCCGCCGGGCGATCCTCGCGCTCGCGGCGCTCGTCGTACTGGCGGCGGGCGCGCTACTGGCGCTCGGACTGCTCGGAGACATCGCGGCCCGTGCGGAGCTACAGCCGCGTTGGCTGAACCGCTTCCTCGTTCAGAAGGACGCGCTGGCGGTGTTCACGCAGTTCCCCTTGTTTGGTACCGGTGCGGGCACGTTCCCGACCGTGTTTCACGTCTTCCAGACGGTGCCCGACGACAGGCACTTCAACGACGCGCACTCGGACTGGGCGCAGTTCCTCATGGAGACCGGGGTGATCGGAGCGGCCGTGGGGCTGTGGCTCGCGATGCTGCTCATTCGCCGCCTCCGGCGGGCGGCGCCTGGCCCCGGGCGCGCACTGGCCCTCGGCGCCGGCGGGGGACTCGCGGCGCTCGCAGTCCACGGGTTCCTCGAGACCAACCTCCACATCCCCGCGAACGCCCTCCTGGCTGCGGTGGCCGCCGGGATAGCATGGGGATCATCTGTGCCGGCGGCCCTGGCCGCCGCGCCGGAGGGAGCCGCCGTCTCAAGTCTTCCAGGCTCCCGTGACGACGATCAAAACGTCGCTCCAGTCCCGACTGGAGGGGACTGACACCCGCGGCCCGTCAGGGCCCTTCCACAGGCTGCCCGGCCGGCTCCGGGCGGAGGCTACGCCCAGATGAGCACAGGACTGAACGACACGACCGCGGGGCTGCGGGACAGGATCGAGAAGCGCGAGGCCCGACTGGGCATCCTCGGACTCGGGTACGTCGGGCTGCCGCTCGCGCTGGAGTTCGCCAAGGCCGGCTTCACCGTGCTCGGGTTCGACATCTCCGAGGAGAAGGTGGATCTCGTCAACAAGGGATCCAGCTACATCGGCGACGTCACCACCGACGAACTCGCGGAGCAGGTGAACGCCGGTCGCATCGCGGCGACGACGGACTTCGACCGGCTCGCAGACATGGATTGCATCTCAATCTGCGTCCCGACGCCGCTGTCGAAGACGAAGGACCCGGACATGACGTACGTCGAGGCGGCAACGAACGCCATCGCCGAGCGCATGCACCCGGACATACTGGTGATCCTCGAGAGCACCACGTATCCGGGGACGACTGAGGAGTTGATCCTGCCGCTGCTCGCCGGCTCC
This sequence comes from Planctomycetota bacterium, assembly GCA_965248445.1. Classification (GTDB taxonomy): domain Bacteria; phylum Planctomycetota; class JAJSAM01; order JAJSAM01; family JAJVHW01; genus CBDFJG01. The sequence continues at coordinate 507,079 of CBDFJG010000003.1, forward strand.
GAACGCAAGGTCGGCGAGGACTTCTTCCTCGCGTTCTCGCCCGAGCGCGTCGATCCGGGCAACCCGGTCTATCAGGTGAAGAACACGCCGAAGGTGGTCGGCGGCACGACGCCCGCGTGCACCGAACTGGCGTCCTTGCTCTACGCGCAGGCGATCGACCACGTGCACCCTGTCACGTCGACCGGCGCTGCCGAGATGGTCAAGCTCCTCGAGAACACGTACCGCAGCGTCAACATCGGTCTTGTCAACGAGATTGCCATCATGGCCGAGAAGTTGAAGCTGGACGTCTGGGAGGTCATCGAGGCGGCCGCGACGAAGCCGTTCGGCTTCATGCCCTTCTATCCCGGTCCCGGACTCGGGGGACACTGCATCCCGATCGATCCTCTGTATCTCTCCTGGAAGCTCCGCACGCTGAACTACAAGGCGCGCTTCATCGAGCTCGCTTCCGAGATCAACACGGCGATGCCGGACGTCGTGGTCGACCGCGTGGCACACGCGCTGAACCAACGGAAGAAGGCTGTCAACGGCTCCCGCATCCTGATGGTGGGCATCGCCTACAAGAAGGACATCGACGACGTGCGAGAGTCGCCGGCCCTCGACGTGCTGCGCCTCCTGCAGAGCCTCGGCGCCAACGTGCGATACCACGACCCGTTCGTGCCGGAGCTCTCGCGCCACGGTGTCCCCGCGAACGGCAACAACCAGAGTGTCCCGCTCACGGACGAGGAGATCCGCGCCGCCGACTGCGTCGTGATCACCACGGCCCACAGCGACATCGACTTCGAGCGCGTCGTCGAGCACGCGTGCCTCGTGTTCGACACCCGCAATGCGACCGGCTCGCTCGGCAAGCGGGCGAACGTCGTGAAGCTCTGACCCCGCGCGAACCGGCGCTGTAGAAGAGGGGGCGGGCAGCGAGCCCCGCCCTATGCAGGTCCTCCACATCGCCGGCGCCCGTCCGAACTTCATGAAAGTCGCGCCCCTGGTGCGCGCCTTCCGTGCCCGCGGTGTGGAAGCGGACGTCTGTCACACCGGACAGCACTACGACGAGCGCATGAGCCGGCTGTTCTTCGATGAGCTCGGACTCCCCGAGCCGTTCGTGAACCTCGGTGTCGGCTCGGGCTCGCACGCCCAGCAGACGGCGGACGTGATGAAGCGTTTCGAGCCGGTCGTCCTGGAGCGACGGCCGGACCTGATCGTCGTGGTAGGAGACGTGAACAGCACGCTGGCCTGCGCGATCGTGGGCACGAAGCTGCGGGTGCCGGTGGCGCACGTGGAAGCCGGCCTGCGCTCGCACGACCGCGACATGCCGGAGGAGCTGAACCGCCGCGTAGCCGATGCGGTCTCCGACCTGCTGTACTGCTCGGAACCGGCGGGCGTGGCGAACCTCGAGGCCGAGGGAGCGCACCCGGATCGGGTAAGGCTCGTCGGAAACGTCATGATCGACACGCTCGTCGCGCACCGGGAGCGGGCACGGGAGACCGGTGCCCGGGAGCAACTCGCACCGGCCGACGAGTACGCGGTCGTTACGCTGCATCGCCCATCCAACGTCGACGACCCGGCCGTGGCGGACGGACTCGTCGGCGCGCTGGAACGCGTTGCAGCGATGGTCCCCGTGGTGTTTCCTCTCCACCCGCGGACCGCGGCTGCACTGCGCGCTCACGGACTGTTGACGCGACTTGAGGGTCGCGACGACATCGTGACGACACCGCCACTCGGCTACCTCCAGTTCCTCGACCTGCTGAGCGGCGCGCGTCTCGTGTTGACGGACTCGGGCGGCATCCAGGAAGAGACGACGGTGCTGGCAATCCCGTGCCTAACGCTTCGGCGGAACACGGAGCGGCCTGTTACGGTGACGCACGGCACGAACCGAGTGGTGGGTACAGACCCGGACACGATCGTGGAGGCCGCCCGGGCGGCGCTCGCCGCCGACACGTCTGGTACGAGTGCGGGCGGTAGAGCGAGTGCGGGCAGCGGTCCGGAGTTGTGGGACGGATGCGCAGCGGAGCGCATCGTGGATGACGTGGCGGGCGGTGGTTTGGAACGCGTTGCGGCGCTGCGGCGGCGTGGCAGCGAGCAGATTTCGGAAGGGTGATCGATGGCCTCCAAGTATCTCGTGACCGGTGGGGCGGGGTTCGTGGGCTCGCACATCGTTGCGCGCCTCATCGCGGACGGACACACCGTGACGGTCCTGGACGACTTCAGCACAGGTGACGAGAAGAACCTGGCGTCCATCGACAGCACGAATCTGACCGTGGTCAAGGGAACCGTGACCGACACAAAAACGGTCTCGGACGTCGTGAAGGGGCAGCACTACGTCCTTCACCAGGCCGCGCTCCCGTCCGTCTCGCGCAGCGTCGAGGACCCGCTCGCCACGCACCACGTGAACGTCAACGGCACGCTCAACATCCTCGAGGCGGCGCGGGCGCACAAACGCACGGTCAAACGCGTCGTGTACGCCTCTTCGTCGTCGGTCTACGGCGACACGCCCACGCTGCCCAAGGCGGAGTCGATGGCGACGCAGCCGATGTCGCCGTATGCCGTGTCCAAGCTGGCGGCCGAGCAGTATTGCCGGGCCTACTATCTCAACTACGGCCTCGAGGCAGTCGCTCTCCGCTACTTCAACGTGTTCGGCCCGCGGCAGGAGCCGGACTCGGCGTACGCGGCCGTCATCCCGAAGTTCGTCTCGGCCCTCCTCGGGCGCAGCAAGCCGGTGATCTTCGGCGACGGCAAGCAGACTCGTGACTTCACGTACGTCGACAACGTCGTGGACGCGAACCTGTCCGCATGTCAGGCCGCAAAGGCCCCCGGACAGGTGTTCAACATCGCGTGCGGATCGCGGGTGGCAATCCACGGTCTGCTGAACATGATCGCGGAGATCCTCGAGAAAAAGCGTGAGCCGTCGATGAAGAAGGCGCGCTCCGGCGATGTCCGTCACTCGCTGGCGGACATCTCGAAGGCGGAGGAGCACCTGAGCTACCGAGTGCGCGTCAATCTGCGCGAGGGTCTCGAGAGGACCGTGCGCTGGTACTCGGAGCGCGGCTGAGCCCCGAGCCGGGATACTGGAATCCCGGGACACCCGCCGCCGGGGATCGCCCCGCGATTCGAGCCTGAGGCTGAGAGCGGCGCGGTAGCCTGCGCAGAATCGAGGCTTCCCCCTTCACTCTTGCGCGCTCGGGGGAGCCGCTGTCAGGGGGTGTCCGATGGGTCTCAAGGGTGTCGTTCTGGCCGGCGGAACCGGATCCCGGCTCCGCCCGCTGACGCACGTCACGAACAAGCACCTGCTACCGGTGTTCGACCGGCCGATGGTGTATCACCCCATCCAGATGCTCGTCGACGCCGGCATCCGCGACGTGATGGTCGTGACCGGCGGCGAGTCGGCGGGGGACTTCCTCAAGCTCCTCGGTAACGGTGAGGCATTCGGTCTGTCGCAGATGCAGTACGGCTACCAGAAGGGCGCTGGCGGCATCGCCGAAGCTCTCGGCCTGACGCGGCAGTTCGCCGGCGACGACGGCGTGGTGGTCGTCCTCGGCGACAACATCCTCGAGCACCCGATCACCGGAGCGGTCCAAAACTTCCGCGAGCAGGGAGGCGGCGCCCGCGTCCTTCTGAAGGCCGTGCCGGACCCCGAGCGGTTCGGCGTCGCGGAACTGAGCGGCGATCGCATCGCGCGCATCGTCGAGAAGCCGCCGGAGCCCGTCTCGGATCTCGCAGTCATCGGCGTGTACATGTACGACGCCAACGTGTTCGAAATCGTGGATGGTCTCGCGCCGTCAGCTCGCGGCGAGCTCGAAATCACCGACGTGAACAACGCCTACCTCGATCGCGGTGAGTTGCAACACGAGGTCATCGACGGTTGGTGGACCGACGCGGGCACGTTCGAGTCTCTATTCGCAGCGAACTGCCTCGTCCACGACCAGCGGAGGGGCGGGCATGGGCAGCGGAGCAGCGGGGACGCCGGCGCGTGAGGACCCTCCTGACCGGGGGACGCGGCCTCGTCGGCAGGCCCCTGACGGCCCGCCTGAGCGAGTCGCACGACGTCGTCGCGACGGACCTGCCGGAACTTGACGTCACGGACGCGGCAGGGGTCCGCAGTGCCGTACGCGACGCCCGCCCGGACCACGTCGTCCACCTCGGAGCCTGGACCGACGTGGACGGCTGTGAGCGCGAGCCCGCCCGGGCCCACGCGGTGCACGCCGAGGGGACCGCGAACGTCGCTCGCGCTGCTGCCGGCGCAGGCGCTGCGCTGCTGTACGTCTCGACCGACTACGTCTACGACGGCCGCAAGGCCGGCGCGTACGTTGAGGACGATCCGGTCGCTCCGCTGTCGGCGTACGGAGCCAGCAAGCTGGAGGGCGAGACGGCCGTACACCGCCACGCCGGCGAGTGGCGAATTGCCCGCTGTCAGAGCATCTACGGGCGCGGCAAGAAGTCGTTCGTCGATGCGGTAATCGCACGCGCGAGTGCCGGGGAGCCATTGCGGGTCGTCACGGATCAACGGGTCTGCCCGAGCTATGCGGACGATGTTGCGGAAGCGCTCGCGGCGATTGTGGAACGGGCGGCGCCGGGTCTTTACCTGGTCGCCAACTCGGGATCGTGCACGTGGTGGGAGTTCGCGCGTGCGGTCCTCGACCTCGCCGGGTTCGAGAGCACCGCGATCGCCGAGACCACGGCAGCCGCGTTCGGACGGCCGGCCGCACGACCGGCCAACTCGGAGTTCGACTGCAACCGGCTCGTTTCCGCGACGGGGCACACTCCGCGGCACTGGCACGATGCGCTGGCCGCGTACCTCGGCCGGGTGCCGGCAGCGGGCGAGGGATCGGCATGAGGTGGCTCATCACGGGCGGAGCCGGTTTCATCGGCTCCAACTTCGTCCGCAGACTGCTGCGCGATCACCCGGGCGACCAGGTTGTGAACGTCGATTCGCTGACCTATGCCGGGAACCTCGAGAACCTGGCGGAGGTCGAGGACGATCCGCGCTACACGTTTGTACGGGGCGACATCATGACTCCTGCGGCGTGGGAGTCCACCGCCGGAGAGACGCCGGACATCCTCGTCAACATGGCCGCCGAGAGCCACGTCGATCGGTCGATCGACGATCCCTTCCCCTTCCTCCGTACGAACGTCCTGGGGACACAGGCTCTGCTCGATTGGGCGCGGACGCACGAGGTCGGCACGTTCGTCCAGGTCAGCACCGACGAGGTCTACGGATCACTGGGGCCTGACGATCCCGAGTTCAGCGAGACGACACCACTTGCGCCGAACAGCCCGTACTCAGCGAGCAAGGCGTCGGCCGACCTCCTCGTCCGCGCGGCGCGGGAGACGCATGGGCTCCGCACGGTCGTGACTCGCTGCTCGAACAACTACGGGGCGTACCAGTTCCCCGAGAAGCTGCTCCCTCTCATGATCACGAACATGATGGAAGATCGGGAGTTGCCGATATACGGCGACGGGCAGCAGGTGCGCGACTGGATCCACGTGGACGACCACTGCCACGGCATCGAGCTCGCCGCGCGGAAGGGCCGGTCCGGCGAGGCCTACAACTTCGGCGCGTCCGGCGAGCAGACCAACATCGCGATGGTCGAGCGGCTGCTGGCGCTGCTCGACAGGCCGCAGTCCCTCATTCGTTACGTCGAAGACCGCAAGGGGCACGACAGGCGTTACGCGGTGGACAGTTCGAAGGCGCGTATCGAACTCGGATGGGTGCCCCAGGTCGCGTTCGACGAGGGACTCGCCGCGACGGTCGACTGGTACGTGGACAACGAAACATGGTGGCGGCGTGTCAAGTCGGGGGTCTACCAGGAGTACTACGCGCATCACTATGGTGACCGATTGGCTGATGCCGCGGAGCGTGACCAGGCATGAAGGTCCTGCGCGTTCAGGCCGACGGCGTGGACGAGCCGCTCTCCGCGGCGCTGCGCCAGGCGTTCCAGGCGTTCAATCGCGGGCTGGACATCCGGCTGCGGTTCCTCGCAATTGGAATCGACGAGCGCGTGCTGACCGTCGGCGATGCGGCGTCGGCAGCCGAGCGCGTCGATGGGGCGATCACCGAGTTCGGTGCCGAGTACATGGTGCTCGACGGCGACGGTGAGGGCGCCCTGGCAGCAGCGACGGCTGCGGCGCGCCGCCACGTCCCGCTCGTTCGATTGCGTGCAGGTCGCCGCGACGGCGATCACGCCGACGCCGCGCGTGCCGTGGACCGCATCGCGACGATTCTGATCGCGAGCAACGCGGCGTCCGTCGCACTGCTGGCGGACGAAGGGCTCGAGGGGCACGTCGCCCCGGCGGGCGAAGAGGTTGGAAAGACAGTCATCCGGATGCTGCGGCGCTTGCGGCAGCGGGGTGGCGGAGGGACAGCATGCTGATCCTCGGACTGGGCGGACTCGGCTACAAGGACTCGAGCGCGGCTCTCGTACGCGACGGGCGGATCATCGCCGCGGCGTCCGAAGACCGCTTCACGCGGCAGAAGCACGCGGGGGGCTACCCGAGCGAGGCCGTCGACGCGTGCCTGCACATCGCCGGTGCGTCGCTCGCGGACGTGGACCACGTCGCGGTCGCCAACAACCCGTGGCTCGGACTGCGCGACAAGGTGCTCGAGTGGTACGGCGAGCGGTTCTTCGAGTCGCCGGAGTTTCGCGCGTATCACATCTTCCACGACGAGTCGCACTCCACACTGCTCTACCTGCAGGCACTCGAGGGCCTGCGCATCGGGCGCGAGGATCGCTTCCACGTCGTTCCCCATCACGTCAGCCACATGGCTTCTTCGTTCCTCGCAGGTCCGGCCGAAGAGGCCGCCATCCTCGAAATGGACGGGCGCGGTGAGGTGTCGACGTCGGCGCTGGGTGTCGGGCGCGGCGCCGAAATCGAGGTGTTCCGCGTCGACAAGATGCCCAACAGCCTCGGACTTCTGCAGTCGGCAGTCGCCGACTTCCTCGGGTTCGCAGGTCAGGACGACGAATTCCGCGTGATGAGCATCTCGTCCGAGGGCGAGGCGCGGTTCCGCGACGAGTTCCGGGAGGTCGTGCGTCTCGGCGACGACGGGTCGTTCCGGTTGAACGAGGCGTACTTCCTGTATCGCGACGGACTCGCTGCGCTGTCGCAGCGATTCAACGAGGTGTTCGGTGTCCCGCGTCGGGCAGGTGAGCCGGTGCGACAGCACCATCGCGACATCGCGGCGTCGCTGCAGCTCTCGATCGAGGACGCGGCCTTGCACGCAGCGGCGCATCTTCGTGAGCGCACCGGTCTGGACACCCTCTGCTTCGCTGGCGGCGTCGCTCTCTCGTGGGTGGTCAACGGACGGCTCGCTGCCGAGTCCGGGTTCCGCAACCTGTATGTCAATCCGTTGGCTGGCGACGACGGGACCGCGGTCGGCGCGGCACTGTGGGTGTACTCGAACTCGACGGGCAAGCGGCCGGAGGGGCTCGCATCGGTCGGTCTGGGACCGGCGGCCACCGACGCCGAGGTATCGGCTGCGCTGCGACGCACCGGACATGCGCACACACAGATTGACGACCCCGTCTCGGCGGCGGCAGAACTACTGGCGTCCGGACAGATCGTCGGGTGGTGCGAGGGCCGTGCGGAGTTCGGCCCTCGTGGTCTCGGGCACCGTGCGATCCTGTGCGATCCGTCAAATCCCGAGACACGCGCGCGCCTCCTGCGCGATGTGAAGTCGCGGGCACCGCACCATCCGTTCGCGCTCTCGATCACCGAGGAGAGCGCGGCGAAGGTCTTCGGAGGAGATGTCCGATCGCCGTACATGATGTTGTTCGGCCGCGCGCCGGACGCAGCGCGGGAACAGCTCGCGGGCGTGCTCGGCAAGGACAGCATCGTCCGCTGGCACGGTGTCTCGCCCGAGCGCGATCCGGTCTTCCATCGATTGCTGACTGCATTCGCTGATCGCACGGGCGGGTTGCCAGCGCTGCTCAACACGAGTCTCAACCGGCCCGGCCGCCCGCCTGCGCTGACGACGGACGACGCACTCGAGGTCTTCGCCACGACGGGGCTCGACGCGATCGTCATCGGATCGCACCTGCTGCAGAAGCCCGCGAGGGAAGAGTAGAGACGCGCCCGATGCGCATACTCGGGATCAACGCTGCCAGCCACAACGCTTCCGCGGCGCTCGTGGACGACGGGTGCCTCGTGGCGTTCGCCGAGGAGGAGCGCTTCAACCGCGAGAAGTACACGATGGCGTTCCCCGAACAGGCGGCGCGCTATTGCATCCGTGCCTCAGGCGGATCGATCGAAGAGGTGGACATGGTGGCGTTCGCGGGAACGCCGTCCGCGGAGATGTGGCACTCGGCCGTGGACGCCGTACGGCTGTTCGGGCGACCGTGGTATCGCACCTGGCTCCGCAACCAAGTGCTGGTCACAGGTCTCTACAAGGGAGGGCGACAGGTCCGCCGCGCCCGCTTCAAGCTCGGCTTCGACGGTCGCCTGCGCACCGTGGGACACCACCTGTGCCACGCATCGAGTGCGTTCCACTGTTCTCCGCACGATCGGGCAGCGATTCTCACGATCGACGCCCAGGGCGACGGCGTCGCGTCTGCCGTCTACTCGGGTGACGGCGCGGCGATCAAGCACGTCAAGACATGGGGGTTCCCCGAGCACTCGATCGGGCACTTCTACGACTGCGTCGCCGAGTGGCTCGGCTTCCGTCCGGTGCTGGACGCGGGAAAGGTGATGGGGCTCGCCTCGTACGGCAACGCAGACAGCGTGGTCGAGAAGTTCGAGACGTTCTGCCGCATCGGCCGCGCAGGGGACATCGCGTTCGATCTGGACCTGCTCAAGCGGGAGCGCGGCCGCCGGTCCTCAGCGCGGTTCGAGCAGCTGTTCGGTCCGTCGCGGCGCGACGAGGAGTCGCCGGACGAGCCGCGTTTCGCCGACGTCGCGGCCGGCGCGCAAGCGATCCTCGAGCGGGCGGTGTTCTCTCTCGCGGAGGCGGCGCGGGAGCTGACCGGCGAACAGGATCTCTGCATGGCCGGCGGTGTCGCGCTGAACAGCGTCGCGAACGGCAAGCTCCAGATGGACGGACCGTTCGAACGCATCTGGATCCAGCCGGCCGCGAACGATGCGGGGCTCGCGCTGGGGGCGGCGTTTCAGGCCTGGCACGAGCAGGGCGGTGACCGCAAGTTCGTCATGGAGCATGCCTATTGGGGGCCGGGGCACGGGACCGAAGAAGTCCGGCAGGCGCTCGAAGTGTCGAAGGCGACGTATCGCGAGGTCGGCGACCCGGCCGCGGCTGCGGCAGAACTGGTGGCCGCCGATCAGATCGTCGGGTGGTACCAGGGTCGGGCCGAGGTGGGGCCGCGCGCGCTCGGCAATCGCAGCATCCTCGCGAACCCCCGGAATCCCACGATGAAGGACGTCGTGAACAAGTACGTCAAGCATCGTGAGCCGTTCCGCCCGTTCGCCCCGAGCTGCATTCTCGAGGACGCCGACCAGTGGTTCGAGCGGGGCAGTCCGTCGCCCTACATGCTCAAGGTCTGGCGAGTGAAGGAGGCTGCGAAGAGCGAGCTCCCGGCGATTTCACACATCGACGGAACGGCGCGACTGCAGACCGTCACGGAGCGTGAGAATCCCCTCTACCATCGGTACCTCCGCGAGCTCGGAGCGCGCAACGGGATCCCCTGCACGCTGAACACGTCGTTCAACATCCGGGGCGAGCCGATCGTGAACTCACCGATGGACGCGCTGAAGTGCTACTTCACGACGGGTCTCGATGCGCTGGTGATCGATCGCTTCGTGCTGATGAAGGCGTGAGCGGAACCACCACCGCTACTCGTCGCGTCGCTTACGTCGCGTACACGTTCCCGGTCCTCACGCAGACGTTCACGACCCGCGAGGTCGGCGCCTTGCGCGCCGCTGGTATGGAACTCACGGTGTTCGCGGCCCGTCCCGGTGCAGACGCGCGGCTGGATCCGGAGGCGGAGCACGAGGCGCGCCTCACCCAGTACCTGCCCGCTCCGTACTCTGCGACCGCGCTCGTGCAGGCACTGCTGTGGCTGACGCGTCGCCCGCTGCGGTTCCTCGCGACCCTGCTCGCGTGTCTCGGCGGCGCATACCGCGACGATGGTCTGCGCTGCCGTCTCCGGGCGCCGTTGCACTTCGTGATCGGCGCCGCTCTCGCCTCGCGACTGCGTCACGTCGGAGGGTTCGCCCGCATCCACGCACAGATGGTGGATGCCGGGAGCACCGTCGCGTTCGTGGCGTCTCGTCTGCTCGACCTCCCGTTCTCGTTCACCAATCACACGGCATACAACCCGTTCCTGCTCGCGTTGAAGGCGCGGCACGCGGAACTGGTCGTGTCGATCAGCGAGTACGACCGCGCTGACGTCGTACGGCGCGTCGGGCGTCCGGCCGGGCGGCACGAGGTGGCGCGCGTCGGCATTCGCGTCGATGACTGGGCAGGGCTGGAGCGTACACCCGAGCCTGGTCGCGTGGTGTCGGTCGCCGCGCTGCGCGACAAGAAGGGTCATGAAGACCTGGTTCGCGCCGCGGCTGCCTTACACGACGCCGGCACCGAGATCCGCGTTGTGATCGTAGGCGACGGCGCGGAGCGAGCAACGCTCGAGCGCGTGATCCGCGAGACCGGTGCGCCGGTCGAACTCGCTGGCGCGGCTCCGCCGTCCCGGGTGCGCGAAGAACTGGCGCGCGCCACCGCGTTCTGTCTGCCCTGCCGGACAGCAGCGAACGGAGACATCGACGGAATCCCTGTTGCGCTGATGGAGGCGATGGCGGCGGGGGTGCCCGTCATCGCGACACGCCTCTCCGGCGTCCCCGAGTTGATCGAGGACGGAGCGTCCGGGCTGCTGGTGCCCGAGCGCGATCCCGCGGCGTTGGCGGAGGCCTTGGCGTGCGTCCTCTCCGACGTCGATCTGGCCGCGCATCTGAGCGCGGGCGGACGACGGCGGGTCGCAGCGGCGCACGACCTCGGGCAGACCGCCGCGCGCCTCTGCGGTCTCCTCCTCGGCACACCGTGACTTGAGATCCTGACCTCGTAAGCTCTCGCCGTGAACCACTTCCGCCTCGATCGAATCCTCGTCGACATCTTCGTCCGGAGCGGTCCGGTGTGGATGGTCGCGGCGATTCTGATCCTGCTCAGCCTTGTGTTGCTCCGGGTCCATCGCGCGATGGGAGTCGGCATCGGGTTCCTGCTCTTCCTTCAGGTCTGGATCAAGCCCCTCTACTTCATGTGCTCCCGGATGCGGTGGGTCGTCATCGCGATTCTCGCCGTGCGGGGACTATTCCTCGTGTTCAGCACTAGCGCACCAGCATCGGAGACGCGCAGCTCCCACGTCGTGCTCGGGATGCTCGCGATGTGGGCGGTGCTCAGCACGCTCTGGAGCGACGTGCCCGTTTTCACGCTTCTCGTGGCCGGGACGTTCGTCGCCGGGCTCGTGGTGAGCTTCTTGCTGACGTGGCGGATGGCAGACTCGATCGACGTGATCGGGTTCTTGTGCCGCTGGGCCGTGCTGGTCTGCGTCGGGTTCTACGGCGCGTCGTTCGTAACCGCGGGGTGGGCGTACGCGACCGACGAGATGTGGATACTCTGGCGTACCGGAGCGACGACGAACCGCTTCTCCGGTGTGTTCGGCAATCCCAACGCATCGGGTGTGCTGGGCGCGCTGCTCTTCCCGTTCGTCTTCGCGGCGCCGCGCGAGGTTCTCGGCAAGTTGAACAAGCTGCGGCCGCTTGCGGTGGTTCTGATCGTGTCGGCCGTGTTGCTCTCCGGTTCGCGCAGCGCGTTCATCGGTCTGCTGATGGCCGTGGCTGTCGTCCTGCTGTATCGATTTCGCGCAGGCGTCGTGCTCTTCGCCTCAACGGTCCTGATGATGACGCTCGCACTCGGGATTCTGACTCCGCTCGAAGACGTCGAGACGCTCGACTTCGGAGCGATGGAGCGGATCGTCCGCGTGGGAACGCTCAAGGACCTGGGAGACCGTGTCCAGCTATGGGAGCGCGGGCTGGAGGCCGGTCGCGAGAGTCCGTGGATCGGTCTCGGCTGGTCCAGATCACGCATCCTCGACAACCGCAGCGTCGCGGGCGCCCTCGCCGCCGGGCGTGTGCACTCGGGCACCAACCTGCACAGTGCGCACCTGCAGATCTGGGTGGACCTGGGGTTCGTCGGTCTTGCTCTGTTCTGGATGTTCGGGCTGCAGGTAGCCGCGGCGGCCTTCCGAATAATGTTCGCCCCCGCTTCGCGCCAGGGCGCACTGGTCATGGTGCTCGTGGCCTCACTGGTCGTGATGTGGGGCGACTCGTTCGTGCACGGCTGGATCTTCTCGTTCGGTTCGCCGGGCGCACTGGTGTTCTGGATGAGTTGCGCGCTGGTGATCAAAGAGTCCGACCGCCTTCGCCGCGCGGCCGCGGCCGCCGCGGCGACGCAGGCGTCCGCGTCACTTCCTCCGCCAACACGGCCGGCTGCCCTGCCGCGCCCGGTCGGGGCATGACGCTGGGCACTGGTGGCGACGATGCGTGAGGCGCCGCTGCACGTCCTGTTGCCGGCGCGAGACGAGGTGGAGACGGTCGCCGCGGTCGTCGCGTCGATTCGTGAGGCACTTCCTGACGCATGTGTGGTCGTCATCGACGACGGATCGCAGGATGGCACGGCGGCCGCGGCGCGGAGCGCTGGGTCGGAGGTGCTGCGGCTGCCGACCCGCCTCGGGGTTGGTGGGGCGGTGCGTGCGGGTGTCCTTCTCGCCCGCCGGCGGGGCGCCCGCACGTGCCTGCGGCTAGACGCGGACGGCCAGCACGCCGCTCGCGACGCGCCGGCTCTTTTGGCCGCCGTGGCCGCGGGTGCCGACGTCGCCATCGGTTCTCGGTTCCTTGCGGACGGCGGCGACCGGTCGACGCCGCTTCGCAGAGCGGGCATCCTCTGGATTTCGCTGCTGCTGCGCTGGCGCGGGGCTGGGCACATCGCCGATCCCACGTCGGGCTTCCGCGCCTACTCGCGCCGCGCGATGGACTGGATCGCGCGCTACTATCCGGAGGACTCTCCCGAGCCACAGGTCCTCGCTCCGATGCTGCGCGACGGGCTGACGGTGCGGGAGGTCCCGGTGCGCATGTCTGCTCGCGCGGGCGGCCGCACCAAGATGCGAGGGCTCGGCGCGCTGGTCTACGTCGTGAAGGTCACCGTGGCGATCCTGCTGGGAAGCGTCCGCTGAGGGAGTCGGGATCGAAACCGTGCAGAAGGTCCAGTTCGTCGCCATCGCGGGATCCGTTTCGATCCTCGTCCTCGTGGCGTGGCTCATCGTTCGCGGGCGCCTGAAGCCGCGCTACGCGCTCCTCTGGCTCGTCGCCTCGTCCGGGCTGCTGGTGCCTTCGCTGTTCCGTGGCCTGATCGACGACGCGGCGAGCGCGCTCGAGATTGACTATGCACCGTCGCTGCTGTTCCTCGCGATCGACGCCGCGGTGCTTCTGATCCTGCTGCATGTCAGCGTCGTGCTCTCGGAACTGAGCGATCGCGTGCGCTTGCTGATCGAGGAGGTCGCGGCGCTGCGCCATGACGCGTCCCCGGCGGAGCGGTCCTTGTGACGGAGCTGCGCATCGTCCTTCTCGTCTCCCGGTATCCGCCTCACCACAAGGAGGGGGCCGAACGAAGGGCGGAGGGAGTCGCGCGGGAACTGGCGCGGCGGGGACACACGGTGCAGGTGCTCACGTCGACGCCCACCGGCAAGTCGAGTCGTGAACAGGAGGGCCCGCTCACGATCGTCCGCACACTGCGACTCGGGGATGACGCGACACGCTCCCTCTCGTCCATCGGCGGCGACTGCAGGCGATTGCGCGCGGAGCTGCGCGACGCGGACGTGCTGCTTCTCTCGCACTGCACGGGGTTGACGGCTGCGCTGTTTGCCGTGGCGGAGGACTTCGGGCGCACGTGCTTCGACGTCGCTTCGGACTGGCTGAGCGTCGCAGGATCGCCGCAGCATCCGTGGTATGTCCGCTGGCGTCCGCCCGCCGACGGCGGCCGGCTGGGCTATCGCATGAAGCGCGCGTCCGCCGAGAAGATGCTCGGCATCCCGATCCGACCGGTTCCGCTGCCGTTTGGCCGAAGCTGGTTCTGGAGCCGGGGTCGGTGGAAGCGCTGCCTCGCCGCCGGACTGGGCGTGCACGGGAGCGCGGTCCTCGAGCCGGGGATCGACGTGCGCCGGTTCGCGTACACGCCGCACGCCATCCCGGAGGGCGACGTACGCGTGTTGTTCATCGATCCGGTCGAGCGCGGATCCGGACTCCACACGGCCGTGCTCGCGCTCGGAGATCTGCCGTCGCGCGTTCGGCTGCGAATCTCCGGCGAGGTCAAGGACGAGCCGTACCTCTACGAGACGGCCGAGCTCGGCCGCGCGGCAGGGAGTTTTGACCGTATCGAGATCACGGCGCCGAACTCGCTGGGCGACCTACCGGCCGCGATCGCGGATTCGGACGTTCTGGTTCACGCTGCAGAGGAGCCGCAGCGTTTCCCGCGTCACGTACTGGAGGCGTTCTCCGTGGGCATCCCCGTCATTGCCGCCGATCCCCCTGCGGAGAAGGGGGAGGTGTTCGTCCACGGAGAGAACGCGCTGACCTTCGCTCCGGGGAACGCGCCCGAACTGGCACGCCGGCTGACCGCCCTTCTGGCCGACGACGACGCACGGGCGAAGCAGGTCGCCGCGGCGCGGGCCTGCGTGGAGCACAAGTTCGCTCTGGCGTATTCGGTGGACCAGATCGAGCCCGAGATCCGCGCCGCCGCGTCTGCGGAGACGTCGGCAGGGTGAGCGGCGGCACGGAACGCGCCCTCTCGTCCCGAAGACCGGCCCTCGCCGTGCCGATCCAAACCTCGTGAGCACCGTCGCCGCCGCGGACGATCGCCGTGTCCATTGGACCGTGGTCCTGCTCGTGATCGTGGCGTTCTGCGCGATGTTCCACCCGATCCTGATCTCCCGCGCGCGATTGCTCATGGATGAGCCCCGCTTCTCGCACGGGTTGCTGGTGCCGGTCGTGGCGGCACTCTGGGTGTTGGATCGCCAGTCGAGTCTCTCCCGGGTTCCGCGATCCGCCTCCCGAGCAGGGCTCATGGCGGTGGCTGCGGCTGTGTTGCTGAACCTCTATGGACGTACGCTTGACGCGAAGATCGGCTCGCTCGGTGGCTACGTCCAGCACGGCGCTGTGATCCTCGCCGTGGCGGGCATCGTGTGGGCGGCCCTCGGGCGTCGGTTCGTCCGCGCCGTGCTGTTCCCGATCGCGTACCTGGTGTTCACGGTCCCCGTTCCGAAGCGGATCGACCTGGCGATCACCCTCCCCTTGCAGCGGCTGTCGGCGGAGGTGGCCACCGCGTGCTTCGATCTGATGGGGTGGGCCGTTGCGCAGGAAGGCAACGTCGTGCAACTTCCGGGCGTAACGCTACTCGTCGAAGAGCAGTGCTCCGGCGTTCACAGCCTTTACGCGCTCATCGCCCTGGGTGTCGCCTGGGTCGCGTTCGTGCCACGGCCGCGCTGGCTCGCCGCAACGCTCGTCGCGGCGACGATCCCCATTGCCGTGTTCGCGAATGTCGTGCGCGTGATCGGCACGGGTGTTCTCGCGTACAAGCTGGACCCGAGCTACGCGCAGGGCGTGACACACGAGGTCGCGGGCATGGTCGTATTCGCGATCGGTCTCGCAGCGTTCCTGCTCATCGACTGGGCTCTTCGACCGGATGTGTCGAGCGAGGAGGCACCCGAGTGACGGGGCAACGCGTGTCGGTTGCCGTTCTGTCGGAACTGCCAACTCCATATCGCTGGCCGCTGTTCCAGCGCGTTGGAACGCAGACCGATCTCGATGTCACGATTCTCTTCTACGCACGCACGGAGACCGACCGCGACTGGGGCCTCGAGATCGACGAGTCGGACGGCGCGCGCCCGCGCGTCGAGTTCCTGCCCGGGCGCGCTTATCACGTGCGTCGTCGTCGCTCGCTGTTCTTCCACTGGAACCCCGGCATCAGGAAGCGCATCGCGACCGGCGGGTTCGACGTGGTCGTGCTGCCGGGCTGGTCGATGCCGAGCACGCTGGCGGCGTTGCTCGAGTGCCGTCGCAAGGCGATCCCGTACGTCCTGTTCAGCGAGACGAACGCGCTGAGCAAACGTCCTGTCTGGTGGCGCGCTACCAAGCGCCTGGCGCTGCGACCGATCGTGAGCGGCGCCGCCGCCTGGCTCTCGACCGGGACGCCGTCCGCGCAGTATCTCAAGAACCACGGCGCCGATCCCGCCCGCACGTTCCGGTTCGCGAACACACCGGACGTGGACGCCCTGACGGCGGCTGTGTCCGCCGCGCGGTCGCAGCGTGCCGCGACGCGGGCCGCTCTGGGTGTGCCCGAGCGCGCCCCGATGGCGCTCTTCGTGGGACGCCTGATCGGGGCCAAGGACCCCGCGAGCCTGGTCCAGGCGCAGGCACGGCTCGAGTCCGACGGTGACGCGACCTGGACGGTCCTCGTAGGTGACGGAGCCGAGCGCGCCGATCTCGAACGGAGTGTCCGTGAGCTGGGAGTCGAGCACATCGTGTTCGCGGGGTCACGGCGGCCCGACGACCTCCCCGCGATCTGGGCCGCGGCGGACCTGTTCGTCCTGCCTTCGGTTCACGAGCCGTGGGGCGTGGTGGTGAACGAGGCCATGGCGGCCGCGCTGCCTCTTGTGTTGTCCGATCGCGTTGGCGCCGCCCCGGATCTTCTCGAGGACGGCGTCAACGGGCGCTTGTTCGCGGCGGGCGACGCGGGGGCGCTTGCAGATGCCGTGGCAGACGTCGCGGCGGACGCGTCAAGGCGCCAGGCGATGGGAGATGCGTCCGCACGGCGGGTGCTCGCGTGGCGATACGAATCGAGCGTCCAGGGATTTCGCGACGCCGTGTTTGCGGCGGCGGGGCGGTCGTGAACCAGCGCCGCGCCCTCCTCTGTGCCGCGCTCATGATGGCCCTCGCGACGCCCGTCTCGATCCTGATCGGCGGGTCGGGGGACCGTGCGCTGGGCACGACACCGCTGGCGCAGCCGCTGCGCGTCGCGATCCCGACGCAACTCGCCGACTGGACGATGACGCTGGAGGACGACCTCGCCGAGCGACAGGTCGAGCTGACGCGCGTGGACGACTACGTCTCGCGACGCTACGTCGACTCGGACGGTGGCCACGTCACGCTCTATGTCGCGTACCACGGCAACAAGGAGCGTGGCATCGGCACGCTCTATCACAACGCGAGCGTCTGCTACCCGGCAGCCGGCTGGAAGCTCACCGAGGAGCGCTTCGCGACGCTGGTGCTCAGAGAGTCCGCCCGTTCCGTACCCACGTGCCGCTACCTGTTCAGCCGCGGGCAGGCGACGCTCTCCGTGCTGACGTTCTTCGCCGTGGACGGCGAGCTGCTCGATCAGTCCCCGCGGAACAAGCCGTTCTGGCTGCTGGCGGACCGGCTCACGCCTGAGATCGACCACGACCGCGGCACGCTGCTCCAGGTGCAGGTCGTGGCCGTGGTCCAGCCGGGAGAGGCCGAGGCCGTCGCCAGGCGCCAGGAGAGGTTCCTCCAGGACTTCGGTGGAGCGATCTTCCGCTCGGTCCCCTGAGACTGCGGGGCCACACGAGTGGAGAGCTACGATCCGGCGGCGGAGGGCCAGGCGTTGAGACAGGTGCTGCAGGCGACGAAGGGCGGGCGGACTCGGGTGGCGGACGTGCCCGAGCCGGCTCTTCGTTCCGGAGGAGTCCTGGTCCGCACCGAGTGCTCCGTCATCTCGGCGGGCACCGAGCGACTCGTGATCGATCTCGCGAGCAAGTCGCTGCTGGGCAAGGCCAAGGCCCGCCCGGATCTGGTCAAGAAGACGCTCGAGAAGCTGCGCCGAGAGGGGTTCGTCGCGACATATCGCGCGGTCAGCGGGCGGCTCTCCGGCGACGTCCCGCTCGGGTACAGCATGGCCGGCCGCGTGGTCGCCGTGGGCGACCGCGTCCGTGATCTCGGGGTGGGGGATCGCGTTGCGTGTGCGGGAGCCGGCTATGCGAATCACGCCGAGGTGAACTTCGTCCCCCGCAATCTCGCCGCGCGTGTCCCGACCGGCGTTGAGCCGCGCCACGCCGCGGCGGCCACGTTGGGTGCGATCGCACTGCACGGAGTGCGGACCGCAGACGTCCGTCTCGGTGAGGTCGTTGTTGTGGTGGGACTCGGGCTACTCGGGCAGCTGGCCGTGCAGATGCTCGTCGCATCGGGCGCGCGGGTCGTTGCCGTCGATCTGGATACTGCGCGCGCGGAACTCGCCAAGACGTTGGGCGCAACAGCGGCCGTGGCCGGCGGCGATGATCCGGAGCCGGTCGTGCGCGGCCTGACCGGCGGGCACGGAGCCGACGCCGCACTCGTCTGCGCCGGGTCCGACTCCAGCGAACCGCTGGCGCTGGCGGCCCGCCTCTGCCGTCGCAGGGGCGTGGTCACTCTCGTCGGCGCAACCGGCATGGAGCTCGACAGGCGGACGTTCTACGAGAAGGAACTCTCGTTCCGCATGAGCACGTCCTACGGACCCGGGCGCTACGACCCGCAATACGAGGAGCGGGGGATCGACTACCCCTATCCGTACGTGCGATGGACGGAGGGCCGCAACCTGTCGGCCGTGCTGGACCTGATCGCGTCCGGTGCGGTGCAGCTCGACTCGCTGCTGACGCACTCGTTCGACATAGGCGACGCGGAGCGCGCGTACGACTTGGTCACGGGCGAGACGTCGGAGCCGTTCCTCGGCATCTTGCTGCGGTACGACACGCAGCGCGCGCTCGCGCCGGTCCCCGCGGCATCCGCCCCCGCCACGGGGTCGCGCATCGGCCTGATCGGCGCAGGCCAGTTCGCGACGGCGGTGCTGATACCGGCTCTCGAGGCGGCGCCGGGAGTCTCGATCTCGGCCGTCACCACCGCGTCCGGCGCGACCGCCGATGCGGTCGCACGGGCGCACAGCGTGCCGCGAGTCGCGTCGTCCGCGGACGACGTGATCGGCGCGCACGACGTCGATGCCATCGTCGTGGTCACGCGCCACGACAGCCACGCCGCTCTCGTGTCCGCGGCGCTCGCCGCCGGGAAGCCGTGCTTCGTCGAGAAGCCGCTCTCGATCGACGCGGCGGGGCTCGACCGCGTGCTCGCCGCGATGTCTGCACGGCCGGGGCTCGTCTGCGTCGGGTTCAATCGCCGCTTCGCGCCTGCAGTTCGCGCTCTGCGCACGGAATTGGAGAGCCGTCCGTCGCCTTGTCACGCGCACTACCGCGTGAACGCCGGCCGATTGCCCGACGGGCACTGGACGTTGGACCCCGTGGTCGGCGGCGGCCGGATCGTGGGGGAGGCCTGCCACATGGTCGACCTGCTCACATTTGTCGTCGGGGCGCCGGTCGTGCGAGTTCACGCCGAGTCGCTGCCGCCTGACGGTGTGTCCACTCTGCTGCGCTTCGCCGACGGTTCGACCGCGGTGCTCGACTACATCACGCGCGGAGCCGAGTCTCTGCCGAAGGAGCAACTGAGCGTGCACTGGGAGGGCGTCACGTACGAGATCGACGACTTCCGCGCGCTGTACCGTCACGGCGGCGGGGGATCCGACCGGCTCTGGCGCGGGGCTCAGGACAAGGGACATGCGGAGGAAATCGCTGCGTTCGCGCAGGCCGTCGTCGCTGGCGGCTCGAGCCCGGTGCCCTTCGAGGAGGCGGTGGCGGCCACGCGCGTCACGTTCGCGATCGAACGCGCCATGCGTTCGGGCTCCGCCGTCGATCCCACCGGGTGAGCGATCGCCTCGGCCGCTTCGTACGCACGGCGTACCGCCTCTCCGCACGGCAGATCTTCTCGCGACTGCGGCATATGCGGCGCCGTGCGCGCTACGCCCGCGACGTGCGGGCGCCCCTCGAGGCAGCGCGGAAGGACGCAGAAGGGGCCGTGGCCGTGCTCGGCCCGCGCGTGGACCCCGACGTTCTGCTCCCCGGTGACGACGATCGTGACGTACGCGCCGTCGCGTACGCGAACGGCGAGTTCGAGTTCATCGGCCGCACAGCGGAGTTCCCCGAGGGCATTCCGTGGGAGGATCTGCCGCACACGCCGCTCTGGCGTTATCAGATGCAGTACCTGGGGCCGGTCCTCGACCTCGTGCTGGAGGGGCGCACGGACGCCGCGCGCGCGCTGCTCGATTCGTGGCGCCTCGCTTTTGGTGAGCAGTGGCATGCGGAGGCGTGGCACCCGTATCCGGCATCGCTGCGTCTCTGCAATCTCTGTCACGCAGCGGCGGCGGCTGGTTCGTTCGAAGCGCTCGGCGAACGTGTAGATCAGCTCCTCGCGACGCACGTGAGCTACGTGCTCGCGCACCTCGAGACGGACGTGCGCGGCAACCACCTTCTCGAGAACGCTCGCGCGCTCTTGATCGCGTCGCGGTTCTTCTCCGGGCGGCTTGCCGATGACGCGGCCGCCGCCGCACGCCGCATCCTCGCGGTCGAGGTCCCGGAGCAGGTGCTCGACGACGGGGCTCACTTCGAGCTCTCCCCGATGTACCACTGCATCGTCCTCCAGCGACTGGTCGAGCTGACGCACGTCGTTGGCATGGAGCACGGACTGACGCGGGAGTTGCTCATGCCCGCGGTGCGGTCGATGTCGCTCTACCTGGAGGGCATCCTCTGTCCGGATGGCGGCATCCCGCTGTTCGGTGACTCGGTCCGTGACTTCGCGCCGGACCCCGAGGCACTGCTTGCGGAGTCCACGCTCGTTGTGGGTGTGGACGCCCGCGACCTGCGGTCCGAGCGCCCCGTACGGCGAGAGAGCGGCCTGCGCGTGTTGCGGACCCTGTCCATTGCGGCGTTCTTCGACGGCGGGCCGGTCTGCCCCGACTACCTCCCGGCACACGCGCAGGCGGACGCGCTGACCGTCGAGGTGTGGATCGGCGACGTCTGTGTTGTCGCGGATCCCGGTGTCCACGAGTACACGGGCGACGAGCGCGCATGGAGCCGTTCTTCCCGCGCGCACAGCACGGTCACGCTCGACGACCGCGACTCGTCGGAGGTGTACGGCAGCTTCCGGGCGGGCGGCCGGGCGAAGATCGAGGCGGAGTCCAACGGCCTCGGCGCGACCATGGTCCCGTGGAACGACGACGCGCGCATCACGAGATCCGTCGCGGTCGCAGGGGGCGGGAGTCTGCAGATCGAGGACCGGGTGGAGGCCGAGGCCGGCAGGGACGTGAAGGCGCGCCTCCAGTTGCATGAGGACGTGCGCGTGCTGTCCTGTGAGAACGGGCGCGCCGAGTTGTCCACGCCGGGCGGGCCCGTCGTCGTGAGCTCCACCGGGGCGCTCCGCACCGAGCCCTCCCGCCGTTCGCCGCGCTTCGGCGTCATCGTCCCGACGACGGCGCTCGTGGCGCCGCTCGACTACGCCGACGGCGTCTACACCGGCACCATGACGCTCGCGATGGGAACCGGATGAGGATCGTCTGGCTCTGCCACTACTTCGCGCCGGAGATCGGCGCCCCGCAGGCGCGTCTGCTCGAGCTGTCGCGCTGGTTCGCGGTCCGCGGGCACTCCGTGGCGGCCGTGACGTGTTTTCCCAATCACCCCACCGGTGCGCTGCGTGCCGAGGACCGTGGCGTGAAGCGGCGGCGGGACGAGATCGACGGGATCGCCGTGCACCGTTGCTGGAGCTACGTCACATCCAACCGCGGCTTCGTGAAGAAGGTGATCGGGCACCTCTCCTTCATGTGGACCTCCCGTGGCGGACTCTCTCGCTCGGCGTCCGACGCACACCCCGATGTGGTGATCGTGTCCAGCCCGACGTTCTTCAGTGTCATCTCCGCTTGGTGGTGGTGCCGCTGGAGGAAGGTGCCGTTCGTGTTCGAGGTGCGTGACCTGTGGCCGGCGGTGTTCGTGGATCTGGGCGTGTTGAAGAGCCGGCCGCTGATCTGGTTCCTCGAGCGGTGGGAGAAGTTCCTGTACCGGCGGGCCGCCCGCGTCGTGACGGTCACGTCGTCATTCGCGGATCACATCGCCGAACGGGACATCCCGCGGGAGAAGCTGGCCGTCGTGACCAACGGCGTGGACGCGGCTGCCTACGGGCCGCGGGAGCGCGACGACGCGCTCGCCGCGCAGCAGGGCCTCGACGGCAAGTTCGTCGTGCTCTACCTCGGCGCGCACGGAATCAGCCATGCGCTTGCTTCGATCCTGGATGCCGCCGAGCTCCTCTCGGACCTTCCGGACGTCTGCTTCGTCTTCGTCGGCGAGGGCGCGGAGAAGGAAGCGCTCATGCGTGCTGCCACCGAGCGCCGTATCGGCAATGTCGTGTTCCACGGAGGAGTGCCCAAGAGCGAGGTAGCACGCTGGTACAGCTTGGCGGACGTCGGCCTCGTTCCACTGAAGGGTGTGCCGCTGTTCCACACGTTCATCCCGTCGAAGATGTTCGAGTTGATGGCGAGCGGGATCCCGATCGTGGCCTCCGTGGCTGGCGAGGCACGTGGCATTCTCGAACGAAGCGGGGGCGCCCGCGTGACCGATCCCGAAGACGCCTCCGGCATCGCGGCGGCGGTCCGGGAACTGCACGGCGACGGAGAGCTGCACCGGCAACTCGCCTCCGCCGGACGAGCGTTCGTGCTCGCTGAGTACACGCGGGAGCGGCTCGCCGATCGGTACGTCGAGATCCTGGAAGAGATGCTCGCGGAGCGCGCGGGTGCCTGACGTGATCGCACTCGCCGGCGGGACGGGCTTCACGGGCCGCCGCGTGGCGGCGGGGCTCGCGGACGCGCGCGGCGCCGCCGCGCTGCGCTGCCTGGTACGCGCAGAGAGTGACACGTCGGTGTTGCCCGCGGGCGTGCCAACCGTCCGAGGCGATCTCGGGGACGCGGAGTCGCTCAGCGCATGGCTCGAAGGTGCGGACGCGCTCGTGTACGTGGCGTCGATGGGGTTCGGCCACGTGCCGGCGGTCGTCGCGGCCGCCGAGTCGGCGGGCGTGCGGCGCGCCGTGTTCGTCTCGACGACGGCGATCCGGACGCGGCTGCCGGCACCGTCCAAGTCGGTGCGCATCGCCGCCGAGGACGCCGTGCGTGACAGCAGCTTCGCGTCGACGATCCTGCGCCCGACGATGATCTACGGCGCACCGGGCGACCGCAACATGGAGCGCCTCCTTCGTGCGGTTGCGCGCTGGCCGCTCGTTCCGGTGCCGGGAACCGGCCGGTATCTCATCCAGCCGGTGCATGTCGATGACCTCTCCGCCGCGATCGTCAGCGCGACGCTGACGATCGCGGCGTCGGGTCGCGAGTACGACCTGTCGGGCGACGCGCCGCTCTCGTTCGACGACACACTTCGGACTGCGGGACGGGCGCTCGGCCGCCATGTCCGCTTGATTCACGTCCCGCTGCGCCCGGTTGCGTTCATCCTGCGCTGCATGGAGAGCGTCGGCCTGCGTCCACGCGTCACTGAGGAACAGGTCCTCCGGCTCGCGGAGGACAAGGCGTTCGCGCACGTCGACGCAACGCGAGACCTCGCGTTCAACCCGCGTTCGCTGGAGACCGGGTTGGCGGCCGAGGCCCGCTTGCTCGCTCTCGTGCCGTCGGGGGACAGCGCGTGACGCGCGTTGAGGGGCTGTGGCTGTTCGCCGCGACGGCGGCACTCTCGTGTCTGCTCACATGGGGGGCGTTGGCGCATGCTCGTCGATTGGATCTGCTCGCCCATCCCGAGGAGCGCTCGAGCCACACGGTACCGACACCCTCGGGCACGGGCGTCGGGCTCGCGGCAGCGATCGTCGTCGCACTTCTGTTCGTCATGTTCCAGTTCAAGGAACCCGAAGCCCTCTGGCTGGTCGGCGGTGTTCTCTGCCTGAGTGCTGCGGGCTTCTGCGACGACGCGCGCGCGCTCCGTCCCGGCGTCAAGTTCGGCGTCGTGTTAGCCGCTGCCTGGTTCTCGTGCCGCGTCGGACTCGTCCACGGGGTCGAGCTCCCGGGGCTCGCAGAGCTGCCGTTCGCCTGGCTCGCCCTGCCGCTCACGCTGTTCTGGTTGGTCGGATTCACGAACGCCTTCAACTTCATGGATGGAACCAACGGCATCGCCGGGCTGACTGCTGTGGTCACGGGTGCTGCGCTGGCCGTTTTCGGGCTGCGAGCGGGCGACACGATCCTGATGTCGTTGGGGCTGGTCACGGCGGGCGCCTCCATCGGCTATCTGCCGTGGAACTTCCCCAAGGCCCGTCTGTTCATGGGTGACGCCGGCAGTCTCCCACTCGGACTCCTCGTCGCTTCGGGCATCGCTCGCGCCGCCGGCACCGGTGCCTTGCCGTTCGCCGCGGGGGTTCTCCTCGTGGGGCCGTTCGTGTTCGATACCACGTTCACCCTGATCCGTCGGGCGCTACGCGGCGAGCGGCTCTCCGAGGCGCACCGGGAGCATCTCTACCAGCGCTTCGCTCGCCTCGCCGGGGGGCACGAACCGTCCGCTCTGCTGTTCGCGATCCTGGCCTCGGGCTGCGCCGTCCTCGGGCTCGAATACGCCTCCCGAGGCACGCTGGGGCAGGTGCTTTCCCTCCTCGGCCCCCTGGTAGCAATGCTACTCTTCGCCGGCCTCGTGACCGCTCTCGAGCGGCGCCGCGACGCCTGAGGGGAGAGACGTCTACGCGGGTGGGTGGCTCCCGCTCGTCACGCCATGAATTCACGATCTTTGCTCCGATACCGGATTGTCATCGTGATGGCGATTCACGCCGTCCTGGCTGCGATCGCCTGGTACGGCGCCTGGTACCTGCGGCTGGACCGGCATCTGTTCGACCACCCGAAGGTGGACTACTTCGGTCGGTGCACCGAGCTCCTGGTCTGGGTCGTGGCTGCCCGACTGCTGGCGTTCGCGGTGTTCGATCTCTTCCAGGGACTCTGGCGGTACGTCTCGCTGCCGGACCTCGTCAATCTGTTCAAGGCCACGGCGCTGGGTTCGGTCCTCTACATAGGGGCCATCGCCGTGCACGGTCTCGCGGGGGGCGGCTGGAGCGGACTCTCGGAGATGGTCCTGCGGGTCTTCGAGCCGGAGAACGTTCCGCGCACCGCGTTCCTGATCGAGCCGTTGCTCTGCCTCGTGTTGGTGGGCGGCATCCGCTTCGCCATTCGAAGCTACCGCGAGGTCTTCGTCCCGCAGGTGCGTGGCGGCCGGCGGGCACTGATCGTGGGGGCCGGAGACGCCGGTGTGATGCTGCTGCGGGAGATGCGCGCGCACCCCCACCTCGGCTACGATCCGGTCGGGTTCGTCGACGACGATCCTCGCAAGCTCGGTACCAAGATCCAGGGCGTGCCGGTGCTCGGTCGCATCGATGACGTGCGCGACGCCGTACAGGGCTCCGCCGTCGAGGAGATCATTGTGGCGGTGCGGTCGTCGTCGGGCGCGGAGTACCGTCGCATACTCGATCTGTGCGACTCGACGGGTGTGCGGCTTCGCCGCCTGCCGCGGAAGGTCGCCGACATCGTGCGCTTGACTGAGCTGCGCGACGTGAAGTTCGAGGACTTGATGGATCGCGATCCGGTGGAGATCGACCTGGATCTCATCAGCGCCGCCGTCACACGCAAGGTCGTGCTCATAACCGGCGCCGGCGGCTCCATCGGCTCCGAGATCGTGCGGCAGCTCGTGCCGCTCAATCCGCGGCTGATCGTGGCCGTCGATCGCTCGGAGAATGCGCTCTTCTTCCTCGAGCGTGACATTGCGGTGCGCCACCCGGAGGCGCGGCTGCTGGTGCGGGTGCTCGACGTGCAGGACCGCGTCGGCACCATGACGCTGTTCCGCGAGGTGGCGCCGAACTTCGTGGTCCACGCGGCCGCCTACAAGCATGTGCCATTGATGGAGTCGCATCCGTTGCAGGCCGTGCGCAACAACGTCGCGGCGACACTGGAACTCGGGCGACTGTCCATCGAGGCCGGCGTCTCGCGGTTCCTACTGATCTCCTCCGACAAAGCGGTGCGCCCGACGAGCGTGATGGGCGCCACCAAACGCGGAGCGGAGCTGGCGCTCGCGACCCTGGAACCCGGTGACACGCAGTTCGTCGCCGTCCGGTTCGGCAATGTGCTCGGAAGCGAAGGCAGCGTCGTCCCTCTGTTCGAGCGTCAGATCCGCGAGGGCGGGCCGGTCACGGTGACGCACCCGGAAGTGGTGCGGTACTTCATGACCATCCCGGAGGCGGTCGGACTCGTGTTGCAGGCAGCGACCATGGCGCGCGGTGGCGAGGTGTTCCACCTCGACATGGGCCGGCCGGTCAAGGTCCTGGACCTCGCCGAGCGTCTGATCCAGCTGCACGGCTTCCGTCCCTACGACGACATCGAGATCCGATTCGTCGGACTCCGGCCCGGCGAGAAGATGCTCGAGGAGCTCCTTGTCAGCGGGGAGAACGTCCGGGAGACCGAGCACCCGCGCGTGCGCGCTCTGCACTCGGCGCCTCCCGACCGCGACCTCCTGCGCTCGCGCGTCAGCGACCTGCTCTCCGCAGCCGCCCTTGGCACCGAGGCGCTCATCCGCGCACTCAGCGCCCTCGTGCCGGAGTACGCGCCCAACAACGAGGCCTACCGCCGGGCGCTGGCCGAGTCACCTGACGCGGCGCCGCTCCGTGGCACGCCCCGGGACGAGTCGTCCGGACCGCCGGCGGAATCCCGGCGCGCCCCGCGCCAATGAGAGTACTGACCGGCCTCGCCCGCGCCGCCCGTCCGCAGCAGTGGGTGAAGAACCTGTTCGTCTTCGCTCCACTCTTCTTCAAACGAAAGTGGGACGCATCGGACCTCACGCTGCGCGTCGTTGCCGCGTTCGCGATCTTCTGCCTGGCGTCATCGGCCATCTACCTGCTGAACGACACGCTGGACCGCGAAGCGGATCGCAGTCATCCCCGCAAGAAGCACCGGCCGATTGCGTCCGGCCAGGTTCCGCCGCAGGCCGCAGTGTTCGCGTCGCTGGTCCTCATGATCGCTGCCGTCGCGTCGGCGCACTTCGGGCTCGCCGATGCGCGCGTCACGGGCGTCATCGCCACGTACCTCGGCATCCACGTTGCGTACTCGCTCCGCCTGAAGCACGTCGTGCTGCTCGACGTGCTCTGCATCGCCTCTGGGTTCGTGCTACGGCTCCTCGCGGGTGGGTTCGCGGGCGACGTGCAGCAGAGTCAGTGGATCCTCATCTGCACGATCTTCCTGTCGCTCCTGCTCGCGCTCTGCAAGCGCCGCAGCGAGGTCGTGTCGCTGGGCGACGACGCGAGCGATCACCGCTCGATCCTCTCCGAGTACCCGACCGAACTGCTCGATCAGCTCATCGCCGCTGCGACTGCGGCCGTGCTCGTGACGTACGCGCTGTACACCGTCGATCCCCGGACAGCCACTCTCCACGGCAGCTTCCAGGATGCGGCGATACCGGCGATGGTCGCGACCGTGCCCGGCGTCGTCTACGGCGTGTTCCGCTACCTCTTCCTGGTGCATCGGCGTGGCGGCGGCGGGAGTCCGACCTCCACGCTTGTCCGGGACCTGCCCAGCCTCGTGAACGTGGCGATCTACGGGCTCACCGTGTGGGCCGTGTTCAGATTCGGCAGCACGGGTTGAGGCGGGCGGCCGGCGCGTCCACGTGGCGCCTCGCCGTTCATCGAAATCAGCGCGCAGGTCGATCCGCCGGCACGACGGGCACTCCTCAGTCGCGGGCTCCCTTCTACCTCGCGAAGCGCCGTAACTAGCTTCTGCGATTACGTTTAAGACGGCGTCGCGCCGGCACACGCGTGCGATCGCGCCTCTTGGCACGCAGAGTGCAGCGGGGTGGCCAGACGTTGCGTCGGCGAGTGTGCCGTCGCCCGGCGGGAAGAGTAGGGAGTCATTCAATCATGAGAACCGCAGTCTTGATGCTTGCCCTCGGCGCGATGGTCTGTGCCACGGGCTGTGCCAGTACCCGGGCGGAATCCGCCCCGGACGAAGAAGCGTCGCTCGACGCCATGAACGCAGGTTTGCGCGAGGTCAACACCCGTGCGATGCGTGGTGGTCCGTCACTCGACTACGTGATCGACCCGCCCGACGTGGTGGAGATCTTCGTCAAGGACAACGAGGACCTGTCGACGGAAGTCGGCGACATCATCGTCGGCCCTGACGGCAAGGTCAGCCGGCCGCTGATCGGCGTCGTGACCGTCGCCGGCAAGACCGTCAGCGAGGTCTCCGAGGAACTCAGTCACCTGTACTCGCAGTACATCCGTGACGCCGCGGTCACCGTGATGGTCAAGGAGTACCGCTCCAAGTTCGTCTACGTGGACGGCGAGGTGCTCGCACCCGGCCGTTACGCCTACACGGGCAACGACAGCGTGGTCAACGTGCTGGCGCAGTCGTCGTTCCTCACGCGTCGTGCGTCGCCTAACGGCATCCACATCGCACGCGGCAACCCGAACGATCCCGAGATCTACCCGGTGCGC
The DNA here is from genome assembly GCA_965248445.1 of Planctomycetota bacterium. Classification (GTDB taxonomy): domain Bacteria; phylum Planctomycetota; class JAJSAM01; order JAJSAM01; family JAJVHW01; genus CBDFJG01. The sequence continues at coordinate 535,423 of CBDFJG010000003.1, forward strand.
CTCAAGGACATCGTGATCGACGACGACAGTCGCACGAACTGGCTCCTCGAGCCGGACGACATCGTCTACGTCCCGCCGAGCTTCCTCTCGCGGGTCGGGTACGTCTTCGAGGAGATCCTCTACCCTGTCAACGCCCTGCTGTCGCCGCTCCAGGCTGCGAGCACGTACGAGGAACTGGTCAGCGGAAGCAGGTAGGCCCCTACACCACCTGCGGGCGGCGCCAGCCCGCTTGGCGCACTTCAGAGGCCGCCGGACCCCACCAGGTCCGGCGGCCTCTTTCCATGCCTGGGGCGAGGGCAGCCCCGTGGAAGAGCGTGGTTCAGTCGCCCCCGGGCTCGATCCGATGAGGAAGCGTGACGTCCTGCAGGCTCGAGGCTACGGGGCGGACTCCGACGTACGAAGGGTGACCCATGAAGCTCGAACGCACGCCCCGAGAGATCCTCTCGATGATCAAGCGCCGCAAGGTGCACGTGATCGAGATGGCGCTGGCGGCCCTCCTGGGAGCCGGCATCTTCCTGATCGTGAAGCCCCGGAGCTACGAGTCCACGACTCGGATCCGCGTGGAGGGCGTCGCCTCCCTCGACGGCCGCGCCGACGCGGAGCGCCTGCACGGCGCTGTGGAGGAGATCAAGAACAGCCGCAACTTCGACGAGGTCGTCACGACGCGTCGGTCTCGACGCGCACCTCCAGGGACTCCCGGAGCACGAGCTCAACGCCGAGCGGAAGCTCCTCGTCGATGATCTGATCCGCGAGACGTCGGTCACGTACAGCCAGCCCTCACCCGGTGTGTTCGTTCTCTCGATCACGCACGCGAGCCAGGACCCCGACACCTGCTTCCGGGTTGTGAACGAACTCGCCAAGGAGTATCGCGACCAGCGGCTCTCCGGCCCGATCGTGAAGCAAGAGCGCGTCGTCGACTCCCGCGTGGAGGCCGAGGGCCGCGCGCAGGTGGAACTGGATCAGGCGAGCGGCGCTCTGGAGTCGTTCGACAAGGACAACAGCGAGTTCATCGGTGACGGACTCGCCGAGACGCTCGACAACGTGCGCAGGGAGATCGAGCAGATCGAGCAGATCGCGATCGCCTCCCTCGAGACGGATCTCAAGCGCATCGCTGACATGCTCGAGGTCGAGCCCGAGATGCTCGTGCACGTCACTAACAAGATCGACAAGGTGCGTCTCGCCGACGTCGAGAGGGACATCCGTGCCGTCGAGAAGGAACTCGACCGGCTGACCATCGAGGAGCGCAAGCTCGACAAGCACCCGAAGGTCATGGCGCTCAAACGCACTCTCTCGAGTCTGCTCGAGCAGCACGCGGAGATCCTCGCAGACGTCGAGAAGGTCGAGGACAAGCAGCCCAACCCGATGCACGCCAAGCTGCGCGAAGCGCAGCTCGACAAGAAGGGGCTGCTCGACATCGAGCGTCGCAAGCTCGCCATCCTGCGCCAGCGCGAGGCAAGGCTGCGCGAGGACAGCCTGCGCGCCCCGGAGGTGCTCGCGGAGCGAGATCGCCTGCTGCGAGACCAGACCTCGACGCAGTTGCGTCTCGACGAACTGCAGCAAGCGTCGAAGTCTGCGCGGGACCGGCTCCAGGACCTGCGCAGCGCGCGTCAGTTGCAGTTCGACGTGATCGATGCGCCGACGCGGCCCAACACGCCGTCCGGACCGAGCCCCCTGGTCGTGGCTCTGATGGGTATCGCGATGGGCATCGGCGCCGGAGTCGGACTTGCGTTCGTCCTCGACGCCATGGACCACTCGTTCCGCGAAGTTGACGACGCCGCTGTGTTCCTCGGCGCGCCTTCACTCGGCGCGATCCACGTGATCGAGACACCGCCGGAAGTATCGAAGCGACGAAGGAAGACGATGCTCGTCGCCGCAGCCTTGGTCGCGTTCGGGCTCGTGGCGGTGGGAGTCGTTGGTTTGGCCTTGTTCGGAGACGCCTCCGACCTGGCACGGATCCTCAAGAGGTGACGGAAGGGTGATGAGCGAAATCGCAACAGACACCATCGCGGGCACACGCCGCGTTCCGTTCTCACAGGAGAGGTAGCGAGATGTACCAGAGCTTCTACGGCCTGAAGAAGATGCCGTTCAACACGACGCCTGACACGCGTTTCTTCTTCCACTCTGAGCAGCACCAAGAGGCGCTTTCAAGCCTCCTGTATGCGGTGAACGAGCGGAAGGGCTTCGTGCTGTTGACCGGTGAGATCGGCGCGGGAAAGACGACCGTCTGTCGGGCGTTCCTGAACCGCATCGATCCGGCGACGAAGGTGGCTGTGATCACCAACACCCGGTTGACCGAGCGCCAGCTCCTGCAGTCGATTTGCGAGGAGTTCGGTCTCTGGATCCCCGGCAACGTCGGCAAGGTCACGCTCTTCAACGAGCTGAACTCGTTCCTCGTCGAGGAGTACAGGCAGGGCAACAACGTCGTGCTGATCGTCGACGAGGCGCAGAACCTGCGTCCCGAGGTGCTCGAGGAGATCCGTCTCATCTCGAACCTCGAGACGGAGCGCGACAAGCTCATCTAGATCGTGCTGATGGGCCAGCCCGAGCTGCGCGACATCATGGAGCTGCCCGAGCTCAAGCAGCTCAAGCAGCGCATCGTCCTGCGCTTCCACCTCTATCCGCTGTCGGAGCGCGAAACCCAAGCGTACGTGTTCCACCGCTTACGCGTCGCCGGTGCCGACGGCTCGTTGAAGTTCAGCCGCAAGGCGCTCAAGGCGATCTTCGACTACTCGGGCGGCATCCCGCGCGTCATCAACATCCTGTGTGACAACACGCTGCTGCTCGGGTTCGTCCACGAGACGAAGAAGATCTCCGAGGCTCTGGTGCGTGAGGTGATCCGGGATCTCGAGGGCGCTCGCAAGGCGCCGACGGGCAAGTAGAGACAGGAAGCGCCGGTTCGTTCCGGCGAGGAGATCCCCATGGGCAAGATGCACGACGCGATGAAGAAGGCGGGACACGGAGACCGCCGTGCGAGCAAGCCTGTCACGCCGAAGGCGGCGCCGCGGACGGCGCCCAGTTCGTCGCAGAGAACGCAGGCTGCGACGAACGAACCTGCCGCGGCTCCCGCGCAGGTCCGCGCGTCGTTCCAGGGTGGCGACATCGATCCGCATCTCGTCGCACTCCTGGACCCTCAGTCCCCGCACGCCGAGCAGTACCGGACGCTCCGCACAAACATCCTTGCGTGCCGGCCGGACGACCCCGTGAAGTCGGTCGTCGTCACCAGCGCCGTGCCGGGTGAGGGCAAGAGTGTCAGCAGTTCCAACTTCGCGCTGTCGATGGCCGAGGACACCGAGCGCAAGGTGGTCCTCATCGACGCCGACATGCGCAAACCGACCATCCACAAGCTGTTCGGCATCGATAACACGCACGGCCTGTCGGACTACCTCTCCGGTGGGGTGATGCTCGAGATGGTCCTGCAGCGCTGCCGCCTGCCCAACCTGTGGATCATGCCCGCCGGGCGAGTCCCGCCGAACCCGGCGGAGCTGCTGGGCGGAAAGCGTATGGAGGACCTGATCGACCGCCTCCGCCGTGACTACGACTTCACGGTCATCGACACCCCGCCGGTCGTCTCGACGACCGATGCTGGTGTCGTCTCGCCCCGCGTCGACGGGTCCGTCCTGGTCGTGCGTATGGGGACGACACCGCGCGAGGTCGCGAAGCACGCAGTGGATCTCCTCAAGAAGGCGCGGGCGAAGCTGCTCGGTCTGGTCCTCACGGGCCTCCAGGGTGACATCAAGGACTACTACTACTACCCGTACAAGAATTCCGAGTGAGTCACACACCATGGAACTCAGTCTCGCGAAGCGCCCGCCCGCGAGCTGGGATGACTTCGTCCGGAAGCACCCGGACGGATCGCCGTTCCACCTCGCTGCGTGGTCTGCGTGCGTCCGTGACGGACTCGGCTGGCCCGCGCGCTTCGTCGTAGCCACGCAGGATGGCGACGTGGTCGGCGGCCTCCCGCTACACCACGTCAAGAGCCGGTTGTTCGGCACGCGTCTCGCCTCGACGCCGCAAGCGGCATACGGCGGCCCCCCCGCCGCGGACGAGACGGTTTTCGCCGCACTCGTTGCGCGCGCGGAGCAGGAGGCCGAACAGCTCAGCGTCGACTATCTGGAGTTGCGCACCGGGCGCGTCGCGCCGAGCCTGTGCGAGGGCGATACGTGGCGCGGCGAGGATCTCCGTGTCACGCTCGGCGGACCGATCGCACCGGACGATGCCGCCATCTTGAAGGCCATTCCGAAGAAGACCCGGGCCGACTGTCGCAAGGCGGACGCCCTGCTCAGCGCGAGCGAGTCGGCGGAGCACTTCGAGGCGTTCCGCGCGCTGTTCGCCGAGAACCAGCACCGACTCGGCACGCCCGTGCTCCCGGCGCGCTTCCTCCGGCTCGTTGCCGAGCAGCCGGACCTCGGGCCGAGGATTGTGCTCGTAGAGAACGACGGCCGCCCCGTGGCGGCCTGCCTCTCGTTCTCCTTCGGTGAACGCATCCTCCCGTACTACGCGGGCGCCGCGGGGGGTGCGCGCGAGGCGCGTCCGAACCACGGGCTGTATCTGAACGTCCTGCGGTTCGCGCGTGCTGCCGGGTTCACCTACTTCGACTTCGGACGCAGCAAGAAGGGTTCGGGCTCGCACGACTTCAAGCGGCGCTGGGGGTTCGACGAGACGCCCCTCGACTACCGGTTCCGTCTCGTGCGCGCTGCCACGATGCCCTCACTCAACCCCGCCAATCCGAACTACCGCCGCAAGATCGAGGCGTGGAAGCGCCTGCCCGGCTGGGCGGCGAACGCGATCGGGCCCCTGCTCTCACCGGGGTTGTCATGAAGATCCTGTTCCTTGCGCACCGGGCGCCGTGGCCGGCCGACAAGGGCGACCGCATGCGCAGCAACGGGATGCTCGAGTGGCTCGCCGCACGGCACGAAGTCCACCTCGGCGCCTTCGCCGACACGGCCGAGGCGGCTCGAAGCGCGAGCGACGCGCTGCGTTCGATCTGCGAGGGAGTGCACATCATTCCGAGGCCGCCGCTGGCGCGCGGACTGCTCGCCGCGGTGACCGGCCGACCGATCTCGTTCGAGATCTTCGCGTCGCGCAGCTTCGACCGCTGGGTCGCAGAGACGATGGAGCGCGTTCGACCGGACGCGGCGTTCGGCTTCTCCGGCCAGATGGCCCCTCCGCTCTTGCGGCTCTCCGGCCTGCCGCGAGTCCTCGACCTCGTCGACGTGGACAGCGAGAAGTGGCGCTCGCGCTACGCCCGCTCGCACAACCCGATCCACTTCATCGAGGCCAACCGGGTCCGGCGTTTCGAGGATCTGTGTGTGCGCGAACTGGACGCGGTGTTGCTCACCTCCGCGCGTGAGGCGCCGCTCCTCGGCACTCCGCAGGACGGCGTCCACGTGATCCGGAACGGAGTCGACGTCGACTACTTCCAGGCGCGGGAGACAGATCCGGGCGGAGCCGAGATCGGGTTCGTCGGTGCGATGGACTACGAACCGAACGCCCGGGGGGCGCTCTGGTTCGTCCGGGAGGTTCTCCCGCGAGTCCGTGAGCGGGTCCCGCAGGCTCGTGTCACCATCGTGGGACGTCGCCCCCCAAGGAGCTGGCCGAGACGCCTGATGTGACGGTGACGGGCTTCGTGGACGATCTCCGTCCCGTTCTCGGCCGGGCCACGCTCGCGATCGTGCCGATCCACGTGGCGCACGGCGTCCAGTCCAAGGCTCTGACGGGCATGGCGCTCGGGCTGCCCACCGTGATCACGCCCGCGGCAGCGGGAGGCATCCAGGTCCGCCACGAAGAACACGCGCTCGTGGCCGAGAACGCGGAAGATTTCGCGAGCGCGGTCGTGCGGCTCCTGGAGAGCCGCGAGGACCGGCTCCGTCTGGCGGCAGCCGGGCGGGAGTTCATCGAGTCACGACACGACTGGGAGAGGAACCTGCCATTCCTCGAGCGACTTCTCTCGGGCGAGGCCGTCCCCGTTGTTGTCGGCGCACAGGCTGGGACGAGGTCAGGAGAAGCGCATCGTGAGTGAAGAGAACCCGAACCATCGGCGTCATGTCGGCGTGGCCGTCGTGGGCTGCGGGAACTGGGGCAAGAACCTGGTCCGCACCTTCCACAACCTGCCGGAGAGCGATCTGCGCCACGTCTGCGACCTGGACGACGGCCGGCTCGCGCGGATGCGTGGCGCGTTCCCCGGGATCAGTGCGACGAAGGACCTCGACGCCGTCCTCCACGACGAGACCGTGGAGGCGGTGGTGATCGGTGCGTCGGCGACGGCGCACAAGCCGCTCGCGATGAAGGCGTTGCAGGCGGGCAAGCACACGTACGTCGAGAAGCCGCTCGCGCTCTCGGTCAAGGACTCCGAGGAGATCGTCGCCGAGGCGGAGAGCCGCGGTCTCACGCTGATGGTGGGACACCTGCTGCTGTACCATCCGGCCGTTCTCTTCCTGCGCGCCATGATCGACAACGGTGAGCTGGGCCAGCTGTACTACCTGTACAGCCAGCGTGTGAACCTGGGTGTGGTGCGCCAGGACGAGAACGCCCTCTGGTCGTTCGGACCGCACGACATCTCGGTCATGAACTTCCTCATGGGCAGCGCACCCGAGTCCGTGGCCGCGCGCGGACAGGCCTATCTGCAGAAGGGCGTGCAGGACGTGGTGTTCGTGAACCTGCGCTATCCGGGCGGCCGCATGGGGCAGATCCAGCTCTCGTGGCTGGACCCGCACAAGCTCCGCCGCATGACACTCGTAGGGAGCCGGAAGATGGCGGTGTTCGACGACATGAGCCCCGGCGAGAAGATCCGCATCTACGACAAGGGTGCGCAGCTCTCGCAGGAGTACACGACGTTCGGCGAGTACATGGGCCTGCGCCACGGCGATATCGCGATCCCGCGACTCGAGTCGGTGGAGCCGCTGGCTGAGGAGGGCAGGCACTTCCTGTCGTGCATCCTGAACGGACAGACACCGCGTACCGACGGACGTGAAGGGCTCGACGTCGTGCGCGTCCTCGAAGCCGCGACGCGGTCTCTCGAGCGCGACGGTGCACCCGTCGACGTGGCCCGCCCGACCGTCGCCACCATCTGAAGAAGCTGAGCGGGGGAGTCCTCCGTCGCAGAGACTCGCCCGAGACACACCGGTCCCCGGGGGGAGTAGACCAGCGATGCAGGTTCCGTTGCTCGATCTCAAGCGACAGTGGAAGGGCCTTCGCACGGATGCCATGGCGGCCGTGGCACAGGTCCTGGACGAACAGGCGTGCATCCTCGGGCCGCACGTCAAGCGCTTCGAGGAGCAGGTTGCCGAGTACTGCGGCGTGCCGCACGCGATCGGCTGCGCCAGCGGCACGGACGCGATCTTGCTCGCGCTGCGCGCTCTCGAGGTGCAGGACGGCGAAGAGGTCGTCACGACGCCTTACACGTTCTTCGCGACGGCCGGCGCCATCGTCAACGCGAAAGGGCGGCCGGTGTTCGTCGACATCGATCCGGTCACCTACAACATCGACCCCGCCCGCATCGACGAAGCCGTCAGCGGGCGAACGCGCGTGCTGATGCCGGTCCACCTGTTCGGACAGTGCGCCGACATGGACGCGGTCAACGCAATCGCCGCGAAGCACGGCCTCGGCGTGATCGAGGACGCCGCGCAGGCGCTCGGTTCCGAGGATCAGGGCCGCCGCGCCGGGGCGATGGGGGACATCGGCACGTTCAGCTTCTATCCGAGCAAGAACCTCGGTGGAGTGGGCGACGGCGGGATGATGTCGACGCGTAACGCAGAGCTGGCGGCGCGCCTGTCGTCGCTGCGCACGCACGGCGGGAGCAAAACCTACTATCACGCCGAAGTGGGTTGGAACAGCCGGCTGGACGCGGTGCAGGCGGCGGTGCTCGCCATCAAGCTGGTGCGCCTCGAGGAGTGGACCGAGGGCCGCCGTGCGAACGCGGCGTTCTACGACGAGGCGTTCGCGGGCATCGAAAGCGTCACGACGCCGCACGTCGCGCCCGGCAAACGACACATCTACAACCAGTACGTCCTGCGCACCGGCCGCCGCGATGACTTGAAGGCGTTCCTCGGCGAGCGCGGTGTCGGCTCGGCGATCTACTACCCGCTGTCGCTGCACCAGCAGACGTGCTTCGAGTACCTCGGCTATCGCGAAGGCCAGTTCCCGGAATCCGAGCGCGCTGCACGTGAGACGCTCTCGATCCCCGTGAACCCGGATCTGCGATCCGACGAGAGGGAGTACGTCGCTGACCAGGTGCGTGCCTTCTACGGCGCGTAACCTGGCCGGACGCCGTACCGAGAACGTCAGATGCGTGTCCTGACCGTCGTGGGGGCTCGCCCCCAGTTCGTGAAGGCAGCGCCTGTTTCGCGGGCGTTGCGCGTGCGCCATGAGGAGCGTCTTCTCCACACGGGCCAGCACTACGACGCGGCGCTCTCGGACGTCTTCTTCGTCGATCTGGCGATCCCTGCGCCCGACGTGCATCTCAAAGTCGCGGGGCTCGGATCGGGCGCCCGCATCGCGCGGATGGTGCGCGGGATAGCAGACGAACTCCGCAGCGCCCGACCCGACGTTCTCATGGTGTACGGCGACACCGACTCGACGCTCGCAGGCGCGCTGGCCGCCCGCGAGGCGCGCGTTCCCTTGGCGCATGTGGAGGCCGGTCTGCGGAGCCACAACCTGCGCATGCCCGAGGAGATCAACCGCATCTGCTGCGATCACCTCTCCGCTCTGCTTCTCTGCCCGACCCCGTCGTCGGCGGACCAGGCGCGCCGTGAGCGTGTCTCGGGCCGCATCGACGTCGTCGGCGACGTGATGCTCGACGCGTGTCTCTTCGCCGCGAAGCGCGGACGCGAGTCGGGCGTCGCGGAGCGGCTCGGGATCGAACCCGACGGCTACTACGCATCCACGCTGCACCGCGCGGAGAACACCGACGACGGCGAGCGGCTCCGTTCGATCGTGCGCGCGCTGGACGATCTCGATCTCCCGGTGGTCTTGCCGTGTCACCCGCGGACGCGGGCCGCGCTCGCGCGCGAGGGACTCGCGGACGGACTGCGCGGACTTCGCCTCGTGGACCCGTTGCGCTATCCGGAGATGCTGGGGCTGGTGTCGGGTGCCCGCGCACTCCTGACGGACTCCGGCGGACTGCAGAAGGAGGCGTACTTCCTGTCCGTCCCCTGCGTGACGCTGCGGGACGAGACCGAGTGGACGGAGACCGTCGCTTCCGGCTGGAACCGGCTTGCGGGAACCGGCGAGGCGGAGATCCGCGCGGCCGTCTCCGCCGCGGCCGCTCCGGAGACGGCACCGGATCTCGACGTCTACGGCGGCGGGCAGGCCGCTGGCCGGGTCGTCTCCGCGCTCGAGCGCTCCTTCGCCTGATCAGCCGTTCTCATTCTGAGGCGGGATGAACCGGCGGTTGTCCGAGCGCAACGAACGCAGCACGCCGCCGTCCAGCGATTTCGACTCCAAGTCGTGCGGGATCGTGACGCCGCGCAGACGTGGCGAACGCGGCGGGCCGGGCGCCGCCTCGCGCGAGCCGAAGACGGGCTTCACAGCCTCGGCGGCGGACCCCTCCGACGTTCGGCAAGCGGTTCGCGTGGAGTACTGCATGAAGGGAACCCGTGTGTCGACCGATTTTATCGCCAATTTGACAATGGCGCGGTGCCTGCAGCCTCGGCTGCCGGTTCTCGGGGCGACGCCCGGCACAGCTGCACGCAGGACTCTCGGGGAGACCCTCTAGATGGACCTCGGCACCCGCGACATCATCCTCGGACTGGCGGTCCTCGCATCGCTCCCGCTGAGCGTGATCCGCCCGTTCTTCGGACTGCTCGTGTTCTCGTGGCTTGCGTACATGCGCCCGGCCGACATGACCTGGCACGTCGGTGAGTTCCACCCGTCTCTCTGGGTCGGCCTCGCGACGGTCATCGGTGTGGCCATCAACCCGGCCGAGCGGTTCTTCGTGCTGGAGAAGCGGACTGTGCTGCTCGGGCTGTTCGTGGCCGCAGTCGCGGCATCCGCACTCGCGGCCATCGATCCGCAAGTCGCCTTGAGCCCCTCAGGCAACGTCCTGATTCTCGCGAAGGCGGTGTTCATCGCCATTCTGACGACCGGGCTCGTCAACTCCGCAGACCGCGCGCGCTGGCTGCTGCTCGTCATCGCCGGCAGTCTCGGTCTCCTGGCGCTGAAGACGTTCGCGCAAGGCTTGACGTCACCCGGCATCGTGTACCACGGGCCCGGCGGCATGATCGCCGACAACAACGACTACGGGCTGGCGCTCGTGATGACGCTGCCGCTCCTCGTCTTCCTGTGGAGGGGAGAGAGAGGACCGTTCCTCAAGGTCGTGCTCGCGCTGATGTCCGTCGCGTGCGTCGCAGGCGTCCTGCTCACCCGCTCGCGCGGTGGAGTCGTCGCGCTAGGCGTGCTGTGGCTCGCAACGATGATCCTGATGCGCAAGGACTGGCGTGTGCTGGTTGCCGGGCCCGTTGCTCTCGCGGGCGTGCTGCTGCTGGTGCCGGCCGAGCTCTTCGAGCGGTTCCGGGCACTGATGGGCGGTGGCGCACTCGACGAGTCGGCGGCGCTGCGTCTGGTCGCCTGGGAGAAGGCTTGGAACATGTTCCAGGTCCACCCCCTGATGGGCGTAGGACCCGCGAACTTCACCCAGCAGTGGGGGAACTACGCGCCGTACGCCGACTTCGACCCGATCACGCCTCACAACACGTACTTGCACGTCCTCGCGGAGTCCGGCGCCGTGTCGCTGGCGCTGTTCGCCGCCGTGTTCGTTGTCACTCTCGTGTGCCTGGCCCGTTTGCGGGCGCGTGCGACGGAGCCTTGGCGCAGGCATTACGCGACTGCGGTGCTGCTCTCGCTCGTGGCGTTCGCCGCGGGCGCCGTGTTCCTGTCGCGCGTGTCGTTCGACCTGTTCTATCACCTGATCGGACTCTCGGTGGCGCTGGGCGTGGCGAGCACCGAGGGTCAGTTCGACTGGTTCGGCATGCGCCGAGCCGGGCGGTCTCTCCGCCCTGCCGCGGAAGCCGAACTTCCGCCGGTCGGCGCGCCCTACGGGCGCCAACACCGAGAATCCGCTGAAGGAGCGTTGTGATGTCGAAGACCGTCCGTCTCGTCACCGCCTTGTCTGTGCTGGCTTCCGCGTTCGCGGTTCCCGCATCCGCGCAGGAGGCCCCCGAGCAGTTCGTCCGCACGCGCCTCACGGTGCTCGGAGCACCGGGTGCTTCACCCGGTGGCATGGTCACCGGCGGCATCCCGTTCCCGTCCGACCTCGGCGTCACCGACGTGGAGGACATCGGACTCTGGGTCGACCGCACGTCCCGCCGCGCCGACTGGGACGAGGTACCGGTGCAGTGGAAGGTGCTCTCCCGATGGGGAGGCCGGCCGACTGACCGCGACCGCCCGATTCGCTGGGCACTCGCTACGTTCCCCGGCTCGCCGGGCGGCCGTTACACGCTGACCTCTGGCGGCGGCATGGGCACAGCCGACATGCGGCCTGCACTCGCCACGGCCGGACGTGACTCCATTACGGTGAACACTGGACGCATCTCGTTCACCGTGCCGAAGGACCGCTTCGCTCCGCTGTCGGGATTGACCGTGAAGATGGGTGGCGAGTCGTACGAGCCGTTCCGCGGACAGGGACTCGACGTGACGATGGTCAACGTCGAGAAGACGGATCCGAAGGGCGCCGGTACCGCGACGCGCGACGTCACATACCGCCTCTCCGACGCGCCCGCGGATGCGGTGACGCTCGAGCAGAACGGGCCGCTTCGCGCCGTGGTGCGGATGAGCGGGCGCTTCGTCGACAGCGCGGGCGATCCGCTGCTCAAGGGGTTCATCGGTTACACGATTCGTCTGGTCGCGGATGCGGGCAGCGACTCAGTGCGGCTGTTCTTCACCCTCGAGAACAACGGCCAGTACGGCCCGTCTTCCGAGCCGCTGGTCACGATGAGCGACCCGAAGTGGCTGCACATCCGCAAGCTCGAACTCACTCTCCCGACCGGTCTGACCGGCGACCTCGTCGGCATCACCCGCGAGGGCGCGTACGAGCTCGCGTCGGGCGGAGCGGGCCCGGACTTCCGATTGCTTCAGTTGCACGAAGTTCGCGTTCCCGACGACGAGTCGCAGAACTTCCGTTTCACCGTCCAGACCGGCGGGCGTTCGATCGCATCGGGAGATCGCAGCAACGGCGGTCTCGCTCTGGCGCGGGTCACCGAGCGCGCTGGAGACGGCTCGCCCGCGATCGGCGACGCGGTGATGGTGGCGATGCGCCACTTCTGGCAGAACTACCCGAAGGCGATCTCGCTCGACGCGGGCAAGCTCCGCTTCGAGCTGTTCCCGCAGGAACCGGGCGAGAAGTGGCCGCATGACGACGGCGACCTTGCCGACGTCTGGGGCGACGCCTACCAGTTCGAAGGCGGGCGGCACAAGACGCACGAACTCCTGCTTGCGTTCCCGGGCCGCCGAGCGACGTCCGACGATGTGGCCGCCCGCGAAGCGAGGCTGCAGTCGCCTCCGGCGCTGCGCTTGGATCCTGTCTGGGTGGACCGGTGCGGCGTCATGGGAGCGCTCGGACCTGTCGATCTGAACGTCCGGAACGCCGATCTGAGCAACGCAGTCCGGCACTTCGCGCGCATGCAAGCGGGGCAGGTCGATGCGCAGTTCAGCGACCCGCAGTGTGGTGGAAGCGTCCCGCCGGCCTCACTCGTGACGCAGCGAGAGATGCGTGGCAGTGCCCTAAAGTCCATGGCCTACGGCCTCGACTCGTACGGCTTCATGAACTTCGGCGACGTGACGTGGGCCGGCGGCTACAGCTCGGGGCACTACGACTGGATCCGCGGCCTGCTCACGAACTACGTGCGCTTCGGGCGTCGCGAGTTCCTCGACGTGGGCGTCGAGATGATGCGCCACCGATATGACATCGACCAGTTCCACGGGCGCGAGCGACTGGACCCCAGCTGGAGCTGGTTCAACGGCTTCCAGCGTTCAGAGTCCGGCCATCACGGCGCGTACTCGGCGGACTTCTACGACGGTCACGAACAGTCGCCCACGCCGGAGGCCACTTGGCTCGAGGGGCTTCTCACCGGCTATGCCCTGACCGGTGACGAGCGCGCGTTCGAGACGGCTCGCGAGAACGCCGAGGCGTTCGTCAACTACTACACGCATGGAAGCAATCGACTGGATCCGCGGGTGCGCCGGCCGCTGGAGTACCTCGGGCAGCTCGAGGGGTTCGCCGGTGCCACTGGGGAGCTGCTCGCGTTCTACGAGTTCACGGGCGAGAAGAAGTATGCCGACGCCGCGGAGCTGATCTTCGAGGACGGCATCCTCTTCGCCGAGGAACTCGTCGGAAGCGAGGGTCTGTTCGAAGTCGAAGGCGAGCCCCGGCAGCTGTTCCCCATGCTCCGCCTCCTGCAGCCGCTCATGCGGATGCACCAAGTGCGGCAGGACGACCGCGCGCTCGCACTCCTGCTCCGCATCCTGAACTGGGTGCAGACGAAGGGCTACGCGGGCACCGGTGTCACGGTCGAGGGCGGTTACGTGCCCCTTCAGCTGCCCTACAGCTGGGTGCACGACGGTACGGGTGAGAACGACGAGAACCGTTTCGTTCCGTATGACTTCCTGACGTGTGACGCGTTCGCGTACGCCTTCGCCACGACCGGTGAGGAGAGTTATCTCGCCTTCGCGCGACGTCTGTTCCGCGACAGCGTGCTCTTCTGCCAGACGGCGGAAGGGACCCCGGTCTCGGCGGACTTCTACGGTTCCGTCTCGTATCTCTTCCCCGAGCATCTCGGCGCGGAGACGAGGATCGGTGCGTGGCTGCTGAACGGCCACAACAGGTACCTGTCGGTGGAGCGGGAGTTCCTGCGGCGCAACCCGGGACAGGCGATCGATCTCGATCTCGACGGCTTCTTCACCGGGTTCGGGGAGGAGCAGGGCGGGATCGGCCGGCAGGGCGGCAACGACGCATTCGTCGGCGGCAGCGTCACGACGTCGGAAGGCACTTGCAGTGCAGCCGAGATGCGCGTGACGTTTGTCGCGCGTCGCACGCCGGTGGTCGATCCGATGCCGGGTCCGCCGCCTGTGTACGTTGCGCCGGTGCCGGGGGTCGAGGTCGCCGCCACGCGCTTCACGCCGCCGGTCACGGCGACCGTCGTGCCAGACATGGCGTGTGATCCCGCGCCCTCCGAGTCAGTCCGTGAGGTGCGAGTGTCACCTCAGGTGGCGGACGTGCGGGTGGCACCCCCGGTCGCCGCGCCGACCCGCGTCACGCGACAGCCGGTGGAAACCCGCCCGACGATCCTCGTGGAGGACACCGAAGCGAGCCTCGCCGGAGCATGGTCCGAGACGGTCGAAGAGACCGCACACGGCGGAAGCCAACGGGTCGCACGGGACCCCGAGGCCGCGGCTGCGGCGACGTTCCGTGTCGCCGGAGCGGCGTCGGGCGCCTACCGGCTCTGGCTCTACTGGGGCCGCGAGAGCGGCGCCGCACGGTCTGCACGCGTGCGGGTTCGTGACGTCGACGGGATCACCGACGTGACTCTCGATCAGACGCGCATCGCGGGCCGCTGGCGACTCCTGGGTGAGTTCAGCATCGAGAAGGACACGACGTTCGCGGTGACCCTCTCGAACGAGAACTCCGGCGGCGCAGTGGTCGCGGATGCGATCAAGCTGGAGCCGGTCAGCGCACGCTGAGCGTCCTCGCCCGGCACTCTGCGGCACCTCTGCGGCACTTCGCGGGGGCCCGGGCACCTCCCGCCGCCGCGCCTCTCCAGTGGGCTCCCCGGGCCGCTCCGTCGCTGCGACCGTCCCCGTTGGTTTGGCTGACGGGATCTGGCTGACGGGAGGCCGCTGCCGGTCTCGTTGATCGCCCGCGACGCGGGGGTCCGGGCCTGTCGAACGAGCGAGACACCGGTCCTGATCGGCCCATGGTCTCCCGCGGTGATATGGCTCTAAATGATGGAGTGAAAAAAGCTTAGGGATATTCGGGCGCGGCCGTCCCTGAAGGGTACGCGCGTTGCGCAATGTCTCCCAGCATCCGGCGCAACTGCAGCGCCGCCACAGGAGGAACGGGATGGCAACCGAGGTCGATCAGCGAGTGAACCCACGGCTGAAGCTCTCGTATCCGATCCGCCTGTTCGTCCGTCGCGAGGACGACGCGGACCTGTCGCTCGGCCACACGGTGACGCAGAACCTCTCCGCGCGGGGAGCGTACTTCCACACCTTCCACGGCGACGCATACGAGGTCGGTCTCTCGGTCGCCGTCGAGGTGGCCGTACCGCACAAGCTCACCACAGACGCCAAGCAGATCACGCTCGACCTCCGTGGCGAGGGGCGCGTGATCCGCGTGGAGTCGCCGACGCGCCACGTCTACGGCGAGAGCGGCGTCACCCTCGCGGGTGTCGCCGTCGAGTTCGTCGAGCCCCTCTCCTTCCACTACTGCTGGATGTAATGCGTTGAACCAGGCCAAGTCCGCTGTCGACTTCGAACGCCTCACCGCCGGCACGGTGACGGACGAGGTCGGTCCGCGCCACCGCGGCTGGAGCTTCGTGCGCTCGAAGCACGCGCTGGACTGCTTGGTCGCGGTCACGCTGCTGACACTCTTCGCGCCGTTCATCGCACTGGCCGCGCTCGCGATCGAGTTGACGTCGCCCGGCGCCGCGTTCTTCGTGCAGTGGCGCGTCGGGCGGCACGGCCGGCTGTTCCGCATGTTCAAGCTGCGGACGATGGCGACCGACGCCGAGGTCGCGTCCGGACCGGTCTGGTCCACCGAAGCGGACCCGCGAATCACGGTCATCGGCCGCATCCTGCGCGCGACGCACCTCGACGAGCTGCCTCAGCTCATCAACGTGCTGAAGGGCGAGATGAGCCTTGTCGGGCCCCGCCCGGAGCGCCCGATGTTCGTGAAGCGGCTCACTCGCGAGATCCCGCACTACGCGGCACGCCTCGAGATCCGCCCGGGCATCACCGGACTGGCCCAGGTCTGCCAGGCCGCCGATCAGACGATGGAGGACGTGAAGTCCAAGCTCGCCTTCGACCTCACTTACATCCGCCGCATGGGCTGGTGGATCGACGCGCGAATTCTGGTGGCCACCGTCGGCAAGGCGCTTCATCTGCGTGCCCCGCGGCCGATAGTCGCGGTATGAAGAACCTGCTCACGATCGACGTCGAGGAGTACTTCCAGGTGGAGGGCTTCGCCGACGTCGTGGATCGTGGCGAGTGGGATCGCTACGAGAGCCGCGTCGTGCCGAGCACCCGGCGGCTGCTCGACCTGCTCGACGACACCGGTCACAAGGCCACGTTCTTCGTGCTGGCCTGGTGTGCCGAGCGTCACCCGGCAATGGTCCGAGAGATCGTGAGCCGCGGCCACGAGGTCGCGAGCCACGGCTACGGGCACCGCATGATCACGTCCCAGGACGCGGACTCGTTCCGTGCTGACCTGCGGCGCAGCCGCGAGGTGCTCGAGAGGTTGACCGGTCGCCGGATGCTCGGCTATCGCGCGCCGTCGTTCTCGATCACCCCTGCGACGCCATGGGCGCATGAGGTGATCGCGGAGGAGGGGTTCGCGTACAGCTCGTCCGTGTTCCCTGTGCACCACGATCGCTACGGCATCCCTGACGCGCCGCGCACGCCGTGGCAGGTGGACACCGCCGCCGGACCGCTCACCGAACTGCCGCCGCTCACGCTGCGCATGGCGGGCCAGAACCTGCCGGTCGCCGGTGGGGGATACATGCGGCTCCTGCCCGTGCGCCTCGTGGCGCACGCCGTTCGCAGGATGAACGCTGCCGGCGCCCCGGCCATGCTCTACCTGCACCCGTGGGAAGTGGACCCCGAGCAGCCCCGCCTGCCCGGCCGCCGCGCCAACAAGTTCCGTCACTACGTCGGCCTGGACCGCATGCACGAGAAGCTGCGCTACCTGCTCGAACGCTTCGAGTTCGAGACCGTCGCCGCGCACCTCGAGCTGTCGACGCAGCCGGGCGGGCGCGCACCCCGCACCGTCGCCGTCTGATCGCGCTCGCGCACTCCCGCGGTCTATGATGGCCGCCGCGCGCCGGCGCCGCTCTGGCGCCGAGGAGAACTCGCCTGCGCAGCTCACAGACATCGGCACGCACCCCCGTCGCGGGACACGCTGCGCTGCTCGTGGCCACGGTCGTCGCGTTCGGGTTGTTCTGGTTCGGGCGTTCCGCGTGGGGCGGCCACTTCCTCGCGGACCACTCCCCGGGCAAGGACGTCTACCACCTCGGCACGCTGTACGCGCGCTGGGCGCACCATGTCGGGAACGGGCACTTCCCCGCGTGGTTCCCCGAGTTCGCCGGGGGTTTCCCCGTGGGGTCCGCGTGGATGTACGGCCTGTTCTACCCCGGACAGCTCCTCTTCGTCGTGCTGCCGGTGCAAGCCGCGTGGACGTGGAGCGCGATCCTGCACATGGCGTTCGGCGGTCTGGGTGTGTACCTCCTCGTCAGGGACGAGACGCGGAGTCCGCTCGGCGCGCTGACCGCAGGGCTGGCGTTCGCGCTGAGCGAGTTCATGGTCGGCCGCGTGCTGTGCGGACACCTCAACCTCGTCGCGCCGATGGCCTGGGCACCGTGGACGTTCCTGGCCGTCACGCGCATCGTCGCCGGCAGCCGGCCCGCCGTAGCGTGGGGCGCGCTCTGCCTGGCGCTCGGCGTGCTCGCGGGACACGTGCAAGTGTGGTTCTACATGGCGCCGGCGCTCGTCCTGTTCGCGGGCCACCGCTGGTACCGCGCCCGCGCAGACGCAGACGCAGACGCAGACGCAGCCGGCGCCGGACGCCGGCTGCTCCTCGGCGGCGCGCTCGCCGTGCTGCTCACGGCTGTGCAGTGGCTTCCGGCACTCGAACTCACCTCGCTCGCGGGGAGCGCGGTGGCGGACAGGACCGGGATCGACGCGTTCTGTGCTCCCGCCCACCAGCTGGCCTCGAAGGTCTTCCCAGGTGTGTTCGGACACCGTCCCGGCGCGTACTGGGCGCCGGACACGGCAGAGCACGAGTTCACGGCGATCGGTGGACTGCTCCTCATCGTGTTGCTCCTCCCGGCGCTCACCAGGCGGGCGCAGGGAGCGCGTGTCTGGGCCGCCCTCGCGGCGCTGGGGCTGCTGCTTGCGCCGGGAGTGCACAACCCGCTGAGCGAGCTGCTCAACACAGTGCCGCCGTTCTCGTTCGGCCGCACGCCTGCGCGCGCGCTCGGCCTCGTGGTCCTCGGGGTGAGCGTGCTCGTGGGGCATGGCGTCGCCCGCTGGACCAGCGAGGAGGTCGCGCCTCGCATCCCGGTGGCGGCCGGCATCGCGGGTGTCCTCGGCGTGGCGGCGCTCGCGTTGGTGTTCGCGCGGCTTCCGGGGGGCACTCCGCGCGCGGACGTGGTGGCGACCGCGGTCGTGGCGGGGGTGGGCACCGCCGGCGCGGCACTCGTGGTGCTCGCACTGCGGCGGCGTCACCCGCGCGCAGTCGCTGTGTTGCCGGTGCTCGTCGTCGTGGCCGCGTCGCTCGGGGGCGTGCCGCCCGCGAGCACGGTCGATGCACGCTTCTTCCACACGGACTGGATGGCGCATCTCCCTCCGGACCTCGCCGAGCACCGTGTGCACCTGCTCGGCCACGGCTTCCCCAACGTCGAACGCCAGGGTGTGCGGACGCTGCGCGAACTCTGTTACCTGGACGCGCCGTGGTACCGCCGCTTCCGCGAGGATGCCGTCCCGGAGCGGGCTGCGTGGCTCGACGTGGGGGCGCAGCTCTCCGGCATCGCCAATGACCGGTTGTTCGCCCCGGACCTCGGCGCAGAGGACGTCCTGGTGCGCACGTACGAGACGCACGGCGCGGCCAGGCTCTTCGCCTCAGCGCAGATGGAGGTGTCGGACGCCGCGGCACTCGCGGCGCTGGACCGCGGCGCGCTGACGCTGCACCTCGCGGACGCCGCGTCATGGCCTCGTTCGTCCCCGACAGCGCCCCGGGGCATGGTCGATTCGGTCCGCGTCGTTCCCGGCGACGATCCGGGGACACTGGAGTACGACGTCACCTCGCTCAACCGCGGATGGCTATTCGTCAGCGAGAAGCACTTCCCCGGCTGGGAGGCCGACGTGAACGGCGTCTCCAGACCGATCCATCGCGCGAACGTGATGTTCCGGGCGGTCCAGGTGCCCCCCGGCGGCGGGCGCGTGACGATGAACTACCGCCCGGCCCCGCTTCGCCGAGGCGCGTGGATCTCACTCGCCGCACTGCTCCTCACGCTCGCGCTGTTCGTGTGGTCGCGGCGCGGCCAGCCGGCGCCGAGTTAGAGACCCGACTCGAAGCTGTCCGGAACGTCGAGATCGCGAGTGCGCGCGCTGCGCGACCACGCCTCCCAGCGGGCCGCCGTCGGGAACTGCAGCACCACGATCAGCAGCATTGCGGCAACGGCTACACCCAGCGCGAGGGGGGTGCCCTCGAGCAGGTAGGCGACGCAGCCGAACAGCCCCCCGAACTCGAGGATGGCGCCGCCGCCGAGCGCGAACATCGCAGCACCCTTCTCCTTGCCGAGCATCACCTTGCGCGCGAGGAGGCGCACGAACAGCGACAGGACGAGCATGCCCGCGGCGATGTTGGAGAGCAGCGGCGTACTCTCCGCGGCTTCGCGAGGCGGGTCCTGCTGCCACAGGAACCAACAGACCCCGAGGAAGATCGCGATCCCGACGACGAGCGCGCTCACCATGATCGCGGAGGCGCTCCGCATCTTGGCGTCTTCCTGGTCAGTCACCATCGCGTCCTCCACTTGCTGCCAGCACGCGAGGGTAGTTGCGAGCGCCGGGCTTTCCAACGGTGAGGGAAACTGTGTCATGCACACAGCCGCCGGACTAGCCGACCTCCACTCCCGGACCCACCGGAGTCTCCAGAAGCTCCTCGACCACTGCGCCCAGTTCTCGGGCGACGAGCTGCGGCGAGAGCTGGACGGATTCGGCTACTCGACGATCCTCCTGCAGCTCCACCACGTGATCGGTGCCGAGGCGTACTGGATCGGCGTGTTGCGCGGCCTGATACTCGTCGACGAAGTGGATAGCGATCACGAGTCGATCGACGCCCTCCGCGCGTTCCGCACGCGCATCGCGGAGTCGACCGCGTTGTACCTCGGTGCGACAACGGACGCCGACCTGAACACCCGCCGATCCATGACGACCTGGGGCGGCAAGCAGCAGGACCTCGTGCCCGCGAACGTCCTGCTCCGCACGCAGACGCACGTCTTCCAGCACCAGGGACAAGTTGCCGCGATGTGCCGCCTACTCGGCCGGCCGATTCCGCCAGATCTCGACTTCCCACTGGGCTGAGCCTGCCTGGTTCCGGTTCACTTCGTCCGGCACGGCTCGGCGTTACGCGATACTGGGTGCCGTCGGAGGACACGATGGACGAGGAACTCCTCAGGAGGCGCCTAGCGCTGCGCGCGCGCTGCCGCGGGATCCACGGCCCGGCGGCGACCGACGCGACAGCGGAACTCGCGCGGACGGCGGCGTGGTGCGCTGAGCACGACGTCACGCAGGACGAGTACGGCGCTGGCGGCCTGATCGAGGACTTCGAGACCAAGCTCGCCGCGCTGTTCGCCACCGAAGCGGCGCGCTTCCTCCCGACCGGCACGATGGGGCAGGGGATCGCCATGCGGCTCTGGTGTGGCCCGGGTGGTGCAGGCGGCGTCGGCGGTCACTTCGGCATGCATCCCACGAGCCACCTCGAGCTTCACGAGGAGCGCGGGTACGAGCACCTCTTCGGGCTGCGCGCCACGCTGGTTGGCCCGGCGGACCGCGTGATGCTCGCCGAGGACCTCGCCGCGGTCACCGAGCCCCTCGGCGCACTGCTCATCGAACTGCCGTCGCGCGAGAACGGCGGGCAGCTCCCTACCTGGGAGCAACTCGTCGAGCTCTGCGACCTGGCCCGCGAGCGCGACATCAAGTTGCACCTCGACGGGGCGCGGATCTGGGAAGCGCAGCCGGCGTACGGGCGTCCGTTGAGCGAGCTGGCGGCGCTGTTCGACTCGGTTTACGTCTCGTTCTACAAGGGCATCGGCGCGCTCCCCGGCGCCATGCTCCTCGGCCCGCGAGAGTTCATCGACGAGGCGCAGACCTGGCAGCGCCGCATGGGCGGCAACCTCTACACGCTGCTCCCCAACGTCGCGTCGGCGGCCAGTCGCCTCAACGACCGGCTCGCCCGGTTTCCCGCCTACCGCGAACGCGCCCTAGCGTTCGCCGCCGCACTGCGTGACGTCCCGGGGGTGCATGTCATTCCCGATCCACCGCACGTCAACATGATGCACGTCGTGCTCGACCTCGCGCCCGCCGACGCCGGTGGCGCCCGTGACCGCGCTGCCGAGGCCACCGGCGTCTGGCTCTTCAACGGCACCCGCCCGCGCGACGACCCGAATCAGTCGTTCTTGGAGCTGTACATCGCCGAGGCTGCGATGGACGTCACGGACGCGGAGGTCGCCGCCGCGTTCCGAGCTCTGGTTGTGCCGGATGACACTCGGCGCACTCGTCGAGAACAGTGAGTCGCACCTCGACACGCCGTTTCGCGCCAGGCTTGCCTTCGGTCCCCCTGTCGCTCACACTCGAACCGACGGGAGGGGGCTGACGATGTCGCACGTGCGGGCACGGAGGAGAACGGCCAGACGCTCGACGATCGTGGCGCTGGTCGTCGGGCTGGCGCTTGGGGCCGCCACGACGGCGTGGCCCCAAGACGTGGCTCAAGCGCCGCCCGGGATGGCCGACCACCTGGACGCCAAGGGCTACACGAAGGTGCAGCTGCCGCGAGGCACGACCGAGGTTGGTCCCGACTCGAAGGACGAGTACTCGCTACAGCGCTTCGGGATCAACTGGAGCGAGAAGGGCGGCGATCCCTGGTTCTACATCTACGTGAAGCAGGTCCCCGCGTACGCGCGTGCGAACCTCTGTGGATACCAGCGCGGCTGGCAGAGGTGGGGCGACCTGGTCGAGACCTCACCGGAGTACGGCGAGGGGGAGTACTGGGAACTCCGGCGCAAGGAGGCCGAGGCGTACTACCGTTATCGCGTCATCGAGCACGCGGGGCAGTGCTTCGAGATCATCTGCCAGGCCCGTACGCGCGTGCACGAGGACCTGGGCGGCCTGATCAAGCTGATGCTTGCGTCGTTCGAGGGCGCGGGCCCCCCCGCGGAGCCAGAGCCGCCGGCAGACTTCAAGGTCAAGGAGGAGTTCGGCTGCCGCGTCTGGACCAACGCCAAGAAGGGGCGCGACAACCAGCGCATCCTCAAGTTGCACCAGAAGGCATGGGAGACGATGGCGGCCGGGCTGCCGGGTGATCTGATCGACACCGCAGCGCCGCGCGTCATCATCTGCCAGGACGACGAGAGCTACCGCAAGGTCTGGAACAGCAAGAAGGGACTGCCCGCGTACTGCTTCATCGCGTCGAACCTGCGCGCACTGGTGGTTCGGCTCAGCATGCGCCGCGACAAGGAGTTCGAGCAGGCGCTCCAGCGCGCAGCCTGTGCACAGTACGTCCGGGCGTTCTTCGGCGGGCCGACGCCGGCCTGGATCGAGGACGGCATGCGCATCTACGGAGTGCAGGGCGTCGTGGCGAACGGGAACTTCGACCAGCCGTTCAACAAGCCGATCGAGAAAGCACGGGAGGCGGCAGAGCGTCGCAACGCCCGGCTCGACGATCTCTTCGCGTTCGGAGTGGCCGACACCGTCGACCGTGACAGCCGCGATCACGAGCTCTACGCATGGCACTGGTTTTTCCGCCACGGCCCGGGCAAGGAGAAATACGGCGATCTCTACGACCGCCACCTCGCCACGCTGCGCGAGTCCGGCAACGTGGCGGAGGCGCGCAAGGTGTGGGAGCCCGCCAACATGGACGACATGCGCGACGAGTTCCTCGCCTGGATCGCCAAGTGGCGCAAGTAGCGCTCCGCACTGCAAGCGCGGGTGCGATGATCAATTCCGGTTCTGCGCGTCGACCCGAGTACCGAGAACGGTGGATTCCCTCACCGTGCGCGGTTGTTCGCCCCTGTGACTTGTTGACCGCAGCGTCCTTCACGCGCAGCGATGTCCTCGAGTAGATCTGCAAAAGCCCTCACGGTGAGAGATTCCACCGTTCTCGGTATTCCGCGAGGCATGGACAGACCCGAAGTAGAGCGCAGCAGTATCCGGAGGCTTGAAAGTCGCCGGGATCGCGGTTTACCTGGGGGCGCCTGTCGTCTCGCTGTCCGAACGGCTGCGGCGATCGTCAATGGGAGGGTCTCGTGATGACGAGTCCGATCAAGACCGCGCTGGCGGTGTGTGCAGCGCTCCTCATCGGTGTGGGGGGCACACTCATCGCGCAACGAGCACCCGATGGGCAAGACGACCCGGCGCCCGCGCAGGACGACGCGGCCACCGCAGTGCCGCAACGCGAGCGGGGTCCGACCCGCGAGCGCGCCCGTGTCGCGGCGATGCAGTCGGACCTCGATCGCCTGCAGGATCGGCAGGACAAGCTGGAGGCGGCACTGCGCTCGCTCACCGAGCAGTTGGCGGAACGGGATCGCGCGATTGCGGCGCTCCAGCAGTCTGGGGGCGGCGCCGTAGCACCGGCGGGCACCAAGGGCAACAAGGGCGGCAAGGCGGGCAAGGCGGGCAAGACGCAGGCAGCACTGCCGCCGCTGCACGCATCGGTGGCGGCCGACGACGCCGCGGCCGTGCGCGCTCTCCTTGCGAGTGATGGCATCGACCTCGACGCGAGGGATGGGAGGGGGCGGAGCCCGCTCTTCCACTGCAAGAGCGCGGAGGTGGCGAAGCTCCTGATCGCCGCCGGGATGGACGTCCAGGCGACGGACGACTCGGGCAACTCGCCGCTGTTCCTGAACGAGCACGCCGAGGTCGTTGAGGTGCTGCTCGCGGCGGGTGTCGACGCGAACCACCGGGGCGGCGCCCGCATGACGCCTCTGTTCAATCTGCAGAGCGCCGACGTCGGCAGGGCGCTGCTCGAGCGCGGAGCGGATACGAGTCTCCGCGACGCGCTGGGCCGCACTCCGCTCCACACGCCGCGCTATCCGGCGACGACCGGGCTCCTGATCGAGCAGGGGCTCGACCCGAACGCCGTCGATAACGGCGGGATGACCCCGCTCTTCCGCGCCTACGACGAGGAGGTCATCGGGCTGCTCATCGACGCAGGTGCCGACGTGAACGCACGCGACCACGCCAGACGCTCGCCCCTCTTCAACGCTCAGTCGCCGGAGGGCATGCGGCGGCTCATCCAATCCGGCGCGGACGTGAACGCGCGGGACGAGAACGGCGTGTCCGTGCTCGCCTCGCACAGGAAGCGAAACAGGAAAGGCCGCGGCAGCGCGGTCATCAAGGTCCTGGTCGACGCGGGCGCTACGGAGTAGTGGCGGGGGGGTGGGGGCGCCGGTAACCGGACCCTGACGGCGGTGCCTGGCCCACTGCTACTCGTCGGACACCGGACGTGGCGACATCACGACAGTGACCTCGCGGATCTCGCCCTCTGCGACCATGACGCGCACGTCGTGCGCGCGGCAGCCGGCGACCGCGACCCAGAAGCGCACCGGGCCGGGGGGCATGCCGCGCAGCCGCACCACGCCCTCTTCGGAGAAGATTCCCTCCCACGCGCCCGTCACGACCTCGAGTTCGGAGAGTTCGGTTCCCTGCTCATCGACCGCGCGCACCACGACCATCGTCTCCGGCCAGCGCAGCGTCCACGGACCCGGCTCGTCGATGAACCGCACGAGTGGGTGCAGTTCCTCGCTCTCGTCCGCGGTGATCTCGACGCGGTCGTGGCGGGTGAACGCGAATTCGATGATTCCGTCCGCGCCCATCGGGATCGTCTGCGTGGAACGCAGGCGTCCCGACGCCCGGCGGATCTCCGCAGTGACGCCTGCCGCGGGTGATCCGTCCGGCAGCAGCACGGTCAGCGTCTCCTTCGGGAGCTTCTCTTCGTGGGGGACGGACATCGGCCCGTCGTCCCACTCTGCCTCGTCCTCCTCGACCGGCGGAGACGACAGCACCAGTTGCGGGCCGGGGCCCTCGGGCGGCCCGTCCAGCACCACGCGTGCGCTCCGTTCGCGGTCGTCGGTGACGTATTCCAGCGCGAACGGTCCCGCCGCGGGGACGTGGAAGAGACCGTCGTCCGCCACGACGTCGCCCGCGGCGTCGCGCCGCCCGGCGGTGACCGGTGTGCGCCGACCGGACGGGGCGACGAGGTGGAACTCCCCGTCGAGCGCAGCTGGGAACGAACCGAGCGCACCGTCCTCGCCAGACTCGACAACCACGGGCCGCCAGACGGGGTTGGTGGTCAGCGGCACGTCGAGGTCGACGGGCTCCTTGTCGATCACGACCTCTGCGGTGTACGGACGGATCGCTCCGGTCGCCGACCCGAACGTCACGGCCCACGTGCCGGGTGTGAGTTCGAGCTCGATGCGGAGCGAACCGTCCTCGAACTCCCCTTCGTCCTCCTCGACGTAACCGTCGGCCTGACGCACCGCGCGAATCGGGAGGTCTGCTTCGGTGAGCGGCCGATCGGTCGTGAGCGTCGCGCGCACGCGCAGGAGTTGCAGTGGGGCGGACTCGCTCTCGTCTTCGTCCTCCTCCTCCCCCGCGTCCTCCACGTAGGCCTCCAACCGGAACTCGCCTAACACCCCGGGCGCCGCCGCGAAGTCCTCGCGGTACTCCGGCCCGCCCGCGGGCCAGGTGTAGGCCACCGTGATGTGGTTGCCCGGCGGGGCGCCGAAGAGGCGGAAGCGTCCGTCCGCGTTCGTCGTCGTCCAGGGCCCGCGGTGGGTGTCGGGAACGCCCACGGCCACTCCGTCGGCGGGACTGCCGTCCGCGTTGACCACGCGCCCCTCGAGCACCGGCGCGGGGTGGCCGCGCAGGATGCGGCGCCCGTCCTCGAGCGGTAGCTCACCGGGACTGGAGGAGTACGCGCTCGAACCCAGCAGTCCGGCCGCGCGCACCCAGATCGTGCCCTTCTCCGGATCGACGTCGCGGAACACGAAGCGACCCTCGGCGTCGGTCGTCTCGCTGCGCACCGCCGGCGTGTGTCCGCAGCCAAGCAGCAACTCCACGATCGCGCCGCTGACCGGCCGGTCGAGCCAGTCGCGCAGTTCGATCTCGACGTCCTGACCCGGCACAAGCCGGAGCTCCTCCTCAAACCCGAACTCGCCCACAGCCGCCCACCCGGGCGCATCCACGAAGTACCACTGCCCGTAGTCTTTGCGGTCCGCGAGCACCAGGCCGTCGAGGTCGGTATCCAGGGCGTGCACACGCAAGTCACCCCACGGCTCCGCGTGCGGGTAACCCGCCTCGTGCCAGTTCGCCACCCGCGCCCCGACGATCGGCTCGCCCGTCCGGTCGTCCACCACGCGCACCGGTACGTGCGTCACCTCGTCGTCGTACAGGTCGGCCAGCTGGACCTCGGCCGGCAACTCCCGATCCCAGGTCTCGGGCTGCGGCACCACCCGCTCGCGCGGCACGCGCTCGGGCTCGCGCTCCGCGGGCGGGGTCTCCTGCGCGACGGGCGGCTCGGGCTCCGGCGTGCCCGGCGAGCACGCGGCGAGCGCCACGCACACCGGAACCACGACCGACCGGAACCGACCCACACGGCAAGTCTACGTCCCGTCGGCATCACCGGACGCGCCCTGGGAGTTGGAGCACTCTTCCTGGGACTGAAGCGGTCAGAATTCGCACTCCTTTCAAAGGAGGTGCTGCATGCGTCGTTCGTTCCGTTCGCTCTCTCTGGCCACGCTGGCGTTCGCCGTGGCCTCGACCGCGGTGTCCCTCGGGGCGGGCGGCGACTTGCTGTGGGACGTCCAGCTGGACAACGCCGCCCAGGGCGATGACGACGACGCCGAGGCCATCGCCGTCAAGGGCAAGCGCGTGTTCGTGGCCGGGCAGGGAGGGTCCGCGGCGAGCGGTCTCGAGTGGATGGTGCGGGCCTACGACTCCCGCACCGGCCGGGAGCTCTGGAACGATGTCGACGGCCATGACGGCAATGACGACGACGCCGAGGCGATCGTGGTGAAGGGCAAGACCGTGTTCGCTGCCGGCTACTGGGGCTCGGACGAGGACGATCGCGACTGGTACGTGCGCGCGTACGACGCCCGGAGCGGGGAGATCCTGTGGAGCGACCGACTCGACGTCGACGGCTTGGGCGACGCCGCCGTGACGATGGCTGTCAAGGGCAAGCGCTTGTTCGTGGCGGGCTACGCCGAGACCAGTGAAGACGCCAGGGACTGGATGGTCCGCGCCTACGACACACGGACGGGCGAAGCGCTCTGGACCGAGCAGTTCGATGGGGAGGGCTTCGACGACGACGTCAGCGACCGGCCGCTCGTGGTCCGAGGCACCGTCGTGATCGTGTCCGGCTTCGTCACGACGGACGCCGCGGGCGAGAACTGGCTGGTCCGCGCGTACGACACGAAAACCGGGGCGCTCGTCTGGGACGACGAGGTCGACGACGGCGGCACCGGCGGCGACAGGGCCAAGGGCGCGGCGGGCAAGGGCAGCCGCGTGTTCGTGGTGGGGGAACTCACCGCCGACGGTGACCGGGACGCCGTCATCCGCGCTTACAGGGCGAAGACGGGCGAGCTGCTCTGGGACGACCGCTTCGACATCGACGAGAACGGTGACGAATTCAACGTGGTGGCCGTCAAGGGGCGCCGCGTGTTCGCAGCGGGAGAGGGCGGGGGCAATGCTCAGGCGATGATCTTCGCGTACGACGCGAAGAGCGGGGACGTCCTCTGGCAGGACGTCTTCGACGCGCGCCCCGGCGACGTCGACGACGATGTGGACGGGATCGCAGTCCTCGGCGGCACGGTCTTCATCACCGGCGAACCCGGAACCGAGGAGGAGGACTCCAACGACCTGATGGTGCGCGCCTACAAGGCCAAGACCGGCGACGTGCTCTGGGAGGACCTGTTCGACCTCGCCGGAGGCAGCGACTTCGTCGAAGACGGCTGGTCCATCGCCGCCGGCGGCGGCCGCGTGTTCGTAGCGATCCAGTCCGACAGCGGGCCCGACGGTGCGCATGCGGACTGGGTCATCCGCGCGTACGACGCCAAGTAGTCCTGCTTCCAAGTGTCCCGCCTTCTATGCGACGCCGGCTCACGGTTCCCGGCGCGTGGCATCGACGAACACCTCGAACCTGTCGCAAGGCGCACCCGGACGGTCGAGGGGTCAGACCTCGGTAGCTGTAGCGTTGCCTTGCCAACGAACCCCCGCAGCACGGCGGACCGATAGCCCCGACGTGAGACGACTACGTCATAGCCCGCGTCGTGTGGCGAGTACTCATCCGGAGGTCGCGCTACGCCATCGGCCTGCGTTATCACGTCCGGCAGCGCCAGGTAGTCCTCATGGTGCATGGGCCTGAACCACACGGCAGCCCCGGACAGCGGTCGTCTGTACATGTCCTGGACGATCACCGTCGGCGCCGTGGGCTCGCCGCGCGAAGGCGCAGCGACGACCGTGGCGTCGTCGACCGGAAGCGTCCGACACGCAACGATGCCGATGGCGGCGCAGAGGAGCACTACACCTCGAAGCGATCGTCCAGGCAGCATGACCAGCCTCCCACGGGCAGCCCCGAGAACGTGGGACTCGGCTACCGTAATCCACGCTCCCGCTGGCTGCGAAACGGCAGAGTCCTCCGTGCGGCCGTGGCGGCGAAGTCTGACACAGCAGTTCGAAACGCCGACAGGCGGGGCGAGAGGACATCTCGGATTCCGAACGCGGCGCTGCTGAGATCGAACGTCAGCACGTCCAGACCACTGTTCGCCGGGTCGAGCATTCCCTCGGCGTGCACACGCTCCTCGCGCAGCACGAGTATCGGGTGCTCGAGTTCGAATGCGATTGCGGCCTCGATCTGTGTCCAGTCAGTTGCGACGTAGCGGGCGTCGTGTCTCGCGGCAAGCGTACTCTCGACGTACTCGACACCTGAGTCGATCCGCGCTCGCGCCAACGCCAAGACGACGCTTCCGGAGCAACGACGCATGAGACGCCTGACCGGTACGAGCGGCGCTTCGCGTGACCAGAACACCGGGGGCAGCGCCAGCGGCGTCAGCCCTCCGTGCCGCAGCGTGCGAACGACCTGATCCACGGCCGCTCCCCTCTGTGCCAACGTGGCTGAGACACCGACCCCACGGATGATTACTGTGCAGGGCGGTGGAGGAACCAGCGATGACGAACAACCACAACACAGCGCCGGGGGAGATCCCGGAGCCGAGGGAGGGCGAGCATAGCGAGCGCGATCGAGGCGGAGGGGGCTCCCCCGGGGCGCGCGGCCCGGGGGACGTTGGGGTGCGCGACCCCGAGGTCGTGCCGCGCGCCTCGCGGCGGCGCTTTGGCGCCGCGTACAAGCTACGGATCATCGAGGCGGCGGACGCGTGCACGAAGCCCGGCGAGATCGGCGCTCTCTTGCGCCGTGAGGGGCTGTACTCCTCGCACTTGTTGACGTGGCGGCGCGCGCGGGACCAGGGCCAGCTCGAGGCGCTCTCGCCCAAGCGGCGTGGTCCCAAGCCCGATCCGGACCGTGCGCTCAAGAAGCGCAACGAGCAGCTCGAGCGCGAAGTCGCCCGTCTCGAGAAGCGGCTCGAGACGGCCGAGGTGATCATCGACGTGCAGCGAAAAGTCTCACGGCTGCTGGGCATCGAGATGCCCGAGACGAGCGGGAGCGACACGTGATTGCGGCGGAGGAGCTGGGGGGACGCGTGGGCGTCGCCCCCGCGTGCCGCGCGCTCGGAGTCACGCGCGCCACGCTCTATCGGCGCCGAACGGCACGCACGTGCCCCCGGCCCCAGCAGCCGCGCCGGCGCTCGCCGCGCGCCCTCACGATCGACGAGCGTCTTACCGTACTCGCGGTGCTGAGCGAGGAGCGCTTCTGCGATCTGTCACCGCTTGCGGCGTGGGCGATCCTGCTCGACGAGGGACGCTACCTGTGCTCGGTGCGCACGATGTACCGCATCCTCGGTGCGGCTGGTGCTGTGCGTGAGCGCCGCAACCAGCTGCGTCATCCCGCGTACAAGAAGCCCGAGCTCCTCGCGACCTCCCCGAACCAGGTCTGGAGCTGGGACATCACCAAGCTCCGCGGCCCGGTGAAGTGGAGCTACTTCTATCTCTACGTCGTGCTCGACATCTACTCCCGCAACGTCGTGGGCTGGATGCTGGCGGACTGCGAGAGCGGTGCGCTGGCGACGGCACTCATCGAGCAGTCCTGCGAGAAGCAGGGGATCGCGGCGGAGCAGCTCACGATCCACTCCGATCGGGGGCCGCCGATGATCAGCAAGCCGGTGGCCTTTCTGCTCGCCGATCTCGGCGTGACGAAGTCGCACAGCCGGCCGTACACGTCGAATGACAATCCGTTTTCCGAGAGCCAATTCCGCACGCTGAAGTACCGGCCGGACTTCCCAGCGCGCTTCGGCTGCATCGAGGACGCGCGGGCGCACTGCCGCGCCTTTTTCCACTGGTACAACCGCGAGCATCGTCACTCGAGTCTCGGGCTGCTGACGCCCGAGACCGTGCACTACGGCCGCGCCGAAGCGGCCGTCGCCGCGCGCTCGGTCGTGCTCGATGCCGCGTACGCGGCGCATCCCGAGCGCTTCGTGCGCCGTGCGCCGACGCCGCCGGCTCTGCCGACCGAGACGTGGATCAACCCGCCGGCCCGGGAACTCGCGGCGCTGGAGACTGCGACACAGGAGGCTGCTCACTAAACTCGAAGACGCGGTGTCTCAAAGTCGTTGACACGTCCCGCTCTCTGGCGGCCGTTGATCGGCCGCGTGGTACTCAGGAAGACAGGGAGCGGTTCGGCGCGCGTCATCGTCACTCATTGCGCGCCGAGCACGGCGGAGTCCCCGGCAGCGCTCGTCGCGGCCGGATGATAGCGCACACTGGATGCGTCCACGGGAAGGCGAATCACGAGTCTACTCGCGCGCGCGGTGTCGTCGTAGACTGCGACGGTCGTCGAACGGTGGTGGGTTCATCGCTTGGGAAGGGAACCGGAGCGGCATGATTCAAGGCGGAGCCGGACTCAAGGAAGCACTCGCGACGGCGCGGGACATCTTGAACGGCGACGTGAGGTGGGATCTCGACTATCCCGACACCGTGCTCGGTGTCGTGAGGGTACTGAAGAAGGGTCAGCGTTGGGGACGCGCTCGTAGCGTGCTCGATCGAGCGGTGGACGAGGCGCTCGGTGTGTCGGCAAAGAGGGCGCAGCTGGCCGTCCCGCTCGTGCAGCAGCTCGCTCTCACGTTCTCGAAGGACGTGAGCCTCCCGCATCGTCGCCACGAGCAGGCACTCGAGATCCTCGAGGGCAAAGGGGACCTCGGCGACACGACGAACAGCGAGACGCTTGGCATCGCCGGCGGCATCCACAAGCGGATGTGGGTCGTGAGCGGCGAGATGCGGCATCTGACGAGCGCGCTCTCCTACTACGAGCGCGGGATGCACGCCGGCGGGGCCGCAGATCTTGGCTACAACGCCATCAATGCCGCGTTTCTCAACGACGAGCTCGCGCGACAGGACCAATCGGAAGCGGCCAAGAACCGGCGGTACGAGGCCCGCGCCATCCGCAACAAACTCGTGACCGTCGACCTGCCGCAGTTCAAGCAGGAGAAAGGCTCAGACTGGTGGTACCTGGTGACGCTCGTCGAGGCGCATCTTGGGCTGGGCCAGCATGCCGAAGCGAGCACCTGGCTGCAACGGGCCAACCAGCATCGCGACGGCGACTGGATGGTGCAGGCGACCGTCACTCAACTCGCCGAGCTCGCTCAGCTACAGAGCGACGATGATCGTGAGGGCAGCCTTCAAGTCCTCCGAGAGGCGTTCCCTGGTGCGGAGCTCGATGATCTTGGGCGTCCCTTCGGGATTGCATTGTCGGGTGGTGGCTTTCGCGCGTCGCTGTTCCACATCGGGGTACTGGCCTGTCTCGCAGACGCCGAACTGCTGCGGCGCGTCGAGGCGATCTCATGCGTCTCCGGCGGATCGATCATCGGTGCGCAGTACTACCTGGAGCTGAAGCACGAACTCGAGACGAAGGGTGAGTTGGACCCGGATGACTACAGGGGCGTCGTGCGGCGGCTCGAGGAGAAGTTCGTCAGAGGCGTGCAGCGGAACGTGCGCACACGACTGCTGACGAACCTCGGGGAGTCGATCCGCGTGCTGTGTTCCCGGAGAACGCGCACCCGCGACCTCGGCGACCTCCTGGAGAAAGAGCTGTTCAGCCACGTCGAGGGCGCGACGCCGGAACAACTCGAGATGTCCAATCTGGCGATCCAGCCCGCCAACGAGGCGGCGGGTTTCCACCCCGCGAACCGCAACTGGCAGCGGCGCTCCAAGGTGCCGGCGCTCATCCTGAACGCAACGAGCTTGAACACCGGCCATCTGTGGCAGTTCCACGCCACATGGATGGGCGAGCCGCCAGGGACGATCGAGCCTGAGGTGGATCGACGTGAGCGCCTGCGGCGGCTGGCATATGACGAAGCGCCGCCGCAGCTTCAGCACATCCGGCTGGGGCAAGCGGTCGCCGCGTCGGCATGCGTGCCCGGGTTGTTCGAGCCGTTCGATCTCGACGGGCTCTATCCGAGTCGCAGAGTGCGGCTCGTGGACGGCGGCGTGTTCGACAACCAGGGCATCGAGGGACTGCGCCTCGCGGAGTGCCGCGAGATACTCGTCAGCGACGCGGGCGGCTCGCTCATCGCGATGGCGAAGCCGCCGGATGGGGTGGTGGACGCGCCGCTACGCGTGACCGCCATCCAGATGATGGTTGTCCGCGACCGCCGCCACAATCGCCTTCACGGTCTGAAGACGGCTGGGGCATTGCGGGAATTCACGTGGGTGGATCTCGTTCCTGACGAACAGCAAGTAGAGACCGTGAGGTGGAACACCTGTACGCGTCCGCGCGAGACGGACAGGATCGAGCCGCGTAAACCCACGGACGTTCCAGAGCACATCGCGGGACTGCGCACCGATCTGGACTCGTTCTCCGACGTCGAGGCGTACGCGCTCATGGCAAAGGGGTACGAGGAGACCCGGCGCGGGCTGCTCAAATCGAAGCGGCGCGTCCAGCGGGGCAAATGGAAGTTCCTGGAGATCGAACCGATCCTGCAGGAGGAGCAGTCCGCACACCCCCGCGCACATGCGGAGCTGCTGCGCCTGCTGCGCGCCGGCAGCGCACCCGTGTTCAAGGTCTGGTGGATCTGCCGCCCCCTGACGGTCGCGCTGGTCGTGGTCACGCTCGCCGGCCTCTACTGGGTCGGCATCACCGTCGGTGTGCCGGACGCGCGTGCACTCGTGATCATCGGCGCGACCGTCCTCGCGCTCGCCGCTTTGTCGCTCGTCATGCGTCTTCTCGGCTTGACCAGGTTCCTCGTCAACGTCGGCGCCGTTCTCGCGTGGCTGCCGATGACGATACACCTGCACTTTTTCGACTGGCTGTTCCTGCGGTACGGCCGACTGAGCCGACTCCTGCGTATCCGCGAGAAGTAGATCGCGCGCGCTTCCAGCCTCGACCTGCGACCTACGGTTTAGGAAACCGTTGCTCGGTGGGACCCGGCGGCGCGGGATCGGTCAGTACTTCTCGAGCAGGCCGTACTTGCGCATCTTGTTGAAGAGCGTCGTGCGGTTGATGTCGAGCGAGCGTGCGGTCTGCTGCCGGTTGCCGCCGTTACTCCGAAGGGCGTGCTCGATGATGCGGCGCTCGGGGTCTTCGAGGGCGCGCTTGAGCGGGACGACCTCGCCTGCCTCGAGAGGAGCGGGGGCGTCTGCCGCTTCGTCGCAGAGAGCGGGGGGGAGGTCCGCGGGGAGGATGCGGTCGTTGCGGGTGAGGACCACGGCGCGCTCGATACAGTTCTCGAGCTCGCGGACGTTGCCCGGCCACGAGTAGCGCGTGAGCAGGTCGAGCGCCGTGTCATCGACACCCTCGATCTTCTTGCCGTTCTCCTTGGCGTAGTCGCGCAGGAAGTGCTCGGCGAGGAGAGGGATGTCGCTGACACGCTCGCGCAGCGGCGGCATGTTCATACTGACGACGTTGATGCGGTAGTAGAGGTCGCGGCGGAAGTTGCCGAGTTCGACCTCCTTGGCGAGGTCCAGGTTCGTGGCGAGCACGACGCGCACGTCCACGCGGATCGTCTCGTTCGCGCCGACCGGCTCGAACTCCTTGTCCTGCAGGATGCGCAGCAGCTTCATCTGCAGGAGAGGGGATGCGTTGTTGATCTCGTCGAGGAAGATCGTTCCCCGGTGCGCGGCGGCGAACTTGCCGACCTTGTCGGCGTGCGCGCCGGTGAACGAGCCGCGCTTGTGCCCGAACAGTTCGCTCTCGAGGAGCGTCTCGGGCAGCGCGCCGCAGTTGACCTCGACGAACGGCTGATGCTGGCGAGGTGAGTTCTGGTGCAGGGCGCGAGCGATGAGCGTCTTGCCCGTGCCGGACTCACCGGAGACGAGGACCGTGGCGCGCGTGCCCGCGACGCTCTCGATCGTGTCGTACATCTTCTGCATGCGGTGGTCGCGGCCGATGATGCCGTCGTACCCGTAGCGGATGTCGAGGCGTCGCTTGAGGTCGTCGTTCTCCTCGCGCAGGTCCTGTTCGTTGACCGCGCGACGGATGACCATCTTCATCTCGTCGTCGATGATCGGCTTCGAGACGTAGTCGTACGCGCCGGCCTTCATCGCCTCGACTGCCTGCTCGACCGTGCCGTATCCGGTGATCAGGATGACGGGCAATCCGGGGCGGCGTGCGCGGATCTCGCGCAGGAGCTGCATGCCGTCGACCTCGGGCATGTTGAAGTCCGTGATCACGAGGTCCGGCTCGCTCTCGCCGAGCGCACGCAGGGCGTCTCCGCCGCTGCTTGCCTCGTCGACGTCATACCCCTCGAGGCGCAGGACCTCGGAGAGCGACTGACGGATCAGCGCGTCGTCGTCGACGACGAGGAGCTTCTTCTGGGGAGGCTTCTTCGCTGACATGGTCACTCCGTCTTACCGGACGTCGCCGGACGGGCGACGTGGTGGCTTTCGATTCGCTGAGGGGTAGGCGCGGCGCGTCGCAGGGGGAGCTCGACCGTGACGGTCGTCCCGGCGCCATCCGCGCTCTCGAGCACGAGCGAGCCGCCCAGGCGCTCGACGATGCGCACGCAGATGCTCAGCCCGAGCCCGGTGCCCTGACCGACGTCCTTGGTGGTGAAGAACGGTTCGAAGACGCGGTCCTGGATGTCCTCGGCGATGCCCGGGCCGTCGTCGGCCACGTGCACGCGGACGCGGCCGTCCACGATTTCCGCCGAAACCGTCAGGGTCCCGCCGTCCTGCATGGCGTCGACAGCGTTCTTCCCGAGGTTCCCGAATACCTGGAACATCGCGCGCGGCACGGCGATGCCGCCGGGCGGAAACTCGTATCGCGTCTCGACTCCGCAGCCCGAAGCGAGTTCGATAATCTGCTCAATGGCGTCGCGCGCCATGCGCTCGCCGTCTTCGTCCGCCACCTCAACCTGCGCGTTCCGGGAGAACTGCAGGAGGTCGCGGACGATGTCGGCCATGCGGCGCAACCCGCGCTGCGCCTCACGCAGGTACGTGACCTGCTTGGCGTTCTCGGGCAGCGACGACTGGGCGAGCCCCAGGTAGCGCAGCACACCGTCGAGCGGGTTGTTCAGCTCGTGGGCCACGCCGGCGGCGAGCTTGCCGATCATCGCGAGGCGCTCGTGCACATCGAGGCTGCGCTGGAGGTCCGCGTTCTGACGCGCGAGGGCGCGATGCCGCAGGGCCTGGCGGACCTGGATCTCGACCTGCGAGGTGTCACCGTGCCCGACGACCGAGTACGCGCCGCGGCGCACGAGCTCGACCGCGGCGGTCACGTTGGCGTCGCGGACCGAGACGATGCACGGGACGTCGCGGCGGGAGGACTCGATGAGTTCGGGGGCGATCCCGTCGAACGCCGACTGCTCGGTGACGACCGCGTGTGTGTCCTGGTCGGGGCGGCGCAGCACCGCGTCCAGACGATCCAGCACGAGTGGCCGGAATCCGGCCTCCGAGAGGGCTGCGACCAGCTCCTCGCGGATCTCGGCATCGCCGGAAACGACGGCGATCGTGGGACTGTCGGACACGCTCCACCTCCCTGTGGATGGCACTGGTCCCGGATCGGGTTTCCGGACCGCCCCGGTGAAGCCCCACGGTGAGAAATGTGGACGGTCGAGCGCCCGGTCGGTGCGCGAACTCCCCAAGTCGCGTCCCGTGGACTCGTCCGTCGCGGCGGCCCGACAGGAGCCCAGAGAGAGAGCCCAGAGAGCGAGCCGCGGGGGCCAGGCTCGCGGCGGCCTTACTCGCAGGATCTAGCGCGGCGGTCTACTCGCCGACGTTGTCGCCGCGGTACGTGATCTGGTTGCGGCCCTGCGCCTTCGAGGCGTACAGCGCCTCGTCCGCGCGCTCGAAGAGGTCGGACGCCGTCTTGGCGTCGGCGGGGAAGCACGCGAGGCCGCCTGAGAGCGTCAGCCGCCCGCCAGGGAGCTTCTCCTCACCTTCGAACTCCTCGTCCTCGACTGACTTGCGCAGCCTCTCGAGGAACGGGAACGGAGTGAGCGCTCCGCCGGCCGCGGTCTCGGGGAGCAGCACGGCGAACTCCTCGCCGCCGTGGCGCGCCACGATGTCCACCTCGCGCAGCGACTCGCGCAGCAACCGGCCCACGGTGGCCAGCGCGCGGTCGCCGGCGGCGTGTCCGCAACGGTCGTTGTAGAGCTTGAAGTGATCGAGATCGAACAGCGCCAGCGTGAGCGGACGGTCGTAGCGGTGAGCGCGCTGCACCTCCCGCGTCAGCGCCCTCTGGAAGAACCGGCGGTTGTACAGTCCGGTCAGTTCGTCGATGACCGCGAGGTCGCGCATGGCGCGCAGCTCGATCGCGTTCTCGAGGGCCTGGCCGGTCTGGTCCGCGAGAACACCGAGTGCTCGCAGATCGGCGGTATCGAATGCGCGACCGTCCGCGCGATCCGCGAGACACACCACTCCGGCCACGCCTGCAGATCCTGCCAGCGGCAGGACCAGGAAGGAGTCCGTCCGGTAGCTCGACTGCCGAGCTGCGGCAGCGGCGCGTGCGAGTCCCAGCTCATGGGCGTTGCGGACGAGCATCGGCTGGCCGCTCGCCGCGACGCGTCCCGCGAAGCCCTCGCCGACCGGGATCGGTTCCCAGTCCTCGTGCGACGTGCGGTCCGCGGGGAGACCCGACGCACGGCGCATCACCAACTGCGCGTTCCGGCGGTCCACGACGAGCAGCGACACGCGCGTGGCGCCGGCGCGGCGCTGGAAGAGGCCGTGGACGTGATCGAGCAGGCGCTCGAGATCGCCGACGGAGCGGTGCACGAGGGCGACATCGGAGAACAGCGACTCGAGGTGGGGCGTCGTGCCGGCGGCCCCATCAGATCTTGGCCGGGTGCTCGGACGTGGCGCGCTCACCGGGTCGGGACGCTGTAGCAGAGTCTTCACCAGTCCGGGCAGCTCGCCCGGGTGAGCCGGAAGCACGATCGCTGCATCGGCGCCGTGCGCGACCGCGGAACGGGCGCGGTGCGCTTGCGCCGGCCCGTACAGAGCGACGATGGCGCGCGCCCCCGCTTCGCGCAACGTGCGGATCGAAGTGTCCTCGCGTCCCGCGATCTCGGCGCCGTCCACGAGTACGACCTGCGGGTCCCCGTCGCGCAGTTGCGCGACGGCTGCGAGTACCGACGACGCCTGCTCGACCGGAACGCCGGAACGAATCACGTCGTCGAGTGCGTCCGGCCGCTCGCGGCCGGCGAAGAGCACGGAACGGCCCATCAGCTCTCCTCGACGCCCATTTCCACCATGTCGGCGAATGCCTCGGCGAGGTCCGGATGGAAGTGCTGCCCCGCGAGTTCGCGCACGCTGCCGATGGCCTCGTCCGGGGAGAGCGCCGCCCGCCACGCCCGCGGCGATGTCAGAGCGGCGAACGCGTCGGTCACGCGGACCAGTGCCGCGAGGTACGGGATCTCCTGGCCTTGCAGTCCGTCGGGATAGCCGCTGCCGTCCCAGTTCTCGTGGTGGTGGCGGATGACCGGCTTCATGTGCCGGAGGCGTCCGACCGGGCGGAGCAGAGTGTCGGCCACGGATACGTGCTGGCGTAGCACCTGCCACTCGTCGGGCGAGGGGGGCGCAGTCTTCGCCAGCAATTCGTCGGGGATCTGGATGCGACCCAGGTCGAGCAGGCGCGACGCGGAGTCGATCACCGTCATGTCCTCGTCGGACAGCCCGACCCGGCGGCCGAGCTGGAGCGAGAGATCGCGGACCCGCTCGCTGTGACGCGCGAAGCAAGGCGTCCGGACCTCGGTTGCGGTGACGATCGCCGCGAGCGTGTCGACGTACGCGTCTTCGGCCCGCTCGGTGGCGCGCAGCGCGCCGATGACGTCGCCCGTCGCGATCGCGGCGACGGCAAGCCGGGAGAGATCTCGGCGATCGAACTCCTCGGCGCCGGCCGGCCGCGTCACGACCAGGAGACCCGTCGTGGCGCCTCGGCCGCGCCGCCGCAGAAGCGGAGCTGCCGCAGGGGGGCCGACGTCGAGCACCGCGTCGAGAGGTCCGAGTTCACGGCGCGTGACGGTCGTCTCCTCCTCGGACGCGCGCTTGACCCAGCCGGTGTCCCGCGGGACGCGCAACGCGCTGAGCGGGCGCCCGGCGGTGGTGGTGTGGAGCTCCAGCGCGGACTTGCCCGCGGCGGAACCGCGTGTCGAGGGCACCAGCAGCGCCGCATGCGAGACGTTCAGTGCATTGCGGAACAGGTCCGCGAGCCGGGGCAGGACATCCTGCGACGACGGCATGTCGCCGAGCAGCGCATGCACGCGCTCGCGAAGCGACATCTCTGCGAGTCGGCGGGCGAGCGTGCCGGACGGGCCGCCGGGAACGCGGATTCCGGATGCGGGGGACGACGTCGCCGGCGCCGCCAACGCTGTCGTGCGCGGGGGCCTCTCCTCGAGCAGCCGCGCGGTGACGCTGCGGATCTCCGCGACGCTGAACGGCTTGGTGACGAAATCGTCGACGCCGCGGCGCAGCGCGTCGACGACCGTATCGATCGAAGCGTAGCCCGTGATGACCACGACACCGATCTCGGGCAGCTTCTCGCGGACGCGTTCGATCAGCTCGAGACCCGACATGCCCGGCATCATCATGTCGGTGACCAGGAGATCCGGCCGCTCGCGGTCCACGGCGGCGAGCGCGTCCTCGGGCTTGTCGAACGCGGTGACCTGGTGTCCCTCTCTCGACAAGAGCCGCTCCAGCAGGGCGCAGATCTGCTGCTCGTCGTCCACCACGAAGATGCGCGCGGTAGGTCGGTCGTCGCCGGTCGTTCGCGGTTCCTTCATGGTCACTCTCCTATCCGGTCGGCAGCCGTACCGCCATAGTCACCCCATTCTCGTCCGGTGCGGCGACAGAGCACGTTCCGCCGTGGTTGCGGATGATGCCGGCCAGCGCCGCCGTCTCGAGCCAGGTCCCGTTCTGCACCGCGTCGGGATCCGGGTCCGGCTCGAAGAAGTGGGGCAGGAGATCCGCCTCCGGGGCCGGCCCATTGTCGCTCACCCGTAGCTCGAGCGCATCCACCCAGGACGAAGTCACCACACTCACGGTGCCTCCGGCCGGACTCATCCGCGCCGCGCGGTCCCGCAGGAGTCCGAGCGCCGTCAGCAACTGCTCGCGCTCTCCGCGGACGGTCGACGGCTCGGCAGCCAGATCCAGCTCGAAGCGCGTCGCCCCCGGGCCGTTGTCGCTGCGGAACACGGCGCGGACGAGTTCGTGCAGGTCCACGGGACCCGATGCCATGCGCTGTGTCGTGCCGAATCGGGTCAGGTCCTTGGCGACCCGCGCCATGCGGACGGTCATCTCGCGGAGCATGTCCACGTCGATGTCGTCCCCCGACTCGGCGCTCCCGAGCATCAGCTCCATGATCTGGAGCGGATTGCGGATGGTGTGCGCGACGCCTGCGGCGAGCTGCTCGACGGGGGTCGGACCCCGCCGGTCGCCTTCGGTCTCGGCGGCCACGGCTCGTCCGCTCCGCTCTCGGACTCGGCGCGCGATGGCCGTGAGCTCCGACGCGTAGAACGGCTCGGGCAGGAGGCCGTCGCCGCCCTGGGCGAGAGCGGCCGCGGCCCGATCCCGGAGGGACGGGGGGTAGGCAACGATGAGCACGCACTCCGGCCAGCGGGCGCGCAGTTGCGCGACGGTCTCGCCCGGGCGGGCGCCGAGAGCCGTGACGGCGGCGATGACGAGCGCGGGGTCCTCAGCGGCGCCGCGCAGCGCCTCGCGCGGGGCGGTGGCCGTGGTCGCCGCGTACCCGGCGTCCGCCAGCAGCCGGCCGGCGAGCGCCCGGGTGTCGCGGTCGTCGTGCAGGACCAGGGCGCGCGCCCTCTCCATCGCTTCTCCCTCGGTCGAGCTGCAGCCTCACGGACGCCCCGAGCTCACGTACGGGCGCCCACGCGCAGGCGCGCAATGGACGTGCCTGCACCGTTGAGCCTGGACCCTGGGTCCGACGTCGCCCAGCGCGTCGAGATGGATGGACACGGGTCCTCATTGCCGGACCTCGCTTATGCTCCCGCCCGTGACCGATCTTCGGAGCTTGCTCGACGGCGTCCTGCCCGTGACCGATGCGGCCGCGGACCTGGCGGCTGCGGCGACCGACAAGAGCGGCTTGGTGGGTCGGCCCGAACTGGTGGCGCGTCCGGAGAGTGCGATGCAGGTCGCGGCCCTCCTCCGGCTCGCCAACGAGCATCGCTTCGTGGTTGTGCCCCGCGCCGCGGGGACGGGACGCTGCGGCGGCGCGGTTCCGGAGCGCGGCGGCGTCGTGCTCGACGTGTCCGGAATGGCCAGCATCCTCGAGATCGACGCGAGGGAGCGCGTAGCCCGCGTCGAACCCGGCGTGGTGCTCGGGCATCTGCAGGCCGTGGTGCTGGCGGAGGGGCTCTACTTCCCTCCGGATCCGGCGAGTGCGGCCGACTGCATGATCGGCGGTGCGATCGCGACGTCGGCGGGCGGATTGCGCGGCGCCAAGTACGGGACCATGAAGCACTACGTCCTGGGTCTCGAGGTGGTGCTGCCGACGGGCGAGATCGTGCGGACAGGGGCGCGCACGCGGAAGTCCGTCGTCGGCTACGACCTGACCTCGTTGATGGTGGGCAGCGAGGGCACGCTGGGCGTCGTGACCGAGGCGACGCTGAAGCTCGTTCCCCGTCCCGAGTCGGCCGAGACGCTGGCCGCGTGGTTCGACACGGACGACGCAGCGCGGACGGGTGTGGCGGTCGCGCTCGACGTCGCCGCGGTGCCGGCGGCGCTCGAGTTCGTTGACGCGCGTGCGCTCTCCGCGGTCTCGGCGCATCGCACGGACTTTGATGCGAACGGCGCCAGGGGTCTCGTGCTGGTCGAGTGCGACGGCGATCCGGCCGCGGTCGCGCGGGACATCACGCGCTATGAAGAGGCTCTGAAGGACAGCGCAACGCGCGTCGAACGGGCGCGGGACTCCGGCGAACGCGACCGGCTGTGGGCCGCGCGTCGCGGCATCAGTCCAGCGGTCACGGCACGCTGGCCGCATCGGATGGCCGAGGACATCTGTGTGCCGCGAGTGCGCTTCGTCGAGATGATCCAAGCGCTGCACAGGATTGCAGCGGAGCACGGCCTCTCGGCGCTGGGGTTCGGGCACGCCGGCGACGGGAACGTGCACGCGTCGATCCTGATGGACCGCGGAGACGACGAGGAGCGGTCGCGCGCCCGCGAGGCCGTGGCGGACGTGTTCCGGCACGCCATCTCGCTCGGGGGGACGCTCTCGGCGGAACACGGGATTGCCATGACGAAGCGGGAGTACCTGCCCCTCGAGCTCTCCGGCCCCGCGATCGAGGCTCAGAGGGCGATCAAGCGGGCGCTCGACCCGAACGACGTGCTCAATCCGGGCAAGATCTTCCCGGCAGTCTAGGCAGGCCGAGCAGGCTCCCCAGGCTCGACCGCTTCGGCGGGGCGGGCGCGGATTCCGATGAGCGATGCGATGGCTCCTCGTGTGTCCGCGCTGATCCCCTGCTACGAGATGGCGCACTGCGTCGTACTCGCGGTGCAGAGTGCGATCTCTCAGGAGGGGGACCCCGTCGAGATTGTCGTCGTGGACGACGGCTCCCGAGCGGATCCCGGTCCTGTGCTCGCGCAGTTCGGGGACCGCGTTCGGTTGATCCGTCAGGCGAACGGCGGCGTGTCGGCAGCTCGGAACCGGGCGGCGGCCGAAGCGACGGGCGAGTGGCTGGCGTTCCTCGATGCAGATGACCGTTGGCTGCCGGAGAAGACGCGGCTGACACTCGCGGCGCTCGACGCGCGGCCGGCGGCGCGATTCGCGTTCGGGCTGACCGAGGGACACGGTGACGACGGGGAGCGCAAGATCCTCGGCACCGCCCCGCCCCCGACCGGCCGTGGCCTGGTCCTGTCCCTGCTCGGCAACGGGAACTCCATCCCCAACCTGACCGGCGTGGTGCACCGCGATGCGTTCGCCGCAGTCGGCGGCTTCGACGAGTCGCTGCCGTGCGCCGAGGACTACCACCTGTGGCTACGTCTCGCGGAACGCTACGAGTTCGCATTCGTGGACCGTCCGGTCGCGACGTACACGATCCACTCCGGCGGCGAGACGATGGGGGACCGGGACCGCTGGGTGAGCTCGGTGGTGGCGGTGCACGCCGAGGTCCTCGCCCGGTACCCGGAGGACGACGAGGTGGCCCGCGCGATCGCCCGCGGCGACGCGGCCGTGCGTCTCAGCCGCGGACGCGACCGGTTGAGAGAGGGCAACCGCCAGGGCGCCCGGGAGGACTTCGAGGCGGCCATGACGTGTCCGTTCTCCGCTCCCGAAGCGCGCCGCCTGCTGCGCCATACCCATGTGCCGGCCCCGATCTACCGGGGGCTGCGCAGGCTCCTGGCCCGCTGAGCCCATCTCGAATGCACCGCACCACGCGCACCGCTCCGTCCGCCCCGGCCGCCCAGCCCGCGAAACCGGTCCTCTTGGGCCTCGAGATTGTCGCCGGGGACGATGTGCTTCGCCTCCTCACGGACGCTGCGTTCG
Source organism: Planctomycetota bacterium (assembly GCA_965248445.1). Classification (GTDB taxonomy): domain Bacteria; phylum Planctomycetota; class JAJSAM01; order JAJSAM01; family JAJVHW01; genus CBDFJG01. Next base: position 578,441 of record CBDFJG010000003.1, read on the forward strand.
GGGAGGCGTGGGACGGCTTGCTCGCGTTCTGCCCGTGGAGCACCGCGTTTCAGCGGCGCGACTTCACGTCACTCTGGTACCGCACGTACGCGGACCTCCACGTACCTCTACTCGTGGTCGGGTACGGCGATGACGGGAGCGTCGCGGGCGTGCTGGCGCTCGCACGTGAGCGGGGTACCGGACGGATCCTCTCCGCAGGCGCCCACCATGCCGAGTACCAGACATGGCTTGCGCACCCGCGACTCGGCGATGAGTTCGCGGCCCGCGCAATGACTGCGCTGCGCGGAAAGCACCCGGCCGCCCGGGTCGTGTTCCGTTACCTCGCGCCGGGTACGCCGACCGCTTGGACGCAAGGCGATGCGTGGCGCAGCCGGTGCGTGCACGAGCCTGAGTCGCGTGCACTCCTCGACACCGGTGATGAGAAACGCGGCGCTGCAGCGCTGCGCAAGAAGAGCAACCGCAGCCGTCTGAATCGCCTCAAGCGGCACGGAGACGTGACGTTCGAGCGGGTGACCACGGACGGAGGCTTCTCGGCGGTGCTCGACGAGATCATCCCGATGTACGACTTGCGCCAAGGCGCGGCACATCGGGTGCTTCCGTTCGCGAAGGACGCCTCCAAACGGCCGTTCCACGAGGCGCTGTTCGATCTGCCGGATTTCCTGCACGTCACGGTGACGCGTGCGGGGGGCCGGGTCGTCGCCGCGCACGTCGGCGTGCTGACGGGCGATTCCGTCAGCCTAGGTGTGTACACGCACGCTCCGGACCTCGCGCGGCACTCGCCGGGCAAGCTGCACCTCCTGATGCTCGCCGGGAAGCTGGCCGAGGAGGGCGTGGAGACGCTCGACCTCACGCCGGGGGGAGAGTGGAAGGAGCGCTTCGCGACGCGCACGGACACCGTGTCGACGCTGCGCGTGAACTTCGCGGTCCTGGATCGCGTGCGTCACGCAGCGCGGCTCGGTGTGGATCGCTTCGCCAAGTCCGTGGCTCTGGCTCTGGGCACGACGCCGGGCGCGCTGCGTTCGCGCGTGCAGCGTCCGCGTGCCGACGCTCTGCGCGCGCTGCTCCGCGGCCGCGACGTGACGGAGCTACTGTCGCTCCCGGCTGCGACGGGCCGCCGGATCGAGGGACGCGAGACGCACGCGCCGTGCACGCTCTCTCAGCTCGTCGCGGACCGGCCGCGACGGGCGGGCGAGACGTTCGTGGGGGCGCTGGCGGACGCCGAGGCGCGCCTGGCGGCCGGCTGGGTCCCGTACGGTCGCCGGGGAAGCGGTCCGGCGGCTCTGGCGTGGTCGCGCCATGCCGGGACCGGTGACGAGCCGTGCACCGAGGGGGACGCGGTGCTGAGCGTTTCGGTCGCGCCACGGGAGCAAGTGGATGCACTGCTCCGCCGGCTCGTGCACGACGCGTCGCACGGTGAGGGCACACAGACGATCTGGTTGAACGTGCGCGGCGACCCGGCGGTCTTTGCGGCCGCACGCGCCCTCGGCTTCGAGCACCGGTACTCGCGCACTGCGTCGCGCCTCGAGCGGGTTCCGCGGCCCCGGCCGGGGCCGTCGTCCGGGCAGAAGATGCGCGAACTGGCCAAGCGCGCGGTCCTGCACACGGCGCGGGCGATCGGCCTGTTCCATCTGGCCCGCCGACTCACGCGCCGCGACCTGCGGATCCTCTGCTACCACGGGTTCTCGGTCGAGGACGAGGTCGGACTCGGGCCGCGTCTCTTCATGGAGCCCGCGACGTTCGGCCGGCACATGGACCTGCTGAAGCGGTGGGGCTTCCCAGTCCTGGTCTTGGGGGACGCGCTGGATGCGCTCGCGTCGGACTCGCACCCGGACAGCGGGACGGTCATCACGATCGACGACGGTCCTTGGTCGGTGCTGTCTCTCGGGCTGCCGCACCTTGAACGGAACGGCTTCCCCGCGACGCTCTACCAGACGACGTACTACACGGTGAAGCAGGCTCCGGTGTTCAACATGGCTCTGCGATACGTGCTCTGGCGCGCCCCGCGGCGTGTGTTGCGCCTCGACGGACTGATCCCCGATCTCGCGGGTGACCTGGACATCGACGACGCGACTGCCCGCGGACCCGCGCTCGCACAGATCAACGCATACGCCGCAGAGCACTTCGACGAACCCGCCCGCCAGGTGCTCGCCCGCGAGGTAGCAGTGCGTCTCGCAGTGGACTACGACCTGTTCGAGGAGAGCCGCGTCGTCGGCCTGCTCACCGTGGATGAGTTGAGGGAGCTGGGCGAGCGCGGCATCGACGTGCAGCTGCACACGCACCGCCATCGGTTCCCGGCCGACTTCGACGTCGTGCGGCGCGAGATCGCCGACAACCGTGACGTTCTGGAGCCGGTGGCGACGCGGCCGCTCGAGCATCTCTGCTACCCCAGCAGCGAGCACTACTCCGAGCAGTTCGAGTGGATGCGCGACCTCGGTATCGTGAGCGGAACCACGTGCGACACCGGGTTCGTCCGTCGGGGCGATGATCCCTACCGGCTGGGCCGGATACTCGACGGCGAGTGCGTGCCCGACATCGAACTGCAGGCGGAGATGTTCGGGTTCCTCGAACTCGTCCGCCGCGTCCGCGGCTAGGTCAGTGCACCGAGACCCAGCGAGAGCGTCTCGAGCGCGCGCGACAGTTGCGCCGGCGGTAGGCCGAACGAGATGCGGAGCGCACCCTCCGCGTCGAAGAAGTGGCCCGGCACGACCTGCACGTCGAGGTCCGCGCGAAGCCGACGGGCGAGTTCGAGTGAGTCCTTGCAACCTGCGACGTCCACGAGTCCGGTGATTCCCGCGGCCGGAGGCACCCACGAAGCGCGCTCCTCGCTCTCCACCCACGCGTCCATGACGGGGCGCGCTCGGTCTGCGATCTGCCGGCCGCGCTCGCGAAGTGAATCGGCGTTCCGAACGCCGACCAGCGCGGCCCGGAGCGACGGCAGCGGATCGACACCGTGCGCGATCTCGCGTACGTGTTCGGCGCGAGCCAGGACCGCTGGGGGGGCGAACACCCAGCCCGCCCGCGCCGGTCCCCACCCGTAGCACTTGGTCAGCGACGACGTGACGATCAGCCGGCCGTCGGGCCGGTACGCCGTCGCCACGGGCTCGGGCAGGAAGTCGCGGTAGACCTCGTCCACGAGGATCCACGTCCTGGTGCGCACGGCGAGCGCATGGAGCCCCTCCACGTCTGCGTCCGTGAACGGCACGGGCACGGGGTTGTAGAGGTCGGTGAGGCACACGATGCGCGCGCCCGCGCTGATCGCGTCCTCGACGCGCGCGACGTCGATCGCGTAGGAGTCCTCCGGACGTCGGTCGAGAGACGCGATGCGCGCCCCCGCGAGTCGTGCCGCCACCTCGAATGCGGGGTAGGCCGGCCGTTCGATCGCGACGAGTGGTGCTTCGTCGCCCGCGTCCCGCGCCAGTGTGATCAGAGCGGTCACCGACAGGAACACGCCGCCGCTCGCGCCGAGGGAGGGAAGGCAGTGATCGGCGGGAACGCCGTAGCGCGCCGCGATCGCGTCGGTCAGCGCGTGAGACTCCTCGCCCGTTGCGACGTCACCGGAGTCCTGCGACACGAATCCGTCAGGCGGAGCCGACACTCCGGACATGCAGAGTTCGTGCGTTGCCCCCTGCATCTCGTCGATGGCCCAGTGCAGGTAATTGAACTGCTTGAATCGCATGTCCGCATTCTGAACCCTGGGGGTGGGGGTCGGTACATTCCGACCATGATGCGCACACTTCGTCCTCTCTCCACGCTCACGATTCTCGCAGCCGCGCTGCTGACCGTCGCCGTGTTGCGGCCGGCATCCGCCACGCCGGATGACGAACCGATTCGCGTTGCTGCCGATCCCGCTGCCGACGCGGGCGCACCGGCAGCGGGCGAGAGTCGGAGCGCCGCGGTGCCAGTTCCAGCGCGGGTGACCGGCAACGCGGTCAACATCCGCTCGGGACCGTCCGTGGACTACAAGGCCGTCGGCCGCGCGAATCGCGGCGACGTGGTTCTGCTCGTCGCGACGGAGGGCGAGTGGAGCCGCGTGCGGCTTCCCGGCGGCCCCGTCGCCCACGTGTTCGCTCCTCTGGTCGCGTGGAAAGAAGGCGATCTGCGCGCCAGGGTCAGCGCCGCGGACGTGCTGCTTCGCGCGTCGCCGAGCAAGGCGTTCTTCGCGTTCAAGGCGCAGAAGCTCCAGCGGGGCGACGAGCTCATCGTCCTGGGCAAGGTTGCGGGTGAGGGGGGAGACTGGCTGCGGTGCGTGGCGCCCGAGACAGTGCACGTCTGGGTCCATTCCAAGTACGTCCGCCCGCTCGCCGAGAGCGAGCTCGCCGGGGTCGCCATGGAGCAGGAGCGCTTCGCACGGCACGACGCGCTCACCGACGGGCGCACGCGCGTCGAGCGCGATGAGCGCCGTGAGCGCGCCAAGGAGGAGCGCGCGTTCGCCGCCCGACTCGCGGACGGCGAGCGCCGTCTGGCCGGCGGCCTGCTGGGAACTCCCGACGCCGTGACGTGGCGGACCGCCGCTGACGACGCGCCGACCGAGGCGCTGGCCCGCCGCTCTCTGGACCTCGCCACGCGCATCGAGCGCGCCGTGACCGAGCGCGAGATCCTGGATGCGACCCGCAAGTCGCGGGCGGACGCCGAACGCGTCGCGCGTCTCGAGCAGGAGGCGCGCGAACTCGAGCAGCAGCGGCGCCGCGAAGCGGAGGAAGCCCGGCGGCGTCTGGAAGACGCACAGCGGCGTGCGGAGCAGAAGAAGCCGCAGCAACGTCTCGTCGCATTCGAGGGGACGATCTCGACGCGCGAGGACGGTACGGCCGTCGTCATCGTCGAGGGTGGCTCCGCGTACGACATCTCGAGCACCCGCTACCGACTCCTCGACTACGCGGGTCGGCGTGTCCGGATTGATGGTAGTCAGCCCGCGATCGGCGGCCTGATCGAGATCACCGGGCTTCGCGTGCTTCCTTCGGCGCGCTGACTGGCCTGAGGGGGCCGCCGCTGGGCGGGCTGTTGTGTTCTGTTCGTCCGCTCACGCGGACGACACGACCGCGACCGGCGGCCTGATCGAGATCACCGGGCTGCCTTCTGCGCGTTGATGCTGGTTCATCTGCTGACGCGGATGAGACAGACCGCGATCGGCTTGTCCACTCGGCATCGGCCTGCGGCCGCTGCCTCGCGTTCGCTCCTGCCGAACCGTCCCGCGGACGCTTCGGCTGCCGCTGCGCGGCACCGTCGCTCACCCACTGACGCAGATGAGACGTGGGCTAGCGCATCTCGTCGGGGGTCATCTCCTTGCGGAGGAGTGCGATCGCGCGGTAGAGGCGCGCCAGGCGCTTCTCGAGCGACTTCGACTTCGGGTCTTCCTCCGCCGCTTCCGCGTAGATGTTCCGCGCCTTGGTGAGGCTCTTGAAGGCCTCGCGGCGGTGGTTCTTGCGCTCGACGCCACTCGACGCGTCCGCCCCGGAGAGCTGGAAGTGATGGAGACCGTTCCGCTCTTCCTCCACTGCCTCCTCGAGTGACTTCCGCGTGGCGTTGCTGAAGTCGCCGCGGATCGTGAAGGCCGGTGCGACGTCTGGCATGTTCGACTTGCCGGTGCCGCCGATGCCGCTCGGTTCGTCATCCGTGTCGTCGGGGTGGGTCATTCCGTTGGTCATGCCGGATCCGCCACCTGTGCTGCGGCCGACGACCAGGAGGCCGTGCATCGTGATCGCCTCGTTGATCGCCCGTTCCGCGGCGCCGCCGGATCGCTTGGCCGCGGCGTTCAGCGCCGCCTCGACCGGCCCTCCGGAGACGGCGGCGTCGAGTGTGCCCTTGGCCAGCAGCGCGAGGTCCGCCTGGTACCCGGCGACCGCGGCGAAGCGCATGGCGGTCAGCCAATCGCTCTCGTCGTTCGTGCTCTGCGCACGGGCGCGCAGGTCGAAGAAGCGCTTCTGCCGCGTCGACTCCTCGCCGGCCGGTGGCAGCGCGCCATCGATCAGCGCGAGTGCGAGAGTGGTCTTGCGCCCGGACTGCTGAGCGCGCAGCTTCGTATGCGGATCCGGAGTCAGGCTCGCGGCGACGGTGTACGTCGGGAGGGCCGTGGCGAAGTCGCCGACGTCGTACGCGGCATCGGCCTTCGTGAGCGCGTCGCGGGCGGCTTGCGTCGGGTTCTTTCGGATCGCATCGACAGCCCCGTCCCCGATGTCATCCGACGAGACCGGCTGGTGTTCGTCCAACCCGATCATCGCCAGCGCGCCGTCGAAGCCCTCGGGGTGCACGAATGCCGCCATGCCGAATGCCACGGCGGCCACGAGAGGGATGACGAGGACGGCCTTGCCCATCTTTCTACGCTCCGTCCCGGGCCGCGGCCGGCCACGCAAATTCGCCCCTGCGGCTCACTCGTGTGCCTCTACCAGACTCGCCAGCGTGTCGTGGCGAAACTGCTCGAACGAACCGTCGCAGATCGCCTCCCGCGTGCGGCGGGCGAGGTTCAACATGAACGTCACGTTGTGCACGGCCAGCAGGGTCCAGACCAGCGGCTCGTCCACCTGAGACAGGTGGCGGATGTACCCGCGCGAGTGCGTGGCGCAGGTAGGGCAGCCGCACGTGTCGTCGAGCGGGCGTGTGTCCCTGGCGTGCTTCAGGTTGCGCATGCGCAGCGTGCCGCGGCTGGTGAGCGCGTGCTTGTGACGCGCGTTCCTCGTCGGCAGGACGCAGTCCATCATGTCGCTGCCGGCGGCGACGGCGGCCAGGAAGTCGCGCGGCGTTCCGATGCCCATCACGTAGCGCGGACGGTCCGCGGGGAGGGCGTCGTTGGTGAGTGCGAGCACACGCCATGTATCGTCGTGTGACTCGCCCACGCTGAAGCCGCCGGCCGCGTAGCCGGGCGCATCCAATTCGACGAGTGCCTCGGCGCAGCGCAGGCGCAGATCGTCGAACACGCCGCCCTGCACGATCGGGAAGAGGGCCTGGTCGTCGCGGGTCTGCGCCGCCGCGCTCCGCCGCGCCCACGCGATCGTCGTGTCCACCGCGCGCTCCACGGTGGCGCGACCGGCGGGAAACTCGATGCAGTGGTCGAGCGGCATGACGATGTCCGCGCCGAGCGCCTCCTGCACCTCCATCACGCTTTCGGGCGTCAGGTGCAGGCTCTTGCCGTCGATCTCCGACTGGAACGTGACGCCGTCCGAGTCCATGGCGCGCCGTGCCGCCAGCGACCAGACCTGGAAGCCGCCCGAGTCCGTGAGCAGGGGCCCGTCCCACGACATGAACTCGTGCAGCCCCCCGAGGTCCCGCACCACATCCGCACCCGGACGCTGCATGAGGTGATACGCGTTGGCGAGGACGATGCCGGCACCCGCTTGACGCAGATCGGCGGTCGTCATGACCTTCATCGCCGCGCGTGTGCCGACCGGCATGAAGGCGGGCGTTGCGGCGCTGCCGTGGGGCGTCGCGATGGTCCCCGCGCGCGCACGTGTCGGTGTGTCCTGCGCCGCGAGCGTGAACGAGAACTCCCGAGGAACCGTCACCACAGCCGGACCAGGCGTGCGCCCGGATAGTAGGTCGTGAGGATGTCCTCGGCCTTGAGTCCCCGCTCGGCAAGACCCTTCGCGCCCATCTGGCACAGCCCGACCCCGTGTCCCCAGCCGCGTCCGGCGACGTGCAACGCGCCGTCCGCGACGCGCAACTCGTCGAGGTGCACCGAGCGCAGCTTGCTCGGACCTGCCCGCAGGCGGAACTGGCCCGCCGCCACGTCGCGCGTGCCCTTGGTCGTCTTCACGCGGAGCGTGGTCGCTCGCTCGGCGCGGTCGCGTGCGGCGACGGTCACGGCCAGCAGCTCGCCGGTCAGTCCCGCCGCCCGCACGCAGTCCAGGGCAGGGATCTCCGCGGACCAGCGGTAGTACTTGCTGGCGGTGCACCATGCGCAGGGGACACCGGAGAGCGGGACGATGGGGGCGTCGGGGAACACAGACTGGACCGGCGAGGTGTGCCCGCCGCACGTCGAGTGGTAGTACGTGCGCAGCGGCGCCGACACATTCATCAGGACCATGCCGCGGGTGGACTGTGCCGCCTGCGCTGCCACAGCGCGATGCGTGTCCACCGTCGGGATGCCGACGTACTCCTGATCGGCGCCCCCGTGGTCGGCCATGTGGATGGGAGCGGCTGACAACCCTGCTCCGGAGGACGACCCTGCTGCGGACGAGGACAACGTGTATGTGCGCGCGATGATCGCCTGCGTACGCTGTGCCTCCGCGTGGAACGACGCCGGAAGCTCCCCCGGGACGACCCCGGCGACGTACGTCTCGAGATCGGTCGCAATGGTCGCTTGGAACGAACCGTCGGCGCCTCTCTCCACGTACAGGACGCCGGGGTACACGCGGTCTCCGATGCGTAGATCGCCCTCGGTGGCGGGATCCACGACGACGCCGTCCTCCGGGACGCGGAAGCCTGCAATCGATGCTTCGGTGCCGAGCACCAGGTCGCCGGACAGCGCGGATCCCTGCCTTGCGGCGCGGCCGTTCGAGTCGATGAACTGGTACGCGCCGCGAATGGCGATCTTCGCGCGCCCGGCCTTGCTCGGCCGCGAGAGGCGGATGCGGACTTCGGGCAGCGCGCGGGTCACGGCGGTGGCCGGTCCGTCGCGAGCCTTCGGTTCGTGGTCGCGCAGGATCTCCTCGACTTGTCGTCGCCGGTCGGTGCGCTTCGCCGGCGCCGGGCATCCCGCAAGGGCGAGTGCAATGAACGGCAAGAGGACCGCCATCAGTGCGCGCGGAGACGTGCGGTTCTCGGCAGGGCGGCAGCGAACGGCCATGTCAGAAGAGCGATCCCTGCGCCGGAGCACGGCCGTCCTCGCTCTGCGCCCACTCCGTCCCGCGCGCCGTCAGTGAACGCCCGCGCGGCGTGCGCATCATCCAACCCTCGGTCATGAGGAACGGCTCGTAGACCTCTTCGACGGTCTCCTCCTCCTCACCGACCGCGACCGCCAGCCCCTTGAGTCCGACCGGCCGGCCGGCGCGGTGCAGCGCCAGCAGGAGACGGCGATCGGTCTCTCCGAATCCGTTCTCGTCGATGCCGAGCCGACGTAGGGCCTGTTCAGCCAGCTCCTCCGTGATGTGCCCTTCGCCTTCGACCTGCGCGAAGTCGCGTACGCGCTTGACCAGCCGGTTCGCGATGCGCGGAGTGCCGCGCGCGCGCTCCGCGAGGACCTGCGCCGCCACGGCGTCGACGCCGACTCGCAGCCGCTCCGCACTACGGGTGACGATGGCTGCCAGATCGGGCGAGGCGTAGGGCCGGACCTTCTCCATCAACCCGAAGCGACTGCGGAACGCGGCGGAGAGCTGTCCCTCCCGCGTGGTCGCTCCGACGAGCGTGAACCGCTGCAGCGGGACCTTGACGCTGCGCGCACTCGGCCCCTGATCGATCAGGATGTCGATCTCGAAGTCCTCCATCGCCGAGTAGAGGACCTCCTCGACGGTCGCCGGAATGCGGTGGATCTCGTCGATGAACAGGAGGTCACCGCTGGCCAGGTTCGTGAGGATCCCCGCGAGGTCGACCGCCCGGACGAGTGCCGGTCCGCTCGTGGCGCGGCAGGCCGAGCCCATCTCCCGGGCGATGATGTGCGCCAGGGAGGTCTTGCCGAGACCGGGCAGCCCCGACAGCAGCAGATGGTCGAGCGGCTCCCCGCGGTCCTGAGCTGCCTGGATGAACACACGCAGGTTGTCGACAAGAGCGGACTGCCCGACGAACTCGTCGAACGAGCGCGGTCGCAACGCGACGTCGAGACCCTCGTCGCCTGCGACCCCGTCGGGTTGCAGGAAGTCGGCGGGCAGGAACTCTCCGCCCGATGACTGGTCACCCTGAGACCCGGCAGGCAGGGACCCGGCAGGCAGAGATCCGTCGGCGCTCACGGACCGGCATGCTCCGCGGGAGCCAATCGATCCGCTGGAGCGCCCACTGAATCGAATGAGCTGTCCACGGAATCGAGTGAGAACGGGGACCCAGCTGGCGTCGTGGTCACGGGCCCTTTCTGGGCCAAAGACCCAATCACTGGACGGGCGCGGTCGGTTGGGGCGTTCACGGCCTTATGAGGTCCGTTCAGGGGATGCGCGAGCGTACACGCCGAGAGGGACCCGCCGTAGTTGTCTGGCTCGTCCGCGCACGCGGACGATGCGGTGCGATCCGGAGCGCCGGGCATTTTCGGCGGCGACGCCGGTTTCGATGCCCGCGCGGGGAGCCGGCGCACCATCATCCGGAGATGGCCTCGATGCAGGAGCCGGCCCGCATCCGCGGGATGTTCGCCGCGATCGCGGGTACGTACGACGTCCTCAACCATGTGCTCAGCCTCAACCAGGACAAGGGGTGGCGGCGGTTCACGGTGGAGGCCGCCGGCGTGCGCCCGGGAGACACGGTGCTGGACGTCTGCACCGGCACCGCCGACCTTGCTCTCGAACTGGCCGAAGCCGTCGGTCGCGGAGGCCGCGCGATCGGGACCGACTTCTGCGAGGAGATGGTCCGGCTCGGATCGGGCAAGGCGGGCGAGGAGGCGGGCGCCCCGCAACTCGGCGTCGCCGACACACTGCGGCTCCCGTTCCGCGACGACACGTTCGACGCCGTGACGGTGGGATTCGGTATCCGCAACGTGGCCGATCTGGGCGCCGGGATCCGCGAGATGATGCGCGTGGCGCGTCCTGGCGGGCGGGTCGCGATCCTCGAGTTCACGCAGCCCTCGAACCCCCTGTTCCGGTTCGTCTACTACGTCTACTTCCTGATCCTCCTGCCGATCCTCGGGAACCTCGTGGCCGGCGGGAAGCGCAACGCGTACGGCTACCTGCCGCGGTCGGTGCTCACGTTCCCTGACCGCCACGGCCTCGCCCGCGTGTGCGAGCAGAGCGGCCTCGCCGACGTGCAGGTGCACACCCGCACATTCGGGATCGTGACCGTGCACGTCGGGCGCAAGCCCCATGAGACGGCCCGACTCGTGAGGGATCCGGGGGCAAGTCGATGAAGCACGTCCTGCTGGCACTCTCCGGGGCCAGCGGCATCCGGTACGGCCTGCGCGCAGCGCGTGTGCTGCACGCGAACGGTGTCCGGCTGACGCTCGCCGTCACCCGCGGTGCTGCGCGTGTCGCCGAGATCGAGGAGGGCCTGCGACTCGACCCGGAGGCGCCGGACGTGAGCGCTATTCTCGATCTTCCGCCGGAGGCCACGGCCGGAGAGACGCGGGGCGTCGCGCTCTCGGACATCGCCGCCGGCCCGTGTTCCGGAACGCACCCCGTCGATGGGATGATCGTCGTGCCGTGCTCGATGGGCACGCTCGCGCGCATTGCCGGCGGCATGTCGTCGAACTTCGTCGAGCGCGCGGCCGACGTCATGCTGAAGGAGGGCCGCCCGCTCGTTCTCGTGCCGCGCGAGGCGCCTCTCTCGCGCATCCACCTCGAGAACATGCTCCGCGTGCACGATGCGGGCGCCGCGATCGTGCCGGCGTCCCCCGGCTTCTACCATCAGCCCGAGTGCATCGACGATCTGGTCGACCAGGTGGTGCAGAAGGCCCTCGACCGGCTCGGTTCTCCGGCCGAGTTGATCCGCCGCTGGAAGGCGCCGCCCTCGTCGTGACCTCGACTGCGGTGACCGAACGCCGCGGACTCGCTGCGGTGGGGTCGATCCTGGCGGACATCCGGTTCGAGCAGACGCTCTTCTCGTTGCCGTTCCTGCTCCTGTCCGCGTTCGTCGCGGCAGGCGGCCCACCCGCAGCGCGCGTGCTTGGCTGGATCCTCGTCGCGCTGGTCGCGGCGCGGTCCGCGGCGATGGCCGCGAATCGCTCGGCTGATGCGCTCATCGATGCGCGCAACCCCCGCACGGCGGAGCGCGCCGTTCCAGCCGGCCGCGTCTCGCGCGCGTTCATGGCCGTCTTCGCCGCCGTCGCGGCCGCCGTCTTCGTGCTGGCGGCGGCGCAGCTCAACCCGCTCTGCCTCGCTCTGTCGCCGGTCGCCCTGCTGTTCCTTATCGGGTACTCGTGGACCAAGCGGGTAACCGCCCTGTGCCACCTGTTTCTCGGAGCGGCCATCGGGATCGCACCGCTCGGCGCTTGGGCGGCGGTGCGCGGGACGTTCGCGAACGCCAGCGGTGCGGTCGATTGGACGCCCTGGCTGCTCGGCGGCGCCGTCGCGGCGTGGGTGGCCGGGTTCGACGTGATCTACGCGTGCCCCGACGCCGATCGCGACGCCGCGGACGGGCTGCACTCGATCCCGGCACGACTGGGCGCCTCCGGCGCGTTCCGCGTCGCCGCGCTGCTGCATGTCGCCGCGCTCGGCTTGTTTGCGGGAGGCGGCATCCTGGGCGGTCTGGGGCCCGTGTTCTGGGTGGCCGCCGCCGTCGGAGCCGGAATCCTGGTCCTCGAGCACCGGTTGGTTGGCCCCGGGCGGTACGAGCGAATGGGGCTGGCGTTCTTCCGCTTGAACGCGCTGTTCAGCGTGCTCCTGGCCGGGGCCGGAATCGTCGACGTCCTGCGCTCCGCTTGACGTCGGGGCCGTCGGCGGCAGCGGCTAGTCTCGTCGGGTTGCGGGGCGGTTCGCCGCTCGGCGTGCTGACTGCCCGGCTCGCGAGACTGGTTTCTACGGACGGCTGGGTTACGAGGTCGGCTGGGCTACGAGATCGGATTCGGAGGATCGGACCGGATGTCACTCGCGAGTTGGCTGGCTGACGGCGGAGAGCCGGGCCGCATGTCGCCCGAGGAGGTCAGGCGGCAGCTGAACCTGCTCGCCGTGCGCGAGGAGCAGGTCATTGCGCGGCTCGAGGCCCGCTCTGCCGAACAGACCGATCTCGTGGACCGGGGGACCTGGACGCGGTCGGAGCCGCTGCGCCGGGCGCTGGCCCGGCGTCACGGACGGCTCGACGAGGACGTCGTCGCCCTGGATCGCGAGCTCTCGCGGATCGGCAAGGAGATGGCGGGCCTGACCGCCATCAAGGCACTGCTGCGCGACGGGGTGCCGCTCGCGGCGCCGGGGGACTGCGCCCCGCTGCTCGCGCAACTCGACGACACGGGCGTCAGCGACGCCGAGTTCTCCGATCAGCTCGAGCGCAGCCTGCGCGCGGGAGACGTGCCACGGGGCAGCGCGCGCAAGCCGTCTAACGCCCCGGACCTGATCGAGGTCTGGAAGCGCCTGGACCGCGGCGAGGTGACCGACGTGCGCGAGGCCATGCGCCGCCGCCCCGAGCGGGACGCGTGACTCGCGAGAGCATCTCGTGAGCCGGGCGAAGGGCCTGCAGCCCAGCGGGCTCGCGCGCGCACTCGGTGAGCGCGCCGACGTCCGCGTGGTGGTCGGCGTAGGGCCGGAGACCTTTCATCGCGAGAGCGTTCTCCGCACGGTCGCCGAGAAGGTGCTCGGCGATACGGAGAGCACGGGAATGGTCGTGCTCTCGGGAGCGTCCACGTCCACCGACGTCGATCAGGAGACGCTCGCGCGCTTCTTCGACGAGACGCGTACGGGCTCGCTGTTCGGCGGGCGCAAGGTCGTGGCATTGCGCGCGGCGGACGGACTCGTGTCCCGGCACCGCATCGCGTTCCTGGCGTGGCTCGCGGATCCGGGTCGCGCCGCAGTGACCGTCATCCTGGCGCGCGACCTGCCGCCGACGGTGCGCGCGGCGGCGCAGACAGCCGGTCTGGTCGTCACCTGCGGAACCACGCGTGGGCGGGGCGACGAGCACCCGGGACGCTTCGTCGCGCGGCGGGCCGAGGAGCGGGGCAAGCAATTCGCCCGTCCGCAAGCTGAGTTGCTGGTGGAGTTGCTCGGCCGCGATCTGCAGACGCTGGACAGCGCGGTCGAGGTGCTGTCGCTCCACGCGGGCGACCGCGACAGGATCACGGACGAGGACATCGACGCGCTCTTCACGTCCGCCCGCGAGGGCTCGGTCTGGGCGTTCGGTGACAGACTGCTCGAGGGAGACGTGGCCGCGGCGTTGCACGAAGCCGAGCGGTGCTTTGTGGACGGCGTCCCGGAGCGTCGCGGGAGCGCGCGGGTCTTGCGCGGTGAGACACCCGTGGCGCATCGTCTGGTCTCGGCCTTCGCGACCGTCGCGTGCCGGGCACTGTCTGTGCGCGAGCAGCTCGATGCAGGGACGCCGCGCGAGTCCGTGACGGTGTCGGGTGGCAGCTCACCCTGGATGCGCGACGGTGCGCTGCGCGCCGCGCGTCGGCGGCCCCGCCGCGCGTTCGAGGCTCTGGTCGTGTACGCCGAGGAGACCGATCGCGGCCTGAAGTCCGGCGGGCCCGGTGGCCGCGTCGCGGTGGCCCGTCTCGCAGCCGCAGTGGCGATGATCTCGTGAGCGCGCGCGGCACCTCCGATCCGACCGGCGCGCCTGCAGCCGGCTCGCGAATTCGCCGCCTACCGCGAAAGGTCGTCGATCGCATCGCTGCCGGAGAGGTCGTCGAACGCCCGGCGTCGGTCGTCAAGGAGCTCGTGGAGAACGCGCTCGACGCGGGCGCAACGCGCATCGACGTCGAGACGGCGGAGGGCGGCCGCGACCTCATCATGGTGACCGACAACGGCACGGGCATGGGACAGGAAGATCTCGCGCTCGCCTTTGCGTCGCACGCCACGAGCAAGCTCTCCGACGTCAGCGACCTCGACCACGTCGCGTCCTTCGGATTCCGCGGCGAGGCGCTTGCGTCGATCGGCGCAGTGGCGGATTGCCGGATCACGTCCCGCGAGCGGGGCGCGGAGCACGGCAACACCGTCGCGTGTGACGGCGGCACTCCGTCCGAGATCGAACCGGCAGCCTGCGCGGAGGGAACACGGGTCGAGGTCCGGCACCTGTTCCGTCACGTGCCTGCGCGGCGGAAGTTCCTGCGCACGGCAGCCACGGAGTCGTCACACATCGGCTCCCTGCTTCACCGCACCGCGATCGGACACCCGGGTGTGGCGATCTCGCTGACACGCAACGGTAAGCACGTCTTCCGGGTTAGCGCAGAGGAGGACCGCCGCGAGCGCATCGCACGGTTCTTCGGCCGGCAGTTGTTCGCTGCATTGCTCAGGGTCAAGGGCGAGAGCGACGGACTGCGACTCTCGGGCTACGTGGCGCCGCCCGGTCAGGCGCGCGGCACCGCCGCCTGGATGCACGTCTTCCTGAACGGGCGGCCGATCAGCGACCGCGGCGTGTCGCACGCCGTGCGGCACGCGTTCGAAGGGCTGCTCACGAGGGGCAAGCACCCGGTGGCGTTCCTGTTCCTGTCGGTTCCGCCCGATCGCGTCGACGTGAACGTGCACCCGGCGAAGAGCGAGGTGCGCTTCCAGGACGGTCAGGCCGTGCACCAACTGGTCCGCCGCGCCGTTCGGCGCGCTCTACTCGCAACCGAGCTGGGACGCGAGATCGTGCCGGACGCCGCCCGGGGTGGTTCGCCGTCGAACGGGCAAGGCAGCATCGCGCACGCCGAGGGCGTTCGCGAGGCGCTGACGGACTATCTCGCCCGCCCGGCTGCGCCCGGTCAGCGGCCGGGCTCGGGGTTCCACGCCCCGCGTTCGTCGCCCGGGGACGCGCGAGCTCCGGCGCCGATGCGCGCCATGCGCTTCCTGCAGGTCCACGACTCGTTCCTGGTCCACGAGACCGAGGAGGGCGTCGCGATCCTCGACCAGCACGCGCTGCACGAGCGCATCCTGCTCGAGGAGTTGAGCGAGCGCGTCCGTTCCGGAACACCTACGGTCCAACCGTTGCTGGTGCCCGCCATTGTCGAGTTGCCGACGGGAGACATCGACGCGCTGCTCGCCCATGCGGACGAACTGACTTCGATCGGCGTTCGCATCGGGCGCTTCGGTGAGAGCGAGATCGCGGTGCACGCGCTCCCGGCGTTGCTGTCGGGTCGTGATCCCGAGAGGATCCTGCGCGGGATCGCCGAGCGACTGCGCAGCGGCAAGGGCGCAGGATCGCGCACCGCGATCCTCGATGGCGTGCTGCACTCCATGGCGTGCCGCGCCGCGGTGATGGCCGGCGACCCTCTCACCGAGGCGCAGGCCGCGGAACTGCTGCGGCGCGCGGACCTGATCGAGAACCCGCACGGCTGCGCGCACGGACGCCCGACCGTCCTGCGTATCCCGCTACGCGAGCTGAGGCGGCATTTCGAGAGGTGAGCGACGGCGCCGCGAAGCGGCGTGAGGACTCTCCGCGGGAGAGTCCGAGAGGAGCGAACGCGAGCGCAGGCCCTGGGCCGGAGCGAGTGTGCGCCTTCCCCATAACTCGCTGAACGCGGCGAAGCGATGTCGCCACAGCGGATCGGCACCCTCGCTCACCTACTTCGAAGACGACCAGAACTCCGCCGGGTCACGCACCGCAAACACCGAGTTCGGCAGCGGCGTGAACGTGATGTCGGAGATTCGCAGTATCAGGCGCGGCTCTTCGTCGTCGGGTCGCGGCGCCGTGGTCGTCTCGTCTCGCTCGTGCGTTTGCAGGATCATGGGCACGCGCATCGTGGCTCCGTGCACGTTCGGCCACTTGGCGTGGTACTCGAAGCGCAAGTCCTGCGTGCGCCCGCCTTCGACGAGCGGCGGGATCCTCACCGCGACGAGATCGCGCGTGTCCTCGTCGATCCAAATCTTGAATGGCAACGCAGCGCGGGCGCTCTCCGGCGGGCGGCGCAGGAACGCACGCCCGCGGTGTGTCTTGTCCTCGAGCCGTGACCACGCGCTGCCGTCGGCGATCGTGCGACGCAGCACCAGAAGCTCCGCGAGCGTCCCGATCAGGCGTCGGCGGTCGCGCAACTGCGTCAGATCCTCGGGGTGCGAGTCCTCCTTGAGCGGGGTGGACGCCGGTTCCCCCTCTGCCCAGAACCAGCCAATCTTGCGCGGCCCGAAGAGGCAACGCGAAGAGGCCTTGCCGTTCATGTTGAGATGCTCGATGAAGGACGTTTCGCCTGTGTCGTGACGGCGCCAGGCGAATGCCGCGCGATCCGTGTCGAAGCCTTTCCGCAGAGTCACACCATCGGCCTGCCGAGTCGGCTGCCAGCCGCTCACGCGCCCGAAGTGCAACTGCAGTGACGTGACGCCGTCCAACAGCGTGCCGCCGCCCTGGCGCGTGGCGGCACGCACGAGGAACGCCCGGTCTGCGTTGGAGAGCTTGTTCGCCGCCGCGGTCACGGGGGCCTTCTTGGCCGGCGGGGGAAGGGGTGCGCCGCGCTTCTCGTCTTGTGCCGACGCAATCGCGGTCACGAGAGCGACGAACAGGACGACGGCCGGACGGCGCATCAGCGAGGCGGCGTCTTCTTCGGTGGCGCGAACGCCTTGCGGTCGACGCCGTTGAACGCGACGCGGCGCAGCCACAGGTCCATCGCCATCTTCGGCTCCTGCTCCGGGATGCGCTGCTCCAGCACGGTGACGCCATGGGGGAAGCGGATCTCGGCGCCGTCCACCTTCGGGTAGCCGGGCACGTACGTGAGGCGGTAGTGCAGGATCGACGCGCCGCGCTCGATGGGCTCGACCTTGATCGCGTACGGGTCCATCGTGCGCTTGTCGAGCCACAGCGTGAACGTGAGCGCACCGGTGGCGGTGCGCGGGGGCGTGCGCTTCAGCGCGATACCGGGGTAGTACGGATCTTCGAGCAGCTTCCAGATGCTGCCGTCGGTGGTGAGCTTCTTGAGCACGGCGACGTCGATGAGCGCACGGGACAGTCGGCGGTGCTGCTGAATCTCGGCGACGTCGTCAGGATGCGTCTGCCCGCTGATCGCGGTGAAGGTCTGACCGTCGTGCATCCAGTAGTACGCGCGGGGTCCGAACACGGCCCGCGTGGTGACGCGACCGTTCAGCTCCCACGGCGTCTTGAGCGAGGGCTCGGACTCGTCGTGGTGCATCCAGTCGATGTCGAGGCGCTCGGCCTCCTCGGTGGCGTAGACGACGGTCCCGTCCTCCTGCTCGTTGCGCTTCTGCACGATGACGCGGCCGAACTCGAGACGGAACGATGCGAGGCCGCCCACGCGAGCCAGCGCGGCCCCGCCCTGGCGGGCGATGGCCTGATTCAGGTATTCGATGGCCTTCTCGTCGCTCTTCTTGGCCGCGGGAACCGGGGCGGTCGCGCCTCCGCCCTCCTGTCCGAGAGCGTTCTCGGTGGGGGACACTGTGTTCGCGGCTGCGAACACCAGCACGATCAGGCCGGCGTGGACGAGGGCGCGTGGGATGCTCACGATGCGATCTCCTGAGCCCGTCCGTGGCCGTCTCGGGCTTGTCCCGAGGCCGGCGTCCGGATACGGACGGCGAGGTGCGCCCCATTCTCGGGGGCTCCGGTCACGGAACAGTCGCAAAGTCGGGGCCAGGCGCCGCGGTGAGCGCGGCAGCGACACGAGCGCCCACGACTTCCGCGGGCTCGTCGGCCGCCACGTCGAGCCAGGTGACGCCCTCGAAGCGCTTGAACCACGTCATCTGACGGCGGGCGAGCTGCCAGGTGTGTGCGGTCATCTGCTCGACCGCCGCCGCCAGCGAGGTCTCCGGTTCTGCTGACGCCAGGAGGGGAAGGACCTCCTTCACGCCGATCGCCTCGCGGGCAGTCGGACCGAGGTCGCCTCCGGCGGACAGTGCCGCCACTTCGTCGACGAGTCCCGCGCCCACCATCCGGTCGATCCGGCTCACGATCCGCGCGCGCAAGTCCTCGCGGCTGCGCAGTATCCCGACTGCGCGAAAGGACATCCGCGCTGGCCTGTTCCATTGTCCCTGTGCGTCGCTGATCGGCAGTCCGGTCGCCGCATACACCTCCAGCGCGCGAAGCAGTCGCTTGTGGTCGTTCGCGTGAATGCGCGCCGCGGCCGCTTGATCGACTTCCGCGAGACGACGGTGCAGCGCTCCCGGCTCGTCGCGCTCGAGTTGCGACAGACGCTCGCGCAGTTCCGCGTCGGCGGCCGGACCCTCGAACAGACCGTAGAGCAGCGCTTTCAGGTAGAGCGGCGTCCCGGCTACCACGAGCGGTGCACGGCCGCGAGACCGCACGTCGCGGATGGCCGTATCGGCCAGCGCGATCCAGCGGGCCGCGTGCAACCGTTCCGCGGGTTCGAGGCAGCCGACCAGGTGATGGGGCACCCGCGCAAGCTGCCCCGGGTCCGGCGCCGCGGCCACGATGCCCAGCCCGCGGTAGATCTTCACCGAGTCGCAGACGATGAGTTCCGCGTCCAGCGCTTCTGCTGCATGGACTGCCGCCGACCCCTTTCCCGAAGCCGTCGGCCCAAGGAGGATCAGGAGGGGAGACGGGTCAGAGTCAGTACTCACGTCGAAGCGGTTCCCCGTCCAACCGCGCCAACAGCGTCAGCTGTTGGGCCAAGAGGAGAGAGCGCCGTCCCAACATCGTCAGATGTTGGACCAGAAGGAATGAGCTGCACTCCCAAACGAACAGGGGCGCACCGCGTGAGCGGTGCGCCCCTGTTTGGTTGGTCTGGTCAGCTCAGTCGTTGAACGGGTCGTTCTTGTCGTAGTCGAAGAAGTACTTGTTGGTCGCGTCACGCCACTCGTCGGCGGACTTGCCGTAGTGGTTGATCATCCGGACGTTTTCGTCCCAGTTCGTGAGCGAGAAGCAGCCGCTGAGGCTGAATGCCAGGGCGGCGACCAGGCTTGAGAGGAACAACTTGCGGATCATCTGCACCCTCCGGTGGCGACCACCGTTACGTCCTTCCGGAACGGCCTGGAATCCCGGGCCGCACGCCCGCCCTAGCGGACCCGGGGAAGGTAGGTCGGCGGTGGGGCAGGGTCAACGGAAAAAGCCAAGCCCGCCGGGCTCGATCCGGGAGCGAACACGCGGCCGTCAGACAGCCTCGTCCGAGGTCGCCTCGGCCACGCCCTCAGCGGGGCAGTAGAGACCCTCTGCGGCCACGTAGTCGGCAACGGGGTCCGGCACGAAGCAGCGGATCGAGCGGCCCTCTGCGACCCGCTGCCGGATGGCCGTGGACGAGATCGCGTGCCGCGGCGTTGCCAGCCATCGCTGTCTCAACCCGCGGCAGGCCTCTCGCCCCAGCGCTTTCTCGAGGGACTCCCAGTCGGGGTCCGCAGCCTCCGGGCGCGGAGCCACCGCCACGGGGACGATGCGCAACAACTCGTCGATGCGCCGCCAGGTGGGAAGCAGCGGAACCGAGTCCTGCCCGATGAGGAGCATCAGTTGCTCGCCGCGGCACGGTCCGGCGAGCAGGGCCTCGACGGTGTCGATCGTGTACGAGACGCCTCCGCGGGTGATCTCGATGTCCAGCACGTCGACCCCGGGCAGCTCTTCGGCGACCAACCGGCACATTGCGAGCCGGTGCACGGCGGATGCGTGGGTGCCGTCCTTGTGCGGTGGGTCGGCGGCCGGAACCAGGCTGACGACGTCGGCCCCGGCCAGGCGGCCCGCCGCGGCGGCGACGGCGGTGTGCCCCGTGTGAACGGGGTCGAAGCTCCCGCCGTACAGCAGCCGCCGCAGCGGACGCTCGTCTTCGTGTGCGTCGCCGGTCATCGCCCCGTCAACTCCGCGACGCGCGCGACACTCCCGTCGGGGAACAGCAACTCGAGACCGCAACCTTGCGCGGAGTCGAGCAAGCTGATCAGAACGCTCGGAGAGAGCTGCTCCTCGTACGGACGCGGGCTGTGCCAGAGCGTCATCGAGAAGAGGATCACCGCGGCGAGCAGCCCGGACACGACGCCGAACGTGCCGCCGGTCCAGTCGTCCCACCGGAAGCGGAGCCGCTTGGAGAGCGGGTGCAGGAGGTAGGCCACGCCCATCAGCATGCAGGCGATGAGCGCGAACAGGGCAGCATGGGTGACCCACAGGAGGTCCTCGGGGCCGAGCGTCGCGATCTTCGAGACGTAGGGCTCTGCCAGCGGCCGCAGAAGCGTCGTCAGGACCGCAGCGAGTGCCAGGAGGGCGGTCTCGACGACGGACCAGGCAAGGCCCGAGCGCGCACCGTCCACGACGGCGAGCGCGCAGAGAAGCAGGGCGCCCAGGTCGAACCAACTCATCGGCGGGAGTCTACCCAAGGCCCAGGGATGAGCCTCGCTCGGCGCGGCGGAGCAACCCAGCCGGCGGCCCTCGCCCGCCGCGCGCTCGCGCGCCGCCCGGCATCGCCTTCGTCAGAAGACAGCACGAGGTGCAAGCAACGATCCGCGTGGACATGGCCCGCCGCGCGCTCGGGCGCGGCCCGGCATCGTCTTCGTCAGAAGACGAGCCCAAAAAGAACAGGGCCCCGGCCGTATGGCCGGGGCCCTGGGAACCCGTTTCGTTCCGCGTTAGAGGATCGTCAGAAGCTCGTTGAGCGAGGGGATCTGACCAATTGCGCGGAAGTTGATGTCGCGAGCGACGCGCGCCAGAACGGGCACGTCACGGCGATCGCTGATCTGTCCGAGGGCCACCGTCGCCAGGGCGCGGGTGATCTCGGGGAACTTCTTGTCGGCGTCCGCGGAGATGCGGAGCAGAGGGTCGATCGCGCGCTCGTCGCCGATCTGACCGAGTGCCAGCGCGACGGAACCCAGCACGTACTGGGACTCCTCGCCGGACTCGAGGATCTTGACGAGTTCGTCGATGACCGTGGCATCGCCCATGAGGCCGGCCGCGATGGCCGTCCGCACGCGCACGTTGCGGTCGTTGTCGGTGGTGAGCGCCGTGCGGACTGCTTCCTTGGCGTTCTGGTCACCGATCATGCCGAGAGCGACAGCGCTGTAGCCCTTGAGCTTGCTGTCGTTGCTCTCCTCGAGCACCTCCGTGAGAGTCGGCACTGCGAGCTTGTCGCGCACGAGTCCCGACGCGATGGCGTAGGCGCCGCGCGGACGCGGGGCGCCGCCTGCCTCGAACTTCTCGCGCAGGGGCTTCTTGATGGTCTCTTCAGGCGGGTTGGCCATCGAGCGGCCGATGAGGCCCATGCCGAGAGCGGCGAAGGGCTGCATCAGCGATGCCGGCTTGCCTTCCTTGAGGTAGTAGCGCAGGGCGCCGACTGCCTCCCCACGCGTCTTGTCGTCGATACCCTCGGTGGCAGCGATACGACCGATCGCGATGAGTGCGAGGTTGCGCTCGGAAGCGTCCTTGCCGTCCTTCGCGATGGCCTTGAGGTTCTTGATGATCTTGATCTGCTTGCCGCCGTCGCACTGCGGAGCCAGCTGGCCCATCGCGATGGACGAAGAGCGGCGCAGGTTGACGTCGTTCTTCTTCGCCTTCTTGCCGACGACGTACGACTCGATCTTGTTGATCACGGCGTACTTGTCCTCGGCGGTGCCGGGCGCGCCGATCTTGCCGAGCGCCTGGATCACGAAGGACTTCTCGATGCCCTTGAGCTCGACGGCGCCCTTGCGGTTCACCTTGCCGTTCTCGAGCATCGCGAGGAGGTCGGGGACCATCGACTCGTTGCCGATCATGCCGAGTGCCATGAGGCAGGCCGGCTTGATGTCAGGCTTGGTTTCCTTCTGCGCGAGCACGTCGATGAGCGTCTCGCTGACGCGGTCATCGGTCGTGGCGCTGGCGGTCTCGGCGTTGTGGCTGCCGAGCAGACCCAGCGAGATCGCGGCGAACGGACGCACGTACGACGCGTTCCGATCCTTGTCCCCGACCAGCTCGATCAGGAAGTTGCGGACCTCCTCGGAGTCGTGCTGCAGGAGACCGAACGCCAGGGCGGCGCTCTCCTCGACGACGCGGTGGTAGTCCTTCTTCTCGTTCAGGGCCATCTTCTTGAGCGTCGGGATGACGGTCTCGTCGCCCATCTTGGCGAGTGCGATCGCAGACGCCGACTGGATGTCGAAGTTGAGGTCCTTCATCTCCAGCATCGCCTTCAGGGCCGGCTTGATCTTCTCGTTGATCGCGGCCTCGGTGGCGGACTTGACGTTCGACTCCGACTTGCGCCGGCCGAACACGTGCACCGTCGTACCCGACTGCACGCCCGTCTGGGTGCGCTTGACCTCGGACTTCAGCTGAAGGATCTCGTCCTTGTTGAAGTTCCACCAGAAGGTCCAGTCCTCGAACCCGGGGGCCGCAGCGGCACCGCCGCCACCCACGCCACCCGTGATCGGACCGCCGGCTCCACCGCCGGTCGGAGGCGGCGCTCCGCCACCACCGCCCGTCGCGGGGCCACCGCCGCCGCCGGTCGTGGGACCGCCGCCGCCGCCGCCGGTCGTGGGACCGCCGACGTCGCCGCCGCCGGTGGTGGGTCCGCCGCCGCCTTCGGGCGGGGGAGGAGGATCAGACGGCTCACGGCTGTCCGGGGGCACTTCGCCGGCCGGACCGCGGTAAGCACCGCCGTGGGCGTACGCATCGCTGATCAGGCCGTCGGTGGCCATGAACAGCGCCGCGCTCGCCAGGGTCATGATGACTAGACGCATCGGTTCGCTCTCCTTCTGTCCCGGGGATGCGCCCCAGGAGGTCTGCTACGGGTTCCCGAGCTGGACTATGACCGTGCCGAAGTGACCGTGCCGAAGTCCGCTCGACGGTACTTGTCGCAAGCGAGATGCCACGGCGACGATCCCGTCTCGTCTCGGGGCTCCACACCCAAGTACCTGGATGGTAAGGGGTTAAGCAGTGGGCCAGCGGTCCCGACCGGTGGACGAGTCGGTGACGGCAGCCGTTCTGGTGTTACCGCACGGGAACGTGCCGGCCTGCGACCACCCGGTCCGCGCACCCGAGCGCCCCTCGACCTAGAGGTCGCCGCGTTGGTCCTCGAGGTGGACCAGGGCGAAGTGGACGGCGTTCTTCGCACAGCGGCCGCAGTAGCGTCGTCCCTCCGGCCGGCTCTCTGCGGTCAGGTTCGCCATGGCCCGGTCTGCGAGGACCCGATCGGCGTCCGGCAGGTCGTCGAACGTAGGCGAACCGTGGAGCAGGAGGTGGCGCTGCGCGCGGGTCACGACCTCACGGCGCTCATCGAAGAAGCTCTGGCGCAGGAGGCGCAGGAGGTCGGGGAACAGCTTCCGGAAGTCCGGAGGCTGCTCATCTGGATGGTCCACGGCGTACGCGCCGATCCGTGTGACCAGGTCCGCCCGGTAGTCCGCGACGGCTTCCTGCACCGGGAGGAGCTTCTCGACGGACTCGAGAAGCGTCGGATCCGGCGGTCCCAGTTCGCCGGTGTTCGGGTCGCGTACGGGGCCGCCCTTCACGATGGCGACGAGATTGACGAAGTAGCGGTCGAAGCGCCGGTCGTACTCGTTCTCGTGGACCAGTTCGAGGGCGTCCTCGACGTCGCTCAGTATCCAGTTGGCGAGCTGCCGCGTCGCGTCACCGAGGAGCGCCTCGGCATCGTGATACGGCCCTTCCGCCTCGACCTGCAGGAAGCGGTATCGAGACGGATCCGCGATCGCCTCGCGCGCCTCGTCGACCAGCGCCGAGGGGGTCAGGCACTCCAAGTTGCGAACGGCGGCACTCGAGAGGATTGACCGGATCTCGCGCACGCTGGCGCCGACGCGGCCCTCGTAGCAGAGGTTGTTCTCGAATTCGTCCCGGAGTACGGGGACCAGCCGGCGCAGCTCGCGGGCCTCGTCCGCGCTGAGACGGTCCGGCGTGCGGCCGTCCGCGTACAACCACGCCTTCTCGAGCGGCGTGAGGTCGGACACGATCGTCCGGACCTCGGTCTCGTAGGCCTCCTTGCGGGGCGCCTGCACACGCGTCAGCACGGCGAAGATCGCGCAGAAGTCCGCTATGTGGGGCGCCACGTGACGGCTGCGCGCGAGCTCCTTGCACACGGCGCGGTAGATCTGCACCTCCTGCCGCATGTTGCGCAGGTAAGGGATCCGCACGAACGTCATGCGCGCCTGGAACGAAGGGAACTCGGGCATCTGCTTGAAGGCGTCGAGGTGCCTCTCGTTGACCGTCGCGGCGAATGCGATATCGACGTCGAACAGTCGGTTTCCGACCGTGACGAAGCCCTTCTCTGTCGTTTGAAGCAGGTACTTCGAGAGTTCGAGATTGCGCTTGAGGAAGTCACTGAATTCCAGCAGCCCGCGATTGGCGTCCGCCAGATCGCCGAGCACTTCGAAGAGCGGAATCGAGCGGAGGTGGGGGGGCAACCCGGCGGCCGCGGCATCGGTGGATACGATCCGCAGTTGCGCGTCCGCCGTGCCCTGCGGTTGTGTCACCACCGCCCCGATGCGGTAACGGCGGGAGATGTAGACGCGCTCGACCTGCACGTGCTGGACGAGCCTGCGCCAGTCCCCCCGATAGGCCGCAAGCAGTGCCTCGTAGACGTTCTTGCAGCGCGGGCAGAGGTTGCCGCCGAGGAAGTGACGGAACGACGCGGAGCGGTGCTCCGGCGATTGTCCCAGCGCGGCCTCCAGTAGCGCCGGCCGCTCCGAGTCCGGAACCACGAACAGGGGGTTGCAGCGCAATTCACAGACGATTCGAGCGGCGACGTCGTCGGCTTCGAGCAGTGCGTACGACTCGCCGTCGTCCGGGCGCGCACCGCCGCCGAAACCGAGCGTGGAACCCTCGGCAGGCGTCCGCGGGAACATCCAGCGCAGCGAGTACGCGGCGCCGGCGTCCGAGTGGCTGTAGACCTCGAGGCCCCACAGCAGCAACTCGATCAAGCTCGACTTGCCCGACCCGTTCGGACCGTGCAGGACGATCATCCGGTTCATACGGCCCTGGCGTGCCGCAGCGCTGATCGCGTTCACGATCTGCGCCTGTGCAGCCTCGTGTCCGACGAGCCCGGCCGGATCGTCGGCCTGTCCGTCGAACACGCGGTAACGCGTGGCGGTGCCACCGATGGTCTCGACCTCGCGGGTCCCGAACGACGTGACGGCATCGCTGAGGTACTGCGCGGCATTGCGGGCGAGCGGGTAGGGGTTCTCCGCAAACGCGTCCAGCAGTTCGTCGAAGGTGAGCAGCCGGCGGCCCTCGTCGTACCGGCGAGCGACGTTCTCGGCGACGCGTTCGAAGGAGGAGGAACTCATGAGCCCATGCTACCTGGGCGCGGTGCCGCGGCCCCCGCTGGTCGGCGAACCGATCCCGAGGCTGGCACAGGCTCGGCCGGGACTTCAGCCGGGCACCGTGTCCTCCCGATGGGGAACCGAGGGAGAACCCATGTCCGACACCATGACTCACCGCGCCCCGGCCACCTGGCCCACGACTCTCGCGCCGTACTGGATCGACGATGCCGAGTTGCTCGCGAGCGACGACCGCAGCGACGAGCGCGCCGGCCGCGATTCGCTCGGCAACGTCGGTCGCGTTCACAGCCGTTCGGAGAGCGGATCGCTGGGTGTGAAGTGGACGCGGTCGCGGATTGTCCGACACCTGGAGGAGACCGGTCTCGCAACGCTGCGCGACGTGCAGGGCGAGAGCGAGATGCACCGCGCTGCCCAGCAGTTCACGTCGGTGGACATCGACCCGTTCCTGCTCGAGCGCAGCGTGCGGGTCATCGTCAAGGGACGGGACTTCCCCGGTCAGCAGCGCGCGGTGCTCGAGGCGAAGGTCGAGAAGCTGCGGCGCGAGCTCTCCGATCCGACCACGGCGTCCGACCGCAAAGAAGCCGCGCGAGCGATGCTCGACGCGATGCACGACGGCCTGAAGAGCACGGTCGACCTGCTCGCCGTCGAACGTCGTTTCCGTCCGGAGATCCGGGTCGATCGCGCGGTCGACTCGATGGGTTCGGTCATCGAGATCGAGCGCGGAATGCGCATCGTCTACGACGTGCGCTCGTCGGACCCGAACGAGGTTCTCGACGACGAGGCCGAGCCGATGGTGTTCCACGTCGTCGGTCTGGGCGTCAATGAGGTCGTGGTGCTGTTCACGGGCGGTGTCCACGGGCTGCGCCACATCACCGACCTGAACGACAGCTCCGAGCATGCGGCCTGGTTCGCGAACCGCGAGCGCTCTCGCACGACGGCGACCGCGCCGTGGATCTCCCGCCGGACCTACCGGGAGCTCGTGGAGGACGGCGAGACGCGGCTCCTGTTGCACCCCCGTCGCGATCCGGAGCCGGTCCCGATCAAAAAGATCGGCGAGGCCACCGTGCGGTTGCCGGTGGCCGGAGTCTCTCGAGAGGTCCCCGTGATCCTCTGTGAGTCGGATCGCGATGACGAGCTCACCGTGCTCGCCGATCCGGAGTGCCCGCTGGTCCTGCGCCTGCACGAGAAGGGCTCGGAACTGTTGCGGACGGTTGAAGCGATCCTGGCCCCGATCGCAGAGTAGCCCGTGCGCGCGTCACTCGATTCGCTTCGCGAATCTCGCGCCGCGCTTCGGGCTAGTGTCTCTCTCCTACGCGGTCTCCGACCGCTACCTAGGTGACTCGCTGCGGGGCGTCACTCGGTTCGCTACGCGAACCTCACGCAGCTCCTCGCTCGCGTGCTGACGCGCGCCGATGTTCTGGTCGCCTCGGGCGTGCGCCGTGACGGCGAGCGAGGTATCCCGCGGCTGAAGCCGTTGCTTCCGGCTTCAGCCCCCTCCTCCGCCGGCATGCGGAGTCGGGTCGCGGGCGTTCGGTCGGGCTGCGGGAGGGGCCGTCTTGGTGCCGTCGATCAGATCGGCTTCGCGACCCGTTGACGGCTACCGCATCCTTGCCGCGCGCGCTCCCTCCCTCACTGCCCGGCGTCGTCGTGCCTTCCGGCGAATGCGACGTAGCGGATGAACGTGATGTCCTGCACGTCCTCGATCGCATCGCCGCGGTCGTCCGTCTCGACCGGGGGTTGGATCACCAGCGTGATCCGCGCGGCGTACGGAAGACCCTTCTTCTCCTTGGCGTCCCAGTCCATCACGCCCAGGGCCTCGTCGCCCTCGGGATCGCCCGGGTCCTCTTCGAAGAAGTCGATCCGGAACTCCACGACGCGATCGGCCAGCTTGTAGAACTTGCCGCCCTCGAAGGGCTCGTCGTCGACGCCGAAGTCTTCGCGACGGTACAGCGCGAACAGTCCGTCGTAGCGCTCACTCCGTCGCATGCGATATCCGACCTCGCAGACGGCTGACGTGAGGTAGTCGTTGTCGATCTCGACGCGGCTTCGCGAGGTAACGACCGTCGCGAAGTCGAGTTCGGTCGTGTCGGTCCCGCCCACCGACTCCTCGACGGCCTCGAACGAGTCGGACTCCTTGAACGAGTGCGTCAGCGCGTGCGCAAGATCCGCAGCGACGATGTCGAGCACCGGCGGTCCGACCTCGAACGTGCGGACCTGGCGCTCGAGACGGTCGCGGAACGTCGCCGTGGACCAGACCAGGCCGAACAGCGCGCCCAGGAACATGAGCAACAGCGTCGACGCGAGGAGGACCTCGAGCACCGTCAGGCCACGCTCGCTGTCGCGGCGGAACGGGCGCGTCATGGCGCTCCTAGTTGCCCTCGCCACCGGTGCCTCCTCCGGGACCACCGGGCGTGGGAACGGCTGCGTGATCGACCAGCGGTAGGAACGTGACGATGGTGACCGAGTCGCTCTCGCCGTCGATCTCCGGAGAGTGGACGGTCAGCGTGAGCTCGCGCAGGTACTGCGTTTCGCCGCGCTGCTGCGCTGCGCCGGGTGTCGTGTCCTCGGCCTCCTCCTCCGCATCCTCGTCCGGCTGTCCGAACAGGTACTCGGCCCGTTCATCCGTCGTCTCGCCGAAGACGACGACGTCGCGGATGTCCAGCTCCCACTCCCAGTCCTCCCAGCGGTCGTCGTCGAGGTCGTCGAACGATGTGCGGTCGAAGATGTCGTCGTACTCGCGCTCGAACACAGTGACGCGTCCGAGCCGCTCCTCCGCGAGCACGCGGAGTTCCCGGGCGCGAACCGCGCCGAGCGCGCGCGATGTGGCGCGGTCGAGATCGACCAGCACCGCGGTCGCCATGAGTCCGAAGATCACGAAGGCCACGAGCAGCTCGAGCAGCGTGAACCCGGCAGCGGAGCGGTGGGAGGTGCCGATGGTGCGCATCAGAAGTCGTGCTCTTCCCGGATCTCCTCCGCTTCGACGTGCCCCCGGTGGTACGAGACTGTGCCCGTCAGTCCGCTGACCTCGACGGACAGTCCGTCGTCCTTGGGGAGATCTTCGTGCAGCAAGTACGCCACGAATCCCGACGGGAACATCTCGCCTTTCGCGCTGATCGTGATGGTGATGAGATCGTCCAGTTCGGCCGACCGCCCGAATGCGATTTCATCGAGCGCGACACCGTGACGCAACTCGAACCACGGTCCGTAAAACGTGAGTTCCTCGCGGTCATCCTCGTCGGAAACCTCGTTCCGTCCGGGGCGATCGATGTCGCGCCAGCGCTGATTCTCGACGTCGATCTCCAGCGTCATCTCGCGCCCCTGGACGATTGCGATGTCGCGCAGGAAGAGGACGCGATTTCCCAGGTCGCGACCGGCCTGCGACAGGGACGACCGCGAAGTGATGCCATCCAGGTTGGAGACCACGAGCGCGGACATGAGACCGATCACGAAGATCACCACCATCATCTCGATGAAGGTGAACCCGTGTTCGCGTCTGGTGTCGCGCATGATGTTCCGTCCGCCGCTACTCGTCGATGCCCTCTTGCCGATGGGCTGCGGCGCGGTCGATGTCCGCGTCCTCGTCTTCCCCGCCCTCCACGGCGTCAGCGCCGAGCGAGATCAGGATGAAGTCACTCCTGCCCTGAGGTTCGTACATGAACTCGTTACCCCATGCGTCCCTGGGCACCTCGTCCGAGTCGAGGAAGCCGTCTTCGCCGACCAGATCCTCGAGCGAATCCGGCAGCCGCCTCTTCTCCATCTTGTGCGTCTTGATCGCGTTCTCGATGTTGATGATCTGCGCCTTCGTTGTTTGGATGTTGGCGACCTTCAGTCGGCCCACGACGTTGACGCCTACGATGCCGGCCAGCAGGCCGATGATCGTGATCACGACCATCAACTCGATCAGCGAGAAGCCGGCGGAGGGCCGGCGACGATCACAGTTGCGCATGTCAGTACCTCCTGAGGCGAACCGTAGGTCCGCTCTCTCCTTTAGACGCCTGCCGCCTGCCCGATCTGCAGGATGGGCAGCAGAATAGCGATCACGATGAATCCGATGACCAGCGCGAGGGCAATGATCAGGATCGGCTCGACCATGGAGGTCACCTTCTGAGACGTGATCTCGACCTCGTCGTCGTAGGACTCGGCGACGCGGCCGAGCATCTCCTCGAGCGTACCGGCCTGCTCCCCGACGGCGATCATGTAGCCCACGACAGGCGGGAACACGCCCGACTTCTTCACAGGACCCGAGATGTCGGCGCCCTCCACGATCTTGTCGTGGATCTCGCCGACCACGCGGGCCATCACGGTGTTGCCGACGATCCCCTTGACGATGTTGAGGGCGTTCAGCGCGGGAATGCCGCTCTTCAGGAGCGTAGACAGCGTCACGCAGAAGCGCGACACGCTGACCTTCTTGAACAGGTCGCCGAGCACGGGCAGCCGCAGCCGGAACTTGTCGAAGCGATAGCGGAACTCCTCGCTGCGCAGCGCCATCTTGAACGCCATGAACGCGCCGACCATCGCGAGGAGGATGACCCACCACCAGTCGCCGACGAACGAGCTGACGGCGACGAGGATCTCGGTTGGGAGGGGCAGGTCGCCGCTCTTGCCGTGGCCCTTCCTGAGCAGCCGCAGGATGCGCGGCACGACGAACGTCATCAGGACGATGACCACGATGACACCGAACGAGATCAACACCACTGGGTACGCCATCGACGCCTTGAGCTTGGCGCGCATGCGGTCTTGCTTCTGATTGAAGTCCGCGAGGCGGGTCAGGATCTCGTCCAGGTTTCCGGCGGCCTCGCCGGCCTTGACCATGTTGACGAACAACTCGTCGAAGTAGCCAGGGTGGTTCGCCAGCGCCTCCGCGAACCCGGCGCCCTGTGTCACGCGCTCGCGAATGTCGCGCAGCACGATCTCGAGGTCGGCGTGCCCGGCCTGCTCCACGAGCGCTGTGAGGCACGAGGCGAGGGGGATTCCCGAGCGCAGCATGGTGGCGAGCTGCCGCGTGAGCAGTGTGATCGCCTCGCGATGCCGCCGCTGCAGGAATGCGGGCAGGAAGCGCCGCGCACTGCTGACCTGCAGCGTGTCGAGCGGCTCGAGCTCCGTGACGTGGACGCGCAGGGCACGGAGCTGGCCACGCGCCTCCTTCGGAGAGTCGGCGTCGACGATCCCCGTACGGCCCGCCCCGCCGCTGTCGTAGCCCTTGTACTGGTAGACCGGCATCTACTGTTGGCCCTCAGAGCAGGTCGAGCTGCGTTACGCGCAGCACTTCGCCGACGGTCGTCATGCCGGCCCGCACCTTGCGGGCTCCGTCCATGCGCAACGTGGTGCAGCCGCGGTCGATCGAGGCGCGCTTGATCTTCGAAGCGGACTCGCGGTTCATGATCTGTTCCTTGACCTCTTCGCCGACCGGCAGCACTTCGTAGATGGCGGTGCGGTCCAGGTAGCCGGTCTGGAAGCAGTTCGCGCAGCCGGCGCCGCGCCACATCTTGGATTCGGGGAGCTCTTGCAGCCGCAGGCCGATGTCCTCGAGTTCCACGAGGTCAGCGGCGGTCGGATCGAAGCTCTCCTTGCACTCGTCGCAGATCATGCGAACGAGACGTTGTGCGATGACGACGAGCACGGACGACGCCACGAGGTACGGCTCGACCTCGAAGTTCAGCATGCGCGCGACCGCGCCGGCGGCGTCGTTGGTGTGCAGCGTCGAGTAGACCAGGTGGCCGGTGAGTGCGGCCTGAGTTGCGATCTTCGCGGTCTCTTCGTCTCGAATTTCACCGACCATCAGCACGTCAGGGTCCTGGCGCATCAGGCTGCGCAGACCGGTCGCGAACGTCAGGCCCTTCTTGTTGTTGACCTGGATCTGACTGATGTCGTCGAGGTGGTACTCGATCGGGTCTTCGATCGTGATGCAGTTCTTCTCCGCGGAGTTGATCTCGGAGAGCACCGCGTAGAGCGTCGTCGTCTTGCCCGAACCGGTCGGCCCGGTCACCAGGATGATCCCGTGCGTGTACCGGATGAAGCGGCGCAGCATTTTGAGGTTCTCGGCGTTGAGTCCGAGTTCCTCCATGCTCAGCACGCGGGCAGTCATGTCGAGCAGACGCATGACGATTCGTTCGCCGTTGCTGGTGGGAACGGACGAGATGCGGACGTCGACCTCGCCGTCGCCGAGCTTGATGGTCGCGCGGCCGTCCTGCGGCAGCCGACGCTCCGCGATGTCCATCTTGCCCATGATCTTGATGCGCGAGACGACCGCGTCCTGCACTCGCTTGGGGATCGCCTCCATGTCGTACAGGATGCCGTCGATCCGGTTGCGGACCTGGAGCCGGTCTTCGTACGGGTGCAGGTGCACGTCCGACGCACGCATCTTGAGCGCCTGGAACAGGATCATGTTGACCAGCTTGATGATCGGCGCCTTGTTGGCAACGTCGAGGATGTCCTCGGCGGCGTCGACGTCGGCCGTGAGCTGATCGATGTCCTCTTCGTCGAGGCCGGTCAGCGCCTCGTCGACGACGTCGGCCTTGCGCTTGTATGCGTGGTTGATCAGGTTCGTGATCTCGACGCGCGGCGCGAGCACCGGCTCGATCTCTGTGCGCAGCATCGAGGACAGGTCGTCGATCGAGTTGGTCTCGAACGGCGAACACGTTGCGACGCGCATCCCGTGGGCGTCGGAGTCGATCGCGATCACGTTGTAGCTGCGTGCAAAGTGCACGGGGACGTTGTTCACGAACTCCGCCGGCACGTCGATCTTGGTGAGGTTCTCCACGACGTCGAGCCCGAGCACCCGCCCGAACGCGCGCAGCATGTCCACTTCGGTGAGGTAGCCCTTCTGGAGGAAGAGCCGGTCGAGCGGCTCTCCGGTCGCGCGCTCCTCGCGGACGCACTCCTCGAATCGCTCTCCCGAGAGGAGGTCACGGTCGATCAGCAGGGTTCGAAGCTGTTCGTGCATGGTGTTTCGATCAGCGGTCGTTGGTCGGGGTCGGAAGCTCCGCACCGCGGCCGGCTGCGCGAGCCGCATCGCGCGCAGCGCGAATACGCTCCTGCTCTGTCACCGGCGCCTTGAGGCGCGCGGCGTCGAGAGCACCGGATCTCTCGATGATGCGGGCGCGCTCCGCGGCCGAGATGCGGCTCGGATCGACGAAGTTGCCGCCGATGATGCCGAGTTCGCTTCCGAACAGATCCTCGCTCAGCAGCTTCTTCTCCCACGTGAGCCGCACGTAGTCCTCGAAGCGCTCCGTGTCGCGAAGGATGCGCGGCGTCACGAACAGGAACAGGTGCGACGGAGATGAGGAGTCCGAGGACGACCGGAAGAGGAACCCGAAGATGGGGATGTCGCCCAGGATCGGGACCTTCGAGACGCTCGAACGCTCTTCTTCCTGCACCAGGCCGCCGAGCACGACCGTGTAGCGGTCGGGCAGCGTGACGTTCGTCGAAATGTCGCGGCTGACCTGGTCCGGTGGCGCATCCGGCGCAGGGCGCGTTCCGAAGTTCTGCACGGACTGCGTGATGACGAGACGCAGGTAGTTGTCGCTCGCGATCGTCGGCGAGATCGTCAGGTTCGTCGTCGCCGTGACGGTGTCGAAACTGTCGCGCCTGTCGCCGGTGTCGTCGCGGATGCTCTGTCGGAACGAGGTGGTGCGCTCGAACGTGAGCGTCGCCTCCTTGTTGTCGTTCGTCACGACGCTGGGCATCGTCAGGATCTTGGCGCGACCGGAAGACTGGAGGGCCGTGAGCAGAACGGGCAGCCGGCCGTCCTTGAAGATGCCGGCGGTGAAGCCGGTGCCGAGGATCGGGCTGCGCCCGGGCACGGTCACGCCGTTGATCACCTCTTCGGTCGGAGTGCTCAGTCCGAACGTGGATGCGCCGAACAGCTTGCGCTCGCTCGTGAGCGAGTCGGCCACACCGTCGCCGTCGGTGTCCACCCCGATGTCGTTGTTGCTCGCGAACAACTCGACGCCGAGCGCCAGTGAGTCGTCGATGGCCAGTTCGACGAGCGCGGTCTCGATCAGCACCTGTGGGCGGCTCTGGTCGAGGCGCGTGATCAGCTGGTCGATGGAGTCGTACTGCGTCGGGCTTGCGTGGATGATCAGGCTGTTCGAGCGATTGTCCGCGATGATCACAGCGTCGCCCTCGCCGACGCCGCCGCCGAACGCGCTCTGCTGCGCGCCCTGGTTCGAGGTGTTCGGACGGTTGCGGTTCGTGGTGTTCCGCCGCGAGCCGGAGGTGGAGCGGGTACCGCCGCCCACGACGCCGGTCCGCTCGATCAAGTCCGAGATCGTGGCGGCCATCTCGTCGGCATCGGTGTGCTTGAGAGGACGGAAGTGGATGCGTTGGCGTCGGTTCGCGTTCGGGACGTCGAGCGTGTGGATCAGTTCCTTGATCCTCCGCATGTGCGAATCGACCGCGTAGATGATCAGGGCGTCGAGTCGCGGGTCCGCGATGATCTTCGGCTCCGGCTCCTGCTGGGGCGTCGTCTGGTTGCGGTTCCGCGGCGGCTGGCCGGCGACGACGCTCTGCTCGATGAGTTCCGAGATGATCGGCTCGAGCTCCGAGGCGACGGCGTGGTACAGCTGCACCACTTCCATGCGTGGCTCGATGTTGACGTTCGGGACGTCGATGAAGTCGAGCAGCCGCTTCATGGCGGCGACGATCGGGGCGAAGTCACCGACGATCACGGCGCGATGCCCCGGGATGTCGTTCATGCGCCCGAGGCCGGCGGTCTTCGTCGACAGTTGCGAGAGCGCCTGGCGCACGCGGCCGACGTCCTTGATGTGCTTGAGTGTGAACGTCGTGACGACGTAGAGGCCGTCGCGCTCGGCGTACTTGAGGATCTCGTTCTCTGCGAGGTAGAGGGGATGCGACGTGAGGTTCGCGTTCGCGGAGTCGAGCGCGAACCACTGCTGCTGCCCGCTGGCGCCCGGAGGACCGACCGGCACGAGCACGAGACCGTGGTACGAGAGCACCGCCTGCAGCCAGTAGAAGAGCTCGCCTTCCTGGATGCGGTGGGGCCCCGTCCACTCGACGGTCTTGTTCTTGACGATCTGGGTGCCCGATTCGAACAGGATCGAGCGGCCGGTCGCCTGCGCGATCGCGTCGAACAGGTCGCGGATGGGCCAGCCCTTGCCGCCGGGGTGGGGCTTCAGGATGACGTAGTTGCCCTCTTTCCGGATGTCCGGTTGTTCGCCGTCCTGGGCGAACGCGGGGGCGGCGACGGCAGCCAGGAGTCCGGCAGCCACGAGGGCCACGCTGCGGAGCATCCTGGGAACGGCACGGACAGGTCGATTTCGGCTCATGGTTCTGCTCGAGTCTCCCGACGGTCTTCCCAGCTCGCGTCCCTGGCCTCTCGCGCTCTTCACGATCGAGGGTGGCGGGGTCGGACCGGCTCGGCCGAGGGTACGCAAGCCCGGGCCGGTCGCGAAGTTGGACGTCGGGGGAGGCGGGGTATTCCCCTCGGGCTTCCTTCCCAGCCGCAGCCTCCAGGGCTACGCTTTGGGGTTCCCGGTACCAGGGCACTGGATCCGGGACCCGATGGGCAGTCGCCCCCGGATCAGAAGGCGCACTTCAAGGAGGCCGTATGGCCGTTCGTATCGTGGTCAAGAACGGGGAGCCGCTGGAGAAGACCCTCCGCCGGCTTCGCAAGATCTGCAACAACGAGGGGCTGACCCGCGACATCAAGCGGTCCTCGATCTACGAGAAGCCCAGCGAGCAGCGCCGCCGCAAGGAGCGTGAGCGCCAGAAGGCCCTCCGCCAGGCCCTGAAGAAGGCGGCGGGCAAGGGCAAGAAGAAGCCCCCACGCCGTTGATCCCGGGCGTCCGCGCAGCGTTTCCTATGCCGATCGCTAACGTGAGGCGATGAGGATTGCGCTCGCCTGCGACCACGCGGCCTACGAGGAAAAGGCCGCGGTCAAAGCCCATCTCGAGGGGCGCGGCCACGAGGTGCACGACTTCGGGACAGACGGTCCCGACAGCGTGGACTATCCGGACCACGCCGAACCCGCCGCGCGCGCCGTCGCTTCCGGCGAAGCCGACCGCGCCGTCCTCATCTGCGGCACCGGCATCGGACAGAGCATGTCCGCCAACCGCATCAAGGGCTGTCGCGCCGCCGTTCTCTGGAACGCCGCGAGCGCCGAGATGAGCCGCCGTCACAACAACGCCAACGTGGCGTGCTTCGGCGCCCGTCTCCAGACGCTCGACGACATCCTGCGCATTCTCGACATGTGGCTGACCACGCCGTTCGACGGCGGCCGCCACGAGCGCCGGGTCGCCAAGATCGAAGCGCTGTAGGGAATCGACGGGATGGCGATCCAGCGCTGAGTCGGCGCGGTTACTCGAAGCGGAAGTGCTCCTTCGCCAGCCAGCGCTCGGGAAGCGTCGCGAGACCGTCGAGCACCGCGCGGGCCGCCTGCGCGCGCAGACACGGCTGACTCGATCGAGTGTAACGCGAGGCGGGGGCCGGCGGTTCGGAGCTAGAGCCGCCGTTCAGAGTCGGGCACGTACTCCGAACCGTCCCGTCGCGCGAGCGCGACGTCCAGGGACGCGAGGATGGGCCGCTTGTCGTGGGGGAGCGTTCCACCGATGGGCAGGTAGTTGCTCGAGTGGTTCGCGCGGAAGATCGTCCCGTCGCAGTCGAGGTGCGCGACGAACTCGCGCAGTTCTCGCGTGATCTCGTGGGCGGTCATCGCCTCGACCTGACCGAGCGCGACCTGCTCGAAGAGGGGTGTGCCCTCGACGGGCGTCATCACGAGCGTGCTGACGTACGTCGGCCGGATCCCGTTGATCACGCGGGCGGACTCGCGAGCGTGCTCGAGCGAGAGTGAGAGCCCGCCGGCTCCTAGGAGGACCATGGTGGATAGCCCCACATCCGCGGCCCGTGCCTTCTGTCCGACGCGGATCATCTCGTCGGCATCGACACCCTTGGTCAGGCGCGCGAGGACCTCGTCGTGTCCGCTCTCGACGCCGAGGTAGTAGTGGGCGAGTCCCGCCTCACGCAGCCACTCCATCTGGGACACGGTTCGGATCTGCAGTGCCTGGGGCGAGGCGTAGCAACTCACGCGCTCGAGGTCCGGGAACGCAGCGCGGAGGGCGAGCAGTATCCCGTGCAAGTAGGAAGGCGGCGCGATCAGCGCGTCGCCATCGGTCAGGAAGACGCGGCGGACGTCTCGGGTGTGCTGCCGCACCGCGTCGATCTCCGCCGTCACGTCGGCCAGCCGCCGGACACGGAACTTCTTGTCGCGGTACATCCCGCAGAACGCGCACTCGTTGTAGCTGCAGCCGATCGTCGCTTGGACGACCAGGCTGCGGGCCTCGGACGGGGGCCGGTAGAGGGTGCCGGCGTAGTCGCCGGCGGTCGGATTTCGCCCGTCGACGCCGCTCGTGAGTGCGGTATCGGGGCGGCAGTGCCCGGTGGCGAGATGGCTGGTGGGCGCGACCTCCCGCTGCAGGAGCCGTTGTTCACGGCTTCTGCCCCCTTGTCCGCCGACATGCGGACTCGGGTCGCGGGCGTTCGGTTGCGCCGCTCGGCGCGGCGCGCCCTCACGGGGCGGGAGCTGCTGGGTCATGGTCGTGGTCTCCGGCTCAACATGAGAGATGTGAGAAAGAACTTTGCATCGCAAAGTAGATGGGCAAAAAAGAGAGAGGCGCGCACTCAG
This sequence comes from Planctomycetota bacterium, assembly GCA_965248445.1. GTDB lineage: Bacteria > Planctomycetota > JAJSAM01 > JAJSAM01 > JAJVHW01 > CBDFJG01. The sequence goes on from CBDFJG010000003.1 coordinate 615,887, forward strand.
CCTCCCCGGGTCGCGTGGATCAGCGCCTCCATGTGGTCGAGATAGCGCCCCAGGGCACGGCGTCCCTTGGCGGAGAGCCTGTACTCGGTGTGCGGTGTACGGCCCTGGAACGTCTTCTTGCAGAGGACGTAGCCGGCTTCTTCGAGCTTGCGCGCGTGCACGCTGAGGTTTCCGTCCGTCGCGCGCAGGATCTCCTTCAATTCAGTGAAGGACAGGCCCGCGTTGACCGCGAGTGCGCTGACGATGCCGAGCCGCACGCGCTCGTGGATGAGCTTGTCCAGCCCATCACCAGCGGATGCGAGACCGGCGAGACGATCGAGGCGTGTCGGACGCTTGCGTTTGCGCTCAGCCCCCATGGTGCCTCGCGATCCAGAACCCGGAGAGCAGGTGAAGCCCGCCGAATCCGAGGACGAGCAGCGGCGTCCCCCAGGTTGCCGGCCCCACGGCGGCGACCGTTCCGAGCACCATGAAGGCGGCACCGGTGATCGGCACGACGGTGACGGAGTACGCGCCGCCCGTTACGACACCCGTGCCGTAGAGCAGCAACCAGACCGCGGGCAGCGCTTCCGTCATCCCCGCGCGATGGAGCACGACACTCAGCACGGCGCCCGCGATGAGCGGGGGACAGAGGCCGAGCAGGAACTTGCGGCCCAGCCCCGAGAACAGCGGCACTCCCTCGCGGGATGCCTTGCGCGTCATCGCAAGTGCGCCGCCGCCGATGGCGATGGCCAGCGCGCACGACCAGGTCAGGAGCCACGCACCCGCCGGGACCTGACCCGCGGACACGAAACCCGCGACGATTGCGTAGAGCCCCATGCCGACCGCACCCCAACCGGGCACCGCGGTGAAGCGCCCCGAGCGTTCAATCGTCGAGCGGATGTAGCGAAGGTCCGAGACCGCGCGGTCCCCGAGCGCGGGCGTTGCGCACGCATGAGGGGAGTCGTCGACCGGCGGGAGCTTGTGCAGCAGGGCCATACCCGGATCATCGGCACGCCCCACGAAACGGTCAAGCACTTTGCGTTGCAAAGTCTATCTGAGGCTCGGCCGCCGCCGCTGCTACACGTCCTTCAGCCGCGCCTGCACGGCCTCTTCGACGACGACCGCGATCTTCGAGTAGGCGGCCGGCCCCTGGCCGTACGGGTCGGGGATGTCGCGGCCCTGCGGGTCGAGCGGGCGGATGCGCGCACGGGCGTCCGGGGAGAACTCGCAGATCGAGTCGCGATGCGCCTCGGTCATCACGAAGATCTCGTCCGCGTCCTCGACGAGGTTCAGCGTCAGCGGACGCGAGCGGTGCTGTGAGATGTCCAGGCCGTGGCGTTCGGCGACCTCCACTGCTTCGGCGGTGGCGGGCTCACCCTTCATGCACGCCGATCCAGCGGACTCGACACGCAGTCCGGCGAGCAGCAGTTCGTGGATGTCCACGCCGCGGCGCTGGGCGAGCAGGCGTGTGGCGAACGCCGCGGCGAGCGGGCTCCTGCACCGATTCCCGGAGCAGACGAACAGGACCGTGTGGGCTGTCGCTTCTCGGATCTCGCGCTCGGGGATCACGCCTTCGCGCATCACCTCGACGTCGCCCTCGATGCCCACGCGAACCACGGACGAGCCCTTGCCGTGACGGCACGGACCGCCGTCGATCACGGCGTCGAGCACGCGATCGAAGTATGCCAGCACCTGCGTGGCGGTGCGTGCGGGAGGCTGATCGCTCGGGTTCGCGCTCGTGGCGCCGATCACGAAGTCGCTGGCACCGAGCAACGCCTGTGCGACCGCGAGGTCGGGCACGCGGAATCCGGTGGGCCGTCCGTGCCGGTCCGGCGTCACCAGCGTCAGCGGCCCGGGCCAGAAGCGCTCGGTCAGTTTGCGCGCCGTCAGAGGCAGATCGCGGATGTGCTTCGAGATGGCTTTCGTGTCCGCGAGGTGGACCGTGAGGGGCTTCGCGTCCGGACGCCCCTTCGCCTGGTAGAGGCGTCGGGTCGCCGCCTCGTCCCGCAGGTTGACGGCGATCCCGTAGACCGTCTCCGTCGGGAACGCGACGAGACCGCCGTCCTGAATGATCTGGGCCAGCGCCGCCAGCTCCGGCCAGGGGCCTTCGTCGGGATCGAGCTTGACGACGTCGGTGTCCACGCACCCGAGGCTACGGAAAAGGACCTACGGCTGGCCGGAGGTTCGCGGGGTGGGGGCGGGGCGGCTACCGTCCCTGACAAGACGTCATGGATCCACACCTGAAAGACCGCCTCGCGTTCATGGGCTCGCTGGCCGGCGGTCTGGCCCACGAGATCAAGAATCCGCTGTCCACCATGACGATCACGCTGGGTCTTCTGCGCGAGGACTTCGAACAGCAGGAGCAGGACGAGGGCTCGACGCAGCACGGACGCCGCACGCTGCGGAAGATCCAGTTGCTCGAGGCCGAGGTCGTGCGGCTCGAGAACATCCTGGTGGACTTCCTCCAGTTCGCGGGCGGGCACGCGGTGCGGCCCGAACTGGTCGACGTCAACGTGTGGCTCGAGGAGCTGCTCGACTTCTTCGAACCCAGTGCGGAGAAGGGCGGTGTTCAGCTCGACCGGCAGCTCGCGGTGGGGCTGCCGGACGTGCTGGTCGATCGCGAACTCATGAAGCAGGCGACGCTGAACCTGCTGAACAACGCCGTGGAGGCCATGCCGGACGGCGGTTCACTGACGGTGCGGACGTGGTCGCCCGGCGACCGCGTCCACGTCGAGGTGATCGACACGGGAACGGGCATCCACCCGGCGGACGTGCCGCGCGTCTTCCAGGTGTACTTCTCGACCAAGGACACCGGGTCGGGACTCGGCCTCCCGACTGTGCGGCGGATCCTGGCGGAACACGGAGGGGATGTGCTCGTCGAGTCGACGCTCGGCTCGGGCACGCGTTTCACCCTCGTCCTGCCGCGCCCGTCCGCAATCTCCGGGAGCGAGACCTTGCGCCTTCCCGGCGCTTCGGCGAACGACGTGGTGAACGTCCTCGCGCGTCCGGGTGAGAACACCACGGACGCGCCGGACACGGAGGATTCATGAGCACTCGCATCGCATCCCGCTCCGTCGCCACGGTGCTCGTGGTCGACGACGAACCCGGGCACGCCGAGATGATGGCCGAGGCGCTCGAGAAGCTCGGCCTGGAGACCCTGCCCACGCGCAGTTCGCGTGAGGCTCTGCGATTCCTGAACGAGAACGAGATCGACCTCGTGCTCACGGACCTCGCCATGCCGGAGGTGGACGGGATGGACGTCCTCCGCGCGGCCAAACAGACGCACCCGGACTGCGAGGTCATCGTCATCTCGGGACAGGGCAGCGTGGATGCGGCCGTCGAGGCGATGAAGGCCGGCGCCGCGACGTACGTCCGCAAGCCGCTGCGCGTCGAGGAGATCCGCGCGGTCGTGCAGAAGCAGATGGACAAGCTCGCGCTGCGGCGCCGCAGCGCAGAACTGGAACTGAAGGTCGACGAGACCCACGGGCTGCCGGGGATCGTGGGGCGGTCCCAGCGCATGCGGCAGATCCTGACCCTCGTCCGCCAGGTCGCCGACACGAACGCGACGGTGCTGATCCTCGGAGAGAGCGGCACGGGCAAGGAACTGATCGCGCAGGCGATGCACCGTCTGGCGCGCCGCCGCAAGCAGCCCTTCGTCGCGATCAACTGCGCCGCCATGAGCGAGACGCTGCTCGAGAGCGAGCTGTTCGGTCACGAGAAGGGCGCGTTCACCGGCGCCACGCGAAACCACCGCGGGAAGTTCGAGTACGCAGACGGCGGCACGCTATTCCTCGACGAGATCGGCGACATGCCGCTCTCGCTGCAGGCCAAGCTGCTACGCGTCCTCGAGACGCGCGAGGTCGTGCGCGTCGGCAGCAACCAGCCGGTGAAAGTGGACGTGCGCATCGTCGCCGCGACGAACCGCGACCTCGAGGAGGCCGTGCGAGACGGCACGTTCCGCGAGGATCTCTACTTCCGCATCAAGGTCGTGACCGTCGAGTTGCCGCCTCTGCGCGAGCGCCGTGACGACATCCCGCTGATGGTGGATCGCTTCGTCAAGGAGCTGTCCGACCTGCACGGCCGGCCGGTCCGGCTGGTGAACCCGGCCGCTATGCAACGCCTCGCGGCGTTCGACTGGCCCGGCAACGTCCGGCAGCTCCGGAACGTGATCGAGACGGCCGTGCTCGTCTCTCCGGGTGATGCGATCGGTGTCGAGGGCTTGCCGCCCGAGGTGCTCAGTGCCACCTCCGGTGCGTCGTACGTCCCGGTGAGTGACGGCGGTTCGCCGCCCCCCGTGGCGGGGAGCGCCGAGGCCGCACTGGCGGGCATCGTGATCCCGATCGACGACGCCGAGCGGATCCTCATCCGTAACGCTCTGGAGCGGGAGCACGGCAACCGCGAACGCGCAGCGGCCGCGCTGGGGATCTCGGAGCGCACGCTCTACCGCAAGATCAAGCGGTACGGAACCCAGGTGACGCAGTGACGCGGCTCCTGGCGGTCGTCGCTTTCGTGGTGGCCGTCGCGGCGTGTGGAGATCCCCGCGCCTCCCACTACACCCCGCACGAGCCCGCTGTCGCCGACGTGGTCGGCCGCTACGAGTACGACGCGGACCTGACCTACTTCGGCGACGAGGTCGCTCCGCTGCCGGAGACCGATCCGCCTTCCGTGCTGATCCTCCGCGCCGACGGGACCTTCACGGCGACCGACTTGCCGGCGGATCAGCGCGAGTTCGACCCGGTGCCTCTCGTTTCGGCGAGCGGCCAGTGGACGATCGGCACCGTCGGGCAGGTGTACTCGGGCGACGAGGGGCGCCCGGTCTACGCGATCGAGTTCGACGGCGAGCCCCGTCTGCAGTCGGCCTCGATCCTTGACGATGCGCCGCCACACCGGCTGGCGATCAGCCTGGGCGATCCCGACGAGGGCGCCGGTATGGCCCTTCGTCGCGCGGACTGAGGTCTTGCGCCTCGACCTCGCACTCTGACAGCCTGACAGCGGGCTGCGCGGGCCAGGCTCGCTCCTGCCACCCTGGCAAGGCTCTGGATGTGATTCAACTCCCTTCCAGGTAACGGGTTGAGGCGGATTGTCTCCGGCGGCCCGCAGGCACACGGTTTGATCTTCTCCGGTCGTTCAAAGGAACGGAGAACGACATGAGCACCAGGCAGAGCGGCAAGATCATCGGCATCGACCTCGGCACCACCAACTCGGTGGTGGCGGTGATGGAGGGCGGCGAGCCCAAGGTCATCCCCAACGCCGAGGGCGCACGGCTGACGCCCAGCGTCGTCGCCTACCTCGAGAACGGTGAACGACTCGTCGGCGCGCTGGCGCGCCGTCAGGCCGTCACCAATCCGCGCAACACGGTCTACTCGATCAAGCGCTTCATGGGGCGCCGCCACAGCGAGGTCGGCTCCGAGGAGAAGCTGGTCCCGTACGAGGTGATCGGTGGAGCGGACGAGCTCGTGCGCGTGCGCGTGGTCGGCAAGGACCTCGCGCCGCCGGAGATCTCCGCATTGGTGCTGCGTCACCTGAAGGAAGCCGCCGAGGACTACCTCGGTGGCGAGGTCACTGACGCGGTGATCACCGTTCCCGCATACTTCAACGACTCGCAGCGCCAGGCCACCAAGGAGGCCGGCAAGATCGCCGGCCTCAACGTGCGGCGCATCGTGAACGAGCCGACCGCGGCTGCTCTCGCGTACGGACTCGGCAAGCTCACCGAAGAGAAGAAGATCGTCGTCTACGACCTCGGCGGCGGCACGTTCGACGTTTCGATCCTGCACCTTGCCGACGGCGTCTTCGAGGTGCTCTCGACGTCCGGCGACACGCACCTGGGCGGCGACGACTTCGACGATGTCGTGCTGCACTTCGTGGCAGACGAGTTCAAGAAGGACAACGGCATCGACCTGCGCAAGGACCACATGGCGCTGCAGCGCCTGCGCGAGGCCGTTGAGAAGGCCAAGTGCGAGCTGTCCACGGCCGTCTCGACCGACCTGAACCTGCCGTACATCACGATGGACCAGACCGGTCCGAAGCACCTCGCGATGTCCATCTCGCGCTCCAAGTTCGAGCAGCTCACCGCGTCGCTCGTCGAGCGGACCCGCGGCCCGTGCAAGCGCGCGATCGACGACGCGAAGCTGACCCCAGACGACATCGATGAGGTCCTGCTCGTCGGTGGTTCGACGCGCATCCCCGCCGTGCAGACGCTGGTGAAGGAGATGTTCGGCAGGGACCCGAACAAGAGCATCAACCCCGACGAAGCCGTGGCGCTCGGCGCCGCAGTGCAGGGTGCGATCCTGAACCAGGAAGAAGGCGTGCAGGACATCGTCCTGCTCGACGTCACGCCGCTGTCGCTCGGAGTCGAGACGCAGGGCGAGATCATGACGACGCTCATCTCGCGCAACACCACGATCCCGACCTCGAAGAAGGAGATCTTCTCGACCGCTGCGGACAACCAGCCAGCCGTGGACATCCACGTGCTGCAGGGCGAGCGCCAGTTCGCCCGCGACAACCGCACGCTCGGGAAGTTCCAGCTGACCGGCATCCCCACCGCGCGGCGGGGCGTCCCGAAGATCGAGGTCACGTTCGACATCGACGCCAACGGCATCCTGAACGTGAAGGCCAAAGACCTCGGCACCAACAAGGAGCAGGAGATCCGCATCCAGGCCAGCTCCGGACTCTCCGAGGGCGAGGTCGACAAGATGGTGAAGGACGCCGAGCGTCACGCCTCCGAGGACAAGGACCGCCGCGAACTCGTCGACCTGAAGAACCGCGCGGAGCAGCAGTCCTATCAGGCGCGCAAGCTCCTCGAGGAGCAGGGCGAGCAGATCGCGGACGAGCAGAAGACCGCGCTCGAAGAGGGCGCCGACGCACTGGACAAGGCCCGCGAGAGCGACGACAAGTCCGCCATCGAAGCCGCGCTCGACACGCTCGAGAAGGCGACGTTCAAGGTCTCCGAAGAGCTCTACAAGAACCAGGGCCCTGCGGCCGCCGCTGAACAGGGTGCGGAAGCCGCTCCGGACGACGCGGCGGGCGCTGAGTCCGATGCGGACGACGTGATCGAAGCCGACTTCGAAGTGAAGGACGCCTAGCAGCCCACCATCCGCCGGAGGGTCGGGTCACGCCTGTGCCGACACAGAACACGAGCGGTCACCGCAGCGCGGTGGCCGCCTGTTCGATTCCGGCCGCGGCGTTACACTCGTCTCCATGCGTACGCCCGCCCTCGCGCTCGTCCTCTTGCTTGCCGCGTGCGCGAGCGACCACTCGTACGAAGCCGGCCCCGGACTGAGCCCCGAGGTACGGGCGGCTCTGCAGGCCGGTCCCTCCGGGGTGATGCGGCTCGACGTCGGCCGCGGGACCTACCAGATCCCTGCCGGTCACCTCGCGCGGGAGCGCGATGCGCTGCTCGGCGCGCTCCTGAGGGCGCCGGTGCCGACGCCCTGGTGGGCCGACGCGAGCGGGAACCCGGGCGTCGTCCGGGTGTTCTTCGAGGACCACGATCAAGTCGTGCTCCACGAACGCCGCGAGCTGCTGCAGTTCGACTCCACCCAGGGCCGGTTCGCGCTGGTGCGCACCGATGGTATCTACCACTCCGAACTGGTCGAGCCCGAGGACCCGACGCATCACTACGTCGTGGAGTTCGAGCCGACACCCGAAGTCGATCGCGCATGGGACGCGCTCGTGCACGCCGCCGACGGTGTTGCCGTGACCGGCGTGTTGGCGGAGTCGCTCGTGGACGCTCGCTAGCGCGGTCGCGTCGCCGATATGCTGTCGGGTCTGCCATGCGTCGGATAGCGACCGTCCTCGGCCTCCTTGCTGCTGTCGCCGCCCTAGCCTGGTGGTCGCTGTCGCCGCAGGAAGCGGAGGCGCCGGACGGGCCGGATCGCGCGAGCCCGACAACGCAGGAACCGGACTCTACACGGATCCCACGGCTGCGGGTGGCGCTGCCGAGAGACGCCCGGGAACGGGTGATCTACCTGCACGAGCACCTGCGGGCGCTGCGCGCCCGGTTCGACGCCGGCGTCGCAACCGAGAATGATGTCGCGGAGACCGAGCGTGCGCTGTGGATCGCTCGCGTGGCGGCGCGCGAGGTCTCGGAGAAGGCGTCGTACACCGAGGTCGCCAGGCTCGACGCGGAGGCGCTGAGCCGGGTGGAACGCAGGGAGGAGCAAGGAGTCGTGACCCCCGACGTGAAGTGGGTCGCACGTGTCCGTCTGCAGCAGTCGAAGCGGCGTGCGGGACATGACGACGAGGAGTTCACCGCGGTGCGCGCCGCGTATCTCCAGTTCCTCGCCGCCGACAACGAGGCGAGGCTCCGGTCCGGTGTCAGCACGCCACGCGAGGTGCATCGCCGCGTCTTCGACGCGTGCAGCATATTCCCGTCGGCCGACGGTGCGAAGGACGCCGCGTGGGATCGGGCGGGCGCTGCCCTCCGCGACGTGCTCGCTGCGGATCTCGAGCGAGTGGGCGCGCAGACGCCGGGCGCGCGTCGCGTCGCTCTGGAGCTCGAGCTCGTGGACGTTTGCGAGGCGATCGGAGACGTCGCTGCCGACGACGCGCACACCCAGCGGGCGGTCATCTACGAGCAGGTCTTCCGGGAGCTCGAGCGGCGCACGGGGGCGACAGCCCCGTCGTCTGGCGACCTGGCCGCCGCCCGGCTGCGATGGCACCGCGAGATGCACTTCGGCGGTGAGAACAACCAGTACGTGCGCTTGCGCGAGCAGCTGTTCCGCGACGAACGTAAGCGTCTCGACACGCTCGTCTCGAACGGTCTGCTGGGCCCGAGCGAGCGCGCCACGACGATGGAGCGTCTGCGGGTGGAGTTCCCCGCCGCGAACGTGCTCGAAGATGTGCCCGGCGACTAGCCCGAAGAGGGGATCCGCCGGTCTGCACCGCTTCGCGGGCGGCCTAAGCTCAGGACTGCACTGGCCGGGCGCCTTGCGGCGCTGGGGATCCACGTTGTTCCGGGTGTCGCCAACTTCCTGCTCTGCCGGCTCCCGGCCCACGGCCCGGATACGTCCATCGTCGAGATGGAGAGCACACGGGTTGAGGACGATGGGGTCCTTGCGGACTGAAAGCGGTGCACGAGGCGAAGGGGGATCGGAGCATCGGGTGAGAGGACTCGGCGCGACTGTCGCCTTGCTGTTCTGCGCGACCGTCGCTGCGTGCGGAGGTGCGGACTCCGATCCCTCGTCGCCACGCCTTGACTACGTCGGGCGGGCGGCGTGCGCTGCTTGCCATGCGGATGAGCACGAAGCGTGGAGCGGTTCGCACCACGATCTCGCGATGCAGGTGCCGACGGCGAGGACGGTCCTCGGGGACTTCGGCGGCGTCACGCTCGATTGGTGCGGCGTCACCTCCACGTTCACGCAGCGTGGCGACGAGTTCATCGTGCGCACCGAAGGCGACGACGGGGAGCTGCACGACTACACGGTTGCGTACACGTTCGGGGTCACGCCGCTGCAGCAGTACCTCGTGGAGTTCCCCGGCGGGCGGTACCAGACGCTCCCGTTCTGCTGGGACTCGCGCCCGGCGGATGCGGGAGGCCAGCGGTGGTTCCACATCTACCAGGACGAGCGGATCCCGCCCGGCGACGGGCTGTTCTGGACCGGGCGCGCCCAGAACTGGCAGATCATGTGCGCGGAGTGCCACTCGACACACCTCGTGAAGAACCACGATATCGAGACAGACTCCTACGCGACGACGTGGTCCGAGATCGACGTGTCCTGCGAGGCCTGTCACGGTCCGGGGCGCGAGCACGTGGCGTGGGGCGAGTCGCGGGCCGGGCGGGGGGTGGATCCGTACGAAGACGATCCGGATGACCCGATGGGCCTCGATGTAGTGCTGCGGCGCAGCACGCTACCGCCATGGGAGATCGACCCGGAGACCGGCAACGCGAAGCGCGAGCGGAGGCCGGAGGACGACGCCGAGATCGACGCATGCGCACGCTGCCACTCTCGGCGCAGCCAGATGCGGGACGAGTACGTCCACGGCGGGCCGCTGCTCGACACGCACCGGGTCGCCCTGCTCGAGGAGCACCTGTACTTCCCCGACGGTCAGATCAAGGGCGAGGTCTACGTCTACGGCTCGTTCGTGCAGAGCAAGATGTACGCCTCGGGCGTCGGCTGCACTGACTGCCACGAGCCGCACTCGCTGTCCTTGCGCGCGGAGGGCAACGCGCTCTGCACGCGCTGCCACCTGGACACCCAGTACGACGTGCCGGAGCACCACAACCACGAGCAGAATGGCACGGGTGCCGCGTGCGTCGCGTGTCACATGCCGGAACGGACGTACATGGTCGTCGACCCCCGTCGGGACCACAGCCTCCGCGTGCCACGGCCGGACCTGACACGCAAGACCGGGTCGCCCAACGCATGCAACGGGTGCCACGCCGACGAGCCGGTGGCGTGGGCCGAACAGCACGTCACCGCGTGGTACGGAGACGCGCGTTCCACCACGGAGCACTACGGCGACGTGTTCCGCGCGGCGCGCACCGGCGGGCCCGATCATGGGGCGCGCCTGATCCGGCTGGCATCCGACGGGACGCAGACGGTGATCGTCCGCGCCACGGCGCTCTCGCTGCTGGGCGGCGCGGCGACGCCAGGCGCGGAGCGTCTGGTCGGCGCGTCGCTCCACGATGCAGATTCGCTCGTGCGAGGTGTGGCGGCGAACATGCTGAGCGGACGGCCCCTGCCCGCGCGTGGCGCGGCGATCCCGCTGCTGCGGGATCCGGTGCTCGGCGTGCGCGTCGCCGCCGCGGAGGCGCTCCTCCCATTGATGGCGACGATGACGGGCGACGACGCCGTTGCGATGGACTCGGCGTACTCAGAACTCGTGGCGTATCACCTGGCCACGAGTGACCGACCGGACGCGCACGTGAGCCTGGGCGCCTCGCATGCGGAGGCGGGGCGGGAGGAGGATGCAGAGAAGTCGTACCGGACCGCGCTGCGCCTCGATCCCTCGCTGGGCGCCGCATACGTGAACCTGGCGGAGCTCTTCAGGACGCAGCGGCGGGACGCCGACGGCGAGGCGCTGCTCTCGAAGGCGGCTTCGGAGCATCCGGACCAGGCCGCGTTGCATCACGCCCTTGGACTCGCGCGCGTGCGCCTCTCGCGAGTCGACGCGGCCCTGCCCTCACTCACTCGCGCGGCGGAGTTGGCCCCGGACGTGGCGCGCTACGGCTACGCGCACGGCGTCGCGTTGCACTCGACGGGGGATCTCCGAGGTGCGATCGCGGTGCTGACGGCGGCGCACGAGCGCCACCCGCGAGACGTCTCGATCGTGGAGGCGCTGGCTACCATCCACCGAGAAGCGGGAGAGTCGGAGGCGGCGCTGCGTTACGCGGCGGTACTCGTCGCGCTGCGTCCGGGAGATCCGGCGGCGAGACGGTTGCTCGAGCAGTTGCAGGGGCGTTAGCTCGGTTCGAGAGCGCCGCTAATGACCGCTTCGCGGGCTGCCTCGTCGAACATGCGCAGCGTCTCGGTGCGCTCGGCGTTCGCGGCTTCGGCCTGCTCACGCGCGCCCGGTGTCGGGGCGAAGCCCGTCTGCCAGTGTTGCGCGGGACCCTCCAACCAACTCGTCGTCGAGTGCTCGGTCAGCCGTCCACCCGTGAACGTGTACGCGTGCGTGCGCACACCGAGCCGCTGCGTGCTGTTCTCGTAGAGCGTCAGATCCACCCGGATTACTCCGCGTTCCGGCTCAGTCGACCGCAGCCCGAAGCCGCCCGGTGACTCCGTCGTCGTCGCGGGCGCGAACCCGTGCTCGCGTGCGGTTCCGAGCACCGCGCGGAAGCGTCCCTCGTCCTCGACGATCAGGCCGGCATGGAACAGACGCACGAGTTCCACGGCCGCTGCTTCGGTTGTGACCGGCGCGAAGATGCGTTCGGTCGTCGTCTGCGTCAGTGCGACCCGCTCCGCGCCGTCGTCTCCGAGCAGGTAGGGGTACGAGTCACGCAGCGAAGCGCTCCCGTGCAACAGGTTGACTCCCGGCGCCATCTGCAGGCTGTGGAGCACGACGGCGTCGGCAGGGGAGCCGGTCTTCCCGCGCGGCACCTTCGGGATCTCGTTCGGAGACGTGCTCTCGACAGGTGATGCACAGCCGGTGAGCGCCAAGACGACCGCCAGTGCAGCGGCGCGCATCCCGTCGCTACTCGCCGGTCTCTTCGGAACTCGCGTCGCCGTCATCGCCCGCCGGTCCCTTGCCACCGAAGAGAGGCGCCCAGCGGGTGCCCCCGAGACTCTCCAGCGCCTTGGCCTTTGCCCTGTCGAGCTGGTCGGTCTTCTCCGGGCGTATCGCGTCGATCTGCACGTATGCGGTGATCGCGGCGACGCCGTGCTCTGCGGTGGCGGCCTCCGGCTCGCCCTTGAACAGCTTGGCTAGTCTCTTGAGGTCCTTCTTCCACGTGGCTGCGGCCTTCTTGTCGGCGGGCCTCTCGACCAGCGCTTGTTCGATGCGCACGAACTCAGAGTCCGCGTAGTCGCGGGCAAACTGCATTGCCTCGTCGACTTGCGCCCGTTCGTCGCAGCGGCCGCGAATGGCAGCGCCCTGCCTGCCGAACGCGAGAACCTTCGGCAGGTCACCGTCCTCGGCGGCGGCAACGGCCTTCTCACCGAGCACGACGAGCTTCGCCGCGTCCTGCGCGGTCGCGGGGAACAGCGGGTGGTTCTCGACGAGATCGAGGTCCTTCTCGAACTCCGCGATCGTGCGGCTGCCGGTGTAACCGTGCACGAACTGGAAGTCGTGCGTCATGAACGCGATGTAGGGGAGGCTGCCCAAGCCTTTGAACTTCTCGCTGAAGTAGAGGAGGAGCTTGCGCTCGACGTCGGGCGGGTCGGCGGCCGCGGCCAGACCGACGGCGATCTTCGAGATGCGCGCGCGCACCGGCTTGGTGGGGAGGACGCCCTCCACGAGGGCGCGGCACTTGCTTCAACTCTCGCGGCCGAACTCGATCAGGATCAGCTTGCGCCGCTCCTCCGCGACCTTCTGCGCGTCGGCCAGCTTCTTGGACCAGTCGAGCGTGCCCTTGTCGTCGTAGAGACGGTGGGGGCGGAGCGGGTCGGTGTCGGATCCGCGGGCGCCCAGCAGACTGGGCGCGAACGACAGCGCGAGGGTGGCGAGCAGGGCCACGGCAGCGATCCGGGTTGCATGCATCCGAGAACCTCCCTGCAGGTCGGGACGCACGTGGCCGCGTTCCGGTTCCGCCAGGCTACTCGTTCGGATCGTCAGCGCACGCGGCGGGCCGGAGCCGCTCTGCTCAGCCGATCGTCAGAGAAGGCCAACGGCCTCTCGCGGGAGGGATCAGCGCGTCCCGGCGGCGGGACCGCCGGGACGCGCGTCGATCAGACTACTTCGGCGGACAGGCCTCGGCGCCGATGGGCGCGTTGTAGTCGCCCTCCCACGTGCCGTGGTACGGCTCGCTCATCTCGCCGCCGAATGCTTCGCACAGGTCTCCGGGGTTGGCGGGGCCCATGTCCTCCGTCATGTCGCTCGGCTGGATCGGCCACAGCGAGTTGTCGTAGACGATGGTCCCGCTGCCGTCGCCGTTGTCGTAGACGGCTGCGACGAGAGCGGGCGGCGGGGGCGGATCGACCGGCGGATCGGTGATGATCTGTCGGCGCACCTGGATCAGTCCCGGCGTGCCGGTGTGTTCCTCTTTCGTCTCTCCGTTGCACGCACTGAGTGCCGCGACGCACCCCAGCGCGGCCACCAGTGCCACGGTCGTCACGACTCGTCTCCAGTTCGAGATCATCTCACCCTCCAGCCCGCCGACATCGGTGCCGACGGTGACAATTCAGCACGGCTCCCGAGGCGGGCTGATGACGCTATCGAACCGTGGTGGCCTGGCGCAAGCGGAGCTTGCGCAGGGGCTCAATCGCAGCCTGCGCGCTCGAGGGCCCCTCGCACGGAGATGACGTCCCGGACCTGCTCGTACTGGGCGGTTGAGACCCTCGCCGCAGCCTGCGCCAGCAGCTCCCGCACGCGTGGCAACGAGTCGCCGGCATGCGGCGCGATGAGCCCCAGGAACTCGCAGACCGCGAAGTGGTCGGGCTCCTCCGCCGCTTCGTCGAGGAGGTCGGACAGTTCGTCTTGATCGACCGGCGCCCCGCAGTCCATTTGGAGACCGCGCGACACCATGTAAGCAGCGCGGAACCCCGCCGCCGCCCAGAGAGTGCCCGCGCGCTCGGCCAGTGACCGCGCCAGGTTGCGATCCCCGGCCTGCCGGGCGAATGGCGCTTCCGCGGAAAGAGCCATGGCTTCGATCCACGGAGAGCCGATCGCGGCGGCGGCCTCGACGAACTCGAGATCGGGGGGCAAGACGTCACCCGCGTCGTAGTGCATTCTGCGGATGACGGCCTCGGCGTACGCCTCGTACAGCGCGTGGCGCGAGACCCTTGCGATCTCGCGCGCTTCGTCGGCCGCGTTCAGACAATCGTCGAGACGACCTGCTTCCAGGAACGCCACGGCCGCGTTCAGCAGCGCTGCCATGCGCACGGGCGCGCGCGTCACGCCCTCGAGGCCGGCGATCTCCATCTCGGCGGCTTCGGCGTGCCGCATCTGGCGGCTGTAGAGCAACGCCGTCCACGCGCGGTGGTTGGCGCGCGCGCGGTCGCTGTCGATGCGCTCGGCCCACTCACCGATCTCCTCCAGGATCGCGATCTGACGGTCCAGCGGGAGGCGCCCGCTCACGTTCGACCGTATGCCCTGTCGCCACAACTCGAGCACCACATCGTCGAACGGACCGCACGCGTCGAGCATCTTCATCGCCCGCGCGGGATCGCCGGTGTGGCTCTCCTGGACAGCGAGCAGGAACTGACGCATCTCTCCGAGGTGCGCGGCCTGGTTCGGTGCGCGCCCCATCTCGTAGAGCGCCTGGTTCACGGCTCCGGTCGTGCCGTCGGCGAGACAGGCCCGCACGTACGCCATGAGCACGTCGTCGTGCGAGCGGTCGTCGTTTGCCCGGCGGGCCGCGTCAAGCCCCAGCGCGAACGCGGCGAGCGCGTCTCCCGTCTTCCCCGCCGTGACGAGACGCCGGCCCAGAGCCAGGGATTCGGCCACGACCTCGTCGGGATCGCCGGACGAGGCGAGGTGCCGAAGGCGACCCCCCGAACCCGGGGGCAGGGAGTCTGCGAGCTTCCTGTGCGCGGCCTCACGCTTCTCGTCCGTCCATGTCTGGAGAACTTCGGGCAGCGCCAGTGGCTGCAGGCGGCCGTCCTCCAGGCGGCGGAGCAGTCCCTCCTCGACCAGCAGGTCGATCTCGGGCTGGAGAGTCCAACCGGGGCGGCCGGCGACCTTCGTGAGGAGGTCGAAGTCGCCGTACGGCCACGCCAGCGCGATCCACGCGAGGAGTTCCTGCAGCTCTCCCGAACGCAGCGCCGCGAGCCGCGGGCCGGAGAGCAACGCGCCACCGACCGGCAGTCCGTCGTGCAGGCGATTCAGCGCGGTGCGCTCGATTTCGATGCGGCCGTCCACCCAGTGCGCGAAGCCGTGGCGCACCCACGCGGAGATCTCGGCTGCGACGTTCCCCGGGACGCCCCCGGTGCGCCGCCACAGCTCGTCCGCGGCGTCCTCGGGGATGTGGAGGATCCGGCTGGGCCCCGCGAAGAGCGGGCGCAGGTCTTGTGCGGAGAGGGAGCCCAGCCGGACACAGCCCGCGGTCGGCGCTTCGATGACCCGCACGACCGACCCTTCGGAGCGGCCGCGGTCGATTGCGGACTGGGACCACGGATCCACGCTCTGCGGTTCGTCGACCAGGAAGACCGCGCCGCTCTGGAGTGCATCGAAGAAGCGCTTGTCGAGCACTTCGAACGCGTCTTCCTGGGACATGGTCTCGAGTCCGTCGAAACCACCGATGTGGGTTGCGAGGCTCGCGTACGGACTCCGCCCGACCTGCACCCAGTACACGGATCGTCCGTCGCTCTCGGCGGACTCCGCGGCGTCTTCGAGCAGACGGGAACGCCCACTCCCGGGGCCGCCATGGACGTCGATGGACCGGCGCTCGGTGACCGCGGCGAGCACTGACTCGACCGCTTCGCGGGACCCCAGGCGGGGCACTCGTTGCTCGCCGGTCGACGGTGCGCCGCCGCCGAAGAGCAGTCGCAGCGCCTCGCCGGCGGACTGGGGGCGGTCCCGCGGATCGACGGAAAGGAGTTGGTCGACGATGGCGGCGATTTCCCGCGGAACGTCCGGCGCCACGCGGGCGAGCGGGATCGATGCGCCGGACAGCTTCTGTCGCAGCAGGGCCGCGAAGTCGCTCACGTGGATGGGGAGGTCGCCGCTCAGCGCTTCGTAGAGCATCACTCCGAGGGCATAGAGGTCCGTGCGGCCGTCGATGCCCCGGCCTCGGATCTGCTCCGGCGCCAGGTATTCGGGTGTGCCGACCATGGCGCCGTCAATCGTCACGCCGCCGCCGAGCGCGGGTCCGTACGACAACCCGAAGTCGACCAGGGTCACGCGCCCGTCGTCACCGACGAGCACGTTGGCGGGCTTGAGGTCGCGATGGACCACGCCGGCCGCGTGCACGCGGCCGAGTGTCTCGAGCATGGAGCGGATCAGCGGGGCGATGGACTCCCAGTCCCGGGCGCGCCCGTCTCCCGGGAACTCGGTCCCGTCGACGAGGTCCATGACGAGGTGTGTGGCGTCCCCGTCGGTGACCTCGTCTCGCAGCGTGACGACACCGGGAAGGCGCAGGAGGCGCAGCGCGGCGATCTCTCGATGCAGGCGCGGTTCGGACGAGAGCAGGCTGCGCTTGACCGACTTGACCGCGACCGCGCCGCCCGCGAACAGGTCCTCTCCGCGCCAGACCACGCCCGCCGCCCCGCGGCCCAATTCGCCGCGGAGCTCGTAGCGCCCGCCGAGGATGCGATTCCCCGCGTCGATCGGTTCGCGTGAGATCAGGTCGCCGTCCGCCGCCATGCGCGTCTAACCCTCCCTGGGAGACGCACGAGAAGCTAACTGCCGCCGCGTCTGCTCCGAAGCGCAGAGGCGGGCCGTTCACTCGCCGGATGCAGGCGCTGGAGACTCGGCAGGCGGGGCGCCGAGCGTGAGCGTGACGACGGACTCGAGCGTCTCGGCGTCCCTCGCGGTGGCGGTGGCGCGGTTTTCCAGGTCGCCGGTCGCGTCGGCTCGGCAGATCAGCGTGATCGTGAGGTCGGCCTCGTCGCCGGGCGCGAGCGGCTCGAGCAGCCAGACGATCTCGGTCCTGCTCTCGTTCAACGCCGCATCCTCGGGGTACGTATCGATGATGCTCGACCCGGCGGGAATCACGTTCGTCACCACGACGTCCTCGGCCGGCAGTCCGCCGATGTTCCTGACCGTCAGGGCGAGCACGAAGGGCTGCCCTGCGACCGCTCCGGACGGCTTGGACGTCTCGAACTCCAGGGCGACCTTGTCCAGCAGGCGCCGCCGCCGTGCCTCCTGGACTGCCTCGAATGCGTTCACGAACCCGAATCCGTGCGTTTCGCTGTACAGCAGGCCGCGACCCGCTTCGCGCCGGTAGTCCGCGCTCTCTGGTTCGATCCTGTCGGCCGTACGTTCGAGGATGTCGCGGACCTCGTCACCCCTGAGTTCGGGGTTCTCGGAGATGACCAGCGCGGCGACGCCGGCAACGATCGGCGTGGCGGCCGATGTGCCCTTGAAGCAGGTGTCGTAGCTGCCGTCCTTGGTCTGGCGCGGCCCATCGGTGCGACAGGGGCATGGCCCGCTCAGGCCGCCCCAGTTGTTTCCCGTCTTCGGGCGGGAGAGGTCAGTCGTCGTGATACCGGCATTTCCGGCGGGGGGAGCGGCCGGGTCGCACTGCTTCTTGTCATTCGCGACGGTCGACTCGCCGGGACCGAGGAGGCTCATCCCGCGACCGAATCCACACCGCCCCCAGACGCGAGCGTCGGTCGCACGACCGATAGCCATGACCGCCGCGAGTGAGGCGATCGGCCGCCACTCCCAGAGCCCCGAGACGCCTCGCACGATCGACTCGCCGCCCTCGCGCACCGTCTGGAACGGCGTGGCCGAGTCGGCTTCACTCTCGATCTGGCAGGACTGGTTACCCAACGGACCGAGGGGCGGCACCGTGAAGTTGTTCGTGTTCTTGTTCGTCAGGGAGAACAGCACGACACATCCCTTGCCCCCGCGACCCAGCATGGTCGCGCGCTGGATAGCGCAGCGCAGCGCGTCGGATACATTGTTCCCCTTGCCGAGGCTCCAGCTGCAACTGATCACGGCTGCGCCGTTCTTCCACGCGTGGTCGATCGCCAGCACGTCGGCCTCGGGCGTCCCCACGCCGGTTGCGATGGCCATCAGCCCGCACTCCGGAGCCACACCGCTGATGCCGATGCCGTTGTTCCCGCGGCCCACGGCCAGGCCGGCCGTCGCCGTTCCGTCCGTCGAGTCGCGCACCAGTTTCCCCGCGTCGTTCAGCGTCCCCCGCAGGTCCGGATCGGGAGTGCCGAGCGGGAGGTTGGTGGAGAAGTTCCGGTGCGCTTGGCCGCGCGCATTCTCCTCCAGATCCGGGTGGCTGATCTGCACGCCGTAGAGCTCGATGATCGCCACGACGACGTCCGGCGATCCCATCGTGTTCGGGCCGCTTCTCGTCCACGCATCGACGACGCCGGTCTCCTCGAGGTGCCACTGCCGCGGGAAGAGCGGGTCGTTCACGACGGGTGCCGGGTCGGGCACGGGATCCTCGTCCTCGACGTGTGGGACGAGGAGGTTGAGATTGGCGGTTCCGCCGCAGGCGGCCTCGTCGCGGACGCGCTGCGCCACGCGCAGCCACTCCGCCGGCTCGAACCCCGCGGCGCGAATGACGAAGAGGCCGGGCACGTAGGGGCTCTCCTCGATGCTCTCGGCGCCCCAGCGCTCGGTCAGGGCGTGGATGGCATCCTCCCGAGTCGGCTCGCACGTGGCGAGGAGCTGGTCTTCGTCGATGCGGACGATGATCTCGGGCGTGAGCACGACCGCGGGCCACTCGTCGCAGGGGGCGCCTACCACCGGGACGAGTGCGGGCACTCCCACGTGGCGGTCCACGCAGTCGCGGAGCGCACAGAGCGCCTCGGACTGCATTCCGGGCATCGTGTCGCCGACGAAGATCCCTCCCGAGCGCAGGGTGTCGAAACCGTCGTGGCCGACGCTGTGCGTGTTCTTCATCCCCGGCAGGAGCTCGTCGCCGTCGTATGCCAGCGAAGCCGGCCCCCAGGCGGCGATCGCGTCCGGTACGAGAATCACGGGTACGTCCTCCCCGGCGTACGAGAAGAACGACACTCCCGGGGGGACCGGCAGCTTCATGCGCCGGTCCGGGCCCAGGAGCGACCGCGCGTCGAACCGCTTGACGTTCTCGAACCAGTCCATGGAGGGGAGCGCGTACTGCGCGTGGAGCGCGGACAGCTCGGCGATGCCGAACGCCGGCGGCGGGGGGGCGACGGGGGCGAATCGCGCCCCCGGCAGGTGGAACGGCGCGGCGCAGCCGCCTGCGAGCCCGCAGGCGACGATCAGGACGACGGCAGCCGCTGCCGGATTCCGGCCGGTTCCGTGGCTGCCTGTGTCCCGCATCGAGTCCTCCCGTCACCTGGCTTCGGTGCGCGCGGCCGTCGGGACGGTCGGCCTGCGGGCAGTCCGGGAGCCGCACCTCTATGGGCCAACCGGGCGTCCGCTTGGGACAGGACGGGGCAGCGGCCTCCCAGGCGTGAGCGGGCATCTGCCGAACCGCCGCTCCTGAGGACCGCTGGAGCCGCTGTTTCGCTCCCGGCTCCCGTCACTCGTAGTACCTTCGTCGCGTCGTCCGCCGCCCCTTGCGCCGGAGTCGCGTGAGGGGGTTGGTCGCTGGGCGCCCGTCGTCCGTCGTTGCGGAGAGTCCATGCCCGCTCAGTCCATGCCTGCCCAGCCCATGCCTGCCCGTTCCAATCCCACGCAGCCCAAGCCCGCCATCGAGGTCGAGAACCTCACCAAGCGCTACGGCCCGCGCACCGCGGTGGACGACATCTCGTTCACCGTCCAGGATGGCGAGGTGGTCGGCTTCCTCGGACCGAACGGCGCGGGAAAGACCACGACGCTACGCATCCTGACCGGGTTCCAGCCGGCCACCAGCGGGACGGCGCGCGTGGCCGGATACGACGTGTTCTCAGACGGCATCAAGGTGCGAGCGAACACCGGCTACCTGCCCGAGGGCACACCCCTCTATGGGGAGATGCGCGTCCGCAGCTATCTCGACTACCGGGCGACGCTCAAGGGCGTGCCCCGGCGTTCGCGAAGCGAGTACGTCGAGCGTGCCATGGAACGCTGCGACGTCACGGACGTGCAGGGCCGGATCATCGGACACCTCTCGAAGGGCTATCGCCAGCGAGTCGGCTTGGCCGACGCACTCGTGCATCAGCCGCGCGTGCTGATTCTGGACGAGCCCACGTCGGGTCTGGACCCGAACCAGGTGCGCGACGTGCGCGATCTCGTGAAGGAGATCTCGGCCGACACGACCGTCCTCTTCTCGACGCACACCATCCCGTGGGTCGAGCAGGTCTGCGAGCGCGTGATCGTCATCAGCCAGGGGCGCATTGCGCTCGACGGGACGCTCGATGAGTTGCGCAAGGAGCACGACAGTTCGGTGGAGGACATCTTCACGAACCTGACCCGTGGCACCGAGCAGGTCATCGAGGTGCGGCGATGAGCCGCGTCCTCGCGCTCACCCGACGGGAACTCGGGTCGTACTTCTTCGCGCCGGTGCCGTACGTCGTGATGTTCTTCTTCCTGATCCTGACCTGGATCTTCTTCCAGGGCAGCGTGTTCCAGTTCCCGATGGGCCGGCGGGTGGCGGATGTCAGCTACTCGCACGTGTTCGACACGCTGCACTTCATCCTGATCTTCCTGCTCCCGCTGCTGACCATGAACACGGTCGCAGAGGAGCGCAGCCGCAACACGCTCGAGACGCTGTTGACGGCGCCGGTACACGACTGGCAGGTGATCCTCTCCAAGTGGACCGGCGCGTTCTGCTTCTACGTGACGATGCTCGCGCCGACGCTCGTGTACTGGGCGATCCTGGCGTATCTCGGACAGTCGATCGGGAAGCCGGATCCGGGGCCGGTCGCCTCGGCCTACCTCGGCGCGATGCTGCTGGGTGGCTTGTACATCGCGATCGGGATTTTCGCGTCGGCGCTCACGGAGAACGCACTGCTCTCCGCGTTCTTCGCGTTCTTCGTCCTGCTCGCACTGATCGTCGCGGAGTTCTTCCCCGGCGTCGATGAGATCGCGTGGCTGCGCGCCGCGGCGGGCTACGTGAATCCGCACAAGCATCTACAGCACTTCCTGAACGGTCTGATCGCTCCGTCCCACGTGTTCTATTTTGTGTCCATGACGGCGTACTTCCTGTTCCTGGCGGTGCGCGCTCTCGAGTCGAGGAAGTGGCGATGAGCGACGACGATCGCCCAGAAGACAACGCAGGCGACATCGCAGACGACGTCGCGGCTGAGCGCGCGGACGGCGTGCCGGTCGACGCCGCGGCAACTGCGGCCTCGGCAACTGGGGCCTCGGCGGAGTCCGAGCAGAAGACGCCCGAGAACGTCCCGTACCAGGCCGCAGGCAGAAGTTCGTGGTGGGGCTACTCGTTCTTCCTCGGACTCGTGCTCATGCTGAGCGGGTTCCTGTGGAAGGAGATCGAGGGCAGCAGCGTCGTCGTGCTGGTCTGGATCGTCGCGGGGTTCTGGTTCGCACTGGCCCCGTTCGTCTGGCACGCGGTGGACGTCCTGGCCGTTCTCCGGTCCCGCCGCGGACTGGCGAGCGGCTTCGTGGCGCTCACGATCGTCCTCGGCACCGCGCTGATGGTCGGCGTTTCGTGGGTGGGTGACCAGCACCTGGACAAGAGCCTGCGCCTCATCGGGATCCAGCCCAAGGACACGACCGTGTCCGGCCGGTACACGCTCAGCGACGAGTCGCAGAAGCTCCTGGACGACATCGACGGCACGATCTACGCCACGTATCTGCACCGCGCGGATCCGACGATGCTGAGCGTCGAGGTGATCGAGCAGTTGCGGACCTACGCCAGCGCCGATCCCGACTTCGTCCTGCGCGAAATCACGCCGCTGGCGGATCCGGAGCCGAGCAACAAGTACCTCGCGTCCGTAGGGGTGACCCGCATCTCGACCGCCGAGACCGAGGACGTCGTCGTCTTCTCGCACGCGGAGAGTGGACGCGAGCCGGAGCCGGGCAAGCACAAGGAGATGCGCCTCGACCCCTACGCCTTCCGGAGGACGACGGCGCTCGGCGAGCAGAAGTGGCTCGGCGAGCAGATGATCACCGAATCGGTTTACGAACTGGTCTATCGCACGTACCGCATCTACACGACGACCGGGCACGGTGAGTCCAAGATCACCGAGGAGATGCGCGCGTTCCGCGATGCGCTCCAGTCGCAGAACATCCAACTCGCCGACAAGCCTCTCGACCTTCGATCGAACGCGCAGATCCCGGAAGACTGCGACCTCTTGTTCGTCGCGTATCCGCGGACCGCGTTCACGGCCGAGGAGGCGCAGGTTCTCGGCGCGTACCTCGATGGCGGAGGCGCGATGATGCTGACCGTCGACGTCGCGGAGAAGCGGCGGACCCTCGGCATCGAGCAGGCACTCGACAAGTTCGGGCTCTTCCCGCGCCTCAACTACATGGTGCTCGCGCCGCGAGTGAGCGGAGTCACTCAGGCAGGCACTCAGTTCACCCTCAGCGCGACGCTCTCGGTCATCGGGCCGTTCTACTCGGACCACGCGATCGTGAAGCCGCTGCGCGACCGGAACTTCGGCACGTACTTCACGCGCTCCACGTTCGTCGAGATCGAGGACGAACCCCCGGAGGGTTTGACCGTCGAGCCGATCATCTGGGCGCCCATGATTCCCGGCACGCCGGACGGCCAGGCGGTCGGCATGCTGCAACAAGTCGGCCGCACGAGTTTCACGTCACCGATCCCGGGAAAGGACCGGACGGGATCGCGCCTCGCGATCGCTGCGGTTGCCGAGCGCGTGGTGCCCACAGCGCCGGGCGAACCGGCCAAGAGCGCACGCGTGGTGTACTTCGGCGACACCGACTTCGTCACTGACCGGGTCGCCTCGAAGGTCGCGTCCAACATCGATCTGGCGGTGGGCGCGGTGCAATGGTGCATCAAGCGCGAGAAGCTGATCGCCGTGAGCGAACGCACCATCGATCAGAGGCGCGTGGACGTCTCCGAAAAGGACATCAAACTGGCACGCCTCTGGCCGCTCGGAGTCGCGTTCTTGTCATTGATCTTGGGTGGGCTCGTGTGGTGGGCCCGCAGGCGATGATCCGCCGGATACGAACAACGAGAGGTCACAGAAGAACGCCGTGAAGTTCCGCAACGTCGTCGTCATGTTCGTGCTCGTCGCCCTCTCCGCGCTGCTCGTGTGGGCCTTGCGCGGTGGCGACAGCGACGCGTCGCTCGTGCCGGCGACCGCGCCCGGTTCGTTCGATCGGGCCGACGTGCAGCGCATCGAGAACCGAGCCGGTGACGACGAGATCATCTTGCGCCGCGCCGTGGGTGCGAGCGACTCATGGGAGCTGAAGGTCCGCGACTCGTTCGTGCGCGCGGACGCCGTCCTCGTGGACGAACTCCTCGCGACCATGCAGAAGGCCATCGTGGGCACCCACTTCGTTGCGTCGGATCTCACCCCCGGGGCGCTGCGGTCCTACGGTCTCGAATCGCCCGAAATGGTGATCGACCTCCATCTCACCGGTGGGAAGCGGACGACGCGGATCGGTGCGGTGACCCGCGAGCGTACGCAAATGTACGTCGACCGCGGACCAGGCACGGACGTGTACGTCGTGCCGACGGACTCGCGCGACGAGTGGATGAACGCCTTCTCGAACGGACTTCGCGATCACCGCGTCGTCGACGTGCAGAACTACGACATCCAATACGTAGAGATCACCCGGCATGGCGTGACCAGGCTCGAGATCGAGAAGGACCTGTCGCAGGTCTGGCACGTGCGCCAGCCGTTCAAGGGCTTCGCCAACCCACAGCAGTTCGAAGAGGTCCTCAACGCGATCGCGAACGCGCGCGCGTCCGGCGTTGTCGACGACGACGCACAGACGGTGGGTGAGTACGGATTCGTACCGCCCGCCTATGAGATCCTGCTTCGCACCAAGCGGGGCGAGGAGCGCACGGTGCTCGTGGGTGGCGACGCGCCCGGCGGAGAGCACGTCTACGTGATGGAGAAGGGCTATCCGTCCGTGATGGTGGTCGGTGATCGACTCGCCAAGGCGGCCGCGATGGACCCGCAGAGCTTCCGCGACCGGGCGTTCACACGCCTCGGCTACAAGACCGTGGTGGGGCTAACGGTGAAACTCGGCGACGGCGTGAAGACCTACCGGCTGGACAAGCCGGCGGCGTCGTGGGAGATCACGAGTCCGCCGCCGCGCAAGCCCGGGAACGACACCCGTTGTCGGGAGGCGCTCAAGAGCCTTGTCGAATGGCGCACCGCGGCGTTCCACGACGACGTACAACCGAACGAGGTCGGCATCTCGGACGATGGCAAGCAGATCGTCGTCGAGATCCAGGGCGGGGAGCAACTGACGTTCCTGATCGGCGATCGCCTCGAGAACGGAAACGTGTTCGCACAGAGCAAGGGGAGCGGCGGTGTCGTCGAAGTGCGCGGCGAGCCGGTCGACCTGCTCGAGGAGGGCTGGCTGCAGTTCCGAACGTCCCGCACACGGGACTTCTCGACCGATGAGATCGTCGCCATCGCACAGGAGCCGGGCGGGTCGGAGGAGGGCGCGCAGGTCGAGCGCACGGGGTGGGAACGCGACCTCGCCGCCGAGAACAAGGGCTGGAGAAACGTCGGACCGGGCAGCACGCGAAAGCTCGACCCGGCCGCGATCAATCAACTGCTCGACACGATCAGGGCGATCGACTGTACGAGGTGGCTGTTCTTCGACTCGTCCCGCCGCGAGGAGATGGGATTCTCCGAGGACTACGGAAAGGGCACGACCGTCACTGTCATCCTCGAGATCGGTGAGCAGTTCGGGACGCCGCCGCACGGCCATCACCAGCGTTTGCTCGTCGGCAACCGCGTCGAGGGCGGCGGCTACTTCGCGCGCTGGAAGGGCAAGGGCGACTGGCCGTGGGCGTTCGTCCTCTCCGAGCAGATCGTCGAGAAACTGAAGCGGCCACTGCTGCGCCCGAGGTGACCCGACGCAGTCGGATTCGTAGTCGGATCCGCGACCAGTCGCACTCGCGCAACTCGTGTCCCCTGCGGGGGATACCGTCCGGCCATGCCCCTGGATCGCTTCTTCAGCGAGCTGCGCACGGCTCCCGACATCGCGCCCAACATCGTGCGGTGGCACAAGGAGCCCGCGCGCGAAGCGCAGGTGTCCGATTTCCCTGACTGGGCTCCGCCGGCCGTGCGCGCGGCGTTCGCTGAGTCCGGTATCACGACACTGTGGTCGCACCAGCGGGAGGTCGCGGATCTCGCACACGCCGGCCGACACGTCGCCGTGGTCACGCCGACGGCATCCGGCAAGACGCTCTGCTACAACCTGCCTGTCCTGACGGCGCTGCTCGGACTCCGGGATGTCCGGGTTGGGGGCGGTGACGAACCGACGGATCGGGGCGTCGGCGACGTGCCCGATGATGGGCCCGGCCGCGCGCTCTACCTGTTCCCGACGAAGGCGCTCTCGCGCGACCAGACCGCGGTGTTCGCGAAGCTGGTTGCGGGTCTGCCGCGACCGGTGCGCGCGGGGGTCTACGACGGCGACACGCCGCCCGCCACCCGGCGGTCATTGCGCGCAGCCGCCGACGTGGTTGTCACGAACCCCTACATGCTTCATGCGGGCATCCTTCCGCACCACTTGAGGTGGGCGTCCCTGTTCCGGGATCTCCGGTACGTGGTCGTGGACGAGATGCACACGATGACCGGTGTGTACGGGAGCAACGTTGGGAACGTGCTGCGCCGTCTGCGACGCGTCTGCCGGCACCACGGCTCGGACCCCACGTTCTTGCTCTCGTCGGCCACGATCGCCAATCCCGGCGAACTGGCTGCCGGGCTGATCGGCGCACCGGTCGAGGTCGTGTCCCGATCCGGCGCGCCGTCTGCCGAGCGACACCTTCTGCTGTTCAATCCGCCGCTTGTCGACGAGGCGAGCGGCACACGCGGAAGCGCGCTCGAGGAGGCCCGCCGCCTCGCCGCGCACGCGCTGCGGGCAGGGCTGCAGACGCTCGTGTTCGCCGCTCCCGCACGACCGTCGAGGTGCTGACGAAGTACCTGCGGGACACCGCCCGCGATCTGGGCCTCCCGGAAGGCGTCGTGCGCGGGTACCGGGGCGGATATCTACCGAAGTTGCGGCGGGAGGTCGAGGTCGGTCTGCGCGACGGCAGCGTCCGCCTCGTCGTCGCGACCAACGCACTCGAACTCGGGATCGACATCGGCAGGCTCGACGTCGTCATCCTCACCGGTTACCCGGGCCGCGTCGCGAGCGCGCGCCAGCAAGCGGGCCGCTCGGGCCGACGAGATCGGCCTGGAACGGCAGTTCTCGTCGCGCGCAGCAACCCGCTCGACCAATACGTCCTGCAGCATCCCGAGGCGCTGCTCGACGGGCACGCTGAGCGGGCGGCACTCGATCCGAAGAACCGGCTGATCCTGACGAACCATGTGCGTTGCGCGGCCTTTGAACTCCCGTTCAAGGAGGGCGAGACGCTCTGCCCGACCGATGTGCTCGGCCACGAGGAACGCGTCACCGAGGCACTCGTGGAACTGGCCGCACCGGACGGACCGCTGCACCGCTTCGGCGGCCGCTACCACTGGTGCGACACGAGCTTCCCGGCGGACAGCGTGTCGTTGAACGGGTTCGACATCGACAACGTGGCGATCTACGACCTCGAGGCGCGCGTCGTGCTCGCTGAAGTCGATCGCGCGTCGTCGCAGTTCTTCGTGCACGAGGGGGCGATCTACGGGCACCAGGGCGAGACGTACTACGTCGAGCGTTTCGACTGGGACGGACGACGGGCATACGTCCGGAAGGTAGATTGCGACTACTACACCGAGGCGGAAGCCGAGGTCGAGGTGCGGACCACCGCGGAGGACCGGAGCGACGACCTGGGCGCGTTCCGTGCCACCAGAGGGAACGTGCTCGTCACCACGCAGGTGCCGATGTTCAAGAAGATCCGGTACTACACCGGTGAGAACGTGGGCTCCGACGAGGTGCGCTTGCCGGCCGAGCAGATGGGCACCGGGGCGTGCTGGATCGACATCGGCCCGCAACTGGCGACGGAACTCCGTGTGATGGACGGCGGCCGCTCGCAGTCGCTCCGCGGCATCGCGCATCTGCTCCGCGGCGTCGCGCCGGCATTCGTCCGCTGCGACCGTGGCGACCTTCGCGTGCACTCCGAAGCGCGCGCGACGGCGACCGAGCTTCCGCGCATCGTCGTCTACGACCGCGTGCCGAACGGAGTCGGTCTGGCCGAGGCGGTCTTCACGTCGCTCCGCAGCGTGATTCCCGCCATGCGCGACATCGTGGACGGATGCGCATGCCGCCGTGGCTGCCCAGCATGTGTCGGGCCCGCGGCGAGCATTGGACCCCACGGAAAGGACACGGCTGCGCGACTGCTGGGCGCGCTCGCCCGTGCTTGCGCTGAGCATCCCCTCCTGCCCCCGGCGGATCTCGCTCCGCCGGTGATCGTGCGTGAGCCCCAGATGCCCGAGAGGACCGAGATGCCCGAGATGAGAGGGGCGTCAGAACGGCTCGGGGAGACCGAGGGCGCGTGATCCGCCGCGACGGCGCGGCGCAAGATCCACCGACAGGGGTGGTCGATCCGGAAGGGGCGGACGATCCCGGACCGTCCGTGCCGGTGCCGGACCTCGTCGACCGTACCTACCCGGGGGGAACGGTCCAGCTGCGGGTCGAGCGGTTCGACGGATCGATAGAGCGCGGCCGGGTCCGGCTGGACGCCGCCACGCATGTCTCGTTCTCCGACGTCTCGCTGCTCTGCGGAAGCGCCGGCATCACTGATCTCGACGACGTGCTGTTCCTCGACACGGAGACCACAGGGCTCGCGGGAGGCGCGGGCACATTCGTGTTCCTGGTGGGACTCGCATGCTTCAAGGGCGGCGTCTTCGAAGTGCGCCAGTGGGTGCTCCCGGATCCGGCCGAGGAGGAGGGACTACTCGACGCGCTCACGGAGGAGGCGCACGCAGCCCGCGGGCTGGTCTCGTTCCACGGACGAGGCTTCGACATCCCGCGTATCGAGGAGCGCTTCTTGCTGGCCGGCCGTCCCGACCCGTTCGAGTCGCTTCCGCACATGGATCTGCTGATCGGTGCCCGTCGCGTGTTCCGCATGCGGACCGGACGCGTTGCGCTCCAGGAACTCGAGCGGCAAGTGCTCGGTGTCGAGCGCCTGGACGATCTGCCGGGTGCCGAGTGCCCCGCGGCCTGGTACGCGTATCTGAAGGGCCGGCCGCGACCGCTCTGGCGCGTGCTCGAGCACAACCTGCTCGATCTTCTGTCGCTCCCGGCCCTGCTCGCCGCCATGGCCGAGCCTGCCGTCGGGCGGGGACCGGCGCCGGATCTGCACTCTGCAGGCCGGGTCCTCGCGCGCGCGGGCCTCGAGGAAAGGGCGCTCGCTCTGCAACGCGGTGCGACGGCGCGTGCGGTTGACGGCACGCTGCGGGCCCGCGCGCACCACGAGGCGTCCCGTCTGCTGCGCCGGCAGCAGCTCGCCGCCGAGGCCGCCACGGAGGCGCACGCGGCGACGATGTCCGATCCGGCGCTCCCCGGACCGTGGTTGGTCCTGGCGAAGGACGCGGAGCACCGCACGAAGGACTACGCGTTCGCGCTCGCCTGCGCCGAGCGCGTCCAACGCCTCCTGTTCCTCCGGGGGCGCTCGGCGCGAGCGATTGCGGACGCCCGCCGCCGGATCGAGCGCGTGACTGCCAAGCTCTCTCGTCTGCAGGGCGCGCCGCAGCCCCGCGAGCCCTGAGCACCGTGTGGTTACATCTGGCTGGTGAGCCCTGAAGTGTGGCTGGCGAGCCCTGGCGTCTGGGCACCCTCCGGCGTTCTCGGCGGCCCGCCACCGCCGAGGTATGCTCCCTCGCTTCGCCCGCGGCCGCGGGCGAAATGCCGCGGTGACGATGGCGCCCGGCGGGGCAAGAGGACACGTTCGATGGGCTATCAGATGCGAGGTCTCTACTGGGACGACTTCGAGCCCGGCCGCGCGTTCTACTCCGCCTCCCGTACGGTGACCGAGGCCGACGTCGTGAACTTCGCCGGGCTCTCCGGCGACTTCAACCCGCTGCACACGGACGAAACGTTCGCGTCGAAGACTCCAGCGCGCGGGCGGATTGGCCACGGCATGCTCAGCATGGCGATCGCGACGGGACTGGCCAACCAGATGGGCATCTTCGAGGGCACGACGCTGGCCCTCATGCAGCAGACGATCAAGTACACGGGCATGGTTCGCTTCGGCGACACGATTCGCGTCGTCATGACGGTCACCGATCGCAAGGAGTCGCGCAAGCCGACCCGCGGCGTCGTGACCTACGACGTGAAGGTCCTGAACCAGGACGACGAACCGGTCGTGGACTCGGAGTGGATTCTGATGATGTCGAGGAAAGCCCCCGAATAGGGCGGATCGAGACGCCGCGAGGCGGCGAGGAGAGGACATGCGGCTCGAGAACAAGGTGGCGATCGTGACGGGCGCGGCCCGCGGAATCGGTCAGGCGACTGCCGAGCGATTCGCGCGTGAGGGCGCGGCGGTCTCGGTGTGGGACGTGAACGGCGATGCCGTCGAGTCGGTTGCTGCGGGCATCCGCGAGGGTGGCGGCAAGTCGATCGCGTGCTCCGTGGACGTCTCCAACGGCGAGCAGGTCCGGGCCGCGGTCGCCCGCACCGTTGCGGAACTGGGCGGCTTGCACTGCGTCGTGAACAACGCGGGCATCACGCGGGACAAGTCCTTCAAGAAGATGACCGAGGAGCAGTGGGATCTCGTGATCTCGGTCAACCTGAAGGGCACGTTCCTGGTCTGCCAGGCGGCGATGCTGCACATGCTCGAGCACGGTGGCGGGCGCATCTCGAACACGGCTTCCGTGGCGGTCAACGGCAACTTCGGCCAGGCCAACTACTCGGCTTCGAAGGCCGGGATCGTCGGACTCACTCGCACACTGGCGATCGAGGGCGCGAAGGCGGGCATCACCGTGAACGCCGTGGCGCCCGGGGCGACGGACACACCGATGTTCGATGCCGTTCCGGACGAGATCAAGGCAGCCATCTGCAAGTCGATCCCGCTTCGCCGCATGGCGGACTCCGACGAGATCGCCGCGGTGCACGCGTTCCTCTGCAGCGACGACGCCAGCTACGTGACGGGCCAGCTGCTGTACGCGGACGGCGGCGCGACGCTCGGTGTCTAGGCGCTGAGCTCGCTCGACTCACCGAGTGAAGGCGGCGAATCGGTGGCGTTCCGCTTCGGCGGGCACGCCACCGTTCTCGTTCCCGGTTCGCCCGCAGTCGTCGTCGATCCGTGGCGCTACCGCCTGGGCGTCCGGGCGGATGTCGCGCTGGTCACGCACGGGCATGCCGATCACTGCTCCGAGGACGACTTGGCCGGCGCCACAACGGGACTCGCGCCGATCGTCGCCCCGCGTGCGCTGGCCGGTCGCCTCGAGTGCGTGTTCGGCGACCGCGTCGTTGCGATGACAGAGGGCGAGGAGCGAACGTGGGGGGGCGCGACCGTCCGCGCACTGCCGGCGGAGGGGCCGTCACGCGACGGCCGTGCTTGCGGATTTCATCCGCGCGGCACCGGACTGGCCTACCTGGTGCACGTGCGAAGCGCTCGGCACCTGTTCCTCGGAGATTCCGCTGCGCTACCGGAGCACGAGGGTCACGCCGTCGACGTCGCGTACTTCGCAGTCGGTGGGCTCGTCACGATGACACCGGAGGAGGCCGCGGAGTCCGCGTCCCGCGTTGCCGCGCGTCTCTCGATCCCGGTGCACTGGGGCGACCTGATGGCTCGCTATGCCTCCGCTGAGAGGTTTATCGAACTCTGCGCTGCTCTGGGACTCACGGCCGCCGTCGCGCCCGGATAGATTCACGAGCGCAGACGAACGCCCCGCTGCACGGGCGGCCCGGAGGAACGACATGCTGGTCGATGCGATCATGAACCCCGACGTCGTGACGGTCACGCGGGACCACACGGCCCTGCGCGCGGCGCGCGAGATGCGCGAGTACAACGTCGGCTCCGTGGTCGTCGTCGACGAGGACAGCCGGCCGATCGGGATGGTCACGGACCGCGATCTGGCCGTGAAACTGGTGGCCGAGGGCGCCAGCCCGGAGACTCCCGTCGACGAGTTCATGTCGCAGCCGGTCTACGCCGTGCCGCGCGACACGCTGATCTTCGATCTGCTCCGCCAGATGTCGCACCGCAAGATCCACCGCGTGCCCGTGATCGACAACGATCGCAAGATCGTTGGCGTGGTGAGCGTCGACGATGCGCTCGTGCTCCTGACGACTGAACTCGTCAACGTCGCGGACGTGATGGGGCACCGGACGCGGCTCGCGAACGAGTAGCGCGCGCGGTCTTCTTGCCGCCCTTCTTCGTGGTCTTTCGGGCGGCCTTCCGGGCGGGCTTGCGCGCTCTCTTCGGCGCCGGCTTCCGCCGTCTGGCGAAGTAGCTCCGCAGTGCCGCTCCGGTGTGCGACGCCTTCCGCCGCGCCAGTTCCTCCGGCGTTCCGGCGGCCAGCACCAATCCGCCGCCTGCGCCGCCCTCCGGACCCAGATCGATGACGTGATCGGCGGCGGCGATCACGTCGAGCGAGTGCTCGATGACGACCACGGTGTTGCCCTGATCGACCAGCGTCTGAAGAACGTCGAGCAGGCGACGGACGTCTTCGAAGTGCAGGCCCGTCGTCGGTTCGTCGAGGAGGAACAGCGTGCGCCCGGTGCTGCGACGGGCGAGTTCACGCGCGAGCTTGACGCGCTGTGCCTCGCCTCCCGACAGCGTCGTGGCGCTCTGCCCGAGCGTGATGTAGCCCAGGCCGACGTCACAGAGCGTCTGCATGATCCTGCGGATCTTCGGCTGGTTGCGGAACAGCTCGAGAGCGTCCTCGATCGTCGTTGCGAGCACCTCGGAGACCGACTTGCCGCGGTAGAGGATCTCGCGGGTCGCCGCGTTGTAGCGCGTGCCTCGGCACGTCTCACAAGGCACGTACACGTCGGGCAGGAAGTGCATCTCGACGAGGATCTGTCCGGCGCCCGAGCACTCTTCGCAGCGCCCGCCCTTCACGTTGAACGAGAAGCGGCCGGGGCCGTATCCGCGCACTCGCGACTCGGGCAGTTCGGCGAACACAGTCCGCACCCAGTCGAATACCTTGGTGTACGTGGCCGGGTTGCTGCGCGGCGTTCGCCCGATCGGCGACTGGTCGATGTCGACCGCTTTGTCAACATGCTCCAATCCGCGCACGCGGCCGTGAGCCCCGATCGCCACCTGGGCGCCGTTGAGCGCACGCAGGGCGGCGGGCCGCAGGATGCCGTTGACGAGCGAGCTCTTGCCGGCCCCGGATACGCCGGTCACGGCGACGAGGCAGCCGAGCGGAAAGGCGACATCGACCTTCCGCAGGTTGTTCTCAGCCGCGCCCTCGATCCGGATCGACTTCCCGTTGCCGGACCTTCTGGTCTCCCGCGGCGGAATGGCGCGACGGCCCGCGAGGTATGCGCCGGTCAGTGACTCCTCGCTCCGCAAGAGTGCGTCCACGTCGCCCTCCGCCACGACGCGGCCGCCGTGGACACCGGCGTGCGGCCCGAAGTCTACGAGGTGGTCCGCCGCACGGATGGTCTCCTCGTCGTGCTCGACGACGAGGACCGTGTTCCCGAGGTCGCGCAGCCGCAGGAGCGACTCGAGCAGGCGGCGCTGGTCGCGGGCGTGCAGCCCGATCGACGGTTCGTCGAGCACGTAGACAACGCCGGTCAGCTCGCTGCCGATCTGTGAGGCCAGCCGGATCCGCTGTGCTTCGCCGCCAGAGAGAGTCGCCGCGCTGCGGTCGAGCGTCAGGTATCCGAGGCCGACGTTCCGCAGGAAGCTCAGACGCGAGCGAACTTCGCGCAGCACCTCGGCGGCCACGGCGGCCCGCGCGCCCTTCCAGGACAGTCCTTCGAAGTGTGCGAGTGCCTCGGCCACTGGGAGTTCCACGCACTCGGCGATGTTCTTCCCGCCCACGCGGACGGAGAGCGCCTCGATCCGCATCCGCCTGCCTTTGCACGACGCGCACGGAACATCGCGCATCCACTTCGTGTAACCACGACGCGCGCCGTCCGACGTCGACTCTCGCCAGCGGCGCTCGATGCGCGGCAGCAAGCCCTCGAACTTCGTGGTGAAGTCCGTCTTCCAACGCTTCCCGGACATGCGGACGGTCAGCTCGCGATCTCCGGAGCCGCGCAGGATCGACTCGCGCTGCGCCTTCTTGAGTCGCTTCCACGGCACGTCGAGCGGAACGCCCAGCTGTGAAAGGATCGAGCGCCCGTACTCCGCGTTCATCCCGGTCTTCCCCGGTGCCAGCCGCGCCCGCCACGGCAGCAGCGCGCCCTCCTCGAGCGTCAGTGCAGGATCGCCGATGATCAGATCCTCGGTGGCAGCGAGCCGCCGTCCGAGTCCGTCGCACTCGCGGCACGCACCCTGCGGGCTGTTCCACGAGAACAACTGCGGTGTCAGCTCCGGGAACGCCGTTGAGCACTTCGCGCAAACCCGGCGGTCGGTGTACGCGCGCTCCTCGCCGTCGTGGAACGCGGCGCGAATTCGCCCGTCGGCTGCGCGGAGTGCCGACTCGACCGAGTCGGTGAGTCGTTGGCGCGTGACGCGTCCGGTGACGAGACGGTCGACAACGGCCTCGATCGTGTGCTTCTTCTTCGCGTCGAGGCCCGATACGTCGTCGAGCGGCAGGACCTTGCCGTCCACCCGGACGCGCACGAAGCCCGCCCGGCGCGCCGCGTCCAGCAGGTCGCGGTGCTCGCCCTTGCGGTCGTCCACGAGAGGTGCGAGGAGCAGGAGCTTGCGCTCGCCCTCTGTTCGCAGCAGTTCCTCGACGATCGCCTCCGCGGACCCGGCGCCGACCGGGCCGCCGCACGAAGGGCAAGACGGATCACCCAAGCGGGCGTAGAGCACGCGCAGGTAGTCGTGCACCTCCGTGACCGTGCCGACCGTCGAGCGCGGATTGCGCGACGCCGACTTCTGTTCGATCGCGATCGTGGGGGCGAGTCCGCGGATTGCGTCGAACGCCGGGCGGGGCAGCTGGCCGAGGAACTGCCGCGCGTACGCCGAGAGCGACTCGACGTAGCGACGCTGGCCCTCGGCGAAGATCGTGTCGAAGGCCAGGGACGTCTTGCCGCTCCCCGACACGCCGCAGAAGACCGTCAGCGTGCCCTTGGGGATCGTGACGTCGACGCCCTGCAGGTTGTGCTCTCTCGCACCGATCACGACCAGCTCGCGGGAGTGGTCGGTCAGCGCCTTGTTCGGCTGCCGTCGGACCACCGCTTCACCCCGTCCGCGCGCCGAGGATCTGAACGCGGCCGTCCGCGATGCGCAGACGCTCCGTGGCGAACAGTTCGATCGCCTCGGGGTACGCCTCGCACTCGGCGGCGAAGACGCGACGCTGCACGTCCGTCGGGCTGTCGTCGAAGCGCACCGGAACCGTCTTCTGCAGGACGATGGGGCCGGTGTCGTACGCGGCACTCGTCGCGAAGTGGACCGTGCAGCCCGTCACCTTCACCCCGCGCTCGATAACTGCCTCGTGCACGCGCATTCCGTACATTCCTGTGCCGCCGAACGCCGGCAGCAGCCCCGGGTGGATGTTCATCACCTTGTTGCGGTACGCGGCCGGGAAGTCCCAGAGACGGAGGAAACCGGCCAAGCAGACCAGGTCGGCGGCCGACTCGCGGACGACGTCGGTGATGTGCCGAGAGAACGCCTCGCGTCGCGTTCTCTCGTACTTCACGGTCTCGACCGGGAGGTCGAGCTCGTGCGCGTGCGCGATCCCGTCCGCATCCGGATTCGACGAGATCACCACGGCGATCTCCGCGGCCAATCGGCCGTCGGCGATGCGCTCCGCCAGATTCACGAGGGTCGTGCCACCGCCGGAGATCATCACGGCGAGGCGAGGTGGGGTCACGTGGCGGCGCTCTCAGTCGCCACCGCGAGGCCATCTGCGCGGAACGGCTCGCAGCGCGCGCAGAGCGCGTCGCCGTTGTCGGGGGTCGTGACATGGTCGCGATTGCGCCAGCACCGTTCGCATCGCGCGCGCTCCGTGCGGCGCACCAGCATGCGCAGACCCGTCGTACCCGTGTCCTGGAGAGCGGCCATCTCTTCCTCGTCGTCTGCGTCGACGTGGTGGATGGACGCGACGCCGAGCACCTCCAGCACGCCCTCGCGCCAGTCCTCGCCCATGAACTGCTCGGCCTCTGCCCAGAGCGCGTGGTCGATCGATTCGTCAGTGGCGAGATAACGCACCGCGGCCTCCTGGGCCGAGCCGAGCTGCTTGCTCTTGCGCAGCGGATCGATGAGCCGCTCGATCTCGGTCCGTACGCCGCGCAGCCGGTTCATCCACTCGCGGCGCTCCTCGCCGGTGCTTCCGTGATGGGGCCACGTCTCGAGGTGAATGCTCGCTTGTTTGTCGAACCCGGGCAGGTCGAGGGCGTCCCACACCTCCTCGCAGGTATGCACGAGGATCGGCGCCCAGAGCTTCGCGAGCACCGTGGCGAGCCGGAAGAACGCGGTCTGCGCCGAGCGGCGGTCAACGCCCTTGGACGTTCCGCAGTACAGGCGGTCTTTCGCGAGGTCGAGGTAGAAGGCAGAGAGGTCGTGATCCATGAACTCGCGCAGCGTGTGCGCGACCCGGTGGTACTCGTAGCCCTCGTACGCCGCTTCGCACTGCGAGACGATCTCGTCGAGTCGCTCCAGTATCCAGCGGTCGGGAGCCCGCAGATTGTGCACCTCGACGTGATCCTCCCGCGGCTCGAAGTCGGCCAGTCCTCCGAGGATGAACCGGAACGTGTTCCGGATTTTGCGGTAGACGTCGGCGGCCGGGTCGATCAGGCGCCGCGACACCGGCACGTCGTCGAAGTAGTTCCCCATGAGATAGAACAGCCGCACGATGTCGGCGCCGATCTCCTTGAAGACCACGTCCGTGGACAGTTCCTTCATGCCACCCTTGGACTTGCTGACCTTGTCCCCGCGGTCGTCGACGAAGAACCCGTGCGTGACGCATGTGGTGTACGGCGCGCTCCCCGTGACGGCGATGCTCGGGAGGAGGGAGGACTGGAACCAGCCGCGGTGCTGGTCGTGGCCCTCCAGGTAACAGTCCGCAGGGAACTTCAGTCCGTGCGCATCTCCGAGCACGGACTTCCACGACGAGCCCGACTCGAACCACACGTCGAGGATGTCGGTTTCGCAGCGGAACTCGGTGCCACCGCAATCGCACGTGAGGCCCGCCGGTGCGAGGTCAGCGGCTGGGCGCTCGAACCACACGTCGGCGCCGTGCTCGGCGACGAGTCCGCGCACGTGACGCACGATCTCGCCCGTGCAGTGCACCTTGTCGCAACTCTCGCAGTAGAAAGCGATGATCGGTACGCCCCAGGCGCGCTGCCGCGAGATGCACCAGTCCGGACGGTCCCGCAGCATTCCCATGATCCGCTGCTTGCCCCAGCGCGGGATCCACGTGATGTCGTTCTCGCAGATGTCGAGGGCCCGCTGACGCAGGTCCTGGTGATCGACCGACACGAACCACTGGTCCGTCGCCCGGAAGATCACCGGCTTCTTGCAACGCCAGCAGTGGGGGTAGGAGTGCTCGAAGTCCGTCTTGGCAGCGAGCCGCCCGTTGGCGCGGAGCAGTTCGAGGATCAGCGCATTGGCCTTGAAGACGTGCTGACCGACGAGGTCGTCGCGCCCCACGTCCGTCGTGTAGAGGCCCCCGCGGTCGACCGGGCAGACGAGTTCGAGGCCCTCGCGTCGTCCGGTCTCGAAGTCGTCGTGACCGTGGCCGGGCGCCGTGTGGACGCAGCCCGTTCCGTCGTCCTTGCTGACGTAGTCCGCCAGCACGACGGGCACGGTCATGTCGAGGAACGGGTGGTGCAGTTGCATCCCGGCCAGGTCGGCGCCCTTCACGACGGTGAGGACCTCGTGATCCACGCCGCCGACGGCTTCGAGGTACGCCTGCACGAGTTCCAGCGCGACGATCGCCCGCTGCTCCCGGTCCGGCCCGTCGTGCGTCACGATCGCGTAGGCCAGCTCCGGGTGCAGGGCGACCGCACGGTTGGCCGGGAGAGTCCACGGGGTCGTTGTCCAGATGACGATGTCGGTCGGCTCGCCGCCCACGCGCGCGAGGTCGCTCTGTGCGACGGCGAAACGGACGTGGATCGACGGTGACGTCTCCTGTCCGTACTCGAGCTCCGCCTCGGCGAGCGCAGTGCGGCAGTGCACGCACCAGTGGATTGCGCGGAGACCGCGCGTCACGTACCCGCCCTCGACCAGGCCGGCGAACACGTCGAGGATGCCGGCCTCGTAGCCCGGGTTCATCGTCAGGTATGGACGCTCCCAATCGCCGAGCACGCCGTAGCGCTTGAAGCTCTTGCGCTGGACGTCCACCCACTCCTCGGCGTACGTCCGGCAGAGCCGCCGGATCTCGGCCTTGGTCTTGTCGCGCGCTTGCTTACCGAGCTTCTTGACGACGTTGTGCTCGATGGGGAGGCCGTGGCAATCCCATCCCGGCACGTACGGTGCATCCCGACCGCGCATGGTCTGGTAGCGCACGGCGATCTCCTTGAGCATCTTGTTGCGCGCTTGTCCAGGGTGGATGTCGCCGTTGGCGTACGGCGGTCCGTCGTGAAGGACGTACATCGGTTGCCCCGCGCGCGCCTCACGGATCCGCGCGTAGAGGTCCAACTCCTCCCAGCGCGCCTGGATCTCCGGCTCGCGACGAACCAGGTTCGCCTTCATGGGGAAGTCGGTACGGGGCAGGTTGAGGGTCTTCTTCCAGGACATCACGCCCTCCCGGGGGAGTGCCTCGGAGGATACGCCGGGCTAAGTGTCCAGACCGAGAAGGCGCCGCGCCGACGGCTCGTCGATGCCCTGCGCGCGGATGGTCTTCTTCCGCGACGAACGACCGGCAACCAGCGCGAGATCGGACTTCCGGAGTCCGAGCCGCTTCGCCATGAGCCGCAGGAGCGCGTTGTTCGCCTTGCCGCCCTCGGGCGGGGCCGTGACGCGGACGCGGAGGCGTTGCCCGTGGGGACCCACGATCTCATCGCGCGAGGCTCCCGGGACGACGAGCAGCTCGAGGCGAACGCCGAACAACTCGGGATGGACACAGGGTCCAGGCGCGCCGGACGTCACCGCCGGCCTACTGCTTGCCCCA
Source organism: Planctomycetota bacterium (assembly GCA_965248445.1). Taxonomy (GTDB): domain Bacteria; phylum Planctomycetota; class JAJSAM01; order JAJSAM01; family JAJVHW01; genus CBDFJG01. Next base: position 654,211 of record CBDFJG010000003.1, read on the forward strand.
GGAGTCGAGGAACTTGTCTATGCGGCTGGCGGAGAACAGCGGCGGGAGCTCCGCGGCGGGCCGTCCCTCGATCACGACGAACGTCTCGGTGAGGCTGTGGCGGTCGCGCCACGCGTCGATGCGCAGCAGCGCCGTCGCGAACTTGTCCTCCCCGAGATCCACGATGCTCTGATACTCGATCAGCGCGCGGAGCTCAGCCTGCAACTCGGCGAGTTCCTCGGGCGTGACGCCGGCTCCTCCACCCTGGGCGCGCTTGAGCAACGCGGTCGCCTCGGCGGCCCGGCCGTGCTCCCCGAAGATCCAGGCCAGCCCGAGCGCCAGCTCCGGCTCGATGCGGTCGATCCGGCCCGCGAGGAAGATGTCGTACACCTGCTTCGCAGTGAGGTCGGCCCAGGCGTAACGCTTCGCGGTGCTGCCGAGTTGGAGCGCCACGTCCACGCGGAACTCCGACTTGTTCGGCGGCTTCTTCAGGTCCAGCGTGGACTTGGCGCCCCGCACCGCGACCGGCAGATCGGAGAGCACCTCTCCATCCTTGATGAGCTGGCCGGAGCCGGCGGCGGCGATGAATGCCTCCCAGCTCGCCTGCATCCCGCGCAACCGCTCCGCGCGCGTGGCGGCGCGGCTCTTGTAGAGCCACGTGCCGAGACCCGCGCTCTCCCGTTCCATGACCTTTGCGGCCCCTTCGAAGTCGAAGGCCCAGAACGGGTCCGTCAGTTCGTCTCCTTGGGCGCGAACCGTGCGCGCAGCGGTGATGTAGAGCACGCGGTCATGGCCCAACTGTTCGGTGAGGTCGACCTTGACGGCCTGGCTCTTGTTCTCGATCCAGTCGTTCGCCGACGCCGCCAGTGCCGCGATCTTCGCGCAGGCGCCGGAGTGAGCGTCGAGCGCCTTCTTGAGTTCGTCCATGGCCTGGACGGCGCCGCGTGGATCGTTGTTGTCGAAGAGCTTCTGAGCCGCAGCGATACGCGTGTCGAAGTCGGCACTGACCGCCTTGTCGACGGCGTCCTTCAGCCCGTCCAGGTACGTCGTCGCATCCGGCACGTGCTGGCCGTGGGTCTTGAACTCCCGCCCGGCGCGCGTGGCCTGTCCGGTCGCCAAGGCCTGCGTCCAGTCCTGGTCGGCAACGAACGCATCGATCCGGAGCTTCTCCTTGTCCCACCACACCTTGGCCGCGCCGATGGTCCCGCGGTACTCGTCGTTCAGCCGCGTGAGCTCGGCACGGATCTCGTTCGCGCGCTTCGTTGCGTCGCGCTCCGCCTTGGTGCCGTTGTGCGTGGTGGCGAGTCCGTCGAATCGATCGGCCTTCTCGCGCCAGAGGGCTTCCTTGTCGAGCGAGATCGGCGCGGATGGCGGCCTTCCGCCCAGGCGCGCAAACGCCAGCTCGGCCTTCGTCTCGAGTTGCTGCTGTTTGAGTTTGGCGAGTTCCGCCGGATCGGCCCCGCTGTGGATGACCTCCGGCTCGGGCTTGATGGTCTTCGTGACGACGTCCTTCGGCTTCAGCACCTGCCAGATGACGACTCCGATCAGCGACGCGATGAGGATGGCGCCGGCGATCAGGAGCGGCTTGTTGACCTTCTTGAGGCCCGACAGCTCCATCCGGTGCGCGAGCTCGAACGCCTCCAAGTCTTCGAGGAGTTCCGTCGCGCTGCCGTAGCGATCCGAGACCTGCTTCTCCATCATCTTGTCGACGATGGCCGAGAGGTCGGCGGGGAAGTCCTCGACCTCCTCGGTCAGCGGCACGTGCGGCTCACCGATCTGCTTGCGCAGGATCTCCTTCACGCTCTGCCCGGCGAACGGCGTGCGGCCGGAGACCATTCGGTAGAACGTCGCGCCCAGCGAGTAGATGTCCGCGGAACCGGTGGTCTTCTTGCCGCGCGCTTGCTCCGGGGCGATGAAGTGCGGGGTGCCGAAGATTTTGCCGTCGCTCTCCTGGTCGCTGCGCTGCGCGAGTCCCAGGTCGCCGAGTTTGACGCGGCCCTCGCTCGTGAGCATCAGGTTGTCGGGCTTGATGTCACGGTGCACGATGCCGTGCTTCTCGGCGAACACGAGCCCCTGGCACGCGTCCTTGACCATCGGCATCGCCTCGGTCCAGGGCAGGCGTAGATCCTCGCGCTGCGCGAGTACGTCCTGCACGGCGCCGCCGTCCATGAGCTCCATGGACAGGAAGTGGAGGCCGCCGGCCTGGCCGACGTCGAGCACCTGCACGACGTGTGGATGTTGCAGTTGGCCCGCAGCACGCGCCTCGGCGACGAACTGCTGCACAAACTCGGGGTCCTTCGCGAACTTCGCGGCCAGCACCTTCAGCGCGCAAATGCGGTTCAGGCTGATTTGCCGCGATTTGTACACGGTGCCCATCCCGCCGCGGCCGATGCGCTCGAGGATCTTGTAGCCACCGATGTCCTTGCCGGCGAGGCCCTTGGCCTTGCCCTCGTCGGTCTTGTCTTCTTCGAGGAACGAGAAGACCGTCTCGCCGACCTGGATGCGGTCGCCGAACGAGAGGGCCTGCTCCTGCGTGAGCTCTTCCTCATTCCTGTACGTGCGGTTCCGGGAGCCGAGATCCAGCACGGTCCACACACTGTCCGACTGGCGAATCTGGAAGTGCCGGCGGGACGCGGCGGGGTCCGAGATGATGATCTCGTTCGCGGGATCGCGCCCGACGACGACGGGCGTTCCGGGCCGCACGTTGTACGAGAAGCCCTTCTCCTGTCCGCGTTCGACCACCAGGCTCGGCAACGTGTTTCCCTCTAGCTCCCAGATCCCAAGGCCGACGAGTCCAAGGTCGGTGGCCCCGGCGGGTCCCATCCACCCGGGTGATCAGTCACGAGTATGCGCCCGAGGCGCACGAGGGTCGCCCCTTCCTCGACGGCAACGCCGAAGTCGCTACTCATCCCCATGCTGAGTTCCCGGCCTTCAAGATATCCGCGATCGTGCGCCGCGTCGCGCAACTCCCTCAGGCGCCGGAAGACCGGGCGGACCGTCTCCGGATCGTCCGTCGCGGGCGCCATCGTCATGAGGCCCGTGACCCGCAGCCGTGCTAGGTCGCGGGCCCGCTGCAGCATCGCAGGGACGTCCGACGGCGGGAATCCGCCCTTCGAGTGTTCTCCGCTCACATTCACTTGGACGAGCACGTCCAGCCGTCGAGACCCACCGACCCGCTCGAGCGCCGCATCGAGGCCCGCCAGCAGCGACCAGCGGTCGCCGGCGTGGAGCACGTCCGTCAGCCGCAGCGCCCGCCCGATCTTCCTGCTCTGGAGGTGGCCGATCAGGTGCCAGCGGGGCCGTTGGGGGTCCGGATCGAGCGCGGCACGCTTGGCCTCCAGCTCCGCCACGCGGTTCTCACCGAGGTCCTCGAGCCCGAGGCGAGCCAGCTCCCGCGCCGTCTCGCTGCCCACGGACTTGGTCACCGCCACGATCCGGACATCTGCCGAATCCCTCTCGACGCGCGAGCAGGCGGCCTCGATCCGGGCCTGCACAGTGGCGAGATTTGCGGCGAGATTTGCGGCCAGCGGGCTCGCCGGGTGGTCGGCGCCGTCCCTCCGCCCCCCGTCATCGGCCTCTCCCTCGCCGTCGGCGGGGCCAGCCGGGAGGTGGGGGGGAGACATGGAGTCGGAGTGCGTCCGTGGGGCTCGCGGAAGCGGGTCGCGGGCGTCCGCGAACGGTACGCAGCGGGGGCCGCGGCGGCCAGCAATTCGAGCCCGCTCGCGGTCCGCATCGCCGGGCTCGCGGAAACCTCTGTCACGGGCGTACTTCTGCCGGTTTAGGCAACGTGACAATCCGCTTGACTCCCCCGACGCGCCATCCCTACGATCGCCGCGCCAAAGAGGGCTGCGTGAAGGGCTTGGCAGGTGTTCGTCTCCCTGGTGTTGGGGACGTCGTGCGGCCGTTCTCGTGAGCCCTTGCGACCAGGGAGGTCATGGATGATGCGGCGTGCCTACGCCTCTGGATTCCTCGTGCTGGCGCTTTCGCTGGCCGCGTGCGGTGCCACGATGCGGCCGCGCGCACCGGGGAACGAATCGATGCGATCTCAGATCGAGGCTCTCGGTCTCGAGGGTCGCACCTACGTCCACGACCTCGGCCAGGCGTCTTCGATCTACGTGCACGCGGTGCACAGGATCGGCGACGACCTCCTGCTCGAGGACATCCACGGACGGGTCACGTATCTCGACGGCGGAACGCTGAACGTCCGCTGGGAGTACTACGGACTCGACGAACCGTTCTCGAAGCGCCCGACGTACACACCGTCGGCGATCATGGGAATGTCGGACGGGAAACTGCACGTCCTGACTCGTGATGCGGGAATTCCCGATCCGCCGCCGCGGCGCGTCGACGTCATCCCGTCGTCCGCGCCCGTCGCGAACGACACGACGTTCTACGTGCCCACGTACCCGACTCCTGCGGGCAACCGCACCATGTACTCCGTCAGCCTTGGAAGCGGGTACATCGGCTGGGGCCACCGGACGCGCTCGCCGATCTCGGCGGACATGGCCAAGGGTGGGCCGATGGGTGGCGACACCATCTACTTCGCGACCACTACGGGAGAGGTCTACGCCTTCCCGATGTACGAGTCGACCCAAGCCGATCCTGAATCGGCGTGGTACGCGCACGCGCTGTCCGGGGTCACTAAGGACCTGGTGGTGGACGGCGACGACCTCGGCGTCGTGACCGACGACCACCGGCTGATCTGCTACGACCGCATCACGGGACAGGTGCGCTGGACGGCGTACCCGGATCCGGGTGAGGCCGCGCACTCGGCCGCGCAGTTCTCTAGCACGCAGGTGTTCTACCTGCGGGGCGGCGCGCTCCACGCGTTCGACCGCGAGACGGGGACGCCGGCCTGGAGTTGCCCCGGCGGCAAGCGCTTCATCGCTGCCCGGGAAGACTTTGTCCTGATCGACGGCGGCAACCACACCGTGATCAAGGTCGATGCCGCCACCGGCGAGCCGATGGCGAACTCGCGCTTCCCCGGTGTGCACTGGCCGACCCAGCCCATGAGCGACGGGACGATCCACGCGATCACCCAGCGCGGGCTGATCATCGGCGTGGAGCACGGCTGGTAGGCGGCATCTGAACGAGTGAAGAGGCCGGCCGCGCAGCGCGCGGCCGGCCGTTCTGATTCGGCCTCAGGCGGATTCCGCGTCAGCGTGCGCGCGTGCCGATCGCGATGCGCTCGCGCGTGCTCTCCGTGACGCGAACGCGCCGCGCAAGAGTGATGCCGGGGAGAACGACCGGCCCGTTCTCGTCCGCGACGACGGGGTAGTGTGCCCGCGCCACGGACGGTACGCCGTTCCGCGCAAGCAACGACCGGATGCGGCGCGGTGCGTCTCCTCCGAGCGGGACGAAGCGCTCACCGGGTGCGGCGATCCGCACGGTCAGTCCGCCGACGAGGGCGTCGCCGTCCACGAATTCGGCGTCGCCCGGTGCCCGGTGCAGTTCGCGATCCACGTGAGTGGTGACTACGAGATCCGCCCACGGAACGCGTGCAGATCCCGGTACCGGGAGTGGAACGGCCTCTGCCGGCGGTCGCCCGTGCCCAGCTGGAACCGCGCGTGCGCCGAATGGTCCGGGGACGATCGTCAGGCCCGGTACATCCTCCTGTGCGCCCTCACCGGTCATTCGCCGCATGAGCCGCGCGGCTTCGATCCGCGAGAGGGGGTGACCGTCGCGGAATCCTCCCGCCACCTCGCCGAGCGCTCTCGTGAGCGCGCCGGCCGAGAGCCGCTCGTACCCCGTTCGCAGCTCGACACCTCCGTCGCGAACGTCGACGAAGCGGTGCGCAACAGCGAGGGACTCCGGCTCGGCGCGCGCGTTGTGTGCGAGCCGGGAGAGGAGCGGGACAGGATCGCGGCCCGAGATCTCGGCCAGGAGCGGAAGCGCCTCGTTGCGGACGCGCGCGCGGACGTTGCCGTCCACGTTCGTCGGATCGTCGTGCCAGGGCGTGCCGGAACTCTCGAGCTGCGAGCGGAGCCACCGGCGTCGGAGGAGGAGCAGAGGCCGAACGACGTCGATTCCGGCGGAGACGGGCCGACGGAATGGGATCCCTCGTAGACCGGTCAGGCCCGTGCCTCGGAGGATCCGCAGAATGACCGTTTCGGCCTGATCGTCCATCGTGTGAGCCGTTGCGACCACGTCGTACGAGTGCTCGCGAGCGACCTCGCCGAGGAACGCGTAGCGCGCCCGCCGGGCCGCTTTCTCCGGCCCGGTGCCGCCGTGACACTGAATCTCTCGTCGCTCGACGTGCGTGGGCAGATCGAGCGCCGCCCCCAGTCGTGCGACGAGTTCCGCGTCCGCCGGGCTGTCCGCCCGCAGTCCGTGGTCGAGGTGCGCCAGTCCGACAGACGCGAGACTCAGGTCCTTCCGGGTCGCGGAGGCGAGGCGCGCCAGCGCCACCGAATCGGAGCCGCCCGAGCACGCGACCAGAACACGGGCGCCCGGCAGCACGCCGCAGTGGCGGCGCATGCCGATCCGGAAGCCGTCAGCCAGACTTGGGTCGATCTTCACGCCGGGATGCTACGCGCTTCCAAACCGTGTGGAGCCCCCGGTGGGAGAGCTAGCATCCGGGTTCGGTCTCGAACCTGAGGAGGATGTCGTGCCGCTTCGAGTCGCAATCAACGGTTTCGGGCGTATCGGGCGCCTGGTCTTCCGCATCCTGGAGAAGGACGCGCGCTTCGACGTCGTCCACATCAACGATCTGTCCGATCCGGCCACGCTGGCCCATCTGGCGCGCTTCGATTCGACGCACGGGCGCTTCGACGGCTCGGTCAGCTCGAGCGGTGACGGCACGCTGGCGGTGAATGGACGGCAGGTCTCGATCACGCAGGAGCGCGACCCGTCGAAGCTCCCCTGGGGCGACAAGAACGTGGACTGGGTCGTCGAGTCCACCGGCGTGTTCAGGAAGCGCGCTCAACTGGAGGTGCATCTGGGTGCCGGCGCCAAGCGCGTTCTGCTCACGGTTCCCCCGAAGGACGAGATCGACGCGGTCGTTGTGATGGGCGTGAACGACGAGATCCTCGAGACCGGACACCGGCTCGTGAGCAACGCGTCGTGCACGACCAACTGCCTCGCGCCGCTCGCGAAGGTGCTCGACGACGCGTTCGGCATCCAGCGAGCCGTCATGACGACGGTGCACGCGTACACGAACGACCAACGCATTCTCGATCTCGTGCACAGCGACCTGCGGCGCGCGCGCAGCGCGGCCGTGAACATGATCCCGACGACCACTGGCGCCGCCCGCGCTGTGGGGCAGGTGCTGCCCAACCTCAAGGGCAAGGTCGATGGGTGCGCGATCCGCATCCCGATCCCCGATGGATCGCTCGTGGACCTCGTCAGTGTGGTGTCCCGCGACGTCACGGTCGAGGAGGTCAACGCGGCCGTGAAGGCTGCCGCCAGCGGGCCGCTCACGGGGATCATCGAGTACAGCGAGGACCCGCTCGTTTCGTCAGACATCGTCGGCAACCCGTACTCGTGCATCTACGACTCGCTCGCGACGATGGTGAACGGCAACGTCGTGAAGACGCTCGCCTGGTACGACAACGAGTGGGGCTACTCCAACCGCGTCGTGGATGCGATGGCGCACGTCGCCGCACTGGAAAGCTAGCCCGCACCAGATGCTCGGCCGCCTGACCGTCCGGGACCTCGACGTCGCCGGCAAGCGCGTGTTCGTTCGCGTCGACTTCAACGTCCCGCTGAACGAGGACGGCGAAGTCACCGACGAGCGACGCATCCGCGCGGCGCTGCCCACGATCGGTCTGCTGCGCGAACGCGGTGCCGCGGTCGTCCTGGCGAGCCACCTCGGGCGTCCGAAGGGCGAGGTTGTCGAGTCGCTTCGCATGGCGCCGGTTGCCGTCCGCCTGTCGAAACTCCTCGGCGTGAACGTCGCGACCACTGCGGCGAATGTCGGAAGCGAGGTGCAGGCCGCCGCGAAGGCACTCGGCGCGGGTGACGTGCTGCTGCTCGAGAACCTGCGCTTCGATCGCCGCGAGAAGGAGTGCGACGAGGAGTTCTCCCGCGAGCTCGCGTCGCTCGGGGACGTCTACGTGAACGACGCGTTCGGCGCCGCGCACCGCGCGCACGCTTCCATCTCGGGCGTGCCCGCGCACCTGCCGCAAGCCGCGGCGGGTTTGCTCCTCGCGAAGGAGCTCGAGTTCCTGGGCGGTGCTCTGGATGCGCCCGAGCGGCCGTTCGTTCTCGTGTTCGGCGGCGCGAAGATCTCCGACAAGGTCCCGGTGTTGCGCCGCCTGCTCGACCGGGTGGACGTGGCGGTCATCGGCGGCGCCATGGCGTACACGTTCCTGACCGCCCGCGGCGTGGACGTCGGCGCCTCGCGCGTGGAGACCGACGCCGTCGGGATCGCGGGCGAGATTCTGGCCGAAGCGGACCGCCGGGGCGTGCGCGTCCTGCTGCCAACCGACCACGTCGTCGCGGCGACGCTGGCCGAGGGCGTCGAAACGCGCGTCGATGCGCCGGGAATCTCAGGCGGGATGATGGGACTCGACGTGGGTCCGGTGACTGCCGGAGCGTACGCCAGCGAGATCGCACAGGCGCGAACGGTGCTCTGGAACGGGCCGATGGGCGTCTTCGAGATCCCGCCGTTCGACAGCGGGACCCGCGTGGTCGGGCAGGCCATCGCGGACGTCACGGGACGGGGTGCGACGAGTGTGGTGGGGGGCGGCGATACTGCAGCCGCCGCGGAGATCGCGGGCATCGCGAAGAACATGACGCACGTCTCCACCGGCGGGGGCGCGTCGCTGGCGCTCCTGGCCGGCGAGCGGTTGCCCGGCGTCGAGGCACTGACCCGAACCCAGCGAACCCGAATCCAGCCAGAGAAGCCCGGAGAGACCGAATGACGGAGATGCCCCCGATCCTCATCGCGCCGAGCTTGCTCTCGGTCGACTTCGGGCGTCTGGCCTCTGGCATGCGCACGGTCGAGGACGCCGGCGCCGATCTCCACCACGTCGACGTGATGGACGGTCACTTCGTGCCGAACCTCTCGATCGGACCGCCCGTGGTGAAGGCGATCGCGCGCGAGGCCGCCATTCCGATGGACTGCCATCTCATGGTGACGGACCCGCTGCTCTACGGCGAGCGCTTCGCGAAGATGGGCGCGTGGACCGTCACGTTCCACATCGAGGTGGCCGATGACCCGGCAGCGATGGCCGCGGCGCTCCGCGAGATGGGCGTGCGACCGGGCATTGCGATCAACCCGCCGACGCCCGTCGAAGCCCTCGAGCCCGCACTCGATTACGTCGACATGGTGCTCGTGATGTCAGTCAACCCGGGCTTCGGCGGACAGTCGTTCATTCCCGAGGTTCTGTCGAAGGTCGAGGCCCTGCGCGGCCGCTACGGCTACGGCGGCGATATCGAGATGGACGGTGGCATCGCTCCTTCGACTATCGGATCGTGCGCCGCCGCCGGCGCGAACGTGCTCGTCGCGGGCAGCGCCGTCTACGGAGCCGAAGATCCGGCCGCCGCGGTGCACGAGTTGCGCCGGCTGGCCGAGCATGCAGCTGTCTCCGAGGCGCAGGAAGCACGCTGATGGGGTGGCCGTTCCGCCGCAAGCGCGAGATGCCGGAGGGGCTCTGGAAGGTCTGTCCCGGGTGTGACAAGTACATCTACAAGGCGCAGATCGAGGAGGCGCTCGAGTGCTGCCCCGAGTGCGGTGAGCACTTCATGATCAGCGGCCGCGGGCGCATCGAGATCACGCTGGATCCCGGCTCGTTCGAAGAAACCGGTGCCGACGTCGCAGGGCGCGACGTCCTCGGGTTCGTGGACAGCAAGGGTCCGTACTCGAAAAAGCTCGACTCGGCGCAGAAGCGCACCGGCATGGCGGACGCGTGCATCGTGGGCTGGGGACGCATCCACGGTATCCGTGTCGTGGTTGCCTGTCTCGACTTCACGTTCCTCGGTGGTTCGATGGGGCACGCCGTCGGCGAGAAGGTCGCTCTCGCGCTCGAGATCGCACTCGAAGAGGAGCTGCCGTGCATCGTGTTCTCGTCGTCGGGCGGCGCGCGCATGCACGAGGGCGCACTCTCGCTGATGCAGATGGCGAAGACGTCCGCAGCGGTCAAGCGCTACAAGGACCGCGGCCGGTGGCCGTACATCTCGGTGCTCACGCACCCGACCACGGGCGGGGTCACAGCGTCGTTCGCCGCGCTGGGCGATCTGATCATCGCGGAACCGGGAGCGCTGATCGGGTTCGCCGGACCGCGGGTGATCAAGCAGACCATCCGTCAAGACCTGCCCGACGGGTTCCAGCGCGCGGAGTTCCTGCTCGAGAAGGGCTTCGTCGACCGCATCGTGCCGCGTGCCGAATTGCGGGACCAGGTGGCGCAGATCCTGGCGCTGCTGCTGCCGGTCGCGTCGCGGGCGTAGCGCCGGCAGCCCGGCAGATTGCTACGGCGACTCGGTCCAGCTGACGATCGCGGGCAGGCTGCCGCTGTCCTGCGCGAGCCGGACCCGGACATGGCGCGTCAGCTCGACGGCGAAGGGCGCGGCGCCGGTCGTCGCCGCCACGCGCAGCTCCTCTCCGTCCACGGAGATCGAGACGGCAGCGGGGCCGATGAGGGTGGCCTCACCGACGTACGAGCTGTCGGACTGCAGCGCGGCCCGCGCCAGGTCGACTCCGCCCATGAGCGCGGCGTCGAGGTGCGCGTCGGCGCGGTCGCGCGCGTGCGAGAGAGCCATGGCCCGGGCCCGGCTGACGTGAGCTGCACCGAGAGCGGCGAACACGATCATTAGCAGCATCGCGTAGAGGAGAGCGGTGCCCGAGTTGCTGCGGCGTCTCATCGCGCGCCGCCCGCACGGAGTCCCACCGTCAGCGAACGCTGGGTCGTTGGAGCGGAGAGGACGACGTTCACCTGTCCGTCGTTCACTTCGGCCGCCAGGTCGTGGATCCGGCGAGAGACGTCCTCGTCGCAGCCGCCGGCCGAACGGGTCAGGCCGCGGGGGCCGGCACGCCAGACGACCTCGCGGCCGGCGAGCGACAGGACCAGTGCGTCCTCGCGCAAGGCGGCCTCGGAGGCTGCGCGCAGGTCGAGCGCGATGCGGCGGCGGGCGCGCGAAGCGGCGTCGGCGTCCTCCATGCGTGCGTCCACCGCGCGGGCCGCTGTCGCAGTGCGCAGGAGAGTCGGGAACACGGCCGCCGTAACCGTCCCGATCATCGCCAGCGAGACCATCAACTCGACCATCGTGAAGCCCCGTTCGCGGCTCATCGTGGAGTCTCCGTCGCGATCAGTGTGGTGAGCGTGCACTCCGCGCCCTCGTTCTGCACCGTCACCACGACCTCGAGGAGGCCCGGTGCGACGGCGCGCACGGTCCGCTCGGCTGAGCCGCCGGGAAAGCGACGGAGGGGGATCGCCGATGTACCGGTCGCGAGCGACGCGGGGTGCGCGCGACTCTTCTCGAGCAGCGCAGCTGCAGCATCGCGGACCGCGTCCCGCCGCGCCGACTCCTGCACGAAGCGCGATTCCGCGTTGCCCGCGACGCGCGTGCCGGCCAGGAGGATGACGATCACCGCCAGGGCGATCACCCCCTCGAGCATGGCCCAACCCCTGCTGCCTCGCGCGCCGGTCACTGGACGGACTCCAGGAGCGTTCCTTGAGCGGAGAAGAACATGAGCAGGATCAACGTCAGCAGCGCGCCGACCGCCAGCGCAGCGGCCGCCGGGAACGCACGGACCAGCGCGTCGGCCCCGCTGCGAGCCCGTTCCACGCACCGCGACGCGAGAACGCGCAGGTGGGCTGCAGCGTGCGGCCCGACCGAGAGCAGCGCGGCACGCTCGCTGACGCCGGGTGGAAGCGGCAACGCTCGCCACGCGGTCCCGGGGTCGCCGCCGCTCGCCAGCGCGTGCGAGACGCGCTGTGCGGACCTTCCGACGCGCGAACCATCGGCTGCCCTCCCGGCGTTGGCCATGCTCTTCGAGAGGTCGTCTCCTGCGTCCAGCCTGAACGCGACGACGTCGAGGAACCGCGCCGCGTCCGCGTTCGCGAACACGCGGCGCACTCCCGGTAGCGTCGCGTAAGCCGTGCGCAGCATGCGCGCCGGCCCGCTGAGGAACGGCATGTGTCTTCCGGTCATCTCGACGATGGCGCCCACGACGAGGACGAGAGCGGTGACCACGATCACGTACGAAGCCGCGTCGCATGCCACTTGCCATGAGTACGCACGCTCGATCTCCATTGACTCGAAGATCTCGTCGAACTTGCGCAGGATCTGGAACACGAACACCACTCCGACGAGCACGACGGCGGGGTAGACCATCGCCGCGGCGAAGCGGTGGCCGACATCGAGGCGCTCGCTGGTCGTCCGAGCAGCGCGTTCGAGCGCCGCCGCCACGGCCGGCGTGCCGTCCGCTGCCTCGAGCATGGCGCGCTCGTGACCGGCGAGGCGCAAGGGCCGGCCCAACGCTTCCGCCAGGGGCTCGCCCATATCGAGCCCGCGCGCGACGGCGCGGAGTCGATGGTGCGCCCAGCCGCGGTGCTCGTGCGCGGCGTGCCAGAACAGGAGAGGATCGACGGGAAGACCTCGCCGTACTGCCGCCGCTGCCGTCTCGAGCACACGCGCGCACCGCTCGTCCGCCAGTCGAACACGGGCCCGCAGGCTGAACACGTATGCGAGGAGCACGAGCGTGGCACCGGTCAGGATCGTGAGCGCATCCACCGGTCAGCCCCTCGCGTACAGCAGTTGGGTGGCCATCCGGAAGAGCGGAACGATGAACGAGTACGCCATCAGCAGGACCACGATCCCGACGGCGACCTCCAGGGCCGGACCGACGAACGTCGAGACCCGTTCAGACGCGCGCTCCAGCCGCTGCGCGTGAATGCGCGCGACCTCGCGCACCGCCGCGGCTCCCTCGCCCCGCTCCTCCGCCGGCGCGACCAGCCAACCGAGCGACGGCGAGATGAGATGCGAGGTCTGGAGCGCGTCGGCGAGCCCCGCCCCGTCCTCGGCCGCCTTGGCCGCGGCGCCGGCGCGACTCCGCACCTCCGGATCCTCGATGACGGCGGCGGAGAGGGCGAGTGCGTCGTCCAGCGGGACCTGCCTCGCGAGCAGCGCAGCCAGCGCGGAGGCGTGCGTCGCCAGAGCGCGCAGGAGACGGAGGCGCCCGATGACGGGCAGCCGCATCATGAGCCGGGGTGCAGCGCCACCTTCCAGTGGCCGGCGGCGAGCCATCACGATCAGCACGATCACGGCGAGCACGATCACAAGACCGACAGCGGCGAGCGGCGCGAAAGCCAATCCGCCCGGCGCCAGGGCGGCGACCATGCCGTTCGTGTCGGTTCCGCGCGCGCCGATCAGCTCGAGCCGCAGCGACTGCAGCATCGGAGCCACGACGATCAACAGGACGGTGCCGATGACGAACGCGAACGAGCCCGCCATGAGAGGGTAGGCGGTCGCCCGCCGCAGACGGCGCGTCACACGCGCGGTCAGCTCGGCGTGCTCCGCGCAGGCGTCGAGCGCACCCGCCACGTCGCCGGACTCGTGACCCGCGCGAAGAAGCGTCGCGTGGAACGGCGGAAGCGCACCGGACTGGCGCGCGTAGGCGTCGTGCAGGGGCAGGCCCTGCTCGACGTCCTGAGCGACGGCGGCCAGCGCCCCCCGCACGATCTCGTCGTCGGCTGCGGAGTCCACTGCGGCGAGCGCCGCGCCCAGCGGCACACCCGCGCGGCAGAGCGCCGCCAGTGTCCGGTGCGCCTCGGCGAGGTGCTCCTCCCGCGTCGCGCGCCCAGTCAGCGCGTTGGTTACGATCTCACGACCCGAGGACACGCCGCACCTCCTCCTGGGTCGTCACACCGCCAGTGATCAGTCGCGCGGCGTCGTCCGCCAGCGTCCCGCAACCGTCTGCGGCCGCGGCCGCCGCCAGGCGCTGTCCGTCTCCACGGGCGAGGATCGCCTCCCGGAGAGCGGCGCCGGGCTTGACCCATTCGGCGATGAGTGCGCGCCCCGCGAAGCCCGTCCCGCCGCACTCGTTGCATCCGCCGTCGCAGCGTTCGCAGCGGCGGCGCAGCAGGCGCTGGGCGAGGACGCCTCGGACGACGGTCGTGAGCACGAACGGCTCGACACCCATGTCGAGCAGCCGCGCGAACACGCCGACGGCGGTGCCCGCGTGCACCGTCGAGGCAACGAGATGCCCGGTGAGTCCGGCTTCGAGGGCGACCCTCGCCGTCTCGCGGTCACGGATCTCGCCGACCAGCAAGACGTCGGGGTCCTGCCGGAGCAACGAGCGCAGCGCACGCGGGAAGTCGAGACCCGCACTCGCCGACACCTCGGTGTGCACGACGCCGGGGAGCACACGCTCGACGGGATCCTCCACGCTGACGACGCTGCGGCCGGGTGTGCGCGCGAGCAGATCGCGCAGACACGCGTGGAGCGTCGTCGTCTTCCCGCTGCCGCTCGGTCCGGTCAGCAAGACGACGCCGTCCGGCTGCGCGAACGCGTGGCGCAGTTCCTCGACGACGTGCACCGACAGCCCGAGCGCGTCGAGCGGATGATCCTCCGCCTCGGGCGCGTCGAGCCGTATCGCCACCCGTTCGCCGAGTACGGCGGGGAACGTCGCGACGCGCAACTCGCGCCCGGTCGGGGAGCGATCCGCCGGGACGCGTCCCTCCTGCGGGAGGTCGCTCCTGTACGCGAGCAGCGATGCGAGGGCCTTCAGGCGGCCGACCACGCGGGGCAGTTCGTCGATCGTGAGGCGCTCGAGGTCGTGCAGGACCCCGTCCACCCGCACGCGCACCCGCACGCCGTCCCGTTCCGGATCGATGTGCAGATCGCTCGCGCCACGCGCGGCCGCTGCCCGCAGCAATCGCTCGACCACGACGACGGCGCCGGCCGGTGCGGGGGAGGCCGCGGCGGGGGAAGCTGGAGCGTCGGTTCTGCGCATGGTGGAGGCGGCGGAATCCGCCGGTTCCACATCGGCATTTCGAGGCTGGCGAGTCGATCGGCCGGCCTGAGGCGAGGCCGATCAGGCTCCGAGAAGCGCCCCGACGTGAGCCTCGACTGATTCCGCGAGGCCGGTCAGGTCGTACCCGCCCTCGAGCAGCGCCACCATTCGCCCGCCCGCCAGCGGAAGCAGCAGCTCCGTCATCCGGCCGAACGCGCCGGAAGAGACCCGCGTGGCACTCAGCGGATCGCGCACGTGGGCGTCGAACCCGGCGGACACGAGGATCAGCCCGGGATCGAATGCCTCGATGGCGGGCACGAGCACCTCCTCGAACGCTGCGAGGTACTCGCTGTCTCCGGCGCCCGCGGCCATGGGCAGATTGAGCGTCGCCCCCGCACCGTCACCGCGCCCCCGTTCCTCCGCGGCACCGGTCCCCGGGTACCAGGGCCATTGGTGGGTGCTCGCGAAGAAGACATCCCCGCGCTCCTCGAACAGGTGCTGCGTTCCATTGCCGTGGTGGACGTCCCAGTCGACGATCGCCACACGCTCCACGCCGTGCTCGCGGCGGGCGTGCTCGGCGGCGAGCGCGACGTTGTTGAAAAGGCAGAAGCCCATCGAGCGATCCCGTTCAGCGTGGTGCCCGGGCGGGCGGCACGCGATGAAGGCGCGGTCCCAGGTCCCGTCCAGCACGCGATCCACCGCCCCGAGGGCGCTTCCGACCGCCGTCAGAGCGGCTTCGTAGGAGCGCTTCGAGACCACCGTGTCTCCGCCGTCCAGAGCACCGCCCCCGGCTGCCGAGACGCCGGCAGCACGGGCCACGACCTGCGGGTCGTGGAGTGCCGTGATCGCCTCGGGCGACACGGGTGCAGGCTCCCAGATGTCGAGTTCGTCGCGGAGCCCCGACTCCTCGACCCGCGACAGAATCGCGCGCAGGCGCTCCGGACGCTCTGGGTGACCGCGCCCCGTGTCATGGGCCAGGAAGACCGGGTGCTCGACGAAGCCGACGCGTGGCATCCGGGGAGGATACGTGAGCAGCGCCCAAGGAGTCTGTCGGAGTAACCCAGCGAGCCACGATCGTCAGAGGCCGGATGCCCGCAAGGAGGACCAAGGAATGCAGGTCCATCGACCTGCTGACGCGGTCCGACGCCGCGGGGGCCGGACTCTGACGACCCCTCGCGAGATTCGGGACCCACACTCGGGGCGCTGCGACGGTGGCCGTCTGCGGCGTTGGACCTCCTCGACAACCCACCGGGGGTGCCTTCATCGGTCCGCCTTGCATACGGGCCACCGGCGCAGCGTCGTGGACGCGGGGCTACTCCGACAGGCTCCTAGCCGCATCTGTTCACGAGACGTCGCGATGACGGTGCTTTCGGAGTCCACAGGGTCAGATCTTGGCCAGGCGAGGGCGGATGCTGTCGTCGTTGCCACAAGGGCAACGCGAGTGAGCGGCCGAAACGGCGCGGATTCTGCGGTGTGGGCAGACCGTAGGCCGGGCGGTGGTGTGGCGGACGGCGCGGCGGGACGTCAGGTCGGCTTCGGGGATGCCAGCAGTCGTTGCGCGCAGCGCTCGAAGACGTGCTGCCAGGGCCACGACGAGGACATCGAGACCCAGATCCGGCGCGTCGTGATCCGCACGAGCGCGCCGATCTTGAGCAGCCGCAGGCGGATCGTGCCGGCTTGCGCACGCGCCATCTCGGTGCCGGCGAGACCGATGCGTCGCAGCGCACAGGTCAGGACGTAGGCCATGGCCGACATGGCCATCCGCACGGCGTTGCCCTGCATCGTGTGCACCGACAGACGGGTGCCGAAGAGCTCGAGCTGCTGCTCCTTGATGCGATTCTCCGCCTCGCCCCGGGCGCAGTAGAGCTGCTCGTAGAGACGCTTGCTGCTCCAGCTACGAGGCGGCAGATTGGTCACCACGAAGCGGGGATTGCGCTTGCCGCCCGGCAGGTGCTCGGCCTTGGCGACCACGCGACGCCTCTGGCTCCAGCTCCCCAGCGTGGTCCAGGCAAAGTCGCGAAAGACCCGGGCTGCTCGGCCGGTCTGCACGGCACGGGCTGCGGCCTCATCGAGCGCGTCTTCGACGTGTCGCTCAAGGCGCTCATTGCGCGCCATGCCCAGCAGGTAGAAGTGGCCGGCGGCCTCGCACCAGGCCATCAGCTCCTCGCGGCAAAAGCCCGAGTCTGCGCGCACGAGCACCTTGGCCCGGGGCCAGCGGCGCCGCAGACGTAAGACCAGCGCACGGAGCTCGTCCACGACTCCGCGCGCGGGATCTCTGTCAGCGGTCTGGAGCCGAGCGAGCAAGAGGTGCTCGCCGCAGAAGACGTACAGCGGCAGGTAGCAGTAGTGCCCGTAGTAGCCGTGGAAGAAGCGGCCCTCCTGCCGGCCGTGCAGCCGCACGTCGGAGTGGTCCAGGTCCAGCACGAGCAGGCCCGGATCCTCCGGCCCCATGGCCTCGCAGAAGACGTCGCTGAGCACGCTGTCCACGCGCTCCTGGTCCATCTCGATCTTGGCGTAGCGCGTCTGTGCCGTGGCGCCGAGCTGCGTGGTCTCGAGCCGCGAGAGCGTCGGGTGCGTGGCCAGAGCACCCTCGCGCTTGCCGCACGCCGCGGCAAACAGCGGGTCCTTGCCGACATGGTCGTGGTCCACCAGATCCTCGTAGCCCGCGCACAGCCCGAAGACCCGCTGACGCAGCATCTGGCCGACCGTGTGCTCGACCCGACGCGGGTCCCGGTGGTCCCCGAAGCAGCGCGCAAACCGCGAGAGCAGATCGATGCGACGATCGACCCGCTCGAGCAGCAGCACGCCCCCGTCGCTCGTCACGGTACCGGCGTCGAAGCGCGTCACCGCGGTGCGTCCACAGATGCCCGCGAAGAGGGTCCCCTGCGGGCTACAGTCTGTCGTCATCGGGCCGGCGCTCCTGTCGGTGCAAGTACTAGCGAGTACGAGCACTTAGACAGACGACGGCCCGCTCAGATTCCCGGCTGGTGAACGATTCGGGCTAGGGCAGGGAATCGCTACGCCCTGGCGCGCCGGCGCACGTACCTTGCGCGGTTGCCGTGCGTACGGACGGGTACGTGCGCGGAGGAGGTGTCCCGTGGCCACACAACAAGCCGAGACATTTGCGTTCCAGGCGGAGGTCAGCCAGGTCTTGTCCCTGGTCGTCAACTCGCTCTACGCCCACCGCGAGGTGTTCCTGCGAGAGCTCCTGAGCAACGCGAGCGACGCGCTCGATCACCTGTCGTTCCGTGCCGTCACGGAGCCCGAGGTGATGGGCGACGACAAGGACCTCGAGATCCGCATCGCCGTCGACACCGACGCGCGGACGATCGCGATCTCCGACAATGGAATCGGGATGACTCACGACGAACTCGTGAAGAACCTCGGCACGATCGCCCAGTCCGGGACCAGGGAGCTGGCGGCCGCGCTGCGGGAGCAGGGCACCGGCGATGCCGCGCTGATCGGCCAGTTCGGCGTCGGGTTCTACTCCGGCTTCCTAGTTGCCGAGCGGGTCTCCGTGACCTCGCGCGCAGCGGCCAGCGATGAGGCGTGGTGCTGGTCGAGCGACGGCGCCACCGGCTTCACGGTGGAGGGCGCGGAGCGCCAGGGGCGCGGCACCGATGTCGTGCTCCACCTGCGCGACGACGAGGAGCTCGGTGACTTCCTGCGCGACTGGACGCTGCGTGAACTCGTCCGCAAGTACTCGGACTACGTGCGTCACCCGATCCGGCTGCGCACAGAGAAGCCCACCGACCCCAAGGGCGACGAGAACGGTGAGACCACGGTGTCGTGGGAGCAGGTCAACCGCGGCGCCGCGCTCTGGACGCGACCGCGGAGTGAGGTCGAACACGAGCAGTACGTCGAGTTCTACAAGCATCTGACGCACGACTGGGAGGAGCCGCTCGGCTACCGCCACTTCAAGGTCGAGGGCATGCAGGAGCTCGGCGGAATCCTGTTCGTTCCGAAGCGTCCGGCGATGGACTTCGCCTCTGGCCGCCGTAAGGGCATGCGCCTGTTCGTGCGGCGCGTCTTCGTCATGGACGACTGCGAGGAGCTGATGCCCGAGTGGCTGCGCTTCATGCGTGGTGTCGTGGACTCCGACGACCTGCCGCTCAATGTCTCGCGTGAGTTCCTGCAGAAGGACCGCACGACCGCAGCCATCCGCAAGCAGATCGTCAGGCAGGCCATCGCGCTGCTCGAGGAGATGGCGGGCGAGGACAGCGACACGGACTACGAGGCGTTCTGGAACTCGTTCGGTGCGGTGCTGAAGGAGGGCGTGCACTACGAGCCGAAGCACAAGGACAAGATCGCGAAGCTGCTGCGCTACCACACGTCGGCGGATCGCGGCCTCGTCTCGCTCGAGCAGTACATCGAGCACATGCCGGCCGAGCAGGACGCGATCTACTACGTCACGGCGCAGTCGCAGGCCGCCGCAGCCGGCAGCCCGCAGATCGAGGCGTTGCGTGCACGGGAGTACGAAGTCCTCTACATGACCGATCCGGTCGACGAGTGGGTCGTCGAGTCGCTTCCGGAGTTCCGTGAGAAGAAGCTCGTCTCAGCTGCCAAGGGCGCGCTGGATCTCCCGGAGTCCGACGAGGACAAGCAGAAGCGCGAGGAGCAGACTGAGTCTCTCGCGGGTCTCGCAGAGCGAATGCAGACCGCGCTCTCGGAGCACGTCCAGGAAGTGCGCGTCTCCACTCGTCTCACGGACTCACCGGCATGTCTGGTGGTGGACGAGGGCGGCATGGCTCCGCACATCGAGCGCATGCTCCGCGCTCATCAGCGGGGCGCCGCTGCGCAACAGCGCATTCTGGAGGTCAACCCCGATCACCCGGTGATCGAGCACCTGCGCGCGCTGGCGGGGGACGACGACCACTCGGAGACCGTGGACGACTGGTCGCGGCTCCTGTTCGACCAGGCGCTCGTGGCCGAGGGCAGTCCGCCGACCGATCCGTCCGGGTTCGCCCGGCGCATCACGAGCTTGCTCACGCGGGCGATCGGCTAGCCGTTGGCCGGCCACCTCGCGCGGTGCCGCGCTCCCGCTGGGGAGATCGTGCTGCCGCGCGAACGCGAGCTGTCGGACCGCTGGCTGGTAGACGCGGCGTACTTTCCCGGCGGCCGCGCGGATCACCTGTTCGTGCCGCAAACCGAGGGCGAGGCGGCCGCCGTCCTGCGCGTGCACGGCACCGTTCTGCCGATCGGCGCACAGTCATCCCTGACGGGCGGGGCTACACCCCTGGGCGGCGCGCTGCTCGCGAGCGAGGGCTTCGACGGGCTGTGCATCGACCCAGGCGCCCGCACGGCGACGTGTGGTGCGGGTGTGCCGCTGTCGCGGGTTCAGGAAGAGGCGCGGGAGCACGGGTTGTTCCTCGCGCCGGCGCCCACCTACGACGGGGCGTTCGTGGGCGGCGCGGTCGCCACCAACGCCGCCGGCGCCGCGACGTTCAAGTACGGCACGATGCGCGCGGCGGTCCGCGGCCTGACCGTGATTCTCGCCGACGGTTCGGTGCTCGAACTCTCCCGTGGCGACGTGACGGCGCACCCCGACGGATGGATCGACATCGCGCTCTGCTCCGGTGACACCGTGCGCGTCGACGTGCCGACGTACCGGGACCCCGACGTCCCGAAGTGCTCCGCCGGTTACTTCGCTTCTCCGGAGATGGATCTCGTCGACCTGTTCGTCGGCGCGGAAGGCACGCTCGGCGTGGTCACCGAGGCCGTGCTCGCCCTCACTCCAGCGCCTGCCGCCTACCTGGGTTGCTGGCTGCCGGTGGACGACGAAGCGCGCGGACTGGCCATCGTCGCTGCGCTGCGCGAGGCGTCACGGGAGACGTGGGGAACGGACGATCCGAACGGCCTGGACGTGCCGTCCATCGAACACTTCGACCGACGTTCGATCGAGCTGCTGATCGAGGACGGCGCGGATCGCGAGCAGGGCGTGCCCCTCGATCCCTCCGACGCACTCATCCTGCTGTTCGGATTGGAGCTTCGTGCTCCGCTGACCGCCGAGGAAGCCGTCGACCAACTCTCGGATCCCGGCGGACCGGATGCGCCACTGCGCCGTCTGATGACTCTCCTCGGGGACGCTGCGGAGCGACTCGAGGTCGCGCTCCCCGGCGAAGCGCGGCAGGTGCGACGCTTCGCTGCGTTGCGCGAGGCGGTGCCGATGGCCGTGAACCACCGCGTGCGAGACGCGCGACTCGCCGATCCGGCGGTGCACAAGGTGGGCGGCGACTTCATCGTGCCGTTCGACCGTCTCGCCGAGAGCTTCGCGGTGTATCGCGAGGAGTTCACGAGCCGCGAGCTGGACCTCGCCATCTGGGGACACGTGGGCGACGGAAACGTGCACCCGAACGCGATCCCGCGAACCCGCGAGGACGTGCAGCGGGGCAAGGAGGCGCTCTTCGCGTCGGGCGAGCGCGTCGTCGCACTGGGCGGTTCGCCCCTCGCGGAGCACGGCGTCGGGCGGCATCCGGTCAAGCAGGTGTTCCTGCGGACGCTGCGCGGCGACCAGGGCATCCGGGAGATGCGCGCCGTCAAGCGCGCACTCGACCCGCTGAACCGTCTCGCGCCCGGCGTCCTGTTCCCGGTCGAGCCAGCGTGAGCGCGCCGCGCTTCCGCGTGGCGATCGATCGCGGGGGCACATTCACGGACCTTGTGGCGATGCGGGACGGCGAGACCCGCGTGGCGAAGGTCCCGTCCGGCGATGTGGACGCAGTCGTCTCGGCCATTCGTGAGCTCGTCGGATCCGAGGAACTCTCCACGAAGACCGTCGAGAGCGTGCGCTGCGGCACGACGGTGGCCACCAACGCTCTGCTCGAGCGCCGCGGAGAACGCAGCGCGTTGCTCGTCACGGAGGGGTTTGGCGACCTTCTCCGCATCCGCGACCAAGCCCGTCCGGATCTGTTCGCCCTCCCGATCGTGCGGCCGGAGCCGTTGGCGGAAGTGGTGCGCGAGATTCCCGAGCGGGTGCTCTCGGACGGGGAGATCCGTGTCCCGCTCGACGAAGCTGCTGTGGGGCGCGCCGCACAGCAGCTGCACGCGGAGGGTGTTCGCTCCGTCGCGGTGCTGTTCCTCCACTCCTTCGCACATCCGGAACACGAGGTTCGAGCGGGCGAGATCCTCCTCGAAGCTGGTATCGAACACGTGGCCCTCTCGCACCGGGTCGCGAACGAGGTACGCGCCGTCCCGCGGGGCGAGACGGCGTGCGCGGACGCCTATCTGACGCCGCTCCTGCGCCGTGCGCTCGCGGAGTTGACACGCGCGTTCGACACGTTCGTGGATGTGCGCGTCATGCAGAGTCACGGCGGGCTCGCCGACACGCAGCTCGTTTCCGGCCCTCGGGCCGTGCTGTCGGGTCCGGCCGGCGGAGTCGTTGCGACGGCCGCCGTCGCGCGCGGTGCAGACGCGCCACGGGCTATCGGACTCGACATGGGCGGCACCAGCACCGACGTGTGTCGTGTGGCGGGGGAGCCGGAGCTGCGATTCGAGACCGACGTCGGCGGAGTGAAACTGCGCGTCCCGTCACTCCGAGTGGAGACGGTCGCAGCGGGCGGCGGATCGGTGCTGTCGTTCGACGGACGCCGACTGCGCGTCGGGCCGGAGAGCGCAGGCGCGGATCCCGGTCCGGCGGGATACGGCCGCGGCGGCCCCGCGACCCTGACGGACGCCAACGCAGTGCTCGGACGGATCGTGCCCGATCTCTATCCCCGTTGCTTCGGTCCGCACCGGGATGCAGCATTCGACGTCGCCGCGTCCCGCACAGCAGTGGCCGCCCTCGCCGTCGAGGCCGGGATGACCGTCGAGGAGGCGGC
This sequence comes from Planctomycetota bacterium, assembly GCA_965248445.1. Taxonomy (GTDB): domain Bacteria; phylum Planctomycetota; class JAJSAM01; order JAJSAM01; family JAJVHW01; genus CBDFJG01. The sequence continues at coordinate 676,900 of CBDFJG010000003.1, forward strand.
CGCGGGGTTCGTGCGCATCGCGGTGGAGCGCATGGCGCAGGCGATCCGCGAGGTCAGCGTCGCCGAGGGCCACGATGTTCGGAAGCACGCGCTCGTCGTGTTCGGCGGTGCGGGGGGACAACACGCGTGCGCGCTGGCCCGTGCGCTGGGCGTGCAGCGCGTCTTGTTCCACCGGCTGGGGAGCGTCCTCTCCGCGTGGGGGATTGCCCACGCGACGCCGGGAGAAGAGGTCGCGCAGGCTTTCCTCAGACCGTTGACCGACGCCAGCGTCGAGGAAGCGCGATTGATCGGCATGCGCCTCCTCGAGATGGTGACAGTCGCCGTCCGCCGCGGAGTCGCGGGACCGCCATTGGATTGGTCGCAACGGGTCGAGGCGCGTTATGCGGGTGTCGATGCGACGCTCGTTATCGACGTCGGCGAGGCAGCCCGCATGCGCGCGGCGTTCCACGAACTGCACCGGGCACGCTACGGCTTCGCACGGCCAGGAGAGCCGGTCGAGATCGTCTCGGTGCGTGTCCACGCTCGGGAGAGGAGGAGCGATCCAGCACTCGGACGGAATTCGGCTGGGCCGCTCTCCCCGCCTGGGCCGGTCTCACGGGCCAAGACGTGGTTCGGCGGACTCCGCGAGACGCCGGTGCATTCACTTACCGGTCTCGGAGCCGCTGCAAGCGTTCTCGGTCCGGCGTTGGTCGTGGACGACGTGACGACCATTGTCGTTGAGCCCGGGTTCGGACTCCGGAACGTGGACGGCGAGATCTACGAGTTGACGCCGTTGGACCCGACGCCGCAGCCGCGAGCGACCACGGCGCGCGATCCGTTGCATCTCACTCTCTTTGCGAACGCGTTCCGCTCCATAGCCGAGCGCATGGGCGCGATGCTCGAGCGTGTCGCGCACTCCACGAACATCAAGGAGCGCCTCGATTTCTCCTGCGCCCTGTTCGACGCGGACGGCCGCCTGCTGGTCAGCGCACCGCACGTCCCGGTGCACCTCGGAGCGATGGGGCAGAGCGTTCGTGCGATCCGCAAGCTGCGCAACGGGCGCTTTCGCGAGGGCGACGCGATTGCAACGAACGATCCCTACGAGGGCGGCTCGCACCTGCCGGACGTCACGCTGGTGACACCCGTCCTGGTCGAGAGCGGCTCGCCAGCGTTCTTCGTGGCCAACCGCGCGCACCACGCGGACGTCGGCGGGGTCACGCCGGGATCCATGCCGCCGCACTCGACGCGCATCGACGAGGAGGGCGTGCGGATCCACGATCTCCTGGTCGTGCGGGACGGTGTGTTCGACGAGCCCGGCGCTCGGACTGCGTTCGATGCGGGGCAGCATCCTGCGCGTAACCCGGACGAGCGGATGTCCGATCTCCGTGCGCAAGCCGCGGCCAACGCCGAAGGCGCGCGCCTCGTGGCCGAACTGGCGTACGAGCACGAAGCCGGAGTGGTTGCGGCGTACGCTGGCCACGTGCTGGATGATGCGGCCGAGGCGATGGAGGAACTACTCCGCGAGCTGCCCGACGGTGCGTTCGCCGCCGAGGACCGTATGGACGACGGCACGCGCCTGGCAGTGTCCGTCGTCGTCGCCGGCTCAAGGGCAACGGTGGACTTCGACGGGACGGGGCCACGGGCGGCGGGCAACCTGAACGCGCCGCACGCCGTGACGCACGCCGCCGTGCTCTTCGCGCTGCGCCTCCTGGTGAAGCGAGACGTGCCCTTGAACGAGGGCTGCCTGCGCCCGATCGAGATCCGCATCCCCGCCGGTTCGCTGCTCGACCCCGCGCCGCCCTGTGCGGTCGTGGGTGGAAATGTCGAGACGTCGATGCGGCTCGTGGATCTGGTGCTCGCCGCGCTGGGGGCCTGCGCCGGCGGGCAGGGGACGATGAACAACGTCGCGTTCGGTCCCGTCGGCGGCGGACTCACGTACTACGAGACGATCTGCGGCGGTACCGGCGCGGGTCCGGGGTTCCCCGGTGCGTCGGCCGTGCAGTCGCACATGACGAACACCCGCATCACGGATCCCGAGGTCCTCGAGCTGCGGCATCCCGTGATCCTGCGCCGATTCGCGATCCGGAAGGAGAGCGGAGGTGCCGGGGCGATGTGCGGCGGCGACGGAGTCATCCGTGAGATCGAGGCACGGGCCGCGCTGCGGGGCGGCGTGCTCTCGGGCCGGCGGGACCGGGGCGGGCCCGGGCTCGCGGGGGGTGTGGACGGGAAGCCCGGGCAGAATCGAGTGCTGCGAGGAGGCGGAGCGGCGGAGCGCCTGGGCGCCTCGGCGTCGTTCGCGCTCGAGCCGGGTGACGCCCTCCGCATCGAGACCCCGGGAGGCGGCGGGCACGGCGTCGTCACTCCGCGTCGCGGCGGCGCGCCCTGAGCGCGATGAACGCGACCCCGCCGATCCCGAGTGCGAACACGATGCACAGGAAGACGATCGCCGTGGTGAAGTCCTCACCACGGAGCCCGGCGTCCCGTTTGAGGTCTTCGCCGTCCTGAGCCAGCAGGAGGATCTCGCGCACCGCCCGATTATCCGATGCCGACGCGCTGTCCGGGTGGATTCTGCGCTGGCTCGACAGCCGCGGTGAGGAGCGACCACTCATGGCAGAGAAAACGGGCCTCTCGTACAAGGACGCCGGGGTGGACATCGACGCCGCCACGCGGGGGCTCGCGCGCGCGAGAGCCGCGATCCTGGCAACCCACGGGGACGAGTGTGTCGGCGGTGTCGGCGGCTTCGGCGGCCTGTTCCGACTCCCGGCGGGCCTGACCGACGGATTGCTCGTGGCCTCCACCGACGGCGCCGGGACGAAGATCCACGTCGCACGGATGGCCGGGAGGCACGACACGGTGGGCGAGGACCTCGCGAACCACTGCGTCAACGACGTGCTGGTTCAGGGCGCCCGCCCGCTGTTCCTGCTCGACTACTTCGCCACCGGCAAGCTCGACGAGGACGTTCTGGTCGACGTCATTCACGGCTTTGCGCGCGGATGCAAGGTGAACGGCTGCGCACTGCTCGGCGGCGAGACGGCCGAGATGCCGGGCACCTATGACGGAGAAGACTTCGACCTGTGTGCGACCGTCATCGGGGTCGTCGAACGTGACGCACTCCTGCCGCGGGACGTCGCGGCCGGTGACGTCCTGATCGGTCTGCGCTCGAGCGGGTTGCACACCAACGGCTACTCGCTGGCGCGCAAGGCACTGTTCGAGCGGGCGGGCCACGAGATTCACGACCGGCCGGCCGCGCTGCAAGGCGCGAGCATCGCCGACGCGCTGCTGGCCGTGCACCGGACGTATGCGCCGCTGCTCCTCCCCATGTTGCCGACCGGACGCATCAAGGCGATGTGCCACATCACGGGCGGGGGATTCCCCGACAACCTGCCGCGCGTTCTGCCCGAGAACGTGCGCGCGCGGGTCGAGGTCTCCTCGTGGACGCCGCTCCCGATCTTCGAACTGATCCGTGACGGCGGTGACGTCAGTCAGGCCGACCTGTACCGCACGTTCAACATGGGCGTGGGGATGGTCCTCGTGGCATCGGCCGACGACGCGGCAGCACTGCTCGCCGACCTCGAAGCAGCCGGCGAACAGGGCGCTGTCAGGATCGGCGAGCTCGTGGCGGGCTCCCGCGGCGTCGACCTCGTCTGACCACCTCCGAGCCTCGTCCCCTAAGGCTAAAGAGCCTCAGGTCCCGATAGGGCCTTGGCGGACGCCGGCGCGTCGGCAGCGTCAGCTGTCGGGCCGGAGAGCAACGCGTCCGCCGCCGCCCACGCACTGCCTGCGAGGGCATGCGGAGGATCGGGATGCGAGCGCGAGTCGTGGCGAGGATCACGCTGGGGCTGACTGCGCTCGCCGCGCTCTCCAGCGGCCTTCCCGCCGCCGCATCCGACGCGCCGCGCCCGCTGCTGGATGCCGCCGATGCCGCGCGGGCCGAACTGCCGGACCCGAACGACCGCCCGTATCTCGGGGTCGTCACCGTGAACGAGCGGCGCGGCCTGCGCGTCCGCCGCGTGATGCCCGACAGCGCCGCGGAGTCGGCCGGGCTCCGGGTCGGTGACCTTCTGATCCGTCTGGCGGACACGCGTCTGCGTGGAGTGGAGGGGCTGCACGACCTGCTCGGCGAAGCCAGGCCGGGCGCGGTTCTGCCCCTCCAGCTCGAGCGCAATCGCGTGCGACTGACGCGCGCGGTCAAGATCGGGGCCCGCCGCCGCACGATCCCCTACTTCCGCGGATCGTCGTTCAAGCTGCTCGTCGTCCCGGTCGCATTTGCCGACGACGCCGGCGAGCTCCCCGCACGCGACGAACTCGGCCGCTTCTTCTTCGCGGAGACCGGCGCGCGAGGCGCGGGCGCCTCGCTCTTCGACTACTTCGACGCGCAGAGTCGCGGCAAGCTCCGGGTTGTGGGCGAGATCGCGCCGACGCTTCGACTCGGCAAGACCCGTCGCGAGTACTCCGAGCTGCCGATGGGCGCGCCCCCGGGATCGCTGTACGCCGACGCCGCGATCGCGATCGCCGTGCGCGACAGCATCGACGTCGCGGCGGACTTGGACGGCATAGCGTTCCTGCACGCCGGCGAACCGGAGACGCGCCCGTCGCGTGCGCTCTGGCCGCACCGCGCGATCGTGACCGTGGGTGGCCGTCAGATCCCGTACTTCGTCCATGCCGGCCGCTCGGTGACCGACGGTGTGCTCGGTGAACACTGCCACGAGTTCACGCACCTGCTCGGCATTGCCGACTCGTATGGCGTGGGTCACGTGACCGGGTTCGGTGACTTCTGCCTGATGGCCATCGGCCACCGCGGCGGGGGAGACACGGGCTCGGCTTCTCCGTTCTCGCTCTGCGCGCATTGCCGCGTGCGCCTCGGTTGGGCGGACGTCGTTCGAGTCGATCCCCGCGTCGATCAGCGCTTGCGTCTCGCGGCGCCCGACGCGGAGGCGGACACGGTCGTGATGGTCCCGCTGACCCGGCGGGGGAACGAGTACGTGCTCCTGGAGACGCGTGTCCGGAGTGGCTTCGACGCGGAGCTGCCGGGTGGCGGCCTCCTGGTCTGGCACGTCGGCGGCACGCCCACGCCGGGACAGGGTCCGTACGGCGGCCCGGTCAATCTGATCGAGGCGCACGGCATCGACACGTTCGACGCGTCCCTGGTGCGTGCGGACGAAGTGGCATTCCCGATCGAGAGGTGCGCGGAGATCACCCCCTCGACGGTGCCCTCTGTCCGCTCACGGCGTGATGGCGCGTTCCCGTTCCATCTCACGTCGATCGATCGTCTCGAGGACGGCAGCGTTGCGTTCACCCTCGGTGTCGAGCGCGTGATCGAGCAGGACGAGCCGACCGCGTACGACGGCGATCTCCCGGAGGAGGACGGCTTCGTGCACCGCGTCGACCCCGTGACCGGGCGGACCGTGCGATTTGTCTCGACCCGTCCTGACGTAGCTGCTGACTCGTCCGCCGACGACACCGGCGCCTCGCGCGCCCGCCGTCGCAAGTAGTCCGTTCGGCGCTCCTAGCGCGGCGGAATCCAGGTCTGCGTCCGCCGATCGCGCACGCCGAGAGCCACCGGCCGTCCCTCCCGCAGGTCGATGAGGTCTACGCGTGGAACGGGCGGGTGTTCGGGCCCGCCGTACGGATATCCGTCGATCCCGTGGCGCAGCACCCCGTCGGGTGGCGTGCACAGGTAGGCGCGGAATCCGGAGCGGCCCGGTTCCGACGGCCATGCGATCAACAGGAATGTCACCTCCGCGTAGTCCGCGGGAACCGCCGGATCATGGGCGGCCAACGCACGCCGATTGCGATCCGGGAAGAAGAGTGCGAAGTAGTAGCCGTAGCTCTCGAACACGCCCGGGTGTCCCGGGACGGGATCGAACTGAACGCGCCGTGTCTTGAGTGCGTCGCCGAGTTGCGGGTACTCCGGCCGGCCGTCGCCATCGCGATCCGGCCCGTCCAGGCGCGCCTCCTCGAGTCGCTCGCGCAGATCCCGCAGGTCCTCGGCGATCGAGTCCTCCCGCGACAGCAGGAAGCGAACGCGGAGTTGCGGGATGAACGCCATCGAAACAAGGACCAGCAGCGCGAAGACGATCAGACCGTCCGTGAGCGTGAAGCCGTCCGTCCTGGCATGTCCACCCACCGCGCTGCGCATCACGAGGTCGCTACGCGATGGCGCGCGCCGTCGGGCGCTTTGAATGCGGCTTCTCTGCCAGGGGCGTACTGCCGCTTGTCGTATCCAAACACCTCGTAGAGAGAACGGAACTGGTTCGGGCCGGACGAGATCTCGACGTCGTGCGGCGTGAACTGCCCGGGATGGTGGTAGCCGGCGGCGTGCGTGATGGCGTCGATCTCATTGCGGAGCGTGACGACGTAGTTGCGGAAACGCCGCGCATTGATCTCGGGGTCCAGGCCGCGCTGCAGCCACCAGCTGTGGGTCGCAACGCCCGTGGGACAGTGCCCGGTATGGCACTTCTGCGCCTGGATGCAGCCGATTGACATCATCGCCTCCCGCGCGACGGCGATCAGATCGGCGCCCAGCGCGACGGCGATGATCGCGCGATCGGCGAAACCGAGCTTGCCGGACCCGATCCAGACCACGTCGTCGTCCAGCGCCTGTGCCTGGAAGATCTTGAAGACCCGGCTGAACCCGATCTTGTACGGCAGCGACACGTGATCGGAGAACGCGAGCGGGGCCGCACCCGTGCCGCCCTCGCCGCCGTCGATTGCGATGAAGTCGGGCCCCTGCTTCGTCTCGCGCATCCTCTCCGCGAGTTCGTACCAGAAGCCGAGCTGCCCGATCGCGGACTTGATGCCGACCGGCCGGCCCGTCTTCTCGGCGATCTCCTCGACGAGCGCGATCAACCCGTCGACGTCTCTGAACGCCGTGTGGTTGTTCGGACTGATGCAGTCTTTTCCGACGGGGATCCCGCGCGTTCGCCCGATCTCTTCGGTGACCTTTGTCCCGGGCAGCACGCCGCCCTTTCCGGGTTTCGCGCCCTGGGAGATCTTCAGTTCGATCATCCTGATCTGCGGTAGCTCCTCGCAGAGCTGCACGACCTTCGAGATGTCGAAGTTGCCGTCCGCGTCGCGCGCACCGAAGTACCCGGTGCCGAGCTGGTAGCAGAGGTCACCGCCGAGGCGATGGTGCGCCGAGACTCCACCCTCTCCCGTGTTGTGGAAGCAGCTCGCGAGCGCGGCGCCCTTGTTCAGGGCCGCGATCGCGTGGGCGCCGAGCGACCCGAAGCTCATGGCGGAGATGTTCACGATGGACGGCGGCCGGTAGGGCATCGCGCGTCCGTGCGACTCTCCGACGACCTTGGCGCACGGGACCGACTTCTCCTTGTCGGAGTGGCTGCCGGTGAACGCATCCTCGCCGTGGGCGAACGTCGCCTGCTTGATGATCGGGTAACCCGTGGAGTAGATCTGGTCGTCGGTCCCGAATCCGAAGTAGTTGTTCGCCAGGTCGGCGGACCGGTAGATCCACTCGCGCTCGCTGCGGTTGAACGGACGCTCCTCGCGGTTGGCCGCCACGATGTACTGGCGCAGTTCCGGCCCGATCGTGATCAGCCAGAAGCGAATGTGACCGACCACCGGGAAGTTCCGGAGGACCGGATTCCCGCGCTGGAGCACGTCGTAGAGCGCCACGAGCAGCAGGAACGCGCCGACGACGATCCCGACGACTCCGAGCCACCCCATGCAGGCCTCCTGCGGCCGCCTGCGACCGCCGGGGCAAGGTACACGTCGCCGCCTGCAATCGGCGAGAAGGCGGTCGCCGCCAACGGCCCTCTCCAGCCCGCCATCCAACCCGTCCGGCAACCCAAGCGGGCAGCCGCGGCTACGATGGCCCCGTGCTGCGCGGGTTGGTACTGCTGTCGCTCTCCTTGTCGGTCGTGTGTGGACTCACGTCCGCGCGCGCCGGCGATCCGCCCGATGGCGGGGAAGCGGTAGCGCCGGGCGGCACGCCGTTCACGAAGCCGACCCAGGCCGCGGTCGACGACTCCGTCAAGCGCGGTGTCGCGTGGCTGCGCGACGAGCAGCGGAGGGACGGTCGGTTCGGCACGGGGACCGGTGAGACGGCTCTGGCTCTCCTGGCGCTGCGCCACTCCGGCGTTCCGGCCGAGGACAAGACGTGCCGCAGGGCGGCGCGCTTCCTCGTACGGAAACTGCCGGACGGCAGGGTCTACGGTGCCGCGCTCGGGGTGCTGGCACTGCTCGCGCAGGACGAACCGGGGCACCGCATCATCGCGGAGAAGCTCGTCGCAGACCTCGTCACAGCGCAGTGCAAGAACGGTCAATGGGACTACACCTACCGCGCTCGGAAGGTGAAGCGCGACGGCGACAACAGCAACACCCAGTTCGCTCTGCTAGCCCTGGCGGCGGCCCGGGCGCAGGGCATCGAGGTCCCGCCGGAGCCGTTCGCGCGGGCGCGGGAGTTCCTGCGCAAGTCGCAGAACGAGGACGGCGGGTTCGGATACTCAGACCGTGAACGGTCGAGGTCGTACGCGGCAATGACCGCCGGCGCCGCGATGTGCCTGGCGTTCTGCGTGGCGGTCGACAAGGACGAACCCGCCGGTCTGCCGGGCCACGCCGAGGACGCCGAGGTGCGTCGCGCACTCGCGTGGCTCGCCAAGAACTTCGATCCGGAGAACAACACAGGGATCACGCGCGCGTTCGGCAACGCAGCTGGGCGGCGTAGCGACGCCTCCTGGCGACACTATTGGCTCTGGTCCCTCGAGCGGGCGGCGGCCGCCGCCTCCGTGGATCGGTTGGGCGATCACGACTGGTACGCCCGTGGTGCGCGGGTCCTTCTGGACCGGCAGCGGGACGACGACTCGTGGCGGGACCCCGAACGGGGCATCCTCGCGACGTCCTTCGCACTGCTCTTCTTCCGGCGGAGCACCCGGATCGCCATCACGCCCCGCGGCGGGGCCGCCCCTGCGATCACGCCCAGCAGTCGCGACGCTAGCAAGTAGCATCGCTGCCGCCATGGAGACCACGCACGCCGAACGGCGTTCGACTGCCCTGGCCGTCCTCAAGCGGCTGCGCGAGGCGGGACACGAGTCCTACCTCGTGGGTGGATGCGTACGCGACGAACTGCTCGGGCGGGAGCCCGCGGAGTACGACGTCGCCACGTCAGCCGTTCCGGATGAGGTCGAGGAGCTCTTCGAGCGCACGGTCGCCGTTGGCAAGCAGTTCGGTGTCATGATCGCGCTGCTCGACCACGTGCCGACCGAGGTCGCGACCTTCCGCACCGAGGGCGGGTATCAGGACGGCCGGCGGCCGACGCACGTGGAGTTCGCGTCGGCGCGCGAGGACGCATCGCGCCGCGACTTCACCGTGAACGGCCTGTTCCTGGATCCGGACAGCGGCGAGATCCTCGACTTCGTGGGGGGGCGGGCAGATCTGGACGCCCGTGTGCTGCGTGCGATCGGCGATGCGGAGGAGCGGTTCGCGGACGACAAGCTCCGCCTGCTGCGCGCGGTGCGCTTCGCGTCGACGATTCCGCTCGAGATCGAACCCGCCACGTGGCGCGCCGTGAAGCTGCACGCATCCGACATCACGCAGGTGGCTTGGGAACGCATCCGGCAGGAACTCAGCCGCATCTTGGTCTCCGGCCGCGCGGAGCACGGTTTCGACATGCTCCACCGCTCCGGCCTGCTGGCTGCGGTGTTGCCCGAGATGGCGGCGACGGAAGGAGTCGAGCAGCCCCCGGAGTTCCATCCGGAGGGCGATGTATGGGTTCACACCCTCTTGGCGCTGCAGCACGTGGACGCGCTCGCGGAGCGGCCCCTCCAACTGGCGCTCGCAGCTCTGCTCCACGACGTGGGCAAGCCGCCGACGTTCGTGGTCGCGGAACGCATCCGTTTCGACGGGCACGACCGTGTCGGCGCCGACATGGCGCGGGAGATCCTGCTGCGGCTGCGCTACCCCACCGCCACGATCGACGAGGTCGTCGAACTCGTGCGCCGGCACATGGCATTCGTGCAGATCCGCGAGTGGCGGGTGGCAAAGCTGCGGCGGTTCCTGACTGGCGAACTCGCCGGGCGACATCTGGCCCTGCACCGTGTGGACTGCCTGGCTGCGCACGGGGATCTCGGCACGTACGACTGGTGCAATGACCGTCGGGCTGAGTTCCTGGCGGAGCCGCCTCCTCCGGTGAAGCTCCTCTCCGGACACGACCTGCTGACCGCCGGCTACGCCAAGGGGCCCGCAATTGGCAGGGTGCTTGCGGCGGTGGACGACGAGAGTCTCGAGGGTCGTGTGACCTCGCAAGAGGAGGCTCTGGCCTGGGCACTCGAGCATCTGCCACCGCCGGAGGGACAGCCGTGAGAACGATCGCGATCCGCGCGCTGCTGCTCTCTTCTGCGCTGATGGTGTGTGCGCCGGATGTCCGCGCGCAAGAGCCGCCGCCGGTGATCCGCGCGCTCGACGACGCGACCGCCGAGGGTCTCGAGGCTGCAATCGCGGCCCTGCGGGCGCACCCTGAACGGGACGCGCTCGTCGCCTCCACGGTGCGGGACGTCGAAGCTCTCTCGGCGCTGTCGGAGCAGGCCCGTCTCGCGCTACTCGACATCGTCGAGAAGGACGACGTCCCGTACGCGAACTCCGGTCTGCGCGATCTCGTGCGCGGCGACGGGTTCTCCCTCCCGGTGCGGCAGCGGGCAGCGCAGGTGCTCGGCGTGCGCGGCACACTTGCTGACGTCAGCGCACTCGGCGCAGCCGTCTCCGATCTGCCCGAGGCCGCGTCCCGCGCGCTCGTGTCGATCGGCGGCCGCTCCGCTGAGTCGGCTCTTCGCAAGAGCGCGGGCGAGAGCCCACCGCTCGCCGTGCGCGGCGCGCTCGTACGGATCGGGGATCGCGATCAGTTGCGAACGCTCGTCGACTTCATCGGCGATGCCGACTCGCGCGAGGAGGCTGTGCGGCAACTGCGCTGGGCCACCGGACGCGATCTTCCACCAGAGGAACCGGCGTGGCGCGCGTATGCGCGGCGACTCGCGCTAGCCGACGAACTCGGCCACGACGACCCGGAGAGATCGCGGAGCGCGGCGAGCGGACTCGCACCAGTCCTGCGCTCGCGGACGAGCGCCAACCTCGAGGACGATCTGATCGCGCTCGCGGGCGAGGAGCACTGGCCGCTGTTCGCACGAGACAAGTCCGCGCTGGTCCTCGGCCTCGGCAGATCCACGAAGGCGCAACCGACGCTGCTCGCGCTCTGCAAGAGGCGGGACGACACCGATCACGGGTCCCTCCGCCTCTACTCCGCGGAGGCTCTGGCACGCGTGGGCGACCTGTCCTCCGCGGTCCCGCTGGCGGCGATCCTGGTGCACGACGAGGACAAGGACCGCATCAAGGCGCGGCGGGGAAAGCAAGGCGAGTACTTCCCAGTAGATCCCGGGATCGTGCGCGCCCTCACCCGTATGGGTTGCCCCGGCGCCGTGCAATCGCTCGTCGATCTACTCGCCGGCGACTTCCGCACCCGCATGCACCGCGACGCGTTGCGCGCGCTGCGCGAGGTGACCGGTGGTGACGACTTCGGCTTCGAGCCGGACTCGTCCAAGCCGAGCCGCGTGGCGGGCCACGCACGCATAGCGCAGTGGTGGCAGGATCGCCGCGCCACGCTGGAACTCGCGCCGTCCCCGGACGACGCAGGATGGGAGACGTTCCGGGAGCACGTCGCCGCCGAGATCGAGAAGCTGAGCCAGTTCAAGTTCCTGTACCAGAAGCGCGCGAAGCTGACGCTCACGATCGTCGCAGAGCCGGCGCTGCCACAGTTGGTGGACGCTCTCTCGCACGACGTATTGCACGTGCGCATGGGCGCCGCGGAGGTGCTCGCACTGGCGGCGATCCCGGCCGCCGCCGAGCCGCTCGCCGCGTGTCTCTCCAAGGAAGAGAAGTCTCCCGCGCGGACGAAGCTCCTTCGCGGAATCGCGCGATGCGCGCGCCCGCGACCCGGTGTGCCCACGGCATCGAAGTCCGTGCAGGCCGCGGTGCGCCGGGCGCTCGACGACCGCGTGCTCGACGTCCGCATCGAGGCGGTGATCGCGCTGCGCGTGGTGGGGGACGAGTCGGACAGCGCCCGCATCGCCACAGCTGCAGAGAGACCGGAGAACGACGTACCCGCGTTCCGGACCGGGGCCGCGGCGACACGGCTGCTGCTCGGGGACGTGAGCGGTCTGCTGCACCTGCTGGCCGAGATGCGTTCGGGCGACGTGCTGCGCCGCACGGAGGCGGCTGCGGTCCTCACCGCCGCCGGGATCGACCTGCAGGGATACGACCCGGACGCGACGGAAGCCGCCCGCGAGAAGGCACTTCGCGAGATCGAACGCGTATTGGAGGGGGAACGGCAGTGAGTTACCCCGCGGTCCCGGCCGGTTACGCGAAGGCCACCTGCTCGTGAGCGAACCCGCCCTCCGGCTCGCGGAAGTCTCTGCTGGGTACGGCGGTCCGCCGGTCCTGCACGATGTCGACCTCACCGTGCCCCCCGGCGGGAGCGTGGCGGTGCTCGGTCCGTCCGGGTGCGGCAAGTCCACCCTGCTTCGCGCCGTGGCCGGTCTGACCCCGCCGAGCAGCGGCACGATCGAGATCGCCGGCCGGAAGGTCGATGGGCCGTCGGTGCACGTCCCGCCCGAGAGCAGGGGCGCGGCCCTCGTGTTCCAGGATCTGGCACTGTGGCCGCACCTGACCGTGGCCGGGAATCTGTCGCTCGTCCTGGAGGCTCGCGGCGTCGCCGCCGCCTCACGGCCGGGGTTCGCGCTCACCCTCGCAGCCGACGTCGGGCTGCCCGCGCCCCTGCTTGAGCGCCGCCCGGGCGAACTCTCAGGCGGAGAGCGTCAGCGGGCGGCACTGGCTCGCGCGTTGGCACAGGACCCGCGCGTGCTGCTCCTGGACGAACCGTTGACCGGTCTCGACCGGCACCTGCGCAGGCACCTGCTCTCGACTCTGACCAAGCTGCGCGAGGAGAAGCAGATCGCCACCCTTCTCGTCACACACGACCACACCGAGGCGTTCGCGCTGGCCGAGCGGGTGGTGGTCCTGTCTGGCGGACGGGTGGCTCAGGAGGGCACCCCAGCCGAGGTCCACGACCGGCCGGCTTCGCGGTTCGTGGCCGAGTTCGTGGGCACCGCGAGCGTCCTGGCCGCGGAGCGCACGGGGGGCCGCGTGAGCACGGCTCTCGGGACGTTCGACGCCGATGGGGCTCCAGGCGGCCCCCTTGTTGCGGTGTTCCGCCCGGGCGGTCTGCGTCTCGCCGCCGAGGGGACGGCAGGACGCGTGACGGGCTGTACGTACCGCGGAGGAGACTGGATGGCGGAGGTCAAGCTGGGTGTCGACGGACCGGAGGTGCTTGTGACCACACGCGAGGTCGTCGCTGCGGGCACGCCGGTGTGTGTCGTCGCCGACCCGCCGGGACTGGTCCCGTCCGCCAACAGTGGAGGAGTCGCATGAGGCGTGTGCTCGCTCTGCTCGCAGTCGTGGCCGTCATCGCAGGCCTCGTGTGGTTCCTCGGTGGCGATGGCGCGGATCCGCCGCCGATCGACGACGGCGGCGGGAACGGCGAGATCGGCGTAATCCCGCCGGGACCGCGCGCCGTACCCTTCCGTAACGCGAAGGAGTGCCAGGTCTGCCACGCCGACGTCTACGCCGAGTGGGAGAAGAGCTACCACGGCATGGCGTGGACCGACCCGATGGTCCAGGCACTCTCGAACGGGTTCCGCGACACCGAGTGCATCGACTGTCACGCCCCACAACCGATCCACCTGACCGGCGTCGACCAGCGTGTCGCGCCGCGCCAGCACGCGCGTCAGGACGGCGTCGACTGTCTGACCTGCCACATTCTGGACGACGGCATCTCCGTCGCCGCGTCGCGCTCCGTCGACACCACGGGCACCGACGGGGCGTGCCGGCCGGTCGAGACGAAGGACATGTCCACGTCCATGGTCTGCGCGGGGTGCCACAACCAGCACGAGACGGTGGACGAGTTGCGGGCGTCGAGCCTCCTCGCTGAATGCCAGTCGTGTCACATGGAAGAGGTCGATCGCGCGGACGGACGCGTCGGCAACAGCCATGTGTTCCCAGGCGCTCACGAACCGGCGATGCACAAGCGCGGGCTCACGCTTGCTGTGCGCCTCGAAGGACGCATGCTCATGGCGGACGTCTCGAACGTGGGTGCCGGACACAAGGTCCCGACGGACGCGCGGCACCGTTCGTACAACGTGTGGGTAACGCTGACCGATCAGCGCGGCAATGTGCGGCAACGCAGCGTGCAGATGGAGGACGGCGAGTTCCGCCTCTACTACCGCGACGACTTCAAGCCGAGCACGCAGATCGCGCAGGGCGACAGCCGCACGGCCAAGTGGCAACTGCCTGAGGGCTTCCGCGGATCCGCCCACGTGCGGCTCACGTACGCACTGAACCCCGAGGAACTCCGCTTCGGGAACGTCACGGACGTCCACGAGTCGACGGTGGAGATCGAGTGAGCAGCCGCCGCAGCGCCGTCGTCGTCGCGCTCGGGATCGGTGTCGCTCTGCTCCTGGGCTGGCTTCTTGGGCGCGTGGTCATCCCGGTCGGGGAGCGGGTGCGCGCGTCGCGCCTGCGTTCGGCGGTCGATCCCTCCGCTCTCCTCGGTGAACCCGGCGAGGCGACCGCGGAGGACCCGCCGATCGTGCCGCGCACGGAGCCGGACGACCAGACGGCCGAGGATCCCCCGGTAGTCGCGGATGTCACTGCGCCCGACGAGCCGGTGGATCCCGCCGTCGACCCCGAGGGGATCGCCCGACAAGAGCGTGCGCTGCGCGAGGCGGTCGAGGCCGCGACCGGAGACTCCGAGCGCGTCGCCGCACAGCGGGCGCTCGCGCGCTTCCTGCAGCAGCACGGACGCTTCGTGTCGGCCGCCGAGCACTGGCGCGCGGCGCGGGTTGCAACCGGCGCGGCCGAGGACGCCCAGGGAGAGGCCGAGTCGCTGCTGGCGTTCGCCGAGCGCATCCTCGTGTCGCGCGCCCCGGGAGGCGGAATCCGCGCGGCGTTCGAGGACGCGCGCATCGCGCTCGCCCGCGCGAAAGACGCCGGTGCGGACACGGCGTGGACCGCGCGGGGACTGGCGCGTTGCGCAGAGGCGCAGGGCGATCCCGACGCCGCGCTGCGTCATCTCACGGAGGCCAACGCGAGATGGCCGGATGACGTCGTGACGCAACGCGCGCTAGCATTCACCCTGCTGAACGCCCAGCAGCCCGAGCGTGCCATCCTGCTGTTCGGGGACCTGGTCGAGGCGACGCCGCAGGACGCGCTCCTCGCGCGGGCGCTCTCGTACTGCGCGCGGCAGAGCGGCAACACCGAGCTGGCCGCTTCCGCAGCCGAGACAGCGATCCGCGCCGCACCTGCCGACGCCGCCGGATGGAAGTCGCTCTGGCAGGCGTATGCCGGGGACCGGCGATTCGGCGAACTCGCGGAGAAGCTGGCTGCACTCGCGACCGAGATGCCGGAAATCGGAGCCGGCGCGCACTACGCCGGATTTGCGTACGAGGGCGCCGGCCGCATGGAGGACGCACTCGTCTGGCTGGCGGAGGCGTGGAAGCGCGACCCTGAGAACATGGCCGCGCGGATCGAGGCGGCGCGCATTCACCGCGACGTGCTGGAGGACGCGGAGAAGGCGGCGCCGATCTACCGCGAGATTCTCTCGCGACGACCGGGCCACCTGCCCGCCGTGGCCGGACTCGGCCAGATCGCCGTGGCACTCGGGGCGCGGCAGGCGCACGCAGACGCCCTTCCGTACTTCGAGGAGGTCGCCGCTGCGCTCCCTGAGGACTCTCTGGCGCAGGCCAACCTCGGCCTGGCGCGGCGATGGCTGGGCCAGTATGACCAGGCCGTCGCGGCCTATCGGCGGGCTGTCGACCTCGCGCCGGGAGATGCCCAGATCCGTAACGACATGGGCCTGCTCCTCCTGGTCATGCGGGACGACGAGGCCGCCGCGGCCGCCTTCGAGGGTGCTCACGAGGCCGACCCCCTCCACAACGACGGGCTCGAGAACCTCGGGTTCATGGCTCGGGAGCGAGGCGACCGGGCCGAGGCTCGGCGCTGGTTCCAGACAGCCTTGGATGCCGCCCGCCGCCGGGGGGAGGACGCCCTCCACGCCCGTCACCGCCGGAACGTGGACGACGTCCGCTTTCCGTTACCTCCGCTCTTCGATTGAGAGCGTCGCCTCGTTGGCAGGGAGTTCGCTGCAACTCCTGACCTATGGCGGACGTACGAACTGATGGCGAGTCGGACGAGTGGAACGTGGTCCCGACGCTCGAACTGAGCTGGGGGCACGAAAGTCACTTGTCAGGACGTCACAAGAGCGGGTTCGACCGCGAGCGCGTCCGAGGCTGGATCTCGACGCGCGCACCGGCGCGCCTGACCAGATAGGATGTCCCGGCCTCGCCGTTGCCGTCTCCGGACGGCGCGGGTGGCGCGCCCCCGGCAGATCACCGGGACACCCGTGACCGGATACTGGAGGAACGCAGATGCGTACAAGACTCATCGCACTGACTGTGGCAGGCGCTCTCGCCGCTGGACTCGCGTCCGGCGCCGGTATGGCCTTCGCCGCCGGCAAGGTCTCCGGTTCCGTCAAGTCAGCCGTCCAGAAGGCGGTGGCTTCTCTCGTCGGCGGAGACATCGATGCGTCGCAGACGCAGGACCGGGAGGTCCTCTTCAACCAGCTCGATAAGACGCTTGGAAAGAAGGACAAGAAGGGCACCGCGATCCGCAGCCCCGAGTTCTGGGTCGAGACGATCACCTCGGAGTACTTCTCCGGCAAGTCGCGCAAATCGGCGGCGCACAAGAAGGTCGTCACCGAGGACATGCAGGTCGTCTACGCGGACGCCAGCAGCGGGACCGTACCGGTCGTGTTCCATGGTGCTCTCGCCTACACGTCGAAGAAGCCGCACCCGCTGCTCATGTGCGTCGTCGCGAGTGATCAGGACGCGAAGGCGTATCTCGAGACGAACTGGCTGGTCCACGAGGCCATCAAGAAGAACTGGATCGTCGCGGCGGTGAACGAGTCGGACAAGTTCCCGATCGCGAAGCAGCCCTGGCTCGCGGCCCACGCGTTCACGCACCTGCGCGAGCGTTTCAACGTGCACCCGAACCAGTTCTACATGGAGGCCGAGGGCGCGACGTGCGAGACGATCCAGGACATCGCCGCAAACGCGATGCCCGACCGCATCGCCGGGCTGGTCCTGCGCAAGCCGACGAAGGCCATCACGAGCGGCAACTCCAAGCTCTACACGGCCGTGGTCCTGCACGAGGGTGACGCCGACGCGACCGCCAAGGCCTACACGGATCTGAACGCCGATGGGAACAAGGCCATTGCCGTTGGTGATACGGCCATGGCCGACGTAGCTGCGTGGCTCATGGCGCACCCGGGACGCACACTCCCGACCGAGTACGCGTTCACGACCACCACGAACGAGGACGGCATCACGTCCCCGTGGACCGGAACCATGCTGATCGTCAGTCCGCAGAAGCGCGGCGATGACATCACGATGAACGTGAAGTACGACCGCGATGCGGGCGTGGTTGACATCACCGCCACGAACCTCGGTGAGTTCACGCTGTACATGAACGACGACCTCATGGATCTCGACAACCCGGTCTCAATCCAGGTGAACGGCGAGATCGTGGCGACCCGCAAGTTCGAGCGCTCGATCCGCGACATGTTCGAGACCGCCGACACGTTCGGTGAGTACGGCCGCGTGTTCATGGCCGACTACCGCGGCTTCGCGCCGGCGCCGACGCCCGAGGAAGAAGCGGGCGACGCCGAGGGTGGTAGTGAGAAGGACAGTGCAGGTGGTGATGAGGCCGGTGGTGACGGTGCCGGCGGTGATGGGGAGGGCGGCGAGGAGTAAGCCGACCCCGGGTGGCGGAACCGCCGACCGACCAGCGGCCAGCAGATGGGGCCGCGAGCGAGAACCCGGAACCTTCCCTAGCGGGGGGTTCCGGGTTCGTCGCATTCCTGCTCGCGACCGTGTTCTGCTCGGGCTGCGCGATCATGATCGTCGAGATGACGGCCGTGCGGCTGCTGCAGCCGTTCTTCGGCTCGACCAACATCGTCTGGACGAACGTGATCGGCGTCGTCATGGCCGCCCTCGCCGTCGGCTACGCAGTGGGCGGCCGGCTGGCCGACCGCAGACCGTTCGCGAAGGTGCTGTACGGCCTGCTCGCGGCGGGCGGACTCGTCGTGCTGCTGACCGCGCCGCTGACCACACCGATCGCCGAGTGGCTGCTGCCGGTCGAAATGCACGTGGAGGGAGTCGCGGGCACCCTCGGCCGCGGATCGCTCGCGGCGTCGATCATCCTGTTCGCGCCGGCGACGCTGCTGCTCGGCATGATCTCGCCACTCGCCGTGCGGTTGCTCGCGACGGGCGGCGTGGGCCGCGCGGCGGGGCGGGTGTTCGCCATCGGAACCGTCGGATCGATCGTCGGGACGTATCTCCCGACCTACGTCCTGATCCCCGAGTTCGGATCACGCCGCACGATGCTGATCGCGGCCGTGCTGCTGCTGATCCCTGCGGTCATCGGGCTGGCGCTCACGTGGCGGCGGCGGGGAACGGCGGCAGCGTTGGTCGTACTTGTGGTCGCCCTGCCGGTCGGTGCGCTGACCTCAGCGGCTCCAGGACGATCACTCCCACCGCTCCCCGGTGACCGCGACGGAGTCGCGCACCTCCTCGCCGAGGGCGAGTCGCCCTACCAGTACGTAACCGTGCGCGAGGACCGTTTCGAGAACGGGGAGGCGTGGCGCCTCATGACGCTGAACGAGGGCGTCTACACGTACCACTCGTTCGAAGTCCTGGGGCAGGTCTTGACCGGCTCCCGGTACTACGACGACTACGCCGTCTTGCCGATGCTGCTCGACGTCCCCCGCGGAGCCGAACTGCGCGCAGCCATCGTTGGACTTGCCGGCGGGATCTTCCCGCATCAATGGAAGCACTTCTGGGACGGCGTATACGACCTGCACGTCGACGGCGCGGAACTCGATCCGCTCGTGCTGGAGTACGGCCGGACGCACTTTCACCTTCCGCCGAGTGACTCGGACTGGCTGTCCGCGTACGTCATGGACGGCCGGCAGATGCTGGCCGCAGGACGCGGCGCGCCCGGGTACCACATGATCGTGGTCGATGCGTTCACGCACGAGCTGTACATCCCGTTCCACCTCGGTACGCGGGAGTTCTTCGAACTCTGCAAGGAACGACTCGAGCCGGGTGGAATCCTGGCCATGAACGTCTACGCGTACCGGCCGGACTCGCCGAACCTGCTCGCGCTGCAGAACACGTGCGCTCACGTGTTCGGCCACGCCGTTCAGGTGCGTCAGTCGTGGGGCGGCAACTTCGTGCTCATGGCACGCAACGGCGCACCTCCGGATCTGTCACGCCTCGCGGCGATGCGCGTGAATGCGCGCTTCGGCGACCGCAGTGAAGTCGCTGAGTGGGGCGATCTGATCACCCTCGCCAGCAAGATCCCGGGCAAGAGCGTCATCCTCCCTCACGATCCCGAGGGTTGGTTGCTGACCGACGACCACGCACCACTCGAGCGCCTGATGGACGAGATGATCGATCGTGCCGAAGCGGAGGCGCGCGGGCCGTGATCCAGGTACGGATCGCCGCGGTTCTGCTCTGCCTGCTCTCTGCGGTGGCAGCCGCGCAGGACGGGGAGAGTCCGGCCGCCGCGCTGCGCCGGGCCTACGACGCGGACGGCACACCGGGAGCAGTGGCGTATCTGCAGCACGTGAAGGACGGCTACGAGGGCGGCGGGGGAGCGGGCCGGATGGTGGATGCAGCGGAGGCCGCGCTCGAGGTCCTGCCGACACTGACGGGGAATCGACACGCGACCGAGATGGTCCTGACAGTTCTCCAGCGTGAGTACGGGCAGGCCCGTGCGTGGGGCGCCGCCATGGCGCTGCGTAGCCGACTGTTGAACAGCCTGGACGTGGAGGGCGGCGTGCCGTTCCTCAACGCCATGAGCGACTCCTACCCCGACCAGTCGCAGTTCTTCCTGATCGATCTCGGATACCTGCAGGAGCGGTCCGGTCATCCCGTCGAGGCCCGAGCCGCGTTCGAGCGCGTGCTGACGACCGATGCCGAGGCCAGCGTGATCACGGCGCTGTACCGCCTGGCGGCGCTGGACGAGTTGGACGGTGACGTGGACTCGGCCTTGCGACGGTATGACGAGATTCACGCGAAGAACGCCAGCCCATGGCCGTTGATCTGGCAGACCCGCGTCCTACGCGGCACGGCCCGTCGTTACGACGACGCCGAGGCGTCCCTATCGCGCGCGCGCACCGCGACCGAGGCGCTCGCCGCCGGTCCGAAGCGCGACGAGTTGCGGCGGCTGCTCGACGACGAAGTAGTGGCCCTGACCGAGAGCCGCAGCACGCAGCACGATCTGCGCGAGATCTCCGGACACATCGACCGCGCGCTGCTCGGGGCGCTGGCGGCCTGGCTGCTGCTGCTCGGCGGGGGAGGTCTCCTGCTCCGCCGGAAGGGCGTGCTGTGACGAAAGAAGGCCTTCGATCCCTCCGATACGGAGCCGTGCCGTATCTGAACGCCGAGCCCCTCCTGGCCGGTCTCGCGGAGGAGACCGGGCCCCTCCTGCGCGCGGTCCCGGCCCGCCTGGCGGAGATGCTGGCGGCGGGGCAGGTGGACGTGGCCCTGGCGCCAGTCGTGGCGTCGTTCGAGCAGCCCGGGTCCTGCATCGTCCCGGCCGGCGCGGTCGTGGCACGGGGGCCGGTGAAGAGTGTCCTCCTGTTCGCCAAGAGGGACCCGAGCGAGGTCCGGACGGTGGCCCTCGACACGTCCTCGCGGACCAGCGCAGCGCTGGTGAGGGTCCTGTTCGAGCACCTGTGGAAGACCCGCCCCACATTCGGCCAGCGAGACCCGGAGCCAGACCTGAGGGGCGTCGGGGAGGACGCGGTCCTCCTCATCGGGGACCCGGCGCTCCGGGCCGTCTGGGACGGGCCACCCGCCATCGATCTGGGAGCCGCCTGGCGGGACTGGACGAACCTGCCGTTCGTCTTCGCCGCCTGGATCGCTCGGGACGCGGGCAGCGCTGAGAGAGCCGCTCCGGCCCTGGTGCGGGCCGCGGCCAGGGGCCAGGCGACCCTCCCATCGATCGCCCGCCGCGGGGCCGCCGACGTGGGCCTGCACGAGGACGCCGCGCTGACCTACCTGCGCCGCCATCTCTCCTTCGAATACGGCCCCGAGGAGGCCGCGGGACTGGCGCGGTTCCGGGAGCTCTGGCAGACCACCCCGGGACTCGGCCTCGCCGAGGGATAGCAGGGGAACGGGCGCCAGAACTCGCCGTGCGTGTACCCCTCAGACCGTCCCCCGTACTCCATTTTACATAATATGGATTATGCGACATTATGTAAGGGGTGCCTGACAGGGTGTGAATGAACTATCTCACTTTGTTAAAGTGAGTTAGCGACGATGTCGCAGGGTGGTTATGCCCGGCCTTATTGCGACATCTGTTAGTCCTCCCCGGGTCGGATCGACGTCTTCCGCCCCGTCGCGACGGCTTTGCAGAGAGTCGGTCGGCGGCCCCTCCCCGGGAAGGCGCGCAACCCGTACAGTGGCGGGTCGGGGGAGCGTGACGGAACACCCGGCGGCGCCATCTTCGCACGCCAACCAGTGGGGCGACATCTGGGCGGCGGTCGCCCGATGCGACCACAGGAGGAAGCGCCCGCGCGGGGTCTTGGAGGCCCTCTCGTGCGGGGCGTCCGGCTGGCTGGACGCGCCGTGGATCGTGCGCTCGACGCGGAGTTGCGTCGTGCTGCACCGCCCACCGGACTCCCTAGCGGGCGGGCCTAGTCGTCCTCGCCGGGGCGCCGTGGGAACGGAGGCCGCGCGCCGCCGCCGGGGAGGGGCGGACGCTTGCGCATGCGGTCCTTGAAGCGCCTCTCGAACTCCGACTGTGGCCGGCGGCCGGAGACGATGTCGGGATCGAAGGTGTCCTCGCCGCCTTCCCGCCGCCGACGGGGGTCGGTCAGGAGGAGCGCGTGGACGACGCGATCACCGTCCACCACCAGGCCCGTCATGTCGCCCTGGCTCGTCTTGACCCGGAACACCCGGCCACCGCCGGGGACCCGGGTCGAGTCGGCCTTTCCGTGCAACTCGAGTGTCAAACGACGGACGTCCGTCAGGAACCGGTCGGGGTTGCCCGACGGGGCCATGTCGGTCGTCAGGACCTCTTCGCGGGCCTCGAGGAGACAGGCCTCGACGGCCAGGGCGCGGACCAGCTCGGGCCAGCGGGCCCGGAAGTCGCCCGCCTTGCCGAAGACCTCCACCACCAACGGTGTGCCGTCCAGGAGCGCCACGTAGCCGACCTGCTGCAGACCCGGACCGGCGCGGGGCACCCGTGAGAGCGCCTGGCGGTACTCCGTGGCCCGGTCGCGAATTGTCGCTCCACTCGCCAGGTTCGCGGGCGCCCTGCGGGTCGTGGTCAGCCCCGCCGCATCGGCCCAGCCGTTGATCAGCGCCGTGGCTTCCCTCGCCCGGATCGAGCGGGTGAAGGCCCACCGGAGGGTCGGCGGCACGGCGGCGTGCAGGAAGGCCGGTTCTGGACCGGGCTCCCGCGGCGCACGCAACGAGACCGCCTCGACGGGCAGCTTGGCGCGCTTGCCGCCGGGGACAACCAGATGCTTGGTGACCACGAGGTCCAGTTCGTCGGCGCGGATCAGGTCCCCCGGGAGGAGCACCGTGCGCTCCGCCGCGAAGTTGTCCAGGTGGGTCGGACGCACGCGACCGCGGGCCGGGAACGCCAGCCCCACCGTGTCGGGGTTGGCCGTCGCAGCCAGCCTCGTGTCTCGGGAGCGACCGCGGTCCGCGGCGACTCGAGAAAGTGGATCGTCAGGAGCCGGAATTCGAGACCCGGGGAGGCCGTCAGGCCCGCCATGTGCCGCGTCAAGGCGTTCACCCCGTCGCGGGCGTCGGCTGGCGCCGGGGAGGCAGCCAGGACCCCCACGGTGACCGTGAGGGCCGCGAGGCCCAGGAGACGGTGCCTGCGGCGTGCCTGCATAGCTCCGAGTATAGGCGGCGAAGCCAACCGGACCGGTCGAAGGGGCCGGGGAAGGGGCGGGGCTCGGGCCGGGGAGGGATCGGCCGCGGCCGACGACGATCCCGGCCGGCTCCAAAGGGGAGCCCCGATTTCCCGATAGGTGAGGGGACCGTACCCACGGTCCGCCCGTCTCCCCCGTCCACAACTCCCCCGCCCGAGGAGTGCCCCCCCCACAGTGCGCGCGACGATCGTCCTGGCTCTTGCCGCGCTGGCCCTCCCGCTGGCGTTCGTGTCGCCGTTGATCGGCCTGTGCTGGTACTCGGTTCTCGCCTATATGCGGCCGCACGAGTGGGCGTACGGGATCGGGCACATCAGCTTCGGTCTGTACACGGCCGTGGCGCTCCTCGCCGGGATGGCGGCGCGCGGCAAGTTCCAGTTGTTCAGGGGCAGCCCGGTCACCTACACGCTGCTGGTGCTGTGGTTCTGGTATGCGATCACCGCGCACACGGCCATCGATCCGCTCCTGGCCAAGTCGATGGGCCTCTCGCACATCTCGAAGATTTTCCTGATCTGCCTGGTGACCACCGCGCTCTGCGAAGACCGCAAGTCCATCAAGTGGGTGCTGCTCGCGATCGTCGGCGGCCTCTCGTTCCACGGCATCAAGATGGGCATCTACGGGATCGCGCACCCGGGCACACAGATCACCGCGCCCATCGGCGGCATGATCTCCGGCAACAACGAGAACGCGATCGCGCTGAACATCGCGCTGCCGTTCTGCGTCTACTTCGCCCTGCAGGCGAAGACGATGTCGCGTCGCTGGGTCTGGTGGATCACGAGCGTCCTGACTCTCATCGCCGTGATCTTCTCGTACTCGCGCGGCGGGTTCCTGGGAACGGTCGCTGCGGCGTGCGTGATGCTCTGGAACACGCGCGCGCGCCTCTTGATGTTGACGGTCGTCGCGCCGCTCGTCGTCACCGCGTTCCTCACGTTCGCACCCGACTCGTACGTCGAGCGCATCGGCAACATCAACGTCGCGCGCAAGACAGATCAGTCAGCGTTGCGGCGGCTCCAGGCGTGGGGCTCTGCATGGACGATCACGAAGGCGCGCCCCATCGTGGGCATCGGCCCGCGCAACTTCCCGGACAACTTCCGGCGCTTCCCCCACGACCACGACATGCCGCGGATGGAGATCCACAACACCTACCTCGAGATCTCGAGCTCGACCGGCATCCCCGGACTCCTGCTCTACCTGCTGTTCATCGGCGCAGCCTGGCGCAGTTGCGCGCGTGTCCGCCGCGATGCGCTCGCGCGCGCCGACGAGCGCTTGGTGTGGTACGTGCACACGAGCCAGGCGCTGCAGGCGTCCATCACCGGATTCCTGGTGTCCAGCACCTTCGGCAGCCTCATGCACTTCGACTTGCTCTATCACATGTGTGCGATCTCGGCCTGCCTGCCGTTTGCGTACCGCAAGGAGATCGCCGTGCTCGACACGGCGGACGCATACGTCCGTCTCGAGACGTACGAGTTGCCGACCGAAGATCAGATGCCGGATGTTGAGTTCGGTCTGGTCGTCGAGGAGGTCCACGACGTTTCGGATGGGGTCTCTGTCTCGATCGGCACCGCGGCCGGCCAAGACGCCGCCGCACGGGACGGGGTCGTCACGGCCGCAGCGGACGCCGCCAACGCGATGCGTCCGCCCGAACGGCCGTGGAACCAGGGCGAGGGTCCGCGCAAGCGGGGACTGACTGCGCGCTGGCTGAGAGAGCGTGCGCGCGGCCAGACCGCTCCGGCGGACGATGGCATGACGCACTACGGGGTGACGTGCCCCGGCGATTCGGACGAAGGGGAGCCCGGCGCCCCAACGGGCTCCGAAACGTACCTCGGCGCGTTCGACCTCGGCACGGCAGAGAGCCGGCCGGGCGACGAGTAGCGCACGCCGTCTGCGGCCGCGCTGCTACGATCCGCGCGGCCCTGCGGAGACCCTGACTTGCCGAGAGACCGTCCCTTCGAGAGCGCCGTGATCATCGGCGCCAGCAGCGGGATCGGAGCCGCGCTCGCGCGGCGTCTGGCGTCCGAGGGCACGCGCGTGGCCTTGCTGGCGCGGCGCGGGGATCTGCTGCGAACCGTCACGGAGGAGCTCCGTGCGGGCGGCGCCGTCGCCGTGGCGCACGAGCACGACGTGCAGGCGCACGAGGAGATCCCCGGGCTTCTCGACCTCATCACGACCGAGATCGGCGAGCCGGATCTGGTCATCTACTCCGCGGGGCTGCTGCTGCCTGTGGAACCCGACGAGTTCACGGCCGCGAAGGACACGCAGATGCTCGCAGTCAACCTGGTGGGGGCGGTGGCCTGGCTGGACCACGCGGCGGTGCGCATGGGCGCGCGCGGCGCCGGGACGATCGTCGGGATCTCCTCGATCGCCGGCGACCGGGGACGCCGCGGCATGCCTGCGTACTGCGCGTCGAAGGCCGGTCTGACGTCGTTCCTCGAGTCGTTGCGCAACCGCCTCGCAACGCGCGGGGTCGACATCGTCACGGTCCGTCCGGGGTTCGTGGACACCGACATGACCAAGGGTATGAAGACGCACGGCATGATCTCCGCCCCGCGCGCGGCGGAGATCATCCTGCACTATGCACGCAGGGGCAGCGTCGACGTGCACGTCCCCCGCCGCTGGGGGTTCGTGTCGTTCGTCATCCGCGCGATACCGTCGTGGTTGTTCCGCCATCTCCCGATTTGACATGACCTCCCCCGCCGTCACGACTCCGCCAGAGTGGCACGCGCTGCAGGGCTTCGGCCGCTCGGTCGGTGCTCCCGCGAGGATGTTCCGTCCCGTGGACGCCGACGAGGTGCTCGAGGCACTGCGGCGGGCGCGGGAGGACGGCCGCCGGCTCTGTCTGCGCGCAGGTGGCCGCAGCTACGGCGACGCGGCGGTGCACGATGGTGACGTGCTCGATCTCCGCGGGCTGACGGGCATTGCGCTCGACGTCGACGCCGGCATGGCCACCGTCGGCGCCGGCGTGACGATCGGACAGCTCTGGCGCGCGTCGCTCCCCTACGGTCTCTGGCCGATGGTCGTGCCGGGCACCCAGCACGCGACCATCGGTGGCTGCCTCGCTATGCACGTCCACGGCAAGAACCAGTTCCGTGACGGAGCGATCGGCGAGCACGTGGCGTCGCTGCAGCTGGCCACGCCGGACGGCGTGCTTCGCGACGTGGTGGCCGGGCGGGACGACGAGTTGCTGCGCGCGCTCGTTTCGGGCTTCGGGATGCTGGGTGTGATCACGAGCGCCACACTTCGCATGCGCAGGGTGGAGTCGGGCGACGTTGCCGTCGAGCGACGGAGGGTCGCGACGCTGCGGGCGGCGTTCGAAGTACTGGACGAACTCGCCGAGCGCTCCGACTACGTCGTCGGCTGGGTGGACGGATTTTCGCGTCGGGGCGCGTCGGTGTTGCACGGTGCGCGCCACCTGGCCGCCCATGAGGATCCGCATCCCGAGAAGTCTCTCCAGGCCCACGCGCAAGAGCCGCCGGGCCGTGTGCTCGGAGTTGTTCCCAACGCACATGCGTCGCTGCTAGCTCGGCCGTTCGCGCACTCTGCCGGCGTGCGGGTCGTCAACCTGGTCAGGCGCGCGCTCTCGGCGTTGCACAGCCGGGAATTGGGGCTCGAACGCATCGCCGCGTTCTCGTTCCTGCTGGATCGCGTGCCCCACTGGCGCGACTTCTACGGCGCGGGGGGGATGCTGCAGCATCAGAGCGTCGTCCCGCACGATGCGGCACCGGAGGTGCACGGGCGTCTCCTCGAGATGTGTCGTGCGGCGGATCTCGTCCCGTGGCTCGCGGTGCTGAAGAAGCACCGGAGTGACGAATTCCTGCTCACACACAGCCTCGACGGCTGGTCGCTGGCGCTGGACTTCAGGGTCACGCGTCGGAACCGCGAACGCCTGTGGGCGCTGTGCCGGGACATGGACGAGACCGTGATCTCGAATGGCGGCAGCTTCTACCCCGCCAAGGACCAGACCGCGACGGCAGACGCGTTTCGCCGCGCGTTCCCCAGCCTGCCGGCGTTCCGAGCGTGGAAGACGCGTCTCGATCCGGACGGCGTGCTCACCAGCGCGCTGGCGGAGCGCCTCGGCGTGGTCGATGCCCACACGGAGGGCTAGCCGGGCTAGCCGCATCTGTTCACGAGACGTCGCGATGACGGTGCTTTCGGAGTCCACAGGGTCAGATCTTGGCCAGGCGAGGGCGGATGCTGTCGTCGTTGCCACAAGGGCAACGCGAGTGAGCGGCCGAAACGGCGCGGATTCTGCGGTGTGGGCAGACCGTAGGCCGGGCGGTGGTGTGGCGGACGGCGCGGCGGGACGTCAGGTCGGCTTCGGGGATGCCAGCAGTCGTTGCGCGCAGCGCTCGAAGACGTGCTGCCAGGGCCACGACGAGGACATCGAGACCCAGATCCGGCGCGTCGTGATCCGCACGAGCGCGCCGATCTTGAGCAGCCGCAGGCGGATCGTGCCGGCTTGCGCACGCGCCATCTCGGTGCCGGCGAGACCGATGCGTCGCAGCGCACAGGTCAGGACGTAGGCCATGGCCGACATGGCCATCCGCACGGCGTTGCCCTGCATCGTGTGCACCGACAGACGGGTGCCGAAGAGCTCGAGCTGCTGCTCCTTGATGCGATTCTCCGCCTCGCCCCGGGCGCAGTAGAGCTGCTCGTAGAGACGCTTGCTGCTCCAGCTACGAGGCGGCAGATTGGTCACCACGAAGCGGGGATTGCGCTTGCCGCCCGGCAGGTGCTCGGCCTTGGCGACCACGCGACGCCTCTGGCTCCAGCTCCCCAGCGTGGTCCAGGCAAAGTCGCGAAAGACCCGGGCTGCTCGGCCGGTCTGCACGGCACGGGCTGCGGCCTCATCGAGCGCGTCTTCGACGTGTCGCTCAAGGCGCTCATTGCGCGCCATGCCCAGCAGGTAGAAGTGGCCGGCGGCCTCGCACCAGGCCATCAGCTCCTCGCGGCAAAAGCCCGAGTCTGCGCGCACGAGCACCTTGGCCCGGGGCCAGCGGCGCCGCAGACGTAAGACCAGCGCACGGAGCTCGTCCACGACTCCGCGCGCGGGATCTCTGTCAGCGGTCTGGAGCCGAGCGAGCAAGAGGTGCTCGCCGCAGAAGACGTACAGCGGCAGGTAGCAGTAGTGCCCGTAGTAGCCGTGGAAGAAGCGGCCCTCCTGCCGGCCGTGCAGCCGCACGTCGGAGTGGTCCAGGTCCAGCACGAGCAGGCCCGGATCCTCCGGCCCCATGGCCTCGCAGAAGACGTCGCTGAGCACGCTGTCCACGCGCTCCTGGTCCATCTCGATCTTGGCGTAGCGCGTCTGTGCCGTGGCGCCGAGCTGCGTGGTCTCGAGCCGCGAGAGCGTCGGGTGCGTGGCCAGAGCACCCTCGCGCTTGCCGCACGCCGCGGCAAACAGCGGGTCCTTGCCGACATGGTCGTGGTCCACCAGATCCTCGTAGCCCGCGCACAGCCCGAAGACCCGCTGACGCAGCATCTGGCCGACCGTGTGCTCGACCCGACGCGGGTCCCGGTGGTCCCCGAAGCAGCGCGCAAACCGCGAGAGCAGATCGATGCGACGATCGACCCGCTCGAGCAGCAGCACGCCCCCGTCGCTCGTCACGGTACCGGCGTCGAAGCGCGTCACCGCGGTGCGTCCACAGATGCCCGCGAAGAGGGTCCCCTGCGGGCTACAGTCTGTCGTCATCGGGCCGGCGCTCCTGTCGGTGCAAGTACTAGCGAGTACGAGCACTTAGACAGACGACGGCCCGCTCAGATTCCCGGCTGGTGAACGATTCGGGCTAGCAGCGCGTCGACGCGCTGCTACGAGATGTCGGTGCGCACGTCGGCGTAGGGGTCCGACGAGTACGCCGGCGCCCCGCGCGGTACGTCCGCCGCCTCGACGTGCCCCAGCCATCCGAGGCTCGGCCGGAGCGGCGTGCTCGGCAACTCGGGCACCACCCGCAGATCGTCAGGGGTGTGCTCCGTGATCGGCCACTCCCCCACCGTGAACGCCTCGCGAACGCAGGGCAGTCGCTCGGGATCGAATCCGATCATGCGGGCGCAGGCCAGGTCGACGAGCGCTTGGTCGAAACCCGCGAGCACGACTCCGGAGTGCACGGGATCCGGACGCAGCGGACCCTCGTTCTCGCCCGTCACGATGGCGTCGACGATGGTCAGCCACTTGCGCCGCTCCCGGCCGAAGGCGCCGTCGCCGCGCGCGTAGATGGCGGCGCGGTTCAGGTCGAGAACCATGCGCCAGACCGTGTCGTTCCCGTACCAGGAGCCCTCCCGGTAGTGGTCCGGGAACGGCTTCACGCGATTTGAGATGCTGATCGCCTTGCGCGCGGCCCGCAGCGCAATCCGGCGGACTCCGGGCCCCGCAGCGTCGATCTCGTAGTCGAGCTTCGACAGGAGCGCTTTGCGCGGGGAGGAGATCGGGTACTCGTCCCCACCGCAGTTGACTGCACCTGAGCGATGGTGCGGAAGCCACGCCTTGTCGCCGTTCAGGCCGACGAGGTTCTTGAGCGCGCACGTCATTCCCGCCTTGCGGTGGGTCTTGAGCTTCGGCACGTTGATCAGCACGTCGGAGTCGAGAGCGGTGCACGCCATCAGATACTCATGCTTGCCCGGCCGGTGGTGCATCGGGGTCGACTCTGCGTCGTAGCCCGTGACGCGATAGCGGTCGTGGCCCTCGTCGAGGGGTGCGAGCACGCTGTTGTCGCCGAGATCCACGGGCTGCAGACCGTTCGGATCACCGGCCAGTTCGTACCGGGCGCCAGCGAAGCCGGCGTCGCTCTCGGTCCTGCCGGTGCAGCGGAAGTCCAGAAGGTCGATCGGAACGTCCGCGCGATCCTGCACGGCCGCAGCCATCGCCCCGATCCCCGTGATCGCGAGGAGCTTCTCGAAGTCGCAGCTCTGCAGGGGCGCGTCTCCTAGGGTGACGCGACCCTCACCGCGCAGCGCGAGCAGCACGTAATCGAGCACGACGCGTACGACCGAACCGTGCGTCAGCATGCAGTCGACGCCTCCCGGTCCGTGGTTCTCGTGGCGCACCATGTTCGGCTTGACGAGCACGTTCATGCCGGGCTCGATCAGGACGCCGAGCGGGTTCCACTCCGGCGTGCCGAAGCGGGCCGCGTCGAGACCCAGGAGCCGCAACGACTCGCGCACGGCGGCGTACGCCGGGTTCGGTGTCCGCGCGACGGGCACCGCCGCCATCTCCGGGTAGCGCTCCGAGGGATCGAACGGCGCGGACCGCGCGTACCCGGGCGAGAGGGTGCGCGCGGCGGCGACGACGCGGGTGTCCAGATCGTGGCTGCTCATCGGGCTCTCTCCGTCGCGGCCGCGGCAACACGGGCCTCCGGCTCGTATCGGCTCTGCGTGACCCGGACCTTTCCCGACGGCGTTCGTTCGAGTTCCCGGACGCGGGTCACGCGGACCGGAAGACTGCCGAGCATCTCGCGAGCCGGTTCGATCACGGTCGCGACGTCGTCGGCTCCGGGTTCGTGCGCGGTCACGACGCGCACTTCGACGGCCCCCGCCTCGTCCTGAACGACCTGGAACGCCTCCACCCAGGAGAACTCCTTCATCAGGTGCGGGAAGAACGCGCCGCTGAGGGCGCCACCGGCCGAGGTCCAGAGCACGTCCATGGAGCGGCCGTCGACGCGGGCGATGCGGGGATAGCCGATGCCGCACGGACACGGTGCGTCGCCGGCCGCCGTCGCGAGGTCACCGACTTCGTAGCGAACCATCGGGAACGCGTGGTTGTCGAGCAACGTGATCAGCAGACGGCCGCTCTCGCCGGGCCTCGCCGGCCGGCCGTCGACATCGATCTCCACGTGGACGTGCGGCGAGACGACGTGCAGCCCGTCGTGCTCCGAGCACTCCTGCGCGACGATGCCGAGTTCCCGGCTGCCGTATCGATCGAACACCGGGGCACCGAACGCGCGCTCCACGAGTTCGCGGGTCTCGCGGGTCAGCGGCTCCGCCGTCGAGATGACCCCACGCGGGTGCAGCGGCGGTCTCCCGGACGCGATGATCGCCTCCGAGACAACGCGAAGCAGCGACGCGTACGCCGTGACCAAGCGTGGCCGGAACCGATACAGCGCGTCCAGTTTCCGGCTGAGCACCGCAGGCGACAGATCGAAGCCCGCCAGGAACAGCAGGTTGCGTGCCCGCTCGCCGGCAGTGCGGCGCAGCCGTTGGAACCTGCTCTCCGCGAGCGGAGTGCCCCACACCGAGGCCTCCCGCTCGCCGAGACGGAAGCCCGTCCACTCGTCTCCCCGCACCGCGCCGGCCGTCGCCCGGCACCACCATGTCGTGTCGTGGTAGTACGGTGTGGGCACCCCGGTCGATCCGCCTGTCGCGCCGCGCACCACGTCGCGGAGGTCAGCGTGCTCCGACAAAATCCGGTCCGCGTGCTCCCGCAACATCTGCTTCGTGAGCACGGGCACGCGCAACAGATCGTCGGCGTGCCGCAGCGACTCGGGGGTGATGCCGTGCGCCTCGTACAGCTCGCGCAGGAACGGCGAGTGCGCGGCGGCGTGCCGCGCCGTCGCCAGCGCGGCTGCAGTGCCGCGCCGACGCGCTTCCTCCGGCTCCTCGCGCTCTGCTGCGTGGAGCTCAGCGACTGCGTGCCGCACGCGCGGCCAGGTCCTGCGGAGCAGGAGTGGCAGCACGGCGCGGCGCACGAGCATGGGATGCATGTCGTGGCTCCGTGGTGAGAAGGTCCGTGTCGGCGCGGTGTTTCCGGCCGCGCCCGTGTTCGATCAGCGACAGATACAGCTCCTCGTAGCGCGCGATCATGCGTGGCAGCGTGAAGTGCGACTCGACCCTTCGGCGCCCGGCCGCTCCGAGACGTGCACGAAGACCCGCGTCCGCAATCAGCGGCGCGATCGACTCGGCGAGTGCGCCGGGGTCACGCGGCTCGACGAGGAACCCGGTTTCGCCGTGCTCAATGACCTCGCCGTTGCCGCCGACAGCCGTGCCGATGCAAGGCAGCCCGGCGGCCATCGCCTCGAGGAGTGCGTTGCTCATACCCTCGGTGACCGACGGCAGCACGAAGACGTCGATGGCGGCGAATGCGAGCGGCAGGTCGTCGCTCCATCCCGCGAAGTGGGTGCGATCCGAGACGCCCAGTTGCGCAGCCTGAGCCAGCAGCGATTCGTGCTCGGCACCGGCGCCCACGAGCAGCAAGTGTGCGTCGGAATGGTCGCCGCATAGCTGTGCGAACGCACGTAGCAGGCCCCCATAGTCCTTCGCGGGGTCGTGCCGCCCCACGGAGCCGATGACCGTCGCGTGTGCGGGGAGGTTGAACGCACGCAGCGCGTCTTCGCGGCACGGCGCGTTCTCGAATAGGTCGAGCCGCACGCCGTTCGGTACGCAGACGAGCTTCTCACGGCGGACGCGAACGTGGGCGGCCAGCCAGTCGCCGAGTTCCTCGGAGACCGTCGCGACCGTATCGGCCAGCGGGTACATGAGGTTGCGCAGGAGCGCCCGGCGCTTCTTCATCTGACGGGCTTCGTCGACGTCGCGGCCGTGCTCGCTGTGCAGGATGGCCTTCACCCCGCCGAGACGCGCACCAAGCACCCCCTCGATGCACGAGAACGCTCGTGTGTGCACCAGGTCGGGCGGTCGGGCTTGGTGCTGCGGAACAGCTTGGCGAGCCGGAGCGGGAACATCGGGTCGTTACCGACGCGCCGCGGGACGGTCATCACCTCAACTCCGCCTCGCTCGACGCGTGACAGCATTTCTCGCTCACCCGTCCCGTGGTTCACGGCGAGGACGATCGTGAATCGAAAGCGCTCGGAGTCCAACCCGTTGAGGAGGTTGACGACCCCGTTCTCCGTCCCCCCTCGGCCGAGGGAGTGGAGCAGGTAGACGACGTGGTACGGCGCGGGCATGATGGGTGGTGCGGACGGTGGGCCCACATGGTGAGCTCGGACCGTCTCTCATCGGTATGAGGCGAACGGGCGTTTGAGTGGCCTCGAATCCGCTTTCTCGCGCCGGCGGATTCTCAGATTGAGAAAGCGAACCGGGGCGGCGACCTGTCGTGCCGTGCCCGGAGCGCGTTCAGTCTCGGCGGAACCGCGAACTGACCGCGCCCAGGAGGGTGGTGACGTCGCTCCGCGTGATTGCCCCGGTGAGCGGCGAGGCGCCGAGGAACACCACCGAGTAGACCGCGGAACCGGCCACGACCCGCGCGAAGCGTCCCCAGCCGTCGACCCAGTCCATCTGCATCGCGAAGTGCGTCGCGAGCCAGGCGGCTCCCGCGGTGATCAGGAGGCGGAGCAGGGCGCCCCAGTCGAGGAGCGAGCCGATCCCGACGTCGAGGTGCCGGGCAGCCAGCCACGAGCCGAGTAGCCAGTTGGCGGCCAGCGTTCCGAGCACCATCGCGGGGGCGGCCCCCGCCCAGCCGACGGTCGGCAGCAGAATCGCGAGCAGCGTCCCCGACAGCAGCAGGTTGGATACCGCGACCCACGTGGTGGCCTTCGCCGCGCCCGTGTTCTCCATCAGGACCTGCGGCAGGAAGATGCGCACGAGCATCCCGGCGGTGAACCACTGGAAGACGGGCACCGACTCGGCGAACTTCTCGGGGTAGATCAGGAGGAACAGGTCTTCGGCGACCGCTTCGACCGCCCCCACGATCGGCACCGTCAGCACCGCGATCATGCGGCACGTACGCCGCCACATGCCCAGGAGCGTCTCGCGACGGCCGCCCGCGTGCAGCACCGAGATCTCGGGGGCGGACAGCGACAGCATCGTGAACGCGAGGGCCCCGACCACCGGCGGCTCCATCGCGCCGCGCAGGTAGCTGCTCTTCGCGGCCTCGCCGAACAGGAGCGGGACTGCGAAGCCGTCCATACGGATCGCGAGCAAGCTGATGGCTGACGCCGCCATCACCGGGAGGGCGAAGCCGGCCAGATCGCGCAACGACGGCGAGGCGGACGCGGATCCGGACGGCGCAATGGGCAGCAGCATGCCGCCCGCGACGACGATCGCCTGAACCGTCGTTGCCGCGAGGAGGCCGCGCAGGCACCACACCAGCCTCTCGCTCTCGGGAGCGAACGCCAGCGCGCCGCCGATCGCGGTGAACATGACGAACGCCACGGCGACGATCACGTATCCCCATCCGCGCCGCACACCGCGAGCGAGCAACACCTGTTCGCCGATCGCGTAGGGGAACGACACACCGATGATCGTGGCGATCAGCGCTCGGTGCTCGAGCAGCCGGACGTCGTCCGGATCCAACGATGCCAGCACGGAGGGGACGAGCGCGATCAACGCGAACGCGAGCAGGCCGGTTCCGAGGATCACCCCTGCGACGCTGCGCATAAGCCACGTCGGCCGCTCCGTCCGCGGCAGGAAGTAGACGACGAGCTTCCCGAGCGGCGCAGCCAGAAGCACCGGCACGACGGACGAGAGGAACGTGACGTGCATGTACGTCCCGTAGACTTCGTGCGTCAGGATGCGCGAGAGCGGCATCGAGAGCAGGAAGACGACGGCCATCTGCACCGTGCGCGCCGCCGTGATGAAGGCGGCTGCCGACGCCAGGCTGGTCCGCTCTTCCCGCTTGCCGCTCATTCCGAGTTCATCGACCTAACCCGCATCGGGCAATGAACCCTGTAGCTATGTGTCGCTACTCGGTGGGGACCAGCGGTTCGGGCTGGGCTGCGTCGGTCCCCACAGCGTCGAGGAAGGCAGCCACCAGGCTCCGGCTGGCCGCAGCGATGGCCTCGGGACCCTCGGCCACGACCTGCCCGCCGGCCATGGAGGGGTGCCCTCCGCCTGATCCGCGACCGCCGGCCATGAGCTGCTCCATGACCGCGCCCGCGTCGGCTTCCTCGTCACGAGTGCGGAACGAGACGTAGAGCGTCCCCTTGTGATCGCCGGTGATGCAGGTCCATTTCGCGCAGTCCGCGCGCAGCAGGTAGTCGGCCATCTCCGGGACCAT
Organism: Planctomycetota bacterium; assembly: GCA_965248445.1. Lineage (GTDB taxonomy): Bacteria > Planctomycetota > JAJSAM01 > JAJSAM01 > JAJVHW01 > CBDFJG01. The sequence continues at coordinate 711,882 of CBDFJG010000003.1, forward strand.
CTCGGGGACGCGCACGGTGCCGAGTTCCGACGTGATGATGTCGCCCACGAGTTGCGCGCCGTCGACCGCGTGCTTCACGTCCTGGAAGTAGCCCCGCGGGACGCACTCATCCTCGATGCGTGCGAGGCACTTGCGGTCGATGAGCTTCTCGAGTTCGCGGTACACGGCGACATCGGTCAACGTCGTGTCGCGCACGAGGTCGCGCGTCTCGCTCTTGATTCCGTAGAACAGCGCCGTGGCGAGATCGGTGGGTATGGGGATCGCCTTCGCGAGAAGCATCTCCCCCACCAGCGTCGACGTTGCCCCGTAGCCCGGTTCGATGATCGCCACCTCGGCCCCGGCGGAGGCCTCTCTGGCCGGGTGGTGGTCAATCACGACGGTCGGCACAAAGCCCGGCGGGAACGATGTGTAGTTCGTGCCCGGCTGCGTGTCGCACACGGCAGTGAAGTCGTAGTCGTCGTAATCGATGAGCGGTGCCGGCATGAGGGGCACACCCAGTTCGCGCACCATCGCCCGATTCTCGGAGCGTCCGATGATGCCCCCGAACGCGATGACGGCGTCGTGCCCGGTGTAGCGCTGCACCAGGTGCCGCACCGCAAGGGCGCAGGCGATGGAGTCCGGGTCCGGGTTGTTGTGGGTCTGGACGAGGAAGCGCTTGCGGCCCTCGAAGGCCGCCACGATCCGATCCAGCCGTTTCGCCGGCTCCTCGACGTCCATCAGGCGTCCCCGGTCGGTCGCTCCGTGCCGGACGCCTGCTTGTAGCCGAGCGCCTTGACGATGTGCAGGACCTCGCTCCAGGTCGGGAACGGGCGGCTGTGCTTCGTCTTGTACGCGTTGATCGCGTTGACGAACTCGAGCTCGTCGGGTGCCAGGGGGTACTCATTGATCCGGCGCTCGGTGCCGCGGTAGAGGGGCGCGACCGTCGTCCGCTTGCGGCGGTCCGAGGACCTCCGGTCTCCCGCCCGGCGCTCCACGCCTGCCGGCGGCTTGGTGCCCGCCCTCCGGTCCGTGCCGTCGCGGCGCGATCCCTTGCGGCGGTCCCGCGGGTCCGGAATCGCAGATGCCTGCTCGTCTTGCAGCTGCTCGTCGGTCTCGTCCATCACGCTCGAAGCTATCACGACCTGAGGTCACTGTCCCTCCCTCCGGGCGCCGACTTCACCAACACGCTGCTAGGCTGGAGGCGTGCCCGACGAAGACTCCCCCACCAGCCCCCTCGGACGCGTCCTCAGGTTCTGGTCGCTGGTCCTTCGGGGCCCGGGACCTGGAGAGCGAGCCGGCCTGTACCGGAGTCTCGCCACGTTGCTGGACGCCGGATTCGGAGCGCGGGAGGCGACGGACCGCGTCAACTCGGGCGGCGCAGTGATGACGGCGCTGCGCGCCGCTGCGGCGGAGGGGCGGCGGCTCGCAGACGGTCTCGCCGACAGCGGTGACCGTGTGACCCCGGTCGAGGTCGCGCTGGTGGCGGCGGGCGAGCGGGGCGGCCAGGTCGTCCACGAACTGCGTCGCCTCGCGGATCGAATGGACGTGGCGGTCGCAGCGCGGCGTCGGCTCTACGCCGCGCTGGCCTATCCGGTACTCGTCCTTCACGTAGCGCTTCTCCTGCCCACGATTCCGCTGGTCGGCATGTCCCAGGGCATGGGCGCCTGGTTGCGCACCGTCGTGCTCGGGCTGCTCGTGATCTGGGGCGTTCCGTTCCTGGCCGTGTCGTTCTACGCGGCGTTCCGAGACGATCCGGGCTGGTCCCGCTGGTTCTGCCGTATTCCCGCCGCGGGCCGTGCCATCCACACGTCGGCCGTGGCCCGCTTCGCGTGGACCTTCGCCTCGCTACACGACGCCGGCATCCTGCACGACGAGGCGGTGGCGATGTCCGGCCGCGCAGCGGGACTCGGATGGATGCGTCAGGAACTCGAGCAAGCGCCCGCGCGGCTCGCGGCCGGTGAGCCCATGCCTGCGGTGCTTGCGACGGTGCGGTCGCTGCCGGCGGACGTTCGCGACTTCATCTCGACGGGCGACGCGACGGGCACGTTGACCGAATCGATGACGCGCGCTGGGACCCTGTACGACGAACTGGCCGGCCGCGCCGCGACGGCAGCAGCCGTCGCCGGCGGAGCCGTGACGTACATCCTGGCGGTGCTGGCCGTCGTCGGCATGGCGTTCGGCGTTTTCGCCAAGGTCTACGGACCGGTGTTCGAGATGCTCGACTGACGCGGGTTACGCGCGGGCGATCGCCAGTTCGACCAGGACCTCGCACAGTTCTGCGAACGACATCCCCGCGTTGAGCGCGGATTTCGGGCTCAGGGACTCGGGGGTCATGCCGGGGATCGTGTTGGTCTCGAGAAACCACGGCACGCCGTCGTCGTCGCAGATGAAGTCGCTGCGCGACAGGCCGTCGCAACGCAGCACCCGATGCGCCGTGACCGACGCCGCCTGCACGCGCTCGCGGACGTCGTCCGGAATACGCGCCGGACAGATTTCGTCGCTGGCACCCTCGTACTTGGCCTCGAAGTCGAAGAACTCCCTCCCCCGCGGCACGATCTCAACGACGGGAAGGGCGCGCAGAGTGCCGCCGCTGTTGCCGAGGACGGGACACGAGACCTCGGTCCCCACGATGCGCTGCTCGATGAGCGCACGCCCGAATCCGTCCCTCGACGCGCCGTCCCCCAGCGCAATCTGCACGGCCGCGGGAAGGTCCACGGCCCGATCCACGAGCGTGATGCCGAACGAGGACCCGTCCTGGGCGGGCTTGACGACCCACGGACCGGTCACGCCCAGTTCTGTCAGACCGGGCGGCTCTACCAGGCCGGGGTCGGTCAGGTCGGTCAGCTCGTCGCCTCGCCCGACGCTTCGCCAGGCGGGCGTGCGGATGCCGTGGTGGCAGAGCACCTCTTTCGTGCGTTCCTTGTCCATCGCGAGCGCGCTGGCAGCGACACCCGAACCCGTGTACGGGATGCCCGCCGTCTCGAGGACACCCTGAACGGTGCCGTCCTCACCCCACGGGCCGTGCAGCGCCACGAAGACGGCGTCGACGTGGCCGCCGTGCTCGGCCACGCGGCGCAGGCCGGTCTCCGGCGCCTCGCCGGACGTGAGCAGCGGCGCCGCACCTCCGGGAAGGAGCCACCGGCCGTCCTGCTCGATCGTCACGGGCAGCACGTCGAGCCCCCGAGTTCCGAGTGCTTGCGACACGGCGGCGCCGCTCTTTCGCGAGATGCCGTGTTCGCGCGACGGCCCGCCCATCAGCACGGCGACGCGGCGCGGGACCTTCATGCGCGAGCGGGCAGCCCGTGCAGTGCGCGGAACGCGCGCTCGTCGGGAGCCTCGAGAGGATTGACCTCGGTCAGCCCTGTCGGCACCGGGAGCTCGGCGCGCGCGTACCAGCCGCGGAATGCCCGTACCAGCGCTTGACGGGCGGTCTCCGGGCTGTCCGCGCCCGCGGCGTTCTTGATGGGCGCGAACTCGGCGGCGCGATCGGTCTCGACGACCAACGCGCGGTCCGTGAACTGAAGCGCGTCGAACAGGAACGTCTCGAGCTTCCAGGCGTTCGGTTGATCCGGCGTCACGGCACGACCTTCATCGTCCACGTACGGGACGATCTTCCGGGCCCGGTGGAGCGGCAGCCCGCGGCCTGCGATTTCGCGCGCGAATCCGAGATCGATCGCGTGGGCGGCGATGCTCCCCTGGCCGAAAACCAGCCGGTCGCCGTCGCGGCGCTGGGCGTCCTCCGCCGACAGCTCGCTGTACTCGACCACTTCGACGCGTCCGCCCCGGCGTGCGAACACACCGACGCGCTCCTCCGGCTGCGTTTTGGCGACGCTCTTGCTCGAGAGATGGCTGCGGCTGCTCGCATGGAGCCCGAGAAAGACCGGGTCGACCGGCTGCACGAGCGGATTGTCGACCTGTACGTAGCTGAGAGTCGTGACGCCGTGGTCGTCGAGCAGGTCGAGCAACTTCGCGTCCCGGAGTGCGCGGTACACGCCGCCGTGCCCGTTCGGAGCGGTGGCTATCCGGTCCTTCGCGGCGAGGAGCAGCTTCCCGTCATCGTCCACGCAGGGCAGCGTGCCCTGTACGGCAGTGCGCACCCACGTGGGGTCAAGTCCGAACCCGCCGTGCCAGTGCAGGAGACGCTCGGTCTGCGCCGCCGTCGCATCCGACACCATGATGATGACGGGGATGCGGCGGCCGATGCGGCGCGTCCAGTGCGTCACCTTCTCCGAGATCCACTGCAGCAGGGGTTTCCCGGAAGTCGGCCCGCACGGCCACAGTCCCTTCGGTGCCTCGCTGCCAAGACGCGTGCCCTGCCCGCCTGCTGCGATCACCACGGCGACGCGCCCTTCGTTCAGCAGTTCGATCCCGTGTTCGTGAGCCTCGCGTCGCGCGGTCCGGCCCTCGTCATCGGACGGCAGGGCAGAGAGCGCGTCGCCCAGCGGCTCGAGCGCGCCGGTCGCTGTCGGCGTCTCCGGTGTCGCGAGGCAGGACAGATCCAGTGCACCGGCCTGAGCGACCAGTCCTCGCAGCGCGCCCTCGCCGATCTCGCCGCCGTACCGGAAGGCGTGCGACTGGCCGGCCTTCTCGAGGCGCTCGAGCACGTCGTTCCTCTGCAGGTTCCACTGCGTCACCGCGACCTCCCGAAAGCCCCGCTGCTCTGACTTGCGACGGGCCTGCGAATCTACCATCCGACGATCTACGACCCGCTCTGGCTACGACCCACTCTGGCTACCACCCGCTCCGAGGCTGCTGTGCGCTCAGACGGCCGAGACGAGCAGCACGGCGTTGTGGCCGCCGAAGCCGAGGGAGTTGGACAGCGCATGGCGGACGTGCCGCTCGCGGGCGCCCTCGGTCACGTAGTCGAGGTCGCACTCCGGATCGGGTGTCTCGAGGTTGATCGTCGCGTGCACGCGGCCGTCCCGGATGGTCTGGGCGGTCACCACGAGTTCGACGGCGCCGGCGCCGCCCAGGAGGTGTCCCAGCATCGACTTCGTGGACGAGACCCACAGGCGGTCGGCGTGCTCGCCGAAGACCTCGCGGAGCGCGGCGGTCTCCAGGGGATCGTTCACCGGCGTCGAAGTCCCGTGCGCGTTGATGTAGTCGACCTCGGAGGAATCCACGCGCGCGTCGTCGAGCGCCATCCGCATCGCGGCCACTGCACCGCGTCCGCCCGGGGCCGGCGCCGTGATGTGGAACGCGTCCGCCGTCATCCCGAAGCCGGTGACCTCCGCGTAGATCGTGGCGTCGCGACGCCTCGCGTGCTCGTACTCCTCGAACACGAGAGCCCCCGACCCCTCGCCCATGACGAACCCGTCGCGGTCCTTGTCGAACGGGCGGCTCGCACCCGCGGGATCGTCGTTGCGCGTGGACATGGCCCGCAGCGAGCAGAACCCGGCGATACCGAGGGGCGTGATGGTCGCCTCGGTGCCGCCGGTCACCATGATGTCGGCGTCGCCGTGGCGCACCGAACGGAACGCGAGTCCCATCGCGTGGTTGGACGAAGCGCAGGCCGAGGCGGTCACGAAGTTCGGGCCCTGCAATCCGTGGCGCATCGAGATGCGGCCGGAGATCGCATTCATCATGATCTTCGGGATGAAGTGCGGGCTGACGCGGCGTGGGCCGCGCTCGATCAGCAGTTCCTTCGTGGCCTCGATGTCGGTGAGCCCGCCGATGCCGACGCCGAACGTGCAACCGGCGCGGTAGGACTCGAACCCGCTCTCGGTCAAGCCGGAGTCGCGCAGCGCCTCGTCGGAGGCGACGATCCCGAACACCGTGAAGGGATCGAGCTTGCGCAGATCCTTCTTCTCGATGACCGAGCTCGCGTCGAAGCCCTTGACCTCGGCAGCGATGTGGCACGCGTACTCCGACGCATCGAAGTGAGTGATGGGCGCGACCCCGGACTGCCCCTCGAGTAGGCGCGCCCACACGTCCTCGGCGTTGTGCCCGAGGGCGTTGATGCTCCCGACTCCGGTGATGACGACGCGTCGACTCATCGGCTGTTTCCTGCGCGCGGCGAACCGGATCGCGGCGCGCGGAGGCTCTCCTCAACGATGAACATTCGCGCGCGGATCGTCTCCCGTCAGAGACGGAGGAAGGCCGCGCCCCACTGTCAGGTGTGGGATTCGATGTACGTGATGGCGTCGCCGACGGTCTGGATCTTCTCCGCGTCCTCGTCCGGGATGTTGAGGTCGAATTCGTCCTCGAACTCCATCACGAGTTCCACGGTGTCCAGGCTGTCGGCACCGAGGTCGTTGATGAACGACGTCTCGTCGGTGATCTTGTCGCGGGAAGCGCCCATCTGCTCGCAGACGATGTCGGTCACTTTTTCCCGGATGTTGTTCTTGTCATCCGCCACGGGCGAATCTCCTGAGTTAATCACGTTCGAGAAGTGGACGGACCCGCGCCGAAAGGCACCACTCGCCCCACTCGCGTCGCACTCGCTCGTCGCTCGCAACGGCGCGGTCAGGCCATGTCCTTGTATCGCCCCTCGCTCTCGGCCGCCGAATTCATTGGGAGGGTCTCCCAGGCTCGAATCGACGTGTCGTGACGCGACGTCGCGCAGTCAGACCATGCCTCCGTCCACCGCGAGCACCTGACCTGTCACATACGCGGCGCGTTGCGAGAGCAGGAAGGTGACCGCGGGCGCGATCTCCGCGGCCGTCGCCGGACGCCCTAGCGGGACTCCGGCGAGCATCGCGATCCGTGCGTTCTCCGGCAGTTCCGACGTCATGTCGGTTTCGACGAAGCCGGGCGCCACGGCGTTGCAGCGCACGCCCCGTCCACCGAGTTCCTTGGCCACGGACTTCGTGAATCCGATGAGCCCGGCCTTGCTGGCGGCGTAGTTCGCCTGGCCCGCGTTGCCGGTCAGGCCGACGACGCTCGTGATGTTGACGATCGCCCCACCGCGCGCCTTCGTGAACGTCCGCGTGAGTGCACGCACGAAGTAGAACGCGCCCTTCAGGTTGACGTCGATGACGCGATCGATGTCCTCGTCCTTCATGCGCATGAGGAGTCCGTCCCGCGTGATGCCCGCGTTGTTGACGAGTCCGTGGCATGCACCGTGTGCGTCCAGCGCAGACTTGACCGCGGTGCTCACAGATTCCGAGTTGCCTGCGTCTACTGCGTGGCGCGTCACATTCGGTGCGCCCAGTTCGCGACATGCAGACTCGGTTCCAGACGTGCCGTCTTCGGACGTTGCGAACAGAGCGAGCGACGCGCCCTGACGCGCGCACTCCTCGGCGATCGCACGACCGATCCCGCGCGAAGCGCCCGTGACGAACACGGTCTTGCCACCCAGTTCACCCGACATCAGGTCCTCCTCCATGCGCCGTGGCGCTAGCTCAGATCCGCCGGCTCGCCGTACGTCCGCACCTTGATCGAGCGGTCGATCTTCCGCACGAACGCGGAGAGCGTCTTGCCGGGTCCCGGCTCCACGAAGTCGATCCCAGTGCCGACGGTCGCGGTGCCGATAGTCTCCATCGCGCCGCGCAGTGAGCGTTCGAACAAGACCGGCGAGACAACCTGCCGCTCGAGAGTTTCGCGGGCAGTCGCGCCGTCCGTTACCTCTGCGGCCGTGACGTTCGAGACCACGGGCACCGCCGGGTCCGCAAACTCGACCTCCGCGAGGTCGGCGGCGAGCCTGTCGGCCGCCGGTTGCATGACGGGTGAGTGAAACGCACCGGCCACGTTGAGCTCGACGACGCGACGGGCTCCGGCGTCGGTCAGCCGCTCGCAGGCCTGCACGAGCGCGCCGTTCTCGCCGCTCACGACCACCTGCCCGGGTGCATTCAGGTTGGCGACGACGACGACGCCGCCGCCAGCGCGCACCTCGCCACAGATCTCCTCGACGCGCTCCGGGCTGAGCCCCATCACCGCGGCCATTCCCGACGGAGTCGCGTCCGACGCCTCCTGCATGTACTGGCCCCGCCGAGCGACCAGCCGGACCGCGTCCTCGAAGGAGAGCGTCCCCGCCAGGTGGTGCGCCGTGTACTCACCCAGACTGAGTCCGAGCAGGAGTCTGATCGCCGACCGGTCGAGCAAGCCCTCCTCCTCCAGCACGGCGACGATCGCGGCGGTACACGTCAGGATGGCGGGCTGGCAGACGTCCGTGCGGGCTACGTCCTCGTCCGTCCCCTCGAACACCGTCTTCGTCAGCGGCATCCCGAGGGCGTCGTCGGCGCGCCGGAACGTCTCGCGTGCGACCGGCCAGCGCTCGGCGAACTCGCGGCCCATACCCGCGAACTGAGCGCCCTGACCCGGGCAGAGGAGAACCGTCATGCTGCGTCTTCTCCGTCGCCGCTGTCCGAGTCCTCGAGCGCGGCCAGTCCGTGCGCGATCCGCTCGTTGACTCCGTCCCGCACGTACGTGTCGGCGGCGGCGATCGCGTTTGCTATGGCCGACGCCGGACTGCGGCCGTGGCAGATCACGATGGCTCCTTCGTGCCCCATGAGCGGTGCTCCGCCGTACCGCGTGTAGTCAGTGCGGTGCCGCAGATCATCCAGGGCCTCGGTGACCGTGGCGTCGTCGCCGTTCCCGGCCGTCGCGGAGAGTCGGCCGAGCATGTGATGGACGAACGCGTCGAGGAGCCCCTCGGAGGCCTTCAGGATCACATTTCCCACGAACCCCTCGCAGACGATCACGTCCAGGTCACCGGCGAAGATCTGCTGGCCCTCGACGTTTCCGACGAAGTCGATGCCCGGCAGCCGGCCGAGCGCGTCGAATGCCTCGCGCATGCGCGGCTCGCCCTTCGCCTCCTCCTCGCCGATGGCGAGCAGTCCCGCTCGCGGCACGGCCGTACCCACCACGGCCCGCGTGTACTCCGCGCCCATCACGGCGTATTGAACAAGGTCGCCGGGGCGCGCCTGCGGGTTGGCGCCTACGTCGATGATGACACAGTGGCCGGTTCGGGTCGGGAACGGGGCTGCGATCCCGGCCCGCCGGACGCCCGGCAGCCGCGGCAGACCGAACGACGCCGCGGCCACAACGCCGCCGGTGTTTCCCGCGGACACGAGCGCGTCCGCCCGGCCGTCGGCCACCAGCTGCACGGCCCGGGCGATCGACGTGTCGTCCTTGCGCCGCACCGCCTCGACGGGACTCTCGTGCATCTCGACGACGTCGTCGGCATGGACGACAGAGAGGCCGGTAGGAAGACCGTCCGGCAGCTCGGCGAGGATCGCCGGCTCGGCGCCGACGAGGATCACACTCAGTCCCGGCGTCCGTTCGAGAGCCGCCAGCGCGCCGGCTACGCAGACGATCGGCGCGAAGTCGCCCCCCATCGCGTCCACCGCCACACGCGTATTGCTGGGCATATCGAGCGCGTCTCAGCCGGTCGGCCGGCGTGGCGCTACACCCCGTCGGTGAAGAGGACCTGGCGAGTCGACGAGGACTTGCCCTTGCGACGCACCCGGTAGTGTCCGCACGTCGGGCAGATCGAGTGCGGCGGCGTGGCCTGGCCGCAGTTGCCGCAGGGCACGAGGTGCGCCGGGGTCAGGTTGTCGTGGGTGCGCCTCTTGCGCTTCTTCGACTTCGACGTCTTGAACTTCGGGACGGCCACCGGCGCCTCCTTGCCCACTGCGGTGCCCACCCGGTTGCGATCCGGGTGTGCGATCGGGGCGAACCCCGGACTCTAGCGAGGCCCGGAACTCCCCCGACGTTCTTTCGGGGCTGCCCCCAAGCCCTGGCACAGGGCCGCCTCAGCCTCGGATCACGCCGAAAGCGACTGCTCCACGGCGGCGCGCAGCGCATCCACGGAGACGTCGCCTGGGATCGTGCCCTGGGCCACGTTGGGCCGCCCGCCCCCCTTGCCGCCTGCTCCGCGAAGGAGGGCGACCGCGTCGATGCCCGCATCGGTCGCCGCCGCGCTCACTGCGCAGACGGCCGCTGTCTTGCCGCCGTCGCGGGTCACCATGAGGGCCCCGACAGCGCGGTCGGTGATCTTCCGGATCGTCTCCGCCGCCTTCACCAGCGCGGCGCGCGGCTCCTCGATCAGGTGAACGTGGATCTCCACTCCGCCGGCCTGCACCGGGTCTCCGGTCAGCGCGTCGAACGGCGGCCGCAGCCGCTCCACCTCCTTGCGCAGGGACCGGACGTCCTTGCCGAGCTTCTCGAAGCGCCCGGCGATCTCGGCCGGCGGAGCGCCGGTCGCGCGGCTGATCTCGCCGAGCAGCCGGCGTTCGTCCTGCATCCGGGCCATGCTCTCGAGGCCGGTGACGCCTTCGACGCGCCGGATGCCCGCGGCGATCGAACTCTCGCTCGTGATCCGGAACAGCCCGATGTCGCCGGCGGCGCGGCAGTGCGTCCCGCCGCACAGTTCGCGGCTGTACTCCCCGACGCTGACGACGCGGACGGGATCCGGGTACTTCTCGCCGAACAGCGCGACGGCGCCCTTCTTGGCTTCCTCCACCGGTAGCAGCTGGGTCTCGAGGCGCGCGTTGCGCAGAACTTCCGCGTTGACCGCCCGCTCGAGGGTCGCGATGTCGTCGGCGGAGAGCGCCCGGTCGAGCGTGAAATCGAAGCGCAAGCGGTCCGGCGCCACGAGCGATCCGGCCTGCTGGCACGACTCGCCGAGCAGATCCTTCAACGCCTTGTGAAGCAGGTGGGTTGCGGTGTGATTGCGGCGCACGGCGTCCCGCCGTTCCTCGTCCACGATCGCGCGCACGGACGCACCGACGCGGGCAGGCTGCTCTCCGCTGTAGACGCCGTGGTGCAGGACGAGGCCTTCGCTCGCGGAGACGTCGTCGACTGCGAACGTCCCGCCGTCGAACCGAAACGCGCCACCGTCCGAACTCTGGCCGCCGGACTCGGCGTAGAACGGCGTCCGATCGAGGACTAGGAGGGCGCGCTCGGCGTCCCGCACTTCGTCGTGCAGCTGACCGTCCTTCTCGAGAACGACGCCCATGAGCGTGGCCTGCGCGACGACGCCCCGCTGCTCCTCCGGTGTGGCCCGCGCGGGGTCGTCGTAGCCGACGAACTCGGTGGCCTCCACGCGCTCGGCCAGCTCGCCGATGGGTCCGCGCTCGAAGATCTCGTCGCTCATCTTCTGCGCCGAGCGGCTGCGGTCGCGCTGCTCGTGCATCAGTTCGTCGTAGCGGCCCCGCTCGAACGTGAGGTCGCGCTCGGCCAGGATCTCGGCGGTGACGTCCACCGGGAAGCCGAACGTGTCGTGCAACTGGAAGACGATCTCCGCGGGTAACGCGGACGAGCCGCTCTGCTGCGCCTCGTCGATGGCGCCCTCGAGGCGGCGCATTCCCTTGGCGAACGTGCGCCCGAACAGGGCTTCCTCCGCGTGCAGGACGCTCACGAGCAACTCGACGCCGCCTCGCAGATCCGGGTAGGCACCGCCCATGGCCTCGACGACCGCCGGGACCAGCTCAGCCAGGAACTGCTTCGTGATTCCCAGCCCAGCGCCGTCGCGAATCGCACGGCGGAGGATGCGGCGCAGCACGTACCCACGGCCCTCGTTGCCCGGGCGCACGCCGTCGCCCACGAGGAAACACGCCGCGCGCACGTGATCGGAGATCCGTCGCAGCCGCACCCCGTCTTCACCGTCCCGCGTGTACGTCTCGCGACCGGCGACAGCGGCAACGCCGCCCAGGATCGGCGCGAAGAGCGACGTCTCGAGGTTCGTCGGCACCTGCTCGAGGACGCGGACGAGCCGTTCGAAGCCCATCCCGGTGTCGATGTTCTTCTGCGGCAGGGGTTCGAGCTTTCCGCCGTCCCGCCGATCGAACTGCGTGAAGACGAGGTTCCAGATCTCCTCGAAGCGCTTGCAGTCGCACTCCGGATCACAGGCCGCCTTGTCGGGGCAGTGCGGCTGTTCGCCGTAGTCGAAGAAGATCTCGGAGCACGGCCCGCACGGTCCGTTCGGCCCCGCATCCGGGGCGTTCGCGGGCCAGAAGTTGGACTTGGCGTCGAAACGGTAGATGCGCTCGGCCGGCAGTCCGATCACGTCCTGCCACACGCTGTACGCCTCGTTGTCGTCCTCGTACACCGTGACCCGCAGCCGTTCGGGCGGCAGCTCGATCACCTCGGTCAGGTACTCCCACGCCCACATGATCGCGTCGCGCTTGAAGTAGTCGCCGAAGCTGAAGTTGCCGAGCATCTCGAAGAACGACTGGTGGCCGGGCGTTCGGCCGACGTTCTCGAGGTCGCCCGTACGCAGGCACTTCTGCGATGTTGTGGCACGGACGAGTCCGCGCCGGCCGCGGCCGAGGAACTCGTCCTTGAACTGGTTCATCCCAGCGCCGGTGAACAGCAGGCTCGGGTCGTTCTCCGGCACCAGCGACGACGACGCCACGCGGGTGTGATCCCGCTCTTCGAAGAAGCGCAGGAAGCTCTCACGGATCTCGTCGGGTGTGCTGGGACGCATCGGTGCCTCCTCGCCGGCCGACGGCACGACGAACTCGGCATTCTGTTGCGCCGAGACCCCATCCCGACGGGAAAGCCGCCGGTCCGGGCGCCGCCCCTCACCCGACCCCTGGAGCGCCGGCTGGCGGTCTCGCCCGATCCACAGAGGGTCCCACCCCCACGCGGCGCCGGTCCGATCCGAATCGTGCCAACAGCGTCAGCTGTTGGACCAGACATAACGAACAACGAGCCGGCTTACGCCGGCTCGTTGAGAGTGAAGGCCGTTCTCACTGGCACCTGCTGTGGATGCAGCCGGGACCGGAGTGCTGTCAGGCAGACGACCTCCGCCGTCAGGATCTCAATTAGGGGCTCCCCCCTTCGCTCAGGTTGAGCGTCCGATCGGGTGACTAACATCGCACTTACAAGGAGGTGCGATGACCGGTGCCATGATCCCCTTTGCGCGCGACGACTCGCTGCCGGGCACACTCGCCGAGTTTGTCGTGAGGTTCTCCGACGAAGATCGGTGTGCAGCCCTGCTGCGCCGGTGGAAGTACGGCGAGGGCGGCTTCCGCTGTCCAGCGTGCGGCGGCGAGGAGGCGTGGTTCCTGCCGTCACGCCGGCTCGACGAGTGTTGTGCCTGCCACAAGCAGGTTTCGCTCACCGCCGGCACCGTCATGCACGGGTCTCGCAAGCCGCTACGGCTGTGGTTCCTGGCCATGTATCTGTTCGTGTCGAGCAAGCGAGGCATCTCCGCACTCGAGCTGCAGCGCGAGCTTGGACTGGCCAAGTACCAGACCGCTTGGACATGGCTGCACAAGTTGCGAAACGCCATCGCGATGCGATCCACCGCGCCGCTGCGCGGACACCTCGAGATCGACGAGACCTGGGAAGGCGGACTGCGACATGGCCGGCCGGGGCGTCCCAAGGTCGGCGACCGCAGCGCGCTGGTCATGGGAGCCGTCGAGATCTCACCGCGTCACGCCCTCATCGGTCGCATCCGTCTCGAATCCATCGCCGATGGTTCGGCTGACACGGTCAAGGCGTTCCTCGAGCAGCACGTCGCCGCACGCTCAGTGCTGTTCACCGACGACTGGCGTAGCTATCGAAAGCCGGCTGACGACTTGGAGCACGACCATCGACCGACCAACGTGTCGAAGTCCGACGACGAGGCACACGTTGTGCTACCTGCGATCCACCGCGTCTTCTCGCTGCTCCATCGCGTGCTCTTGGGCACGTTCCAGGGCGGCGTGCGACGCAAGTACCTCCCCAGCTACCTGGCGGAGTTCGAGTTCCGGTTCAACCGACGCACATCGAAGCGACGTGGACTGCTGTTCCAACGACTACTCGCCTGCGCCGTGCGGCGATGCCCTCCCTTCCACTGGGAGATCGTTGGGCGAACCGATGCGCGCACGCCACTCGCCGCCGCAGCCTGACCTGAGTGAAGAGGGGATCCCCTTCTCAATTTAGTCTATGTCGTCTATGTCGTCTGGGGCGCGGTCAGGTCAGCGGTCACGCTATCCGCCCCATCCGACACCCCCGATGCTGCCGCGCCGGTCTCGGGCTCCTCGGCTTCGTAGAGATCCGGGAGCTCGGCCCGGAGTACCTTCTCCTGGACCTCCTCCAGCATCTCCGGGGTCTCCCGGAGCAGCGTGCAGACCCGTTCCCGGCCCTGTCCGAGCCGCTCACCCTGGTAGCTGAACCAGGAGCCCGCCTTCTCGATGATGCGGTGTGTGACCGCGAGATCGAGCACCTCGGCCTCGCGGTAAATGCCCTGGTTGAAACGGATCTCGAACTCCGTGCGGCGGAACGGCGGGGCGATCTTGTTCTTCACCACCGTGGCCTTGACGCGGCTGCCGACGACATCGTCGCGGTCCTTGACCTGACCGATGCGGCGCAGGTCGATGCGCACCGATGCGTAGAACTTCAACGCCCGGCCGCCGGGCTGCGTCTCGGGGCTGCCGAACATGACGCCGATCTTCTCGCGGATCTGGTTCGTGAAGACCACGGTCGTCGTGCTCCGGGCGATGGCGCCCGTCAGCTTGCGAAGGGCCTGGGACATCAGGCGCGCCTGCAGGCCCACGTGCGTGTCCCCCATCTCGCCCTCGAGCTCCGCACGTGGCACCAGTGCCGCCACGGAGTCGATGACCACGATGTCGACGGCGTTCGAACGCACGAGGGTCTCGACGATCTCGAGCGCCTGTTCGCCGGAGTCCGGCTGGGAGATGAGCAAGTCGTCCACGTTCACGCCGACCCGCGCGGCGTAGTTGGGGTCGAGGGCGTGCTCGGCGTCCACGAAGGCGGCGGTGCCGCCCAGCTTCTGCACCTCGGCGACGAGGTGGGACGTGAGGGTCGTCTTGCCCGACGCCTCGGGGCCGTAGATCTCGATGATGCGTCCGCGGGGGATGCCCCGGCCGCCGAGTGCCAGATCGAGCCCCAGGCTGCCGGTCGAGACGCATTGCACGCTCATGCGTGACGCCTCGTTCATCCGCATGATCGCGCCCTTGCCGAACTGCCGTTCGATCTGCGCGATGGCAGCGTCGAGCGCTTGCTTGCGCCGGTCGCCGGAGAGCCGCTGGCCCCCGGAGAGCGCCACGCCTCCATCACTGTGGCGCGTCGTCGAGCGCTCGGACGTCTTGTTGTTTCGCCTCACCATCTGGTCACTCCTCACCTTCGATCAGGTTCTGCCGGTCGTATCTGTGAATGTGCTGAAAGGACGCTGCTTGCTGGATCAGCGAGCCAGCCTGAATCAGCGAAAGAGCGGAAATGTGGCCCGAACCGAGTAGTGCGATCCGTGTGGTGTGAGTTCGCTCTCCACGAGCGCGATCTCGTTCACAAGGAAGGTGCCGGCCACGCCGACATCCTCCACTTCTGATCGTTTCCGTCCGCTCACCAAGACGTCCGCGACGCTCACCGCGCCGATCTCGGATCGGACGCGGGCCACGGTGATGTGTGGGGTGTAGGCCCGCCCGGACTTGGAAGACTCCGGTGGGAAGCCGAGTGGCTCGACCGCCGTGCTCACGGCGGACTCGAGGGCCGTTAGCACACCCTCCGGGTCGTGCACCGGCCGGTGGACGATCCGTGGACGCTGCGGACGGGGAAATGCGCTGAAGCCCGTGGTCAGCATGACGCGGGCCGGACGCACGGTCGCAGCCGCCTCTGCGATGGCGCGTTCGATCGCCCCGACATCTCCTGTGTTGATGTCTCCCGTGGTCTTCTCGACCGTGCCCAGAAAGCGCACCGTGATGTGCAGATTCGGTTCGCGTACCCGCCTGAGACCCGGCACACCCGCCAGCAGAGCTGCGGCCTCTTCCGCGGTGCGGATCCGGAGTGCCTCGGGCAGCAGTGCAGCGGTGAAGAGTCGCATGGAAGATGGAGACGTCGTTCGTCAAGGCGCTCGAGGCGCTCACTCTCAGGCTCACTCTCAAGAGATGAAGTGCAGGAACTCCTGCAGGCGCATGTCGAAGTCCTCGCGGGTCGCCGCCGCGAGGGAGCGGGTGCCGAAACCGGCCACGGTGAACGAGGCCGCCACCGTGCCGTACGCCATCCCGCGCTTGATGCTTCCGATGCTCACGGTCCCCGGCCCAAGACGCTCGGCGCTGGCGAGGTAGCCCATCAGCCCGCCCGCGAAGGAGTCGCCCGCCCCGGTCGGATCGATGACCTCGGAGACCGGATAGGCGGGGATGGCATGCATCACGTAGGTCGAGAACAGGAACGCCCCGTGCTCGCCCTTCTTCACGACGACGAGTTTCGGGCCGAGTTCGAGTGCCTTCTGGCCGGCGCGGATCAGATTGCGCTCGCCGGTCAGGCTGCGGCACTCCTCGTCGTTCATCACGACGGCGTCGACGTTGCGGAGAACCTCGAGCAGCCCGTCGCGGGCGTGGTCGATCCAGAGGTTCATCGTGTCGGCCATCGCGAAGCGGCGCCCGGGTGTCTGCGCGAGAACCTCGAGTTGCACCCGCGGGTCGGCGTTGGCCAAGAACACGAACGGTGTGTCGCGATACGCCGGGGGCAGCTTCGGTTCGAACGTACCGAGGACGTTCAACTGCGTGTCGAGCGTCTCGGCCACGTTCATGTCGCCCTCGTACTTGCCCGACCATCGGAACGTCTTCCCGTCCTCCACCACCTCGAGCCCCGCGATGTCGATGTCCCGCCCGGATTTCTGGGAGTCGGTGAAGACGCGCAGCCGGTCCTCGCCGAAGTCCGGGCCCACCGCCGCCACCAGCCGCACGGGGCTGAACAGCGAGGCCGAGAGCGAGAAGAACGTGGCGCTCCCACCGGTCTCCTCGGTGACCTCTCCGTGCGGCGTCGCGATGGAATCGAATGCGACGGTTCCAACCACCAACAAGGACATGCGGAAGACCCCTCCGGTTACACGCGACGAGACAGGCCCAACCCGTGCGCACCAATCGCGCCATCCGCGTCAGCGGATGGGCCCAAGAAAACAGCCTAGGAGTCTGGAGGGACAGGCGCTGAGGGGGTGGAGAGAGCGCCAGACGGGTCATCTAACAAAACACTAACAGAAGGCGCTGACACGTCCCAGGTGATCCTGGGCGGCCGGATACCTCAGGCGGTCTCGTCGCCGGAGGCGGGGCCGGCCGCCTCCTCGCGAGCCTTGCGCAACTCGCCGCGGTCGGTCATCACGTAGAGGCCCCCGAGAAGGCTCCAGAACATCATGAGCATGCCGCCCAGGACCGACAGCGCGAGGGCCGGAGCGCGCCCCACTCCGACCTGGTCGAAGAAGTACACGAACGCCGACTCGCGCAGACCCCATCCGCCCGGCAGCAGCGGCACCGCGGAGACCATCCACCCCGCGGGGAGCACCACCAGATAGTCGGTGAGCGGCACCGGGTCGCCCCCGCGCGTCGTCATGTGCAGCGCGTGCGCGAACAGGATGAAGATCCCCTGCACGGCGATCTGGTTGGCGAACGACAACAGCAGCGCGACGACGAGCTCCCTCTTGCGGTATCGGTAGAAGAACATCGCCTGGTCCAGCCGCTTGAGCAGCCGGCCGCCGGGCAACCGTTCGACGATCTGCTCGTACCGCACCAGCTTCCGCACGAACCTGCTGAAGAACAGCATCGAGCCGACCGCGAGCGCTCCGAGGAACCCGAAGATGAAGAGAGCGAGCTGGCGGTACTCGGGGTTGTCCAGGCGGGTCAGCAGCACCGCCGCCGCGATCATCGCCAGGGCGATGATGCCCGCTATCCGGTCCACGAGGACCGTGAGGAACGCCTCGGCACGCTTCTCGGTGTGGCTGCTGGCGTAGATCGCCTTGATCACGTCGCCACCCGTGGCCCCGGGGACCACGTTGTTGAAGAAGAAGCCGACGAAGGTCAGCTTGTGCGCCGTTCGGAACGAGATGTCGATCCCCTGCCCGCGGAGCAACAGCCACCAACGCACGATCCCGAAGTGGCTACAGAGAAAGAACAGCAGGGAGCCCAGCGCCAGGAGCCCCACGTTGCTGCGCTTCACGATGCGGATCAGGCCCTCGTTGACGATCGGGACCGGCTGATCGGCCTCCGTGTCGAGAGCGAGCATGTCCCTCGTGAACGTGCACGTCGCGTGGGGATCGTGCAAGTCGTACTCGAACTCGATCGTGGTCGTCTCGGTCCAGACGCTCGGCAGCACGGCATTGGCGATCGTCCCCCGCCGCACCTCCCCGTTCGCCAGCGTGACCGAGTCGCGCCACGCGACCGAGGTCAGGATGTAGACGAGGAGGACCGCGCCCAGAACGCGCGGTATCCACGCGAGAAGACGCCGCATGCCGGACGGGCGCGGCGGCCCGGGAGTCCCGCTCGTCACTTTCCAGCGGTGTCCGCCGTGGTCGCCGCGGCCGCGGGCTGCGCGTCGGGAACGGGAGCCTCGTCGGCGCTGCGCGACTCCCAGTACTCGCGCCAGGCGCCCACGTCTGCGCCCAGATCCTGCCCCGTCGTCACCCGCAGTGCGCGCACCGCGGCGCTGCGCACGGCCCCGGCGGAGTCGTTCAGCGCCATCAGGAGCGGAGGTACGGCATCGGCTTCGTCGAACGCTCCGAGCGCCATGACGGCGTCCCGGCGGACCGCCGACGACGGGTCCTGCCGGACCACGCGGCCGAGTGCGTCGGGCGCCATGCGCGGGCGCAGTTCTGCGAGACGGCCGGCAGCGGCGCTGCGCACCGTCTCCGCGTCGTCTCCGAGGACGGCCACAAGAAGCGTGAGTCGCACGATGGCGCCGCTCAGGCGACCCATCGAGTCGTCCAGCGGAGCCAGCACGGCGGGCTCGCCGCGGTATGGATCGAGTGCGTTGGACGTCAGCGTCTTCAGCACGGTTCGCGCGGTCCGGAGCTTGCCGCGGTACGCGCGGCGGGCGCGGAGGAGCGGCGCGGTCGCCTTGGGTGCGGTGACGTTCTCGAACTCGAAGAGCGACACGATCGTCACGGCGATCTCGACGTCTTCGTACGTCGGGACGGTGTCGTCCGCGCCGTCGGTGACGTCCTTCATCACCTTGAGCGCCTCGATCATCGACTCTTCGCTGGCCGACTGGCCCTCGGCCGGTTCGAACGAAACGGTCCACTTCGAGATGCCCGCCAGCGTGTCTACCGCCTCGACACGCATGAGCGCGAAGTCGTGCTCGGTGGCGACCTCGGAGACGATCTGCGCCACCCGCGCGGCGTCGTCCCACCCCGAGTACTGGACGGCTGCCAGTTCGCGCAGCGCTGCGGTGGCCTGTTCCAACGGGTCCTCGACATCGCGGCGCAGCGTCCAGGTGCCCTCGACGTGCACGCTCGCGAGCGTCTCGAGGTGCTCGGACGGCGTCGGGTCGGAGCCGAGCAGGTTCTCGACGCTCCTGGACAGGTCCGCGGCGTAGTCCTCGAGGCCCTTCGTCGACTCGCAGCCGGCCAGCGGGAGCAGGAACAAGCCCAGCGGAAGGACCAAGCGATGCAGCAGCCGTCGCATTCCGTTCCCCCTCATGCGTCTGCCTCTTCGGCGTCGGGCACGCCCCGCGCGACACCCATGATCGAGTACCCGCAATCGACCGGGATGTGAACGCCGGTGACTCCGGACGCCAGGTCCGAGACGAGGAACGCCACGGCACCACCGACGTCCTCGGCGGTGACGTTCCGGCGCAACGGGGCCGAGTGCCTCGCGTGGTCGAGCATCTTGCCAAAGTCGCCGATCCCGGATGCACTCAGCGTGCGGATGGGGCCCGGCGCCGCGCTGTTCACGCGGATGCCGGCAGAACCGAGGTCGTATGCGAGGTAGCGCACCGCGGAATCGAGAGCCGCCTTGGCCACCCCCATCACGTTGTAGTTGGGGACCACGCGCTCGCCGCCCAGGTATGAGAGTGCCACGATCGATCCGCCCTCGGTCATCAGCGGCGCGAACGCGCGGGACACGGATATGAGTGAGTACGCGCTGATCTCGAGGGCGGTGCCGAAGCCATCCTTGGTCGTATCGCGGAACAGGCCCTTCAACTCCGCCGGGTTGGCGAATGCGATCGAGTGCACCAGGAAGTCCAGGCGCCCCCACCGCTCCGACAGGGCCTGTGCAGCCGCAGAGACCGTGTCTTCGTCGGTGACGTCGACGAGGAGCACGGGGACCTCGCGTTCACCTGGAAGCCCCTCGGTCAACGCCGGGAGCCCCTTGGTCAATGAGCGGGCGGACTCGAGGAATCGGTCACTCTGCACGGTGACCGCGAGTTCTGCGCCGAGCCCCGCGCAGGTCTTCGCGATGCCCCACGCCAGACTGCGCTTGTTGGCGACGCCGAGCACCACCCCGCGCTTCCCCTGCAGCATGCGATCCCTCCGGCTCCGTGCAGTCGGCGGCGTCCACCGCTCCCGGCGTGGAGACTACGTCACGGCACGGTCGAGCCACTCAGACGGTCCGGCCGGACGAGCGCGGAGCCCGCCGGAGCCGGGATTGTGGTGCGGAGGGGGGGAGTCGAACCCCCACGTCCGTAAGGACACTAGATTCTGAGTCTAGCGCGTCTGCCATTCCGCCACCCCCGCACGGGCACAGAGGAAGAGAGGATGCCGTCGCGTCCGGCGGTGTCAACTTAACGAACCCCAGGCAGGGGAATCCGTGCCCGCGATCGGGCGCGCGCTGATCCTGCCCGGTTCGAGACACACCACGATGGCGAAGCGGCGAACAGAGGACGAGAGCCGGCCCGGGCGGCCGGTGATCCGCAACCCGCGGGCGCGCCACCGGTACGAGTTCATCGAGAACATCGAGTGCGGCATCGCGCTCGAGGGTCCCGAGGTGAAGAGCCTGCGGGCCGGGCTGGGGAGCCTCGAAGAGGGCTACTGCCGCATCAAGCGCAACGAACTCTGGCTGGTCGGCGTGCACATCGCCGAGTACGACGCCAAGGGGTACGCGACAGTGGATCCGGTGCGTCCTCGCAAGCTGCTGCTGCGACGCCGTGAACTCGTCAATCTGCGCAAGGCCGTGGAACGCAAGGGGCTCACGCTCGTCCCGCTGCGGATCTACTGGAGCGAGCGCAACCTCGCGAAGGTCGAGATCGCGCTCGCGAAGGGAAAGCGGACGCATGACAAGCGCGCGTCGGAGAAGGCACGCCAGGCATCGCGGGAGATCAGTCGCTACAAGCGCCGCTGAGCGGCCGGGCTTCTAGCTGAGCGGCAAGGCCTCTTAGCGGAAGCCTCCGCTCAGAGTGACTTGCCCCACTTGCGGAACGCCTCGAGCATGTCGCCGAAGTCGACGTCGTTCCAGAGGGCGTCGGCCTGCATGGGATCGCCGGTGTCGCGCAGCGTCTGGATGTACTTGTTGTACGTATTGCGGAACTTCGAGCTGTTCTTCGCGTGGCGCATGAACAGGTGCCAGCACCAGAGGATGTCGACGTCCTCCCCTTCCGGATAGTCGGCCGCCGTCTTGGTGAAGTGGCTGTCGAGGGACGCGTTGGCACTCTGGATGCGTCCCTTCATCTTCTTCATACGGTCCTTGTCCCACTTCTGGGGCTTGCCCCCGTCGGTGGCGCCGTATGCGCCGTAGCGGGACAGGCCGGCGCTCAGCCAGTGCGGGACGTCGCCCCCGAAGTAGAACTTCACGTACTGCGACGCGGAGCTGAACCGGACTGGGAGCTCCGACGTGTTCATAGAGAGCGAGGACGTGCTGGTGCAGAACGCCCAGTCGCGCGGATCGATGTACCCGTCGTTCGGATCGCCCATTTCCAGCGACTCCGCCGCGCGCCGCAGGCCGAGTGGAAGCTTGTAGACGCGGACGACCGGCGTGGCCTCGAGGTACGGCTTGCCGGGGAGTCCCTTGCGGAGGATGTCGCGGGCATCCGTCATGAGGTCGTCCGTCCGGCCCATGACGTCGCCGACCTCTTTCTTCCCGACGTTCGTCCAGACCACCATCCCCTTCGCCTTCTTGACGGTCCAGTCGTCGCTCGAGACCGAGAGGTCGAACGCCTTCTTCTGCTCGTACTTGTCGAGGATCGACTGCGCGAAGTCGCCCAGCTCCTCGCCGGCCTTCGGGTGGGAGATCACCTCGGCGAGCGTGATCACGCCGTCCATCTCGACCAAGCGCCGCCACGACACGCGGCGCCCGTCAACGACGGTGCCCTGCATCCAGCCTTCGCCCGTCTTCAGCGAGTCCTTCTCGAATCCGCTCTTGGACGCCACGTACTCGTGGAAGGCCATCGTCAGGCGTTTCGCGCTGCGCATCACCTGCGCATGGAAGGCGGCGTTGAACTTCTTGCTGGCGGGACCGGTCCAGAAGCCGAGGTCGCCCTTGGACGAGTCCACCCGCTCTGTCTTCCAGTTGCGCGGCAGGTCCACCGAGAACAGGTTCTCATTCTGGTGGAAGGTCATCGGTTCGCCGGGCTCCCGGTCCGCCTCGTCCTGGCCCACCGCGGACGGCGCGAGGAGGCAGACGGCCAGGGCTGTCGGCAGCCACAGATTCCGGAAGGCGGTCGGGTGTGTGCGCATCGGCTCTCTCCAGTGCATTTCCAAGGGCGATGATACGCCCCGCCCGCCTCTCTCCGGACGCCTCGAACGACCTTGACGTTCCCCGGGCCTCTGTCTTCCGTTCCCCAGGCCTCTGTCTTCGTGGGTCCGAGCCCCCCGCCCGCCTACGATTCACGCAGGTGGACCTCGAGTCCCACCGCCTCCGCGGCGCGCCTCGCCGCGGGTGACAGAGTGACCACGGGGTGGACGCATCACCGCCCGCGTGGAGCCGCGCATCCCTCCTCCCTTGAGGGGCCTCCTCCCTTGAGGGGCCTCCTCCCTTGAGGGGCCTGCTCCCTCTGAGGGGCCTGCCCTCCTTCTCGGGGGTCCGCCCTCTTTCTTAGGGTCTAGGGCAGCGGGCGCTTCACGGGGGCGACCGGAATCGACCGGGCGATTCGTCTTCTCGGGTGGCGCGTCGAGGTTCCAGGTGGCCTCGTTAAACCCTGGACCACCTTTAGGTGCCAATCACACCTATTCTCTCGCTGCCTAGTTGAACTAGATCCAGCGACGCCCTCAGCCGGCATGCCCGTGGTCGGCGGATGGGCGCCGATTTACGGGCTGGTCCTCCGTGGTGCCGATCTGCGGAGGGCGAGATCAAACGGTCGGCTGGTCCCCCTGTGAGCGTGTCGCTCTGCGTGCAAGGGGACGAGACCCAAATCGAGCGACTACACGCGTAGAAGCCCGAGAAGCAGCGCCACGGGACGGGGGTTCGAATCCCCCCGCCTCCACCATTTTTCGAATCGGCGAGGACGGATCGCATCAAGACCCGTTCTCGCCGTTTTCGATTCAGCCTCGCCGGCGGGGGATACGAACGGCCGGGGCGGGAGGTCACGAAGTGACCGAGCGCGAAGGAGCCATAAACAATGGCTCCTGTCCCGGCACGGGAGAGCCCATGTTCGAGAGGCGTTCGCGAGCGGCGATTGCAACGATCGTCCTCCGCGCGCACCGCGAGCCAGCCCGCGAAGTCTTCCACTCCGCTCCGGCCCACGGCCTCCGCTCCCGTTCGCTCGTGATGGATCGTCCACCGGACCATCCATCTCCGCCTACAGCGCACCCTCGCTCACCCATGAACAATGGCTCCTGTCCCGGCGCGTCGCGCGTAACCGTTCACCCCTTCGTCGCGAGCCAGGATCCAGATCGTTCGGCCATCGGTCGATCAAGAGGTTGTGGGCGAGCGGCAGGACGAGGATCTGCGGGCGATGGTCGAGGGCCTTCTGGCCTGGATCGAGGAGCTGGAGCGTCGCGAAGCGAAGCATCTGCGCCGCATCGACGAGCTCGAGTCGCGTCTGAAGCGTGACTCCCGCAACAGCTCGAGGCCTCCGTCGTCGGACCCGGCGTGGTCCAAGCGCCGTCGCGGCCGAAGGCCGCGTAGCGGTCGCCAGCAGGGCGGACAGCCGGGCCATGAGGGCACGGCGCGCGAGCTGGTGGATCCGTCCAACGTCGATGAGACCAAGGAGCACCGTCCCGACCTCTGCGACGCGTGCGGACACGACGATCTCGAGCAGGGCATCGGCGATCCGTACCGGCACCAGGTGACGGTGCTCCCGCGCGTGCTCGTCACGGTGCGGGAGCACCGGCTGCACAAGGCGCGGTGCCGGCGCTGTCGTGCGGTCACGACGGCGGTCCTGCCCGATGGCGTGCCGACCGGGGCCTTCGGTCCGCGGCTGACCACACTTGCCGGCGCGCTGCGCGGCGTGTACCGCGTGAGCGTGCGGGAGACGCAGCGGCTGCTCGGTGAGATCTTCGGTGTGAAGATGTCGCTGGGCAAGATCAGCGACTGTGAGCGTCGGCTCAGTGACGCTCTGCACTCGTCGTACCTCGAAGCCCTCGGGGCAGTCCGCACGTCGCTGCGAGCCAACGTGGACGAGACGTCGTGGAAGGAACGGGGCCGGGTGTGCTGGCTGTGGGCGGCGGAGAGCGAGCACGCCACAGCCTTCGGGATCGATCGCCGCCGCAGTGCCAAGGCGAAAGGGCGGCTGATCGGGCGGCGCTTCGGTGGCACGGTGATCAGCGACCGGATGGGTGCCTACGAGTCACACCCACTTGCCCGCCGCCAGCTCTGCTGGGCGCACATCGAGCGCGCCTTCCGTGCGCTGGCCGAAGGCCCGCGAGAACATCGCCGCTTCGGCAACAAGGGCGTCATGATCGCGCAGTCGGTCATGCGCAGCTACCGGCTCTTCGGTGAGCACGGCGACCGTGACCGGCTGCAAGGCGAAGCCGCTGTGCTGCGCGGACGGCTCGAGCGACTGATCGCGAACGACGACTCGGCTCTGGCCAACCATCTGCGCCCCCGCGTGGTCGCCCTCTTCACCTATGCGCGGACCCAGGACGTGAGTCCGACGAACAACGCCGCCGAGCGCGCGGTCCGCAAAGCGGTGCTCTGGCGCAAGGGCTCCTTCGGAAGCCAGTCCGCTCGCGGACTCCGCTTCGCCGAGCGCGTGTTGACCGCCGCGGCCACGCTGCGACGCCGTGGCGACCAAGTCTTCGACTTCCTCGCCGACTCGGTCGCCGCGCACCTCACCGGCGCCGACCCGCCCGTCATGGTCCCGCTGCCCCTCGCACGCTGAGGCTCACACGCTGTCAAGGGGTGAACGGTTACGAATCGCGGAGGGCGCGGCCGTTGCCGAGAAGCCGCCGTGCCCGCAGTTCCTCCGTCGCGGTCGAGTACCGCGACGGAGGAGGAGTCCGACCGCGCATGGCAGGAGGGCCCGGCGATCGGAGCGACACACACGCGGGCGGGGCGGCGGGGCAGCGCCCCGCCCCTGCCAGCGGGCCCGCACTGGTTGCGTGAATGCGGAGGGCGCGGGGGTTGCGCAGCAAGCGCCGTGACCACAGCGTCCGGAGGACGCGTAGGAGGGAGACACTGATGTGTCGATTGGTCCGTCGATCGCTCCGCGATCGACGGACCAATCGCTCACATCACCTCGATCGTCTCGCGCAGGACCTCTTCGACGGACGTGATGCCGTCGAAGATCGTGAGCAGTCCGGCGTCGCGCAGCGACCGCATCCCCTGCTCCTTGGCGGCGCCGCGCAACTCGTCGGTCGCCGCGCCGTCCATGATCATCTCGCGGAGCCGGTCGTTCAGGATCAGGATCTCGAAGATCGCGGTCCGGCCCTTGAACCCCGTGAAGTGGCACGTGTCGCAGCCCTTGCCGTACGCGAACTGCTTCCCCACAACGTCCGCGGCGGTCAGTCCCAGTTCCATCAGAACATCGTCGGACGGGTCGTACATGACCTTGCAGCCGGTGCACACGCGCCGCACGAGTCGCTGCGCGACGATCGCCTCGAGGGTCGCGGTGAGCAGGAACGCCTCGGCGCCGAGGTCGATCATGCGCGTGACCGCCAGCGGCGCGTCGTTGGTGTGCACCGTGGAGAACACGAGGTGTCCCGTCAGCGCGGCCTCGATCGCAATACTCGCAGTCTCCTGGTCGCGGATCTCACCGACGAGCACCGTGTCCGGGTCCTGGCGCAGGATCGCGCGCAGCGCGCGTCCGTACGTCAGCCCGGCCTCTTCGTTCACAGCGACCTGGATGATCCCGTCGAGGTCGTACTCGACCGGGTCCTCCGTGGTGATGATCTTGACCGAGGGGTCGTTCGCTTCGCTGAGGGCCGAGTAGAGCGTCGTGGTCTTGCCGGAGCCCGTCGGTCCGGTGACGAGCACGATGCCGTTCGGCCGCCGGCACAGTTCGCGGAAGGACGCCAGTTCGTCCGGGCGCATTCCGACCTGGTTGAGGTCGAGAGCGATGACCGAGCGGTCGAGCACACGCATCACGCACGACTCGCCGAACATGGTCGGCAGCGTCGAGATACGCATGTCCACGCTCCGCCCGGCGATCGACATGTCGATGCGGCCGTCCTGCGGGAGGCGCGTCTCGGCGATATCCAGACCCGACTTGACCTTCACGCGGCTGATCAGCGCGACCGCCAGGTGCTGCGGCGGCGGCTCGAGCTCGTACAGCACGCCGTCCACGCGGTAACGCACCTTGAAGTCGTGCTCGAACGGCTCGAGGTGGATGTCCGAGGCCTTGTCGCGGACCGCCTGGAGGATGATGAAGTTCAGGAGCTTGACGACGGGCGCGGAGTTGACCGCTTCCTCGTCGTCGCCCACGTCGAGCGCTTCGGCCGCAGCCCGTGCCATCGCGTCCGGATCCGCGGCGCCGCCCTTGATGGCCCGCAGGATCGACGCCTCGTCCGCGAGCACCGGCTTGAGGTCGCAGTTCAGGACGAAGCGCAGGTCGTCGAGAGCGGAGATGTTCGCGGGATTGCTCAGCGCGACGATCATCGAGTCGCCGTCCATCCGCACGGGAACAACGCAGAACATCTCGGCCATCGACGGGTCGAGCTGCGCGACGAGCGCCGGATCCGGCGGGTTGGCCGCCAGGTCGATGACCTCGAGGCCGGCCTGCGTTCCGAGCGCGAGCGTGAGCTGCGCGTCGGTGATCGCCCCCATCTTGATGAGAACCTGACCGATCTGGCCGCCCTCCTCGCGCTGCGTCATCAGCGCTTCCTGGATCATGCCCTCGTGCACGCCGATGCGGAGGCCCTTCAGGATCTGACCGAGGAGCTGCTTCTTGGGAGGCATCGCTACCCCTTCTCCTTCTTCCCGAAGAACCCGCTGCTGCCGGGGTCGGCATCACCGCCACCGGACCCGCCGCCCGATCCGCCGCCCAGTCCACCGAGTTGATCGAAGTCGAGCTTCTGCTGCATCTCCTTCGGCTCCTGTGACTTCTGAACCAGTTCCTCCTTCGAGATCGTGCCGGACTTGTAGAGGTCCCAGAGGAAGTCGTCGAGCAGCGTCATTCCGAGGTTCTTCGACGTCTGCAGCGTGCTCTTGATCTTGAACGTCTCGTTCTTGCGGATGTGGTTCTCGACCGCCGGCGTCATGATCATGACCTCGAAGCCGGCCACGACGCCGTCGTTGCTCGCCTTCGGCATCAGCACCTGTGAGATGACGGCGATGAGCGACACGGAGAGCTGAGCGCGGATCTGCTCCTGCTGATCCCCGGGGAACGAGTCGATCACGCGATCGATAGTGCGCGCCGCACCGGTCGTGTGCAGGGTCCCAAGCACGAGGTGGCCGGTCTCCGCCGCCGTGATGGCCGTCGAGATCGTCTCGAGGTCGCGCATCTCACCCAGCAGGATCACGTCCGGGTCCATGCGGAGCACGCGGCGCATCGCCTCCTGGAACGTGCCGACGTCGGACCCCAGCTCGCGCTGCGTCAGGATCGACTTCTTGTGCTCATGGTAGTACTCGATCGGATCCTCGATCGTCACGATGTGGTGATCGAAGTTGTCGTTGAGGTAATTCACCATCGTGGCGAGTGTCGTCGTCTTGCCGCAACCGGTCGGTCCGGTGACGAGGAGCAGCCCGCGCGGCCGGTGCAGCAGGTCGCGGACCTGCAGCGGCAGCCCGATCTGCTCGAACGTGAGGATCGTTGTCGGCAGCAGGCGCAGCGCGAGCCCGACACTGTTCTTCTGGCGGTAGATCGAACAGCGGAAACGGCACAGGTCTTTGTGCGCGTAGCCGAAGTCGGCGCCGCCCTTCTCGCGGAACTCGAGTTTCATGCGCGACGGCATCAGCTGATTCGCGAGATGCGTCGTGTCGTCACTCGTCAGCACAGCGCTCTGGAGCGAACGCATGCGCCCGTTCAGGCGGATCGTGGGCGGACGGCCGACGGTCAGGTGCAAGTCCGAACCGTTCTGCTTGTGGACGAAGTCCATCAACTGGAATATGTCGTATGCCATCGTGATCGGTTGTCCGTTCGGGCTCCGCTTGGTCTCGTGTCGTCGTCCTGGCCGGAGGTCTCTGTGACCGTCAGGTCGGCACCGTGTCTCAGGTCGGCACCGTCTCCCCGGCGACAGCGACGGTCAGGACCTCGTCGATCGTGATGTCGCCGCCGAGGAACTTCTTCACGCCATCTTCCATGAGGGAGACGAGGCCGCCGGAGATCTTCGCCTGCTCGCGCAGCTTCACCGTGCTGGCTCCGCGGAAGCACATCTCGCGCGTCGTCGAGTCCATCTGGAACAGTTCGAAGACGCCGATGCGGCCGTGGTACCCGGTCTCCGAGCAGTCGTCGCACCCGACCGGCCGGTAGACCTGGCGTCCCTCCAGCGCGTCCGTCGTGAGGTTGATGCTGCGCAACTCCACGTCGGTCGGTGTGTAGGGCTCCTTGCACTTCTCGCAGAGCTTGCGCACGAGCCGCTGCGCCATGATCGCCATCACGGCGGTCGATACGAGGAACGGCTTCACGCCCATGTCGATGAGGCGAGTCAGCGCGGACGGCGCGTCGTTGGTGTGGAGGGTCGAGAAAACGAGGTGTCCCGTGAGCGACGCCTGAATCGCGATCTCGGCCGTCTCCTTGTCTCGGATTTCGCCGACGAGGATGATGTTCGGCGCCTGGCGCAGCATGGCCCGCAGGATGCGCTGGAAGTCCAGGCCGATGTTGTGCCTCACCTGGCACTGGTTGATGCCGGACAGGTTGTATTCGACAGGATCCTCGGCGGTGATGATCTTGACGTCGGGTCGGTTCAACTCGCGTAGCGCCGCGTAGAGGCTCGTCGTCTTGCCGGACCCCGTCGGGCCGGTGACGAGGAACAGACCGTTCGGCCGCTTGATGATCTTCTGGAAGCGGGCGTAATCCTCGCTGGCGAAGCCGAGGGCAGGCAGCGAGATGAGGCCGTACTCGCGATCGAGGATGCGGCAGACGACGCTCTCGCCGTGGTACGCGGGCAGCGAGGACACACGCAGGTCGATCTCGCGTCCAAGCAGCTTGATGTTGATGCGACCGTCCTGCGCCTTGCGCTTCTCGGAGATGTCCATCCCCGCCATCAGCTTGATGCGGGACAGGATCGCGGGCGTCAGGTGGAGCGGTGGGCTCTCCTGCAGCCGGCAGCGACCGTCGATGCGGTAACGCACACGCAAGTGCTCCGCGAACGGCTCGATGTGAATGTCCGACGCGCGGTCGCGCAGCGCGTCCTCGAGGATCTTGTTGACGAGACGGATGATCGGGGCGTCGTCGTCCTCGTCCTCGACGTCTTCCGCGGCGGTGGCCACCGTCGCGTCGGAGTCGATGCCGTAGTACTCGCCCATCGCCTCGCGGAACGCCGTGGGCGTCGTCAGTGCGCAGCGAAACTCGTGACCGGTCGAGAACCGGAGGTCGTCGAGCATCATCACCTGCTCGGGGTCCTCCACCGCGACGATCATGCCGTCGGCCTCCTTCTTCACCGGGATGCAGCGGTACGTCTGCACCTGATCGGCCGTGAGGAGCGCCGTGACCTGCGGCGTGAGGCGAGCCTTCGAGAGGTTCACGAACGGCATGCGGAACTGTGTGCAAAGCGCGCGCGCGAGTTGCTCCTCGTTGACGACACCGGCCACGAGGAGCGCCTGGCCGATCTTGATGCGCTGCTGCTGACAGACCCGGAGGGCGCGCTGGACGTCCTCCTCCGAGATCCCGGCCTTCTCCTTGAGGATGTCCCCCAGGCGCTTGCGCTCGGCCATGCCCGTCTTGCCTCCCTGACCGTCCGCGCGACGGAGAACCCGCCGCCACGCACCGTCTCGCGTGTCCCCGCTCTCCGGCGGGCCGCCCAACGTAGCCCTCCGGCGTGCCCAAGGCAACAGTGGCGGCGACGCCGGCTGCGACTCAGTACGACGCCCGAATCCGGCCGGCGGGAAGCGGTCCCGGCCTCGCGGCTAAACACGCCGGGCCCATGGCAGCGACCGCTATCCTCTGCGGCCCGACCGCCAGGAGGTGACGCCTTGTCCATGCTCGCGAGAACCCTCTCCGCCCTGCTCCTGGCAGTGCTGGGCGCCGGCCTGAGCGGCTGCTGCACGCTGAGCCGTGGGTTCTGCCCGTGCCCCAAGTGCCCCCCGGCGGGCCGTGAGATCCGGCGTGGCACGCCGAACACGGCGCTCGACTTCATGACGAACGCGATCCTGACCCGGCGGGTGGCCGACGTCTACAACAGCCTCCATCCCGAGTTCCGCGCCCGTTTCGGCGGCTTCTCGCAGTCCGACTTCACCACGGCATTCGAGTACTACGAGGACGACTTCACCACGGATGCGCGGCGGTTCGCCCGCGCGCGGCGCGAGGTCCTCGGTATGACGGCGGACGGCTCGACCGTCGGGATACGGATCGAGGACGGCGAGATGTCCGCGGTGCTCTATTTCAGGAACCAGCCGATGGCTCGCATCCGGCTGGACGACGATTTCGTGCCCGAGAGCAACGCTGTCATTCCGTCCCTCGGGGAGATCATCATGATCGACGGCGACAACGTTGCACCGCTTCCGGTGCCCTTCCCGGGCGTCACGGGCGCCGACCCCTGGACGGTCGAGAGCCTGGAGTACCGGAACGACTGGCGGCTTTTCGACATGAAGGAAGCGCGCAACATCCGCTTCCTCGACCGCCTCATCGAACAGACGCGGTAGCGACATGCGGCGTACACGATTCGATCGGGCCAGTTCACGATGACTGCGAAGCGGAAGCGCAGAAAGCGGCGCATCTGGTCGTTCGGCGGTGGCAAGGCCGAAGGCAACGCCCGGATGAACGACGAACTCGGCGGCAAGGGCGCCAACCTCTGCGAGATGGCGCGGCTCGGCCTGCCGGTGCCGCCGGGCTTCACGATCGGCACCGGCGTCTGCCGCGCGTACTGGGAGGGCAACGAGACCCTGCCGAGCGACCTCTGGCCCGAGGTGCGCCGGGCGATGCGGCGCGTCGAACGGAGTCTCGGCCGGTCATTCGGCGCCGGCCCGAAGCCGCTCCTGGTTTCGATCCGCTCCGGCGCCGCGGTCTCGATGCCCGGGATGATGGAGACGGTCCTGAACGTCGGCCTGAACGACGCGACCCGCGAGGCGCTGGCCGCCGAGACGGGTCACCCGCGCATGGCGCTCGACAGCCACCGGCGCCTGATCCAGATGTTCGCGCGCGTGGTGCTCGGACTCGAGATCCGCGAGTACGAGAACGCGCTGGACTCGCTGAAGCGGCGGCGCGGCGTCGACGACGACACCGAGCTGTCCGCCCTCGACCTGGCCGAGCTGCTCGAGACCTATCGCGAGATCTTCGAGGACGGAGCCGGCCGCCCGTTCCCCGAGGACCCGTGGGAGCAACTGCAGCTCACAGTGGAGGCCGTGTTCCGCTCGTGGAACACGGCGCGCGCGATCCGCTATCGCGAGATCAACGCAATCCGCGGCCTCGTCGGCACGGCGGTGAACGTGCAGGCGATGGTGTTCGGGAACATGGGCAACGACTCCGCGACGGGCGTGTGCTTCACGCGGGATCCGTCCACCGGACGGAACGTGTTCTACGGCGAGTTCCTCCGCAACGCGCAAGGCGAGGACGTCGTGGCGGGGATCCGGACGCCGCTGCCGATCGCCCGCATGAAGCGCATGCTGCCGGAACCGTACGAAGAGCTCGTGCGCGCCAAGGACCTGCTGGAGCGCCACTACGGCGACGTGCAGGACATTGAATTCACCGTCCAGCAGGGCGAGCTCTTCATGTTGCAGACGCGCACCGGGAAGCGGACGGCACGGGCCGCGGTGCGAATCGCGGTGGAGATGGTCGGAGAAGGCGGCCTCGACGAAGACGAAGCCGTCCTGCGCGTGGACCCCTCGTCGCTCGACCAGTTGCTCCATCCCACCTTCGACTCCAAGGCGGCGCGTCGCGTCCTGGCACGCGGGCTGCCCGCGTCACCCGGCGCAGCGACCGGTCGGGCGGTGTTCAACGCCGACGACGCGGAGGAATGGACGGCCCGCGGGGAGACCGTGATCCTGTGCCGTGACGAGACGAGCCCTGAGGACATCCACGGCATGCACGCCGCCGTCGGCATCCTGACCTCGCGCGGTGGGATGACCTCGCACGCCGCGGTCGTGGCGCGGGGAATGGGGACGTGCTGCGTCGCGGGTTGCGGCTCCGCCGAGATCGACGTCCACGCCCAAGTGATGCACGTGGGCGGCGAGACAATCGCTGCCGGTGACTGGCTCTCGCTCGACGGCTCGACGGGCGAGGTGATGCTCGGACGCGTCGCGACGAAGAGTCCACAGCTCTCGAAACACTTCCGGATTCTGATGAGCTGGGCGGACGAGAGACGACGCCTGGGCGTGCGCGCGAACGCGGAGACGCCCCACGACGCGAAGGTGGCCCGCGGCTTCGGCGCTGAGGGCATCGGGCTCTGCCGCACCGAGCACATGTTCTTCGACGACGAACGCATCGCCACGGTGCGCGAGATGATCCTGGCCGAGGACGCGGACGGCAGGGCTGCCGCGCTGGCCAAGCTCCTGCCCGTGCAGCGGCAGGACTTCACCGAGATCTTCCAGGCCATGAAGGGCCTACCTGTGACGGTGCGCCTGCTGGACCCTCCGCTCCACGAGTTCGTGCCGCTGAGCGAGGAAGCGCAGCGCGTGACCGCCAAGGCGCTCGGCCTGCCGGTCGCCGCAGTGCGCCGGCGCGTCGAGGCGCTCCGCGAAGTGAACCCGATGATGGGCCACCGTGGCTGCCGCCTCGGCATCAGTTATCCCGAGATCTACGACATGCAGGTGCGCGCGATCGCGCAGGCCGCCGTGCGGTGCCGGAAGCGTCGGATCAAGGTGCACCCCGAGGTGATGATCCCGCTGGTGGGCCACGTGAACGAACTGCGCGTCTTGGCCGGCCGCGCCCGCCGGATCATGGAACAGGAATTCGCCGCCGAGGGCGTCGACGTGCCGTTCCTCGTCGGGACCATGATCGAGATTCCACGCGCGGCGCTCACGGCGGACGAGATCGCGCCTCACGCGGAGTTCTTCTCGTTCGGCACGAACGACCTGACGCAGATGACGTTCGGGTTCAGCCGCGACGACGTGAACGCGTTCCTGCCCGACTACCTGCGTCAACAGGTGCTGCCGGTCGATCCGTTCCAGTCGCTCGATCAGCGCGGCGTCGGCCAGCTCGTTTCACTCGCGATCGAGCGCGGCCGCGGCGCGAGCCCGAAGCTCAAGATCGGCCTCTGCGGCGAGCACGGCGGCGACCCGGACTCGATCGCGTTCTGTCACGCGGCGGACATGGACTACGTGAGTTGCTCGCCCTTCCGCGTCCCGATCGCGCGGCTCGCCGCCGCTCAGGCCGCGATCCGCGACGACGGTGGAGGGAAGGCGAAGAAGCGCGCGAAGAAGTCCGCTCCGAGACGTAAGAGGCGCACGAAGCGTCGTGCGCGCACGGTCGCCGGGACGAAGCGAAAGACTGCCCCTCGGCCAGCGCCGCGCCGACGGCGCCGAACGACCTGACGACCGAGGTAGTCGGCTACTCGTCGTCGTCCTCGTCCCGGCTAGCGTTGCTGCCGCCGTTCCCTTCACGGGCCAGGTTCTCGAGCGAATCCATGGCGCGCCGCAGGTGCATGTCGAGCACGGAGAGGTTCTCCCACAGCCCCATCGCGAAGCGTCGCGGGTGGCGATCCCCGGCTCCGGGGAAGCGGGCCAGTCGGATGGCCTTCTTCGTCATGGGCTGCTTCGCTTCGAGCGAGGCGAGGTGGTAGACGAGCGTCTCGACATCCCGCGCGCGCTCGGGGAAGTGCTTCCCGAAGACCCTGCGGAGGCCCTTCGAGCTGATCTTGAAGCGCTCGACCATCCGCTCGTCCCGCTCTTCGCGGCGCCGGCGCCGGTGTTCCTCGTTTCCGTTCCCGTTGTTGCCGTCTGCCATGGGATCTCCTAGCCGTCGAAGCCTTCGGGGAACTCTGCGTTGCAATAGACGTTCTCGACGTCGTCGTGCTCCTCGATCGCCTCGAGGAGGCCGGCCACCGACCGCGCGCCGTCCGCGTCGAGCGGGACGAGGTCCTTCGGGATGTACAAGGTCTCGGCCGAGCTGTACGTGAGATCGGCGGCCTCGACAGCGGCCTGCAAGGCCTCGAGCGTGTCGGGCGCGCCGCGCACCTCGACGTGGTCGCCGACGCTCTCGACGTCCTCCGCACCCGCGTCCAGCACCGCCTCCATGACGGTGTCCTCATCCGTTCCCGCCGCCACGACGCGAACCACCGCCATGCGCTGGAACTGCCAGGCGACCGACCCGGACGATCCGAGATTTCCGCCGCGCTTGGTCAGGATCGAGCGGATGTCGCCACCGGTCCGGTTGCGGTTGTCGGTGAGCGCCTCGATCAGGACGGCGGCGCCGCCGGGCGCGTACGCCTCATAGACGAGTTCCTCGAGCGAGTCAGCGCCCTCGCCCCCGCCGACCGCTCGCTTGATCGCGCGGGCGATCTGGTCATTCGACATGTTCGCCGCGCGCGCGGCCTTGACGGCGTACTTGAGCTTGAGGTTGGTGTCGGGGTCACCGCCACCGGACTTCGCGGCCGCGATGATCTTGCGCGAGATCTGGCTGAAGATCTTGCCGCGCTTCTTGTCGATCGCGGCCTTCTTGTGGGCGATGTTCGCCCAGTGGGAGTGTCCTGCCATGACCGGAAAGCTCTACCCTCGAAGCCTGTTCGCGAAACCCGCGTAAGTCGCGTGCTCATCGTCGGATGAGTCTCGCGGAGCATAGGACCGCCCACTCGCCCCCGTGAGGAAACCACGAGCAGCGAGGCACACGGGCGGGCGCAGCCCGGCCCTAAAGCGCGCACGAACTGGTTGCGTGAGAGCGGAGGGCGGGACGCTTGCAGCGCAAGCGTCGTGACCGCAGCCCTCCGTAGCGGTCGGAGACCGCGTGGGAGGGAAACACCAGCAAGGCTGATTTCACGCGGATCGTTACGCGATCCGCGTGAAGTCAGCGCTTGCTGAACTGGAAGCCGCGACGGGCGCCGCGACGACCGTACTTCTTGCGCTCCTTGATCCGCGCATCGCGCGAGAGGAGCCCGTTGTCGCGCAGGGCGCGCTCGGTCTCTGGAGCCAGCACGATCACGGCACGCGCGACGCCGAGCGCGACGGCGCCGGCCTGTCCGGACGTGCCGCCGCCGTGCACGTTCACCCAGATGTCGTACTCACGGCGAACGCCGGCCTGGTCGAGCGCGGCGGTCGCGGTGTGACGGTCCGCGACGTGCGAGAAGTACTCGTCGAGCGGCTTGCCGTTGATCATGAAGTTGCCGCCACCGGGGAAGGTGCGAACGCGGGCGGACGACGACTTGCGGCGGCCCAGAGTCCAGAGCGGGTTGCGCGCCGAGTAGTCCGTCGGACGGACGAAGACCTCGGCTACCGGCTCTGCGGCAACGGGTTCTGCGGCAACGGGTTCTGCGGCAACGGGCTCTACCGCGACGGGCGCGGTCTCGGCCGCGGTCGCTTCCGCCGGCGCTTCCGCGGGCGCCTCGACGGCCGGCTCCGTGGCCTGATCTGCGGACTCTGCGTTCGCGGCGGGGGCGGTCTCGGGTGTGACGGCGTCGTCGGTCATGGCTCTAGGAAAGCTCCAACGGCTGTGGCTGCTGCGCGGCGTGCGGGTGGTCCGGGCCTGCATAGACCTTCAACTTGCGGATCATCTGGCGGCCCAGTCGCGTCTTCGGGAGCATGCGACGGATCGCAAGCGTGATGACGTCCTCGGGCTTCTTGGCGAGCACGTCGGCGACGCTCCGCTCCTTGAGCCCGCCCGGGTAGCCAGAGTAGCGGTAGTACTTCTTGTCCGCCGCCTTGCGGCCGGACAGACGCACCTTCTCGGCGTTCACGATCACGACGAAGTCCCCGGTGTCGAGGTGCGGCGTATACGTCGCCCGGTGCTTCCCCATGAGGACGCGCGCGATGCGGGACGCGAGGCGGCCGACGACGCGGTCGTCCGCATCGATCACCCACCACCGGCGCTCCAGTTCGCCCTTCTTCGGCATGTACGTGCGCATGGGGTCACCCCGCCGTGAGCGGCACCGGCATAGCCGGTCCGCAGGAACCTCTCCCCGGATTCGGGGAGGAAGCGGGCGATGGTCCGCGCGAGCCCCCTCACGGTCCACCATTTTTGAGGGGTCCTCTACTTTGGAGCCGGCTCGACGCTCCAGGCCGCGGCGGGCACGATCCGCAGCCCGCGCGCCGCGACGGCGGCGCGCTGAAGCGGCAGAGGTCCGGAGGCCCGCAGCCCGAGGCGGCGCAGCCACGCCTGGAGGTCCGCTCCGGCAGCCCGTCGCCCGCCGGTCGCTCCCTCGCGTGCGGGCCCGGTCGCGCGCTCTCCGGGGAACGCCAGGATGCGAGAGCGCCCCCTCTCGAGGGTCAGTCGGACTCCCCGTCCGGTGAGCAACTCGACCCCCTCCTCGCTGCCGTCCCCCGCCTCGACGTGCAGCACAGTAGGTCGGCCGGCTCCAGCGGACGGCAGGATCGTGCCGGAGCCGTCGCGCACGGCCTCGACCCGCACGAGGGTCACGGAGTCGCGCCCGTCGTCGAGGACCAGCGACGCGCCGCGCAGAGCGCCGGGGAGACGGTCGCCTGCGAGCAGCCAGGCCAGGGCGACGATGCACGGAGCCGTGAGCCAGAGCGAGACGAGTCCCGGCCGTTCGCGACGGGTCCGCAGGAGCAACGCGAGCAAAGCGGTCGCGGCGGCGAGCAGCACCAGCGCCAGCGACACGTCGCGGGTCAGCACAGGCGCGCCGTCCGCCGCGCTCGCAAGGGCCCGGAACGCGTCGATGCCGCCGCCGGTCCGGTCTGCGCGCCACGGATCGAGGAAGCGGCGTCGCACGCCCTCCTCCGCCGCGGTCCGTACTGCAGCGGGGAGGGCAGGAGCGGCACGCAGATCGATCCGCCACCAGAGCCGCCATGCCTCGGGTACCGTCGGTAGACCCTCGACCGACAGTCGCACGTCGCTGCTCTCGAACGACCTACTGCCCGGCGCTGCCGTGCCCTGGAACATGAGGAGTGGACGGACCTCCTTCGTGTGCATCGATGACGCGCCGTCGCGATGCACCTCGAACGTCACCGTGCTGCCCCGAATCGCGACGCCCGGCAGCACGAATTCGTCGCCATTGACGCCCGCCGGCTCGACCCACGGCGCCCCCTCGGCGCGCACACGATCGGGCACAGGCCGCACGCGAACGCTCACGGGATACCCGGCGCGCACGTGGCCGTCGAACAGCACCTCGACGCGCATGTCGTCGGCGAGCGCCGGCACGGCGAGGAGCAGAAGGACGGCGAGGATGAACGCGTTTCTCATCGCACCCGCCCTCGCCATACGCCCCGCGACGCCAGCACGAGCAGAACACAGCCCACGACCGCCGGGAGCGCGTCGATCGCCATGGCCTGCGGTGCCGATTGCGCGAGCAGCACTGGGAACATGACCGGCGACACACCGAGTGTGCCGAGTGCGTCCACACGCAGGAACTCGGCCAGCACGTAGGCGATCACCGGCCAGCCGAACGTCAGGAACGCGAGCACCGTCATGTGGCGTCGGCGGTTCCCTCCCGCGCCGAGCGCTCCGCTGACGCCCCACGCGACCGCTGCGGCTGCGACGGCCACCGCGTGCCCGCTCCCCGCCCCCGTCGCGGCCGCCAGGGTCGCGTGGAACGGAAGCGCCACGACGAGCAACACGAGCGCACGCAACCACGCCCGTCGTCCGCTCACTCGTCCCGGCCACACGAGCGAGAGCAGGAGGACTGCGTCGAACGCGGACAGGAGCACGTCCGGTGAGAGAGCGCGTGCCGCTCCGGGCGCGACCGGCGCCGGACGGCCGAGCGCGTAGGCGGCCAACCCTCCCGCAAGTGCGAGCAGGGGCGCGACGACGCCGGCCGGCACGCGCCCTGGTCCCATGGCGTATTGCCGTTCCGTCGCAGCCACCGTCATCGCGTCACCGTAGCGCGCGGACGGCGACGCGCCATCTGCGTCAGCAGATGGGCCAGGACACTACGGGCGCCGTGCGACGACGCGAAGAGGGGGCTCCCACACCGGTGCCGGCCGCAACGGCACGACGCGTAGGTCCGCGAACGCGACCAGCACGCGCTCCAGCGTGGCGAGGGCCGGATCCGCGACGAGCGCACGGAGCACGTGGTTGGTCTTCTGCGCGAACGAGGGTTCGCCGCGCCGTTCACCGCAGCGCCCCCACTCGACCGCGCAATCCGTCGGTCGTGCGCCGGCGGCGGTGCGCGGTGCCGCGCGCAACACGACCTCCGGCAAGCTGGGATCGATGCGTCCCGTGAAGTTCGTGACGTCCACCTCGTCGAGGAGGGCGAGATGCTGCCGTTCCGTGGTGACGGGCCACATGGCCAGACCGTCCAGCAGAGCGAGTGCTGCCTGCACGTCGTCTGCGCAGGTGGCGCCTGGCTTCGGCAGCGCACCGCCTGCTCCGGTCACGATGGGCAGCAAGCGGCCCTCGACCACCGGACGCAACGCGTGGCCTGTGGAGACCACGACGCCCTCGCCGTCGACGACCGAGAAGCCCGGCATCTCCCCGGCGCCGGCGACGGCCGCGCGGGGGCGACGGAACTCCACGTGGATGTCGAGTTCGTTGGGGAACCGGCGCCGCACCGAGCGCACCGAGCGGACTTCGGGCTCCGCCTCGATCCTTGCGACGAGCCAGTCGATGGCCTCGCGGTCGTGCAGACGCACGGTTCGGCCCGAGAGTCCCGCGCGACGCGGGAGGTCCCGCAGGGACGGGCTGTCGCAGAACGCCGGAACGTCGGACCACTGCCAGTTCGCGACGTGGACCTCGTGCCGCGGGTCGGCCCGCCGCCGCAACTCGGCGGCGTGGACGACCAGGCAGGCCGCCGCCACGAACGAGCAGACGATCAGCGACCTCAGCGCGAACAGGAGTCGCGGCCGCACGACCTCCCAGCCGGAGATGGCGGGCGGATCGAGGGCGGCCTCGGCGCGCGTGGCTCGGGTGAGGTTCACCCCGTCGGTGCCTCGCGCGCGAAACGGCTCCATCCAGACCGACCTCCCACCGCCACCGCCGGTGCGGCTGTCCAGAGCCGCACGTGTCTCCGAGTCCGTTCATCGTCCACGACGAACGTGCCCTGCGGCGGCCCGTTCGGAATCCTCCCCGGGAGCCGCGTTCCCAAGGCTGACAGTCCGCAGACTCGGACGGAATCCGCCGCGCCCGACGCGGCGCGAGAATCGTTCACCGCCGAGACGCCCGAAGACGTTCCGGCCGGTGAGCGAGGGTGCGACGGAGCGGCATCCCAACCGTCCGGTGGACGGTTGGGAACGAGCGAACGCGAGGCAGCGGCCAGCGGCCGATGCCGAGTGGACGAGCCATCCGCACCATCGGCGTCAGCGGATGGGCAGACAAACATGCCGCGTCATCCGTGTCAGCGGATGGGCAGACAAGCACTGCCGCGTCCGCAAGCGGCGCAACCGGCATCGCTCCAACTGCGTCATCCGCGTGAGCGGATGAGCCAGGTATCAGCTGCCGAGCAGCGAGGGCTTGGCGTCCTCGACGAACTTCCGGTCGCCGGCCGACGCGGACGCCTTGGTCGTGCTGCCGATCAGCTTCTCGTAGTCCTCGACGAACAACTCGAGCGTCGAGAGTGCGGAGAAGAGGAGATGCCGGTTGATCTCGGCGTTCTCGCCCTTGCCGCTGTGGGCGACCTCGTGGCGCAGCAGGCTGATGGTCACCTTCACCGGGTGCAGGCGCCGCGTGACGAAGTCGCTGAGGCTCATCTTCTCGGGAACGATCATGTTGGCTCCGTGTGTCGACCGGATCTCTCCGGCCCCTCCGTACCGAGGACCGCGGTGCGTGCGGCCTCTCTTGTCCTCGAACTCCCCCCACCCGCGTCAGCAGATGGGCCGATCCAAATCGCGCCATCCGCGTCAGCGGATGGGCCAAACATCTCTTTCTGTCCGCGTGGACGGACAGGTCGGAAGACGCACGGAGGGTAGAGACAGCCGGGGACACGCAGGCGCGGTCCGTCCATCTCATCCGCCGCCGCGTCTCCAGACCTCGACTTCCAGTTCCAGTTCGATGCCGGTCTGCCGCGCGACCTCCCCGCGCACGAGGTCGATCAGGCGCAGGACGTCATCGCCCTCCGCATCCCCGCCGGTGACGAGGAAGTTCCCGTGGACCGCGCTGACGGCGACCCCGCCGACGGACGCTCCGAGGAGCCCGGCGCGGTCCACGAGCCGCCCGGCACTCTCGCCGGGCGGGTTCTTGAAGATGCAGCCTGCGCTCGGCTCGGAGAGCGGCTGCGCGGCTCCCTTGCTCCGGTGGATCTCTGCGACTTCGAGGCGGTACGCCTCGGGGTCGCAGGGCGGCAGCCTCAGGCGGGCCTCCACGATCACGAGTCCAGCCAGACGGCTCGCTCGGTAGGCGAACCCGCACTCGTCCGCGGCCAACTCCCGCAAGCGTGCACTCTCGTCGACGACGACGACGGACTCGATGCACGGCCCGAACTCGCCCCAGCGGCCGCCGGCGTTCATGCGGGCGGCGCCACCGACCGTGGCGGGATACCCCACCAGGCACTGCAATCCGCCCAGCCCCCGCTCGCGGGTCGTGGCGAGCAACCGGGCCGTCGAGAGACCCGCCCCGGCGGTCACCGCCCCGTCGTCGCCGATGCGCAGGTGATCGAGACCGTTGGTGCGCAGGACGTAGCCGTCCACGCCATCACTGCCCACCACGAGGTTGGAGCCCTTGCCGAGCACCCGGAGGGGGACGCCTTCATCGCGCGCGGCACGCACCACCGCGGCGACTCCCTCGACGGTCTCCGGCTCCACGAGGTGATCGGCCGCGCCGCCGACCCGGAGCGTCGTATAGGGGCGCAACGTGTTCGGACTGGCCCGTCGAATCCCGCTACGGGGAGATGATCTGGCTGTCGTACGTGCGAAGCCGTTCGGCCAGGTCACGTGACACCTCCCCCACGCTTCCGGCGCCCATCGTCACGACGAGATCGCCCAACCGGATCTCGGACAAGATCGCGTCGGCCACGTCGGCCAGACGCTCGCAATACGTCACATCGACCCCGCGGTTCGCCGCGGTGCGGACGAGGTCCAGCGCGTGCACGGCGCGCCGGGCCTCCTCGGAGTCGCGGGACAGGAAGATGTCCGGCACGAACACGCGGTCGGCGCGCTTGAGCGACTCCGCGAACTCGCGCATGTGACGTCGCGTCCGGCTCGCCTGGTGCGGCTGGAACACCGCGACGATGCGGCGGCCGGGGTGCTCCTCGCGGAGGGTCGTCAGGACGGCCGCCAGCTCCTGCGGGTGGTGCGCGTAATCGTCGAGCACGACGACGCCGTGTCCCTCGTAATGGAGCTGCATGCGGCGATCGACGCCGTTGTACTGGAGCAGGGACGGCCCCACGACCTCGTCGAGGTCGACGCCCAGCCGGTGCGCGACCGCGATCACGCCGAGCGAGTTACAGAGGTTGTGTAGGCCCGCCAGCCGCAGCCCGAACGTCCCGACGTACTCGCCGTGGTGACGGACCCGAAACTGCGTGACGCCGTCGGTGCGGCGCCAGTCCGATGCGATCCAGTCTGCGTTGTCGCGCAGGCCGAATGTTTCGACCTCGCAGACGACATCATCGCAGCGGAACACGCGCTCGTGTTCGTTCAGCGTCGCCAGGTAGCCGTCGGCCGGCAAGAGGCGCGCGAAGTCGTGGAACGCGTCCTCGATCTCATCCAGATCGCGGTAGTAGTCGAAGTGGTCCCCGTCGATGTTGGTGACCACGGCCGTTGTCGGAGCCAGCGAGAGGAACGAGCGATCGAACTCGCACGCCTCGGCCACGAAGTAACGACCGCAACCCGGCCGGTAGTTACCGCCGAGCGGCGCTGCCTCGCCGCCGAGGACCATCGTCGGATCCATTCCCGCGTCGACGAGGACGGTCGCCATCAGACCGGTGGTAGTCGTCTTGCCGTGTGTGCCGGCGACCGCGACACCATGTTCCAGTCGCATCAACTCCCCGAGTGCCTGCGCGTACTTCACGACGCGTATCCCCCGTGCGGTCGCGACGGCGACCTCCGGGTTGCCCGCGCCGACTGCCGCGGTAGCGACCAGCACGTCCACGTCGCCGGCGACGTTCTCCGTCGTGTGTCCAAGCGTGATGCGGGCGCCGAGGCTGCGCAGCTTCGCAACACGTTCGCCTTCGCGTGAATCACTCCCGGTGACCTCGTGTCCGAGGTGCAGGAGCGCTTGCGCCAGAGCAGATACACCGACGCCGCCGACGCCGACGAGGTGCACCTTGCGCTTTTCGGAGAACAGCCCCGGAGATCGGATCATGCGGTCGTCGCCTCCAACTTGCGGCCTGACAGACTCGGCGGCGGCGGGGACACTGTGTTCCGCGCGCACTCCAGGACGATGTCGGCGACACAGCCGGCGGCGCGCGGTCGCGCGACGCTCCGAGCGCCGGCGCTCTTCTCGAGACGCGATTCGCGGTCGCCGAGCATGGAGCGGAGTTCGTCCGCGATGCGGGCCGCCGTGAGATCCGTCTCCGGGACGAGCACCGCAGCGCCGGCCGCGACGAGCGCGCTCGCGTTCTTCGCCTGGTGGTCGTCGCGGTGGTGCGGGTACGGAACGAGAAGCGAAGGCAGCCCCGCCGCCGCGATCTCTGCGACGGCCGTGCCGCCGGCGCGGGACACCAGCGCGTCGCAGGTGCCGTAGAACGCGCCCATGTCCTCGAAGAACGGGCGCACGAGCGCACGTACACCGTGCGTCGCGTAGAGCTCGGCCAGCGCCGTGGCCGCCTCGATGGACCCCGTCGCGTGCAGGATCTGGAGCCGGCGTTCCCGGGGTCCGCCGAGCTTGGCCACGATGGCGGGAAGTGCCTCGGCGAAGCGCAGGTTGACCATGCGGGCGCCGAGGCTGCCGCCGAGCACCCCGATGACCGGCTTGCGGGGCGAGAGTCCGTATCGCTCGTGCGCCGGCGCCGCGTCGAGAATCTGACGCCGTACCGGATTGCCAGTCGTCACGACGCGTGCTCCCCCGGTCGGCGGCAGCGATTCGGGGAACGACGTAGCCACCACGTCCGCGAACCGGGCCAACGCGCGAGTCGCGCGGCCGGGCACGGCGTTCTGCTCGAGCAGCACCACCGGGACGCGTGCGAGCCGAGCTGCGATGACCGGTGCAACGCTGCCGTACCCGCCCAGCCCGACGACCACGTCGGCCCGTTCGCGGCGGATCGCACGCAGGGCACGCGCCACCGCGCCGACCAGGCGCGCCCCGAACGCCGGCGCGCTGCGCAGACCCGCAGGGCGCCGCGGCGACGCGACGCGCACGGTGTCCATTCGCAGGCCGCGGCCGTGCAGCGCCGTCTGCTCGCGCTCGGTGGCCGCGAGGAGCACGCGAGCGCCCGGAGCGCGAAGCTGCACCTCCTCCGCAACTGCGAGACCCGGGAAGAGGTGTCCGCCGGTTCCGCCCCCGGCGAGCAGCACCGTCGGCATGCCGGCCGCGCGGATCACGAGGCGGCTCCCATCGCGTGAGTGGACGGGACCCTGTTCGGTGGCGTGCCCCAGACGGGACTCTGCTCCCCGCGGGCGAGCGCGTCGACGCGCCGGGCGACGGCGTACACGAGACCCACCGCGAAGCAGAGGACCAGGAGCGACGAGCCGCCGAACGAGACGAATGGAAGCGCGATGCCCTTGGTCGGCACGCTCGCCGTGACGACCGCGATGTTCCCTGCGGCCTGCAATCCGATCCAGAACACGAGTCCGAACGCGAGCAGGAAGCCGAAGCGATAGCGTCTCGCCGCCGCCATCGCGACGCGCAGTCCGGCGAGCACGAGCACGATGAACAGCAGCACCACGAGACCCGTGCCGACGAAGCCGAGCTCCTCGCCGATGATCGGCAGGATGAAGTCCGTGCGGCCCTCCGGGACGAACAACTTCTGCCATCCCGCACCGAGGCCCCGCCCGAACAGGCCACCGGAGCCGAGCCCGATCAGGCCCTGATCCACCTGGTACGTCGCGGGATCGGAGGCGATCCGCTCGCCGCCGACCGCCGCGAAGCGCCGCATGAACAGTTCCCAGCGTGCGGCGGCCTGCCAAGCGAGCACCGGCGACGCGAGGCATGCGAGATACGCCAGTCGCGGAACGGGCACGCCGCCGACGAGCATGACGGCCACGCCGACTGCGCCCAGGAACACCGCCGTGCCGAAGTCCGGTTCCACGAGGACGAGGAAGCAGATGACGGCCACCGGCACGACGGCGGGAATCGTGCTGCGCAACCAGTCGCGCGCGCGGCCGGCCCGCGCCGTGAGCAGGTGCGCCAGATAGAGCACGAGCGCGAGTTTTGCCGGCTCGCTGGGCTGGAACGACAGCGGCCCAACCCGGAGCCAGCGGTAGGCACCGTTCACCTTCTCCCGGATCCCCGGCAGCAGAACGAGCACCAGCATGCACGTCACGACGATCAGCAGGGGACGTGCGAGACGACGGAGGCGCGACAGGTCCATGCGCATGCCGAG
This sequence comes from Planctomycetota bacterium, assembly GCA_965248445.1. Classification (GTDB taxonomy): domain Bacteria; phylum Planctomycetota; class JAJSAM01; order JAJSAM01; family JAJVHW01; genus CBDFJG01. The sequence goes on from CBDFJG010000003.1 coordinate 756,385, forward strand.
CCCCATGACGACGGCGCCGAGCACCACGTGGAACACGTGCTTGCGCAGGAACGCCGAGCGGTCGAACGCGTCTCCGTCGGGACCGAACGCCGAGGCGCTGAATACCGCGATCGTCCCGATCAGGGTCAGCGCGAGAGCAGCCAGCACGAGCACGCGCGCGGACGGCTCCACCGGTCCGAGCGGCCGGGTCCACGCGGCCGGACCGGCGTCCTCGCGCACGGTGACGGAGTGGGCGGGGTGGAGGACCGCCGTCACCTAGGAGCCTGTTTGAGTAACCCGCGCGGCCACGACGCTGCGCCGGTGGCCCGGATGCAAGGCGGACCGATGAAGGCACCCCCGGTGGGTTGTCGAAGAGGTCCAACGCCGCAGACGGCCACCGTCGCAGCGCCCCGAGTGTCGTACTGATCTTCACGAGGGGTCGGCAGAGGCCGGCCCCCGCCGCGTCGGACCGCGTCAGCAGATCGATGGATCTTCATCCTTCGCCCTCCTTGCGGGCATCCGGCCTCTGCCGATCGTGACTCGCCTGGTTACTCAAGCAGGCTCCTAGAGCACTCTCTGCAGGCCGAGGGCGACGACGCCGCAAACCGCGGTCGAGATCCAGAAGCTCATCACGACCCGCGACTCTGGCCAGCCCTTGAACTGCAGGTGGTGGTGGAACGGTGCGATCAAGAAGATCCGCTTGCCGCCGCGGGTGCGGAACGACCAGACCTGCAGGATCACGGAGACGGCTTCCCACACGAACACCGCGCCGGCTACGGCGAGTAGGATCTCCTGGCGCATGGCGACCGCGGAGATCGCGAGCGCGCCGCCGAGCGCCATGCTGCCCGTGTTGCCCATGAACACCCGGGCGGGATGGCAGTTCCACCACAGGAACCCGCCGGTGCCGCCGGCGAGTGCACATAGGAACACCGAGAGTTCGCCGCCAGACGGAACGAAGACCTGACCGATGTGCGGCGCAACGCGCGCGTGACCCACCAGGTACGCGGCCACGGCGAGCACCAGCGTGACGATCACGCCGCACCCGGCCGCCAGCCCGTCCAGCCCGTCGGTCAGATTGACCGCGTTGCTGGTGGCGACGAGCACGAACACACCCAGCGCGACCACGGCCGGGCCCAGTGGCACCGCCGCGTCGACGAACGGGATGCGCAGGTCGCTCCATCCCGGCACACCCTGCATCGCCCGCCAGATCCAGAACATGGCCACGGCGCCGATCAGGACCTGGCCCCAGATCTTGGGCCAGGCGTCCATGCCCTTGCGGAGTTTGGCCGGGTTCTTCGGGTCGGCGACACCCATGAGCTTGATGCGGTCGTCCATGCCGCCGAGCACGCCCATCGCGGTCATCGTCCAGAGGGCCGCGACGACCAGCGGTTGATCCAGTCGCGCGAACAACAGCGTCGCGAGCGCTGTCGAGAGCACGAGGATCATCCCGCCCATCGTGGGCGTACCGCCCTTGCCGGCGGCGGCGCTGCGTCGGTTCAACTCGTCGCAGTCCGATGCGATTCGCTCGCGCCAACTCAGCTGCCCGAGCCGCTGGATGATCCCCGGGCCGATGATCAGCCCGATCAGGAACGCCATGAGTCCGGCGCAGAGTGCGCGGAAGTGGATCGACTCGAACGCGCGGAAGCTCTCCACGTGATCGGCGAGCGGAACGAGCAGGTGGTAGATCACCTCGCGCCCTCACGCGTCAGCTGGCTCCAACAGTCGTTCAAGAAACCCGCTCCGCGGCGCGAGCACGGCGCCTCTCGTTCCGGGTGGCGTTTCGGCGCGCGCGGGCGAGCCCCGTCGCGAGATTCTCGAGACGCAGGCTGCGGGACGCCTTGAACAGCGCCAGGTCGCCTTCGCCGAGCTGCACCAGTGGATCGCGCAACGCCGTGTCGACGTCGGGCGACCAGAAGACTTGCTCGGGGTGCAGTCCTGCCGACAACGCGCCCTCGTACGTGGCGCGAGATTCCGGCCCGACGCACCAGAGCACGTCCACACTCGCGGCGATCTCGCGCCCGCAGCCGTGGTGCATGCTCTCGGACTTGGGCCCGAGCTCTCGCATGTCACCCATCACCAGCACCCGGCGGCGCTCATCCGCTCTGGCAACCAGTTCCGACAGCGCGACGCGGAGGGAGTGCGGATTCGCGTTGTAGCAGTCGAGCAGCATCGGCACGCCCGCCATGCGGCGGCGTTCGAGACGCAACGGCGGGAGCTTGAGACGCCGCATCCCCGCTCGCGCCTCGTGCGGCGAGACCCCGAGCGACAACGCCACCGCCATGGCAGCCATCGCGTGCCGTGTGTTGTGCAGACCCATGACTGGAAGGAACAGACGCATCTTCCCGTAAAGCCACACAGTCACGCCGCGGCGGGTGCGCTCGGCCTTCGAGCCCCACACGGTCGCGCGGCCCTCGCCCAGTCCGTACGTGACGACACGCGCGGACGTGCGCCGCACCATCGACACGCACCGATCGTCCTCACCGTTCAGGATGACGAGTCCGTCCTCGCCGATGGCGGCGGCGAGAGCACCCTTCTCCCAGGCCACACCGTCGACGCTGCCCAACCCCTCGAGGTGGGCGGGGGCGACGTTCGTGATGATGCCGACGTCCGGCCGGGCGATGTCGCAGAGATGGCGGATCTCGCCCCGGCCGCTCGTGCCCATCTCCAGCACGAGCGCCGCTGTGTCCGCGTCGGCGGAGAGTACGGTGAGCGGCAGCCCGAGGTCGTTGTTGTACGACCGCGGCGACTCCACGATCTTGCCGAGGGGCGCGATCGCCGCGGCGATGATCTCGCGCGCGGAACTCTTGCCGTTACTGCCGGTGATGGCGATGACCGGACACTTGAGCGTGCGACGGTGCGCCGCCGCGAGATCGGCGAGGGCCTTCCGCGGGTACTTCACGCGCACGAGAGCACGATCGGCATACTCCTCGGGCAGAGGCGCCGCCCCCGGCTCGACGATCGCAGCGGCGGCGCCGCGACGGAGGGCGTCCGCCACGTGCGCGTGTCCGTGGGTCCGGGTCCCAGGCAGTGCGACGAACAGGTCGCCCTCACCCACCTCGCGTGAATCGATCACCACACGGCGGATGCGGACGGAGTCACCCCGTCCTTCCAGAGCGCCCTGACAGAGGCGCGCCACCCGAGCCACGTCGAACTCGTACATATCCGGACCCTCCAGCCGGCGGTCGATCGTGCCCTAACCACTATTCTTGGTGGTTACCGGGACTTAGACCACCTTATCTCGTGCCCAGGGCACTCCCCTGGGCTTGCATGACACCCGCCAATTCGGCCGCCGCGACGCGGCGGTCGTCGAAGGGCACGCGATCCGTGCCGAGCACTTGGTAGTCCTCGTGCCCCTTGCCGAGGATGGCGACGCAGTCGCCGACCTGGGCCCCGCGGACGGCCAGGCCGATGGCGGCCCGCCGATCCGGCTCGACACGCACGTTCCGCGCCCCGTAGACGCCGCCGAGCATGTCTTCGATGATCCCGGCCGGGTCCTCGGTCCGCGGGTTGTCCGACGTGAACCAGCACACGTCGGACAGCTCCGCGGCGGCCCGCGCCATGCGCGGCCGCTTCGTCTTGTCGCGGTCACCGCCGCAGCCCACCACGGTCAGGAGCCGCCCGGGGACGACCTGCCGCAGGTTGCGCAGCACGTTCGCGACCGCGTCGTCCGTGTGGGCGTAGTCGACCACGACCGTGAACGGCTGGCCGACATCCACGGCCTCGAGCCGGCCGGGCACGCCCCTGACGGCGCTCAACCCGTCGGCCACCGCCTGTACCGGTAAGCCCATCCCCGTGAGCACCGCGGCGGCCCCGAGCAGGTTCATGACGTTGTACCGACCGAGCAGCGGGCTGCTGAGCGGGGCGGAACCGTGCGGCGTGACGAGTTCGAAACGCACGCCTTCGGCGCCGAACACCAGGTCGCGCGCGGTCACGTGCGGGCTCGACGGGGCGTCGAGCCCGTAGCGCACCACAGTGGCCTGCACTCCGCGGGACATCGTCGCGGCGTACGGATCCTCCGAGTTCACCGCCATGACGGCGTCGGCGCCGAGACTGCGGAAGAGCTGCGCCTTCGACTCGGCGTACTCCTCCATGGACCCGTGGTAGTCGAGGTGGTCACCGGAGAGGTTCGTGAACACTGCGCCGGCGAACTCCAGGTCCGCGGTGCGGCGCTGGTTGAGCGCGTGGCTCGAGACCTCCAACGCGGCGGCGGCGCAGCCGGCCGCGCGCGCGGCCGACAGCAGGCGGTGCAACTCGTCCGCGCCCGGTGTCGTGTTCGGCGCCGGCCGCGTCTCGCCCGGCCACTCGTACGCAATCGTCCCGAGGAGTGCGCACGGTCCGCGGCCGGCGTGCTCGAGCGCGGCGCGCAACAGGTACGTCGTGGTGGTCTTGCCGTTCGTGCCGGTGACGCCGACCAGGTTGAGCTCCCGCGACGGGTGGCCGTGGAACGCAGCGGCGAGGCGCGCGAGCGCTCCGCGCGTGTCGTCCACCCGCAGGACGGGGACGGGGAGCTCACCCAGCACGGCCCCGCGCGGCGCGACGACGACCACGGCGCCCCGGGCGGCGGCTTCGGCCGCGTAGCGGGCACCGTCCTCGTGCGTGCCGCGCAGCACGACGAAGACGTGGCCGGTCTCCACGCGCCGGCTGTCGCAGACGACGCCGGTGACAGCAGACGGGACTGGCGGCGGCACAACCCCGGGCAGGGCGTCAGCCGCGAGGTCCTCGAACAGGATCGAGCGCGAGATCATCGGTGTTGCACCTCACGGGACGGATTCGCGTGGAAGTACGCGGGTGCGGCGTCGCCGGCCCGGAGCTCCCGGGGCTTGTCCGGCGCGACGTCGTAGCGGCGCAGGGCGATGTGCAGGGCCTCCATCGCGGCGGGCGCGGCGATGTCGCCGCCGTAGTGCTTCTTGCCGGTCGGGCGGTCGGCCAGGACCAGCACGGCGAAGCGGGGCTCCGAAACAGGGCCGAAGCACGCAAAGGACGCAATGTGCCCGACGACGCCCTCGCCCTTTCGCAGAACCTCGGCCGTGCCGGTCTTGCCGGCGACGCGGTAGCCGCGTGTATCGATGCGACGCGCGGTCCCCTCGGTCAGGACCGCCTCCATCATCGGGACGATGTCGCGGATGGCGCGCGGGGACGCGACCCGCACCGGCGGCATCGGCGGGGCGTCCGCGAACAGCCGCGGGCGATGCAGCAAGCCGCCGTTCGCGATCGCGCCGTACGCCATGAGCATCTGCACCGGAGTGACGGAGATCTCCTGGCCGAACGCCACGGAGCAGAGCGTGTAGACCTCGGACCACTTGCGGTCGGCCGTCATCAGGCCTGCCGACTCACCGGGCCAGCGCGCGCCGGTCTTGCGACCGAATCCGAACCGCTTCACACCGGCGCGCATCTGCTCGATGCCGGTCCGCAGCGCGATCTGGGCCATCCCGACGTTCGATGAGAGGGCGATGACACCGGCCGGAGTGAGCCGCCCGAGGTCCTTGTGCTTGTCCTCGCGGATCGTCCGGGTGGACAACTCGAGACGCCCCCCCGTGCAGTCGATCGTCTCGCCGGGCCGCACGGCGTCTGCGTCCAGCGCGATCGTCATCGCGATCGGCTTGAACACGCTGCCCAGCGCGTAGGTGTCCGTGAAGAAGGCGCTCTTTTGGGCTGCGATGTCTGACTGGGCGATGTCGTTCGGGTCGAACGTGGGTCGGGACGTGACCGCGAGCAGCTCCCCGTTCCGCACGTCGAGCACTGCCGCCACCACGGAGTGCGGTCCGTGCTCCGCGACGATCGCATCCGCGAGGCGCTCGATGTCTTGCTGCAGGACCGCGTCGATCGTGAGACGCACGTCTTCGCCGGGTACCGCGGGCTCCGTCTCGTGGTCTCCCAGCCGCACCGTCCGGCGGCGGACGTCGCGGCGGGTCTGGAGGCTCCCGCGCTTGCCGCGCAGCCGGCCGTCGGCGAGTCGCTCGGCGCCGGCCACGCCGCGCGGTCCGTCCTGCTCCTCGAGTGTGAAGCCGATGGTCTGCGCGGCCAAGCTGCCGCAGGGGTAGACGCGCACTGGTTCGTGCACGATCGAGACGCCGCGGACCGACTCCTCGCTCAGACGGCGCCGCAACTCGGTCACCTTGGAGTGGTCCTTGATCTTGCGTTGCACGTACGCGAACTGGCGTTCTGTGCGCTTGCCGGTACGGGTACTACGTCGCCACCGGTCGTCGAGCTGTTCGCTCGCATCGCAGTCCAGGACGTCGCGCAGGATTCGCACGATTTTCTCGCGCTCACCCGGCTTCCCCGCGACGTACTTCGGATCCACGCCCACCGACGCGCGGTAGACGTTCTTGGCGAGAAGCCGCCCTCGGCGATCTGTAAGTGCGCCCCGCGGCGCGTGCACGTCCTCGCGAACGAGTCGGTGCTGGCGCTCCGCGGTGAGTGCGTGCTTCTCACAATCACGAAGCTGGATGGCAGCGAGGCGCACAAGGAGGGCCAGCAACGCGACGACCAGGACTCCGAGTCCCAGTGCCGCCCGTAGCTGGAAGCGCGCAGACGTCATCGCGCACCTCCAGGCCGCTGAACTGCCTCGTGGCCCCGACGCCGGTCGTCGTAGCGCGTCTCTTCGGACGGGGCGCCGCGACGAAGGCGCGCGTCCAGGTCGATCGTGGCGTCGCGCCCATCCCCGGGCACGGCGAGCTGAAGGTCGAGTTGCTCGGCGCGTTCGAGCACGCGTCCGGGCGCCGACGCCTCGGCGCACTCGGACATCAGGCGGTCGTACTCGCGCTGCAGGCGCTCGGTGCGGCGCACCTCGCGGTCGAGTTCGTAACCGGCGCCCACATGCTGCGCGTGCGTCGCGACCGTGGCGATCGCCGTCAGCCCGAGCGCAATGGCTGCGATGGGAAGCAGTCCACGGCGGGCGGGGCCGCTCCCGCTCATGCCGCGAGCACCTCGGCCGCGCGCAGGCGCGCTGACCGGCTGCGGGGGTTGGCGCTCAGCTCGGGCTTGCCCGGCGTCGCGTCGGGCAGGACCCGCACGCGTCCGGCGGCCCGTCCCCGCTGGAAGAACCGCTTCACCAACCGGTCCTCGAGTCGGTGGAACGTGAGCACAGCCATGCGACCGCCCTCGCGCACGCACCCGAGCACGGCCGGAAGACCGCGCTCGAGCCGGCCGAGTTCGTCGTTGACCACGATGCGGAGCGCCTGGAAGACCCGCGTCGCGGGGTGCAGGCGCCCGCGGCGGCCGCCCACGGCCTGCGCTACGCACTCGGCCAGTCGCAGGGTGTCGCGGAACGGGGCGCGCCGCCGCTCGTTCACGATCGCTCGGGCGACGGTGCGGGCGCGCGGCTCCTCGCCGAAGCGCGAGAACACGTCGGCGAGCGCGTCCTCGTCGCGGGTGTTCACGACGTCGGCGGCACTCAGCTTCGCTGCCGCGTCCATGCGCATGTCAAGGGGCCCGGGGGCTTGGAAGCTGAACCCGCGCGCGGCCGTGTCAAGCTGCAGGCTGGACGCGCCGAGGTCGAGCAGGGCGCCGTCGACCGCGGACAGTCCTGCGGCCGCGACCGCCGCCGCGGCGTCCTCGTAGCTTCCGTGGTGCAGCAGGTCCGCACGTCCCGGGAACGCCTCGTCGAGACGTGCACGCGCCGCGTCGAGTGCGTACCGGTCACGGTCGATTCCCACGACGCGACCGACCGCACCCGCGTCCCGCGTCCGTGCGAGCCAGCCGGACGCATGCCCTCCCAGGCCGAGCGTTCCGTCGAGGAGCGTGGCTCCCGCTCCCGGCGCGAGGACGGCGAGCGTCTCCTCGAGCAGCACGGGAACGTGGGCCACGGACGTCACTCAGCCGCACTCCCGCCGGCCGCGGCGTACGACGCATCGGCCAGACGCCGCGCGAATTCTTCGTCGGTGAGTGCGGTGTCGCCGTAGCGGTCCGCGGCCCAGATCTGGATGTAGCGTCCGGTACCGCACACGGTCACCTGGATGCTGTTCTCTGCCTGTCCCTTCCTCTTCGTCTGCTTCGGATCCGGAATGCCCGCCAGCCGGCGCGCGTGCTCGTCGAGCAGAACGCGGCCCGCCTGGTCCAGCGGGCGCGCCTGGCAGTGGTGATAGAATTCGCCGGGCACGGGCGACGGATACGACGCCGCGAGCCGATCGCACACCGTGTCCCAGTAGCTCTTCGGGAGGAGCCAGATGCATCCCCGCTGTCCGGGCGCGAGCACGACCTCCCGCCGGTCCACGTCCGCGAGCCGAGCCACGAACTCGGCCGGGAGGGACACACGCCCCTTCGGATCGAGTCGACGGTCGTACCGGCCCACGAACACCCGAGTGCACCTCCGTCGGGTACCCCGCGACCCCACCGGCCGACGACCACCCCCGCGGGCCGGCCCCTCCCCCGAGGAGGAGCACCACTATCTCCCACGCCGTCCCACTTTACTCCACCAGGTCGGCGGGCGCAACGGTCCGAATCGGGCGAAATCTGCTGATCCCCGGCCTCAGCTTGTCGTAAATCGCTGACAGGTAACGACTCGTGGCGTCCGAGCATCCCGAGCCGCCGAATTCCCACCCGCCTCCGCGATCTCCTCGGCACGGCGCGTCGGATGCCGCCGGCGACCCCGTTGCGGCGAGCGCCAGCCGCCTGCGGGCTCTCGTCCCCCATCTGGCAGTCCTGGCCGGCGCCCTCCTCGTCCACGGGTGGCTGCAGGCCTCCACGGACGGTTTCCCCGACCGGGACGCCCGTCTGCACGGACGGCTCGCGGCGCTCATCGCCGCCGGAGACGCACCGTGGCACGGACTCGAGTTTCCGTGGCTCACCACCAGCGCGTACGCGGACCGGCCGCTCGACTGGAGTCTCGGGTGGCACCTGCTCCTCGTTCCGTTCGTGGCTGCATTCGGCGCACTCACCGGACTGAAGATCGCCGTCGCTTTGCAGGCGTCGCTGCTCACCGCGGCGTTCCACGCCGTGCTGCGCGGTCTGCGGGTGCGCGGTGCCGTCCTCTGGACAGTCGCGTTCGTGATGGTCTTTCCCGTCTGGCTGCATCGCATTCACATGGGCCGCCCGACACCGCTCGTGATCGTCGCGCTGCTCGCGCTCGCGTACGCCCTCCTGCAACGGCGCGCGCTGCTCGCGGCGGCGATGGCGGCGGCATCGATGCTCCTGTACCACGTGCCCGCACCGCCGCTGCTCGTGGCCGGTGCAATCCTCGGTGCGACGTGGTGGACGGACCGGCGTGCGCCAGTCCGACTCGCCGGCGCCGTGCTGGCGGGACTGTTCCTGGGCCTCGTCCTGCACCCCGGGTTCCACGACGTGCGGGGCGGTGCGCCATGGCTCGACCGGGGCAGCTTCGCGCTGTGGAACCTGATGGCGGACTCGCTCGAGTTCGGGCGGCGGGGCGGGCACGTGGTGATGTCCGACGGCGACCGATTCGGGCTGCCGGTGCCGTTGGAGCTCGGCACGCCGTCGCTGGGAGTGTTGTGGCGGGAGATGCACGGCGCTCTTCTCGCGACGGCGTGCGCCCTGCTGTTGCTGCTGCGGCGCCGCGGACGAACGGCGCTCGCGACGGCCGCCCTCGCAGCGGCGCTGCTGGCGGTGACGACGCGCTCGGGACGCCTGTTCGAGTACTGGCACCCGTTCGCGATGCTCGCGGCCGCGGTCGCCATCAGCGGACCGGAGGGATTCGTCGATCGTGTGTCACGCCGCGTCGTGTGGACGGTAGCAATCGCAGCGGCGCTGCTGAACGTCCGTGCACTCCCCGGCCTGCTCGAGAAGTACAATCCGGACGACACCGCCGACTGCCGCGCCGCGCTGCGGGTGATCGATTCCATCGCGAGTCCCGGCGACGTCTGCTGGATCGGGAACTTCGCGGACTTCGCGCCGGCGTTCTTCCACGCGCCGCGCCTGCGCTACCCGGTGGGGATGGACTCGTACTACCTCCTCGCGCACGACGCGGAGAAAGCGCGCGAATTCGTGCGGATCGGCACGGCCCACGCGCGGGGTGACGAACTACGCTTCCTGCTCACGCGGCGCTTCGACGCGCGATTCGTGCTGCTCTGGAACCCGCGCACGAAGGGGGAGCGCGAGGCGCCGTATCTCGAGCTCTACACCGAACTGCGCGAGGCGCCGTGGGCGACCGAACTGCACGCCGATGAAGCATGCGCCGCGTTCGAGCTGTCACCGTGGGAGTGAACGAGCGGCGCGAGCGAACGCCCGCGACCGCAGCGTGCGTGCCAGCACGCGCGGGGCGAACGACATGAACAATGTCGTTTGCAGCGGGAGCGCGAACAGTCCAAGCGGATCGCGGGAACCGCGCCCCCACGCACGGATCACTGCTCGTCCTCATCCCCGTCATCCCCTAGATCAAACAGCCGCCCGAGGTCGGCGCGCAGCGACTCCGTGACGCTCTCGTCGAGTTCCGGGCACTCGATCTCGTGGGGGGTCTCGTCGGGCGGCAGGCGCACGAGCATCATCTCTCCCCGTTCGTCGCTGAACTGCTCGATGACCTTCACGAGCCGTTTGCGCATGAGCAGCAGCGCGAGTAGGTAGCGCAGCGGCGCCCGCTCGGGCGCCCGCTCGTCGAGCAGCCGAACCAGGAACTCGCGCGCGACCTGCAGGTCGAGCGTGGCGCGCTTCTTCTCCGGTTCGGGAACCTCGATGCGCCACCAGCAGAACGGCGCCGGCGCGGTCGCAGCCTCGAAGCAGCCGGAACACAGGTCGGCTCGCTCGAACGGCGGCGCGCCATCCTCGGCCAGAGTGTCCTGGTCCGCGAGAGCGTCCGCGCCCGACGGATGGATCGGCGGGCCCTCGAACAGCGCGGAGACGACGACGTCCCGCGGCGCAAACTCGGTCGCGCAGCGCGCGCACGCCCCGCTGCGTCTTCCGGTCTTCCAGTCCGTGCGCGCCGTCACCGTGCGCCGCCGAGCGACGCGATCGCGTCCTGCAGCCGGCCCGCCTCGACGATCCGTCCCGCGCCGCGGGCCGCAGACTCGGCATCTCGCAGCGCGGGAAGCGCACCCGTGTCGCCGCGTGTGACGATCGACTGCGCCGCCTTCTGACGCACGAGATCGTCGGCATCGCGCAGCGCCGCCGCGAGCGCCTGCCCGGAAGCGGCGTCGTCGAAGTTGCGCAGTCCGTGCACCGCCTCCACACGCAGCACCCAGTCCGAGTCACTCGTGTAGCGCGCGAGCGCATTCGCGGCGGCGGGGCCACCGCGCACCCCCATCTCGCCGAGCGTGCTCAGCGCGAATCGGCGGCCGCTCTTGGACTGGGCGCGGTCGAGCGCGGCGACGGTGGGACCGGCGGCCGGACCGCCGATCTTGGCCAGGATCGTGGCCGCCTCCCGGCGCGTGTCGTCGTCCACACTGAGCGGCACGTCCTTCTCCTGGACCTCGTCGTAGACGGTCTTGACGGTGCCCACTGCCAGAACGTCGGTCAGGAACGGCACCGCCGGCGGGCCAATCGCGATGAGTTCGTCCCGGGCCCGCTCGACGAGCTGCGGCGCGTTGGGGGCCGTGAGACGCTGCGCGCGAAGGAGCGCGGCGAACAGCCCGGTGATCAGGAACTGCGACTCGCTGTGCCCCATGGCGAGCCACCGCTTGCGTGTGGCGGGCCATTCCGGCGCATCTTTCGAGAACTGGCGCAGACCGTTCGCCATGAACGCCTGCGTGTCGCCCTCGAAGGTCTCCGTGGAGGCCGCGGCTCCGCCGCCACTGCGCCCTTCGGAGCCGAAACGACCGCCGGGGGGGCCGTCACCCGCGCACGCGGGCGCGGTGACGAGGAGAAGGGCCGACAGAAGGAGCATGACCGATCGCATGGCGACATGATGCCGTCCCGCCGCGCCCGGCCGCGAGCAACATTGGATGTCGACGGGCGCCGTTCACGGAAGTGTGACGGGAGGGTGCGCTCCGGCGGCCACGGGACGGCCACGCACCGCATTCGCGAGTCCCGCCCAGGGCGTATCCTCGGCGTCCCCGATGGACTTCTGTCATCTCCACGTTCACAGCGACTTCTCGCTCCTCGACGGAGCCGCGAAGGTGCGTGACCTGGTGGCCGCTGCCGGGGACCGTGGCATGTCGTCACTGGCGCTGACCGACCACGGCAACATGTGCGGCGCCATCGAGTTCTACAAGGCGGCGAAAGCGGCTGGGATCCGGCCGCTGCTCGGGGTCGAGACCTACATGGCGCCGGGTCCGCGTACGGAGCGGCGCCGCGATCCGACGACCGGCGTCGCGTCATTCCACCTGACCCTGCTCGCGAAGAACCTGACGGGCTACCGCAACCTCGTCCAGCTCGTGTCGTCCTCGTACACGGAGGGCTTCTACTACAACCCGCGCATCGACAAGCAGCTGCTGGCCGAGAAGCACGAGGGCATCGTGGCACTGTCCGGCTGCTTCAAGGGCGAGACGAGCTACCTGCTGCGCACCGACCGGCGGGACAAGGCGTACGAGGCGGCGGCGTGGTACCGCAACGTGTTCGACGAGGACTACTTCGTCGAGATCCAGCGCAACGGCACCGAGGGACAGGAGGAGAACAACCAGGAGCTCGTCCGTCTGGCGAAGGACCTCTCGCTTCCACTGGTCTGCACCAACGACGTGCACTACCTCGGCGCGGAGGACGCGCTCGCCCAGGAAGTGCGGATGGCGATCAGCACGGGCAAGACGCTCGAAGACGAAGGGCGTCTCAAACACCGGTCGGACGACTTCTGGTTGAAGACTCCCGGCGAGATGTCGGAGCTCTTCGCCGACTTCCCGCAGGCGGTCGACGCCACACGCGACATCGCCTCGCGCTGCGACGTCGAGCTGCCGTTTGGCGAGTTCCACTTGCCCCAGTTCGAGCCGCCTGACGGGAAGACCCCGGACGAGTACTTCGCCGAGCTCTGCGACGCCGGACTCCACGAGCGGTACGGCGACCCGCCGCCGGCCGCGGCACGCGAGCGTCTGGCCCATGAGATGGGCGTCATCCAGAAGACCGGGTTCGTCTCCTACTTCCTGATCACGTGGGACTTCGTGCGGTATGCGCGTGAGCAGCGCATCCCGGTCGGCCCCGGACGCGGCAGCGCCGCGGGTTCGATCGTGTCGTACGTCTTGCGCATCACCGACGTCTGCCCGCTCGAGCACGAGCTCCTGTTCGAGCGCTTCTTGAACAGCGCTCGCGTGTCGATGCCGGACATCGACATCGACTTCTGCCGCGACGGCCGCCAGCAGGTCATCGAGTACGTGACGGAGAAGTACGGCGGAAGCGAGTGCGTCTCGCAGATCATCACGTTCGGAACGCTCGCGGCGCGCGCCGTCGTGCGCGACGTCGGCCGGGCCCTGAACGTCCCGCTCTCCGAGATCGACTCGCTGGCGAAGCGCATCCCCAACGGCCCGGGCGCAACGCTCTCCGGCGCGATCGAGTCGGACCCTGAGCTGGCAGAGCTGTCGAAGGACCCGCGCTACGCCCAGCTCTTCGAGGTGTCCAGTCGCCTGGAGGGCATGCGCCGCCACGCCTCCACACACGCGGCCGGTGTCGTCGTCAGCGACGGCCCGCTCAAGCAGTACGTCCCGCTCTACAAGATCGGCGACGACGTGGTGACGCAGTTCTCGATGGAGCATCTCGAGGACATCGGGCTCCTGAAGGTCGACTTCCTCGGGCTGAAGACCCTGACGGTCATCCGCCGCGCGGTCGAGATCATCGAGCGTTCGACAGGTGACCGGATCGACCTCGATGCGCTGTGTGCGAGCAGGGGGATCGACCCGGGGGAGGCCCGCGGCTTCGATGACCCGAAGACGTGGCAGATGCTGCAGCGCGGCGAAGCGCTCGGCGTGTTCCAGCTCGAGTCCTCTGGCATGCGCGACCTGCTGCGCCGTCTGAAGCCCGACCGGCTCGACGACCTGAGCGCCGTGGTCGCGCTCTACCGCCCTGGCCCGCTCGAGAGCGGAATGACGGACCAGTTCGTGCGCCGCAAGCACGGCGAGGAGGAGATCGCCTATCTCCACCCATCCCTCGAGCCCGCGCTCCGAGAGTCGTACGGCACGGTCGTCTACCAGGAGCAGGTGATGTTGATCGTCCGGCACTTCGCCGGGTTCTCGTTGAACGACGCCGACGGGCTGCGCAAGGCGATGGGCAAGAAGAAGCTCGCCGTCATGCTGAAGTTCAAGACGCAGTTCGTGGAGGGCGCGCTGGCGCACGGCGCTGAGCAGGCTCTCGCGGAGCGCATCTGGGACGTCATGGAGCAGTTCGCGAAGTACGCGTTCAACAAGAGCCACACCGTCGCGTACGCGGTGCTCTCGTACCAGACGGCGTATCTCAAGGCGAACTACCCGGTGCAGTTCATCGCGGCGCTCATGACATGCGACATGGGGAACACGGACAAGGTCGTCGGGTACATCGACGAGTGCCGCCGGCTCGACATCCCGGTCCTGCCACCCGACGTCAATCGTTCGGACGCCGTGTTCTCCGTGGAGTTCCCGGACGCAGCGCCAACAGAGACGCAGCCGGCAGAAACAGCCGCAGAGACCGGGGACGCCGAGAGACCTCGCGAGGCGATCCGCTTCGGCCTGGCGGCCGTCAAAGGTCTCGGCATGGGCGCCGCGGAGGCGATCGTCGCGACGCGCGACGAGCAGGACGAGCCGTTCGCATCACTTGCGGATCTGTGCGAGTCAGTGGACGTCCAGGCGCTGGGCAAGACCGGTCTCGAGGCGATGGTGCGCGCCGGCGCGCTGGACTCGCTCACCGGGCACCGCGCGCAGCAGTTCGCGATGATCGAGCAGTCGTTGCGCGCAGCGGCCGCCGTGCAGGAGGACCGGCGGGCAGGTCAGATGTCACTGTTCGGCGGCGGCGGCTCGCCGTCGGACGCGGCGCCGCCGCCGGAGGCCGAACTGCCCGCGGTCGAGCCGTGGGGCGAGAAGGACGTCCTCGTCCACGAGAAGGAGGCGCTGGGCTTCTACATGTCCAGCCACCCGCTCGCGAAGCACGAGTCGCTGCTGCGCGCGCTGTCCACGCACGGGACGAAGGACTTGGCTGCGGCCGGCGAGGGTGCGCGCGTCCTGATGGGCGGAATGCTCACGCACGTGCGCACCATGTATCCGAAGTCCGGGCGCAACCGCGCGCGCAAGATGGCGCGCGTCCGCGTGGAGGACTTCGACGGCTCGGTCGGCTCCGTGCTGTTCGCCGACGCGTTCGAGCGCGACGGCGAGCACGTCACGGACGAGGCGATCGGGTTCGTGGAGGCGACGGTGGATCTCTCGCGGGAGGAACCGGACCTCAAGGTGGACCGCTTCGTTCCGGTCGATGAGGCGCTCGGCCGCTACGCGGACGCGCTGGTGGTCACCGCGATCCCCGATCATCCTGAGGGCCCAGACAGTCCGGAGGGCCCCGACGATCCGCACAGCCCCGACGACGATCCGCACGGGCCCCACGATCCGCACGGGGACGGTCCGAGTTGGGGGGTGCTGCGCGCGCTGCCCGACCTGCTCGCGCGCCATCCAGGTAAGTGCAGCGTCCTGGTGCAGGCCCGGCCGGTGAACGGATATCGGGCGCTCTATCGCCTCGAGTCGCGGATCGCCGCGACGCGCGCCGCGCACGACGACGCCGTGTCGCTCCTCGGCGCAGCGGCCATCCGCTGGCGACCCCGCGTCTCCGCGCCCACGCGCCGCCGCTAACCCGAATCGTTCACCAGCCGGGAATCTGAGCGGGCCGTCGTCTGTCTAAGTGCTCGTACTCGCTAGTACTTGCACCGACAGGAGCGCCGGCCCGATGACGACAGACTGTAGCCCGCAGGGGACCCTCTTCGCGGGCATCTGTGGACGCACCGCGGTGACGCGCTTCGACGCCGGTACCGTGACGAGCGACGGGGGCGTGCTGCTGCTCGAGCGGGTCGATCGTCGCATCGATCTGCTCTCGCGGTTTGCGCGCTGCTTCGGGGACCACCGGGACCCGCGTCGGGTCGAGCACACGGTCGGCCAGATGCTGCGTCAGCGGGTCTTCGGGCTGTGCGCGGGCTACGAGGATCTGGTGGACCACGACCATGTCGGCAAGGACCCGCTGTTTGCCGCGGCGTGCGGCAAGCGCGAGGGTGCTCTGGCCACGCACCCGACGCTCTCGCGGCTCGAGACCACGCAGCTCGGCGCCACGGCACAGACGCGCTACGCCAAGATCGAGATGGACCAGGAGCGCGTGGACAGCGTGCTCAGCGACGTCTTCTGCGAGGCCATGGGGCCGGAGGATCCGGGCCTGCTCGTGCTGGACCTGGACCACTCCGACGTGCGGCTGCACGGCCGGCAGGAGGGCCGCTTCTTCCACGGCTACTACGGGCACTACTGCTACCTGCCGCTGTACGTCTTCTGCGGCGAGCACCTCTTGCTCGCTCGGCTCCAGACCGCTGACAGAGATCCCGCGCGCGGAGTCGTGGACGAGCTCCGTGCGCTGGTCTTACGTCTGCGGCGCCGCTGGCCCCGGGCCAAGGTGCTCGTGCGCGCAGACTCGGGCTTTTGCCGCGAGGAGCTGATGGCCTGGTGCGAGGCCGCCGGCCACTTCTACCTGCTGGGCATGGCGCGCAATGAGCGCCTTGAGCGACACGTCGAAGACGCGCTCGATGAGGCCGCAGCCCGTGCCGTGCAGACCGGCCGAGCAGCCCGGGTCTTTCGCGACTTTGCCTGGACCACGCTGGGGAGCTGGAGCCAGAGGCGTCGCGTGGTCGCCAAGGCCGAGCACCTGCCGGGCGGCAAGCGCAATCCCCGCTTCGTGGTGACCAATCTGCCGCCTCGTAGCTGGAGCAGCAAGCGTCTCTACGAGCAGCTCTACTGCGCCCGGGGCGAGGCGGAGAATCGCATCAAGGAGCAGCAGCTCGAGCTCTTCGGCACCCGTCTGTCGGTGCACACGATGCAGGGCAACGCCGTGCGGATGGCCATGTCGGCCATGGCCTACGTCCTGACCTGTGCGCTGCGACGCATCGGTCTCGCCGGCACCGAGATGGCGCGTGCGCAAGCCGGCACGATCCGCCTGCGGCTGCTCAAGATCGGCGCGCTCGTGCGGATCACGACGCGCCGGATCTGGGTCTCGATGTCCTCGTCGTGGCCCTGGCAGCACGTCTTCGAGCGCTGCGCGCAACGACTGCTGGCATCCCCGAAGCCGACCTGACGTCCCGCCGCGCCGTCCGCCACACCACCGCCCGGCCTACGGTCTGCCCACACCGCAGAATCCGCGCCGTTTCGGCCGCTCACTCGCGTTGCCCTTGTGGCAACGACGACAGCATCCGCCCTCGCCTGGCCAAGATCTGACCCTGTGGACTCCGAAAGCACCGTCATCGCGACGTCTCGTGAACAGATGCGGCTAATCGGCCGCGCAGACGAATCGAAACAGCCCCGCGCCGCCGAACAAACACGTACGACGCGGGGCTGTTCAGGACTACGGCGGGCGGCTACTCCGCCGGACCGCCGTGTAGCTTGACGGGCTCGCCCTCGACCTCTTCGCTCTTGCCGACGAAGCGGATCGGATCCTCGTGGCGACGGTACTCGTCGCCGGTGCGCGCATACTTCAGGACGAGCACACGGCGCTCGGACCAGGCGATGCCGCGACGGTCGCGGTAGACCGGGTCCCACAGTCCGTACACACGGACCTCGAACTTGTCCGCGTTCGGGTCGATGCGCCCGAAGTGCGCCAGCGCCCCGGCCGAGGCGCCTGCATCCAGGTCCCTGCGACGGATCCGGAGGGTCGAGTCGAGACTCGCCTTGCCCGCACGCTTGGCGACCGCGCGGGAAGTCGCGCCGTCGTAGTGGTCGCCATGGGACTTGCCCGTCTCGGTCTGCACTTCGAGGCGGATGCGCGGCTTGCGCGCGGCATCGGTACCGTTCGTGACGGTGTACTGCATGTAGTAATGCGGTGACCCGCCGGCGACGATGGCCGCCAAGTCTCCGGCTTCAAAGTCGAGCCGCCACCGATCGCCTGCATCGGCGCTCGGCGAGGCGAGCACCGCAGCGACGGTAATCGCAGCGGCTGCCATCACGGCTAGAGCAGTTCGCGTCGCGAGAAGAGTTCGCTTCATGACCCGTGGTCCTCTCAAGTCGAACGACGGCGCAGCGCCGCAGCGCCGGGAAGGACGGCGGAACCGCCGCCTTCCCGGCACATCTGCCGACGTCTACTCCTTGTTCGGCTCTCCGTAGATGAGCGTGCGGAGCATGTCGTTCGCAGCGTCCGGGCCCACGACGATGTCGTCGTCACCCGACAAACCGAGCGCCTCGCGATCGAGGAACTTCACCGACGTGTCCTGGAACAGGACGTTCAGGCCGCCCTTGTGATGCGCGGTGCGGTGATCCGTCGTCTGACGGTCGGCCGCGATCGCCTGCAGTTCCCCGTCCTCGGCGCCAATCGGGGAACCCTTGAAGTCGCGGACGACGTACGAGCAGAGGTCCTCCGACGGATCCTTGAGATCCACGTCGTCGTAAGCACTGCGCTCTTCGTCGGTCTTCGGGATCACCACGGTCGAATCGCCGGGGCAGGTGAAGATCTCTTCCTGTCCCTTGGCGATCGCACGCTTGGCCCCATGACGGAAGTGGAGGAAGTACGCCACGCCGTTGTGGCGAGGACGACCACCGCCGCGCTCGAGGGTCTCTGTCTGATAGAGCGCCCCGAACTGACTTAGGTGGCCGGCGCAAGACGCCTTCTCCTGCTGCTCCTGGATCTTCGGAACCAACACCATCACCGCGCCGGCCAACGCCGCGATGATCGTGATGACCACGAGGATCTCGATCAGGGTGAAACCCCGCGTCCGATTACGCATTCAATCCCTCCTCTTCCGCCCACGCTCGGGCCGGAACCTGCCCGGGCCTGAGTCGAGACCTGCCCGTTCATGACTCAAGACCCGACGGGTCCGACACACCTAGGTGCTCTCCCGCGCAGGACGGCCCGTCGACGGCCACACCGACCCTTGTCGGTCCGCCCGTACGCACGGAACCTACCGAGTCGCACGACGGGCACGACGCGGGTTGCCCAACGCGGGCGGAATGTACCACCGGCTGCCTCGCAGCAGCAAGCGGGTTCCTGCGCTCGATTTGAGGCGCCTCGAAGGCCCGCCCCGGAGCCTGCGCCAGGCTCGACGGCGCGCCCGGAAGGCCGCCGGGGTTCAGACAGCCGCGCGAAGGTCCTCGACCCGGTCGCTGCGCTCCCACGTGTAGCCGTCCCCGCTGCGGCCGAAGTGACCGAAGCGGGCCGTGGGGAGGTAGATCGGGCGGCGCAGGTCCAGGGCATCGAGCATCCCTGCCGGAGTGAGGTCGAACGCCTCCCGCACGAGGTCGGCGAGGACCGGCTCCGGAGCCGTGCCGGTGCCGAACGTGTCCACACGGACCGAGAGCGGCTCCACGACGCCGATCGCATACGCCAGCTGGACCTCGGCGCGGCGGGCGAGTCCTGCGTCGACCAGGTTCCGCGCGACGTAACGCGCCATGTACGCAGCCGAGCGGTCCACCTTGGACGGGTCCTTGCCGCTGAATGCACCCCCGCCGTGGCGGCTCCATCCGCCGTACGTATCGACGATGATCTTGCGGCCGGTCACGCCGGTGTCGCCGTGCGGCCCGCCGATGACGAACTGGCCTGTCGGGTTGACCTCGTAACGCGTGTCGTCATCCAGCATCCCGTCCGGCACCGCCGGTTTGATGATGCGCTCGATGACGGCTTCACGGAGTTCGTCCGACGGCACGTCCGGCGCATGCTGGGTCGATACGAGCACCGTGTGGATCCGCAGCGGCCGGTCGCCCTCGTACTCGATCGTCACCTGCGACTTGGCGTCCGGGCGCAGCCACGGCAACTCGTTCGAGGTCCGCGCTGCGACCTGTTGGTCGAGAATGTGCCGCGCGAACGTGATCGCAGTCGGCATCCGCTCGGGCGTCTCGTCGCACGCGTATCCGAACATGAGGCCCTGGTCTCCGGCGCCGAGCGCTCCTCCGGCCTGGTCCACGCCCATCGAGATGTCGGGCGACTGCGCGTGGACGTGCAGATGGATTTTGCAGGTATCTGCGGCGAACAGGAGCTCCGGGTCGTCGTAGCCGATCTCGGCGATCGTTCGGCGGATCAGTGGCTCGTAGGTCACCTCGACGCCGGGCCGGGCCTTGACCTCCCCGGCGAGCACGGTCAGATCCGTCGTGACCAGGGTCTCGACCGCGACCCGTGCATCCGGGTCCTGGGCCAGGAACGCATCCACGACGCTGTCGCTGATCTGGTCGGCGACCTTGTCCGGGTGCCCCATCGACACGCACTCGGATGTGAAGAGATGGCGCTCACTCATGAGATGTCCTCGGGCCCAATGAAGCGCATCGCGGCGCCCCGTTCGAACGGTCAGTTGGTCGCGTCGGCGGCGTTCCCGGATCCGTCCCCGCCGGAGCGAGGTCCCGACGCGGGGACGTAGCTGACAAGTATGTCCAAGATCCGCCGCGTGGCGCCCTTGCTTTCGAGGCAGATCCCCCGAGCCCGACGGCCGATCTCGTCACGGCGTGCGGGGTCACCGTGCAACTCGACCAGGGACGCGCGGACCGCGTCGGCGTCGTCGACCTGCACGATGCCGCTCCGGGACAGCAGCAAGTCCATCGGGTCGCGGAAGTTCCACGTGTTCGGACCCACGACGACCGGCTTCCCGGACCCCGCCGGTTCCATCATGTTCTGCCCGCCGCGATCGGTGAGCGATCCGCCCACGAACACGAGGTCGGCCACGGCGTACAGCAGGGACAGCTCCCCCATCGTGTCGCCGACGACGATCGACGCGTAGCTGTCCTTCGCCGCAGGCCAGGCCCCCGTCAGGCTGCTCAGCAGCACGGGCTCGTACCCACGGGACGCCACGACCGAGGTGACCTCGCGCAGACGCTTGGGGTGGCGCGGCACGAGCACGAGCCGCGCCTGCCGGTCCGTCTTGCGGATCTCCTCGAGCGCGTCGATCAGGACCTCGTCCTCGCCACCGTGCGTGCTGCCACCGAGGACGATGAAATCGCCGTCGCGCACACCCAGGCGAGCGACGTGCCGCTCGCGCAACTCGGCTGGAAGCTCGTCGGCCACGTTGTCGAACTTCATGGAGCCGGTGATCGTGATGCGGTCCGATGGCACGCCCAGCGACTGGAACCGCGCTGCGTACTCGTCGGACTGCACGCAATAGTGCAGAACGCGGGTCATCGGCTCGGGGATGACGGTCTGGAGCAGCTTGTAGTTGCGTGCGCTGTCCGCGGACATGCGGCCGTTCGCGACCAGGACCGGGAGCCCGCGCAGGCTGGTCGTCAGGAGGAAGTTCGGCCAGAGCTCGAGCTCCATCAGCAGAACCACCGACGGCCTGAGCCGCTCGACGACGCGGCGGGTGGAGAACGAGAAGTCGAGCGGGTAGTAGACGACTCTCTTGCCGGGGTACGCCGCAACCGCGGCCGCGTGCCCGTTCAGCGTCGTCGTGCTCACGACGACCTCGACCCACGGCATCTCGGCGTCGATCAGGCTGATCAGCTCGCGCGCCGCGAGAGCCTCGCCGGCCGAGACGCCGTGGATCCAGATAGCCGGCGCTTCCGACTCGCGCCGTTCCACGCGTCCCAGTCGCTCGGCCAGACCGGCCCGCCAGCGGCGGCTCGTCACGATCTTGAAGATGATCAGCGGCGACCCGAGCACGACGAGCACGGCGTAGAGGACGTCGTAGCACCACTGGAGCACGCGCAGGCGAATGCGGCTCAGCGTGCTCGGCGCGGGATCCGGCCACACGGGGGAGGCCCCGGAAGATGACGAGGAAGGCGCGGAGGTCAGGGCGTCAGCCCCCGTGACACTTCTTGAACTTCTTCCCGCTCCCGCAGGGGCAGGGATCGTTCGGCCGTGCCTTGGGCTGCGTCAGGAACGGGTCGCTCGCGCGGCGGGCGCCGCCCCCGCGGACGACCGGAGCGCTGCGCGGACGCAGACGGCCGGAACCCGATGACGTCGTCATCGTGCCGGCACCACCGACCGTCGCGGCGTCCGCCGTCGCCCCGGCCCGCTGGCGCTCGGCCTGCTTCCTCTGTCGTTCCTGCTCGCGAGCAGCGATGCGCATGTCGTCGCGCTGGCGCTCTTCGACTTCGGTCCAGTCCGGCACGTCGTCGTAGCTGCCCCAGTCGTCCTCGTCGTACGACGACGTGTCCTGCACCAGCGGCGCGCCCGAGGCGGCCGCCTCGCGGGCCTCGATCTCGTCGGTGCTCTCGGGAGGCTCGACGCGGAAGACCAGATCGACGACGCCGTCCTCGATCGCGGCGAGCATCTTCTCGAAGTAGTTCGCGCTCTCGCGGCGGTAGACGACCTTCGGATCCTCTTGCCCGTACCCGCGCATGCCGACGCCGGTGCGCAGGTAGTCGAGCGCCTGCAAGTGGTCCTTCCAGCGCTCGTCGATCGTCTGCAACAAGAGGTAGCGCTCGAGCGGCTCCATCCTGTCGTGGCCGAACTCGTCGCGACGCGCCTCATAGATCGCGACTGCATTGTCGCCCAGGAGTTCGCCCACCTCGGACGTGCTGAGCGCGGCGAAATCCGCGACCGTGACGGCTGTGCTTCCGACGTGTTGCTCGAAACGGTGGGCCAAGCCCTCGTGGTCCGGCCCCGGGTCCTCATCGGCGTTCTCGAACTCGACCTCCGGTTCCAGGTAGATCGGCGCCAGGCGCCGGCACGTCCCGCGGATGAACTGCGTCACGCGGTCGTGCTGGTCGCGTCCCTCGAGGATCGCCTGCCGCCAGCCGTAGATGACCTTGCGCTGGTCGTTGTTGACCGCGTCGTACTCGAGCAGGTTCTTGCGGATGTCGAAGTGGTGCCCCTCCATCTTGCGCTGAACGCGTTCGATCATGCGCGAGACCATCGGCGACTGGATCTCCTGCCCGTCGTCCATGCCGAGCTTCTGCAGGACTGTGCCGACCCAGTCCTTCGCGAAGATGCGCATCAGGTCGTCTTCGAGCGAGAGGAAGAACTGCGACGAGCCCGGATCGCCCTGGCGGCCGGCACGACCGCGCAACTGGTTGTCGATGCGCCGCGCCTCGTGGCGCTCCGTCCCGACGACGTGCAGTCCGCCCGCCTCCTTCACACCGGGGCCGAGCAGGATGTCCGTACCGCGGCCGGCCATGTTCGTCGACAAGGTGACGGCGCCGGCCTGACCGGCCTTGGCAACGATGTGCGCCTCACGCTCGTGCTGTTTGGCGTTCAGGAGTTCGTGTCCGATCGAACGGGCGCCGAGGAGCGTCGCCAGGCGTTCGCTCTTCTCGACGCTAGTCGTGCCGACGAGCACGGGACGGCCCTGCTCGTGCACGCGGGCGATCTCGTCCACGACCGCGCCGAACTTCTCCGATTCGGTTCGGAAGATCAGGTCGTCCATCTGGGTGCGCCGGAGCGGGCGGTTCGTGGGCACGACGATCACGTCGAGTTGGTAGATCTTGAGGAGCTCGGCCGCTTCGGTGAGGGCCGTGCCGGTCATGCCGGAGAGCTTGTCGTACTGCCGGAAAAAGTTCTGGTACGTGATCGTCGCGAGCGTCTGGTTCTCCTCGCGGATCTCCAGGCCTTCCTTCGACTCGACCGCCTGGTGCAGCCCGTCGCTCCAGCGGCGGCCGGCCATCTTGCGGCCGCTGAACTGGTCCACGATCACGATCTCGGGGCCGTGGTCGCCGTCCGCGACCACGTACTCCTTGTCGCGCTTGTAGAGGTAGTTCGCCTTCAGGGCCTGGTCGATGTGGTGCGGCCACTGCACGTTCTGCGGGTCGTAGAACGAGCCGACATCCGCGAGTTCCTGGGCGCGCACGATCCCGTCTTCCGACAGGATGACGTGGTGGTCCTTCTCGTTGACCTCGTAGTGCTGCTCATCGACGAGCTGTTTCACGATGGCGTCGACGATGTAGTAGATCTCGGTCGACTGTTCGCCCGCTCCCGCGATGATCAGCGGTGTGCGCGCCTCGTCGATCAGGATCGAGTCGACCTCGTCGATGATCGCGTAGTTGTGCTTGCCCTGCTGGGTCTGCTCCTCGAGGCGCAGCTTCATGTTGTCGCGGAGGTAGTCGAACCCGAACTCGGAGTTCGTGCCCCACGTGATATGGCTGCGATACGCGGCCAGCCGCGGCGTCGGCGACATCTGCGACTGGATCACACCGACCGACAGGTCGAGCGCGTTGAAGACCGGACCCATCCACTTCGCGTCGCGACGCGCCAGGTAGTCGTTGACCGTGACGATGTGGACGCCGTTGTCCTGCAGCGCGTTCAGGTACGCGGGCATGGTGCAGACGAGGGTCTTGCCCTCGCCCGTCGTCATCTCGGCGATCTTGCCCTGGTGGAGCACGAGGCCGCCGATGACCTGCACGTCGAAGTGGCGCAGTCCAAGGGTGCGCTTGGAGGACTCGCGGACGGCTGCGAAGGCCTCCGGGAGGATGTCGTCCAGCGTCTCACCGTCGGCCAGGCGGCTGCGGAACTCGGCCGTCTTGCCGCGCAGCTTGGCGTCGCTCAGCTTCTCGAACTCGGGCTCGAGGGCATTCGTGGACCCGACGACGGGGGAGATCTGCCGCAGCACCCGTTCGTTCCGGGAGCCGAACATCTTCTTCAGGCCGCGGCCTAGGAACTCGAACTCGGGCATGACGTCTTGTCGCCTCGCGAGGCCGACCTACGGCCTTACGCCGGGGTCTTGCAAGTCACGGGCCGGGCGAGTCCGCCCCGCCCCCGGGACCCTTCTTCCCCGGAAGGAGATGCCGCACGAAGGAAAGGAGGAGGGTGCGGTGGTACGGCTTCATCAGGAAGCCATCCGCCCCGCTCGTCTCGTCGAGGGCCACGGCGCCTGCGGTGGCCAGGAGCACCGGCTGGTGGCGGCCGCTCCCTTCGCCGCTCTCCTGCTCACGCTCACGGCGCCGGATGGCGCGGCACGTCGCGATCCCGTCGAGCCCGGGCATCTCGTAGTCCATGAGCACCAGGTTCGGCTGGAGGTCTTCAACGATCATCAGCGCCTGCGCACCCGATCCGGCCTCGACCACGCGGTAGCCGGCGTGGCGCAGGATGTTCACGGCCGCCATGCGCATGCCGCGCTCGTCGTCCACCACGAGCACCAGGGGCCCGCTGCCGTCGCTCGCGGGCGTCAGGGCCGCCGCGACCACCCGGGCGGTGGGAAGTCCGTTCGTGCGCCACGCCCTCTCGACCTGCCGTTTGATCGCGAGGTTGCGGCGGCGCACCTGGAGCCACTGGTCCCACTCCGCCGAGCCCTCATCCACCGGCGCGAGATCGTGCGTGTCGACGGAGAAGAACCACTCACCCGGTTCGCAGAACTCCATCAGCGCGATCTTCATGTGCGGGTAGTGGCGATTGCCCAGCCGGAGGACGTAGTGCGGGTGCTGTTCGCCCCCTGGATTCGGCGGCTGTTCGGGCGTGAAGAGCGCGAGTACGTCGGCGGGGTCAATGAGCGAACTCAGGTCCGGCGCCGCGGAGGCCGGCGGAGCCGCTCCGTCGTACGCCACGTCCGTGTACAGCGCGACCGCCCGCCGCAGGAGGTCCGGGGTGAGTTCGTCGAGCTTCACCCCAGGCGCCGCTCGTTCCGCCACGCGTCGCCGTGGACCGCGCCGATCACCGATCGGATCTCCTCGATGCCCTCCGCGGCAAGCTTCGACGCGACGTCCGCGACGAGGCGCACGGGCAACTCCGGATCGAGGAAGCACGCCGTCCCCACCTGCACGGCGCTCGCGCCGGCGGCGAGGTACTGCAACACATCCTCCGCGTCACGGATGCCGCCGATCCCCACGACGGGGATGCGGATCGCGCGGGAGACCCTTAGCACTGTGAGCAGGGCCATCGGCTTGATCGCAGGCCCGGAGAGACCGGCGATCTCGCGGGCGAAAATCGTGCGCCGACCGCGCCAATCGATCGCCGTGCCGAGGTAGGTGTTGACGAGTGACACCGCCGATGCGCCGGCCTCTTCGCACGCCGCCGCGATCGGCACGACATCCTCCACGTTTGGCGAGAGCTTGGCCCACACCGGAACGTCCACCGCCGCGACGCACTCGGAGACGACCCGCGCCGCGAGCGCCGGGTCCCGGCTGAAGTCGAGACCGTTCGAGACGTTCGGGCAGGACAGGTTCAGCTCGAGCGCGGCGATCCCGGTCAGTTCGGCAGACTTCCGGGACAGCCACGCGAATTCGTCGGCGTCCTCGCCGGCCACGTTCATGACGAACGGGCAGGGCAGCGCGCTGACCCGCGGGAGCGTCTGCTCGACGAAGCCCGCAAATCCCGGGTTCATCAGGCCGATCGAGTTCAGCATCCCGGCCGGAGTCTCGAACGTCCGCGGCGGCGGGTTCCCGATGCGCTCCTTGGCGGTCACCGTCTTGCCGACGACGCCACCGATGGCGCCGAGGTCGGCGAGGCGCGCGAACTCGTAGCCGAGCCCGTACGTTCCGCTGGCCGTGAGGATCGGATTGCGCAGCGCCAGCGAACCGATATCGACGGCGAGCGACACGTCGCTCACCGTGGGGTCCCTGCAGGCTGCGCCTCTGCAGGCTTCTTCTCGGTGATGATCAGCCACGCCAACAGGATCACGCCGCACACGATGAGCACGTCGGCGACGTTCGAGGTGTACCAGTGCGTCGTCATGCCGCGCTCCCGCAGCCAGCCTGCGAGTGCCCAGTCGTCCGGCGCGTACCAGTCGAGGAAGTCACGCACACCCGGCCGCGAGTCGAGTTCGACCATGGGCCGGAGCGTCCGATCGTACAGGTTGCCGATCGCGCCCCCGATGATCATCGCGAGCGATGCGCTCTTCAGACGCTCGTCGTGACCCGATGTCCACAGGGTCCAGATGAGCGTTGCGATCACGAGCGACGTCGCGACGGCGATCACCCACAGTCCCGCGTCGGACGCGAGGCCGAACGTGATGCCTCTGTTGAACGCGATGCGGATCTGCCACCACGACGTGACCCGCCCGACGAGTTCCCCCTCCGGACGCAGCGGGTAGAAGACCAGGTACTTCGTCCAGAGGTCGGCCGCGAGACAGACCGCCGCCAGGCTGAGCCACGGGAGTTTGCGTCGAAAGCGCCCGGTCGGCTCGGGGGCAGCGGCCTCCACGCCCGTCGCCGGCTGCGCGGGCTGCGGCTCCTCGCCGCCGGTCAACGGGGATCGCCAGGCTCAGGAGTCCCAGGCCCAGATGGAAGAGAACGCGCAGATGCCGTCACTACCAACCGCCCCCTTCCTCTTCCTGCCGCGACTTGCACGCGATGCAGAGACGCGTGTGCGGGAGCACCTCGAGCCGTGCCTTCGGGATCAGCTCCTCACAGTCCTCGCAGAGTCCATAGGTGCCAAGTTCGATCCGGCGGATTGCCTCGTCCACGTCCCGCAGCGCCTCGGACTTGCTCTCGATCAGGGAGAGGTTGAAGTCCATCTCGAAGCTCTCCGACCCGTAGTCGGCCATGTGGTCGATCCGCACGTCCTGCTCGGCGCTCTCGAGGACGCCCTCCTCGAGCTTCCCTGCCTGCCCCACCAGAAGCCGGCGCAGCGCGATCAGCCGCGCGATCCACGTTCGGTACGTACGGCGGAACGGCCCCGGTGCCTTCTTCGGCTTGGGCGGCTTGACAACGAGGTCAACGGGCGCCGCGGGCCTCTTCTTCGGGGCCGGCTTCTTGGCAGCGGGCTTCTTCGCCGCGGGCTTCGCTGCCGACTTCTTGGCCGGCTTCTTGGGGGGCTTCCTGGCAGCCGCTCTCTTGACGGGCCTCTTCACCGGCTTCTTCGCAGAGTTCTTCTTCGCAGCCCTCTTCTTGGCTGGCTTCTTGGCGGGCTTCTTCACGGGCTTCTTCACGGGCTTGCGCGCGGCCGTCTTCTTGACAGTCTTCCGAGCTGCAGTCTTCCGAGCCCCAGTCTTCCGGGCCAGACGGCTGCGAGAACTGGCCCGCCTCGCCGTCGAGCGCTTCGCGGACGGCTTCTTGGCGCCGGTCCGCTTCGCCCCGCGGCTGGAGGCGCGGGCCTTGCTGGCCGATTTCTTCGCTGGGGCGGCCCGCTTCGGCGCTGCCCGCTTCGCGGTGGCTCGCTTCGCGCTGGACTTGCGAGCCGCCGTCTTCCGCGGCGAGGTCCTCCCGGACGTGCTCTTCCTGGCCGACGACCTTCTGCCCGCCGAGCCCCTGCCCGACGAATCCCTGCCCGAAGGCGCCTTCCGTGACCGAGCCGAGGACGTCTCGGCGGACCTGGCCATCGTCTCCTCCTTCCGCCCGCCTTCCCCGATCGGGGTGCCGGGCGAGCCTGGCGACGGACGGCGAATCCGGCCGCAGCGCCGCGAAGCGGCGGGGAGTATAGGTCCGCCCAGGCACCTCCACAAGCCAAACAGGCCAGCGTCCGGCGCAGCAGAAGAACGACTCAAGTGACACAGGAAACGCCACTTACGACGGCAGGCACAGCGATGGTGCGGGACTACCTCGCCTGGTTGCGCGTGGAGTGCGGGGCACAGCCGCAGACTCTCGAGGCGTACGCGGCGGATCTGGCTCTCTACGAGGCGTCCCTCGCGGGGCGCGACATCGGCCTCGCCGGGCGGGACGACGTCCTGATGTTCGTGGCCGGCGAGGAGTCCCGCGGCATGTCGGCGGCCACCCAAGCCCGACGGCTCGTGGCCGTGCGGACGCTCCACCGCTGGCTGCACGCCGAGGGGCGGACGGCGGACGATCCCGCGGCCGAGGTGGACTGTCCGACGCTCTGGGACCGCATCCCGGGGTACCTGACGCTCGAGCAGGTCGAGCGTTTGCTGGCCCCGGACGACGAGGCGACT
Source organism: Planctomycetota bacterium (assembly GCA_965248445.1). Classification (GTDB taxonomy): domain Bacteria; phylum Planctomycetota; class JAJSAM01; order JAJSAM01; family JAJVHW01; genus CBDFJG01. The sequence continues at coordinate 785,039 of CBDFJG010000003.1, forward strand.
CCCCGCGCGCTGCGAGACCAGTGCGGGATCGAACTCCTCTACTCCTGCGGCCTGCGCGCGTCCGAGGTCGCGGCGCTCCGGCTCGACCGTGTGCGACGGGACGAGAGTGTCGTGCGGATCCGTGGCAAGGGCGGCAAGGACCGCATCGTGCCGTTCGGTGAGCGGGCCCGCGAGGCGCTGGACAGGTGGACCGACGAAGGCCGCCCTCACGTGGTTCCCACGTCCGGCGACGCGCCTCGGGAAGTGCTGCTCTCGCTGCGCGGCCGCCCCATCTCGCGCCAGGACGTCTGGCGGATCGTACGCGAACGGGCCGAGGCGCGCGGTCTCGACGGGAAGCTGTCTCCGCACACGCTGCGGCACTCGTTCGCCACACATCTGCTCACCGGCGGCGCCGATCTGCGCGTCGTGCAAGCGCTCCTCGGGCACGCATCCGTCAGCACGACGCAGATCTACACGCGCGTCGAAGCCGACCGCATGCAGGCGATGCACCGCAAGTTCCACCCGCGGAGCTGAGCGTCACTCGCTCTGCGACTCACTTCGGCTCGCCACGCGACGCCGGACCGCCCTGTGCGCGGACGACGCTCTCGATGCGGCCCAGCCCCGTCTTGAGCACCGTCGTCATGCACGCGACGCAGACCACGACGAGAACCCAGAGTGCCAAGCCCATGCGAATCGTCTCGAGCGGAGTCGTGTTCTCCGTGCGGGCACGCAGTGAACGGCGGGCGACGAAGCCTGCGATCAGGAACACGAAGAGCGGCGCGAACCCCAGCAGAGCTGTCGGCCGGATGTCTCCGGCGCTGTCGTGGCGGAACATGTCGATGGTGAACCACGCGATGGCCCCCGCGACCATCACGAAGGTCGCCGAGAAGATGTCGACCGCCGAGATCCACGTCGGCTCGATGAGCACGCGGCACTCCGGACACCGGACGCGAAGGGCCGCCCGACCGATGTGCGCACCGCACGCCGGACAGCACCCCGGCTCCGGTGTCGAATCGGGCTTTCGCGGCGATGAGGTCTCCATCCGCACACTCTAGTCATGGCCGCAGGCGGCATCACGCGTCGTCGGCGAGGTGCTCCTTGATGCGGAGTGCACGCTTCTTACCGATGCCGGGCACGGCGAGCAGATCGTCGAGGCTCGCTTCGCGGACCGCCTGGACGCTGCCGAAGCGGGTCAACAACTCACGGCGCCACTTGTCGCCGACACCCTCGATGCGGTCGAGCGCCGACTCGACGGCCATCTTCGAGCGCAGCTTGCGGTGGTACTGGATCGCGAACCGGTGGGCTTCGTCCCGGATCCGCGCGAGCAGATGCGTCGCGGCGGAGTCCGCGGGCGGGATGACCGCATCCGCCCGCCCCGGCACGAACACGCGCTCGAAAGCCCCCGCGCCGCCGCGGCCGGCACGCGCCTTGGCGAGGGCGACAACCGGCGGATCGCTCACACCCACTTCGTGCAGGGCCGCGCGCGCCGACGAGAGTTGCCCCTTCCCGCCGTCCACGACGATCAGGTCCGGGTGGTGGCCCGTGTCGTCGTCCTCATGGGTGCGGTAGCGGCGGTAGAGGATCTCGCGCATCGACGCGAAGTCGTCGTTCGCCTGCTTCTCCCGCACGCGGTAGTGCCGCCACGCGCCGCGCTCGGGACGGCCGTCGACGAAACGGACCATCGACGCGACGACCTCCCGCCCCTGCAGGTGGCTGACGTCGAAGCACTCGATGACCGCCGGCGGCCCGGGCAGGTGCAGCAGCTCCGCGAGTTGGGCCAGCGCGGCGAGCACGGCGGCCCGGTCCCGCCGGTGCGAACCGAGCGCGACGGTGGCGTTCTTCCGCGCCATCTCCATGAGTTCTCGTCCCCCACCCCGCTGCGGTACGCGCACGTCCACCTGGGCACCGCGCACTCCGGATAGATAGCCCTCGACGAGCTCCAGTTCCTCCGGCTCGTCGGAAACAAGCACCTCAGGCGGGACGTACTTGGTCTCGTCGTAGAACTGCACCAGGAACGCCCGCATGAGGTCGCCGGAACCCCCCGCGGCGCCGGGCAGCGGGTAGCTGCGCGCGGAGACGACCGCGCCGTCCCGCACGAACAGCACCTGTGCAACGGCCATGCTGGGGCCTCCCTCCGCCGCTTCGTCCTGCGTGCTCGCCACCGCCACGAAGTCGCGGTCTACTCCGTCGGGCGCGGCAACCCGCTGGCTCTCCAGCGTCCGCTCGAGCGCGCGCAGCCGGTCGCGCACGCGTGCCGCGCTCTCGAAGCGCAGCGCCAGCGAGTCCTCGTCCATGCGCGCCCGCATGTCCCGCAGCACGTCCGGGCGGCGCCCGCGCAGGAGGTCGAGCGTTCCCTCGACCATCGCAGCGTAGTCCTCCGACGACACGAGATCGTGGCACGGCGCCGCACACCGCTCGAGCTGGTAGTAGAGGCACGGTGCCGGAATCGTGTCCAGCGTGCGATCCGAACAGGAGCGCAGAGGGAAAACCTCGCGCAGCGCCGTCAGCGTCGCACGCAAGGCACCGGCATCGGCGTACGGCCCGAAGTACAGGGCGCCGTCCTTGCGGAATCGCCGTACGAGCGTGATTCGCGGCCAGGCGTGCTGCAGATCCACCCGGAGGCACAGGTAGCGCTTGTCGTCGCGCAGCCGGACGTTGCCCGGCGGGCGCTCCTTCTTGATGAACGAGTTCTCGAGCACCAGGGCCTCGGCCGCGCTCGTCGTGGTAACGACTTGGACGTCGCGCCAGCGACGCAGGTACGGCACGAGGTGCGGCCGCTCCTGCGCGCCCTTCGTCAGGTACGAACGCACACGGGAGCGCAAGCTCGTCGCCTTGCCGACGTAGAGGACGCGGCCGCTGCCATCCTTCAGCAGGTAGATCCCCGGCGTGGTGGGCAGCTTCGCGACGCGCGTGCGCAGCGCCTCGGCGGCTTCGGCCGGGACCGGACTGCTCACAGTTCGAGCGCCAGCTTCTCGAGGCGGAGGATCTCGTCGCGCAACTCCGCAGCCTTCTCGAACTCGAGGTCCCTCGCCGCCGCGAACATCTCGGCACTCAGGTCGGTGATCCGCTTCTGCACTTCCTGGAGCGAGCGGGGCAGATCCGCCGTCTCGGCGACGTGATCCGCCAGTCCGCGCCAGGCGCGGGGATCCGAGACGTCATCGTCGTCATCCGGCACCGTCATCAGATCGCGCACGGCCTTGACGATCGTCGTCGGGGTGATTCCGTGCTCCTCGTTGAACGCTTCCTGCTTCGCCCGCCGGGACGTGGTGAGATCGATAGCTCGTTGCATCGAGTCGGTCATCTTGTCCGCATAGAGCACGACGCGACCCTCGACGTTCCGGGCTGCGCGGCCGAACGTCTGCACGAGCGAGGTCTGTGAACGCAGGAAGCCCTCTCGGTCGGCATCCAGCACGGCAACCAGCGCCACCTCAGGCAGGTCCAGCCCCTCGCGCAGCAGGTTGATGCCGACCAGCACGTCGAACACGCCGAGGCGCAGATCGCGCAGGATCTCCGTGCGCTTCAGGGTGTCGATGTCCGAGTGCATGTAGCGCACCTTGACGCCGGCGTCGCCCAGGTAGTCGGTCAGTTCTTCCGCCATGCGTTTCGTCAGAGTCGTCACGAGCACGCGGAACCGATTCGAAACGACCTCCCGGCACTCGCGCAACAGGTCGTCGACCTGCCGCCGCGCTGGGCGCACCTCGATCTGCGGGTCGAGCAGGCCGGTGGGCCGCACGATCTGCTCGACGACGTCGCCGCCGCTACGCTCGACCTCCCACGCCGCCGGAGTCGCACTCACGTAGAGCCGGCGCTTGAGCCGCTGCTCGAACTCTTCGAACTGCAAAGGGCGGTTGTCGAGGGCGGAGGGCAGGCGGAACCCGTACTCCACGAGGTTCTCCTTCCGCGCGCGGTCTCCTCGGTACATGCCGCGGACCTGGGGCATCGACACATGGCTCTCATCCGCGACCAGAAGGAAGTCACCTGGGAAGTAGTCGAGGAGCGTGTACGGCGGCTGCCCCTCCACACGTCCGTCGAGGAACCGCGAGTAGTTCTCGATGCCGTGGCAGAACCCGACCTCGCGCATCATCTCCATGTCGTCTCGCGTGCGCTGCTCGAGGCGCTCCGCCTCCAGGAACTTGGCACGGTCGCGATAGTGGAGCAGTCGCTCCTCCAGCTCGACCTCGATCAGGTCGACGGCCGCGATCATCTTCTCCTTCGGTTGCACGAAGTGGCTGCCCGGGTAGACGACCGCGTCCTCGACCTCGTCGTGGATCTCGCCGGTCAGCGGGTCGATCCAGGAGAGTCGCTCAACCTCGTCGCCGAAGAGCTCGACGCGCAGCACGTGCGTATCTTCGTAGATCGGAAAGATGTCGATCACGTCGCCTCGCGCGCGGAACGTCCCGCGCGACAGATCGAAGTCGTTGCGCCGGTACTGCAATACGGACAGGTCGCGCAGCAACTCGTCGCGGGGCACATCCGTTCCGACGGCGAGCCGCACCGTCATGTCGCGATACGAGTCGGGCGAACCGAGGCCGTAGATGCACGACACAGATGCGACGACGACCACGTCGCGCTGAGACAGCACGCTGCGCGTCGCGCTGTGGCGCATGCGGTCGATGCGCTGGTTGATCGAGGAGTCCTTCTCGATGTAGGTGTCCGTCGTCGGGATGTACGCCTCGGGCTGGTAGTAGTCGTAGTAGGAGACGAAGAACTCGACGGCGTTCTCGGGGAACAGCTCCTTGAACTCGGAGTAGAGCTGGGCGGCCAGCGTCTTGTTGGGCGCGAGGATGAGCGTCGGGCGATCGAGGGCGGCGATCACGTTCGCGACGGTGAACGTCTTGCCGCTCCCGGTCACTCCCAGGAGAGTCTGGGCGTCCGCGCCGGCCTGGAATCGCGCCACGAGCGCGGTGATGGCCGCGGGCTGGTCGCCCGCAGGGCTGAACTCGCTGACCAGGCGGAAACCGGCGTCGCGGATGGTGCTCTCCCTCGCGGGCATTCTCGCAGCCCCCCTCGGAAGCGCCGCCGGCCCGGGTGCGCGGCGTCGAAGCCTCGACACCGCGACACGGCGATGCCACGATGGGGCTTGGTCGAGTCCACGGTCGAGCCGTGACGGAAGGTGCTGCCGATGTCCGAAGAAATCGTCTCCTGTTCAGGCTGTGGAAAGAAGTTCCGCATACCCGACGGTGCACCGCCGGGGGCCTTCGACTGCACCGCGTGCGGCGCGTCGGTCGCGTACGGCGGCGCGGCCGCCGTCGCGACCGGGGGCGCGAGGCCCTCACGCTCCTCCGGCCGCAAGCGCGGCAAGTCCTCGCGCCGGTCGTCGCGGAGCGCCGCCGCGGCCAAGGGTTCGGCAACGGGTTCGGCCAAGGGCTCCTCGAAGAGCCGGCGCGGGAGGCGTTCGCGCGACGCCGAACCCGAGCCGGAGGAGACCGGCCGCCGCGGACGCCGCGGTGCGCGGGGCCGAGAGCGACCGGAGAAGCAGAGCAAGACCCTGCCGTTGATCATCGGGATCATGGGATGCGTCCTGCTCGCGGCGATCCTGATCATCGCGTTCACCGGCGGCGACAAGAAGAAGGGCGGCGGTGACGACGTCGTCGTGCCGGAGGACAACGGTGGCGACGGCGGGCTCACGACCGGCGACGGCACGGGCACGACGTCGGGCGGCGGAGAGGACCCCGGCACGTCCGGAACCGAGACACCGAGCGGCGACACCACCGGTACTGGAACGGCCGGTGATGGCGTCGGCGACGAGTCGTCGGGCGGCGGCATCACCAGCACCCCGCCGGAGGACAACAGCGGCATCGGCGACTCGACCGGCGGTGAGTTCGAGCTGAAGGACTATCGCCACTACTTCCTCCTCCCCCTCGACGAGCTCTTCCAGCACGCCGAACCGATCGAGGGAACCACCGACGCGGAAATCGCCGCGATGACGCAGCAGGTGGTCGAGTTCGTCGACATGGACTCGGGCGCTGCCGGAATGCGTGCAGGCAACGCGCTCGAGAAGGTCGGCGCGAAGGCGATGCCGTTCCTCATCAACGCGATGTGTGACCAGTGGAACGGTGGCAAGTGGGCCGCGGAGAACGAGCAGTGGGCGTCTTGGCAGCTCCAGCAGACCTGCCGCCGCCTGATCCAGGCCACCAAGATGCCGTCCGAATTCGAGGCCCGCTTCAACCCTGGCACAGAGAATGAGCCGAAGATTTTCAAGCGCGCGTCTCGCATGTGGGTCGCCTGGTGGAAGGGCACGGGGCAGCACTTGAAGGAGTTCACCCCTTATCCGGAGGATGAAGAGGAGTGAGGGAGACCCCGCCTCGACAGGCAGCGCGTTCAAGGCCAGCGCACGACGAGCCGACGCACGACTGCCGCTGAGGCGCTTCCCCTCCGGCGGGGACGACTGAACGCCCGCGGCCCGAGTCCGCGCGCCAGCGGACGAGGGGTGAGTGACGGCGACGCGCAGCGGTGCGAGGACTCTCCAGTGGAGAGTCCGAGAGGAGCGAACGCGCAGCGAAGGCGAAACGCCGGAGCGGAGGGCGGAGCAGTGAACAACGGCGGCAGCTCGCAGCAGGCGGACCCGCCGCCTGAGCGGCGGGTAGCTAGCCGTCGCTGTCGCTCAGCCGCTCAACCTGCACGCCGAGACCGCCCAGGTGCGTGATCGTCTCTTCGATGGCGTCGGGCTCGCCGTCGATCTGAAGCGCCACCAGCGCGATCTCGGACGTGATGCTCGCCCCGCGGATGTTCGTGCGGACGCCGAAGCGCTGCGTGACGTCATACAGCACGGGCTCGCTGATCAGCCTCTGCGGGAAGGTCAGGAAGACTCGGGTGGTCGCCATGGACACAGCGTACCGGCCCACCGCCCGGGAAGCAGAAGCAGGATTCCACCGAGCCCGAGTAAGCACGCACTGAAGGCGAACGGCGACGGTGGCGGGCTGGGGTAGTACTGCCCGATCACGGAGAGCCCCTCCCCGCCCCGCTCCGGTCCGTCGTACATCATCTTGGAGGCGAGCCAGTCCACCCCCGCCCCGCCGCGCACGGACGTGACCGCGGCCAGGGGACTGGCGAGAAGGACGCGCCGCGCGCGAACGGGACTCGCGGGCGTCGAGCCGTGCCACTCGATCCACGGATCTGCCACGAAGAGCGCGCCGATCAGGACAAGCGGGAGCGCCGCCGCAGGCAGCACGGCCTCTGCACTGTCGAGACCGAACAGTCGCGCGGTGCGCGCGACAAGGACTGCCAGAACGCCGCACGCGCAGGGAACCAGGGCCGCCCCCAATCCGGCGGCGCCGGCACGCGCGATGAGCGAACACAGTGCCGCCCCCACGAGCGTGCCCGCGGCGAGGAGTCCCATGGTCCGAAGCGTGGGGCGACGCGACACGTGCCGCGCTCCCATGGCACCGCCCGCAACGCTCGCCACGACAAGCCAGATCGTGAGCACCGCGGCGGCACGCTCGGCCGGCAGCGCCTCGGCCACCAGGCCGCGCACTCCCAATCCGACGGCGCTGCCGACGAGAGCACCGCCGACGAGAACACGGGAGACGACGGCCACGAGAGCGGCGCGCGCGTCGCGACTCACTCGACGCAGGACGCCAGCGCGGTCAGGGCGTAGCTCGTCGCGAGGATGGGGTTGCCCTCCATCCAGCGCTCCGAGTTCTCGTTCAGCCACGAGCCGTCGTCCCGCTGGCGCGCGAGCAGTGCACGGGAGAGCGCAGCGCGCCATTTCACCTTACCCGTCGGCGCGTCGACCTCGTCGACTCCGGCGAGTGGCAGCGTCTTGCCCATCGTTGCGTAGTAGTAGTACAGGCCCTCGAAGCGCTGTTTCTCGGCCATCCCCGGGTTGTGCTCGAGTGTCCAGTTGTCCGTCACCCAGTCGAGGGCCGACTTCACGCGCGGGTCCGAAGCATCGAGGCCCGCGAAGTGGTAGCACCGCAGGAGCGCGTACGTCATCGATCCGTACGAGCGCAGACGACCGCTGCCGTCGGGTAGTTCGTCGACGCCACCCTTGCTGTTCCCGGGGAAGTAGTTGGCCCCGCCGTCGTTGCCCCGCACGACTGTCTTGCCGGTCTTCGGGTCCTCCCACTTGGTGGGCTCGCCCGGGCCTTCGTTCTCCTTGCGGTTGTGCGTGCGCTGCAAGAACGTGATGGCGCGCTGGAACACCGGGTCGTCCTCGGTGATCCCGGCCGCGCGAAGACTTGCAAGTGCGTACTGCGTGTTGGAGAGGTCGGAGCGCGTGTTGTCCGAGCCGTACCCGATGCCGCCGTACGTCGGGTTCGTCTCGTCGAGGCGCTGCAGCGACTTGATGAACTTCGTCGCCTGCTCGACTTCGTCCTTGTACTCGGCCTTGCCGGACGCGGCGAGCGCCATGATCACGACGGCCGTCTCGTAGTTGGGGCGGTACGACTCGTCCACGCTGCCGGTCGTGTTGATCGACTTGGCGATGAACGCGAGCCCCAGGTCGATCGCCTCGCGGTCGGCGTCGTTCGGACCGCCAGGCCGCTCGAGCATGTTCGCGAGCGCGAGGGCGGTCAGGCCGACCTGCGGACCCTGGCCCTCGATCGAGATCACCCCGTCCTGCATGACGTTCCGCAGGAATGCGGTGCCGCGGTCGTAGGAGGCCAGGATCGCGTCCGGAGCGGGCGCCTCGACGACCTCTACCTCGGCGCTTCCGGCATCCGGAGCGGTCTGGGCATCCTCGCCGCAGCCGCCGACGACCAAAGCGGCCAGTGCCAGGCTCGTCAGACAGGCGGCCCGGAGGCCGTTCTCAAGCGTCGTCAGCGTCTTCATCGTCATCTGGCTCCTGCTCGTCGCAAGCCGGCCCATGGTAGGGCGTCCTCCATTCCAACGGAGAGCCGTCGGCGTGGTTCGGGGCGTTCGCGCCCGGTTCACCTCTCCCGCCGCACCGCCTCCAGAGCATCGAGGAACTTCTGGTTCTCTTCCAGTGCTTCGGTCGCGGCGTGGGTGGACCTGCTCGCCGCGATCATCAACTCCTGGAACAGCGGAGCCCGCTCGTCGAACAGGCGGAAGTACTCGGCCCACGCGTCGAACTCAGCGCTCAGGCGCCGGCCCTGCGCACCCTCGGGCAGCCGCGACGCGCGCAACTCCTCGATCTTGGGGAGCAGGTGACGCCGCATCGTTGCCTGGATCCGGTCGACGGGCACTGTGCCCTTCTCGAAATCGGAGAGCTGGTGGTTCTGGAAGTCCCCCACGAGCTGCGCCAACTGGCTGTGTCGATAGTCCGGGACATCGCCGGCCACACCGGCCATGTACTCGTTTGTTGCCGCCTCGGCCCGCGCCTGCGCCTCCAGCAAGTCGAGCAGCCCGCCATCGGCATCCCGCGCCCGCTCGTTCACGCTGCGCGCCTGCAACTCGAGCGACGCGAACTCGTAGCGAGCGGACGCGAATGCGATCAGATGCTCGTGGGCGGCGGTGATGCGGGGATCGTCCGTCTCGAGTGCGCCCACCTCGTTCACCAACTCTGCGTAGAACGGCACCGCATCGTCCTGCAGGAGCGCGTAGTACGACGGGTGCGCGGGGTCGTCCTGACGCAGTTTGATGACCTTGCTCCACCGCGTGTAGACGGCGGACTCGCTCTCGAGCAGCTTCTCGACCGCGGCGCTGTAGGTCGCGTACTCGACGGCCAGGTCGGATGCACCGCACGCGGTGACGCCGCTCAGCGCAGCGCCGGCGATAGCGAGCAGCCGCACCGCAACGCGAGCGCTGCTGTGCCAGATTCTGTGCCGGTCGAGATACGCAACGTGCATCGATGGTGTTGGACGAGCGGGAGACCCGCAGGACGAAACACGACCGCGCGGGAACCGCGCCTTGTAGCCGGACCCGCCGTCTGTTCCGGTGGTATACTGCCCCTGCGAGCGAGGAAGGAGAACGATGGGCAGGCGCGTCCTTCTCGCTGCGGTCTTCGCACTCCTCCTGCTCACGGTCCTGCCCGTCGGCCGCGCCCTGTTCTCCGCGTTCGTCGTGGACGACGCCCCGGGCCGCCCGACCGAGTTCACCCTGGACCATGTCGCCGAGGTGTTCGCCCCGGGGTCGGCCGCGGACGAGGTCCCGAGCGAGGCGGCGCCCGCCGCTCGGTCTGGCTGGTCGCGCTTCCGGATGCTGGGCAACAGCGCCGCCATCGGCGCGCTCGCGGCCCTCCTCGCAGTGCTCGTCGGCGTGCCCATGGCCGTGCTCGTCGCGCGCACGGACCTGCCGTTCCGGCGAACGCTCGGGCTGATCTGCTACGCGCCTCTCGTGCTGCCCCCCCTGCTCGTGGCCCTCGCCTGGAACATGATCCCAGCGCTCGAGCCGCCGCCGATCACCTCCGCGCCGGAGCCGGGGGCACTCGCTGGAGTGATCGGAATCGTCCGCGCCGCCGCGCTCTTCGCGCTCTGCTACTACCCGATCGTGGTGCTGTTCGCGCGACGGGCGCTGTCCGAGGTGCCCGGGGCGGTAGAGGAGTCCGCGCGGCTGACCCTCGGCCGCGGACGGGCGCTCCGGCGCGTCACGCTGCCACTGGTCTGGCCCGGTGTTGTGGCAGGAGCGCTGTTCGTATTCCTGTTCGCGCTGAACGACTTCGCCGTCGTCGACTTCCTCAACTGGGTCCGTCCCACGGGCGCGCGCGTGGCGGTCTACCCCTTCGAGTCGTTCTCCGCGTGGAACAAGTCCAACGGCCAGGGGCCGGCGACCGCACTCGGCCTGCCGCTCCTCGTCCTCGGTCTGGCGACCCTCTTCGCCGTCCACCGACTGATCGGACGGCGTTCGCGTGCGTCCGTCGGTGGAGCGCATCGCCCCGCGGCACGCATGCGCCTGGGCGTCGCACGCTGGCCGGCATTCGCCGCCGCCGTGGCGCTGATCGGCGTCTCCGCCGTCGCGCCGGTCGCGACACTGGTCTGGCGCGCGGGCGGCGGCGACGCGTACCGCCGGGTCTGGCAACTCGTGGCCGGCGCCACCTCCTCGACCGACGAGGTGGCGTGGACTCTCTGGTTCGCCGCCGCGGCCGCGGCGCTCGCGCTGCCGCTCGCGTTCGTGCTGGCACACCGCGCCGCGCGCAGCGGCAGCACCTGGCTACCGGCACTCGCACTTCTGCCGCTGGCGTTGCCGCCGATCTTCCTCGGGGCCGGCTACCTCCGCCTGCTGAACCACCCGGCGCTCTCCGAACTGGTCGGGGGGCGCAACCCGTTCCTGGACCCGGACACGCCGCGATACGGTCCGATCCTGCTGCTGGTCGCCAAGTACCTGCCGTTCGCGATCGCGGCGCTGTGGGCGGCGTTCCTCGAGATCGACCCGCGGCTGGAGGAAGCCGCGCGTACCGCAGGAGTGCGCCCGCTCGCCCGCGTGCTCGGCGTGCTCGAACCGCTCGTGCGGCCCGCGTCGGCCCTCGCGTTCGTGCTGGTCTTCGTGTTCGCGCTACGCGAGATCGACACGATCGTGCTGCTGACCGGCGAGACGGTCATGCGGAAGATCTACTCGATGGTGCACTTCAGCCGCGACGAGCAGGTAGCGGCGTTATCCGTGATCTTGATCGCGATGCAGGCGATTCCGTTCGTCGTCCTGGCGATCCTCACCTCCGGGCGCTCGAACGTCGCGGCCGAGGCCCGTACGCACTAGGAGCTTCAGGAGACTTCGAGGTAGCGCCGCACGACGCCCTCGATGAACGCTGCTCCGATCGCGAGCGCATCCTCGTGCACGTCGAACTGCGGATGGTGATGCGGGAACGACGTCCGCGGCGTCCCGTCGGAGCCGCCGATGAACCCGAAGACACCGGGCACCTCGCGCAGGAGCAGGCTCATGTCCTCGCTGCCCATCGTGGGCCGGCAGTGCACGACGTTCTTCTTCCCCACGATCCCGACGGCGACCTCGCGCGCCAACTCGACCATGCCGGGGTCGTTCAGCAGCGACGGTAGGAAGCGGGTCCACTCGATCTCCGCCCGGGCGCCCAGACCGCGGCTGACATCCGTGACCAGGCGCTTGAACCGGCGCCCGACGCGCTTGCGCACCGCATCGTCGAACGTGCGCACCGTCCCGCGGAGCACGGCGTGCGGCGGGATGACGTTGAACGCGGTGCCGGCCTGCAGCGAGCCGACCGTGACCACCGCCGAGTCGCGCGGGTCGACGGATCGGGAGACGATCGTCTGCAGCGCCGTCACGACGTGGGCGGCAACGACGATCGGGTCCACTGAGTCGTGCGGATACGCCGCGTGACCGCCGCGCCCGTGCACGTGCACCTCGAACGTGTCGATGGCCGCCATCGTCGGCCCCTCGCGCAGCGCGATGCGGCCGACCTTCTCGGGCGACCAGACATGGACACCGACCGCCGCGTGCACGACCGGCCTCTTCAGCAGGCCCGCGTCGATGCACTGCCCCATTCCGTTCGCGCCTTCCTCGCCGGGCTGGAACAGCAGCTTCACGGCCCCGCGCTCGGGAGGCTCTGCCGCGAAACGGCGCGCCACCTCGACGAGGCCGGCGGCATGCACGTCGTGACCGCACGCGTGCATGACTCCGTCGTTCTGCGACGCGAACGGGAGGCCCGTCTGCTCGGTGACCGGCAACCCGTCGATGTCAGCTCGCGCGACGATCGTCTTGCCACGCTTCTTCCCGGAGACCGTCGCTGTGACGCCGGTGCCGGCGATCCGCTTCGGGCTGAGGCCGAGCAGACCAAGCCAGCCCTCGATCGCCGAGGCCGTCTCGGTCTCCTGCATCGAGAGTTCCGCGTGCGCGTGGAGGTGCCGGCGCAGTTCGACGAGCCCCGGGACCACCTGGCGCGGGCTCACAGATCACCCTTCCGGAGCGTCACCCACGAGTCCTCGGTCTCGAACAGCCGGACCTCGTTCAGCGGGAGATCCTCGAGCTGCCGCCAGATCCAGACGGCGACGTTCTCGGCGGACGGCATATCGAGGAGGCCGTTCAGGTCGCGATGATCGAGCCGGTCGATGACCCGCTCCTCAACCGTTGCCTTGAGGTCGTAGAAGTCCATCACCAGGCCGTCCTGGCGAATCGGACCCTCGACCGTGACCTCGAGCCGGTAACCGTGGCCGTGCGGCCGTTCGCACTTGCCCGGATACCCCGGCAGGTGGTGTGCAGCCTCGAATCGAAAGCGTTTGGTGACGCGCATGGCGGCGCAGAGTACCGAGACCGGCGCCCTTTTGCTCCGGGAACAGATCGGCGTCTCCAGTGCGTCAGCCGCAGCACCAACGGTCTCCACAGCGTCAGCTGTGGAACCAGAAAAGAAGGCCCCGGCGTCTCCGCCGGGGCCCCCTCCCTTCCTGAGTCCGCCTTCGCTAGGCGGCCTCGGCCTCGGCCGCAGTGGCCTCGGCCTCCACCTTCCGGAGAGCGGTGAGGAGCTCGTCGCGGTGCGCGCGGCTCTCCTCGACCAGGATCTTCAGGAAGATCCGGCAAGAGCGGTCCGGCACCATGTCCGATGCGCGATCGCAGAACGTCCGCGCCTCCTCGGCCGTGCGTACCGCCATCCGCAGCACGGTCACGTAGTCGAGGTCGACGTCGCGGCCCATGTCCGCCAGAGCGGCGTGCATGGGAGAGACGTCGATCTGTATGTCGCCCAGCAGCGGTGTCGGGCACAGCTCCTTGCGGTGCTTGATCAGGATCTTCCGCTGGTCCTTCTCGTCCTGCCCCATCCGACGGAACCAGCGCCGCTGGTCCACGTCTTCCAGACGGTCTGCGACTCGGGTGTAGAACCCGAACGCGATCTCCTTCTCGCGCGCCATCCGATCCAGGATCGCGCGTACCCGTGCAGCCTCGACCGAGCCCATACCCCATGCCCTCCTTGGTGAGTCGCCGATCAGCCATGTCCCAACAACATGCCCGGTGCCAATCAGCGTGCCCCGAGGATGCTACGAAGTGTCAGTTGACTGTCAAGGGGGGTGTCACGATTTGGTGACATCGTCAGCGCCGCATGACAGACCGGCAGCGGCTTGTTGCTGCAGGTTCACGGCCCGGCGGTGAGACGGCTAGCGCGGCAGCTGAGACGGGAAACCGAGGCCGCGGGCGATCTCGGCCGTGCCATCGGCCAGCATCCCCGGCGCGAGACCGGCCAGGATGAGCAGGGCCACTGAGACCGCCAGGGCGATCTTCATCCGGCCGGCGGCGGCAGGCGTCGCGGGACTGCGCGCGTCTCGCATGTAGATACGCTTCACGACCGCGAGGTAGTAGTAGAGCGCGATCACGACGTTGATCAGGCCGGCCACGGCGAGCCAGCGCAGGCTCGGCCGGCCGAACGCCGACCCCACCAGCATGAACTTGCCGAAGAAGCCGAGGAACGGCGGCACACCGGCGAGGGACAGCAGCGCCACGGTCAGAGAGGCGCCGAGGAGCGGGCTCTTGCGGGCCAGTCCCGAGTAGTCCTCGATCTCGTGGCTCCCGGTCGCCCGCGAGACGGCGATGATCACGCCGAACGCAAGCAGGTTCGTGATCACGTACGCGGCCATGTAGACGAGCGCCCCGGAGATGCCCGTCTCCCAGGAGGCCGCGATGCCGAGCAGGATGTACCCGCACTGGCCGATCGACGAGTAGCCCATCAGCCGCTTGATGTTCGACTGCGGCAGCGCTCCGAGGTTTCCGTAGAAGAGCGTCAGCGCCGCCACGAGCGCGAGGAACGGCGTCAGGGACGCCATCAACGCGCTCGCGTGATTCGAGACCTCGAGGATGCGGATCATCAGCACGAAGCCCGCGAGCTTCGAACCGACTGACAGGTAGGCGGTGACGGGCGTGGGCGCGCCCTGATAGACGTCCGGCACCCAGACGTGGAGCGGCACCGCCGACGTCTTGAACCCGAGGCCGATGAACACCAGCATCACGCCGATCAGCAGCTCGTTCGAGACAACGAGGTCGCCGCTCGCCAACAGCTGGCGCAGGCCGGTGTGGATCACCTCGCCCGTCTCGGAGTCCGTCAGCGTGTCGAAGAATACCGTGCCGGTCGCGCCGTATACGAACGCGATGCCGTAGAGCAGAACCGCGGCCGAGAGCGATCCGATCACGAGCAGCTTGAGTCCCGCCTCCACGGAGATCGAGCTCTCGCGCTTGAATGCGGCGAGCACGAAAAACGAGACGGTGACGACCTCGAGCGCGACGAACAACGACATGAAGTCGTTCACGCTCGCGCAGAACATCATGCCGACCATCGCGAGGAGGCCGAGCGTGTAGAACTCGCCCTGCCCGCGCGGCAGATCCCGCACGTACTCGCGTGACATCAGGAACACGAGGAACGCAGCGACCGCGAACGCGCGCTTGAACCAGAGCGCGAGCGGGTCGAGCACGAACGAGCCGCCCAGCGCCGACATCCCCTCTCCGGAGGCTGCGTCGGCGATTGCCGGGATGAACGTCGAGAGGAACACGATGACAGTCGCGGCGACCGCGGCGCCCCAGAGCACCGTCTTGCGCTCCCGCGGCAGCCAGAGGTCCCAGAGCATGACCCCGAGCGCCAGGGCGCACGCGAGGATCTCGGGGAGGAGCAGCTGGAGATTCACGTCAGCGCTCCCTCTCCGCGCGCCCCGACTCCCGTTCGGCACGCGCCTGCTGCGCCTTGGCGATCTTCTCCACGATCGGCGTGATGGCCGGCTCGATCATTCGCGTGATCGGCCGCGGCCAGAAGCCGAAGAAGAGCAGCACCACCAGAAGGATGACGAACGGCGCGCGCTGGAAGATGCCGCGAGCGTCCTCGAGCTTGTCCCACTTCTCGTTGCGCGGGCCGAAGAACACGTCGCGCAGCGCCCGCAGGAGGTACACGGCCGTGATCACGACCCCGAACACGGCGATCACCGCGTGCCACTCGTACCCGGCCTGCCAGGCACCGACCATGACCATGAACTCGCTCACGAAGTTGGCGAAGCCGGGCACGCCGGCGCTCGCCATCGTCGCGAGCGCGAAGCACGTGGCCACCCACGGCATCTGGTGTGCCAGCCCGCCGAGGTCCGAGATCTTGCGCGTGTGCGTCTGGTCGTAGAAGAAGCCAATCAGCCCGAAGCAAAGGGCCGTCATGACACCGTGCGCGAACATCAGGAACACCGCGCCGGAGACGCCAATCACCGTCACGGAGGCGATGCCGAGCAGCGTGTATCCCATGTGCGACGACGACGAGAAGCCGATGACGTACTTGATGTCCTTCTGCGCCATCGCCACGTAGCCGCCGTACACGATGTTCGCGAGGGCGATCAGCGCGACCCAGGGGAGCCAGGTCACGGCGCCGTCGGGCAGCGTCGGGAACGCCACGCGGAGGATCGCGAACGAGCCCAGCTTCATGAGCACGCCGGCGTGCATCATCGAACCGGCGGCCGGCGCGGCGGCGTGGCCGATGGGACTCCACGTGTGCAGCGGCCACATCGGGATGATGGCCGCGAACCCGACGAACAGGAATGCGAACGCCGTGTTCTGGAAGCCGAGCGTGAAGAAACCGGCGTCCGACGCCGCGATGACGTGATCCAGGTTGAACGACGGAAGCGCGGCCGGGTCGAGTGACTGCCGGTACTCCCACGTCTTGAAGTACAGGAGCAGCAGGCCGATGAGCGCGACCAGCGCGCCAGCCGTCAGGTAGAGCGTCAGCTTCATCGCCGCGTACTCGCGGTCCTTCGGGCTGCCCCACACGCCGATCAGCAGGTACATCGGCACGACGGCCAGCTCGAACGCGAAGTACATGAAGAATAGATCGCGCACGATGAACACGCCGAACACGCCGGTGCCGAGCGCCAGGAACAGGATGAAGAACTCCTTCACGCGATCGCGGATGGCGTGGCTGCTCACCAGCACGCCCGTGAACATCACGATCGAGTTGAGGAGCACCATCGCGACGCCGATGCCGTCGATGCCGACCGCCCACGTGATCCCGATGCTCTCGACCCACGGCCGCACCGCGACTCCGGCGGTGTACTCCGCGAGCGCCGCCTCGCCGTTCGTCCCGAGGGCCATGTTGAAGAAGTACGCGGCGATGCCGAGACAGGCGGCGCCGGCGAGCGCCGCGACCGCCTTGATGGCCTTGTCCTGCTCGGCGGGGAGGAGCACCACGACGACCGTGGCGACCATTGGGATGACGACCAGCAGTGTGAGCAGGTCCATCAGCCACCCACCAACACGTACGAGAGGATCAGGACGAGACCCAGCAGCGCGACGGTCACGTAGCGGTGCAGGTGACCGTCGAGCAGCAGCCCGAGCAGGCGACCGAACCAGTGGTGGATCGCCGCGATCGTGTCGATGATGCGGCGCAACACGTGCACCTCGATGAAGTCACAGAAGCGCGCGAAGCGCTGCTGCACGCTCTGGACCAGCCAGAGGTAGGCGTCATCGAAGAAGTAGTGCCGGGCGACGAGCGTGTGGACGGGTCCCAGCGCGTTCGCGAACTTCTCCACAGAGAGGGTGCGCTTCTTGCCGAAGAACAGCCAGCCGATCAGCAGGCCAACCAGCGCGGCCACGCTGCCGGAGGCCGCGACGTCCGGGTGGAACTCCTCGGGCACGACACCCCGGAACCAGGTGACGCCGTGACGGATGCCGTCGCTCTGCATGAGCGTGTGCTCGAGCCAGCCCGCGTGCTCGACGCCCGGGAAGCCCAGGGGCAGGCTGATCGCGCCGGCGACCACCGAGAGCGCCGCCAGGACGACGAGCGGCAGGGTCATCGACTTCGGCGACTCGTGCGGGTGCGCGTCGCCGCGGTACTCGCCGTGGAACGTCAGCAGGCAGCAGCGGCCCATGTATGCCGCGGTCATGAGCGCCACGGCAATTCCGACGATCAGGAGCGGGATCGAGTGCAGCGACGCGGCGGAGAGGATCGCGTCCTTCGACCAGAAGCCGGCGAACGGGAAGATCCCTGCGAGAGCGAGTGTGCCGATCCAGAACGTGATGCCGGTGACGGGCATCTTCTTCATCAGCCCGCCCATCTTGCGCATGTCCTGCTCGTGGTGGCAGCCGTGGATCACGGAGCCGGAGCCGAGGAAGAGCAGCGCCTTGAAACACGCGTGCGTGGTCAGGTGGAACATCGCCACCGACGGCGCCTTCAGACCGATCGCCATCGTCATGTACCCGAGCTGCGACAGCGTCGAGTACGCGAGCACCTTCTTGATGTCGTTCTGGACGAATGCCATCGTCGCGGCGAGGAACGCGGTCACGCCGCCGATCCATGCGATGACGTGCAGGACGTCGTCGTACGGCTCGAGCATGAAGAACACACGGCAGCCGAGGTACACACCGGCCGCGACCATCGTGGCCGCGTGCATGAGTGCGGAGACCGGCGTCGGGCCCTCCATCGCATCGGGCAGCCAGACGTGCAGCGGGACCTGCGCAGACTTGGCGAGCGCGCCGGTGAAGATGAGGAAGGCCGCCCACGCCAGCGGCATCGCGTGCTGTGACATCGCGACCGCGACCTCGCTGCCGGCCGGCGCGCGCCAGATCTCGGCCAGCGACGCGTAGTCGAACGACGGCTTGTACGTCGTCGCCACGCCGTTCACGGTCTCGGTGATGCCCTCCCAGCCGAGCGCGTCCTTGAGCGTGAAGAAGAGCAGCAGGATGCCGCACGTCATGCCGAAGTCGCCGATGCGGTTGGTCAGGAACGCCTTCTTGCCGGCATCGACTGCCGACGGCTTGGCGAAGTAGTACCCGATCAGCGCGTAGCTGCTGACGCCCACCAGTTCCCAGAAGATGAAGGTCTGGACCAGGTTCGTGCTGAACACGATCCCCTGCATCGAGAACGCGAACAGCGACAGGCACGCGAAGTAGCGGGAGTAGCCCTCCTCGCCCTTCATGTACCCGGTCGAGTAGACGAAGATGCAGGTGCCCACGACCGTCACGACGCCGGACATCAGCACCGAGAGCGCGTCGATCTGCACGCCGAAGGGGATCGAGAACTCGCCGATCGAGAGCCAGTCCACGTTCGGAGCAAACGAGTACGCCGTGTCGGTGAGCAGGACGTCCATGCCGAGCATTGCCGTCGCCGCGAGGGAGACGACCATGCCGAGCACAGCCAGGCCGGCCGAGAGCGACTTGCTCTTGAGCGTCAGCAGCGTGATGAGCACGACCGCGACGAACGGAGCGAAGAGCGCGATGTAGCCGAGGAGTTCCGGGTTGTCCATCAGCCCCGCAACTCCGTCGCGTCATCGAGGGACACGCCGCCCTTGACGCGGTTCAGCGCGATGATGATCGCCAGCGCGACAGCGGCCTCGGCGGCCGCCACGGCGATGATGAAGAACACGAACACCTGGCCCTGCAGGTTGCCGTGGTGCCGGCTGAACGCGACGAACGCGAGGTTCGCGCCGTTCAGCATCAGCTCGAGGCTCATCAGGATGATGACCGTGTTCCGCCGCGTGACGACGCCGAACAGTCCCGTCGCGAAGATGAGCGCCGAGAGAACGATGTAGTGCGCGGTGGTGATCTCGGCGAGGAGGAGGCTCATACCAGCTTCCTCTTGGTCAGGACCACGGCGCCGAGGATCGCCACGAGCAGCAGTACCGACGCCAGCTCGAACGGCAGGAGGTGCGCGTTGAAGAGCTGGTCCGCGATCGGGAGGACGGCGCCCTCGAGCAGCTTCTCGCCGCCGGTGCGCGCAAGGATCGACGCCTCGTCACCGCCTTCGGTCCAGAGCACCCCGCCCGTGACGGTGGCCACGATGAGCGCGACGAAGAGAACGCCGGCCGCCATGCCAAGAGACACCTGCGTGAGCTTGTCGATCCGCATCAGCCCGCTCGGAGTCAGGTTCAGCAGCATGATCACGAACAGGAACAGGATCATGATCGCGCCGGCGTAGACGAGGATCTGGATGATGCCGATGAAGCCGGCGTCCATGCCCAGGAAGAGCACGGACATGCCGCCGAACGCGGCGACGAGCCAGAGCACGCTCGCCACCGCATTGCGGCGCGAGACGGCCATCATCCCGCCCGTCAGCGCAAGCGCTCCCCCCAACCAGAACGTCCAAGGATCCAACTCTTCGTCTTCCTTCGCGGTCTCCCGCTTCACCCGCGCCCCGATGCCCTCGGGGGCTGCCTCTTCGCGGCCTAGGTCAGGCCCTGTTCCTCTTGCTCGCGCTCGAGCTTCTCCCACTTGCGTGTGGCGTTGCGCACCCCTCCGTCCGGACCGAGCGTCTTGCCGATCTCGTAGAGCTTCTCCATGTCGAAGATCATCTCCTCGCGGGTCTGGCCGCAGATCTCGTACTCCTTCGACATGAAGATCGCTTCCTCGGGGCACACCTCTTCGCAGTAGCCGCAGAAGATGCACCGGAGCATGTCGATGTCGAACACCTCGGCAGCCTTCTCGACGACGCCGTCGATCTGCTTCGGGATGATCGAGATCGCGCGCGGCGGGCAGACGTACTCGCAGAGCGAGCAGGCGACGCACTTCTCGCGGTCGGCGTGGTCCTTCACGAGGACCGGCACGCCGCGATAGAACGACGGCAGCGTCCACTTCTCCTCCGGGTACTGCATGGTGGTCTTCTCGTGATGACCCGTGCCGAGCAGGTGGGCCATCGTGTGCTTCATGCCCATCAGGATCGCGGGCAGATAGAGCCGCTCCGAGAGCGTCAATTCGCGACGTTCGACCTTCACGTACGCCATTACGCCATCCCCCGAACGAGCGCCACGCCGATCACAGTGAGCAACACCCACGCCAGCGTCAGCGGGAACAGCCGCTTCCATCCCAGCGTCATCAGCTGGTCGTAGCGGAAGCGCGGCAGCGTCCACCTCACCCAGATGAAGAAGAAGAGGAGGGCGAACAACTTCGCGCCGAAGATCGCGGCGTGGAGGTGCATCTCCACGAGCGATGCCCAGTTGTACCAAGTGGGGTGCTCGGCGCCGTACGAGACGACCCAGTCGCTCATCAGGTTCTCGAGGCCGAACAGCGTCCAGCCGCCCAGGTACATGACGATGAACAGCGACGAGATCGCGACCATCGCCGCGTACTCACCGAGGAAGAACAGCGCGAACTTCATCGAGGAGTACTCGGCGTGATACCCGGCAGCGAGTTCGGACTCGGCCTCCGGCATGTCGAACGGGTGACGGTTGGTCTCTGCGAACCCGGCGATCATGAAGACCAGCGCGCCGATCGGCTGCTTGAAGATGTTCCAGTCGAAGAACGTCGTCCACTCGCCGACCATTCGCGCGTTCTCACCGCTCCCGACGAACCAGCCGTCGGTTTGCATGGCCACTACGTCGGTCAGACGCAGCGTGCCGGCGATGATGAACACACCGAGCGCCGACAGACCGAGCGCGATCTCGTACGAGATCATCTGTGCGGTCGCGCGCACGGCGCCCAGCAACGGGAACTTGCTGTTGCTCGCCCAGCCGCCGAGCGAGATGGAGTACACGTGCAGTGAGCTGAACGCGAAGCACGCGAGAAACGCGGTGTCCACGTTGGAGATCCACAGGTTCTTCCCGAACGGGATGAACGCGAGCACCACCATCGGCGGGATGACCGCGAGGGCCGGCGCCAGCAGGAAGATCGGCTTGTTGACGTGCCCCGGCAGCACGTCCTCCTTGAAGATGAACTTCGCGAGGTCGGCGAACGATTGGAGGATTCCGAACGGACCCACTCGGTTGGGTCCCAGCCGATCCTGAATGAACGCGGCGCCACGGCGCTCGAGCCAGACGAGGCCCGAGACCATCAGCGGCACCACGTTGCCGATCGTCAGGACGAGGATCAGCGACCGCACGACGGGGTTCTCGGCGAGCCACTCGGAGAGCGACGCGAACATGCCCGCGGACTCGGCGGCGAACAGCGCGTTCACGCGATGCCCCCGTCGGTGGAGACCGGCGCGGGAACAGGTGCGGGGAGCTGCTTGCCCAGTGGTCCCAGGCGGCCGAGCGTCATGCCGGCGAACGCGGGAACGTCGTCCCCCATCGCTTGCAGGACGGCGTCGGCCGACCGTGGCGGATCTTCGCCCGTCAGCCGCGCGAGCAGCGAGCCGAGGATGCGCCAGTCCGGGCGCGCGTCGCCCGGCGGCGTCACGACGGGCTGGATGCGCTGCGCACGGCCGTCCACGTTGGTGAACGAGCCGTCCTTCTCGAACGCGGTCAGACCCGGCAGCACGACGGTCGCCGCCTTCTGGATCGTCTCCGTCTCGTGGAAGTCGGTCACCAGCACGAAGTCCATCGCCGCGAGCGCCTGCACCGCGGCGGGATCGTCGTCCATGTCCTCGCCGCAGAGGAACACCGCCTTGAAGCCGCCGCCGGCCAGCGCGCCGAGACCGCGGCCGCCGTCCTGCGGCGCGATCCCCATCAGCTTCGCACCCGCTGTGTTCGGGTTGCCGTCGCCGGTGCGCAGGATGTCGTCGGAGGGCCACGCGCGCGGCTTCGTGTCGCGATGCGGCGTCCCGAGTTCGTCGAGGATCCGGCGGCTGAGCCACAACTCCTCGTTCGTGAGGCGCGCCGACACGATCGCGAGCAGGTCGGCACCCGCCGCTCGCAGGCCGTCGGCGGCCGCGGCGAACGCCTCGTCCCACGTCGTCTCGACGAGTTCGCCGTCCTTGCGCACCATCGGCGCACCAAGACGATCGTCCGCCTCGACGTACTTGAAGTTCAGGCGTCCCGCGTCGCACATCCACCACTGGTTGACGTCCGCGTTCTCCGCAGGCACGAGACGCAGGATGCGGTTCCAGCGCGTCCCGGCGGTGACGTTGCAGCCACGCGAGCACGACGGGCACACGGTGCGCTTCTGGTCGATGAACCAGACGCGGCTCTTGAAGCGGAAGTCCGTCGACGTGAGAGCCCCGACCGGGCAGATGTCGATGGTGTTCATCTGGTAGGGGTTCTTCATCTCGTCACCGCGGGCCACGGCGATCTCGTTGCGGTCGCCACGATTCACGACGTCAAGCTCGTCCTCGCCCGCGATCTCCTCGCAGAACCGGACGCAGCGCGTGCAGAGGATGCAGCGCTCCGCGTCGAACATCACCTTGTCGGAGAACTCCACGTTCTTGGGCTTGTGGACCTTCGGGAAGTCGAAGCGCGAGCCGTCGGTTCCGAACTCGAAGCTGTACTCCTGCAGCTTGCACTCGCCGGCCTGGTCGCAGATCGGGCAGTCGAGCGGGTGGTTGATGAGCAGGAGTTCCATCACGTCCTGGCGTGCCTGCTTCGCCGGGTCGGACTGCGTCCACACCTGCATGCCCTCGCTGACGGGCAGGTTGCACGAGATCACGGTTTGGCGACCGCGGCCCGTGTCGACCTCGACCATGCAGATGCGGCAATTGCCGGCGACGGTCAGGCCCGGGTGCCAGCAGTAGTGCGGCACGTCGCCGCCCATCTCGCGCACGGCCTCGATGACGAGCGTACCCTTCGCGACCTCGACCTCGCGGCCGTCGACGATCAGCTTGACGGTGCCGTCGGACATCAGACCTCCACCGCCTCACGCCGTTCGCGCTGCGCCTTCCACACCGGTGAACCGCCGTTCGCGACCGCCTGCACGAAGTCATCGCGAAAGTGCTCCAGAAACGACTTGGTCGGCATGACGGCGGAGTCGGCCAGGAAACAGATCGTCTTGCCGGCTTGCGCGCCGCCGATCGTGTCGGCGACGCGGTCGAGCAGATCGATGTCGCTGTCCTTGCCCTCACCCTTCCAGATGCGCTCCACGAGTTTCTCCAGCCAGCCCGTGCCCTCCCGGCACGGCGTGCACTGGCCGCAACTCTCGTGGTGGTAGAACTGCATCAGGTTGAGCAGCGCGTCCACCATGCAAGTGGTGTCGTCCATCACGATGACCCCCGCGGCGCCCGCGAGACTCCCCGCGTCCTTGACCGCGCCGTACGTGAACGGCACGTCGATGGCCGACGCCGGCATCACGGGGACCGACGAACCGCCGGGGATGACGGCCTTGAGCGCGCGGCCCTTCCACACGCCACCAGCGTGTTCGTCGATCAAGTCGCGGATGGTCGTCTTCGCCGGGTCGATCTCGACGTGGCACGGGTTCTCGACGTGTCCGCTGATGCCGACAAGACGGGTGCCGGTCGTGTCCTCGTCGCCGATCGCCTTGAAGCCCTCGACGCCGAGTTCGATGATCGGCGGCACGCAGGCGAGCGTCTCGACGTTGTTGATGATCGTCGGACAGCGCCAGAGGCCCTCGACCGCCGGGAACGGCGGCTTGATCTTCGGATACCCGCGTCCGCCTTCGAGCGATGAGAGGAGTCCCGTCTCCTCTCCGCAGATGTACGCGCCCGCGCCCGGGTGGACCCAGACGTCGCACCGCCAGCCGGAACCCATGACGTTCGCACCGACGTGGCCGCTCTCGCGCGCCTCGACGAGCGCCGCCTCGAGCGCCTCGATCGAATGCGGGTACTCGCCGCGCACGTAGATGAACGCGGCCTCTGCACCGATCGCCTTGCAGGCGATCAGGCAGCCCTCGATCAGCAGGTGCGGCACGCGTTCCATGATCTGCCGGTCCTTGAAGCACCCCGGCTCGGACTCGTCGGCGTTGCACGCGAGGTAGGCCGGCTTGCCAGTGCCCTTCGGGACGAAGCTCCACTTGCGCCCTGCCGGGAAGCCCGCGCCGCCGCGGCCGCGCACGCCGGCCTGCAGGACCTGCTGCGTGATCGCGTCCGGCTCCATGCCGAGCGCCCGGCGCAGCGCGCCGTACCCGCCGTGCGACGCGTACTGCTCGAGGGTCTCGCGTGACCCGATCGGCGGCGCGTGCTGCATGAGGAGCGAGTGAATCACTTGGCCCCTCCCACCCCGACACGATGCCCCTCGAGCGCCTCGATCGCTTGCGCCGAGTCAACGGGGCCGTGACGCGCGAACTGCTCGCCGGAGAGAACGAGAATGCACGGAGCCATGTCGCAGAGGCCGAGGCACTCCGCCGGCTCGATCGTGAACTCGCCGTCCTCCGTCGTGCCGCCCAACTCGATGCCGTAGCGGTCCTCGAGCGCGTCGATCACCTCCTGCGCGCCGCGCAGCCGGCACGAGAGTGTCTTGCACACCATGACCACCGACCGGCCGATCGGCCCGTCGCGGAACATGGTGTAGAAGGTGATCACGCCCTCGACGTGCGCTCGTGGGACACGCAGGTACTCCGCGACGTCCTCGATCGAGCTCGGCGTCAGCCATCCCCGCGCGTTCTGCACGACCCAGAGGACCGGAAGCATCGCCGCCGCGCGCTCCGGGTAACGCCTCACGATCGGATCGAGGCGTGCACGCAGACTCTCGAACGACGCCTTCGCGTCGGCGGCGGCACACTCCTCGGCGGAGGGCGGGGCGGCGTGGATGCCGGCGCCGCTCACCGGTCGCACTCCCCCATCACGAAGTCGAGGCTGCCGAGGATCGCAACGGTGTCGGCCACCATCGCGTTCTTGAACACGTGCGGAATCACCGAGAGGTTCACGAACGACGGCGCCCGCATGCGCAGGCGGAACGGGCGCCCGGTTCCGTCGGTCTTCACGTAGAAGCCGAGCTCGCCCTTCGGGTTCTCGAAGCCGAAGTACCGCTCGCCCGGCGGAAGCGCCGGCCCCTCCGTCACGACCATGAACTGGTGGATCAGTTCCTCCATGCTCGTGAGGACCTTCGTCTTGTCGGGCAGCGTGATCTTGAAGTTCTCGACGGAAATCGGCCCGCCGGGCAGCCCCTCGATCGCCTGTTCGAGGATGCGCGCGCTCTCCTTGATCTCGCCGATCCGGCAGAGGTACCGGTCGTAGGCGTCGCCGTGTTCGCCGACCGGCACGTCGAACTCGTAGTTCTCGTAGCCGAGGTACGGCTGCTCCTTGCGCAGGTCCCACTCGACGCCCGACGCGCGGAGACACGGCCCGGTCAGGCCGTACGACATGGCGATGTCCTTCGGGAGGACGCCCACGCCGACGAGCCGGTCCACCCAGATGCGGTTCCTTGTGAGGAGGTTCTCGACGTCCTCCTTCACGCGCTTCGGAATCTCGCGTGCGAAGCGCAGCACCGCGTCGGCCCAGCCTTCCGGTAAATTGCGCGCCAGTCCGCCGACTCGCGTGTAGCTCACGGTGAAGCGGGCGCCGGTGAGCGACTCCATGAAGTCGTAGATGCGCTCGCGTTCGCGGAAGCAGTACAGGAAGACGGTCATGGCCCCGACGTCCATGGCGAATGCGCCGAGTCCGAGCAGGTGCGCGCTGATGCGGCCTAGTTCGCAGCAGATCACGCGGATGGCCTGGCCGCGCGGCGGGAGCACGATCCCGTTCACCGACTCGATCCCCATCGCCACCGCGATGTTGTTGGAGATGGGCGCGAGATAGTCCATCCGGTCCGTGTAGGGGATGAACTTGTTGTAGCCGTACGTCTCCGCAATCTTCTCCATGCCGCGGTGCAGGTAGCCGAGGTCCGGTTCGGCCCTCACGATGCGCTCGCCGTCGAGGTCGAGGACGATGCGCAGCACGCCGTGCGTCGAGGGGTGTGACGGCCCCATGTTCAGCGTCATGTACTCGCCGTCGGGATCGTGGCGCAGCGCCGTCGAGCCGGCATCCGCAGGAGTCAGCGTGTGCGCCAGCGGATTGTCGTCCACCGTCGGGCGTGAGGTCGCCACGGTTACTCCTCCACTCTCTGCGCGCGGGCGATGCACCACTCGGCCCACTCGCGGTCGCTCATGCGGCCTTCCATCGGGAAGTCCTTGCGCAGGGGGAAGTCCTGGAAGATCTCCGGCATCATGATTCGCGTGAGGTTCGGGTGACCGCGGAACTCGATGCCGAACATGTCGTAGCACTCGCGCTCGAGCCAGTTGGCCGTTGCGTAGACGCCGGCGAGGCTCGGCGCCCAGATGTCCTCCTCGGGCACCTTGACCTTGAGCACCAGTTCCTGCCGCAGGCTCATGCTGCGCAGCACGTAGATCGCGCGGAAGCGCGGCTCCTCGCCGTAGTGGTCCAGCCCGGTCACGTCGATGAGGAAGTCGAAGCGGAGCGAAGGCTCGTCACGGAGGAACGCGATCATGTCGAGCAGCGGCTCACGGGACGATAGTTCGACGCGCCATTGGCCGGCGTTCTCAACCGCCTCGTCAACGGCGTCCGGCCACCGCTTCCGCAGTGCGCGAACGGCAGCCGATTCCGTGGACGCGTCGGAAACAGCGGGAGAAGAAACGCCGTCGGTCACGTGGTGCTCTAGTCCTTCTTCTCACCGCCGACGATGGCGGTGACACCGAGGCCCTTGTGGGCGCGCTCTTCGCTGATCGTCTTCTGCAGCTGGATGATCGCGTTCAGCACCATCTCCGGACGCGGCGGGCACCCGGGGATGTAGTAGTCCACCGGCACGACGTGGTCGATCCCCTGCATCACCGGGTAGCTGCGGAACATGCCGCCGGTGGAGGCGCAGGCACCCATGGCCATGACCCACTTCGGCTCGGCCATCTGGTCGTACAAGCGACGGCACGCCTCGCCCATCTTGTAGGTCAGCGTCCCGGCCACGAGCATCAGGTCGGCCTGTTTCGGGGAGAAGCGCGCCACCTCGGCGCCGAAGCGCGCCATGTCGAAGCGCGACGCCGCGGTGGCCATGAACTCGATCGCGCAGCACGACAGCCCGAGGGGCAGCGGCCAGATCGAGTTGCGGCGGGCCCAGTTGATCACCGAATCGACGCGGGTGAGGAGGGCCCCGCCCTCTTCCTGGGACTCGCCTACGTGGAGCGCGGTCAGTTTTCTTTGTGCCATTCCAGCACCCCTTTCTTCACGACATACACCCAGCCGAGGAAGAGCACGAGCACGAACGCCGCAGCCTCGGCCATCAGGAGCCCGCTGCCCGGGAAGCTCGCCCGGTCGGTGCCGACGTTGCCGAACGAGACCGCCCACGGGTACATGAACACGACCTCGACGTCGAACAGGATGAAGAGCATCGCGACGATGTAGAACTTCACGCTGAATCGTGCGTGCGCCTCGGTCTTGATGGGCATGCCGCACTCGTACGGCGTGTTTTTCACCCGGTTCTGCCGGCCGCGCTGCCCCAGGATCGCCGAGACGCCGAGCGAGCCCACGGCGAAGAGGACGCCGAAGAGCGCCATCAGGAGCACCGGCAGGTAGGGGTGAGTCTGCGCTGGCATGAGGCTGGACCCGGCCGGCCCGATCGCTGACGGTCAGGAGCCGCGGCCTTCGCCGCGCAGAGGGCCGTCGCCGCCCGCGCGCGCGAAGGGTGTGGGCGAACCGTAAGTAGGAAGCGGCAGGCGGCCAAGCACATTTCGCCGGGTCGCGGAGCCTCCGGGGGAGCAGCTCCGAGGGGCGAGCTAGCCGACGCTCGGAGAGCGCTCTACAGGCACGTTGTCGGCTTCGGCGAGTGGGACCCGCGGCGGCGCCTCGGCTGCTTCGCGGGCGTCGTCGATGAGCTGACCGGCGCGGTCGAATCGAGCGCCGGGTCGAGGCGAGCGTCGCCCGCCGTGTCGGTGGACGGGAGCCGCTGCGCGAGTCGCATTCGCGGCGGCCCGGACGCCGCCCGGGGCCCCGACCACACATGGCTCCCGGGGGCGCCGGCTGCACCACAGTCTTCGGGTCTCCACGAAGGCCGCCTTAGGCTCGCCTCGGGAGGATTCGACGTTTCTCGACGTGAGAGTGCGTCCGCGGCTCGCCGCGTCTCAATCCGGGAATCCGGAGGACAGATTTCTTCTCCCGGTAGCGCGTGTGACCGCGGTCGTCGCGTCGCGACGGGGAGGTCAGGCAGCCTTTTTGGCGGCCGGTTTCTTCGGCTTCGGCACGTTGACACCGATCGCTCGGAGCTCGTTCTCGATGCGCTTGACCTCGGCCACCGCCGCCTTCCGCTCCCGCTCGACTCGTTGTCGGTCTTCGGGCCGGGCGAAGCGGGCCGTCTCGAGAGTCCGCTTCAGCCCGTCGGCGCGAGCGCGCGCGGTCTCTAGCCGCCCGATGATCAAGAGGCCCTGCACGGCGAGGACGGTCACGGGACGTCGGTCGGTCACGGCCTTGTTCCGGACGGCCCGGAGGGCGCGTGAGATCGCGCCGCGCGTGCCCCGCCAGGGCTCGCGGGCGTGGGCGGCGACCAGCACGGGAACCGTCGAGGGGTCCGCCAGCGTGGCCAGCGAGCGCGCCGCCTGCGTGCGGAGTCCCCGCCTGGCATCCGCGAGGAACGGCAGCACGACGTCAACCGCGCCCTCACGGTCCTTCCCGAGCCTGCCGAGAGCAGCCACGGCGGCAGCGCGCGCGTCCGGCGGCGCGCCCGGGGCCGCGTAGCCGGCGGCGATGTCGAACCCGCGGGGGTCGCCGAGGGTCGCGAGGCCGCGGAGTGCTGCGCTCCTCACGAACCCGCGCCATCCCGGGCGATCGAGCGCCGCGACCATCACGTCGAACACGCCGTCGCCCTTGAGCCGAGACAGCGACGTGAGCGCTGCGGCCCTCACGAGGTCGTTCGGGTCCGCCGCACGGCGGACGAGTTCCTGCCGGACGTCATCCGACTCCTTGAACGCGCGCAGCCGCTCCAGCACGCGGAGCCGGACACGCAGGTCCGGGTCGTCGCGCAGCACGGACAACAGCAGAGCGGCATTCTCGGCGCTCGCGGGTCGCCACAACGAGTTCACCGCAGCCAGGCGCAGGTGATGCGACGCGTCCTCGCGCACGATGCGCACAAGAGTGTCTCGAGCGGCGCGCTTCACGTCCTCGGTCGCCTTCTTGTCGTTCAGCCGGGACGATATCTTGCGGATGGCGTCGAGGCGTTCCGCGGTCGAAGGCGCGGTGCGCAGCAACCGGTCCCACTCGTCCGGCCGGCGCTCGACGTCCACTTTCGCGAGCAGGCCACGAGCCGGGTCGAAGCGCACGGTGTCGGGCGGACCGGCGAGCGAGATGCGGAACTCGTGACTCCGCTCCGTGAGCGCGAACCGGCGGCGAACGGTGGGCGCGCCGGCGCGGTCCACCTCGACGTCGAGTGGCAGCCGGTACGCGGCCGGCGTGCCGTCCTTCGCATCGTGCGCCTGCTCCGCGCGCACGACGACCTGGCGCGTTCCCGCATCCCATGACCAAGAGAGCTTCAGGTGAGGCCGGCCGGGCACGCGGAACCACTGGTCGAAGAACCATGACAGGTCCGCTCCATACGCAGCTGAAGCGGACCTCTCGAAGTCCTCGGTCGTCACCGGGCCGCCCGCGTGGTCGGCGACGTAGCGGCGCACGATCGCCTTGAACTTCTCGGTCCCCACCTCGACGCGCAGTGCGTGCAGACGTGCGGCCCCGCCGCCGTACGCATGGCCATCGAAGAAGAGGTCGAACGGCTTGGCGTAGACGTCGGAGACGACCGGGCGGCGCGACCTGACCGCGGCACCGGCCGCGCCCGCCATCGTGCCGCGCATCCCCACGAGGAAGTCGTCGGTGCCGCCGTCGTGCTCGCGCCAGAGATGGGTGAAGTACGTGGCAAAGCCCTCGTTCAGCCAAACGTGAGACCAGTGCTTGCAGGTCATCAGGTCGCCGAACCACTGGTGCGCGCCCTCGTGAGCAACCAGGCTGTGGCTCGTCCTGGACGGCTCCCACTCCGGTGGGTGAATGGTCCCGCTCGTCAGCGTCGTAGCGCTGATGTTCTCCATGCCGCCGAACATGAACTCGCGGACGCAGCACTGCGCGTACTTGGCGTACGGGTACGGCCGTCCCGTGTAGTCGCCGAAGAACTCGAGAATGCGCTGAGTGTTGCGCAGCGAGTACGCGACGTGCTCCGTGTCGCGCGCCGAGACCCAGTACTCGAGAGGGACGGCCCCGTCCTCAGCCGTGATCTCGTACTCCCCCGCCACGAACGTGGTCAGGTAGGTCACGTGGGCGTTGTCCATCCTGTAGTGCCACGTGCGGCGTGCGCCGGGCAGGTCCTCGACGTCGGTGCGCACTCCCGCCGCGGACACGGACATGTGGTCGGGCACCGTCACGTGGATCGCGTGCGTCGCGACGTCGTCGGGGAAGTCGTGGCACGGCATCCAGTGACGCGTGTCCTCGCACTCGCCTTGTGTGAACGCCTGAAGAGGAGCGTCGGGGTGCGCAGCCGTGGACGAGTTGAAGTACACACCCGCCGTGGGCCGCGCCGCGTACCTGATCGAGTAGCGCCGTTCCGTCCCCGCTCTCGATCCGCCGGGCAGCGGGATGGCCAGCACGCGCCCGTCGTAGTCGAACGGCACGGCCGCACCTTGTCCGTTCGTGACGGTACGCACGTCGAGTTCGACCGCGTCGAGCAAGAGCGCGTGGTGTCCGTCGGCCGCATCGGTGATGTCGATGGTGACCCTGCCGCCAAGCGCCTCGAGGTCGAAGTCGAGTTCGACGGCGATGTCGTCGTTCGTCACGTCGAAGCCCCAGACGGGCTGCGGATGGGCGACCTTCTTCGGCGCGACGGGGTCCTCGGGCAGACGGTCGTCGAACGGGCGCGCAGGGTCCGGCTGGACTCGTTGCAGCAACAGCGGCTCCGGCATGGGACCGCGGAACACGGGAAGTGCCTCCGGGGCGGCCGCCGCGCAGGCGCCCGTGACCGCGAGGCAGACGGCGAGACTCAGGATCGGCGGAGTGGGTCTCACCCGAAGGTCTCGTCGCTCGTGAGCCGTGCGGACACGTCGGCGGCCAACGGCCGCGCCTCGGGCTCCTTGGCCAGCGTGTCGCGAAGCAGCCGCGCGACGCCTCTCGGGCAGCGCGGATCCACCGCACGCGCGTCGGGGACGCTCTTCTCCAGATGTCCGACGAGCACGTCGAGGAGCGTCGCCCCGACAAAGGGGGCCCGTCCGGTCAGCGTCCTGAACAGCACGCAGCCGAACGAGTAGATGTCCGCAGGCGTTCCGGGGGTCTGTCCACGCACCTGTTCCGGCGCGATGCTGTGCGCGGTGCCGAGCACGGTCCCGGTGCGGGTCAGACGGTCGGAATCGGAGAGACGCGCCAAGCCGAAGTCGAACAGACGCGCGCGCGCCGGCGTCCCGGAGGCGATCAAGATGTTCTGTCCGGAGAGGTCGCGATGGACGACGCCCGCCTCGTGCGCCGCCGCCAGTGCGTCCGCGACTCCGGCCAGCAGACGGCACGCATCCCGGGCGTATTCGTCGTAGCCCGGCGCGCCCTTGTCCGGGCGGGTCGCGAGCGCCCACTCGGTCAGCAGCCTCCCGTCGAGCAACTCCATCGCGATCCAGGGCGTGGACTCTCCGTCCGCCTCGCGCACGCCATGCCCCAGCACCTGCACGATGGCCGGATGCTGCGCGGCGCGGAGAGCGGCCACCTCACGGGCGAACCGTCCATCCGCGTTGTCCGACGGCGTTTTGCCGTCCAGCAGCTTGATCGCACACGCTTGGCCGGTCTCTCGGTCGCGCGCGCGGAACACGCGGGCGAACGATCCGGCACCGAGCGGCGCCAGGAGTTCGAAGCGTCCGCCCACGACCCCACCCATAGGCCGCGGAGTCTAGCTTGCCGGCGCTGCGAGTCCGCTATCGGCGCAGGAACGGTCCGGGGAACTCTCCGGGCGGGTGCGTCGCTTCGCGCGCAGCCTTGCGCAGGCGGGCGGCCTCCGCCTCGCGTCCGGCGTCGCCGGCCGCGAGGGCGTCCACGAAAAGAACGTCGTTCGTCCGCCCGGCCAGAGTCGCGTAGGCCACGCCCCAGTCGGCCCCGCCGCGCCCCAACAGGCGCGCAGCCATGGCGCGGACGAACGATGGCGCCTCTGCGTCTGCCAGCGCCGTCAGTTCCTTCCGCGCCTTCTCCGCATCCCCGGACTCGCGGTGGAGCAGGGCACGCGCGAACGCCATCTGCCGCGAGACGGCGGGCGGAAGGCTCGCAGCTTCCGTGCGGTCAAGGGCCGTCAGCGCCGCGCTCGCGTTCCGGGTCCCCGCGTGCGCCATCGCCAGGGCAAACGCCGCGCGCGCGGACGTCCGGCCCTTCCCGGCCCAGCGCGTGGCCGCGGTGACAGCGCGCTCGTAGTCGCCGCAACGCAACAAGGACTCGGTGGCTTCTCGGACGATGTTGCGGCCGATGGGATCGAGCGGTGCGCCCTGCGCCGCCAGCAACAGGTCAGCGCCGGCCTCATCGAACTTCCCGAGTCGCTCCTTCGCCAGGCCGCGCACGAGCGCTACATCCGGGTACTGCTGCTCCACGGGGGCAACGAGCTCGAGCGCCTCGCGCGGATCGCGGGCGACGATGGTCGCCGCCAGTCCCGTGCGCGCGTCGATGGAGTTGGGATCGACCAGGACCGCGTGACGAAGTGTCGTCTCGGCGTCCGCCGTTCGGCCGAGGGCGCGCAGCGCGGCGCCGTGACCCAGGAGCGTGTCCAGTTCGTCCGGCCAGTGGCGCCGCGCGCGCATGTAGAGCACTTCGGCTTCCTTCGCGCGCCCGGCGGCGAGCAGTTCACCGGCCGCGTCACGCGCGATGACGGGAGTCTCCTGGTCGAGCATCGCCGCGCGCAACAGGCTGTCGAGCGCTTCGACGTGGCGACCCGACTGCCGGTGCAGGATGCCCAGCGCGTGGTGCACAGCGGCCGCCTCCGGCTCCTCGGCGATCAGCTCCCGGAAGATCGTCTCCGCCGCCGCGTCGTCGCCCCGGTCGAACAGCCGCTGCGCCTCGCGGAATCGCTTCACGTAGCGATCGATGCGGAGCAGCTCGACGGGCGACGGAGGGGCGTCGTCAGTCCCGTCGCCGGGCACCGCGAGCAGCACAAGACACGCCGCCAGGGCAGCCGCGATGGGCAGGACGACGTACAGGCGTGCGCGTTTGGCCACGGATTGGGTCCCGGCGGCCTCCTCGGGGAACTACGCTCCCACCCTCGGCGCCGCCACTCTCGGGATCGGCTGCCCGCGAGGGACACATGAACCTGAACGCTCTAATTCCGGGCACGGCCGTCGTCCTGGCGCTCCTCGCAGCGACCGCACGGGCAGGCCCGGAGATCCGCTCCCACGACCTCCAGCTGACCCTGGATCCGTCCTCGGGCAGGCTCGACGGCACGGACACGGTCGCTGTCGCGAGGGATGGCGGGGGCAAACTCCGCTTCTCGCTGAACGCGGCCCTCACCATCTCGGAGGCGCTCGTCGACGGCCGCAAGGCCCTCGGGCTCGAGAAGGTCGAGGACGACGGCTGGCGGGCGGAGTGGCAGATCGACGTGCCGGCCGGTCCGGGTGCGATGGGAGCGATGCGACTGCGTTACTCCGGCCGGATCCAGGACGACGTCGAGAAGAGCGAGACGCTTGGATTCGTGGTCGGCGACAGCTGCCGCGGTGTCGTGTTCGACCAGGGGGTCTACCTCTCGGGCGGCTCGTATTACTACCCCGACGACGGCGGCGTCGCGCGCTTCGACGTTCGTGTCAGCATCCCCGCCCCCTACCTCGCGATCTCGCAGGGCACATTGGTCGAGCGAACGTCCGTCGGGACGAGCGACGTGTCACGCTGGCGCGGCAAGGTCACCGCGGATTCACTGGCCGTCGTCGCGGGACGGCTGAAGTACTTCGAGCGCAAGGGGAAGCGCGTCACCGTCGGCGCCTATCTCTCGGACGCCAACGCCGCGGGTGCCGAGATCCTGCTGGACGCGGCGGAGCGCGAGATCGCCACGTACTCCGAGCTTCTCGGTGCTTACGCCTTCGACCGGTTCGACGTCGTGGAGAACTTCTTCTCCTCCGGCTACGGCTTCCCCGAATTCACGCTTCTGGGCCAGCACGTGGTCGCGCGCATGGTCATGGAGTCGCAACGGTCCGGGCGCATCCCCCCGGGCTACCTAGACCACGAGATCGTGCACTGCTGGTGGGGCAACCTCGTGTACCCCGACTACGACGCGGGCAACTGGTGCGAGGGGCTGACGAGCTACTGCTCGAACTACCTCGCAAAGGAGCGCGAGAGCCCGGCGGCGGCGCGCACGCACCGCGAACGCAGTTCCGTGCGGTTCTCAACCCGGGTGACCGCGGACCGCGACTACCCCGTGCGTTCGTTCACGGGCAAGGTCGAGGACTTCGACAACGAGATCGGCTACACGAAGTGCTCGATGACCTTCCACATGCTGCGTCGCGAGATCGGCGACAAGGCGTTCTGGAGCACCCTACGACGGGTAACGAAGGACCACGCAGGCAAGCGCGTCTCGTGGGCGGTCTGGCAAGCGGAGTTCGAGAAGACCAGCGGCCGCAACCTGGGCGAGTTCTTCGCACAGTGGCTGGACCGCACCGGGGCGCCGCTGCTGGGCCTCGGTGATACGCGCGTCGAGTCGAAGGACGGACGAACGCGCGTGATCGGGACTATCCAGCAACACCTCGCGCCGGACGAGAAGCCATGGAAGCTCACCGTCCCCCTCGTCGTGGAACTGCTCGACGGTCAGGAGGAGTTCGAGGTCGTCCTGAACGGCGCGTCGGCGGACTTCTCCGTGCTCGTGCCGTCGCTCCCGCTAGCCGTGCACGTGGACCCGGAGCACCACGTATTCCGACGTCTGGCGCCCGCCGAGATCCCGGCCTGCCTCTCCGCCACGTTGGAGCGTCCGCACACGATGGTCGTGTATCCCGACGACGACTCCGCGCTGCGCGCGGTAGCCGAGCGCGCGCGGTCCAAGGGCGCAACCGTCATTTCCGCGTCGGAGGCGCCGAAGACGGTCCCGAAGGGAGTCAGCCTCCTGATCCTCGGAGACACCGAGCGCGTGCCCCTGCTGGCGGCGTTGCGGGCGCCGCTGAAGTCTCACTTCCCCGGGCGCGGTGACGGCGAAGACGTGACCATCCTCGCGACGTCGCGCAGCCCCGCTGACCGCAACGAGTTCGTGACGACGTTCGTCGGGACACCCGAGGCACTCGCCGGACGCGCGCGCGCGATCTTCTACTACCAGTTCGACGGACGCATCGTGTTCGCCGGACGCCGGCCCCGTGAGCGCGAGACGGTACCCGGCGTCAGTCTCACGCGCAAGCGCGTGCTCCCCGACGTGCGCGCCGATCCGCTGCGGGTCGAGCGCCACTTGAAGGCGCTTACAGCGAAGGACATCGAGGGGCGCCTCGCGGGCACCGCCGCTGAGAAGGCGGCGCGGCGGATCGTGGCGACGGCCTTGCGCGAAGCGGGACTCGCAGTGTCGGAACAGAAGTTCTCGTTCAAGGTGCGTCGCACACACGCAGAGAGTGAACTCCTGGTCGGCGGCGAACGGGTCGCCGACGCACACCCGCTCGTTGCGTCTCCAACGACCGAGCCGGACGGCGTGACGGCAGCCGGGTTCGCCAGTGATCCGTCCGACGACCTGACCGGGCTCGCCCTCGTGGTAGACGTCCCGGCGCAGAGCGATGACCCGCTCGGGTTCGTGCGCGGTGTCGCCGAACTCGCCAAGGCCGGAGGGGCCGTGGCGGTGTTGGTGCGTGTGCCCGAAGAGGGCGCCGCGCGGGTGGCCGAGCTGTACGAGACGCCGGAGGCACTGCACCCGGCCGTGCGCGCGCGGTTGGACGCGACGAAAGCGCGCGGCGGATCCGGGGACCACCTCATGCGCGCGGCCGGTACGGCGGCCCGAAACGGGTACCGGGTCGACCTGCCGCTCCCCGCGTTCGCCGTGCCGGCCGATACCGCGCTGGACGGGACGCTGACCCTCATCGTCAAGTGGAACGAAGTCGTCATCGAGAGCGCGAACGTCGTCGGGCGCTTGCAGGGCGGCGGAGGCCGCGGCCGGGCGATCCTCCTTGGCGCGCACGTCGATCACCTCGGTACCGGCTTCCCCGGTGCGGACGACGATGCGTCCGGACTGGCCGCGCTCATCGAGGCAGCGAACGTCCTCGCCGCACATCAGGACCGGCTGTCGCGGGACGTGCTGTTCGTCGCGTTCGGGGCCGAGGAGTGGGGCCTGCGCGGCAGTCGTCACTACATGAACAGCTTGAACGCCGACTATCCGGTGGAGCCACGCGTGTCGGTCGCGCTGACGGCGGACACGATCGGGCACGCGGCGGTCACCGACGTCTCGATCGTCGGCATCTCCAAGCACCCGCGACTCGCGCGCGTCGTCGCCGCCGCACTCGAGCAGTCGTCGTTCACGGTCGGCAAGGACATCGACCGCTTCGCGTTCGCGCACGGCAGCGACCACTACTCATTCCACGAACAAGGTGTGCCGGCGGTCGATCTCTGGTCGGGCGACTACCAGGTCATGCACACGAAACGGGACACGCTCGACATCGTGGACCCGAAGAAGATCGCCCGCATCGGCCGGGCCATGGCGCTGGCCGCGCTCGCGCTGTCGAACTCGTACTGACTGGCGTCGGGCACGCGGATCGCAAACGCGATCCGCGCGCCGTCCTGGTCAGTTTGTATCCCTCCTACGCGACCTCCGGTCGCTACGGACGGCTGCGGTCACGCCGGTTGGTCCGGGGGGGCCACCGAAGCGACGAGTCGACATGCGTCGATGCGCCGACGGCGCCGCACGGGGTCGTTCTGCGCGGTCCCCGCCGGCACCAGGGTCCGAGGCGTCCGCGTCGCGCGTCAGTCGTCGGCGTCGTTGCCGCCGGTCATCAGGTCGAGCTGCTGTTGCAGGGTCTCGGCGTCGGGGTGGTGCGCGATGCCGTCCTGGAGGACCGCCTTCGCCTTCTCCACGTTGCCCTTCGCTCGGTACAGCTCGGCGAGTTCGAGGTACGTGCCCGCGTGCTTCGCGTCCGGCGTGACGCTCTGCTGCATCTCGCGCAGCTTCTCGTAGCGCTCGATCGCCTCCTGGCCCTTCTTGGGGAACATCGGGGGCCACTGGCTCAGCGAGAACGCGAGCGAGCGCTGCGCGTCCCAGTTCGTGGGATGTCGTTCGATGATGTCGCGGTAGACCTGCTCACCCTTCGCCGCCCAGGCCCCGCGCTCCGGGCCGAACGGGACACTCAGCAGCTTGGCGGTGTAGGCCTCGGCCAGCCGGAACGCAGACTCCGGGTCGTCGGGGTTCTCCTCGGCGGCCTTCTCGAACTCCGGGATGAGGTCATCGACCACTTCCGTCTCGCGGGCGAGCCGCCAGAACTCCACCCGATCGTCGTCGTCGCCCTCGCCGCTCACGATCTTGTCGCGCAGCGCATCGAACTTCGCGCGCAGCTCTTCCTTCGTCGGCGCGCCGATGTTCACGCCTCGGCCACCGCCATCGCCCCTGCGGACGCCCCGGCCCTCGAGAGCCGCCTTCTCGGCCGCTTCCACGCGCTCGATCAGCTCGCGCACCTTGTCGCGTAGCTGCCGCTCCTCTTCGCGCACGCGACCGATCTGCTTGTTGGCGTGCTGCACACCGTCCTGCAGACCGCGCACCTGCTCGCCCAAGGAGCCGATGCTCTCGTTGTCCAGGCCGGCCGTGTCCTCGAGGCCGTTGAGCGCATCGGTCGCGTCGGAGCGCGCCCACATGGAGAAGACGAGCGCGGCCCCCCCGAGCAGCAAGCCCGCGAGTCCGAACACGACCCCGACAGTGCCTTCCTTCATACCTCCACCTTTCCGAGGCGCCCGACCTGGCTGACCTTGCCCGCTAGGAGACGCGCCGTCTTGCAGAACGCCTCGGCCACCGCGCTGTCCGGATGACTGACGACGACCGGTGTGCCGGCGTCGCCGCCCGCTCGCACCGTCGTGTCGATGGGGATCGCCCCCAAGAAGGGCCAACCGTGTTCTTCCGCCGCGGTTCGACCGCCGCCCTCGTCGAAGATCGCCGTGGCCGTGCTGCAGCAAGGGCAGATGAACGTGCTCATGTTCTCGATCACGCCCAGGATCGGGACGTTGACCCTGTCGAACATGTTCGCACCCTTTACCACGTCGGCCAGGGCCACTGCCTGCGGGGTCGTGACCATGACCGCGCCGGTGAGGGGGAAGATCTGCGTCAGGGACAGTTGCACGTCCCCCGTCCCGGGCGGCAGGTCCACGACCAGGTAGTCGAGCTCGCCCCAGTCCACGTCCTCGAAGAACTGTGTCAGCGCCTTGTGCAGCATCGGTCCGCGCCACACGACCGCCTGGCCCTCCGGAACGAGGTAGCCCATCGAGAGCAGCTTCAGCCCCTGCGCTTCGACGGGATGAATGCGCCCCTCCACTACCTCGGGCTTGCGTCCGACGGTTCCGGTCATCATCGGGCCGCTCGGTCCGTAGATATCCACGTCCATCAGCCCGACCGAGGCACCGTCCTGCGCCAGCGCGACGGCGAGGTTCACCGCGACCGTCGACTTGCCGACGCCGCCCTTGCCGGATGCGATCGCGAGCACGTTCTTGATGCCTGGAGCCCGCGCCGCATCCGGACCGCGGGACGAAGCGACCTGCGCGCTCCAGTTGATCTCGACGGGCTCGACGATCCCGAGTGGCGCGACGGCGGCTTGCACGTCGGCCGCGATCGTCTCCTTCATCGGGCAGGCCGGAGTCGTGAGCTCGATGTCGAGGAACAGCTTGGGTCCCCCGAACTCAACTCCCTTGACCATCCCCAGAGAGACGATGTCGCGGTGCAGTTCCGGGTCCTGCACCTGCTTCAGTGCCTCGAGGATCGATTCCTTGGTCGCGGGCATGGCGTTACCTCCGGCGGGGAGCATACGCAGCCGCGTGGTTTTCCCTCACGAGACAGGGCGCGCCGTCACGAGACAGGACAGAAAAGTCGCAGCAGCTAGAGGCCGAGCGACAAGACGAACCAGTCTGCCACGTCGCCCTCGGGCAGCCTGCCGGCAGCCTTCACCGCCTTCTTGACGGTCTTGGCGATCTTCTTCGAAGAGGCTTCGGTGCGCTGGGCGAAGCGCAGCGCCAGGAGCGCCTTGCCGAGCTTCTTCCGCGTCTTCGCATCGGACACCGCCGACGGCAGAGCCGCCAGCATCTCGGCGGTGCTGCCCGGCTCCTCCGGCACCACGAACGGATCCGGATCCTGAGGAATGACGCCCGCCGCGAGGTCGCTGACCAAAGCGGTCATCTTCCATACCAGCGGGCCGTCGCTGATCCCCGCGTCTCGGAACGCCGCCTGCACCTTGCGCAGACGCTTGACGGCCTTGTTGCGCTTCTTCGTCTTGCCGCTCTGCACGTCCTCCCACGCCTTCAGGATCCCGCGGATCGCCTTCTTCTCGACCTTCGGTGCGAGATCCGCGTCGCCCAGCGCGTCCGGCAGGACGTCGTCCATCGACGGCGTCACCGCGGTCAGCAGCGCCGTGCGCACGGTCGCGTCATCGTCATCGCTGACGGTCACTTCCAGCACGCCGTCGAGGCGTCGATCCGCCGGCCAACTGACGGCCGTTCCGCTACCGGATGCGACGGCCGTCGTGCCGTCCAGCACACGCCAGTCAAGCGTGAGCGCCGCCTGGTCGACAGGCGATGGGTCCGTCGCCGACACATCGAGCGAGAGGACGTGCCCGACGTCCACCGTCAGCGCGCCCGGGAGCGTGAACTCCGGCGGTGCGTTCAGCACGCCGATGATGCGGCTGGCGAGATCGGATCCTCCGTCGCCGTCGTCAACGGTCAGCGTGGCGAAGTACGCGCCGTCTTGTTGATACGTGTGCGTGACGTCGATCGCGTCGGAGGACATGCCGTCGCCGAAGTCCCACTCGATCGTGAGCACGTCGTCGCCCGGATCGAACGCGGTTCCGTCGAACGAAACGGCATCACCCTCGGTCGCTGTCGCGTCCCCACCAGCGTCCACCGTCGGGGCGACGTTGGCGACGGTCACGACCAGCGTGTCGGCGGCGGTCTGCTCCGCCGCGTCGGTGACCGTCAACGTGACCGTGTACTGGCCCTCGTCTCCAAAGACGTGGGAAGGCGTGCTCCCGCCCGCGAACTGCCCGTCTCCGAAGCTCCACACGTGGGTGATCCCGGCGTCGAGATCGCTGCTGCTGGTTCCGTCGAATTGAACCGTGTCGCCCTCGTTCACGGAGCGGTCCTGCCCCGCCGCGGCGACAGGCGGGGCATCGAGGACGGTTACCTGGGTCGAGTTCGATCCGGTGTTGCCGACGTGATCCGTCACGCGAAGCGTCACGGTGTGCACGCCCACCGCGAAGTCGACCGACGGTGTGGCTCCGCTCGCGTCGTCGAACCCGCCGTCGTCGTCGGCGTCCCATGCGTACTCGGTCAGCGGCTGCCCCGACGAGTCACTGCTGCCCGAGCCGTCGAGGTCGACGGACGTGCCGTCGACCGTGGTCTGGGTCGTGACGATCGGAGCGCCGGGCACGGCGAACGGCGCCGTAGCGTCGACGTCCACGTCGATCTGCAACTCGACGGCGGCGAACGACTCGCCGAACGAACTGCTGGTCGCGTTCACCTTGAGCGTGTCCGTGCGCGTGTCGCTGACCGGGATCACGTCCCAGGACGCCGTGCGCGCTGCGCCGCCGCCGCTGGTCGGCTCGGTGTCGCCGACGGTCTGCGCCGCCGTCTCACCGGGCGCGAGAGTCCAGCCGGTGGGCAGCCCCAACACGAGCGACGGTGCGAACGCCGTCAATCCGCCGTCGTTCTCGAGCGACACGGACACGGTCACCTGTCCGCCACCCTGTGCGACGGACGGCGTGCTCGCGTCCGCGAGCTGCAGATCCGGGCCTGTGACCGCCGTCAGCGTCCCGGCCGACGCCACGGCGTAGTCGAGCGTCGTCTGACCCGAGGGGAAACTTCCGGCGCGCTTGACCTTCACGACTCCGGTCGAAAGGGCGGACGTCGCCTTCACCTGTTCAACGTTGTTCACGGTGCTCGCGCTGCTGCTGTCCTGCGTGCCGTCGCCGCCGTCGTACAGGCGCAGATCAACGTCGATGAGAGACTTGGCCGATCCCGTCAGCGAGGTCCGCGACGACGCGAATGCGGCGCTGCGGTTCCACACCACGGTCGAGCGGTCTCCCGCGGTCACTCCGGACAGCGTGAAGAAGACGTAGTCGTCACCGCTGCTCGTGAGCGTCCCGGTCTCGATGTAGTCGCGATCGGTGTAGGCCTGCGCAAGATCCATGGCACCGAAGCCCCACGTCGACCCCGGTGTCGTGGGACCGGTGACGAGTTCCGCACCGAGTTGATCAGAAGCGCCTTCACGGCCTCCGGCTGCCACGCCGCGTTGTAGTCGAGAAGCAGCGCCATCGCGCCCGCGACGTGCGGCGTCGCCATGGAGGTGCCGTTCGAGGACCGGAAGTCGTTGGCGGTCTCCCAGATCCAGCTGGCGGACTGGATGCTCACGCCGGGAGCCGAGAGATCGGGCTTCCGGCGGCCGTCTGACGTGTTGCCGCGGCTGGAGAAGCTCGCGATCGCGTCGTCGCTGCCCGACGTCGTGTTGCGGTCGTTGAACGCGCCCACCGTCACGATGTTGAACGCGTCCCCGGGCAGGCCGATGGTCCCGGAGTTCGGGCCGGAGTTGCCGGCCGCGATCGCCACGGACATGCCCGACACCTCGACGGCCGCGTCGAAGTAGACGCTGAATCCGGAGTTGCCGTTCGACGTGCCGCCACCGCCGAAGCTCCCGTTGAAGACGGTCGCACCGTTCGTGATGGCCCAGTCAGTGGCCGCCGCAATGTCGGGCCCAGTGCCCGATCCCTGGTTGCTGGTCGTCCGATAGAAGCACTTGGCGTTCAGGACACCCGTGCCCGGCGCCACGCCGCCGTATGTCGAGTCCTGGCTCGCAACAGTGCCGCAGAGGTGCGTGCCGTGTCCGTGGAGGTCGTCGGTGCTGGACGCGTTGTCGTTGAAGTTGCTCTGCACCGCGGCGATGGCGAGCTGGACGGTGCTCGCGGTGACGACGTTGCCGCCACCCCCGAGCGAGAACGCCGGATGCGAGGTGTCTATCCCGGTGTCCCCGATCGCCACGCTCTGACCGGATCCGTTGTAGCCGGGAGAGGTGAAGCTGCTGGCGCCGATCGCGCCGACCGACTTGTCCATCGAGACCGTGAGAGTCGGTGATGCGTCCACGCGTCCGATCGTGGGGAACGCCGCGACGAGCGCCGGGAGATCGGCGGGACGCACGCGGGCGAAGACCGAGTTCAACACGTTGGACGAGCCGAGGACGCTTCCGGACGGCAACGACTCCACGTAACGGCGGAGCGGGTCCTGGAGCCGCTCGCAGCGCGGCGCCGCCGCCTCGAGAATCTCAGATCGCATCTCGCGCACCAGGCGCACCGTCTCGTCGCGCGAACTGCGAAGAACCGCCCGTTCCTCCGGATAGAGCAGCGCGACCTCGCGCTCCATGAGTCCGGCGACGCCGAGTTCGATCCGGTCTTCGCGCGACGGGAGCAACGTGCGGATGCGCGCCAGGGCGGCGCGGGCGGGCGCCCGTACTTCGTCGATGCGAGCCGTGTAGTCGGCTCGCAACGCCGGTGCGGCCGCGACGGCGGGCTGCTCCGAGAAGATGATCCAGACGTCCACCGCCTCGGCCGGCGATTCCGTGATGCTCGCCACGAGTTCGGGCGCCAGTCGCTCATCGAACGGTCCGAGTTCCTCGGCAGTGCCAATGGAAGACGCGGTGGAGGACGCGAGGCAGCACGCTGCGAGAACCGCGGCCAGGAGCGAGATCCGGATTGTGCGTCGCGTACGGCGCATGGCCGACCTCCCCCCTGGTCCTCTCTCGACGCCGCGTTCTCAGCCGCGGGGCGCCGGCGGGGCCCTGGTCAGTCAGGATACCCCGCAATCGGACGCACGGCCACCCACCCAGCCGCGGCGCTGGTTCAGGCTAGAGAACCCGAGCCAGGACGATCACGTTGACGTTCTTCGTTTTGCCGTTCTCCGCGACCACCTTGCCCGTGGCGCGCAGCCGGATGGTCTCTCCGCGCACGGTCGTGAACGCGAGAACCTCGATCGTGACTGCCGCGGGTATTCGCGTCGTGTCGTAGACCTTGCCCTTGTTCGTCACGACGGAGAACA
Organism: Planctomycetota bacterium; assembly: GCA_965248445.1. Taxonomy (GTDB): domain Bacteria; phylum Planctomycetota; class JAJSAM01; order JAJSAM01; family JAJVHW01; genus CBDFJG01. The sequence continues at coordinate 828,543 of CBDFJG010000003.1, forward strand.
GCTTGCCGTCCGCTCCGCCGTTCGTGAGGGGATCGGCAACCGTGAACCCCGTGCCGACCGAGTCCGGGAACTCGATCGTCATGTCGACCTTGGCTCCGAAGAACCGTTTCGAGACGCCGCCGCGGAAGATCTCGACGCGGCCGTTCTGGATGAAGGCCGTCGCGAGATCAATCTGGTTCTTCGGCGGCGGAGGCGGCTTCGGCGGCGGCTTGTCGGGAGTCGGGATGACGGGGATCGTCACGGCCACGTCGTCGATGTCGATGAGCGGCGTGTGCACGTCGGCGACCGCGTGGAACCCATCCTGATCGACGGGCCCCGTCATCTCGACCGACCAGCCCTTGCCCTTGACGCGGAGCGTGCCCGTGGTGACGCCGCTCGCGTCGGTGCGCATCTTCCCCTTCACCTTGCCCTTGCCGAGGGCATCGCCTCCCCAGATCTGGAGCGTCGCTTCGGACGGGCGGGCGCGGCCGGCCTCCTGCACCTTGGCCGCCTTGATCCGTCCCCGCTTGTTCTGCGCGAGTCGCATGAACAGCACGAACGTGTCCGGTGCCGACGACGGAGGCGTGCGCCCCAGCGTGAGCGGGCCGCTGCTCGACTCCGTCCCGCCACCGAAGCCGATCTCGCGCGTGTGCGTCCCGTCGATCCCGAGCCCGTTCTCGGCGACGACGCCGTCGAACGTGAAGCCGGGGGTCGCGATGGAGACGCGCGTGCGGCCGGTCGCCTCGTCGATGCCCCACGTGCCCGTCGCCGTGTAGATGAAGTTGCCGACCTGGCCGGCGGTGCCGCCCCCGGAGAGCTTCCCGGGACCGTCGAACGCCAGGAGGAGGTTGGCGTTGAACTCGCCGACGTCGTAGCCGTAGCGGCCTTCGATCGTCGCGACCCCCACCTCCATGTCGAGCAGGTACTCACCGTCCACGGACCAGTCGGGCACGCGCCTCGCGCCGAGTCCGTCGGCGGCAGGGAGCACGAGGACACCCGCCACGAGCAGCAGCTGGGCGGCGAGGGCAGGGAGTGGGCGTCGAGGCATCCACCCGAGTCTACGAGCCGATGCAGCCTGCGTTACGGAAGCCTCCCGCTCCCGCCTCTGACAGGCTGCTCGGGTAGAGTGCTCGGGTGAGCGGCCCACAGGACTCCGAGCCCCCGATCGCCGAAGGCAGCAGGCGGCGTGCGGAGCGCGCTCTCCGCCGAATCTGGAAGGACATGGTCGGGCAGCTCGTCGACGAGTGCGTCGAGAACGAGCCGAGCCTCTCGGGCCAGGGCTTCTCGTACGCCTACCAGGCCATCGAGGACCGCTTCGCGCAGCGGATCTTCCTCGCGGGCCAGATGATCGGAGCCGTGCAGAACGCAGCGCCCCGCGCGCCGCAGCCGCCCCCGGACTTCCGCGTGGTGCGCGTCGAGGGCGCGCTCGACGAGCTCGACGAGCGCATCAATGAGAAGCTCCGCGACCTGCCGGGACACGCGGTCCACGGGCTTCAGATCGCCTCGGACGACGACGAGACGTGGCACGCGTTCCTGACCGTCTCGACGGATTGACCGCAGCGCCGCAGCGCAGCGGCCGCCGGGATCTCGCCGTCCTCGGCGTCGCGTTCGGGGTTCCTCTGCTCGTGCTCTCGGTCGAGCGTGCGCTACTCCATGGAGCGCACGGGCCGGAGACGGAACTCGGCCCGCTGCTCGGCGCGTTCGTGCACGGCCTCCGCTTCGACGCCGCGGGCGTCGCCTACCCGTTCGCCATCGCGCTGATCGTAGCCACCGTTGCCGCGCTCCGCGGCCGCCGGCGCATCGAGCGCGCCGCACTCGCCGCAGTCACGCTCTGGACAGGTGTCGTCGTCAGCTTCGAGCTGCCGTTCTTCGCGGAGTTCCGCTCGCGCCTCGACGGGACAGCCCTCGAGTATCTGGACGACCTCGGCACCGTGATCGGGACGACCGACTGGCGCATGCGGCTGTCATTCGCCGTTGCGCTGCTGGCCACCGGACTGGTGACGCGCTTCGCGGCGCGCCGGCTGCGCCGCACGATCGAGAAGACAAGTCTCCCGACACGCGCGCTGTGGGCACGCGGGATCGCGGTGATCCTCGTCGCGGTCTTCATCCGCGGCGGCATCGATCGCCCGCTGCGTCCCGCGGACGCGGCCGCCTCCACCCATCACCTGACGCAGCTCACGCTCTCCGGACCGTGGACGATCCTGCGCAGCGCGTACGAACGCAGCAAGGACGGCGGCGACCTCGACTACGGCGTGGGCGACGAGGACGCCGCACTCGCGTTGATCCGTACCGCGCTGTTCCCGGGCAGCCCGTTCGTGCGGGACGACCGCCCCATGCTGCGGCAGGTCGGCATCCCGGGCAAGCAGAGGCGCAGCGCGATCGTCGTCGTCCTCGAGTCGTTCGCCGCCCAGCACGTGGGGGCGCTGGGTGCGGCCAAGTCGTGGACGCCCCAGCTCGACGCGCTGATCGCGGAGCGCGGAGACCTCTACACACGCTGCCTGGCCAACGGACCGACCACCAACCGCGCGCTGCCGGCGCTGCTGGCCGGCATTCCGAGCACCCTGCGGCACGGCGCGCTGACCAAGTCGCTCGACGGACAGCGTGAGTTGCTGACCATCGGCCGCGTGCTCGGCGAGCAGGGCTGGCGCACCGCGTTCCTGACCGGCGGTGCGGCGTCCTGGGAGAACCTCGGCGGCTGGTGCAAGGGCCAGGGATTCGCGGAAGTCGTGGACCGCGACGCGTTCCCCGTGTCGGAGCGGCTGTCGGTGTGGGGCGTGGCGGACGGTCCCCTCTTCCGCAAGGCGCTCGCGCTCTGCGACGGGAGCGCTGCCGGCGGCACGCCGTTCTGCGTCGTCGTGCTGACCGGCAGCAATCACCCGCCGTATGCAGTCCCAGAGGCCTACCGACCGGACGTGCGAGTCGCCCGCGAGCGCGCGATGCGGTACGCCGACGACGCTGCCGCGGAGTTCGTCCGCACGGTACTCGCGCGCAACTGGGCGGCCACGACCGACGTCTACCTCGTCGGAGATCACGGAGTCACCTCCGCGCCTCGCGCGGTGATCGACCCCGAACGGCACCACGTCCTGCTGTGGACCACGCGGGGCGGCGACGAGGCCGCCACGACTCACGATGCCGTCGTCTCCCACGTCGACGTGCCGGCGACGCTCCTGCGCATGTGCGGGTACCAGGGCGAGTTCGCCGGCTGGGGAGCAGGACTCGGCAGCGAGCACGGCGCACCCGCGGTCCTCGGGTCACGGGGCGGCGCGCGCGTGCTGGCGACGGTGCGGGGCGACATCTGGCTCGTGGACCACCTGGACGGACCGACCGAGGCCTTCCGGTGGGACGCGCGCAGCGGGCTGGTCACGCCGCTCCTGCGGGCGGATCCGGTCCCCTCCGTGCGTCGGACAACGCAGCACGGCCGCGCACTCCTGCACCTCGCCGACCGCGCCCTCCGCGAGGGCCGGGCCGGCCGCTGACGCCCCATTGGTCGTCACCCGACGGCCTGACCCAGGTGCGCGCGCCCGGATCAGGTGCCGTCGCCGACGGGCGCCAGTTCGCGGAGCGTTCCGAGGATGGACGGGACGTCGCGGTGGGTTCGGTCGAACTCGAGCACCTTCACGGTGAGGAGTCCGAACGGCGCTTCCGGGCAGCACTTCTCGAGGACGTGGGACAATCGGTGGCCCACGGCCCAAGCAGCGCCGGGATGCGTGCGCGGCATCACCAGCGCGATGTGGCTCGGTCCGATGGAGAAGACGGCGTCGGTCGCGCGCACGACCTGCGGAGCGATGTTCGCCACGCACTCGGCCAAGAGACCCGCCGACGTGCCCTCCCCGCCCGAGCTGAACAGTGAGACGACGCTGAGATGACTCGCGTCCCGGCCGGCGAGATTCAGCTCGGTCCGTAGGGCTGACTCGAACGCGTTCAGTCCACGCACGCGTACTCGTTCCGCCGGCGGGCGCGCCGAACCGGTACCGAGCGGCCGCAACTCCTGAGAGCGAAAGTGCTCCTCGATCCGGGCCAGCAACGACCCGACGTCGGGGACGCCGACGTCAACCGGGATCACGTCGATCTTGCACGGTCCGATCTCCGCGACCGGGCGGTGGTTCGCGCGCTGCTCGAGCCGGTGGCGCACCACGTGGCCGACCTCTGTACCAGTGGCGGGGAGAACCGCGATGTAGCAGCCGCGCAGGCCGTAGTGGTACACGCCGTCCGAGATCCGCACCGACCTCGCGAAGTGGTCCGACACCTGTCGATCGAGCCGCTGCTGCGCGCCCTCCGCCTCGCCGTCCCAGACGATGAAGTGCAGCGCGATCACGCAGAGCGGCAGCCCGTGCCGCGCCCCGCGCTCGTACTCGTAGCGCAGCCGCTCGCTCAGCTCATCCGGTGAGAGGATCTCCCGCCGGGGTCGTTCCGTGTCCGTCATCCGTCGCCCGCTCCAGGGGGCCAGCGGTTCGAATATCGACGGTCAGCGGCGTTTCTGAACCCCCCTGAGCCGCACAGGCTCGCCTAGGCGTCGTCCTCGGGCTTCTTCTTCCGCGGGCGGCGGAAGCGTTCGAGGGCCTGGCTGATCGCGCCGACGCGCTCCCACACCGCCTTGCTGACGGTCAGGTTGTGGTTCAGGGAGCGGAGCACCGGGAGAAGGCCGACCTCGATGACCTCGGCCTGGCGGGCGGCGAGGTACTTGAAGTCGGGATCAGCGCCTGCCGGAGCAGCGGCGTCGCTCTGTGCACGCGCTGGCGAGGCTGACTCGGCGGCGCGGGACTCGGCGAGCGCGGCGAGGTTGTCCTCGAGGCGCGTCAGGTACGGCGCGAGTGCCTGGGCGAGGCCGGCGCCCGCGTCCCCGTTGCTGTCGGCTGCGACGAGCGCCTCGCGCAGCGCCTCGCGCTCGCGATCCTGATGATCGTCGCGGGCGGCTTGCGCCTCGATCACATGCGTCTCGTGCTCGGCGGTGAGCGTGGTCGCCGTGCGCAACGCGTCGCCGATCCCCCCCATCCGCTCGGAGATGTCCATGAGCTGCGCGGTGACGCGCATGACCGGATCGTCCTCGTCGCCGCCCATCATCTGGCGGCGGCGGAACGCGTCCCGGATCTCGGTCCAACGGGCGGACTGCTCGTCCGTCATTCGCTCCCGCAGCTCTGCGAACTTGAGGAGGTTGTGCTCGGCGCCGCTGGTCAGCGTCTGCGACTCGCCCAGGTAGTGGTCCTCGATCAGCACCTCGAGTTCGTCGTCGTTCATGACGGCGACGATCTTCTCGGCCAGCTTGTTCATGTTGCGGTAGCTGCCCTGCAGCTGGAACCGGGGCTCCGTGCGGAACGCGTCGTCGGTGGACGCGGATCGGATGTACTCGCGGTTCACCGCGAGTAGGACCTCCTGCACGCGCAGGACCTTGCCGAGCACGCTCACGATCTCGTCCAGCTCGACCTGCGAGAAGTCGGCCGAGAGCTCCGAGGTCTGGACCTGCTCCCCGCGCGCCATCCGCACGAGAGGGTGGATGTCCTTGTGGCCGCGGTTCGCAACCGTCTGCAAGACGGCGTTCGACGTGAGCGCGTTCTCGATGTACGACATCGCGAACAGCTCGTCCTTGCCGGAGAGCACGTCGCCCAGGTTGTAGACGTCGGCGCGGTTCGCCAGCATGTCCGGCACCTGGAACCGCTCGCCGGACTCCGTGTAGGGATTGCCGGCCATGCAAACGACGAACTTCTTGCCGCGCAGATCGTACGTCCGCGTGCGTCCGTTCCACACGCCCTCGACCCTGCGCGTGGCGTCGCAGAGCGAGATGAACTTCTGCAGGAACTCCGAGTGCGTGTGCTGGATGTCGTCGATGTAGAGCAGCACGTTGTTGCCCATCTCGAACGCGAGGTTGACCTTGTCGATCTCCTGGCGCGCGGTGGCGTTCGGCGCCTCGTCCGGATCGAGCGAGCGCACGTCGTGACCGAGTGCCGGGCCGTTGATCTTCATGAAGACGAGACCCAGGCGGTTGGCGATGTACTCCATGAGAGTCGTCTTGCCATAGCCCGGAGGTGATATCAGCATCAGCAGGCCCATCAGGTCCGTGCGCTTCGCGGCGCCGCGTGCGCCCAGCTGCTTCGCCAGGTTGTCGCCGATCACCGGCAGGTAGACCTCGTCGATGAGCCGGTTGCGTACGAACGCGCTCATCACACGCGGCAGGTACTCCTCGATGCGCAGCCTGTTCCGCTCTCGCTCGAGCAGGTCGTGCCGCATCTGCTGGTACGTCCTGAACCCCGGCACCCGCTCGTGCGCGAAGCGCGCGAGGCGCGCCAGGTACTCGTCGAGCCGCAGTTCCATCTTGCGGCCGGAGATCCGCCCGTGCTGGCCCAGCAGTCCGTCGATCTCGACGGTGGCCGCCGCGCTTGTGATGTCGCGACGCAGTTGCTCCGCGGTCAGGAGCAAGACAACGGCCTCGGGAACGAGGTGCGCGATCGCTGCGCCGTCGTCGCGGGTCGCAAGCCAGGCGGTCAGCCATGCGTCGGCGACGGCGTACTGCTCGCCCACGGCGCCGCCCAGCGCGCCGAGGTCCTGCTCCAGAGCGCGCAGCTGCTTGCGGCGCTTCAGGTCCTTCTTGAATGCGTCGGAGAGCGCGACTGACTCGCTGCTCGCGATGAAGCGGCCCGGGTCTCCGCCGAGCTCCTCGAAGAGGTAGCGCCCCGCGAGTCGCGCGTCACCGTCGGTGAGCGGCAAGCCGTGCACGTCATGGAAGGTGCGAATGCGATTCGTCAGATCCTCCTCGAGAGCGTCCACGGCGCCCGCGCGGTGCAGAGCCTCGCTCAGGCGGAACAGGCTGCTCGCCCGGCGGGTCAGCCGATCTCGGGCGTCGACATCGTCGAAGCGCGCCCAGAAGAGGCAGGCCGCGGCGCGCGCCGCCGGCGCAAAGCGCAGCATTCCCGCAGTCTGGTAGACACCGAAGACCGCCTTGAGAACGAGCGTCGCATCGGCGTCGTGTACCCCGCGTTCGTAGCCCTCGTCGTAGCGCTCGGCGGAGAACTCACGCACGAGTGCGAGCAGCGCATCGGCATCCAGCGCCGCCTCGGCCAGCCGCGATGCGGAGAGGCCGCCTTCGTTCCGCTCCGCGGCCCGCAGCATGCAGTACGCCAGATACTCGCCGCGGTAGACGTCGGAGGTCTCGGAGACGACGGCCTGCTCCCAGTACTCGCGCGTGGCATCGAACGCCTCGTCGCGCACCGCCTCGCGGAAGTCCGTACCGCTGAGGTGCACTGCGAGCCCTTCGTCGTGCGGGACCAGCGTGAGATCCAGCGGCTGTGTGTTCACGCTGAAGCGGTGCTTGCCGAGGCGGATGACCGTCGCGCCGTCCTCGAAGATGTCGATGCGGTCGCGCATCGCCCGGACGGCGTCCTCGCGCGTCGACTTCAGCCGCGACTCGACTTCGTCGGCGCGGACGGAGTCGTCGAGGCCGCTCAGCTGCTCGGCCAGGTCACGCACCTTGAGGACCATCGCGTCGGACGCGAAGTACGCGTGCAGCTCATCGAGGGTCTGCATCCCGGCGGCGCGGCGCGTCACGCCGGAGAGGATGCGATCGACTGCGCGCATCATCCCGATCGCCCGCCGCTGGCGCTGGTCGAGCAGGCGCTGCTTCTTGCCCTCGAGGGCCTCGTAGATCTCCTCGCGCTTCGTGGTGAGCTGTTCCACGAAGTCCTCGAGCTCACCGAAGCGGCCCTCGAGCTCTTCGACGTGGAGCATCAGCTTGGAGAGTTGCTCGTCACACCGCTCGGGGGTGTCCGCGAGCGCGACGGCCCCGGAAACGGACTGCGAGAGGAGTGCATACTGCGCGGCGAACTCAGCGACGCCCTCCTTCGACATCAGCTCCTTGCGACGGGCTGCGACGAGCGCGCGGGTCCGGTTGAGCCCCCCCATCACCTCGCTGATCCGTTCGAGGATCCCCGTGCGGATCGTGGCGTCGTCGATCTTCAAGCTGCCCACGACGTCGGTGAGGAGCTCGAGCCCGTCGCCAATCGCCGTCAGATTCTCCGAGAGCGGCTTGGCGTCCGCGGTCTTCGCGACCGCCTGGATCGACGACTCCACCGCGGCGACGCGGTCGTGGTACGGCGCCAGCGCGCCGGCTCCCTGCAGGAACTCGACCGTGCGCTCAGAAACGCGATCGCGGTGCCCGACGACCGTCTCTTCTAGCGCGGTGATCCGCTCGCCGTCCGCGTAACGCATCTCACGGAGCGACACGAGGCGCCCCCGCTCGGTACGGAGGCCCGCCAGCGCGCCCACGAAGTCGTCGACGCTCTTCCAGTGGTCCGGGCGCAGTGTGGCTACCAGTTGCCTGACCCCGGCATCCGCTTCGGCGACCGCTCTCCGCGCCTGTGCGCGCAGCTCCTGCACCTTCTCGAACTCGTCGATGATCAGCTCGGATGCCGCTAGCACTTCCTGCAGCGTGCTCAGCAGGTCGCCGACCTCTGCGTCGCCGAGCCAGTGGTACGTGTCGATGACCTTCGACGTGACACCGATCAGCTCCTCGTACATCTCGCGGCTCGGCGTCTGCTCGTCAGTCATGCGCCGGATCGAAAGCGCATCGCTGATGCCGCGCACGAGGTCTGCGTTCCCGAGGCGCTCGAGGTGCGAGTCGCCGGCCGGCGCGGCGGCGTGGAAGACATCGCTGGTGAACGGCGTCTGCCAGATCTGCATTGCGTGCACGCGTGTCGGTTCGTCGCCGGCGCTACGGAAGACGATCATCTTGCCGTCGTCGAACACGCTCTGCCCGTGGCCGCGGATCGGGGTCTCGACCTCTTTGCGGATCAGGTTGTAGGGCAGCAGCACGTACTCGCCCTCGACCTGGCGGTGGAAGATGTACAGGACGTCCTCGCCGTTCGGTGAGCGGATGGCGCGCTCGAACTGCATGCTCTGCACGTCGGCGGCGAACGTGCGTGTCTCGCCGCGGCGCAGGTAGTAACCGCCGGGGTAGATGATCCCGTGATCCTCGGGCAACTGCACGCAGGCGTGCCCGATCTGGTCGATCCGCTCGACCTTCTTCGTGATCGTGTTGAAGACGAGATACCGCCACGTCTCTTCACGGAACGGCAGGACCTTGATCAGGATCAGGGAGCCGAGCTTCGCGTAGTGGACCGACGCGTCGTCGAGCGCCTGAGTCCCGTCCAGCACCGGCTCGCGGTACACGCCCAGTCCGTCGAGCGTGTTGTCCTCGACCTTCACGGTCAGGTCGCCGCCGACCGTCTCGACGAAGACCTCATCCAGGATCGAGACGTGCGGGTGCTCTCCGGACACGTGGTCGTCGCGCGTCGTCTCGATCCACTCGAAGTCGTGCGTCGCCGGGAAGACGTGGTCGCGGTCGCCCTGGTTGTCGAGGTATGTGAGAGTGCCGTCGGCGTCGATGGACCAGCGGAACGCCTTGAGATCGACCAGTGTCCGTCCGACCTGGAACACGGCCAGCAGCCTGCCGTTCACTCGGCGCAGCGAGAGCAGCCGCGTGTCCTTGTAGTAGTCGTAGAGCTCGCGGAAGTCCTTGCGGAATCTCGGGTCCGCCAGGAAGTCGGCGGGATCACCCGCGGGCACCTCGACCAGGCCGAGGCGATCGCCGTCGCGGGAGAGGCGGCGCAGTGTGAACACGTCCTCGAGGCGCGTCTCGCGGCGCAGCCCGATGAACACGTTGTATCCGAAGACCAGCAGGTCCCCGACTGCGACGATGTCGCGCGCGATGCAGTTGTTCTCGGTCCGGATTCGTTCGCTGCCGACGACCTCGAGGCGCGCCCCGCCGAACAGCGCGACGCGCGCGGCGTTCAGCGCCTCGGCCTTCCGCGACAGCTCCCGGCCGTGGCCGAGGAGCCGGTCGCGGATGACCTCGTACGCACCCTGTTCGATCCCGGCAGGTTCCGGTTCAGAGGGCGAGGCGGCGTCCGCCATCGGCGTTCTCCCGCTCCCCGCCTAGGACCCGCGTCCGTCGGTCAGTCCGAGCTCCTTCGCGCGTTCGACGAGCGCCCCGAGCTTCTCCCGTGTCCCCTTGTCCGCGCCGGCCATCATCTTGGTGATGAGCGCGGCGATGGACAGGTTGCGCAGGTCGCCCGAGGAGATCCCCGAGATCAGCCGCTGCGCGTCGTCGGGGAGGCTGCGCTTGCCGTCGATGTAGTCGCCGAGCAACGCACGCCCCGTGTCGCTGTTCTGCGCCATCTCGTCGAGCGCCTTGCCGCCGGACACGGCGCCGAGGATGCGGTCGAAAAACTGGCCCTCGCCGCCGATGATGTCGATGTCCGCGCTCTCGAACGCCTTGCCGAGCGTCTCGGCCTGCGCCTCGGCGATCTTGCGGTTCGCATCGATCGCGGCGATCTCGACGTCCTTCTCCTTCTCGAGCTGGATGCGGAACTCCTCGTGCTCGCGGCCCACGCCGTCGAGCTTCTTCATCGCGTCGGCCTTCTCGGTGAGACCCGCCGCTTCTGCGGTGAGCTTCGCCTCGATGGCGATGGCTTCTGCGCGACCGGTCTTCTCGGTGGCGACGGCGTCCGCCTCGCGCACCTCGACGATCGCCAGTCCGGACGCGGCCTCTTCGGCCCGCACGCCCTCGGCGAGGCGGATCTTCGCCTGCGCCTCCTTCTCGGAGGCCTGCAGTTCGGCGTCAGCCAGCACGATGCGCTTCGTCGCATCGTGCCGGGCGGCCTGCTCGCTGGCGTCGGCGGCCCGGACCTCCTGGACGAGTTTCTCCTGCGCCGCGGCCTGGGCGCCGATCACGACCGCTTCCTTCAGCCGCTTCGCCTCTTCGACGACCCGCACTTCCTTGATCGCCTCCTCCTCCACGGCGACGGCCCGTTCGACCTCGACGCGCTGGCGGATGACGTCCTGGATCTCCTTGCGCTCCACCTCGAGCGCCTTCTCCTTGAAGATCCGCTCGAGTTCAACCGCCTTCTCGCGGGAGATCGCCTCGAGGTCGCGGTCACGCTGCACCCGCTCGATCTCGATGCCGATCACGCGCTCGCGGTTCTTCTCGGCGACCTCGATCTGCCGGTGCTTGTTCTGGTCCTGAACGCCGAGATCCTCGGCGGTCTTGATCTGCGCCGTCTCGGCCTTCAGATGCTCCTCGGCCTCCACGCGGGAGGTCTCCGCGGCCTCACGCGCCTGGACGGTCTTGATCTCGCGCTGCTGCTTGGCGAGCGCCTCCGCCTGGTTGCGTTCGAGCTCGTACACGGCTTCCGCGCGCTCGACGTCCTGCTTCTTGATCTGCTTGATCTCGTTGTTCGTGAACAGGTTCGTCGAGATGTGCTCGCGCGTGGTGAGGTCGGTGATCTTCCGGATGCCCTCGGCATCGAGGATGTTGTCACGGTCGAGCATCTCCAGCGGGGTCTGCTCGAGGTAGTCGATCGCGGCGTCGTCGAGCACGTACCCGTTCAGGTCGCGTCCGATGATCTCGATGATCTGGTCGCGGAACTCGTCGCGCCGGGTGTAGAGATCCACGAACTGCAGTTGCTTGCCGACGGTCTTCAGTGCCTCGGAGAACTTCGCGATGAAGAGGTCTTCGAGAGTCTTCTGGTCCGAAGCACGCTTGCAACCGATCGACTGCGCGACCTTGAGGACGTCCTCGGTGGTCTTGTTGACCCGCACGAAGAATGTGACCTTGATGTCAGCGCGGATGTTGTCCTCGCAGATCAGGCCTTCCTTGCCGCGACGGTCGAGTTCCATCGTCTTGACCGAGATGTCCATGACCTCGGCACGGTGGAAGACGGGCAGCACGTAGCGCCCGGTGAACGTCACGTCCGGCTCTTGCTTCATCGTGTTCACGATGAGCGCCTTGCCCTGGTCCACCTTCCGGTAGATGCGGGTGAAGAACACCATGAAGGCGAGCAACAGGAAGAAGAAGCCGACGACGACCGCGCCGATCGTCATCAGAGTTCCCATGTCAGCAGCCAGCAGGTTCAGGGTTTCCATGTTCCTCTTTCTCCTCGGGACCGGTCAGGTCCCTAGACGTCCTCTCCGAGCTCTTCAGCCGGCGCGATGTGAAATACCTCGTCGTCCGCGTCGTAGTCGCTGACGACGGCAGTCGATCCCCGTGCCAGATCGTTCTTCCGGGAACAGCGCACCTGCACGAGGTGAGGTGCGCCACCCGTGCCGACTTCGGCCTGGCCGAAGGTGGCGGTGACTCGTTGTGTGGTGATCGTGCACATGCGCCCGATCAGCTCCCGGCGGCGTTCCGCCAGGTGCGGTGTGAACAGCTTGCGCAGGGGGCGCACACACACGGCCGCCGGAGGGACGGCGAGCGCAAGCGCGCCGACGCCGACCGCGATGGCGACCGGGATCTGCAGGCCCGTGCCGACTCGCGGCAGGATCCAGCCGCTGCTGAGCGCCGAGAACCCCCAGCTGAACAGCACCAGCAGACTGAACGCAATCGAGACCGGCACTCCCGCGAGGCCGAGCGCGCTGAGCATCCCGCCGTGATGGCCGCCGCCGTCGTGATCGTGGTCCAAGTCTGCGTCGGCGTCGATGTCCACGTCGATGTGGCCGTGGCCGTGCGGGATGTGCGCGCCGTCCACGTCCAAGTCCAGGTCCACGTCGTGGTGGCTGAAGATGTCGACGGCGCCCAGGAAGCCAAGGCACCAGTACAGGATCACGATGCCGAGCAGGACCGTGTAGACCACCGTCGGGATGGTCGTGATCGTGTCGAGAAAGGTGCCCATCTTCCCGCCGCTTCGTAGCCGAACGGATCGCCCCGAGCACTGCGTCTGCAGCGTGAGAACGACCCCACCTCATCGGGCAGGCGCACGTGTGTCGCGCAACCTCCCGTCCCGGTGTTCAGCCTACCAAGCAGCCTCCTCCCAGGTCGCGCCCCGTCTCCTGCACACTGCAGGTGCGTCGCAACCTCTCTACTCGCTGTAACCGCGCCCATATGCCCGGGTTCGGCGCGCTGCCGGCGAATCCGGGCCCGCCGCCGGGAGGAGCCTGGGCGGCGCGTGGCGTGTCGACGAATGCGACGGTTGCGCCCGCGCCGCTAGAAGCGGTGCACGACGACGAAGCTCCAGAAGAACTTCTCGTCACCGTCGCGTGTCTCGCCGAACGAGACGGCGATCAGGGTCAGCCCGGCGTTCGTGGAGCCCGCGACGGCGAACCCGCCGTTGAACTTGAACGCGCCCTTGAAGCTGCTGTTCTCAATCCGCATCTCGTCGTACATCGGACCGGTGTGCACCCGCAGGCCCTTCTCGAAGTGCGACGTCATGACGTCGATGTCGTCCTCGCCGTCCACGGTCGTCACCCGCACCGCGGCCTGGAAGGTGCATCCCCGCACGGCCACCTCGTCCGCTCCGTCGCCGGTGTTCAGACTGATGGAAGCGAGGTGCGTGGCACCGTTCTGGGCCAACTCGACCCGGTCGTCGCCGGAACCCGTGCGGATCCGCGTGCGCGCATCGAGCGTGGAGGCCGCGATGCGCACGCTGTCGCTGCCGTCGCGCGCGAGGATCGTGAGTCGGCTCCTGAAGCGGGTGGCAGCGTCCACGTCGATCTCGTCGTCGCCCACGCCGGCGTCGATGCGCACCCGCGAGCGGAACACGCAGGTGTACAGGGTCAACCGGTCGTCACCGGTACCGAGGTCGATCGTGACGCCACGCCGCACCCGGACCGCGCCGAGGGCGACCACGTCGTCTCCGTGGCCCGCATCGATCTGCAGCTTGCGCACGCGGGGGAGTTCGACCACCAGCTGGCCGTTCACGGTCGTCTCGTTGCGGCCCGTGATGATCAGGGTTCCGCCGTCGCCACGCTCGAGCGCGACGTCGTTTGCGGAGTCGTCGCCGAGGATTCGCACGAGCCCGCGGTCGCCGGCCTCGACCTGCACGTCGCCTCCGGCGAACGCGGGCGCAGCGAGGGCTAGAACGGTGGCGGGCAGAAGGGCGGCGAGCAGGTGGCGGCCGAAGAGTCTGACGGGGCGCATCTCGCCCCGATCCTAACAGGAACCGCTCGAGGGTCCGGGAGCGGCGCCTGACTACGGAGCCGTAGCGGTCATGCCGCAGTACTGCGCCGTCGGCGTGACCGATTGCCTCCCTCGATCGAGAGTCTACGCGTCCGTGCGGCGGCCCTTGCGGAACAGGCCCGCCACGAGGAACACGACTGCGGTGACGGCGGCGATCATCCCGTACTCCGTCAAGAGCGCCGCTACGTCATGATTCGCGACCGCGTAGGTGCGCGTGAATGGAAGCCCGCGATCCAGGAACTCGGCGTAGCGGCAGACGTCATTCGTGTACTGGGCGACCGGCGGCACCATCGACGTGTGGAGGACGCCAACCGCGCCCGCGATGAGCACAACACGCTGCGGCTTGGTCATGTGCGACCCCTCCCCCATCTCACTCACCTTCCAGGAACCAGGAGACATCCGTTCGCAGCCACGCCGCGACGCGCTCAGCCGCGATCCCGTGCGCGCGTCCGTTGGGGTGGTGATCCACCTCGTGCACGCGCAGTTCCCGCCAGTCGATTCCCTTGAACGCATCCGCCAGGTCCAGCACCGGCAGCCCGGCCTCTCGCGCCAGGCGCGACCACGTGTCGTGTGAACTCTGCAACGGATACACGCCGCCGGCTCGGGGCATCATCAGCGGGAAGAGCACGATCGCCACGTCGTCCGTGCCGCTCTCCGCGAGCTCTTCGAACGCCGACCGCGCGGCGGCGATCCCCTCGGGATTGACTCCCGGATCGTGCGCGTCCCGGTACGCCGCGAGCGTCTCGTCGGTGACCCGGCGCATCCGCCGCGCCGACACCGCCGCAGACGCCAGCGCCGAGGCGCGCGCCCACCAGGGGCGTGCGTCCTTTCCGTGGACGTACTCGGGGACGACCACGATCAGGTCGTACACCTTGTCCATGCGCGCCTCGAGCGAGGGGCCGAGCGGCATGTCGTTCACGATCACCACCACCAGCGTCTTCGACGAATGGAACCGGTCGCGGATGAGGTCCGCGTTCTCGACGTGTCCGTCGATGTTCGCTCCCGGGCGGCCGCAGTTGACGACCTCGTGACCGTCGCCGAGGAGAGCCTGCAGATGGGCGCTGAGCGTGCCGCCCCGCTGCACCCCGTTCCCGAACACGAACGAGTCCCCCACGACGGCGATGCGCTGCACACCGGCGGCCGGATAGGCCGAGGGCGCCTCTCCGCGGAGACCCTCCATCGGCACGGCGTAGTCCACGCACCAGGGCGTCTCGTCGAGTCTGTCGAGCGGGATCTCCTCGGGTTTGTCGAGCCAGCGGAACAGCCGGTGCTGCCCGGCGACGACCGGCGGAACCGGGCCGAACGCGCCGTCCGGATTGGTCGGGAAGCACTGATAGCGGACCGTGGGATCCGTCGTATCCAGGAGCATCCGTGAGCCAATCGCCGGAGCGCCGAGACCCCGCCCCACGCGGAACACGACCTCCGCGACGAGGAGCGCCGCGATCAGCCCCCCCAGGACGGCGGCCACGCGGAACCCGCGCCTCGGTTTCGGCGTGTCCGCGTCGTCCGTCCGGCCGGGGTCGCTGCTCACGACGGCACAGGGTAGGTCAGCGCCGCGGCACGTCGAGCTGGAAGGACGCGAACTTCGGGTCGGGACCCCACGTCGCAATCCCGATGCGCGTCTGGCCCGCGATGGGCCGCACGGGGACGCGATCCAGCACGAGCGCCGTGCCGAGCCACACCGTCAAGCGGCGGTCGTGGTAGGTCAGCACCAGCTTCCGCGTCTCGGCCTCCGCGAGGTCCACCGGCGGGCACTGGTGGAACAGGCGCTGGTAGCGCTCGAGTTCGGCGCGCAGCACCTTCTTGCCGCCGGAGTGCAGGATCAGGTTCCAGCCGGAGAGGCCGTCGGTGCCGCCGTCGCCCTGGAACGTCACGAGCATCTTGGGCGCCTTGTCGATCGGCAGGACGAGGTCCATCGTCAGCCGGAACTCGTCGACGTCCTTGGTGAACTTGTCCTTGAGCCACATCAGGTTCGAGGGGTTGTCCTTCGTCACGCCCGGACGGACCGTGTACTTGCGCCACGCGACCCTCTTGTCCGTGGCGGCGCCGGAGAGCAGCTTGTTCATCACGACGAAGCGGCCGGCCGCGACGTCGAGCTTCGAGGTGAACGACTTCTGCCGAAAGTCGTGCTTCGTGACCGGTTTCCACCGCTTCGGCGGATCCGGATGGAGCGGCACGGCCGGCGCCGCGTCGTCACTTGCGAGGGCGGGCAGCGGGCTGCCGTCCGGCTTGCACACCGCGACGCTGAATCCCGCGACACCGCCACCGTTCCTGACCCTGACGAGGATGCGGTTACGCCCTGCACGCAGCGTCCACGGCAGCCGCAGTCCGTCGGCGACCATCTTGTGCGGTCCCCGCCACCCGGCGCCGCGGCTCGAGTTGGTCCCCGGCCAGCGCAAGCCCTCGACCAGGTCGCCGTTCACGTAGAGCGTGACGTCGTCGTCCCCGCGCACGTGGAACGCAACGGGTGTCTCTTCTGGCACCGTCACGTGCGTCAGACCGTAGCTCGCCGTGTGATCCATGTACGCGTACTTGACGTCGACCCACCCGGTCGAGCGGACGGACACTGGACCCGGGTCGGTCACCTTGCGCCACTTGCAGATGTTGCCCTTGCCGGGGTACTCCGCCGCGAAGTCGATCTCGTCCTGCGGCGGGAAGATGCACGCGCCTGGATCGGTACCCTTCGTCGCGAACGGCCCGATCACGCGCCAATCGAAAAGGACGCCGAGCTCATCGCGGGCGATCGTGCGCGCCGCCTCGTGCTCCTCGCGCTCCGCTGCCTCGATCACCCGCCGCATGACAAGGTCGCGCTTCAGCGGCGAGTTCTCGAAGCCCTGCACGTCCTCCTCGGCCCACCTCACTGCCCGGTCACCGTCCGCGAACGCACTCATCTCGAGCCGGACAGCCTCCCGGTCGCTCTCGACCAGGGGCAGGCGGAACCTCACCAGGTCGTCGAAGGCGGCCTCGCCGAAGTGCCGCATCAGGTAGAAGGCCACCGCCCGCGCCACGTACGTCGTGCGGCCGTCGCGAACCGGAGCGTCCCGGTAGTCGCGGAAGAACCCGCGCAGCGGCTTCCAGTCGTGCCCGCTCTTCCGCTTTGCGTAGGTCCGGACGAAGTGCAGGAAGAAGCCGGCGCTCGGGCCGTAGTTCGGGATGCGCCAATACGCCAGATCTCGCGCGACGTAGTCCTTCTCGAAGTCGGACAGGTTCTTGTCGAAGCCGTGCAGGCTGTCCGAGGTCTGCCCAAGCGCCTCGAACGCGAAGACGGCCCCGACGTTGGCGAGTCCCTCGCGCCATCCGCCGAGAACCGGTTTGGTGTCGTCGATGCAGTGCGTCAGTTCGTGGTAGAGCAGGCCGGTGTCGAGACGGGAGCCGCGCCGCTCGGGATCCGCGTTCCCGATGTTGATCTGCTTCCCGCCGCCGGTCCCGCCGCTGAACTCCCACAGCTCCTTGAAGTACACGGTCACGCGGTCTCCGGCCGGGTTCGGGACGCGTCCGAACAGGTCGGTCAGGAACACGTACGCGACGTCGAAGCGGCGCTTCGAGACGGCGGAGATGCTCTCGATCAGCGCGCGCGGCCCGATCAGAATGAACTCCTGCATGGGCAGCGTCGCCGTGCGGCCCCACGCCGGGTTGTCGACGACACCGCTCACGAGCGCCGCCTGATCCGGCGGCACGTCGGCGACCCACGTCTTGTCCAGGGTGGTCAGCAACTCCTCGGACTCGTCCCGCAGGTCCTTCTTCTCGCAGAAGCGGAGTTCCTGGAGCGCGCGGCGGGCGGGGGCGTAGCGCTTCTTCGTCAACCAGCCGCGCGCCGTGTCGAGGAGCTTCCGCGACTGGCCGCGCTTCTCGACGGCCGCATCCGCCTCGCTGATCTCCTCCTCGGTGATCTGCAACAGAAGCGTCTCACGGACGTCCCACTTGTCCTTCTCGGCTCGCGCCGCCGCGTTCACAGCGCCGAGCACGGCCTTGTCGGCCTCCTCCTGCAACGAGCCGCCGATCGCGTCGATGATCGCGAGCGACGCGTGGTACTGCTTGCGGTCGAAGAACCGGCCGGACATCTGGCGCATGTAGCGGCGCTTCTCGTCGGCGATGCGTGCGTCCACGATGCGTTGCTCGACCACCGAGACCGGTGGCGGCGCGAAGTCCCCCAGCGCAAGCATCGCGTCGCGGAAGAGGTACTTCTCCCCGTCCTCGACCGCGCGGCGGACACCCGCAGTGAGCGCGCGCCAGGCCATGCCCTTCTGCCCCGCCGTGGCAAGTCGCGATGCGGCGTCCAGAACCTCTTGCGCGCCTCCCTTCGACACAGCGTCGAGCGGAGGCAGGTCGATCAGCGCGACTGCCGCGAACCCCGACCTGTCCGGGAAGCCGTTCTGCGGCGGCTGCACCTTGCGCGTCTCCGGGTCCTGGAACCCGAGGTGCACCGTCAACTGTCGCGGCGGCTCGATCGCATCGCCGAGCGGCAGCGGCACCGGCACGGTGTAGGTGACCTTGGTCCCCTTCTTCCATGTGCGGGTCGGCGGCTCCGGTCCGTGGTCGAGAGTCAGCAGCCGCTTGCCGCGATGCCGCGCCCGCAGCGCGACTGTGTACGCCGCCGCGACGTCCTCGAGGGGCGTGAACTCGAGAGTCAGCGTCGCCTGCGCCGTCGTCGCCGCGTCGCCGTCGTCCACCAGCACCCGCACGTCGATGGGCGCGGCCTCGTCCTGCGCCGAGGCGGCCAGGGGGCAACCGGCCGCAGCGACCAAGAAGAGCGCGAGTCCGAGTCTGCAGCGGAACACAGCCGGACGGTAACACCCGGGCGCGTCCCGAAGCGACCGTGCGCCGGGACGCACCCGACCCTTCAAATTGAGGACGGTTCCCGCTATCTATGAGGCGGGGCTGCTGGTCGCACCTGGCGAGGAGGGAGCATGCGGGGAACGACGAAGTTCGCGGCACTGGCCGCACTGATTCTGGTTGCGACGTCTGCGCCGACGGGCACGGCGGCGACGACACAAACGTACGAGGACGGCGACTTCGCCCCGGCCGACTGGGATTCCGTGCCCGTCGGCCCAGCGGGGGGCGCCACGTCCCTGGCGCGCCAGCCGAACGGCGGGGTTCCCGGAGCGTACGCGGAAGTGACGACGACAGCCGCTGCCGGTGCAGCCGCGCTGTGGGGCTTTCACATCAACACCACCGCCGTGTACGACACCAGCACACTCGGCGGGATCGACACGGTGAACTACTCCGAGAGTTCGCGTTCCTCAGGCGGAGTCATTCAGGGAATCCACCCGGCGTTGCGTCAGGCCGGGAAGCTCTACGCCCACATCACCGCCCTGATCACGACGGCCAATCCAGCGGCCTGGGAGCGGAACGACGTGTTCGGCATGAGCGAGGCCAGCTTCCGAACGCAGGCATCGAGCTCGGACCACCCCGATTTTTCCCCCACCGGCGGCCCGATCGAATTCGGGTTCATGCGGGCGGTGTCCGCAGAACTCGATCGCAAGGGCCACATCGACAACTGGAAGGTCACCGTCAACCCGCCGCCCGGCGTCAATCTCCCCCCCGAGATCCGCGCCGAGTCACACACGACGATTCAGTTCTCGGCGGCAGGCGGTGGCGGCACGGATGTCACAGATCAGGTCGTGAGCCATGCGCCGGCCGACGTGACGGATCTGTCCGAAGCCTCCGGCTCGGCGGGCGACAACTCCAACGTCGTGAACGGCGGATCCCAGGCGCGCGCCGGGCTTGCAGGCGGACTGGGCGCGCGCAGCGGGGCATCCACCGGCATCGGCGCCGGGTTCGTCGAGTCGATTCGATCGACGTCCCTCGCGAGCCACCGCCGCGTGTTCTACGCCGAGTGGAACGGCAGCGGTCCGCCTCCCACCAACTTGCAACTGAGCCTCACCGTCGGTGCGCACGGCACACTGGGACTTCGCGACCTGGGGTTCGACAATCCCTCGCCTCCTGCGGCGGACGACGTCTTCGCGAAGGGACGGGCGCGCGTCAGGCTCATCACCACCTCGAACGGCACGAGCACCCCGTTCGACGAGAGTGTCACGCTGTTGTTCGGCTCGACCAGCGCCACGCCCCTCTGGACCGCCCATGTGTCGCCGGGGGCCGACGCCCAAGGTCGTCCGATCACGACCCTCTCGTACAACAACACCTTCCCCGGACTCCTCTCCGTGCCCCACTCCGAGGAGTTCGCGATCGAGTACCTGCTCGAGACCGAGGCGTTCGTCGCCGCGCGTGCGCCACAGTGGGGAGCGTTCGCTGATTTTTCCGACACGCTGACGCTTGTCGTCGCCACGGACACCGCCGACATGGAACTCGTGGAGGTGTTCCCCGACCTGGACCCGACCGAGCCCACCGCCGTGACGGGCAAGCGATTGACGAAGCTCGCCAAGTTCTTCAAGGAGAAGAAGAAGGACGAGACGGCGGAGCTGCTGCTCGGCGACGGCACGTGGGCGCTCCTGGTCGACCGCAGGCGGCGACTGGCCGGCACATTCACGGTGAAGGACAAGCGCGGCAACAAGCTCTTGCTGACGCTCGACGACGCGTCGCTGGAGACGCTGCTGGGCGGCCTTGGGTTCATCACCCCGGGAGAATCCGAGAACCTCGGATTCCTCGCGGTCGCGCTGAAAGCCGGCAAGGTGCCGAAACTGCTCGTCGCGAAGAACCGCAAGGGCACGAAGGTCAAGGTCAAGGTGAAGATCAAGCTCGCCGTCACGAGCGAGGACGTCACCAAGAACGGGGTGTACTCGCTGTCGTTGAAGGGCGCGCTCCCAGCACTACCGGCGGAGTGACGGACGGCGCCGCAACGTCAGGCGAGAAGTGCTGTGAGCACGCGGCGCGAACCGCGTGCTCACAGCTGGGGTCGATCGATGCGCGGCTAGTTCGACTGAGGCGCGAGACCGCGCTCGGCGTACAGCTCGCTCTCGGCGCGCCCCCAGTCGGCGCGGGCGTTGCCCGCACGGCGGCCGCCGTCGATCCAGAGCTGGTGCGCGCGAGCGCGAATCTCGCTCGCGCTGGGAGGCAGAGCGACGGCTTTCTTCGCCGCCTTCTTGACCGTGGGGGCCTTCTTGATCGTGGCGGCTCTCTTGACCTCGGTGGTGCGGGCGGTCTTGCGCTTCGGCGCCGCCGTCTTCTTCGTCGTGCTCGCCCTGCGCGCAGCCGGCGACGCCTTCTTGGCGGCCGTCGCCTTCTTCGCGGGAGCTACCTTCTTCGCGGTGACGCGCTTGGCCTTGGGCTTCGCCGCGAGGCCGCGCTTCGCGGTGCTCTTCGAGTTCTTCTTCGTCGGGTTCTTCTTCTCTGGCGCCATTTCACTCTCTCCTCGGTCGCTTCCGGCGACCTTCAGCTTGGTTACGACCTCGTGGGATTGCGCACCACCGGAAGTGCGCAGAATTGAATGTCTCGCAGGGTCCCGGGAAGGACTTCCGGGGACGCGCCCGCGACAACCCCGCATTGGATCGCACCGCACGGTGGACGCTCAGCAAACCCTGCGCGAAATGGTGGGGAATTCGCGGATTCCTGCCGCCCCCGCACGCCGTCAGCCAGCGTGGAGCTGCAGGTCGCGGACGATGATCTCTGACATCTCGAGGCAGGTCCCGAGGTGCGGGTGGCGGACCACGAGATAGCCGTCGGAGAGCAGGGTCGCACGCCAGTTCCGGCGGGGTGCCCCGACGGGCAGCAGCTCGAGGGAGCAGATGTGCTCGCCGAAGCGGGCGAGCACGCTCGAGAGCCCCTCGATGCGCTGGATCCGCCCCTCGCCGTGGGCTCGCTTCACGATCTGGCAGACGTTCCAGCGGCGCTCGACCGGCTGGCTGATGCGGCCGTGGCAGACCGCCTCGGCCCACGCCGTGAATCCGTCGAAGTCACATGAGTAGTTCATGATGTCCACGGACCGCGCGCCGGGCGGACGGCAGCCGATCTCGCCGAACACGGCCTCGCCGGAGGGCTTCAGGAACCACTCCATGTGCGTGAATCCGTCTCGATAGCCGAGCGCTTCGAGCACGCCGAGGCCGAGGTCCAAGCCTGGCCGCAGGGGTCCCGCGCCGGGCTCGCGCAGCGCGACCATGCGCGGACTCACCCACTCGTGGGAGCGCGCGATCAGTGGCCGAGGCAGGTACCAGGTCATGTTGTGGTACAGCGGGCGGCCGTCGGCGCAGATCGTGTCGAACGTGTACTCCTCGCCGTCGATGAACTCCTCGACGCTCACCTCGGGCACGTGCTGGGTCATCTTCAGCACACGTTCGAGATCGTCGGGCCCGTCCACGCGGTGCGTGTCGGCGGATCCGGCGCCGGCGATCGGCTTCACGATCAGCGGGTAGCCGATCTCCTCGGCGCCGGCGCGCACCTCTGCCTGCGTGACGGCACGGCGGTGGCGCGGCGTCCGGAGTCCCGCCTCGTCCAGCACGCGCTTCATGACTTCCTTGTCTCGGAAGGGAATCGTCTGCTCGTAGCTCATGCCCGGCAGCCCGAGCGCGTCGCGAAGTCGCGCGGCCAGGAACATGCCCGGCTCCCAGAGGCACTCGACGCGGTCGATGCCGCGGGCGCCAGGCCAGCTGCGCACGGTGTCGACCATCGACTCCTCGTCCCACAGGTTGCCCACCTGCCGGTAGTCGGCCAGCGAGTCGCGCGCCATCTCGGGCAGCGCACCCGCCGGTGAATCGCCTACGCCGACGACCTCCGCACCGACCGCGGCGAGCCCGCGGCAGAAGAACGGCATCTCGGAGGGGTAGCCCGGGGAGATGAACAAGACGCGCATCACACGACCTCCACCTGTATGCGGGACACCAGGCGGCCGAGCGCCTCGTGGACGACCGCGGTCTCGGGGTGGCGCACGATCGCGAAGCCCTCGCCCTCGTACGCCGTGGTGGTCGGTTGTCCGGGCACCGGCAGCCGGGCTTCCACGACGTCCACGCCGAGGTCAGCCAGGCCTCGCTGCGCGTCCTCTAGGCCGTGGAGCGCCTTCACCCGGCCGCTGCCCTGCCCCCGGAAGAACGCCGCGCCGGTCGAGTAGCGCCGCTCGGGCGTCTGGAATGACCCGTGCACGACCACCCGGGCCCATGCGGAGAAGAGGTCGAACTCGTTGGCGTAGGAGTGGAGCGGCACGAGCTGTGCGCCCGGCGGCCGCATGGCGATCTCGGAGATCGCGAGCGACCCGTCCGGCCGCCGGAACCACTCCATGTGCGTGATCCCGGTGTCCATGCCGAGCGCCGCAAGCGCGCGCGCAGCGGCCGACCGGATGTCGTCGTACCGGGGATGCTCGACCTCGCGCGGGACGAGCACGCACCACTGGATCCACGGGTTCTCGACCACTTGCAACGGCGTCGGTAGATAATGGCTGAGACCGTGCCACACGTGGCGGCCGCCGATCGATAGGGTCTCGAACGAGTACTCGTCGCCCTGCACGAACTCCTCGAGCAGCGCGTCGCGGCCGGGGGCCGGGCGCAACACGCGCAGCGCATCCGCAAGCTCCGCTTCGTTCTGCGCGCGGAACGTCGCCTTGGCGCCCGCGCCGGCGGGCGGTTTGACGACGAGCGGGAACCCGACCTCGCGCGCGAACGCGAGCGCCTCCTCCGCCGAGGACGCGCTGCGGTGCCGCGCGCACGGCAGGCCGGCCTGCTCGAAGACGGTCTTCATGCGCGCCTTGTCGCGGAAGTTCGCCGCCACTTCCGGGGACGCGCCGGGGATGCCGAGAGCGGCCCGCACCTCGGCGATCGCTTCCTGGAGTTGCTCGAGGGTCGCGAGCAGGCGCTGCGGCGGCCCGCCCATCTTGCGCGCGATCGCACGCACGCCGTCCGCCAGGGTCTGAGCGTCGAACGCGCTCTCCACCTGGTGGTGCGCGACGAGGCGGGACCGCAGGTCCTCCGGGAGCCTCTCGGCCGGCTGCATCGCCACGACGCCGAGCCGGACTCCAGGTACCGCAGCCACGGCCCTCACGAAGCGCAGCGAGATGCGCACCGCGAAAGGCAGGACGAAAACGACGTTCACCGAGTCCAAGCGCCCCCTCCAAGCTACCGCTGCGCCATCGGGAAGCACTTTTCCCGGGCGTGCGGGGCCGAATCCAGCCCAGACTAGCGCCGCCCACGACCCGCGCCACTATCGGCGCGGGCGGAGGCACCGGGAGGCGAGCGCGTAGGACCATGCACGGAGTGGTGACGGTGATCCTGGGGGGCGGGCGCGGATCGCGCCTGCAGCCGCTAACCGCCGAGCGTGCCAAGCCCGCCGTGCCGTTCGGCGGGAAGTTCCGGCTGATCGACATTCCGATCAGCAACAGCCTCCACGCCGGAATCTCGCGCATCTACGTCCTCACGCAGTACGCGAGCGCCACACTTCACAGCCACATCTCGGGCACGTATCGCTTCGACCACTTCGGCAGCGGCGCCGTCGAGATCCTCGCGGCCGAGGAGAGCCTGACGAGCCGCGAGTGGTATCAGGGGACCGCGGACGCCGTCCGCCAGAACCTTCGCTACATCACCGACCGCCGGCCGGACGAAGTGCTGATCCTCTCGGGCGACCAGCTCTACCTGATGGACGTGCGCGCGATGGTCCAGCGACACCGCGACCTCGCTGCCGACTTCTCCATCGCGGTGAAACCGGTCGCGCGGAGCATCGCTCACGGTCTCGGCATCATGCGCGTGGACGAGACGGGACGGATCGTTGCATTCGTAGAGAAGCCCACGGACGAGAGCGTGCTCGACGAGTTCGAGCTTCCCGACGCCGTGCTGGAGAAGCTCGGCATCCCGCCGCAGCGCGGTCTCGTGCTGGCGAGCATGGGGATCTATCTGTTCCGCGCTGGCGTGCTCTGCAACCTGCTCGCAAATCCGGGCGTCGACTTCGGCAAGGAGATCATCCCGGCCGCGCTCGCGGAGCATCGCGTGCAGGCGTTCGCACACACCGGCTACTGGGAGGACATCGGGACGATCGGGGCGTTCCACCGCGCGAGCATCGCGCTGACGCGCCCGCTACCGCCACTCAACCTGTACAGCCGCGACCGGCCGATCTACACGAACCCGCGCTTCCTGCCCGGCACCAAGATCAACAGCTGCACCGTCAAACAGTCGATCCTGTGCGAGGGGAGCATCCTGACGGACAGCACGATCCGCCACTCGATCGTGGGCATCCGTGCGCTCGTGCGCGAGGGCGCGGTCATCGAGAACTCGGTCGTGATGGGAGCTCGCTTCTACGAGCCAGAAACCGATCCCCCGCCCGGCGTCGTCGCCCAGGGGATCGGGAAGAACTGCGTCATCCGCAAGGCGATCATCGACCTCGACGCGCGCATCGGCGACGGCGTGAAGCTGGTCAACGAGGCCGGCGTGCTGGAAGCCGACGCCGAGGACAGCTCGTGGTGCATCCGCGAGGGCGTGATCGTCGTGCCCCGCGCGGCCACGATCGCGCCGGGGACCGTGGTCTAGCTCCCATGCGCGTCGCGATGACGTCGGCAGAGGTTGCGCCGTTCGCAAAAACCGGCGGGCTGGGTGACGTCGCCGTATCGCTCGGCCGCTACCTGCACGAGCATGGACACGAAGCCCGGCTGTTCCTGCCACTGTACGGCAATCTACGGACCGGCCGCGACACGCTGGTGCCCGTCGAGTTCATGCAGGGCATCCCGATCCGGCTGGGCGCGCGCGAGTTCACGATCTCGCTCTTCACGGCACCCGTGCCCGGCACGTCGTTCTGGGTGTACTTCATCTCGTGCCCCCCGCTCTACGCGCGGCGCTCGATCTATTGCATGGACGGCGACGAGCACCTGCGCTTCGGGTTGCTGTCGGTCGCGACGCTCGTCGCCTGTCAGCGCATGGCGTTCGCGCCTGACATCGTGCACGTACACGACTGGCACACCGCCCTGACGCCGCTGTTCCTGCGCACGCACTTCGAGTGGGACCAGCTGTTCGCGAACACGAAGACCGTCCTGACGCTGCACAACCTGGCGTATCAGGGGATGTTTCCCGCAGACGTCCTGCCGGAGCTCGGCTTGCAGGAGTTCGCCGGCAAGTTCGAGATGCAGGATCTCGCCGCGGGGCGCGTCGGCTTCATGAAGACAGGCATCCTGTACGCGGATGCCGTGACGGCCGTCAGCGAGACGTACGCCCGCGAGATCCGCCGGCCCGAGCACGGCCTGGGCCTGGACGGGCTGCTGCGTGCGCGCGCTGCGTCGGTGCACGGGATCACGAACGGCGTGGATTACTCGGTGTGGTCGCCCGAGAAGGACGAGCTGATCCCGCATCGGTTCTCCGCGGACGACCTCTCGGGCAAGGCGAAGTGCAAGCGGCACCTGGTCGAGACGCTCGGCATGAAGTACGACAAGGATGCGCCCGTCGTGGGGATCGTGTCGCGGCTGACGTCCCAGAAGGGCTTCGAACTCACGGTCGACGCGCTGCCGATCATGCTGCGCGATAGCCCGGCCCAGCTCGTCGTGCTCGGATCGGGTGAGCCGAAGCTCGAGCAGTTCTTCGCCGCGCTAGAGCGCCGCTTCCCGGAGAAGGCGCGGTTCATCAACCGCTACGACAACGAGGCCGCCCACCTGATCGAGGCCGGCGCCGACATGTTCCTGATGCCGTCGCTGTTCGAGCCGTGCGGGCTGAACCAGATGTACAGCCTGCGCTACGGCACCGTCCCCATCGTGCGCCGGACCGGCGGCCTGGCCGACACCGTGGACCTGTACGACCCCGAGACGGGAGAGGGCACGGGCTTCGTCTTCGACCACTTCACGAAGGCCGGCTTCAGCTGGGCCCTCGACCAGGCGTTCACGGTCTGGGAGGACAAGAAAGCGTGGCGCCGCCTGCAGAGGAACGGCATGGCGCGCGACTTCTCCTGGGACCGCCAGGTCACGAAGTACGTCGCGCTCTACGAGTCGCTGTGAAGGCTGCGGCGCTGCCGCTTCTCCTCGCCACGCTGACGAGCTGCGCCTCTCTCGAACCGCTGCGCCCCATCGAACCCCGCGCACGCGACTCGCTGCCGACACAGGCTCTCAAGGGGATCGCCTACGTGCCGGCGGCGCTCGTTCTCGGGACCGGCGTGCTCGCGGCGGACATCGCCTGCGGCGTGGCCCGCCAACGAGCCGAGGAGGTCGCCGTCGACGAGGAGCTCGGACGGCCGGAGCGCGACATGCGGCGGCAGATCTACTGACCTGCGCCCTCTAGCACAGCTTCTTGAGGTACTTCGGGAGCATCTCGCGCCACGTCGGCCAGTTGTGGTCGTAGTCCTTGCCCCACTGATCGACGCGGTTGGGGATGCCGCGGCTGCCGAGGACCTTGGCCAGGCGCCACGACTGGGCCGGCTCTTCCCACGGACCGTCGCCGGTCGGCAGGTACGCGGTGCGCGTGCGCAACAGCTTCAGCTGCTCGGACTCGTCGTCCAGTCGCGGGAGGAAGTGCATCGGCGACGAGAGGCAGAAGTCCATCGGATACGGCGGTTCGAGCCACTTCGTCATGTCGTACGTGCCGCTCATCCCGATCGCGGCCTTGAAGACGTCGGGGTGCTTGCAGAGCGCGGCGACTGCGTTGAACGCGCCGATGGACGCGCCCGCCGTGATGATCTCGATGTCCGGGCTCTCGCAGTCGTGCCGGATCCAGGGGACCAGCTCGTGCCGGATGAACCGGTCGAAACGGGCCTGCGCCGCGGCGTAGCTCGCGGTCGTGCGCCCCTCCGCCGACATCGCGCGGCCGCCGATCGAGTCGCACGAGTAGACCTTGATGCGGCCCGCGTCGAGCAGCGGACGCAGCACGTAGATCATCTTGAAGCGCTCTTGCTCCTCACCGTCGCCACCGGCCGTCGGGAAGAGCAGCACGGGCGTGCCCATGTGGCCCCACCGCGCGCACAGCACCTCTTCGCCCGCGTGCTGCGACTGCATGCGAACGGTTGTCTTCCTGTCTCTGTTCGTGTCCGTGCCCGTCACGTCTGTGCCTCCTCGTCCCGCCAACGCTGAATCGCCTGCCAGAACTTCTCGGTGAACTCGTCGATCTCGTGCGCCGGGTAGAGCGACTCGACTTTCGCGCGCACGAATCCGTGCGCCTCGTCGCCGCCGAAGAACTCCCACGCGACCTCGTCCAGGTCGCCGAGATGCTCTCCGCAGAACTCCTCGAAGCGCGCTGTGTCCAGCCGTTCGTCGGCGATGCCCGCGTACCCGCTGAGCCGCTCGCGGTACGACAGCCCCTCCTCGGCGGCGATCTCGTAGTACGCACCCCAGTCGAGGTTCTTCCGCATCTCGCGCCCGGTGGCCGCCACGAAAATCGACCAGCGGAGCTTCGCGAGAACGAGCCATGGGAAGTGGTAGTGGAGCGACGTGACCTGGGAGTCGGGACACGCGTTCGCGAAATCGATCGGGTGGAACACTCCGTCCTGCCGGAGCATCTCGCAGGAGTTGAAGTCCCAGCCGAAGAAGCTGTTGATCGTCAACGTCATGTCGCGCAGTAGCGAGAGCTCGTCGCCGGTGACGTCCGGCGCCTCCTCGCAGTACCGTCCGTGCAGCGGCGCTGACGGGTCGTACTTCACTGCACGCACCTGTGGGCCGACGCCGACACACCGCACGAACAGATCGTGCGGGAGCACGGCCTTCTGCAGGAACATCAGCCGCTTGCCGCTCTTCTCGTACGCAGCGCGCAACTGCTCTTCGTCGTCGATGCGCGTGACACCGACCCATGCGCCGCCGTCATACGGCTTCATGAACAACGGATAGCCGATCTCGCTTCCTACTTCGCCGATGTCGAAGAGCTTCGCGTAGCGCTTCAGCGTGACCTCGAGATCGGGGGTCGACCAGTCGTACTCCTTCGGCGGCACCAACCACGTCTCGGGGACGGGCATGCCGAGGCGCATCATCGCCGCGTACGTGGTCTGCTTCTCCATCGACTGGATCGACCACGGGTTGTTCAGGACGTACAGGTCGTCGACGAGGATCGCCTTCTTGATCCACTCGCGCGAGAGGTGGTACCAGTGCGTGACGCGGTCGAGCACGACGTCGTAGCGCGACGGCGCGCTCAGGTCGAACGGATCGATCTGCATACGCGAAGCCGCCAGACGCACGGTGTCGCCGCCGATCCGGATGCGCGGATCCAGACGTTTCAAGATGGTCTCGTAGCACGCCGGCCAACAGAGGTCGGCTCCCAGAGAGAGACCGATTCTCTTCGTGATCTCCGCCATGAACGCGCTCCATCCCGGCAGGGCATCCGCCGACACTTCGGCGCGCTCTCGGCGGGGAATCCCCTATTCGTACACGAGTCCGAGCGGCCCTGGGAAAAGCCAACTGAGGGACTCCCGAAGGCGGTCCCGCCAGTTCTCCCAGTTGTGCCCGTCGCGGGACTCACGGTAGCGGACTCGCATGCCGCTTTGCGCCAACGGCGTCTGGAGCGCACGGTTATCCGCGATCAGGGACTCGTAGCGGCCGCAGGTGACGAAGACCCGCTCCGCCACGGCGGCGGGATTCTCGCGGTACGCGTTCACGAACTCGACCACCGGCCCGAGGGCCGGGTGGAACTCTTCGTAGCCCGTGTCGTTGAAGCGGAACGAGCCTGACTGGAGGAGCAGCTTCCCGAACGTCCCCGGGTGCTTCCAGGCCGTCCACAGGGCGGCGACCGCCCCGAGGCTGGCTCCCATCAATCCACGGTCGGACGGGTCATCGAGAAGCGGTAGCTGTGAGCTCAGTCCTGGCAGCAGTTCCTCGGCCACGAAGCGGGCGTGGTCGTCGCTCGCGGTGTAGTCGGTGAAGCGGTCGGGGGACTGGCTGAGGGCGACCACCAGCGGAGGGATCTCGTACCGGTGGATCAGGTTGTCCAGCACAGTCTCGAGGTCGCAGTACTTCCGGTAGTCCTCGCCGTCGAAGGCGACCAGGAGCGGGTACCGGCGGGTCTTCTGGAGCCGGGCCGGCAGGTAGACGCGCACCTCGACGTCGGCGTCGTGGGTGTCGGAACGGACCGTCATCGTCTCGAGCGTGCCCCGCCGCGCCTCGGAGTCGGGCAGGGTCCAGTCCGGCCGCTGGTAGCCCTCGCCGTAGCACACGGAGTTCAGGCCGTAGGGATCGCGCGCCGTGTTCGGGTTCAGCGGATCCAGCGTCAGGCGGGGGTGGCTCCCCGCGTGCACCTCGAGCTTGTACTCGATGCGAGAACCCGGCGGGATCTCCATGGTCAGGAACCAGAGGTCGGTGCCTTCGATACGCAGGAACGGCTGCAGGCTCGGGAAGCCCATGATGAAGTGCCGCAGGCGCACGTCGTCGGCCTCGCCACGGTACAGGTACGTCACCGAGTGCCCCTCGACGAGCGGACACGCGATGCGCCCGAGGAACGCGTCGACAGCAGCGGCGTCCGGAGCCGCGTCGCCCTCCATCAGCCGGTGAATCGCGAGGCTCACGGCGTGCCTCCGGCGACGCCTTTCACTTCGGTCAGCTCCGTCACGCGGCCATCGGTGCGCAGGCGGCGGGCGCCGTCCCCGAAGAGCGTCCAACCCTCGCCCGTGCCGCCCCAGATCAGCCCGGACGCGTCGTCGAGCGCAACGCACGTCCGGGGTGCGAAGCGGCGCGCGAACAGCGCGACGCTCTCCCGGTCGTCGAGCCGCATGCGACGCGAAGCGTGGGGAAGCGCGACCACGCGGGGGCAGAGCCCCAGCCCGCTCTCGAGGGTCAGCGGGAGGCCGGGACCCTGCGGGGCGTTCTCGTGGTAGATGACGATTTGCTTGCATGCGCACATCGCGCCGGCCGACCAGGCGAACAGTGGTCGCTCGCCGATCTGGGCCGCGATGTCGAACAGCCTGAGCCGGTTGCGCAGCACCGCCACGTGTCCTCCGGCGAACGCCACCGAACGGCAGTCCGCCAGGAGCTCGGAAACCCGCCCCCGCTGGACCACCACGCTTTCCCGCTCCGCCGGACGGACGGCGTCCTCGAACTCGGCGTGGAGCTCCTCGGCACGGGTGAGGGCGCCGGCGTCGAGGTGCCGCACCTGCTCGAGCGCTTCCTCACGAGCCTGCTCGTCGAGGTCCTGCATGAGAGGGTCCGAGGACGGTCCCGGGAGGCGTCGAAGAGCATCCACCAGGTGGCCCAGCCTCTCTCGGTAGAGCTCCCGGGCGTGCCGGAGGCGGACGCGGCGCCGCCTCCAGGCTTCGAGAAACTCCGGGTCTCGTTCGAAGATCTGCTCCGTCCGCGCGTGGAGGCGTAAGTTGACGATCTCGTGCCCGAGGTGCGAGGACAGCTCGTCGATCTCGTCCTCGCGCTCCTCCCAACCGGCGGTGACCGCCGCAACCGGGCCCTCCGCTGCGACATGCCGGAAGGCCTGCGCCAATGTGGGCTGGTATCGCTGCGGTCCGAGGAGTACGACGGGGGGCATCGCCGGGCATCGTAGCGACGCGTTCGCCGGAGAGTGCGCGCAAGGAGAGCGAACATGCATGTGATCTTCATCGAGCCCCGTTTCCCCGTGAACCAGCGCGAATTCGTGCGCGGACTCCGCGAAGCCGGAGCCGTGGTCACGGGCATCGGAGAGTCGCCCCTGGGGGCGATGGACCCCGAACTGAAGAGCTGGATGGTCGGCTACGAGCAGGTGCCGTCCGTGTGCCACGAGGAGTCGCTGCTGGAGGCCGTGCGCACCGTGCAGAAGCGCGGGTGGGTGGACCGGCTGGAGACGACGGTCGAAGCGCACATCCTGCCGGCGGCCAAGGTGCGCGAGGCGTGCGGAATCCCGGGAACGTCGGTCCGCACCGCTTTCCTCTGCCGCGACAAACCCGCGATGAAGGACGCGCTGCGTGAGGCGGGAGTGCCGACCGCGCAGTCGATCGGGAGTGACTCGCAAGACGACATTCGCGCGTTCGTCAAGCAAGTCGGCTACCCGGTGATCGTAAAGCCGCGGGGCGCCGCAGGCGCCGCGGGAACGTACCGGGCAGACGACGACGACGAGCTGTCGCGCGTTCTGACCGAGTGCGGAGTCGGGAAGGGCGCTGACGTCGCCGTCGAGGAGTTCGTGGAGGGTCACGAGGGCTTCTACGACACGCTGACGGCCGGTGGCCGCATCGTGCACGAGTTCGTCTCTCACTACTACCCAAACGTGCTGCACGCGATGCGGACGCGGTGGATCTCGCCGCAGATCATCGTGACGAACCGCGTCGAAGCCTCGAGCTACGACGAGCTCCGTCAGCTCGGCAACGAGGTGAACAAGGCGCTCGGGATCGAGACGTCGGCGACCCACATGGAGTGGTTCTACGGCCCGAAGGGACTGAAGTTCTCGGAGATTGGCTGCCGCCCCCCGGGTGTCAGCGTCTGGGACCTCTACAGCGCCGCGAACGAGTTCGACATCTACCGCGAGTGGGGCCATCTGATCGTCGACGGGGAGCCGCGGCAGCGCCGCTCACTGCGCTTCTCGACCGGGATGCTCAACCTGCGCCCGGAGGCCGACGGCACGATTGCGGGCTACGACGGACTCGAGCAGGCGATGGAGCGGCACGGGGAGTGGATACTCGACCACCACATCCCGCCGGCCGGCTCCCCCACGGCGCCGATCGCGGGCGGGTACAAGGTCAACGCCTGGATGCGACTCCGCCACTCGGACTACGACGAACTTCGCAGGATCATGACGGACATCGGCGAGACGGTGAAGGTCAGGGTGCGCTGACCGGATCTCCCGCCGCGCGATTGCACTCCATGCGATTCGAACGTGATCTCTGTTTGAACCTCACCGCCGCGCTCGGCCGTCACTGGCTGGAGACCGATGGACGTGGTGCCTACGCGTCCTCGACTGTCCTCGCCGTGCCGACGTCACGCTTCCATGGCTTGCTCGTGGCGCCTTCGCAGGAGCAGCCCGAACGCCACGTGTTCGTGTCGCGCTGCGAGGAGACATTCCGCGGGGACGGGCGAGAGTTCCCGATCTCGGATGCGCAGTTCCCCGGATCGCTGCACCCGGGCGGCCACCGTTTCCTCAACGCGTTCGACCTCGACCCGACCGCCGCGGACCCTAATCCGCGCTACACGTACCGCATAGGACACGTGGTCGTGACCCGCGAGATCCGCATGCTGCGCGACCGTCCCGTCACGCTCGTGCGGTACACGGCCACCGGACAGCGCAAGCCAATCCAGCTCGGGCTGCGGCCGTTCCTGCCGTGCCGCCGGGCCGACGCGCTCACGTGGGTCAACGACAGCGTCGACGAGGGCGTGCGGTCCGTCGAGCGGGGAATCGTGTCACGCCCGTACGAGGCGCTGCCCGAAGTCGCTCTGACGATCTCCCGCCAGGCCGCGTTCGCACGGAGTCCGAAATGGGTACGCGGGATCGAGTACGCGGACGATCTCGCGCGCGGCTACGACGGTCACGAGGACCTGTGGTCACCCGGAGAGTGGAGCGTTCCGCTCGAGTCGGGGGAGGATGTCGTGCTCGCCCTGACCATCGGCGAACCGGTCGGCGATCCGGGCGGGGCGTGGCGGGCCGCCGCCCAACTCGCCGAGCCCGCGGGCAACGCTGAGGGCGTGCGGGCGACGCTCGAGGCCGCCTGCGACCACTATCTCTACCGCGACCGGGACGGGCGCCCGGGAGTCATCGCCGGCTTCCCGTGGTTCGGCGAGTGGGGCCGCGACTCTCTGATCGCGCTGCCGGGGCTCACGCTTGCCCGAGGGGAGATCAAGGCATGCGGCGACGTGCTGACGGGGATGCTGCCCTGGTTGCGCGACGGCCGTCTCCCGAATGTGTTCGGCCCCACGCCGGAGGCCAGCGACTACAACAAGGCCGTCGATCCCGCGATGTGGTTCGGCCGCGCCGTGCGGCTCTACGCGGACGCCGGCGGCGACGAGTCGCGCGTGCGCGACGTGCTCCTGCCCGCCCTGCTGGAGATCGGCGAGGCCCACCGGGGCGCCCGCGGCGACACGCTGATGTGTGACGGTGATGGCCTCCTGTTCGCTGGATCGGCGGACGTTGCGGCCACATGGATGGACGCCGTCGTCGACAACCGCCCTGTGACGCCGCGCAACGGCGCTCAGGTCGAGGTGAACGCGCTCTGGTACGTGCTCGCGGACACGCTCGCGAACTTGCTGGAGGGATCCCCCGCCGCGGAGTGGTCCGGCTTCCGCGATCGTCTCGGTGAGGCGTTCCTGCGCCGATTCTGGCTTGAGCGGCGCAATCGGCTCGCGGACGTCCTGACGACGACCGGCGAGGACGACAGCGTCCGGCCGAATATGGTGATCGCGGCGGCTCTCGAACCGTCGCCTCTGAGCGCGGAGCAGCGCGCGACGGTCGCCGACCTTGCCCGTGCCGAGCTGCTGACGCCGTTCGGACTGCGCACGCTCTCGCCGCGCTACCTTCACTACCGCGGCCGCTTCGAGGGCGATCAGGTTGCGCGCGACGACGCCTACCATCAGGGCACGGTGTGGCCGTGGCTCCTGGGCTTCTTCGTCGAGGCGGAACTGCGCGGGCTCGGCCGGTCGCCGGAACTGGTCACGCGGCTCCGCGGCCTCCTGGACGGCTTCGCGACGCACCTCGGCGAGCACGGGCTCGGCCACGTCTCGGAGGTCTTCGACGGCGATCCGCCGCACCGCCCCGGCGGCTGCTTCGCGCAGGCGTGGAGCGTGGCCGAGATCGTCAGGGCGTACAGTCTGCTGGACGCGGACACTGGGCTGCTGGACGTGGACGAAACAGGGAGCGGTGCGGCATGAGGGTTCTCGTACTGGGTTGGGAGTTTCCGCCGCACATCTCGGGCGGGCTGGGGACGGCCTGCCAGGGTCTCGTGGAGGGTCTCGTCTCCAACGGCGCCGACGTCACCGTCGTCCTGCCACGCGTCCACGGCGACGAGGCTGCCGGCGACGCGCGGATCGTCGACTGCGGTGTGCCCGAGAGTCCGCACCGCGAGGTGACCCTGGACGCCGCGCTGCTGCCGTACCTGACGGCGGAGCAGTACACACGGCTCGCCGAGCGCACCGGTCGTTCAGGCGAGTTCGGCGAGGACCTGTTCGCGGAGGTCGGCCGCTACGCGCGCGCCGTTCCAGCACACGTCGAGGGAACGTACGACGTCGTGCACGCGCACGACTGGATGACGTTTCCGGCAGGAGCAGCGACAGCCAACAAGCTGGGCATCCCGCTCGTGCTGCACGTGCACTCGTGCGAGTACGACCGCGCAGGCGATCAGGCGCACCCGCGCATTCTCGCTGTGGAACAGAAGGGGCTGGACGCCGCGGACCGCGTGATCTGCGTGAGCCGGTACACCGCGAACCAGCTCCGCGAGCGCTACGACGTCGATGCGAACAAGGTGCGCGTCGTCCACAACGCCGTCAGCGACTCCGGGAGCCCCGTCGTGCGCAAGCCGCAGACGCGGCTCGACGAACCGATCGTCCTGTTCATGGGCCGTGTCACCGCCCAGAAGGGGCCGACCTACTTCCTCGAGGCCGCTGCGCTGGTCGCCCGGGAGCTGCCGAGCGTGAAGTTCGTGCTGGCCGGCGGAGGCGACATGCTCTCCGCGATGATCGAACGAGCGGCCGAGCTGGGACTCGCACGGCACGTGCACTTCACGGGGTTCCTGCGGGGCCCCGAGGTGGACCGCATGTACGACGAGGCGTCCGTGTTCGTGATGCCGTCGGTCTCCGAGCCCTTCGGCATCGCGCCACTCGAGGCGCTCTCGCGCGACGTCCCGGTCATCGTCTCGCGGAACAGCGGAGTCTCCGAGGTGCTGGCGAACGTCCTGAAGGTCGACTTCTGGAACGTCGAGGAACTGGCCGGCCACATCCTCGCGGTGCTGCGCCGACCGGAACTCGCGCAGCGGCTCGCGGAGGGCGGCCGCGAGGAGGTCAGGGGCTTGACATGGGAGCGGCAGGCCGCCCAGGTTCTCGACGTGTTCCGCGAGGTCACGCAGTGACGGAAGACGGGCAGGCCGGCGCCGCCCCGGCCGGCGGGCCGACGCCCGTCTGTCTGTACTTCCACGTCCATCAGCCGTACCGCCTGCGCCGCTACTCGTTCTTCGACATCGCGCGCGAGTCGCGCTACTTCGATGACGGCGGCAACTCCATGATCGTGAAGCGCGTCGCCGAGCGCTGTTACCTGCCCATGAACGCGCTGCTGATGCGACTGGTCGAGCGTCACGGCGACCGATTCCGCTGGGCGATGTCGATCACCGGGACCGCTCTGACCCAGATGGCGGAGTGGGCGCCGAAGGCGCTCAACAGCTTCCGCGAACTCGCGGAGACCGGGTGTCTGGATCTCGTGTCCGAGACCTCGCACCACTCGCTCGCCTTCCTGACGAACCAGGACGAATTCAGGGCGCAGGTCGAGGCGCACACGGACAGTCTGGAACGCACGTTCGGCGTCCGGCCGCACACGTTTCGCAACACCGAGCTCGTGATCGACGACCGCATCATGCGCGCAGCCGACGCGATGGGATTCAAGGCCGTGCTGGGCGAGGGCGCCGACCACCTGGTCGGCTGGCGCAGCCCGATGTCCGTCTACGAAGCCGCGGGGACGCGTGGCCTGAAGGTGCTGCTGCGCAGCTACGAATTCAGCGACGACATCGCGTTCCGCTTCTCGAATCGCGGCTGGAGCGAGTGGCCGCTGTCGGCGCAGAAGTTCACGCGCTGGCTGGATGACGTGCCCGCGGACGCGCAGCACATCGGCCTGTTCATGGACTACGAGACCGTCGGCGAGCACCAGTGGGAGGAGACGGGCATCTTCCACTTCATGGAGGAGATGCCGACCGAGGTGCTGGCGGGCGCGCGCTTCGCGTTCCGCACACCGTCCGAGGTGGCCGACGAGCAGCCGGCGACGGAGGTCCTCGAGATCCCCCACCCGGTGTCGTGGGCGGACGCCGAGCGCGATCTGTCCGCCTGGCTCGGCAATCCCATGCAGCGCGCCGCGCACGAAGCGCTCTACGAGCTGTACGCACCCGTCGTCGCGACCGGGTCGCCGGATCTGCTCGAACGGTGGCGCCGGCTGTCGACGTCGGACCACGTCTATTACATGTGCACGAAGGGCTGGTCGGACGGCGACGTGCACGCGTACTTCAGCCCTTACGAATCACCCCACGAAGCGCACGTCACGTTCATGAACGTGCTGGACGACCTGGCCCGCCGGGCCGGGGCTGCCTGAGGACTGCATGCCGGACTCGATCATCCCCGGACCCACCCTTTTCGAGATCAGCTGGGAGGTCGCCCACCGCGTCGGCGGCATCCACACGGTCGTCTCCACCAAGGCGCGGACGCTCGCCGCGCGCTATCAGGGGGAACACCGCGACGACTACGTCGTGATCGGCCCCTGGCTGCTCGAACAGCACGATCCCGACGCGGTCCTCGACCCCGAACCTGCGTACGCGGACTTCGAGGAGTCCTGCCGCAAGCTGGGACTGCCGGTGCGCGTGGGCCGGTGGCGCGTACCGGGGCGGCCGCTCACGATCCTCGTGGAGTTCTCGTCCCTCTACGATCGCAAGGACGAGATCCTCGCCGATCTGTGGACGGAGCATCAGGTCGACTCCCTGTTCGGCGGCTGGTCGTACGTGGAGCCGGTGCTGTTCGGGCACGCCGCCGGCATGGTGATCGAGCACTGGTGGCGCGAGGTCGTGAACGGGCGCCGGCGCATCGCCGTCGTGCAGGCGCACGAGTGGATGACCGGCGCGGCGCTGATGTACCTGTCGCGGCGGGTCCCCGAGATCGGAACCGTCTTCACGACCCACGCGACGGTCATCGGGCGCGCCGCCGCCGAGCGCGGTCTGCTCGGTGAGAACGCGCTCGGCGGCAAGACCCCGGCGGAGGCCGCCGCCGACCTCGGCGTGCGCGCCCGGCACTCCATCGAGGCGGCGTCCGCGCGACTGGCCGACGTCTTCACGACGGTGAGCCGGATCGCAGCAGCGGAAGCCGCTGTCTTCCACGAACGCATCCCCGATCCGGTCCTGCCCAACGGCCTCGATCCCGACGTCCTCGCCGCGCGCATCGAGGGCGCCTCGCAGGAGACGGCGGCGGGCCGGCTGCGCGACGTCGCGTCACGCTTCCTCGGCGAGGACATGAGCGATGCAGCCGTCGTCTGCATGAGCGGACGCTACGAGTTCCGCAACAAGGGCATCGACGTCACGCTCGAGGCAGCCGCGGCTCTCAACCGGGAGCCGGGCCGCACGATCGTGCTGTTCCTGCTCGTGCCCGCCGGCAACTCGGGGTTGCGCCGGCGGGTGTCGGAGCGTCTCGCGGCCGCGGAGCCGGAGGGCGGCGGTCCAATCGGCATCTCGCTGCACCACCTGCACGACTCCGACGGCGACCCGATCCTCGGGCGCTGCACCGAACTGGGCCTCGACAACGCACCCGGCTCGCGTGTGCGCATCGTGTTCTGGTCCGACTATCTGCAGCCGGGGGACGGCATTCTCGGGCTGCGCTACGAGGCTGTGCTGCAGGGCGCCGACGCCACGTGCTTCCCGTCCTACTACGAGGCGTGGGGGTACACGCCGCAGGAGAGCCTGGCCCTGGGCGTGCCGACCATCACCACCGACCTTGCAGGCTTCGGCCGCTGGGCGCAGGAGGAGGGTCTGGCCGGAGGCGACTGCACGGTCGTGCTGGCACGACGGGATCGGGACGACGCCGACGTCGCCTTGGAGCTTGCCGCGACGCTCGAACGGCTGACGGACGCCGGCGTCGACCGCAAGACGCTGAACGACTGCTGTCGCACGGTCACGGCCGCCACGAACTGGTCCAAGCTGATCTCGGCGTACGACGACGCGCACGCCCGCGCCGCCGCCGCGGCGCAGGCGCGTGCGAGATCGCTGCCGGGCCCCCCGCCCAGTCATCGAGTGCCCGTGCGCTCGGCCGGTCAGAACGGTCGGCCACACGTGTTCGCACTGGACGTCGAGACGCGCATCCCTCCGGCCATCGCGGGACTCGAGGAAATCGCGTCGAACTGGTGGTGGACGTCGGATGCGGCCGCGACGGCACTGTTCGAGGAGGTCTGCCCGGCGACCTGGGAGCGCGTCCGGCGCGCACCGATCCGGCTGCTGCGCGAGACGCAGCCCGCACGTCTCGAGGAACTGGCCTCGGACACCGAGTTCGTGGCGCGCGTCGACGAGACGGTCTCGCGTCTGCGGGCGTACCGCTCGCAAGCGCTGGACGAGCGCAACGTGTCGGCGCACCGGCCGGTCGCGTACGTCTGCGCCGAGTTCGGGCTCCACGAGTCGTTCCCGATCTACAGCGGCGGCCTCGGCGTGCTGGCCGGCGACCACCTCCGCGCGGCGAGCGACCTGGGCGTGCCGCTCGTCGCAGTCGGCCTGCTCTACAGGGCCGGCTACATGCGTCAGCGCCTGCGCGGGGGCATTCAGCAGGAGACCGAACCCGAGCGCGTGGATCCCGCCGACCTCCCTCTCACTGCCGCCGTAGACGCCGATGGCCGACCCGTCGAGGTCACGCTGCAACTGCCCGGCAGCGAGGTCGTCCTGCGCGCGTGGCGCACGGACGTCGGCCGCGTACCGCTCTACCTGCTGGACGCCGACGTGCCGTCGAACCGGCAGGATGATCGGACCCTCACGCGGTCGTTGTACGACGGCGACCAGAGCATGCGTATTCGCCAGGAGATCGTGCTCGGTCTTGGCAGCGTACGGCTGCTGCGTGCCCTCGGCATCGAGCCGAGCGTTTACCACGTCAACGAGGGCCACGGCGCGTTCACGGCGCTCGAGCGCGTGCACTGGCTCTTGCGGAACACGGGACTCAGCTTCGAGACCGCGCACGAGACCGTCCGCGCCACGACCGTCTTCACGACGCACACGCCCGTGCCCGCCGGACACGATGAATTCCCCGAAGACCTCGTGCGACGGTACTTCGGACACGCCGACCGCTGGTCCGGCGTGCCCTGGGAGCGCTTCATGGCTCTCGGAGAGGCAGTCGACAAGCCGGGCCAGTTCAACATGACCGGCCTGGCAGTGCGCTTCGCCGCGCGCGTCAACGGCGTGAGCGAGAGGCACGCCGAGGTGTCGCGGCCGCTGCTGCAGCGGTTTGCGCCGCAACTCATGGCAAGCGAGGTGCCGGTCCACTCCGTCACCAACGGCGTGCACCTCGGGCTGTGGACGCGGCCCGCGACGCGCGACGCCCTCGGCGCGTCGCGGTTCGATACGCTTGCCGATGCGTTCCGCGGCGCGACCGATTCGAGTGACGCTGCGCTCTGGCAGATGCGTGAGACGCTACGCAGCGACCTCCGCACGCACCTGATCGCGCACCTGCACAAGTCGTTCGCAGAACAGGGCGATTCGCCGGCGCTGCTCGGGCGCATCGAGGAGCAGCTGAAGCCGGACGCGCTCTACATCGGGTTCGCGCGGCGCTTCGCGACGTACAAGCGCGCAGGCCTCGTGTTCAGCGAGCCGGACCGCCTGCTCGACCTCCTCGACGATCCGGACCGGCCGGTGCGGCTTGTCATCGCGGGCAAGGCGCACCCGCGCGACACGGAGGCGCAGGAACTGCTCGCGCGCATCGGCACTCTCGCGCGTGACCCGCGATTCGTGGGACGCGTGATCGTGCTCGAGAACTACGACATGGGGGTCGCCCGCTGGCTCGTCGCGGGCGTGGACCTCTGGCTGAACACACCGAGGCGCCCCCTCGAGGCGAGTGGCACATCCGGGATGAAGGCGGCGGCCAACGGGGTCCTGAACCTGTCCGTCGGCGACGGCTGGTGGCTCGAGGGCGCCGACGGCGCCAACGGCTGGACCATCGGAGGCGATCACGGGCGGGACGCGACACCGGCGAACGATGCGCTGCACGACGCGCACGACGCGACCAGCCTTCTCGGCCTCCTGCGGCACGAGGTGATCCCCGCGTTCTTCGAGCGCGACCAGCACGGACGGCCACCCGCGTGGCTGGCGCTCGTGCGCCGGTGCCTCGTCTCGCTGCCGCCGGCATTCGACGCCGCCCGGATGGTTGCGGAGTACCGCGAGTGGGCGTACGAACCGCTCGCGTCGGCCCACGCGGACCTGGCACGCGACCGTTACAACGGCGCACGCGACGCTTTCCACGACCTGGAACGCGTCCGCCGCACGCTTCCGGCTGCGCGGATCACGTCGGCGTCCATCGGCGATGCGCACAGCGTCACCGTCGGCGACCGCCTGGAGGTCGAAGTCGAGATCGAACTCGGAGAACTCACCGACGGCGACGTCGTCGTCGAGGCGCTCGTCGGCCGCCGCGCGGACGACGGCGGCTTGGCCGAGGTCGAAGCCGTCCGCCTGACTCCGGACGGCGTGTCCGCCGCCGGCCACGCCCGCTACGTGGGAGCGTTGACCCCCCGCGAAGCGGGAGCCCTCGGGTATGCCGTGCGCATCCGACCCGACCGCGCCGGCGGCCCCGCGTTCGACGACCCCGTCGTCTGGGCCTGACCCCGCCATACCGAGACCGGTGACATGCGGCTACTCGTAGCGCAGCAGCCGGTGCGCAAGCTCTGCGTCGCGATCGACCTGCGCCAGGCTCTCGTGGACCAGGTAGAGCTCCCACGCCGCCGAGTCGAGGTCGCGGGTCAGTGGCGCCCGCGTCCCGGTCGGACGCAGCTTCCCGAAATCGTCGAAGGACGGGAGCGCGCGCACGTCGTCGGCGCCGAGCACGCGCCGGATGCGCGGCAGCTCGCGGGGTTGGATGCCGTGCACGACACGCGCTTCGAGCCGGTCATACCGCTCGAGATTGACGTCGCTCGACCTGAGCGGCATGTCGGCGAGGTAGTGGCACGCGGCCAATTCGAGCAGGTTGCGGCCGTGCAACTTCGATGCGAGGATCGCCAGGTTCCCGCCCGAGAAGCGTGCTCCGACCTCGATGAGACAAGGGCCGCGGTCGTCGACCTTGACCTCCATGTGAATCGGGCAGCGCCGCAGGCCGAGCGTCTCGACGACCTGCGCCGCGTAGGCACTCACGCGGCCGAACGCCGGCGCGGCCGTCCCGATCTTGAACGTCTGATAGAAGAGATTTGGGATGCCGTGGCTCGCACGGCGGTCGTAGACCCAGACGTCCGTCACGAGCACGTTGCTCGCCGCGTCCACCAGGCCGTTGATCACGAACTCCTCCCCACCGACGAACTCCTCCAGCAGCACCTCGCCGCTGCCGCTCTCGAGCACGCGCTGGCAGTCTCGGAGCAGTGCCTGGTCGGTCGCCGGGAAATAGACGTCCTCCGAACCCGAGCCGGCCGTGGGTTTGACGACGATGGGCCAACGCCCCAGCCGCCGCTGGAACGCGAGGGCGTCCTCGCCGCCGGTGGCGACGGCAGATGCATTCACACGGGCGCTCCCGTGCTCGCGCAGCCACGCCTTCATCACCGCCTTGTCCCGGCATCGCTCCATCACGCGCACTGAGTTCCAGTCGAGACCGAGGAGATCGCTCAGTCGGGCACCGTGCAGCACGGTCTCCTCGTCCCACGGGATGACGCCCTCGAGCACGGGGAAGTGCGCGTGGATCTCGGCGGCCAGCGCGCGCGTGCTCGGGAACTGCGCGGCCCGGTAAGTGGCGACGACGTACTCGCCCAGCTCCCGCGACCACTTGTCGCGCCAGAGGACGTACCGCATCTCGTCGGTGAACACGGCGACCGCGGCCTTGCCCACGCTGCCGCCCAGGAACTGCAGCAGTTCCCGCGGGTACTGGCCGACGGGGTCGAGGATCAGGTACGGCATAGTTCCGTTCAGACGTACCGAAGGAGATCACGGGCGGCAACAGCATCTGCCGCCACCTGCTCGGCGTCGGGATGCAGCAGGTAGATCTCCCACGCCTTCGTGTTCACATCGCGGCTGACGGGCACGCACATGCCCGGCCGGCGCAACATCCCGACTCCGGCGAACGACGGAAGGGCCTCAACCTCGTCCAGCCCCACAACGTCGGCGACCCGCGGCACCTCCTCCTCCTGGATGCCGCTCAGGATGCGTGCGGACATGGCGTCGTAGTGCTCG
Source organism: Planctomycetota bacterium (assembly GCA_965248445.1). Lineage (GTDB taxonomy): Bacteria > Planctomycetota > JAJSAM01 > JAJSAM01 > JAJVHW01 > CBDFJG01. Next base: position 871,255 of record CBDFJG010000003.1, read on the forward strand.
TAGTCCACGTCGTGCGGTGAGATGCGGATGTCGTCGAGGTAGTGGCACGTCGCGAGTTCGAACAGGCTGTGCCGGTGCAGCTTCGACGCAAGCATCGCCTGGTTGCCCCCGGCGAAGCGGGCCCCGACCTCGATCAGGCACGGGCCGTCGGCGTCGACCTTCGCTTCCATGTGGAACGGCGAGCGCCGCAGGCCGAGCGCCTGCACGACTTCGGTGGCGTAGTCGGCGAGCGAGTCGAACACCTCCGCGTCGCTGCCGACCTTGATCGACTCGAAGTAGAGGTTCTTCTCACCGTGGCTGTCGCGCTTGTCGTACCACCAGACGTCGGTGATCAACACCTCGCCCGCGTGATCGACGAGGCCGTTGATCGCGTACTCCTGACCGCCGACGTACTCCTCGAGGAGCACTTCGCCGAGGCCGCGCTCCCTCACGCTCGCGCAGCCGTCGATCAGTTCGGCCTCGCTGTTCGCGAAGAAGACGCTCATGGAGCCGGCACCCCCGCTCGGCTTCACCACGATCGGCCAGGCGCCAACTGCCTCCTGGAACTGGAGCGCTTCCTCGTCCTCGGCCACGACACGCGAGCGGTTGACGCGCACGTTCCCGTGGTCACGCAGGTACGCCTTCATGAGCGATTTGTCGCGGAAGCGCTCGATGACCTCGCGCGTGTTCCAGTCGAGTTGCAGCCGTTCGTTGATGTCGGCTGCCAGGAGGATGTGTGTCTCGTCCCACGCGACGATCCCGAAGAAACCGCCGGGGAACTCGGCCTTCAAGGCGTCGGTCAGTTCACCCAGCCGTTCGCGGTCCACGGCATGCTCGGCGACCACGTTCTCGCTCAGCAGGCGGCGCCACTTGTACTCCCACATCGCCTGTCGCTTCGGCGACGACAGCAGCACCACCGCCTCGAGTCCCATCCTGTCCAAGAACTGCTTCTGGTTCGCAGCGTACGTGTCGGTCGGGTCGAGGATGAGGTACGGCATCTCAGGATCAGCCCACGTGGATCTCCAGCCGCTCCCCGGCGTACGTCAGCAACTCCCGCAGCGTGTCGTAGTCGGGGTGGCGCAGGCGGAACCAGACGTTGTTGAGATAGCCCTTGTGGATCGGGTCGGTGGGCGTGCCGCGGCCCGGCAGGCGCCGATCCCAGACCCACGGGCCGATCTTTGCGGCCACCTCGCGCAGTCCTCCGTACCCGAGGATCCGGCCGTCCTTCTGAGGGCGCACCTGCACCGATCCGGTGGCGAACCGCCGACTGGGCTTCTTGGCCCGCCGTCCGTGCAGCGTGACCGCCGCCCACTCGAACCAGGTGTCGATGTCGTTTCCCGCGGAGTAGAGGTCCCAGATCCGTTCGCCGGGGGGCCGGGCACCGATCTCGGAGAACTTCAGCCCCTTGGGGCCGAAGAACCACTCCATGTGCGTCGCAGCGGTGCCGATGCCGAGCGCCTGGATCACCTTGCGTCCCATCACGCGCAGTTCGTCGTAACTGTCCAGTTCGACGCGGTTCGTCGACATGATCAGCGGCGAGAGCCGCCGGTCGCTCAGCGCCTCGAGCACGCTCGGGTAGTAGTGCGAGATGAACTCGTGCTCCGGCACGCCGTCCACCGAGATCGTGTCGTAGAAGCCTTCGTGGCCCTCGACGAACTCCTCGATCGCGACGGATTCGCCACGGTGCACGTTCAGGCTGACCGCGGCCTGCTCGAGTTCGACCACGTTGTCGACGCGGTGAGTGCCGAGTCCGCCGAGCGCGGACCGCGGCTTCAGGATCAGCGGGAACCCCTCACGCTCCGCGAACGCGTGCAGTTCGCGCTTCGACGACACGGCCGCCGAGGCGGCACACGGCACGCCGGCTGCGCGCAGCGCCGCCTTCATCGCCGGCTTGTCGCGGCAGAGCGTCGCCGAACGGACGGAGAGACCCGGCAGTTCCAGCGCCTCGCGCACCTTCGCGACGTGGGTGACGATCGCCTCGTCCCCCGTCTCCACGAGATCAACTGAGCGGACGCGATCGACTCCGCGCACCGCATCGAACACCGCTCCCGCGTCGAGCAGACTCGGCACGTGGACGTAGTGATCGAGACACGGCTTGAGCTCCGGGTCGAGCCGGGACTGCGGCGTGTGGCCGATTCCGGTCACCAGCGCACCGGCCTGTTTCAGGCCGCGCACCATGTCCGCATAGGCGGAGTAGAGGTCCGGTCCGACGAACGCAACGTGCTTTGTCATGGGCAACCGCGCAGTCGAACCGAACGCTCTGAGCGGCAGCAACTTCTTCGCCGCGCGAGCCCGGACACCGCCCAGCCGGCGGCGCTAGAGGTGCAGGATGCGCTCGGACTTGGTGACGCTGATCCGCTTGATCCGGTCAAACGGGATGTACTGCTTCACGGGCTCGGCGGCGACCTTGCGGCCGGCCGCCGTGAACTCTGTGACGACCACGATGTGATCCGAGCCCATCGCCGTGGCTTTCGCCTTGTAGAAGCCCGTGCGCAGGGAGTAGCCCACCGGCGCTCCCTCGTACGACTCCGGGTTCACGACCGTGACCGGGCCGCCGACCAGCGAATTCAGGATGTCGCGGTAGCTCCGTGTGTCGGTCGCCGACTTGGTGGCGCTGATGCCCGTGCGTGCTGTGTCCTCACTCATCGTCTTTCCTCCTTGGGCGGGCGATCCTACGGTCCTCGGCGCCCGCGCGCGACTTCGAGGTCTCATCCGCTGCACTCTCCGCCCCGAGGCGTGAGATGGCCAAGCGGAAGGCCGACGACGAGGCTCTGGGGTCGCTGTTCCGCGGATCAGGCAAGGGAGCCCGCTGCAGGTGAGGCAGGGCTACGCAGGCGCGTCGATCGTGAGCACCAACAACGTCGTGATGTGGCCCTCCAGCAGGAGCTTGATGTGCTGGCCGCCGGCGGTCGTGAAGAACGGCTCGACGTCGTACCGCCGGTCGAACTCGTGATCGCCAATGTCGAACTCGATTGGGCGGAGCCGGTAGCCCGCCGCGCGCAGGCGCTCGGCCAGATCCCCGATGTCGCTCTCGCGGTACAGCACGTTGCCACCGGTCTCGACCGTGTCGAGCGTCGATGACACGTTGAACTCGGTGGTGTGCACGGCGAGTCCGCCGGGCCGTAGCAGCTTCGCTGACTCGAGCACGAACTCGATACCCGCGCCGAGGCTGCCCAGGTGCTCGAGCGCGCACGAACTCCAGATGAAGTCGACGGGGCCCTCGCCCGCGAGCGTCGACAGATCGCGCATGTCCGCGTGGGCGAAACGCACCCTCTCCGTGAAGAGATCGCGATCGACGATCTTGGAGTGCCAGAGAGCGTCTACCCCGGCCGCGTGCTGATCCGTCATCGCCCAGCGCTGCGATCCGCTGTCGCTCGCCGCCAGATCCGTAGCGAGGACCTGAGCACCGGCGCGCGCGAACACGGACGCAAGCGGCTCCTTGCCGACCGCGAAGCCAATCCCCGTGCGACCGTCCGAGAGCACTCCGTGCCGGTCCAGGAGTTCAGCGATCACGCACCACTCCCACGACTTGCGCGTGTACTGGTAGTCGTGCAGCGACTCCGGACGCCACGGTCCGGACATCGCCTCGTGCCGGCGGCGATACCAGTCGGTCAGGAAGTCGGCATGCTTGCAGACTCCAGCGCTGGGGCCGCTCGACACCGCGTTCGCGCCGTCGCCCGTGAGTCGTTGCTCGAGCCGCCGCACGTCCATACTGAGCTGAAGAACGTCGTGCTCCAGCTTGCCGACGCGCGCACCCTTCGGCATGGCACGGAGCCGTCTGCGGACGCTCCTCGGAGTGACCTTCACGAGGCAGCGCACTGCGAAATCGCGAAGGCCCACGCTCGCTCTCCATCGCCCGAGTTCCTGGCCGCGATTCTGGTTCGCGGCCCGCGAGTATACGTAGGCACGGAGACCGCCGTCACCGGCCGAGTGGGCAGGCGCTTTGACCGCCCCAAACGCACGTGTAAGCTCCGATCCAGGTCGGTCCATCGACGGCCTCGCCGCGGAGGATCGGACCGGACAGCATGTCGCTCAAGACGCTCGCGCTGATCGGCTGCGGCTGCCTCGCCGCCTGCGCCACTTGGTTCTTCTTCATTCGTCCGGCGCCGGACGCGGTCGCGGAGGGCGAACTGCCGGAACAGCTCGCGAGCGGCCGCTTCGGGCTCTCGGAAGAGAAGCAGCGCTACATCTGGGACATCGAGCACCTCTCGTTCGTCCTCAGTCAGGACGTCGCGCCGATCTTCAAGGACGCGAGCCGCGGTGGCGATCCGGCGCCGCTGGTCGCGCTGCTCGATCCCGCGTTCGCGGGTACCGTCCTGACAGGCGGCGGATCCACGCTGACGCACGGCCCGGTGACCGTTAAGACCTGGCGCGCCGGACGCGCCCCCGCTGGAACGGTCGACCGCGCCGCGCTGGTCGACGAGATGGCGGGCTGGGGACGGACGTTCGAGACGATCGACTCGGTCGGCATCCACTTCACCGGGCTCTCCCCTGTCACTCTGGGGGCGCTCGACGGGCCCTGGACGTCGCGCTGGGAGATACGCATCGCGGGCAGCCGCCCGGGCGGCACGCGCGCCGAGATGCTGGTGGACTGCTCGTTCGACTTCTCCCGCCTGACCGAGACGCCGGCGAAGGAGGAGGGCTGGATCACCGCGGCGGCGGTGGAGCGCTCCTGGCTCAACACGAGCACCTCCCGGCTCATGGAGGAGATCACGGACACGACAGGAATTCGCGTCGCCCTGTTTCGCGACAACTGGAAGCGCTTCGCGCCGCCCTACGAGCCAGTCACCGGCGGCGCCCACCTGCTGGACTTCGACCGCGACGGGCACACCGATCTGCTCATCACCGGTGAGCCGCGGCACTACCTGTACCGCGGTCGCGGCGACGGGAAGTTCGACCAGGTCACCGAGGAAGCGGGCTTGCCGGTCGGCAGCCGGATCGTGGGAGCGTTCGTGGCCGACCTCGACGGAGACGGGTTCGAGGACTTGGTAATGAGCGCGGTGATCGCGGGCCGCGAGGTGGAGACGCACATCTTCCGCAACAGCGGGACGGGAACGTTCGAAGCTGTCTGGCCGGACCAGCACGACCTGGCCCGCTTCGTCATCTCGGATCACATGGGCGTCGCCGACTACGACGGCGACGGGCTGGTCGACCTGTACGTGCCCAAGGGAGGACTCCCGCCCCCCGGCGACGTCGGCGGGCCCCGTTGGCTCGGCGACCGCACGAGTCCCGAGGGACTGCTTCTGCGAAACCTCGGCAACTGGCGTTTCGAAGACGTGACAGAGGCTGCCGGGCTGGCGGGCGAGTCCGTCGACACGTTCGCGATCGTCTGGCTCGATCTTGAGCCTGACGGCGACGCCGATCTGTTCCTCGCGAACCACATGGGAGCGAACGTCTTGTGGAAGAACCAGGGCGACGGCACGTTCGAGAAGGTCGCGCTGCCCCGCCAGGGTTTCGGCGGGTTCAGCATGGGCGCGACGGCCGGCGACCTCGACGGCGACGGCGACCCGGACCTCTACGTCGCCAACATGTACTCGTCGGCGGGCACCCGCGTCATCGCGAACCTGCGCCCCGAGGACTATCCCGAGAATGCGCTCGACTTCATCCAGGGCTTCGTCACCGGGAACGAGCTCTACGTGAACGACGGAAGCGGGGATCTCACGCCGAGCGGCGTCGGCGCCGGGGTTGCCAACAGCGGCTGGTCCTACGGACCCGCAGTCGTCGACCTCGACGGCGACGGCGCGCTGGATCTCTACGCGCCCGCCGGTTTCCAGAGCGTGCAGCGCGGCGACCCGGACGGATGAAGCTGCGTCTGGCGGGCTGCCGTGTCGCAGCCCACGCAGCGCATGCTCGAACTCGAGCCGGTCGGCGAGGTCGACACGGAGCGCGGCGAGTTCTGGCTGGGAAACCCGTGGCGCGTCGGAGAGACCACGCGCAACCTGAGCTCGTTCGAACCGAACCAGGTGTTCCTGAACATCGGCAGCGGGAAGTTCGCAGACGTCGGACACCTCAGCGGGGCGAACTCCGACGGCGACGGCCGCGGTGTCCTGGTGGCCGACGTGACCGGCGATCTGCAGCCCGACCTGCTCGTCCGGCAGAGCGGCGGAGGCGCGCTGCGCGTGTACGCGAACCGCTTCCCTGCCGCGAGCCGCCTCGAGGTCTCGCTCGAGGGCACGAAGAGCAACCGCCTCGGCATCGGCGCCACCGTCGTCGCCGAGGCCGGCGGACTCCGCGTCAGCCGGCAGTTGTTCCCGACGGGCAACTTCAGCGTAACCGTTCACCCCTTCGTCGCGAGCCAGTATCCAGATCGTTCGGCCATCGGTCGATCAAGATGTTGTGGGCGAGCGGCAGGACGAGGATCTGCGGGCGATGGTCGAGGGCCTTCTGGCCTGGATCGAGGAGCTGGAGCGTCGCGAAGCGAAGCATCTGCGCCGCATCGACGAGCTCGAGTCGCGTCTGAAGCGTGACTCCCGCAACAGCTCGAGGCCTCCGTCGTCGGACCCGGCGTGGTCCAAGCGCCGTCGCGGCCGAAGGCCGCGTAGCGGTCGCCAGCAGGGCGGACAGCCGGGCCATGAGGGCACGGCGCGCGAGCTGGTGGATCCGTCCAACGTCGATGAGACCAAGGAGCACCGTCCCGACCTCTGCGACGCGTGCGGACACGACGATCTCGAGCAGGGCATCGGCGATCCGTACCGGCACCAGGTGACGGTGCTCCCGCGCGTGCTCGTCACGGTGCGGGAGCACCGGCTGCACAAGGCGCGGTGCCGGCGCTGTCGTGCGGTCACGACGGCGGTCCTGCCCGATGGCGTGCCGACCGGGGCCTTCGGTCCGCGGCTGACCACACTTGCCGGCGCGCTGCGCGGCGTGTACCGCGTGAGCGTGCGGGAGACGCAGCGGCTGCTCGGTGAGATCTTCGGTGTGAAGATGTCGCTGGGCAAGATCAGCGACTGTGAGCGTCGGCTCAGTGACGCTCTGCACTCGTCGTACCTCGAAGCCCTCGGGGCAGTCCGCACGTCGCTGCGAGCCAACGTGGACGAGACGTCGTGGAAGGAACGGGGCCGGGTGTGCTGGCTGTGGGCGGCGGAGAGCGAGCACGCCACAGCCTTCGGGATCGATCGCCGCCGCAGTGCCAAGGCGAAAGGGCGGCTGATCGGGCGGCGCTTCGGTGGCACGGTGATCAGCGACCGGATGGGTGCCTACGAGTCACACCCACTTGCCCGCCGCCAGCTCTGCTGGGCGCACATCGAGCGCGCCTTCCGTGCGCTGGCCGAAGGCCCGTGAGGACATCGCCGCTTCGGCAACAAGGGCGTCATGATCGCGCAGTCGGTCATGCGCAGCTACCGGCTCTTCGGTGAGCACGGCGACCGTGACCGGCTGCAAGGCGAAGCCGCTGTGCTGCGCGGACGGCTCGAGCGACTGATCGCGAACGACGACTCGGCTCTGGCCAACCATCTGCGCCCCCGCGTGGTCGCCCTCTTCACCTATGCGCGGACCCAGGACGTGAGTCCGACGAACAACGCCGCCGAGCGCGCGGTCCGCAAAGCGGTGCTCTGGCGCAAGGGCTCCTTCGGAAGCCAGTCCGCTCGCGGACTCCGCTTCGCCGAGCGCGTGTTGACCGCCGCGGCCACGCTGCGACGCCGTGGCGACCAAGTCTTCGACTTCCTCGCCGACTCGGTCGCCGCGCACCTCACCGGCGCCGACCCGCCCGTCATGGTCCCGATGCCCGTCGCACGCTGAGGCTCACACGCTGTCAAGGGGTGAACGGTTACGGCTGCTACTCCGCCTCTTCGAGTCGAACTCGCAGGTCGTGCGTCCCGGCCGCGACGTCCTCGACGTCGATCCATGCCTTGCCCTTGGCAGCCACGCGCACGGTGTAACGGCCCAGCGGGTGGAGGCCGTGGACGGCGAAGCGACCTTGTGCGTCCGCGCGTGCGCGGCCGTCCCACTGGCGCTCGTCCGTCATGCGAAGCACATCGATGCCCGCACCGGGAAGAGGACTGCCGCCGGCGTCGACGACGGTCCCCGAGATGCGCGGACCGCGTGAGAGCACGAGTCGCAGTCCCTCGGCGGGCGCGCTCAGCTGCTCCCCTCCGTCGAGATAGCACCGAGACCAATCCGGCGCCCGTGACTTGAGGACGACGCGACACGCTCCTGGCTCCAACCCCTCGATCACGAACGCGCCGCTCGCATCCGTCTTTGCCCCGGGACCGGACTGGTGGCCGTGCCTTGGCGCGTCTCCCGTGAGCACGAGCACCTCGCGTCCTGCGACGGGCTTGCCGTCGCCGTCCACGACGGTCCCGGTCATCTTGGCGCCGGACTCGACCGTGATCGTGAGACCCGTCGTGCCGGGCGCGACGGACGCCACCGTCTGCTTGCGATACCGCCGCTTGACGTGGCCGGAGGGGAAGCTGACATCCACCGCGTAGACGATGTTCACGAGACCCTCGATCGAGAACCTGCCGTCGGCGGCACTCGTCGCATGCATGACTCTCCCGATCGTCCGCGAGTGCGGGGATGCCGTCAGGTGGGCGCCCGCGACGTGATTCCCGTCGCCGTCGACCACGGTGCCGGAGATCCCGAAGCCTCGCTCGACGAGGATCTCTATGTTCCTGTCGCGTGGGATGGAGACGGCGCGCTGGAGCGGAACGAAACGAACTGAACTGTCGACCCGCGGCCCGACCGCGAGCCGCACGTCGCCCACCCCGAGATGCAGCGTGAAGCGGCCCTCCGCATCGGTGGCCGTCCGTCCGGCGCCGTACGTGAAGGGGCGGCCGTTCGCAGGCGCAAACGGGTTGGGCTCGAGCCGGACCGATGCGTTCTCGATCGGCGTTCCGTCACGAAGGGCAACGCGTCCCTGGAGTTCATGGGAGCGTGGCAGCTTCAAAGTCCCGAGTTCACGGGCCAGCTCGAGGCGCCAAGCCAGGCGCAGATACCCCGCGGCGCGCACGTACACCGCGTTCTGGAGGACGGTCGTCTGCTCGACCTCGAAGCGTCCGGCCGCGTCGGTCTCGACGTGCGGTGGCGCCCGATCGGTGATGTCGGGATCGCGCGGGTACAGACGTGCACCGGCTATCGGGAGACCGGTCTCACGGTCCACGACGCGTCCAGCGAAGCGCTCGATCGGTCGCAGCGTGATGTCCTGCTCCGTCTCGTCCCAGTCGTCGATCGTGACCCGCCTGCGGAGCGGTGTCATGTAGCCCTTGGCGCGCGCTTCGAGCGACAAGCCGCGTGCGGTCGCGTCGACCTCGAAACTGAATGAGCCGTCGGTGCAGTCTTGCCAAGACGTCACGGGTCGGATCTCGTCTCGCACCCTCGCCGGCAAGGGGCCGCCTCCCGCCACGGCGGAGACGACGGTCCCGAGGGTCGGCTGGTTCGACGGCCGACGATCGAGAGCGAGGTGGACATGGACCTGCGCTCCGGGAATCGGCGACCCCCTCGGGTCGAGGACGCGGACGTTGACGACGACCTTGCGCGCGGCGGGCAAGCGGACGACGACGTCGGTGGTCTCGCCCGCCACGACCTCCTCCACGACGGAGCCGCCGGCACCGTGATCCGGGTGCAGAACCCAGATGGGACGGCTCTTCCCGGGCGGGAAGTTGCGCAGTTCGAACGACCCGTCCGCGTCGCTCTCGGTGCGCCGGCCCATGATCGCGACCGCCGAGTCCGCCACGGCGACACCATCCGCGTCCTCCACTCGGCCGCGGACGACACCGAACCGCGCTTCCGTGTCCTCGTCGACGGTCGCCCCTGCCCGCCCGGGGGTGGTTCGCGGAACACGCGGACGCACGGTGTCGGGGGTGCTCTCAGGCCCTGCGGTCTCCGGCGCCGAGGCTGGTGTCCGAGGTGCGGGAGTGGGCCTGGAGTCGCGGACGGCCAGGACCACCGCCGCGATCAGGACCGCGACGACGCCGATCACCACAACGAGCCATCTGCGTCGCATCCCAGAAGATAGACGACCGAACCCGGGTCCGTCGTCCGGCGTACGCGAACCCGTCTTGATACTGAGACGTTCGAGTCGCTCGCGGATTGGGCTTCGCCACAGTTCGACTCACCCGGATACGCTGACTTCGCTCAGAAGTACAGCGCGCGCGTTGCCGGGACGGCATCTGGCTGGATTCACCCTCCACCATCCCCACCATCAGAGCAAGCGCGGCACGCGCTGGAGACAACGACGATCTGTCCCACTGAAGGCGGGCAGCTAGCCCGAATCGTTCACCAGCCGGGAATCTGAGCGGGCCGTCGTCTGTCTAAGTGCTCGTACTCGCTAGTACTTGCACCGACAGGAGCGCCGGCCCGATGACGACAGACTGTAGCCCGCAGGGGACCCTCTTCGCGGGCATCTGTGGACGCACCGCGGTGACGCGCTTCGACGCCGGTACCGTGACGAGCGACGGGGGCGTGCTGCTGCTCGAGCGGACCGATCGTCGCATCGATCTGCTCTCGCGGTTTGCGCGCTGCTTCGGGGACCACCGGGACCCGCGTCGGGTCGAGCACACGGTCGGCCAGATGCTGCGTCAGCGGGTCTTCGGGCTGTGCGCGGGCTACGAGGATCTGGTGGACCACGACCATGTCGGCAAGGACCCGCTGTTTGCCGCGGCGTGCGGCAAGCGCGAGGGTGCTCTGGCCACGCACCCGACGCTCTCGCGGCTCGAGACCACGCAGCTCGGCGCCACGGCACAGACGCGCTACGCCAAGATCGAGATGGACCAGGAGCGCGTGGACAGCGTGCTCAGCGACGTCTTCTGCGAGGCCATGGGGCCGGAGGATCCGGGCCTGCTCGTGCTGGACCTGGACCACTCCGACGTGCGGCTGCACGGCCGGCAGGAGGGCCGCTTCTTCCACGGCTACTACGGGCACTACTGCTACCTGCCGCTGTACGTCTTCTGCGGCGAGCACCTCTTGCTCGCTCGGCTCCAGACCGCTGACAGAGATCCCGCGCGCGGAGTCGTGGACGAGCTCCGTGCGCTGGTCTTACGTCTGCGGCGCCGCTGGCCCCGGGCCAAGGTGCTCGTGCGCGCAGACTCGGGCTTTTGCCGCGAGGAGCTGATGGCCTGGTGCGAGGCCGCCGGCCACTTCTACCTGCTGGGCATGGCGCGCAATGAGCGCCTTGAGCGACACGTCGAAGACGCGCTCGATGAGGCCGCAGCCCGTGCCGTGCAGACCGGCCGAGCAGCCCGGGTCTTTCGCGACTTTGCCTGGACCACGCTGGGGAGCTGGAGCCAGAGGCGTCGCGTGGTCGCCAAGGCCGAGCACCTGCCGGGCGGCAAGCGCAATCCCCGCTTCGTGGTGACCAATCTGCCGCCTCGTAGCTGGAGCAGCAAGCGTCTCTACGAGCAGCTCTACTGCGCCCGGGGCGAGGCGGAGAATCGCATCAAGGAGCAGCAGCTCGAGCTCTTCGGCACCCGTCTGTCGGTGCACACGATGCAGGGCAACGCCGTGCGGATGGCCATGTCGGCCATGGCCTACGTCCTGACCTGTGCGCTGCGACGCATCGGTCTCGCCGGCACCGAGATGGCGCGTGCGCAAGCCGGCACGATCCGCCTGCGGCTGCTCAAGATCGGCGCGCTCGTGCGGATCACGACGCGCCGGATCTGGGTCTCGATGTCCTCGTCGTGGCCCTGGCAGCACGTCTTCGAGCGCTGCGCGCAACGACTGCTGGCATCCCCGAAGCCGACCTGACGTCCCGCCGCGCCGTCCGCCACACCACCGCCCGGCCTACGGTCTGCCCACACCGCAGAATCCGCGCCGTTTCGGCCGCTCACTCGCGTTGCCCTTGTGGCAACGACGACAGCATCCGCCCTCGCCTGGCCAAGATCTGACCCTGTGGACTCCGAAAGCACCGTCATCGCGACGTCTCGTGAACAGATGCGGCTAGCGAGTGAGTGTGACTTGGACGTGCTTGACTGCCGTGTGGGTCCGTTGAGCCCGACAGACGGCAACCCCTTGCAGGGAGTCGACGGCACCGACCGCGCCTTCGTGTCGATCCCCAGCAAGGAGACTCTTGGGCGGCCCTGGGGCAGAAGGTCTACTCGCGTTCTGTCTCCCGGGTCCACACGCGGACTCGCGCTTCGAAGTCGCCGGAGGCACCAACCGGCCGGACCGCTGTCCAAACGACGAGGCCGTTCGTGGATGCCTCGCCCCCGTCGACGGAGATCCGGGAGACTCGAGTGATTGATCCGAACGCCGGCCGCGCCTCCAGTCGCGTTTCTTCACTCTCGCCAGATCCAACCGTCACCTTCAAGGACCATGTCGAGAGGCTGCGCCCGTCCTCGACGATGACGTCGAAGTCTCGGATCACAATCGCTACGCGATCGTCGCCACTTCCAAACTCCAATGTGATGTCCGGGGTGCCCGACGACCTGACCACGCGTGACGCACCGCCGGCCCAACCCTCGGGTGGGATCGAAAGTGCTAGCGCACCGGACTGCATTACCCGGTCGATGGCCCCGCTCGCCCCGTCCTTCGCAAGGTCACTCAGCGACATTCCGAAGTGTCCGAGCAGCTGATCTGCCTTGCCCCGCGTCGCCTGAGCAATGGCTTCACCGAGGCGACTCGCGCGGCCACGTAGAACGCCCGAAGCGGTACGCGGAACAGGTCGGCTGTTACCGGTTCGCTTGATCGCGTACTTCACGAGGTCGGTGCTCTCAAAGTCGTACAGATCCCGCTCGACCAGCCGAGCAGTCACTCGTGCATCGCGGTCCTTGAGGGCCTCGCGGGCAATACCAACTGCTGGCGCCTTGTCTGCACCGAACAACCACGCGACCTTTCCAAGTGTAGCTGCCACATATCGAACTTCCGCACGACGATCCCGGGAGAGTACGCGCGCGACCGACAGAACATCGGGCGCTTCGTGCAGCCCAAGCGCGGGAGCCGTAGCTGCTTCCCAGTCGAAGCGAACTGATGACGAGAGCGCGTACGGCACGAGATCCGGAACCCCGTCGATATGAGAGAACCTGCGACGCTCGATGATGTACCGAAGTCCGCGTTGTTGTCGCTCCGTCAACCGATAGCGCGGGGCCTCGCTTGACCGAGCCTTCTCGTGACGAAGAAGGTAGTCGATCTCTGGCGTGGGCGTATCGGCCGCTCGGTCCGCGAGGCCCGACATCGCTGCGATCTCCAAAGCAACATCCCCGCTCGGCGCGCCGCTGAGTGTGACGGCAACGAGCTTGTGTAGCGCCTCGATCTCGGCATGTGAGCCGCCACCCTTCGGTTCGTGGCCGCTCGCTGTAGTCGCGGAAGCCACCGCGAGGAGGAGCCCAAGACTCCATGGCCCGAATTTTGTCCGCTTCCGCTTCCACAACGCCCGCGGACCCCGCCCCTGTGTGACTACGCGGCGCCTAGTTGTTCTCAATCGTAATCTCATTTGAAGCTCGGCCATTCACTCTCTTGCCCGCATGGACTCGATATGTGTTGTCACCAACGAGATAGTCGGCGTCCGTCACCGTCTGCGGAACTCCGACCGGTACACCGGTCACTATCTGGTCAACGAGCGCCAGGCCAGTCGAGGACTCACGATAGATGTAAGCTTCGTCCGCATCCTCACCGCTGAGCTGAAATGTGATCGTGTTTGTTGAAGCGATCGGGTCATTGGTAACCGAGTTGATGACAACGTTGCCGTTGAACTCGAGCTCACTCTCAGGCACATAGGCAGCAACGGGACGCCAAGTGAGCACATCGGTGCCTTCCACCTCGCCTTGGGACCGTTGCCGCCACACATTCTCGTCTGTTGTCGTGTAGGACACCGTCGCCGTCGATTGAGAGGCTACGTTTCCAGACCAGCCGGTGGGCTGAGACGGCGTCGGGATCGATGGGAACGCATAGTCCAGAGACTCATCGCCCAAGTTCTCAAGAGAGTACGTGAACGTGATGTCTGTCCCACTTGTGTATGAGACCTCGGAAGAGAACCGTGCCACCGCCTCAGGCACTTCCCACCACACAATATCGCCGTTTGCGTCCAAAACGGGGACCAGGTTGCCTTGGCCGTCAAGGTCCATGTCGGGTCGCCCACGCCAATAGAAGTCCATTTCAAGGTCAAGTGCATTGTTCAGGATCTGTGTCGGTATGTCTCCGAGACTAACCGCATCTGTTCACGAGACGTCGCGATGACGGTGCTTTCGGAGTCCACAGGGTCAGATCTTGGCCAGGCGAGGGCGGATGCTGTCGTCGTTGCCACAAGGGCAACGCGAGTGAGCGGCCGAAACGGCGCGGATTCTGCGGTGTGGGCAGACCGTAGGCCGGGCGGTGGTGTGGCGGACGGCGCGGCGGGACGTCAGGTCGGCTTCGGGGATGCCAGCAGTCGTTGCGCGCAGCGCTCGAAGACGTGCTGCCAGGGCCACGACGAGGACATCGAGACCCAGATCCGGCGCGTCGTGATCCGCACGAGCGCGCCGATCTTGAGCAGCCGCAGGCGGATCGTGCCGGCTTGCGCACGCGCCATCTCGGTGCCGGCGAGACCGATGCGTCGCAGCGCACAGGTCAGGACGTAGGCCATGGCCGACATGGCCATCCGCACGGCGTTGCCCTGCATCGTGTGCACCGACAGACGGGTGCCGAAGAGCTCGAGCTGCTGCTCCTTGATGCGATTCTCCGCCTCGCCCCGGGCGCAGTAGAGCTGCTCGTAGAGACGCTTGCTGCTCCAGCTACGAGGCGGCAGATTGGTCACCACGAAGCGGGGATTGCGCTTGCCGCCCGGCAGGTGCTCGGCCTTGGCGACCACGCGACGCCTCTGGCTCCAGCTCCCCAGCGTGGTCCAGGCAAAGTCGCGAAAGACCCGGGCTGCTCGGCCGGTCTGCACGGCACGGGCTGCGGCCTCATCGAGCGCGTCTTCGACGTGTCGCTCAAGGCGCTCATTGCGCGCCATGCCCAGCAGGTAGAAGTGGCCGGCGGCCTCGCACCAGGCCATCAGCTCCTCGCGGCAAAAGCCCGAGTCTGCGCGCACGAGCACCTTGGCCCGGGGCCAGCGGCGCCGCAGACGTAAGACCAGCGCACGGAGCTCGTCCACGACTCCGCGCGCGGGATCTCTGTCAGCGGTCTGGAGCCGAGCGAGCAAGAGGTGCTCGCCGCAGAAGACGTACAGCGGCAGGTAGCAGTAGTGCCCGTAGTAGCCGTGGAAGAAGCGGCCCTCCTGCCGGCCGTGCAGCCGCACGTCGGAGTGGTCCAGGTCCAGCACGAGCAGGCCCGGATCCTCCGGCCCCATGGCCTCGCAGAAGACGTCGCTGAGCACGCTGTCCACGCGCTCCTGGTCCATCTCGATCTTGGCGTAGCGCGTCTGTGCCGTGGCGCCGAGCTGCGTGGTCTCGAGCCGCGAGAGCGTCGGGTGCGTGGCCAGAGCACCCTCGCGCTTGCCGCACGCCGCGGCAAACAGCGGGTCCTTGCCGACATGGTCGTGGTCCACCAGATCCTCGTAGCCCGCGCACAGCCCGAAGACCCGCTGACGCAGCATCTGGCCGACCGTGTGCTCGACCCGACGCGGGTCCCGGTGGTCCCCGAAGCAGCGCGCAAACCGCGAGAGCAGATCGATGCGACGATCGGTCCGCTCGAGCAGCAGCACGCCCCCGTCGCTCGTCACGGTACCGGCGTCGAAGCGCGTCACCGCGGTGCGTCCACAGATGCCCGCGAAGAGGGTCCCCTGCGGGCTACAGTCTGTCGTCATCGGGCCGGCGCTCCTGTCGGTGCAAGTACTAGCGAGTACGAGCACTTAGACAGACGACGGCCCGCTCAGATTCCCGGCTGGTGAACGATTCGGGCTAACTGTCACGGCTGGCATCGGCGGCACGAACTCGATGTGCGCGGCTTCGTGCATGACCTCGGTAATCTGCGCCGTGTGGCACTGGGCGGAGAGGATCAGACCGATCGAGTCCTTGAGCTTAGGTGGGTCATCTTCCCAGTCTTGCACTACGGAAGCGAAGCGATCGAAGTGACCCTCTCCGGCGGCGGCTCCGGCGGCAGGGGCAGTTCGTGTCTTGAACTCGCCTGATAGCGGGTTCAAGACGTGGACCGTCGTGACTTTTGAAATCGCGATGGGGAGCGTTCGACCAGACGGGGCGAGTCTTGGGTCACTCATGGCGCTCGCAGGCCCCGTGCCCATCACGGCGGCCCTGTCCGAGCAGGGTGCCGCTGGCTTCTCAGCTTCTCATGGGTACCCTCGTGACGGGAGTAGAGATCAACAAGGACCTCCCACTCTCCAGACGTCTTCGTCTCGCGATCAGTGTTCTCTTCCGCAAGTCCGTAGACAGTTGGCGCGAGCACGCCGAGGACCACCAATAGACTCCGTGGATTGCACAGCTTCATCGTTACCTCCCGTGTAACACCGAGTGTATGGGACCCTTACTGAGCGTCAAGGCCGGCGTCCGGCAAGCGAGGGCGGCTCGACGGAGAGCGTATACGTGAGTCCGGAGAGCATGAGAACCGTGATCGTCCCGTCTGACACGCGCACGCTATCGATTGCAGAGTCCGCGACCGGATCGCGCCGAACCCGAGCGAACAGGGCAACCAGGCTGTTCGGGACGAAGCCATCGACTGGGTCAGCAGGCAACACGACCCTGAGATCAGAGACACCATTCAGCTTCGTGAGGTCGATGGCGATGAGCGCCATATCCAGTCCACCCGCGGTCGGCTCGCCGATGTGAGCGTTCGCGCCGGCGACGAGATAGTCACCATCGACCGCGATCTGGTCGATCCAGCCGTTGTGCCAGATGGTCGCTACGCTTCGAAGCTCGTCACGGCGCTCGGCGCTGACGATCACGAGAGCGGACGGCGAGAACAGCGCCCGGACGGCGAACGCCAAGTAACGCTTGTCGTCTCGCACGAACGAGACGATCGATCCGGTGACAACCTCCTGAGCGGAGACCCGCGTCTTCCCGGTTCGACTGTCGAGGTACGGCGTGTCGCTGCCCACTTCCACTGGGCGCCTCCTTGCCGGGATCTTGGCCAGTGTCGCTGTCTGGGAGTGCGACATCCTCCGCGAACGCACTCGCGCCGGCCTCGCTGCCGCCAAGAAGCGTGGTTCGCGCGTCGGCACCGCTCCCTACGGCGCGCGCTGGACTGACCGCGGCCTGGCGCCCGTGTACCCGAAGTCGCCGCTCTCCGCCGCGCGCGGGCGCTCCACGGGTTGCTTGGTCGATGGGTCGACGTTGCCGATCGCATGACCGCCGACGGATACCGAACTCGGTCCGGTACGCCTTGGCTGCGCAACGCGCTCGCCAGGTGCACCAAGAACCTGCGCGTGCAGCCGTTCCTTGCAGAGGCTGTTTCCGCATGAGCACCAGCGAGGCGCGTCCGACGAACAACGCCGCCGAGCGCGCGGTCCGCAAAGCGGTGCTCTGGCGCAAGGGCTCCTTCGGAAGCCAGTCCGCTCGCGGACTCCGCTTCGCCGAGCGCGTGTTGACCGCCGCGGCCACGCTGCGACGCCGTGGCGACCAAGTCTTCGACTTCCTCGCCGACTCGGTCGCCGCGCACCTCACCGGCGCCGACCCGCCCGTCATGGTCCCGCTGCCCCTCGCACGCTGAGGCTCACACGCTGTCAAGGGGTGAACGGTTACCGAGGCGCTGTCGGTCGCCGGTGCCGGCACGCCTCATCTCACCCGTTCTGCCGGCGAGAGGGAGGATGAGATGACAACAACGATGGAGACTCCGCGTGCGGCGCGACCAGAGTGGAATCCGCGATGGCTCACCTGGGCGCGCGTCCATGAGGGGCTGACAGTCCCGCAGGTCGCCGAGCGTGCGAGTGTCGATGTAGCGGCCGTCAACGCGGCCGAGCGCACCGGAGACGGCACGAGCGACGAGGAGACCGCGATCCGGCTCGCACTGGATCCAGAGAGCATCATCGAGACATTCCGAGACGAGTGGGGCAAACCGGCGAGCGAGGCCGCCCGTGCCCGACTCCGGGCGATCCTCTGTGTGAAGGGAATTGACCTGGCGGAACTAGCCGCATCTGTTCACGAGACGTCGCGATGACGGTGCTTTCGGAGTCCACAGGGTCAGATCTTGGCCAGGCGAGGGCGGATGCTGTCGTCGTTGCCACAAGGGCAACGCGAGTGAGCGGCCGAAACGGCGCGGATTCTGCGGTGTGGGCAGACCGTAGGCCGGGCGGTGGTGTGGCGGACGGCGCGGCGGGACGTCAGGTCGGCTTCGGGGATGCCAGCAGTCGTTGCGCGCAGCGCTCGAAGACGTGCTGCCAGGGCCACGACGAGGACATCGAGACCCAGATCCGGCGCGTCGTGATCCGCACGAGCGCGCCGATCTTGAGCAGCCGCAGGCGGATCGTGCCGGCTTGCGCACGCGCCATCTCGGTGCCGGCGAGACCGATGCGTCGCAGCGCACAGGTCAGGACGTAGGCCATGGCCGACATGGCCATCCGCACGGCGTTGCCCTGCATCGTGTGCACCGACAGACGGGTGCCGAAGAGCTCGAGCTGCTGCTCCTTGATGCGATTCTCCGCCTCGCCCCGGGCGCAGTAGAGCTGCTCGTAGAGACGCTTGCTGCTCCAGCTACGAGGCGGCAGATTGGTCACCACGAAGCGGGGATTGCGCTTGCCGCCCGGCAGGTGCTCGGCCTTGGCGACCACGCGACGCCTCTGGCTCCAGCTCCCCAGCGTGGTCCAGGCAAAGTCGCGAAAGACCCGGGCTGCTCGGCCGGTCTGCACGGCACGGGCTGCGGCCTCATCGAGCGCGTCTTCGACGTGTCGCTCAAGGCGCTCATTGCGCGCCATGCCCAGCAGGTAGAAGTGGCCGGCGGCCTCGCACCAGGCCATCAGCTCCTCGCGGCAAAAGCCCGAGTCTGCGCGCACGAGCACCTTGGCCCGGGGCCAGCGGCGCCGCAGACGTAAGACCAGCGCACGGAGCTCGTCCACGACTCCGCGCGCGGGATCTCTGTCAGCGGTCTGGAGCCGAGCGAGCAAGAGGTGCTCGCCGCAGAAGACGTACAGCGGCAGGTAGCAGTAGTGCCCGTAGTAGCCGTGGAAGAAGCGGCCCTCCTGCCGGCCGTGCAGCCGCACGTCGGAGTGGTCCAGGTCCAGCACGAGCAGGCCCGGATCCTCCGGCCCCATGGCCTCGCAGAAGACGTCGCTGAGCACGCTGTCCACGCGCTCCTGGTCCATCTCGATCTTGGCGTAGCGCGTCTGTGCCGTGGCGCCGAGCTGCGTGGTCTCGAGCCGCGAGAGCGTCGGGTGCGTGGCCAGAGCACCCTCGCGCTTGCCGCACGCCGCGGCAAACAGCGGGTCCTTGCCGACATGGTCGTGGTCCACCAGATCCTCGTAGCCCGCGCACAGCCCGAAGACCCGCTGACGCAGCATCTGGCCGACCGTGTGCTCGACCCGACGCGGGTCCCGGTGGTCCCCGAAGCAGCGCGCAAACCGCGAGAGCAGATCGATGCGACGATCGACCCGCTCGAGCAGCAGCACGCCCCCGTCGCTCGTCACGGTACCGGCGTCGAAGCGCGTCACCGCGGTGCGTCCACAGATGCCCGCGAAGAGGGTCCCCTGCGGGCTACAGTCTGTCGTCATCGGGCCGGCGCTCCTGTCGGTGCAAGTACTAGCGAGTACGAGCACTTAGACAGACGACGGCCCGCTCAGATTCCCGGCTGGTGAACGATTCGGGCTAGCTCGGCGCACCGAGATCCCCGCGGACTTCCTCGCTTTCCACGTCGAGGAGGGTGCGCGCCTCAGCGTTGACGAGTCATCGTGCATCATCGAGCAACTGGGCTTCGGCGACGAGCTCTGGCGCGACGTGATGTACTACCTGGCGGGGCGTGACCACACGCTCCCACCCGAGCGTCGGCCAGTCCGGGTGGGGGAGATCCTCGGACTTGAACCGGCCACACCAGCGCGGGCGCGGGGACGTGCTCTGGTGCGCGACAAGGGAGCGTTCCGCCGCTTCCTGCGCGACGCCGGATGGACGCGCATGAGGTTCTTCTACGACCCGGTGTTCACGAACGCGCACGAGGCATACGACGGGTGCGTCAAGTTCAAGCACCTCTCGTCGATGCTCGAGGGTGGCGAGATCAGCACACGGGCCGCGTCGGCGATGTGCAGGACATTCGAACGCCCGTGGGGCGATCAGTTCCGCGACGTTGGCGTGTGGTCTTTCGACGGGACATCGCTCGGACTCCAACGCGCCGCGTACTTCATCTCAGACGACGAGTTCGTCGCTGCGTGTGGCCTGGATCGCGCCACACTCGCGAGGATCGAGGGTCCCGAACTCGGCGACGTGCCCCTGCGCGACTTGACGACGTATGCAGCAGCGATGCATCCGGAATCGAGCGGCTACCGCGCGCTCCAGGCGTTCGTCGGAGACATGTACTCGGTAGTTCGGTCGGGGGTGCCGGACGACGCGGGCACCGCGGCGGTCGATGACCTCCGCGAGCTGAGCCGAAGAGTGGCGCACGCCATCTCGGAGGACATCCATCCGAACGACGCAGAGGTGTGGTGGCGGGCTGTCACTGGAGCGATCAACGGTCTCGCGGTCTCGACAAGACCCTGCCCGCACCGACGCTCACCGCGGTCCTTGCGCCCATCGGTGGCGTGTCCTGACAGCCGCTAATCGCATCCGGCGCACATGTGACTGACGCCCGCGCAGGGAAGGTCTCTGCCGGGTTCTCTCTCTCTCGCGGCGTCGGCGCCCCCACGCGCCGGCGTCGCAACTAGGAGCCTTGATCAATGACAGCAGAACCGACACCTGACCCCGCGCCGATCGCCGATCTACGAGATGGCGCGCTACCGCGAACGACGCCAGTTCGCTCCCCGCAAGTTGAGCGAGCATCGCAAGGCGCGACGCCTCAGCCAGTACGACCTCGGCAAGCTCGTCCGCGAGCAGCGCCCCGACTGTCATGCGGCGCGCTTCGTCAGCCAAGCGATCGTCGCGGCGTGCGAACAGGGCGCGATCGTGCCCGACGCGAACTTGCTGCTGACGTTCGCCGCCGTGCTCGAGGTCCCGCTGGATGACCTGACGATGCGGCTGCCGCCGATCGCGCCGCCAGCCGACCTGCGTGACGACACCGAGGAGATGCAGCTCTGGAAGGCGGCTGGCGTCCAGGTGCGCGCTTCGGTCGAGGCGACGCTGGTGCGGGCGGAGAGCGAGGACGAGCCGAAGCGGGCGGCGTGATCGTCGGCGGCTTCGGGCGTCGCCGCCCGCACACACGTCGGGGATACGCGATAGCTTCTCGGTGCGTGCGTGGCGCGCGACAGCAGCGCGACCAGCCGGAAAGCTACTTCGGAGCACTCCTCTTAAGCAGCGCCAGCACATCGGACTCCAACTGCGCGATGTCGTGGGAGTCAGGGCTCGGCTCGGACTCGAGGTCCACGACCCGAAGACAGATCCCGAACGTCGCCCGCTGCTCGAGCCGCTCCAGGACCTTCGCAGTCGGCTCCTCGCCGTGGACCGCAGCCCAGTGCTCGCACCACCGGACACGGGCGGCCTCTCGTCGAGCTCCAGCTCCTTGGCGCTCATCCAGGCGAGGGTAGCCGAAACCAAGAAACACAACGGCTCAACTCGTTTGATACTCCGACCGACCTACGGGTCCTGCGTTTGCGTTCCCGTGAGTGCTCAGCCCCGCACGACGGCTCCGTGCTTCGCCATCGGCTCAATCCAGCGACTCAGCCGCGCGTCCAGCGCGATGCCGCCGGCCGTGATGGGACGCTCTCGTGGCGCCGCTCCTCGGTCGGTAACCGTTCACCCCTTCGTCGCGAGCCAGGATCCAGATCGTTCGGCCATCGGTCGATCAAGATGTTGTGGGCGAGCGGCAGGACGAGGATCTGCGGGCGATGGTCGAGGGCCTTCTGGCCTGGATCGAGGAGCTGGAGCGTCGCGAAGCGAAGCATCTGCGCCGCATCGACGAGCTCGAGTCGCGTCTGAAGCGTGACTCCCGCAACAGCTCGAGGCCTCCGTCGTCGGACCCGGCGTGGTCCAAGCGCCGTCGCGGCCGAAGGCCGCGTAGCGGTCGCAAGCAGGGCGGACAGCCGGGCCATGAGGGCACGGCGCGCGAGCTGGTGGATCCGTCCAACGTCGATGAGACCAAGGAGCACCGTCCCGACCTCTGCGACGCGTGCGGACACGACGATCTCGAGCAGGGCATCGGCGATCCGTACCGGCACCAGGTGACGGTGCTCCCGCGCGTGCTCGTCACGGTGCGGGAGCACCGGCTGCACAAGGCGCGGTGCCGGCGCTGTCGTGCGGTCACGACGGCGGTCCTGCCCGATGGCGTGCCGACCGGGGCCTTCGGTCCGCGGCTGACCACACTTGCCGGCGCGCTGCGCGGCGTGTACCGCGTGAGCGTGCGGGAGACGCAGCGGCTGCTCGGTGAGATCTTCGGTGTGAAGATGTCGCTGGGCAAGATCAGCGACTGTGAGCGTCGGCTCAGTGACGCTCTGCACTCGTCGTACCTCGAAGCCCTCGGGGCAGTCCGCACGTCGCTGCGAGCCAACGTGGACGAGACGTCGTGGAAGGAACGGGGCCGGGTGTGCTGGCTGTGGGCGGCGGAGAGCGAGCACGCCACAGCCTTCGGGATCGATCGCCGCCGCAGTGCCAAGGCGAAAGGGCGGCTGATCGGGCGGCGCTTCGGTGGCACGGTGATCAGCGACCGGATGGGTGCCTACGAGTCACACCCACTTGCCCGCCGCCAGCTCTGCTGGGCGCACATCGAGCGCGCCTTCCGTGCGCTGGCCGAAGGCCCGCGAGGACATCGCCGCTTCGGCAACAAGGGCGTCATGATCGCGCAGTCGGTCATGCGCAGCTACCGGCTCTTCGGTGAGCACGGCGACCGTGACCGGCTGCAAGGCGAAGCCGCTGTGCTGCGCGGACGGCTCGAGCGACTGATCGCGAACGACGACTCGGCTCTGGCCAACCATCTGCGCCCCCGCGTGGTCGCCCTCTTCACCTATGCGCGGACCCAGGACGTGAGTCCGACGAACAACGCCGCCGGTAACCGTTCACCCCTTGACAGCGTGTGAGCCTCAGCGTGCGACGGGCAGCGGGACCATGACGGGCGGGTCGGCGCCGGTGAGGTGCGCGGCGACCGAGTCGGCGAGGAAGTCGAAGACTTGGTCGCCACGGCGTCGCAGCGTGGCCGCGGCGGTCAACACGCGCTCGGCGAAGCGGAGTCCGCGAGCGGACTGGCTTCCGAAGGAGCCCTTGCGCCAGAGCACCGCTTTGCGGACCGCGCGCTCGGCGGCGTTGTTCGTCGGACTCACGTCCTGGGTCCGCGCATAGGTGAAGAGGGCGACTACGCGGGGGCGCAGATGGTTGGCCAGAGCCGAGTCGTCGTTCGCGATCAGTCGCTCGAGCCGTCCGCGCAGCACAGCGGCTTCGCCTTGCAGCCGGTCACGGTCGCCGTGCTCACCGAAGAGCCGGTAGCTGCGCATGACCGACTGCGCGATCATGACGCCCTTGTTGCCGAAGCGGCGATGTCCTCGCGGGCCTTCGGCCAGCGCACGGAAGGCGCGCTCGATGTGCGCCCAGCAGAGCTGGCGGCGGGCAAGTGGGTGTGACTCGTAGGCACCCATCCGGTCGCTGATCACCGTGCCACCGAAGCGCCGCCCGATCAGCCGCCCTTTCGCCTTGGCACTGCGGCGGCGATCGATCCCGAAGGCTGTGGCGTGCTCGCTCTCCGCCGCCCACAGCCAGCACACCCGGCCCCGTTCCTTCCACGACGTCTCGTCCACGTTGGCTCGCAGCGACGTGCGGACTGCCCCGAGGGCTTCGAGGTACGACGAGTGCAGAGCGTCACTGAGCCGACGCTCACAGTCGCTGATCTTGCCCAGCGACATCTTCACACCGAAGATCTCACCGAGCAGCCGCTGCGTCTCCCGCACGCTCACGCGGTACACGCCGCGCAGCGCGCCGGCAAGTGTGGTCAGCCGCGGACCGAAGGCCCCGGTCGGCACGCCATCGGGCAGGACCGCCGTCGTGACCGCACGACAGCGCCGGCACCGCGCCTTGTGCAGCCGGTGCTCCCGCACCGTGACGAGCACGCGCGGGAGCACCGTCACCTGGTGCCGGTACGGATCGCCGATGCCCTGCTCGAGATCGTCGTGTCCGCACGCGTCGCAGAGGTCGGGACGGTGCTCCTTGGTCTCATCGACGTTGGACGGATCCACCAGCTCGCGCGCCGTGCCCTCATGGCCCGGCTGTCCGCCCTGCTTGCGACCGCTACGCGGCCTTCGGCCGCGACGGCGCTTGGACCACGCCGGGTCCGACGACGGAGGCCTCGAGCTGTTGCGGGAGTCACGCTTCAGACGCGACTCGAGCTCGTCGATGCGGCGCAGATGCTTCGCTTCGCGACGCTCCAGCTCCTCGATCCAGGCCAGAAGGTCCTCGACCATCGCCCGCAGATCCTCGTCCTGCCGCTCGCCCACAACATCTTGATCGACCGATGGCCGAACGATCTGGATCCTGGCTCGCGACGAAGGGGTGAACGGTTACGCGGCTGCGCCCGTGGCATTCGCGCAGGACTACACAGTCACGCGGCGCGACTCGACGTACCAGGCGTCGCCGGCGGGAGCGGATCAGCCGCTCGCGCTGCCGGGCGGCATGCACTACGCAGGGAACACGGTCGAGCTACCGTTCACGTTCCCGTACTACGGGTTCGCCTACGACAAGATCTGGATCACCACTAAAGGGATGGTGCAGCTCGGCGTCGTCGCACTGGGGTTGTCGACCGGCACGAACGCGACCTTCCCTCCGAACGGCACTGGAGACGGCATGCTCGCGGTCGCGTGGGACCGGCTGGGCAACAGCGGCACAGTGTACTCGTGGACCGAGGGCACCACACTGGAGCGCGTTCACCACATATCGTGGGAAGGCTACGATGTAGGGTCGTTCCAGATTCAACTGCACGAGTCTTCGGGTCGCATCGTGTTCGCGTACGCCACGGGCGGCGACGGCTGGGAGCGCGCCAGCTTCTCGCACGGCATCGATGCGCCGGGGAGTGGCGACTCACGCTTCGTCGCTCCGATTTCGACCTTCTACCACCTCGACGGACACCCGGGTCAGGACTTCGTGTTCGATCCGGACGTCGTGGAGGTGACGGGCATCGCCGCCTATGACCGCATTCAAGCCGACGCCAACGGTGTGGGGAACGGCTTCGACGCAGACATCCGTGTGGCCGGTGCCCGCATCGAACTCATGCGTGGAACGGCGCTGAGTGCCGTCACCCTCACCGATGAGCAGGGTGAGTACCTCTTGCAGGTGGCGGCGCCGCCAGCCGGCGCCACGGGTTCGGTGAGGATGCTCACGCAGACGAGCACGAGCTGCGTTCGCGCCAGCGCGGGCGTCGCGCCGCACACGCTCACCCTCGACGGGGACGTCTCGTTGACCTCCGACATCGATCTGGGGACCGTCTCCGTGGGAGCGACCGAGGACCCGGTTGGGACCGTCCGCGCCGCACTCCACGTCTCGCAGGCGATCCGGTCACTGCACGGGATCGTCGCTGCAGGAGTCGAGGCGCTCCCGCATCTCGAGGTGCTCTACGATCCGGCATCGACGGCGGTCTCGAGGTACACGCCGGAAGCGGGGCAGACGGCGCCGGTGCTGCGCATCGGCAGCCCGCAGTCCGGCAACGAGGACGGCTGGGACCCGGATGTGATCGCACGCACGTACGCACGCCACGTTCTGGCCAACATCGCGGGGGCGGCGGCAACGCCGGAGGACTACGGTTACGACCAGGTCACCGATCCCCAGAACGCGTTCGCGGAGGCATTCGGCGCGTACTTCGCGTCGCTGGCGGATTCCGACGACATGTTCGTCGATGCCATCTCCGCAAACACGGGATCCGAGTGGTCCCTCGAGACGCCGGATCTGAACAGCGCACGGGCGCCGGACGTCGCGGGGTGGGTGGCGGGAATGCTGTTCGACCTCGCCGACCCGGACAACGAGCTCCATGATCGGGTGGACAGCACCGCCCCGGGTGCGGTCTACCTCCTGGAGTTCGTGGGTGGTCTGTCCGAAGCGCCAGACTTCGAGACTTTCTTGGATGCGTGGATCTCGGACGGACACGACCCCGTACCGCTGGTCCGCAGCTACATCCATCACGGTCTGATCGCCGACGACGACGCCGAGCCGAACGACGGTGCGGACGAGCCCACCGATCTCGGCGTGGCGGGCGCGCTGGTCATCGGTCGCGTGCTCAACCGGCACAACGAAGATTGGTACGAGGTGTCCACGGACGGCACCGCGACGTCGCTGCAGGCCGACGTGACGTACGACCGGGCCACCGTTCTCAGCGACGTGACGGTCGAGATTCGGAGCCGAGCCGATGCCGTTCTGGCGTCCAAGACCACTGTCGGGGGAACCGGTCCTGTGAGCGTGACGACGGCGTTCCCTTCCGCCGGCGACTACCGCGTGCGCGTCGCCCTCGCCAGCGGGGAGCCGATCCCCGAGTACACGGTTCAGGCGTTCTCGCCACTCGTTCTCTCCGCGAACCCGCTGCCGGACTGGACGGTGGGCCGCGACTACGACCAGCAGTTCGGCGTGGCGAACGGCATTCCCCCCTTGCAGCTGGGGCTGAACACCGGACACCGGGTACCGCCCGGTATGGGACTCGTCGGCACGTCGCTGCGCGGCGCGCCGTCAGCGGCAGGGGACTACGCGTTCACGATCCGGGTAGTGGACTCCGGCAACCCACAGAACTCGGTGAGCAGGGCGTTCTCCGTTCGCATGAACGAGGCGCTCTCACTCGGCGACGAGCAGTTCCTCGCCCTACCGCTCGGCCGCTCGGCGCGTGCGTTCGACCGCGCGACCGGTGGCACGGCGCCGATCGCGTACACCGTGCTGGGCGGCGCGGTGCCGGACGGCATGACCCTCACCCCGGGTGGGTTCGTGCTCGACGGTGTCGCAACGGTTGCCGGCAGCGGAGTGCTCCACGTGCGCGGAACCGACATCGCGGGATCCAGCGACGAGCGCGAGTTCACCACCGTGGTCTGTGCCCCGGCCGAGGAGGCAAAGGCCGAGGTGGCGCTGGCCGCCGGTCAGCCCGCCTGCGGCTACTTCTTCGACGCGGCGGCGGGCAGTTCTCTCAAGTTCAAGGTGCGCACCGCGAAGAAACAGCCGAAGCGGGCGCTGCACGCCGTGCTGCTCGGACCGGCCGGCGTCTCCGTCGCGGGGGGGAAGTTCAAGGACGGAACGGGCAAGGCGTCGTTCAGCAAGGTGATCGCGCCCTCGTCGGGGAGGTACTTCGTCGTCCTCGTGTCCGGAGACGGCCTCGACACCACGCTCGTCGCGACCGCGAGGGTCAAACCGCAGAAGAAGGCAAAGGGCGAGTTCACGGACATCACGGAGGACTCGACCGAGGACATCCTCGTCGGCGCGCTCGCCGGTGCGCGGGCGACTCTCAAGCTGAAGGGCGACAGGAAGCGGAGTCTCGTTCCGAAGGTCGTCGCGCTGTTCGATCCTGACGGCGGAGTTGTCTCGCTGGCGGGCCTCGTAAGCACGCAGGGAAACAAGGCGACGCTCGTCGTCGACCTGCCACGCGACGGCACCTGGACGATACGCGTTGGCGCCGAACCCGGTGCGAGTGGCGCGGTGAAGTGGTCACTGAAGGTCAAGCAGCCCAAGGGCGCCGTCTTCAACGCCGACTGACTGCCGTGCCTGGCCGATTTGCGTTGGTCGCTGCGCGGACCGTATCGCCGGGCGGCGAGCCCGCTCCCTCTCGGCGGGGGAGAGACCTGGCATGCGCATCTTGCTGACCGGAGCGTCGGGCTACCTCGGCATGCATCTCTCGAGCACTCTGGTCCGGGCCGGACACGAGGTCACGGCGCTCGTTCGCTCACCGGACCGACTGGGGCGACTCGCGGAGCACCGTGCGGTGACGGTCCGCCATGCGGATCTCCTGGAGGAGTCGCGTGTCGCGGCCGCGGTGGAAGGGCATGAGGTGTGCGTCCACGCCGGCTTTGTCTGGGGTCCACCGAGAAGCGAGCTCGAGCTCTTGGACACCGTTGCGGCGGCGAAGCTGTTCGACGCTGCGGGCAGGACGGGCGTAGGCCGAACCGTGCTGGTGTCGTCGACGGCCGTGCACCGTCCGTTCACGACGGAGATGCAGGAGGACGATGCGCTCACGACCGCTGACGTCTACGGGGCCACCAAAGCGGCAGCGGAGTTGTTCCTGTGGGCAGCATGCGGGACCCACGCGATGCAAGGAGTCGTGCTACGACCGGGCCCGATTGTCGGATCGCCGGCACTGCCGGACGGTGCGTTTCGGAGCGACCGTCGCATCGTGGCGTTGGTTGACGCAGCCCGTCGCGGGGAACCTCTGCGGATGGTGCGAGGTGAGGGGCGTCAGTTCGTCGCCGCCGAGGACGTGGCCCGCACCGTAGCGGTCGCGATCGAGGCGCCAGAGGCTTCTGGGACCTACCTGTGCGTCGACCGGGAGTTCACCAGCTGGGAGTCGATCGCGCGCCGGGCGGTCGAGCTGACGCAGTCGACGAGCAGCGTCGTGACGGAGGACGATCCAGAGGGCCGTTCGAATCCGCGTTTCAACGACAGCCGCCTCGCCACGCTGCTCGGTGGCCCGTTAGACAGTCGAGCAGCCATGGAGCAGCGCCTCGCTCACTTCAAGACCGCTGTCCACGAGTTCGTCGTGACCGCACGTGCGGCACTCGCTCGGCTCGTGGTCGATCACCTCATCGACGAGCTTGCGAGACGTGCCCGGATGGCCGGGCTGAGCGCCCTGCTTCTTGTCAGACGGCGGACGGCGACGGCGGCGGCGCTTGGACCACGGGGCGTCCGAGGACGGTGGCTTCGACGAGGTGCGTGAGTCCTTGCGCAGCCGGGACTCGAGATCGTCGATGCGCGCGGCCTGCTTCTTGATGAGCGCGGCCTGCCTCGTGATGAGCTCGCTCTGGTCAAGGCGCCCAAGTAGCTCGAGAGTGCCGGTCGCGTCCGGCGGACAGTGTCACACCGGATGCAGGGCGCGCGTGCTTTGAGTCCGCGGCTTGCCCAACGGCTGGGTGGCGACCGAGTACGCGAGCCATGCGACGGCTGCGACGAAGGCGAAGTGTGCGGAGGCCGGTGCGTCGAGTCCGCCGAAGCAGCCGCACGTCGACACGTCGTGGCCATGGGCGACCAGCCAGCACAGCATGCCCGCGAAGCTGACGAACATCGCAAGCGTCGTGCGCGCGGCGATAGCTCGCCAGCGGGTCGCCAAGCCGGCGGCGAGCACCAGCTCAGCCGACGCGACGGTCGCCAGCAGGGGGATCGTGGGAATGCCCTCGACGATCCACCTGTCCGGAATCGTATCCGGGCGGAACAGGATGGCGAACAGCTTCGCCAACGCCGTCCCGACCAAGGTGACGAACAGGACGCCGTTCGCCACGCGTGAGATCGTCTGGTCCTTCACCGTGTGTTCACCTCGGCAGTGGCCACCTTGCCGGCCTGCACGTTGATGGGTCCGAGGTCCGAGCTTCGGCCGTCCGGGGTTCGGACCCGGACGCTGTAGGTCGCCTGGGGCAAGAGCGGTACCACGGGTCGGGCCCCGTAGACGGACACGGAGACCGACACCACCCGGCCAGAGGGCGTCTCCCACTCGAAGTCGAGGGCGACCGCAGGGTAGTCGAATACCGTTCCGCCACCGGGCTGGACCAACTGGAGGGAACCCGTGCGCGAAGGTTGCAGCTCGACCGGGCTCGTTTCATCCGGCAGCACGTCGACGGTCTCCGAGACCGCCCAGTCCACGGTGGTGGGACTGATGGTCGGCGCAACATGGACCCTATAACGCCCTGCCGGCAGGTCGCGCAGCGTCGCGACGACGCCCGGCGCCACGCGATTCACGCGGCACGTGTAGGAGCTGACGCCGTCGCCGGGATCCCGTTCCGGGAGCAGCACGACGCGAACCCAAGGCGAGAGGGACGGGGCGCTCTCGACCAGTACGGACCGCAAGCTCGCGGGTACATCGTCGAGCACCCAGCTGATCGTGACCGCGCCGCGTCCACGTACGTCGGTGGGAACGAGCGAGATCTCGGTCACCTGGTCCCCGGCGTCGAGACGATGCGCCCAGACGTCCGCACGTGCGGGTTGCCAGCCCGGCGCGCGAATCGTGTACGGGAACGGTCCGACCCACTCGTCTTCGGTGCCCATCGAGAACGCCCAGTCGATCTCGGCCTCGTTGCGGTCGTCGCCGCGCCGCCGCGGTGCGACTCGGCCATCGGACAGCACGCTCAGGAGGTCCTGTTCGGCGAAGGACTGTGGAAAGCCCGGCAGGTTCGACGGGAACCCGAAGGACGTCGCCGGGAGGTACGTACCACCCCGGAGCAACCGGGCCGGCAGACCCTCGCCGTCGACGAACCGTATGGCGATCCGGTAGAGCGTCTCCGTCGCCACAGAGGCACGCGCAACGCCCTCCGCCGGCGTCGTCATCACGGTCTCGCCGGCCCAGGAAGCCCCGGCTGCCAGCACCGTGTACCCAGTGGACGGGCGGGCGGACCGAATCTCGAAGTTCCCTTCCTCGTCGGTCTCCGTCACGAGTCGGCGTGGATCGGCGAGCAGGCGTTCGAATCGGGACGCGGTGGCGAGTGCCGGAGGCGCCGTCCGTGTTCGGAGAGCCACCCGGGACACACCCGTGCGTGGACGGCCTTGGGAGTCGAACACCCGCCCCTGCACGACGACGGCCGGTCTCAGCATGATCTCGATCACGTTCGAGTCGTCGCCCGCGAAGAGGTGGCGAGCACGATCGAGCGGGATCCAGGCGACGCGATGGTCGGCATGAGCGACGACCAGGTCCGCTGCGCCCCACCGCGGCTCCGGTACCGAGAACGAGTGCATGCCGTGGCGATCCGTGACGCCCACCGGCGCCAGCTCATCCGTGTCATGCCCGGCGAGGTGAAGACGTGCCCCGACGACCGGATCACCACTGAGCGCGTCGATCACGCGCACGCGTGCGTTCGTCGTCTCGGGAGCGGTCGGGGGCTGTACCGGGTCCGTCGCCGCCTCCGGTGTCGACGGAGGGCGTACGCGAGCGGCATCCTTGGTCGAACCGGCGCGCTCACGCGCGTCTGCTTGATGCAACTGCTGCTCGTGATCATGACGGTGTTCGCGTTTCACGAACAACACCAGGCCCAGCGCACAGAGCACGAGAGTGACGAGCAGCAGAACCAACTCGATACGGATGCGGCCGCGATTCGTCCGTCTCGATGTCGGCATGAGCGCGCTCCCTCTTCGATCGTACCGCCGTCGATCCGCCGGTGCGGCACGACTGTGCGCACCGGCACCATGAGCAGCCCGGTCAACGTTGGTTCAGTCGCAGTGCGCCTGGTACTTGCTACCCGTCTTCGAGCCCCGGCACACGCCGGGCAGTGGGCACGTGGGGCAATCGCCGTTCACGTCGAACGGATAAGGCCTGCCCGGAGGTGTCACGAAGTACTTGATGACGTGGCAGCACGAAGCCTCCGGGATACCGGGGCACCCGCAATAGAAGTAGCCGCCGTTCGGCCCGGACGGATTGCCCTGCAGTGTGCACGCGGTCATGTCCGGGCACGACCCGGCGCAGCTCACAGTGTACGTCGGGCCGGTACCGCTGTGTCCGAAGTGTCCGGTTCCCGAACAGCTCGCACCGGACGCAAGCACGATCTCCGACGACGACCAGGCGAGGGCGACGATCGCCACAAGCGTCACCAGCGATGTCCATCGCAATCTCATTGCATCACCTCTCTTGTAATTGTTCACGTACGTGGGAGTTGATCGAGTTCAGCGGGCGGCGGGCAGGCTGACGAGGTCGGGGGGCGGCTGGCCGCGGGCGGCGGCGGCCGCGGGCGGCGGCCTGGGTGAGGTAGTCGAAGACGTTCTCGCCGCGGAGGCGCAGGGTTGGCGGTGACGGTGAGGATGCGTTCAGCAAAGCGCAGGCCGCGCTTGCTCTGGCTGCCGAAGCATCCCTTCCTCCAGAGCACCGGCTTGCGCACGGCCGCGTTGTTGGTGGGCTCGACGCCCGGGACGCGGGCGAATGTCCAGAGGGCGTCGATACCCCCCGTCAGGGGGACCTCCCAGAAATGAAGTGCGCGGCCGCACGGGCTCGGACCGCCGGGAACCCCCCGACGCTCCGAGTGTTCTGCGTTCTTGCATGGGGCCCCGCCCGCGCGCGGCGGGCCGGCTGCCGGGTGACGTTGGCGGGCGGGGTTGGCCCGCTCTCGCTGGCGCCTCCGCGGCGAGGTGGCGCCGCTCGGCGTCTACACGGAGAGACAGCGGTGCCGAGACCGGAGCGGGAGATCCCGGGGACCCGGATCGGCCAGCTAGATAGCTCCCGAAATTTTCGGGGGGGGGGGGGAAGTCCTTGCCATACGCCGTCTTTCCCCATCGCGCTGGCGTCTGCGCCAGGCTCGGGTGCGAGAGGCGTTCGGCTTGGCCATCGCGGGAGTAGAGCACGCTCCCCCCGCCAGCGCAAACGAACCCCTGAGGGACTTCGGCCGAGGGGTAGCGTCCCACGAAGGTGTGTACATTTGTCTGACGACAGATTCTAAGGAAGCAACCTGGATGGGCCAGCCACGGATAGGAGGTGCGACCTCACGCCGGCCGGAGGCTGTTGGGCGGGTTCGGATGCTCCCGGACGCACCACTCCCACAGCTCGACGTGGTGCTGGCGCTCCCGCAGGAGGTCGGGGTAGAGGCCGACGACGGCGTCCGACAGAGCCTGGATGGGAAGATCCACGATCTCCCCCGCGACGGCGAAGCGGCGCTTGCCGGTCGGGCTGAGGCCGAGATCCTGAGCGAGCAGGAGTGTCCCGGGGAAGCGAGCGGCCATCGGCTACTCGGCGGGCTCCGGTTCCTTCTCCGGATCGGCGGTCGGCGCCTCGGTGGGCTTCTCGGCCGCCACGTCGTTCGAGCCGCCCGCCAGACCAAGGGCCTCCGCGACCGACTCGGCGGCTCCCTTCGCCGGGCCGTCCAGGTTGGCGTCCACGCGGATCGGGGTCTCGTTCGTAGGAGACGCCGTGCCTCCGCGCTGATCGGTGCCGACCTTCACGTCCTGGCGCGAGTAGAACAGATCGCCGACGCTGCCGGGGTTGCCCGCGGCCGCGCGTGCCTGGACAAACGCGGCGAGCTGCTCGGGCGTCCAGCGGTCCATGCCGAGCGGCCAGTCGGAGACGGTGACCTGGGTACGCACGACATCGGCTTCCTCGACGGCGAGGACACCGGCCGACCAACTGAGCGTCGGGTTGGCGGCGCCGGCGTCGGCGCGCCCGGTGGCGCAGCCGGGAAGCAGGAGAGCGGCCGGCAGGATGGCGAGAGCGGCGAGCAGGGGGAACTTCATCGGTGTGACTCCTCTCGGTCGAGATGGTGCTCGACCCGTTCGATGGAGGCCTTCGCGGCCCCCAGGATCTCGGTGCACGTGGTGATGAGCGCCGCGGACCTCTCTTCGAGGACCTCCACGGCGCGCACGGACTGACGCTGCGCCTCGTGGCACGCGTCGGCGATCACCTTCTGCGTCGCGTCGCTCTCGCGCATGCGGCGCAGGAAGAGCACCACCAGGACGACGAGCACCACGAGGGAGGGCACCTGACGGGCGGCTTCGGTGAGCACGGCTTCCATGGATCAGGCCCTCCTCTTCGCGAGCGCACGGGTCGCGGTCGTAGGACCGAGCACCGGCGCGGCGGTCTTGCGCGGGCGGCGGAACCTCCGGACGATCCGGCTGACGTGGGACGGGCAGACGCCGAAGCGATCGGCGATGGCCGCCTGCGTGACGCCGCCTGCGGCGTAGAGACGCCGAATCTCGGCGCGATCGGCGTTCGAGAGACGCGCTTGGTGGTGGTCCTCGCCGCGCGGGTACGGGTGCCGCCCCTTCGCGGCCATGTCGCACATGTTGTCCGACTGCGTGCCGAGGAAGAGGTGGTCGGGTCGAACGCAGGGCGGGTTGTCGCAGGCGTGGCAGACCAGCATCCCCGCCGGGATCAGGCCGCGCGCGAGCTCCCACGCCACGCGGTGCGCCTGAACGCCGCGCCCTCCGATCGTGAAGGCGCCGTAGCCGCGCGGGTAGCGCCGGCCGGTCCACTCCCAGCAGCCCGCTGTCTTCCGGACACGCGGCCAGAAGCGGTCGGCGACCGGAACCGTGCGACGCATCAGGCGGCGCGCGTCGAACCCCGGACGGAAGGAGCCTGCCGTCTTCACGTCACGCTCTCGTGTGGCGCGCGGTCTGCGCGTAGGCGAGGTCGGCGCGGAAGACGACCGTCCCGCCGGCCTTCCCGGCGCCGCCCACGGTCTTGCGCCAGAGCGTGGCGAGGACGAGGCAGCCCGAGGAGACGGGGTTCGCCGGGTCGGCGTGGTCGATCAGGAGTTCGCTCAGGTGGGGTCCGGGACCGGGGTCTGCTGCGATCCGACCACCTGAACACCGCTGACCACGACCCCATCTGCCTCGACGCGGGACGCGCCGTCCAGACTCGCGACGCCGTTTGGGTCGCCGGTCGGCAGCCAGCCTACCGAGAGCTTCCCGGTCGGCTCCGCCCTGACGATCAACGACCCACCGGGCGCGTCACTCGCACTCGCGGGGTCCTGGATCACCAGGGCGCTGCCATCGAGTGTGGCCAGCCCATCGGGCACGCCCGCATCGTCCTCCGTCCAGACGAGCTTCCAGGCCATCGGCTACTCCAGCGCCATCTGGCGCAGGCGCGGAGCGAGCGCCTGGTGCCGGAGGAGCTCCAGGGCCATGAGCACCGTCTCGGGACTCGCGGCGTGGGTGTTGATGACCTCGGCGAGGTCGTCGTGGAGTCGCTGCGTCTTGGCCTTCTGCGGGAGCTGCGGGCGCGCCGCGTTCGCTTCGGGGACGGGCGACCCGGGGGGCTCGAAGACGGCTGGCTGCCGCGTACGTGCTGCCGTCTCGCGAGCGGCTCGTGCTTGTGCTCGCGCCAGGAACTCCGCGTCCGCCACGATCAGTACCAGACCATGGGCCGCGAGAGAGTCGTGTCGAAGATGATGCGACCCACTGCGGCAGAGCCCGGGTGACCGCCGGTCGTGTAGCCCTTCGGGCGGAGCGCGACGATCTCGTTGTCGTTGAAGTCCCACGCGGTGCCACCCGCAGCCGCGGCCGGGATGCGCGTGTCGGACAGCCGCCCGTCGTTGCCCGCGCAGGCCTGCTGCGAGCCGGTGCCGAGTGTCCGCATGGACGGGGTGCCGACGGCACCGTCCTTGTTTGCAGCCGCCACGAGGGCGTCCGTGATCCCGAGGGCCTTCACGCGCAGCGTGTCGGCGTTGATCTCCAGCGTCGAGCCATCCACGTTGACGTCGAGCGTGTTGCCGGCCTTCGTGAGTCCGGCGCCCGCCTCGATGTCCCCGGCGCTCGCGAACTGCGCCCACGTGAGCGCCGTCGTGCCGACGACGATGGGTGCGTCCGTCGTCAGTACCCAGAGCGTGTCGGCGTTGGCAGTGCCCTCCTGCACGAACACCGACGCACCGAGCAGGTCGGCCTCGCTGTTCGCGTCGTCCGCGCGGCTCCATGCCCCGGCCGCGGCGACGTAGATGCCGTTCTCCGCGGGCGCTGTCTGGTCCTTCACGACGACGCGGTCGCCGGCGACGACAGCCACGCCGTCGATGGACTGCGCGCCCGAGAGCGTGATGTCGCCGGTGGTGGTGGCGCGGGCGGAGTCCTTCGGCGCGAGGCCCTGGGCCACAGAGTCCACGTACGCCTTCGTGGCCGCGTGCTGCGCTGCGGACGGGTCGGAGAGGCTCGTCGCCTTGAACCCGCCGAAGTCGAGGTCGCGGGTGAGGGGACCGAGTTCGGGAGCGGCGTCGCTCCGCATCGCGGTGGTTGCCGCGCCTGAGACCGCGGTGCCGCCGATGACGGCGGACGGTGCCGCGAACCCAGCGAAATCGTCCTCAGTGATCAGCTTCTTCCAGGCCATGCGGCGCCTCCGGGTTCAGTCACCGAAACTCGTCGGCTGCGGAGGCTCGGGCAAGGGCTTCGCCGTTCCGGTCCAGCCAAGCCCGGCGTACGATCGGCTGCAAGCGAGGAGGGCGGGTCAATGACGCACTGGCGAATGCAACTCCATCCTGGGCGGTCGAAGCTCTCGGCCACGCACGCCCACGAGAGCCTGGCAGCCGGGTTCATCGGGCTGGACTTCCGTGGTAACCCAGGCGACCTCATGCGGGTGAAGAAGGCCAAACTCCCAGAGCGGCAACGGCACTACTGGGCGTTCGCTCGCGCGATGGAGGTCGGCGATCGCGTCTTGGTGATGGCGCACCACTTCCCGCTCGCGCTTGCCACGGTCGATGGCGACTACAATTACATCCGCCGACCGGAGCCTGAAATCGGAGTCTGGTTCCGTCACTTCCGGCGCGTTGCCGACGTCCGGTACTACGCCGACTGGGTGACGAACGCGGCGCAGTGGGAGCGGATCACGATGACTGAGACCATCTCGCCGCTTCGAGACGAGACTACGGCCTCGTATCAACTGATCGAGGCCTGGTCGACCGCGACGGACGAGGCCGAGGACTGAGCGTCGACCTCACGTCCCCATCGCCTGCCAGTGGATCGTCGGTGCGAAGGTCGCCGGATCCTCCGCGAAGACTGCCGCGCCGGGCTGCAGCGTCACCTGCGTGCGCGTGACGGCCACGATCTCGACGCTCCCCGGGTAGCCGAGCAGGTGGGCCGTGACCTTCGGGGCGTTCTGGAAGGGCTCCGGGAACACCACCACGATCGGATCGTCGGGGCCGACCACCACGTCGCCCTCGAGCTTGCGGTTGAACTTGCGTCGGATGATCACGAGCCGTGGGATGCGCACGTACCGCAGGCCGTCGCCTCGAACGGTGACCCGCAGCCGACAACGCCAGTACGTGTAGGTCCCGGCGACATGCGGACGGTAACCGTCCCAGGGCCCCGCGGGCGTCGGGCTCGTGTCGATCTCAACCTCAACGTCCGGCGGGACCAGCGGCGTGAGTCGCCACGAGTTCTTGGACGCGAAACCCGGTGTGCCGAGCGGGAGGAGAGTGCCGTCCCTCTTCCTACTCGCGCCGAGTGCCGGACGGCGCACGGCGCCGAACGGGAGTGCGCCGTCCACCGGTTGCTCGACGCCAAGGTCCACCTCGACCCGCTGGTGCTCGACCTGACCCGCGTCGAAGGGCAGCGTCTCGTAGGAGCCCCCGGGCCAGTACGTCGCGAAGCAGGGCACGCTCTTGAACCAACCGAAGGGTGACGCCGCCGCCCCAAAGTGCTCCGGCAAGCGTTCGAGCCGCAGTGCGCCTGCGTCCACTTCGACGTGGGTCTTGGGACCCGTCCAGCCCTGGGCCGCCTCATCGGACGTGTCCTCGGTGACGTGGTCATCGAGAGGCTCGATCGTGATGCTAACCGACGCGGCTGTGCGCGAGGTGCGTCCGTTCCGGTCCACGGCCTTCAGGTGGAGCGTCTGCGAGCCGGAGGAGGACCAGGCCCACGAGTACGGCGAGCCGCTCAGATCCGCGGCGACGCGCGTCCCGTCCTCCCACGTGGCCCCGACGCGGATCTCATGGGTCGCCGCCACGCCATCTGCAGGCGCGGACCAACGGAAGTTGAGGTTCGCCCCGTCCTGTGAGACGGCGAAGCCAGAGGGGGTCCCTGGGAGTTCCGGTGTGCCCTCGTCCGCCATCGGCGCGACCCGAACGGTCTCCCACTCGTCCTCTTCGACGAGGCCGCCGTCGTCGAGGACCGCTGCGGCGGCGAAGGAGTAGGCACGCTCCGGGTGCAGTCCCTCGGCTGTGAACTCCGTTCCCTGCGTGCGACCAACCTCCGTCCAACCCGTGCTCCCCTGCTCGCGCTTGAGCAACGCGGTGGTGCCCGACTCTGCGCGAGACCACGAGAGAACGACGTCGACGTACCGGAGGGTGTCAGCGGCCACGTGACCGAGGATCCCCCCGCGCGGAGCCTCCCTCCACGCACGCTCACCTGACACGCGCGCGCAGGTTCGTCACGCGGCGTGGCCGACGTCCTCGACGTCTCATCCTGCGTCCCCGCGCCGGCGCCGCGGTGGCCTGCGCGCTCACCGGCACGGTCACCGCCTGGAGCGTGTACGCCGTGGACTTCATCACGCGCCCGGCGTAGCGGACGACGATCTTGCCGTCCTCGTCGCGGCTGACGATCCCGGCCAGGACGCGAACCTTCAGTTCCATCGCATTGGAGCCTGTCGAGTAGGGCACGCGCGTCTTCACAGTGACGATGTCAGCGGCCTCGATGTGCTGCACGCCGGGGTGCGCTTCCCACGAGCACGGGAACGGGAGCTCGCGCGCCTGCACGGCCAGATGACGCAGCATCCGCGCGGCCTCGGTCTCGCGCGTGGCGCCGCGCAGGTTCACCTCGCGGATGTTCGTGGGCGTTCCCTCGGGGAGCCCGTCCACCGGGTAGAGCAGCTCGTCGCACTCGTGCCGGATCGTCTCGTTCCAGAAGGAGCCCTGGATGCCCGACGGCGACTTGCCCCACTCGTCGAGCTTCAGCACGAACTTCGACATGTTCTGGCCCTGCGGGTCCACGTCGTCCACGAACGTGAAGACCGCCTCGCCGTCCTGGTCGAGCGGGAAGCGCCAGCGCGCGCCCTGGAGCGTGGCGAAGCAGTAGCCGAGGAAGGCGATGTCGCCGACCGTCTCCATGAGGCTCTGCGGGGTGTCGAAGACGACGTTCAGGCGGCAGCGGCGCTCGCCGTTGGTGGCGCTCGCGGGCCGCGTTGCGTCATCGCCGGGTCGGTGAACCCAAGCGTCGCAGAAGTCCGCGAAGGCGATCAGGCCGTTGCGCTCCGCGGGCGAGCCGTTGGCACCAAGGAAGAGGTCCTGGCCGGTGAAGAAGAAGCCCGCCCCGTAGCGTTCGGTCGCCGCTCCTTCGGCTGACGTCACCAGATCGCGGATCGCCAGCGCGGCGTTCTGGCTGGAGCCGAGGTCCCGCGCCCCGCCCTGAGCATCCGTGCGCGGGTCGTAGAGCTTCGCCCGCCGCGCGATGCAGGTGACGCGCAGGCTGCCACCCGAGAGGAACGCGCCCGGGCTTCCGCGCAGGCCGAGGAGCGCCGTCCCCGGGTAGCAGAAACCCTCGTGGAGGACTTCGGTCACGTAGCTGAAGTTGAGCTCGTCCACGACGAGCGGGTCCGTCGGGTGCGCCGTGAGCCGCGTGACGCGGACCTCGTAGGCGTCGCGGTCGAACTCCTCCAGCGCCGTCGTCGCTCCGCTCTCGCCCTCGATCGCGCGCTGGGTCAGCTCGTCCTTGACGTCGATCTCCCAGCGCATCGTGCCGGGTCGCTCGCCGAGCAGCAGGAAGCTGTTCCCGCCGGCGGACCGCAGCCGGTTCCAGGAGGAGGCGCCGAGCGTGCGGTACTCGACGCGCAGCTGCACCTGGACGGCGCGGGTGCCGCCATCCTCCTTGTAGTGGATCATCCCCTGCGGCGCGGTGATGCCGATCCGCAGGTTGTCCGCCTCGCGGCCCACGGTCGAGTAGCTGATCGGGTTGGAGCGCTTCAGCAGACTGTCGTTCGGGTTGCGCGACTGCTCGATGTCCGTGAAGCCGTCGATCGGCTGCTGGTCGAGCGTTCCCGGGCGCCACACGATCCGAAGACGCCGGAAGGCCGCCGTCCAGTAGGTCGCGGTGACCCTCTTCCCGCTCGCGGGCGCCCGGCCGAAGATCACCTTGGTGACGCCCTTGACGTTCTGCGTGAACGCAACGCCCTCGGCGCCCAGGTACTCGTAGGCGACGCGTACCGTGAACCCCCGCGGCGGCCGGCGCTTGAAGCGGATCTTCATCCGGTGCCGCGCGAGCTTCTGCGCGCTCCACCGGTAGACGCCCACGCCGCGGAGCTGCTCGAACTCGGGCACGCCCGGCCCCCGGATGAACACGCGCAGGGACCGTCCGAGCACGCGATCGGTCCGGTCATCGCGACGCAGGTTGAAGGTGAGCTTGGGGCGCGGAAGCGGTTTGAGCGTGATCGGGTCGTACGTGACGCGCGGCGGCGCCGGGACCGTGAACTCCGCGCTCGCCGTCTGCGTCATCCACGCCTTCTTGACCCCGTCCACGAAGAGCTCGACGCCGGGCATCTCGTCGTCGCCGAGCACCACCTTGCGGTGTGGGAAGGTGAACGTGCGCCTCTTGTTGTTACCCCGCCCGAGTTCCTCCTCGTAGAGCTTGGACAGGATCTCACGGTCGTTGATGCGGATCGGGGGGTTCCCGACCTCCGCCGACGCGCGCGCGCTCCGAGTGGAGTGACCGATGGCGAGCAAGACACTCGGCTACGTCCTCGGCGCGGTGCAGGTCATCGCCGGCATCCTGCTGATCGCCACGCC
This sequence comes from Planctomycetota bacterium, assembly GCA_965248445.1. Classification (GTDB taxonomy): domain Bacteria; phylum Planctomycetota; class JAJSAM01; order JAJSAM01; family JAJVHW01; genus CBDFJG01. The sequence continues at coordinate 911,417 of CBDFJG010000003.1, forward strand.
CTTCGGCGTGCCGCTCATCGTCTCGGGCGCAGCGACGATCGCCGGCACCGCGCTGACTCCCACGCCGCCGCGGCAGAAGCAGCTCCGGGACTCGCCCACCTACGGGATCGACCGCTTCGACAACCCGCGCGGCCCCGAGGCGCACGTCCCGATCCTCTACGGCGCGCACACGGTCAAGCCCGTCGTCATCGCCGAGTCGGTCACCGAGGCGATCCAGGGGGTCTCACCCGGTGACATCCGCAACACCCGCCGCCAGGAGTTCCGCTGGCTCGGCATCGTCGCCGAGGGCGAGATCGCGGACATCACCAAGATCTGCACGACCAGGTCGGTCTTCGCGGCACCCTGCGGCAGCGCCCCGGCCGGGAGCTGCGAGACAATCGTCACAGTCCGGGACGTCAAGAGGTTGGCGTTCACGACGCGCAGAAAGACCCGGCCCGTGTTCGGGAACGCGTCGCCCCCCGCCGCCCCTCACGCCGCGTCACAGGCCGAGGGAGACCTCGCGCGGCCGAGCCGTGACAGCGCACCGCAGGTGACCGTCGAGTCCGCTCCGTCGCTCCGCCCCGCGCGGACCGCGAGTCCCACGACTTCCGTGACGCATGAGCAGCGCGAGAGCGAAGCCCGCCGTCGCGGTCAAGGCCTTCGCGAGGTCCTGGACAACATCCAGGGCGAACCCGTCTACGTCGAAGGCGTGGACGGCCCGCGCCGCAAGTAGTGGCGCGCGGCTAGCCGCGCGCGGCTATCAGAGCGCGGCTAGCCAGGGAGAGTTTGCACTCGTTGCGTGGACGCGCAGGGCGCGGCGGTTGCGCAGCAAGCGGCGTGACCGAAGTCCTCAGTAGCGGTCGGAGACCGCGCTCCTGCTGCTGGAGCAATTGTTCATTTCTCCACCCCGCTCGTCCGCTGACACGCGGACTTGCGTCGCAGGCGTTCGTCCGCGTCCCTCGGCGGGACGCCTCCTCACAGAGGGAGACACGCTGTCGGAGTTGGGCGCGAGGATCGCTCAGCGATCCTCGTGACCTACTCCGACAGCTCGCCGCGGAGGTAGCGAAGGTCCCGAACGAACTGCTGGATCGCGCGCCGCTCGACATCGGAGAGGCCGGTGAAGCGACTCTGCACCGTGACGCGATTGCCGGCCGTCACGGCGGTGCTCACGACCTGCGCATCCGCGTGGAACGTGTGCGACTCGTGATAGAGAGGCAGCCGGAACTCCACGCGCAGCATGGCGCCCTCGCAGAACATCGTCTCCACGTCGAGAGCGTCGAGGTTCTCCCAGACGAACTGCACGCCGTGTTCGCCGATCGACTTCATCAGGCCGACGCGCGGGTCGGTGCCGGCCGCTTCGATCTGATCCTGCCCCGCGAACACGAACGCAACCTGCTGGTCACCCTCGACACCGACGCCCTCGGCGCCCACCGAGTGCAGGTACGACTTCGCCTCTTCCTGTTCCTTGAAGCAGCGGATCTTGCGGTCGAGACCCAGCGTCTTGAAGACGCCCGACGCGAACGTCGGAAGCTCGGCCACGGCGAGGTCTCCGCCGTACTGCTGCAACCGCTTCTGTGCACGGATCAGGGACCCGAGCGCGGTCGAGTTGATGAACTTCATCTGCGACGTGTCCACCAGCACTTTGAACTGCTGGTTGTCCACCGCACCCTCGATGTGGGCGTGAAACGTGTCGACATCCGTCGTGTCGAAATTGCCCACCAGGTGGAGCACGTGGATGCCGTCGTCGGTTGCACTGAGGATTTCCATCTCGTCTTCCCGTCAGGTCGCCTTGGCGAGCACCAGGGTCAGATCGTCCTGCCGCTCGTCCGTGCCGATGTGATCCTGCGCCGCGCGGTGCAGGAGGTCCACGATCTCGCGCGCCGGTGCGTCGCGATGCTCGCGGATCATGTCTTTCGCCCGGTCCATGCCGAACTGCTCGCCGTCAGCGTTCGTCGCTTCGACGATGCCGTCTGTGTAGAGGAACAGGATGTCGCCCGCAGGCAAGGGAATCGGACCGGTCGCCTCGAACTCGGCGTCGTCGATGACGGCGAGAGCGATTCCGCCCTCCGCGAGCTCCTCGAATCGATCCTCCGCACGCCTGTAGATCAGCGGCTCGTTGTGTCCGGCGCGCACGTACATGATCGTGCGCTCGGCAAGGTCGATCTCGCCGTAGAACAGCGTCATGAAGCGTCCCGTCTCGACGTCGTTCGACAGGAACTTGTTGAGGCGGGTGACAATCTCGGCCGGACTCACGTCCCCCGACGCGAACGCGCGCAGGAGCGCGCGAGCCGTCGACATGAGGAGCGCGGCGCCGATACCGTGGCCGGACACGTCGCCCACGACGAGCGCCAGACTCCCCGGACCACGGCGCACGTAGTCGAAGTAGTCTCCGCTTGTCTCCTCGCACGCGATCGAGAGCCCGTAGATGTCGAACTCCGGGAGGCGCACGCCGCCGCGCGGCAGGAGGCTCTGCTGGATCTCCCGCGCGACGTCGAGGCCTTCCTGGATCCGCTGCTTCTCGACGTAGTGCTCGAGCAGACGGCTGTTGTCGACCGCCACGGCTACCTGGCTGGCGAGAGCCTTGAAGAGCGTGAGGTCGCGGTCGGTGAACTCTCGCGACGACGCCTTGCTGTCCACGTAGAGCAGACCGGTCATCTTGTCCTTCACGAGCAGCGGCACGCACATGACCGTCAACAGCTTGAGATCGAGGATCGACTGTCCGAGCGAGATCTCCTCCTGATTGGCCGTGTCGATCAGGCAGATGCCGCGCCCCTCGCGCGCAACCCGCATCGCGACCGAGTGGCTGTACTGAACGTCCTGCCCGAGGTCGATGCCGCGCTCGTCCACCGCCAACTCGATGCGAAGCACGTTCTGCTCGTCGTAGAGCATGATGATCGCGCGCTCGGCGCCGGTCACCTTGATGCTCTTGGTCACGACGTTCTGCATGACCTCCCGCAGATCGACACTGGAGTTCACCTCGGCGAGGGTCTCCAGGAGCATCGACACGCGGCGGCGGTCCACGTCGAGCTCGCCCGTGAGGAAGTCGGAGTAGTCCTCCGTTTCGCGACGCACCTCCTCGGGCAGAAAGACTCCGGTGTCCCGCTCGGCCTTCACGTCACGCTCCCTCACCACTGCGGAAACTGCGTCGCGCCCGCCGCACGCGGATCTCCGTACCACCCTCGATCGGTTGCACGTCGATCTCGTCCATGAACTCGCGCACGAGCAAAAGCCCCACGCCCCGCCCCGTCTCGGCGAAGTTGGTCTCCTTCTTGTCGAACAGGAGGCGCAACGCCGGGTCGTAGCTGCCCGGGTCCTGAACGCGCAGTTCGACCGCGCGGTCCGAGATCGAGTACTGCAGCACGATCTGGTCGGCGTGCTCGTCGCAGCCGTGCTCGATCGCGTTGTTGAGGAGCTCCGTGAACACGAGCTTCCAGAGGTCGAGTTCCTCGCCGTCCACGCCTTCGGCCAGGCACGCCGACTCAAAGCCCTCGCGCACCACGGGCACGCCGCTCAGATCACTCGGCAGTTGGATGGTGTGACTCTGCTCCATACCGGTGGAAGCACCCTCGTCCGCGAGGGCGGGCATGCTACCCGAGGGCGCTTTGGCGGCGCTCGGGCCATCTGGTCCTCGCCGCAGGCTGGGCGGAGCGTAGCCGCGCCGGATGAGCTCGGCCTCCAGATCGTCGGCCAGGCGTCGGGCCGCCGTCGCCGAGACGTGGTCCCCGCCCTCCTCCACGGCCGCCAAATCTCGCAGCAGGCGCAGGAACAGGGGGTCCCGCGCCCCGGACGCCCGTAGGAGCCCCACGGCGCGGCGCAGGAGCGGGCGTGCGTCCTCCCGTCGGCCTTGGTCGAGGGCGACACGCGCGCAAGCGGAGAGAGCCCGTGAGAGCGAACGAGGGCGGCCGCCCCGGGTCGCCAGGGCGAGCGCAGCGTCCGCCCGGTCGCGGTCTCCGGAGAGTTCTGCGGTGGTGGACAGCAACTCGACGCGTGCGCGCGGATTCACACGCGGGTCCGTGAGTCCGTCGTGCGCGGCCGCAAGCACCGCAGCGGGTGGTCCGGCGGCGCGTGTGATCTCGAGCCGGGCGAGCACGATCGCCGTCGCGCTCTCGCCGTCTTCGACTCCCTCGGCGGCAGCCTCCGCTCGGGCCAGCAGAGTCCCGGGATCGCTCCCCTCTTCCCGCGCCCCGCGGAGCACGGCGGCGCGCGCACCGTGGGCGAGCGCGGACGCCGCACCTGCCGGATCGCCCTCCTCGTCCAGCGACTGCGCGGCGCGAGCCAGCGTCTCGGTCGCGCGCGCCGGCATGCCGGCGTCGAGTTCGAGCCGCCCTCGACTTGCCAGTGCACGCGCCACGCCACGGCGATCGCCGATGCGGCGGTGGATGATGCCGGCTCGCTCGTACGCGCTCAGCGCGTCAGCGCGGTGGTCCAGCGCCTCGTGGGCCTTCCCGACCTCGCGCCACGCCGTCCCAACCGCCGCCAGGTCTCCGATCTCCTGGCGACGGGCGAGAGCCCGCAGCCCCCAGCGCAGCGCGCGCGTCGTGCGACCGTCACGCAGGTTGGCCGCCGAGAGCACGGCGTAGGCATCCGCTCCCGCGATACGGTCGTTGGCATCTCGCGCGATGCGCAACGCTTCACGCGAGTGAGCGCGTGCCTCGGCCGTGCGTCCGGCCGCGGCGGCGAGCCGGCCCCGGAGAGCGTACGCGCGCCCGAGCGCGCGCCGATTCTCGCTGCTGCGCGAGGCCTCCTCGGCGCGCTCGAGATACGAGGCGGCAAGGACTACTTCGCCGCGGCGCTGGTGCAGCCCCGCGAGGTGCACGAGCGACAGAGCCACCTCGTCCCGCAGGCCGCGCTGCTCCCGCAGCGTGAGGCCGACGGCGTAGGCGTAGAGCGCATCCTCGTCGCGTCCGAGTGACGCGAGGACGCGTCCTAGCTTCGTGTGCGCGGTCGCGAGCACTCCCCTCTCCGGCCGGTGCGCGGGAGACTCGTCGATGACCTGCGTGTACGCGCGTTTGGCGCCCTGGAGGTCGCCTGCGAAGCGGAGCGACTCGCCGCGCTGCATCAACAACCGCGTCCGCTGCCGCCGCGTGGGCCGAACGTGGCGATCCTCGACCAAGGCGTCGGCGGCGCTCACCGCGCGGTGCGCTCGGCCGAACGCTTGCCGCCGTCCGAGACGCTGCGCGGCGCGCAGATACGCCTCGAACGCGTCATCGTGGCGGCCCGCACCCTCGAGGTGACGCGCGAGTCGGAGTGCGTCTCGACCTGCTGCGCTGGGCTTCGCCTCGAACGCCCTCGCGGCGTGCGCGTGGACATCCCGATACAGGTCCGCCTCGTCGACGCGCGTCATGCGCGCCAGCATCTCGGGCAGCATGGGCTCGCGGAACCGGATGCGCAGTCGTGCGCCTCCCGTCTCGCGCAGCACGCCCTCCCGTTCGAGGACGGAGAGCGCCTCATCAACGGTCGCGTCGTCCCCGTATGCGCCGCGCACGATCTCGGCATCGGTCGCGTCGCCGAGCGTCGCCGCGACCCGGGCCAGTCGCTGCGCGGGCGCCGAGAGGTGATCGAGACGGCGCACGATCAGCGCCTCGGCACCTGGTGGGACGATCTCCCGCAGGACTTCCGGCCGGAAGTACGTCGCCGCCGTCCACCGCCCGGCTCGGGTGGCGAGCAGCGGCTCGCCCGCCCGCCGCGCGGTGCGCAACCCGCGGACGAGCTCGCCCACGAACAGCGGATTGCCGCCGGAGATCCGGTCGATCTCGTCGTACAGCCAGGGCGCCGACGTCGGGAAGTCGTTCGGCGACAGAGCCGCGTCGACGAGCTCGCGCACGGCCTCCCCGCCCAGCGGTCCGAGGCGGACGACACGCACGGGCGTGCCGCGCGCCGCCTCCTGCTCGACCAGTCCCCGGATCTCGGCGGCCGCCGTGTCGTGTTCCACGGTCTCTCGCGCGGTCATCACAAGGAAGAGCGGGACGCCTTCGGCCGCGGCTGCCCGCAGCATCGCCAGCGCGATCCGCGCGACCTCCATGTCGCGCTCCACGTCCTCGAGAACAAGCAGGAAAGGGCGCTGACGCGCGAGTCGAACCGCCAGACGCGCCCACATCTGGGCCGGACTCTCGCCGCGTGGAAGTTCGCGCCCGCGCAGTTCGGCCGTCAGGAAGTCGAGGAGTTCGGACTCTCCTCGAACTGCGCCGCCGAGCACAGATACGAGCTCCGCCGTGACTCCCGCTTCGTTTCGCGGCGCTGTTTCCGGTCGCAGCAGTCGGCGCAGTCCCTCGCGAAGCGCGCCGCGGACGTCTGCCCCTCGCGCCAGCGACCGCCCGCGCACGGCGCGAAAACCGGAGCCCTCGGCCGTGCGCCGCAACTCGCGGCCCATCCGTGTCTTGCCGGATCCGAGCGGACCCAGCACGAACGCCGCGGCGGGACCGCTCCGCGCCTGCTCGAGCAGTTCGAGGAGCGTGGCGCGCTCGCCGGCCCGCCCGATGAGCGGCAGGCGGTTCTCCCCCGCCACCGTGACCCTGAGTGGCTCTCCGCGCACGATGACCCGCGCACCGGACTCGTCGCGATACCAAGCCCGCGGTGCCGGCATCTTGAACGTGCCCTCACGAAGCGCTCGAACGTTCCACGAGACTCGGAGTGGCGCGCCCTGGGCCGTTGGCGAGACGCTACCGCGGAATCCGGAGCGGAATCCGGGTGGCCGCTCGAACGCATTCGGATCCGGCGCTCGGTAAGGGACGACCACCTGCTCCACGGCATCCCTGCCGCTGTTGCCGAGGAGCAGAGTCAGGAGGATGCGGTCTCCGGGCGCCGGCGTTCGCGGGCGGATCTCGAGACCCTCGATGTGGATCTCGCCTGACCCGGTGCGGCCGAGGGTCGGCGTGGCTGCCGGGCTTCGCCGCGACGTCGGCGCGTAGCGAATGGCGTCTTCCGTCGCGTGCCCGCAGATCGAGCACTGCTCCCGAGGCGTCACCGTCTGCCATCCGCAGGACGGACAACTGAGCGCTCCCTCGGCCGCGACCCACAGCGCCGCGTCCTCACGTAGTTCGCTGAGTTCGCGCAGCACGACCCCGAAGTCGGACGGCCGATCGGCCGGGTCGCGCTCGAGACACGCTGCCACGAGCGACTCGAGCCCGGCGGGCGCGTCCTCACGCAGCGTGGAGACCAGCGGCGGTCGCTCACGGAGCACCCGCCAGACCAGTTGCGAGAGTGTCGTCGCGGGGAACGGAAGCTGACCGGTCAGCGCGTGGTGCACCAGGGCGCCGAATGCGTACACGTCGCTACGAACGTCGGCGCGCTGCGCGTCGCGCAACTGCTCAGGTGCGGCGTAGAACGGAGTCCCCGCGCCCAGCCCCTCACCGACGACTCCGTCTGGTCGATCGAGAGCGCGCGCGATTCCGAAGTCGCTCACCTTCGTCACACGGTGGCGAGTCAGAAACACGTTTTCCGGCTTCAGGTCGCGGTGAACGATGCGCGGACCGGTTCGTGTGACGCCATGCGCGTGTGCCATGCCCCACGCGATGCCGGTGGCGACGTCGACCGCGACCGGGATCGCCAGCCGGCCTTCGTCAACGATCGCATCTCCGAGCGTGGGTCCGTCGACGTACTCGAGGAACAGGTAGGGGCGCTCCGTTCCGCCGGTCGCTATCTGCTCGAGGAACAACGCCTCCACCACGTTCTCGTGCTGACCACAGGGACAGCCACGTGCTGACCTCTGCGGCGAAGCGCGCGAGCGTCCCGCTGTCGAGATCGCGATCCAGCCGCGGAGTCTTCGCAGCCATGCGGCCGCCGGTCGCCGGGTCCGAGACGATCAGAACGTGCGCCATGGCGCCGTTCAAGACAGCGTCAATGCGCCAGCGGCCACCGAGAAGGTCGCCGGTTCGGAACGGTAGGACGAACGATGTCTCGGTCATGCACTCGCGGGACGACGCCGCGGCTCTCCGGCCGGTTGACGCGGGGCCGGCCGGAGCAGATTCCCGAGGATGGTCTGATAGGCCTCGCACGGCGTCCAGCAGTTCGGGCAGTCGCCGCGCGCGATCTCCCTCTGCAGCGCCTCCGTGCGCTCATCGCGCCACATCCCCAGGAGGTCGAAGTCCCGCTCGCGGAGACTACCGAGCGGCCGGTCGTACATGGAGCACGGATAGACGTTCCAGCGCGGATCTATGAAGACGGACGCCGACAGCGCCTTGCAGGGCAGCGGGTTCTGACCCGAGCGGATGAAGTCCTCGGAGAGGCTCTGGTAGCGACGCTCCAGCCACCCAACGGGATGGAAGCGGTGCCCCTTCTGCCGGAGGAACTCAGCGACGTCGCCCAGGGCGGCGGACTCCGTCCGCTCCATCTCTTCATTCGCGTAGTAGTGCGAAGACACCTGCGCCACGTTGACGTGGAATTCATCGAGCCGGATGTCGGGGATCTCGGCGCGCACGGCGTCGATCGTGGCGAACAGCGCGCCCTTGTTGAAGTTCGAGAGCGTCATGCCGAGGAACGCGCCAAAGCGGCCGGATCGCCGGCGGCGCAGGCGCGCGAACGTGTCGACGGCGCGGTCGAACGCGCCGTCGCGCCCCCGGATCTCGTCGTGCACGTCGCGCGGTCCGTCGAGCGAGACGGTGACCAGCAGCTTGGGGACACCCTGTTCCAGAATCGCGGCCACGCCGTGGTCGATGCGCTCCGGCTGCTGGCCAGTCGTGGGGAAGTCGAGCAGATAGAGATCCGGACTGCCGTCGACAACCGCCGCGATGAGCTCCTCGGCGTCCGGACGCGTCCAGATCTCGCCACCAGAGAGGTTGATCCACGAGAAGTACGGGTTCTGTTCGAAGAACCGGCTGACCTCCGGCACCGTCATCGTCCCGGCTTTCGGGCGCTGCCAGATATTGCACATCTTGCAGCGCGTGTCGCAGCCGAACGTGACGATCAGCGTGAGCTTGTAGGGACGCGATCCGCGCGCGACGTTCGAGCGCAGCGCGCGCACACCCAGTTTGGCCATTCGTCCGATGCCGCTCATCTGTCCGCCCATTCTCGCAGGCGCGCGGCGAGATCGGGGTCCAGATGCGCGCGTACCAGCTTGATGAGGGTGTCGAGTCGAGCGTCCCAGAGGGGACGCTCGTTCACCGGAAGCTGCGGCGTGGGCTGCCTCAGCCAGCTCTCGAGAGTGTCTCGGGCTCGCGGGCGATCCTCCATGATGAGCGTCAGATACGCGGCGAGGAGCTGCGCGAGCGGCTGTAGTCCGGCGCGGTTCTCCTGGCGGTCGCCCGCGGCGTACAACGTGGCGGACGCGAGGTACTCGTCTCGCGCGCGCCGAAACAACAGGCCGCTACCAGCGGGTTCTGCATCAACCGCTGCGGCCTCGAGCGCCTGCGCGTGGTGGAAGCGTGTCTTCGCGTCTTGCGGCGACGCTTTCACAGCCAACTCGAGGTGCGGCAACGCCTCCGCGGTGCGCCCGTCGCGCAGAGCGGTGAGCCCGAGCCAGTGAGCGGCTCGCCAATGCCCCGGGGCGGCCGCCGCCGTGCGCGTCCACAGCGACGTGTCCGACCGGAACGCGGCACCCGCCGAGACGGCGAGGACGAGAAGCATGCCGGCCGCCAGCGCGACCGGCGCCAGCAGCGACGGACGGCGGTCGAGCGCACGCGCCACCACCCAACCAAGAGCGGGCAGGGCGAACAGAATGAAACGGTCCGCAACGCGGATGTTCAGCGGCACGACGAGTTGCACGAACAGTGTCGGAACGAGGGCGACCAGGAACCAGAGCGCAGGTCCCCGTGTCTCCTTGCGGAACAGCGCGATCACCGGGAGCAGCGCCGCGGCAGCGACCAGCAGTCGCGTGGCGCCGCGCGGCGGCCAAGGCATCTGCCAATCGAACACCGGACGCACCGGTAGCCAGGTGACCGCGAACTGGTGGCCGAGCATCCCGAACAGCTCTCCCGATTCGGGTGTTCCGGTCGGCAGACCGCCCTCCTGGAACGGCTCATCGAGCATGAGGTGCCGCACGACCACGAACGCGGCCGTGACGATGGCTGCGGCGACCGCGCGACGGCGCACGCTCGGCCACTCCCGCCCAGAGGCAAGGAGTGTGATCAAGACGAGAGCCGGCCACACCACGGCCTGCTCTTTCGAGAGGAGCGCGGCGGCGCCCAGCACGAGTGCCAGCGTTCCGCGCCCTCGCAGGTCGGCGAGCAGAGCGCCGAGAACGAGGGCGTACGCCATCAGATCTCCACGTGACGACAGCCACGCGACGCACTCGGCCTGCACGGGATGCACCGACACGACCAGCGCGCCGACTGCCGCCGCACGGGCGTTCGCACTGAAGCTGCCGAACAGCATCGTCAGCAGGAACGCGCCCCACCCATGGATGAGAAGCGACACCGCGCGGGCGGCCCACGTCGCATCGCCGAACGCGGCGCGGTCCAGCGCGAACGACAGCGTCCGCAACGGCCGCCACAGACCGGCGTGTGTGCCGTCCCCCGTCTGCACGCTGGGATCGGAGAACGCGCGCCAGAGGATCTCGGGAAAGCCGAGACTCCCGTTCGACTCGATGAACCGGTGGTCGTCATAGACGTACCCGCCCGTCACGGTCGGCAGGAACGCGACGACGGCGATCACGCCCACCATGCAGGCCAGGCGGCCGAGCCGGCGGTTGCTGTCCTGGTCGATCACGAGTGACTACCCGGCGCCGGCTGCCGCGTGCTCTGTGTCGTGAGTCGTCGCGAGAATCTGCCGCGCGCGATCCTCGACCTCACCGACCGTGATGCCCAGGACGCACACCGGCATCCGACAGAGCGACGTCCGGTAGTTGAGAGTCGTCAGACAGGGGCTGCACGGCAGAGCACGGTAGAACGCGTGGCTGCCCGCGGAGAGCGGTCCATAGAGGCGGGGAGTGTTCGGACCGAAGATCCCCAGCACCGGCGTCCCGACCGCGGACGCGATGTGCACGGGCGCCGTGTCGTTGGCGACCACGAGCGTCGCGCCGTCGATCAGCGCGGCCAACTCAAGGACGCCGAATCTGCCCGCGGCATCGAGCGCGCGATCTGGCCGCGTCATTCCGGCAACGACGCGGGCGGTGAGTGGCCGCTCCCCCGCGGTCCCCGTGACCACGACGAACGCGCCCTCCCGCGCCACCAGGCGGTCCGCCAGGGCGGCGAACGACGCGGATGGCCAGCGGCGTCCCTGGAAGTTGTCGCCGCTCCCGGGGTGGAGAACCACGACGGGACCCGTGCCATCCGACTCTTCCAGGACGCGGTCCACAAGCGCGCGTGCCGCGGTCGGAATCGGTGGTGCCATGACGCGGTAGGTCTCGTCCCGGACTCCCGCGGACCGAGCCAGGTCCATGTACGTCTGCGACATGTGCTGCATGTCGTCGAACCGAACCTGCTTGTGATACAGGCGCGTCCGGACGGAGTCCGGCGTGGCCAGGCCGATCACCTGATCACTCCCGGCAAGCGCGGCCAGCACCACCGACGCGCGTGCAAACTGCTCGAAGTCCACCGCGACGTCCGGGCGCGCCCGCCGGGCACGCCACACGGCCACGCAGAGCGACCAGACGAGCGACAGGGCGCCGCCGTCCCGGATGTAGATGCGCTCGTCGAGGTCGGCGCAGGCATCCAGCAACTCGCGGTTCCTCGCGAGCGAGACGAACACGATCTTGGCGTCGGGGCTGCGCTCGCGAATCAGTCTCACGATCGGCAGCAACAGCACGATGTTGCCCAGACCCCAGAACTTCACCAACAGGATGGTGCGGGCGCGCACCGGCCGCTCGTCGCGGCTCACAAATCCGCGTAGCGTTCGCACGACCGCGATCGCGCGACAGAACACGGCACCGAGCCACCGATCGGCGGCTTTGGCGGCCGTGAGGTTCACAGCGCCGCCCGCCCGTTGCCGCGCTTCCGACGGCCCCGCTGCCACAAGAGGTTCAGCTCGGTGTGGCAGTTCCAGTAACACGCCCGGCAGTGCGACAGCGAGCGGCGGGCCGCGGCATACTCGTCCGACTTCCAGAGGGCGACGAGGTCCCGGCCACTCACCTGCCCGATCGGACGATCCACCTCCGAGAGCGGGACGCACGGGAACACGCGGCCGTACGAGTCCACAACCAGGGAGGTGTCCGGGGCGTGGCAGCGCAGAGGCGAAGGGCGGCCAGCGAAACAACGCGAGAACAGTCCGATGTACTCCGCGCTGTTCTCGATGATCGCGCGTTCTCGCTTGAGGCGCTTCAGTGTGGCGACTGCGGCCTCCATGTCCGCGGCCCACGGGCGCTCCGGGGCAACGGCGTCCAGTGCGTCGCCATCGCGGTACTCGTGCATGGGGATGAACCCGAGCGAGTCTGCGCCGAGTGACTCGACCAGATCGGCCACCGCCTCGACCTGCGACGCATTGTCGGGCGTCAGAACCGTCGTGACGCCAATGCGGGTACGACGCTGCCCGCCGCGGGCATTTCGATCGCGGGCGGCGGCCAGCGCCGCGACGCGGTTGGTGACGCGCTCGAACGACCCGCGGTGCGCCCGCAGCCGGTCATGGACTTCCGCCGTCGCGCCGTCCAGTGACACGTTCACCGAGTCGAGCCCCATGGCGGCGAGTTGGTCGATCAGCGCGTCATCGAGCAGGTGCGCGTTCGTGTTCACGTGCGTGACCATGCCCAGTGAGAGTGAGTACTCGAGCAACTCCGCGCAGTCCGGGCGCAGAAACGGCTCTCCACCGGTGAAACCGATCCCGGCGGTGCGCAGGTCGCGGAACGCGCGCAAGATGCCCTTCCACTGAGCCGTGTCGAATTCGCGGAAGCCCTCCTTGCGCCGCCGCACGAAGCGGTCGGGCAGTTCGCAGAACGTGCATCGGTAGTTGCACGAGTACGAGAGGATCACCGTGCCGAGCAGCGGCCCGGCCGGTGCGTGACCCTTCCGGAACGGGACGAACGGACCGAGAGTCTTCAGACCCGCGTCGAGTACCGCCGCCCAGCCGCCGCTCGCGAGGCGGGACCGCACGACATCCAGGTACTGCTTCCTCACCGGAACCTCTTGGAGACCGACGGGTGCTCATACTCGCCGCAGCGTGCGCAGAGATCCGGGAACGCGCGCGCAGCGTGCGCCGCGCGGATCTCCCGCATGCGCTCCCCGTTCCAGATCTCGGTGAGACTCTCCTCGCGTGCATCCCCGACCGCGAGCGTGCCCTCGCTGTCGACGCAACACACGGTTGCGCGCCCGTCCCAGAGCACCACGAGCGTGCCGCGCCACAGCTCGCGGCATGGCGTCGTGCGTCGTTCCGCGACGATGCGCGGGATCGCCTGGACGCGGTCGGCGATGCCTTTCCAGTCCGCGAAGTACGTGTCGAGTGCGCCCTCCGTCGCCTGATCCACGACCATCGAGATGTCGATGCGCAGGCGGGAGCCGGCTGCGTCGCGATCGTGGACCAGAGCGAGGATGTCCTCGCGCAGGACGCTCAGGTCGTAACCTCGGATCGCGTGATGCGTCGCGTGGTCTCCGTCGACGGAGAACGTGATCCGTTCGAGTCCGCACTCGAGCAGGCCGACCCTCTTCGCCGGGTCGAGATGTGTGCCGTTCGAGGTGATCATCGTCCGCACACCGCGATCCGCGGCATAACGCGTCAGCTCGAAGAACTGCGGGTGGAGAAGCGGTTCTCCCCACTGGAACGCGAGCACGAAGTCGAGTTGCGGGTTCTCATCGATCACCCGCCTGAACAGCGCCGGATCCATGTAGCCCTTGGGACGCCGCATCGTCGTGTTGACCGGGCAGATCGTGCAACGCAGGTTGCAGTGATTGGTCAGCTCGAGGTTGACGCTGGACAGAACGTGCGAGCGCGGACTGCGCCGCCGGAACGCGATCTCGTTCCGCACGGCGTTGTGAACGGAGCCGAGGTTCGGGAACTTCACCTCGAGTAGCTCGCGCACGTCGGGCTTGCGCAGGTAGTAACGCGCGCCGACCGAGGCGATCAACCCCGCCACCGTGCGTTCGAGCCGTCCGGCCTGCCTAGGCATACGCGCCTTCTCCGCTCATCTCCTCACCCATTCCAACAACCCGTCCAGCACGAACAACCGGTCCAGCAAGACGGGGCGCGTGCCGTCGGCGCGCGCCCCGCGATCTCACTCCGGCGAGCAGCCCGCATGTCACGGACCGTATCGCACTGTTAGCCCCATCCGCGTCAGCGGATGGGCCAGATGATTTTGCTACTGCAACTCCACGGACCCCTACTGCAACTCCACCGAGATGGCGAGGCAGTCGACGAACGACCGAGGTGTGTGTTCTGTCTCGACGACGGTGAACTCGTCGGGCTGCTCGCCGGGGTTGACCACTGTCGTGCCGGTCACCGTGTAAGGCAGGTAGGAAAGCGGGATCAAGAAGTCCACGCGGAACTGCAGGAAGCGGCGATCGCTGATCGAGGTCACGTCCGCGATCGGGGTCCACGGCGTCGCGAGAAGCGACTGCGGTTTGCCCACGCGCGCCGGATCGCCCGGCGCCGTGCGCGCGAAGATGTCCACCGTCTGACCAGGCGCCGTGAAGACCGACGTGCCTTCGATCGGCGCTGTGAGTGGATCGTCGTTGAGAAGGATGTATGTCGGCGTGTCGAGCTCGGAGTTGAACCAGCGCGAGTACGCGATCGACGCGTTCAACTCCATCGGGAAGCCCGGGTGTGCCGGGTAGTCGCCGTCTGCCGTCGGCGCAAACACCCCCTCGCTCACGACACCGAGAACACTCGATCCGATGACGGACGCCGCGCCGTCGGAGTCCTCGAAGCGCACATATCCATCGCCACCGAGACCACCGATGCCGGTGATGACCGCGTTGTCCGCGTTGTTCGGGTGGAGGGAGCCGAGGTTGTAGATGACGCTGCCCTCGCCGCCCGCCGCCGAGACCGTCGAACCGTTGGTGACGATGATGTTGCCGAGGCACTGGAGCCAGATGGTCCCGCCAGCGCCGCAGCCGCCCGGAGCGCCCTCACCGAGCGCAACGCCGTCGAAGTTCCCACCGCCGATGCCGCCGCTGCAGTCGATCACGCTGGAGTCCAGACGGATCTCGGTGCGCGCGACCAAGTGGACGGCACCGCCGCCTCCCGCACCACCGGCACCGCCCGAGTCCTCGGGTCCGACCGTGTCCTCGACCATCGTGAAGACGTTTGCGTCGTCTTCACCACCGCCGCCACCGCCTCCGGCACCGCCGGTTCCCGGTCCGAGGAACGGTACGCCGGCCGCGTTGATGGGCTGGTCGCCCATGTCGGCCCGACCGTAGATCGGGCCGCCCTTGCCGCCCTTGATCCCGTCGCCGTCGACCTTACCGGTGTTGTTCTGTCCGCCGGCGCCGTCGCCGCCCTCGGCGGCGTGGCCGCCACCACCGCCCGCCTCACGCGTGCGGTCGGGGCTCTGATCGGGGAACGGCGTGGGGGGGGTCGTGTTGTTGTCGATGAAGGTCGTGCCCTCTTGGTCACCGGAGTAGCCGCCGCGACCTGCGCCGCCCGTCATCGGACCGGTCACCAGGTGCCCGGGGAAGCCGTCGTTGGCGTCGAACTTCCCAGGGTCCGCCTGGGCGTTGCCGAAGCCGTCCAGGATCAGGTCGCCGTTGCCGTCGGTGAGCGCAGAGAACGCTCCATCGCCACCACGGAACCCACCGGGACCCGGAGGTCCGCCGAGGCCGCCGGTCGGAGGGCCGGCGCCCGGGTCGGCGTTCGTTACGCCATCCGCACCGTCTCCGCCGTTGGCGAAGACCTGCGTGCTGAGCAGAGAGATCGCGCCGTGTGAGCGCACGACCAGTGGGAAACGCCCGATGACGACCACCGAGCCGAACGACATCTCGACGTTCTGGTACGCGTACTCGACCTGCTTGCCGAACGTCGCCGTGTCGGCCGGATCGAGGCCCTCGGTCGTGAGGTTCAGGACCTGACCCGCGGAAAGAACCAGGTGAGTGACCGGGAACGTCGCGGGGTTGTTCAGATCGAACTCGAGGGGGTCCAACGGATCCCTGTGTTCGCCGGTCCCCAGCCCGAGGAAGGGCATGAAGTTGGCGAACAGCTTTCCGGTCGCATCCGTGTCGAAGAGCGCGGGCGCCGGCCACAACGCCGTCGTCTGCAGATCGAACGTGTCGACGTCGGTCGGAACGCCCCGGTTGCCGGGCGAGTCGAAGTTCTCCTTGATCTTGTCGAGCGGGATCGGCCCCTCGCCGACGATGAACGTCGAGCGTGCGTCCGTCTCGAGCGTCGCCTGGCTGCCGTCCGCGAGCGAACCCAGCGTGCGGACGTTGCCCTTGATGACGAGCTCGTACTCCGACTGCGGATCGAGGTTCGTGGCAGGCGTGACCTCCACTTCGACGATGCCGAGGCGGCGCTGGTTCAGGAACGTGCCGACCGCCACGGGGACGCTGACAACCGTCTCGGACGCGGTGCCCGGGTTCGTCTTCGTCTTCGTGATCGTGAACGTGGTCGGCCTGACCGTGCGCGGGTCCAGAGGCTGCGCGAAGCGGACACGGATCGAGAACGTCTTGCGTGCCGGGATCGGGACGTCGCGTGCGTCGTCCGGGTCCTCCCAGTCCGTCGTTCCGTCCACGAACGCCTCTCCGTTCGGAGGCGTCACATTGACGATCCGCGGCTTCTGCAGCGCGGCGACGCCCGTGCGCGCCTCGTTGCCGAGGAACAGGCTCGTGCTCGACAGCGACCCGGGGATCGTGGTGAACAGCGTGCTGAAGTCACGTCCCTCGCGCTGCCTGAGGGGGCGGTGCCCCGAGCGGCTGAGAACCGTGTTCAGGACTCCCGGCTGGAAAGCGGGGATGATCGTCGCGTACGCCCTGCCGATCAGGAGGCCGACGTCTTCGAGAGTCGCCTTGATAGGGACATTGGGGACGAACATCACGCGCGTCTTGCTGCGACGGTTGATCAACACTCTGCGGTACTCGCGGCGGCGCAGAACGGAGTCGGCGTCGGGGACGCCCGTGGCGGCGTTGATCGGGTGGAAGAAGCGCTCGAACTCGCTGTTACCCGTCAGCTGGGCGAACGCCGTGGGGTCGCCCGTCAGCGGATCGGCGATGAAGTCGAGGTGCGCCTTGTAGAGCACGTCGTCGCCGGACACGCGCTGGCGATACGGCTCGAGCGAGTCGCCGAGAAGCCGCTGCGGCGGGTAGATGCCCGTCACGCCCTCGTCGTCGAGACGCGTCCCCGCGCCGTACGACGGGCCGAAGAAGTCGCGCAGGTCGCGGTCGATCTTGCGCAGCCTGCCGAACTTGCCCTTGCGCTCGAGCTGCTTGATCAGCCGGGCGGCACGGCGCGACGCGTCCGAACGCGGCAGACCCCGAATCAGCTGGTACCACTCCTGGATCGCTTCGGGACGGATCACGACGCGCCGCTGCGTGGAGCGGTCGTACATGAACTTGCCGACGATGTACCGGCCCATGGCCTGCTCGCCGTTGTTCACGCCCGTGCGGATCAGGATCGTGTCCGGACCGACGCTGCTGTCAAGCACGGCCGCGTTGAAGCGGATCGTGATGACCTCGTCGAGCCGGACTCCGGAAACGGCGTCGTGCGTGCTGCCACGCACGTAGTTGACCGCGCCCGCGTGGATCTCGGCATCCGGGGAGACCAGCGACAGCCCGGCGAATCCGGCGCCCATCGCGAACGCTCCTGCGCACAGGAACGCACCGGCGAGACCGCGTGTGACGCGGACACCCCTGCGCTGCTTGCGACCCCCGTCGACCTGCACTTGCTTCTTCGTAGGCATTGTCTCTCCGTGTCCCGGGTGTGGGCCCGCCAGGCCGTCGAAGCCGTATCCCGCGGAGCGGGACGGCACCCGTCTGAGATCAGAACTGATACGGCACCTGAGTGCTCGAGATGCGAGCAGTCTGGTTCGTGTTGAGGTTTGCGATCATGGTGATCCGGAAGCGAACGAAGCGGTGTCCGTCGACGTCCGTCACCTGGGTCGTGTAGCCAGTCGCCGTCGTGACGTCCGCGATGAAGCCGCCCGGGTTGAACGGGTCCGCCTTGCCGTGCGCGCCCTCGAGCTCGAGGACGACCTGCACACCGCCGGACTGGCTGCTCGGCGACACGATCGGGTTCGCCATGAGCGGGTCGTCCGAGGCCAGCTCGTACCACGCCGAGACGGCGCGCGTCGTGCGGCGGCGCTTCTTGAAGCGCGTGTCGTACATCACCGGGTCCGTCGCGAAGCTGGCGCTCGGCGAGTTGGCGTCACGCGACACCGCGCGGCGCGTCGGGAACGAGATCCCGGTCGGCACGAAACCGATGCGCAGGATCTGACAATTGTTCCCGCCCGGGATGATTGCGTCGAAGACGACGTTGTTGATGCCGTTGAACTCGAACGGAGTGGTGAACGCCGGGTAGTCCCAGTAGCCCGTGATGAGTCCCGGCGGCATGATGTTGAGTGCCTGCGGCACGTCGTAGTTGCCCTGGTAGACCGTGACCGGGTTACCGAGGTTGACGTTCGCGCCCCAGTCCGACCCGAGCGCTGCGCTGGTGTGTCCGTACAGCAGTTCGATGTCCGGATACGTCGCCGCGAACAGCGCGTTGGACGACGGTCCCCAAGCGGTCGCCACGATGGCGCCGGGGTCGCCGATGTCGGCAGGCACGTACAGCATCTGGCAGCGAGAACCGTTCGGCAGCGCGGTGCAGCCTCCACCGCCGCTGGACGGAATGCTCTCCGCCACGAGGGGCTCGGCGACGCGCGTGCGAACGATCGTCGTGCCGGTGCTCAGACTCGTGGGCTGGAAGTCCACGTTCGGGAACGTGATCGCAGCCCCGCCGAGCAGGAAGCCCGCCTCGAGCGTGTTCCACTCGCCGCCCTCGATGATCGTGATCGTGTCCATGTTGTCCTGGTCGTCGAAGCCCTCGGCCAGGATCGATGAGGACGGCTTGCCCGGGACGTAGCGCGTGCGGAACAACGGGAAGACGACCGGTCGCTTGAGCGAGTTGCCGGCGAGGTCCGTGATGGCCGTCGTCAGCGTGATCTCGACGTCCCAGCCGGCCAGGTTGACCTCGTCGGAGCCGAAGCCCAGCGACGGGACGAACTGGTACCGCGTGCCGCAACGATCGGTCGGGTCCACGCGGATGAAGCCGGGCACCTGCTCACCGATGGCGGTCCGCGTCACGATCACACTGGAACTCGGGTCGAGCGTGGCCGGATCCATCGGCTCGCTGAACTCGATGATGACGAGCGCGTCCTCGTCCACGAGTCCGGTCGAGCCGCTGCGCGGCGGACTGAAGCCGAGCTTGCCGGTACCGAAGTCGCCTACGAACCGCGGCTGGCCGGGGACGGGGTCGTTGTACGTCCCGTTCGAGCGGAACGACCCGGTGAAGCCCTGCTTGATCCGTTCGCGGCGGAGGTTCTTCAGGACGGCGAGTTCCGGCGGTCCGGGGATCTCGACGGAGTAGTCCTGGAATGCGTCGAAGCCGAGGAAGTTGTCCTTGCACGTGACCGTGGAGTTCTTCTTCTTCGACTCGTCGAAACTGCGCTGGGTCTGCGTCGGATCGAAGATAACCTTGCGACCCTTGACTCTGAGCGCGCCGATCGCCGGCCGCACGCCAGACGGTGTGACGGCGCCGATACGGATCGAGCGGTCGTCAACGGAGTTCTTCTTCGGGTACGCCGAGAACTTGAAGACCAGCCCCTCGTTGCGGCGCACATCGATCCGACCGTGCTGGACGAACGACGTCATGAACAGGGGCGCGGAGGCGAACCGGGGATTGAACCGGCGGCGGCGCTTCGCATCGGCCGGCGGTGCGACCATCGCGACGACGATCGCCGCGAGTGCCACGCTGACGAGGACGCGTCGCGTCCTAAAGCGCTGATCATGACTTCGCATCACGAGGCTGCTCCTCTCGTTGGTGCCGACGACGGTGAATTCCGCCTCCGTCCCAACACGACGAGGGTGCGATCCCCTGACGCGTCGCTCGAACGCCCCCACGGGAACGCAACGAACGAAGCGTCCATACGCTTCACCCTCGCCGCACGGCGGCTCCAGGCGGGATGTTAGGTCGGCCCACCGGACCCGTCCAACGGTTTCTGTCACCCCCCGAGCCCACAACGGAGCCCGGGCGGCAGCCTGAGTGCGCAACCTGCGTGCCGCCTTCGGGATGCCGCCGACCGACGGCCCGCTGGGACGGACCGAGCCTGGGCTCGTCCGCCACCGTGCGATACCGCACGCGCGAGCCCGAGCGGTGTCCCGGTTGCCGTCGTTACGCGCCGTCCGCGACGTCGTGGGGCCGGCGGCTCGGGACGAAGCCCGCGGCCAGAGCCTCTCCGCGCGTCCGGAACAGCACCAGGTTCTCGGGGAGCACGCGCTCTGCGTCCGCCGATCCGATCGGGTGGAACCGGCCTGCCTCGCGGCTCCCGCCGAACTGCGGCCGGGTCCGCCTGCCGCAGTAGAGGCACTCGACGTCAGTGCCCGGCTCGAGCTCGCCGAGGATCAGAAAGTCCGGTCGCACCGGGTCTCCGGTCCGGGCCGCGACGCATCCGTCGCCGCGGCAGCGCATCCCGCGGCGGCTGCGGTACCGATCCCCGCCCGGCGGCGCCGACGCATCGGAGGCCTCCGTCGAGACGGGTGTCGCGGCGCACGCAAGCAGCGCCGCGACCGCGCCGCACGAGGCGGTGTGCGCGCGTCCCTCGGGCGGCGCGGCGCCACGGCGACGGAACGGGGAGAGGACCAGGCGATCCGGCGCCCCGCCTCCCGCCGACACGAAAAGCACGTCGACGTCCTCTACGTGCCGGCGCGCGCGGCGGATCGAGGCACCGGGAGGGACGTCGACCTCCTCGAACAGGGGCAACTGCGCCGCTTCCTCGGGAGCCAGCAGCACGGTGTCGACCATGTCGAGGAGCGACCGCATGCTGCGGGCGGCGAAGCGGTAGGGACGACCGCCGGTGCGGCGGGCCAGCCGCAGGAGCGCATCCTCGGTGAGGTCTCGCCCCTCGGCCGGGACCAGCAGCACCGTTGCGTGGACTCCGGCGAGCGCCGACAGGAAGGCGCGCGCGCTGCGGCTGCCGCGCAGGTCCCCGCACACGGCGGCGTGCAGTGCCCGCGACGAGCCGCGCGACGCGTGCTCGGTGAGCGCGGCGGACAGAAGGGAAAGACCGGCCACGGGATCCTCGCCGCCGCCCTCCCCCGCGTTCACGACCGCGCAGCCGGTCACCTCGGCGGCCGCCCGTGCGAAACCGGTCCAGGGGTGGCTCACCACCAGGAGGTCAGCCCAGCGGGCGGCCTCACGCACGAAGCCGAGCGGGTCGCTCTCGCTCGGGGCCAGCACGAGATCGCTCTGTCGCAACACCGTGGCGCCGAGGCGGCCGGCAGCCGCGATCCACGCGGCAGGAGGCAGGGTGACGGGACCGTCCGTGAGCACGGCCACCACGCGTCCGGCGAGCGGTTGTCCGTCAGCGCCTTCCCCGTGCGCACGCTGCCCGTAGGCACCTGGCGCGTAGGCGCCTGGCCCGGCGGCGGCGGCGGCCAGTCTCCTGAGCTCGGCCTCGGTCAGATCCAGCAGCGACGAGATGCAGCGCGTCACAGCGGAACCTCGAGGTGGAGCCGCCGGGCGCCGTGGAGCACGGCGTGGGGCGCCAGTTCGCCCGCGCCGGCCAGCAACGGGAGAAGTGTGGGCGCCGCGCCGCCCGTCAACACAAGCGGCGCGTCTCCGACAACGCTCCGCGCAGCGCGGACCAATCGATCGACGCTCCCGGCTCCGCCGAGCAGCACTCCGTTGCGCAGTGCATCGTCCGTACCGCGGGCCGGTACCTCGGGCGGGCCGTCCAGCGCCACCGGCGGAAGATGCGGGGCGGCGTGCCGCAATCCGACCCGCGCAGCACGCACTCCCGCCGCGATGGCGATGGCCACGAAGCGGCCGTCTGCGTCGATCGCATCGACCGTCGTGCACGTGCCCGCGTCCACGACCACCACCGGGCCGCCGCCGACTGCGTCCTGCGCCCCGTACGCCGCCGCCAGGCGGTCGACACCCAGTTCGGCCGGATCGTCATAGCTGCCGGCGACCGCTGCCAGCAACTCGTCCCCGAGCACCCGTGGCCGGCCGGGCAGTGCCGCCAGAACAACCGGCAGGACGGCCGGAGCGGAGCAGACGACGACGATCTCGTCCGCAGCGGCAACGTGTGGGAACGGAACGAGGCCGTCCGCCAGTGGCGCACGGCTGCCCGCGTCGCCTGCACCGCCCGCTCCTCCTCCGCCGGCTGGCGCCCCGCCCTCGGTCTCCTCGGTGGCGACGAGGCGGTCGCCGCGGAACGCGCCGAACTTCACGCGTGTGTTACCGGCGTCGACGACGACGAGCATCTCCGGATAGTAGCCCGTCGCAGGCCACAGCGAGCGCAACGGGCACGGCGTCAGCCGTGGGCCCCTACGAGCAGCGACACGACCGCCGCTCAGCGCGACGCGAAGCGGTACGTCATCGTGCGCGTCTGGCCGGTCGCGTCCTCGACCACCACCTCGTAGCGGTCCAGCCCCTTGCCCTCTTCGCGCAGGTAGCGCGCCGCGTCCTCTTCGGAGGTGACCGACGTGCCGTTGATCGACTTGATGACGTCGCCCTTGAAGAGGCCGCGGCCGCGGGCGACCGGCGTCCCGGCACCGAGCGACGACCGGATCTCGAGACCGACGGGCTTCCCGTCCGCGTCCTTCTTCGTCGCGAAGGACGCCTTCTCGAACACCTCGCTCTGGCCCCAGCGCTGCCACCAGCGCCACTCCTCGGGCGGAACGGTCCAGTCGTTCGGGTGCTCTCTGTCTGCGATGTACGCCTGGCGGGTCAGCTTGCCCCGCTCGGGATCCGGCCCGACCGGCGAGTCGGGATCGTCGTCGAGGACCCTTCGGAACGGCATGTCGCCGTCCTTGAACGGCATCTCGAGGAGTTCCTCTTCCAGGAGCACCAGGTCCGTGACCGACCGGTCCACGTGCTGGAACGTCGCGACAGCGGCTCCCTCGACCTTGGCCGTCACGCCCACGAGCTGCCAGTTCTCGATGATCTCACCGACCAGGACGTACTGGATCTTGCCGCCCCTCTCGATGCGCAGGATCGAGTGCACGGTGTCATCGTTGATGATCCCGCCGCGGAAGAACGTGCCCTGCTTGAACTTCTCGGCCTCGGTGCGCTTGTCGACCACGACCTCGGGGCCCTTGTCGGGCTTGGGCACCTCGCCGTCCACCGGCGTCTCCCAGATGTGCCGGAACGAGGCGACGTCTCCGGGCCAGGAGCGCTCGATCCCGCGGACGGGCTTGTCCTCGCCCGGCCAGCTGGCCTCGATCTTCTGGGCCCGTGCCTGGTACGCGTCCACGAACTGGAGGACGGTCCACGTCACACCGGCGAGAACAACGAGGTTCCCGACCCAACAGAGTGTCTTGAGTTGGCTGATCCGCATGGCTGGCTGATGATCCTAACTACGGTCGTCTCAGCCTTGGACGAACCGCAGAGCGCGGTCTTGCAGCGGATTCGCCCAGATCCGAGCCGACGCAGGGAGGCTTCCGGGCTCACGGCCGCCGGACGCTGCGCCAGACCAGGGTCCGCTCGGCGCCCGCGACGTCACGCAGCCGGAAGGAGACGCTGCCCTCAGCGGTCAGGGCGCTCCGAACCAGGGAGGCCAGGTCGGCAGCCGAGCCTGGCGCCACGCCGTCCACCGCGAGGATGGTCTCCCCCTTGTGGAGCCCCCTGCCCGCAGCCACTGCGGTGCCCGCGCCGACCGCTCCGGCGATCTCGAGGCCGTCATCGCTGTCCGCGTTGACGTCGAGCGCGCCGAAAACGTCGTCGGCACCCCACCGGACCCACCAGCCGAGCTCCTCATCCGGGAGAAGCCAGACGTTCGGCTCCGGCTCGAATGCGCAGTAGACCAATTCGCCCCGCGCACGGAAGCGCATGAGTGGCCCATCTGCGGGCAGAGCAACTGGCTCTCGCTCCACGAGTCCCTGCGCACTGACCAGCACCGGGACCTTCGGAACGTGCGAACGGAGTTCGACGCGCTCGCGTCCGGCGCTCTCCATGTGGCGGAACACCGCGACGATCTCGCCCGACTCCGGGTCAAGAGCGATGCGCGTGATCTGCCACCCGTTCACGACACGACCGGGGCTCACCGTGTACGGAGTGCGTGCGTGCCGGATTCGCACCAGCGAACGGTGCGGATTGGAGTGGATGACGCCGGCCTCGACACTCGTTGCCGCTGCGAACGCCTCGGAGGGGGTCGGTGGCCCCGGGCAGACGGGGATGTCCGGTGGCGCGGGCACGAACCCGTCGAGCGGGACGTTGAGCAGTTCCCGCACCCGGTCCATGTCCCATGCGACGCCCTCTGCGACAGGCCGCACGGTCCGCGCATCACCCGGCCAGGCCACGTGGAAGGGTTGCGCACGTGCTTCGTGTGCGTCGAGGAACGTCGTCGCCGTCCACGCCACGACGACGACGCTGATCGCATTGACCGCCCACGCAAGTGTTCGCAGTTGATGCAGCCGCACACGCACCTCCGCCGCCGTTACGCAGCAGGAAGTTGGACGCGCGAAGCAAGTCGAACTTGCTGCACCGTTCGCGGGCGGGGCAGCGCCCCGCCCCTACAGCGAGCTCACGGCCGAGCCGCGAACCGCGAGGGCGCGGGGGTTGCGGAGCAAGCGCCGTGACCGCAACCCTCCGTAGCGTCCGGAGGACGCGGAGGAGGGAGACAAACTGACCAGGAGCGGGACGAGGATCGCCTCGCGATCCGAAGTGCCGCGACGCAGTCAGTAGGTGGGCTGCCCGTAGCCCACCGTCTGGCGGGAGCCGCGGGAGATGCCGCGCAGCGAGAGCTTCAGCTCGCCCGGGTTGTCCGACGAGTTCATGGCGTCCTCGAGCGAGATGTCGCCGGCGCGGATCATCGCGAGCAGCGACTGGTTGAAGGTCATCGACCCGAAGTGCTGGTTGCCTTCGTAGATCGCCTTCGAGATCTCGCGAGTGCGCCCCT
Source organism: Planctomycetota bacterium (assembly GCA_965248445.1). Lineage (GTDB taxonomy): Bacteria > Planctomycetota > JAJSAM01 > JAJSAM01 > JAJVHW01 > CBDFJG01. The sequence goes on from CBDFJG010000003.1 coordinate 936,279, forward strand.
CGGCGAGCAATTCGCGCACGGTCGGGGTACCGAGCATGATCTCGATCGCGGGCACGCGTCCGAACTGGCCGGAGCGGGCGATGAGGCGCTGGCTGATCACGCCCTCGAGCAGCATCGAGAGCTGCATGCGGATGAGGCCGTGGTGGTGCGGCGGAAAGAACGCAAGGATGCGCTCGACGGTCTGCACGGCGTTGACCGTGTGGAGCGTCGAGAACACGAGGTGACCGGTCTCCGCCGCCATCAGAGTCGCCTCGACCGTCGCCTTGTCTCGCATCTCACCGACCATGATCACGTCCGGCGACTGGCGCACGACGTGCTTGAGCGCCGCCTCGAACGAGAGCGTGTCGACGCCGACCTCGCGCTGGTTGATCGTAGACTTGATGTCGGGGAACAGGAACTCGACCGGGTCTTCCAGCGTGACGATGTGGCGCTCGTCGTTGTTGTTGATCCAGTCGATCATCGAGGCCAGAGTGGTCGACTTGCCGCTGCCGGCGGTGCCTGTGACGAGGATCAGTCCGCGACGCAGTGAGCAGAGGTTGTGCAACTGCTCTTCAGGAAGATTGAGTTCGCTCATCTTGGGGATGACGGACTTCACGTGGCGGAACACGAACGAGAGGCGCCCGCGCTGACGGAACACGTTCACGCGGAAGCGGCCGACGTCGGCCACCTCGAACGCGGAGTCGGCCTCGCCGGTGCGGAAGAACCGCTCCTGCTGCGACTCGTCGAGAACGCGGTCGAACAGCTCCTGCGCGGACTTCTGTGGGAAGCCGGCGTCCGAGACGAAGCGCACGCGCCCGTCCATGCGGATCGACGGCTTGCCGCCGGTGCGCAGAATCAGGTCGGAACCACCGGCATCGACCAGGCACCGGAACAGATCTTCGACGCGCATCGAACCCCCTCGGGCGGCGCACGCCCGGGGGGCGAACTCCGCTCAGAACTCCGCGTCTGGGTCCAGCAACGCAGCCACGCGCTTCACCAGGCGATCCAGGCCCAAGCCTGTCACCGCAGAGATCGGATACACCTGTGAATCGGGATTCGGAGCCAGGGAGTTGAGAGCTTCCTCCCAGCCCGTGAGGTCGCACTTGGAGAGCACGATCAGCTCGGGCTTCGAGGCCAGATCCGCCGAGTACGCCTCCAGCTCGCCCCGGACCGTCCGATAGGCGTCTCCGGGGGCCGGAGAGCCTCCCGTGGGGTCATGCGCCACGACGTGGACCAGGAGCCGCGTGCGCTCGACGTGCTTGAGGAAGCGATCTCCGAGGCCCTTGCCCTCGTGGGCGCCCGCGATCAAGCCGGGCAGGTCCGCGAACACGACTCGCGTCGCGGCATCCAGGTCCACCACCCCGAGATGCGGGTTCAGGGTGGTGAAGCGGTGGGCGCCCGCCTGTGTCCGCGAGCGGGACAGGGCCGCTAGGAGAGTCGATTTACCCGCGTTGGGAAGGCCGACGAGACCCACGTCCGCGATGAGCTTCATGGAAAGCCGAAGCCGCCGCGACTCGCCGTCCCGTCCGTCCTCGCACATGCGCGGCGTCTGTCGCGTGGCGCGGGCGAAACGGGCGTTGCCGCGGCCCCCACCGCCGCCCTTCGCCATGCGCACCTGGGCGTCGCGCTCCGTCAGGTCCTTCAGCAACACGTCGGTGTCCGCATCGCGCACCTCGGTGCCGACGGGGACGCGAACGATCAGATCTTGCGCGTTCTTCCCGTGCCTGTTGCGGCCGCGTCCTGGGGCGCCGTTCTTCGCGCGGAGCTTCTTACGGCCGCGGAACCCGGCGAATCCGTGGATGTCGTCTTTCGCAACCAGGATGACGTCGCCGCCCTGGCCGCCGTCCCCACCGGACGGACCGCCCTTCGGCACGTACTTCTCGCGGTGGAACGCGATGCAGCCGTCGCCGCCGCGACCCCCGAACACCTCGACGACGATCTCGTCGTAGGCAGCGGTCCTGTCGGCCGGCATGGCAATGCTCCGGGGCGCGAGGCGCCCGCAACCAGTAACCGAGCCCTAGGCCTCGGACGGCGCAGCGGCGGGGATCACGTTGACGCGGCGGCCGGTGCCGAACTCCACGATGCCCGCGACCGTCGAGAACAGTGTGTAGTCGCGCCCGAGCCGCGTGTTGCGGCCGGCGCGAAAGCGCGATCCGAGCTGGCGAACGATGATGCTGCCCGCCTTGACCGTTTGACCGCCGTACACCTTGATGCCGCGGTACTGCGGGTTGCTGCTACGGCCGTTCTTGGTGGAGCCCTGGCCCTTCTTGTGTGCCATGTCGTTCCTCCTCAGCCGCTAAGCGGTGATGTTCTCGATGACGGCCTCGGTGTAGCGCTGACGGTGACCCTGCTTGCGGTGGTGGTTCTTCCTGCGCTTGTAGCGGTACACGAGGATCTTCTTGTCCTTGCCGTGCGCCTTGACGCGCGCCGTGACCGACGCGCCGTCCACAGTCGGCGTTCCCACGCGCACGTCCGCACCGGCGCCGACGAGCACGACGTCGAGGGTGACCTCGGCGCCCGGCTCGAGGCCGTCGCGATAGGCGAGACGGACCGTCTGGCCCTTCTCGACACGCATCTGGTGGCATCCGTCTTTGACGATGGCGTACATGGTCGGCTCCTTCGCCTCGCAGGGCTCCCCATGTGTCCTGAGCGGGGGCGGCGACGCGAGCCCCGGAACTTACCGGCGCCCGGAGGGCTCCCGGCGTTTTTCCCGCCGGAGGCGCGCCTAGACAGCCCGAACGACAAAGCGGTCGGGAGCCAGGTCCGGGTCCTCGACCACGTCGATCGTAGCGCGGTGCCTGCGCTCCAGCCGGACGAGCTCGTCCTCCCGACCCTCGAGGTCGTCGGCAACCGCCGGGGCGCACGCGATCTCCACGGTCGCCCCCCCCCGCTTGGCCAGCAGCGCGCCCGCATCGCGGAGGGCGGCCAACCCGGCAGCGGCCGGCTTGTGGACCCGGCCCGTGCCGCCGCAGGCGCCGCAAGGCGCCAATCCGGCACGCCCGGCACCGGCGCGGGCCCGGCGGCGGGTGATCTCCTGGACCATGAACTCCGACATGCCGGCGATGCGCATCCGCGCGGGATCGCGGGCCAATTCGGTGCGCACGGCCTCTTCGACCCGGGCGCGGTTCGCCGGGTCCTTGCAGTCGATGAAGTCCACGATGATCAGACCGGCCAGATCGCGCAGCCGGATCTGACGCGCGACCTCGACCGCAGCGACCAGATCGGTGTCGACGGCCGTCTGCTCGAGGTTTCCCCCGTTCCGGCGGCGACCGGAGTTCACGTCGATGGCCCAGAGCGCCTCGGTCTGCTGGATCACCAGGGACGCACCGCCGGGCAGCGGGACACGGGGGGAACGAAGCCGCCGGACCTCCTGCTCGACGCCGTGAGCGTGGAACAGCGGCGCCTCGGCGTCGTGCACCTCGATGCTCGCTTCGGCCTCGGCGCTGAGCGCGTCACGGAGCAGATCCTCCGCCGCCGGGTCATCGACGATGACCTGGAGCGGGCCGCGCGACCCGTCCGGCGACCGAGCGCACAACTCGCGAACGGCGCGCGCTGCGAAGTCATCGTCTGCGTGCACCAGCGCGGGTGCGGTCGCGAGTTCGACGGTGGACATCAAGCGATCGTGCGTCTTGCGCAACTCGGCGTACTCCGAAGCGAGTTCCCCCGCTTCAACGCCGACGGCGGCCGTGCGCGCGACGATGCCGACGTCACCGGGGCGCTCGAATCCATCGAGCACGGCACGCAGCCGCTCGCGCTCGCCATCGTCCTCGATCTTGCGGCTGACGGCGGTGCGGCCCAGCCGCGGGATCAACACGAGCGTTCTCCCGGGCAGGGAGACGTACGTCGAGATGGTGGCGCCCTTGTGCCCGATCGGATCGCGCGTTACCTGAACCACGACGTCGTCGCCGGCCTGTACGTAGTCCTGGATCGCGAGGTCGCCGTCACGCACCGCGCCCTCGCCGGCGTCCTCGCTCCATGGGCGGCGAACGTCGGACGCGTGGAGGAACCCGGGCCGCTCCAGGCCGAGTTCCACGAACGCGGCACCGATCGAGGGTTCGAGCCGCAGTACACGTCCCTTGTAGACGTTCCCTACGAAGGTGTGTTCCTCGCGCCGTTCGATCCATAGAAGCGAGAGCCGCCCGTCTTCCAAGAGGGCGGCCCGGCGCTCCTCGTCGTGGACGAGGTTGAGAAGAAGTGCTCGCGACATGTGTGCTTCTCGCCGGACTCGGCGGGTCACCCGGACGGGGGAGCGCGCATCGTACGGGAGGGTGTCCACCGATCTTCCGTCAAACGGCCCCGCGGCATCTCGGCAGACCCCGCGGCAAGTCGGCAGAATCGAAGAGGGGGTGCGCGCCGGAGCGCGCACCCCCTGGAGTCCTGCTGGACTCCTTCGATTACCTGGGACCCGACAGGCCCGGACGGGCCGACGGGAGAGGTGCCGCGTCCTCCATGGCCGCGCGCTCGGCGCCGCCGTAGATCTCGAGGAGTTCGGCTTCGATGCGGTCCTGACGCTCGTTCATCTGATCCCGCACGATCGAACGCATCTGCGAGGAGTCGCGGACGATTTCGGGTGTGACGAAGATGACGAGGTTGGTCCGCGTCTTAGAGGTCTTCTCGCCGCGGAACAGGTATCCCAAAACCGGGATGTCTCCCAGGAACGGAACCTTGCTCACCTCGAGCGACTCCTGGTCGCGGAGGAGTCCGCCGATGATGGCGGTCTCGCGGTTGTCGAGCTTCATGTTCGTGACGACAGTGCTGGACTGCTCGCGCGGGAGAGCGATTGACTGCTCGCCCGTCGTGCCGCCGGCACCCGTCCTGAACACGTCGAAGCCAGGCTGCTCGGCACTGGCGCCGACCAAGCTGCGCTCCTGCGGGATGATCGTCATCATGATCTGGTCCTTGTCGGGGATCACGTGGGGGATCATCAGCAACTGGAACCCGACCTGAACGGGGCTGTTGTCAGCCTCGTCGATCGAGAACTCGAGTCCGCCCGACTGGTTCGACGTCGCGACGGTCCGCGCGAAGCGGATCGTCTCGCCGACGAAGATCGTCGCTTCCTGGTTGTCCAGGGCGATGAGCTTCGGTGCCTGCACGATGCGGCTCTTCGAGTCCATCTTGATGAGGTTCAGCGCCATCGTGGTCTTCGAGAAGTCGAGACTTCCGAAGGTGAAGGCGGACGCAGCACTCGTGAGCGGGTTGGGCCCGCCACGCTTGCCGGCGCCATCGCGGAAAGGCGTGAACCAGTCCTCGAAGCCACCGCGGCCGATGCTGAACGGCAGACGGCTGGCCATCGAACCGAGCGTCAGACCGGCCGAGAGGCCGGAGTCGCCGGGCGACACACCGATGTCGAAGAAGTCCGTGTTGGACGTCGAGATGAACTTCAGGTCGATGAATACCTGAGCGGGCTCGAGGTCAACGCGTGCGATCAGCTTCTCGAGGTCGGCCAGAGCAGGCGCCGTGCCCGTAGCGATCAGGGAGTTGGTCTCCTTGATGTACTGGACGGAACCAGTTGTGCCCACCGCGGCGCGAAACGCCCTCAAGAGCTGAAACTCGTTCTCGATGTCCGCCATCTTGTCGCCGACGGCAGTGACTGCGTTGCGGCTGATCTGCGTATCGATGATCGGACGGTAAGGAGACGACGGACGCACGAAGCGAAGGCGGAAGACCTGCGTCTCCAACTGCTCCTGGATGCTCGCGGGCGAGACGATCCGAAGGATGCCCCGGTCCTCGACCACCACCGTGTACCCGAGCGTCTTCACGATCGAGTCGAGCGCAACACGCCACGGAATGTCGTGGAGCGTCACGGTCACGGTGCCCTCGACCTCGCGGCCGACGATGATGTTCGCGGCGCCGATGTCCGCGATGGCCTTGATGACCTCGCGCACGTCAGCGTTCGTGAACTCGAAGCCCACTCGCGGAGGGCGGTCGATGCGGATCAGGTTCGGGCTGCGCTCATCGATCTGGCAGCCGGCCCGTTCTGCAACGACATCCAACGCCTCGCGCCACGCAGGTTCTTGAGCTTGACCGTGACGGGCACGTCCTCAGCCTCTGCCGCCAGCACGAGGTTCACTTCTGTCTTCTCCTGAATGAAAGCCACTACGTCCTTAAGGGGACGCTCGACCACATCCAGAGAGACGTCTGCGGGACCCTTGCCGCGACGCAGATAGTTGCCCATCTCCTGGGCGTTCGCGACGGTGACCGTCAGCGACAGCCCGAGGCCGGCACATACTGCTGCGAGGGTCGCGTTTTTTGCGAAGCGCCTCATGGTGTTTCCTCCTGGGGAGTTCTCGTCCAAGCGCCCCGCGTGATGCGGGACGCGTCCATCCCTATTTCGCTTTCAGGAAATCTACGATCTCGAAACCGTCGAACTCGTAGATCACCCTGTCCTTGCGTATCTCGATGACGCGACAGCGGTTCTCCGGGTCGACGTAGTCGCCCTCTTTCCGCGTGCGTCCGTTCACGATCAACCGCGATCCCTTCGGAAGGATGATCGCGCCGGTGTACGTGAGGCGAAGCTGCTCGAAGTCGAGCATCACCTGCGCGTTCTGGCGCAGGTCCCTCATCTCCTCGACGAGCGGCGCGGCGTCGTCCGCCAGCTCCATGCCCGCCACGAGCGACTCGAAGTCGCGGTACGTCGACGTGACCGCCTCGTAGTTGCGGTCGTCGAGTCCTTCGTTCATCTTCTCTCTGAACTGCTCGACCGTCTTGCGGGTGATGAACTTCGGCGCGTCGTCGTCGGTCTCGCGCCCCGCCTTGATGACGAAGAACGGTTCGACGACGTCGTCGGTGAAGATCGCCTTGAGCTCCGGGATCGTGATCGCGGGCTCGGCCTCGCGGATCTCCACGTCGAGGCGTGCAATCTTCGCGTCGATCATCTGCTTGATCTGCGAGTACTGCACGTAGCGGCGCTCCTCGAGGTAGACGGCCTCTTGGCGCACGTCCTCCTTGAGCAGCTCGACTTCGAGTCGCAGGCGGTTCACCAGCGCCTTCTGGTCGTCGAACTTGTCGGTCGACGTGTCGTCGACGACCTCCTGCTTGCTGCGGCGGGGGTCGATCAGCGGGTCGCGGCGGTTGATCCGCGCCTTCAGGTCGTACGTGTCGATCTGCGCCGCCTTCTTCTGGCGGATGAGGCGCTGGATGACGTCAGTGCCTGCGCGCTTGTCGTACTCCGAGATCGCGACGGGCTTCGCGAGCCCCGCGTTCTGCGTGTACATGTACGTGACGAACTCCATCGAGACCCGGTGGCGCGCCTTGGCGTCGCGGCCGGCTCCGGTCACGGGCCCCGCGGAGATCGAGAACCCGCGCGTGTTGACCAGGCGGTCGACACTCTCGAACAGGTTGATGAACTTCAGGATCTCGTCGTACGAGCCCGTCGCCTCGATCTTGATGGGGATGTTCGCGATGGCCTGGCCACCGTGGTTGGTGTTCAGGTCGGAGATCCGCGAGAGAGCCGCGCCCGAGATCCGCTCGAACTCACCGATGGAGTTCGTCAGCTCGTGGATGTACGTCTCGTTCGGGAGGATCTTCGAGTCGCGCTCGAGGATCTCGCGGTAGACGATGACGTCCTGCTCGCGCTTGGGGATCAGGTCCGCCTGTGCGCGGGCGCCGTCGATCAGCCCCTGAAGGTCCTGGATCTTGCGGCGCTCGCCCCACAGCTCGGGGTCCATGATCTCCTGCGCTCCCGGGTTGTGGTCGCCCAGCTCGGCAGCGTAGATCTTCTGCCAGTCCATGTACGTCAGGGCGGCGAACCCGCCGATGACCACGGCGAAGCCGCCGATCGTCATCAGGAGCATCTGCTTCTCGCTGAACCTACTCACGGTTCCGTCCTCCGTCCGAGCACCAGCTACTGCTGGTGCTTCCACCCCGGGGTCTTCAGATCGAGCCGCCACGAGAACTTCCACGCGACGTCGGGTACGCGTTCGTCACGGAACCCGGTCTTCTCGCCACCGGGCGGCGAGATCGACTGGAAGTCCTGGAAGAACTCGCTCTCCTGGAGCTGCTTGTGGAAGTCCGACTGGCGCTTGATCTCCTCGCCGCCGGAGTACCCGTCGAAGACGAGCGCTCCGCCCGACGCTGGGCTCTGTGAGCCCTCGGTGCGCAGAGACGTGATCCACACGAGGTGCTTCGAAGCGTCGCCCTTGTTGTGGAACTGGTCTGCCAACTCGTCGAGCTTCTTGCTCCACAGCACACGCTGCCGGCCGATCCCTTCGATCGTCTCCCGGCGGCGCTGGTACTCCTGGAACTCAGCCAGAAGCGCCTGAGAGCGCTCGGCCTGCTTGGTCAGGTTGTCGAGATGCTTCTCCATCTCGATACGGCGGTTCTGGACCTCGTCCAGCATGCCGAAGTGCACATAGCCCCAAGTGCCGAGCATCGTGGCCGTCAGGAAGACGCCTGCGATGACCGTCAGGAAGCGCGCGATCGGCGTCCCGTCGGACTTGCGGTATTCGGGGGGCAGAAGGTTGACGCGAAGCATCGATCTAGCCGCATCTGTTCACGAGACGTCGCGATGACGGTGCTTTCGGAGTCCACAGGGTCAGATCTTGGCCAGGCGAGGGCGGATGCTGTCGTCGTTGCCACAAGGGCAACGCGAGTGAGCGGCCGAAACGGCGCGGATTCTGCGGTGTGGGCAGACCGTAGGCCGGGCGGTGGTGTGGCGGACGGCGCGGCGGGACGTCAGGTCGGCTTCGGGGATGCCAGCAGTCGTTGCGCGCAGCGCTCGAAGACGTGCTGCCAGGGCCACGACGAGGACATCGAGACCCAGATCCGGCGCGTCGTGATCCGCACGAGCGCGCCGATCTTGAGCAGCCGCAGGCGGATCGTGCCGGCTTGCGCACGCGCCATCTCGGTGCCGGCGAGACCGATGCGTCGCAGCGCACAGGTCAGGACGTAGGCCATGGCCGACATGGCCATCCGCACGGCGTTGCCCTGCATCGTGTGCACCGACAGACGGGTGCCGAAGAGCTCGAGCTGCTGCTCCTTGATGCGATTCTCCGCCTCGCCCCGGGCGCAGTAGAGCTGCTCGTAGAGACGCTTGCTGCTCCAGCTACGAGGCGGCAGATTGGTCACCACGAAGCGGGGATTGCGCTTGCCGCCCGGCAGGTGCTCGGCCTTGGCGACCACGCGACGCCTCTGGCTCCAGCTCCCCAGCGTGGTCCAGGCAAAGTCGCGAAAGACCCGGGCTGCTCGGCCGGTCTGCACGGCACGGGCTGCGGCCTCATCGAGCGCGTCTTCGACGTGTCGCTCAAGGCGCTCATTGCGCGCCATGCCCAGCAGGTAGAAGTGGCCGGCGGCCTCGCACCAGGCCATCAGCTCCTCGCGGCAAAAGCCCGAGTCTGCGCGCACGAGCACCTTGGCCCGGGGCCAGCGGCGCCGCAGACGTAAGACCAGCGCACGGAGCTCGTCCACGACTCCGCGCGCGGGATCTCTGTCAGCGGTCTGGAGCCGAGCGAGCAAGAGGTGCTCGCCGCAGAAGACGTACAGCGGCAGGTAGCAGTAGTGCCCGTAGTAGCCGTGGAAGAAGCGGCCCTCCTGCCGGCCGTGCAGCCGCACGTCGGAGTGGTCCAGGTCCAGCACGAGCAGGCCCGGATCCTCCGGCCCCATGGCCTCGCAGAAGACGTCGCTGAGCACGCTGTCCACGCGCTCCTGGTCCATCTCGATCTTGGCGTAGCGCGTCTGTGCCGTGGCGCCGAGCTGCGTGGTCTCGAGCCGCGAGAGCGTCGGGTGCGTGGCCAGAGCACCCTCGCGCTTGCCGCACGCCGCGGCAAACAGCGGGTCCTTGCCGACATGGTCGTGGTCCACCAGATCCTCGTAGCCCGCGCACAGCCCGAAGACCCGCTGACGCAGCATCTGGCCGACCGTGTGCTCGACCCGACGCGGGTCCCGGTGGTCCCCGAAGCAGCGCGCAAACCGCGAGAGCAGATCGATGCGACGATCGGTCCGCTCGAGCAGCAGCACGCCCCCGTCGCTCGTCACGGTACCGGCGTCGAAGCGCGTCACCGCGGTGCGTCCACAGATGCCCGCGAAGAGGGTCCCCTGCGGGCTACAGTCTGTCGTCATCGGGCCGGCGCTCCTGTCGGTGCAAGTACTAGCGAGTACGAGCACTTAGACAGACGACGGCCCGCTCAGATTCCCGGCTGGTGAACGATTCGGGCTAGTCCTTTCGCACCCTGCTGGCGAGGCCGACCGCAATCGCGAGCTGTCCCGCGTTCGCGCGGAGCGCCGCAACGTCCACCGTGTCCTCGTCGACACGGAGGTATTCAGTCGGATCCCAGTGGCGCGTCCTCTTCTCGAAGACACGCTCGAACGTCTCGGCGACCAGGGGCAGCTGCACGCCGCCACCGGACACGAACACGTCGTCGACACCGTGGTCGAACTGGTTCTCGAAGTAGTCGAACGACAGGTGGATCTCGTTACCGAGGTCGTCCACCGACGGGAACACCGCGTCGTTCAGCGTCTCGATGTTGTCGCCGGGCTCACGCTTGAGCTGTTCGGCCTGCGCCGTGTCACAGCCCAGCCGCTTTGACACGGCCTGCGTGAAGTCGTCGCCACCGAGGTAGATCTCGCGGGTGAAGCACAGCACGCGGCCGCGCAGCACGTTGATGTTGGTCTTGGTCGCGCCGACATCGATCAGCGCGGTGACGCGCTCGTCGGCGTCCATCGCGGGCGACAGGCGGTCGCGCAGCTCGAACGCGTTGCCGAGGGCGAACGCATCGACGTCGATCACCTGCGGCTGCAGGCCGATCGACTGCACGAGACCGACGTGGTCATCGATCAAGCCGCGCTTGACCGCCACGAGGAGCACGCGCATCTCGTTCTCGCCGAGGCCCTCGAAGTGGAGACCCCCGTCGTCGAGGCGCTGCGCATCCAGCACGACCTCGTCGACGTCGAACGGGATGTACTTGTCCGCCTCGAACGTGATCGCGTTGCGCAGGTCGTCGCTCGACATGTCGACCATCGTGAGATAGCGGACGATGACGGACTTCCCGCTGACTGCGGTCGCGACCCGGCGCGTGCGGAAGACCTGCGACTGCAGCATCTCCACGATCGCGTCTGCGCGCTCGCTCTGCGACACGATGTCGTTCTGGGCATACGCAGTGACGACAAGCTCGTTGCCGTACTGCGTGAGCTCCACGGCCTTCGCGGTGTGCATACCGACGTCGAGGCCGATCAGGCTCTTCTGCTTCTTGAACATGGGTTCTTCTCCGGACCCGCGCCCCCCTTGATCGGGGGCCGACAACCCCATGTCGGAGCGCAGAGGGGCCGGAGTTGAGCGCGAGTGTCGAAAAAGTCGAACGCGCTGGCCGAACGTCCCGGAAATGCGCCGTGTCCCAGCGGCGCCAGGCTCGACGGGGGGGGGCGCGAGTGAGGACGCAAGTCCTTACTTGAACAAGACCTTGCGATCGGCTCCGCGCCATCGGCGGAGCCCTGGCCGGACTCCTAGTGCGCCGTGCCGCCGAAGCTGAGGTGCGGGAGGAGGTCGCTCATGGCCTCTCTGAGCCGGGAGAGCACTTCCTCGGTGTCCCGCGCCTCGGTGCACCAGGCCGCCGCCTCGCGGCTCTGCTCGACCGTCAGGCACCGCACGACCTGCTTGACCTCGGGGATCGCCCGGGCGGGCACGCTGAATTCCCGCAGCCCCATCCCCACGAGGAGAATCGTGAAGAGCACGTCGCCAGCGATCTCGCCGCACAGGCTCACCGGGACGCCCGCCTCGGAACCAGCCTTCACGACGTCGCGGATCATGCGAAGGAGTGCCGGGTGAGCAGGCTGGTAGAGGTGGGCCACACGCTCATTCACCCGGTCCACGGCGAGCGTGTACTGAACGAGGTCGTTGGAGCCGATCGACAGGAAGTCGACCTCCTCTACGAGGATGTCCGCCACGACCGCGGCGGACGGGATCTCGATCATCGCCCCCACCGGGACCCGGTCGCTGACGAAGTGCCCCTCGCCGCGCAGCGACGTGCGTGCCCGGTCGAGGAAAGCGCGGGCGCGGCGCAGTTGGGAGAGCCCGGACACCATCGGGAACAGGCAGCGCACGGTTCCGTAGGCCGACGCCCGGAGGATGGCGCGCAGCTGCGGGACGAACAGCCCGGGGCGCTCGAGGCAGAGCCGGAGCGACCGGCTCCCGAGGAACGGGTTGGGTTCGCTCGCGGCTGCCGCGTCCGGAGTGACCTTGTCGGCGCCGAAGTCGAACGTACGGATGGTGAGAGGGCGGCCCGCCAGCTGGCGCAGCGCGTCGACGTACGCGCGGAAGTGGTCCTCCTCGGTCGGGGCCGGCCGGCCGGCCTGGTAAAGGAACTCCGTGCGGAAGAGCCCGATCCCGTCGCCGCCCTGCTCGATCACCTCGGTGACGTCGTTCGCGACCTCGATGTTGCCCATCAGGCGGATCACGTGTCCGTCGCGAGTCTCGCTGGGATAGTCGCGGACGAGCTCCAGTTCGGCGCGATACCGCGCGAAGGCCGCAGCCGACTGCCGGTACCGCTTCATCTGCGTCTCGTCGGGGTCGACGATCACGACTCCGCGATTGCCGTCGACGATGATCCGTGCGCCGTCCTGGACCCGCGACGTGATGTCGCCGACACCGACCACGGCCGGCAGCCCCATGCTGCGCGCGACGATGGCCGTGTGCGACGTGGGCCCGCCGACGTCCGTGACGAACCCCCGCACGCGGGCGCGGTCCATCGAGACCGTCTGCGACGGGGTCAGGTCGTGGGCGCAGACGACGTGCTCTCGGTCCGACCGGAGCAACTCCTCCTGACGGTCTCCCAGTAGAACACGGAGCAAACGGCGCTCGATGTCACGGATGTCCTGGCCGCGCTGCGCGAAGTACGCGTCCTCGATCGCCTCGAAACGCGCTGCGACCTGGTCGAACACCTGCGCGACGGCGAACTCGGCCGAGACGAGCCGTGACCGGACGAGACTCTCGATCTCCGCATTCAGCACCGGGTCCTGCAAGACCATGTCGTGCGACGCGAAGATGGACCCGATCTCGCTTCCGACGCCCGCCGCCTCACGCAGGGTGGTCAGTTCGGCGAGCGCCGACGCCATCGCGTGCGCGAGGCGCTCGACCTCACCGTCCGCCTCGTCGGCGGTGATCGCGCGCTCGGGGACGCTGCGCTCCTCGGTCTCGAGGAGATAGACCTCTCCCATCGCGAAGCCGGGGCCGACGGGGATGCCTGTGTGGATTTCCATGTGCGTGCGGGCTCAGTGCGTACGGCTGTCGCCGTGAGCGTCGCCCACAGGCTAGTGGGCAGGCTACGTGGTCTTGCTCGACTCCACGACCTCGACGAGCTGACGGAGGGTCTCCGCGGCTTCGCGGGCCGGGCCGCGAACCTCGATCTCGAGTTCGGTCCCCTGCGTCGCCGCCAGCATCGCGAGTTCGATCACGCTGGCGCCGTTGACCTCACGCCCGGCGCAGCGCACCGTGACGTCGCAGCCCGAGCCCGACGCGATCCGGGCGAACGCGGTCGAGGGACGCAGGTGCAGCCCGTTCGGACTCTGGACGGTGACACACGCCGTTGCGCCCGCAGCACCAGACCCATCAGCACGCGCCCCTTCAGCACGAGAATCGACCGGCGACTCACCCGCCGGTGCTCCGCCGCTCCCGCTCATGTCAGCGCCCGACATCGACTTCGAGGAACAGCTCGTGCAGACTCTGCGCGTCGCGCGTCGTGCGGAGCACCCGCGTGTAGTACTCGGACCGGGCCATCCGCGCGATCCAGCTGAGAATCCCGACGTGCGTGTCGCGCTCCTCGAGGGGCGAGATGACCATGAAGAGGCTATGCACGGACTCGCCGTCGGTCGCGCCGTAGTCGACCGGGTCAACCAGCTTGGCGAAACCGACGATCGGGCGGTCGACGGCAGACGTCCGGCAGTGGGGGATCGCGATTCCGCGACCGAGTCCCGTTGACCCGACGCGCTCACGCTTCAAGACGCCGCGGAACACGGTCCCGCTTGCCTCCTCGGTGAACGCGCCCGCCCCGGCGAGTTGATCCACGAAGGCGCGCAACACGTCGTCGCGCTCGCCAGGGGGAACCTCGGTGAACACGTGCTTGCGCGGGAGGTGCTCTGCGATCTTCATCCGGCGGTGTCCCCTGCGCCCGTGTCCCCTGAGCCTGTGTCATCGGAGCCTGTGTCATCGGAGACGTCCATCGCGGTTCCTTCGCTAGCGCGCGCCCGGCGGCGCTGCTCGCCCCGCTGGCGGTCATCGATGCGCTCCTTCATGCGGCGGAACGACGTCTCGAGTTTGTCGACGGCGAGGTCGACGGATGCGCGCCAGTCCTCGTGCTTCGCGTGCACGACCAGTGGAGCCCCCCGGTCCAGGTGCGCGATGCACTCCACCAACTTCGAGAGATGGTCGGCATCGAGGATGATCTCGAGCGAGCGGGCGTGGCGGTTGAAGCGACCGAGAGGCTCCATCTTCGCCTCCGCGTACTCCTTCACGTCGTCCGGGATCTGCGTGTGGCGACCGGTGACCTGAACTCTCACATGATGCTCCGTCCGTTGGGCGAGCCCCACTGCGGCGATACTGCTTGCGGCGACGCGAGAATCGGGCGACGCGGAGACGCAGCCCCGACCCTTCACTGCCGCGACCGATCCTATCAGTCCAAGTGAACGAATCCGCGACCGCCAGGCGCCCTAATCCGGCCCGAATCCATCCGCGTACTCGATGCGGACCAGAGTCAGACCGGCGGCCGGCGCGGGGGGCGGACCGAGACGCCTGTCTCCGGAACGCAGGAGGTCCGCGATCCACTCCGGCGGGCGGCGGCCGGACCCGACCTCGACCAGTGCCGCAGCGATGTTGCGGACCATCATGTACAGGAAGCCTGGACCCTGAACGTCGATGCGCACGCGGCCGAACGCCCGCTGCACGTCGATCTGTTCGAGCGTGCGAACGGTGTCCTGATCGCGTCGGGCGGGACCCGGGTCGTTTCGGAACGCGCGAAAGTCGTGCTCGCCGACCAGGTGGAGCGCGGCCACGCGCAGAGGCTCGACGGACAGCGGTGGCCAGAGGCGCCATGCCGCGCGCTCGTGCGCCGGACTCTCCGTGGCCTGTTCGAGAATTGTGTACCGGTACAGCTTGCGCACCGTCTCGCGCTGAGGGTTCCAGTCCTCCGGCGCCGGCTCGACGAGGAGGACCCGAATGTCCGGCGGGAGCAACTGCAGCGCGAGATGCCGTAACGCGTCGGCCGGCAGTCCCGTGCGAGAGTGGAAGCGGATCGCCTGCGCGTCCGCATGAACGCCGGCGTCGGTGCGGCCGGCTGCGTGCGTCACCGCGTCACAGCCGGTCGCCGCTTCGAGCGCCGCCTCGATCATCTCGCAGATCGACACGAGCTCGGACTGACGCTGCCAGCCGGCGTAGGCGCTCCCGTCGTAGGCGATCAATGCACGGTACGCGCGGGTCTCTTCGCGGACCGGAGGCGGGCGGCGGCCGCGCAAGTGCTGTGTGCGGAGACGGGAGCGAGCGGCGATGCGCGCGGGGGTTGGGGGGGGAGAGGGTGAGGGGGGCGCGTCCATCTCGCTCTACGATCGCGCTTGCCACTGCAGAAGCGTGTAAGAGTTCCGCCCGCACTGGTGCGACGGGCGCGGGAACGTGCGGACGGTTTGTCCACTCGCTGCGGCCGGGGGGCCTGCGCTCGCGTTCGCTGGCGCGCGCGCGCCCGACCCGAGCACCCGAATCGTCTGATCCTCACCATCGCGGGCCCGGGCCGCTGCAGAAGCCATTACCTATGGCTTCTGCCCCCTCGCGCGCTGACGCGCGCGCTCAGGTCGCGGCCGTGTGAGCCCGTCCGCCGGCGGTGGCCTACCGCCGCGATGGACCGGGTTGAGTGTGACAACGGCTTCGCGAACGGCGACAGCCGACGGCGGACGGGCTCACACCCATTTCCTTCTCTGCCTCGACGACGGGATGCTGAGCTGCTTGCGGTACTTCGTCACCGTGCGGCGGGCGATCGAGAGACCCTTCTCCTTCAGCGCTGCCGCGACGTCGTCGTCGGACATGGGACTCGTCGTGTCTTCGCCATCGATGATCTCCTGCACCATCTGCTTCACCTTGTGACGCGACTCGACCTTGCCGCTGGCCGACTCGGTGCCGCCCGTGAAGAAGAACTTCAGCGCTTGCACGCCCTGCGGCGATTGCACGTACTTGTCCGCGATCGCGCGCGAGACGGTCGAGACGTGGATGCTCAGTTCGTCAGCTACGGTCTGCATCTTGAGCGGTCGCAGCCCGTCGATGCCGCGGTCCAGGAACGCCCGCTGGTGGTGGAAGATGCGCTGCGCGACACGCGTGAGCGTCTGCTGTCGCTGGCGGATCGCCTCGATCAGCCAGCGCGCGTGGTCCACCCGCTTGCGGTACATGTTGCGGACGCGTTCGAGTTGCGCCGGATCGCCGGCCACCTCGACGGCTGCCAGGGAGACGGCCAGGGGCGGAAGCTGCGACGACACGAGATCGACCTCGTACTCGCCGTCCTCCCGCTGTGTGACCACCACGTCCGGGTGCACTACGCGTGCGGACTCCGTGATCAGCATGCCGCCGGGACGCGGATCCAGTCCGCGCAACTCCTCGATCAGCATCTGGATCTCCTCGACGTCCAGATGCATATCGCGGGCGATGCGCTGCAGGCGGTTGCGCTCGAGGTCTTCGAGGTGGTCCTCGAGCAAACGGCGCTTCTCCGCGTAGAGAAGGTCGGACCGGTCGAGCTGCAGCACGAGTGTCTCGGTGACCGTCCGGCCCGCGATTCCGCGGGGTTCCAGGCTCTGCACGAGTCCGAGCCCGTGCTCCGCTTCCTCGAGTGTGTAGTCCGCGGCGAGGCGTTCGAGCATCTCGACCAGCGGATAGCTGCGCAGCACGTCGCGCGGCGAGAGCGGCTCGCCGTTGGACGACGCGCGAATGCGCTGCACGCGCGTGAGGACGTCCTGCGCCTCGAGGAGGTGACGGTCCCGCGCCTCCTCTGCGGCGGCGATCTGCTCGGCGTTCACCCCGCGCTTGGCCTTCGGGACCTTGACTGCGGCGATGCCGTCAACCGACGCGACGAGGTCGGCGAGCGGCTTCTCGAGGTACCCGTGCTCGTCGGTGGCTTCGATGATCGACTTCGCGAACCGGTGCGGTGCGAAGTACCCGCGCTCGTCGAGGTTGTAGATGATCGCGCGGGCCAGCTCGAGCAGACGCGGGTCGCGCTCGAGCATCCGGAGCTGGTCGGCCAGGAGGTCGTGCACGGTCGGCCCGGAGCCCGCCGTGTTCTGCAGAGCCTCCATCTTCCCGTTGCGATCGTCGCCGCCGGCCGCGCGGGGAGGACGCCACTCGTCCCAGTCGTCGGGGCTGTACTCGTCGATCTCGGCGTTCGTCGGGCCCGCGTCCTCGCCCTCTTCCTCGACCTCTTGCGGCTCCGCCGGATCGTCGATCTCGAGAGCGTCATTCTCGTTGAGTTGCGCCTCGACGTAGTCCAGCAGGCTGGCCATCGGGAGCTGGAGGATCTCGATCGCCTGGATCATCTGCGGCGCCAGACGCAGCTCCTGCCTCTGCTGGAGCTTTGTCTCGAGATGCAGGTTCATGCGCATGGGCCGGCTGAGTCCTCCTGGCGCTCCGTTCCTGATTGCCGAACAGTGGGCACCCGACCCCTGTCATCGAGAGCCAGGCTCCTCGAATGTAGCCCTTTCCCGGCCTCCAGTACGCGGATTCCAACAATTGGCCCGACAGTTGCGGGTACGATGTGGGGAAGGGGGAAGTGCGCCCTGGCCGCCGCGCGTCGGCGCGATCGAGCACGGTCAGTCGAGGTCGCCGCTGTCCTCCGGCTCCGCCAGGTCGAGCCGTCCGAGGATGGCGTCCTGGAGCATCGCCGCCGACGCGTTCTCGAGTGAATACCCGGTCGGCACACCCCGCGCGATGCGGCTGACGCGCACGCCGGTCGGGAGCAGCGCCCGTTCGACCAGCAGCGCCGTGCCGTCGCCTTCAAGATCGGGGCTGGTCGCCAGCACCACCTCGCCGATCTCCTCCTCGCGCACCCGGCGCACCAGTGACGCGACGTTCAGGTCGTCGGGTCCCACTCCGTCCAGCGGCGAGACCTTTCCGCCGAGCACGTGGTATCGCCCCCGCCACGCCGTCGCTTCTTCCAATGCGACGACGTCGCGCGGTTGCTCGACGACGCACAGGCGCGTCGCGTCACGCCGCTGATCGGAACAGATCGCGCAGGGATCGGTCTCGGTGACCGTCGCGCACCGGGAGCACGACCGCGTGTTCTCCTTCACCGCGCGGATGGCGTCGGAAAGACGCAGCGCGTCCTCGCCTGAGACCCGCAACAGATGATGGGCGAGGCGCTCGGCCGTCCGCCGCCCGACCCCCGGCAGCCGCGCCAGCTCCTCGAGCAGCCGGTCCATCGATTCGCCGTACGACACGCTGTTCCCCGCTACGCGCTACCGGCGCTTCAGATCAGGCCCGGCAACGAGAGACCACCCGTCACCTTGGCCATCTCGGTCTGCTGGAGCTCCTGCGACTTCTCCGCGCTCTTCTGCACGGCAGCGACAATCAGGTCCTCGAGCATGCCCAGGTCATCCGGGTCGATCGCCTCGGGCTTGATCTCGAGCTTGACGAGTTCGCCGTTCCCGTTGGTGTACGCCGTCACGAGTCCGCCCGCATCCGCCTCGACGACGCGGTCCTTGAGCTCCTCCCGGAGCTTCACCAGGTTCTTCTGCACGCTCTGCGCCTGCCGGAGCATGTTGGGGTTCAGATTTTGGAACGACATGAGTCTCCTTCTGCGCGGGTCACGAGTCGCGCTCGACGTGCAAGATACGCCCGCCCAGTTCGCTCTCGATCATCTTCGTGAGCGGCGCCTGGTGGACCGTGTCGATCTCGGCGGAGGACAGCTTCTCGCGCATCGCGGACGGCGGGCGACGGGGGGCCGCGCCGGCGTCCGCGTCCGGCTCGGGGGCGTCCGGCCGCTCGGTGGTGCGCACGCGCAGACGCTCGCCCACGACCTGCTCGACTGCGTCCGCGAGCCGCTCCGCCAGGTCCGCGTCGCCGAGTGCTCCACGGTGGAACCCCGCCGACGGCGGAAACGAAAGCGTGAGAGCGCCGCCGGCGACGTCCTCGACTCGCGCCGGCTCGAGCGCCGCTCCCAGCCGGCTGCTGAACCCGCGTGCGACCTCGCGCACGTTGGCCCACGACGCTGCAAGTGTCTCGAGCGCGATTCCGCCGGACACCACGGCAGGCTCCGGCGGCACGGCCGCGGACGGCGGCGGCCCAGTGGGCCCTCTGGGCCCACTGGGTACGGCGGGTACGGCGGGTACGGCGGCCGGTGCGACGGCTTCACTCACGGCCACGGGCGCCGCGTGGGCGGCTGGAGCAGGACGGGCCTGCGCCGGTTTCTGGGGTCCGGCCGGTCTCTGGGGCACGGCCGGTCTCTGGGGCGCAGCCGCGCTCTGGGGCAACGCGGATAGGCGCGCCTCGAGCTTCTTGACGTCGCGCAGCAACTGATCCACGTAGCGCATGTCGCCGTGTCCCGCGAGGCGGGCCAGCGCCGTCTCCGCGAAGAGGCGGCCCTCGCCGAGGAGTCGCACGTTCTTGAGCGCCTCGGAAAGGAGCGTGACCGCATACGCGAGCGTCGCGTCGCTGAACTGCGCGGCCTGTTCGGACAGCGCCTGACGCGCGACGCGGTCTGCAACCACGCCGGCGGCCTGCGGGCCCTGCACCTTCACCAGCAGCAGATCGTGTGCGTGCCGCATCGCCTGACGCAGCAGTTCGCCCGGATCCGTGCCCGCGTCGAGCAACGCCGAGGTGCGCTCGAGCGCCGTCGCGACATCGCCCGATGCGACCGCCGACCACAGTCCGATCATGAGCTCGGCGGAGACCGTGCCGAGGAGCGCGTGCAGATCCTCCAGCCGCACGTCGCCACCGCCGCTTCCGCCTCCACCCAGCGTTGCGAGCTGCTCGAGCAGCGACAACGCGTCGCGCAGCCCGCCGGCCGCCGCCCGCGAGATGGCGACCAGCGCCTGGTCATCGGCGGTCATGCCCTCGCTCTCCGCGATGCGAGCGAGCGTCTCGGCGATCGACGCTGCGGGAACAGGGCGGAAGTCGAAGCGCTGACAACGCGACAGGATCGTGGCGGGGACCTTCTGCGGATCGGTCGTCGCGAAGATGAACTTCACGTGGGGCGGCGGCTCCTCCAGCGTCTTGAGGAGCGCGTTGAAGGCCTCGGTCGTCAGCATGTGCACTTCGTCCACGATGTAGACCTTGAAGCGCGTGCGCGCGGGATGGAACGACACATTGCCGATCAGGTTGCGCGCGTCGTCCACCTTGCGATGGGAGGCGGCGTCCATCTCGAAGACGTCGAGGTCGTCCCCGCGGGCTGCCGCCACGCAGAGATCACACTCGCCGCACGGCTCGGTGGTCGGCGCGTCGTGGGACAGGCAGTTGAGTGCCCGTGCCAGGATCCGCGCCATCGACGTCTTTCCGACGCCCCGTGGTCCACAGAACATGTAGGCATGCGCGACGCGGCCACTCTTGATGGCGTTCGTCAGCGTGCGCGCGACGGCCTCCTGGCCGACCACCTCCGTGAACGTGCCCGGACGGTACGTGCGTGCGAGAACCTGATAGCCCGACATCGGTCCCGGAACCTACCACGCACAGGCCCCTTCGCCACGTGGCCGGCGCTGGGAGAATCCGTGGCGCCGCGCCGCCGGCCCGGCATGATCCCGGGCGGCGCGGAGGGAGCCTCTCCGGCCGCGTGACGGAAGGACGCGAACCGGGTCAGGTCCTGACGGAAGCAGCCCTCAGCCCATCCGGCCGGGTGCGTGACCCCGGGGGTGTGAACTCCGCGCCACTCGCCCCCGTCGCCACAGCGACGGGGGCGAGTTCGCTTCTGGCCCATCTGCTGACGAAGATGGCGCGATCAGCTGTGCACGGACGCGGAGGTGAGTCGGCACGTGAACGAGATCGACCCGGCCGACCACGTGCGCTTCCAGCGCGAGGCTCTTGCAGAGGCAAGGAAGGCGGCGGACCACGGTGATGTGCCCGTCGGGGCCGTGATCGTCCACGGCGGGCGGGTCATCGGCCGTGATCGCAACCGGCGCGAGCAACTGCGGGACCCGACCGCTCATGCCGAGATGCTCGCCATCACGCAGGCCGCCGAGGCACTCGGCAGCTGGCGTCTCCTGGACACGACGCTCTACGTGACTCTCGAGCCGTGCGCCATGTGCGCGGGCGCCATCGTGCTCGCCCGCATCCCCCGGGTGGTCTTCGGAGCGGAGGATCCGAAGGCCGGTGCCGGCGGCTCCGTGCTCGACCTACTCCGGCATCCGCGCCTCAACCACCGCTCCGACGTGACCGGTGGCGTGCTGGCCGACGAATGCGGTGCGCTCCTCGTGGACTTCTTTGCCAGCCGCAGAGGAGCCGCGAAAAAGGCCCCCCCCGCCTCGTAGCCGGGTCGCACGCAGCGGTCGTGTGCCCCACTGCAATGCCGCGGAGGGGTGCCGGAGCGGTCGAACGGGCCGGTTTCGAAAACCGGTGTACGTGCAAGCGTACCGCGGGTTCAAATCCCGCCCCCTCCGCCAAGCACCCGCTGCCTGCCCGGCTGCGAGGTGAGGGAGGGTGCGGCGCAAGCCGCATCCCAAGCGTCCTGCGGACGGTTGGGAACGAGCGAACGCGAGGCGGCGGCCACCGGCCGACGACGAGTGTGACGATCAGACACTGGGTCACTCGCGTCTGCGAGTGGCAGCAACACGCGGAGGGATGCCGGAGCGGTCGAACGGGCGCGCTTGGAAAGCGCGTGTGCTTTAACGGGCACCCGGGGTTCGAATCCCCGTCCCTCCGCCACTAGATCAATCGGGCCGGCGCCACGTCGGAGGAGAATCACATTCTTCTCAACGTCGGCCTGCGCTCCTTCGTCGCTCCGTCTCGAATCCCCGTCCCTCCGCCACACGGCATGCGCGATGCGCAGCATCGCTCATGCCGTGCGGCTCCAGGTTATTGTTGTGCCCATCCGGCCGCCCGAAGTGGGGCGCCACGCGAGCGCGCACGCCGTCGGTCGGGTCGTCCGGGTGGCCTGTTGCGGCGTCATGGCGCTTGCTCCGCAACCGCCACGCCGCCTTCGCTTCGCGGGTGGCGCAGAACGCGGGCGAGGTCGCGCACGCCCAAGGCGCAGGCGAGGCGGTGCGTGTCGCGTGCGCCCACGCTTCGCGGGCACGAACGGTCCTCGATTCGCGTCATCGGGAAGCGGTGTACGCACGTCTTGAGGCTGGGATTCTCGGGGGGTTGCGCGCGGCGGATCTGCGGCGTACAGTCCTTGTAGAAAGACGACGATTGCGCGACTTGAATAGCGCGAACGCGTGGTTCTCGCCTCGCTTCGGGCAACGACAAACCGTCACTACGCGCATCGTCGTCTTTCCCATTCGCGCAGCGCACGTCTTGCGCTTCGCTGGGGCCGCCTTTCACTTGTGCGTGGCCGGGTTTCGACACCCGCGCGTCTCCACGGACCGTACTCTGTGCGCCGGATTCAGGCAGTCCGGCAGGAGAGCGCGCATGCGGCCCGTGTACCTCGACAACAACGCCACGACGACGCTGCTCCCCGAGGTGCTCGATGCGATGGATCCGTTCCTCGCCGGGCAGTTCGGCAACCCGATGACGTCACACCGTTTCGGCGAGGCACCGCGCACCGCCGTGGACGCCGCGCGCACCGCCGTGCGCCGACTCCTCGGCGACGAGAACGAGGATTTCCGCGTCATCTTCTGTTCGGGAGCGAGCGAAGCACTCAATCACGCCATCAAGGGTCTCGCCTTCGCGTCCCTGGAGAACGGACGCGCCGGAACGCGGAAGCGAATCGTCATCGGCGGCATCGAGCACTACGCCTCGCGTCGCCCGGCGGAGTGGCTCGCGGACCGCTTCGGGTTCGAAGTCATCGAGGTCCCGCCGGACACCGACGGCGTGATCTCCGCGGAGGCGTTTCTCGCGGCCTCGGATCCCTGCACCACACTGGCGGCCTCGCTGCACTGGGCGAACAACGAACTCGGGACGATCCAGCCGGTCGAAGAGGTCGGCCGTGCATGCCGCGCGCGCGGCGTTCCGTTTGTCTGCGACACCGTGCAGATGATCGGGAAGGCAGACGCCACCGGCGCGGCGAGTTTCTCGGATCTGATCACTCTCTCCGCGCACAAGTTCCACGGTCCCAAGGGCGCCGGGGCGCTGCTCGTCCGAGGTGACCTCGGACTGGACCCGCTCGTGCACGCGGCCGACCAGGAGGGCGGCGAGCGCGGCGGCACACACAACGTGGCCGGCATCGCCGGACTGGGGGCCGCAGCGCAGCACGCGGCGACGAACTGGCGGCGCGACTCCGAGCGCTTGCGCGAACTGCGGGACGGCCTGTTCGCCTCCCTCGCGGCGCTGATCGACGGGATGCACTGGAACGGCCAGGGCGCAGCGCTGCTCCCGAACACACTGAACGTCTCGTTCGAGAGCTGCCCCTCGCACCTGCTCTGCGAGGAGATGGACCGGCGGGGGTTCGCCATCAGTGCGGGCGCCGCCTGCGAGTCCGGCCGCGTCGCCCCCTCCCACAACCTGGAAGCCATGGGGCTCCCGCCGGCCCGGTCGACCACCAGCGTCCGCATCTCGCTGGGCGCCGAGACCACGGCTCACGACATGGCGGCCGCAACCCCGGCGTTCGTGGAGGCAGTCGCGGCTGTCCGCGCCGCGATCTGAAGAAGAGACTCCGGTCTCTCTCGTTTGGCTCCACGCGCACGCGGCGCGTACTCTCTCCCCGGAGGTTCGATGCCGAAGAAGGTCGTCTCGATCGCAACACTCGTGGACATGCTGCGCGGCGCCGAAGGCGCGCCCATCACCACCAATCGCATTCGCGATCTCATCGACTCGGTCCGCGTCGATGAGCGTTCGGCAAGCCAGTTCGTCCGGTTCGGCGACGACCACTACATGCGCCACCTGATTCACCGCGACGACTGGTTCGACATCATGACGATCTGCTGGCAACCCGGTCAGGGCACGCCGATCCACACGCACAACGGGCAGCTCGGCTGGGCGGTGACGCTCGAGGGCGAGCTCGACTGTACGGACTACCGATACATGGGTTGCGACCGGCCGGAGAACCAGAACGTGGCCGACATGGACTGCCTGTCGGGTGGGATGCAGGTCAAGCTCGACCCCGTGCAAGAGCTCAGCGTGACGCCGGGTGGCGCCATGAACGTGGTGCACAAGCAGGTCACGATCCACTCGCTGACCGCGCCGGCCGACGCCGACGAGGGCACCGTCTCGCTCCACATCTACTCCAAGCCGTTCGACTCCTGCGTCGTGTTCGATCAGGCCCGCGGCATGTGCCAGCGCAAGGAGCTCTGGTTCGACTCGGCGCCCGGCGGCTACAAGGTGCGGGTCCGAGCCTGACCAGCCTCGGTTCGGGCGGATCGCACGGGCAATACGGCTCACGTGCGCGGCCCTGCTGGTCTCGCTATCCTCGACACCCACAATCCAGGGGTCTCACGCACATGGGCGAGCACGACGTCAACACGGAAGTCACCGAGGCGGAGCTGCGCGAATTCACCGCAGCTCTCCTCGACGACGTCCGCGCACTCGGACGCATGCTCGACGAGGGGATCTTCGAGACCGGCGCGCGACGCATCGGCGCTGAGCAGGAGATGTTCCTCGTCAACAAGGCGTTCCGCCCCGCGCCGCTGGCTCTCGAGTGCCTCGAGCTCATCGGCGACGACGCGTTCACGACAGAACTCGCGCAGTTCAACCTGGAGGTGAACCTGCCCGTCTACGAGTTCGAGGGCGACGTGCTCTCGCGGATGGAGAGGGAACTGCGTGAGAAGTGTGAGGGCGCGCTCGAGAAGATCGCGCCCCTCGGTGCCAAGGTCCTCCTGACCGGCATCCTGCCGAGCCTTCGCCAGTCTGACCTGGGCCTCGAGAACATGACCCCGATGCCGCGGTACTACGCGCTGAACAACGCGATGGTGCGGCTGCGCGGCGGCGAGTTCGAGATGCGGATCAAGGGCATCGACGAACTCTACGCATCGCACGACAACGTGATGCTCGAAGCGTGCAACACCAGCTTCCAGCTGCACTACCAGGTGTCGCCCGAGGAGTTCGCGCCGATGTACAACCTGGCGCAGCTCATCACCGGGCCCTGTCTAGCGCCGGCGGTCAACTCTCCGTTCATGCTCGGGAAGCGGTTGTGGCACGAGACACGCGTCGCGCTCTTCCAGCAGTCCGTCGACGGGCGCAGCACGGCGAAGCAGATCCGTGGCGGGCGGCCGCGCGTGCACTTCGGCGACCAGTGGATCGACGAGTCAATCCTCGAGATCTTCAAGGAGGACGTCGCGCGGTTCGGCGCGTTGCTCTCCGTCGAGCTCGGCGAGAACTCGCTCACCATGCTCGATCGCGGCGAGATCCCCGATCTGCGGGCGCTGCGCCTTCACAACGGCACGATCTACCGCTGGAACCGGCCGTGCTACGGCGTCCATCAGGGCAAGGCGCACATGCGCATCGAGAACCGCACGCTGCCCGCCGGGCCGACGATCGTGGACGAGATGGCCAACACGGCGCTCTTTTTCGGCCTCATGGCGGCCGGTCCCGAGCAGTACAGCAACCTGCGCGACCGCATCGGGTTCGACGACGTGAAGGCGAACTTCGTGGCGGCCGCGCGTCTCGGGATGAAGGCACAGTTCACGTGGCTCGACGGGGTCCAGATCCCGGCGGGCGAGCTTCTTCTTCGCGAGCTGATCCCGCTGGCACGGCAGGGGCTCGCCGACCGCGGAGTGGACACGCACGACGTGGACCGATACCTCGGCGTGCTGGAGGACCGCGTGAAGTCCGGCCGCACCGGAGCACAGTGGGCACTCGACTCGTTCGCACGCCTGGGCGATCACGGCACGCTCGACGAGCGAATGCGCGCGCTGACGCACGCAACGCACAAGCGACAGGTGAGCTCCGAGCCCGTGCACACATGGGACCTCGTCGACCGCAGCGAAGCGCCGGACTGGCGCTTCTCCTACGAGACGGTCGGGCAGTTCATGACGACGGATCTCTTCACCGTCCGCCCCGGGGACATCGTCGACCTGGCGGCGAACGTGATGGATTGGGAGCGTATCCGGCACATCCCCGTCGAGAACGACGACGGCACGCTCGTCGGCCTTGTCTCCCACCGCACGCTATTGCGCCTGCTCGCCAAGGGTTACGGCAAGAGTCCCGAACCGACGTCGGTCGAGTCCGTGATGAAGAAGGACCCGATCACCGTGTCTCCAGACACTCGTACGATCGACGCCATCCGGCTCATGCGTAACAAGCAGGTCGGCTGTCTGCCCGTGATCGACCGCGGCCGGCTCGTCGGGATCATCACGGAGCGCGATCTGATCGACATCTCGGCCAACCTGCTCGAAAACCACCTGCGTGAGGCCCTCGAAGGGTGACCGTAGAGGTGTCACCCCCTGCGGAATCACGCCTCTCCGAGCGCCTCATCGGGCGCTACGGAGGGGACCTCGACGGGCCGACCCTGATCGTCTGCGGCGGCTTGCACGGAAACGAGCCGAGTGGGGCCGACGCATCGGAGCGCGTGCTGGCCGAACTCGAGGAGACGCGTCCCACCGTGCGCGGCCAGATCCTGTTCGTGCGGGGCAACCTGGCGGCCCTCGACGCGCGGTGCCGCTACGTGGACCTCGACATGAACAGGGTCTGGAGCGACGCCCGCGTCGGCGTGCTGCGCGTTGGAGGTGACATCGGGCACACGTCCGAAGACCGCGAGCAGGCGGAGCTGCTCGATCTCCTGGACCGTGCGGTCCGCGCCGGGACGGGACCCATGACGGTCCTCGACCTCCACACGACGTCGTCGGAGAGCCCGCCCTTCGCGATCTTCAGCGACACGCTCGAGAACCGCGTACTGGTGCTCGCCCTCGGCGTGCCGGCGATCCTCGGACTCGAGGAGCGCGTAGACGGCACGCTGCTCGACTTCGCCACGCGGGAAGGACATCGCTCCTTCGTCGTCGAGGGCGGCGGACACGACGCACCCGCATCACGCGAGAACCACGTCGCAACGATCTGGCTGACCATGATATCCACCGGCGTCATCGACGAGGAGCACGTGCCGCGAGCGAGGGCCTCCCGCGAACAACTGAAGCAGGCCTCATCCGGCGCGCCCCCCGTCTCGGAGATCCGCTACCGCCATCGAGTCACGGACGAAGGCGGCTTCACGATGAAGCCCGGGTTCCGCGGGTTCGACGCGGTCACGGCCGGCCAGGTCGTGGGATCGGACGGACGCGGCGACGTCCGCGCGCCCGAAGCGGGACGCCTGCTGATGCCGCTCTACCAGCGACAGGGCCGGGACGGCTTCTTCGTCGTCCGCAGCGTGTCGCCGTTCTGGCTGACCGTCTCGCGCTGGCTCCGCGCGGTTCGCTTCGATCTCGTGCTGCTCGTGCTGCCGGGAGTACAGCGCGACTCGGCGAATTCGCAGGTGATCGAGGTGGACCCACGGATCGCCCGACTGTTCACGGTCCGGCTGTTCCACCTCGCCGGATACCGCGGCCGCGGACGGCGCGGACGCAAGCTGCTGTTCGCCCGACGCGTCCTCGGACACCGCTGACCTCGGACAGGCGCGTGTGCAGCCCGCTTCGTTCACCAGGATTGCGCGGGCAGCAAGGACGTTCGCAACGGAGTGGAGTCCGTGCCGACGCCGGCCTACTCGGCGCCGTGCGAGGCGAGCCAACGCAGAGATCGCGCGCACCGCGAAGCGTCAGGCGCGTGATCCTGGTGAACGACGCGGGCTACCGGTAGTCGAAGCGGAACTTCTCGGTCGGCGCGCGGTCGACGCGGATGAGCTTCGATCTGGCGGTCGCGATGACGGCGTTGCGCATCTTGCCGTCGCCGTCGCGGTACCAGAACGTGGTGGTCCCGTCGGCGGACGTCACGTCAATCAGGTCGCCGAAGTGCTCGGGCACGAAGAACACGTCCCGCCGCTCCCGCTCTTCCTTGACGGTCTTGGCGCCGCCGTCGGAGCGGAGCCGCGTCGCCATCGAGTAGATCTCCTTGACGTCACCCGCCCTGGTGGCGCCGCGCGTGTGCGGGGCCAACGGCGTGAGCTGCTGCGCGTCGGCCGCGCCGCCGCCTCCTAGCAAGAGCACGGCCGCAGCGCCGACGCCGGCGGCGAGAATCAGGTCCAGAATGCGCATGGGGCACCTCCGTAAGGGTCAGACGCGCGAGGAGCCCCGTCCTTACAGCAAGACCCGGACTTACAGCAGAGACTCGGCCTTACACGATGCCATGGGGAAGTTCGGCGCCCGTCAGACCGGCCAGCAGGTTGCGGGCGGCGATCTCGGCCATCTCGCCGCGGCTCCAGACGGTGGCGCTTCCGATGTGAGGAGTCACGACCGCGTTCGGGAGTGCGAGCAGGGGGTGATCCGGAGGTAGCGGCTCGGGATCGGCCACGTCCAGACCGGCCGCGAAGATCTCACCGTCCGTGAGAGCGGCGACGAGCGCGTCGGTGTCCACCATCGCACCGCGCGCCGTGTTCACCAGCACGGCCGTCGGCTTCATGAGATCGAGTTCCCGCGCGCCGATCAGGCCGGTCGTCTCGGGCGTGAGAGCGCAGTGCAGCGAGACGAAGTCGCTCTCGGAGAGCAACTCGTCCAGCGAGACATGCCGGGCGGCCATCTCCCTCTCGACGGCCGGCTTCGGCGACGGCCCCGCGTAGAGGACGCTCATCCCGAACCCGAAGTGGCAACGGGACGCGAGCGCCGATCCGATGCGCCCCATCCCGACGATGCCGACGACGGCACCCACGAGATCCTGGCCGCGCAGCCCGCGCGGTTCCCAGGTGCGCCACGCGCCCGACTTCACGTTGTCGACGGCCTCCGGCAAGCGCCGGGCCGCGGAGATCAGCAGACAGAATGCTAGGTCCGCGCTCGCCTCGGTGAGCGCCCCCGGGGTGTTCCCGACGGCGATCCCTTGCTCGCGGGCGGCCTCGAGATCGATGTTGTCCACCCCCGCCGCGTACTGGCTGATCACGCGCAGATCCGGGCACGCCTCGATCAACTCGCGGTCGATCCGGTCCGACAGCATCGTCAGGAGCCCCGCCGCGCCGACCGACCGCCGCCGCAGGTCGTCGTACTCCGGGGGCTCGGATTTCGGCCACACGTCGAGCTCACACTGCTCCGCCAGCAGGTCGAGCCCCACCTGAGGGATACGACGGGTGACGAACACGCGCGGGAGTGCCATGGGCGGAGTGTAATGGCCGTCCCATGCACGACTGGCAGTCCCCGGACACGGCCACCGCCGTCGCGGCCGCAATCGCCGCAGCCGACGCGGCGGATTGCGCGGCGCGGGCGATCGCCTGCGACGACACGACGCTGCGGATCGGCGGCTCCGTGTTCTCGCGCAAGGACGTGAGCCGAGTGCACTTGGTGGCCGCGGGCAAGGCGGCTGAGCGCATGGCCTCGGGCGCCCACTCCGCGCTGGAACGCAAGATCCCGGTGTCGGGGACGATCCTGACGCTCCAGCACGGAAGCGACGGGTATCGACTCGGCCCGTTCCGGCTCGAGCGAGTGCGGCCGCTGAAGTGGAATCTCCCGACGGCCCACGCCGCGTTGGCGACGCGGCGTGTTCTCGAAGAGGTTGCAGCCCTTGACGACGATGCAGTGCTGCTCGTGCTCCTGACCGGCGGAGCGTCCGCGATGCTCTGTGCGCCGCGTGCCCCCGTAACGCTCGAAGACTGCGTTGCGACGACTCGTACGATGAACGCGGCCGGCGCTCCCATCGATCTGTTGAACGCCGTGCGCCGTCGAATCGACGACGCAAAGGGAGGAGGGCTGGCCGCCGCCGCGAGCGGCGCGCACGCAGCGGTCGGCCTGCTTCTGTCCGACGTTGACGGAGACGATCCCGCGATCATCGGTTCGGGCCCGCTCGTGCCGTTACGACCATGGGTATCGGGTTGACGACCGTAGCCACTAGATGTAGTGTCTGTGCCCTGTGGCGCGCCCCGGCTACCCTGGCAGCATCCTGGAATTCACGCGCCAGTTCGCCACCGAGCAGCAGTGCTTGGACTACGTCGTGCGCTGCCGTTGGCCCGATGGGTTTCGCTGCCGACGTTGCGGCGGCGCGAAGTCGTGGCCGCGCCCCGACCGCAAGGGACTGCGCTGCGCGGCGTGTGATCTGATCACGTCGGTCACCGCCGGGACGGTCATGCACCACAGCCGGCTGCCGCTGCGCACGTGGTTGTGGGCCGCGTACATGGTGTCTACCGACAAGCGCGGCGTCTCAGCACTCGCGCTCCAGCGCCAGTTGGGGTTTGGCTGCTACGAGACAGCCTATCAGCTGCTGCAGAAACTGCGGACCGCGATGGTCGCTCCCGAGAGGCGCCCGCTCCACGGCGTCGTGGAGGTCGATGAGACATTGATCGGCGCGCCGTACCGCGGCCGCCCCGAACGCACGCCTTTGGACAAGGCCGTAGTCGTGGGAGCAGTCGAGGTGCGCCCGACGAAGAAGGGCGGTCTGCAGCCCGGCCGCGCGCGACTGCGGCACGTGGCCCGCGCGAAGAAAGAGAAACTGATCGGCTTCGTGAAGGATGTCGTCGAGCCGTCGTCGCTGGTGGTCACCGACGGCCATGAGACGTACGCAGTGCTCGAGGAAGCGGGCTATGAACACGGTGTGGAATCAACATCGATCGGCGATGCGCAGGCCGACGTCCTGGGGCACCTCCACATGGTCTTCGCCAACCTGAAGACGTGGCTGTCGGGGACCCACCACGGTGGCGTATCGAAGAAGCACCTGCAGCGCTACCTCGACGAGTTCGTCTTCCGCTTCAACCGTCGCAAGACGCCGCAGGCCGCGTTCCAGACCCTGCTCGGGATCGCCGCGAAGGCGCCTCCGCACGGCTACGGCGACGTCTACGCCGGAGAGCGCGTGCGAGGCCGGACGCCACACCACAAGATGTAGGGGGTACGGTCGTTATCCCGATACCCATGGGCGGCCCTGCTTTCGTTCTGAGCGCTCGGCGGGGCGGGAGTAGGATTCCGCGCCCCTGAGATCGCGTCGCGGTCGAGGGGGAGTCGTCGTCCGAATTCCATGCCTCCTTAGCTCAGTCGGTAGAGCAACGGATTCTTAATCCGTGGGTCCGAGGTTCAAATCCTCGAGGGGGTACCAACCAACGCCGAGAGGCCGGGAGCGCTGCTCCCGGCCTCGTTGCGTTGGTTGGGTGTCCTTTGGCTCGTCTTCTGACGAAGACGAGGCGGTTGGGGCGAACCCTGCTTGCCGTCGTCGTTGCGTTGATGCTTCGCGCGCGCGAGAGGTTGCTGTCTCTTGGCGTCGTGGGTGGAAGCAAGTGGCTGCTGATCGCGGTGCTGGCCGTCGGAACGGTCGCGGTCTCGACGGCGGCGCCGCTGATCGAGCTCTCGGGCATCCCAAAGCTGTCGATCGCGGCGTGGCGGACGCTCTTGTGCGGCGCGGTGTACGCCGTGTTCGCTGCGGTACGGCGGGAGTCGCTGATGGCGGCGGCGCGAACCGGCGGTGTGCGGATGCTCGTCGCGGCCGCGCTGCTCGGCGCGCACTTCGCGCTGTGGATCAGTGCGTTCGATCACACGTCGTACGCCGCCGCCGTGCTGCTGCTCGTGACGCAGCCGATGTTCGGCGCGGTGCTCGGGCGCATGGTCTATCGCGAGACGCTGGGACCGCGGACGATCGCTGCTCTGCTCATCTCGGCGACGGGGCTGTACCTGCTCGTGCAGGAGGACTTCGGGGCGGGGCAAGACCTGTTCGGCGACGTGCTGGCGATCGTGGGGAGCCTGGCGATCGCGCTCTACTACATCGCGGTGAAGCCTTTGCGCACCGCCCTCCCGTTCGTGCCGTTCATGGCTCTGACGTACGGCGCGGGCGGTGTCATGCTGGCAGGGCTGGCCCTCGCGACCGGTGATGCGATGGTGGGCTTCCCCGCGGTGGAGTGGGCCGTCATCGCCGCGCTCGCTCTCCTGCCGACCGTGGTCGGGCATGCGTGCTTCAATTGGGCTGTCCCGCGCGTACGGTTCTTCACTCTGAACCTGCTCATCGTGCTGGAGCCGGCCATCGCGCTGCTCTTGGGGGCGTGGCTGCTGCACGAGAGCGCGACGACGACCGAGTTGCTCGGCGGTGCGGTGCTCGCGGCGGCGGTGCTGGTCGGTGCGTGGCGGCGTCGGACGCAGATCGACGGAGTGGAGGGTCCATGAGCGACGGTGACACGCGCGCAGCGCTCGTGTCGGATCTCCGCGCAGATCTCCGAACGACGGCCGCGCGTCTGCGCCGTCTGCTCGAGCGGGAACGCGAAGCGGGACTCACGACTCTGGTCGGGACGGCGCCACCCGTCGTCGCCGCGCCGACGCCCGCGCCGACCTCTGCGCCGACCTCTGCGCCGCGCCCTGTCGCGCCACCGCGGGCCGTCGCAACGCCGCGGGTTGCGCCGAAGAAGCGCGCCTTCGTCCCCCGCGTCGGTCCCCTCGACCTGCCGGCGGATGCTCTCGTGCCGTTCGGCACGCTCCCCGGCGAGGTATCGGGCTGCACCCGCTGCGCACTCGCGGAGACGCGCACCTGCACGGTCTTCGGCGAGGGTGCGGCGAACGCGGACCTCGTGTTCTGCGGTGAGGCCCCCGGCTACGAAGAGGACCAGAGCGGACGGCCGTTCGTCGGGCGAGCGGGTGAACTGCTCACCGCGATGATCGTGGGCGGTCTCCGCCTGCGGCGCGAGGACGTCTTCATCCTGAACACCCTGAAGTGCCGTCCGCCGAACAACCGGACACCCGTCCCCGACGAGCTGGCCGCGTGCCGCCCCCACCTTTCGTCCCAGCTGGCCGTGCTGAAGCCCCGGGTCATCGTCGCGTTGGGCAACGCGGCGACGCGCTCGCTCCTGGGTGCCACCACCGGGATCACCCGGCTGCGCGGGCGAGTCCTCGACGCGTTCGGAGCCAAGGTGGTGCCGACCTACCACCCCGCGTATCTGCTCCGGAACCCCGCCGCGAAGCGCGAAGCCTGGGTCGACCTGCAGAAGGTCACGCGTCTCCTGGCCGAGAGTCAGTAGGGCGCGACCGCGCGGCTGCGGCCGTTCCGAGGGTACGATGATCGTGACGGGCGATTGATCGTGACGGACGGGCTCCCACGACGTCCGGGCAGGACTCTCGGGAACAATGGGTCCAAGACGGAGAGAACCACGAGTTGCCGGTACCGAACCCTCTCTGGGGTATTCACGTTGCGCCGGGTGCGATCACCGGTGCGCTCGTGCTGCGCACTGACGACGGCCGATTCGAGCTGCTGTCGACGGTCGTCGAAGATGCCCCGCAGCTCGAGACGCCCCTCCTGGCCGCCGCGCTGCGATTCCTCGAGCGCAAGGACGTCCGCGGTCGCGCGGCGCACCTCGCCCTGCCGGACGACGAGGGCAGCTTCGTCGCCGTCGAGCTGACGCAGGAGGAGCAGTTCCTCGACGACCAGGAGCTCGTCCACGAGCTGTTCGAGCGAACCCCGTTCGAGCCGAGCGAGGGCACGCTCGTGTTCCGCCGCCGGGACGAGGGCGCCGGCCGCGACCTGCTGGTGGCCGCCATGCCGCGCGCGACGCTCACCCGGCGGGCGGAGACACTCGCGGGGCTGGACCGCGCGTACCACGGCGTCGGACTCACGGGGCCGGCATTCGCCCGCGGGGCCGCGGCGCTCGGACTCGTCGGCGAGCGGACGATGCTCGTGGACGTGCAACCGGACCTGACGATGGTCACGGCCGTCGCGAGCGGTGACATCCGCCGTTACGTGCTGCCCTGCGGCCGAGGAGGCCTGGCGCATGACGCGCAGCCGCTCGCGCGCGACCTCCTGCGCGTCGCGCGGTATCACGCAGATCAGGAACGCGGCGGTGCCAACGGCGGAGAGATCGACGAAGCAGACATCCCGGTCACGGTCTTCGTCGGTCCGGGAGCGTCGAAGGCCCGCGCGGCACTCGCTCCCCATCTGGGGGGGCGTCTGGCCACCAGCCTGTCGGGAGACGCCCGCGTCAGCCGCCGTGGCGGCACCGGGATCGACGCGGCGGAGGCAGGCGCGATCGCCGCCGCGGTCGGCGCGGCACTCGAGGCACACGCGCCAGCCGCCGATCGGATGGCCCTCCGGCCCCCTCCGGACGACGTTCCCGAGTACACAGCACCCGGAGCAGGAAAGAAGTGGCTCGTCCTTGCAGCGGCGGGCGTGATCGCGGCGATCGCGATTGCCGCGACGCAGCTCGGCGGTGGCACGCAGGGCAACAACGGGAACGGGAACGGGAAGCAGACCCCGGTCGTGCGGAACGACAACGACGGCGGCAATGGCAGCGTGGTCGTGCCCGAGACCGGCCCCGAGGGCGACCCGGAGGCGGTGCGCGCGCTTCTCGATCAGGCGGCGGATCGGCGCGCTCTGGCCGGCGCGATCCTCGCTGCGCGGTCCCTCACGGCCGCCGCGCCTCCGGGTAGCGTCCAGTCCATCCGGGTCGAGCGCGCGCGTGTGGGTGACGGCTACCGGCTCACCGTCACGATGCAGGGAGTGGACGACGAGGCGAGTCGTGGCCTCGCCAACGCATTCAGCGACCTCACCCTCCGTTCGGACACGGAGGGCACACTGACCGCTCGAGGCCTGATCGAGACCGGACGCGCGGACGACGCCGCGCTCGTCGGGGCCTGGCTCCCGGCGGCGCACACCGTGCATCCAGCGCTCACGGATCTCTGGAAGGTGCGCGGCGGCACCACCACGGAAGAGAGTCTGATCGACCTGACACTCCCGCACGCGGACTCCGGTCCGGCCGTCGGCGAGGCCCTGGTGGCGGCGGCCCCGCCGCGCGCCCTCACCCTGGAGCGGGTGCCGGAGGGCGTTCGCGCCCGCGCCGAGATCGGCGTGCCCGTCGAGTGGCCGACACTCCTCACCCGCGGCGCCTCGGCGTTCCTCGCGGAGGTCGAGAGTGAGATCGAGGGGACGCTCGGGACCCTCGGCGAAGGGCCGCTCCTCGGAGCCGGCCCGTCCGCCCCGACGGTGGCGCCCGAAGTGCTCGCAGCGGCAGCCTGCGCCGTGCGCCTGCGCCTGCCCACGGGTTCCGGAACGCTCCTGCTCGAGCGGGCCGGGCCGGACGAGACGCGCTTCTCGGCCGTGGCCGAGGGCCCGGCCGGGAGCGAACTCGTGGATCACGTCCCGGGGGCGTCGGGGACCTATCGCTACAGGGCGCGCGCGACCGGCGGTCAGGCCGGGCCCGAGAGCACGGCAGACGTGGTGATTCCGGTCGAGGTCGTGCTCGTGGCCGCCGACCCGGATGCGGGGCGCGCGTGGCTGCGTCTGTCCCGCCCATGGCGGGGCGCCGTCGTGACATCCGAGATCGACGTCACGGCGGGCGATTCGGTGGCCGGCACGACTGCCCGCGACGGGCTTGAACTGAGTCTGACGACGGTCTTCACGATCGTCTCGGTCGAGACGGTGCTCTCCGAGGAGGGCGTGACCGTCCAGGTGCCCGGGTTCAACCCCGACGGAAGGGTCCTCCGCGGCCCGGACGGGCGCCCCGTCACGCACGCGACCCAGTGGGCCCGCACCGTGCCCGTTCCGACCGTCCGCGCGGTCGATGCCGGAGGCCGGACGGCAGTCTGGTCGACACTGGAAAAATGACACGCAGGTGACGGGCGGCATCTAGTACAACCCCCGTCCGAGGAAGACGGTGCGGCAACGCCGTGGGCTGGGGTCTTGGTGCGTCGGGAAGGCGCGCAGGCCAGGCTCGTTGGGTGGCGTGGTCGCTACACACCCCGAAAGGGAGGGGACTGGGAATGAAGACGTCCCGTGTCTATGGAGCACGAGTGATGACGGCGGTCGCCATGGCCGGCGCACTGCTCGCGCTCGGAGCGTGCCAGAGCGGTGAGTTCAGGTTGCCCGGGAGTTCGGGCGACGCGCCCGACGCGCCGGCGGCCAGTTCGGGTGGATCGACGACTGTCGTTTCCGCAGATCCGACGGGCGCCAGCATGGATCCACTTCCTGGCGCCGCTGCCGGGAGCATGGACGAGTTGCGTCGCAACAAGTCCGTGCGTGATCAGGCGCGCGCCACGCTGGTGGGTCAGTACACGAAGCTCGGCGACGAGGCATTTGCCGCGTCCGACTTCGAGGCGGCCAAGAAGGCGTACGCCAACGTGCTGGATCTCGATCCGACGAACATCCACGCGAAGGAGCGCATCCAGCAGACGGGTGCACTCCTCGGCGAACGGGGCTTCACCGAGGGCGCCGCTCTCGGCATGGCCGCGAACAGTCGTCGCGTCCGCGCGGAACAGGCCAAGGCCGAGGTGGGCAGTCTCGTCCGCCGGGCGCAGGCCAAGGAGACCGCGGGTGAGGCCGAGGGCGCCGTGGCGCTCTACGAGAAGGCGCTGGTCATCACGCAGATGTATCCCGGCACGGTGGACTTCGATCCGACCGAGGCGGGACTCAAGGCGATGATGGGAGCCGCGCGCGGTCGCGCGGACGTTGCCGCCGACAGTCGCCGCAAGACGCAGCTCGACGAAGCGCGCCAGGCCGCACGCATCGAAGCGATGCGCGAGCGCCAGGCACGCGAGGCCCGCGCGGACGAACTGCTCCGTCAGGCCAACGTCGCCATGGAGCGCGAGCGCTACCAGCTCGCCGAGAACCTCGCCAACGAGATCCTCGCGATCGACAGCCGCAACGCACCTGCGAAGCGGCTGCGCGAGATCGCCAAGGACGCGCGTTTCGCGAAGTCCGACGACGACCTGCAGGCCCGTCTCCTCGAAGAGTGGAAGTACGTCTTCGCCGATCTACGCGATGCGTACACCCCGCAGGTTGCCGACTACACCTTCCCCGACTCCTGGGCCGATCTGCAGGCCCTGCGCGCTCCGCCGCGCCTGTCGCAGTCCGGCATGCTCACGGACGATCCGAAGACGCGTGAGATCAAGAACTCGCTCGACGTCCGCAAGACGACCGTGCTGTTCCAGGAGACGAGCATCGACGACGCGGTCGAGTACCTCTCCCGCGTCTCGAACACCAACATCGTCGTCCTCCCGAGTGCCCGCGAAGGCCGTTCGGACGACGAACTCGCCATCGACCTGAAGCTCGACACCGAAGAGACGGTTGCGGGCATCCTCGACCTGCTCACGCGCCTCAAGGGGCTCGCATGGAACGTGCAGGACGGCGTCGTGCAGATCACGACTCCGGAAGAGGCGCTCGGCGCGCACATCGTGCAGCTGTACGACGTGAAGGACCTGGCGACACCGATCAACAACTTCCCGAGTGAGGAGATCAACCTCGACCCGACCGGTGAGGCTGTCTTCGAAGAGGACATCCCCGAGCCGGTCCCGGAGTTCCTCCTCGATCGCATCCAGGGACTCATCACGCAGAACGTCGACCCGACCGTCTGGGAAGAGGGCGGTTCGGTGGAGGGCCTCGAGCCCGGCACGCTGGTCGTCAAGGCGCCCCCGTCCACGCACGGCAAGATCCAGGACCTCCTGGACGGCCTGCGCGGAGCCGGTGGACTGCAGGTGGCGATCGAGACGCGCTTCGTCACGGTTGAAGACAACTTCCTGCAGGAGGTCGGCGTCGATCTCCGCGGACTCGGTGACGGCACCGGCGGCATCGGCGTCCCGGGGCAGGGCGGCATCGCCGGCCCGGCCGGAATCACGATCCCGGTCACGTTCGACGACCTGTTCTTCGGGTCCGCCGGCACGCCCGGCGGCATCGGCACCGCCAACGACCTCGGCATCTTCTACGACCTCAACAGCGACGGCGACATCCGCGCCCGTTTTGAGAACCTGTTCGACACGGTTCTCGGCAAGCAGGGCGTGCTGACAACTCTGGGCGGCCTGTCGTTCCAGGGCACTCTGATCGACGACACGCAGTTGGAGGTCATCCTCCGCGCGGTCGAGAAGAGTGACCGCTCGACGGTCGTCATAGCGCCGCGCCTGACTGCCTACAACGGGCAGCGCGCCAACGTCACGGTGCTGAACCAGATCAGCTACATCTCGGACTTCGACGTCGAGATTGCGCAGTTCTCGCAGATCGGTGACCCGATCGTGCAGACGCTGCGTGACGGCGTCATCCTGGACCTGCGCCCGACCGTCACGGCGGACCGGCGCTTCATCACGATGGAGCTGCGTCCGACGATCGCGCTGTTGCAGCGTCCGATCGCGACCTTCCAGACCACGCTGGCCAACGGCCCGCCGGTCACGATCCAGTTGCCCGAGCTGCGCATCCAGCGCGTCCGCACCACGGTCACCATGCCGGACGGCGGCACGCTTCTGCTCGGCGGATTGAAGTTCTTCGAAGAGCGTCGCTTGGACTCCACCGTCCCGTGGCTGGACAAGATCCCGGTCATCTCTTTCTTCTTCTCGCGCCGTGGCACCTACCTCGAGAAGCGCAACCTGCTCGTGCTCATCCGCGCGCGCATCCTGCGACCCGAGGAGAACGAGCCGGGAACGGCATACGGCCGTTAAGACCGCCACTCACTTTGTTATCCCGCGGGGGAGGCCGACAGGCCTCCCCCGCTCTGATTCTCGGGCGGGGCTGATTCAGTGCGAGTCGGGACTTCGGTGGGAGTCACGGCTCTGATTCCAGGTTGACCGTGTGGCAGGCCAGGATAGGCTCTCCGTTGCCTGGACGTCCCCGCGCGGGTGCCGAAACCCTGTTCTCAGGAAAGGCCCCAGCGCGATGAAGAACCCGCCCCGAAGCCAGTCCCAGTGCCCGTCTTTGGCGCCCCTACCGCAGGCCGCGCGGGGCTCCTCTCGGCACGCCGCCCCCGAAGCCCCCGCCGCAGCCTCGCCTGCCCCTGCCGGAGTGCGGACGAATGTTGCGCCCATACCCGCAGCGGCCTACGATCCGCGACTTGTACGTTGGGTAGTGGACCGGGTGGATTCCGGTAGCGGTCGTGGGGCCGCGCCAGCTGTGTGTTTGACTGGGCAAGACGGCCCGGAATCCGCTTCTCTCCACGGTTCGGAGCCGATCCCCAGTGGACCGCTCCACGTCACGGCTGCGGGCGCTTCGACCGCCCGGCGCCGCGAATCGGCGACCGTTCCGCACGAGGTGACCATGACGACTCGTTCCCGCACTGTCAGGTATGCACGGGCGCTCGTGTCCACGCGTACGGTCCGAGCGGTGGTGGCGACGGCTGCGCTCGTTCTCGGGACGTGCTTCGCGCACGCGTCCGACGACGACTTCGACTTCGCGCAGGCGCTCGCGGCGCGCGGCTACGGCGACCTCGCCGAAGCGCAGTTCCGCAAGATCCTGAACGACCCGAGCCGCTCGGCCTCCGAGAAGGCCGAAGGCCAGTACGGGCTCGCGCTGATCAAGTTCACCGCCGCACTGCGGGACGCCAACGTGGAGAACGACGCACGGCGCAAGGGGATGCCCATCGTCCTGGCGGCGTTCGACGCCGCGGACAAGGAACTCACCCAGTTCCTGCAGCGCAACCCGACGCACTCGCGCGCGCTCGACGCGAAGCTCTCGAACGCAAAGGTGCAAACGGAGAAAGCCGACTACGTCAACCGCGCGATCGAGCGCGGCTGGCTGACACCTGACCTGGACGAGAGCAAGCTCAAGCAGCAGGTCGCCGCGGGATACGACCAGGCGATCAAGCTGCTCAAGACGGTGCAGGACGACATCAAGATCCGCCTCGTGAAGCTCTCACCCAGCGACGACGGCTACGAAGAGACGTCGAACGAGCACGGCCTCGTATGGCTCTACAAGATCCAGGCGCTGTACGGGAAGGGCGCCGCGCTCCCCAAGGGCGACGCCTCCGGGATCGCCTCTCTGAACATGGTGCTCACCGAGGTCGAGAACTTCCTCTGGGACTACGAGGGCACCGTGCGCGGCCTCTGGGGCTTCTACTTCAGCGGCCTGGCGAACTGGAAGCTCGGCAACCCGAAAGACGCGATGAACGACATCACGTCTGCCGCCACGTCCGCGGACGAGAAGCAGGCAATCCCGGGATCGCTCTCGATCGTGATGATGTCGTTCCAGAAGGCCGCGGAGATGGGTCCGGACCTCGCGGACTCGCACGGTCCTCAGTACCTCGAGCGCACCGCGAAGCTGTTCGACAAGCTGCCGCAGACCTGGCCTAGCTACCTCCAGACCGCGTACGGCCAGCGCGCAGCGCTCGCCCACGCTAAGATCCTCGCGCTGCAAGGGCAGACGGCCGAGGCCATCGAACTCGTGCAGACCGTCATCCGCAAGGCGGACGAGCACGGCACCTTCGTCCAGAACGACGGCGGCCGCGTGCTCGGCGAGTTGCTCACGGGCGGCACGTCCGGCGCGGCGCTCGACCCGGCGCTGCTCGACCGGATCGCGAGCTCGAAGTTCGCCGGAGCCGATTACCGCGGAGCCGTCAAGGCCTACCAGGCCGTAGTGCAGGCCTCCCGCGGCGACAACGCGATGATGGATGCGCACGGTTGGCGGGCTTGGGAGCGCATCGGTAACTCGTACGGCGCACTCGAGCGCTTCTACGAGGCGTATGTCGCGTTCGATCACCTGCAGATCGCCTATCGCGCCGACAACACGAACGAGGTTCTCGAGGGGATCACGAACACGACGGGTTTCTCTCGCGCACAGGTGATCGACCTGCTCGCACGCAACGAGAAGGACGAGACCAAGAAGACCGCGCTCGTCGCGCACTCGAAGAAGCTGCTCGAGGAGTTCGCCTCGGACAACCCGAATAGCCCGAAGAACCAGGACGCCGCCAGCGGTGCGTTCTCTTCCAAGATGAAGGAGATGAAGCAGGCCGCCCGCGAAGGCGACATGCCCAAGGCACGCGCCCTCGCGAAGGAAGCGCGAGCGCTCGCCGGCAGCATCGCACCGGACAGCAAGACCTTCGACAGGGTCGGTGCCGACCTCGCGAGCATCCACTTGCACCTGAAGGAGTACGACCAGGGCATCAAGGAGTCGCAGAAGTGGCTCGACAAGGAGCGTCCCACGACGATCGACAGTGCGGTCCGTCGCGCGCGCCGCCAGGGCGCCGCGATCTCGCTGTCCACACTCCTCGGCTGCTACTCCCGCCGTCCCGACTCACTCGAGGGCGAGGCCAAGAAGACCGCGTTCACCGAACTTCTTGCCGTCATCGACAAGCACGGCGCGCAGTACGCCGAGATCACGACACGCGGCAAGCGACAGATGGACACCTGGCGCATCGAGGCTTTGAACGAGCTCGGTCAGGTCGACCAGGCCGATGAACTTCTCGGCAACCTGCTCGAGGCGGACGCCAACCTCCGCAACGGTCCGTTCCTCGCTCTGCTCGTCGCCAGGGCGCGCGAGCGCGAAGGTGCGGAGTGGGAAGCCAAGACCGACATGCAGCGTGCGCGCGTGAAGTACCGCCGCGCAGCGCAGCTTTACGAGTACGCCGCCACCAAGGGCGCGGAGTTCCAGGGCCGCGTCCCCAGTCCGGGCTCGTTCCGTTCCATCGCCAAGAAGTGGATCAGGGCGGGCGAGCTCGACAAGGGCGAGGAACTTCTGAAGAAGGCTCTCGAAGCATACGAGGCCGCCGGCGAGCAGGAGAGTGCCGACGCGGTGCGCATCGAGCTGATCGGCCTGTTCATCGACCGAGGCAAGTACGACGAGGCGATCGGCCCGCTGGAATCGCGTCTGGTCGAGGACGAAACAAGCCGCACGGCGGTCTTGACGAAGCTCGGCGAAGCAACCGGGAAACTGACGAACGCCGACATCGAGGAACTGCAGACCAAGCACCTGATGTCGAAGCAGAAGGGCGTGATCGACCAGCTGTCGCGCGCGTACTTCGAGGCGGCCCGTGAGGACTTCGAACTGATCCGCGCGATCAACCTCGTGAACCTGTTGCAGTTCGCGACGAGGAAGGACGACCAGCACAACGAGCGGTGGATCGAGTGGAAGCTGCGCGAGGTCAAGGCGTACTACAAGTTCGGCGAGAACCACGGCGCACCGGACGCCTTCAAGACGTGCGCCAAGATCATCCAGAACTTGGTCACACTGGGCATGCTGGAGCAGTACGACAAGACGGTGCCCGGATCGAAGGCGCAGTTCGAAGCGATCCTGAGAGACGCAAAGGCCAAGTCCTGATGCGAAGAGACGGGTCCGGAGGAGACGCGATGACTGGAGTTCCCGGGAACGGACACCGCGGCGCGGGTGTGCTCGCGTGGGCGCTGCTGCTCGC
This sequence comes from Planctomycetota bacterium, assembly GCA_965248445.1. Taxonomy (GTDB): domain Bacteria; phylum Planctomycetota; class JAJSAM01; order JAJSAM01; family JAJVHW01; genus CBDFJG01. The sequence continues at coordinate 978,347 of CBDFJG010000003.1, forward strand.
GGCCGTCGCCCTGCCCGTGCAGACAGCCGACGCGCAAGACGGCGGCAAGCGCCCTGACGTGATCGTCTACACCGAGAACGGCGAGCGGAAGGAGCGGCGCGACGTCGTCGTCACGTCCGCGTCGCAATCCGAGGTCAAGTTCGAGAGCGGCGGCCGCGAGAGCAAGATGTCCGGCAGGAACGTCGACCTGATCCTCTGGGGCGACGCCCCACCGGAGTACCAGGTGGGCTGGCGCGCACTCGAACGCCGCGAAGGCACCGCAGCGAAGAACGCGTTCGAGGCCGTGCTGAACGCCAAGGCGGCCGACGTCATCTCGGGTGACTGGGTGGACGAGTTCGCATACGCCGGTCTTGGCGAGGCGCACGTCCTCCTCGGCAACTACGACAAGGCGCTGACCGCGTTCGACAAGTCAGCGAAGGCGAACGCGAAGAGCATTCTCGCCGGCCGCGTGCTCACGGGAATGGTCGAGGCCGCGCTCGGGAAGAAGGACGGCCCGGGCGCGCTCAAGCACGCGGACGCACTCGCAGCAGCAGGCCGCTCAGGCGGCCGCCCTGGCTGGGAGCTGGATGCGCACTTCCTCAAGGCGCAGATCCACATGTCGTCCGGCAGCACGTCGTTGGCGACGCAGGCGTACAACGACGCGGCCCGCCTCGCCGAGCAGCAGTCCAACGCAGCGAAGGACCCGGCAACCAAGAACAGATACGCGAGTCTTCAGCGCACCGCCGCCGCGGCGGAGGGCTGGGTGCTCGTGAACAAGGGCGTCGAGAGCAAGTCCCAGTCGGACCTCGACAAGGCGACGCAGCACTTCAAGAGCCTTGCGGCGAAGTTCGGCGAGCAGGACGAAATCCTCTCGGCGTCGGAGAACGCGCAGGGCGTGATCAAGTTTGCGCGCGACGACCCCGCAGGTGCACTGCAGCACTTCCAGACCGTGGAGGTCCTGTACTTCGGCAGCCCCGGCGAAGTCGCTCGCTCTCTCTACTACCAGGCACGCTGCTGGGACAAGCTCGGCAACGCGGCGCTGAAGAGCGCGCGTGAGCGCGATCTCAAACAGTACTTCCCGAAGTCGGAGTGGGCTCGAAAGCTCGACTAGACACCTAGTCACAACAGGGAGCCGGGTCCCGACGGAAACCCGGGTAAGGAGTTCGGAACGATGCGCAATTGGAAGACTTGGGGCGTGGGCGCCCTGGCTGCGGTCCTGGTGATCGCGATGCCCTCGGTACAGGCGTTCGCTCAGGATGCGGCAGACATCGACGCCGCGAACATGACGATCGGCAAGGTGATCGCGTGGGGCGGCATCGTCGGCGGCGTCATCATCCTGATGTCGATCGCGATGGTCGCTCTCGTCATCGAGCACTTCGTCTCGATCAAGCGTGACAAGATCGTCCCGCCCGAGGTGGTGGACGAGCTCGAGACGCTGTTCGAGGAGGAGGAGTATCAGGAGGCTCTCGAGCTCTGCGAGAACGAGCCGAACTACCTGACCAACATGCTCTCCGCGGCCCTGCCGAAGCTGAACGCCGGCTTCGACGTCATGGAAGAGCAGCTCAGTGAGGCGGCGGCGCTCGAGGCCGTCAAGCTGCACACGAAGATCAGCTACCTATCGCTCATCGCGAACCTGGCGCCCATGATGGGCCTGTTCGGCACGGTGCTCGGCATGGTCGGCGCGTTCAACTCGATCGTGCGGCTCGGACCGGCCGTCACGCCGAAGGACCTCGCGTCCGGCGTGCAGCAGGCACTGATCACGACGCTGTTCGGACTCGTCGTCGGTATCCCGGCGATCGCGTTCTTCTTCTTCTTCCGGAACAAGGTCATCCGGATCACCACCGAGATCAAGGCCATCGGCGAAGACATGATCGAGCGCTTCCGCCCGCAGGCCCGCTAGCAGGACTCCGCGATGGCAAAGAAGAACCGAAAGAAGACCACCCTCGACGCCGCCAAGGAGGTCGAGGGCGGGGCCGAGACCGACATGACCCCGATGATCGACATCGTGTTCCAGCTGATCATCTTCTTCCTCGTTGCCAACGATCTGACCCGTAAGGAAGTCGAGGAGCTCAAGCTCCCGCAGGCGATCTACGGGAAGGAAGACCTGGCGAGCGAGAAGGACAAGCGCGTCATCATCAACATCCTCAAGCCGGACGACGTGGCGAACCCGCCCAAGGATCCGCTCGTGAAGGTGAAGGGCAAGCAGTACCAGCTCGACGATCTCAAACGGTACATGCGCACCATCGCCGACATGAAGCGCGAGGAAGGGCCGAACTCGGCGAGCGCGATCTTCGTGCTCGTTCGCGCGGACAAGGACACGCCGTGGCAGCACGTTCAGTACGTGATGCAGGTGTGCGTCGACCCGACGGTGATGATCTACAAGATGCAGTTCGCCACCACGAAGCGCGACGACGGCAAGGCCAGCTCGGCCGCCGAACTGAAGAAGCCAGAGTAGGAGAACACCATGGACGACGACGATGACGGCATCGTGAAGCCGAACATGACACCCATGATCGATGTGGTGTTCCAGCTCCTGATCTTCTTCCTCGTCACGATGAAGTTCAAGACGCTCGACATGAAGATCGAGGCGTTCCTCCCGAAGGACGTGGGACTGGCGAAGACGCTGGCGACCCCCGAGGAGAAGCCGACGATCGTGGCGGTGCTCAAGCGCCGCGTCAGTGCCGGTGTCCTCGAGGCATCCACGCGTGTGAAGGTGTCGAACCAGCGCATCGGAACGAGCGCGGATCCCGCCACGTGGGACGTGCTCACGAAGAAGGCCGAGGAAACACTCAAGCGCTACATGGACAACGGCGGTGCACGCGAGGACGTCAAGGGTGAGGTCGATGCCTCGTCCCTGGTCCCGACGGGCGACGTCGTGCGCGCCGTGGACGCATTCATCGCAGCCGGTCTCCAGGACGTGACGTTCATCGGTACGCCCCCTCCGGGCTCGACGCTCGACAAGGTCCGCGACGCCGCCGGCGTTCGCTAGCAGACAGACTCCAACTCCGACAACCCAGACTCCATCAGAACTGACGCGGCGCCCCGGTGCGCATCCGGGGCGCCGCACCTGCTCACTGAAGCAAGGACGCCTGTCCGCACTCGAGCCTCCGAACCGGAGGTGACCGAGGTTGCAACGGACCTCGTCTCGCCGGACGAGACGTCGACGCGCCACGAAGGGCGCAACCGCCATCACGGCGCCACGCGTCGAGTTGACGCCACTGGTCGACATGACGTTCCAGATCCTCGTGTTCCTCATGGTCGTCAACGACCTGTCGGCCAAGGTGCACGAGGACGTTGAACTCCCACCGGCGGTCCACACGACGGAGGTCGCCCCTGACGACGGGACGGTCGTCGTCAACGTGCTGGCCCCCGACACCGTGGATGCGGCGCCGCGCATCCGCATCGGCGGCCGGTCGCTCGATCTCGCCGAGCTGACCGCGGCACTGCGCACCGTGGCCGAGCTGCATCGACCCGTGACTGTCCAAGACGCGGAGACGCGCGCGTCGGTGCTCATCCGCGGAGACCGCGGCGCGCCGTGGCGGCATGTGCAACTCGTGCTGCAAGCGTGCGCCGACCAGGACGTCCGCATCCGTCGCGTGCAGTTCGCGACCGAGAACCACGATCCCCCCGAACCAGGAGATGAACTCCGATGATCAACACCGCAGACGGCATCCCCCGCCCGAACATGACGCCGATGATCGACGTCGTGTTCCAGCTTCTGAGCTTCTTCCTCGTCACGATGAAGTTCAAGACGCTCGACATGAAGATCGAGGCCCACTTGCCGCGAGATCGCAGCATCGGCAATCCGATCCCGATCCACACGCCACCGGCGCCGAAGATCACCGCACGGCTGAGCGCAACGCAGCCCGGCGTCGTCCGCATCAAGGTCGGCCCGCGGACGATCGGCACGACCGCTGATGCAGACGTGTTCGACCGCCTCGCGGATGCCGCGCGCGCAGTCCGGGCGCGGCACGTCTCGTTCGGCGGTGACCCCGACCAGATCGAGGCGGAGATCGACGCGTCGAGGCTCGTGCCGACCGGCGCCGTCATCGCGGCCATCGACGCATTCACCGCGGCGGACATGACGAAGGTGACCTTCGTCGGAACCCCCCTCGCCTCCGCGGCACCCAGAGACAACTAGCCCGCCTTCGAGGGGCGATCGCACCTGGGGGGCGCGCCACCGCGGCGCGTCCCCGTCCTGCGCCGGTCCGGCGCCGCGACCGGCCGGTGACGCGGACTCGTAGACTCCCGGCGTGCAACGTGCCGGACGCCTGCTGGTCATCGGTCTCGTGGCGCTGGGGGTCGGGCTCACGGCGCTGGCGGTCCACCTGCGTCGTGAACGCGCGCCGCGGTCGGTTGTGCTCGTCACGATCGACACGCTGCGGGCCGACCGCGTAGGGGCGTTCGGGTCGACGGCCGGCCTGACTCCCCGCCTCGATGCGCTGGCCGCCCGCGGCGTGCGCTTCACCGAGTGCTGGACGACCGCGCCGCTGACCGTGCCCGCCCACGCCAGCATGCTCACCGGCCTGATCCCGCCGCTGCACGGCCTGCGCACGAACTCGGGCGGGCGTCTGCCGGAGCCGGGCGCGCGTCCGTATTCGACCGTTGCAGAACTGCTGCGCACCGCGGGCTACCGCACCGGCGCGTTCGTGTCGGCGTCGGTGCTGCGCGACGACCGCACCGGACTCGGGTCGGGCTTCGACGTGTACGACGAGCCGCCGCCGGCCGCCCCCGGTTCGCTTCACGACAGTGAACGTCTAGGAACCGAAACGGTGGCGGCAGCACTCGACTGGGTGCGGCAGGCAGACGGCGACTTCCTGCTCTGGGTCCACCTCTTCGATCCGCACGCTCCGTACGCGCCCCCCGAGCCGTACTCCGTGGGAGAGGAGCACAGCGCGGACGCAACCGGCTACGACGCCGAGGTACGGTTCGCGGACCACGCCCTCGGACAGCTGCTCGACGGTCTGGCCGCGGCGGGTCACGGGGACGCGGCGATCGTGGTGGCCTCCGATCACGGAGAGGGGCTGGGTCAGCACGGCGAACGGACGCACGGGTACCTGCTGCACCAGGCCACGTTGCACGTGCCGGTCGTCATCGCTGCTCCCGGCCGAGTCGGAGAGGGCGCACAGCGGGACGAGCCGTCGTCGGTGATCGACCTCGCCCCGACTCTGGTCTCGCTGGCCGACGTCTCGATCCCGCCGACGATGGACGGGCGGCCGCTCTTCGCCGGGGGCGCCGAGCGCATGCGCCGGGCACCGTACGCAGAGTCCCTCTACGGATGGGACGCCTGCCGCTGGGCGCAGGTCTTCGCACTGCGCGACGGCGATCTCAAGGCAGTGGATGCCGGGGAGAGGACACTTGCCATCGATCTCGCAGCGGACCCGTCAGACGACGAGCCCCGGGTGGTCGGACTCGCGCCGGACGATCCGGAGGACCCGGCGCACCTGCTGGTCACGGGCCCGCTGCGCCGCGCGGCCGCCCGGGCTCCGCTCGCGGCGCCGGGCGATCGTCAGGCCGATCTGACAGGAGGGTCCTACTGGACCGGCGGCGGAGCGTCCCCGACCGTGCTGTCCCGCGAGGAGAATGCCCGGCTGCCGAGCCCGTACGACCGCATGGAGATCCTGCGGGAGATGGACCGCGGCCGCTCATTGCTCGCAAGACCCGGGCTCGCGACCGAGGCCGTGTTCGTCTTCGCGGGAGTGCGGAAAGCCGACCCGGGCAACCCACAGGCGGCCTTCTGGCACGGGCGCGCGCTCGAGAGGATTGTGGTGCTCGGCGCCCTCCCGCTGGCCGCCGAGGCGTACCGGGACGCCTTCGAGGCCGGCCTCACCACGGCCGACTGCGTGGCGAAAGCGCTCCAGGCCGGGTACCGGGCCGCCACCGAGCAGGGCGCCGAGGACGAGGTTGCGGCCGGTCTCGCCTTCCTCGAGACCGCGCTGGGACGGGGGGTGCGCGCCAACGGGGCGGTCTGGATCTTCGCCGCCCTGTTGTCCATCGAGGGGGGCGATCGGACGGCGGCCGCGGAGGCCCTCCAGAGGGCCGAATCGGAGCCGCGAACGGAGTGGCTGGAGGATGCCCTGGACGGCGTCCGGCACCGACTCTCGGAGTGACGTCCGGGGACGGTCACAAGGCCTTCTCCACACTGCACTTCCGGCAGCCTGGCCGAGCGTGACAGAGGGGTGACCCCCGCCGCCTCTCATGCGCTCGAAACATTGGTTGACCCAGTGCTCCGCACGTCGCTAGCATCCGCCCCTTGATCCCTTCATTGGGGCACGGCCCACGCGGTAGGTGTGCGGTCGGAGCATGGGTATGGGAATTCCTCCGGGGCGGCGCTCGCCGCGGCGGGAACAAGGGCATGAGAACGAGGGCATGAAGCCGCTCAGGGCATGAGCGGCAGGCGAAGAGACCGCGACCGCGTGTCGCACTCGTCGTCACCTCAACGGGAAGGCAACTACCGATGAACGACTCCCGCACTCGCATCCTCACACTTGCCGCCACCTTGGCGACGGTCGGGATCTTCGTCTCGGCCGCGTCCTGCACGGGTCCGGTTCGCAAGTCTTCGAAGGGAAGCGAGACGTCGAGCAAGACGACCGGCCCCGCGCTGGTCAAGGGCGACAAGACGGTTGCAGCACCGACTGCGTCCGGGGGCGTCACCACGAGTGGTGCCGGCGGCGCGTCCGTCTCCGGCTCGGCTGGTGGCGTCACGGCCGCGCGCGCACCGGTCGCCTCCGCCCACACGTCCGCCGTCGTCGTGGACCGCACCGGCGCGCCGTTGCCGCCGCCCGTGCGCCCGCGTGGGACGCAGCCCGCGCCCGCCCCGCGCACGGTGCCCGCTCCGCGCACGGCGCCGGCATCCACGGCCACGGCGAGCACCGGTGGTTCGAGCCGGCCCGCCCCGCTTCCCCCGCCGCGCACGACGGGACTGCCGGCGCCTCCGCCGCCCCCGGTCGCCGGACAGGGCGGACGCGCTCCGGCCCCGCGCGCTCCGGCCCCGACCGCGACCGCGCCCGCCCCCACCGCCAGCACCGCCGGCGCGCAGTCCGAGGCCGATCGCCTGCTGACGGCACGCATCGAAGAGCTCGAGCTCGAACGCCAGAAGAACGCGATCCTCGTCGAGGACTACCTCGAGCACGCCCGCGACTCCGCGGCGAGCCACGATCACGAGGCGACCAGTGACTGGTCACGCAAGGCGCTCGACCTCGATCACGACAACGCCGAGGCCGAGGCGCTCCTGCGCACCGCGCGCTCGGCGCTGGGTGATCGCGACGCCGAGATCAAGAGCCTCTCGGACATCCTGCACGAGACGAAGACCGTCAAGCGCGAACAGCAGACGTTCGACGTGCAGCGCTACTGGACCACCGGCATGGAGGCGAAGGCCGAGGGCAACTTCGCCGAGGCCGAGCACAACCTGGAGCTCGCGCATCTGATCGTCCTGCACGACCCGAACGGCGTCGACTGGAAAACGATGAAGCGCGACATCGAGCGCGAGCTCGAAGAGGTGCGCGATCTCAAGGCCACCGCCGAGAAGGGCGAGCGCGCCCGCGAGGCGCGTTCGGCGTACATGCGCGTCAAGGAAGAGGAGGCCAAGCGCCGCCTCGCCGAGGTCGAGAAGCGCAACGCGCTCTTCGAGTCCGCCATGTCCGCGTTCGAGAACGAGGAGTGGGCGCGCGCCGAGACGATGCTCGAGGACTACCTCGACATGGTGCCCGGCGACACGAACGCGCAGCAGTTGCTCGCCACGTCGCGTCGCGCCAAGCACCAACGCGCGTCGGACGACTCGCTGGCCCTGCAGCGTGAACGCTTCCGCGAGTGGCGTCTCGAGATGAAAGAGACGACCATCCCGTACCACAAGATCTTGACGTGGCCGTCCCAGCAGCACTGGGACCGCATCACCGAGCTGCGCGCCGGCGCCGGTGTCATCGATCAGGTCGAGTCCGACTCTCCGGACACCGCGTCCACGAAGAACAAGCTGCGCAGCGAGCGCGTCAGCTTCCAGTTCCAGGGCGCAGAGTTCAACGAGGTCATCCGCTACATCGCGGACACCCGCCAGGTGAACATCGTTGTGGACAGCCAGGTCGCACCCGACCTCGAGGCCGTCCCCATCACGCTGACCCTGAACGACGTCACGATCGAAGAGGCGCTCGGCACGCTGAACCGCATCGCCGGCGACCTGACCTACGTCGTGCGCGGCACGGTGGTCTTCATCACGAAGCCCGAGTTCGCCCGCGAGGCCCCGATCGTCCAGGTGCACTCGGTCGGTGACCTGACCGTCGCACTCACGAATTTCATCGCGCCCAACCTGCAGCTGCTGCCGGCCGGCGCCGAAGAGGACGAAGAGAACCCGCGCTTCGGCGCGTCGACCGAGGGCGTCTCGTCCTTCGGCGGTGCCGAGGACCTGATCGCGCTGATCACCAACAACGTTGCTGATCCGGACTATTGGACGGAAGAGGGCATCAGCATCGCGGCCAGTGGCGAGGACAAACTCGTCGTCGTCGCGGAGCCCGGTGCGCAGCGCCAGGTCGCTTCGTTCCTCGACGACCTCCGCGCCTTCGCCGGCCTGGTGGTCACCATCGAGACGCGCTTCCTGACCGTGACCGACAACTTCATCCAGGATGTCGGCATCGACATCCGGGGCATCGGTGGCGCAGGTGGCTCGTCGCCGCCCGTCATGGCGCTGCTCGACGACGTCACGAACGGTCTGCTCAACAACGCCTCCGGCGGTTTTGACAACAGCGGCGTCGGCCTGCCGGCCAACGCGAGCGCGAAGCCTAGTTCGGGCGCGTTCTTCAACAACGGTTCGGACGGCGACTACCGCACGCGGACCGAAAACGTGTTCGACCGCTCGCTCGGCACCAACATCACCAACGTCGGTGGTGCGTTGATCCAGTACACGCTGATCGACGACACCAACCTGTCGCTGATCCTGCGGGCAGTCGAGAAGAGCCAGGAGGGCCGTGTCCTCCAGGCCCCGAGCGTCACCGTGTTCAACACGCAGCGCGCCAACATCACGCTGATCAACCAGCTCACCTTCATTCAGGACTTCGACGTCGAGGTCGCGCAGACCGCGTTCATCGCGGACCCGATCATCGGCATCATCCAGGACGGCCTCGTCCTGGACGTCCAGCCCACGGTGAGCCACGACCGCAAGTACATCACGCTCCAGCTTCGGCCCACGATCGCCAACCTGGTGCGCCCGATCCCGACGTTCACGACGTCGCTCGGCGCGTTCACCACGGCTGTCACGATCCAGATCCCGGAGTTGCAGGTGCAGCGCGCGTCCACGACCGTGCGCGTCCCGGACGGCGGCACCCTGCTGCTCGGCGGCCTGAAGAACATCCGCCAGCAGGATCTCAAGTCGGAGACGCCTTGGATCTCGAGCATCCCGTTCGTCTCGTTCTTCTTCAGCCGTAAGGGCACTGCAGAGGAGATGGACAACCTGATGGTGATCGTGAAAGCCACCATCACCGACCTGCAGGAGCAGGAGACCCGCTTCCGCCGCTAGCGCTCGAGCGACAGACAATCACCTGGCGCCCCGGTCTCACTGGAGGCCGGGGCGCTTTGATTCGGCGCTCACCGGTGGCATGTCGGACGCGGGCGCTGTCGCGCCTCCTGAATTGCGCGGTTGAATCCGTGCGCGGACAACCGACACTAGATGAAGCGGTCGCGCACTTCTGCGCGCGGCCGGACCAATCCATGAGCGAACTGCGAGCGATCTTCTTCGACATCGACGACACGCTCTTCAGCACGAGCGAGTTCGCGGCCACGGCCCGTCGCAACGCGATGGAGGCGATGATCAGCCATGGTTTGGCGCTCTCGATCGACGAAGCCATGGCCGAGCTCTACGAGGTCATCGCGGAGTTCGGGTCCAACGACTCGTTCCACTACGACCGGCTCCTGAAGCGGCTCCCCGAGTCCAAGCTGCCCGACGGCAACCGGGCGATCCTGGTGGCCGCCGCGGTCTCCGCCTACCACGACACCAAGTACCGAAGCCTGTTCCCGTTCCGCGACGTACCAGAGGTCCTCTCGCGCATCCAGCGGGGCACGGACCTGACGCTGGGTGTGATCACCGACGGCCTCGAGCTCAAGCAGGCGGAGAAGCTCGTGCGCCTCGGTGTCATCGAGTGGCTCGACCCGCGCGCGATCTTCATCTCGGACCAAATCGGAATCAGCAAGCCGAACGAGAAGCTATACGTGCGCGCCTGCGAGTCCGTCGGCGTGGATCCGGCGCAGGCGATGCACGTCGGCGACCACCCCGAGAACGACATCGCCCCTGCCAAGTCCGTCGGCATGTTCACGGTGCGCCACCGCTGGAGCGGCGGCAAACATGCTGGGCGCGAGTGCGCGACCCCCGCGGATCACGAGATCCACAGCTTCCACGAACTGATCCCGATCTTGCGCGACCACTACGGTCTCGCGGACCTCTGACCCCGCCGCCCGTAACACCGCCGCCACTTCCGCGGCCGGGGCGGTCAGCGCGGTGAGAGGTCGATCGTCGCGTCGTCGAACTCCTCGCGCGGCACGAACCGCATGAGACCGGTGCCGCCGCGCATCACGACCACGCGCACTCCATCGATCTTGTCGGGCAGCCCGTGGATCTCGAAGCGCCCGTCTTCGTCGGTTCGGGCATCGAAAACCGCGTTCCCGATGAGCCCTCGCGCGCCGCGAGCCAGTCCGATCATCGCGATCTCGGCGTCCGTGACCGGAACATCGTCGGCCAAGACTCTCACCAACGCCGTGATCCCGGAGCGTTCGGGGCGCACGCGGGGCGACTCCACACCTGACGCGACGCCCTCGACGGTCTCGTCCCAGAGAGCACCGTCCTGCGTCCTCACGATCACGCGCACACGCCCGGGCGTCGTCTCGAACTCCAACTGACCCTGCAGCCCGATCCGCTTGAACCGCCGCTCGATGGCGTCATCCCGTGTGAGCATCACATCCATCTCGCGCTCATCATGTGCGTCGAACTGCAAGCGCACGGTCGTCGTGGGCAAGTCCGCCGGTACTTCGCGCACGACGATCCCGACGTCGATCACCGTGTCGCGTGCTACGTGCGTCTCGCCGCCTGCACTGGCGTCGGTGTTCGGCGCCACGGAGGCCACATGCCAGCTCACGTCGCCGCGCGGCACACCGATCACGTGACACTCACCACGCTCGTCGAACTCGAGTCCACCGAGCGCCATGGAGGGGTGCGTGTCGGAACCGTCACCAAGAGCCGAGAATACCGCCTCGTACTGCGTGGGGTGGTCCTCGTCGACGAGTGCGAACGTGAGGCGCACACCCCCAGCTGCGAGGTCCCCAATCTGTCGTTCTTCTCCGGGGGCCAGCGGCACGAGTCGCCGCTGCAAACACAGATACGCATCCTCGCGGCGGACGAGTGTCTTCAGCAACAGAGCCTCGCCGGTGGGCGATGCCGCGAACTGGAATCGCCCGTCACCGTCCGTCCACGTGGACTCGACGTAGACGCTCCCCATCACGGGTCCCGCGCTCTGGTCGCGGTACACATGGACGCGTGATCCGGTGAGTGGTGTGCGAGCCTCGTCCAGGATCCGGCCTAGCACCAACGCCCCGCGCTTCAACTCGAGTTCGAGGACGGTCCCGTCGTCCTCTGGAGTCGCCGGGAACGGACCGTGAACGGTTCGGACGTACGCCCGACCGCCAGCTTCGATCGCGTACTCGTTCCCGGCGCGCAGGCCGACGATCTCGAACGTGCCGTCGTCACGCGAGGTCATCTGCGCAATCGGAGTCCGCTCGCGCGGGAACCACTGCGGGTCTATCCACCTCGTCGGACCGGCGCCCACCTGCTCCCCCGCAACGGGCACCCGGTCACACATCAGTCTCCCGATGATCCGCCCCACTCCATCGACGTGCAACCGGACTCTCGCGGGACCAGGCGCCGCCGGATCCCAGGTCGCGACGACGCTCGTCGAGCCGCTGGGGCGCAGGTGACCTCGCGCCGCGAGGCGCCCGTCGATCAAGGCGCTCACCGTGCCACTGCCCGTGCCCTGGAGGTCTTGGGGTGCCCGGGCCTCCTGGTGGACTTCGACCGTCCAGCCACGCTCCATGAGTGACGCTGGTCCCGACACCCGGATCTCGAGCGTACGATGAGTCGCGGCAACCCTCCCCGGAGCGACGGAGTCGAGAGATGCGCGGAGCCGAGGGCCCTCGCGCTCCTGAGCGTCACCGGACGCGCCATCACGTGCGCCAAGGGACTTGATCGCCGCGACGGCCGCGATCAGGACGACCGCGACCGTCGCGCTCCACGCAAGCACTCGCAGTTTCTGTCGCACTTCGCGACCTCCCTCCAGAGCCCCGGCGCGATGCGCCCGCAGAGTGATGCCGTCTCCTAGTAGGTGCTCAGGTTCATGAGGAGCGAGATGACGTCGCACTCTCCATCGCATGTCCCCCAGATGAGCAGCTCCCACTTGGAGTCGTAGATCTTGCCCTTTGCGTATTGCTGGTTCCAGCGGATGCCGCCGATGTCGGCCTCCGTCTGCGTGTCGTTGTGGGAGTAGATCGTCTCCGGCGACGTGCCGCCCGACCCGCCGGACGAATCGAAGAACGTGGCGGTCTTGCTGCCGCCGGTGCTCCACTGGATCGGCATGGTGAAACCCGAGCCCAGGAACTCGAGCGAGAGTTCCTCCGTGCCGCTGCTCTCCCCACTCGCGTACGCCGTGTCCGTGGCCTCTACGCCCCCGAGCGCGTTCGCATGCATCACCTTCCCGCCGACTTCGCGGATCTTGGTTGCCTTGATCGACATACGCGCCGCGGCGCGGCAGGAGTTGTCGTCATCGAGCTCGGCGTGCGCCTTGAACTCGACCCTGCACGTGGCTTCGATGTCTTCGTGCGGGAGATCGCACGCTTCGATTCGGCGGACGATGAATCGGCCGTTGCCCGAGCCCGCGTCGCTCAGGGTGAGATTCCACGCCTCCGCTTCGAGGTACGCAAACGCATGTATAGGCCCGACGTCGTGGGCGAGGATGGACCATGCGCCGGAGTCGTACTCCGTCTGCACGCCGCGCATGTCGTCCGGCGGCAGGTAGGGCGTGACGATCCACACACAGTTGTCCGCGCTGGCGACGGGGGCCAGGGCCGCGATTCCGAGGGCGGCGACCAGAGCGTGAGCGAGCTTCATGGGTTGCTTCCTTCATGCAGTGGACCTCACCGCTTCGATCGCGACCGTCGCGTCTGACGGCGGGTCCGTCGCAGACAAGGACGGCGCGCGTGGGCCTCCGGTTACACGCCGCGCCGGGCGGACGCGATAGCCTCTCCCCATGCGCAAGAACATCCGCACCGACACCGCTCCAGACGCCATCGGCCCCTACGCCCAGGCCGTGCTCGACGACGGCTGGCTCTGGTGCTCGGGACAGATCGGGCTCGACCCGGCCACTGGCACACTCGTCGGTGCCGGCTCGGACGAACAGGCTGCGCGCGCTCAGACGCGACGCGTGCTGACCAACCTGCAGGCCGTCGTCGAGGCAGCCGGCGCCACGCTCGCCGACGTCGTCAAGTGCACCGTGTTCGTGAAGGACCTCGACCACTTCGGTGCGATCAACGCGGTGTACGGCACGTTCTTCGGGGAGGCGCCCCCCGCGCGGGCCACTGTCGAGGTGGCGCGCCTGCCGATGGACGTGCTCGTCGAGATCGACTGCGTCGCGCGCTTGCGCGACCAACGAGACTGACGAGACTAACGAGCTGCCGCAGGCTTGGCGGTCATCGCGCCCGCCGGCAATCCGTCGGCGCCCGTGACCCAGCACGCCGCCATGTGTCCCGGCCGGTGTTCCTTCAGCGGCGGGTCCTCGCTGCGGCAGCGGTTGATGCGCGCCGGGCAGCGGTCGTAGAAGCGGCAACCATCGTACACCTTCGTCGGCGACGGGATCTCGCCGGTCAGCGCGATCCGCTGCCGTGTCTTCTGGACCTTGGGATCCGGAATCGGGATCGCGGAGAGCAGCGCCACCGTGTAGGGATGCAGCGGCGCGTCGTAGATCGACGCGGCGGGCGCGATCTCCACGATGCGCCCCAGGTACATCACGGCCACGCGATCCGAGATGTGTCGCACGACGGCCAGGTCGTGAGCGATGAACAGGAAAGTCAACCCGAATTGGCTCTGCAGATCCTGCAACAGGTTGACGACCTGCGCCTGCACGGACACGTCCAGCGCCGACACCGGCTCGTCGCACAGGATCATCTTCGGATTGAGCGCCAGCGCGCGCGCGACACCGATGCGCTGGCGCTGCCCGCCGGAGAACTCGTGCGGGTAGCGGTTGCGCCACGACGCCGAGAGGCCCACGACCTCCAGCAGTTCGCAGACGCGGTCCACCAGTGCACTGCCGCTGGCGAGGCCATAGTTCTTGAGAGGCTCGGCCACGATGTTCAGGACCGTCATGCGCGGATTCAGACTCGCGTACGGGTCTTGGAAGATCATCTGCAGGTCCTGCCGCGCCTCGCGCATCTCGGTCGAGGACAGCGTCGCGAGGTCCACGCCGTCGAAGTGAATGCTGCCAGTCGTGGGCTTTAGGAGCCGGATGATCGCACGTGCGGTCGTGCTCTTTCCGCAACCGGATTCGCCCACGAGGCCGAGCGTCTCGCCCGCCTTGACCTCGAAGGAGAGGCCGTCCACCGCGCGCACCGCGCCCACCTGGCGCTTGAACAACACGCCCCGCTCGATCGGGAAGTGCACCATGAGGTCGCGCACGCTGAGCAACGGAGAGTCGCTCATCCGGCCACCTCCCCTTCCACGGCGTGCGTCGCCGCGTCGCGCACGTCCACGTGACACGCGATGCGGCGGCCCGGGGCGATCTCACGCAGCTCCGGTCGCTCGGTCGCGCAGCGATCCACTGCGAAGACGCAGCGCTCCCGAAAGGGGCAGCCGGCCGGCAGGTTCGCGGGGTTCGGGGGCGAGCCGGGGATGGGCTCGAGCCGTCCGCCCTGCGTGCCGTCGAGACGCGGGATGCTGTGCAGCAGCCCGATCGTGTACGGCATGCGCGGGTCGGCGAACACGTCCTCGGTGGGGCCTTCCTCGACGACCCGTCCCGCGTACATGACCACGGTGCGCTCACACATGCCCGCGACCACACCGAGGTCGTGTGTGATCAGCATCAGCGCCGTGCCGTCCCGTTGCCGCTGCTCGTTGATCAGATCGAGGATCTGCGCCTGGATCGTGACGTCGAGTGCGGTCGTCGGTTCATCGGCGATCAGCAGCTCAGGATCGCACGACATCGCCATCGCGATCATCACGCGCTGCCGCATGCCACCGGAGAACTGGTGCGGGTAGTCGTCCAGACGCTGTCCGGCCGCCGGGATGCCCACACGGTCGAGCATGTCGGTGGCGCGCTCCCGCGCGGCGCGGCGGTCGAGCCCCAGGTGGAGTTCGATCGCCTCGGTGAGCTGCAGCCCGATCTTCAGGAAGGGGTTCAGACTCGTCATCGGGTCCTGGAAGATCATCGCGCACTCGCCGCCGCGGAACGCGCGCACGCGCTGCTTCGACCAGTCGAAGACGTTCTCGCCGTTCCACAGCACGGAGCCGGCGTGGATGCCCGGCGGCGTCGGGACCAGGCGCATCACGGACAGGCTCGACACGCTCTTGCCCGAACCGGACTCCCCCACGATGCCCACGCTCTCCCCCGGACGCAGCGAGAAGCTCACACCGTCGACCGCCTTCACGAGACCCTTGTCGGTCTTGAAGTGCGTGACGAGTTCGCGGACTTCGAGGAGGGGGCGGTCGGCCATCAGTTCCGGCCCCTCTGCTGCGGGTCGAACGCATCGCGCAGCCCGTCCCCGAGGAAGTTCAGGCTGAACAGCGTCACGCACATCGCGACGGACGGGAAGACCAGCATCCACCAGAACTCGCCGTTGTTCCCGAGCGCCTCGCGGCCGCCGTTGATGAGCGCGCCCCAGCTCTCGAGCGGCAGACCCTGCCACTCGACGGAGAGACCGATGAACGCCAGGAACGACTCCTGGAGAATGACCGCGGGCACGGTGAGCGTCATGTAGACGACGACGACTCCGAGGACGTTGGGGATCAGGTGCCGCCAGAGCATCCCCCACCAGCTGGTGCCGACCGTGACCGCAGCGTCCACGAACTCCTTCTCGCGCAGACTCAGCACCTGGCCGCGCACGATGCGCGCCATGGTCAACCACTGCAGCAACCCGAGTGCTATGAAGAGCACGATGATGTCGCGTCCGAACGAGATCATCATCAGGATCACGAGGAATAGGTAGGGCAGCCCGAACAGGATGTCGACGATGCGCATCATCACACCGTCCACACGGCCACCTGCGTAGCCGGACACCGCGCCGTACAGCACGCCGACGAGCAGGCTCACGATCGTGGCGGCGACGCCCACGAGCAAGCTGATCCGCCCGCCGAAGATCAGGCGGCTCAGCGTGTCGCGGCCCTGCTGGTCCGTGCCGAGCAAGTGCGAGTGCATCAACTGCTTCCCGTCCAGGGTGACGTCGACGACGTCCTGGGGGAACAGAGTCAGCGACTGGAGCGGCGCGTCGTCACTGCTGCGAGTGAGAGACGTCAGCGTGCCGTCGCCGGCGAACGCCGCGTCGAGCCGGTAGCGCCCGTCGGGATCGCGGCCGATGCGCTCGACCTGCACGACGTAGCGCCCGGACTCGTCCGGCTTCCACAGTTCACGGGGCAACTCGTCGCCCTTCGCGAGTTGCGTGAAGCCGAGGCGATTGCGCGTCTCCGGGTCGCGGAAGTGCTCGCCCTCCTCGAGATCGAGCAGAGCCGGACGCGTGGGGATGGAGCCCGGCGCGGAGACCTGCACCGTCTCGATCGTGCTACCCGACGCGATGATGCGTACGCGCGACACCGTCTCTTCCTGCACCTCGAACCCGAGGCTGTGATTCGCCCCGTCGCCCAGGACCGCCGCGCACTGCGCGGGGACCTCGAATTCCGTCGGCTGGACGCCCGTCGCGAAGCGCATCTCGTTGCGGAGCGACAGGATGCGCGCACCGGGCGGCAGCGCCCCGGTCCAGCGCTGCTGGGTGGTCGGGTCGAACGGGCTCACGAGCTCCGCGAAGATGGCGGAGAGATTCATCAGGATCGTGACCACGACGCCCACCATGGCCATCTTGTTCTTCTTGAGACGGCGCCACGCGTCCTGCCACAGGCTCTCGCCCTGCACGGCCCCGCGCATCTTGGTGCGGACCATCGCCTCGGCTGCCGCCTCGCGTCCGTAGCCGCCGTCGCCCATGCTCATCAGTCGTACCTGATCCGCGGGTCGAGGAAGCCGTACGCGACGTCCACCAGCAGGTTGAACACGACGAGGATCGACCCGTAGAGGATCACGGTGCCGAGGGCGAGCGTGTAGTCGCGGTTCAGCGCGGACTCGATGAACTCACGGGCGATGCCGGGCACGGCGAAGATCTTCTCGACGACCAGGCCGCCGGTCAGGAGCGCTGCCATGGCGGGGCCGAGGAACGACACGACCGGGAGCATCCCGCCCTTCAGCGCGTGCCGAACCACGACCGTGGTCTCCGTCAGTCCCTTCGCGCGCGCGGTGCGGATGTAGTCCTGGTGGATGACCTCGAGCATGCCGGCGCGCATCAGGCGTGCGATGCGGCTCGCGAAGGGGAGAGCCAGCACGACGGACGGGAGGATGAGCGTCTCGTTCCGTGCGAGCAGCAGGATGACCAGGCACGTCGAGATGGTGAGCGCCCCGATCCATGCCGCACCGATCTCGCGACCGCTGTTGAAGTTCGCCGTGAACGGGAATCCGGTGCGCGACCACTCGAGCGCGCGCCACGCGACGAACAACCCGACGAGCGCCCACGCCGGCCACCACTGCCACGCAACCTCGTAGCCGGAGACCGGGAACACCTTCCACTTGAGTGCTAACAACAGCACCAGCACGGGACCGGTCACGAATCGCGGCACGCTCATCCCGAACATCGCGACGGACATGCTGGAGTAGTCCCACCACGAGTTCTGCTTGACCGCGCCGATGATCCCGGCGACCAGGCCCAGGGCGAGTGCGAGGACGATCGCGCCGGCGCCGATCACGACGGTCGGCCCGATGGTGGCCGCGATGATCTCGTTGACGGTCTTGTCCTTCTGCTTGAAGGACGGACCGAGGTCGCCCTGCACCGCCTTCCCGATGTAGCTGCCGAACTGCTCGAGACGAGACCCTTTGAGATCGTACTTCTCGTTCAGAGCCTTCAGCACCTCGGGCGACGTCGCCCGGTCGTTCGAGAACGGACCACCAGGAGCGGCGCGCATGATGAAGAAGCTGACCGTTACGAGCGCCAGCAGCACCAGCGGCATCGTGATCAGCCGGCGGAGGATGTACCCGGCCATGCGCCTAGTTCACGCGGCGCCGTGGCTGGTCGCGGGACAGCACGTTGATCAGTTCCACCGAGTTGATCGAGCGCACCGAGTTGATCAAGAGTACGGAGTAGATCGAGCGCACGGGGGGACTACTTCCCCGTCGCCTTCGGTCCGTCGATGTAGATGAACTGGAACGGGTGCAGGTCCCGGATGTTCTCCATCAGTCCCCGCAGCCGCGGCCGCAGCATGCCCTGATTGACGTAGAAGTAGATTGGCAGGATCGGCAGGTGCTCGATGCAGAGGATCTCCTCGGCGCGCTGGAACAGCTTCGCCCGCGCGTCGGGATCCTGCTCGACCGCCGCTTCCTTGATGAGCCGGTCGTACTCCTCGTTGCCCCAGCCGGTCGAGTTGTTGCCGCCGCCGGTGAGGAACATGTCCATGAACGTGTTCGCGTCGGTGTAGTCGCCGATCCACCCGGCGCGCGCGATCTGATACTGCAGCGTGTCCACGGCCTCGAGGTACGTCTTCCACTCCATGTTGCGGAGCTTCACGTTGACGCCGAGCACCTCCTTCCACATGGAGGAGATGACCTCGCAATTCTGCTTGTGGCTCTCGCTCGTGTTGTACAGCAGCTCGACTTCGGGGAAGTTCTTGCCGCCGGCGTACCCGGCTTCGGCGAGGAGCTTCTTGGCCCTCTTCGGATCGTAGTCCGGTCCCTTCACGCCCTCGTAGCCGTGGATGCCCGGCGGGACGTAGCCCGTCGCGGGGATCTGCCCCGCCTTCAGCGTGTCCCTGCAGAGTGACTCCTTGTTCACCGCGAGGTTGAACGCCATGCGCACGCGCTGATCGTCGAACGGCTTGCGTGTCGTGTTGAAGCGGAAGAAGTAGCAGCCGAGATACGGCCACGCGTAGTAGTCGGGGTGCATCTGCACCTCGTCGATGCGCGGCTGCGGAACGGCCTTGATCCAGTCCATACTCCCGGCGAGGTACTCGTTGTAGGACGTGCTGAGGTCGTCCATCGCCCTTGCACGGATCTTCGCGAGCCGGACGATCCCCCGGTTCCAGTACTGCAGATTCGGCTCCAGGACGACCTGGTCACGCGGCTTCCACGCCGTCAGGACGAATGGACCGTTGCCGACGAAGTTCTCCGGCCGCGTCCACTGCAAGCCGTGCTCCTCGATCGTGGCGCGGTGCACGGGCATCAGCGTCTCGAAGCTTGTCAGGTCCAGGAAGTACGGCGTCGAGGCGCCGAGCGTCACGCGGAACGTGTGCGCGTCCACGGCCTCCATGCCCACCTTCGCGATGTCGGTGACCTTCTTGTTGAAGAACGCCTCCGCGTTTTCGATTGCGAAGAGCTGATACGCGTACTGGCTCGCGGTCGCCGGATCGATGGCGCGCTGCCACGACCACAGGAAGTCCGCCGACGTGACCGGATCACCGTTGCTCCACTTCGCATCGTCGCGCAGATGGAACGTGTAGACGCGCCCGTCCGGGGAGATCTCCCACCACTTCGCAACGCCGGGGATCGCCTGCAGCGTGGACGGATGGTGCGAAGTGAGTCCCTCATAGAGCGCCAGCGCCAGCGTGTGCTCGGGCACGCCCGTCATCAGGTGCGGATCGAGCGTCTCCGGCTCGGTGCCGTTGTTGAACACGAACTCCTGCTCGTGCTCCTTCCAGCCGTCGCCCGCGGGGAAGAACGCGTCCCAGTCGAAATCGAGCAGCGCCTTGCCCTGGACGGGGATGCTCATGGAGGCGATCGCGGTGCCGTCACCCGTCGTCACGCGGTCGCGGGGCGTCTTCGTCGAAGCGTTTCCGTCGCCGCCGTTCGCGCCTGCCGGATCGACGGGCGTCGCGCCTCGGCCGTCGTCGCCGCAGCCGGCAAAGAGGCCGACGCTGGACAGAAGCACCGTGGCCGTGAGGATCCGCGTACGCATCGAGCACCTCTCTGTTGTCACTTGAACGCTATCTCTCTGACGTCTACGCAAGCGGGTCCGCACCGTCGCCCTGCACGCCGATGCGCTTTGCCCCGGCGACCTTCTCGCCCAGGATGCAGGCGACCTGGTGGCCCTTGCCGAGGTCGTAGATCGGAATCGGCTCGTCGTCGGACTTGCAGCGATCCTCGGCGAAGCGGCAGCGCGGGTGGAAACGGCAGCCCGCGGGGGGGTTGATGGGCGTCGGCACCTCGCCGGGCAGAGGATCGGGGTTCAGTTTGGCATCGGGGTCGGGACTCGGGATCGCCGAGAGGAGCGCCCGCGTGTACGGGTGCACGGGGTTCTCGTAGAGGGTCTGGCTGTCGGCGACCTCGGCGATGCGGCCCAGGTACATCACCGCGACGCGATGACTGATGTGCTCCACCACGGCGAGGCCGTGCGCGATGAACAGGTACGAGATCCCCATCTCCTCCTGCAGCGTCTGCAGGAGGTTGATGATCTGCGCCTGGATCGACACGTCGAGGGCGGAGACCGGTTCGTCGCAGACGATCAGGTCGGGCTCGAGGGCAATCGCCCGCGCGATGCCGATGCGCTGGCGCTGACCGCCCGAGAACTCGTGCGGGTATCGCGAGATGTGGCGGATCGGATCCAGGCCACTCCGTTCGAGCAGGTGCTGCACGCGCTCGCGACGTTCCTTCTTGCCGCGTACCAGGCCGTGCACAGTGAGCGCCTCGCCGACGATCGACTCGACCGTCATGCGCGGGTTCAGCGACGAGTACGGATCCTGGAAGATGATCTGCATGCGCCGCCGCAGCGCGCGCAGCTCGCGGCCCTTGATCGCGAAGAGGTCCTGCCCGTCGAAGTCCGCCGTGCCCGCCGTGACGGGGTCGAGCAGCCGGAGAATCGTGCGGCCCACCGTCGTCTTGCCGCAGCCGGACTCGCCGACGAGTCCGAGCGTCTCGCCGTCGTGGATGTCGAAGTCGACGCCGTCCACCGCCTTCACCTGGCCGACGACCCGCGAGAACAGGCCCTTGCGGATCGGGAACCACTTCTTCACGCCGCGCACGGAGAGCACGACCTTCGAGCGGTCCACGTCGCGCGTTGACGTTCCCCAGTCCGACGTCGCGGTCACACCACACCCCCCTTCGCGAGCATGATCTCGTTGAGGCGGTGCCACTCCCCTGCGGTCACCTTCTCGGCGTGGTGGCAGGCCACCTGGTGCGGGATGTCCGTCCCGATCTCGCGCAACGGCGGCTCGTCGACGGCGCACTCGGCGGTGGCGAAGGGGCAGCGGTTGTTGAAACGGCAGCCGTCCGGGAACTCGAGCGCGCTGGGGACCATGCCGGCGATCGTGTCCAACCGGTGCGCCCGCTCGCCCAGCCGCGGGATCGAACGGAACAACCCCATCGTGTACGGGTGGTGCGGGTGCTTGAACAGCCTTTGGGTCGTGGAGCGCTCGACGATCTTGCCCGCGTACATCACGCAGACGTGGTGCGCGGTCTGCGCGACCACGCCGAGGTCGTGGGTGATCAGCAGGACGGACATCCCGAGCCGCTCTTGCAGCTCACGGATGAGCGTCAAGATCTGCGCCTGGATCGTCACGTCGAGCGCGGTGGTCGGCTCGTCGGCGATCAAGAGCTCCGGGTCGCACGAGAGCGCCATCGCGATCATGACCCTCTGCCGCATGCCGCCGGACATCTGGTGTGGGTACTCGTCGACCCGCTTCTCCGGGCTGGGGATGCGGACCAGGCGGAGCATCTCGATGGCCCGCTCGCGGGCCTGCGGCTTGGAGCGCTTCTGGTGCAGCAGCACCGCCTCCATGATCTGGTCGCCCACGGTGAACACCGGGTTGAGCGACGTCATGGGCTCCTGGAAGATCATGCCGATGCGGTTGCCCCGCACCTTGCGCATCTCGTCCTCGCTGAGCTGGGCGAGGTCCTGGCCCTTCAGGATGATCTGCCCGGCGACGATCTTCCCGGGCGGGTCCGGGATCAGGCGCATGACCGAGAGCGCCGTGACGCTCTTCCCGCACCCCGACTCGCCCACGACCCCGAGCGTCTCGCCGGCCTCGATCCGGTAGCTGACGCCGTCCACCGCCTTGGCGATCCCCTCGTCCGTGTAGAACCAGGTCTTGACGTCGCGCAGTTCGAGGAGCGGTTCGGCCATGCGTTCTCCGAGGGTGGGTCGAGCGGCTCCGGGGGACGGCCCGGACGCGGCGCAAGGATAGCGAATGCCCCGCGTCGCGGCGCGCCTCATCCCCACACCGACCGGGGCTGCGGGGAGCCGTTGAGAACACCCTGCGGAAGCCGCTACAGTCCCCCTCCGAGCCGATGACCCGCGACCACAGAGCCCTCGCCCGCGCCCTCCCGATCCTCGTGCCCCTCCTGCTCACGGGCTGCTGGTTCCCGGAGTCCCAG
This sequence comes from Planctomycetota bacterium, assembly GCA_965248445.1. Taxonomy (GTDB): domain Bacteria; phylum Planctomycetota; class JAJSAM01; order JAJSAM01; family JAJVHW01; genus CBDFJG01. Next base: position 1,000,951 of record CBDFJG010000003.1, read on the forward strand.
GGCGCCCCCGATCCGCCGCCGTGGCAGGACATCGACGTCCAGCCCCAGGACCGCTCCGACGTGACCGGCGAGTACGGCGGGACGCTCTCGTGGCTCGAGGTAGGCGAGGTCGGCACGTTCAACCCCGTCATGGGCGAGACCGCGATGGAGAACAACATCAAGAGCCTCGTGTTCGACACGCTGGCTGCGTACGACAACTACCAGTGGAAGTACGTGCCGGGGCTCGCCTGGAAGTGGGACCGCAGCGAGGACTGGCTGACGTGGACGTTCCACCTCCGCAAGGGGGTGAAGTTCAGCGACGGAACACCGCTCACCGCCGCCGATGTGGAGTTCACGTATCGTGCCGTGACGCACGAGAAGGTCGCTACGAGCAAGAAGGCGTCGTTCCAGGTCGGCAACGCGCCGTTCCCCGAGCTCGAGGTGCTCGACGACCACACGGTGCGGTTCACGCTCCCGGTCGTGAATGCGCTGTTCCTGGGAGCCGTCTCGGGTCTCGACATCCTGCCGGCGGCCCGGTACGGCCACACGCTGGAGGGTGACGAGCCGACGTTCGGCGAGCAGATGGTGGCATCCGGCGACCTCTCGACGGTCGTCGGCACCGGGCCGTTTCGCGTCGTCGAGTACAGCGGCGCGGAGCGCGTCGTCTACGAGCGCAATCCGTACTACTGGCGGATCGCCAGCGACGGCAAGCGCATGCCGTTCGTGGATCGGGTCATCATCCTGATGTCGAAGGACCTCACGTCGCGCTCCGTGAAGTTCCTGGACGGCGGCGCGGACATGATCACGACGATCCCGCCCTCGGACTACAAGCAGTTCACGCACGTCGAGAGAGACGGCTGGTTCAAGGTCCACCGCCTCGGCCTGTCGCTGAACACGAACTGGATCTCGTTCAACCAGCACCCGGGCGAGGCGGACGGGAAGCCCTTCGTCGCACCGCACATGCTGCGTCTGTTCCAGGACGTGCGCTACCGCCGTGCCGTCAGCCACGCGATCGACCGCGAGAAGCTGGTGCGGCTGTTCGTCCGTGGCAAGGGCGAGGGCATCTACTCGGGCACGAACCAGGCCAACAAGACGTGGCACGTGCCGGAAGAGCGGTTCCCGTACGACCGCGAGCGAGCCGCCGCATTGTTCGCGGAACTGGGCCTGGCGGACACCGACGGCGACGGCATTCTCGAAGACGCCGACGGCAACGTCATCCGCTTCAAGATGATGACGAACGTCGAGAACCCCCTGCGGGTCTCGATCATCGCGCAGATCAAGGCGGACCTGAACGCCGTCGGGATCGACGTGCAGCTCACGCCCATGAACTTCCAAGAGGTCGTGGGCAAGCTGATGGACGGCCACGACTGGGACTGCATCCTGCTCGGCTGGGCCTCGAGCGTCCCGCCGGATCCGCTCGGCGGGAAGAACATCCTCCTGTCGAACGCCCGTCTGCATGTCTGGCACCCGATGCAGGAAAAGCCGGTCAACGACTTCGAGGCGGAGACGGACCGGCTCGTCATGGCCATGGACGGTCAGCCGGACCCGGTCAAGCGCAAGGTGCTGTTCGCGGATCTGATGAAGCACCAGTCGGGCGCACAGCCGATCATCTATCTCTACAGCGCCAACGAGTACGCCGCGGTGACGTGCCGCGTGAAGAACGTGAAGGCGTCGCTGCTACGGCCGCAGACCTGGCACAACATCGACGAGTTGTGGCTGGATGACGGCTGGAGAGAAGCCGCACGCTGATGTGGGTCCTGATCCTCCGCCGGCTCGCGTTCCTGCCCGTGCTGCTGCTGGTGATCTCGTTCGCGACCTACGGACTGCTCCAGGCGTCCGGCGGAGACTTTTTCCGCAAGCTCGAGGACAACCCTGCCGTCGAGCAGGACTACGTCATGAGCCTGCGCCGAAGCGTCGGCAAGGTCATCGAGATCTCGGCCGCCGATCGCGCGCGCAAGCTGGGAGCGTTCGCCGTCGAGGACGTCGGGTACTCGTTCGACGAGAGCGGAGCACTCCTGCGGGACGGCGCCCTGGCCGACCCGCGGGCCGAACAACAGCGCATCAAGCGATTCGAGCACAACGGGGACGAGTGGTCCGTGACCCAGCAGGGACGCGTGTACCGGCACGTCGGCGCGCTGCGCGGCTACACACTGTGGCTGTGGAACGTCGTGCGCGGAGATCTCGGTGAGAGCTTCCAGCACAAGCGCGGTGTCGGGTCCGTCATCATGGAACGGCTGGCGAACACGCTACTGCTCTCGATCGCCGCGCTCTTGATCGCGTGGGGTCTCGCGATTCCACTCGGCGTGTGGAGCGGCGTGAGACCGAACAGCTGGATCGACCACCTGTGCGGTGGTGTGGCGTACTTCGGGCTGTCCGTGCCGTCCGTGTTCCTGGCCCTGCTCGCGGTGCTGTTCGCCTACTACACCGGGTGGTTCCCCACGGGTGATGCCCGCGACTCGCTGCGGTGGGACGCCATGTCCTGGGGTGAGCGCATCCTCGACGTGGCGCATCATCTGATCCTGCCGGCCGCCGTCGTGGGTCTCACGACGCTGGCGGGTTACATGCGCCAGATGCGCGGACAGATGGTCGAGACCATGTCGGCGGACTACGTGCGGACCGCGCGCGCCAAGGGGCTCGCGAACAACGTCGTCATCTTCAAGCATGCGCTCCGCAACGCGATCAACCCGCTCGTCACGCTCTTCGGGTTCAGCATCGCGGGCCTCCTCTCCGGCTCGTTCCTGGTCGAGATCGTCATGAACTGGCCGGGGCTCGCCCGGGTGGTCGTGGACGCGGTCTTCGCCAAGGACGAGCCCGTGGTGCTGGCCGCGACGCTCATGACGGCGATCCTGCTCGTGCTGGGCAACCTGCTGGCCGACATCCTGCTCGGCCTCGTGGACCCGCGGATCCGCGTGAACTGATGGGCGCCACCATGGGCCACTCGAGCCGGGGTCCCTGGGCCACGCTGTGGTATCGCCTGCGCAAGAACCGCGTGGCAATGGCGGGCGGTGTGATCCTCGGCATCCTCTACTTCTGCGCGTGCTTCGCCGGGTGCCTGTCACCCTACAAGTACGACGCCAGCAGCCAGGACCGCTCGTTCGTCGGCCCGATGCTGCTCGGCGGCTACGTGCACGAACAGTTCGAGGAGCCGTCCTCCGTCAACCCGGAGCAGACGGTCTCCGGTTGGCGCCGGAGCTGGACCTGGCTCGACGGCGGTGTGCACTTCCACGACACGGCGGGCAACTTCACGTTGCGCCCGCATGTGCACCCGCTGGTTGACAAGGGCTACCGCGACCGGTACGGCGAGATGGAGTACTCCGGCGCGGCGGAGGACCGCTCAGTCAGCGTGCCGATCCGGTTCTTCGTCCCGGGCGACGAGCACGAAGTCTTCAGCATCTGCGGCGCGTTGCCCATCTCCGGCAAGACGCACCTGTTCGGCGCGGTGCGGCCGCCGGGAACGACGGACGCCGTCGGCGTGCACCTGTTCGGCACCGACCAGCAGGGACGCGACCTGTTCTCGCGCATTCTCTACGGCTCCCAGATCAGCCTGTCGGTCGGGCTGCTGGGGATCGCCGTCTCCATGAGCCTCGGCATGCTCGTCGGCGGCATGGCCGGCTACTTCGGCGGCGGGACCGACACGATCGTCATGCGAATCTGCGAGATCATCATGGCCGTGCCCGGCCTGTATCTGATCATCGTGGCCGGCGGGATGCTGCGCGAATGGGAGCCGTTCGGCGAACCGCTCACGTCGACGCAGACGTACATGATGATCGTGCTCGTCATGGCGCTGGTCGGCTGGGCCAGCAACAGCCGCGTGATTCGCGGGATGGTGCTCTCCCTGCGCGAGCGCGACTACGTGCAGGCAGCTCGTGCGACGGGCACCCCCACCACGTCCATCGTGGTGAAGCACGTGCTCCCCAACACGTTCTCGTACGCGATCGTGACGGCGACGCTGTACGTGCCGTACTACATCCTGGGTGAGGTGGCGCTGTCGTTCCTGGGACTCGGCATCCAGGAGCCCGAGGCCTCCTGGGGGAACATGCTCCGGGACGCCCAGCACGCGTTCCAGCTGGTGGACAACCCCTGGATCATCGTCCCGGGGGTCTTCATCTTCGTGGCGGTCCTGGCCTTCAACTTCCTGGGCGATGGCCTCCGCGATGCGGCCGACCCCAAGGCTGTCATCTCGCGAAAGGTCCACGGCCTCGACGACGATGAAGAGGGGAGTGCCGCCTAGGCACGCCCCGCTCCGGGATTCGGGTCTGCTCGTAGCGCCCCAGGCTACGCTTCCCGCGATCTCGGCGGCGGGGCCCGCCGCGAGCCGGAGGACCCGCCACTTGTCCGTCACGCCCGACTCCGTAACACCCAACGCCGTGACGCCCGCTGCGCTCGCGGCGTTGCGTCGCAAGATCACGGAACGCTACGCCGTGCCCTCGATTCCGCGGGCCGTGTGGCAGCTCGCTGCGACCACAGTCGCAATGGTGACGTCGTGGTCGCTCGCGAACTGGGCGCTCGACATCTCGCCCTGGCTCACTCTCGCGTTCATCGTGACGACCGCCTTCCTGCTCATCCGGCTGTTCATCTTCCAGCACGACTGCGGACACGCTTCGTTCCTTCCCTCGCAGCGCGCGTCCGACATCGTCGGTTCGTTCCTCGCCGTCATCACGCTGACGCCCTACCTGTACTGGAAGCGGACGCACGCGATGCACCACGCAGGTTCAGGAAACCTCGAGCGCCGCGGCATTGGCGACATCCAGACGTTGACGATCGCCGAGTACGAAGCCGCTTCCCCGGCCCGGCGCCTCGGCTACCGGATCTACCGGAACCCGATGCTGCTGCTGTTCATCGGAGCACCGTTCCACTTCCTCGTGTTCCACCGCTGGCCGACCAATGTCTCGAAGCGCGACAAGCGCGAACGCCGCGGCGTGATTCTGGCCGACCTCGGCCTGGCGGCCGTCGTCGTCGGCATGTGCGCGCTCGTCGGCGTCGAGAGGTTCCTCCTCATCCAGCTTCCGGTCTCGTTCATCACGTGTGCCGTCGGCGTCGGGTTGTTCTACGTCCAGCACCAGTTCGAGGATGCGTACTGGGAGCACGACGAGACCTGGGAGTTCGAGCGCGCGGGACTCGCGGGCAGCTCGTACTTCCGGATGCCGAAGGTGCTCCAGTGGTTCACCGGCAACATCGGGATCCACCACATCCACCATCTCTCGAGCAAGATCCCGAACTACCGGCTCGACCGCTGCCTGCGAGAGAACGAAGAGCTGCAGGCCGTACCGACGATCGGCGTGTTCGCCAGCCTGCGGTGCCTGTTCCTCAAGCTGTGGGACGAGGAGTCCCGCCGCCTGGTCAGCTTCCGCACCGCCCGCCGTCTTGCGCTCGCGCGCAACGGCTGACGGCTAGTCGGTGAGCTGACGCGCCACCGCCGCCGCGACATCGTCGGGCAGCCACCGGCTGGCGTCGCCGCCGTGCCTGATCACTTCCTTGATCAATGACGACGACAGGAACGCGTACTCCTCGGACGGCATCACGAAGACCGTGTCCAGGCCGGGCGCCAGGGCGCGATTGGTGAGCGCCATCTGGAACTCGTACTCGAAGTCGCTGACGGTGCGCAGTCCCCGGAGCAGCGCCGTCAGCCCGTGCTTCTGCGCGTAGTCGACGACCAGCCCCTGGAACGACACGACCTCGACGTTCCCGAGGTCTCCCACGTGGCGCTGCAGCGTCGCCGTGCGCTCAGCCACCGTGAACATGGGGTGCTTGCGCGGGTTATCAGCGACGCCGACGACGAGCCGGTCGAACAACCGCGCGCCCCGTTCCACCACGTCGATGTGGCCGTAGGTCAGCGGATCGAAGGTCCCCGGATAGAGCGCCTCACGCATCAGGGAGACTCTAGCGGTACCAGCGCAGAGCGTCGTAATCGAGCTTGCGCCGGCGGGAGAACGGGTCGTCTGTTCCGAACCAGAGGTTCGGGTAGAAGGCGAACGAGATGGACGAGTTGTCCACCTGGTCGTCGCTGTCGAACTCGATCGCGATGGTGTAGTCGTGCGATCGCCGGTAGATGGTCGCTGTCGTGCGCAACCGGTTGTCACTGCGCGTGTTCTGCTGTGTCTGCAGCCCAACGGCCCACTTGTCAGTGATCCTGGCATCGCCGCGCACCGTGAAGATGCGCGAGTCGTTGATGATCGCGCGGCGGCCGACGTACAGCTGCGCACGGTCGTTCCAGCGGTACTGCAATCCGATCGCCGACGTCTCCACGTCGTGCCGGTCGATGTCGTAGTCCAACTCGCCCGCCAGCCAGAGACTGCGCGCGAGGCGCATGCGCAGCCGGTGCTGGTGGAAGGCCGAGCCGTGCCGCTTGCGGCCGGCAAACTTGTCCTGGGCCGTCAAGTCCAGACGTTGGAGCGGAGTCGGGAGATCCTCGCGGAAGCCGAGCAGTGACTTGCGCTGGACGAACTCGTCGATGAAGTGCAGGAACCGCGCCTCGTAGTCCAGCCAATCGACCATCTCGCTGCCGTCCTTGGTCTGCAGCCGGTTGCGGAGGCGCAAGCTCGCGGTCTCCACCTCGTAGAGCTCGTCGTTCATGTCGTTCGTCTGGAACTCGAACGGGTCTTCGCTCGCCTCGAAGCGATTGAAGTACTGCGCGTCGATGTTCACGACGTGGCGGAGCCCTGCGAGTCCAAACACATCACTTGTGACGTCAGGGTACTCACGGCTGGCCGTCGTTCCGGCACGCAAGCCGCCGTGGAAGCCCACCCGGCCCTCGTAGCCGCCGCGGTCCGTCTGGAGGAACCCGTTACGGTCGTCCATCCCGATGGCCGAGCCGCCGAGACTCGGGGTCACCACGATCGGACCCAGCATGAAGGGCGCGGTGACGCGCGCCTGGATGTCCGCCCTGAGGGTGCCTTCGCCACGCCAACCCGCGAACGCGCGCCGCAGCCGCCGCGCCAGCACGTCGTCGTAGCGGCGCTTCACGTAGTCGACGCTCGCTTGCGCGGAGAGGTTCACCGGTGCGAACCCCGTCTGGCCGCGCGTGAAGATGGGCTCGTTCACGAGGTGGTACTCGACGCGCGGTAGGTAGTCGGTCTGCGTCGCGTAGTCGGTCGTCAGGATGTCGCCCGGCCGCCGCCGCAAAGCCGAGGTCTCGTCGTTGATGCGGTGGGAAGCCAGGATCGAGAGCCCATGGTTGCCCCACAGCCGGCGGGCACGCAGGTACGTCTCCTGCTGCTTCCCGGTCTGCGCCTCCTGCGGGTAGTACTCGGGCAAGAACCCGCGGTCGGAGTAGTACGCGATCTCGCCGTCGAGGCGCCAACCGTCCGGGATCATGCCGCCCTGCCCGCCGTGGTGGCGGAAGCGCGTCCGGAAGCGTCCGCGGTCGTTGCGCGTCTCACCCCGTGCCGTGCCGTCGAACGCGCGCTCGCTGAACTCGTCCTCACGAGCGCTGTCCCGCTGGTAGTAGCCGGACCCGCGCACCCAGTCGGTCTCCGTCCCGGCTCCGCGATCGGGACCCTCGAGTTCGAGGTCCGCGCCCAGACCCCAGCCACGCCTGCTGCGGTAATCGGTGTGGACCTGCCAATCGCCGATCTCACGACCGTCCGCCAGCCGGATCTTGCTGCCCCATAGCACCTCGACCGCTGTGCCGAATCGCTTCGAGCCCTCGACGGTGACGTTGCGCAGTGGCGCGATGTCGAACGCTTGACCGCCGACTCTCGGCACCGTCAGAATCGTCGTGTCCGTCCCCAGCAGGGTGTCCGCCTGGAGCGCCGGCCACGGCGCGGTCTCGAAGACGGCTTGCGGCTGCGAGAAGTCCACCGTCACGGAGTCGGTCGTGAAGTGGTAGTGCGGGTCCTCGTAACTGCACGTCGAGAGCGACGCGTCCTCGGCCTCGTACTTGCTCTCGGCCGTCCCGCGAATCACCTTCGCGCGCACCGCGAGCGGGAGCGCATCGCGCCCGCTGCGGTCGAACGTCCCGTGCAACTCACCGTCGACCATGTACGCGCGGTTCTGCGCGAAGTCGATCAGGAGACGTTGCGCCTCGACGGTGTGGCCGGAGCGCGCCATGAACACGTCGCCCTCGGCGTAGATGGCGTGAATCACCGGTCCGAGCACGGTTCGTGCGTCCGTGCCGGGCTGCTCCGTCGCTGGACGGCGACGCAGCGTGCCCATCAGCTTGTCTTGGTCGGCCGTGCCCCAGATGACGACGCCCTTGCATCGCAGCTCCAACTCGGGCAGGCGGATCCAGATCGGCTGGCCTACGCCGCCGACGGCGTAGACGACGCGTTCGTCGCCGACGATCGGGCCGCTGAACGTGTCCCCGAGCACGGCGCCGTAGAAGTCTGGCGACGTGGGGTCGACGCGCGGGCGGGTCGAGCCGCCGGTCGATGGCACGACACCGCCAGAATTGGGCCGAGGAGCGGTACTGGGCCGAGCGGTACTGGGCGGCATCGGCACCGGGCCCCGGGTGGGTGCACGCGGCGGCAGAGGCGCCGGACGCCCGGACGGAGCCCTGTCCGCGACCGGCGGCGGCAGCGGCGCAGGCTGATCGTCAGCCCGTACGGGTACCGCGGCGGCGAGCATCGCCGCGACGACTGTTCCCTTCCACACGGCGACTCGACCGCCGGGCGCCCTCATACCCATCCACGCCTCCCCGCCTTCATCGCGGCATCCGGGTGCGGAGTCTAACCCGTGGGTGGCGCTCGGGCGTCAGCCCCTCCTGACGGAAATGGGCGCTCCGAACGCGACCGCGCGGCCACGGGCGGCGTCCTCCTGGCGTGCCCCTTCGAAGTACCCGTCTGCCCGCCGCCCCGGTTCTCGCCGCGGGACTCCTGGCGGGTGCCGCGAGCGTTCCCACCGGCCCCGTGGGACCCGTCGTCGGCCTCCTATCTGCGCCCCTGCTCGTCCTGGCCGCCGGCGGGGCCCTGCGACTCGGAGCGCGCTCCCGTCACGGCCTCCTGGCCGCTCTGGCGCTTTCGGCGGCCGCCGCAGGCGCGGTGCGAGCAGCCGCCGCTCAGGCGCCGCGGCCACCACCCGGGCTGGACACCGGTCCGGGACGCCTCGAGCTGATCGTGACGCGCGCCTCGCCGGCCGTGGCGGCCGGCCGTGCCCCTTCAACACCGGGCGCCGCCGCCTGGGTCGCGGGACGGCAGGCGGGACCACGGGGCGCCGCAGAGGGACCGGTCATCCGGGTGCGCATTCCGCAGTCAGAGGGTCTCCGGCGGACCGGCCGGCGGGCGCCCGTCCGCCCGGGGGAGCGCGCCCTGGTCAGCTTCGGCTCGTTGCGGACCGTCGACTCGGGCGCCCATGCGGGCGCACACCGAGCGCCGCGCCTGATCGCACACGTCGCCGGACCGGATTCGCTGCGACCCGTCGGCCGGGCGCCGTCGCCGTTCGCCCCCCTGCTGCGCCTGTCAGCGCGGGCGCGGAGCGGAGTCCGCACGCGGCTGACGCAGGCGACAGGAGATCGCGGCTCCGCCGCCGTCCTGGCGTGTCTCTTGGTAGGCGACCGCGACGGGATCCCGCCGTCGCTCCGCTCCGCGTTCCGACGGGCGGGCCTGGCGCACCTGCTCGCGGTCAGCGGCCTCCACGTCGTGCTCCTGGCGCGGGTGGCGGAGGCGCTGCTGGCCGCGGCTCTCTCCACGCGCGTGCGGCCGCGACGACGGGAACTCGTGCTCGCGGCGGTGCTCCTGCCGGCACTGACCGCCTACGCCTTGCTCTGCGGACTCGCGCTGCCGGTCGTGCGGGCCTGCGTGTTCCTGGTGGTCGCACGGATAGCGCGCTGCGTCCGGCGGCGCAGCACGACACTCGATCATCTAGCGGTGGCTGCGACCATCATGATCATCGCAGCACCGGGCGAGAGTCGTGCGCCGGGCTTCCACCTGTCCTTTGCTGCGGTCGCCGGTCTGGCCCTGCTCACTCCGCGGTTCGAGGAGGCGCTGTTCCCGGGCCTCGCGGTCTTGCGCGCATTCCCCGCGGCGGTGCCGCGCTGGCGCCTGCGGGTCCACACGTTCTTCGCCCGGGCTGTGTCGGCTGCACTCGCAGCGCACGTCGGCGCAGCGCCGGTCGTGGCCGCCGCGTTCGGCGACGTGCACCTCGTCGGCCCGCTGGCGAACGTCCCGGCGGTCGCGCTGACGGCGTGGCTGCTCCCCGCAGCCGCTGTCGGTGCTCTGTGCGGCGGACTCCTGCCACGTCCCGGGGGTGCACTGCTTCGCGTCGCGACGGACGCGCTCGAGGGCCTCGCGAAGAACGGCCGCTGCCGTACCCCACGCCACGCTCTCGCCCGGTAGCCCCCCCGTCGTCTCACTCGCCGCGGCGATCGCGCTCCTGTTGTACGCAGCGAGCCGCGGGCGCTGGACCCGAGTCCACCTGCTGTTGCCGCTCGGCGCACTGCTCCTTCTCTCTCTCGGGTCGAACCCACTCCGGTCGGGCAGCCCCGACACAGGCATAACCGTGCTGCCCGTGGGACATGGGCAGGCGGTACTGCTCCGCGCGGGTGGCACGAACGTCCTGGTCGACGCCGGCTCGCGGCTTCCGTCGGTCGCCGCGCGGCGCATCGTGACCTCGTTGGGTCGCGCCGGGGTGCGACACCTGGATGCGCTGGTTCTCTCGCACGAGGACGCCGACCATTGCGGTGCGGTCGCGGCCCTCCTGGCGCTTGTGTCCGTGGATCGTGCACTCGTGCCCGCCGGGTTCGGGGGCGACGCAACGGCTGAAGCCGCTCTCGCGGCGCTCCACGACGCCGGCGTGCCCGTCTCGCGGATCGGGCGCAACGACGTTCACGAGTGGCCGTCGCTGACTCTTCGAGCGCTCCATCCGCGCGCGGACCGCCCGGGTCCGGTCGGCAACGAGGGCTCGCTCGTGCTCCACGCGCGACTCCTGCTCGATGACGGCGAACTGAGCGTGTTGCTTCCGGCCGACGTCGAGGGACTGGCGCTGACCACCCTCGCCCGTGACCCCACTCTTCCCCGTTCGGACGTGCTCCTGCTGCCCCATCACGGTCGCGGCCCGCCGCGGCAACTGCGTGCGCTGGCCCGGCGGGTCGGCGCGCGGCACCTGATCGCGAGCGCCGCCACAGCAGCGGACGTATCGCTGCGCGACGTGCACGTCACGGGACGCGACGGCACGATTCACGTAGACCTCGACGGACTGAGAACCGGGCGCTGATCAGCGCAGGACGCCGACCCAGAGGCCGTCGCCGATCGGCACGATCACGCTCTCCACGCGGTGCTCTGCCGCCATGCGCTCGTTGAAGGCGATGACTGCCGGCACCTCCCGGTCGGTCGGGTGCTCCTGGAACAACTGCCCGAACGCGAACGCATTGTCGACCATGACCAGACCCCCCGGACGGAGTATCCGCAGGCACTCGGTCAGGTACACGTCGTAGCCCGACTTATCGGCGTCGAGGAAGCAGGCATCCGCCGACCGGTCCTCGAGCGTCGGGAGCACCGCGCGCGCGTCGCCACGCAGAACGTCCACGCGCCCGGCGACGTCTGACCGGGCGATCCACTCGTCGGCGAAGTCCGCGTGCGCGTCCAGCAGTTCGAGGGTGCGCACACGGCCGTCCGGCGGGAGCGCGCGCGCCATCGCGATGGCGGAGTAGCCGGCGAGCGTTCCGACCTCGACGACTTCGCGCGCACCGCGCAGCCGCAGGAGGATCTGCATCAGCGCCGCTTGCTCGGGCGAAACCCAGATGGCTGGGATTCCAGCGGACTGCGCAGCGGTCTTCAGATCCCGGAGGAAGTCGCCCTCGTCCGTCGTGCGCTCGCGGATGTACGCGAAGTGCCGGTCGGTGACCCGCGTGGACTCTTCGGACACGTCATGCCTCCCTTGGCGTCACGCGCCGTGCTGAACGACGCCGCCGGGATCGTCCTCGACTCACGGCCTCGATTGATGCGAAATCGGGAGCGGAGGATCCGCCATGGCCCACACCCCGACGCTCGCCGACCTCACCACAGCCGTACGCCGCTTCCGCGACGACCGCAACTGGAAGCAGTTCCACACTCCGAAAGACCTCGCTATCTCGATCGTCCTGGAGGCGTCGGAGTTGCTCGAGCAGTTCCAGTGGAAGACGGACGACGCGGTTCGAGCGCACCTGGCGGACTCTGCCGGACGGGCCGCCGTCACAGACGAGCTGGCGGACGTGCTGCTTCTGCTCGTGAACGCCGCTGACGTGCTGGAGGTCGATCTGCTGCCGGCCGCGTTCGACAAGCTCGCGCGCAACGCGGCGAAGTACCCCGTCGAGAAGTCGCGGGGCAACGCGCAGAAGTACGACTCGCTCTGACCTGGGCTACTGCCGCACGTCCGGTTCGTGGCGGATGCTCACCACGGCCGTGCCGCCGTTGGCCAGGTTGGCCATCGGCAGCAGGAACCGTCGCGAGTTGAGCGGCGCACCAGCGGCGTGCGTGTGAACGACCGGCACCTCCAGAGTGACGGCGGGGCCGTCACCTGAGAACCGGGTGGTGTACGGCACCCAGTTCGGCGACACGAGCCACACCACCTCGAGTGCGCCGTCCGCTGTGACGCGCGCGGTGTATCCGCTCTCGAGCGTCGCGACCACGGGTTGGAACACGTTGGGAAGTCCGGCGGCGTCGCTCCTGGCATCCGGGCTCACCTTGCCCGGCTCGTACCCGCCCACGTAGCTCTCCATCAGGACGACTCGTGCGTGAGAGCCGGGGACGTCGACCAGCCGCGACGCCGCGAGGGCTTGCATGTCCCCGAACTGCCGCTCGTCCCAGTGGATCGGCGTGCCCGGTACGAGATGCTGGCGCGCCGTCCACGCGCCGACTTCCAGTGTGTTCGCCCGCCCGCTCCGCACCGCGAGCGCGTCGAGCAGCGCGCGCAACTCCGCGACGTCCTCGTCGTCGCCGAAGTCGAGTACGTCGTCCGGAGGGTCGATGTTCTCGGCCGCACGCACGGTGATGCTCCCCCGGCCGCGCCGTCCGACCGACGTCGTCGCGAACCAGCGCTTCTCGCCCGGAGTCAGCCGCAGTGCCCCGGCCACCTCCTCCACGATCAACTTGGGGATCTGGATCGTCCCGCCGGGGGCGCCCTTCTGGAACGCCACACTCCGGAGCGGGATCGGATGCTGGAGGTCAGTTGCCGTCAGTCGGTAGGCGACGTCGATCTTCCCGTCGTCCGACGGCGCGGACCGTACGACGTACTCGATAAGCAGACCGTCCTGGATCACACCGACGATCGGATCCGAGACCCACGCTCCGTGCGTGCGCTCGACCTCGAAGGTCTGCACGAACGATGTCTGGTTCGCGACGGATACGTTGGCCGCCTGGTCCTCGAACAGAGTGACCCGCGGCGCGGTCAGCGTCGTGCCCTCGGACGAGAGGACCTCGACCGAGACCTCGAACATGCGCGACGAACGCCCGGCCTGCGCGGGCGCCGACGCGCGAGGCAGGTCGAGCGCTCCGGCGGCCGCAGTCCCCACGGTCGCTCCGTGCGGCACCGTGTCCAGCGAGACCAGCGCGGGGACGGCACCGCGCTCGGCCCGATCGCTCCCGCAGCCGGCAAGGAGGCCAAGCCCGGCCAGGGGGATCAGGACGGCCGACGCCATGCGCATCCCGGCACGTTCCCGGCACGCGGTCACGCCGCGGTCATTCGATCCGTCATGGCCTGTTTCGGCCGCTCGCGGACCTCACCGTGAGCGGCGCCGGGCCGCTGTAGCATCCGGAGCCATGGAGATCCGCGCTGACGACCTGTCCTCGCGGGACGCGTACCGGCTCTCGATCGCCTGCGTGATCCCGCGACCCATTGCCTGGGTGAGCACCTGCGACCACTCGGGCCGGGCGAACCTCGCGCCGTTCAGCTTCTTCGGTGGCGTGAGCAGCGCTCCCCCCACCGTGATGGTCTCCGTGGGACGGCGCCGCGGCGAGCGCAAGGACACGGCGCGGAACCTGCTCGCGCGGCGGGAATGCGTCGTCCACCTCGCCGATCGGGCGCTCGCCGAGCCGATGGTCCGTACTTCGGCAGAGGCTCCGCACGGCGAGAGCGAGTTCGAGCTGGCCGGGCTGACAGCCGTCGCCTCGACGGAGGTCACACCGCCCCGCGTGGGCGAGGCCAAGATCGCGATGGAGGCGATCCTGGCACGGCACCTGGAGATCGGGGCCGGTCCCGTCGATCTCTTCCTCCTGGAGGTGGTGCGGTTCCACCTGGACGACGGGATCGTGGTGGACGGCCTGCCGGATGCTGCTCGGCTGGCAGCCGTGGGGCGTCTCGGGGGTATCTCGTACTGTGACACGCACGAGGTGTTCGACATTGCGCGACCCGGGTAGCGCGACCGGAGGCGGAGCGGCATGCACATCGTGATCGGCGGTGCCGACGAGGTTGCATACCGCCTCGCCGAGACGCTCATGGACGACCACGACGTCGTCATGGTGATCCCGGAGGACGCGCGCACCCCGCGGCTGGACGCTCTCGACGTGCAGGTCGTGTTCGGGGACGGTCCGGCTGGGCCCGGGCTCCGTAAGGCGCGCGTGGAAGACGCCGCCGCGTTCGTCGCCTGCACGGTCAACGACGAGCGCAATCTCGTCGCCTGCGTCGCCGCCAAGAAGCTCGGCGCGGCACGGACGATCTGCTTCCTGTTCCGGCGCGACACCACGACGACGACCCGCGACGACGACGCCGAGTTGGCACGCTCACTCGGCATCGACGTCGTCGTGCGGCCAGCCCAGCAACTCGCGGACGAGATCGTGCGCATCGTGACCGTGCCCGGAGCACTGGACGTCGAGGACTTCCTGGACGGCCGCGTGCAGCTGTTCCGCCACTCCGTCGAGGACGGCGCTCCGATCACCGCGGGACCGCTCCGCGAGATCGGCGCCCCCGAGGGCGTCGTGCTCGTCATGGGCCGCCGCGGCGACGAGATCTTCCTGCCCAAGGGCGACACGCACTTCCAGCCGGGCGACAAGGTCACCGCGATGGGAAGCCCGCGCCGGCTGCAGAAGCTGCTGCGCAAGCACCTGCGGTCCCGTGGTCACACCTCCGACAGCCACTCCGCCACGATCGTGGGCGGCGGCGCCGTCGGGATCGAGATCGCCCGCGGACTCGAGAAGCGCGGCTGGTCCATCAAGCTCATCGAGCAGAACAGGCGCCGATGCGACGAGATCGCCCCGCTGATCCGGGGACTCGTGCTGCACGGCGACGGCGGAGACCTGGAGCTCCTGGAGCAGGAGAACGTCAGCCAGGCGCCCGTGCTGATCGCGGTCACGAGCAATGATGAGAAGAACCTGCTCGTCTCGTTGCTGGCGAAGCAGATCGGCGTGCCGCGCATCGTGACGCGGGCGGACGTACTCGCGAACGAACGCCTGTTCGATCGCGTGGGCGTCGACGTCGTGCGCAGCGCTCGCGGTGCCGCCATCCATGCCGTGGCACGCCGGTTCCTGAGCCACCGCACCGAGCTGCTCGTCGAGCTGGAGCACGGTGACGCGGAAGTCCTCGACCTGACTCTCCCGGCCGAGACACGCCGCGTGCGCTTGAAGGACCTTCATCAGCCGGTCTTCGCGATCGTCGGAGCGATCGTGCGCGGACGCGACGTCATCATCCCGACCGGCAATGACGAGGTGAGAGGGGGAGATCACATCCTCGTGTTCTGCACGAGCGATGCTGAGGAGCAGGTGCGCGATTTCTTCCTCCGCGAACTCCAGGAACCCGTGGAGTAGCGCGGCGTGCGGATCGGACTCGTCCTCGGCGTGGTCGGACAGATCCTGCGCCCGTTCTCCCTGGCGTTCATCCCCCCGCTGCTGATCGCGCTCCGCGACGGTCTCTTCGACGAGCACTGGGTGCTCGACTATCGCGCCGAGAATCTCACGGAGGCCGCTCGCTTCGCCGTCACCGGCCTGACGACGTTCGCGCTGGGCACGCTGCTCGCCCGCATGTTCCGCAAGCAGCCGTTCTTCCGCCGGAACGAGGCACTGGCGGTCGTGGCGCTCACCTGGTCGCTGATCGGGCTCGTCGCGGCCGTCCCCTACCTCCTGAACGGATTCGCCCCCGAGGACGCACTGTTCGAGTCGATCTCCGGGCTGACCACGACGGGCGCCACGATCCTCGACGGCGAGATGTGGGACCAGTCCCGCGCGTTCTTCCTCTGGCGCGCGATGACGCAGTGGTTCGGCGGACTGGGTGTCATCGCGCTGTTCGTCGTCGTCCTGCCCCGCCTCGGCATCGCCGGGCGGCAGATCTTCTTCGCCGAGTCATCCAGCGCTCCGTCCGAGGCGGTCGCGCCGTCCGTCCGCCGGAGCGCGCGGAAGCTGTGGATCTTCTATGTGGCGGCGACCATCGTCATGGCCGGTCTGCTCACCTGGGCGTTCAGGGACAGCAAGCTGTCGACGGGCGCTGACGCGGGCATCTACGAGGCGTTCATCCACTCACTCACGACGCTCTGCGCGGGCGGCTTCTCGAACGATCCACGCTCTATTCTCGGAATCACGAACTCCGCGGATGCCGAGTGGATCTTCTGCGGCTTCATGTTCCTGGCCGGCGCGAGCTATCCGCTCATGTTGATTGCCGTCACCCGCAATCCGCTGGTGCTGTTCAAGGACGGCGAGTTCAAGCTCTACACACTGGTTGCGCTGGCGACGACCGCAGCCATCGCACTCCTGCTCATGCAGCGGTACGCGAGTGAGGGCCTCGACGTCGAGAACGCCGATGCGATCCGCCACGCGCTATTCCAGGTCGCGAGCCTCATCTCCTCGGCCGGATTCGCGAGCCAGGACTTCGAGATCTGGTCGCCGGGCATCAAGGCGATCCTCATCATCGTGATGATCCTGGGCGGTTGCGCGGGCTCCGCCGCCGGCGGCGCAAAGGAGGTTCGGTTCCTCCTCGTGTTCAAGTTCCTGCGCCGAGAATTCACACGCGCGCTGCACCCGCGCGCCGTCATCCCCATCCGGCATGGCGGACAGGCGGTCAGCGAGAACGTCATGCGCGCGATCTTCCTGCTCGTGCTGCTGTACGGCATCGGCTACGGCGTCGTCGCGCTCCCCGTGATCCTGCTGGGTCCGGAGATCTCGCTCGAGGAGGGCTTCTCGGCGGCCGTCGCGTGCCTGTCCAACGTCGGTCCCGCGTTCGGCCGGGCGGGGCCGATGGGCACGTACCAGGAGTTCCACTGGGGTTCGAAGCTGACCCTCACGTTCGCCATGCTCGTCGGCCGCCTCGAGATCGTCACGATCCTCAGCCTGCTGCAGTGGCAGGCCTGGCAGGGACTTCGGCTGGGCCTCGAACGCGAGCGCTCGGTTAGATAGCGGCACCAACAGGACCTACCCTGACAGCAGATGACCGCCTCCTCGCCGACTCCCCGCCGCCACTTCACGACCGTCGAGCACCGCCACGTCGATCTGCCCGACCGCGTCGGCGTCATGTTCCTGGTCTCCCAAATCGTGTTTCCGTTCGGAGCCTCGCAGGTGGCTGTGCGAATGAGGGCCAACCTCGCGCTGCTGGATTCGCTCGGCGACGACGACGTCTTCGCCATCGGATTCGCGCCGGGGAACGACCCCGGAGACGTCACGCCAGCCGACCTCGGCAACATCGGTGTTGCGGCGCGAGTCATCGCGCGCCTGAAACTCCCCGACGGCTCGGAGCAGGTCACGCTGCAGGGGCTGCAACGCCTTCACTTCGAGGACGTGACGTTCGAGTCGGGCTGGTTCACGGGGTCGGCAGCCTGCGTGCTCGAAACCCCGCCCGAACCACGGGCCGCTGACAAGAGGGTGCGCGGGATTCTGGAACACGTCCGCAATCTGGTCGGCTTGGACGTGGGCGTACAGGAGGAGCACCTCCAGGTGCTGCAAGCCAACGTCGGCGATCCGGGCGACTTCGCCGATCTCGTCGCGGCGATGGCGGGGTTCGACAGCGACGAGCAGCGGCGGATCCTCGAGTGCATCGACGTCGGCGACCGCCTCGAGCTCGTGCACCGCTTCGTCCGTGAACAGGTGGAGTTCGCACAGGTCCGGCACGAGACCGCGGCACTGGTCCAGCACGACATCTCGAAGGCGCAGCGCGAGTACTACCTGCGCCGACAGATGAAGGTGTTGCGCGAGGAACTCGGCGAGAAGAGCCGAGAGGAAGAGGCCGCCGACGAGGCGCTCGCCCTGCTTGATAAGAGCGACCTGCCCGAAGCGGCGGAGCGCGCGGTGCGGGCGGAGATCGACCGGCTGCGGGCGACGAACGCCGCCAGTGCGGAATTCGCCGTCATCCGCAACTACGTCGACTGGATGCTGGCTCTGCCGTGGCGGAAGAGCGTGGACATCGGCATCGATCTCGACGCCGTCCGCAAGCGACTCGACGCCGATCACTACGGGCTGGATGAGCCGAAAGAGCGCATCCTCGAGTTCCTCGCCGTGCGCAAGCTCACGGCCGGCGCGCACGCCCCCATCCTCTGCTTCGTGGGCCCGCCGGGAACCGGGAAGACGTCGCTCGCTCAGTCGATCGCCGAGGCCACCGGACGGCCGCTGGCGCGCATTGCCGTCGGCGGCGTGCGCGACGAGTCGACGATTCGCGGCCACCGCCGCACGTACGTCGGGGCCATGCCGGGCCGTCTGATCCAGGCGATCCGCCGTGCCGGTTGCAACAACCCGGTGATGGTCATCGACGAGGTCGACAAGCTCGGCTCCGGACCGCAAGGCGACCCGAGCGCGGCGCTGCTCGAGGTTCTCGACCGCGAGCAGAACCACGCGTTCACCGACCACTATCTGGACGTGGCGTTCGACCTCTCGCGCGTCCTGTTCATCACGACCGCCAACGACCTGTTCGAGATCCCCGCACCGCTGCAGGACCGCATGGAAGTGATCCACCTCTCGACCTACGTGGAAGAGGAGAAGATCGAGATCGCCAAGCGTCACCTCGTGCCGCGTGCGTCCGAGCGCACCGGGCTGCCCCACCGCGTTCGGTTCGACGTCGCGGCCCTGCGCTTGCTCGTGCGTCTCTACACCGCGGAAGCCGGCGTGCGGTCCCTCGCCAGGAAGCTCGAAGCCGTGTGCCGCAAGCTCGCACTGCGCGTGGCGACCGGTCAGACCGCCCCGAAGCGCGTTACAGCGTCCCTGGTCGAGGAATTGCTCGGGCCGCCGCCGCTGGCCGAGACGTCGCGGCGGAGGAAGGACGAAATCGGTGTCGTGAACGGCCTTGCGTGGACGCGGCTCGGCGGCGACGTCCTCTTGGTCGAGGCGATCCGCATGCCGGGCGATGGCGGCATTCAGATCACGGGAAGTCTCGGCGACGTGATGCGCGAGTCCGTGCAGGCCGCGCTGACGTGGGTCCGCAGCCGCGCCGAAGACCTCGACATCCACCCTGACGACTTCGCCGATTGGGACGTACACCTCCACTTCCCGGCCGGCGCAACGCCCAAGGACGGCCCCTCCGCCGGCGTCGCGATCTGCGTTGCTCTGGTGTCGCTCTACACCCGGCGGCCGGTCCGCGCGGACGTCGCGATGACCGGCGAGGTCACGCTCCGCGGGAAGGTCATCCCGATCGGCGGACTCCGCGAGAAGCTCTCCGCCGCGGCCCGCCTGGGCATCCGCCACGTGATCATCCCACGGGACAACGAGCGCCACCTCCATCGGCTCCGAGACTCGGTCCGGTCCAAGATCGAGGTCCATCCGGTCGATCAGGTGGACGAGGCCCTCGATCTCGCGTTGCGTAAGCGCCCACGGCGTTGAGGGTCTCTCTTCACGCTCCCGCCCCGTTGAAGTTTGGGCGGCGGCGGGCCCGCGGGACAATGCGGGGCTGATCTTCAGAACCCGTCGGAAGCGTCCGCCGGACCTCTCCCCGAACCCTCTCGAGTGCCCCCATGGATCCCAAGCTTCACGCACAGCAGGTCGCGGCTCTCGCCGCCCGGCGCAACTTCGGCATCATGGCTCACATCGATGCCGGCAAGACGACCGTCTCCGAACGCATCCTGTACTTCAGCGGGCGCATCCGGAAGACGGCCGAGGTCCACGACGGCGGCGCCACGATGGACTACATGGCGGAGGAGAAGGAGCGCGGGATCACCATCACGAGCGCAGCGACGTTCGCGGAGTGGAAGGACAAGAAGCTCACCCTGATCGACACACCCGGCCACGTCGACTTCACGGCGGAGGTCGAGCGCAGCCTGCGCGTGCTCGACGGCGCCGTCGCCGTCTTCGACGCGGTGGCAGGTGTGGAAGCCCAGTCCGAGACGGTGTGGCGCCAGGCGACTCGCTACAACGTCCCGCGCATCTGCTTCGTGAACAAGATGGACCGCATGGGTGCGGACTTCATGGGCTGCGTCGAATCGATCAAGAACCGTCTCGGCGCGAAGGCCGTCCCGATCCAGCTTCCGCTCATGGATGGACAGGACATGCTCGGTGCGGTGGATCTCGTCGAGATGGACGCGATCATGAGCCGCGACGGTGACGACCCTGTGCGCGTCGAGATCCCCGAGAACATGCGCGAGGAGGCCGAGGCCGCGCGTGAACAGCTGATCGAGACGATCGCCGAGTACTCCGACGCACTCCTCGAGACCTACCTCGAGGGCGGACATGTCACCCGCGACGAGATTCGACTGGCGCTCCGGCAGGGCACGCTGCGGTGCGCGATGCACCCCGTGCTGTGCGGTTCCGCTCTCAAGAACAAGGGCGTGAAGTCGCTCCTCGACGCGATCTGCGAGTACCTGCCGTCCCCGTTGGACATGCCTCCCGTCGAGGGGACGCGCGGCCCGGGCGACGACGCCCCGGAGATGCGCCCCCACGACGAGAACGCCCCGTTCTGCGGCCTCGCGTTCAAGACCGTCAGCGACCCGAACGGCGACCTGACGTTCGTGCGCATCTACTCCGGCGTGCTCAAGCGCGGCGAGGAGATGCTGAACGTGCGTACCGGCAAGCGCGAGCGGGCCGGCCGCATCCTGCGCATGCACGCCGCCCAGCGCGAGCCGATGGACCGCGTCCGCGCGGGCGACATCTGCGCCGTGGTCGGTCTGAAGACGACGATCACCGGCGACACGTTGACCCACCGCGAGCATCCCATCGTCCTCGAGAGCATGGAGTTCCCGGACGCCGTGATCTCGATGTCGATCAACCCGAAGAGCCGCGGCGATCGGGACAAGCTCTCCGAGGCGCTGGCGCGTCTCGCGAAGGAGGACCCGACGTTCCGCCGGTACACCGACGACGAGACCGAAGAGACGATCATCGCCGGCATGGGCGAGCTCCACCTGGAGATCATCGCGCACCGCTTGGCGCGCGAGTTCAAGGTCGAGGTCGTGACCGGGCAGCCGCGCGTGGCCTACCGCCAGCGCCTGTCGCGCGCCGTGGAGATCGAGGGAAGGCACGTGAAGCAGACCGGCGGTAGCGGCCAGTTCGCCGTGGCGAAGGTGCAGTTCGACGTGGACCCCGAAGCGCTCGAACTCACGTTCGAGAACAAGATCGTCGGCGGCTCGGTGCCGAAGGAGTACATCCCCGCGATCGAGAAGGGCATCCGCGACTACTGCGAGAAGGGCGGCGAGTTGCGACTCCCGATCGTCGGCACCAAGGCCATGCTCGTGGACGGCAAAGCGCACGACGTCGACTCGAGCGAGATCGCTTTCCGCGCGGCCGGCATCCTGTGCATCCGCGGCGCGCTCGAGAAGGTCGGCAGCACCATTCTCGAGCCCTTGATGGACCTCGAGGTGCAGGTGCCCGACGAGTTCGTCGGCGCGATCATCGGCGACCTGAACAGCCGGCGAACTCAGATCGCCGAGATCGCCCAGGGCCCGGGCACGTTGCGCACGATTCGCGGCAAGGTCCCCATCGCGGAGATGTTCCAGTACTCCACGACACTGCGGTCGCTGACGCAGGGGCGCGGCACGTTCTCGATGGCGCCGTGCGAATACGCGCCGGTACCGCGCAGCCTCCAAGACGTGATCGTCAAGGAGCAGAAGGAGCGCCGGAAGAGGTAGCGCCGAGAGGGGCAGCCGGCGCGCCGGCTACCGGCTTCTGAACTGGCGGAACGCGTCGTGCGCCCAGCCGTGCACCGTCCGCACGAAGAACAACTCCTGCTCTTGGTCATCCTGGCCGCGCAGACGCAGCCGCACGTGCGAGTCGTCGTCGCTTTCCTCGCCGACGACCTCCGCCTTGGCGAGCCAATCGCCGCGCGCCGCCACCTCGCTCGAGGTGAGAACGAACCGAGCGAGCGCATCGTCCTCGCTGCCGTCGGCGTAGTACCCGGCGGTCTGCCCGCCTCCGGGGAAGATCTCGGCAATCGAGTCACCGCGTTCCAGGCGGGCGCGGACCTCGCGCACCTGACTCCGGTAGAACGCGCGGGACTCAGGATCGTGCAGCTGAGCGATGCGCTCACCGTCGTCATCCGCGAGCGCCGAGCGCAGTGCGTCCAGCGCTTCACGCGCCGTCGCCGGCTCGCTGCTGCACGCGGCGAACAGAGCAGGTACGAGGATGAGGATCACGATGGCCAGCGCGCGTCGGAACAGCATGGCTAGTCCAGCGACATCAGCAGCCAGTCACCGTCCTCGCCGGGACGAGCGCGCATCGTGTGGTCGTCGCCGGTCGAGGAGATCCAGTGCACCAGCATGTCGCCGGGTACGTCGGGCGCGGGCTCGGTCCGGGAGATCCGGGCCTCCGTCATGAACACCTCGCTCGCCTGCCCGCCTCGCCCCCAGATCGCGGGGTACTCGAAGCTCATGTACTCCTCGATCGAGCAGTTGGACTGGTGTGTGAGGTCCGTGGCCCCAGGGTTCTTCCTGTAGAACTCGCGCGACTCCTCGACACGGACTCTGAACTCGTTCTGCTGATCGGGGTGCAGCCGGAACCAGGTCGCTTCCCACTCCCCGGCGGCGCCGAGCAGTCGGACCTCCTCGAACAGATCCTCGGGCGAGTCCGCGCCTCCGCCGCTGCACGCCGCCATCAGGCCCGCTGACGCTGCGGCGAGCAGGCCCAGGATCAGCATGACCGTCGCGACTCCGCGACCGACGCTCCCCGAGCCGGCCGGCGCGGACTCCTTGCGGTTCTGGGCTTCCATCCCGGCGATCATACCAGCGCATGCAGGACCGCGTTCCGCCGCCAGAAGACGGCACACTGCCGGATCTCGAGCCCGCCGAGTACCGCCGGTACGGGCGTCACCTGACGCTGTCGGAGGTCGGCGAGGACGGCCAACGGCGGCTGAAGGCGTCGTCGGTGTTCGTGGTCGGCGCCGGCGGCCTCGGCTCCCCCGTCTGCCTGTATCTGGCAGCCGCTGGCGTCGGCCGGATCACGCTCGCGGACTTCGACGTCGTGGACCCGACCAACCTCCAGCGTCAGGTGCTGTTCGGGACGGATGACGTCGGGCGTGGGAAGGTCGAGGCGGCCACGGAACGCCTGCGCGCGCTGAACCCGCACGTCGCGGTCGAGCCCGTCGCCGCCCGCGTCTCGTCGGCCAACGTGCGGGCTCTGGTGCGCGCGTCCGACGTGGTGATCGACGGCAGCGACAACTTCACCACAAGGTACCTCGTGAGCGACGCCTGCGTGCTCGAGGGCAAGCCGTACGTCTACGGCAGCATCCTGCGATTCGAGGGCCAGGCTTCGGTGTTCCACGCCCCCGCCGGGCCGTGCTACCGCTGCCTGTTCCCCGAGCCACCTCCCGAGGCGCTGGTGCCGAGCTGCGCGCAGGCCGGAGTGCTCGGCGTGCTGCCTGGCCTGGTCGGGTCCATCCAAGCGAGCGAGGCGCTCAAGATCCTGCTCGGGATCGGCGAGACGCTCCTCGGCCGTCTGCTGCTCGTTGACGCTCTCGGTACACGCTTCCGGGAGGTGCGCCTGCGCCGCGATCCGGCGTGCCCGGCCTGCGGCGACGAAGCGACAATCACCGACGCGATCGAGATGGGCGGCGCGGCGTGCGCAGATGAGGTCGGCGGCGCCGGCGGTCCGTCCGTCTCCGCGGCGGAACTGCGCGACATGCTCGCCGGGGACCCGCCGCCGATGCTCGTCGATGTGCGCGAGCCCTGGGAGTTCGGCGCGGGCGCGCTACCGGGTGCGGTCAACGTCACGCTCGGCGACGTCCCCCTGCGCGGGGGCGGGTTTGCGCGCGACCGGGTCGTGGTGGCGTACTGCCGCGTCGGACCGCGCGGGCAGCGTGCTGCCGAACTGCTGCGGGCGGCCGGGGTTGAGCGCGCGCTCAACCTCAGCGGAGGCCTGCTCGCTTGGCGCGACGAGATCGACTCGGCGCAGGTCGTCGCCTGAGACCGAGTGGCTGCACAGAATCGAGAAGGCCCCGCGCGGCGAGCCGCGCGGGGCCTTCTTCACGCACTGTCGCGGGCTACTGAACGCCGCGACGGTGGGATGCCGGCACCGGGCCGATCAAACCCTCGTTCGCGTACACGTAGTCGACGCCCGGCGTCGGCGGACGCATGTAGCGCGGACGCGCATGCGGCGGGGTCGTGTACTTGTAGATCTCCTGATCCGTGATGAACGGGTTCTGGAGAACCTGGAACAGGTTGTCGTCGCGCTCGACGAAGAACGGCTCGATGCCGAGTCCGTTGACCGTGCCGATCACCGCTCCGAACGCCGCACCGATCGGCGCGGTCAGCGTGCCGGAGATCGGCTCGCCGGTCATCTCGTACCAACCGACCGTGCCCTGCACCAGACCGACGAGCGGTGTGGTGACAAGCTTGTACGGAATCCAGATCGCGTTCTCGACGATCGAGAGCGGGATGTTGTCCGTGCCGCCGCCCTGCGCGAGTTCGTTCTTGCTGCCGATGTCGCCGTCGCGACACGTGACACAGCTCGACAACAGTCCGACGGTCGCCACGAGGGCGAGAGACATCATGGTTCGCGTGATCCGCATGCTTCCTCCGGAGGTGGCGGCCCCCTCCATCCGGGGATCGCCATGCGCACGACGGGAGCCAGCCCCGTCTCCTCCGTATGGGCTGCAATCGAGCCTGCTTTGCTCTCAATCCGGGAATCCGGAGCCTGAGTCAGAGTTGCCCGCGGAGCGCCGTCAGGCGGAGCCCAGATACGCCTCGCGGACCTGCTCGTTCGCAGCCAACTTCGCTGCCTCGTCCTCCATCAGGACGGTGCCGGTCTCGAAGACATATCCGCGATGCGCGGTCTTGAGCGCGAGCGAGGCGTTCTGCTCGACGAGAAGGATCGTGATGCCCTCCGCCCGGTTCAGTTCGGCGACGACCTCGAAGATCTGCTTCACGATCAGCGGAGCGAGACCGAGGGACGGTTCGTCGAGCATCAGGAGCTTCGGTCGCGACATCAGCGAGCGCGCGATCGCGAGCATCTGCTGCTCGCCGCCGGACAGCGTGCCGCCGTACTGCGCACGCCGCTGCCCGAGGATCGGGAACAGCTCGAACATGTGCTGGCGATCGCGCTCGATGCCGGTCGAGTCCTTGCGCAGGTACGCCCCCATCGACAGGTTCTCGTCGACCGTCAGCTCGGGGAAGATCCGGCGCCCCTCCGGCGTATGGCAGATGCCTCGCGCGACGATCTCCGCCGGCGGGGTGCGCGAGATGTCCTGGCCTTGGTAGATGATCGTGCCCGACCGCGGACGGAGTAACCCCGAGATCGTCCGCAGCGTCGTCGACTTGCCTGCGCCGTTGCAACCGATGACGGTGACGATCTCGCCTTCATCGACGCGCAGCGAGATCCCGCGCAGCGCTTGAACAGCGCCGTAGAACACCTCGATGTTCTCGAGTTCGAGCATCAGACCGCCTCGTCCCCGAGATACGCCCGGATGACCTCCGGGTTGCTCTTGACCTCGTCGGGGGTCCCGTCTGCGATCACCTCGCCGTGGTCGAGCACCACGATGTGCTCGCTGACTCCCATGACGAGCCGCATGTCGTGTTCGATCAGGAAAACGGTTATGCCGAGATCGCGGATGCGCCGGATGAGCGCCATCAGATCCTCGGTCTCCTGCGGGTTCATCCCAGCGGCCGGCTCATCGAGCAGCAGGAGACTCGGCGCCAGCGCGAGCGCGCGCGCGATCTCGAGACGCCGCTGCTCGCCGTACGGCAGATCGCCGGCAAGCTCGTTCGCCTTGCCCGCCAGGCCGACGAAGTCCAGGTACCGGAACGCAGCCCGCGTGACCTCACGCTCCTCGCCGCGGGCCGGGAAGCCGAGCAGGCCCGCGAACACGCCCTTTCGCGTGCGCGGGTGCATGCCGAGCTTCACGTTGTCGAGGGCCGGGACGTCGCCAAACAGTCGGATGTTCTGGAACGTGCGTGCCACTCCGAGCCGCGTGATGTGGTCCGGGCGCGCGCCGGCGAGCCGGTGAGCAGTTCCGCTGGCGTCCACGAACTCGACGGACCCGTGCGTCGCCGCGTACATCCCCGTGAAGCAGTTGAACGCGGTGGTCTTGCCGGCGCCATTCGGGCCGATCAGTGCTGTGATGCTGCCTTCGCGCACCTCGAACCCGGCCTCGTGCACGGCCTTCACCCCGCCGAAGTACTTGCAGAGGCCGCTGACCCGGAGAACGACGCGTGGCTCGCTCATGCCGCGTCCCCCTCGTCACGCAACGCGTACAGGTCACACTCGCCTGCACTGAGATCGCTCACGCGTTCTGCGGTGAGCGGTCTCTCCCGACGATTCGGGGGCAGGATGCCCTGGGGCCGGAATCGCATGACGATGATCAGAAGCAGGCCGTAGATGAGGAAGCGAGCTTGGTTCGGGATCTTCACGCCGCCGATGTCCTCGCGCAGGATCTCGCCGAGCGACATCAGCACGGCCGTTCCGAGCGCGACCCCGCGGATGCTGCCCATCCCCCCGAGGACGATGCAGCAGAGAATGATGATCGACTGCCACACGTCGAGGCTCTTGACGCCGACGAAGCCCGCCCAGACCGCGTAGAGCCCGCCACCCACGCCGCCGATGAACCCGGACACGGCAAACGCGGTCAGCTTCGTCCGCGCCACGTCGACGCCACACGAACGGGCAGCCGTTTCGTCGAGGCGGATGGCGGCGAACGATCGGCCGACGCGCGAGCGGTTGAGGTTGTGGCAGACCACGAAGGTCAGGATGACGCCGACGAGCATCAGGTAGTAGAAGCCCGGCGTGTTCCAGTACGCGGGCTCGCCGAACAAGCGCGGGTGATTGCCGGGATCGAGTAGTTCCTGAGTCGTGCGATCGATACGTGTCGGGATGAACGGCAGGCCGAACGCACCGCCCGTGAAGCGCGTCATGTTCACCAGGCTGTTCTCGGCCCACAGCGACGTCTCGAAGAAGATCTCGGCGAAGCCGAGCGTGACGATGGCGAAGTAGTCTCCGCGGACGCGAAGCGTCGGGATGCCCCGCAGCACGCCGAGGAGGGCGCACGCGAGCCCCGCAAGGAGCAGGATCACGAGGATCGAGCCGTCGAAGCCGAACACCAGGTCGCGGACGGCTACTTGGTCGCCCAGGTTGTTCGTGGGGTTGGGCCAGTCGAGACCGGCCCCCGTGTGCTGCACCGTCGCCAGTAAGTAGGTGATCACCGCTCCAGTAGCCATGAACACGACGTACCCCAGGTCGAGGAGCCCGGTGAAACCGACCACGACATTCAGGCCGAGCGCCAGGATCAGGTAGATCTCGACGTACAGGACGACGTTGAGCGGCGCGGCGCGGAACTGCTTCCCGAACGCGAATGGCAGCAGCGCCATGATGAGTGCCAGCACCCACGGCAGCCAACGGCTGTTCCGGCCGGCCCAGAGAGAGCGCGCGACGCGCAACACGAGGCGAATCAGGGCGTGCTCGCTCATGCGCGCCCCGCGTCGGGTTCACCGAGGATGCCACGGGGCAGGAACAGCAGAACGATGATCATGACCAGGAACGGCGCCGAGAAGGTGCCCCCGGTAAAGCCCTGCACGAATCCGATCAAGACGCCGCCGAGCATGGCGCCGCGGATGTTCCCGATCCCGCCGAGCACTGCCGCGGCGAACGCCAACAGGCCGGGGTAGTAACCCATGCGGAACGAGATGTTGCCGTCCACCTTCGCCGCGTAGAGCACACCGGCAACGGCTGCCATGCCCGAGCCGACGAGGAACGTGAACGCAATGACCTTGTCCACCGAGATGCCCATCAGCGCGGCGGTCTGCTGGTCCATGGACGTCGCGCGCATGGCCGTGCCGATCTTCGTGCGCGTCACGAGGACGTGCAGGCCCAGCATCATGACCAGCGCAACGATCCAGATGATCGCCTCTTTCCACTTGAGGCTCTCGATGCCCAACACGTTCTCGGTCATGAAGCCGGGAATGCTCTCCGGCTTGAACACGCGGTAGTCGGCACCCCAGATCAGCTGCACGAGTGTCTGCAGCATCAGGGACATGCCGATCGCCGTGATGAGCGCCGACAGTCGGTCGGACTTGACGGTCTCGCTGGACACGCCGAGCCAGCCGAACTTCTCGAGTGCAGAGAGCAGCATCATCGCACCGACGACGGCGACGATGCCCCAGCCCCACACCGTGCGCCACTGCAGCGAGTACCACTCGTGGTCCACATCACCCGTGAGCCGGTACATGATCGCCAAGCAGGACAACCCGGCGAGCATCGCGACCGAGATGCCGTCCGCGACCGGCAGTCGGCGGCGCAACGAGAGGTATGCGCCCCAGTCGATGGCCATGCCCACGCCCGCGCAGAGGATGATCGCGGGCACGATTGCGACGAACAGGCTGTAGCCCGTCGCCTCCTCCATCCCGGTGATCAGGAGCGCCCAGAACGCGCCCAGCATGAAGATCTCACCGTGCGCGAAGTTGATGAGCTTGATGATCCCGTAGACCATCGTGTAGCCGACGGCGATGAGCGCGTAGAGCGCGCCGAGCGACAGCGCGTTGACGAGATTGTCCGCTGTCAGGATCGAGCTCATGCGTGGGCGGGCGCCGGCCGCGCTCTACTCGGGCTGCTTCGGGGCGGGCGCGAACTTGCCGTCCTTGACCTGCGCCACGAACAGCGGCTTGGAGTAGCAGTCACCGTCCTCGTTGAAGTACGTCGTTCCGGTGACGCCCTTGTAGCCGGCAGCCTCGTCCTGGATGCCCGCCAGGTGCTCGCGGATCTTCTCGCGGTCGGTGCCGACCGCCTCGATCGCGCTGAGCGCCATACCCATCGCGTCGTAGGTCAGCGCTGCCCACGTGTCCGGGTCCTTGCCGTACGCGGTGCTGAAGGCGGTCGCGAACGCCCGGATCTTGTCCCCCGTCTCGCCGGTCACGAACTCGAACGGAGCAACGGGCGTGACGACGAACGCTCCCTCGGCGGCGGCACCGGCGTTCGCGATGAACGTGGGGCTCATCACGCCGTCACCGCCGAGGATCGGGATGTCCATGTTGAGGTCATTGCGCGCCGCCTTCGTGATGAGTGCCGCGTCGTTGTAGAGGCCGGCCACGAAGATGCTGCCCGGGTTCGCCGCCTTCGCCTGTTGCACGATCGGCTTGAAGTCCTGGGTTCGCTCGCGCAGGTACGAGAACGTGCCGACGACTTCGACCCCGATCTTCTTGCACTCTTCGGTGAACGACTCCATCAGCCCCTTGCCGTAGTCGTCATTGTCGAAGATGACGGCGACGGACGAGAGGCCGAGCTGGTCCTTGGCGTAGTTAGCGATCGACTGGCCCTGGAAGTCGTCCCGGTAGAGGTTGCGGAACATGTACGGGTAGCCCTTGCACACCTTCACGTTCGTCGAGCCCGGGCTGATCGCGGGAATTCCGGCGCGGTCGTACTCGACCTTGGCGTTGTTCGAGCACACCGAGTTGAAGTGCCCCACGACCATCACGACGGAGTCGTCTCCGGCGACCTTGCGCGAGACGTTCGTCGCCTCGGTGATGTCGCCCTTGTCGTCGAAGACCTCTGCCTCGATCAGGCGCTTCTTGCCGTTGACGGTGATCCCCCCGGCCGCGTTGATCTCCTTCTCCTTCAGCTTGGCCGCGTTGCGGATCATCTCGCCGAACGCCGCCGCCGAACCGGTCATCGGACCGCAGACGGCGATCCGCACGGGCTCGCCCCCGTCGCCGCCTTCGCCACCGCCGGAGTCGCCGTTGCAGGCTCCCAGGGTCAGAGCAGCCGCTAGCACCGCCGCGATCAGCGGTCGAACCCCGAGGACGCGGAATCGGCGTGAATGGTCGGACGACATGGCCAGTCTCCTTGGAAGGCGGGCGCGCGCCCGGAACGGGCGCACCGCGAAGCGAACCTAAGCCCGTGCCGGAGAGGGGTCAAGAGGCGCGGTCGATGCCCGCGTAGGATGCGCCCGTGGACCCCGCCGACGAGCCTCTGGTGCCCGGTCGAGAGACTCGTGAGCTCTGGCTCCGGGTCTTCGCCGAGCTGGTGCACGACGCACACGAGGAGCTGGCGGCCGGACCGGCCGTCGGCGCGCTCGGCAAACAGGCTCTCGCAATCCTCGAGGAAGTCTCCCTCCCGATCCCCGAGGAGCCGCTCGCGGGGGGCGCCGCCGAGGCGGCGGCGCTGATCCGGCGGGCCGCCTCGGCGGGCCTTCGTCCAGGAGGGCACGGCTACTTCGCCTACGTCCCGGGCACCGGGCTCTTCGCGACGGCGATGGCTGATCTCGTGGCCGGCTCGCTCAATCGCTTCACCGGCGTCGCCCCGGCCTCCCCCGCACTCGCCCGGCTGGAGTCGGACGTGCTGCGCTGGCTGGCCGCGGAGTTCGGTTACGACGAGCGCGCCCGGGGCGTGCTCCTGTCGGGCGGGTCGCTCGCCAACATGGTGGGCGCCGTCACCGCGCGGGACGCGATTCTCGGGCCGGAACCGGACCTGCGCCTGGCCACGGCATACGTCTCGTCGCAGGTGCACCACTGCGTCCCCCGCGCGCTCCGCTTCGCGGGGATCCCGGGGTCCGGCATCCGTGAGGTCCCCGTCGACGACGCATGGCGGATGGACGCGGTCGCGCTCGCCGCCTCTATCACACGCGATCGCGAGGATGGGCGGACGCCGTTCCTCGTGGTCGCGACGGCCGGGACCACCAACACCGGCGCAGTGGATCCACTACCGGCGATCGCACACATCGTGAAGGGCGAGAGGATCTGGCTACACGTCGACGCGGCCTACGGCGGTGCGTTCGTCCTGTGTGAGGAGGGGCGGCGCGTGCTCGAGGGCATGTCCCGGGGGGACTCGATCGCGTTCGACCCCCACAAGGGCCTGCACCTGCCGTTCGGCACCGGCGCACTGCTCGTGAAGCGCGGCGGGCGCCTTGCCGCCGCCCACTCCTCGGACGCGCACTATCTGCAGGACTTCGAGGGAGTGGACAGCCGGCGCAACACGCCGAGTCCCACGTCACTCGGGCCCGAGTTGTCCCGCGATTACCGCGGGCTGCGGCTCTGGCTGCCGCTGATGCTCCACGGTGCGCGGGCGTTCCGGGAGAGCCTGGCCGCGACGCTCTCGCTCTCCCAGCAGTTCCACGAAGAACTCTCGGCGCACATCACGGCCGGACTGCCGGTCGAGATCGTGGCGGCTCCGCAGTTGTCCATCACGGCGTTCCGGCTGACCCGTCGGGACGGCGAGCAACTGGACGACTGGAACGCACGCAACGCCGCGTGGCTGGGCCGGGTGAACGCGAGGAAGCGCGTCTACCTGTCCAGCACCGCGTTGCCCGTAGCGGACGGCGAGGCGTTCACCCAGCGGGTGTGCGTGCTGAGTGCGCGCACGGGCGCCGCGGACGTCGGCAACTGCCTGACGGATCTCGTGGAGACCGTGCGTCCCTCGTCGTGACTGGTGAACGAAGCACGCCGGGCCCTGTGAGGGGCCCGGCGCAATCGGGTTCGCCGGAGCGGGACGGCGCTCCAGCGGGGATGGACTGGTTCAGAGCGTCAGTTCGCCAATCTCAGTTCTTCGGCGCGACCTCGATCTGGTTCGCGCGGAACGCGACGCGGCCGGTGGAACTGACGCGCTTCTGAGAGACCAGCGTCAGCGTGAGCGTGCCCGCATCGGTGAGCTCAGCCGTGAACGCGATCGCGTTGGGGGCGACGACGCGCGTCTCGCCGTCCTGCGTGCGAGTGAGCTTGCGGTTCGCGATCCGGAACTCGATCGGCGTGCTCCACACGATCGCGGGCATGCCAGTCGTCGTGTCCACGCCGAAGTCGATGACCTTCTGGAAGCGCAGTATGTGGTTGAGGGGGATCGACTTGCGCCGCGCGCGCAGAGCGGGCGAGTTCGTGAGCGTGGCACCGGCAAGCGACGCGCTGCGCTCGCGACCGATGCGTGTGCCGCCGCGCGATCCGCTGCCGCGGGCCGCGCCACCACCGATCGTCATGCCGTTGCCTTCGCCGAACAGGCCCTGGCCAGATCCGACGACCTCGCCGCCTCCACCGCTCGTCGAGCCGCCGCCCACGGATCCGCCGCCGCCACCGCCGAACGGTGCCGGGGGATTGCCGGTGCCGAAGCCGCCGTCCCAGTCGCCGCCGGTCGGCGTGGGGGCAGGCTCGGGCTCGGGCTCAGGTGCCGGCGCGGGCGCCGAGACACCGGCGGTCGCGATGGCCGTGGACATGATCGTTCCGGAGAGCGTGAACGTCCCTTGGAGTGTCTGGTTCCCGTTGGTCTCGACGACCGCGGTTCCCGTGCCTTCCACGCTGAACTCGGATCCGTTGCTCGAACTCATGTCCGTGTTGGTGCCTTCCAGCACAACTCCGCCCATGTACGGCTGGCGCACCTCCACGAATCCGTCGATGAGGATCGACCCCGCGTCGGCATCGATGGTGAACGTCGTCGAACCGGTGCTGTACCAGTCGAAAACCGCGTCGACGAGCGCCTGCTCCTCCGGTGTCAGCACCTGAGGGGCTGCGTTCACGAGTCTGCCCAGGTCCCCCCACGAGAGGGCGAGATCGAGCGCTCCGCCGGGACCCGGGTCGTTCGTCGGGTCCTCGTGCGTGCCGAGGATGCCGCGGAACCCGCCGAGATCGCCGCTGCGAGCGTCCACGATCGCATCGGGTGCGTCGCCGTTCAGGATCTGGAACCGGAAGTTCCCCAGTTCGTCCTGCGCGGTCGTGCTCGTGTTCTGCAACTCCGACGCGATGCGCGTGAGCGCCTCGAGGTTGTCGGCCTGCGTCGTGACGCGGGCGGAACCCTCGTCGCCGGCGTTGCCCACGGACTGGAGCAGAGGCACGCCGAGCGCCATCGTGCCGGCCAGAACAGCCGTCGCGAGCGTCGTCTCCATCATCGTGACGCCGCGCTGTCGCGCGGTTCGGGGGGTCGTGTGCGGGGCAACCACTAGAGCACCTCTCTCAGAATGCGTGCGATCTCGACGGGTCGCGCCATCGTCGGGAAGCCGATCGGCGGTCGCCGGAGTTGTGAGCGGTCGAACACGCTCTTCGCGAAGATGAAGCCGTGCGTCACGGCATTGCTCGAGTCGATGTACGTCGAGACCGGGCGGTGGTACGACACGACCCCGCCCAGGCGGCGGAACCCCATCTTCCGGAAGCCGCTTCCGGTCGTGTAGACGCTGCCGTCACTGTCGACCGCAGTGTCGTTGACACGGACGTGGCCGGTCTTCGCCAGGAGAGTCGCGTTGATCTCGGAGTGATCGGGCATCCACTCCGTGTATTCGATGTCCGAGAGCGCGATCAGGCCGAGCACGCTGTCGCCCGTGTAGTCGGGGTTGGGCGTGTACTCGGCGGTGTGGCTGTCGCCGTTCAGGTACGCGGTCTCGAGGGTGGCCGAGCCTCCGCCGCCCTCGTCGTCGTCGTCGTCATCGTCACCGCCCCCACTCGAACCGCCGGCCATGTGGCCGTAGACGATCGAGTCGGCGATGTGGATGTCGCCTCCCGAAGCGAACGTCACCTGGCCGTCCAGCACGTGGGTGTCGAGGCCGTCGTGGCTCGAGCGCATCGGGTCGAACACGATGTCGCCGGAGACGAAGACCGTGCCGTGGGTGCCGAGCACGTGGTCGTTGACCTTGCGCTCGTCCACCCACACGGACTCGTCGGAGACGGTCTCGATCCACTCGTCGATGACCTCGACCTCCTCGGTGACCGTGACCATGTTGCCGGTCTCGACCTCGACGTCTTCGGTGTGCGTTTCTTCGTACGTATCGCCCGTGGCCACCCAGTGCGTGTCCCAGTGCGACGTGTCCTCCCAGCCGACGACCTCGTCGACCCAGACCGTGTACTCCTCCTCGACGAGCTGGCTCTCCCAGTACCCGACGCCGCTGCCGCTGCCGCTGCCGCCGGTGTCGCCGCCGCCGCCGCCTTCGACCCAGACGTCGCGCCACACCATGTGGGTGTGGGTCTCTTGGTGTGACTCGATGATCGGGGAGGTCTCCTCGATCCAGATCGGCTGCTCCTCGTAGACGTTCTCCGTCGTCGTCCACGTGTGCGTCTCGATGACCACCTCGGGAACCTCGTGGGTCACCGTCTCCATGTGCGAGACGGGGGTCCAGGTGGAGACGCCCTGGTTCTCGTAGTGCGCGGCCTCCCAGTGCTCCAGGTGGATCTGGTCGCCCAGGAGCTTCACGTGGGCGTAGTCCCACTCGCCGCTCAGCGCGAGCATGGTGTCCGCACGCGTGGCGAAGCCGCCGACGTCGACGTCCAGCAGGCCGCCGATCGGCGCAGCGGCGTCGTTCGACGGTCCGTGGAAGAACGTGTTCTGCGGGTCCGTCTCGGCGGGACCGACGGCGCCCGACACGTAGTCGAACCCCGTGACCGCCGTGACCGCATCACGGAAGTGCTTGTCCGCGAAGTAGAACTGGATGTTCTGGTTCGAGTGGATGGCGCCCTCGGGCGCATCGATCCACGGGAACACGGGCGAGCCGCCGCCGGAGATCCCGAGCGGGTGCGCGTCCACGAAGTAGTTGAAGTCCGCGAACGACTGGCGTTCGCGCACGAGCGCCATCACGCGCCGCGTCTGGTCGCCGCGCTCCGCCTCGGAGATGATCCGATACGTGGCACCGAGGCCCGGCACGGGGGCGCCGAACTGCATCGCGGTCACGCCCGTCTCCCAGCCGTCCAGGTCGATGAACTGGTCGTCGCCGCGTGCGAGCGCCTGCTGGATGGCGAGGTTCCGTCCGCCCGCGTCGTAGCCGGACGAGTTGATCAAGTGGGAGACGACCTCGAGCTGGCCGAGCGCCTCGAAGAGGGCCGCCTCGCGGTGCGCATACGCCTCGGACTTGGCGCTCTCGCGCAACTGCCGCATGGTGTACCCGGCCGTGAGCGCGCCGACGCCGATGCCGACGGCGAGGATGATCGGGAGGACGCTGCCGTCCTCACGTGAGCGGTTCAGACTTCTCATGACTAGGACCCCTCCACGGGAGCAGCGCGAACGGTCCGCAGCACGGGCTCGCCGTTCCAGAAGATCTCGATACGGAGCAGACGCGGATCGCCTTCGCTCTCCAGCGTCACCAGCGAGGTGCCGTCTCCGGCCGACGTGGCGAGGTTGCCCGACGTCGGGTCATCCGCGCCGCGCACGCCCTGGAACGTCCCGTTCCCGTCGAGGTCAGCGTTGATCTCGACCTCGAAGACGCCGCTCGTCTCGAACCCGTCGAGGCGGAAGCGCCAACCGGCAGCGCCGACCGGAGTCTCAAGGCTGCGCAGGGTGAGCACGCCGGTCGAGGTGACCGAACCGTCGTCGTCGAAGAACTCCTGGATCTGCGGGGAGCTCGCCGTCTCGCCGTCGGGTCCACGTTGCTCCCGTACGGAAGCGCCACCATGCGCTCCATGTACTTGTAGGCCTGCAGGCGAACGACCTCGCGCTCGCGAGTGCTCGCCGAGGCGCTCTCGGCAGAGAGGACGGCCATGACGAAGCCGCCCATCGACACGGCGAGGATGCCGATCGAGACGAGCACTTCGACGAATGTCAAGCCGCGTTCGCGGCGGGTTCTGCGCATGTGACTGACTCCACTTGGGACGCGGACGGAGTGCCCGGCCGGTACCCATGGCAAACGACAGGCCGTGAGAATCCGATTCGCAGCAACACCCTTAAGTCCCTTCGCTCTCTTCTCTTACGACAGTCTCTGTGTCGCGAACGGCCTCTCATTCTGAGACGATTCGCAATTGCGACGTGAGAACGCGGCGTGCTCCATGGGGACCGTAAGAGGGACGGTCAAGGCGGGTCCGTGCGGGTACCGATGCTCAGGTAGCCATGCGTCGCAGTCGCCAAGTTGTCCTCTGGGTTCTCGCGCTCGCCTGCTTTGCAGGCGGCGTGGTCCTCATGCTGGACGACGGCGAGCCGGCCGATGCTCCTCACGCGTAACCGTTCACCCCTTCGTCGCGAGCCAGGATCCAGATCGTTCGGCCATCGGTCGATCAAGATGTTGTGGGCGAGCGGCAGGACGAGGATCTGCGGGCGATGGTCGAGGGCCTTCTGGCCTGGATCGAGGAGCTGGAGCGTCGCGAAGCGAAGCATCTGCGCCGCATCGACGAGCTCGAGTCGCGTCTGAAGCGTGACTCCCGCAACAGCTCGAGGCCTCCGTCGTCGGACCCGGCGTGGTCCAAGCGCCGTCGCGGCCGAAGGCCGCGTAGCGGTCGCAAGCAGGGCGGACAGCCGGGCCATGAGGGCACGGCGCGCGAGCTGGTGGATCCGTCCAACGTCGATGAGACCAAGGAGCACCGTCCCGACCTCTGCGACGCGTGCGGACACGACGATCTCGAGCAGGGCATCGGCGATCCGTACCGGCACCAGGTGACGGTGCTCCCGCGCGTGCTCGTCACGGTGCGGGAGCACCGGCTGCACAAGGCGCGGTGCCGGCGCTGTCGTGCGGTCACGACGGCGGTCCTGCCCGATGGCGTGCCGACCGGGGCCTTCGGTCCGCGGCTGACCACACTTGCCGGCGCGCTGCGCGGCGTGTACCGCGTGAGCGTGCGGGAGACGCAGCGGCTGCTCGGTGAGATCTTCGGTGTGAAGATGTCGCTGGGCAAGATCAGCGACTGTGAGCGTCGGCTCAGTGACGCTCTGCACTCGTCGTACCTCGAAGCCCTCGGGGCAGTCCGCACGTCGCTGCGAGCCAACGTGGACGAGACGTCGTGGAAGGAACGGGGCCGGGTGTGCTGGCTGTGGGCGGCGGAGAGCGAGCACGCCACAGCCTTCGGGATCGATCGCCGCCGCAGTGCCAAGGCGAAAGGGCGGCTGATCGGGCGGCGCTTCGGTGGCACGGTGATCAGCGACCGGATGGGTGCCTACGAGTCACACCCACTTGCCCGCCGCCAGCTCTGCTGGGCGCACATCGAGCGCGCCTTCCGTGCGCTGGCCGAAGGCCCGCGAGGACATCGCCGCTTCGGCAACAAGGGCGTCATGATCGCGCAGTCGGTCATGCGCAGCTACCGGCTCTTCGGTGAGCACGGCGACCGTGACCGGCTGCAAGGCGAAGCCGCTGTGCTGCGCGGACGGCTCGAGCGACTGATCGCGAACGACGACTCGGCTCTGGCCAACCATCTGCGCCCCCGCGTGGTCGCCCTCTTCACCTATGCGCGGACCCAGGACGTGAGTCCGACGAACAACGCCGCCGAGCGCGCGGTCCGCAAAGCGGTGCTCTGGCGCAAGGGCTCCTTCGGAAGCCAGTCCGCTCGCGGACTCCGCTTCGCCGAGCGCGTGTTGACCGCCGCGGCCACGCTGCGACGCCGTGGCGACCAAGTCTTCGACTTCCTCGCCGACTCGGTCGCCGCGCACCTCACCGGCGCCGACCCGCCCGTCATGGTCCCGCTGCCCGTCGCACGCTGGTACCCGTTCAGCCCTTGGTTCTGAGCTCGGATCCAGATCGCTTTCCGTTCGGTCGATGAATCGGATGTGGGCACCGATGAGCTGCGTGATCTGGTCGAGCGCCTGACCCGTCGTCTGGACGCTCGGGACGAGACGATTGCCGAGCAGGCGGAGGTGATCGAGCGGCAGGCGGCACGGATCGACGATCTCGAGAGCCGTCTTCGCCGGGACTCCCGCACCTCCTCGCGCCCACCGTCCTCGGATCCGTCGTGGTCCAAGAAGCGGCGGCGGCGCAAGCCGCCGTCGGACAAGCGCCAGGGTGCGCAGCCCGGCCACAAAGGGGCGACGCGCAAGCTCGTGGACGAGTCCGAGGTCGATGGCGTAGAGGACCACCGCCCGCGCGAGTGCAGCGCGTGTGGGAGCGACGTGCTCGTCCCGATCGATCGCGCCCCGACACGCCAGCAGGTCTTCGAGGTCCCGCCACGGCTGATCCAGGTGACCGAGCACCGGTTGCACCGGGCACGGTGCACGGACTGTGGCGCCACGTCCACTGCCTCGCTGCCAAGCGGTGTGACGGCGAGTCCCTTCGGCCCGCGACTCTGTGCG
Source organism: Planctomycetota bacterium (assembly GCA_965248445.1). Lineage (GTDB taxonomy): Bacteria > Planctomycetota > JAJSAM01 > JAJSAM01 > JAJVHW01 > CBDFJG01. The sequence goes on from CBDFJG010000003.1 coordinate 1,039,026, forward strand.
CTCACCGCGGCTCTGGTCGGCGTCTTCCGCCTGTCGCGGCGCGAGACCAGTCGTCTGTTGCGTGACGTCATCGGCGTCTCGATGTCACCGGGCACGGTCAGTGCGATCGAGGAGCGGGTGTCGGGAGCCATCTCCTCAGCGCACATCGAGGCCCTCGGGGCCGTACGCACGAGCAGCGTCGCCTATGTAGACGAGACACCGTGGTCGCGTCGTGGCACGCTGCATTGGCTGTGGAGCGCGGTCTGTGAGCACGCCACGGTCCATCGTATCGATCGGCGCAGGAGCGCCAAGGCCATGCGGCGACTCGTGGGCAAGCGCTTCAGGGGCGTCCTCGTGACCGACCGTATGGGCGCTTACGACCAGCATCCCACCGAGCGCCGCCAGATCTGCTGGGCGCATCTCGAGAGGGACTTTCGAGCGCTGGCCGAGGGCTCGCGCGGCGGCCGGCGCTTCGGCAAGCAGGCCGTGCGTCTCGCCCAGGCTGTCATGCGAGCTCAGCGTCACTTCGGCGAGCACGGGGACCGCGACCGCATGCGGCGTGAGCTGCGTCTCACATGGGACCGACTCCTGACGCTGCTCGTGCGCGGCGCAGACAGCAAGCACCGCCGAGTACGCGGAACGACTCGGCATCTGCTCGACCGAGCGGAGGCTCTGTGGACCTTCGCCGACGTCCCTGGCGTCTCCCCGACGAACAACGCCGCTGAGCGCGCGGTGCGCAAGCCGGTCCTGTGGAGACGCGCAACGCACGGAAGTCAGAGCGAGCGCGGACTCCGCTTCGTCGAGCGCATCCTGACCGTCACCGCCACGCTCCGCCAGCGTGGCGAGAGCGTCTTCGATTACCTCGCAGACGTCAGCGCGGCACTCGCGCACAACCGCTCGCCGCCGGCTCTCGTCGCGCTCCCGATCACGCGCTGAGGCCGCGGATCGTCATACCCTGAACGGGTACAGGCGCGCTTCGCTTGAAAGCGCTGCCCTATCGAGTGGTCCTTCCGCCGCGCCTCTCCGGGGAGCCTGAGGGGCTCCCCACGCGACTACTTCTTCTTGGGCATGATCTTGAACATGCCGGTGCCGCAGGTCGCGCACTTCCCCTTCATGGCCTTCTTGCCGTTCTTCATGGTCACCTCTTGGGTGTTCTCCATCTGGCGCTTGGCGCGACACTTGACGCAATAGCCTTCCATGGCTTCCTCCGGGGTCTTGCGACCTTCGTGAACACGGAATCGACCCCTGCCGCACGGCCGAGGTCAGTCCGAGCCTGAACGAGGCTACACGCGCCCGGGGACTACGACGCGGAATCCAGGCTCGGGCGAGGCTGAGGGGTCGCCCGGCCCAGGCCAGGCGATCCTCCGCCGCGGCTCCCCGCCCCGTCTGCAGGACCCGTTCTGCGGTCGTTCAGCGCCGCGCGGCCGCGGCGATCGCTGCGCTGTTCTTGCTGAACCGGATGTCCTTGGAGTCGGCGTACTCCATGAGCTCCTCCACCATGCTGCGGTGGATCAGGCCCTCCTCGGCGAGCAGGCGGAGGAAGATCCGGCCCTCTCGGTTGTCGATGCGCGACGAGGCCTGGTTGAAGAAGCGCGTCGAGAGTTGCTCAGCCTTGAGGATGCAGGTCACGGCGACGTCCATCGAGCCGCGGTCCTTGACCTCGAGGAACGTGAAGTACTCCTTGAGCCGCTTCTTTTCATCGCCGAGCAACTCGATCGCCGCGGTCCCCACCAGCTCGCGCCGGTACTTGCGCAGGATCTTGCGGTGATCGCGCTCCTCCGAGGCCATCAGGCGGAAGCGCTGCTTCATGATGGCGTCGCTGACCACCTTCGAGAGGAACTCGTAGTACTGGGACGTGAGCGTCTTCCAGAAGATGGACTGGTCGAGGATGCTCTTGGTGTCCCCGAGTTCAGTGGTGCCGTCGTCGCTCATCTCGGACTCTGCGATCCTGGTCTCCGTCATCACGGCCGTGCGGAGCACCGCCATGCGCTCCCAGGGGCAATTGGGCACTCTAGGAGCGACGCCTGAGCCTCAAGCCTCCAGCCTGAGAGCTCACCCCGACAGCCTTGTACAGAACGAGCGGGTCAGGCGTCTCGCGTGAACTTCTGCCGTCCGTTCGATCGAAGTCCCGAATCGTAGGTCGCCTGAGGCCGCTGTAAAGCGAAAAGCGGAACAGGCGAGCCTGGCACTCTGCCTCACTCGGTCCGAAACGCGGAGGCGCCGCGGGAGCTTCCCGGATACGGGGCCCGGCTAGCCGCATCTGTTCACGAGACGTCGCGATGACGGTGCTTTCGGAGTCCACAGGGTCAGATCTTGGCCAGGCGAGGGCGGATGCTGTCGTCGTTGCCACAAGGGCAACGCGAGTGAGCGGCCGAAACGGCGCGGATTCTGCGGTGTGGGCAGACCGTAGGCCGGGCGGTGGTGTGGCGGACGGCGCGGCGGGACGTCAGGTCGGCTTCGGGGATGCCAGCAGTCGTTGCGCGCAGCGCTCGAAGACGTGCTGCCAGGGCCACGACGAGGACATCGAGACCCAGATCCGGCGCGTCGTGATCCGCACGAGCGCGCCGATCTTGAGCAGCCGCAGGCGGATCGTGCCGGCTTGCGCACGCGCCATCTCGGTGCCGGCGAGACCGATGCGTCGCAGCGCACAGGTCAGGACGTAGGCCATGGCCGACATGGCCATCCGCACGGCGTTGCCCTGCATCGTGTGCACCGACAGACGGGTGCCGAAGAGCTCGAGCTGCTGCTCCTTGATGCGATTCTCCGCCTCGCCCCGGGCGCAGTAGAGCTGCTCGTAGAGACGCTTGCTGCTCCAGCTACGAGGCGGCAGATTGGTCACCACGAAGCGGGGATTGCGCTTGCCGCCCGGCAGGTGCTCGGCCTTGGCGACCACGCGACGCCTCTGGCTCCAGCTCCCCAGCGTGGTCCAGGCAAAGTCGCGAAAGACCCGGGCTGCTCGGCCGGTCTGCACGGCACGGGCTGCGGCCTCATCGAGCGCGTCTTCGACGTGTCGCTCAAGGCGCTCATTGCGCGCCATGCCCAGCAGGTAGAAGTGGCCGGCGGCCTCGCACCAGGCCATCAGCTCCTCGCGGCAAAAGCCCGAGTCTGCGCGCACGAGCACCTTGGCCCGGGGCCAGCGGCGCCGCAGACGTAAGACCAGCGCACGGAGCTCGTCCACGACTCCGCGCGCGGGATCTCTGTCAGCGGTCTGGAGCCGAGCGAGCAAGAGGTGCTCGCCGCAGAAGACGTACAGCGGCAGGTAGCAGTAGTGCCCGTAGTAGCCGTGGAAGAAGCGGCCCTCCTGCCGGCCGTGCAGCCGCACGTCGGAGTGGTCCAGGTCCAGCACGAGCAGGCCCGGATCCTCCGGCCCCATGGCCTCGCAGAAGACGTCGCTGAGCACGCTGTCCACGCGCTCCTGGTCCATCTCGATCTTGGCGTAGCGCGTCTGTGCCGTGGCGCCGAGCTGCGTGGTCTCGAGCCGCGAGAGCGTCGGGTGCGTGGCCAGAGCACCCTCGCGCTTGCCGCACGCCGCGGCAAACAGCGGGTCCTTGCCGACATGGTCGTGGTCCACCAGATCCTCGTAGCCCGCGCACAGCCCGAAGACCCGCTGACGCAGCATCTGGCCGACCGTGTGCTCGACCCGACGCGGGTCCCGGTGGTCCCCGAAGCAGCGCGCAAACCGCGAGAGCAGATCGATGCGACGATCGACCCGCTCGAGCAGCAGCACGCCCCCGTCGCTCGTCACGGTACCGGCGTCGAAGCGCGTCACCGCGGTGCGTCCACAGATGCCCGCGAAGAGGGTCCCCTGCGGGCTACAGTCTGTCGTCATCGGGCCGGCGCTCCTGTCGGTGCAAGTACTAGCGAGTACGAGCACTTAGACAGACGACGGCCCGCTCAGATTCCCGGCTGGTGAACGATTCGGGCTAGCCGCATCTGTTCACGAGACGTCGCGATGACGGTGCTTTCGGAGTCCACAGGGTCAGATCTTGGCCAGGCGAGGGCGGATGCTGTCGTCGTTGCCACAAGGGCAACGCGAGTGAGCGGCCGAAACGGCGCGGATTCTGCGGTGTGGGCAGACCGTAGGCCGGGCGGTGGTGTGGCGGACGGCGCGGCGGGACGTCAGGTCGGCTTCGGGGATGCCAGCAGTCGTTGCGCGCAGCGCTCGAAGACGTGCTGCCAGGGCCACGACGAGGACATCGAGACCCAGATCCGGCGCGTCGTGATCCGCACGAGCGCGCCGATCTTGAGCAGCCGCAGGCGGATCGTGCCGGCTTGCGCACGCGCCATCTCGGTGCCGGCGAGACCGATGCGTCGCAGCGCACAGGTCAGGACGTAGGCCATGGCCGACATGGCCATCCGCACGGCGTTGCCCTGCATCGTGTGCACCGACAGACGGGTGCCGAAGAGCTCGAGCTGCTGCTCCTTGATGCGATTCTCCGCCTCGCCCCGGGCGCAGTAGAGCTGCTCGTAGAGACGCTTGCTGCTCCAGCTACGAGGCGGCAGATTGGTCACCACGAAGCGGGGATTGCGCTTGCCGCCCGGCAGGTGCTCGGCCTTGGCGACCACGCGACGCCTCTGGCTCCAGCTCCCCAGCGTGGTCCAGGCAAAGTCGCGAAAGACCCGGGCTGCTCGGCCGGTCTGCACGGCACGGGCTGCGGCCTCATCGAGCGCGTCTTCGACGTGTCGCTCAAGGCGCTCATTGCGCGCCATGCCCAGCAGGTAGAAGTGGCCGGCGGCCTCGCACCAGGCCATCAGCTCCTCGCGGCAAAAGCCCGAGTCTGCGCGCACGAGCACCTTGGCCCGGGGCCAGCGGCGCCGCAGACGTAAGACCAGCGCACGGAGCTCGTCCACGACTCCGCGCGCGGGATCTCTGTCAGCGGTCTGGAGCCGAGCGAGCAAGAGGTGCTCGCCGCAGAAGACGTACAGCGGCAGGTAGCAGTAGTGCCCGTAGTAGCCGTGGAAGAAGCGGCCCTCCTGCCGGCCGTGCAGCCGCACGTCGGAGTGGTCCAGGTCCAGCACGAGCAGGCCCGGATCCTCCGGCCCCATGGCCTCGCAGAAGACGTCGCTGAGCACGCTGTCCACGCGCTCCTGGTCCATCTCGATCTTGGCGTAGCGCGTCTGTGCCGTGGCGCCGAGCTGCGTGGTCTCGAGCCGCGAGAGCGTCGGGTGCGTGGCCAGAGCACCCTCGCGCTTGCCGCACGCCGCGGCAAACAGCGGGTCCTTGCCGACATGGTCGTGGTCCACCAGATCCTCGTAGCCCGCGCACAGCCCGAAGACCCGCTGACGCAGCATCTGGCCGACCGTGTGCTCGACCCGACGCGGGTCCCGGTGGTCCCCGAAGCAGCGCGCAAACCGCGAGAGCAGATCGATGCGACGATCGGTCCGCTCGAGCAGCAGCACGCCCCCGTCGCTCGTCACGGTACCGGCGTCGAAGCGCGTCACCGCGGTGCGTCCACAGATGCCCGCGAAGAGGGTCCCCTGCGGGCTACAGTCTGTCGTCATCGGGCCGGCGCTCCTGTCGGTGCAAGTACTAGCGAGTACGAGCACTTAGACAGACGACGGCCCGCTCAGATTCCCGGCTGGTGAACGATTCGGGCTAGAAGCGTTAGGCGTGTCAGCCCACGCACGGGTAGCCACCCTTTCGTAAAGCGGGGGTCGTCGGTTCGAATCCGACCGCGGGCTCGCGTGGCGCGTGGATCGCGGGGCGATCCGCGCGCCACGCTCCCCGCGGGCGTCTCCCTCCTCCGCGGTCTCCGACCGCTACGGAGGGCTGCGGTCACGCCGCTCGCTACGCGACCGTCGCGCCCGTGAGTGAGCGGCGCGCGGAGCGCCGCGAACGAACGCCTGCGACCCAAGTCCGCGTGCCAGCGGACGAGGGGGCAGAAGCCGTGAACAACGGCTTCTGCAGCGGGACGCAGTTCGCAACTCGGGCGTCAGCTGAGTCGTGAGGCGCTGGCGCGCCTGCGAACCCGGATCGCGGATCGCGCGGCGAGTGCGAGGCAGATCGGCGGACGCGGCTGCGTCTGCGTTCGGCGGCGCGCCAGCTATGCCGTGGGCTGGGCGGTGGGCTGGGCGGCGACTTCGCTCTCGGGCGTCGGTGCGCCGGCGGGGGCGTTGTCGAGCGTCTTCTTCGCGGCGCGGAAGAAGTCCACGGCGGTCACGGGCATGTTGATCAGCGTCGAGATGCCGATCTCGGCGCGCTCCTTCGCGAAGAAGCGGGCCTGGTTCTTGCCGCGCGTGATCAGCCAGAGTTCCGCGTCCGGCTGCAGTGCGCGCACCTGGCGCAGGAACTCGATGCCGTCGGAGCCGTCGCCGAGGGCCGTGTCGGCGATGACGAGACCGAACGCGCGCTCTTTCGCCATCTCGAGACCCCACCCGTCCGTGACGATCTCCACGTCGACTGCCTGGGTTTGGTCGAGTCCCGTCTTGATGACGTCTCGGGCGACACGATCACCGGTCACGAGCAGGCACTGCATCATCACGCACCTCCAGGGGGCGTCGGAACCCCGCCATACCATCGGCGCTCCGCTCCGCCGAACCTGAGTCCGCCTCCAGGCTGGTCGGCGGACAGGCTGGTTCAGCGAGGCGGAAAGGCTGGCGGAGGCAGAACGCGCGTGCTGGTCATCGGGATCGACGAGGCCGGATACGGACCCCTGCTGGGGCCGCTGGTGGTAGCCGGATCCGCGTTCCGGTGCGACCTCCTCCCCGGCCTGCCCAACCTCCGCGGCCTCCCCGATCTCCGCGGCCTGCCGGGCGGCTCAAAGGGAGAGGGAGCGCTTGCAGGCGCCCTCGATGCCGAACGGCGGGTTCGCGACGTGTTCCGGACACCCGGCGTGCCGGTCGTCGGCGACAGCAAGGTCCTGCACGCTCGCGGCGGCGTCGCGGCGCTCGAGCGCCCGCTGCTCGCCATGCTCCGATTGCTCGGTCACCCATGGACGACCGACCTCGACGACGTGCTCGGCGCTGTGGGCGTGGCCGCAGAGGACCGCCGTGCCCCCCGGTGGTACGCGGGCGAGCCGCCGGAGTTCCCCCTCGGAAGTGACGCAACAGAAGTGCGGGCAGCGGCGGACGGACTCGACGCGGCGCTCTCCGCGCAGTGCGTCACACCGGTGGCACTCGCCGCGCGCGTCGTGCCCGAGGACCGGTTGAACCGCCGGTTCGCGGACCGCGGCAACAAGGCCACGGTTCTGTTCGATCTTGCGACCGACGTGCTGGCGTCACTGCTCGACCACGCGCGGCACGCCGAGCCGGTCGTCGCAGTGTTCGACCGGCATGGCGGCCGGAAACGCTATCTCGGACCACTGCAGGAGCGCTTCGCGGACGGTTTCGTGTGGCGGCTCGGCGAGGCGCGGGCGGTCTCGTCGTACCGGCTCCGCGTGGAGGGCCGTGACGTCCTGGCGCGTTTCGTCGTCCGCGGCGATGCCGAGGCGCCCCAGGTCGGACTGGCGTCGATGCTCGCGAAGTACCTCCGCGAGGTCTACATGACGCTGTGGAACGGCTGGTTCGCAGGGCTGTGCCCGGAAGTGCGGCCAACTGCCGGCTACGTGACGGACGGCAGGCGCTGGCTCGCCGAGAGCCGTTCAGCCCGCCTCCTGGCCGGCATCCCCGACGACGTCCTCGCCCGCACTCGCTGAGCGCGGGCGGCCGGCTCCCGATCCTCGCGCGCGCCCGCGGGAGGCCTCGTAGACTCCCAGGCTCGATCGAACGGCCGGCGCGGGTTCCGTGCGGCCCGTGGATGAAGCAGTACGGCGGCGCCGTGGGGACGACAGAATGCTCGACGACCTGACCATCGCACGACGCGCGCGGCTGCGGCCGATCCAGGAGGTGGCCGAGCGCATCGGCCTGCGCGAGGCCGACCTCGAGCCCTACGGCCGCTACAAGGCCAAGGTCTCCCTGGATGTCCTCGACCGTCTGCCCGAGCGGCCGAACGGACGGTACATCGTGATCACCGCGGTCACCCCGACCCCGCTCGGCGAGGGCAAGACGGTCAACACGATCGGAGCCGGTCTCGGTCTCAACCGGATCGGCAAGAGCGCGATCACGTGCATCCGGCAGCCGTCCATGGGGCCCGTGTTCGGGATCAAGGGCGGCGCGGCCGGCGGCGGGTACAGCCAGGTCGTCCCGATGGAGGACTTCAACCTGCACCTGACCGGTGACATGCACGCGGTCGGCGCCGCGCACAACCTGCTCGCCGCGTGGGTGGACACCTCTCTGATACACGGCAACATCTACGACATCGACCCGGACTCGATCCAGCTGCGCCGCGTCGTCGACGTCTCCGACCGAGCGCTCCGCCGCATCTCGGTGGGACTGGGGGAGAAGTCCGAGCTGTTCCCGCGGGAGTCGGGTTTCGACATCACGGCGGCATCCGAGGTGATGGCGTGTCTAGCGCTCGCCAAGGACTACCAGGACCTGCGGCGCCGGATGGGGCGGATCATCGTCGGTGCGAACAACGCCGGCGACCCGGTCACGGCCGACGACGTCGGCGCCACCGGATCCATGGCCGTGATCATGAAGGACGCTGTCCTGCCGACGTTGATGCAGACGATCGAGGGTACGCCCTGCCTCGTGCACGCAGGTCCGTTCGCCAACATCGCGGTGGGGAACAGTTCGATCATCGCCGACCGCGTCGCGAGGCGGTGCGCGGACTACGTCGTGACGGAGGCCGGCTTCGGCGCGGACATGGGAGCGGAGAAGTTCTTCGACCTCAAGTGCCGCGCCTCGGGAATGCGGCCCCATGCGGCCGGGGTTGTCGTGACGCTGCGCGCTCTCAAAATGCACGGGTCGGACGTCAAGGTGCGGCTCGGCAAGGACCTGCCGAACGAGTTGACCGAGGAGAACCAGGAGGCTCTCGAGCGCGGCTTCGCGAACCTTGCGAAGCACATCGAGAACGTCCGCAAGTTCGGCGTCCAGCCCGTCGTCATCGTCAACCGCTTCCCGGGCGACACCGAGCGCGAGATGGAGTGGGTGCGCGAGGCCGCCGTCGCGCACGGCGCGTTCCGGGCGGAGATCAGCGAGGCGTTCATGCGCGGGGGCGCGGGCATGGAGAACGTCGCAGAGGCGCTCGTCGAGGCGTGCGAGGCCGCTGGTGAGTTCAAGCTCCTGTATCCCGACGAAGCGAGCATCGAACAGAAGATCGAGACACTCGCCACCGAGATCTACGGCGCCGAGGGCGTCGACTACGAACCCGCCGCGAGCGAAGCGATCGCGCGCTACACGAAGTGGGGACTCTCGAACCTGCCGATTTGCATGGCGAAGACGCAGCTCTCGATCAGTCACGACGCGGCGCTGCGGGGCCGGCCGTCCGGATACCGATTCCCGATTCGCGACGTGCGCGTGTCTGCGGGCGCCGGGTTCCTGTATCCGCTCGCCGGCACGATGCGCACCATGCCCGGGCTGCCGAAGAGGCCGGGTCTGCTGAGGATCGACGTGGACGCCGACGGCAACCCGCTAGGTCTGTTCTGAATGGCCGGTGGGTCTCTTCTAGTGGCCGAGTCGGCGGCGACTGCCGACCCCGGACAGCCGATGTAACCTCGACGCGCTCCGCCCCGTCCTCACGAAAGGAACACCCGTACCACGTGGTCCGACCGCTCTTGCTCATCGTGATCGACGGGTTCGGGCTGGCACCGCCGGGCGACGGCAATGCCATCTCGCTCGCGCGCACGCCGGTGCTCGACCGTCTGCATGCCGAATTCCCGTGGGCGCCCGTGCAGGCGTCGGGGCTCGACGTCGGACTGCCCGCCGGGATCATGGGCAACTCCGAGGTCGGGCACATGAACATCGGTGCCGGCCGGGTGGTCCCCCAGGACATCGTCCGGATTGACGAGGCGATCTCCTCGGGTTCGCTCCCTGACAACGAGACCCTTCGCGACGCGGCGAACGCCGCGCTGCGTCGCGGGGGGCGCCTGCATCTGATGGGCCTGTACTCGCCGGGCAAGGTGCACGCCTCGGACGCGCACGTGCGCGCCCTGATCGACGCCGCCGCGGCCCACCTGCCGCCGGATCGCGTGTTCGTGCACCTGTTCGCCGACGGGCGCGACACACCGCCCCGTTCGGCCGAGGCGTACTTCGAGGGCCTGATCGGTCACGCCCAGGGAAAGGCGATCTTGGCAACCGTTTCCGGCCGCTACTTCGCGATGGACCGCGACACGCGCTGGGAGCGCACGGAACTCGCGTATCGCGCAGTCGTAGCGGGTGACGGCGCAGCAGCCGGCGACGCTCTCGACGCCGTGCGGCGGGGGTACGACCGCGGAGAGACCGACGAGTTCCTGACGCCAACCGTGCTCGCTTCTGCGCGCGAGGTGGTGGGCGACGGCACACCGCTGATGGGAGTCGGCGACGCGACGTTCTTCTGGAACTTCCGGGCGGACCGGGCGCGCCAGATGTGCGCGGCGCTCGTGGATCCCGCTTTCGACGGATTTGCGCGCGGCGCGCCCGTGCGCGACCTGCACCTCGCGTCGATGACGGTCTACGACGAGCAGCAGACGTGGCCCGCTGCGTTCCCGCCGGTGACCTACGACGGCCTGCTGAGCGAGGAGTGGTCCGCGGCCGGTCTTCGGCAGCTGCGCATCGCTGAGACCGAGAAGTACGCCCACGTCACGTACTTCTTCAACGGTGGCAAGGAGGCCGTGCTCCCGGGCGAGGATCGCATCCTGATCCCGAGCCCACGGGTGGCCACGTACGACGAGAAGCCCGAGATGAGCGCGCCCGGGATCACGGCCGCGCTGCTGGCGGCGCACGCCGGGTTCGACCGGATCGTGCTGAACTTCGCCAATCCGGACATGGTCGGCCACACGGGTGACGTGGCGGCCACCGTGCGGGCCGTCGAGGTCGTGGACGACTGCATCGGACGCCTCGCGGAGGCGCTGTTCTCGCGGGGCGGTGTGGTTGCCGTCACGGCAGACCATGGCAACGCGGAGATGATGTTCGACCCAGCGACCGGCCAGCCGCACACGGCCCACACCATCCATCCCGTTCCCTTTCTCGTCGCCGGCGCTGGAAACGGGTTCACTCTTGCGCTGGGAGGGCGTCTCGCGGACATCGCGCCGACGCTCTTGGAACTCGACCAGCTGGAACCACCGCCCGAGATGACCGGCAGGAGCCTCGTAACCCGCCCATGAGCAACGAACTGTTCACCGTGGACGTGACCGCCGCAATGGACGCGGCCGTCGGCGCCGAGAATGGGGTGCGACAGGCGGAGTTCGACGCGCTGGTCGCCGACGGACGAAAGGTGCACGACGACCTGTTGCTGTCCCGGGCGCGGGGCCAAGTCGGGTTCGGTGACCTGTACATGCTCGGCCGCGAGGCGATGCGCGCGCGGGATGCGGCCGAGTCGCTAGCCAGCCGGTTCGACAACGTCGCGGTGCTCGCCCAGGGTGCGGAGGCTGATGTCGCGTCCGCGATGGTCGGCGCACTCGCCCATCCGTTCCACAACCTGTTGCCGAGGGCGGGCCGTGCCGGCCGGCCGCGCGTGTTCCTCGTGGACTCGATGGGTCCGGCACGGCTGGGCGCGTTCCTGGAGAGCTTCGCAGTCGAACAGACGCTGATGCTGCTCCTGTCGAAGTCCGGTTCCGACATCGGCGCAATGGTCCAGTACGGGATCGTGCGCGACATGCTGAAGAAGCGCGTCGGACCCGGGTACCAAGACCACCTGGTGATCGTCACCGATGGACGCAGCGGCACGCTGCGCGAGGAGGCGCTGCGCGAGGGCTACCTGTCGTTCGAGGTTCCAGCGAACGTCCCCTCGCGCTTCTCGGCGCTCACTCCGGTGGGCCTGCTTCCGGCCGCACTGGCCGGAGGCGACGTGCGCGGCGTGTTGGGCGGGGCGCACGGCGCGGCGGAACTCACGGCGGGGGAGGACCTGCGCACGAACCCGGCGTATCGGTTCGCCGCCGCGCTGCACGTGCTCGCGCGCGAACGCGGCCGGCGCCACGTCTTCGTGACCGCCTGCCAGGGCACGCTGTCGAGCACGGCCGTTCAACTGGCGCGCTTGCTGGAACAGTGCATGGGCAGCGACGACGGCCCGACGTTCAGTCCGATCACGCTGACGCGCGACGGCGCTGCGCTCGCGGAGCGCAGCCTCACCGGCCGCCGCGACACCGTGGTCGTGCTCCTCGAGGTGCAGAAGGAGTCGCGCGACCGCGTCTTGCCCGACGACGTGCCCGGACTGCCGGCGGTCGCAGGCGGCCACCTTTCCGACGTCTCCGGCGCGCTGGTGGAAGCCACTGCCGACCTACTGCGGGAGGCGGGCGTTCCCGTGCTCCGGCTGCGGCTGCCCACGCTCGCCGCGAACGCGGTGGGAGCGCTGCACATGACCGCGATGCTGGGGGCTGCGTTCGGTGCTGGCCTGGCGTCGCGGGAGCACTCTGACTCGACGGGCAGGGATCGCCTGCGGGCCGCACTGGTCGAGCGCCTCGGCGCCCCGCCCCCCGCACCGTCCGCCGCCTCTCAGCCCGGCGACTGATCAGGCGCGCGACTGGGATCGGCCCGATCGGCCCCGCCACTCATCCACCCGCTACTGATCCACTGGGCGCCGCGATTGAGCCTGAGCGCGGGTCTTCACGGCCCCCGTAAGGCGTCCCTCGCGGGAGATACGCTGAGCGGTCGCCCTTCCGTTCTCGGTGTCAGACGGCCCTCGGCGCTCAAAACTCAGGCGTCCAGGTCGAGAGCCTCTCCGGCTCGCTGGATGTCTGCGGAGAGACGCAGGAAGTCGTCGAGTTGGAGACGATCCCCATCGGACATGCTCGTGAAGAAGATCGCTGTCTCGTGCTCGCCCGGCCCGTCTGGCGGCCCGTCTACCGTCTCGGGATCGACGGACGCGTCCGTCGAGTGGGAGCCCGTCGGTCTGCACCGCACGACGACTCCCTGGCAGTTGACGTGGTGCTCCACACCCCCGCTCCCCGGCAGGACCAGCACGAGCCCCACCTGGGTCATGACCGGGAGTGCGTGGTCCGTCGTGCAGCGCACGCCCGACAGCGACACGTCCTCGACAACGGCCTTGCCGCCGGCACCGCTGGCGCCGGGAAGACGGAGTTCCACCGGCAGTCGTGCGCGGTGGCGGCGCGTCCGGCGGCGTTCGGTTGCGGGCTTCATCGACTCTTCCTCTCGCGCGCAGTTCGCAGTGCCATTTCGCCGCGATGGTCGCTTCGGGACGCTCCCGGCGAGCGCGATGGTAGCAGCGCGCACGGCAGCGTGTTCGGCAAGTTGCACGTGGCGGTCGATCTCAGGACGGGAACATCGCACGGGCGTCGTCCCCGTGAGAGAACATGGCGTGTTCATTCACGCACCAGACGACGCGTACAACTGACAGTTCTCTGTGGCACCTGACAGCTTGCATTTGCGCCTGACAACTCAACGGGCTGACTGACACACACTCTGCATAGCCCTCTCTCTCCGGGAACCTCTCTCTCTGGGAACAATGGGCTCTCTTGAAACGAGGAGACGACATGGCCAACTTCAACAAGGTGCTCCTGATCGGCAATCTGACGCGCGATCCCGAGCTGCGCTTCGGCGGCGGCGGCGGGAGTGCGATCTGCAAGTTCGGGCTGGCCGTGAATCGCACGTTCACCACGAAGAGCGGTGAGCGCCAGGAGGACACGTGCTTCGTCGACGTCGTCGTTTTCGGGCCGCAGGCGGAGACCTGCAACGAGTACCTCTCCAAGGGCCGGCCGGTGTTCATCGAGGGACGGTTGAACTTCAGCTCTTGGGAGGACCGCGAGACGGGGAAGCGCCGCTCCAAGCTGGAAGTCGTGGGCGAGCGCGTCCAGTTCCTCGGTGGTCGCGGCGAGGGCGGCGGTGGTCGCATGGGCGGTGGCGATCGCGGCGCAGATCGCGGATCAGATCGGGGCGGGTACGACCGAGCTCCCCGCCGAGAGCCGCAGTCCGAGCCGGCACAGAAAGCGGCGCCTGCGCCCGCACCCGGCATCGACTTCGACGACATCCCCTTCTAGTTACGGCTCCGCCGTAACTAGAAGGGGATGATGTGTCCCTCCTACGCCGCCTCCGGCGGCTACGGAGGGCTGCGGTCACGGCGCTCGCTCCGCAAGCGCCGTGACCTTCGCGATTCACGCAACGAGTGCGGTTGTTCACGCCGTCGAGCGCTGGCACGCGCTCATCGGGTCGCGGGCGTTCGGTCGCGCCGCCGCGTGGAAGTTGTGCGAGCACTGCAGCGTCGACACGGGCGTGTGACGGCTTGGTCCCGCACTACTCCGTGATCGTCGGTGGCTTCCTCTGCAGGGCGCCGGGGCGGCGCTGTGCTTCCGCCATCGCTTGACGTGCCTCGTCCTGTCGTCCGGCCGCCGCCAGCAACCTGGCGCGGCGTTGCAGAGGCTCTTTGGCGAGGTCGTTGGTGGCGGCTGCGAGGCGGAACCAGTCGAGCGCTTCGCCGGCCCGGCCCTGGTTCTCGGCGAGGGCGCCCAGGTTGAACAGTGCGGGCGCGAACCCGGGGTCGGTTCGCACCGCGCGCACGAGCCACTCACGACCCTCGGCCGTGCGGCCCTGTTGCAGGTAGGTCATCGCCAGCGCGACGCCGGCGGCGGTGAGCGTCGGGTCGGACTCGAGGGCCTTCGTGTACGCCGCGCGCGCTGCGTCGAGGTTCCCGCGCCGCTCTTCGAGGTTGGCCAGGAACATCAGCGGATCGACGAAGCCGGGGCGTTCCTCGGCGGCTCGCGCGAGCAGTTCGGCCGCGCGATTGTCGTCGCCTGCCTGGGCTGCCGCGATCGCCTCGCGCACCGTCTCGACGGCCTGCTTCTCCGGCGTGGTCGAGCCGCAGGCCGCGGAGAGCAGGGCCGCGGCGACGACCACGAGGGCCGCCCAACGGCTCTGGCATCCCCAACGGCCGCTCATCGATTCCCAACCGCACTGGGAATCCAAACGGCTCTGGGAATCACAGAGGGGAGCCGGTGTGCGGCTCCCCTCCATTCGTGTCATCTCTTGGGGGCGTATCGGCTACTCGCCGCCCAGGCCCCGCTCCTCGAGCATCACGCGGTGGAGGTCCGCCCACGTGTCGTCGCCCATGACGTCGAACACGGGGTGGTGGTAGCCCATCACGTTGGCGATCAGACCGGGCGGGAACAGGCCGGCCGCGAAGTCGAGAACCTCGACCGGGCTGGCTGCAGCGCGCGCGCCGATCGCGAGGATGTTGGCGTTGCCGCCGACCTCGGACCAGTCGTTGTCGGTGCGCTTGTCGCTCGACTTCTCGAAGAGGTCCCAGCCGGTGTACTTGTAGTCCTGACCGTGGACCGTCTTCGTGCCCCACTGCGGGGTGCGCTCGACCTCGATCCAGTAGAACGGACCGAGACCACGGTGGTTGCGGTGTTCGTCCCACACGCCCCACGTGCGACCACGCATGCCCCAGTGCGAGCCGTCCCACCAGCCGGTGCCGGCTTGAGCGAACTCGGTGAGGTGTGCGTTGACGCCGAAGCCGCGACCGAAGCCGATGTCCCACGACACGACGTCGAGCAGATCGAACCAGCGGTCACGTCCCCACACCCACAGCCAATTGACCGTGCCGGGGTAGTGCTCTTCGAAGCGCCGATCCACCTCTTCCTTGTCCGGCGCGCTGCGGAGCGGGTACTGCTCCTGCGTCGCCAGATCTCGGTGAGGATTCGGGTGCCCGAGCGGGTTCGGACTGTGCAACGGGCCGGTCAAGCAGCCCGGGAGCATCAGGCCGGCGGCCATTGTGCCCACGAGGAAAGCAAAGCCCTTGATGCGCATCGTTCTCCCTTCCGCGATTCACGCGGATCGGATGGAGCCACACGTCGACGCCCAGTGCCGACGAACGGGTCCTCCGGTTCCCAACTGCCCTAACGGCGCGAGACTCTAGCAAGGCTCCGGGAGGGGCGCAAACCCTGAATCTCGCGGATTCAACCGGTCCCTCGGGAGGGGCCGATATCAGAGGCAACTGCTTGTCTCGCAACCACTTTCGTGGATCGTGGGAGGGCGCTGTGGCGCGCAGACCGGAGGCGAGTGGCGATGACCCAGGACGCGAAGTGGTGGGCCCATGAGACAGCAGTCGTGGACGACGGCGCCGAGATCGGTCCCGGCACCAAGGTGTGGCACTTCTCTCACGTCATGGCCGGGACCCGAATCGGCGCCGGCTGCAGCCTCGGCCAGAACGTGTTCGTGGCTCCCGGGACATCGCTCGGAAACAACGTGAAGGTGCAGAACAACGTCAGCATCTACGAGGGCGTCCACCTCGGCGACGACGTGTTCTGCGGACCGTCCATGGTTTTCACCAACGTCGTCAATCCGCGGGCGCACGTGTCGCGCAAGGACGAGTATCGCGAAACCCACGTCGGCCGCGGCGTGACGTTCGGTGCCAACTGCACCGTCGTCTGCGGTCACGACGTCGGGCAATTCGCGTTCGTCGCAGCGGGCGCCGTGGTGACGCGGAGCGTGCCCGACTATGCGCTCGTCGTCGGTGTGCCGGGCCGTGTCATCGGCTACATGTGCGACTGCGGATTGCGCCTGCCGGTGACCCCGTCCAACGCCGCGCAGTCGGTGGTCTGCGGACCGTGCGGTGCGGACTACGACTGGGACGGTCACGAACTTGCACGGCGGGGCGACTGAGTCCGGGGGGACGTCGGGGCTAGTCTCTCCAGCGTGCCAGATGAGATCGATCCCGCTGCGCTGGAGACGCTCCGCATCGGCTCGGCTGTCTTCGCGTTCCTGTTCGGCGCAGCTATCGGCTCGTTCCTGAACGTCGTCGCGCACCGGCTCCCGCTGGGACTCTCGATCGTCAAGCCGCGCTCGCGGTGCCCGGCCTGCCGCACCCCCGTGGCGTCGCTCGACAACCTGCCGGTCATCTCATGGGTCCTCCTCGGCGGACGCTGCCGAGGCTGTCAGGGCCGCATCTCGCCCCGTTACGCGATCGTCGAGTTGCTGATGGGCTGCATGACGGTCCACGTTCTCTGGGTGCTCGTGCTGCACCCGGGAGCCGTCCTCGAGGTCGCCGCGTGGTTGCACTTCGCGGCGGCGACCGCGTTTGTCGCAGCGCTCTTGGCGGCCTCGCTGATCGACCTCGATCTGCGCATCCTTCCCGACAAGATCAACAAGCCGGGCATGGTGCTGGCGCCGGTCGTGGCGCTGTTCGTTCCGCGATTCGTCCTCGGCATTGGCGAGTCGCTGCCGGGGTGGTTGCCGGACGGCATCTCGTTACGCGTCGGCGCAGCGTTGTTCTCCGTGGCCGGGATCGCCGCGGGCGCCGGTGTGATCTGGCTGCTCGGCAAGGCCGGCAGCGCGGTGTTCCGCAAGGAGGCGATGGGCTTCGGGGACGTGAAGTTCCTTGGGCTCATCGGCGGTGTCGTCGGACCGCTTGGCGCGGTGTTGACGCTCGTTCTCGCGTCGTTCCTCGGAGCAGTGCTCGGCTTGATCCGCAAGCTGGTCACCGGCGACAGCTACATCCCGTTCGGTCCGTTCCTCGCTGCAGGCGCGTACGTCGTCTTGCTGCACCGCGCCGACATCGTCGACGCGTGGGTCGCGTTCGCGACCCGGTAGTTGCCGCGACACCGGCGACCACGCGAAACGACCGACTGCGCCGCGCGATTCGCCCGTTCCGTCCGTCAGCTTCTTCGTACACCGACACCACCATCCGTTGTGACCCTTTGACCGGGCAGCACAAGAAATAGTGTTTCCACCTTGACGGTCACCGGACGCTGCCTAATACTGGGGCCCGCAACGTGGGCAACTTCGGCCCAGGTGCGACCGGGAACGCATGGCGACGACTGGCTGGTGGATGCCGGCGAGAGTCAACCCAGCGCCCCCCGGTTCGGCGAGCCGTAGAGACGACGCCGAAGCACCTGCAGGGACGCGCTCACCGAGCAGGAATGCGTGCGTGCAACGGATGGGGCAGCGGGCGGAGAGATCCGCCCCTGTGCGAAGAGTCGCTGGGACAGAAGTCTGAGTAAGCGCTCACAGTTCTCACTGTCAGGGAGGCGGTACTCACCGTCTCCGGGGCTGCGGGGCGCGTGCCGTCGGGAGGCCGAGAATGCTGCGTCGAGGTTTGCTTTGTTTGAGTTTGCTCGCAGGTGTTGCGCTGAGCGCGTGTGCGACCACGTACACCACTGACGAGTACGACGACGTTCACGACATGCTGCTCGCCGCCACGCAGGAGCGCGACGAGTCTCTGATGCGCGAGGAGGGGCTGCGCAACCAGGTGTCGCAGGTGAACGCGCAGTACCAGCGCCTGTTGGCGGAGGGGCAGGCCAATCCGGCCGAGCTCGCGCGTTTGCAGCAGGAGGCCGCGAACGCGCAGTCGAAGCTCGCAGCCGCCGAGCAGGCCCGGCACGAGGCCGCAGCATCTGCCCGCAGCTACGCGGCCGAGGTCGAGCGACTCCGCCAGGAGGCGATTCGCACGCCCACGATCCCGGACAACACGGCCGAAATGGCGCGCTTGAACGCAGAGGTCGTGCGCCTGAGAGCGATGGGCAAGATCGTCTCGCTCACGCCCGACGGCAACATCGAGATCGTCCTGCCGAGCGACGTCACGTTCTCCTCGGGGGAGGCGACTCTGACCAAGCGCGGTCAGCAGAGTCTGCGGACGCTGTCCACCACGCTCAACGGTGAGTACGCGCCGTTCTCGCTGCGCGTCGAGGGCCACACGGACAGCCAGCCGCTCAAGCGCACGAGGCCCATCTGGGGCGACAACCGCGGTCTCGGGAGTGCCCGCGCACTCTCTGTGGTGCGCTTCATGGAGAGCGACATGCGGATCGAGCTCGGCCGCCTGGCCAGCTCATCGCACGGCATGCACCAGCCGCTCGCCGACAACAAGTCGAAGGCGGACCGTGCCAAGAACCGACGCGTGAGCGTGATCGTGGTCATCCCGAAGGACCAGGCGCTCACCATGGCGAAGTAGACCGAACCGCACCACACCCGGCCTTGCCGGGGGGCTCGGTCCGTCTGGACGGGACCCCCGGGAACCGAACACAGGAACAACAGCCAGGGAGAACGACAGGTCCGATAGGGGGTGGAGAGAAATCTCCACATAGCTGCGTGTGCAGCGACCGGGGTTTGCGCCCCGGAATACAAGATTGACGAAGGGGGCGACTGCCTCCAAGCGGACCAGTCCCTCCGGCGAGGCCGGTGAAACAGAGAGCGAGCCCGACTCCCGATGGGGGCCGGGCTCGCTCGATTCCGGGGTGACCGAGAGCAGCAGCCGAAGCGCGGGGCCGGTCGCTCCGGGCTCACGCGAATCGCCGTGATGACGACCGCCGGGGGCGCATAAGATGTGCGGCCCGCTGGGCCGGAGGGTGTCACGCATGCCCACCCGGCCGGCAACCAGCCTCCGGGAGGACTCATGGCAGACCGCTCCGCCTCGATTCGCAATCTCGCTCTCGTCGGGCACGGAGACGCCGGCAAGACGACGTTCGCCGAGCACGCCCTGCTGGCGGGCAAGGCGATCAAGCGCGCCGGGTCGGTCCCCGACGGCTCGACGGTCTGCGACTGGGATGTCGACGAGAGGGAGCGGTGTCACTCGATCGACGCCACCCCGTGCCGCGTCGCGTGGCAGGGCACCACGGTGAACATCGTGGACTGTCCGGGGTACCCGGACTTCAGTGGTGGCGCGATCGTCGGCTTGTGGGCCATGGACACCGCCGTGCTGTTCGTGAACGCGGCGGGCGGGATGGGCGTCAACACCCGCCGGATGTGGCACGCGGCGGAGCGCCTCGGAAAGGCCCGCATGGTCGTCATCTCCCGTTGTGACGCCGACACGGCTGATCCTGAGGTGGTCTTGGCTGCGGTCCAGAAGGTGCTTGGCGCGAAGTGCCTGCCCGTGAACCTCCCGGACGGCAGGGCGGGGTCGTTCAAGAGCGTCGTCTCGTGCTTCGGCAGCACCGCCGAAGGCTCCCCGCTCTTCGGCGATGTGCAGATGGCGCACTCAGAGCTGGTCGAGGCGATCGTGGAGACCGATGACGATCTCCTGGAGCGCTTTCTCGAGGGCGAAGAGCTCACGGATGCCGAACTCGCGGAGGGGCTCAAGGGAGCCATTATGGGCAGGCTGATCGTGCCTGTGCTCTTCACCGCAGCGGCCCAGAACGTCGGGGTCACCGAGTTCCTCGACTTCGTCGCCGCATACGCGCCGAGCGCTGCAACTCCCGTGGGAGCGAAGGCACTGACGCGGCGCAGTGCCGACGCCACGGTCATCGGAACCAGCGACGGACCGTTCCTCGCCAGCGTGTTCAAGATCACGTCCGACGTGCATGTGGGGAAGCAGTGCTTCCTGCGTGTGTGGCGGGGCTCCCTCCCGGCTAGCGGCGTCGTTTGGAACTCTGCCGGCGGCGGAGCGGTCAAGATCGCCCATCCCACACGGCCGCAGGGCAAGGACTTCGAGCCCGTGTCGAGCGTCGGTCCGGGCGATGTGTTCTGCATTGCGAAGATCGACGAGCTGAAGTTGTGCGCGAGCGTGGCGGACGAGTCCACCAAGGCGACCGTAGTATCTCCGCCATTCCGCAAGTCGATGGTCGCGGTCGCGGTCACCGCGAGGACTCGAGGCGAGGATCACAAGATCTCGGCCGCGCTCGATCGCATCGCCGAGGAGGACCCGTCGTTCTCCGCTGAACGCAGTCACGAGACCAACGAACTCGTGATCGCAGGGCGATCGAGCCTGCACCTCGACATCGTCCTGAAGCGCGTGAAGCGCCGCTTCAAGCTCGAGATGGACACCCACGTCCCGCGCGTGCCGCTCAAGGAGACCGTGACGGCGAAGTCGCCGGGACACCATCGCCACAAGAAGCAGACCGGCGGGCGCGGTCAGTTCGGCGAGGTGTACTTGCGGATCGCGCCGCAGGAGCGCGGCGCCGGATTCGAGTTCGCGGACAAGACCGTCGGTGGGTCGGTGCCGAAGAACTTCATGCCCGCGATCGAGAAGGGCATCCGCGAGATCATGCAGAAGGGTGTCATGGCCGGCTACCGCGTCGTGGACGTCCGCGTCGAGGTCTACGACGGCAAGCACCACCCTGTCGACTCGTCCGAGGCGGCGTTCAAGGTGGCGGGGGCCAGGGCGTTCCGCAACGCGTTCGACAAGGCCCGCCCGGTCCTGCTCGAGCCGATCATGGACGTGGAGATCGACGTCCCGTCGCGCTACCTCGGCGACATCACCGGCGACCTCAATACGCGCCGGGGCCGCATCTCCGGCATGGACTCGCACGACGACCATCAGGTCATCAAGGCGAAGGTGCCGTTGTCCGAGGTCCAGACGTACTCGACCGACCTGCGTTCGATGACCTCCGGTGAGGGCTCGTACAACCTCGAGCCGAGCCATCTCGATGTGGTGCCGCAGCACATCGCGTCGAAGCTGATGGCCACGTACGCAAAGCTGGCGAAGGGCGAGGAGTAGGGACCTGCGTCCCTAGTCGACCCTCTGCGCAGCGGACGCAAGAAGGTAGGGGCGGGGTTCCAACCCCGCCGCCACAGGCCATCGCATGACACGGAGAACCAACACGGCCCGCCGTCTCGCGACGGCGGGCCGTGTCTTGCTCAGGAAGCTGCGCTCAGGGAGCCGCGCTCGAGGGCCGGGTCAGTACCCGGTCTCTTCCTTGTGCTCGTTCCAGTACTCGTTCCAGTCGCCCTCCGGGCACGGTTCGCTGCAGCACGAGGTCGCGCCCCACAGCCAGTGGCCGAGGAAGCGGGGAAGAGCCAGGAGATCGCTGCTCGGCGCGTTGGGCGGTACGAACGGCGGCTTGGCCTGGAAGTCGTAGTGCGCGGCCTGGGCGTTGCTGTGCTCCGCGTGCCTGT
Organism: Planctomycetota bacterium; assembly: GCA_965248445.1. Lineage (GTDB taxonomy): Bacteria > Planctomycetota > JAJSAM01 > JAJSAM01 > JAJVHW01 > CBDFJG01. Next base: position 1,060,737 of record CBDFJG010000003.1, read on the forward strand.
CGTGACGCTTGTGGTGAACCTTCATCTCGGCGCACTTCCATGCGTCGATCGGGTTCAGGATCAGCGTGTCGCACAGGATGGAGAGCGGCAGCATCGCGATGGCCAGCGGCTGGACCGTGACCCAGTCCACGACCGTCTCTGCGAGTGGGTTCCACTCCTCGCAGTTCTCCGGAGCGCGGCAGATAGCGACTGCGTGCTCCTTGATGATATCGAAGTTCCAGTCGGTCATCTGCCGCCGCTGCGGGTGGAAAACCGTGCAACTCGGCAGCACCATGGACGCCAATACGGCGACCGCCAGAACAGTCCTCTTCATCACCGGACTCCTTCCCTGAGCGATGGCTGGGGACGTCTCATGCCGCCCACCTCGCGATGCACTCTGCCCTTTGTGTGGCGCAGGATAGATAGGGGCCCGGACTCTATCCAGCACATTCCGGCAGGTCCCGCGGGCTCGCTCGCAGCCTCGAATCCCAGGTAGCCGGGGCGTCCGGACGGGCGGCGACCGGCGCCGGTGCCCCCGGCCGGGGCACGAGGGGGGGCGTTCCCCGGCTCGCCACCGCGGCGCGACGCTCAACTCCGGCCCCGTTCCCTCTCGATAGGGAGCGGCGGGACCGTGTTCACGGCCCGTGGTCCGGAGAACGAGCGCCATGACTTCGATCGAGGAACTGCTGACCACCATGGTCCAGCGAGGGGGAAGCGACCTCCACCTCAGTGCAGGCTCGCCGCCGCGCATCCGCGTGGACGGAGCGCTCGTCAACACCGAGCACCCCGTGCTCCCCCCTGAGATGACTCAGGCGCTGATCTACTCGTTTCTCTCGAACGCGCAGGTCGCCGAGTTCGAGCAGAAGTGGGAGATCGACCTCTCGTTCGGCATCGACCGGCTGGGCCGCTTCCGCGTGAACGTGTTCCTGCAGCGGGGGACGGTCGCTGCGGTGCTGCGCGTGATCCCGTACGAGATCCGCACGTTCACCGACCTCGGCCTGCCCGTGCAGGTGTGCGAGAGCCTCTGCTCGCTGCCCAAGGGCCTGATCCTCGTGACGGGGGCCACCGGCTCGGGCAAGTCCACGACGCTCGCGTCGATGATCGACTACGTCAACACGGAGCGGCAGGGGCACATCGTCACGATCGAGGACCCGATCGAGTTCCTGCACCGCAACAAGAACTGCCTTTGCAACCAGCGCGAAGTCAACTCGGACACACAGGGCTTCGGCGCCGCGCTGCGCAGTGTTCTGCGACAGGACCCCGACGTGGTGATGCTGGGCGAACTCCGGGACCGCGAGACGGTCGAGGCTGCGCTCACGGTCGCCGAGACGGGCCACCTGACCTTCGCGACGCTGCACACGTCGGACGCGATAACGACCGTCAACCGCATCGTCGACATCTTCCCGAGCCATCAGCAGGCGCAGATCCGCACGCAGCTCTCGTTCGTGTTGCAGGGCGTCTTCTGCCAGCAACTGCTCCAGCGCGCGACCGGTCGGGGCCGCGTACTGGCATCGGAGGTCCTGCTCGCGACCCCCGCCGTCCGCGCGCTGATCCGCGAGGACAAGGTCCACCAGATCTACAGCATCGTTCAGACCGGCGGAAAGCTCGGCATGAAGACGATGAACCAGAGCCTTTACGAACTGCAACGGGCGGGCCTGGTGACGTTCGAAGAAGCGCTGCACAACACCACTGACCCCGAGGACCTGAAGCGGCTCTTCCACCGCATGTAGAAGCCCCATGATCACATTCAACAAGCGTGTCTCCCGCATCCTCGAACGCTCTGGCCAGATCGAAGCCGGGGCGCTCGCCGAGGCCGTGGAATCTGCGGACAGCGCGAACCGCCCGCTCGCGAGCGTGCTCGTCGAGACGCAGGTCATCGACGAGAGCGTACTGCTCGGCATCCTGGGTGAGCAGACGCGCGTGCCGCCGATCAACCTGGCACACGTCTCGCCCGACAAGCCTGTGCTCGACTCGGTGCCCGAGGAACTCGCGTTCGAGAAGAGCGTGTTCCCGGTCGCGCGGACGGGCAACGTGCTGACGATCGCCGTCACGAACCCGTATGACGTCGTGAAGCTCGACGACGTGCGCATCGTCACCGGATGCGAGTTGCGCATCGTGCTGACGCTCGAAGGGCACCTGAAGAAGGCGCTCGACCGTGCCTACAACGCCGGTCAGAAGGAAGTCGATCAGATCCTCGGCGCCATTGACGGCGACCTCGACATCCAGCAGACGGAGCAGGACGACCTCGAGTCTCTGGATCTCGACACCCTCTCGGACCACGAGGCGTCGCCGGTCATCAAGTTCGTGAACATGATGATCTATCAGGCAGCGAAGGAGGGTGCGTCCGACATCCACATCGAGCCGTTCGAGAAGCGCGTGGTGGTGCGCTTCCGCAAGGACGGCGTCATGCGCGTCGTGTTCACCCCGCCGCGCAGCATGATCAACGCGATGACGTCGCGCATCAAAGTGCTCTCGTCGATGGACATCGCAGAGCGTCGCAAGCCGCAGGACGGCAAGTTCCAGATGCGCATCGACGGCCGCCAGGTCGACTTCCGTGTGAGCATCCTGCCGATGGTGCACGGCGAGAAGACCGTCATGCGTCTTCTCGACGCGTCGAACCTGCAGCTCAACCTCGAGTCCCTCGGCTTCGAGGAGGCCGCTCTCGAGGACTTCCGGCACGCGATCGCGCAGCCGTACGGGATGATCCTCGTCACCGGCCCGACCGGATCGGGCAAGTCGACGACGCTCTACTCCGCCGTGCGCGAGATGCTCTCGCCCGAGGAGAACTTCGTGACCGTCGAGGACCCCGTCGAGTACCAGCTCGACGGCGTCAACCAGGTCCAGGTGCAGACCAAGCGCGGACTCACGTTCGCCACCGCGCTCCGCGCGATCCTGCGTCAGGACCCGGACAAGATCCTGCTCGGCGAGATTCGAGACAAGGAGACGATCGAGATCGCGGTCAAGGCCGCGCTGACCGGCCACCTCGTCCTCTCCACGCTCCACACGAACGACGCGCCCTCGACCGTGACACGCATGGTCGACATGGGCGTCGATCCGTTCATGGTGGCGTCGTCCACGTTGCTGGTCTCGGCGCAGCGACTGTGCCGCCGGCTGTGCACGCAGTGCCGCGATCCGCTGGATCGTCCGCCAATCGAACGCCTGCAGGAGCTCGGCATGAAGGACGAGGACATCACGGACGAGCTGCAGTTCTATATGGCACGCGGGTGCCCGCGGTGCTCGAACGGCTATTCGGGCCGCTTCGCCGTGCTCGAGACGCTGCCCATGACCGAAGAGGTCAGGCGCATCATCATCAACGGCGGCTCGGCCGAGGCGATCAAGCAGAAGGCTGTCGAGAACAACATGATCACGCTCCGTCGTTGCGCGCTACGCGCTGCGGCGAAAGGCAAGACTTCCGTCGAGGAAGTGCTGCGCGTGACGCTCCAGGACGCGTAACGGGCGGGACATTCACACGCCGCAGGGGTAATCAGCGATGGCGAACTTCAAGTACAAGGCCAAGGACTTCGGGGGCAAGAAGGTCACCGGAACGGTCCAGGGTTCGAACCAGGCCTCCGCGATCGCGGAACTGCGTCGCAAGAACCTGATCGTCGTGTCCATGAAGGCGGCGTCCTCGGGCGGGGGAGGCGGCGGACTGAAGGCCGCGCTCACCGACAGCAACCCGAATCGGTACAAGCCCCGCGGGGACGAGCTCGTCGTGTTCACGCGGCAGCTCTCGACCATGGTGTCGGCCGGTATCCCGCTGCTCGAGTCCCTCGAGATCCTGCAGGAGCAGGCCGAGAACGCCGGATTTGCCGCCGTGCTCGACAACGTGGTCGAGTCGATCCGCTCCGGCGGCGACCTCTCGGCTTCGATGGAGAAGTACCCCAGATCGTTCCACGACATCTACATCTCGATGGTGCGCGCGGGTGAGGTCTCGGGTCAGCTCGACACGATCCTCAATCGCCTCGCGGAGTACATGGAAGAGGCCGAGGGCCTCAAGCGCGAGATCAAGGCGGCGATGACCTACCCGGTCGTGTCGTTGGTGCTCGTCATCGGCATCACCATGTTCCTCATGCTCGGCATCGTGCCCAAGTTCCGGGAGGTCTTCGACTCGATGGAGATCGACCTGCCGGGACTGACCGCCGTGATCCTCGACATCGCCGACTGGATGACGAGCAACGTCCTCGCGATGGCAGGGATCACGGTGGGTCTCTTCATCGCCATGAAGATCTACAAGAAGAGCGACAGGGGCGCGCGCCAGCTCGACTGGCTCAAGCTGCACGTGCCGGTCTTCGGCCCGCTGTTCCGCAAGGTCGCGCTCAGCCGCTTCAGCAAGACGTTCGCGACGCTGTGCCAGTCCGGCGTCCCCATCCTCGGCGCGCTCGAGATCGTGCGCGACACGGTCGGTAACCGGGTGCTCGCCGAGGCCATCGAGCACGCGCGCGAGAGCGTGCGGCAGGGCGAGACGCTCTCCGGGCCGCTCGGTCAGAGCCCCGAGTTCCCGCCGATGGTCGTGAAGATGATCGGCATCGGCGAACGGTCCGGCGCGCTCGAGACGCTGCTGGACAAGATCAGCATCTTCTATGACGAGCAGGTCAAGGCGGCGGTCAAGAGCCTCACCAGCCTGATCGAGCCCGTCATGATCGCCATCATGGGCTTCCTTGTCGGCACGATCGTGCTGGCCGTCTTCCTGCCCATCTTCGAGCTCCAGAAGAAGCTGTCCCAGCGCTCGTAGTCGACGCGGGTAGCCCACGTCACGGGGATCGCTTGAGCGATCCCCGCGCCGTCGGCTCCCGCTGCGGAAGCCGCCCTCACGGCTTGCGCCGCACTGCACGCGCTGCGCACTTGCGCGCGACGAGCGCCAAGCCCTCGCGAGGGGCCGAGGCGCACGGTGCGTCGCGTCGGCCTCGCGCCGCGGTCGCCCCCGAAGTTCTCCCGGATCCGGTCTCAAGTGACCCGCGATGCGGTCCCGATAGGGGAGAGGTTCCGATGGGTCGCGCGGCTGGTGCCAGTCCGCTCTTCGGGCATAGAGAGAGACAGAGAAAGAGGCAAGACACCATGAAGAAGCAAACCGGCTTTACGCTGATCGAGCTGATGATCGTGGTGGCCATCATCGCAATCATCGCGGCGATCGCCATCCCGAACCTTTTGAGCGCGCGTCTGAACGCCAACGAGACGTCGTCGATTTCGACGCTGCGCAACATTTCGAGTTCCCAGGCCCAGTTCCAGGCGTCGTCCAAGGCCGACGTCGACAACGACGGCACGGGTGAGTTCGGCATGTTCCGCGAACTGTCCGCAGGCGTGAACGTCCGCGGCGCCGCGGACGGAACCGGTGGTACGGCCACGCTGAACCCCTCGGTTCTGTCTGGCTCGTTCCGCACGCTCAACGCCAACGCCGAGGTCTCCCGCTCGGGTTACCTCTTCAAGATGTTCCTCCCCGGTGCGGCCGGTGTGGCTCAGGGCGAGCAGACGACTGCCGGCGACTCGATCAACGGCACCGTCGACAACGACCTCGCCGAGACGACGTGGTGCTGCTACTCGTGGCCCGCGAACTACGCGAACTCCGGCAACCGGTCGTTCTTCGTCAACCAGACCGGCGACATCACCGGCAAGGACGACGCGACGTCCGAGGGCACGACTGCGGTGGCAGCGGCCAACGCGGGCGATGCGTTCGTCCCGGGTGGCGGCGCCGGCAACATCACGAGCAACGTCGCCGTCGGCACGGTTGGTCGTGACGGCGAGACCTGGAAGCAGGTCAACTAAGACCGTTCCGCCCCGGCATGCCGGGGTTGACGACGCACATTCGACGCCCGGGCGGTTTGCCGCCCGGGCGTCTTCCTTTGGTCAAGGCCCTCTCGATCCAGGGTCGATGAACCAAGAGGAAGGGCAGGAGCGCATCCGTCGTGAGGATCTCGATCATCATTCCGGCGAAGAACGAGGCGGCGGGGCTTCCCGCCGTCCTCGAACGGCTGCGCACCGTCCTCGCGGGGCGGCCGGATCACGAGGACCACGAGGTCATCGTCGTGGACGACGGGAGCGACGACGACACAGGTGAGATCGCCGCGCAGCTCGGCGCCCGCGTCGAGCGGCATCCCTACTCGATCGGCAACGGCGCTGCCGTGAAGACCGGCATGCGCACCGCGCGGGGCGACGTCTTTCTCTGCATGGACGCGGACGGCCAGCACCCCCCCGAGGACATCCCGCGCCTACTCGACAGTCTGCCCGGCTACGCGATGGTCGTCGGTGCCCGCACGGAGGGCACGGGCACCGGCGTCCATCGCGGCATCGCCAACGCTGTCTACAACCGCTTCGCCACGTACGTCGTGAAGCGCCCGGTGCCGGACCTGACGAGCGGCTTCCGCGCGATCGACGCCGCCTCCGCGCGGCGGTTCATCTACCTGCTCCCGAACACGTTCAGCTATCCGACTACGATCACGCTCTCGTTCTTCCGCGCCGGCCTGCCCGTGCGCTACGAACCGATCGAGGCGCGGGCGCGCCAGGGCAAGAGCCACATCCGGATCGTGCGCGACGGCGTGCGCTTCCTCCTGATCCTCACGAAGATCGCCACGATCTTCAGTCCGATGCGCGTGTTCCTGCCCATGAGCTTCGCGGCGTTCGTGCTGGGCGCCGGCTGGTATGCGTACACGTTCACCGTGGCGCGACGCTTCACGAACGCGAGCCAGCTCTTGCTCGTCCTGAGCGTCATCCTGTTCGCGCTCGCCCTGATCTCCGAGCAGGTCGCCGCACTGCGCTTCGACCGCACCGAACGCGAGACGTGACGCCCGCTCCGCTCCGCTTCCTCTGGTTCGGCTCGTACTCGAAGGGACCGGGCTACCCGCGCAACGAGACGCTGATGGCGGGACTGCGCGCACGCGGCCACGTGGTCGAAGAGGCGCACGCGCCGCTGTTCGAGGGTGCGGGTGAGCGCGTGGCGCTCGGCGGCGGCGGCGGCGTCGTCAAGACGGCTGCACGCCAGTCGCGCGCCGCCCTCCGCCTTGCCGGTGCCTGGTTCCGCGCGTCGCCGCACAACGTGGCGGTCGTCGGGAGCGGTGGAGTGGTCGACGTGCCGCTCCTGCGCTTCCTGCAGAACATCGACCGCCGTCCGGTCGTGCTCGACGCCTTCGTCCCGCTCTACGACACCGTCGTACGCGACCGTGGCCTGGCGGCGCCGGGTTCGGCGCGAGCTCGGGTCCTGAGGCGCGCAGAGCGGCTCTCCGGTCGGCTGGCGGACCTCGTGCTGGCGGACACGGGAGAGAACGCGCAACTGGTCGCCGAGGACCTGTCCGTCCCGCTCGATGACGTGGCGGTCGTGCCGATCGCGCAGCCCGACCCCGGACCACCGGCTGCGCTTCCGGACGGCGGCCCGTTGCGTGTGATCCTGGTCGCTACGTACATCCCGCTGCACGGTGTGGAGACCGTCGTCCGGGCTGCTCGGTCGCTCGGCGGGGCCGGGCTCGAGATCACGATCGTCGGCACCGGCCAGCTCCTTCCCGATGTGAAGCCGCTGGCGGAGGGCGTGGCGGGACTGCAACTCGTGGAGGCATTCGAACCCCCGGAGCGGATCGCGGAGCGGCTGGCGCAGTCTCACGTGGGGCTGGGTGTCTTCGGGACGACCGAAAAGGCTGCGCGTGTTGTCCCATTCAAGGCCGTGTTGACGCTCGCGGCGGGGCGGGCCCTGGTGACCCGCGACTCACCCGCCGCGCAGGAGGCGCTCGACGGCGCCGCACTGCTGGTGGAGGCCGGCGACCCGCACGGGCTGGCTGCGGCGCTGGCCCGACTGCGCGACGACCGTGCGGAGACGGCGCGGCTCGCCGATGCAGGGCGCCGCAGATATGTCGAGCGGTTCACCCCGGAGTCGGCGGCGCGATCGCTCGAGGAGGCGCTGGCCGCGCGCGGCCTGCTGCCGTGAACTACGCGACGTTGTGTCGCGTCAGATCCTCGCGGACCATCATCTCCATCAGCTGCCCGAACGACACGTTCGGCTCCCAGCCCATTTCCGTGCGCGCCTTTGTGGGATCGCCCACGAGCGTGTCGACCTCGGCGGGGCGGTAGAACTTCGGGTCGATCTCGACGTAGTCCTCCCAGCTGAGGTCGGCGGCGCTGAACGCCGCGTCCAGGAGTTCGCGCACGCTGTGTGATTGCCCGGTCGCCACGACGTAGTCGCGCGGCTCGTCCTGCTGGAGCATCATCCACATGGCTTCGACGTAGTCGCCGGCGAAGCCCCAGTCCCGTCGCGCGTCGAGATTGCCCATCGGGATCTTGTCCATCTTGCCGGCCTTGATGCGCGCCACCGAGTCGCTCACCTTGCGGCTGACGAATTCGAAACCACGGCGGGGACTCTCGTGGTTGAAGAGGATTCCCGAGCAGCAGTGCAGGTTGTAGGACTCGCGGTAGTTGACGGTGATCCAGTGGCCGTAGACCTTCGCGACGCCGTATGGGCTGCGCGGGTAGAACGGCGTCGTCTCGCGCTGCGGGGTCTCGTGGACCTTGCCGAACATCTCGGACGACGACGCTTGGTAGAACTTCGCCTGCGGGCGGTTCTTGCGCATCGCCTCGAGCACGCGCGTCACGCCGAGCCCGGTCACCTCTCCGGTCAGGCCGGGCTGGTTCCAGGAAGTCGGCACGAACGACTGCGCGGCCAGGTTGTAGATCTCGTCGGGCTCCACGTCGCGAACCGCGATGTCGAGGGACGTCTGGTCCGTCAGGTCGCCCTGGATGAGCTCGATCTCCGTCTGGATGTGCTCCAGCCGCTCGAAGCGGTCCACGCTGCTCCGGCGGACCATCCCCACGACCCGGTAGCCCTTCGAGAGCAGGAACTCGGCGAGGTACGAGCCGTCCTGGCCCGTGATGCCGGTGATGAGCGCGGTCTTCATTGGGTATCCCCAGACTGTTCTCGACGAGGAAGCGGCGGGGCGCGAGGAGCGAGCGGCAAGTTACTGCAGCCCCATGACCGATGAAACCTATGCCGATCCACTCGCCGGGGCGTGCCCGCGACGATCGTCCGGACCTCATCGCCGTGCCGGTACTCATGCACTTCCGCCGCCTCTCCCATCGACCGTCCACCGGCGGGAGTTCAGGGTGAAGGTCGCCTTCGCAGCCGTCACGGGCCGGCAGGGCGGCGCTCGTTCCTACGCGCTGTCGCTGCTCCGTGCGCTCGCGGCGCTGGAGGGTCCGGAGGAGTACGTGCTGCTCTCGGACACGGAGGTGCCCGAGGAGGAGCGCGGCGGCGTGCGTCGTGTCTCCGTGCCGATGCCCGGAGGCACCCTCGCGCGGCCGCTCGCAGAGGCGTTGGCGCTGCCCCTCCTCGCCCGCCGGATCGGGGCCGACGTGTTCCACGGTACGAAGCAGACGCTCCCGGCGGGTCTGCGCTGCCCGCGCGTGGTCACGGTCCTCGACCTTGCGCCGCATCTGTTCCCGCACACGTTCTCCCGCGCCGCCGGCATCTACCTGCGCCACAGCACGGCGGCCGCCGTGCGCCGCGCAGACCACGTGCTCGCCATTTCCGATACGACGGCGCGTGACGTCTCCAGTGTGCTCGGCGTCTCTCCGGACCGTGTGACCGTCGTGCCTCTCGGAGTGGACCCGCGGATGCTCCGCGTCGTCGATCCTGCGGAGATCGACGAGGTGCGGCGCCGTCACGGCCTGCCCGAGCGCTACGTGCTGACTGTGGGCACGCTGCAGCCGCGCAAGAACGTCGATGTCGTGCTGGACGCTGTCGAGCGGCTTGCAGATACGGGAGGCGATCCTCCGCTCTACGTCGTCGCGGGACGCGTTGGTTGGATGGTGGACGACGTCATCGCGCGACTGAACGCGTCGCCGCTGGGGCGCTTTCTCGGGTCCATTCCAGAGGCCGACCTGCTGCCGCTGCTCGCCGGCGCGACCGTCTTCCTGTCTCCTTCGTCGTACGAGGGGTTCGGGCTGGCCGTCGCCGAGGCAATGGCTGCAGGGACGGCGGTCATCGCCGGACTCGGGAGCGCGAGCGACGACGTGGTCGGCGCCGCCGGCGTGCGCGTCGAACCGCGAAGCGTCGAAGCCGTGGCCGATGCGCTCGACTATCTGCTGCGGGACGATGCCGAGCGGACGCGCCTGGCGGCTGCGGGCCGCGCACGTGTGAAGATCTTCACGTGGGAGCGGACGGCGCGCGGCACGCGCGAGGTGTACCGCCGTGTCGCGAGGGGGACCGCATGAGCATGATGCGGGAACGGGCCGAGGTGCTGCGTCCGCGGACGGTGCTCCTGCTGCTCGTTCTCGCCGTGCTGGTGACCTACGCGGCCGGGATACTCGCCGGCGGGTTCCACTTCGATGACCTGCACCACGTGCGCGACAACCCGAGCGTCCGCACACTGGGAAATCCGCTGCCGTTCTACGGAGACGCGTCCCTGTGGAGCGGGGAGCCCGGCAATCAGATGTACCGCCCGACCGGCATGGTCGTCCACGCGCTGGACTTCGCGGCCTGGAAGACGCTGGCCGGCAACGGACTGCACGGCCCGGGCTGGGTGCTGACGAACGCTCTGCTGCACGCGTTCGTGTCGTTCCTCGTGTTCCTGCTCGGTACGCGTCTCGGTCTGTCTCGCCTCGCCGCGTTCCTGGCGGCGCTCGTGATGGCGATGCACCCGTTGCACAGCGAAGTCGTGAACTACGTCTCCGCACGCTCGGAGAGCACGGCGGCGGTGTTCGTGATCCTCGCGCTGCTCGCGCACTGGAAGGCCCGCACGGCGGTCGGCAGGCGGCGCTGGGCGTTCACGGCGCTCGCCGTGCTGCTCTCGTTCATGGCGATGACGTGCAAGGAGACAGCGGCCACGTTCTTCGCGGCCGTCGTGTGGATGGAACTCGTCCTCGCAGACGGCGGCGTGGGCGCCCGGATTCGGACCGCGGCGCTGCGCGGAGCGGTCTACGTGCTGCCTCTGGTCGTGTACTTGCTACTGCGACGCGAGATGATCGGCTTCGCGACGGCACCGATCGTGATGCACGGAGCGGGGGGCATCGACCCTCAGATCGGCGGGCATCGCACGTTCAGCGCGAACCTCGCAACGCAGGCGCGCGCGGGCGTGCTGTACCTGCAACTCTGGCTGCGTCCGCTGCGACTCGCGGCCGACCACGACGTCGGCGCGGTCAGCACGAGCGTACCGGCGGTCGCGGCGGCGGCCCTCCTGCACGTCACGCTCGTCGCCGGCGCGCTGCGCGAGCTGCTCCGCGGCAAGCGCCTGCTGCCACTGGCGGTCGGCTGGGCGTACATCTTCGTCCTGCCCAGCACCTTGATCCCGTTGAACGTCGTGATGAACGAGCACCGCATGTACCTGCCGGGGATCGCGGTGGCGCTGCTCGCCGGTGCCGCGCTGGCGCGGGTCTTCCAGGTGCTGGCGACGGAACGGAGTCGGGGACTCGCCATCGCAGCAACGGCGCTTCCGCTGTGCCTCTTCGCGGTGCTGGCCGCCGATCGCAGCCTCGAATGGCGCGACGACGCGACCCTGTGGAGCAGCGCGGCGAAGCGCAGCCCGCTCTCGGCGCGTGCGCATATGCACGTCGGCGCCGCGTACCACCTGAACGCGCAGAGCGTCTCGGGCGAGGACGCGGTGTCCGAACTCGACCGTGCGCTGACGTCGTACGCGCGCGCGGACGAACTCCACCCCGGTTGGTACGACTTGCAGTTGAACCTCGGCGGCGCGTGGCTCGCGCGGGGCCGCCAGTCGCAGGACGACGCAGACTTCCAGCGCGCGCTCGACGCCTACGTCGCGGCCGGCCGGATCGTGGGTGAGAACAAGGAGCGGCCGCGGTTCCTGCAGTCCGCAGCGCTGACTGAACTCCGCCGCTACGACGATGCTGTGCGCATCCTCACCGAGATGGACGAGGCGGACGACGACGTCACGACCATCTACGACGACGCGATCGCCAGGGCGCTGCGCAAGAAGGGCGACCGCGCCGGAGCGGCGCGGCACATGGCGCGCGTCATCGAGATCGAAGAGCCGATCGATCGGGCCGAGGGCCTGCTAACGCTCGGCTGGTGGTACTTCGAGGACGGCGACCTGTCGCGCTCAGAACAGATGCTCAGCCGCGCTCTGGCGATCGGGAAGAGAAAGGGCCAGTTCAAGCCCTTCCTCTACATCGCGCGCTTCCTGAACGTGGTCGGTCAGCCGGGCGCCGGCGAGTTCGTTGACAGCGCGAAGAAGCTCGGCTGGCGCGCGCTTCCACGAGAGGTGACGTGGGTCGAGGGCGGTCCGACGCCGGGCGCGCGGACCACCCTCCGGAAGCCGTAGTACTTCAGAGTTCGAGGAGGTCAGCCGCCGAACGAGAGCATCTCGCCGTCGACCTCGATCACGACGCGCCCGAGCACGAGGAACTTCGCGAGCCACTCGTGCTTGCGGATCAGCGCGAAGTACTCGTCGCCGAACGGTGCGACCGCGCGCGGGGCCTTCTCGGTCTTCGCCTTCGCGTCCCACCACATCGCGCCGCGCTGGACGAACGTCCGTCCGTGCACGTGCTTCACGAGCGAGTCGCGTACGTCCTTGCCGCCCGCTGCCTCGCCGTCACGATCGCCACGGAACTCGGACAGGGACTTCGCCTCCTTGGAGAAGTCGACCGCGCCTTGGCCGCTCTCCGCGTCCTCGGCCTCACCGGCGCCACCGGCGTCGCGGCTCACGCGCTCGCGCGCGGCGTCCTCTTCCGGTGTGGGCGCACGCGCGCCCGGCGGCCTCGGACCGCTGCCGCCGCCGGCGCGGCCGAAGAAGTGCCGTCCGCCGCCGGTCGTCGGTCCGTCAGTCGGCACGATCGCGTCGTCCTCGAGGATCAGATAGCTCGTGTAGGGCGTGACGATCCCGTACTGCTTGGCCAGGCGCACGACCTCGTCCTTCAGCTCGCCGCTCTCTCCGTGCAGACGGATCTCGTCGAGTAGGAAGCCCACGCGGCGCACCGCCCACAGGCGGGGCAGGAACGTGTTCCGCTCCTCGCGCTCGGGCAGCACGAACTCCTCGACGATCCGCACGTCCTTGCCCCGGACCTTGCCGCGTAGGTCCATGGTCAGGTGCCCGCCGTTCGCGAACCGTCCGGTGACGAGCACCTCGGAGCCGTGGAACAGGTCCGGCAGCTTCCGCGGGTGCACGGCCGTGATCGCCGGGCCCGCGAAGGTGAGCTGGATGTCGGTCATCGCCGGGCGCGAGAGCTTCTCGTAGATGTTCGAGACCTTGACCTCGATGTTCTCGGACTCGGCGACGTAGTCGCGTGTGCCGCGGCTCTCGGCGGCCACCCGGTCGAGCAGCTTGGTGTTGACGTCGTTGCCGACTCCGAACACGAATACGCGGGCCGCTCCCAGCGCGCCCTTGGCGCGCTGCACGATGGTGTTGGCGTCGGTCTGGCCGATGGTCGGCATGCCGTCGGTCACGAAGAGAACCAACTGTGGTCGATCCCCCTGGCGCTCCTTCGAGAGCATTCCGAGCGACACCTGGAGGGCGTCGTCGATGGCGGTTCCACCTCGGGCGACCAGCGTGTCCACGAATGCGTCCGCGGCAGTTCGTTCGATCGAACTCGCGCCCGCGAGCACCGGCCGCGGTTCCGTCGAGAACGGGACGATCCCGAAGCGATCTTCCGGGCCGAGGCTTCGCAGGCAGTAGCGCAGCGCACCACGGGCCTGCTCCATCTTCTCGCCGGCCATGCTGCCCGACGTGTCGACGACGAACACGACGTCCTTCGGCATCGGCCGCGTGTTCTCGTCGCTGCGCGGCGCCAGAACGAGCAGGAACGTGCCGTCCTCCGCGATGCGATGCGTCACGAGCGATGCGCCGACGTCCTTCTTGGTGGGGCGCCAGTACAGGTGGAAGTCCCGGTCCGGCGTCACGTTGCGGGCTTCCCAGCCAACTCGTACGCGGTTGCCGAGTGTGCTCGGCACGTCGACATCGTGCGTCGGACTGAACACGGCGGTGATCGGTGCATCGTCCTCGATCGTCACGTCGAGACTCACGTGCTCGAGCGGCTTGCTCGAGAACTTCTCTGTGCTCAGCTGGTAGCTGTACGCAACCGTGCCGTTGTCGCCGGAGAGGACCTCCGCGTAGCGCAGGCGCACGCGCTTCTCGGAGCGCGGCTCGATCGGGAAGATGCGCGCCTTGAACGCGCCGCGTCCCACGTACTCGAGCAGCGCCGGGTCCTGCTGGCGGCGCACGATGTCCTCGTAGATCCGCCGCGCTTTGCCGGCGTCGAGCAGTTCCGCGACGAGCTCCTTGCCGTCGAGCCACATTCCGAAGTGGTCCATCGCGGCGCCCTCGGGGAGGGGGAACAGGTAGGTGCCCTCGACGCGGTGGTTGTTCGGGTTGACGAAGACCTGGTCCACCTCGGTGATCGCCACGCGGCCGTCGATCTTGACGGTGACGCGGTGGTTCTTCACCGCCAGCGGGATGTTCCGGACGCTGGGGCGGTCCGGGGGGTGGGGGGCGATGATGATCAAGCCGTCCGCGAGGGCAGTGCCCGATCCGAGCACGAGGAAGGCGGCGGCGAGGGCGAATGGGCGCATGGGGAACCTCCGGTCTGGTTCCTTGGATGCGCTGGGGCGGCCGGAGTTCCCGCCCATGCCGGAAGAAGAGGCGGAAGCTAGCCGCCGTCCTTGTGCACGCAGGCCTCGCAGAGCAGGTGGAGCGTGTAGGTGCCGTCGTCGTTGCGCCGGGTCAGGCGGGCGCTGGCGGCGTTCTTCTCGCATTCCTGGCAGGCGCGGGCCTTCAACTTCTCAGCGTGCTCGGCGGCGACCTTGGCGATGACCTGGGCCATCAGAGCCTTCTTCTGGGCCACCGGGAGTTTGCTGAGGAGCTTGGCCAGAGCCTGCTTGTCGACGACGCCCTCCGGCAGGATCTGGACCTGCGCCGACAGCGCCACGCGCCCCCGCCGCTTCTCCTCCCGGGCGACCCAGCGGCGCCAGCGGCGCACGGCCACGACGCGCTCGTCGTCATCGGCGCTCCACCGGAAGTCGAGCCGCTCCTGGGTGAGGATCGCGAGCAGCTCGATCGCATCACGCCGGTCGAACGCGTCGTCGCTCTCGAGGCGCGCGACGAGCCGCTGCACCGTCGTCAGATCCACTTCGTCCGTCACTCTGTCTGTTCTATCGGACGTTTACGGCCCGGCCAGAGGGAAGAAGCGGAGCGAAGAGACGCTTTCAGCCCGCCCGGCAGGCCGCGAGAACCTCGGCTGCAACGTCGTCTGGGGTGATCCCGTCGGCCTCGCCCTCGAAGTTGAGGAGCACCCTGTGGCGCAGCACCGCCGGCGCCAGCGAGCGGAGGTCGTCCTCGGACACGTTCGCCCGGCCCTTGGCCAGCGCGCGGGCCTTGGACGCCAGCGTGAGCCAGACCGCTGCCCGCGGGCTCGCACCGTGGCGCACCACACGCCGCACGAGGTCCGGCGCGGACGCCGAGGACGCGTGGGTCGCGAGCACGAGACGGCCCACGAACTCGCGCAGATGGGGTGCCAGCGCAACCTCGCGAACCAGCGCCTGCATTCCGAGCACCGTCTCCGCATCCGTCACGCAGGGGACGGGGGAAGGCGTCGCTCCCGTGGTGCGGTCCACGATCTCGAGAAGTTCGGACAGGGGTGGGACACCGACCCGCACGAGGAGCGCGAACCGATCCAGCTGCGCCTCGGGGAGCGCGTACGTGCCCTCCATCTCGAGCGGGTTCTGCGTCGCGAGCACGAAGAACGGCTGCGGCAACTCGTGTGTGTGCCGCGCGACCGTCACGCGCCGCTCCTCCATCGCCTCGAGGAGCGCGGACTGCGTCTTCGGCGTTGCGCGGTTGATCTCGTCGGCCAACAGGACGCTGGCGAACACCGGTCCCCGCCGGAACTCGAACGACGTGCCGCCGCCCGGCCGTTCGACGAGCATGTCGGTGCCGAGGACGTCGGCGGGCATCAGGTCCGGCGTGAACTGGATGCGTCCGTACGGCAGGCCGAGCGCGGAGGCCAGACTGCGGCACAGCAGCGTCTTGCCGACACCCGGCACGCCCTCGAGCAGGCAATGCCCGCCGGCGACGACGGCGACCATGACCTGCTCGACCACGTCGTCGAGACCCACGACGGCGTTGCCGACGGCCGTGCGCACGTCGGTCCACACCTCGGCGAACCGAGCAGGATCCACGGGCCGCGGCGGCTTCGCCGTGGCCGTCAAGCGAGCACCTTCGGGTCGAGTCCGAATGCCGCGAGCGTGTTCTGCTCGGTCAGGCTCTCGATCTCGGTGAGCGGCATCGAGAGTTCGCGCGCCAGCCGCTCTGCGGTGTGCACGACGAACGCCGGTTCGTTCCGCTTCCCGCGGTGCGGCTCGGGGGTCAGGTAGGGACAGTCCGTCTCGACCATCAGCCGATCGTGCGGGACGACGTGCGCTGCGTCCCGCAGGTTCTGGGCGTTCTTGAAGGTGAGCACGCCGGAGAAGCTGACATGGAAGCCCAGCTCGACGGACTTCTTCGCGTCGTCGGGGCCCCCGCTGAAGCAGTGCATGACACCCCGGAGAGGACCGTGTGCGGACTCGTCCTCCAGGATGCGGAAGAGCTCCGGGTACGTCTCGCGGTTGTGGATCACGAGCGGCAGACCGGTATCCCGCGACAGCGCGACGTGGCGGCGCAGCAACCGCTCCTGGAGTTCCATCGGCACCTCGTTCCACGGCCCGCGATCCAGGCCGCACTCGCCGATCGCGACGACCTTCGGCCGGGCGGCGAGTGCGACGATCCCGTCCCACTGGGCCTCCCAGTCCTGGCCGGCTTCGTGGGGGTGGATGCCAACCGTCGCGTAGACGTCGGCCTCCTGCGCCGCGAGTTCCACGCTGCGCTCGGAGCCCGGCAGGTCGCACCCCACGTTGACGATCAGGCGCACGCCGGCGCTGCGCGCGCGCGCGAGCACCGCGTCCCGGTCCTGGTCGAACCGGTGCATGTCGACGTGGGCGTGGGAGTCGATCAAGGGCACCTCGCGGAGAGAGCGGAGGAGAACACGCCCGCAGCCACGGAACGAAGGACAGAAGCCCGTGCGAGTGGATCGAAGTCTCGACGCCCCGGACGCCCATGAACGCGCCCTGGGCGATTCCTCCCCAGACACGGGGGGCGGTTAGAACCTCTGTCCATGCTCGATCCCGTCTTCATCCGCAAGAACCCGGACGTCGTCCGGCGGGGTCTGCGTGCGCGGGGCGAGACCGCGGACCTCGACTGGTACCTCCAGCGGGACAAGGATCATCGGGAGGTGATCGGAGAGCTGCAGGAGTTGAAGACCCGGCAGAACCAGATCTCGCCCGAGATAGGGCGCCGCAAGAAGGCCGGCGAGGACGCGGATGCGCTGCTGGCCGAAGTCGCCGACCTCAAGGCCGAGCAGAAGCACCTGGCCGAGCGTCGGGACGCTCTCGAGGACGACCTGTCGACCTTGCTCCTGCGCCTGCCCAACCTGCCGGACGACGACGTCCCGCCGGGCCGCGACGACGACGACAACGTCGAGATGCGGCGGCACGGGGAGTTGCGTGAGTTCGCGTTCGACCCCAAGCCCCACTGGGAACTGGGCGCGGACCTCGGCATGTACGACGCCGACCGCGCGGGAAAGATCGCGGGCAGCGGGTTCTCGCTCTTGACGGGGCAGCTTGCGCAACTCGAGCGCGCGCTCTGGAACTACATGCTCGACCTGCACACGCGGGAGCATGGGTACACGGAGGTCGCGCCGCCGTACCTCGTCCGCGAGGAATCGCTGATCGGGACCTCGCAACTGCCCAAGTTCGAAGTGCAGATGTACCGGTGCCGCGACGACGACTTGTTTCTCATTCCCACGGCGGAGGTGCCCGTCACCAACATCCACCGCGGGGAGATCCTGAGCGAGTCCGACCTGCCGATCCGGTATGCGGCGTTCACGCCGTGTTTCCGCCGCGAGTCCGGCGCCGCCGGTGTCGAGACGCGCGGCCTGGTGCGCATGCACCAGTTCCACAAAGTCGAGCTCGTCGCGTTCGCGCGTCCGGAGGATTCGGGCGCCGAGCACGACCGGCTCTGCGAGCACGCGGAGACCGTGCTGCAGCAGCTCGGCCTGCCGTACCGGGTCGTGTTCGTCTGTTCGGGCGGCATGGGATTCGGTCAGAAGCGGCAGTACGACCTCGAGCTGCACTCCCCGGGTGTGGATCGCTGGCTCGAGGTGTCGTCGGTGTCGATCTACGGCGCCTTCCAGGCCCGCCGGGCGGGGATCCGATTCCGGCGCGAAGGGGGCGGGAAGCCCGAATTCGTGCACACGCTGAACGGGTCGGCGCTGGCCATGCCCAGGGTCATGGTAGGCATCCTCGAGAACTACCAGCGCGAGGACGGGAGCATCGAGGTGCCCGACGTCCTGCGGCCGTATATGGGCTGGCGCGCCGAGCTCCGGGCGAAGCGCTAGCCGCTCGTCCGTTCGGCTCCGCTGCGGGCGCTGAGGCGCCGCACGCAGCGCCATTCCGGACGAGGCTGGCCGCGCCTCAAGTCCCAAGCCCGCGAGACCCGATCCGGAGGGAGGGGCCCCAGGCTCCTCTGAGCCTCCACCGAGCCTCCGCCGATCCGCCCTTGGGCATCCTGAGAGACAACCGTGCAGATTCTCGCCTCCGCACCCGACCTCCAGCTGACCTGGTTCCACGCCGCCCTTGCCCTCGGCTTCGTGACGGTCGTGCTCGTGCTCGCCCTGACGCGGGCGCTCAAGGTCCGCATCCTGGCTCTCCGCACCGCGGCCTCGGCCCGTGCCGAGCTGGCCACGGTCGAGGAGCGCGTCGCGCTGCTCGAGCGGTCCGCGCAGCGGGACATCCGCGCGCAGGCGGACACCGATGTGGCGGTCGGGCGCGGCAGCAGCACGTTGCACGCCCTCCCGGGCGTGTTCGCGGAGCTCGCCGGCGCACACAACCGCAGTCACCTCTGCGCACACCTGGGACGCGCCATCGAGCGCATCACCGAACCGGCGCAGTGGATGGTGTTCCTGGCGGACCCGACGAGCGAGGGCGAGTACGTGCTTCTGGCCGGCGCGGCGAACAACGGCCAAGCGTGGCCCGAGGGCGCCGTCCTCACCGAGCGGCACGGGCGTCTGGGCCACGCGATCAAGCGCGGCGTGCCCATGAGCGAAGACGACTTCCACGCCGAGCCGCCGATCGTGCGCGACCGGCTCCGCACCGACGAGCCGCGTGGCTTCATCGTGGATCTCGCCGTTCCGATCCTCGTCGGAGACGACGTGGCCGGGGTGTTCTCGATCGGACAGGCGAGCATTCCCGACGAAACGGTGCTCGCGTTCGCGCAGTGCGCCGCCGCGATGATGAGCTCGGTGCTGCGCTGCATGGATGCGCGTGATCTCGCCAAGCGGCTCGAGGACAGCGACGACCTGACCGGTCTCGGCAACCGCCGCTGGTTCCTCGCGCAGGCGGCGGAGACGCTCTACCGCAACCGCGAACAGGGTGTGCAGATGTCGCTCGCGGTCTTTGGCGTCGATCACCTCCGCCGGTACTTCGCGGAGCAGAAGGTCGCGGCCACCGGGCGGCTCCAGCGGAGTGTCGCCGACATCGCGAGGACGCACCTCGGTCAGGGCGCGCTGCTCGCACGCTGGAGCGACAACGAGTTCGCCGTGCTGATGCCGGGTTGCGACCTGCGGGCCGCACGCCTGACCCTCGACACCGTGCGCCGCGACATCACGGAGGCCGGCTTCCCGGGCAGCTCAAAGCAGCCTGGCGGAGCCGTCACCATGTCCGCCGGCGTCGCGGTCTGCCCGTGGGATGGCGTGCAACTCGACGACCTGTTGGACGCGGCCTACTCGGCGCTCGAGGTGGCACGCACCCGCGGCGGTGATCAGGTCGCCGGTACGGAGTCGCGCGCCTCGGACTCGTCGTCGTTCTCGTTCGGTTCTGACAGCGACTCCGTCGCGTCGCTCGAGCCCCCCAAGGATCGCGTGCGCCTGCCCGCGGAGTTCGGGAGCTACGAGGACCTGACTTCCAGCGGTCGCGGCGGCGAAGAGGACTAGGCCCTTCTAAGAGGGATATGCGCGTCCGCTACGAGCGCACGAGCAACCGCGCGCTCGCCTTCTCGACGAACCGCCCGATCCGCGCAGCGGACGAAGCGTTTGCCTCGCGCAGCGCGGCCTCGAGGTCGTCCGCACGATCCGCCGGACACGCGATGAGGAGGCCGCCCGACGTCTGGGCGTCGGCCATCTCGAGGCGCGCGTTCTCCGACACGTCGTCGTCGAACGCGCACCACTGCGACGAGTACGCGAGGTTCCGCTTCGTGCCCCCCGGACAGATGCCGGCACCGATCGCGTCGTGCAGGCCCGGCAGGAAGGGCAGCGCTTCGTAGTGGATCTCTGCGGAGATCGGATCCTCGCGCACCATCTCGAGCAGATGCCCGAGCAGCCCGAACCCGGTGACGTCGGTGCACGCGTGGACGCCCACCTCCATCATCGCCTCGGCGGCGGGGCGGTTGAGCGTCGTCATCATGTCGATGACCTTGCGCTCGACGTCACCCCCGACCTTCCCCTTCTTGATGCCGGTCGTGAGGATCCCGGAGCCGAGCGGCTTCGTCAGGAAGAGCACGTCACCGACGTGAGCGCCGGTGTTGCGTAGCACACGGTCGGGGTGCACGAGCCCTGTCACGACCATCCCGTACTTGGGTTCGGGGTCGTCGACGGAGTGCCCGCCGAGCACGCACACTCCCGCCTCTTCCGCCACGCTGTCGCCGCCGGCGAGCACCCGGCTGAGCACCTCGTGCCCGAGCGTCTCGATCGGGAAGCAGAGGATGTTCAGCGCGAACAGCGGCCGCCCACCCATGGCGTAGACGTCGCTGAATGCGTTCGTCGCGGCCACGCGGCCGAAGTCGAACGGGTCGTCCACGACGGGGGAGAAGAAGTCCAGCGTCTCGACGAGCGCACGCTCCGCGTCCAGCCGGTACACGGCCGCGTCGTCCCCTGTTTCGATCCCGACCAGGACGTTCGGGTCGGACCTCACCGGTAGCGCATCCAGCGCCCGCTTGAGGTCCTCGGCGGGAATCTTGCAGGCTCAACCGCCGCCGCGGGCGAGCGCGGTCAGTCTCGGGGTGGGGTTCACTTCCATTTCCCGATCCTACGGGAGCGCCGTGCCCGGGGCGAGAGTACGGAACCCCAGGTCGCCCGGCTCCGTCCAGGCTGTCAGGGGGAGAGGGCAGGGCAGCCTCCGCTAGCCGCATCTGTTCACGAGACGTCGCGATGACGGTGCTTTCGGAGTCCACAGGGTCAGATCTTGGCCAGGCGAGGGCGGATGCTGTCGTCGTTGCCACAAGGGCAACGCGAGTGAGCGGCCGAAACGGCGCGGATTCTGCGGTGTGGGCAGACCGTAGGCCGGGCGGTGGTGTGGCGGACGGCGCGGCGGGACGTCAGGTCGGCTTCGGGGATGCCAGCAGTCGTTGCGCGCAGCGCTCGAAGACGTGCTGCCAGGGCCACGACGAGGACATCGAGACCCAGATCCGGCGCGTCGTGATCCGCACGAGCGCGCCGATCTTGAGCAGCCGCAGGCGGATCGTGCCGGCTTGCGCACGCGCCATCTCGGTGCCGGCGAGACCGATGCGTCGCAGCGCACAGGTCAGGACGTAGGCCATGGCCGACATGGCCATCCGCACGGCGTTGCCCTGCATCGTGTGCACCGACAGACGGGTGCCGAAGAGCTCGAGCTGCTGCTCCTTGATGCGATTCTCCGCCTCGCCCCGGGCGCAGTAGAGCTGCTCGTAGAGACGCTTGCTGCTCCAGCTACGAGGCGGCAGATTGGTCACCACGAAGCGGGGATTGCGCTTGCCGCCCGGCAGGTGCTCGGCCTTGGCGACCACGCGACGCCTCTGGCTCCAGCTCCCCAGCGTGGTCCAGGCAAAGTCGCGAAAGACCCGGGCTGCTCGGCCGGTCTGCACGGCACGGGCTGCGGCCTCATCGAGCGCGTCTTCGACGTGTCGCTCAAGGCGCTCATTGCGCGCCATGCCCAGCAGGTAGAAGTGGCCGGCGGCCTCGCACCAGGCCATCAGCTCCTCGCGGCAAAAGCCCGAGTCTGCGCGCACGAGCACCTTGGCCCGGGGCCAGCGGCGCCGCAGACGTAAGACCAGCGCACGGAGCTCGTCCACGACTCCGCGCGCGGGATCTCTGTCAGCGGTCTGGAGCCGAGCGAGCAAGAGGTGCTCGCCGCAGAAGACGTACAGCGGCAGGTAGCAGTAGCATGGGTATCGGGTTGACGACCGTAGCCACTAGATGTAGTGTCTGTGCCCTGTGGCGCGCCCCGGCTACCCTGGCAGCATCCTGGAATTCACGCGCCAGTTCGCCACCGAGCAGCAGTGCTTGGACTACGTCGTGCGCTGCCGTTGGCCCGATGGGTTTCGCTGCCGACGTTGCGGCGGCGCGAAGTCGTGGCCGCGCCCCGACCGCAAGGGACTGCGCTGCGCGGCGTGTGATCTGATCACGTCGGTCACCGCCGGGACGGTCATGCACCACAGCCGGCTGCCGCTGCGCACGTGGTTGTGGGCCGCGTACATGGTGTCTACCGACAAGCGCGGCGTCTCAGCACTCGCGCTCCAGCGCCAGTTGGGGTTTGGCTGCTACGAGACAGCCTATCAGCTGCTGCAGAAACTGCGGACCGCGATGGTCGCTCCCGAGAGGCGCCCGCTCCACGGCGTCGTGGAGGTCGATGAGACATTGATCGGCGCGCCGTACCGCGGCCGCCCCGAACGCACGCCTTTGGACAAGGCCGTAGTCGTGGGAGCAGTCGAGGTGCGCCCGACGAAGAAGGGCGGTCTGCAGCCCGGCCGCGCGCGACTGCGGCACGTGGCCCGCGCGAAGAAAGAGAAACTGATCGGCTTCGTGAAGGATGTCGTCGAGCCGTCGTCGCTGGTGGTCACCGACGGCCACGAGACGTACGCAGTGCTCGAGGAAGCGGGCTATGAACACGGTGTGGAATCAACATCGATCGGCGATGCGCAGGCCGACGTCCTGGGGCACCTCCACATGGTCTTCGCCAACCTGAAGACGTGGCTGTCGGGGACCCACCACGGTGGCGTATCGAAGAAGCACCTGCAGCGCTACCTCGACGAGTTCGTCTTCCGCTTCAACCGTCGCAAGACGCCGCAGGCCGCGTTCCAGACCCTGCTCGGGATCGCCGCGAAGGCGCCTCCGCACGGCTACGGCGACGTCTACGCCGGAGAGCGCGTGCGAGGCCGGACGCCACACCACAAGATGTAGGGGGTACGGTCGTTATCCCGATACCCATGAGCAGTAGTGCCCGTAGTAGCCGTGGAAGAAGCGGCCCTCCTGCCGGCCGTGCAGCCGCACGTCGGAGTGGTCCAGGTCCAGCACGAGCAGGCCCGGATCCTCCGGCCCCATGGCCTCGCAGAAGACGTCGCTGAGCACGCTGTCCACGCGCTCCTGGTCCATCTCGATCTTGGCGTAGCGCGTCTGTGCCGTGGCGCCGAGCTGCGTGGTCTCGAGCCGCGAGAGCGTCGGGTGCGTGGCCAGAGCACCCTCGCGCTTGCCGCACGCCGCGGCAAACAGCGGGTCCTTGCCGACATGGTCGTGGTCCACCAGATCCTCGTAGCCCGCGCACAGCCCGAAGACCCGCTGACGCAGCATCTGGCCGACCGTGTGCTCGACCCGACGCGGGTCCCGGTGGTCCCCGAAGCAGCGCGCAAACCGCGAGAGCAGATCGATGCGACGATCGGTCCGCTCGAGCAGCAGCACGCCCCCGTCGCTCGTCACGGTACCGGCGTCGAAGCGCGTCACCGCGGTGCGTCCACAGATGCCCGCGAAGAGGGTCCCCTGCGGGCTACAGTCTGTCGTCATCGGGCCGGCGCTCCTGTCGGTGCAAGTACTGGCGCGTACGAGCACTTAGACAGACGACGGCCCGCTCAGATTCCCGGCTGGTGAACGATTCGGGCTAGCGCCGCACACTCCCGCTGCCCCCGCTGACGGTCTTACACGCCGCGGCGGCGCTGCGCAAGTGGGCTCGTTCATCTCCCGTTCATGTTCCCGTGTGGGGGCGGGAGACGCGGAGACGCTGGGCTCGGGCATCCAGATGCTCTCCTTCGCGACAGCCGCTCGCGACGTACCGCAGGTGCAGGTCCACCGCTACACGTGTGAACGGGCTTGGACGGGCTCGCCCGCCAAGAAATCCGAAACAGTCGGCGCAGCCAACCCACAGAGACGAGTCGCGACGGACCGGCTAGCGGTGCAGAAATGGCGCTGCCGCAACACGGCCTCGCCTCGGAGCGCGTGCCTCGAGGGGAGCACACGATGAGCGAGCACGAGTTCAAGGTCATCCCGCCGGACGACGTCCGTGACCGCCAGGAGCGGAAGAAGGCCGTCATCACCCGCGCGTTCGAGGGCGGGTCAGTGGAGGCGTTCGCGTACCTGTCGGACTCGGGGTTCCTCGCGGTCCCCGAGGAGCTGTGGGGCTGCACTGGCTGCATGGAGGATCACACGCTGCACATGGACGGAGACCGCGCTCTCACCGTCCGGCCACCGGGATGTGGATGGCACCCGCTCAGCCGGCAGCAGCACGTCATCCACGTCCCCACGGGCATCTCGCTCGGCCCCATCCCGGAGTACTGGCACGAGTTCACCGCCCTTGCACTGATGGACCTGTTGGACGGCCCCCGTTGGGCAAGTAGCGACCCGGAGCTGATTATGAACAGCCCAGGGCTGCACGAGTTCGTGAAGGCCGCCGCCGGGGCGATGAAGCCGACGTACGACCTGCTCGAGGAGCGGCGCCTCGCCGCGGAGGGGAGCAAGGCGTGACCCGGCGCACGATCGTCACCCTGTGCGGCTCGTCACGCTTCATCGACGTGATGGCGGTCGCCGCGTGGCACGAGGAGAAGGCCGGCAAGATCGCGCTCTCGTGCCACCTGCTGCCGGATTGGTACGGCGCAGCATCGTCGCACCAGGCGGAGGTGGAAGGCGTAGCGGAGCAGATGGATGCCTTGCACCTGGACAAGCTCTCGATGTCCGACGAGATCCTCGTGGTGGACGTCGATGGCTACATCGGCGAGAGCACCGCGAACGAGGTCCGGCATGCGACGCGGCTGGGCATCCGAGTGCGGTCCCTGAACCGCGAGAGCCCAGAGTGGCTCCGTCGCCTCTCCCGCACGAGCGCGACCGAATGACCCTCACTAACACCTTGCCGGAGATCCTGAACGCCGCGGCGATCGAGAGGCTGGTCAACCTGAAGAAGGCCACCCTGATGCGCCTGGAGTGGCGCCGCGCGCACAACTTCCCGGGCCAGCGCATCGACGGGGACGTCTACGTCAGCCGGGATGCGTTTCTGGAGTGGCTCTCCGAAATGCCACCAGATCCCTCACCGCGAGACGCTCAGCATCCTGAGGAGCCCAGCGACCGTACAGACGCAGGGCCAGCACCCCGTGGTCCGCGTGGCCGAGCAACCGAGCTACTGTCGGCAAGGAACAGCCAGCTTGCACAAGATGAGAGGCGTACACATGCCTGAGCTGGTGAACCGTCAGCCGGACGTGCTTCGCAGCCGCGCACGCGTGGCCGAGCGCTCGCAGCATGCCGTACGGGGACCGCGGTGCGAAGACGGCCCCTTCCGGCGACTCAGCGCGCCCGTGCAGCGCGACCAAGGCCGCGAGCGCGTCGTCCGTCAACGGGACGCGACGACGCGCTGCGGGTGTCTTCCCGCTCCTCACATACACGTTCGGGTCCTGTCCGGTCAGCGTGACATCATCCCACGACAGGGCGCGCGCCTCGCCGGAGCGGAGGCCCGTACCCGCGATGACCGTGAGGATGGGGCGCTGGAAGTCAGTCGCGTGCAACAGGAGCTTGCGCAGGTCGGCCGGATCGACCCACGGGACCTCGGTCTCGTCGGGCGCCTTGAGGACAAGGCCATCGAACGGGTTGACGTCCGCGAGCCGATGCGTGATGGCGTCGCGCCACGTGCCGCGCAGCGTTCGCACGAGTCGCTGGATGTACCCGGGCTTCAGCTCCTCGGCGGCCAGGTCCGCGCAGAACTGCTGCGCGTGAGCCGCGGTCACGCGGGACATCGGTGGATCCCCGTTCTCGGCCAGCCAGTTCGAGAACCGCGCGATGTGGACGCGGGCGCTGGCGCACGAGCCCTCCGCGAGACGGGAGCGCAGGATCGCCAGGTAGCTGTCGAGCGTCCACGCGAGCAGCGTCATCTCGACCGGCGGGGGCGCGTCCTCGTTCTCGAGCGCGTGACGGAGCGAGATCATCTCGGACTCGGCGGCGCGGAGCGTGTGTGCGCGCAGCCGGCGCATCGTCCGCTTGCCGGTCAGTGGGTGCGTGAAGCGGGCGTAGAGCCGCCCGTTCCGGCGCTTGATCGAGCCCCACCCGCGTCTGGTCTGCCGTCCCACTATGGGTACGGTACCCATCCTGTTTTCCGATTTCAGCCCAATTCGAGCCTGAAAACTGTCGGAGTGGTTGCCGGACTAGGATTCGAACCTAGATAACCAGAACCAGAAACTGGTGTCCTGCCGTTAGACGATCCGGCAAACGCACCCCGCGAAGTCGCGTTCCCGCATCGCTGCGGGACGGGCGAGAAGGCTACTCAGGGCTGCGACTCAGGCAAGTTCGGGGGCACCGAGGCGATCGCCGCGTGCCGGACGAGCCGGGCTCAGTCCGCCGGTTCGAACGGTTCGGCTGTGGGGTCGCCCTCGACGGCGCGCCGCACGATGTCGAGGCGCTCCTCGGCTGCCGTGAGCACCTTGCGGCAGGCCGCCAGGTGCTTCATCGCCTCGGCGTAGAGATCGATCGAGTCCTCGAGCGCCACGTCCCCCGCCTCGAGGCGTTGCACGGCGCTTTCCACGGCCTCGAGGTGATCCTCGAATGCCGGCTCGGGCTGTTTCTTCTCGCTCACGATCTCTCCTCCGGCGGCGCTGTCCGCTGGACCACGGACACGATCGAGCCATCGTCCAGCCGCGTCGAGATCGTATCGCCGGCCGCGATTTCCGCCGCGCGGCGCAGCGGACGCCGATCGCCGTCGCGCGTCGTGATCGAGTAGCCCCGCGCCAGCACGTTCAAGGGCGACACGGCGCCAAGGTGCGCGGCCGCGGCCGTCAGTTGATCTCGGGCGCCGGCGACCCGCTGTTCGAGTGAGCGCGTCGCGCGACGCTCCCACTCGTCCACGTCCTGCGCCACGCGGCGCATAAGCTCGACCGGCCGCGCGAGGGCGTGCGACCGCGCGAGCGCGTCCACCCGTTCGCCCGCGCGGACCAGCCGCCCGTCGATGGAGCGGGCCAACCGCGCGCGCAGTTCGGCCAGCCGCAGCGCGACCTCTTCGCTCTCGACGAACAGGAGCTCGGCCGCCTCGCTCGGCGTCGCGGCGCGGGCGTCGGCGCTGAGATCGGCGATCGTGGTGTCGGTCTCGTGGCCAACTCCGCAGACGACGGGCACGGGC
Source organism: Planctomycetota bacterium (assembly GCA_965248445.1). Lineage (GTDB taxonomy): Bacteria > Planctomycetota > JAJSAM01 > JAJSAM01 > JAJVHW01 > CBDFJG01. The sequence continues at coordinate 1,088,059 of CBDFJG010000003.1, forward strand.
GACGCCGCAACGGCCCGCGCGACGACCTCCTCGTTGAACGACCAGAGGTCTTCGAGACTCCCGCCGCCGCGCAGCAGCGCGATGGCGTCGAACTCGTCCACCTGCGGGACGAACTCGAGCGCGCGCACGATCTCACCCGCTGCCTCGGCCCCCTGGACGCGCACCGGGAACACGGTGACGTGGGCGCCCGGCATGCGGCGGCGCTGGATGCGCAGGAAGTCGCGGAGCGCGGCGGACGTCGGCGACGTGACCACCGCGATGCGCTGCGCGAGCAGCGGCAGCGGCCGCTTGCGGTCTGCGTCGAACAGCCCGTCGGCGCGCAGCCGCTTCTTCAGCTCCTCGAACTTGACGTGCAGCGCGCCGACGCCGAGCGGCTCCAGCGAGCGCACGATGAGCTGGTACTTGCCGTGCGGTGGGTAGACGTCGATGTGCCCCGACGCGAGCACCTCTTCGCCGTCGTTCGGGCGGAACTTCAGCCGGCCCGCGTACGAACGCCACATGGCACACACGAGTTGCGCGCCCTCGTCGCGGAGCGAGAAGTAGATGTGCCCGGAACTCTGCCGCCGCAGATTCGAGATCTGGCCGCGGACCGTGACCGAGGAGAACGCGCCGCCGAGGAGGTCGGCGACCTCCCCGGTGAGCTCCGAGACGGTGTAGACGTCGTCCACTTGCTCTCTGGGTTCAGCGCGTTACCGGGCGTAGTCCGTCACCCGCGTCTCGCGAAGGAGTGTGACCTTCACCTCGCCCGGGTACGTCAGCTCGTCTTCGATCGACTTTGCGATCTCGCGCGCGAGGCGCTGCGAGGTGCGGTCGCCGATCTTGTTCGGGTTGACCATGACGCGTAGCTCGCGACCCGCCTGGATGGCGAACGCGTTGTCCACGCCGTCGTAGCGGGTGGCGATCTCCTCGAGGCGCTGCAGGCGCTGGATGTAGCGCTCCAGCGTGTCGCGGCGGGCGCCCGGGCGGGATGCGCTGACGGCGTCGGCCGCAGCAGTCAGCACGGCGAAGGCTGTGTCCATCGGGATGTCGTTGTGATGGGCTGCGATGGCGTTCACGACGATGTCGTTCTCGCCGCAGCGCCGCGCCGCATCCGCACCGACGGCCGGGTGGCCGCCCTCGACCTCGTGGTCGATCGCCTTGCCGACGTCGTGGAGCAGGCCACAGCGGCGCGCGAGGCGCTCGTCGAGACCGAGTTCCGCGGCCATCAGGGCGCAGACGTTCGCGGCCTCGATCGAGTGCTGCAGGACGTTCTGTCCGTACGACGTCCGGAACTTCAGGCGGCCGAGCAGGTGCACGAGCTTGGGGTGCATGCGGCCGATGTTGAGGTCCATGACCGTGCGCTTGCCGGTCGCGTTGATGTCCTCCTCGACCTCCGAACCCGTCTGGCGCACGACCTCTTCGATGCGAGCTGGGTGGATGCGCCCGTCCTTGACGAGCTTCGCCATCGCGCGGCGTGCGGTCTCACGGCGCACACCGTCGAACGCCGACACGAGGACGATGCCCGGCGTGTCGTCCACGATCACGTCCACGCCGGCGGCCTTCTCGAACGCGCGGATGTTGCGACCCTCGCGTCCGATCACGCGTCCCTTGATGTCGTCAGTCGGCAGGTCGATGCCGGCGACCGTGATCTCGGATGCGTGCGACGCGGCGATGCGCTGAATCGCCGTCGAGATGATGTCCCGCGCGCGGTCCTCCGAGGTCTGCTTGATGTTGTCCTCGGACTGCGCGATGAGGCGTTCCTCCTCCTCGGCGACGTCGGCGCGGATCTCCTGCAAGAGCTGCTCGCGCGCGGAGTCCTGCGTCAGGCCAGCCGCGGTGGCGAGCTGTTCGCGACGCTCGGTCAGGAGGCGCTCCGACTCGTCGGACTGCTCGCGCAGCGCGTCCTGCTTCTTCGCCACGCGGTCCTCGACGTCGGAGAGCATCTGCTTCCGACGGTCGAGCGCGATCTCGCGCTCGGACGCGACCTGGTCGCGCTTGTTCCCCGCACGCTCGCGCTCGCGCAACTCCGAGCGCTCACTCTGGAGTTTCTTCTCGCCCGCCTCCCGGATCTTCAGAACGTCGTCACGGGCGGAGAGCTCGGCCTCGCGCTGGATGCGTTCCGCTTCCCGCGTGGCCTGCTCGACGGCCTGCTGGCCCTCCTTCTCGGCGCGCGCGCGGATTCCGGACGCGCCGCGATTCAGCAGGAACCACGCTCCGCCCGCACCGGCGACGGTCGCGGCGATCGCCGCGATCCAGCCATCCGTCTCTAAGGCGAGGAGCGCCCCGAGGATCGTGTTCGAGAGTTCCACCTGCTACCTCCGGTCATCGTGTGAGGAGAGGGGGCCGCCGGGACGAGGTGTCCCGCCGGTGGCAGGTCGCGAACACGATGCGGGTCGCGCGCGCCTGCGAGTGCAGGTGGCGCGCACCATCGGGATCCCGGCGTCACCCCGGACCGGCGGGCTACACCCGGCGAACCGTCAGCGACTTGGTGCGGGAACCGTCGGGCCGGCTCGGGGCGTCTGCCCCGCGTTCGTGCGTGTGCGCGGCCGGCCCCGGCGCGCGCTCGCGAGATTCCGGACTGTGGGCTCCGCCGCAGGGCGCGGCCGTCTCGTCCACAGATCCGGGTCGTAGTGAGCATCGTGTTGTGATCCGTCCCCGGGAGGGATGGCCGACGGCCGACTCCCCCCGAGCCCGTGAGGGACGTTTATACGCGACCCGCGGGCGCCTGGACGCAGAACCCAGAACGCAGAACGGCCGAGAGCAACCGGGCGGGCGCCTGGCCTGGCTCGGGACGCCCCGGGGCACTGCGGGCGCTCAGTCGAAGCGCAGGCAGGAGAGCGAACTGGTCCGCCAGGCGTCCGGGGTGGCCTCGACGACGAGCGAATACCGGCCACCGAAGAACGGCGCCTTGTGGCCGCCGAGGAGGAGGTGGCCGTCCTCGAGCAGCACGGTCACCTGGGAGGCGGACTCCTCCACGGTGAAGGTTGCCTGCTTCGCCTGGAGCGTGCGGATCGCCCGGCCGGCGGCGTCCCGCCCGGTGATCGCCACGTCGAGCAGGCGGTCACCCTCGACGCCACCGAGCGAATCGACCGTGTAGCCGACAGCTCCTGCCGACAGGTCGAGGAGGCGGTTCAGCTCGTCCTTGATCCGGCCCGTGTCGCGGGGGTTGCGTGCCGCCCCGTCGGCGGGACGTGGGAGTGCCGCCGTGGCAGGATCGCCGGTAGCTCCCGCGGCAACTCTCCCAGAACCCTCCGGCATCCTGCCAGTGCGGCGACCGGCGTCGGGACTCGACGTGGACGGGACACCGGCCGCGCCGCTGGAGAGGCGGGACCGCGCCGCGCCCAGCTGCGACTCGAGCGCCCGGATCTCGCGTTCCAGCTCATCGCCGCGGGCGGTCTCGGCACCGGCGCGCGTGCGCAACGTGTCGACCTGCGCGCGCAGCGCGGCGAGTTCCGCCTGACCGTCTTCGAGCGCCCCGAGACGGGTTCGCAGCGCCGCCTCGCGTTCTGCGGCACCGGAGCGCTGGTCACCCATCGCGTCGCGCGTCTCGGTCAGCTCGTCGCGCGACGCCGACACGTCCGAACGGGAGCGCGCCAGCTCTTCTTCCAGCGACTTCAAACGAACGGCGAATGCCTCGGCAACGTCGCGACGTTCGAGCTCTTGCTGCCCGCGCTGCAACTCCGCCTGCGAATCGAGGACAGCGGTGAGTCTTCCGTCGATCTCCTGGCGAACGCCGTCCGTGCGATTCCAGATGGCCCAGACGAGAGCCGCCGCGAGAATCGGGGCGAGCATGGCGGCGTAGACGAGGTACCGCGAACGGCGTTGCTCCTTGCGCAGTGACTTGCCCAGGTACTCGTGAGACTCACGAACCCGCTCGAGCGTGCGCGACAGTTCCCGGGCCTGCGCGCGATTGGCGGCGGCGTCGCGGTGCGCCTGTTCCAGCCAGGTCGAAAGGCCGGCTTCACTCGCCGCCGACAGTGCCGCACCGGCGGGAATCAGCTCGGCGGAGTTTTCCGCGTGCTGTTCCTGTTCCTGTTCGCTGGGGGGTGCGTCGTCAGCGTGGTTGGTCGGGGGGGGGGGCATCCGGGGCGTCTCCTGCCGGGGCGAGCAACGAGGTGTCGCGCACTCCGCCGGGATCCTCGCGCAACGCGTGGAAGTCGCGAAGGCTCACGTCGATGCGCGAGAGCTCAGTCTCGCCCCATTGGACGCCCGAGACGCTCGAGAACTCCGCCCCCGCCGGCAGGGCCACCAGGATCCGCGCCGAGGACAGCGGTCCGACCGTGACACGCGCACGCTCGCCGCCGAGCGTGCGGAGCCGCAACGCAGCCGCGGGCGTCAGGTCCGAGACCGGGACGGCGCCGGAAAGCGGCCCCGTGAGCGGCTCGACGGGCTCCCACGGCTCGCCGGCTCCGGCGCGCACCCGCAGCGGGACGGACGCGAGGTCCACCTCCCAGTCGCCGTTCCTCCCGCGGTTGGCGGCCCAGACGCTGGCGAGCCGGCGGGCCGGCGAAGCGGCGGGGAACAAGCGTCGGGCGAGCACGGCCTCGCCACCGCCATCCGGTCCTCCGGTCCGGCGGGGAGAAGCAGGAAGAGACGTCCGGGCGCAGTCGTCAGTCCGTAGAGCGCGACCGACCGCGGCGGCGCAGGCGGCGGAACGGCGGTGCGGCCGGAGGATCCGCCAAGGTGTCCCAGCGCCGCGAGCACTCCGAACGCGGCGGCTGCGCCGACGAGCAGGCCGCCGAGTACGGCCATCCAGGGGCGCATCGGCGGCTTGCCGGGGGTTCGGGAATGTTCGATCAAAGGGCGGTCCGGACGGCGTTCACTTCCCGGCGGGTCCCTTCTAGTTGTCCTTCTTGATTTCCGGCTTGTCGGCCCACGCCTTGCGGTCCTTCTTGGTGTCGTTCAGGTAGGCGCGCGCAGCCGTGGGGTCGGTCAGGTTCTTCTTGCCGGACAGTCGCTTCAGCGCCTTCATCACGCCGCCGCCGATGACGTTCCACTTCGTCTTCAGGTTGTTGTCGTTCGCCTTGAAGCCGCTGTACGTGCCTTCGCTCTGCTTGATCACGTCTTCGAACAACTGCTTGCGCAGCTTGCCGGGTGCGTTCTCGTAACCGGCGATCGCGTGCGCAGCGGCGTTGATGACGTCGTAGTCCTTGTACTTCAGCAGGTCGCTGACTGTCTTGACCGCCGTCTTGCCCGGGTCAGCCATGGACCCAAGTGCGGTCAAGCACGCCTTCCACACGGCCTTCGCCGGCTTCTTGGACTTCAGCGCCTTGCCGAGCTGCTTCGTGATGGTCTTGGTCGCGTGTTCCGGACCAAGCATCGCCAGCGTCTTGATACCCGCGACCTTGGCTTTGTTGTCCTTGTTCGACGCGATCTTCTGCAAGTAGCCGGGGATGGGCGACTTGGTGTCCTCGGTGAGTTTCTCGTCGTTCCACATCGTGCCGAGCTTCGTCGCCGTGGCGATGGCCGTGACACCAGGCATCTTCGAGAGCTTCTTCTTGAGGTTCTTCAGGTAGTCGGCAGCGTCGGCATTCGCCTTCTCCTCCGCAGTCATCACGGGCTCGTCGGCCTCGTGGTGATCGGCCAGGACCGGCGGGGCCGCCGAGAACAGGCCGAGGACGCACGCCATTGCGAACACTGCGGCGGAGGAGACTGCGGTGAGTTTCTTCATGTGAGGACTCCGGGGGGCGCGGCCGGCTGGGCCACTGTCATTCTGCGCGGGCCAGACGGATTCTAAGCCGAGGACCCCTCAACGGTGCGAGGTCCCTGTGTTCCTTCCAAGCAAGAGGCGAGCCAGGCCGCCTCCGAGCCTGGAGCCTTGCAGAGGGTGCCGTCGATCGAGGACAGGGGCGTGATCCCTGAGAGACTGGAGGTCAGGAACACCTCCCGGGCTCGCTGGAGGTCGCTCGGGCGGAGGCGCCGCTCGGCCACCGGGCGGCCGTCAGTCGCGAATGCCGCCAGCGCCCGGGCCCGGGTGACTCCCGGCAGGACTCCCCGCTCCAGGGGCGGAGTCACCACGCGGTCGCCGAGCACCGCGAACACGTTCGCGAAGTCGGCCTCCGCCACGTCCCCATCCACCGTCCTGATCAGACCGACGTGCGCGCCCGCGGCGCGCGCCTCGCGGCGGGCCAGCACGAAGGGCATCCACGAGAGCGACTTGTGGCCCGACAGACGGCTCCGCGGATCGATGCGATGGCCCGCGATCGTGACGGCACGGAGCGGCTTCGAGGGCTCGCGAAACTCACGCGGGCTGATTCGCGTCGCCGTGTAGGAGAGGCGCGGCGTGAGTTCATCGGGCGAGACGAACCCGCGCGGCCCGCGCATGGTGAGGCGCACGCGCAACGCGGAGCGTCGCGGCATCACGGCGCGCTTCCATGCTCGCGCCGCACCGCGGCGCATGCGCTCGGCCAGGTTCGCGGGACACGGCAATCCCAGGGCGGCGGCACTCGACTGCATCCGCGCTGCGTGCAACTCGATCAGTTTGGAGTGACCGCGCACGAGCAGGATCGTCTCGAAGAGTCCCTCACCCACCTCTGCGCCGCGATCCACTTGCGCTTCTCGGCGGGTCATGCGTCACTCTCGGTCAGCGCACGAATGAGCGCCCGCGCCTTGTCGAGAGTCTCATCGTACTCCGCCGCCGGATCGCTGTCCGCGACGATGCCGCCGCCGACGTGAAAGCTGACCGCGCTCTCGTCCGCGACGAGAGTTCTGATCAGGATGTTAAGGACCAGATCCCCGTCGTATCCGAACCAGCCGGCGGCTCCGCAATAGGGACCGCGGCGCACGTCCTCGAGCTCGTCGAGGATCTGCATGGCACGGATTTTCGGTGCCCCGGTGATGCTCCCGCCCGGCATCGTTGCCGCCACGAGGTCCGCGGCGTGCACGCGATCGGAGAGGCGCGCGGCGACGGTGGCAACGGCGTGATGCACCGTCGGGTGGGCCTCGAGCACTCGCTCTTCGAGCACTTCGACGCTGCCTGTCTCCGCCACGCGACCCAGATCGTTGCGCAGCAGGTCGACGATCATCGCGAGTTCGGCCCGGTCCTTCTCGCTACGCAGGAGCGCGTCGGCGAGCGCCGCGTCCTCCGTGCCGTCCGCTCCGCGCGGACGCGTCCCCTTGATCGGGCGAGTGACGATGCGCGTCCCGCGGCGTTCGAGGAACAACTCAGGGCTGATCGAGAGCACGGCCGGACCGCCCAGGTCCATCCAACACCCGTAGGGCGCGGGCGACGCGCGCCGCAACCGCGCATACAGGTCGATCGGATCGACGCCGAGTTCGGCGGTGAAACGCTGCGAGAGGTTCGCCTGGAAGATGTCTCCCGCGCGGATGTACTCGAGCACCCGTTCGAGGCGCGCGAGATACACCTCTTTCTCGACGTCCGGAACGACGTTCTGCGCTGCGGGAGCATCCCGCGGCGTGACTTCCGGGAGTGCGCCGACGAGATCGACGAACTCGGCCTGGCGGGCGACCAACCGCGACGGTCCCTCGCGCATGTCGCAGACGCCGCTGACGAACAGCCGCCGGTCCACGCGGTCCTCGACGAGCAGGCTCTCGTACTCCGCCAGCACGAGGTCGGGCACGCGCGGGTCGGGGCCGTGCCGGTCGGGCAGGTCTTCGACGTGGCGACCGATGTCGTACGAGATCCACCCGAGGAACCCGCCTCGGAACGGCGCCGGCGACTCCGGGTCCGGTGCCAGTCGGCGCTGCCCCACGACGTGGCGCAGCGCCGTCAGAGCTCCGGTCTTGCCAGCGGGCCAGCGCAGCGTGCGAATGGGCCGCCAGCCGAGAACGGACCAGCGGGCGCTGGGTCCCGCCGGGCCGCTCGAGTCCAGGAACGCCACGCCCGGCTCCCGCGCAGCAAGTGCGCGCGCAGCGGGCCAGAGTTCGGTGTACGGCAACTCCTGCCGGTATGCGGCCAGGGGGCGTGGGCTGGGCACGGCGAGAGCGTCGCAGACGCGGACCGCCCAGGGAGGCGATTACTTGGCGCCCGTTCCCTGGTGCCGATTGTCTGGTGCCGATTCCTTGGCGTGCGGCGCCGACGGCGGGACGCTCGGTCCGTGCACCCCGACGAGGCCGTGGATCGTTTCCTCGCCAACGGCCGCGTGGCGCGGCGGCTGTCGCCCCACACGCTGGAGGCGTACGGCGCCGATCTCTCGCGTCTGGCGGCGCACCTCGACGCGGACGGCGTGCGCGACGTGGCGGCGGTGGACTCCGCGGCGCTGCGTGCGTTTCTCGCCGGAGAGGCGGCCCGGGGGCTCGCGTCCACGAGCCTTGCTCGAGTCGTCGCGACCGCCCGCAGCTTCTTCAAGTACCTCCACCGCGAGGGCGTCGTCCCGCGCAACCCGGCGGCGGCACTGCGGTCGCCGCGCAAGCGAAGGACGCTTCCGGAACCACTCACGCAGAAGGAGGTCGAGCGGCTGCTGTCACTCCCCCTGCCGCCTGGGATGCGCGGCGCCCGCGACCGCTCGATTCTCGAAACTCTCTACTCGGCGGGTCTGCGTGTCGGTGAACTCTGCGGCGCCGACCTGGCCGACGTCGACCTTGAGACGGGCGTCATGCGCGTGCGCGGCAAGGGCAAGAAGGAGCGCCTGACGTTCCTAGGGGGAGCCGCCCGCCGCGCGATCGAGCGCTACCTCGCCCTGCGACAGACGACGCGCGGCCATGGCGCGACCGAGGCGCTGTTCGTCAACAACCGCAGCGGACGACTGACGACGCGCAGCGTGGAGCGCATCGTGAAGCGGGAGCTCGAACGCGCCGGTCTCGCGGGGCGCGGCACGCCACACACTCTGCGGCACTCATTCGCGACGCACATGCTCGACGCGGGAGCCGATCTCCGAACGGTGCAGGAACTACTCGGTCACAGCGATCCCGCTACGACGCAGATCTACACGCACGTGACGCCGCGCCTCTTGCGCGAGGCGTACTCGAAGGCGCACCCGCGCGCATGAGGCGACAGCGGTGAGCAACCGGCGTCTCGCGGCCGTGCTCGGGTTTCTCGGCGTGGCACTGGGTGCGTTTGGGGCGCACGGCCTCGACAAGGCGGTGGCCGCCGAACGGCTCGATCAGGCGCTCGACTGGTGGCACACGGGTGCGGTCTACCACCTGCTGCACGCGGTCGCGATTCTGGCGCTCGGCGACCGCCGGGCGGCTGCGCCGGCCTGGTGCTTCGCCGCCGGCATCCTGGTCTTCAGCGGAACGCTCTACGCGATGGCTCTCGGAGCGCCGCGCTGGTTCGGCGCGGTCACGCCGTTCGGCGGCCTGCTGCTGCTCGCGGGCTGGCTGCTGCTGCTCCGCCGACCCCGCGACTAGCTGCGGTGGAACTCGACGGCGCCGTCCGGCAGGAAGTAGAGGATCAGCATGCGGCCGTCGGAGACACGCGGCTTGTGGGTGGTGCCAGGCCGGAACACGACCCAGCCGGCGGGGTGGCCATCGAAGCGCGGATCGCCGTCCTCCGCGAAGCAGAGGTTGATCTCGCCGTTGGTGTGCGTGTGCTTGGGGCCGACGATGTTCTCCATCACGACGGCATCGACGCTGTAGCCGCCTGACTCTTCACCCGGCTTGACCGGGCGGGAGAACGAGATGCCCCCGGCTTCGCGATCGCACAGCCAGCCGTCAGCGACTCCCTGCTGAGCGGCCTCGCGGACCGCCGCGCAGACGTCGCCTGAAAGCGGCAGTTCCGCGTTCAGGCGTTCCGCCAATCCGGGCATCCCGGGGTCGACGTCGCGGAGCACGGAGAAGACGGGCCCGAGGGCCTCCACAAGTGATTCGCGTCCCATCTCGTAAGCCTACCGGGGTCCGGGAGGACATAATGAGCCGCGAAGTGCGTCAACACACCCGGTTCCGATCTCTGGCTCACGGCTTGGCCGTCCTCGTCGTCGCGGCGTTCGCGCTGCCTGCGCCGGCCCAGGATCCCGCGCCCGCGTCGACGAAGACGCCGCCGGCGGCCGCGGTCGCTCTTCGCGACCAGACGGTCTACCGGCACGAGCCTTTCAAGATGACCGTCCGGCCGCCCATCAAACTGGCCAACGGTGTGTCGCTCGAGGTCCTCAAGTTCCCCTCGCCGGTCGCTACGGAGTTCAAGGAGCGCAACGACGTCGTGCGCGCCCGCCTCTTCCACACGAAGCAACCGACGCGGGCGGCGGTCATCGCGATCGGCGGCTGGAAGTTCGATCCGCTGACGCCGATCCTGGCGCAGCGCATCGCGGAGTCCGGCATCCAGGTCGTGTGGATCGAGATCCCGTATCAGGGCCAGCGCACCCCGAAGGGCGTACGCCCGGGTTCCTACACACTGTCCTCCGACATGCAGCGCAACGCGTTGTCGTTCATCCAGCTCACGCAGGACGTCGCACGCCTGAAGCACTGGCTGGTCGAGAAGCGCAACGTCGATCCCGAGAAGATCGGGTTGCTCGGAACCAGCCTCGGCGGGTTCGTGTCCGCGACGCTCTACGGCATGCACGAGAAGAGCTACAAGGCCGTCGTCGCGCAACTCGCCGGCGTGGACGTTGCGGGCGTCATCTACAACGGCAACTGGCTCACGAAACCGCTGCGTCGCGAACTCGAGGAGCAGGGCCTCTACGAGGACGACGTCCGCAAGCAGATGAACGTGATGAGCCCCGAGCAGTGGGTGAACCCGTCACGCAAGGACGGCGTGATGATCGTGGCAGCCGAGCTCGACGAGATCGTCCCGCTCGAGAAGAGCCAGGCGCTCTCCGACCTGTACGGCGGCGCGCGACTCATCGTCATGAAGGGCGAGAACCACCGGGCGAAGGACGGACTCGAGAAGTCGCTGCCCAAGGTGCGCGAGCACTTCGAGCGAGTGTTGCTCGGGCGCAAGCCGTCGGGCACGGCGGCCGAGAAGCCGGCGCCCGGCAACGAAGACTCCCCAGCGCCCGAGAAGCGCTAGCGACTACGCGACGCGCGAGACCGTCCGAATCGCGTCGACCACGGTGAGCACGTCGCTGTGCTTGCGGAACGACCCCGAGAGCCAGCCGAAGCGGCGGCCGTTCGCGTAGGCGGAGAGGCGCCCGAGCCCCTCGTCGCCCACCGCCTCGAGACTCGCGCGGAGCAAGGCCCGGTCGTCATCGCGGCGCGAGACGTAGTGCAGCCAGTCCATCAACTCGAGTGCGAGTGCCTCGTCGATGCGGAGCGATGGGTTGACGCGGTCCTCGAAGTCGAAGTACAGGAGCCGACCGCCCGGCGCGACCCAGACGTGCGTCAGACGGGGCGCGGGGTGAACGAGGTATCGGTCGTTCGTGCGGCGCGCGATGGACTGGCGACGGGCAAGGTCCTCTGTGGCGCGTAGCACGAGGTCGGTTACTTCTTCGCCACGCTTCTGCAGCGAGCGGAGCGAACAGCCGTGCTCGAACGCGAAGACCAGCGCGTGCGGACCCGGCTGATCCACGATCTCGAACGTCCCGAGCCCCGCGGCGGCGAACGCGCGGATGCACGCAACCTCGGACTGGAGCCGTTGGCGCGCCGAACTGCGAAGGGCGAGCGCCCGCGACCCCCAACGCGAGGAGAAGTTGCGCATGGCCTGCAGCGCGTAGCGCAGGTTCTGACGGTACACCTTGAGCACGAGATCGCGCCCGCCGTGCCGAAAACGGATCAGCGCGTTCTTCTTCGGATCCCACGGCGCGAGGAACTGCACAACCGACGCTCCGTCGACGTACGACGGCGCGTGTCGTGAGAGACAGTCCTGTGCAGTTGGCGCTCCGACCAACGCCTCACCCTCCCGCGGCGCGTACACGACGTCGCCGTACGCGGAATGCTAGTCAGTGCTCCGCGGCCCCGTCATGTTCTCCGGGCGCACGAGACGCTCGAACTCATCGCGCGTCAGGTATCCCAGACGCTCTGCCGCATCGGCGAGTGTGATGCCTTCCGCATACGCGGTCTTCGCGACCTTTGCGGCCTTGTCGTAACCGATGTGCGGATTGAGCGCGGTCACAAGCATCAGACTCCGTTGCAGGTTCTCTGCGATGCGTTCGTGATTCGGCTCGATGCCCTGCGCGCACCGTTCGCGGAACGAGTCCGACGCGTCTGCCAACAGACGGATCGACTGGAGACAGTTCCAGACCATGACCGGCTTGTAGACGTTCAGTTCGAAGTTGCCGCTCATGCCGCCGAAGGACACCGCGGTCTGGTTCCCCATCACCTGCGCGCACACCATCGTGAGCGCCTCGCACTGTGTCGGGTTGATCTTGCCGGGCATGATCGAGCTGCCCGGCTCATTGGCCGGGATGGTGATTTCCCCAATCCCGCAGCGCGGGCCGCTGGCGAGCCAGCGCACGTCGTTCGCGATCTTGTGCAGCGCCGCAGCAAGCGTGGACAGACCGCCATGTGCGGCGACGAGCGCGTCGTGCGCCGCCAAACCCGCGAACTTGTTGGGCGCCGACACGAACGGCAAGCCCGCCAGGTCCGCGATCCGCTCGGCAACGAGATCCGCGTACTGTGGGTGCGTGTTCAGGCCCGTTCCGACGGCCGTGCCGCCGAGCGCGAGTTCCAGGAGTCCCGGGAGGGTGCCCTCGATCGCCCGCAACGCTCCGTCGAGCTGAGCCGCGTAGCCCGAGAACTCCTGACCGAGCGTGAGCGGCGTCGCGTCCTGCAAGTGCGTACGGCCGATCTTCACGATGTCGGCGAACTGGGAGGACTTCGAAGCGAACACCTCGCTCAGCGAGCGCACTGCCGGCATGAGCCGCTCGACGAGCTGACATGCCACGGCAACGTGCATCGCGGTCGGGAACGTGTCGTTGCTCGACTGTCCGCGGTTCACGTGGTCGTTCGGGTGCACTGGGGACTTGCTGCCCATCGCCCCGCCGGCCATCTCGATCGCGCGATTCGAGATCACCTCGTTCGCGTTCATGTTCGTCTGCGTGCCGCTTCCGGTCTGCCAGACGACGAGGGGGAAGTGATCGTCGAGAGCGCCCGAGATCACCTCGGACGCGGCGCGCTCCACGAGTTCCGCCGTCTCGGCGTCCAGGTCACCGAGCTCGCGGTTCGTCTGCGCGGCGGCCTTCTTGACGATGCCGAACGCTCGGATCATCTCGCGCGGGAACCGTTCCCCGCCGATCGGGAAGTTCTCGATCGAGCGCTGGGTCTGCGCCCCCCAGTAGCGGTCGGCAGCGACCTCGACGGGTCCCAGGCTGTCGGTCTCGGTGCGAGTGTCTGCGTGGCTCGGCACGGCTCACCTCCGCCACCCGCGCGGCCATCCGGCGGGAGAGCAATGGAGGCTAGCCCCACACCCCCTCTAACGCGCAGGACGGGTGCGTCCGTCCCGGCCCTTGCAAGTCTGGGGCGACTGAGGCGCGCCGGCCTCTAGCGGTCGAACACAGCGCTGAAGATCGTCGACCAGATCGATCTGATCGTGAACGTGACTGACGGGAACGGCCGCCCCCCCCGGGGTTCGATCTGCGTGACCGTGAACGAGGCAGAGAAGAGCCGCGAGAGCCACCTGCGGCGCAGGACGATACTCACCGGGATCACGTCACCACTCGGCATCAGGAACGGTCCGAAGGTCGTTGGAGACGTCGTCGACACGGACAGGGGCAGGAGCACCGTGCCCCGGGTGGGGAGGGAGATGGACGGCCCGCCGATCGCGCCGAAGACCGCGAGATGTTCTGCGGGCACCTCTAGCCCGAATCGTTCACCAGCCGGGAATCTGAGCGGGCCGTCGTCTGTCTAAGTGCTCGTACTCGCTAGTACTTGCACCGACAGGAGCGCCGGCCCGATGACGACAGACTGTAGCCCGCAGGGGACCCTCTTCGCGGGCATCTGTGGACGCACCGCGGTGACGCGCTTCGACGCCGGTACCGTGACGAGCGACGGGGGCGTGCTGCTGCTCGAGCGGGTCGATCGTCGCATCGATCTGCTCTCGCGGTTTGCGCGCTGCTTCGGGGACCACCGGGACCCGCGTCGGGTCGAGCACACGGTCGGCCAGATGCTGCGTCAGCGGGTCTTCGGGCTGTGCGCGGGCTACGAGGATCTGGTGGACCACGACCATGTCGGCAAGGACCCGCTGTTTGCCGCGGCGTGCGGCAAGCGCGAGGGTGCTCTGGCCACGCACCCGACGCTCTCGCGGCTCGAGACCACGCAGCTCGGCGCCACGGCACAGACGCGCTACGCCAAGATCGAGATGGACCAGGAGCGCGTGGACAGCGTGCTCAGCGACGTCTTCTGCGAGGCCATGGGGCCGGAGGATCCGGGCCTGCTCGTGCTGGACCTGGACCACTCCGACGTGCGGCTGCACGGCCGGCAGGAGGGCCGCTTCTTCCACGGCTACTACGGGCACTACTGCTACCTGCCGCTGTACGTCTTCTGCGGCGAGCACCTCTTGCTCGCTCGGCTCCAGACCGCTGACAGAGATCCCGCGCGCGGAGTCGTGGACGAGCTCCGTGCGCTGGTCTTACGTCTGCGGCGCCGCTGGCCCCGGGCCAAGGTGCTCGTGCGCGCAGACTCGGGCTTTTGCCGCGAGGAGCTGATGGCCTGGTGCGAGGCCGCCGGCCACTTCTACCTGCTGGGCATGGCGCGCAATGAGCGCCTTGAGCGACACGTCGAAGACGCGCTCGATGAGGCCGCAGCCCGTGCCGTGCAGACCGGCCGAGCAGCCCGGGTCTTTCGCGACTTTGCCTGGACCACGCTGGGGAGCTGGAGCCAGAGGCGTCGCGTGGTCGCCAAGGCCGAGCACCTGCCGGGCGGCAAGCGCAATCCCCGCTTCGTGGTGACCAATCTGCCGCCTCGTAGCTGGAGCAGCAAGCGTCTCTACGAGCAGCTCTACTGCGCCCGGGGCGAGGCGGAGAATCGCATCAAGGAGCAGCAGCTCGAGCTCTTCGGCACCCGTCTGTCGGTGCACACGATGCAGGGCAACGCCGTGCGGATGGCCATGTCGGCCATGGCCTACGTCCTGACCTGTGCGCTGCGACGCATCGGTCTCGCCGGCACCGAGATGGCGCGTGCGCAAGCCGGCACGATCCGCCTGCGGCTGCTCAAGATCGGCGCGCTCGTGCGGATCACGACGCGCCGGATCTGGGTCTCGATGTCCTCGTCGTGGCCCTGGCAGCACGTCTTCGAGCGCTGCGCGCAACGACTGCTGGCATCCCCGAAGCCGACCTGACGTCCCGCCGCGCCGTCCGCCACACCACCGCCCGGCCTACGGTCTGCCCACACCGCAGAATCCGCGCCGTTTCGGCCGCTCACTCGCGTTGCCCTTGTGGCAACGACGACAGCATCCGCCCTCGCCTGGCCAAGATCTGACCCTGTGGACTCCGAAAGCACCGTCATCGCGACGTCTCGTGAACAGATGCGGCTAGCCCGAATCGTTCACCAGCCGGGAATCTGAGCGGGCCGTCGTCTGTCTAAGTGCTCGTACTCGCTAGTACTTGCACCGACAGGAGCGCCGGCCCGATGACGACAGACTGTAGCCCGCAGGGGACCCTCTTCGCGGGCATCTGTGGACGCACCGCGGTGACGCGCTTCGACGCCGGTACCGTGACGAGCGACGGGGGCGTGCTGCTGCTCGAGCGGACCGATCGTCGCATCGATCTGCTCTCGCGGTTTGCGCGCTGCTTCGGGGACCACCGGGACCCGCGTCGGGTCGAGCACACGGTCGGCCAGATGCTGCGTCAGCGGGTCTTCGGGCTGTGCGCGGGCTACGAGGATCTGGTGGACCACGACCATGTCGGCAAGGACCCGCTGTTTGCCGCGGCGTGCGGCAAGCGCGAGGGTGCTCTGGCCACGCACCCGACGCTCTCGCGGCTCGAGACCACGCAGCTCGGCGCCACGGCACAGACGCGCTACGCCAAGATCGAGATGGACCAGGAGCGCGTGGACAGCGTGCTCAGCGACGTCTTCTGCGAGGCCATGGGGCCGGAGGATCCGGGCCTGCTCGTGCTGGACCTGGACCACTCCGACGTGCGGCTGCACGGCCGGCAGGAGGGCCGCTTCTTCCACGGCTACTACGGGCACTACTGCTACCTGCCGCTGTACGTCTTCTGCGGCGAGCACCTCTTGCTCGCTCGGCTCCAGACCGCTGACAGAGATCCCGCGCGCGGAGTCGTGGACGAGCTCCGTGCGCTGGTCTTACGTCTGCGGCGCCGCTGGCCCCGGGCCAAGGTGCTCGTGCGCGCAGACTCGGGCTTTTGCCGCGAGGAGCTGATGGCCTGGTGCGAGGCCGCCGGCCACTTCTACCTGCTGGGCATGGCGCGCAATGAGCGCCTTGAGCGACACGTCGAAGACGCGCTCGATGAGGCCGCAGCCCGTGCCGTGCAGACCGGCCGAGCAGCCCGGGTCTTTCGCGACTTTGCCTGGACCACGCTGGGGAGCTGGAGCCAGAGGCGTCGCGTGGTCGCCAAGGCCGAGCACCTGCCGGGCGGCAAGCGCAATCCCCGCTTCGTGGTGACCAATCTGCCGCCTCGTAGCTGGAGCAGCAAGCGTCTCTACGAGCAGCTCTACTGCGCCCGGGGCGAGGCGGAGAATCGCATCAAGGAGCAGCAGCTCGAGCTCTTCGGCACCCGTCTGTCGGTGCACACGATGCAGGGCAACGCCGTGCGGATGGCCATGTCGGCCATGGCCTACGTCCTGACCTGTGCGCTGCGACGCATCGGTCTCGCCGGCACCGAGATGGCGCGTGCGCAAGCCGGCACGATCCGCCTGCGGCTGCTCAAGATCGGCGCGCTCGTGCGGATCACGACGCGCCGGATCTGGGTCTCGATGTCCTCGTCGTGGCCCTGGCAGCACGTCTTCGAGCGCTGCGCGCAACGACTGCTGGCATCCCCGAAGCCGACCTGACGTCCCGCCGCGCCGTCCGCCACACCACCGCCCGGCCTACGGTCTGCCCACACCGCAGAATCCGCGCCGTTTCGGCCGCTCACTCGCGTTGCCCTTGTGGCAACGACGACAGCATCCGCCCTCGCCTGGCCAAGATCTGACCCTGTGGACTCCGAAAGCACCGTCATCGCGACGTCTCGTGAACAGATGCGGCTAGGGGCGACCGATCCTCCGCAAGGGAGTCACCGGGGGGTCATGGGGCGCCGGGGCGAGGCTCGATCGGGAGGCTCGAGCGGGAGGCTCCGGGCTCAGCGCCCGTATCGCTTCTTGTAGGCGGCCTCGCCTATCACACAGCGAAACCCTATGTTCGCCGCGACCTCGCCGGGCTCGACCGTCCAGCGGGACCGCGTCGTGCACTCGCTGCCCCGCGAGCGGTAACTGCCGCCCCGGATCACGATCCGGCCGTCCTTCGGGACGGTCCGCCCGATCGGCTTCCGCGTGGCGAGAGTGGAGGTGAATTCAGCGACATTGCCCGCAAGACCGCGCACTCCCTCTGGCGTGACGTCGCCGTTCTCGTCGCGGACCGACTGCGCGCCGCCGGCAGAGTCACCGTGCACCCAAGTGACGTTGACCGTGTCGGTGCCCCATGGATAGGTGCGGTCGAGCTCTCCCGCGGACGCGATGCGCTCCCATTCGTCTTCGGTCGGGAGGCGCTTGCCGAGATTCGCCGCGTACCGCTTCGCCTGCACATACGTCACACCGGTCACGGGGTGATGCGCGAGGCCACCGGGCAACATGGGCAGCACGGGCATCTCGTCGAGGTCGAGCGTCCAGCCCTGCGGAAGCAGCGAGTCGCGGTCGGACGGCTTCGCGTTCACCAGGAACGCGCGGTACTGACCGCAGGTGACCTCGTGCACATCTGCCCACAGCGCCTTGACCGTGACCTTGTGCCGCTTCTCGGACTTGTCCCCCAGCTCCGCGACCCAGCCGGTCCACGGTCCCACTTCGATTCGTGTGCGATCGAAGTGCACCATCTCGGTCTCAGCGTCGGCAGCAGGGCCGTCGGTGCTCTCATCGCCTCCGGGTCCGTCGCCGCCATCCGTGTTCGTCGCGCCGTGCGCCTCGCGCCACGCCATCACGGTCGGCGCGGCGGTGAAGAACCCGTCCCAGACGTCCGAGGGCTCGTCTGCCGCGAACACATCGTCGGCGACGGCGACGAACGCCGCCACGCCGCCCAGGGTGTCCTCCGCGCGCAGCGCCGCGACCGCCAGCCGGCCCACCACGAACAGCGCGTCCGAGGACAGCAGGCGCTGCTTGGCGTCGGCGGAGCGCAGGACGAGCGTGCCGAGAGCGGTGTCGACGGGCAGCTCGGGATCTCCGCGCGCGTCCGTGGCCACGGCTTTCAGAAGCTCCGCGTACTGGGCTCCGGCGGCGCGGCGGGCCACAGCGCCGGAGCGGTGGTCGCCGTGATCCGTTTCGAGATCGAGGAAGGCGAGCTCCATCGCCCGCAGCAGCGCGGCCTTCTCGGCGGCGCTCTTCTCGTCCTTCTCGTCCTTCTCGTCCTTCTCGTCCGTCTCACCCGGCTCGCCCGGCTCGTCCTGAGCGTGCGCGCCCGGTACGAGGAGATCGAACGGTACGAATAGATCGGCGAGCAGACCGAACGTGAATACGGGCAGCAGGAGCAGCGCCACCCACGCGGGGGTGATCGCGAAACGACGTGCGCGCTGCCGTGACGGAACGATACGATCCTCCCGAGGCCGCCACCCAATGTTCACAAGCACGGGCTCCTCAGTGACGGCGCCGTGCGGGCACGCCGTCCTCTCGGTCCGCTATCGTACATCCCCGCGGCCCAACCACGCTGCGAAGGGGCGCGTGAGCGGCGACGAAGGCACTGTTGACTCGACGAACGCGGCGGGCCGCCCGAGCAGCACCTCGCGCCCGAGCACCCCCGTGCAGTACCTCCGTGGCGTCGGACCGGCCCGCGCGGAGCTGCTCGGCAAGCTCGGTGTGCGAACGCTCGAGGATCTGACGCGGCACTACCCGCGAGAGCACCAGGACCGCAGCAAGGTCGTCCCCATCGCCGAGCTGCGTCCCGAGACGCGCGCAACGGTCGAGGGGCGCGTCGCCGCCGTGCGCAAGCGCAGGATGGGCGGGTATGCCCGGCGGCGCTCGCTGGTCGTCGTGAGCATCGAGGACGGGAGCGGAACGCTCGAGGTCGAGTTCTGGCAGCAGCCATGGCGGGCGGATCAGCTCGCGCCCGGCACCGACGTCATCTTGGCGGGACGCGTCACGTGGGATCACGGCCCGAAGATGAGCAGCCCGGAGGTCGAGGTTCCACGGGAGGAGGACGAGCCGCTCTCCGCGGGCCGCATCGTCCCCGTCCACCCCGTCACCCAGGGTCTCCACCCGGCGTGGATGCGCGGCGTCGTCGCGCGCGCGCTGGACGCGGTCGCGGACCAACTGGACGATCCGCTTCCGGAGTCCATCCGCTCGGCCCGAGACCTGCAGCCGTTGGCGACGGCTCTCCGCCAGATGCACTTCCCGGAGTCCGAGCTCGCGCTCTCCACGGCACGGCGACGGTTGGAGTACGAGGAGCTGTTCATCCTCCAAACGGCGATCGCGCTCCGGCGCCGCCACCTGCGCGTCGAAGAGAAGCCACATCGCGTCGCCATCGACGCGCGGCTGGATGGCCGCATCCGCGCACGCTTCCCGTTCCCACTGACCGGTGCGCAGGACCGCTGCTGTGCGGAGATCGCGGAGGATCTCGCTTCCGGGCATCCGATGAACCGGCTGCTGCAGGGAGATGTCGGCGCCGGCAAGACGGTCGTCGCCGCGTACGCGATGCTCGCCGTCGTCGCACACAAGCTGCAGTGCGCACTGCTGGCGCCGACCGAGATCCTGGCGGAGCAGCACCACGCCACGTTCTCCCGAATGCTCGAGGGATCACGAGTGCGTCTTGCCCTGCTCACCGGCAGCGCCAGCGCGTCCGAACGGCGCGACCATCTGTCCGCGCTCGCTGCCGGAGAGATCGATATCTGCATCGGCACGCATGCGTTGCTCACGGGCGACGTGCAATTCGAAACGCTGGCGCTCGTGATCGTGGACGAGCAGCACAAGTTCGGGGTGCTACAGCGCTCCGCACTCCGCAAGAAGGGGCTGGCGCCGGACGTGCTCGTCATGAGCGCCACCCCCATTCCGCGCACGCTGACCATGACCCTCTTCGGGGACCTCGACGTGAGCGTCCTCGACGAGATGCCGCCCGGGCGCAGTCCCGTCGCAACCGTGCTGGCGGCCGAGGCCGACCGCGAGCGCGTGCACGATCTCACGCGCCGCGTCGTACGCCGCGGCCATCGCGTCTACCACGTGGTGCCGCTGGTCGAGGAGAGCGACGAGAGCAACCTGCGCGCCGCCGTGCAGCATGCACAACACCTGCGAGACGACGTGTTCCCCGAGATCGACGTCGGATTGCTGCACGGCCGCATGAGCGGGGCGGAAAAGGACGCGGCGATGGACCGCTTCCGCGCAGGCGAGACCCCGATCCTGGTGTGCACGTCCGTAGTCGAGGTTGGCGTGGACGTACCCGAGGCGACCCTGCTGGTCATCGAGCACGGCGAGCGTTTCGGACTCGCGCAACTCCACCAGCTCCGCGGACGGGTCGGCCGCGGCGAGCACCCCGGACGAATGATCGTCTTCCACGACTCCGTCACACCCGACGCGCTGGAGCGGCTGAACGCCATCGCATCCACGACTGACGGCTTCGTGATCGCCGAGGAGGACCTGCGCATCCGGGGCCCCGGCGAGTTCCTCGGCACCCGGCAGAGCGGTCTCCCTGAACTGCGGCTGGCGAGTCTCGTGGGCGGCGCGGCGCTGCTGACGGACGCGCGGGAGGACGCCCTGGCATTGGTCGAGCGGGACCCGGACCTGACCTCCGAAGGCGCCCCGGTGCGCGAAGCCCTGCGCCGCTTCCTCGAATCTCGGCGTTCGAAGTAGTCCGCTAGCGTTCTTCGGCGGCGGGCGTCGCGACCTGCGGTCGCACGAGCAGCACGATCACGCGCTCGGTGCTGCGGGACCCGGTGCTGCGGGACCCGGTGCTGCGGGACTCGGCGGCGCTGCCGGGCCGAGCGCCGCGGGCTCCGCCGGCTGCCCCACCCCTGCCGACGGCCGGACCCCCGCCGCCCCCGCCCGTGCTCGGACCGGAAGCTGGAGAGTCCGCGACTCCGACGTTGTTCGCCTCGGCGGCGGCGCGGCGACCGCGCAGGAAACCGTCGACGAGCCGCGCCACCAGAGCGCGGTCGATCGAGCGTTCCCCGGCCTCGGAGGGTGGCTCTTGCCGGTGCGCGACTGACTCGCCCTCGCGCGGGCCGCCCTCGGATTCGCCGGCGGCGTCCGCGCCCGGAGCTGATGGAGCCGCCGGCGTCACGAACGACGATGCGCCGCCTGACGCGCCGCGCCGGCTGCCGAACGTCGCCCGCGGGACCGACACGTCCGCTACGACGGTGACCGGCGAAGCGGCGCGCCCAACTTGTTCGCTTGCCGCGGAGCCGAGGGACTTCTCCCCGTCGCCCTTCTTCGCCTCGTCTTCGCCCGCTCCGGACTCCGCGACGTCCTCCCCAAACGCGGACGCCGCGCCCGCTCCGTCGGCACGGCTCAGTCGCGCGACGTACGCCTGCGCCGCCGCCTCGTCCGTGAACACTGCGTAGCGCGCGCCCCCGACCTCGGTTATCCAGAAGTCTGGCTCACCCGGAGTCCGGGTCTCGCGCAACCGTCGCATCGCGGCTCCCGCCGACCTCTCGAGTCCAGAGTCCTTGCCGGCGGCCTTGTCTCGGGTGTTGTCCGCGTCGCGGAACTCATCGGGATCCTCTGCCGACTCGTTGTCGGCGCTCGCGTCGTCGTCGCCGTCACCCATGCGATCGGCCCCCATTCGATCGGCAACGTCCGCGGCAGCGGTGTCTGCAGGCGCCGACGTGGCCCTGGCGCGGGGCGCCGGAGCGCGCGCGGGCGCGGTGCCCGGCATGTCGTCGGCCGCGTCCGCTTCGGGCTTGGCACCGGCACCGCGGCCGGCGTCTTCCTCGAGTTCGCCGAAGACGCCACGCTCCTTGCGCGTGCCCTCGTTCTTGGCGTCTCGAGACGACTGCGCGCGATCGAGCGCGATCGTCTCTTCTTCCGGGACGCCGGCAACATCCATCTCGCCAGGCGGGAGAGACGGCGAGCCGCGATCCGTCGCGAGCACGAATCCGATGACGAGCGCTGCGGCTGCCGTCGCCGACAAGAGGGGCGCCAGGCGCATCAACAGGCCACGGGGCCGTTGCGCACGTACCGCTCCAAGGATGTCGTCGGACAGCCCGGCTGGCGCGTGAACCGCCGGGACCGCGGCGAACAGTTCGCCCAGTCGCCGCAGTTCCTGCGCCTCGTCGCCCAGCTCCGTGGCCGACGCCAGCAACTCCGCGAGACGCGCGCGTCCTGCGTCGTCCAGGCGATCGTCGCGCTCGAGATCGAGCAGCGCCATCAGCTCCTCGCGCTCGTCCGGGTGTTCGCGCGCCGTCACAGGATCTTCCCCCGCAGCCGGTCGCGCAGATCAGCCCGCGCGCGGAACAGGCGGGAGCGCACTGTCCCCACCGGAACGCCGACGATCTCGGCGATCTCCTCGTAGGCCAGACCCTGAAACTCGCGCAGGACGATCACTTCCTTCTGATCCGGATGGAGCCGGTCCAGTTCCCCGAGCAGGAGTTCCTTCTCCTCCTCGGCGGAGACGAGCTCGTCCGCACGGGGCTGATTTCCGGCCGGATCCAGCGCCACGGCGCCGCCGTCCTCGCTCGCCCGGAGGGCGTCGAGGCTGAGCGGTTTGCCGTACTTCTGCGCGGACCGTTTGCGCATCTCACTCCTCACCTGATTGACCGCGATGGCGTAGATCCAGGTCCCGAAGGCGTCACGCTGCGAGCGATTGTCCCCACCAAAGGACTGTTGCAGCTCGACAAGATCCTCGGTCTCGTTCCACGCGCTAGCGCCTAGCGCCGGGGAGGCCGAGGGCTGGCTCGTCGTGGTACCAAAGCGCCTGCGCGTCGCTCGCGCCTTCGACCAGCACGATGTACCCCGCGTCGCGGGCGCGCTGCAAGCGCTCTAGGCCGTAGAGCATGCGCGTCGCGCCCCGCGCCCAGCGAAAGCGATCGTCTCCCGCTAGGGACGCGCGGGTGAGGTTGGCGGTTTCTTCGCGGTCCTCGTTGCGGTGCGGGATGTTCACCACGAGTCGCTTGTTGTCACGGCTGTACGTCAGCCCGAGATCCCGGAGGAACGCCTCGGGCAACGCCTTGGCGGCAGCGTAGGTGGCAAGATCGAGCCCACGAGAAGCCGGTGCTTGGGGGGTGTTGCGCTGTTGCACCCGTTCCAGGGGGGTATCTCCCTCCTCTACGAGGAGGTCGTTAGGCGGAGTGCGTTCCGATGACTCGTTGAGGCAGATGTCCGAGCGGGTGAGACGCATCGCTCTGAGCACCTGATCGGTCGTGCAGCCAGCTTGGCACTTGATCACTATCGGTTGGGTGTGCCCCTTCGCGATCGACAGGCTTGGGGTGCCGTCATCGTGGGCGGGGCAGATCGCCATCCAACGTGAGCCGCTGCCCCGGACGCCCTTGAGGCGAGCTAGGAATTCCTCAAGCGCAATCACAGCGCACCCCGATCCGCGCTCTGCTCCGTTGGAATGGTGCGCTCGTCGGCCCGCGGCCGAAGTGCGAGCACCGCACCTAGGTTGAAGTACCTCCGGCCGCGTTCGTCTCGGTGCGCGGTCAACCTGCCGGTTCGCGACCAGGTGTGAAGCGTGCGGACACTCCTACCGAGGAGCTTCGCGGCCTCTCCGATGGGGATGAGTTCGTCGGGTGCGGTAGCGACTTGCATGGCGGTCTCCGTGGCGGTGCGATGTCCAGTCATCGCGTGCCACGGTAGGCCCGGCGAAGTGCCCTTTCGCTTGCCCCGAAGTCAGCTTCTCTGGCGGACTTTCAGGCAGGGAGTTGCGCCACCGACTCACTAGCCCGAATCGTTCACCAGCCGGGAATCTGAGCGGGCCGTCGTCTGTCTAAGTGCTCGTACTCGCTAGTACTTGCACCGACAGGAGCGCCGGCCCGATGACGACAGACTGTAGCCCGCAGGGGACCCTCTTCGCGGGCATCTGTGGACGCACCGCGGTGACGCGCTTCGACGCCGGTACCGTGACGAGCGACGGGGGCGTGCTGCTGCTCGAGCGGGTCGATCGTCGCATCGATCTGCTCTCGCGGTTTGCGCGCTGCTTCGGGGACCACCGGGACCCGCGTCGGGTCGAGCACACGGTCGGCCAGATGCTGCGTCAGCGGGTCTTCGGGCTGTGCGCGGGCTACGAGGATCTGGTGGACCACGACCATGTCGGCAAGGACCCGCTGTTTGCCGCGGCGTGCGGCAAGCGCGAGGGTGCTCTGGCCACGCACCTGCGTTCATCGCGATCAAGGACTCGGCCGTGACGGACTCCGGGAACGTGTACTTCGGGGACCCCGTGTTCGGAACACTGGCACGGATGGACGCCTACTGCTACGCCGAGAACAACTTCTACGACTCGAACCTCGACGAGAGCGGATCGACGGAACTCACCATCAACGGGGTCATGTCGGCCGGCAACCAGATCGTCGTTGACCGTGACCACGACAACGGCAGCCACACCAAGATGACCGTCAACTTCGACGACCGCGTCGAGTTGGGCACCCTGGAGCTTCCCGGCCTGCCGAGTTCTACGGGTGGATCCGGCATCCGCGAGATGGAGATCCTCACGGTCTTCGAGATCGGTGCCAACTGACACGCCGCGTCCTGCAGCACTCCGGAACCAGATTCGATGTTGGGGGCTAACTGATGCGTCACTGCGTAGCTGTCCTACTTGCATCGGCGTGTCTGTTCACGCTGGTCACTCCGACCCTGGCGGCGGACGTCGACGAGAAGGTGATTGCCGCGAGAGCGAGTGAGATCGTCGGCGTGATCGACAGTCTCGATGTCGAGGACGGCGTCGCGTGCGAGCGTGTCGTCAAGCGGATCGCGGAACTCCCCGTCGAGGAGCGTGTGGCGATCGTGCGTGCGCTCAGCGTGCTGGCAGGGCTGCGTGAGTCGGATGGTCGCGCCAATTTGTTGCTCGACGCGCTGCATCGCATCGGCGAGCCGGGCGTGCGCACTGCGCTGGCGCAGCTTGCAGCGCCGACGGCCTCCATGTCGGACCGCGGCCTTCTCTACTGGTGCGCCCGCTACGACAAGGTACACGTCGGGCTCGACCTCCTGCTCCAGGGGGCCGACAACGCCGGCGAAAAGGAACTCGCAAGCCGCGCCATCCGCGCCGCGATCAGGGATGCCGTGATGGCAGAACTCGTGCGCGAGGACAAGGGGCTCGAGAGCATCGCCCCCCGGCTCCGATCCGTACGGCCGGTGGTGCAGGACGTCGCGCTCGACGCCCTCGAGCGAGGCGGCTATCACGTCAGCACGCGCGACCTCAGCCTTCTCGTGAGCGGGAATCCCGACACGGATCTCGCAGTCATGACGCGGCTGGCCCGGCTCCCCGTCAGGGAGCCCGACGCCATCGACCCGATCGCCTCCGGTCGCGTGCGCTCGCACCTGCAGAGCAGCGAGCGCGAGGTGCGACGCGTTGCCGTGATCACGGCAACTCGTTTCCGCCTGCCGGGCTACGTGGATCGGCTTGTTCAGATGCTAGATGACGGAGATGCGATCGTCGCGGCGACGGCCCACCGCTCGCTTCGCGCGCAGAGCGGTCAGCGTCTGCTCGCCGAGAGTGACCTCTGGAAGCGCTGGCTCGAGGGCCAACGTGCATGGCTGACCAAGCTCGGACCGAAGCTGCGCAAGGACGTCGAGGCCGAAGACGCGCAGGTCGCGATCAGTGCGCTCGACCAGATGGCCGCACACGCCATCCTGGCGGGCGAGCTCTTGGGTGCGGCCAAGACCGCGCTGCGTCATGACGATGCTGCCGTGCGTGGCCGTGCGTGCGGTGTGGTCGGACAGTTCGGCTACTTCGAGTCGATTCCGGACCTCGTCCGGCTACTCGAGGACGACGACGAGCGGGCTCAACTGGCGGCGCACGATGCGCTCAAGGAACTGACCGGACTGCGCACCGTTGAAGCCGTCCCGCACTGGGCCGACGAACTCCTGCTCGACTAGATCCCCGCGTCGCCCAGCGTTCGCATGAACGACTGGACGAGCCCGACCAGACGCGGGTGGGCGGTCTCGAATCCGCGCAGAGCGTCCTCGATCTCGTCGCCGTCGGCAGGGGGGGCGTCCCCCGACGCAACCGCCTCGGCGTGACGGGCCACGGCCATCGCGTCCTCGCCGTGGGTCTCCGCCGCGGCTGACAGCTCGCTGCGCAACGCAGATACGAGCGAGAGCAGCTCCGCGCGCGTCTCCTCCCCGGTGCGCTTCGACGCGCGGATGCGCTCCTCGAGCCTGCGCAGCGTGTCCTCGACCATCGGAGCCTCCTCGATCCCGTCGTGTCTCCTCCATCTTGACACGTCGAGCTCGCACGCGGCGCATCTTGGATCCCGCCCTTGCGACGCTGATCGCATCTGCTCCACACTGGCCGGGCGGCGGCGCGCGAGGTGCTGCGCCGCGTGGAGCCCTGATCCCCGGCATCCACAATGACTGGATGCGCCGCGTGGTCGCCACGCCCGGCGTCGCAGAGGCGCTCGACAGGGCGGATCCCTCGATCGTGTCCTTGGCGTACCGCCAGACGCTCGACGCGTCACTCGGCGACAAGCTCGACCTCTTAGCCGCATCTGTTCACGAGACGTCGCGATGACGGTGCTTTCGGAGTCCACAGGGTCAGATCTTGGCCAGGCGAGGGCGGATGCTGTCGTCGTTGCCACAAGGGCAACGCGAGTGAGCGGCCGAAACGGCGCGGATTCTGCGGTGTGGGCAGACCGTAGGCCGGGCGGTGGTGTGGCGGACGGCGCGGCGGGACGTCAGGTCGGCTTCGGGGATGCCAGCAGTCGTTGCGCGCAGCGCTCGAAGACGTGCTGCCAGGGCCACGACGAGGACATCGAGACCCAGATCCGGCGCGTCGTGATCCGCACGAGCGCGCCGATCTTGAGCAGCCGCAGGCGGATCGTGCCGGCTTGCGCACGCGCCATCTCGGTGCCGGCGAGACCGATGCGTCGCAGCGCACAGGTCAGGACGTAGGCCATGGCCGACATGGCCATCCGCACGGCGTTGCCCTGCATCGTGTGCACCGACAGACGGGTGCCGAAGAGCTCGAGCTGCTGCTCCTTGATGCGATTCTCCGCCTCGCCCCGGGCGCAGTAGAGCTGCTCGTAGAGACGCTTGCTGCTCCAGCTACGAGGCGGCAGATTGGTCACCACGAAGCGGGGATTGCGCTTGCCGCCCGGCAGGTGCTCGGCCTTGGCGACCACGCGACGCCTCTGGCTCCAGCTCCCCAGCGTGGTCCAGGCAAAGTCGCGAAAGACCCGGGCTGCTCGGCCGGTCTGCACGGCACGGGCTGCGGCCTCATCGAGCGCGTCTTCGACGTGTCGCTCAAGGCGCTCATTGCGCGCCATGCCCAGCAGGTAGAAGTGGCCGGCGGCCTCGCACCAGGCCATCAGCTCCTCGCGGCAAAAGCCCGAGTCTGCGCGCACGAGCACCTTGGCCCGGGGCCAGCGGCGCCGCAGACGTAAGACCAGCGCACGGAGCTCGTCCACGACTCCGCGCGCGGGATCTCTGTCAGCGGTCTGGAGCCGAGCGAGCAAGAGGTGCTCGCCGCAGAAGACGTACAGCGGCAGGTAGCAGTAGTGCCCGTAGTAGCCGTGGAAGAAGCGGCCCTCCTGCCGGCCGTGCAGCCGCACGTCGGAGTGGTCCAGGTCCAGCACGAGCAGGCCCGGATCCTCCGGCCCCATGGCCTCGCAGAAGACGTCGCTGAGCACGCTGTCCACGCGCTCCTGGTCCATCTCGATCTTGGCGTAGCGCGTCTGTGCCGTGGCGCCGAGCTGCGTGGTCTCGAGCCGCGAGAGCGTCGGGTGCGTGGCCAGAGCACCCTCGCGCTTGCCGCACGCCGCGGCAAACAGCGGGTCCTTGCCGACATGGTCGTGGTCCACCAGATCCTCGTAGCCCGCGCACAGCCCGAAGACCCGCTGACGCAGCATCTGGCCGACCGTGTGCTCGACCCGACGCGGGTCCCGGTGGTCCCCGAAGCAGCGCGCAAACCGCGAGAGCAGATCGATGCGACGATCGACCCGCTCGAGCAGCAGCACGCCCCCGTCGCTCGTCACGGTACCGGCGTCGAAGCGCGTCACCGCGGTGCGTCCACAGATGCCCGCGAAGAGGGTCCCCTGCGGGCTACAGTCTGTCGTCATCGGGCCGGCGCTCCTGTCGGTGCAAGTACTAGCGAGTACGAGCACTTAGACAGACGACGGCCCGCTCAGATTCCCGGCTGGTGAACGATTCGGGTAACTACCGATCGATTCCGGATCTGGGCCGGGCGATGACGAGCCGCTGGGACTCAGGCAGGGCCTGAAGCGACCGGGATCGGACCGATCGGGAACGTGGTTTCGGACGGAACCTGGATCGATCTGGAACACCGGGATTCGGACGGAACCGGTCTCGGTACGGACGGGCTCGCCGTCTTCGGAGCCGTCCCGAGGCTGCGGTATCGTCGTCAGCCGCGGCGCGCGGCGCGCGGCGCGCACGCGAGGAGGCGGTGGCCGCCGAGGTCGCTTCGTCTGGTGGGGACGTGTCCGCGAGTCCGGTCGCCCTCCGCGTCGAGCCGCGTCCGTCAAAGAGCCGCGCGAGCTGGGCGCGGCTGATCCGCCGGATCTACGAGGTCGATCCTCTGCTCTGCCCGCGCTGCGAGGGGCCGCCCGAGTTGCTCGCGGTGCTGGTGGACCCCAAGGTGGTCGACGCGGTCCTGCGGCATCTCGAGGTGCCCGACCAGCCCACGAGCATGCACGCGCGGGATCCGCCCGCGGCGTGAGGCCGCACGGCGGGGTGTTCCGGGGAGTTGCGCGCGGCGATGCGGCGGGTGCGGTGGGGAGGGTGCGTGTCGCGCCCGCCGTGCGCTGCGCATGAGAGGGTGGCGCGGCGAGGCGCGGGCGTCTGGGGCTGGTCTGCGGCCTACGGGGAGGCCGGGGCGAGGGGCCGGCGCGGCGAGTTGCGGTGACAAGAGGCAGCTCAAGCGGAGCAGTGGGGGCGGGTTCGGGGAGGTTCGGGGCGGTGTGAGCGTGTCGTGGCGGGTGCCGCAGGGCAGGGCGGCGGACACTATCCCCTATCCGTGCGGGGTTCGGTCAGGCCACTGTCGAGCATTCACGCGAGCTTCAGCAAGACGCTGCCACAACCCGATCTTGGAAGCGGCAGCACCACCGTCGTTCGCCCTTGCACCATGCGCTCCAAGCCCTTCCTCGTCATCGGTCTGATAATCGAGGCCATCAGTGTCGCATCGACATTGGTCAGTGGTTGGGCGGTGCACGAGTCGACGACGAAGCGCGACCAGCTGCAGTTCGAGCGTGAGGTCGATCGTGGCATGTCGGCTGCGCGAGCACGGCTGAACGAGTACGAGTACGCGCTACACGCTGCGAAGGGCCTATTCGCGGCGAGCGAAGATGTGACACGTGACGATTGGCGCAGCTTCGTGGACGAGCTGGACCCCGAGACCCGCTATCCGGGAGTGCTTGGCTTCGGGTTCATCCGTCGCACGAGCCCGGATGCCGTCGATGACTTGGTGGAACGTGCCGCGAGCTCGGGTCTGTCGGAACTCAGGATCACGACGCTCGGAGAAGTCCCGCCGGGCGACCGCTTCATCATCGACTACATCGAGCCGCTCGCCCTGAATCGCCCAGCTGCGGGTCTCGACATCGGCAGCAACGCGGTGCGTCGCGAGGCAGCCTTGGCGGCGATGCTCACCGGGCGCGCGACGATCACGAACCGCATCACCCTCGTGCAGGACGACGAGAAGCTAGCCGGGTTCCTCATGCTCGTGCCGGTGTACGAGGGAGGTCGCGTGCCGGGGACTGAGCAGCAACGTCGCGACCGTTGCATCGGCTGGACGTATGCGCCGTTCGTTGCGAAGACGACGATGATCGGCGTCCCGTCACTCGCCGGAGTTGGCGTGACTCTCTCGATCTACGACGGCGAACGTGATCCGACGCATGCGATATACCGTGATAGCGCGGCGGTTGTGGGCGATCTCGCCTTGGAGCGCAAGGTCGGGGTCGCGGGGAAGACCTGGCTGTTCTCGTGGAACACGACCGCGGAACACACTTCGCGCACGGGGGACGACGGGTCCTGGTGGATCATTGCGCTCGGCCTCATCACGAGCATGGGCCTGCTCGTGGTGATGCTGCTGCTCCATCGCGCGAATAATCGAGCACTCGACGCCGCAGCGTCGGCGTCACGAGCTAAGTCCGACTTCTTGGCGGTCATGAGCCATGAGATCCGTACGCCTCTAAATGGGGTGATCGGAGCGGCCGAGTTGCTCGCCAGCGAGCCGCTCGATCCGGCCGCCATGGAATTGGCGCAGGCGCTCAACAGGTCGTCGCGTGGTCTGCTCGCGCTGGTCAACGACGTACTCGACTACTCGCGCGTCGAGGCCGGATGTCTCGACCTCGAGTTGGCGCCGTTCCGACCGAGTGCTCAGGTGCGGGAGTCGGTTGATCTGTTCCGACAGGCGGCCGCTTCGAAGGGCGTGGAACTCGACCTAGAGATTGAAGATGATGCGCCGGCGTTCATCGGCGACTCGCTGCGCTTCCGTCAGATTGCGTTGAACCTGATCAGTAACGCCGTGAAGTTCACCTCACAAGGCACCGTAGGAGTCAAGCTGAGCAGCGGACGCGAAGGCATCGAACTCGTGGTCTCCGACACCGGAGTCGGCATGGATGAGCAGGCGATGCACGGGTTGTTCGACGCATTCAGCCAGGCGGAGAGTTCGACGAGCCGGCGATTTGGAGGTAGCGGACTCGGGCTGTGGATCGTGAAGCATCTGGTTGGGCTGATGGGTGGCGACATTCGCGTTGAGAGCGAGCTCACGTATGGGACGCGGTTCCATGTGGCGATCCCACTCGACATCGCCGAATCCACGCCGGCAGTGTCGACACCCGATGGCGCGGAACCGCTCGTCCACGCGCTGCACGTCTTGATCGCGGAGGACAACGAGATCAACCGACTGGTCGCAGGGAATATGCTCGATCGTCTCGGCTGCACGTGGGAGATGGTCGAGGATGGCGCGCAGGCCGTCGCCGCCGCGAGCACGGGGGAGACGCTACGGGGACTGGCAGCCGTCCGCCGGGCCCATGTCCCGTGCCCGGCTGTCGCCACCGGCGTCCCGGGCGCTGATCGGCGGGTCCGCGTGAGGTTCGACAAGCCGGTGACGGCGCCCGCCCCGGGGCAGGCTCTCGTCCTTTACGACGAGTCCGGGCGCGTGCTCGGCGGCGGCTGGATCGCCTCCTGACGCTCGAAGCGTCAGGTTGGGCGGACAGGAAGGGGCTTCCGCCCCAACCGCGTCGCCGGCGTCAGCCGGCGAGCCAGACAACAAGGGGTGCGCGGCGCCCGGCGCCACACACCCCTTCGCTGTGTTCAACGAGGCGGCGGCGCCGCCTCGCGAAGTCCTTGAGAACTCGACGAGGCGGCCCCGCCGCCGCCTCGCAGACGCTCCCTTAGAGGGATTCCTTGAGCGGCTTGCCGGCCTTGAAGCCGACCGACTTGCTCGCCTTCACCTTGATCGCGGCGCCCGTCTGAGGGTTGCGACCCATGCGTGCGGCGCGCCGGCGAACGCTGAAGGCGCCGAATCCGACGATGGAGACCTTCTTGTTCTTCTTGAGGCCGCGCTGGATGCCGTCAAGGACGGCGGCGATGGCGCGGTCAGCGCCGGCCTTGCTCTCGTCCAGTTCCTTCGCCACGTAGTCGATCAGAGATGCGCGGTTCATCGCGGTCCCGCTCGACGACGCCTTCTTCGAACTCTTGCGCGTGGACTTCCTCTTCGATGCTCTCTTGCGTGCTGCCATCTGGCGTGTTCCTCCGGGACAGATGTCCCCGCTTGACCTTGCCTGCTGCGGATCCAACGTGTCTCCGCTGCGAGCGGCGCACTGTAGGCAGGCCGCCGCGGGCCGGGAAGCAAATCCAGCGGAGCCCTTGAAATACCTGCATCTCACGGCGATCAGGTGTGGCTCTGATGACGCCGAACCTCCGACCCCGCGATGCGTTCAAATACTCTGTCGTGTCGACTCGCCCGACATCCTCTGCCCTGTTGGTGACATCGCTGCGCGTGTGCGCCGTTGTCGCTGCGGCAACCGCGGTGTTCGCACCAAGCTGCGGTGTTGCACTCAACCGCTTCCAGGTCGTGATGGTCGATGTGTCGGGTTCGATGCGCGACCGCGGCGTGGCGGACGCGGTAGCGAACGCGACGCGCGATCTCGACCGCGGCGAGCGTGTCGTGGCTATTGCGTTCGGCGACGGCGCACGCGCCGGAACACCGAGAAGTATGGGTGCGATCCAGGACGAGAGCTGGTCGGGACTGAACGAACTGGCCACGCCGTCGATGCTGCGCGCCACGCGTTATGCCGACGCACTGCGCGCAGCCGCATCCGCCGCGGCAGCAGCGCGCTACGACGAGCGCATGGAGGCGGTGCTCGTCACGGACGGACGCGCAACGGACGGAGCGGACGGTCATGCGGATGCGGCGTACGCGCTGCGCGCTGCAGGGTGCGCGTCGCTGCGAGTCGATCGCGTGCTCCCCGAGTGTCCGGGTTCGCGCGTGCTGCACGTGCGCGGTCCCGGCAGTTCGCGGGCGCTCGATTCGTTCTCGGTCAGCGTGCAGGGCACCGCAGCGCCGGGCGGCGCCCGCGTCGAACTCGTCGAAGACGCGCGTGTGCTCGCGGTGCGGACAGTCCCAGCAGGCGCGTTCGATGTCCGGTTCCCCGTCGCCGCGACACAGGTCGGCGAACGTGCCTTCGCAGCGCGGATCGCGGATGGGGACATCGGTGAGGCGCGCGCACACGTGGTCGTTGCCACGCCGTCGCGGGCGCTCGTCATCGGCGAGCCAACACGGAGCGGCGCTCTCTCGCGCGCGCTCGGCCGAGCGGTCGACATGCGGGACGGGCGCGACGCAGCCGGCGTCGACGCTGCACTCGCTGCCCACGGTCTGGTCGTTCTCGACGGAGTACCCGCGAGCGAGATCAGTCGTGAAGTGGAGAGCGCGCTCGTCCGCCACGTGCAAGGGGGCGGCGGACTCCTCGTGCTCGGCGGTCCCGGCGGCTACGCCCTCGGCGGTTGGGGCGGTCGCCCGCTCGATGAACTGGTTCCGTTGCGTTCCATTCCGCCGGACGGGCCGGGACTGCTTCTTTACCTCGCGCTCGACGGCAGCGGATCGATGGCGGATCCATGGCCCGGCGGTGGAGGCACCCGCGATCAGGTCGTGCGGGATGCAGCGAGGGAGCTCATCCGATCGCTTCCCCGCGGCACGCGCGTCGCGCTGCGCCGCTTCGCAGGGGGGTTGCGACCGAACGAGACGCCCGTTGCACCGCTCGAGTGGACGGGTGAGCAAGACGAGCACGGCCTGCTCGCCGCGATCGACGCGATCGACGCGCTGGGCGGGCCGAGCGGTGCGACACACCTGCTCCCCGTGCTGCAGGAGGCGCAGCGGCTCTGTGGCAGGTTCCCGTCCACCCGGGTCCACGCGCTGGTGTTCACGGATGCGCGCACGGCCGAGGAAACCGATGTGCTGCGTGAGTCCGTGTCGGCGATCGTCAGGGCGGGCGGGAGCGCGACGGTCGTGGCGCCCGCGGACGATGCCGTCGCAGGCGTGCGCGTCGCAGTGTTCGCGGGCGGCGGGTCGTTCCGCACGGTGTCCGAGGCACCGGAGGTGGCGCGCGCGTTCCTGTCGAGCGCCGCGGAAGCGCAGGTTGTGAGCCCGCTCCTCGAGCGGCGCCGTCCGCGTCTGACCGAGGGCGCAGAGCAGCGTGTCCCCGGCGCCGAAGACGTTCCCGGGGCGATCCGCATGCACCGCACGTTCGCCACGCCGGACTCCGACGTGATCGCCGTGGCGTCGAAGGGCGAACCGGTTGCCGCGGTCGGACGAGCAGGACTCGGTGCCGTCGCGTGCTACGCGAGCCGGGTCGGAGACAGCGACTGGGCGCGGCAGGGCGATGGCCGTCTTGCGCGCGCGCTCGCGGCCACGGTTGCCGGTGCCGCCCGTGGCGCGTTGCGCGTGGAGCGGGACGGCGGCGAGCTGTTCGTCGCGGTTTCGCTCCCGGCTCCCCGGGTCGCCGCCGACGCGCTTCGGCTGCGGGTTCGCACGCCGGCCGGTACCTCGGACGTCGAATTGCGTCCGGCTCCGCATGGTCTCTTGCGGGCGCGCGTCGCGGAGGATGCGTCGTTCGCAACGGTCCTGGACGGCGAGGGCCGGGCAATCGGCAGCGTCGGTCTGGACGTCCCCGCCGCACCGGAGGCGTTCTTCCCGGACCCGATCGACGTTTCCGGGCTCGCCAGTCTCGTGGGCTCGGGGCCGGCCCGGGGCGGGCGTCCGCTCGCCCCCTGGTTAGCAGGCCTGGCCGTCCTGCTCTTGGTGGTGGCACACGCCGCCGCTCCGCGCACGGCGGGCTGACCGCTCAGGCTCGCCCGCCCTCCGGCGGTTCAAGTCGGTGAAGGGGCGCGCCGATCCATCCCACGGGAGGGGCACGCGCCCTCGCTGTGGAGGAATCCGCGCCCGTCCCGCCGGAGGTCATCCCATGCGCCGCTTCGCTCCCGTGTTCCTGTTCCTGACTCTCCTTGCAGTCGCCCCCGCGTGCACGACGACGACGGCCGAACCGGGCATCGCCCAGGGGGACGTCGTCCTCGAGGAGGAGATCAAGCGCCGCATCGACGAGATCCCCTACATGCGCGGTGCCGAACTGGTCATGAACCTCGAGCGGCTCGCGCACATCGGGGAGCCGGCCGTTCCGCGCCTGCGCCAGGCGATGACGTCGACCGACGATCACATGCGGTCGAGCGCGTTGCACGTGTTCGGCCTGATGCATGACCGCCGCAACATCGACATCGTGCACGCAGGTCTCGCCGACCCCTCGGACGTGGTGCGCTACGAGGCCGCCGCGTCGCTCGTCGAACTCGGCGACTCGCGCGGGTTCGAGCCGCTCGTGCACGGGCTCGGGGATGAGGATCTGATCGTGCGCTACAAGTGCATCGAGGTACTACGCGGCGCCACGCAGCGCGACTTCGGGTTCGAACACGACGCCGACATCGGGACCCGCCGCCTCGCCGTGCGACGGTGGCTCGACTGGCTGGGCGACGTGCAAGCGAGCGGCCTCTGAGACCGTTCGTCGCGGCGGAGCCTCTTGGTTCCCGGATGTCGCGCTACCGGTTAGCGTCGTGATGTGTCCCACCCGACCGTCCTGATCCTCGCGTGCGCGCTGCTGTCGGCGTGCGGCACGGCCGGTTCGCCGCGTGCAGTCACGCGGAACGACGCGTACGGACGCGCGCTCGTCGCGTTCGCGGCCGACGACTGGGACGAGACGATCACCGAGCTCGCCGATCCGCTTGCACGGGAGCCGTGGGACGTGGAGGCGCACCTGCTGCACCAGGACGCCCTGGCTGCGGCCGGGCGCGGCGACCAGGCGCGCGCTTACTACGAAGCGCAGTCTGTCGCCGCTGCTGCGGACGGCGCGCGCGCTCTGCTCGCGGCGCGTGCTATGCCCCGGGAAGGGGACGCTCGCCTCCGGGCGTACCGCGCGGCGATGGTGCTGGACCCCGACAGCGCCTGGGTGCGTGCCGCCCTGGCGAGCGAGCTCATTGCCGCAGTCAGGGCGCTCGACGTGGAAGCGACGGAGGAGCGCGATGCCGGATATCCGGAGGATGCGGACGCGCTCGACGCAGACCGGGCTACGACGCTGATCGAGGCGGTGGCACTCGCAGAGGGCGCCGTAACGGCGGCGCCGGGACTGGGCGCCGCGCACGCGGCGGTGAGTGCTGCGCGGGCCGCACAAGCGCATGCGGACAGCGCGCGGCGGGGCGAGCTCCTCGAGGCGGCGATCACCGCGCAGAGGCGCGCCGCGGAACTTTCCGCCGGCGATCCACGACCGTGGGCGGCGCTCGCCGTGCTGCAACGCACCGCAGGCGACGATGCTTCCGCCGCCGACTCGTACCGGCTCGCGCTGGATCTCGACGAGGGTGACCCGGTGCTGCTCGCAGGGCTCGGACGCACGCTGCTCGACCGCGGAGAGGCCGACGACGCGGTCGCCGCGCTGCAACAGGCGTCGATCGCGCTCCCGGACAATCCGTTTCTGCTCCACGACCTCGGCGTGGCCCGCCAACGCACGGGCGATCTGGATGGGGCGGTCGAAGCGCTCAGGCGTGCGACCGAGATGGCGCCCGATGATCCCCGGCCGCTCCGCGCGCTAGCACTCGTTCTGCGTGAGCGCAGCGGGGAGCCCGAGCCCCGGAGCGAGTGACCGGCGTTTCCGGGTTGCTGCGTGCCGCGACCGTCCCGCACAATTGTAGCGCGAGACAGCCCACCGCTCCGTCCCCCGGCCGACACCGGGACGCGTAGGGCCTCTTCCACGGAGAGGAACCATGCTGACGAGACGTGCTTCGAACGAGAGTGGCAGCGGGGGACTGGTGGTGTTCTTCGCCGTCACGCTGGCGCTCCTCATGGTGCTGATCGCGCTGATGGCGCGCCACCTGGACGCTCAGCGCGCCGAGAAGAGCACGGTTGCGGTCGTCGATCCGCCCGTGCCCCCGCCGCCCGTGAACATCCGCGGTCCCGACGTGCCCACGACGCCGAAGTTCGGTGCCGTGAGGGTGGACGAGCCGAAGACGCCGCCGAAGAGTCCACTGGGCGGGCCCAACGACGTCGAGCGCGCCGAGCGCGCTGATCAGGCGCTCCGCCGCGTCGTGGAGGCCGTTGCGCGTTTCCGTCACATCGTCGGACGCAACCCCCGCGACCTGTCCGAGCTGGCACGCCCGATCTCCGGACACGCCGATGGGATCCTCGGTGCCGCCGGCGCGCCGGCCGACGGCTGGGACCGGCCGTTCCAGTACGGAGGGCGCACGGGGTCGACGGGTCCGGTCTGGATCAAGAGCCACGGCGCGGACGGCGCCGAAGGGGGCCTTGGAGTGGACCGTGACCTCGTGGGCGTCTTCGACGGCTGAGGCCCCCCCGCGGCGGAGGATCGCAGGCACGTCCCGCGGCCGATCGGCCAGGGACCGCGCACGGCGTCGTAGAATCCAGGTGATGAAACGCACCGGCTTCCTCGTCGCCACCGCCCTCGGTATCGCCATCGGCGGACTGGCTGCGGCTGTCGCCGTGGTCGTCGGTGCGGGCCCCTCGCCGGCTCCTTCCGCCACCGGCGTGAGGGACGTGCCGGCCATCACGGCCAAGAGCGTGCCAGCCCCTCAGAGGTCGCACCCGGCCGAGGCTCGCTCCGACCCGCCCGGTTCGCTCGTTGCCCGTTTCGACGACCCCGATCCGGAGGTGCGTCACGCGGTCGCTGTGGAGATGCTCAGGTCCAAGCGCGACGTGCTGGCGCAGGCGCGTGCGCTCCGTCCGGCGACTCCGGCCGGCCGGGACCTGAGCCACCGGCTCGTGATCGCTCTGCAGACGCTGCGCGCGATACAGCGGTCGAACGACTACCCGAAGACCGCACGGCACGACCGCACCGGGGTCTGGTTGAAGTACGCGGAGACGGTCGTGCCCGAGGACTTGCTCCGGGGCGAGCGTCTCGCCTACTGGCGGCAGAAGGTCGCGTACGACAAGCGCCGCGTTGACACGGGATTCCTGCCCCTGGGCGATCTGGCGCTCTCACGCCTCGAGCTCGCGCGTGTGCGCTTCGAACTTGGTGAACTCACCGGCGAGCAGTACGCCGCGGCGCGGGAGCCGCACGTGGGCGCGGTGGCGACGTGGATCGAGGAGATGCGCGGGGATCGTCGCACCGCGGCGGGCCGCGTGCAGAAGATTGAGCAGCGCTTCGCGCACCTCTCCCCGGACGGGAGGGCTCCGTCGTCGATTGCGCCGCCGCGCGTGCCCGACACGCCTCGGCGCTGACTCGCGGTAGCCGCGCCAGCTGTCGCGGTCCGACTGCAAACGACGCTGCTTGTGTCGTGTGCCCCTTGCGCGCTGGCGCGCTGGCCCGCGCGCTCGTGTCGCGGTCGTGCGCAAGCTGCCGCCGCGGGGGACACTGTGCGCGCCGGTGGGTGGGGTTGGCCCCGCGGAGGACCCGTGACGCGCTGACCGTCGAGGCCGGGCAATGACCGCGCAGCATCCCGCTGCGAACGACGTTGTTTACGTCGTTTGCCCACTCGCGCGCTGACGCGCGCGCTCGTGTCGCGGTCGTGCGCAAGCTGCCGCCGATTAGGCGGCGGCTTGCTTACGGAGCGATCTCTAGCACTAGGCCGGACTTGCCGGTGACGACCACGCCGCCGTGGGCGAACGCTGGGGCGGGGACGAGCGGTGTCTTGCAGTCCAGCAGCCAGACCAGGGTGCCGTCGTCGCGGATGCGGCGCACCACGCCCGACTTCGTGACGCACAGGATGTCGCCGTCGAGCGAAGCCAGCCGGCCCGCTGCTTCGCCTTCGACCGGCAGAACGCTGCGCGGGTCGCCGGTTGCGCGGTCGAATACGTGGATCTCGCCGGACGCGCCGATCCATGCCACGGCGTTCGGCGTCGCCGCCGGACGACCGCCCATCTGGGCGTGAACGTCCCGGCGCCAGAGTTCGCGGCCGCCGGCGAGGTCCACTGCGACGATCGCGCGCCGGTGCGTGGCCGTGTAGAGAGTCGTGCCGTGCACCACAGGGGCGTCACACGCCGGCGAACCTGCCAGCGGGATGCGGCGCAAGACGGAGCCGTTCTGCGCGTTCAGGATCTCGATCTCGCCGGAGGTGGTCAGCAGCACGATCCCGAGAGTGCAGTAGACCGGCTCGCCGGCGAGAACGCCTACGCTCTTGGACCAGACGGTGGTGCCGTGCTCGTCGATGAGCGAGAGGGTGCCGCTCTGATCCGCGACAAGCACACCGTGGGGGATCGCGAGAAGGTCGAGGCGGACGCCGTTGCCGACACAGAAGCGTCCGGCTTCCTTGAGAGTTCCGCTCTGGAAGATGAAGCCGATTCCCTCGACCGATGCGACGAAGACGCGGCCTCCGAACACCGCCGGCGCAGAGGAAAACCCTCCGAGCAGGTCGCTCTCGAAGCCGCCGACGTGCGTACCGTCGCTGCGGGCATACGATCGGACGACGCCGTCTCGCGCCGCGATGTACGCGTAGGTCGAGTCGACCGCAGCGCGCGACTGGATCGGCGCACCGGCGTCGACCGTCCAACGCACCTTCTTGCTCAGGACGACGTCGACGATGCTGCTCGTGTCCTTGCGCGCGCCACGGCGGATCACCTCGGTGTCCTCGTAGCCCGGCGCACGGATGAGGATGCGCGTCTCCCCTTCCGGCGGATACTCGATCGTGGTGGGGGAGTGGCCTGCAACGTCGCCGCTGTCTCCGACCAGGATCTGCGCCCCGGGCGGCGCGGTGCGGACCGTGAGCGGCAACGCGAAACGGTCGCGGAACCCGATCGTCGGGTGGTCGCGCACCAGTGCGGTCAGACCGTAGAAAGCCTGGTCGTGGTTGCCGCTGCTCCGCGCGGGAGGGCTTCACGTTCAGCCGAGAGGACCGTGCGCAGTTCGTCCCGCGACTTCTGGATGTCCTCCTCGAGGAGCGGCTGCGCGTCGAGGTAGGCCGTCAGGATGTCGCGCAGCGTCGGCTGCTCGTCGTTCTCGCGGGCGCGGCGGCAGCTGAGGAGGAAGCGCTCCTGAATATCGAGTGCTTCCTCCAGCTGGCCCTTGCGGCGTAGCTCGATGCCGCTTGTGCGTGCTTTGCGGAAGTCCCCGAACATGTCGATCTTGGCGATGTAGGCGGCGCCCTCCGCGGCGACATCCGCCACGAGCTTCGCGCTCTCGAGGAACGCCGTGATGTCCTCGGCGGCGACGCGGATCGGTTCTCCGTCGATACCCGCGATCTCCTCGGACAGCGACTTGAGGACGCTGGCAAGGCTCTCCCAGTCCGCTGCATCGCGGGCGGCGACGACGCCGTTCGCCTCAGTCACCAGGTCGTCGAGCGTCTCCCTGTCCGCGGGCTCCACCTTCAATCGCCGATCCCCGGCATCCACAATGACTGGATGCGCCGCGTGGTCGCCACGCCCGGCGTCGCAGAGGCGCTCGACAGGGCGGATCCCTCGATCGTGTCCTTGGCGTACCGCCAGACGCTCGACGCGTCACTCGGCGACAAGCTCGACCTCTTAGTCCCAGGCTCCGCGGCGCGAAATCTGCTGGAGTCCGCGGTAGACCTCGCCGGCCGATGGTTCGGCGCTGACGATGCGCTCGAAGCCGCGGGGATCGACGACTCGGATCAGTTGTTGCGCCTCGAGCGCGCGCACGCTGCGTTCAACTTCGCCAAAGCCGAGGGCGCGTTCCAGAGCGGCCTGGATGCACTCGGCGACATGTTCGAGGGCATGACGCCCTTGGAGATGGGCGTCTACACGGTCGGGGCACTGGTCATCGCTGTACTTGGCGGGGCGGCGGTGGCGGGCGGACTCTCCGTCGCCGCCGCGGTGAGTGCAACCGGGGCGACCTTCTGGGGGGCGGCGTTGGCTGTCGGGACCGGTGTGGCCGTTGGCGCCGCGACGGCAATCGCAGAGGAGGCGCTCTGGCAGACGCTGAAGCACGACTCGATTACCCCGAGCGACTGGGACGATGGATCCATAACTCGAGCTGCCATCGCTGGCGGCGTGCGGCGTGCTGGGTGGTGTGCTCGGCCCGTTCGCGTCGAAGGCATCGGGCATCACGGCGGGTACGTTCGAAGAGGGCGTCTCACGGTACTATCAGCGTCTCGGGACGATCGTGAGGCGCGGTGACGCCGTAGCCGATCAGACGACTCGCTATCTGAAGCAGGGCTACTCCCAGCGCGCTGCCGAGAGGCTCGCTACCCCCTACACGCGGCCAGGACATCACTTCGTTCACAGCGCCTACATCAAGAAGGTCCTCATCCCGAGGTACGGCCCAGAGTCGCTGCGCGGGCGGCTCTTGAGTCGATACGTCGACAGCGCCTGGAACCTGAAGACGCTAGCCGCATCTGTTCACGAGACGTCGCGATGACGGTGCTTTCGGAGTCCACAGGGTCAGATCTTGGCCAGGCGAGGGCGGATGCTGTCGTCGTTGCCACAAGGGCAACGCGAGTGAGCGGCCGAAACGGCGCGGATTCTGCGGTGTGGGCAGACCGTAGGCCGGGCGGTGGTGTGGCGGACGGCGCGGCGGGACGTCAGGTCGGCTTCGGGGATGCCAGCAGTCGTTGCGCGCAGCGCTCGAAGACGTGCTGCCAGGGCCACGACGAGGACATCGAGACCCAGATCCGGCGCGTCGTGATCCGCACGAGCGCGCCGATCTTGAGCAGCCGCAGGCGGATCGTGCCGGCTTGCGCACGCGCCATCTCGGTGCCGGCGAGACCGATGCGTCGCAGCGCACAGGTCAGGACGTAGGCCATGGCCGACATGGCCATCCGCACGGCGTTGCCCTGCATCGTGTGCACCGACAGACGGGTGCCGAAGAGCTCGAGCTGCTGCTCCTTGATGCGATTCTCCGCCTCGCCCCGGGCGCAGTAGAGCTGCTCGTAGAGACGCTTGCTGCTCCAGCTACGAGGCGGCAGATTGGTCACCACGAAGCGGGGATTGCGCTTGCCGCCCGGCAGGTGCTCGGCCTTGGCGACCACGCGACGCCTCTGGCTCCAGCTCCCCAGCGTGGTCCAGGCAAAGTCGCGAAAGACCCGGGCTGCTCGGCCGGTCTGCACGGCACGGGCTGCGGCCTCATCGAGCGCGTCTTCGACGTGTCGCTCAAGGCGCTCATTGCGCGCCATGCCCAGCAGGTAGAAGTGGCCGGCGGCCTCGCACCAGGCCATCAGCTCCTCGCGGCAAAAGCCCGAGTCTGCGCGCACGAGCACCTTGGCCCGGGGCCAGCGGCGCCGCAGACGTAAGACCAGCGCACGGAGCTCGTCCACGACTCCGCGCGCGGGATCTCTGTCAGCGGTCTGGAGCCGAGCGAGCAAGAGGTGCTCGCCGCAGAAGACGTACAGCGGCAGGTAGCAGTAGTGCCCGTAGTAGCCGTGGAAGAAGCGGCCCTCCTGCCGGCCGTGCAGCCGCACGTCGGAGTGGTCCAGGTCCAGCACGAGCAGGCCCGGATCCTCCGGCCCCATGGCCTCGCAGAAGACGTCGCTGAGCACGCTGTCCACGCGCTCCTGGTCCATCTCGATCTTGGCGTAGCGCGTCTGTGCCGTGGCGCCGAGCTGCGTGGTCTCGAGCCGCGAGAGCGTCGGGTGCGTGGCCAGAGCACCCTCGCGCTTGCCGCACGCCGCGGCAAACAGCGGGTCCTTGCCGACATGGTCGTGGTCCACCAGATCCTCGTAGCCCGCGCACAGCCCGAAGACCCGCTGACGCAGCATCTGGCCGACCGTGTGCTCGACCCGACGCGGGTCCCGGTGGTCCCCGAAGCAGCGCGCAAACCGCGAGAGCAGATCGATGCGACGATCGGTCCGCTCGAGCAGCAGCACGCCCCCGTCGCTCGTCACGGTACCGGCGTCGAAGCGCGTCACCGCGGTGCGTCCACAGATGCCCGCGAAGAGGGTCCCCTGCGGGCTACAGTCTGTCGTCATCGGGCCGGCGCTCCTGTCGGTGCAAGTACTAGCGAGTACGAGCACTTAGACAGACGACGGCCCGCTCAGATTCCCGGCTGGTGAACGATTCGGGCTAGTCCGGTTCAGACTGTTCGAAAACGAAGGGGTCGCCCGCTGGGCGGCCCCTTCTCTTCGTGGGCGTCGTAGACGACGCGGCCGCGAACCACCGTCGTCACCGGCCAGCCGGCGAGCGACGTGCCCTCGTAGGGACTGTACGCGGCGCGGGAACGCAACCACGCGGCCTGCAGCGGCCCGGTCTCACCCTCGTCGACCAGCACGAGGTCGCCGTCGTGGCCAGGTGTGAGGAAGCCCTTGCCCTCGATCCCGTACGCGCGAGCCGGACCCTCGCACGTGACGCGCACGACGTCCGCGAGCGTCAGCCACCCGTCCCGCACGGCGGTCAGGAGCAGCGGGAGGATCGTCTGCACGCCCGGGATGCCGGACGGTGAGTGCGGATACGGCTGCGCCTTCTCTTTCCGGGTGTGGGGCGCGTGGTCGCTGCCGATACACGTGAGCGTTCCGTCGACCAGAGCCTGTCGAAGACTGTCACGATGCCGGGCGTCGCGGACCGGCGGGTTCATTTGCGCCAGGGATCCGAACCGCTCGTAGCAATCCGGTGCGGTCAGGAAGAGGTGGTTTGGCGTCGTCTCCGCCGTCACCAGTTCGCCGAGATCGCGCTCGCGCAGAAGCGCGATCTCCTCCGCAGTGCTGACGTGCAGGAGGTGCACGGGTCGCCGCGTCTTCTCGACGAGGTCGAGCAGACGCGTCGTCGCGCGCAGGGCGCACTCGACGTCGCGCACGTCAGGGTGCGCGGTGACCGGAGTGCCCTCCACGATCGCAGCGTAGCGCTCGCGCAGGCGCGGCTCGTGCTCGGAGTGGACCGCGACCCGCCGGTCGCCGGATCGCAGGACGCGCTCGAGCGTCTCGTCGTCCGCCACGAGCAGTGTTCCGGTGGAGGAGCCCATGAACACCTTCACGCCCGCGCAACCGGGCGCGCGCTCCCACTCACCGAGTCGCTCTGCGTTCCCCTCCGTCGCACCGAGGAAGAACGCGTGGTCGCACCACGCGCGCCCGGCGGCCAGTGCGAACTTCTCGTCGAGCCGCTCGGGATCCGTGGTGGGTGGCTTCGTGTTCGGCATCTCCATGACCGACGTCACGCCGCCCGCAACGGCGGCGAGAGTGCCCGACGCGAGGTCCTCCTTGTGCGTCATGCCCGGCTCGCGAAAGTGCACCTGAGGATCGATCAGGCCGGGGAGCACCAGCCGGCCCGCCGCGTCCAGGACCGTCTCGCCCGGCCGCGGGGTCAGCGTGCGCCCCACCGCGCGAACCCGCCCGCGCTCGATCCGCACGTCGGCAGGCACCGGGATACCGGGGGCTCCCGGGCCAGCGGTCGGGGCGACACGGCCCCCGGTCACCAGGAGGTCGTCGCCGTGTGGATCGGGCATGCCGCGATTGTGCGCGACGGGACCGGCCCCGGCGGAGAGGATCGGGCGCGGGTGGCCGGAACGCCACGCCGGGAGGAGCCCCGTGGGCCGGATCTACGACGAGATGACCAAGTTCCTGGAGAGCGAGAAGCTGGTCTTCCAGCCTTTCCCGGAACGTGGGTATGCGGCGCTCCACTTCACGGGCACGCGGGTCAGCTGGCGGTGTTTCGCCGTCGCGAACGACGAGCTCGAGGTGTTCAAGCTCCTCGTCCAGCTCCCCGAGCGCGTGCCCGGCGATCAGCGGGCCCCGATGGCCGAGTTCATCACCCGCGCCAACTTCGGCCTGAACGTCGGTGCGTTCGAGATGGACATGTCCGACGGCGAGCTCCGATTCCGCGTCGGCGTGGACCTGGAGAACACCGCCGACTGCGCGCCGCTCCTCCGGCAGTGTCTGGCGGCGGGTCTCACGACCGCCGAACGGTACTACCCGGGGTTCATGTCCATCCTGCACGCGGACGCACACCCGCGTGACGCGATCGCAGAGGTCGAGGGCAGCGAGGTCGAGTCGGCTACCTAGCCCGTGTCGTTCACGGGGCTAGTCCGAGGCCTTCTTGTCGTACTTCACGGAGCAGCCGTAGGGCTTCGTCTCGGTGTGCGGCGCGGGCTCTCCGGCCAACATGGCGTCAAGCACTTCGGTGACATAGTTGGTAGCCCGCGGGATGTCGGCGGGATCCGCACTCTTGATGCTGTCGATCGCGCCCTCGTAGGCCACCCGGCCGCCCGTGTCGATCACGAACATGTGCGGCGTGGTGCGTGCGTCGTACAGGCGGCCCACGTCACCGGCGGGGTCGAGCAGCACGGCGGTCTCCGCCGACGCGTGCTTCTCGTGCGCGACGATCCACTTGTCGGCCGACATGTGGCCCTGCTTACCCGGCGCCGACGAGCAGATCGAGAGCCAGACGACGTCCTGCGCCGTGTACTTCTCCTGCATCGATTGCATGTTGCTCGACTTGTAGTGCTTCTTGACGAAGGGGCAACCGTGGTTGATCCACTCGAGCACGACGATCTTCCCGCGGTAGTCGAAGAGCGAGTGCTCCTTGCCCGTCGCATCCGGCAACGTGAAGTTCGGCG
Source organism: Planctomycetota bacterium (assembly GCA_965248445.1). Classification (GTDB taxonomy): domain Bacteria; phylum Planctomycetota; class JAJSAM01; order JAJSAM01; family JAJVHW01; genus CBDFJG01. Next base: position 1,133,025 of record CBDFJG010000003.1, read on the forward strand.
CGCCGCCTTCGACCGGCTGAGGGTTGACCAACGGCTCCACGTCCATCTCGGGTTCCTGCGCGATGGGCCCCATCGCGCCAGCATCCACCACAGGCGGCGAGTTCGTGGGGGCCGCGTCCTCCGCAGTGCAGGCGGCGAGCAAAAGCGGCGCCATGGCGAGCATGATCAGGTTCTTCATCGTTCGTGTCCCTCGTCATCAGTCGTGACGGCCACCTTCACGCGATATGCGATCGTCGTGCCGTCGTGGGTGATCGTGAGCAGGCCGGTCAGCTCGGTGTCCCGGTGCCGCTTGCGCAGCTTCAGCACCAGCGAGCGGCGGTCCGCTGCGAGCGTGGGGCGAGCGTACGTGACCCACGACTCGTCAGCCGGGAAGAAGTCCGTCACTGCGCCCTCGGGCACGGTCAGTCCGGCGACCACGAGATCCAGCACGAGCGTGTCGTCCACCCGTCGTGCGGCCGCCGGCTTCGGCAGCGGCAGCGGGAGTGCGGCCCGGTGCCGTGTGAGCGCTTCCTTCTCGGTCGCGCGGGGAAGGGTCGTTGCGCCGACGGTGAACGACGCCGTCACGCGTCCGTTGCCGTCGATGCACTGCTCCTCGTTGCACGCGAGCCACGTGACCTTCGCCCCCATCTCGACGTCGCCAGCCGGCGCGTCCTTCGGGACGCTCACCACCGCCGAGAGAAGAACGTCGCCCTCGTACCCGATGGTCACTAAGTGCGCGACAGGGATGCGCTGCGGCGTGGGGAAACGAACCGGCCCGATCTCGTACCCGTCCGGCAGGTCGAACGTGATGGTCGGCGGCAGTCCCGCATCACCGGCGTTCTCCCAGTAGACGTGCCAGCCGGGCGCCATCGTGAAACGCACCGCGACGACCGTCTTAGATCCCGGTCGCACGCTCTCGTGCTCCGTCGCGAGTCCGAGCGTCACAGGTGACTGCTCGATTCCGCCCGCGCGTGACACGTCATCGTCACCGGCAATGGCCGGGATACCTGACACGAGGAGGGCGAGGGCCACGACGAGGGGGCGCACCACTATCGAACGCGCCCGGACGCGCGCGGGTTTCCCGAGCCTCGGAGCCGTCCCCGGTCCTGACAGCGCAGCAACCGTGCGGTACGATCGAGATCTGGTCCGGGGCGGGCAGCCCCCGACTGGGAATCCACGAAAAGGGAGATCCGGAACCATGCGCACCATTCTGTCACTCGTCCTCCTGACGGTCGGGCTCGTCTCGCTGACGGGCTGCGCCACCAAGGCCCAGACCGGCGCTCTCATCGGAGCCGGTGTCGGCACCGCGGCCGGCGCAGCGATCGGCAAGGACACCAAGGGCGCCGCGATCGGCGGCGTGGTCGGCGCAGGCGCCGGCTACATGATCGGCAACGAACAGGACAAAGCCGACGACCGCGCCCGCGACGGGCGCTAGCCGCATCTGTTCACGAGACGTCGCGATGACGGTGCTTTCGGAGTCCACAGGGTCAGATCTTGGCCAGGCGAGGGCGGATGCTGTCGTCGTTGCCACAAGGGCAACGCGAGTGAGCGGCCGAAACGGCGCGGATTCTGCGGTGTGGGCAGACCGTAGGCCGGGCGGTGGTGTGGCGGACGGCGCGGCGGGACGTCAGGTCGGCTTCGGGGATGCCAGCAGTCGTTGCGCGCAGCGCTCGAAGACGTGCTGCCAGGGCCACGACGAGGACATCGAGACCCAGATCCGGCGCGTCGTGATCCGCACGAGCGCGCCGATCTTGAGCAGCCGCAGGCGGATCGTGCCGGCTTGCGCACGCGCCATCTCGGTGCCGGCGAGACCGATGCGTCGCAGCGCACAGGTCAGGACGTAGGCCATGGCCGACATGGCCATCCGCACGGCGTTGCCCTGCATCGTGTGCACCGACAGACGGGTGCCGAAGAGCTCGAGCTGCTGCTCCTTGATGCGATTCTCCGCCTCGCCCCGGGCGCAGTAGAGCTGCTCGTAGAGACGCTTGCTGCTCCAGCTACGAGGCGGCAGATTGGTCACCACGAAGCGGGGATTGCGCTTGCCGCCCGGCAGGTGCTCGGCCTTGGCGACCACGCGACGCCTCTGGCTCCAGCTCCCCAGCGTGGTCCAGGCAAAGTCGCGAAAGACCCGGGCTGCTCGGCCGGTCTGCACGGCACGGGCTGCGGCCTCATCGAGCGCGTCTTCGACGTGTCGCTCAAGGCGCTCATTGCGCGCCATGCCCAGCAGGTAGAAGTGGCCGGCGGCCTCGCACCAGGCCATCAGCTCCTCGCGGCAAAAGCCCGAGTCTGCGCGCACGAGCACCTTGGCCCGGGGCCAGCGGCGCCGCAGACGTAAGACCAGCGCACGGAGCTCGTCCACGACTCCGCGCGCGGGATCTCTGTCAGCGGTCTGGAGCCGAGCGAGCAAGAGGTGCTCGCCGCAGAAGACGTACAGCGGCAGGTAGCAGTAGTGCCCGTAGTAGCCGTGGAAGAAGCGGCCCTCCTGCCGGCCGTGCAGCCGCACGTCGGAGTGGTCCAGGTCCAGCACGAGCAGGCCCGGATCCTCCGGCCCCATGGCCTCGCAGAAGACGTCGCTGAGCACGCTGTCCACGCGCTCCTGGTCCATCTCGATCTTGGCGTAGCGCGTCTGTGCCGTGGCGCCGAGCTGCGTGGTCTCGAGCCGCGAGAGCGTCGGGTGCGTGGCCAGAGCACCCTCGCGCTTGCCGCACGCCGCGGCAAACAGCGGGTCCTTGCCGACATGGTCGTGGTCCACCAGATCCTCGTAGCCCGCGCACAGCCCGAAGACCCGCTGACGCAGCATCTGGCCGACCGTGTGCTCGACCCGACGCGGGTCCCGGTGGTCCCCGAAGCAGCGCGCAAACCGCGAGAGCAGATCGATGCGACGATCGACCCGCTCGAGCAGCAGCACGCCCCCGTCGCTCGTCACGGTACCGGCGTCGAAGCGCGTCACCGCGGTGCGTCCACAGATGCCCGCGAAGAGGGTCCCCTGCGGGCTACAGTCTGTCGTCATCGGGCCGGCGCTCCTGTCGGTGCAAGTACTGGCGCGTACGAGCACTTAGACAGACGACGGCCCGCTCAGATTCCCGGCTGGTGAACGATTCGGGCTAGCGGCCACTCGAACTCCGCACTCGCTCGTCGGCTCACCAAGGTGTACGACCGCATGCCGTCGGGTGGCAACGCCACGGAGCAGATCGAAGGCGCGTTGGGCGCGGCCCGGGCGCGAGTCGTGCGCCGCGACGAGGCTCTCGAGCAACTCGTGGGCGCGTCGGCCGACGAACTGCTCGGCGACGTCAAGGTGCGCGCCGGGACGTTCGTGGAGAACGTCGAACTGTCCACCCGGGTGCGGAAGGTCTATTCGTTCCATCGCGAGGTGACTCGGCTGGCGCGGCGCATCCGCCGCACCGAGAACGCGCGACGACTGCGCTCGCGACTCAGGCAACTTCGACGGACCGAACGGCGGCTGAGTTCGGCCGAGTACCAGCTGCACGTGATGGCTCCGGAGATCGTCTGCCGTACGCCGCCCGAGTCGGTACCGGAGCCGGAGCCCGATCCGGGCGAGGAGTTGCCGCCCTGCACTGGCACTCCGTTCGGCACGGATGACGTCGCCACGGGCGCGTTCATGGTGCACATCTACGGATCAGTGGTGACCAACTTCGTGTTCGACTGTTTCGAAACCGAGTGGCTCGAACCTCGCACCGGCGAGTCGTCCCGTCTGGAACTGCGACTCATGGACCGCAACGTTCCTCTCATGATGAAGATCGTGCTGGCCGACCTCCGAGTCCGCCAGTACCCAGAGGCGGAGCACCCTCGGACGTTCGATGTCGTGCGCGCCCGCCTCGACGGCCGCGACCTGTACGTCGGCGGGCTCCACGGGTATGTCGACGTTACCGCGTTCGATGCGGAAACCGGTCGCCTCGCGCTCACGTACAACATGCCGCGCGGCGAACACTACGCGGACTGGGGAGAGGTAGACCTGGCCGACTTCCGGATCGGTCTCGTCGAATAGACGCACCTCCTGCGGGTCCGACATGCGGTGCCAGGTTCGAGTCGTCGGCGACAACGGGTCACTCCGTTCGAGGCTCACGTCGACCCGGCGAGACCGACGAACTCGGCCTGGCACAGTTTTTCGACGTGACACCAGGCTCGGGACAGCCCTAGCGGAGGTGTGAGCGGGGGTACGGGTACGGTGGCGATCATGCACCGCCGTCGTCGACTCCTGATCGTCCTCGCCACCGTCGTCGTCGCGGTAGCGTCCCTCACATGGCGGTCACCGGACACGCGTGCGGACGACGGGGACGCCGTTGACACCAAGGTCTGCATCTGTGCGGCCGCGACGGGCGCGTGTCAGCACTACCTGCGCACGCCCAAGAAGCCGACCAACGACCCGTGCTGGTGTCACAAGTGCCGCGAGTTCTCGAAGCACGACGGAGGCACTCTGCCGGATGGCTGGAGCCAGTCGTGCTTCAAGAGCAAGACGGAGGAGCTGTACCTGAAGCGTCACGCCGCGGCGTGGGCCATCGTGTGCAGCGACTGCCTGGCGGACGACACGCCGTGCAAGGCCGGTAAGACCAAGTGCGGCGCCTGCGCATTCTCGGCCCCCGGCACGAAGGACTACGCCGGACGCGATGCCAAGCGCACCGTGATGAAGCGGTTGACCAAGGAGAAGAAATTCTTCAAGAAGGCGAAGAACGTCCGCGTGCTCTACAACGCGCGCTTCTACCTCGTGACGGATCAGGTCCCGCTCAAGGTGCCGACCGGCGCCGTGACGAAGCGTCTCGCCAGCGGGCACGAGTGGGCGCACATCATGATGGAGCGGGCCGAGTACGCGAGGCGGGAGTTCACGGACCATCTCGGCGAGAAGCTCGACATCGATAAGCCGACCGGGATGTACTTCCCGGTGTCGCAGCGCGACGGCAACAAACTTGCGCGCCTGTACCTCGGCAACCCAACCGCAAACATCCTGTATGGCGGCAGCGACAACAGCTCTGTCGCAGACGCGTTCTGCTTCCATGGGTTCATCACGTCGATGGACCAGTTCGGCCAGAACGGTGACCCGGCGATCCACTTCGCCATGCGCCACATGCTTGGCCACGAGCTCATCTCGTGCTGGACCGTCGTGGATGGCCACAACCGCGCGCTGCCACGCTGGCTGCACGTCGGCAGTGCTCACTGGCTGTCCCGTCTGCAGCCGCGCTTCCGCGAGGACGCCTTCGCGTGCCACCTCGAGGGCAGCGAGATGGAGCTGCCCGGCACGAAGTGGGACAAGGAGCTGCGACGCATCGCCAAGGCCTCGAAACCGGGCGCCATCGAGAAGCTGCTCGTCAAGAGCGCGCAAGGGCAACTGACCGAGGACGACCATCGCCGCGCGTGGAGCTACATGGACCTGTGCCTCTCGGAGTGGCGCGAGCCCTGGGTGGCCATGCTGGCAGCGCGACGCAAGCGGACCAAGGAGCGTGACGCGTTCGTCGAGCACCTGAAGATCACTCCGGAGGTGTTCGACGAGCGCTGGCGCGAGCGCGTCTCGGGCAAACGCAAGAGCATGTCTCCGTCGCGCGTGGACGACGAGGCCACGACGAACGAGGATCTGACGTCGCGGGAGCGCAAGTCGCTCCTGCGGGAGAAAGACCCCGCGACACTCTCCGCACGCGTGCGGGGACTCGGCACCGTCGACGATCCGGCGACGGCGAAGCTGCTGGTCGATCTGCTGGCGCGGGAGAGTGATCTCGTCCGCGAGACCGTCATGGTGTCCCTGCAGGAGATCGAGGCGCCGGCCGTGCTAGCAGCGGCTTGGAAGCACGGGCTCGACCACGATGACGAGCTGGTGCGCGCCTACATCGCGCGGGTGTGCGGACGGCGCTCGGTCGCCGAGTCCGTCCCGGCGCTGCGCAAGCAACTCGGGGACCGCAACTGGTACGCCCGCGCCGAGGCGGCGGTCGCGCTCGGGACCCTGGGCGATGCAGAGTCGATGACCGCGTTCGTGAAGCTCCTCGGTGACTCCGCCGACAAGGCGAAGCTCGCGGGGATGGACGCGCTCTCCATGCTGGGAATGGCGTCCGAACCGGCGGTCGGCTCGATCGCGAAGCACCTGTCGTCATCCAGATGGCAGCTGCGGGTGACGGCCGCACAGGCGCTCGGCGCCATCGGGAGCATGGAGGGGGTCGAGCCCCTCATCACGCGGATGGAGATCGAGTCCGGAAGGCTGCGACGGGACATTCACGACGCGCTCAAGTCGATCACGCGTGATGACCTGGGCGAGAAGCCCGAACACTGGCGCACGTGGTGGGACAAGCAGACCGCCGCGGGCGACGGCGAGCTCCCGGCCCGACCGGACGCCCCCACGACGGGTGCCCCCGAGGACGAGCCGGAGAACCGCTACGCGGAGGCCGAGTACTTCGGGATCGACCTGTACGGGAGCCGGATCGCGTTCGTGCTCGACACGTCGGAGTCGATGGAGCTGCGCTTCTTCCCGGACGACTCCGTTCAGAAGCGACGCGGCCGGCGGCTGCGTGGTTCGAACAAGATCAACATCTGCAAGGCGGAGATCGCCGAGACACTGCGCACGCTCGACAAGCGCTCCCGCTTCAACCTGATCTCGTTCTCGGACTCGGTGAAGTCGTGGAAGGACAGGATAGTGCCCGCCAGCGGCGAGAACGTCGAACAGGCAATCGATTGGCTCAAGAACCGCCTGACCAACGGAGAGACGAACTACTACGACGCGCTGTGCACCGTCCTCGACCTGAGCGACCGGCCCGACGCGTCGCCGAACTTCCGCGACACTCCGGACACCATCACGTTCCTGACGGACGGGATGCCCACGCGCGGCAAGATCACCGACTCGAAGACGTTGCTCGCCTGGTACACGCGGCTCAACCGCTACTCACGGGTGACCACGCACGTCATCGCGTTCGGCGACAAGGGACTGGAGATCGAACTGCTGCGCGCGCTCGCCACGGAGAACTACGGCACGTTCGTCCACGTCCCGAGCCGCAAAGAGTAGGCTCTGCTCGTTCAGCCCCGGGCCCGGTACAGCTCACCGAACCCAGCGTCCCCGGTCTCGTTGGGGAGGCCTCCGGCTCCCAAAGGTACTCGAGCGCCGGATGCGCTCGTGCCGACACCGCGGCGCCGGGCGCTCGCCGTATCGACCCACCTCCTCTCCGCCTGCCACTCCCATGTCACCGGCCCCGATCGGTACCCGTTCAGCCCTTGGTTCTGAGCTCGGATCCAGATCGCTTTCCGTTCGGTCGATGAATCGGATGTGGGCACCGATGAGCTGCGTGATCTGGTCGAGCGCCTGACCCGTCGTCTGGACGCTCGGGACGAGACGATTGCCGAGCAGGCGGAGGTGATCGAGCGGCAGGCGGCACGGATCGACGATCTCGAGAGCCGTCTTCGCCGGGACTCCCGCACCTCCTCGCGCCCACCGTCCTCGGATCCGTCGTGGTCCAAGAAGCGGCGGCGGCGCAAGCCGCCGTCGGACAAGCGCCAGGGTGCGCAGCCCGGCCACAAAGGGGCGACGCGCAAGCTCGTGGACGAGTCCGAGGTCGATGGCGTAGAGGACCACCGCCCGCGCGAGTGCAGCGCGTGTGGGAGCGACGTGCTCGTCCCGATCGATCGCGCCCCGACACGCCAGCAGGTCTTCGAGGTCCCGCCACGGCTGATCCAGGTGACCGAGCACCGGTTGCACCGGGCACGGTGCACGGACTGTGGCGCCACGTCCACTGCCTCGCTGCCAAGCGGTGTGACGGCGAGTCCCTTCGGCCCGCGACTCTGTGCGCTCACCGCGGCTCTGGTCGGCGTCTTCCGCCTGTCGCGGCGCGAGACCAGTCGTCTGTTGCGTGACGTCATCGGCGTCTCGATGTCACCGGGCACGGTCAGTGCGATCGAGGAGCGGGTGTCGGGAGCCATCTCCTCAGCGCACATCGAGGCCCTCGGGGCCGTACGCACGAGCAGCGTCGCCTATGTAGACGAGACACCGTGGTCGCGTCGTGGCACGCTGCATTGGCTGTGGAGCGCGGTCTGTGAGCACGCCACGGTCCATCGTATCGATCGGCGCAGGAGCGCCAAGGCCATGCGGCGACTCGTGGGCAAGCGCTTCAGGGGCGTCCTCGTGACCGACCGTATGGGCGCTTACGACCAGCATCCCACCGAGCGCCGCCAGATCTGCTGGGCGCATCTCGAGAGGGACTTTCGAGCGCTGGCCGAGGGCTCGCGCGGCGGCCGGCGCTTCGGCAAGCAGGCCGTGCGTCTCGCCCAGGCTGTCATGCGAGCTCAGCGTCACTTCGGCGAGCACGGGGACCGCGACCGCATGCGGCGTGAGCTGCGTCTCACATGGGACCGACTCCTGACGCTGCTCGTGCGCGGCGCAGACAGCAAGCACCGCCGAGTACGCGGAACGACTCGGCATCTGCTCGACCGAGCGGAGGCTCTGTGGACCTTCGCCGACGTCCCTGGCGTCTCCCCGACGAACAACGCCGCTGAGCGCGCGGTGCGCAAGCCGGTCCTGTGGAGACGCGCAACGCACGGAAGTCAGAGCGAGCGCGGACTCCGCTTCGTCGAGCGCATCCTGACCGTCACCGCCACGCTCCGCCAGCGTGGCGAGAGCGTCTTCGATTACCTCGCAGACGTCAGCGCGGCACTCGCGCACAACCGCTCGCCGCCGGCTCTCGTCGCGCTCCCGATCACGCGCTGAGGCCGCGGATCGTCATACCCTGAACGGGTACCCCGATCGCACCCGATCAACGGCGGGGCGCCCGGGGGAATCGAACGCCAGAGCATCGCGACCGTCTGTAATCGGGTCATGAGGGACTACGAACCGGCCATGTCATTCGACGGGGAGAGCGCGGCGCGGTACGACGCGGGCCACGTCCGGGGAGACGAAGCAGCGACGGTCGCGTTCCTGGAGCAACTCGCAGGCGGCGGACGCGCGCTGGAACTGGCGATCGGGACCGGGCGCATCGCGCTTCCGCTCGCAGCGCGAGGCGTCACCGTCGACGGCATCGACTTCTCCGAGGCCATGGTCGCGCAGCTGCGCGGCAAGCCGGGAGGAGACAAGCTCGACGTCACGATCGGCGACTTCTCCGACGTCGGCGTGCCCGGCCGTTACCGCGTGGTCTACGTCGTCTTCAACACCCTGTTCAACCTGCTGACGCAGGACGACCAGGTCCGCTGCTTCGAGAACGTCGCCGCCCATCTCGAGGAAGACGGCGTGTTCGTCGTCGAGGCGTTCGTCCCCTCCTGGCTGCACCGGCTGCGCGACCACCAGTACGTGGACGCAGAGTCGATCGACACCGCTCACGTCAAACTCGACATGGGACGCCACGATCCCGTCCTACAGATGCTCGACGAGAGCCACGTCACGCTGTCCGACGACGGGTTCCGCGCCGCGCCGATCGTCTGCCGCTACGCGTGGCCGAGCGAACTCGACCTGATGGCGCGCATCGCGGGCTTGCGACTGCGGGAGCGCTGGACCGGCTGGGAACGACAGCCGTTCACGGCCGACAGTCGCAATTGCATCTCCGTCTACGGACGCTGACGCGCGGGTCAACCTGCGCGTCGCCGGTTCTGCGCGGCCACGCCGTCTCAGGGCTGACCACAGTGGCGCCTCGCGATCGGGGAGGGCGCGAGCTAGGCCAGGTCCTTCCGCAGGAAGACCCGGGAGTGCGGCGGCGGCGAGTCCTCGAGCACCGCGAACGTGGTGTAGCCCATGCGCTCATAGAACTCGGGCGACTGGTAGCTCAGCGTGTTGAGGAAGACGCGCGGATGACCCTGACGGAGAGCCTCACCCTCAGCACGCTCCATCAGACTGCGCCCGAGTCCGCGCCCGCGGTGCTCCTCGACGACAAAGAGCGACTGGACGTAGAGCCACCCGCCGCCGAGTGTGCCGCGCAGCCCGCCCAGCGCGGAGCCATCGGTTGCGCGGGCGACGATCGTGAGCGGCGCGTACTTGATTGGCCCCGCGCGAGACAGGTCGTACGCATCGAGTCCGTTCTCGATGACAGACATGACCTCGGGCGCCGGGTCGGCCTCGATAAGAAGTGTGAAGTCGGACACGGCGCCTCCGCGGGCATCGGACAAGCGTAGCGTCGCTCGCGCGTCGACGCGGACACGCGGCGACGACGGGGAGTGTACTTCGCGTTCGTGTCGACCGAATTCGAGGAACCGATCCCCCAGGGGGACGCCTCGCCCGAGTGACGGCCAGGCTCGATTGCAACTCGGCGTGAGCGTTCCCAGAGGGGGCAGTACCGTGTGGCACCCCCGTCGGGCCGGAGGAATCGATGCGCCTCATCAACAGAGCGCTCGTCGCCTCGCTGGCGGCACTGCTGCTGGCAGCCGTGCTGCTGACCACGACGAAGGCTGTCGCGCAAGACAGCGCAGCGCGGACGATTGCTCAAACGGAGGAACTGCTCGTCGTGCGCCAGGAGATCCGGCGCGTCATGCGCGAGATCTCTCGGCACGAGGATCTGCTCGCAGACGTCGTGCACGAGTCTGAGCATGGTGCCTCCGGACCGCACTCCGAGCGGGTGAACCGACTCGAGAACGAGGTCGTCGACGCGGAGACCGCTCTGCTGGACATGCGCAAGCGCCGCAGGTTCACGGAGCGGCACCCGGATGTGATCGCCGGCGTCGCAACGTGTGCGGAGCTGCACCGACTGCTCCAGGCCGAGGTCGGGATCGGCCGACGGGAGCTCGAGAGAGCGCGCGCGCGCAACGCGTCGGCGGTGGCGTCCAGTCGCCAGCAGATCGACGCACTGCAGGGCGAACTGGACCGGCTCGTCACCGTGCAGACCCTCCTGACGGACGAAGCGAGTGCTTTGCCGCCGGTGGAGACGCCCGAGGAGTGTGAGTTGTCGCCGATGCCTCCCGAGCCGCCAGTCGTGGAGGCGCCGCCCCCCGCGCCCCCGGTCGTCGCACCCACGGTCGTCGAGCCCCCCGTCATCGCGATCCCGACCCCGCTGCCCGCTCCGATGCCGGCGCCTGCGGCGGAGGACGACGAGCTGGAGCAGCTCCGCACCGAGGTCACACGGCTCAGCGGGCAGCTGAGCACCTCGATTGACAACCTGCGTAGAGACGGCGGCATCGCCGCGTTGCTGCTCGCAGGGGCGGGCGCTGTCGGTCTCTGGTTCCTGGGCCGGTCGAGCCGCCTCCGCTCGTTGCTCGCGCCGTTCCGTGAGTACCTTCCCGAACAGCTCCAGTCCCAGCTCGATACGCTGACGAAGCAGCCAGCACCGGTTTCTTCCGCAGCGCCCACAGCGCCACCGCCGGCACAACCTCCGCCGAACGCAGCCGAGCCGGCGGCGCCGGCGCCGAGCGCAGCGCCGACGGCATCAGCAGCACCGGCAACGCCCGCCGCTACACCGACGCCACCCGCAGCAGTTGCAGCGCCGGCAGCCACAGCAGCGGCAGCGGCGGCGCCGCGCGCGCTACCAGAGGCGGTCGTCCTGTCATCAACGGCCGCACCGGCCGCAACCAAGACGGCGGTGCTCGCCGGGCGCGTGGAGGGCCGCGACGGTCCGGTGAAGGGCGCACGAGTGCTCCTCGCGGTGTCTTCGCGGCCGCGTGGCCGGACGGGCCCCGGTACGGCGCGCACCACGACCAACGCCGATGGAGAGTTCGAGTTCACGGTTGCGCCGGGCACGGAGTACATCGTCGACGTGACGCTGGGCGACCAGGCGCTCCGCGTCGACTCCGTCTCGCTTGCGCCCGGCGAGCGCAGGGAACTCAACGTCAGCCTGCCCGGTGCGCCGCGATCACGCGATGCGTGATCGCGGGTAGCAGACAGCGCGCCACGTCTCAGCGCCGGATCAGCGGCCCCTTCTTCGGGATCTTCAATCGCACCCGGTAGGAGACCTCGCCGGACGGGCCTTCGCCGCGGCCCATACCGAGCACGAGCGTGCCGGTCGACGGAACGCGCACCGCCGCGAGCTTCAACTTCGTTCCCTTGCGATTCGTCTTCAGTGGGGTTTGCAGCTCGACCCACTCGGCCGTCGGCCGCGCATCGCTCTTCGAGCGGATCTTCACGTCGACCGTGGCGCCCATGTAGCCCGGGAACTGCAGCTGATTCGCGAGCCCCACCATCAGCCTGCCGTCGTGTCGGATGGTCTTGGCACCGAGCCGCAGCTCATAGGGCGTCACGCCGGGGTTGTCGTTGGTGATTTGGATCAGGTACCGGCCGTCCGCCGGCACGGTCACCTTGCCCTTGGCCCGGCGATAGCGCAGTTGATCGAGCAGCGGCGTGCCGTTGGATTCCTGCATCACCTGGAGCCGCAGCGATCCGGCGTCGAGGGCTGCACGAACGCGCAACTTGGTGCCGGCAGTGAGATCGACGGCGAAGGACGCATTGCCGAACGAGATGACCTCTCCCGTCACGCGAGTCCCCAGCCCGATGACCAGCGCGTCACCGCCGCCCTCGATCAGTTGCGCGGCGACACCCGAGTTGTTGCTCCTGTCTCTGTCGTAGACGGCCTGCTGCGCGTCGAGGATCACGCCGATGCGATAAATGCGCGGCTCGAGAACGTCGGGCAACCGAACGCTCACCGTTGCGTCGCGGGTCGCGCCGGCGTCCAGGCCGGACTGCACCGCGGCGCGCAGATAACGGTCGTCTGGAGTAACGCCACCGCCCTCCACGAGGTAAACCGTCGCCGCGAACGTCCCGGTCGGATCGGTGCCGACGTTTCGCATCGTGAAGGACACGCGGATCTCGTCCCCGGCCTCGACGTCGGCGGAAGCGAGGGTCACGTTCTCGATCAGAAGGTCGGCATCATCCGGCGGCGGCGGCGGAGGAGGCGGCTCCGGGTAGATGAACCGGCAACCCTCCTGGTCGTCGAAGGACAGAAGGCGCTTCAGAGACACGCCGTCATAGATCGGGTGCATCACCGCCGGGTTCACGGACTCGTGATCAAGTCCCAGTACGTGGCCGAACTCGTGGACGGCAACCGACCTGAAGTCCGCACCCCCGGAACCGGTCGTGGACCACGTGTGGTTCACGTTGAACGCGACGTCCCGGTCCCAGATCGCGGGTCCCGTGAGCGTCAGGTAGGTGACCGCCCAGGCTCCCGGAGACAGCCCACTGGAGAAGTAGACGTCGCTGTTTCCGTTGGTCGTGTCGAGGAGGTTCGTCGACGGACTCGACCCGGCAGCGAAGTACACGAAGTTCGATCCCTGCACGCCCGACCAGACCGACATCGCCGCCCGCAGCTCGCTGACGTAGGACGGGAACCCGGTCCAACTCGGGTCGTGGTACACAGTCGCGCGTGCGTTGGGCCACTTCGCCGGCGCGCCCCCGTAGTCGATCGTGTTGAAGGCCATCGCCGTCGCGGCTGCGATCGCAAGCGTCGTGACCGAGACTGCGCGGCGCCTCATCGCCCGCGCTCCTCATCCTCTCGCGCCGGCGGGGTATCGGATCCCCGCTCCTCATCCGGCTCTTCCGCGGGATCGCCGTCGGCGCGCTGCGCTGCCTTCTCCGCGCGCTCGCGCGCATGCAGCTCCGCGGCTTCGAGTGCGCGGATGACCTCGACCTGGAACTCGACGAGGGTGAGCGGCCGCTTGAGCCTCTTCGTGCGCTTGAGCACCGGTGCGCCGTCGGTGAAGCCGTAGACGGCGTGTCCGTCGGCGTCGTACACGTACTCGACGCTCGTCTTCTCGTCCTTGCGTACCTGGTAGCAGCCCTGCACCCAGCCGATCGTCGGGCAGAGCGCATCGCCGTCCGGATCGACGAACAGCGCGTACCGCTTGCCCACGTCGAACTTCGGCACTCCCGGGACCAACAGGGTTCGCTCACCGATCTTGCCGCCCGCGAATCGGTAGGTGACGGTCGAACCGCTGACGCTGCCCTTCCAGACGTCCAGGGTTCCGAACTCCACCTCCGTGAAGATCAGGTTGCGTGGCTCGCCACCGCGCACGACGGTCGTGCGACGAGCTGTCGCCACGACGATCTCGCGGGAAGCGTCCGCCACCTGCTCGAGCGAGAAGCGCTTCAGTGTGGTTGCGGTCGCGGTCCCGGCAAGGAGCACGGCCAGCAACGCGGCGCGAATCGTCCTGCTCTGCATGTCACCCCTCCCGTGCCACGCGCTCGCGCCGCGGTGAGTGGTCACGTGGGCGCACGGAGAGTGTACCCGTTGACTTCTCACAGCTGACTCGACTGCCCCACTCTGAGCCTGGGACGTGCTGGCCGACGCGTGCGGGGCGCGGCGTCGCGCGGCGGAGCTAGTCGGCTGACGCGACGACCACGACAAAGAGACGGCGGCGCTCGCTGCGGCGGGTGCGGGCCGTCCAGGCAACCGCGAAGGACGGCGGCGTGCGGAAGTCGTCACCCGGCGCGATGATCGGGTGGGACGGATCGACGCGAGCGCCGAGCGTGATCTCGGACGCGACGCGGCCCTTGCGTGTGACGCGGCGGAGGCGCAGCCGATTGCGCTTGCCCGCGCGGCCCGTCGTCCACGCGACGAGGGCCCCGCCAAGTTGGTCGATCGAGAACGCCGGGAGCGGGCTGCGACGTGCGCGCAAGATGCGCGCGCGATAGACCTGGTCTCCGCTCGACGCGATCCGGTCGAGGAACACGCCACCCTTGTGCGTCGGCGTGGGCCTCCGGATCGGCGGACCGGACCAGAGCACCGAACCCGGATACCCGAGCACGCCCACGAAGGTCCGCGTGGCATTGCCACCGGCCTGCGCCGCATCCAGACCGATCGGGCCACGATAGGTCGTCTCCAACTCGCTGACGTCGGATCGAAGCCGTTTCAGGATCAGCTCGGACTTCTTGCCGGAGGTCACCACGCCCGTGACGTAGAGGACGCCGAACCCGGACTGCGCCGTCGTCGTCTCGAGCGGCGACGCGGCGTCCTCCTCGTCGAATAGCGTGACGTGGCCGGCGATGTCGCCGAAGGCGTCGCCTTCGAAGCCGACCGACACCGCGTGGACACCGCGGTGCGTCACCCCGATGCGCGCCGCCAGCTCCAGCTGGTCGTAGATCACGATCGCCCGCTCGACTCGCAGGAAGTCGACGGACCGGACGACGACATGCTGCGAGCCGCGTGGCTCCGGCGGAGGATCGAGGGGATCCCACAGCCGGCGCGAGATCGTGAGGGGCGCGGTGAGCGCCGAGAACGTCGCAGCGTCGGTTAGTTGCGCGACGAGCTCCGTGCCCAGGTCGGGCGTCGCGACCGTGGAGATCACGTGGACGGTGTTGAACGCCATCCCGACGTGCGCGTCGTCTCCGGCCGCGGTCAGCGGGCCCGTGACGCCCTCGCTCGAGTGGTACTTCACGACCTGCGAACCGTGCGCGACGAACAGCGAGCCCTCGTCACGGAACTGGTGCACGCGGAAGTTCTCCGGCGGGACGGTGCTGTTCGTGATGTTCATCAGCACCGCCGACGCGAGCCGCGCCGCCCCGGGGACCACGCCCCGGCGCACGATGAGTGTGTCGCCGCCGATCGTGATCGCGAAGACGATCTGCGTGCGGCCATCGTCGTCGATGCCGATCCACGGGTCGCCGTGGACGTGTTCGTCCGTGCCGGTCATCTCGAGGACCGGTCCGACGCCAAGTCTCCGTTTTGGACTGTCGAGCGCGAACGCGGGGGCGGCGAGCGAAACGATGAGGGCAGCGGCCAGCAGTCGCGAGATCACGCGTCCCCGTCTCCGAGGATCTTGCGCATCTCGTCGAAGCGCGCCTTGGTCTCGTCGTCCACCTCGGGGTACGTGAGGCCCAGGCTCTCCATGGTGCGCTGCACGAGGTCGGCGACGTAGACGCGCATCGACCGCTTGTCGTCGGCCGGGATCGCGTACCACGGCGCCGACGCGCGTGAGGTCGCGTTCAGCAGGTCCTCGTACGCCTCCATGTACTGCGGCCAGCACTTGGCCTCCTCGACATCGCGCGTGCTGAACTTCCAGTTCTTCTCCGGCTCGTCGATGCGCGCGAGGAAGCGCTTGCGCTGCTCGTCGCGCGATACGTTGAGCCAGAACTTGAGAATGACGGTGCCGTTCCGCGCGAGGTGTTTCTCGTGCTCGCGGATCGACTCGTAGCGCTGCTTCCAGAGCTTTGCGAGCGTCTTCGGGCGGTTGGGCAGGTTCTGCCCGCCGAGGAACTCGGGGTGCACGCGCACGACGAGGACCTCCTCGTAGTAGCTGCGGTTGAACACGCCGATCGTGCCGCGAGGTGGCAGCACCTTGGCCGAGCGCCACAGGAACTCGTGATCGAGTTCCTCCTTGGACGGCGCCTTGAACGAGGAGACCTGGCACCCCGCGGGGTTGACGCCGGAGAGCACCGCGCGGATCGTGCCGTCCTTACCCGCCGCGTCCATGGCCTGGAACACGAGCAGGATCGAGTGCTGGTTGTGCGCATACAGGATGCGCTGCAGTTCGTCCAGCCGCTCCACGTGCCCGGCGAGCTCCTTCTCGAGCTCCTTCTTCTTCCGCTTGTCGGCCGGCCCGGTCGCCGCCTTCTTCACACGGAAGCTGCCGTCGAACGGCACCAGATAGGGACTGTCGACCGCTTCGAACATCCACGTCCTCCTGCTGCGGGAGCTACGGCGGGGACGATACGCGATCCGCACCGCGGCAGGCAATCGGCGCGCACCGACTACTTCAGCACGCGGAGGCGGAGGTTCTCGAAACGAGCGCGGCCGTTGTTGATCGCGATCCCGGGCGGCGCCTTGTCCGATCCGACCACTCCCTCGACGAGCCGGAAGCCGTCGACCCAGATCTCAAGCCGGTCGCCGCGGCGGACCATCAGGAGGTCGGCGCTGCCGCGGTCGGGCAGCCGCTCCGTGCGGTTCGACGCGACACCACCCTCGTCCTTCCACACGAACGTCCCCGCGCGGACCAGCATCGCCTGGCAGCCGGCGCCCAGCCGCAACTGGACTCCCCCACCCACACCTTCGGTCACGACGCGCGCCCGCAGGATGCAGTCACCGTACTTCTTCGTCCCCAGCTCGCAGACCGCCCACACGTCGCCCTCGACGGCGGCTTGGATCCCGGCATCGGTCGTCTTGAACGTCCCGTCTTTGCCCGGGTTCAGCTTCGTGCGCGCCAGGGACTTCCAGTCGGACGGCTTGCCGAGCAGTTCCGCGGGCAGGCGCTTGTCGGGGTCGATCTCGAAGCGGTCGAACGAGACCTCCTCGCCGTCGCGCTGCGCGAGCAGTGTCTCAACCTCCGGCCGCAGCACGAACGTGCCGAGATAAGCGAGCCACGTCTTCTCGAGAGCCTTCTCGTCCGCACCGAGAGCCGTCTTGGCGGCGGTGCCGGTGTAGTACTTCAGCGTCTTCTCCATGCCGTGCCGGTCGATCAGGAATCGCATGAAGCTGCCAGCGACGTCGTAGGCGTTGAAGCCGGGGTTCTTGCGCTGCCACGCGTAGAAGTCGCCGCCGAGGAGCGTGGACAGGGCGGGGAGCTTCTTGCGCTTGCGGTAGAAGGCCGGGACCGCGTGCACGGGCACTCCGTGGACGAACTCGAGCAGCGCGTTCGCCAGCCCCTCGACGAGGAACAGGTTGCGCGGATCGTCGCCGCTCTTCGGGAGCTGCCCCGCCACGAGATGCACGAACTCGTGATAGCGAGTCTGCTCGTTGTCGTACGGCAGGTGCACGACCCGCCCGGACGTGGTTCCGCCGATGCCCTCGCGCTTCAGGATCGCTTGGAGTTCCGGCACATCGTCGTAGAGGAAGAGCTCAAAGCGCCCCTCCGACGTGTAGGCGAGCTTCGCCGCGATGTCGGTGAAGTCGTCTTCCGCCCGCCGCGCGATCTGCTCGATCTGCGCCGCCGCGCGCGAGCCGGGCCGGTAGCGGATATCGAGGTGCTCCGTCTCCTCGAGACCCGTGTGCGTCTTGCTGGCATCCGCGAACGCGACGCAGGCCAAGAGCAGGAGCGCAGCCGCCGTCATTCGTCCCAACCACGTGGTGCGCACGCTCGCCTCCCAGTTGGCGGGCAGCGTAGCACGCTCTCGACAGCGGGCGTTCGCCGGCGCAGTCTCGGCGGACGCGCTACGGCTTGCGCAGGACGACGTCCACCATCGTCGGGGTGTAGATGTAGCTGCTGCCTTCGCGGGAGCGCTCCGCCCACTCTGCGAAGAAGGCGTCGGCAGCCGGCTGCGTGAGCAGGCCCCGCTCGACCAGCCTCGGCACGTAGCTCTCGTAGAACTCCCCCAGCCAGCGCCACTCGAGGGAGCCGACGCGACCCAGGCGCGCCAAGGGCTCGAACACCTCGACCGTGAGGCCGCACGCCCGGGCGTAGCCGGGGAGGAGGTCGCCAACATCGATGTTGCCGCCGCCCAGCTCCCAGCTCTGCATGCAAGCGGCCACGACGCGATCGTGGACGGCGCTTCGGGGCACGAGCCGCTTGGCCGCCCAGTCGAGGTAATCCTGCACGATCAGCGCCCCGCCGGGTCGCAGGAGGCGCGCGATCGTCGCGATCACGCTCGCGGGATCGGGCAACCAGCAGAACAGCCAGCGCGCGTACGCGACGTCGACCGAGCCGCTCGGCAGGCTGAGCGTCTCGACCGGTCCGTGCGACGTGGCGACCTGCGCAAGGCCGCGCGCGTCGCACGTCTTGCGCAGGTACGCGAGAAAGCGGTCACTGGCGTCCCGCGCGATCACGCGGCCGCCGGGGCCCACGGTCCGTGCGAGTTCGAGAGTCGTGAAGCCCGGTCCGCTCCCGAGGTCGAGCGCCACGTGGCCGGTCGCGAGACCCGCCCGCGCGAGAATCGCGAGCATCTGCTGCACCCACGCGTGGTGCTGGAAGCGCAGCCGGCGCACCTCCTCGCCATCGGTCCCCAGGATGTACTCGTCTTCTTCCGGCATGGGTCTGGCGCCGCAGCTCTCCTCGTCTCTCCACGGTAGCGCACCCGGTTGCTGAGCGGTGCTGGGCGCGGCGTGGACGAGCGCCGTCGCGGGAAATCGCGACATGCCCCAGCGGTTCCGTACGGTCCTGGCGATGCCCCGCTCGCGCCGCCCCACGACACCCGAACCGATCCGGCTGCGGGGTGTGCGGCAAAACAACCTGCGAGGCATCGACCTCGATCTGCCCTACGACAAGCTGACCGTCGTCACGGGTGTCTCGGGGAGCGGCAAGTCGTCGCTCGTCTTCGACACGCTCTACGCCGAGGGACAGCGACGCTACGTCGAGACGTTCTCGGCGTACGCGCGCCAGTTCCTTGAACGGCTGCCTCGGCCGCAGGCCGAACGGATCGACGGGCTGCCGCCCGCGGTCGCCGTCGAACAGCGCAACCCCGTGCGCACGTCGCGCTCGACGGTCGGGACCATGACCGAGCTGACCGATCACCTGAAGCTGCTCTTCGCCCGCGCGGCGACACTGTTCTGCCCGAACTGCGAGCAGGAGGTCCGAGCGCAGTCCCACGCGGACGTGGCGGATCGCATCGCGTCGCTGCCCGAGGGCACGCGCGTGACCATCGCGTTTCCGCTGCCGCCGGCCGGCAATCTGCCATGGCCCGATCAGGTCGCCGCGCTGAGAGCCGCCGGGCTGACGCGTGTGATCAGCGGGAAGAACGCGCGCCCCGTGGACGTCACGACGCTCGCCAAGCGGCCGCGCGCCAAGGCGCATGTCGTCGTCGACCGCGTCGTTGCGGGCAAGACCAAGCGAAGCCGGATCCTCGACTCGGCCGAGCAGGCGTTGCGGCTCGGCAAGGGACGCGCGGGCGCGCACCCGGAGAAGGGACGGGCACTCGCGTTCTCGAACGAGCGGCACTGCGCCAAGTGCGACATCCACTTCGAGGAGCCGCGCCCGAACCTCTTCTCGTTCAACTCGCCGCTCGGCGCCTGCGAGACATGCCGTGGTTTCGGGCGGACGATCGACATGGACCCGCGCGCCGTCATTCCCGACCCGGAACTGACGCTCGAAAAGGGCGCCGTGCGGCCGTGGACGACGCCGCGCACGCGCTCCGAACGCACCGCGCTGCGCGAGTGGGCCGAGGAGAAGGGCATCCCGATGGACGTGCCGTGGGCGGAACTGCGCGCGAAGCACCAGGACTGGATACTCGAGGGAGACGCGCAGTTCTTCGGCGTACGCGGGTGGATGAGGTGGCTCGAACGCAAGGCGTACAAGCTGCGCGTGCGCGTGATTCTGGCTCGGTACCGGCGCTACATCACCTGCAGTGAGTGCGAGGGTGCAAGGCGACGCCCCGCGGCGCTCGACTGGCTGCTCGGCGGCCGGAACATCCACGAGTGGGAAACGCTGCCCGTCGGCGAGGCGCTCGACACGATCGAGGCGCTCGAACTCTCCTCCGCGGCGGCGGCGGTCAGCGAAGTCGTGCTCGACGGCGTGTGTTCGCGACTGCGCTACTTGTCGGAAGTCGGCCTCGGCTACCTGACGCTCGACCGGGCAACGCGCACGCTCTCCGGCGGCGAGTTCCAGCGCGTGCACCTGGCGACCGCCCTCGGCGCAGCGCTGGTGAACACGCTGTACGTGCTGGACGAACCGTCGGTCGGACTGCATCCGCGCGACACAGACCGGCTCCTGGCGATCCTGCACCGGCTGCGCGACCGCGGAAACACGCTCGTGGTCGTCGAGCATGACCCGGACACGATCCGAGCGGCGGACCACGTCGTGGATCTCGGACCCGGTGCGGGCGAGCACGGCGGGCAGGTCGTGTTCGAGGGTTCGCTGAAGCAGCTCATGCGATCGAAGTCGTCACTGACTGCGCGCTTCCTGAGGGGGGACGAGCACGCGCTGCCGGGCGGGGACCGCGAGAGAAGAAGCGCAACCGGCGAGCTGATCCTCGAGGGAGCACGCGGCAACAACCTGCAGGACCTCAACATCACGATCCCGCTCGGCTGCGTGACCGCGATCGTCGGCGTATCGGGTTCGGGGAAGAGCACGCTCGTGAGCGACACGCTCTACGCGGCGCTGCGTGAGGCGACCGGCGAGAGCGGTCCCGAGCCGCTCCCCTTCGACGCGCTGGACGGCGAGGACCGGGTCGGACGCGTGCTGCTCGTCGATCAGTCCCCCATCGGGCGCACACCGCGGAGCAACCCGGCGACCTACTCCGGCGCGATGCTCCGCATCCGCACGCTGCTGTCGCGCACAGACACCGCGCGCAAGCTGCGCCTCTCCGCCAAGAGGTTCTCGTTCAACGACCGCCGCGGACGCTGCGCCGCGTGCGAGGGCGCGGGCGTCGAGGTCATGGAGATGCAGTTCCTCGCCGACGTCGCCATCCCTTGCGAGGAGTGCGGCGGCCGGCGCTTCAAGCAGGAGGTGCTGCTCGTCAAGTACCACGGCAAGGACGTCAACGACCTCCTCGATCTGCCCGTCGCCGAGGCGATCGCGTTCCTCGATCCGGAACGCGCGCGCACCGACCTCGGCGCGGACGCGGGTCGCGCGGCAGCGAAGGCCGTGCAGGCGCTGCAGCCGCTCGTGGACGTCGGTCTCGGGTACCTGCGCATCGGGCAGCCGGCGACCACGCTCTCGGGCGGCGAAGCCCAGCGACTCAAGCTCGCGTCGCACCTGGCCATGGCGACGACTCGGCGCGGAGGCCGCGGGAGGCGGGCGTTCCTGATCCTGGACGAGCCGACGACGGGACTCCACCTCGCTGATGTGCGCGCGCTCATCGCGTGTCTCGACCGGCTGGCGGATGCAGGCCACACTGTGGTCGTCGTCGAACACCACCTATCCGTCGTGGCGGCGGCAGACCACGTGATCGAGCTCGGCCCAGGAGGGGGCGCGGATGGCGGCCGCATCGTGGCGACCGGAACGCCCGAGGACCTCGCGAAGAAGAGAGGCTCCCCGACGGCGCCGTACCTGAAGGCCGTGCTCGCCGCGGAGATGACGCCGTGAGCCGCCTGACCGAGATCGTCGTCCGTGGCGCACGCGAGCACAACCTGCGCGGTGTCGACGTGCGCGTGCCCCACGGCACGTTCACGGTGATCAGCGGCGTCTCCGGCAGCGGCAAGACGTCGCTCGCCCGCGACACGATTCACGCAGAGGGCCGGCGGCGGTATCTCGAGTCGCTGTCTGCGTTCGCGCGACAGTTTGTCGAGAGGGTGCCACGTCCGGATGTCGAGGAGATCGCGGGCCTCCCCCCCACCGTCGCGATCGATCAGCGCACCACGCGCGGGGGCGCCCGGGCCACGGTCGCCTCGATGTCCGACGTGCTCGACTACCTGCGCCTGCTGTGGGCGCGGCTCGGCACGCGGCACTGCGAGCGATGCGGCGAACCAGTCACCGCCACATCGCGTGAGCGTATCCGCAAGGAGGTCGCCCGGCTCGGCGGCCGCAAGAAGCGCGTGCATCTGCTCGCCCCGATGGTGCGGCGCCGCAAGGGCTTCCACACCGACGTGTTCCGGCGTCTCGCGCGGCTGGGGATCGAGCGCGTCCGCGTGGACGGAGAAGGGCAGGAGGTCGACGCGACAACACGGCTCTCGCGCTATCACGAGCATTCGATCGAAGCGGTCGTCGCGACGGCGCGCACCACCACGGCCCATCGCGACGAGCTTGACGCCGGCATCGAGCGGGCACTCGACATCGGCAAGGGGACGCTGCTCGCGGCTGCTGCGGATGATCTGGCCGACGCCGTGCTGTTCTCGGCCGTGTCGGCCTGCGCGGAGTGCGGGATCGCGTACCGCTCGCTCGAACCGGGCGACCTGTCGTGGAGCTTGAAGCGCGGCCAGTGCGGCCGCTGCCGCGGACGGGGTACCGAGGAGACGGACGGCGACGGCGAGCCCGCCCCGTGCAAGCGATGCGACGGCGCGCGGCTCGGCAAGGCATCGCGGGGTGTGCGCTACCACGGCCTCGGCCTGCACGAGTTCCTGGCGCACACGATCACCGACGCGCGGGCTTGGCTCCTCGCGATCGACCCCGCCTCCGAACGCGAATCGGTCGTGCTGACCCCGGTGCGGGACGAGGTCGCGGCGCGACTGGCGTTCGTGGCGGACGTCGGGTTGTCCTATCTGTCGCTCGACCGCGGGGCGCGCACGCTGTCGGGTGGCGAGTCGCAACGCGTGCGGCTTGCGTCCCAACTGGGAACCGGCCTGCGCGGTGTCTGCTACGTGCTGGATGAACCGACGATCGGGCTCCACCCGGTGGACACGACACGGCTCCTCGGCACGCTGACGTCTCTGGCGGACGGCGGCGCAACGCTGCTGGTCGTCGAGCACGACGAGGACACGATCCGCGCAGCGGATCTGGTCATCGACCTCGGCCCGGGCGCCGGCGTCCACGGCGGCCGAATCGCAGCCGTCGGCTCCCCCGCCGACCTCGCCAGGCGCCGGGCGGGAGTCACTGGCGAATGGCTCGCGCGCGCCGCCGAGAAGAGCGAACCGCGCAAGTGCCGCGACACGAGCGGCCCGGCGATCCGCCTGAAGGATGTGACGGCACGGAACCTCCGCGGCATCGACGTTGCGTTCCCCGTCGGTGCGCTGACGTGCGTCACGGGAGTCTCAGGCAGCGGTAAGAGCACGCTCGTGCGTCACGTGCTGCTGCCGGTACTGCTGCGGAAGCTCGACCGCAAGGGTCCGGCACCCGGCGCGCACCGCTCCTCGTCCGTTCCGCCGGACGTGCAGGCCGTCGTGGAGGTCGACCAGAGTCCGATCGGGAAGACGTCGCGGAGTGTCCCGGCCACGTACACCAAACTGATGGACCCGCTGCGCAAGCTGTTCGCCGAGACGATCGAGGCGCGCGCGCGTGGGTTCACCGCGTCACGCTTCTCGTTCAACTCGGGTCCGGGGCGGTGCCCTGAATGCCAGGGCCGCGGCGCGATCAAGATGGAGATGAGCTTCCTCCCGGACGTGCGTGTGGAGTGCGATCAGTGCGGCGGGGCGCGCTACGACGAGGAGACCCTCGCCGTCACGATCGCCGGCCACTCCATCGCCGAAGCGCTCGACATGCCGATCGCGCAAGCGCGTCCCATCTTCTCGGCGTTCCCCAAGATCGCGCGCGTGCTCGACGTGCTGGACGACGTCGGACTCGGTTACCTGCGGCTCGGCCAGCCGTCTCCCACGCTCTCCGGCGGCGAAGCGCAACGCGTGAAACTCGCAACGGAGATGGCGCGCCGCAGAAAGGGCGGCCGCGTGTACCTGCTCGACGAACCGACCACCGGATTACACGCGCAGGACGTCGACCGCCTGATCGCCGTGCTGCATGATCTCGTGGAACTCGGCAACACAGTGGTCGTGATCGAGCACCAAATGGACGTGATCGCAGCCGCGGATCACGTCATCGACCTGGGCCCCGGCGGCGGCGCCGCGGGCGGCGGTCTGGTCGCCTCGGGTACGCCCGAGCAGGTCGCCCGCGTCAAGCGTTCCGCCACCGGTCGGTGCCTGGCAGCCCGCGTCTAGGGCTCGCGCACTGCATAGGTGACATCGAGCAAGAGCCGCCCATCGACGACACTCAGTATGGCTGCGAAGTTCACTACGACAGCTCCACCGAAGTCGAGCCCGCCTGAGTGGGACGTGTGCGCAGCGTGGCGGTTCGGGCACAGCACGTCGCGGCCGAACGTGACGTTGCTGAAGCCGAACGGTATCGGTGGCGTGGCTTCGATGTCCAGGTTGTCGATCAGAAGCTCTTTCACCTGCGTGTCGCAATGACAGTCGTCGTCACTGCTGACGTCATCGTTTCCCGTGTCTCCGATCACCGTCACGCTCGTCACCGCGTTACCAGTGAGGGTGAGGTCGTGCCCATCGCCGTCGCCGGGGCAGAACCCCTCGACTTCGGAGCCCGCTTCGGGGAGCACCGTCGTCTCGGCCCGCGAGCTGGCGGTGGTCGTGAAGGGAGGAAGCGGGAGTGTCGTGCCCACCCGGAACCCGGTGACCGTGTGTCCGGTCGTAGTAAGAAGACCCCGCGACGTGAGGTGGTCGAGGACATCGATCTGTTTGGTCATCACGATCGAAGTCGTTGTGCCGCAAGCGGTGAGCGCGGTCGCTACCGCGCCAATGAGTAGTAGCGCGAGAATCCTGTGCATTTGAGCCCCTCTCTCTCAGACCGCCGAAAGTGACGGTCCACCGGGGATGCTACTGAGATCGCAGCTTCGAGGGCCCGCCTCGATCTGACTGGGCTGACCTTCGGGTCCCGTTCACGCCCGGGAAGGTAGCCTCGTGTGGTCCCGGGTTTGCGCTGGTGCCTGGCTGGAGACGGCCCGCAAGTGATGCGCTCGCCTCGCCGTCCCCGGGGACGGACAACCATGACGCCCAACGAAGCCACTTCCGACGCCGTTGAGACCCCCGACGCAGGCTCGGAGGCCGCGTCCGGCGAGACTGCCGCGAAGCCACGCAAGAAGCGCCGCTGGGGGCGGAGGCTCGGGCTGGCTGCGCTGATCGGGGCCGGCGGCCTGGCCGCCCTGCCGGCGCTGCTGAGCACCGGGTGGGTGAACGGCGTGATCGGCGACTGGTTGGTGGAGAACGTGGACCGCCCGGTCGAGTTCGACACTCTCGACGTGTCGTGGCAGGACGGCATCACGATCACCAACCTGCGCGTCCACGAAGAGGACCGCGCCGGCCCGCCGATGCTCACGGCACCGCTGGTCAAGATCGACGCCAAGCTCCTTCCGCTTCTGTACCGCGAGGTCAAGGTGACGCAATTCGTCATCCACGATCCGGTCATCCGCATCTCGAAGGAGGAAGACCGCTTCAACACCGAGGGCGCTCTCAAGCGCAAGAAGAAGCGGAAGAAGAAGCGCGACAAGGACGAAGTCGACGAACCCGACGAGGCGCTGGTTCTGCCGCGCATCAACGTCCCCGTAGAGGTGCGCAACGCCACCATCGTGTTCGTCAACGAGGAGGGCCGCGAAGCGCGCCAGGGGAACATCCAGCTGAACGGGCACCTCTCCACGCGCGACGGACCGTCCACCTTCGAGTTCTCCGCGTCCGACTCACCGACGAGCAGCATCTCGGCGAAGGGCACCGTCACGCTCTTCGACGCCGATGGAATGGAACTCGACGCGTTCGACCGCGAGGTGGACGCAACCGTCACGATCGAGAACGTCAACGCCGCGACGAACCGCGACATCCTCGCGCTGTTCCTCGGCGACTCCCCCGCCGCGGGAGTCGTCAACGGGAAGCTGACGGTGCGGACCCGCGGCTCCGACGCCGACGGCTACGTCGAACTCGTCGTGACCGGCATCGCAGTCGGCGATGCGGTCGGCGTCCGGGACACGACCGCGGAAGACCTGCGCATCAAGGGCAGCTTCCACTACGCGCGCGACATCGTCCGCGTGAACAAGTTCGTCATCACCGGCGACGGCCTGGACGCGCGCTTGTCGGTCGAGGGCGACATGCAGTCGCTCGTCGGCGGGGGCTCGTTCCATGCGGACCTGGACCGCATGCGCAACGCCATGGCTGCGATGGGAATCGAGATCTCGGGGTTGGCGGGACAGGTCACGGGCAACCTCGACTTCTCCGACGGCGGGACCCGCGGCGTCGGCAGCCTTGTCGCGACCAACGTGTTCATTCCGAGCCCCGTCGAAGGACGGCCGCCCGTCTCGCTCGACGGTTCCCGGATCGACTTCGTCATCTCTCCCCAGGAGGGCGGAGTGATGGTCGAGAACGCCCGGCTCACGATGCCGGCGTTCTCCGCCGATGCACGCGGCGTGATCGGGATCGGCAAGGACGGCGGACTCGACGTCACGACCAAGGCGGCCGGAGATCTGGAACTTGTGCTCGGGCGGCTCCGGGACCTCGGGCTCGCACCGAAGGACCTCGCGCTCGCCGGCAAGATCAACGCCGAGATCCGCACCGTGCGCGGCACCGACGGCGGCAAGCCGAGTGTGGTGATCGAACGCTTCGACGTGACCGGTGACGACGTCTCGATCCGCATCAAGGGCACGCGCTCGCCCGACGGACAGCTCGACTTCACGGCGAGCGGCCAGGGCGACATCCAAAAGCTCCTGGGTGCCGCGGCCAGGGGTTCCGACGCGAATCTCGCAGCCGTGCACGGGCGCTTCGACTTCGCCGCCCGCGCGAGCGGGACCGACAAGGAACTGGACGTGCTCGTCGAGCGCCTGCACCTCGACGGCGACGTGCAGGTGGACGCCTCCGCGCGTCTGGCGCCCAACGGCGCGCTCTCGGGGTCGTTCGCGGCTGACGGGCAGGTCGATCGGCTCGTGTCGCTCCTGCGTCGCATGGGGCTGCTCGAGGCGAACCTCGTAGTCGGCGGAAAGCTGCACGCGAGCGCGACCATCGCCGGCACGCGCGAGAATCCGGAGATCCCCGATCTGACCATCAACCTCTTCGACGGCCCCATCACCGCGAGTATCCGCGGCAAGCGCGGCTCGGACGGTGCAATCGAGGCGACGGTCGACGCCACGTCGGGTGTGGACGATCTGCTCGACATTGCCCGGTCGCTCGGCAAATTCGAGTCGAGCTATCGCCCGGGCGGCACCGTCGAGCTGCGGGCCGTCATCGGCGGAACGGGCGACAAGACTGTCGTGCCGACCGCGCAGTTCCGCGTGACGGGGCCGCTCTCGGTCGAAGCGACCGGCTCTCTCGACGCGGCGGGTCACGTTCAGGCCAAGGCCACGATGAACGGCCGGCTGCAGCCGTTGCTGGCCGCAATCGCCGCGCAGCGCGAGACGAGCGACGTGCCGCACATCGAGGGCACCATCGACGGCGAACTCGTGGTGGACGGTCCTCGGGACGCCCTGACCTACCGGCTTTCGCGTCTCGACGTGCGCTCGGGCGCCGTTGCGCTGACGGGCACAGCGCTGCGCCGTCCGGACGGCGCCACCGAGGGCGAGGTCACCGCGAAGGGCTCGCTGACGGATCTGCTCGAGATCGCGCACGGCCTCGGCCATGCCGAGGAGTACCACGGCAGCGGCGTGCTCGACGCGCGCGTCGGCGCAACGACGCTCGACGGCAGCGACCGTCTGCGCGTGTCGGTCGCGGCGGCCCTCCAAGACATCGGCCTCCTCCGGTCCCCCGCGGACGGCAGCGAGCCCACCCGGTATCACACGAACCAACTGAGTCTCGACGTCGCGCCGTTCACGATGGATCCGGGAACGAAGGAGCACGACCCGATCGCGGCGACGCTCCGCCTGGGAGACGCAACCGCGGAGTTGAAGATGCTCTCGGGCCTCGCGTCGTACGGCCCGCTCGACGCCACCGTGACCGGTTCCGGCGCGCTGCAGCCGATCCTCGACCTCGCGGCCTTCGTCACCGGCGGAACGCCGACACAGGTCGGCGGGACGTTCGAGTTCGACGTCCGCGCCAGCGGCACGCGCGACGCCCCGCGCTACCAGGTGCCGAGTCTCCGGCTGGAGTCCGGTGGTCTCACGGCCCGCGTCACCGCGACGCTCCCGGACGAGAAGACCGCCGACGTGGACGCAAACGTCTCGGGCGAGGTGTCCCGTGCGCTCGCGATCGCCCAGGCATTCGGCAAGGGGACCGAGCGGCAGGCAACCGGACGCTTCGAACTCGACGTGAATGCCAAGATGCGCGACGGCCTCGCCACCGCGTCCGTCGACGCGACCGCCACGGACCTCGTGGTCACGGATCCGACGGACCCCGATTCCAAGCCGACCCGCGAGCCGCGTCTCCACATCACGGCGAACGACATCCGCTACGACAAGGCATCGGGGCGCATCGAGCCGTTCCGTCTGGTCGCAGAGGCGCTCGGCGCTCGCGTCGAGGGCACGTTCTCGTACGCGGAGGGCGCCATCCCCACGGGCGCGACCGACCCGGCCGAGAACGTGTCGATCGACGGCACGGTGCTCGTCACGAGGGACTTCGCGGCCAACCACCCGGAGTTCTTCGATGAGATCCAACTCGAACGCCTGGAGGGCCCCGTGCGCTTCAGTGGCGACATCTCCCGTGGCCGCGACGGCGCGGCCACGTGGAACGGTGCGCTCGACCTCCGCGCGACGCAGCTGACCGCACCGCACGTGCGCGCGGACTGGCTGCAGCTCACCGGGACGGTCGGGAACGGAGCCGTCGAGATCACGAGACTCGAGGGTCTCGTCAACGACGGCACCGTGACGGGCACGGCGCACCTCGGACTGCTCGGCAAGCACCCCGAGCACCGCATCGACCTCGACGCGAAGGACGTGACCGTCGACGGTGCACTTGCACCGCTGCTCGCCCGCGCGTCGCCGCTCCTCGCCACGGGCGAAGAGGGAACGGTCAGCGGCAAGACGGGCATCGTTGCGCACCTGACGGCCAACGGCCTGAAGGGCAAGCGCATCAAGAAGACGGTCAACGGTAACGGGGTCCTGCGGCTGCGCGACGTGACCGTGCGCTCGTCCGGCTGGGTCGGCAAACTGCTCGACTTCACCGGTGCGGGGAACCTGCTCCAAATCGCAAACGCCGAGGTGCCGTTCACCGTCGAGAACGGGAAGGTCACCACCGATGACATCCCGATCGACGTGGTCGGACTGCCGATGAAACTCGGCGGCACCGCGACAACGCAGGGCGACCTGGACTACCGCCTGAAGGTCAAGCCGAGCGGCGGTTCATCCGGGCTCACGAAGTACGGCGCGCTGTTCGACAAGGATGGCTACCTGCCGCTTCGACTCGAGGGCGACATCTCCGATCCGTCGCTCAAGCTGCCGAGCATCAAGGACATCCTGGGAGGCGGCGGCGGCGACGGCGACTCCGCCACCGACAAGGTGAAGGACATCTGGGACAAGCTCCGCGGCAAGGACGAGGAGAAAGACGGCGCGGGCGAAGAGCCCGTGGGCGAAGACGGCCTCACCGACGAGCAGCGGCGCAAGCGCCGAGAGCGCCGCAAGCGGAGGAAGAAGAAGGAACAGGAAGCGGAGAACGACGGCGTCCCTCCGCCGCCTCGTTAGTCGCTCCCGCGCAGGGGCGGGGTTCTACCCCCGCCCGCGACCTGACTAGCGCGGCGCCAGCAGCGACTCGCCCTCGTGCGCCTCGCGGGTCACGCCGAACAGATCCAGGATCGTCGGCGCCACGTCCAGCACCGTCGGCTGCGTGTCCGGAGCAAGCGGGAAGTTCGCGAACAGGACTCCCGGCACGAGTGACGGATCGACCGAGCAGTGGTCGCCGCTCCAGCTCTGCGTGTTGTCGATAATCACGTCGGGATCGGTGTTCCCGAGGCAGGTCTGCCAGCTCACGCGGTAGCCCCACTCGAACCCGACCACGAGATCCGGCGCCTCGTCGGCGCGATCCCCCTCGTACAGATCCTTGCCGAAGTACACGTCGCGCACGACCTTCGTGCCGTCCTCGTCCTTTAGCGCGAGCAGCTTGTCGCGGATGCGCACCAGCAGCGCATCCACGTCTTCCGGCGCCACGACGCCGTCCGGCTCGCGGCCGTCGAGGTTGAGGTAGATGTTGCCGAGCCCCATCGCGTAGGCGCGCGTCTTCTGCCAGTCCACGTCCTCGAAGAACTTCCCGCCGAAAAGGTCCCCCACGACCTTGTTGCCGGCGCCGGCGCCGGGGACCGCAACCTGGAATCCCTGCGCGCGCAGGAAGTTGTTCAGGTTGACACCCCTGCGGAACGGCGCGAACCCGTGGTCGGACACGACGAGCACGCGGTTGTTCTCCAGGTGCTCGCCGACGATGCGGT
The DNA here is from genome assembly GCA_965248445.1 of Planctomycetota bacterium. Lineage (GTDB taxonomy): Bacteria > Planctomycetota > JAJSAM01 > JAJSAM01 > JAJVHW01 > CBDFJG01. The sequence continues at coordinate 1,163,454 of CBDFJG010000003.1, forward strand.
CCATCTCTTGGTAGATGCGGTCGATCTCACCGGCGAACGCGGGCGAAGCGTCCGGATCGTGGACCGGGGACTTCGGGTCGATGTGCCGCCAGAAGGCGTGTTGCACGCGATCGGTCTCGCCGAACATCGCGAACACACAGGAGTACGCGTTCTTCGCGATCGTCGCGCGCAAGCGTTCCTCGCGACCGTCCATCAGCAGCCGGATGTGGGCGAGGAACGCGTGATCCGAGAGCACTCCGTCCTTGACGGGATTCGTGAGCTCGGGCCACCCGAGCGACTCGAACGTGCCGGCATCCGCGGCGAGCGACTGGGCCAGTTCCGGAGGGCTGGAGATCCGCACGTTCGCGGGCAAAGGCCGGGCGGGGTCGAACTGCACGGGAGTCGCGAGCAGCGACGTGGTCTGCGACTCGGCGTCCCACGTGTAGAGGAACCGCACCGTCGCGGGCAGCTGCGCGCGCTCCGTCAGACTCGCCAGCGGAGTCAGGTCGAAGGTGACCGGGAGGAGAGCGCTCCATTGACCGGACCGGGCCGTCATCTCGCTGCCGTCGGGGAGCGCGAGAACGACTCCGCCGTCCCCGAGCCGCGCGCCCAGCGTGACGGTGAGCCGACCCTCGAGACGGATGAGCGCCTCTTCGGTCTCGCTGACGCGCTTGCGGGCCCTTCCCCACTCGAACGCGAGTTGGCGGCGGTACATCTCGGCGTCGGCGCGCTTGCGGATCTCATCGCGCTCCGCGGAGGTGAGCAGCGGGTCGGGCGGCCCGGCGAGCACGACGTCGAACGGCTTGTCCGAGTTCACGTAGTACGTGACGCCACCAGTTTCCGTGACGCCGGGCACCGTGAGGTCGTCGGTCCACAGCGCAAACGTGCCCCACGAGCCCTGCACGTCCGGAGTGCCGAGACCGGAGAGGCAGCAACCCTGCTCCATCCTGTCCGCCGGGAACGCCATCGGCGCCTCGAGTGCGGCACAGGCGATACCGGACCGGTCGAGCGTGGACCAGAACGGCTCGCCACCGCGCAGGTTCTTTGCCTTGATCACTTCTTGCGGCACGAACTTCACGACCGCGAGGGCTGCGACTGCAAGCACTGCGGCCGGCAGCGTGATGAGCGCCTCCGCGCGCTTCTTGCGTCCCCACGACGAACCCATGCCGCGCAGCAGCAGGACGAGCAGGACTCCGAGCAGAGCGCCGAGGACGCCAGCGCCGAACACGAGTCCGCCTCGCGTCGCGGGTGTGAGGAACGGGGTGCGCTTCGCCTCCCCCACGCCGATCGAGATGCCCACGCCACCGCGCTTGGGATAGGTGCGCCGCAGGAAGTCGTAGATGCCGGTGCGCCCTGGATTGACGCCGGTCGTCATCGCGGCCCACGAGACGGGCGACTGCGCCGGGTTCGTCGTGGCGAGACGCCGGTACCCGCCCTCGTCGCGCAGCTTCGCGAGGTTCGGCAGCTTGCCCGCATCCATCAGGCGCTCGACCTCGCGAGCCGACGCGCCGTCGAACGCGAGGACGATCAGCGGAACGTCGGGAGGCGGCGCGTCGGCCTCAGCCGGCGGCGCGAACGCAATGAGCGCGGCGAGGAGGGCGAGCAGGCTGAAGCGGCGGAGCAATCTCACGGGATCAAGCCTACCCATCGGTTCACGGACGTTCGATCACGGAACGGTCTCGGCAGTGCCACGCAGGCCACTCGCACCTGCGAGCGAGGAGTGGCACGAGATCGCACAGCGATCGGAGTGCCTCCCCGCAGTGAGTCACCTCCGTAGCGGTCGGAGACCGCGTAGGAGGGAAACACACTAGCCAGGAGCGGCATGGCGATCGCCTCGCGATCGTCATGACGCGACGCAGCTAGTCTTTCTGGGCTTCCAGCCAACGCTCGGCGTCGAGCGCCGCCATGCAGCCCGATCCGGCGGCCGTGACGGCCTGGCGATAGACGTGGTCCTGGCAGTCGCCGCACGCGAACACGCCCTCGACGTTGGTCTTGGCGCCCTTGCCGTACGTGACGAGGTAGTCGTTCTCGTCGGTCTCGAGTTGTCCTTCGAGGAACGCCGTCGTCGGCGTGTGGCCGATCGCGACGAAGAGACCGTCGAGAGGCAGCGGCCACGACTCACCGGTCTTGCGGTTCTTGATCGTCCCGCTCTCGAGCTTCGTCTCTCCGTTGGCCTGCGTGACCTCGGTGTTCCAGATGAACTCGATCTTCGGGTTGTCCATCGCGCGCTTCTGCATGATCTTGCTCGCGCGCAGTTCGTCGCGGCGGTGGATCACGTAGACCTTCGACGCGTAGCGCGTGAGGAACGTCGCCTCCTCCATCGCGCTGTCTCCGCCGCCGACGACAGCCAACACCTTCTCCTTGAAGAACGCGCCATCACAGGTCGCGCACGTCGAGACGCCGCGCCCCATCAGCTCGCTCTCGCCGGGGATGCCGAGAAGTCGCGGGTTCGCGCCGGTCGCCACGATGACCGTGTCCGCGCGATACTCGATGCCCTCGACCCAGACGCCGAACGGACGGCTGCTGAAATCGACCTTCTCGACGTCCTTGCTGACGATCTCGGTCCCGAAGCGCTCGGCCTGCGCCTTCGTCTCGTCCATCAGCTCGGGGCCCATGACCCCGTCGCGGAAGCCGGGGTAGTTCTCGACGTCGGTGGTGAGCATGAGCTGCCCGCCCCGCTGGTACCCCTCGAACATGAGCGGCTTCAGGTTCGCGCGGGCGGTATAGATCGCCGCTGTGAGGCCCGCCGGGCCCGATCCGATGATGATCACCTCGCGGTGGTCGGCCATTTCACGTCCTCCGTTCGTCGAAGCCGCGCAGTGTAGTCCCGAGCTGCCACCCGGCCTCGCGAAGCCGGTGCCGGGCGAGCCCGGCCCGCCCCGGTGTGGCAAGCGATCCAACCATGCGGGTCCGCATGCCATTCCCGGACCCGGCAGAGGAGGGTAGAAACGGGGGATGCACCGACTCGCCGGCACCCTTCTCGCCAGTACCCTTCTCGGCAGTACCTTTCTCGCCTTGGCCGCGCTCCTTGCCGCCACGGCTCTGGCCGCCACGGAGGCGACGTTCGACGACGGCCGCCAGAAGGACGAGATCACCGGTCTCTCGGCATCGGCGGCCGACGACGTGCGGATCGTGATCCCCGCGCGCCCGGGCATGACGCTCGACGTCACGCTCACTCCCGACGGTGACAACCCCGCGTCCGGACTCGCGGCGCAGCTCGTCGATCCGGACGCCGTAGATCTCCTGATCACGGGCAGCGCGTTCGACAAGTCCAAGGTCGGCAAGGACGAGGTGCGGTGGAGGAAGGCGCCACTCACCCGTGCGGGGGACCACGTGCTCGTGATCGCCGTCGGCAGTCCGGGGGGCTGGCGGGTCAAGCTGGGCGGCAAGGGTGGTGGCGAGAACATCACCGAGACCTCGAACGAGGACCTCATCCCCGCGACGGAGGTCGAGCTGCCGTTCGCAGGTCTCGCCGGCGACACGGTGAAGTGGAAGGTCGTGCGCGTCGGCAAGAGCGGGCTCGACCCCGCCGTCGTCCGGATCGAGAGGCCGGACGGCAGCTTCCTTCCCGACGTGCCGATGGACGCCAAGGGCAGCGCGCTGCTCGACGCCGACGGCGAGCACTCGTTCGTGTTCACGAACGCGGGCATCGGCCCGGGCGCGTGGAAGGCCAAGCTCAAGCTCAAGAGGCGCAAGGACCGCAAGCGCAAGGGACACGTCTCCGCCGAGCAGACCGGACTCGTCCCCGTCGTCAAGAAAGTCGACCCCAAGAAGGGCGTGCACATCGACACCGCGCTCGCCCTGCTCCTGACCGGCACCGACTTCGAGCCCACAATGGACATCCGCCTCGTGCGCAACGGCCGCGACGACATCATCGCCACGAACGTCGCCGTGCTCTCGGACACGGAGGCAACGTGCGTGATCGATCTCGACACGCGGAACGAAGAGGGCAACGGCAGATCGGTCGGCAAGTGGAAGGTCTCGGCCTGGAACCTGCCGCTCTACGGCGACGACCAGGACCCGACGACGCTGGACAAGACCAGCCCGCTGGTCAGCCAGAAGAAGAGCCTCCAGTCGGTCACGGCGGGCTCGGTCACGCTCCCCAAGGGTGTGCAGGACGACACGGAGTTGTGGGTCGTGCAGTTCAACGACGAGTTCCAGGCGGACCTCGACCGCATGGGGCTCGGGAGCGACGACGCGATCGTACGCATACTCAGCCGCGGCGTCGTCGAGGCGTACGTGATTGCGTACTTGCGGGACCTCTTCGGCGCCAACGAGACGAACGGTGCCGTCAAGGGCACCGTCGCCGTGCCGGTGAGCTTCGTAGTCGATCCCGTCAGCGCCATCGCCGGCGAAGCCGGACTTGACTACAACGTGATCGACGTCGGCGGCAAGTGGGAGGACGGTGATCCTCAGGACGCCGCAGAGACACTGCCGTGGGGCTTCGCCGCGACGGACACTGGCAATGCGGCGCGGGAGGACCTGCAGGCGCTCGACGACGACGGCACGACGCGGCTCGGTCTGGGCGTGCGCACGCGCGTCCTGAACCCGAACGGCCCGAACGCGTCCCAGAGCTTGATCGCGGCCATGGCGCCGCTGCGCAACGTGCCTCTCACTGCGAACGACGAGCGCTACTTTCGGGCGACGTTCAACGGCAACAACTCAGCGCGGGTTGCGCGGTATGCAGCGATCGTCACACAACTCGAGCGGGCGGCACGGGAGATCGCGGCGATCATCGCTCACCATGTCGGCCGCGCGATGGGCCTGCCAACAGCGGGCACCGGTCCGATGGATGCACCGTCGACCTCCGGCAAGATGTGGACCGACCGCGACACGCTGTCGTTCGCGGGCGCGGATCTGACCACCCTCCGGAACAACGCCGTCGCCCACGCGCTGCCGGGCAAGTCGGGCAAGCTGAAGGTCATCTTCCTGCCTCTCCAGGACCAGCAGCCGGAGCTGCTTCCGAACCTCACCACGGGATCGGCGTACTCGACCGACTGGGACTTCGTCGGAGGACGTTGCAACGCCAAGCCGGCGGATTACAGGATGCAATACACACCGGGCAGCCGGGTCCTGCCCCAGACCACACTCACGCACACGTCGCTCTCTGGCACCGTGCCGGTGTGCGCGGACGGCGGGAGCTGCGCCAACATCAGCGCCGTCATCTGTGGGGTATTCAGCTTCCAGCTTGCGATTACCGATACCGTCCGTGACGAGGTCACATTCATCTTTCACAGGCTTAAGGCGTTGCCTGACCTCGGTCAGCTGCCGGGTCCCCTGGTCCCGCAGGCAACGACTTGCCGCAATCAGGTACTCGCCGCACCATGATGAAGAAGCTCCTTCCCACGATCGCAGCCGTCGCGCTCATCGCGCTTGCCGGCTGCTCCTCGATCGACTCCGAGATCAGCGCCCTACGCGCCGAGGAGGAAGACCTCATCCGCCACATCGAGGCGGTCAAGGAGGTCCGCAAGAAGAGCGTCCAGCTCCAGACTGCTCTCGAGCAGATGAAGCAGGACGACAGCTCCGCGAACGAACGCGCCGTCGAAGAGGCCCGCCAGGATCTCGAGGACGCCAAGACGGCGGCCTCGCAGTACATCTAGACGCACATCTAGCCGTACATCTGGACGCACACTTCTAGACGCAGGTCAGTAGTTGCGCAGGACGTACGCGCGCCACTCCTCGTCGAGCTCTTCCGGCGTCTTGCCGAAGTGCTCGGCGAGCAGCGCGACCTGATCTGCCTTGAAGCTTGCGGCGGCGATGTAGGCCTGTGTCGCCTTCGGGGCCTTCTCGCGGAGCCAGAGAAGCACGCTCCACGACTTGACGGCCTGCTCGAGGTTCATGCGGCCGATCTCCAGCTCTACGAGCCCGCGCAGCGCGACGTCGTCGGAAGACCGCACCAGGTCGCGTGCCAGAAGACGCCACTTCGGGGACCCCGCCCAGCGCAGGCCGTTGTCGTCGTTGCCGTAACGGGAAGAGGAGTCACCGATGCATCGTGCGTCCGCGTCGGGCACAACCAAGGCGGCCACATCCTGCGCGATGGCCTCGTAGACCCACGGAGCGCGCGAGGCGCCGAACGCACGACGCAAGAAGATGTGTGCCGTCTGGTGGGCAACGTAATCGCCCATGTCGTACATGTCGTCCCGGGCCCGGCGCTTACTCCCGTAGTAGCCATTCTTCGCGTTCCCGCGAAAGCCGTACGTGAGCCACTTCTCGAGGGACTGTCCGCGGTCGAGCTCGACGCGGAGCCACTCGTCCCAGAGGTGCTCCTGCATCAGGCAGAAGCGCATCGGGGCCGCGGAGACTTGCTCGCCCGCCGGATCTACGCCGACGTACTCCGCAGTACGCAGGTAGGCCAGCTCGCCCGCGCGCGCAACGTACGTACCCTCGTCGTGGTGACTGCTGGACACCAAGCGGATGTGCTCGGTCTCTTTCCCACGCAGCCGGACACCCAGCGTCGCCTCCCAGTCCTTCTCGCGCGCCGCGTTCTTCACTCCGCGCGCCGCCGTGTAGGCCTCGTGCAAGGCCGCGGGAACCCACAGCCCGTCGAGCGGCACGCGGCCGAGACGCACGCGAGCGGTCGTCGAGTCGGCGTCCGCGGCGATCGCGCGGTGATACGCGCGATCCGCCTGGAGTGGGAAGCCTCGGCGCTCCGCCTCCGCCCCCACCTTCACGTACCGTTTCGCGAGATCCTCCTCCACCGGGCCGATGTACTTGCGCTCCCACGCGTTCACCCTCGCCCAGTACTCGTCCGAGCTCTCCCCGCGCCGACGCGTGTTTTGGCGCTCGACGGCGGCGGCGAGCGCCTCGTTCAGCTTCCACTCGCCATCGACCTCGCGCCAGCCGAGGTGTGCACGCGCGCCCTTGTGATCCGGGTTCCAAACGAGAATGCGGTCGCAAAGCGAAGCATGCTGCCGGGGGAGATCGTCGTCCCGCGCCCGCGTCGCTGCCTTCCAGAGCCCCTTCACGGCAGCCTTCGCGATCGCCTTCTGCCGCGTCTTGAAGAACTCTACGCCAGCGTCCCGCTCCGCCGCAACGGCCGGCACGGGCGCCACAGTCGTGAGCGCAAGCAGCCCGAGTACGAACACCGTCGCGCGCATCGTCAGTCCTCCACCCGCCGCGACAGCATCGTATCGCTCCCGCTCCGCCCGCTCAGAGCTTACGCAGCAGGTAGATCTGGTCGATGTCGTGGTCTCCGTGCCGCAGGCTCCCGCGCTCGACGCCGTAGCGCTCGAAGTCGTGCTTCTCGAGCAGCTGCAGCGCGGCGTGACTGGTCGAAGAGACCATGCACCGCACGTACGCGACACCGTCGCACGCGCGCACCTCGTCCAGGAGGGTCGCCACGAGAGCAGATCCGACGCCGCACCGGCGGTGCTCTTTCACCACGAAGAAGCTGCGGACGCTTCCCTTGTGCCGAACGGTCTGCTTCCCCTCGCGCCGGAAGCTGATCATCCCGCACAGCTCCGGCGCGAACGCGCCCACGACGAACAGTTCCGTACCGGCTGGACCCGGTCCCAGGAGTGCGGATCTCTGCGCGTCGGTGCCGGCTCGCCATGCGCGCACGCTCGCCGTGAAAGCGTCGGGGTGCTCGTCCAGCGCCCGCTGGCGCAGGGCACGGCACGCCGCGGCGTCGTCGAGAGTCAGACGCCGCACCAGGACGCCGTCGCGCGGCACCGGCCCCTACTCCGCCTGCGGGCCCTTGCTGGGCGCAGGCTTCTGGCAGCCGTACTTGCCGAGGTACTTCTTCTCCCCGGCGGCCAGCGCCTCGGCGAGCGACAACCGCGGGAGCCATACGGCGGAGTCGACCTTGAGGTCGGTTCCGACGAGGTTCAGGCCGAGGATGCGCCGGAGCACGTTCTCGCGTGTCATGTGCACCTTCACGTCCGTTTCGGCTGCGTTGCGATCGATGATGTTGCGGGAGGCGAACGCAGCCGACCACTCCTTGCTCACCGGCACGGAGATCTCGCCGGTCAGGCAGCCCTCCGCGTCGTCGATCAGGTCCGACTCGTCCTCAATGTCGTCGACGTCCATCTTCATGTTGAACTCGAGGTAGTCCGCAACGAGGTTGCCCGCGAACAGCGTGTTCGTCATCTCGAGGTCCTTGGACCGCTTCTCGTTGTCGATGCCGTAGTAGTCACTGCAACCGAGCACATTCCCATCGCCCGCGACGGTCGTGCTCGACTCGAGCTTCAGCGCGGAGCCGGCGATCGTGCCGAACGCGTCGTACTTCTCGGTGAAGAGCGACGTGTTGTTGTTGAACGTGAACTGCGGCACGTCGGCGCCGGTGAACGACGTGTGTAGCGCGAATCCGTAGCCGGTGTTGTTGATCGAGAGGTTGTTCTCGACCGTGCACTTGCTCTTCTGGTGTCCCCACACCGCGATCGCGCCGCCCGTGGGCGCCGTGTTCACGACGACGCAGTTGCGCACGACGATGTCGCCGAGCTTCCACGCGGCGACGGAGATCCCGCCCGACTCGGGACTCGGCATCTTGCCGCTCGCGCCCTTCCGGATGATCTTGAGGTCCTTGTCCTCGACGTAGCGGTTGCGGTCGCCGTTGTCGACGATGATCCCGTCCACCACGATCTTGTGTGCGGCGTTCTGCCGCCACTTCGAGCAGTCGACCGAAAGCCGGATGCCGGTGTTGAAGTTCTCCGACGTGTTCGACCCGGAGAGGATTGTCTTGTGCGCGCCCCAGGGGTCGCGGGCCTTGAAGTCCTGGGAGTACCCGCCGTAGATCTCGACGGGCACGACGATCTGCGTCGTGCCGCTCTCACCGCGTCCGAGGTACACGCCCTCGGCGATGTGGACGCGATCGCCCGCTTCGATCTTCGTCACGATGTTGCCGAGGTCCTTGGCCGGCTTCTCGATCGTCCCCTTCTTGCCCTTGCCCGTCGCGACGGACACGTACCAGTCACGGGCGAGTGCCTCGTCCGCGAACACAAACGGCAGCGCGAACACGGCAGCAGCGAGCAGAAAACGACGCATCGGACACCTCCTCTTCGAGTACGCGGCCCACGGTACTGACCGCTGCGAAGCCCGGTCAAGCGCTCGCGGATTCGATGGGCCGGCGCAACGGTAGACTCGGCCCGGTCACTGATAGAGGTTCGGCGGGAGCCGTCGCTTCCGCGGGAGGGGGCTGCCACGGACTCCGAGATCCTCCTGGCGTTGCTGATCCTGCTCGCGGTCGCGGTCGGCGTGGGCATGCTCCGGATCCACGCGTCTCTCCACGGACTGAAGAAGGAGAACCGCCTCCTCTGGATCGAGTTGGGCCGACTCGCCAAGCGAATCCGGCAGGGTGGCGACCCCGCGCCCGTGGACGCACCCGCGTCCGTGGACACGGAGCCCGCGGTCCAGGAACTCACACCGGCTCCGCCGACACCCGAGCCGGCGACGGTCCCGCCACCGACACCCGAACCACCGGCGGTCCCGTCACCAACCCTCCCCGTGCCCGAGCAGCCCGCACCCCCTTTGGCGGCTCGACGGGGATCAGCGGTGGTCGCGCCGGCCGTGCCGCCGGAGCCACGCGAGCCCTCGCCGCGCGAGTCGCGGCCCGGGATCGAGGCGTTCGTCGGGGGACGTGTGCTGCTCGTCGTCGGGATCGTCGTCGTGCTCGCCGGACTCGGTTTCTTGCTGAAGCTCGCCATCGACCGCGGCTGGATCGGTCCCGAGGCGCGCATCGCGATCGGCGCGGTCGCGGGGGTCGCTGCCCTCTTCGGCGGCGACCGGATGCGCGGCCGCGGCTTCGACGTCTTCGGCCACGCCCTGATGGGCGGAGGTCTCGGCGCGTTGTACCTCTGCGTCTATTTCGCCACGGTCCGCTACGAGTTCCTGGGACTTCCGGCGGGCTATGCGGCGACGGCCGCGCTCACAGCCTTGGGGGTGCTGCTGGCGCTGCGACGCCGCGCGTTGCTGCTCGCGTATCTCGGGTTCCTCGGCGGTTTCCTGGCGCCGGGACTCCTCGGCTGGACCGACGAATCGCTGCCGACGATGACAGCGTGGCTCGTCGTGCTGGATCTCGGCGTTGCCGCGGTGCTGTGCCGGCGTCGCTGGCCGGCGCTCGATCTCATGGCGCTCACAGCGAGCGTCGTCTGCTTCACGGTGTGGCACGTCCACTTCATGGTGCCGGATCGACTGACGACCGCGGTGGCGTGCCTCGGCCTGCTGACGGCTGCACTTCTCGTGGTGGCGCTCGTGCCGTCGCTGACGACGGCACGACGTGCAACCACCCGGCCAGAGAGCCTGCAGTCGGAAGTCAGGTTCACCTCGATCTTGACGGCTCTGCTCACCGGCGCGGCCGCCGCAGTCGGCGGTCACATCCTGCTCTTCCCGGAGCACCGCTACGCGTTCGGCGGCGGCCTGCTCCTGCTCGCCGGCGTGTACGCCCTCGCGGCCTGGCTGCGGTTTTGGCGCGAGGACCGCTCCGATCACGATGCCGAGGCGTTCACCGCGCTGGGGGTCGCGTCACTGGCAACCGCCATCCCCGTCATCTTCTCCGGGCACGCGGTGGCGCCGGCGCTCTCGTTCGCCGGACTCGCCGCGTGCGTGATCGGCGCGCGCCGCAAGTTCGCGGTCTTCGGCGCGCTCGGCGCCGTGATGATCGTGCTGGCGGTCGGCGACTTGCTGTTCTACCGCATGCCCCCGCACGACACGCTCTTCACGCCGTTCCTGAACGGCACGTTCTGGTCGTTCACATCCCCGTGCATCGCGGCTCTCCTCGCAGGCCTGGCGTTCCACGCGAACACTCACTGGAAGACCGAGGGGAACCTGCTGATCGGCGCCGGGCTCTGGATGTACGTGCCCGTGTTGATCTTCGAGCTGTGGCAGTACATGGGCGAGGCGTACGGCGCCGTGGGCGAGCAGACGTACGGACCCGCAGCGGCGTGCGCCGCCGTGGCGTTCTACGCAGCCGGCATCGGCTGGATGGCGCGCAGCCGCCCGACGGCCGCGTTCGTCCTGCCGCTCGGTCCGCTTGTCGCAACCATGCTGATCGGCATCGGGATGATCGGCTTCTCACACGACCGGCCGTACGTGCGCTTCGCCAATCCGGTGTTCGTGTCTGCGGCAATCATCGCGGGTGCTCCGATGGTGATCGCATGCTTCACGAAGCCCATACCGCGGCGCATTCTCGTCATCTCCGGGCTCGCGTTTCTGTTGTTCGCGGTCACCGGGGATCTTCTGTCCTGGGCCGAGGAAGCCCGCATCGGCACGCTGACCAGGGAGGAACTGGAGTTCCGCGCACAGGTCTGGGTGTCGATCGCGTGGGCGCTCTACGGCGGCGGGCTCATCGCGCTGGGGTTCGTGCGGCGGCGGGCGTACCTGCGCTGGGCCGGACTCATCGTGTTCGGCATCACACTGGCCAAGGTCGTGCTGTTCGATATGGCCTCGCTCGACGTCGTCTACCGCATCGGTTCGTTCCTGGTCCTGGGAGTGCTGCTGGTCGGGGTGTCGTTCCTGTACCAGCGAGCCCGCAAGCAGGACGAGGCGACGGATCAACCGCCCAGGTAGCTGCGCAGCGGCTCCCAGTACTTGTGGTCCCAGCCGCTGTCGATGTGGTCGCAGGCGTCTTCCGGCACGCCGTCTTGGTCGAGCGTCACGATCGTTCCATCATCGTCCTCGTACAGGTCGATACTCAGGGTCGAGAACACGCCCTCGGGCCAGTCGAATACGCGCCAGGACTGCACGATGCGGCCGCATGGCTGCAGGGCCGTACCCCCGCCCCACGGCGGTCCGTCCAGGACTGGTCGGAGTTCGAGGTTGCGGCCCAGGATGAACGTGCCGAAGCAGACGAACTCTCCGCCGTCCGTCGCGTCGATCTGCGCGGGGGCTCTGGTCCACTCCGCGAACTGTGCTGCGTCGGTGAGCGCGCGATACACGCGTGCCGGCGGCGCGTCGAAGCGCCGTTGCTGGTGAATCTGCGACATCCGAGTCTCCCTTCGCGGTGTGAGAGTACGGGACCGCGCGTCAGGCGAGCGTCTGTTCGACGCTGCCCGCCCCGTCGGCGTAGCGCACGACGGCGCAAGCGCCCTGGATCAGCGTCATCTGGGGCGGGCGGTGTCCGATGTCCGCGTCGTACACGACCGGGCACGGCAGATCGCCGAGCGCGGACGCGAGCGCATCGACGTACGAGTACGCCTCGCCCTCCTCGGCAGCGCTCCGTCCGATCAGGACGCCGGCGAGCCCGTCGAACCAGCCGGCGAGGCGCATTCCCCAGAGGGTGCGCGCCGTCTCGGGTGGGAGCAGTTCGCAGTTCTCGAAGAACAGGATCACTCCGTCGTCGTGATGCTCCCGGGTGAACGCCGGGAGGTCGCCATACGGCGAACCCGTCATGCGCCCGATCGTGTCCAGGCAGCCGCCGGCCAAGCGCCCGCCGAATTGGACCGGACGCTCCGCGCCGAGGACACGCCACCGCGTCGGCTCGGTCATGTCGAACGTCGCGTCCGGGAACTCCTTGAAGTCCTTCCACGTGAGCTGCCACTTCTCCGAGGAGTGCTGCGTGAACGTGGTCCCCGCCGGCAGCGCCAGGGTCGGAAGCACGGCCGCGGAGAGCCGATCATCCTGGCCGGGTGCCAGGTCCATCAGGTTCAGGCCGTGCGCGCTCGCGGTGCCCGCGCGCATGAGTTGCGCGAGTCCGTAAGTGCTGAGATCCGAGAACCCGAGCAACCACGTCGGCCGCGCGGCAGAGATCGCGTCCCAGTCGAGGACCGGCAGGATCTCGACCAGGATCTCGCCGCCCCACGGCGGGAAGACGGCCGCGACGTCATCGCGCAGCATGAGCTCCTGGAACTCGGCAGCGCGTTCCTCGCGCGGCGCGCTGACGTGGCGCTCGTTCGCTCGCAGGCAGCTCCCCTCGGTGACGTCGTACCCGCGCGCCCGCAGGTGCCCGATGACGAGGTCCAATCGCGCGTGCAACGGAGGCGCGACCCCCGCGGACGGCGCCGTCACTGCGATCGTGTCGCCCGGACGGAGCGGCGGCGGGAAGCGGATGCGCATTACACGCGGTCTGGTGGCGTGACCTTGGCGATCCAGCCGTCGAAGTCACCCTCGTAGCCGACGGCGTCCTGACGCCCGTGCACCCTGTCGGCCAGCGCCGCCAGCTGTTCGGTGGTGAGCGGCTCCTTGCCTTCGACGTGCTGCTGCACGGCTTCCGCCGCCGCGGCGCCGGCGGACTCCGCGGCGACCATCACGCCGCCGGGTTCGTTCAGCTCCTTTTCACCGACGCCCAGATACTCGGCCAGCACGACGTCGCTGACCTTCTTCGCGTGACGACGGGAGATCGCGATGTTGCCCTGTCCGGTGACGACGTTGCCGACACCGAAAACCTCCGGCATGCCCTTGACCTTGCCGAGGTCCCAATCCTCGTAGTCGTAGAAGTCGCCGCTCATCGGCAGGCCCTCGATCGCGAGCGGAACGGATCCGATCGAACTGAACAGCTGCTTGGTCGGGATGACCTCTTCGGTTCCCTCGAGCTCGATCACCTTGCGGCCCTCGGTGCGCGTGCCGATGACTTCGAGCCCCGACACCTGGCCGTTCTCGTCGAGCACGATCCGCTTCGGGAGCGTGTTCGGCCGGAAGTTGCAGAGGTACTTCGTCTGCGTGAGGTTCATCAGCTTCTCGCGCACGGCGCGCGTCTTCTCCTTCGAGACGTCGTCCGCACCCGGCTTGAACGACGCGAGCGGCATCTCCCGCGCGCTCCGCCGATAGACGAGCGTGCAGCCCTTGAGACCGAGGTCGTCGAGCGTCAGTTCGAGACCCGCGAGGATCTTGTTGACGCCCTTCTTCTCCAGGTGCACGACGTCGATCTCGTGTCCGCGCTCGCGCAGCTTCGCGGCCACTGTCTCGACCATCACGGCCTTGATCACGTCGATCGACGCGAGCCCGCCGCCGACGATCACCGCGTCGTCGATCGGCGCGAGCTCGGGGCCGTCGTAGCTCGTCTCCTCGTGGTGGTTGAACCAGTAGATGAACGGGTTCTGGTAGATCAGCCCGTTGTCCTCGGCCGCCTCCGCGTTCTCCGCCGCCAGCGGACGGTCGCGCCACGCACCGCACCCGAGCACGATCGCGCTGAAGCCCCAGTTGCGCAGGTCGGCGAACGAGACGTGCTCACCGATCGTCGTGTTCGGTACGTACGTGACGCCGTCGGTCTGGAGCTTGCCGCCGATGCGCGCGTACTCCTGCATGCGCTGGCGCGCGTGCCACCGCGGCAGCCCGTCTTCGATCTTCCCGAACGGCCGTGCGTTCTGCTCGAACACGACGACGAAGCAGCCGGCCTGGGCGAGAATCTCGGCCGCTTCGGCACCCGCGCAGGCACCCCCGATGACGGCGACCGCGTGGCGTGGCTGGTTCAGGTACGAAGCGTCCATGGCGGCTCTCCGGGGCTCTCCACCGGCTCCGCGCACCACTTCGGGCGATCCGCGTCGGCGAAGCCGGAGACGATACCGCAGGCTCGGATCGAGGCCGAAGAAGGGGGGGCCGGTCAACCTCCGGGCGTCCGCTGCCCGATGAGGAACCGATGCCTCACGGTTCCGTGCTGCTGGTCGACGACGACGTGGACTTCACCTCCACGCTCGCTGCGGGGCTCACGTCCCACGGTCACCGGGTCGCCACGGCCGGGAGCCTCGCCGAGGCGATCGACAGCTTCGACCGGGACGCCCCCGACGTGGCGCTGCTCGACCTCCGGCTGCCCGACGGTCACGGCCTCGAACTCCTCGAGGCCCTGCGTGCCCGTCGCGGCGACACGGAGTTCGTGATCCTGTCGGGCTACGGCACCGTCGGCGAGGCCGTCGAGGCCATCAAGCGCGGCGCGGTGGACTTCGTAGAGAAGCCGGTGCGGCTGGCGCACCTCGAGGCCGTCATCGGTCGCGCCCTCGCGGCGCAGCAGCTCAAGCGCCAGGTCGAGCGCCTGCGCGAAGACGTCGAGCGTCTGCAGGGCACGCGCGGCATCCTCGGTCAGTCCCCCGCCATCCGCCGCGTCACCGCGACGATCAGCAAAGTCGCCGGTGCGCGTGACACGACCGTGCTGCTCGCCGGCGAGAGCGGCACCGGCAAGGAGCTGGCCGCCCGCGCCATCCACGACGCGAGCCCCCGCAAGGACGGCCCGTTCGTCGCGGTCAACTGCGCGGCGCTGAGCTCGTCACTCCTCGAAAGCGAGCTGTTCGGCTACGACGAGGCGTCGTTCACCGGCGCGCAGGCCGGCGGCAAGGAAGGACTCTTCGAGGCGGCCGAGGGCGGCACGCTGTTCCTCGACGAAATCAGCGAGCTCGAGCCGCCGCTGCAGGCCAAGCTGCTGCGCGTGCTGCAGGAGCGGCGCGTGAGGCGCGTCGGCGGAGTGCACGACCGTCCGGTCGATATCCGCGTCGTCGCGAGCACGAACCGCGACCTGGAGAGTCAGGTTGCAGTCGGCGCATTCCGCCAGGACCTCTACTACCGTCTCCGCGTCGCGCCCATCCGCATGCCCGCATTGCGCGATCGCGGCAACGACGTCCTGTTGCTCGCCGAGCACTACGTGCGTCACTTCGCCGAGCAGATGGGCAAGCACGCAGACGGGCTGACCGACGCGGCGCGCACGGCGCTCCAGCGCCACGACTGGCCGGGCAACGTCCGCGAGCTTCGCAACATCATCGAGTACGCCGCAATCCTCTGCCCGGGCGGCAGCATCGACGTCGAGCACCTCAATCTCCCGGCCGCCGTCGCATCGCCGCTCCTCGTGAACGGCGGCGAGGCGACTGCGGAGGCGTTCGTCCGCGCGCTGCCCGATCGCAAGCTGACGACGCTCGAGAAGGCCGCCATCGAGGCCGTGCTCGAGGACACGGGCGGCAACGTCGCCAAGACGGCGCGCGAGCTCGGCATCCACCGCCAGACGCTCTACAACAAGATCAAGACGTACGGCATCCGCAAGTAGCGGGCGTCGTCCTGTCAGCGGCCGGCGTCGAGCGCGTCCATCTGCGAGAGCACCCGCTCCACGTCGTCCATGATCGCGGACGCCTCGGCGCGGGCCGCGCGGTCGTCCCGCAGCGCACCCATGTAGACGTTCTTCTGCGCGTCGGAGAGCTGGACGATCAACTCGTCCATGACCTCGATGCGGCTGTCACGCGCCTCCGGGCTGCGCACGCTCTGGGAGGCGCGGGTCTGGGACTCGATCCTCGCCCAGGCGGACGCGATTCGGCGTTCGAGGCGTCCCACCGGCTTGGGTGCGCCCTTCACGCTCCCGCAGGCGGTCACCGCAAGCACCGACGCGAGTCCCAGCCCGAGAAGTGTCATCCGCATCGTCACGCTCTCCCTTCGCGCGGATCGTACCGCTCTTCCGGGGTAGGCTCCCGGGATGAGCCACGACATCGACGTTCCCGCACTTCTCGGACGCTTGGGCATCGACGCTTCCGAGCCCAACCCCGGCCTCTACGACGGCTCGTTCGTGAAAGGCGCCGGCGGCGCGCTTGCGTCGCACTCCCCCGCCGACGGCGCGCCGCTGGCGACCGTGGCGATGGCGACGCGGGAGGACTACGAGCGCGCGGTCGTCACAGGCGTAGTCACGTTCGACCGCTGGCGCATGGCACCGGCGCCCGCCCGCGGCGATGTGCTACGACTGATCGCTGACGAACTCCGCGCTTCGAAGCAGGATCTC
This sequence comes from Planctomycetota bacterium, assembly GCA_965248445.1. Classification (GTDB taxonomy): domain Bacteria; phylum Planctomycetota; class JAJSAM01; order JAJSAM01; family JAJVHW01; genus CBDFJG01. Next base: position 1,180,048 of record CBDFJG010000003.1, read on the forward strand.
GGCACGCTCGTCTCGCTCGAGATGGGCAAGGTCCTCTCCGAGGGACTCGGCGAAGTGCAGGAGATGATCGACATCGCCGACTTCGGTGTCGGGCTCTCGCGCCAGCTGTACGGACTGACCATGCACAGCGAGCGGCCGCAGCACCGGATGTACGAACAGTGGCACCCGCTCGGGACGGTCGGTGTCATCACCGCGTTCAACTTCCCGGTCGCCGTCTGGTCCTGGAACGCGTTCCTCGCGATGGTCTGCGGCGACGTCGTGCTGTGGAAACCGTCCGAGAAGACACCGCTGACGGCGCTCGCCGTCTGCAACATCGTGGATCGCGTGCTCGACCGGACGGGCTGGCAGGGCATCCTGAACTGCGTGATCGGCGACGTCGCCGAGGTCGGCGAGCCCATGCTCGACGATCCGCGTGTGCCACTCGTGTCCGCGACGGGCTCGTGCCGCATGGGCAAGATCGTCGGTCCGCGCGTCGCGGCGCGTCTCGGCCGTACGCTGCTCGAACTGGGCGGCAACAACGCCCTCACCGTGCTCGAGGACGCGGATCTCGGTGTCGCGCTCCGCGCCGTGGCGTTCGGCGCAGTCGGCACGGCGGGCCAGCGCTGCACGACGACGCGTCGCGTCCTCCTGCAGCGCGGCATCGCCGGCAAGTTCACCGAGAAGCTCGTCGCGGCCTACGGCTCGATCTCCATCGGCCACCCGCTCGACCCGGAGACGCTCTGCGGTCCGCTCATCGACGGCGACGCCGTCGCCATGTACGAGCGCGCCGTGGCGAGGATCCGCGCGGACGGCGGAGAGATCCTGACCGGCGGCAACGTGCTCGAGCGCGCCGGGCACTACGTCGAGCCAGCGATCGCGCGGGTCCCCAAGGACTTCGCGTTCGCGCAGGAAGAGACGTTCGCGCCGATCCTGTACCTGATGGAGGTCGACGATCTCGCGGACGCAATCACGGTCAACAACGCCGTCCCCCAGGGCCTGTCATCCGCCGTCTTCACCGACAGCATGAAGTCGGCCGAGAGGTTCCTCGCTCACAGCGGTTCGGACTGCGGCATCGCGAACGTGAACATCGGCACGTCCGGCGCCGAGATCGGCGGCGCATTCGGCGGCGAGAAGGACACGGGCGGCGGCCGCGAGGCCGGCAGCGACTCGTGGAAGGCCTACATGCGCCGCCAGACATGCACGATCAACTGGGGCGACGAACTGCCCCTCGCCCAGGGCGTGACGTTCGACATCTGACCGGCTCGGCGCTGAATCGGCCGTCGTCGACGACTCGGCGTGGACTCCCGTCGACCCGGGCGGATACGATCGGAGCTACATTCGCCGCGGAGACAACGGGTAACTCACCTACTCCGCATGAAGAGCATGCGATCCCGCACGCGAGCAGCGTGTGATCCGACGAGCCCCTTGTCACCGCCGCGCTCGGAGGCACACCATGCAGGGATCTCAACTCCGTGGGTCACTCGACATGCGGGTCGTGGCGTCAGCAGCCGCGCTCGTCATCGCCGTCTGCGCAGGGGACGCGTGGTCGCAGGACTACGCGCTCAGCACCGCGGGGACGTCGCAGTTCACGGCTACGCCGAGTAACGCGACGTCCGTGAACGTCGGCGACGACACCCTGACCGAGCTCGCGCTGCCGTTCGAGTTCCCGTACTTCGGACAGGTCTTCCCGAACGTCCACATCGGCTCCAACGGGTATGTGCAGTTCATCCCCGCAGGGGCGACCGTGCCCACCCCGCCCGGCGTGAACGGCGGCGTGAACAACTGGGACAACGAGTCGTTCCCGTTCGCATCGGACCCGTTCTACGACGGCATCGTCGCGCCGCTCTGGGTCGATCTCAGCCCGAGCAGGCAAGGGTCGGTGAAGCACTTCACGACCGGCACCACTCCCAACCGGAAGTTCATCGTCGCGTGGGACAACGTGCCCTGCTACGGCGACGGCGGCGCTCCGGAGCGGGGCGCGTACTACTTCTAGGTCCACCTGTACGAGACAACCGGCCGGATCGTGTTCGCATACGACCACGCCGGCGGGATCTGGACCGACCTGGACTACAACGGCCTCCCGAACGCGAACTCGTCCGGGGGCTTCTCCCACGGCATCGACGCGCCCGCCGCGGACACGCGGTACGTGGCGGTCAATGCGTCGAACAGCAACAGCGTGAAGCCGGCGACCGACTTTCAATTCGACCCGGTCGTCACGACGTACACCGGCCGCCTGCTGCTGGACGAGATCGTCTCGGACGCGACCGGCATCGGGAACAGCCAGAACACCGCGCAGCCCGCGGCTCCCGTACGTGTCGAGCTTCTGGACGGCGCCACCGTCGCGGCAACCAGTCTGACGGACGCGAGCGGCGCGTACTCGTTGAAGGGGCTTGCACTCGACAGCACAAAGACCGGACTCTTGCGGCTCGTGGCGCAGTCCGCTGCAGGCCGCGTTATCCAAACCGTCGGCGGCGCCCCACACGCGATCACGGTCAACGGCTCCGTCAGCTTCGCGGCGAGCGCGAATCTCGGGACGTTCACGGTCAGCGACGGCAACGACGCCAGCACACAGTTCCGCGGAGCGCTGCAGACGGCGATGGCCGCAGGAACCGCCTGGAACTGGGTGAGTACGCGCACCGCCACGGCCGTGGTGCCGATCGACCTCGTCTACGACGTCTCCTCCGCGACCGCCTCGACGTACTCCCCTGCACAACTCCCGGCGACGCCACCGTCCGCGCGGATAGCCAGCGTGGCGAGCGGAAACAACGACGGCTTCGACGCTGCGGTCGTGATGAGCATCTGGGGTCACCACGTCATCGCGACGCTGACCGCCGCGCCGACACAGAGCGTGACACCGGGACCCGACGTCATCTCGACGACAGAGAACGCCTTCGCCGAGGCCTTCGGTACGTGGCTCTACACCGAGATCACGGGCGTCACCGCGCAGATCGACGGGATCAACGGCTCGACGGCGGCTTCGTTCGACATCGAGACGCCTCAGCTGGCCTCGCTCAAGGGTCCGGACGTGGCCGGCTGGGTCGCTGCGGCGCTGTGGGACCTTTCCGACGATTCAGCTTCCGAGAGCCACGACACGATCGACGGCACGGGCACCACCGACCATGAGCGCCCGTTCACGATCCTCGCCGCGATGGTCACCGAGCCGACGCCGAGTCAGTTCTTCACGGACTGGACCGCGCAGGCGTTCGACGGACGTGCGCTCGTGCGGAACTTCATTCACCACGGGCTATTCGGTGATGACGCCTGGGAGGCCAACGATCTCGTCGGCGAGGCCGCAAACCTGGGATCGGTCGGCATCCGTCTCACCGGCCTGGTCCTCAATCCGAGCAACGAGGACTGGTACCGGGTCTCCCTGGGCGAGCCAGTCAACGGCCTGTTCGCGGACATGACCTTCAATCGGTTCGCAGAGCCTGCAACGGTGACCCTGCAGATCACGGACGCCGCTGGCATCGCCATCGCGACCGGCGTACCCAACGGGGACATCGGTCCGATCGAAGCGGCCACCGGGCCGCTTCTCGCCGGTGACTATCACGTACGCGTCTCGCATGACGCCGGCCCGTACCTGTTCAGCCCTTGATCTGACCGAGGATCCAGATTGTTCCGACGCGGGTCGATGAAGAGTGTGTGGGCACCGACGAGTTGCGCGAGCTGGTCGAGCGGATGTCGCGTCGGCTGAACGACGCGGAGGAGACGATCGCGTCGCAAGCGGAGGTGATCGAGCGTCAGGCAGCCCGCATCGACGAGCTCGAGAGCCGATTGCGACGCGACTCCCGCACATCGTCGCGGCCGCCCTCGTCGGACCCGTCGTGGTCCAAGAGGCGGCGGCGGCGCAAGCCGCCGTCTGACAAGAAGCAGGGTGCGCAGTCGGGTCACGAGGGCACGACGCGCCAGCTCGTGGACGAGTCCGAGGTCGATGATGTCCAGGACCACCGTCCGCAGGAGTGCAGCTCCTGCGGTAGCGGCGCACTCATTGCGGTCGATCGTGCCCCCACGCGGCAGCAGGTCTTCGCGCTACCGCCGCGACTGGTCCACGTGACCGAGCACCGGCTGCACCGCGCTCGCTGCACAGGGTGTGGGATGACGTCCACGGGGCGTCTGCCCGATGGCGTCACCGCCAGTCCCTTCGGTCCACGGCTCACCGCACTGTGGAGTTCCCCCGGTTCGGTGGACACCCGACCACTGAGGTTGGGAGGATGTCCAGATGCCCAGATCGAGACCACCGTACGACGAGGAGTACAAGCGCCAGATCGTCGAGTTGCACCGCGCCGGCCGGAGCGTGATGAGCCTGTGCCGCGAGTTCGAGCCGACGGAGATGACGATCCGCAAGTGGATCAAGCAGGCCGCGCTGGACGCCGGAGAGCGTGACGACGGCTTGACCACCGCGGAGCGCGATGAGCTGCGCAAGCTCAGACGAGATGTGCGCCGGCTGCGCGAGGAGCGCGACATCTTGAAAAAAGCCGCGGCCTGGTTCGCTCGGGAGACGCGCTCGATCCCAGAGAAGGGTTCGGGTTCGTGAGCGATCACCAGGCAGAGCACGACGTGGCCACCATGTGTCGGGTCCTCGGCGTCTCGAGGAGCGGGTACTACGCATCGCGCGGCCGTGCGCCCTCGAAGAGAGATCGCGAGGACGCTGCCCTGACCGAGCGCGTCCGCGAGATCCACGAGCGCTCTCGCCAGACGTACGGATCACCGCGCATCCATGCCGAGCTGCGCTACGAGGGCCTCCACATCGGTAGGAAGCGCGTCGAGCGCCTCATGCGCCAGGCTGGGATCGAGGGCGTGAGCCGCCGCAAGAGAGCCAAGACCACGAAGCGCTCGCAGCGTCAGGCGCCGGCCGCCGACCTGGTCGATCGCGACTTCACGGCCGACGCACCCGATCAGCTCTGGGTGGCCGACATCACGTACGTGCCGACCTGGACGGGGTTCCTGTACCTGGCGGTCGTCCTCGACGTCTGGAGCCGCCGGATCGTCGGCTGGTCCATGGCCACGACGCTCCACACCAAGATCGTGCTGGACGCACTCGAGATGGCCGTGCGCCAGCGCCAGCCCCTCGGAGTCGTCCACCACTCCGACCAGGGCTGCCAGTACACGTCGCTCGCCTTCGGGCGGCGCTGCAGAGAAGCGGGCGTCAGGCCGTCCATGGGATCGGTCGGAGACGCCTACGACAACGCCATGTGCGAGAGCTTCTTCGCCACGCTCGAGACCGAGTTGATCGACCGCACCAGCTTTTCGACCAAGTCCGCAGCGCGGTTGGCGGTGTTCGACTTCATCGAGGGCTTCTACAATCCGCAGCGGCGACACTCCTCCATCGAGGACCTGTCGCCGATCGAGTTCGAGCGCAGATTCCGGCAGAGGGCCGGAGTTGCATAGCCCCCGGGTGTCCACCGAACCGGGGGAACTCCAGTTCGAGTCGGACGCAAGCGCGTCGAGCGACTCATGCGCGAGGCGGGCATCGAGGGCGTGAGCCGGCGCAAGCGGACGAGGACGACGAAGCGGGCCAAGCGTCACGCACCCGCCGCCGATCTCGTCGACCGCGACTTCACGGCCCACGCCCCGGACGAGCTCTGGGTCGCGGACATCACGTACGTGCCGACCTGGTCGGGCTTCCTCTACCTCGCCGTCGTCCTCGACGTCTGGAGCCGGCGCATCGTCGGCTGGTCGATGGCGACGACCTTGCACACCAAGATCGTGCTGGACGCGCTGGAGATGGCCGTTCGTCAGCGTCAGCCCCTCGGCGTCGTGCACCACTCCGACCAGGGCTGTCAGTACACGTCACTCGCGTTCGGGAAGCGGTGTCGAGAGGCCGGCGTCCGGCCGTCCATGGGCAGCGTCGGCGACGCCTACGACAACGCCATGTGCGAGAGCTTCTTCGCCACGCTCGAGATGGAGCTCATCGATCGCACCAGCTTCCCGACGAAGTCCGCAGCACGCCTCGCTGTGTTCGACTTCATCGAGGGCTTCTACAATCCGCAGCGGCGACACTCCTCCATCGAGGACCTGTCGCCCATCGAGTTCGAGAGGCGGCGACGGCCGGAGGCCGCCGTGTCATAGTCCCCGGGTGTCCACCGAACCGGGGGAACTCCGTGCGCCACGAAGGTGTCGATGTCCAGCAAGTGAGAGTCTTGTCCGTGAAACTGACGGTCCACCACGGTAGCTACCCGGGCACGGTCGGTCGGCAACGATCGGCGGTGAAGCCCCGGGGACAGGGGGCCGCTTCTGGCGGTCCGGCAAACCCGCAGGCCGCAATGCGTGTGAATCCTGAGCAGGCCCCGAAAGTGAAGTCGCAGACGCCGACCCGCCGGAGTTACGGGGAAGGCCGCAGCGCGTCCGGGAAGCGACCGTCAAGCGCACCGGGTGCGGTCCGCCGGGGTATGGGGAGCAGCATGCGGGGAAGGACATCGTCGCAACGTGGGAGGCCCGGTCGGGTGCGGGGTCGTTGCCCGCAGCGTCACATCTGGTGGCGGCCTGGCCGGGAGTCGGACGGGTGCGTAGTACCGCTGAAGCCGGGTAGTGCCGGTGGAGGGAAGGCGCCCTACGTCTGGGACGCTCTCGAAGCGGCCAAGGGTCGGGGATTGGCGTGAGCCTGGTAACCCCACCGAAGATCCGGCGGCTGCAGAGGAAGCTCTACGCGAAGGCGAAACAGGAGCCGGGCTTTCGCTTCTACCAGCTCTACGACAAGGTCCACCGGGAGGACATCTTGGCCCATGCGTACGCGCTCTGCCGCAGCAACGGTGGTGCGCCCGGCGTGGACGGGGTGGACTTCGCGGAGATCGAGTCAGCGGGGCTTGCGGAGTGGCTGTCGCGGCTCGGGGAGGAAGTGCGGAGCAAGAGATACAAGCCGGACCCGGTGCGCCGGGTCCTGATTCCGAAACCTGGTGGTGGCGAGCGCCCGCTTGGGATTCCGACCATTCGGGACCGAGTGGTGCAGACCGCTGCCAAGCTGATCCTGGAATCGATCTTCGAGGCGGACTTCGAGGACTGTGCCTTCGGGTACCGTCCGAAGAGAAGCGCCCAGCAGGCGGTGAAGGCCGTGCACCGGGCCCTTTGTCAGGGCTACACGGACGTGGTCGACGCCGACCTGTCGAAGTACTTCGACACGATCCCGCATCATGCACTGATGCATTCGGTGGCCCGCCGTGTGATGGACCGCCATATGCTGAAGCTCATCAAGGGCTGGCTGAAGGTGCCGGTCTGGGAGCGGGACGGCGACGGACGCACGCGGATGTCGGGCGGCAAGAAGAGTCGCTGCGGCACGCCGCAGGGCGGCGTCATCAGCCCCCTGCTCGCAAACGTGTACATGCACCGCTTCTTGCGGGCATGGCGCGAACGCGGCAAGGGCTACGCGTTTCGGGCGCACATCGTCAACTACGCGGACGACTTCGTCATCCTGAGCCACGGCAACGCGGCAGAGGCTCTGGCGTGGACGCGCGGTGTGATGGGCGCCATCGGCCTTTCGCTGAACGAGACCAAGACTCGCCTGTGCAACGGTCGCACGGAGTGCTTCGACTTCTTGGGCTACACCTTCGGCCCGGCGCGCTACTGGAAGACCGGGAGCGCATACCTGGGAGCGATGCCGTCGAAGAAGGCGGTGGCGCGGCTGAAGCGCCGTGTCCACGAGGAACTGGGAAGAGGGATTGTCTCGCCGTGGGACGAGGTGCGTCTACGCCTGAACCGGGTCCTCCGGGGCTGGTCGGCGTACTTCAACTACGGCGCGCGCCGCAAGTCGTACCGAGCGATCGACAACTACGTCGAGAGCGCGGTGCGCGACTTTCTCCAGCGCCGCCACAAGGTGCCTGGACGGGGCATTCGGCGCTTCGGCGCGGCCACGATCTTCGGGCCGCTCGGCGTGCTGCGTCTGCGTGACGTGCAACTGGATGGACTGTGACAGCCAACGCGAGAACCCAGTCGGGAAGCCGGATGCGGGAGATCCGCACGTCCGGTTTGACGAGCGGGGGCGGAAGACGGAGCTACGACGGGACCTGAGGCACCGGCACCGTGGCGAAAGCCGCCGGCGAACTGCTACTCATCCCGATCTATGGCCACCGCGTCCGCCCTCGACTCCACACTGGTTCTGTACCGGCGAGGGCTCGCGCCTTACCAGTCGCTCCACGAGAAGCCGCGCGGCAGCATGTCCCGGAACAGCTGGTCCCGTTCGTCTCGCTGGCGCTTGCGCTGCTCGATCTCTTCGCGATCCTCCGCGGAGAGCTCGCCAAGACCGAGGCCACGGGCAACCCTTCCCGCGAGCGCAAGCGCAAGCGCATCTCCGTGATCCGGTGAGCGTCCGGTCCGGTCGCGGATGCGCTTCTTCGGCTCAAGCGCGACTCGGCCGTCGGACTTCATCTCATACTTCGGGGCACAGAGGTCCGCTCGCAGGATGTCCTTCACATCGGGGTTGAGGTCGGCGAGAGCGGCTTTCTCACGAAGCCACGTGCGCAGATCCCACCAGAGCTCGGTGCGGCGATTGGCGAACGTCTCCTCGCCCTTGTAGCCAACCGCCTTGCTGCCGAAGTTGACGGCATTCACGCCCCAGCCGAGTTCGCGGAGACGATCCGTTACTCCCCCGCCGACGCCGGTGTCGTCGATCGCGATCCGCCAGGCGTCCGGTATCCACATGCCGAGGTCGCGTGCAAGTGCCACAACGCGGCCGGCGGTGCGCATCGTGTCTTGCCCCGACCACGACTCGACATGCGCAACGGCTCCACCGCGGACGACGTAGATCACGGTCTCGTCCGATCCGAAGCGAGCAACGTCCACACCGATCGTCGGACGCTCTTCGCACTCCTCGGCCGCTGATCGCGCCAGGGCGCGCTCTACCTCTGCGATCGAGATCAGTGTGTCGATGGCCGTCTCGGGGAACAGCCCCAGCACCTTGGTCTGGTAGATGACGCTCCCCTCGCCCCACCGCCGACGCATCTCGTCCACCCACTTCTGGGTCACGCCCCACGGCTGTTGCACAGCACCGGGCTGGAGGTTCGGGCAATCGAACGCGCTGATGCGCAGCACGCGCCAGTCGGGTGATCGACACACCCGTTCGAACTCTGTTCCGCTCGCGGGGTTGCCGATGGCGAGGACCTTGGCGTTCTCGGACGTAAGCAGAGAGTCCACCGCGGCCCACACTTCGCGTGCAATGCCACCGGCCTCGTCCAGGATCACGAGCAAGTGGCCGCTGTGGTAGCCGCTCATCCGCACGGCGCTCTCCTGCGCCTTATCGGGGCTGGTGGCAAACCCCGTCGCGAACCAGTCTGCCTCGATCTCCCAGTGCGTGAGGCTCGGCGTACCGAGACCGGGGTCGCCACCTAGCAGCGTGTTGAAAAACCGCGTCCCGGCCGATTCTTAGAAGTAGGGGTCGGCCCGGGAGGACGGTCATGGCATTGGGTAGGCGTGGCGAGGAGCAACAGGGGGCGTTGTGGGTGGCTGCGGAGCGACTGAGGTCGCCGGGGCACCCGTTTTACGACGCGCTCAACCGCCTCCTGGCCGAGATCGACTTCGACCCGCGGATCGAGGAGTTGTGTGCGTCGTACTACGGCGAAGGCGGTCGCCCGAGCATCCCGCCCGGCGTGTACTACCGCATGCTGTTCGTGGGCTACTTCGAAGGTCTTGGTAGCCAGCGCGCGATCGAGTGGCGCTGCGCGGACAGCCTGTCGCTTCGCAGCTTCCTGGGGCTCTCGGCGAGCGATCGCGTGCCGGACCACTCCTCGCTCACGCGCATCCGGCAGCGTCTGGCGCTCGAGATCGACGAGGCGGTGCACCATATGGTGCTGGGACTGGCGGCGACCAAGGATCTGTTGGAGGGCAAGACGCTGGGGGTGGACGTGACGCTGATCGAGGCGTGCGCGGCGATGCGGCGCATCGTGCGTCGCGAGGACGGCAAGGACTGGAAGCAGTACGTGAAGGGGCTTGCCGAGCAGGATGGCGTGGAGATCCGGGACGACGAGGATCTGCGGCGCTACGACAAGAAGCGCCGCAAGAAACGGGTGAGCAACAAGGAGTGGGAGTCGCCGACGGACGAAGACGCGCGCATCGCCAAGATGAAGGACGGCCGCACGCGCCTGGCCTTCAAGGTCCAGCACGCCGTCGCCATGCAGAGCGGCATCGTGGTGGACGCCGCGGCGCACACGGCCGACACCGCGGACTCCGCCGCGATCGAGGAGGGTGTGCTCTGCGCGCAGGTGCATATGGACGAGGCCGACGCCGACGCGCAGGTCGCTGAGGTCGTGGCCGACAAGGGCTACCACAAGGCCGAGGTGCTGGCGGCCCTCACGGAGAGCGGACTGCGCACCTACGTGCCCGAGCGCAGCGACGCGCAGCGGCGGCGCTGGATGGACAAGCCGGCGAGTTGGAAGAGCGCGGTGTACGGGAACCGCCGGCGCGTGAAGGGCACCTACGGCAAGGCACTGCAGCGTCGCCGCGGCGAGATGGTCGAACGGAGCTTCGCGCACGCGTGTGACAGCGGAGGCATGCGTCGATCGACGTTACGCGGACTGCTGAACGTCCACCGACGAGTGCTCGTGCAGGCCGTCGCCATGAACCTCGGGACGATCCTGCGCTCGATGATCGGCGTGGGGACTCCCAAGCGGCTGGCGGAGGCGTCGAAGGGCCTTGCAGCGGTCGGATGCGGCGTCTCTCGAGCCCTTCGAGCCGCGGCGGCGGTGCTCCGTGCCGCGAAAGTGCGAGGCGGCCTCGGCGAGGTGTCCGCGACTTGGTCCCGGACCGGGCCGTCCCAACCGCGCCCATCGAGAGCACTCGCGGCGTGAGGGCCGCTTCTTCAACACGCTGCTAACCCGAATCGTTCACCAGCCGGGAATCTGAGCGGGCCGTCGTCTGTCTAAGTGCTCGTACGCGCCAGTACTTGCACCGACAGGAGCGCCGGCCCGATGACGACAGACTGTAGCCCGCAGGGGACCCTCTTCGCGGGCATCTGTGGACGCACCGCGGTGACGCGCTTCGACGCGGGTACCGTGACGAGCGACGGGGGCGTGCTGCTGCTCGAGCGGACCGATCGTCGCATCGATCTGCTCTCGCGGTTTGCGCGCTGCTTCCGCGATCACCGCGACCCGCGTCGGGTCGAGCACACGGTCGGCCAGATGCTGCGTCAGCGGGTCTTCGGGCTGTGCGCGGGCTACGAGGATCTGGTGGACCACGACCATGTCGGCAAGGACCCGCTGTTTGCCGCGGCGTGCGGCAAGCGCGAGGGTGCTCTGGCCACGCACCCGACGCTCTCGCGGCTCGAGACCACGCAGCTCGGCGCCACGGCACAGACGCGCTACGCCAAGATCGAGATGGACCAGGAGCGCGTGGACAGCGTGCTCAGCGACGTCTTCTGCGAGGCCATGGGGCCGGAGGATCCGGGCCTGCTCGTGCTGGACCTGGACCACTCCGACGTGCGGCTGCACGGCCGGCAGGAGGGCCGCTTCTTCCACGGCTACTACGGGCACTACTGCTACCTGCCGCTGTACGTCTTCTGCGGCGAGCACCTCTTGCTCGCTCGGCTCCAGACCGCTGACAGAGATCCCGCGCGCGGAGTCGTGGACGAGCTCCGTGCGCTGGTCTTACGTCTGCGGCGCCGCTGGCCCCGGGCCAAGGTGCTCGTGCGCGCAGACTCGGGCTTTTGCCGCGAGGAGCTGATGGCCTGGTGCGAGGCCGCCGGCCACTTCTACCTGCTGGGCATGGCGCGCAATGAGCGCCTTGAGCGACACGTCGAAGACGCGCTCGATGAGGCCGCAGCCCGTGCCGTGCAGACCGGCCGAGCAGCCCGGGTCTTTCGCGACTTTGCCTGGACCACGCTGGGGAGCTGGAGCCAGAGGCGTCGCGTGGTCGCCAAGGCCGAGCACCTGCCGGGCGGCAAGCGCAATCCCCGCTTCGTGGTGACCAATCTGCCGCCTCGTAGCTGGAGCAGCAAGCGTCTCTACGAGCAGCTCTACTGCGCCCGGGGCGAGGCGGAGAATCGCATCAAGGAGCAGCAGCTCGAGCTCTTCGGCACCCGTCTGTCGGTGCACACGATGCAGGGCAACGCCGTGCGGATGGCCATGTCGGCCATGGCCTACGTCCTGACCTGTGCGCTGCGACGCATCGGTCTCGCCGGCACCGAGATGGCGCGTGCGCAAGCCGGCACGATCCGCCTGCGGCTGCTCAAGATCGGCGCGCTCGTGCGGATCACGACGCGCCGGATCTGGGTCTCGATGTCCTCGTCGTGGCCCTGGCAGCACGTCTTCGAGCGCTGCGCGCAACGACTGCTGGCATCCCCGAAGCCGACCTGACGTCCCGCCGCGCCGTCCGCCACACCACCGCCCGGCCTACGGTCTGCCCACACCGCAGAATCCGCGCCGTTTCGGCCGCTCACTCGCGTTGCCCTTGTGGCAACGACGACAGCATCCGCCCTCGCCTGGCCAAGATCTGACCCTGTGGACTCCGAAAGCACCGTCATCGCGATGTCTCGTGAACAGATGCGGCTAGCGGCGCGGATCGCACCGCCAGTCGCCTTTGCCTTCCGGTGGGCAAGTTGCCCCAAGCGTCAGACCGTCGGTGTCTCCGTCGTCGGAGTGGGCTCCTGAGCGGCCTTCTTCGGCGCGGCGCCCGCGCGCTTCGAAGCTTTTGGCTTCGCCGGCTTCGGATCCGTCACTCGAAACCACAGCATCCCGTTGATCGACTTGGCCCCCGTCACCTTGGCCGCCAGCGCGGAGAGGGAGCGGTACTCGCTGCCCTCCCAGCGGAAGCCCGCGTCCAGGACGACGACCCGGATCTCCCGCCCCTTGTCGGGCCGGATGAGCGTCGTTCCCGCCGCGGGGAGCCGCGGGTCGCGCGGCCGCTGGGGAGCGGGCTCCGTCGGCTCGGCGGCCGTCGGCTTGGCCGTCTTGCGCGTCGCCTTGGCAGTCTTCTTCGCCGTCGCCTTCTTGGCGCGAGTCGTCTTCGTGGCCTTTGTGGCCGGGGGCGCGGACCGGGTCCGCTTGCGCTGCGCGTGCTTGGTCATGAAGCACCTCCTTGTCTGCGGACATTCGCTCGACTGCGCGCTCGATAGCGAGGTGTCGCCGCCCTGAAACACAGGAAACACAAAGGTTTCGAGGCGACGAGAACCGCCTTGACTTGGAAGCTGTGAGATGCCTCAAGCGACCGCTTCGACGGTCCAGATCTCGTCGTCCTGGCTGGTCCGGTAGAGGGAAGTCTGGGCGTCGAAGTCCCACCGCTCGTTGAGCAAGAAGACGCCCGCGACCTCGAGCCCACCCGCGGCACCCGTGTGCCCCGACAGAACACGCCGCAGCGCGAGCCCGAGCGCCGTTGCCTCGCCCCGCGCGGAGTTTGTCGGCATCGAGCGCCAGATCCACGTCGATGCTGCCCACGTGCGGCTCCTCGGCGTCGGGCAGCAGCAGATCCGGCACCCAGCCACCGACCACCACGATGCTGTCGGTGAAGAAGGATCCGAGCACCTGGCCGAGATCGACCAGCACGCGGTGCGCCGCCTCGATCTGACGGTCGGAGTAGTCGTGCTGCGTGCGGGGCTCGGGCATCATGCGGAACCGACCGCCTTCCACGCCCGTAGCAGGCGCTGCTCCAGAACCGCCTGCGCGGCTTCCTCGCCGCGCCCGCCGCAGTGGAGCAGGTCCACGTAGGTCTGCACGGGATCGGTGCAGCCGAGCGTCCGGTCGCCGACGTGGCCGTCCGCGTCGAACGAGAGGAACACGCCGGAGTCCTCGGGAACCAGCACGACGAGGTTCTCGCCGGAGTCGACCACCTTGGCCTGCGCATGCCGCTCCAGCGCACCCAGGTACTCGGACGCGACGTAGAGCCAGGTCTTGGGCTGGCGAACCTGGGGCGCCTGACGCTCGGCCGCAGAGAACGCCGCGAACACAGCCATCCCGCCGGCATCGAGGCCCGTGCGGTAGAGGGCTTCGTCGAGCTGAGATCGCTTGAGCAGCGTGAAGTAGGACCGGCGCTCGTGCTGGTCGAACCGGTACTCCTCGCTCCAGGCCCGGAGCAGCCCGGTGGCGTCACTGACGCGGACGCCGCTGACCTCGGCTTCGCTCACATAGCCCTCGTCCCGCAGGTGGCGGACGACCTTGTTCACGAGCCCAAGGCTGACGGGCCGATCACGCGAGACCTGCCAGCAGGTGCTGTCGCGCAGGTCGCGCTGGGTCCACGTGCGTCCGGCGTGGCCGGGACTGAGCAGGACGCGCAGAACACGCGCCGTCGCCGCGGTGCCGAGGTTCGCGCCGCGCTTGCGGGGTCGCCGGACGGGCTCGTTGCCACGGCGCTCGATGCGGATCTGGCCCGGCACGTCAATCCAGCAGTTCCCGGCGAGGTCGAGCCAACTCCACCGCGCGCGGCGGCAGAGCTCGGCCATGCGCGGCGAGACGTGGGGCAGGGCGAGGAGCGGGACGGCATGGTGCGCCCACGCAGAGGACGAGCGCGCGGCCGACCACGAGAAGAAGGTGCTCGGGCGCATCTCGCTCTTGACCCAGACGTGGAGCGCCGCGCGGCTACCGGACTCCGAGGCGAGTTGGATCGTCGCGTCCGGCCCCTGGTCGTGCGGGCTCCCCGGGCTCGGGGTCTCCGTCAGCCACCCGATCTCGCCGAGGAGGGCCTGGAGACGGTCGAGCAGGGCCCGCTCCAGGGCGGGACCGCTACGGGGGGCGTTCACGGATTGCTGTCTGTTCACGATGCCGTGAACATACCACTATCCGTGAACGCGGCAAGCCGGAACTTGCTCCAGGAGGCTCGGCGAGCCTGACAGGCGACAGGCGCGCCGTCAGCCGACCACCCGAACCCCACGGTACGCGTACGGTGAGGCCGGCCGATCCGGTAGCACCACGAGCCGGGAGAGCGCCATGACGGCCGCCACCACCCCGTCGATCCGGCGCGTCCCCTGCGCGGCGCCGCCGGGCTTGACCGGCTTGATGTTCCCGGCCGGGTCCGACGCCACCTCGCCGTTGGCCACGCACCAGCGCATGACCGGGTTGCCGTCGTGGCACAGGCGACCCGAGCGCACGAGCGTCTCGAAGAGCTTCGAGGGTCCTGAGAGCGAGGCGTAGCCCTGGCGGACCTCGACCATCTCGACGCCTGCTGCGACGAGCGAGCTGGCGAGGTGGGTCGCGTTCCAGGGGTCGTAGCCGATCTCGGCAAGGCCAGCAAACCGCGGGCGGATCTCCTCCATGATGACGCGGTGGGCCGCGTCGAGGACGACCGATCGGGCGGCGAGGGCAGCCTCGGCGCGGCCGTAGTGGACGGTCTCGGGCGTGAGCAGTCCGAGACCCAAGTGGCGATGCTCGCGGTTGTACCAGTCGAAGAAGGCGCGGCAGTGGGCGCGCGCATCCTGGATCGAGCCGAAGCGCGCGGGGAAGTCCGGCCGGTACTTCATGGTGCGGAACTGGCTCTCGCTGAAGGCGTTGTCGTTGGACGTGTGCGGCCGGCTGTGGGACTTGGTGACCCCGAGGTCCGCGAGCTTGAGCGCCAGCGTCTTGGAGATCATCGGCGGCCCGCGATCGGCGTGCAGCGTCAGCTCACCGGCGCGGGTCCCCTGCTTGTCGCACGCGTGCGCGACGAGTTCCTTGGCCAGCGTGCCGCTCTCGCACGCAGCCAGCGTCCAGCCGACGACGCAGCGAGAGTAGATGTCGATCACGACGTAGAGGTAGTCGTACGTCCACTTCACCGGGCCCTTGAGCTTGGTGATGTCCCAGCTCCACACCTGGTTGGGCGCCGTCGCCAGCAGCTCGGGCTTGCTGTACGCCGGATGACGCAGTTGGTTGCGGCGCTCACGCACGGCGCCGGCGGCCGCGAGGATGCGATACATCGTGCGCGCCGAGCACAGGTAGCGCCCCTCGTCGAGCAGCGTGGCCCAGATCGTCCGCGGCGCGTGGTCCACGAAGCGCTCCTCGTTCAGGACGGCGAGCACCGCCAGGCGTTCTTGGGTCGAGAGCGCCCGCGGCGACGGCGGGCGCGGCTGCTGGGGCCGGGGGCACGCCCGTGCCGTCCGGCGCCGGTAGAGCGTGGCACGCGCCACGCCGAGCGCGCGGCAGGCCGGGGCGACGCCGACGCGTCCTCCCAGGTCCTCCGCCGCGCTCACGTGTCGCTCCCGCTCGTCTCGGGCATCTCGATGCCCAGCAGCCGTGAGACTTTTTTCTGCACGGCGAGGATCGTCTCAGCGGTCTCAAGCCGCTGGCGCAGCCGGACGTTCTCGCGCTCGAGCTGCGTCAGGCGCCGCTTGAGGGCGCGGGCCGGGTCGGGCCTGGGGCCGCGACGCTTGGGCGCGAGCGCGTCGAGTTGGCCCTGGTCGCGCGCACGCCGCCAGGCCACCAGGTGCGAAGAGTAGAGCCCCTCGCGGCGCAGCAGCGCCCCCACCTCACCGGGCTTCGTGCAGCTGTCGGCCTCGCCCAGGATGCGCAGCTTGTACGCCGCGCTGAAGCGCCTCCTGGTGGCGCGCGGCACGACCTCCGGGTCGGGGACGCCCCCCTCCTCGCCGTCGCGCGCGCCGGGGGAGCCCCCTGCGCCTCGTGAGGGCTCGCTCCGCTCGCCCTCCCTCGGCTCCGGGATCTCCACCGGCCCTGTGTTCCTCTTCTTCGTCATCGCTCAATCCTCCATCGCCCTGCACAGTAATCATCCGGGGGGCGGTGTCTCAGCGATGTTGGCACAGAGGGCATCGGCTGCGAGCTGTGAGTCAAACCCAGACCACAGGAGGCAGACCGATGACGCAGGAGATCGTGCGCGACGAGGGGACACTTGCCAAGGTGCTGGGGGGCCCGGAGGGGGACTTCTTGCGGGAGGCGCTCACGCGCTTCGTCCACGAGCTGATGGAGGCCGAGGCGACAGCCCGAGCCGGAGCGGAGCCGTACGAGCGCAGCGAGCTCAGGCGCGCGTACCGCAACGGACACCGGGGACGGCAGTGGCTCACGCGGCTCGGTGAGATCGCGCTGCAGGTCCCCCGGCTGCGTGACGCCAGCTACTTCCCGAGCTTCCTCGAGGCGCGCAAGCGCGGCGAGCGGGCGCTGGTGTCGGTGGTCCAGGAGGCCTACGTGCTGGGGCTCAGCACGCGCAAGGTGGACGAGCTCGTCGAGGTGATGGGCGGCACCGGCGTGTCCAAGAGCACCGTGAGCCGGCTCTGCAAGGAGCTCGACCAGGAGGCGGCCGCCTTCCGCGAGCGCCCGCTTGAGGGCGCGGTGCCCTACCTGTGGCTCGACGCCGTGTACGAGAAGGTCAGGGAAGGCGGCCACGTGATCTCGATGGCGGTCGTGCTGGCGATCGGCGTCGCCCAGGACGGCACGCGCAGCGTGATCGGCGTGGACGTGGGCCACACCGAGGACGAGGCCTTCTGGACGAGCTTCTTGCGCTCGCTGGTGCAGCGCGGCCTGGAAGGCGTGCAACTCGTCGTCAGTGACGCGCACGGAGGGCTGCGCAACGCGATCGGCAAGGTCCTCGTGGGCGCGACCTGGCAGCGCTGCCGCGTGCACACGATGCGCAACGTCCTGACCCACGTGCCCAAGCAGCAGCAGGCCATGGTGATGGCGGCCGTGAAGACGATCTTCGCCCAGCCGAGCCAGGAGCAGGCGCTCGCTCAGCTCGCGCAGATCGTCGAGACGCTCCGGAAGAAGTGCCCGAAGGCCGCCGACGTCCTCGAAGACGCGGCCGAGGACGTCTTGGCCTACATGGCCTTCCCGTCCGAGCACTGGCGCCAGATCCACTCGACCAACCCGCTCGAGCGCCAGAACAAGGAGATCCGGCGCCGGACCCGCGTCGTGGGCATCTTCCCCAACCGAGCGTCGCTGCTCCGACTCGTCACGATGCTGATGGCCGAGCAGCACGACGAGTGGCAGGCCGCCGAGCGGGCCTACATGAGCAAGACCTCGATGGCCAAGGTAGTGGAGTCGCTCACGCCGCCGCCGAGCTTGATGAAGGAGGTGGCCACCGGGGGACCGCGACCGCGTGGGGAGTCGGCTCCGGTCGGCCCTCCGGGCCTCCCTCCGCCGACTCCCCACGCACGATCACGAACCAACGACTCGCAGATCGAATCTCCACACTTGACGGGACACCAACCGCCGGCCGGCGGAGAGACTCTGTGCACCGCGTGCGCACCGCCGTCCGCAACGACCGACGCGGCGACGATGTCCCCCATCCGCCGCCAGGTCTTCATGGCGAAGTACACGGAGCTGCGCCAGAAGAGCGATGGAGATCCACGCAACGTGGAGCTGCGGCTCGACGCAGCGCGCGTTGCCGAGACTCTCGGCCTGACCCTGGAGGCGGTGGAACACCTTCGCGCCGCCATCGAGGAACAACCGAATCACCTCGAGGCCGCCGCTCGCTACAAGGCGCTGCGCCGTCAGCTCGAGGCCGCGGAGATGCGCGACGCAGGCGAGTACGCACCGCCGCCGCGGCGCCCGCACCGCAACGATCCTCCGTTCTGGAACGACCTCGGCAGCGTGCTCGCGTATCCGCTGCGCGGCCGCGGGAAGATGGTCCTCGGTGCAGGCGCGATCTTCTTCGGCCTCGCCGAACTCACGTCCTCGCTCAGCATCATCGGCGGCATCGTGATGCTGTTCATCTGGGGCTACGTCGTCGCATACCTGTTCGACGTCATCGGGTCGACGGGCGCGGGCAAGGACCAGCCACCGGAGCTCCCGGAGGTCGCGAGCTTCCTCGACAACATGCTGTTCCCGGGGCTGCAGTACGGCCTGATGTCGGCGTTCGCGTTCCTGCCGTGCATCGTCGTCGTCGCACTCGGTGCGACCCTCGGGATCGGCGCGCTTCCGACGATGCTGATCGGTCTTCTCACGTTCGCGGGCGGCTGCGTCGCGTTTCCCATGTGCCTCATGGTCCGTGGGCTGATGCAGGACTGGCGGCCCGCGATCAACCCGGCAATCGTGTTCGGCGCGATCGCCCGTGTGCTGCCGGACTACCTCGCCGCGTTCGTGGCGCTGGCCGTGATGTGGTCGGCCTACGTGCTGCTTCTCGCCGTCGCGATGGTCGTGGTCACGCTGGTGTTCGGCCCACCCACCGCCGACGCGGTCCTGACGATGGTGCCCATGCGGATACTCGGCTGGATCGTCATGACGTTCATCAGCTGGCCGATGCTGCTGTACTGCATCACGCTCGAGGGGCACATCCTCGGCCGGGTCTACCGCCAGGGCGCTACCCGTCTTGGGTGGTTCGTGCAGCGCGAGGGCAACTCGCGACCCGTCCCGAAGCCCGGCGCGATGCTCTGGATCGCGGCTCTCGGTGCGTGCCTCCTGTTCGGCGCCGTGGGCTTCGGAGCGATGACGCTGTACGAGCAGACCTCGGGACGCGGGTCGTTCTCGGCCCCGCGCTTTCCCGCGCCGCAAGGCGGCAAGCTGACCTACTACTGGGAGAGCACAGACGGTCCCGCTGGGCTCGTCACGTACGAGTTCGAGCCCCAGGCCGACGGCACGGTCAAGGTCATCATCGAGACGCGCCGCCCGGAGGAGCCGCCCGAAGAGGCGTACCGCTCGCAGGTGGGCACCTTGAACACGACGACGGCGAAGTGGATCTCCGCCGAACCGGTGTTCGTCGGCGACGAGAGGCTCCCGATCGCTGCGGACATGGACGTGATGTTCTACGGACCCCTCAAGGGCACCGTGGACAGCCCGTACGTCGCGGGCTGGAGCGTAAAGGAACGCATGACCTGGCAGGACCAGTGGGACGTGTACCGCGTCGTCGACGACATGTCGGGCGACGTGTTCTACGACGCGCGCACCGGGATCCTCGTCGGCCGCCGCTGGAACGGCGTCGGCGTGCAGGTGCAGGAGTGGCTGGTTGACTACGAGGGCATCCAGGGCCTCGGCGGATGCCCCGTGCCGAACCGCAACTTCCCGGATCGGTGAGCTAGCGCGCCGTCGGCTACATTCCGCGCATGCCTTGCATGCACCGCATCCGGAACGCCTGGATCATGGACAACGCCCGCGTGCTGGGGGACGTCACGCTCGGTGACGACGTCAGCATCTGGTGCGGCGTCGCCATCCGCGGCGACGTGGCGCCCGTCACGATCGGTGCCCGCACCAACGTGCAGGACAACGTCGTCGTGCACTGCGACTCGGGCGACGAGAACGTGATCGGCAGCGACGTGACGATCGGCCACGCCGCGCTCGTGCACGGCATCCGCGTCGGCAGCGGATCGCTGATCGGGATCGGAGCCCGTCTCCTGGCAGGGACCGTGATCGGTCAGGGCTGCCTCGTCGCCGCCGGAACGGTGGTGCCGCCGAGGCTGTACGTCCCCGACGGAATGGTCGTGATGGGAGTCCCGGGACGCGTGGTGCGCCCGGTCAGCGACGAGGAACGCGCTCACTTCCTCTACGCGGTGCAGAGCTACCTCGACCTCGCGCGACGGCACACCGAACGGCCCGACGATCCGAGCGTTCGACAGTACGGAGCCGATTGACCGGTAGCCGGCAGGACTCTCGCCCTGCCGGCCGGATTGCGAAGGGAGACGCTTCCACGCGCTGTACGGATCGAGCGGACCAGGGTTTGTGGTCCACGCGCAGTCCTGACTCTCCAACGCCGCGCGATCCCCTCATCGAGAGCTACTGGCCCCTCATTGATCGCTGCGGGCGTCCCCTCCCGGAGACGTCTTCGATGCAGCCTGGAACGCGAATGCGCAGAAGCGGGTTCCCTAGGCGTCGCGGGATTTCAGCGGCGCCCCGAACACGTACGCGCGGTGAGGCGTCGTGCCCCGGAAGTCCTCTGGGATGGTCTGCGCTGTGATCTCGCGCATCGGCAGATCGGGCAATCCGCTCTCTGCGAGCTGGAAACCGCGGGCGTTGTTGCTGAACAGCAGCGTGCCGCCGGGCGCCAGGACGGCCGCGCAGGCGGCGAGCAGCGCTGGGTGGTCGCGGGCGACGGCGAACGTCGCCGCCATGGACTTCGACGCGGAGAAGGTGGGCGGATCGCAGACGATGAGGTCGAAGCTCTCCCCGCGCTCACGCGCGCCGGACAGGAACGCAAACGCCTCGCTCGCCACGACGCGGTAGCGGTCCGGGTCGAGGAACCCGTTCCTCTCGAGGTTGCGGTCGGCCCACTCGCTGTACGTGTTGCTCATGTCCACGGATACGACCCGCTGCGCTCCGCCCGCCGCCGCGTGACAGGAGAACGTGCCCGTGTATGCAAACAGATTGAGCACGGTGCGCCCCTCGGACGCGCGCTGCACGAGCTGCCGCGTCGTCCGGTGATGCAGGAACAGACCTGTGTCCAGATAGTCCGAGAGGTTGACCTCGAACGAGAGATCCCCCTCGCGAACCTCCCGGACGTGCCGGCGTCCGCCGAGCCGCATGTACTGGCCCGCGCCGGGAACATCGCGTTGACGTCCCTTCTGCCGGCGCCGCCGCTTCACGAAGACATGCTCGTCGTCCAGTTCGAGCGCGTCGCGGACCGCGGAGACTGCGGACGTCAGCCAGGCCAGGTCCGCCGCCTGATCGTCGTCGCGCTTGCGATCGTAGGCCCACACCACCGCGTCCCCGTCGTACCACTCGACAACGAGCGGCTGATCCGGCAAGTCGCGATCGTAGATGCGGAAACAGGGGATGCCCTGGCGTCGCGCCCACTTCGCCACGTGCTTGCGGCGCTTGCGCACACGGTTGGCAAGCATCTCGAAAGGGGAGCCGGACATGGCGACAGGGTGCCGCGCCGACGCAGGCAGACGGCCAAAAGACGCGGCCCGAAAGAGGACGCGGGCGGGGCAGCACCCGCCTCGACAGCGAGCTCTCTGCCGAGATGCGAATCGCGAGGGCGCGACGGTTGCGTAGCAAGCGGCGTGACCGCAGCCCTCCGTAGCGGTCAGAGACCGCGTAGGAGGGAGACGTCGTCGTGGGCGCGTGGCGGGAGGATCGCCTCGCGATCCTCATGACACGCGTCAGCGACGCCCGTGCATCGCCAACTCCTCGCGGATCTGCTCGAAGAGGATGTCCTCGAGGTTGTTGCTCTTCACCTTGCCGGCCACGCCGTGCGAGGCGGCGCTGGCGGCGCTGCTGCCGTACTCGATGAAGATGAACTTGCCGCGCGTGTACTGGGCGATCTGGCGGAACACCAGCGTCCCGACGGCGTTCAGTCCGCTGGCCGCCACGCTGTGCACCTTGACGCCCTTCGCGACGGCCGCCTGCAGCGTCTCGCCGTACGGCGTGTCGCCCGCGTAGTCCATGTGCGGCTGCGCGTCGGCGATCAGGAACACGACCTTCGCAGCGCCGGGCCGCCACTCGACGCCGGTCACCGCCTCGGCCAGCCCCTGGTTCAGAGACTCCGGTCCGTCGCCACCGCCAGCCGCGTCGACCTTGCGGAGCGCTTCGTCGAACGCCTCGACGTCGCTGGTGAACGGATGGCTCGCGGTCAGGTACTGGTCACCGATGTCGCGATACAAGACCGCGCTGTAGCGCAGGTCGAACTCGCGGTCGAGCGACCGGAGCTGCTGCGTCATCCGGAGCAGCGCCTGCTTGATGCTCGCGATCTCGTCGCTCATCGAGCCGGTCGTATCGATCAGGAGGCAGACGTCGAGCTGCAGGGGATCCGCAGCGCTCGGGGCGCCGTCGATCACCAGCTCGAATTCCTCGCCCGTGCCGTCCCAGACAGTGCGGGTACCGACCGGGGTGTCGTCGCCGGGCAGATACGCTTCTACGAGCAGCTCGCGCGGAGCGTCGCCGTCGTCCTCGTCGAACTCTGCCATGTGCGGATAGAACGCGACGCGGCCGTCGCCGTAGGTCGTGCCGGTGAACACCACGCGGTCGGCGACCTCGTCCACGACGCTCACGATCGCGCCCGGCACGGGTGCGCCGGACTCGTCCGTGACCGAGAGCCAGCAGCGCTCGCTCACGTCCATCTGGTGGAACAGCTCGCGAACGTCCTTCTTCTCCACCCACGTGCCGAGGAACTCGAGGTACGCCTCGTAGTCGTCGTTGTCGTCGGTGGCACCGGCCTTCAGGTCGCGCGCGGGCGGAGCGGAGGGAGCCGCACCACCGCCGCCGCCGGGGCGCCGCCTCATCACGACCGAGCTGTCGGCGCTGTCGCGCTCCTCGCCGTCGTCGCTGCCGGACTTGTCCTCGTCGTGCGAGCTCGCCACCTCCATCGCGAGAGCCTCGCGGTCGCGCAGCACGAGCACGTCGCCCCCTTCGCGCGGATCCGCCGCCGGACTGCGAGCAGGCGGCGGCACGTCGTCGCCGGACTCACCGCCGGCATCGCCCCCGCCGGTGGTCGGTCCTGAGGCGGGGTCGCTCGGTTCCCGGGAGTCGCCCGGGACCTCGCCGACAGGGCCGCGGAACGCGCCGCCGGCGCGGGGGGCGCCGCGCCCACCGCCGCGGCCGCCGAAGCTGCCCGCGGAGCCGCCGACCACACGGATCTCCGCTGTCGTGACCGGGGCGTCTTCGGTCAGCTCGTCCTTCTCGCCTTTGCTCGCCGCCTCGCGCCGCTTTGCACCGCCGTCGCCGGGTTGGAGCGTCCGCCGGACGCTCCATGGGCCGTCGACCAGTGCCTCGACCGTCCGTTCGCTCAGCACGGCCGCGAGATCGAGCTTCCCGACCTCCGTCTCCGCGACGCGGGGCACGAAGGGCTCAGGAGCCGGCGCGGGCGGCGGCGTGGGAGGCGTGCGGTCGGCGTCGGAGCAGCCGACGAGACCGGCCGCCAGCATGGCGGTGAGCGTGGGGATGACGAGGCGCATGGGAGTCTCCTGCCTGCGGCGCGGCCGGAAACGGCCTCCGCCTACTCCAGTGGACGCAAACGTACGAGGAGAGTTCCCGTTCGACTCTCCCCGTCTCCGGGACAAGTGGAGAGACAAATCGAAAGCCGGGCCCGCAGCGCATCTGCGGACCCGGCCAGAGCCGCGGAGCCGTTCCGATCAGAGGATCGTCACGAGCTCCGTGAGCGCCGGAGATGCACCCAGCGCCCTGTAGTTCATGTCACGCAGGAACTCGGCCAGTGCCGGAACCTGCTCGCGATCGCCGATTTGTCCCAGGGCCACGACCGCGAGGGCGCGGGTGAGATCCGGGAACTTCTCGCCGTTCGCGATCTCGAGGAGCGGCGTCAGAGCGCGCGAGTCGCCGATGCGACCGAGCGCCAACGCCGTGCTGCCGAGAACGTACTGGCTCTCCTCGCGAGTGCGCAGGACGTCCACCAGCAACGGAACCGCGCGGGCCTCCCCCATCAGACCGACCGACATCGCGGCCCGCAGGCGGACCTCGCGGCTGCTGTCGTTCTGGAGGAGATCGAGCACGGGCTCACGTGCCGCGTCGTCACCGATCATGCCGAGTGCGAGCGCGATCTGTCCGCGCAAGCGCTCCGATCCGACGTCGAGCGACGCGAGGAGGTCGGGCGGTGCCAGCGGGTCCTGAGCCAGCCCGAGCGACACCGCGAATGCGCCCCGCATCTTGGGAGCGCTGCCCTCCGCGTCCGTCCACGCGTCGCGTAGCGGCATGCGAAGTTCCTCGTCCGCAACGGCGCGTCCGGCATCCCGGTCTCCGCGAGCCGCAAGGCCGAGGCCGAGCGCCGCGAACGGCCGCATGATGAACGCCTTCTGTCCGTCCTCGAGCTGCTCGCGCAGCGTCGTGCGGACACGAGCACGGAGCTTGGGACCGAGGTCGGCCTCGCCCACCAGGCGGCCGAGCGACACGACGGCGAACGCACGCATCGAGTCGTCGCCGCGCTTCTCCGCCGCGGACTGCAGCGCCGCGATGGTGCGCGCGCGCTCGTCGCGCTCCGCACCCTTCGCCAGGCCGGCCAGTGCGAGGGCCGCCGAGCGGCGCATGTTCAGGCTTGCGTCAGAACCGCGCTTCGCCTTCCCGACCAGCGCACGTACCGCGGAGATCACAGCATCGGGATCCTCCGCCGTGCCCGGGCGGCCGAGCCGTCCGAGCGCGTCCACGACGAACGAACGCGAACTCTTCGGGAGCTCCGCAGCGTCCTTGCGAACGCGGCCGGTCTCGAGAGCTGCGAGCAGCGGCACGACCGCCGAGTCGTCGTCCAGGTTGCCGAGCGCGAGCAGCGCCAAGGGCACCACGTCGGTCTCCGTCTCGTCGCCCGCGAGCAGATCGACGAGTGCCTCGCGGATCTGCGACCTCGCCGGACTGTCGAGCCGGCCCAGCAGGCCGAGCGAGACCGCAGCGAACGGACGCGCACGGGAGCCCTTGTGCCCCTTGTCGCCGGCGATGCCGACCAGCGCATCGATCACTTCCTCGGAGGGTGTGCCGAGCAGGCCGAGCGCGAGCGCCGCGGACTCCTCGACGATGACGTGCGCCTTGCCGTCCTCGTTCTTGGCGAGGCGGATCAGGTCGGGGGTGACGGTCTGGTCGCCGGCCTTGGCCAGGGCCAACGTCGCGGCCGACCGGACGTCGAAGTGCAGGTCCTCGTCTGCCAGGAGCTTGCGCAGAGCAGGCAACCACTCCGACAGTTTTCAGGCTCGAATTGGGCTGAAATCGGAAAACAGGATGGGTACCGTACCCATAGTGGGACGGCAGACCAGACGCGGGTGGGGCTCGATCAAGCGCCGGAACGGGCGGCTCTACGCCCGCTTCACGCACCCACTGACCGGCAAGCGGACGATGCGCCGGCTGCGCGCACACACGCTCCGCGCCGCCGAGTCCGAGATGATCTCGCTCCGTCACGCGCTCGAGAACGAGGACGCGCCCCCGCCGGTCGAGATGACGCTGCTCGCGTGGACGCTCGACAGCTACCTGGCGATCCTGCGCTCCCGTCTCGCGGAGGGCTCGTGCGCCAGCGCCCGCGTCCACATCGCGCGGTTCTCGAACTGGCTGGCCGAGAACGGGGATCCACCGATGTCCCGCGTGACCGCGGCTCACGCGCAGCAGTTCTGCGCGGACCTGGCCGCCGAGGAGCTGAAGCCCGGGTACATCCAGCGACTCGTGCGAACGCTGCGCGGCACGTGGCGCGACGCCATCACGCATCGGCTCGCGGACGTCAACCCGTTCGATGGCCTTGTCCTCAAGGCGCCCGACGAGACCGAGGTCCCGTGGGTCGATCCGGCCGACCTGCGCAAGCTCCTGTTGCACGCGACTGACTTCCAGCGCCCCATCCTCACGGTCATCGCGGGTACGGGCCTCCGCTCCGGCGAGGCGCGCGCCCTGTCGTGGGATGATGTCACGCTGACCGGACAGGACCCGAACGTGTATGTGAGGAGCGGGAAGACACCCGCAGCGCGTCGTCGCGTCCCGTTGACGGACGACGCGCTCGCGGCCTTGGTCGCGCTGCACGGGCGCGCTGAGTCGCCGGAAGGGGCCGTCTTCGCACCGCGGTCCCCGTACGGCATGCTGCGAGCGCTCGGCCACGCGTGCGCGGCTGCGAAGCACGTCCGGCTGACGGTTCACCAGCTCAGGCATGTGTACGCCTCTCATCTTGTGCAAGCTGGCTGTTCCTTGCCGACAGTAGCTCGGTTGCTCGGCCACGCGGACCACGGGGTGCTGGCCCTGCGTCTGTACGGTCGCTGGGCTCCTCAGGATGCTGAGCGTCTCGCGGTGAGGGATCTGGTGGCATTTCGGAGAGCCACTCCAGAAACGCATCCCGGCTGACGTAGACGTCCCCGTCGATGCGCTGGCCCGGGAAGTTGTGCGCGCGGCGCCACTCCAGGCGCATCAGGGTGGCCTTCTTCAGGTTGACCAGCCTCTCGATCGCCGCGGCGTTCAGGATCTCCGGCAAGGTGTTAGTGAGGGTCATTCGGTCGCGCTCGTGCGGGAGAGGCGACGGAGCCACTCTGGGCTCTCGCGGTTCAGGGACCGCACTCGGATGCCCAGCCGCGTCGCATGCCGGACCTCGTTCGCGGTGCTCTCGCCGATGTAGCCATCGACGTCCACCACGAGGATCTCGTCGGACATCGAGAGCTTGTCCAGGTGCAAGGCATCCATCTGCTCCGCTACGCCTTCCACCTCCGCCTGGTGCGACGATGCTGCGCCGTACCAATCCGGCAGCAGGTGGCACGAGAGCGCGATCTTGCCGGCCTTCTCCTCGTGCCACGCGGCGACCGCCATCACGTCGATGAAGCGTGACGAGCCGCACAGGGTGACGATCGTGCGCCGGGTCACGCCTTGCTCCCCTCCGCGGCGAGGCGCCGCTCCTCGAGCAGGTCGTACGTCGGCTTCATCGCCCCGGCGGCGGCCTTCACGAACTCGTGCAGCCCTGGGCTGTTCATAATCAGCTCCGGGTCGCTACTTGCCCAACGGGGGCCGTCCAACAGGTCCATCAGTGCAAGGGCGGTGAACTCGTGCCAGTACTCCGGGATGGGGCCGAGCGAGATGCCCGTGGGGACGTGGATGACGTGCTGCTGCCGGCTGAGCGGGTGCCATCCACATCCCGGTGGCCGGACGGTGAGAGCGCGGTCTCCGTCCATGTGCAGCGTGTGATCCTCCATGCAGCCAGTGCAGCCCCACAGCTCCTCGGGGACCGCGAGGAACCCCGAGTCCGACAGGTACGCGAACGCCTCCACTGACCCGCCCTCGAACGCGCGGGTGATGACGGCCTTCTTCCGCTCCTGGCGGTCACGGACGTCGTCCGGCGGGATGACCTTGAACTCGTGCTCGCTCATCGTGTGCTCCCCTCGAGGCACGCGCTCCGAGGCGAGGCCGTGTTGCGGCAGCGCCATTTCTGCACCGCTAGCCGCATCTGTTCACGAGACGTCGCGATGACGGTGCTTTCGGAGTCCACAGGGTCAGATCTTGGCCAGGCGAGGGCGGATGCTGTCGTCGTTGCCACAAGGGCAACGCGAGTGAGCGGCCGAAACGGCGCGGATTCTGCGGTGTGGGCAGACCGTAGGCCGGGCGGTGGTGTGGCGGACGGCGCGGCGGGACGTCAGGTCGGCTTCGGGGATGCCAGCAGTCGTTGCGCGCAGCGCTCGAAGACGTGCTGCCAGGGCCACGACGAGGACATCGAGACCCAGATCCGGCGCGTCGTGATCCGCACGAGCGCGCCGATCTTGAGCAGCCGCAGGCGGATCGTGCCGGCTTGCGCACGCGCCATCTCGGTGCCGGCGAGACCGATGCGTCGCAGCGCACAGGTCAGGACGTAGGCCATGGCCGACATGGCCATCCGCACGGCGTTGCCCTGCATCGTGTGCACCGACAGACGGGTGCCGAAGAGCTCGAGCTGCTGCTCCTTGATGCGATTCTCCGCCTCGCCCCGGGCGCAGTAGAGCTGCTCGTAGAGACGCTTGCTGCTCCAGCTACGAGGCGGCAGATTGGTCACCACGAAGCGGGGATTGCGCTTGCCGCCCGGCAGGTGCTCGGCCTTGGCGACCACGCGACGCCTCTGGCTCCAGCTCCCCAGCGTGGTCCAGGCAAAGTCGCGAAAGACCCGGGCTGCTCGGCCGGTCTGCACGGCACGGGCTGCGGCCTCATCGAGCGCGTCTTCGACGTGTCGCTCAAGGCGCTCATTGCGCGCCATGCCCAGCAGGTAGAAGTGGCCGGCGGCCTCGCACCAGGCCATCAGCTCCTCGCGGCAAAAGCCCGAGTCTGCGCGCACGAGCACCTTGGCCCGGGGCCAGCGGCGCCGCAGACGTAAGACCAGCGCACGGAGCTCGTCCACGACTCCGCGCGCGGGATCTCTGTCAGCGGTCTGGAGCCGAGCGAGCAAGAGGTGCTCGCCGCAGAAGACGTACAGCGGCAGGTAGCAGTAGTGCCCGTAGTAGCCGTGGAAGAAGCGGCCCTCCTGCCGGCCGTGCAGCCGCACGTCGGAGTGGTCCAGGTCCAGCACGAGCAGGCCCGGATCCTCCGGCCCCATGGCCTCGCAGAAGACGTCGCTGAGCACGCTGTCCACGCGCTCCTGGTCCATCTCGATCTTGGCGTAGCGCGTCTGTGCCGTGGCGCCGAGCTGCGTGGTCTCGAGCCGCGAGAGCGTCGGGTGCGTGGCCAGAGCACCCTCGCGCTTGCCGCACGCCGCGGCAAACAGCGGGTCCTTGCCGACATGGTCGTGGTCCACCAGATCCTCGTAGCCCGCGCACAGCCCGAAGACCCGCTGACGCAGCATCTGGCCGACCGTGTGCTCGACCCGACGCGGGTCCCGGTGGTCCCCGAAGCAGCGCGCAAACCGCGAGAGCAGATCGATGCGACGATCGGTCCGCTCGAGCAGCAGCACGCCCCCGTCGCTCGTCACGGTACCGGCGTCGAAGCGCGTCACCGCGGTGCGTCCACAGATGCCCGCGAAGAGGGTCCCCTGCGGGCTACAGTCTGTCGTCATCGGGCCGGCGCTCCTGTCGGTGCAAGTACTAGCGAGTACGAGCACTTAGACAGACGACGGCCCGCTCAGATTCCCGGCTGGTGAACGATTCGGGCTAGCCGGTCCGTCGCGACTCGTCTCTGTGGGTTGGCTGCGCCGACTGTTTCGGATTTCTTGGCGGGCGAGCCCGTCCAAGCCCGTTCACACGTGTAGCGGTGGACCTGCACCTGCGGTACGTCGCGAGCGGCTGTCGCGAAGGAGAGCATCTGGATGCCCGAGCCCAGCGTCTCCGCGTCTCCCGCCCCCACACGGGAACATGAACGGGAGATGAACGAGCCCACTTGCGCAGCGCCGCCGCGGCGTGTAAGACCGTCAGCGGGGGCAGCGGGAGTGTGCGGCGCTAGCAGCGACGCGCGAGGAGAGCGATCACGCTCGCTGCGGAGCTTCATGCCGCGAACACAGGTCACTCGCAGGCTCAATCTGACTCGGCGCCCAGCCTTGGGCCTCGGGCAGCTTCGCGCGTCGGCCCCAGCGGCGCGGATCACGCGCCGCCGTCCTGCTCGGGCGGCCCGCCCGCGCGTCGAGCACTGGCCGTCCCTATATACGTACCTCGGCTACTGTCTCGTGGAGCCAGCCCTGACCCTCGGGGAGCAGCTACGGCGCTGGCGGCGGGCGCAGGGCTTGTGCAGGAGCGCCGTCGCCCAACTGCTCGGCCTCGACGACTGCACCCTCTGGCGCCTCGAGGCCGGGATCACCGGAGAGCCCACGCGCAGAGTCCGTTCGACGGTGCAGTCCCTGCTCGCGCGGCCACTCCACAGGCAGTGAGCCAGCGAGTTGAAGCCTCCTCGCTCGGGGCTCAGCGCAA
This sequence comes from Planctomycetota bacterium, assembly GCA_965248445.1. Lineage (GTDB taxonomy): Bacteria > Planctomycetota > JAJSAM01 > JAJSAM01 > JAJVHW01 > CBDFJG01. The sequence goes on from CBDFJG010000003.1 coordinate 1,210,037, forward strand.
CGTGGGCAGTTGGACTTCGATTCCGCGCGCCGCCAGCCCGGGAGAGCACTTGCTCCCGAAGCAAGAGCAGCCAGGCTCGCAGTCCTGTGTTCGCCGTCGCATGTGTCGCATACGTCGCATGTGTCGCAGGAGACGACTGTAGTCCTGCAACTCTAGAGCAACTCTGTGCCGTGGACGGTACGCAGCAGCGACGGAGGCGACGACCTCAACGGCTGCCGCTCACCGGGGAGGTGGTCCGACACTGGTCACGGCTCGATGATCAATCGCCGGTTCCGTCGCTTCCACTGTTCTCGAATGAACGGGAGCCACGCCGGGAGCCTCGCCAAGAGTAACGCCAAGACGCCCGCGGCTGCCGATACGAGCGCTACGATCGTGTCGGACGTTGCCTGCCTAACCTCGACACGCGCGCTCATGGCTCGCATCGCGACCACGCCCTCGCCGCCGACGGCTCTCTCGATCGGTGTCGCCCCGAACGTGCGAATCGGTATCGGTGTCCGCGTGGGCCTGTCCTCCAGCTGCACCTCGACGCGGTACGATCCGACACTCTACCACTGGCAGGATGACGAATTCGTGCCGCACCTCGCCAGGCCACGACAGCCATTCATGCACCAACGCCCGGTTCATGCACCAACGCCCCAGGACGCAGCGAATATGCCACGGCACCGAGCAACATCATTACCAAGGCGATGATGAGACGCCCCACATAGCCGACCTCAAGCCCGCCGGTACACCCACAAGTTGCGTTGATGCCACGCGTGGCAACGAGAAAGCCCTGAAAACAGAGGAACGCACCGCCCAGGCCAATGAGCAAGAGTGACCGGAAGCGCCCCAGCCACCCTGCAAGGAAGGCAGCCCCGAGGAGAACCTCGACCACTCCCACTGCTGCGACAGCGGACGAAACCCACGGCCAGACTGGCTCAGCACCTGCACCGCCTGGAACGAGTTTCGAGCCTGCAAGAGCGATGAGGGCGAGGCCACACGCAACATCCACCGGGCGCCGCGACAGTGACAGTGAACGACGGATCAACGCTCAGCCAGCCGCCACGCCGCCGCGCTTACACGTGCGAACGAGCGCCCAAACTGGTCGCACAACAGATCGAGTTCGTCGTCTACACCGCGCTCAAAGACGTAAACGCTGTCCCCGCGACCGATGACTCCGGAGATCTCCTGGACATCGAGCCGTGTTGCGCGCCCGCTATCGACCGCGGACGTTGTTAGATCCCAGAGTCGGTAGAGATCGGACCAGTAGTCCTCCAGTTGCTGGTTCTTGAACGTGACCAGCTTGGCAAACGTCTCATCCGTGACGCGCTCGTATCCCGGCATCTCCCGCCGATGCGGGGCCGTGTATCCAAGATGCAAAGCAACGTCGGCGGCCGCTTCACGGGGATCGAACGCAAGAATATCCGTTTGTTTGCCGACAGAGACTGCGAATTCGTCTCCCGCACGAAACAACAGAAATGAGAAATCCCCGTTCCGGAGCGGACTCGAGAGCGCCCGATTGAGCTCGGAGATGCGAACTTGAACATCGTCTCCGGGCTCGGACATCAACACGGGATCAACTCCGACGCCCCCACGCTTCCGATACTCACTCAGCGACAGGGACAACGGCCGTGTCGGCGTGGGATCTACAGACTTCCGAAACTCCGTCTCTAATCCGTACTCAACGAACAGATTGTAGAGATCACGGTGGTGCTCGTCTCGTGGGCCTGCCGGCTGGCGGCCGGTTGCGCTCGGCTGCACCTCTGATGCCCCGCTACTGCCAAGCGCATCGGACTCCGCGCGCGAACGCGCCTCACGAATAGCAACTCGCACTCTCCGCAGATCTCTCAGTAGTGACTCGTCCGATCCGCTCCCATCGTGGCCAAGATCATCCGATCCGTGCTCGTGGACATCAATTCCCCCACTCAGCGCCGCGGCGGTTAGACGTCCCGACACTCCGAGCACAAAGGCAAGCACTGCTACAGCAATAATCGGTAGCGCCTTCATCGTCGAGTGCTACCGACGATCCTCAAGTAGGGCTCGCGCCACGCCGATTGACTCCTGCCCAACTCGCGAACGGGCTTCGCGGAGTGCCTGAATCTCCGGACAGCTCTCTCGCATCATGAGATACGCGTCCTCCACACCGATCCGAAAGGCCACTACCGGGGACTGGCCCACGTCCGCCTCGGACAGCGTATCCAAACGCGCCACGATCTCGTTCACCAACTTCCGCTTCTCTACCTCGAACCGTTCGAATAGAGATACCAATTGAGCACGCTTCGTCGCGTCAGCATCGCGCCCGTGCGCGGCGTCCAGCTGCCGCGTGAACCACTCCGCTGACGTCTCCGGCGCGGCGTCAACCCAGAAGGCGCGCCCGACGACCGCGTGCGACGGCAGACTGAGACCGGAGACACGAAACTCGCGACTCTCCCAAGGTGGCGGCGCACGGCCTGCCGTGGCCGCCATCCCCCTGCGCAACATTGGCTTCATCTTCATCAACAGACTCGTTGCATGCCTGTAGGCTGCCTCGCGCGCGGGACCGCTGACGGGCATCGCGTACTCGCCCCACAGCGCGTGCTGCCGAAGAGGCACCTGCCCCGTCGCGCCGCGCACGTCCGCCGCCCCCGCCGCTGCTGGCATCCAAGCAGCGAGTGCTTCCGAAGCGGGCTTGTCCCCTTGCGGAGTTCCGACAGTGGTCGATCTCAAACCGGGATACCCGCGCGGAAGCACGCCCTTGCGCGGCATCGCGGAGCCCCCATCAACACCCGGGAGCTCGCTTGGCGAATCGACGGCGGGCGCTTGAGGCGTTACGGCCTCCTCCATAGCGTCGCCGATGCCCTCCCCGACTCGAGCGATTGACGGCAGCATGAGATCACTGACACCGACGCCAGTCACAACCGCCACAACGAACACCGCGACGATGGTTCGCCGCGAAGGACCGCGATCCGTAGAGGACGAAGCGGCTAGTTGCACTCACAGTCCTTCATGAAGCCGCTGGGCTCGTACGGGTCAGGCTTGATCTCCGATGGCTCACACCCAGGGGTGGTGTTGCACGCAACAGTTCGACAGTCGAAGAACGTCCCGAGAACCGTGTGGGCCAATGTGCCCTGACATGGAAGGGTCCCGTTCTCGATGCTCCACGGATTGGAGATGGTCTGCGTCGTGCTGTCCCAGCATTGGCAGTAGTCGGTGCTCGACGACGGGAAGACAGCCGTGACCTTGATGCAGTGCGCGCCGACATCCGCACACTCCGTGTTGATGTTACAGACAAACACCCAGAGTGGGTTCCCCGCGCCGTCGGTGGTCGTGCCGTCCCAGAACATCGTTCCGTTGCACGGCGTAGACGCCGCCAAGAGGGGCGTTACGCAGACGACGTACGCAGAGATCGCAACTGTCGCGAGGACGATCGCGCGAAGAGTTCGTGGCAGCATTGGACAACCTCCGTGGGTCCCGGGTCTCAGGGCGTAGGCTCTTGGGAGAACGATACCACGCCGCGCGTGTATCGGGAGGGGCTCGTTTCCGCGGTAACGGTTCAGGCGAGCCCGCGGCCTCGATCTGAGGCCCACCCGGAAGTCCAGGCTCAGACGACGGAGCAGCCACACGCTGCCATCAACCGAGGCCGCCCCCGTCACCCAGGAAGTCGCCGAGGAGAGGGATCGCGGGTCGCGCGCGTTCCCCACGAACACCACACCTTGACGGCGCCTCTGCCGGGGCGCGAGACTGACATGGGCTGTGCGCGCGCCGAGTCGCGCACGCGTCACGCGTGCATGGCAACGACGTACCGGTCGGTAGCGTGCGGACAGCGCGTGCCGCTACGAGTGAGGAGGCAGATGGTGCCAGAGATCACGGACGCGCCCCCCGCCAATGTGCAGCAAGACCTCGACGCGCTGAGCGCGCAGCTCGACGCCGAGATTCCGGAGAAACTGGCGGACAACGTCTTGATCGCGACGTGGAACATCCGCTCATTCTCGTCACTGACGCGGGAGTGGACGGCAGACTCCGACGACCGCCCGAAGCGCGACCTGCGCGGTCTGCTGGCAATCATCGAGATCCTCAGCCGGTTCGACGTGATCGCGATCCAAGAGATCAAGGGCGATCTCCGCGCGCTGCGTGACACGGTCCGGTTCCTCGGCGACGACTGGGGATTCCTCATGACGGATGTCACGTTGGGAGACGAGGGCAACGACGAGCGGCTGGCGTTCTTGTTCGATCGATCGCACGCGCGTCACGCCGTCCGGACTTGCGGCCGAACTCGTTGTTCCTCCCGACCGCCTGGATCGCATCGACGAGAACGCGTTGCGGCAGCAGTTCGTGAGGACTCCATACGCAGTGAGCTTCCGTCGGGAAGACACGACATTCATCCTCGTAACCCTGCATGTGCTGTTCGGCGACGATGAGGACGATCGAGTGCCAGAACTCCAGGAGATCGCGGACTGGATGCGCGACTGGGCCGGCCGTTCGAATCGCTTCCACCACAACCTGTTTGTACTGGGCGACTTCAACATCGATCGTCAGGACAGCCCGCTGTTCGATGCGTTCGCGTCAACAGGGCTGACCGTGCCTGACGAACTGATCGACCTGCCACGGACCATCTTCGATGACCCGGGCGACTCGGATGACGACAACTTCTACGATCAGATCGCGTGGTTCGAGACCGGGACAAGGGCGCTGGTTGACTTGGAGCTGCTCAGCGGCGGGAACTTCGACTTCCAGCCATTCGTGTACACCGACGAGAACCTAACGCGCGGATCAACGTCATTCAGGATCTCGGACCACTTCCCGCTGTGGGTGGAGTTCGGGTTGTAGGCGGCTGTCTTGAGAACCGCGAGCTCGCTCGTCCGGCGAGGCGACGTCACGCGTAACCGTTCACCCCTTCGTCGCGAGCCAGGATCCAGATCGTTCGGCCATCGGTCGATCAAGATGTTGTGGGCGAGCGGCAGGACGAGGATCTGCGGGCGATGGTCGAGGGCCTTCTGGCCTGGATCGAGGAGCTGGAGCGTCGCGAAGCGAAGCATCTGCGCCGCATCGACGAGCTCGAGTCGCGTCTGAAGCGTGACTCCCGCAACAGCTCGAGGCCTCCGTCGTCGGACCCGGCGTGGCCCAAGCGCCGTCGCGGCCGAAGGCCGCGTAGCGGTCGCCAGCAGGGCGGACAGCCGGGCCATGAGGGCACGGCGCGCGAGCTGGTGGATCCGTCCAACGTCGATGAGACCAAGGACCACCGTCCCGACCTCTGCGACGCGTGCGGACACGACGATCTCGAGCAGGGCATCGGCGATCCGTACCGGCACCAGGTGACGGTGCTCCCGCGCGTGCTCGTCACGGTGCGGGAGCACCGGCTGCACAAGGCGCGGTGCCGGCGCTGTCGTGCGGTCACGACGGCGGTCCTGCCCGATGGCGTGCCGACCGGGGCCTTCGGTCCGCGGCTGACCACACTTGCCGGCGCGCTGCGCGGCGTGTACCGCGTGAGCGTGCGGGAGACGCAGCGGCTGCTCGGTGAGATCTTCGGTGTGAAGATGTCGCTGGGCAAGATCAGCGACTGTGAGCGTCGGCTCAGTGACGCTCTGCACTCGTCGTACCTCGAAGCCCTCGGGGCAGTCCGCACGTCGCTGCGAGCCAACGTGGACGAGACGTCGTGGAAGGAACGGGGCCGGGTGTGCTGGCTGTGGGCGGCGGAGAGCGAGCACGCCACAGCCTTCGGGATCGATCGCCGCCGCAGTGCCAAGGCGAAAGGGCGGCTGATCGGGCGGCGCTTCGGTGGCACGGTGATCAGCGACCGGATGGGTGCCTACGAGTCACACCCACTTGCCCGCCGCCAGCTCTGCTGGGCGCACATCGAGCGCGCCTTCCGTGCGCTGGCCGAAGGCCCGCGAGAACATCGCCGCTTCGGCAACAAGGGCGTCATGATCGCGCAGTCGGTCATGCGCAGCTACCGGCTCTTCGGTGAGCACGGCGACCGTGACCGGCTGCAAGGCGAAGCCGCTGTGCTGCGCGGACGGCTCGAGCGACTGATCGCGAACGACGACTCGGCTCTGGCCAACCATCTGCGCCCCCGCGTGGTCGCCCTCTTCACCTATGCGCGGACCCAGGACGTGAGTCCGACGAACAACGCCGCCGAGCGCGCGGTCCGCAAAGCGGTGCTCTGGCGCAAGGGCTCCTTCGGAAGCCAGTCCGCTCGCGGACTCCGCTTCGCCGAGCGCGTGTTGACCGCCGCGGCCACGCTGCGACGCCGTGGCGACCAAGTCTTCGACTTCCTCGCCGACTCGGTCGCCGCGCACCTCACCGGCGCCGACCCGCCCGTCATGGTCCCGATGCCCGTCGCACGCTGAGGCTCACACGCTGTCAAGGGGTGAACGGTTACGCTGGCTGCGCGGCAACTTCCGCGCGGAGATCCGCGACGTGCTCGGGTTCGTCGGGGGACTCCTGGTCCTTGCGGCGTTGCTACGCCGCGGGCGAGCACTGGAGTTCGCCGGCGCCTGGTACGCATCGATCCTCGTCTTCTACGTGATCACTGCGGACACGTCCGGCGACGCATGGGCGTTCTACTACCACGCCAACTCGGTCGCCCCGGCCGCCCTGCTCATGGGCGCGGGGGTCGACGCGCTCCGCTCGTTCCGCCCGCAGGTGGTGCGTCTGGCGGGGCCGGCGCTCGTGGTCCTCGCGTGCGTCGCGCTCACGCGTGAGTCATTGGACGTGCATCGGCAGCGCAACGACGGGGCGGTCCGGCAGGACTTGCGCGCCGCGTGCCTGGTGTTCGCCGACCACCTGCCTACGGACGCGCGGATCGCTGTTCGCGGGGGCTACCGCATGGACGCGCACGGTCACCCGGTCGCGTTCAACGAATCGATGGCGTACGCATGGCTCGACCGGAAGGGTGAGAACTACCCAATCGAGGACGCTCCCCGGCCACGCTCCTCGGCATGGCCGAACGCGGCTGCACCCACTGGATCGTCCAGCCTGCCGATCTCGCGGACGAGATGCTCGCGGCGTTCGTGCGCGGCAGTGACGCGACCATCGCGGAAGCGCACGGTCACCTGCTCATCGACCTGCGCTCCGAGGATGAGCGCGTCTCTCTCAGATAGAGAGAAGCGTCCAGCACGCCCGGCACTCCCGTTGCGATACGGACCACGGAGACACCGTTCATCTCCGTGTGCGAGACGCGAAGCGGTGCCTCCGGACCATCGGGTAAGGGGGAGGCAGACAGCCTTGCGTGACACGACTTCGAGCGCGCGTCCGTGGCGTTCCGCCGCCTCCCCCCTGCCCGGTACTGCACCGTTCCCCGCGCTGGACATCCGGACCGGATCGTTCACCGCGATCAACGCCTGGGGGCTATCGAAATGAGAATCGCCGTCACCGGTTCCGCCGGATTCCTCGGTTCACACCTCGTGGACCGCCTGCTCGGCCTCGGCCACACCGTGGTCGGGTTCGACAGCCTGCTCTACGGGGCGAGGCGGAACTTCGAGCATCACACCTCGAACCGCCGTTTCACCTTCGTGGAAGCCGACGTTCGTGACTCCGAGGCACTCGGCAAGGCGTGCCGCGGGGCCGACGTGATCGTGCACCTCGCCGCACACAAGATCCCGCGGTACGGCGGTGCGCTGGACACCCTCCTCGTGAACACTGAGGGCACGCGAAACGTGCTCGATGCAGCCCGGGACGGACAGCGCAAGGTCGTCCTCGCTTCGACCAGCGACGTGTACGGCAAGTCCCCCGACCTTCCGTTCAAGGAAGACGGCGACCTCGTGCTCGGCTCCAGCAAGGTCAAGCGCTGGGCGTACGCAACGTCCAAGCTGTTCGACGAGCACCTCGCCTTCGCGTACATGGACGAGTACGACCTGCCGGTCGTCGCGCTGCGCTTTTTCGGTAGCTACGGCCCGCGCCACCATCTCTCCTGGTGGGGCGGACCGCAGTCGGTCTTCATGTCGAGCGTCATGAACGACGAACCGATGACGATCCACGGCGACGGACAGCAGACGCGCTCCTTCACGTACGTCTCCGACACCGTCGACGGGATCGTGCGCGCGACGCTCTCGCATGCGGCCGACGGCGAGATCCTGAACCTCGGCAACAACCACGAAATCACGATCCTCGAGCTGGCAGAGACCATCTACCGGCTCTGCGACGCACCGGGCAGGGCGAACCTCGAATTCATCCCTTACAAGACGTTCTCCGGAGGCAAGTACGAAGACGTGCGTCGGCGCGTCCCTGACTGCAGCAAGGCGGCTCGCCTCCTTGACTGGCGCGCCCACGTCGATCTCGAAACCGGACTCACGCGGACGATCGAATGGCACCGCGCGGCGCTGGCAACCGCGACGTCCATGACCGTAAGCGGTGCAGCATGAACAGTCTTCGACGCCGCCGCATCCACTTCATCGTGCCCGCGTACAACGAGTGGCAGAACGTCCCGTTCCTCCTGCGGAACCTCGCTGGGTTCGCACGCTACACCGGTGAACAGGTCAGTGTTGTCCTGGTGGACGACGGTTCGACCGACGGCACTGCCGAAACCGCAGAGGAGGTGGCCCGCAGGACGCACGAACTCGACGTTCGCATCATTCGACACGCGCGCAACCGCGGTCCAGGCGCCGCCTTCCGCACGGGGATCGCAACCGCGTTGCAGCAGGCGCACGACGACGACTTCATCGTGACGATCGAGGCGGACAACACGTCCGACATCCTCCTGGTCACCAAGATGCTCGACCGCGCCGAGCGTGGCAGCGACCTGGTCCTTGCCACCGTGTACGGATCAGGACGAATCGTCGGCGCCTCGCTGCTCCGCAGCGTGCTTTCCGCTGGAGCGAACGCCCTCGTCAAGCTCCGCTTCGGTCTGTTCGGCATCACGACGTTCTCGTCGTTCTTCCGGCTGCACCGGGCGTCGCTGCTGAGGCGAGCCTCGAGCGCCTACGGCGGGAGGCTCATCGAGGAGCCTGGGTTCGTGTGCATGGTGGAGCTTCTGGTCAAGCTCAAGCGCCTCGGCGCAAGCGTCGACGAGGTTCCTATGCTCCTCGACGCACGCGCCCGCCGGGGCGGAAGCAAGATGAAGGTGCTGCGCACCGTCGGCACGTACCTACGGATCCTCCGTGGGATCGCTCGTCCGGAGCAGTTCGCCGACTCCGCCGTCCCCGCACCGCAGATCGCGCCGCCCCGGGCCCGGATGCCCGCGCGTGCACCCGACTACGTGACCGCATGACCGTGGCCGCCGCACCCGTGACTCGCCGCAGCGCCGGCGCAGAGGGACGACCCGGCGCGCAGGGCCGGACCAAGGACGTAGCGGTGCTCGGCGGAGGAATCCTCGGCCTGACGATCGCATACCGCCTGGCTCGTGCGGGACACTCGGTCACCGTGCATGAGGCGAGCCCCTACCTCGGTGGACTCGCCAGCGCCGTCGAGATTGCCGGCTCCCGCGTCGACCGCTACTACCACGTGATCCTGGCGTCGGACGAGCACCTGATGCGGCTGTTCGAGGAGCTCGAGCTCCAGGACCACATGCGTTGGGGAACGACCAAGATGGCGTTCTTCCACGAGGGACGTTTGTTCCCGATGTCCACGGCGTCGGAGTTCTTCCGTTTTCCGCCCCTCTCGATGCTCGACCGGCTCCGCCTGGCACGCACTCTCGCGACAGCGAAGTTCACGCGCGACTGGCGCTCGCTGGACAACGTCTCGCTCGAGGAGTGGCTCACGCGCCTCTCCGGCAAGCGAACGTACGAGAACGTCTGGCGCCCGCTGCTTGCGTCCAAGTTCGACGGCGCGGCGGACCGCGTTCCCGCCACGTACATCTGGTCGCGCATCCGGCGCATGACCTCGACCCGCCAGGGCGTGCGGCAGAAGGAGGCCATGGGCCACCTCGCCGGCGGATACGAGACGCTCGCCATCGCGCTGGCGCAGCGCCTCGAGCAGATGGGCGGCAGCGTGCTCCAGAACTCGCGCGTCGAGAAGATCGCTCTGGAGAACGGCGCCGCCCGCGGACTCGTCATCGACGGTCAGCTGCAGAGCTACGACGCCGTGGTCGCGACCGCGGCCGACCCGATCCTGGCTCGCCTGCTGCCCGACGCGCCGCCCGCGATGCAGACGGAACTGGCCGGTGCGAAGTACCTCGGGATCGCGTCGCTGCTGCTTCTGCTGGATCGTCCGCTGTCGCCCTACTACAGCGTCAACCTGACCGACCGCAGCATCCCGCTGACAGGCATCATCGAGACGACGACGCTGATCGATCCCGAGTCAGTCGGCGGCCATCTCGTGTACCTGCCCAAGTACTGCAAGCAGGAGAGCGCATACCTCACGATGGACGAGGACGACGTGCGCGACGAATTCCTCGGTCATCTCGAGAGCGTGTTTCCGGAGTTCGACCGGAGCTGGATCAAGGGTTCGCTGCTCGGCCGCTCGCGGCTGGTCGAACCGATCCATGAGATCGCCGAGACCCGTGACCTCCCGGGCGCGAGCACGCCGGTTCCCGGCCTGTTCATCTCGAACACGAGACGCATCTACCCCGCACTCCACAACTGCGAGGCCGTCGTCGGTCTGGCCGAACGAGCCGTCCCGGAGGTCCTCGAAACCCTCGACGCCTGACCGATGCGCCGTCCCCGCATCTCGACCGTCCTCATCACGCTGATCGCGCTCGCCGCGGTCGCGCGCTGGATCGATGTACACCCGTACACGTATCGCGCGCACGAGCCGGAGCTGCACGGCACGGCGAAGCGGTTCGAACGAACCGCCGACGTGCTCGTTCTCGTCGACCCCGGCTCGGTGTACGGCGCCGCGGGCGATTCGTTCGAGAACGGCGACTGGTCGTACGGGTGGATGAACCTCGCGGAACAGGAGTTCGGCCGCTTCGCCCTGACGTCGACGGTGTATGCCGGTGATCTCGCCGGGCGCCGCGCCGTGGTCGTGACCCGCAGTGCCCTCGGCGGAGCCACCGTCATGCTCCCCGAACTGCGCGACTTCGTCCGTGACGGTGGACTGCTGGTGCTCGAACAGCCGGACGCCTCGTGGCAGGAGTTTGCCGGTGCTCACTGCGGAGAGCCCGTGGACCAGCCGGGCGCACTCACGCTCCCCGGCGCCGATCCCGAGACCGCCGACGACCTATCGCACGTGCCGCTCGTGGCGGGCTCCGTGCGGTCGCTTCTTCTCGCACCGGACGCAACGCCGCACTTGCGGGTGGGCAACGCTGTGGTCGCTTCGACGATCGAACGCGGCGACGGGGCGGTCCTGTCGCTCGGCCTCGACGTCGGCCGGGCGATCACGGCGCTCCAGCAGGGCACGCCGGCCCCCGGGACGTTCTCCGTGCGCAACCGCTACCCGGACGTGCTGACCGCGCACATCCAGTCGAACGACCTGGTGGCGGATGCCGCGCTCCTGGGCAGCACGATCCCCGTGGCGGACGTCCTCGAACGCGTGGTCGTCGCCCTGTTCGACCGCCACGCCCCGCTGCCCCGCTGGTGGGCGTATCCCGACGCCGCGCCGGGCGCGTATCTCGCCACTCACGACGAGGAGGAGATGGGCGAGAACGCCGCGTGGATGGCCGACGCCGAGCGCTCGTGGGGAGTCGCGGGGTCGGACTTCGTGATCGGCGGGCATCACCTGACGCCGGGCGCGGTCCAGCGATTCGGAGGAGCGGGCCGGACGCTCGGCCTGCACTACGTGACCAGTCTCGATGCCGGTGCCCCCCGGCACGAACTCGGGATCTGGCGCTTCCGTCCCGCAGTGCGGCCTCAGACGCTCGCGGAGCAGGCCGCCGTCTTCGAGGAACACGCGTCGCGCAAGCCGCGCAGCAACCGCAACCACTATCTCCTGTGGGACGAAACATACGCCGGACTGTTCCGACGCATGGCCGCGCAGGGCATTCGCGTGGACTCGACCTACGGGCCGGACGTCGGAGCGAAGGGGTACCTGTTCGGGACGGCCCAGCCGTTCATCGCGCTCGACCGCAACGGACTGCCGCTGCCGGTTCGCGAAGTGCCGTTCCAGACGGCCGAGGATCTCGGAGGCGCGGATCGCGCGTTCATCTGGAAGCTCCTGGCCGACAGCGCCTCCCGTCATCACCAGCCGGTCCACACGCTGTTCCACCCGAACGTGTTCGGGTGGCGTCCTGACGCGACGCTCTACGAGACGTGGCGTGACTCCTTCCGGGAGGCGAAGCGGCTGGGCCTTCACATCACGTCGGTCGAAGCACTCGTCGCGACGCAGCGGGCGCGGGGCGCTTCCGCGATGCGCTCGACCTGGAGCGACCGCGTCCTGGCGATCGAGGTCGACGCGGCGCACGACGGCGCGACGCTCGCGATCCCGGCGGTCTGGGACGGAGTCCGCGGAGCCGTCAGCGTCGACGGCGACCCCGTGACCGCACAGCGAGTTTCCTACGCCGGCGGCGATCTCCTGCTCGTGGTGACCGCGCCCGGCGCGCGTTCCGTGCGCGTGGTCTACGGGGAGACCGCGCGATGAGCCGACTCCGCGCACTCCTACTGACGGGTCTCGTCCTCGCGGGCACCGGCGCCCTGTTGCAGCGCAGTCCGGTGGAGTTCGCAACGCACGAGACCGAGCTTGCGGCGCCCCTGCCCCGCGGGACGCTCGACACGGCGGAGGTCTGCCTCGTCGCGTCGCCCGAGCGCGTGCGTGAGCGTTCGCAGAAAGGGCGGGACGACACGTTCGCGTGGGTCTCGTTCCTCGAGCAGGAGTTCGGCCCGTGGCGCCTGGCCGTACCCGGCGACGAGGCGGATGGCGGACTGGAACGCCAGATGCACGGTGTGCGACTCGCCGTCGTACCGGAGTCCGCGTGGACCGATCTCTCGCCATCGGATCGCGCCGCTCTCGCGAACCACCCCACCGCACACATCCTCGTCGAGGGACCGGCCGCCCGCGCACAGTCGCTCGGCGGGCACGCTCTGGCCATCGACGATTTCGCAGCGGGACTGGCGAGGATGCAACAGGGCGAGACCGGCGCGCTGGACCGGGAGTACCCCGGCGTGCGCAGCGGCCTCGTGCAGCCCCACGGGTTCCTGCCCGAGGGCTCAGAACCGCGCGCCCTCGCGCCGGCGGCCGACCTGAAGGAGCGAGCGCTCCTCGCAGACATCGAACGAATGACGCCGATAGCGGGGTGGTGGCCATTCCCCGGAGGAGCACCCGCGTACGTCGCGGTGACGCACGACGAGGAGCGCTTCGGCGACAAGTCCGCGTGGCTGCCCGAGGCGTTCGCCGAGCGCGGCGTCGCGACGACGGGCTTCATCATCCCGGATCGGATCGGCCGGAGCGGAGTCGCGGCGATGCAAGCCGCCCGCACAGACGTCCATCTGCATTGGGATCGCGGGTTCTTCGGCGAGATGCCCCTGAGGCACATGGGCATCGGGCCGCTCGCCCCCGCCGTGCGCCGGTCGTCGCTGCTGGAGCAGGTCTCGGACTCCCGCGACCTGGGCGTGGTGCAGAGCGACGTGGTGATGAACCGCACGCACGGGCTGATCTTCGATCCCGATCCGGCCAAGACGTTCCGGATGCTCCACGCAGCCGGCGTCACCGTGGATTCCACGTACGGCCCCTCCGGCCCCGACCGTTTCGGGTATCTGTTCGGGACGGGGCTTCCGTTCCGCCCGCTCGACGCCACGGGCTGGCCGTTCCCGCTTGTCGAAGTGCCGTTCCTGTTCCAGGAGGACGAGGCCTGGAGCCGCGACGACCAGGACCGGATCATCCGCGAAGCCGCCTCGACTCACCACCAACTCGTCGTCGGCGTCTACCACACGAACTCGATGTCGCGCGTCCCGTCCGCCGAGTTGATCGAGGGCATGCTGGCGGTCGGTGAGTCGGCGAGGACGGCCGGCGCTGACCACGGATCGCTCGAGCGGTTCATCCGCCACTGGAACGCGCGCCTGCGTTCGCGGCTCACGACGACGGTGCACGACGGCGTCGTGCGCGTCGCAGCCAACGCCGCACTCGCCGGGCTCTCCGTGCGCCTGCCTGCCGACGCCGCTGGCGACGTGCTCGTCGACGGCGTCCTCACGCCTCCGGTGCGTCACGGGCCCTACATTGTGGTGCCGCTGCCCCACGGCGAGCACACGGTCGAGGTCGTGTACCGATGAGCAGGACAAACTGGATTGCCGCCCTGGCAACACTGTGTGTCGCCTGCCTCCTGGTCCCCGACATGCTCCTCGCCTCGCCCAGCACGGCGCGCATGGTGTTCACTCTGGCAATCGCGACCGCTCTCGGCATCGTCCTGTTGAACAGCGGGTGGAGAGACCGGGTGGTCGCCCTGCTGGGCCGCCGTCACACGGCGCACGTGCTGCTCGGCGCATGGATCGTCGTCGGGCTCGGCATGCAGGTGATGAAGCTGCGCGCATTCCACGACTACCCGGGTCACGACCAGGCATACCACGTCCAAGTTCTCTGGAACACGCTCGAGGGCCGGTTCGGCGAGGGCACGATTCTGCAGCAGCTGCACTTCGATCCGCCGCTGCGCAATCACATGGGATTGCACGTCTCACCTGCGTTCTTTGCACTGCTCCCGCTGTTCGCGGTGTTCCCGCACGTGGCAACGCTCCTCGTCGTGAAGATCGCCGCAACCGGAGTGGCCGCGTTCGCCCTGCACCGCATCGCGCGAGACGCTGCGGGCGCCGCGGCGGCCACGGCGATCATGGCGGCATACCTGCTGCACCCAACCGTGCTCAGCCAGTGGACCGGAGACTTCTACCCCGCGATCCTCGCGCCCCCCGCGCTGTTCTGGGCGATCCTCAACTGGGAGCGCAAGAAGCTGGGGTGGTTCGTGGCGTCACTCGTGACGCTACTCGCGGTCCGCGAGGACCTCGCGTTGACCGTGTGCGCGTTCGTGCCGTTCGCGATCGTCTCGCGCTTCACGCGTGCGAAGCAGGTACGCCGCATCGCCTGGTACGTCCTGCCTCCGCTCGTCGGCATCGCATGGCACCAGGTCGCGACGCGCGTGGCGATGCCGTGGGGCGGCGGTGATCCGCTCGCCGAGAACGTCCTCGCGTGGTACGCGGGACTGGGATCGACGCCGGGCGAGATGATCCAGACTCTCGTCTCCGATCCGCTCTATGCGATCAGCGTCGCGTTCGCGTCGTCGAAGCTGCTGTACCTCTGGCAGGTCCTACGCCCCCTCGCGCTGTTCCCCCTGGCCGGGCGGCACTCGCTACTCGCACTCCCGGGCATCGCCGTGGTCATCCTCGTGACGGCCGGTGTCGGCCCCCTCGATCCGCAGACGCACTACTCGAACGTCGTCGCAGCGGGGCTGGCCGCCGGTGCGGCCACGGCGCTCGCGGGCATCCGTGCGCGCTTCGGCGAGAAGACCCTTGGCGCGGCGTCGCTCGTGCTGCTGGCGGCGGCGCTGACCGGCGTCCCGGACTCGCTGAACGACACCACGCTCCCGCGCATCCAGCGGCCCGACCACGCCGTCGCCGTCGATGGCGCTCTCGCGCTCATCCCCGAGCACGCTTCGGTGGCGGCGCCGGGCGCGTTCCTCTCGCTCGTCGCCGACGCGCCGACCGCGTACGCGCTCGATCACTTCGAGCACTCCCCGCCCGGACTGGACAGTCCGGAGGCCGTGGTCCTGGATCTTCTCCCGTCGCGCATCTCGATGTCGCACGACCGCCTCGCGCAGTACGAGGCGCGGCTCGCCCGCTTTCGCGCGGATCCCGCCTACGAGATCGCCTTCGAGCAGGACGGGATCATCCTCCTCCTGCGCCGGGACGTCGAGCGCGCAGACGCTCGCTGAGCAATACAGGGCGCGCCGACGGTCGCTGACGCGCCGCTACTCGACCGCTTCGCGCACGAGTTCGCGCGACCGCGTCCAGTTCTCCGTCTCGAGCATGGCGCGGATGCGCGACAGCCGGTCCGATGCGGTCTGCAACTTGGGCCCGGCCTTGGTCTCGAGGAGCTTGGCGAAGTTGGGGTTCATGTCCCCCTTCTCCGCGAGCAGCGAGAGCGCCTGCGCGCGATACACCCGTTCGAGGTCGACGTGCAGCCGGAGCAATTCGAAGTCCCCGGGGTTCCAACCGGAGACGAGGAAGAACGCCAGCCGCTCGTTCTCGGGGAGCTTGCGCGGATCGCGCCGCTCGGCGATGGCGAGCAACACGGCGTCGATCGACTCCTGCTTCGGCGCCGGAAGCGTCATCGCGGTCGTGCGCTCGACGGCTCCGAGTCGCTCCTCGAGCGCCGCCACCCGGTTCTCGAGCTCGGTCACGCGGTCGTCGTCCTTCGGCGCGTCAGCGCAGGAAGCAAGCAACGCCAGCGCAGCACACCAGAGAATCGGTCGTCTCACGACACGAGGCTATCCGGAGTGCACGCCGAGATACTTGCGGGGATTGCGGAACACCATGCGAGCCGGCAGGGCGGTGCACAGCAGGGCTGTCACCAACGTGAGCACTTGGCCGACCCACCGGTGCTCCGGCCACCAGGACTCGAACGAGATCGGAAACAGCACCAACTTGACCGACACCACCAACAGCAGATACCAGAGCGCACAGAGCATCGCGACGCCGATGAGAAGCCGAGCCATTCGGACGCGCGCAGGCCGGCGCGGCAGCACCTCGATCGTCCGCTTCTTCCAGAGGTGCTCGTCGTTCATCCGCTCACTCTCGTATTCACGGCGCCGAGCAGCCGCGGGCGGCGCGGAGCGAACAGTGGCGCGGAGGGCTCCACACCCCCACCGTACCCGAACGCGCTCACGCAGAGCGCCCGGCGCCCCACCGTTCGAGTAGGCTGACGCAGCCCGGACTGTTCCTGGTCTACGTCGACCACCGAGCGACGTGCCATGCACAAGTGGTGACGGAGACCGAACGATGCCCGATTCCCTCCCCGAACAGCTCTTGGAGATGCGCCTCCACGTGGACGGAGATACGTGGGTGCCCACGCCTCATGGAGAGTTCATGGCACAGGTGCTGGCCGGGCAGAACCTGGTCGAAGGGAGACGGGTTCTCGAGATCGGAGGCGGCGCGGCCAACCACACGATCATCCTCCTGCGCCAGGGCGCCAAGCACGTCGTCGTGACCGAGATCACCGCGGACCTGCTCGCGGCGAACCGGCGCAACGTCGAGCACAACTGTCCCGGGGACCGCGACCGGATCGAATACCGGGTCGCCGACTGGTTGGACACGCCGGGTTCGTTCGACCTCATCGTCACGAACCCGCCTTTTTGCAAGAGCGGGAAGCAGAACCGGCGCTACTTCATCGACTCCCTCATTCTCGACGGACACAAGCGGCTCGCGAGCGGAGGCTCGCTGCTCTTCATTCAGTCGTCCATGGCGGACCTCGCGAAGACGCGGGCCCGGCTCGACGAGAACGGATACGAAGTCGAGATTCTCGCGAGCCGGAGGGGTCCCTTCCGCGACTACTACTTCGAGGACGCGGCGTTCATGAAAGAGATCGAGGACGTGCCGGGCGCCTACGAGAAAGACGGGTCGACGTTCATCGAGACACTGTCCGTCGTCTCGGCACGCCTGCGAGATCGGGGGGAAGCGGCGCAACCATGACGCGACGGCGCGCGCGTGGTACCCCCGACGGGATTCGAACCCGTGTACCCAGCTTGAAAGGCTGGTGTCCTAGACCTAACTAGACGACAGGGGCACCGTTGCGCGTTCGCGCGCCCGTTATAGGGCGGGAACGCGCGGAGGCTCAGACTTCGAGCGGCCCGGCTCTCGCCGTGAGCCGCAGGAATCAGACCTCCAAGATGTCGGCGGTCTTCTTCTCGAGCGCCTCGGTCACTTTCTTCTCGAAGCCCTGGATCAACTCGTCGACGCCGCCCTTGAGGCGCTTCAGGTCGTCCTCGCCGAGGTCGCCGGCCTTCTTGGCGGTGTCTGCGTGGCGATTCGCCTCGCGACGGATGTTGCGCAGCGCGACGCGGCTCTCCTCCGCCTTGTCGCGGACGAGCGAGACGTACTGCTTGCGCCGGTCCTCGGAGAGCGGCGGGATGGCCAGCCGGATGAGCTTGCCGTCGCTCTGCGGCGTGATGCCGAGTTCGGACTTCTGGACCGCCTTGACGACGTCGCTGACGAGACTCGCATCGAACGGCTTGATGACGATCAGACGCGGCTCGGGGATCGAGATGCTCGCGACGTGCTTGAGCGGGGAGACGGCGCCGTAGCAGTCCACGCGAACGTCCTCGACCAGACCGGGCGACGCCCGGCCGGTGCGAACACCGCGGAACGAGTGGATCAGGTGCTCGAGCGCCTTCTCCATCTTCTCTTCCGCTTCGAGAAGTGTCTCTTCGTACATCGTGGTCTCCATGGCCGCCCGTCCGGCGCCTTCTCGTCCGCGTCAGCGGACGAACCAATGAGCCGGATCGTACCCGGTCAACCGGAGGGGCGGCCCGATCGTTCGAATCGGCGTTCGAACGGGCGTTCGACTACGCGGACGTGACGCGGGTTCCGACGGGGCGGCCCAGCGCTGCGTCCTGGATCGCGCCGTCCCGCCGCATGTCGAAGACGATCACGTCGAGGGCGTTGTCGCGGCAGAGCGCGAACGCGGCACCGTCCATGACGCCCAGATCACGGGCGAGGCACTCGTCGAACGTGATCTGCTCGAAGCGTTCGGCATCGGGGTGCGTCGCCGGATCCGCCGAGTAGACGCCGTCCACCTTCGTCGCTTTGAGCAGGCGATGCGCGCCGATCTCCAGGGCGCGCAGCGCTGCGGCGGTGTCGGTGGTGAAGAACGGATGACCGGTGCCGCCGGCGAGCACGACGACGCTCCCGCTGCCGAGCAGCGCACGGGCCCGTTCCGCTGTGAACGTCTCCGCGACCTCCGGGACGCGCAGGCCGGTCAGAAGCGCCGCCGGCCGCCCCACCGCGCGGATCTGGTCGCGAAGTAGCAGCCCGTTCATCACGGTCGCCAGCATGCCCATGCGGTCGGCGCTGTCGCGCTGCACCGGCGTGCCGGCGAGCTCGGCACCGCGGAAGACGTTGCCGCCCCCGACGACGACCGCCACCTCGACTCCGCTCGCCGCCGTGTCCGCGATCTGCGCGGCGATGTGCGCGGCGCTCTCGGCGTCGACGCCTCGGCCCCCCGGGCGGCAGAACGCCTCACCCGATAGCTTGAGCAGAACCCGCGGCGTGACGTCGTCGGTCAACGGCGCTGTTAGTCCTCGCCTTCCTGGCCATCGTCGGCGCCCGGAACCGGGACGTCGTCGCCGACCTCCCATCGCGCGAACCGGCGCAGCTGCACGTTCTCGTGGAAGCCGGACTTCGAACGGGCCTGCACGAGCACGTCGTTGACGGTGCCCTTGGACGTGTCCATCGCGTAGTCCTGCTCGAGCAGGACACAGGTCTTGAAGAACGAGTTCATCTTGCCCTCGAGGATCTTCTCCTGGATCTGCGCGGGCTTGTCCTTGATCTGCTCGATGTGGATCGCCTTCTCACGCTCGACCTGGTCGGCCGGCACCTCGCTGCGGTGCAGATACTTCGGCGCCGGGTAGGCGGCCGCCACGTGCATCGCGAACTGATTTGCGAGTGCGATGAAGTCGGGGTTCTTCGCCACGAAGTCCGTCTCGCTCAGCAGCTCGACCATGGCGCCGAGCTTGCCGTTGTGATGGATGTAGGACGCGATCACGCCCTCCTTCGTGGCGCGGCCGGCGCGGCTCTCGCTCTGCTTGACGCCCTTCGCGCGGAGGATGTCCACCGCCTTCTCGAGGTCTCCACCGGCCTCGATGAGGGCCTTCTTGCAGTCCATCATCCCGCCGCCGGTCTTGGCGCGGAGCTTCATCACGGTCTTGGCGTCGATGTTCATGGCGTTCCTCGGGTGTTGCGGCGCAGGGGTGTGCGCCTCCGGCCGGCGCCCCGGCGGATGCGGGGCCCAATCCCAATACCTCGGGCAGTCTCTCGGCCAATCTCTCGGGCAGTCTCTCGGCGGTCTCTACTCGGCCGGCGTGTCGCCGGCGGGCGGCGTCGCGTCGGGGGTGGCTTCCGGAGCGGGATCAGCAGCTGGCGCTGCCGGCGCTGGGGCCTCGGGAGCCGCAGGCGTCTCCGCCGCGGCGGGCGCGTCTGCCGGAGTCGGCGCGGGCGTCTCCGCGGGCGCGTCCGGTGTCGTACTGGCGCGGCGCACCACGACGGTCTTCGAGGGACCGCGCCGCCCGGCCTCGCCGGTCGCCCGGGCGATCGCGTCCTGCGTGCTCTCGTCCATCCCGCCGCGGCGGAACTCGGCGGCGCGCGACTTGGCGGCCTTCTTGCCGGTCATGCACGACTCCGACAGGCGCTTGAGGAGCACCGTCACGCTGCGCATCGCATCGTCGTTGCCCGGGATCGGGATGTCGATCGGGTCGGGATCGCAGTCGCTGTCCACGATGGCGATGATCGGGATGTTCTCGCGGTTCGCCTCGCGAACGGCGATGTGCTCGCGCTTCGGATCCACGATCACGACCGCGCCGGGAAGGTTGCTCATCGCGCGGATGCCGGAGAGGTTCTTGAGCAGCTTGCGCTTCTCGCGGTTGTGCCGCGACTGCGCCTTCTTCGACAGCGTGATCAACTCGCCGGTCGTCTCGATCGCCTCGAGTTCCTCGAGGCGGTTCAGCCGACCGCGAATGGTCTCGAAGTTCGTGAGCGTGCCACCGAGCCAGCGCTCGGTCACGAACGGCATCTCACAGCGCATCGACTCCTCACGGATGACGTTCTTCGCACTGCGCTTCGTGCCGACGAACAGCACGTCGTAGCCCTCGGCGGTGACGGCACGCAGGAAGTGCGTTGCCCGCGCCAGACCACGCACGGTGGCCTTCAGGTCGATGATGTGGATGGTGTTGCGCTTCCCGAGAAGGAAGGGCTTCATCTTCGGGTTCCACCGGCTGGTGCGATGTCCGAAGTGGACTCCCGCTTCGAGGAGTTCGTTCACGCTGACGACTGCCACGGCATACCTCCGGTCCCGACCGATCCGGACACGAGCGCGCTCTCAACGGGTCGGCTGCTGAACAGACGACCGTCTCAACAGCGTTAGCTGTTGAACAGAACACGCTGGGAAGGGCTTACGCATCGCGGCGGGAGGACCGTCCTCCCTCTCCGCGCCGAGCCCTCCGCCGGACGTGCGGGGGTTCCTGAATCACGAACCGCGGAGGGTAGCCGCGGCGTGCTGGGGCCGCGAAGTTCTCCAGCCTGGCCGGCCCCGCCTAACCACCTGGCCGGTGGCGGGTCGCGGCCTCGTGGAGCGCAGCCGCGGCCGCGGCGAGGCCGGAGCGGCCGTAAGTGCGGGCCAGATTCGGCAGATACGCCCGCTCGACGTCGTCGGCGAAGCCCGCAGCGGACTGGACGTGGAAGGCCTCGACGAACCGCTCCCCGGTCTCGCCCCCGCCGTAGGGCAGCAGCCGGGAGTTCCAGGCCGCCAGCCCCATCGCGACATGGTCATAGCGGCGGTAGCGGTCGTTCTGGGACGCGAACAGGCCGAGCAGCCGCCGCTTCTCCGGCGCGACGTCCGTGATGTCCACCAGGCCGTTGGCCGGCAGCGCGTTGTGGACCTGGTAGGCCCAGACCGCCGCGTCCGTCGGCTGCCTCAGGAGCGCGAGCGCCAGCAGGTGGACCACGAGCCGGTGCTTGGGCGGGCGGTCCAGGACCCAGGGCGCGAGGATCACGTCCGGGGCGGAGTCACCGATCGCGGCGGCGAGACGCTCGACGTGCTCGAGGCCGGGGTGTGGTTCGACGTTCGAGATGCCTAGCTCGACGACCGAGGCGCCGATCGCGGCGGCTACCTCCCGCAGTTCCCCCATGCGGCGCTGCGCGGACTCCTCCACAGTCATGTCGTCCCGCTGCTGAGCACCGTCGGTAGCCGCGACGATCGTGATGCGTGCGCCTTCTTGAGCCAAACGCAGCATCGTGCCACCGGCGCCGATGGTCTCGTCGTCAGGGTGCGGCGCAATGACGAGAGCGCTCCGTACGCTCGTGAGCGCGAGCAGCCCCGGCTTCTCGAAGCGCAGGTAGTTGTCGGTCGCGAGCAACTGCGCGGAGAGGTCGATGTCGTCCAGGCGGCGCCACGACGGCGGCGTGCCGCCAAGGGCGCGAACGATGCGAGCGCGCAGCCGGTCGAGAAGACTCACGCGCGCCACTCGGGCAGATCGTCGCCCAGCAACGCCGCGAGCCGTGCGACAGATGGCGCGAATTGCTCGCGGAGGCGCGCGCGGAGGCCTGCGTCCATGGTCATCGCCGCAGCGGGACGGCGGAACGGCGCACACAGCGTGTTCGTGAGACGCCGTTCGCGTGTTGCACGATCTGCGCGCCCGCGTGACATGCGCGAGGCCAGTCTCCGGGCCCCCCGTCCGTACGCAGCTTCGAGACCGCCGAGTCCGAGCGCGCCGACCCACGGCCGCCGCACCGTCGTCCAGTTCTGGTTGTGTCGCGATCCCCCGGCGGTGTGACCGCGTTCGGGATCCACGCCGAGAAACGTGTACACGCGGCGCAGTGCGGCTGCCGGATCTGCGAGTGTGCGTTCCATGACGAGAGTCAGCACCTGATCGCGCGGGAACAGCGCGAGGATCCTCCCGACAGATTCGTCGTATCGCCCGCGCGCGGCGTAGGAGAGATGGAAGCGCGCCCAGTCGCTCTCGTTCGCACGCTGCTCCTCGGCCGCGAGCGCGTCGTCGAACGGCAGCGTCTCACGACCCTTGCCCACCTCGTTCCAATACTGCGACCACGCGCGGGTCACCGGGTCGCGCAATGTGATCACGAGGCGGACCTGTGGCACGAGAGTCGCGAGCCGGCGCGTCGCCGGTTCCCAGAAGAGGATGTCCGCGCACTTCTCACCGATCGCTGTGTACTGCGTCGCGGACTCGAAGCGCCGCGCGTAGTCCTCGACGTCGTGGTCCGTGTCCCAGCCTTCGAGATCGATGCGCGGCACGTCGCTGCGACTGCGCAGCGGACCGTCGACGAAGTACATCGTGTCCTGCTGATCCGGGAGACGCACGTCGGGGTGGCCGCGCATCCAGTGATAGAGGGATGAGGTGCCACAGCGCCGCCCGCCTGCAATGAGGAACGTCGGAAGCGTCAACGACCGTCCTTCCGACGGCCGCTGGTCAGATGGCGCATGCGGCGCGCCACACGCCGCGGGAGCGACGGCACGGACGACGACGAGCGCGGCCGGGACTGCACGTCGCGCGCGAACGCGAGGAGCTCCCGTGCCGCCGCTGCGCTGTCCGGCGAGAGGTCCCGGGCCGGCTCCACGGGGCGGCAGAGGAAGCCCAGGTGGTACGACGCGCTCCAGAGCGACACGGGCTCGAACCCGGACAGGCGCAGCAGCGCTTCGGTCGACTCGTGGGTCCAGGCGAACGGGTGGTCGATCTTGAGGGCCGCCGCCGCGGACCCGCGGCGATGCAGCTCGTAGCGGAAGTCGACGATGTCGGTGAAGAACAGCCCGTCGTCCTTCACGAGCGAGCGGACGCGGCGGAACACGGTGAGCGGATCGAGCAAGTGGTCGATCGTCTTGCAGATGAGCACCATCTCGTAGGGCTCGTCGCCGACGTCCGCGCTCTCGGCCAGCCCCACCACCGTGTCGAGGCCCTTCGCGCGGGCCTCCGCCAGTTCGGCATCGCTCGGATCGACGACGGTCGGCGTCAGTCCGAGCACGTCGCGCACGCGCGCCGCAACCGTTCCCGTCGATCCGCCGATGTCGAGTGCGCGGCCGGACTGCCGCACGTGCGGCGCGAGGAACCCGTCGACGAGCCGCTTCGCGTACTTGCCCTGGTTCGCCTGGATCGACTTCTCGTCGACGGGCCGGCCGTAGCGCAGCGCGAGAATCTTGCGGTACGTCCCGGCGTAGAAAGCGGCCGCACTGTCGGCGGTCATCCGCGGATCGGCGTAGACCGTGCTGCACGTCATGCAGAGCTGGTACGGGACGGAGAAGCCGTAGCGCTCCTCCTCGGCCAGCAGTGTGCGGTACGTGGCGGCGCAGACCGGGCACGCACCCAGCGCGGTCGTCTCGACCTCGCCGTAGTCGAACCCCGTCTCCTCGCGCAGTCTCTGCGCCACCGTCGCCATGGCGGGCCAGTCTGCCGCTCCGGCGGCAGCGCGGGAAGGAGCGTTCAGCGCGAGGCCCGCACCGCCGCCTCGAACGCCAGGATCGCCCGCTCTACGGGAGGCGCAGGCTCGCTCTGGAACTCGTGGTGCCAGACGTGCCGTTCGTCGTCGGTCGCGAAGACCAGAGTCGTGGTCATGTTCGCCGGCGAGCCGCGGTCGGTCGCGTGGAGGTCGCCTGCGAGCAGCGCCGTGAGCAGCGCGCTCAGTTCGTCCGGCGGCACGGTCCCGAGCGGAGTCTCGACCACCGGAGTGCCCGCGACCGGCCAGCGCCCGCTGAACGCGAAGCCATCGGACAGAACGGTGTTCGATCCTCCGCCACCGCTGAAACCGCCCGATGTCGAGAGCGTGGCGGACCACGGGCCGACCGGGGGTGACACGTCAGGTGACCCGCATCCGACGCCCATGCCAAACCCAAAGAACAGTAAGAACAGCGCCGCCGCGAGCGCGAGGCCCGCGGCGGCGCGGAGG
The DNA here is from genome assembly GCA_965248445.1 of Planctomycetota bacterium. GTDB lineage: Bacteria > Planctomycetota > JAJSAM01 > JAJSAM01 > JAJVHW01 > CBDFJG01. The sequence goes on from CBDFJG010000003.1 coordinate 1,234,447, forward strand.
ATCGTCCGTGTGAGACTGCGGAACATGTCGCTCGTAGACGCTGGTTGCGGACCGGTGACTAGAAGATCTTCTTCGCGATGCCGAGGACGTCGTCGAGACCGAAGCCGTCGTCGTCGTCGTCATCGCCGCCACCGAGGAAGCCGCCGAGCAGACCGGCGAGGCCGCCGCTGCTCTTCTTCTCTTCCTTCTGACCGCCGCCGAGGAGGCCCGCTGCGGCTCCGAGGAGGCCGCTGCTCTCCTGCTTCTGGCCGCCGAGCATTCCGGCTGCTGCGCCGAGCAGTCCGCCCGAGTCGGCCTTCTTGCCCATACCGCCCATGAACATGGTCGCGACGAGGGGGAGCATCTTCTTGAGGATGCCCGTGTCGACGCCGCTCTTCTCGGACGCGCGCGCCGCGACGGCGCGGGAGACGTCCTTGCTGCCGAGGATGTGACCGAGGATGCCGTTGCCCTCTTGGGTCGTGGCAGCCTGGCTGAGCAGGTTGGGCTGCTCGAGGAACCGGGAGTGCTTCCCGCCCTGGAGCGCGCCGAGCAGGCCGCTCTCGCCGCCGCCCTGCATGTTGCGCTGTACGCCGCGCGACAGCGCGGGCAGCAGGCTCTTGATGGCCGAGGTGGTCTGGTTGCCACTGAGACCGAACTGGGTCGAGAGCTGCTCGACGGCGCCCCCGTTGCTTGCGCCAAGGATGGCTTCGAGAATTCCGGACATGGACTGTCTCCTACGCGGGTCGCTCGACCTCGCTCTCGTTGTCCCCGTGGCGCCGGATCCGCGACGCGACATCCACATGTTCGCGTCGAACTCTGCCCGGTGCTCGAGGAGCAACCCCACACTCCCGCGCCTCTGACCCCCGCGGGAAGAGCCCGACAGATTACCGGGCGGCCTCACCTGCGCACGCATCGTGCCGGAACCGGGGGCGCGGCCGTTTGGCTACAGAGGTCGGGCTAGGCGGGCCCGCGACGGATGGCGGCGACGATGTCAAGGCTCAGCGAGACCGCAGCGAGCCCGGCCCGGCCGGAGACCTCGGGTTCGGTGCCGTCCCGGACGCAACACAGGAACGACCGGATCTCGTCGGTGAGCGCGTCCGCCGGGGCCACGTCGAGCTCCTGGACGGTCAGCAGATCGCTGAACACCGCCCCCTTCAGGTCGGCCAGTGAACTGGCGCCGCTGCGCAGCTCCATCACCTTCTCGACCGTGAGCTCTGGCGACTTCTCGTAGAGGTGGCCCTTGCGCTCGCCGAAGTCGACGACCAGGTAGCTCGATGGGCTGAATACGCGCAGGCGCCGGTCGGTCTTCATCGCCACGCGGCTCGCGGTCAGGTTGGCGACGCAACCGTTCTCGAAGACGACGCGGGCGTTCGCGATGTCCTCGTGCCGCGTGAGCACCGGCACTCCGACGGCGTCAACCCGCTTGGGCGGAGACCCGGCCAGGTCAAGGACGAGATCGATGTCGTGGATCATCAGGTCCATCACGACGCCGACGTCAGCCGAGCGGAAGGAGAACGGCGCCACGCGGGTCGCCTCGATGAACCGGGGTTCGATGCGGTGCTCGCGCAGCGCGCGGGTCGCGGGATTGAACCGCTCGACGTGGCCCACCTGCAGGACGGCGCCAGATCGGTCTGCAGCGGCGATCAGATCACGTCCCTCGGCGACGGTCTGCACCATCGGCTTCTCGACCAGCGCCGAGACACCGCGCTCGAGCAGCGGGAGCGCCACGGCGTGATGATGTTCCGTGGGCACGGCGACCGCGACCGCTTCGACATCGTCCGGTAGCGCGGAGGCGTCGGCCACGACCGGCACTCCGTACTGCTCGTGCACTTTCTCGCGAACAGCCGGATCGCGGTCCACGACCGCGACGAGTTCCGCCTCCTCCATGCCGTGGAGGATGCGTACGTGGTGGCGCCCGAAGCCGCCGGCGCCGATGACCGCCGTGCGCACGGGTCGGCTCACGCGCGCGTCCCCTCGAGCGCCCGCCCTTGCTTTCCGTGCGACATGGCTTCGAAGAACTGCCGCAGGCGCTCCACGTCATCGGACCAGACGCCGTCCGTGCGGAGCGCTTCGAACGACTCGACCCACGTCGAGTGACGGCGCCGGAACACGTAGCGGAACGCCGTCCGCATCGTGTCGATGCGGTCCTCCGAGAATCCGCAGCGGCGCAGCCCCACGACGTTCACCTTGGCCGTTCGCGCCGGGTTGCCCTCGGTGACCATGAACGGCGGCGCGTCGCGCACGAGTCGGGAGTACCCGCCAATGTAAGAGAGCGTGCGGACCGTCCCGAACTGGTGCATCCCCGAACTGCCGTTCATGATCGCGCGGTCCTCGACCCGCACGTGACCGGCGAGGAGCACCTGGTTCGCCAGCACGACATCGCTGCGGACTTCGCAATCGTGTGCCACGTGGGCGCCGGCGAACAGCAGGTTGCGGTCGCCGATCCGCGTCACGCCGCCACCCTCGCCCGTGCCGCGGTGCACCGTCACGTGCTCGCGGAACAGATTGTCGTCGCCGATGACGGCGCGCGTGGGCTCGCCCCTGTACTTCTTGTCCTGAGGCGCTCCGCCGACGACGGCGCCTCCCCAGACCACGTTCCGGTCGCCCACCTCGGTACCGGGACCCTCGATGATCGCGTGCGCACGGATCTCGTTGTCGCTGCCGATCTTGGTGCCCGGCGCGACGTACGCGAACGGCCCGATCGTCGTGCCCTCGCCGATTTCGGCGGTCGGATCGACGTGGGCGAGCGGATGGATGCCGGTCACGCGGCGGTCCTCAGGCGTCCGTCAGCATGAAGTTGATCTGTGCCTCGCAGGCGAGTTTGCCCTCGACGGTGGCGCGGCAGTGAACCCGCGCCGACCGCGACCGGACCTTGAGCGCCTCGGCCTCGATCCGCAGCTGATCGCCCGGCACCACGGAGCGACGCAACTTCACCTTGTCGATCGAGAGGAGCACCGCGAGCTTGTTCGTGTTGTCGAGCTTGCGGAACAGCAGCACGCCGGCCAACTGCGCCATCGCCTCGACGATCAGGACACCGGGCATGATCGGCGCCTGCGGCCAGTGGCCCTGGAAGAACGGCTCGTTGATCGTGACGTTCTTGATGCCGACGGCACGCTTCAGCCCCTCGACCTCGATCACACGATCGATGAGCAGGAACGGATACCGGTGCGGCAGGATGCGCAGGATCTCGCGAATGTCGATCGTCGAGTCCCGGCGCAGGCCCTCGGCGATCTCCGCGTCGCGCACGTGCTTCTGCAGCTCGCGCACCATCGTCGAGTTGAGTTCGTGTCCCGACTTGGTCGCAACGATGCGCGCGTGCAGGTCGAGGTTCATCAGGAAGAAGTCGCCGATCAGGTCGAGCAGTTTGTGGCGCACGGGCTCATCGGGGAAGCGCAGCCGGTTGTCGATCACGCCCTTCTCGCCGAACACGAGTGTGTTCTCGTACGTCGCGCCCTGCCCGAGTCCGGACGTCTTGAGCTGAACCGCTTCTTCCTCGAGGCAGAACGTCCGCGCGGGAGCGATCTCGTTGACGTACGACGTCTCTGCGAGTCGCACCCAGTGGTACTGGCTGCCCACGAACGGCGAGCCCGCGTAGTCGAGCGTGTAGCTGAACGAGAGTCCCCGCTCCGCGGGAAGCGCGACGATCGACGCGTCGCCGCCGCCGCTGCTCACCGCCAGCGGGGTGAGGAGCTGGAACTCCTTGCGCGGCGTGCCCTGCTCCACGGGCTTGGCGGCCTTGAGCGCCTCGACGAACGGCAGTGCGCTCCCGTCGAGACCCGGCAGCTCCGGTCCGTCGAGCTCTACAACGAGATTGTCGATCCGGAGCGCGTGGCACGCCGAGAGCAGGTGCTCGACCGTGTGGACCTCCGCACCCTCGAAGCGGATCGAGGTGCGGCGCCCGGTCGTGTCGACGTAGTCCACGTCGGCAGGGATGCGCGGCTGGTCGGGCAGATCGGTGCGGACGAAGGCCACGCCGTGGTCCGCCGGAGCCGGGAGGATGCGGAGGTTGACGGCCTTGCCGGTGTGGAGCCCCACCCCGGCCAGGTCGTACGAGCCCTCGATGGATCTCTGGTTCCTGCCCACGATGTTGATTCTCCCCGCGCGGCAGACAGCGGCAAAGGGGGACTTGCGGGTGGAGCCGGCTTTCGAGCCTGGGAGGCTCAGCGCCCGTTGAGCTGATTGATCAGGTCACGGGTCAGGTCGTTGCGAGGATCGCTCCAGACGACCGTCCGGGTGGCGGTCACCAGCTCGATGTCGGCGGTCTTCGCGAAGTCCTGGGGGAGCGGCGCAGACTGCAACACGGCACCATACCCGCGGTTGCGGCCGAGCACCTCCACGGCGGCCACGATCTCCTTGTACATGAGCCCTTCCTGGTAGGTCGCGTCCCGCTGGATCGAGCGCAGCCCTTCCTCCTCGTCGAACTGGATCTGCGCCTGCAGCAGAGCGAGTTCACGCATCTTCGCGCTGTACTCGGGCGCCTCCTTGTTCAGCGTCTTGAGCGTCTGGGAGAGTGCCTCTGCACGGTCCACGTCGGCCTGGATGCGTGACTTCAGCGCGCCCTGTCGGGACTGCAGGCTGTTGAGAACGGTCTGACGCTTCGTGTACTCGCGGAACGCCTGTCGCACGTCCACGAACGCGATGCGATCCGGCGCCTGCTGCGAGGACGCCTCGCGGGCGACAACCGCCAGGCCGAGCGTGACGATGAGGACGAGGGAGATGAGTCGCTGCATGGGGGCCTCCACCTGAGTGCGCACCGGGCTTCGCTTGTTCATCCGAATTCGGCCGTCCAAGGCCCGGTCCGGAAACGCGTGAGAGTACGGGATCGCGATCGACGGACGGTCAGAAGTCGCGCGAGACCGAGAACGAGAGGATCTGCGTCTCGTCGCCGTCCTCTTCGCTGATCGGGACGGCGATGTCCACGGCGATCGGCTGCGTGCCGAAGCCCGGGATCTTGATGCGGATACCGAAGCCGACCGCAACGCGGAGGTCGCTGAACAGCGAGTTGTTGTCGTCGAAGGCGAGCCTCCGGCCGAGCTGCTTCTGCCTCTTGTTGCCGTTCAGCAGCCGTCGGCGGAGCCGTGCCACACGGCCCTCGTCCAGACCGTGCGACGAGTCGAGGTCATCGCGCGCGAACCCGGCGTCAATGAACACGACACCGCGCAGCATCCGCTCGTACAGCGGGAACTGGTACTCGGCGGTGGACGTGAACAGGACGTCGCCGCCCAACGGGTCGCCTTCGTTCTCGAGGATCGACGCCGCGGTCTGTCCGAGACGGACCCGTCGCCTGCCGGGCTTGCCGATCTCGCTGTTACGGCGACGCAGGAACGGGTCGCCCTCGCCGTGGGGGCCGGCGCCGCCGAGAGCGAAGCCGCGGATCGAAGAGCTGCCGCCTGCGCGATACCGTTCATAGATCGGCACGAACTCGTTGTCGAACAGGTTGTTGCCGACAGACTCCGAACCGGACATCTCCTTGGCGACCGCGAACAAGCCCCCGACGGTGAACACGTGATCGCGTTCCTCGGCGTCGCGGTGCACGACCCAGTAGCGGCGCGCCTCGACCTGGTTCTTCCAGACCTGCACGTCGCTGGCGAACCCGAACTCCGTGGAGAACTCACCGAACCAACCCGACGTCGGGTCCACCGAACTGTCGAGTCGGTCGAGCCGCACGCCCAGTCGTTGCGCGATCAAGCCGAGGTCGCCCTCGGACAGGAACGCGGTCGGCGAGCTGTCGCGGTCGATGTCCTGGACGTCGTGCTCCTCGATGCGCGTGGTGCCGGAGACGCTCAGCTCTGTGTCGACCTTCTTGCCGGGGTAGCGGAAGCGGCGGCCGAGCGAGAGGTTCAGGCCGCGCCGGTCGACCTGGTAGTCGAAGCGGTTGAACTTCGTCAGGAACAGGTCCCAGCCGAAGGAGATCGGCTTGTCGAACATCCACGGCTCGGTGAACGCCACGCGATAGGAGGAGAAGTCCGAGCCGGGCGACAGGTCGAGCTTGAACGTCTGCCCTCCGCCGGTGAACGCCCGGCCGTTGAACACGTCGCCGAGGCGTTCCGGCCAGTCCTTCCAGTCGAAGTTCCGCTTCGTCAGCGTGACGCTGCCGATCAAGCCCAGGTCGCTCGACACGCCGGCCGCGAAGCGAACCTGGCCTGTGCGAACGTTGTCGTCGACCTCGAAGATCACGTCCTTCTGGTTCGGGTCCTCGGTGGACGGGACGTCGCGAACCGTCGCTGCGACGCGCCCGAAGTACTGCAGCGAACGCAGACGACGGACGCTCTTGTCGACCTCGTTCTGGTTCAGGATGCCGTCGGGGTAGATGCTGATCTCACGCACGATCACGTCATCGCGCGTGATCGTGTTGCCGCGGATGTCGAGGCGGCGCACACGCACCTTCGACTGCTCCTCCACCTTGAACTCGAGATTCACGGTGTGTCCGACCGAGGGCAGCGTCTCGGCGGGCACGACGCGCACGGCGAAGAACCCCTCTTCGCGGTACGCGGTCTCGAGCGCGTCGATGCTGCGCGACACGTCGCGCGCGCGGCGCCGGCGGCCGTTCTCGACGTGCAGGACCTCCATCAGCGCGCCGACGCCGCCCGGGTAGCTCGTCGAGCCCGTGATCGAGACGCTTCCGACCCGGTAGCCCGGCCCCTCGTGCACGGCGATCGTGATGTCCACGTCCTCGCGGTCCTGGGAGAAGCCCGGCCGGCCGGCCAGCTCCACCGTCGCATCGAGGAACCCCTCGGCACGGTAGAACTGCCGCAGGGTGAGCAGGTCGAGGCGCAGAGTCTCCTCGACAAACTCGTCGCTGCTGAGACCGAGCAGACCGCCGTCCCGCGTGACCATGTTCTCGCGGAGGCGGTCTTCGGTGATCGAGTCGTTGCCGACGAAGGAGATCGAATCGACCTCGACCTCCGGTCCCTCGCGCACATCGAACACGACGCGCTTGTCGCCGCCCATCTCCTCGACGCGGTTCGTGACCTCGACGAAGTGGTATCCCTTGCGCCGGTAGACGTCGCGGATGCGCCGCACGTCGTTGGCGAGCCGATAGTCGGCCAGGGGCTTGCCGGCCGACGTGGACACGACCTCCTGGACCTCACGGAGCGCGACCTGGTCCACTCCCACGTACTCGACCTTGCGCACGATCGGGTTCTCGGTGACGAGGAAGCGGATGTGCACACCGTCCGCGACCGGCTCCTCCTCGAGTTGCACCGAGTCGAACAGCCCGTAGAGCGTGTTCACGTCCTCCTGCAGGAGCGTGCGGTCGAGCACCTCGCCGATCTTGGTCCGCAGAGACAGCCTCAGCACGTCGTCCTCGAACCGCCGGTTACCGACGAACTCGATCGACTTGATCCGCTGCTCCTGGGGGAGCGGCTGCGCGGCGGTTGCGTGCGCTGACGGCGGCTGACGCGAAGGATCCTGAGGCGCCGGGGGCATCGGAGCGTCCTGGCCGAAGGCGTGACCCTGCAGGCCGAACGCAAGGAGCAACGAAACCAGCGTGGAGACGGAGACCTTCCGAGTCATGCAGCGTCCCTCCCAGGACCGGATGTGGGAACTTGCGTGGAACCGGCGTGGCGACTTCCGAAGCGCACACCGCCACACATGCCGACGCCCCAGGCACTTAGAGCGGTGTCCTGAGGCGAACCGCCGACGATAGCAGCGGGTTGCGGGCGGAGCCAGACCGGGATTCCCGCCCCGCGCTTGGTGCTCTCAGTCCGCCGCAGAGGGTAGATTCCGCCTCCCCATGCAGCGCGTCCCACCCCACGACACCGAGGCCGAAGTGGCCGTGCTGGGCTCGATGCTCCTGGACCCGGAAGCTGCCGGCCGGATCGCCGCGTTCCTCAAGCCCGAGGACTTCTACCGGGGCCCCCACGGCGAGGTGTTCGGGGTCCTGCAGGAGATCTTCGACGAGAACCGCGCCATCGACGTCGTCCTCCTCCGTGAGGAGCTCGAGCGCAAGGGTCTGCTGGAGAAGGTCGGGGGCACCAGCTTCATCTCGCGCATCGTCTCGACGGTCCCGTCGGCGGCGAACTCAGAGCACTACGGGAAGATCGTCCGCGCCGCGGCGGTGCGACGCTCGATCATCCAGGCGTCCCACGAGATCGAGCGCGAAGCGTACGACGGCGGGCTGAAGGGCCAGGAGCTGATCGACTTCGCGGAGAGCAAGTTCTTCGAGATGGCGCGCCAGTCGGGGAGCGCCGACGCGCTGCACATCCGCGAGATTCTGAAGGAGACGTTCGGTCGCATCGACGCGATGCACAGCCAGGCGGGCAGCCTGACCGGCGTACCGACCGGTTTCTACGACCTGGACGACATGACGTCCGGACTGCAGAGCGGAGAGCTGATCGTCGTGGCCGCGCGCCCGTCGATGGGCAAGACGACGTTCGCGCTGAACCTCGCCGAGCACGCCGCGGTCGCCGAGCGGACTCCGGTCGCGATCTTCAGCCTCGAGATGTCGAAGGACTCACTCGTGCGCAACATGCTCTGCTCGCGGGCGCGGGTGGACGCGCTCAAGCTGCGCCGCGGGCTGCTGCGCGACGACGACTGGGGGCGGCTCTCCGCCGCGTCGGGGAAGCTGGGCGAGGCGCCGATCCACGTCGACGACACGCCCGGACTCTCTCCGCTGCAGCTGCGCACCAAGGCGAGGCGACTGCGTTCGCAGCACAACGTCGGGCTGATCATCGTGGACTACCTCCAGCTCATGGAGGTGGCCCACCGTCGCGACAGCAACCGGCAGGCGGAGATCAGTTACATCTCCCGCTCCATCAAGGGCCTGGCTCGCGAGTTGGAGATCCCCATCATCGCTCTGTCGCAGCTGAACCGCGCCGTCGACGCGCGCGAGGACCACCGCCCGCGCATGAGTGACCTGCGTGAGTCGGGCGCCATCGAGCAAGACGCCGACGTCATCATGTTCCTCTACCGGCCGGCGTACTACGAGCACGACGAGCAGCGGCGGGCGGAGCTCGAGGGGCAGACCGAGGTGATTATCGGCAAGCAGCGCAACGGGCCGACCGGCACCGTGCCGCTGACGTTCCTGGCGCAGTTCATGCGCTTCGAGAGCGCCGCTCGAATGCGGTACTGACTGCGTCGCGTCATGCCGGTTGCTTCGCAACCGTCACGCCGCTCCTGGACAGTGTGTCTCCCTCCTACGCGGTCTCCGACCGCGACGGAGGTGGCTCGCTGCGGCGCGTCACTCGGCGCGCGGACGCGCCCCTCGTGCCGCTCCTCGCTCGCGGTTGCCACATCGTCGGATCACGGGGCTGCTAAGCGGGCGGCGGCAACAACCTCCGTTTGCCGTCGGCTGACATCGTCAGGCCGTCCTTGCCGTCGGGAAACTCACGGTCCCACAGCTGGCACGTGACCTCCTTGTGCCGCTGGTCGAGCGCCTCGCAGTAGTTCGTGTAGACGCAGCGGCGGATGGCGTCGCCCCGGCCCGAGCGCATCTTGTGCCACCAGTCGGGATCGGCGAGTGACTGGCGCGCAGCGGCGACGAGGTCGGCTTCGCCGCGCGCGAGGATGCCCTCGGCCAGTTCGAACGTGTTGATGCCGCCGGCGGTGACGATCGGCGTGTCGTGGCCGTCGTCACGGACCGCCTGCCGGACCGCCGCGGCGAGCGGCACGTTGCGTCCGAACGGGCCCGGCGCTCCGACGAACACGGTCGGCATGCACTCTAGGCCGCTCTCGCCCGTGTACGGATACACCGCCTCGCCGACGCGCGGCTGTTTGGCATCGTCAAACTTGCCTCCCTTCGAAAGGGAGAGAAAGTCCATGCCCGCGGCAGCGAAGCGACGGGCGTAGAGCACGGCGTCGTCGACCGTGGAACCGCCCGCAATCGCCTCGTCGCCCAGGTAGCGGCAACCGACGACGAACTCCGGCGGGACGGCCGCACGCACGCGCTCGTACACCTCGAGCGGCAGCCGCACGCGTCCCTCAGGAGAACCGCCGTAGCCGTCCTCGCGGTCGTTCGTCCGGGAGAGGAACGACGCCATGGTGTACGCGTGAGCGTAGTGCAGTTCGACGCCGTCGAAGCCGGCCTGGTGCGCGCGCGTCGCCGCGGACGCGAAGAGACCGGGCAGCACCTCGGGCAACTCTCGGACGTGCGGCAGGTCCACATCCGCGACCCGTTCCCGGTAGCCCATCCGCAGCGACTCGTGCTCACGCTCGTCGAGCACGTCGCCCCACCCGGCTTCGCCTAGAGCTAGCAGAGCGTCACGCACATCGGACTCGGCGCCCCCTCGCCATCGGTCGTCGCCCGTGCGTTCGGCCAGCCCCTCGCGGTGCCGGTCCGTCACATCCAGGAAGCGCGCGAAGTACTTCGCGGGATCCGGGCGCCGTCGGATGGTCAGAAAGTCGATGATCTGGATGAACAACCGAGTCTCACCGCCCGAGCGCGTGCGCACCTCGTCGACGAGGCGTCGCAGGCCGGGCAGGAACCGGTCGTGACCGATGCGGAGCAGCGGACCGCTCGGCACATCGCGGATGCCCGTCGCCTCGACCACGAGGACACCCGGTCGGCCGGACGCGAAGCGCCCGTACCACTGGATGACGTTCTCGGTGACGTGACCGTCGTCGGTCGCACGCCAGGGCACCATCGCGGGCACCCACGTGCGCGTCCCGACCTCGCACGTCGCTCCGACGCGGATCGGACTAAACAGTTGCGACGCCGCGGCCTCGCCGGCCGTCGGCCAGCGGGTCGGAAGGATCGGATGTCGTTCTCGTGCGGCCATGGCATGCGCACGGCCCCGCCGCGTCGAGCGACGGGGCCGCGGTGCGTTCGACTCCCTGTCCGCGCCCCGGTCTCCCGGGAGCTACTTAGCGTCGTCCGCCGTCGCACCCGGAGGCGGCTGCACGACGTACAGCTTCACCGTCGACGCGACATCTTCGAACAGCTTGACCGACACCTCGTAGATGCCGAGTTCCTTGATCGGTTCCTCGAGCATGACACCGTGCTCTTCGACCGCGATGCCTTCTTTCGCAATCGCCTCGACGATCATCGCCGGTGTGACCGACCCGTAGAGCGTTCCGCCCTCGCCGGCACGTGCTTCGACGTGCACGGACGTGCCCGCCAGCGTTGCGGCCTGTGCCTCTGCCTCCTGGCGACGCTTCGCGAGCCGGACGACGACCCCCTTGAGGTGGCCCTCGGCCTGACGCTCGGCGTCCGGCGAGACCGGAGCCGCCAGCCGTCGCGGCAGCAAGAAGTTGCGTGCGAATCCGGGACGCACCTTGACGACGTCACCGGGCTGACCGAGGCCCTTGACCTCGCGGAGCAGCATGAGTTTGAGCATCGTGCCTCCTAGTGCGCCACGTACGGCAACAGAGCCATGAAACGGGCGTACTTCACCGCGGTCTTGAACTGCCGCTGGTGTCGCGCGCAGTTGCCGGAGCGCTTGCGCGAGTACATCTTGCCCTGCCCGGTGGAGAGTCGGGAGAGCGTATGCACGTCCTTCCAATCCATCTGCTTGATCTTCGCGCGGCAGAACCGGCAACGGCCCTTGCCTCCGAAGCGCTTGAAACGTGGCTTGTCGTCTCTGTCGCCCATCAGGCACCTCCCTCTGCGGCGGCAGGCTCGGCCGGTGCAGCCGGTGCAGCCGGTGCCGCCGGTGCCGCCGGTGCCGCCGGCGTAGTCTTGACGGATGTGACGGTCCCTTCGTCGCGTTCACGCCGGCGTCCGCCGCCGCCGTACCCGCCGCCGCGCCCGCCACGCCGATCGTCGTCGTCATCCTGGATCATGCGCTTCTGCTCGATGCTCTCGGGGACCGGCACGTCGTCCGGTATCACGAGGATCAGGAAGCGCAGAACCTCCTCGCGCAGAAGCAGGTCCGCGCGGATCTTCGCGATCGCATCCGTCGGCGCCGCGAAGTACGCGAGGTAGTACGCGCCGCGCTTCTGACGCTTGACCGCGTACGCGAGCTTGCGCTCGTCCCACTTTCCGTTCAGCCCGACCGTGGCGCCGTAGCGCTCGAGCGTCGTGTTGATCACGGCGATCGTGTCGTCCCAGTCCTTCGCTGCCCGAGCGCTGTCGAGCAGGAACATTCCTTCGTAGTTCCGCAACTTATGCCTCCGTGCCGAGCGGTCACTGGGCGCCACCGGCGCCCGACCACTCCGCTTGTTTCAACCGTTGTGTCTGTTCGTTGCCTCTTGCGTGCCGAGCGACACCCAGTCCTCGACGCAGTTGGCTGCGCGGTCGTACGCCTCCTCGATCCGATCTCGTTCCGAAGGGCGGAAGCGCGTCAAGACGAAGCGCTCGGCCATCCCCTCAGGAGGCGTATCGATGCCGATCCGCAAGCGCGGGAATTCTTCCCCGAGCTGCCCGATCAGCGACCGCATTCCATTGTGTCCACCCGCTGAGCCGCGCGACCGAAGCCGCAACCGCGCCAGCGGAAGCTGGAAGTCATCCACGACTACCAGCAAGTCTGCGAGTTCCACCTCGCGTTCGCGCATCACTCGCTGCACTACCGGTCCGGACAGATTGACGTACGAGAGCGGCTCCAGGAGCGTGATGTCCTGGTCCCCAATGCGTCCACGCGCCACGCGCGCGTTCAGCCGCTTGTCCCGCTCGAGGGTGAGGGCGTTGCGTGCAGCGACACGCTCGACGACCTCGTAGCCCACGTTGTGACGGGTGCCCACGTACTCGCGTCCGGGATTACCGATGCCCACGACGAGTTTCATCCGACGGGTTACCCGCCGCCCTCGGAGGGCTTCGCATCACCGTCAGCAGCGTCACCGGCAGCGGCAGCGGCGGCCGCAGCCTCGAGCGCCTCTGCAGCCGCCGCGTCCTCGGCAGCCTGCTCGTCGGCGGTGAGACCGCGCGGGACGGAGACGGTCACCATCGTGGCCGTGGGCTCATCTGCCAGCGAGACGTTCTCCGGCAGAGGAATGTCACTGGCGTGCAGCGACTCGCCGAGCGCCAATCCCGACAACTCGACCTCGAACTGGTCCGGGATGTTGCGCGGCAAGCAGCGCACTTGCAGATTGTCGCGCTGCACCACCAGGATACCGCCCTCGTTGACTCCGGCCGGCGTCCCGCGGAACTCGATCGGAACGCCGATCGTCAGCTCGTGATCCGGGTGCAAGCGTACGAAGTCGGCGTGCAGGACCTTGCGGCCGAGCGCGTCGTACTGCACGTCCTTGAGCAGCACGCGCGAGGCGCCGACTCCCTCCATGTCGAGGTCGATGACACGCGCGCCGCGTTCCAGCGCGAGAACGAACTCGCGTGTCTCCACCGCGACGTGCCGCGGGGGGCGTCCCTCGCCGTACACGACCCCCGGCACGTGCTCGCCACGCCGCATGCGGCGGGCGCCGCGCGTGCCGGACGGCTCGCGGGGCTTGGCGCTCAAGTTCACGACCTTCATCTCTCTTGCCTTTCTGCGGGCGTGTCCGGGGCGTCCGCATCCCCCATTGGGTTCTGGTTCTCTTGGGTTGTTGATCTACTGCGGGAAGAGCTTCGACACCGAGCGGCCCTGGTGGATGCGAAGGATCGCGTCACCGAGCAGGTTGCCGCAGGACAGGACCGTCACGCCGGCCGGAGCAGTCGCTCCCAGCGGGATCGTGTCGGTCACCACGATGGAGTCGATCGGAGCCGCCTCCAGGCGCTCCTTGGCCGGTCCTGCGAAGACGGCGTGCGTCGCGGCGAGGTGCACCTCGCGCGCGCCGTGCTCGCGCAGGGCCCTGGCCGCCTCGCACATCGTGCCGGCGGTGGAGATCATGTCGTCGACGAGCAGGCATCGCTTGCCTTCGACGTCGCCGATGAGGTGGACGGCCTTCGTCGTGTCCGCCGCAACGCGGCGCTTGTCCACGATCGCGAGCGGAACACCGAGGATCTTCGCGTACGCGCGCGCTTGCTTGATTCCGCCGACGTCCGGCGCGACCACGCATCCGTCCGTCATCCCGACCCAGCCGACCGACTCGAAGTGGTCGAGAAAGACCCGCGAGCCGTAGAGGTGATCCATCGGGATGTCGAAGAACCCCTGGATCTGGGGCGCGTGCAGATCGAGCGCGACGACGCGGTCCGCGCCGGCACGCGTGATCAAGTTCGCCACCAGCTTCGCGCTGATGGGGACGCGTCCCTCGTCCTTGCGATCCTTCCGGGCGTAGCCGAAGTACGGAACCACCGCCGTGACGCGCGCGGCCGAGGCCCGCCTGAGTGTGTCGATCAGGAGCAGGAGCTCCATGATGTTGTCGTTGACCGGCGGGCACGTGGGCTGAACCACGAACACGTCGCGTCCGCGCACGTCCTCCGCCACCTTGACGTCGATCTCGCCATCCGGGAATCGCTCGAGCGTCGCCTCGCTCAGCTGAATGTCGAGACGACGGCAGACGCGCTCGGCGAGATCGCGGTTTGCGTTTCCCGTGAAGACCTGAAGAGGACCCAGGATCATCGCGACTTCCTCCGCTTCGTGCGCGTGCCGACGCTGCGCGCCGGTACGCCGACCACCGTGTCGCCCGGGGCGACGTCCTTGCCCGCGGTCACGACGGCACCCGCGCCGGTGGTCGCTTTGCGACCCACGCGCACCGGTGCCACCAGGACCGTCCCGCTTCCGATGTGCACACCGTTCTCGATGACCGTGACGTGCTTGTTCTTGCCGTCGTAGTTCGCCGTGATCGTGCCGCAACCGATGTTCACGTCGGCGCCGATCACGGCATCGCCGAGGTATGTGAGGTGCTTCGCCTTGGAGCGCGCCCCGATGCGGGTCTTCTTCGTCTCGACGAAATTGCCGACCTCGGCGCCGTCGGCCATCACCGTGCCCGGGCGGACGTGTGAGAACGGGCCGACCTCGCAACCCTTGCCGATCACCACACCGCTCTCGATGACGGTGCAGGGCAGGATGCGCGTGCCACGGCCGATCTTCACACCACAGTCCACGAACGTCGAGTTGGGATCGGCGACGTGGACCCCGCGCGCCATGAGGTCACCGAGGACGCGCTGCCGCATCCGTGTGGCCGCTTCGGCAAGCTCGGCGAACGTGTTCACCCCGAGCAGGTCGTCGCTGGTGCCGCGGGCCACGGCGCGGACGATCTTGCCGCGGCGCCGCAGGATCTCCGGGGCGTCCGTGAGGTAGTACTCGCCCTGCTTGTTGTTCGCCCTCACCGCGCGCAGCGCCGACCGCAGATCGTCCGCGTCGAACGCCATGATCCCCGAGTTGATCTCGCTGATCTTCCGCTCGTCCGCCGTGCAGTCCTTGTGTTCGCGGATCCCGATGAACGCGCCGCGTTCGCGCAGGATGCGGCCGTACTTCCCGCCGCCGCTCAGCTTCGCCGAGAGAATCGTCGCGGCAGCCTTGGTCTTGGCGTGCGACGAGAGCAGACCGCGCAGCGTCTCCTTGCGGAGGAGCGGGACGTCGCCGAGCAACACAAGCACGGTGCCGCGGTACTTCGCCAGGCGGCGCAACCCCACCTTGACAGCGTCCGCCGTGCCGCGGCGAACCGGCTGGTGCGCGAACTCGACGCCCGGCACGTCGGCGACTGCGCGCTCCACCTCGGTGCGCCCGTGCCCGACGACGATGACAATGCGCGTCGCGCCGGCAGCGCGCGCGGCCGCGGCCACGTGGCGCACCATCGGCCAGCCGCACACCTCGAACGAGACCTTGGGCCTCTCGCTCTTCATGCGCGTTCCCTGACCTGCCGCGAGGATGATCGCGGCCAGCTGGCGACGTCTCGGCATCAGCCTCTTTCGCACCGCAAACTCCGAAGTGCTCGGACTGCTCTGTCGAGAGCGTCCTCGCCGGAATTCGCTCGCAGCGTGGCCGGGGCATCGCTGCCGCGCGGGACGCTCTGTCGTGGACTCGAAATCCGGTCGGGGGTCGACCGGGGGGCCCGGACGACCGTCGTCCGGGACCGCGGAAGTTGGGGCTCCTGCGGAGAGGGGCGGAGCATACCCAGAGCCGCGGCCGCCCTGAAGAAGTCGGGCGCCGAAATCCGGCGCGCCACTCCTCCACTGCGGCGGTCCCTCTCAACAGCCTCCTGGGCACGGCGGCTGCGGGGTACCCTCTCGCCGCCGACGGCTCCCCGGTGGTCTAACGGCAAGACAGTGGGTTTTGGTCCCTCTGATCCAGGTTCGAATCCTGGCCGGGGATGCCCTCGGCGCCCGTCCACAGAGGAACGGGGGCGCCGAGGGATCGGGGGCGCAGAAGGACTGGGCGCCGGGGCGTCAGTTCAGCCGCCGGCGCACCAGGTCGAGGGCGCACTTCACGGTCACTTCGCGCACGAGCGCGCGGTCGCCGGGCAGCACGACGCGCCGATGGGTCGTCCGGTCTTCGGAGGCCAGCGCCAGGTGCACCAACCCCACCGGCTTCTCCGCGCCGCCGCCGCCCGGCCCGGCGATCCCGGTGACGGCTACGGCAAGGTCGGTTCGGAAGCGAGCGCGGGCGCCCTCGGCCATCGCCCGAGCGACTTCCTCGGAGACTGCGCCGGGGCCGCCGGGTCCCAGCAACGCCGCGGGCACGCCCATGAGACGCGTCTTCTCCTCGTTCGCATAAGTAACCACTCCGCCCGGGAACACGCGCGAGACACCCGGGATCGCCGTCAGCGCGCCGGCGAGCAGTCCGCCCGTGCAACTTTCGGCCGTGGAGAGCGTGGTCCCATCAGCGAGCAACCTGGCGGCGACCACCTCCGCGAGCGTTGCGCCGTCCGCACCGAACACCAGGCGACCCAGCCGCCGACGGATCTCGGCCTCGGCGTCGTCCAGCAACTCGTCGACGTCGGCCGCCTGCCCTTCGGCGTGCACGATCACGCGGATGGTCCCGCGGCCGGCAGTCGTCCCGATCCGTGGTCGCGCATCGCGGCCCATGAGGTCCGCCAGCATCTCGCCGACGTGCGACTCGCGTTCGCCGAAGGTCTCGAGCGCCCGCGTGCGAACGACGCGGCGGTTCTCGCCGAGCAATTCACGGACCCGCGGGATCACTTCGTCGTACAGCACGCCACGCATCTCGTTCGGCGGTCCGGGGAGCGCAAACAGATGGGCGTTACCCACGCGCACGAGGAACCCCGGAGCCGTGCCGTGTGCGTTCGGAAGCACGTCGGCGCCCTCGGGGAGGTCGGCTTGCAACAGATTGCTCTCGGGCATCTCGGCGCCGCGCGCCGCCCAGCGTTCGCGCAACCACTGCTCGACGCCGGCGTCGCGCCGGAGTTGCACGCCGGCGGCCGAGGCCGCAGCGCGGCGCGTGCAGTCGTCCTGTGTCGGCCCGAGGCCGCCACTCATCACGACCAGATCGGCCGCCTCGGCGGCGCGGCGGACCGCCGCTTCGAGGGCGTGCTCGTGATCGCCCACGAGCGTGACCCCCACGACACTCACCCCTTCGGCCGAGAGCGTCCGCGCGATCTCGGCCGCGTTTCTGTCTTGCGTGCGCCCGCGCACCAGCTCATCGCCCGTCGAGAGGATGTACGCCCTCACACCGAGAAGCGGACGTTCATGATGTCGCCGTCCTGAACGACGTAGTCGCGCCCCTCGATGCGGAATCGTCCCGCCTTCTTGACGGCCGCCTCGTCGCCGCCCGCGGCGCGGAAGTCGTCGTACGCCGTCACCTCGGCGCGGATGAACCCGCGCTGCAGGTCCGTGTGGATCTTCCCCGCCGCTTCGACCGCCGGCGTACCGGCGCGGATCGGCCACGCGCGGACCTCGTCCTCGCCGGTGGTGAAGAAGGAGATCGTGCCGAGCGCGCGGAACGAGGCGGCGACCACGGACTCGCTGGCGAGAGACTCGAGGCCCAGATCCTCCATGAACATCGCGCGGTCGTCGGCGTCCAGTTCGGCCACCTCGGCCTCGAGCTTCGCCCGGACCGTGAGGCGCGCCTCGAACGGCCCTGCTACGGTCTCGAGCAGTTCCTCGCCGCCCTCGTCGGGCAACGACATCACGAGGATCCAGGGCTTCGAGGTCAGGAAGCGGAAGCCGCGCAGCAGCTTCTCCTCGGAGGAGTTCAGCTCGACCGACTTCGCCGGGAGCCCCTCCTCCAGTGCCGCCGTCACCCGCCGCAGGGCCGCGAGCTCCTGCTTCTCCAGGTCGGTCGCGTTGGGGCCCTTGCGCTCGAGCTTCTCGATGCGCCGCGCGGCGATCTCGAGATCCGCGAATGCCAGTTCGCTCGCGACGTGCGCCGCGTCCCTCGCCGGGTTGGGCGCGGGATCGGGATACGGGTAGGTCGGATCGGCGAACGCGCGGACGCACACGAGGATGCCCTCCGCCTCGCGCGCCAGCGCCAGCAGTTCCGAGAGCTTGACGCCGCTCGTCTCTCCCGCGTCGGGCAGTCCGGGGAAGTCGCACACCTCGAGCGCGACGGGCGTGTACTTGCGCGGATCGTGATGCTCCCGCAGCCACTCCAGTCGTTCGTCGCGCACGCGCACGACGGACACCGCAGGCTCGTTCGGCCGCTTGGGCTGCGGGACCTGCCCGGTGAAGGCGCCGAACAGGGTGCTCTTCCCGGCGCCGCGAGAACCAACGATCGCGAGCCTCATGAGGTGGTCTCCGCCGCTCGCGCGGCCTCCTTCTTCTCGGCCCGCCGCTGCAGGATGCGGCACAGCACGAGTCCGACTTCGAACAGAACGACGATCGGGATCATCGTGAGTCCCAGGGTGACGGCATCACCCGTCGGAGTGAGCACCGCCGCCACGACGGCGCTGCCGACCACGAAGTGCCGGCGGTACGCCGCCATGGTCCGCCAGTCCGTCAGCCCCATCATCTGCGCGATCAGCATGACGAGCGGCAACTGAAACGCGACGCCGTTGATGAACAGCATCCCGAGCCACAGTCCGAACCACTCACCGATGTCCGGCATCATCTGCACGCGGATGTCACCCGCGTAGCCAACGAAGAACTTCAACATCACCGGCTGCACGACGAAGTAGAAGAACGCGCCGCCCGCGGCGAACAGCAGGTAGCTGAACGGCGCGAAGATGGAGAGCGCGCGGCGCTCCCGCCTGTACAGGCCGGTTGCGACGAACTTCCAGAGCTCGCGCAACGCGAACGGCCCCGACACGAAGAACCCGAGCACCAGGCACGCTTTCAGGGCCACGAAGAACGGCCCCTCGAGGCTGGTCGAGATCACGTTCCCGGCCTGTTCCTCGCCGAGGACCTCGAGGAGAGGCTGCTGGATGACCCAGATGACCTCCTTGTAGTAGACGATCGGAACGACCGCGCCGACCCCGAGCCAAATGATGGCCCAGACGAGTCGCTTGCGGAGCTCGTCGAGGTGCTCGCCGAGACTCATCGGACGATCGTCCTCGGGCGGCGGCTTCTCCTCGTCTGCCATGCGGGGAATCTATCTCTCGTTCAGCGCCGCGGCCGGGAATCGAGAAGCCCCGGCCGAGAAGTCGCCCGCTGAGAATCGAGAAGGCACCTGCCGCAAGCGGCAGGTGCCTTCGTGTCGTCGGGATCGGATCAGAGACTCGTGAACGACGCCAGCTGTTCCTCGGTGAGGATCGTGGTGCCGTACTGCATCGCTTTCTTGTACGCGTCGGTCGCTTCGAGGTTCTCGCCGCCGGGGCCCGGCGATCCGAGCACCAGATAGTGCGTCAGCGTGGAGACCTCGTCGTCCACCTTCGCGCCGATCGACTCGAGGCGCGACTCGATCATCGACTTGCCCATGGCATGGAACTCGCCCAGCAGGAAGAAGCGCATCTGACGGTTCGGCGAGTACGCAGCGCTCTGCACCAGGTCGCCTTCGACGATGGGGTCGGCGCGGGAGCTGAGCTCCATCACCGCGGCCCGCGACATGGTCTCGTCGACCATCGTCACGCGGACGACGCCCTTCACATACATTGCGCCGCCCTTCTTGCGGCCGAGGACCGTGAAGGTCGTGCCGGGCATGAGCAGGTTGCGCTTGCCGAGGTTCACCCAAGCGGTGCCGTCACGCGCGGCCAGGACCTCTCCGTCGGGGCCCTCGGACGCGTACGGCTTCTCGCGGTCGACGAGCGTCTTCACCTCGCCCTGACCCTGAGCAACCTTGTTCTCGAGCTGCGCGATCTGGCCCTCGGCCTGCGTGCGGAACTCCTCGAGCTCCGTGCGTGCCGAGTCGACCTGCGCCTCGAGCGTCGAGATCTGCTCGCGCAGCTCGCTGCCCTGCTGCGCCAGGTTGGCCTGCAATGCCTGGATCTGCGACTGGCGCTCGGAGATGGCCTGATCCTTCGCGGACAACTCGCCCGCGTGCGCCGTGATCAGCGTGCCCTTTTCTGTGTCCGTCGCGGCGCGCATCGCCCCCTGGTTCTGGATGTCGGCCTGCATGCGCTTGATCGCATCGACGATCAGCGGGAAGAGACCCTCGAGCGTCAGGTTCTCGCCGTTCAACTCGGCGGCCGGCGGGAAGTACGCGACCTTGATCTTGCCGTCGTTGAGCTGCTCGACACGACCACCCTGTCCGGTCGCGCTGAACTTGTTGCTGTCCGTCTCGAACGTCAGCTGCTCGCCGGTCTGCGTCACGAACTCCTGGATCCGTGCGCGTGCCTTCGCACCGTCGGGGCGCGGAAGCGACTCGTGGTGGAATCCGACGTCTTCGCGCAAGAGGTCGAGCGCCTCGTCGAAGCCGCGAGCTTTCTCGGTGGCTTCGGTCGCCCTGGTCGTTGCGGTGCGCAGGCTGTTCTTCAGATCGTCTTGATCCTTCGAAGCCTCGTACCACATGAACGTCATCACCAGCAGGGCGACGAGCGTGATCACAAATGGCCAGTACGACATGCCTCGTTCGCGTGCCCGGATCATCTGAATTCCTCCCAGCGGCGCAGCCGATTCGGCAGCCGTGTATGACCAAACTGCCCTCGCGGATGACCCGCGAGAGCGGAGAGCAGATCACGGGTACCCAACGAAGGTCTCTTCCGGACATGCCCCGCCCGGCCGGACCGATGGCCCCGCAGGCAGCAAAGGTAGCTCCGGCTTTTCGGCACGGTCAACGAAAAAGGTCATCTGCGCTAGAGGGCGCAGGGGGGGGCCAAGTCACGATATGACAGGCACTTCCGCGCACAACGGGGATCCAGGGCGAAAGACCAGGCCGAGGTTGACACCGTAGCGCCCCGAGCCTAGGGTCACAGGCTGCGGAGGAGACCCCTCCTCCCTGCCGCTCCCTAAGGCTGTCTCGATGGGGAGCGGCCCCTCGCGCACGCCGCGGCCCCGATCCCACTCGTGCCGGCTCGACCCGGCAGCCGGATCGGCGCAGCGGGCATCTCGTGCGGGGAGCACCCCCCACCGCCGAATTCCACCGCCGCGGCCCCTCTGGACCGCCCGGAGACGCATGCCCGAGAGCACTCACGATGCGCGACCACAGCCGCCCGTGATCGGACTGACCGGTCCGGTCGCTGCCGGGAAGTCCACGGCCGCGCGCCTGCTCGCCGCCGCGGAGTGCCACGTGATCGACGTGGACGCACTCGGACACCTCGCCCTCGGCCACCCCGAGGTCGTCGCGGCCGTGCGCCGGCTGTTCGGCGACGCGGTGGTCGGTCCGGATGGACGGCTGGAACACGCGGCCGTGGCCGCCCGCGTGTTCGAGGACGACGAGGCACTGCGCGAACTCGAGGCGATCGTGCACCCGAGGGTGCGCGAGGATCTGGCCGACGCGCTCTCCCATGCGCTGGCGCGACGGCCGCGAGCCGTCGTGATCGACGCGGCCCTCCTGTTCGAGGGCGGGCTGGACGATCTCTGTGACGAGACCGTCTGCGTGGATGCGCCGGCCACGCTGCGGCGGACGAGGGCCCGGACGGGCCGGGGCTGGAGCGACGACGAGGTGGAGCGCCGCGAGGCGCAGCAGCTCGCCGCCGACGAGAAGCGGAGCCGCGCGTCGCGCGTGCTCGAGAACGACGGCGACCTCGCTGCATTGCAGCGTGCCGTCCAGGACGTGTTGCGTGAGATCGCGCCACTGCCGGTTGCGGCCGTGCGCGGCGACGCGGAGGATGATCGATGAGTGACCGGGCGAAGAAGCCGACCAGGAAGCGGACGGGCAGCGGGCGCAGGCCGTCGGGACGACGCCGCGCGCCGGCGGGCGACAAGGAGGCCGGCGGCAGCGAGTTCGGGGCCGACCTCGACGTCGCGTCGTCGCGCGACGACGCGCCCGACGGTGACCGCGGCACGGAATCCGAAGAGCCGGCCGCCCGGGCAGACGACGCCCGCGTCGCAGTCGCCGCAGGAGCGGCGCAGCCCGCACCGAGCGAGGAAGAGGGCGGCGGCCGCCGTCGGCAGCCCGCGCGACGCCGCGGCCGGCGCGGCAAACGGCATCAGTACGAGGGACTGCCATCGGACGACGACGAGTCGGAGTGGGCGGACTACGAGCCGAACACCGATCGCCCGGCCCTCAACATCGGTGACCTGCAGCGCCTGCCCATGGCGGATGTCCACCGCAAGGCCGTCGCCGAGGGCATCGAGGACTTCCACGGCCTGAAGAAGCAGGAGCTGATCTTCCGCATCCTGCGCCACAAGATCGCGCAACGCGACCTCGTCTACGGCGAGGGCGTCCTCGAGGTTCTCCCCGACGGGTTCGGGTTCCTCCGCTCGCCCTGGTACAGCTACACGGCAGCGCCGGACGACATCTACGTCTCGCCGTCGCAGATCCGGCGCTTCAACCTCTGCACCGGACAGCAGGTGATGGGACCGATCCGGCCCCCCAAGTCCAACGAGCGCTACTTCGCCCTGTTGCGCGTCGAGAAGATCGACGACCACGCGCACGATGAGCTCCCGCAACGCGTCGTGTTCGACGACTTCGTGCCGCTCTATCCGGAGCAGCGGCTGATCATGGAGACCATCCCCACGGGTATGGAGATGCGCGTGATGGACATCATCACGCCCATCGGAAAGGGGCAGCGCGGCCTCATCGTCTCACCGCCCCGCGCGGGCAAGACGATCATCCTCCAGAAGATCGCCGACTCGATCGCGACGAACCACCCGGAGTGTCACCTCATCGTGCTGCTCATCGACGAGCGCCCCGAAGAAGTGACCGACATGTCGCGGAGCGTGAAGGGCGAGGTCGTCTCGTCGACGTTCGACGAGCCCGCGTCGCGCCACGTGCAAGTGATGGAGATGGTGCTCCAGCGCGCGAAGCGACTCGTCGAGTACGGCAAGGACGTCGTGATCCTGCTCGACTCGATCACACGCCTGGCGCGCGCCTACAACACCGAGGTCCCCCACTCGGGCAAGATCCTGTCGGGCGGCGTCGATGCCAACGCGCTGCAACGGCCGAAGCGCTTCTTCGGCGCGGCGCGCAACTGCGAGGACGGCGGCTCCCTGACGATCCTCGGCACCGCCCTCATCGAGACGGGCTCGCGCATGGACGAGGTCATCTACGAGGAGTTCAAGGGCACCGGCAACATGGAGTTGCACCTCGAGCGGAAGCTCGCGGACAAGCGCATCTTCCCGGCCATCGACATCACGCGGTCGGGCACGCGCAAGGAAGAGCTCCTGCTGGACCCGGACGAGCTCAAGCGCGTCTGGATTCTCCGCAAGGTGCTGAACGACATGAACCCGGGCGACGCGATGGAACTCCTCAAGGAGAAGATCGGGAAGACCAACTCGAACCCGGAGTTCCTGTTCGCGCTGAATCTCGCTTAGCCCGGCACTCGGATCGCGTAGCGATCCTCGCGCCGTGCAGCGAGATTGTGTCTCCCTCCTACGCGGTCTCCGACCGCTACGGAGGGCGTCGGTCACGGCGCGTGCTTCGCACGCCCCGCGCCCTCGCTATTCACGCGACGAGGACGAACCCACTACACGGGCGGGCCGCTGCGCCCCGCCCGCGACCGTGTGGAGATCGACGCAGAGCAGGAGGCCGCGCCCCGTCCGTAGCGTCCGGAGGACGCGTAGGAGGGAGACAACATCGCGCCGTCAGGCGCGCGGTCGTGGCGCGTGGATCGCAGCGCGATCCTCGTGACGCGACCGAGGTGGCACGCTCTGCGTGCCACCTACTTCGAGTAGGTGTCGCGCGCGTCATGGACCGCTTCCGCTTCGCGGCCGACGCGGAACAGGTCCTCGGCTGACTCAGCGGGGCCGGAGAGCACGACGACGACGCGCAGGCCGGAGACGTCGACGCCCGACACGGCGCCGTCCTCGCCGGTGAACCGGATCGACTTGCTGGATGCGTCCGACTTCTGACCCGTGACCCGCTTCCCGAGCAGGCCGCCATAGACCTTCGCGAACTCCATGGCGTCGTCGGCGGAGTCCCACATCGACGTCCAGACCACGCAGACGCGGTCGTTCGCACGATCGATCGACGCGACGTAGCGGTCGCCATCCCAGCCTTCCACCGCCGACTTCATCGGCGCCTTGAAGCCGACGCCCTGCGTCTGCATGTCCATCATCGCCATCACCGACGGGATGCCCGTGTGGCCCCAGCGCAGCGACGTCAAGAGCAGGCCGGTGAAGAGTTCGCCCATGATGTCGTCGTCGAGAACTTCCCACCCGTCCCCGAGCACTCCGCCGACATCGGCGGCCGCGACGGCGTGCGGATAGTCCACGCCGTGGCGCTCGGGATGCAGCACCTGCTCCGTCGAGACCGGAGGGTTGGCGAAGACCGCGTCCACGGCGGATCCGCTCGTGGCGTCGATCTTCCGCAGATACGCGGAACCGTTCTTGTACGGATAGAAACCCATCGCCGCGATCAGGAACGCCGGCACCTGCACCATCATGCGCATCTGCCGCTGCAGCAGTTCCGGGTTGTTCTTCTGCGCGGCCGTCATGGCCTCGACATCTTCCGGGTGCAGCTTGTGGTACTTGTCCTGGAACAGGTCCGCGGATCCCTCGATGAGCGCCTTGACGCCCATGCCGCCGTCCGAGTTCTCCTCGAACGCCTGCTGCATGAGATCGAGTCCGAAATGCTGGTCCTCGAGCGCATGCACGAGTTCGTGGAACACGATCGGACGGTCGCCGGCGTCGTTCTTGCCTTCGATGAGATAGAAGGTCCCGGTGTCCGGTTTGTAGAACGCCGCGGCGCCCCCTTCGAGGAACTGCAGGAAGATGTCGTAGAGGTTCGTGCCCTTCGCAATCATGCCGAACTCGGACATGACGCGGACCATCGTCTCGGCCTCTTCCGGCGGCAGCTCGCGCTCCATGTCGCGCCGCAGGAACTTCGACACGTCCTCGCGGGCGATCAGTCGGCGCATGAACGGCCGCTTCCACTCCAGGCCTCGCAGTTCCTGCACCTCCTCGGCCATCGCGTCCGTCACCTCGCGCAGGTTCTGCAGCCGCGGGTCGTGCTGCTCGGCGATCGGCAACAGCTCATTGACCCAGTCGATCAACTCGTCGCGGTGGCTCGCGACCTTGCCCTTGCGCTTCTCGAGCAGCTCGACCTGCTTCTCGAGCGCGCGGAACTTCTGACGTGTCTCCTTCGAACCGCTCTGGGCGGCGGCGAGCCTCTGCTCCGCCTCGTCCGCGTCGTCCCGTGCGGCCAGCACGGCCCGCCTCGTCGTCTCGATCTCACTGAGGCCGTCATGCACCTTGGCGTTGAGGGCCGCGATCTTCTCGCTCTGGCGCGCCTTTTCTCCGTCCGCGCGATCAAGCTGCGCGGTGAGCGACTTCTGCTCTTCCTCAAGCCGCTTCAGCCGAGCGGCGTCACAGCCGGGGATCGTCAGAAGCGACGCGATGACAAGAGTCGTGAGAGCGAGCGGACGACGGTGCATGGCTTTCTCCGGGGTTCGAACGTCGGCGTCACGGTACTCGACGGAGCCACGAATTCTCGGACGGCGCACCACCGGGTCACGTACCCGACGACCTACTCCGGAGGGTCGGCCGGCCCGGTCAGTTCCGCGGCGAGGACGCGGTGCCAACGCTGCTCCCATACCGTCACGCGGCGCACGTACGCGCGGGTCTCGGCGATCCGGATCCAGCTCACCAGGTCCTCGTAGCCTACGGGTGGCGGTGCGGCGGCGGTCCACTTCGAGACGTTGCCCTGGCCGGCGTTGTACGCGGCGAGCGCCAGCTCACGGACGCGGGGGTGCGACGCGTACCGGCGCCGCGCGCGCGCAAGGTAGCGCGAGCCGAGCCGCAGCGACGTGGTCGGATCCGTCCGGTCGGGCGGCGGCTCACGCCGCAGCGTCGCCATCTCTTCGGCGGTGGCGGGCATGAGTTGCATCAGCCCGACCGCACCCGCAGGGGAACGCGCCGTCGCGATACCCGAGCTCTCGACGCTCGCCACGGCGAGGACGAGCGGCAGCGGCACGCCCTCGGCGGCCGCGCTCTCCCGAGCTTGCGGGACGAACTCGGAGAGGCGGTTGATGATCGTCTCGGGCGTGGCGATCTCGCCGCGAGCGCGCACGACCACCGCGATGGTAAGGATGAGAGCGGGCGCAAGGAAGAAGAGGAGCGCTGGCGCCAGCCCCGGCGCTGCGACGGACGACCCGCGGCTCAACGTTCGCCGCGCAGCTCGGTGACGACGCGCTTCCACGCCGACGCCATGCGCCGCGCTTCGCGATCGGACGTCCAGGGTTCCTGGTCGCCGACGTTCCGACCGGTCAGGTCGCGCAACGCGAGATCGCACGCACGACGGACCGACCAGCGCTCCGATGCGAGCCCTTCGAGCAGGACGGGGATCGCTTCGCGGCCGGCGCGACCGGCCTCCCAGTCGTCGAGGATCTCGTGCTGGATGTCCTCGGCGCGCAGCGCGTCGGCCAGCCAGCCGCGCGGTCCACGGTCACCCGACAACTCCCACCAGCCCTCGTAGAGCGACGCCAGCAAGTCCGTGTCACTCTGGTTGAACGTCTCGAGGGACAGCGACTCCAGGGCGCGCACGACGCGTGTC
Source organism: Planctomycetota bacterium (assembly GCA_965248445.1). GTDB lineage: Bacteria > Planctomycetota > JAJSAM01 > JAJSAM01 > JAJVHW01 > CBDFJG01. The sequence goes on from CBDFJG010000003.1 coordinate 1,261,104, forward strand.
GTGCGGCGTCCCTTGCGGAGCATCTCGAGCAGCCGCGGGACCGACCCCTCGTCGCGCCAGTCGGCCAGCGCCAGCGCGGCGGCGTCGCCCACCAGCGCGGACGGGTCGTCGACCATGCGGCGCAGATCCTCGGAGGCCTCGCTGCCGCGCAACTGGGCCAAACTCGTCAACGCACGTGCGCGGGGCCCTTCGGGCTGCGCGGGATCCACAGCGAGCTGGCGCAGAGCGTCTGCAGCGCGGCGCGTGCCGACGCGTCGAATCGCGGACGACGCGACCTCGCGCACCAGGGCGGAGGGATCGCCGCTCATCGCGAACACGATCGCGGAGAGACCCTCGGGCTCGCCGCACTCGGCGAACGCGTCGATCGCCGCGACGCGCAGGCGCGGCAGGTCACTGGCGAACGCGCCCATGATCACAGGCAGCGCTTGCTTGCCGCCGAGGTGACCGAGCGCGTCGATCGCGGGGATGCGGAGCTCGCCCGGCTGTCCTGCGAGTTCCTGCAACTGTGTCCGCGCTTCCTCGACCCGCAGTCGACCGAGTGCACGCACGGCCTCAGCGCGCACGTCTTCGTGCGAGTCCTCGAGCTTGGCGAACGCAGCGGTCGCGCCGTCGCCCTTCAGCACGCCTGCACGCAGAGAGGCCGTGGCGGCCACGCGAACTTCATGACGCTCGTGCTTCAGGCCCGCCACGAGCTGTTCGTCGCTCGCGCTCTGGTAGACCAGCAGCAGGAGTTCGTCGCGGTGCACCGACGGACGCGAGAGAACAAAGTCGATCAGCAACGGCTGCGCTTCGGGCTTTCGCGAACTCGCGAGCACTCGCACGATCCCACGTGCCACGTCGTCCGCATCGTCGCGCAGACCGAGCAGCGCGAGCAGGCGATCCGTGTGACGGTTCTGGATCGCGCCGCCGAGATCGGCCATCTCCGTGAGGCGGTTCAGGGACGAGATGAGGAAGTCGTCGCCTCGCGCCATGTCCAGCGAGTCGATGATCAGGGCGGCCAATGCGGCCTCGCGCTCGGCGGGCTCGCGCTCGGCGGAGAATGCGGGCGACATCGCCTCGACGAACGCATCGGGATCGACGGCGGACGGGCGGTAGCGCTGCCAGCCGTGCCGGGCGCGCAGCGCCGCAACCGTCGCGATCAACTCGTCGCCGCTGTCGCCGAGTTCGTCGACGTACAGGCCGATGCGCCGTTCGCGGTTGCCCGTGCGGACGCCGACCTGCAGCGGTGCACGCCGGGGCGCGCCGCGTGTGCCGCGTTCGGCGTCGCGCAGAACGCCGGAGTCGTTGAGGAGCCGAGCGAGCGTCGCGGCCTCGGACGCGTCGATCACGATCGAGAGGTCACCGGGCAGCACCGAACGGAGCGCACTCCCGGAGGCCGCCATCACCGTGGTCTCGCCCCCTGGCGCGTCGTCGCCGCCGATGGAGAGAACCATCTGGCCGGCTGCTTCCGCCGGCACACCGGCGAGGACGCGGTGCGCCTCGAAGCCGCCGCTGTGCTGCTGCCACCACGTTGCCCACTCTCGCGCTCCGCCGAGCGAGTAGTTGCCCGACAGACGTCGCAGGCGCGTGACGATGAGCGGGCCGAGCACCTTCATGTCCGGCCAGAACTCCGGATCGACGTACGCGTCGAGAAGTCCGGGCAGGACACGTTTGTCCAGCGCCGACTCGAGCGACTCGACCTCGTGGAAGTACCCCGCGTCGGCGAGCGCCAGCGCGGCGGCGGCGCGGTTCAGACGCTCGAGGTGGTCGAGTCCTCGACCACCGAGCAGCGCGCGTACGTCCGACGGCCGCAACAGGTACTGGCCCGTTCGCTCCGCCCGCATGCTGATGCCCACGAACGCGTACCCCATCTGGCGATCCAGTGGGGAGATCGCCGCGCGACGAAGCATGGCGAGAGCCTCGTCGGAGTCGTCCGCGGAGAGCGATTGTGCCGCTGCGAAACAGACCGTCGGGTGCTTGTCCCGCAGCGCCGCCGCGAAGTCGGCGCGGGCGTTCTCGGCGTCGGCCTCCCGCATCAGCTCGAGTGACGCCGCGCGCGCGGCCGTGCCGCCGATCTCGAAGATCTCCCGAAGTCCGTCGAGATCCGCTGCGTCGACGCGCTTCTTCAGACGCTCGCCGGCTTCTTCGACGACGGCCGACGCGGGGTGCAGCAGATGCGCCGTCAGCCGCGCTTTCGCGCCGATCGGATCGATCTTCACGAGCGCGTTGAGCAACTCGGACGCATGCTGGAACATCTTCCGGTCCTGGATCTTCGACTCGATGAGCTCCAGCGCGCGCAGGTCGCCGATGCGGCCGAGCGTGGCCGCAGCTCCGGAGATCATGCGCCAGTCGTGTCCGCGTTCGAGCATCGTGCGTTCGAGGAGCGGCAGAGCAACGCTGGGTTGCGCGGCGAGACGGATCGAAGCTTGCCGCGCATCAGCGGAGGGCCACTCGGCGAGTTGACGCACGAGCAGTTCCGGCTCGTTGCGCTTCGGCAACTCCGGCGCGTCGTCGCCGCCGCCGACGTCACCGCCGTCGTCCCGTTCGTCATCGCCGAGGTCACCGAACCTGACGCGCGAACGGCCGGGCTTCCGGCGGCCGGGACGGCGCAGACCGGGTTCCTTGTCGCGCGGCGGATCGCCGGTGTCCTGGGCCAGCGCTTCGGGTGCCGTCAGTGGCAACTCCCCGAACACCAGGCCTGCGAACAGCAGCGCCACGGTCACCACGCCGGTCGCGGGGGCACGCAAGGTGAGCGGTCTGAACAGACCGCGAATCCGTCGCTCGTCGTGCATGCCCAACAGTCTCCTGATCACCGATGCCCCACTCTTGAACCGGCCCATCTCTTGAACCGGCAACGTGGACTTCCGGTCTCCTCCGGCGCGCTAAGGCGGCCCCGGGGGCGGACGAACCGCGCAGTCTACACTGGAGTTCCCCCGGTTCGGTGGACACCCGACCACTGAGGTTGGGAGGATGTCCAGATGCCCAGATCGAGACCACCGTACGACGAGGAGTACAAGCGCCAGATCGTCGAGTTGCACCGCGCCGGCCGGAGCGTGATGAGCCTGTGCCGCGAGTTCGAGCCGACGGAGATGACGATCCGCAAGTGGATCAAGCAGGCCGCGCTGGACGCCGGAGAGCGTGACGACGGCTTGACCACCGCGGAGCGCGATGAGCTGCGCAAGCTCAGACGAGATGTGCGCCGGCTGCGCGAGGAGCGCGACATCTTGAAAAAAGCCGCGGCCTGGTTCGCTCGGGAGACGCGCTCGATCCCAGAGAAGGGTTCGGGTTCGTGAGCGATCACCAGGCAGAGCACGACGTGGCCACCATGTGTCGGGTCCTCGGCGTCTCGAGGAGCGGGTACTACGCATCGCGCGGCCGTGCGCCCTCGAAGAGAGATCGCGAGGACGCTGCCCTGACCGAGCGCGTCCGCGAGATCCACGAGCGCTCTCGCCAGACGTACGGATCACCGCGCATCCATGCCGAGCTGCGCTACGAGGGCCTCCACATCGGTAGGAAGCGCGTCGAGCGCCTCATGCGCCAGGCTGGGATCGAGGGCGTGAGCCGCCGCAAGAGAGCCAAGACCACGAAGCGCTCGCAGCGTCAGGCGCCGGCCGCCGACCTGGTCGATCGCGACTTCACGGCCGACGCACCCGATCAGCTCTGGGTGGCCGACATCACGTACGTGCCGACCTGGACGGGGTTCCTGTACCTGGCGGTCGTCCTCGACGTCTGGAGCCGCCGGATCGTCGGCTGGTCCATGGCCACGACGCTCCACACCAAGATCGTGCTGGACGCACTCGAGATGGCCGTGCGCCAGCGCCAGCCCCTCGGAGTCGTCCACCACTCCGACCAGGGCTGCCAGTACACGTCGCTCGCCTTCGGGCGGCGCTGCAGAGAAGCGGGCGTCAGGCCGTCCATGGGATCGGTCGGAGACGCCTACGACAACGCCATGTGCGAGAGCTTCTTCGCCACGCTCGAGACCGAGTTGATCGACCGCACCAGCTTTTCGACCAAGTCCGCAGTCCGCAGCGCGGTTGGCGGTGTTCGACTTCATCGAGGGCTTCTACAATCCGCAGCGGCGACACTCCTCCATCGAGGACCTGTCGCCCATCGAGTTCGAGAGGCGGCGACGGCCGGAGGCCGCCGTATCATAGTCCCCGGGTGTCCACCGAACCGGGGGAACTCCACACCGCGCCAGATCGCCGGCTGCCCACATGGCCTACCTCGACCTAGCCCGAATCGTTCACCAGCCGGGAATCTGAGCGGGCCGTCGTCTGTCTAAGTGCTCGTACTCGCTAGTACTTGCACCGACAGGAGCGCCGGCCCGATGACGACAGACTGTAGCCCGCAGGGGACCCTCTTCGCGGGCATCTGTGGACGCACCGCGGTGACGCGCTTCGACGCCGGTACCGTGACGAGCGACGGGGGCGTGCTGCTGCTCGAGCGGGTCGATCGTCGCATCGATCTGCTCTCGCGGTTTGCGCGCTGCTTCGGGGACCACCGGGACCCGCGTCGGGTCGAGCACACGGTCGGCCAGATGCTGCGTCAGCGGGTCTTCGGGCTGTGCGCGGGCTACGAGGATCTGGTGGACCACGACCATGTCGGCAAGGACCCGCTGTTTGCCGCGGCGTGCGGCAAGCGCGAGGGTGCTCTGGCCACGCACCCGACGCTCTCGCGGCTCGAGACCACGCAGCTCGGCGCCACGGCACAGACGCGCTACGCCAAGATCGAGATGGACCAGGAGCGCGTGGACAGCGTGCTCAGCGACGTCTTCTGCGAGGCCATGGGGCCGGAGGATCCGGGCCTGCTCGTGCTGGACCTGGACCACTCCGACGTGCGGCTGCACGGCCGGCAGGAGGGCCGCTTCTTCCACGGCTACTACGGGCACTACTGCTACCTGCCGCTGTACGTCTTCTGCGGCGAGCACCTCTTGCTCGCTCGGCTCCAGACCGCTGACAGAGATCCCGCGCGCGGAGTCGTGGACGAGCTCCGTGCGCTGGTCTTACGTCTGCGGCGCCGCTGGCCCCGGGCCAAGGTGCTCGTGCGCGCAGACTCGGGCTTTTGCCGCGAGGAGCTGATGGCCTGGTGCGAGGCCGCCGGCCACTTCTACCTGCTGGGCATGGCGCGCAATGAGCGCCTTGAGCGACACGTCGAAGACGCGCTCGATGAGGCCGCAGCCCGTGCCGTGCAGACCGGCCGAGCAGCCCGGGTCTTTCGCGACTTTGCCTGGACCACGCTGGGGAGCTGGAGCCAGAGGCGTCGCGTGGTCGCCAAGGCCGAGCACCTGCCGGGCGGCAAGCGCAATCCCCGCTTCGTGGTGACCAATCTGCCGCCTCGTAGCTGGAGCAGCAAGCGTCTCTACGAGCAGCTCTACTGCGCCCGGGGCGAGGCGGAGAATCGCATCAAGGAGCAGCAGCTCGAGCTCTTCGGCACCCGTCTGTCGGTGCACACGATGCAGGGCAACGCCGTGCGGATGGCCATGTCGGCCATGGCCTACGTCCTGACCTGTGCGCTGCGACGCATCGGTCTCGCCGGCACCGAGATGGCGCGTGCGCAAGCCGGCACGATCCGCCTGCGGCTGCTCAAGATCGGCGCGCTCGTGCGGATCACGACGCGCCGGATCTGGGTCTCGATGTCCTCGTCGTGGCCCTGGCAGCACGTCTTCGAGCGCTGCGCGCAACGACTGCTGGCATCCCCGAAGCCGACCTGACGTCCCGCCGCGCCGTCCGCCACACCACCGCCCGGCCTACGGTCTGCCCACACCGCAGAATCCGCGCCGTTTCGGCCGCTCACTCGCGTTGCCCTTGTGGCAACGACGACAGCATCCGCCCTCGCCTGGCCAAGATCTGACCCTGTGGACTCCGAAAGCACCGTCATCGCGACGTCTCGTGAACAGATGCGGCTAGAAGGGCAGCGGGCTTGCAGGCTCGTCGGCGTAGACCTGTTCGTACGTGCGCGGCGGCGTCTTCGCCGCGATGCCGAGGACCGTCTGGAACGCTGCCTGCGGCGTGCGTCTCCTGTTGAACCGGAACGTGAACTCGTCGAGATACCGCTGCAGGTGCTTCTTCGAGACCCGGCCGTGGTGCGTGCCTACGAGCCAGGTCTCTTGAGGTTGGAGAAGACCAGGTGCAGGTGCCTCAGGACGTCCGCCTGCGCCGCGCCCATCATCGTGGACTCGATCCCGTGCTCGTAGCCGAGTTTCTCGACTGCGTCGTAGGTCTCGTGGCCGTCGGTCACGACGAGCGCCCCACGCTCGATGCTGTCCTTGACGAACGCCAGCAGGTGCGGCTTCGATGAGGCCGGCACGTGGCGCAGCCGGATGCGTCCGGGCTGTGTACCTCTCTTCGTCGGACGCACCTCGACCGCGCCGACCACGACGGCCTTGTCTGCCGCGGTGCGCTCCTCTCGGCCTCGAAACGGCGCTCCGATCAGCGCCTCGTCGACCTCGACGACGCCGAACAACTGCGCGCGCTCCGGCGCGACCATCGCAGATCGCAGTTTCTGGAGCATCTGGTACGCGGTCTCGTAGCGGGTCAGACCGAGCTGTCGCTGGAGTGCGAGCGCAGAGACGCCCCGCTTGTCCGTCGTCATCAAGTACGCGGCCCACATCCAGGACTTCAGCGGCAGCCGGCTGCGATGCAGCACTGTGCCCGCGGTGACCGACGTGATCAGGTCGCAGCCCACGCACCGCATCGCTCTTCGATCTGGACGGGGCCAGTACTTCTTGCCGCCGCACCGGCGGCAGCGGAACCCGTCGGGCCAACGACACTGCACGAGGTACTCGAGGCACTGCTCTTCCGTCGCGAACTGCTCCGTGAACTCCACGATGTTGCGAGGGTAGCCCGGCTTCGGCATGCGTCCGAGACACTACCCCTTGGGGTCACGGTCGTCAACCGGATATGCATGCCTTCAGGTGGGCGGTGATCTTCGCCTTCAGCTCATCGTGCAGCTTCTGCTGCTTCTTCTGCTGGGTGATGATCCTCTCGACGAGCGCGGCGTGCGACGCGAGGCCGCGGTTGTACTGAGAGATCTGCCTGCGCAGGTTCTCCTTCTCGAGTTCGAGCAGCGCCTCGGGGCTCTTCTTCTCGAGCCCTCCGACGAACAGGGCGAAGAAGCCCTTGATGAGGTTTCCGAGTCGCTTGAACATGCCCGTCTCCCTGAGTGCGCCGCGGCCCGAAAAGGGGGCGCGGCCGGACACTCTACGAGCCCGCCGCTCCCGTTCGAAAGGGGGAACCGCCAGGCTCGGACGGGGGTTCGGTCGAGGTCAGAACGAGTCGTACCTACGGCGCTCCTCGACCTCGTCGCAATCGACGCTGCAGATCGCCTCGAAGGCCTGCCGGGCATGGGGCTTGACCGGCACGCTCTCGTCGCCGACAGCCGCCCTCTCGACGCGCCACGGACGCACGCCCGGGAAGACCCAGAGAGTGCGGAGCCGGCGCTGCGTGAGCAGGACCTCGCCCGAATCGCGGTTCGCGAGGACGACCTCCTGCGCCCGCCAGGCGATCGCCTTGGCGAGACGCCCCGCCACGAAGTTGCCCGCCAGCAGCAGCAGGCCGACGAGGGCGAAGATCGCGATCCGGGACTCGACGTTCGCGCGCGCCTCCCCCGCCACGATCGCACGAGCTGTGTTGCGCAGGTACGCCCACGCCGTCAGCGGTGTGAGGAGACCGAGGGCGAGAATGAGACAAACCGGGTTGCCCAGCTGCCAGAGCGCCGCTGCGCCCGACATCGGCACGGCGAAGCACGCCACGAACGTCGCCCATGCCGCGCCGAGTCCGAGGAGACCCGACGCTGGGATCGCCCACCAGCCCACCCGCTTGCGGAAGAGGTGCCAGAGGAGGAGGCCGGCGATGCCCGTCAGAGTGAAGAGCTGGACGTACGGTGTGATCCAGATGGCGCCCGACACGGTGTCGTAGTCCGGCGAGTGCGCCACGACCGTGCGGTCGAGTGCGATCCCCGCGATCGGCAGAACAACACCGAACGTCAGGTCGAACGCAACGGTCCGGCGGGTGACGTCACCGCGTGCGAGCCAGCGCAGGATGCGGACGGGAATCGACAGCCAGGCGGACATCTCGTCGTAGGGCTTGCGCGGAGAATGCTCGTGCGCGATGGCGTCAGTCTGTCCGGTCGCCCTTGCCCTTGATCTTGATCTTGCCGCGGAACGTCTGCCCCGCGTTGGGGCCGGCCGTGATCGTGCCCTCGACCGTGTACTTCAGCTTGAGCCGCGGCTTCTGGAACTTCTTGTTCACCTTGAACTTGCCACTCACTTCGACCGACGTGAAGTCGACGCCATCGGGGAAGCCGACCTTCGGCTTCTTGCCCTTCCACGTCGTCCCGCTCCCGAGCGCCCCGTAAAACGCGTTCAGCTCGCCCACCTCGTTGCCGTCGGGGCTCGCGCCGGACTTGCGGTCGCTCTCGTCGGTGAATTCGCCGGGGAGGTTGTAGAGAGTCGCGCCGATCTCGTAGCGCAGCTTGAACGTCAGCAGCGAGTTGAACGCGCCGACGTCGGTGCTGGCGTCTTTCGCCTTCGCGACGACCTTGTCGTCGTCGTCGTAGATCTTTCCGGTCATCTTGAACGCCAGCTCGAACGAACCGGACGTCAACTCGCGGGCATCCACGTCGCTCGCGAGCGTCAGCGCCAGCCCCACCGCCAGCCCGTACTTGAGTGCCGTCTTCATCGCATCACCTCCCCTCGGGTCGCGGGCGGCATGCGCCGCGACGCGGAGAGGATAGACGAACGGTTCAGCCGGTGCGCCGGTGCAGTCGCGCGAGCACGCTGCGCGCCGCCGTGCGCACCTCGGGGATATCGTGCTTCAGTGCGCGCACGACGCCCTCGCGGTACTCGGCGAGGCCCAGTTGCCAGAGTGCTGCGCGGTACGCGAGCCGCGCGATCGGAGAGCGCTGCCGCCGCAACGCTTCCCGCAAGGGGGAGATCGCATCGAGCGCGCCCATGCGACCGAGAGACGACGCGCAGGCCACCCGCACGCACGGCGCCCGATCGTCCAGGCCCTCGATCAGCGGGAACATGCCCAGGGGGTCGGCAAGTTCACCGAGAGCCTCCGCCGCTGCCTCGCGCACGACCACGCGTTCGTCCGAGAACGGGATCAGCAACGAGTCGAGGGGCTCGTACTCGTAGAGGGTGATCGCTCCGTCGACCGCTGCCAGACGGACGTCGACGGAGCGATCGTCGAGGGCGAGCCAGATCGCGCTGTCCGCCCGCTCGTCGGCGACGCCGGACAGACCGCGAACCGCGGCCGCGCGCCTGACGGGCTCGCGTGCACGGGTGGCGTCGAGCAGCTCGGCGAGAGCCGCTTCGTCACCGCGGGCCGCGCGCGCACCGAGGCGCACCAGCCCGCCGAGCGTCCGCCGCGCCTGCCGGGGCGCTGCGGACGTCACTTCGGACGTCGTTGGCGACAGAACCTGTCCCTCGGACTCACTCGACCCGTCGGGATGGCTGCGCCACCCTCCTCCGGCGCCCCTCAGAGCTCAGCACCGGCCGGGTCCAACCCCCTAGATCGGCAGGAGCGCCGGAATCTTCCAATCGCCACTCTTCGAATTGCCGACCGGATCGCGCGGCCGATATGTCCGCTCAACCTGACGCCCGGGCTCAACCAGGTGCATGACCTCCCCTTGGTGGATCGTCGCCGGGGCCGCCCGCGGAGTTACGCTCCGCGTCGTGACGCACGCGTTCTGCCCCGATCCGTACGTGCCCCGCCGGAGGCGCACCCACGTCTGCCGCATCGGCGACGTTCCGGTCGGCGGCGACCACCCGATCGTCGTGCAGTCGATGACGACGACCGACACGCTCGACGTGGACGGCACCGTCGCCCAGACGCTCGCTCTCGCGGAGGCGGGCAGCGAGATCGTGCGGATCACCGCACCGACCGTCAAGGCAGCGCGAGCGCTGGCGGAGATCCGCGACAAGGTGCGGGCGGCCGGGTGCAACGCTCCGCTCGTAGCCGACATCCACTTCACACCGGCCGCGGCGATGGAGGCGGTCAAGCACGTCGAGAAGGTGCGGGTCAATCCGGGCAACTACGTCGACTCGAAGCGCTTCCGCCGCCGCGACTACACCGACGAGGAGTACGGCGCCGAGATCCGCCGCGTGCAGGAGCGCTTTCGCCCGCTCGTGCAAGAGGCCAAGCGCCGCGGCGTAGCGCTGCGTATCGGCACGAACCACGGGTCGCTGTCCGATCGCGTGATGAACCAGTTCGGCGACACGCCGCTCGGCATGGTCGAGTCGGCGCTCGAGTATCTGGCCGTCTGCGAAGAAGAAGAGCACCGCGACGTCGTGCTCTCCATGAAATCGAGCAACCCGCAGGCGATGGTGCAGGCGTACCGCATGCTCTCCGCGCGGCTCGACGTGCTCGGCTGGCCGTACCCGTTCCACCTCGGAGTGACGGAAGCCGGCGAAGGCGAAGACGGACGTACGAAGAGCGCGATCGGGATCGCGTCGCTCCTGCGCGACGGCATCGGCGACACCATTCGCGTCTCGCTGACGGAGCACCCGGTGCGCGAGGTGCCCGTGGCGCAATCGCTGCTCCGGCTGGTGGGGCCGCTGCCGCTCGACGAGGAAGGGCCGTTCGCACCACCCGCGACGCCGTTGCCGTTCGATCCGTTCGAGTACGCGCAACGCGCAAGCGAAAGCCGCCCCTTCGGCGCGCACAAACTCGGCGGGGACGGTCCGGTTGTCGTGATGGTCGCACTCCGCGCCGGATTCCCGGCGCAGGCCGACTGCATCGATCGGCTGCGAGTCCTCGCCACCCCGGCTGGTCCCGGGATTCCCGCGCTCGAGGGGGTGCTGCTCGAAGACGCGGACTCCGCACACGCGGACCGGCTTCGCGGATCTCTGCCCGGTGTCGCGGTCTGTCTTCGTTCCGAGCTCGCCGTACGCGAATCGGTCACCGGCTACAGGCGGCTCGCCGTGGAGTCCGGCCGCGATCCGCTGGTTCTGGTTCTCGATCTGCCGGCAAACCGTGACGACGCGCTACTCGAAGCGGCGGGCATCGCGGGACCGCTGCTCGCGGACGGAGTCGGCGACGCGCTCTGCCTCGGCGGGGCCCACGAGCCGGAGGATCTCCTGCACCTGACGCTCGGCGTGCTGCAGTCGTCGCGACTGCGCAGCTCGCGCACCGAGTACATCGCGTGTCCAGGCTGCGGGCGCACCCTCTTCGACCTCGAGGAAACGACGCAGCGCATCAAGGCGCGCACCGGCCACCTCCCGGGCGTGAAGATCGCCGTGATGGGTTGCATCGTCAACGGCCCGGGCGAGATGGCGGACGCAGACTTCGGATACGTCGGGAGCGCGCCGGGACTCGTGAACCTGTATGTCGGCAAGGAGATCGTGCGCCGCGGCGTCGCCCAGTCCGACGCAGACGACGAGCTGATCGATCTGCTCCGCGAACACGGCGTCTGGCGCGAGCCGCAACCGCAAGCGGCGGGCTGATGCGGGACGCGGACTTCGTGCCGCTCGACCCCGGACCGCTGCGCGACGGGGACCTCGTGCTGGCGCTATCCAACGTCGAGGGGAACGACCCGGCCCGCAATCGGGTCCCGCGGTACAGCTTCGCGATGCAGAACGCTGACACGGGCGAGGTCATGGGCCGGATCCGACTGCGGATCACCGATGGGTGGGAGTTCAGCCACCACAACGGGCACATCGGATTCGACGTGGACGAGGCGCACCGAGGACGAAGGTACGCTGCGCGCAGCGCCCGCCTGCTGCTGCCGCTCGCCCGTGCGCACGGACTGCCGGAGATCTGGATCACCTGCGGTCCCGAGAACGCGGCATCCGCCCGTTCCTGCAAGCTCGCCGGGGGCGTCTACGTGGACACCATCGAGGTGCCCGACACAGCCGAGATGTACGCCCGTGGCATCCGCCTCCGTGAGCGGTACAGGCTCGACACGGGCGCCGCCTGACAAGTGCGGCATGGCGCGAGGGTTTGGTAGCGTTCCGCCCTCAGTGGCAACCCAAGAAAAGCGGATCGACGATCTTCTCGCGAAAGCGATCGACGGAGGGCGGCTCACGCCCGATGAGGGGCTCGTCCTGCACGAGGAAGCCGACCTCCTGGATCTCGGCCTGGCCGCTCACGAGGTGCGCAAGCGACTGCACCCCGAGCCGGTCGTTACGTACATCGTCGATCGCAATGTCAACTACTCGAACATCTGCGACAGCTACTGCCGTTTCTGCAGTTTCTACGCGGCGCCGGGATCCAAGAACGGCTACCTGCTGACACGCGCAACGCTCAAGAAGAAGATCGAGGAGACCATCGCTCTCGGCGGCCGGCAGATCCTCATGCAGGGCGGCACGCACCCGGAGTGGGACGTCGAGTGGTACGCCGACCTGATCCGGTTCTGCAAGTCGCTGGGCGTGCACGTGCACGCGCTCTCCTCGCCCGAGATCGTGAAGATCGCCGAGGTCTCCGATCTGTCGATCCGCGACACGATCGCGCGCCTGATGGAAGCCGGTCTCGACTCCATCCCCGGCGGCGGGGCGGAGATCCTGACCGACTACGCGCGCACTGCGATCTCGCCGCTCAAGTGCACGACCGAAGAGTGGCTGCAGGTGCACCGCGACGCCCACTCGCTCGGCCTGCGCACCACGGCGACCATGATGTGCGGCCATCTCGAACGCCCGGTGGACCGCGTCGAGCACCTGGACCGGCTGCGCACGCTCCAGGACGAGTCGCACGCGCGCGCCGGAACGACAGATGCCGGGTTCACGGCGTTCATCGCGTGGCTGTTTCAGCCGACGGCGGCGCTCAAGAGGGAAGAGCCCCACGGGGGCGCCGACTACTTGCGGGTGGTCGCGCTCGCGCGCCTCTACCTGCAGAACGTCCGCAACATGCAGTCGTCGTGGGTGACCATGGGTCCGAAAGCCGGCCAGATGGCGCTGTGGTTCGGCTGCAACGACATGGGGTCGACCATGATCGAGGAGAACGTTGTCTCGTCCGCGGGCGTCGCGTACCGAATGCTCTCGCCGGAGATCTGCGCCGTGATCGAAGCGGCCGGGTTCCGGCCCCAGCAGCGCAACTTTTTCTACGAACCGGTCGAGGCACGCTTCCTCGACACGCCCGAGCGCATGCGCGAAGTGTGCGGAACGAACCCGCGGAATCTCGCCTTGTCGGCGAACGAGTTCGAACAGGCACCGGCTAATCTCATCTCGGAATCGGCTGATCTCGGGAATCGGCTGATCTCGGGAAGGTGATCACTTGACACTCTCAGCAATCCGACGCCGCGTCGTCGAGACCGCCGGGCTCGGCGATCTGATCGAACGGGCCCTGCGCGGAGCGCGACTGTCCCGTGACGCGCTTCTCCGTGTCCTCGAGTGCGGCAACCCGCTCGCGGCGGCGGCCCTCGCGGATGCGCGACGCGCCGCCACGAGCAACGTCGTGGTCACGCACCCGTGGACGCTGCGTGTGCGCGCCCCCGGCCACACGTTCGCGGCCGAGCCGGCGACACTGGTGTCGCACCCGCTCTCGCGCGTCGCGGGCGTGACGGCGAGCGAAGTGCAACTGGTCGGTATCCCCCGCAGCGGGCTCACGCTGACGGTTGCTCTCGATCTGGCGCGCGGCGTGCGCGACGCGCGGCCGGCTCTGCCGCTGCGCGCGTTCACGGCGTCGCAGGTGCGCACGATCTCGGCGGCGGAGAGCATGACCGACCGCCAGGTCATCGAGGCGCTCGCCGGCTCCGGTGTCGCAACGCTCGACTGGGCGCCGGGCGAGGGCCTCGACCCCGCCGGGATCGCCGTGCACCGGGCCGCCCACGAGGCGGGAGTGAAGACGGTGCTGCCCGTCGCGTACACGCGCGGGTCTCTGTCCACCACCTTCCTGGACCGCCTCGAGGCCTATCGCCGCATCGTAGAGGACACGCAGGGGTTCCTGTCGTGCGTCGTGCTCCCCGACCGCACGGAGGGCGCCAGTCCTCTGCACGGGAGCTCCGGCAGCGACGACACGATGGCGTGCGCTGTCGCGCGGCTCGCATTCGGCCACGTCGTGCCCCGGGTCACCGTGGACGCGCACGTGCTGGGGCACAAGCTCGGTGCGCTTCTCCTCTCCGCGGGCGCCGACGACTTCGTCGGAGCGCAGGCCGCCGCTGCGTGGGCCGCGCCGACCGACGACGGGCCTCGGCCTCTCAATCCCGACCGCGTGCGTCGTCATCTGATCGAGGCGCGACGGTCGCCCGAGCTGCGGAACGCGCTGTTCCTGAATGTGAACGACTCGTGCGCGTGAGGGTGCTTCTGTTCGCCTCCGCGCGCGAAGCGGCGGGCTGCGATGAGCTCGAGTGTGACGTCACGAGCGGCGCCACCGTGGCGTCCGCGTTCGCGCAACTGGCGGCGACACACCCTCGTTTGGGGGAGCTGCTGCCGTCGTGCCGGGCCGCGATCGACGACGAGTTCGCGAGCCTGGATGCCGTCATCCCGGACGGCTCCGTGCTCGCCGTCCTGCCGCCGGTGTCGGGCGGCTAGCAGTGGGTCCCTTCGGCATCACCCGCAACAAGCTCGACCTCGGATGGATGGTCGCGTGCGTCAAGGACCCGCGCTCCGGGGCGGTCGTCACGTTCCTCGGCGTGTCGCGGGAGACGTCGCTCGACAAGCGCAACGTCGAGCGGCCGGTCAAGACGCTCTACTACGAGGCGTACGACGTGATGGCGATCAAGAAGCTCCGGGAGATCGCGAAGACGGCGCAAGAAGAGTACGGGGCGCTGCACGTCTCGGCATGGCACCGCAAGGGTGAGGTCCGCGTCGGCGAAGTCTCGGTCGCCATCGCCGTCTCGGCACCGCACAGGCCCGAGGCGTACGCCGCATGCCGCTACGTGATCGACGAGATCAAGCGCTCCGTACCAATCTGGAAACGGGAGTGCTTCGAGGACGGCGAAGAGTGGGTCGAGGGCTTCGTCGCGGATCCGCGCAGTGCCAGCCCGACCCGGGCCAATCCGGGCAGCGGAGGGCCGGCCGACGTCTGACGGACGCCTGGTCTCCGTTCAGCTGCTGCGCGCGGCGGCGGCCTGGATGGTCGTCTACTACCACTTCGTCGCGCTCGCCTGCGGCTTCTCTGCCGGCAACCCGCTCAGCGAGTTCTTCCTGCACCGCGGGATGTTCGGCGTCGACGTGTTCTTCGTGATCAGTGGATTCATCATGGTTTTCACCGTCGCGACGCGTGAATACGCCGTGCGGCGTTTTCTCGCGAACCGCTTCGCACGAATCGCACCGGCATACTGGTTCGCAACGCTGCTGCTGATCGGGCTCGCGGCGTTGCTTCCAAGGCGCTTCATCACACTCCAGTGGACGCCCTCGTCTCTTGCGGAGTCGCTGGCGTTCCTGCCTCCCTCGCACGGCAAGTTCTTCCCCGTGCTGAGCGTCGGGTGGACTCTCAATCTCGAGGCGTTCTTCTATGCTGCGCTCGGTGTGTGCCTGCTGTTCGGGCGTCGAGTCGGGCCCATCGCGTGCGCGGCGCTGCTGTTCGTGCTGCCGCTGACGTGGCCTCCCGAGTGGCCGTTCGCGGTCGTGCTGGCGTCTCCGCACCTGCACCGTTTCGTCGCTGGGATGCTCGTCGGATACGCCTTCTTGCACGGCGGCGGCGTCCGCCGGTTCTTGGGACAGCGCCCGTACGCCTCCCTGGCAGTCTTCGCGATCCCGCTCGTCCTGCTGCAGCTCCCGGCGGTGCGCGCAGCACTCGGATCGGTCGATGGGATCTCGGGCGTGCTGGTCCTGCTCTCCGCACTGTCGCTCGAGCCGATGATCCGGCGCTGGCACCCGAGGGTGCTCCGCCCTCTGGCGCACCTCGGCGATGTCTCGTACTCGACATATCTGCTGCACGTGATCGTACTCCACGTCGTGATCGGAGTCGGGACGCTCGCCGTCGCCGGCGCGGTCAAGAGGACGCTGGCTGCCGTGGGCTTCGGCGTCGTGACGTACCTCGCCTCGGCCCTCTCGTACCGGTACATCGAGCGCAGTCCCGTCGTGCGTCGGGTGCGGGAGCGCCTGGCCGGCGAGTAACCTGAGTTGATGCACGTTCGCGCCACGCTGCTGGTCCTTGCGCTCCTCCTGGCGGGCGCATGCGCGCCATCGCCACCCGGCGCGATCGCCTCGGAGACGCTGCCTGCCGCCGCAGACGACCTGCCGGACGAAGAGGCATTCCTCGCGGAGATGGACAGGAGCCGCGGTCACCGCGACGTGTTCTCGGTCATTCGGGACCCGGACTTCGTGCGGGCGTCCTCCGGCGGGCTGAAGCCGGGCGAGATGGTGTTGGGACTCGACCTCGGCGACGCGCAGTTCGCCTATCCGATCAATCTGCTCAATCACCACGAGATCGTCGAGCACACGTCGAACGGACGGGACCTACTGGTCTGCTGGTGACCGCTCTGTCGTACGGGCGTCGTGCACGCCCGCACCATCGACGGGAAGCCCGCGCGCTTCGGCCACCGAGGCTGGCTGTGGAAGAACGCGTACATCCTCTACGACGTCGAGACCGACAGCCTGTGGCACCACCTGACCGGCCGTGCCCTGTCGGGTCCGCTGCGCGGGACGGCTCTCGCGCGCTGGCGCACGGAGCTGCTCACCTGGGAGGCCTGGCGGGCAGAGCACCCCGACACGCTGGTGCTGCCCAAACCCGCCGCCCATCCAGCCGACCTCTCGGTCGACGTCTACGCCCAGCGGAACTCCGGACTCCGTTTCGGGCTGGGCATCGAGATCGGCGAGGAGCGTGTTCTCTACCCCCTCGCACTGCTCCACGACGGCCCCGTGGAGGACGAGGTGGCCGGCATCCCCGTCGTGGTCGCGGGGGACGGTGCCTCCCGCGCCGCGTTCGCCTGGGACCGCCGCGTGGACGGCCGCCCGGCCTCGTTCGAGGTCTCGGCCGACGGCCGCGGCGCCCCGTTGCTGCAGGTGGTCGGCGGCGGCCCGGCCTTCCGGCTGAGGAGCGGAAGGGCCGTGGGAGGAGACCGGGAGGGGCTCCATCCGGTATTCTCTACGCAGTGGGAGGTCGGCGCGTGGCGTGCGCAGCATCCCAACGGGCGGGTTCACGAGGCCGGTGGGCCACGGTGAGCGTTGTCTCCGGCCGGATACACGCCGTGCGTCGCCGCCCGCTCCGGGCAGGCTCGGCGAGCCCAGCGAGGGCTGGCAGGGCAGTTGCTCAGGGATCCATGGAGTGGGCGGTCCCGTTCCAGTCGGTACGGCCCCCCCGCGGGCTCTCGAGGAGGTCAGAGATGAAGTCACTCTTGGTAACTGCAGGCGCGCTTCTGGCGTGCATCGCGCTCGTCGCCGGCGGCACGGCCGCCCAGGCGGGCGGGAAGAAGACCGACGCCGAGAAGCTGGCGGAGTTGAAGGAGAAGGTCAAAGCCAAGTACGTGGAGGACAAGGGCGGTGCCCTGTTCAACGACTGGGTCTATTGGGTGGACATCGCAGGCACGAAGGAGACACGCTGGACGAACAACAAGTTCAAGGATGTGAAGCCCGAGGCTGTGCAGAAGCTCGTCTTCGCGTCCTCCTGGGCGCCGTCCATCGACGCTACGCCGGGGCAGTCGATCCAGCTCGTAGTCGAGACGTTCCGTCACAAGCAACAGCTAGCGAACGGGAAGTACCAGCCGAACGGCATCGTCTACAACAACACGGGCGAGAACGTCCCCGCGTCCAACGTGAAGGGCCTCTGCGACGGACAGCGAAAGGACTGGGTCGCCGCTGCGAAGGACGTCGACAAGAAGCTCAACAAGGAAGTGAAGAAAACGAAGAGTGCCGGGCCCGCGGGCGTCCTGGCAACCGCAACCGCTACCGATTCCAAGAGCGATCAGCGGATGCGAAAAGAGTGGCTCGGCTGGATTCACGGCAAGCGGGGCGAGAGCTACGTGGTGAGCGTCACATACGGTGCAGATCTCATCGGTGACGCGAAGCGACTGAAGAGCGCGCAAGGCCGTGTCTACAAGCTGCTCAAGAATGTCAAGATCATCGACGAGATGAAGTAGCCCCGCTCACGTCCGGGCACCGGCGCGCCGCGCGGCCTTGGTTCCGCGCGGCGCGCTCTCGTTCCCTCCGGTCCGTAGCGGGCGCCCTTCCGTGGCAGGCGGGCTGACGGGCGGTATGCTCCGCCGCTTGCTCACGGTCCAGGTCACCGACCTCCACAAGTCCTACGGCAGCGTCAAGGCACTGCGTGGGCTCTCCGTCGACATCGAGCCGGGTGCGGTCGGCCTGCTGGGGCCCAACGGCGCAGGTAAGTCGACGCTGCTGAAGGTCCTGCTCGGGCTGCTCGACTCGAACTCCGGCTCGGCGAAGGTGCTCGGCCGTGACGTCGCCACCCAGCCGATGGAGGTCCGCCGGGAAGTCGGGTACATGCCCGAGGTGGACGCGTACCTGCCCGGGCTCACGGGTGCCGACGCAGTCGTCTTCTGCGGCGTGCTGTGCGGACTCCCCCGCCGCGAGGCGAAGCGCCGGGCTCACGAGATCCTCTACTACGTGGGTCTCGGCGAGGCGCGGTATCGCAAGGTCGACCAGTACTCGACCGGGATGCGCCAGCGGCTGCGCCTCGCGCAGGCGCTCGTGCACGATCCGGAGCTGATCTTCCTCGACGAGCCGACCAATGGACTCGATCCCGAGGGACGCGACGAGATCCTGGAACTGATTGACGACCTCGCGCAGCAGCACAAGAAGAGCGTCGTGCTCTGCTCGCACCTGTTGCGCGACGTCGAGGCCGTGTGCGACCGCGTCGTGGTCCTGCGCGAGGGGAAGATCGCTCTGACAGGATCGATCGACGAGATCCGGCAACTGGCGCCGGGTGTGTTCCGGGTTCGCGTGACCGGAGACGACGCGTCGTTCGAGCACGCTCTCGAGGTGAACGGCGTCTCGGTGATCGGGCGGGACGGCGAGACGCTGTCGGTCCAGATCCCCCCGGACGGCTCCCCGCGCGCGTTGTTCGCGGCGGCTCACGAAGTGAACTGCGCGATCCGCGAGTTGACGACACAGGAGGACTCGCTCGAGGGCGTGTTTTTGCGTGCCGTCCAGGAGCCCGGGAGCGACGCGGGTTGATGCCTGTCTTCGAACTCGGCTACCGGCGCTACGAGGGCGAGATCTCCCAGCGCTCGCCCGTGCCGGCGATGGCCTGGCAGGGCATCCGTCCGCGGCTGCGCTGGTGGATCTGGGTGCTTCTGTTCTTCCTGCTCTTCTGGCCCTACGTCGTCTGGGGCGTGCTGATCTTCATCGTGCTGGTGATCGACACCGGGATGCCCACGTTGGGGAACCTTCCGACGGAGGCGTTCGCCGAATTCGGCGCCCGCCCCGACATGGCGATGGCCTACATCACCTCCGGCAGCCCGTACCTCTTCTGGGAACTGATGCACTCGTCGTCGCTGGCGAACACCGTGATCCCGGCCGTCAGTTGCGCCGGAGTCTTGGCCCGCGACCGGTCGAGCGGCGCGATGCAGATCTACTTCGCACGGCCGGTGACCCGCCTCCAGTACCTCCTCTCCAAAGTCCTCACCGTCTCTGCGTTCAGCGCCCTCGTGACGACGTTGCCGACCCTCCTCATCTGGGCCGAGTGCTGCATGCTCGGTGACTTCGACTACGTCATGAAGACGTGGACGCTGCCGTTCCGCGTCATGGCTGCCGCGGGACTCTACGCGTTCTGGACGTCCTCTCTCGTCCTCGCGCTCTCGGCGACCTTCCGGCGGCCAGTGCTGATCGGCATCGTGGGGGTTTTCTCGTTCATCTTCCTCTCCGTGATCGCGCAGATCATGTCGTTCAACCTCGGTGACAAGACCTACAGGGTCATCAATCCGGAGTTCGCGCTGGGCGGTGTCACGCCGCCGATCTTCGGCATCGACCTCCCCGACTGGCTTGCGACGCCCTGGCTGCCGATCGCCGCAGTCGGCGTGCCCGTGCTGCTGATCTTGTACGTGTGGGTCCGTCTGCGCTCCGCCGAGGTCTCCACGTGAGCGACAGCGTCATTCATGCGAAGGACGTCTCGCGCTCGTTCGGAGCCGTCGTCGCGCTCAACTCGGTCACCTTCGACGTGCAGCAGGGCGTGACCGGGCTCCTCGGTCCGAACGGCGCCGGCAAGTCGACGCTCCTGCGCGTCCTGACGGGTGAACTGCGGCCGGGCCTCGGGGTCGCGCGCGTGTGCGGCCTGCAGCCCTTCGCGAACCCCGAGTTGTACCGGCACATCGGGATCTGCCCCGAGCAGGACGCCCTGATCGACGATCTCACGGGGCGGGAGTTCATCGCGCTCTTCTTGAAGCTCCGCGGCCATGAGCCCGAGGACGCGGAACGTCGCGCCGTCGAGTGGATGGAACGCATGGGCCTCGAGGACGCCATGAACCGCCGCATCCGCGGCTACTCGAAGGGCATGCGGCAGCGCACGAAGCTCGGATTCGCTTTCGCGCACGACCCGAGCGTGCTGTTCCTCGACGAGCCGCTGACGGGACTCGATCCGCTGTGGCGGCATCGCATCCAGAACGTCGTTCGGGACGCGGCCGACCGGGGAGCGACCGTGCTGTTCAGCTCGCACGTCCTGCACGAGGTCGAGCAGGTCACGCGCGACGTCGTGCTGCTGCACCGCGGCCGCGTCGCCGCCGAGGGCAACGCTCGCGAGATCCGCGAGATGATCGACCGCTTCCCCCACCGCGTGCACATCGACGCCGACGCACCACGGAAGCTGGCTACCCATCTCGTCGCCTGGGACTGCGTGGAGAGCGTCCTCGTACGTTCGGACGGAGTGGACGTGACCACGCCCCGGGCCGACGTGTTCTACACGGCACTGACCGAGGCGTGTTCGGGGCAGGACCTCGGCGTCAACGGCATGAGCAGCCCGGACGACTCGCTGAAGGCGCTCTTCGACACGCTGGTCGCCGCACGTCCGAGCCGCGGGCTCGGGAACCGGCGGGGAGGCTCGGCGGCGTGACGGACGGCATCGCACCGCCGCGCATGCGGACGGACGCCGTGGAGACGGTGTTCCACGTGGCCGTGATCTCGCTGCGGCGGGCGCTGCGCGGAAAGCGCATCTTGTGGGTGCTCTTGATGGTCCTGCTTCCGGCCGCGCTCTCCCTGCTGATCGCGCACGTGGCGGATGGCGGCGACCAAGAGGACTACTTCTACAGCGCACTCGTGCTCTACCACTTCGGCATCGCCGTGCCGGCCACAGCGCTGATCCTCGCCACGGCCTTCCCGTGGCCGGAGTGCGACGAGGGCACGCTCACCTACTGGTTCACCGCGCCGGTCTCGCGCTGGGCAGTGCATCTCGGCCGGCTGATCGCCGCGTATGTGCTGGGGTCCGTCACGCGGCCACTGTGCGTCCTTGCGATCGGGCTCCCGCTCGATCCGGAGCACGCACACGGCGAGTCGATCCGTGCCGCAGTCACCGCAACGCTGCTCGCGTACCCCGCGTACGTCGCCGTGTTCTCGGTGCTGACGACGATCACGCGCCGGGGGCTCGTGATCGGCGTCGTGGGGATACTGATCGAGAACTCGCTCAGCTTCTTCCAGGGCACGATCCAGCAACTCACCGTCGTGCACTACGTTCGCGTACTGCTCTGGCCGTCGTCCTCGCGTCGCGGCCGCCGGGTCCTGGATGAGGCCTTCGGGATATCCGAGGCCAGCCCCACGTGGGAGGCGATCGTCGTGATGGCGTCGGTCACCGTCGTCGGACTGCTGGCAACGTTGCTGCTCGTGAGCGTCACCGAGTTCCGCGGACGCCACGGACAGGCGGAGTAGACGCATGGCCGCCGAGAAGACAGTGGCGAGCAGCGAGAAGAAGCGCGCGATCGCCGTACTCGGGATCGTCGCGGCGTTCGTCCTCTCGTGCTGCACTGGCGGGTGGTTCTTCCTCGTCCGGCCCATGTCACGCTTCGCCGACGCGAACGCAGCGTTCGGACGCGCGCTGCACGAGGAGGTCGACGGCGCGGTGTGGACGTTCGTACCGCAGCCGAAGGACCGCACCTGGCTACTCGTGATCGGCGTGCCGGAGGAGCCGGCGGACGACGACGTGGGCGGCATCGCCGAGACGGCATGGCGGCTGCACGCGCGGGAACGCGCCGCCGGGAGCATCGTGATCGGCGGCGTCGCAGTCGGACGGGCAAATCGCAACGTCGCCGACGATGAGACGCACCACGGCACGTCGTCCGCGTGGCAGGAGAACGTGATCTCCGTCGCCGACCTCATCGAGGCCACGGGGGTCCCCGCGCCTCCACCCGACGCGGCGCTCGAGCTCATCGGCGGCGCCACCGACGACTGACAGGTAGTCTCCGAGACATGGACGAGCTGCGCCTCGCGCCGCCCCCGCCCGATCCACCGCTGCCCCCCTCGGTCGCCGCGACCCTGTCGGAGAAGCCTCCGCGGGCGCCGCTGCGGCTGCGCCGCGAGCCGATTCAGCTGCGCATCTCACGGAGCGTGGCGTCGTCGATCGCCGTCCACCTCGCGCTCCTCATCCTCCTGACCGGCTACCTGTTCACGCTCCCGGCGGATGACGGCCAGGAGCCACTGCGCGTCTCGTACTCGTGGCCCTCGCCGGCGCTGGACGTGAACGCCGAAGCGAACGCCGGTCGCGGAGAGAGCGAGGAGAGCGGCGAGGACGAGATCGGCGACGCGCGGGACGCGCCCGCGTCACTCGATCCGTTCGGGGGATCTCGGGACGGAGATCCAGGCGACGCCTCGGACCGCGAGCGGCTGGCGGACTCGCTCGGTGCCGGCGGTGCGCCGGCAGGCGCGCTCCTCGCAGCGCGCACGGGAGGCCGGGAGCGTCTGCTCCGTGAAGGTGGCGGCGACGCAGAGACCGAGGGCGCACTGAAACTCGCGCTCGAGTGGCTGGCGCGGCACCAGGCCGACGACGGCACGTGGCAGCCCGAGGAGTTCGCCTCCCGCTGTCGCGACGGTGAGCACTGCACGCACGCGGGCGAAGAGGGTCATACCGTCGGCGTCACCGCGCTGGCCCTGCTGCCGTTCCTCGGCGCCGGGCACACCCATCGCAAGGGCCCGTGGAAAGACACGGTACGAAGCGGCATCCAGGCTCTGCTCGACGCGCAGCGCACGAACGGGTCGTTCGGCACGGGCGAGCCCGGGGTGTACGAGGACGCGTTGGCGCTCCTCGCGCTCTCCGAAGCGTACGGACTGACCGGCTCTGCGCGCCTGCGCCCTCCCGTCGAACGCGCCGTCGCGCGCTTCGGCCGAACACAGGCCGAGGGTGGCGGCTGGCGATACCGCGCGCGAGCGCGCACGGCGGACACCTCGATCACCGGATGGGTCGCGGTGGCGCTGCGCGCCGCACGTCGCTCCGGTGTCGAGGTGCCCGACGTACTGTTCGCCCGCAGCCGCGACGTGCTGACCCGCCGCACCGACAAGCGGGGGAAGGTCGGCTACCTCGGCCGCGGCAACGGACCGGTGAGCCTGCTGGGCGTCGGCCTGTTCGTGCGGGCAGCGCTCGGGGAGGACGCCCGCGGACCGGGGTTGGCACCGGTGCGCGACCGGTTGCTGCGCCACCTCCCGCGGTGGGACGAGACACCGCTGACGGGCTTCCACCAGGGCGATCCCATGCACTGGACCTACGGCGCGTTGGCCGCCCACCACGCCGGCGGCGACCTCTGGGACGCGTGGCACGCGCGGCTCCGCCCGCTGCTCCTCGAGAACCAGCGGCGGGACGGCTGCGCGGCGGGCAGCTGGCGGCCCTCCGGCTCTACCGGCGCCGCCGGTGGGCGGGTCGCGCAGACAGCCCTCCTGGCGCTCTGCCTGGAGGTCTACTACCGCTACCCGCGAGCGCTCCTCGGACGCGAGTAGCCGCGCGCGGACTGGCTACGACCGTTCTCACTCGCGCCTGCCCCGGCGTCTCGCCGCCTCGGATCCGGCGACGCGGGAATTGGCGCGACAGTTGCGCTCTTCTCGCGTCCGAAGAGGAAGAGACCCATGAGCACCATCGTTCGCAGCTGGATCAAGGCCCTGTGCGGCGAGTGTGGTGACCGTCAGATCTTCGAGCTGCAGCCCGGCTGGGTGCTGATCTGCTCGTGCTGTGGGCACGAGAAGCGGCTCGAAGAAAACGGTCTCCTCGCCGTAGCGTAGAGAGCGCCTGACCGTCGATCCGCCCGTCCTCGGGCGGAGTCGATCGCGTCCCCCGGAGGGGACGCCGCTCCCGCTCAGTACTCGGTGAGCACCCAGGCCTTCCAGTCCTTCTCGAGCTCTTCCACCAGCTCGTAGCCGAGGACGTTCCACGGCTCGTCCCTCTGCGCCCCGCGTGCACTGAGACCCGCAAACAGCTCCGCGAACTTCTCGCGATCCTTCTGCAGGATGAACTCGAGCAGCGCGAGCGCGGCGCCCTCCTCGGCGGTCGAGAACTCGCCGAGCTGCATTCCGAGGAACTTGCGGAGTGACGGGAACTCGTCGTCGTTGAGCGCCTCGATCAGCTTCTCCTTGCGGTAGTTCACCTCTTTGGTGACGTCCTTGTGCTTCTTCTTCTTCTTGCGCCCCTGGTCGGACGTGTCGCGCGCGCCGCCCTTGGGTGCCTTGGTGCCGATGCACGACGCCATGTTCTCGCCCATGACCTCGTACTCGACCCACTGACCGAGTCCCTCCGGCAGCCAGGCGGGTGGCATCTTGCCCCACAGCTTCCACGCGGCCAGGTGCCCCACCATGTGGACCTGCGAGAACCAGAGCGCCTCCTCGCCCTGGAACGGGAAACGAATCTGGGTCGGGGGATTCACGCGCCAGCAACCGCCGGCCGACTCGTGCTTCGCGATCGAGAGCCACGACTTGCTCGCGCCCCACTTCTTCCCGTACTCGTCAACCACACGCACGTAGTCGTCCCGGTCGTGCACCTGGATCGCCGCCGAACGCCCGCTCCAGAGCTGCTCGCGCTGCAACAGCTCGGCGAGCACGCTGTAGGCCTCGTCGAGCTGACCGATGCGTTCCGGCAGATCCACGTCGTCAAGGGCGCACACGATGACGAAGTGCTCGCCCTCCTCGACCTCCACTGCCATCCCGATGGTCTCGCCCCACTCCTTGGCGAGCCTCCGGCGGGATGCCTCGGCCTCGCGCCGGGCCAACTCCGACTTCTTGATCCACTCGCCCTCGAACCAGACGTCGCCGTTCGCAGCCCGCGCCTCCTTGTGATGCGGGTCCAGCGTGAGCACCTTCTTGAGGAGCTTGTCCCCCTCCTTGGTGAGCGACTTGTCGCCTTCGGCGTGCCGGCGCACGAAGCTGCAGAGGTCCCACACGGCGGCGGCATCCCTCTTGCTCTTGGCGACCGCACCCCGCAGCCGGGTCAGCATCTCGTAGGGCGACTCGCCCTCGGTCATGCTCTCGATGTCGGCCTTCTTGAACTTCTCCGTCGTCTTGATGGTCTTGACGAAGACGAAGCCGTCCTTCTCGCGGACGGTCTTGCCGTCGATCGTTCGACCGTCCTTGAGCACGTAGACGTCGGCTCAGGCGGGATCAGCCGGGGCCGGAAGCAGGGCGAAGAGGCTCAGGGCGACGACGGCCAGGAGCGTCCGCCGGGTGCGCTGCGGGGTCGGGAACATCCAGTATCTCCAGAAAGCTGCGGGTGGCGCGCCGCCACACCCCTCACGATAAACGTGCCATGGACGGGTCGAGGTTGCGTTTCGCCGTGTTGTTCTCCGGACTGCTCTTGTGCCTCGCGGCTGCGGGGACGCTGGCGGCCTGCGAGGGGGACATCGTGCTCTCAGGCCGCGAGCTGGGCATCCACGCCTTCGAGCGGCCCGTCGGCGGGATCGCGTGCGCCGACTGCCACGGCGAGAGCGAGACGCCGCGGCAGAGCCCCGACTGGGTGCTGCCCGGCCACCCGCTCGCGGGTGTCGCCGAGCGGCCCTCGCTCTGGGGAGGCCGCTTCGAGGCGGGTGAAGTTGAGTCGGCCGTACTGTTTTGCGTGACGCGGTTCCAGCACCGGGCGCCCGCGGACTACCCCGCGCGCGAAGACGTGGACGAGTTCCGTCTCGTGCCGCACCGCGGTGACGACCTGAGCGCCCTGTTCGAGTACGTGCGGTCGTTCGCTGGCCCCGCCGACGCCGTTCCGCTGCGCCGAACCGACGACGTGTTCGCCGCGACGGAACTCGAGGGCGACTACGACCGCGGCGAGGCGGTCTGGGCGCGCTCCTGCGCGGTCTGCCACGGCGACGAGGCCGGAGGCGGACTGGGACCTCCGCTCGACGGCGCCGACGTGCCGGATCCGTTCTCGCTGGCCGACTACGTGCGCCAGGGTGCGGACGTCGGCGCTAGGAAGGCGTGGATGCCCTGGTTCACGACGGACGACCTCTCCACACAGGACCTCGCGGACCTGATCTCACGCTGGACGGAGTAGCGCGATGGCGATGAAGCTCACACCGGACGAACGCACGTCGGCGCTGGACTCGATCTCCCGTTTCTTCGAGGAGGTCCTCGACGAGGACATCGGCGAGCTGAAGGCGACGCTGGTCCTGAACTACGTCGTCAAGGAGATCGGCCCGTCGATTTACAACCACGCGGTCGCGGACGCGAAGCGGTGGTTCCTCGAGAGGATCGACGACGTCGACGGGTCGTGTTTCGAGCCGGAGTTCCCGTACTGGCGCGACGACTAGCGAAACCAGCGCGGGCCTTGTGGCGTGTCCTCGACCGTGATCCCGCGCGCCGCGAGCTCGTCGCGGATGCGGTCGGACTCGGACCAGTCACGCGCATCGCGTGCTGCGTCGCGCGCGGACACCAGCGCATCGATCTCGGCGTCGTCGTCCCCACCGCTGTCCTGACTCAGCAGATCGAGACCGAGCACCTCGTCGAAGTGCGCGAACGTCTCGCGAAGCAGCGCAGCGTCCGCTCCTGAGAACGGGCCGTGGCGGTTGACGAGCGCGCGGTATCCGTGCACGACGGAGAGCGCCTTGGAGATGTTCAGGTCGTCCTGCAGCGCCGCGACGAACGCAGCGCGGGCGGGCGCGCTCGCTTCTGCGAACTCCGAATCGTCGGCAGCGTCGCCGTCGGTGACCACGCCGCGCAAGCAGGCATCGAGGCCCTCCACGGCACTCACGGCCGCGTCAAGCCCCTCCCACGTGAAGTTGATCGGCAGCCGGTAGTGCGTGCTCATCAGCGCGTAGCGCATGGCGCGCATCGAGTACCCGCGGTCGACCACGTCCCCCAGTTCGTACTTCGTGCCCTTGGACTTGGCCATCTTGGCGCCGTCGACGAGGAGGTGGCGGCAGTGCAGCCAGAAGCGCACCCACGACTTGCCCGTGTAGCCCTCGGTCTGCGCAATCTCGCACTCGTGGTGCGGGAACACGTTGTCCTCGCCCCCGGTGTGGATGTCGAACTGCTCGCCCAGGTACTTGCGCGACATGGCGGAGCACTCGATGTGCCATCCCGGGAAGCCGCGACCCCACGGTGAGTCCCACTGCATCTGGTGTTTGGGGTCGCGCTTCCATAGCGCGAAGTCGGCCGGGTGACGCTTCTCGTCGACCACAGCCACGCGGGCGCCCGCCACAAGTGCCTCGAGGGTGTTCCCCGAGAGCCGACCGTAGGCGGGGAACGACTCGACGGAGTAGTAGACGTTGCCCGCCTCCGTCACGTACGCGTGCTCGTTCGCCACGAGCCCCTCGATCATCTCGATCATCTCGGACACGTGGTCAGTGGCTTTCGGATACGCGTGCGCGCGGCGCAGGTTGAGCAGGGCCACGCCCTCGAGGAACTCCTCCGTGTACTTGCGCGAGATGTCCCAGGCGGTCAGCCCGGTAGCGCGGGAGGCCGCCTCCATCTTGTCCTCGCCGCTCTCGATGTCGTCGAGGGTCAGGTGCCCGACATCGGTGATGTTCATCACCTGCCGGACCTCGTAGCCACCGAGTTCGAGCGACCGCCGGAGCAGATCCCAGCACACGCTCGCGCGCCAGTTCCCGATCTGCAGCGTCGCGTAGACCGTCGGGCCGCAGTTGTACATGTGCACGCGGTCGGGCTGCAGCGGCTGGAACTCGCGCGTCGTGCGGGTCAACGAGTCGTGGAAGTGGAACGGCATTCGTGTGGGTCCCGTGCAGAGCGCGCTCAGGAGGAGAGGAGGACGACGGCACGCGCTTCGATCGCGCGGCCGGCACCGATCTCGCCGAGTCCCTCCGCGGTCTTCGCGGACAGTCCGACGCGATCCACGGGGAGGCCGAGCATAGCGGCGACGCTCTCGCGGATGCGTACCTTCGCGGGGCCCAGCCGCGGCCGCTCCGCCACGACCACGGCGCTGACCGACGCCACGCGGAGGCCCAGCCGGGTGACGCGCTCGAGCGCGGCCGTGACGAACGTGCGCGAGTCGGCACCCGCCGTGGCGGGGTCACCCGGCGGGAACAGGTCGCCGACGTCACCTGCGCCGCATGCCGAGAGGAGGGCGTCGGTCACCGCGTGCAGCAGCACGTCTCCGTCGCTGTGACCGACCGCGTGCACCTCGGCGTCGATGCGCACCCCGCCCAGCATGAGTGGCCCGCCCTCTTCCAGGCGGTGCATGTCCACGCCCAGCCCGACGCGCGGTGCGTCAGTCATTGATGATCGTCAGCTTGGCCGTGAGGAACCGCACCACCATCTCCAGGTCCGTGGGCACGGTGATCTTCGCGTTCCAGCCTCTCGTCTCGACCACCTGCACGAACCCGCCGGTCTGCTCGATCAGGCACGCGTCGTCGCTGACCTCGGTTCCGGCGGCCAGAGCCTCTTCATGCGCCTTGCGCAGAAGGACGGTGTGGAACGCCTGGGGCGTCTCGGCGAGCCAGAGTCCGTCACGCTCTTCCGTCCCTTCGATCCGCCGGGTCGGGTTCACGCGCTTCAGCGTGTCACGAACCGGCCGCCCGGCGATCGCCGCTCCGCCGTCGTGCGCCGCCTGCACGACGCGCAACACGATCTCCTCACGAACCAGGGGCCGAGCCGCATCGTGGACGGCAACCACCGGAATGCGGTCGGGGACTCCGGAAAGACCCGCGCGCACCGAGTCCTGACGCCGCACGCCGCCCGCGATCACGATGGTGTCCGCGAGGCCTGCTTCCTTGACCTCGGCAGTCACCTGCATGACGCGGTCGGCCGACGTGACGAGCACCAGTCGCTCGCATCCGGGAGTGCCGCGCAGGGTCTCTGCCGCGTGCCGCCAAACGGGCTTGCCCACCAGGTCGAAGAAGACCTTCGGGAGTCCCCCGCCGAACCGCTCGCCCCTGCCGGCCATGACGAGCACTGCAGCAAAGCGGACCGGCGACTGAGTGTCGGACGGCGTTTCTGGCATGGCGCGATGCTACCCCCGCAGGGTCCGGACCACGCCTCCCGGCCGCGGGGTCTCCCGCTGCTAACGTCCACAGGTGGCCGCCGCACCCGTCCGTCGCATTCTCGGGGTCGATCCGGGCACCCGTATCACCGGCTGGGGCATCGTCGACGTCAACGGGAATGCGGTCCGTCTGGTCGCCGCGGGGTACGTCAAGACCAAGGGCCCCGAGATGGCCAACCGTCTGGCCGAGATCCAGACCGCCATCGCGGACGTCATCGCGAGGCACACCCCCGGTGGCCTGGCGGTCGAGACCCCGTACGTCGGGAAGAACCCGCGCTCGGCGCTGGCAATCGGCATGGCGCGGGGAGCCGCACTCGTCGCGGCGGCGCTGGCGGACATGCCCGTGCACGAGTACCCACCCTCGACGGTGAAGAAGTCCGTCGTAGGGCGCGGCGGCGCGTCGAAGGAGCAGGTCTCTGCCATGGTGCGGGTCTTGCTCGGTCTCCAGGCGGTACCCGAGCCCGCGGACGTGACCGATGCGTTGGCGGTCGCCCTGGCGCACGCGCACCGGTTACGCTCCGCCGGTCCCCCGCCGCGCGCTCGCACGTAGATTCCCACGTAGTTTCCATCGGAGCACCCGACTCGAGCTCAGCCCACATGGCCTCCCGATCAACCCTGCTCGCTGGAATCGTCGGCATCGCGACGATCATCTCGCTCGGCCTCTACGCCGTTCTGGCTCCCCGCGTGTCGGACGATTCTGAAGTGGGGACCGGCGGCGCTGACCCCGCGTCGGCACCGACGGTCGTGATGGTCGACGCGCACGAAGCGGCGCGCGCCCGCCACGGTCTGCCATGGCCGTTCGAGGCCTTCGCTCGCGAGATCGCCCTGGTGCGGCGGCCGGACGCAGACGCTGCCCGCGCGGAGTACAAGGCCAAGCTCCAGGAGTCCGGCGAGTCATGGGAGAAGACGCGATTCTCCATCACCGTCGTGAACCAGCGTCTTCAGGACATCATCCCGGTCCTGGCGTCGCACTTCACGCACACGCCGACGAAGGTGTACACGCCGCCGCCGCACTTCGAGGACGAGATGCGCTTCAGCCTGGACATGCTGGACGTCACTCTCAAGGACGTCGTCCAGTCGCTGCACGCGCAGAGCTTGGAGCGCCTTCAGTACGACATCCTGCCCCACGGCATCGTGATCGGGACGCAGAACGCCGTGATCGAGGCTCGGATGAAGTCGCACGAGTGGCGAGCGCGGATCAAGGAGCGCAAGCCGGGCGCCGACGATCCCCTCTTGAACGTCTCGTACCGCCCCGACTTCGACGGCGCACACATCGGCGCCGTGATCCGCGACATTCGTGACAAGACCGACATCGAGGTGATCGTCGGCCGGATCGTGTGGGGCCGACCCGTCAAGCTGGAGTGGCGCAGCGACCCGATGCCGCTGCGGGACGCGCTGAACGCGCTCGCAAAGCGTCTGCGTTCGAACTGGTATCTGCACGAAGGCCGCATCTTCATCCTCGCGCGATAGGACGGTGACGTGGCTGCGAGCGATTGCCGTGCACTGGTACTCCGGACGATCGAGTTCGCAGAGAACAGCCAGATCGCGCACCTGTTCACCGACCGCGAGGGTCGCGTGCACGGGATCGCGAAGGGCGCGCGCCGGCAGAAGAGCACCTTCCACGGAGGCATGGACCTCCTCCAACTGGGTGCCCTTCGACTCTACTCGCGGCGGCCGAACGCGGGCCTTCGCACGCTCGCGTCATTCCGGGTGGAGACGCACTTCCCCGGCGTGCGCCGCTCGGTCCCCCGCTTCCGCGCCGCGGAACACGTGCGCGCGCTGCTGCTCGGGTTCCTCCGCGAGGAGCACCCGGCGCCGGAGATCTTCGAGTTGTCGGTGTCGGCTCTACGCCTGATCGAGGTGGCCAGAGACACCCAGTGCGGCGGACTCGCGGCGGGCTTCGAGGCGATGCTCCTCGGCCTCGCGGGATTCGCACCCGAACTGACGCAATGCGTGCGGTGCGAGCGCGAGGCCCGCAACATCGTGACGGCCCGGCTCTCCGTGTTGCGCGGCGGCCTGCTATGCCGGAATTGCCGAGGAGAGGACCCGGGCGCTCCGGAGATGTCCGGACGCGCGGTCGCGTCACTCGTCACCCTCGGGAGCGGACCGCTCGCCCACGCCGTCCGACTGCCGGATGAACCGGGTTTGCGGCGTGAGATCCGCAGCGCACTCGCACGGTGGACGAGCGCCATACTCGACCGGCGGCTCGCGACGCACGACGCCGTCAGCTGAGGCGAGAGAGTCTCGATACGACGCGGCTGGGGTGAGGTAGGATCGCGGCCCCTTCGGAGAGGGCCACGAGGGGACGGAGGGGTCGTTCTCGCATGCTGGATCGCACAGCACATCGGACTGGGACGAGCGCACGGCGCGCACGTGGAACGCCCCTGCGCGTGTTCGCGCAGATCGCCGTAGTTGTCGCACTTCTGGCGGGCTGCTCGATCTTCAGCGGATCCGACCCCGGGTCCGTCGACGCCGACTCTCGCTACGAAGAGGCCCGTGACCTGTTCCGGCGCGAAGAGTGGAAGGCGGCCGAGGGCGCGTTCGGTCGGATCTGGCGCGCGGACCCGGACGGTCCGCTCGCCGCCGATGCGCGCTTCTACGAAGCCGAGGCGCGCTACGGTCGCGGGAAGTACGACGGGGCGTTCCAGCTCTACAAGCAATACGTCGAGAACTTCCCTCTCTCACAACACTCCCCGCGCGTCCAGCAGCGGCTGTTCGACATCGGTACGTTCACGCTCGAGGGCGGGCAGGGCACGGTGCTGGGAGTCTTCTCCTCGACCGAAGGCGGCGTCGAGTACCTCGAGTACCTCGTGTCCGCGTTCCCCAACGGGGACCTCGCGGACGACGCGCTGATGCGTCTCGCCGACTACGAGATCGGCAATCGAGGAGAGCAGTCGGCGATCACGCACCTGCACGATCTGCTCGACTACTATCCCGGCAGCGAGTGGCGCCTGCGGGCTCGACTCGAATTGGCGCGGGCCTACCGTCGCCTGACTCGAGGGACGAGCTACGACGGCGACGCGCTGAATCGGGCGGCCGCGCAGTATCGGACGTACATCGAGATCGTCAGCGCGGACCAGGCGCGCGCCGCGGACCACGCTTCGGATCTCACCGCGGCTCGGTCCGAGTACGTCGAGATCCAGGAGTCACTGGCGCGTAAGCTGCTCGAGTCTGCCGAGTACTATCTGCGCACCGGAAAGACGGACGCGGCCCGCGCCCAGTATCGCAACGTGATCCGGGAGCATCCGGACAGTCCCGTCGCCGACGAAGCGCGTGCGGCGCTTGCCGGCATCCCGGGGGGAGGAGACGCGAAGTGAGACTCCGCATGCAAGACGTCCTCGCGGGCCTGGGAGGCCTGCTGCTGAGCGGGATACTCCTGAGCGGTTGCGGCTACCGTGTCGGCTCGCTGGTTCCTTCGAACCACTCCACGATCGCCGTGCCGATCTTCGACAACACGACCGAGCGCCACGATCTCGAGTGGGAGGTGACGCGCGCCGTCGTCGAGGAACTGCAGTCACGCAGCCACCTCGTCGTCGTGAGCGAGCGGGACAATCCGGATCTTGTCCTCACCGGCACATTGGTCCGGGTCGACGAGGACCTCCTCTCCCGACGGAAGTACCAGCGACCTCGCGAGAACGCGCTCTTCCTCTCCGCGGACATCGCCGTGACGGACGCGAAGACGGGACAGGCCGTGGTCGCGAAGAAGCGTGTCACCGAACGCGAGTCGTACTCACCGCTCGTCGGCGAGAGCATCAGATCCGCGCGGCAAGAGGCCGTGCGCACGCTCGCGGAGCGCGTCGTCCAAGCGCTCGAAGAGGGCTTCTGACCAGCTCCCCGCAGCCCGCGTCATCCTCTCCGACGATCCCTCTCCGGCCGCGCCACGAGATTCCGCTGCCCGGGGGCGAGAGCCTCGTCCTGGGAGAGCGCACACTGCTCATGGGCGTGGTCAACGTGACGCCCGACTCTTTCAGCGACGGCGGCGCTCACCTGGATCCGGAGACCGCGGTCACGCACGCGCTGCAGCTCGTGGACGAGGGCGCAGACCTGCTCGACATCGGGGGCGAGAGCACGCGCCCCGGCGCACGTCAGATCCCCGCCGACGAGCAGATCCGGCGCACGGTCCCGGTCATCCGGGCTCTCTCGGCGCGGGCCGCGCACGTCCCGATCTCGATCGATACGCGTAGCGCGGCGGTCGCCCGAGCGGCCATCGCAGCGGGCGCGTCGATCGTGAACGACGTCGCGGGTCTCGATCACGACCCGGACATGCGCGCGGCTGTCACGGAGCTGAGGTGCCCGGTCATCGTGATGCACATGCGGGGGACGCCGGAGGACATGCGAGCGCAGACGGTGTACGCGAACGTCGTCGAAGACGTCGCCGCGGAACTGGCGGCACTCATCGAGCGCGCCCATCGGGCCGGGATCGAGCACGTCATCGCCGATCCCGGGATCGGCTTCTCGAAGACGGCCGAGCAGAGCGCCGCGCTCTTGGCCGCGACCCCGCGACTGCTGGCACTCGGCGCACCGCTGCTCCTGGGGACGTCGCGCAAGAGCTTCCTCCAGCTTGCAACGGGCGATCGCGACGGGCCCCCGTCCGAGACGAGGCTCCACGCGACGGTCGCCTCGGTCACGGCCGCC
Source organism: Planctomycetota bacterium (assembly GCA_965248445.1). Lineage (GTDB taxonomy): Bacteria > Planctomycetota > JAJSAM01 > JAJSAM01 > JAJVHW01 > CBDFJG01. The sequence continues at coordinate 1,294,940 of CBDFJG010000003.1, forward strand.
GCCCTCCTCGGGGCGCACATTGTGCGTGTCCACGACGTCGCCGCCTGCCGCGACGCAGTCCGGCTGGCCGACGTTCTCCGCGAGGCTGCCGGCGCCGACGAGAAGCTGGGTTCCGGCCGCTCGTGATGCCGGCCGCGTCAGGGTAGACTCCGCGCCACGCCGAGGCGGGCCTGACGGCGAGAGGCCGGGCCCGCCGTCTGCGTTGGGGAGGCACCGGTTTGGATCTCAGTCAGTACCTGCCGCGTACAGGAAGCGACTGGATCCAGCTTGCGGTCATCTTCGTCGCGATCTTCGGGCTCCTGCGGCTCGCCCGCGGAACCATCGCCGGGAGCATCCTCCGCGGTGCGATCCTCACCATGGCCGGCGTCTCGGTCGTGCTGTTCTTCGTCATCGACTTTTTCGAATTCGAGGTCCTGAAGCTCCTCCTCCAGAACTTGATCACCCTGATCGGTGTCGCACTCGTCGTCGTGTTCCAGCCCGAGTTGCGGCGAGGTCTCCTCGCACTCGGCGAACACAAGCTCTTCGACCGCTTTCGGGCGCGACCGAGGACCTGCATCGAAGCGCTGTCGAAAGCCGTCGCGAACCTCGCTCGCGAACGCCACGGCGCGTTGTTCGCAATCGAACGCCGCGCTGCCCTCCACCACATCGTCTCGACCGGCGTGCCCATCGACGCCCAGGCCTCTGCCGAGCTGCTGGCGAACATCTTCTGGTACGGGGCGCCGTTGCACGACGGCGGTGTGGTCCTTCGCGAGGATCGCGTGGTGGCGGGTGCGTGCATCTTCCCGCTGGCGGAGCGCCGCGACCTCTCCTCCCGCTACGGCACACGGCACCGTGCCGGCATCGGCATGTCGGAGGAGAGCGACGCCGTCGTCGTCGTGGTGAGCGAGGAGACCGGGCGCGTGTCCGTGGCCGTCGAGGGGGATCTGCAGGTCGTCGATCCGCCTTCGGACATCGCGCGCGTCCTGCAGGGCCTGCTCGCATCGACGGCGTCGCCGAAGAAGCCGCCTGAGCCCGAGGAGCCCGACGGTTCAGACCCCGATCCGGAGGCGGAGACAACCGAAGCGCCCGGCGACATCGACGAGCGCGAAGGAGAAGCCGCATGAGGCATGACCACGGAGCCGCAGGCAGCCTGTATCTGGTCGTCGTCGCAGCCGTCCTCTCATGGTCGCTCTGGTTCATCACGCGCCAGGAGATCAGTGACACGCACACGGTGACGGTGTCGGTGCAAGCCGTCGTCGAGGACGCCAACGACCTGCGCGCCATGGTGACCAAGGGTCGTGAAGTCCGCATCACCGTCGAGGGCCCCGTCGGCGACATCAACGCTCTGCGGCTCCTCGAGTCCAAGACCGCTCGGGCCTACGTGGGCGAGGACGACATCGCCGCGGGCGAGGGCGAGGGCAACGTGCAGGTGCAGCTGGAGGATCTCCAGTTCGAGCAGCTGGACCAGTTCGAGAACACGCACGCGATCGCGATGGAGCCGGACAAGGTCCACGTGCGGATCACGCGGTTCGTCGATCGAGAAGTCAACGTGCTCCCGCCGGTGATCCCCGACGCGGACTTCCCCGGCTTCGTGATCGATCTCGAGCACGTGCCCGCGAAGGTCCGTGTGCAGGGCCCGAAGCTCCGCTTCAAGTTCGCCGACCTGGCGACGTCGATCAACGAGGATCAACTGCGCAACGTCGTCGCGGACATGCAGGACGAAGCGATCCGCACGCAGGTGATCGACCTCTTGCCGATCAAGCAGGACGGCACGGTGTACGGCCCGGATGTCGTGCTCACCGAGCGGCTCGTCGCCACCGTGAAGATCACGCACGTGCGCAAGAGGGAGGTGTGGGTGAACCTCTCGATCCTCGCCCCCACGGGCGCAGCGGCGGTCTCCGGTGTCTTCAAGTTCTCGAACGTCAACCGCGTGAAGAAGGGCGACGCGTTCGATCCCGGCGGCGACGGCAAACCCGCGCGTCTCCGCGTGGAGCTGCAGGGGGCGACGCGCGCGCTCGAACAACTCCCGGAGGAGGGTCTCGAAGCCTTCGTCATGGCCGCCGAACTCCTGGACGAATCGGGGCAGCCGAAGGAAGGCGCCCGGAAAGTGCGCACGCTGGAACTGCCCGCCGGAGTGTCGCTCGCCGGGGTGTACCTACTCGAGATCGACGTCGAGAACTGAGTTTCGCGGCGCACCCGCCGGGATCCGGCTGCCCCCTGGCCTCGAAGTCGTAGGATTCGAACCCCCCGTCGAACGTCCGCGGCATCGTCGCGGACCGATCCCCCGCGCCCCCACCCAACGCGATGTCCCGCCTCTTCGGAACCGACGGAATCCGCGGCCCTGCCGGGGTCGGGAAGCTCGCCCCGCCAGCGCTGGCCCGCCTGGGCCTCGCCATCGCGGCGGTCATTGCGAAGGTGTCGGACCGGCCCCGCGCCCTGATCGGACGCGACACGCGGATCTCAGGTCCGTCGGTCGCCGGCGCGGTGACCTCCGGCCTGCTCGCCGGCGGTGTCGAGGTCCACGACGGCGGAGTCCTCCCCACGCCGGCGGTTGCGATGCTGACGCGGCGCCGGAAGTTCAGCGCGGGCGTCGTGGTCTCGGCCTCACACAATGCGTGGCGCGACAACGGACTCAAGCTCCTCGGCAGCGGCGGCGCGAAGATCGACGACGCCGTCGAGGCCGCAATCGAGGCGGCGTACGCGAGCGACGATCTCCTCGACGCAACCGTGCCCGAGGAGTTCGCGGCGCCACACCCCTATCCCAAGGCGCGCTCCCACTACGTCGACGGCCTCGTAAGGGAACTGGCTGGGCGACGACTGCGCGGTCTGCATGTCGTCGTGGACGCCGCGAACGGCGCCCAGTGCGGGCTCGCCCCGAAGGTGCTCCGCCGACTCGGCGCGAAGGTCACCGCGATCCACGACCGGCCGGACGGGCACAACATCAACGCGAAGTGCGGCGCGCTCCACACGCGACCGCTTGCGCGCGCCGTCCGCGAGCACGGTGCGGACGCGGGCATCGCGTTCGACGGCGACGCGGACCGCCTGCAACTGGTGGATGAGCGCGGCCGGCTGCTCGACGGCGACACCGTCCTGGCGGCGCTCGCGCCGCGCCTCCTCGCCGAGCGCCGCCTGCCCCACCGCACGGTCGTCGGCACAGTGATGACGAACGCCGGCCTCGAGGCGTACCTCGCCGAGCACCGGATCTCGGTAGCGCGCACGGCAGTCGGCGACCGCAACATCGTCAGCGAGATGAGCGGACGCGGGTTCGGGCTCGGCGGCGAGCCGTCGGGCCACCTCATCGTCCCGCGACGCGGACTCCTGACCGGGGATGCGCTGTACGCGGCCGTGCTGTGCCTGCACATCCTAGTGGACGAGGATCTCGACGCGTCGGAACTGGGCGGCGGGTTCCGGCCGTGGCCGCTCGAACTGGTGTCGTTCCGAATCCGTGAACGCGTCGAGCTGCGCCGGCTGCCCCGCGCGTGGAAGGCGATCTGCGACGGCCGCGCCGCTCTGGGCGATCAGGGCCGCGTGGTCGTGCGCTACAGCGGCACGGAACCCAAGGTCCGCGTGATGGTCGAGGCGCGCAAGCGAGCCCAGGTCAAATCCGTGCTCGCGCCCATCGTCACCGCGCTGCGCCGCGAAGTAGGTGCGTCGTGATCACCCTCGCACTCGACACCAGCGGCACCGTCGGGAGCGTGGCGGTCGCTCGCTCCGACGACGACGGTGCGGCGGAGGTCGTCGCGTCCGTCACGATCGAGCGCGGAATGCGTCACGGTGTGGAGCTGTTCCCGGCTCTCGAACGCGCGCTGGAGCAGGCCGGAGTCGGAGCACGCGAACTCGATCTCGTCGCCGTGGGCATCGGACCCGGCAGCTACACCGGACTGCGTGTCGGCATCACGGCCGCACGCGCGCTGGCGTACGCGTGCGGCGCGGAACTCCTGGGGGTCCCGACCTGCGACGCGCTTGCCGACAGTCTCACCCCTGGTGACCGGCCGCTCGCGGTCGTGATCGACGCGCGCGTGCGAGCCGTCTATCTCGCGATCTACGAACCGGTGCAGGCGGAGGGGCGCTGGGAGCGGAGGGACGGGCCGACGCTCCTGCCGCCGGTCGGCGCCGCGGACCGCGTACCCGCCGGGGCGCTGGTCGTGGGCGACGGACCGGACGCGCACGACGACGCGTTCCGGCGGTTCAGCCGCGCGACGGCGCCGCACGCCTCGCCAGCTGCGCACGTCGCGCGGCTCGCGCTCCTGCGCCACCGCGACGGTGAGCGCGGCCGCATCGATGACGTCGTCCCGCTGTACCTGCGGCGCAGCTCCGCGGAGCTGCGTCACGAGGAGCGCGCCAACTCCGTTGGCTCGTCCGCTGACGCAGACGATGCGGGCGCACTCGGGGAGGAGACGACGTGAAGGCAGCGCACGACGGCGACGCGGTCCTGCGACCGGACGAGTCCGAGTTCCCGGCCCCCCTGCCGGAACTCGATCCGCGGGCGCGCGCGTGGCGCGAGATCGACCTGGGCGCGCTCGAGCGCAACTATCGCTACCTGGTCCAGCGGCTCCCGGCCGACACCGACGTTCTGGCCGTTCTGAAGGCCGACGCGTACGGGCACGGCGCAGTCGTCACGGCCGAGCGCCTGATCCGGCTCGGAGTCAGCATGATCGGCGTCGGCGACTCGCGCGAAGCGCTCGAGTTGCGCGAGGCCGGGATCGCGGCCCCTCTGCTCATTCTGGGCGCCATCGTGCCGGGAGAGATGGAAGAGGTGGTCAAGAACGACATCGCGACGTGCATCCACTCGAGCAACCGCGCGAAGCTGCTCTCCGAGGTCGCCGCGGCGCTCGGCAGCCCCGCGCGCGTCCACCTGAAAGTGGACACGGGGATGGGCCGGCTCGGCGTCCGGCCCGAGGTCGCGTTGTCGCTGGCACGAACGCTGCACCACGACCCGAACGTCGACTTCGAAGGAGTCTGCACGCACTACGGCAGCGCCGCCTCGCCGGTGCCGTATCACACGTCCGAGCAGATCTCGGGTTTCGTCAAGCTGATCGAGGACATGCGCGCGGAGGGAATACGCCCACCCGTCGTGCACGCCAGCAACTCAGCCGCCGTGTTCTCCACGCTGTCCGAGCACTTCACGATGGTCCGGGTAGGTTTGGCACTCTTCGGGATCAACCCCGGCAACCTGCCGATCGGCACGCCACCCGTTGACCCGGTGCTCGCGCTGCGCACGCAGGTGGTGTTCCTCAAGGACCTGCCCGACGGATCGCCCGTCGGCTACAACCGGACATTCCTGACGCGGCGCGCTTCACGTGTCGCCGTCGTCCCGATCGGCTACAGCGACGGGTTGCCGTTCGCGCTGTCCAACCGCGCCGACGTCCTCGTGCGCGGTGAGAAGGCGCCGATCGTCGGTTCGATCTCGATGGACTACACCACGATCGACGTCACGGACATACCGGGCGTCAGCGTCGGCGACCAGGTGACGGTGATCGGCACGTGCGGCAAGCGCCGCCTCTCCGTCGAAGCGCTTGCGCGCACGATCGGCACGATCCCCTACGAGATCACGGCCCGCCTCGGCCAACGCGTCGGCCTCCAGACCGTCGAGTGAGGCTGCTGTCGTTCGGCGGGTGATACTCTTCCGTCGCGGCGGCCCCTGGCCGCCCTCTCCGTCATGAGGAACCGCGCCCGAGTTGCCCTGACGTTCGTCGCAGTCGCCACGCTGGCCTCGTCGGCCTGGCTGACGGTCACGCGTGACAGCGCCGTGCTCGCGCGCGTGCGCGACCTGCTGGCCCGCAACGTGACGGCGCCGTGCACCATCGAGAGCGCGGAGTTTTCCTTCCTCGGCGGGCTCGTGGTTCGCGGAGTCACGGTCCACGACCCGGGCGACCCGCTCGGCCCACCCCTGGCGCGAGTCGCCGAGGCTCGTCTCGACTACTCGCTCGACCTGTTCGGTGCGGGCCCCCACATCACCGACCTCTACATGCGCCGGCCGGAGCTCCGCGTCGTCGCGCGCCCGGACGGCTCGTTCGACGCGCTCGACATCTTGCGGCCGCCGGCAGATGCCCCCGAGCCGGAAGTGCCTCCCAAGTTGCCGGCGCTCGTGGTCGACGGCGGCGTCGTCGAGTTCGGCCACCCGGACGTGCTCGCGCCGGGCCGCACGGTTCGCGCGACCGGGCTCGTCATGCGGGCGCAGATGATCGAGGGCTGGGCGATGCACATCCGTGCGCACGGCACGGTCGAAGGGGTCGGCCAGGTCCAGGTCGACGTGCGAGCGGACCGCGAGGCGGAGAGCGCAATAGCCGACGTGACCCTCACCGACGTCGTGCTGAACGACGAAGTCGTCGACATGCTGCCCGAGATCGTCACGCGGACGCTGCGGCCGATCGCCCCCCGCGCACGCGTGAAGGGCGCGCTCTCGCTGAAGGCCGAGCAGGGTCGGGTGACGCACTTCAGCGGGGCGCTGGACGTCGAGGACGCCGCCGCGCTCGTGGGCCTGCAGGACGCTGACGGTCTTCCGACGCCGGAGCCGCTGCAACTGAGCCAAGGCGCAGGGCGGGTCGAGTTCCGTGAGGGAGCGATCTTCCTGCGGGACGTCAGCGCACGCGTGCTCGGCTCGCCGATCCGAATCGCCGGGTCGTTGCCGGTCCAGCTTCCGGGCGACGCAACGGCCGGCGATCGTGACAGGCAGGTAGACGTGCAGGTGCATCTGGACCACGTGGCAATCGGTCCGGACTTGGATGCGCATCTGCCCCAGCACCTGCGTGTGATCCGATCGTCGTACGACCTCTCCGGCGGCGCCGAGATCGCGATCGCCCTGCGGGGACAGGCGCCGTTCCCGCGCGTGGATGCCACCATCACGGTGCGCGACACGTCTGCCTCGTACGTCGGCCAGGTGCTTCCCAGCGGTGAGCAGGTCGGATTCCCGTGGCGGGTGGACGGACTCGACGGACGCATCCAGGTGGTCGGCCCACGCGTGGACATCGACGTCCGCGGACGGCACGGCGAGGCACCCGTGAGCGTGCGCGGCACGACGGATCTCACTCTGGGCAACCTGCCCGTGACCGACGTGCTGATCTCCGCGGAAGACGTACCGCTCGACGCTGATCTGCGCGCCGGATTCCGGGAACGTGCGGACGCGATCTGGGGCCGGTGGTCACCGTCCGGTGTCGCGAAGGCCGTAACGGTGCGCGTGGCGCAGGGTCACTCGCTGCCGCCGCGGGCCACCGCGACGGACGTGCGAATCGAGCTCGACGGTCGCGCGGCGTTCCGGCCGGAAGTGCTTCCCGCGCCGCTGTCCGGCGCGCGGGGACAGGTTCAGGTGTTCGAGGCGCCGGGACTGTCGCGGATCTGGATCGACGGGTTCACCGCGCGCGGTGACGCGTTCGACATCAGCGCGAGCGGAAGCGTGGTGACGCGGCGGGGGCAGGCGGAAGAGACCCTGGTTGTCACGATCGACGCGAGCGCGGCGGAGCGGAGCGCCATTCCCGCGTTGCACGCATCTGCCAGCATCGGCGAGGGCGTCAAGCGGGCGCTCCGGCTCCTCGACCCTCGCGGATCGTTACGCGCGGTAGTGCGTCGTACTGGTGACCCGAGAGGGCAGCCCGTCGATGTGGATGTGGAATTGCGTGGCGCCGCCGTGTCCGGCTGGGAAGGCGTCCCCCTCGCTGCAAGCGGTCTCGTCGGGCACCTCCAGGTCAGCGACGACTCCATCAGCACCGACGGACTGACCGGCTCGGTGCTTGGAAGCACGCGGTTCAACGCGATCGGACGGCTCGACGGGCTCCGCGCAGGCCGCATCCGTCCCCACGTCACCGTCCGTGCCGACGAGCTCCCTCTCGGAAACGAACTTCGCACCGCGCTCGGGACCCTCGCGAACCCTGCCGCTGCATTCTGGGAGACGTTGGCGCCCGCACCGGACACCAGCGCCGACGCGCTGGTCGTCATTCGCCCGGATGGTGATCCCGCGGGACCGGTCGATGTGGATCTCGACGAATTCAGCGGTCCGGCCCGCGTCCTCGGATTCGATCTTCTCGTGGACCGGGGCTCGCTGCGATATCGCAAGAGCGGCGTGGTCGCAGTACTGCGCGGACGCCTGGGTCGCGGCGCGATCGACGTGTCATCGGCCCACGTCGATCCGGAAACGGGTGTGGTCACCCTGTCGCTCAGCGCTCGGGCTCTCTCGTTCCCCCGTGATCTATCTCCACTGCTCTCTCCGTCGGCGATCGAGTCGATCGCTGCTGCGCTTCCCGGCCGCGTCCTGCACGTCCCCGACGCGGAGATCTCGTATGACCCGCGCGCGCGGAAGATGACGATCGCGGGGCGCGTGTCGCTGCGTCCGGTCGACCGCAACGCGCACGATCAGCAACTCGACGCAGAGGGCGACCTGCAGATCGGCACGGCCACCATCTGGCTCCCGGAGGGAGAGCCGGCGACGTTCCAGCTCACCGGCGTGCTGGACGATGCGCGGTTCCACGCGGGCACGCGGCTGAAGATCGATGCGGCCGAGGTCTCGGCAAGCGGGGCGTTTCCGCCGGAAGGGGCCGTCATCGACGCGAAGATCCGCGAAGCCGATATTACGGCGCTGGACCACATGATCACGAAGACCGCGCTCGACCTCAGCGTGCGTGGGCGGCACGTGCGTCTCCGAGACATCGAGGGCACTCTGCACGGCGGCCGATTCACCGGGCGCGTCGGGTTCGGGGGGCCGAAGTTCGCATACGCCGGCGAGTTCGAACTGCATGACTCGAAGCTCGTCCCCTTCATCGGTTCCGGTGCCGACGGCCGACGACGCGGCGTGCTCCACGCGGGAGTGACGTTCAGTAACGAGACCGGCAAGCCGGGCGCACTGCGCGGCAAGGGCCGGGCAGACGTCCGCGACGGACGTCTTGCGCGCGTCCCGGGGCTCACACCCGTGATCAACGGCATCAACACAGCTCTGCTGGGCGTCACGAAGGTCGAGGGAGAGTTCCACGAAGCCGAGATGAGTTTCGACCTGCGGGGGCACCGCATCCAGATCCGGGACCTCTACCTCGGCGGTCCCAACCTGCTGGGACTCGGACCGGTGGAGATCCGCGACGGCGAGGGCACGATCAGCCTCGACGACGGACAACTGGACGTCGCCGTCTATCCGCGGATCCGCTTCGACCCGCTGGGACTGGACCCTCTGGGCATCCTCGACCGCGTGATGAGTGCGTTCCAGGTCTTCATCGGACGGCTCCGGATCGAGGGATCACTCCGCAATCCGCGCGTCGCGCGCGAGAGGGTGTACGGAGAGCAGGACGAGCAGTTGAAGCCGCGGCCCCAGCCGTCGGGCGAAACACTGCCGTACGGCCCGCCCCCGTGGTGATCCAGCAATCGGCCCGGCGATAACTACGGGCCGCCCGGCGCCTCGCTCCTCCTATCATCCCCACGTGACCACGTACGTCGCGATCCTCGCCGGCGGCTCGGGCACGCGCTTCTGGCCCGCCAGCACGCGCGACCTCCCGAAGCAGATGCTCCCCCTCACTGGCGGAGCGCCCTTGCTGCGCGAGACCGTCGATCGCCTGGCCGGGTTCGCGCCCCCCGAGCGCATCTTGGTCGTGACGGGCGCACGGCACACCGAGTCCGTGCGGCGGCTGCTGCCCGAACTCGTGCCGGACGCGGTCCTTTCCGAGCCGCGTGCTCGGAACACATCCGCCGCGTGCGCGCTCGCCGCGCACCGCGCGCTGCGCGACGACGCGGATGCCACCGTCGTGACGCTCTCCGCGGACCACGTGATCTCGCCGGCCTCCGAGTTTCGCGACGCGCTGGCCGCGGCCGCCGCGCGAGCTGACGCCGCGGGCACCCTGATCACGCTCGGCCTGACCCCGACGTTCCCCGCCACCGGACTCGGTTGGATCGAGAAAGGCCCGGCGGCCGCGGAGGTGCTCGGGCACGCTGTCCACGCGATAGCGAGTTTCGTCGAGAAGCCCGACCGCGCGCGCGCGGAGGTGTTCCTGGCGCAAGGGCTGCACCTCTGGAACCTCGGCATGTTCGCGTGGCGCGCCGACGTCTTCCTCGCGGAACTCGCGGCGCACGCCCCGGGAGTCGCCGAGCCACTCGCGAGCATCAGCGCCGCGCTCGGTACCGACGACGAGGGAGCGGCGCTGGCGACCGCCTTCGACGCGTGCGAGTCGATCTCCGTGGACTACGGAGTCCTCGAGCGCAGCGATCGCGTCGAGTGCGTGCCGTGCTCGTTCTCGTGGGACGACCTGGGCAGCTTCGAGGCGATCGCTCGCCACGTGTCGGCGAGCGACGACGGGCATCACTCGATCGGCGAGATCGTGTCGATCGACGCGGAGAACTGCGTCAGCTGGTGCGAGGACGGCGGGCTCGTGGCGCTCCTCGGCGTGAAGGACCTGATCGTCGTGAACGCGAACGGCGTCACGCTCGTGGCTCCCCGCTGGCGATCCGAGGAAGTGAAGAAGATGGTCGCGCGACTCGAGGCGGAGGGGCGGGAGGCGTTCCTGTGACGCCTCCGGTCGCCGTGGGCGTCGACTACGGCGAGAAGCGCATCGGAATCGCAGCGACGGACGTCCTCGGCATCGCCGCACGGCCCGTCGAGGTCATCCGGCTCCCGCCCGGTCCCGAGGCCGCCGCGCGCATCGCGGCGATCGCGGCCGACCGGGAAGCAGAGATCCTGGTCGTCGGCATGCCGTTCAACATGGACGGCAGCGAGCACGCATCGAGCAAGCGTGTGCGTCGCTTTGCCGACCTCTGCGCGGAAGCGTCGGGACTGCCGGTCGAGTTCGCCGACGAGCGATTGACCACGCACGAGGCCGAGCGGCACCTGGCGTCAAGGGGGATCGGGTGGCGCGAGGGCAAGCAGACCGTGGACATGATCGCTGCGGCCGTGCTCCTCCAGGACTGGCTCGACGCGCAAGGCTGAGCGCTTCCCGTTTTGGACCTCGCCGAGGATTGAGCCCGAGCGATTGAGTGCCGGGGGCCGCCCGGCCGATGAGGGGGTGGAAGACACGCGGCCCGCGAGCCTGGCTCGCACGGACCCGAATAACGGGAAGCGGCCACGACAGGGGACCTACGATCCCCCGCTTGGGACCAGGTCCCAGCCGCAGGTGACCCCTGCAAAGAGGCGGACCCCGGAGGCGGCCTCAGGCCATACAGAAGCGGACTCAGAACGAGTCCGGACCCGGCGCGTGCCGGGAGGCCTGACCAGCTGCGCCGAGGGCGACTGACGGTAGGTAGGAATGTCGATCACGAAGGACGAGAAGGACACTCTCATCGGAGAGTACGGTCGAAGCGACGGAGACACCGGGTCGACCGACGTGCAGGTGGCGCTTCTCACGACGCGCATCCGGAGCCTCACGGAGCACCTCAAGACGCACAAGAAGGACCACGCCTCTCGCCGCGGGCTGCTCAAGCTCGTCGGCCGCCGGGCGGCGCTCCTCAAGTACGTGGCGCGCACGGATCGCGCGAGCTACCTCGCACTTGTGGGGCGGTTGGGCATCAGGTTGAAGCACTAGGCCGGAGGCCTAGCACTTCAACGATCTGCCAGCCGTCTTTTGGCGTCAACAGCTCACGCTGTTGACGCGATTGCAGCGAGGCGGCAGAGCGTGCGCACGGTTGCCTGGCCGACTCGGCAGGTGACGCGTCTTCATCGCGCGTGACGGACATCGTCACGGCGCGGGCTGTCTCCTCCCCCACACACAACTGAACTTGCGTGTCCGAATGATCGGGCGCGCCACACCACGCGGCGCAAGAGAGCGCCGCATCTGCCCGGGCGCTGGAGGGTTGCCTCCGCCGGGCGAGACGAAGGAGTAGGAATGTCTCACGAAGTGAGCGTGCCCATCGGGGCACATGACATGAGTTTCGAGATCGGGAAGCTGGCACGCATGGCGGCCGGTTCCTGCCTCATCAGGTACGGCGACGCAGTTGTCCTGGCCGGGCTGTCACACGGCACGCCCCGCGCGGGCCTCAACTTCCTGCCGCTGACGATGGACTACCGCGAGAAGATGTACGCGGGCGGTCGCGTTCCCGGCGGGTTCTTCAAGCGTGAGGGCCGCCCCTCCGAGAAGGAAGTCCTCACGATGAGGATGATGGACCGCCCGATGCGGCCCCTCTTCCCGGACGGCGTCGGACGCGACATCCAGGTCCAGGCCTGGGTCCTGTCGAGCGACTGCGAGATCGACTGCGACGTCCTGGCGATCAACGCCGGTTCGTGCGCGGTCGTCACGAGCGATCTGGCCTTCAACGGCCCGGTCGGCGCAGTGCGCATGGGCCGCGTGGACGGCCAGTGGATCGTCAACCCGACCAACACCGAGCGCACGGAGTCCGACCTGGACCTCGTCGTCGTCGGCACGGTCAAGGCGATCACGATGGTCGAGGGCTCCGCGAAGGAGGTCCCCGAGGCCGAGATGGTCACGGCGCTCGAGCTGGCGCACGTCGAGGTCATCAAGATCTGCGAGGCGCAGCTGCAACTCGCCAAGGAGGGCGGCAAGCCGAAGCGCGCGTTCGATGCTCCAGTCGTCGACAGCGACCTGATCGCCGGCATCCGCAAGGACTCCACGAAGTCCCTCGAGGAAGCCCACCGGCGCGACGGCACCAAGCTCGAGCGCAAGGCGCACCTCAAGGCCGCGGTCAACGAGGTCGTCGAGAAGCTCGTGCCCGAGGACGCGAACGGTGAGCGCGACAAGGAACGCGTGTCGTTCGTCTACCGCCACGTCGTCGACGTGAGCATGGAGATCTTCCGGCGCATCTGCCTGTCCGGCAACCGTTACGACGGACGCAGCCCCACCGACGTGCGCGACCTCGCGTGCGAGGTGAGCTTCCTCCCGCGCACGCACGGTTCGGCGCTGTTCCAGCGCGGCGAGACGCAGATGATGTCGACCGTCACGCTCGGTACGAAGCGTGAGGAGCAGCTCATCGAAGGGCTGCACGAGACCTACTACCGCAAGTTCATGCTGCACTACAACTTCCCGAACTTCTGCGTCGGCGACACCAGGCCGATCCGCGGAACGTCCCGCCGCGAGGTGGGTCACGGAAAGCTCGGCGAGCGCGCGATTCAGGCCGTGCTGCCGGATCACGAGTCGTTCCCCTACACGATCCGCATCGTGTCCGAGACGTTCGAGTCGAACGGCTCGTCGTCGATGGGTAGCGTCTGCGCCGGCACGCTGGCGCTGATGGACGCGGGTGTCCCGATCAGTCAGCCGGTGGCGGGCATCGCCATGGGCCTGATCATGGGCACGGACGGCAATGAGGTCATCATGACCGACATCGCCGGCAACGAGGACTCGTGGGGCGACATGGACTTCAAGGTGGCCGGCACGCAGCGCGGCATCACCGCGCTGCAGATGGACATCAAGATCGACGGCGTCTCGAGCGAGCTCATGCAGCGCGCTCTGGACCAGGCGAAGGACGCGCGCGTCCACATCCTGAAGAGCATGCTCACGGCCCTGCGCCGGCCGCGCGAGGAGCTCAACCCGTTCGCGCCGCGCCTCGAGAAAATCATGATCGACAAGGAGAAGATCGGCGCGGTCATCGGGCCCGGCGGCAAGGTCATCCGCGGACTGCAGGAGCAGTTCGAGGTCACCATCAACGTCGAGGACGACGGTGGTGTGACGATCTACTCCGCCATCGGCGCGAACATCGAAGCGGCCAAGGAGACGATCCTGGCCATGACGAAGGAGATCCAGATCGGCGACGTCTTCGAGGGCAAGGTGATCTCCATCAAGGAGTTCGGCGCGTTCCTCGAGATCGGACCCGGTCGCGAGGCCCTCTGCCACGTCAGTGAGCTGGACGACGGTTACGTCGAGCGGCCCGAGGACGTGGTCAACATGGGCGACGTCATCAAGGTGCGCTGCATCAACGTCGACCCGTCGGGCAAGGTGAAGGTGTCGCGCAAGGCCATCATCCGTGAGGAGAAGGGCCTGCCCCCCGCCGAGTCGAGCGGCTTCGGTGGACGTGGTGGTGGTCGTGATCGCGGCCCGCGCCGTGACGGTGGAGGCCGCGGACGCGGCGGAGACCGGGGCGGACGCGGTGGAGATCGCGGCGGACGCGGCGGTCCTCCCCGAGGGGGAGATCGTGGCGGAAGCGGTGGCGGCGACCGTCGCCCGCGCCGCAGCAGCAGCCGCGACTAGTCGCTAGCAAGACCGAAACGGCAAGAGCCGGGACCGCGAGGTCCCGGCTCTTCGCATTGCGCCCGTCCCGCTACTCCGGGGTGTGCGCCAACCAGTCCCGTTCGAGGCGATCCATGTCGATGCCTCGGATCGCCTCCTTCAGGGCGGCCTCGTGACATCGCCCGCGTTCGACGGTCTCGGTGCCTTCAGCGACCGGCGGCGCGGGCTCCTCGCCGGCCAGCGCCCTCTCGACCGCCTTCCGGGCCTCTTCGACGAGCGAACGCAGCGCGTCGAAGTAGCGCGGCAGAATCTGCGCGTAAGCCTCGTCTTCCGTGGTGCGCAGGAAGTAGACGAAGCTCCATGCGAGCGCGACGGAGACCCCGCCCGGCACGCCCCACGCATTCCGGCCGAAGTGCTGCTTCCGGTTCCACGTCAGCCACTCGGAGAGTCGCAGCGCCAACGCTCCACCGCTCGGAGCGTCCTCGCGACGCACGATCCCGCCGCGCCACTTCGTCTTGCACTCCGCGGCGGGCTCCGCGCGAGAACCACGCGTGCGTCGGTGCGCCGCGGAGAACCGCATCCAGGTGTTGCTCGACAGCCAGACCCAGGGCCGTACGCACGGCGTCCTTCTTGTCGTTACGGTCTTGGTAGAGAACGAGTTCCTCGGTGTGCCGCGACCAGTACCCGGCCGAGCCGCCCGGGCCGCCGTACGCCAAGTATTGCTCCCGCGACTCACAGATGCGCACGATCGCGATCGACTCTACGTTGCTTGCCGGCGCGAACGTCGGCACGAGAAGCTGATCGCTAAGGGCCTCGAGTTGGTTCGCGATCCGATCGACGACCTTCTTCTGGTCGACGTCGTCGTCGTAGACGAGGAGGTACCGCGATGTCCGGCGGGTGCTCCATCCGCGGATCACCCTCTCCTTCACGAACTTGGCGATCTTCCGCTCCGCCGGCGTGTCCTGCACGTCGGTGGCGGGCACATCGGCAGCCGGGGCATCGCCGGACGCGTCGGCCGAAATCAGCGAGAAAGACGCGACCGTCTTCTCGAATCGCGTCCGGAACTCGCGTGCGAACTTGACGTCGACGTACCCGTAGAAGCCGACGTCGATCCTGGCCTCGGCGGTCTCCCAACCCGTCCGGGCGACCCACATCCACCAGGTCGCGTTGGTGCCCGCCGGTCGCTTCTCGTGGCGATTCACCTCGAGAACCTGAACGTCATGCCCTGATTCGGTCCGGAGCACCTTCGGCTCTGTCCCTTCCCACCGTTCAGCGAGCGGAACGTACGGCCCGAAGAGACGCGCGTTGTCCTTCATCTTCGCGTCGACCTCTCCGGCGAGCGTGTGCTCCGGGTCGGCGGCCGCGTCCTTGCGAGTCACGGTCCAGGTGATCCAGAACGTCGGCTGGTCGCTTGAGAAGCGCCGGTACTTCGGACCCGCGTCCTTCCACTCACCTGCGATGTGCGGATCGACGCTCCCGGGCTTCGGCGGCACCTGCTCGAAGCTCTGCTCGATCCGGCACGTGAAGCCGCGAATCTCGTCGCGGTGCGTCTTCTCGCGCGCGACCGCGCTCGTCGACGTGAGCGCGAGCACTACGGCCAGCGCGAGTACGACCGCAAGACTCCGCACCTTCGTCCGCATCTGACACCTCGTCTCCGAAGACGCCCAAGGGTACCTGCACGCTAGTCTGAGCTGATGAGGAGCGACGTCGCATGGGCCGTGGGACTCTCGGCTGTCGTGCTGGCGGCCGTCGGCGGTGGGATCTGGCTCGCGTCGTCGCCGTTCGAGGACGGTTCATCGAGCGGGTACGCGAGCGACGGTGCCGTGGCGACCACAGCGCAGGACGCCGGTGGGACGGACGTCGCCCGCGACGGGCGGCGGCAGGCGGCGCCATCGAGGACCCCACGCAGCGAGGTCGGGGAGCCGGCGCGAGCGCCGGGACAGCGCAGCGTCGAGCGCGACTCGCGCCCCGCGTTCGACGAACTCCTCGGACACCTCGCCGTGTGGGATGCCGCCACGGCGAAGGAGCGCGGGCTCGCCGGGCGGCGCGTCTCCCGCCTGGTAGAGGGACTCGAACTCACCGGCCTCGAGACGTTCACGCTCGACGACGAGACCCACGACATCGCGGTATACGCCGAGAGCAAGACCGGGCTCGAGTTCGTGCTCGTTCCCGCAGGGTCGTTCCTCATGGGTGTACCGCGGTCCGACGAGTGGGCAACGGACGCGGACACGGCACACGTGGTCACGCTCACGAAGGCGTTCTTGATCTCCCGCACGGAGGTCACGGTCGACGCCTGGAATCGCATCATGACCGACGCGAAGCGCCCGGGCCGGGGCGGGAGTCCGAAACCGAGCCCGGGCCAGGGCGCGGGCGACCGTCCCGTCGTGCGAGTCTCCTGGAACGTCGCAACCGCGTTCTGCGAGCGTGCGGGCATGCTCCTTCCGACGGAGGCGCAGTGGGAGTACGCATGCCGCGCGGGGACGAACACCCGGTTCTACTCGGGTGACACGGAGGACGATCTGGCCCGCATCGCGTGGTGCAAGCAGAACGCCGACGGGCGCAGTCATGCCGTGGCGCAGCGCCCCCCGAACGCGTTCGGGCTCTACGACACGCACGGAAACGTGCTCGAGTGGTGCCGCGACGGGTACGCGCCCTTCGACGAGGAGGCGGCGACCGATCCGACCGGCGCGATCGGTTCGTTACTCCGGCTCATCCGAGGCGGGAGCTTCGAGCACAGCGGTCAATCGTCTACGGCCGGGAACCGCCATCGCCAGGGTCCGCAGGGCACGTTCCACCACGTCGGATTCCGTCCCGTGATCGAGTTCCCGTGAGTCTCACCGGTCGGCAGTTCCTGACTCAGTTCTGACGGGAGATCGACGACGTGACCGCACCCACGATTCTGAGCGATGAGGAGTGCCGGCGGCGGGCGGACATGGGCGCGCTCGTCGAGGTCATCGAGAGTGCGCTGCGCGCCCACGCGGACGGGCGGCTGGTGGCGCCCCCGCGGTTCCACGTGCCGTTCGGCGACCGCGGCGACCTCGCGTTCACGTGCGGCGGTGAACTGGGAGGCACCGACGCCGCCGGGTTTCGCGTGTACGACCGGTTTCACGCGGCGTCGCCCGATCGGAGCCAGCTCGTGGCCGTGTTCAACTCCCGGACGGGCGCATTCGTGGGTGCTGTCGTGGGGTCCGCCCTCGGCGCGCTGCGGACCGGCGCGATCGGTGGCACTGCAGTTCGCGCCATGTCCCGTCCCGAATCCCAGCGGCTGGCCGTGATCGGCACCGGTACGCAAGCACGCACGCAGATACTGGCGGCAGCCTACGTACGCGAAGTCACCGACGTGCGCGTCTTCGGGCGGGATCCCACGCGACGGGCGCAGTTCTGCGAGGCGCTCTCGGTGGAGACGGGCCTCGCCGTGAACCCGGCGGCGAGCGCGCGCGCAGCGATTGGCGGAGCCGACATCGTGATCACGGCGACGAACAGCGGCGAGCCGGTGATCGACCCCGAGTGGCCGGTGGAACTGGCCGACCGTGCGGCGAGCATCGTCTCGGATGCACCCGGCCAGCTGGCGGCCTACGGCGACACGTTCCTCCTCGCGGGCCACCCCGCTCTCGGCCGGCTGCGCGCACTGAGTGAGATCGTCGCGGATCCCCGCGGGCTCGGACGGCGCGGCGACGATCTCAGCCTGTTCATCTCGACCGGGCTCGCAGGCACCGAGGTCCTCGTCGCAGAGGCGCTCCTGCGCGTCGACGTCCCCTAGCGCGAGACGGCTAGCGCGCGAACAGGGCGTCGGCGGCGCGCAGCGTGTAGGGCGGCTGGTCCGTCGCCCGCTGTCCGTAGATCCCGAACAGGCGGTATCCGGAAGGTGCCAGCGCTTCCACGACCCGGTCGATGTGCACCAGGCGGGGGCGGTCGGCCGAGAACCCGACCTCGACGGCGATGAAGTCGATGCGTCTCGCCTCGAGGAGCGGCCGTGCGCCTTCGATCACGGCGATCTCGTGCCCCTCGGTGTCCGTCTTCACGAACTCGGCGTGCTGGATCCCGGTGCGGTCGAAGAACTCGGTGAGCGTGGTGCGCTCGACCTCCTCTGCGCACCCGGCCCGAGCGTCCTCCTCGATCCGGCTCTTGACGCTCCGCGACGCCACGTGCATGACGGCCGTCCCACGGCGATCGCTGATCGCGAGATTGTGGCACGTGACACGCTGTCCCTTGACCGCGCCGCAGAGGCGGTCGTAGGTGGCCCGCACCGGCTCCACCGAGTGGATCAGGGCAGCCGGAAAGTGGTGGCGGAACGCGAGCGCAGACTGACCGACGTTCGCACCGACGTCGACGATGGTCCGCGGCTCGCCGCCGTAGCGCCGCAGATCGTCGAGCAAATCCAGCCCGTGCGGGGCGCGGCGGAGGACGCGCACCCCGGTCGCTCTGGTGATCCAGCGGTTGATCCGTCGCAGCATGAACCCGTGCTGCGAGACCGTACGGCGCCCATTCGACGCCGTCACGCCATGCCGGACCGACCCGCCGCTCAGCCCGGCCGTTCAGCCGGCACAGGATCCGACAGACGGGCGACGTCGTATCCGACGTGCCATGGCGCACACGGCTTTCCGCCGTGGCCTCCCAGAGCGAGTCCGCCAGCTTTCGCCACGGCCAGGCGAGTGGGCGGCTTCGCGGGCTACGATCCCGCCTTGGCGCATCGTCCGAACAGGCTCAAGCTCAGGCTCCGTGCGGCGTATTCCGGCGTCCGATCCGCCTGATCGGCCAACGAGCCTGTCCCGTGAAACTGACGGCTCGTGGATTCGTCATGGAGCGACGGAACAGCGCGTGTCACACAGAATCCCGTCTACTATTCCGCCATGGGATCGGGGATGCGCCGCCTCTTCGTCGGATTCAGCCTCGCGGCCGTCTCTGTATCCGCCATGAGCGGCGGTACCGCGGCGGAAGCGCAGGAGGCCCGCCGTCCGGCCGTGCGGTGCCCGCCGACCGAGGGCGTGATCCGGGTGGACGGGCGGCTCGACGAGTGGTCTGCCTCCGCCATGCTCACGCTCGGTGAAGCGCAGCTGGTCCGGCGCGACCCACAGTACTTCGGACCCGGGGACCTCTCCGGTGAGATCTTCGTCGCCCGGGACGCCACGTCTCTCTACGTGGCCGGCCGGATCAAGGACGACACGCTGTTCTGGAACGCGCGGACGTCGTTCCGGGGGGACGGTGTCGAGCTGTTCCTCGACTTCCACCCGGACCCGGACAGCAGGGCTCCTGACGACGGCTACGACGGGCACACCCACCAGCTCCTCCTGCACCCGCTCGCGCCGGAGGTGAAGTGGAACTTCGGCGCTCTGTCGGGACGGATCTCACGACCGGATGATCCCGTCGACGGTCTCGAACTGGCGGCCCTGCCGATGCGGGACGAGAAGGACGCGACCGTCGGCTACACGTTCGAGCTGGCGCTTCCCCTCCACAACCTGACGGATGAGACGCTCACCGACGGCCGCGTGCTCGGGTTCGACGTGGCGCTCTCCGACTCCGACGGCCTGCCCGAGCAGAAGAACTACGCCACCTGGAGCGGCAACGAGCAGCTCTCGCAGTTTCCGGCCCGGTTCGGGCGCCTGGTCCTCGGCGAGGACCCAGCCGCTCCCGCGCAACCGGGTCACCAACGCGGGTCGCAGGCCGCCCCGCTCGCCATCCTGCTCGCGATCCTCGGCGCGCTGCTCTTCGCCTGGCTGGCGCGCCTCGGCACACCGGGCGGCCGCCGTCTCGCGGGGATTTTGGATGCCGTGCGGCGGGTCCGTCTCCGCACGAAGCTGATCGCCGGCGCCGTGCTGGTCGGATTGCTGCTGGTCACCCACTTCGGCGCGGGGTGGCTGGAACGGCGCCTGACACGCAGCGAGGTCGAGACGCGGCGCCTACTCGCGGCGGATGTGCTCTCCGCGGCGCGCGAGGCCGGGCGACTACGGCTGCTCGAACCGGACCCGCCCGAGGAGCCGGCACCGCTGATCTCGCTGCTCTCCGGACGCACGCTCGCCCCGCCGGTCGACTACGACTTCACACTGCTGCCTCCGCAGGAGGAAGTGCCCCACCAGACTCTCGACGGCATCCCATACATGCGTCGCGACGTGCCCGTCATGACGCGATACACCGGTCAGTTCCTCGTGCACCCCCCGGCGCGGGCGCAACGCGCCACCGTGGTCTACTCGTACCGGCTGGACGATCCCGCGACGCGACCCGAGCCGGACACGGTCGTCGCGGAGTTTCGTTTCGTGCATCGGGACGGTCGCGTCCCGCCTCCGACGCTGCTGCGATTCGGGCGCCAGGTGGATGCATTCGATGACGCCGTCAGCACCGCGGGCGCAACGGCACCGAACGCCCCGGAGGCCCGCGTGGCGATTGCCTGGGAGGCCGACGACGGCGCTGCGCGCCACGCACTCTCTCTCGACGTCGAATTGCCGAGCGGAGAGAACCTGGCGCCCCTCGTGCGCATCGAGGTCGAGCCACGGGGCGCCGCCGGAACGCTGGTCATTCACGGCGTTGCCGTGCTCGAAGATTCAGCCGCCCCACCACGACCGCTGTCGCTCGGCCGCGCGACGCGGGCCGGCACGCCGACGGCCGCTGGGCCGTTCCCCGGCGACGGCGCAGTGCTCGAGATGTCCCGCGACGCCGACTGGCACGTGCTACGCGACCTCGACATCCGCGCCGACGCACTCTGGATCGTGACGGGGCTGCGGCGAGAGTTCGCGCGGCATCGCTACCGGGCGCGCGTTGCGATTGTCGACATCGTGCTCGACGACGGCTCGGTGGAGGGTCCGTTCGCGCTCGAGAACGGTGTGTCGATCGACGCCGAGACAGCGCCGGCGCGCCAGCACGTGGACGGGTACAGAGGGGAGGTCGCGTACGAGTGGGGCGTGCCCGGCGAGTCCCGGAGACACGCAGACGTCGTCGCGCTGCCCTTCCAGAAGACGGGTCGCCGCATCCGCGAAGTCCAGCTGCAATTCACGGGTGAGGACGAAGTCGTGCGCGTGTTCGCGATCACTGCGGGCGCCGTGCGGCCGCGTGCAGACGAGGATGATGCGTCCCGCGCACACCTCGAGCGCACCGATGCGGGATACCGCATCCCCGAGCAGAGCCTCGCGCCGTTGGCAGATAGCGTCTTCACGCTGTTCCGCAACGGCGAGGCGGTCGCAACGACACGCCCCGGTGCGTCGCGCGACCGTGTGCTCGCCCGCCGGCTCAGCGCCGAGATCATCGAGGAGATCGGAGGCAACGACCAGGGCGTTGTGCGCACGCGTGTCGTCGACAAGCGGACCCAACACTCGCTTCTCGTCCCGGTTCGCGGCGGTCCGATGGGCGAGGTCCTCGAACTGACGTGGCCGAGCGAGGTCGAGACCCAGCTGGCCGGGATGCTGACGCTCGTGCGCGGCGTGCTGCTGGCTTTGCTCGTGCCGCTCCTGGTGCTGCTCGCGTCGGATCTGCTGCTCCTGGTCGCGTCGCTGCACGCGCGACTCGTGCTCGCAGTCGCGACGACCGCGGCGATTCCGATCGTGCTCGCGGCGTTCGCCGTGCCGCAATTCGTGGAGACGAAGATCGAGGGCGCGGAGTCCGACGCGGTGATCGAGAAGGCGCAGGCCGTGCGAAGGCGCCTCTCCTCTCTGCGCTCACTGGCGCGTACGCAGGCCGAGGCCGTCATGCGCGACGAGGCGCTGGCCGAGGCGTTGCGGAGACGGGGAGACGAGGACTTCCGGCCCGCCGTAGCGGCGGCGCTGCGCGACGCGGAACGCCAAGTCGCCGCCGCCGTCGGATTCGAGGCGCGCCTCGCCATCGAGGTCGCGCCGCTTTCCGAGGGACCGGACGAGCCGGTGGTGATCCCGGACGGCGCGAAGTGGACCGTGTTCAACAGCCCGATCGTCAACATGACCAATCCGCTGGCGTACAGGCGCGGGCGCCTGCTGGCAACGGGCGTCGCGAAGACGAATCTCGACGTCGCGGGCGACTGGCGCGCGACGCTCGTCGTCGAAGTCCCCCTCGGGCGCACGGCAATCGAGGAGGCGGCGCGTGCCGCCGGGGGCCGGACCCAGGCGATGCTCTACACGCCCCGGGGGTATCCGCTCGCGGGCACACTCGAGATGCGCAGCGAGCGCGCTCCGCAGGAGATGGAACGCAAGCGCGACCTGTTGCGCCAGGTGCTCGCGGCACGGCGCCCGATTGCGCTGCCGCTGACTCTCGAGGGCTCGAGCTACACGGTCGCGTACGACGTGTTGCGCGAGGGCAACGACCCGGTGTGCATCGTCGCAACGGCGCTGCCTCGCGCCGAGACAGATGAACTGATCGGCCGCGTCCAGGGAGTCTCGCTGCTCGTGTTCGGCGCCGGGATCCTCATGCAGTTTCTGCTGACGGGACTCGTGGTGGGCAGCACGTCGGGTCACTTCCGCCGCACGCTGGGACGTGCACGCCTCGCGGCACCGGATTCGGATGTCCATGTAGCAGACGAACTGGGCGTGCTCGACGGGGCCTTGCGCGATCTGCGCCGCGACCGCGACCTCTACCGCGGCGAGTTGCAGGGATTGCACGACGCCACCGCCAGCCTCGGAGACGCGCGCGGTCCGGCGGACGCCGTCGAGCGCGCGCTCAGCGTTGTCAAGACGACGCTGACACCGTGGGGCGCCGTGCTCATCGGGCCCGCCGAGTCCGGCGCGACCTGGATACTCGGCGGTCACCACGGCGAGATGGAGATCGCGCCGGGTGCTCCTCCGAGCGCCGCGCTCGACTTGCTGGAAGCGACTCTGCACGGCGGAGCTCCCACGGAACTCGACCTGCAGGACAGCGAGGAGTTCGACGCGGAGTTGCTGGCGCCCCTCTTCGGCGGCGCCCGCCGCGTGAGCGCCTATCCGCTCGCAGCGGACGGACCCGGCGCTCTCGTGCTGCTCGAACAGTCCGAGGGCCGCGCCCCGCGCCGACACCATGCCGAGTTCGCAGCCGCCCTGGCGCGGCACGCCGGCCTCGCACTGCGAAGTGCGCGGCTAGTTCGCATGGCGGTACACGACCTCGACACGGGCGCGTACGTCGCGAACTACTTCGACCGGCGTCTGGCAGAGGAGGTCGACCGCTCGTCGGCGACGCGCCACCCGATCGCGCTGTTGCTCGTCCGCGTGGAGGGCCTCGGCGAAGGCGCCACCGGACGCCGCCGGCGACGCATGGTCGCTGACGTGCTGCGCGAGCGCTCGCCCGGCCGCGCCTTCGTCGGTGTTCGCGACGGCGGGGTGCTCGCCGTGGCGATCCCCGAGAGCGACCGCGAGGCGGCCGAAGCGCTCGCCCGCGACGTGACGCGCACCGCCGCCGGCCGCGGACTCGCCGACGCGCGGCTGTTCATGGGCAGCGCCGCGTGCCCGGAGGACGCCGGCAGCGCCGAGTTCCTCTTCACCGAGGCCCGCAAGCGGCTCAGCGAGGCAGTCTCCGGCCCGGCCGAGTCCGGACGCAGATCCGACCGCCGGCGACGGCTGATCGAGGACGCGCTCGCACTCGGCGTCGTGTTCCGTAGCGAGAAGGGCATCCAACTCCTGGAGACGATCGAGCGAATTGCTGGCAGCGACCTGACGATCCTGATCGAGGGCGAAACCGGCACGGGCAAGGAGATCGTCGCCGAACTGACCCACCGCAAGAGCCCGCGCGCGGGGCGGCCGCTGGTGAAAGTCAACTGCGCCGCGATCCCCGAGTCGCTGCTCGAGAGCGAGCTGTTCGGTTACGAGCCGGGCGCGTTCACCGGTGCGGAGCGCCGCAAGCCGGGACGCTTCGAGCTCGCCGACGGCGGAACGCTGTTCCTCGATGAGGTCGGAGAGATGTCACGGGCCGTGCAGGTGAAGCTGCTGCGCGTGCTCGAGGACCGCGCCGTCGAACCGCTCGGCGGAACGCGGCCGCTACCAGTGGACGTGCGCATCGTCGTGGCAACCAATCGCGATCTCCGCTCCGAGGTGGCTGCGGGCCGTTTCCGCGAGGACCTGTTCTACCGTCTCAACGCTGTGTCGGTCGTCATCCCGCCGCTGCGCGCGCGCAAGGACGACATTCCGGCGCTGGCGGGTGAGTTCTTGCGCCGTGCCGCCGAGGCGGCGGGCCGCGCCGTGCCGACAATTGCGCCCGATGCGATGGACCTCCTGTTCCGTCACCCGTGGCCCGGCAACGTGCGCGAACTGCGCAACGCAATCGATCAGGCAGTCGTTCTGTCGCCGGACGACACGCTGCGCGCACGCGACCTGACACCGGCTATCGGCGCTGCGCGGACCCGGCGCGGCGAGTCCCCGATCACACCCGGCGGGCTGTTCCCGCGTCCTGCGGCACCGCGCGCAGGTGCGGGTGGCGGGCTGACGGACCGTCAGCGCCGCTTGCTCGCCCTTCTCGCCGAGCGCGACATCCTCACGAACGGCGAGTACTGCGCGATCGTCAAGGTGTCGACGCGGACCGGCCTGCGCGACCTGCAAGACCTGCTGCGTCGAGGCCTGATCGTGATGGAAGGCAAACGCCGCGGCGCTCGCTATCGGCTCGCTTAGCACGGCACTCGAATCGCGAAGCGATCCTCGCGCCGTGCGTCGCTCGCATGTCCCCCCCTACGCGTCCTCCGGACGCTACGGAGGGCTGCGGTCACGGTGCTTGCTGCGCAACCCCCGCGCCCTCGCGTTCGCTACGTCGGCAACGGACCGGGCTGCGCGGGGGCGGGCATCACTAGCCTCGGGGCTACTCGCTCTTCGGGGCGGCGACGCGGTCGAGTTCGGCGGGCGGCAGGATCAGGCGTCCCTCGCCGGGGTGCAGGATCGTGAACGTCACGAAGATCACGAGCTCTGTCTTCTGTTCACGTTCGGTCGTCGAGCCGAACAGGCTCCCGATCAGTGGGATGTCCTTGAGCAACGGGATGCCCTTGCGTTCGGACAGTTTCTGCGTCTGCTGAAGCCCGCTGATGACGACGGTCTCGCCGTCCGGGATCATCACCACCGTCTTCGCGTTGCGCGTCGAGATCACCGGGTTGATCACGTCGCGTTCGGTCGACGTGCTGGTGATGCGGAACTCGGAGACGCGCGAGACCTCGGGCTCGATCGAGGCGCGGACGACGTCCCTCCCGATCTGCAGCGGCATCACACGAAGCGTGAGACCCAGGTCCTCGAACTTCGTCGCGGCAACGACGTTCGTACCCGAGAGCGTCTGAGTGACGATCGGCTCGCGCTCGCCGACGTTGATCGTGGCCACTTCACCGATTGACGCAACGATGCTGGGCATCGACAGCACTTCGGCCTTCGCACCGGAAGCGCCGAGCTGCAGCACGTAGTCGAACTTCACGAACTTGTCGGCGCTGCCGAGCGCCAGCGTCGAGGCCACGTCCACGCCGATCTGGTTCGCGAACACCGCGTCGAAGCGCTTGAAGAACAGGTCGCCCACCGGGCGGTCGGTGCGAACATTGGAACTTTCGATACCGATGCGCAGCTGGTCGTCGAGAGTGATCTCGACGATCTTCGCCTCGACGTGCACCTGCGGCGGCGGCACGTCGATCATGGCCAGCACCTTCTCGAGGATCGGCCAGTTGTCGACGTGCTCTTCGATCCGCAGCGTCGTCTGGGCGAGCACGGTGGTCTTGTCGACCGGGACCCTGTTGTGGTCGCTCTCCTTGCGGAACTTCACGGGGGCGCCCATGAGGACGACGGTTGCCGGCTTCGTCTTCCACTTCGTGAGCTCGTCGATCACCAGTTTCGGGTCGACGGCGTTGACGCGGTGAAAGCGGATCTCCATCCCGTCGGGCTTTCGAATGGTCGTGGCGTTCACGAACTCGAGGGCGCGCTCCGGCTCAGCGCCGTCCGGCTCTTCGTCGCCCACTGCGGGCGGGTCCTCCGCACGGGCGGTGGGCGGTGCCGGCATGGCGAGAGCCAAGCAGACGACGAGGAGAGAGCGTGCCGTGAGTCTCAACCGGGTCCTCCGCAGGTCCCAACCGACTAGAGAAGTCTGCGACTAGAGCTTCTGGATGACCGCGTCGGTGATGTCCGGGACGTCGTCCACGTTCTCCACCGCGCCCTTGCGGGCGACCAGGTCGTACTTGCCGGCGCGGGCGGCCTTCTTGACCGCAGCGACGAACCGGCGACTGGCCTTGTTCATCAGGAGCTGGTACTTCGCGTCGTCGGGCCCGAGTCCCTCGGCCAGGATCTGCTTGTACTCCGGTATTTCGGCATAGACGGCGTCGGCATCCACCTCGGCCGGCTTCTTCCAGTGGGCGGCGTCGCCGTAATACACGGCGGATGCCTCCACGCTGGGCTTCGGCTTCTTCTCGACGTCGCCGGCCTCGACCGGCTCGTCCGCGCGTGCGGGTGCCGGGGGGGCCAGGGGCAAGAGGAGGATGGCTGCGGAGAGCGCCAGAGGGAGCGACAGCCGTCGTCCGCCTGCCGGGATGCGGGAAGTGAATCCGTCTCGCATCTCACCCTCCTGCCGTTCGCACCGATCCGCTGCGTCCTTCGCGGCGGACATCCGTGATCCATTGGACGGCCCGACCGTCCGCTGGATCCCACGCTCATTGCGTGCCGTGGCGCAAATCGGCGTGTCCAAATGCGAGGATACTCACAACCTCAAGTGAAATAGGGGCTTAGGGCGGTTTCCGCCTCGGCGGGATTCCGCCGCGAATCGGCTGTGGTTATCCGCCGTCGCGGCAATGGCGCGATCGACAGCAGCGCGGTGGCGGAATCGGACCGCGCACCGGCGCGATCCCCGGTGGGCCCATCGAGTAGCCTCCCGCGGTGACCGAGCGCGCACCGCCGCCGCCCCCGGAGGACAGCCAGCACGGTGACAGCCAACCCGGCGACGACCCGCCGTCGGAGGAGGTCACCACCGCGGAGTCGCGGCCCGGCGAAGCGGCATCGGATCAGCCGGCACCGGAGTCCCCGGACACACCGACGGCACCTGACACACCGACGGGACGAGCCCGCGCGTGGTTGAGGGCCCGGCACGAGGTGCTCTGGCTGTTCCTGCTCGCGCTGGCCGTCCGCGCGCTCGCCGCCGCGTTCTCGCAGACCCTCCCGCGGGACGCCGTCGGCCTCTTGGATGCCGCACGGGCGATCGCGTCGCGGGGAGCCGCGGCGATCTTCGAGCTGCCGCTGCACCCGCTGTCCCCAGCGGCGATCGCGGCGGCCGGCACGTGGGTGGACGAAGAGATGGCCGCGACAGCTCTGGCCGTCGTCTGCGGCGCCCTCGCCGTGTGGCCACTGCACGCGCTGGCACGGCGGGCCGTCGGACGCCACGCCGCGGGAGCTGCCTGCTTGCTCTACGTCGCTCTGCCCAAGGCGGTCCAGCTCAGTGCCGTGCCGATGACCGAGGCGTTGCTGCTTCCGGCGTTCCTGTCGTCGCTGGCGTTCGCTGCGTGGGCCTGCCAGGGCACGACGCGCGGCGCCCGGCGGGCTAGTGCGGCCGGTCTCTTGGCGGCAGTCGCGTACCTCATCCGGCCGGAAGGCCTGATCGCCGCCGCGGTGGCCGGGACCGCTCTCCTACTCGCCCGCGGCCGCCGCGTGCGTCGGGTGGTCGCTTTCACGCTCGTGTTCCTGCTGGTAGCGGCTCCCTACGCCGTCGGTCTGTCCCGCGACCGGGGACGTCTGACGCTCAGCCCGAAGAAGGACGTCGCACGCTTCGTCGGTGTGGACGGCACGCGTCCGACGCGTGCCGCGGTTCCCGTCCCCTCCGACGCGCGACTGGCGACCACAGCGGCTGAAGCGATCGGCGGGACGGCGTCCGCACTCGAGGGCGCGCTCACGCTGCCCGTGCTGCTGCTCGCGCTGGCGGGGCTGCTCACGCCGCGGGGTTGGCGGCGGCGGCACTCCCGGCTGGGCCGTGCGTTCACCGCGGGTACGGCACTGGTCCTCGTCGCCCTCGTCGTGCGACTGCAATTCGGGTGGGGCTACGGCGGAGGGCGGCACCTGATCACCGCGGGCGTGCTGCTGCTGCCATACGCAGGCGCCGGGTTGTTCGTCCTCGCCCGGATGTTCCCGCGCGTGCGCTCCCGCCGCCGCTTCGCGTTGTTCGTCGCACTGATCATCGCGATCCCGCTCGCAGCGCGTGCGGTCCTCCGCTCACCAGGGCAGGGCGGTCTCTCGGTGGAGCGCCTCGGAGCGGAAGTGGCGCGCGCGTCGCAGGGCGACCGCGAACTCGTCGTCGCCAGTGTGGCCGAACCCCGCGTTGCGTACTACGCGCGACAACACACGGCGCTCGGCGTCACCGTCAGCGACCTCCCGCTGTTCGGACCCTATGTGGACCCGCTCGAACGGGGCGCGCCGCTCAAGGTCGTGAGCGAGCAGCTCAGCAACGCGCTCGTCGAACGTCGCGCGGACTGGATCGTGCTCGATCTCTGGCGCACGCGCCGCGGCGAGAACGGTCCGGAGCATCCGCACCGCGCGCTCTACGAAGAACTCCTCCAGCGCGGCCGGATCGAGCGGCGTGCGCTGCCCTCGGGCACCGGCCTCGCCGCGTACCGCGTCCTGCGCTAACGCAGCCGCTGAGGATTCGGTCGCGCCCGGGGTGGTATCGTGCCGAACGGCTGACGACGCCGCGGAGGGGGTCCGCTGCGGGAACCGCGGCCGAGCGGTGTTCAGGCAGGCGACGGGATGCCTGCACAAAGGAGGGACACACCATGACGTTCGACGTCAGAGGTCCGCGGACCGCACGCCGCGGTGGATTCACACTGATCGAGTTGCTGGTCGTGATCGCGATCATCGCGATCCTGATCGGACTGCTCTTGCCGGCCGTGCAGAAGGTGCGCGAGGCGGCCAGCCGCGCGGAGAGCACGAACAACCTCAAGCAACTCGCGATTGCGGTACAGGGCTACGCGGATCAGAACTCGGGTCAGATCCCGACGGACCTGATCCAGGTCCGTCTGCCGACACCGTTCATCGTCGGTCCGGACGAGACGTACCACGCCACCGGATACAGCTACAAGCTGGTGCCGACGACGGGCGGACCCAGCAGCGGCGACAACTGGATCGCCGTGGGCACGCCGACCTCCCAGAAGTCAGGCGCGTTCCTGCTGTCCATCGACCCGAACGGGCGCGTTCGCAGCAAGGGGCTGCGCGACAACAAGCGCGCGATCAAGAACGAGCTCAAGGGGATCCGCAAGACCGGCGAGCAGGGCATCGACCCGCTCTTGCTCTCGCCTCCGGTGACGCGGACCGCGAAGGCCGGGGCTGCCGGACGCAAGGAAGTCCGGACGCAGCTGAAGTCACTGGCAGCCCGTCGGGGCGTGTTCGACCACCTCGACATGAACCAGGACACGTACGTCTCGCTCCGGGAGCTCATGGACTTCGCCAATCCGGACGTGGCTCGGATGGTGACGATCGACGTGTCGCTCGCGCGGATGTTCGTTCAGACCGCGATCCAGCAGATGGAGTTCGGCGCCGGTTTCGAGGACGTCGACGCGATCGGCGTGGACATCGACGGCAAACCGATGCCGCAGCGTCCGGGGCTGCCGGACGACCGGTAGGCGGATCAGACCGTTCGCTGACTAGCGGTCCAGCCGCGAGCGGATGGCGCGCATGGTGCCGACGACCTCATCGATGGTGGGGTCGTCGCTGTGCGTCGTCTTGATGAAGCGGTCGTAGTGGGCGTACGCCTTCTTCAGATCCCGGTGCGTGGGCTCGCTCTGATAGAAGCGGCCAAGCGACAGATGCGCGGGGGCGTAGTCGGGCTCCTCCACGACGATGCGCTCGAGGATCGCCAGTTCCTTCTGCGGCGCGCGCTCCGGACGCTCGGCCAGCAGCACGACCAGGTTGTGAGCCGCCTCGACGTTCTCGGAGTCCAGATCCGCCGCGCGCTCAAAGCTCGCCACGGCCTCCGTGAGCATGCCCTGCGCGGCCTGCGCGCAACCGAGGTTGTAGTGACCTAGTGACGAGTCCGGCGCGAGCTTGACCTCGCTCTCGAACGCGGCGCGCGCTTCGTCGTAGCGCTCGCCGCGGTACAGCACGAGACCCAGGTTGTCATATGCCTTGGCCATCTCCGGCTCCTTGGCGAGACACGCGCGCAGCACACGCTCCGCGGCGCGATCACTCTCGGTCAGGAAATACAGGACGCCCAGGTTGTTGAGCGTCTCGGCGTGATTCGGACGCATCGCATCGGCGTTCTGCAGGCACTCGAGGGCGCGCTCAATGTCACCCTTCCTGTAGGAGAAGATGCCCAGGTTGAACCACACCTCGGCCGTCGCACGGCCGGCGCCGATCAGTTGCTTGAGCTTCACCTCGGCGACGGAGGCCCTGTTGCCCTCGAAGTCCATCACGGCGTTGTTCACGAGGGGCGACACGTAGGTCGGGTCGAGTTCTGCGGCCTGGGCCCAGTGGCGGGCCGCGACGTCGCGGCGGCCGATCTCGTAGTACCAAGCGCCGAGGTTGTTATGCGGCGCCGCGTACTTGGGGTCGAGCTCGATTGCCTTCTCGAACGACTGCGAGGCCTGCTCGCCTTCACCCAGCTTGTCGAGGGTAACTCCGCGGTTGTTGTGGGCGGGTGCGTACGAGGGGTTCAGCGTGACGGACCGATCGTAGGCAGCCAGCGCGCGGTCGTACTGGGCCATCTCGTCGAGAGAGGCGCCGAGGTTGTTCCAGGCCCGCGCATCGTTCGGCCGCAGCTTCACGACGTCCTCGTAGGCCGCCGCCGCTTTCTCGTGCTCGTTGCGCTCGGCCTCGGCCCACGCGACGCAGAAGCGCGCATCGGCGTGCCAGGGATCGCCCTGGGGCACCATCTCGGCCGCGGCGATCGCCGCATCGAGGTCGCCCGACTTGGCCGCCTCGAGAGCGCGGTCAAGGTGGTTGCGAGCGTCGGCAGCAGCAGGGATCGCCAGGGCGAGCGTGAGCGCGCCGGCGAGCACTGAAAAGCGGGTGCGATGGGACATCAGGACCTCCGATCAATGCCAGCAGGGAAGGCAGCGCCACGGACGGAGCCTTCCCATCATCGTCATCGGCCGTGACCAGGCTCCCGCTGGACCCCGTTCCACACGCCCGCTCACGAGGCGAATCAGGCCCAGTCGGTGTGGGCCGCGCGGTTCCGGACGAACCACCCGTGCAGGAGCTGCCGGTAGGTGTGCGGCGGATGCCCGATCCCGTCCCAGAACGGTCGGAGCAGGCGGTTCAGCCGCGGCAGGTTGTAGAGGGGCACGGACGGGAAGTAGTGATGCTCGAGATGGAGGTTCGAATTGAGGAACAAGAGGTTCACCAGGAGGCCGCCGTCCATGCGGGTCCCCCACTTGGCAGGGTTGGCCGGATCCACCCAGTAGTGCTGCCCGAGCCGGTTGACCATGAAGGCGACCGGGAACGCCAGGAACAGCGGCACGAGCCACACCCGAATCACCACGTCGCCGCCGAGCTGCGTCCAGAGCAGCGCCACGAGGGCGCCGTGCAGCAGGACGTTCGTAAGACGCTCGAGCGCGATCGTGCGGCGGAGCGCGGGCGGGTAGGTCTTGGCCTCGGTCCCAGCCGCGCGTGCGTAGATCAGGAACAGCACCGGCGTCATGTAGAGCGCCTTCAGCCAGCGCGCGTTCCGCTTCGGCGAGAGGTGCGCGCGCTTGGGGTCCCTGTCGGTTGAGCCCAGTTCCTTGTGATGGTCCAGGTGCCAGCGGGAGAACTGCGTGGCGGCGATGGCGCTGGGCAGCGCATAAAGCCGGGCCAGCCACCGCTCCGCCACCGGCCGGCGGCGGCTGAACACGCAGCCGTGGATCACGTCGTGGAGCAGGATGATGAACGAGAGGACGACGAACCCCTGGAACACCGCTGCGGGCACCCAGATCCACGGCTCGGTGAAGCTGAAACCGGCCCAGCCCAGCGCACCCAGCAACACTGCCTGCCGCGCAGCGATCAGCGCGTGCCGGGCGGCGCTCCGGTGGTGGAGATCGCGCAGGGCGTCGTGGTCGAGCGCCCCGCGCAGACGGTGGGCCAGGTCGCCGCGATGGGCGTGGAAGTAGCCGCGTGAGGGGGCGCCGGCAACCGGCGGTTCGGGAGGAGCCTCAGCGGCCGTCATCGCGCTCAGTCTACTGAGCGCGTTTCAGAGTTGGCGGCGAACCACGATCGTCCGAGGCCGAAGCGCCGCAACGAGGGCCGACGAGGAGGGTCCGTAGACCCGCCCAGGAGGCACGAGGCAGTGCCGCGAGCCCTGGGACGACCTGCCAAGGACGCAGCGGAAGGCTGCGTCCCGCGCGGCGACGACGGCCGGAGTCGAAGCGCGCCGGAGTGCGTGCACGTCAGCGTACGGCGCGCCGGCGCCGCGATGCGGGAGGCTGACGGCGCCATGTCGTGGTCGCCGCCAACTCTGAATCGCGCGGTGACTGCCCGGGTCACGTTTCGACTCCCCGAAGGGGTATCCTCGCCCTCCATGACGCCGCTCGGCGCCGCCGCCCTCGCGCTCTTCGGGTCCTACCTGATCGGATCCCTGCCGTTCGGGCTGATCCTCGCGCGCATCGTGGCCGGCGTAGATCCGCGTCGCGCCGGCAGCGGCAACGTGGGGGCGACCAACGTCGCCCGTCTCGCGGGCAAGAAGTGGTTCCCCGTCGTGTTCCTGCTCGACGCCGCGAAGGGGTTCATCCCCCCCATCTTCATCGCGGGTCTGGCTCCGGTCGGCGAGGGCTGGGCGGACATCCTGGCGGTCGGCTGCGCCGGGGCCGCGGTCCTCGGACACATCTACAGCGTGTTCCTGGTGTTCAGCGGCGGAAAGGGCGTGGCAACCGCATGCGGTTCGCTCGCCGCGCTGGCGCCGAAACCGCTGCTCGGTGCGCTCGGCGTGTTCGTGCTGGTGCTGCTGTTCTCCCGCTGGGTCAGCCTCGCCTCGATGCTGGCCGCACTGGCGCTGCCGGCGATTGCGTGGTGGCTGGAGGCGCCGACGGAGATCATCGCCCTCTCGATGGCGCTGGCCATCGTGATCGTGGTCCGCCATCGCAGCAATGCAGTGCGGATCATCCGCGGAAACGAGCCGCGGGTGGATGCCCCGACGGAGACCGAGGAACCGACGCATGTCTGACGCCTTCAAGACGGTCGGTGTGCTCGGCAACGGCGGCTGGGGCACGGCGCTCGCGATCGTGAGTCTCCGCAACGGCGCAGAGACGCGGCAGTGGGGAATCGAGGACGAGTACGTCGCGGAGTGCGCGAAGAAACGCACCAATCCGCGCTACCTCGCCGGCGTGGAACTGCCTGACGAGCTGTTGCTCACGAGCAACTCCGAAGAAGCGTTCCAGGGGATCGACCTGCTCGTGAGCGTGGTGCCGACGCAGTACCTCGCGGCGACCCTCGACCTGGTGCTCGAGCACGTTCCCGCAGGCGTGCCGGTCCTCTCGTGCAGCAAGGGCATCGAACGCAGGACGCAGCGGCGCCCCACCGAGGTGCTGGCGACCGCGCTTCCGCGCCATCCGCTCGGCGTCCTCTCCGGACCCAACCACGCCGAGGAGGTGGCGATCGGCCGCCCGGCGACGGCCGTTGTCGCGAGCAAGGACGCCGACATGGCGCAGAGCGCGCAACGGCTGTTCTCCGATCCGCGCTTCCGCCTCTACGCCACGGATGACGTTCTGGGTGTGGAACTCGCGGCCGCGGTGAAGAACGTCATCGCGCTCGCCGCGGGAATGGTGGACGGCCTCGAACTCGGCGACAACGCGAAGGCCGCGCTCATCACACGCGGCGCCGCCGAGATGTCGCGCCTCGGCGTCGCGCTGGGCGCACGCCAGGAGACGTTCTCGGGACTCGCGGGCATCGGCGACCTGATCGCGACGTGCGTGTCGCCCCACGGCCGCAACCGCGGCGTCGGCGAACGCCTGGGTCGCGGCGAGTCGCTCGACGACATCCTCGCGTCGATGGTGCAGGTCGTCGAGGGCATCGCAACAACGCGCGGCGTCATCGAACTCGCGCACGCGCACGACGTCGAACTTCCGATCTGCCAGGCGGTGCAGCGCATCCTTTACGACGGTCTGTCCCCCGCCGGCGCGCTCGACGAGTTGATGACCCGCGAACTGCGGGATGAACGCGAGTAGCCCCCCACCGCCGACCCGTCCACGCCGCTGGTGGCACGGGTTGCGGTGGATCACGGTGATCGTCCTGGTACCCGCTGTTCCGCTGCTGATCGCTGCTCCGCAGGCGACGGCAACGATCACCATCGGCGCGAGCATTGTGGTGACGCCGGTGGGACAGGAAGTCCCGGGGGAGCCCGTCTACGAGACCGTCGAGGCGCGAACCGAGCTGCGGCGACGGGACGGACTCGAGGTCTGGTTCCCCGCGCTACCGCCCTCCCGCGTCTGGCACGCTCCGCAGTGGTGGTCAGGGGAGTGCATGTTTCGCGACTGCTCCCGCTCTCCCAGGCACAAACGCGGTCGCGACGGCGACGCCGATCTGACGGACCGTTTGGCCCAGTGGCTCCGTCGGAGATGATGTGCAGATGAAGCAGAGCCTCCGCCTCACCCTCGCGCTCGTCCTTGCAAGCCTCCTGGTCGGCGTCCCGGACGCGGCCCATGGCGACATGAAGGAGCTCGGCAAGAAGCTCAAGAGCAAGGACGTGTCCGAGCGCCTCGAGGCGGTCGCCGACCTCAGGTCCGAGAAGGGTGAAGAGGTCACGAAGCTCCTGATCAGCGCCCTCGACGACAGGGACTGGGAGGTCATGGAGGAAGCCGTCACGGCGCTCGGCGAGGTCGGTGGCGACGACGCGCCGGACGCCCTGGCGAAGATGGCGCTGACCGGTCCGGTGCGCCGGGTGCGCATCGCCGCTGCGAGGGCGCTCGTCAAGACCGAGCCGTTCATCGGAGCGGAGGCGCTCTCGAAGAAGGTGTCGGGCAAGAACGCGGAGCGGGCGTGCGAGGCGCTCGCCATCATCGCGCTGGGCGCGCCGGACGCACGCGACGGCGCCGCACCGGGCATCCGCCGCGGGCTCAAGAACGCCGCGAGCGAGGTCAAACGCTCGGCCGCCCGCGGGCTGATCGCGCTGCCGTCCGACGAGCGGTCGGAAGCGCTGACGAAGCTGCTCGGCGACGAGGACGTAGCGGTCGTGACAGCAGTGATCGACGGCGTGCGTGCCGCACCGGACATCGAGCACATCCAGCCGCTCATCGCGGCGATGCAGGAGAAGGACGTGCTCGACATCGTGGAGCGCCGGCTGCGGGCCGCGCTGCGCGACATGGTGGCGACTCAGGACACCGTCGAGATGGCGACCGAAGCCGCCGGGCCCGTCGCTGACGCACTCGGCTGGGCCGCCACACCGGAAGCCGCGGCGCGACTGACGCGCACAATCGGCTGGATCGCCCGCGATCCGGTGCAGGAGGGCATGACCGGCGAACTTCTCGAAGAGGCGAAGAAGCGGGAGCGTCTGGTGGATCCGCAGTGGGCGGTGGACGTTCTCGCGAGGGTGCTCGAGCACGACGACCCGGCGCCCCGCTCCGCTGCCGCCCACGCGCTGGCAGGGATCCGCACCGACGCGGCACTGGACCTCGCAGCCGCGACGGCAACGGCGGATCAGGACCCCCGCGTGCGTCTGCACGCACTCCGCGCGGTGACCAAGAACCGCGGCGTGCTGCACGACGGCACCCGCACGCTGGCGTCCTCGCGCCTCGAGTACGACGACAGCGCGCGCGTCCGCGAGCACGCGGCCGTCGCCCTCGGCACGAAGGGCGCCCCCGGTGTCGTTCCGATCCTCGAGAAGGCACTCAAGGACTCGGACTGGTCGGTGCGCGTCTGCGCCGCCGTCTCCCTCGGCAAGACGCAGGATCCGGACGCACTGGCACCCCTCACGGTCTGGCTCGAGAAGGAGAAGGACTGGCGGCACCGCGGTGCGGCGGTCATCGGTCTCGGACATCTGCAGATGCGCGAGGCCGTGCAGCACATCATCGCGTCGCTGGGACTCAAGGACACGGCGATCGCGCGCAGCGCTTACGAGATCCTGCGCCGTCTGACCGAGAAGGAGATCCCGCCGAGGGTGCCCGCGTGGCGCGACTGGTGGGAGGCCAACGGCAAGGACTACGAGTTCCTGGATCTCGAAGAGGAAGCGCGGAAGGCCAAAAAGTTCGGCTACGCGCCGGACCGGCGCGGCGTGTACGAGGGTCAGGACATCATCGTCCTGCAGAGCCGCGGCGACCACATCGAGCAATTGCTCGAGCGCATCGACATCGAGCACCGGCTGTCCCGCGCGGGCAGCGTCGAGAAGTCGGAACTGCACCCGTACGCCGTGTTCGTGTCCAACTGCACGGGCGAGATCACCTCCGAGGACGTCGAACGGTTGGCGTGGTTCGTACGCGTCGGCGGCTATCTGTTCTGCTCGTGCTGGGCGCTGAAGCACACGGCAGAGCTGGTTTACCCCGGCATGGTGCAGAAATTCGCGACCAAGGGCGGCCAGGTGCTCGACAACGTGTATTCGGAAGAGTGCCCCACCGACAGCCCGTACATCGATGGCGTGTTCGACGGCGTCACCCGCCCGATTTACGTGCTCTACGGTGCGCACCTGATCGAAGTACTCGATCCCGAGGGCGTCGAGGTGCTCATCGACAGCCCCGACTGCGCGACGCGCTGGGGCGGCGGCAACCTGGCGGCGTGGTTCGACGCGGGCCACGGCACGATCCTCGACTCCGCCAACCACTTCGACCTGCAGGGACTCGAGAAGGCGATGGGCGTCAAGGGCATCGAAGGCCGCAAGGCGTACGCCATGGACCACATGGGTCTCAGCTACGACGACGTGCGCGCGATCCCGGACAAGGTCTGGAAGAGCGGCACCAAGGCGAACAAGGAGGCCCGCGACATGTCGGCCTTCCGCCTCATCACCAACTTCGTGCGCCAGAAGCGGCGCGAGAATCGATAGGACCCCCTCATGCGCCGCACAGCTCTGGCGCTCGCACTCGGCGCCATGATCGCGACTCCGGGATGCCTGAAGCTCAAGGACCGCACGATCGTGCTCCCCGACGGTTCCGGGAAGATCGAGATGCGCGTCGGCTTCCCGAACTCCTCGATGAAGGAGATGCACAAGGTCTCGGAGGAGGAGAGCTTTGATCTGGCCGCGGAGCAGCTGAAGCAGATGCGCCGTGACTGGAAGGGGTTCAGCGCCTTCACGCGCCCGGTCAAGTCCGAGGACGGCGGCTGGACGTACGTGACGTTCGACGCCTACTTCGACGACCTGAACGCGGTGCAGGTCTGGAAGGAAGACTTGACCACGGAGGAGCGCGTCCTGCAGAAGTCGTTCGAACTCGAGGCAATCGAGGGCGGCGGATTCGACCTCACCTTCCGCCACCAGACGCTCGTGGACATCACGGCGAAGTTCGCGAAGCAGGCGGACGAGCGCAGCGGCGACATGTCCGAAGAGGATCGCCGCACGGCGAAGGTCCTGACCGACGCGATGCGCCTGGCGTTCGACGGGCTCGCACTCGACTTCGCGGTCGAGATGCCGGGCGACGTCACGCGGGCGACGGGTTTCTCGAACACCACCACCGGTTCCGCGGCGCTGCACGTCACCCTCGACGACCTTCTCGACGAGAAGAAGGTGAAGAAGCTCGCCGAGGTGAAAGAGCTGACCGTTCGCTGCGGCCCCTCGAACTGGAAGAAGTCCGACATCGAGGACTTCAAGGAGGAGCTCGCGGACGCGAAGGCGGAGTGGAAGAAGCTCCTGGCCGAGGTCGAGGCCAAGGAGAAGTCCGACAAGGTTCCCGCCGGGGCCGGAGGCGGCAAGTAGCCCCTCGGCGGAATTCCGAGATCGCCGCAAACCGCGGCCCCCCGTTTCGCGTCTAGGCCGGCAGATGGAGTCCGGAGACGACCCCCTCACGGCCCGCTTCAAGGCGCTCGGCGAGCGCCTGATGGGCACGGCGTACTTCGCCGTGGGACATCGCGAAGACGCGCGTGAGGTCGTCCAGGAAGCGTTCGTCCGCTGCTGGCGGCACCGCAAGAAGGTGCCGGAGCTGCGCGACCTCGACGCCTGGATCTTCTCCGTGCTCCTGAACACGGCTCGGGACCGGCGGCGGCGCAATCGCGTCCGCCGCTCCGAGTCGCTGCCGACGGAGGACGCGATGCCACAGGCCACTGACAATCCGGTCCGCCGCGCCGGCGCCCGCGAGGCGCTCGGACGTGTTCGGGCCGCGATCCACACGCTCCCCGAAGCGGAGCGTGAGGTGTTCCTGCTGCGCCAGAACGGGGACGCGACGTACGAGCGCATCGCCGAACTGGTGGGCTGCCCCGTCGGAACCGCCAAGACGAGGATGCGCTCTGCACTGATCCGCTTGCGCCGGGCAATGGAGCCCGCGCGCGGTGCGGTCGGGCGGGGCGCCTGACGCCCAGGAGGTCCGACGATGACCACGGACCGCGACCGCGACGACCTGCTCTCTTACCTGTACGGCGCGCTGCCCGACGAGGAGCGCACCGTCCTGGAGAAGCGACTGGCTGACGACCCCGAACTGCGCGCACGGCTCGACGCCGCCCGCGCGGAGAAGGATACGCTCGCCAAGGCCGCGGAGATCTCCGATCCGGGCGTGTCTCTTCGGCCCCCACGCGCCAAGGTGTTCACGATGCGCAAGTTCGGCATGGCCGCCGGCGTGCTGCTGGCGCTCGGACTGGGCTTCACCGGGTTCCGCGCATCGCACCGCGCCACCCTGGCCGGCGACAACCCGGTCCTCGTGGCCAAGGGTCCCGGCAGCTTCGTGCCCGGCACCCCCGCGGAGTACGAACTCCTGCTCACCGACGCAGACGGTGACGCAATCGACGGCACCGTCACGGTCCACGTCCTCGGCGCGGGGAACGAGATCCGCGCGAAGACGGACGCGACACTCGACAACGGCCGCGCGACAGTGCAGCTCGAACCCGAGACCGGCGACCCCGGCGAGCGGGTGCGCGTGCAGTTCGTCGCAACGACGAAGGACGGCGAACGCATCACACAGACTCTGCCGCTCAAGGACGGCACCCGCGTGGTCGCACGCGTCAGCACGGACAAGCCGCTCTACCGGCCCGGCGAGACCGTGCGCATCCGCAGCATCGCGCTCGAGGCGTTCCGCTTACAGCTCCCCGGCGACGTTCCCGTCAAGATGACGATGACGGATCCACGCGGCGGCGTCGTGTTCGACCACGTGCTCGACACGCAGAACGGCGCCATCGCGTGGGAGCACGCGCTTCCGCGGGACGTGGCCGGCGGGACATACACCGTCTCGGTCACCGGCACCAAGGACGACGGTCTCGTCGCACCGGCGAAGCGCACGTTCGAAGTGCGTTCGTACCGCGTGCCGCGCCTGCGCTTCGACATGGAACTCGATCGCGACACGTACGGACCCGGCGACGCGGGCACGGCCCAGCTCAGCGTCGAGCGCGCCGAGGGCGGCAGCCCCACCGGCGCGACCGCCGAGGCGGTGCTGCGCGTGGACGGCGAGGAGATCGCCCGCGAGACACTGACCGTCGGTGCGGACGGCGGCGTCGTGGTTCCGTTCACTCTTCCGATGCAGATCGCCGAGGGGCGCGGCCAGCTGAGCGTCACCGTCGAGGACGGAGGCGTGGTCGAGACGACCGCCAAGACCGTTCCGATCGCGCTGGGCCGCCTGGACGTCGAGCTGTACCCTGAGGGCGGCGAGCTCGTCGCCGGTATCCCGTCGCGCGTGTACTTCCGCGCCCGCACCCCCGCCGGTGAGCCGGCCGACGTCGCGTTCGAGGTGCTCGACGGCGACGAGGTCGTCGCAGCGGCCAACGTCGACGTGCGCGGCATGGGAGTGTTCGAGCTGACCCCGCGTGACGGCGCGAACTACACGCTCGCGGCGATCTCGCCACTCGACGTGGACCTCGCGTGCGAGATCCCCGCCGTCCTGACGAGCGGAGCCGTGCTCCGCGCGCTCGACGAGGCGACGGCGGCCAAGGCGCCCATTCGCGTCAATCTGCAGGCCGCTGCGAGCGGCACGTATGCCGTCGAGGCCTGGTGCCGCGGCGGCCGTCTGGCGCGCATGCGCGTCGAGCTCGACCGGTTCCGTGATCGCGAGATCGAGATCCCGACGGCCTCCGAGGTCGGCGGCGTCATCCGCGTGACTGTCTTCGGTCCGGACGGCAACCCGCTCGCCGAGCGCCTCGTGACGCGTCAGCCGCCGCGCAGCCTCTCGCTGACGGCCGTGGCCGCGAAGCAGAAATACGCGCCGCGCGAGCGCGTCGAGGTCAAGGTCCGCGCATTCGGCCCGGACGGCCCCGTCGCGAACGCGATCCTGGGCGCAAGCGTCGTCGACGAGTCGGTGCTCGCGCTGGCGAACGACGAGGACACAGCTCCGATGCCGATGCACTTCCTGCTCGGCATGGAGGTGGATGAACTCGAGAAGACCGAGGTCTACGCCGAGGGTCCGGACGCGCAGCACGCAGTGGATCTGCTGCTCGGCGTGCAGGGCTGGCGCCGCTTCGGGTGGAAGAACGTCGATGAGTTCCTGGCAGCGCATCCCGAGGACGGCCTGCGGCTCGTGGCGGTCTCCGCCGACGCGCAGACCGTTGCCCGCGACAACCGAGCCGGTGCGGATCAGGCGGTCGCGTACGGCATGGAGAGGTTCGACGAACGCTCGATGGAGCGCGGCTGGGCCGGCGGCATCCTGCTGATCGTCATCGGCGGCGTGCTGCTCTCGATCCGGTCGCTCTGGCAGCGACGCATGCTGCCCGCGATCGTCGGCGTCGTACCGGCGCTCTTGCTGGCCGCCGCGTTCGCGTTCTCGCGGTCTGACATGCAGTACGCGATGGCGCCGGGCATGGACGCCCGCGTGGAGATGGAAGCCGGAGGATGGCCCGCCGACGCCGTCGCCATGGGCGGCGGGGCGGCGGGTGATCCGCTCGCGGACTGGCTCGGAGCCGACGGCGCCCCCGCGCCGCGACGGGCCGCGCCCGCGCTCGTCGAACCCAACGTGCTGCGCCTGGCCGACGCGGAAGCGAAGAAGAACGCCGACGCCCGCGTCGTCGGACTCGCCGATCTCGCCGGGAGGCTCCGCCGCGCCAAGCGCCCGATGGAGGGCGCCGAGAAGGAACTGCTCGACAAGTTCGCCGACATGGATCTCGAGATGGAGGAACTCCGCGTCATGAAGGACGCGAAGCAGATCCTCGTTCGCGAGTACGCGTACCAGGCGCAGAAGAACGACGGCACGCGCAGCGACTTCACCGAGGTCCTGTACTGGAACGCTCTCGTCATCACCGACGAGAAGGGCGAAGCGACCTTCGCGTTCGACACGTCGGACTCGATCACTTCGTTCCGCGTTGCCGTGGACGGCCACGACGGAAAGGGAGCGCTCGGCGCGGCCGACTCGCTGTTCGAGAACCGCGTGCCGTTCTACGTAGAGCCGAAGTTCCCGGTGGAGCTGTCCGCCGGTGACGAGCTGTTCCTACCCGTCGTCGTCGCCAACGACACCGACGCACCTATGCCCGTGACACTCAGCATCGTGGCCGGCGACCCTCTGTTGCAGGTCCGCGGAGACGCGACCTTCACGACCGAGGCCGCGGCCGGTGCGCGCACGCGCATCCTGGTGCCGTTCACGGTCGCCCAGGGCACCGGTAACGGGACGATCACACTTCGCGCCGTGGCCGGCTCCGGACACGACGACGTCACGATGCGCGCGATCCCGGTCGTGCCCCGCGGCTACCCGCGCACGGTTGCCAGGAGCGGCGTGATCGAGGAGCGAGACGGCACCGAGTTCATGCTGCCCGCCGACCTGAACCCCGTGACGGTCACTGGCGCGCTGAAGCTCTATCCCTCCACTCTGGCGACACTCGTCGACGGCCTCGAAGGCATCCTGCGCGAGCCGAACGGCTGCTTCGAGCAGGCGTCGTCGTCCAACTACCCGAACGTGCTGGTCATGCGCTACCTTCAGGACCAGGGCGCGGCGGCCCCGGCCGTGGCGCGCCGGGCGCGCGATCTCATGAAGTCGGGCTACGCGAAGCTCGCCGGCTACGAGTGCAGTGAGCTCGGCTACGAGTGGTTCGGCGGTGATCCAGGCCACGAGGCGCTCAGCGCCTACGGACTCATGGAGTTCGTGGACATGCGCGCGGTCTTCGACGTCGACGAGGAGATGATCGGCCGCACGCGCAAGTGGCTGCTCGAGCGCCGCGACGGCGACGGCGGCTTCAGGCGCAATGCACGGGCCCTCGACTCCTTCGGCGCAGCGCCGGACGAGATCACGAACGCCTACATCACGTGGGCACTCACCGAGGCCGGCGAGAATGCCGAACTCGGCAAGGAACTGAACAAGCTGATCGCGGACGGCAAGACGAGCGAAGACCCCTACGTGGTCGGACTCGCCGCCAACGCCGCGCTCAACACCGAACACGCCGACAAGGGCGCACTGGTCAAGCGGCTGGCCGGCATGCAGCAGGCGGACGGACACTTCGACGGGAAGACCACGTCGATCACGTCGAGCCGTGGCAGCAACCTGCACATCGAGACCACCTCGATCGCCGCGCTGGCGTTCACGAAGAGCGGCACGCACCTCGCCGACGGCGAGGAGGCGATTGCGTGGCTCCTCCAGCAGCGCAGCGGCGGCTCGTTCGGCACGACGCAGGCGACGATCATGGCGCTCCGCGCTCTGGTCACCCACGCGCAGAACGCACGCAAGACGTCGACGTCGCACGACGTGGCCGTCATCGTGAACGGCGAGCAGGTGGCCACCCGCCACGTGGCGGAAGGCTCCACCGGCGTCATCCTGTTCGAGCGCACCGTCATCGACGCACTGCGCCCCGGCGAGAACACGATCGAGGTCACCGCCAGCGGCGACGAGACGCTGCCGTGGGCGC
Source organism: Planctomycetota bacterium (assembly GCA_965248445.1). Taxonomy (GTDB): domain Bacteria; phylum Planctomycetota; class JAJSAM01; order JAJSAM01; family JAJVHW01; genus CBDFJG01. Next base: position 1,337,694 of record CBDFJG010000003.1, read on the forward strand.
TCACGCTGTCGTACGCGACGGCGCTGCCCGCCAGCAGCCCGGACTGCCCCGTCACGGTCGCGACCTCACTCGACACCGACACGGCGGTCGAGGGCGACACCGTCGGCCTGCACGTCGAGCTGACGAACACGACCGCCGAGGGCATCCCGATGACACTCGCGCGCGTCGCGCTGCCGGCCGGTCTCGAGCCGCGCACCGAGCAGCTCGAGGAGCTCAAGAAGGCCGGCGACATCGACTTCTGGGAGACCCGCCCGCGCGAGATCACGCTCTATTACCGGGCGCTCGCACCGAGCGCGCAGAAGGTGCTCGATCTCGACCTGACCGCGGCGGTGCCCGGCAAGTTCGAGGGCCCCGCGTCCTCGGCGTACCTCTACTACGGCGACGACGCCAAGCAGTGGGCGGCGCCGCTCGGGATCACGATCCAGCCGCGGCGCTGACGTCGTCGGCGATTGCGACGTGCATGGGCTGATCGCGCTTCAGCGGATCGCGACATGCACCCGCACCCGATCCGGCGCCACGTGGTGGTCGAAGTCGCCGCTGTACGTGCGATCGAGAGGTGCCTCCCAGATCTGCTGCCACGCCTGGATCAGCGTGTCCGGTTGCGGGCCGCTCACGTCGTGTACGGCGTAGCGCGCAGCAGGCACGGTCGTCGCCACGAGTCCTTCAGGCAGGTCGTCCACGTCCACGTCGTCCGCGACACGGCATCCCAGGAGCATCGTGTAGGGCTGCGTGTGGTCGCCCTCGTACTCGTAGTAGAGCGAGTAGAGGTCGTCGTTCACGCGGCCCGGGATCTGCGCCGCACCGCCGCCGCCGAAGAACGCGCCCCACAGCGCTCCGATCGGCGCCGGGTCTGCGTTGGACGCGCGGCAGGTGCGCCCGACGAGCACGAATCTGGGCAGGGACTCGATCTCGTGCGACATGGCGGCTCCTCCCGTGACTGGTATCGGTCTGGACGCAGACATGCGAGCAGACGTGCGCGTCCAGCACCAGGTCCCGCTCGCCGGTACGGGAATCCGTCGGCGTCTGGGCGCGCACGCCGCTCTACCACCGGTCCCTCGCTCCGAACGCGCGGAAGGTGCTCGATCCGGAGCTCCTGGCCGCGGCCGTGCCCGGCAAGTTCGAGGGTCCCGCGTCCTCGGCGTACCTACGGCGACGACGCCAAGCAGTGGGCCGCGCCCTCGGGATCACGATCCAGCCGCGGCGCTGACATCCTCCGCGATCGCCCGGTGCATCGGCTGGTCGCGCATCAGCGACTCGCGGTACTCCGCGGGAGCGTTGTCGCGCAGGAACTGCAGCCGCCGCCACGCCTCGTCGAGGTGCTCGCGCTCGCCGGTGACGCGCCACATCAGGTGTTCCGCGTGCATGCGCACGCGGTAGCCCATCCTGTCGCGGTAGCGTTCGTGGGATGCACGAGCCTCGCTCGCCACGCTCTCCTCGCCGGCCGCAGCCCGCAGCAGGAGCGAGATCGTGCTCTCGTTCGCCAGCCCACTCGCGTCGCCCAGTTCGTGCGCGCGCGCGAGGTGCGCGGCGGCTTCCTCCTCCCGCCCGAGCGCATTCAAGCAGTCGCCCAGCGCCTGCTCGGCGGCTGCCTCCAGGTCCTTCGCCCCGCACTCCCGCGCGATTTCGATCGCTTCAAGCGCACTCCGCTCCGCGTCGGCATACCGACCCTGATAGGTGCGTGCGATCGTCGTGCCCCCGAGCGCATGCGCGACGCCGCGGCGGTACGCCACGTCCTCGCTGAGCGCGATCTGACGCTCATGCATCTCGCAGGCCTCGTCGAAGCGTCCCATGACCGCTAGGGCGAGCGCGAGGTTGCCCAGGCCGATGGCCTCCCCGCGGCGGTAGCCGATCTCGCGGGCGAGCCGCAGCCGTTCGTCCTGCAGTTCCATCGACCGCGCGTACATGCCGGCCGCAGTGTAGCTGCCCGCCAGATTGCCGAGGGCGACGGCGGCGTAGCGCACGTCGCCGACCTCGCGTGAGATCGCCAACGCGCGCTCGTCCCACTCGAGCGCCGCCGTGAAGTCGCCGAGCGTCCACATCGCGACCCCCAGACCGCCGCAGGCCTTCGCCTCCAGCTTGCGATCGCCGATCTCTCGCGCGATCGCAAGCGCGGCGTGCTGATGCTGTGCGGCCGTCTCGTTGTCGCCCAGATAGCCCGATGCTGCGCCGAGGTGCCCCTCGATCGCGCTCTCGAGCCGCTGGTCACCCAGCTCCCGTGCGGCCTCGAGCGCCGACGCGAGAACCTCGATTGCCTCGGCCGGGCTGCCGCGCATGACGAGCGACCAGCCGCGCTGCGCGAGGATGTCCGTCGCCGACTTCCGGTCGCCCAGATCGTTCGCGAGTTGCAGCGCCTCGGCGAGCATGGCGTCTCGCTCATCGGTCCGCCCGAGGTGTTCGAGTGATGCGCTCACGCGGCGCTGGATGGGCAGCCGCGCCGCACCCTGCAGAGCCGTGCCGGCGCCCAGAGCACGGTGACCGAGTCGGGCGGCTTCGTCACGTGACCGCGGCTCCAGGTGCTCGAGCGCCGCGGTCAGATACGGCACCGCCCTGACGCCCGACTCGGCCTCCAGGAAGTGCGACGCCAGCTTCGCGGCGGTGGCTCCCCAAACCTCCGCCGGGGTGACGGACTCCGCGAGCGCCCGGCGCTCGAGCGCATCTCCGAGCACTGCGTGGTACTCGCGACGCAGCGCCGGCGAGAGCCGCTCGTAGAGCAACTCCTGCACCTGGTGATGATCGAAGACGAACCGCGGACCTGCAGCATGGACCAGCGCGTGACGCTGCTCGATGCGCCCGAGCGCGCGCAACACCGGGATGCGCGCCTGACCGAGCGCCTCGGTCACGAGCAGCGGATCGAACTCGAAGCCGCAGCATGCAGCGACGTCGAGAATCTCCTGATCGGACTCATCGAGTGCGGCGAGACGCGTCTCGAAGATGTCCTTCACGGACGCCGGCAGTTCGATTCGCTCGATGATCCCCGTGGTGGACCACGATCCGTCGTCGCCGCGGTGCAACAAGCCCGACTCCCGCAGCGTGCGGATGATCTCGAATACGAAGAAGGGATTGCCGTCCGACGTTCGGGCCAGTCGCCAGCCGAGTTCGTCGGCGAGCCGCTCCGAGTGGAACGCCTCGACCAGAAGCTCACGGAGGTCGCGCGGCCCGAGTCGCGAGAGAGTCACGCGGCTCACGTGCTGAAGGCGATCGAGTCCCGACAACCATCGCTCCGGCAGTCCCGGCCGCGTCGTTCCGAGTAACACGATGCGGTGCCCGCGCGCCCCGAGAGCCAGCGCCTGAAACAGCGCACGACCCTCCTGTGGCGCGAAGTGCAGGTCCTCCACCACGAGCACGACAGGTCGGATCCGCGCGAGCCCGCGAAGTGCCCCGACGACCACCGCCGCCAGCGAGTCCGGCGTCAACGGCGTGGCGTCGTCGGGCGGCGGCAGCCCGCGCACGAGCGCCGAGATGCTCCTCACCAGAGAGAGCGAGCCGGGAAGGAGTGCCGACAGCGAACGCTCGACCGCGTCGGCGCCGAAGTGATCCCGCAGCGCTGAAACTACGGCGCCGTTCGCCATCGCCGCGCCGAACGGAGGATAGCCGCCGAAGAGCCAGTCGAACTCCGTCCCCGCGCGCTCGAGACGCAGAGCCAGTTCGTCCAGCAGACGGGACTTCCCGATACCCGGCTCGCCCTGCACGAGGACCACGCCCCCATCGCCACGTTGCGCCGCAGCGAATGCGGCGTCGAGTGCAGCGCTGGAATTGTCGCGGCCGTGCAACGCCGTCGCGGCGGGCGCGCGGCGACGGCGGGCCGCCAGCCGTTCACCGAGCCGCGCACGGCGCTGTGTCCACCACGCGCTCTCCTCGCCGTCATCGAACAGTCGGCACAGTTCCTCCGCCGTCTGCACGCGTTTGTCAGGGTCTTTCGCCAGGAGTGTGTGGACCACCTCCTCGAAGAACCGCGAGACGCCCGGGTTGATCTCGCCGAGGCGGCGCGGGACCGTGGTCAGGACGCTACGGACGACCGTCGCGACGTCGTCCCCGCGAAACAGGTGGGTACCCGACGAGAGCTCATAGAGGACGATCCCCAGGGCGTGGAGATCGGCGCGCCCGTCCACGGCCTGCTCCGCCGAGAACTGCTCGGGCGATGCGTAGTGGAGCGACCCGACGAACGCGCCGGTCCGCGAGAGTTCGTGCGTCGCATCGATGACGCGCGCGACTCCGAGGTCGAGCAGCTTGACGGTGTGATCGGGTGTCACCAGCACATTGGCCGGCTTGACCTCGCGGTGCACCGCGCCCGCCGCGTGGATCGCACCCAGAGCGGATGCGATGTCGCGCCCGAGCTGACGGCAGAGTTCCTCGGGCACCTGCCCGAGTTCCTCCGACAGCGACTGCAGCGGCTGGCCTTCGACGTACTCCATGACCAGGAACGGAGCGTGTGCATCGCCCTCATCGGCCCGCGCATCGAGCACGCGCACGACGCCGGGATGCTGCACACCGGCGCCGATTTGCGCCTCGCGCAGAAAGCGGTCCCTGTGCGTGCCGGTCCTCACCAGGTGCGGATGCAGGAGCTTGATTGCGACCACCTCCCCGCCCCCGGTGGGCTGGGCGCGGAACACGGCGCCCATGCCGCCTTCACCGATCGGCTCGAGGAGCTGGTAGCCCTCGACTTCCGTCGGCGTCGCAGACGGTGCGTCGGACGCGTCCTCGGAGAGCACGGCCGACTCGGAGTCGTGGTGGCGCAGCAGTTCTTCGACCTCGGCGCGCAGGATTGCATCGCCCGAGCACGCCGTGTCGAGCGCGCCGGCCCGGTCGGCAGCCGAGACCCCCCGCAAGGCCTCGAACACTTCGGCCATGCGCCGAAAGCGGTCGTCGCTCACGCGTCCGGGCCCGCGCCCAGCTCGCGGCGCAGCCAAGCACGCGCCATGTACCAGTCCGCCTCGACGGTCTTTCGGGCGATGCCGACGACGTCGGCGGTCTCCTCCATCGTGAGCCCCCCGAAGAACCTCAGTTCCACGACCCGGGCCTTGCGCGCGTCACTCTCGGCAAGGCGCTCCATGGCGGCGTGCAGATCGAGCACATCCAGCCCGCGCTGCTCCTGCGCGTCGAGCACCCCGTCGAGAGTCACTCGCACGCGGTCACCGCCTCGCTTCAGCGCCCCCCGTGTGCGCGCGTGGTCAACGAGGATCTGTCGCATGAGACGTGCTGCAATTCCGAGGAAGTGCCCGCGGCCCTGGATGTCCGGCGGGGCTCCGCCGAGCAGTCGCAGGTACGCTTCGTGAATGAGAGCCGTGGCCTGCAGCGTGTGTCCGACTCTCTCGCGGCGCAGGTAGCCGTCGGCCAGCCGGCGCAACTCCGCGTACAGGTGCGTGGTCAGTTCGCTGGTGGCCGACTCGTCGCCGAGCCTGGCACGATCCAGGATCTCCCTCGTGAGCGAGGGCCGCGCTTCCGACATCGTTCGCCTTTCACTCCCCGCGCCCCAGTCTCCCAGACCGGGGCGCGAGAGCAAACGGCTCCAGGTTTCACTCCACCCAGTAGTTGAGCACCTCGAACTCGGCGCCCGAGGTCGGGTCCTTGTAGAGGTACGTGAAGAGGCCGAAGCCGAACGCGTTGGCCTGGAAGTCCCCGAAGTCGGGGATCTGGCCGACGAAGCCCTGGTAAATGGTCGAGGTGCCGTTCGTGATCTTGAGCGTGCTGTTCTCGGCGACGCCGATCCCGAAGCCTGCCATCACCGTCGCGCCGGTCGTCTCGACGTCGAGCGAGAAGCTGCCTCCCAGGCGCCCGCCCGTGGTCCGTTCCTGCGAGACCTCGAGCGACACGTCCTTGGTCAGGCTTCCCTGGTCGACCTGCACGAGTGCCGACTCCAACCCGCTGAACTGATTGAGCAGCGTGTTCTTCTGCCCGCGCGTCGGGTACGTCGACACGTCGCCGACCGTGTGCTGGAGGATCGAGTCGTCGATCTTGATCGCGTCCGCGGGCGTGGACTGGTTGTAGAGCTTGCGATCGACCTTCACCGTGATCGGCGAGCGAGGCAGCGAGATCGTGACCTCCTTGCCGACCAGCTCCGGATCGGGGTGCGACAGGATCGTGTAGCGGTACACGTCGAATGGGATGCTGCTGAACACGACGCCGTCGTCTTCCGCACCGCTGTTGAACACGATCGTCTTCTTGGTGCTGTACGAGCGGCCGTCGATCTTGCCGACGGTCACCTCGGCCGTCGCCTTCAAGTTGAAGGCGGTCTGCGTGATGAACCCACCGTCAACGTTGATGCCGAGGTGAGATCGCACGCTGACCGAGAGTTCCTTCTCCGTGGCGTTGGACTGCGTCTCGGACGTGCCGAACGATGTACGGCAGCCGCCCGTCGCCATGCCGAGGGCGGCCTCACAGGGAGGCGCCGCGAGCACGGCGATGACCGTCGGCTCCGTGAACACGAGTTCCTGCGTCGCGGTGTCGAACTTGAGCGTCGCGCCGTCCGGGATGACGTCGCACGGCAGCAAGATGCCGTGAGGATCATCGAAAAAAGTGACTTCGATCTCGGCCGACTCGCGCCAGGACGGGATGCGGACCGGGTCGTAGCCCCAGATCACGATCTTGTTCTGCCAGCGGGCGTAGACCGCGATGTCCTCGGCACCGTCGCTGGTGAAGTCGCCGATCACAACCTGGACGTTCTGGTCGTTGATGTACGCCTGCGTGTCGCCCTGTGCGTCGATGAACGCCGACTCCGGGATGCGTTCGATTTCAGTGAACGCCGGGAACGGCGACGACGTCTCCGGGTCGATCGTCACGAGGTCCTCGAAGATGATGTGGTTCACGCCCATCTCCGCGTTGCCGTCTCCGTCGACGTCCGCCGCGTACACATGGAAGTCGCGCACGCGCCACGGCCCGTTCGCAGGGCAGCGTCTGAAGGAGAGGAAGCCCTCCTTCGCACCCAACGCTGCGAAGTTCTGTGTCCCGTCGTCGAGCGCGACCACGATGCCCTCCCCGCCGTTGCAGCTGCCGCCACTCACAAACGTGTGCGTCCCGCCCATCACGATCTCGTCGATGTTGTCACCGTCGAAGTCGCCGACGCCGATGTCTGCGAGCACGGCCGTGAACGCTCCCGTCGAAGAATCGACGCCCGTGACCGCGCCGATCTTGAGCTGCGTGAACCCGGCGTTCGCGTCGTCGAGGATGTAGTAGGCGCAGTTGCCCACGGGGGTGCTGCTGGCCTTGTACTGATTGACGACGAAGGCGATCTCGTGCGGATTGTCGTAGTCGAGGTTGCCGCCGACCATCTGCACGTACATCCCGGCGTCGGCGAGCGTCCGCTGGATCGTGACCGTGTGGGCGTTCTTCGCGAACGACTCGCCTGCGTCATCGAAGAACAACAGATCGACCTGTGACTCGAAGGAGAGTGCAATGACAAGTTCGTCCTTCGCGTCGCCGTCGTAGTCCACGGCCAGGATGTTGAACTCGCTGACCGGAGTCGTGATACCGAGCCGCTGCGTGCGTTCCGCGTGATCCTGCTCCGCGTCCTCGATGATGTCGATCGAGAGATCCCCACCGTCGTCGTAGACCACGACGATCTCCTGCAGGCCGTCCCCGTCGATGTCGCCGGCGGTGGCCGCCCGGCGGGAGTACGGCAACTGGCCGCTCCCCGGATCGCTGGCCCAGAAGTTCTCCACGCTCGCGAAGGACCGCACCAGCGTCGGCACGATGTCCGGGGGGTTGATCGGATCGGGCTGGTCGACCACGAACTCCATGAGATCGAGGTTGCCCGTCACGGAGTTGCGCCGCTCCATGCCGACGAGCAGCATCTCCATGCGCGCGTTCAGAGTCTGGCACGCACCGAGCGGTGCGTAGTCCTCGGGCAGCGCCGCCTCCTGCGAGTAGTCCTGACGCGGGGTGTCGGAGGTGCTCACACCGAGCTTCGTCAGCGCCTGGGCGGTCTTGTTACCGTCGCCGTCGTTGCCGCCACCACCACCGCCGTCGGGGATCGTCCCGTCGTACTCGAAGTTCTCGATGGCGCCCGCGGTGGGCAGGACCTTGAAGGTCAGCTTGCCGGTCGCCGTGTCGCCCGTGACGTCTCCCTTGAACTTCACGACGTGACGCCCGTGCTTCAGCTTCCACTTCAGCGCGTCGCCCTTGCGCTTCCCGCTGAGGGCGCCCTGACCGGCCGCGTCGTTGCCGTAGGGACTCGCGACGCTGCCGCTGCCCGTGAGCCTCTTGCTTCCGGTGTCGGCGAACTCGAACTCGACGGTCGCCATCGGCGCCGCGTCGAGCACGAGGTCGGCGTCGGCAGCGCCCTTCTGCTTGCCGCGGGGACCGCGGTACGTCGTCGCCGCGAGGAGCCCGTCCTCGAGCGGGCCGATGACCTTTGCCAAGACCCCGGCACCCTTGAGCTTCACCGAGTAGACCGGACCGCTCTTCTTGGACTTGACTCTGCCCTTCACGGTGACCGGCGTGCCGTCCACCGTGCAGGTGCCGCCGTTGATCAGCTTCCCCCGCTCGTCGTAGGCGAGCTGGAGCCGGATCTCGGCGACGTCGCCTGCCACGGGAGCGTCGACCGAGATACTCGACACCTCGGGCACGCCCGTAGGCACCTCGATCTCGTCGCCGCGTGCCGCGTCGGCGAGGGCGGCCGAGACCGCCAGGGTGACGAGGATCGGGAGGGAGGGGCTGCGGCGTGTCTGGGAGTGAGCGTGGGTCGTCATCGTCGTGGCTCCGGTCGGTCGTGGACTCAAGCGACGGGGCCCTCGGCGGAGCCCCTCCAACCGGATCTGCGCAATCGAACGCCGCGACTCCCATCCGAATCCGGGAATCGAATCCCATGCGAGTGCCGCCCGCAGATTCCGCAGAAGAGGGTGAGGCCCCCTCGTGCGGGGGGCCGCCCGAGGCACGCATGCGCCACCCCATCCCGACGACCGCTCTCGTTCTCGCCGCTGCGCTCACGCTGGGCCTCGCCGGCACCGGCGACGCCGCCCGTGGCGCGTCCTTCGACGCCCACAGCTACTTCCAGGCGGCTGTGGCGGGCAAGGTGAAGGTCAAGCTGCCCGGGGAGAGGGTTCGGCGGGAGGAGATGAGCCTCGACTTCACGGGGGCCGCGGACCGCTGGTCGGCTCGTTGGAGCGCGGGTGAGTTCGCCGGGGCGGCCGTGCGCCGGGGCAAGCGCACGCTCGAGCTGGGTCCGACGCCGGCCCAGGACAGCCTGGCTGAGAGCGTGGCGGACCTCTACGGGTTCGACCTGAGCAAATGGGAGATCCGCGACGTCGACTTCGTCGCGAAGATCAACCGCCGCGGCACGCGCGTGAAACTGAAGGGCACCATCGCGCTCGACATGGGGGACGGGAAGCGCCGTGCCGCGTCGCGCGTCCGCGTACGGCTGAAGGGCCGCACGACGCGCGTTCCCGCGGGTCCGCCGAGCGTCCGCTCCCCCGCCGGCGAGGTCGACAGCGGATCCCTCGTCGCCCTGCCGGACGGCGGCGCCGCCCTGGTCGGCGAACTGCAGGGCGTCGCTACGTTCGGCGTCGCGGATCCGAACGAGAGGACGCTGACGCCGCCGTCCGAGTCCCGGGCGACGCCCAGGGTCATCGCGCGCTACGCGCCGGACGGCTCGCTCGCATGGGTGCGCGAAGTGCGAGCGGGAGACGGCCTCGACAACGCGGGGGTTGCGACGCTGCCCCGCGGCGAACTGCTGTTCGTGGCCGACGCGTGCGAACGCATGACGCTCTCGGTCGGCGACGCGGACGAACGGACCGTATCCGTTGCGGACGGCGTGGTCATCGCGAGGTACGGCCCGAGCGGATCGCTCGGACCGGCGAGCGTGCTGCTGGAGGTGGACAGCAGCGACTCGAACGCCCACGTCAACAGTCTCGAGCTGCGAACGCTCCCGGACGGGAGCTCCTACGTTGCAGGGAGATTCTCCGGTGACCTCACGTTCCATCCCGGCACCGCGAACGCACTTACGCTCGTGGACGGCACGGGTGGCAACAAGCCTCAGTTCATCGCGCACTTCGACGCGGATCAGCGGCTCGTCTGGGTACGTCGCCTGCAGTCGGACTGGTTCGTGCAGATCAACAACGCGATGACCGTGCGAGCCGACGGCGGCGTCCGCGTGTGCGCCACGTTCGGCGGCACGCTGACGATCGACCGGCCCGAGAGCACACCGATCACGGCGACGGCGGACCCGGACGTGGCCCAGACAAGCGAAGTCAGCTTTGGACGGGATGGGACGTATCTCTCGAGCCACGTGCTGAACAACGGCGGCGGGAACGCCGCGGTGTCGCAGTCCGCCGAGCACCCGGACGGCAGTTTCAGCGTGTCGGGCAGCGGAAACCGGGCCGGCTACGTCCCGGAGGGTCTCTCACCCGTGATCGGACCGGGGTCGCCGAACGCGACGGAACTGCCCAACGTGCGCGCGAGGTGGATCGCACGATACGAGGCGAACGGGACGCTGCGCTGGGTGCGCTTCACGGACGAGTCCAACTCGCACCGCCTCACGATCGCCCCGGCGCCGGGCGGCGGCCTGCATCTGGTGGCCAGCGTGCGCTACGGCGAGGGCGTCCTCAGTCTCAGCGCGGACGACGAGGTGATCCTCGCCGACCCGCTGCTTACCAGCCAGGGCGAGTACGCCCTTCGTGCGCACTACGCCGCCGACGGCGAGTTGTCCGGTGTGCGCGCACTCTCGTCGGGGGGCGAGGTCAGCGTCTGGGCGGCCGACTCTCGGCCGGACGGCACACTGGTCGTCGGATGTTTCGTGGAGAGCACCGACGGCCCGATCACGTTCGACCTGGACGGGAGCGGGACGACCGCCGACGTCCCGCAGATCGACTACAGCGTCGCGTTGCTACGCCTGGACGCCGAGTAGCGGCGCGGCACCGCAACCTGATGCGAGTACGGTGTCGGCGTGCTCCCGACACCGGTCCGGCTGCTGATCATCCTCGCGCTCGCGGTGCCCGCGGTCTACGCGTTCACCCATGACAAGACCACCGTCGGTCTCGGGCTCGTGGCTGTCGCGCTGATCCAGCTGTACGCGCTGGTTCGCTACGGCAGCGTGATCTCGGCGGGCAACGCGTTCCGCAACGGGAAGCGGGACGTCGCGTGGTCGCGGCTGGGTCAGACACCGCTTGGTGGGCGGCTCCTGCGGCGGGACCAGAAGGTCTACTACCACCTGCTCCGCGCGTCGTGCCAGCTGGGCCGCGAGGAGTGGGACGGCGCGGAACGAGACGCCGAGCGCGCGCTCGGGATCGAGGGGGTCAAGCGCCAGAACTACGCCGCGGCACACGGCGCGCTGGCCCGCGTGCACTTCGCGCGGGACGACGAGCAGAGGGCGCGACACCACATCGCGCGTGCGCGGGAACTGCCGCACAAGTCGTCGCTCGTGCCGCTCCTCGCGAACCTGGAGGACCAGCTCGACGCGTCATGACGGAACCTGGCGGGCGCAGCGGCCCGCCCCTACGACGGGAGGCATCGCCCCGACACAGGTAGGGGCGGGCCGCCGCGCCCGCCCGCGATCGGACAGGGAGCGCGACTCCTCCCCTACTCGGCCGGCGGGCCGAAGCGCAACGCGAGTTCCTGCATCCCGTCCGAACGTAGAGCCTGCCCGAGATCCGGGTCCGCGTGGAAGTCCGCGGACCGGTAACCGATCGCTTCGAGCGTCGCGAGCGCCGCGCCGGTCCGCAGCACGTCACCGCGAACCGCGTGGACGACGGCGAGATGCAGCGGATCGCCGTCTCGCTCCGCCGACTCGCGCGCCGCGAGCAGCGCCTCGTCGAGCCGCTCCAGACGGATGAACGAACGCACGAGCAGTTCGTCGGCGAGTCCGGCCAGCGCTGGATCCGACGTGAGCCCAGCCGGCGGCGAGGCAAGCGCGCCGATCGTCCCGGCGAAGTCATTGCGCACGTACGCCGCGGCAGCCGTCCAGAGCGGCAGCCCGGGGTCGCCGGGATCGGCCTTCGACTGACGCTGCACGAGCAGCTCGAGCATGGCGCCGTCGCGGGCCACGAACGCGGCGTCCGCGAGCCGCTCGACCGTCATCCGCCGAGGCGCCAGTTCGTCGACCAGTGCCGCACCCCGGCCGGCGGCGTACTCCGCCCGAACCGTCAGCTCGTGCAGCTCGCTCTTGCGCTCCCAGTCCTCGGCCTCGGCCTCGCCGAAGGCGGTGCGGAAAGCGCGCGCGGCCTCGGCGTGATCGCCGTTCATCGAGTGGAAGTGGCCGCGGAAGACTGTCAACGAGGGATCACCCGGCTCGCGCTCGGTGTATACGGCGATCAGCCGGAGCAGTTCGTCGCGCTTCTCCTCGTCCACCAGCGCCTGCGCGAGGTGGGGAAACGCCATGAACGGGTCTGTCGCCGCGTCGAGCGCCGCCTCGGCACCCTCTGCCGCGCGAGTTAGATCGAGTTGCAGGTAGAGGACGTCCTCGTATCGCTCGGGATCGGTCGTGAGGAGTTCTTCGGCGAGTGTCGCGAGCACCGCGACACCCTCGTCCGAGCGGCCGTCCGCTGCGCGCGCACGGGCGAGTACGAGCAACGCCTGCGCGCGTACGTCGCCAGAGAGGGAGCTCGCGGCGGCTGCCAACTCCTCGACGCGCGCCGGCGCACCCCGCGCTACGAGTCCGTAGGCCACCGCGTCGAGCACCGCACCGAGGTCCGGCACGGTGCTCAGCACTTGGTACGTCTCGGTGCGCTCGGCGGGCAGCGCCGGATCGAGCGACGCGAGCAGTCCGACGAGAGCCTCGGTGTTCGCAGGGTCGTCCAGCAACGCCGCGCGGTAGGCGTCCCGCGCCTCGCCTTTGCGCTCCAGGCGCTCGAGCGCGACGCCCGCCGCCACCCAGCCGTCCGCATCGCCTCCGATTGCTTCGACATACCGGCGCGCCGCCGCAAGGCACGCCTCGTGGTCGCCGAGGAGGTCGTGCGCCAGGGCGCGCAGATAGGACGAGACAGGCGCGTCATCGGCAGCGGGACGGGTGCCCCGCTCGCGTTCCAGGGCCGCCAACGCTCGATCCGGCAGTCCCGACGCGAGCGCCGTCGACGCGAGCACGATGCCCCGCAACTCGGCGAGCAGCGCCGGGATCTCCTCGTCCTCGAACTCGCTCGCCATCTCCCGCGCGGCGAGCGCGTCGCCAGATGCAAGAGCACGTGCGGCTGCGCGCAGCGCGACTGCGATCCGGGCGGTGTGGCCGACGTCGGTGCCCGCCTCGGACTCCGCTGCCACGAGCGCCGCCGTCGCGAGCGAGAGACGGATCCCCGAGTCGACGTCTCCGATGTCGTGCAGGAGCCAGCGGTCGTTGCGGCGGGCGAGCCACCAGCGTGACCAGTGCCGGAACCCGGACCGGTCGCGCTGCCGGAGAAACACCTCGGCCTCGTCGTCGTCGCCACGCAACACGATCCGGCGAACCTCTGCGTCGCCTGTGGAGACGATCGTCGGATCGTTGGTGATGACGTTGCGCACGGCGATGGCGACGGTCGCTTCGAACGAAGCACGGCGGGCGGCATCCACCTCACCGAGCACATCGACGCGCGACACCTCGCGGGCGAGCCGCACGAGATCGAGATGGCGCGTCACTTCCGCCGGTTCGCCGGTGCGACAGTCGCCCAGTATCTCGGCGACCACCGCGCGGACCTCCGCCTCGCGCGCCGCGCCGCGATCCTCGCCGGCGAACGCTCCGCCCAGCGTCGCGCCCACAACGGCGAGACACGAGACGGCGGCACCGGTCCGCCTCCGAGTCAGGGCAGCGATCGCAGCAGCTCCTTCGCGCGCGCCGCGTGCGGGGTGGACTTGTACGTACGGACGACGCGGCTGAGAATCAGCGACGCCCGTTTGTTGTCCCCTTCGGCGATCTTGTCACGCGCCCTCTGCACGAGATCCCCCGCTTCGAGTCCGCGCGCCGCGTCGGGGTCCTTGCGGATCTCCGCCGCGCGCGCCTGCGCGTCCTCGCTGCCGTCCAGTCCGGCGAACCGGCGCGGGAAATCGTCGTACATCTGCCATGCGTCCCAGTTGAGCTTCTTCTCGCGCAGCGCGGCGGCCTCCTCGAGCCACGTGCCGCGCCGGTCGTCGACCCAGGAGATCAGCCCCACGGCCCACTGCTTCGAGATCTTGTCGAGACCGTCCTTGGACTCGACCAGCGCAGCGCGGGCATCGCCCCACTTACCTTCGGCCAGGAGCACCTCTTCCTTTGCCAGCGCCTCAGGCAGCCGAGGCGGGGGCGTGCGCACGCCGACGAGCATCGACGCGATGGGCTGCTTCTTCACCTCACGCGGATGTCCGCGCCACTTGATCGTGCCGTCGACAGCGACGATCACGGCGTGCGGCAACCCGGGTACGTTCCCGGCCTTCGCGAGCTTCTCGTAGGTCAGCGCGTCGACCGCCGCGAAACCGAACACCGCCTGCTGCTCCTCGGCCCACGTGCGGATCGGCTCGATGTCCTCCTCGTGCACGGCGAGGATCGACAGTCCGCGGCCCGCCCACTTGTTTTCGAGCTTGTTGAGGTGCTTGACCTCCTCGACGCAACGATCGGACCAACTCGCCATGTACGTCATCACGACGAGTCTGCCGCCGTACACGGACATCGGGTTCTTCGTCGCCGGCATCTGGTGCACGCCCGTCGCGCCGAAGTCCGGCATCGTCGTGGCAAGCTGTTCCCCGTCGTCCTGCGCAACGCCGTACGTCGCGAGTACCGACATCGCTCCCAGGGCGATGGCCGCGAAGCGCGTCTTCACGCCGCGTCTCCCGCACCGCAGCCGTCGACGACCTGCAGGATCTCCGCGCCGAAGCGCTCGAGCCGCGACGGACCGATGCCCGGCACGTCGGAGAGCTGTTCCTCGGTCGCGGGTCGCGACTGCGCGATCGCGAAGAGCGTGGCGTCCGGGAACACCGTGTACGCGGGCAGCCCGGCTTCGCTCGCCTTCTCGCGGCGCCACTGGCGCAACCGGTCAGCCAGCGCGGCGACGTGCGGATCCGCAGAGTCGAGCAGCGGCGCGGAGCTGTTGCTGCGGCGCCGCAGACGCGCGGCGGGCGCCGTGAGCTGCGGCAGAGCGAGTTCGAGCTCCGGGTCGTCCTGCATGACTCGCTTCCCCTCCTCTGTGAGAGAGAGGATCGCGCCGGACCCCGGTCCGTCCAGATGGCGGCGCTGCAGGAGTCCCTCGTCGGCAAGCGCCTCGATGATGTCGCCCACGACCCGGACCTTGAGATGTGCCAGCATCCCGTGTGTGGGCAGGCGGTCGAGCCCCGCCGCGACGACGGGCCGGGCCCGCGAACCGGTCAGGAACTGGGCCAGGCGGCTGCGACCGTAGCGGTCGTTCACGCGCGCGATGCCGGACAGCGTGATGCGCACGGCGCGGCGCTCCTCGAGCGAGAGCGTCCGCGCTGACGGGCGGCCGATGCCGAGACAGCGGTCGCAGGCGTTGCAGACCTCCCGCGCCTCTTCGCTGCTCCCGAAGTACCGCAGCACAAAGGCGCGACGGCAAGAGGCGCCGGCGGCGAACTCCATCATGCGCTGCACGCGGCTGCGGTCGCTCTCCCCCTTGGCGCGCATCCAGCCGGCGTCGATCGGCAGCGAACCGTCGGCGGAGAGATCGAGGGAGGCGTACAGGTCCTCGCCGGAGACCGTGTCCATCGTGCGGCCGATCGCACCAGTGCGGCGCAGCGTGCCGAGCGCGGTCTCGACGGCCATCTGGTTGCGCGTCGGTGCGTTCTGCGCGAGTTCCGTCGCGGAACGCGGCCCTTCGAGTAGCGCGTCGACGATGGACCGGTACACGGCTTCGTCGGGGTTGGAGCCCTCGAGGAAGAAGTGCTGGATCCGCACGTCGGCGTAGTTGTAGAGGAGCACGCAATCGGCGCGTTCGCCGTCGCGGCCGGCGCGACCGGCTTCCTGGTAGTACGCCTCGACGCTGCCGGGAACGTCGTAGTGCACGACGAGCCGGATGTTGCTCTTGTCCACGCCCATGCCGAACGCGTTGGTCGCCACGATCACGTCGAGGCGGCCGCTCATGAACGCCTCCTGGACGTCCTCGCGGGCGTCGCCGCCCCGACCGGCGTGATACGCGGCTGCGCGCAAGCCGCTCGACGAGAGGTGCGCCGCCACGAGTTCGACGTTCTTGCGCGTGGCGGCGTACACGATCGCGGGCTTCCCCGCTCCCGCGATCGCCTCGTCCAGCATCTCGAGCTTCTCGGCGACGCCCCGCGGCCGCCGCACGATCAGGCGCAGATTCGGCCGGGCGAAGCCGGCCACGAACACCCGCGGAGCGCGGAACCCGAGCTGTCGCGCGATGTCGTCCCGCACGTCGGCGGTAGCGGTCGCGGTGAACGCAGCCGTGGGCGGCGATCCGACGAACCTCCGCAACTCGCCAAGCCGGGCGTAGTCCGGCCGGAAATCGTGGCCCCACTGGCTGATGCAGTGCGCCTCGTCCACCGCCAGGCGGACGACGTTCATCTTGGCCGCCTGCTCCAGGAACCGCTCGCTGGCCAGGCGCTCCGGCGCGATGTACAGCAGACGCACGCGCCCCTCTGTGCAGGCGCGAAGCCTCTGATTCTGCTCTCCCATGGACAACGTCGAATTGACGAACGTGGCGGCGTGACCGGCCGCGACGAGGCCATCTACCTGGTCCTTCATGAGGGCGATCAGCGGGCTGACCACCAGCGTCAGTCCACCCAGCAGCAAGGCGGGCAACTGGTAGCACACCGACTTGCCGCCGCCGGTCGGCATGACAGCGACGACGTCGTCGCCACGCAGCACGGATTCCACCACCTCGCGTTGACCGGGGCGGAAGGAAGGATGCCCGAAGCGCGCTTCGAGCTCACGGCTGAGAGAAGGGGCGACCACGGGAAGCCGGAAGGGTACCACCCGGCCGCTCGCTAAGGACGGCCCGGGACCCTACGATTTGGACTGCTGTGTTCAGGAGGTGCCGCATGACCGCCGTCCGATTCGGCTGCGCCGTGCTCTCGATCTGTCTTGTCGGCCTGACGTTGCCCGCGTGCGCCTCCCGGCGGACGGCGGCAGACGACGGCCCGGAAGCGAACAAGCCGCGACCTCCGGTCTCGCTGACCGGCCTGAAGAACCCGTCGTGCGTCACGTTCTCCCCGACCGGTGCGCTGACCGTGTGCGACTCGGGCCACGGGCGTGTGCTGGTGGTCGAGGGCGGCGCTGCGCGAGCGCACGTCGAGGGCTACTCGACGGAGTACTGGAAGATCGACAAGGAGACCGGTCAGAAGCGCTTCAAGCTGGGACCGCTCTCCGCCCTCTGGCTCGCGGACGGGCGTCTGCTCGTGACCGACGCGGGACTGCCGGACGGCAAGGAGGTCCTGCGGCTGCACGAGGGACCCGGCGGTCCCGAGGACGGTGTCGCGACCAACTCGGTCGGCCCCACCACCCAAGATCCCGCCGACAAGGGCGAGGGCAACCTCACGGGGATGGCGCTTTCCCCCGGCGGGCGCCACGTGTACGTCTGCGGGCAGGGCGCGGACGCGGCGTCCTGGGTGCTCAAGGCTGACCTTCACACGATGGAACTCGTCCCGTGGGCCTCCGCGGACGAGCACGGCATCGAGGTGAACTCCCCGATGCAGGCGCTCGTGCTGCCGAACGGCAACGTGCTTGTCCTCTACTCCGGCAAGGGCGGAGCCGCGGACGGCGTGATGGTCGAGTGGACCGCAAAGGGCGCCACGCCGCTGGTGCAGTGGACGCTTCCCGGCCTCGTCGATCCGATGGGCATGGCGCTCGTGCCCGGCCGCGAGAACCAGTTCGCGGTGGTCGACAACAACTGGTCTCTGACCGACGTCAAGCAGGGGAAGCTCGCTCGCGTCACACTGCCCGCCGGCGGCGGCGAGGCGCTGGTGACCGAGGTCTCGGCAGATCTGCGCGGCCCGGTCTCGTGCGCCTTCGGCCCGGACGGCCGTCTGTACATCGCGGAACTCGGCGAGGAGTTCGACAAGACGCTCGGCCGCGTCACCTCGGTGCGCTTCTAGCTCGCTGTCCGGTCTCGTGGGCGGGCGCGGCGGCCCGCAACTACGATGAGAACAGTGGCCAGTCGCCCGGGGGTGCCGCGCGCGCAGCGACCGCCCGTTCGATCAGGGTCGTGATCGCCCGCTCGCCTTCCTCGCCATAGTCGAGCGAGTGCTCGTTGACGAACGTCTCGATGTGCTTGGCGAGGGTGACGGGGTCCATCGACTGGGAGTGAGCGCGCACGAACTTGCGGGAGCGTTCCGGATCGCGGCGGGCGATCTCGAGGCTCTCGCGCACCCAGCCCTCGATGACGCGGGGTGACGGATCCACGAGGTCGCGCCGCACGAACACGCCGCCGAGCGGCACCGGCAGGCCGGTCTCCTGCTCCCATCGCTCTCCGAGGTCCTCGACGAGGTGGAACCCCAGACGCTCGTACTCAAAACGCAACTCATGAATCACAACACCAGCGTCCGCTTCGCCCCGGGCGAGAGCGCGGGGGACCTCGTCGTACCGAGCGTACGAGAATCGTGTGACTCCCGGGTGGAAGCTGCGGAAGAGCAGCGCGGCGGTGGTCAGATCGCCGGGAAGCATCACGCTCTTTCGATCGAGGTCCGAGAGGGCGAGCGGCTCCCGCGCAACCACGAGCGGTCCGTTCCCGCGGCCGAGCGCGCCGCCGGTGCGCAGCGCGCAGTACCGGTCACGCGCCCGCGCGAACGCCGCGAAGCTCGCCTTGGTGACCGGCAAGCGGCCGGCCATCATCGCGAGGTTCAGTTCCTCGACGTCTTCCATGACGGACTGGAACGCGAAGCCACCGGTCTCGACCAGGCCGTGCAGGAGCGCATGGAAGATGAACGTGTCGTTCGGACACGGGGACAGTCCGAGTTTCACGGTCAGTTCTCGACAGCCCGGAACACGACGCTCGCCGCGGCGGTGGCAGCGGCCTCGAGATCGAACGGCGCGCCGTCTCGCGGCCCGCAGGGGTTCGAGATGCCACGGACCTCGGCGAACGGAAGCGCATAGCGCGCTGCGACCGTCGCCACTGCCGCGCCCTCCATCGCCTCACAGAGCGCGCCCGTGGCAGCCCGCTCCTGCGCCGTGCGCGTGCTCCCGGTGCAGACGCTGACCGTGGCGATCCGGCCGGTCCGCATCTCGCCACCGACGCTGAGCACGGAACGCAGCACGGGATCGGTGGCGCGCCATGCTGTGCCCGGCACCGGCATCCCCGGGCGCGCGAACGGCGTGAAGCGCTCCCCGTCGTCGATCCCCTCGTCGATCGCGGCGACCTCCGTAGCGACGACGACATCGCCGATCTCGAGACCGGCGCCCGGATACGCGCCGGCAACACCGCAGCAGATGACCGCGTGCAAGCCGCCGTCCGCGAGTCGGAGTGCGGTCGCCGTGGCGGCGGCGATCTTGCCGACCCCGCTCACGAGAACCTCGCGGCCGGGAGCCGCGCCGAGCGCCTCGGCCTCGGCCTCGGTCGCGACCACGAGCAGGACGGCGCCCTTGGGCATGCCCGCATCGTAGATCTCCGCCCCGCACCCGCGCGGGATACTCAGACCGTGACCCTGACCGGAGCGAAGGAACCCGCCCACCCCCCAACCGCCCACCCTGGGGGACGCGCGACGAGTCCCGCTGGTTACATCTCTGCTCAAGAAACTCGCTGCGCCGCTCCTTGTCCGCCACCGCGCGCCCCCCGAGACTCCTCCTCCCCGCATGTCCATCTCCACCTCCCCGGCCGTCGTCACCATCCGCGGACTGACGCGCGAGTACGGCAAGGGTGCCGCCGCGGTGCGTGCGCTCCGCGGGATCGACCTCGACGTGCGCGCCGGCGAGTTCGTCGCGCTGCTCGGCCGCTCGGGATCAGGCAAGTCGACGCTCTTGAACCTACTCGCGGGCCTCGACCGCCCCACCGCGGGCACCGTGACGGTCGACGGCGACGACCTGGCCGCGCTCTCCGCGGACGGCCTGGCGCGCTACCGGCGTGAGCGGGTGGGCATCGTGTTCCAGTCGTTCCACCTGCTGCCTGGGCGCAGCGCTCTCGAGAACGTCGCCACCCCGTTGCTGATCGCCGGAGTGCTGCATGCCGAGCGAGGGCAACGGGCACTCGCCGCGCTCGACGCCGTTGGCCTCGCCCCGCGCGCGTCGCACAGTCCGGCGGAACTGTCCGGCGGCGAGCAACAGCGCGTCGCGATCGCGCGCGCACTGGTCCGGGAGCCGTCGTTGCTTGTGTGCGACGAGCCGACGGGGAACCTCGACAGCGCCACCGCGGACGGCGTTGCGGAACTGCTCATCGAGCTGAATCGCGACCGTGGCGTGACGATCTCCATGGTCACGCACGAGGAGGCACTCGCCCGCCGCGTCGGCGCGCGCATCGTGACGATGGCTGACGGCCGCATCGTCGCGGAGACCCCGGCGTGAGAGTCGCGGACCTCCTCGGTGAATCGCTCGCCGCCCTGCGCGGCAGCCCGATGCGCACTGCGCTGACCGCGCTCGGCATCACCGTCGGGACCCTGGCACTCGTCCTCATCATGTCGCTGTCGCGCGGCCTCGAGACGCTGATCGACGACCTCGTCGCGACCGAGTCGCAGTTGCGCCAGGTCGTCGTCATGCCCGGTTTCGGATCGTCGCGCGACAGAGACGAGATTCCGGAGGTCGTCGGAGAGATGTCCGAGGAGAAGCGCGCCCGCCTCCGCCGTTCGCTCACGAAGCGCGGCCGTCGCGGTCCGTCGTTCCAGCTGCGCACCGTGCTCATCGGCGACGAGACGCGCGACGAACTCGCTGCGCTGCCCGGCGTGACAGCGGCGCGTCCCTTCCTGCAGGACCGCTTCGAGGTCTCGCTCACCGCGAGCGAAGACAAGCCACGTGTGGCGCTGTCCCTCGGCATGCCCGCGGAGCACCCCTACTACCCGAATCGCATCCTCGCGGGGCGTTGGTTCAACGCCGACGACGAGCGCGCGGTCGTCATGCACGAGGTGCTCCTCTATCAGCTCGGCTACACGAGCGACGAGGCGCAGGCAGCACTCGTCGGGGAGACGCTGCGCCTCGTCGCTCGCAAGGGCGGCGGACGCAACGTGCTCGCGATGATGATGTCGGCCGGCACATCGACGCGCAGCGCGGGGGGCGAGATTCTCTACACGGAGGAACTGCCGATCGTCGGCGTGCTGAAGGAGCGTTACGGCAACGAGCCGTCGTCGGTCGTCGAGGAGGGGTGGTCGATGCAGACCGACTTCTTCGTGCCTCTCGGCCTGGCCGAAGACCTTTGGCGCCGCAACGACAAGAACGAGGGCGTGCCGGCCCTGCTCCTCGAAGCCGAGACGATCGACCATGTCGAGGCTATCGAGGACGCGGGTCGCGAACGGGGCCTGCGCGTGCAGTCCGTCCGCGGCGTCGTGGAGCGCATCAAGCAGTCGCTCGGCGGCGCCACTCTCATCGCGAGTCTCCTCGCAGGCATCGCCGTGTTCGTCGCGGCGCTCGGCATCGTCAACACGATGGTCATGAGCGTCATGGAACGCACCCGCGAGATCGGCCTGCTGAAGGCGCTCGGCGCGCGCAGCCAGGACGTCGTCGCACTGTTCCTCATGGAGGGCGGCATCCTCGGACTCGGCGGCGGCCTGCTCGGCCTGGGACTGGCGCGCGCGCTGGGCGCACTCGGCAACGACATCGGCAGGACGCGCATCGAGGAGATGTTCCAAATGCCGTTCACCGGCGACCTGTTCAAGTTCCCGACGTGGCTGCTCGTGGGCGGCGTCGTGTTCGCGGTCGTCACCAGTCTGGTCGCCTCCGTCGTCCCGTCTCTGCGCGCCGCGCGCATCGACCCCGTACGCGCACTCCGCCACGAATGACTGCCACCGTCCCCGCCTACCGCGTGGTCGTGATCGGCGGAGGCGTGGCGGGTCTGGCGACGGCCGAGCACCTGACGCGAACGGTGAGCGACCCGGCGCGAGTCGCACTCGTCGAGCAACACGGCCTGGGCCACGACCTCGGCGGTTCGCACGGACACGCGCGCATCACGCGCAGCACGTACGTCGACGCGGACTACGTGCGGCTGATCACGCACGCACATGAGGAGGACTGGCCGAGGCTCGAGCACGACGCCGGTGAGCGCCTCTTGCACCCCGCGGCCGGCTGCTTCTTCGGTCCGCCCGGCTCTACGCTGGATGAGTACCGCAGCGCCGTGCGCACCGTGCCCGACGCGGTCGAGGAACTGTCGCCCGCCGACGGCCGAAAGCGGTTCCCGGCATTCTCGTTCCCGGACGCGGAGGTCGTGCTCGCGGACAGCACGGCGGCGCTGGTTGCGGCGGCCGACACGGTTGCGGCACTCGAGCGGCTCGTCCGCGAGAGAGGCACGACAATTCACGAGAACACGGCCGTCCGCGCCATCGACACGAGCGGTGACGAGATCGTCGTCGCGACGACGCACGGAGAGATGCGCGCGGACAGCCTCGTCGTGGCCGCGGGCGGCTGGACCTTGGCCCTGCTGCCGGAACTCCGGCGCCCCATCCGCGCCGTGCACCAATCCGTGGGTTACTTCACCCTCGACGCGCCGGCCGCGGCGCACCGCATGCCGCAGTTCCCGGTCTGGGCGTACCTGACGGACGAGATCCTCGGGTTCTACGGGACGCCGGAGTTCGGCCGTCCGGGCATCAAGGCCGCACGACATGTGGCGACCGGCGACGACGATCCCGATGCGGTGCCGGATCCGTCACGCATGCTGTTGGAGTTGGCGCGGGCGCGCGACTTCCTCGACGAGCAACTCACGTATCGCGTGCGCGACCTCGTCCACCAGGAGACGTGCCTCTACGCTTGCACGGCGGACGACGACTTCGTGCTCGACACGCTTCCGAACGATCCCCGGATCGTCGTGGCCTCCGGCCTCTCAGGCCACGGCTTCAAGTTCGCGCCGCTCATCGGACGCCTGTCGGGCGAGCTCGCGCTCGACGGAGTGACGTCCGTGCCCGCGTTCGAGCAGGCGCGTGACCGGTTCTCTATCGCTTCCGCGGCTCGATGAGCACGATGTCGTCCTTGATCCGATAAGTGAGGTCCCCCGCCGCGTCGCAGAGCGCGCGCAGCGCGTTCTCCAGGGAGTCGTCGTCGACGTTGAGTGAGACCCCTCCCGGCGTCAGTTTCTCCCACGCGGCGGGAGTCACCACGATGTTGATCTTCTTCGTATTCCCGATGTAGTTGATCGCATCGGAGAGCGGAGTCTCCGAGAAGCGAAACGTGATCCGCTCGTCGCGGAGAAGAGCATCGAGCAGCAGCTGTTTCAACGCCACCGAGACGTCGGCGAGCGCCCCCTCCGTGACGTCGACCATGCGATAGAGGCTGCGGTGGCCCTTCGCCGAGAGCCGTATCGAGACTTCCCCGGGAGGAACGACGTCGATCACGCCGACGCCCTTGTCGTCGACAAATTTCGTCTCGATACGCCCCTTCATGGATCGCCCGTCGAACGAGATGTCGGCTCTGGAGTCGGGATCCGGCCACATGACCGTCATACGTGTCTTCGGCGGCAACTCCCCCGCCGTGCTCGAGGCGCGGACGCGGACTCCGCCGGCCGGCGGGCCCAGGTACATCTCTGTCTCGAGGGTCACGCCGTACTGGCCGTGCACGTGAAATCCCGTGGACCGCTGCGCGAACGGCGCCATCGCCGTCAGCATCTGATTCTTGGGACGAACCTCGAGCTCGAACGCGCCACTGTCGTCGGTAACCCCGACCTGCGCGTGACCGAGCATGAGCTTCGCCCCGCGAACCGAGACGCCGGACGCGTCGAGTACCCGTCCTCTCACGGTGATCGAGGTCGGTGCATCAGGGTCGGGGTTGATCGGAGGGATGACGATCGTGCGACGACCGTCCATCCACTCGATCCCCTTGGCGTGCAAGACCACTCGATCCGGTAGCACGACGAAGCCGATGCCCGAGAGCTGTGTCATCAGTTCCAGGATGGTCTCCCCCGGCACGTTCATGACCTGCAGAGCCAGACCCCCGTGCGCGTGGAAACCCGCCACGCTCTCGGCGTCCAGGTGGATCGGAGCACCGGTCAGCCCGGACAGGTGCCCGAACGCCTCGCGCAGGGTGCCGCCGCCGTCGACCTTGATCTCGAGCACGCGCTCCTTCAGCAGCGCGGGTACGTCGAGCGGGTGCTTTGCCGGGTCGGCGGCACCCGTCGACTCGGCGCCTGCCGGTTCCGGCCCTTCGGTCACCGCGGGTGGCGCGGGCTGTACGCGCGCCCGCTCCGGCAGCGCGGGCTGCGGCCGAGTGGGTCCATCGCCCGCTCCCGTGGCATCCGGCACCACGACCTCGTCAGGACGAACGTCCTCGCTATCGCCATCGCCATCGCGTGTCGTCCACCAGACGACCACCGCGACCAGAACCACGAGCGCCGCAACAACCGCACTCCTGGTGCGCATGAGGCTCCCTCCCGACGCGGCGCCGCCCGGGCGCCGCCGGTCCATTCTACTCGAGTGGTAATCCGCGCGGCGCGGCGGGCAACTCTAGTCGAGCGGGGCTCTGCGCGGTGCCGCGGCGTCGCTCGAGGGGACCCAGCCCTCCGAGCACAGTTCGCCGTCGCAGCACTCCGCCTGGTTCTGGCGGAACAGCGGGCAGCCGGAGGTGAGGCACGCGGCGTGGCCGTGCACGTACTGCATCGGCGCGCGGCAAAGGCGGCAGCGCAGCACGTCGTCGGTCGGCGGCGAGGTCACGCCCGCGATTGCTTGGGCAAGACGATCTCGACGGCGCGATTGCAGACGAAGCAACGCCAGTGCGAGCTCTTCGGCCAGCGCATGGGCAGCATCAGCCGCGTGCAGCTGCGGCAGGTCAGCTCCGACGGATACTCCGGGATCGGCGCGATGATGCGCACGGTCTCGGGCTCGGGCAGCTTGGCACGCAGCGGTTCCACGGACACAGCTTACACCGCGATCCGCGGTTGTGCCGCGCGTGCGAGCGCGGGCCGCAGGGCTCAAGGCTCGAAGTCGGCCGCCGCGAACTCCAAGACGTCGGCCTGCGCGGTCTCGTCCGCGAACAGCGCGCGCAGCTTGCGCGCGGCCTGCACTCCGCTGAACAGCCCCACCAGCGCCCACGCGTGGAACGCCAGGTTCAGCCACTCTCCGATGAACAGAGTGAGAGCCGCGTCCATGCCGTACAGCACGAGGCCCACGACGAACGCCCACACGCCGCCCTTCCTGGCAAAGACGCCGAGGACGACGAACACCGTAACTGCGAACAGCGAGATTGCGCCCGTCGCGATGCGCCAGCCCGCAGCCGCCTCCTCGGCGATGTCCCCCTGCTCCACCATGTGCGCGACGCCCTGTGTCAGCATGTCGCTCAGCGTCAGCGAGAACAAGAATCGCCACTCGCCGCCAGTTATGGCGACGACGGCGTTGACGATCGAAACGCCGGCGATCCAGAAGAACCACGAGCCGCCTCCGCGCATCTGCTGGATGAGCTGGATGCGGTCGACGGCGGCCTTCGTGGCCCGCGCGACCGCCTTGTCCGGCGGAGCCGGATCATCCGCGAACGGGTCGTACTTCGGCTCGTCGGTCACTGCGGCCTCCGGTACGCGCCGTCGGTCGGCCGTGCGGCGCGCGCGAAGTGTAGTGGCCGGCGCAGTCCGCCCGGGTACGGCCACGCGTGCGTCTTGGCAAGCCACTCCTCGAACACCCGGTACGACTCCTCGGTGTCCACCGACACGTCGCCGTACTGGTCTCCGTCGTGCGCGGTCGTGACGGTGACCTTCTGATGCCAGCAGTGCATGCCGGAGATCGGATCGGGCTGCACGGCGAACGTCAGGTTCTGATGGACGCCTCCCGAGCGCCACCACACGCGCTGTGAGTCTGGGTCGTCCGAAGCAAACGGTCCGACGTCCCCGACTCGGCGGGCCGACCACTTTCCGCCGTCCTGCTCGTCGAGCTGCACCGGGGCCGCCGCCCAGCGGTCCGTGCCCGGCGATCCCTGGAGACGCCAACGGCCCATGTGGTGCGAGCACGCGACGACGCCCGGCCGCATGCCCTCGGTGACCCAGGCGCGGTTGACGAAGTAGCCGGTGCGGGTCGCCACGCGGATCAGGTCCCCCGTCGCGACGCCGATGCGCGCTGCGTCAGTGGTCGCGATCCAGACCGGGTTGCTGTTGGAGAGCTCGTACAGCCACTTGGCGTTCGCGGAACGGGAGTGGATCAGCGTCGGCACGCGGAACGTCGGGACGAGCACGTATTCGCCCTTGCTCACGTCCATGTGCGAGTGATGCACGTGGCTGCGGATGTAGTTGGGCACCGCCTGCTCGGCGAGGCCCCACTCGGTCATCGTCGGCGAGTAGATCTCGAGCAGGCGGGACGGCGTCGTGAAGCCCACGCGCGCAGTGCCCTCGACGTCCACGCCGAAGGGCTTCCCGTCGCGGCTCCAGATTCCCGTCGCGTCGTCGAGTAACGCGCCGCCGACGTCCACCTCGGACTCGTGTGTCTCGTAGACGTCGTGCTCGACCTCGAACGCGCCGAAGCGGCGCATGTATTCGAGCGGAGTCAGTCCCTTCGCCTCTGCCGCCGCCGGTAGCCCCGGCACGGAGTTCTCGAACAGCCAGCGGTAGTACTCCTCGACCGTGACGCGCTCGCCCGGCCGGTACGGAGACTCGAAGTGCTTGCGGATGCCGAGAGAACCGTCCGGGTCGATGGCCCAGCTCAGCGCGATCCAGAACTCGTCCTCCTCCCAGACCTCACCGGGATTGGCCTGGTACGACCACTCCACGGGCTCGCCGGCGCGCTCCTTCGCGACGCGGAGCACCGGCTGCCGGAACCCGATCCACCGGCCGGCGTGCGTCTCCTGGCTCATGATGTCGTGGCGCTCGGGCGCGAGGCCCATCGGCAAGACGTAGTCGGCCCAGACCGCGGTCTCGTTCCAGGTCGGCGTCATCGCGGCGTGCAGACCGACCTTCGACTCGTCGCGCAGCATCTCCACCCACGCGAAACCGTCCGGATTGGTCCAGACCGGGTTGTACACGCGGGCGAAGTAGGTGTCGATGCGCCCGCGTCCGCTCCGCACGAGGTGCGGCAGCAGGAACGACAGCTCGTGGTGCGACAGCGGCCACTCGGGTGGATAGAGCAGCTCGTTCCAGACGTCCTGCGGCGGCGGCGCGTGGAACGGTTTCGCGCTGAACTTGTTCGCGCTGTGCAGCGACGTGCCGCCGCGGCTATTGACGGATCCTGTCAGGACGCACAGGAACTGCAGGCACCGCGCGACCTGCCAGCCACCCTCGTTTCCGGACGCGGCGCTGCGCCAGACGTGCGCCGCGAGAGCGCCCTTCGCCTGGCCCACGGCGCGGCCGATCTCGCGCACCGTCGCCGCGTCGACCTTGCACTCGGCGGCGACCCACGCCGGGGTGTACTTCGCGACGTCGCTGCGCAGCGCCAGCAGGAACGAGTCGAACGTGCGTGCGAGGCCGGGGTGGAGCGCTTCGAGGTACGCTTCCCAGTTCGTCCAGCGGCGCAGGAACTCCCGGTGCTCGAGCTCCTCTTCCAGCAGCACGTGCGCATATCCGAGCAGGAGCGCCGCTTCGGTGCCCGGGTGCGGTGCGATCCACCAATCGCTCATGGACGCGGTGTTCGAGAGGCGCACGTCCATCGTGGCGATGCGCGCACCCTTCATCTTCCCCTCGATGATGCGCTGAGCGTGTGGGTTGAAGTAGTGGCCGGTCTCCAGGTGCGACGAGATCAGCAGGATCAGCTTCGCGTTCGCGTGGTCCGGCGACGGCCGGTCGCTCCCCGACCACAGCGCGTAGCCGAGTCGCGCTGCCGCAGAGCACACGTTCGTGTGACTGTTGTGTCCGTCAATGCCCCACGACTGCAGGACCCGATTGGTGAACCCGTCGTGGCCGGGGCGGCCGACGTGGTACATGACCTCGGTCCGGCGGTCCTCGAGGAGCGCCTTGCGGATGCGCGTGGCGAACGTCTCGATGACCTCGTCCCAAGTGGTGCGCTCGAATTTGCCCGTGCCGCGCGGCCCGACCCGCTTGAGCGGATAGAGGATGCGCCGCGGATCGTCCACCTGGTTGATCGTGGCAGGTCCCTTGGCGCAGTTCCGTCCGCGTGAACCGGGGTGATACGGGTTGCCCTCGAGCCGGCGGATTCGGCCGGTCTCCTTGCTGACGTACGCGACCAGCCCGCAGCCCGCCTCGCAGTTGAAGCAGATCGTCGGGATGAGTTGATAGCGGCGCTCGACCTTGCGCGGCCAGGCCTTGGCGTCGTACTCGACCCAGTCGTCCCACTGCTCCGGCGGCGGGAAGGACGCGAGTGGTGTCGTCTGCCACGGCTTACCGGACGGCGCGATGTCGCCCCCGGAGGCATGAGCAGAGGGGTCTTGGGGCGTCACGAGTTCGGTACCGCCTGCCCGGACTCGATCCAGGCCTTGTCCCGCACGAACTGCCCGGCGGCGGTCGCGGCGAGAGCGATCGCCGCGAGCGGCAGGATGAACGCACCGCCGAGGGCGCCGGCGATCAGTAGCAGGGCCGAGGATGCGAGTCCAGCCAGCGCCTCGCGGCGCGGGCCGTCGGTCGCCATGAAGATCTTGTGCGCGCGCAAGAGATCGCCCTCGCGTTGCTTTCCGCCGAACTCGAGCACCAGCAGTGCGACCAGCAGGACGACGTACACGGCGCCGAGCGTCATGACCGCACGCCCGGACGACGCCAGCACCGCGGCGATCGCGACGCCGAGCGTGGCCGCCCGCAGCACGAGTTGCATGAACGTGCCGGACTCGGTCCACAGGTCGCGTCCCTTGCACTGGGCAAAGAGCCATGCGCTGTACCCGGAGGCCAGAATCGCCGCGGGGATGTTCACGTAGCGCAGCACGTCGGAGTACGAGTACTGCTCGAACAGCCGCAGGACAAGCGACGCGACCGTGAACAGCGCGAACACGTTCAGTACCCACGCTCCCCGCACGAGCCACGACTTCGTGTTCGGCGAGAACAGCAGCCGCAGGAATCGCTCCGGCCGGCCGAGGTCGTGCACCAGCAGGAACAACGTGATGCCGAGGAAGACGAGCGACGCGATCTCGGGTGCGAGATCCTGCCACGTGCCCGTGGCAACTCCGGCGAGCGCGACGACGGGCGCTGCGAGCATCGCCCCCGCCGACATGTTCTTCGTCAACAGGTACGTCCAAATGTGCCATCCCCACACGGGCGGGTGCGCGACATCGAGGGCATTCACGAGGTCACGGGGCGGCTCGAAGCCCTCCGGCACCGGCGGTGGCTGTGTCGCGCGATCCGACCAGAGGAAACCGCTCGGCTCCTCGCGGGCCGTGCCCGGCTGGAGCGACTCGGGCAGCGCATCCACGTAGTAGACGCGCGGCTTCGTCCCCTTCTCGACCTTGCGGCGGGACGTCGGCTGGAGCTGGATGAGCTGCGAGATCTCGCTCTCGGGGTCGGACAGGTCGCCCGGGATGATCGCCCTCTCGGGGCAGACGACCACGCAGGCCGGCTCGAGGCCCCGTTCGGTCCGGTGCGCGCAGTAGTGGCACTTCTCGGCCGTGCCGGTGTCCTCGTTCAGGTAGAGGGCGTCGTAGGGGCACGCCTGCATGCAGGCGCGGCAACCGATGCACGCATCCCGGTCGAGGTCCACGATCGCGTCCGGCCGCTTCTTGAGCGCGTTGACCGGGCAAATCGTGACGCACGGCGCATCGTCGCAGTGGTTGCAGCGCAGCACCGTGAAGTGGCGCTTCACATCGGGGAACGTGCCCTTGTCCGTGTACTTGACCCAGGTGCGGAACTGCCCCACCGGGACCTCGTTCTCGGCCTTGCAAGCGACCGTGCACGCGTGGCAGCCGATGCACTTGCGCTGGTCGATGGCGAAGCCGTACTGAGGTACGTGCCCGTTGGTCCCACTCTCTTGCCCTTCCATGCGGCGGGTACCCTACCCCGGTCCCTCAGGGGCCGCCATGTCAGCGACACGGGAAACTCAGAACGCCGCAGCCCCTTCCGGAGAGCCGTCGACCGGAGAGCAGACTTCGCATGGAAGACGCTTCGTGAAGTTCCTGATTGTCACGTTGTTGCTCGTCGAGGTCGTGCTGCCGCTCGTGATGTACGCGTTCCGCGACCGGCTCATGTTCTTCCCCTCGGTCCGCCCCACGCCGGCGGAGAGGCTGGGCGACTTCCGCACCGCCGAGGCGGTGGTCGTCGACGTGACGCGGCCCGACGGACGGCGCCTCGCGTGTTACGACGTCCGCCCGCCTCAGAACGAGGGCGAGGGCGTGCTGCTGTTCCTGCACGGCAACGCGGGGAACGCCGCACTCCGCGCGGACCTGATCGACTGGCTCGCCGAAAAGGCGCGCGTCCGGGTGTTCCTGCTCGAATACTCGGGCTTCGGCGGCAATCCCGGGAAACCGACGTCCGACGAGATCGTCACGGACTCGCTGGCGGCCTTCGACCACCTGGTGGCGAGCGGCGTCGAGCCCGGCCGGATCGTGCTCTACGGCGAGAGCGTCGGCGGCGCGGCCGCGGTACGTGTAGCGACGGAACGCTCCCCCGCCGGGTTGATCACGCAGTCGACGTTCTCGTCCGTCTCGCGGGTTGCGCGTCGCCACTACGGCTGGTTGCCGCTGGCGTGGATTCTGACCCGCGGCGAACTCGACAACGCGGCCCTGGCACCGTCCGTCGAGTGCCCGTGGCTGATCGTCCACGGCACGGCCGACCGCATCGTCCCGTTCAAGGAGTCGGAGATCCTCAGCAAGGCAGCGCCCGCCGCCGAGGTGCTGCCGATCGAGCTAGCCGGACACAACGACCTGTTCCGCACCGGGGGCGCGGACTACGTCCGCGAGATCGGGGATCGGGTGAGGAGTTGGACCGGCCGATGACCGGCAGAGATTCCGTTCAGGTCGAAACGCAAGCACGTGCAGGGATCGTGAGTGTCGCTCGCCAATTCCTAGACGGGCAGATGCAGGTCCTCGAGGGCGCGAGGCGGATCTGTCTGCTCCGACACGATCTGGCAGATCCGGAGTGGCGCGCACGCGATCCGATCCGTGCGGTCGACTCCGAGCTGGATTGCTTTCCGGTCGGCGGCGTCCGAGGGCACTTCGCTCTCGGGGCTCTCGATCGACTGGACGCAGAGCTGGAGGAGCAGTTGGTGGCAGGAGCGCGGGAGGACGTCTTGCGGGCCCGCCGCGCGATCGTCGATGCATGGGCATGATCGGCTGACGCTGCGATCGCACGGTTCGCGGGCTGGCGCAGCGGCCCGCCCCTACAGGGGGATGTGTGTACGCACATCAGAGTCGCGAGGGCGCGTCGGTTGCGAAGCAAGCGGCGTGACCGCAGTCCTCCGTAGCGACCGGAGGTCGCGCAGGAGGGAGACAATATCGCGCCGAAGGCGCGCGGGTCGTGGCGCGAGGATCGCCACGCGATCCGAGTGCAACGACATGCGTGAGTACGTCAAGCGGAACTAATAGTTCCGCAACACGTACTCACGCCACTGCTTATCGATCTCCTCGCACCCGTCACCCCACCACGCTTCGAGAATGCCGACGTGCTTGTCCTGCCCGCCGAGTTCGCCGACCAGCTCGATGAACTTGTCGCGATCCGTGTCCATCATCCACGAGATGATGCTCCAGGACTTGACGGTGGCTTCGAACTCCAGCTCCTCGACCGGCTTCAGCACCAGCTCACGCAGCTCGATGTCGGCCTTGCTCTTCACAAGTTCGAGGACATTGGGCTTCCAGTTCGAGGCGTCGTTCCAGTCCTTGATCCCGCCCGACGCCGTCTCCTTCCCATAGCGCGCGTCCTTCTTGATCCCCACGCAGTGCGTGCGGCAGGTCTCCTGCACCTTGACGGAGTAGTAGTAGGCGAGGCCCTCGTTGATCCACGCGCCGCCCTGGATGTTCAGCACCTTGAGATTCAGCATGTGCACGAGGGTGTGGACAGCGCCGTCCTTTCGCAGGACCTGATCGCTGCCGGCACCCAGCTTCTTGCCGTACTGGAGTCCCACGTGCGAACCGAAGCCACTGTTCTTCAGTGCGAACTCGCCACCGCCGAACGCATCGACCCACTTCTTCCACTGGTCGCCTTCCTCCATGAAGACGAGGCGCGCCTTCTTGCCGCCGAAGAAGTCATCGGTGGGATCGCGCCCCAGGTCCGCGAGATAGAGCGCGTACGCCATCTCGGACGTCTCCGCTATCTCCTTCACATCGGCGAGATCGAGCACGCCCTCGATGCGGATGTGCGTCGTCTCGGCCTTGACGAGCTTGACACCGAACTCCGTGTCCCAGCGCGACTCCTCCTTGAGTTCGGTGCTCTTCCCGGCGTCCTTGATCGCCTTCTCCTGTGCCCCGGTGATCCAGACCTTGCCCATCTTCTTGTAGCCAAGCCCCTTGCGCGCGGCGGAGTTCTCGGGGTCGAGGCGCAGGGCGTACTCGTAGCCCTTGTTGGCCTGGAGTGGGAAGCCCTTCTTCGCGCAGACCGCCCCGAGCTTCACGTACCTCGCGGCGACGAACTTGTTGGCCTTTGCCAGTACCTCTTCCTTCCACTTCTCGACGCGCTTGTTGAAGCTCTCCACGCCCTCCTGAACGCCGTTCGCGCCGCCACGCACGTTGTTCTTCTTGAGCTTCGCGGCAGCCTCCTCGTCGAGCACCCACTTCTTGCCGCTCTTGACGTAGCCAAGGTGCTCTCGGGCATCCGCCTGTCTCGGATCGAACTTGATCGCGCGTTGCGCCTGCTCATACGCGTACTGCCAGAAGCCACTGCGCTTGGCCTTCTCCGCCGCCTCCCAGACCTTGTTGCCGGCGGTCTTCAGGATCTTCCTCGCCTCCGCCGCGTAGAGCCGGAAGCCGGGGTCCGACGGCGCGTCCTGCGCCAGCGCCTGTCGCGGGACGGCCGACGGGACAAAGACGAACAGCGCCATTGCCAGTGCGAGAGTCCGGGCCAATGTTCTCATCATCACTCTCTCCGACGTCTCTGGGTCGCCAACCGGTTCCGCCCTCTATTCTGCGACGGGATGCCCAGCTCTGTGCACGGCATCCCGCACGGCGGCCTTCGTGAGGCCGAGTTCAGCAGCGCGATCGAGGGCGTCGTGAAGCTCCACGTCGCGGTGGCGCACCAGGTAGAGGGCGTAGACACCCGCGGCGCGCTGACCCGACGCGCAGTGGATCAGGACCGGCCGGCCGTCTCCTGAGTCGAGCACTCCGGCCAGTTCGTCCGCCGACGCCGGCGTCACGTTCGGTCCCGCGATCGGAACGTGTACGTGCCGCATTCCGAGTACCGAGACGAGGAGCGCCTCCCCTGCCGCGCCCTCGTCCACCGTGAGCAGGTTGACAACGGTGGCGTACCCCGCCTCCTGCGCAGCGCGGAACTCCTCGTCGTCCGGCCGACCGGACAACGCCACTCCCGGCTCGGCGATGGTGAACCCCTCGACGGCGAGATGAGGAGTCGCCGGATCGGACGCGACGAACTGCCCCCCCTCGTCGGAACTCGCGCACGAGACCGTCGTCGAGACCGTCACGAGGACGGCGCAGACCAAGACAGCCACCGACTGGAATGCTGGGAGCATCCAGTCAGCCTATCCCGCCCGACCCCGCGCCCGGAAGCGCCGACCACGGGAGCACGGCGTGGAGGCCGGGATCGCCCTCGGCGCCCCACCGTGCGACCCAGGCGCGTAACCATCCCTCGGGATCCTGTTCGGGACGCGGGCCGTCGTGATCGCGGACGCGCAGGACACCGGGACGATCGCCGAGCCGGCTGAGCCGGCCTTCGGAGGCGCCCTGCAAGAGTGCGAACCGTCCGATCGTCGCGCGGTGGAACGCCTCGACCGCTGTGAGCTCGGCGTGCCCCCGGTGTATCTCCAGCGCGGCGGCGATGACGTCGAGCAGACAGGGTTCGCTCGCCGCGCCGACGTCGCTGCCGAGCACCCAGCGCACGCCCGCGCGCCGCAGCCGCTCGAGGGGCATGCGTCCGGAGCCCAGAGCCACATTGCTCGTCGGACAGTGCACGGCGATCGCGCTGCGGCGAGCGATGCGGTCTAGCTCATCGTCGCTGACGTGGATGACGTGTCCGAGAAGTGTGCGGGGACCGACCAGCCCAGCGCGTTCGTACACGCTCGTGTAGTCGGGTGCGTCCGGGAACCGGCTGGCGACGACCTCGCACTCGCGCTCCGTCTCGGCCAGATGGGTCTGCACGACGAGGTCCCTGCGCGCGGCGAGTGTGCCGAGGGCGGCGAGCGTTGGTTCCCCGCACGAGATCGCGAAGCGCGGTGTCACGACAACGCGGCGGCCGTGCACGTCGGCCGACGCCGCGATCTCGTCCAGCGCATCCTCCGGCGGTCTGCGCAGGGACGCCGGCGGGCCCGCGGTCATGACCGCCGCACCGCAGACGAACCCACCGGGCGCGGCATCGAGGAACGCGCGCACCGTCGCGTCGTGCGGGCTGCCGTACGCGGCTCCCGCCAGCGTCCCCGCCGCCCTGAGCGCCGACACGGCGCGCGGCGCGGCGTCGCGGGCGGCCCGCGGGTCCGCGAAGCGCTCCTCGGTCGGCCACGCGACCTGGGCCAGCCACTCCAGCAACGGACGGCCGGCCGCTGCGGGCATGCCGAGTTGCACCCAATGGAAGTGCCAGTCGGCGAACGCAGGCACCAGCACGCCATCCACAGGATCCGGATCGCCGCGCACCGGTGCTCGTGGCGCTGCGAGCCCGGGCTCGACGACCGCGTCGGCGGACCCGTGCACCTCCGAGGGGGACAGCGGCCAGACCACGGCACCACGGATCGCGCGCATGCAGCCGTTGTATAGCGAATCGGGTCGTCCACACGAAGCGGAGGTACCCAAGCAGACGAGCGCTCGAGCGCCTCTGACCTCGCGCGCGGAAACCCTGACCTGCCGTGGCCCCGCGGATACGCTCAGGGTTTCGCGACAGGAATAGCCCGGAGAACCACATGGCACGCGAGATTCCCACTGTCGAACTGGCCCGCCGCGTGTACGAGTCCGCGGCTCTGCGTCACGAACGCGGACGCGCTCTGTTCGGCCGTTCGCTGACGCTCGCGGAGAAGGTGCTGGTCGCCCACCTGTGGGATCTCGAGGCGGTCGACGTCGCCCCGGTACGCAAGAAGACGACCTGCGACTTCCGGCCCGACCGAGTCGCCATGCAGGATGCGACGGCGCAGATGGCCGTCCTCCAGTTCATGCGATCCGGGCGCACGGAAGTCGCCGTGCCGACCACCACGCACTGCGATCACCTGATCCAGGCGCGTCGTGGCGTGGACGCCGACATGGCGGAGGCGATGACGACGAACAGGGAGGTCTACGACTTCCTGCGGAGCGCATCGGCCAAGTACGGCATGGGCTTCTGGAAGCCCGGCGCCGGGATCATCCACCAGGTCGTGCTCGAGAACTACGCGTTCCCCGGCGGGATGATGATCGGGACGGACTCGCACACTCCGAACGCCGGCGGCCTCGGGATGGTCGCCATCGGGGTCGGCGGCGCCGATGCCGTCGACGTGATGGTCGGCGAGCCGTTCGGCCTGCTGTGGCCGGGCGTGATCGGCGTCCGCCTGACCGGCCGCCTGTCCGGCTGGTGCGCCCCGAAGGACGTGATCCTGAAGTTGATGGAGATCCTGACCGTCAAGGGTGGGACCAACCACATCGTGGAGTTCTTCGGGCCGGGGACCGCGTCGATCTCGGCCACGGGCAAGGGCACGGTTTGCAACATGGGCGCGGAGCACGGGGCGACGACGTCGCTCTTCCCGTACGACGACCGCATGGCCACGTACCTGCGCGCAACGGATCGCGGGGACGTCGCGGATCTCGCCAACCAGTACAAGTCCGTGCTGACGGCCGACCCCGACTGCCACGTCGAGCCGGAGAAGTACTACGACCGCGTGATCGACATCGACCTTGGCTCGCTCGAGCCGATCGTCGTCGGTCCGCACACGCCGGATCTGGCGCGCAAGGTCTCCGACATGGATGACGCGGTGGCGGCCGAGGACTATCCCGCCGAAATCAGCTACGCGCTGATCGGCTCGTGCACGAACTCGTCGTACGAGGACATGGAACGCGCCGCGTCGATCGCACGGCAAGCGGTCGAGAAGGGCCTCGAGGTTCGTGCACCGCTCCTCGTCACGCCGGGCTCCGACATGATCCAAGCGACGATCAAGCGCGACGGCCAGATGAAGGCGTTCGAGGACATGGGCGCCACCGTGCTCGCCAACGCCTGCGGACCGTGCATCGGTCAGTGGAAGCGGGACGACGACGCTGCCGGCACGCGCAATTCGATCGTCAGCAGCTACAACCGCAACTTCAAGAAGCGCAACGACGGCAACCCGACGACCCTCTCGTTCATCACGAGTCCCGAGGTGGTCGTCGCGTACGCGCTGTCCGGCCGCCTCGACTTCAACCCGCTGAGTGACACGCTGACGGCCAGGGACGGCAGCCAGGTGCTGCTGGATCCCCCCACCGGCAACGAGCTTCCGAAGAACGGCTTCGAGAAAGGCCACGGCGGCTACCTCGCGCCGTCGGACGATCCCGACTCCGTCCTCGTCGAGATCGCGGCAGACAGCAAGCGCATCCAGGAGCTCACGCCGTTCGCGCCGTGGGACGGTCAGGACCTGGATGGCATGCCCATCCTGGTCCAGGCCAAGGGCAAGTGCACGACGGACCACATTAGCCCAGCCGGGCCGTGGCTCCGCTTCCGCGGACACCTCGACAACATCAGCGACAACATGCTGATCGGCGCCGTGAACCGTTTCGGCGGCGACCCGGGCACCGCCACGAACGTCGTCACGGGCGACCGCGGCGTCGGCGCGTCGAAGCTGGCGCGCTGGTACAAGGCCGAGGACATCGACTGGGTGATCATCGCCGACGAGAACTACGGAGAGGGCTCGAGTCGCGAGCATGCCGCCATGGAGCCGCGCCACCTGGGCTGCCGCGCGGTGATCGTGCGGAGCTTCGCGCGCATCGCGGAGTCGAATCTCAAGAAGCAGGGCGTCCTGCCGCTCGTGTTCACCGACCCGGCCGACTACGAGAAGGCGCGGGAGGACGACCGCGTCGCCGTGA
This sequence comes from Planctomycetota bacterium, assembly GCA_965248445.1. GTDB lineage: Bacteria > Planctomycetota > JAJSAM01 > JAJSAM01 > JAJVHW01 > CBDFJG01. The sequence continues at coordinate 1,374,601 of CBDFJG010000003.1, forward strand.
CCGGACTGGCCGACCTGGCCCCGGGCAAGAGCGTCACGGTCGTGTTCCGCCACACGGACGGCAGCGAGGACGCGATCGAGGTCCGCCACACGATGACGGCGAAGCAGATCGAGTGGTTCAAGGCCGGCTCGGCGCTGAACCTGATCGCGGCGGGCCAGGCGTAGCCCCGTGCCGCTGCAGACGCCGTTGTTCACGGCGTCTGCCCCCTCGTCCGCTGACACGCGGACTCGGGTCGCGGTTGTTCGGACGGACCCGCCCGGCATGCCGCATCGCCGCCCGCGACCCGAGTTACTGAGCGAGTGACATCGTGGCCGACGCGCGTCTTCGTGGCGGGCCCGTCCTCACCCCTTCGTCACGTCCCACACCTCGGCGCCGAAGTGGTCCCAGGGCAGGCGGCCCTCGTCGCAGGACCCCGGCGCCGGGTCGAATTGGCGGTCCACGAAGTAGATGAGCTGCCCGCGGTCGCTGCGCAGGTTGCGGACCCCGTGGGCCACACCCGGCGGGATACGCAGGAGCAGCGAGTTCGCGTCGCCGAGCACGAAGCGCCGGAGCACCCCCTCGCTGGCCGACCCCTCCCGGACGTCCGCCAGCACGACAAGCATCTTGGAGGCCGGGGGGACATACCAGACGTCCGTCTGCCCCAGGTGAACGTGATAGGCCTTGATCGCCGCGGGCTCCAACTCGCTGAAGTTGATCTGCGCCGTGGAGAACCCCGGTAGATCGGCGTGGACTCCTGAGGAGAGCCGCCCGAGCTCCGTCATCGAGCCCCCGTCGTCGTTGAATCGACGGAGGCGAACGATCTCGACCCCCTCGATGTCCGGAGCGGCTTCGTAACTCTGGACGGAGAAGGCGGATCGGGCTCGCTCGTTCAGCATTTCGGCTCCCTGGAGCCTGGCGGAGGCTCCATCAGCCTCTATTCAACCGGGCCAGGCGGACAGGTGAAAGAGGCTGCCGGGGGCCCGCTGACCGTCCCGTGACCCCGCGTGTGGAAAAAGAGGGACCAAGCGGAGGCTTCTGAGCGTCCTAAGGGGGTGGAAGGCGTGCGCGGGCCGAGGGTGGCCCAGTCGGTGCGCTCGAGGAGAAGACCTCCTCCGGCGTCCGGGACCTGGCACGCCAGTAGACGAGAGAAGGGCACGAGATGCCGAGAAAGCGCAAGCGAGAGCGTCAGCTGACGCACCAGGAAGACAAGTTCCTCCGCGGGACCTGGTGGAGGTGCCCGACACACGGGCTCAGCCAGGACCCCATCCACCTGGGCGGTAAGACCTACTGCCCGGCCGACGAATGCTCGGACGTCGCCGTCCTCGTGCACTCCACGCTCCAGGACCGCGCGGAGAACCGTCGCGGCTGGAACGACGTGGTCGTCAGCAAGTAGTCGCTCCGCGACTACTTGGACCGACCACGTTGTCTTTTGGCTCGTCTGCTGACGCAGACGACGCGATTCCACTCGGTCCGCCTCGGCCGGTCTTGCTCGTGCCTTCTGGCCCAACGGCTGACGCGGTTGGCGCAGTTGGTGTTGGCCCCAACCCAGTGACTAGAGTTTAGCGAGAGACGCCGCTCTGTGGGGTCAACGCCGCGGGGCTTGGGTCCGGCGCCGTGGGCGCACGGAGCTTCCGCCACGCCAACATCGCGAGCGCACCGAGCACCACGGAGTGCGCCACGACCGGTAACCAGATTGCCGGTGCCGAGAACGCCAGCTCGGCGAAGTCCGTGACGCCCTTGTCCTCGAGACCGGCGCCGCGGGCGGTCAGCGAGACGGTCGCCGTGTCGAACGCCTCGGTCGCGCGCAGGAGACCGGGAGCGACGTAGGCGCTGGCTAGCACCGCCCAGCCGATCGCCCGCGCTGCCTCGACGACGAGCGCCCACGGGAGCAGCCGGCGCAACCGCCGTTTCCCGAATGTGGTAGCCGCTCCCAGAAGCACGATCGTGATGGCAAGCAACACCGCCAGACCGAGCGAGGCGAAGACGAACGGCAGCGCCACGTCGAGCGCGTCGTAGACCGGGACGAACGCCACGCCGCCACCGTCTGCCTCCCCCTGGGCGAGTGCGGCGCGGCGGACCTCGAGGTCACTGAATCGGACCAGCCGAGGGAGCGTGCCGAGGAGCACGAGCAGCAGCGCGTGGCCGGCCAGCGAGACGAGTCCGTAGCCCGCGGCGAGCACGCCCGTCCAGGCCGCCGGCCTCGCTCCGCTCGTGCCGTTCGCGCTCACCCTGGCTCCTCCCGCCACCGAACCCGGTGACAACTCTCCGGGGCGGCAGCCGGGCACCGCAGCGATTTCGCGACAGGCTCTGACCCAGGCCGGCACGTCCGGTCGGTCAAGCGTGAGCGGCCGGGCTTCCGATGCGAGGCCGGGAGAGAGCCGAAGCGCTCGACTCGTTTCATGCAGCGAGAAGGAACACGATCCAGCCGGGAGGGACGCAGCGGCGCGCTCGCGCAGTGCGCGCGCTGCCAGGCGCTGGTGCGCGTGAGCGCGCCGGCCGGTAGCGTCCCACGAAGTGTGTAAATGCCGCGGGCCGGCGTCACCGCCGGCCGGGGCTCCGACAGACGGTCTGTCGGAGTCATCGGCTGCGATCTGTGAGTCAAACCCAGACCACAGGAGGCAGACCGATGACGCAGGAGATCGTGCGCGACGAGGGGACACTTGCCAAGGTGCTGGGGGGCCCGGAGGGGGACTTCTTGCGGGAGGCGCTCACGCGCTTCGTCCACGAGCTGATGGAGGCCGAGGCGACAGCCCGAGCCGGAGCGGAGCCGTACGAGCGCAGCGAGCTCAGGCGCGCGTACCGCAACGGACACCGGGGACGGCAGTGGCTCACGCGGCTCGGTGAGATCGCGCTGCAGGTCCCCCGGCTGCGTGACGCCAGCTACTTCCCGAGCTTCCTCGAGGCGCGCAAGCGCGGCGAGCGGGCGCTGGTGTCGGTGGTCCAGGAGGCCTACGTGCTGGGGCTCAGCACGCGCAAGGTGGACGAGCTCGTCGAGGTGATGGGCGGCACCGGCGTGTCCAAGAGCACCGTGAGCCGGCTCTGCAAGGAGCTCGACCAGGAGGCGGCCGCCTTCCGCGAGCGCCCGCTTGAGGGCGCGGTGCCCTACCTGTGGCTCGACGCCGTGTACGAGAAGGTCAGGGAAGGCGGCCACGTGATCTCGATGGCGGTCGTGCTGGCGATCGGCGTCGCCCAGGACGGCACGCGCAGCGTGATCGGCGTGGACGTGGGCCACACCGAGGACGAGGCCTTCTGGACGAGCTTCTTGCGCTCGCTGGTGCAGCGCGGCCTGGAAGGCGTGCAACTCGTCGTCAGTGACGCGCACGGAGGGCTGCGCAACGCGATCGGCAAGGTCCTCGTGGGCGCGACCTGGCAGCGCTGCCGCGTGCACACGATGCGCAACGTCCTGACCCACGTGCCCAAGCAGCAGCAGGCCATGGTGATGGCGGCCGTGAAGACGATCTTCGCCCAGCCGAGCCAGGAGCAGGCGCTCGCTCAGCTCGCGCAGATCGTCGAGACGCTCCGGAAGAAGTGCCCGAAGGCCGCCGACGTCCTCGAAGACGCGGCCGAGGACGTCTTGGCCTACATGGCCTTCCCGTCCGAGCACTGGCGCCAGATCCACTCGACCAACCCGCTCGAGCGCCAGAACAAGGAGATCCGGCGCCGGACCCGCGTCGTGGGCATCTTCCCCAACCGAGCGTCGCTGCTCCGACTCGTCACGATGCTGATGGCCGAGCAGCACGACGAGTGGCAGGCCGCCGAGCGGGCCTACATGAGCAAGACCTCGATGGCCAAGGTAGTGGAGTCGCTCACGCCGCCGCCGAGCTTGATGAAGGAGGTGGCCACCGGGGGACCGCGACCGCGTGGGGAGTCGGCTCCGGTCGGCCCTCCGGGCCTCCCTCCGCTCGTGAGCGCCCCGCGGTCGAGGCTGAGAGAACGGGCGCTCGATCGGCCACGCAACGTGACTACAATCATGCGGTTCGGAGCTGATCCCGCGTGTGCAAGGGACCTCGCGGGGCACTGACGCGTGGGAGGGCACCATGCGCAATCGCGGATCGCGGGTCGTCGTTCTTACGGCGCTTCTCTGCGCGCTCCTTGCATCCACCGCGCGTGCCGACGGCTGGCGCCTCACGATCTCCGGCGAGCCACGCCTGGATCGTGTCGAGATCCAGCCGCTCGAACAGGCGGACAAGAAGGGCCGGAAGTTCAAGGGCTTCGGGACGCTCTTCCTCGGGGACGGCACGGAGGTGCCGCTCAAGGTCGTACGAAAGCTCAACCGCCGGAAGGGCCGCTGGCGCTTCAACCTGAAGACGCCGCGGAAGACGAGGCCCAGGGTGTCCGTCCGCATCGACACGCCGGAGACCTCGACCGAACTGCTCAAGCTCAAGCTCACCACGAAGATCGACGGCAAGATCAAGATCCGGTCGGTGGACGGTCACACGTTCGAGTTCTGCCCGACGCCCGAGCCGGTCGGGGTGAGCACCACGATCTTCACTTCTTCGAAGTTCCTGTACGAGGGGCCGGACGCAGTGCAGACCGGGGTCACAGACGGCGCCATCCAGCCAATGCAGGCAGCGATCGTACGTGGCGTCGTCCATGAGCGCGGCGGCGCGCCGCTCTCTGACGTGAACGTCACGGTCCTCGGCCACACTGAGCTAGCCCGAATCGTTCACCAGCCGGGAATCTGAGCGGGCCGTCGTCTGTCTAAGTGCTCGTACTCGCTAGTACTTGCACCGACAGGAGCGCCGGCCCGATGACGACAGACTGTAGCCCGCAGGGGACCCTCTTCGCGGGCATCTGTGGACGCACCGCGGTGACGCGCTTCGACGCCGGTACCGTGACGAGCGACGGGGGCGTGCTGCTGCTCGAGCGGGTCGATCGTCGCATCGATCTGCTCTCGCGGTTTGCGCGCTGCTTCGGGGACCACCGGGACCCGCGTCGGGTCGAGCACACGGTCGGCCAGATGCTGCGTCAGCGGGTCTTCGGGCTGTGCGCGGGCTACGAGGATCTGGTGGACCACGACCATGTCGGCAAGGACCCGCTGTTTGCCGCGGCGTGCGGCAAGCGCGAGGGTGCTCTGGCCACGCACCCGACGCTCTCGCGGCTCGAGACCACGCAGCTCGGCGCCACGGCACAGACGCGCTACGCCAAGATCGAGATGGACCAGGAGCGCGTGGACAGCGTGCTCAGCGACGTCTTCTGCGAGGCCATGGGGCCGGAGGATCCGGGCCTGCTCGTGCTGGACCTGGACCACTCCGACGTGCGGCTGCACGGCCGGCAGGAGGGCCGCTTCTTCCACGGCTACTACGGGCACTACTGCTACCTGCCGCTGTACGTCTTCTGCGGCGAGCACCTCTTGCTCGCTCGGCTCCAGACCGCTGACAGAGATCCCGCGCGCGGAGTCGTGGACGAGCTCCGTGCGCTGGTCTTACGTCTGCGGCGCCGCTGGCCCCGGGCCAAGGTGCTCGTGCGCGCAGACTCGGGCTTTTGCCGCGAGGAGCTGATGGCCTGGTGCGAGGCCGCCGGCCACTTCTACCTGCTGGGCATGGCGCGCAATGAGCGCCTTGAGCGACACGTCGAAGACGCGCTCGATGAGGCCGCAGCCCGTGCCGTGCAGACCGGCCGAGCAGCCCGGGTCTTTCGCGACTTTGCCTGGACCACGCTGGGGAGCTGGAGCCAGAGGCGTCGCGTGGTCGCCAAGGCCGAGCACCTGCCGGGCGGCAAGCGCAATCCCCGCTTCGTGGTGACCAATCTGCCGCCTCGTAGCTGGAGCAGCAAGCGTCTCTACGAGCAGCTCTACTGCGCCCGGGGCGAGGCGGAGAATCGCATCAAGGAGCAGCAGCTCGAGCTCTTCGGCACCCGTCTGTCGGTGCACACGATGCAGGGCAACGCCGTGCGGATGGCCATGTCGGCCATGGCCTACGTCCTGACCTGTGCGCTGCGACGCATCGGTCTCGCCGGCACCGAGATGGCGCGTGCGCAAGCCGGCACGATCCGCCTGCGGCTGCTCAAGATCGGCGCGCTCGTGCGGATCACGACGCGCCGGATCTGGGTCTCGATGTCCTCGTCGTGGCCCTGGCAGCACGTCTTCGAGCGCTGCGCGCAACGACTGCTGGCATCCCCGAAGCCGACCTGACGTCCCGCCGCGCCGTCCGCCACACCACCGCCCGGCCTACGGTCTGCCCACACCGCAGAATCCGCGCCGTTTCGGCCGCTCACTCGCGTTGCCCTTGTGGCAACGACGACAGCATCCGCCCTCGCCTGGCCAAGATCTGACCCTGTGGACTCCGAAAGCACCGTCATCGCGACGTCTCGTGAACAGATGCGGCTAGGGCGGGGTGGGGACGCGGCGGCGGGCTGGGGTGCCTCCGCTGCGGCCTGCGGCTTCCGCTACGCGTTCGCTTGTCTCGGACCCTCCACCGGAGAGTCCTCGCGCCGCTGCACGGCGCCCTCGCTCACACCCCGCCCCTACGTCGCGGTCTCGGCAGGCGAGGACACCAGGCCCCAACACTCGACCCGGACTCCGTTCGGGGTCCGCAGTGATCCCTTCTTCATCGGAGCGCCCTCGCCCCAGGGCGCCGGCCGCTCGTCGAACGCGATGCCGCGGGCGTCGATCGCCTCGGTGCTGGCATCGATGTCGTCCAGCATGAAGGAGAGGTGGAACGTGTCGGACGGTGTCGCGCGACCGCCCTCGGGCACGGGCACGACGCAGAAGAAGTACGAGCGGTCGGGCGCCGCGAGCATCGTGAAGTCGGGGCTGATCGCGTTGCACTTGAAGCCGAGGCCGTCGACGAAGAAGCCGATCTCGGCCGCGTAGTCCTCGACCTGATACGTCATGGTCGCCGTCCAGCACGAACCCCACTTGAAGGGGAACGCGGCGGACGTGTCCTTCCAGCGCTTCTGCCACTCCTCGGGTGACTTCGCGGTGGTTGCGATGTCGAGGCGCTCGGCCCCCAGTGCGTTCCAGTCGTTCCTCACCTGCATGCCTGCCTCCGCGGTCTAGGGGGCCGAATCGCCCGGGTAGAACAGTTCGACGAACTCGTGTGGGAAGTTGCCCGCGCCCGCGGCGTCGCTGAACTCGCTGATGTAGAGGCCCACGGGCGGCCCAGCCGTGGACTGGCCCGAGCCGGGCGTCGGTGTGCCGACTGCGTCGGTCCCGGACGTCCACGACGTCGACACGCCTACCGGTGCGCCCGGCGTGCGCGCGTACGACTGATGAGCCGATGTGAGCATCGCGATCGTTGCGCCGTCGATGGTGGTGCCCCCGTCGTTCCTCAGCGTGTACGTCTCACCGCCGTTGATGGTGGGCCACTCGGTTCCGCCGCCGGTCGTGGACTGGAAGTAGTGCACGTTGCTGCCGAGAGTCACGCCCCAGAACCGCTCGAAGTCCGACTTCGTCACGTTCCGGCCGATGACTACGTAGTCGCCCTCGGTGAGGACGGTGCTCGAGGGGAACGTGAACGTGCGCGTCGAACTCTGCTGGGTGACGCTCCAGTTCGAAATGTCGAGCGTGTCCGGCGGATCGACGACGGGCTTCTTCGTCACGGAGACGTTCGCGGAGACCGTGTCTCCGTCGAGCGTCGCCATGACGAGCCCGGCCACCGTGATATCCGCTGCCGTGAACAGGAACCCCGCAGCAGGTGAACCCTGCGGGACCACGATGGTCGGTGGGAGCGTGCCGATCCCGTTCGTGGCGGTGAGGAACACGGTGGCGCCGCCCGGCGGGGCGTTGCCGTCGAGCGTGACCTCGAACGACTGCGTGTCCTCGCCCATCAGGTCCGCGACCGACGGGGTGATCGACACGATGTCGACGTCCACCGGCGGGGGCGTCGGGTCCCGCACGCGCTCGAGCACGCGCAGCACGTTGTCGCGGCAGAACGCCTGGCCGTCGGCGGCGATGACGGTGACCGACACCACGTCGTCCACCGCCAGCGTGCCCGGGACCATCACGTCCACCAACGAGCCGTTGTTGAACACGCCCTGCAGCGTCGCCGGCGCGCCGCCGAGCAGCACGGTCGGTGGCGGCAAGGCGGTCACGCCCTGCGTCGCGACCCCGAGCACCTCGTCGATCGGCACCTCGGCGGGCTCGGCCGTTGCGAGGATGAAGGGCTCATCCGGCGACAGCGCGAGCTTCCCGGACGGGCGATCGGGAGGCGTCACCTTGATCTGTGCCGAGAACGATGACTCCCCCTCCTCGATTCCGACCAGCACGCCGTACATGCCGGCACCGCCGCTCAGCACCAGGTCCGTGACCGTCGCCTTGTTGCCTTTCCGGCGTAGCGACCCCAGGAGGTTCGGCGCCGTCGTGCCGTCCGGTTCGACGACGCGGAGGATCTCGACAAGCGTGCTCTTCTTCGAGGTCTTGACCGTGATGTCGACCGTCGCACCGTCGACTCCGCCGAACGCGAGGAACTCCGACGTGCCCACTCCGTCGGAGAGATCGCGCTTCTTGAACTTCAACGGCTTGGGCGGCTTCACACGGAACTTCGCGCCGTATGCGCCTTCGCTGCCGCCCGCTCCGCGGAGCCGCACGGCGTGAAGTGCACTCGTCACGACCGTGTACGTCGGGATGCTCGCCTTGCGTCCCTTGCCGGCGGTCTTCGCACCCGCGGGGATCTCGTCTCCGTTCGCGTCAATCAGTGCGAGCTCGGGGAGGAGCCCGGACTTCTTGGCGGCCTTGACCGACACCTTCACACGTTCGCCTGCGATCAGGTGCGCTGTGAACACGTCCTCGTCGTTCTCGCCGAGCACGTTGCGGATCTCGGAGTCGAGTCGCAACTTCCCGAACGACGGCCCGCGCGGAACGTCAGCCGGACGCGCCGCGGTGGCGAGCGCGAGCAGGACGAGAACGGGGCCGAGGGTGCGCAAGTCGGAGTCTCCGCGAGTCAGGACGCGCGAGAGGCGCTCCCGGACACACGTTATCGGTCTTGAGGCCTAGATGGACGTGTCGGAGGTGACCAGCGCGTCGGCCGGCACCTCTGGCGCGGGCAGCGCTTCGGTTCCGGTGATCGACGCCTGGCAGTGCGGGCAGGCCGATGATGCCTCGGGGTGGCGCGGCTCGTTGCAGTGCGGGCACGGCACGAACTTGGCCTGGGCGGCCTTGCGCGTCCCGATCCAGATGCCGACCAGCAGCAGGACACCGACGGCGGCGACGATGGGCAGCACCACCGCAGAGACCGCGAGCACCGCGGCCCAGATCGACTCCGTCCCGCCGATCACGCGGGTCGACAGGCCGTCGCTCGCATCGGCGAGGGAGCCATCGACCGTGTGCTTGACGTCGGCGCGCAGCGTGTCCACGCCGAGCGCGGTACCGGCGCCGAGGATGCCCGAGCCGACCATGAGGGCCGTGCTGTCCGAGATCGTCCCGATCTCGGCGGCCGCGACGACGAATCCGGACACGAGTTTGGGGAGCTTCAGAGACAGGTTCACGAGTTCGGGGGCGTCCGGGTTCATCTCGGCCAGCACCTCGACCACGGTCAGCACGCCGAGCACCACCATGACGATGGGGTCGGCGAGCCAGATGAACTGGTCCGAGAGCGCGAAGAAGGGCTCCGCCCCGGCCGCGACCGTGTTCTCGGCGATGCGGTGGAGGCAGCCCAGGGCGAGGGCCGGGATGAACGCACGGTGGCCGGTGGCTCCGGCGAGCCCGGCTGCACCGAGGATGGTGGCGAGTGACATTGAGACGTCTCCTTGCCCAGGGGGAGTCTGGACCGTTCCACCCCGGTCAACCGGGGCTCCGCCGTGATGGTTCGGCGAGTTTCAGCGCACCCGGCGTACCGCCTTCGCCAGGCTCGTGTAGAGCATACGGGACGTCCTCCCCTGAGGCCGCTCAGGCTCGCAGCCGGCCCCAGACCGCGCGGCGGTCAGGGCCGGCCGTTCACTTGGAGAGGGCGTCGAGCGCCATGATCAGGAAGACGGTCAGCGCGACAGCGGTGATCGCCACCACGGCCGCCACGACCACCAGGACCTTCTCGACCACGTGGATGGGCAGCCGCCGGTGCTCCCGGTCGAGGTGCATGCGGTGGTACCACCAGCAGATCGCCGCGGTGCCGGCCACCACGGCGGGGGAGACCAGGATCGCCAGGAACGGGACGGCCACCGTGCCGTGGAGCGTCGCGGTCGTGATCACGAAGAACCGGCTCAGCCAGCGGGTCAGGATGCGCCGCCCGGCCGAGTAGTGCCGCGACCACGGGACGCAGATCAGCGAGCGGCACCAGATGAAGTGGCAGATCAGGAGCGGGATCCCCGCGAGCGTCCCGATCACCGGGATGACGCCGATCACCGCGATCACGGCCACCACGATCGCGCCCTGTTTGAGACGGTGCAGGCTCTTCTCGTCGAGCTTGGCGAGGAGCGTGGGGTAGTCGTTGTCGACCGTGCGCAGCGTGCGCCCCTCGTCGTCCACCAGGGAGCGCCCGCAGTGGGGACACGCGTCGGGTCGGCGGATCGCTCGGATCCGCGTGCGGCAGTGCGGACAGTTCACGCGGGGATGGTAGTCCTTCGACGGTGCAACTCGGGCGCGCCCCCGGCGGTTCGGCGCTGGGTCGGACTTGTGAGGGACCGAACACGCTGAGACCGAACATGGCGCGAGACCCCTCCGGGCCGTCCATAATCCGGCGGTGACCGACACAGCGCGTCCCGACGCTCCTCCGGCAGTCTCCTGCCAGGGGCTGCGCCACACGTATCGCGATGCGCTCGGCCGGCGCGCCCACGAGGCGCTGCGCGGGGTGGACCTGACGGTGCGCGCGGGCGAGAGCTACGCGCTGCTCGGCCCGAACGGCTCGGGCAAGACAACGTGCCTGCGCCTCTTGCTCGGCCTGGTGCGCCCGACGGGCGGCAGCGTGGCGCTCTTCGGCCGCTCGCCGACGGAGTCCGCGGCCCGCGCGCGCGTCGGGTTCCTGCCCGAGCGCAGCGCGCTGCACCAGTTCCTGACCGCCACCGAAACGCTCGATCTGTTCGCGCGGCTGCGCGGCGTCGCGAAGTCCGATCGCAAGTCGCGCATCGACCGGCTACTGACAGAGCTCGGCCTGACGGACTTCGCCAAGCGGCGCGTGCACGCGCTCTCCCACGGCACGCGTCGCCGTCTTGCGCTGGCGACCGCTCTGATCGCGGAGCCGGAACTGCTCATCCTCGACGAGCCGACGTCCGGCATGGATCCGCTCGTGCGCGAGAAGGTGCTCGCACTCCTCCGCGCGCACCGCGAGCGCGGCGGCACGCTCCTCGTCACGTCGCACCTGCTCGGCGACATCGCGGGGATCGCAGACCGCGCGGGTCTCCTGGCGGACGGCCGGATCGTCCGCGAGGGGGACCTCGCCGAGATGCTCCGACGCGCCGGGCTGCGCCGCGCGCTCGTGCGCGGCGGCGACGACGTCGACGCGGCGCTCGGCGCTGCGGCTCTCGCCGCGGGAGGCGAGGTCGTCGAGTGCGGTCCTGCCCAAGCGACGATTGAAGAGCTCTTCCTCGAGACATATCGGCTCGAGACGTACCGCGAGAGGCAAGAGGACGCATGACGGCGTTTCTGGCTCTGCTGCGGCTGCGCCTACAGGAGGGCATCGCCGCGCGGCTGTGGCTCCTCGTTCCCGCGGGGTTCGTCGTCGGCCTGGTGGCGGCGCGCATCGCGGCGGGGGCCGACCTCGCAGCCCGCGCGGCCGCCGCGGACGGCCTTCTCATCGGGGGCGTGACCGCGCTGGTCGTGCTCGGCGTGGCGGTCCTCGCTGCGACGTCGTTCCCGGTCGAGATCCAGACCGGCGTCGTGAACGGCATTGCGTCCACGCCGGTCTCGCGCGTGACGCTGTTCGTCGCGGGCGCGCTGGGCCATGCCGTGCTCGGCAGCGTCCTGCTCGTCGGCGGAGTTCTAGCCGGCGTGCTGGGCCTCGAGGTCGGTGGTCTCGGGCAGGACGCGCGGACGCCGATCCGTGCGTTCACGGCATTGACTGCGGAGGACGGCGCGAACACCGCGACGCGCGACAGCTCTCCGGCGAGCTTCGAACTAGCACTGACCCGCGCCGTTGCGGCCGAGGCGCACGTCACCGTCCGGCTCGCTCCGCGCACGAAGTACGAGGGCGGTCCGTTCTTGCGTCGCGACAAGGTCAGCGTGCGACTGGTCGGCGCGGGCGGGGAGACGCGCACGGAAACGGTGGCGGCGTTCGCACCGGGCACGCCGTTCTCCGTGCAGATTCCGCTCGGCCCGGTGGAGCCGGGCGACGTCGTGCTCGAGATCGCACGTCCGGCGGGTGCACTCGGGTTCGTGTTCCCGCCGGGAAGCGTGACCTCCGGCAGCGCACCGCGACGGTTCGCGACGAGTGCGCTGCTCGCAGCGCTCACTGCCGTGCCGCTCGTGTTCCTCGCGTCGGTCCTCGCCTCAGTGACCGCCACCCGCTTCGGCGCACCGACTGCCGTGATCGTCACGCTATCCGCGCTCTTCCTCCATGCCGGTCAGGACATCCTGCGCGACTCGGCGGACCACGTGCTCGAGGTGCGCACCGCCGCCGCCGAGCACATGGAGGAAGTGGACGACCACGCCGGGCACGACCACGTGAGCGGTGAGGTCACCGCGCTTCACGGTGTCCTGGCCCGTGGCGCGCTGCTCGCCCTGGCGCCGGTTCCGCCCGCGGATGCCTTCGACGGCGGGGGAGACCTGGCGTCCGGGGTGGCGCTCCGTGCCTCCCGGCCGCTGGGAGCCGCCCGCGCCGCCGCGCCCGCGTTCGTCCTGCTGCTCCTGGCCGGGTCGCTCCTGATCCGCGGCCGCGAGCTGGTCCCCCGTTAGCGACCGCGCGCGTGTCCCTTCGGATCGCGTGGCGATCCTCGGCCACGCTTCGGGCGCGTGTCTTCCCTCCTACGCGTCCTCCGGACGCTACGGCGGGCTGCCGTCACGGCGCTTGCTCCGCAGCCACCGCGCCCTCGCGATCCGGGCTCCAGCGCGACGGCTCCGTAGGGGCGGGGTTCCACCCCCGCCCGCGCGCTCGTGGCCGGGCCCCTCACCCCGTTGCTCGGCGTCCCCGACGCCGGCCTGTACCGTGTGCGGCTCGTGAAGGCGTCCGCCACAACGAGCGAGGCGCCGGGAGGTCTTCGATGAACCGTGCCCTCGTCCTCATCGGTGCGCTCGCCTCGGCGGGCCTCGCCGTCTTCACCGCCGAGTCCGAAGCCAACTGGATCGCGCCCCCGGGCGGCAACCACCATCAACTCGGCCGCAGCGAGTGGCGGGTGCAGCGCGGCGCGACGGCCGTCGCGCCTGGCGGCGGAGTCGTCGATTGCTTCGACCCGAACAACCCGTTCGGTGGCGCCGACAACATCGGCGGGACCGTTCCGACCCCCGCGAACTCCGGCCCCGACGAGGGCAAGGGCCCGCCGCAGATGAACGGCGACGCTTCGACGGCCGCGGCCGGCGGACCCGAGAACCCCAGTACGACGGCACCCGAAGAGGACAAGCCCGTACCGAAGCAGCGCGACCTGATCGAGGTCCGCGACTTCGAGATGTGCATGGTCACGCAGGCATGGGACGACAACTTCGGCCGCCACATCCGCGTGCACCTCGACGAAGAGGGAGTCATCTGGTGGATGGGCACGGACAAGAAGACGGAGATCCCGTCATCCGCCATCCTGCGCCGCAACCTCGATGCGAACTTCGGTTCGGCACTGATCATCGTGCCGCACCACTGGACCAACTGGCAGGAGGTGCAGGAGGCGATCGCGGCGGCGGGCAAGTCCGACGTCGAGGACTGCTTCATCGGAGTTGCCACGAAGGTGGCACCGACCGTGCTCAAGACGATTCGCGTCAAGCCGGCGACCGCGGACTTCCCCGCACCCGACGCGCCGTTCCAGATCCAGGTCAAGGGCGTGGACGAGAGCGGCGGCGCGCCGATCGTCACCATCAACGAGGTGAAGGCGGGCAAGGACTACGCGACGGACATCGCGATCGCGTGGAGCACCTACCGGCGCGAGCAGGGCGCAGTGGACACGAGCACCGTGGCGGCGACGCCGGTGATCCTCGACATCCACCGGTTCACCCCGATGCACCAGGCGGCGCAGGTGCTCGTCGTGCTGCGCGAGATCGGCATCCAGGCCGAGCGTTACACCGGTGCGATCTGGAAGCGCAAGCGCCGCTGAGAACGCACCAACTCCCGTGAATCAGAGAGGCCGTGAATCAAAGAGGCCCGGCGTCGCATCGCGACGGCGGGCCTCTCTGCCTCTCCCGAGGTTGCGCTTAGCGCAGACGCCAATTACCGAAGACGCTTGTCCCGCCCGCGGCCGGGCTTACGCCCGTGGTTGGCTTTCTTGCTCCGCCAACCCATCTTCCCGATCCGTCTGCGCTTGGCCATCGGCACCTCCTCCTGAGGGCCCGGGAGGGTAGCGGACGGCCTCCCGCGGGGAAGGAATCGAGGGGAGCGACCCTTCCGGCACCCTCGGGGGTTCTTGATCGTGGGGGGCGCGTGTCGATACTCCGGAGTCCCCGCGACGGAGCCCGGCCGGGCCCCTCGCGGGGAGCGCAGACAGCCTTGGGCGGCATGGCCAAGTGGTAAGGCAACGGATTGCAAATCCGTGATCCCCGGTTCGAATCCGGGTGCCGCCTCCAACGCGAAACCCTTATGGAGCAAGGGTTTGAGGCGACCCTCGCATCCGGCGACCCCACTCCGTAGCATCTCTTGGGGAACGCCTGGGGGAACGGTTCATGCCGAAAGAGGCCACGACGCACCTCTACTACCGCAAGGACCGCAAGGCCTGGTTTGTCCGCCTGCGAACGCCCGACCGCCACCACATACACCGCCGCGCCGGCAAGACCAAGGCCGAGGCCAAGCGGTTCGAGATCGCGCTCCTCGAGCGAGAGCGGGCGCGCGTCTCCGGCGCGATCACGCTGGGCGAGTTCCTCGGGCAGACCTACTTCAACGACCTCGTCCTGCGTGTCGCGGACAGCACCTACCGTGATCAGTCGCGACAGCTGCTCGAGGCCTCGGCCGCCCTCCAGGCGCCCATGTACGAGGTGACCGTCGTCCAGGCGCAGCGGTTCCTCGACGACCAGCTGCGCGCGGGCCGCGCGATTGCGACCGCGCATCGCTACCGCAGCGCGCTCTCGCGGTGCTGGACGGGTGCGCGCCGGCTTGAGCTGGTCACAGGGAACCCGTGGCGCGACGTGGAGCTGCCGCGGGAGCCGAGGAAGCCACCACGCTACCTGACGGAGTTCGAGCTCCGTGCGCTCTACAACGCAATCCCGGCGACCTACCGAGCATCGGTGATCTTCATGGGGGAGACCGGCGCCGACGTGGGCGACACCCGACGCATGACGTGGGAGAACATCACCAGCGACTTCCGGTTCGCGACGTGGGTCCGCAAGAAGACGGGCATGGTGGTGAACTGCCCGCTGCGCCGGAGGGCTCGACACGCGCTCGTGTTGCGACATCGTGCGCGCGTGACGCCGATCGCGGGCACCGCGAGGATCTTCGCGCGCGGCGGAATCTGGACGACGCCCGGCCGGCCCTTGTGGCGAAAGGCAGTCGAACTGACTAACCATCCGAGCCTCCTGCGGAGGCACCTGCGACATGTGCGCGCCTCACTCCTCGTGCAACGCGGAGTGCCAATTCCGTCCGTGGCGCGATGGCTTGGTCACACGTCGGTGCGGATGGTGCTGGAGCGGTACGGACACTTGGCGCCGACGGGGGAGATGGAACACGCTCTCGAGCTCTCTGAGCGAGCCGATCAATCCACTCGAGCACGTCGTACTCGTAGAACCTCCAACGCGACCTGAGCCGGATCGCCGGGATCTCCCCGATCTGCGCCATGTCGCGGACGGTGCGCTGCGAGAACTGCAGCATCTCTGCCACGTCGGCGACGGTCAGGAGGGCCGGTGTTGTCATCGGAGCGACCCTTTTCGCCTCGCTTCGTACCACTCGTCCACCCACCGGCGCGCGCCCCTGAGCGCGAGGCCATGCTCAGCAAGGAAGCTCTCCAGTTGCACCAGAGACACCTCCCCAAAGTTGTTCGCGCAGAGTAGGTCGTGAGCCGACGCGGAGAGGACATCGTCAAGCGTCTTCATGCCGAGCTTGAAGAAGACGTTCTTGCACCGCACCGAGAGCGGGAGGTCGAGAAGTGGCGTTGAGAGCGGTAGCGTCAGGGATGATCCGTGTCTCGCCGGATGCGCTCGCCCCGTGAGCGCGTGCAGCCTCTTGCGCAGCCGGTTGTTCTCGTGGCACACCACGCGGAACTTGCCCTCCCAGCGGTGGGCCGCGTCCGAGATGCGCGTCCGCCAGAGGGCCTCTCGCTTCAAGCCCGCGTCTAGCTCCTCGGCTCCCCTCCGCGCGTCATCAATGGTCGCGTTCGAGCAACGCCACGAGTGCCGCACCACGCGGTCATTGGGCATCGGCCCAACCATGCGATGGCATTCCTCGCAGCGCGTTCGACGGTTGTCGGCGACCACGCCCATCACTCGCCCCGCTCGGAGTACGCCGGGTGCTCCGACGCCATGTGCCGCTTGAGGTTCTGGAACTCGCGGTCGCAGCACGGGCAGATGCCGTGCTTCACGCGCTTTGTCTCGTTCTTCTTGCGGGTGAGGTGGCCCTTGTAGGCGATGGCGCGGCGCTCTTGCCGGCGGGCCTCGTCGCGGGCGCTGTCGCGCTCGTCGCGGCGCCACTGGAGCTTCTGCTCGAGGGCCTTCTTCTCGCGCTCAAGGCGTGAGTTCGTGTCCTCGTGGTAGGAGATCGAGCAGCCGCGCGGGCAGTAGAACCCCTTGCCGGTGTTCTTCCGTTCCGCGTGCCAAGAGGATGGCAGAGCGAACCGGATCGCGCACGCGCCGCACGAGATGATCGTCAGCGTCGTCATGTCGGTCAGGGTCTCGTGGCTCATCCCTTCGTCCCTCCGTCCCCGTCCGGGGCGTCGTCCGCCAGCAGCGCGCGGAGCTTCGTGGCGCTGCACGTCCTGTAGCGCATCCCGCCCGTCGGGACGTGTCAACGACTTTGAGACACCGCGTCTTCGAGTTTAGTGAGCAGCCTCCTGTGTCGCAGTCTCCAGCGCCGCGAGTTCCCGGGCCGGCGGGTTGATCCACGTCTCGGTCGGCAGAGCCGGCGGCGTCGGCGCACGGCGCACGAAGCGCTCGGGATGCGCCGCGTACGCGGCATCGAGCACGACCGAGCGCGCGGCGACGGCCGCTTCGGCGCGGCCGTAGTGCACGGTCTCGGGCGTCAGCAGCCCGAGACTCGAGTGACGATGCTCGCGGTTGTACCAGTGGAAAAAGGCGCGGCAGTGCGCCCGCGCGTCCTCGATGCAGCCGAAGCGCGCTGGGAAGTCCGGCCGGTACTTCAGCGTGCGGAATTGGCTCTCGGAAAACGGATTGTCATTCGACGTGTACGGCCGGCTGTGCGACTTCGTCACGCCGAGATCGGCGAGCAGAAAGGCCACCGGCTTGCTGATCATCGGCGGCCCCCGATCGGAGTGGATCGTGAGCTGCTCCGCCGCGATCCCCTGCTTCTCGCAGGACTGCTCGATGAGTGCCGTCGCCAGCGCACCGCTCTCGCAGTCCGCCAGCATCCAGCCCACGACGTTGCGGGAGTAGATGTCGAGCACGACGTAGAGATAGAAGTAGCTCCACTTCACCGGGCCGCGGAGCTTGGTGATGTCCCAGCTCCAGACCTGGTTCGGGGAGGTCGCGAGGAGCTCGGGCTTCTTGTACGCGGGATGACGCAGCTGCCCTCTGTGCCAACGTGGCTGAGACACCGACCCCACGGATGATTACTGTGCAGGGCGGTGGAGGAACCAGCGATGACGAACAACCACAACACAGCGCCGGGGGAGATCCCGGAGCCGAGGGAGGGCGAGCATAGCGAGCGCGATCGAGGCGGAGGGGGCTCCCCCGGGGCGCGCGGCCCGGGGGACGTTGGGGTGCGCGACCCCGAGGTCGTGCCGCGCGCCTCGCGGCGGCGCTTTGGCGCCGCGTACAAGCTACGGATCATCGAGGCGGCGGACGCGTGCACGAAGCCCGGCGAGATCGGCGCTCTCTTGCGCCGTGAGGGGCTGTACTCCTCGCACTTGTTGACGTGGCGGCGCGCGCGGGACCAGGGCCAGCTCGAGGCGCTCTCGCCCAAGCGGCGTGGTCCCAAGCCCGATCCGGACCGTGCGCTCAAGAAGCGCAACGAGCAGCTCGAGCGCGAAGTCGCCCGTCTCGAGAAGCGGCTCGAGACGGCCGAGGTGATCATCGACGTGCAGCGAAAAGTCTCACGGCTGCTGGGCATCGAGATGCCCGAGACGAGCGGGAGCGACACGTGATTGCGGCGGAGGAGCTGGGGGGACGCGTGGGCGTCGCCCCCGCGTGCCGCGCGCTCGGAGTCACGCGCGCCACGCTCTATCGGCGCCGAACGGCACGCACGTGCCCCCGGCCCCAGCAGCCGCGCCGGCGCTCGCCGCGCGCCCTCACGATCGACGAGCGTCTTACCGTACTCGCGGTGCTGAGCGAGGAGCGCTTCTGCGATCTGTCACCGCTTGCGGCGTGGGCGATCCTGCTCGACGAGGGACGCTACCTGTGCTCGGTGCGCACGATGTACCGCATCCTCGGTGCGGCTGGTGCTGTGCGTGAGCGCCGCAACCAGCTGCGTCATCCCGCGTACAAGAAGCCCGAGCTCCTCGCGACCTCCCCGAACCAGGTCTGGAGCTGGGACATCACCAAGCTCCGCGGCCCGGTGAAGTGGAGCTACTTCTATCTCTACGTCGTGCTCGACATCTACTCCCGCAACGTCGTGGGCTGGATGCTGGCGGACTGCGAGAGCGGTGCGCTGGCGACGGCACTCATCGAGCAGTCCTGCGAGAAGCAGGGGATCGCGGCGGAGCAGCTCACGATCCACTCCGATCGGGGGCCGCCGATGATCAGCAAGCCGGTGGCCTTTCTGCTCGCCGATCTCGGCGTGACGAAGTCGCACAGCCGGCCGTACACGTCGAATGACAATCCGTTTTCCGAGAGCCAATTCCGCACGCTGAAGTACCGGCCGGACTTCCCAGCGCGCTTCGGCTGCATCGAGGACGCGCGGGCGCACTGCCGCGCCTTTTTCCACTGGTACAACCGCGAGCATCGTCACTCGAGTCTCGGGCTGCTGACGCCCGAGACCGTGCACTACGGCCGCGCCGAAGCGGCCGTCGCCGCGCGCTCGGTCGTGCTCGATGCCGCGTACGCGGCGCATCCCGAGCGCTTCGTGCGCCGTGCGCCGACGCCGCCGGCTCTGCCGACCGAGACGTGGATCAACCCGCCGGCCCGGGAACTCGCGGCGCTGGAGACTGCGACACAGGAGGCTGCTCACTAAACTCGAAGACGCGGTGTCTCAAAGTCGTTGACACGTCCCGGCACCCATACTCCGCGCAGCATTGTCCGATCCCAGTGGGCGGCGTGGAGCGGACTGCGTTCAGGGCGGCGAAGTAGTCCTGTACGTCACCCTCGCGGCCTTGTATCCGCAGGGTATCCTCCAACACGTTCAGCACGTCGCCGCGCCGGATCAGGTCGTCGGCGCGGGGGTCAGGCATCGGAAGCCTCGGCCGCCCACGCCTCTACGGATTGCCACCTTGCGACGCGCTCGGTCCGATCGGTGAGGGTGGTGTAGTAGATGCTCGTCTTGCTGTGCGTGTTGTGGATGCGCGTCACACGGTGCTCGTGAATGTCCTCCACGTCGTACTCGTGTCCGTCGAAGTGCGCAACGTCGTCGGCATCGAGTGGCGCGCCCTGCACTCCGCTGAACACGACGCTTCCAACAACAACGTCACCGTCAAGCGCGACCTGGATCACCTCCTCACGGGTTCCCTCTTCGGAGAAGAACCGCTCACCGTCCGTCGAGTGGCAGAACTTCATCGGCACGTACTCCCATGCGGCCAGCAGGGCACGCAGGTGGTCCGGTAGGGCGCGTAGCTGCAGCAGCCGGACGTGAGGACCGCCATGACCAGGCAGAACACGAACCACACGAGCGCAGCGACAGCGATGGCCTTCTTCACACGCACACCAGCTTCCCGCCACGCTCCACGATCTCGACGCAGCCGGTCGGCGCGCGTTCGTCCGCACCGATGGCGAGGAGTTCGTCCAGCAGCATGAAGCCGAAGCGCGCGGCGGCGGCGGCGGCGTTGGCGGCGGCGCGAGCCGTCACCTCACTGGTCACTTCCTCCAACGCCTCCAGGCGCTCGGCTTGCGCGGTCATGCCCTGAGTTCGGAGCGCCGCAGGCGCGAACACGCGGACCGCGAGGTCCACCGCCCGGTACATGCGCCGCATCTTGACGGCGTGCGTCGATCGCGTTCCCGCAATCCGAGGGATGTAGTCGATGAGCTTCTGTCGGTCGGTGTCGCTGAGCCGGTCGTTCACGCTCTGCGCGACGCGTGTGATGATCGGACAGGCGCACTTCGGGTGGTCCGAGAACGGCTCCCCGACGATGTAGCTCACCGCTTCCATGACGCACACGCCCTTGCTCGGATCGGAGTGCGCACCCGTGTCCAGGCGCAGGGTCAGTAGTTCGAGTTCTCGTGTCAGCATCGGTCTCTCCTTACAAGCTCGTGTTGGGCCGCGGAACGGAGGCGAAGCCTGACTCGGGGGCAGCGCCGGCACGCCGTTGATCCCCCTGCGACGCGTCGGCGTTCGTGCCCACCTCCGCGCCATCGCCAGGCCCCGCGTCCGAACGGGTGTGGATTGCATCGAACAGTGGGCGACCACACACGCGGCACGGACGCGTGGTCGCCAGTACCCCGAAGTCGCCACCGTGGAACATGTGCGACTGAGCGGGGTCGATGCCGGAGATGTCCGGTGGCGTCGCCCTCCGCCTGCGCTCGTCTTCCACGCCGGCTGCGCGCGCAGCGTCGAGGGCGAAGGCGACGGCGCGGATGTTGGGCGCCTTCGTCACGGACGCATGAGGTGGCGTTGCCCTTTGCCCACCTCAAGCTCCGAGCCTGGAGAGCACCGTACCCCGGCTACCCGCGCGAGCTTCGTCACATCGGCGACCACCTCCGCCGCCGCCGCCTAGAGCTCGGTCAACACCAAGGAGGTGCGGCAATACAGATGGGCGTGAGCACAGCCGCGGTGATCAAGTGGGAGCTGCGGGACGTGTCAACGACTTTGAGACACCGCGTCTTCGAGTTTAGTGAGCAGCCTCCTGTGTCGCAGTCTCCAGCGCCGCGAGTTCCCGGGCCGGCGGGTTGATCCACGTCTCGGTCGGCAGAGCCGGCGGCGTCGGCGCACGGCGCACGAAGCGCTCGGGATGCGCCGCGTACGCGGCATCGAGCACGACCGAGCGCGCGGCGACGGCCGCTTCGGCGCGGCCGTAGTGCACGGTCTCGGGCGTCAGCAGCCCGAGACTCGAGTGACGATGCTCGCGGTTGTACCAGTGGAAAAAGGCGCGGCAGTGCGCCCGCGCGTCCTCGATGCAGCCGAAGCGCGCTGGGAAGTCCGGCCGGTACTTCAGCGTGCGGAATTGGCTCTCGGAAAACGGATTGTCATTCGACGTGTACGGCCGGCTGTGCGACTTCGTCACGCCGAGATCGGCGAGCAGAAAGGCCACCGGCTTGCTGATCATCGGCGGCCCCCGATCGGAGTGGATCGTGAGCTGCTCCGCCGCGATCCCCTGCTTCTCGCAGGACTGCTCGATGAGTGCCGTCGCCAGCGCACCGCTCTCGCAGTCCGCCAGCATCCAGCCCACGACGTTGCGGGAGTAGATGTCGAGCACGACGTAGAGATAGAAGTAGCTCCACTTCACCGGGCCGCGGAGCTTGGTGATGTCCCAGCTCCAGACCTGGTTCGGGGAGGTCGCGAGGAGCTCGGGCTTCTTGTACGCGGGATGACGCAGCTGGTTGCGGCGCTCACGCACAGCACCAGCCGCACCGAGGATGCGGTACATCGTGCGCACCGAGCACAGGTAGCGTCCCTCGTCGAGCAGGATCGCCCACGCCGCAAGCGGTGACAGATCGCAGAAGCGCTCCTCGCTCAGCACCGCGAGTACGGTAAGACGCTCGTCGATCGTGAGGGCGCGCGGCGAGCGCCGGCGCGGCTGCTGGGGCCGGGGGCACGTGCGTGCCGTTCGGCGCCGATAGAGCGTGGCGCGCGTGACTCCGAGCGCGCGGCACGCGGGGGCGACGCCCACGCGTCCCCCCAGCTCCTCCGCCGCAATCACGTGTCGCTCCCGCTCGTCTCGGGCATCTCGATGCCCAGCAGCCGTGAGACTTTTCGCTGCACGTCGATGATCACCTCGGCCGTCTCGAGCCGCTTCTCGAGACGGGCGACTTCGCGCTCGAGCTGCTCGTTGCGCTTCTTGAGCGCACGGTCCGGATCGGGCTTGGGACCACGCCGCTTGGGCGAGAGCGCCTCGAGCTGGCCCTGGTCCCGCGCGCGCCGCCACGTCAACAAGTGCGAGGAGTACAGCCCCTCACGGCGCAAGAGAGCGCCGATCTCGCCGGGCTTCGTGCACGCGTCCGCCGCCTCGATGATCCGTAGCTTGTACGCGGCGCCAAAGCGCCGCCGCGAGGCGCGCGGCACGACCTCGGGGTCGCGCACCCCAACGTCCCCCGGGCCGCGCGCCCCGGGGGAGCCCCCTCCGCCTCGATCGCGCTCGCTATGCTCGCCCTCCCTCGGCTCCGGGATCTCCCCCGGCGCTGTGTTGTGGTTGTTCGTCATCGCTGGTTCCTCCACCGCCCTGCACAGTAATCATCCGTGGGGTCGGTGTCTCAGCCACGTTGGCACAGAGGGCTCTGCCGCCGCCCTGCCCTGGTAGGCGTGCGTCACGTTCGCGGCTCTCCGCGGCGGGGTCCGGCGAGGCGTTTCATCCGTCACACCCTCTTTGGTGCCGGGGAGAGCGCGAATATACCCACTTTCTCAGGGCAGGAGTTCACGAGTGCTGAGCCGACACACTGGCTCGGGACCCGCATGTCGTACGTCGTCAGTCCGGTTGGGCGTCGGCCGGAGAGTCCGGCTGGGCGTTCTCTCGGGAGTTCGGCTGGGCGTCGGCCGGAGAGTCCGGCTGGGCGTTCTCTCGGGAGTCTGGCTGGGCGTCGGCCGGAGAGTCCGGAGCGGCATTGGTGGGAGAGCGGGGGGACGCGTTCGCGGCGTCCTCGGTGCAGTCTCCGCAGCCGGCCACGAAAACCGTCGCGAGGGTGAGGCGGAGGTACCCGTTCAGGGTATGACGGTCCGCGGCCTCAGCGCGTGATCGGGAGCGCGACGAGAGCCGGCGGCGAGCGGTTGTGCGCGAGTGCCGCGCTGACGTCTGCGAGGTAATCGAAGACGCTCTCGCCACGCTGGCGGAGCGTGGCGGTGACGGTCAGGATGCGCTCGACGAAGCGGAGTCCGCGCTCGCTCTGACTTCCGTGCGTTGCGCGTCTCCACAGGACCGGCTTGCGCACCGCGCGCTCAGCGGCGTTGTTCGTCGGGGAGACGCCAGGGACGTCGGCGAAGGTCCACAGAGCCTCCGCTCGGTCGAGCAGATGCCGAGTCGTTCCGCGTACTCGGCGGTGCTTGCTGTCTGCGCCGCGCACGAGCAGCGTCAGGAGTCGGTCCCATGTGAGACGCAGCTCACGCCGCATGCGGTCGCGGTCCCCGTGCTCGCCGAAGTGACGCTGAGCTCGCATGACAGCCTGGGCGAGACGCACGGCCTGCTTGCCGAAGCGCCGGCCGCCGCGCGAGCCCTCGGCCAGCGCTCGAAAGTCCCTCTCGAGATGCGCCCAGCAGATCTGGCGGCGCTCGGTGGGATGCTGGTCGTAAGCGCCCATACGGTCGGTCACGAGGACGCCCCTGAAGCGCTTGCCCACGAGTCGCCGCATGGCCTTGGCGCTCCTGCGCCGATCGATACGATGGACCGTGGCGTGCTCACAGACCGCGCTCCACAGCCAATGCAGCGTGCCACGACGCGACCACGGTGTCTCGTCTACATAGGCGACGCTGCTCGTGCGTACGGCCCCGAGGGCCTCGATGTGCGCTGAGGAGATGGCTCCCGACACCCGCTCCTCGATCGCACTGACCGTGCCCGGTGACATCGAGACGCCGATGACGTCACGCAACAGACGACTGGTCTCGCGCCGCGACAGGCGGAAGACGCCGACCAGAGCCGCGGTGAGCGCACAGAGTCGCGGGCCGAAGGGACTCGCCGTCACACCGCTTGGCAGCGAGGCAGTGGACGTGGCGCCACAGTCCGTGCACCGTGCCCGGTGCAACCGGTGCTCGGTCACCTGGATCAGCCGTGGCGGGACCTCGAAGACCTGCTGGCGTGTCGGGGCGCGATCGATCGGGACGAGCACGTCGCTCCCACACGCGCTGCACTCGCGCGGGCGGTGGTCCTCTACGCCATCGACCTCGGACTCGTCCACGAGCTTGCGCGTCGCCCCTTTGTGGCCGGGCTGCGCACCCTGGCGCTTGTCCGACGGCGGCTTGCGCCGCCGCCGCTTCTTGGACCACGACGGATCCGAGGACGGTGGGCGCGAGGAGGTGCGGGAGTCCCGGCGAAGACGGCTCTCGAGATCGTCGATCCGTGCCGCCTGCCGCTCGATCACCTCCGCCTGCTCGGCAATCGTCTCGTCCCGAGCGTCCAGACGACGGGTCAGGCGCTCGACCAGATCACGCAGCTCATCGGTGCCCACATCCGATTCATCGACCGAACGGAAAGCGATCTGGATCCGAGCTCAGAACCAAGGGCTGAACGGGTACGCGTAGCGAGCGGCGTGACACCCCGGAGTGAGCCGCCTCCGTAGCAGAGACTGCGTAGGAGGGAGACAAACTGACAAGGAGCGGCGCAAGGATCGCTGCACGATCCGAGTGACGCGACGCAGTCAGTCTTCGACGTAGATCTCAGTGGCGTTCACGACGAGCACACCCGGATCCGGGCGCGGGCCGACGGTGCCCTTCACGATGAGCACGCTCAGCTCCTTCATCCCGCCGGCACCGTCCAGCGTCGCCTTGAGCGGGCGGCCGTCGGCGCCGACGACCTGGAGCGTCAGCGTTCCGGCCACGATGGCCTCCTGCGTCATGCAGCAGTAGTCCCACGGCGTTTCGCAGCCGTCGCCCATGACGTCACACGACTCGATCGAGACGTCGCTGCCGAGCATCAACGCGGCGCGACCGGCAACGAATGGCTTGTCGCCGCCGGCGACCTTGCCGCGCACGATCACGACGTCGCCCTCCTTCGTGCTCTTCTTGACCTCTGTGACGTCGAGGGCGCCGTCGGGCGCCGCATCGACGAAGAGCGTCGCCGGGAGCGCGACCGCGGTGGCCGTGCCGTTGTCCTTCGGCGGCGCGTCCTCACCGTTGCACGCGGGAAGCGCGAGAGCCATCGCCAGTAGTGCGGCCAGAGTGATTCGTTTCGTCATGGTGTCCCTCGGAACAGTTGGTGTGTGTGTGTTGAACTTCATCCTGATCGCAACGCCTGCGCCACGGGTACCGACAGGCAGCGTATGGCGGGCGGCAGTGCACCGAACACGCCGACCAGTATCCCGGCGACGAGGCCCGTGAGGACCACACCGCCGTCGATCGAGAGCCCGAAGGCGCCCATCGAGATCTTCACCGCCAGACCGTCCAGGAGAGCGAATCCAGTGAGCGTCGCGAGAAGTGCTCCGATCACCGACCCGAGCACGGACTCCTGCACGAGCGAGATCACGATCGCCAGGCGCGAGTACCCCACCGCCTGGAGCGTCGCGAGTTCGCGGATGCGCGCAGAGAACGCGGCGTAGAGCGTGTTCAGCCCGCCGAGCAGAGCGCCGTCCGCGACGAGGAACGCGGTAACCCAGACCATCCAGCGCACCGGCGCGTAGAACGCGAAAAGGTCGTCGTAGTACTCCTGCTCGGGGATCGCGACCAGTTCGAGGTCGAGACGCTGCTTGGTGAAGAGATCGGCATCCTCGAAGCCTTCCGCCGTGTCCATGGTCAGCACGACGGACGAGAGGTGGTCCCGCTTCGTCGTCACGCGCAAGTCCTCGAGGCCGACCCACAACTCCGCCTCCATGACCGTGCTGGGCGCCTCGAACGTGCCGACCACCGTGAAGTCGCGATCGTCGAGACGGATGACCGCGCCGGGACGCAAGTCGTCCGGGTCCACACCCAGCCGGGCGGACGCGAGTCGGCCGGCGACGATCTCGTCGGGGCCCGGCGTGCGTCCCTCGATCAGCCGGAACTCCGGATGCACAAGATAGGCGGCGTCGCGCACGCCGCGGAACGTCGCGAACACCGTACGGGTCTCCTTGCCCTTCAGTTCGGCCACGGTCGCGAAGACGATCTCCGGCGACACATAGCGCACGCCGAAGCGTTCACGGATGCCCGGGATCGAAGCCGATGCGATCCCCGGCGCGGCGCTCGAGATCTCGCTTCGTTCGAGACTCTCCTCGCTGCCCGCTCCGAGCAGCACGACGTTCGTGCCGACCGCCCGCGCACCGAGGCTCTCGCGCATCCCGTGGACGAAGGCGGCAGCTGCAACGATCAGCAGCACCACCAGGAACGTGCCGAACACCGTCAGCGCGAAGCGCCACGGCGCGCGTGCGGCGTTGCGCACGGCGTAGTCCCAGGGGATGAGCTTCGGCATCAGACCGCCCGGAAGGACTCCGCGATGGAGATCCGCGACGCGCGCACGGCCGGAATGACACCGGCCAGCATGCCGAGTCCGGCCGCGACGCCGATCGCGAACAGCACGCCGATCGGACGGGCCTCGGCGGCGATCGAGAGTCCCTCGTTGGAGAGGCTGAAGTCGTTGAAGGCGAGCAAACCGGCAGCCATGCCGGCGCCCAACACACCTCCCAGCAATCCGAGGAGCAGACCCTCGGCGACGATCATCCGCCCCACCAGGCCACTCGTGTACCCGAGGGTCTGCAACACGGCGATGTCGCGCACTCGATCATGCACCGACAGCACGATCGAGTTGGCGACAAGCGCGAGGACGGCCAGCACACAGCTCAACGCAATCCATTTCGTGAATCCGAGCAGCTCGACCGCCTCGGACGCCGCCCGGGCCACGAACGCCTTCTCGGGGCTCGTGTGCGTCGGCTCCTGCGCGTGCTCGAACTCCGCATCGATGGCCGCGGAGACCGTCTCGGCTTCGGTCGGGTCATCGATGTTGACGTTGAACTGCGTGACGATCCCGTCGCCGGACGAGCCCGGTGCGCGCTGGATGAACTCGAGGTCGACGTAGGCGACGTTGACGTCTTGCGGCTCGTCCGAGTCGAAGATCCCGGCGACGGTGACCGTGACGCCGTTGGCGTCGAAGCGCTGCCCCACCTTGAAGCCGCGGCGTTCCGCGAGCGTGCGTCCGACGATCGCCGCGTCGCTGCGGCGCAGCCACGCCTCGAACGAGCCGTCGACGAA
Source organism: Planctomycetota bacterium (assembly GCA_965248445.1). Lineage (GTDB taxonomy): Bacteria > Planctomycetota > JAJSAM01 > JAJSAM01 > JAJVHW01 > CBDFJG01. Next base: position 1,401,846 of record CBDFJG010000003.1, read on the forward strand.
CGAGAGCCGCTCGCCCTCGGTCGCCGCGAACCGTGCAGGTCGCACTCCGCGGAACGTCACGACATCGAGACTCGCGCGGCAGTTGCTGACGAGGATCTTCATCGGCGTGACGCTGCGGACGCCCGGCACCTTGCGGATGCGGGCCTCGTAGTCCTCGGGCAGCTGGCTGGTGAACGGGCAGAAGCGGTTCTCGCGATAGACGACCAGCGTCGTGTCCTCCGCCGACTTGCCCGTCGCCTCCTCGACGCCGCGCTGGAGCGAGTCCACGAGCGTCAGCAGCAGCATCGCGGACGCGATGCCACCGACAGTGAGCAGCGTGCGGATCCGCTGCCTGCGGATCGTCTTGCCCACCAGCGAGAGAAATCTCCACCTCATGATGCGTCCGTCACAGCAGCCGCCGGTTCGATGAGGCGTCCCTTGCGCAGGTGCACGACGCGCTCGGCACGTTCCGCCGCGCGCGGGTCGTGCGTCACCATGATGAAGGTCTTCCCGAGCTGCGTGTGCAACTCGCCGAGCAGGTCGAGAATCGCGTTCGCCGAGTCTTCGTCGAGGTCCCCTGTCGGCTCGTCGGCCACGACGATCGGAGGGTCGACGACGATCGCCCGCGCGATCGCAACGCGCTGCTCCTGACCGCCCGAGAGCTGGCGCGGAAAGTGGTCCGCGCGATCGGTCAGCCCGACCAGTTCGAGAGCCAGCGACACGCGCCGGTGGCGCTCCGTACGCGATCCCTCGTGCAGGAGCAGCGGCAACTCGACGTTCTCGTAGGCCGTGAGTGTGGGGATCAGGTTGTAGAGCTGGAAGATGTAGCCGATGTTGTGCGAGCGCCAGCGGGCCAGCGCGTCGCGCCCGAGACTCGTGATGTCCACGCCGTTCACTTCTAGAGAACCGGCGGTCGGCGAGTCGATGCCCGCGATCAGGTTGAGCAGCGTCGACTTCCCGCTGCCCGACGGGCCCATCAGCGCGACGTACTCGCCCTCGGCGACGTCGAGGTCCAGTTCATCGAGCGGCTTGATGACCTCAGAGCCCTTCGTGTACGTGCGGGTCAGGCCGCGGCATCGGATCAGAGCCACTGTGTCACTCCCGACTCACCCGTGACGTGAACGCGGTCGCCGTCGTCGAGCGTCACGTTCCGCGCGTCGATCACCGCGTCGCCCGGAGCCAGCCCCGTCAGGACCTGCGCCCAGCCGTCGCGCAGCGCGGAACTGACGGTCACCACGCGGCGCTCCGCAGTCGAGTTGCCCTCGTCGACGACGAACACCGCCGCGCTGTCGCCGACGCGGTCGAACAAGAGCGCCGCGGGCACGTACACGGAGACCCCGCGCGAGGGCGTCGCGCTCCCGCCAGTCGATGCAACGGAGCCGAGGAAGCGCACGCGCGCGAGCATCTCGGGCTTCAGGTCGTCGGTCGGATCCTCGATCGCGACCTTCACCTGGATCGTGTTCTTCTGCACGTCCGCCTCGCGCACGATGCGCGTGACCGCGCCCTGGAACACCTGGTCGGGCAGGACTTCGACGATGACCTCGGCGCGCTGACCGACGCCCACGCCCGCGGCATCCGCGAGCGGCACGTCCACGCGCACCTGCAGCTTGGCCGGGTCGTAGAGATGGATCACGTGCGCGGAGTGCATCGAGTCCATCGCCATCATGACCTTCGCCCCGGGGGCCACGAGCCGGATCATCACGGCGCCGTCCTGCGGCGCGCGGATGACCATGCGGTCGAGACGGAGCTTTGCCTCGTCCCGCGCAGCGGCAAGCCCCTCGCGCTGTGCGGTGGCCCTCTCGACGGCTGCCTTCGCGGCCTCGAGCCGGCGCTTCTCCTCGATGCGCAGCTCGAAGTCGCGCTTGGCCGCGTCCCGCCTGGCCCGCGCGCCGTCGAGTTCAGCAACGAGGACCGACTTGCGCGCCTCGGACGCGGCGAGCGTGGCTTCGGCGGTCGCAAGCTTCAGCCGCGTCTGGGAGACGTCGAACCCGCCAGTTGCGCCGCCCGCGTGCTCGCGCTCCGCGCGCTGCAGGTCGTCGCGCAATCGCGCAACCTCCGCGGCGTTCCCGGCGATCTTGCTCGCCAACTCGGCTTGATCGGAGACGACGCCGGCGACCTCAGCCTCGGTCTCGCGCACGGCGCGTTCCCGGGCGACGGGGTTGTCCCAGTCGCGCTGCGCGGCGTCGCGCTCGGCATTCGCAACGCCGACCGCAGCTGCCATCTCGGCGAGCTTCGCGTCCGCACGGCGAAGCGCGATCTCGGCGTCGTCGGGCACCAGGCGCGCCACGGCCTGACCCTCCTTCACGTGGTCGCCCTCGAGCACCAGCACGTCCCGAACGACTCCGTCGGCCAACGCGGCGACGTAGATCGGGAACGGATCCGGTTCGACCCAGCCGGCCGCCTGCGCGACGACCGCGCCGGCCGCTGCCACCGGTCCGCCGGGCTGGTCGCGCACGACGACCTGCACCACCTCGACGTCGGTGCTCGGCAGGAGCGCGTCGCGGGCGGCGAAGAGCACGACACCGATGAACGCCGCAGCCAGCCCGAGCGGCAACACGACGCGCGTCCCGAAGCGACGACGCGGCGGTGCGATCTCGACCGCAGCGCGATCGCGGCGCAGTCCAGAGACGTCGGTGGCGGTCATGACGCGATCCCGTTCGATAGCAGCGCGTGCACGCGCTCGGGCACGGCAGGAGCGTAGAACACGAAGCGGCCGTCGCTGCGCGACGTGAGCAGTCCGACCGCCTTCAAACGCCGCAGGTGCTGCGACGCGGTCGAGACGGGGATCTGCAGTGTGTGGGCCACGTCGCAGACGCAGCACTCCTCGAGTGCGACGAGATGAAGGACCGCGAGCCGCCCGGGGTGCCCGACGGCCTTGAGCGCACTCGCCCGCGAGGTCAGGCAGCCCTCCTCGGGCAGGGACTCCCGCAGCTTCTCGACCTTCTCCTCATGGAAGCAGAGGGCCTGTTCACCGGGTGTGGGGCATCTTTCTCTCATTACTGGAAACTATAGAACGAACGACGCAGGAGGGAAGTTCCCGTCCGAGTTTCCCCGGCGGGCGGGCGGCCCGGCCTCGGGCGTGGCAAACGTCTTGGTCAGAACGTCGAGACGCTGGCTCGCCGGTTCGGACAAGTACCGCGTCCGCCAGGGGGCCTACCGGATCGTCCACACGGTCCATGGCGACGTGATCACGGTGACCATCGTGCGCGACCGGCACCGGCGAGACGTCTACCGGCGATCGTAGCGCGATCGCGGGCCAGCCTACGTGGTACCGGTCCGCGCGGCTGTCAGCGGAACGGGAACGCGAGGATGTTGGTGGTCGGGCCGCCGAGGAAGACGCGGTCGTCGTAGACACCGTCGTGGCAGAACGTCACCCCGACTGCGCCGGGCTCCTTGCCGGCGAACACGGCCCCGTAGAGCCCCTCGTACTTCACGTGCACGTCGTCATTCACAATTGTCCCGTTCGCCCGGATGCGGCGGAAACGGACTTCGATGTCGTTGACGAAGACGACGATCGGCGCAATGAACTCCTCGCGGTCGGGACTCCACGCAATCGTGCCGGCAATGCCGAACGGGTGAGAACTCGTTCCCGAAAGGTCCACTGCCGCTGGCGGAGTGATGACGCCCAGTTCCGTCAAGGGAACGTACTGGGTGTTGGTCAAGTCGTCCTGCCGGATGTACTCGAACGCGACGATCACCGTCCCGTTGGGTTGCGCGGCCAGGTAGGGGGGATAGACCGCCTTCCAGGTAGCGCTGGATGCCACTACGAGCGAGGGGTGGAGGAGGGAGAGCGCGTCGTCAACGACCATGACGCGGTATCCGAGGGCAAGACCTGACGGCGGTGCCGTTGCATAACCGATGACCAACGTGTCGTCGGCCTGACGCACGATCGCCGGCGCGTGGATGAAGGAGACGGTGTCCTCCAACAGCAGCCGAGGACTGCCGGGTGCCAGCGTCCCGTCCGGCTGAACCCGCGCCCCCCACAGCCGGGCGATGGAGTTGGCGGAGAGATCGTCCTCGTCCCACACGACGATGTAGCCGCCGTCCACGGGATCAGCGGCGACGTCGAGGCGTGAGATGCGCGCTGACGATGCGAGCGGTAGGTCCACGACGACATCGCTGAGGTCGTTCTCTCGGACAATGCGGAAGTATGCATCGTCAACGCTGGTCGTCGAGTTCACGCTCGCCAGACCCCACGTCTTGTCCTTCTCGTTCCACGCGACCGTGGGCGAGAAACGCACGGCGCCGCTTCCGATCGGAGGATCGTTGACGGTCTCCTCGGCGAGGTACGTTGCCCCGTCGAGGCGCACGAAGCGCGCCGCCTGCCCCGCCGCCGACGCGGTCGCTCCGATGGCGAGCACGACACCGCTGCCGTTGTCGGTCATCGCCGCATCCGCGACGTATGCAGCCGCGAACCCGCCTGACGAGTACGGGGTCGCGATGACCTCCGGGCCGGACTTCCCGAGCGCCTCGAACACCGCTTGCGACGTGGTCTCGCCCCCGTCGGGATCGCGCGCGGTGATCGAGTACGTCCCTGTCATGAACGGCGCGAGTTGAAGATCGACTTCGACACGATCGTGCCTGAGACGCCGAACGGCGGTCGGGACGACGGCGGTCTGATCGGTGTCCCGCACGAACGTGAGCGTCGCGCTCGGATCGATCCCACCACCGGCAAGCGTGACCGTCAGCGGGACGTCGGGTCGAATGGGGTTCGGTGACACCGACCCCACGAACGGCAGACGATTGTCGAGATCGAGAACTCCTGCCAGCACGAAGTCGTTTCCCAGCGGCGAGACGTCCATTGAGTGATGTGTGGCGGGGCCTCGACGTTCTTGGCGACGACAACCCGTCGCTTCACTGACGGAGCCTTCAGCTTGACCGTGGCGCGGAACGTACCGGGGCCGCCGGAGACGCGCAGTTGGTACGTGTCGAGTTCATCGAGGAGATGCGGGCCGAGCTTCACCTTGCCGGCCTTGGTCTGCACGTTGCCGATGAGCAGTTCGCCGCGGGAGTTCCGCACCTCCACGTTCGCGATGAACGAGGGGTTGCCCCGCGACTTGACCTGCAGTGTCATGGCCGAACCGGGAAGGGCGCCGAACTCGAACACCTCAACCGTTCCCGCGTCGGCGAGCGCTCCGTCGAAGCGGTGACGCTTGGGCGACGATCCCTTGACGCTGACGACCGCATCGCCCAGTCCGTCGGCAGCTCCGACTGTCAACCGCCAGAGCCCGGTGTCATCGAACGACAGCTTCTTGATCGTCGCGGACTTCTTCGTCAGCTTGAGCGCCTTGCCGAGCACCACCGGGTCGCCACCCGGCGCGAGCAGCGAGAGCTCGGGCGACACGTCGCCGCCCTTGGCTCGTTTGGCCTTGATCGTGACGCGCTGACCGGCAACGCCGGCAATGCCCAGCGACGGCTCGACCGCGCCGCCCAGCGTCACGGTCACGCGGTCGCCGGGAAGGACGACCTGATCCAGCGTCTCACCGGCGAACACAGGCGCTGCCAGAAGGCAGATCGCTGTCGTCGCCGTCACCCTCCAAGGTCGGAGCATAGAAGTCTCCTCGACGAGTGGACCATCGTAGCGCCCCGACGCCCCTCGACGGCCGGTGTCACTCCCCTGGGGTTGACATTTCAGCCTCAGCGTGGAAGGCGAGCTTCTCGCAGTACCCTCGGACGCCCCAGGTGTCCCAGAACGGGCGGCCGCGCAGGGCGTCGGTGAAGCCCGTGATCGGGCCGCCGGCCGGTGCGACCAGAGTCGCGATCGGCCACAGGTTGCCGGGGTGGGCACCTACGAGCGGCGACACGATCGGATCGAGTAAGGGCACCAGGGTGTCGATGACGATGTTCGGCACCACGTTCACCGGGAACGCGAGCAGTGCCGCGGTGCACCCCCTTGTTTCGACGGCGCCGCACGTCACCCTGTACTCCGCACGCGAGTCCGGAGCCGGATCCGGCGGACAGTGCGTCGCGCAGCCAGCGACGACCAGAGTCGCGACGGCCGCGGCCGCGAGCCGCATCAGGGCAGGAAACGCGGTCGCCAGTCGGCGATCGGGGGGAACGGGAAGAAGATCACGAACGCGCGGCCGACCAGGTCGCGACGGCGCACGAACGGAGCCGGCACGTTGGTCTGCACGTCGGTTCCCTCGACCGGGACCTCACGCAGGACGCCCTCGACGTCCAGGAACCGCCACTTCCCGTCGTTCTGTTTCAGGCGGACGACGCGGCCGTCCTCGAGCTTGACGGAGTCTTCGGCCTTGTAGACCGTGCCGTTCGCCGTGGTGATCACGTTCACGTACCACTTGCGGCTGTCCTTCGAGCCGCCCACGTTGTCGCCGAGCATGAAGAACTCGTCCTTGCCGATCTTCCACTCCTTGCGCCCCTGGTACTCGATGTCGCGTTCGACACGGACGTCGTGGATCGCGCCCTTCCCTCCGCTGAATCCGATGCTCGCCGCGCCCAATTGTGCGCCGCCGTTGCTCTTGTCCGCGGTCTCGATGCGCGCCACAAGACGGCCGTTCACGTAGAGGCGCGCGACGCGGTCCGCGACGCCGAGGCCGTACTCGGTCTCCGGATCGTCGGTCAGGCGCGCGTCCGGCACCGAGAGAGCGTCCATCCCGGGAGCGTCGAGCGTCCCGCCGTCGACCCCAAACGTCGCCTCGACGCGGCGGCGGCCGCCCTCGACGGTGATCTTCACCGCACCGGACTCCGCGCTGCGCTGGAGAGTCAGCTTCGCGTTGACGCGCAGGTCCTCTGCGCCGAGCGACTGGATGAACCGCACACGACTCGTCTGATCAGCGGGAACCTCGACGGTCGCAGCGTCCTTCCCGATCGACCAGGTCGCCACCTGATCGTCCTGCTCCAACTCGGTAGAGAGGTCGTCCCGCGCGTTCGCCGCGCGGTACAGCGGGAACCAGAGCGTCTCCTGCACCTCCTCGGGCTTCGCGACGACGTTGCCGTTGACGTAGATGTCTCCGTCACGGATCTCGAGCCTCTCTCCGGGCAGACCGACGAGGCGCTTGATGTAGTTCACCGGCCGGAACAGCGGGTACTTGAACACGACGATCGACCAGCGCGGAGGGTCGCCCAGGAACATCTGCACCTTGCTCGCGAGCAGACGATCGCCGGGCTTGTTCTTGCGCGCATTCGCCCCGAGGATCGTCGGCTCCATCGACGACGTCGGGATCTGGAAAGCCTCGTACACGAACGTCTTGACCGTGAGGGCGAGGATCAGCGCCATGGCGATGGCTTCGACGTTCTCGCGCACGTGGTCGGCACCCGTCATCTCAGGAGGCGGCGCGAGGTCGTCCTCGCCCGCGGGCCTGCGGACCCACGACAGCGCGCCCATCGCGACGAACAGGAGCGACGCCACACCGGCCCAGGCCGCGCCAACCGCGAACTGAGCACCCGCGTGGACGATGAGCACGGCGAGCGACAGGCCGCCGCGCTCGGCGGTGAAGCGGGCGAGGAGACCCGCCACCACCAAGAGCGCCGTCGTGACGATCCGGTCCGACGACGTCTCGGTCCCCGCCGACGCGGCCTGTGGGAACAGGAAGTAGACCAGCAGCCCGAGGGTCACGAGCAGCGTCGAGGCGCGCCGTGCGGTCGTCGCCAGCCTGTCGGGCACGAGTACGTTCAACATGCGTGGCGGGCCGTCCCTACTTCTTCTTCTTGTCCTTGTCGTCGGACGTCTCACCGAGGACCGCCAGGAAGGCCTCTTGCGGAATCTCGACTCCGCCGACGGCCTTCATGCGCTTCTTCCCCTTCTTCTGCTTCTCGAGGAGCTTGCGCTTGCGCGAGATGTCGCCGCCGTAGCACTTGGACGTGACGTTCTTGCGCATCGCGGAAATCGTCTCGCGGGCGATGATTTTGCCGCCGATGGCCGCCTGGAGCGGCACCACGAACATGTGCCGCTTGATCTTCTTGCGCAGCCGCTGCAGGAGCTCGCGGCCGCGCCGGGACGCCGCGTCGGTGTGACAGATGAATGACAGCGCGTCCACGTCCTCGCCGTTGACCATGATTCGCACGCGCGCGAGCTTGTCGGCGCGATAGCCCGTGAAGTCGTAGTCCATCGAACCGAAGCCGCGCGTCGCCGACTTCAATAGGTCGTAGAAGTCGTAGAGGATCTCGGCCATCGGCACGTCGTAGACCATCAGCACGCGCTCGGGACTCAGGTACTCGGTGCGCAGGTACGTGCCGCGCCGGTCGAGGCAGAGCTGCATCACAACTCCGATGCAGTTCGCAGGCGCGAGGATGGAGAGCCGCACGATCGGCTCGCGGAACTCGTCGACGACCGAGGCGTCGGGCAGGTCACTCGGCCGCTCGACCTCGACCTCGCGCTGGTCGCGCGTGAGCACCTGGTACGTCACGGACGGCGCGGTCTGCACGATGTCGAGTCCCGACTCGCGTTCCAGCCGCTCCTGCACGATCTCCATGTGCAAGAGGCCGAGGAACCCGCAGCGGAAGCCGAAGCCCAGCGCTTCGGAGGACTCCGGATGGAACGTGAACGACGCGTCGTTGAGGGACAGTTTCTCGAGCGCCTTGCGCAGCGTGTCGAAGTCAGCGTTGTTCACGGGGTAGATCCCGCAGTGCACCATGGTCTTCGGCTCGTGGTAGCCGGGCAGCGCCGGCACCGTGTTCGCCATCTTCTCGTGGACGACGGTGTCGCCGATCTTCACCTCGTGCAGGTCCTTGATGTTGCACCAGAGGTACCCGGTCTCGCCGGTGCGCAACTGCTCGCACGGCGTCATCGCGGGCCGCATCGTGCCGATCTCGAGTACGTCGTGCGTCGTCTCGGTGCCGAGGAAGCGGACCTTGTCGCCCTTCTTGATGACGCCTTCCTTGACGCGCAGGTACACGATCACGCCGCGGTAGACGTCGTACACGCTGTCGAAGATCAGCGCCTGCAGCGGCGAGTCGTCGGAACCGGTCGGCGCCGGCATGCGGGCGATGATCTCGCGCAGCATCTCGGGCACGCCCTGCCCGGTCTTGGCGGAGACCTCCAGCACGTCGTCCGTATCGATGCCGAACGTCGTCTCGAGTTCGAGCTTCACCTCGTCCGGCTGCGCGGCCTGGAGATCGATCTTGTTCAGTACGGGCACGATCTCGAGGTCGGATTCGATGGCGAGGTAGGCATTCGCGACCGTCTGCGCCTGGATGCCCTGGGCGGCGTCCACGAGCAGCAGCGATCCCTCGCACGCGAACATGCTGCGCGAGACCTCGTAGCTGAAGTCCACGTGACCCGGCGTGTCGATCAGGTTGAGGCGGTACTGGACGCCGTCCTGCTCGTAGTCGAGCGCGACGGCCTTCGCCTTGATGGTGATGCCCCGCTCGCGCTCGAGGTCCATCGTGTCGAGCGTCTGCTCGCGCATGTCACGCTCGTCGAGTGCGCCGCACGCGAACAGGATGCGATCGGCCAGCGTCGACTTCCCGTGGTCGATGTGCGCCACGATGTTGAAGTTGCGGATGTTCTCGATGGGGACGCTCACGCGACGCCCTCCGCCGCGAGCCACGTCGTGAGTTGCGCGCGCAGATCCGCGAGTGCGTTGGCGCGATGGCTGACGGCGTTCTTCTCCTCCGCCGTGACCTCCGCGAACGTCTTCCCAAGGGGCTCCACCAAGAAGTGCGGGTCGTAGCCGAACCCGCTCGTGCCGCGCGGCTCCTCGATCAGGACGCCTTCGCACGCCCCGTCCCCACGCAGCGCGATCGTGCCGTCCGGCCGCGCGAGCGAGACCACGCAGCGGAACCGGGCGAGCGGCCGTTCGAGCCCCGCCTCGCGAGCCTCGGCGATCAGCTTGCGGTTGTTGTCGAGGTCGGTCGCGCCCGGACCGGCGTAGCGCGCCGAGTAGACTCCGGGCCGGCAGTTCAGCGCCGGGACCTCCAAGCCGGAGTCGTCGGCCAGCGCGTGCAAGCCGGTGGACCGCGCCGCGTGCGTCGCTTTCAGATCGGCGTTCGCGGCGAACGTCGTCCCCGTCTCCTCCGCCGCCTCAAATGGCCGGTCGACGTCCGTGGGACCGAAGAAGCGCAGCGGTAGGTCCGCAAGCATGGTGCGCAACTCCGCGAGCTTGTGCGGATTGCCGGTGGCGAGAACGACGTCGATCACCCGTTACCGCCCTCGCGCGCCGTGCGCTGCAGCCGGAACATCTCGCCGGCGCCGTGGTAGGCGAGGTCCACGAGTTCGTCGAGTCGGGAGCGCGGGAACGGGACGCCCTCGGCGGCGCCCTGGATCTCGACGATGTCGCCCGATCCGTCGATCACGACGTTCATGTCCACGTCGGCCGCAGCGTCTTCCTCGTACGGGAGATCGAGGCGCGGTTCGCCCTCGATCACACCGACCGATACCGCGGCCAGTTGTGTTCGCACGGGAGTTGACACGAGCAGCCCCTCGGCCACGAGCTTGTCGCAGGCATCGGCCAGCGCGACCCACGCGCCGGAGATCGCCGCGGTGCGCGTCCCGCCGTCGGCCACCAGGACGTCGCAGTCCACCCAGATCGTGCGCTCGCCGAGCGCCTGCATGTCGACGACGGCGCGCAGAGCGCGGCCGATCAGCCGGCCGATCTCGACGCCGCGTCCGTCGCGCTTGCCGCGCGTCGACTCGCGTGCCTTCCGCGGCTCGGTGGACCCGGGGAGCATCGCGTACTCGGCGGTCAGCCAGCCGGTTCCGCGGCCCCGCATCCAGCGCGGCACCGCCTCCTCGACCGACACCGTGCAGAGCACCCGCGTGCGGCCGGTCTCGACCAGCACGGAGCCGTGCGCCGAATCGGTGAAGGCCCGCACGAATCGTACGGTCCTGAGCTCGTCGTTGGCACGTCCGTCAGACCTGGGCACGCTGGATCTCTCCTGGGCGGATCAAGCGGACACCGCCGTCCCCCGATCGAGCGGGCGATGATCCCATCCATGCGCGACCCCCCGTAGAAGCGGCGAGGGGTCCGCGCCGATGTCCGTCAGCACCGTACACGGACATTTGTCCGTCTCGGCTGCTAGCCCGAATCGTTCACCAGCCGGGAATCTGAGCGGGCCGTCGTCTGTCTAAGTGCTCGTACTCGCTAGTACTTGCACCGACAGGAGCGCCGGCCCGATGACGACAGACTGTAGCCCGCAGGGGACCCTCTTCGCGGGCATCTGTGGACGCACCGCGGTGACGCGCTTCGACGCCGGTACCGTGACGAGCGACGGGGGCGTGCTGCTGCTCGAGCGGACCGATCGTCGCATCGATCTGCTCTCGCGGTTTGCGCGCTGCTTCGGGGACCACCGGGACCCGCGTCGGGTCGAGCACACGGTCGGCCAGATGCTGCGTCAGCGGGTCTTCGGGCTGTGCGCGGGCTACGAGGATCTGGTGGACCACGACCATGTCGGCAAGGACCCGCTGTTTGCCGCGGCGTGCGGCAAGCGCGAGGGTGCTCTGGCCACGCACCCGACGCTCTCGCGGCTCGAGACCACGCAGCTCGGCGCCACGGCACAGACGCGCTACGCCAAGATCGAGATGGACCAGGAGCGCGTGGACAGCGTGCTCAGCGACGTCTTCTGCGAGGCCATGGGGCCGGAGGATCCGGGCCTGCTCGTGCTGGACCTGGACCACTCCGACGTGCGGCTGCACGGCCGGCAGGAGGGCCGCTTCTTCCACGGCTACTACGGGCACTACTGCTACCTGCCGCTGTACGTCTTCTGCGGCGAGCACCTCTTGCTCGCTCGGCTCCAGACCGCTGACAGAGATCCCGCGCGCGGAGTCGTGGACGAGCTCCGTGCGCTGGTCTTACGTCTGCGGCGCCGCTGGCCCCGGGCCAAGGTGCTCGTGCGCGCAGACTCGGGCTTTTGCCGCGAGGAGCTGATGGCCTGGTGCGAGGCCGCCGGCCACTTCTACCTGCTGGGCATGGCGCGCAATGAGCGCCTTGAGCGACACGTCGAAGACGCGCTCGATGAGGCCGCAGCCCGTGCCGTGCAGACCGGCCGAGCAGCCCGGGTCTTTCGCGACTTTGCCTGGACCACGCTGGGGAGCTGGAGCCAGAGGCGTCGCGTGGTCGCCAAGGCCGAGCACCTGCCGGGCGGCAAGCGCAATCCCCGCTTCGTGGTGACCAATCTGCCGCCTCGTAGCTGGAGCAGCAAGCGTCTCTACGAGCAGCTCTACTGCGCCCGGGGCGAGGCGGAGAATCGCATCAAGGAGCAGCAGCTCGAGCTCTTCGGCACCCGTCTGTCGGTGCACACGATGCAGGGCAACGCCGTGCGGATGGCCATGTCGGCCATGGCCTACGTCCTGACCTGTGCGCTGCGACGCATCGGTCTCGCCGGCACCGAGATGGCGCGTGCGCAAGCCGGCACGATCCGCCTGCGGCTGCTCAAGATCGGCGCGCTCGTGCGGATCACGACGCGCCGGATCTGGGTCTCGATGTCCTCGTCGTGGCCCTGGCAGCACGTCTTCGAGCGCTGCGCGCAACGACTGCTGGCATCCCCGAAGCCGACCTGACGTCCCGCCGCGCCGTCCGCCACACCACCGCCCGGCCTACGGTCTGCCCACACCGCAGAATCCGCGCCGTTTCGGCCGCTCACTCGCGTTGCCCTTGTGGCAACGACGACAGCATCCGCCCTCGCCTGGCCAAGATCTGACCCTGTGGACTCCGAAAGCACCGTCATCGCGACGTCTCGTGAACAGATGCGGCTAGTCTCTCGGCCATGCACGAGACGACACTCCACTCAGAGCGCGCCTTCGCCGTCGGCGAACACATCTCGCTGGGCGCGACCTCCGATCCGTATTCGCCCCTCGAGCGACAGACGCGGTCCACCCGCGCTTCCCTGCGGGAGTTCGCCCGAGAGGCCACGCGGGGAGACGGCCTGCGCATCTCGATCACGACCCGCTCCCCGCTCGTCACGCGCGACATCGACGTCTTGCGTCGCATCGCCCGAAGGAGCGCGGTGCACGCCAACATGGCCGTGACCACGCTCGACGCTCGCCTGGCCGAGGTGCTCGAACCGCAGGCACCCGAGCGACAAGAAAGTGGGCCGAAGGCGCGGCTCCGCGCCCTTCGGCGGCTCCGCGAAGCCGGGATCCGTGCTGGGCTGTACGTCGCGCCGTTCTTGCCCGGTGTGACGGACGTGGACGCCGAGATGACTGCACTCCTTCGCGGCGCACGAGACGCCGGGGCGCTGTGGGTCGGGTGGCAGGCCGATCACCTGCGGGAACCGGACCGCTCGGTGCTGCTGCGCGCGCTGAAGAACCGCTACCCGCGCGTCGGAGCGCGCTACGAGGTGTCGCTGCGATTTGGGACGCTGCGATCCGGCCCCGGTGGATCCGGCCCCGGTGGATCCGGCCCCGGTGGATCCGGCTTGGGGGGATCCGGCCCGAGGGGATCCGGCCCGGGGGGATCCGGCTCGGGGGGACTCGGGTCGCGGCGGGACGGCCGACTCGCGTGCGACGCGGAGCACCGGCTGCGCTGCATCGCGCGACGACTCGGTCTTGCCGCAGCGCCACACGGCCAGCTGCCCAGCCCGGAGCGCGTGGAGCAGGCTAAGTTCGCGTTCGGACGAGCATGACGGAACGCCGCTAAGGGCTGATGCCGCGCACCGCGGCCAGGATCGCGTCCGGGTCCGCGCGGTCGGCGACGTCCTCTCCGACGCGCACCCAGGTAATCCGCCCCTCGGCATCCAGCACGATGGTGGTCGGATACGGCACGGGTCCGCGGCCGAACGGCTCGGGGTGCACGACGCCTAGGCTCGTCGCAACCGTGGCCTCCGGGTCGGAGATTATCGGAAACTCGAGACCCAGGTCCGCGGCCAACTCGGCCGCTCCCTCGGGCGAGTCCGTGCCGATCGCGACCACACTGGCCGATGTCCCGAGCTCGTCCGCGACGCCTTGGAGCTGCACCAGCTCCGCCTGGCAGAAGTCTCACCAGTGTCCGCGGTAGAGCATCACGACCGCCGGGCGGCCGGCGAGATCGCGCACGGACATCTCCCCGCCGCCCACAGCGGGCAGCGGATCCTGGAATCCCACCAGTGGCTGGCCGACCTCTGTGTGCGGCGGGCCCGAGATCGCGGGAAGAGCGAGGAAGTAGAGGAGCGTGGCGCCGAGAAGCGCGGCGAGACCGGCATTCAGCACGAGGGCCGGCGCGAGTGACGGCAACGAGACCGGCGGTTTGACCCTCCGCCGGCCTCCGAAAGCCACGATCCCGAGGATGAAGCCCGCCGTTGCCAGCATGGCCGCCGTCCAGGCGATCGAGACCTCGAGACGGAGCTGGATGAGCTCCAGCCACAAGACCGTGAGCACCATCCCCACGGCGAACGCCGCGTAGGAGATGAAACGAACCAGGCGCGGACGACTGCTCATGCGACTACCAACTCCCCATCGACCGATCCTCTTCCCGGCAGCGCGCCGGCGCACGCGGATTCTGGCGATCCGTCGTGATCAGTCCTGATCCCGTCGCATGAGCTCGCGTGGATACGGACGCAGGTAGGTCTGGTTCCGTGCCCAGTCACGCTCGGGGAGAAGCCGCAGGCGATCCGCGAGCAGCGCCAGGGGGACCTGCAGCGGCTCCGCACCCGACCCGTACGCGTCGATGGCGCCCGCCAGCTCCGCACGGTCAGGTGTGTCGAGCCGCCCCGAGACATGCCCGGCGAAGTGCCGCAGCACGTTCACGTGGCGCCCGCGCGTCGCGTGGACGGACAGGCAGTCCATGAGCAGGTCTCCGTACGCATCGACTGTCCGGTTGATGCCGGCATCCCCGACTCCCGCAACCAGCCCATCGAGTGCTCGATAGCTCGCTGGCGAGTGTGAGAGCAGCTGGTACTTGTGCTGCGCGTGAAAGTGGATCAGGTCGCGGGCCCGTGGTGCGATCGACAGCAGCTCGCGCCAGCGGCGCCGCGCGAACACGCGCTCCACGAACGACTCGCGCAGGGAGGGATCATCCAGCCGGCCTTCTTCCTCTACCGGCAGCGCCGGGAGCCCGTCGGCGCCCACGCCGGCGAAGAGGCCGCGACCCTCGTGCTTGGCCGGCTTCGTCGGTCCGGGATAGACCTTCACCCGGAAGAGCCCGCACGACGGCGAGTTGCTCTTGAACAGGTAGCCGTCGAGTCCGGCAACGCGCAGGCCACCGACGCGCTGCGCCGACCACGCAGACATCTCGTCGGTGAGGTCCCGCCGAGACTCGTTGGCGATCATCCGCGGTGACTCCGCGGTCCCTTCGAGGCGGACCGACTCGCGCGGGACGCCGAGTCCGAACTCGACCTCGGGACACACGGGGACCCCGTCGCAGAACTTCCCGAGCACATCGGTAGCGAACGGGTCGCGCTTGTGCCCGCCGTCGTGGCGGACCCGCTCACCCAGCAGACACGCGCTCACGCCCAGCCTCGGCCGGTCCGGAGCATCGGATACGCGGGTCTCGTCGGAGGTCATCTGCTCATTCTCCGCGCGGAATCCTGTAGGCGTGAGACCCCTGTCCCGTTTCCGATCATGGGTCGCACGAGGACGCAGGTCGCGTTCGCGTCGCCCCGGAGGTTCCTGCCATGCCATATCCCGAAGAGATGGTCGCCCCTATGCGCGCCGAGGTCGTGGACCTGGGCGTCCAGGAGCTCCGTACCGCCGCCGACGTCAAGGAGGCCATGGCCGACTCGACGGGGACGTCACTGTACTTCATCAACTCGGTCTGTGGCTGCGCCGCAGGCTCGGCGCGACCCGGCCTCGCCGCGTCGCTGCGCAACCCGAAGCGTCCCGATCGCATCTACACCGTGTTCGCGGGCCAGGACGCGGAGGCGACGGCCGAGGTGCGCAACAACATCCTCGGCATCCCGCCGAGCTCGCCGGCGATCGCGCTGTTCAAGAACGGCGCCCTGGTCGAGATGGTCGAGCGCCATCACATCCAGGGCGCATCGCCCGAGCAGCTCGGTCAGAGCCTGGCCGGTCTCTACGACGAGCACTGCTCATCGTCCGGAGTCTAGGCGCCCGGCGTCTAGGCGGTTCGACGCTGCAGCGGGCGGGGGTGGAACCCCGCCCCTACGAACTCGGGAACGCTTGCGCGTGCCAGGACTCGTGGAACGGCAGCTCGAACTGCCCGCCGCGCCACGACTCCATCCGTGAGATGGCCGTGTCGAACACGGGCGTGTTGGCACCGATCTCGCCTGAGGCCACCTTCTCGGCGAACTCGTGCCGTCGGAGCGACGCAACCGCGCCGTCACTTGCGCGGTAGTGCATCGTCATGCGGTCGACGAGCTTGAGCCCCGTCTCGCGCTCGAGCCGCATGATGAACGACATCATGGCGTCGACGCTGCAGCCGTCCATGCCGATGCGCGTCTCGTCCGACCCGACGAACAGGAATCGGTCCTCGACCAGTTCGTAGCAGCCGCGGATCTCCGCCTGCTTCATGACCCACTTCTCGAGCACCTTGTCCATCACCGCCACGAGTTGCTTGCGCTCCTCGGGCGTGAAGGCACGCGGCGCGGCGTACACCCAGATGCGCGCATCGTCTCCGAGCGCTTCGAACGTGGTCTTCGTGTCGCGGCTGGGTGCTGGTCCGGGCATGCCCCTGTCCTAACCGCTCAGGAGGCCGCTCACCCAGTCGATTACGGGCCGGGCAATCGGCAATGAGCGAGCCGGACGGGCTTCAAGCGGCAGGTGCGCGCAACCGATCTCGATCCCATGGGAACGCGCACTGTCGAACGGGAGACCGCCGGGCTCGCAGAGCGAGACGCTCTCCCTAGACGACCGCGCGGGGCGCACGCCCGCGTGGTGCTGGGGCGCCTCGCGCTTGGAGCACTCGGCTGGGCCGTCCTGGCCCCGATGGCGCCCGCCTTCGTTCCTGAGGGCGCCGCTCGGTCGACGGTGGAACGCTGCATCTCCGAGCCCGTGCGGGACGGTTGGAGCTGGGCGATCGGATGGACCCGCGGTCCCACGTGCTGCGGAGGCGACGAGACGAGCGCAATCGTGACACTCAGGAGCCTCCACTCGGCCCAGACTCGCTTCCAGGATGCCGCGATCATCGACTTGGATCGCGACGGTGTAGGTGAGTTCGGGTCGCTGAGCGAGATGAGCGGAGGAGTCGCCGTACGAGGCAGCGATGCCTGCGAGGCGGGATGCAGGAAACACGTCCACCGGACCGGCGACGCAGCGGAACCGTGCATCCGGAGGCCGAACAGCTGCAGCCCTCACCGTGCCGTGGAGGGCGCCGTACGTAGCGCTCTGTTGTCCGGAGTCTTTCGAAACGCCGATCGCTTCGGCGTGGTGATGCGGAGCGGATTCTCGTTTCGCGTGTATCTGATCGATTCCGAGGGATCCCCGGTCTCACCGGACTGCCGCGGCATGACCAGTGACCGCGTGACCGCTGACTCGGGAGAGAGCCGCTGGATTGCGTATGCGTGGCCGAACAACCCATCGGGCGAGTACGCGAACCGCACGTTCGCGGTCGACCAGACCGGGAGTATTTCGTGGACACGCAATTCCGCCTATCTGGGTTCGCGCTTCGGGCCTCCGGCCGGCGCCGCGCTCGGGGGCGGGGGCTTCGACGCGGCGGGCGGCGCACTCGTCACCGCGGGCGTGGGACAAGACGGCGCGACATGGACGGACGCCTACTGAGCTGCGGTCATCCCGAGGTCCGCGGCTCGCGACGCTTGGTCTTTTTCGGCTTCCTCGGCTTCTTCGGCTTCTTCTTCGGAGGCAGCGTGCGCGTCCAGGTTGCCGACCGGTCGAACCAGGACGCGAGCTTCGGGAGATCGACGTGCCAGGCGGCGGGCAGGACCACGTACTCCTTCATGGGGCGTCCCCCCATCGGATCGAAGCGCGACGCGCCCTTGATCGCGAGGAGCTCGTCGCGCTCCTCCTCCGGCAGGCGCACGAAGAGCTGCTTGCCGAAGATCCCGGCGAACATGTTCCCGCCGACGAAGCCGGCGGCATTGCCGAACATCTTCTTCACCTCGGCGCCGTCCACCGCCGCGACGAGTTGGTCGAGTAGCTCCCGCGTCCCGGGGTCGGCCTTCGCGAATCCCATGCGATCCTCCGTGCTCGTCCGTCAGATGATGACGGGTGGCGTGTGGTGCGTCCCTCGGTAAGGCAAGCGCCGCAACACCTCGACGCGGAACGAACCGTCGTCGCGGATGACCTCTCGCAACAGATAGGGACCCGACTTGGCGCCCGAGCTGAGCCACACCGGCCGATCAAAGTGCCACTCGTCGCCGTGTCTCTCGGCCGACGAGAACTCCGGGATGCCCCAGGCTTCCGCGTCCTCCGCCAGGAACGTGGCGGCGCCGTAGAAGCGCCGGCGTTCGCGTTCAAAGACCAACGGTGTCCCGGCGATCCGCACGTTCAGCGCCCGAATCAGGCCGAACGCTTGAAGCGCATCCACATCGGTGTCGCGCGGCCGCATCAGTGTCAGCGCTTGCGCCGGCGTTCGAATCAGATACAGATCCCCGTCGTGCTCGATCGCGCTCGATCGCGGCGGGATGATCACGTGGCGCTGGGCCACGTCGAAGACCTGAACACCGTCTTGCAGGAATGGGTGCGACAAGGCGCGTCCGCGACGCCACTTCGCGTCCTCGATCGGCGGATGGCTCGTGATCTCCGAGATCGGTGAGTCACCGGTCGACGCGCAGGCGCCGAGCGCCAGAATCACCAACAGCACCGCCGTCACCGCGTTTCGCATGGCCGTCAGCGTGGTTCCGTCAGCTCTCGAAAATCTGCGCGATGCCGCCGAGCACGGAGCCCTCGCCCTTGCTCGAGCCGCCGGCGCGTGGCGCGTGGGCAATGATCGTGTTGGCGAGGCGCGAGAACGGGAGGCTCTGCAGCCAGACGCGGCCGTGGCCGCTGAGCGTCGCGAGGAACAGGCCTTCGCCGCCGAACAGCATCGACTTGAGGCCGCCCGCCCGCTCGATGTCGTATTCGATGCTCGGGCTGAACGCGACGATGCAGCCCGTGTCTACGCGCAGCGTCTCGCCGTTCAGCTCGCGCTCGACGACGGTTCCGCCCGCGTGCATGAAGGCCATGCCGTCACCCTGCAGGCGCTGCAGGATGAAGCCCTCGCCGCCGAAGAACCCGGCGCCGAGCTTCTTCTGGAACGCGATCGTGACCTGCGTACCGAGCGCGGCGCACAGGAACGCGTCCTTCTGGCAGATCAGGTCGCCGCCGACGTCATCGAGGTCGGTGGCGATGATCTTGCCGGGATACGGCGCGGCGAACGCGACGTGCCGCTTGCGGTCACCGTTGTTGGTGAAGTGCGTCATGAAGATTGACTCGCCCGTGAGCACGCGCTTGCCGACCTGCAGGAGCTTGCCGAAGATGCCCTTGTCGGGCTGCGCGCCGTCGCCCATGCGCGCTTCGAAGGAGATGCCGTCCTCCATGTAGTTCATGGCGCCGGCCTCGGCGATCACTGTCTCGCCCGGGTCGAGCTCGATCTCGACCATCTGCAGATCGTCTCCGATGATCTGGAAGTCCACCTCGTGACTGCGCATACCGCCCCCTGTGTTCGCCAGCTCGGACATCACTCACCTCCCGTTGCGATCGGGCCATCCGATGCAACCCCTCAGATACTGCCGGGTTCAGACCGCTCTCGAAAGGAGCCCGTCAGCCAGTTCCGCTGCAACGTGGTGCGCCGACCTGTCTTCGGCCTCCGCCCGAGCGAGCACGCTCCGCACCCGTTCCGGGATGGCGAGCAGACGGGCCTCCACCAATTCGCTCTCCCCCAGCGCATCGGAGGCGCCCTTGATGACCGCGCCCGCGTTCGCGAGGACATCGGGGACGTACTGGATGCCACGTGCGTGCAGCCGGTCCGCGTCCGCCTCCTCGGCGAACGGGTTGTTGGTTCCGCCGCAGACGAGCCGGCACGAGAGGAGAGGGATGGTCTGCGCCGTGAGCACCGCACCCGTGGCGCACGGCGACCAGACATCGCACGGGACGCCGTACGCGTCCTTCGGCGCAACGACCTGAGCGCCGGGCACGCTGCAAGCCGCGCTCTCGCTCATGTCGCTCACCGTCACAGCCGTACCGTTCTTGAGCAGATCCGTAGCGACGCCGTGGCCGACGGCGCCCAGTCCCTGCACCAGCGCCGTCGCTGGATCCAGAACGGCGCGGATCGACGCGAGCACGCTACGCGCCGTCCAGGATCCGAGGTCGCGGCAGGCGAAGTGCTCGGTCGCGGAAGACACGTTGCTCTCGTCCTCGGCGCTGAATCCCATGTCCGCGCCGCAGTGGTACCGGCCGCGGAGCGACTGCACGAACGCGCCGAGCCGCCGCATCACGTCCGCGCGCTGCTCACTCGTCCACCCCGACGCCGGCACACACACGACGCTCTTCGCCCCGCCGGCCGGGATGTCCGAGAGGATGACCTTGCGGCTCATCGTACGGGACAGGAGACGAGCGTCGTCGATCGCGGCTCCCTCGTCCCGGTACTCCTGCACGCGAATGCCGCCGAACGCCTTCCCGTGAACAGCACGGTGGATCACGACGAACGCCGTCGCCACGCCCAGTTCCAGACGGTAGGCATCGTCCCAGCCGGCGATCTCGAAGCGCGCGGGTTCTGTCAAGCGACGACAACCTCGCCGCGCGTCGCGGGCGAGATCCACTCGCCGGGAGTGAGGATGCCCCGCAGGTTCAGCGGATCGGCGGCGGCGACGGTCAAGGGCGCGAACTCCGGCTCCCCGTCCTTCCTTCGCGCCGCGCGCAGGGGCTTCACAGCACCGGGTAGCGCGTACTGCTCGCCGGAGAACCCCGCGACGAAGCGGCCGCCGCGGACCTCGCCCCGCAGTTCCATCCGCCGGAGCACCTTCAGCAACAACCGCCACGGCACGGCGATGCGCTCGCGCAGCGTGACGCGCCGGAACACGACGCCCCATCGTCGCAGGAGCAGTCGAGCGACGACTTCGGCAGCGGCTTCGTCGGGTGCCACCACGTCCTCCGACCGGAACGGGCTCCACCGGCCGACGGCGGGCATCCCGACGAGCGTGTTGCGACGGCGAGAGGGCGGGATGATCAAGCGGCGCAGTCCGGCGAACGAGTCGCACGATGCCAGACCGTGCGCAACGAGATCGCCGAGCCCCTTGTCCAGTTGCGCGGGTAGGAGGCCGCTGGTGCGGACGAGATCCTGGGCGAACGCAGCGCCTCGGCGACGCAAGGCCTCATGAGCGTGCTCACCGTCCCGCTGCAGGTCGGCAGAGTCGGCGGGACCCGCCAGCCCCTCCAGCACATGCAGCCACTCGCGCGGCACAAACGCGATGGGCGTCGCGCGAATGGCCGAGCGTCCCGCACCCCACAGCCGCCCCCACGCGAATTCGCCCGACAGCGTTACGTGATCCAACCACTCCCTCCGGTAGCCGCGGACACGCGTCTTCAGGATCGACGCTTCCCACGAAGCAGCCGGCGCCTCGTAACCGGCGAGCTGGCGCAGCACCTCTGCGACCCCGGGCTGACCATCGAGGAGATGCTCCGGGTCGACGTGCTGCCACCGCCCGAGGAAGCGCAGGAAGTCGGCTGCGGGGACCGGACGGATCTCACGGCGTAGCCGGTCGAGCGTGTAGCGGTGCACGCGCGCGAGCAAGCGCCGCTGACACCAGAGCGTCTCGCCCTCGTGCCGGACGCGCAAGACGTCGCCCCGCTGCTCGAGCTGGAGCAGCATCGCTTCGGTCGCGCCCACGCGCTCTGCGGGGACGGGGCCGAGTGCTTCCAAGCGGCTGCGCACGATCTCGAGAGGGTCCCGCGACGCCTCGGCCGCGAACCACCGGCCGTCCTCGCAGACGACGCGCCCGGCGACCCGCAGTTCATCGAGCCACGCGCTCCACGGTGCGCCCTCGGCGGCCGTGAGGAAGCCCATCCAGAGCAGCGCCTCGTGGACCTCGTCGGCGGAGTCCGCGTCCGGCCACGCCTCCTCGCACACGCGGCGCACGGCCTCCGCGTCGAGCGCACCGAGGGAATCGGCCCTCGCCTCCGTCAGCGCGTGACGCGTCTGCACCGCGCGGGTGCGGCGCTCCTCGAGCGGCGCGTCATCGAGGAACGTGTAGACGGGGCCGTTCAGGATCGCGAGCGCAAGCACAGACGGCGACGGCCGGTCGATTGCCACGCGCTCGATCGAGCCGTCGCGCAGACCGCGCAGCACGTCGAGGAAACCGTCGACGTCCATCGCCTCGAACAGGCAGTCCTCGACGGTCTGCCGAACGAGCGGCCGGTCCATCGGGATCTCGAGCGGCCCGTGGTCGAGAGTTTCGGGGCACGCCAGCACTGCGGGGAACTGCTGCGCGAGCGCGTCGTCGGCCCGCATCCGCAGCAGCGGCGCCGGCACGCGGCGGCCCCCCTGGAAACGCGGGACCACGAGCGCCCTCGTCACGTTCCAGCGCCACCGGGTTCCGAACATGGGCGCCGGCAGCATCGCCTGCACGAGCACCTCGCGCGCGGTGTTCGGGTGCAGGTAGTCGAACACCTCCTCGAGCGGGAAGCTGTGCTGCAGTCCGATCGACAGGACGATCGACTCCTCGTTCGCCGCGGCTTGCAGCTCGAACCCGAACCCGACGCAGAACTTCTTCCGCAGAGCGAGTCCCAGCGCGCGGTTCACGCGACTACCGAACGGGGCGTGCAGCACGACCTGCATCCCTCCCGTCTCGTCGAAGAACCTCTCGAGCACGAGCCGCTCTCGAGTGGGCATGGCGCCCAGCTCCTCGAAGCCCTGATCGAGGTAGGCCTCGACTTGCTCGGCCGCTGACTCCGGTATCCCGGGATCTGCGGTCATCTCCGCAACCCTGGGACGCTCTTCGCGCAGACGCGAGAGCGCGTCGGACAACTCCGCCGACCGCGCAGGCGCCTCGCCGACCCAGAACGGCAGCGACGGCGGCGCTCCCTCGGCGTCGGCAACGCGCATCACGCCCTCGGAGACGCGCAACACGCGCCAGGACGTCGCGCCGAGCTCGAAGATGTCGCCCGCAGACGACTCGATCGCGAAGTCCTCGTGGACCTGGCCCACGAGCGTGCCGGCGGGCTCCTCGAGAACGCGGTACTGCGCGTTGTCGGGGATCGCCCCACCGCCGGTGATGGCGGGGATGCGCGCACGGCGCGTGGCGCGCAGCCGGCCGCCGACGCTGTCGCGGTGCAGCAACGCGCGTCGGCCCTCCGTGTGGACGTGCACGGTCTCGTCGAATTCGGCGCGGGTCAACTCGCGATACGGCCACGCTCGCAGCAGGCGCGCGTACAACTCGTCCTCGACCTGCTCGTCCCCGACACATTCGGCCACGATGTGCTGGAGCAGGATATCGAGCGGCGCCCGCGGCTGCGGCGTGCGGTCGAGGTCGCCTGCGCGTACGGAGCGGAACAGTGCGACCGACGCGACCAGTTCGTCGCGGGTGAGCGGGAAGATGCGACCTCGCGGAACGCGCCCGAGCGCGTGACCGGCTCGACCGACGCGCTGCAGGAACGCTGCGATGGTCGGCGTCATCGCGCACTGGATGACCAGATCGACGTCGCCGACGTCGATCCCGAGTTCGAGCGATGCGGTCGAGACCAGAGCCCGCAGACGCCCGGCCTTGAGACGCTGCTCCGCGTCGAGGCGCCGCTCCTTCGACAGACTCCCGTGATGGCAGGCGACGAGGCTCTTGCCAACGACTTCTTCGAGCCGAGCGCTCACCCGTTCCGCGAGCTTGCGTGTGTTGACGAAGACGAGCGTCGTCCGGTGATCAGCGACGAGTTCGGCGATGCGCCCGTAGATCTCCTCCCACGTCTCGTGAGAACAGACGGTCTCGAGGGGCGTCTCCGGCACCTCGATCGCGATGTCGATCTCGCGCAGGTGTCCGGCGTCGACCTCGACGCAGTCGCGCCCGACTCCGACGAGGAAGCGCGCGACGTCGGAAAGCGGCTTCTGCGTCGCCGAGAGGCCGACACGCTGAACCGGTGTCCCCGCAAGACCCGACAGCCGCTCGAGGGAGAGCGACAGGTGCGAGCCGCGCTTGCTGCCGAGCACGGCGTGGATCTCGTCCACGATCACCGTCCGCACCGTCGACAGCATGGCGCGGCCGGACTGCGAGGTGAGCAGGATGTAGAGCGACTCCGGCGTCGTGACCAGGACGTGCGGCGGGCGGCGCCGCATCTTGGCGCGCTCGCTCTGCCGCGTGTCGCCCGATCGGACCAGAACGCGCACTTCCGGGAGTGCGGGGTCCATCTCGCGCATTTCAGCGAGTGGCGCCCGCAGGTTCTTCTGGACGTCGTTGCCGAGCGCCTTGAGCGGCGAGATGTAGAGCACTCGTGTCTCGTCGGGGAGGTCCCCACCATCACCCGGCCCTGGTTCGGAGAACAGTTCGTCGAGCGCGTGCAGGAACGCCGCAAGCGTCTTGCCCGAGCCCGTCGGCGCGGCAATCAGCGTGTGCCGCCCGGCGCGGATCTCCGGCCATCCGCGGCGCTGCGGCTCGGTGACGGTGTCGAATCGGCTCTCGAACCAGCGGCGGACGGTCGGATGGAAGGCGGTGAGCGGCAAGGGACCGGGGATCCTAACGTTCCGGGCCCCATCGATGACGACGTCTGACCTGTACGACGACCATCTCCCCTGGCCGCGTCCGGACCGTCCGTTCGCGATGCACCAGCGGTGGTGCGACCTCCTGTTCGCGCACTGGCCTGTACCCGTCGCGGCGCTCCGACCGCTCGTGCCTGCGGGGCTGGAGATCGACACTTTCGACGGTGAAGCCTGGCTCGGCGTCGTTCCGTTCCGCATGAGCGGCGTGCGGCTCCGCGGGCTCCCCGCGGTCCCGGGCACGTCGGCGTTCCCAGAGCTCAACGTCCGGACGTACGTGCGGCACGGAGTAACCGTTCACCCCTTGACAGCGTGTGAGCCTCAGCGTGCGACGGGCATCGGGACCATGACGGGCGGGTCGGCGCCGGTGAGGTGCGCGGCGACCGAGTCGGCGAGGAAGTCGAAGACTTGGTCGCCACGGCGTCGCAGCGTGGCCGCGGCGGTCAACACGCGCTCGGCGAAGCGGAGTCCGCGAGCGGACTGGCTTCCGAAGGAGCCCTTGCGCCAGAGCACCGCTTTGCGGACCGCGCGCTCGGCGGCGTTGTTCGTCGGACTCACGTCCTGGGTCCGCGCATAGGTGAAGAGGGCGACCACGCGGGGGCGCAGATGGTTGGCCAGAGCCGAGTCGTCGTTCGCGATCAGTCGCTCGAGCCGTCCGCGCAGCACAGCGGCTTCGCCTTGCAGCCGGTCACGGTCGCCGTGCTCACCGAAGAGCCGGTAGCTGCGCATGACCGACTGCGCGATCATGACGCCCTTGTTGCCGAAGCGGCGATGTCCTCGCGGGCCTTCGGCCAGCGCACGGAAGGCGCGCTCGATGTGCGCCCAGCAGAGCTGGCGGCGGGCAAGTGGGTGTGACTCGTAGGCACCCATCCGGTCGCTGATCACCGTGCCACCGAAACGCCGCCCGATCAGCCGCCCTTTCGCCTTGGCACTGCGGCGGCGATCGATCCCGAAGGCTGTGGCGTGCTCGCTCTCCGCCGCCCACAGCCAGCACACCCGGCCCCGTTCCTTCCACGACGTCTCGTCCACGTTGGCTCGCAGCGACGTGCGGACTGCCCCGAGGGCTTCGAGGTACGACGAGTGCAGAGCGTCACTGAGCCGACGCTCACAGTCGCTGATCTTGCCCAGCGACATCTTCACACCGAAGATCTCACCGAGCAGCCGCTGCGTCTCCCGCACGCTCACGCGGTACACGCCGCGCAGCGCGCCGGCAAGTGTGGTCAGCCGCGGACCGAAGGCCCCGGTCGGCACGCCATCGGGCAGGACCGCCGTCGTGACCGCACGACAGCGCCGGCACCGCGCCTTGTGCAGCCGGTGCTCCCGCACCGTGACGAGCACGCGCGGGAGCACCGTCACCTGGTGCCGGTACGGATCGCCGATGCCCTGCTCGAGATCGTCGTGTCCGCACGCGTCGCAGAGGTCGGGACGGTGCTCCTTGGTCTCATCGACGTTGGACGGATCCACCAGCTCGCGCGCCGTGCCCTCATGGCCCGGCTGTCCGCCCTGCTTGCGACCGCTACGCGGCCTTCGGCCGCGACGGCGCTTGGACCACGCCGGGTCCGACGACGGAGGCCTCGAGCTGTTGCGGGAGTCACGCTTCAGACGCGACTCGAGCTCGTCGATGCGGCGCAGATGCTTCGCTTCGCGACGCTCCAGCTCCTCGATCCAGGCCAGAAGGCCCTCGACCATCGCCCGCAGATCCTCGTCCTGCCGCTCGCCCACAACATCTTGATCGACCGATGGCCGAACGATCTGGATCCTGGCTCGCGACGAAGGGGTGAACGGTTACCGTTCTTCCGCATCGCCGAGGTCGCGCTGACGTCACTCTTCCTGTTCCTGACCGCGGTCTACACGGGTGCCGCCGCGGGGTGGATCGGACCGGGTCCTGTCACGTGATCGCCGACGCGTATCTGCCGACGTCGCCGGGGGTGTTCAGCGCCATCGCGTGGACGCTCGTGGTCGTGGCGCTCGTGGGGTTCTGCGTCGCGCGCATCCGAAGCGCCGCAATCGCTCGGCTCCTCGCGTGGTCGATCGTCCTCGGGACGGTGGGCGCGTTGCACATCGGGCTCCTGTGGCAGCCGGGCGGGTTCCGGATGCTGGCGCTGGTGGGCGGTCTCCTGTTCGCGATGAAGGCCGTGGTCGCGGTCGAGGCGCGCCAGGAGGGCACGTCTCTCGACCTGCTGTCGTATCTCGGCTTCACCGCCCTGTGGTTCGGGATGCGTCCACGGATCTTCGCAGAGCGGTCGGCGGCGGCGCGCAACGGAGCCGGCGGTCTCGTGCGCCGCGGGATCGTGCGCATGGCGATGGGTGTGGTGTTGATCGGTGCGGCGCGCGCGGTCGCGCAGGAGACCGGATCGCGACTCGCCGCAACGCTCCTGCTGCTGCCGGGACTCAGCCTGCTGTTGCACTTCGGTCTGTTCAACGTGGCTGCGGGGGCGTGGCGCCGGTGGGGAGTCGACGCGCGGGCGCTGTTCCGCGCGCCGCTCCTCGCACAGTCACTCGACGAGTTCTGGAGCCGGCGCTGGAACGTCGGCTACTCGGAGATGACGTCGCTCGCGGTGTTCCGTCCGCTCCGCTCGACCCTCGGATCGACTGCGGCGACCATCGCTGCGTTCCTGTTCTCCGGGCTGCTGCACGAACTGGCGATCAGCGTGCCGGTGCGGGCCGGCTACGGACTGCCGTTCGTGTACTTCGCCTTGCATGGCGTCGCGATGGTCGCGGAACGCCGGCTCCGCGCGGGCGGGTGGCTGTCCGGGATGATGGGGCGGATCTGGACGGTCGGCTGGGTCGTGCTCCCCACGCCGATCCTGTTCCACCGCCCGTTCCTGGAGGGCACGATCTGGCCCCTGATCGGGGCGTGAACAAGCCGCCTCCGCCGAGCGATTGCACGGGAAGAGAGTTCCTCGCAACCGCCCGGATAGCGAGGGCACGCGGCTTGCGGAGCCAGCCGCGTGACCGAAGCCCTCCGTAGCGTCCGGAGGACGCGTAGGAGGGAGACAACCCCACGCCGAAGGCGTGCGGGTTGTGGCCCGCAGATCGCCACGCGATCTGCGGGCCACAACAGTCCGTCAAGTAGTGGCTCCGGCGCGAAGCGCCGGAGCCACTACTTGACGGCGGTCGTCCCACCCGTGTCTTTAGCGAGCCCCGCCATGAACTCCGTATCGGCATCCTTGCCGAGCGCGATCGTGTGGATCTGAATTCGGCGGGACTTGTTGAGGTCCACGATGGCCTTGCGGATCTGCTTGGTATCCGTCAGTTCGCCCACCGTGGGGCGGCCGTCGCTCAGGAGGATGACAGTGTCCACGGCGGCGTCACCCGAGGGATCGCTGCCACGCTTCTTGCCCCTCCCGACGTCTCCGAGGTCGAACGCGGCGACCAACGCGTCGTACGTTGCGGTGCCACCCACGACC
The DNA here is from genome assembly GCA_965248445.1 of Planctomycetota bacterium. Classification (GTDB taxonomy): domain Bacteria; phylum Planctomycetota; class JAJSAM01; order JAJSAM01; family JAJVHW01; genus CBDFJG01. The sequence goes on from CBDFJG010000003.1 coordinate 1,429,678, forward strand.
GGTGATTCGCGGATGAACTCGACGGCCTCGAGGCGTGTCTCCCGCGATGCGACGATCATCGTCCTGCGCCACATGCGCACGTCGCTCGAGTAGAAGACCATGTTGAACATCGCGCCGTCTTCGAGCGCGAGGACCGCGCGCTCGAGCTCGGCCTTGGCGAGTTCGGCGCGAGTGCGTTTCTTGCCCTTCTCACCGACCTTCTCGTTCATCGAGCCGGAGACGTCGATGACGAACACGAGCCGCCGGCTGCGGGTGTCGACGCCGAAGAACCCCGTATCCGAGTCGCGCGGATCCTTCTCGGCATCCACGTCAGTCGTGGCGGTCTCCGGGTCCACACCACCGTCGCCGCCCTCCGCCGTGGGGTCGTCCTCGTCCTTCTCGGGCTCCGGTTCCGGCGGCCCGGCGTACGCCTCGCGGTTGACGTTCCACCACGCCGACCAGCGCTCGGCGTTGAGGCCGTACTGCTCGCCCGTGAGCGTGGTGAGCGCGCGCGCGCAGTCGTCGATCAGCCGTCCGTCCTCCGCGCCCATCGCCGCCAACAGCGCGTCGATCGTGTCCTTGGACGGCGTCCGCTCGAGCGCTGCGACTGCCGCCACGCGCACCAGCCAGCGCGCGTCCCCCAGCCGTTCGCGCAGCACCGGCAGGACACGGGCGACGTCCCGCCCGCCGAGTCCGTCGAGCACCTCGACGAGCACCCGCGGGTCGGACTCCTTGACCGCGGCGGCGAGCAACATTTCGAGTGCCCACGCGGTCGGCACGCCGCCGACCAGGTCCCACTGGGGCGCTCGCACGCCCCAGTCCTTGTCGACGAGCGGCCCCTTCTGCCACTCCTCGCGGACCGCAGTCTGATCCTCGGCGGAGAGACCCGCCACCAACGACCCGTGGGCCGTGAGCGCGCGGTCGAGGAGGTCGAGTTGCTCGTTCAATCGCCGCTGCGCCGTCTTGCGCTGGGCAGTCAGCTCGTCCAGCTCCATACGAATGGGCCAGCGGGGGTGCGTCTTCGGCTGCGGCTTCTTCTGCTTCTCGAACTGCTTGAGGTACTTCTGCAGCTTGTCGTCGTACGCCTCGCGGACCGGGCCGAGCTTCTTGTCGAGCTTGTCGGCCACGTCCTGCGCGTCGTCGATCCGGTCCCGCGTGACGTCCATGCACCAGAGCAGTGCGCCGAGTGCCTTGCGCTCCCCGGATACCGCGAGTTCCTCGATGACCTCCTCGCGCTCGGAGAGGTAGCTGCCCTTGCTGAACCGCTTCTTGTACGTCTTCAGGACGTCGCCGCCGGCCAGCGCGATCCCGGCCAGGACCAGGAGTCCGAGCACGACGGCGACGGCGCGGGAGCGGATCTGCATTCCCCGATGGTAGCGGCGAGGGGCGCCCGTCCCACACCCGGAGACCGCCGGAGACCGCCCGAGACCGCCCCGCCACGGCCGCCCGCTGCGTGCCCGCTACCCGGTCTCGTCCGGGTCGAGCAGGACCGGCACGGGCTCGTCCGAGGCGTAGACCTGGCTCTCGTCCGTCCCGTCCACCTCCCGGCGCAGCAGGAAGTAGAGGTCGGTCAGGCCGCCCACGGCGTACGAGATCATGAACCCGCGCACCAGCGACATCGCAAGAGCCGTCATCAGCCAGGCAACCCAGACGTTCAGCACGGCGCCGCCCTCGACGACGGAGGAGTCCGGCCACGAGAGCGTGCGCCCGGCAGCGAATCCCTCCTGCAACGCCACGGCTGCCGTGTCGTTCCACGAAGCGCCCAGCGTGAACGCCTGGAGCCACACGTAGTCGATGAACCAGTGACCCAGTTTCCAGATGATGCCGGAGACCACCGCGACGACACCCACTCCGGCAACGAACGTGACCGGCCGCGAGAAGGCGTAGGAGTACGTGCGCGAAACCGCGTCCAGCATGCCGTTGCGCTCCGTCGCGAGTGCCGCGTGCAGCAGCGGCACTCCGAAGATGCCGCCGAGTGCAATCACCATGACAACGAGACTCGCGAGGAGCGCCACCGGATGCGCCACGATCTGGAGGACGCCGCCTGCCCACGGCACCGCGGACAGCGCACCGCATGCCGCCGTCACGGCGACGAAGAACGCCGCAGCTCCGACGATGAACAACGGCGCGAACAGGAATGCACGCAGGTTCTTGAAGACGAAGCCCAACGCGTCATCGGGACCGACGGTCTCGTCCCGCGCAATCCGCACGGCGTGGACGCGCGCGAGCGATCCGGAGACGATCGACCAGACGATCACGAGCAGCACGGTGATCAGCACGTACTGCCAGACGTGCAGTCCCTCGCCGACCTGCACCGCGGCGCCGGACATGGGATTGACGTCCGGATTCCCGAAGCCGAACTCCTGCAGGATCTGGCGCAGGAACGGCAGGTTCCCGAGCTGCTCGGTGAACTCGGTCACAAAACGCTGCTGGAGCACGCTCGAGTCGGCGTGGCCGCGACCGCTGCCACCCAGGGCGGACGCGAGGCCCCGCCAGAGGACCATGAGAAGGAGGTAGCCGATCGTGCCCAGCGCCAGCCCGCTGAGGTCGAAGTCGACCCTCGGCAGCTGGAGCGCCGCGCGGCGACGCTGGCCCGGACCCTGCATCTCCGTCTCCTCCCGGCTCGGCCTCCCGCGAGGCCAGCCGGGATGCTACCCCGGGGCCGTTCGGATCGACGCGGGAGACCGCCGGTCGGTCAGGGTCAAGTCCGGTCCGCCGCATCCCCGATGCGGATGTGGCAAGGCTCAGCGTGGAAGGACCGGAAATGCGCGCGCACTCATCGCACGGAATCCGAGTCGAGGATCTCGACCTGGAGACCGCCGTGCTGACGCCTCAGAACGGGTTCCTGACGCACGCCTTCGCAGACCAGCTACGGGGGCAGTTCCGCGACATCATGGCCGCTCGGCTGGCTGACGGGTTCCTGACGATCGTCGTGGATCTCCAGAACGTCACCGAGGTGGACTCTTCGGGCCTGGCGCTCCTCCTGGGGATCAGGAGGCGCGCGGAGGCCGGGAGCGCGATGTTCACGCTCCGGGGCCTCACGCCGCCGGTCAAGCGGATGATCCAGCTGACCAACTCCGGCCCTGCGCTCGGCCTCGACCAAGACTGAGCGTGGCCAGTCTCAGCGCCACCCCAAGGGGGGCTGTCTCTCTAGTCCAGGGTCAAGTCCAAGGCTGGCCGGTGCCGATGAGGCGGAGGAGCCCCATGCGGGGAGGTAAACACCCATGAACGCTCACACAGCATTGCGAATGAAGGTCGAGGACGATCCCGACCGCTCGATCACGACCCTCACACCGAAGGACGCGTACCTCAACTACGCGTTCGCCGACCAGTTGCGCGGCCCGGTGAAGGAGATCGTCTCCGAGCGTATGAAGGGCGGCGTTCGTCACATCGTCATGGACCTGCAGAACGTCGACGTGATGGACTCGTGCGGCCTCTCGGTTCTGATCGGACTCAAGAAGCTCGCCGAAGAGGGCCAGGCCACGTTCTCCGTGTGCGGGCTCGCTCCGATGGTGCGGCGCCTGTTCAAGCTCACCAAGCTCGAGCGCGTCTTCGACATGCACGAAGACGCCGAGACGGCCCGCGAGGCTGTCGCCTCCGCATCCGCCTAGTCGCTACCACGAACGACAACACGGCCCGGCGAGTGCTGACAGCACTCGCCGGGCCGCTTCGCGTCAGCGGGCGCCGCGGCCGTCAGGGGAGACGCGCATCTGCAGGCGCCGCTGAATGGCGTCGGCGAACCACGCGATGTCGTTGACGCGGCGCCGCAGTTCCCGGGCGCGCGGAACCGCGAAGCGCTCGGCAACCGCGGGCAACGTGCAATGGTCGTGGTCGTAGTCCAGGACCGTCACCAGGTCGCTCTTGTGCGGCACTTCATGCGCTTCGAGCAAGCCGTCGAACGGCTCGAGACTCGGTGACCACAGCGAAAGCAGCTTGTGGTCGTCGAGGAACACCTCGAGTGTGCTCGCGGGGTCGTACGCGCCGAACCCCACCATCCCGTCCTGGAGCAGTTGGAAGCTGTAGCGGCGGAAGACCGACAGCACGGTCTTCCGCTCGGTGAGCGGGCTCACGTAGCGATCGACCTCGGGCCCGTCCGGGTCGCGGTCGAACTCTGCGTCGCTACGCCGCACCTCGAGAACGGCATGCACCTGGCGCGGCAGGCAGGACATCGCCGCCGGGACGATCCGCGCGAGGCGGAGGACGCTGACCTGCGCCGTGAAGACGTAGTGAGGAGGCTCGTCCTGGCGCCACGCCAAGTCATAGCCCTCCTCGAGCGTCTTCTCCGGCGTCGCGAGGACGTCCAGGCCGATCGGTAGCACGAACTCTGCAGGCACGCCGGAAGAGTACCCCTCCCCGGCCGCCCCACTGCTTCTGAAGGGGGGACACCTCGCTCAGAAAGGCGCGGCGCACTCCGCATCGTCGTTGCGGGGTGTGTTCACGCGGGTGCTCACAGTGAACGTCTCGAGCTCGGGATCGTGTCCCGGCGACAGCAGCGGAACCACGCGCGCCGCGTCCGTGACGTCCGGGTCCAGCCAGAGGCCGTGGTCCGCCGTCCGAAGGACGCAGGGCATGCGGTCGTGAATGTCCCGCAGCTGCGCATTCGCAGCCTTCGTGAGGATGGTGAACGTCTCGAGCAGCTCGTCCCCACGGCCCCATCGCTCCCACAGCCCTGCGAACCCGAACGGCACGGCGTCGCGCTGCTGTATCCGCGTTGGAACCTTGCCATCGGCGGTCCGCTGCCACTCGTAGAACCCGTCCGCGAGGACCAGACAGCGCCGGCGCTTCATCGCGTCTCGGAACGAGGGCTTCACGGACGCTGTCTCCGAACGCGCGTTGATCATGCGGTTGCCGATCTTCACGTCCTTGGCCCAGAACGGCACCAGCCCCCAGCGCAAGAGCGCGCCCTCCTGCTTCCCGCCGTCCTCCCCCACCCGCACCACGAGCGACTGCTGCGTCGGAGCGATGTTCCAGCGCGGCACGAGATCCGCCGGCAGATCCCCCAGCTCGAAGAGCTCGGCAATCACATCCCCCGGAGCCGCCAACGAGTACCGCCCACACATGGGCAGGAGGGTACCGCGCACCGGCGCCACACCGACGTGGGCTCGCAAGTGGAGAGGCTAGACCCGGTCTCGGAGGCGCGGTCTCGGGAGCGCCTCGTACGGCCGACCGGCGGGCGAGGGCGGAACCCTGCCCCTACGGAACAAAGTCCGCCCCCACCGTCGGAGCGCAGCTCAGCACCGGCTGGAGATCGGCGCGCCGCAGAGCGCGCCTACGCGGAGCGCGGGCGAAGGCCCGCGGCGGAGCGGAGAACAAGAATCGGGAACAGGACTCCGTCCTGTCCTCACTCATCGTCCAGGGGAGGCGCGACGTGTGCGGCAGCACCCGTCGTGACCCCCATCGGAATCGAAGAAGGCGCCGGCCAAGGGCCGGCGCCTTCGAGTTTCCGGGGTCCCGGCGGAGCAGAGCTCCGCCGGGACTGGAGATCTGGATCAGTACTGGTGCGTCGACTCGGTCTCGGTGACCGGGCCAGCCGTGGTGCTGTCAGCGGTCAGGCTGACACCCAGACGCACGTCGCCCTCGGCCGTCGCCTTGACGACGACGCGATAGGTGGCGCGAGCCTTGGGCTGCAGCGGACCGAAGGGCGCGAACGTGACGACCTGGCCACTCACAGAGTGGCTGGTGCCGGCGTGGCCCTGGGCGCTGACGAACGACTGTTGCGGAGGCAGCGTGACCACGATCACGACGTTGTTGTCCGGGGCGGTGCCCTGGTTCGTCACGTCGATCACGTACGTCTCTGTTCCACCGACCTCGATGGGGTCATCCACATCGATGCACTCGAGCAAGATGGCGGGGAGGCCCTCGACCCGGACCTCTGCGTCCGCACTGACGTCCGGCGCACAGTATGCGCGCGCGCTCGCCGTGTTGCGGACAGTGCCCTGGGTGTTGGCCGTCGTGACCATGTTGACAGTGCGGGACTCACCGACGTTCAGCGTTCCGAGGTTCCAGACAACCTGGTTGCCCTGGAGCGAGCCACCGTTGTCGGCGCTCTTGAACGTGGTGTCTGCGGGGACCGAGTCGGAAAGGACGACATCCTTCGCCGCCACGTCGCCGTTGCTTGTGACCGTCATGGTCCAAGTGATCGGGCGTCCCAACTTCCAAACCTGACCGTTGCTGCTCTTGGTGATCGCGAGCGAAGGCTGCTTGACCGTCGTGGTGCAGCTGGCGTCCGCCGTGTTGGCGTTGGACGAGCTGACCGTGCAGGTGCGCGTGAACGTACCCGCGTTCGCGGCTGTGCAGTTCGCTTCGATCGAGCGGCTCTCGCCCGGCATAAGGGTGCCGATGAAGTGCTCGCCCGCAGGAGCGCAGTTGAGACCGGCCGGGTTCGTGCAACGAACCACCACGCCTTCGGCCGCGCCGTCACCGTTGTTGGTGACCGTGCAGCGCCAGACGATCGGGTCGCAGCGGATGACCTCGGACGGGCAGGTGCAAGTGATCGAGAGCTGCGGCGTGCGCTTCGGCTCGATCTGCGTCGTTGCCTGGCAGTCGTGCGTCAGTGCGCCGTTCTCTGCGGAGACAGTGGCGCGGTTGTTCGCGCTGCCGGCGCCGGTCGCGGTGACCGTGACGCTCATGCTGCGAGATCCGCCTGCCTCGAGGCTGCCGACGTTCCACGTGACGGTGTTGCCACCGCCGGAACCACCAGCCGAAGCCGACACGAAGCTGACGTTGTTCGGCAGCGTGTCAGTCACCGTCACACCACGCGCGTCGATGTCCGACGGGTTGTTGATGGTGATGTTGTAGTCGAACGTGTCGCCGACCGTGACCATCGACGGTCCGGTCTTCGAGCAGTTGATCTCAGGCTTGACCCACGTCTTGCGGACGACGCCCGAGATGATGTGCTTCTCGGGGATGCAGCAGGCGGCGTTGGCCGGCTGGACGATCGAGATCTCGACGTCGTTCGTGCCGACCTGACCACTGCCGTTCAGCGTCGCGCTCGCGACACCCGACGAGTCGGTCATGACCATGACGGACTGACCGCCGCCCTGGAAGGACGCGGACGGCCCACCGATGATCTCGTAGTTGACGTGGTAACCGACGAGCGGCGTGCCGTCGCTGTAACGCATCACGCGAGTCGTGAACGTGTGAGGCGAGCCAATGCGGTTCGTGGCATCGACCGGCCACTCCCACGTGACGTCCATCCAGTTCTTCGTCGCGAACGCCTTGTGCTTGTCCCAGTTCGAGATGTTGGGCGCATAGGCGATGACGTTCGAGGTGCCCTCGGACGCCGACGTGATCACGGCCCAGGTCTGACCCGGTCCGATCTGGACGTCATCCGACGAATCGGCGTTGCCGCGGTCCAGCACGTAGCCGCTCGATGCGGTGCGCGACATGGCGTAGCCATTGTCGACCTTCTCACCACCATCGACGTCGACGATCGCGCCGTCACCGGTCAGCATCCACTCGACCTTCTCGCCGGCCATCGGGTTGCCGTTCTGGTCGCGCACGGTCGCCACGAGGACGTGCTGTGTGCGAACAGGGTTGACGGCGACCTCGGGCGAGATCGTGATGCCGGGCGAACCGACGTAGACCACCGGCGGCGGCGCAGGAACCACGACGACGACCGGGGGTTGAACAACAACAGGGGCCGGCGGCCTAGGCGACTTGGGCTTCGTGTAGCACGAAGTACAACCCGACAGGCCGATGGCGACTGTGGCGAGCCCTGTGGCAAGCGACAGCCTCACGAAACTTCCGCTCAGCATTCCCATCTCCTCACTAAGACTTCCAGGCACCCGGAGTTGGCGCGAACTCATCATCCGCCAAATCGGAAAACGCCGTTCCCGGCCTAGCCCAACGCAGCGCAATCTAAGCAGTCCGCTGTGCGTGACAAGGGGAATTTCGGCCTCCCAGGAACCGATCCCGGGAGCCCCGAAGCCGCCTCGACCGGATCGCCGCCGCCAAGAACGGCGGCAGCCTGGCCGAAGAGACCTCTGCGCTTTCCTCCGAATCCGACGCCCCCACTCGGGGCGCACCGACCCATTCCTATGGAACGGTCGGCCTTCCGCGTGCCCTCTAGTTGACTTCCAGGAGGCTGTGAGCACATCCCCCGTCGCCCCACGCGACGGACGAAAAGATGTCCCCAAACACGCCTTCCCGGCAACAATCCGCGACCCACGGAGCGGGCGTAACTCAGCGGTAGAGTGGCAGCTTCCCAAGCTGCAGGTCGTGGGTTCGATTCCCATCGCCCGCTCCACTCCGGCCTGAGCACCCCGCCCCCCGAACACGAGCTCGGGGGCCGTCTCAGTCTCGCGCACGCACGGCCAGTCAAGTTCACTGCACCGTCCGTCCGCGATCTCGCGGCGCCGCAGGGGTCCCTCGTGCGTGTGACCGCACTGCCCGGGAAGGGCTCCTAGGAGCGACTTCCACCTCTTTGGCGCCTCGAAGACTACGACGCTATCCCGCCACTTCGTTCGCCATAGTTAAGAGCGAGCGAAGGTGTACGGAAAGCCCGAGCCTTCGCTTGAGCAAATGCACACGGCGTGCCGAGTCGTTCCCAGGCTCCCTCGGACGGGCTCAGCCGCCGATCTGGTGCATGCGGCGTCCCTTGGCGTGGACTCCCCTGTCGAGCGCATGACCCGTCGGCTTGCCGGCCACCGCACTGAGCAGGATCTGGGACACCTGTTCACGACGCTCCGAAGCGGCGACCGGCGAGCGCAGCGCCGCGCGGACGTCGAGTTCCGTATCGTGGAGCAGACACAGGTGGAAGCGGCCGTCTGCGGTCAGGCGCATTCGGTTGCAGCTGCCGCAATAGGGCTTGCTGACGGGCGAGATGAACCCGATGACCCCGGGTGCGCCCGCGAGTCGGAAGTTCTCGCTCTCGTCCGCCGGGTTCCTGCTCGGCACGGAGGTGAGCGGACCGAGCGCGGCCTCGACACGCTGACGTGTCTCCACGTTCGAGACGTACTGCGTGACCGAGACCCGCGCCTCCTCGCCACCCCCGAGAGGCATCAGCTCGATGAACCGGACGTGCCAGGCGTTCTCGATCGTGAGTCGTGCGAGGTCGGCCACCTGCGTGTCGTTCAGACCCTTGACGACAACGGCGTTCAGCTTCATGGGCACGAGACCGGCGCGTTCGGCCCCACGGATGCCGGCGAGCACGCGGTCGAGCCGCCCGAGGCGCATGATCTCGGGCAGCGTGCGGGCGGACAGCGTGTCCAGGTGGACGTTGACGCGGTCGAGGCCCGCCGCGGCCAGGTCCTCCGCCATCTCCGGAAGCCGCACGGCGTTGGTCGTCATCGAGAGATCCTCGACGCCGGGAACCGCAGCGATGCGCCGCACGACGTCGAGCACGTCGCGCCGCAACGTCGGCTCGCCGCCGGTGAGCCGGAACTTGCGGAAGCCCAGAACGGTGGCGACGCGCACGACCTCCTCGATCTCGGCGGCGGTCAGGATGTCCGCGGAGTCCGCTAGGTCCGGCTGGGCGAGCGGCATGCAGTACACGCAACGCAGGTTGCAGCGATCCGTGAGCGAGATGCGGAGGTAGTCGATGACCCGCCCGAATCGATCACGCGGCGCGTCGCGCATCTTGCCCGTCGACGGGACCGGCTGCTCCGCCTCGGTCACGCAGATATCTCCAGCATGCGCTTGATCGGCGCCAGTGCGCGGCGCCGGATCTCCTCGTCGAGTTCGAGCCGCGGCTCGAGGTCCCTCAGACAAAGGAACAGCTTGCGCATGGTGTTCTTGCGCATGTGCGGACAGATCGCGCACGCGCATCCGTGCTCGGGATCGATCGCGAGCGTCTCGCCGCCGGCCTCGCGCTCTCCGGCGCGCGGGATCGTCGCGATCGTCGCTGCGCCCAGCACGTTGCTGCGCGACGGCGGCAATGGGACCACCTTGGCGTTCGGCACACGGCGACGGATCTCGTGCAGGAGTCCGGACTCGGTTGCGATGATGAACGTCGCGTCCGGCTCGTCCTGGACGCGCTTGATCAGGCCCGAGGTCGAGCCGACGAAGTCCGCCAGTTCGAGGACGTCGGGAGGACACTCCGGGTGCGCGATCACGATCGCGTCCGGCAACTCCATCATCAACTGCTCGAGTTGTTCGACCGCGAACGCGTCGTGCACCATGCAGCGCCCGGGCCAGAGCGTCATGTCGCGCCCGGTCTTGCCGCGAAGCCAGTTCCCGAGGTGCTCGTCGGGGGCGAAGAGGATCGGCCGTCCTTCCTCGATGGACTGAACGACGCGCTCCGCGTTGCTGGACGTGCAGATCACGTCGGACATGGACTTCACCGCCGCCGAGCAGTTGATGTAGCTGATCACCGCGGCGCCGGGGTGCGCGTCGACCCACTCGCGGAACGGCTCGGCGGGCGCGCTCTCGTCGAGAGAGCAGCCCGCATCCAGATCGGGGACGACCACGATCTTGTCCGGATTGAGGATCTTCGCGGTCTCCGCCATGAAGTGCACGCCGGCGAACGCGATCACGTCGGCGTCGGTCGCGGCCGCCTGCTGGGCCAGCCCGAGGCTGTCGCCGACGTAGTCCGCGATGTCCTGGATCGCGCCCACCTGGTAGTAGTGCGCGAGGATGATCGCGTTGCGTTCAGTGCGCAGGCGGTCGATGCCTTCCCGCAGCCCCTCGAGGGTGTCCGGGACGTCGTCCGCCCCTGAGACATCGCTGGCGGCATCGCGGGGGTCGGCGGTGGTGGTGCTGTCGGTCGTCACGGGGTTCTCCGGAAGCGTGTCAGAGTACCGGGGGGGACTGCCCCACCGGGAACTACTCCAAGCGGCCGAGGAACTCCCGCAAACCCTCGTCCACCGTCTCCACCTGTCCCGCGAAGACGGACAGGAACAGCCGGCGCCCCTCCGAGTCCGCCGACCCGGGTGACGGAGCACGCTCCTCCATCGCCTGCTGCCAGCGGGCGAAGCGCCGCATCGCCTCAGCGGGCGCCTCGGACATCAGCCAGTGGTGCAGCGCCCACGCCTGGACGTACCAGAGCCGGCGGTCTTGTCCGTCGAGCTTGCGTGGGTCGCGGGCGAGGAACGTAGACACGTCCTCGAGGTCCCCTGCTGCCGCTGCGGCTCGCAGCAGCCGCGCTTCGATGCCCGAGACCGAGTGTCCCGCGCTGTACGACGACCCGTCCCACCCGGCGGTGCGGTACGTCGGGTTCCCGAACCAGGACGCGCGCCCCTCGGAGAACCACGTCGGCCACGAGGTGCCGGTCGCCTCGTGCAGGAACAGCTTCGCCATGTAGTTGAACGACCAGTACGGCGCGTACCGCTTGTCGAAGCGGATGAACGCGACACCGCGGTCCATGTCCTCGAAGCGGCCCCACGCCTTACGCGACGTGTACTCGTCGTGCTCGTCGCAGAACGCCTCGAACTCGGCTTTCTCGCGGAACACGAGCACGGAGAGCGGGAGCGCCTCGCGCGGTGGTTCGCGGCCGATCACGCGCACCATCTCGGTATAGGCGGCTTCGAGCCCGGCGAGGTACCAGTCGGCCCACTCCTTCGGCAGGTTGGTGCGGATGCGGACGTGTTCCGTGCGCAGGTCCCACGGCGTCTCCCAGTTGCCTCTCACGGCGTCCGCGCGGGCGGGAGTGAACCAGTACCCGTCCACGAACACCTTGCCCTCGGCGACAGAGTCCTCGCGCTCGCGGAGGTAGTGGCCGATCAGTTCCGAGGCCTCCTTGCGGTCCGCTTCCTTCGCGTCCACCTCGTACCGGAAGTGCCACGGGAGCTCCGGCCGCACGACCTGCCAGGCCAGCAGCCGTGCGGCGCGGTCCCCCTCGTAGAGGAGGCGCGCGATCGAACGGACGACGTCGCCGTCGGCCGCGCCGCGTTCCATCAGCGACTCCGCGGCCCGGATGCGAATCACGAGCGGCAGATCGGTGAGGCCGACCAGACGCCCGACGTCGGCCGGATCCACGAGTTCGTTCTTTCCGTCTTTCGCGTCCTCGGGAGGAGCGGCCGTGGCGTCCTGGACGAGGTAGCGCTCGATCATCTGAGCGGCGGTCTTCGACTTCCCCTTGAAGCCGTTGCCGGGGTGCAGCAGGTCCGAGGCGACGTGCGGGAGCACGTCGTGCACCGGGAACCACTCGGGATCGAGCTTCCCCTCGATCTCGAGCGGCCCGAAGTCCGCACGCGCCGCCGCGACGTAGAGACCCGGCGTGAAGCGCGTCATCGCGGTGTCGGTGTCGTCACCCGCCAGCTTCACGGACTTCTTCCCATCGGGGGTGATCGTGAACGTCGTGTGCCCGACGGTCCGGAGCACCTCGAGCTCCACGTGATCGCCCGGCGCGAGCTTCGGCTGCTTCTTGCGGTCGATGTAACGGAACTCCGTGACGCCCGGCGCGGTGGCCGGGATTCCACCCATCTTGTTGATCATCGTGGAGTTGCCGGCGGCGCCGTCGAACCGGGTGAAGAACCGGTCCTGCACGAGGCAGAGGATCGACTCGTCGGACACATCGGGTTTCACCAGCACGACTCCGAGGTCGTGCGGGTCGATCAGCTTCGCGTCGGTGCGGACCGACAGGTCGGAGACCATGCCGAGCCGCAGGCGGATTCCGGCGGTTCCTCGCGCCTTCACGATGGCCGACGACGTGTCTTCGGCCGGCACGACCCGGAAGTCGCCGGTCAGGCCGGAACGCACGGGGATGAACGGATCGAAGTCCTCGAGGTGGGCTGGATCGCTCCAGTCCCAGCGCAGCTTGATCCGCTCGCCGTCGAACTCGACGATCTCGCCGCGCAGGTGGCGGTCGAGGGGCACCGGCAGCGGGGCCGGCAGTGCGATGTCGTCGCTGAACGGCAGACGGCGTCCGGACTCGTCCTGCGCGTGCGACGGCAGCGCGGTCAGCGCGACGAGAATCCCGAACGCCAGCACGCGCGTCACGCGGCCGTCCATGCGCTCAGCGAGCCGGTTCACTCGTCCGTCCAACCCACTGACTCCACTGCTCTCCGGATTCTGCCGCCACTCCATTGGACGCTCGAACACGCGCATTAGGTCCGGAGAGACGCGATGGCCGTGTGCAGCGTGGCCCGGCTCGTGAAGTTCGCGCCCGGGTAGAGCGCCCGCGCCAGCTCCAGTCCCACGGCGTCGCTGCCGCAGAACAGCAGGCCCGCCACCCGCGCGGCGCGGGCCTCCAGGAGCACGCCGACGCGCGATAGCACCTCACTGGCATCGGTCTCCAGGACGCCGACCACGACCTGCGGCCGGCTCTCCTTTGCGAACTCGAGGGCCCGCTCCGGCTCGTCGCCCGACGCCCATGCGTCGTAGCCCGCGTCGTGGAGCTCGGCCGTCAGTTCATCCGCTGCTGCCCCATCGGGGTCGATCACGAGTACTCGCATGACAACCATTTCACCGCATGGGCGCCACGGAGGCCCGGATCTGCTGGACCACGTCGCGGTACGCCTCTGCGGCCGGGCCCTCGGGCAGCAGGACGAGCGCAAACGCCGCCCCGTTGGACACGCGCAGGATGCGCAGCCCGTCCGGGTAGTCCTCGCCGAGATCTTCGCGATCGCGATCGTCCTCGGGCCTCACGACGACCGGCGAAGTGCCCACCCGGACGTTGGCGCGATGCCGGAGGAACACACGCCGCAGACCACTCCCCGCCGGGAGGAGCCGCAGCGCGTTCGGCTCGGCCCGCGGCTCCGCACCGAGATAGATGCGAATCTCCCACGGTCGGCCGTCGGCGATCAGCCCGCCGAGCTCGTGCCGCCTGACATGCAGGAACCCGGGAAGTTCCGCGGTGACGCCCTGCTCCGCCACCACGAGGGGTTCCTGCCAGCGCCGTCCCTCGAGGTATGCAGAGACTTCCGACCAGCCGAGCAGCGCGAGCAGAAGCAGCGCCCCGACGCGGAGACCGGTCGTGACGACCGCGCCCGTCGGACGCGGCAGCAGCGCCAGCGCGAGGAGTGCCCCCGCGACCAGTCCGACGCCGTGCGCAGCATTGTCGATGAACCGATGCTCGACGATCCCGATCGCGGCGGTCGCCGCGATGCAGAGCCACAACACGAACAGCCACCGGCTGCGCTGCGCGCGGGGGAACGACTTCGCTCTGAGCAGGAGGATCACGAGCAGGGCGCCGATCAGCCCCATGGCCGCGCCGCTCGCTCCGACGCCGACGTCGGTGTGGTTGACGTACACACTGGCGAGCGAGCCCATCACACCGGAACCGAGGTAGACGATCACGGTGCGCGCCCACCCAATGCGCCGCTCCAGCGGCCATCCGATGAGCAGAATGGAACCGAGGTTCATGCCGAGGTGCACCCAGCCACCGTGCAGGTCCATGGTCGAGAGAAGACGCCACCACTGCCCCTGCTCGATGATCAGCGGCGCGCTGAGCGCCCCGCCGAGCAGCAGTTCGAACGCACCCGCGGAGAACGGGTTCCCGTCATCGCCCACGAACAGGAAGGTGCCGACCGACACGATGAACGCGATTAACGAGAGCAGCGGCACCGCGATCACACGGCTACTCGTGGACTTCGGCGTGAGCCTCGCTTCGTCGCGGCATCGCGCTTCGAGCGCCCGCAGCTCTTCCATCTCGTCGGCGGTCGGTGCGCCGAGACGAGAGCTGCCCGCGGCGATCCGCGTACGGCCCGCGACGGCCTCCCGCCGTTGCGCGCGAAGCGTCTCGCGCTCTGCCCGCTCGTACAGCCGCGACGCGAGGTCCGCCTCGCCGGCGGCCTCGCGCGCGCGCGCTCGGGCGAGCAGCCCCGCACCGGCCGACCCGGCCATCAGCGGCCAGTCCATGTGGTCGGCCTCGTCGAGCACGTCGGTCCGTCCCGCGCACGCGAGGACCGCGCGCCTGGTCTGCGCGTGCAACGTGGCGACGCCGGAGTGCGCCTCGACCGAGCGGCAGGTGCGCAGCGCGCGGCTCAGGTCCCCTGTCTCGGCCGCAGCGCGGGACTCGAGCGACTGGACCGCCGGCGCCGTGCTGGGGAGTTCTTCGACGGCCGCGAGGACCGCCGGCCAGTCGCGGTCGGCCGCCGCCGGAAGCACGCGCGCCAGCGTCGCCCCGCCGTGCGCGCCGGGCAGCATCCCGCGGCGCGCGAGCGCCTCGAGCCGCTCCGTCGCCCGCGCCCGATGGCCGCGGTCAGCGTCGTCGATGGCCGAGTAGAACGACGCTTCGCCGCGGGTGGGGCCGGGAAAGCCGAGCAGCGCGGACGCGCTGTGTGCCATCCACGCCGCGAGCCGGTAGCGCCGCTCCGGAACGGCGCGGCGGGCGCCCATCAGGAAGAGCGACGGCAGCAGACTGAACACCGCGAACGCGAGGAACAACGGCACCGACAGAACGACGGTGCGGCCGTCATCGCCCAGCGCCCAGACCGTCGCTGCGAGGAGGATGCCGAGCAGGAACGCGTGGAACCAGAACGCACGCGCCCGACGGTGGAGCAGGACGTAGAGACCGAGCGCCGCGCCGAGCGCCACGGCGTAGAGCAGGAACCGCGCCTCTACTGACGACTGCACTGTCGTCCGGACGCGGTCAGCGACCGACGGTGCGGGACGGCATCGGATCGCAGACCTCGCACGGGTCGAATCCGAAGTTCAGCGCGTCGTACATCGTGTCGAAGTCCCGCCGTTGTCCCGTAGCCGTCGCGCTGAGCACCTTGCACTCGCCGCGGTGGAACTTCTGGTTGACCGACTCGGCCACGAAGCGCGACGGCGCCGCCTCCGTGACACGGTTCTTCGCGGTGAAAACGTAGTCGGGGACCTCCTTGAGCATCTCGGTGCGGATCATCGCGAGCTCGGGGATGTCCAGGAACTCGGCCTCGACGCGAATCTCGTCGCCGTCCGCCCGCACAAAGTATGCGCGCGCGCCAAGCTCGTTCTGCTCCGTGCCCGGCTCGGCATGCATGACGGCGGGAAGCTCGTCGAAGTTCGCGGCCAGCAGCGCGGTGTAGATGTTCTGGAGGTGGTCTTCGCTGACCTCGAACGCGCCCGACGAACGGTCCCGTCGCGGAGCCCGGACGAACGTGTCATATGTGACGCTGCCCGACCGTTCGAACGTCAGCGTGTAGTCCACGGCCGGTTGGGTCGCCGAGTGGACACTGTGCACGAACCGGAAGTCGTTCGGCATGATGTCGGGCAGCCGCTGCGAGCTGCCGAAGAGGCCGCATGCGGGCAGCAGCAGGCTGACCGCCAGCAGCAGCAGCGGCGCGGCAAGCGGGCGGATCGAACGAGTCAACATGAGCGGGCCTCCGTCATCACACCCTCACCTCGGGGCACGAACCCCGGATCTTACTCCCCCCAGTGTGGTGCGCCACGAACCGGGAGGGGTGCTAGTCAGGGTTGGCCCGGCGTCCGGCGGGGCGACTACCGTCTCTCCTCGGAGGCGGCCGTACGAGGCGCGAAGCCGGAGACACTCTGGGGCGGAGAAACTGGGGGGGCGGAGAAACTGGGGGCCCATGCGCACGCGCGAAGAGCTCGAACGGTCCGAGGATGCCGCGCTGGCGCCGTACGCCATGCGAAGCGCGGCATCCGAGGGGCGGGAGCACGCCGAGGACGAGCACCCCTACCGAACCGTCTATCAGCGGGACCGCGACCGGATCGTCCACTGCGAGGCCTTCCGCCGCCTCGAGTACAAGACGCAGGTGTTCGTCAACACCGAGGGCGACTCGTACCGCACGCGGCTCACCCACACAATCGAGGTGGCGCAGATCGCCCGCACCATCGCGCGCACCCTCGGACTGAACGAGGACCTGATCGAGACGCTCGCCCTGGTCCACGATCTCGGACACGCTCCGTTCGGACACGCCGGTCAGGACGCGCTGGCGGAGTGCATGGCGGACCACGGGGGATTCGAGCACAACCGCCAGGGCCTCCGCATCGTCACGCGTCTCGAGCGGCGCTACCCGTCGTTCCTCGGTCTGAACCTCTCGTTCGAGGCGCGCGAGGGCATGGCGAAGCACGGGGACTTCCGCGCCAGCGGAGCGGCCCGCGACTTTCGACCCGACGACGCACCGCTGCTCGAGGCGCTGGTCGCCGACAAGGCCGACCGTCTGGCCTACAACCACCACGATCTGGACGACGGCCTGACCGCCGGGATACTGACTGAGCACGACGTACGCGGACTCCCCCACGTGAATGCAGCATTCGAGGCGGTCGACCGCGAGGCGCCGGGCCTGCCGTTCCGCGTCCGCGTGAATCAGGTCTTCATCCGGCTGATGAACGGCGCGGTGACCGACCTCGTGGGCGAGACGTCGCGGCGCCTGGCTGCGGCCGGAACCGCCTCGGTCGCCGAGGCGCGCGCGACGGCGGCCCCGCTTGCGGGATTCTCAGACGACGGGCAGCGCCGGGAGAGCGAGCTGCACCGCTTCCTCTTCGCGAACTTCTACTCGCACTGGCGGGTGGCGCGGATGCAGGAGAACGCGAAGCGCTTCCTCTCGACGGTCTTCTCGTACTTCGTCGAGCATCCCCGGACGCTCCCGCCCGTGGTCCGCGCGCGGGCCGAGGAGGACGGCTTGCACCGGGCGGTCTGCGACCACGTGGCCGCCATGACCGACCGCGAGCTGCACGCGGAGTACCGCGGAATCACGCAGCCCTAGCAGGTACGGGAAGCGCCCCACCGGCCGGGGGACCGATGAGGCGCGTGTTCGGCAGCCCGTGGCTGCCGGGGAGAGACTTGTCGACGTCGGGCTGGTTGGATTTGAGAGAGAGAGACCATTCTCGGCGTCAATGCTCTAATCGGAACCTTACTGTGCGACTCTAGGTATAGATCCCGCCGAAGAGGGGTTTTCGCTCGAGAAGGCCCTCTCCAGGCTCGGATCCCGGATCTTGCTCCTGCGCTGAGAAGTGGCCGGATCAGCTCTTGGCGGCCTGAATCTGCTCGGTCAGCGCCGGCAGGACCTCGAAGACGTCCCCCACGATCCCGTAGTCGGCGACCTTGAAGATCGGTGCCTCGGCGTCCTTGTTCACGGCCACGATCACCTTGCTCGAGGACATCCCGGCCAGGTGCTGGATGGCACCGGAGATCGCGCAGGCCACGTACAGCTTGGGTGAGACCGTCTTTCCGGTCTGTCCGACCTGCTCGTCGTGGGGCCGCCAGCCGGCGTCCACGACCGCCCGGCTGGCTCC
The DNA here is from genome assembly GCA_965248445.1 of Planctomycetota bacterium. Taxonomy (GTDB): domain Bacteria; phylum Planctomycetota; class JAJSAM01; order JAJSAM01; family JAJVHW01; genus CBDFJG01. The sequence goes on from CBDFJG010000003.1 coordinate 1,447,720, forward strand.
GACCACACCGCCGAGCGCAGCGGCCAGCTCCTCGACCAGGTGGAAGTTCTCGGGGCCCTTCAAGCCGCGCCCTCCCGAGACCACGATCTCGGCCTCCGTCAGGTCGACCGACCGGACCTCCGGCGCCCGAACCTCCTCCACCCGCGCGGCGGGAGCCCCCGCCGCTGCTGCCGGCAACGCCAGCGCGCGGATCTCGGCGCTCGACAGAGCGACGGCGGGCGCGAACGCGTTCGGGCGAAGCCCTATGCAGAACGGCGTCCGCTTGGCTTCGACCGTCTGGATCACTTTGCCCGCGTACACCGGTCGCGTGATGCGCACCGCGCCGCCCTCGACGGAGATCGACGTGGCGTCCGCAGCAAGACCGGCGCCGAGCGCGCCCGCCACGGTCGCCAAGATGTCGCGACCGCAGACGGTCGCTGGGAACAGCAGGAACCCCGCCCCCGCGGCATCGGCGGCGGCGCGCACGGCGCGCGTGTGGGGCCCCGAGAGGGACGTGTCGAGTGACGCGTCCTCCACCACGTGCAGCACGACGGCGCCGGGCGCGCCCTTCGCTGCGGCGATGGCGTTCGCATCCGGCGCGGCGAGCACCGCGTGCAGTTCGACGCCCAGCGCCGTTGCCAGAGCCGCGCCGGCACCCAGACCCTCGCGCGCCGGCTTGCGGAGCGCACCACCGGCGCTCTCCAGGTAGACGAGTACGTTGCCGCTCATTGACCTCAACCTTCCTAGAGAACGCCCACTTCGTCGCGCAGCACGCGCACGAGTTCGGGCACCGCGTCCACTCCTTCGCCCAGCATGCGCACGCCCGCGCGCGCCGGCGGCGCGGTCACCGACACGATGTCGGACGCGTTCTCCGTGACCGCCGCCGCCTTCTGCTCCAGCGGCTTCTTCTTCGCCATCATGATCCCCTTCAGCGACGCGAAGCGGGGTTCGGCCAGGCCGCGCTGGGCGGTCAGCACGCACGGCGTCGGCACGAACACGACCTCCTCGCTGCCCTCCACCTCGCGGCGCACGCGAAGCCCGCCGTCGGCGCCGTCGACGCCGACCACGAACGACGCATACGCGTAGTCGAGCATCGCCGCGAGCATGCCGCCGACCGCCGCCGAGTCGTCGTCGATCGCCTTCCAGCCACAGAACACGACCGCCGGTTCGAGCTCGCGAACAGCGGCCGCGAGGGCCCCTGCCGTTGCGGCCGGGTCGCGGAACGGCAGTTCATCGACCAGGAGCACCGCATCGTCGGCGCCCATGGCCATCGCCTTGCGGACCTCCTTGGTCGCGGTGGAGGGGCCGAGGCAGAGGACCGTCACCTGCGTGGCGACTCCGGCCTCTTTGAGCTGGACGGCCTTCTCGAGCGCCATCTCGTCGTACGGCGAGATGATGAACTCGACCCCCTGGGGGTCGATGCCGCGGCCGTCCGCGGACGGCTTGATCTTGGCGGTGGTGTCGGGAACACGCTTCAGGCACACGACGATGCGCATGGGGCCTCCGGACGGCTTTCGAGGGGGATGGCGAAGCCGAAGACCGGGAGGCTAGCGCGGAGGGCGGCGGCGTCCTCGCGGATCCCGATGTGACAGGGCGGCAGTAGTGCGGGCGGACGCGGCGACCCGCCCCAACCGGTTCATCGCGCGATTAGCACGGCTGGGCCAACTCACCATCATCCACCCGGCGATCGGAGCGGGATGAGGCGAGGGGCTCGAAGACGACACCCTGTTCGCAGAGGTCTTCGAGGGCGTCCACCGCGATCGGGTCGAAGTGAGACCCGCGGCCGGCGCGGATGATCTCGCGCACCGTCTCCTCGGGCAGGCCCATGCGGTAGGCGCGATCGCTGTACAGCGCGTCGCACACATCGGCGACGGCCAGGACGCGCGCCAGTTCGGGGATGTCCTCGCCGCCGAGCTTGTCGGGATATCCGGTGCCGTCCCAGCGTTCGTGGTGACAGCGGACGGGACCGCACACGGGCGCGAGCGCCTGGATCGGGGCGAGAATGTTCGCGCAAAACCACAGGGTGCAACCGGATGTGTTCCCACTCCGCGTCGGTCAGCGACGACGGCTTGTTGAGGACATGGTCGGGGGTGCCGATCTTGCCGATGTCGTGCAACGTGCCGGCGCGATAGAGCAGTTCGATCTGCTCTTCGTCCTTACCCATGTAGCGGCCCATGAGCGCAGCGATCTGGCCGACGCGCTCCATGTGTCCGCGCGTGTAGTTGTCCTTGGCATAGACGGCTTCGACCAGCGCCTGCACGGCCTGCGACGCGTGCTCTTCCTGCGCCTCGATGCGCACCGCGAGAGTGTGCGCGGCGTGCGCGTCGCGGCGCAGGCACCGGCGCTCCTGCAATCGCTGGATGGTGAACGTCATCTGGTCGAAGGAGAAGGGCTTGGCGAAGTAGTCGTACGCGCCGCGGCGCAACGCATCGACCGCGACCTTCTCGCCCGGCTTACCCGTCACGATGATGACGTCGGGCGACTTCGGATCACTCGGCGGCGCGATGCGCTGGATCTCGCTGAGGAGTTCCAGACCGGAGAGGCCCGGCATCTGGACGTCGGTGATCACGAGGAAGAAGCCGCCGTCGTTCAGGAACTCGAGAGCCCTCTCGGCATCGGGAGCCGTGGTGACCTCGAAGCCGAGGCGGCGCAGGAACACGGTGAGCAGACTGCGAATGCCCGGCTCGTCGTCCACGACCAAGATGCGGCGCTCCCCGCCGGACCCCAGGTCCAGCCGGTCGGTCTCCGCTTCCACGATCACGGGTGCTTCGGTGCTCACTAACCCCTCGGAGCCATCCCCCTCGCTGTCCGAGGGTGGGGTGCTAGGCGAGCTCAACGACCGGTCCAGGTACGACGATCCGGCCGCGACTCTCCCGGTCTCTCATCGGCATCCTTCCGTGAGGACTGGAGTTCGGGCATATCGAACCGATCACCCAGGTAGATCTCGCGGACGACCGGGTCCTCGACCAGCTCCGAGGAGGTCCCCTGACGCAGGATCTCGCCCTCGTAGATGATGTAGGCCCGGTCGGTGATCGTGAGCGTCTCGCGCACGCTGTGATCGGTCAACAGGACACCCATGCCGCGCTCCCGCAGGCGCAGCACGATGTCCTGGATCTCGGAGACCGCGATCGGGTCGACGCCGCTGAACGGTTCATCGAGCAGCAGCAGTCGCGGCGAGGTGACGAGCGAGCGCGTGATCTCGAGGCGGCGTCGCTCGCCGCCGGAAAGCGATTGCGCAACGGACTTCCGGATCGGCAGCAGACCCAGTTCCCCGAGGTGGTCCTCGAGCCGCTGCATGCGTTCGCGGCGAGGCAGCGACAACGTCTCGAGAATGGCGAGCACGTTCTGCTCGACGGTGAGCCCACGGAAAATCGACGGCTGCTGGCTCAGGTAGCCCATGCCGCGCCGCGCGCGCCTGTACATCGGCAAGCGGCTCACGTCATGACCGCCGAATCGCACTTCGCCCGCGTCCGCGCGCAGCATTCCGACGGTCATGCGAAACGTCGTCGTCTTACCGGCGCCGTTCGGACCGAGCAGCCCGACGATCTCGCCGGGTTCGACGTCGAACGACACTTCTTTCACGACGCGTCCGCGACCGCGGTACGACTTCACCAACCGCCGGGCTTCAAGGAGTGGCATCGGACGCATGGTAGCGCCCCGGCGGGTCGACCTACGGGACTTGAGACGTGCGCCGGCGAATTCCGTACGTCCACCGCGCGAGGATCATCGCGGCAACGACTCCGGCCAGGATTCCGTTTCGCAACAGAGCATCGTCGATCGTCGCCGTGTCCCCGAAGCAGCCGCACGCGAACGTCCCGCCCCACACGGAACGCACGCGGAGCAGCGCCGTCGTGAATACGAGCAGCAGGCCGAGCGACGCATAGAGTCCGCGGACCACGCGGAGACTCATCAGTGCACCCAGCAGGACCTCGGCGCCCACGATCGCGGCGAACGTGGCGTGCGCCGTCCCGCCGCCGCCCACGTCCGCCGCGATCAGTTCGTACGCGGGCAGGGGACTCAACAGCTTCGCGGCGGCCGAGACGAGCCACATCGCGGCCAGCGCGCACTCCAGGAGGTGCCATGCGCCGCGGAGGATGAGAGGCAGCCGCATCACCGCAGCCGCCACTCTTCCAGGTCGACCTCGTACGTCCTGTCAACACGCCCGGTCTGGACGATCCGGACCGCTGCCGGAACGGTGGTCTCGCCGATCACGGTCACCTGCACGTTGAACTGCGTGCCCGGCGCCGGTCGCTCGACACGCCCCGGGCCGACGATGCCGACCGGTCCGCGGAGCACCTCGATGGCGAGGAGATCCGCCGGCTCGCCCCCGCGAAGCTCGATCCGGATGGCGTAGATCGAGCGGTCTTCCTGGTGCAACTCGCGCCGGACGGTGATCTCGAGGTGCGGCTCCAGCGGGCGGGCCCGCGCATACGCAGCACCGGCCGCAAGGAGGGCCAGCACGAGGGCGACGGCGAGGCGGGCGCGGTTCATTCGACGAGGATACGGCCAGGCGCCGCGTCTTCCCGCGGGACTACACTGTGCGCCTCCCCGGAGGGACGATGGCGCGCGGCAAACTCACTGATCTCGGACTGCTCCTGCTTCGGGGCACCGGCGGCCTGATGGCCACCCACGGCTGGGCGAAGCTCCAGTGGGCGCTGGAGGACGACCCGCAGACCAAGTGGGAGGGGTTCGTGTGGCGCGTGCAGTCGCTGGGATTCCCGCAGCCCGAGTTCTTCGCGTGGGCGGCGATCCTCTCCGAGCTCGTCGCGGGCGTCTGCGTGCTGCTCGGCCTCTTCACGCGCGTCAGCGCGTCGTTCATCGCATTCACCATGTTCGTCGCAGCGTTCATCCGCCACTGGGACGACTCCTTCGAGAAGAAGGAACTCGCGCTCGTCTACCTCGCGATCATGCTCTGCCTGGCGTGCCTCGGCGGCGGGAAGTGGACCGTCGAGTCGGCCTGGCAGAAGAAGCGGTCGGCGGCGCGCGCGCAGGCCTGAACCCCATGCCCCGCACTAAATCGACCCGCGCGAAGCACTACTGGCTGATGAAGAGCGAGCCCGACGTCTACTCGATCGAGGATCTCGAGAAGGACGGCAGGACTCACTGGGACGGCGTCCGCAACTACCAGGCGCGGAACACGATGCGCGACGACATGAAGAAGGGCGACGGCGTGCTCTTCTACCACTCGCGCGTGCCGCCGATGGGTGTGTCCGGCGTGGCGAGGGTTGTCCGCGAGGGCTACGCCGATCCGTCCCAGTTCGACAAGAAGTCGAAGTACCACGACGAGAAGGCCACCAAGGACGCACCACGTTGGTTCTGCGTCGACATCGCGTTCGAGAAGCAGCTGGCGCGCGTCGTCACGCTGGCCGAGATGAAGGGCGAGAAAGCCCTCGCGAAGATGATGGTGACGCAGCGTGGCGCCCGCCTCTCCGTGCAGCCGGTGACGGCCGCGGAGTTCAAGAAGGTGGTGTCGCTGGCGCGTCGTCCGGGCTGACGCTGTCGCCGGAGTCGGGGCTGGGCGGGGAGTCGGAGCCCGGTTCGACTTCCGGATTCAGGAACGGATCCGGCGTTTCGAACGGATCCGGTTCCGCGAAGAGTCCCGGTTGAGCTGACGTAGCTGCCGGGGCGACGTCCTGGCGGGCCAGCACGCGCTGCTCGATGTCCCACAGGATCAGCTGTCGCTTGTCGACGTTGCCGCTGAGTGCCGCGTCGATCCGGCCGTGGGCGGTCTCGAGCCGGAACCGCGTCACGCCGCCGATGCGCCCGCCATACAGGCAGAGAGCGAGCGCCCCGAAACCGGCCGTGACGAAGACGGCCGCGACGATCGAGTTGTCGGCGAGCTCCCACGCCAGCGCCGCGGCAAGAGCGCTCGCGAACAAGAACGCACCGATCGTCCGCACGTAGCTGCGTCGGTCGTCCCACGCGAGCATCCGTGTCACGTCGCGATAGGCAACGCGCCGCAGCGTTTCGCGCGCGAACAACTCGATGCGGCCGACGCTGACGACGTCGTCCGCGACGTAGACGGCGTACGCGGTGATTCCGTCCTGACTGACGCGCACGGCGGGGCGGTTCACGACATGGCCCCCCACATGATCAGCGCGACCAGGAGGATCGCCGCGAGGTTGAGTGCTGCTGCGATCGCCACGAGACCCGGCCGCAGCCACCGGTCCTTGCGCAGGCGGAAGAGCATCCAGACGGAGAGCGGGACCGAGAAGAGGAGCGAACCCCAGCACGTGAACGGTGCCATGCAGGTCAGGAGCAGGACAAGGGAGTCCCAGCGTGTGCGGCTGGTCTGCGTCGTGGCGAGCTGCCCGCGGGTGTGCAGCAGGGAGAAGCAGTCGGGGCAGTACAGGTCCTCGCCCGTACGCGTCACGCACACGTCGCACACAAACGCGCCGCAGCGTGCGCAACCGTTCGATGCGTCCTTGCCGGGGTGATTGGCGCAGCGCCCGGCTCCGGCCGCCAACTCCGCCGCGTCCAGAAGCGGCGTGAACTCGATCACGCGATAGCGAGCGAGGCACTTCGGGCAGCGTCCCCAGCTCGTCCCCGTCGCCGGCACACGCCGATGGCAGCGCGGACAGGGCACCCGCGGTGCCCTGTCGGGCACAGCGGCCGGGACGGACGCCGTCATCTACGACCCTGTCAGTTCGCCGCTGCGCCGACGATCGCGATCACGAGGAAGATCCCGCCGAAGATGCAGCCGCACAGGACCGCGATCCACAAGAGCGACGCGATGGCGTGTAGCCAGCCGCACTTGTGGAGGCGGTTGATCATGATGACCTCCGCCACGATCGTCCAGATCCCCCCCACGATCTGGTTCAGGAAGGGGATCGGGATCAGGAGCAGCAGCTGGGGTGCATGGGCGTAACAGAGTCCGCGCATCGTCTGCTGGTACGGCACGCGCGCGAGCTTCGTCACGTACAGGTAGAGATGCATCAGACCTGCGCCGACGAACACACCGATGATCGCCCCGATGGGCGCGAAGATGACGCCGATGAACCCCTGCACCCCGACGCCGAAGGGACCCGCCATTGCCTGTTCGAACTCGCCGCCGCCGCCCGCCACCGCCGCGATGATCCCGAACATCACCACGGAGTAGATCCAGTTCGCGATCGCCGCGAGCACCTGGACGATGACGGCGTAGAGAAGGCAGGTGAACGACTGGGAGTTCTTCTCCATCTTGTCGAAGAAGTCGTTCGGCGTGAGGATGACCGCCTTCGACGTCTGCCAGAACGCCCCGACGAGACCGAGCTCCTCCCGCCGCTCCCAGGGGGGCAGGACGCCGTCGCCGCTCACGCGGCCGCCGAACTCCAGGTCCGCGACCACCTGCGTCTTGCACTCGCCGCAGACGCGCTTCTCCTGGAACTCCACCAGGCAGTCGGCGCAGTACGTCTCCGCGCAGATCTCGCAGTGCTCGATCCCCGTATCGACCAGCGGATGGTTGCGGCACGCCATACCCGGGCTCCCTCCTCTGTCCGTTGAATCGTCGGCCGTTGAATCGTCGGCCGTTGAATCGTCGGCCGTTGACTCGTCGGCCGTTGACTCGTCGGCCGTTGACTCGCCGGCCGTTGTCTCGTCGCCCATTGTATCGTCAGAGCGCCGTCTCTCGGAGAGAACCGTTGCACGGTGCGTAGGTTCAGGTGGGCGCAGGTTCAGGCCGGTTGCAGGTTCAGGCGGGCCGGGCGAAGCGGTCGGCGGCCACCACTCCCACGATCCCACGCAGGATCGCGTCGTCCGGGAGGCTGCGCTGCTCCTCGAGACCGAGCGTCTCGCGGTAGTGCGAGGCCAGCCGCGCAGAGAGCGTGATGCGCCGCGACGCCTCGATGCGATCGGTGGCGGCGACGAACTCCGTCAGGATCGCGGCCTCGCGGGCGGACACACGACGCCGCACGCGGCGCACCGCGTTCGGGTCCTCGCGCAGGCTGTTCTGTTCGCGGGCCAGCACGCGGAGCGCGCGGGGCGGCTTGTGCCGGCGGTCCTGGATGACGACGGTCCCAGCCAGACGATCACCGACCCGCCGGGCCTGCGGATCGAGCGCGATCAGGAGGGCGCCGAGCAGGTGGAACATCGGGAGCTGGTCCACCATGCGCGCGACGTTGCGGATCACCGCCTGCCAGCCGAGCAGCGGGGTGCCGTTCGCCTGCACCACCCGGATACCGAGCACCTTCTTGCCCCACGTCTGCCCGTTCCACCGCTGCTCCGCCCAGATGCGGTAACCGAGGTCGAGGACGAAGCCGATGACGATCATAGCGGCCCAGAGAGGCAGCGCGGCGACGAACCCCGTCAGCACGCCGAGCAACGTGGCGACCGTGCCGAGCACGGTCATGGCGACGGCGATCAGGATCTCGTCGATGAGCCATGCCAGCGCGCGCTCGGCGGGTCCCGCGATGCGAAACTCGAGCGGCACGAGTTCGGGTGTCACGACGGAGAGGCGCCTCATTCGGCCGTCTCCGGCGGCGCTGTGCTGCGCCTGCGGCGGATCGCCCGCCGCACCTTCCCGGCCAGATCCAGGGTGGCGGCTCCGCCACCCGGCGACCAGAGCAGCAGGTACGCCCAGTAACCGCCGCCCAACGCGACGGCGAACGCGATCTTCAGCGGATACGGCAGGTGCGGCTCGTGGATCTGGCTGAACGTGCCTTCGACGGCCCCGGCGACGAGCAGCGTCGCGGTGGCGCCGATGAGTAGCACCATCACGTCGCGGCCCGCAGCATGGAGCGCGGCCCTCCGTCCCGCGAGACCGGGCACGAATAGCGCCTTCGTCAGGATGAAGCCACCCGCGGCGCCGAGCAGAATCGCGGGAATCTCGATCACGCCGTGCGGCCCCACCCACGCGAAGAAGAACACGGCTTGCCCGTCGAGGACGTACTTCGCCCCCACCGCGCCGAGGTACGCGCCGTTGGCGAACACGAGCAGCACGATTCCGATGCCTCCCGACACCGCCAGCGCGAAGCACAGGTACGTGACGCGGCTGTTGTGCGTGAACAGCTGCGCGGCGAACGGAACACCGACCGCCGACTTGCCGAGGACGCCGAGCCCAGCGCCGGTCTCCTCCGTCTCGACGCGCTCGCTCGCGTCCATGTAGCGGTGTCCCATCGGCAGCAGCACTTCGCCGGTGCCGGGGTCGTTGACGAACGACACCGCGCCGAAGATCGCGCCCGCGACGAAGATCGCCGCCGCCAGCAGTACCGCCAGGAAGCGGCGCCGCACGACCTCTGGGAAGTCACGCACGAAGAACTGCTTCACGAGCGGCCAGATGCGCGGAGCCCGCCCGCGGTGCAGCATTCCGTGGGCGCGGCCGACCAGTCCGCGCAGGTACTCCGCGGTCGCCCCGCTCTCGTCCCGCCGCAGCTCCTCCAGCAGGTCGGAGGACGCGGCCCGGTACAGAGCGCTCAGCTCGCGCGCCGCGGCCGAAGTGAGCTTCTTGGCTCCGCCGTCCTCCAACTTGTCGAGTAAGAAGGTCAGCCGCGTCCAGCGCGCTCGCCGGGGATCGGCGATCATCTGCGTGTCCTGCCGCTGGCTCACAGGAGCCCCCTCGACTTCGCCTCGAGGTAGCGGTTGACGGACGCGGCTGCGAGATCGCCGGGGGGCAGCTCGATGCACTGCGCACCGCCCTCGGAGACCCGCCTTCGCGCCCGGCGCTTCTCTTCGATGAGCTCGGCAGCCGCCAGCGACGTCGCCAGTTCCCGGGCGTCCCCCGGCGCGTGCTCTGCCAGTTCCACGACGTCGCGGTCGACGACGGTGAAGCACGTCACCAGGTGACGGGCGCGCAAGAGAGGCAGGCAGCGCAGGAAGTCGTCTCCCGCCACGCGGTCCGGGAAGTCGGTGAGGAACACGATCAGGGAGCGCCGCGTCTGCCGCGTTGCGAGCGCAGTGCACGCGGCGCGGAACGACGCGTCGAAAAGAGAGGGTGTGACGTCGTACAGCACGTCGAGCGCACGGCGCACCGTGGTCTTCCCGCTGCGCGGCGCCATCCACGTGCGCGCCTCTGAGTCGAAGACGAGGAGGCCAAAGCGGTCGCCGCCCTGCGTCACCACGTGCGCGAGCACGAGCGCCGCGTTGACCGCCTCGTCGAGCTTTGACAGCTCTCCCGACCGGGCGGTCATCACCCGCGATGCGTCGACCACGACGATGACGTCCTGGCTGCGTTCGGGGCGATACACGCGCGAGATCGGGTTGCCGCGGCGTGCCGTGGCCTTCCAGTCGATGTCGCGGAAGTCGTCGTCTTGGTGATACTCGCGCAGCCGGTCGAACTCGCGGCCCCGGGTGAACCCCCGGCCGACGTGGATGCCGAGAGCGGCGAGATTCCGGCTCTTCTGCAAAGTGTCGTACCTCACCACCGCGGAGAGCGCCGGCACGACGCGGGTCGCCGAGCGGCAGGGCGGCTTGTAACGGCGCATCGCCAGGCCCGCCGAGATCCCGACGCGCACCCAGGGCTCCGGGATCTCGACGCGCCCGCGGTGCTGCGGAGTCACCTTGTACGAGAGATCGACCGCCCCGTGCGCGGGCACCCGCGCGTGCACCGGGAACAACTCCTCGAACGGCACCTCGGTCTCGAAGGCGTCCGGCACCGGCTCGACGACGCGCACCGTGACCGGCAGGCCCAGCCGATTGCGCACCCGGAGCGTCACCGTCGTCGGTTCGCCGAGATCGATGGATCGATCGATCGTGCGCGTGACGACGAGGGCGCCGTCCGGCCGCGACGCACTCGGACGCAGGAACAGCCGGCCCTCGATCAGCACCAGGGCGGCGACGAGGAACAATAGCAACAACGCGATCACACCGACGCCGGGCAGAACCGGCGCGGTGAACGCGAGCGCCGAAAGCAGCACCCCCGCGAGGATCGCAGTGCGTGACGGAAGTGTCAGCGGGGCACCTCGACCAGGCGGAAGACGTCGCGCAGGACGTCTTTGACCGTGACTCCTTCGATCTCGGCTTCAGGACGGTAGAGCAGGCGATGGTCGAGGACGTCCGGCGCGAGACCCTGGACGTCGTCCGGGTTCACGTACTCGCGTCCCGCGATGAGTGCAGAGGCCTTCGACGCGCGCAAGAGCGCGAGCGATGCGCGCGGACCGCCCCCGAGCCGGACTGCGTCGTGGGCGCGGGTCGCACGCACCACGTCGCGGATGTAGTCGAGCAACGCGTCCTCGACGCGCACCGCGGACATTGCCTCGCGTGCGGCCACGAGTCCCTCGACGTCGAGCACCTGCTCGATGCCCGCCATGTCGAGGTTCTCCGAGGGACGCCCGGCGTGCGCACGCCGCAGGATCTCGCTCTCGTCGTCCACCGTCGGGTAGTCGATGGTCACCTTCAGCAGAAAGCGGTCGCGCTGTGCCTCGGGGAGCGGATACGTGCCCTCGAACTCGATCGGATTCTGTGTCGCGAGGACCGTGAACACCTTCGACAGGAGGTGTGACGTGCCGTCGAGCGTCGCGTGCCTCTCCTGCATCGCCTCGAGCAGGGCGGCCTGCGTCTTGGGCGGCGTGCGGTTGATCTCGTCCGCCAGCAGCAGGTCGCAGAAGATCGGACCCTGCACGAGCTTGAACTTGCCGCTGTCGCGGTCGAACACGTGCGTTCCCGTGATGTCGCTCGGCATCAGGTCCGGCGTGAACGAGATGCGACCGAATCGGCAGCCGAGTGCGCGCGCCAGCGTCTGCACCAGCAGGGTCTTGCCCGTGCCAGGTACGCCCTCGAGCAGCACGTGACCGCCGGCCAGCAGCGCGGCGAGCACGCGATCCACGACGCGATCCTGTCCGACCAGCGCCTTCGCGACCTCGGTGCGGACGCGGCCCAGCCGCTCCACGACGTCACGTAGCGCTGCGTTCTCGATCGTCTCCATCCTGTTTCTCTCCGTTCGAGGGCCGCGCAGTCGCGGCCCGTGCGTCATCGAGCGCTCGCCACACCATCGCGACGGCGCGTGTCCAGACAGCCGGGTGGGCGCGGAACGACGTCTGCCGGTCCGCGGGAAGTTCGGCGAGTGCATCGCGGACGGCGTCCGCGCGTGCCGGATGGCGTGTCGCGAACATGTCCAGGGCGCGTTCCATCCCCGTGCGATCGCCCGCCGAGAGGCGTCGCCGCACCTCGTCGCGCACGACGGCATGGATCTCCGGGCCACTCATGCACTGCGCATAGAGGCCGGCGCGCAGGTGCGCATACGACTCCGGCCGGTACTCGCGACGGGGCCCCGCTTGGCGATCCGCTGCGTCGCTCGGTCCGTTGCGCCACCACACGAGCAGGAGCAGCATGAAGACGCAGGCGAGCGCCGGTCCGAGCCCGCGCTCGGTCAGCAGGGACACGACACCGCGTGAGGCGACCTGCCCCACCGCGCGATCGTCGAAGTAGACCGTGCCGCCTTCGCGCAACCGCGACACGAGCTCGGCCAGCCACGCCGCGTTGTCGGACTGGGCGAGCCGCACGTTCGTGGCGAACCACGGATCGGACACGACGATGACCAGTCCGTCCCCGTGGGGCCGCTCCACGATGCGCGCGTCGGCGGCGGGGATCGGTTCGCGGACGAGGATCTCGTCAGATTCCCCCACCGAGACCCACAGCCCCTCCGTCAGCCACGGGTCTTCCAGCCCGTCGAAGTCATGTATCTCGAAGTCGTCCTCGCCGGACGCGGGAACGTCCGGACCGGCCCCTGCGATCAACCGCTTGAGTTCGTCGGGGACGTCGACGACGGTCGGTGTTGCGGACTCGTCGGCACCGCGCACGGACGGGAACGCCGGCGACGAAGACTTGAGTGACGACATCAGCAGCAGTCCGTTGCCGCGCATCACCCAGCCCGCGAGTTCTCTGTTCTCCTCCGCCTTCTCCTCGGGCGGGCGCTGGTCGGCGGCGAAGTCCATCGCGACGCGCACCAGCACGTGGCCGGTGCCCGGCGGAAGCCGTGGTCCCCGGCGGCTCTCGACGGGGAGTCCGATCTCCTCGAGGACCAGGCGGGCCGCGAGCAACCCGGAGTCGTCCGGTCGGAAGCTCGAGACGGGCATCGTCCCGCGTCCGCCGCGCTGGCCCCGCGCCGCCCCCAGGAACAGCACGCCGACCAGACCCGCGAGGGCCGCGGTCGCGACGAGGACGCGCAGGGCAGACGCACCGCGGGAACGGCGATCACGTCGCACGGACCCGCTCCCTTCCGTAGGCGACGCGCACGGCGGTGACCTCCCGCACGGCGTGCCGGACCCCGCGCTCGGTGGGATCGCGGCGTCCGTAGACGGCCAGGTCGAATCGCCGTGTCAGCGAGTTGAACGGCTTGTACGCGGCATGCGACCGCGGGACGTCCTGCACGTACGCGGTGTTCGTTCGCGTGCGGTCGTAGTCGATGGCTCTGGCGCGGTGCAGCCCTGCGAGCAGTTCCAGGTAGAGCGTGCGCAGCGCCTCCGCGCGCTGTCCGGCCGCGGCCAGCCGTTCGGCTTCGCGCCGCCAGTCCTCCGGTGCGCGCGCCAGCGCGTCCGACTCTGGATCCAGATCGGATGCCTCGGCGATCAGGACCCCCGCCGCGCGGCGCTCCGCACGCACGGAGCCCATCATGCGGATCAGCAGGTAGACGATCAGCCCGAGTGCCGCCGCCACGGCAGCCCATGTCACGACCATGCTCATCGTCGAGCCGCCGCCGGCCGCACCACCGCCGAACAATCCGCGGAGACCGCCGAACAGTTGCTTGAACAGCCAGCCCAGGCCGTCGCCGATCACCTCGAGCACGGAGCTCAAGAACTCACGGACCGCCGCGATGGCCCGCTCGAACCACGTGCCGCTGATGTCGACGTGCGGCAGGTCGAGGTGGTGCTTCTCCGCGAGAGGACGGAACTCCGGACGCGCGAGGACCTCTGCGAGTCGCGCGCGCGCCTCTTCGGCTTCCGTGCCGGCGCGCGCCGGCGACACGAGTGCGCACACCGCACCGAGCGACACCCCCAGACGCAGCAACCACAGCCGCAGCAGCCACCCGCGCATCACGCGAGCACCTCGACCTGCGCGCTCCGCCGTTCCTCGTGGTCGGTGATCCGCCGCGCGTCCAACTCGTCGGCGAACAAGTCGAAACGCGTTCCGTCCCGCTCGGCATCGCGCTCGACCGAGAGTTCGGCGAACGCGGCCACGAGAATTGCCTCGACCGCCAGCGCGGCGATCAGCGCAGCGCCGGCCCACGCCGCGGCACGATCGGGCCGCAGCGCCGCCACGACGAGGTTCATGTCGACGCCGAGTCCGCCCGCGCCGAGCATCGTCAGCAGGAACGGGAGGATCACGAGGTTGACCGTCAGGAACAGGAACGCCAGTGCGCAGCACAGCACGATGGACAGGCATCGAGGCAGATCGTGCGTGACCGCCTGCCAGCCCGCGCGCACGAGCGTCATGCCGCCGGCGGAACGCGGACCGACGCCCGCCGCCAGGCCGACGAGACCCACCGCCGACAGGAGCCAGCCGAGTGATGCGGTGACGAACCCGAGCGGCAACCCGATCAGGATGATGGAGGTCGCGAGCAGCGACTCCGGGAAGCGGGTCACGGCGCGCCGCCACGCCCGCGCCACGCCGATGGGCTGACCGCGCGCCGACGCCGCGGCCCACGCGGACAGAGCCGCCCACCCGAGCATCTTCGGGAGCAGGAACGCACCGAGCAGCACGTCCCGATCGTCGGGCAGCCGCCCGCGCAGATCGATGTCCACGAACCACCAAAGCGTGGCACCGACGAACGGGAGCGACGGAAGCACGTGCAGGCAGATGACGGAGATCGCGTCCCGCCGCAGCCGGTCGACGCCGTCGTCCAGCACCTCGCGCGCGCGACGGCGAAGCAGCGCGCGCAACTACTCGGCCTCTTCCACGATCGACATCAGGTGGGAGACGCCCTCACCCAGCACGCCGAGGCTACGCAGCGAGCCGAGCGCCACGATCAGCGCCGGCACGAGAACCACGCACGCGACCACGAGCGTGCCGACCCGGCGGAGCGCGCCGCCGCCCCCGGGTGCGCCGAGCTCGTCAACGGCCACCGCCAGGCAGTCGCGGCAGTGCAGGATCCCGTCCAGCCGGGTTACGCATTCTGCACACGCGTGGTCACCGCAGCGAGCGCAGCGGCCGACCGGTGCGCGGTCTCTGTGGTTCGCGCACACGCCCCGGGTCGGGGGCGACCTCTCCGTAGGCGCCGCCATGACTTGTGAGGATACGCGCGGAGGGTGCAAATGGAGACGACCCCGCAGGCGCGTCGTATGCACCCGCGGGGTCGCCGCTGTCGAGGATGGGAGTGGTACCGGGAACAGGAGTCGAACCTGCACGAGCCAAAGGCTCACCAGCCCCTCAAGCTGGCGCGTCTGCCATTCCGCCATCCCGGCACACGCAACGGAGTCGCCCCACCACATAGCCGAACGGGGGACACTCCGGACCGCGGATCGTAGAAACCCCGTGCGGCCAGGCAAGGAGTTTCCGGATCGGCCGCTCAGGGCTCCGTGAGCCCGAGGTCGATCACGATCTCGAAAGCGCGGCCGGAGAGAGTGGCGTCGATCGTCACGTCCCCGACGACGTCGAGCGGCGTCCACATCTCCCGGTACTCGCTGAGCGCAGCGGGAAACTCGGTCTCGTTGCGCACGTTGATGCGCTCCTGGATGGCATGGTTCTCGAACGACATGCGATCCGCAGCCGACCGGGCGGTGGACGAGAGGTCCAGATCACGTCGTATCGCCTGTCGCTCCGCCTTCCAGTCGTGATATGTCCGCTGGTGCGCCCACTCCCAGCGCTGGTCGTGGAAGAACTGCCCGAGAGGGAACCCGCTCACCGATGCCGTCGCGGTGCGTCCGGTCGTCCGTGCGAGCGCCGGGTCCCCCGATGCGTGCCGGTAGCGCAGTGCCCGCTGCAGGTAGGCCGCGTTCGTCGAGAACACGAAGAGGCCGTCCACGATGGCGCAGCACGGCGTGAGCAGGCGCCACATGGCTCCGAACGTGTGATGGGCCGGCCCGTACAGGCGCGCGCCGCCGGGCAGAGCGACAGGGGCGAGTTCGAGCGGGCCGCCGAACAGCGACTCGGACCGCTTCGCAAGGTCGTCCAACAGCGCGTCCCCCGCCCCGTCCGCAAGGCGGAAGACAACCAACGTCGCCGCGATCGGGTGCGCCTGACCGCCGTCGATCGGATCATCCAGTTCGAGGTCGTCCACCTCGTCGAGGCGGGCGACGACGAATCCGGCGCCGTCCTCGAGATGGCCCGCGAGCTGCGTCGCGACCTCCGCGACCGACGTGCCCTCGTCCGCGAGCACGTCCTCGAACAAGGCACTGCGCTTGGCCGGCTGCGCGTCGACGAGCGCGCGAATGGCCTGCTCCGCGCGGACGGCGACTCCCGCCACGACGACCGCTTCGCCGGGGAGCGCGAGACGGGCGGCCTCGGCCCGCAGGGCACGCGCGCCGCCGTCGACGGCGGACGGAAACGCCACGACTCGCTCCGGCAGTTCGCCGGCGTACTCGCTGCTCAGGCGTATCGACACGCGATCCCACCGCGACAGGTCGACTTCGCCGTGCGAGGGACCGAGACGAGCGGGTGGGAAGACCCCGCGCCAGATCGTGAGCGCGGTCTCGGGTGCGGGGTCCCCATTCATCTCCGCAGGACCGGGACCCGCGAACTCCGCGGGACGCGCGAAGAACAGCACGCGCATGCCGGGTGACCGGTCCATCTCGAGGAGCGTGGTGTACTCCGTGTCGTTCTCGTAGCCGTGCGTCGCGGCGCCGCGGTCGCGCGCGCTCTGCACCATCTCGCGCGATGTCGACAGCAGCAGGACGTCTCGGTGGCGTGCGGCGAAGACCGTCGGGGCGCCCTCCCGTTCGAACACGACGACGTCGCCGTCGAGACGCAGGCCGTGGGACGCCAACTCGGCGGCATCCACGCGGCGGATGATCTCGAGCGCGCGAGCGCGGGCGGACATGCGGGACACGACCAGGATCTCCTCGTCGCGCACCCCGATCAGCACGTCGCGACCGAGCAGATCACCACGGACGGTCGGCCGCGCGCCGATGCCGCGGGTCAGCTCGGCCAGGGCGTCCTCCACACGACGCAGCGGCGCGAGCAGGCGATCCTCGACCGCGAGGTCTTCGCGGACCCCGGCGACCACGGGGTGGGCCCAGAGCGTGCGTCCGGCCGGGCTGTCGAGGGCCGTGTCGGGCTGGAGGCGGACGACAAGCGGGAGGTCCGAGGGCAGCAGGAGGTCCAGGCGCCCTGCGCCGGCCTCGAGCGGGTTCCAAGGGCAGCCATGCCAGCACCGCGAACACGCCCCCAGCGAGGAGCGCGAGCACGGCGATCGTCGGTCCGCGTCGGAGGCGCATGGCTCGAAGTCTCGATTATCGGGTCCGGCCTCCCGCCGATTCGCGGGATTGCGGCCTCCGCCGCAATCCGGACTCCTCACACCGCCCCGCGCCTGGCGCTTCGCGAGCGCCGCGATCTGTGCGTTGGCTCGGCTCGAACGGGGCGCTCTGGCCCCGACTTCGCCCCGCCGCCTGCATCTCACGACGCTCACTCGGCCAGGACCACCGTCGGGACCAGGCGGGCTCCGCCGCGCCACGAAATCACGGCGGCGACGACCTTTGGACGATTCTCGCGCGCCGGTGTGAGGAGTGAGGGTTACCTTCCGCGCGGCATGCGACTCTCGCAGCGGGCTCACCGTCTGACCCCCTCCCCGACCCTCGCTCTCGTGGCGCGGACGGCGGAGCTCCGTGCCGCCGGCCGGGACATCGTGTCGTTCGGTGCCGGCGAGCCTGACTTCAACACGCCGGGGAACGTGCGCGCCGCGGCAGCGCACGCCGCAGACGAGGGCCACACCGGATACACGGCCGTGGCCGGGATCGCGCCCCTGCGCGAGGCCATCGCCTCGGGCTACAGCCGGACCGGCGTGCAGTACGCGTCCGGCGACGTCCTGGTCACCTGTGGAGCGAAGCACGCGATCTTCCAGGCGCTCATGGCGCTGGTCGAGAACGGCGACCGCGTCGTCGTGCCGACGCCCTACTGGGTCTCGTATCCGGCGATGGTCCAGGTCGCCGGCGGCACTCCTGTCTACGCCGAGTGCCGCGAGGAGGACGGGTTCGTCCTGCGCCCGGAGACCCTGCGGCGGGCCGGCCGCGGCGCGCGCGTGCTTCTCCTGAACGGCGTCTCCAACCCGACCGGCGGCGTCCACTCCCCCGACGACCTCGCCGCTCTGGCCGAGGTGTGCCGCGAGCTGGATCTGGCGGTCATCAGCGACGAGATCTACGAGTTCCTCGTGTACGACGGCGCGGCGGCGGCTCCGTTCGCATCCGTTTCCGACGACGCGGCGGCGCGCACGGTCACGGTCTCAGGCGTCAGCAAGACGTTCGCGATGACCGGCTGGCGCATCGGCTGGGCCGCCGGCCCGAGCGACGTGATCACCGCGATGCGCAAGTTGCAGGGTCAGTCGACCAGCAACGCCGCCACGCCGTCGCAGTGGGCGGCGCTCGAGGCACTCACCGGCCCGCGGGACGAGATCGACGTCATGATCGCCGCGTTCGGCCGCCGGCGGGACCGCATGGTCGACCTCTTGCGCGCGATCCCCGGCATGTCGGTCGCCCGCCCCAAGGGAGCGTTCTACGTCTTCCCCCGGGTGGACGGGTTCTTCGGACGGCGCACCGGAATCGACGACTCGGCGTCCTTCGCCACGGCCCTGCTGGAGGAGGCCGACGTGGCCGTCGTCCCGGGGTCCGCGTTCGGCACCGACGCCCACGTCCGCCTTTCCTACGCCTGCTCGATGGAGGACATCGAGCGCGGTGTCGCCCGCCTCGCCGAATGGCTCGCCAAACTGTGAGCCGTCAGCCGCCGCGACTCGACCGTCAAGCGACGGCTTGCTCGGGCGGCTGACGACGAACGCCTGCGGCCCAAGCGGGCGTGCCAGCGCGCTAGGGAGCCGGAGCCGTAAACAACGGCTCTGGCAGCAGGAGGCTGATTTCCTCGTAACGGCGGCCGCCGCGGCCCGGAGAGTCTTCCAGACCCCACCGCTCCCGTGCGGCGCTCACGTGCCGGACGGGTTGCGATCTCCGCGGCGCGTGCGGTAACCCTCCGCACGCGCCCACTTTGATTCGGGAGGGGCTGATTCGTGAGAGACGCTTCAGACTCCCGCAAGGACCGAAACCCACCATCCCTGTGACGGG
Organism: Planctomycetota bacterium; assembly: GCA_965248445.1. GTDB lineage: Bacteria > Planctomycetota > JAJSAM01 > JAJSAM01 > JAJVHW01 > CBDFJG01. The sequence continues at coordinate 1,466,811 of CBDFJG010000003.1, forward strand.
TTTCCCGTAACGCTGCCGCCGCCCGCCCGGAGAACCCGGTGCAGTCGGGGCGGCGACGAGTTGCGCGGATGATGCAGGCTGGTCGGTTCTCGGTGCCACGCAGAGGTGACGAGGGACTTCAGGAGGAATGTGATGCTGGCTCGTACGACGTTGGGGATCGCACTCGCAATGTCATTGGCCGGTGGAGCCGTGGCGCTGGCTGCGATCACGCAGGCCGGGGTCCGCGGGACGCTCGCGGACACGGGTGACGGCGAGATCGCAGGTCGCTTCAGGATGAAGATCGTCGAACGCGGGGACCGCTCCCGCGAGCGCATGGTCGTGAAGGCGCACGGGCTGGACGCCACGCCCGGCGAGGACGACGCGCTGCCGGTCTACGACCTGTGGCTCGTGAACGAGGCCGGCGACGTCGAAGCCGACTTCGGCGACATGCGCCTGCACGAGTCGGGCCGCGCGCGATTCCGATTCAGCAGCCGGCGCCACGACTACCCCGAGGGCGTCGAGTCGCTGCGCGAGTTCGGCGGCGGCACGATGCAGATCCGCGATGCCGAGGGCACCGTGCTCGCCGACGGCGAGATCCCCGGGTTCCTCGGTGTCGGTGACGACAACGAAGACGGTTCGAACGCCGCGGCGCGCGCGTTCGGCCGTGAACGCCTCACCTCGCCGGACGAAGAGAGCCGCGCACGCGGGTTCGTCGAAGCGCGGTACGTGAACAGGCCGGACGTGACCCACCAGGGCATCCGTGTGGCGGCGGCCGGACTGGACCCGGAAGCGGGCCCCTACACGGTCTCGACGCGAGCCAGCGAGAGCGCTGCGAGCGTTCTGATCGGCGAGTTGCGGCTCGGCCGTCACGGCCGCGGCGGTCTGCTGCTTTCCACCCGTCGCGATGACGTGATCCCCGGTGGCAGCGTGCTCGACCTCGGCGGACACACCGTCGAGGTGACCGATGCCGAGGGCGCCGTCGTCCTGACGGGGACGTTCCCCGAGCTGTAATCAAGACCCTTCCTTAGCGCCGCAGCCCTCTGCGGCGCACCTCACGCCCGCGCGGTTCCCGCCGCGCGGGCGCTCCGATTCAATATTCGTCCGCAACGTGCGGTCGCGGGCCCCTTCCGTCGATCAGATGCCGTGCACCCGGCACGCCGCTGTGATCTCGCGGTTGACACGGTTGTTGCCGAGCATCGTCGCGCGTATGTCGTCGTCCACGAGCGCGGCCTCCGCGTCGAGCACGCGCTTGGCGGCTTCCAGGTGCGTGCGGTCACCGGTCGCCTTCCAAAGGAGGTAGCGGGCCTCGCGGGACTCCACGGCGCTCAGACGCTTCTCGTGGTCCGTGAACGCCGCAAGGGCGTCCGCTGCGTCGTGACCCGCGAGGCATGCGAGCTCGCAGAGCGCCATCGTCGCGACGGCGGGGAACCGGTTCTCCGTCGCTAGATCCCGCGCAGTCTCGAGCGACTCGCGTCCGTCCGCCCCACTGCCGCCTGCGGCCAGACCACGCGCGGCGCGCAGCGACCCCAGCATGAGGTGCGTCCCCGCGGCGAGGTGCCGCTGGCCGATCTCCGCACACAGGTCGAGGCACGCGACGAAGCGTTCCTCCGCGTGCCCTTCCTCCCTCTGTTCGCGCAGGACGACACCCAGGTTGTGCTGCGCGATGGCCTCGCCCAGCCGATAGCCGATCTCGCGGCTGAGTGCGAGGTAGCGCTCGATGTGCTCCCGCGCTTCGGCCAGGCGGCCGAGAGATTGGAACGCGTTGCCCAGGTTGCCGGTGGCGGCGGCCTCGCCCCGCCGGTCACCCATCTCGCGAGACAGCGCGAGGCGACGCTGGTGGTGCGCCATGGCGCCCGCGAGGTCGCCGCGGCCCTGCAGGACGTTGCCGAGGTTCCCCGTGGCGCGCGCTTCGCCCGCGCTGTCACCGATCTCGCGGCTGATCTCGAGGTTCTGCTCGTTGTAGTCCTGCGCCTCCGCCAGGCGGCCCTGGAACTCGAACACGCCGCCCAGACTGCCCAGCGCGGCGGACTCGCCCTCGCGGTCGCCACGTGCGCGCGCGATCTCGAGAGCCCGTCCGTAGGTGCGCTCGGCGTCGTCGTGCCGCGACGTGCCGAAGTAGAACGTGCCGAGCGCCTGCATAGCCCTGCGCAGCAGTTCGTCGTCGCCGGCCTCTTCGGCGAGACGCGCGGCTTCCTGCGCGCACTCTCCCTGCCGCGCGCGCCGGCCGAGCGAGTTGAGCGGGCCGCAAAGCCGCAGCAGTGCCGTCCCGCGTTCGGCGCCGCGGAGCAGGTCCGGCACCGCGAGGGCGCGCTCGACAAGAGCGACCGAGCGCCCGTGCAGGTAGTTCCTCTGAAGGTGCGTCTGCGCGATTGGGAGGTAACGCAGCGCCGCTTCGCCGCGCGCGCCCTGCAAGAACTGCTCACAGAGATCCACGGCGAGGGCGCCATCGAGCGTGTCGGGGTCACGCTGCGCGGCCTCCGTGCGCGACTCGAGCGCTTCGGCCAGCGCGGCGTGGTACTCCTCGCGCAGTTGCTCGTGGAGCGCTTCGTACAACGCCTCCTGAACCTGGTGGTGATCGAAGACGTAGTGGCGGCCGGCTGAGCGCGCCAGGCGGTGCCGCTTCTCGATGCGTCCGAACGCCTGCAGCGCGGGGATGCGTGACATACCGAGCACAGCGCCGACGAGCACGGGATCGAACTCGAACCCCCAGCATGCGGCGATATCGAGCAGGTTGCGCTCGTCGTCGTCGAGGTCGGCGACGCGCGCGCTCACCAGATCCAGCACCGATGACGGGATCCGGATCTCTGCGAGCACACCCGTCGTCGCCCACGAGCCGTCTGCCTTCTGGGTCAGGAATCTCCCGTCGCGCAGACCCCGCAGGATCTCGAACACGAAGAACGGGTTGCCGTCGGACTTGGTGCCGATCTGCAATGCGAGTTCCCGGGCCAGACGCGCCGACCCGAGCGTCTCCTGCAGCAGTTCCCCGAGGTCCCGCGGGCCGAGGCGAGAGAGTTCGAGCCGGTGCGTCTGCGGGAAGCGGTCGAGTCCCGCCAGCCACGCCTCCGGCAGCCCGGGCCGCAGCGTGCCGATGAGCAGCACGCGGTGCCCCGGCACCGCCATCGCGAGGGCGGCGAACAGTGCGCGGCCCTCCCCCGGCGCGAAGTGCAGGTCGTCGATCAGCACGACGGTCGTACGCTCCACAGCGAGAGCGCGCGTGGCGTTGACGAAGCACGTCTGCAGCGAATCCTTGACGAGCGGCACCTCGCCCAGCGGCGACGGTTCACCGCGCAGCAGCGCATCGAAGGCCGGCACCAGTATCGGCGTCGTCGGGATGTACTCCGCAGAGCCCGCCTCGCCGAGCTGCTCGCGGTACGCCGTCGAGAAGGCGCCGGCGGCGGTCGCCGCGCCGCCCGGCGGATACGAACCGAACAGGAAGTTCACGTCCTCGCCGTCGCGCAGCAGGCGTCCGATCAGTTCGTCCACCAGACGCGATTTTCCGATACCGGCTTCGCCTCCGACGAGGAGCACCTGTCCGTCGCCGCTGGATGCGCGTTCGTAGAGCGAGCGCAGGCGCGTCAGTTCGTCCTCGCGGCCGTACACCGCTGTCTCGCGCGGAATACGGATGCGTCGCAGAGGACGCTGCGTCGCCGCGCGCAGCGCACGCGAACGCGCCCGCCACCAACTGCACTCCTCGCCTTCCGCGAGGACGACAGCCAGTTCGTCGGCCGATGAGAACCGCTTCTCGCGCTCCTTCTCGAGGAGAGTGTGCACGGCCTCCTCGAAGAACGGCGAGAGCTGCGGGTTGACGTCACCGAGCTTCCGCGGCTCCTCGCGGGTCACCTTCTGGATCGTCTGCACCACGTCGTCAGCGAAGTACGGACACACGCCGGACGCCAGTTCGTAGAGGACGAGACCGAGCGCGTGCAGGTCCACGCGGCCGTCGAGGTCCTTCCCGCCCCGCTGGAACTGCTCCGGCGCCGCGTAGTAGAGCGACCCCACGAACATCCCCGTCTGCGAGAGCCGTTGCGCTTCGTCGGCCAGCAGCGCGACACCCAGGTCCATGATCTTGACGACGTGGTCCGGCGTGATCAGCACGTTCTCGGGCTTCATGTCCCGGTGGATCGCACCGGCGGCGTGGATCGCGGCCAGCCCCTTGCTCACCTCGCGGCCGATGTGCCGGCAGAGTTCCTCGGGGACGCGTTCGAGTTCGACGAGCAACTCCGCGAGCGTCTGACCCTCGACGTACTCCATGGCGAGGAAGTGCTGCCCGTCGATCTCACCGCCGTCGAACGTGCGGACCACGTTCTCGTGCCGGACCGTCTTGCCGATCTCGATCTCGCGCTGGAAGCGCTCCGCGGCGTCGGAGCGCACGAACATCCGGTCGTGCACGATCTTGAGTGCGACGACACCGTCGGGTCCTGTCGCGCGGTAGACCGTCCCCATCCCGCCGGCGCCGACTTCGCGGTCGATCGCGTAGGGACCGAGACGTTCGCCGATCAAATGCCGGCTTCCTTGCACGCCGCCATGATCTCGCGGTTCAGGCGGAGGTTCGTGAGCATCGACTGCCGCGTCTCCTCATCGACATGCGCTACCGACTCGTCGAGCAGGCGCTTCGCCTCTTCGAGATGCGCGCGGTCGCCGGTGGCTTTCCAGAGCAGGTGGCGCGCGACGAGCCGCTCCGCTGCAGACAGCCGGTCCTCGTGCTCCGTGAAGGCCGCGAGCGCGGCCGCCGCGTCGCCACCGTGGAGGCAGGCGAGTTCGCAGCGCGCGAGCGTCTCGTAGCCGGGGGCCCCGATCGTCGCCGCCAGGTCGCGCGCCGCGTCGAGCGATGATTGCGCACCCTCGGCGTCCCCCGCCGCGGCGCGCAGGGTCCCCAGCGCCAACTGCGTCGCTGCCGCCGTGTGCCGGGCCTCCATCGCCTCGGCGAGAGCTACGCTCCGGACGAGGTACTCCTCCGCGACCGCGGTCTCGCCCTCCTCGCGGAGCACGTTGCCCAGGTTGTGGAGCGCGATGGCGACGCCCCTTTGGTTCCCGATCTCGCCGCTGAGCGCGAGATACCGCTCCAACTGCTCCAGCGCCTCGGGCAGGCGGCCCTCGGACTGGAAGACCGTGGCCAGGTTGCCCGTTGCGGCGGCTTCTCCGGCTCGGTCCCCGATCTCGCGACTGAGTGCGAGATGCCGCGCGTAGTGGGTCCGCGCCTCCGCCATGCGTCCCTCGGCCCCGAAGACGACCCCCAGGTTCCCCGTCGCGGCGGCCTCGCCGGCACGGTCCCCGATCTCGCGGCTGACCGCGAGCTGCCTCTCCAGGTGTTTCCGCGCCTCGACCGGGCGGCCCTCGGACTGGAAGACGAGGCCGAGGCTTCCCATGGCGCGCGCCTCGGCCTGCCTGTCTCCCAGCTCGCGACTGAGCGCGAGATGCCGCGCGTGGTACTCGCGCGCCTCTTGCGGGCTGCCCTGGGACCAGAAGACGAAGCACAGCCCCCCGGCGGCGCCGGACTCCGCCATTCGGTCGCCACGAGCAAGTGCGAGGTCGAGCGCGCGGCGGAACGCCGCCTCCGCGTCCGACTGACGGGACGTGCGCCAGAAGACATGCCCCAACGCAGTGGCCGCCTGTCCGCGTAGATCGTCGTCCCCCGCCTCCTCGGCCAGGACCTCCGCCTCGCGCGCACACTCCTCTTGCCGTGTGCGGCGGCCCAGACTGTTCAGCGAGCCGGCAAGACGCAGCAACGTCTTCGCGCGCTCCGGGCCGGTCAAGAGGTCCGGGACAGCGAGCGCGCCCTCGGTCAGCGTCACGACTTGTGCGTGCCGGTAGCACTCGGTGAGATGCGTCTGCGCGGGGAGGAGGTAGCGCAGTGCCGACTCGCCGCGCGCGCCCTTCAGATAGTGCTCGCAGAGATCGACGCAGAGTGAGCCGTCGAGGGTCTCGAGGTCCGGCTCGGCGGCCTTCGTGCGGGCCTCGAGAGCGTCGGCGAGGGCCGCGTGGTACGGCTCCCGCAGGAGCTCCGACATCGCCACGTACAGGGCCTCCTGCACTTGGTGGTGATCGAAGACGTATCGCCGCCCGGAGGCCCGGACCAATCGGTGTCTCTTCTCGATGTGTCCGAGCGCACGCATCAACGGGATCTGTGCCATCCCGAGTACGTCACCCACCAGCAGCGGGTCGAACTCGAAGCCCCAGCACGCGGCAACGTCGAGGAGGCTCCGTTCGTCCTCGGTCAAGTCCGCTACGCGCGCGCTCACCAGGTCCAGCACCGACGACGGAATCTTGATGTCGTCCACGACCTTGGTGCCGACCCAGGTGCCGTCGTCGGCCTGCGCGATGAACTGCCCTTCGCGCAAGCCGCGCAGGATCTCGAACACGAAGAACGGGTTGCCGTCGGACTTGGTCGCGATCTGGGCGGAGAGGTCATGCGCCAAGCGCTCGGACTTGAGCGTGTCCTTGAGCAGTCGCACGAGGTCCTTCGGGCCGAGACGGTTGAGCGCGAGTTGGCTCGTCTGGTCGAGTCGGGTCAGGCCGGACGTCCAGTCGCCGGAAACGCCTGGCCGGGTCGTGCCGATCAGCAGCACGCGGTGCCCCGGCACGGCCATCGCAAGTGACGTGAACAGCGCGCGGCCCTCTTCCGGCGCGAAGTGCAGGTCATCGATCAAGACGACCGTCGGGCGCTCTCGTCCCAGCGCGCGGGTGGCGTTGACGAAGCAGGTCTGGAGGGAGTCCTTGGTGAGCGCTTCCTCTCCCTTCGGAGTCGATTCGCCCCGGAGCAGCGCGTCGAAGGCCGGCACCAGCACGGGCGTCGCGGTCAGGTACTCCGCGCACCCCGCCTCCCCGAACTGTTCGCGGTACGCCGTCGAGAAGCCGCCCGCCGCCGTTGCCGCGCCGCCCGGTGGATAGCTGCCGAACAGGAAGTTGATGTCCTCGCCGTCGCGGTGCATGCGGCCGATCAGTTCATCGACGAGACGGGACTTGCCGATTCCGGCCTCGCCCTCGATCAGGACGACGCTGCCTTCGCCTGACTTCGCGGCGTCGTAGAGCGCACCCAGCTTGGTGAATTCGTCCTCGCGTCCGTAGACCGCCGTCTCCCGCGGGATGCGCACACGGCGGAGCGGACGCTTGGTGACCGTCCGGATCATCGACGCCCGGCGGCGCCACCACGCGGAGTCCTCGCCGTCGGCCAGCACCCTCGCGAGTTCGTCGGCGGTCTTGAACCGCTTCTCGCGGTCCTTCTCGAGGAGGCAGTGGACCACCTCCTCGAAGAACGGCGAGAGCTGCGGGTTCACGTCGCCGAGCTTGCGCGGCTCCTCCCGCAGCACCCTCTGGATCGTCTTCGGCACGTCGTCCGCGAGATACGGATTGCTGCCGCAGGCGAGTTCGTAGAGGACCAGACCGAGCGCATGCAGATCGACGCGCCCGTCCATCTCCGCGCCGCCACTCTGGAAGCTCTCCGGTGCCGCGTAGTGCAGCGACCCGACGAACGCTCCCGTCTGCGACAGACGCAACGCCTCGTCCGCCATGCGCGCGACGCCGAGGTCCATCACTTTGACCACGTGGTCCTCGGTGATCAGCACGTTCTCTGGCTTCATGTCCCGATGGATCGCGCCCGCGGCGTGGATGGCGGCGAGACCACTCGCCACTTCGTGACCGATGTGGCGGCAGAGTTCCTCGGGGACGCGGTCCAGCTCGACCAGCAGCTCCCGCAGCGTCTGCCCCTCGACATACTCCATCGCCATGAAGTGCTGCCCGCCGGTCGCGTCGCAGTCGTAGGTGCGAACGACGTTGGGATGGCGGACCGTCTTCCCGATCTCCGCCTCGCGCAGAAAGCGCTTGAAGAAGCCCGGTGTCTCCAAGAGATGCGCGTGCACGACCCTGAGCGCGACGCGGGTGCCTTCGTCGAGTCCCGGCACGCGACCGTCGACGACGGCCGCGTAGACCTTCCCCATCCCGCCGGAGCCGAGCTCCGACTCGATGCGGTACGGACCGAGGTTCTCGCCCATCACGGCGGTGACGGTAGCAGGGTGGCGCACGCTCCCGCGCACCCCGCGCCTCACGGACGTATGTCCGTGTCTCGTGGTGCCCTGCGGTCCTTGATGAAGATCCGGTCCGACAGGCGGTGCAGAGAGGCACGGCGCGACCCCGCGGCGGAGCGGATGGTCCGTGACGGAGCTGCGGCACTGCGCGATGCCGAGATCCGGACCGCCCGCGGGCTGGCACGAGTGCACCGCACGCGGACGTTCCTTCTGTCCGGCTGCGCGTCTGCCGTGGACTACGGCGTGCGCGCGGGTCTCTCGCGGCAGCGCTCGCTGACCCTGCTGCGGGACGGGCATGGCGCTCGAAGCCGATCGCGACGGGCACGGCGAACGCGGGCTGCGCGAGGGACGGATCACGAGCGATGACGCCGCCGAGGTCGGCAAGCTCTACGCAGCCGAAGAGCGCGCGACGAAAGCCAACGCCGCCGCCCCACCAAACCCAATCGTGCCCCGCCGACGTGTTCGCAACGGTGCTCGAGCGTTCGGGCGATCGCTGCGAGATCGCCGGCTGCGGGCACCGCATCTTCCTCGACAACGCGCACGTGCTGGCCCATGCCGCGGGGGGCGGCCGCGAGGCGCAGAACATCACCCGGCTCTGCGATCCGCACCATGTGCTGCACGACGCCGGGCGGATCCGAGTGGTCGGCTGGGACCACGGCCGGCCCGAGTTCGCGACGCGCAGACCGGCGAGGTGTTCTCCGCGCGGGGTCGCGGCGCACCCGAGTACGCGGCGGTCCGATCGGACAATCAGCCGTCCGGCGTGCGCGAGCGCGCTCCGCCATGGGCGTCAGGCGAGCCCGTGCTCCTGGCACGCTGCCGTGATCTCACAATTCCGGCTGAGATTCGCGAGCATCGCCGCCCGCGTCTCGCCGTCGACGTGTGCCAACTCCTCGTCGAGCAGCCGCTTCGCCTCGGCGAGATGGGCTCGGTCGCCGGTCGCCTTCCACAGCAACCAGCGCGCGTTGCGGCGTTGCGAGGCCTCGAGTCGCGGCTCGATCTCGACGAACGCGGCGAGGGCATCGTTCGCGTCGCCGCCGGGGAGACACGCGAGCTGACAGCGCGCCAACGTCTGCAGCCCCACCACGCCGATCGTAGCCGCCCCGTCGCGCGCCGCCACGAGCGAGTCGCGCGCGCGTCCCTCGTCACCCGCGTCGGCGAACAGTGAGCCGAGCGAAAAGTGCGTCGCTGCCGCCAGGTGTGGCGCGTCGATGACGCCGCATGCGGCGAGGCACGCGGAGAGGCACTCCTCCGCACGCGCGAGCGCACCCTCCTCGCGATACGCGTTGCCCATGTTGTGGAGCGCGATGGCCGCGCCCTCGCGGCCCCCCATGTCGCGGGAAAGTTCGAGGTTGCGCTCGTAGTGCTCGCGCGCCGCGGCGACCCGGCCCATGGACTGCAGGACGACGCCGAGATTGGCGGTGGCCAGGCCCTCGCCGCGACGGTTCCCGATCTCGCGGTTGAGCGCGCGCTGCCGCTCGATGTACTCGCGGGCCTCGCGGAGGCGCCCCGTCGAGATGAAGAACGTCCCCAGGTTCCCGACGCAGATCGCCTCGACCTTTCGATCCCCGATCTCCGTGCTGATCTCGAGCGCCCGCTCGTAGTGCACGCGCGCCTCGCCCACGTGACCCTGGTCGTGCAGGACGCTCCCCAGGTTCCCCTCGGAGTTGGCCTCCCCGTGCCGGTCCCCGCTCTGACGGCTGAGCGCGACGGCACGCGCGTGGTGCTCGCGCGCGTCGTCCAGGCGTCCGCGTTGGCCGAGGATGAGACCCAGATTGCCGGTCACGCCGGACTCGGCGCGCACGTCACTCGACCGTTGCGCGATCTCGAGCGCGCGCCTGACGGCCGCCTCGGCCTCGTCCAGGCGTGACGTGCGGTAGAACACTCCGCCGAGGCCCTTGAGCGCCAGACAGAGCAGCGCGTCGTCCCCCGCGTCCTCGGCCAGCTGCTCCGCCTCGCGGGCGACCTCTTCCTGGCGCGCGGGATCGCCGATCGGATCGAGGGCGTCCCAGAGTCGCAACAGAACCCTCGCGCGCGCTGCGCCGGTGAGGAGTCCGGGCATCGCGAGCGCCCGTTCGGTCAGCGCGACCGCCCGCGCGTGCAGGTAACCCTTCGTCAAGTGCGCCTGTGCCGCGGCGAGGTAACGCAGCGCCTGATCGCCGCGCGCACCTTGCAGGTAGTGCTCGCAGAGATCGACGCAGAGCGCGCCGTCCAGGCTGTCCGGGTCCGTGTCGGCTGCGCTCGCGCGCGTATCCATCGCCTCGGCCAGCGCGGCGTGGTACTCCTCGCGCAGCTGTTCGTTCAGGCCCTGGTAGAGCGCCTCCTGGACCTGGTGATGATCGAACACGTAGTTGCGTCCCACCGAGCGAACCAGCCGGTTGCTGCGCTCGATGTGACCGAAGCGCTTGAGGCACGGGATGCGGTCGAGTCCGCAGACGTCTCCGATCAGCGCCGGATCGAACTCGTATCCCCAGCAACTCGCCACATCCAGCAGGTCCCGCTCCCCTTCGCTGAGATCCGCCACGCGGGCGTTCACCAGGTCCAGCACCGACGACGGGATCTGGATGTCGTCGATCACCTTCGTCGAGACCCAACTGCCGTCCGCGGTGCGCGTGATGAACTGGCCCTCGCGCAGGCCCTGCAGGATCTCGAACACGAAGAACGGATTGCCGTCGGACTTCGTCGCGATCTGGCCTGCCAGCACATGAGCGAGTTCCTCGGACTTGAGCGTGTCGCGCAGCAGCGCCATCAGGTCCTTGGGCCCCAGGCGGTGCAACGACATGTGCGTCGTCTGATCGAGGCGTGTGGCGCCGGAGAGCCAGTCCTCGGCGACACCTCTGCGCGTCGTGCCGATCAGAAGCACACGACTGCCGGGTACGGCCATCGCGAGAGACGTGAAGAGCGCGCGCCCCTCGTCCGGTGCAAAGTGGAGATCATCGATCAACACCACCGTCGTGCGCTCCGCGCCCAGCACGCGCGTGGCGTTGACGAAGCAAGTCTGCAGGGACTCCTTGGTCAGCGGCTCACTGCCGGCCGGGGTCGGTTCTCCACGCAGCAGCGCGTCGAAGGCGGGCACGAGGACCGGCGTCGTCGTCAGGTAGGCCGCGCACCCCGCGTCTCCAAACTGCTCTCTGTATGCCGTCGAGAATCCGCCCGCCGCCGTGGCCGCACCACCCGGGGGATAGCTGCCGAACAGGAAGTTCACGTCCTCGCCGTCGCGCTGCAGCCGCGCGATCAGCTCATCCACGAGTCGCGACTTCCCTATCCCCGCTTCGCCCTCGATCAGGACGTCAGTGCCCTCGCCCGACCTCGCGGCGTCGTAGTGCCCGCGCAGTCTGGCGAGTTCTTCCTCGCGGCCATAGACGGCCGTTTCTCGCGGGATACGCACGCGGCGGAGCGGCCGCTTGGTGATCGAGCGGATCGCGGACGCGCGCCAGTGCCACCACTCGGAGTCCTCGCCGTCTGTGAGCGCGGCCGCCAAGTCGCCGGCTGTCGCGAACCGCTTCTCGCGGTCCTTCTCGAGCAGACAGTGCACTGCCTCTTCGAAGAACGGCGAGATCTGAGGGTTGACGTCACCGAGCCTCCGCGGTGGCTCGCGCACCACTTTTTCGATGGTGCGCGCGACGCCGTCGGCCTCGTACGGGTTCGAGCCGCACGCGAGTTCGTAGAGCACGAGACCGAGAGCGTGCAGGTCCACGCGTCCGTCCACGTCGGCGCCGCCCTTCTGGAAGCTCTCCGGCGCCGCGTAACAGAGCGACCCGACGAACGCACCGGTCTGCGACAAGCGCTGCGCCTCGTCCACCAGTCGCGCCACGCCCAAGTCCATGACCTTGACGACGTGGTCCGCGGTGATGAGCACGTTCTCCGGCTTCATGTCGCGGTGAATGACGCCCGCATCGTGGATGGCGGCGAGTCCGTTGGCGACCTCCCGCCCGATGTGCCGACAAAGCTCCTCCGGCACGCGCTCCAACTCGTCGAGCAACTCCCGCAGCGTCTGCCCCTCGACGTACTCCATCGCCATGAAGTGCTGCTCGCCGGTTGCGTCGCAGTCGAACGTCCGCACGACATTGGGATGGCGGACAGTCCGTCCGAGCTCCGCTTCGCGCATGAAGCGCTTGAAGAAGCCGGGCACCTCGAGCAGGTGCGGATGCACGATCTTGAGCGCGACCCGCATGCCCTTGTCCAACCCCGGCACGCGTCCGTCCACGACCGCGGCGTAGACCTTCCCCATCCCCCCGGAGCCAAGCTCGCGGTCGATGCGGTACGGGCCGAGGATGTCGCCGATCACGGCGAGGAGGCTAGCAGTACGTCAGACGGAGACTGGCTGCCGGAACATCCCCGGCTCGTACGCGGCGATGTACCCGCGCACCGCCGAGGCGGCGACCGTCAGCGGGCTCGCGAGATAGAGACGGCCGGGGCCGGAGCGGCCCTTGTAGTTACGATTGATCGCCGAGACGGTGACCTGGTCCGAGTCGGCAGAGACGCCAGGGCCGCAGCCGATGCACGCGCCGCAACCGGGCGAGATGACGCGGACGCCCGTCCGCTCAAAGACGTCGAGGTGACCGCGCTCGCGCGCGTAGGTCTCGACGTCGGCGGACCCGAACTGGATCAGGAACTGCACGTGGTCGGCGACGCGGACGCGGGCCTCGGCGGCCTCCGCCATCACCCGCGCGTAGAGATCCAGATCGGTCTCCTTGCCCGCGGTGCACGAGCCGCCGTAGGCGATGTCGATGCGCACCTCGCCGATCTCGGCGATGAGCGCTCCGTTCGTCGGGTCCGACGGGATGCCGCGGTCAGGATCACCCGGATGCGCCACCATCGGGCGGATCGCGGAGAGATCGATCGAGTGGACACCGCCGGCGTAGTGCGCGCCTGGATCGGCCGCGACAGCCTGCGCTCGCAGTTCCTCGACACCGACCGCGCCTCCGCGGCGGGCGGCGATCCACTGGAACGTCGCTTCGTCCGCCTCCACGATCCCCGTGCGCGCGGTGCACTCAGTCGCCATATTCGCCAGTGTCGCCCGCTCGTCCATGTCGAGCGAAGCGAGGCCCGGCCCCGCGAACTCCATCACGCGCTTGAGCGTGTCCTCGCGCACCGCGAAGGTCGCGAGGATGTGCAGCATCACGTCCTTGGCAGTGCAGTTGTCGGGGAGCTCGCCGGTCAGCTCGAAGCGGATGGACTCCGGGACCTCGACGATCGTGAAGCCCGCCTTGACGAGGTTCGCGTACTCCGTGGTGCCAACGCCCCACGCCAGCGAGTTGTTGCCGCCGCCCATGCAGGTGTGGCTGTCCGTCGCCTGCACGAGCTCGCCCGGCTCGATGAACTTCTCCCGCGCGACCTGGTGGCAGATGCCCGGGCTCTTCCCGTCGGTCGCGGCGTAGGACAGACACCCGGTGTGCCGCTGGAACGTGTTCTGCAGGTCGCGGAGCGTCTGGATCTTCGGCATGAAGCGTCGCATGCGGTCCACCTCGTCCGCGTAGATGAGGTGGTCTTCGAACACGGCGAACTTGCTGGGATTCGCGATCGCGTAGTCGTCGCCGTACTCGGCTGCGAGGAACGTGTGCACCTGCGCGGTCGTGAACTCGTGTGAGTAGCCGGCGTCCACGCGCACGACGACCGGGTCGCCCGGCTTCACGTACTTCGGCTCGTCACCGGCCCCTTCCACAACAAGGTGGGCTGCGAGGATCTTCTCGGCCATCGTCATCGGCCGCTCGCCCGTGTTGTTCACGGGCAGCGTGGCCTCGCCCGCCGCGAGCGCCTTGGCGAACGGGAACAGGCCGCCGTGCTGCACGACGAGCTGCGTCACCGGGTCGTAGTCCTCGTAGAACTCGCGGATACCGATGCCCTCGCCCCGCTGCAGACGAATCAGCATGTCGTGATCGCCCATCAGTGTGCCGAGGTTGATGTTGTTGCGCGCGTGGATCGGGGCGAACGACGCCGCGATCACGATCTTGATCCCGCTCCACTTCTCGCACTGGGCGGCCGTCTCGCGTGAGCTGCCGACGCCCTTGCGCAGGCCGCTCACGATGACCTCGAAGCCGCCGTCGAGGAGCGCCCGCTCCGGCACCAGCCGCTCGCCCTCGACGATCAGGCCTGCATAGGCGTTCTTCGCGATCTCCGCGGGGTCGTGATCGAAGCAGACCCAGGCGGGGGTCATCGCGTCGGTGTTGATGTCGTCGAGCAGGTCGTCGACCGAGAGATCCTCCATGCGCAGGTCCAGCTCGCCCGCCAGCTGCCGTCGGATCAGGGACGGGTCCTTGGTCAGGAACAGGACCCGCTTGCCGGGCGTGAGCGAGAGGGACTCGGGTGGACGCATGCAGACCTCCGGAGGGCGCTGGCCAGGGGTAAGACAGGCACTTTCGCCCACCGGCCGCGTCCAATCCGGTCAGCATATCTGAGGCCCCGCTCGAGGCCGAGGGAATGCGCTACGAAGGCCCCCCCCAGGCTCGCCCGGGACGTCCTTCGCGCGCGCCAGCTCACGTGCCGCAAAGGCCCGGATCCTCTCGTCCCCGTGCTCCGCGGCGGCGGCCTCGAGGTGTGCCCTCGCCTCGCCGTCACGCCGGAACGATCGCGCAAGAAGAACGCCCACACGGAAGTGCGCCTCGGCCTGGTCCTCGCCGCGCGGCTCGGTCTCGAGGTAGCGCTGGTACGCCTCGTAGGCGTCGCGCGAGCGCCCCCGGCGGAAGAACTCGTGCGCGATCTCGATCTGCACAGCGCCGGGCAAGGGCTGCTCGCGCATCGCGCGCTCGTAGATTGGGTAGAGACGGACCGCATCGGACGTGCGGCCCTCGTGGACGGCGCGGACGAGGTCCTCCTCCACCGCGATCAGATCGGACTCGACCATGTCCACGGACTTGCGCTTGCGCCACCTGGGCACGAAGCGCGCGAGGTGGCGGTCTGCCGCGCGCCTCGCGAACCCGGTGTGCGCGTCCCACGCGTCACCCATCTTTCCTCCGCCGGCGTGCGGTTTGAGCCAGGTGCCCGCGGCGATCCCCATCAGCGCGCCACCGAGGTGCGCCGCGGTGGCGACACTGCCGTGGGACGGTCCGCGCGCCAGGACAGTCAACGCGAAGTCCTGCACGAACCACGCGCCGATGATCCACTTGGCTCGCACCCTGAACACGTGCGCCGGGATGAGCAGCAGGAGCCGGATGCGCGCCTCGGGGAAGAACACGAGGTAGACACCCATGACCGCGAAGATCGCGCCCGACGCGCCGATCAACGGGACGAGGTGGAAGTCACCGTCCGCCGGCGCGAAGGCCGACATGCCGACGAACGCCCAGGAGGCCAGCACGCCGCCCACGAGGTAGAGCGCGCCGAAGCCCACCCGGCCCAGTTTGTCCTCAACGTTGTCGCCCACGATCCAGAGCACCCACATGTTGCCGAGCAGGTGCAGCGGGTCCGCGTGCAGGAACAGCGAAGAGAGCAGATGCCAGGAGAACGGCTCGGTCGAGAGGAAGCCGTACGCGGCGAACGCCTCCTCGAGCACCTCCAGGCCTCCCGTGAGCCCGAGGCGGAGGTTGATCAGGACGAAGACGACGACGTTGAGCGCGATCAGCGAATACGTGACGACCGCCGTACGGCGTGCCGGGTTCTCGTCGCCAATCGGGAACAACACCCGCAGACGTTCCCCGGTGCCCGCACCCACTGCAATGTTTCGCTCGATGACTAGTCTGTCGGTGTGGGCAAGGCAGGCACCCCGACCTCAGACGAGCGGCTGGCGCGGACAATCCGCTCGTACGAAGACGGCGTGGACGTCTTCACAAAGCGGACCGCCGACAGATCGCGGATCACGGAATGGGCGGCGCAGTTCGGAGACTGGGTGGGCGATGGCGGCATCGTGGCCGACGTGGGCTGCGGTCCGGGCCACGACTGCGAGCTCCTGAGTCGCATGGGATTGCGTGTCGTCGGCCTGGACCTGACTCACGGCATGCTGCGGCGCGCGGCGTCCGACCGACCGGGACACTACGCTTGCGCGGACATGCGCCGGTTGCCGCTCCGGGACGACTCGGTCCAGGGCCTCTTCGCGAACGCATCGATGCTCCACATCGCGCTCGCGGACGTGAACGCAACGCTGATGGAGTTCCGGCGTGTGCTCGCTCCGTGCGGCACCCTCTTCCTGACTCTCAAGTGCGGAGACGGCGAGACGCTGGTGAAAAACCCGTACCCGGGCATGTCCGACCGCTGGTTCACCTACTGGCAGGACGAGCCGCTGAACGAAGCGCTGGGAACGGCGGGCTTCGAGATCCTCGAGTCGCGGCGGACACCGAGTAACCGACCGGACAACCCGGACTGGCTCATGCGGCTGTGCCGGAGCTGACGCTTACCTCGTCAGCTTCCTGCGCAGCTCGGACTCGAACTTCACCGCCGCGTCGAACGTGGACGTGATCCGCAACTCGGACTTCGTGACGTCCCACAGTCGCTCGATCGCCTTCTTGTAGTCCTTGTCCTTCGCGAGAGTTCGCGCGGTCGAGAGCGCCTCGTCCTGGTCGGCCAGTCGCCGCTGCACAGTCTTCCAATACTCCGGGAACGCGTCCTCGGCGGTGCGCGCCAGGAACTTCGTGATCTCCTTGGACCTCCGCATCGGTCGGGTGGCCGCAACGACCTTCAGGTCCTGGCCGATGACCGTCAGGGCCGGCCCGTCGCCCGTCGAGAAGCGGCGCAACAGGTCCGCATCGCTCTCGCCCGCGTCGACCATCACCAGCCGATACAGCTTGCTCCACCGCGCAACGGTCTCGTCGTCGAACGCGTCACACAGATCGTGCGACTTCTTGGCGTTGCCGGAGAGCGGCGCGTGGTGATCGTCCTCTTCGCCATCGTGCGCGTGGTCGTTCGCGTGGTCGACGTCGTGCGGGTGGTGGATGTAGAGCAGCGTCGGACGCGGACCGGAGCGGCGCATCCGGAGCACCTTCGCGAGGTGCGCGTCGAGATCCGCGGCAGCTTCCGCATCGTTCCCCGTCAGCGTCCGAGGCTGGGTCAGCACCACGCGCATCCACTGGATGTGCGTCATCACGTCGGCGTCGTCGCCCCGCGCTCCCGTCCGCGCGGAGTAGCCGCCCCCGCCGCCGGTCAGGTCCGTCGCACCGCCCGTGATCGGTCCGGCAGCGCGGCCGGGCGCCGGCGGCGCCTCGGGGTTGCCGCCCGTCGAGCCAATCGTCTCGCCGACGACGACCACACGTCCGCCGCCCCCACCGCAGCTGGGCGCCACGAAGTGAAACGTGAACAGCGCTGTTGCCAGCGCGGGGACGAGCAGAGAGTGTGTCGTGAACATGGGAGCCTCCGTGTTGCGATCCGCCTTAGCGGATGGTCATGAGCTTGTAGAGGGACGGAGCGGCGCCGATCGCCCTGTAGTTGAAGCCGGCAACGAAGCCGCGCACGACGGACGGGCGCCCTTGCGCCGCGACGTCGCCGAGTGCTCGGACTGCCAGCAGTCGCGCCTCGACGTCGCTCGGGAGCACGGCGTCGGCCGTGACGATGGAGACGAGAGGAACGATCGCGCGGCGATCGCCGAGGCGGCCGAGCGCCAGCGCGACGGTACCGCGCAGATGACGGCTCTCCGTGTCCGCGAACAGCGCCAGCAGTTCCTCCACCGCGCGAGCGTCATCTCCGAACGCAGCCGCTGTTGCCGCCTGCAATTGGACGGCACGGCTGCGATCGCCGACGAGCGCGTCCACGACCTCGGACCGCGCCTCGTTGCCGCCGAGCAAGCCGAGCGACATCACGACCTTGCCGCGCAAGTGCTCGGCGCCCGCGAGATCGTCCACGCGGTACTCGCAGGCGAGCAGGTCTCCGGTCGCCGCCGTGTCGCGGGCGAGGCCGAGTCCGATGGCACACGCCCCGCGGACGCGGGGGCGCACAGCCGAGACGGAGTCCCATGCCGCCCGTAGCGGCCGGCGCGCCGCTGCCGCGTGCTCGGCGCGTCCTTCGCTGCCTCCGAGCGCGGTCGCGAGACCGAGCGCCAGCGCAGCGTACGGACGCACGATCTCTGCAGGCTGTCCGCTCGACAGCTGCTTACGCAGCGTGACCCACAGCCTCTGTTCGTGCCGTTCCGCGAGTGCGTGCTCGGCGATCACGCGACCGATCGAGAGGAGCGCGAACCCCCGCACAGCTGCGTCCTCGTCATCTTCGGCCGCACTGCGCAGCGCATTCGCGGTGGCCTGCGGCGCGCGGTCGGACTCGACGGCCCCGAGGCGGCCGAGGGCCAACACCGCCGAACGGCGCACGTTGACGTCCGCGCGGAAGTGGAAGAGCTGCGCCGTGATGACGCGACGAACCGCGTCCGGCCCCGCCGTCGCACCTGCGCTCCCGATCCGGCCCAGGGCGTCGATCGCGAACGACCGGGCGCTGGCGGGAACGGACGGCGGCTCCGTCGTCGCCATGTCCGGGTGCACCACGTGCAAGAGCGGATCGACGGCAGACTCGTGCCCCAGGTAGCCCAGTGTGAGCAGCGTCGCCGCCGCGGTGTCGTCGTCCATCACGTCGATCGTGAGGAGATCGAGCAGGAAGGTGGTCGCGCGTTCCTCATCCCCCGTGCTGCGCCCCAAGAGACCGAGCGCGACGATCGCGAACGAGCGAGTGCGCCCGCCTTCCCGCCGCATGGCCGCTGCGTTCAACGCGTTCCACGCGATAGGCAAGTCGGCGCCCAGCACGCCGAGCGCCAGCGCTGCTGCTTCCTGGACGTCCTGTGCGACCGTGTCGTCGTCGTTCCTCAGGAGCCGGGCGAATCGCCCGGCCTGCGTCGTGTCGCCGGCTTTGGCGAGCGACAGCGCGGCCGCCGCGCGAACGCGCGCCCCCTCGTCGTCCGATGCGAGGATCGCGCGTAACTGCGGGAGGATCTCCTCGCGGATCGCGCCCCTGGTCGCGTGCTCGATACGCGCGCGCGGCGCCCGGCGCGAGAAGACGGATGCTGCACCACCACCGACCTCGGCAGGCGCCCCGGTCCGCAGGGCCACGAGCACCTCGTCGCGGTTGAAGTTCCACCAGTACGTCCAGTCCCACGCGGTATCGGCCATCGCCTCCGCGCCGGCGACCGCGTCGAGCGCTCCCGGCGTTCCGGCGATCGTGATGTCGAGGGCCTCCGCCGTCTGGGGAGCGGCCTGACCGGTCGGCTGCCCGGCGCCTCCGGGACCCGGTTTGGGCGTCGGTGCCGGACGGCTGGTCGCGGTCGCGACCGGCGCGAGGCAGGTCAGCGCGAAGAGGCTGAAGAAGAGGCCGCAGATGCTCCGAAGCGACGCCTGTCCGTGCATCTCTGCTCCCTTCCAGCGGGAGCGCCGCGATCCGTTGGCGCTCACGGGGCGGGCAACGCAACCGCGATACCGCGAGCCGCGAGAGGGCGATGCGTCGTCTCAAGAGTCTGCGGAGCAACGATTTGCGCTCGATCCGCTGGACGGTGGGCAGCGTTACCGGCCCGTCACGGCCGGGGAGCGACAGACACGCACCCGCAGTGCGAAGCGGCGCGCCTTACGTGTTCGGACGCGAGATGAAACGTCGCTGTAGGGGCGGGGCGCTGCCCCGCCCGCGCTCTCGTCGAGGACACTGCGCGGCCCATACGACGCCACGCCGGTGCGCTGCGCGCACGCGTCGCGGCTCCGCCGCTACTTCTGCAGCGCCTCGACGACCCAGTCGCCGATCTCGCTGGTGCCGTGGGTGCCGGCGCGGAGGCTCTTCACCTTGCCGGTGACGAGCAGTTCGCTGACTGCGCCATCGATCGCGGCCCCGGCCTCCCTCTCGCCGAGGTGATCCAGCATCATGGCCACGGCCACGACGGCTGCGATCGGGTTGGCCTTGTTTTGCCCGGCGTACTTGGGCGCGGAACCATGGATCGGCTCGAACATCGACACCCTGCCCGGGTGGATGTTGCCCGAGGCCGCGATGCCCATGCCGCCCTGAATCGCGGCGCCGAGGTCGGTGATGATGTCGCCGAACAGGTTCGGCGTGACGATCGTGTCGTAGTGCTCCGGGCTCTTCAGGAACCACATGCACGTCGCATCGACGTAGCCGTGGTCCGTCTCGATGTCCGGATACTCCTTCGCGATCTCGGCGAAGACGCGTGTCCACAGATCCTGCGCTCGGATGGCGTTCGCCTTGTCCACGAGCGTCAGGCGCTTCTTCTTGTCGCGCCGACGGCAGAGATCGAACGAGTAGCGAATCACGCGCTCGACGCCGTCGCGCGTCCAGACCATCGTCTGCGTGGCGACCTCGCTCTTCGTGCCCTTGCGCAGGATGCCGCCGATGCCGGCGTACGCACCCTCGGTGTTCTCACGCACGACGGTGAAGTCGACGTCCTCCGGTTTCTTGCCCTTGATCGGGCAGAGTCGCTCGTCGTACAGCTTGATGGGCCGCAGGTTGACGTACAGGTCGAGACCGAACCGGACGCCCGCGATGATCGCGCGCTCCAGCATGCCGACCTCGACGCGCGGATCGCCGATGGCGCCGAGGAAGATGGCGTCGTGGCCGGACAGTTCCGCCAGCGCCCTCTCCGGCAGCATCTCGCCCGTCTCGAGGTAGTGGTCCGTGCCGTACGGGTAGTCCGTCGTCTCGACGTTGAAACCGAAGATCTCCGACGCCGTGTGCAGGGCCTTCAAGCCCTCGCGCACGACCTCGGGTCCGATTCCGTCGCCGCCCAGCACAGCGATCCGATGCGTCGCCATCCGTGTTCTCCGTCCGTGTGAGTTGAGTGAGTTCTGAGTCTCTGCCTGAGGTTCAGCTGTGAGCCGT
This sequence comes from Planctomycetota bacterium, assembly GCA_965248445.1. Lineage (GTDB taxonomy): Bacteria > Planctomycetota > JAJSAM01 > JAJSAM01 > JAJVHW01 > CBDFJG01. Next base: position 1,487,525 of record CBDFJG010000003.1, read on the forward strand.
CTAGGAGGCCGCTGGATTCTCGAGAAGGACCGCGATGCCCTGGCCGCCGCCGATGCACGCCGACGCGATGCCGTAGCGGCTGCCGCGATCCGACAACTCGCGCGCGATGGTGAGCAGGAGGCGCGTGCCCGTGGCTCCCAGCGGATGCCCCAGGGCGATCGCGCCCCCGTTGACGTTCACCTTCTCGCGGTCGAGCTCGAGCTCCTTCTCGCACGCCAGGTACTGCGCCGAGAAGGCCTCGTTGATCTCGAAGAGGTCGATCTGGTCCATCGAGACGCCCGTCTTGTCGCAGACGCTGCGAATGGCCGGCACGGGGCCGATCCCCATGATCTTCGGATCGACGCCGGCGTACGCCCATCCGCGCACGATCGCGAGCGGCTTGCGGCCGGACGCGCGCGCGTTCTCGGCCGTGGTCGCGATCAGAGCTGCCGCGCCGTCCACGATGCCCGACGCGTTGCCGGCCGTGACGGTGCCTTCCTTGCCGAATGCCGCGCGCAGCTTGCTCAGCGCCTCGAGCGACGTGTCGGGCTTGATGTGGTCGTCGGAGTCCGCCACGAACTCCTTGCGGCCCTTCTTGACGGTGACCGGGACGATCTCCGCCGCGAACTTGCCGGCCTGCACTGCAGCCGTGCCGAGCTGGTGCGAGCGGAACGCGTACTCGTCCTGCTCCGCGCGCGAGATGTCGTGCTGCTTGGCGAGGTTCTCCGCGGTCTGCGCCATGAAGAACCCGCAGAACGGGTCCATCAGCGAGGCGAACAGCAGGTCCTCCATCTCGACACCGGGTCCAAGACGCAGTCCCGAGCGCAGGCCGCGCACCACGTGCGGCGCCTGGCTCATGTTCTCCATGCCGCCGGCGACCATCGTCGTGCCCTCGCCGAGCATCAGCATCTGCGAGACGTTGACGAGGCTCTGCAGTCCGCTGCCGCAGAGACGGTTGACGGTCAGCGCGGGGACCTTCTGGTCCACGCCCGCCTTCAACGCGACATGCCGGGCGCCGTAGATGGCGTCCGACGACGTCTGCAGCGCGTTGCCGACGACCACGTGGTCGATCTCGTCGGCGGAGACACCCGTCTTGGCGAGCGCTCCCTCGAGCGCGCGGGCGCCGAGGTCGTTGGCGCTGACGGTGTTGAACTTGCCGAACCCCGGTGTACCGACGTACTCCGCCATCGCGGTACGCGCGCCCCCCAGGATCACGATCTCCTTCGACATGTCCTCATCTCCTCTCGTCCCGGCGCGTCGGTCTCGCAGTGCGTCCCGGCCGGGGTGGACGCACCGCCGCGGCGCCGCTCAGGCGCCGCAGAAGTCGGGCTTCCGCTTCTCCAGGAATGCGCGAGTGCCCTCGCGCATGTCCGCCGTCGCGAAGACCAGCCCAAACAGGTCGCGCTCGGCGGCAAGTCCGTCTTCGAGCGAGCCCCCGATGCCGCGCAGCACCGCGTCGGTCGCGAAACGCACGGCCACAGGTCCACGCTTCGCGATGCGGCCGGCCGTCTTCAGCGCCGTGGCCGTCAGGTCCTCCGGCGGGACGACCTGCGTGACGAGGCCGTACGAGAGCGCCGTCTGCGCATCGATCATGTCGCCGGTCTGGATCATGGCAAGCGCGCGGCCCACCCCGATCGTGCGCGCCAGCCGCTGCGTGCCGCCGTACCCGGGAATGACGCCGAGCGTGACCTCGGGAAGCCCCATGCGAGCGTTCTCCGAGGCGATCCTGACGTGGCAGGCCAGCGCCAGTTCGAGTCCGCCGCCGAGCGCGAACCCGTTGATCGCTCCGACGACCGGCTTGCCGCAGGCTTCGAGCGCGCCGAGTACCCGCTGGCCCTTGGCGGACGCCGCGCGGGCACCGGTGGGCGTGAGCGCGGCGAGTTCCTCGATGTCGGCACCGGCCACGAAGGCCTTCGGTCCGTCGCCGGTCACGACGAGTGCGACCACCGCGTCGTCTTCAGTCAGCTCGGCGATCGCGGACTCGAACTCGTCGAGCGTGCGGTCGTTGAGGGCGTTCAGCGCCTCGGGACGGCAGATCGTGACGACGGCGATGCCGTCGTCGACGCGCGTCTGCACGAACTCCCGAGTACCCGAATCAGCCATCAACGACTCCCTGCCTCTGTTCAAGAAGGCCCTGCCCGTATTCAAGAAGGCCGGCCCGTGTTCAAGAAGGACCGGCCCGTCGGGACGGCCGTCCGGAGGTCTCCCGACGCACTTTCCCGTCGCATGGCGCGAGGGAACGGGCGACGGTACCCGCGACCCTGGGGAGGGGCCAGAACTCCTGGCTCCGGACGGCTCTCTCAGGCTCCCGGTCGTCGACTTTCCCGCCCGGCGTGCGCGTGTGCCGCAACGCGGGTGGTCAGAGCGTCTCCAGGAAGGCCTGGAAGTCGTTCTCGAGCTTCTGCAGATCGGCCCCGAACGTCTCGTCGAACAGCTGCTGCGAGGGCTTGGCATCGCCGGCGTCCGGCTTGTCGAACACGGCCCCGAGCGCCTTGCCGCGGCACATGTCCTCCCACGTCTCGAAGCGCTCGCGGAGGTTGTCGCCCCCGCCCTTGCGGAGGAACGTCACGAGCGCCCACGATTCGGCGTAGAAGTTCCGCGCCTTCCCCTTGTCGGACTGCAAGAGCTTGAGCGCGTTGCCGGCGAACAGCGTCTTCAGCGGGATGTAGTTCTTCTCGTTCTTGAGCGCATCGGTCTTGTGCTTGGCGAGGTTCCCGTGCGTGGTCAGCTCGCCGTCCTTCCAGGTGTAGACACCCTGCCCGCCGTAGGTCTCCGCGAAGCCCTCGCTGTACCAGCTCGGCATCATCGAGCGCGTGACGCCGTACATGAACAGGTGCGACATCTCGTGCAGCGCGATGCCGAGCACGTTGTGACGGTCTTGTCCCTTGCCGTTGACGAGTGCCAGGTTGGCGCCGCCGATGGCGAGACCGGCCGCGACCCGGTGTGCCTTCATCTCCGCCGCTTCGAGATACGCCTCGTAGGTCTTGGTCTCGTTGAACACGAAGATCGTCATGCGCTTGGTCGGCCGTCCGCCGGTGTCCTCGGTCAGGATCGGCAGCAGCGCCTCGCAACAGGCGAGCACGTCCGCCGCCTCCTCCTGACTCGTCTGACTGCGCACGCGGAGCCGCTCGGACTCGACCTCGTGGATCGCCGACACGTCCGGGATGCGCTCCAGGAACTTGTCCCGGACGTACAGCTTGTCGTTGATCGTGATCGCCTCGCCGACGATCTCGGTCGACAGGTCGGCGGGGAGCTTGCCCGCATCGATCTCGACCAGGCCCTTGTCGTTGACCTCGAGCGGCATGTCGCGCGCACGCAACAGCGCGAGGAACTCCTGCTTGCCCTGCTCGAGACCCTTGCCGTGCGCCCACTTGGCAAGTCTGAACCGGTCCTTCTCAGCCGACTTGGTGGCCTTCTGCGTCTTCTTCTCATACGCGGCGAGCAGTTTGGTGTGCGTCTTGCGGCGGCGCTTCTTCCAGAAGTCGTCGCCCAGCGACCGCACCATGTTGAGCACCTTCTGCGCCCCCGGGTGGCGGTGCTCGGAGACCTCAACTGCGCGGATGAACTCGGCGGTCGCCTGGGACACGAGCCCCTGGTTGCGGCACCAGATTCCGAGTTCGAGGTGCCGGTGCCCCGACTCCACGAGCACCTTGCGCTTCTTCTTGTCGAAGTCCTGCCCGGCCTTGAGCGCCGCGCGGTCGAACTTGTCCTGCGCGACGGCGGGCGCGGCGACAGGGGTGAGAAGCAGCAGAAGAACAACAACAAGCGCAATCCCGAGCACGCGCTGCATGTGAGCCTCCCTATGCAGGAGGCGACTCTACGGGACCCTTGGCGCTTCTACCGCTGTTCGCCGAACAGGTCGTCGAGCGTACGGCGTACGTCGAAGGCGCGCAGTCCGAGGCCGGTCTCCAGTGCGCCCTCCGCGCCCTCCTGCGGGACGTCGAGGTAGCTGCTCCCGACCACCGTGGTGCGTCGGTCCCCGTGCGCGATGCGGATGCCGACGGCGTACAGCCCGGCCTCCCGCACTTCGATGGACACCGAGGGCGCTCCGGCAAGAAGCGGCGACATGAACTCGACGCGCCGCCGCCGGCGCGTACGTGGCGGCGGACCGTCTGCGGTGCTCGTGCCGGCCACCGCGACCCACCGCAAGGCCACGGCCAGCTCGGCGCCCGCCGGCGCTGCGGGCAGGTCCGTGGGCAGCGTCACGTCGACGCGCAGCGGGTCCGCAAGCCGCACGGCTTCCGAATCCGCGAGGGCGATGCGCGGAAGGATCACGGACGGCGGCTGCACCATTGCCTCACGCTCCGCGGGGGGGGCGGCGACGGCCGCCCCAACATCGACAGCGCGTGGCTGGGTGCGTACGACAACGACCTCGAGGAAACGCTCGCCGGGTTCGAACGGAACGGGCGGGTCGGCGGTCCACTCCCCCGTCGCGTCCAACTCGAGGCCCGCGTAGCCCTCCAGCTCGCACCGCACGACGAACCCGCCGTACGCGTCCGTCGTGGTCGACAGGTCCCGCTCGTCGAGGTACTGCACCGCGCCGTGCACGCGTACGACCAGAGGGACGCCGCGAGCGAGGCTCCCGTCATCGCTGATCGCCCGCCCCGCCACCAGGATCTCCGTCTCCCGGTCCGGCCATGCCTCGGCCGGCGGCGGGTCGAGCTCCGGTGCAGGGATCTCCACCGGCGGCCGGCCCCTGGTGGAAATCGGGTCGGCGGGTGGAGGCGTCCGCTCGGCGCGTATCGGGAGCGGCGCAGGAGGCGGCGGGGGCGCTGCCCGCGGCAACTCTGCAAGGCCGAGATCTGGCGGCGGCACGCTCATCGGGAGCTCGCCCGGGAACAGGGCGGGCACGGCCAAGAACAACACCCCAAGGCCGCCCGCAAGGAACGCGAGCACTATCGGGGCGAGACGACGCACCTGCTGTGACACGGTAAGCCGTCTATCGGCGTGCGCGGACTCCGATCTCCAGTCCCCCCGCGTTCGGGATGAAGGAGTCTGGCCGGGGACGCCGCGTGGCGCGCCTTATCTGTCTAGTGGAGTTGACAGTCGGCCGTCGGAGCCGATCTCGCGGTAGGTGCCCTTGTTCTCGCGCGCCAGGGCCTTCATGAAACGGACGAGCGTGCCGCCGCCCACGCGCGGATCGATCGCGATCGTGTGGATCTGGATGCGCTTGAGCTGATTCCAGTCGCGCACCTGCGACAGGATCTTATTGGGCTCCATCGGCAGCGCCTTGTCGACGGAGTCGGTCGTCGGCGCGCCGTCGGAGAGCACGAACACCGTGTCCACACCCGGGTCGTAGTGCTTGTCCTTGATGCCGCGCCCGGCCATCTGGAACGTCTTGTCGAGCGCGCCGTACGTGAACGTCGCACCCTTCGGTTCGATGTCGTTCACCTCGAGGTAGACCTTGTTCTTGTTGCTCTGCGTGGCCTGCATGGCCGTCGGGCTGAGCGCCTTCACCTCGTGGTTGAACGTGATGACGTTGAAGAACGCCTCTTCCGGCAGGTTGCGCACGGCTTGCTTGAGGACCCGCTTGGCGATGTCGATCTTCATGCCGTTGAAGAAGTCCTCTTCGCCGCCCGTGACTTCGCCCTGGCTGCCGATGACCTCGTTCATGGAGCCGGAGATGTCGAGCAGGAAGACGATGCGCAGGCTGCGCGTCTCGATGCCGTAGTAGTCCACCGGCTCGATCTTGTTCTTCGGTTTGCGGACGCCGACGGCCTTGGCGCCCCGCGCCGAGAGTTCCTTCTTGTGCTCGTCGTACCACGACTTCCACGCCCCGGGGAACGGCCCGATATCCGCGGTCGTGAGCTTGCGGAGGGCCTCGGCCATCACTTCGATCAGGCGACCCTCTTCGAGAGTCATCGCCTGGACGAGCGGTCCGATCGCGTTCACGGTCCCGACCTCACCGAGCAGCAGCGTCGCGGCCTGCCGGTGCGGCCACCCGGTCTCCTTGAGCGCCTTGATGGCGAGCGGCTCGGTGACGGGGTCCTTGCGTTCGCGCAGCGCCTCGAGCACTGAGAGCCGCACGGTCGCGTCGGTGTCCTTGAGTCCCTTGCCGCCGACGGTGAGCGGCGGAACGAGTGCGTTCCGCAACAGCCCGGCGTAGAGAACCCGCCGTTCATGGGCGGTGCTCCCTGCGCGCGCGGCCTTCGTGAGCGTCGAGACGGCCTCTTGGTTCGTGAACTTCGTGACGCCCGTCCCGAACGCCAGCAGAACGACACCGTCCGCCGCGATCTCCTCGTCCAGTTGGTCAAGTTGACCGCGCAACCGCTTCTTGATCTCCCACGCCTTCGGGTCCTTGAACGTGTACCCGGTGTACGGCTCGTACGCCTCGCGGGTCTGCTCGCGCTCCTCCTCGAAACCCGCGAGACGCTCGGCCAGTCGCGCGAGCGCGTCGACGGCCACGAGGGCGGCGCCGGGCGAGTTGAGCTCGCACACGCCGTGGATGGCCTTGCCGCGCTGCGCCATCAATCCGCGCTTCAGGATGATGGAGGTCCAACGCGACGCGACGCTGCTCGAGTTGCTCGTCGGCGCGTGACGTCCCGGCCGTCGCCAGCAACGCCAGTATGGCGAGGGAGACGATCAGTCGGCGCGGCGGTCTCTGCATCGGGGGAGGATACTCCCGGACGGCCGACCGGTGCTCTTCAGCGCCGCCATGAGCCAGGTTAACTTCGCCCGGCCCTGCCGGCCGGTCGTGGGAAGGGCTGAGTAGGAGCAGCACGAGTACCCCGAACACCGGGGAGCGCGACTTATGGCGGGTCGCCGCCCCGCACTGCTCCAGCCCTTCGGTCGCATCGGCCGTGCCACGGCCCGCAGCCCCCGATCCAAGCCTGGCTCAGCCTCGAATCCGGGATACTGGACACACACCAGTCTCTGTCCGAGGACGGATCGTGTCCCCGCTCAGATCCAGGAAACGGAGTCCTGACCGAGTGGTGGGCGCGAGATCGAGGCGGCGAGCCGAAGTCGGCCCCGAGCGGGCCGTTCGAGGCGCGCCAACGCAGAGATCGCGTTCACCGCGAAGCGTCAGGGGCTGCTATGGATTCCAAGGGAGGTTGTCGAGTAGGTCGTCGCCGTCCTCGCCGCCGCCGTGGGGACCTCCGTCCGCGACCGATCCCTCCTGCCGTGCGCGGATGCGCCACGCGCCCGCGAGGTGGAAGAGCCGGCACGCCTCGCGCAGCGCGACGAGGACCTGCACGAGGATCAGGACGAAGATGCTCGTGACGATGTACCCGCCATCCGCCGCGGCGAGAACGTAGCCGAAGCCCCAGATCACGGACGCCTCGAACGCGAATGCGAGCGCAGAGAACCCGAGCGTCTCGAGCGGGTGTTGCAGCACGAAGATCATCGAGCGGAACATCTCGACGAGCACGCCCGGGCGGCGATGCATCCGGACACCGACGCGCGCGTAGTCGAGGACGGTGCCCATGATCCAGAACGCACCGAACACGACGATCTCGGTGATCCGCCGGTAGCGCTCGGCCGGCCCCTCGGTCTCGAAGTTCGCCGCCTGGTCGTCGATGTACTCGAGCAGCGGACCGGCAGCGACCGAGAGCAGATAGGCGCAGAACATCGCCAGCAACGAGAGACGCAGGAACTTCCAGTAGACGCCCCCGCCCTCGCGCACGAACTCGTCGAAGCGCACACGCTCTCCGCCTCGCGCGGCGATCCCGACATAACCGCCCATGAACAGCGGGCGTGCGACCAGAAACAGCAGCAGCGAGCCGACGATGAGCACCGTGAGCGTCTCGTCGAACCCGGCCTGCGCGCGCACCTCGGCCATGAAGTCGAGGTCCAGTTCCTTCGCGAGTTGCGTGGCGTCGGTGCGGTGCCTGGCGGCGACGTGCATGCTCATGCCGACGTACAGCGCGGCTGGCAGACAGACCAGCATGTCCACGAGCGAGACGACCACCAGCAAGCGCTTCGAACGGCGTATCGCGGTCCACGCCGACTTCACCGCCCGCGTGCCTGCCATCAGAAGAACCGCCCGTAGGACAGCGCCGCGTTCTCGAGCCAGTTGAGGAAGCGAACACCCCACTTCACACCGGGACGGGCGTTCTCCTCCTTGGTGCGCGAGTCGTTGTGACGGTTCACGTCCTGGGGGTACTCGCGGAACGGGTGGAGCTGCGCGGACACGACCTTCCCCGGCACGAGGACCCGATGCCAGCGCTCGCGTCCGTCCCACGAGTGTTCGCTCGCGGTGCGTTTCCCGTCTTCGTCTTCCACCATCACGCGCAGCCGTACCGGTAGGACCACCTCACCGACCCGTCGGACCATCACTTCGGTCTCGACGGGCGGCTTCTCGGCGTTCTTCTCGCCGTCGTTCTCGTCAACCGGCGAGACCTCGATGATCCCGCCGTCGCGCTCGACGCGTCCGACGAGGTTCGGAGGCTTGACACGCTTGATGCTCTCGACGGCGTAGTCCATCACTCCCGACGAGTCCATCAGCGCCGCGACGAGCGGTGCCATGTCGAGGCCCGTCGCCTGGCCAAACGTCTCGATGAAGTCAGCGCCGGTCGGGTGCCGAAACCGATGGACGCGCGCGTACTCGCGCATTCCGACGACGAACCTGCGTTCACCCTCTTCGCGGCCGTGCTCCGCGTGGAGCGTGCGGCGCAGAGTCGCGATGAAGAGTGCGGGTCGCGAGTAGGCGTTCACGCCGTACGAGCGACGGTCCACGTACATCCAGGAGGGCTTCGAGAGTTCGTCCCACCCGGCGCGCCTCAGATATCTGCGCCGTCGCACGATCAGGGGATCACTGATCCAGCGCCGCGCCGGGAGTTGCGTGAGGCGCGGCAGGTCGCGCCACTCCTCGAACGTCTCCATGCGCGGTGGACGCGCCCACTCCGGGAGACCGATCTTCTCGGGCCAGGCGGCCGACATGCCGTCGAAGTCGATCATCCGCGCGAGCTTGAGTTCCCTCCCGAACGAGCGGTGCACCTCCCAAGCCGGTCCGTATCCGGCGTGCAGCGCGCGCGCGGTGAAGTACGTGTTCAGGCCCTCGTCGAGCCATGCCTCCTCGGCCTCGTTCGACGCGAGTAGGTTCATGAACCACTGATGCCCCGCCTCGTGCACGGTGACGCCCTCGGGTCGCAGCGACTCGGGCAGCCGTCCGATGCGCGTCCCGGCGGTGAAGAGCATCGGGTACTCCATGCCGCCCGCGGCGCCGCCGCCGTGCGGCGGATCCAGGACCGTCAGGCGCGAGTACGGATACGGACCGAGCCACAGTCCGTAGAGCCCGAGTGCCACGCGCACGGCCTCGAAGTGCCGGTCGGTCTGCGCGACGTGCTCCGGTTGGATCAGAAGCGTCACCTCGACCGGAGGCAAATCGAGCGTCTCCGCTTCCACGCCGAGAAGCTTGGCGATGCGACGCTGTTCGACGTTGATCGGGTCGTTCGACGTCGTGCGTCCGCGCGACGGTTCTTCGGGGTCGACGGTGCGCGTGACCACGCTGAAATGACGCGACGCAGTCCACGCGAAGTCCACGACGCTCTCTGCCTTCCACGTCTCGACGCGGATGCCATCCTCCGACCCCTCCTCGGATGCGGCGAGCGTGCCGGTCGCGCCCGTGACCAGGTCGTCGGAGACGGAGAGCCGCACTTCGTAGTCCGCGAAGTCCGCGTAGAACTCGGTGTTCCGGTGGAACTGGTGGCAGTACCAGCCCTCCTGATTCCGGGGCACGTCCGTACCGACGTAGCGACCGAGCTTCGGGAACCACTGGGCTGCCATCACGAAGTCGCGATGCCGGCCCATGCGCGCGATGATCGTCGGAAGAGACGTCGTGAACTTGATACGCAGGCCGAGCGTGCCACCGGCCGGGACGGCCTCCGGGAGTGCGACGCGCACGACGGTGCGATCGTCCGGATTCCCGTCGTCCGGCTGCACGAACTCCGGAGTGAGGGTCTGCCCGGAGGCGAGGGCGAACTCCTGCAGCTCGATCCCGCCCCACTCCATGTCGTCGGGCACGGTCCAGCCGGTCAGCGCAGCCTCGCGCAGGAAGGACGAGCGCGTGTTGCTGAATGCGTTCGCGTAGAGGTGCAGATAGACCGAGCTGACCGCGTCCTGCGACGTGTTCCGCCACTCGACGCGCTGCGTGCCGACGATGCGGAGGCGGTCGCGCTTGCCGGGTGCCTTGCGCAGTCGCGCGTCGATCTCGTAACGAACCACGGAGTCGCCCGACGATCGCCACTCCTCCTGCGCTCCGGCCGGGCCGGGGAGTGACGATCCCACCGCCGCGGCCGTGAGCGTCAGGATCGAGAGGACGCGGAACGTCTGTCGTCGCACGGAGAGAGTGTAGAAGCCGGTCGGCGCGGACCTCACTCCGCTTCCGGTACTGCGGGAGCGCGGCCCCGGTAGTGGAGGACCCCCGTCAGGATCAACCCCAGCAGCGTCGCGAGCGCTCCCACGAGCACGCTTCGCGGCCGGTAGTTGAACTTGACCGTCGAACGGCCCACTGGAATGGGCACCGCTCGGAACGCGACGTTGGCGCGTGAGATCGCGACGGGCTGATCGTTGACCGAGCAATTCCAGCCCGGGTACCACTTCTCGCTGACGAAGAGCCAGCCGGCGGTCGGCACCTCGAGCTCACAGATCAGTTCCGTGCCGATCCCGCGCGTGCGCACCTCGACGTCCTTGCCGCGCGAGGCCGAGCCGCCCACCTCCGGTGTGGCGAGGAACAACGCCTCGTCACCGCGCGCGAGTATCTGCAGCACTTCCTCGTCCGGGACACCCGACTTCGCGCTGCGGAAGAACCGCCCGCGGCCGATGGCAGGAATCCCTTGGCGGAAGACGTCCACCCGCTGCGCGAGTCCGAGCGGCGGACCGCGACCGTGCATGTGGCGGCGAATCTCGGTCCCGACGTCCAACCACTTGGCGCCCGCCGGGCCGAGCTGCTCCAGAAGCGCTCCCATGTAGCGCGTGTCCACGTGGGCAGGGCGACGGAAGCCACGGAAACCGTCGAGCTCGACGTACGGCACTCGCAGGTCCGTCATGAGCACGCGGTTGTCGGCGAGGTCTACGGGAATGCGGTCGCGCCACGAGGTCTCGAAGAACGTCGTCCTCACTGGTTCGATGGGCGGCAGCCCGGCCATCCACACGCCGAGGAGCGCAGCGATGGCGACAACCGGCGCGAGCATTGGACGCCTGCGGACCAGCAACACCGCCGCCAGCACCAGGACTGCGCCGAGCAACGAGAGCAGCAGCGCCGGCATGACGACGCTCCAGAACGCATCGGTAAGCGTCATCTGAGCGCCGTCGATGGCTCGCGGCCACACCAGATTCGAGAGAGCTGATTTGACGACGATTCCGCCCGTCAAGAGCGCCGCGAGCGTCACACCGCCCGCGACGGCGATGCGCTTCCACGGCGTAGCGCGCGCCGTCAAGAGATCGGACACCCCGTGGCCGGCCAGCATCGCTCCCGCCAGAACGGTGAGCACCTGCGATCTCGCGGCGACGCGCCCCCAACCGATGAGCGGCAACTCGTGGAGCCAGCCGATCGCGGGAACGCGCACGCCGACCGCGAGCACCAAACCGAGGAGTGCCGCCAGGGCCAGCAGTACCCGGCGGCGGTCGCGTGTGACCGCGATCAGCACCAGCAGGAGCACCGCCGCACCACCCAGTCCCGAGTGCTCGTTGTCGAACGCCTCGTCGCCCAGATAGCTGCCCGGGCGGAAACCGAGCATCCCGGGCGCCACCTTGCTGAAGAGCGCGTACATGGGGGCCGACCACAGCTCGAGGAAGCTCTGCTTCGTCTCCGGCCGCTCGGCGATGAGTGCGAACTCGATCGTCGGCAGCGACTGCACTGCCGTGATGAGGATGATGAGGAGCGAGGCCAGGCCCAGCCGCGACATGGCGGCCCGTCGGGCCTCCACCGTGCTCACCTCGACGAGCGCGTACGCGACGGCCAGCGGCGCGAGGAAGAACCAGATCTGGATGTGTCCGGCCAGCAGGCCCAGCGCACCAACCAGCGCGAGCAGAGAGACTCCGTGTCGTCTGTCATGCACGGCGCCGTGCAGCGCCCAGAGCACCCACGGAGCCCACGTGAGCGCCCATAACTGGTTGACGTGACCGGTAGCCGCCTTGCCGATCGTGTACTCGCAGACGGCAAACACGACTCCCGCCGTCAGCGCTCCGGCACGGTGTACGCCGCGGGCCCGCATCAGCGCATGGATGCCCGCAGCACCGAATGCCAGGTGCAGGATCGCGCCCCACGAGTAGGCCGACTCGAGCGGGAGGAGCGCCCAGAACAACGACGTCGTCGAGAACGAGCCGTACATCCAGAGCGCATGGATCGGGTAGCCGGCACCGAACTGCTCCATCCAGAGAGGTGAGTTGCCGCTGAGGAGCCGCTCTCCGTACGCGCTGCAGATGACGGACAGGTGGTACGTGTCCATCATCTCGGTGTAGTCCGCCGGCAGGTGTCCGGGGAACGCAGCGCGCCCGAACAACAGCACGAGCACGACCACGACGCCGACGAACAGCGCGATCCGTTCCTTCATCCGACCTGCATCTGGCATCTGGCCTTCATCTGGGTGTGGTTCTCATTTGCATCCGGGAGCGGAACCCTACGAAGAGCAGGCCGAGCAGTCCCGCTAGAGTCGTCCACGCGCCGGCGAGCAGGCCGGGAGCACGGTAGCTCATCGTGATCACGTGCGGTCCCGCGGGGACCCGGATCGCTGCGAATGCCATCTGGGCCGCGTGGATCTCGACCGCCTCGCCGTCGAGCGCTGCTGTCCACCCCGGACTCCACTTGTCCGAGGTGACGACGAGGGCGGCCGCCGGCGCCTCCACGACGAAGCGCCGCTGGTTCGGCGACCCGGCCTCCTCGCGCGAGACCCTGCCTCTCGCCGGAACGGCGAGCGGGGGATGACGCCGCAACTCCCCGCCCGTGCGGACGTACGCGGAGCGATCGCCGTCTGCGAGCCTGTCGGCGACCTCCGAGTCGGTCAGGTCGGCCGCCTGCCCGGCGTCGGCGAAGAGCGCGCCGTCCCCGATCGCACCGAGCCGCTTCAGCAGCAGCAGGTCCGCGGGTCCGGCACCCTCGGGGACGTCGAACACGACGCTCTCCCAACCGCGGTGCGCTGCGACGCCGACGTCCAGCCAGTAACCGACGCCGGGTCCTCCCCGGCTGTGCGCGAGCGCGCGGTATCCGGCGACGTCCACGTGCGAGAGCTCGCGTGTGGAGCGCATGCCCCGGCGTTCGATCGGAGGGAACATGTTGCCGTCCAGGTGGATCCGGTGCGAGCGGAGGTCCTCGGGCACCGCGTCCTCCCAGGCCATCCGGTAGACCCGCGACGAGACGCTGTGGACCGGCGGAAGCGCAACCACGAACGCCGCCGCTGCGAGCACCGCGGCCGGGATGAGCCCGCGCCGTGGCCTGTCCGCGGAGAACACGAATACGCCCGCGACTGCCGCGGTGGTGAGGATCGCAACGAGCACCGCCGGCCGCACCTGTGCTGGGCCGACGCCCTCGACGCGCCCGGCGATGACAGCCGACGCGACGATCAGCGCGCACACGACCACGGCACCGATGACAAGACGCATGCCGTCGCGGCGGGCCATCCACTGATCGATCCCGAGTCCGACGACGACGGGTCCACAGAGCACGATCAGGATCTGCGCCCGGGCCGGAGCGCGCGCTGTCTCGAATCCCGGCAGCTCGTGAAACAGACGCCCCACGACGTTGCCGTCGCCACCCGAGATGAACGCCGCGACGACGACGATCGTGATCCACGGCACCGCCGACCGGAGCCGCGCGGCGAAGATCGCGGGGATCAGCAGCCACACACCCGACATCCCGATCATCTCGTGATAGAGGTCTTCGCCGGCGCCGTAGTCGCCCCACGGGAACGTGTTCCCGAAGCGGCCGAGCACGCCGGGGACAAAGCGCTCGGCGCCCGCGTGCAGAGACAGCGACCCCTGCTGGCGCAGATCCAGGTCCGTGACACCGCCGTCGGAGACAGACAGGAGTAGCACCGACGGAATCCACTGGATCGCCGTCAGCGCCAAGACGATCAGCGCCGCGCAGCCCACGCGCAGCATGGCCGGCACGCACTCAGCGCGCGTCGTGCTGAACACCGCGACCACGGCAGCCCCCACCGAGAAGTAGAACCAGACCTGCACGTGCCCCGACAGCAGGCCGAGCGCGCCGGTGAGACAGAGCAGCGGGAGCGCGCGAGCGCGCCCCTGCACCGTCCCGATCAGGAAGTGCAGAACCCACGGGGCCCACGTGGCGGGAAGGGTGATGTTCAGGTGCCCCACGACCGATCGGACGACGACGAACTCAGCCAGCCCGAACAGGAGCCCGGCCGCCACTGCGCCAGAGTTCTTGCAGCCGGCCGTTCGGGCGAGCGCCACCATTCCCGCGGCGCCGAACGCAGTGTGCAGGATCGCCGTCCACGCCCACGCGGTCTCCGGCGAGAACACGAGGTACAGCGCCAGACCCGGATAGAGCAGTCCGTACATCCACGACGCGAACGCCGGATATCCGCAGGCGAACTCGGGCATCCACCACGCGATCTCGCCACCGCGCATGTGGTCGGCGAACAGCTCGTACAGGATCGAGAGGTGGACGACGTCCTCGCTCGCACCGCCGTCGGTCAGGAAGTGACCGCCGAACGCCGCCGGCCCGTAGAGCCAGAGCATGAGGAGTCCAACGGTGGCAGCGACAGCGATCCGGGCGCGCACCGAGGGAGGGTATACGGTGTTCCCGATGCGTGCGCGCCCCCTGACGACCGACTTCTTCGCCCGGAATACTCTCGACGTGGCGCGGGAACTGATCGGCGCGGTCATCGAAGTCGGCGACGTGTCCGGCCGTATTGTCGAGACCGAGGCGTACCGGGGTGATCCGGCGTCGCACTTCGTCACCCGCCCCCGCACGGGACGGATGATGGGGACGACCCACGGGCACCTGTACGTCTACAGCATCTACGGAATGCACCACTGCGTGAACGTCACGACGGAGCGCGACCACCCGGGCGCTGTGCTGCTCCGTGCGATCGAGCCGCTCACGGGTCTCGATGAAATGAGCGGCCGCCGCGGAGGACGGACCGGCCGCGACATCGGCAGTGGTCCCGCGAAGCTCGTGGTCGCCCTGGGGATCCGGCCGGATTGGACCGGACGCCCCGTCGACGACGAACTGACCATTCGCGCGCGAACAGCAAGCCCCGACATCGCGACCGGGCCGCGGATCGGGATCTCGCAGGCGGTCGAGCTGCCCTGGCGCTTCTACGAACGCGGCAATCTGCACGTCTCCCGCGCGCGGCGGGTCACGACGCCGTGAACACCTGGTTCGTCTTCTGGCTGTGCCTCGGAGGCGTGTTCGGTGTGGCGAGCCTGATGACACGCAGCGTTCACGTGTTCACGTTCTCGCTGGCCGCCCTCGTCAGCGCGGGAGCGGCCTACGCCGAAGCGGCGGTCCCGCTCCAGTGGGGTGCGTACGCGCTGCTCTCGGTCGCGCTGCTCTTCGCCGTCGAGCGGCTCCCGTTCGTGCGCGGCTAGGTCGCGCGGCTAGTCCGCTCGGCGCGGATCGCCTGCGCGCTTGCGAGACAGTTGCTCGCCGTGCGCCACCGCGCGCACGATCCGCGCCAGCTGGTCCACGCCGTCGCTGAGCGCAGCCGGTCCCGGCTGCAGGATGTAGGTGCTCTTGATCTCGTAGATCTGGTCGTCGCGCACGGCGCGCACAGCGTCCCAGCCGGGTCGCGCGACGATCTTCTCCCGCAGCACCTTCTTCCCGCACCAGGAGGCGATGACGACCTCGGGATCTCGGCGGGCGATGTCCTCCGGATCGACGATGCGTCCGGAGGCGCCCTGTTCCTCGCGGACTTCGGGGCAGATGTCCTCGCCGCCCACGATCTCCACCAGCTCCGCCACCCACCGGATGCCGGAGATCAGCGGCTCGTGCCACTCTTCGAAGAACACCCGCGGGCAGCGCGGCAGATCGGCAGCGGCCGCTGCGTGCTCCCGCAGGTTGGCCTCCAGCCGTCCGGCCAGTTCATCGCCGCGCTCCGCGAGTCCGACGAGTCCCGCAACGACACGAACGGTCTGCAGACACTCCGCAACGGAGCGCTGGTTGAAAACGTACACCGGCACCCCCCGCTTGATCAGGTCCTGCGCGATGTCCGCCTGCAGATCGCTGAACCCCAGCACCAGGTCGGGTTCGAGAGCCAGGATCTCGTCGATCTTGGCGGTGATGAACGCGCTGATCTTGGGCTTCTCGCGCGCTTCGGGCGGCCGCACCGTGTAGCCGGAGATGCCCACCACGCGGTCCCCCGCTCCGATCGTGTAGAGGATCTCGGTCGTCTCCTCGGTCATGCAGATCACGCGCTCTGGAAAGCGGGGCGCGGACGCGAGCAGATCGTCGAGCGATTCCACCTAAGTGCGTTCGGTTTTCACGGCCGTTCCGTAGGCGAGCATCTCGGCCGCGCCGGCCATCACAGCGCTGGTCGTGTACCGGATGTTCACGACGGCGTCCGCGCCGAGCGTTTCCGCTTCCTGCATCAGCCGGGACTCTGCCTGGCTGCGCGCCTCGGAGAGCATCTCGGTGTAGCCGCCGATCTCGCCTCCGACGATCGACTTCAACCCCGCCATGAAGTCACGGCCCACGTGCTTTGCGCGCACCGTGCTGCCCTTGACGATGCCCAGGACCTCGGTGATGCGGTGTCCGGGGACACCCTCTGTCGTGCACACGATCATCTCGTCCCTCCTAGCTGAACTGTTCGACGATGGACATGATGAACGCGGCGGCGAGGATCGAGTACGCGATCGCCACCGGGACCCACAGAATCTTGATCCCCAGGAGCATGAAGCCGGTCGGGACGGTCGCCGCGTTCCTCCGCCCCGCCGCGATCTCCGTCGCCACGTTGGTCGCGTCCACGACGCCCCAGATCCACGGGACCACCAGAGCCGCCAGCAGGAAGATCGCGACACCCTTGACCCACTGGCCGTTGTAGACCTGGCCGGTCCCCGGGAGGACCAGAGAGAAGACCGCGGCGAGCCAGGGCTTCTGTGTGACCCGTCCCACACCGCAGCCGCTGCAGAACGAGCACGAGTTGACGGTCGTTGTGCAGATCGCGCAGACGTCCTTGCGGCACGCGATGCACCGCGCGGTGGCCGGCGTGGCGTGGTGGAAGGCGCAGTTCGCGCTCTCGCTCACCGCGGCCGCACCTGGAAGCGCGCGCGGACGAGCGGGTCTTCGCGCCAGACGCTGGCGCTCTGCGGCACGTACTCGAGATCGATCCGGTCCGCTCCGGGTGCAACGGTCTCTCCGCGCAGCATGGCCGTCAATCCAGCGGTTTCGGCGTCGTCCTCGCTCGGCGCGCTGTCGCAGGATGCGCGCACGACCGGTGTTGCCAGGCCCATCGCAGCGAACGTCGCCACGAGTCCCGCGAGATCCTTCGAGCGGCCCGCGAACGACTGGAGCGCGCGGACCGTCGAGCGTTCCACACCGCCGCCGGCCTGTGACGCGGCTTCGAGCACGCGGGGGAGCAACTCGGAGATGTCGGCGCCCCAAACGTCGACCCAGCACGCGCCGCCGTCGTCCTCGGGCGGCTCGATCCGGAAACCCCCTTTGAAGGGTGTCTCCCCGGCGTCGCCGCTCACGGAGTCAGAGTCCGGTGCCGCCGCTGAGGAGCGCGCGGCTGATGATCATTCGCTGGATCTCGCTCGTGCCCTCGCCGATCTCGTTCAGCTTGGCGTCGCGATAGATGCGCTCGACCTCGTACTCGCGCACGTAGCCGTAGCCGCCCATGATCTGGATCGCGGCGTCGGCCGCGCGGGTGCCGGCTTCGCTGGCGAACAGCTTCGCTATCGACGCCTCTTTCCCGAACGGCAGACCGGCGTCCTTCAGCATCGCGGCGTGATAGACGAGGTGCCGCGCGGCCTCGACGTCTGCGGCGATGTTCGCGAGCTTGTGCCCGATCTCCTGGTGACCCGAGATCGGCTTGCCGAACGCCTCGCGCTCCTTGGAGTACGCGAGCGCACGCTCCAGGGCGCCGATCGCGCATCCCAGTCCGAGTGCACCGATGCTGATGCGTCCGCCTTCGAGCGTTCTCATGAAGCTCGAGAAGCCGTCGCCGATCCGGTCCGGACCGCCGAGCACGGCGCTCTCCGGAATGCGCATGTCCTCGAAGTGCATCATGCGCGTGTCGGACGCTCGCATGCCGAGCTTCTTCTCGGCCTTCCCGACGACGAGGCCGGGCGTGCCCTGCTCGACGACGAACGCCGTGATCTCGTTGCGGCCGTTGTCCTGCTTCCCCGTGATCGCTGTGAACACGATCGTGGATGCGTACGAGCCGTTCGTGCAGTACATCTTCGAACCGTTGACGACGAAGTCCTCGCCATCGCGGTCGGCGACCGACTTGATGCCCTGCGCATCGCTCCCCGCATCCGGCTCCGTGAGGCCGAACGCGCCGATCGTCTCGCCCGTGGCGAGCGACGGGAGGTACTTCTGCTTCTGCTCCTCGGTGCCGAACGCCATGATCGGCGAGATCGCGAGGCCGACGTGCGCAGCAACGCCGAGCGCTGTGCTCGCGCAGTGCCGCGAGATCTCCTCCATCAGGATCGCGTTGCTGACGGTGTCGAGGGCGAGGCCGCCGTACTCCTCGGGAACCGTGATCCCGAGGAAGCCGAGTTCGCCCATCGCTTTCATGTTGTCGAGCGGGAACTCACCCGATGCGTCGATCTCGATCGCCCGCGGCTTGATGCGCTCCTCGACGAACTCGCGGATTCCCTCTCGGAGCATCTGGTGGTCTTCGGTCAGGTAGAGCATGTCTTCGGTTCCCTACCCGAGCATGTGCCTGGAGATGACGAGACGCTGGATCTCGGTGGTGCCCTCGTAGATCTCGGTGATGCGCGCATCGCGCA
Organism: Planctomycetota bacterium; assembly: GCA_965248445.1. GTDB lineage: Bacteria > Planctomycetota > JAJSAM01 > JAJSAM01 > JAJVHW01 > CBDFJG01. Next base: position 1,506,362 of record CBDFJG010000003.1, read on the forward strand.
TGTACCGCTCCACGGGGAAGTCCTCGAGATAGCCGGCGCCGCCGTGGATCTGTACCGCCTCGCGAGCGACCCAGTTCGAGCTCTGCGATGCGATCAGCTTCGCTTCGGACGCGGCCAGAGAGTGCTCCTCGCCCGCGTCCTTCAGAAAGGCCGCACGGAGCGTCATCAGTTCCGCGGCGTCGGTGCGCGCCTGCATCTCCGCGAGTTTCGCGCGGATCGCCCCGAAGTGGCCGATGGGCTTGCCGAACGCGTGGCGCTCCTTCGCGTACTTCACCGATGCCTCGATGGCCGCGCGCGAGATCCCCACCGCCTGCGACGCGATCCCGATCCGGCCGCCATCCAGGATCTTCATGGCGATCGGGAACCCGCGCCCCACTTCGCCGAGCAGGTTGGCGCGGGGAACGCGAACGTCGTCGAACACGATTTCGCAGGTCGACGACGCGCGGATGCCGAGCTTCTGCTCCTTCTTGGAGACGCGGAACCCGGGCATCCCCTTCTCGACGACGAGACACGAGATCCCGTGATGCTTCTTCGCCTCGCGCGACGTGCGGACGAATGCGATCAGGATGTCAGCGTGCGTCGCGCTCGTGACCCAGAGCTTCGTGCCGCTGATCACGAAGTCGTCGCCGTCTTCGCGCGCGGCGCAGGTGAGCGCCGCGGCGTCCGAACCCGAGCCCGCCTCGGACAGCGAGTACGCACCGAGGTGCTCACCGGACGCGAGTCGCGGCAGGAAGCGCTGCTTCTGCTCCTCGGTGCCCGCGATCATGATCGCGGCGCAACAGAGTGAGTTGTGCACCGACAGCGTCACGCCGGTCGATGCGCAGGCTCCGTTGACCTCGATCAGCGCGAGTGACAGCTCGAGGTTGCCGAGTCCGGCGCCTCCGTACTGCTCCGGCACGACGACCCCGGTGAAGCCGTACTCGGCCGCCTTTTTGAACTGGTCGATCGGGAAGGTCTCGGTGCGATCCCGTTCGGCGGCGCCCGGCGCGACGTGCGTCTCCGCGAAGTCGCGGGCGGCGTCGCGCACCATCTGCTGCTCTTCGGTCAGGCGAAAGTCCATCGAGTCCCCGGCGCGTCAGCCGCTGTAATCGTAGAAACCGCGGCCGCTCTTGCGGCCCAGCAATCCCGCGGCCACCATACGGCGCAGCAGCGGGCACGGGCGGTACTTCGGGTCGCCCAGCTCGCTGTGCAGCACGTTCAGGATCGACAGGCACACGTCGAGGCCGATGAAGTCCGCGAGCTGAAGCGGACCCATCGGGTGGTTGCAGCCGAGCTTCATCACGTCGTCGATGGCCCGCTCGTTCGCAACGCCCTCCATGAGCGTGAAGCACGCCTCGTTGATCATGGGCATCAGGATGCGGTTCGCCACGAAGCCCGGATAGTCGTTCGCCTCGACGGCCGTCTTGCCGAGCGAGTCGACTGCGTCCGTAATCGTCTTCATCGTCGCGTCGTTGGTGAGGTGGCCGCGGATGACCTCGACGAGCCGCATGAGCGGGACCGGGTTCATGAAGTGCATGCCGATGACCTGGCCGGGCCGCAAGGTGGCAGCGCCGATGGTGGTGATCGAGATCGACGACGTGTTCGACGCGAGGATCGTCTCCGTCGCGCAGATCTGATCGAGCTGGCCGAACACGGCGCGCTTGACGTTCTCGCTCTCGACGATCGCCTCGACCACGAGGTCCATGTCGGCCACCGCATCGATCGAAGTGCTCGTGCTGAGCAGTCCCTTGGCCTGCGCGACCGCCTCGTCGGCGTCGCCGCCCTTCTTCGTCGCGATCTTGTGAATCGACTTCTCGATGCGCGCCGTCGCCTTGCCGAGGATCGCGTCGTCCTGATCGACGAGGACGACGCTCCGGCCCGTCATCGCGAACACCTGCGCGATGCCGTTGCCCATCGTCCCGGCGCCGATCACGCCCACCTTGTCGATGCTCATCTGTTCTCGTCTCCCCTGACTCGACAGCTGACGCTGTCGATGTGTTTGCTGCTCAGTCTTCCGCGTGTCAGGCCATCTCGACGGACAGCGCCACGGCGTTGCCGCCGCCGAGGCAGAGGCCGGCGACGCCGCTCTTGCCACCCGTATCCGAGAGTGCGGAGAGGAGCGTGCAGATGATGCGTGCTCCCGTCGCGCCGATCGGGTGGCCGAGCGCAACTGCCCCGCCCCAGATGTTCGTCTTCTCGGCAGGGATCGCCAGCTCGCGGCCGACGGCGATCGACGCGGCGGAGAACGGCTCGTTCAGTTCGTACAGGTCGTACGAGGACTCCTGCGTGCCGGTCTGCTGCCACAGCTTGTTGACCGCGACCACCGGGGCCATCATCACCCACTCCGGCGCCGTACCAGCCGTCGCGTAGCTCGTGATCCGCGCGATCGGGTCGATGCCGAGTTCCTTGGCCTTGTCGGCCGAGGCGACAACGACCGCGGCGGCGCCGTCGTTGATCGACGAGGCGTTCGCAGCGGTGACCGTGCCTTCCTTGTCGAAGGCCGGGCGCAGCTTCGCGAGCCCGTCCGCGCTGGTGCCGGCGCGCGGGCCCTCGTCCCGGTCGACGACCGTGACGTTGCCCTTGCGGTCCTTCACCTCGACGGAGACGACTTCCTTGCCGAGTTTCCCGGCATCCCACGCGGCGAGTGCGCGGCGGTGGCTCTCGGCAGCGAACTCGTCCTGCGCGCGGCGGGTGATCTCGTACTTCTTCGCGACGAGTTCGCCGGTGTTGCCCATGTGGAAGTCGTTGTAGACGTCCCACAGACCGTCATGGACCATCGCGTCGACGAGCTGCCCGTGGCCCAGACGCAGTCCGGTGCGCGCCTTGGGGATCATGTAGGGCGCGTTGCTCATCGACTCCATGCCGCCCGCGACGATGAGGTCGGCGTCGCCCGCCTTGATGGCCTGCGCGGCGAGCATCACGGACTTCATGCCCGATCCACACACCTTGTTCACCGTGAACGAGCCGACGGTCTCGGGGATGCCTGCGCCCATCGCGGACTGTCGCGCCGGGTTCTGACCGACACCTGCCTGCAGCACGTTGCCGAGGATGACCTCTTCGACGAGCGCGGGATCGATCTCGCGGCGGCGCAGCGCCTCGGCCACGGCGAACGCGCCCAGCTCCGGTGCGCGGAACTTGGACAGGCCGCCCTGGAACTTGCCGATCGGCGTCCGGGCGTAGGACAGGATCACGACGTCGCGCATGGTGGTCTCCAAAGGGGTCGAACGGACACGTCCAGAGACGCTATCCGCGAACCCCTGATCCTATTCCGCCCCAGGCTCGCCCGCGCACGAAACGGCGAGAGGAGGGGCGTGGTGGGCTCGGTCGGTGTCTCGCCGCGGACGCCAGCTGTAGGGGCGGGGTTCCACCCCCCTACTCGAGCTGCGTGTGTTGCTTCCGCATGTCCTTTTCGGAGACATCGAGCTTCTTCATCGCCAGGAGCGTGAGGGCGTCGCAGTAGAGCAAGAGGCTCTGCTCGAAGATCGTGCCCATGGGCTGGCGGCTCTTGCCGCCCTCCTCGACCGCGATCGTGAAGACGTGGTCCGCCTGCTTGGCCAGGGGCGTCTTGCCGCTCATCGTGATGAGCGCCGCCAGTGCGCCGTGCTCGTGCGCCTTCTCGATGTAGGTGCGCAGCGACCGGGACCGGCCGTAGCGGGAGCAGCAGATCAGGAGGTCGCCGCGTCCGATCGACGGCGTCGTCGTTTCCCCTACCACGAACACGTTCAGGTTCAGGTGCATCAGGCGCATCGTGAACGCGCGGGCCATCAGCCCGCTGCGGCCCATGCCGGCGACGAAGACGCGCTTCGCGCGGGCCATGAGCTCGACGAGTGCGTCCATCTCGTCGAGGTCCACCGCGGCCGCGACGACGGAGAGCTCGGCCAGGACGGCGTCTAGTGGATGGAGCGGATCAGATCCCAACGGATCGCCTCGATCGGGAAGACCGGACCCTCCACACACGTCTTGCCGTAGCGGTACCCGTCCTCATGGCGGTCGGAGCGTAGCGGCACCACACAGCCTGCGCACGCGCCGTATCCGCAGGGCATGCTCTCCTCCGTCGAGACCTGGCAGGGGAACTCGAGCCCGTCTTCGCGGGCGCTCTCGACGACCTTTGCCAGGCTCTTGAACATCGGGTTGGGGCCGCAGGCGAGGACCCGGACGCCCGGAGCGAGCAGCGGCTTCAACAGGTCGGTCACGTACCCGTGGTGCCCGCGACTCCCGTCATCGGTCGCCACCTGGACCTCGCACCCGAGCGCCTCGATGTCGTCGGCCAGGTAGACGTAGTCCGCGTTGCGGCCGCCGACCAGGTACGTCACCCGCTGCTCCGCGGACCGTTCGCGCAGTACCCGCGCCGTGATGAGAAAGGGGGCGGCCCCGACCCCGCCGGCAAGCATCACCATGTGCTCCGCGGGGGTGCCAAGGTCGTAGGGATGGCCGAGCGGTCCGAGCACCCCGATCGGCTCGCCGACCCGGCGCTCGGCCAGCGCCTGCGTGCCCACGCCGATCACGAGCTGTAGGATCACGATGCCGACGGGCTCTCCGCCCTCCCGCACGACGTCGCAGACCGAGAAGGCGCGGGACAGCAACGGGTCGTCGGACTGACGGCAGCGCAGCATCACGAACTGACCGGCCTTGGTCCGCCGGGCGACCGCCGGAACGCGGATTTCGAGCCTCCAGCAGTCGGGGGCGACGAGGTCGTTGCCCGTCACCACGCCGGTGTGGGCCAGGTCCCCCTCGTTCGGGTACTCGTGCGCGTCGCCGTGGCCCATCGCGGCAATGTAATATGGACCCTGCGCAGCCGCCGCGGACTCCCCGTCCCGGGTCCCGGGAGGGGGGCGCGGCGGCCAGGGACGGGATCGTGTACGAGCGAGCACGCTTCGACCAACAGATCGGTGAGTCCCTCCTGAAGGAGGTTCCCGAGGAGTGGTGCGCCGCCGTGCTCGTCCTGCGCATCGAGGAGGACGGCACCGGCACGCTACGTTGCCGGCAAGCCGTGCGCGGTCCGGGCGGCAGCACCTTCCGCCCCGGCCCCGGTACACGCGCGGCCGTGGGTGAGCTGATCGAACACCTCGCTCTGCGTGACGACGTCTTTCGCGGCGCGAACTACGCGGTTGCTCAACAGGACGGCGAGTCGTCGCTGACGGCGGACTTCACTTACGACGACAAGCCGCCGCGCGCATGGAGCCTTCCGTCGCTCGCAGAGAAGTACGCGCTCGTGTCCTGCGCCCGACAGCTCCGCCTCAAGCGGCGGGTGAAGCACGCACATCGCGACCTCGACCTGCGCCTCGGCGAGCTGCGCTACCCCGAGATCCAACTCATGCTCCCTGTCCTGCTCATGGGGACGACGTTCGAGAAGGACGCGACGTGGCACTGGGGCTGGGTGTCGCGCGACCACCCGCTCGAGCGCTGCATCGACAGCACGGGCGTGCACGAGACCGGTCTGCGCCACGGCGTTCCGGAGTTGATGTCCGACGTTGTCCCCCTCGACGCGTCGAAGGGTCACATCATGGCGGCCATCACCTCGTCGCTGACGAAGGCCGCCGCGTACGTGCGCGTGTCGGAAGGAGCGTGCGCGCAGTTCGTGGCGGTGTACGACGACGAACTCGCCGCGGAGCCGCTGTGCACGGCGGAGACCGTCGAGGACGTCCTCCGCGCCACCTTCGACACCGGCTGGGTCACCAAGCCGCTGCGCGGCCTCAAGCACGGGATCGCCATGGTGGGCGGCAAGTTCGCGGGCAGTCAGGACGGCGCGTACGTCGGCGAACTGGTCGACGGCACGCCGTTCCGCTGCGAGCTCGACGAGCACGGCAAGCTCGCCAAGGTCGTCACGACCTAGAGCGAGGCAGGCGCCGGCGAAGCGGAGCCCAGCCAGGCTCTAACGGTCCGCTCAGGAGGCGCGCCTGTACCATGGTCAGGGTCCGGCGTGGATCGCCGGGGCATAACGGCTCATCTCGCGCGTCCAAAGACCCGGGGAGCCGTGGGGCTCCGGTGCACCCGGGGCGAAGCGCGTCCCGGTCGTCGTCGCGACAGGGAGGGAACGCCATGCAGCGCAGCCTGATCAGGCGCGGAAACTGGATTGGGACGGCCGCCGTGCTGGTGTTTGCGGGGGTTCTCCTCGCGACGCCGTCGACGGCGCGTGCCGAGAAGCACAAGGACGAGCGGCTCGGCTTCTCGCTCACGTACCCCAAGAAGTGGAAGAAGATGCCGGTCTCGCCGGACGCGAGGTGGCTCGTCGCCGAGTTCCAGTCGCCGCGACCCTACGAGTCGGTGAATCCCAAGACCGGCGGTTGGGGGGGGTACCACACCCCGAAGATCCAGGTCGTCATCATCCCGAAGTCGGCCGCGGAGAGCCGCGGCGCGACCGTCAAGGAGACCGATGACGGGGTCGAGGTCGAAAACGAGACGGCATACCGGGACCTCAAGGAGTACCTGGATGCCGCGCTGCGCAGGCAGCGCGGCGGCTTCCACTTCTCGGACGAGAGCGAGACCGAGATCGACGGTCGAAAGGTGATCAAGTACGAGGTCACGTTCGACAAGCTCGTTGAGGTGCCCCGCCGCGTGATCGCCTGGGCGTACGACTACGACGACGCGATCTACGGCGTGATCGGCGACACACTCGTGCCGCACGAGAAGAAGCTGCGACCAAAACTCGAGAAGGCCTTCAAGTCACTCAAGCTCTTCACACGCACCGGCACGCTGCCGGGCGACGCCACCACGGGTGAAGACATCGCCATAGACGAGGGCCCCGACGACGACCTGACCGAAGAGGAGCTGAAGGAGCGCCGCGACCGCAAGTTCCTGCGGCAGCTCGACCGCATCACGTCAACCATGGAGGATGATTGGGACGTCAAGGAGATGAAGCACTTCACGCTCATCTCCCATGCGGACAAGAAGTACACCAAGACCGTCGGCGAGCACTGCGAAGCGCTCCAGGCGTGGCTGGGGAAGACGTTCGGGTATGTCGGCAGCGGCTACGTCGGCCCCGTGATCATCCGGATCTGCGCGGATCGGGATGAACACTCCGCGTACATCACCAGCCGCAACTGGCGGACGGACTCGTACGAGGTGGTGACCTACAAGGACCGGGACGGCTGGTCGGACTGGGCAATGGAGTCGCTCAACCGCGGCGTGTTCGACATCTGGTTGCGCGACAAGAACCAGAGCTTCAGATTCGGCGCGCCGCGGTGGATCTCCTGGGGGCTCTCGAACTTCGTCGAGCAAGTCCGCACCAAGCGCAGGAAGATCGAATTCCGGGCGGACACGTGGGACTCCGTCAGGATGAAGAAGCTCCGCCGCGACGACGGACTTCTCACACCGATGTCGTTCTTCACAATGACCAGTGAAGACCTATGGTCGAACTTCGAGAACTACCAGCAGGCCGAGTTCTTCCTGAACTTCCTCGTGTTGGGACCGGGCTCGAAGGGCGCCTACAAGACGGTGTTCAGTGACTACATCAAGAACCTCATCGTCTACCTGGATGAAGCTGAAGACGACGAGGCGTTGACGGAGCTCCTCGGGACCGAGGCGAAAACGGAGGAGGAGGAGACCGATCTCTTCCGCAAGCGCTCCGAGTTCTTCGCCAACCGCGAGGCTGAAATGCTCCAGACGCTGCTGGAGCGCACGTTCCCAGGCTGGACGGACCGCAACTGGAACAAGATGAACTCCTCTTACGTGAAGAGCCTGAAGTGAAGCGGGCGGCCGCCGTTGCAGCGACGCTCGTCGCACTCCTCGCTGCGCATGCCGGCGCAGCCGACATCGTCCAGCTGAAGGACGGTCGCATCATCGACACCGTGCCGATGCGCGTGGACGGCGACGACGTCATCCTCGAGTACGAGAACGGTGAAGTCCGCGTGGCAGCCGCCCGCATCGAGGACTACGTCATCGACGGCAAACCCCCGCCGGCGGTCGACGACTCGGAGGTCGCCCGCGCCAAGCGCGCGAAGGGCCTCGTTCCGTACAAGGGCAAGTGGATCACGCCCGCGCGCCGCCAGAAGTTCATCGAGAAGGACGTTGCCGAGAAGCGCAAGGAGATCGAGGACATCCGCGCGCACGCCGAGTGGCGCAATCGCTACCAGTTCGACACCAAGAACTTCGACTACGAGTCGACTCTCGCGCCCTCCCTCAACGACCTGCACGCGGAGATGCTCGAGGCGTACTTCGCGACGTTCAAGAAGGAGTGGGGCATCAAGGTGCCGAAGGATTGGGGAAGCCTGAAGGTCTGTTTCTACTCCAGCCAGGACGAGTTCCATCGCACCGGAGGCGTCGGCGGAGGAACGCTGGCGTACTACCGCTTCGTCGCCCCGCGCGAACTCAATTGCTACTACGACCGCAACGACCCGGAGGCGTCGCTGTCGTACATGTTCCACGAGGCGAACCACTACCTGACCGATCTCATGCACGAGAAGTTCCAGTACCCGCACTGGGTCAACGAGGCGATGGCCGAGTACTGGGGCGCCAGCGTGTGGGACGCCAAGAAGAAGGTGTGGAAGATCGGAGAGATCCAGCAGGGTCGCCTGGTCGAGTTGCAGAACGATCTCGCTGCTGGCAAGCGGCTCGGTCTCGCCGACCTCATCGACAGTGAACGGGACTACCGCCACTACTACTGGGGCTGGTCGTTCGTGCACTTCATGCTCGAGACGCCGAAGTACGCGAAGGGCTTCAAGAAGTTCTTCGTGGATCTCGCCCGCGCGAAGGACGTCAAGCGCGTGCCGTACGGGAACGAGTTCAAGACGGTCACGGGAGAGGAGTGCCTGCGAGTCTTCGAGAAGCGGCTCAAGGTCAAGGATCTGCACGCGCTGCAGGAGGAGTGGTACGCGTACATCGAAGGCCCTCGAGACCACCGGAACGCGGGGTCTCGAGCGAGCCGGACTCGACTCGTACTACCGCGGCCGGCGCCTGCGCGCGACGCGCCTGCTGAAGGAGGCGATCGACGGCGGCAGTCAGAACGTGCTGGTGTACCTGCGTTACGCCGCCTTGCTGCGACTCGATCCCGAGACGCATGAAGACGCCGTCGCGATGAACCGCAAGGCCTGCGAACTCGATCCGCTCGATGCCAACACGTGGGCGGAATTGGGCTTCACGCTGTACGCACTCGGTCTCGTGGGGGACGGCAAGAAGAACATCGCCCTCGCCCGCGAGATGAATCCCGACGACCCGTACCTCTCGATCGAGATCGCAGAGGCGCTCAAGCGGCACGCGAAGAAGAAGCAGAAGCAGTGATGGCGCGATCCTCCGGGCTGTTTCTCGTCGCGGCCCTGGCGGTCGCGACGTTCGCGCACACGTCGGGCAGCCCGTTCTTGCCCGCCGCTTACGCAGCCGCTGATCCGGACGCCGCGAAGAAGGCGAAGGACCTCGCCGACGAGGCGGAGAAGTTCTTCAACACTGCCGGCGACACGGACCTCCCCCACAAGGAGCGTGCGCGAAATCGCAAGGAGGCGTACGTCCGGCTGAAGGAAGCGCGCAAGCTGCTCGACGATTGGCTCGACGAGAACCCGGAGGACACCGAGAAGTTCGACTCACTCTACGTGCGCATCGCCGCAATGATGTACTGGACCAAGAAGGAAGCCGCGATCGGCGAGTTGACCGGGACCAAGCCGCCCGTCGAGCAGGGTCCGGCCGACTCCGGCGGCGCGAAGGACAGCGGCGGCATCGGCGGGACGAGCGGCGGAGGGATCGGCGGCACGAGCAGTGGAGGCACGTCCAAGCCGCCTCCGTCCTCGGGCGGCGCTGGCGAGAACGGTGGCGACACGACCGCGCCTGCCAAACCCCCGGAGCCCGTCGTCCCCGCGGGACCGACCGCCGCCGACGGTCTGGCGGAGGTGCAGGACTACGAGAGTGAGCATCCGAGCGACGTGCCCGGTCTGCACGAACGGTACACAGAGTTCCTCGCGACGCACTCCGACACCGGCGCGCCCGAGTACGCGACCGCTCTGGAGCGGCTGGAGGTGCTCGGTCGCAAGTTGAAGGACGTGTACCGGCAGGTACGCGACGACGACCCCGACGCTCTCGAGGACATGGACAACGCGCAGGTCCGCAAGTTGGTCGGCCAGCTGACGCAGGATCTCGACAGCGACGACGAGACCGTCCGGGTGCGCGCCGCCAAGTTCATGGGGAGCCTGGGCTCGTCACTGGCGGCCGATCCGCTGCTCGCGATCCTCAAGCACGAACCGCCGAGCGACGTCCATGACGCGGCAGCCGACGCGCTCGAGCGAATTGGCGGGCGCCGCATCTGCAACCGCCTGACGCGCATGAAGGCCGACGATGAACTGGCGGACACGATCGCCAAGATCCTCGGCGGGATCGCGGGGCGCGGCGGGGCCGAGGGCCGGATCGCGGGGGAATCCCTCGCGACATACGTCGCCGACGCCTCCGAGGATCTCCAGGCCACGGCGATCGCCAAGCTGGCCGAAGCCGGGAAGTCCGGCGCGCTGGGGCTCGCCATGCTCTTGCCGTACGCGCAGAGCGCCGACAAGCTAGACTACATCGAGCAGATCGGAGCCCACGGGGAGCCACGTGCAGCGAGCTACCTTGCCGACTTCCTCGTCGTCAATGTCCGCGGCGTGCGCAAGAAGCAAGCGAAGGCCGCGCGCGAGGCCATCGAGGCGATGGGCAAGCCGGCAGTGCGCTACCTGATCCCCGCGCTCGACAACGACGAAGTCAACGTGTGGACGGCCGAGCTGCTCCGCCGCATCACGGGTGCCAAGCTGAAGAACGACAAGCGAAAGACGTGGGAGAAGTGGTTCCGCAAGAACCGCCGGACTCTCGAAGAGTAGCGAACAGAAACGCGCGTCAGCTGCCGAACGAGCGATAGAGGTCGTCCCGCCGGTCAGCCAGGAACGGGAAGCTCGCGCGCACGTCCGCTACGACCGACGGATCGACGATCCCTGCGATCACACCCTCGCCCCCGGGGTCGGAGTCGGCCAGCACCTCGCCCAGCGGCGAGACCAAGAGCGAGTCGCCGCTGTACTCGAGCCCCCCGCCGCGGCCGACGCGGTTCACTCCGAGCAGGTACGCCTGCGTCTCGATAGCCCGCGCAACCAGGAGCGCCCGCCAGTGCTCGCGGCGCGGCGTCGGCCAGTTGGCGACGACCACGAACAGGTCGGTGCGCGGCGCGGCGGCGGTGAACAGTTCGGCGAAGCGGAGGTCGTAGCAGACGAGCGGCGTGATGCGGACGCCCGCGTGCTCGACGACGATCAGTTCGTCGCCGCCTTCGTAGTGCTGGCCTTCCTGCCCGTGATTGAACGGGTGGATCTTGGCGTAGTGGTGAACGGCGCCGTCCGGTTGCGCCAGGGTCAGCACGTTGCGGGGCCGGCTCCAGTCGGGATCGGTCCGTGGAATGCTCCCGCAGACCGCCGCGCCGGTCTCCGCGGCGAGTTCGGACAGCAGCCGCTCGGACGGCCCGCCCGGGCCTTCGGCCAGTTCATCGGGCCGCATCGTGAACCCCGTCGGCCACATCTCCGGCAGCGCGAGAAGGCATGGGCCGGGGTTGAAGTCGGACGCCTTCTTGGCTGCCTCGCGAACGCACGCTGCGACCTTCGCGCGGTTCGCCGCGGGGTCCTCCCACGTGATGTCCATCTGCAGACCGACGACGTTCATGCTGTGCCCACCCGTTCCGAGACTATGCTCCCCCACCGGAGGCAGTGATGAGTGGAAAGTCCAAAGACTTCCTGGTCAGGCGACAGGAGAAGGAAGCACCCGCGGAGGAGGCGAAGTTCGCGTACTTCGGCCCACCTCACGCCGAGGACCGATTCCGCTTCGTCATCGCGAAGGAGGACGGCGACACGATCTCGATCGTCCCCGGCGAGGGCCGCTTCAAGCGCGGGCTGATCGCCTGGCGCTGGGAAGAGGCCGAGGGTGGAGAGTCCACGCCCTACGTCACCGAGAAGACGAACGCCCGCCGGATCGATCTGCGGCGCCTGACGCGCGGCGACGCGTGACGCGCTTCCGCGCTCGTCACGCGGCTTGCTGAGCAACCCGCGCGCCGCACCCACCTCCGAGTGTCTCCCTCCTACGCACCCGCCGGGCGCTACGGAGGGGCTGCTGTAGGGGCGGGGCGCTGCCCGGCCCGCGAACTGACGCAAGGCGTCCCCGTCACTCCCAGTCGATCGTGAGCACCGTCCACTCTTCGTAGGACCCCATCGTCCCGGGCGGGTGCGTCAGGACGACCGTCGCGCGCACAACGCCGTCGCCGGCGCGCACGCCGACCTCGCAGCGGGCGCGGGCGGCACCATCGCGCCCCATGTCGAGGGCGCTTCGGACAACGGTCGCTTCCACGGGCCCGGGATCCTCGACGAGACGTTCGCGGGCGCCGCTGATCCAACTCTCCAGCGTGGCGTCGTCGACATCCCTGCCGGCGAACGCCCGCGCCTCCTTGATCGCAACGGCGTCGCCGTCGTGCACACCCATCAGGAGGAACGAGACCGCGTCCGCCGCGACCTCGTCCGCCGCCGCGAGCGTGGACGGGTCGCCTCGCATCACTACACTGTCGTCGGGGGTCCCCGTGTCGACCAACGACCACTCGGCCAGCGGGCCGGAGCCGAAGAGCCAGAACGCCGCGAGGACCGCGATCGCAAGAACCATGATCACGCCGATGGCGCCGGCAATCAGCGCGCCGCGTGACACGCGGGCGGAGCGCGGCACTAGTAGGCCCTGAGCGCGTAGGCCCGCCACTCGTCGTCGAGCTTCTCGACCCCCCATCTTGAAGATCTTCTGAAGCGCGGCTTCCTGGTCGAGCTCCCGGTCTTCCTTCACGAGCTTCAGGAACGAGATGAACTCGTCACGGTGGTGGTCCATCAGCCAGCTCACGACCGCCCACGCCTTCACGCCGTCGGGGAGCTCGAGCGTCGCGAGCGGTGTCTTGATCAGCTTGCGCAGCGGTGTGTCCGCCTTGGACGAAACCATCTGCACCAGGTACTCGCGCCAGCGCTCGGAGACCGTCCACTCGATGGTGCCCCCCGCGTCCTCGATGCCGTACTCGTGTGTCGGGCGGGCGAGGCAGCTCGTGCGCGTCGTGTTCTGGACCTTCACGGTGTAGTAGTACGTCAGGCCCTCGTCGAGCCAGGCGTGCGGGCGGGCGTTCCACACGGCGTGCGACAGGAAGTGCCCCGCGTGGTGCAGCAGCGGGTCGCGTGTGTCGACGTCCTCAGCGGTCGCGACTCGGAAGACGCCGCCGCGCATCAGGATGTACGACCGCGACGTGGTCGACCCCTTGGTCCACTCCGGATCGGACGAGTTCGAGAACTTGTCCACCCAGACGTCCCACGTTCCCTTCTTGCTGACGACGACGAGATCGACCTTCTTCCCGTCGAACACGTCGGTCGTCGGATCCGTCCCGACGTCGGCCAGGAAGTAGACGTACAGCGTCTCGAGCGCCTTCATGGACTCGCCGAGCGCCTCCTTGCGGGCGTCGTCGAACAGCCGGAAGTGCGGCGACTCCACGCCGTTGAGCGCGACGCCGATGCCCTTCTCGTACTCGCCCGTCTCGGTAATCGGCTCGCCGCCGATCGAGCGCTTGATCGCGTCGATCTGCTTCTCGGTGAGCCACCGCTTGCCGACCTTGCGGTGGCCGAGCCCCTTGCGCGCGGACTCCTGGTTCGGGTCGATCAAGATCGCCCGCTCGTACGCCTTCTGCGCCTGGTCGTCGTGGCCCTGGTCGCGGCAGGCGTTACCGAGCTGCGCGTAGCGCGCTGCGATGTACTCATTGACCTTCGCGAGCTTCTCGTTCCAGCGTTCGATCTTCTTGTTGAAGGACGTCTGGCCTTCCTTGCCACCCTTCGTGTTCTGGATGCCGAGGCGCTTGGCCTTGCCCTCGTCGAGCACCCACTCCTTGCGCTTCTTGACGAAGCCGAGCATGTCGCGCGCCTTCTTCTGGTCCGGATCGAACTGGAGGGCGCGGTTGGCTTCGCGGCGGGCGAACGCGAACAGGTTGCCCTTGCGAGCTTGCTCGGCGATGTCGAACAGCTTGTCCGCCACACCTTTGGACATCTTCTCGAGCTCGGCCTCGAAGAAGCGGACTCCGGCGTCCGACGCCAGCGCGGGGGCCGGACGAACAGTGGCCGCAGGCGCGGCCAGCAGGAGTGCGAGGGCCAGGGCAGTCGCGAGGCGCCGCATGTGTGCATCCTACCGCGCGGCCGGAGGCCTCCGCACGCAGTGGAATCGGAACCTCTCTCGGCCCAAGCCCCGAAGTGCCGATGTCAGGATCATGGGGGTCCAGGATCCCGCTGCCCGATTCGACCTCGATCCGACCGATCCGGGGAACGAGCCGGCATTGGTCGCGCTGCTCACGTCGCCCCAGGCGATCACCCCGGCTGCACGGCCGCTCGCGGAGTCCGCGTCGAAGATCGGGTGCACCAAACGGATCCGCGCCCACGCCGACATCGTCCTCGGCTATCACCTCTACGCCGAGCGCAAGGTCGAGCAGGGCAGCACCGCGTATCGCCGCGGGCTGCAGGTGCTCTGGGACACGGGCTCCCCCGCCGAGCGCAACGCATGCGTCAACCTCGCCTCCGCGTGCGCGTACCAGGGCCGGCTGCTCGAGTCGCTCGTCCTCGCGCGGCGCGGACGCCACCTCGCGGCGCTCGAGCAGCACCAGCCCGCGTACTTCGTCGCGTCGCAAGCGCTTCTGCGCGCGCTCGCCGGACTCGGCGACTGGGAGCGTTTCGATGCACTCCGCGACGCCACGGCGGCGTTCGTCGCGGAGTCGGACGACGCGAACAAGCGGTTCCAGTTCGACACCGTCTGCGTCGATGCCGCCGTCGAGCGCGAGCACGCGGACGAAGCGGCGCGCCACCTCGAGTCCGCGGCGACCGCTCCGCGAGCGATGGACGACACGCGCCTGTTCGTCGAGGCGTGGGCGCACGTGCACCTCTTGCGCGGACAGTACGACCTGGCGCTTGACCGCGCGGCCACGGCGCGCAAGGAACATCCGCGTGAAGACGAGCTCGATCGCCGGCTTCGCTTCCTGGAGATCCTCGCGGCGGCCGCAAAGGGCAACCCCGGTGCGGCGCAGGCGGCGCGGACGTTCCTCGATTCGCTGGCCGACGACACCGCAGAGACCCTGCCGCCGGGGCGCCGCATGCGCATGGCGTCCCGCATCGCACGCGACGTCGGCGAGAGCATGGACGACCGCCTGCTCGCAGCGCGCGCATACGAGGTCGCGGGCGCCGCCGCGCTCGAGCGCATGGCGGAGCTCGAGGTGTTCCGCCTGGAGTTTCCGCAAGCCCAGTCGCTCTCCGACGAGGACGCGATGCTGCTGGACGAGTACCGCCAGCGGTTCCTCGGTGAGCACGGGAGCATCCTCGACGCCGTGCGGCGGCTCTTCCGCGGCGACGCCGAAGCAGTGCGCGTGTTCCGCGAGGCGGTTCCCGGCGAGGACCCCCTTCTGCGCGCCTGCGCCTGGTGCGGAATGGTGCGGGGTCCCGAGGGGCTATGGGTCGATCTCGGCGAGTCCTCGGTGCCGGAGGGCGGATCGATGCAGGTCTCGCACGGCGTCTGCCTGACCTGCCGGACGAGCCTCGTCGGCCCCGATTCAACGGCCTGACCGGGTCGTCCTCCCTCGCGCGCGCGAAAGGGATGGGGCAGACTCAGGCAGCCATGACCACGGAAGTCCATCGTTCCGACACCGCTGAGCCGCATCCCCAGCTCCCAACCGAGCCGGGTCCGGCGGCCCCGGATTCGGAGCCCGAGCGCTTCTCGCTGACCCACAAGGTCCGGCTGGTCACGGCGACCTCGCTGTTCGACGGCCACGACGCCTCGATCAACATCATGCGCCGGATCGCGCAGAGTTGCGGCGCCGAGGTCATTCACCTCGGCCACAACCGCTCGGTGCTCGAGATCGTGGACGCGGCGATCGACGAGGATGCGCAGGGCATCGCGGTGACCTCCTACCAGGGCGGTCACAACGAGTACTTCCGCTACCTCCACGACCTGCTCGCGGAACGCGGCGGCGGACACGTGCGGATCTTCGGCGGCGGCGGCGGCGTGATCCTGCCCGAGGAGATCGAGGAGCTGCAGGCGTACGGGATCGAACGCATCTACTCGCCGGACGACGGCCGTTCGCTGGGTCTCAAGGGCATGGTTCAGGACATGCTCTCGCGCTGTGACTTCGCGACCGGCGGTGACGTGGACCTCGACGCGCTCTCTGCGGAGAACGCGCGCGACGTCGCCGTCGCGATCACCGAGGCGGAGCGGGACCCGAGCGCCATGCGGCAGAAGCTCGACGCCAAGCTGGCGGACGCGACCCGCGCGCCCGTCGTCGGCATCACAGGAACAGGCGGCGCGGGCAAATCGTCACTCATCGACGAACTGGTCCGGCGGTTCCTGCGCGACTTCGACGACAAGTCGCTCGCGATCCTGTCGGTGGATCCCTCACGCCGCAAGACCGGCGGCGCGCTGCTCGGCGACCGCATCCGCATGAACTCGGTGAGCGGAAACCCGCGCATCTACATGCGCTCGCTCGCGACACGGCAGGCCAACCTCGCGCTTGCCGGCTGCATCCTCGAAGCGCTCGACGTGCTGCAGGTCGCGGGCTTCGACCTGATCATCCTCGAGACCTCGGGCATCGGGCAGTCCGACACCGAGATCGTCGACTTCAGCTCTGTCGCCCTGTACGTGATGACGCCCGAGTACGGCGCCGCGACACAGCTCGAGAAGATCGACATGCTCGACTTCGCCGACGTCGTCGCGATCAACAAGTTCGACCGCCGCGGCGCGCTGGACGCCCTGCGCGACGTCAAGAAGCAGTGGAAGCGTAATCACGAGCAGTTCCACATGGACGACGACGACGTGCCGGTGTTCGGCACGATGGCGTCGCAGTTCAACGACGCCGGCGCCAATGCGCTCTACCTGGCGCTGATGGCGTGCATCGTCGAGAAGACGGGCGCCGCGCTCGCCTCGACCCTCGACATCCGCACCGGGCTGCCGGATCTGCACCACGTCATCCCGCCGAGGCGCAACCGGTACCTCGCCGAGATCGCGGAGAACAACCGCGAGTACGACGCGTGGGCGCGCGAGCAAGCATCCATCGCGAGGCGGCTGTTCCAGCTCGACGGCGCGATCCGAGAGCTGGCCGACGGCGACACGACAGCCCTCGTCAGCGCGCGTGACGCTCTCGAGAAGAAGCTCGATCCGGCGTGCCGCGCGGCGCTCGACGGCTGGGACGACCTGGTGGCCAGGTACTCCGCTGCGCACTTCGCGTTCAAGGTGCGCGGCCGCGACGTGAAGGTGAAGCAGCGCTACGAGACTCTCAGTCATCTGGAGATTCCGAAGGTCGCCCTGCCGCGCTTCGAAGACTGGGGCGAGCGCCTGCGCTGGCTGCTCACCGAGAATGTCCCCGGCGCGTTCCCGTTCGCCGCGGGCGTGTTCCCATTCAAGCGCGAGGGCGAGGACCCGACACGCATGTTCGCGGGCGAGGGCGGGCCCGAACGCACCAACCGGCGCTTCCACTACGTGTCGCTCGGGCAGCCGGCCGCGCGCCTCTCGACGGCGTTCGACTCGGTGACGCTCTACGGCGAGGACCCGGCTCGGCGTCCCGACATCTACGGCAAGGTCGGTAACGCAGGTGTGTCGATCTGCTCCCTCGACGACGCGAAGAAGCTCTACAGCGGGTTCGACCTATGCAGCGCGAAGACGTCCGTCTCGATGACCATCAACGGCCCGGCGCCGATGCTCCTCGCGTTCTTCCTGAACGCCGCGATCGACCAACAGTGCGAGGTGTACATCCGCGAGAAGGGCCTGGCGGAGGAGATCGACGGCAAGATCGACGCGCTCTACCGCGAAAAGGGCGTGCCCCGTCCGCACTACACCGGCGAACTGCCCGAGGGCAACGACGGCCTCGGCCTTCTGCTCCTCGGAGTCACCGGCGACCAGGTGCTGTCGGCCAAGAACTACGCGGCGTGCAAGGAGCGCGCGCTCCAGTCGGTGCGCGGCACGGTGCAGGCGGACATCCTGAAGGAAGACCAGGCCCAGAATACCTGCATCTTCTCGACCGAGTTCGCACTACGGATGATGGGCGACATCCAGCAGCACTTCGTCGACCACGGAGTGCGCAACTTCTACTCCGTGTCGATCAGCGGCTACCACATCGCCGAAGCCGGCGCGAACCCGATCACGCAGCTCGCACTGACGCTCAGCAACGGGTTCACGTTCGTCGAGTACTACCTCGCACGCGGGATGGAGGTCGACGCGTTCGCACGGAACCTGTCGTTCTTCTTCAGCAACGGACTCGACCCCGAGTACGCGGTCATCGGCCGCGTGGCCCGCCGCATCTGGGCCAAGGCAATGAAGCTCAAGTACGGCGCGAACGAGCGCAGCCAGAAGCTCAAGTACCACATCCAGACGAGCGGCCGCTCCCTGCACGCGCAGGAGATCTCGTTCAACGACATCCGCACGACGCTGCAGGCGCTCTACGCGATCTATGACAACTGCAACAGCCTGCACACGAACGCGTACGACGAGGCGATCACGACGCCCACCGAGGAGTCCGTTCGCCGTGCCATCGCGATCCAGCTGATCATCAATCGCGAACTCGGACTGGCGAAGAACGAGAACCCGCTGCAGGGCAGCTTCATCGCCGAGGAACTGACCGACCTCGTCGAAGAGGCGGTCTACGCGGAGTTCGAGCGCATCAGCGAGCGCGGCGGCGTCCTCGGCGCAATGGAGACGATGTACCAGCGCGGCAAGATCCAGGAGGAGTCGCTCTATTACGAGCAGCAGAAGATGAGCGGCGAGCTCCCGATCATCGGCGTGAACACGTACATCGGTCCCGACGGCTCCCCTATCGAGAAGCCGAAGGAGGTCATGCGTTCCACCGACGAAGAGAAGGAGCAGCAGATCGCGAGCCTTGCAGCGCTGCAGAAGCGCAACGAGGCCGACCGTCCCGCCGCCCTCACTCGCCTCCAGGAAGTCGCCGAAGCCGGCGGCAACGTGTTCGAGCAGTTGATGGAGACTGTCAAGGTCGCGAGCCTCGGCCAGATCAGCGCAGCCCTCTACGACGTCGGCGGCCAGTACCGCCGGAACATGTAGGAGCCGCCTTGGCGGACTCCGCTCTGCCGGACTTCCCCACGCCGTCCTACGACGACTGGCGCCGCGCCGCCGAGAAGGCGCTGCGCGGCAAGCCGTTCGAATCGCTGACATGGAAGACCGACGATGGGTTCGAGATCGCCGCCTTCGAGGGACCCGTGGAGTCGGACGTCCCCACACCGGCCGGCGGCACACCGCTCACGTGCTACTCCGTGTACGCGCTCGGCGACACGAACGATGTCGCGGACAGGATTGAACACACCCTCGGACACGGGTTCGACCTCGTGCTCCTGGGTGCGCACGGAGCATCGATCGAGATTCGCGATCGCGCTCAGACGAGTTCCGTGCTCATCGAAGCGCCCTACTCGGGGGAGAACGATGCTGCGTGGGCCGCGTCCGCCGTTCGAGGCGGGGTCGCAGGACTCGTCTTCGGTGGCGCCCTCGACTGCAACAGTGCCGCCATCCAGCTTGCGGACACGTTCTGCCACGTAGTCTGGTTCCTCCGGGGGCGGGAGCGTGGCGCCCACGGCCTGTCACCCGACGACCTGGCGCGTGCACTGGTGCTCCCGGTTTCCCTTGGCCCCGACGTCGTCGCGGCGACGTCGAAGCTCCGTGCCGCGAGGGCGCTCTGGCCGCGTGTCGCGGCGTCCGCGGGCGTCTCCCCCGCGGCGGCGGCAGCCACGCGCCTGCTGGCGTGCCGATCCAGCTACTGCGACACACGGTTCGAGCCGGAGAACAACCTGATTCGCGCCACGCTCAGCCTGTTCACCGGCCTGTGCGCCGGGGCCGACATCGTCCTTCTCGATTCGTACGGCGGCGGAGACGACGACTGCGCCACCGCGCAACTTGCCCTCCATCAGGCGCATCTGATGATCGAGGAATCGCTTCTTACGGCGGTGTCGGATCCGTTCGCCGGGGCACCCGCGATCGGCGCGCTGACGAATCGGCTCTTCGATCTCAGTGTCGCGCATCTCCGAACCCTCGAGGAAGGCGGCTGGAACCGGGAGCGGGACGACGGTCCTTCATTCCGCGACCTGCTTCCGGTGATGCAGCAAGCGGAACGGCACTACGACGACATCGTCACTCGGCGCCGCGTGATCGTCGGAGTGAACCGCTTCGCCGCCCCCGGGCGTGACACCGAGATCGAGTCGATGCATCCCGAGGAGTTCGAGTGGCACTACGCGGAGGATGGTCAAGACGAGGCCGGTTGCCATCTCGGAGTCCTGCTCGTCGCATCGGACTGCTTCGACCTGCTGCGTGACCGCGTGCTCGGACACGTCGCCGCCGGCGAGCGGCGGCCCGTCGCGCTGGTCGTCGCGGCCGGCAACCCGAAGGCCGTGCGGCCACAGGCGGCCTTCGCCGCCGACTTCCTCCGCTGCGGCGGATTCGACGTCGAGGTCCCGGACCCGGGGGCTACTCCGAGTGACGCCACGGCACTGCTGCGCGGCCGCGTGTTCGACGCGCTTGTGATCTGCGGCGACGACGACGTCACCACCGCGATCGAAGCGGCCACCGACATGCCGTTCTACCGCGTTGGCAAGAGCGGGTCCGACTCGGACCGCGTCATCACGCGCCTCCACGAGGGTGTTGACGCCGTGGCAATCCTCGCCGACGCCCTGGACCGGGCCTGCGTGCCGCGCGTCCCGCTTCCCGTCCACGAGGACGACGTGGACGGCGAGGAGTTCCTCGCCGACGTCGCGAACCTGGGGGAGTGGGACTGATGCCGTCGGTCTGGCGCACCCCCGAGGGCATCGACGTCAAGCGGAGGTATACCGCGGACGACATCGCGGACGTCCCCCATCTCGGCGGCTACCCGGGCATCGCGCCGTTCGTGCGCGGACCGTACGCCACGATGTACACGACGCGGCCGTGGACCATCCGGCAGTACGCGGGATTCTCGACAGCCGCTGAGTCGAACGCCTTCTACCGGCGCAACCTGGCGGCGGGTCAGAAGGGCCTCAGCGTCGCGTTCGACCTGCCGACGCACCGCGGATACGACAGCGATCACGAGCGCGTGAGCGGCGACGTCGGCATGGCGGGCGTCGCGATCGACTCGATCATCGACATGCGCGCGTTGTTCGACGGCATCCCGCTCGGGACGACCTCCGTGTCGATGACCATGAACGGCGCGGTGATTCCGATCATGGCGCTCTACGTCGTCGCCGCCGAGGAGCAGGGCGTCACGCCCGAACAGCTCGCGGGCACGATCCAGAACGACGTGCTCAAGGAGTTCATGGTCCGGAACACGTACATCTACCCGCCCGGTCCGAGCATGCGGATCGTCGGAGACGTCTTCTCGTACTGCTCCGAGCACATGCCGAAGTTCAACGCGATCTCGGTGTCCGGCTACCACATGCAAGAGGCCGGCGCGACGGCCGACATCGAGCTCGCCTACACGCTGGCCGACGGCCTCGAGTACCTGCGCACCGGACTCGACGCAGGCCTCGCGATCGACGACTTCGCCCCGCGCGTGTCGTTCTTCTTCGGCATCGGCATGAACGTGTTCATGGAGGTCGCGAAGCTCCGTGCGGCGCGGCTGCTCTGGGCGCGGATCGTCAAGCAGTTCGAGCCCGAGAACCCGAAGTCGATGATGCTGCGGACGCACTGCCAAACGTCCGGCTGGTCGCTCACGGCGCAGCAGCCCTGGAACAACGTCACGCGCACGTGCCTCGAAGCGCTCGCAGCCGTGCTCGGCGGCACGCAATCGCTGCACACCAACGCGTTGGACGAAGCGATCGCACTGCCGACCGATTTCACGGCGCGCATCGCCCGCAACACGCAACTCGTTCTGCAGCACGAGACCGACCTCTGCAAGACGATCGATCCGCTCGGCGGCTCGTACTTCATCGAGAAGCTCACGCACGATCTGGCTGAGCGCGCGTGGAGCCACATCCAGGAGGTCGAGGAACTCGGCGGCATGCGCCGGGCCATCGAAGCCGGTCTCCCCCAGCGCCGCATCGAGGAGGCCGCCGCTCGCAAGCAGGCGCGCATCGACACCGGCAAGGACGTCATCGTGGGCGTCAATCGCTACGTGGAGGAGGACGAGGGCGAGCCCCTCGAGACCCTCGTGGTCGACAACACCGCCGTCCGCACCGCACAGATCGAGCAACTACAGTCATTGCGCGCCTCGCGGGACAGCGCGGCCTGCCGGGCCGCGGTCGCAGCCCTGACCGAGGGTGCCCGCGGCGGCGGCAACCTGCTCGCTCTGGCCATCGATTGCGCGCGCGCGGGCGCTACTGTCGGGGAGATGAGCGATGCGATGGAAGCCGTGTTCGGCCGCCATCGCGCGGAGCCCCGCACCATCGCCGGCGTGTATGCCGCGGAGGCCGAGGACATGAGCACGATGAAGGACGTGCAGGAGCGCGTCACCGACTTCGCCCGGCGCGAGGGCCGCCGGCCGCGGCTGCTCGTCGCCAAGATCGGGCAGGACGGACACGACCGTGGCGCCAAGGTCGTCGCCACCGCGTTCGCCGACATGGGATTCGACGTGGACATGGGACCGCTGTTCCAGACGCCGGCCGAGGTCGCCCGCCAGGCCGTCGAGAACGACGTACACGTGGCGGGCGTGTCGTCGCTCGCGGGCGGACACCGCACGCTCGTTCCGGAGTTGATCGCGGAACTGGCTCAGCTCGGCCGAGCGGACATCCTGGTCGTTGCAGGCGGCGTGATCCCGGACCAGGACAAGGAACCACTGCTCGCGGCGGGAGCCGTCGCGATCTTCGGCCCCGGCACCGTGATCCCCGACGCCGCGAACAGCGTGCTGGACCTGCTGTTCGAACGCCTCGAGGCCCGGGGGCGATAGAACAGGGGACGATGAAGAGCAGCGATCTCGACAGACTGGCAGAGGAGGTGCGCGCGGGTCAGCGCGCGTCGCTCGCCCGCGCCATCACGCTGGTCGAGAGTACACAGGCAGACGACGCGGAGGACGCGCTCGCCCTCCTCGAGCGTCTGCTCGACCACACCGGAAAGTCGATCCGCGTCGGCATCTCCGGCGTTCCGGGCGTCGGCAAGAGCACGTTCATCGAGGCACTCGGCATGAAGCTGGTCGAGCGCGGCCACTCGGTGTCGGTGCTCGCCGTCGATCCGTCGAGCGCCGTCTCCGGAGGCAGCTTGCTCGGCGACAAGACGCGAATGGCCGACCTGTCGCGCGCGGACACCGCGTACGTGCGGCCCAGTCCTGGCGGTCGCACACTCGGCGGCGTCGCGCGGCGCACCCGCGAAGCGATGCTGGTCTGCGAAGCGGCCGGCCACGACGTCATCCTGGTCGAGACGATCGGCGTCGGACAGTCCGAGATCGCGGTGGCCGGCATGGTCGACGTGTTCCTGCTGCTGTCGCTGGCGGGAGCGGGCGACGAACTGCAGGGCATCAAGCGCGGAATCACGGAGATGGCGGACGTCGTGGTCGTCAACAAGGCGGACGGCGACAACGAGGAGCGCGCCAAGCAAGCCGCCGCGGAGCTGAACGCCGCCGTCGCCATGCTGCGCCCCTCGCCGCTCGCAGAGGGCGAGACGCACCGGCCCGTGCTCACGTGCTCATCGCGCAGCGGCGACGGCATCGACGCAGTGTGGGACGCCGTCGCCGCGCTGCACGCGGGTGCGAAGAGCGACGGCCGCCTCGACGAGCGCCGCCGCCGCCAGCGTGTGCACTGGCTCGACGACGCGGTCGACGACCTGCTTCGCACACGCCTCGACTCGGACCCGGACACGCGCGGGGCCCGAGAGTCGCTCGCCCGCGCCGTCCGCGAGGGCGCTCTCTCCCCGCTCGCCGCCGCGCACCAGATCGTCGACGTGTTCCAGGGCGAGGACGCCGTGGACACCACGTCACTCGGCGAGACCTTTCCCTTCCACGACACCGACGCCGCCCGCGAGTGGCTGACGCGCGCGGTGGCCACCGGTGCGGGGAACGTGCTCGCGACGGCTCGCGCCATCGCGACCGGGCCGGGGGATCCTGCTCCGACGAACGAGCAGCGCCTCACGCACCTGGCCGAGCTCTCGGAGATGTCGCCGCATGACGCCCTTGCAGGAGCCGTGGGCGTGCACCGTCAGTTCGTGACGGGCGACGTGCCTCCGGACGACGTCCGCTCCGCGCTCGACCGGCTGTCTGATGCCGCTCCCGAGCTGGCCAAGCGCGACCGCGCCGCACCGGACTCGCTCGACGTTCTCGAGTCGCTCATGCAGCTGGAAGAGGATCTGCTCGACCGCTGACCCGTGGGCTCGTAGCGTGCGCTGCATGACCCGCATCACGACTCTGCTCGCTCTGACATGTGTCCTCGGCGCGCTCCTCGCGTGCTCCCCCGACGCTCCCGCGCCGGTCACACCCGCCCCGATCGCTCCAGCACCGGCACCGGCCCCGGATGAGGCGGCGCCGGAGCCCGACCCCGCGCCCGCCGCGCTGCCCGAGATCGTCTACTACCAGATCGGTCCGCAATGACCCTTCTGCCAGCGCATTGCCACCGCCGTGAGCGAGTTGGCGACGGACTACGAGGGCAAGATCACGACGCGCATCGAGCCCGCCGGCAGCGAAGAGGGCCAGGCCGCGAAGGTGACGTACGGCTGGGATCGGAAGCTGCACGGTCTCGTGGCGCTGCTGCCTGACGGCACCCTGGTCGCGAACCTGCCCGGCCACAGCTATGCGCAAGATGTCGCGAGCGCCAAGGTCGAGGTGAAGAAGGCGGTCGAGGAACTGCTCGCCGCGAACGCGCGCTGACGTCGCGGGTTCGACGGGCGGGGTGTGGAGCCCCCGACCGTTCCTGGGCATCGATCACCCTAGGCGTTCTACCCGCCCCTATCTGAAGACGCGGCAGTTCGGATGACGGCCGCGGAATGCCGCGACTGCGTCGGCGGTCGTCTTGGTCCCGCGCAGGTCGAGGCTGCGCAGCGCCGACAACTCGTCGAGCACCTCGAGCGAACGATCCGTCACCCCGGTGAACTGGAGCATCAGCACCTCCAGCTTCTGCAGGTTGCGCAGGTTCTCGACGCCCGTGTCCGTCACGTTCGGGCAGCTGTAGATTCCGAGCCGCTCGAGATTGACGAGATCGCGCAGGTGCACCATTCCGGCGTCCGTCATCGTGGTGCTCGCGTTCAGGTCGCGCAGCCCCTTCATCTCGGCGAGGAACTGCAGCCCGGACTCGGTCACCTTGACCCCACGCAGCCCGAGCTTCTCGATCGACGTCTGCGTCCGCAGGTGCGCCATCCCGGCGTCGGTGATGTTCTTGTTGTGCAGCAGGCTCAGCTCTCGCAGTTCGAACGACTCGAGCCGTGCCAGGCCGGCATCCGAGACCCCGCTGAAGCCGACGCCGATGCTCTCGATCGGCAGGCCCTCGAGGTGCTTCAGACCTTCGTCCGTGATCTTGGTGCCGTCGAGGCGGATGTCGCGCAGCGTCGCGAGGTCCGCAACGGCCTCGAGCCCCGTGTCGGTCACCTGCGTGTTCATCATGCCGAGGCTCTCGATCGTCTTCGACTGCGAGAGCGCCGCGAGTCCTGCGTCCCCCACGATGGTCCCCTGCAGTTCGAGGTTGCGTAGCGACGGGTGATCCGCGAGCAGCGCGAGAGAGGCGTCCGTCACACCCGTGCCGCGGAGATTCAGATACGTCAGCGACGGGAGCTGCGCGATGTGCTTCAGATCGTCGGATGAGACGTTCGTGCGCGAGAGGTCGAGCGCACGCAGGTGGCGCAGCTGTTCCGCCGTCATCCCCGCGAACTTCGCGGGCGCCAGATTGCTCAGCCAGGCGATCGCAGCGAGTTGGTCGGGGTTGCTCGGTGACGTCGCCGGCTCGAGCGGCAGCGCTGCACCGGGCGGAGGCGGTGCCGACATCAACCGGTTGATCTCGCCGCGCGCGGCGCTGAGCTCGACTTCGAGCCGCGTGATCCGCCGCCAGGTCGGCAGATCGTCTATGGGAGCACCCGCCGGAAGTTCGCCGCCGTCGTCCTCCGAATCGGTCCCGGCGACGCTCGCCGCGAACAGCCCGGCGACGAACCCAACGGCAGCCGCGATCAACACCACGAGAAAGAAGGGCGCCGCATTCGGTCTGGCCATTGCGATCGCAATCGTAGACTCCCGGCCGCGGGCGCGGGCCTCCGGCCCCCTGTACCGTGCGTGCTGAGACAGGAGGGCCGGTCATGACGAAAGCGATGCGTGGAGCGGTAT
This sequence comes from Planctomycetota bacterium, assembly GCA_965248445.1. GTDB lineage: Bacteria > Planctomycetota > JAJSAM01 > JAJSAM01 > JAJVHW01 > CBDFJG01. Next base: position 1,532,502 of record CBDFJG010000003.1, read on the forward strand.
GGACGGCGGCGGCGATCCTGGTCGCGTCCGGGATCGGCAGAGGTCCGCACGGCCTCGCCGTCGGCGCCGAGGTCCTGAGCGAGCAGATCGACGCCCCCGACGGCGAGGGCGGGGACATCTTCGGCCTGCACATCGATCTCGACTTCGACACGCTCGTGGTGGGCGCCCAGGGCGAGGACAACGGCAGCGGCGCGGTCTACGTATTCGTCGAGTCCGGCGGGACGTGGAACTTCCAGCAGAAGCTCACTTCCGACGTCCGCTCGAACGACGAGGCATTCGGCTGGTCGGTGGACGTCCACGGCGATCTGCTCGTCGTCGGCGCACCGGACAACACCGACAACGGGAACGACGCCGGCGCGATCTACATTTTCACCCGCATCGACGACACGTGGACCCTCACCGAGAAGGTCTACGCGTCGAACGCGGGCATCAGCGACCGCTTCGGCCAGGCCGTCGGCGTGCGGGGCACGACCGTGGTCGCGGTCGCGCCGAACGAGGACACGACGATCGGCAACAGCGGTGCTCTGTACGTGATCGGACCCGATGGGGTCGGCGGGTACGAGGAGAAGCAGATGGTGAAGGCGGCGACGCCCGAGCCGCTGGCCGGCTTCACAAGCGTGGAGATCACGGACGGCTACGTGGCCGTTGCGTCGATCCGCAGCGACGACGCCGGGACCGATACAGGATCGGTGCATGTGTTCACGGAGGACCTGGGCGTCTGGTCGCAGACCGATCTGCTCAGAACCGATGGCGACGACGAGACGACGCGGCTCGGCACGTTCATGTCCGCGGACGCCGACACCGTCGTCGCCGCCGACGCAACGGGCAAGCTGCTGGTGTGGCGGGACGACGGCGGATGGTCGCTCGAAGCGTTCCTCGAGCCCGACCAACCAGACCGCTTCGACAGCGCGCCGCGTGTGGGTGTCTACGGGGACACGGTCGTGGCCGGCCCGACCGACACGGGCGGCAATGCACTCCTGTTCGCACGCGCGAACGGGACGTGGTCGGCTGCCGGGCAGGTGCCGCTTCCGGATCCGGACATCAACATCGCGGACGTCGACATCTACGACGACAAGCTCGCGACCGGCGACAACGGGTTCGAGGGTGCGACCGTGAACTCGGGGGCCGCGTGGGTTCAGATTCCGATCATCGCCGCCGAACCGGTCGCCGGCGCGTTCATCCCGAAGAAGGTCACGTTCGTCGCGGACGCGGGCGGCGGCGGCGCGAAGAAGCGCACGGACCCCGGCGTATCGGCGAGCGGAACGCTCGATCTCGGTCCGAACGAGGTCGATCTCACGCTGCCCGCGATGCTCACGGTCGGTGGCGGGATGTACGACCTGCCGTCGGGCCTCACCGAGTCGAGCGACGGCAAGAAGTTCACCGCGGAACTGGATCTCGGTGGTGACGAGTCGCTGTTCTTCGAGATCAAGCCGGACAAGAAGGGCAAGTCGAGCGCGGACTTCGAGATCGAACTCGATGACGCGCTCCCGATCGCGGTCGGAGGCTTCCTCGACCTCGTGTTCGAGAACGACGACGTGACGGCGGTCGGCCGCGTGGTGATGACCGACTTCGAGTACAAGCGCGAGAAGATCCGCGGCACCGTCGTCATGCCCGTGGCCAGCATCAAGAAGTTGAAGACGAAGATCAAGACAGAGAGTCAGAGCGACGATCCGAAGGACTCGGTCACCGTGACGTTCCGCTTCGCGACCGACGGCACGACGCCCGCAACGGCGCCCGATCTCAAGTTCCAGTACGGCGGCTTCGAGCAGATCCTGCCCGGCGGCGAGTTCACGCTGAAGAAGGACAAGTTCACGTGGAAGGGCGACGCGCCCGGCGTGACGAAGGCGACCATCGACTACAAGAAGGAGCAGATCAAGGTCACGGCGAAGGAGCTCTTCTTCGACCTCGAGGACGACTTGGACCAAAACGTCTCCGCGACGGTGACGATCTCACTCGACGACGACGGCCGCGCCGTGTCGGTCCGCGCCCACCAGAAGAACAAGAACGTCAAGTACTGACCTCAGCCTGGCCGCGCCAGCCCGGTACTCGCTACCGCGGCGCCGACGCGGCGCGCCCGCCACTCGGTCGCCCGCGGAGTGCACGAACGGGCGCGCTGCCCGGACGCTTAGCGATCTGAAAACCGGCGTCGTAGAGGGCACGCTCGACGGCGTCGGCATTCCGCGGTCCGCGGGTCTCGAGAAACAGCTCGACTTCGACGATTCCGATGGGCAGCCCGGGGACATCGCGACGGTCCGTGATGTGAAGCACGTTGACCTCGTGCTGGCCCAGCAGCTCGAAGAGCCCGGCCATCTGCCGCGGCCGCGCGCCCCGCACGTCCGGAAGCCGGACTGCAATCCGCAGATGACGCCGGTCCTCCGCCAGCGCCCGTCGCACGTAGCGCGACTTCGCGAACGTGTCGATGTTGCCGCCCGAGACGATCGCGACCGCGGGTCCGAGCGGCAGACCGACCTCTGCTGCGAGAAGCGCGGCAATCGGGGCGGCCCCCGCCGGCTCGGCACAGACGTGAGCATGTTCGTCCATGTAGAGGACGGCACGGCACAGATCCACCTCGGACACCGTGACCATGTCGTCCACACACTTCTGGATCACGTCGTAGGTCCGCTCGCCGACGAGTTGGACATTGATGCCGTCGGCGATCGTCGCCGACTGTTCGCACGGCAGACGCCGACCGGCATGAAACGACCGAACGGCCGAGTCGGCACCGGCAGCCTGCACGCCGATCACGCGGACTTCCGGTCGCAGTGACTTGACCGCGACGGCGATACCTGAGATCAGACCGCCTCCGCCGACGGGCACGATGATCGAACGCACGTCCGGCAGCTGTCGCAGCACTTCGAGCGCGATCGTCCCCTGCCCGGCCATGACGCGATCGTCATCGAACGCGTGCACGAGCGTTCCACCCTCCTCCTCGTGCAACTCACGGGCGTACGCTGCGGCGTCGTCGTATGTCGCGCCGTGCAGCACGATCTCGGCGCCGTATCCGGCGGTCGCCTCCTGCTTGGTGATCGGCGCGTACTCCGGCATCACGATGCGCGCGCGGACGCCGAGCGACCCAGCCGCGAGCGCGACGCCCTGAGCGTGATTACCTGCCGAGGCCGCGATGATCCCGCGTGCTCGCTCCTGTTCCGTCATCGCGAAGATGCGCGAGACCGCCCCGCGCACCTTGAAGCTGCCAGTGCGCTGCAGCATCTCGAGTTTGAGGTGCACCTTCGCGTGCGTCGGCAGCCGGGCGTTCAGACTGGACGGATAGTGGAGCGGCGTCTCCCGGAACCGCCCCACGCCGCGCAGACGGTCAGCCTCGCGGATCTGCTCGAGCGTGACCATCTACTGAACCCTCCATCAATGGATGGAGTCTGGGGCCTCCAGCTTTCGGCTCGTCCCGGTCCGCGAGCCTGACAGGCTGCGGCCGAAACGCTACGTAGGCGGCGTCACGGCTGCTCGAGACCCTGCACGAACTGCGTGATCACCGCGCGCTGACCGAGCGCGATGCCGGTGAGCGAGAGCAGCTTGCGGCGCGCGGCCGCGGGGTCGTCCGGCGTCTCCGCCAGGTAGTGCTCCTCTGCCGCGACCAGCACTGCCACGCAGAGCGCGTCGTCGAGGTCCCGCAGCAGCGCGCGCGTCTTGCTGAGGTCGCCGGCACAACCCGCGAACAACGCCGCACCCTGCGCGCGCGGGCTCGTGTACTGCCCGTCGCCGTCGGCATCGAGGTAGACGGGGTTCGTCGCGGCGATCGAGTACCCGAAGATCGTGCGCCACGACGGATCATCGACGCTGTCGCCGATCGCGACGCAGATCAGATGTGCGTCACCCGCCGGGCGCGGGATGTCGAACGTCAACGTCACGTCGGTCGCCGCCCCCGCCACGGCGTCGATCGACCGGTGCGCCACCTGCACACCATTCAGGAGCACCGCCGCGCGACGCGGGGCGATCCAGCTCGGTCCGGCCACGCGAAGTCGGACCCGTACTGTCGGCTCCGTCGCCGTCACCGTGTCGCCCATCGACTTCCCGCCGACGTCCACCGTGGCGAACAAGCCCAGGCTGATCGAACTCCGCCCCGCGACGAGCGCGTCGATCACGCCGTCCGTGTCGATACGCGACGGGTCGTCCGTCTTGCTTGCGAGATACGTGCGGCCCTGCCCCACCGGGTCGCCGACGGTGTGCGAGTCAGAGGTCCCGACTGCCGCGACGCGGTGCCCGTTGTTCAGCAGCGCAATCCAGTCGCGCAGCACGAACACCGGATCGCCCGTCGGGGATCCGGAGTTGATGACCTCGAGCGCGTCGAACGGGAACGGCCCGTCGTTGCGGAATCGGCCCGTGACCCGGCTGAACCCCTGCCGCGCGAACTCGCTGCGGGTGACCGCGGGGTAGTTCGGGTGATTGAGGACGATGGCCTTCGCACCCCTCGCACGGATGTCCGCGACCAGCTTGACCCAGTCGCTCTCCCGGTGGTTCGGTAGGTCGCCGGGCTTCATCGGAAACGCATTCACGTGGCCGACCCCAGTCGTCACCTCGTTCCCCGGCACCGGCGTGTAGTGCTTGCGCAGCTTCAGCTCACGCTGCGTCGGCTCGTAGTCGGTGACGTGGTTGTGGTCGGTCGTGATGGCAAGTTCGACACCCTCAGCAGCCAGTGTCACCGCGCGCTCCTTCAGCGTCGCATCACCGTGGTTGCTCGCGGGGACGGAGTGGATGTGCGAGTCGCACACGACGAAACCCGTCGTATCGACCTCCCGCTCGATTGTCAGGGCGACCTCGGCGCTCTTCCCGGCCTGCAACTGCAGCGTCGTCTGCGGCCGGCTCCACTCCATGCCGCGGGTCGCGTAGAGCGTGTACGTCCCGGGTGGCAGTTCGAACACTGTCTTCTCGCGGGCCGAGTAGACGATGCCCTCGCGCGTCGCCTGATGGTCGTCGGCCGCGTAGTACACCGGCGCCGCCGCGCCCGCGGCATCCAGAATCGTGAGCTTCGCGGGCACGGCCTCGCGCGCCACGTCGGCGACCAATACGGTCACCTTCGACAGCTTCAAGACGCTGCGCAACGAGTCGCGATGCAGGCGAATCTCGCCGACCAGGATGTCGTCGCTGCGCCTCGTCGAGACGATCTTCAGGATGTTCCTGCCATTGGTGACCGCACGCGCGGGAACCACGACATGCCGCCGCTTCCACGGCTTGTGGGGCTTCAGCGTCGCAATCCGAGTGTCGTTCAGGACGACGCGCCATGAGTTCTCGACGTGGTATGTGCGGAGCGCGAGGACGTACTCCTTCGAGTTCGCAGGACTCTTGAACTCCAGGGTGAGGGTCGTGCCCTCGGGTGCCGCGGGACCCTCCGGCCAGTCGGTGACGTGCGAGTCGCCCAGATGGTGGTAGGCGTCCTCGATGACGAGAACGCCCCGATCGGCCGCGTCGCCGACGAACGGGATGGCAGCCGCGACAAGGCACGTGGCGGCAACGATCGCGACGTGGCGCCGAGCCCTCGTCCTCGTCGTTACACGTCGCCGCATGGGCCCTCCGGGGACGGAGCGTACACGACGTCGTGTCGCAGATCGCACCCGTTGGTACTCTCTGTGCATGGCCACCACACACTACGCCGCTGCTCTTCTCGTCTTCGCCGCCGCCGGCTCCGCCTTCGCGGACGGAGCGGTCACGGCCGCGATCCAAGGGGAGGACCTGATCATCCGAGGTGACGGGAGTGACAACCACATCACCTTCATCAGCGATGAGTTGTTCCAGTTCACGATCATCCCGGCCAACAACACGACGCTCAACGGCGCGATGCAGCCCGTGGTCTTCGACGTGCCGGCGGGCACCGTGGACATCCGTCTGGACGGCGGCAACGACTTCATCTCGATGGCTGGCGGCGTGGAAGGGAACAAGCTGCAGGTCACGTTCGGCAGCGGCACGAACGACCTGTCCGCGACCGGCATCCGCTTCAACGACGTGACGGTTGAGGGCGGAGCAGGCCGCGACCACATCGTGTTCCTCGACTCCGCCATCGACGGCAAACTGGTCTTCGACGCGGACGACGGTGACGACCGGCTCGACATCCGGGACTCGGCCGTGGGCAGCAAGACCACCGTGAAGGCCGGGGCGGGCGACGACGTCATCACGTTCGACGGAGTCAACTTCGGCAAGACGGTGAAGTTCGATCTGGGGACCGGCATCGATACCGTGAATTCGGAAGGCGCCACGTTCCAGGGCGCGCTGAAGGTCACGTTCGGCGCCGGCGGCGACGACTCGACCAATCTCGACAACCTCATCTGCCTCAAGAAGGTGAAGATCACCGGCAGCAGCGACACGCTCGCCCTCGGCCTGTTCGACTCCGACCTGCAGAAGGGCGGCAAGCTCAAGACCGGCGCCTCGAACGACCCGGTTCTGTTCGGGGGGACCTCGTCGGGCAAGACGCTTTCGATTTCGAGCGGAGGCGGCGACGACGTGATCACCGGCGGTACCGACGCCGCGGTCTTCGGCGGCGCGCTCAAGATCAACGCGGGTGACGGCAACGACTCGATCAGCGTCCGCGACGCCGAGCACGCCAAGAAGCCGAAGCTGAGCGGCGGCGACGGCGGCGACGCGTTCACGTTCGTAGGGAACACGCTCGCCAAGGGGGCCGTCCTGAACGGGGGCGCCGGAGACGACATCCAGGTCAACGACTTCGAGGCCGACAACACGGTCAATGGCGGGAAGCTCAAGGTGAAGAGCATCGAGCTCATCCCCTAGCGGGCAGATACGGAGGGGACGGATGAACGCAACCGGCAAGTGGCTCGGCTCCGCGCTGGGTAGCGCGGCAGCACTCGGTCTGATCTGGTGCGGCGCGATCCTCGCGCAGGACGAGGGCGCCATGCCGTTCGACCGGGCGAGCGCCGTCGGAGACTGGATACACGAGGACATCGAAGCCGGCTACGCCGCAGCGCTGGAGTCGGGCAAGCCGCTCCTCGTCGCGTTCAGATGAGTCCCGTGAGCTGGCTGCGCCAGCATTGACGACCAGTTGGTCGTCCCCACCGACGAGGAACTCGCCAAGCTCAAGGACCAGTTCGTCTGCGTGCGTCTCATCCAGATGGGCGGGGTCGACCTCGCCACGTTCCAGTTCGATCCGCACCTCTCGTGGTCGCTGTTCTTCATGAACGGCGACAAGACCATCTACGGGCGCTACGGCCGTGCGCACCCCGACAGCAAGCGCGCCAAGAAGGACTCGAACACCAACCTGAACGTTCCCGGCATGAAGTCCGCGCTCGCCAAGGCGCTCGAGGTGCACGGCAACTACACCGCTGACAAGGAGACGTGGGCGCCACGACTCGCCGGCAAGACCGGACCCGAGCCGGCGTGGCGCTTCGCGGAGAAGACGCCGTCCGCCAAGAAGTACAAGCGCCAGAAGCGCGTGGAGAAGGAAGGCGAGCACGGTTGCGTGCACTGCCACGAGGTGCATCGCCACAACGTCGACTCGCACTTCATGACGAAGAAGGAGGTGCCGGACGACCTCCTGTGGCTGTATCCGCGACCACACGTGCTCGGACTCACGATGGTCGAGTCGGAGTGCGCGCGCGTCGAAGCGGTCTCAGAGGGTTCTCCCGCCGCCGCGGCCGGCATCGCCGTCGGTGACGACATCGTGTCGCTCGGTGGCCAGCCACTCGTCTCGATCGCCGACCTGCAGTGGGTGCTGCACACGTTCCCCGACGAGGGCGGCAAGCTCGCGGCCGAGTTGCAGCGGGGCGAGAAGACCGTGAAGGTCGAGATCCCCCTCGCGCCGATGTGGCGACGCACCGAGGACTTCGCGTGGCGCTACCGCACGTTCGGGTACGCGCAATGGCTGTGGGCAGGCGTCAGCTTCGAGGACTCGGCCGGAGGCGTGCGCGTCGCGGCCCGTGCGCCGTCGTGGTTCAAGCGCGTCCACCGAAGGGCCAAGCGCGAGTTCGAGGTCGGTGACGTGATCATCGACGTCGACGGTCGCGGCGACTTCGATCGCAGCGGCCTGATCGCGTACCTGATGCGCGACAAGAAGCTCGGCTCACGCGTGAAGATCAACGTCTTGCGTGACGGGAAGAAGGAGAAGGTCCAGTTCGACCTGCCCAAGAAGCAGCCCGAGGTCATGGGCTACTGACCGGCCAGTGCGGCGCCGCTACTTCTTGTTGACGACTGCGTCCTCGAGGTCCTTCAGACCCTGCTCGAATTTCGGGCCGAGCATCGGTTCCATCATCTTGGCGAACGCCTTGCCCATGAGGCCCTCGTTGACGCCGCGGTCCGTCCACGTGACGAGCGTCGTCCCTTCGCGGCTGCCGTCCGCGTAGAGGATCTCCCCCTCGAACGACGGGAAGCCCTCCATCGTCAGGTCGAACGTCATGCCCTTCTCGGGGTCGCTCATGGTGATGACCATCGAGCCGTTGCCCTGCGACTCGCTGATCCACGAGCGCGACGCGCCGACGCCCGTGGACTCCCCGTCGATGGTGATGACCATGTTTGGGTCCTCCTTCTCGAAGGGGCTCCACGTGGGCCACTTGTCCCAGTCCGCGGTGTACGCATGGATCTCGGCGCGCGTCGCGTTCATCTCCATCGTGCGCGTGACTTCCCACTCGCCCGACGAGAGCATGATGCCGCCGCAGCAAAGCACGATCAGTGCGACCAACACGATTGCCACCCACTTGAGACCTTCTTCATCGCTGCGTCTCCTTCACGTCTCGGGCGCTCCTCGCCCGGCGGCCGGTAGGGTAGGCACTCCCGGCCGCGCGAGTCCCGCCGAAACCGGAGCGCCGCCGACGGTTTGGAAACACATGCACGCGCGAATGACCCTGCTCTGCCTCGTGCTCGCCGTGGCCGCGCCCGTGGCGGACGGGCAGGACGCACCGACAGCCGCCCCGCCCGCGGCCCCCGCCAAGCCGAAGACCGGCCCCGCGAGCCCGGCCAACCAGCGACTCGCCGCCGAGTACAACGCGGCGCAGGCGGGCGTCTCGATGCTGGTCATGATCGGCGGGGAGGTCGTGTTCGAGGACTACCCCACGAAACAGGGCGCCGACGCCGCGCACAGGCTGGCGAGCGGCACCAAGAGCTTCTCGGGCGCGATGGCAGTGGCTGCGCAGATGGACGGCCTTCTAACCCTCGACGAGAAGCTCTCGAAGACGCTGACCGAGTGGGAGAAGGACGATCCCCGCTCGAAGATCACGATCCGCCAGTTGCTCTCGCTCTGCAGCGGCCTCGACCCGGGTGACAACTTCCGGCCGCCGACGTACGCCGACGCCGTGAAGGCGAAGCGCGTCGCCCCGCCGGGCAAGCGCTTCGCATACGGCCCCGGGCCGTTCCAGCTGTTCGGAGAGATCATGCGGCGCAAGCTCGCGGCGCAGTCCGCGGAGAAGACGCCCGACGTGCTTCGGTACCTGACCGAGAAGGTGCTGACTCCGATCGGACTCGACGTCGCGGAGTGGAGCCGCGGCAACGACGGGAACCCGTTCCTCCCCCACGGCGCGCGGCTCACAGCGCGCGAGTGGGCGAAGTACGGCGAGCTGATCCGGCGGCGCGGCAAGTGGGGCGAGAAGCAGGTGCTCGACGCCAAGCTGCTCGAGCAGCTGTTCCAGCGCAGCGAGGCGTTCCGGTGGTACGGCGTGACGTGGTGGCTTCCGCAGGCGAAGCGCGGCGTGCGCGTCGACCTGCCCGAGGACCTGGTACTTGCCGCCGGACTCGGGGGACAGAAGCTGTGGGTCAGCCGCGACAACAAGATGGTCGTCGTCCGCCAGGCGCCGATGTTCAACAAGGCCGACTTCGACGACGACGAGTTCCTCGCACGTCTCCTGCACGGCACGAACCGCGTCGGCAAGCCGCTGACGCCGGCGGGCGGCACAGGAGGCGGCGACGACGGGACCAAGCCGAAGCCAAGCGCCGCCGCCGAGCGCTTCCTTTCGCGGCACGACAAGAACGACGACGACATCCTGACCGCGGACGAGCTACCCCCCCGGCTCGTCGCGAAGTTCGACGATGCCGACGAGGACGGAGACGGCCGTCTCACACTCGCTGAGATCGCCGCCGCGTTCCCCGGCGCGCGCTGACGGGAGCGCGTGGCGTGCGACAATCGTCCAGATGAGGGCACGAGGACAGCCGATGGCACGCTGGGCGCTCGTCGCTCTTCTCGCGTCGGCCGCCGCATTCGCCGGTGAAGAGCGCACCTACCCGAAGGGCGCGTCGCAGCAAGTCTGGGAAGGACGCAGCTTCGATCTACGCGTCCCCGACGACTACGACGCAGCGAAGGAGTACTCGCTCATCGTCACGCTGTCGTCCAGCCTCGAGGACCTGGCGCCGCTCCTCGCGGACGGCTACATCCTCTGTCGCACATACCCGCGCATCGACCCGGTCGGCGGCATGTGGTCGGGTGGCGAGATCCAGGAGGTTCTCGACCTGACGGCGCACCTTGAGAAGGCGCTTTCGATCGGCGAGGGACGGGTGCACACAACAGCGCGCTCGGAGAGCCGGCATTCGATCGGACCGCTCATGGTGTTCGGCAAAAAGAGCCCGTTCGTGAGCGCCTGCTTCGACAACTCCGGAGTCGGTCAGGGATCGGTGGCCAAGCGCGCCAAGAAGGAGCTCGGCGTGCTGGCGTTCGGGCGCGAGGTAGAACCGGGCTCCAAAGGCGACCTGCTCGGGAGGCTGCGCGGCAGGGTCCGCGTGGCGGTGGTTCGCGACGACCCGAAGGGGGTCACGTCCGCCTACTACCGGTTCTTCGTCGGCGCGATGGAGGGACGCTTCAAGCCGGGCGAAACGCTGGTCTTCGACTGGGCCGAGGATCCCGCGGATGCGAAGCAACTCGCGGTGCTCGAGGAGCGCGCGAAGTCCGAGAGTCTCGCCACGATCCTCTACTTCTGGTCGGCCGACGATGCAGAGAACGCCGATGCCAAGGCGCTGCAGAACGGCGTGTTCTTCGAGCAGTCCGTGCGCTCGCCGGTGGGCACGATGCTCGCCGTCAAGCTGGACGTTTCGAAGCACGGCGCGCGCTTCGAGACGCTCGCACTGGACGAGACTCCGGCCGTCGTCGTGCTGGACCATGAGGGTGGCGTCGCCCGCTCGTTCACCGGCGTGATCAAGGCCAAGAGCCTCGCCAAGACGCCGCAGTCCGCCGCCAAGAAGGCCGCCAAGGCGCGCTGATTCCGCGCGGCTACGCGCGCCGCAAGCCTGCGTCGTGCCTGGCGTTGTCAGAGTGAGAATCCGCCCAGAGAGGGAATCTCCCGGAATGATCCCGGGGGGACTACCCTCCTGTCAGTTTAGTGACACACTTCGCGCGGTCAGATAGGCGGAAGCGACCAGGTGACATCGACGGCACGTGCATTACGCAAGCGCCGGGGCGAGGCAAGTCATGGTCATTTACGAAGCACTGAGACGGAAGTACGAGAGAGAGCAGCGCGCTCAGCAGATCGGGCACTCGCTCTCCCCCACACCGACTCCTCTCAGCACGCAGAACCGTTTCTGTTCGAACTGCCTCCGCACCCAGCGCTTCCTCGATCACGGCACGTCCCTCGACTGCCCGAATTGCGACAAGCGCCTGTATCCGGTGACGGTCGCCGGACCATCTCCTTCATCCAGTTCCAGTCCCAGTTCCCTCAGAGAGACAGGAGTTCTTCAGCGCGGCGTCGCGTAGTCGGGCGCATCCTTCCCCTCCTTACCCCCCAACGCACTCCACACACGCCACGACAGCGACGACGCGCACGCATCTCCTTCGGTAAGCGGCGGTCCCGGAAGCCCGGGGCCGCCTGCTTCGATTCCGGGGGCGGTCACGCTGGCGCGCTACAGGAACACGACCGGATCGGCCTTGTTGTTCTCGTAGGTGTTGGTCTGACCGCCTGAGTCGTCAACCAAGTCGTCGCTGTCACTCTTCGAGATCTTGCAGTTCTTGACGGTGTTGTTGGCGGGCACGACGACTTGCTCGCGCCTCCTCCCGCTGCCGGAGCCGTTGTTTACGGCTCCAGCACGGTCACCGTCACGCGCTTCGGCCCCTTGTGCTCGCCGGGCCCGACGTCCGACCCCTCGAGCGTCACCGTCGCGCGGTCTCTGAACGTCCACCCGTTCACAACCGCCATGCGCGTGTACCCGGCGACGTAGATGTTGTTCCCGTCGAAAAGGTCCATCTTCCCGCTGATGCCGCCCATCACGCGCAGGTTGGCGTAGCTCGTGGACTTGAACGCACCACTGAGCGACTCGCGCACGAAGACCGTCACGTAGCTGTTGGCAGCGATGCTCCCCGTCACGGACCCTTCGACGATCACGGTCGTGTAGCTGTCCATGACCAGCTTCCCGGCGAGGTCGCCCTTGCAGAGCACCGCCCCACCGCCCCACCGCCCTGCAGCGTCACCACGGCATCCGTCCCGATGCCCTGCTCGAAGACCAGTGACACGGCGTGCTCCGTCGCAACGTTGCGACCGAGCCGCTCGGTGAACACCCACGCCCCTTCCTCGCGCGTCGGATCAAACCCCTCGGCCCCCGCGCCCAGAATCTCGTAGCGCTCGGCATCCCGCTCGATGAAGCCCAAGTTGTTGCTGGGCCAGACGCGCTCGTCTCCCAGCAGGTCCACGAGCGATGGATCCGGCCGCCGCAGCCGCGCCGCTTCCCCGAACCCCATCTTGTACTTCATGCTGTTGGCGACGACGACGTGCCTCAGCCCGAGCACCGCCTCCTTGACCGCCGCCCGCCGCTGCGCATCCGCGTTGAGCTCCGGATCCGCCGGGTCCGGCGGCGGCGGCCGCCCCGCGCCCTCCCGATCGAACCGCGCGAGTTCCTCGGCAACGATGCGCCGTACCTGCTCGGCGGTCAGTCCATCGTCGCCAATGCGCGGCCGCCGTTCCGGTCTCGTTCGGGGCGGCTCAGCAGCAGCAGCAGCAGGAGAGGCAGGAAGAGGAGCAACGAAGTCGCGGCCCGGGTGCGGGACCTGCGACACCGTCACGGGGACAAGCGTCTCGTCAGTTCGCTCGATCACCTTCGGATCGGAGCTGATCATCGGTGCGACGACGACTCCGATCCCGACACCGAGCGCCAACAGCGCCAGTGCACCGACGACAACGGCGACGGTGTTCTGCGTACCCGACATGACGAGCGTCCCTCCGACCGCTTGAGTGACCGACGATACCGGAACCGGGGCTCGTCGCACCCCGGCGGCAGGAGAAAGCAGGCATGGAAGCTCACGGTCACGCCAATCCAGTCGCTACCGCCCGTCACGCCGCCGGATCACCACGACCGAGCCCTTGATCTCCCAGTCCAAGCCCCCACCGGCCGCGTCGCAGAGTGCGCGCAGGGCGCCCTCGATCGTGTCGTCCTTCACCGTGAGCGAGATCGGAACGTGCGCGACGCTGACCGCGGAGGCATCGAAGACGACGTTGAGTCGCCGCGTGGACCGGATGTAGTCGACGACATCCACAAGCCGCGCCTCGTCGAACACGAACGAGATGCGCTCGTCTCGCAGGCGCTCGAGGATGGTGGCGGCGCGCAACCGCACGGTGATCTCGGTCGTCTCACCGGCAACAACGGTCACGGTTCGCCGTTCCGGCACATGACCCTTGGCGGACACGTCGACGACCACGTCGCCGGGCGCGACGCACTCGTGCAGCGCAACGCCATCATCGCCCACGCGAACTCTCTCGCCCACGCGGCGCGGCACCTCGCGTCCGTTGACCGCCCGTACCTGGTCGTGCTCTGCGACCCACGACAGGGTCACTCTCGCGACCGCGGACTCCGCGGCGGCGTCGGTCGCGACGGTCACGCGGACGCCGCCCGCGGCAGGTCCCAGCACGAGCTCCGCCGTGAGTTCGTCACCGTACGCACCCGTCACACGGAAGCGCGGCGAGTCCTGCATCCCCGGCACGCGTGCGGTCAGCCACTGGAACGACTTCTTCAGCGCGACCTCGAACGCGCCGTCCGACCGTGACGTCCCCACATCGCGCGTCCCGTGACGCAGCCGCGAATCCGCAACGGGGCTGCCCGCCGCATCCAGCACGCGCCCGCGCACGATCAGCGCGGTGGGCGCGTCCGGGTCCAGGCTCTTCGGCTCGATAACCACGGTCGCGCCACCTGTCTCCCAGGTCTCCGCCGCACGGTGAATGACGACGCGCTCTTCCTCGACGACCGCGCCGAATCCCTGGAGGCGCAAGATGAGTTGCAGAGCGTCCCGTGCCAGCACGGCCTCCGACAGCCGCAGATGGATGCTGCTGCCCTTCAGCGCTTCCATGGCACGTTCGTCAACGTGGACGGGTACGTCGGTCACTGCGGAGAAGTGCGCCAGCAAGTCCAGTCCGCCGACGCCTTCGACGTCCAGGTCCATCTTGCGCGAGTCGAGCAGCTCCGGCACCGAGAGCGTCTTCTCTTCGGTGGGATCGGGCGCGTCCGCCGCGTCGGCGCCATCGGCGGCTCGCGGCTGGACTCGATTTCGTACGCGCGGCGTGTCCGCCGTCTCCGTTGCTGGTTCGGCCGGCCCCACCTCGTCGGTTCCCGGCTGCGCAGCGGCGTCCGCGACGTCCTGACGCGCGCCGCCGTCGTCGTGGGTCGCTGCCCACCACCACGCCGCACCCCCACCGACCACAAGAACCACGGCTGCCATCGTCGCCTTCCCCATCAATGCCCCTCCTGTGGCGACGGCGGCCGCTGCCCCGCTTCCGGTCCGTGTGATCTCCTCACGCATCAGCGGCAGCAGCGTCACGGCGAGCGGCCGGCCATCCGTGTCCTCGCCTTCGAGCCGGGTCCGTAGCAGTGCACGTGCGCGGCGAAGACGCGCACGTACCGTTTCGAACGGCGCCTCCATCTGCGCTGCGACGTCTGCCATCGACAGTCCCTCGAAGTAGCGCAACAGGATTGTCTGACGGTAGGGCTCGCGCAGCGCGACGACCGCGGCGGCCACGCGGGCATGAAGCTCCGCGCGCGCCGCGAGCTCCGCCGGATCCCCGCCGAGCGGCTCCGGTCGCGCGACATGCAGCTCGCGGCGCCGCATCCGCTCACGCGAGCGCCGCCGACGGTACGTGGCGTTGCGCGCTACCGTGCGGAACCAGCCCCGCGTCGCAGCGCGATCCACGGGCGGACGGCACAGGGCGGCGAGCCACGTCTGCTGCTCGACGTCGTCCGCCTCGTTCTCGTCGTCGCAGAGGGCGACGGCCAGGGCGCGGACCCACACACGGTGGACCAGCAGCTCTTCCAACGGGACCACAGCGCCATCTCGACTCATCGACTCCTAAGATCCCGCAACCGGTCCCCACGGGTGCAGCGCAATTCTGAACGCCAACGGCGCCTTGCGCAGCCGGCTCGTCGGTCGGCGGACCTCGCGGAGGGCTCGGGCAGACGAAGGCGCGGTTCAAGCCGCGGGTGCGGCGGCTCAAGAACCTCGGGCTGACGGAGAGTCTCGAGGTCGGGTACCGGCTGTCTCCGCGCGGGGAGGTGGTGTTGCGGGATTTGCGGGGCGGGGGAGGTCCGCCGAGCAGCCCCGCCTACTCCCGCTGCGAGTGTGGACGCGCGCCCGCGTCTCACGGCACCACGATCGCCACGGCGCACTCCCCGAACCGCTCGAAGTCCCCGGGGTTGAGCGTCAGCAGTTCGGTCGCCCCGGCCGCTTGCGCCGCGCGCAGGATGCGCAGGTCGTACACCGCTCCGCCCGCGATGTCGTCGTGCGCCGCACGTTCGAGCAGCGCCCAGGTGGCGTTGGGATCCTCCGCAACGATCCGCGCGCGCCCGTGCAGCGCGGCGTGCAGCAGCGAGAGCGCGTCGCGCGGCGAGATGCGGTAGCCGGCCGGCAGGCGGGTGAAGACCGAGAAGGCCTCGACCAGCACGTGCGCGGGGACCACGGGACCGTCCTCCGCCCGCAGCGCTGCCGCGACCGCCACGCGCGCGTCGGCGTGCCGCTCGTGCCATGAGGCCAGTGCGGCGACCAGCACGGATGAGTCGAGCGCCGTCGTCACTCCCCCCGCTCCCGCAGCCGTCGGCGAGCGCGCCGCACCTCGTCCTCGCCGAGCTCCGGCTGCGGCTCGACCAGCTCGGCCACCTGGAGCCCGTCGCGCTCGACGGTCCGGATCGCGGCATACACCGGTTCGATCTCGAGTCGCCCGTCCCGCACCCGCAGGCGCAGCGGCGTCCCGGGCACGATCCCGAGCTCGTCGCGGAGTGCCTTGGGCACGACCAGCCGCCCCGATCGGTCAATGGCAGTTCGAATGGCAGAACTCATGCCATTCATCCTACCACACGCGCCCTTCGGCACGCGTGGGGGTCGCTCACGCGTCGCGTGAGAGCACCTCCACCCGCGCCACGTGGGCGCCGCGGCGAGCGACGCGTCGAACGTCACGAGCGGCGCGTCGAGTGCCTCCGCCAGCACGACGTAGGCGGCTTCGTACGCGGTGAGGTTGTCGCGGTACGCAAACAGCCGGTCGAGCCAACGCCGGCTCGCGTGCCGGCGGATCTGCAGCGACCCAGTAGTAGTCGAGCCCGCGCGCGTGGGACGCGCGCCGCTCGGCGCCGCTCGGCGCCGGCGCGCCGCGCTCCCCCTTTAGCGCTTCGGGATGGCGCGGCGCGACGACCAGATCGTGAGCCAGATCCCTATTGACACGTCCTGAATCCCACGTAGGTCGTGAACTCCGCGTTGGTGTCAACGGGAATCGAAAGAACGGACCCCGTGCCAGTCAGCGTGCCCGTGTGGAGCGGAGTGCCGTAGATGGAACGCGGATCGAACAGATCGATCGAGTCGCCTGGTTCGAGGTAGCCCGCGAAGTCGATGTCCACGGGCGAACCCGGCGCGTTCATGATCACGAGGTGGAACCGGCGCGCGTCGTACCTGTTCTGGCGAAGGATGACCTTCGGATTCCAACCGCTCGGCCACGCCGCCCCCGAGTCGAATCCCGCACACGTATCCCCGGCTGGGTTCACATTGACGTTCCCGTGTACGAGCGTGTTGTCTTGCTGCGTGACCCCGGCGGCGGGGAAGTTGAAGATACACAGAGCGCCGTACGCGACGATGTTGTCGTGCACGACGCAATCGACGTTCGGGACGGTGAGCCCCATCTGCGTGATCTGCATGCCGATCTGCATCCCCGCCCGGGCGCCCCAGCCGGTGGGAAGCGGCCCGGTCGTCGTCCCGGTCCCGTAGCGGCCACCGTCCTTGTAGAAGATGCTGTTCTTCACGAGCACGTTCGTCACGGGCTGTGAACCGCCAATCAGGAAGCGGCCGAACCGCTCCACGTCTGGGTTGGTGTTCAGGTAGCTGATGTGTCCGTCGATGATGTAGTTCTCGATCGGCGGGGAGTCGGTGTGGATCAGCATGCTGTAGCCCTCGTTCGCCGTCACGATGCAATCGGCGATCGTCTGACCGCCGTCACCCCGGCTGTAGATCGGAGAGGCCTCGCCTTCCGTCAGTTCGCCCTTGCGCAACTCCCATCCGGAGTCGATCTGCTGCGGAAGGTCGGCCTGGATGCCGCCGGCTCCGACCGAGATGACACTCGTGACAAACCGCTCACCGGTCGCGCGGTTACGGACCACGATGAACTCGCCTGCGTTGAACGTCGGTGTTGTCGGCAGCGTGGCATGAGCAATGCCCACGCCGCTGCCGGCGCCGTACGGCCCCCCCACCACGTCGACACCGTTGATCGTCGGCGGGTCGTCCTCGATCGCCTGGACACTCGTGTGGCCGATGTCGTGGATGATGCAGCCGTAGACCATGGTGTCCGTCACCGGGTCGTTCGCCAGTGATTGGAATCCCTGGTAGCTGTCGTGGATGTGCGTGTTGATGCACCGGCAGCCGTGCGCCTCGAGGAAGTGGAATCCGCCCGGCGGACGGTTCATGGTCCGCACGTCCGCGACCCCCGGTGGCGGCCGTGGCGTGGTGGTCATGATCTCCAGGTCCCAGAACCACACGTATTGTGACGCCGACGTGAGACCAGTAGCCAGGCTCAGCGAGCCGTCGATGCGCGCCCGCAGCGGCCGCATGCCCGCATCTCGGAACGCGCGCACGTGGATCGGACTCCCCGCGGCCCCGACCAGTCCGACGAGGTAGCCCCCATCCCAGCGCGCGTAGCCCGTCGACTTGTAGGTCCTGTTGCTGGGCGAACCCGGGAGGAGCCACACCGTGTCTCCCGGTCCGACGCCCTGATCCCCGCGCATCGTCGATTTCAGGTCCCACGGGCGGCTTCGCGTGCGCCCGTTGTTCCCCGACACGCCGTCGGGCGACACGTACCACCACTGCCGCTTGACGATCAGGTCGCCGACGCGCAACTTGGTCGAGGAGGTGCCGAAGAACACGTGGCTGTTCGCACTGGTCAGGTACGGCGCGACCGTGGTCACATCGACGTCGACCGTGTGCGCTGGCGCGAAGGTCTCGTGCCAACTACCGCCCCACGCGCTGTCGAGGTCGAACCGGAGCGCATGTCCCTGCTTCCGCATCGAGAGCCAGTACCGACCGGGCGCGGCGGCCGCGATGACCGGAGACGTGGCCGAGTAGACGGACGCGCCCGTCGAGTCGCGGGACTCGATTTCCACGATGAACGCCTGGATGGTCTGCGCCAGCGGCGGGGGGATCACGAGCCGGAAGCAGTGCACGCGTACGAACACCGAAGAGGCGGGCTCGTTCGCGTACGCCGACCCTCCGGGCTCTCCCTTCCCGACACCGAAGTGCAGAAGGGCGTGCGGGTCGAGTATCGCCGACGTGTCGAACGTGAGCTGAGCGGTGAAGTCCTCGCCGTTGTAGTCCGCGTACGTCGTCCGCATGTAGTGCTTGTCGTCGACGCCCGTGGACGTCGCGAGCGCGACGGTCTCGCCGCCGACCACGAACGCTCCGTCCGGGTCCTCCACGTTCTCGTGCAGGTAGTCGCACTCGAACGGCTCCACGAAGTAACGCGTGCCCTCTCCAGGCGATGCAGCAGGCATCGTGAGCACACTGTCGCTGTCGAGTGTCCCCACGGTTCCTGCAGCACCACTCACAGGCGGTGCAGTCGTCGTGGTCGGCGGGCCGGAGGGGGCCGCAGCACACATCGGGGCCAGCAGCATTGCAACGACAACAAGGCCCCAACGAACGGATCGATTCAGCATCGCACCCTCCCCGCTGATATGTCTCACCCGGTGACATGTTCGCGGGTCAGTCAGTCGCGATGCAACACGCGCTTACTACGAGTGAGCGCTCCCCATATCGAGACGTTCGTCAGGTTCGAAGTGTGAGCAACTGCCACCGGAACGCGTTGCAGAGTGGTTCCCTTCGCATACGAGCAAGCACTTGCGACAGCGTCCGACGCGAGCCTCGCGCCAGTCTCCTGCACCACACCCACGCCGCAAGCGGAACATGGTGAAGGCGACGGGCTGAACGCAGGCGGCGACGGCAGCCCCATCGAGCGCTGCAACGTCTCTCGCGTGCATGGGAACGGGATTCAGAGCAACGGCGCCGGGAATGCCGTGCGCCGCTGCAAGATCAACGGCACCGGTTCGCGCGGCATCCAGACAGCGGACGACGACAGCGGCGCTGAGCGCTGCGTGGTGATCGACGTGGGACAGCTCTCCGTCGCGGACTCGAACGTCGAGAACGGCATCGACGTGGTGCGGCCGGGAAGCCACGTCATCAGGTGCAAGATCATCACGCCCGCGAACCATGGGATCAACGTGCGCGGACCGGGCATCGACGTCGACCGCTGCAAGATCACGCGTCCCGGCGGACGCGGGTACCCGTTCAGGGTATGACGATCCGCGGCCTCAGCGCGTGATCGGGAGCGCGACGAGAGCCGGCGGCGAGCGGTTGTGCGCGAGTGCCGCGCTGACGTCTGCGAGGTAATCGAAGACGCTCTCGCCACGCTGGCGGAGCGTGGCGGTGACGGTCAGGATGCGCTCGACGAAGCGGAGTCCGCGCTCGCTCTGACTTCCGTGCGTTGCGCGTCTCCACAGGACCGGCTTGCGCACCGCGCGCTCAGCGGCGTTGTTCGTCGGGGAGACGCCAGGGACGTCGGCGAAGGTCCACAGAGCCTCCGCTCGGTCGAGCAGATGCCGAGTCGTTCCGCGTACTCGGCGGTGCTTGCTGTCTGCGCCGCGCACGAGCAGCGTCAGGAGTCGGTCCCATGTGAGACGCAGCTCACGCCGCATGCGGTCGCGGTCCCCGTGCTCGCCGAAGTGACGCTGAGCTCGCATGACAGCCTGGGCGAGACGCACGGCCTGCTTGCCGAAGCGCCGGCCGCCGCGCGAGCCCTCGGCCAGCGCTCGAAAGTCCCTCTCGAGATGCGCCCAGCAGATCTGGCGGCGCTCGGTGGGATGCTGGTCGTAAGCGCCCATACGGTCGGTCACGAGGACGCCCCTGAAGCGCTTGCCCACGAGTCGCCGCATGGCCTTGGCGCTCCTGCGCCGATCGATACGATGGACCGTGGCGTGCTCACAGACCGCGCTCCACAGCCAATGCAGCGTGCCACGACGCGACCACGGTGTCTCGTCTACATAGGCGACGCTGCTCGTGCGTACGGCCCCGAGGGCCTCGATGTGCGCTGAGGAGATGGCTCCCGACACCCGCTCCTCGATCGCACTGACCGTGCCCGGTGACATCGAGACGCCGATGACGTCACGCAACAGACGACTGGTCTCGCGCCGCGACAGGCGGAAGACGCCGACCAGAGCCGCGGTGAGCGCACAGAGTCGCGGGCCGAAGGGACTCGCCGTCACACCGCTTGGCAGCGAGGCAGTGGACGTGGCGCCACAGTCCGTGCACCGTGCCCGGTGCAACCGGTGCTCGGTCACCTGGATCAGCCGTGGCGGGACCTCGAAGACCTGCTGGCGTGTCGGGGCGCGATCGATCGGGACGAGCACGTCGCTCCCACACGCGCTGCACTCGCGCGGGCGGTGGTCCTCTACGCCATCGACCTCGGACTCGTCCACGAGCTTGCGCGTCGCCCCTTTGTGGCCGGGCTGCGCACCCTGGCGCTTGTCCGACGGCGGCTTGCGCCGCCGCCGCTTCTTGGACCACGACGGATCCGAGGACGGTGGGCGCGAGGAGGTGCGGGAGTCCCGGCGAAGACGGCTCTCGAGATCGTCGATCCGTGCCGCCTGCCGCTCGATCACCTCCGCCTGCTCGGCAATCGTCTCGTCCCGAGCGTCCAGACGACGGGTCAGGCGCTCGACCAGATCACGCAGCTCATCGGTGCCCACATCCGATTCATCGACCGAACGGAAAGCGATCTGGATCCGAGCTCAGAACCAAGGGCTGAACGGGTACGCGCGCCTGACGGGTGGTCCTTCGCTATTCGCGGCCCAAACTGTCGTCCGTGCCTGACGAAAGCGGTGGTTCGCTGCCGACGATCGTCTGTCGCGAGGGCCGGGAGCCCGCATCGTTCACGAGGCTTGCGCGGCAGGAGCGGACCCCGTGAACCATGCGGGCTAGCGGGCTGCGACGACGGTGCCGCGACGGACGCCCGGAGTGGCCCGGAACGCGAACCCGCGCGGGAAGTGCGCGCCCGGGCAGGCCGTCTCGCGGAACTCGTTGTGCAGGCGGAGGTTCTGAGGCGGAATGCCGCAGTAGGCCGCCAGGAACCCGCACAGCCGCTCGAGTGCGCGCATCTGAGGAGCGGTCGGGCTGCTCTTCGAGAAGTCACCCACCAGGCAGATCCCGATGCCGTGCTGATTCATCAGGTCGTTGCCCGCGTGCGCCCCGTCGCGCTGCTGCGTCCACCGGAATCCGGTCTCCACGCGCCCATCCGGCGACCCCGACCCGTTGCCGATCACGAAGTCGTATCCGAGTCCGTCCCAGCCCTTCTTGCGATGCGCCTCGTCGAACGAGGCGGCGCTGCCGCGGGCGGTCGCGCTGTGATGAACCACGACGTACGTCCATCGGCGGCGAAGCGACGCGCTCCACTGCGCCCGTTCCACAGGCGTCGGGGAGTTCGCTGCCGCGGGCACCGGAGCCACCGGCGGCGGCCGCCGGCGTGTGACGACAGGAGGCGGTAGCCGGAAGTCGTGGTTCGGTGTCGTCGGCGTGTATCGCGGTGACGGGGCGTAGCCGGGAGTTGGCGTGTAGATGCGCGGAGCATGCACGACGGGCGTCGCTTGACCGGCGGTGGCGCCCCAGGCGCGTCGCACCCGCGACGCGTCGCTCGGATCGACCCACGCGGTGCCCTCGGCGACCATGACGGGGAACGTGGTCGAGAGCCGCGTGCCGCGGACGGTGACCTGAGTGCTCCCCGGGAACAGGGCGATCCGGCCACCGCGCGGCCCCTGGAGCACGATCCGCCCGGAGCTCTCTTGCGGCAGCTCGTGGAGCCCGAGCGGTCTCGAAATGTCCGCGACCGGGACATAGCCCCCGGGCACCGCTGTCGCCGTGTTGGTCGACGCGCACCCCGCTGTCAGCAGGAGCCCAGCTGTCAGCAGGAGCCCAGCTGTCAGCAGGAGCCCAGCTGTCAGCAGAGACCCGGCTGCCAGGGGAAGCCCCGCTCCCAGGGGAAGCCCGGATGCCTGACCGGCGTCGCGTGTTGCTCTCAACGCTCGGATCACGCGCGCTCCCCTCGAAGACCGGCCACGGCTTCCGGGGCCCACTTCATGGATCGACCAACGGGCCGCGCGCATGCAACCACCCTGCAGAGGGCCAGACGGAGAACTGCGCGGAGAGGCGGCCGACGGGCGGTCCTCAAACACACCCGACCGTCGACCTGCCTGATCGTCACACCCTGCGTCCATCGGCGCACGGCTCCGTCAGATGCCGCGGAACGCGAGGCGACGACGACCGGCCGCGCGAGCGTCTCCGGACCACGACATCTTGTGGACCGATGGACAACGAGCGCCATTCTTGGTGGGTTCAGCCTCTCCGTCAAGGCAGTTCGTCGGATTCGCCGTCCGTGGGCAATCGTGTTCTCCACGTCTGTGGAATGTCGATTTCCGCAGAAAGATTCACCGTCGCCCACGCGCTCGGCAGCGACGGGTCGCGGAGCGGGCGTCGCGCGGCTCGCCGACGTCTCCACCGCCGCGTCGCGGTCGCAACGACCGACCGCACCGATGCTTGCGTTCTCGCGCTGCCGACTCTCCACATTCCACCGTCTCTCCCGGGCTCCTGTGGAGGCCGATGTGGACGCATTTTCGCCGTTGAAACCCAACGCCGCCGGTCCTAGCTTCTCCCTCGGTCGGACGCGGTAGGCGACATCGTTGACCTGCGCGCCGAATAGCTCTTTGAGATCTCGGTGGCAACGGAAGGAAGGGCACCAAGACGCGGTTCGCCGCGACGAGGTGTCGGTGGGGACTTCGGTCCTCGAACACTTCCGGAACCGCGTGGTGTGCCGGCATCGCGCGGAATGCATCGGGAGGCGCCTGAGGCGTCTCGGCGATGCGCAGAGAAACCCCAGGGGAGTCGCGGATCTCATCGAGAACCGCACGTCACCCTGTCGGACAGACCCTGTGACAACGGCCCGAGGGGCGCAGTTCGCTGCGTGACACGGGTGGAATTGTGCGAGGGGGATACGGCGGGTCCCGGCCCGTCTGCGACAGATGATGGACTTCGAAGGGGAACCCCGATACGGCGAGAAAGCTGCACTTAACGGGTGTGGCGGAACCGCTGGGCAATGTGAACGGAGGGCGCCGAAGCAAACGGCGATCGGCCTCGTGAAGCCTCAGACTTCGAGACTGGTCGCAACCAACACGGCGTACCGGAGCAACGGTCGGCGAGAGCTGCCCGGACTGCAACGGACACACGGCCCCACAAGGTACGGGGCGAGGAAACCCCACGAGTGGCGATGGTCGTCGACGACCGTCAAGTGACAGGGGAGTAAACCGTCGAGGAGGGAAAGAACCTCGAGGACGGAACGTGCCGGGTGAGGCAAACCCGGGTTAAGCGGACCCTGCCGCCCACGCCGCTGGAGGGGCAATGAACCCCAGGAGGGGAAGTGAGGATCACCGTAATGATCCACACCGGCGGTAAGGCAAGACCCTGAGCGGGCAGCCAAGCCTGAGGGAGACGTCCACGTGGCAACACGAGGACCGGTCGCCCGACTGAAGACCCCACGGTCGTGTCACTCGGCACGACGAAGCAGGTCGCCGCAAACCAATACGCGGCTAGGTTGAGCGAAGAGGAACTCCGAGAGGCGGCGAAACCCTGAGAGGTGTCGGTCCTGAGACGGCAACGTCCCAAGACACAATTCCCTACCGACCGCAAACCCCTGAAGAGGCAAACACGAATAGCCACCGCGTTCGACCACCCGGCAGCACGGCCCGCGCACCAATCGGTGCGCGGGCCGTGGTCGATTCGTAACCGTTCACCCCTTGACAGCGTGTGAGCCTCAGCGTGCGTACCCGTTCAGGGTATGACGATCCGCGGCCTCAGCGCGTGATCGGGAGCGCGACGAGAGCCGGCGGCGAGCGGTTGTGCGCGAGTGCCGCGCTGACGTCTGCGAGGTAATCGAAGACGCTCTCGCCACGCTGGCGGAGCGTGGCGGTGACGGTCAGGATGCGCTCGACGAAGCGGAGTCCGCGCTCGCTCTGACTTCCGTGCGTTGCGCGTCTCCACAGGACCGGCTTGCGCACCGCGCGCTCAGCGGCGTTGTTCGTCGGGGAGACGCCAGGGACGTCGGCGAAGGTCCACAGAGCCTCCGCTCGGTCGAGCAGATGCCGAGTCGTTCCGCGTACTCGGCGGTGCTTGCTGTCTGCGCCGCGCACGAGCAGCGTCAGGAGTCGGTCCCATGTGAGACGCAGCTCACGCCGCATGCGGTCGCGGTCCCCGTGCTCGCCGAAGTGACGCTGAGCTCGCATGACAGCCTGGGCGAGACGCACGGCCTGCTTGCCGAAGCGCCGGCCGCCGCGCGAGCCCTCGGCCAGCGCTCGAAAGTCCCTCTCGAGATGCGCCCAGCAGATCTGGCGGCGCTCGGTGGGATGCTGGTCGTAAGCGCCCATACGGTCGGTCACGAGGACGCCCCTGAAGCGCTTGCCCACGAGTCGCCGCATGGCCTTGGCGCTCCTGCGCCGATCGATACGATGGACCGTGGCGTGCTCACAGACCGCGCTCCACAGCCAATGCAGCGTGCCACGACGCGACCACGGTGTCTCGTCTACATAGGCGACGCTGCTCGTGCGTACGGCCCCGAGGGCCTCGATGTGCGCTGAGGAGATGGCTCCCGACACCCGCTCCTCGATCGCACTGACCGTGCCCGGTGACATCGAGACGCCGATGACGTCACGCAACAGACGACTGGTCTCGCGCCGCGACAGGCGGAAGACGCCGACCAGAGCCGCGGTGAGCGCACAGAGTCGCGGGCCGAAGGGACTCGCCGTCACACCGCTTGGCAGCGAGGCAGTGGACGTGGCGCCACAGTCCGTGCACCGTGCCCGGTGCAACCGGTGCTCGGTCACCTGGATCAGCCGTGGCGGGACCTCGAAGACCTGCTGGCGTGTCGGGGCGCGATCGATCGGGACGAGCACGTCGCTCCCACACGCGCTGCACTCGCGCGGGCGGTGGTCCTCTACGCCATCGACCTCGGACTCGTCCACGAGCTTGCGCGTCGCCCCTTTGTGGCCGGGCTGCGCACCCTGGCGCTTGTCCGACGGCGGCTTGCGCCGCCGCCGCTTCTTGGACCACGACGGATCCGAGGACGGTGGGCGCGAGGAGGTGCGGGAGTCCCGGCGAAGACGGCTCTCGAGATCGTCGATCCGTGCCGCCTGCCGCTCGATCACCTCCGCCTGCTCGGCAATCGTCTCGTCCCGAGCGTCCAGACGACGGGTCAGGCGCTCGACCAGATCACGCAGCTCATCGGTGCCCACATCCGATTCATCGACCGAACGGAAAGCGATCTGGATCCGAGCTCAGAACCAAGGGCTGAACGGGTACCCTGCAAGTGCCCCCGCGGGCCACCGGGATTCCCGGACGGTCAATTCGCGTGGATCGCTCCCCACATGAACGGACGGAACAGCGAGTACGCGTCGAGGCCCGACAGCAGCGGCTCCGGCACGCCGGGGCGGCGCAGGCCGCTGCCGGCGACGTTCAGCAGGAAGACGTCCGGGAGTCCGTCGGGGAAGACCTCGTCGACGGACACCGCGAGCGTGAATCGGAACTCCGAGTCGTTGGCGTGCCCGCCGTACCGCAGCCCGCCGAGGCCGCCGCGAGGCGAACCTCCGTCCAGATGGACGCGGCGCGGGCGGATCTTGCCCTCTTCGGTGCCTGTGAGCGCGAGCTGGAAGTCGCCGTCGCCGACCCTCAGGTTCTGCTCCTCGCCGATGACGATGATCACCGCGGTCCCGAGTCCCCCGGTCGCCGACGACGGGAAGAACGAGTCCTCGAGGTAGAAACGGCCGTCGAAAAACAGCTGATCGTCCGAGACGCCGAAGCGCAGGAACTCACCGCTCTTGGCGTTCTTGATCGGCATCTCGGCAAGCAGCTCCATCGGCGGCATCTTGGCTTGCAGCGCCTCCTTCGTCAGCGGAACGCGCTTCAGGTTTGCGGACGTGCGCGGGGGCAGCCACCAGTACTCCGCGACCCACATCACCTGCTCGATCTGATACACGTCGCGCTGCTCGTTCGTGAAGACCAGAGTCTCGCCGGCGAATGCGAGCGCCTCGTTCTGCCGCGCGTGTAGCGCGAAGCCGCCCATCGGTTCGCCGTCCAGGCGATCACTCGGGTAGAGCAGCAACTCCGCATAGGTCATGACGGCGATCGTCAGTCCGTCAGCACTGATGTCCGCAGCCGTCACCTGCTCGCGGTCGCCGATGGAGAGGTTGCCGACAAGCTGTCCCATGTTGCGCTCACCGACCGGCAGCACCGACGCGTCGACGAGGTCAGTAAACGCGAACACCGGAGAGCCGTCTTCGCCGCGGTTCTTCACGATCAGGTGGACGACGCCCCCGATCACCACGGCGGCCTCGACGTCGTGCGGACCGTCGGGGTATGCGATCGGGTACGTCGCCACCAGCTCGAGGCCGCTGACGGCCGCGCGCACGCGGTAGAGCGTCGGGTCGTTGCGTTGGCGCAGATTGTCGCCGACGTCGCAGATGAGCAGGTCGCCGTCGATTACGGCGAGGTCCTCCCAGTCGACGGCCTCGGCCCCGGGGACGGTCAGCTTCTGCGCACCCGCGAAAGACGGTACGCTGCTGCGATAGACGTACG
Source organism: Planctomycetota bacterium (assembly GCA_965248445.1). GTDB lineage: Bacteria > Planctomycetota > JAJSAM01 > JAJSAM01 > JAJVHW01 > CBDFJG01. The sequence continues at coordinate 1,559,536 of CBDFJG010000003.1, forward strand.
GACCGTCACCGCTGTCGTTCACGGTCCAGTAGTCGCCATGCAAGTACGCGAGACCGCTGTTCTCTCGGATCTCCGGGTGCTCGATGCACGCGACCGGCGTGAGCCGTGCGGCGCCCGGGCCGAGTTGCGAGAGCGAGTCCTCGCCCGTCGAAGCGATCCCCGGCTGGTAGGACGGCTCCGGGGCGTACGTTCCCGCCGCCGGGTCGACCACCGGCTGCGCGGCGATCTCCGGCGTCCCCGCCGATCCACCCGATTCGAGTGGCAGACGTGGCTCGAGCTCACCGGGGAGTTCGACAGCCGTGCCGGCCTCCGGCCAGTCCTCCTCGAGTCCGTACGCGCCGGCCGTCGCGTCGGCCGGTTCCGCAACCTCGTACCCGACCGAAGCCGACGCGCCCGACGACGCTCCGCCGCGACCGCGCATCGACATCGCTTCTTCGACGGGGATCAGGTCGATGTCCGGCGAGTCGTAGAACGGGTGCGAGCTCGTGCCCGACGGTGTGCTCCGCGCCGGACCCGAGCGCGATGAACGGGGCGAGTCGCAACCCGAGAGCAGCGGCAAGCCGGCCAGCGCGGCGAGTGCGAGCAGAGTGATGCAGCAAGATGACGAGGGCACGGGCAGTCTCCAGGGATACCGGCCCGCCACTCCTTCGACTTCCTGGGGGGCGCCGGGACCCACGTTCTACCCGCCCCGCGGGGCGCCTGTCCCGTCCCGGCGCCCCGCGCATCCAGGGGCTCGGGGGAGGCTTCGCGTGCGCGGGCGGGCCGGCTCGCGAAGCCTGCGGGGTAGGTTGTGCCGATGATCGAGCCCGAGTTCGTCCCCCACGCCGACCGCTACCTCCCTCCGGACCCGCCCGGGCGGGCCGCGCGCGCGTTCGCCGAGGCGATGAGCCGGCGGCGCAGCGTGCGCCAATTCTCCGACCGGCCGGTGGCCCGCGAGACGATCGAGGAGATCGTGCGCGCCGCGGCGTGGGCGCCCAGCGGTGCCAACAAGCAGCCGTGGCGGTTCGTCTGCGTCAGCGACCCTGGACAGAAGCACCGCATCCGGATGGCCGTCGAGCAGGCCGAGCGGGAGTTCTACGCCGAGCGCGCGAGTGAGGCGTGGCTGCGGGACCTCGCTCCACTCGGGACGGACGCCGACAAGCGCTACCTCGAGGTCGCGCCTTGGCTGATCGTCGTGTTTCGCATGACGAAGACCGACGCCGGCGGACAGGTGTACTACGGCGACGAGTCGGTGGGCATCGCCGTCGGCATGCTCCTCACCGCCGCGCACATGGCGGGGCTCGCGACGCTCACACACACGCCGGCGCCGATGAAGATCCTCGCCGAGGTTCTCGGACGGCCTGCTCACGAACGGGCCTACATGCTCATCCCGGTCGGACACGCCGCGGACGACTGCGCCGTCCCGAAACACGCGTTGACGCGCCGCCCGTTCGAAGACGTCGCCGTGTTCGTGGAACCGTCCTCGCGCAGCACCTGAGACTCGGCACCCGAGATTCGGGCCTGACAGCCGGCATCCGACAGAGTCGGCACCGCGTACTTGGCATCGGGTAGTCGGCACCGCGTAGTTGGCACCACTGAGACGTCACCGGCAAGACAGGCCCAGCGCGTCGCAGAGGAACCGGAGGTAGGGCGCTCCCGACTCGAACGCCTCCACCGCCTGGTCGACGAAATCGGGTCGGGCGACGTCCGCCAGGCGCACGCGAGCCTCTGCGCGGAAGTCCTTCCGCCGCAGGTCCGTCGCAAACGGGTGATCCGCGTCGTAGCCCGCGGGGACGCGGCGGAGCTCAGGCGGTCCCAGGACTCCCGAGGTCGCGGCGCCGAACGTGCTGACGAACTGCTCGTTCTCTGTCGCAGCGGCCCAGCGCCGCCGATGCTCGTCGATGTGACGGCGGATGCGGCGCAAGGTGACGGGACCGCGAGGGCGGACCCCGACTCCCAAGTGCACGGCGTCGGGACGCACGCGCAGCCAGAACCCCGGGGCGGTCGCCCGCTCCTCGTCCTCGTGCGGGAAGCTGAGGAACACGCGCGTGTGATACGGCCGGCGGTCGGCACTGAAGCGAATGTCGCGGTGCATTCGGAGCATGGAACCGCCGGTGCGGGATGCGTCGATGACCAGGCGCGGGCAGATCCTCAGGACATGCGGACGGATCGCACGAGTGAAGGCGAGCGCGGGCTCGCGCACCTCCGACTCGAAGCGGTCCTGCTGCGAGTGAAACCAATCCCTGTCGTTGTTCGCCTGCAACTCCTTCAGGAACTTGCGCAGGCCCGGCCGGAACCCCGTGAAGTCGGGCTCCGCCCTTGCTTGAGAGATTGGCACGAGAGGGTCCTCCGAATGACTGATTCGGAGAGAGAGGACGGTGCTCGGCAAGCGGCGGTCACATGCGGTTCGGCGTTTTTCGCGGCAGGCGTCGCCCACGCACCGCAGACTCTCTCTCGATGTCCCGGTCGCGTCCCGCCACCGCCCTCCTCGTGATCGTCCTCGCGGCGGCGATGGCTCCCCTCGCGCGCGCGGAGCAGATCGTGGAGACGGACGACGACGGCAACGTCATCCTCAAGTACTCCGTCGACGACGACGGCCTGTCTCACGGCGCATACCACGAGTTCTTCCCCGGTGGGAAGCGCACGAAACAACGCACGATGTTCAAGCACGGCGTGCGCCACGGCGACATGGTCACCTACCACCCGAACGGCAAACTGCGGGTGAAGACCCGCTACAAGGACGGCAAGCCGGACGGCCCCTTCGTCGAACGCGACGACGACGGCCGCGACACGTATCGCGCGAACTACGCCGCCGGGCTGCGCGACGGGGAGTTCGTCCGGCTGAAAGAGGGGCGCGTCGTCGAGACGCAGGTCTGGGACGAGGACATGATCGTGTCGATCAACGGCGCGGTCGTCCATCCCCGCACACGCGACGAGATCGCCCGCGAGATCGAAGACGCATTCTCGACGAACGATCCTCTCGAGAAGGTCGAGGGCGACGAGAAGGCGAAGGCCCGCGGGGAGAGTCTGCGGCGGCTCAAGGCGTTCCGCGCGGTCGTGGGCGTGCCGTGGCGGGAAATGCGGCTCGACGCGCGCATGAATGCGCACGGAGACGCGGGGGCAGCGCTCTGCGAGCGCATCGGCCGGCTGGACCACACGCCCGCGAACCCCGGGATGCCCGAGGAGAAGTACAAGTTCGGATACACCGGCACGAGCAACTCGAACCTGTACGTCGGCCCGCCGGAGACGCCGATGATCTCGTCCGTGCGGGCGTACATGGACGACTCCGATCCGTCGAACATCGCGAAGGTCGGCCACCGGCGCTGGTGCATCAATCCGCGCATGCTGAAGACCGGCTTCGGTTCGTCCGGCCGCTACTCCGCCATGTGGTCGATGGATCAGTCGAACCGGACGGTCAGCGGCCACGACACCGTCTCGTACCCGCCGGGCGGATACGCGCCGACCGAGTACTTCGCCGCGACGTACGCGTGGAGCGTGGGGTTCCGCGCACGGGACTTCGCAGCGCCGGGCTCCGGTGGCGTGAAGATCGAGGTCGTCGCCGTCGACGAGGAGTACCAGGCCACGGGTGAACCGCTCGGACTCGAGGCGGTCGTCGTCGCGAAGGGCGGCACCGGAGACCGGTTCTGCGTGATCTTTCGCCCCCTCGGTCTCGACGTGAGCGACGGCGCACGGTATCGGGCCACGATCGAGGGCGTGACGCGCGGAGGCGATCCCTACACGCACCGCTACTTCGTGCATTTCTTCGACCTCTTGTAGCCGCGCCGCTCTTGTAGATTGCCTCCGGAGGCAACGCGATGGCGATGGCAGCGGACGAGAGGACGGCGGTCGTTGCGTTCCTCTCCTCGTCCACCGCCATGGCCGGCCTGCCCGAGCCGGTGCTCGAAGTCGTTGCCGAGAACCTCCGCGTCGAGACGTTCGCCCCTGGCGAGTCGCTGATCGAACAGGGAGCGACCGGCGACTCCGTCATGATCCTCGCCGAAGGAAACGCGCAGGTCTCGGTGCGCGACGACGACGGCATCGCGACCGTGCTCGCGATGACCGGACCCGGCACCGTTCTCGGCGAGATGGCGCTTCTCACGCAGGAGCCCCGATCCGCCGACGTGATCGCGGTTGCCGACGTTCGAGCGCTGGTCCTCGACGCCGACGACTTCCGCCGCCTGGTCGCGGAGCACCCTGAGATCGCCGTCGTCCTGACCTATCTGATCGCGGACCGCCTCGGGCACGCGCGCAAGGACGGCCTGCGGGACAAGGTGCTCGGGGGCTACCGCATCAAGCAGCGGCTCGGCCGTGGAGCCACCGCGGTCGTCTATCGCGCCGAGCGCGTCACCGACGACGAGACCGTGGCCCTCAAGATGCTCTCCCACCGGCTGGCATTCGACGACATCGCCATCGCGCGCTTCCACCGCGAGCTCGACATCGTGGAACGGCTGCGACATCCGAACGTGGCACGTGTGCACGGCCGCTTCGAGGGGTTCGCAACGTACTTCCTCGCGATGGAGTTCGTGAAGGGCCAGGACCTCGACGACGTCCTGAACGAGTACGGCGGCCTCGCCTCCGACATGGTGCGCGCGCTCGTCGGCCAGGTGGCCGCGGCCCTCTCCCACGTTCACCAGCACGGCGTCGTGCACAAGGACCTGAAGCCCGCGAACGTGATGCTGCACGAGAACGGCACAGCGAAGCTGATGGACTTCGGCATCGCGGAACCGCCGCCCAGCGAACGCGCCGCCCTCCAGGGCAGGCAGCTGTTCACGGGCACTCCGCTCTACATGGCGCCGGAGCAGTTTCGCGAGCCGGAGGTCGGCCCCACGGTCGACGTGTACGCGCTCGGCTGCTTGACGTTCGAACTGCTGACCGGCACGGCGCCGTTCGCGGCCGAGGGTTTGGGCGCGCTGGTCATGCAGAAGTCCCGCGGCGAGACTCTCGACCTCGCGGCGCTCTGCCCCAACGTCGATCCGGATCTGCTGGAGGTGGTGAACACCAGCCTGCTGCCGAACGCCGCCGACCGCACGCTGGATCTCGACGCGATCACGTCGTGGGGTTCGCCGGTCGTCTTCGGCTAGCCGCGACTCAGCCAGACGACCACCGCGATCGCAGCAGCAGCGAACAGTCGAAGGGCGAGTCGACGAGCTTTCATGGTGGCGCACCCGCGAGCGAGGAGCGGCGCAAGGTTCGAATCGCTGCGCGATCTGCGGGCCGCGAGATTGCGAGTTGCACGGATGGCGCCGGTGTTGCAGCGGAGACCGACGCTCTTGCGTCCAGGTGTGTGTTGCGTATGGGCGCGACTCCCGAAGCGCGACGCGACAGCCACCCGTGCAAGAGACGGATCGGGATCGGAGCCCTCCCCACTTGAGCCGTCAGTTCTGTCCGGTCGTCCCCCCGGCGCGGCAGTACTCTTGTGGGGCAGCCAGGAGAGACGCATGTCACCCCACGCGAAGATCAGCCCCCGTCCGGCCGCCCTGCTCGTCGCTACGCTCCTGGCCGCGTTGGGCCCCGCCTCACTCGCTCACGGCGACGTCGACGTCTCGGTCGGGAACGGCCAGAAGATCACAGGCACGCTCGACCCCGGCGACGAGACAGAGACCTTCCGCGTAAACATCCCGGCCAGGGCGCGGCTGTCCGTCACCGCGAAGGGGAAGAAGCAGAAGGGCTCGAAGGATGTGCCGCGGGTCGGCATCGAGGTCTTCGACGAGGAGGGCACAGACGTCGCTGCCGGGGAGATCGCCTCGTCCGGCAGCGGATCGAAGCTGCGAGGACTGACGATCGTGGTCAGTGGCGAGTACCGGGTGGTGATCGCGGGGAATGGCACGCCGGGCGCCTACAAGGCGAAGATCAAGTGGAAGGCGGCGCGCACCTTCCAGGACACCCTGCAGCTCGCCCCGGGCGAGCCGCAGGGTGTGACGTTGGACATCGACGCGGGGGCCGTCGTCTCGTTCAAGGCGGCTCCAAGCAAGGGCTCGCCCGTCCAGGCGCGCCTCGACCGCGCCGACCACGACGGAGGGACCGTCCACACGTTCACGCCGCCGACCGGCGGGGCGTCCTCCCACACCGAGAAGAAGGTCCCGTTCGACACCTTCGGCCGCCACACGGTGTTCCTGTCCGACGAAACCGGCGCGGGCGGCGGCACGACGTACAAGTTCAAGGTCAAGGCACCGAAGGGCGTCAAGACGCCGGTGGACGTGACTGCGAAGTCAATTGCGGTGTCCGATGCGCGAGGCGGCGTCATCGGTCCTATGGGCGGAAGCGTCTCCCTGGACGACGCACCGCCCGGCTCGTCCCTCGAGCAGCTCGTCGGCGCGGGAATCGAGGTCGAGCCCGGCGCGGTCGGCAAGCCGACGACGTTCGTGTACGGCCGCGGCGCGGACATCATCGAGATCCCGGGCGGGGACACGCGCCCAGCGGGACCGGCCGTCGCGTTCGGTCCGGCGGGCCTCTCGTTCGACGCGGACGTGCGCGTGATCCTGCCGTTCGACGCCTCGCGCTTCGACGATCCCGCCGACGTTCGCGTCGCGGTCCGCGACTCCCGCGGGCGGGTCTCCCTGGTCCCGGCCGCGAACATCACCGTCGACCTCGTCTCGGGCATCGTCACCGTGATCGTGGCCCATTTCAGCGAGTACCAGGTTGTGCAGGACCGCGTGCCGCCAGTGCCCGGTGACCTCAACGCCGACGGCGTGGGCGACGTGATCTGGAACATCGAGGGCGACAGCGTCCGGGTGTGGTTCGGTGGGAGCGCGAACCTGACGGGGGCGCGCCTCGACGCACCGGAGGCCCTCTTCACGCTGGCCGGACTCCTCACGCAGTTCGGGGACACCGTGGACACCGGAGACCTGAACGACGACGGCGTCGAGGACCTGGTGGTCGGCGCCTGGCAGGGCAACGGCTCCGGGCAGGTCTTCGTGTTCTTCGGCGGGCCGTCCTTCGGTGGCACGGGCGACGCGGCGGGCCTGGCCGATGTCGTCCTGACGACGGCGGACGGCTTCAACTACGGGCGCACGGTCGCCGTCGGCGACATCATCGGCGGCCCAGCCCCGGACCTGCTCGTGAACACCGGCGTGTTCTCGGAATTGCCACGCATCGTGATCTACGAGGGCGGCGCGAGCTTCGCGCCCGCGAACGCCGAGGACACCGACGTGGAGATCATCGCCAAGGACGTGTTCCAGCCCTTCGCCGAGTCGTTCCGTGTCGGCGACGTCAGCGGCGACGGCAAGGCCGATCTCGTCATCGGCTCCGCCGTCTCCGGCAGCCCGCCGCTGGACAACAGAGGCGGACTGCGTGTGTTCCTCGGCCGAGTGGACTTCACCTCCCGGAGCGAGTCCCAGGCCGACATCAGCATCGACGGCAATGCGAACGACAGCATGGGATCGATCTCCGCTCTCGCCGACTTCGACAACGACGGTGTGCTCGACATCCTGACGACGGCGCGGCTGGAGGTCTCCGGCCCGCTCGTCAGGGTATACCGCGGCGGCGCCGCGCTGACGCCGGGCGCCGCACCGTTCGCGCAGATAACGGGCAGCGGGTCCTTTGGGCAGCGCATCGCGTTCGCGGACCTGAACAACGGCGGCCTGGCCGACGTCCTGGTGGGTGACTTCGGCAGCGTGTTCGCACTTGCCGGAAGCCCCACGCCCGTGTCGACCACGTCCGGTTCCGTCCCGTCACGCGGCACGGGCGGCGGCTTCATCAGCATCCGTGATGTCACCGGCGACGGCAACCTCGACCTGATCCTGGTCGAGAACTCCGGCATCTCGATCTTCGCCGGCCCGGTCCTCTTGACCGCGCTCAGCGGGCTGGGCGCCACGTTCCGCATCACGTCGAGCCCGTAGCCGACGACGCTACGGCTCGAGGACGTCGACGTCCTCGACCCGCACGGTCTTCAACGCGTCGAGTTCACCGTCGGTGCGCCAGCTGTCCTGGCCAACGGAGCCGTCGTACTTGCTGTTGTGGCCCAACGTGCAGTTCGTCGTCACGAGCGCATCGTCGTCCTTGCCCAACAGGACCGTGAGCTTCCCGAACGTCGAGTTGGAAATGGTGACCGTGTCGTCCTTGTTGCCGAGGCCGATGGCCGCCTTCCCAGTGACATCGAGATCGTCGATCATCAGCTCCTGCTCGTGAGAGTTCGACTTCGCAGAGAAATTGCCGGTGACGTCGACGTCGTCGAGGAACAGGTCTATGTCGGCACGGAGACTCACGTTCCCGTTGACGGCACAGCGCTCGAACATCACGTTCGAGCTGTTGATCTTCACCCCCAGCGAGAGCGCGCCCAGCGTGCAGTCGAGTACGGAGTACGTGGTATTGCGCCCGACAGTTCCGGCCTGCGCCCGGACGCTGATCTTCAGGGCCTTCGTGACGGTCGTGTTCGACACGATGACATCATTCACCTCGTCCTTCACGCCGACCTTGGCTTTGATCGACTTCGCGACGGTGCAGTCGTCAACGACGAGGCTCGCGAACTGCCGCGCGCGGCCGAGGTCCACTTTCAGGTTGCTCGCAACGTCGAGTCCGGACAGGACGACGCCGCCGTTGACTCCGCCGAAGAAGTTGAGCTTGCGAACCGACGCACGGGGGATACCGGCACCCGGCGTGTTCGCCGTGAATCGAACGCGGCTGGTCCGGGCGAAGCGCCGTCTCCTGTCGCCGTCGACATCGTCGGTGACGAACGGGTCCGTGCCGCCGTTCAGCGTCGTCTCGCCCAAGCCGTCGATCTGGATGCCGGTCGTAGTAGGTGTGATCGTCACCTCGACGTCGCCGCCCACCTGACCAGTCATCGTGAGATGACCGCTCTTCACCTTGACGGCCACGTTGTCGGCGTATGCACTCGAGACAAGCGCGAGCGCCACGACCCCGAATGCGAGTCCACGAATCACGCGAGCGCTGCGAAGTGTAAGCATGATCCCTGTCTCTTGGCGGGCAGTAGGTTGGGGGCGGGCCGCTGCGCCCGCCCGCGATCGGACGATGCCGCTTGCTACTCCAGCGTGTCGATGTCCTCGACCCGCACGGTCTTGATCTCGTTGAGCGCGCCCGTCGTGCGCCAGCTGTCGTTCCCGAACGAGCCGTCGTACTTGCTCTTGGTGCCGAGCACAGAGTCTGCCGTCACGAGCTCGTCGTTCCCCTTGCCCGTCGTGACGATGAGCTTCCCGAACGTCGAGCCGTTGATGTCGATGAGATCGTCTTCGACGCCGACGACTATGACCGCCTTCCCCGTGACGTCGAGGGACTCGATGAACAGCTCCTGCTCGTGGAGGTTCGCCTTGGCGGAGAAGTTTCCGCCCACGCCCACGTCGTCCAGGAACAGGTCCATGTCCGCGCGGAAGTTCAGGTTGCCGGCGACGTCGCACCGCTCCATTGTCACGTTCGAGCTGTTGACTTTGACGCCCAGGGACATCGATCCGAGCGTGAGGTCCGTGAACACGAAGTCGGTGTTGCGGCCCGCGGTCCCAACTTGCGCCACGGCGTTGACCTTGAGCGCCTTGGCGACGGTCGTATCCGCGATGGCGACGGTGTCGATCTCATCGCGCACCCCGATCTTGGCCTTGATGGACTTCCCGACGCTGCAGCCCACGATCTCGAGGCTCGCGTTCTGACGCGCACGGGCCAGATCGACCTTCAGGTTGCTCTCGACGTCGACCTGATTCAGGACCAGGCCGGCGTTGATCCCGGCGAAGAAGTTCAGCTTGCGCACCGAGGCGCGCGGATCCTCACCGGAGGGGCCGTTCACCGTGAGCCGCACGCGGTCGGTGCGCGCGAAGCGCAGCCGCCAGTCGCGCGTGACCTCGTCCGTGACGAACGGGTCGCCCGACCCGTTGATCGTGGTGGTGTCAACGCCTTCGATCTGGATGCCGGTCGCGGTCGGCGTAATCGTCACCTCGACATCGCCGCCGACCTGTCCGGTCAGCGTCAGGTGGCCGTTCTTGACCTTGGCGTTCACGTTGTCGGCGTACGCACTCGAGACGAGCGCGAGTGCCATGGCACCGAACACGAAGCCACGAATCAAACGAGTTCGAAACGGTCTGAGCATGATCCCTCTCTCTCCTTCGGGCGGCTGCGATGTCGCCCGGCCGTCCGCAGCCTAGCCGTGATCGGCAGAACTGCTGGGAATGCCCGGTCCGGCGCTATTCGGAGTTGTACCGCAGTCCCCTCACCCGGCGTGCGGGACCCTCCAGGCAGAGGGCTCCGACGTAACTGCGATGCGGTCTCAGGTGGATCAGCGTCCAGCGGCGCCGTTCGGGCGGCTCGAAGCGTGTCGCGACGACGCGCGGCACCTCGTCGCTGAGCAGCGTCACGTCAAACTGGTGGAGCGGGGTCATCAAGCCGGTTCCGCGAGCCTTGAGCAGCGCCTCCTTGCGCGTCCAGCAACGGAAGAACGCCGCGTGCGGGTCGACCGCCCGTGCCAGGCGCTTCCGCTCCGCCGGTGAGAAGAACCGCTCCCCCACTCCCGAGTGATCGATGTCGTCACGCACGAGCTCGACGTCTACGCCGAGCACGCCCCTGCGCGTCATCGCCACGAGCAGGAGGTCGCCGGAGTGCGTCACGTTGAACTCGATCGCGCTCTCGTCGTCGACGAGCGACGGCCGCCCGTCCTTGCTGTACTCGAACGCGAGATCGCTGGGATCTGTGCCGGTGTAGAGGCCCAGCAGCCGCCGCAAGGTGCCGCGCGAGACGACGGACTGCTCGCGCTTCTCCGGCACCACGATTCGGTCGGCCTTGGCGATCTCGTCCGCCGCGAGCAGAGAGCGCATCGCGCGACGGACCCGCGACGGGACCCGCAGTGGCGCGGACCACACGTGCACATCCGTGCCGGTCAGGCCCGGGCGCCCGGCGGGCGCGCGCCACCTCATGCGCTGCTCTCCGCAAGCCAGGCTGCGAGGCGCTCCAGGCCCTCGTCCGTGGAGACCTGCGGGTCGTAGCCGAGGTCGCGCTTGGCCGCCGTCAGGTCGAACCAGTGCGACGTCGCGAGCTGTTTGGCGACGAAGCGCGTCATCGGCGGCTCCTCCTCGCGCCCGATCAGGTCGTAGTACGCCTCGAGTGCCGCGCCGACCGCATACGCGATGCTGGGGGCGATGGTGCGCGCCACGGGTTGCACGCCGCCCGCTGCGAGGATGCGATCGATCAACTCCCACACGACGATGGGCTCGTCGTTCGCGATGAAGTACGGCTTCCCCGCGCACGGCGCACCCGGGCCGAGACGGTCCGCGGCCTGGATGTGCGCGTCGGCGGCGTTCTCGACGTACGTGGCGTCGATGAGGCAGTCGCGCGTTCCGACCCGCCGCAGCTTTCCGGCCCTGCCCCGCTCGAGCAGCCGCGGCACCAGATGGTTGTCATGCGGCCCCCACACGAGATGCGGGCGAAGGGCGACCGTCGAGAGCTGCGGATTGTTGGCGGCCAGGACGTTCTGCTCGGCGCGCGCCTTCGTCGCCGGGTACGCGCACAGGAAGCGCTGCGCGTACGGCGCGCTCTCGTCCACGCCCTCCTGGTCGGTGCCGTCGTGGATGACGCTCGGTGTACTCGTGTGGACCAACTTCGTGACGCCGTGCTTGCGGCAGGCGTCGAGCACGTTGCGCGTCCCCTTGACATTGGCTGCGTGATAGTCCTCGTCCGGTCCCCACACACCGGCCTTCGCCGCAACGTGGAAGACGATATCGACGCCTTTCACGGCGTCGTGCACGGCGTCGGCATCGGCGATGTCGCCCCGCCGTGCGTCGACACCGAACTCCTCGAGCCACGGATACGCGCTCCTGTTGATCGTCCGGACCTCGTCGCCGCGAGCCGTCAGCTTCCGCACGATCCACCCGCCGAGGAAGCCGCCGCCGCCGGTGATCAATGCCTTCATCCGTACAGCTTCTTCTGCGCCCACGCGGCGAGCAACTCCCGCCGGATCTTGGCGTTGTGGCGGGGGTCGACGGGGAAGCCCCTGTGCTCCAACGCATGCCGGAGCAGGGCGAATTCGGGACGCTCGCGTGCAACGGAAGCGATGCGTGCCGAGACCGGAGTCGGCGCAGGGCGGCCCGACATGCGCTCGAACACGAGGACTGCCTCGCGGCCCTGCGGCCCGTCCACGCCCACGAGCGCCGTGCGCACATCCACTGTGTCGAGCACTCGTTCGATCGGGATCGTGAAGAGCGTCCGCCCTGCCAGCACCACTCGGTGCGCCTTGCGGCCGCAGTACCAGATCCGTCCGGCTTCGTCGAAGTAGCCGACGTCCCCCATGCGGTGCCAGATCGAGTCCGTGTCCCGGATCTTCGCGTGTTGCGTCTTCTCCGGCTCGTCCGCGTACGAGAGCGTCACCGACGGGCCGCGCACGCAAATTTCGCCGATCTCACCGGCCGGGACCGGGAGGTCGTCGGACCACGACTCGATCCGATCGTCGGAGATCCCGATGATGCGCACCTCGCTCGGCGCGGTGGGCCGGCCGACGCAGACACCGGCGCCGTCACGCGTCTTCGCCGCCGTCTCGCCCAAGATCTCCGCATCCTGAATCGTCGCAACGGGGAGCGCCTCGGTGGCTCCGTACGGGGTGTGCACCGGAGTGGTCGGCGGCAACACGTCGCGCAGGTCCTGCAGCACCTGGGCCGGCACGGGAGCGCCGGCCGAGATGACCCTGCGGAGCGTGCGGACGTCGACGGGATCGAACTCCCCCGCGACCCGCCGCAGCAGGGCGGGCGAACCGAACAGGTTCGTCACGCCGAAGCGCGCAATCGGCGCGGTGATCTCGTCCGGATCCACGCTGCCGGGCTTCGTGAAGTCCATCTTCGGCACGACGGTCGTCATCCCGAGCGCGGGATCGAACAGCGCAAACAACGGGAACGTCGGCAGGTTGATCTCACCGGGCTCGATGCCGTACAGCTCCTTCAGCATCGCGACCTGCGCATTGAACGTGCGATGCGTGTAAACCGCGCCCTTCGGCGATCCGGTGCTGCCACTCGTGAAGATGATCGCAGCGGGCTCGTCCATGCCGATGTCCACGAGTGGGCTGCGACCCGAGACATGGCCGAGCCGGCGGACCTGCTCGAGCGTCTGACAACCGGGGAGGTAGTTGGGTCCCACCCACACGGTCTTGGTGACGCTGCCCTTCGCCCAGCCCGCGAGCTTCCGCGCGAGGTGCGCCTTGATCACGCCGATGAACGCCTCGGGCTTCACGCGATCGAGGGACGTCTTCAACGCAGCGAGGCCCATACCGGGGTCGAGCAGCACGGGGATCGCACCGCACTTGAAGAGTCCGAAGAACAGCGCGAACAGATCGCGGCCGGGCGTCACGAACAGAGCAGTCCGCACGCCCTTGCCGATCCCGATCTCGGTGAGTCCCCGGGCGATGCTGTCGCTGTCCGCATCCAACTCGCGGTACGAGATCGTCCAGTAGTCACCACCGGAGGGGACGATCAGCGCAGGCAGGTCAGGCTGCGTCCGCGCCAGCTCGGTCAGGTGCCGCGCAATGCTGGCGTGGCTCATTCCGGACCGACGGGGTGACGCAGGAGGAAGTCGCGCACGAGCGGCGCAATCTCCTCCCCCGCGTCCTCCAGCACGTAGTGGCCGGCGTTCTCGAAGCGGTGCACCTCGGCGTCCGGGAAGCGGCGCTCCCATTCCTCGCGGAACACGGCGTCGAAAACGAAGTCCTGCTCACCCCAGCAGATGAGCGTGGGCCGCGACGACAAGTCACTGAGCGACGCCTCAGTCCACTCCACGATGTCGTAGCCCGCGTCCTGTGGCGAAAGCGGGATGGTCTTCACGAATTCGTGGATCGCAACGCGGTTGGCCCACGAGTCGTACGGACGCTCGTACATCGCGCGAACCTCGTCGGGCAGCGGCTTCACCGTGCAGGTACTCGACGCGCCTTTCACGAACGCGTTGAACCCGCGCGTGATCAGTCCTCCGACGAGCGGATTGCGGCACGCCGCAATCTGCCACGGCAGTTTTGTGCCCTTTGGATTGCGAAAGGCCGCCGTGTTCAGCACGACGAGGCGTGCGACACGGGACGGATCACGTGCCGCCCAGGCCATGCCGATCATGCCGCCCCAGTCGTGCACGACCAGCGTGACCCGCTTGGCCGCGCCTGCCTGCACCAGGACGGACTCGAGGTCGTCCACGCGGCGACGCAACGAGTAGTCGTAGTCCTCGCTGGACGGCTTGTCCGAGAGGCCGCAGCCGACGTGGTCGATCGCGATCACGCGGTGGTCGCTGCGCAGTTCCTGAACGAGTCGGCGGTAGTAGAACGACCAGGTGGGGTTGCCGTGGACCATCACGACCGGCGGAGCGTCCCGCGGCCCCTCGTCCACGTAGTGCTGCCGCACCCCGCCGTGGTCCACGAACTGCCCCTCGAAGGGGTACAGTTCCGACTTCACCACCGGCATCCGAGCATCAGGCAGTTCAGCCCGCTCCCGATCCCGAGGAAGCCGACGTTCTGGCCCTCCTTCAGGACGCCGCGCTCCTCTGCCAGGGCCGCCGTCAACGGAAGCGCGACCGTGCCCATGTTCCCGAGGAACGGATACGTGACGTAGTCCTTGTCGTCACTCAAACCCGTGCCCGCGAGCATCGCTTCGCGGTGCGCGCGGCCGATCTGGTGCGCAACCCAGCGATCGACGTCGTCGAGCGTCCACTCCATCTCGCGCAGGAGGTCGTGCCACGTCGCCGTGAACAGCGCCTCGCCGTGCTTGAGGACACCGATCGCATCGGTCTGCGCGTACTCCTCGACGTGCGGACCGCCAGCGACCTCGCGGACGCCCCAGCGGCACAGGCGATGGTGCGCCGGCTCGGCTCGCTGCACCGCGCCGAGGATGCGCCGCCGGTCTCCTTCACCGAACGACCCGTCGGTGACGAGAACGGCCGCGGCACCCGAGCCGCCGGTCAGCGTCGTCAGCGAACCTCGGAACGCTTCCATCGTCGGTGCGGCGAGGAGCCGCTCGACGGTGAGTTCGTTGATGCGCCGAGCGCTCTCGCACGCGACGACGAGGCCCGCACGAATCTGTCCGAGCTCGATCCGGTTGCTGACGTCGATGATCCCGTTGACGACGCCGAGGCACGCGTTCGATACGTCGTACACCGCGGCGTCCGGCGCGCACCCGATCACCGCCGCGACATCACACGCGGTGGCCGGCTCGAAGTCCTCGCGGCACACGCCGCAGTACAGGAGTGCGCCGATATCCGACGGCGCGACGGAGGAGGCGGCGAGGGCCTTTTCAGCCGCTCGGATCGCGCCCTCGGAGACCGAGAACCCGCGTTCCCACCAGCGCCGCTCCTCGATCCCCGTCCACGTGACCAGTTGTCCCTCGGGGATGCGGAGTGCCGCGAAGAGCGGTGCCAGACGATCCTCGAGTTCCGCCGTGGTGACCACGACGGGCGCGAGTTCGTACGCCAGGGAGGCGATCCGGGCCTTCGAGAAGCGCATGACCGAGCGATCCTACCGACCCTGCCTGGGGCACGTGCGGGAGGTTCGGGGGACCTGGGTCGCGGTGCGGGAGACCACTCGCGCCGACACCCGTTGCCGCCTCGCCGTCCGCTGCTACGCTTGAACGCGGGAAGGTTGGGGATGATCGGGGAAGGAGCCTCTCATGGCCTCTCGCAGCACCCTCCTCGCCGCCTTCGCGGCCACTGCCCTCAGCGGCGGACTCCTGGCCCTCGCCCCGCCGGCCACCGGCGGATCCAAGCCCGATCCGTTGCGCGACCTCGTCCGGCGGGACGATGCTCTCGCGCTGCGCCTGTCGGGCCGCACCCGGATCAGTTCGGACGGCTGGATCGCCGGGCTGACTATTCGGCGGCTCACGGACGGTACCCAGGTTGACGGCACGTTCGTCCGTGGCCGGCCGCTGACCGACCGGAGCGGCGGCCGCGTCCGGGTGATCCCCTGGCTCATCGAGGACGAGTTGCAGTCTCAGGGCGCATCTGCGGCGGAGGCGGCGGCGTCCGTCGATCAGTTGCTCTCCGGACGGCGCACCACGCGCCTGGGCAAGCTGCTCCGCTTCGACCGGGCGGTCCGGGACCGGCTGCCCCTCGGCGCGTACGGCGGCGTCCTGGTGGGCGAAGGCGTCGCGGCGCCCATCCCTCCACCCGTTGACGGGGGCTCCGCGTTGGCCGCGACGCGTCGGCGCATCGCGGGCGACGACACGCTCTGGGCCGCCGCGCTCGCCGGCGACGCCTCCGCGTATGCACAGCTGCGGTCCGATCCGGAATTCGGTGGCCTGCGGTTCACCGATGCCTCGGACGGACAGCGGCGCATGGCTCATTTCCGTCACTCGACGCTGGTGCTGAAGCGCGCCCGGCGGGACGTCACGCTGCTGCCGATGGTGCCGGCCGAGAGCTCCCTGACCGGCTGGCTCGTGGACGAGTCCCAGTACGAGATCGCCGTCGCGGGACGCCGGCGCGTGCTGAGCGCGCGCGTCGCGTCGAGCGGCAAGCGCATCCAGGGGGCACGCGGCAGGCTGCGATTCCGAACGCCGACGGCGGACGAGCGGTTCCTGCTGCACTCCGGCGCTTTGACCAGGCCGCGCCCGATCACCGTGACGCCGCCCAATGGCGACTACCTTGTCCACCCGCGAATGGACTGGGAGAGTCCGCAGGACCCGACGACGTACGCGGGCGGAGAGAACGAGTTCGTGGTGCGCTTGCGCTTCCCCGAGCCGCTAGATCCCGCGACCGTCACGGACCGGGAAGTGTCTCTCACCGCAACTCGCGTGCACGTAGGGACGGAGGACGAAGCGGTGGTCGCCGCGTACGTCCCCGGCCACGTGACGTTGACGCAATCCGTGCGAGACGGAGCGATCGTAGAGCTGCGACCGAACGAGCCCCTGCAGCCGAAGACCGAGTACGAGGTCCGCGTGCGGGGCAGCGTCACGACCCTCGGCAACCAGTACGCGGGATCGGACTGGCTCTCGCGTTTCACGGTCGCCGGCTCGGCACCCGCGCAGGAACTGACGCAGACGTTCGAGGGATCGCCGCCGGCGGACTACCTCGGTACCGTGCCGACTCCGACGGCGCTGTGGCCCCGGCCCGAGACGTTCCCGGACGGATCGCAGCGGCTCGCGCCCGATCCGTCGCTCACGACGTCGGTCGCGCACACGGCGTGGCTCGACACGGGACGTCTCGCGGCGCGTCTCTCACACGTGCTCGACGATCCGGACACGCCCGGGATGGAGGGCAGCGAGATCGACGTGCCCGCGAACGGCTCGACCGTCACTATCGAGGTGCGGACCGCGCCGCGACACCCGGTGGATCCCTCACTGCCCCAGCCCCTGCTTGCGACATCCTGGCAACCGATCGACGACATCGCCGTGCTGGACGACCGGGCGTTCGCGCAGGTTCGCGTGACGTTCACGCTGCCACCCGATCTGCCCCCGGGTGCCGCACTGCCGTCGGTCGAGCGCATCGTGATTGGGGTCGCCGCTGAGTAGACGACTGGCGGGCGTGGACGTCGTTCTGATCACGCAGGACTGAGGACGCCTGCGTCGCGCATGTCGTGCAGCAGCCGGCCGATGCCACCGTAGTGGGCGGCGAAGTGTTCGAGCACGTGGTAGAGCATCCAGCGGCGGGCGAACGTCTTGTTGCGCATCTCGATCGTCAGCGAGAGGTCGGCATCGCTCCACGCGAGGAGCACTTCGCGCACCCGCGCGCGCGCCTTGCTCAGCATGTCCTGATAGTCGGCCAGCGTCTTGCCGCGCAGCGCCTCGGGGAACGCGCCGTCCGGCGGCTGCGGCATGCCGTCGTCCTCACCGGAGAGGCCGATGATCCGCGCGTACTCCGCGTAGACCTCCGGCCGCTCGTCCACGCCGAACGGCGCGCAGGTGAGCCACCAGATCTCGACCATCGCGAGATGCGCCAGCAACATCCCGACGGAGTTGTGACCGGGTCCCGGCCGCCACTCCAACTGCTCTACCGACAACCCGGCGACGGTGTCATTCAAGCGGCGGAGCTGGTCGTCGAGAGACGCGGTCAACACACCGACCAGTTGCTGGGTCACCGGGTCGAACGCGGCGTCGATCTCGAGAAGGCGGTCGCTCATCGCGGCATCGTAGCGACCCCAGACCGCGTACGGCCGTCGCATCCTCGCAGGGACCGCGGACGGGTTGACGCCTCTGCGGTGCCCGCTACGGTCGATGTGGTTGGACTTGGCAGAGTTGGCTTGAGGGCCGCGCTAGACGGAGGACTGGATGTCCCTACGCACTCAGCGCGCTACGTTGTTCGTGTTCTTGGCTGCCGCCGGCCTGCTGGGTGGTGGAGGGACGCACGCAGCCGAGGCGCCCGGGTCGGACTGGCTGGACCCCGGGTTTGGCGTGGCGACCACGTGTTACGAGGGCTACGGCGACCCAAGCTCCGAGGAGCAAGAGCTGCTCGAGCACATGAACCGCGCGCGAAGGGATCCTGTCGGCGAGGGCGATCGTGCGGCGGCCTTCTACCGCGATGTGTCCTTGCAGTCGTCGCACCTTCTCGCGGCCGCCCGGCTAACCGGGGTTCCGGAGTTCACTCCCGTCGAGACTCACGATGCGATCACGGCGATTCCCCCGGCGCCGCCGCTCGTTTTCGACGGCACCCTGATCGACGTCGCACGTGCCCACGCTCAGGTGATGTCCGACCTGGATCAGCAGACGTTTCAGGGTCCGGGCGAGGCCGTGCTCGAACAGCGCGTCGTGGATGCCGGGTACCCCGATGGCGCCACGTTCGACGAGTTCATCTACGGGTACGGCCGCGAACCACTCAACATTCACGGTGTGTTCATGCTCGACGTCGGCCAACCTGTGGACGCGACCACCGGCCGGCGCGCTACCGGTCACCGCGACACGATCATGGACCCGGACTTCATAGAGATCGGCGTCGGGATCGTCGATCGCCAGCGC
Organism: Planctomycetota bacterium; assembly: GCA_965248445.1. Lineage (GTDB taxonomy): Bacteria > Planctomycetota > JAJSAM01 > JAJSAM01 > JAJVHW01 > CBDFJG01. The sequence continues at coordinate 1,578,345 of CBDFJG010000003.1, forward strand.
ACAGACGGCTCGCCGCCTCTCGTTACGCTCGGCCCCAAGGTCGTCACGATCGACTTCTCGAAACCGCTCTCCCCTCTGCGCTACGTGACCGGTGTCTGCTACGTCGACTTGGACGGAGACGGTGCGTACGGCCGCGACGAGGGCATCGAGGGCGTGCGTGTAGAGACCGACGCGACGAGCGAGTACACGATCACGTCGTCAAGCGGCGGTTACGCCATCCCGGTCACCCCCGGGATTGGCGAGATCCAGGTGCGTGCCACGGGACGTCGCGGACATCTCTCGGCGCGCTTCGGTGTGGACACGAAGACGGTGAACGTCGGTGACAACAGTGTGAAGGTCGACTTCGTGGTGCCGTTCGAGTTCCCGCAGCCGACCCGGATCTCGGCGTCGTTCATCGATCTCGACGATGGCGAGACGACCGTCATCGATCTGCCGATCGCCGAATCGGAGCCGGCCGTGGGCCGCGTCCATCGGGTCGACCTGGATGTCGGCATCGGTCACTCCGACCGTGCGGATCTGACGCTCGTGCTCGAGTCTCCCGACGGCAGACTGGTCACCTTGATCCGCGGCGGTTCGCCCGGGGTCGACTTCCGCGGGTCGTTCCCGCTGAACCTGGCCCCGGTCGAGGACATGCGAGCATTCGCGGGGGCGCCCGTGTCGGGCACGTGGCGATTGCACGTCACGGACGCCGCCGCAGGCGGCGTCGGCCGCGTTGACGCAGTCATGCTGCACGTGCTTCCCGAGCAGTTCGAACCGATCGAGTCACCACTGACGGGGCTCCGACTCACGCGGCTGCGGCTGCGCAATTCGAAGCGCTCGGGACGGGACAGGGTCGAGATCGCGGGGACGATCGACGCGTACGGCAACGTGCTCCAACCGGCCGAGGGAGCGGAGATCCGCATTCGCGTACCGGGCGACGGCGGTGCCGAGATCCTCCGGGCTGTGCTGGTCGGCGACGACGTCAACAACGCTCCGCTCAAGGTCCGCTCGAAGTTCCGCTGGAATCGCAAGGGCACGACGCGCACGACGTTCACAGCGACGATCAAGAGAGCGAGTCTGCCGGCGTTGCCGGAGCGCGTGATCGTGGAGCTGCATCTCGGTGGAGTCATCGTTGCGGAAGACGTGCCGCTGTACTCGAACGGACGTCTCGCCGGGCAGTTCGCGAGCCCGAGCCGTCGCGACCCGGAACTGCGTCTCAGCATCGACCGGGTCACGACGAGTACGCGCCGCGGCGTTCGCGTCCTGAAGGTCCGGGCGAAGATGTCGGTGCCGCCCGGACTGGTCCCGCCGCCGGTCCTGCGTCCGATCGTCTTCCCGGACGGGCGCGCGCACCTGCGAATCGGTCGTGTGACGATGACGGCTCCCGTGGATCCGGCTCCGTTCGCCCGGCGCGGCTGGGCCAACACTCCGCTCGCAGACTTCGCCGTTTCCCCGGAGCACAAGGCCCTGCTCGCGCAGCCGGAATTCGCGCTGTTGCACGATCCGTACGCCGAGATCCGGAGCGTGAGCATCAACTTCCGAACGGGTGGGGTCATCATGCACGTACCGGCGGCGGAAGCACTGCTGGATGGCACTGTGCTCGTGCGGCTGCGCATCGGCTCGCATGTCGCCTTCGCCAGCGTGGGCGTGCGCACGACTCGGCGCGGCGTCCGCTACTGACCCCTGCCCTCAACGCTCGGTCGGCGGGCAGACAGAGCGCCGGTAGCATCCCGGGTCCGCCCTGCGGGAGCAGCGCGGGCACGGAGCAGAACGATGTCGATGGCCAAGCACTGGGTCCCGAAAGACCACGAGCAGGAGATCTACCGCCGCTGGGAGGAGTCCGGCGCGTTCGTCGCGGACGCGAGCTCGGACCGACCGGCGTTCACGATCTCCATGCCTCCGCCCAACGCCACGGGAACGCTGCACCTCGGGCACTCGATCATGCTCGCCATCGAGGACGCAATGGCCCGCTGGCGGCGCATGTCGGGCGACGAGGTGCTCTGGCTCCCGGGCACCGATCACGCGGCGATCGCGACCGAGGCCGTGGTGATCCACCAGTTGCAAGCGAGCGGCATGGCCGACCCGCGTGGTGAGCTCGGGCGAGATGAGCTGGTACGGCGGATCGCCGAGTTCGTGGACGGCTCGCGAAGCACGATCCGCTCGCAGATCCGCGCCATGGGCGCATCGTGCGACTGGTCGCGCGAACGTTACACAATGGACCCGTCACTGCACCGCTGCGTGGACGAGGTGTTCGCCAAGATGTTCGCGGACGGACTGATCTACCGAGGGCCGCGCATCGTGAACTGGGACCCCCATCTCCAGACCACGGTGTCCGACGACGAGATCTACCACGAGACGCGCCAGGCCAAGTTCTACACGCTGCGGTACGGGCCGTTTCTTGTCGGCACCAGCAGGCCGGAGACGAAGCTCGGCGACACCGCCGTCGCGGTGCATCCGGACGACGATCGCTACAAGCACCACGTCGGCAAGACGTACGAGGTGCCGTGGCCCAAGGGCCCGACGATCTCGGTCAAGGTCGTGGCGGACGAGGCCGTGGACCCCGAGTTCGGGACCGGCTGCCTGGGCGTGACACCGGCACACAGCGCGATCGACTTCGAGATCGCCCAGAAGAACGACCTGCCGCTCGTCCAGATCATCGGCGAGGACGGTCGCATGACCGAGGCCGCCGGTCCGCACTACGCCGGCATGACCGTGCTCGAGTGCCGCAAGGCGTTCGCGGCCGAACTCGAAGCCGTCGGCTTGCTCGCCGACGTGAAGGACTACGACCAGCAGCTGTCCCTCTGCTACCGGTCGAAGAAGCCCATCGAACCGTTGCCCAAGGAGCAGTGGTTCGTGAACGTGAACCGCTCCGTGGTCCCGTGGAAGGGCCGCAGCATGTCGCTCAAGGAAGTGATGCGCGACGTGGTCGAGTCCGGCGACATCCGCATCCTCCCGGACCACGAGGAGCGCAAGTACTTCCACTGGATCGACAACCTGCGCGACTGGTGCGTGTCGCGGCAGATCTGGTGGGGTCACCGGGTGCCCGTGTGGACGCGCGGCGACGAGCAGCACGTGGGACACGTGGCGCCGACCGGCGATGGCTGGGTGCAGGACAACGACACCCTCGACACGTGGTTCAGCTCGGCGCTCTGGACGTGGAGCACACTGCTCGATCCGGCGATCGTCGAGGACACGTCGCGCGACCTGGCACAGCTCCTCGCGGACAGCCCGGACTTCCAGAAGTTCCACCCGACCTCCGTGATGGAGACGGGCTACGACATCATCTTCTTCTGGGTCGCGCGCATGATCCTGATGACGACGTACGCCACGGGACAGATCCCGTTCGAGACCGTGTACCTGCACGGCATGGTGCTCGACCGCGACGGCGACAAGATGTCGAAGTCCAAACCCGAGACGTCCATCGATCCGGTCGAGACGATCGACGAGCTCGGTGCCGACGTCCTACGCCTGGCGATGATGCTCGGCAACTCGCCCGGCCGGGACCTCAAGCTCGGCAAGGAGCGGCTGACCGGCTGCAAGCGGCTGATCAACAAGCTCTGGAACGCGACGAAGCTCGTGCTCATCACACTCGGAGACGACCGTCCGGACGGGCTCCCTGCAACGATCGAACACCCCGTCAACCGTTGGATGGTGGCCCGTCTGGACACCGTCGTCTCGGAGGTGGACAAGCGATTCACGGGCTGGCACTTCGGCGACGCTGCCGAGGTGATCCGCGCGTCGTTCTGGGACAACTTCTGCGATGTGTACCTCGAAGCGATCAAGGTGCCTGAACTCGCGGAGCTCGCCGAGACCAAGGGCGTCCTGCTGCACGGACTTCGCACCTACGTCGCACTGCTGCATCCGTACATGCCGTTCGTGACGGAGCACCTGTGGGCCAAAACCGGCGGCGAAGGCATGCTGGTCCGCGCACCGTGGCCGACGGCTTCGGGCCACGAGATCCACGCATCCGGCATCGACGCCGTCGTGCGTCTGCTCAACGCCGTGCGCGGCATCCGCGCCGAGCAGGAGATCGACCCGCACAGCAAGGTGGACGTAACCGTCATCGCGAATCGCGACACGGCGGCATTCGAAGCATCCCGCGCGGTGATCGAGCGCTTGATCAAGAGCGACAAGCTGACGATCACGGCCGACGGCGAAGCTCCCGACGGCGCCGCCGTCGCTGTGGACCCGGAATTCCAGGCCGCCGTCATGCTCGGCGCCGCCGACCGCGAGGCCATGCGCGCCCGCTTCGCGAAGCAACTCGAGAAGTCCGAGGGACAGCTCGCGGGCGTCGAGAAGCGGCTCGCGAACGAGAACTTCGTCAACCGCGCGAAGCCAGAGGCCGTCGAACGCGCCCGCAACGACGCCGAGAGCCTCCGCACGACGATCGCAGCACTGCGCGAACGCCTTGCGACGATGAACTGAGGCGCAGAGACCGGATCGCCCGAGCGTGTCGTAGCCTGCGACAGTGAGTGCCAGGGCGGGTCGGAGGGAGCGGGTGGTGGCGGCGCTTCTGCTCGTCGCGTCCGTCGTCGCCGGCGTCCAGTGGTTTCGCCATCCGCAACTGCAGGACGGAGTGAACTGGACGCGCGCTGCGCCCCCGGCCGACGAACAGCCGCGCAGCCGTGTGACGAACTTGCTCCTGCGTTTCGCGGACGGCGCGTGGTCGCTCGACGAGAGCGAGACCGTCGCGGTCGCCCCCGCCTACAACGCCGGGTGGACGCTGCAGCGGCCCCTGGGACCGTCCGCCCTCGACCGGCGGATCATGGGCCTGTGGCCCGTCGGAGCGACGTACCCGCGGTGGTCCGGGCCGTCCGCGACGCTGCGGAGCGAGTACGAGTTCGTCGGCGACGAGGCCGTCGACCTCGCACACATCTCGGCGCGGCCCACCTGGTACGCGCGCGTCAGCGACTGGCCCACACAGCGGACCCTACTGCCCGGCCGGTTCGCAACGCTCAACGCCCCGAGCCTCTGGTTGCCGTACGCGCAACCGGCCAACTCGCAGCACCGGGCCGTGCTCCAGGTGGTGAGTATGGACTCCGCGACGGCCGATGAGATCACCTCGCTGGAAGACGTGCGCACTCGCATGGCGCTGCTCGCGGGAGAGATGGCCCGGTCGGCAGAGCTCTACACCGGCGACCGGCACGGCTGGCTGCATCTGTACGAGGAGAGACTCGTCGACGCGTTCGGGCTGACTCTCGTGCTGAATCTGCGTCGCGACTCTCTCCGGCCCGTGCGCGATCGACTGGCGGAGTGGGTCTCGGCGCCGGACACGGATATTCGCGACGGTCACGCGAGCCTGGATCGGGTTCTCGCCTGGGGACGCTTACTCGGACCGGCTCAGCCGACGGACGACGAGGTCGCGACCGCGTTGGAGGAACTCTCGAGCTGGGCCGGGGATCGCGCCGTGCGTTGGGTCGTCTCGTCGAACGAACACGCGCTGCGCGACCACCCGGCGGTCGTGCGGAGACGCGCGCAGCTGTCTGCGCCGCACTCCCGTCCGCAGCGTGCCATCGCGTTGGTCAACACGTTCATGGTGTCGATACTCGTGGCCGCAGGTGCCGGCGTGTGGTGGGTGCTGCGGCGCGGCGGATTTCGTCTCGCGGCCGGCCCGGATGGCGAGCGCCGCTTGCAGCTGTCTCTGCTCGTCGCTCTGATCCTCGCGTCGGTCCACCGGCCGGCGTGGGCCCGGATCGATCTCGGCAACGTTGGGCTGCTGTTGGCAGCTCTGTCGTGCTGGTCGCTTGCATCATCCCGGCGCGCGCGCTGGGCCGGCGTCGCATTCGTGACGGCCGCGTTGCTGCAGCCCATGTCCGAGTGGTTCGGGTCCGCCGCGCTGGATGCGCTCTCCCGCGCCGCCGCGTTCGCCGGGCTGGCACTCGTCGTTGTCGCCCGGCGCGCGACGACTGCGGTCGACGAGACGCTGCCCCCCCGTCGCGCCGCGCCCGCGACCCGGCGAACTGCACTTCAACACGTGGCCGTGGTCGGCGTCGCGGTGCTTCTCATCCACTACGCGTTCGGTTTCGACTACACGGGTCTGGTCCGGCCCGAGCCCGAGGCGCTCGGCCGTGCGGCATGGCTTGTGCTCGCGCTGCTCGCCGGGGCGGTGCTGGTCGTGCCTCGCCGCAGCCCGCGGGATTCCGTGCTGCGCGTTCCACTGGCCGCTTACGCCCTGGCGGTCGGGGCGTCGGCCCACATCGTCACCTGCCTGCTCGCGGCGACGGGTAGCCGGATCGACGCCTGGGACAGCCCGTCCGCCATCGGAGCGCTGGCAGCCGTCGTACTGCTCGGCGGCGTCGCGATCCGGATACTCTTCCGCGCACGGTTGCACGGGAGGGCGACGTGAACGAGCGGCAGGCACCCCGGTGGCGCGGGCTTCTTGGACTGCGTGCCGCCCTCGCCGTGGCGATCGCCATAGGCGTCGTGCTGGCGTTGGTCCTCGAGATCGATCGAGCACAGGACGGCTTTCACTTCACACACCGCGCGGTCACCGCGGACGACAGGCCGGCCGGCGTCGCCCGGTACGCAGTCATCCGTAAGACCGAGACCGGATGGGAGATCCTCCGCGGGAGCGCCGTGTCGCAGCCCGTGCGTGACCGAGAGAGGTGGCACTACCAGACCTCCTCCAACACCGGCGAGCTGGGCCCCGTCCAGTACATGCTGCTGCAGCCTCCCGGCACGGCGGCGCTTGCGGACTGGACGCCGGAGTCCTGGGTTCGTCTGTCGGTGAGCGTGGCCGACAAGCCACGTCTGCTGAACCCGACTCAGGAGAGTTACGACGGCGCCCGGCTGATGTTCGGCGACGGGGACCGCTTCCTCTGGACGCCGGGCAATGCCACGCTCGTTCCGCGGGACATCGTGAGCGTCCCGTGGAATTCGTATCCGGATGCGAGTGAAGCGGGTCGTGCCCACGTCCTTCTGGCTGTGCTCGACTCGCAGGGTGACGCGGAATGGACCCTCGACACCTGGCGCTCACGCATCGCCGAGAGTCTGTCGCTTGCGGCGGACGCGCTGGAGCGAGACGTCGGGCGAAACTTCGAGAGACAGCGAATCTACGCCATCGCGTGGGGAGCTCACTGGGAACAGAACACGGCACAACTCGCGGACCTGGCGATGTTGCTGCGGATCCACGAGGCGGCGCCCGCTCTCGAGCGGCTGGAGCAACACTGGCAGGGAAGAGGCGGCGCGCACGCCCGCTTCGTGCTGCGCGTGCTGACCGATGAGGTGAGTCCGGCCGACCTCGAACCGGATCACCTCTGGACGTTCCTCGCGCGTTGGCAGGGGAACCCGTGGATTCTGGATTCGATCGCGCACGGCGACGCGTATCCGCGACATCTGCGCGATGCCGCCACACGCGCCGCGACCTTCGCCTGGCGACGCCAGCGAGACCAACGGTCCCGACACTGGTCGGAGTGGACTCGCGGCGAACGACTCGCGGTGTTTGGGTCGCTCCTCTTGCTCTCCGCCGGGCTGGTCGTGCTCGGCCTGCGCGGCGCCGGGTGGCGAACGCAGATGGCCGGCGGCGCCCTGGCGATCGCGCTGTTCGCTGCAACGCTGGCCGGCGTCGCCGGATTCCCCCTCGTCACGTGGGCGGCGGCGGGCGTCATGGCCGCGACCGCGGTCGCTCTCGCGCACCGCGCTGCGCGCCCCGCGGCGAGACCCTGGCCGGCGTGGCTCATGGCAGTCGGCGCGGCCTGCACAGCCGCGGCGCTGGCCGACGGCGGGTTCGCAGCGGTGCTCGCCCGTGCGGGGGCGTTCTGCACGTTCGTCTCGCTTGCCGGACTCGCGATCGCCGCGGACGATCTGTGGACGACGACGGATGTGCCTCCACCGGTAAGTCCCGGGCGGGTACGCCGTGGTCAAGTCGTGGTCCTCTCACTGGTGGCCATTGCCGGTGCGGCCGTTGTCGTCTGGGTGTACGAACCCGGCTATGGCAAGGCGCTCTTTCGGCTGTTGCGACGCGCGGCCTACCTGGTTCCCACGGGGACGGTGCTACTGCTGGCCACGGTCGGCGTCCTGATCGGAGCATCACGCTTCTCCACGCGGGACGGAGAGCGCTCCCTCGGGCACGGCGCCGTGTTCACACCCGCCCTTCTCCTGGGCGTGTGTGCGCATGTGACGTTCCTCGTGCTCGCAGCGCGCAGTGCGGTGACCGACCAGCGGGCACACGTTCTCTCGTGGATCGGGATTGCGGCCGCGCTCATCGTCGTGTGGACCGCTGTCACGCGCGTGCTTGCAGGCGGACGCCCACGGCGGCAATCATGATCGCCACGGCGAAGCGTATCCTCTGAGCAGGAGGACGGCGTGAGAGAGGTCCCATTCGAGACGCACGGGATGTTCGGGGAGCGCGCGCGGCTCTACGACCGCATCTACCACTGGAAGGACTACGCCGCGGAGTCGGAGGCGCTGCACGCGCTGCTGCAGGCCGAGGGCGTGGCCGACGGGGCGCGGCTGGTGGATGCGGCCTGCGGCACCGGGACACACCTCGTCGAACTCGCCAAGTGGTACGACGTCTCCGGGTTCGATCTGGCGGAACCGATGCTCGCGATCGCCCGGACGAAGCTGCCGGGCGTGTCGCTGGTGGAGGGAGATCTCGCGGATTTCACGGTCGACCGGCCCGCGGACGTCGTCACGTGCCTGTTCAGCGCGTTCGGGTGCGTCTATCCCGAGGAGCGCATCCGTGCATCCGCGCACAGCTTCGCCCGGGCGCTGGCACCGGGCGGAGTGGCCCTGATCGAACCCTGGATCCAACCGGAAAGCTTCATTCCCGACCACGTCAGCGTGCAGACTGCGCTCGACGGATTGCCGAAGCTCGTGCGCGTCTGCCGGACGCGCTTGGACGGGCGCAAGACCGCCCTCGAGTTCACGTGGCTCGTCTGCAGTCCGGACGGGATCGAGCAGTTCGAGGAGACACAGGTGCTCTGGTTGTCCACGCGGGACGAACTGCTCGGCGCGTTCCGCGGCGCGGGACTCGACGCGCGCTGGGAGCACCCGGGGCCGATGGGCCGCGGACTGGTCGTCGCGAAGAAGCCGGCGTGACCGAGGACTTCCCCTGGACGCCGGATCACAAGCTCACCGTGGAGCAGGTGCGTACCGCTCTCGCGGACGCGCTGCCGGAATCAGCGCTCGGCGACGTCGCCTTCCTCGCCTCGGGCTGGGACAACTACGCCTACGAAGCCGAGGTCGACGGCGCGGCGTGGATCTTCCGGTTCCCCAAGCGCGAGAACCGCGTGGCGTGGCTGCTGCGTGAGGTCCGCGTGCTGGACGTGCTGCGGCCGCACGTACCTTGCCCCGTTCCTGCGGAAGTCGGACCGTTCACGTCGGATGCGGTGCCCTACCCGTTCGCCGGATATCCGCGGTTGCCGGGAAGGCAGGCGCAGTACCTCCCTGCGGACTGGCCGGGCGCCGTTCGTGTGGCCGAGGACCTCGCGGCGTTCCTGTCCGCGCTGCACGCGATCCCGGTCGACGCGTACGACGGCATCGACATCCACGACTATCGCGCGGGCGGCAGCCTCGCGAACAGCCGCAAGAAGGCCCTCGCCGCGCTGGACGTCGTGACGGACATGCTCACGCCCGCACTCGTGCGCGACGTCCGAACTGCTCTCACGATCGAGGTCACAGAGGCGGCGGATCACTGCGGCATTCACTGCGACCTGGGTGACGACCACATCCTCACCGACGAGGCCGGCCGCGTGACCGGCATCATCGACTGGGCCGACTTCTCGCACGGCTCGCGGCACGTCGACTTCGTCGGCGGGACGATGACGTTCGGCGATGCGTTCCTGCTGCCGGCACTCGAGGCCTACGACCGGCCGATGGACGGCGACTTCGCGCGACGTGTGCGGTTCTCGAGCCTCTCCGTGATGGTGCGGTGTCTGGACTGGGGCCGGAAGGAGGAGGACCACCGGTGGACGGCGTGGGGTCGCGCGCGGTTGCCGTTCGTCGTCGCCGAGGTCCTGGGGAAGCCACCGATCGGATAACCTCCCTCTCGTGACGACCGAGCGGCGCCCGTGGATCCGATGGCTCAGGTATGCCGGCATCACCGCGGGCTGCCTGCTCGCACTCGTGGCCGGATTCGTCGCGTTCGTGAACGCCGGTGCCCCGCCTGCCGCGGACGCACCCTCAGAAGCCCAGCTCGACATGGTCATCCCGACCGACGACGGACCGAAGATGACCGTGCGCGACATCGCGAACGCGTTCGTGCCGAAGTCGAAGGAACCCATGGGCGCAGCGGACGACGACGAAGAGGGCGACGAGAGCGGAGTGCTCCCCGCGCTCACGGGGGTGGAGATCTACCGCATCGGGATCGAGCACACGTACGCGGGCCGGCTCGAACTCGGCGAGGCGATCTTGCTGACCATCCCGCGCGGAGATCCCGCGTACGCGCGGGCGCAGCGCCAGATCGCGCGCTGGGTCTATCTGGCCGGCCGCAACGACCCGAAGGGCGGTGTTCGCTACGCGACGCGTGCCATGTTCGCCGACCCCGTCGATCCGAAGGTCTGGGAGGACGTCGGCCGCGTGTACCTCGGCGTCGTCGGACTCGACTAGACCTGCGGGCGCAGGTGCTCGGGGGCCGGCGACCATGTCGCGGGATCGGCCGCAGCCTGCTCGCCCGCGCCAAGGTCCTTCACCTCGTGGGTGTCGCCGTCCACGAACCAGACGTACGGAATGCACCGCTTCTGGGCGTACTTGATCTGCTTCCCGAACTTGACCGGCTCGTGGAAGACCTCGGTCGCGATCCCGCGCGCACGCAGTGACTGTGCGACTGCGCGGGCGCTGCGTCGGGAGTCCTCGTCGTTCAGGATGACGAGCACGCACGTCGGCACCGGCCGTGACGCCGCAAGACCGCCCTTGCCGAGGACCGTCGCGAGCATGCGCGTGACGCCGATGGACACACCGTTGCCGGGGAGCTTCACCTTACCGCCGCCGACGAGGTCGTCGTACCGCCCGCCTGAGCACACCGTGCCGAGATCCGCCTGAGTCGGCATCACGCCCTCGTAGACCGTCCCGGTGTAGTAGTCGAAGCCTCGCGCGATGGAGAGGTCGAACTCGACAGCACCGGCCGGCAGATCGGAGAGAGCGTCGGCGACGTACGTCAACTCTGACAACCCGTCGTCCAGCAGATCGCCGGAGAGGCCGAGGCCCCGGACGGCGTCAGCGAACGACGCGTCCGTCGTCTTGATGCGGCCGAGCGCGAGGCAGGTGTCAGCGGCGGACTCCGCGAGACCGACCTCATCGGTCAGCGCCTTGCGCACCTTGTCGGCGCCGATCTTCTGGAGCTTGTCCACCGTGCGCAGCGCGGCGGTGATGTCGCCGACACCCAGACACTCGTAAGCACCCTGAAGCACCTTCCGGTTGTTGATGCCGATCGTCACCGGGTCGACGGGCATCGCGCTGACGGTCTCCCACAGAAGGCGCGGCATCTCGGCGTCGAAGTGCAGCGACAGCGTGTCGGTATCGACGACGTCGAGGTCCGCCTGCAGAAACTCGCGGTACCGCCCCCTCTGCGGCCGCTCCCCGCGCCACACCTTCTGGATCTGGTAGCGCTTGAACGGGTACGCGAGCTGGCCGCGGTTCTGCGCGACGTAGCGCGCGAACGGAACGGTCAGATCGAAGTGCAGGCCGAGTCCGCTGTCCGACCCGCCCTCCGCCGCCTGCAGACGCCGCAGGACGTAGATCTCCTTGTCGGTCTCGCCCTTGGCCTGCAACCGTTCGAGCGGTTCGACGGCGCGCGTCTCGATGGACGCGTAGCCGTAGCTCTCGAAGCGTGCGCGCAGATCGTCGAGCACGCGCTGCTCGATTATGCGCTGCGCGGGCAGCCACTCGGGGAAACCGCTGATGGGGTTGATCTTGGACATCGTCTGACGCGCCGGAATTCTCTGACTCGCCGAGTTCCTCTGACTCGCCGAGCCAGGGTAGCGCCGCACGCCGTCAGTCGCGGAGGTCGATCACGGGGCGTCAGTCGCGGAAGCGGGCACTCTCGGTGTTGCGCCGCAGGAACTCCCGGGCGTCGTCGGGCTCGAAGCCCTCGACGACGACGACGATGCGCTCCTCGCGGTTGGCGATGACGCCCGCCGCGTCTCCGACCGCGTACTGGAAGATGCCCTGTGAGACCTCGTCGGCGCTGCGTGCCGCGCGCAGCGCCGCAGCGAACTCATTCGCGTCGGCCTGCGAGTCGAACACCACGGTCGTGGCGATGGCAGCCGCGCCATCGGGTCCGGAGTAGACGACGCGGATGTCTCCGTCCCAGCCCTCCGCGGCGCGGCGCGCCTCGAAGAACGACGCACCGTGCGCACCCAGGAAGCGGATCATGCCGACCTCTCCGAGCACGGCCCTCGTGCGTGTGCGCCAGCCGTCGGGCTTCCAGTCCGGTTCACTCACCGCACTCGGCATGTCGCGCGGAACGCGAATCAGCTTCTCAGGGTGCAGGCACTGCTCCGTAGTCTCGGGAGGTCGGGAGTACAACTCGTTGACGCCCTCCCACCCCCGCTCCAGCCAGACCGAAGCGACCATGTACCGACCCAACCCGTACTCGATCCCTAGGCCCCAGACCGGCACGGCCGCCGCGGCGTCCGTCAGGGAGCGGTCGTAGTCGCGGAACATCCACCTCCGTTTCGCGCGGCGGTCGACGTTTGACGCTGCGGTGCTGCGCAGCGACGCGTCGAGGCCTGTGCGCTGATCGATCTTCGTCCGAATGACGTCTTCCACGAACTCGGGATCGCCCTCCACGAGGCTGCGCAGCGCGAGGGCACGGTCGAAGTTCACGACGTACCCTCGAAGGTGGCTGAACGCGTTCTCGAGGCGAGGGAAGTGATCCGCTTGCATCGCGTGCATGTGCTCGTGGGCCAGCAGCAGGTGGAGGTCTCGCGGATCCTCCTCGTCGGTGATGATCGTGATCCGGTGCGTGCTGGATGAGAAGTACCCCGCCGTGTTCTCCGCGCGCGCGTTTCCCACGGTATCGGCGTCGAGCTCCGCCTGACCGATCGTGTTGCGCGCCGCAGCGAGCACTCCGGAGTCCGATGCGCGCATCCACCCCACCGAGTCCTCGGCGTGGGCCTCGCGAGCGCCGTACACGATCCTCGCCTCGCGACGGAACGCGAGCCCGCGAGCCTGCTGCACGCCCGCGCGGATCGAGGGCAGGCTGACGCCGCGCACGATCGCTTCGTACTTCGCCGGATCGAGTTCCGAGGAGCGACGGTGATGGTCGAACCACCGGCTGTGAAACCCGCGCAGCTGTGACAGCGTCGCCAGATTGTGGTGGGCGTCGGCCGCGCGATGGCCGAGGTCGATGGCGTATTGGTACATCTCCATCGCCCGCAGCTCGTCGCCGAAGTCCCACTCGAGTTCGGCGGTGTCGAACCACACCGCGCCGTCCGCCGGCTGCAGCTTTCTTGCGACGCCGAGCGCGTGGCGAGCCTCCTCGACCTGGCCCTGCCGCGCGGTGACACGGCCGAGGCCCTTCCAGCCGAGCATCAACTCCGGGGCAAGTTGCACGGCGGTCCGCAGGCGGCGCCGTGCGCCGAGGAGATCGCCCTCCGCCTCGAAGATCCGGGCGCGTGAGATCAGAAGGCGCGCGTCGTTGCGCTTCTCGGCGAGGGTCGGCTCCGGCCGCGGCGGCTCCACGAGCTCGACGGACGTGAGCGTGAGGGAGACATGGACTTGGAGGACGACGATGGCGATGCACGCCACCGAGAGCGTCAACCATCTCAGCCCTCGCTCCAACCGAACCATGTCACGCCCCCGGACGGGCCCTGCGCTCCCCCAAGCTACCAGCGATTGGCGCGGTCACTCTCTCCGGGTCACCAGCAGGGTGAGCAGCACGAGACCGGCAAGGACGAGGACGGGCGTGCTCAAGAAGCGCGGCCGACCCTTGCGCTCCTCGAGGAGGGTCATTCCGGGCCGGTCGAGCGTCTCCACCAGAGTATCCGCATCCGACGCGACCGCGGTTCCGGCGTCCTCGTCGGCGTCGAGGAAAGCCACCAGCTCGAGCAAGGGCTCGGGGTCGTCCTTCGTGTCCACCCACCGGCGGACGATCTGCAGCGCAGGCAGCGTCTTGCGGTCCATGATCTCGACCAACTCGAAGTCGAGTGACTTGCCATACGCCTGGTGGATGACTTCCGTGCAGACCAGTTTGTCGGTTGAGAAGAAATCGAAGTCGAAGTCGTACGGCTTGCCCAGGTGGGAGAACGCGCGCGCGATGGCTTCGTCAATCGTGGCCTGCGGCAGCAAGGGACGCAGCACGCAGACTGCATCCGCCCCCCCCACCGAGTACTCGAGCGAGGTGAACACGACACCGTCGGAGATGGACTCGATCACGACACGTTCGCCGCCGTGGGGGTCCGGTAGGTCCAGATCGCTCACGTGCGGAGAAACGCGCTCGTCGTTGTGCAGCCCCAACTTCTCGATGTCGGCGCGGCTCCCGATGTAGAGCGCGGAGTGCGGCCAGAAGCCGGGCAGGAACGCGTTGGAGAGGTACCAGTTGCGGCGTTCGATGAGGATGTCGCCGGGACGCAGCTCACGACGCAGGTCCTCGACCTGCTTCTCACTGATCAGCCCGCCGTCGCCCGGCCGCTGACGCACGCGCGCATCACCGATCCACGTCGAGACGACAGCCGACACTTTGTAGATGCCGTCCTCGCCAAGATTGACGGTGTGCCTGAGCGAGTGCTTCACCTTGTACTTGACGACACGTTCCGAGAGCTGCTCCACGACGCGCGCACCGCGCTCGGCCTCGCGAGCCAGTCGCTCCCACGGTTCGCCACGTGGCAGCTTCCCGCCGTGATCGAGTTCGGCAAACGCCTCGGACCCCGCGGCCAGCGCCTCGAGAGCGGCGCGGTCGCCCAGGCGTGCCCGGATCTTGTTGAACATGCGCGGTGGCACGCCACGGGCCGGATCGGCCTCGTTGAGCTTGCGCTTGGCCTCGTCGTCGTCTCCGAACGTGTCGATGAACTGCATCTCGCGCGCGCACAGCTCGACGGTCGCGGTGTGCGCCAGGACGAGGGCGCGAGCGGTAGCGTCGTCGTCGCGCGTGTCGGGCGTCTCGCGGTAGTACCAAGCGATGCGTACGAGCCCTTGGCGGACATGCAGGAACCGCGCCAGAGCCATGTGAATCGCCAGATCGTCGGCCGGGGTGTAGTAGTCGCGACGCCCCTCGCGGAAGTCCTCGCGCAGTTCGATCTCGGCCTGGTCGAGCGTGTCCAACGCATCCAGGTAGCCGGCGAGTGCGAGTGCATCGCGTTCCACCACGAGATCGGCCTGATCGGCCGGCAGTCGCATCCACGGAGACGGCACGTCCACGAGTTGATCGGGTACGGCCTCCTCGCAGCCGCGGATGACGAAGAACGCGGCCACCACGCCGGCCACGAGAAGGGCCCTGCGCACGAGGATCTTCATGCGCTGCCGCCGCTCTGCCTTGCGCAGGACCTCCGCCTCGGTCGGCAGGACCTGCTCACCGGCCTCCTCCTGGTACCGGACGAGCGCCTGGTGCACATACCACACGAGGCGGCTCCGCGACTCCCGGGCGGCAGCCAGCGCCTTGCGCTGGATGAACGCCGGAGAGAGCGCCAGCAGGCGGTGGTACCACGCGCGTGCGTGCCGCCGGTAACGCACCATGAACATCGTGCACGCGACGAGGATTCCGATGAACGCGAGCGACGCCCAGTGGCTCTGCGACCAGTCGTGGAACAGCCCGCCGATCACTCCGTAGAAAAGCAGGAACGCGAATCCGCCCACGACGACGCGCGTGACGGGCAGCGCGGCCTCGCCGCCACCCGTTCGGATGTAGCGGCGGGAGATGTACTCCGTGAGTCGCACCGGGAGCAGGCTGACCACAAACCCGATGGCGAAGATCGGGAAGCCCAGGATCAACTCGATGAACAACCCGATGAACGTCAGGAACCAGCGCCTCTTGTGCCCGCGGACACGCAGCGCCGCTTCGCGCACCTTGCTGTCACCGGCCAATTCGACGTACTGGTCGTGGCGTCGCCGCACCTCGTCGATCACGGCGGGGTCGGTGGCCAGGAAGTGGTTGAACGCGAGGCTCGCGATGCGTTCGGACTCCGGGCGCGACGCGACTTCGCGCCCGGCCGCCTTCTGGTGCGCGCGATACGCCCTCGCGACGCCGTGCACGAGCGGCGCGAGATCCGGCCGCTCCATGTGGATCATCAACGGCTCGATGGCATCCCGAATGCGCTGCTGGACGACCGGGATCGACTCCTCGAACGGCCGCGCGGCAACGTCCTCGCACGTGAACGGCTGGCCGATGTTGACGTAGGCGTCGCCTCGGAACGCCTGCTCCGGACGGAACGACAGCCCGACGGGGACGATGGGGATCATCAGTCCCGCACCGCTCATCTGCTGCGCCACGAGCGCGATCTTCGCGGCGCCGGCCTTGACGACGCCGAGCCGCGGCTCGAGGTGGGAGAACCCCTCGGGGAAGATCGCGCAGACGTCGCCTGCGTGCAGCCCCGCCACGAACGCGGAGTACGTGTCCTGGTTGCGCGTCGGGTCCGAGTCCTTGTCCTGTCGGCGGTGGATCGGGATGCCGCCGGTCCCCCGCAGGATCGGACCCCAGATCTTGTTGTGGAACAACGGCTCCTTGGCACCGAAGCGCACTGCCCGCGGGATCGCGCTGATCAGCGCGCCGGCGTCGAGAACCGAGTTCGGGTGGTTGACGACCAGGAGGACGGGGCCCTGCGGCGGGACGTTGGCTGCGCCGATGACCTTGAACGACCGGTAGTACACCCGCGTGATCAACCACGCGAGCGTGAGCGCGAATCGTCTCCACAAAGGCGACACGGGCGCAGGCTATACGAGTGGCCGGTCAGGCCATCGGCGGCGGGTCACGAACTGCGACGGCGGAGGGAGAAGCCTCGCATCGCGTAGATCGACAGGCCGTCCACGGCGAGCGTCCCGTCGGCCGTGACGGTGCCGAGCTCGTCGTCGAACACCACGTTCCGCGCCTCGACCGAGACCCGCCGCGCGGAGGGAGTCACCTGTCCGCGGTAGGTCCACTCGTGCTCCATACCGGGAGACGTGGCCGACGCATCGAACGCCGCCTCGGCGCCCCATCGCTCGGCCGCTGCGATCTGAAGCAGTTGCACGAGCGCCTCGAGGCCGAGAGATCCCGGCCACACGGGGTCGTCCTTGAAGTGAGCGTCGAAGAACCAGGCCGACTCGTCGACGTCGATCCCGCCGCGGACGATGCCCTCGTCCAGATCCAGCCGCTCGATCTCAGCGACCATGCGCCAGCTCTCAGCAAGCGGCAGCGCAGCCTTGCGCGGGGCCAGTGCGACCGAGTCCTGGGTGAAGGCACCGAGGCCCTCCTGCCGCGCGAGGGAGTCCTCGGTGAAGAATCCGAAGTAGGACGTGCCGTCGTAGACGAGGTCACCGTCCTCGCGCACCTCGAACGCGTAGTTCTGCACGATCATGTCGCCGGCGGACGAGACGCTGGTACAGGTTGCGCGCGTCGTCAACCGGGCACCGGCGCGGACGTCCCGGTGGACGGTTGCCTGTCCGCCGAGGTTGCGGAAGCGCAGGTCGTTCGGACTCGTGAGCGCCGAGCCCATGTAGGCGGCGAACCACCCGCACGCCTGGAGCGCGATCTCGTTGAGCACGGCATACGGCATCGCAGTGCGGCCGGAAGCCGCGAAGTACCACGCGTCGCCGGGGACCTCGTAGGCGGCCTGGATCGTGCCGCCCTCCTGCATGGCAAACGGAGGCGCTGCAAGCGGATCGACGGAGTCGATGAACGAGAACGGCGGCGCCGGCAGCCGCGCCACGAAACGCGCGGTGTCGAACGCAGCGTACACCGGACCCCAGGCGTCGGACGGACGCCCGGTGGCAAACGCGAGAATTCCCTCCCGCGTCGTGGCCGGGAGGGCGCAATCGTCTGCACGGAACAGCGACTCGACCTCTTCCCTCGTCGTGCCGGAGACGCGCAGAGACATGTCCGTCATCTGCACGACCAACCGGCCGTCGGCGTACATGAGCGCATCGGCGATCGCGTACGGCTCGGGGCCGTAGCCGATCTCCTTGACGTGCACCTCGTACTGGGAGACGCGCGTCGAGGCGATCACCTGACCGCGGCATTGGAGGCTGCTGGCAATGCCGGGAACCGGTTCGTACACCACGCTGTCGCGCTCGCCCACGAAGCCGAGGCGCATGAGGAACACGCGCAGAGTGTGCAGCGAGCACTCGTACATCAGCGTGCCGGGCATCACCTCGTCGTCCACGAAGTGGCACGTCAGGAACCAGTCGTCAGGGTGAATGTCGGTCTCGCCGCGCACGAACCCGCTGCCGAAGCGGCCGCCGTCCGGATCGAGGTCGGTGATGCGGTCGATCAACGCAAGACGACCGGACGGCATCGGAGCGGGGTCACGAAGCCCTTCGAACTCCGCCCCGAACGCCGCCGCCAGGTCGCCGCGGCCGAGCGCCGCCATCCCGTCCTCGTCCAGTGACGTGCGTTTGACGTCGGCCGGCGGCCGCCAGTCCTCGGGCAGCACGCCCGACGCGGGCGCTCTGTCCTCTTCCGTCAGCACGACACCCTTGCCCGACGCCAGTTCCTCGTTCGTGAAGAAGCCGGCGCAGCCGTCGCGCATCGTCAGCAGGGGCCGGCCGTCGACACTGCCCTCGAACTGGAAACGGAAGAGATGTGTCTCGCCCTGCCGGAACCAGTTCAGGATGCGAATGTCGTAGCGGATCACGGCGCCGGGCCGCGGCAGCGGTGAGTGGAACGTCACCTCGGCGTCCAGCAACCGGTAGACAGCATCGCCCCAGGTGAGGAAGTCCACGCCCATGAAGGCGGAGAGGAACAGGTCGGCCTGACCGGACTCGATCGCAATCGAAGTCGGGATGCGGTCGAGATCCAGGTACCAACCGTCGTCGAGCACGTCGTGCTCCGTGACAATGCGCCCCGGGCCGATGCGGCCCTGGTCCGCTTCGACCGACACGATGCGGTCGACGAGCATCAGCGGCTCGTCCGGTAGCCGCACGCGCGTGGGATGAGCGTCGACCGCCGCGAACTCCGGTCCGAGCACATCACCGATGCGCCCCCGGCCGAACGTCAAGCACGCCTCGCGGTCGAAGGCGACGTCGGTCCGCGGCGGCGCCGCCACCGTTGCTACGGACGCCCCGCCTGCGACGAGTGCCATCTGCGCCTGCATGTTCGCCTCGGCCAGTTGCGCGGAACGTGCACTCACCCGCAGGAACGCGTAGTGCGCCGCTGTGCGCGCCGCGCTGGCCCCGGCCACTGCCGCTGCAAGTCCGTCCGAGAGCGGCGGAGGCTGCGGCGACGCCACCGGCGGCCGCGGAACGTCGAACGGCGCCCCCCGCGCGCGCAGCGCGACGAGCGGTCCGGCACCCGGCCTGGCCTCGTAGTCGCGGTAGAGCGACAACAGGTCCAGGTCGACTCCGTGTGATGCGAGCGTCGCCAGTCCCTCGAACAGCGACTCGAGCGGATCACGATTACGCGGGCACAGGGCCACGGTGGCGTGCGGGCGGTCGGCCAGGATCTCGCCGATCATGCGCGTGCACGACGCACCCGGTCCGACCTCCACGAAGATGCGCACGCCGTCGTCGTACGCCTGCCGCACGAGCTTTGGGAAGTCGAACCCGTGGAGCGCGCCCTCGGTGATCGAGTCGGCGCACGCGTCGGGGCCCGGCTCGTACTCCCGGCCCCAAGCGGCACTGTAAAAGCGAACGCCGTCGACGGGAGACGCGTCCGGGAACATATGCAGCGCGCGGTACCGATCGCGGACCGGCTCGACGACCTCGCAATGGACGGTCGTGACGCCGTGCAGGTTGTGGAACGCGGCGCCGACGTCCTCGACGAGATCGCGCATGGCACGGGAGTCGCCCCCGATCACACACTGGGTGTCCGTGTTCACGATGAGCAGGTACGTGCGCGGGTGGCGCGCCACGGCTTCGCGGACGAGCTCCGCCGGCGCGTCGACCACACCGACCGCCCACGAGACCGGTACGTCGGCCCGCAGCTGCCATGTCTCACGGGCGGCCTCACACGGGCCGGCCAGGTCGCGGGAGAACAGCGTCGTGTCGCGCATGCGGAGCAGCATCTCGTCGCGGTGCCCCCATGCGTGCAACGCCCAGAGCGCCGTGCTCTCTCCGAGCGAGTAGCCGAGGGCCGCATGCGGCTCGACCCACAGCGCAGCGAGGATCGATGTCACGAACATCCCCACGCCCACCTGCGCACGAAGGAGCGGCCCGTGGTCGTCCGGCCGCTGAGGCGCATCGGCGCGCCACGCGTACTCGGGGGCCATCTGCGAGCGCTCGGCGACGGTGTCGAGGCCCTGCGCTGCCGACGGGAACCAGACCGCGAGTTCGCGTCCCATGTCGGGGAAGTGGTTTCCCGAGCCCGGATACACGAACGCCACCTGGCCGGCGGCGGCGAGCGGCTCCGCTGCGACGCGCACTCCGCGCTCGGTCGAACCGGTGTCGAGCGCGCGACCGGCCGCCGCCACGCGGTCGGCCAGGTCGTCCCTTTCGCGCACCACGAGCGCGACCCGTGCGGACTCGCTCTTCGCCTCACGCGACCACCAGCGTGCGGCGGCCGCATGGATGGACTCACCCGCGCGGCGCCACGCCGCCAGCGCACCGAGTTCGTGCGGCGCCGCCAAGAACACAGCGAGTGGCAACTCGCGGAGCCGGCGCATTCCGCCCGGCCGGAGCAGGACACCGCCCGCCTGAGCGATGCGCAGACCTCGGTCGTTCAGCCACGGCCGCGGCCGGTCAACCGTGCCGTCGTTGATTCCGGGCGGGAGGACGCCTTCGGTGAGGCAGCCCACGGCCAAGGCGACGTCGGCCATGCCGCTCGCCGACCCCAGGCCGCCGAGTCGTCCGGAGAGACCGTCGAACGGCAGTGTGGCGGCGACCGCCGCCGGCCATGCCGCCGGAGCAATCACAGCGACACAGGTGCGAGGATCCCACTCGTGAAGGCCCTCCTTCTCCCAGCGCTCGAGCACGAGCACGGCAGCACCGTCGGCCGCGGGACGGTCCGCGCCCGTACGCCCCGACACGAGATTTCGCACCTCCCCGGCCGCGTCGACCGCCCCCACCACGGCACAGTCGATCTCGCCGCGGCGGATCGCCTGAAGCGCGAGCGACATCGCCGTCGTTCCGGGGTCCGCGGCACCGATCGACATGCACGGTCCGCCAAACCCGAACTCTCGCGCGACGCGAGTCGCGATGACGCCACCGAGTGCTCCGAGCGTGCGATCGGCGGTGAGCGGGGGCGAAGCGAGATCCGCACCGGTCCAGCGAACGTGAAAGTCGGTCGTGCCGGGATCGAGCTCGATCCCGAAGAAGACGCCGGTGCGAAGCGGGTCCTCCGCGTCGTGTGTACTGCCCTTCATGAGGTCGCTGCGAACCGCCCGTCGCTTGGCTTCAGCCATGTCGAGTGCGGCCTTCGCGACGTCCAGCGCGACGACCTGCTGCGGGAGCATCTCGCGGAGTTCGGTCGGGGGGATGCGGAAGCGGCGGGCCGGGACACTCAGCGTCCCCCAGCGGCGCGCGGCCGGGGCATCGATCCCGAACGAGCCCTGCGTCGTGGCGTCAACCGCCACGTCCTCTGACAGGATCCGTTCGTACACGGCCGTCGTGTCCGCGTCTGGTCCTACTCGGAGTGCGAATCCCGTGATCGCGATCCGCTCCTCGCTCGGCACACGAGTCTCCGAGCGCGGCGGCGCGCCGTTCCACTCTTCGAGGAGCACGTGCGCGTTCGTGCCGCCGAAGCCGAACGCGTTGATGCCCGCGCGACGCGGCTCGCCGTCACGTGGGGTCCACGGCCGTGACTCGGTCAGGACGTCGAACGGTCCACCGAGGCCCTTGTTCGCCTGCTCAAACCCTGCCGTGGGCGGCAACTCGCGGTGCCGCATCGACAGCAGCACCTTGATCAGGCCTGCCGCGCCCGCGCCGGTCAACAGGTGGCCGACGTTTGACTTCACCGACCCGACGACGCACGCTCCGGTGGCGTCGCCCCACAGTTCACGCAGCGAGCCCAGCTCGATGGCGTCCCCCACCGGTGTGCCGGTGCCGTGGCACTCGATCAGCTCCACCTCTTGCGGCTGCCAGCCCGCTTGGGCGTACGCGGCGCGCAGTGCGCGCAGTTGCCCTTCGCGGCTCGGCGAGAGCAGGCTGCCGTCGACATCGTTCGAGAGACCGATGCCGCGAATGACGGCGTGGACGGTGTCGCCATGAGCGATCGCATCCTCGAGGCGCTTCAGGACGACGACACCCGCGCCCTCGCCGACGACGAGCCCGTCTCCACGCGCGTCGAACGGACGACACGCGCCGGTGGGAGAGAGCGCACGAAGCTGGGTGAAGCCCATCTGCGTGTAGAGCGCGTCGGGACGGGAGAGCCCACCGCTCAACACCGCGTCGCACTCACCGTCTTCGAGTGCGGCGCACGCGAGATGGAGCGCGAAGAGCGACGACGCGCACGCGGCATCGAGAGTGAAGGCCGGTCCGCCGAACCCGAGCGCCTCGGCCACCATCTGCGCCGGCAGGCCGAGCACCTGCGCGTCCTCGGGGTACACGGGCTCGTCGGGGACGTCGCGACCGAGTTGCTTCGCCAGCTGCCGGCCCAGCGTGGCTCGCGCCAGCGCCGACGCGCGCTCCGTCGGGAGCGCGATGTTGCCGAGGATCACACCGACCCGGGAGCGGTCGACATCGTCGGTCTGCGCGTCTTCCCACGCCGCCCGAGCGGCGTGCAACGCGAAGTGCACGGACGGATCGAGGCGAGCGAGGCGCTCCGGCTCGATGTCGAGGCCGCGCGGATCCAGCTCGAACCCAGTGACGAAGCACCCGTGCTTCGATACGACGTGGTCCGCGCGTGGTCCGGACGGATCGTGGATCGCATCGGGATCGAGCAGCCAGCGTCCGGGCGGCGGCTCGCGGAACGCGCTCCGTCCCTCGCGCACGTTCGACCAGAACGCCGCGAGATCCGGGGCGTCGGGGAACAGCCCCCGAGACCGCAGATCGCGATGCTGCGTGGCATGCCTACACCGTGACGGGGAGTGCGTTCTCGCTGTACGCGGTCTCGAGAGATGCGTCCACGACGCACTCGTATCCGTCTGCGGACAGCAGGACGGCCCCGTCGGCTTCGACGAACGCCAGATCCGCCGTGGCCGCGCTGTTCACCGTGCGGCGCACGTTGGCGACGACGCGGACGCCGTCCCGCGGCAGGGACGACGCGTACATACGCAGCCGCCCGATCGCCGTCGGGAGTGAGGGAGCGCCGCGCGTGGCGCGCGTCCAGAGCACCATCAGCTGGAACGCTCCGTCGAGCGCCAGCGGATCGGTGACGAAGCGCCCGCGCAGCGGTGACTCCATCCAGTCGCCGGGACGCGGCGCCGTGGCGACGTCGCCCACGATTCCGTCCGGACCGCAGGCGTCGACCTTGCGGATCGCACGCAGTAGCGGACCGTGGAACAGCTGGTCGGGGTAGAGAGCCCCGCTCCCGATCGGCTCCCCCGCCGGCTGTTCGGGCGCAGCGGGTGCGGCCGGGAGCTGATCGACAAGCAGCGCCGTGGCGCGGGCGTGCAGTACGTCTCCCCGGGGACCGGCATCGCTGCGCAGTTCGACGGACACTCTCGACACGCCGTCTGCGTCAGCGTATGGGGCGGCGGACACGTGCACACGAACCCGCGCACTCTGCTCGGCCGTCAGCTTCAGGCCGTTCAGGACGCGCAGGTCGTCGAGACCGTGGAAGCGCAATCCCGGGTTCACGTGCAGTGCCCCGTGGGCCATCCACTCGATCATGAGGACGACCGGCAGGACGGCCTTGCCGCCGACCACGTGGTCGCGCAGGACCGGGTGAGACGCGATGTCGACAGAACGCTCGAACGCCACCGGCGCAGCCGTGATCGGCGCGGGCGGTGCGAGCGCAGCGCTGCTGCCTTCGCCAAGCACCACGACCTCGACCGCGCCACCGACGCTGGCGCGCGCCTCGCGCACGACATGACGGGCACCGACCGCGCGGTCGATGACCTGGATGCCCTCGTCCTCGAACACGCGGCGCAGCGACGCGTCGACCATGCCGCCGTCCCATGGTCCCCAGTTGACGGAGACGACGCGGCACGCCGGACGGCCGACCGCCTCTCGCTGCGACATCTTGTTGAGGACCTCGTTCGCTGCCGCGTAGTCGATCTGGCCCGTGCGGCCGAAACGGCCTGTCGACGACGAGAACACGACGAGCAAGCGCAGGTCCTCGGGTTCGTCCGCGGACGCCGCATCGAGCAGCGCACGGAGGCCGTCCACCTTGGTGCCGTAGACGCGGTTGAACTCCTCGATCGTCTTGTCTTCGATGCGACTGTCGGCGAGCACGCCGGCGCCGTGCACGATCCCGCGTACGGGGCCGTGGGTCGCGCGCGCGTCGGCGACGGCCGCGGCGACCGCCTCGGGGGAACGCACGTCGCACGGTGCGTAACGGACCTCCGCGCCGGCCTCGCGCATCCGGTCGAGGTTCGCCCGCGCCTCGCGCACGGCGAGCACACGGCCGACCGCGTCCTTGGCGGCGCGGGGAGAGCCGCCACCGGTTCCGCGCGCGATCATCTCTCGCAACAGCGAGCTCTCGTCGGCGAGTCCGGCCATCCACGCGGGCTCGTCATCGAGCGTGCTGCGTCCGAGGACGAGCAGCGCGGGCACGAACTCGGCGGCGAGGGCGACGGCAACGTCCGCCGTCACACCGCGGGCGCCGCCGCTCACGACCACGAGGTCACCCTTGGCGAGAGGTGTGGCGTTGCCGTCCTCGAGCGCCTCCGCGCGCAGCGTCGGAACCATGCGGATACCCGGTGCGAAGAGACCGACTTCCGTCGGCTGCGCGAAGAACGCCTCCTCGACGATGGCGGCGGCAGCCGTTTCGAGGTCCTCGGCATCGGGTGCGACGTCGAGCGCGCGGCATGTGACGCCGGGCCACTCGTGAGCGGCAGTCTTCGCGAATCCCGCCAAGCCGGCTGTGGTCGTGTCCGCGCCGTTCATGGCCTTCAACCCGAACGCTCCGTCGAGACGCGACACCGTCACGAACAGACCGCGCGCCTCACGGAGTGCGGGCGCCGCACGGACGAGCAGCGACAGCGTGTCGCGCAGGAACGCGTCGCCCGCTCCGCGGGATGGCGCGACGACGAACAGACCCGCAAGGCGCTCCGGCAGATCACCGGCGTTCTGCACGGCAACCACCTGGGCCGTGTGGCCGTGGTCCTGCAGCGCCGCTGCGACCGCAGCGCCGAGGCCGTTGCCGTCGCAGGCCACGAGGATCGTGCCCTCGCCCGGCGCGACGCGCTCGCGCACGTCGCCGTTCAGGTCGACCGTCGTCAGCACGTGCCGCTCGATCGCCGCCGGCGCCGCGGTCGGCGCGGGAGCGACGGACACCGGCGCAGGAACCGCATCGCCGGAACCGCCCAGTTCGGAGACGACATCGCCCAGTGTGCGCAGAGCGCCGAGCCGTTCGCTCGCCACCGCGGGCAGGGACGGCACGCGCTCCTGCATCGCCGAGAGGATCTCGACGCGCTTGATCGAGTCGATGCCGAGGTCCGCATCGAGCTCCATGTCGAGGTCGAGCATCTCGACCGGATAGCCGGTCTTCTCGCACACGACCTCGAGCAGCAGCGAACCGAGATCGGGACCGGACGACGCGGCATCGGCCTGCACGGGCGCGGACGCGGCGACGGGCAGTTGACCCAGTTCGGCGACGACGTCGCCCAGCGTGCGAAGTGCACCGAGACGATCGCTCGCAACGGCCGGGAGCGACGGGACGCGCTCCTGCATCGCCGAGAGGATCTCGACGCGCTTGATCGAGTCGATACCGAGATCCGCGTCGAGTTCCATGTCGAGGTCGAGCATCTCGACCGGGTAGCCGGTCTTCTCGCACACGACCTCGAGGAGCAGCGGACCGAGGTCCAGACCAGCGGCGGGCGTGGGAGTCGGGGCTGCGGCCGGCGCGGCGATCGGTGCGATCGGCGGCGCCACGAGCGCAGGTGCGGGAGCCGTGATCGGTGCGGCTACAACCGCGCCATCTGCGTGAGCAGATGGGCCAGAAGGCAATCCCAGCAGGGCCTCCTGCTGGCGGAGCAACGTCTCGAGGGCGCGCTGTGCGGCCTCCTGGCCCTCGAGGAACCGCCGGTGAACATCGGCGGTCTGCTCCTGCATGCGGAGGAGCGCGGTCATCTGCTCGCGCAACGAGGCGAGCGCCGCGCCGCCTTCCGCGGCGGCACGCGGTGGCGGTTCGGCCGGTCTCCTCGTGATGGGAGACGGCGGAACGGCACTCGCCGGTGCGTGAAGCGCGGCCCCGATCGCGGGGGCGGCGAACGCGGCGGACGGAGCGGTGGCGCTGGGTGTGGGCGCTGCCTGCGGCGCGCTCGCTGGCACCATCGGCGCGGCGGTGTCGCCGCGCACGACCGGCATCGGTGGTGCCTTCGGTCGCTTGGGACGGGGGTTCATCACGTTGGCTCCACAGATCGGGATGCGCAGGCGGCGCACCGCGTCGGCTTCATCGGCTTCTGGCGGACCGCCGTCGTTCCAGGCGTCCAGTGCGACGCCGTGACCACCGGCGGCGAGGCGCGCGAGGGCGACGGCGAGATCGTGCATACCGCTCCGCTTGCCGCTCGACGCGTCGAGTGCGACGGCTGCGTGCTCTCGCCCTTCGAGTATCCGTCCGACCAGCGCGGTCAGCCGCCCGCCGGGTCCGACTTCGAGGAAGGTGTGCACGCCGTCCGCGTGCATGCGTTCCACGAGGCCCGTCCAGTCGACGGAATTCACGAGTTGCCCGGCGAGCAGATCGCGCGCGGCGTCGGCGTCTTCCGCATACGGCTCCGCGGTCGTGTTCGCGTAGACCGGCGTCTCTCCCGCGAACGGAAGGTCGGCGAGAGCGTCACGCAGCGGACGGGCGGCGTCCGCCACCAGCGGGGAGTGGAACGCGGCGGACACCGGCAGCAGGGTCGCGCGGACTCCCTGCTCTGCGGCGAGCTCCTGGGCCCGCTCGATCTCCCGGCGTTCGCCGGAGACGACCGTTTGCACCGGCGCGTTGAGGTTGGCGATCGAGAGACGCAGTTCGCCGTCCTCGACGAACCGCACCGCACCGTCTCCGTCCAGCGCGAGAGCCAGCATCGCCCCGCGGCCGCCGTCGCCGTCCGCCATCAGAGCACCGCGGAGACACGACAGTTCGATCAGCGCCGCGGTGTTCCAGCCGTGCGCGGCCGAGAGCGCCGACAGTTCCCCGTAGCTGTGTCCGGCGTATGCCTGCGGCGCCAGAGCGAACGTCCCGATCAGCGCGGCGAGCGCGCCGACGCTGACCGCGCCGATGGCCGGCTGCGCGACGCGCGTGTCGCGGAGGAGCTTCTCGGCGTGCCCCCGGACGATGTCGTTCCACTGGTTCTGCGGGAAGATGCGGTCGGACAGTTCCATCCCGACCGTCACGCCCCCGGCGAGACCGCTGGCCGCCAGCTCGAATGCCTGGTCGGCTGTTTCGAGCGCGCGCTGCACGGCCGGGAACCGGCAGGCTAGATCGCGCAACATGCCGACGTACTGCGAACCCTGTCCCGGGAACAGCACTGCGAGCTTGCCGATGAGAGAGCCGTGTCCGAAGTGTGCGCCGTCCGGCGTGCTCCACTGCTTCGCCTTCGGACGGCTCTTCAGCATTGCCTGCGCGTTGTGGAGCTGTGAGCCGAGGTCGGTGCGGTCGCGCTCGATGACGAGAACCAGCCGGTTGTCCGCGAGCGGATCGAACCGGCCCCGTGCGTCGGCCGAGCGGCGGGCGAGTTCGTCCCACTCGATCTCTGCCGGGAACGCGGCCACTGTTGCGCGGAGCTCCTCTACCGACGCAGCGGCGAACGGCAGGATCTCGACGTCGGGGTCCCAGTCGATGCCGGGCTTCTCCGACCGATGTTCCTCGAGCACGCCGTGGAAGTTGCTGCCTCCGAATCCGAACGCGCTCAGCGCGGCGCGGCGCGGATGTGCGACCCGCCGCAGCCACGGACGCTTCTCGGTCGGAAGGTAGAACGGCGACTCACCGTCTGCGAGCGGCTCGAGCGGATCCGTGATTCGCAGCGTCGGCGGGACCACCTTGTGGAACAACGCCAGCGCGGACTTGATCAGTCCCGCGATGCCGGCGGCGGCTTTGGTGTGTCCGATCGCGGACTTCACCGAACCGAGCGCAGCCCACTGCCCGTCCGTACGAGAATCGCGGTACACCTCGGTCAGCGCGGCGAGCTCGGTCGCGTCGCCGACCCGCGTCCCGGTGCCGTGAGCCTCGACCAGTTCGACCGTCTCGGGCGAGACGTCGGCTGCGGCATACGCGCGACGGAGCGCGCGCATCTGGCCGTCGGACTTGGGCGCGTAGACAGCGCCGCCCTTGCCGTCGCTAGAAGAGCCGATGCCCTTGAGGACTGCGTAGACGCGGTCCCCGTCGCGCTCCGCGTCCGCCAGCCGCTTGAGCACGACGATGCCGACGCCCTCGCCGAGGATCGTCCCGTCGCCGGCGCAGTCGAACGGACGCGCGGCGCCCGTCGACGACAGTGCGGTCGTCTTGCTGAAGCACATGTACATGAACACGTCGCTGAACGTGTCGACACCACCGGCGAGCACCATGTCGCTCTTGCCGGATGCGAGTTCCATCGAAGCGACGTGCAACGCGCCCATCGAACTGGCGCACGCGGCGTCGACGACACAGTTGGTCCCGTGCAGGTCCAGCCGGTTCGCGATGCGTCCGGCCACGACGTTGCCGAGCAGGCCGGGGAACGAATTCTCCTGCCACTCGGGGTAGCTGTCGGAAATGCGTGCCACGACGTCGTCAGCGAGTTCCTTCGGTACGCCCGCTTCGGCCAGCGCGCGGCGCCACACCGGGTGACCGAGACGTGCACCCAAGGGGATGACAAGCTCGAGAGCGCCGGTGACGCCGAGAATCACACTCGCGCGATCGCGGTCGAACGTCTTGCCGTTCTTGCCGTAGCCCGCGTCGCGCAGAGCGCGCTTGGCTGCGACGAGTCCGAGCAGTTGCGACGTGTCGGTCGCCTCGAGGTCGCGCGGCGCGATGCCGAACTCCATCGGGTCGAAGTCGATCGCGTCGAGGAAACCGCCCTTCGCTCCGTAGAGCATGTCGCGGGACTTTGGGTCCTCGGCGAGATACGACTCGACGTCCCAGTGCGTCTCCGGAACGTCGGTGATCGCGTCGACGCCCTTCTGGAGGTTCTGCCAGTAACGCTCGAGCCCGTCGGCCTTGGGGAACATCGCCCCGATGCCGACGATCGCGATCGGGACGGAACTCCCGGTCACGGGACGGTCGATGGGCGTGGCGTCGGTCGTGTCGCTCATCCCATCCGTTCCTCGAGGTCCGCTCGCGGAAGCGCACGAACGTCGTCCGCTCCAGGGGGCAATGTTACGCCCTGAGCCCGCAGACTCACCGTTCGCGTGAGAACCGCCGCACCCTGAAGCAGGTTCAGGGCTACGGTCATCACGTCGCGGTTGGCCGGCTCGGCCAGGAAGGTGCCGGCCGTCCACTCGTTGAACGCTCCCATCGCCGGGCCGCACCAGACCTGGTAGTCGACCTTCCTGGTGGGCTCCCCCCCGTTGGCCCAGGCCGACGACTGGCCGAGATACCACCGGAAGACCAGCGCCATGCGGTGCTTCGGATCGGTCGCCGCCCGCTCGATCTGGCGCGGGTCTCGTACCTCGAAGTACGCGACCGTCTCCCGCCACACCTCGTCCAGGGGCTTGCGGAGGATGCGCGTCTCGAGCTCGGTCCGCTCCTTGGCGGTCAGATCGTCGAGCGAGGCCCGTGCGCGGTAGAGGTCGAACAGCTTCTGCGCCCGCATGGCGAAGAGCGTTCCGCGCTTGAGCACCTGGACCCGCACGCCCATCTCGAACATGTCGGCGGCGGGCGCCATGACGACGTCAGCCTGCCCGGCCGCGGCCAGCATCGACCGCACCTCGTCCGAGGTGCCGGCCTCGCGGCACGCCTGGTTGACGCTGCCCGTGAGCACGTACGCCGCGCCCAGTGCGAACGCGGCTGCGGCCGACGCCGGCGTCGCAATGCCTCCGGCGGCGCCGACACGCAGTGGGATGCCGTAACCGTGCTCGCTCGCCATCCGGGCCGCCAGCGCGCGCATGGTCGGGATGAGCGCGATGGCCGGACGGTTGTCCGTGTGGCCTCCGGAGTCCGCCTCGGCGGTGATGTCCTGCGCCACCGGAACGTTCGCCGCGAGATCCGCCTGCTCGCGGGTCAGGTCGCCCCGTCGCACGAGTTCGTCCACCATCGCGGCCGGTGCGGGCGACAGGAACTGCGAGGCCACCTCGACGCGGGAGACCTTGGCCAGGACGCGGTTCGGCGTGACGACCGAGCCGTCGGGCCCTCGCGCAATCCCCGCGAGCCGGTAGCGGACGAGCGGCAGCGTCAGCCCGAGGTACGCCGACGCGGACACGAGCCGCACGCCCTGCCGCACGTACAGGTCCGCAACCGCCTTCTCGACGGCCGGTTCGTTCGGACTGTGGATGAGGTTGAACCCGTGCGGCAGCCCGCCGACGGTGCGCTGCAACCGGTCCACGGCCGCCTCGACCTTGCCAACCGGCAGGCCCGCGGCGCCGAAGAACCCCACGCACCCAGCCCGTGCCATCGCCTCGACAACGTCGCACGAGCCGATCCCGTTGGCCATGGCCCCCGCCACGTACGCGAAGCGAAGCCCATGTTCCTCGCGGAACGAGGCGTCACCGAGGCTCTCGGCCCGGCACGCGGGCACGATCGCCAGAAGACGCAGCCCCTCGCCACCGTCGAACTCGACAGATCCGCCCGTCGCGACGGCGGGCCCGTCCGGTGTAGCGACCACGACGAACGGCGTCGGGCCCGCGAGCGCTCTCTTGAGCGCACCGCGCGACGCGTCGGGGACGGTCTGTCCGCGCCACACCGCCCCCGCTGGGAGCGGCGCCGCGTCACGCGCACCCGCGTGCGGCGGGCGGACCGGGGTGGATTCGGTGAGACTCACGGTGTGTGGGGCAGGCTCGCTCCTCGGCCAGGGGGAACGTGCGGCCGGGGAAAGAGATGCCCGGCCGCTGCGCTACGATCGGGCGGCCGAGCGCAGCCTGGCAACCCTAGCACTCCCCTCGCGCGCGACCGCACACGCGCGAGGGCCGATGACGCAGGACAGGCCCCGCGGCACCGCTGACCCGTCAGCACCGCCGGACAGGCGCGTCCCGGGACGAATCCCAAAGTCGGGACACCACTGTCCAGGAAACCGGATTCGTGCGGGCCGGACGCTATCGACGCCGCTTGCGCCGGCGATACGTTCCAGGCTCGAGATCGAGTTTCTGCAGCTTCGCGTGGAGGAACGTCCGAGCCAGTCCTGCCCGGCGTGCCACCTCGGAGACGTTGCCCCGGAAGCGCTGCAGCAGTTCGTCGAGGTACATCTTCTCGAACTGGGCTCGCGCCTCGCGAAGAGGCATCTCCATCATCGACGGCACCAGACTGGCGCTCGCGCCGGGGGACGCCGACGCCTGCGGCGGCTCCGGATAGCCAATGCCCGTGCGACGGGCGACGCCCGCGGTCGGAGCCTCGGCCACGCTGCGACCATTCCCTTGTGAGGCCGGCGCATCGACTGCAAGGAGCGCCGTCAACGCCTGGACGGGCCGGGTCGGGCCCTTCCCGCTGCGCTTCAGCTCGTCGAGGAGGTCCATAGCGGGAGCGCCGGGAACCGTGCGGTCCACGAGAACGAGACTGGCGCCGTCGAGCGCCACATGCTCTCGCGCCTTGGAGACGCTCGAGGCACCGATGACGGCGATGCCGGCAGCGCGCAGCGCCCGCACCCCCGCCTCGCGCGCCGCCGCGTCGCCGTTCACGAGAACGGCTCCCCTGGCGGCGTCTACGGTGGCGTCTACAGATTCGGAGGAGGCGGTCACTTCACGTGCCGCCAGCCTTCCGGCCTGGTCGGTTGGCATCGCGCCCGTCACACCGGAATCCCTGTTGATGGGCGCCGCGTTGATGGGCACTGAGATAGGCACTGCGATGGGTGCGCCGTCCGCTTTCGCGGACGCGACGGAATCAGAGTGCACTCGATCGGAGTCACCGCGAGACACCAATGGATGTCCTCCCCGGCCGACAGCGTCAGGAGGCTTTGACAGGTCCGAGAAGCATTGTGCAGTAGACCAGGGACAGCGCCCACACTAACAAGCGGCACGCGACGTGCTTTCCTCTCCCGCATGAGATCACACCTCACCACAACACTGTCAGCAGCACGGGACGACTTCCTCGCACTCGCCGCGATGACGACCGTCGTCGTCGCGTTCATCGCGCTGCTCGCCGGCTGAACAACTCGCGGTCACTCTCCACTGACAGTGGGGAGCGCGATCGTCTTCCGTTCACCCCCGCGGATGACGACGATCTCGACGCTCTCCCCGGCTGCGTGCTCGAGCCGGAACCACGACTGAAAGTGCAGTTCGCTCCGGAAGTCGGTCTTTCCGCCGACCGAGACGACGACGTCGTCCTTGCGGATGCCGGCCTTGTGCGCGTTGCGGCCGGTGTGGGCGTTCGGCCCCCAGGTCACCAGGTAGCCCACCCGGAAGGCGAACTGCTCGACCGGGATGCCGAGATCGCCCTTGGCCGCGGCGTCGATGGCGCGGCCGCCGAAGCCGGGCTTCGGGTCGAGGCGCCACATCGTGCCCCGCCAAGCCATGTCGAGCGGCCCACCCTCGCGCCAGCCCTTGGCGAGACCCCGGCGGAGAGTCCGCTCCTCCTCACCCCGGCGGACGACGAAGCTCGGCTTCCCGCCCTTCGAGGGGACGCCTTCGAGCACGGCCTGCAAGTCGCCTTCGGTGGCGATCGGCCGGTCGGCGCCGCGCAGCAGCCGGTCGCCCGCGAGGAAACCCGCCTTCGCCGCCGCCGAACCCTCGTCCACCGACGTAACGAGTGACTGATCGTCCCTGTCGGTGTGCAGGCCGACGCGACCGCCGTCCGGCCAGCGCCACGCGTCCCGTTCGTCCCACTTGCCGTCCTCGCGGGCTCCCTCGTCGCGCGCCTGGAACACCATGTGGCAGTGGAAGCACTCCGG
Source organism: Planctomycetota bacterium (assembly GCA_965248445.1). Classification (GTDB taxonomy): domain Bacteria; phylum Planctomycetota; class JAJSAM01; order JAJSAM01; family JAJVHW01; genus CBDFJG01. Next base: position 1,611,365 of record CBDFJG010000003.1, read on the forward strand.
CCCCTTGCCGGCCTTCACGCGGCGCGCCATCGTCGGGAGTTCCTCGACCGTGCTCGGCCGGCGCTTCTTCAGCTTGACCGGCGTCAGCGCGGGGAACTCGGTGAGCGTTGTGCGCATGACGGCGGCGAGCGAGTCCATCGAGAGATGCGACTGCGCCCCGCTCGGATCGCGGTTGCCGTAGTGGTGCAGGATGCGCCCGTCCGGCGCCATGAACAGGATGGAGAACGTGAGGTCGTAGTCGAACACGTAGGTGTTCAGGTCGACGCCTTCCATGTTCATGATGCGAACGCACTCGAACTCGCGGGAGAGACGCGCGATCTCCTCCGGCGGCTGACGGACCAACTGCCCGTCGAACGCTTGCGCGTCCTTTCAAGGGTCTCAACGGAAGACGACCATCAGTGGCCGGCCCTTGTCCGCCGCGTCCGCCCGCGCGGCTGTCAGGTCCTGCCGCCACTGGATGGTGACGGCCTGGTCCTCGGCGGTCGCGAACGCGGCGAACCCGGCGACCACCGCCCCGAGGAGCAGCAAGGCAAACGTGTAAGCTCTCGGCATGGTGCTCTCACGGTACTTGGGACCTCGCCCGAGGTACAGAGAGCCGAGGAGGCGGCGATGGCAACCACCCGCGACATGCTGATCTTCACGGTCCTGGCGGTGCAGACCGCCGCCATCGGCTGGCTGGTCGTCGACCGTCTCGACCCGGGTGACTCGGGGGTCCTCGACCGCATCGACACGCTCGAGACGGGAATCGCCAAGGCGGCGCATAACTCGCGGGGTGCAGAGCTTTCCGCAGAGCGCCAGCACCGTTTCGTCGCCGCGCTGGAGCGCCGCGTGCTCGACGTCGAGCGGGATCTGCCCGACGCAACGATGGCAGCCGACACCGCGAGCACCGAGTCACCAGAACGGGCGACTGACGACGCGGAGAGAGCGCTCACCCGCGCGAAGTCCGCGAAACTGATGCAGCGTCGGATGGAAGCCGATGTCGTCGCGCAGACCGACGTGGTCGCAGCGAAGCTCGCGAGCGTCGGCATCAAACTCAAGACGATGAAGCTACGCAGCCTGGCGGAGGAAGACCGCTGGGCGGCGGCCTCCGAGAAGGTGGGTCTCAACGACACGCAAGTCCGTGAGATCCAGGAAGCCACGCGCAACCGGGACATCGAATTCGAACGCGCGACGTCTCACGAGATCAGCACCGACGACGACGGGAGCATGCGCAAGGTCGTGCACGTCGACGCCGAGATCCGCCAGGCCGCCGACGAGGCCTACACCGATCGAGTGAGCCGCACCCTCAACAACGAGCAGCGCAAACAGTGGCGCAGCGAGGGGTTCGAGGGCGCGTTCGGCGTCCACCGGCCGCGCGCGTCGGTTTGGGTGGACCGCCGAGGCGGCAAGCGCTAGCAGTGCGTGGAAGAAGTCGGCGTGCGCCACGATTGTGTCCGGCGGTGCCGCATGCAAGGCGCAGAGGTTCGAACGCGACGCCAAAGCGTCGCTGAGTGCCGGCAACGCAGCAGGCGGTGCCGCCGGGCACAACCGCTTGCGGTCGAGCGACTTGCGGCTGCTCGGCGGTGAGCTGAGCGCCGCGCGTGAGCGCAGAGCTCAGGTTACCGACGCGGGCACAGCCCGAAGCCGCAAGTCGCGAGATCGTGGCCCGTCGAGTTGTTCAACACGCTGCTAGTCGTCCTTGCCGCCGGTGATCGCGGGGGCCTCGAACAGCGTGAACACATAGTCCGCACCGGTCACCATGATCGTCAGCTTGTCGCCCTCGAGCGATGCATCGACGGTCTCGAGCGGCTTCTTGCGCTTGACCACGCGCCGGAACCCGCCGAACTCGGCGACGTCGTCCTTACCATTCCGCGAGCGCACCCACAGGTAGGGTTCGTCGCCACCGGTCAGCGCCAGGAGGGCGGCGCCGCCCTCGCCCGGAGCGCCCTTGTGCACGACCGCCACGGCGATCTCGCCCTCGTGTTCCTCGAGGAAGCTCGTCCGCACGGCCGGTTCGGCGAACTGCACGAAGTCGAGCACGATCTCCTCGCCGTCGGCCCGCTCACCCTTGAGTCGCGTTATCTTCGCCGCCTCGAAGCGCACGACGCCCGCGTTCGGTCCGAAGCGCAGGCGCACGTCGACGGCAGGGAGTGCTTCCCACTTCTTGCGAAGGGCGGGTTCGTACTCGACGTCGTCCGGAACCTCGAACAGGTCCAGCAGCGCAGCGTCACCGGTCGCAGCGGGACGCTCGATCGGAACGGCCGCTCCGCGAGTCGTCTTCACGAGCTCGATCTCGAGCGACTTGCCGGCCTTCTTGTCCGTCGTGCCGGCCGGCGTTCCAACCGTCGCGGGCAGGACCGCGAACTCGGTGCTGTCCTCGCTCCACTTCCAGTCGTTCTCCTCGAAGACGACGAGCTCCCACTTGCGCTCCTCCCAGAAGCGCAGGTTCAGGGTCATCTCCCCGGGGAGGAGCATCGAGTCGGCGCCGACGAGCGCCATCTTCTCGATCGTGAGTCGCGTGGGCCCGTCCTTGCCGAGCCGCCACGTCAGACCCGGCTGTAGCTGCTCCATCAGTTCGGGCCGGAACCGAATCGCGTTCCAGCGCACGCGCGCCGAGCCGAGTCCCTTCATCTTGAGCGCGCTGTCGCCCGCGAACGCGGCGGCGGCAACCACGAGCAGTGTGGCGGCCGTGACCGTGACGCGCCTCATCGGGAGTCACCCTGCGCCGCGAAGACGTGATCCAGTTGCGTGCGCAGTGCGTCGTGGGCGATGTCCGCGCCGTCCACGACGCTTGCGGCTGCGACGCCGAGGGTGACGGCCACGACCTCCTCGAGTTCGGCGCGCGTTGCGCCCATCTCGACGAGCTTCCGCATGTGGCCCTCGATGCAATTCTTCGCGCCGGTGCCGAGTGAGACACCGAACGCGATGAGCTCCTTGGTCTTCATGTCCAGGGCGCCGTCGCGGAACACCAGCCGGTAGTAGCCGAGGTAGTGCCGACGCACGTCCTCTCCGAGGAGCGCGTACGAGTCGATATCGCCCGGATCGCGAGCCGGTTCGTCACCTGCCATGGTCATCTCCGCGTCATCTCCACTTGGGGCTCACCCCGCGTCCGGGCGCTACACGCCCGCCCGGGGTTCCGTGGAAGGCTCTTGCGCCGGCTACTGCGTATCGAGAGGCGGGCCGGGCACGCCCAGCACGAGCCCGAACTCTTCGGCACCGCCGATCAGACCGAAGATCAGGCCGCGCCTGCGGGTCAGCGCGCCGAAGACCGCATTCGCGTCCACGTACCTCCCGTCCGGGCGCACCCGGTAGGTCCCCGGACCGGACTGACTCTGCAGAGGCTGCATGATGACCCGTCCCGAAGCCGCGTCGTTCAACGTGAGCACTCCCGTGCTGCTGATGGTGAATCGCCCGGCGCCGCCCGAATCGGCCTCGATCTCGAGGCGTTTCACCGAGTTCGTCGGGATGACCGTCTGCCCAGTGTCGGTGTTCACGGCGGGCGAGGTCAGCGCCTTCAAGAACGCGTGTCCGACGAAGTCCTCGTTCCCCGCATTCTGCGCACCGCGCACGAGCGCGACGAGCCGGAGCGTCGCGAGCGTGGGCGCCCCCGGGCTTCCCTCGAGGCGTTGCGCGCGCCCGATCAGGAGGTCGCCGCGCAGGGCGGGAATGAGGTCCACCTCGGTGAGCTGCGGGTCCCCGCCGAACGCGACGTCCAGGCGGGCGGTGCCGCCGTTGGGCGTGAGTCGTCCGCGCTTCGGTTTCTGCTTGCCTGCGCTGTTCTCCCAGCCGCCCGACGGGAACGAGGCAAGGTTGGAGACGGTGAAAGAACGCAGAGGGGCGATGGTGCCGTCCTGCGCGACGAGTATGTCCGCACGGCCGCCGAAGCGGCGCAGGTCGATCTCGCCTGTGGGGTTGGTCTTGGCACTGAACTCGTACACGAAGATGTGCCAGAGGCCGGCCAGGGTGAGCTTGGTCGGGTTGCGCTTCGCCCTGCGCAGGAACAGCCGCATCGACCTGTCCGTGATCCCGACGCCCAGGTTGTCCGACCGGCCGCGCCTGTAGATGCGCGGGCTGGACAACAGGTCGAACGCGAAGTCCGCGTTCGTGCCGAGTTGCACGAGCCCAGTTTCCGGCGGGCCGCCGCTCACGTTCTCCAGCTCCAGTTCGGGAGCACCCGTCCCCCGCCGCCACTCCATCCGTCGTTCGTCGCGCGTGAACTCGACCGCATTGCCGTTCCGTCCGCCGAACTTCGCTGACACCGGGTTGATCGAAATTCCGAACTCGCCGCCGTAGTCATCGAGCGGGCCGGAGAGGACCTCGACCTCGAAGAACGTGCCCTTCACGGGCCGCGGGCGGGGCGACGTCGCCTGCAAGGTCGAGAAGTGTGAGAGCGAGACGGTCGCGGTCGAAGCCAGAATGTCGATGTCGTAGGGACCGGGGATGGTCTCGAGTTCGCCGGTCTCGCTGTCTCGGACGACGATCGACAATTCGGACTCGGGGTCGTCGTACGCCTGGGGGTTGAACGGGATGGTGACGGTGAGGGCCTCCGCGAACTCGGTGCCCGGCGGACCGAACGTCACGGCCGGGCTGCCGGCGTTCTCGCCGTCCTCCACGAAGAAGTTCTCGTCCTCGGAGATCGTGAGAACGATCGTCCCCGACACGGCGTCCGGCGGCACCTCCACGGAGACGTCGTCGATGTTCGAACCGTCCTGCGACGGTTCGATCACGCCGCCGCCCTCGTCCACCGGGCGCCCGTACACCGCGCCCTCCTCGGAGAGTTCGTCGCCGTCACGGTCGCGCAGGTCCACCTTCGTCTTCGTCGTCGCGGCCGGCGTCAACTTGACGGCGATCGCGAACGATCCGGGCGTGGCGCCCGCGTTCCGCACGGTGATCCGGTAGTCGCCGGTCTCCGGCACGCCGCCGAGCTTCGCCTTGTGCTTCGTGCTGCCGTCCTCGGGAGGATCGATCGGCGTCACCGAGTCGTCCGGTGCGCGCACGGACTCGATGACGGGGACGAACGCAGAGCCCTGGGCAGGCGTGCACCTGATCCCGACCTTTGCGCCCGCGGGGGCTGCGAACACGAACTCCGCGGTCGCACCCGGATCTACGGATCCGCCGTCCACGGTTCCGAAGAGCCTCTTGTACTTGGCCTTGATCTTCGCCTTGTAGTCGCCGTCGTTCTCGCCGTCTCCGGTGATGCGGAAGCGGTACGCTCCCGTCTCGGGAGTGATGTACCCGGTGATCTTCGTGGCCTTGCCCGAGGTGACACCGGCGATCACGTCGTCGTCCGGCTCCACGACCTCGATCACCGGCACGAGTTCGCCCTTGCCCTTGCGCTTGACCGACGCAGTGACCTTGGCGCCCTCCGGCAGTTCCACCACGTACGTCTCGCGCTCGTCGGCCGGGCGGATCGTGCCGTCCATCTTGGCGGGCGCGCGCACCTGCACATCGACGGTGTCTGTGATCGCCAGCGCGCAGAAGCACGACGCGGACACGGCGAGCGCCAGGACGATCCCGGCTGCTCGTGGCCCGCGGCCCACTCCCCAGAAGCCACGTTGCGTTCTCACGCTCGCATCATAACGCGCGAATCTCAGAGCAACCCGAGTAGCTCCAGTGGCAGCAGTACCAGCGCCGCCACGATCTCGTCGCCCAGATCCGTCTCGGTGGTGCGGAAGTTCGGGTGGAACACGCCGGGAGGCCTCTCGCCCTGCGGCACCGGGCGGACGCGGACGTGTGCACGGGCAGTGGGCGGCGGATCCGGACTCCGCGCGACCGCCGAGAGCGCGGACGCATCGAACGCCACGAGGCGGCAGGTCCCGCAGCCCATCGCAGTGACCGAACCCTCCTCGCACACTCCGCGGACTTCCTGGAACGGGCGAGCGCAGGTCGGACAGGCATGGTCCGCGGTTCTCTCCCCGTTCTCGAGGAGCGCACGCCAGAGCGACTTCGCGAGGCGCTCGTCCAGGAACGCACGGAGGGCCGCGACGTTCATGGTGACGGTGCGGCATCCCCTGCACGGGAACGTGAACACGCTCCGCAGCCGGACCCCGCCAGCGGCCTCACCGCAGCTCGGGCACGCGAGCCTGACGCCGTCCTCCATGCCGCCTGAAACCGGCGCCCCTCCCTCGCCGTTCACAGCACGAACTTCACGGCCGCGTGGACGTGCAGCGTGTTGGCGATCCCGCGCCGGTCTTCGTGGCTGGTGACGATCAGCTCGAGGCGCAGCGAGACGTACTTCCCGCCGCTGGATCGGCGGGAGACGGAGATGTCGTGGTGCCGTTCGTCGACCGCCGCGGCGATGGCGTCGCGCAGCCCCGCCTCGTCCGGTCCGATCAGCTTGTAGGACCACTGGGTGGGGTAGTCGATCTCGACTTCCGGTAGCTCGGCATCGGGCACGCAGAGAGGGTACATCCGTCGCGGTACGGTGGTTGCGCTACCCCGGGCATGACGATGGAGACCGAGCCCGGGGATGACGCGGTGTCACTGAGGGTCCAGGTCTCCCGCCAGATCGACGTGCTCGAGATCCTGACCACCACCCGCGAGAACGAGAGCCTGGACGCGGCGCTCGTACTGACCGCTGCCGGGATTCCGCACTCTCGTGTGTACCGCCTCGGAGTGCACCGGCTGCTGGTCGACGAGGAGCACTACCACGTGGCGCGAGAGGAGCTCGCGGCGTTCCGCGAGGAGAACGCGCTGCAGAAGCCGGATCACCCGGTAGCCGTGCGGCGCGCAGAGTGGTGGCCCGGCGTTCTGGCGTATGCCGCGTTCCTGATCATAATCTTCTCGCTCGAGCGCTATCCGGAGATCACGTTCCCGTTCAAGGCGGCCGGCCGGATGGACGCGCTGGCGGTGCAGGACGGCGCGTGGTTCCGGACGGTGACGGCTCTGACGCTGCATGCGGACTTCACGCACATCATCGGAAACCTGTTCTTCGGAGCCGTGTTCGGGGCACTCCTGGCGCAAGTCGTCGGCAACGGCGTCGCATGGGGCACGATCGCGGTATCCGGTGCGCTAGGCAACACACTGAACTCCGTGCTGCGCACGGAGAACCACTTCGCGGTCGGTGCCTCGACCGCCGTGTTCGGCGCACTGGGTGCGCTGGTGACGTGGCAGTGGGTCTACGGGCGCTCGGCGAAGATCTCGTGGCCCAAGCGTCTTGCCCCGGCGGCGATGGGACTGGTGCTGCTGACGTACATCGGCGCGGGCGGCGAGAACACCGACGTGCTCGCACACGTCTACGGCTTTCTGGCCGGCGCCGCGCTCGGGTACCTGCACTTCCACATCACCGCGCGCCGCGCGCTGTCCGCGCAGACCCAGGCGATGATCGGCGTCGCAGCGGCGGCGCTGGTGGTCGTGTCGTGGGCGATCGCCTGGAACGCGTGGTACTAGGATCAGCCGAGGTACCGGGTCGGCAGTTCCTCTTCCGTTACGCCATCGCTGCTCCGCGTGACGCGATAGCACTTCGCGTCCGGCAGGGACGCGACGCACTCGACGAGATCCGTCCCGCGGAACACGAGTGCGGCGCAGTCGTCCGCTGCGTACCCGCCCGGAAACCCGTCGCGAACCGCAGCGCGATACGTCGGCCGCCGCTCCTCCTCGCCGTCGTAGTGCGGACACGCGCTGCCGGGCAGGAAGCCGAGTCCGTCGCGCCACGCGCGCACCGGACCGAACGAGTCCGACATGCCCGCCTCGAACCAGCAGATCATCCCGGCGGAGAGGCCGGCGAGCACGACCCCCGCCTCCCACGCCTCGCGTAGGACTGCGTCCACGCCATGGACACGCCAGATGGCGAGCGCGTTGGCTGTGTTCCCTCCGCCCACGTACACGACGTCCTGCGAGAGCACGAAGTCACGAATGTCCGTCCGCGGCGCCCCGAACAGCTTCAGGTGAGACGCTTCGACCGGCCGGCCGTCGAACGACGACTGGAAGTGCGCGATGTACCCCTGCGCGTCGCCGGACGGCGTCCCGAGGAAGCACAGCCTCGGGCGGTCGCGGGCTGCGAGCGACAGCACGAAGTCGTCGAGCAGCGTGTTCTCCGACTCCATCGAGAAGCCGCCGCCGCCCATGGCGACGATCGTCGGTGCGGCGGTCACGCCACTACCACTCGCCGATCACCATTCATCTGAGAAGCGGTAGTCCTGGCCCTTCATGGTGAAGACGGTCTTCAGGTACTCGGAGTCGGCACCCTCGGGGTGCACCTCGAACATGCCCTTCACGATGATCGGCATGTACGCGTCGTACATCGCGCCGTCGTCGTTCGTCATCTCGACTTCGACGACCTCGTTCGCCTTGGGCAGCATGCCGAAGCAACAACTCATCATGTAGCGCGAGAGATAGAACGTGCGGACGTTCCCCTTCTCGAACTTCAGCGGGATCATGTAGCCCTCGAGCTCGACGATCTGCCGGTCCATCTTCTGGACAGCCCGCGGGATGCCCTTCTTGCCCGTCGTCTCGGACTTCTCGGCGTGCTGCGCCATCACGCTGTCTTCGGCGATCGCCATCATCCCGGAGTCGAACGAGCCGAGGTAGTCGAAGGTCGTGTACCACACGCCGTCCTTCAGCTCCGGCAGCGCGACGTCGGGGTCGGCCGGCGCGTCCTCGACGAGCGGCGGGTCGCCCCCGTCGTCCGTGTCACCGATCGCTTCGTCCCCGTCCGGCCCGTCCCCGTCCGGCCCGTCACCTTCCGGCTCGTCACCTTCCGGCTCGTCACCTTCCGGCTCGTCACCTTCCGGCTCGTCACCCTCCGGCTCGTCACCCTTCGTTTCGTCACCTGCTGCTTCCGGCGTGGTGACGTCGGGAGCGGCCATCTCCGGGCCGGTGGTGTCCGGCGCGACGGCGGGCGGTTCGGTCACGCGGCCGTGCCCCGCCCCGACGAGGGGTTCGAGTTCGGTGTTCGCGACTCCCGAGTCGACCAGACTCCCCGAATCAATCGGTGCTCCTTGCACGACCGGCGCCACCGCCACGTCGAGGTCGTCGGCACGCTCGCACGCGGCCACGGTCAGCGCGGCGGCGAGCAGGGACAACGTGACGAGGTGCTTCATCGGGGGGACTCCGGAGGGAAAACGCGGGAGCGAGCAGCTCCCAGCGGCAGAGACTACAGGGTCAGGACGTCGGGAGCAGGTTCGGGGCCACGTCGGTCGAATACGCCTTGAACGCAGGCAGCAGTCCCGCCGCGGCGCCGAGGAGCGTCATTCCGAGCGGAGCGGACCAGAGCGCGGGGTGCCCGGTCATGACGTCGATGACGACGCCCGTCTGTTGCCGGACGATTGCCGCGGCTACGCCGACGATGGCGACGTACACGACGTAGCCGAGGAGCGCGCCGAGGAACGCGATCGTGGCCGACTCGAGGACGATCACACCGAACACGGTCCTGCGCCGCGCGCCGAGCGCACGCAGGATCGCGAACTCTCGACGGCGTTCGTTCATCGTGTTGTAGAGGCTCGCGAGGATCGAGAACGCCGCAACGACCATCACCAGGTACGCGACCAGGCGCAGGATCTCCGCCACCCAGGCAAGCTTGTTGAACAGGTCCGCCACAATCTGGTCTACCGGCCACGCGAGGGTCGCCACCTTGCCCTGACGGTTGATCTGATGCGCGAGCATCAGACCCGCGGCGGGATCGCGCAGCCGCAGCATTACGGCGCTGACCTCCTTGTGCTCGTCGGGGATCGCGTGACCGTCCTTCGGGAGGAACGACGCGCCCGTGCCGCGCAGCTCGTGGCCATCCATGCGGAACGCGCCGTCGATCGGGATGAACAAGACGCGGTCGACCGGCGCGCCGGTCTGTTCGAGGATGCCCACGATCGTGTACTCGGTGTCGTGCGCTTTGCCCCTCGCGCCCACGTCGTGCACCGGGTGGAACGTCGCCCCGACGCGAAGACCGGTGTCGACGGCGGCGGTGTGGCCGATGACGGCTTCGCGGCGCGCCGGGTCGAACACGCGTCCGCCCTTGCGCGGAGTCAGCTTGCGATCACCGCCCGCGAGGAACACCTCGAACAGCTCCGGAGTCGTGCCGACGATCCGGAACCCGCCGAGGTTGTCCCCCACCGCGTACGGAATCGCCGACTCGACGGCCGGGTGGTTCTGGATCTCCTGGTACATCGACCACGGGACGTTCCCCGGCGACGTCTCCAGGTGGAACACCGTGTTCAGCACGAGCTGCACCGGGCTGCCGCGCGCCCCGAGCACGGCATCGAAGCCGCCGTCACCACCGGTGAACGCGTCGCGGCTCGCCTTGCTCAGCGTGAAGACCGACATGACGAGGCCGACCGCCAACGCGACCGAGAACACGGTCACGGCGGTGGCCAGCGAGTGCTGGCGGAGGCTCCTGCGGGCGATGAGCCAGAGGCCCTTCACGTCGCGGCTCCGTCGGATGCGCGGTTGATCTCGTCGAGCGAGAGCACCTGCTCGAAGCTGCCGAGTACGGCCTCGTCGTGACTCACCAGGAACAGCGCGGCGTCGTGCTCACGGCACGCGCTCCGGATCGCGTCGAGAGCGGTGCGCGCGTTGCGCGCGTCCAGATTGCCCGTCGGCTCGTCGGCCAGGACGAGCTTCGGTTTGTTGGCGAGCGCCCGCGAGAGCGCCACCCTCTGCTGCTGGCCGACGGAGAGCTGCGCCGGCTTGTGGTCGAGGCGGTCCGCCATCCCGAGGTCGGTCAGGAGCGAGCGGGCGTACGCCTCGTCGGGTCCGGGGCCGAACATCATCCCGAGCAGCACGTTCTCGAGGGCGGTGAAGCCCTGCAACAGGTTGAAGGTCTGGAAGACGTAGCCGAGGTGCGTCGCGCGGAAGGCGTCTCGCGCCGACTCGCTCAGCTTCGCGACATCGGTGCCGAGCACGCTCACCTCGCCGGCATCCGGCCGGAGCAGCCCCGAAATCACGTTCAGCAGCGTGGTCTTGCCGCTGCCGCTGCGCCCGCGGATCGCGATCTCCTTCGGCGCGGGGACGACGAGCTCCGCGACGTCGAGCACGACCTGGGTCGTGCCGTCCGGCGCACGGTACGACTTGCGCACGCCGCGCAGGTGAAGCAGAGGTCCGCCGTCCGGCATCGCGGGACGATACCGGATCGGGCGAGCGCGCGATCAGGAGATGAGGCCGAGATCCGTGTACGTGTGTCCGGTGAACACGCGCGCCGGATCGTCGCTCAACCAGTGGTCCACGACCCTGCCGAGTACCTCTCGATCGTCGACCTGAAGACAACCGGTCAGGCGACTACGAGGAGACGCGAATGGCGATCTTGCCGGTCGTGTGCCCGGCCTCGAGCGCGCGGTGTGCCTCGGGCACCTCGGCCAGCGGGAAGGTGCGGCTGACCACGGGCCGGATCGAGCCGGCCTCCACGAGTTCTCCCACGCGCCCCAGCAGGTCGCCCTGCGCCTCCATCCGCTGTCCGTGCATCGACGGGGCGCCCATGAACTCGTGGATCAGCGTGGCGTTCTTGACGAACAGCTTGGCCGAGACGTTGGGACTCTCGTTCGCCACGATCGTCACCACGCGGCCGTTCACGGCGACGCAATCGAGAGAACTCTCGAACACCGCTCCGCCCACGGTATCGAACACGAGCGGACAGCCGGCGCCGCCGGTGAGTTCGAGGACCCGCGCCGTGACGTCCTCTGCCCGGTGGTCGATGACGTGCTCGGCGCCGAGGTCCTTGCACAGCTTCTTGGACTCCTCGCGGCTGGCCGTGGCGATGACGTTGGCGTACCGGAGCCGCGCGAGCTGGATCCCGATGTGCCCCACCCCACCCGCTCCGGCGTGCACGAGAACCCACTCACCGGTGCCGACCTCGGCGCGATCGTAGAGGGCCTCCCAGGCAGTGATGGCCACCAGCGGCAGCGCGGCCGCGTGCTCGTGGTCGAGCGAGGGCGGCTTGAGCGCGGCGCGACGGTGGTCAACGAGGACCAGCTCCGCGTTGCTGCCGTCGCGAAACAGGCTGGGCGACGCGATGACCTCGTCACCGGCCGCGAACCCGGAGACATCGGAGCCGGCTCGCGCCACCACGCCGCTGACATCGAATCCGAGGACGTAGGGCGCCGGGCGCTCACCGAGATAGCCCGCGCGGATCTTCGTGTCCACCGGGTTCAAGGCCGCGGCGCGCACGCGCACGAGCAGATCGTTCGGCCCGGGCGAGGGCTCAGGATGGTCGTCCCGCAGTTCGAGGACCTCGGGACCGCCGTGGCCGGTTGCAACGAGGACGCGCATCGCGTCCGTTCTACCGCAGGGCAATCCCGCCGTCGATCTGTCCCCACCGCTTGCGAAGCTGGGCGGCTGTGAGAGAAGAGCAGCGGCAGATTCGCGTCACGAAGGTCCCGTTCTGGTTCCACTCCATCGACATGGGCGACGGACTCGTCAGTCCCGGGGTGAAGCCCCAGGAGCAGCTGAAGCGCGAGTGGGAATCCATGGAACTCCCCGCTCTCAGCGGCAAGTCCGTGCTCGATATCAACTCCTGGGACGGGTTCTTCGCGTTCGAAGCGGAAGAGCGCGGAGCGACCAAGGTGACCGCGCTGGACCGGTTCATGTGGACGATGCACTTGGACCAGCACATGGAGTACTGGCAGCGCTGCAAGGAAGAGGGGCGCGCGCCCGAGCCATACGAGACGCGCCCGTACTACGACCCGGAGAGCCTGCCAGGCAAGATCGGCTTCGACACGGCACACGCCCTGCGCGAGAGCGGCGCCGCGTCCGTCGTCGGCGACTTCATGGACATGGACCTCGCGGAGGTCGGCGAACACGACGTCGTGTTCTTCCTCGGGTCGCTCTACCACATGGAGGATCCGCTCCGGTCCCTGCGACGGGTGGCGAGCGTGACGAGCGAGCTGGCGATCATCGAGACCGAGGCCGCCGAGTTCCCCGGGCACCATGACCGAGCGGTTTGCGAGTTCTTCCCCGGCAGTGAGCTGAACGGCGACCCGTCGAACTGGTGGGCGCCCAACGCGAAGGCGCTGACGGGGATGTGCCGGGCCGCCGGCTTCACGCGGGTGGAACTCGTCTCCGGGCCTCCCGGCTGGTCCCGCTCGGGCCTGATGACGCGCGCGAAGAACCTGCAGAAGACGGGGCAGGCGTCCGCCGTGTCGCGCTACCGCGCGACGGTCCAGGCCTGGAAGTAGGCGGCCGGCCGACGACGCGACCTACGGCGTGAGCGGCGGTCCCGGCGGCGCGTCGTAGCAGGTGCGACCGGGTCCGTCGCAGTCGCCGGGACACGCGCTCGAGCCGTCCGGTCCGAGCGCTTCGGTCGTGCGGCCGCACCACCAGATGGCCGTGTCGTACGGGTTCTCCTGCTCGTCGTCGTCGGGCAGCGGCTGCACCATCTCCTTGGTGCAGAGATGCACGCAGCGCGTGCGCAGGATCTTCTGAAGCCGCCGGCGGTACGTGCTCACTCCGCCCTCCCCGCCGCGCTCAGCAGCGCCCGACGCACCGCGACCTTCACGAGGTGGACCTTGTACTTGGTGCCATCGAGCGGCTTCGCTCCGCTGGCCGCGGCCTCGCTCGCCTTCGTGATGACACCGTCGGTCAGCTGCTTGTTCAGGATCGCCGCCTCGGCCGCCGCCGCGCGATACGGGGTCGGCGCAACCGAGCCGAGCCAGACCGAGACCTTCTCGGCCACCCTCTTGCCGAATACCTCTCCGTTCCAGCTGACCTTCACGGCCGCGGAGACGAGCGCCCAGTCGAACGCGGCCTTCTGCCTCACCTCTTCGTAGGCGGCCGCGTCGGAACCGGTGAGAACCGGCAGCGAGAGGGCCGTGACGATGTCGCCGGGTTCGAGGGACGCATCCGAGTGGCGACCCTTCCGCGGCGGGACGTACAGCTCCCCGAACGGCAGGTCGTCCGTGGCGGCATTGGCCCGGCGCACGTGCACGGTTGCTCCCAATGCACCGAACACGGGCGGGAGGCTGGCGGGGTGCGCCGATGCGCACTGCGAGTTGCCGAAGATCCCCGCCGTCTCCTGAACTGCGCCGTCCGCGAGCACGGGGCAAGCGTCGTCCCCGCGCCGCCAGCAGGGGAACGAGCGGATGCGGAAGTACCCGCACCGGGTGCGTTGCAGCAGATTGCCCGCCACGGTCGCCCGGTTGCGGATCTGGAGACTCGCTGCCATCCCGGCCGCCTGTGCGAGCGGCGCCGCGTGCGCGCGGACCAGGTCGGACGCCGCGACGTCCGACAGCGTCGCGAGTGCCCCGATCCGCAGCGTCGCCCCGTCCTTCGTGATCGCGCGGAGCGCGGGATCGCCGAGCGACAGCAGCGCCACGACGCGATCGGGTTCGTCAACGCGCTCCTTCATGCGGTCTAGGACGTCGATGCCGCCGGCCTTCATGAGCGCATCGGCGCTCGCGCCGTGCTTCGCGGCCCCGGCGACGTCGTTCGGGCGGACGTAGCGGAACGCCTTCATCAGATTCGGCCCAGCGCTGTGAGGACACGGGCGGGCGTGATCGGCAACTCGTGCACGCGCACGCCGAGCGCGTGGAAGACCGCGTTGCCGATGGCGCCGGCAGTCGGGACGGTCACCGGCTCACCGAGGCCCATCATGCCCGTGTTGTTGAACCCACTGTCGATCGACGTCAGGACGACGTCGATCTGCGGGCAGTCGGAGACGCCGAGGATCTTGTAGGTGTCGAAGGTCGGATTGACCATGTCCCCCAGGTTGCGGTCCATGCGCCGGTCCTCGTGCAGCGCGTACGAGATACCCTGGATGACGCCGCCGATGACCTGGCTGCGCGACGTCAACCGGTCGATGATCCGGCCGGCGTCGTGCACGGCCACGACGCGCTCGACCCGGACGATCCCCGTGTCGGTGTCGACCGCCACGTCCGCGAACTGACAACCGGCGGTGTCACCGTGGAAGCCGTCGTAGTTGCGGCGCCGCTCGCCGCGCACGGTCAGGCCGTCCGGACCGATCAGGCCGCAGGCCTCCTTGAACGTCGCCTTCTTGCCACCGGGCCCGTTGAACACGCCGTTGTCGTGCTTGACCTTGTCGACGTCCGTCTTCCATTCCTCGGCCAGCAGGGCACCCAGCGACTCGTGTCCACGAGCCGCCGCCTCGCGGGCCGCCGGACCGATCGAGGGCGCCGTGGTGCTGCCGCCGCTCCCCGGCCCCGCCGGGTACGACGTGTCGCCGATGCGGACGGTGATGTCGCTCGGCGCGAGACCGAGTTCCTCCGCCACGATGATCGCGAGCACGGTGCGGGTGCCGGTGCCGATGTCCTGCACGGCGTTCTTGACCGTCACGCTTCCGTCGCGAGAGAGCTCGAGCTCGACGACCCAACTTCCCCGCCCGCGGCTCTGCCACACCCCCGCGGCGCAACCGACGCCGCGCTTGACTGCGCCCTTCGACGCGCCCGGAGCGACCTTGCGGCGCTTCTCCCAGTCGATCCGCTCGGCGCCGATCCGCCACTGCACCTGTCGCAACGGATGCGGGTCGTTCCGGAGGCGAAACGCGAGCGGATCCTCGCCGCGGGCGTGCGCGAGCATGTCGATGATGCCCTCGAGCGCGAAGAAGCCCTGCGGGTGACCGGGCGCGCGGAAAGCGCGACCGCGACCGGTGAACGTCGAGACTGCCGTGTGCTGCGCCAGGAGGTTCGGGATGGAGTAGACGCGCGTGTTGGTTGCGCTACCGCCGCGCGATCCGTTGCCCGGGGTGCCGTGGGTTTCGGACGTCATGACGGTGATCTTCCCGCCCTTGTCCGCGCCCATCGTGAGCTTCTGGATCGAGTCCGGTCGGTTGCCGGCGATCAGGTGCTCGGAGCGCCGGTCGAGCATGCCGTTGACGGGCCGCTTCAGCTTCACGGCGAAGTGTGCGGCAGCGCGGTCCCATGCGTCGATCCCACCCAGCTTCGCGCCGAAGCCGCCGCCGACGTGCTCGGCGATCAGGCGCACCTTGCCCGGCGGCACGCCCAGCGCCTTCGCGATCGATCCGCGGAACGAACCGGTGCCCTGCGTAGACGCGTACACCGTGAATCCGTCGCCGCTCGGCTCGACCACGCAGCCGTGCGACTCGAGCGCCGAGTGGGTCTGCACCTGCGTGCGGAACACTGCAGAGACTC
The DNA here is from genome assembly GCA_965248445.1 of Planctomycetota bacterium. GTDB lineage: Bacteria > Planctomycetota > JAJSAM01 > JAJSAM01 > JAJVHW01 > CBDFJG01. The sequence goes on from CBDFJG010000003.1 coordinate 1,627,372, forward strand.
GCTTATCGGCCTTCGCGAGCGCGTCCTCCGGGTCGCCGCGGCGGACCGGTCCGCCCCGGCGGCCCTTCGACTCAACGGCGTTGTCTCGCTTAGCGTCGACGCGAGGCGCGCCCGGTGCCATCGCGTCGTCGGTCGTGACAGCGCACGGCAGGATGTCGTACTCGATGTCGACAGCCGCGAGTCCGTCGGAGAGCGCCTCGGGATTCTCGGCGCAGACTGCGACCACGCCCTTGCCGGCGAACTTGACGATGCCGCCGCTATCGACGAGCACCTGCGTCGCAAGAACGCCCGGCACACCATCCGCGGCGGCGGTGCTGACGCGCTTGACGCGCGCGTGTGCGTGCGGGCTGCGCAACAGCGCCGAGTACGCCATGTTGGGCAGCAGCATGTCGGCGCTGTAACGCGCGGCGCCCGTGGTCTTCTGCGGAGCTTCGAGACGCGGCACGTCGGTTCCGACACACCGCAGGTCGGCGCCGGAACCCCACGGCGCGATGTCGAGATCGTGGATCTCGACAGTCACCTCACGCTCCGGGCCGTCCGGGCGGCCGAGCATCACCTTGACGCGGCGCGGCATGTCAGCGTACCTCCCCGCCGGACGTCTCGCGCACGCCTGCCGCGGCGAAGGCCGCCGCGACGACGTGCGGGTACGTGCCGCAGCGGCAGAGGTTGCCAGAGATCATCGGGAGGAGGCGGTCGCGCGTGAGCGACTTGCCGTGGACCTCGACCGCATGCGCGACCGACATCACGAAGCCCGGGGTGCAGAACCCGCACTGGAGCGCGTCGTATTGCCGGAATGCGTCCTGCACGGGGTGCAACGCGTCCGCCGTGCCGAGCCCCTCCACGGTCGTGATCTCGGCCCCCTCGGCCTCGATCGCGAGCAGCGTGCACGCGTAGACGGGGCAGCCGTCCAGCCAGACCGTGCACGCGCCGCACGTACCCCGGTCGCAGACCTTCTTCGCGCCGGTCAGCTGGACGTCGCCACGGAGTGCGTCGAGGAGCGTCCGGCGTGGCGGCACGCGGATCGTCCTGTCCTTGCCGTTGACGCGCAGGGCGACCGGCACGTCACCGGGGCCGACGACCTCGCCACCGCCGCCGGCATCCTGGCCGAGGGCCTCGCCCGCACCGAAGGCCGCACCCGCCGCAGCGGCAGTGCCGGCGGACTGCAGGAGCTGACGCCGCGTGATCCCGCGCGGCTCGTCGCTCTCCGGCCCTCGTCGCTTGCCCATCCGGGCCCTCCTCGTGCGGCCCGAGTGTACGACCCGGCGCCCGCGCGCCACGCTGGTCAAACTCTCTCTACGGTGCGCCCGGGAGGCGGCTATGCTCCCTGTCCCCTCAGGAGGAACCACGGTTCCTCCACGAGGACGGTTCCCCGGACTGGGGTGTCTGCAGAGATCGGGCACGCGCGTTGCGCCGTGCTGGGCCAGGGTGCAGGCTTCCCCGTTCGGGGAAGGGATGAGTCAGAGGTAAGGGGACACCGCGCGAAGCGCATGACGGGTCCCGGTTGGCTACGGCCGAGGAGTGAATGACATGGGTTACAAGATCGACGAAAAGTAGCTCGTGGGGAGGCTCTGGGGGTAGCGGAAACGGCGTATCTGCCGTAACCGCAAGAGCTTCGGCGAGTCGAGCAGCCTTCGTCCCGGGGTCCGCCCACGCGCGACACGTCGCGTGTAGTCGAGCCTGGCCAACTGTGCTCGGCCTCATCGGTGGACCCATAGTCCGCCCCCCGACTTTGGGCGAGGCGGCGGAGGCGGACGAGCGCCGCGTCGATGAAGCCCTGCGGGAGATTCTCCCGTGAAGCGCCACATCCCCAGAGGCGTGGCCACCCGCGTCATGCTCTGCGGCCTGACCCGCCACGAGGTCAACGACCGGGTCTTCATGCCGCGGGACCTGCCGATGGACCTCGACCTGCTCGGGGACTCTCTGCGCCTCCTGTGCAGATCGGCCTGGCGCGGCGCCCCGGCGGCACTCGAGGAAGCGGCGTGACCACCGCCACCAGAACCCCGATCGAGTGCGGATCGACCAGCCGCTGCGGCGAGCTGGTGCTGGAGTCGGTCACCGCCCTTGGGGACTCGCTCGGGGCCCGTCGGGCTGCCCGGCGTAAGGCGAAGCGGGCGAAGGACGAGGCGTTCGAGCGGCACCGGTCCAGGTGCCCGGCTTGGTTGAGGGAAGCGGAGGCGGCTGCGGTCGCGGGAGGTTCCATTCGATGAAGGTCTACGTCGCTTCTTCGTGGCGCAACACGATCCAGCCGGAGGTGGTTGACGCTCTCCGTACCGCCGGCCACGAGGTCTACGACTTCAGGAACCCGGCTCCGGGCAACAGCGGCTTCGCGTGGTCGGACCTCGACCTCAAGTGGAAGGAGTGGGACGACCACGCGTACCGGGAGGCGCTGGATCACCCTCTCGCGAGAGAGGGCTTGCGCCTCGACATGACGGCGCTCCGCGGATGCGAGGCGTGCGTTCTCGTACAGCCGTGCGGGATCAGCGCACACCTCGAGTTCGGCTGGGCCGTTGGGGCTGGCCGCCTCGGTGTTGTCCTGCTGCCCGGGGTACGGGAGCCGGAGCTGATGATCAAGATGGCGGACGTTCTCTGCCTGTCGATGGACGAGGTGATCGCGGCGCTGGCGTCGGCGCCGGAATGCGCCGCGAAGGACGCGCAGCTCGCCATGCAGGAGCCCCCGACGGGCCTCTCTATCGACATGCAGGCCAAGACCGTCGGGGCGCTGATCGGCATGGTCTGTCAGGACCTGGATGGCCACGAACCCGCCGAGCTGGAGCGCGAGTTCGGCATCAAGCCCCCGCACCGTGAGTTCGTGTCCGTCCACCTGGGCTTCCACGCCGAGGCACTCCGCGTCCTCGGTGCGCTCGGGGTGATGGACATCGACGACCGTGGTGGGCGATGCGTACTGGGCGACTCCGTCCGCGAGGACGTGCTCGACCTGACCGGGGTCATCCCGGGATGGAAGGGTGGACAGGCTCCCCGGATTGAGCCCGCCGTGGCCGCCGCCGCCTCGCAGCCCTCCGCCTACATGCCGGACTTGTCGTACCTGGCAAACCAGGCGGCCCTAGCCCGCGAGGCGACCGCCTCCGTCCGGCTGGACGGGGAACCGCCCGCCGTCGATGAACGCGCCGACCTCGTGGACAGCGCCGGTGTCGGGGCGGAAGAGGACGGGGTGGACGTGCACCCGGGGGAGGGTAGCTGATGGGCGCACTCCGGAGCTGCGCCTCGCCCGAAAGCCCCAAGGTCCCCGCGTGAAGTTCCGCGGCACCGAGATGGCCCAGAGCGACGCAGGCCACGGTCTGCACCTGTCCTACTGGGACGAGGACAGCCAGACGGACGTGGTCGTGGAGTGCCGCCAAGGCCCGGCGCATGCGCACGTGGGTGGCCCATGGGGGACCGCGTCCGTCCTGCTCCAGCGTCTCCCCGACGAGACCCGCGAGGCCGCGTGTCGCCGCGCGCTCGCGGCGATCGAGCGGGTCGTCCCGCCGCAGGAGACCGAGGACCCGTGCAGGTGCCTGATCTGCGAATGGGAGGTGCTGGGTGTCGGTTGACCGCATCCAGGAAGAGGAGGTGCTGGTGCTTCGGCGCGCTGTCGCTGGGGGCGCTCGCGGTTTCTCGACGAGGCGGTGGGACGCCACTCCCGTCTGGCACCTGGCGCACAGAGGCTTGCTGCGCTGGGAGCCAAGGCTGATGCGCTACCAGGTGACGACGAAGGGTCGCTCGTGGCTCGGGGAGCACGACGCGTGAGCGGACCGCGCTACCCGTCGCCAGCGGACATGAAACGGCTTCGGTCGATGGCCCTGGTCGTGGCGGAACTCGGTAGGGATGTGGACGTCGAGCACCTCCGAGACATGGACCCCAAGAGCACCGCGTACAAGCTGCTGCGCCGCTGGACTGAGGAGCTGATCTACCGGGACCTGCCGTGGATGCTGAAGCGGGTGGTGGAGGGTTGGCAGTGAACCGCCCCGTGCCCTTCCGAGTCGTCTTCCGTTGCGCGGAGGGGCGGGTGTACGTGCGGCACCACGCGCCGGACGGCGAGAACCGGAGGGTGACGGGCCCGTACACCGACATCACGGACGCGTGCATGTACCTCTGTCGCTTCTGGCCTGACCAGGTGCCGATGGTGGAGCGCGGTTCCCACGGCGAACGCAGGGTCGCGCTGCCGCCACACGCTGAGGAGTGCGACGCGTGAAGACGCCACCGCGCGAGATCCTCGCCTCACTCGATCGGAGATCCCCATGACCACATGGATCGGCCACTGGGTCGTCGTCCTCCCTCCAGAGGAGCCCCCTCTCTCGAGCTCCATCACGATGGACGTGTTCTCCGAGGCCGACAGGGACGCGCTCCTCCGCTGCAAGACGGGCTCCGTGGCCTACCAGGTCGCCGAGCTGCTCAAGGGGAAGGCGGAGCCGTTCCAGCTCGACGAGGACGAACAGAAGCCGGGGGAGAAGGGAACCGGTACGTCCCAGGGCGGGGCGCCGGCGGAGGACACAACACAAGGAAGAGATCCGACCGAAGGGGACAACACCGAGCCCGACCCCGGCACCCCGCCGAACCGATGCTTCTGCGGCCGCCCGAGTCGTCGTCTGAAGGTCGTGTTCTACCGACCCGTGAGCCCTCCTACTCCTTCACCTGCCCCTGGTGCGAGAGCCGGATCGAAGTGGCGATCGAGGACACGTACGCGGGCCTTCACGCCGCTCCGAGCCTTCTCGGCTGGGCCTGGGACATGCACGTCGTGGAGTACCACGGGATGAAGCCGAAGCGAGAGCGTAGGACCTGGCCGTGGGAGGAGGAGCCGTGTGGCTGATCCCCTCCGCGTGTTGTCGCTCTTCTCCGGTATCGGCGGGCTCGACCTCGGGTTCCACGCCGCCGCCCGACGAGTGGATGTCGCTCCTGTCGCAGTCGGCTACGTGGAACGGGAAGCACTCTGCGCCGCGGTACTGGCGTGCGCGATGGAGGTCGGCGACCTGGCTCCGGCGCCTCTGTTCGTCGGTGACGTTCGAGAGTTCCCTGCCGAGGATCTGGCGAGGGCGGTGGACGTCGTCCTCGCCGGCTTCCCCTGCCCGCCCGTCTCCGCCGCCGGGAAGCGCGGGGGCATCGACGACGAGCGGTGGCTCTGGCCCGAGGTTGTCCGCGTGGCTCGAGAGTCTCGGGCTCGCTACATCGCCATCGAAAACCCCGTCGGCATCCTCACGTCCAACGGGGGGCGGGAGTGGGCGGCGGTCCTCGGCTCGCTGGCCGAAGGCGGGTTCTCTGCGGAATGCACGAGTGTCTCCGCGTCGGATGTCGGAGCGCCGCACGGTCGCGCCCGGGTCTTCCTTCTGGCCCACGCCCAGGACGATCAGCGGTGGACCGGAGAGCGCGGAGAGGAAACAGGAACTCGGGCGATCGAACGCGGGCGGCGGGGATCTCCAAGCGGCGGTGTTGCTCTGGCCGACGCCCAGGTCCTCCGACGGGCCGAAGGGCGGCCCGAACCAGCGGGGGAGCAGCGGGGACCTGATGCTGCCGAGTGCGGCGATGGCGTGGCCGACGCCCCGTGCGAACGAGCGGAACCAGAGCAACTCGCAGGATGCGGGCGTGGCCTTGAGCCGAGCCGTGAACGACTGGCCGACGCCGGGAGCAGCCGACGCCAAACAGGTCAAGGCGCACAAGGGTGGGAACCCGTCGCTCCACCACGCAGCGTCGTTGTGGCCGACACCGAGCGCGAACGACCACAAGGGCTCGTATCGCCCGGGCCAGCGCCGCGGCCAACTGAGCGAGGCGGTGGAGACTGGCCCCTGCCCTGGCCTCCCGGCTTCCGAGGAGACGACGACCGATGGGCTGCTGTTCTCGGCCATCGCCCTGACCTCGCACCCCGTCTGCCGACTGTCGCCGCGCTTTGTGACCTGGCTCCAGGGGTTCCCCCCGGGTTGGTGCGAGCCGTGGAGCAGGCCATGAGCGACCGCACGTTGAAGCTCCGGGCTCTGGGGAACGCCATCGCGCCAGCGCAGGCAGAGGCGGCGTTCCTTGAGCTTCTGTCTCGGGGGTCCACGGGATGAAGGCGAAGCCGGAGCCCCGCAGGACCTGGCCGTGGGAGGGACGCCGATGAGCGGAGACCTTCGCCGGCCATGGTGCTGCGTCGAGCCGCGGTGCACCGCCATCCACCAGCTCGCGAACCGCTCCGACCTGAGCGACGCGCGTCCAGGGGACTCGTTCGCCTGCTTTGGGATCATGCCCCAGCAGATCGTCTTCACCTACGACGGCGACCGGCACGAGAACGACCTCCGCTCGTGCGTCTACACACCGCTCAAGGGCATGGTGGCGTGGCAGGAGAACGCCAACGACTGGGCGATGATGCGGGACGCCTACACGGCGGCGCTCGCCAAGCTGGAGGACGGTTCGCCGGGGCGTGCCCATCCACCTGAGCCGGACAATCTGTGCGGGTGCGGCGCTCCGACCAACCCTCGATACGGGTGCGTGGTCTGCGGCGGAACGGGCGAGGTGCCGTCCGGCATCGGGAGCCACTCGGGAGAGCGCCGCGTGACCACCACCCGCATCCTGGTGGGCGACGTGCTCGACCGCCTCTCGGAGATCCCCGAGTCGTCGATCCACTGTGTTGTCACGTCCCCTCCCTACTGGGGCCTCCGGGACTACGGCGTAGAGGGCCAGATCGGTCTGGAGGCGACGCCCGAGGAGTACGTGGAACGGATGGTGGCGGTGTTTCGGGAGGTCCGGCGTGTCCTGCGGGATGACGGGACGCTCTGGCTGAATCTCGGGGACTCGTACGCTGGCGCTCGGCGCGGTCCGGAAGGCGACCTGTCCACCCTTCAGGGCAGCCGGAGCTCCCAGGCGGAGTCGCGCCGCGCGCAGCGGGCGATGACCGCCTCCCGCCGGCGCGATGATCATCCGAGCCCGAGGTCCGACGTCGATGTCGCTGGACTCAAGCCGAAGGACATGATCGGGATGCCTTGGCGGGTGGCCCGCGCGCTACAGCTCCCGGACCTACAGTGCGTCGGGTGCGAGAAAGAGGCGCCAGGGGTCCTCTGGGGCCGCCAACCCTCACGGGGAGGCTTGATCTGCCCGACGTGCTACTGCTCCACCGGGAACAGAGTCGTCCGGCCCGGGTGGTGGCTCCGCTCCTGCATCGTCTGGGCGAAGCGCTCGTGCATGCCGGAGAGCGTGGCCGACCGGCCGACGACGGCGCACGAGTTCATCTTCCTGCTCACCAAGAGCCCCGCGTACTTCTACGACGCGGACGCCATCCGAGAGCCCGTGTCGGGCACGGCCCACGCGCGCGGGTCCGGCGTCAACCCCAAGGCGCGCGCGAACGGCGCCAACGTGAAGGGCCAGCGGATCAAGCAGAACGAGAGCTTCTCCGCCGCGGTGTCGGGACTGGTCTCATCCAGGAACGCCAGGACCGTCTGGACGATCAACTCGCAGGCGTTCCCGGAGGCGCACTTCGCGACGTTCCCCGAGGAACTTCCGAAGCGGTGCATCAAGGCGGGGACGAGCGATCGGGGGTGCTGCCCTGGGTGCGGAGCGCCGTGGGAACGGGAGGTGGAGCGCAGCGGCGCGCCTGAGAAACTGGAGTTCCCCCGGTTCGGTGGACACCCGACCACTGAGGTTGGGAGGATGTCCAGATGCCCAGATCGAGACCACCGTACGACGAGGAGTACAAGCGCCAGATCGTCGAGTTGCACCGCGCCGGCCGGAGCGTGATGAGCCTGTGCCGCGAGTTCGAGCCGACGGAGATGACGATCCGCAAGTGGATCAAGCAGGCCGCGCTGGACGCCGGAGAGCGTGACGACGGCTTGACCACCGCGGAGCGCGATGAGCTGCGCAAGCTCAGACGAGATGTGCGCCGGCTGCGCGAGGAGCGCGACATCTTGAAAAAAGCCGCGGCCTGGTTCGCTCGGGAGACGCGCTCGATCCCAGAGAAGGGTTCGGGTTCGTGAGCGATCACCAGGCAGAGCACGACGTGGCCACCATGTGTCGGGTCCTCGGCGTCTCGAGGAGCGGGTACTACGCATCGCGCGGCCGTGCGCCCTCGAAGAGAGATCGCGAGGACGCTGCCCTGACCGAGCGCGTCCGCGAGATCCACGAGCGCTCTCGCCAGACGTACGGATCACCGCGCATCCATGCCGAGCTGCGCTACGAGGGCCTCCACATCGGTAGGAAGCGCGTCGAGCGCCTCATGCGCCAGGCTGGGATCGAGGGCGTGAGCCGCCGCAAGAGAGCCAAGACCACGAAGCGCTCGCAGCGTCAGGCGCCGGCCGCCGACCTGGTCGATCGCGACTTCACGGCCGACGCACCCGATCAGCTCTGGGTGGCCGACATCACGTACGTGCCGACCTGGACGGGGTTCCTGTACCTGGCGGTCGTCCTCGACGTCTGGAGCCGCCGGATCGTCGGCTGGTCCATGGCCACGACGCTCCACACCAAGATCGTGCTGGACGCACTCGAGATGGCCGTGCGCCAGCGCCAGCCCCTCGGAGTCGTCCACCACTCCGACCAGGGCTGCCAGTACACGTCGCTCGCCTTCGGGCGGCGCTGCAGAGAAGCGGGCGTCAGGCCGTCCATGGGATCGGTCGCAGACGCCTACGACAACGCCATGTGCGAGAGCTTCTTCGCCACGCTCGAGACCGAGTTGATCGACCGCACCAGCTTTTCGACCAAGTCCGCAGCGCGGTTGGCGGTGTTCGACTTCATCGAGGGCTTCTACAATCCGCAGCGGCGACACTCCTCCATCGAGGACCTGTCGCCCATCGAGTTCGAGAGGCGGCGACGGCCGGAGGCCGCCGTATCATAGTCCCCGGGTGTCCACCGAACCGGGGGAACTCCAAGCAGCGCTTCGCAATAGACGATGTCGGCGCCCGTATTCGGTCTGTACACGGTCACTCCGTGGCTGTTGGGTGCGTCGGAGAGCCTACGACGCCACCCGCCGTTCTCTATCACGGGACCCATCGCCGAGCACTGCGTCGGATTCTCCGTGAGGGTATTCGGCCCATGCGCCGGCAACACGTCCACCTGTCCGCAGACGCCACGACTGCCAGGCACGTCGGCTCACGACGCGGAGACTCGGTCATCTTGCGTGTCGATGCCGCAAGACTCCACGCGAGCGGAGCTCAGTTCTTCGCGTCTACGAGTGGCGTTTGGCTCACGGCGAGTGTGCTGCCTGCGTACCTACATGTCCTTGCGGGCGCGGACGCGTCCTAACGCTCTCGCGCGGCGAGCGATGCGCCAGCATGGTCGGTCGTGCCCGGGCGGAGTTCGTGTCTCTGCCCGTCAGACGGAGCTCGGTTGGTCCCGTGCGTCGCGCGGAGAGCAGCAAGGTGCAGCCCGAGTGGTACCCGTTCAGCCCTTGGTTCTGAGCTCGGATCCAGATCGCTTTCCGTTCGGTCGATGAATCGGATGTGGGCACCGATGAGCTGCGTGATCTGGTCGAGCGCCTGACCCGTCGTCTGGACGCTCGGGACGAGACGATTGCCGAGCAGGCGGAGGTGATCGAGCGGCAGGCGGCACGGATCGACGATCTCGAGAGCCGTCTTCGCCGGGACTCCCGCACCTCCTCGCGCCCACCGTCCTCGGATCCGTCGTGGTCCAAGAAGCGGCGGCGGCGCAAGCCGCCGTCGGACAAGCGCCAGGGTGCGCAGCCCGGCCACAAAGGGGCGACGCGCAAGCTCGTGGACGAGTCCGAGGTCGATGGCGTAGAGGACCACCGCCCGCGCGAGTGCAGCGCGTGTGGGAGCGACGTGCTCGTCCCGATCGATCGCGCCCCGACACGCCAGCAGGTCTTCGAGGTCCCGCCACGGCTGATCCAGGTGACCGAGCACCGGTTGCACCGGGCACGGTGCACGGACTGTGGCGCCACGTCCACTGCCTCGCTGCCAAGCGGTGTGACGGCGAGTCCCTTCGGCCCGCGACTCTGTGCGCTCACCGCGGCTCTGGTCGGCGTCTTCCGCCTGTCGCGGCGCGAGACCAGTCGTCTGTTGCGTGACGTCATCGGCGTCTCGATGTCACCGGGCACGGTCAGTGCGATCGAGGAGCGGGTGTCGGGAGCCATCTCCTCAGCGCACATCGAGGCCCTCGGGGCCGTACGCACGAGCAGCGTCGCCTATGTAGACGAGACACCGTGGTCGCGTCGTGGCACGCTGCATTGGCTGTGGAGCGCGGTCTGTGAGCACGCCACGGTCCATCGTATCGATCGGCGCAGGAGCGCCAAGGCCATGCGGCGACTCGTGGGCAAGCGCTTCAGGGGCGTCCTCGTGACCGACCGTATGGGCGCTTACGACCAGCATCCCACCGAGCGCCGCCAGATCTGCTGGGCGCATCTCGAGAGGGACTTTCGAGCGCTGGCCGAGGGCTCGCGCGGCGGCCGGCGCTTCGGCAAGCAGGCCGTGCGTCTCGCCCAGGCTGTCATGCGAGCTCAGCGTCACTTCGGCGAGCACGGGGACCGCGACCGCATGCGGCGTGAGCTGCGTCTCACATGGGACCGACTCCTGACGCTGCTCGTGCGCGGCGCAGACAGCAAGCACCGCCGAGTACGCGGAACGACTCGGCATCTGCTCGACCGAGCGGAGGCTCTGTGGACCTTCGCCGACGTCCCTGGCGTCTCCCCGACGAACAACGCCGCTGAGCGCGCGGTGCGCAAGCCGGTCCTGTGGAGACGCGCAACGCACGGAAGTCAGAGCGAGCGCGGACTCCGCTTCGTCGAGCGCATCCTGACCGTCACCGCCACGCTCCGCCAGCGTGGCGAGAGCGTCTTCGATTACCTCGCAGACGTCAGCGCGGCACTCGCGCACAACCGCTCGCCGCCGGCTCTCGTCGCGCTCCCGATCACGCGCTGAGGCCGCGGATCGTCATACCCTGAACGGGTACCCCGAGTGGGCCCGTCTCACTCCCGCGCGAGCAGCTCCGCGGTTCCCACGAGCGCGCCGCGCGCGTGCTCGTCCAACCGCTCCCAAGCGACCAGAAGGGCGGCGAGACGCGAGTCGCGGGGAGTCGTCGGACGGCCCTCGCGAGCGCTCCCTCCATCGAGTGGCGTACTGCGCCGACGCGACGGCTTGTCGCTCACAGCCGCCGCGTCCGTCCCCGTGGCACGCACGGCCTCGATCTCCGGCTGCGCTCCGACGTCCGGCAACCTCTCGATCGCCTTCCGATCGTCATCCCGCCCGAGCACCGTGTAGACGTTCGCGGTCAGGACCGGCGTGCTGTGTCGCAGGAGCCGCTGCGCGAGTTGCAGTGCAACGCCGCCGCGCGCGAGGTTCGTCGCGAACGTCACGCGCAGGCTGTGGAAGTCCACAACGCGGCCGGCGTCGTCCTCGTAGGGGATCTTCGCGACTTCGAGGTCAGCGCGCAGCATCACAGCGGCGCGGAAGTCCTTCGGGAGCGTGAAGACCCGGGCGGCCGGAAGCCGCTCGCGAACGTGCGTGCGGAGAGCGGCAGCCAGATTGAGCCGAAGCGGCAGATGCGCCTCGCGGCGGTTCTTCGTGTTCGTCGCACGGACGTTCACGGTGGCGCGATCGATGTCGGCGATGTCCAGGTCGGCGACGTGGAGGGTCTTCATCTCGTTCCTGCGCAGGCCCGTCTCGGCGGCCATTCGGTAGAGGAGCGCTCGTTCGGGTCCGGGGATGCCGCCCTGGCGCTCGGCTCCCGTCGATCCATCGCGCGGGAGACCCTCCGCGGTCTTCGCCAGGAGTCGCGCCAGTTCGTCGGCCGTGAGCGCACGTCGCTTCTGCGTGCTCTGGACGTCGAGTGGTCTGAGCACTCGGAGCGGGTCCTCGCTCGCGAACGCCGTGCGCACCGCCCAGCGACTGAACTGCCGGACGGCCTGCAGGTGGAAGTTGCTCGGGCTCGGGCTGACCCCGCCCTCGCGTTCGCGTTCGGTCTGGAGGAACTGCTCGACGTGCGTGGCGTCGATCTCGCTCCAGTAGTCGGCACCGATGCCGGACAGCACTTTCCTCGCCCGGCTTGTCACCAGCCGGACGTGGCCCTCGGTGTTGCCGCGCGCCCGCAGGTGTGCCTCCCAGTCGTCGAGCAGTTCGCCGAGCGGCCGGAGGGCCGCGACCTGCGTGGCTGTCAGCATCCCGCAGTCGGACAGCCGGTCCCGGAGCGCTGGAGCCAGATCCTCGATCCAGCGCCGCATCTCCTCGTCGGGCGTGGCTGCTGTGGCTCGGAGTGCGGCGAGCCGCTTGAGCTTGCGTTCGAACTCCCGTGACGCCGGGCGGTCCGCGAAGCCGGGGAACCGCTGGCGCCGACCGAGGTGGTCCTTGAACTCCACATGCCAGCGCTTGGTGCGGCGCTGCTCGCCGTTCCGGTCGCGGTAGTTCAGGCGGAAGACGCTCATCGATCAGATTCCCACGCGTGGCGTGGAGGGCACCTTCGCTCTACCCAGCGAAGGAGATCAAGTCGTGTCCAACGCCGCAGGCGGCCTATCTGGATCGGGCGCGGAACCTCTCCTCGGGCGTCCCAGCGGTAGAAGACCGAACGGGAGATGCCGAGCAGGGCGGCGGTCTGCGCGGCCGAGAGGAGCAGCGGCGCGTCAGCCATTCCCGCGCCGACTTCGACGTTGGGGTTCGGGGCCTGCTTCTCACGGCGAGTGGTCACGGCGACCTACCGGGCCCGCGCTTCCACCGCCATGTCGGCGGGGTCAACTGGGTCGCGGAGAGAGCTCACAGGTACCGCTCGAGGTACACGAGCATCGGGACGGTTCGACCGGGGAGTTCGGCGAGGTGCTCCTGACGCGACACCCGCGGCTCGCGCGTCAGCTCCCAATCGAGGTCGACCGGCAACACCGCCCTCAGCAGTGCGCCGAGGTGTTCGAGCGGTACGCCGCCCTCGGTGGCGTCGACTGCGTCGTACTGAGCCAGGGAGAAGATCACGTGGAAGTGCCGGTCGCGCATGGCCGGCCGGAGATTGACGCTGGTTTCAACCTCCTCGTCCGAGCCGTGAGCGGTGGTGGCGACGCCCCCTTTGTCGCCCGTAGGCGCGAGATCGATGAGACGAAGCGCGTCATCTAGCGTCATCGAGGGACCTCCGTTGCGACGCGAACAGGGAGCGCGTCGCGGGGTTCACTGGCGGCGTCCGACTCGCGCTGAGTGCGACTTCGTGGTTCGCTCGCGACGCGCGGCAGGCCGGTCCGGATGCCGCCGCGATAGCGTGAGTTGACGAGGAGTGGCGTCACGCTGGCCTCCGCTCGGCCTTCTCGCCCGTGTAGTTCTCCCAGCGGTCGACGCTCACGTCGCACCAGGCGGGGTCCAGTTCGACGCCCGCGCATCTCCGGCGCGCGCGCGTCGCTGCGATGACCGACGTGCCGCTGCCGAGGAATGGGTCGTAGACCAGGTCGCCCGGCTTGCCGTGATTTCGCATCGGGCGCTCCATGCACTCGACGGGCTTCTGTGTGCTGTGAGTTGTGCTGCCGGTGTCATCGGCGCGAGCGATGTTCCAGACAGTCGATTGCTTGCGGTCCCCACACCACGCAGCTGGGCGGCCCTTGCGTACCGCGTACCAACACGGCTCGTGCTGCCAGTGGTAGTGACCGCGGGAGATCTGCAGCGACGGCTTGGCCCACACGATCCCCGCCCTGATCTGCAGTGAGGCGGAGAGCAGTCCCTCCGCCACGTCCCACGAGTGCAGACTGGCATGCCACACGTACGCAACGTCGCCGGGGAACAGTCGGTAGGCAGCACGCCAGTCGGAGCGGTCGTCGTTCAGCACCGCTTCGGTGCGACGGACCGACGAGCCGAGACCACCGTCGGCGGATGAGCGTGCTCGCCACGCGGGGTCGTACTCCACGCCGTATGGCGGGTCCGTCACCAACTGGAACGGAAGCTCACCATCGAGGACTCGGGCCACGTCCTCGGCGTTTGTGGCGTCGCCGCAGAGCAGACGGTGCTCCCCGAGCACCCACAGGTCACCCGGCTTCGTCACGGGATCAACTGGCGGCTCAGGGACCTGGTCTGGATCGGTCTCACCCGAGACCGGATCCAATAGCCGTGTGATCTCGGCGTCGGTGAAGCCCGCCACCGAGTGGTCGAAGTCCGGCGCCTGCTGCAACTCGGCGAGCAGTCGCCCGAGTGCGTCGTCATCCCACCCGGCGAGTTCCGCTGACCGATTCAGCGCGATCCCGAGGGCAGTGGCGTTCAGGTCGTCGACGTCCACCTCGACAAGGTCCACGCCGCCCACGCCCATCTCTCGCAGAACGGCGACACGGCCGTTGCCGCCGATCACGCGTCCCGTGGACTTCTGGACAACGATTGGCTCGACCTGTCCGAAGCGCTCGAGGCTCGAGCGGATCGCGTTGAGATTGCGGGGATCGTGGGTGCGCGCGTTGGCGGGGTCGAGTGTCAGTTCGTCGAGTCGACGTCGGACGACTGCGAGCTCGGGGGTGGCGGGGGCGCGGGTCATCGCTTGAGCTCCTTCAGCTTCCGCGCTGCGAGCGCGTTCATCACCGCAATGGCCTCGGGAGCGACGCTCCCGTCCTCGCGAACAAGTCCGTGCCGCAGTAGGACGGCGCCGAGCTTCTCGGCCGCGACAATCGGCACGCCGGCGCAGAGCGCCCACGCGGCGGAGGTGTCCTCATCAGGGCGCTCCTGCATCACCTCCGCAACGTGCGGCCACGCGATCGCGAGCCGCTGCGCGGACACGTCGCTGGCAAGGTGTGCGACTGCGATGGCGGTCAGACTGAGTTCGGGAATGCGTTCACCTCGCCGAGTGCCTGGTGGCGGGTCCGAGGATGCGCTCCCTTGCGGTGAGACCGGCGGTCGGGAGCGATGGAGTGGTCGCGCGAACCGTGGTCCGCGCGGACGGAGAGAGCCCGAGTTCTCGAGCAGCTGCGAGCAACTGTGCTCTGGCCGACGCCGCGAGTTGCGTGTACGGAGACGTGAAACTCCGGCCGTGCGTGTCGATCAGTACGCCGCCCTCGACACGCAGTGCGTACTCGGCTCGGGCGAGTTGAGACCAGGCGGTGGTGTAGGTCGTCAACACCGCCCGGTCGATCACTTCGAGCAACCCACGCCGAACGAGTTCCGGAACGAGTCGGTCCCACTCCGCGCGGGCAACGTCATCGAGAAACTCAGGCGGGTCGGGCGCGCCCGGGATCACGGGCGGCTCACTGGGGTTGCTGCGGCACGGTTGGTCCGTTCCACGGAGCCGCTTCACAGCGGTCGGCAGTGGCTTCGGTCCTCGCTTACCCACTATTGAGACCTCCGACGGTCAGGCCGTCGTGTGCGTGCGCGTACGCATGCGCGCCCGCGCCACGCGCGGGAACTCCGAAACCTGCACGCGCGGGAAGTTGGGTGATCCACCGGTCTACGGGCGCGAGGTGCCAGAGATCAGACCCCCCTCCCCCCCTCGCCAGGGGGGGCAGCCGGTTGCTGATCGCCTTCAAGTCGGAGGTGTGAGCACGCTCGGCAGCACTCGCCTCCAAGCCGCGGACCAGACGACGCCAGGGAGACGGACTCTCGAGTAGTTCACTCGCCGCGCCACATCCGGACGCGGCGAGGAGGAGACTCCAGACTGACCAGTCCTGACGCATGACGCGTCCTGACGCCTCCGCCGCAAAGCAGCCTTCGCGCGCGCGTTGAGTAACGGTTGTGAAGCACGAGTCATGAGGCGTCATGCGTCAGGACTCCTCTCGACGAGTGGGTCGGCGCGCAGCCTCACTCCCAACCAGAGCCGTGCCTTCTCGGTGCGCTTCTGCCCGAAGCCCCGGTCTCGCAACTCCCGCGCGAACGCCCGACTCCCCAGCGCCTTCTCGCCTGCGCGCTCAGCGAAGTCCTTGTAGGCGTGGAAGAGCACCGACCCCGCGACGCTGGCGTGTGCGTCCAGCTCGCACGCTGCGAGCAGGAAGGGCCCAAGTGCGTCCTCGGCGGCCCTGTACTCGGAGGTCGCCCCGGTCACGGCCGATGCCGTCCCGAGGCGGTGTCGCTGGTACGCGAGGCAGCCGCGAACGGCCCAGGCCAGAATGCCAGGACCCTCCGCCTGCAGTGTCGCCGCAAGGTGCGGATCGGCCCGGTCCCCGAGGAACTGCTCCTTGAACGGCAGGAGCTTCACGCGGCGCCACGTGCCGTCGGAACTGTCCCGGATCGACGGCCTATGATTCGTCGAGAGGAACAGCGTGAACTTCGGCTCGAACTCGAAGTGCTCGCCGAAGAGGAACCTCGCTGTCTGCCTCCCGCCGCCAGTGATCCCCTTGACAGTCGCTTCGTCCAACCGACGGTCGCGTCCGGGCTCCTCGGCTGTCACGATCCGGGCTGGGGCGAGGCGCGCGAGGTCATTCCGCGGTCGCGAGACGTCGCGTCGGCGGAGGAACGTACTCGCCTCCGCATGGATTGCGTACGTACCAAGCATCCACTGCAGGGTCCGTATCAAGACCGTCTTGCCGTTGCTGCCGGCGCCCCATAGCAGGACGATGAGGTGCTCGAGAACGACGCCAAGGAGCGAGTAGCCGACGAGCCGCTGGAAGTAGCAAATCAGGTCCCCGTCACCCGCAAAGACCTCCATGAGGAACCGCTCGAATCTCGGGGCTGTGGCATCCTGATCGAACGCTACCCCCGCCTGTCGGGTGATCAGGTCCTCGCGCTGATGCGGCCACAACTTCCCGGTCCGAAGGTCCAGCAGACCATTCGCAACCGAGAGCACCCACGGGTCCGCGTCGAGTTGGTCGGCCCAACGGTCACTCCGGAACGGCTGGCGGTGAGGTGTAGCGCGGCGGTGAGCGCGCGGTGGCTCTCGGACCGTTGGGCGAACTTGAGCAACTCGTCCCGCCGGTCCTTGTTGTCGATATCCGCAGCTGCGCGGGACAGCGCTCGCGCGGTGTCCCCGGCGCGGCGCAGTGCGGCGCCGTCTGTGTCGGTCTCCCACAGGCCACGGTCCTCGCTGTAGACGAGCCACTTTCGCTCCGCGGCGTGGAAGCGCATGTCCGCGCCGTGGACCGCGTGGATGCGTTCCGCGAATCCGAGCTCCGTGCATGGCGCATTGACGAGGACGGAGGCAGCGTCGCGCCGGTCAGCCGCCGAGGTGACGAGCCTGAGATGGCGCTCCCACTCCCTCACCGGAAGGTCGCTCGAGACGAGGCCGGCAACGAGACCGACAGCGTCGGACACACCGCGCTGCCGTAGTTCCTCGGTGACGCGCACAACGTCCGGTGTGCCACCGTCCGTAGACGCCCGCAGCGCGTCGTGAAGTCGCCGGCGGAGGTGGTGTGTCTGATGGCTGCGCGAAGTCCGCGCAAGGATGGCCTGAGCCGCCTCGTTGTCGAGGAAGCACGCCCTCAACAGCGCTGCCTCCGACAGAGCCGGCGCACCCGGTACTTCTGTGCCGGTCAGTAGATCGTGAGCGCCGGCCATCGCCACCGCGGCGCCGTTGAGACGGGCGCCCGTCACGACGGCTCCGCGACTGTCTCGGGTCGTCCACCGTCGGGACACCCTGCAACGTCTGCCAGCAACTCCGCGACCGCTTCCCGAGGGACGCGCACGTGCGCGCCTGGTCCGTGGCCGAGTTTCACAGCGCGAAGGCGACCCGCGGCGATGTAGCGCTTGACCGTTCGCGGGTCGACGTTGAGGGCGCGCGCGACCTGAGCTACGCGTGCCAGTGGTGGGAGATCGAGTTGCAGGCGTCTGTCCGGGCGATGCATGACCGACATACTGACCCCCCGTTTCGCGGGGTCGGTCTGCAGCGCGGGAGAGCCCGAGCGCGTGCCTAGCGAGTGGCCAGGCCGCTCACTTGCGGCTCCCCGGTACACACCTTGGCGTGGCGTAACCGTTCACCCCTTCGTCGCGAGCCAGGATCCAGATCGTTCGGCCATCGGTCGATCAAGATGTTGTGGGCGAGCGGCAGGACGAGGATCTGCGGGCGATGGTCGAGGGCCTTCTGGCCTGGATCGAGGAGCTGGAGCGTCGCGAAGCGAAGCATCTGCGCCGCATCGACGAGCTCGAGTCGCGTCTGAAGCGTGACTCCCGCAACAGCTCGAGGCCTCCGTCGTCGGACCCGGCGTGGTCCAAGCGCCGTCGCGGCCGAAGGCCGCGTAGCGGTCGCAAGCAGGGCGGACAGCCGGGCCATGAGGGCACGGCGCGCGAGCTGGTGGATCCGTCCAACGTCGATGAGACCAAGGAGCACCGTCCCGACCTCTGCGACGCGTGCGGACACGACGATCTCGAGCAGGGCATCGGCGATCCGTACCGGCACCAGGTGACGGTGCTCCCGCGCGTGCTCGTCACGGTGCGGGAGCACCGGCTGCACAAGGCGCGGTGCCGGCGCTGTCGTGCGGTCACGACGGCGGTCCTGCCCGATGGCGTGCCGACCGGGGCCTTCGGTCCGCGGCTGACCACACTTGCCGGCGCGCTGCGCGGCGTGTACCGCGTGAGCGTGCGGGAGACGCAGCGGCTGCTCGGTGAGATCTTCGGTGTGAAGATGTCGCTGGGCAAGATCAGCGACTGTGAGCGTCGGCTCAGTGACTCTCTGCACTCGTCGTACCTCGAAGCCCTCGGGGCAGTCCGCACGTCGCTGCGAGCCAACGTGGACGAGACGTCGTGGAAGGAACGGGGCCGGGTGTGCTGGCTGTGGGCGGCGGAGAGCGAGCACGCCACAGCCTTCGGGATCGATCGCCGCCGCAGTGCCAAGGCGAAAGGGCGGCTGATCGGGCGGCGCTTCGGTGGCACGGTGATCAGCGACCGGATGGGTGCCTACGAGTCACACCCACTTGCCCGCCGCCAGCTCTGCTGGGCGCACATCGAGCGCGCCTTCCGTGCGCTGGCCGAAGGCCCGCGAGGACATCGCCGCTTCGGCAACAAGGGCGTCATGATCGCGCAGTCGGTCATGCGCAGCTACCGGCTCTTCGGTGAGCACGGCGACCGTGACCGGCTGCAAGGCGAAGCCGCTGTGCTGCGCGGACGGCTCGAGCGACTGATCGCGAACGACGACTCGGCTCTGGCCAACCATCTGCGCCCCCGCGTGGTCGCCCTCTTCACCTATGCGCGGACCCAGGACGTGAGTCCGACGAACAACGCCGCCGAGCGCGCGGTCCGCAAAGCGGTGCTCTGGCGCAAGGGCTCCTTCGGAAGCCAGTCCGCTCGCGGACTCCGCTTCGCCGAGCGCGTGTTGACCGCCGCGGCCACGCTGCGACGCCGTGGCGACCAAGTCTTCGACTTCCTCGCCGACTCGGTCGCCGCGCACCTCACCGGCGCCGACCCGCCCGTCATGGTCCCGCTGCCCGTCGCACGCTGAGGCTCACACGCTGTCAAGGGGTGAACGGTTACTCGCGCCTTGGCGACACGCGCGACGCGCTTCGCCCAGTAGTTGTGCTCGCGCACGAAGAGCGTGTGCATCGCAGTGAGGCCGCATTGCTCGTTCGCCCGGACGTCGCCCGCGAGGAAGTAGCCGGCGTCGGACGACGGCGCGTTGGCAAGACCGTCTTCGTTGTATGGGAGCAGGTGCCCGTCGCTCTCGCAGAGCCGCCCCGTGCCGTCGAGCGTGCGCAGCGCGAGCGCCCTCTCATCGTCGGAGCCGTAGACCTGCGACGCGTCGATGAAGGCCGTGATTCCGTTGGTCTGTTCACGAACCCCGTCCACGACCGCGTATGCGGATCGCAGCAGCGGGATGATCGCGGCGCCCTCACCGGCCGGATCGAACCACGCATCGCCGACCGGAACGATCACGAAGAACGGCTCGGCCGGGTCCGCCTCGGGCGTGAGATCGATGTCGTGGTCGAGGAACTGCCCCCACTGCCAGAACATGTCGGAGACGCCGGCGGCGTTCGGGAGATCCCCCTCTTGCTCACAGACGGCGTTGCTGACCGCGCGAGCGTTCGGGCGCTCCTCGCCGGACGGAGCCGCAGCCCCATCGGCGTAGGCGCTCGCCAGCCGGCGCACGTACGCGATCCCGGGCGTTCCGAGAACACCGTCGGCGTGGTTGCCCGTGCCGTCGACGGTCCGCGTCTCGCTGAGACTGGTGGCGGCCAACCCCTGATCGAGTCCGCGGGCGTCCGACACCGCGACGAACGTGACCAGCGTGCCCAGGACCAACATCTGGATTCCGGCCGCAGCCCGGTTCCGAGCGGCGGAGTGCGTATGCATGAGTTCGTGCATGACTGTTCCTCCGTTGCGATCCGCTGATGACGAGCGTGGACCCTGTGTCCTGCGCAAATCTGAAGCAGTTCACGAGTCGCGATCGCCGTCCGGATTCATCGCGAACGCAGAGGAGGAGCTACCTCGACGTGGGGTCCGGCTCCGTCACCGGCCGAGCAAGCGCGCGGCCTGGTTCTTCGAGTTCTGGAAGCGCGGCTGCCACTCACCGCTCGCGATCTGCTCGAGCAGCGGGCGCGCCAGGTCGTGGCGGCCGCGGCGACGGAGCAGTTGGGCGCGGGAGAACAGGATGTCGGCATTGGTCGGCTCGATGTCGAACGCGGTCTCGTAGGCTTTGTCCGCCATGACGTACTCGTTGGTCTGCGCCATGCGCTGCGCCAGGTTGGTCCAGGGCGCAGCCTCGTTCGGCTTCGCGTCCAGCGGCGTCGTCAGGTAGTCCCACGCGAGCTCGTCCTCGCCGAGCGATGCGAAGATCGCCCCGGCCATGTTGCTTGCGCCGGTCGGGTCGTCGTCCAGCGAGCGCCAGCGGTCGGCAACCGTCACGATGCGCGTGCGCACTTCGTCGCCTACCGATGCGTCCAGGACGCCGGCCGCGTTCGCGAGCTGCTGGAAGCGGGACATCAGCTGTTGGTACTGCTGCCGCACCTGCTGCAAGTCGATCACATCACCCAGCCGGCGGTACTCGATGTCGAGCGCCTTCTCGTGGTAGGCGAGGGCGCGCTTTCCGTCACCGGCCTGCTCGGCCAGCGTGGTCGCCAGCGTCCAGAGCGGGGCGATCTCCGCCGTGTCCTCACGGTCCAGAAGCGGCTCGAGCTCCTCGAGCGCGCGCTGCTGGTTTCCGGTCATCATCCAGTGCTCGACGATCGAGATGCCGAAGAGCAGTTCACGCCCCTCCGGCAGCTCCTTGCGGGCGTACTCGATCAGTTCGTCCGCCAGCGCGCGGTCGCCGATCTGCGAGCACTGCGTCGCCAGCAGGGGAACGACGGCGTGGCGCTCGCCTGCGACCATCCGCCGAGCCAGTCCGTGCCAGAGCTCCCGCCACTCGGGCTCGGCGCCGGAGAACGCGTTGCGCAGACGATGGTCCACGGGCGGGAGGTATCCCTGCTCCAGGACTTCGGCGTGCAGCTTCGCAAGGTCGCTGCGGGCTCGCTTCACGAGGTCCGGGTCGCCGGTCTGCTTGCGTAGGATGGCGGCTTCGTACCGGGAGCGGTAGCGGTCGATCCCGCGCTCCGCGAGTCCGTCGAGCGCATCCGCCAAACGCGCCCGCACATCCTGCGCACGGCCCCAGTTTTTGAGAACGAGCGCGAGGAAGTACGCGCGTTCGGGGTCCGCCTCGGACTCGATGAGATCCATGACCCTCGCGGTGGCGTGCGTCTGCTTCTCGGCGTCCTGCGTCGCTCGACCGGACGCGAAGTCCGCCGTCTCGTTGCGCAGACGGGCGAGCCCGGCCAGCCACTGGTCGTCGATCTCGTCGATGCTCGCAACGCGGCCCGCGTCACGCTGTGCGATCTCCTTGACGTACCAGGCCAGCGCGCTGTCGGGGTGCTCGCGCGTGGGATCGAGCGCCTGCTGGTCCGGCTTGGACTCGTCGTTGATGGAGTGCGGATTCCACTGCCAGCCTGAGGCGAGGAGGAGCGCGTAGACGCCCAGGCGCCGGTCGTCGTGCTGCACGAGCTGCTGCTGCAGGAACTGTGACTGCGACCCGAAGCCCCACTGAATCATCTGCGTCACGCCCATGGCGATCCGCTCGTCATCCGTGTAGTGCTTCTGCGGCTGACTGGCGGCCTTGTCTCCGCCCCGCGTCTTGACGGCCTCGTTCGACCGCTGCTGCAGGAAGTTCCATTCGCGGAACGGGAGCTCGATCACGACGAGGTCCTCGTCCAGGCACAGGTCGATCGGTGGGTTCCGGCCCGCGACGCGATGAGCGGCGATGTCCACGACGTGCTCGTCCTCGCCGGCCGTCTGCGTTACCCGAATTCCGTCATCCGTCGAGGTGTAGGCCTCGCTCGCGACGACCTCGCCCTTCTCGTTCTCGTACCGGCGCCCTTCGAAGGCACCGGACTCGCTGAACGAGAACACCGTCCGTCCGGAGCCGGAGTGCGGTACGACGTGCACAGTTCGGTCATCGACGTAGACCACGTCCGAACCACGAGCGAGTCGCTCGACCGTCGGGAGCGTCCAGGGCGCCACGTACGCGAGTTCTTCGCGCAGCGCGGACGCCGGGAGCCTGCGTGCCGCGAGACCGGTCGACGGATACGCGTGGATCACATGCTGCCCGTCGTGGACGACGATCTCCTGAAGACCGTCCGCGTACGTGCGCTCGATGCGGAAGTGGCCGCGGCCGTCGACAACGGCCTTCGTCGCGACACCGTCGTCCGAACGCAACAGCACTTGCGATCCGCTGGTACGCATCAGCTCGATGATGTCCCGCGCCTTGCGGTCGATCTTGCCCTGCCGCGGCGCGAGAGCCGGGAGTTCTTGCTCCACGATGTCCCAGACGTCGCTCCAGGAGACGGTCATCGCCGGCATGCGGCCCAGTAGGTCGGAGAAGTACGCCAGGTCCGTCATCGGAGACGCCTGCTGCAGGAACAGCCCCTGCTGCCACGTGCCGTGGTAGTAGCCCTGCAAACGGTGGCGGATGCGCGCGTCCGATGCGGCTGCCCGCGTCTCGGCGCTCCGAGTGCCCGCGAATGCCCCGCCCGTCGGTCCGCTCAACGGACGCGGTAGACGCTGCATGCGCATACCCCCGCCGAGGAAGCCGCTCCCGCGGATGTTCTTGCCGGCGCTGCGGCGACCGTCGTCGAACCAACGCTCCGCGGACTGCTTGCCGTTCCACCGCTCCCGCTTGCGCCCGATGGGTCCATCGAACGGAGCGCTCGCCGTGAACCACGGCTCGCCGGGAGGCATGCCCATCGGCATCTCGAGATCCCGCCGCGCGAATTGGTCCGCGAACAGTCCCGACAACGCGTAGTTCACCTCACTCATCGGTGTCGTGGCGTTCAGGTTGAAGCCGGCACTGGATCTGAGTTGCACCTGGCCCCACGATCGCCGTCCCCACCGCCCCCCGAAGCGCCCGTTCTGCGCCTGGGACTCGCGGACGCCCTCCAGTCGGTCGAACACGTTCTCGGTCCGGGTGCGGAACTCTCCGTCACCGTCGGAGTCCGATAGCCAGCCCCCCTCGTCGAGTCCGTCGTTGAAAAAGGCGCCGCTCAGCCCGTACACGCCGTTCGAGAACGCCACCGTCGTGTCGTAGGCGTTCCTCGTGTAGCCCTGGCCGTACCAGTTGCTGCCGTCGTGCACCAGCCGAGTCGGCTGGCGCATCAAGACCGTGCGCATCACACGCTCGATGTCGGCGCGCGTGACCGTCCCGTCAGGCGTCTGCACGACGTCCTGCTGGCCGATGGGCTCGCGCACGACCTCGATGCGGTCGGGTGCGGGGTACATCGCCCAGTGGTCGCTGCGACCGCGATCCACGTTGAACTGTTTGTACATCTCCTCGCTCTCGAGAACGAGCAGCGACGTGAGGGGCGACATGACGTACGACGACATGCTGAGCGCAACGATCTCCTTCTCGTGCTTAGCGGAGTCGTCCGCCACGAGCCGCTCGATCTCGAGACGCGCCCACTGGCGCGGCAGGTAGCCCGCGTCGGCCTGGGCGTTCGCCACCGGGAGCGTCTTGGCCCACGTCGATCCGTCGCGCACTCCCGAGATCGTCACCGTCTCGGGGAGCGCTCTACCCTTCGGGAGCCGTGCGATTGCCGCGACCTCTGCGCCGTCGCCGATCGCGTCGGCGAACGACAGGAACGTGAGCTTCTCCGCGTCGTCGACGACGGAGATACTCCGCAGCCCGGGCGCGGCCAGCGTCGCGGCCAGGTCGAAGGCCCGCCAGTTGATCGGCTCATCGGGCTGGATCTGCGTGACGTGTCCGCCCGTGCGCGCCGCAGCCGCCTTCATGAAGGTCCGCGACCAGCGCCGGCCGACGGCCACACCGACGTACTTCGCGCGGTCAGGAACCTGCTTCGCCAGCGTTCCGGGGTCCCGTTCGCCGAGCGTCGCTACGCCGCCGCCCAGGTGGACGATGTAGGGATTGGCGGCCGTCATCGCGAAGTCCGACGCAGCGGCCAGGGCCTTCTCGAGGTCAAGCGCGCCGATCAGGTGCGTTGAGTCCATGAACTCGCGCGCAGCGGCGATGTTCTCGGCCGAGAGCGGCAGCAGTGCGTCGGACAGCGCACGAACGCGGGTCCCGGCGGTCAGCACCGTGAACGTATCCCCGGCCTCCGCATGGTCGAGCAGCGTGCCGACGACGTCCGCCTGCACTCGGGCGAGCAGCGGATCACGGCTGCCGGAGGACTCCACGACGAACACCCAGTCGCGGCGCTCTCGCCGCTGCGAGCCCGCGAGATGCGGACTGTGGCGCACCATCAGATAGCGGTGCCCATCGTGCTCGACGGTGTCGAACCGGGTCGCGTTGCGGGCCATGCGCGTGCGGCGCAGCCGCAGCACGACGTCGTCCTTCAGCAGGACGTCGTGCTTGGACTGTGCCACGCGCAGGTCGCCGCCCGCGGTCGTCGCGGCGAGCGCGTGCGAATCGCACTCCCATGCCGCCGTGGCTCCGCCCGCGACGGTCGCACCGAACGACCAGTCGCCGACGGCGTCGAGCGTGTGCCCGACGGGGAAGCGGTACTTCGTCTCGCCGTAGAGCGTCTCGAGACGCTGCGTGTAGGAGAGCACAATACGCTTCTCCTCGCGGGGCTCGAGCGGGAACACGCGCATCTTGAACGTGCTTCCGTCCACCCATTCGAGGAGCGCAGGATCGCGGCGGCGGGTAACGATCTGCTCGTACACGTTCCGCGCGTGCCTGCGTTCGCTCATCCCGCCTTCCATGCGGACGGCGCCCACGTACATCGCGAGACGTGAGAGCGAGGCGTCCGCAGGAAGCGGGAAGTAGAACGTGCCTTCGAGCCGCCACGTGGCGTGGTTGAAGTACGTCTGGTCAATCGTGGTCCGCGCGAAGCCATCCTCGATGTGAACGTCGACGCTGTACTTGCGGAGCGAGAGGCGTGCCTCCTGGCCCCACGGGTCGAACGCCACCAGCGCGCCGCCGCCGTAGTCGCTCTTGGGGACAAGCGGGGACTCGGCGGCGGCAACCAGTTCGCGGGTCCACTCGAGGAGGTGCGAGACACGCGGGGCGCGCTCGACCGTCTGCTCGCCGTCGCGGTCGGTGAAGCGCTCACCCGAGAAGACGGCATTGCGCAGGCCGCTCACGCCGACCTTGCCGTGCGTCACGACGAGGTCGGTGGCGGCGTCGGCGACCGTCACGCCGAATCGCGTTCCGAGAGCCGTGAAGCGCCGTTCCGGGGTCTTCACGACGAACTTGCGGGACGCGTCCGGTCGCACCTCGAGGTAGACCTCGCCCGCACGGACGTCCACACCGCGCGCGCTCGTCACACGAACGTCCGAGCTGCCATTCACGTAGAGAACCGAGCCGTCCGGCAGGACGATCCTGCGGCGCTCGTGCGCGCCGGTCTCGATGGCGTCACCGACCGCGACGCGCGTGCTCTCCGGGGCGTCCCCGCGCGGACGCGGGACCTGGCCGAAGCTGCCGCCGCGAGGCGCGAGGACTCCGGCCGGACCCCGGAACGGGTCGATGTCGACAGGGAGCTCGCCGTCCGTCCCGGCGACGAAGACCGCCGCCACGAGGCCCGCCGCCGCGGCCATCGCCGTGAGGCGCTGTACCGTCACGGAACGCGACGGGCGGCCGGTCGGGCGCGCTGAAGCGGCTTCCGCCAGCAAGAGGTCCTCGACCCGCGCGACGAAGTCCGGCGCCGGATCCTCCGGCCGGTAGCTGCGGCTGATGAGGCGCTCCACGTTGCGGTCGCCGTGCTGGTTCGTGTTGTCGTGCGTCATGGATGTCCTCCCGCCGGATCAGGTCGCGGCGTCGAATTGGAGGCCGTTCGCCAGGGTGGTGAACGTGGCGCGGAACGCGGCGCGGGCGCGGCCGAGCTGAGACTCGACCGCCTTCTCGGTCGCACCGAGCGCCGTCGCGATCTCCCGCACGCTGTGTCCGAGCATGTACTTGGACTCGAGCGCCTCGCGGTAGTGCGGCGGCAGTTGCGCCATCGCGGCGTTGACCATCGTGCGCGTTTCCTCGCGCTCGAGCACGGCGTCGGGGAGCGACTCCGCATCGAGCTTGCTGTAGACGTCGAGAAGCTCGGCGTCCATGCGCTCCCACAACACGTCGAGCGACACCTGCCGCTGTGTGCGGGTGCGGTGTCGCTTGATCTCGTTGCGGGCGAGTCCGGTCAGCCATCCGAAGATGCGCCCGCCGCTGCGCACGGGCTCGAACTTCTCGAGCTGCCGCAGCGCCTTGACGAGCGTCTCCTGGACGACCTCTTCGCACACGTCGTGGTCACGTCCCACGCGATAGAGACAGAACGCGTACACCGGACCGAGAGCCTCCTGGCTGAGGCGACGGATCGCGTCGGGGTCACCCGCCTGCGCCCGTCTCTGCCAGCTCTCGTCAAAATCTGAGGTCACGTTCTGCTCCTGTGTCCGCCCAGCTTGCAAACGACATGCTGTGGCGGCCTCCAGGACTCTCTGTCCCGCCGGTCCGCCAATCCCTCGCGAAAACTCTGGATGCGAACGGAGTGGCGAGAGTTCCCGAGGGCGGTCACTCGGCCGGCAGCGCGGCCAGGGCAGCGGAGGCTGCCTCCCGCACGGACTTGTCCTTGCTGGCCTCGAAGTCGGAGATGGCGGCGCGGGCCTCCGCAGCGTCGCCCCCTACGGCGGCCAGCGCCTCGATCAGCCGGCGCTGCACGACGTACTTGCGCTCCTTCGCCAGGCGGGCGACGAGCGCCGGCGCGGCGCGTTCCGCGACGGTGCCCCAGGCTGTGAGCGTCTTCGCAGCTTGTTCCCGCGCCGAGACATTCCTGTCGTCGACGCGGTCCGCAACGGTCGCCAGCAAGCCGGGAGTGGGAAACGCCGCCAGGACACGCACCAGGGTGATCCGGATCGCTTCCTCGTCGTGGATGCGCAGAGCGTGGAGGGTCTCGTGGGCCGCCCCACCCGGCGGGACGATGCGCACGAGTGCGACCCCTGCCGCAAGGCGCACCCATCCATCCCCATCGTCGAGCATTGCCATCAACGGCGCCTCTGCCGCTCGGGCCGACGGACCAATTCCCCCGAGGGCCCCCGCAGCGTGATGATGCAACTTGCCACCGTTTCGGAGCATGTCGATCAGCCTCGGCACGCCGGCCGCGCCGGCCGCCCCGAGATTGCCCAGCCCGCCGATCGCGTGACGTCGAACGTGGAAGTCCGGATCATCGAGACCGGCGACGAGCGCGGCGACGACTGCCGGATCAGTCGATGCGATCCGGCCCAGACCCATCATGGCCGAACGGCGGACGCCGATATTGTCGTCACGCGCCCTCCGCGCGATCGCCGGCGCCGCTGATCCGACGCCGCGGACGCCGAGTGCGTCAATGGACATCGCGCGCACCTCCGGGTCGTCGTGGTCCAGGTTCTCGCCGAGCGCGGCCAGCACGTCCTCCGAAGCGTCTGCGTCGTCGGCATCGTAAGCCATCCACTTGGCCGCCGCCGCGCGTACGTCGTCGTCGTCCGCGCGCAGCGCCTGCGTCAGAGCCCAGGGGCCGATGCGCCCGAGCGCATCGACCGCGGCCGGAGTCGTCGTCGGTGCCTCCGACGCTACGCGTAGGATCTCCGGCACCGCCGCACCGGCACCCGGCCCGATCCCGGCGAGCGCCGCGAGCGCCTGCCGGGCGAGATCGGCGTCGCTCTCTCCGAGAAGTCGCGTCATCGCGCCGACGGCGGGTTGCGCCTGCTCCCCCAGTCCCCGGAGTGCGTTCAACGCAAAGACCGCGTCATCGCCGCCCCGCGACATGTACTCGACCAGCCCCGGCACCACGAGGTCGACGTGCTCACGCATCTGCGCAACGGCCACGGCAGCAGCCGATCGCACATCGGCGTCGTCATCCTGCAGGGCGCGGACAGCGGCCGCGGCGACTTCGCGCGTGTGCTCCTCGCCGTACCGCAACACGTGCAGACCAGCCGCGCGCACGAGAGGGTCCTCGTCACTCAAGGCGCGGAGCGCGTAGCGGAAGCTCGCAGGATCGAACTTCGAAAGGACGTGGGCCGCCGTATCCGCGTACTCGGCGTCGAGCAGATACCGGCCGAGCGCGTCGAGCACGAACTGCGGCGGGTCCTCGACCCGTCTGAGCGCGAACAGCGCGAGGAACGTGGCATCCCCGCCATCATCGAGCGAGGCGACGAGCTCGCGCAGACCGGACTCTCCCAGCGTCGCCAGGCGCCAGGCCGCCGCCCTCCGTTCGGCGAGCAGCATGTCGTCGTTGCGAAGCCGGTCGCCCAGGACGACCTCCGGCGCCCTCTCGTCGCCCTTCTCGGTGTCTGCGCGCACTCGCTGCGAACGCGGCGCGCCGTCGACGGCGCTACCGTCCGCGGCCCCCGCGTCTGCCGGACCGTCTCGCAACACGCTCGGCGGCGCGCTATCTCCGCAGCCCCACGTCGCGAACGCGACGAGCACCCAAGCAGCTAGCGTTCCTGACCTCATCCCCCTCCGATCCTACGCCGACGGGGGTCTGCTACGCTCTTGGCGTGGCGGGAAGATCTCTCACGGCACTCCTTCTCGGCCTCGTCATGGGCGGGGCCATCGGCGCTGGGATCACCGCAGCCGTCCTGGTCGCGGGTGGTGACGACCCGGTCGTCGACGTCGCCCCGGCATCCGAGTCTGTCGATGTCGGGGACACCTCGGATCCGATGGAGCACCGCCGTGTGGCGCGCCGGATGGAGGCGCTCGAAGACGAGAACCGTGCGCTGCGCCGTCAACTGCGTGTGCGCGTGACGCCCCCTCCGAGCGGTGCCGTCGGAGCGAGCGGAACAGCCCCAGGCGGCCCGCCGAACGATCTGCAGAGGCAATTGCAGGCGGCGATGGCCCGCACGAACACGGCGAACGCCGCCGCTGCAGCGGAGGCCGTGAAGCCGGAGGAGCTGCTTGCCGCGATCCGCGACACATCACGAGACGCCGGCGCGCGACGAAGGGCGTTCCAGACACTCCTGAAGACTCACCCGCAGCTCGCCAAGGAGGTCGCCGCCGAGATGCTCGCCGCGGGCGAGACCGACGAGCAGTTGCGCCAGTACTCGCTCTACGCGTTGCGCGTGGGCGCGGTCGAGGGTCAGAACGTGCATCCCTCCGTCCGCGCAATTGCGTTCGACGGTGGAGCAAGCCGGAAGGAGCGGTCGCTGGCGCTCTCCATCGTCGCGGTCAAGTCGCCGGACGAGGGGTTCCCGACTCTCGAGAGCCTCATCTCGTCGCCGGATCAGAACGAGCGCAAGCTCGGCATCGAGGCCGCGCTCAACGTGGACACGCCGCGCGTCGGAGAGCTGTTCGCGCGCAACATCAACCGAGACGCGCTCCGCCCGTACGTCAAGCCGATGGTCGACGTGATCGCCCGCCACAAGCACAAGCGGTGGAGTGTCCAGCAGATCGTCGGAGCTCCGGACCTGCCGGTCGGGGCGGACCTCGCCACGGCGTGGGCCAGCAAGAAGCCGGACATGGGCAAGGTCTGGGTCGAGCTGACGTTCCGCTCGGCGGTCGAGCTCGCGGAGCTGCGAGTCCACGAGACGTTCAACGCCGGGGCGATCATCGAGATTTCCGCGCACGACGAGGACCGCAACGAGTGGGTCATCCTGTGGACGGGCAACGGCGCCGCCGCCCAGACGCCGCGCTGGTTTGCACCCCCGCTGTCCTCGACAGACTTCAAGACACGCAAGGTGAAACTGGTCCTCGACACAGACGCGGTGAAGGGCTGGAACGAGATCGACTCCGCCGAGCTGATCGGCCAGGGCGGCCTTCGTCAGTGGGTCCAGTCCGCGCGGGCGAGCTCCGACTACACGACCGGCAAGTAGCCGTCCGTCACTCCGCTTCGATCACGAACTCCATGTGCGTCTCGCGCCGCATCACGGTGATGTTCTGATCGTCGCTGATGCGGAATACGCCCTCCCCGTCGAGCGAGAGCGTCGCGCGCTCCGGCACGATGTCGGTCAGGCGCGCATCGACGCGGCCCGTGCCACTCGCCACGAGCCTGGTCAGCCGCGCGCTGGCGCTCTGGTCCATGCCGGGCATCGCGATCGGACCGGGGTTCGCCGCCTGCTGCACCACGACCTCCAGAACGACCCGCCGTGCGTCTCGGTGAATCAACTCGTAGGTGCGCGTCATCCGCACTTCGGCGCCACTCCGCACTTGCGGCGAGACGACCTCCCACCGTGCGCCGATGCCGACCGGTTCGGCGGGCACGGGCACGGAGATCACGTCCATTGACTGCTGGATGCTCTCCTCGACCCCGGGAGGCTTCGGCCCCAGGGCGCCGGGCGGCGCAGCCACGCTGGTGACGGTGCACAGGCCGCGCGCGTCGCGGACGAGCGTTCCGCTGATGCCGACGCCCGCGCCGAGCATCCGCCGGAACGACTCGACTTGAGCGGGCGGCGCCTCGCCCTTGAAGATCGGTTCCGCCGCGGTGATCGCGAACGCGAGTTCGAGCGCGCCCGCTTCGTCGGTCTCGCCGGCGGTCACAGCCATCTCGAGCCGCGTTCCCACGAGCGGTGACGAGGTCTCCACCGGACGGCCGTCCACGGTCAGTGTGCCGGATGTTCGCGTCTCGATGCGGACGGTCTGCATCGATCCCGGAGCGACGTCGAACCGCAACGTCGCGCGGCTCTTGCCGCCTGGATCGAGAAGGCGAAGTTCTGTCTCGGCCGGGATCGCGACGACGACCTCCGCCTCCAGCGGTTGCACCGGGGTGAACGGACGCGGCGCAGTCTGCACCGGGGGATCGGCTTCGCCGCACGCGGCCAGCGCGAGAACGAGTCCGATTGCGGATCGCAACTTCATTGCGCCCAGGGTCGGGACCGGGTACCCGGAAGAAGTCATAGATTTCGAGCGCTGCCCCGGCAGGCTGGGCGCGATGCAGGTTGGACACGTCGAGCTGCCGGTCCGCGACGCGCTGCGGAGCGCGCGCTTCTACACAGAGGTCCTCGGGTTCACCCTGGAGGCGAACCAGGCGGACCGATTCGTGTGGCTGACCTCCGGGCAGCTCACGCTCCTCCTCCGTCCTGGTTTCGACGGTGCTCCGGAGAACGACCTCTCGGCAGTCAATCTCGTGCTCTACACGGACGACGTGCCGGGCGCTCGCGCGCGCCTCGAGGACGCGGACGTCGCCTGGAGCGAACGCGCGAACTGCCTCCACTTCCGCGATCCCGACGGGCACTGGCTGCAGATCGTGGATCCACACGAAGACCACTCCGGCTAGCGCAGATGGCGGTGTCCGGCTCCGGTCTTGTGCGCGCGGCGCCCTGGGCGCTCTACGCAGCGTGTGCCGGCGCCATGGCGTGGTTCCGCATCCCGTGGGTCGACGAGGCGTGGGTCGCGGGCCCCGCCGCGACTCTGCTGAGTGAAGGCGTGATGCTCGACGTCGGCGGTCCGCTGCCGGACGAAGCAACGAGGCAAGCTCCGCTGCTGGAGTTGTTCGGCCTGGTCCTGGCTGGGTGGTTCAGTGCGTTCGGCGTCGAGATCGTCCGCGCGCGTGTGCTCACGGTGATCACGGGAGCGCTCTTCCTCGTCGTGTCGGACCGAGCGTTGCAGGCCGCCGGCACGCCCGACCGCACGCGCACGATCGTGCGGTGGCTCTTCGTGACGAGCTACTTCTTCCTGTTCACGTCGTCGTGGGTGCGGCCGGACATCGCCGCAGTGACGCTCGCGTTCGCAGGTGGGCTGGCCGTCGCAAGGTGGTCGGTGGACGGCTCGCGGAGGTTGCTCGCGCTCGGGCATTCCGCGCTGATCCTCGCGACGTCCATGCACCTGCAGGCCGGGTTCGTGGGCCTCGCGATGTGGGTTGCGACGCTCGGAGCCGCACGGCGGCCCGCCCGCGGTGACCTCCTCGCGTTCCTCGCCCCATACGGCGCGGCACTCGCACTGTCAGCAGCGGTGTACTGGAACCGGATGGACGCCGTGGCGCACGCGTTCGCACGGGGCTTCTCGGGAGACATCGTCGCGCATTCGGGCGGCGTTCCGGGTGCGCTGCTCCGCTACATCGACACTGGACGCTGGGAAGCCGTCGCGGGGATGACGCTACTCGTCTGCGTCGTGGCGTACGGACCGTGGGCGTTTTACCGCGACCGGCGCACGCCGGTGTCCTTGACCGTTGCGCTTGCCGCGTGGGGCGCTGCCGCGTCGTGGTTCCTGACGACGGCGGTCGGCAACAACTACCACGCCGTGTGGATCACGCCCGCGCTCGTCCTCGGCGCCGCCGCAGCATGGACCCCCGCAGGCGCACTCGTCCGGTGGCGCTGGCCGCAGATCGCCGTCCCGGCCCTACTCGCGATCTTCGGCTTGGCTCTGACCGCCCAGACCGTTCGCGATGACGGGCGGAGCGGCTACGAAGCTGATCTCACTCGCCTCGACGCAGCGTACGGCCTGCGCGCCGGAACGCTCTCCGGAGCGCGCGAGATCCAATGGCACTATGACTTCGACCGCAAACTCATACGCCACCTCGCGGACGGTCACCGGCCGGAGTGGTTGCTGGTCCTCAACACGCGCGATGCACCCGAAGGACGATTGCGACGCGGCGGCCGAACGTACCGGCGCGTGGACACCGGCCGCGTCCTCACGCTCTACCAGCGCGACTGACGCCTGGGCCCGCGCGACCTGCCGGACCGCCCTTCGCGGCGATACACGAGCACGGTCCGCTCGTCGAGGCCGGGAACATGCGTCATCTGCGCCTTCTTGACGCTCAGTCTCCGGCGCTTCGCGACGAGCGCGGCGCTGCGCACCTCATCGGCCGCCAAGTTCGGTCCCTTCATCATCAGGATGCAGCCGCTCTGTGCGGTCAGTGGTTCCAATTCGAGGACGATCGGCGCCGTCTTGCCCACGGCCCGGGCCGCGCACACGTCGAACGAGCGCTTGAACTCGGGCCGAAGCTCCGGCAGGTCAGCCCCGCGCGACCACACGCCTTCGACGTTCTCGATCCCGGCGGCGGCGAGGCACTCTTCGACAAGCCGGATCTTCTTGCCCGTGCCGTCTGCAACGACGACGGCGCTCCGCGGCCACGCCACGGCCAGCGGCACACCCGGGAAACCGCCTCCGGTGCCGAGGTCGAGCACACGAGCCGGCTCCCGCGGACCGGCCAGCTCGTGCCAGACCCCCACGAGCGACAGGCTGTCGACCAGGTGGCGGACCACGGCCTCGCCCCGATCGCGGATCGAGGTGACGTTGATCCGCTGGTTGGCCTCGAGCACGGCATCGAGGTAGGCGAGGAGCTTCCGAGCGCCCTTGTCGTCGAGCGTGGCGCCGACCACTCGCGCGCCCTCGAGGAGCGCTTCGATGTGCGGGTCGGCAGAGTCCTCGGAGTCGCTCAAGCGTCCGGCGTAGGATACGGGCTTCGACGAAGCCACACGCACTGCGTACCAAGGAGAAGGCATGAGCCTCGGCATCTTCCGCGTCCCGCAGCCCACGAACGAGCCGGTCAAGGACTACGCTCCCGGTAGCCCGGAGCGCGCGTCGCTCGAGAGAGAGCTCGAACGCCAGTCGAGCGAGGTCATCGAGGTCCCGTGCGTGATCGGCGGGGAGCACGTGTTCACGGGCAACACCCGCGATCTGACGATGCCGTGCGACCACGGCCACGTCCTGGCGCGGATCCATCAGGCCGGCGCCGACGAGGCCAACGCCGCGGCCGAGGCGGCGACGGCAGCCCGCGCGCACTGGTGCAACATGCCGTGGGAGGAGCGGGCCGCCATCTTCCTACGCGCCGCCGACCTCCTGGCCGGTCCGTACCGCGACCGCGTCAACGCATCCACGATGCTCGGCCAGAGCAAGACGTGTCATCAGGCCGAGATCGACAGCGCGTGCGAGCTGATCGACTTCTTCCGGTTCAACGCGTGGTTCGCCGAGACGTCGATCTACTCCGAGCAACCACCCATCAGCCCGCCCGGCGTGTGGAACCGGATGGAAGCGCGCGCCCTCGATGGCTTCGTGTTCGCGATCGCTCCGTTCAACTTCACCTCGATCTCGGTCAACCTGCCGACGGCGCCGGCGCTGCTCGGCAACACCGTCGTCTGGAAGGCCGCAAGCACCGGCGTGCTGTCGAGCTGGTACGCGATGCAGATGCTCGAGGAGGCCGGTCTCCCGCCGGGCGTGATCAACTTCGTGAACGGCCGCGGCGCAACGATCGGAGATCCGGTCTTCGCGCATCCGCAATTCGGGGGGCTGCACTTCACCGGCTCGACGGGCACGTTCCAGCACATGTGGAAGACGATCGCGGAGAACCTGCCGAACTACGGCCAGTACCCGCGCATCGTCGGCGAGACCGGCGGCAAGGACTTCATGATCGCGCACGCGTCCGCGGACGCGGCGCAGGTGGCGACGGCGATCCTGCGGGGCGCGTTCGAGTACCAGGGACAGAAGTGCTCGGCACTCTCCCGCGCGTACCTGCCGAAGTCACTCTGGCCGGACATCCGCGACCGCGTCGTCGCCGGACTCGGCGAGATGAAGCAGGGCGACGTACGCGACTTCTCCGTGTTCCTGGGCGCTGTCATCGACGAGAACGCGTTCAACGACCACAGCGAGTACCTCGACCTCGCCGAGAGCACGGCCACGGTTCTCGCCGGCGGCGAGGCGGACAAGTCCGAGGGCTGGTACATCCAGGGCACGCTCGTGCAGGTGGACGGACCGAAGCACCGCCTCATGGAGGAGGAGATCTTCGGTCCCATCGCGACCTGCTACGTCTACGACGACGACAAGTGGGACGAGACCCTCGACCTGGTCGACACCACGAGCCCCTACGCGCTGACCGGCTGCGTGTTCGCCCGCGATCGCGCCGCGGTCATCGAGGCGTCGACGCGCCTCCGCTTCGCGGCGGGCAACTTCTACATCAACGACAAGCCGACCGGCGCGGTCGTCGGTCAGCAGCCCTTCGGCGGCGCCCGCGCGTCCGGCACGAACGACAAGGCCGGCAGCCCGCTCAACCTCAGTCGCTGGGTCAGCTACCGCACCATCAAGGAAACGCTGAACCCGCCAAGCGACTGGCGCTACCCGTATCTCGGCTAGCGCCCGTATCGCGTCCCGGCCGGACGAGGCCCGGAACCAGCGGTAGGATGCAGGCGTGCGCGCGCGCCTCTTCCTGCCCGGATTCGTCCTGCTCGTGGCCGCTCTCGTGCCCACGGTGCCGGACCGGGTGCGGGCGCAGGAGAGTGACCTCGTCCGGCTGGCGGACGCGTTCCCGGGGGTGACGTTCAGCCGGCCGCTCTTCGCGCTGCAGCCGCCGGACGCGACCGACCGCATGTTCGTCATCGAGCAAGGCGGGAAGGTGTTCATCGTGCCCCACCCGGCGCCGGCGGAGGGGCCGATCCCGAGAGTCGAGTTCCTGGACGTCGACGTCGAGCGCGGGGGCAACGAGCAAGGTCTGCTCGGCTTCGCGTTCCATCCGCAGTACGCGAGCAATGGTCTGTTCTACGTCAACTACTCCCGCGACGGTGACGGCGCGACCATCGTGTCGGAGTTCTCGGTGTCCGCGGGCAACCCGGACCAGGCGAACGCCGGCAGCGAGCGCGTGCTGATGACCGTCGCGCAGCCGTACTCGAATCACAACGGCGGGATGATCGCGTTCGGGCCGGACGACATGCTCTACATCTCGCTCGGCGACGGCGGCTCGGGCGGCGATCCGCAGGACAACGGCGAGAACCTCGGCACGCTCCTCGGCGGGCTGCTGCGCATCGACGTTGACGACCAGGACCCTGACCTCCAATACGCCGTGCCACCCGACAATCCGTTCGTGGCGCGGCAGGGGGCACGGCGGGAGCTCTGGGCGTACGGCCTGCGCAACCTGTGGCGATTCTCGTTCGACAGGTCGACCGGCGAGTGCTGGGGCGGCGACGTCGGGCAGAACGCGTTCGAGGAAGTCGACCTCATCTCGGCGGGTGACAACCTCGGCTGGGACCGCCGCGAGGGCTTCGTCGCGTTCGAGGGCGACGGCGGAGCGCCCGTGGACCCCTTCGTCGATCCGCTCCACGTCTACGGTCGCAACCTGGGCCGGTCGATCACCGGCGGATACGTCTACCGCGGGGACCTGATCCCGGAGCTCGTCGGCCAGTACCTGTTCGCGGACTACGTGACCGGCCGCATGTGGCAGCTCGCGCACGACAACGGGGGCAACGTGCAGGTCGATCAGCTGCTCTCGACCGGCGAGAGCGTCGCGAGCTTCGTCGAGGACCGCGACGGCGAACTCTACATCTGTACGTTCGGCGGTCGCATCCTCGCGATCCTGCCCACAGACGTCCCGGAGCCGCCGCCTCCGCCAGAAGCGCTGCCCGAACTCCTGTCGCAGACGCCGCTCTTCCGCCGCATCGACAAGCACCGGAAAGCGCGCGGCGCCCTGCGTTACGGCGTGCGTTCCGAGCTTTGGGCCGACTTCGCGGAGAAAGACCGCTGGATCGTCCTGCCGCCGCGCGGCGTCATGACGACCAACGGCGAGGACTCGTTCGACGTGCCGGTCGGAACGTGGATCGCGAAGACGTTCCGCCTTGGACCGAGGAAGACTCGGCGAGCGCTCGAGACGCGCGTGATCCTGTACGGCGAGGAGCGCTTCCTGTTCGGCACCTACAAGTGGCGCGCCGACGGCAGCGACGCCGACCTCGTCCACGAGCGCGAGACCGAGACCGTGCAGGGACCGCAATCACCGCAGGAGTGGACCTACCCGTCTCCCGAGGACTGCCTCGAGTGCCACACCGAGGCATCGTCGCGCGTGCTCGGGATCACCGCGACGCAAGTGAAGGCGCGCCGCGGCCGCCGCGGCGTCATGCGGCGCTGGCGTAGCAAGGGCGTCCTCGACGGCGACGGAACCGACGTGCCGCACTTCCTGCCGGTCGCGGGCCGCAAGAAGCATGACCGGCGGGTGCGGAGCTACCTCGCGTCGAACTGCGCGTACTGCCACCGCCCGGGCGCACCGGAGCCGGCGGGCCTGGATCTGCGCGCTTCCGTACCCCTGGCCGACACCGGCTTGCTCGACCTGCCGGAGCGGAGCGTCCCCGCCATCCCGGACGCGCGCGTCGTGTTCGCGGGTGACCCCGACAAGAGCGTGCTCCTGTCCCGCATGGCGCTGCGGGGCGACGCGGAGCAGATGCCGAAGCTCGGTTCGGCGTTCGCGCACGAGACCGCTCTCGACCTCGTCGAGGGCTGGATCCGCGACCTCGAGTAGCCAATCCCAGGCGCCTTTCGGGGGCCGCTGCCGGGCCGGGTAGAGTCCCGGACCCGGTCGAAGGCGGAGGTCCGAGTGAGCGTTTATCCCGAGTCCCAGGATCCCGATCCCGTCGAGACGACGGAGTGGCTGCACTCTCTCGAGAGCGTGGTGCAGACGCACGGCCAGGACCGGGCGCGGTACCTGCTCGACAGGATGATGGCCCGCGCCCGGCTCGGAGGCTTCTCGCCCGACCAGCTCCTCACGACCGACTACGTCAACACGATCGCACCCGCAGACCAGCCGCCGTTCCCTGGCGACGAAGTCATGGAAGAGCGGATCAGCGACATCATCCGCTGGAACGCCGCCGTGATGGTCAGCCGCGCCAATCACGAGTACCCCGGGCTGGGCGGCCACATCTCGACGTTCGCGTCGTCGGCCGAGCTCTACGACGTCGCGTTCAACCACTTCTTCCGCGGGATCGAGGGCAGCGGCAGCGGCGATCAGATCTACTTCCAGGGGCACGGCTCGCCCGGCATCTACGCGCGCGCGTTCCTCGAGGGACGCCTGAACGAGGGCCACCTGAATCGCTTCCGCCGCGAGACGGAGCGCACGTTCGAGCAGTGGCAGGGACTGTCGTCGTATCCGCACGCGCGGCTGATGCAGGACTTCTGGACGTTCCCCACCGTGTCGATGGGCATCGGCCCGATCTTCTCGATCTACCAGGCGCGCTTCAACCGCTACTTGCACGCGCGCGGAATGGCCGACACCAGCCAGTCGCGTGTGTGGTGCTTCGTGGGCGACGGCGAGTCCGACGAGCCCGAGTCGCTCGGCGCGCTGTCCGTCGCCGCACGCGAGGGTCTGGACAACCTCGTCTGGGTCGTGAACTGCAACTTGCAGCGCCTCGATGGACCGGTGCGGGGCAACGGCCAGATCGTGCAGGAGCTCGAGACGGTGTTCCGCGGCGCCGGCTGGAACGTCATCAAAGTGCTCTGGGGCAGCGAGTGGGATCCGCTCTTCGAGAAGGACGAACGCCGGCTCATCGTCACGCGCATGAACGAGGCAGTGGACGGTGAGTACCAGCGTTTCAGGGCGGAGAACGGGGCCTTCATCCGCAAGCACTTCTGGGGTACGAACCCGGACTTGCTCGAACTTGTCTCCCACTTGTCGGACGCCGATGTCTGGGCGATGCGCCGGGGTGGCCACGACATGCAGAAAGTCCACGCCGCGTACAAGGCGGCGGAGGAGCACAAGGGCCGCCCCACAGTCGTGCTCGCCATGACCGTCAAGGGCTTCTCACTCGGCGGCGGCTTCGAGGCCACCAACGCCACGCACCAGATGAAGAAGATGAACGTCGAGACGCTGCGCGGCTTCCGCGACCGGCTCGACCTTCCCATCGACGACGACAAGCTGGAACGCGCGCCGTTCTACCACCCCGGCGCTGACAGCGACGAGGTCGCGTACCTGCGCGAGCGGCGTGCGGCGCTCGGCGGACCGGTGCCCGTGCGGCGCACGACGTTCAGCGTGCAACTCGAGCTCCCCGAGCCCGATCTCTACGACGAGTTCCTTGGCGGTTCGAAGGGACGCGAGTTCTCGACGACGATGGCGTTCGTTCGGTTGCTCGCCAAGTTGATCAAGGACAAGGGGATCGGACGGCACATCGTGCCGATCATTCCCGACGAGGCGCGCACGTTCGGTATGGAACCACTGTTCCGCACGGTTGGCATCTATGCGGCGCAAGGACAGAAGTACGAGCCCGTCGACAAGAAGCAGCTCCTCTACTACCGCGAGACGAAGGACGGTCAGGTGCTCGAGGAGGGCATCACCGAAGCCGGGTCGATGGCGAGCTTCATGGCGGCGGGAACGTCGTACGCAACGCACGACACGCCGATGATCCCCTTCTACACCTTCTATTCGATGTTCGGGTTCCAGCGAGTTGGCGACCTCGCGTGGGCGTTCGCGGATGCGCGCGGCCGCGGCTTCTTGATGGGTGCGACGGCCGGCCGCACCACGCTGAACGGAGAGGGGCTCCAGCACGAGGACGGACACAGCCATGTGCTCGCAGCGACCGTGCCGAACGTCGTTGCCTACGACCCCTCGTTCGCGTTCGAGACTGCGCTGATCGTGCGTGAAGGCATGCGGCGCATGTACAGCGAAAACCAAGACGTCTTCTATTACGTCACGGTCCACAACGAGAACTACGCGCAGCCGCCGATGCCGGCGCTCACCGAGCGCGGCGTCATCGAGGGCCTCTACCTCTTCGAACGCGCCAAGGAGCAGGCAGAGCATCACGTGCAGCTGTTCGGCAGCGGCTCGATCATGATGCAGGTGCTCGCAGCGCGCGACATGCTGGCGGAGCGCTTCGGCGTGTCGGCCAGCGTCTGGGGCGCAACGAGCTACCAGCAGTTGCGCGTCAAAGCATTGCGCGCCGAGCGCTGGAACCGCCTGCATCCGGACGAGACGCCGCGGTCATGCTGGCTGCAGGACTCGCTCGACGGCATCGAGGGTCCGTTCATCGCAGCGAGTGACTTCATGATGCTCGTGCCCGACCAGATCGCCCGCTGGGTGCCCGGTACGTTCGTCCCCCTCGGCACCGACGGCTTCGGCATGAGCGACACGCGCGAGGCGTTGCGCCGCCACTTCGAAGTCGATGCCGAGTCGATCGCGCTCGCCGCGCTCTACGGCCTGCACAAGGACGGCAAGCTGGACGCCGCAACCGTCAAGAAGGCCTACGACGACCTCGGCTACGACACCGAGAAGCTCCGCCCCACGGCGATCTAGAAGGAACTCCGCATGTCCGTATTGCTGGCCGCAACGGACGAGCCGTACTGGCTGGAGATGTTCTGGGGCGTGTGCAGCATGCTCATCGGCGTCTACTCGGTCACGGGAGCGGTCTGCAACTGGGATTGGTTCATGAACCACCGCAGCGCGGCAATCCCGGTGGCGCTGCTGACGCGCACGGGTGCGCGGCTGTTCTACATCGCCGTCGGAGTGGCGATCTTCGTCATCGGTGTGAACTGGGTGATCCCCGACGCGTGATCAGCCGTCACGACTTCGGCCAGCTCCGTCCGGTACCATCCCGGTCCGCGGCCGCCCCCCGATCACGCCGGCGCCGCGGCGAGGAGACATCGCCATGAGTAGCACAATCGGGTTGCCGCCCGAGGCCGACCTCGCCGCACTCGGGTTCACCGTCCATCGCTACGAGGCGGACTCGCTGGCGCTGCAGCGAGAGCCGTTTCGCATGTCGTGGATCGCCACGCAGCTCGTCACGTTCGTGTTCGTGATTCGCAGACAGGTGACGTCGTGGGAGGAGATGGCTGCGGACTTCGCCGCGATGAAGTCCTTCGCGAAGCAGCACAAGAAGACGTTCCTGCCGATGGGCTTCCAGTGCGGGTACGCGCTGCTGCCGATCTACGTCGGTGCAGGTTTCTCCGACGAACTCAGGGAGACGGTGCGTTCCACGTTCAAGAAGCGGTGGTGCATGATGCACCTTCCGTCTCTGCTCGACCTAGCGACGGGCGAGTGCACCTCGCTCGCGGCGAATCACATCTGGGGCGTCATCTACCGCACCTACGTCGCGGACACCATCACGAGCGTGTCGGACGTCGTTGTGAAGCACGCCGCTTCTTGAGGCCCATTCCCTGCATGCGTGACGCGAGCGTCGTGGGCTTGATGCCGAGCAATTCGGCCGCGCCGCCGGGACCGGAGACCTTGCCGTCTGCTGCGCGCAGCGCGGCGCGCACGTTACGGCGCTCCATGTCGCGCAGCTCGCGGTAGGTGCGAACGCGATCGTCGTGCACTGGATCGTGCGCGGGTTGCGCAGACGTCGTCACCGGCAGGTCGAACCGAAGCGGCCCGCCGCCCGAGAGGATGACGGCGCGCTGCATCACGTTCTGCAGTTCGCGCACGTTGCCGGGCCAGTCGTACTCCTGCAGTGCGATGACGTGCTTCTGTCGCAGGTGGCGGCCTGGCTGCCCCATCTCGCGCGTCGCCTGTTCGAGGAAGTGGCCCGCAAGAAGCGGGATGTCCTCTCTGCGTGCGCGCAGCGGCGGCACGTCGATCGGGAACACGGACAGCCGGTAATAGAGGTCCTGGCGGAAACGGCCGGCGTCCACCTCGCGCAACAGATCACGGTTCGTCGCGGCGAGAAGACGCACGTCGGCCGTCCGCGTCGCGTCGTCGCCGATCCTCTCGAACGTGCCGTCCTGCAGCACGCGCAACAGCTTGGCCTGCAGGTCGAGCGGGATCTCCCCCACCTCATCGAGAAACAGCGTGCCGCCGTCCGCCCGTTCGAAGCGTCCGGCCCGGTCCTCGACCGCGCCGGTGAACGCTCCGCGGCGGTGTCCGAAGAACTCGCTCTCGAACAACTCGCGCGGAATCGACGCGCAGTTCACGCGCACGAGCGGGCGGCCGGCGCGCGGGCTCCGCTGGTGGATGGCCCCCGCGATCAGTTCCTTTCCGACCCCGGACTCACCGGTGATCAGAACGCTCGTCGGCGCGAGCGCGACGAGCTCTATCTGCGACATCACCTTGCCGAGCGCTGCGCTGCGCCCGACGATCTCACCGAACCGGTCCTGCGCGTGCACCTCCTCGCGGAGGACCTCGTTCTCGAGGGCGAGTTGCGCCCGGAGCCGCTCGATCTCCGCGAACGCGCCGGCGTTCGCGAGCGCGGCCCCCAGTTGCTGCGCGAGCATGCGAAGCCAGTCCGCGCTCTCGTCGATCAGCGGCGTGCGGAGGAACACGCCGAGTACTCCGAGAACCTCGTCCCCGAGTGTGATCGGCTGGCCGGCGAACGCCACGATGCCCTCGCTCCGGACCCAGTCCGCCCTGGCGATCCAGGGGCTGTCCGCCGAGACGTCCTCGATCCGGAGCACCTCGGCACTCTCGGCGATCCGCCCGATCTTGCGCACGCCGATCGGGAAGCGGCGGAAGGACCCGTCCACAGTCGTCCAATCCGCGGACGGGTCGGCCAGCGACGTCCCGGCACTCGAGGCGAGATGGAGACAGCGGGTCCGGTCCGGACACTCCGCGCGCATCGGACACACGTCGCAGATGTCCCCCGGCTTGATCAGCCAGATGCGGGCAAGCGCCACGCCGTCGATCTCCGCGAGCCCGTCGCAGAGGCGGACAAGGGTCCGCGGCGGCTCGCGTCAGTGCCCGACCTCGAGCAGCAGGGTCTTGAGCTTCTCCAGATCGCGGTGCATCCCGGCATGTTACGAATTTCCGTAATCTTGTGACGTGAATTCGTGAAATCCGAGATCTCGCGATCCTGGACGGTCGCGCGTCACAGACTTAAGCTTACTCTTGATAAGGAGTTATGTCTCTATCGCTGTGGCTGGCACGCCATCTGCGTTTGTCGGGCATCAGCATCTCGCCACAAGGAGGCACCGATGTCCCGACTCACCCTTCCCAGACAACAGGCCATCGATCCGAAGGCGCAGCGGGTGCTGCGAGCCATCCGGAGTTCGCTCGGCTTCGTGCCGAACATGTTGCGCTCCATGGCGAGCGCGCCGGCAGTGCTTTTGGGCTACACCCAGCTGTCATCCACCCTCGCCGGCGGGAACCTCAGCGCAGAGCTGCGCGAGAAGATCGCCCTGCTGGTCGCGCAGGAGAATGCCTGCGAGTACTGCGTGGCGGCTCACAGCACGACCGCCGGCGCAGCCGGTCTCAGCCTGGAGGCGATCCTCGATGCCCGCCGCGGCACGGCTGTCGGCCGCACCGAGCAGG
The DNA here is from genome assembly GCA_965248445.1 of Planctomycetota bacterium. Taxonomy (GTDB): domain Bacteria; phylum Planctomycetota; class JAJSAM01; order JAJSAM01; family JAJVHW01; genus CBDFJG01. Next base: position 1,670,414 of record CBDFJG010000003.1, read on the forward strand.
CCGGGCTCGACTTCGCGAGGGCCGTGCTCGAGCACAAGGGCGCGGTCGCCGACACCGATCTCGCGGACGTCCGGGCCGCCGGATACCGCGACGGCGACATCGCCGAGATCGTCGCGAACGTCGTGCTCACGATCTACTCGAACTACTTCAACAAGGTCGCCGAGACGGAGATCGACTTCCGCCGCGTCCTGCCCGTCGCGGCCGTCGCGACCGCCCACGCAGCCTGACCCCTTTCGTTCCCCCCGGCCGGGGGTCGCGCACGCAGCCCGACAGCCCCACAGAAAGAGCCACCCGATGACAGCCATCGCCCCGAACACCGACGTCGTCTTCTCCCCCGCCGTCAAGCGGCAGCAAGCGCGGCTCGGCTCCCGCAACATGATCGAGCGGTGGGAGCAGCGCGGCGGGTTCCGCGAGGACCGCGACGCGGAGCTGTACGCGTTCGCCGCGGAGCGCGACTCGTTCTACCTCGGCACGGTCAGCGCCGAGGGCCAGCCCTACATCCAGCACCGGGGCGGGCCGCGGGGCTTCCTCAAGAAGATCGGCGGGCGCAAGCTCGCGTTCGCCGAGTTCGCGGGGAACAAGCAGTACGTCTCGTACGGCAACCTCGACGACAACCCGAAGGCGACGATCTTCCTGATGGACTACGCCAACCGGAAGCGGATCAAGGTGTGGGGCCGCGCCGAGGTGGTGGAGGACGATCCGGAGCTCCTGGCGCTCGTCGACGATCCCGAATACGCGTCACGCCCCGAGCGAGCGATCGTGTTCCACGTGGACGCGTTCGACACGAACTGCCCGCAGCACATCCCCGTGCTGCTTCCGGCGGATCTGGTCGCGAGCGAACTCGAGAAGCTGAGAGACCGCGTCGCGGACCTCGAGCGCGAGAACGCCGAGCTCCGCGCCGCAGTCTGAAGCCGATCGGTCAGCTGGCGAGCACCCGGCCTCACGCATCCGCGGCGCGTTCGCTCAGCGGGGGAGACGTTCCGCCAAGACCGCCGCGATCGTGCCCGCGAGCCCCGGTGGAGCCTCGGGATCCGAAGCAGCCAGCTGCTGCGCACGCTGGAGCAGCGCCACCCCGTCCTCGGTTCGGTTCTGCTGCAGGGCGACCAGGCCGGCGTGAAAGTGCGCCACGGCGTGGTCGGGATCAAGCGCAAGCGCCCGGTCGTATGCCTCAGCCGCACGCGTCCGCTGCTCGCGGCGGGCGTGCACGTCGCCGATCAGGACCCACGCCCAGGCCTTCGGACGGAGCTCGATGCTCCTCTCAAGGTGGCGCAGCGCACGATCGGGCTCGTCCCGCAGGATCGCCGCGTTCGCCAGCCGCATCCGGCGCTCGGCGCTGGCCTGGCCGATACGTTCGAGCAGAGCGTCCGCGCGCTCGGCGGCTTCGAGGTCCCCGCGTTCGAGCGGCCTGCGAAAGCCGACTTCCGGCTCGACCGCCGCGAACACGGTGAGAGCGAGTGCTGCCGCGCCGCCCAGCCACAAGAACGCGCGGACCGTCACGGGAGGCAGCGTCGGCGCCTCCGCGGCCGCGGCAGACCGCGGCACCAGGAGGATGCGCGCGATGCGGCCCTCGCGCAGCTTCCAGATCACGCCGTCGAGCACGAAGTGGTGGAGGTTCACCAGCGACGCGACCATGACGGTCAGGCCCTCGTCGTAGGGGAGTCGCCCGAGCATGCCCGGAGCGAACAGGACGGCGGGCACCGCCCAGAGCGCGCAACCGGCCAAGAGCGCCTTCAACAGGAAGGCGGGCAGCCGACGGGCGCGCCCCTGCGCCGACGCGAAGTACGACGTGATCCACAAGTACTGCACCGCATGTCCGGCTCCGATCCACAGAAACGCGTAGTGCGCGTGCGTCGTGCCGAGCGGCTCGACGCCTCCGAGAACACCGAACTCACGCGCCAGTGCCGGCACCGCGAACCAGAGCGACTGCGTGCCGATCAGCAAGATCGCAGGCAGCAGTTCGCGCAGTGGCGCCGCTCGGCGCAGCTGCACGACGGCCGCGGCAGTCACGACCGCGTACAGAGCGCCGACGGCCGCCATCAGCCACGAGGACGCGCCCGCCGGGATGCCGGCGAGTGGACCGAGTGCCACGAATGCGTAGACGTCGCCGGGAATCTGGTTGGGCGCGTAGCTGGCGGCCGGGTCCTCGCCGTGCAGCGCGAGCAACGCCAGCAGGCAGGACAGGATGAACGAGTAGTGCAGGAACTGCCGTGCGCGGGGGGTCACGTCGACGCCTCGCCGGCGCAGGAACATCATCGCCACGCCGAAGTTCTGCCCGGCGTAGTGCCACGGGCTCCAGGTCAAGTAGAGCGTGACGAACCACGAGCCGAGCGCCTCCCAGTAGAGCCCGGAGGCAAAGCCAGCGCCGAGAAGGAGCGTCGTCCAACCGCTGAAGAGCATCCATGCCCGCCGGTCGGCCGCCCGCCCGTACGCCCGCATCGCCGTGGCGCCGTAGTGAGCGCTCGCCAGGATCGTGATCGGGATGATCGCGATCGTGGCCGGCATGACCTCGCGCACGCTCTCCCCGGCGAGCGACAGGGCCGTGAAGACGATCGCGTAGACCAGCCCGCACCCGAGCAGCAGGTCGGAGGCGGGGCCGTAGAGCCAGCGGCTCGTCCCGGGAGTCATCGCGTCACTGTACGCGCACGGGTCGTTCGTCTCGCGACCCGGCGGCCCACCGGCCTTTAGGATCGTCGGCTTCCACCGAACCGGGAGCCGCAAGCATGATCACCACCGCCACACGCACAGTCCTCTTCGCAACGGGAGTCTCTCTCGTCCTCCTCGCCGGCTGCGGCCAGGAGCAGACGATGACGCCGCCCGCACCGGGAACGGTGGGAGTCGCCGACAAGACTGCCGATCCGCGCAGTGACGATCCGCGCACTGCGGACCCGCGTCCGTGGGCGCACGAGCGGTCGGACATCCCAGTCGATCCGCGCATCAAGTTCGGTCACTTCGACAACGGCATGCGTTACGCGTGGGCGGCGAATTCTGAGCCGAAGAAGCGTTGCTACGTCCGACTGCACGTCGACGTCGGAAGCCTCGGCGAGAACGACGACGAACAGGGGGTGGCGCACTTCCTCGAGCACATGGCGTTCAACGGCACGAAGAACTTCGAGCCAGGCACGCTCATCGAGTGGTTCCAGGAAAACGGAATGGCGTTCGGCGCCGACACGAACGCACACACTGCGTTCAGCGAGACGGTCTACAAGCTGGACCTGCCCGACAACGACGCGGAGACGATCCGCGAGGGACTGACTGTGCTGCGCGACTTCGCGGACGGCATGTTGCTCGCGGAGGAAGAGGTCGAGGCCGAGAAGGGCGTCATCGACGGCGAGCAGCGCGAGCGCGACTCGGCGCGGTTCCGCATGATGGAGAAGGAACTCGACATCGTGTTCGCCGGCACGCTCGTGGCCGAGCGCATTCCGATCGGCACGAAGGAGGTGCGCGACACGTTCAACGCGGCGAAGGTGCGCGCGTTCTACGAGCGCTGGTACCGCCCCGAGAACATGACGCTGGTCGCCGTCGGCGACTTCGGCGAACTCGATCCGGTGCCGCTGTTCGAGGAGGCGTTCGCCGACATGCCGGTGCCGGCATCGCCCCTGGTCGAAGAGCCCCAGCCGGGCAAGCCGGCGAGCTACTCGCACTTCTACTCCATCTACGAGAAGGAGATCCCGCAGGTGCAGATCGGGATCGCGCGCCTGCGCGAGTGGGAAGACGAGCCGACAACCATCGCCGAGTGGACGGAGGATCTGCCGCTCCAGTACGCGTACTCGATGCTGAACATCCGCTTCTCGGAACTCGCCAAGAAGGACGACGCACCGTTCCTCGGCGCGAGTGCGTCGAATCTGACGATGTTCGAGGTCATCGACGGCGAGAGCCTCGGCATCCGCGCAGCGCCGGAGAAGTGGAAGGAAGCGCTCGCCGCCTCCGAGCAGGAACTGCGCCGCGCGATCGAACACGGCTTCGCGCAGGGGGAACTCGACGAGGTCCGCGCCAACGCGTTGCGCGGCCTGGACGAAGCGGTCGAGCGCGAGGCGACGGCTCCGAGCCGCGCGTTGCTGCGTCGGATCCTCGGCGCCGCCGAGCGCGAGACGGTGCCGACAACGGCGGAGACGCGACGCAACATCATGAGGCCCGCCGTCGAGGCGCTGACCGTCCAGGGATGTCACGACGCCCTCAAGGCCGCGTGGAGCACGGGCGAGTTGTCGATCGACGCGTCGGGCAATCTCGATCTCGGCGAGGACGCCGGCGAGCAACTGCGCGCAGCGTACGAGGCCAGCACGAAGGTCGCGGTCGAGGCGCGCAAGGTCGTCGAGACCGATGAGTTCGCCTACGCATCCGACGCGTCGAAGGCAGGCGCCGTCGCGAGCCGCGAGCACGTCGAGGATCTCGACATCCATCTGGTGCGCTTCGAGAACGGCGTTGCGCTGAACCTCAAGCGAACCGACTTCCGCGAGAACCAGATCATGATGAGCGTGCAGTTCGGAGAGGGCGCGCTCACGCTCGATCCGAAGGATGTGCTGGTTCTGCAGATGGTCGCACCTGCAATCGTGAACGGCGGCGGACTCGCCGCACATACGACTGACGACCTGCGGAGGCTGATGGCCGGCAAGCAGGCAGGGGTCGGATTCAACGTGGGCGCCGACCGGTTCGCGCTGCGCGGCGGCACGACCGCCGAGGACCTCCTTCTCCAGTGCGAACTCGCCTCCGCATACCTGCGCGCCCCGGGATGGCGCGAGGACGCGCTCGGTCAGCTGCGCCAGCGCGTGCCCATGATGTTCGAGGGCATGAAGCACCAGCACAACGGTCCGGCGATGATGGAGTTCATCCCCGCGCTCTACTCGGGCGATCCGCGACACGGCCTCCCCGATCCCGAAGCGATCCTCGGCACCGGCGCAGCGGAAGTGCGCGCGTGGCTCGAGCCGATCCTCGCCGACGCGCCGATCGAGGTGTCGATGGTGGGGGATCTCGACGTGGACGAGGCGATCGCTGCGGTCGCGCGTACGTTCGGCACGCTGTCGAAGCGGCGTGACTGGATGCCGTTCGACGAGCGGCGCGTCAAGCCCGCGCCGAAGAGCGGCCTCGCACAGAAGCACACCATCGCCACGCAGGTCCCGAAGTCGCTCGTGTTGATCGCCTTCCCGACGACTGACGGCATCGAGATGCTACGCCGCCGCCGGCTGAACATGCTGAACCAGGTGGTCCGTGACCGCCTGCGCCTCGAGGTCCGCGAGAAGCTCGGCGCGGCGTACAGCCCGGGGTCCCAGACCCAGGTCAGCACGGTCCATCCCGGCGACGGGTTCCTGATGATGCAAGCCATGGCGGATCCCGACAAGGTGGACGCACTCGTCGAGGCGTGCCTCGCCGTGGGCGATTCGCTGGCCAAGGACGGCGTGCAGGACGAGGAGTTGGACCGCGTGCGACAGCCGATCTTAAAGCAGCGCCGCGACGCCAAGCGCACGAACCGCTTCTGGATGCAGGCCCTCGCACGCGCGCAGAGCGAGCCGGGCCAACTGGACAACATGCGCTCAGGTGACGACTTCTACGAGAACGTGAAGGCGGCCGACCTCACGCCGCTCGCCGCGGAGTACCTGAAGAGCGAGCGCGCCTCGACGCTCGTCGTGAGCCCAGAGCCCAACGAGTAGGGCGGGCGCCCTGGCCGACGGCTCCGCTGTAGGGGCGGGGCGCTGCCCCGCCCGCGCACTGTTCATGTCGTTCGCCCCCGCCCGCGCTCGCACGCGCGCACCGGGTTGCGGGCGTTCGGGCGCGCAGCAGTTCCAGGAATCCATACGCCCCGCGCCCGCCCGGGCGATCGCTTCCGCGTCCTTCCGTTGATCGTCTACTGTCAAGAGTTGGCGACAGCGGGGAGGCCGAAAGGAAGGCAAGACAGTGGACGCAGCATCAATTCTCGGAGCCCTGTTGGGCAACAAGTCGAAGGCCTCATCCGGTGGCGGCGGCGGCGCGGGCGGACTGCTCGGCAGCGCGCTCGGCAGCGTGTTGGGCGGCGGTAAGAAGACGCCGGCTCCTCAGCCGAAGGCGCAGCCGACGCAGAGCCGCACTCCCTCGCACCACGCGACCGGTGGCGTCGACGATCTCCTGCGCAACGCGTACTCGAAGTACCAGACGCGCAGCGGTCAGTGCAACGACCAGAATCACGCGGCTCCGACTCGTTCGTCGCACCACGAGACCAGCGAGCTCGACAACGAGCAGGCAGTGACACTGGTCCGCGCGATGGTCAACGCGTCGAAGGCCGACGGACAGCTCGATCAGAACGAGCAGAACCGGATCGTCGAGCAGCTCGGCAACGTCACGCAGGAGGAAGTCGAGTTCCTCAACACCGAGTTCAAGGCCCCGCTGGACGTCAAGGCGTTCACGTGGTCGGTGCCTCTCGGACAGGAAGAGAGCGTGTACGCCGTCTCCGTGATGGCGATCAACCTCGACCTGCAGAAGGAAGCGACGTACCTGAAGGACCTCGCGCACGGCTTGCGGCTCGCGCCCGAGACCTGCAACAACATCCACGACCGCTACAACGCGCCGCGGATCTTCTAGTCAGCTAGCAAGCGACACTCACGCGGGCGGAACTCCGGTTCCGCCCGCGTTTCGATTCCGCGCTGCTACCTTTCGATTCCGCGCTGGCTAGAGGTGGCCGCGTGGCCAGCCGTAGTAGTTGCGCATGTGCTTCGGAGCGCCGAACTCGCGCCGGGCGTCGGTGGCACCCGCCTTGCCGCGGCCCTCGGCAGGTTCGTCGCTCACTCCGCCGGCCGCGATGGCCTGCTCCAGTTGCCTGCGGCGGCTCTCCCGTGCAGCTGCACGGAACGCGCGACGCCGCTTGCGCCCGAGCACCCAGTCGGAGAGCACGGCGATGCCGAGCACGGCCGCGGCGAGGAGCGGCCCGGCAACCAGGACCGGCACGGCGATCACGGGGGCCACCACGGCGATGAGGAGGATGCGCGGCCAGTTGCGCGCGGTGCGCAGCGGCAATCGACGGCGGGTGGTCTCGGCGGACATCTCTCAGCTACTGATCGTAACCGGCTGCTGGGGGCCTCCGTTCCGGCCGCGAGCGATCCATTGACCCAGCGAGCCTGGACGCCGATGCTCGCCCGCATGAAGACGCTCACACTCCACGACGGCACGAAGATCCCGGCGCTCGGCCTCGGCACCTGGAAGCCCCAGGGCGACGACGTCTACAACGCGGTCCGGGCGGCGCTCTCGGCGGGCTACCGGCACATCGACTGCGCCGCGATCTACGGAAACGAAGACGTGATCGGGCGCGCGCTCGCAGACGCCCTCGCAGCGGGGGACGCGCAACGCGAGGACCTGTGGATCACCTCGAAGCTGTGGAACACCGAGCACGCTCCGGACGCGGTTCTTCCCGCGATCGAGAAGACGCTCTCCCGGCTCCGACTGGAACGCCTCGACCTGTATCTCATGCACTGGCCGGTCGCGCTCCGGCAGGGCGTCGTCTTCCCGCAGAAGACCGACGACTTCATCGCGCTGTCCGAACTCCCGCTCGAGGCGACGTGGACGGCCATGGCCGGGTTGCGCGAACGCGGACTGACCCGGCAGATCGGCGTCTCGAACTTCAGCGCCGCGAAGACGCGGAGACTCGCCGACGCGACCGGCGTGCTCCCCGCCGTCAACCAGGTGGAGATGCACCCGTATCTGGCGCAGAACGAGTTGCTCGCCACGTCGCGCGAGATGGGAGTCGTGCTGACCGCGTACTCGCCGCTCGGCACGCCGGACAGCAACGAGATGTTCAAGCGCGGGGATCCGTTCAAGCTCCTCGACGACACGGTGATTGCGGGTCTCGCGGCGGCGCACGGCGCCTCGCCTGCGCAGGTGATGCTCGCCTGGGCAGTGCAGCGAGGCACGTCCGTGATCCCGAAGTCGAGCAACCCTGGGCGCATCGCCGAGAACCTCGCGGCGGCGGACCTGACTCTCACGGACAGCGACATGGCTGCCATCGGCGCACTCGACAAGCACCACCGCTTCGTCAGCGGTTCGTTCTGGTGCCCCGAGGGCTCGCCGTACACGCTCGCGAACCTATGGGACGAGGCCTGATGGCGGGCACGCTGCACTTCCAGCCCGAGTGACTCTCTCTCATTCTGATATGCAATTAGGCATGCTTCAGCACGTTTTCTCTCGCAATGATAACCACGAGATTTTCACTATCAGCCTGATAAGGATGCTCAACTAAAACGATAAACATCAAAGAATGCAATTCATGGGGTTGCCGCATGGACTCCTGCGGGGTGTACTCATGCCGGAGGAACGAAGCCATGCAGCGCAGCGCACTGAAGTCGATCGGGAAGTCCATTGCAGCGAGTGCCGAAGAGGCAACGCTCGAGGATCTCAAGAGGACCGGGAAGCGGAAGGAGTGGGCGCCACGCTTTCGCCAGTCTCCCGCCGCCGGTCGCCGAGGCTAACACGGTCCCTGGGCGCGGGGGTGGACCGACCCAGAGCCGCCAGCATGGCCCCCGACATGGCCCCAAGCTCTCGGTCGTGGCGGCATGACACCGCGCCAACGATTGCCTCGTCCCCCGTGCGCCCGCTGCGGGCAGCCCGCGGGGCAGCGCCACAACAAGCACTGCTCTCGTGCGTGCGCTCGGGAGGCCGCTGCGCAGGGGCTTCGCAAGTTCGACCTACCCAACGACGAACTCGCCCGGCTCGTGTGGGAATTCACGATGCCGGAGCTGGGTCGCCGGTTCGGGGTGTCTTCGACGGCGGTCGCGATCCGGTGCAAGAAGCGCGGCATCAAGACCCCTGTCCCGGGGTTCTGGAACGGACGCGCCTCTGGGCGCTTCGATGCGCGCGGACGGTTCCGTAATCAGATCGTCTGGTGCGGCTGCGGCTGTGGCGAAGTCATGAAGGGGCGTAGCGGCTACCGCCTGCAGGAGGCGGGGCTGGTCGAACTCACCGTCGCGCCGGGGTTGTCCGACTGGCGGCGGCTGCGGAAGTCCCCCACCCAGAGCAAGGAGACGTGATGGCGGAAGTGACGTTCAACGAGACGACGCTCCTCTTCGCAATCTCGCAGGGCTGGAAGCTGACCGGTGGAAGCGGCTCTGTGTTGTTCCACCGGCCCGACGGGACGACGTGCGGGCAGAGCGTCGCAGAGACGGAGATCCCGCAGTGGTACGCAGAGCAGCAGTCCCGCGTCACCGCTGGGGACGCGCTACGGGAGGCCGTTCAGTCGCCCACCGTCACTGAGTGGTTGGCGCTTGATGGGCCGTCCTTGGCGGACTCGTTCGCTCCCGCGCACGACGACACGCAAGCCGAGGCTTGGTGGCGGCGCGCTGCGTGGTCCCTTGCCCAGCAGCTCGCCGACCTGAAGAACGCGGAGAAGGGGGAGCCCGAGGAGGAGACAGTCCAGCGTTGCCGCGCATCCCAGACGGGCGTGGACAAGTTCTGCTCGCGGCCACCAGGTCACCTCGGCGACCACATCGCGCGCTTCGGCCACGAGGAAGCCGGTGCGCTCATGGAGTGCTGGCCGCAAGACGCCTGGATCGAGGAGGCGGCTGCGCGGGCATGGGATGAGCACAAGCGCCAGTTCCCTCGCTTCAGCGAGTGGATCGGCACCGAGCCGCTCGCCAGCATCATCCGCGACTGCTACCGGAACCGAGGCGCGAAGTGAGCCACTGCCAAGGGTGCGCCACGCTGGAGGCTGAGGCTCTAAGCCTTGCTCGCGACCATCAGTTCCAGATGGAGAAGCGCGTAGCGGCTGAGGCCGAGGTCAAGCGACTGACTGCGGAGCGGGACGACCACTCTCTCCGCGCCATCGGCCGACGCATCGTCGCCGAGGCGCAGGCCGACACGACACCCGGATCCCCGTTCGCCGCCCGCATTGAGGAGGCAGCCGTGCGCGTCTTGCGCGAGCAGCTCGAAGGGAGCGCCACATGAGCGCTCGCTGTCCCCACTGCCAAGAGAGCAAGCGACTCACCGAACTCGAGGAACGCGTCGCAACGCTCGAAGGGCTGATCAAGGGCACCGGCACCAGCGATCGCTTCGACGGCTCGCTCAGCACGATCGTCGAGACCGTCGGACGCCTCTGGCTCCTGAAGCCGGCCGTCATCATCGGCCCGCAGCGCACGAAACGCATCTCCGAAGCGCGCCAGGTCGTGTTCTACATCGCGTGCCTCTCTCTGGATGAGTCGCTCGTGGAGATCGGCCGGTGGCTTGGCGGGCGCGATCACAGCACCGTCATCTACGGCCGTGACCGAGCGACCGCGCGACTGGCGACGGACAGTGCGTTCGCTGATCGCGTGACGGGTGCGCTCGCTGCGCTCGGACTCCTGGAGACGGAGCAGGCGGCGTGAGCACCACGAAGATCGAGTGGACACGCGGCGACGACGGAACGCCGGGTAAGACGTGGAACCCGTTGCGCGGCTGCAGCAAGGTCAGCGCCGGCTGCAAACACTGCTACGCCGAGACGATGGCGATGCGCTTCTCCAAGCCGGGACTCTGGGGCCACGGCGTCGCCGATGCGAACGGTTGGACCGGCAAGGTCGTCCTCGCTCCCGAGAAGACGCTCACGGCGCCGCTGCGGTGGCGGAAGCCGTGTCGCGTGTTCGTCAACTCGACGAGCGACCTGTTCCACGAGCGGGTCGCGTTCGAGTGGATGGCGCTGATCTTCGCGGTTATGGCGCTCTCGCCACAGCACACGTTCCAGTGTCTGACCAAGCGGCCGGCACGGATGCGCCGGTTCGTCGAGATGCTCACCCCACCAGGCGAGTCGCGTCGCCTCATGGCGGACGCACTCGGGCGCTACCCCGTCGATCTCCCGAAGCGGAACGGCGGGTGGCAGGTCCCGTACGAGTGGCCCCTCCCGAACGTGCACGTCGGCTTCTCAGCATCCAACCAGGAGACGTTCGACGCGCGCGTGGACGACGCCGTCGCGACGCCGGCTGCGGTCACGTTCGTCTCCCTCGAGCCCATGCTCGGGCCGGTGGATCTCACGGGCTGGTTCCCGGACCGACTCGCGCCCGGCGCGCGCTGGGCGGACTGCCTCTGCGCGGAGATCGACCCGAGTGACGTGCCCTGCGTCGTGTGCGAGGCGCAGAACGGAATCGACTGGGTCATCTGCGGCGGCGAGAGCGGCCCCGGCGCGCGGCCGTTCGATCTCAAGTGGGCACGGTCGGTTCGCGATCAGTGCGCCGATGCGGGCATCGCGTTCTTCCTGAAGCAGACCGGCGCCTGGCCGATGGACACGACGCATAACCTCCTCGACGCCGGGTCGTCGGCGTACGCGAACCGCTGCGCCACGGGTATCCACGACAAGAAGGGTGGGGACCCATCGGAATGGCCGGACGACCTGCGCACCTGCCGCGCGTTCCCCGCGTCCCCCCAGCAGCCCGGAGGTGCAGCGCAGTGAAAACCCATAACAGGAGGAACGACATGGACATCGAACGACTGAGACGATCCACGCTGCGTGTCGGAGGCGTCTGTAACACGACGACCCGCCGCAAGGTCATCGAGGACGCCATCGCTGCGATCCAGGAGGACGGCGTCACGGCGCTCGCTCGTGAGTTCATGGGCGTGAAGCGGTACGCGCACTTTGGAGACCAGCGCACGGACTGCGCGTACGGCATGGGGCCGCGGCACGGGTCCATCGCCTTCAGAGTCGGGCGCGACACGTCGCACCGCAGTCGCGCGCCGCGTCCAGACCTCGGCCCCGACGACGTGTACTTCCTCGAGTGCGCGCGGGACTTCCCCGGCGTCGAGCGTCCAGACAAGCACATCCGCAACCGCACGGTCCGCGACGGGCTGAGCACGGTGCTTGACGCGCTCGCGCGGGCCGAGGGCGAGGTGGAGCTGCTCCGCGGTGCGCTCACGACAGACGTTGAGGAACACGCGGTCGCGTGAGCACACTCCCGCCCTGCCACCGCCCCCGCGACTGCCCGCTCTGCGGGAAGGCCGCGATCCGCGCAGGTCGGAACCGTGCCGGCGTGCAGCGGTATCGGCTGAAGTGCGCGTGCGACCGCCCCGCGGAACCACCGCTCCCAACCGACTGCCCGCAGTGCGGGGGCAAGCGTTCCATCGTGCGTCACGGCATGCGTCGGGACCGCACCACGCGGTTCCGGTCGAAGTGTGGGCCGTGTGAGAACGAGGCGAGCCGCTTCAGTAGGGCGGGCCAGTCACTGCCGGAGTCGCAGCTGGACCCGTACCTGCAAGTAGCGATGGCGGTGAGCCCGCTGTGGAGGACGCCGTGACGACCGACCGGGAGATCGACGGGCTGCGCACCAAGCTCCGAGAGGCGAAGCGCGCCCAGGACGACGAATTCGGTCGGCGGCGTCGCGCCGAGAAGGAACGCGATGAACTCGCCGGACACCTCGGCAACGTCGGCAACGTGCTCATCGAGTTCGGGTTCGACATCGACAAGGAGCGCGCGTGGGCGTTCATCCGACGGCGGCTCACCGACCACGCCAAGTGCCGAGACCAGGCGCAGGAGGTCTCCAACTTGAAAGCGCGAATCCGTGGTCTGCACGCGGCTGCGAACCGGAGGACGCCGTGAGCCGCCCTGCGAAACGCCTCCCCGTCCCCGGGCTCGAGGGCACCTGGTGGCGCTGCCCCGTGCACGGCCTGACCCAGGACACCCACATGCTGCGCGGCATCGAGGACGACGAGTTCCACGCCTACTACTACTGCCGCGTCGACACCTGTTCTCGCGAGCTGGAGGACGTCCAGGGCGCCGGCCGCGACATCCGGAAGATCTCGCACTGGAACAGGCCCCCGAAGACGAAGGGAGCCCTCGCGTCGTGAGCTGGATCCACATGCGGCCAACCGCTTCCTCGGGTTCTCCACACGCCGACATGCGGAGCCTTGTGGGGGTGTCTGTCGGCGACAATGGAGGGCGTGTTCAGCGCTTCGACCGACGGCGTTCCGTCTCGTCCGTTCTCCCCTGTGACATCGTGCCCGTTCTGGGTCGCGCTGAACACAGCACGGGGTCGAGAGCGGGCGGGATGGAGAGCCGGGGAATCCGTCGATGAGCGCGACGCTTGCGTCTCTTGAGCCCTGCTACGGTGGCCCCGCGCGCGAAGACCTGACGCGCCACACGATCACCGACCTGGGTTTCCACAGCCACCTCGTGTACGTGATCTCGGCGCGGTCCCTCTGTGCCAACGTGGCTGAGACACCGACCCCACGGATGATTACTGTGCAGGGCGGTGGAGGAACCAGCGATGACGAACAACCACAACACAGCGCCGGGGGAGATCCCGGAGCCGAGGGAGGGCGAGCATAGCGAGCGCGATCGAGGCGGAGGGGGCTCCCCCGGGGCGCGCGGCCCGGGGGACGTTGGGGTGCGCGACCCCGAGGTCGTGCCGCGCGCCTCGCGGCGGCGCTTTGGCGCCGCGTACAAGCTACGGATCATCGAGGCGGCGGACGCGTGCACGAAGCCCGGCGAGATCGGCGCTCTCTTGCGCCGTGAGGGGCTGTACTCCTCGCACTTGTTGACGTGGCGGCGCGCGCGGGACCAGGGCCAGCTCGAGGCGCTCTCGCCCAAGCGGCGTGGTCCCAAGCCCGATCCGGACCGTGCGCTCAAGAAGCGCAACGAGCAGCTCGAGCGCGAAGTCGCCCGTCTCGAGAAGCGGCTCGAGACGGCCGAGGTGATCATCGACGTGCAGCGAAAAGTCTCACGGCTGCTGGGCATCGAGATGCCCGAGACGAGCGGGAGCGACACGTGATTGCGGCGGAGGAGCTGGGGGGACGCGTGGGCGTCGCCCCCGCGTGCCGCGCGCTCGGAGTCACGCGCGCCACGCTCTATCGGCGCCGAACGGCACGCACGTGCCCCCGGCCCCAGCAGCCGCGCCGGCGCTCGCCGCGCGCCCTCACGATCGACGAGCGTCTTACCGTACTCGCGGTGCTGAGCGAGGAGCGCTTCTGCGATCTGTCACCGCTTGCGGCGTGGGCGATCCTGCTCGACGAGGGACGCTACCTGTGCTCGGTGCGCACGATGTACCGCATCCTCGGTGCGGCTGGTGCTGTGCGTGAGCGCCGCAACCAGCTGCGTCATCCCGCGTACAAGAAGCCCGAGCTCCTCGCGACCTCCCCGAACCAGGTCTGGAGCTGGGACATCACCAAGCTCCGCGGCCCGGTGAAGTGGAGCTACTTCTATCTCTACGTCGTGCTCGACATCTACTCCCGCAACGTCGTGGGCTGGATGCTGGCGGACTGCGAGAGCGGTGCGCTGGCGACGGCACTCATCGAGCAGTCCTGCGAGAAGCAGGGGATCGCGGCGGAGCAGCTCACGATCCACTCCGATCGGGGGCCGCCGATGATCAGCAAGCCGGTGGCCTTTCTGCTCGCCGATCTCGGCGTGACGAAGTCGCACAGCCGGCCGTACACGTCGAATGACAATCCGTTTTCCGAGAGCCAATTCCGCACGCTGAAGTACCGGCCGGACTTCCCAGCGCGCTTCGGCTGCATCGAGGACGCGCGGGCGCACTGCCGCGCCTTTTTCCACTGGTACAACCGCGAGCATCGTCACTCGAGTCTCGGGCTGCTGACGCCCGAGACCGTGCACTACGGCCGCGCCGAAGCGGCCGTCGCCGCGCGCTCGGTCGTGCTCGATGCCGCGTACGCGGCGCATCCCGAGCGCTTCGTGCGCCGTGCGCCGACGCCGCCGGCTCTGCCGACCGAGACGTGGATCAACCCGCCGGCCCGGGAACTCGCGGCGCTGGAGACTGCGACACAGGAGGCTGCTCACTAAACTCGAAGACGCGGTGTCTCAAAGTCGTTGACACGTCCCGCTCCCCCGAGAGCTACGAGTCCGACATGGAGATCCTGCGGAAGGCGTTCTGAGCGAGCCGTAGCGCCTGGCGACACCGTGAGCCATCTGGCACCGGTCTCGGTATGGCGCGGTATGGCGCGGTATGGCGCACGGTACGGCGCAGTATGGCGATTAGGGCTGGCCCAGGTCCACCGAGTACGGGATCTGCGCGAGATCAAAGGCTCCCGTCAGCGAGATCTTCTGCCCGCCGGCGCTCTCCGCCGAGATGCGATACGTGCCCGTCATCTCACCGACGACCACCGGCGCGTTGCTGAACTTCAGGCCCGCGATCCGGATGTCTCCGGACGTGTTGCGGTCGTAAACCGTGCCGCCGCGCGTGATCACGATTGTCGCCGTGTCGTCTGCGTCACTCACCAGCGCGACGGGGCTGAAGCCGATCTGGCGGACCGTCCAGTCCATCGTCACATCCGAAAGCTGCTGCGTCGCCGGCTGAGCATCGACGTGCAGGTGGAGAAGAAGAGTGCCGGCCCACGACGTCGCGTCGACCGCGACCGTCCCGGCCGTCGCGCCGTTGATCGTGTAGTCGAACTGACCGACGACGCCCGATAGCGGGTCGCCGGTGGGGATGATCGGATCCGGCGGCACGAACGCGATGGCCCGCTCGGCAGCGACGACCTTCCTGGTCGCGCGCAAGAGGAACCGCGCACGCTGACCGCGCGGACCGGCCGAGGCCGCCAACGTCTCGAAGTCGCGGGCGCGACCGAGGAACGCCTCTGCCGTCGCCTGTCGCTGCGCATTCGCGGCCTCGCCGGTGATCTGCTCCGCGTCGAAGATGCGGTTGGAGACGTCCGTCGCGAAGCCGTCCAGCATTCCGTCGAGCAACGGGCCGAACTCCGCGTCTCCCGGGAAGCGACGATCGATGCGCTGTGCAATTCTCCTCGCCGAGGACAGATCGCGCTTCAGGCCGCGAGGAACGCGAAGCAACACGCGCGTGACACCACGCAACGTGCGCAGTTGACGCCGCTCCGCGCGATTCGCAGGAGTCGCGAGCTCGCCGCGCCGCTCGTCCACCTCGACCGCGAGTTCCTCGAAAGGAGTGCCGTCCGTCGCCGCGCCGCCGATCGACGTCAGAGCGAAGACTGCGCAGAGCGCGAGTGCGGTCCGTCTGGTGCCCATCCATGCCTCCCCGGGAGGGTCATCCCGGCCACAGTCTAGCGGCGACCACCGGATCGCCCACCCTCGGCGCGCCGGAGCGCCACGCCGGACGGCAACAGACACCGGTCTCGGTATGGCGGGCTCGGCGTCAGCGACCGCGGGGCTCGATGTCGCCTGACCCGCTCGTACTCTCGCCCACCGTGGGTGGGTTGCCGGCGTACGTGATGTCGCCGCTGCCCCTCACTTCCCCGTCGAAGCTCCAGGTCGCGTGCACCTCGACGTCGCCGCTGCCGTCGACCGTCACGACCGCTTCCCGCGAGATCAGCCCGAACAGTGCGGCGTCGCCGGAGCCCGCGACGGTCACCGTCAGTTGCTCGGCCTTGCCCGACACTTGAACGTCACCGCTGCCCGTGATGCGTACGTCGAACGCCTCCGCGTCGACGCCGACGACGACCACGTCACCCGAACCGGTCACCGACACGCCCTCGAGTGCGGTGACCGTGACGTTGACCGTCACACCGATGCTGGTGAAGTACGACTCGTCGCTCGAGACGACGAGCTCGCCGTCGATGACCTCGGTCTTGATGACAGGGAGCAGGTTGTCGTCGGCCGAGACGTGCACCGTCTGCTCGTCACCGACGACCACGCTCACGTCCGTGCTGCCGACCACCTTGACACGCGCGAACTCCGGCACGTCCCGTCCCTCGGTTGCCGCGACACCCGAGCCCCGGACGTCGACCATCTCTTCTGCCATGAACTCGAACGAGCGCGCGCCGTAGAGCCAGACACCCCCGCAGCACAGGAGGCCCAGTACGAGGAGGATGAGGACCACCACCAGAACGACCTTGCCGCCGCCACCGTCGCCTTCCGCCATCTCGATGCTCCTCCAGACCCGTAAATCACCGCAGCTCCCCGCCCGGTGAACCGGCCCAACGGCTGGTGGTTCGTCGGGCGCCCTGCCGGCCTGCCGGTAGGGTGCGCGCGATGGACGAGAGCATACTCGCGCAGTGCCGCGAGGCGCTGCTGGACTGTGAGCACCTCACGCTCGACGATCGTCAGCGTGAGGATCAACTCGGCTGAGAGGACCACGTTGCCCCACGTCTACGTAGATGCTGACGACTGCCCGGTGAAGGAAGAGGTCGTCCGCGTGGCGAAGCGATACGGGCTGCGCGTGACGTTCGTCGCGAACACCTGGATGCAGATCGCGGAGCGCGACGGCATCGAGATTGTCGTCGTCCCGAAACAGCCCGATGCCGCCGACGACTGGATCGCCGAGCACGTTGCCGCCGACGACATCGTGATCTGTTCGGACATCCCGCTCGCCGCGCGCTGCGTGGAGCGCGAAGCGACGGCGATCAACTCCCGCGGGCGTCTGTTCACCGAGGACGATATCGGCGAGACGCTGGCGACCCGCGACCTCCTGTCGTCACTGCGCGAGTCCGGGCTGACGACCGGCGGTCCCAAGCCGTACGGCCCGCGCGATCGTTCGCAGTTCCTGCAGAGCCTCGACAAGCAGGTGCACGTGTCGCGCAAGAGCCGCAAGCTGCGCGCTCTCGAGTAGCGTCACTCCACGGCATCCAGCAATTGCTCGAGGCGGGATGCTGGGTACTCCGTCGTGAGGTCCGTGATCAGGCAGCGGTAGAACTCGCCGATCGCGAGCGCCACCGGCCCTCTGCGCGCGACGTACTCGCGCACGGCAGCGGGCACACTTGCGATCGCTGCGTGCGTGCCGTCGATCAACTCGCGCACCGTCTTCCGCCAATCCTTCCTCGCGTCGTAGCGAGTGACGAGCGAGTGGACGTTGCTGGTGATGGCCGTGCAGCGATCGAAGTTCTGGTGCCGGTCGAAGAACGCGAGTTCTGCGGCGTCGAGATCGAATTCCGGCGAGATGGCCAGCCCGTGGTCGCTCAGAAACAACCCGCTCCCGTCGGTGAGGATGTTCTCGAAGTGGGCGTCCATGTGCAGCACGCCCTGACCGTTCACGAACGCGAGCAGGTCCAAGAGCGCGGCCTCGGTCTGCGCCACGGCGTTCGCGCGATCGAGTTCGGCGATCGGCCGCTCGCGGGTCCACTGGAGCAGCGTCATTGGAAAGTGCTCCAGGAACAACGCGACCGACGACGTCGCCTCCAGAACCGCCGCGGCCCGCTGCTTGATCACGGGCTGATGGCCCCAGATCTCGGTGCTCGTCCTGTCGTCCTCGAGCGCAATCGCCATCGGAAGAACGCGCCAGTCGTGCAACAGCACGAAGTCAGGGCACTGCCCGCTGAGGACCCACTCGTTGGCCTGCCGGTGGACCTCCAGCTCGCGCCACGCGCCGAAGCCACAGCCCCCGAGCCGGTGCTGGTAGTAGGTCGGGAGTCCGAACAGGTTGGCTGTCGAGTGACGGTGCTCCGGCCGCAACTCGAGAGCGGTCAGCGGCACCAGCTTGACGAACACGTCCGCGTTGACGCGCGGCACGCAGACGGTCCCGTGGCCGCCCACGGACAGGCTCGACCCGGAGAGCCAACGAACGAGTTCTTCGTCGCTCAGCGCGCGTAGCTCGGCCTCGATCTCGCGATGGCGCGCGATGCGCGCTGCGAGCGCGGGGGCGGCGGGGGTGTCAGCGCGCATCGCCCGGTCGATTGGGCGCCGCGGAGACGTCGTACCGCAGTTCCGCGTACTCCCCGGCTCGCCGGACCGACGTCAGCCGCAGCGACGGTGGATCGATCCGGCGGGGAAGCAGCGGGAAGCCGGCGCCGAGAGTGGCGGGGGCGACGTGGACCATCACTTCGTCCAGGAGTCCGGCGTCGTGGAACTGGCCGGCCAGGTCGCCGCCACCGATGACCCAGACGTTCTTGCCGTTCGCCGCCGCCACCATGTCCGCGTGCACGGGACGCACGTCGCCGCGGACGAAGCGTACGTCGGCGCCCTCGACCGTCGGGAGGTCATCGCGCGAGCTGAAGACCCAGCACGGGGCCTCGTAGGGCCACGCCGCCTCGTTGCCGGCCGCCCGTTCCCGTTCGAGGTGCGCCGCGACCCACCGGTACGTCCCCGAGCCCATCGTCAACGCACCGACCGCGGCGATGAACGTTACGTAGTCGTTGGGGTCGCCCTCGCCGGACGCATCAAGCCAGTCGATGCCGTGGTTCTCGTCGGCGATGAAGCCGTCGAGTGTGGAGGCGACGTAGTACTGCGTCTTCATGGATCGTCATCGTAGCGAGGCAAGACGCCGATGGCGCCTGGCGCCGCCTAGACTGCCGTGATGCAGCCACCACGCCGGCCCGCGAAATCCCGTCCGCGACTCAGGTTCGCGACGCTCCTCGTGGTCGGTCAAGTCCTTGGCGATGGTTTTCTTGCCGGGCGTCTGCGTCGCCTTGCCCTCGCTCCGACAGGCCGACGGACTCAGAAGATCGATGTCGACGAGCCGTCGGCCCAGAGTCGGAACCGGGTCGGCGCGGGCTGGCCTGCCGCCGCGTCCAGGTCCATCCTGGGTGCGTGCAGGCGCCCGAGCTCATCGACGAAGCAAGGACCCCCGCCGGCGAGCGGATCCGGCTCACGCGGGAGTCGGGCTACTTCCTTGTGCACGTGGACGACGTGCTGCTCATGACGAGCGGCGCGCACCACTCCGAAGAGCTCATGGCGACGATCGGCTGCCGGGGGCTGCGCGGGCGGAACGACACACGCGTGCTCGTCGGTGGTCTCGGCCTGGGGTACACGCTGCGCGCGGCACTGAACGCCGTGGGGCCGCGCGCGACGGTCGTCGTCTCGGAGTTACTGGAAGCCGTCGTCGACTGGAGCCGATCTCACGTCGGCCACCTGGCTGGGCATCCGCTGGACGACCCGCGCGTAGTCGTCGAGGTCGGCGACCTCGTGGCCTACGTCCACTCACGGCCGGAGCCGTTCGACGCCCTGCTGCTCGACGTGGATTGCGGGCCCGACTCGTTCACCTCGAAGGGCAACGGACGCCTCTACGACCGGGACGGACTCGCGTTGCTCCGGCAGCTGCTCCGGCCGGGCGGTACGTTGGTCGTCTGGTCGGCGTATCAGTGCCCGCCGTTCGTGCGGGATCTGAAGAAGGCGGGGTTCAAGCCAGAGGTCGTCACCGCCCGCGAGCGGGGCGACCGAGGCGCGCTGCACACGCTCTACGTCGGGCGCCGCTGATCACGTCACGTACGGACGCAGCCCGGTCACTCCTCTCGCGCGACGAGACGCTCGACCTGGCCGGCTGCCGTCGTCAGTTCCGCCAGCACCTTCTCATCCTGCTCCGTGCTCTCGGCGTCGCGCAGGTACTGCAGCACGGTCTCGTCCGCCCGGGACGCGAGGCCCTTCACGGCCGTGAGCCGGAGTTGCTGTGTGTTCGACTTGTCACGGACGATCCGCATCAACTCGGGCGCCGCCCGCGCATCGGGGGAGCGTGCGAGGAACCGCGCGCCGTCCAGTCGCTGGACATCGGAGTTGCCGGCCGCCACGCGGCCGACCGCCATTTCGACGTACTCGTTCTGGAGGTCGGGGTTGAGCGGTTCGACGAGCTTCTTGTACGCATCGAAGAACGGAGGCATCGCGAAGGTGAGCTGTCCCAGCGCGTTGTTCGTGAAGCCCGCACCGTAGCCGCCGTTCCGTGCGCGCTCGATGTACCGCTCCATGTAGTCGTTCTTCAATGGGGCGGTGGACTCCACGAACGTGAAGGCCTGCATCATCACCGCGCGGATCTCGGCCACCACCTCGGGATCGGTCTCGGCCGCGTCGAAGGCCATGATGGCGTCGAACTGCTCGCGCGTCATCTTGCCGAGCTCGGCGACGAGGATCGGTCCCAGCTCGTACTGGTTCGCGCCCGCTTCCTGCATCCGGACGAGAATGCCCATCACGCCGGCATACATCTCCTGGATCTCCTCCCAGCGCTCGTCGCGGGAGACCTCGCCGTCGCGGCTCGCGGCCTGCGAGCCGGAGGTGAGTTCCTCTACCCGCGCATCGAGAGCGGCGATCGCCAGATCCCGCTCATCGAGCTGACCGCGCAGCAGCTCCAGGTCCGCTCCGAGGCCGCCGATCTTGGCGGCGCTGCGCGACCGCTCGTCGTCGAGCTTGCTCCGCATGGACGCGAGGTCCTCGCGGTCGGACTCGAGCTGGCCGCGAAGCTCCGCGACCGCCGCGTCGTGCTCATCCGCAAGCCCGGATGCGAGGAGCTGCTGCGACAGTGCTGCGCCCCCCACCAGACAAGAGATGGCGAGTACGAACGCCCCTACGACAGTCTTTGCCTGCATGACGACTCCTCCTGCTGTGGCTCCCTTGGCAGCCAGCGTTTCAGTCAGTGCTGTTTGGGCCGACGCTGCGGTGGTGGCAGCGGCCGACGCCGAGAAGTAGCTATTGACGGCCTCTCGCGCGGCGGAGACCACCTGCGGCGCAACGGCGTCCAGCACGACTTGCCCGTGCAGCGGGGGCACGAGCAGCGCGCCCAGCGACACGCCACCGACGAGGCGGCGATTCAGTATCCCGAGTCCCTTGCGAAGGCGCTGATGCACCGTCTTCTGGAGTGGAACGGTCTACGTGATCGCAGAGGACGGGAAGGACCTGCGCCTCTACGCGTTCGAGGGGCGCACGGGCACGTTGATCTCGGAGCGCAAGCTCGGTCGGAGCCGTCCCGCGACACTCGCCGCGTGGGGTAACCGCGTGATCGTCGTGCAGGACGGCACGGTCAGCGGCGTCCCACTCAAGGACGGCGCGTTCGGCATGCCGTGGCGCAAGAAGGGCGACTACTCGGGCGCCCCGTGCGTCTGGAACGGGCGCCTGCTCATCCGCGGCAAGAAGGGCCTGAACCTGATGGACGCGACGACCGGGCGCGTCATGACGACCGGGGACGGTCCGTCGCCCGCCAGCAAGGCCGTTGTCACCAACATCGGCTCCGTCGCGATCCGCGTCGTGAACGACACGCCGGTCGCGTCGTGGGTGACGCACACCAACTACAAGGATCCCGGCACCGACGACGTCGTGGTGCTCAGCACGCTGGGCGTACTCGACGCGGAGTCGCGCAAACCGAAGTTGAAGGGCGTGCGTGGTGCGGGTGGCTTCAAGACGCTGAAGCCGAAGCAGAGTCTCGACGTGGATCGCGCGCCGCTCGCCACGCTGGCATGGCTCGGTGGGGACAACTCCGGGGACAAGGGCGTCATGCTCATGATCTCCGCGGACTGCGGGGCATGGTCCGGCTCGATCGGCCTCAATCCGAAGGGCGGTCAGCTCGGACCACAGATGACCGGGCAGCCCTCGTTGATGGACGGAACGCTCTACGGATTCGCAAAGAGCGGCGAGCTGCGGGCGATGAACCTCGAGAGCGGCAAGGTGCGGCCGCTCGCCAGCGTCGACAAGCTACCCAAGGGTGCGCGGCCCGGACCGTCGTGCTCGTGGTCGGACGCCGTGTGCTTCGGCAACTGGGCGATGGACATGTCCACCGGGCGCACGCTCTGGGTGCTTCCGGACCTCCCCGAGATCGTCGCGACCGTTCCGATTACCGACGGCTTCCTGATGCTCGCTACGAAGACGAACGAACGGATCGGCCTCGCCGAGCCCGGCCGCGCAGTACCAGCGGCAGCCGTGACGGGCGCCGACGGCCCCGCCGTGCGCACAGCGGGGAGCGAGGCCGCCCCACCCGCGCCCGCACCCGGAGACGGCATCCTGATGAAGGACGGCCGCAAGGTGCTCGGCACCGCCGAGGCCAGCGATGACACAGTCACCATTACGCCGACCGAGGGCGAGCCGTTCGACGTGCCGCGCGATCAGGTCGCCGCCGTCGAGGAAGGCGGCGAGATCGTCCTGCGAGGCGAGGAACCCGCGGTGCTCGGCGCGTGGCAGACGGTGCTCGACGGCATGGTCGTGCGCACGCTCGCCGAGCAGATCGACATCTACCGCAAGGAGAAGCTGATCAAGGCCTCGCGGCGGCTGCTCGACCAGATGCGCACGTTCAACATCGGGAGCGCGTACGCGGACGAGTTGCAGAAGTCGTTGTCCGGCCAGCGCGAAAACCCCAACGCCGACCTCAAGATGAAGCGGCTCGGTCTGGAAGAGGAGAAGCGGCGCGACCTTCTCGAGAAGGCCGTCAACGCGGCGATCGACTGGTGCGAGGAGAACGACTACCCCGGTGCAGCAACTGCGCTCCTCGATCACGCAGGACGACTGGGCGTGTCCGACGACGACGTCCTCGCCCGCGCTAAGGAGCTGATGCCCGACGAGTTCCCGTGGAAGGACGACAAGACCGCAGCCAAGCAGTGGCTCACCTGGGCTCTCGAGATCGTCCCCGCCGGCGGCGCGTTCCTCGACGAGGACCACTCGCTGCGCAATCGCGCCGGTAACGAGCCCTGGTACGAAGACACGATTCTCCTGCGCACCGAGAACCTGCTCCTGTTCTCCCGCGCGCACGACCCCGGCGTCGTCGGCATGTGTCTGCGCACCGGCGAGGGCACGGTGCGCGCACTGCACGCGCTACTCGGCGAGAGCGCCACCGGCGGCAGCGGCCTGCTGGACATCCGCCTGCACGCCAACCGCAAGGAGTACCTCGCCGAGGAGACCCGGGGCGAGAAGGCGCCCGTGTGGAGCGCCGGCTACTACTCCCCCGGGCTCAGCGCATCGCGCTTCTACGTGTCCGGCCCCGGCGACGCGGAGTCGACGCGCGGCAACCTCGGCCGCGAGCTGAAGTCGACGCTGTCCCACGAGATCACGCACCACTGGTTGTCCGAGCGGTGGATGTCCGCCGGTTCCAGCCGACGCGGGTCCGCGGTGCCCGGCTACTGGATCGTGGAGGGCTTCGCGCGCTTCATCGAGGACCAGTCCCAGGAGATGAGCCGCCGCCGCGGACGGCTCGACGACGAGACGGCACCGTCCCTCGACTCCGCGTCGCAAGTCGCGCGCGTCGACAAGCTGATGGACACGGCGGAACTCGTCGGCATGAACCAGTTCGAGTTCGGACAGATCAAGGAGAAGCCCGTCGCGACGATCACGCTGCGCAACACGATGCAGTCGCGCGTCGTGGACGTGCGCGGGCTCTTCTACGAGCAGTCCGGCGGACTCGTGTTCTTCCTCATGAACAAGTGCGGCGAGGACACGCGCGAGGCGATGATCAACTACATGCGCCAGCACTACGAGGGGCGGTCCCCTTCCGAGCCGTTCAGCAACCTCGGCTTCGAGGACGGCAAGGACTTCCACGCGAAGTACGAGGCCTATCTCAAGTCGCTGGCGGAGTAGCGGCGTGCGCCTTGTCGTCGCGCTTCTCCTCGCACTGGCGCTCGCCGCATGCGGTGGCGGAGTCGAGGAGCCAGATCCTGCGACCGCCGGCACCGAGGACCCGCAACCGGCGAGACCGCTGCCGCTGAGCGTCGCCGACGGCGCGAGCGTTCGATACTCGCACTCGCTCCTGCTCTCCAAGGACGGGAAGAGAGAGTTCGAGATCGTGCGCGATGTGCGTCTCGCGCGCGAGCCCGCGGCGTCCGGCGCGATCCTGTCGTTCGTTTGCGAGCGATTACGGGTCCGGATGGGCGATTCGCAGGGCTTGTGGGACTTCGACTCCGACGACTCCACGGTGGAAGACGTGATGTCGGTCGAAAACCCGCCGGATATCGTGCGCGCCGCGAGATTGGCCGACACGGCGCTCGGCGATTACTCCGCGCAGTTCGACGCAGCGGGAGTCCTGCGGAATCTCGAGGCGATCAAGGGTGAGCTCGCCACGGGCGACGGGGAAGACGACCCGGTTCGCTCCCTCCTGGCCGAACTGTCCCACCGGCCCGAGATGTTCCTGCTCACCGAACTCGACAACGGCTGGTGGAAGCACGACGAGCTCCACATGACTCTGCTCGGCCCGCGCGTTCGCGGGACCCTGGAACTCTGGAAGAGCGCGCGTCCTCGGCCCCATGACGAGGCGTGGCTGTGGGACGGTGAAGCGGTCCTTCGTGGATTGGACGGCACGGACCATCCGGCAGAGGTGGTCATGTCCTATCGCGGCGACGGCCCGGGCCCGCGACACACGGCGAGCGTGAAGCTGGTCACGAAAGACGGCGAGGCGGGGCTTGGGCTCTACGTATCCGTCATGCGCCTGGAGTAGCGCGGCCTCCTCTAGGTCGTCGCGCTATCGTCACCACATGAAAGCCGCCCTCCTGGTCGCGCTCGCGCTGTTCGCGGCGGGGACCTGTGCGTGCGACACGGCGACAGAGCCCGTGGCCGGCCTTGTGCTCGCCGAGGGCGAGTCCTCGCAGTTCGTGCGTCGGTTCACGCTCTCGCGCGGCGATGAAGTGCAGCTCGTAATCGCGCAACGGCTCTCCGTCACGCGCGAACCTGCCGAGACGGGTGAGATCATCGGCGTCACCTGCGAACGGGCGCGCGTCTGGTGGGGTAGCAGCGAGGGCACACCCGACTTCGACTCCGATGTCCAGTCCGTCGCCGACATCATGGCAGAGCCAGATGGTGACGTCGGAGTCGAGTACGCCGCGACCTGGGCGGCCCCCGCCATGCTCGGTCTCGTGGCGCATCTGGACGACGACGGCAACGTCACGTCGCTCTCTGCAAGCACTGGGGAGCTCGAGTCCGGCGACGAAGAGGAGGACGCGGCGCACGCGGTGCTCGCCGAGGCCATCAGCCGGCCGGAGAGCCTGCTCATCTCCAACTTCGACCGGCGCGAGCGACCCACACGCGCCGCCGCGGCGTTCGGACCCCGCGTCGCCGGCGAGCTCGCGAACAAGGGGAAGATCGCGACCGGAAAGACGGAGGAGGTCTGGGGCTGGCAGGGAGACGTCAGCGTCTGGGAGCCCGGCGATGCTCTGATCGACAACTCTGTCACAGGCCGCTTGGCTGTCCAGTTGCACGTCGCGCCACCCGCACGCCCCCACAAGTTGACGTGGCGCCTCTCGCTCGCCGGACCCAATACGCCCGTCACTCTCGTCTGCGACGTCACGCGATCGGAGTAGCCCGACGTTCGCGGACCGGCCGGCGCGTTATCGTACGTCCGTGCGCGCTCCCCTCCTGATCGTCGCAGCGCTCCTGGCGCTCGGAGCGCTCGCCGTAACCGCAGTTCTGCTGACCATGGGATCGCCCGGCGAACCGGACGGCGCAACCGCAATCGAACGCGAGCAGCGGCCGGACCGCCCACAGCGCACGGAGCAGCCCGCGCGAGAGCGCTATCCGGCGGGCGGACGCGACGTCGCCGGCACCGTGACGAACGACCGGGGATACCCGCTCCGCGGTGCCACCGTCGAGGCGGGCGAGATGACGACGACGACCGACGACGACGGGCGGTTCCTGCTCACGGGCGTCAGTCCGCGCGTCCGAGAGATCGTCGTGCGGGCCGACGGAGTGGCGACGAAGACGATCCCGATCGGCCGGCGCGACGAACTCGTCACGGCGAAGCTCCACCGCGTGCGGAGGGTCGATGTCTCGGTGGAGTTGCCGGACGGCCTCGTTCCGGCGGGCGGGCGCCTGATGGTGCGACCGTGGCGAACCGAGGAGCACGAAGTCGTGCTCGAGGCGGACGGGACGCACCCACCTCTCGAGCTCATCCACCGGCTCACACGTATCACGTTCCCCGCACAGCGCGTCGGCGGCGTGCCGCTGCAGCGCGCGCAGACATCCGTGAGTGCGAGCGGCAACAAGCCCGCGACTCTGCGGCCGGAGCGCGGCGCGGCGATCAGCGGCAGGGTCCTGGATCCGGACGGACGTCCGGTCAAGAGCGCACTGGTGCAGGCGAGACGCTACGAGAGCGGCAAGTTCCCGATCCGCGACAGCGCCGAGACCGACTCCAACGGCTGGTTCGAGGTGATCATCGACCCGGGTGCCAAAACCTCGCTGCGCACCATCACGCAGTCCGAGAGAGGGGCCACCGGCTTCCGCTTCGCAACGTCGATCGTCCAGGCCGAAGCAGGCGACAGCAACCTCGAGATCCGCTTGAAGCAGGGGCTGACCACGACGGGTGCGGTCGAACTACCGGACGGTACGCCCGCCCGGCGCGTGCGTCTCGCCGTGACGCGCAACTCCCGGCGTCCCGGCGGCGGCACGAGCGAGGTCGGCACGACCGTGGTGACCGACAGTGACGGCCGGTTCCGCATCGGCGGCCTGATCCAGGGGTACTACTGGATAGACGTTCCGCCGGACGTGGCGGAGGCCAAGAACTGGGTCCTCCGCACAGAACTCTGCGCCGGGTCGACAGACGTCGTGTTGCCGATCAGCAAGTCCCTCAGAGTCTCCGGCACGCTGCTCGACGAGCGCGGCGAGCCCGTCTACACGATGAACCTGACCCTCAACGACGGCAAGGTCGGCCGCTCGCTTCGATCACGCACGAACAGGTCGGGCGAATTCGTCGTGAAGGGTGTGCCACCCGGCGAGTACACCGCGTCTGCGACTGTCCCTGGACGCTCGGGCTGGGTGTCACTCGGCACGGTTCGAGCCGGTAGCGAGGACGTCGAACTCCGCGTCCCGCCCGCCCGCTGAGAGCGGTTTCTCGGAATGCCCCTAAACCGACCCACCGTACTAGCCTGCATAATTCATCACGCCACGCCCGGAACGTAGATTCGGGCGCACCGCGCATTGCATAAACTGTTGTTAGAGCAATAGTTACACAGATGCGAGAGGTACGCCCGAGTGACGAATTCTACCCCACACACTGTCCGGTTTCCCGATCTCTTCGGGAAGGTCACCACGGCCGTGTTCGACGGCGAAGCGCACACGTCCGAGGGAGGCGCGGGACTGCTGCGCGCGGTGGACCGTCGAATGGGAGTGACCGCAGGTCTGGCTGCGCTGTTGGTGGATCGTCGTGACCCGACGCGGGTGCAGCACTCGTTGGAGGAGCTCTTTCGGCAGCGCGTCTTCTCGATCGGCCTGGGCTACAGCGACCAGAACGACGCGGCTCGCGTGGGCACCGACCCGATGCTCAAGGGGGTCACGGGCCGCGCGCCGATCAAGGGCGCCGACCTGGCGTCTCAGGCGACGCTGTCGCGCTTCGAGAACGCGGTCACGGCGCACGAGCTCGTGGCCTTGTCGCGCAAGCTCGAGGAGGACGTGATCGAGCGTCTTTGCGCTCGCCACCGGGGGGCCCGGCGCATCACGATCGACATGGACCCGAGCTGTGACCCGACCCACGGTGCACAGCAGGGAGCGCTCTTCAACGGCTTCTACGACACGTGGTGCTACCTGCCGGTTTTCGGCTTCCTCACGGTCGACGGCGATCCGGAGCAGTACCTTTTCTGTGCGCGGCTGCGGCCGGGCAACGCGAAGGAGGGCCGCACGTCGCTGCGGACGATCCGCCGGATGGTGAAGCGACTTCGGCGTGCGTTTCCGCGCACGCAGATCCTCGTGCGCCTGGACAGCGGCTTCGCCGGCTCGCGGCTCTTCGACGCGCTGGACGAACTCGGCGTGAAGTACGTGGTCGGGATGCCCAAGAACAAGCGGCTCCTGGATCTGTGCGACGCCGAGATGACAGCGGCTGCGGTGCTGGCGGCGATGGAAGACAAGACGGCGCAGATCTACGGCGACTGCGAGTACCGGGCGAAGAGCTGGAGCAGGTCCCGCCGCGTGGTCTTCAAGGCGCAAGTGCTGGTCGCCACCGGGAAGGTGAACAAGGACAACGCGCGCTTCGTGGTCACCAACGTCTCGCGCAGCTACAAGCCCGAGACGACCTACTGCAAGACCTACTGCGGTCGCGGCGACGCCGAGAACCGCATCAAGGAACTCAAGGGTGGCCTGGCGGTGGATCGCACGAGCAACTCGAGCTTCCTGGCGAACCAGTTCCGCGTGCTGATGACCGCGGCGGCCTACGTACTCTTCCAGGAGTTACGCTACCAGTTGCGCGGCACCACGGCCGCAGTCTGGCAGGTGCACACGATCCGCGAACGGCTGCTCAAGATCGGCGCCCGCGTCGTGGAATCGGTGCGCCGCGTCGTCGTGCATCTCGCGGCGGCCTGCCCATGGCGCGAGCTGTGGTGCCGCGTCGCGCGAAGGCTCGGCGCTGCGCCGGTCTGAGCGCAGCCGATGGCCAGAAGAACGACACGCTTCCGGCTACCGGTCCGTCCAGACCTCGTCCGCGCGGCGGCAAATGGACTTGAACGCCCCCTCGGAACGAAGATCCCGCCGTCCGAGACCCCGCCGACCTCGGTGAACGCCGCAAGTCGAGCGCCCGGGCGCTCGGACCGGCCGAGGGACGCCATCGCGAGCGTCGTCATGAATAGTGCGGGCAGGGGCTCCCCCCTTCGCTCAGGTTGAGCGTCCGATCGGGTGACTAACATCGCACTTACAAGGAGGTGCGATGACCGGTGCCATGATCCCCTTTGCGCGCGACGACTCGCTGCCGGGCACACTCGCCGAGTTTGTCGTGAGGTTCTCCGACGAAGATCGGTGTGCAGCCCTGCTGCGCCGGTGGAAGTACGGCGAGGGCGGCTTCCGCTGTCCAGCGTGCGGCGGCGAGGAGGCGTGGTTCCTGCCGTCACGCCGGCTCGACGAGTGTTGTGCCTGCCACAAGCAGGTTTCGCTCACCGCCGGCACCGTCATGCACGGGTCTCGCAAGCCGCTACGGCTGTGGTTCCTGGCCATGTATCTGTTCGTGTCGAGCAAGCGAGGCATCTCCGCACTCGAGCTGCAGCGCGAGCTTGGACTGGCCAAGTACCAGACCGCTTGGACATGGCTGCACAAGTTGCGAAACGCCATCGCGATGCGATCCACCGCGCCGCTGCGCGGACACCTCGAGATCGACGAGACCTGGGAAGGCGGACTGCGACATGGCCGGCCGGGGCGTCCCAAGGTCGGCGACCGCAGCGCGCTGGTCATGGGAGCCGTCGAGATCTCACCGCGTCACGCCCTCATCGGTCGCATCCGTCTCGAATCCATCGCCGATGGTTCGGCTGACACGGTCAAGGCGTTCCTCGAGCAGCACGTCGCCGCACGCTCAGTGCTGTTCACCGACGACTGGCGTAGCTATCGAAAGCCGGCTGACGACTTGGAGCACGACCATCGACCGACCAACGTGTCGAAGTCCGACGACGAGGCACACGTTGTGCTACCTGCGATCCACCGCGTCTTCTCGCTGCTCCATCGCGTGCTCTTGGGCACGTTCCAGGGCGGCGTGCGACGCAAGTACCTCCCCAGCTACCTGGCGGAGTTCGAGTTCCGGTTCAACCGACGCACATCGAAGCGACGTGGACTGCTGTTCCAACGACTACTCGCCTGCGCCGTGCGGCGATGCCCTCCCTTCCACTGGGAGATCGTTGGGCGAACCGATGCGCGCACGCCACTCGCCGCCGCAGCCTGACCTGAGTGAAGAGGGGATCCCCTGTAGGGGCTAGTCGCCCGGGTCCGGATCGCTTTCGCTCGCCGCGCCTCCCTGGTGGTCTGGCAGCTCATCGAGCGCGCCGGACACGAGGCGCCACAACAGTTCGCCGAACAGCTCCATCGTGGCCCGCGCGTAGGTTCGGTCGCGGTGCTGCTCGGCCGGTACGGGCTCGACCTCGTGCTCGTAGCGATCGAGGCCGTGCTCTGCGCCGATGGCAAGGCGGGCCGCCTGCAGGCCGCTGATCCACGCGTCGCGGTGCTTGCCAGGGATCTCCAGGCGGCCGTCGCCCTCGTTCGTGCAGGTCATCGCCAGCAGGTGCAGGTCCCGGGCGATGACCTCCTGCGCAGACCCGAGCAGGTGGAACAACTCCGGGTGCATGAGCTTGCGCCACTCGTCGTTTGCTTCCTCATCCGTGGCCGAGACGTCGGGGAACAGCCGCTTCTTCACGGCCGGCGGTCCGTTTGCGTCGAGCGACGCCGGCAGGGTCAGGAGGACCGCCGCGAGCCCTCGCGAGACGTTCGTCAGGTCGAGACCCCCGTCATCCCGCATGGCGACGTTCGCGCCTTCGTCGCTCACTCTTCGACCTGTTCGATGGTTGCCTTGATGAACGCCGCGTGGAGCTTGTGGACGTACAGCTCGGCCTTCTCGCGGGATCCCGTCCATACGACGGACCGTCCGCTCTCGTGGACCTCACTCATCAGGCGCTGCGCCTTCGCGAGCGAGTAGCCGAACACACGCTGGAACACCATGGTGACGTACGTCATGAGGGTGATCGGGTCGTCGTGCGCGATCACGTTCCACGGTCGCGCGAGTGATGTGACGACCACCGGCTCGACGATGACGCCGGGCTCGGACGTGGAGGCGAAGGGCCGGGTGGGTGACACGTTCGGATCGTATCCGACGCCTCGCACTAGACTGCTCTGGATGAAGACCCCAACGCTGACGCTCCTGCTCGCCGCCGCTCTCGCTCTCGGACACCTCCCTGGCTGCGCCGGGGAGGCCGACAGGCCGGATGACCGCCCGGATGACCGCCCCGGGGAGCGTTCCGCCCAACCGGCCAAGCCGCCGGCCGACCTGCAGGTCGGCGACACGTTCACCATCCCATCAGGACAGAGGGGCGTGCCGGGCATCACCGTGGACGTGGCTGCCGTCGGCGCCGGCCCACGGTGCGGAAAGGGCCGTCGGGCGAGCGTCCATTACATCCTGACGCTCGCCGATGGGAGCGAGATCGAGAGTTCGCGCAAGAGCGGCACGCCGTTCCCGTTCGTGGTCGGCTCACCCGGCGCGATCGAGGGCTGGCAGCTCATCGCCGAGCAGATGCGCGTCGGTGACCGCTGGAACGTCGTCGTCCCCTATCAGCTCGCCTACGGCGAGCGCGGCGGACAGGGCATGGCGCCACGCACCAATCTGCACTTCGACATGGAGTTGATGGGCATCCGCTAGTCCGCGTGAAGACGCCGGGCGCGCACGCCGTCGAGGCCGTGGTACGTCACGAAGATCGTGCCCGCCGCCGCGTATTGCTCGAACAGGTCGTCGAAGAACCCCTCTGCACCGGGCCACGGGTACGCGTACACCACTTCGAACTCGTCGAGGTCGCGGCCGAGATCGTCGTACGCGTCGGCGCCCTCGGCGATCGTCGATCGCTCGGTCTCCATCGTCTCGGGGTCGGGATCGAAACCGTCCGGCACGAAGCTCCCCGCGCAGATCTCGGCGTGAACGTCCGCTGCGGCGAGCACCTCCCGCGCGGCGTCCGCGAGACGGGGGACGATCTCGATGCCGTGCGCGCGCCAGCCGCGGAGTGCCGCGAGTCCAGTCACGAGCCCGGCCGCGGCGCCCCACTCGAGGAACAGTGGCCGTTTCGCCAGATGCGTTTCGAGCGCCGCGAACGCCGCGTCCACGACGACCGGATCGGCGGGAGCGAACGAGGGCAGTTCCTCCCGCAGTCCGGCGGCGAGGAGTGCATCGAGCCGCGCGTCGGCGAGCGCCGCGAACGGCGCAGCCCGCTCGCCGAGCCCGTGCCCAGCGTGCTCCGCGAGTTCGATGTCCTCGAAGCGCGACATCAGAGCGCTCCCCGGAAACGGATCTCGATGAGCTTCTGACCCTCGAAGTCGAGCGTCTTCTTCGATCCATCCCGCGCGAAGCCCGCCGCCTCGTAGAAGCGGTGCGTCTTCATGTTCTTGTCGAGCACCCACACGACGGCCCCCCGAAAGCCGAGGCGGCGCAGTCCCATCAGCGTGTAGCTGTAGAGTCGGCGCCCGAGCCCGGTGCCGATGACCGACGGCTCGACGTAGATCGCGTACACCTCGCCGACGTCGGTGCTCAGGTCGTCATCCCGCGCCGGTCCGCTGACGGCGAACCCGAGCAAGTCGCCGCCCCGCACGAGTACCCAGATGCGGCGGTCGGGCACGTCCGTCCTCCGTATCCACTTCTCGTGATGCGCCGCGCGCGTCTTCGCGTCGAGCCGGTCGAGATACGCCTGCGGCATCTGACCGCGGTACGCGTGCTGCCAGGCGCGCACGTGCAGAGACCCGAGGGCCGGCGCATCGGACACGACCGCTCTGCGGATCGTCGTGCGCGGCGCCTGCGCTCGTTTTCGACCCCGCGGCTTGGGCTGACAGCGCGTGCAGAGGTGCGTGCCGCGCTGGCCGACGACGATGCGCTTGATCGCACGGCCGCACGTCGTGCACGGTTCGCCCTCGCGGCCGTAGACGCGGAACAGATGCTGATACGAGCCGGGATTGCCCTCGGGGGTGCGATAGAACGGATCGAAGCTCGAGCCCTCGCGCTCGATGGCCTCGGACAGCACAGTTTGCAGCACGACGTGTAATCGCTGCGCGCGGGCACGCGTCACACGGTCGCTTCTGCACTCTGGATGCAGACCGGCGCGGTGCAGTGACTCGTCGACGTAGATGTTGCCGAGGCCGGCGACGAACGTCTGGTCGAGCAGCAGCGGCTTCAGCGTCGCCCGGCGGCCGCGCAGAGCGGCGGTGAAGACCGCCTCGGTGAACCCGGGATCGAGCGGTTCGGGACCCAGATGATCGAGGAACGCGTCCGCGTCGCGGGCGAACGTGAAGCGCCCGAACTTCCGAACGTCCACGAAGCGGAGCTGCCGGCCTCCCGACAGACGGAGCGCCACGCGGAGCCAGCGCGGATTCTCGTCGCGGGCGCGGTCCACCATCAGCCGGCCGCTCATCCGCAGGTGGACGACGACGGCACCGGCCGGGACCCGCTTGCGCCGCAGCTCCACGATCACGTACTTCCCGCGGCGGCGGACACCTGCGATCCGCGCCCCGCGAACAGCCCTTCCGAAGGCCGCCCGCGTAGCCCCGCCGAGAGACCGCTCCCAGAGCACGCGCACGCCTTCGATCGTCCGGCCCCTGATCCCGGGGGCGATCATCCGCGCGACCGTCTCGACCTCGGGCAGCTCCGGCAATTCGTCCTCCGGCGACACGGTACCGGGCGGCCCGTTACGATGCGCCGACATGCGGGATGACGACGCGGCACCGGAGCCCTCGCACGAAGAGATCGTCGAGCGCGCGGCGCGCGAGCTCGCAGAACTCGAGCGGCCACCCAGCATGCTCAAGCGTGTGTCGGCGCGCGTGAGGGAGGGTGCTTCGCACCACATCCGACTCGCATTCGAGGAGGTCAAGGAGAGCCGCGAGGCGTGGAGTCTCCTCAGCGCGCGGGTGCGCACAGGCCGCAAGCTCGAACCCGCGGAGTCTGCGGCCGTGCGCCAGCAACTCATCGACGTCATGAAGACGCTGCCGGCGGGCGTGCTCACCGCGGCGACGGGCGCGATCCCGTTCCCCGGAGCGATGCTGCTCGCGCCGTGGATGCTGCAGCGGCTCGGCCTTCTGCCGTCGCGCTGGCGCGAGGAGGCCGTGCTCGGCCGGCTGCGCGAACAGGCGGAGCACCTGCGCGAGGAAGGCGATCACATCGCCGCGGAGCGAATGGAGTGCCTGGTCACGGAGTTCGAATCGCGCAGCGAGGATCGCCACGAGATGGCGGAACAGACGACCATGCTCACTCACTGGGATCTCGACGGCAGCGGCGAGATCGAGGGGATGAGCGCGACGCGTACGACGCCGAGGTGGGGCGGGTGGCCGACCAGATTGCAGAGCGCGAGCATGATCGCTGCCTCTATCTGCAGCTTCACGGTCACATCGTCGGGCCGATGCGGATCGACGAGACGGAAGAGGCCGACCCGCAGCTGCCGCTGTTCGTCTGCATGGACGGCGAGACGGCGTGGGTGATGCTCTCCGACCTGCAAGCCGAGGTGGAGCGCCGCACGACTTCATGAGCTCCCGGCGCGCGGAGATCCGGCTGGGGCTGACCATGCTCGCGTACATGGTCGTGGTGATCTCGCTCATCACGCTTGCGCCGTTCCGTTTCCACCGTCCCGAGACGTGGACGTTCGTGACGGAGGGCGACGGGTTCGACGTCGTGATGAACGCCTTCCTGTTCAGCATCCCCGGGTTCCTGCTGCGGCTCACCACCGGCCGGCGACGGGACGCGTACTGCATCCTCCCGCTCCTCTTCGGCCTCGTGTTCAGCGCACTCCTCGAGGGCGGGCAGCTGTTCCTGGAGGGGCGGTTCACCAGCCCCGTCGATGTGGCTGCGAACGCGTTCGGCTGCTGGTGCGGCGCTCAGCTCCACGACGGGCTGGCCCGGCTGCTCGAACGCCGGCTGCCCGGCGTGCTGGCGCTCGAGTTGCCGCTCATGGGGATCGTCTACCTCATCGTGCCCCTGCTCTGGCTGCACGGGTACGCGAGCGAGGGGAGCGCTGATCGCGAGATGCTTGCTCTCCTGCCCGGACTCGTGGGCGGACTCCTACTCGCATCGGTCTGGCACCACCGGCTGCGCGCCGCGGGCGTGCTCGGACCGGTACGCGTCGCTCTGATCGCCGGCGGGTGGTTCATGGTCTGTTCGCTCACCGGCGTTCGCGATCACGGCCAGCAGTTGCTGCTCGCCTCCGCGGGGCTCTCGGTGCTGGTCTGGCTGACTCTGGTCGCCCCGGCGTTCCTCGCGGTCCCCGGACGGCGATTCGAACGGACGAGCATCCTGCGGGTCGCGCCGATCTACCTTGCGTACGTCGTTTTCCTGTCGCTCTGGCCGTGGTCCGGCGGTCTGGCGATGAGCGGACTCGAAGTCAGCGTGCACTACGTCGACTTCGACACGCTCCCAGGTCAGGTTCAGATGCTGCGCGAGCTCGAGTACCTTGCGGCGGCGACGCTGGGTGGGTACTTGCTGGCGGAGAGCGTTGGACGGCACGAGTCGCGGGCCTCGCTCGCGCTGGTCGCCGCGACGATTGTCGTGATTGCAGCCGCGATCGAGCTACTGCGCGGCTTTCATCCGGAGTATGCCGCCAGCCTCCTTCGTTTCGCATTCGCGGCGGTCTCCACGGTCTTCGGTGCGGCGATCTACGGCCGGCAGCTCGACGCCGTGCGGAAACTGGTCGGCGAGATTGCCGCCGACTGAGTCGTTCGCGTCCGCCGCCCCGTGGCGAACAATGCGCCCGTGCCCGACCGCGTGAACGCCGACCTCCGCCAGATCAGCGTCGGGCGTGCGCTCGCAGCCGGCCTCGCGATGGGAACTGCCGACGCGGTCCCGGGCGTCTCCGGCGGCACGATCGCGCTCATCATCGGCATCTACGAGCGGCTGATCGGCGCGCTGCATGCCGCGACCTCACTGGTTCGCCCTCCGTACGACCGCGCGTCGTGGCGTGCGTTCCGCGGCTCGCTGCCGTTCCTGGTGCCGTTGTTCGTCGGAATCGCAGTGGCACTGTTCGTCGCGACCAAACTGCTGGTCGGCGACGTGCCCCGACCGGAGGGTGGGAACGGTCAGCAGCTCGCGCAGCAATTGCTCACCACGCCGCCGAAGGGCTGGCTTGTGCGGCCGGACGCTGCACCGATCGTGTTCGCGTTCTTCTTCGGTCTCGTCGTGTGCAGCGTCAACGTGCCCTGGAAGGCCAAGCGCGAGACGCGCGGCGTCGACTGGCTGCTCTTGCTCGTGGGGGCCGCGCTTGCCGCTGGCATGTCACTCGCGACGCCGGCGGGCGGCGCGACGACACCACTCGCGCTGCTCGGTGCGGGAGTCGTGGGAATCTCCGTCATGCTGCTGCCCGGCGTGAGCGGAAGCCTCGCGCTGCTCGTGCTCGGGATGTATCAACCGATCTCGGGCGCAGTTCACTCGCGTGAGTGGGGCATCCTCGCGTGGTTCGGACTCGGCCTCGTGCTCGGCGTCACGTTCTTCGTGCCCGTATTGCGGCAGCTGCTCGCCCGCGCGCACGACCGTACCATGTCGTTCCTCACCGGCCTGATGGCAGGCAGTCTCGTGGCGCTCTGGCCGTGGAAGGCGCACTACCTCCCACGGTTCATCGAGTGGCTGGGACCGATGGAGCCCGGCGCGCCCACGGGTTCGTGGTGGTGGCCGGCGCTCGCCGCCGTCGCGGGCGGCGCCGTCATCCTGTCGGTCGCGCGGCTGGCCCGCGCGACCGATTGAGTCGTCTGAGACGGTCTCCGCTAGGCCCTGTAG
Organism: Planctomycetota bacterium; assembly: GCA_965248445.1. Lineage (GTDB taxonomy): Bacteria > Planctomycetota > JAJSAM01 > JAJSAM01 > JAJVHW01 > CBDFJG01. The sequence goes on from CBDFJG010000003.1 coordinate 1,707,088, forward strand.
ATCTCGACGCGTTCGAGGGTCGTCTTGCCGTTGCCGGCGGCCGCGATCTGTGCGACCAGCTCGACGCCGGAGGTCACCTTGCCGAACACGGTGTGCTTGCCGTCCAGATGCGGAGTGGCGACCTCGGTGATGAAGAACTGCGAGCCGTTCGTGGCGGGGCCGGCGTTGGCCATCGAGAGCACACCCGGCACGTCGTGCGTGAGATCCGCGACGATCTCGTCGCCGAACGACCAGCCCGGGCCGCCCGTCCCGTTGCCCTTCGGACAGCCGCACTGGATCATGAACTGCGGGATGACGCGATGGAACGCCATGTCCTGGTAGAGCGGTTCGTTCGACGCTCCGCCGGTCGGCGTCTTCCACTCGACCGTGCCGCTTGAGAGGGCCACGAAGTTCCGGATCGTCTCCGGCGCCTGCTTCTCGTAGAGCTCCGCTTCGAGGTTGCCGGCCGACGTCACGAAACGCGCCATCAGCGCTCCGTCACCCTCCACGCTCACCTCGGGGGCCGGAGAGCCCTTCTTTCCCTTACCGAACATCGTGTCCTCCTGTGCGCTACGCGGCGCTGGTCGATTTCTCCGGCCGCTGCTGCGGCCGTGTGCTGTCTTCGTCGAACGGACAGTTCTCGTCCCGTCGCCGTTCCAGGTCGCGCACCACGGCGCGCTTGAACCCCCTTTCGCCGGCCAACGCGAGCATCTCCTCGCGGTACTCCGCGATGTCCACACTCTCGTAGCGCAGGCGAACCGTCTGGAACAGGCTGGGCAACTTCTCCCCGGGAGCCTGAATGCTGTGCAGGCCGCCGCTGTACCCGATCACCATGCGTCCGCATGGGATCGTCTTGATGATGTCGGCGACCCCTCCACGCACCGTCATCGGGCGCCCGTCCTTGTCGAGTCCGTCCCGCCGCATCATCCGGCCCTCGGGCATCATCACGATGACCGAGTCGGGCTGGATGGCCGCCAACATCTCGGACCACGTCGAGTCCCGCTTCCTGCTGACCGTGATGACCTGCGCCGCGATCGAGCGGAAGAAGAGGCCGGCAAGGGGTCGCTTGAGGGTCACGTCGGCGATCGGCAGCGCACCGACCGTCGCCATGCGCCACAGGATGCGGTTGGGGATGGCCGCCGTGAACACGGGCTCGAACAGGCTGGTGTGGTTCAGCAGGATGCCGACGCGCATGTCCCGCCACGGGTCTTCGTCGTCCGGGGTCCCCGGAACCCACTCGTGCCGGACCCGGAAGAACAGCCACGAGAGCATTCTCACGGAGAACAGCACAACGAAGACGAACGCTGCGCGCACGCTCACGCCCCCGGCCCCGGTGCAGCCTCCATCTGGTCCTGTCTACCGCACGAGGCGGCCCTCCCGGAGGCGATCCCGGGCGGGGAGCCGGATGCCGGGAACAGGGGCCTGCCCGCCGGCTGTTCGAGGGACGGCCGGGATCCCCGCGCCGCAAATCCGACTAATCTGGGATGCTCCGGACCGGCCCGGTGCGCAGGCAGGCAGGAACCCAGGACAGGGACAACCATGAAACGAATCATCATCCTGACGGCAGCGGTGCTGCTCACCGGCATCTCGTTGCCGCAGCCCGTGCGGGCGATGCCTGCGAACTTCGCGCTGTTCGCGCCCGTCGAGACGGAACTGATCCGGCGCCTCGACGAGGAGCTCACCGGCACGCTGGACCGCGCCGAGAAGAAGCAGCAGCGCGCCGTCAAATCGGCGTTGAAGAAGTTCCGCAAGTCGTCGCCGGGACTGTCGAAAGATTTCCAGGTGGCTCAGCAGACGTCCAAGAAGCTCGCGAAGGCGTACCCCGATGAGTTCCCCGACGCAGGCACGCTGGGCACTCTCTACTCGACGCTGCTGGACGAGATGCAGATCGTGCTGGCCGAGTCGCGCGAGGTGACGGCGGCGCGCGCACCCGACTCCGCTGCGAAGCCGGAGGACATCCTCGCCGCAGCCGTCATCAAGTCCGACGCCGCGGTGACGGTGGCGGACGCACAGACCACCGTGGACGGGAGAGCGAAGCAGCTGCGCAAGGCCGCCAAGGCGCTCGAGGCCGGGAACAAGAAGGCGAGCAAGAAGCGATTCGGCGACTACATGACCGCCGCGATCGAGGGCGTGCAGTTCGTCGCTGCGGACATCACAGCGAGTTTCACGCCCACGATTCTCGGGTCGGAGGAAGGAGACATCGTCGACGTCTCCGGCTCGTTCACGACAGCCGGTGGCGACCTCTGTGAGCTCGGTTTCTCGGCCGTCGAGATCACGAAGAGGGGGACCTACACGCTTTCCGGTACCGCGACGGCCTCGGTCTCGGAGACCCCGTTCGGTGAAGCGCAACGGGGTTTCGTACTCGTTCCTGGCTCGGGATCACTGGTGGTCAAGAAGTTCGACCTGAAGAACCCGTGGATCGAGGGAACGTTCTCCTTCGAGGCAGACGGACCCGACGGTTCGCGCTCCGTGATGCTCGGCGCGTTCGGCGTCGCGCCCACCATTTCCACCGGCGGCGGCCCCGGCTCGCAATCCGTGTCGTATGAGTGGGACGGCAACCTCGTGAACGCCGCCGATGAGACGATCGTGATCCGGTATCTGCAAGGGACCGGAGAGTTTTTCATCGAGGCAGGGCGCGTCGACCTGACGTTCGGTCTCACCGATGCCGTGACGATCGCAGCGACGGGCGTCACCGTTGCCGACACGTTCGCGGTGGGGGCCGGTGCGGACGGTGTGTTCAGCCAGCCGCCTCTCGACCCCGCGCCGCTCGTCACCGGTGCGCTCGTCATCACGTCTCTCGACGTGCCGGGCAAGAGCGCGGAGGGCACTTTCTCGTTCACCGCGATGCGCGACGCGACGACCATCACCATCGCGAGTGGCGAATTCTCGACGACGCAGCTCGACGTCCAGGAGTAGCGGCCGCGACGGCCGGCCCAAGCGGGCTAGCTGCGCTGGCGCTCGTCGCGCTTGCGCAAGCTGTGGTCCAAGATGCGCTTACGGACGCGGATGCTCTGTGGCGTGACTTCCACGAGTTCGTCGTCGCCGATGAACTCCAGCGCCTCTTCGAGTGACATGACGCGCGGTGGCGTGAGAACGATGTTCTCGTCACTGCCCGCTGCACGCACGTTCGTGAGCTTCTTGCCGCGATGCGGGTTCACGACGAGATCGTTGTCGCGGTTGTTGATGCCGACGATCTGCCCGTGATACGTCTTCTCTCCCGGCGCGACGAGCAGCACGCCTCGCTCCTGGAGCGTGAAGAGCGTGTACCCGGCGCACGCGCCGTCGTCCTGCGAGACCAGTACGCCGTTCTTGCGCGGCTTGCGCCGCGGCTTTGCCGGTCCATAGTGGCTGAACAGATGGACTAGCGTTCCCGTGCCGCGCGTGTCGGTCACGAACTCGGAGCGATAGCCGATCAGGCCGCGGCTCGGCACGGTCCAGCGCATGCGCGTCTGACCGTCCGGCGCCGTGAGCAGTTCGTCGAGTTGTCCGCCGCGCTGGTTCAGCTTCTGGATCACGCTGCCGGAGTGCTGCTCGTGACAGTCGGCCACGACCTCCTCGTAGGGTTCCTCCATCTTTCCGTCACGCTCGCGGCGGATGACCCGCGGGCGGCTGACCGAGAGCTCGTAGCCCTCCCGGCGCATCGTCTCGATGAGCACGGACAGGTGCAGCGTGCCTCGCCCCGCGACGTTGAACGTCTCCCGGGTCGGTCCGGGTCCGATACGCAAGCCGACGTTTGCCAGCGCCTCGCGTTCGAGGCGCTCTCCGATCTGGCGACTCGTGACGTACTTGCCCTCGCGGCCTGCGAACGGGCTGGTGTTCGCCGAGAACGTCATCGCGAGGGTCGGCTCGTCGATGTGCAGCGTCTCCAGCGGTTCCGGACAGTCGACCGGACAGAGCGTATCGCCGACCGTGGCCGTGCCGGCGCCGGCCAGCGCGACGATGTCGCCCGCCTGAGCGGACTCGACGTCCACGCGCTCCAGTCCGTCGAAGCTCATCAGCTTCGTGACCTTGAACTGCTCCCGTTCGCCGTCGGTCTTGCAGATCACAGCCTGCATCCCGCGTGAGATCGAACCCCGGCGGATGCGGCCGATGGCGATGCGGCCGAGGAACTCGGAGTAGTCCAGGGTCGCGACCTGGAGCTGGAGCGGCGCGTCGACGTCGGACGGCGGCGGTGGAACGTGCTCGACGATCGCCTCGAACAGCGGCGTCAGGTCCTTGCGTTCGTCGTCGAGCTCGTGCATCGCCCAGCCGTCGCGGGCGGACGCATAGATGTGTGGGAAGTCGAGCTGCGCATCCGTGGCCTCGAGGTTGACGAATAGGTCGAAGACCTCGGAGAGCGCGTCGTCGCTGCGCTCCGGAGCGCGGTCCACCTTGTTGATGACGACGATCGCCTTGTGGCCGAGTTCCAGCGCCTTGGACAGGACGTATCGCGTCTGCGGCATGGGTCCTTCGGCCGCATCGACGATCAGGAGCACGCCGTCGACCATGCGGAGCACGCGCTCGACCTCGCTGCCGAAGTCGGAGTGGCCGGGAGTGTCGATCACGTTGATCCGGAACCCGCCCCACGTGACGGACGTGTTCTTCGACAGGATCGTGATGCCGCGCTCGCGTTCCTGGTCGTTCGAGTCCGTGACTCGATCGGTCAGCTGCGCGCCCTCGCGGAATGCGCCGGCCTGCTGGAGGAGCACGTCCACGAGAGTCGTCTTCCCGTGATCCACGTGGGCCACGATGGCCACATTTCGGATTGCGCGCGGGGGCATGGGGGGAGAGGACCAGCCGTCGAGACGGCGGTCAACAAAGGGCGGGCCCCGCTCCGGCCGGGTGGCAAGGAGGGCGGCTTGCGTGGCTGCGTCCCTCTGCGCGCACGGAGCGCGACCCGGCGAGCGGGAAATCGTACCCTCGCCGCATGCCGCCCGGCGCCCCCCCGACCGACCTCCGCGACCTGACGCGTGAGGAGTGCCGCGCGTTCGCCGAATCGCTCGGCGAGCCGGCATATCGCGGCGATCAGGTGTTTCGGTGGGTCTGGCGCAGCGGGGCTCGCGATTGTGCGTCGATGACGAACCTCCCCGCGGATCTCCGTACGACCCTCTCCGATAACGCCCGCGTCAGCGCTGCCGAGACCGTGCGTGTGGACGAGAGCCTCGACGGCACGCGGAAACTGCTCATACGGTTGGAGGACGGGAACCTCGTCGAGACAGTTCTCATCCCCGACGGAGAGCGCCTCACTCTTTGCGTCTCGTCGCAGGTGGGGTGCGCGCTGGCGTGTGCGTTCTGTGCGACGGGCACCATGGGACTTGCGCGTCACATGCGGCCGGGCGAGATCGTGTGGCAGGTCCTGGCGGCCCAACGTGTGCTGATGGGCGACGACGCCGACTGGCGAAAATCCGATCCCGCCAGCCGACCTGTCACGAACATCGTGTTCATGGGCATGGGCGAACCGCTTCACAACTTCAAGGGCACGATGGCGGCGCTCCGCATCCTGACCGACGCCGACGCGTTCTCGTACGCACCGCACCGCATCACGGTCTCGACGGTGGGGCTCGTTCCGCAGATGATCGAACTGGGCGAGACGATCCCGGTTCGACTCGCCGTGTCGTTGCACGCGGGGGACGCCGAGACGCGGCGGGAGATCATGCCCATCGATCGCAAGTACTCGATGGACGAGGTGCTCGCCGCCTGCCGCCGCTTCCCGCTGAAGGCGCGTGAGCGCATCACGTTCGAATACGTGCTTCTCGCAGGCGTGAACGACCGGCCCGAGGACGCTCGCAATCTGGCGACTGCGCTCGACGGAATGCGTTGCATGGTCAATCTGCTCCCGTTCAACGAGCACGACGGTGCGCGCTTCACGCGGCCGGACGACAAGAGCGTCGCCGCCTTCTCCGAGAGTCTGCGGGCCGTCGGTGTCTCTACGTTCGTGCGCACGACGCGTGGGCGGGACATCGCCGCAGCGTGCGGCCAACTGGCGGTCGCCGACACCGGGGCTGCGACGTGAGCCCGCTTCCGAAGCCCGGCGACAGCCAGTTGAGCGAGGGCACCATGCTGGCGCACTACCGCGTCGAGGCGCCGCTCGGCCGCGGCGCCATGGGAACCGTCTACCTCGCCCACGACACGTCGCTCGAGCGATCCGTAGCCGTGAAGGTGCTGCACAGCGAGATCGCTCGCGAGCCGGACATCGCCCGCCGCTTCGAGCGCGAGGCCCGGGCCGCTGCGCGCGTGAGCCACCCGAACATCACGCACGTGTACTTCGTCGGCGGCGACGACGACCAGCGCTTCTTCGTGATGGAGTACGTGCCCGGCGAGAGCCTCTACGAGCACGTCCAGGAGTGGGGCGCCCTTCCGTTCGACCAGGCGCTCGATGTCCTGCGCGACGCCGCGCGCGGGCTGTCGGCTGCCCACGAGGCCGGTGTCATCCATCGCGACGTGAAGCCGTCGAACCTCATGTTCCTTCCGGACGGCTCCGTGAAGGTGGCGGACTTCGGTCTCGCCAAGTCGCTCGGCGGAGACATGGACGCCACGGGCGCGGGCCGCGTGATGGGCACACCGCGCTACATGAGCCCCGAGCAGTGCAAGGGCGACGAGATCGACGCCCGCACCGACGTCTACTCGCTGGGCCTCACGGGTTTCTTTCTGCTCAGCGGGATGCACGCATTCGACGGCGAGACACTCGGCAGGGTGATCGCAGATCAGTTGAACAAGCGGTTGCCCGACGTGACGACGCTGCGTGAGGATCTGCCGGTCTCGGCCCACACGCTGCTTGTGAGGTTGTGCGCGAAAGATCCCGATGACCGTCCCGGTTCGATGCAGGAGGTGCTGCGCCTCATCGAGGACGCCCGGCCGAAGACGATCGATCCGGCGCCGCTCTTCTCGCGCGGCGGAGCCTTCCTGATCGACGCGTTCCTCGCGTTCGTCCTGTTCCTGGTCAGCTACGTGACGGTCGAGGGGATCACGTTCTCGATCTTCGAGGGCGTGATCGGAGAGTGGGTGCGCCGCATCCTGATGATCGCGGTCGCCGGCGGCCTGCAACTGATGCTGCTGGTCGGGATGGAGCGGCGCTGGGGCGCCACCCCCGGGAAGCTGGCCTTCCAACTGTGTGTGGTGACTGCGGTCGGCACACAGCCTTCGTGGCGTGCCTTGATCGTGCGCTTCGTGTTGCGACTGCCGATCTTCGCACTCCTGATCTTGCCTGGTCCGGAGACCTGGGTCATCGCGTTCCTGGCCGTGATCGCACTCCAGGTTCTGTTCATCGTGACGGGTGTTGTGTGCTTCGTGATCCTGGACCGCCGCACGATGAGCGACGTGATGACCGGGACCCGCGTCGTGCACCAGGCCGCCCCGACGGCCATCGAAGTCGCAGCGGACTGAGAGAGGTCAGTCCGCCGCCGGCGTCTCGCAAGCGGAAGCGAACCCGAGTGCGCGCTTGATCCGCGGGAATGCACCGGCCGCTGCGATGCCGAGCGCTAGTTCCGCCAGCGCGCGGTCTCCGATCCGCGCGCGGATGTTCTCCCGCGGTGCGTCGCCGTCTTCGTGCGAGCCGACGACGGCGCGCGCGAACTCTGCGACCTCCGCCAGGTCGTCGGGAAGATCGGAGAAGCGCCCGTCACGCGCTGCGACGACGATCTCGCGCTCGACTCCCGCCTTTGCCGCCGCGCGCTCCTCGATCCGGACGCACGGTCCGCAGTCCTCGTGGCGGGCGGCGACGATCCGGGCGACGTGCCAGTCCGCGGCCGGGGCGGCGCTGCGGCACTCGCTCACGCCGAGCAGCTTCGCGAAGCGCAGGAACGTCGGGATGGACGCATCCACGATGAACCTCGCGTAGTCCATCGACTCACCGAGGTCGCGCTCGGCGGCGCCCAGTCGATTGCGAATCACGGCTCTCAGCATGGTCTCGGCCCTCGCGTGGGTGCGAACCTCTGGACAGTGCGTCAGCGGGCCGGCAGCTACTTGGACTCGCGGTCGGTCTCGTCCGCAAGCCGCTGGCGTTCGACACGTTCTTGGAACGCGCGTGTCAGCTTGCGCACTTCCTTGGCGTCGAAGATGCCGGTTTCTTCCTCGGTGTGCTCGGACGTCACGATGTGGCCGACGTTCGAGAGCTCGACTTGCTCGAGCGGCGGCTGTTCGCCCGCTTCGACTGCCTCCGCTGCAGACTGACCGAGTTCCTCGTCCTCGAAGTCGTCGGTCTCCTCGACGGGATCCGGCGGGCGCTCTGCGTGGATCACCGACTCGGGCGTCCGCAGCCGCCGCTTGCCCTCGCCGCGGTTGTCGTAGAAGCGCATCGTCGGGTACGCGAAATCGATGTCGTCGTGCTTCGCGAATTCCTTGAGGACAGACGACCAGAGAGCGTGTTCCGACGAGCGGCGGCGGCGCGTGTCGCAGAGGTACCGGAGCGTCAGAGTGACGCCAATGTCCTCCACCTTCACCCACACGATCGGCGTGAACCGCGTGTAATAGACCATGTACCGCGTTGAGGCGTCGTGCACCTGCTTCTGCGCGGCCTTCACCGAGTCCTTCGTCTGCTCGCCGACGATCCTCGTCAGGACGTTGTGTGCCTTCTCCCAGTTGCTCTCGAACGTGACCGTGATCGGAAGCTCGTTCCAGATGTGCTTGAAGCCCTGCGTGTAGTTGGCGATTACGTGGTTGAACACGGCACCGTTCGGGATGTGCAGGATCCGCCCGGTGCTCTGCTCTGCATCGACCCAGTTCCCGACCTCGAGCAGCGAGAACATCGAGAGGCGGATGTCGATCACGTCTCCCTTCACGCGGTGCTCGCCGAAGTAGATCTCCACGCGGTCTTTCACGTCGAACGGCTCGCGAACGGTGATGTACATCCACCCGAAGACGTTCAGCAGCGGGTCCTTCAGCGCGATCGCGAGGCCGGCCGACGCGATGCTGATGAACTGGAACCAGTCTGCGTCCTTGGTCGAGATCCAGATGACGGCGATGGAGAAGAGCGTCACGACGCTGAGCACCGCGTTGCCGGCCTTGCGGACGTGGTAGCGCCGCCGTGGATGCTTGAACAGGCGGCTCGCCGGTTCGACGAGGAACCGGCGCAGGAGCAAGAACGAGACGACGAGGAGGAGCGACTTGGTGAGGTTGTGGAGCACGTCGATGCTCCAGCCCTGATCGACGTCCCACCAATCCTCGAGGGCCAGCCAGCCGCTGGCCAGAGTGTCGAAGATCCACTGGATGAGACCCATGCGCGCCGCGCCCCCTGTAAGCCACCCCCAGGCATCCAGGGGCGCGGCATTCTAGCGCTCGCGTGTACGCTGCGCGCCCGTGAGTTCTCTGCGCGTCCACTGCCTCCACGAATTCGACGCCGAGGCGCTCACTGACCTGCGTGATCGACTCGTTCCCGAGGTCGAGCTCAACGTCTCGAAGACGATTCCGGAGCCTGCCGACTTCGATGTCCTCGTGGCAGGGCGGCCGGCCCCCGAGCAGTTGGACGTCAGTCCACGGCTCCGCACCGTCGTGATCCCGTGGGCCGGTGTTGCGCCGGCGCTTGTCAGCGCACTGGCGGAGCGTCCACAGATCACGCTTCACAACATCCACCACAATGCGGCGCCGACCGCGGAGTACGCCGTCGCGCTGCTGCTCGCTGCCGCGAAGGACGTGTGTCCCGCGGACGCACAGATGCGCACACTCGACTGGCAGGACCGCGGCCGGTCGCACCGCGCGGTGCTGCTGGAGGGCCGCCGCGCGCTGGTGCTCGGCTACGGAGAGATCGGGCGCCGGGTCGCTGCAGCGCTGCGCGGAATCGGCATGACCGTCACCGGCGTGCGCCGCGCCGCGGGCGGCGACGCCGCGTCCGTCGATGATCTGGACGAGCTTCTGCCGCAGACGGACGTGCTGATGGTGACGCTGCCGTTGACAGACGCCACGCGCGGTCTCATCGGGGCCAAGCAACTGGCGCTGCTGCCGCGAGGCGCGATCGTCGTGAACGTCGGCCGCGGAGCCGTGTTCCGCGAGCACGCGCTGTTCGAGGCTCTCGACAGCGGGCATCTGCACGGCGCGGGCCTCGACGTCTGGTGGCGTTACCCGATGCCGGATGTCGAGCGAACGGTCCCGTCCGCTGCGCCTCTGCACACACTATCGAACGTCGTCATGAGCCCGCACCGCGCCGGCCACTGCGACCGCACCGAGGAACTCCGCATGACCGCGCTGGCGAAGACGCTCAACACCCTGGCGCGCGGCGCTGAGCCGCCGGGGCGTGTCGATCTCACGAAGGGGTACTGAGCATGCGAAGATTCGCCGCCGCGCTGATTCTGGTCCTGGTCGCCGCGCCGGGACGCGGGCAGGAGGCGCCCGCCGCGCCACCTGAGCCCGAGCTGGTCGGGGGCGAGTGGCTCGTCCTGCCCGCCGTCGATACCCGCGGCCGGCAGCCGTTCAACCCGGACGCCGTGTTCGTGCGCTACCTGCTCGAACGGCCGTTCGCCGCGCCGAGCGAAGGCCAGACGGTGCGCGGAACGAACGGAGAACGCGAAACGTGGACCAAGGTGAGCGTTGACGAGCAGGGGCGGGTCCCCTGGACCGTGAAGCACAGGCGCAACCACGTCGCGTGGGCGTACCGGACCTACGACAGCGACCACGAGAGGGTCGTCCTGGCGGACTGCAACCGCGGCGCCTCGCTGTTCGTCAACGGCACCGGCTACGTCGGCGACATTTACAGCTTGAACACGGGCCCGGTTCCGGTGTTGCTCCGCAAGGGCGCGAACCACATCTTCGTGCGCGGTTCCCGCGGCGGCTCCAAACTGACGTTCAAGGACGTCGATCCCGCGATGCCGATCGTCCTCTCGGCCATGGACATGACGCTGCCGGACCTCGTCGTGGGAGAGGCGTACGTCGGCGAGGCGGCGATCACGATCACCAATGCCAGCGCGGACTCGTGGATCGACTGGCTGGACCAGGCGCCGCCGGGTGATGCCACGTTCATCGATCCGCCCAGCATCGCGCCGCTCGCCGTCCTGAAGTTGCCGCTCCGCATCTCCGCACCGGCGATCTCCCCGGAGCCCGATGCGGCGGGTGCGCACACGATCCTGGTGCACTTCCCGGCGAAGGACCCGTTCAGCAGTGGGCCTCCGTTGAATGTCGGGACGATTTTGCCTCTGCGCGTGCGCGAGCCGGAGCAGGTGCGCAAAATAACGTTCCGCTCGGCGCAGGACGATTCGGTGCAGTACTACGCCGTCCGTCCCCCGACCGGAGACGCGGCTGGTGTCGTGCTCTCCCTCCACGGTGCCGGGGTCAAGGCCCCTGCGCAGGCGCGTTCGTACGGCCCGAAGGAGGACCTCTGGATCTGCGCGCCGACCAACCGGCGTCCGTACGGGTTCGATTGGCAGGACTGGGGCCGGCGGGACGCGTACGAGGCGCTCGAACACGTACTCGCGGCGACCGGAGTCGATCCGGCCGAGGTCTACCTGACGGGCCACTCGATGGGCGGCCACGGGACGTGGCACCTCGCAGCCAACGACCCGGACCGTTTCCGCGCGATCGGACCGAGTGCGGCATGGTCGCAGTTCGACAACGTCTGGGCCGGGCGCCCTAACGCGGCGCGCGACGAGCCGTGGCTGGGTGCGGACCGCGCGTCGGACACGATGTCGCTGATCGACAACCTCGCGCAGATCCCGACGTTCATCCTGCACGGCGAGAAGGATGACAACGTGCCGCTCAGCGAGGCCGAGCGGATGCTCGCCGCGCTGCGCGCGGCCGGAGCGGCGCCGCTCCATCACTTCGAGCCGGACAAGAAGCACTGGTGGGACGGCTACCCCGAACCCGGGACGGCTTGTGTGGACTGGCCCGCGATGTTCGAGTTGTTCTCCGCGCCGGAACAGGCGTCGCCGCAGAGCGGCCGCATGTCGTTTACGTCGGTGGACCCTGGTGTCGACTCGACCCACGGGTTCGTGACCGTCGAGCAGGTACTGGAATACGGGCAGTCCTTCCACGTCAGCAGCGAGCGCATGGGGAACGCCATTCACGTCGATACGCAGAACGTCGCCCATCTCCAGGTGACGTCGCCGTTGCCGGGGGAGGAGATCGTCTGGGTCCTGAACGGGACGACCGCCCACATGGGCGCCGAGCGATCACTCTGGTTCCACACGGACGGCGAGAAGTGGACGCTCGCCGACGGTGCGCCGCCGGCCGGCGAGAAGTCCTCCGTTCTCAGCGGGCCGTTCAAGCGCGCCTTCGACCGGAGATTCGTCATGGTGATCGGCACGGCCGGAGACGAGACCGAGAACGACACACTGCTCGCCCGCGCGCGCTACGACGCGCAGGTGTGGAAGTACCGCGGGAACGGCCGCGGCGAGATCGTGACGGACGAGAACTTCAAGAAGGGTGACTACGCCGGCCGCAACGTGGTTCTCTACGGCAACGTCTCGACGAACACGGCCTGGACCACGGTGATCGGGGGCGACACGCCGATCGCGGCCGAGCGCGGCAAGCTCACGGTGGGCGAGAAGACCTATGAGGGCGACGCGTACGCGGCGCTGTTCGTCCGCCCGCGAAAGGACGATCCCGCTGCGATCGTCGGCGTCTTCGCCGACACCGGCGTCGCCGGATCGCGACTCGGCTACAACGTGCTCACGTTCGTCTCGGGCGTGGGGTACCCGGACTACACGGTCTTCTCACCGACCGTGCTGCACGCCGGCACCGACGGCGTCCTCGAGGCGGGCTGGTTCGACGTGAAGTGGAAGATCCAGCAGGAGTAGCCGTGTCCCGCCGCGTCGTTCTCGTTCCCTACGACCCGGCGTGGCCCGACTGGTTCGAACGGGAGGCCGCCGAGCTGCGCGACGTCTTGGGTGACATCGCTCTCGACGTTCATCACATCGGCAGCACGTCCGTGCCCGGGCTCACGGCGAAACCCGTCATGGACATGATCCCCGTGATCGAGAGCCTCGCTGCGATCGATGCGCGGCGTCCGCAGATCGAGGCCGCGGGGTACGCGTGGCGCGGCGAACTCGGCATCGCCCGCCGCCGCTACCTGACGCGCGGCCACGAGGGCCCGCAGGACCTCCATGCGCACTGCTTCGCCGCAGGAGATCCGCAGATTGCGCGGCACCTGCTCTTTCGCGACGTGCTGCGCACGGATGAGTGCGTTACCGCGGAGTACGTGGCGCTCAAGCTCGCCCTGCGTGATCGCTTCCCGAACCACGGCTACGCGTACGCCGACGCCAAGGACGAGTTCGTGGCCCGTGTCCTCCGGAACGCCGGATGGGTTGCGCCCGGCGGCACGGAGCCCTAACGTCTTCGGCACGTGGAGTGCCGCTCGAAGCACGGCGGCCCAACCCGGAGGGAAGAAGATGTCACGCAGATCAATGGGACCCGTCTTCGCAATCGTCGTCGCTGCATTGGTGTTTACGCTCCCTGAGACCGGACTATCGAAGTTCGGACCCTTCTCGGTCACGGGGACGAACTGGGACGTGGCCGGGAAGATCAAGGCGAAGGTCAAGGGCGTGGGCAAGACCAAGGAGGACGTGACAGCCAGCGTCCGCTTCCTGAGTGACACGCTCCTCGAACTGGAAGACAGCGAGGGCAACCTCATCCAGGCCGACTACACCGGCGGTCAGATTGACGAGGACGGCAAAGGCTCCAAGAAGCTCACCGTCGTGCTGACGCCGCAGCAGCTCGACAGCGCGGAGGCGGAGCTCGCGGAGTTCGCCACCGACCTTGCCGTCGAGAACGGCTTGCCGGCGATCACGCCCACCATCGAGATCACCAAGCAGAAGGTGAAGGGCAAGCTGGCCAAGAACGGAGAGCTGCTGAAGGTCAAGGCGAAGTTCAAGTTCACGGCCTCGGCTCTTGGTCAGAGCGCGAACGGCAAGTTCCAGATCAAGGCCAAGGGACCCCAGGCCCCCAGCGAATAGACACACCGAAGAGTAGGCGCACAGGAGAGATCGCATGTCCTCACCGAACGACCCACCGGGTGCTGAGATGACCGTCGCGCTTTACAAGCCGTTCGACGGCAAGGACGCGGAGCTGCGCGAGATCATCAAGCGCCACGTTCCCTACCTGCGCAGCGAGGGCCTCGCGACCGACCGGCCCGTGGTCCACATGCGCGCAGAGAACGGCACGTACGTCGAGATCTTCGAGTGGGTTCCCGGCGCTGCGGAGGCGGCTCATTCGCACGACGGCGTGATGAAGATGTGGGGCGAGATGATGGCGGTCGCCGATTTCCCCGAGTTCCACGAGCTGGCCGAGAGCCAGCGCCGCTTCCCGCACTTCACGGCCGTCGATGACTTGGTCTAGCTGACGCGCTCCGGCGACCAGCAGACGACGTGCAACGACTCGACGAAGTGCAACAGAGGTGCGGTATCGGGCAGCTCGATGCCTGTCGCCGCCGCCATGGTGTTCTCCGAGATCTCGGCCCAGGCTGGCGCGAGCGGCCATGGCGGGTGGCTGATCTCACCGCGTAGCAGGCCATCCGCGCCCGCTGCGTACAGGCAGTAACGCGCAGTGAGCCAGTGGTCGAGCGTCGCGGCTGTCGCTTCGTTCGGCATCGCCGTCGCTGCGTACTTCGCACGGAGGACTGCCGGCGGCGCGCCGGCGTGCGTTCTCTCGCTCACGTAGACGGTGGTTCCGTCGCCGCTCTTCTTGCACGACATCAGCGCGTCGAAGTAGGGGAGGTGGAACCACCGGCGCGCCACACGGACGGCCAGGCGGCTGGCGGCGTCGAGGGAGAAGAACCAGACGCCGGGCTTGTCTCCGTGCCGTAACCGTTCACCCCTTCGTCGCGAGCCAGGATCCAGATCGTTCGGCCATCGGTCGATCAAGATGTTGTGGGCGAGCGGCAGGACGAGGATCTGCGGGCGATGGTCGAGGGCCTTCTGGCCTGGATCGAGGAGCTGGAGCGTCGCGAAGCGAAGCATCTGCGCCGCATCGACGAGCTCGAGTCGCGTCTGAAGCGTGACTCCCGCAACAGCTCGAGGCCTCCGTCGTCGGACCCGGCGTGGTCCAAGCGCCGTCGCGGCCGAAGGCCGCGTAGCGGTCGCAAGCAGGGCGGACAGCCGGGCCATGAGGGCACGGCGCGCGAGCTGGTGGATCCGTCCAACGTCGATGAGACCAAGGAGCACCGTCCCGACCTCTGCGACGCGTGCGGACACGACGATCTCGAGCAGGGCATCGGCGATCCGTACCGGCACCAGGTGACGGTGCTCCCGCGCGTGCTCGTCACGGTGCGGGAGCACCGGCTGCACAAGGCGCGGTGCCGGCGCTGTCGTGCGGTCACGACGGCGGTCCTGCCCGATGGCGTGCCGACCGGGGCCTTCGGTCCGCGGCTGACCACACTTGCCGGCGCGCTGCGCGGCGTGTACCGCGTGAGCGTGCGGGAGACGCAGCGGCTGCTCGGTGAGATCTTCGGTGTGAAGATGTCGCTGGGCAAGATCAGCGACTGTGAGCGTCGGCTCAGTGACGCTCTGCACTCGTCGTACCTCGAAGCCCTCGGGGCAGTCCGCACGTCGCTGCGAGCCAACGTGGACGAGACGTCGTGGAAGGAACGGGGCCGGGTGTGCTGGCTGTGGGCGGCGGAGAGCGAGCACGCCACAGCCTTCGGGATCGATCGCCGCCGCAGTGCCAAGGCGAAAGGGCGGCTGATCGGGCGGCGCTTCGGTGGCACGGTGATCAGCGACCGGATGGGTGCCTACGAGTCACACCCACTTGCCCGCCGCCAGCTCTGCTGGGCGCACATCGAGCGCGCCTTCCGTGCGCTGGCCGAAGGCCCGCGAGAACATCGCCGCTTCGGCAACAAGGGCGTCATGATCGCGCAGTCGGTCATGCGCAGCTACCGGCTCTTCGGTGAGCACGGCGACCGTGACCGGCTGCAAGGCGAAGCCGCTGTGCTGCGCGGACGGCTCGAGCGACTGATCGCGAACGACGACTCGGCTCTGGCCAACCATCTGCGCCCCCGCGTGGTCGCCCTCTTCACCTATGCGCGGACCCAGGACGTGAGTCCGACGAACAACGCCGCCGAGCGCGCGGTCCGCAAAGCGGTGCTCTGGCGCAAGGGCTCCTTCGGAAGCCAGTCCGCTCGCGGACTCCGCTTCGCCGAGCGCGTGTTGACCGCCGCGGCCACGCTGCGACGCCGTGGCGACCAAGTCTTCGACTTCCTCGCCGACTCGGTCGCCGCGCACCTCACCGGCGCCGACCCGCCCGTCATGGTCCCGCTGCCCGTCGCACGCTGAGGCTCACACGCTGTCAAGGGGTGAACGGTTACCCTCGGCCTACGGGGCGGCAGCATGGGGACAGTCTAGACGGCTCGATGTTCCCTTGCCTGCCGCCGGAGACGGAACGCTCCAAGGGTGGAACGGTCGGTTCGATCGTGCGGACAGGGGGGGAGTGGATAACCCCTCGACACATTTTTGGGAAGTCCGAGTTCTGGAGCGCCCCCAGTCGCCGCGGATCGCCGTGCGCCTGCACGTCAGCATGACGCCCGTCCTACCATGTCGTCGTGGGGATCATGCAACCGACCATCGTCTACCGGGACCCGCGACCAATCTCGGGCACGGTCGCCGTGCTCCTCGGCGTCGCAGCCGTCCTCTCGGTCTGTGGGATCTTGCTGGATGCCGGGGTGCTCGACTCGCTGGACCGACTCGCTCTCGGCGGCAACCAGGCGGAGAAGTTCGAACGCGCGTTCGCATCGGTAGTGCGTCTTGAGCAATCTGACGTGGTGCTCTGGGTTCTGACGGGCGTCGCGTTCGTTCTGTGGATGCGTCGCGCCGCAATCAACAACATGGCGTTGGGCGCCAAGAAGATGCGGCACGGTCCCAGAGCGGGTTACTGGTTCTTGGTTCCCCTTGCGCACGCGATCGTCCCCTGCCTGGCCGTCGCAGAGGCGTGGCGAGCCAGCGGTCGCGGCAGAGGTGAGACGTGGAAGACGAACTCGACTTCCCCCCTCGTCATCGCTTGGTGGATCGCGTTCGTCGTCTCGTTCGTGGGCGGGCAGTTAGTGTTCGTCATCGCCGACTGGGAAGACGTCGAGTCAGTGCAACGGCTCTTTCGGTGGGATGTCGGGCGACGCGGAGGCCGCGTGCTCGCCGCGATCCTCGCGGTCGCCGTTGTCTTGGGCATCTCAACTCGCCAGAGGGCGAAGCTGCACGCGCTGGAGACCGCCGAGAACCGGCTCACGCTGGACGGGGCGTCGAGGAGAGTCGTCAGCCAAGCGACGGCCTCTGCGGCGCCAGCAGCACATGCATTCGACGGCGGAGAAGGAAGCAGCCGTGAGGAGCAGTCTTCGGAGAATCGCGTCATACAGTCGTCCCG
Source organism: Planctomycetota bacterium (assembly GCA_965248445.1). Taxonomy (GTDB): domain Bacteria; phylum Planctomycetota; class JAJSAM01; order JAJSAM01; family JAJVHW01; genus CBDFJG01. The sequence continues at coordinate 1,724,311 of CBDFJG010000003.1, forward strand.
CGATGTGCCAACTGCGCAGCGTCGGCGCGTCCAAGACGCATCCAGTTCCGCAATCGTGCGGCTCTGCGATGGTTGTGCGGGCGAACTTGAGCGAGAGGGCTCGGTTGTCGAGTCGTTCGGCGCTCGCGGGGGCGCCTGTGAGATGTGCCACCCGCCGCTGTAACAGCGCCGAGCGGGAACGCCCCAGGAGAGAACGGTCGATTCGATCGCGGATGCGGGGGGAGTGAATGGCCTGCCCCGATAGTTTTGGGGAATCGGGAACCTCCGGCTCGTACGCCACGCGAGCGCCGCGTGCCCCCGCCGCGGAGGCGGCGTACGCTCACGGCGCCGACGCGCCCCCGTGCGCGTTTCACCAACAGGGGGTAGCCATGCCAAGACCTTGGCTCAGGACCACACTCGCCGTCGGAGTTGTCATCTCGCTTGCGACGCTGGCCGTCGCTCACGGCGGAGGTCTCGACTCGCAGGGCGGCCACAACGACCGCAGTGCTGGCACGTACCACTTCCACCGCGGAGCGCTCGCGGGACGATCGTTCTCGTCGAAGTCTGCGGCCGCCACGGCGCTGCGGAAGCACAACGCTGCCGCGGCAAGCACCGCTGACGACAAGGCGGCAGACAACGATCCAAAGCGCGTGCTGACGCGCGCCACTACGGCGAAGAAGGTGGACGCGCTGATCGCCGTGCTGGTGCGGAAGGGGTCGGTGACTGAGAGGGAACTCGCGGCTGAACTGAAGAAGCGGTAGCGCCTCGCCTTTCACAGGAAGCGCGTCCGCACGCGCAGCCGTTCCGAGTCACCTGACGAGCAGCCTCCGCATCTCCGGCGTTAGTTCCTCGACGATCGCGCTACGGAAGTGTGGGACCTTCTTGGGGCCGACGAACCTGATGGCCGAAAGCGAGCGCGTTCTCGCGTGCGGCCAAGACGCATCGAGACCTGGCGCGGCGCGGCAAGACCTCGACGAGACTGCGTTCGCCGCGGAGAACTCCTCCGCCTGGAGTGGCGCGACGTGGACTTCGGTCGCCGGATGGTGACGGTTCGAGTCGCGAAGAACGGCCAGCCCCGCGACGTCCCGCTCACACGCCGCGCGACCACTGCGCTCGCCGATCTCAAGGCGAAGCGCACGATCACCCTGAGCGGCCCTCAGCGCGTGTTCTCGTGGATACCGGAGCAGTGGCCCGGTCATCTTGCGAAGGACTACAAGCGGGCCGTGAAGGCGGCTGAGTTGCCGCCTCTGCGCCTCCACGACCTTCGGCACCTTGCCGCTGTGAACCTCGTCAGGAGCGGCACCCCACTGCCCGACGTGGCGAAGTTGCTCGGGCACAAGACGCTGGCGATGACGTGGCGCTACGCCCGGCACACGCCGGGGGACTCAGCGCTGCTAGCGCGCGACCGGCTGGAGGCGTACTTGGAGACGGGTGAGAGTGCGGAGCGCAGTACAGCGATCTCCTGACCAGTAGACTGTGCGCGTGACGACGAACGACCCGCCCTCGAAGCCCAAGGACGACGAGGAGCCCGCCACGATGGACGTGGAGGAGTTCGACGTGCTCTTGGCGGGGGCGCTCGGTGCCGGTCGGCCAGATTACGAAGACGAACCAGAGGACGATGACGGAGACGAGTAGGAGAGAAGCGCGCTGGTCGCGCTTTCTCGCCTTGGCGGCTGCCCTCGTCTTGGGCGTGAGCGCGTTCTCGCAGGTGTTCGCCTGGATCGTGTTCCGCGACCACGAGGAGGAGGCGATCCTGTCGGACTTCGTGGGCGGCGTCCTGCTGTTCGAGTTCTGGGTCGCGCCCTGGGTCACGCTTGCCGCGTTCGTGCTACTCGTCGCGTCACTCTGCGTCGCCGGGAAGTGGACCCGCCGGTAACGCCGTCACGCTCGTGGGTTCGGGAACGACATCCCGCGTTCGGTACACGTCCGGTGGCGGTGCCGCGGGCTAGCGGCTACTTCCCCGGCTACTTATTGAGCACGTTTGAAGGCGTCACGGCGCACGCACGAGGATGCGCGAACGCGCCAATTGCGAGACTGGAGCGACCAAAGTGGGCTCGCAACCGCAGGCTTCGAGCGGATTTTGAATCCTACGCGTCTGCCATTCCGCCACTCCGGCCTGGTTGCAAGGCCTTACCTCTAGCGGAACCCGCGCAGACTGAGAAGCGCCCGCCGAGCGGGAGCCAGTTCACCTCCCGCCGGGGCCCGGGTGGTCGTGCGCGCTAGACGCCGCGCGTGCGGATGCTGCGCCTGCGCCGCGTCCACGCCAGCCCGGTGAGACCGAGGGCGAGGAGCGCAACGGTCGAAGGCTCGGGGACGGGGACGATGGCGGCGTCCGAGACGATCATCCAACCGAGAATTGAGTTTGGTGGCTGGGCGGTAGTCTGAGAAATGCCCGCGAAGCTGGAAGTAAGCTGCAGGTAATCACGCGTGGAGTTGGCGCGGACACTTCCGTCCGGGTCCGACCACACGAGCGTTTGGCTAGCAAGGTACGTATAGCCTAGGGCCGCGGACAACGTGCCGGCGTCGTAGTTGGTACCGGTCGAAAGCGCTAAGCTGGAACCACTGGTGAACGCGTCGCTTGCGGTGAGGGATCCGTTGTACGAAATCCCTGCCGCCGCAAAGAGGTCGTCCCACTCCGCGCTCGTTGCCAGTCGCGCATTCGCGTAGGTCCCCTGGGCGTTGGCGAGAGCGGCCGAGAGGGTCAAACCTTCGCTGTAGGACATGTCGAGGAAGCGCAGGCCATCTGACGCATTCCCGGTATCGTCGATGATGTTCAGGTCGCCGACTTCCATGATGTCAGCCCGCGCAGACTCGACACCGAACGCGAAGACGCCCAGGGCGACCATCGCGACCGCCACGGCCTTGCTGCTCTTGATTGACATGTCTCCGTCCTCCTCAGTGAGCGCAGCCGCACTGCGCCGCGTTTCCCCACTCGCGCGACGTCCCAACTCGGGCGAGGAGGACGGCCCCAGCCCGTGGACGAGACTCTAGGCAAGTCGTGCCGCTGCGATCCAGGGTCTTCTTGAGTCGAGGGTACCGCGGCTAGCGGAAGTAGACGCCGGCGCGGCGGAGGTAGTCGAGCACCTTGAAGTCCGTGATGCGCGACCGAAGGATCGCGACGGAGGGCGCCGGGCGGTCCACCAGCAGGCGGCGTACCGCCTCGACCGTGAGCACCGCGTCCATCGCCGCGGCGTCGCCGGTCGTCAGGATCACGCCCTCGCGCTGTTCTGCGATGCGCACGCGGGAAGCCCACTCGCGGATGGAGTACGCGACGTTCTGCGGCACCGGGGTTCGCGCGTTCGCACTCAGGAAGGCCAGGATCTCCTCGGCGCCGAAGCCCTTGACGACGGCCCGCTCGACCGTCTCCCGCGCGATCCGGTAGTGCGCCACGTGCTCGGACTTCGTGCGCACGGCGAACCGGCCGAGCGTGTGCGCGACGACCGGCACGTCTCCCTCGGGGAAGTGGATGACCTCGAAGTCCGGGTTGACGACCAGCGGCTTGGCGACGTCGACCTCGAGCGGCGGGCCGAACACGGGGACGTCGGACTCGTCCCCGTCGTCGACTCCGAGCAGCCGCCGGCCGATATCGGTCAGCCGCACGCCGACCGGTGTGCCGCCGAGGGTCGCGACGTCCACGATCCCGAGCGGATGCAGGCGCCGCAGCAGGTAGTCGCGCAGTTCCTGCGTGACCTGGTCGCCGGTCTCGACCGGCGGCGTGTACGTGTACTGGAAGCGATTGCGATACTGCTCGTCCACGCCCTCGTCCTCGAGCGCGGCGAAGTGGTCGTTGCGGATGCGGAACGGCACGTCGTCGAGCAGGAGGAAGCGCGCCCGCGGCGCGAGTGCGAGCATGTGCGCGACGGCGCGGCGCAGGCGCCGCACGTGGAAATCGCGGCCCTCAGGGAGCCGCTCGTCGAGCAGACGCCCGTACAGCGTCTCGACCTTCTCGTTCAGGTCGGTCGAGTCCCAGGCCTTGCCCGCAGCCGTCAGACGCAGGCGCGACTCGTCCGTCACCTCGATCAGTTCCAGCCGGAACGCCAGGCTGTAGAGGAGGTCGAACACGTCCTCGCGCGTCATCCACTCGTGCTCGAGGAAGATGAACGTGTCGCGGATGCGGTGCTGCGCCGCACGGTAGATGGTGCGCCCCTGCGTCACGCGAAGGGGCGTGCTCGCCGCGAGCTTCAGGAACTCCTGCAGGTCGGTGAGCAGATCGACTCCGGCGGCTGCGACGGCGTCGTGCGGCGGCTCGCTCGCCCGGGACCGGTCGAGCAGCCGCTCGGCGACCTCCGCGAACACGACGACGGTCTCGCCCGGCATCTCGATGCCGTAGCCGCTCAGTTCGAGCGTCGTGACCGTGCCGACCGCAGCATCCTCGAGAGCGTCCTGCACCGTGGCGCGCTCGTACGCGCCGTACTCGGCTGCGAAGACGCCCCCTTCGACGATTCCCCCGTGCAGGAGCACGGCCCGCCGGACGGCGTCCGCCAGCGCTTCGTCGTCGAGACGCGAGGCGGGGTCGCCGTCGTCGGAGGGCAAGCCGTGCAGCAGCGCTGCGGCCAATTCCTCCGGCGGCGCGCCCAGTTCCGGCGGCTCCTCCGCGTGGCGCAGCACGGTGCGCAGTTCGCCGGGCGTCAGCGTGCCGAGATGGCCCGAGAGGGAGAACACTTCGCGGGGACCGCGGTGCTCCTCTTCGAGCATGCCGGCGATGAGCGCGCCGAGATCGCGCGGCAGGCAGTACTGCTCCACGCCCCTGCGCTTGGTGGCGCCTCCGTTCCTGCCTCGCGAGCCGCCCGATCTACCACTCTTCGATCCACCGCGTTTGGATGCATCCGAGCGCACGATGTCGAGGAAGCCGCGGGTACGCAACGCGTTGGCGCCCGCTTCCACCTCGTACGTCTCGAGCGCCTTCCCGTTCTTCATCGCCAGAAGGTCCGCGACCCCGCCGGCGTAGCCCTCTCTTCGCACGAGCCGCAGGAGCACCTCCCGTGGGGCGTCAGACAGCACCTTGATGCGGTCGCGCACCGTCTCGCCGTCCGTCAACGAGGCGAGGAGCGGTTCGAGCAGCGCCTGCTTGCGGCCGGGCGCGCGGTGTCCGTTCTGCCAGAAGCCCCACATCTCCTGGAGCTCTGCGACCTTGCGCGCGGCCAGCAGCCGCTCGGTCGTGAGCGGTCCTGCAGCGGCGCGTGCGCGCGCTGACTTTCGGCGGGTCGGGTCAGACGATCTCGTGCTCATCGAGGATTCGGTAGCTGTAGCCCTGTTCGGTGAGGAACAGTTGGCGGTTTGCCGCGAACTCCTGGTCCCGGGAGTCGCGCGTGACGAGTGAATAGAACGTGGCGCTCCCGCCACCCTGTTTCGGGCGCAGGATGCGGCCGAGCCGCTGCGCCTCCTCCTGGCGGCTGCCGAACGTGCCGGAGACCTGGATCAGCACGCTCGCATCCGGGAGATCGATAGCGAAGTTGCCCACCTTCGACACGATCAGCAGCTTGATCGTGCCCGCGCGGAACTTGTCGTAGAGCTCCTGGCGATCGCGGGTCGGCGTCTTGCCCGTGATGAGCGGCGCGTCCAGCACGTGCGCGAGTTGCTCGAGCTGACCGATGTACTGCCCGATGACCAGCGTCTGCAGTCCGCGGTGCTTCTCGATCAGCTTGCGCACGACGGGGATCTTGCGCTCGTTCTCCGACGCCATCCGGAACTGCGCGCGGGCGTCCGCGGCCGCGTACTCCATGCGGAGCCGCTCCGGCCGCCCCACGCGCACCTCGTGGCACGCCGCCGTGGCGATCCAACCCTGCGACTCGAGCACCTTCCAGGGGACGTCGAAGCGCTTGGGCCCGATGAGCGTGAACACGTCCTGTTCCTTGCCGTCCTCGCGCACCAGGGTGGCGGTCAGCCCGAGGCGGCGCGTGGCTTGGATCTCGGCGGTCACGCGGAACACCGGCGCGGGCAGCAGGTGGACCTCGTCGTAGACGATGAGGCCCCAGTCGTTGCGCGTGAACAGATCGAAGTGGACGAACGGCTCGGTCCGCGAGCGGCGGTACGTCAGGATCTGGTACGTCGCGATCGTGACGGCACGAACATCCTTCGTCTCGCCGGTGTACTCGCCCACGTCGTCCGGCGTGAGGTCGGTCTTGTCGAGGAGTTCGTCGCGCCACTGCCGCACCGCGATCGTGTTGGTGGTGAGGATGAGCGTCTTGGTCCGGCACCGGGCCATCACACCCATACCCACCACGGTCTTGCCTGCGCCGCACGGGAGAACGATCACGCCGCTACCCCCGCGAGCCGTGCCACCCTGCCAGAAGGCGGCGACACTCTCCTCCTGATAGGGACGCAACTCACACGGCGGGCGAGTGTCTCCGTTCACGGCGGCGGAACTCCCGTTCACCGACGTGGGGGCTCCTCGCAGTGCGATGTCGAGCGCGCCGCCGGTGACGTACCCGGCCAGGTCCTCGACGGGATAGCCGACGCGGGTCAGCGCCTGCTTCAGGTGGCCCCGGAAGGCCGGGTCGGCCGCGACGCGGTTGCCGTCCGGCTCGCCGAGCAGGTACTCCTTCACGAGCGGGGACGCCGCGATCTCGCTCAGCACGGCGGGATCGTCCGTCTCGAGGGCCAGTCCGCCGTCGACGGCGACGAGCCGCACGCGGCCGAAGCGGTCCACCCACTCGCGGATCTCGCGCGTCACCGACTGCGGCACGGGGTACTTCGAATACCTCGTGAGCGCGTCGAGCATGTCATCGGCCTGGAGTCCGGTAGCCGCAGCGTTCCAGACCGAGAGCGCTGAGAGCCGGTACGTGTGGATGTGCTCCGGGCTCTTCTCGAGCTCCGCGAACGGCGAGATCGCGTCACGCGCTGCGCCATGGAGCGGGCTGCCGGCCTCCATCAGCACGGTCCGATCCGACTGGACGATCACGGGGAGGCTCGGGTCCACTCTGCTCCTCTCGCGGTTCGGTTCCGGTCTCGCGGTCCGGTTCCGGCGTGGCTTCTCCCGCGCTGCCCGGGAGCCTGCTTGCGAACGTTCCGCACTTCCGGCGATCCGTGCGCTGGAAACCCCCGAGAGTACTCGCGTGCGGTGCGCCTGGAGACTTTTACGCGCCGATTCGGTCCCTCTCAGGCTCAGGCGAAGGAGGGTCGGGAGAGCGTCGCGAGCAGTTCAGTGTGGAGCCTGGAGTTGGTCGCAGCGACGTGGCCGCCGAGAAGCCAGTCGTCGCCTCCGAGGAGATCGGTCACGCGGCCGCCGGCGGCCGCCACGAGCAGGGCGCCGGCTGCCACGTCCCACGCGTTCAGGTGCAGCTCCCAGAAGGCGTCCAGGCGACCGGCCGCGACCCAGGCGAGATCGAGGGCGGCGGACCCCGTGCGGCGCATGCCCCGGCAGCGCATCAGCACCGCGCGGAAGTTGTCCGTGTTGTCGTCGGGCAGGTTCTCGCGGTCGTAGGGGAACCCTGTGGCGAGCACCGCATCGGCGAGTTCGTCGGTGTCGCTCACGGCCGTGCGGCGGCCGTTGCACGACGTGACTCCGCCCCGGACCGCGGTATGCGTCTCTCCGAGCACGGGCGCCAGCACCACGCCCACCTCCGGGACGCCGTCAACCAGCAACGCGACCGAGACGCAGAACAACGGGATACCCTGGGCGAAGTTGTTCGTTCCGTCGAGGGGGTCGACACACCAGAGCCGGGGCGCTGCGGCGGTGTCGGGCGCGGACTCCTCGGCCAGCACGGGGTCGTCCGGTCGCAGCTTCGCCAGCACGGCGAGCACGGCCTCCTCGGCGCGGCGGTCAGCCGACGTCACCAGATTGCGGCGCTCGGATTTGCTGTCGGCCGACGAACGGACGCCGGCGGTCCTGTACTCCTCTGTCAACACCACCGCCGCGGCCTCTGCTGCCGCCAGCGCCACTCTCAGGTCGTCGGTCATCGTTCGAGCAACGCGTCGACGACCGCGTCCTGCAGGTCGCGCGCACGCCACACGGTCCCCTCGGACAGCACCGCGAAGGCGAGCACACGGTCGCTGCGGCGGACGAACCCCGCGAGGGCGCTCGTGTCGCGCAGGGTCCCGGTCTTGGCCCGCACCCGGTCCTTGAAGCGCGCCGCGCGCATCCGCTTGCCCAGCGTGCCGGCCGGATCGCCTGCTTTCGCCAGCGACCGCATGAACGGGATGCGCGCCGGACTGTTGTAGATCTTCGTCAGCACGCGTCCGACCGCGTCGGCGGAGCCCTGGTTCCCCCGGGAGAGGCCGGAGCCGTCGATCTGGCGGAAGTCGTCATCGAGCGCCAGCACGCCGCGCACGGCCCTCGCACCGCCCTCGAATGAGCCGTCGCCGTCCGTCGCGACGCCGAGTGCACGGAGGATCAGCTCGGCGTACAGGTTCTGGCTGCGCGTGTTGCACACGCGCACCGCCTCGGCCAAGGGTGTGGCGTGGCGCGCCAGCACGATCTGACGCGATCGGTCGCGGAGGTGCGCCGGGAACACGGGAATGCCACGCGCGATCCGCACTTCGCCGCGCACGGGTACTCCGGCGTTCGCTAGCGCTGCGCGGAAGGCCTCGCCGAACAGGGCGACCGGATCGACGCACGCGATCGACGCCGTGTACGGCTGCGCCTTTTCGTAGATCCTGCCGTTGACTCGGACGCGGCCGTCCTTCTCGCGGGGTCCGATCGACACGACGTGCTCTTTCTTCGCGGCAGTCGGACGCAGGCGGTTCGCGAACTGCACGAGCCGCGTGCGGGGAAACGCCGAGACGGACGGAGTGAGCCGCGGTCCGGCGGGCGACACGGTCACGTCGAGGCAGGCGTCGTTGATGCTCAGTGCGGTGACGGGCGCCGAGTAGGAGGGCCAGTTGCCGTCGCGGAACCCCCAGTCGGGGTGGCGGTCGGGCCAGGCGAAAGACGAGGAGTCGAGAACGAGATCACCTCGCACCTCGACGACTCCGGCGTCCGCGACCTGCTGCGCCAACGCCGCGATCTCCGCCGCGACGCCGTCGGTCGCCAAGTGCTCGGAGAACCCCGGATCTCCCCCGCCCACGACCACCAGATCCCCGGCCACCACTCCCGACGCCGGTTCGTCGTAGACGATCACTTCTGTGGCCAACTCGTGCTCAGATCCGAGTGCCAGGAGGGCTGCTCCGGTCGTGGCGAGCTTGGTTACCGACGCCATGCGCCGCAGAGATTCGGCGTCCCGGCGGAACAGGGCGCGACCGCTACGCGCGTCCCAGACGGCGAGCGAGACGCGCACCTCGCGGTGCCCCTTGCGGGACACGGCGTTCTCGATGCGCGTGGCGATCGCGACTTCCGCGGCGTCCAGCTGGAGGGTGCCCGTGTCGCGGGCCCACACCGGGGGCAGAGACACCACGAGCACAACGCTCCCCGCGGTGAGGAGCGCCGCGCAAAGCGTGCCGGCGAGACGACGGCGCATGTCTCTATTGCACCACCCCGCGGGGACGGATCCCCGCGAAGCGGGACCGAGGACGGCTCAGGCCTCGAGGCGTGGGCCGTGCCACGCCCACGCGCTGCGCACGATCTGCTCGATTTCGGTCCGCAGCGGCGCGAAGCCGAGCTCCGTCTCGGCCCCGCCCGGGACGGCGACCAGCACGGCCGGGTCACCCGGCTGGCGCGGCGCCTCTTCGGTGGTCAGTTCGAGCCCCGTCACGGACGCGACGGCATCCGCCACCTCGCGCACGGAGGTACCGCGTCCGGTCCCCAGATTGAGCGCCATCCCTGTGGCCCCGCCGCGCAGGCGCGTCAAGGCGGCGACGTGGGCGGCGGCGAGGTCCTCCACGTGCACGTAGTCCCGGACACAGGTGCCGTCCGGTGTGGGCCAGTCCGTGCCGAAGATCCGCAGCGTCGTGCCGGTTGCAGCAGCGTGCAGAGCGAGCGGGATCAGGTGCGTCTCCGGATCGTGGTCCTCGCCGAGCCGCCGAGCGACCCGTCCGCTGACGCCCCCGCCGCGTTGAAGTAGCGCAGCCGGTAGCTCTGCAGGCCGTGCGCCGCGTAGTCGGTCAGCATGCGCTCGATCGCGGCCTTTGGTGCGGCCGTACGGCGAGACCGGCGCGAACGGAAGATCCTCCGATAGCGGGCCGTCGCCCTGCGGTTCTCCGTACACGGCACAGGTAGACGAGTGGACCACTCTCTTCACACCGTGCTCGATGCACGCCCCGAACAGGCTCAAAGCGGATCCGACGTTGTTCTCCCAGTACATCCTCGGCTCGCGCACCGACTCGCCCACGTACGCGCTCGCCGCGAAGTGCATCACGGCGTCGAAGTCGTCGCTTGCGAGCACCGCGCTCACCGCACCCACGTCGCGGATCGAGATCTCGAACAGGGGGACCTGTTCGGGAACCGCGTCGCGATGTCCCAGCGACAGGTCGTCGAGGACGACCACGCGTTCGCCGGCCGCGAGGAGCGCGCGCACGGCGAACGAACCGACATAGCCTGCGCCGCCGGTCACGAGCACCGGGCCGTGCTCGTGACCTTGCGAACCGATGTCACTACTCGAGGCGGGGCCGCTCACCGAGGGCGCACGATGCGGCAGAGATCGGCGAAGCGCAAGAGAGTCGCGTCGATCTCGCGCAGGAGCGCGTGCCGGTTGGTGCGCAGCGCCGCATCGTCCGCGTTGACGAAGACCTCTTCGAAGAACCTGTGCAACGGCGCTCCGAGAGTCGCTGCGATGCGCACGGCGTCGTCTCGCGAGAGCGCCGTGGGCGCGGCCGGGAGGGATGCTGCGAGAGGCTGCCACGCCGCGTAGAGCGCCTTCTCGGCATCCTCCGCCAGCAAGTCCTCACGCACCTCACTGCCCGGAACATCACTGGCCGGAGCGTCGCTCTTCTTCGTGATGTTGCGGCAGCGCTCGGCAACCTCGATCAAGCGGTCGAAGCCCGGCGCTTCGGAGAGAGCCGCAAGGTCGTCCAGGCGGGCGACCAGCGCGCCGACCGATGCGTACGTGGACACGGCGTCGACATGATCGTGAGGGACGCCACGATCGCGCAGACGGCGGACCATGCGCGCGTGCAGGTACTCCCGCACCTTCTCGTCCCCGCCCGCGGAAGCGACTCCGTCGTAGAGGGGGAAGTCAGGCGCGAAACGCTCGCACGCGGCGAGGAACGTGATCGCGGCACGACGCACGCCGAACGGGTCGGCGCTGCCGGTCGGAAGACCGACCTGCGTCCCGAACGCGGTGAGCGTGTCGAGGTTCTCGGCGAGGACGACCGCGACGGCGACGTCTGAAGGGCGCCCCGCCCCGTCGAAGTCGTGTCGGTACTGCCAATCGATAGCCTCGGCGACGTCGGCGTGCTCGCCGTCGCCCGCGGCGTACACGCTGCCGACGTGTCCCTGGAGTTCGGGGAACTCGCCGACCATCAGCGTGACGAGATCGCACTTCGCGAGTTCGGCCGCGCGAACCGATCGGTCGACGCCGTCACGGTCGAGCCCCATCAGTTCTGCGACAACCCGCGCCGTCTTGGCCAGCCGCGCGGCCTTCTCCCGCAGCGTGCCGAGTTTCCGGTGGTAGACGACGCCCTCGAGCGCGGAAAGGCGATCTTCCAGCCGCTGCTTGCGGTCTTCGGACAGGAAGAAGCTCGCGTCGTGCAGACGCGGCACCAGAACGCGTTCGAAGCCACGGCGGGCCACGTCGTGCGACGACGGCTCACGGTCGAGTACGGCGACGAACGCGGCCTCGAGCGTCCCGTCCTCCCCCCGCACCGGGAAGAAGCGCTGATGGTGTTCCATCACCGTGACCAGCAGGCGCGGCGGGAGTTCCAGGTAGGACGGGTCGAAGTGTCCGACGAGAGCCGATGGCCACTCGACGAGGTTGACGACCTCCTCGAGCAGCGCGGGCCGGATGTCCACGCGACCGGCAGCAGCGGTCGCCGCCTCGCGGACGCCCGTCTCTCTCTCCGCCGGATCCGCCATCACGTGCGCGGCGCGAAGTTCGTTCACGTACGCGCTCGCCGAGGCGTTGCGCAACTCGAGCGGGTGCGGAGCGAGGAATGCGTGACCGCGTGTGGTCCGCCCCGCCGCCAGCCCGGCGATCTCGCACGGGACGACGTCCGCGTCCAGGAGCGCGACGACGCCCCGGATCGGGCGGGCGAACACGTCGGGCGCTCCCCAGCGCATGCGCTTCTTCCAGGGCACGTCGGCGACGGCCGCGGGAAGGATCTCCGCGACGACCTCGCCGGCATCGCGTCCCGCCGTGCGCACGACGGCCACGACGTTGTCGTCGTCGCGTTCCAGCGCATCGGGAGTGAGGCCGTGCTTGCGCGCGAACCCCTCGGCTGCGCGTGTAGGCGCCCCGTCGGCATCGAAGGCCGAACCGAGACGCGGTCCCTTCACGCGCTTCTGGCGATCCGGCGAGCGCGAGGGCAGCCCCGTCGCGCTGACCGTGAGGCGGCGCGGCGTGAACAGCACGGCAACGTCGTCGGCCGGCAGCCCGGCATCCTGGAGTCGCTTGCGGATCGAATCGCCGAGCGCCGTAGCGGCGCGACGCAGCACGCGCGGAGGCAGTTCCTCGCAGAGGAGTTCGAACAGGAGGTCGGCCACGTCAGTCGTCTCTCTGCGACTGCGAGATGACCCAGCTGCGGGCTTGCTGCGCGACCTGCCGGCGCTGTTCGTAGGCGACCTCTCCGGTCTCGTACCCGAACGACTGCCCGGAGAGCGCGCGAAACAGCTCGTAGCCGACCTGGAACGTGCGCGCGTCGGCGTCATCGAGCGCCTCGAGCGAGTAGACCGCCAGCCGACTGCGCCCCTTCTCGAGGTGCGAGAACAGGGTCTTCATCGCCTTGCAGGCGTCGAGACGGGCGAGGCTCCCGAACGCAGACGCCCACCACTTCCGGTACTGATCGCGCTCCGCCGGCCACGCCGCGTCGTCGCTCGGCTTCGTGAGGTCGGGCCGAAAGTACTTCCCCGTGCGCGCCGCGATCCCCTGGATCGCCGCTTCGCGCACCTCGCGATCCGGGGAATCGAGCAGGCGGTACATGAACGGCACGACGGCCGGCGTGCCGATGCGTCCGATGGCCTCGGCGGCCGCGCGGCGCACGGTCACCTCCGTCTCGCGTTCGCGTGGATGGAAGAGAAGGATCTCGAGGAGCGGCACGGTCGCCGGATCACCGTGCTCGCCGATCAGCATCACCGCCGCGCGGCGCACGCCCGGCCCGGCCTCCGCCGGTGAGAGGAGTTTGTAGACCTGCGCCGGAAGGGCCGACCACTCGAACTCGCGCATCGTGTGCAACGCCCTCTCGCGAACGTCGTCTCCGGCGACCTCGAGACGCCGGACCAACTGCTCGGGCTTCGGGCGGTCGTCGACGCGCGTCGCGTACTCCGGGTCCTTCTCCATCTCGGCGAGCGTGTCGCGCGCGCGTGTCGCATCTTCGCTCGCGGGGAGCTCGCGGATCAGCGTGTTCATCACGCGCTTCGCGTCATCGAGACGCTTGAGCTTCGCGTAGGTGGCGAAGAGGAACTGGTAGATCTCGGCGTCCTTCGGTGCCGTGCGCTGTGCGGTCTCGAACTCGCGGGCCGCCCCTTCGAACTTCTCCTGGTGGAACAGCGCGAGGGCGAGCAGCTTGCGGGCGCCCAGGTTCGCGGGCTGTGCATCCAGCACGATCCGGAAGTCCGCTTCCGCACGCTCCCAATCCTCCCGCGCCGCACGCATGCGCGCGAGCACGAGCCGGATCTCGACGTCCGACGGGTGCTTGCGCGCATAGTTGTCGAGCACGGCCACCGCGCCGTCCTTGCTGCCGCGTTCCCACATGACCTGCGCCAGGTCACTGATGGCAGCCTGGAACTCCGGGGCGACGCGCAGGGCCTCCCGCAGGAGCTTCTCTGCCTCCGCCAGCTCGCCCTCGATGCGCGCACAGCGAGCCAGCCCGAGCGGAGCCGGTGCGAAGAGGAGTCCACCCAGCTCCTTGGCCTCCCAGAACGCCTCGCGCGCCTGCTCGAGCGTCTCCACGTACCCGCGCTCGTCGCCGGCCTGCTTCCGGCCCAGCGCCGCGTTCCCGAGCGCCCGTCCGAGGAGGTAGTACGCCTCCGGAGTGTCGGCCCGGATGCCCGCACGCGCCTCGCGGAGGACCTGCTCGGCGTGACCCTTCTCCGCCAGTTCGTCCTGGCGGTCGATCTTCGTGCGCAGTTCGGCAGAGAAGCCGTCCTGCGCGGATGCGACCGGCGCAGCGGCGAGGAGGAACAGCAGGAGGGAGAGGAGCACGGCTCTCATGACTTCTTCCCCTGTACGTCGTCCCCCAGCCAGGACGCCGCGCTGGCACGGGCGAGGTCACGGACGCGCGCGATGTACTGCGCGCGCTGGTTGACGCCGATCGCGCCCCGCGCGTCGAGGAGGTTGAACGTGTGCGAGGCGTGCATGCACTGGTCGTACGCGGGGAGCGATAGCCCGGCTTGCGCCAGTCGCATGCACTCGCGCTCGTGGTCATCGAAGTGCCGCGTGAGCATGTCGACGTCCGCCTCTTCGAAGTTGTAGACGCTGAACTCCCGCTCGTTGCGGCGGCTCACGTCGCCCCACGTGACGTCGCCAACCCACCGGATGTCGAATCCCGACTGAACGTCCTGCAGGTACATCGCGATCCGCTCGAGTCCGTACGTCATTTCGACGGACACCGGGTCGAGCTCGTACCCGCCGATCTGCTGGAAGTACGTGAACTGGGTGATCTCCATCCCGTCCAGCCACACCTCCCAGCCCAGTCCGGTCGCTCCCAGCGTCGGCGACTCCCAGTCGTCCTCCACGAAGCGGACGTCGTGCGCAGAGAGATCGATGCCGAGGGCCTCGAGGCTGCGGAGGTAGAGCTGCTGGGGGTCGTCTGGCGCGGGCTTCAGGATCACCTGGAACTGGTAGTAGCGCTGGAAGCGGAACGGGTTCTCTCCGTAGCGGCCGTCTGTCGGACGGCGGCACGGTTGAACGTGCGCGGCGCGCCACGGGTCAGGACCGAGAGCGCGGAGGAACGTCGGGGCGCAGAACGTCGCGGCACCGACCATCGCGTCGTACGGCTGGAGGATGACGCACCCCTCCTCCGCCCAGTACTCCTGGAGCTTCAGGATCATCGTCTGGAAGTCGGGACCGGCCAACGCGTGTTTCCCAGCTCGAAGCGCTAAGCAACGCCGAGCGCAGTCTCCAGCTTCGAGAGCGCCGTCGCCAGGTCGCCGCGGACCGCGTCCGGCGCATCCGGCAGCAGGTGCCGCACCTGGTGGAGTCCAGCCCGCGCCACATCCACCCCGTCCTCGTGCATCGCCTCGTCCACTTCGGCGACCAACCCGTGGGCGAGCGCCGTGCGGGCGACCTCGAGATCCGCGTCGCTCTGCGCCATGCCGCGGAAGACGTCCTGGACCAGCGGGTGCATGGAGATCCGGCTCTCCTCATCGAGCTCGACCAGGCCGAGCCGAACGAGGTGAAGCACGCCGTTGCTGAGCTCATCCGCCTTCAGCTCGCCGCCACGCGAACTGCGCAGCGAGTGTACTGCGCCGTACAGCGCGTCCACCGCGATCAGAGTGGGATGCGCCACGGAACCGATCAGGAGGATCTCGAGGCAGATCGGGTGGGACTTCTGGAACAGCGGGATCAGTCCGACCACGGCGTCACGCAGGTCGCTCACCGAGCGTGCGGCACCGTTCGGGTAGTACGCGACGGCGGCTCGCGCAGCGAGAGACGCCGTCATCGCGAGTCCGTCGCAGGCGCGCACCTGCGGCGGCGTGACCTCGTCGCCTTCGCGGATGCGCAGAACGGAATGCGCAATGCGGCGCGGCGCGTGCTCGGGGACGGGTGCGATCTCGACCACGCCTTCGTAGATGCCGCTCGGCTCTTCGGTCACGACGAACACATCCGCCGTCGTCGGTCCGACTTCCGGTATCAGCGCCTCCAGGTCGTCGACCGCGGCACCGTCCACGACGAGCAGCGACTTCGGCTCTTCCGCGAGCCGCGCGCGTTCACGCTCCGCCGTGGCCTTCAGATCGGTCGTGCGGTTCTCACCCCGCGCGGCGGCGATCTCCGCCCAGGCAAGGTCAGCTCCCAGTCCGGCGCGCAGGATCCAAGCGCCGCCCGGGAAGTTCCCGCCCGCGCGGCGGGCCAGTTCGACTGCAACCGTGGACGCTCCCGTGCCTCGGGGTCCGGTGATCTCGACGACGCCCGGTTCGCGCGCCGTGAGGGCCGCGTTCAGGACATCCACGACCGCCTGCATCTCGGTGCGGCGGCCGCAGACCGGCCCGGTGCGCGGCGGCAAATTGCTGAGGACCTCGGCGGCCCCACCGGCCGCGTCCGTCTGGCCGCCGGGGCCGCCGCCTCCTCCTCCGCCTCTCGAGATGATCGCCATGGCCTGTCCTCGCGTCGCGGGCGACCGTCCGCCCGCCCGTCCTACATTCGGTCCGAGTCCCGCACGATGCTCCGCGCTGCCCCCTTGGACAAGGAACGAACGGGAGCCCCGCGCGAGAGGTGGCCGAGAGGTGGCACGGGCCCGTCTCAGAGCAGCGACGCGAGCGCGTCCCAGTAGCGCGGATAGCTCTTGGCGACGCAATCGTAGTCCCGGAGTCGCACGCCGGGGACGGCCAGGCCGACGAGTGCGAACGCCATCGCGATGCGATGGTCCCCCCGCGGGTCGACGAGCCCGTCCCGGGCCGTGCCGCCGCGGACGACGAATCCGTCCGGCCGCTCCGTCGCGTGACAGCCGACCGCTCGCGCGGCGTCCACGACGGCGGCGATGCGGTCGGTCTCCTTGTCCTTCAGGTGAGCAACGCCGTAGACGACGGTCTCGCCGGACGCCACGCAACCGAGCGCACCGATCACGGGTGCGAGGTCCGGAGTACCGCGCAGATCCACCCGCACTCCCCGCAGCGCTCCGCCAACGGCGACGACTCCGGCATCCGTGAACGCGAGATCTGCTCCCATGCGGATCAGGATTGTCGGGAAGCGACGGTCAGGCTGACGTGACGACGTGTTCAGGCCCGTCACCGTCACCCGTCCCCGCGAGACCGCGGCAGCCGCCAGCAGGAACGCGGCCGACGACCAGTCGCCCTCCACGGCGTCCTCGAACGGGCCGTAACCGGCGCCGTCGATGCGATGAACCAGGCGACCGTCGTCCGCGGTCGCCGCGCGCCACGTTCCGCGCGCGTGGCGCTCCACGACCTCGCGCGTCAGATCCACGTATCCGAGCGACGCGCACTCGGAAGCCGGCGCTGTCGTCATCACGCGGATCGGCGTCCGGAGCGCCGCGGCGACAAGGCCCAGGGCCGAGAGCGGCTGGCTCGATCGCGTCAGGTCGACGTCGATCACGTCGGGCACGACCTCCCGGTCGGCGATACCCCACACCGTGAGCGGCGGACGACCGCCCGCCGTATCCACACGGGCGCCGAGTCCGCGCACTGCCGCGGCAGTCGCCTCGACCGGCCGCGCGGACAGCGACGCGTTGCCGATCAACGTGTACGGCCCCTTCCCGAGTGCGCAGAAGGCAGTCAGGAACCGGATGCCGGTGGCGCTACCGCCTAGGTCGAGTTCTGCGCTGTCGCGGGGCAACGAGCCAGCGCAGCCCGTTACGACCACACCGTCGCTACCGTCGGACAACTCGACCCGAATCTCGATTCCGAGTGCGCGGAGCGCGTCGATGACGGCCTGTGTGTCGTCGTTCCTCGGCACTCCGACCACACAGGTCTCGCCATCCCCCAGCGCGGCCGCGACCAGCAAGCGGATCGCGTGGCTCTTGCTTCGGGGCGCCCTCACCTGGCCGTGCAGCGGAACGCCCGCTGGCGGCTGGAGCGCTGGCTCACCGTTTGTCTGACCTTCCACACGGGGAGATTACGGAGCCTCCCCAGGGCGGCGTTACATTCGGCGCTCCATGTCAGAAGCAATCCTCCAGACCGACCTGGCAGGCCTCACGCTGCGAGCCCGCGGCAAGGTCCGCGACATCTACGAACTGCCGGATGCGCTCCTCATCGTGACCACCGACCGGATCTCGGCGTTCGACGTCGTGATGCCCAACGGGGTGCCGGACAAGGGCCGCATCCTGACGGAAGTCTCGGTCTTCTGGTTCTCGCACCTCGCCGACGTGGTGCCGCACCACCTCATCACCGCGGACGTCGATGAGATGCCGGACAGCGTGCGCCGTCACGCCGGCGTGCTGCGCGGCCGCACGATGCTGGTCCGGAAGTGCGACCCGCTGCCCGTCGAGTGCGTGGCGCGGGGCTACCTCACCGGCAGCGGGCTCAAGGACTACGACGCGACTGGCGCCGTGTGCGGCATCCCGCTCCCCGCCGGCCTCACGGAGGCTTCGCGACTGCCGGAACCAATCTTCACGCCGGCCACCAAGGCGGACGTTGGGGACCACGACGAGAACATCGACTTCGACCGCATGAGCACGATCGTCGGCGACGCGACGGCTACTCGGCTGCGCGACCTGACGATGACGCTGTACGGGCGCGGCGTCGCCCATGCGGAGAGCCGCGGGGTGATCCTCGCCGACACGAAGTTCGAGTTCGGCCTCGCGGACGGTGAACTGGTCCTGATCGACGAAGCGCTCACCCCCGACTCGTCGCGATACTGGGAACGCGCCCTCTGGAAGCCGGGGGAACGCCAGCCGTCGTTCGACAAGCAGCCGGTGCGCGACTGGCTGAGCGACAGCGGCTGGAACAAGTCACCGCCGGCACCGCGGCTGCCCGACGAGGTGGTCGCCGCTACGCGCGAACGCTACCTCCAGATCCACAACAGACTGACCGGAGCCGACTTGCCGAAAGGGAGGCCCTCGTGACGAACGGTTCGCCGCAGGCCGCCAAGGTGGCCGTGCTCCTCGGAAGCGACAGTGACCTCCCCGTCATGCGCGCGTGCCTCGAACAGCTCGAGAGCCTGAGCGTGCCATACGACTGCGTGGTGGCGTCGGCACACCGCACGCCCACTCGCGTCAGCCGCTACGTCGACGAGTGCATCGCAGGAGGCGTGCAAGTCTTCGTCTGCGCCGCCGGCGGCGCAGCGCACCTGGCGGGAGCCGTCGCGGCGAAGACGACGCTGCCTGTCATCGGTGTGCCGCTCGACGCCACGCCGCTCAAGGGTGTGGACGCGCTCTACTCGATCGTGCAGATGCCACCGGGGTTCCCGGTGGCGACCGTGGCGATCGGTAAGTTCGGCGCGGTCAACGCAGGACTCCTCGCGGCGCAGATCGTCGCGCTGACCGACCCCGAACTCGACGAGAGAGTTCGGGCGCACCGGGAGCTCACCCGCGAGAAGGTCATAACGAAGAACGCCCGTCTGCGCGACGAACTGGGCCTTCCGGCGGAGAAGTAGGCCCGTGGCGGGCGCCCCGGCCTCGACACGCACGCCCCCCATCACGCCTGACGGCGCCATCCCGACGGTGGCCTGGGCATCCTGCACCGGGTCTGGACTACCGGGCGCGCTCGAACTGCTCGACCAGACAGCTCTCCCCGCGTACGTGCGGAAGCTGGTGCTGACCGAGCTCGAAGACGTGCGCGCTGCAATCGCCCGGCTGTCGGTCCGCGGCGCGCCGGCGATCGGTGTCGCCGCGGCGTACGGGATGGTCGTCGGCACGCAGTCGCACGCGGACGACGAGCCATCTCGGTTCGCGACGCGGCTCGAGCACACCGCCGAACGGTTGCGGACTGCGCGGCCGACCGCGGTCAATCTCGGCTGGGCGGTGGACCGTTGTCTCGCTGCCGCCGGGGACCTGCCGGCGGCGAACGCCGTTGCCGCGCTGCTCGCGTGCGCGCGCGAGATCCACACCGAGGACGAGCACGCGTGCGCGGCCATGGGCCGCAACGCTCTCCCATTGCTCTGCGGCGGCGGCACGTACCTGACCCACTGCAACACCGGACGGCTCGCGACGGCGGGGATCGGGACGGCGTTCGGCGTGTTCGCGACCGCGCAGACACACGGGCTCCACCCGACCGTGTACGTCGGAGAGGTGCGTCCGCTGCTGCAGGGCGCGCGGCTGACGGCGTTCGAGCTGGCCGAGCGCGGCATCGCCGGCCGCCTGATGCCAGACGGGGCCGCCGCGGCGCTCCTGCGGACACAAGACGTGGACGCCGTGTTCGTCGGGGCGGACCGCATCGCGATGAACGGCGACACCGCCAACAAGATCGGGACGTACGGGCTGGCGGTGGCGGCGCGTGAGAACGGGGTGCCGTTCTACGTCGTCGCCCCCACCAGCACACTCGACCCGAGCCTCGCGCACGGAGGCGACATCCCCATCGAGCAGCGGGACGCCGGCGAGCTGAGAGCCATCTCGGGTGTGCCCACGGCACCCCCGGGTGTGGCGGTCTGGAATCCGGCCTTCGATGTGACTCCAGCCTCGCTCATTTCGGGAATAGTCACCGAATCCGAGATCGCCAGGGCCCCCTACGAGGCCAGCCTCCCTGGCCTCGCGGCGAGCTGATCGAAGTCAGGCTCAGATCGAGAGCGCCCGCTGGCCGATGGGTGTGGGGATACCCAAATGGCATTCGAAGGCGACCTCTCGAAAGTCCCCCTCGGGGACGTGTGTCAGACCCTCGTCATGACGAGGCAGCACGGCGTTCTCGTCGTGCGTGGGCCCGAGCAGCGACGGATCGCGGTCGGCGAGCGCGGGATCTCCCTCGTCGGCGCGCGTGCGTCGCTCGGCGAGCGCGTCGCCCGCTACCTCCTGGCCACCGGCGGACTCGACGTCGAGGGGCTCGCTGCGGCCGAGAAGGTGCTCCGGCGCCGCCGCAACGCCCGCCTCGACGATGTTATCCAGAGCGAGGGTCTGGTGCAGTCCGACGTGCTGCGCGCGGCCCGCGCCTACGTCGCGCAGGAAGAAGTCTTCGAGATGTTCTTCTGGCGCGAGGGCACGTTCGCGCTGCTCGAAGGCCGTAAGGAAGACGGCGGTCCGTTCGCCGAGATCACGTTCGACATCGCGGGTATCGCGATGGAGGCGGCCCGGCGCATCGACGAGATGCAGGGACTGAACGAGAGCGTCCCCCTCACTGCTGTCGTCGCCCCGGGCGATCCGCAAGCGATCCCGGACGAAGAGCAGGACGGAGACGCGGCGTGCCGCATCTTCAACCTGATCGACGAGGTCGACTCGGTGCGCGAGATCGTCATGTCCTCGCACCTCGGCGAGTTCGACACGCGCAAGACGCTCGAGTACCTCATGCAGTCCGGTGCTCTTCGCCACGCCGGCGAGGAGGAGATCCGGAAGGCCGCGAGCGCCGCACTAGGACGCGACACCGCTCGCGCCGTCGCCCTGTTCGAACGCCTGACGCAGCTGCAGCCTGAGTCCGACGAAGCGTGGCGGCAGCTCTCCGAGGCGCACAAGAAGTCCGGAGACCGCGACCAGGCCGCCGTGTGCTTGCGCACTGTCGCCAGTGTCCTGATCGCAAAGAACGACGGCGCCGGCGCGATCGACGCCCTCAAGAAGGCGACCGAGCTCGCCCAGGAGAACTCCGAGGCTCACGAGGAGTACGTGAACGCACTGTTCGATCACGGCGACGCGGAGGCCGGACTGAAGGCGACCCGCGCCGGCATCGCGCGCTGCGCCGAGGGCGGCGCTCACGAGGCCGTGATCCGCATCGCCACGCGTGCACTCCAGCACGACGCCGACGACGCCGGCATCCTGATCGGCCTCGCCGCCTCGTACCACTCGCTGCAGCAGAACGGCGACGCGATCCGGACATACGAATCCGCCGCCGTGGTGCTCGAACGCACAAAGCGTGGCCGCGAGCGTCTGGCCGACGTCCTCCGCCGACTGATCCGGATCTCGAGCGACTCGAAGGAGTACGAGAAGCGGCTGTCGGAGATCCAGCGCGAGAAGTCGCAGAGTCGCAGGAAGCTGCGGACCGTCGGCCTGGCCCGCCGCCGCCGTCGTGGTGCTCGCGGCGATCGCAGTCCCGCTCTCGATGCGCGGCGGCATGAACGGCGATATGCAGGAGATCCACGAGCTGATCAACCGCGAGGAGTACGCCGCGGCGGATCAACTGATCTCCGAGATCTTCGCGGACGACCCGAGCGACGAGATGGTCCTGCGGCTCAACAACCTGCGAGGACTGCTCGACCGGGGGAAGAGCGGCGAGACCACGACGTACTCGGTCGTCTCGTCGATCACCCTGGCGCTGAAGGCGAACGACACGGAGACCGCTCGCCTTCTGACCGTGTTGGAAACCAATCCCGTGCGTCTGTCCGAGGGCGTGACCCTCGCGGACGCCGTGCGCTCGCTCGCCAAGGCGGCAGACACCCTGGCCGACTCCGTGATCCTGCTCACGACCGGTGACGGCGCGACGCTGAGGCAGCGCGCGCCGCCCAAGCACAAGAAGTTCGTCGGCGAGTTCGCGAGCGATGCGAACCCCTCGATCAAGCAGTTGCAGGCCGGCCTGCGCCTGGCCCTCGAGAGCGCGCAGGACGCGTCGAACAAGGCCCGCCTCTCCCCCGCGTACAAGCGCGGGCGATTGCGTGGGCGTGGTCGTTGAAGAATTTTCCCCTTGGCGAGGGGAGATTCTCGTGGCGCTTCGTCGTGAAGGAAGTCAAGCACGGCAACGTGAAACCGTTGGCGCGCTACGTCGCCGGCACCATCGCGTTCGCGGAACCGATCCGAGTACTGCTCGCTCCATTCGGTCCGGTCGATGACGCGCCGACGCTGGATGAGATCATGGGTGCCGACAGCCTGAGCGAAGCGTTCCACCTCCTCATGGAGCGCGCGGCCGCGGACGCGAAGTTGGTGTCGTTCATGGGATTGCCAGGCGACGCCGTGATGAACTTCGCGGAGGGTGGGCAGCAGTTCGATTGGTGGCTTGGCAATCAGTTGCAGCCGCCGGTCATCGACACCACGCGTGACACCGGGTCTACCGCTGCCAGCGCGTGGGAGGATCTCGACGTGGACGGCTTTGTTGACGACTTGTTCAACGACCCCGACGCAATCGAACGTGACCTCAACGAGATGCTCGATGTGCTCGGGGAGAAGGGCGCCGAACTGAGTCGGAAGCAAATCAGCTTCCACCGCCAGACGACGCGAGCCTAGCCCGAATCGTTCACCAGCCGGGAATCTGAGCGGGCCGTCGTCTGTCTAAGTGCTCGTACTCGCTAGTACTTGCACCGACAGGAGCGCCGGCCCGATGACGACAGACTGTAGCCCGCAGGGGACCCTCTTCGCGGGCATCTGTGGACGCACCGCGGTGACGCGCTTCGACGCCGGTACCGTGACGAGCGACGGGGGCGTGCTGCTGCTCGAGCGGACCGATCGTCGCATCGATCTGCTCTCGCGGTTTGCGCGCTGCTTCGGGGACCACCGGGACCCGCGTCGGGTCGAGCACACGGTCGGCCAGATGCTGCGTCAGCGGGTCTTCGGGCTGTGCGCGGGCTACGAGGATCTGGTGGACCACGACCATGTCGGCAAGGACCCGCTGTTTGCCGCGGCGTGCGGCAAGCGCGAGGGTGCTCTGGCCACGCACCCGACGCTCTCGCGGCTCGAGACCACGCAGCTCGGCGCCACGGCACAGACGCGCTACGCCAAGATCGAGATGGACCAGGAGCGCGTGGACAGCGTGCTCAGCGACGTCTTCTGCGAGGCCATGGGGCCGGAGGATCCGGGCCTGCTCGTGCTGGACCTGGACCACTCCGACGTGCGGCTGCACGGCCGGCAGGAGGGCCGCTTCTTCCACGGCTACTACGGGCACTACTGCTACCTGCCGCTGTACGTCTTCTGCGGCGAGCACCTCTTGCTCGCTCGGCTCCAGACCGCTGACAGAGATCCCGCGCGCGGAGTCGTGGACGAGCTCCGTGCGCTGGTCTTACGTCTGCGGCGCCGCTGGCCCCGGGCCAAGGTGCTCGTGCGCGCAGACTCGGGCTTTTGCCGCGAGGAGCTGATGGCCTGGTGCGAGGCCGCCGGCCACTTCTACCTGCTGGGCATGGCGCGCAATGAGCGCCTTGAGCGACACGTCGAAGACGCGCTCGATGAGGCCGCAGCCCGTGCCGTGCAGACCGGCCGAGCAGCCCGGGTCTTTCGCGACTTTGCCTGGACCACGCTGGGGAGCTGGAGCCAGAGGCGTCGCGTGGTCGCCAAGGCCGAGCACCTGCCGGGCGGCAAGCGCAATCCCCGCTTCGTGGTGACCAATCTGCCGCCTCGTAGCTGGAGCAGCAAGCGTCTCTACGAGCAGCTCTACTGCGCCCGGGGCGAGGCGGAGAATCGCATCAAGGAGCAGCAGCTCGAGCTCTTCGGCACCCGTCTGTCGGTGCACACGATGCAGGGCAACGCCGTGCGGATGGCCATGTCGGCCATGGCCTACGTCCTGACCTGTGCGCTGCGACGCATCGGTCTCGCCGGCACCGAGATGGCGCGTGCGCAAGCCGGCACGATCCGCCTGCGGCTGCTCAAGATCGGCGCGCTCGTGCGGATCACGACGCGCCGGATCTGGGTCTCGATGTCCTCGTCGTGGCCCTGGCAGCACGTCTTCGAGCGCTGCGCGCAACGACTGCTGGCATCCCCGAAGCCGACCTGACGTCCCGCCGCGCCGTCCGCCACACCACCGCCCGGCCTACGGTCTGCCCACACCGCAGAATCCGCGCCGTTTCGGCCGCTCACTCGCGTTGCCCTTGTGGCAACGACGACAGCATCCGCCCTCGCCTGGCCAAGATCTGACCCTGTGGACTCCGAAAGCACCGTCATCGCGACGTCTCGTGAACAGATGCGGCTAGTTTCTTCACCTCCAGGTGCAGCAGCTCGCCCGGCCGCTCGCGCTCGTAGCGCACCACCTCCTCGCGAGGCTCCAGCGACCGACGGCTTCCCAGACCGAGACCTCGCAGGAGGCCACCGACCGTGGACAGCGCCATGCGCAGGCGCCCCGCAATCGCCCGACCCGGGAGCTTCTTGCGGCGCAGCCGCTCGATCCGCGCCACGCGCCTCGCCGACGTGCGGTTCCACACCCGGTGCGGCGCCGAGCTGCGGTCGAAGAGCCCGGGCGCTCCCTCAAGAGACCAGCGCCGCAGCCACTTGTGGGCCGTCGTGCGGCTGATCCCGACCGCGCCCGCCGTCGCCACCACGCTCCAGCCATCCTCGAGTACGCGCTTCACCAGCAGCATGCGACCGGTCCAAGTCGTGCAAGCGTTACGATGCGTCTTCATCCCCGGGGCCCTCCTCAAAGTCAGTTGGGATTGTTTCCATCCCCATCTGACCCGGAGACCCGGGGGTGTTCACAACGTGATCAGCATCTACACCTAGCCTGCATAATTCATCACGCCACGCCCGGAACGTAGATTCGGGCGCACCGCGCATTGCATAAACTGTTGTTAGAGCAATAGTTACACAGATGCGAGAGGTACGCCCGAGTGACGAATTCTACCCCACACACTGTCCGGTTTCCCGATCTCTTCGGGAAGGTCACCACGGCCGTGTTCGACGGCGAAGCGCACACGTCCGAGGGAGGCGCGGGACTGCTGCGCGCGGTGGACCGTCGAATGGGAGTGACCGCAGGTCTGGCTGCGCTGTTGGTGGATCGTCGTGACCCGACGCGGGTGCAGCACTCGTTGGAGGAGCTCTTTCGGCAGCGCGTCTTCTCGATCGGCCTGGGCTACAGCGACCAGAACGACGCGGCTCGCGTGGGCACCGACCCGATGCTCAAGGGGGTCACGGGCCGCGCGCCGATCAAGGGCGCCGACCTGGCGTCTCAGGCGACGCTGTCGCGCTTCGAGAACGCGGTCACGGCGCACGAGCTCGTGGCCTTGTCGCGCAAGCTCGAGGAGGACGTGATCGAGCGTCTTTGCGCTCGCCACCGGGGGGCCCGGCGCATCACGATCGACATGGACCCGAGCTGTGACCCGACCCACGGTGCACAGCAGGGAGCGCTCTTCAACGGCTTCTACGACACGTGGTGCTACCTGCCGGTTTTCGGCTTCCTCACGGTCGACGGCGATCCGGAGCAGTACCTTTTCTGTGCGCGGCTGCGGCCGGGCAACGCGAAGGAGGGCCGCACGTCGCTGCGGACGATCCGCCGGATGGTGAAGCGACTTCGGCGTGCGTTTCCGCGCACGCAGATCCTCGTGCGCCTGGACAGCGGCTTCGCCGGCTCGCGGCTCTTCGACGCGCTGGACGAACTCGGCGTGAAGTACGTGGTCGGGATGCCCAAGAACAAGCGGCTCCTGGATCTGTGCGACGCCGAGATGACAGCGGCTGCGGTGCTGGCGGCGATGGAAGACAAGACGGCGCAGATCTACGGCGACTGCGAGTACCGGGCGAAGAGCTGGAGCAGGTCCCGCCGCGTGGTCTTCAAGGCGTAAGTGCTGGTCGCCACCGGGAAGGTGAACAAGGACAACGCGCGCTTCGTGGTCACCAACGTCTCGCGCAGCTACAAGCCCGAGACGACCTACTGCAAGACCTACTGCGGTCGCGGCGACGCCGAGAACCGCATCAAGGAACTCAAGGGTGGCCTGGCGGTGGATCGCACGAGCAACTCGAGCTTCCTGGCGAACCAGTTCCGCGTGCTGATGACCGCGGCGGCCTACGTACTCTTCCAGGAGTTACGCTACCAGTTGCGCGGCACCACGGCCGCAGTCTGGCAGGTGCACACGATCCGCGAACGGCTGCTCAAGATCGGCGCCCGCGTCGTGGAATCGGTGCGCCGCGTCGTCGTGCATCTCGCGGCGGCCTGCCCATGGCGCGAGCTGTGGTGCCGCGTCGCGCGAAGGCTCGGCGCTGCGCCGGTCTGAGCGCAGCCGATGGCCAGAAGAACGACACGCTTCCGGCTACCGGTCCGTCCAGACCTCGTCCGCGCGGCGGCAAATGGACTTGAACGCCCCCTCGGAACGAAGATCCCGCCGTCCGAGACCCCGCCGACCTCGGTGAACGCCGCAAGTCGAGCGCCCGGGCGCTCGGACCGGCCGAGGGACGCCATCGCGAGCGTCGTCATGAATAGTGCGGGCTAGCGGCATGGCCCGGCGTACCCGGGCGATGTGCTTACCTGGCAAGAGGTTACACAGATGGGCGCCGGGCGCAAGGTGCGGCGTGCCGCGGCGCACGCGGGCGTCGCGCGGGCCGGGATCTGTGGTTCATGTGGTTCTTGGGGCTCGAGGTCAGAACGGCCCGCCCTCGAGCAGCGTGGTAGCGGTCCCGCGGATCGGCAGCCACAGGTAGGCGAAGTAGGCCCCCAGCAGGAGCGCCACGGTCATGCAGCCGGTGAAGAAGGCCACGTAGGCTACATGCTGGGACCAGCGGCGGAATCCCATGTCCCGCCACTCCTCGCGTATCTCGTCGGCCCATCGAGTCCCGGAGAAGGCGAGCGCGCAGACGGCCGCTGACGCGAGTGCCGTGCCAGCGGTGGTCAAGAGGGACGTCCGGAACCACCAGGTGATGAGCCCGAAGGTCGCCACGAGCGCCAACGCGGCGCCGCGCACGGCGACTACCGTCCCCTGAGAAAGTCGCGGATGGCGTCGATGACGAAGGGGTTTCTGGGCCGGCTCCGGTGCTCCGGGTCGGCCGCCTCCCACCGGGCCAGGGTACGGAGTCCGACTCGGAACAGGGCCGCGGCCTGCGCCTGGGTCATGTCCCGCGCAGCACGTTCGTCGCGCAGCGCGGCCACGAGCTCCTCGCCGGGCGGGAGCCCGTGTCGTGGCAGTTTCACACGGCGTCGGCGGGGCACGGGCAGGAGTGTAGTCACGCATCCGACCCGCCTGGCGAGCGCAACGGAAGCGCGGAGGGCGAATATGCCAATTGGCAGACGGCAATGTGGCACGCCATGTGGCAGACTCGCCGGTCAAGAAATGAGAGAGGGCCCGTCACGGCGTGGTGCGCCATCGACGGGCCCGGTTGCACACCCAACGGTACGGAAGGGAGCACGGGGATGACGGTACACGACGAGACGACAGGGTTTCAACACGGTTCTCCACAGCCGCGCGCGCTGCAGTTCGACGGCGGGGCGCTGCGATCGCGGCGAGAGGCGGCGAACGTGTCCGTCGACGAGGCGGTCCAGCTCATGAAAGCGGTGGCCGCGCCGGGCTCCGAGGAGGACCCCGAACGGAGCCTCCGGTTGACTCTCGGCCTCGCCGAGCTCGGGAGCCAGCCCCTGCACCTGGCCCACTTCCGGGCCCTGGTGCTGCGCATCGACTGTGAGCCGAGCGATCTGTACCGGGACGCGGGCGAGTGGCGGGTCGATGGGACTGACTTCGGTGCGACGAGCACCCGCGTGGGCACGTCGCAGAAGGACTTCGCCGCACTGACCGGAGTCTCGCTCGACTTGGTGCAGCGCATGGAGAGCGAGAGGGCCGGCGAGTGCACGCTGAACGAGTTCCTCGCCTACACGATGGCGACGGGGGAGCACGACCTCGACGAAGTGCTTGAGCAGTGCATCCAGATCTTGAACGTCTCGTGGACCGGCGAGGGGGAGGAGTGGCCGATGCGCTGCTCCGGGATGGACGACGAGTTGCGCGCCGAGTACGGGTACGAGGAGCCGGCCCCAGCGAAGCCGCCCCGTCCGAACGGTCGCGCCCTCAAGCGCAACGTGAGCGCGTTCCAGCGGTTCCTCGACGACGCGCGCATGTCGCGCGAGGAGTTCTTCGCGGACTCTGGCTTCAACTGCGCCAGGAAGACCCACGACGGGTGCGGCACGATCGACAGCCTCCGGGGCTGGTTCGAGGAGGGCGCCATTCTGGACTGGTGCGCGTCCATCATGTGCGAGGTGCTGGATCGCAAGTGGGGCGACCAGTTCCACGACATCGGCGAGTGGCAGCTGGACGGGACCTCGTACGCGCTTCATCGCGCCCGGTTCACCATCTCGGACGAGGAGTTCCTCGACGCCTGCGGCCTGGATGCATCCGTCGTCGCGGAGATCGAGGGGCCGAAGCTCGGCGAGGCGCGCTACCGCGATGTGCGGCCGCGCTCTTTCCCGACACGAACGTCCACAAGGCGATGGAGGACTTCACCGGTGAAGGGCACCGCTCGATTCGCGCCTTCTGTCCCGGCTTCGACAAGGACAGCGAGTCGGCCGTACTCCGGCTTCGTGATCTCGCTCGGCAGATCGCACTCGCGCTGCGGGACGATGGTTCACCGTGGGATGGCGATCGCTGGTGGCGCATCATCACCGACACGATCTTCCACGACATCGACGAGACGGCGTACATGCCAGCGTTGCAGCGCACGATGGTCGAGAACGGCTTGCTCCCCGCGCACCCCGCCGACGACGAGACGATCTCACTCGCCCGCTTCCGTGTCAGCATCCGGCGCATGGCGGGGGCGGCCGGGATGAGCGACGCTGCGATCGACGAGTTGATCGACGCCACACCGGATCATCCCGTGCGCGGTCGTCAGCCGGGCGTGCAAGCGGTGCTTGAGGACAAGGGCGTGCTCCCGACGTACCCTTCGACCTGATCCCCTCGGGAGGTTCCTGGAGTGCCTCCCTCCCCGCGGCGTCGGCGCCTCATGCGTCGGCGCCGCACTACCGGGCCGACTTGGCATCCAGCGCCAATCGACACACTCCCCAGGCCCAAGCGGCAACACCGAGCGCGAACAAGATGCGATCCCAGGGCATCAGCGCCCCTCCTTCAACTCCTCGATGCCCTCCAGCACCTGCGCGTTGACCGCGCGTTGCTCCTGCCATCGTTCCTCCTGGCGAGCCCATCTCTCGCTCTGTACGGCGTGGTACGTCTCGAGCGTATCGAGGCGATCGTCCGCGCCGATGTGCGCCGGCGCGCGCTCGTGGTCGTCGAGATCATCGACGACACCGTCTACCTTCGACTGCACGGTCACGAACGCCGACACGCCCGCAGCGCCAGCGAGTATCCACGGGAGCATCTCCTTCCAACGGACGGGTGTCGGTGTCTTCGCCGCGACCATGTTGAGCCTCCTCGTGGTCCGGTTCTACGTACGGCCAGCGGCGAGAATGTCAGCCGCCCTTGCGGCCATCGCCGTGCGCTCCTCCATCGTCGCGTCGTCGCGGACGGTGAGCAGGACGACGCGCTCTCGGATGAGCACGTTGCCCCCCGTGAGGAAAGCGCCGAACTCGGTGTCCGTGATGACGAGTACCGAGTCGGCCTTGATCTGTACGGACGCCACCGCCCTACCTGACGACCGGCTGCCCGCTCGCGGGGTCGATCTCTGGCGGCGGCGGCGGCGTCTCGGTCCGAGACCTGTCGTCGCTACCTGTTCCAGCGCCATCGCCACTTCCACCGCTGACGCCACCACCAGTCTTGGCCTTGCTGAGATCGGTCGCGAACGTCGCAGTCGGCGTCGCGGTGTCGCTCTTGCCCTGGACGCCCGAGCCCTCCTGGGAGCCCTGCGTGCCCTGCTCCTGGTTCGCCGTGATCGTGCCGAAGTTCAGGACGAGCGGACCGCTCGCGCCCTCTTCCTCGATCTCGATCTCGACGGCGTTCTACTTCCCCGAAGAGGGCGCGTACGAGGCGACCGAGCGGTCGATCGAGCGAGTCGATAGCGTGCTCGACCGCACATTCGATGTTGAGAAGCTCCTCCCGTACGCGCGCATCTACGCCCGCGCCGGAGCCAAGACGGACAAGCTCACGAAGAGGACCGCCAAGACCGCGGCCCGGCAGCCGAGCACTCTGACCCTCCTGATCGACGGCCAGCCCGTCTCGGCCAATCAGTTCCACGCGGTGTGGACGACTGACGCCGACGGGAACACGCGCCTGACCGGCGGCGGCAGTGCCCGCCCTTCCGCTGCACCCGACCCGGACGCCTGCGTCACGTTCGGCACCGAGGAGAACATGGAGGAGGAGGACTTCTTCGACATCGACCCCGAGTTCGATCCGAACGGCGCCTTCGCCTCGCTCCAGGTGTCTGCGGCCGTCTCGCCCGATGGCGTCGCGCATGACTTCACCGCCACCGCGGGGGATCTGGATATCGCGTTCCTCGGCCTGGAGTTCGGGATCATCGAAGGCGAGTTCGAGTTCACCGGCACCGAGGGCGACCCGGACGACCCGGACGCCGAGGTCGAGATCACCGAGGGCACGTTCCTGATCTTCGGCGTCCAGTTCGTGGACGAGCGCTAGGACCTGCGGAAGCCCGCGAACAGACCGGCGCCGGAGGTCACCCCGGACGGCAGGCTGCCCTTGATGAACTCGAGGAACTGACCGCCCTTGCCTTCGAGGGAATCGGCGAGCGCCTTCAGATCGTCGGACCACGTCTCGAACGGCAGGTCCAACACGCCGAGCGCGTTCAGCGCGAACAACCCGCCTGTGACGGTGAGCAGCACGATGATCCCGACCTTGATCGCCTTGCGCATCAGGTACGCGACCAGGAAGGCGATGAGGAAGCTCAGCCCGCACTTCATCAGGAATCCGGAGACCCCGGACCAGACCTTCGATTCGGTCTCTTCCGTGTCCGCCTCGCCCGCGACCTCTATCGGCGCGACCTCCATGAGAGCCGGATGCAACTCGGAGTTCGCGCGCTCGTTCGCCTCGGTCGGTGAGAACGTGTCGCCCCAGCCGCCGAACACCGTGCGAACGCCGATCCCTGCGATGAGCGCGAACACGGCCAGGCGCAGCATGCCTTTGCGCCACCACGAGAACTCGGAGTAGTCCTCGCGCCAGCCGGCTACCCACTCAGTCGGGTTCACGATGTCGGAAAGTCCCATCGGCGGGAGTCTCTCCGCCTGCCGCCCGCACCCGTAGACTTTCCGGCGAGGAGGGGGCATGCCCGCCATTCCCGTCGTGGTCACCGGCGTCGGCCCGGTCAGCGCTATCGGTTGCGGTCGCAACGCGTTCTGGGACGCGTTGGTCGCCGGTCGTCACGGGTTCGGGCCCGTCACGCTCTGCGATGTCTCGAAGTCTCCGGCCAAGATCGGCGCTGAGATCGAGGACTTCCGCCTGGAGCATTACGTGGTGAAGGGCGGCTTGATGGCCCGACACACTCCTCGCCCCGTGCAGATCGGCCTGGCCGCGGCGGTGCTCGCGCTGCACGACGCGGAACTCGACCTCGACGGCTGCGATCCGGACCGCCTGGGCGTCCACGTCGGGACGTCGATCGGGAACATGGGCGACGTCATCGCGCTGACGGAGCGATACGGGCGGACGGGCGGCCTGCCGCCCCACGCCGCGTTCCATGCGTTCTCGCACTCGACCGCCTGCGTGTTGTCGTCATTCTTCAACATCCGCGGGCCCATCCACACGACCACGTCCGGCTGCAATTCGGGGCTCGACGCCCTCGGCCAGTCGATGCGGATGATCCAGGTTGGAGCGGTCGACGCGATGCTGGTCGTCGGCACCGATTGCGAACTCGTGCCCGAGGTGATGGCTGCGCTGAACGCGTCGGGGTCGCTCGCGACGACGTTCAACGACGACCCCGGGCGCGCCTCCCGGCCGTTCGACCGCGATCGAGACGGCAACGTGATCGGGGAGGGCGCGGCCGCGCTGCTCCTCGAGTCCGAGCCGCACGCGGCGGCTCGCAGTGCGCGCATGTACGCACGCATGAAGGGCTACAGCGTGTGCGCGGCGGGGCAGAACCGCCAGTACAGCCACGACTCGCCGGAGGTCGACATCCGGCCGTGCGCGCGCGCGTTCCGCGGCGCGATGGGCGAGGCCGGCTGGAAGCTCGGTGACGTGGACGTCATCAACGCGAACGGGTCCTCGTCCAAGATCTACGACCGGATGGAGTCCCTCGCACTCGCGGAGACGTTCGGCGATGCGCTCCCGCTCATCCCGTTGCACTCGCAGAAGTCGATGCTGGGACAACATGGCGCAGGATCCAGCGCGCTGCAGGCGGTCGCAGCTTGCTTGACCCTGCGCCGCGGCACGATCTTCCCTACCATCAACCACGACAACCCCGATCCCGAGTGCGCGCCGATGCGCGTCATCACGGAGCCGATCGATCTCTGGCCCCGCACTGCGTTGGTCCACTCGATCGGCCTTGGCGGCTTCTACTATTCGGTGGGCGCGTTCGAGACGACGCGTGACGACGACGCAGCGGTCACCGGCATCCACCAGGTCAAGTGGAGCGAACTGCAACACAAGCGCTTCAAGCCGGCCGACGAGTTCCAGAAGATGCTCGAGCCATGGGAGGCGCGCAGCGACGACTGACTACTGCGGGTTCGTGGCCCAGAGCGTGGCGTCGGTCACGAAGCCGCGGTCGTGCAGTGCGAGCAGTTCCACGATCACGTGCGCGACGTCCTCGGAGTGGAGCTTGCTCGGGTTGTCGGGGCGGGGATTGTCGCCTGTGCGACCGAACTCGGTGATGACCTCGCTCGGGTTGACCTGCATGACCCGGACGTCCTGCTTGCGGAGTTCCGCCCGCCAACACTCCGTCAACGCCGACAGTGCGAACTTGCTGGCTGCGTATGCGGTGCCCCCCGGGAAGCCCTTGTTGGCCGCCGTGGAGCCGATGTTGACGATGCTCCCGCCGCCGTGGGCCACGAAGTGCTGCGCCGACTCGCGCGCGACCAGCATCGCGCCGACCACGTTCACCCGCAGCACCTCCGCCATCCGGTCCGGATCGCAGTCGAGGAGCGGCGCGAAGTAGCCGATCGCAGCGTTGTTGATCAGGACGTTGTATCCGCCGAGTTGCTCGACGGTCGCGGCGACGAGTCGCTGCACGTCGCCGAGGTCGCTCACGTCCGCTTGGATCGCGGCGACTCCGAACTCCGAGGCGGCGGCATGCAGCGGCCCCTGGCGTCGTCCGCACACCGCTACCTTGGCTCCGCGGTCGGCGAGCAGCCGCGCCGTGGCGAGTCCGATGCCGGTCCCGCCGCCGGTCACCAGTACCTTCGCGTCGTTGATCTCCATCGCCCCTCCTACGTCGGCCGCATTGCGGCCGTTGACACTGGCCCGGGTCCACAGAAGTGGAACACAATGCCGGTGAGAGGGGGGTGAGATGAAGCGTCGGCTCCTACGTGGCGTGCGATCAGCGTGAAGTAGACGGCTCCAGCTACTTCGCCTGCCGGTCGTCCATGTTGCGGGCGTCCGCGACGAGCTTCAGGAACTCGGCGCGGTAGCCGTGCTCGTCCGTCCCCATGGCGCCCTGTGCCATCTCGCGGACGGAGTCGTATGTGGCGCTGCCACTGTGTCCGCTGCCGCGCAGCACCATGCCGAACGAGGCGACCGACGCTGCGAAGCGGAAGTCGGCAGACGCCGACTGCCACGCGTTGCCGGGATCCTGCACGGCGTAGCTGAGGAGCTTGCTGGTCGCGCCCTGGGGGTCCTTGTAGCGCAGCTTCACGGTCATCAACTCGCCGGTGCCGGATGCGCGTGTCGGGTGGCGGCCGGTCTGGTACTTGAGGGGGTCAACCTCGGGATCGATCGTGTTCGCGCCGGGAGGGACGATCTCGTAGAGCGCGGTCACCGAGTGGCCGGCGCCAATCTCGCCCGCGTCCTTCTTGTCGTCGTTGAAGTCGCGCGCGGCCAGCATCCGATTCTCGTATCCGATCAGCCGGTACGCGGCGACGTGCGATGGGTTGAACTCAACCTGGATCTTCACGTCCTTGGCGACCGTCACGAGCGTGCCGCCGGCCTCCTGGACGAGCACCTTGCGGGCCTCGGCGAGCGAGTCGATGTACGCGTAGTTGCCGTTGCCCTTGTCGGCCAGCTTCTCCATCGTGGAGGTCCTTGACGTTCCCCGTGCCGAAGCCGAGGACGGTCAGGAAGATCCCGCTCTCCCGCTCCTTCTCGATCAGCCGTACGAGTTCTCCCTGATTCGTGGTGCCGACGTTGAAATCGCCGTCCGTGGCCAGGATCACGCGGTTGATGCCGTCGGACTGGAAGCCCTCGCGGGCCAGCGCGTACGCACGCTGGATGCCCTCGCCGCCGTTGGTCGAGCCGCCGGCGTTCAGCGCCTCGAGGGCGTCGCGGAGGCGTGTCTTCTCGACGCCCTCGGCGTTCTCGAGCACGACACCCGCGGCGCCCGCGTAGACCACGATCGAGATGCGGTCCTCGGGGCGGAGGTTGTCCACGAGCAGCGGCAGCGCCTTCTTGAGCAAGGGGAGCTTGGCGCTGCTCGCCATCGAGCCGGAGACGTCGAGAAGGAACACGAGATTGCGGGGCGGCACGTTTTCGTCACTGATGTGGCGTGCCTGCAGTCCGATGCGCGCTAGACGGTGTGCGGGCTCCCACGGGCAGGCCGCGGCCTCGGTCGTGACCGCGAACGGCGCAGAGCCGTCCGGTTCCGCGTAGGCGTAGCTGAAGTAGTTGACCATCTCCTCGATGCGCACGGCGTCGGGGGGCGGTAGCGCGCCGTCGTGGAGGAAGCGGCGCACGTTCGCGTAGGAGGCCGTGTCGACGTCGATCGAGAACGTGGAGAGCGGCTTGTCGAGGGGGGAGTGGAACGGGTTCTCGTCGATCTTGTCGTATGCCTCGGTGTTCATCGCCCGGTCGACGTCCTGGACGCCGGCGATCATCCCGGGCTGGTGCGCAGTCGCGTACTTGAGCGACATGCGGGCGACGGGCGGGGAAGCTGCGGGGGCACCCGCACCGGCATCGGTTCCGGATCCACATCCGGGTACGGCGACGGCGGCGAGCGTGACAGCGGCGAGAACGCGGGCGGCGACGTGCATCGTGGTTCCTCCTACACGGAGTTAGATGCGCGAGGTCACCGCTCGTTCACGGGAAAACCGCCGTTCGTACACACATGTCGACTGCGCACGCCCGAGACGTGCTCAGCGGTCGGGCGCGTGGACCGTAGAATCCGCCTTCCGGCCGCTCAGGAGGCGCCGCGCATGCCGAAGCTGATCATCGAGACGCCCGACGAAGACCCCATCGCCCACGATCTGGTCGGCCCGGTGACGCTCGGGCGCAGCGCCGAGGCCGACATCACCGTCTTGGACCGCAAGATGTCGCGCGAGCACTGCGGCTTCCAGTCGCACCTCGGAATGTGGCAGGTGCAGGACCTCGACTCGAGCAACGGCACGCGCGTCAACGGCGTCGTCTGCAAGAAGCGGATGCTCGAGAACGGCGACCGGATCGCCGTGGGCACGACCAAGATCCGCTACGAGACCGAGGAGGTCCGGAAGAAGGCGCCGGTCCTCCAGCGCCGGGAGTCCGCGCGCGACCGTCTGAAGTCCCGGCGCAAGCGCGGGTAACTACGTCAGTCCGCGAGTTGGTCGTCGGCGAGCCACTCGCGCAGGAAGGCGAGATCGGCGAGCGCCGTCTCCGAGTCCTCGGGAAGGACGGTCATCGAGACCACCTCGCCGGCGGGGTCGAGCCACACCAGCGTCGGGAAGTTGACGACCCCGTACTGCTCGACGAGCGCGGGTTCGTCGTCCTTCTCGAGGTAGACCGCCTCGATCTCCGGCGCGAGGGCTGCCTGCACTCTTCCGTCGGCGAGAGTCGCACGGACCCTCCGGCGGTTGTTCTCTCACCAGTCCGCGGCGAACAGCAGCATCGCAGCGCGCTCGTCTGCCCGCACGGCCTCGTACGCTGGAGCGCCCTGCGGCATCCAGTCGCGAACCTCGAGCGACGCGGGTGTGTCGGCGGCCGGCGGCGGGGCCACGCGCTCGATCTCGGCTTCCCACGCGACGGCGAGGACGGCCCCCAGGGCGAGCGCGAGCAACGGTATGGCGGCCATGTGTCTCACAAGTGGGCATCCTACCGCCCGGAGTAGCCTGCCCCGCTCGTGTTCACGGAACTGCTGGGCGAGTTGGCCGCGTTGGGGACGGCCGTTTCGTGGGCTGCGTCGACGATCTTCTTCGGCATCGCGACGCGGCGCGCGAGTGCGCCCGTCGTCAACCTCGTGCGGATCCTCATGGCGGCGGCTCTCGCCGTCGCGCTCGCTCTCCTCATGGGCGGGGCGTGGCCCACGGGCGGTCAGAGCGTTGCGCTGGTGCTGTCGGGCGTGCTCGGACTGGCCGTCGGGGATGCGGCGTGGTTCCGCTCGCTGCACATCCTGGGAGCGCGGCGCTCGTCGGTCCTCGGTGCGCTGTGGCCGGGGGTCGCCGCGCTCTTGGCCGGCCCTCTCCTAGGCGAGGCTCTGGACGAAGTCGTTCTGCTGGGACTCTGCTTGACGATCGGTGGCGTTGCATGGGTGCAACTCGAGCGCTCGGACGACGGCGAGGTCGAAGGCAGCATGACACGCGGCCTGGTCTGGGGCGTCGCTGCCATTGTCTGCCAGGCGCTCGGTTACGTCTTGGCGAAGGTGGGACTCGGCACAGCACCGGACGGCGCCTGGCTGTCGGAAGTGCTCGGCGTCTCGTCGGCGCTGCGCGTCGACTCGATGTCCGCGACGGCCGTCCGCACGCTCGCCGCCGCCGTTGGCATCGGCGCACTGGCAGTTGTCATGCGCGGTCCGGCGGGTCTCTCTCGTGCGCTACGCGACCGCGGATTCTTGCGCAGCACCACCGGCGGCGTCGTGTTCGGTGCCGTGCTCGGCGTGTGGCTGTCGATGGTCGCGCTCGAATACACCACCACGGCGATCGCGGGGGCGATCATCGGCACCTCGCCGATCTTCGTGATCCCGATGGTGCGGTTCGTCCACGGGTACAAGCCGTCCTGGAGGGCGTGGGCGGGCGCGATCGTCGCCGCGTTCGGCATCGCCGTTCTCTCTCTAGGCGAGTGGCTCGGCTCGTGATGAGGCCGGTGTGCATCGCCGGCGGGGATCCGCTCCCGGGGAGTTATGCTCTGCGGACCTTACTCGCGACTCGAAGGGGGTGCGTGATGCAACGCTCGTTGTTCGCTGTGATGCTCTGCGCCGGCCTGGCGCTGGGAGTGCCCGCAGTCGCCGTGGGCGGCGGATCCATGGGAATCAAGTCCGGCAAGTTCAAGGTCGTCGGCGACGCGCAGGGACCGAGCCAAACCCGCGGCAAGGTGACGCTCACCGGCCTGGACTGTCAGGAGGGCGACGTCGTCTCGTGGGAACTTGTCGCCACCAACACGCTGATGTTCGGCGACGTGACCAACATGCCCGGAGGCGTCCCCGACGGTCTGCAGCTGCTCCGCAAGGGCAAGAAGCTCAAGGCGAAGCGCGGCGGCCTCGTCGGCTTCGCGGTTGCGAAGGCGACCTACAACCTGAAGAAGCAGAAGCTCACGCTCGTGTTCAAGAAGGGGCCCGGGATGTTGCCCCCGAGCCTTCCCTCCGGACAGCCCCAGCCGGGCAAACCGCAGACGACGACGCGCGACATGACCGTGCGCCTGCACATATTGCGCAGCGGTGAGCCGATCATCACGTGCACCGCCGTGGTGCCGTGGAACCTGAAAGCCGTCGCCACCCGACGTGGCCGCGCGATAGTCAGCGGGAAGGCCGCCCCCTCGCAGCTAGTCGAATAGTCCCTTAGTCGACAAGTAGCGCTGCCCGGTATCCGCGACCAGGCACACGATCAGCCGGCCCGCGAACTCGTCGCGACCGGCCAGCTCTCGCGCCGCCCACGCGGTCGCGCCACTCGAGATTCCGGTCAGGATGCCCTCGGTCCATCCGAGTTCGCGCACCGTCTCCCACGCAGTGTCCGACGGCACGTCGACGATCTCGTCGATCAGGTCCGCGTCGTAGTTCTGCGGAGTGAACCCCGGTACGACGCCCGGGATGCGGTGGGCCGTGAACTCGCCGGTCCGGTAGTAGGGGGACTCCGCCGGTTCGATCCCCGCGACGTGCAGATCCGCCCCCTTCGCGAGCAGCGTCCGCGCGACTCCGGTCAGCGTTCCGCATGTGCCGAGTCCGGCCACGAAAGCGCGGATCTCCCCGTCGGTCTGCCGCCACAGTTCTTCGGCCGTGCCGCGGACGTGGGAGAGAGGGTTGTCGGGGTTGTCGTGCTGGCAGATGTAGTACGCATCCGGCAGTTCTTCCTTCAACTCCAGAACGCGCGCCTTGGCGCCCTTGGTGTGGAGCGACGCCGGCGTCAGCTCGAGACGTGCGCCGAGCGCACGGAGCACCTGCTTGCGCTCGTCGCTCATGGCTTCGCTCATGCAGAGCACAAGGTCGTAGCCGAGCACCGCGCACGACATGGCGAGTCCGATGCCCGTGTTGCCGGACGTCGCCTCGAGAATCGTAGTGCGGCCGGGCGTGATCTCACCGCGCCGCTGTGCCTCGCGCAGCATGCAGAGCGCCGGGCGGTCTTTCACGCTGTACGGGTTGAACAGCTCGAGCTTGGCGAGCACCCGGCCGCGCCCGCCCTCCGGCGGCGCAAACCGGTCCAGCGCCACGAGTGGCGTGTTCCCCACGCAGTCGAGGATGCTCCCGCGAATCTCCATGCCGAGTGCCTCCGTGATTCGCCCGGTGGGGCGCCGATGGTGTCAGAAATCCCTGCCACTCACGCGCAGGCTCAACTTCCGCGTGTTCTCTTCCTATGCTGGAGAGGGAGAACGGTCGATAACGTGACTACGGTGACAGGCTCGTCCGTAGGCTTCTTCAGGCTCGAAGCCGAGTTGGGCTCTGGCGGTATGGGCGTCGTGTATCGCGCGACGCCGGAACAGGATACCGCCGGGGTTGCAGCCGGCACGCGTGTAGCGCTCAAGGTGCTACACCCGCACCTGATTCGATCCGACATCATGCGCGCGCGCTTTGCGCGCGAGTGCGAGATCGGACAGGGCATCGTCCATCCCAACGTCGTCCGCATGTTCGGATCGGGTGAGAACGACGGCTTCCACTACATCGTGATGGAGTACGTCGAGGGGCAGACGCTGCGCGACCTCATCGTCGAGTTGCAGGTCGTGCCCGAGGAACTCTGCCGGCACATCGCGTGCGAAGTTGCCGCCGGCGTCGCCGCGATTCACGAGGCCGGGGCGGTGCATCGCGACATCAAGCCCGAGAACGTCCTGATCACACCGGATCACCAGGTGCGGCTCATGGACCTCGGCGTGGCGCGGTTGGTCGACGAGACCACGCGTCTCTCGCTGACTGGGAGCTTCGTGGGGTCGGTCCAGTACGCGGCGCCGGAGCAGTTTCGAGGAGGCGACGAGATCGTGGACCCGCGCGTGGATCAGCACGCGATGGGCGTGCTGTTCTACGAGATGGCGTGTGGTCGCAACCCGTTCCTCGATACCGACGTCTCCTCGACGATGCGCCGCGTGCTCCTCGAGACACCGGCACAGCTGCGTGATGTGAACCGAGCCGTGAGCCCGTTCCTCTCGGAGGTCGTGAGGGTCCTGATCGCGAAGAAGTGTGAGGACCGGTTCGCCTCGATCCAGGTCGTTCACGAATTGCTGACGGAGGCCGAGGAGTCCATCTGGTGGCAGGAGCGCGAGAGCCGGGTCGAGGGCCTCGACTCGACCCAGACGATCTTCTTCCAGGCACCGGTCGAGACCGCGCTCTACGGGCGCGACGACGAGCTCGCCAAGATGCAGGCGCTCTACGAGCACGCGCGCGAGGGCGACGGACAGGTGGCGTTGCTCCTCGGCGAGACCGGCATCGGCAAGACGCGGCTCGCGGAGGAGGTCGTGAACCGGGTCCGCCAGAGCGGCGAGGAGGTGAACTTCCTCTACGGCGGTTTCCTCCCGGGCGGCGCCCGTGATGCCGGCGCGGGATTCGCCTCCGCGTTCCGCGAGCACCTCGGCCCCGCCGGGAGCGCGCCGTATCTCACCGAGACACCACGGCTCGCGCCCGCGTTCGACGCGTTGCTGCATGGCGACCGGCCGCCCGACGGCCAGGAGCTCCTGACCACGGCGTCGATCCAGACCTGCTTCGTGCACGTGGCCCGCAGCCTGGCGGCGGAGCGCCCGACCGTAATCGTGGTGGACGACCTCGATCTCGCCGGCGACGACTCGTTGCGACTCTTCACCTCGCTCGCGCTCGCCGTCTCGCGCCATCGACTGCTACTGATCGGCGCCTTGCGTCGGCGAGTTGACACCGTCTGGCTCTCCGAGACCTCCGCGCACCCGCACGTCACGACCGTGCCACTCGGCCGTCTCGGTCCGCGCAGTTTGACGGACCTGCTTTCCGACTACCTGCAGTCGCCGGCCCTGGCCGCGACACTCGGCGTGCCGATCGCGATGCGGTCGGAGGGCAACCCGCACTTCGTCTTCGAAATCCTCCGCGGGCTGGAGGAGTCGCGTGTGCTCACACGGGACGACGACGGTGTCTGGCGCACCACGGGCGACACCGGTGACATCCGCATCCCGTCGAGTCTCCGGGATCTGGTCAGCAGGCGCATTGAAGAGCTCGAGCCCGAGGACCGTGAGTTGCTCGACGCGGCGGCGTGCGCCGGCTTCCGATTGGATCCGTCGCTCGTGGCCGATGCGCTGGGAATGCCGGCGATCCGCACGCTCAAGCAGTTCGCACGGATCGAGAAGCAGCACCGCCTCGTGCGCTCGGTCGGGCGCGAGATCATGTTCGATCACGACCAGGTGCAAGTGTGCTTGCTCGACGAGTTGATGCCGCAACTGAAGGAGCTGTACCACGCGGCTCTCGGCGAGGCGCTCCAGCGGCGCATGAAGGTCGAGGACCTGGTCGACGACGAGCAGAGCGGATCGACGTACGTGCGCCTGGTCGAGCACTTCCTCTCCGGTGGGCGAGGAGACCTCGCGAAGCCCTATCTCAGCGCCGCACTCGAACACTTGGAGGGCGCCCACGCGCTCGATCGCGGCGCCGCACTTCTGACGCGCGCGCTGACCGTGGACGGGTTGCTCGAACACATGGAGCGAATTGAAGCGCTGATCCGACTGGGCGGTTGGCTCAGCAGGCTCGGCCGCGCGGAGGCTGCACTCGACCGAGCGCGCGAGGCGGAAGCGCTCGCCCGCACGCAGGACGCTCCCGACATGGTGAGCCGCGCCGCGCTGTTGGGGGGGAACACGCTGCGGCGCGCACACCGTCACGACGAGGCGCGGATCTCGCTGTCCCGCGCTGTGGAGGCCGCGCGAGAGGGTTCGGATCGCGGCGTCGAGGCCGCTGCCATGCGCGGGTTGGCGCAGACCGTCCAGTCGATCGGCCAGCACGACGCCGCCCTGGAGCTGTTCGATCGCGATCGGCGGCTCGTGAGCGAGGTGGGGGACCCTGCTCTTCGCGGCGAGGCGATGTCGGCGCGTGCTGGCGTGCTCCTCGAACTCGGGCGTCGCGAGGCCGCGCTCGAGGAGTACCGGGACGAGCTGCGGCTCGTCAAGTCGCGCGGTGACAGCGCCGGAGAAGCCGCTGCCATGCGCAACGTGGGGCGCGTGCTCGTCGAGATGGGGCGGGTCGACGAGGCCCGCGATCACCTGGTCAAGAGCCTGACGATCTCCCGCAGCATCGGAGACCGAGAGGGTGAACTGACCACGGTCGAACTCGTCGGCCGAGTCCACTTGCTGTTGGGCCAGTTCACCGACGCTCGCACGCACTTCGAGCGCCAGGCCGAACTCGCGCACGAGATCGGCTCACCTCTCGACGGCGCGGATGCGACCGGCAATCTCGGCCTCGTGTTGATGACGCAGGGGCGCGGCGACCACGCGTTCGCCACGTTCGACCGGCAGCTCGAACGGTCTCTGGAGATCGAGCACCGCGCCGGCGAAGCGCGAGCGCAGGTGCAGATCGCCTCCGCTCTGCGCGTGTTCGGCGCCGTCGACCGCGCGCATGCCCGCTTCGTGCGCGCCGTGGCCATGGTCTGTGAGCAGCACGACCGGTTGGGCGAGGGGAACGCGCTCTGCGAGTACGGCCGCTTCCAGCTCGACCTCACGAAAAAGGACGACCAGGTCGACGGCATCGCGGTGCTGTTCGATCAGGCGATCGAGTGCCTGACCGGCGTCGAAGATCACATCGGACTGTCCCGCGCATTGCGGTTCCGAGCGAAGGTCGCGTCGCGTAGCGGCGACGCGCAGACCGCACTTCTGTTGCTGGCACGGGCAACCGAGCACGCGCTGCGTTCGGGCGTGATCGGCGCCGACATCTTGATCGCGTGCGACATCGCAGCGATGGATGCGGCCGCGCCAGCGGGAACCGCGACGTCGCACGACATGACGGCGCTCCTGAGCTTGCGCGAACGTGTGCGATCGATGGGCGAGCGACTCCCTCACCTCGATCGCATGGAGGCGTGTTTCCGGGCGGGCACCATCACCGCGGACGCCGAGCTGATCGCCGAGTCCGCCGAGCTGCTCGAGTTCTTCTCCCGCCACGCCCCTGACGAACTGCGGCGCACGACGGTCACTCACGTGCCGCTCCACCGGGCGATCGCGCACGCGTCGCGGCGAGCCCGCTCCCGAGAGCGCGCCGCCCGCTGAGCCGCTCCGGGCGCTTTCAAGCCTGAGCCAGGCTCGATCGAGGTGCCTCCGGTCAACTTACGCAGGCTCGTCTGTCGATGGGGTGGAGGCGACCACCGTCCCGCGAGTGGGCCAGCGCCGCGAGCATCCGCACGGAGAGGAAGAGGAACGACCGATGACGATGGAAGAACTTCTGCGCCAGATGGTGGCCGCCGGCGCGTCCGACGTGCACATCAAGGCCGGCTCGCCTCCGGGATACCGCATCGACGGCAACTTGGTGCCTCAGACACAGATCGGCTACCTGACCCCGGACCACACGTGGGCACTCGCGCAGCAGATGCTCAACGACGAACAGATCGGGCGGTTCACGAAAGACCGCGACATCGACCTCTCGTACTCGGTGAAGGACTGCGCGCGGTTTCGCGTGAACGTGCTGGTGCAGCGCGACTCGGTCGCAATGGTCATTCGCCAGATCCCGGACCGCATCCCGACGGTCGAGGACCTGAAGCTGCCGCAGATCTGCATC
The DNA here is from genome assembly GCA_965248445.1 of Planctomycetota bacterium. Lineage (GTDB taxonomy): Bacteria > Planctomycetota > JAJSAM01 > JAJSAM01 > JAJVHW01 > CBDFJG01. The sequence continues at coordinate 1,767,739 of CBDFJG010000003.1, forward strand.
GACCTCGCGTCGAAGCCCCGCGGACTCGTGCTGGTCACCGGTCCGACGGGAAGCGGTAAGTCGACGACGCTCGCCGCGATCATCGACTACATCAACGAGCACGAGCAGGGCCACATCCTCACGATGGAGGACCCGCTCGAGTTCGTGCACAAGGACAAGAAGTGCTTCGTCACCCAACGCCAGGTGGGACAGGACACGAAGTCGTTCCAGGAAGGCCTGCGCCGCGCGCTGCGCCAGGATCCCGATGTGATCCTGATCGGTGAGATGCGTGACCTCGAGACGATCAGCATGGCGCTCACCGCCGCGGAGACCGGGCACCTCGTGTTCGGTACGCTGCACACGACGAGTGCGATCTCGACCGTCGACCGCATCGTGGACGTGTTCGGGGCAGAGGCGCAGCAGCAGGTGCGCATCCAGCTCTCGTCCGCGCTGCAGGGCGTTATCTCACAGTGCTTGCTGCCGACTCCCGGTGGCGGGCGCGTGGCGGCGCGCGAGATCCTCGTCGCGACGGACGGCATCCGTGCGCTCATCCGTGAGGGTAAGACGGCTCAGATGCTGAATCTGCTCCAGACCGGCAAGCAGTACGGCATGACGACACTCGAGATGGACCTCATGGACCTCGTCCGCAAGGGGACGATCACCATGGACGACGCCCTTGCCAAGGCCAACCGCCCGGGCGAACTCGAGCGGAACCTGCAATCCAAGCGCCAGCCGGCCACGAGCCGACGCTGAGATAGCCGCCCGCTGGTTCCCTGGTCAGTGCCTTGACCTAGTTCGACTCGAACAGCTGGACGAACGTCCCCCAGTTCTGCTGCGCCAAGCCGCGTAGGAGAGGCTCGTCCACACCGAGTGTGCCAAACGCGATCGTGTGGACGCGCGCACGGCTGTAACGGTTCATGCTGCCGAACCACGCGAGCATGGTGGCGGGATCGGTGATGTCGCCGACGGTGGGTGTACCGTCGGTCAGGAAGAAGATCGTGTCGGGCGTGTCTCCGAGCGCCGCGCTCTGCATCGGGTGGTCCTCGAGGTCGAGTGCCGCCGCGAGCGCGCCGTGGAAGTTCGTCTCGCCGGACGGGTGCTGACTCCGCGCGAAGGACGCTCCGGAGCGCTTGTTGCCCGCCGATGCGCGTACGAGTGTCCGGTTCCACGTCTGGACACGGCTGCCGAAGCTCAGGACGTTGAACCGTGCGGCCGTGTGCAGCTGCCCGATGCTGTGCTCGACCTCGCGGCGGCAGATCTCGTTGACCGTGACCGGCTCCTCGTCGTACTTGGCGTAGAGACGCCGGAGCGTTGTCTTGTTCGGCCGGAAGATGCGATCGGTGCTCTTGCTCGTGTCGATCACGAAAGCAACGCGCTGGCTGAACACGTCCACGCCGTAGTACTCGGGCTGCTCGTCGACGTAACGGTTGGGACGCTCGAGGTCGGGCTTCTTGACGCCCGTCGTGAATCCGCCGCGCTCGCGGATGTGCTCGGCCTCTCGCTCCCACCAGCCCTTCCACGCGCCGGGACTGCCTCCGAACTCCTCGCCGGAGATCGACTCGAGCGCGATCACGATCGCGTCGCGCACTCGGCCCGCCTCCTTCTCGAGGCGGTCGATCAGCGGCTTCACCGCCTGTTCGTCGCCGATGACCGCGAGCGTCTGCGCGGCAGCGAGCCGGAGTTGCCAGGCGCCGTGCTCGAGGTTCCTTGCGATCGGGGGGATACCGATCGGGTTGACCTTCTCTCCATAGAGCGTGAGCGCGTCCATGGCGCCGATCCGCACCTTTGCCGAGGGCTCGGAGAGCATGGCGCGGAGGCGTGCTTGCGCGTCGAAGTCCTGCAGCGTTGCACTGGCGATCGCGGCCTCCGCTCGGGCGAGCCAGAACGGATCTTCGTGCAGTGCACGCAGCCCCGGCTTGGCGGATCGCAGACGCAGCTCGCCGCAAACGCGCGCTGCGTACGCTCGGGCGACGCGCGCCGTGTGCGCGAGGCCTGCAGACGCGATCACTTCTCGCGCTGGGCCCTCCGCGGCGCGGCGGAGCATCTGCGCGGACGTCTCCCTGACGAGGTCACTCTGCGCGGTTCCGATGACGTCCAGCAGTTGCAGTGAGTGGTCCGCATCGGCGGGTGCGCCGAACCGGCGGATCTGCGCCGCGAGCTCATCGTGATCGAGCGTCCGATCGAGCTTCACGACCACTTCGTCGTTCTCGGCAGTCACGCGCTTGCCGTCCGGAGGACCGAAGCGGCGGCGCTTACCCAGCAGCCGCTCCACGAAGCGCTCGTGGAACTGCTCCGGTGTGACGCCGAGGTGCTTCTCGAACGACTCACGTTGGTCCTCTTCGCGGCGCAGCGCAGCGAGGAACGACCGGAACCCGTCCCGCCACTCCTCCATGCCGAGGTGGAAGTAGCCCCACGCCTGGACGTGGTCGGGGTACTCGAGCCCGCTGAGCGACGTCTTCTCGATCAGCTCACTGATCGGGGCGAAGCCGTCCTTCTGCGCACGCTTGACGAGCGCCGGCCACCAGTCCTTGCCGCTGCCCGACAGCTTGTGGTCCTCGCCCGTGCAGTAGTAGACGTTGTCGCGCAGCTTCTCCGGACGCTTGCCGAACCACTGTCCTGCGCCGACGAACGCCCACCGTGGCGTGGAACGGTTGTCGCCCTGGCGCCGTAACCAGCACGTGAAGAGGATGTGGCCGAGCATGTGGCGCTGCGCCAGGTGCATCGCGTAGTCCTCGCCGCCTCCGTGGCGGGATGCGCCGGCATTCGGCTTCATGCGCTCGAGCGGCACGCAGAAACCGTTCAGGCAGAAGCCGTCCGAGATGGAGGACTCCGAGCGCGCGCCGTAGGACGAGTAGATCATGTGCGTACCCCGGGCGCGGAAGTACGCCTCCTGCAGCGGCCGTGCAGTCGTCTCGCTCTTCGGAAAGAACATCCCCATCGGCCGCAACAGTTGAACGCGGCCGTCGAACTCCTCGCGGAACTCCTCGAACGCCTTCTCGGCGCGCTCGATCATCAGGTGCGCCCACTCGTGCGTCTGCATCCAGCGGGTGCCGCCGGAGTTCGTGCGCACCTTGATCTTGGGGATGTCGGTCACCACGTAGAAGTAGCGCGAGTAGATGATCACCGGCGTCTTCTTGAACCACTGTTTCTCGACGGCGAGCCGTTCGGCCACTCCAGTGCGGGCGTCCTTGCGAAACGGGTCCTTGGCATGCGGATCCGTGCCGTCGCTCTTCGCGCAGTTCGGGCAGTTCGCGGCTCCCGGGAACGCGCAACACTTCGCGTTCTCTAGGCACTCGCTGCACGTCAACCGCCAACTGGCTGCGTGACGCTTCAGGAGACAGTCGAGGCGCGGCGCCGCCCAGCACAGCGGGTTCCAGCCCGGAACCGGCCGAGTTCCGGCGTGCCGGCCGCGGGTCTCGCACTTGACGCAGGAGCACGGATCGTCAGCGGGAGCGGACGAGGAGTTGAGGTAGTGCCAGCACGCGCGGCGCTTCTCGCACTTGCAGAGAGGCGTCTTCTCCGAGGGCTCATCGTCGTCGGCGTGGACCGTCGGGGCGAACGCGAGCACCGCCGCGAGCAGCAGAAGCCCGCGCGCCTTCCTGCCCACCGAAGCCGTCCTGCCCACCGAAGGACTTCGGCGGCGAGGGAGCCTCGCCGGTGTTCTCATCGGTCCGTCGTGTCTCACGATCCCTCGCCTGCCGCGCTGCGCCCCACGATCGTACGGCACGATGAGCGGTCGTGGTGATCGTCGCGGAACGCCGTCAGTTCGACGCCGTGCGCGGGCCGACGTGGCCCTCGAGCCACTGGCGCACCTCGCCAGGCTTGAAGCCGAAGGGCCCGTACCCGCCCTGGTAGGCGATGCGGCCGTCGGCGCCGACGACGTACAGACGGTCCGGCCACGCCGCGTAGGCGGTGGCGACGGCGTCGTCGACGTCGTCAACGACGACCGGGAACGAGATGTCCATTGCGTCACCGCACTGGGACGCCGCGCCCTGACGCTCCGTCAGCGTCGTTGGCTGCGAAATCGAGATGCCGGAGCCGGTGTTGTCCGGCGTGACCCACTCGTCCGAGGCGTGCGCTTCGCGGATGTAGACCATCAGGAACTCGGCACCGCCGCCGTACTCAGCGCGCATCAGTTCGAGGTCACCGACCCCGTTGCGAAACGGTCCTCAGGTGTACGACCCGAACACGAGCACCACGGGCTTGCCCCGCAGATCGGAGAGGGTGACCTCCGAACGCGCATCTTCCGTCCGCAGCGTGAAGTCCGGTGCCGCGTCTCCGACGGCGACGTCGGTCTTTACGAAGTGAATGTGTGCGGGGTCGATCTGCGGCGGGATGTCCGGCGGTCCGTCCATGGTGCCTCCACGCGATGCGCAGGCGGCGAGCGCCAGCGCGAGGAACGGGAGCAGAGTGACAGGTCGGTGTGACCGTCGTCTCAAGGCCGCCTCCGTGTTGGGATGGCCAGCAGCATAGCCGAGTCCGCAGCCGCCGAAGAGCGGTGCCTTTCCCCGGCGATCTGGGCGTAGGATGCCGCGCTCGCAGTCCAGACGGGTCGCCGGTGGGCCCGACCAGTGCCGCGCACGCGGAGGGAGAGCTGATGTCCCACACGAATCCGTTCGAGATGGCACAGGCGCAGTTCGACGAGGCGGCTGAGCACCTCGAGTTGGAAGATGCAATGCGCCAGTTCCTGCGCTGGCCCCAGCGTGAACTGCAAGTTCGCCTTCCCGTGCGCATGGACGACGGTTCTCTGCGCGTGTTCACGGGATATCGCGTGCAGTACAACTCCGCGCGCGGGCCGACCAAGGGCGGACTGCGGTGGCACCCCGACGAGACCATCGACACGGTCCGCGCTCTCGCGGCGTGGATGACATGGAAGACGTCGGTCGTGAACATCCCGCTCGGCGGCGCCAAGGGCGGCATCACGTGCAACCCCAAGGAACTGTCGAACAGTGAGCAAGAGCGCCTGGCGCGCGCCTATATCCGCGCAGTGGGCGGGATCCTGGGCGTCACGAAGGACGTACCGGCGCCGGACGTCTACACGAACCCGCAGATCATGGCGTGGATGATGGACGAGTTCGAGGCCATCACCGGCAGCTCGCACCCCGGTGTGATCACCGGCAAGCCGCTCCACCTAGGTGGATCGCAGGGCCGCGAGGACGCGACCGCCCGTGGCGGCGTGTTCTGCGTGCGCGAGGCGGGCAAGATCCTCAAGACCGACTGGGAGAACGCGACCTACGCGATTCAGGGATTTGGGAACGCAGGCCAATTCGCCGCGTCACTGCACCGCGAGATCCTCGGCAGGTCCAAGCTGGTGGCGGCGAGCGACAGTCGCGGCGGCGTGCATTGCTCCGCGGGCATGGACCCCCAGGCGCTGATCGCGCACAAACGCAACACGGGCCGTGTCGAGGGGTTCCCCGGATCCGAGCCGATCACGAACGAGGAGTTGCTCGAGTTGGATGTCGACGTGCTCTACCCGTCGGCGCTCGAGAACGTCATCACGGGAGAGAACGCCGAGCTCATCCGCGCCACCATCGTGTGCGAACTCGCCAACGGGCCGACAACGCCCGAGGCGGACAACATCCTGTACGAGAAGCGGGTCCACGTGCTCCCGGACTTCATGGCGAACGCCGGCGGCGTCACCGTGAGCTACTTCGAGCAGGTGCAGAACACATACAACTACTACTGGACGAAGGACATGATCCACGACCGCCTGGACGAGACCATGACCCGTGCCTTCCACTCGGTGCGCAACATGATGAAAGAGCGGCGCGTGCACGGCCGGCTAGCCGCGTACTGCGTCGGCGTCCAGCGCGTCGCAGACGCGGTGAAGGGAAGAGGGTGGGTCTAAGGGCCTGACAGCGCGACGGGTCGGTTACGGAACCGGCTGGGCGCGCACTGCGTCGATGATCGCGGCCGTCAACGACTCGGTGCTTCCGTTGCCGCCGAGATCCGGTGTCAGCGCGTCCTTGTTGCTCGTCGTGACGGCCTTGATCCCGCGGCGGATGCGCGTGTACGCGTCCGGCCGCTCGAGGTGGTGGCACATCATCGCAGCCGACAGGATGAGCGCGATCGGGTTGGCGACGCCCTTGCCGACGATGTCCGGCGCGGTGCCGTGGATCGCCTCGAAGACGGCGCACCCGTCGCCGTAGTTCGCGCCGGGCGCGAGGCCCAGGCCGCCAATCAGTCCCGCGGCGAGGTCGCTCACGATGTCGCCGTAGAGGTTCTCGAGCAGCAGCACGTCGAACTGCGACGTGCGCGTTACGAGTTTCATGCAGAGTGCGTCGACGAGGATGTCGTCGATCGAGATTTCTCCGTCGTAGGGCACGGCCTCTTCCTGCGCGCACCGCAGGAACAGGCCGTCGGCGAGCTTCATGATGTTGGCCTTGTGCACGGCCGTGACGCGTGAGCGTCCCCACTTCCGGGCGTGCTCAAACGCGAATTTCGCGATCCGCCTGCTCGCAGTGTCCGTGATCACCTTGATCGAAGTGATCACGCCGGGGGCGACCTCGTTCTCGAGACCGGCGTACAGGTCCTCGGTGTTCTCCCTCACGATCACGAGGTCCACGGCGCCGTACGGCGTCTCGAGGCCGGGCACGGTCTTCACCGGCCGCACGTTCGCGTAGAGCATCAGCGCCTTGCGGAGCCGCACGTTCGCGGAGACGTGTCCCGTCCCGCTCGGCGTCGCCGTCGGGCCCTTCAGCGCGAGACCGCACTCGCGGACGAGTTCGACGACGTCCTCGGGGAGCGCGTCACCGCGCTTCTCGAATGCGCACAGTCCAATCTCGGCCGGGATCCAGTCGATCTCGACGTTGGCAGCGGCGATCACGAGGCGCGCGGAGTCCGCGACCTCGGGGCCAATTCCATCACCTGGCAGGAAGACGGCTCGTTGCATGGCGTCAGGGTAAGCGGGCGCCCGTCCACGGCCTCGGGACGCCGGATGGGATACCGTGCTTGCACCGGGAGGGGAGAGTGAACGACAGGTCGTCCGCCGTGTTCGAACTCGACGTACTGGGCGGCGAGTACGCCGTGTGCCGGTTCGAGGCGGACACGCCCTCAGCGCGTCTCCCGGCTCCGGGCGCGGATCTGCTCTGCTGCGTCCGCACGCGTGACGAGGTGTCGGTGGCGCTCCCCGCCGCGGAGGTGAGACCCGGCTGGACGGCAAACGGGGGATGGCGGGCGCTGCGGGTCCGCGGGCCGCTCGACTTCGCTCTCACGGGCGTGCTGGCGTCACTGCTCGTGCCGCTCGCCGATGCGGGTGTCTCCGTGTTGGTCCTGTCGACGTACGACACGGACTGGGTGCTCGTGGGCGGGGAGACGCTACCCGCGGCCGTCGGCGCGCTGCGCGCCGCCGGCCACACGGTTCACCACTGACCGACGAGAGCCGCGGCCCTGCGGGCCGTGTTGCGCACCACCTCAGAGAGCGATGGGTGGATGTGGATGATGTCCGTCAGCGAGTCGATTCGGTTGCGCCACTTCATCACGGGGATCACCTCGTGGATGAGCACCGACGCGTGCTCTCCGACGACGTGGAATCCCAGGATCTCGCCGCTCGGCGCGACGAGGAACTTGCAGAGGCCGTGCTCCTCCTTGATCGCGCGGCCCTTGGCGGCCGTCGTGTAGGGCAACGCCGCGGCGTGGTACTCGGTCCCGGCGGCACGGAGCTCTTGCTCCGTCGCACCGACGCCGGCGATCTCCGGCGACGAGAACACCGCATGCGGCATGGGGCCGTAGTCCAGGTCGCCGCCTTGCGCCCGTAGCAGGAACTTCTCGAGGTGCTGTGCCTCGAGCGCGGCGGAGTGCGTGAACTGGTGGCCGCCGATGACGTCGCCGATGGCGTACACGCCCTCTGCAGACGTGACGAAGGCGGCGCTGGTGCGGATGAAACCCGCCTCGTCGGTGTCGACTCCTGCCGCCTCGAGCCCGATGTCACCGGTGTTCGGCACGCGGCCGACGGCCATCAGCAGCGCCTCGCAGCTGAGTTCGCGGGTGCTACCGCCGGCCTCTTCGATGCGCACACTGAACTGCGAGCCGTCGTGGGAGACGGACGAGACGTTGCACGAGAGGATCGTGTTCACGCGCGCCGTGAACCCCTCTTTGAAGACAGCCCGAATCTGCTCGTCCTCTCGAGCGAGCAGTGTGTCGGTCCGATTCAGCACGGTGGTCTCGACTCCCACGCCGTCGAAAAAGTGCGCGAGTTCGCAGCCGATGTACCCGCCGCCCACGATGACGATCGAGCGGGGCAGGTCCTCCATCTCGAACACGTCGCGGCTTGTCCAGTAGGGCGTGCCCGCGAGGCCGGGTGCGTCCACCAGTCGCGGTCGCCCGCCGGTGGCGATCACGACCCGTTCGCCACGCATCTGGACGCCATCGGCCTCGAGCGTCCGTTCACCCACGAAGCGGCCGCGGGCGCGATAAAGATCCACGTTCTCGTTCAGCGCGCCTGCGATCTTCCCGTCCGTCTTGCGCGTGGCACCGAACGTCTCCGCGAGCAGCGCGCGGCCGTCGATGGGGCCGAGCTCGGCCGAGATGTGAAACCTCCCGGCGTCCCGCACTGCATTCGCGCGGTCCGCATAGCCGATGAGCAGCTTCGACGGGATGCACCCGCGATTCGGGCAGGTGCCGCCGAGAGGTCCCTCCTCGATCACCGCGGTGCGTAGCCCTTGCTTGCCGGCTGCGATCGCGATCGTCACCGAATTGCCGCCGCCCAGGATGACGAGGTCGTACTGCTTGGGGGTCATGGCGTCTCGTCTACCGGCCGTACGACTACTTGTCGAGCTTGACGGTGACCTTCAGCTTCTTGCTGCCGCGGTAGAAGCGCAGCGTGATCTTCTTCTTCGCGCGCTGCATGGCTTCTTCGACGGCGCCGACCGGGTCTCCTTCGGGGAGCGCGCGGCCGCCGCAACTGACGATGAAGTCGCCGGCCCTGAGCTTGGCGTCCTCGGCGGCGCTGTCCTCCATCACGCGCTGAACGAGCGCGGCACCCTCGCCGTCACCCAGCTTGACGCGCTTGGGCAGCGACTCCTTGGGGACGAGGTCGAGGATCGCGCCCAGCGGTCCGGCCGACGCGTTCGGGTCCATCTTGACGAAGCGCGGCCGCGCGGCGCGGGAGGCGATCTCCCAGGCCGTCACGTAGGCGTGCAGCGCGGCCCGCGAGACCTTGCCGGTGTTGATGCGCTTCGCCTCGTCGGACGTCGCGTGGTAGTCGCTGTGCAGGCCACTCGTCCAGAACAGGCAGGGGACGTTCTTCTCGTAGAAGTTCACCTGGTCGCTGCGCAGGAAGATGGAGCCCGTCTTCGCGATGAACTTGAACTTGCTGATCTTCGCGGCCTTGGCGTGCGCGGAGTCGAGGTCCGGCGACGACGCGTTCCCGTAGACGTGCATCTCCTTCGAGTCGTTGCGCCCGACCATGTCGATGTTCAGGTCGCAGACGACGTCCTTGAAGGGCACCGTGGGGTTGTTGCACCAGTACTTGCTGCCCAGCAGCCCGCGCTCTTCGGCAGTGCACCAGATGAACAGGATGCTGCGGCGCGGGCGGGGCGCGTCCTCTTCGGCGAACGCCCGGGCGGTCTGCAAGAGTGCGGACGTGCCGCTTCCGTTGTCGTCGGCGCCGAAGTAGTACTTCCGCTTGCTCTTGCGGCCCACGTGGTCGTAGTGCGCCGTCAGGACGACGTACTCGTTCTTCAGCGTCTCGTCGCTCCCGCGGACGACCGCGCACACGTTGAACGTGGGGGACTCACCACCGGTGGGGTTCATCGACTGACCCTGGCCTCCGAACGGCATCATCGTGACGTTGAACGTCTGCTTGTAGGTGCCGTTCTCGCCGGCCGGCTCGAGACCCCACTCCTTGACGTGCTCGATGATGTACTCGCCCGCGAGGTCGCAGCCCTCGGTGCCCGACGCCCGCCCGGCCATCTTCTTGCTCGCCAGCTTGTAGACGTGGCTCTTGACCTCGGCGCCCTTGAACGACTTGACGACGTCCTTCGGCGGCTCGGCCACTTCCGCGGCGGTGGGGGCGTCCGTCGTCGTCCCGCTTCCGTCCTGCCCGCGGGCCGGACCGACGCTGACCGCCAGCAAGACGATGAGGGCACTGGCGGGGAGGAGGGTGCGCATGGACGGTCGGATTGTACGCGCCGCCGCGGAGAGCCCGCGAAGCCGCTCCGGTACGATGTCGGTATGGACGCTGCCCGCAGGCGGGGAATCAAGCGAGCGCTCGCCGCTCTCGCACTTCTGCTCCTCCTCGGCCTCCTGGCCTGGCTGGTGCGCGTGGTCTGGTGGCAGGCGGGCGAGGCGGACCCGGAGCGGCCCCGCGACTTCGACGGACCCGTCGAGACGACCGGAGACCACGCCGACGGGCCTGGTGACGCGGACCCGAAGACGCGCCGCCACGTCCGCGTCCCGGCACCTCCGCAGACTCCGGAGGCGTCCACCGCCGACTCGTCCCAGCAAGCCGGCACGCCACCCACTGTCACGAACCGGAACCCCCCGGACTCAGCGACGGCTGCCACGAAGGGAACGTCCAAGCGCGATTCTCGCGACCCGCGGCGACTCGAGGTGCGGCCGCCCGACCTGCCTTACCGCTCCGGATTCGGCATGCACGTGGCGATCGACGGAGGCGTGGCCGCGGTGTCCGCGCCGCTCTCCGACGAGAAGGCCGGCCGCGGCCGGGTCTTCGTCTACGAGGAGAAAAACGACACGTGGATCAACACCGCATCGCTGCGTTCCGCGCGCAGCGATGAGACTCTCGTGTTCGGCTCCGCCATCGATGTGTCGAGCGGTCGCGTGGCAGTCCTGGACCGCGCGGCAGAGGGCGACCTCCGCTGGGTGGTGCGGCTCTTCGAGAATGACGGGGTTGCGTGGCGTGAAGCGCACGAGATTCCCCTGCCGAAACAGCCCGAGGTCGCTCTCTCGCTGGCCCTCGACGGGGACGTCTTGGTCGTCGGCACGTTGACGCGGTCGCACGTGTTCCGCCAGGCGGCCGACGGATGGCACCACGCGCAGGCTCTGTCCACGCGGAACGGGCGGCCGTTCGAGGGCGGCGCACGGGTGGCCGTCAGCGGAGACCTCATCGCATCGGCCACGACGGAGAAGGGCGACGGCATCCACCTCTTTCGCCGCGACGGGGATGCGTGGCTCTTCGAGGCCGAGGCGCGCCCGGCGAAGTGGAAGTTCAAGCAGTTCGGGGAGTCCCTTGCCGTGGGCGACGGGTTGCTCGTCGCCGCGGACGAGGATCTCCGCCAGGGCATCGCCGTGATGGCCCGGGGATCGGGCGGCTGGGACAGCGAGTGGCGCATGGGCCTCAGCAGCGGATGGAAAGGGCGGCGGTCCGGCCGGGCCGGCAATGGACTGGCGTTCGACGGCGACCGCATCGCCGCGGCCATGCTGCGCAAGAGAACGGGGCTGCTCGTGGCCCGACGGGACGCCAAGGGCGCATGGCAAGTGGGTGGGGTACCGCTCGAGGAGCCCCGTAACGAGATCCTCCGGGGGGCGACCGTTGCCATCAGCGGCGACACGCTTCTGGTCGGCCTCGCCAACCACAAGCGGGGCGTCGCGCACTTCATCACGCTCGACCCCGACTTCCCCGTGCCCGTGTCCGAGCCCGAAGACGAGAAGCGCTCCGCCAGCTCGAACTGACGATTGTCAGATTCGCGCGACACCGCCTGCCATCGTTCACGGCGGTCCGGGGGGAGCGCTAGCCTTGCCGCTCCCACGGCCCACGGGCAGGTGCCGAGGGCGGGCTCTTCCGGGAGAGCGCAGCATGTGCGGCGTAATTGGGGTCATCGGTAACGGTCCGGTGATCGGCGAGATTGTCGACGCTCTGCTGTTTATCCAGCACCGCGGCCAGGACGCGGCGGGCGCGGCCACGTTCGACGGCAAGACGTTCCGCCAAACCAAGCGGATGGGGCTCGTGCGCGAGGCCTTCGCGGACGAGGACCTGACGCGCTTCACGGGGAACGTCGGCATCGGCCACGTGCGCTACCCGACGGTGGGGCTCGGCGGCGTCGAGGACGCCCAGCCGTTCTCCGTCAACAGCCCGTTCGGGATCACGATGGCCCACAACGGGAACCTCACGAACTTTCGTGCGCTCCGCGACGAGCTCCAGATCGACTGCCACCGGCACGTCGGATCGGCGTGCGACGTCGAGGTCATCCTGAACGTCTTCGCCGATGAGCTCACGCGGCTGGTCGATGCGGCCCGGTCACCGATGCCCGGGGCGATCTTCGAGGCCGTCGCCGGCACGCTCAAGCGCTGCCGTGGGTCCTACTCCGTCGTCTCCGTCATCGCGGGGCACGGACTCCTCGCCTTCCGCGACCCGTACGGCATCAAGCCGCTGATCTACGGGCGCAAGAAGGACGGTGACGGCTGGCGCTACATGTTCGCCTCCGAGAGCTGCGCGCTCGTGTCGCTCGGCTACGAGGTGGTGCGCGACGTGGAGCCCGGCGAGGCGATCCTCGTGCGCGAGGGGGAAGAGCCGATCTCGAAGCGCGTGGCCGACAACCGCCACCACCTCTGCATCTTCGAGTTCATCTACTTCGCCCGGCCCGACTCGATGATCGACGGCGTCAGTGTCTACAAGGCGCGCATGCGGCTCGGCGAGGCGCTCGCCAAGCGTTTTCGTGATCGCGGCACGGAGGTCGACACCGTCATCCCCGTGCCGGACTCCTCCCGCCCCGCGGCGCAGCAGATGGCCTACAAGCTCGGCAAGCCGTTCCGCGAGGGGCTCCTCAAGAACCGCTACATCGGTCGCACGTTCATCATGGCGGGCAACGCGAACAGGAAGCGCGGTATCCGGTTCAAGCTCTCCCCGCTGCGCCTCGAGCTCGAGGACAAGAAGGTGCTGCTCGTGGACGACTCGATCGTTCGAGGCAACACGGCGGAGCAGATCATCCGCATGGTGCGCGACACCGGTGCGACCGAGGTGCACATGGCGTCCTCGTGCCCGCCGCTGCGACACCCGTGCGTGTACGGCATCGACATGAGCACGCGCAGCGAGTTCGTCGCCACCGGCAAGGACGAGGACGAGATCTGTGAGAGCATCGGCGCGGACTCCCTGCTCTACCAGTCGATCGACGACATGCTGGCTGCAGTCATCCCGCCGGACGAGACCGAGCCACGCACGTTCTGCAAGGCGTGCATGGACGGCAACTACCCGACCGGCGACGTGACGCAGGAAGTCATCGACGAGATCGAGGCCGAGCGACTCGGCGCCTCCGGCTGACGGCCGGGCACGGCGCGCCGACTCCCAATCGTCCATTGACGGTATGCACGGGTTACACCAGACGGAACGATTCCGGATACGCTGACGCGTCTCGGCACTCGAAGAGCGATGGCGATATGCAAGCGTTGAGTGATACGCTCCGCAAATGGGGGAGCGAGTGCGAACGACGGAAACCGAAGGTCCGCGGCACAGGGCCGCAGTCGCGCGATTGCTCCTGCCTTGGTTGCTGTGCAGTTTGGTGGCCGGCGCGTGCAGGAGCCCCGACACCGACACGTATGCCGTAGTGCCGCCGCCGCCCACTATCGTTCCGCAACCACAGGGCGATGCCTCGGCTGGCGGCCCCTTCGTGGTCGCCGAGAACGGCGACCACGTCGTGGTCCAGGTCTTCTACGGCACGGATCGCAAGCCCACGTTCGACGGCACGGATCCCAAGCGCAGAGGCAGCCTCCGCCCGGCTGAGAACTACAGCCCGGCTGAGTACTACAGCGGCGAGATTCGCGGCGACGACGAGATCGAGTACGGAGAGTGTCGCGTCAGCATTCCTGAGTCGCATGAGAGGGGCGAGGTCGAGGAACTCTCGTGGTGGCAGAAGGCGGCTCGGAAGCGGTGGGCTCTGGCGCACTTGATCTGGAAGACCGGGCCCGGGAAGCATGTAGCCCTACTGAGCGTTGATCCCCTCTCGGAGACAGCCATGCTTGCTCAGATGGAACGTCGTCTCCGCGAGTCGGACGACAAGTCCCTGCTCGTCTTCATTCACGGATACAACAACACGTTCGAGGACGCCGCCCGCAGGACGGCCCAGATCGCGTACGACGTCGATTTCCCGGGCGTCGTCGCCATGTACAGCTGGCCCTCGAACGGACAACTCTTGGGGTACAGCGCCGATGAAGACGAGATCGATCTGACCTGGCCGCACCTGAAGGAGTTCCTGGCGACGCTGGTGGACAGCAACCAGTTCCACCAGGTTCACGTCATCGCGCACAGCATGGGCAATCGTGCGCTCTCGATGGCCCTGAAGGAGTTGGCCGAAGAGCGACCGGAGGAGAAGATGTTCGATCAGGTCGTGCTCGCCGCGCCCGACATCAATGTGCGCGTGTTCGAACGGGACGCTAAGGCGATCGCGGAGCCTGCGAAGCACGTGACGCTGTACGTCTCACCCGACGACAAGTCCCTGATGGGCTCTCACATCCTCCACGGTAAGTACCCCCGTGTCCGAACGGAAATCGTCGTCAAGCCTCCCATCAAGACCGTTGACGCATCGGCGGTCGCCGGTGGCGCACTCTCGTTTGGCCACTCGTACATCGGCAACAGCCCACGGCTTCTCGAGGATCTTGCCGCGGTCCTCAGGGGCCGGGTGAAGTTCGAGTGGCGCGCCAAGCTGCAGAAGGCGGCGGGTGTCTACTGGCGGTTACGCGAGGCTGTCGCTACGACGCCGGCAGCCCGATGATGAACCCGCCGACACCCGCGTCGGCGTAGTCGGATTCCTGCGAGGCGTCAGCAAGCGCCACCCACGCGAACGCGGCGCGCCGGGCGAGGTGGGGCACGAGGTCGTTGCGCACGCGTTCCGGTGAGAACGCACGCGCGTCCACGATCAGGTCGTCCGCATCGCACGCTGCGCGGGCGAGGTTCGGGAAGCGGCGGGCCAGCGCGCCCTTCCAGCCGCCGCCCGACGGCTCGAGCCAGCGCGCGGAGGGGATCGGATTCGCGTCCGAGCGCAGGCGTCTCCCGATCCGCTGGTTCGGCACCGCCACGAGGTATCGGCGGCGCAGATTAGAGGTGTCCTCACCCTCCATGATGCCCAGCGCTCCCGCGAGCGCGTGGATCCCGGTCGTGTCGGTGAGGCGGACCACGAGACCGATGTTCGCCTTGTGTGCGGCGAGCATCGTCTCTTCGAGCGTCGCCGGCCGCTCGACGCACGGGCGCAACTCGGCGAGCGTCAGCTTCTCGATGCGGCGTTCCTCACCGTCGATGGTGACGGTGGGTCGGGGGTGGGCGACCAGCCAGTCGTCCTTCGTCGCGTGGGTCCACACGAGGACTCGGTCGTAACCCTGTTCCGCTGCGCGCGTCGCAAGGGCCGGCCCCTGGGCTGGGACGGACGCTGGTGCGGTGACGTAGTCCGCGACGCGCACGGGGCGGTCGGGCGCGCTCACGGCGCGACGTCGGTCCGCTGCGCGTCGACCTCGGAGAGCCACGGGCCGAGCGCGTCGAGGCAGGCGTCCGGGTTCGACAGGGCGGGCAGGTGTCCCGCCGTATCCAGCTGGATGATGCGTGCGCGCGGCATGCGCGCGAGCGTGCGCGCAGCGGCCCGCGGGATGGCCTCGTCGCGGCCGCCGTGCACGACCAGCGCGGGCACGTCGATTTCGCCGAGCCGCTTGCGGACGTCGAAGCGACGCAGCGCGCGGATCAGCTGCGATCCCCACGCCTTCGTGCGGTGCTGCATCTGGAGCCGCAGCGATTCGTTGGTCGGGCTGCCGCGCGGGCCGTCCATGCGGCGGGGAACCATGACGCCCGGGAGCCAGGTCTTGTAGCGGCGAGCCGGAACAAGGCCGTGGGTCCACGCAGCCAGGCGCACACCGCGCGAGACCTCCTTCCACGCCGCCGTGGAGCCGAACAGGATGAGCCCGGCCACGCGCTCCGGCATGTGCAGCGCCGCCAGCAGGGCGAGCATGCCGCCCATGGACGCGCCGCCGACCACGATGCGGCCGGCGCAACCCGCCCGCTCCGCATCGCGTAGCGCGCGCTCGGCCAGCGGCAACAGCCCGTCGCCGGGAGGGAGGCGGTTGGGCGGACTCCAGAACACCGTCCGTCGTCCGGCGGCCAGGCGGGAGAGCGGCGCGAACGAGCGCCCGTCCAGGCCGAAACCCGGCATCAGGAAAACCGGGGTGCCCGCTCCGTGCGGTCCGCGTGCCACGAACACCGATGCGGTCTCCTCGGCCAGGGCGTCCGCTCCCTCGGGAAACGTACGCGAGACGAGATCGGCGCCCAGGGCGGTCATGCGCGGAGGTTACGAGCGGGGCCCGTCAGGGCGGGCTACAACCGGCGGGTGCGCACGTCGGACCTCGACTACGACCTGCCCTCCGAGCTGATCGCTCAGGAACCGGCGCTGCGACGCGACGATGCGCGACTGCTCGTGCTCGGGCGGGCGGGCGGGTCCGTCTCTCACCACGGCGTACGGGATCTCCCGGCACTGCTTCAGCCCGGAGACCTGCTGATCATGAACGACGCGCGTGTGCTGCAAGCGCGGCTCCACGGTCGTCGGCACACCGGTGGGAGGGTCGAGTTCCTCCTGCTCGCCGAGGCCGACGGGGGCGAGTGGCGGGCGATCGTCAAGTGCGGCGGTTCGCTCTCCGACGGGGAGCGCGTGGCGGTGGGGGAGGACGAACTCGAACTCGTCGCGGTGGAGGATGGCGGACGCTGGCGCGTTCGCGCGCGCGGCGGCGATATGTCTGCGGTCATGGAACGGAACGGCAAGCTGCCGCTCCCGCCCTATATCCGTCGGGAGGTCGAGGACCCGCGGGACGGCCTTGACGCGGAGCGCTATCAGACGGTGTTCGCGGCAACGCTCGGCGCGGTCGCCGCACCTACGGCGGGACTGCACCTCTCGACCGATCTGCTGGCCGCAATTCGCGAGCAGCGCATCAAGACCGCGCACGTGACGCTGCACGTCGGCGAGGGCACGTTCCTGCCGGTCCGCACGGACGACCTCGACGCACATGAGATGCACGAGGAGCGCTACTCGATTCCCGCGTCCACCGTCGTTGCCGTGCGCGCGGCATGGGCCGACGGGCGGCGGATCGTCGCGGTGGGGACCACGACCGTCCGCGCACTCGAGGGGGTCGCGCAGGCAGCCGGTGACGCGTTGCTGCTGCCCGGAGACGGCCGCACGTCGCTCTTCATCAGGCCCGGATTCCCGTTCCGTGTCGTTGACGCCTTGATCACGAACTTCCATTTGCCGAAGTCGACGCTTCTCGCCCTGGTGAGCGCATTGGCAGGGCGCGAGCGGGTCCTCGCGGCGTACGAGGAGGCAGTGCGCGAGCGCTACCGCTTCTACTCGTACGGCGACGCGATGTTCATCGCGTAGCTTGTCGGGATGACGGCCGATCAGCCGCCCGAGGATGTCACCGCACGCGCAGCCGATCTGCGCGCGCGGATCGTCGAGGCGAACCGTCTGTACTACGAGCGCCACGCTCCGTCGATCTCGGACTTCGAGTACGACGAGTTGCTGCGGGATCTCGAGGCGATCGAAGCCGCCCACCCGGCGCTGGTCACGCCCGACTCGCCCACGCAGACGATCGGCTGCGGCGTGTCGAGCCTCTTCGAGCCAGTCACACACACTCAGCCGATGCTCTCCCTCGCGAACGTCACCACCGAGGAGGACGTCCGCGCGTGGGAGAAGTCGATGGAGGAGTTCGACGCCGGCGCGGACTTCGCGCCGCGCTACACCGTCGAACCCAAGATCGACGGCGTCGCCGTCGAGGTCGTGTACGAGCGCGGTCAACTGACGCTCGCGTCGACGCGAGGCGACGGTACGACCGGTGAGAACATCACGGCCAACGTGAAGACCATTCGCGGCTTTCCGCGCCGGCTCTCGGGCGCGGCCCCTGCACTGCTCGAGGTCCGCGGCGAGGTCTACATGACGAAGGCGGATTTCGACGCGCACAACGCGGAGCTTGTCGCTGCCGGCGAGGAGGCGAAGGCCAACCCCCGCAACACGACGGCCGGGTCGCTCAAGACCAAGGACCCGCAGGAGACGGCGCGGCGTCCGCTCAGCGTGATGCTGTACGGGCTCGGTGTCGTCGAGTGGGGGGCCGATGCCCCGGCCGCGTGGAGTGAAGCGCGCGAGCGGCTCCGTTCGTTGGGCCTCCCGCTCGCGCCGGACGACCTGTTCACCGTCGTGGACGAGGTGGACGGAGTCGTCGCGCACTGTGCGAAGTTGCTCGAAGAACGGGACGACCTCGCGTTCGAGATCGACGGCGCGGTGGTCAAGGTGGACCAGTACGCGCTGCGCGATCGGCTGGGCGCCCGTTCGCGCAGTCCGCGGTGGGCGGTCGCGTACAAGTTCCCGCCCCGCGAGGGGCGCACCGTCGTGGAGAACATTTTCGTCTCCGTCGGGCGCACCGGGGCGTTGACACCAGTCGCCGTGCTGAAGCCGCTGCCTCTCGGTGGCGTGACCGTCACGCACACCACACTGCACAACCGAATAGAGGTCGAGCGTCTGGACGTCCGCGTCGGAGACACCGTCGTCGTGATCCGCGCAGGAGACGTGATCCCGAAGATCGTCTCCGTCCAAAAAGAGCACCGCCCCGCCGGTGCGGAAGCGTTCGTCTGGCCGGACGCCTGCCCGGAGTGCGGTGCAGACGTCGACGTCACGCCCGAGGAGCCGCTCTCCTATTGCACCAACCTCGCGTGTCCGCGCCAGGTCAAGGGCCGCTTGTTCCACTTCGGCTCCCGCCGCGCAATGGACGTGGAGGGCTTCGGTGACAAGCTCGTCGAGCAACTCGTGGACGTGCTCGCTGTACGGGACCCCGCCGGGGTCTACCGCTTGACCCGAGAGCAGTTCGTCTCGCTCGAGCGGATGGGCGAGAAGAGCGCGGACAACCTGCTGGCCTCGCTCGAAGCCTCGAAGACGCGCCCTCTCGGGAATTTCATGTACGCACTCGGCATCCGCCACGTCGGCGAATCCGTTGCGCGCGATCTGGCGCGGCACTTCGGAACACTCGAGAGGCTGGGCGCCGCGACGGAGGAGGAACTCGCGGACGTGCCGGGCATCGGAGACGTCGTTGCCGCAAGCGTGCACCGCTTCTTCCGCGAGCCGCAGAACACGGCCGTGCTCGACGCGCTGCTGGAAGTCGGTGTCGCCCCCGCCGCCGAGGAAGTGCGCGACGAAGGCGGCGTGCTCGCCGGCAAAACCGTCGTGTTCACGGGGAACCTCGAGCGCATGAAGCGTGACGAGGCGAAGGAGTTCGTGCGACGCTACGGAGGCAAGCCGAGCGGGTCGGTGTCGAAGAAGACGGACCTCGTCGTCGCCGGGCCGGGCGCCGGAAGCAAGCTCGCGAAGGCGCAGGAGCTCGGCGTCGACGTGCTCGACGAAGATGCCTTCCTGCGTCTGATCGGAGAACTCGAATGACGTCCCGCTCCGCGCTCGCCGTTCTGCTGCTGGCCGCAGCTGCGTGCGCGGCTTCCTGCTCCGGTGACTCCGAGGCCGAGACGCTGGTCCGGATGCGCGCGTCCGACGGCCGCATGCTGACGTATGTCGCGGAGCGGACGGACGACTGGGCCGACCCCGAGTTCGGATACGGCGGCACGCTGAAGACGCGCGTCCGCTACCGGACGATGTGCGTCGGCACGTCGCCCCGCCAGCGGCTCGGCACGTTCGACGTCCGCATCCTGGCGCTCGCGGTCGACGCGCCGACCCGATTCGGGATGGTCATCGACACGGCCACGCCGGAGGTGCCGCTGGGCGACCTGTACGGCGCGGAAGAGATCGCCCGGTCCTTGCTGGAGCGCGATCAGACGCTGCGCCTCGACGACATGGGCCGTGCCACGCCGGAGCCCGTGCCGGACGCGACTCTTCGAGACGCGCTGCGCAAGTGGGCGGCGCCCCACTCGGGCATTGCGACTCCCGCCATGATCCTGCTCGACGACTCACTCGACGGGCCGCGTTTCGTCGCACGGTGGAACCACGCGTGCGGCCTCATGCTGCCGGCGATGGAGGTCGCACGCGACGGCGCGGAGTGGAAGTTCAGGTCGCCACCGTTCCCGTCGCCTGCGGGGCAGCTCAGTGTCGAAGTGAATTGCAAGCTCACAGCATCGACCACGACCACGTACACGATCGAGGCGACGGGAACGATCAGTGTGCTCGACGACAAGGGTGCCCAGTTGACGTTCGAGAGCGGCGCCATGACGTCGGAGCTGGTGCTCGACCACGTCGCGGGAACCGTCAAGAGCTACCACGAGACGATGAGCATCGAGTACCTGCGTCCCGACGGCCGTCCCGCACCCACGCGCTGGGAACGAACGCTCACACTCGAGGAATGAGCGCGTCGATCAAGTCTCTCGCGGCGCGCGCCGGATCGTATGCGCCGGTGACGGCCGCGCACACGGCGACGCGCGCGAACCCGGCCGCTGCGACGTCGGTGATGTTCTCGGTGGTGATTCCGCCGATCGCGTAGGCGGGCACGGCGGCGGCCTCCGCGCGCATGCCCAGCGGCGCGAGTCCGTCCGGAGAACCCACCGGCACCGCGCGTCCCTTCGACTCGGTCGGGAACATGGCCCCGACGCCCACGTAGTCCGCGCCGGCGCCGAGTGCGGCCGTGAGTTCGTCGACGTCGTGTGTCGATACCCCTACTAGCGCAGCGGAGCCGAGCACGTCCCGCGCATCGGCGACGCTCCCGTCCTCCTGGCCCAGGTGAACGCCGTCCGCTCCGGCGTCGCGCGCGAGGTCCGGCCGGTCGTTGATGACGAGGAGTGCACCGTGACGGTGGCAGAGCGGCAGCAGCTCCGACGCGAGCGCGAGGATGCGATCGTCCGATGCCTCCTTCTCACGGAGCTGGATCACGTCTGCCCCACCCGCGAGTGCCGCCCGCACCACCGGTACGAGTGCCCGCCCGGGGACGGCCTCCGAGACCAGCACCTGCAGGCGCGTGGCAGCGAGGCGTGCGCGGCGCGCTGCGCGGGTCGGATACGGAGCCTGGCTCATCGCAGCGATCGTACGCTTTCCCCGGGGAGTGGTAGATTCGCAGCGGATCGACCCCAATCCAAAGCCAGCGGAGCCGGGATCGCCGGAGACCGTCATGCGCCCCATCAAGACTCTGGTCTGCCTCTCGTTCGTCGCCGTGCTGGCGGCGGGCGCCGCCGCCGACGAGGTGCGCCTCGTCAACGGCAACGTCGTCGAGGGCCGCGCCAAGCGCGTCGGCGACACGGTCGTGGTCGTGACCACCGCGGGCGAGGTCAAGCTCCCCGCCAAGGACGTCGCGTCGATCGTCCCCGGCCGCAGCCTGGTGGACGACTACGACGACCGGGTCGCGGCCCTTGCAACGGGCGGCAAGAATGACGGCGCAGCGGATCACCTGGCACTGGCTGCGTGGTGCCGCCAGAACAAGCTCAAGTCGAAGTCGAGGCAGCACCTCAAGAAGGTGCTCGCGTTCGATCCGGACCACGCCGAGGCGCGCAAGTTGCTCGGCTACATCCGCTATGACGAACAGTGGATGACCGAGGTCGAGTACTACGAGGCGCGCGGGTTCGTCCTGGAGAAGGGCAAGTGGGTCAACCGCGAGACCGTGCGCCGCGTCAAGTACGAGAAGGACGCGAAGGCAGCGCAGAAGGCGCACCTGGCCAAGATCAACGACTGCGTCAAGCGCATGGGCTCGCCCCTGCGCAAGCCGCGTCTGCTCGCGAAGCTCGAGCTCCAGGAGTATGCCGAGGGCCGTAGCGACCTGCGCCTCGCCGCGTTCGCGAGCAAGGTGGCCGACCACTACAACGGTCAATGGCGCGAGGTCCGGCGCATCCTCTCCCGCGGCACCGCCCTGACCGAGGTGCGCGCCACGATGACCAAACTCAAGCGCCCCATCCCCGTCATCCAGACCAGCCTCGGCGCCGGCTCGACCCCCGTGCGCATCCAGACCCCCGAGCTCGCGATCGTGTCGGTCAAGACCACCGCCCTGATCCCGCTGAACATCGAGCTCGACGAAGATCCGTAAGCGAGCGGCGCGCTGAGCGCCGAGAGCGCACGCCGGCGGCCCAAGTCCGCGTGTCAGCGGACGAGGGAGCAGAAGCCGTAAACAACGGCTTCGGCAGCGGGATGTAGCGAGCGGCGCGCTGAGCGCCGAGAGCGCACGCCCGCGGCCCCAGTCCGCTTGTCAGCGGACGAGGGAGCAGAAGCCGTAAACAACGGCTTCGGCAGCGGGAGGGGCCGTCCGTCACGCGGATCGCGCCGCGATCCGCGTGACGGAGGCTTGCGTCGTGTCTCCCTCCTACGCGGTCTCCGACCGCTACGGAGGAGGTTGGTCACGCCGCTTGCTCCGCAACCGACGCGCCCTCCCGATTCGCGCCTCGTCAGTGAGCCCGGTGCAAGGACGGGGCGACGCCCCGTCCGCGGTAACCGTTCACCCCTTGACAGCGTGTGAGCCTCAGCGTGCGACGGGCAGCGGGACCATGACGGGCGGGTCGGCGCCGGTGAGGTGCGCGGCGACCGAGTCGGCGAGGAAGTCGAAGACTTGGTCGCCACGGCGTCGCAGCGTGGCCGCGGCGGTCAACACGCGCTCGGCGAAGCGGAGTCCGCGAGCGGACTGGCTTCCGAAGGAGCCCTTGCGCCAGAGCACCGCTTTGCGGACCGCGCGCTCGGCGGCGTTGTTCGTCGGACTCACGTCCTGGGTCCGCGCATAGGTGAAGAGGGCGACCACGCGGGGGCGCAGATGGTTGGCCAGAGCCGAGTCGTCGTTCGCGATCAGTCGCTCGAGCCGTCCGCGCAGCACAGCGGCTTCGCCTTGCAGCCGGTCACGGTCGCCGTGCTCACCGAAGAGCCGGTAGCTGCGCATGACCGACTGCGCGATCATGACGCCCTTGTTGCCGAAGCGGCGATGTCCTCGCGGGCCTTCGGCCAGCGCACGGAAGGCGCGCTCGATGTGCGCCCAGCAGAGCTGGCGGCGGGCAAGTGGGTGTGACTCGTAGGCACCCATCCGGTCGCTGATCACCGTGCCACCGAAGCGCCGCCCGATCAGCCGCCCTTTCGCCTTGGCACTGCGGCGGCGATCGATCCCGAAGGCTGTGGCGTGCTCGCTCTCCGCCGCCCACAGCCAGCACACCCGGCCCCGTTCCTTCCACGACGTCTCGTCCACGTTGGCTCGCAGCGACGTGCGGACTGCCCCGAGGGCTTCGAGGTACGACGAGTGCAGAGCGTCACTGAGCCGACGCTCACAGTCGCTGATCTTGCCCAGCGACATCTTCACACCGAAAATCTCACCGAGCAGCCGCTGCGTCTCCCGCACGCTCACGCGGTACACGCCGCGCAGCGCGCCGGCAAGTGTGGTCAGCCGCGGACCGAAGGCCCCGGTCGGCACGCCATCGGGCAGGACCGCCGTCGTGACCGCACGACAGCGCCGGCACCGCGCCTTGTGCAGCCGGTGCTCCCGCACCGTGACGAGCACGCGCGGGAGCACCGTCACCTGGTGCCGGTACGGATCGCCGATGCCCTGCTCGAGATCGTCGTGTCCGCACGCGTCGCAGAGGTCGGGACGGTGCTCCTTGGTCTCATCGACGTTGGACGGATCCACCAGCTCGCGCGCCGTGCCCTCATGGCCCGGCTGTCCGCCCTGCTTGCGACCGCTACGCGGCCTTCGGCCGCGACGGCGCTTGGACCACGCCGGGTCCGACGACGGAGGCCTCGAGCTGTTGCGGGAGTCACGCTTCAGACGCGACTCGAGCTCGTCGATGCGGCGCAGATGCTTCGCTTCGCGACGCTCCAGCTCCTCGATCCAGGCCAGAAGGCCCTCGACCATCGCCCGCAGATCCTCGTCCTGCCGCTCGCCCACAACCTCTTGATCGACCGATGGCCGAACGATCTGGATCCTGGCTCGCGACGAAGGGGTGAACGGTTACGGCCGAGGAAGACGAGCGTCGGCGTTGTGGGCGTGCTCCTGCGTGCGGTCGTCGTCGTCGGGTTGGTGGCGACGGTCACTTGGCCCGAGCGCCAGCAGTCCATCGCGCTGCGTTTCCCGGACATCCAATGCGAGTCCCGCTGGTGCCCCGACCGCGACGGAGGGCCGCTCCGCGACGATGCGTGCCACCGCTCGCACTGGACGGGGCCGCACTGGGCGGTTCTTCGAGTGGAGAGCGGAGAACGCGACTGGTTCCCCGAAGGCGGCGACGCCCGTTCTCTGGCCTCGCGTCTGAGGCTGCCGGTTCAGCGGATGTACACGGTCCCTGGAAACGCCCGTCCCGGCCCGCCGCACGGGGACGACTTCTGCGACCGCGAGTACTTGGTGTGGCGACGTTCGTGGTTGACGGCGACATGGGACCCCTTCATCGCTCATCCGGTGACTTCTCGCTGAGTGGCGCTTTGCCGGGCGTTGTGGCGGCTCCTAGCCCGAATCGTTCACCAGCCGGGAATCTGAGCGGGCCGTCGTCTGTCTAAGTGCTCGTACTCGCTAGTACTTGCACCGACAGGAGCGCCGGCCCGATGACGACAGACTGTAGCCCGCAGGGGACCCTCTTCGCGGGCATCTGTGGACGCACCGCGGTGACGCGCTTCGACGCCGGTACCGTGACGAGCGACGGGGGCGTGCTGCTGCTCGAGCGGGTCGATCGTCGCATCGATCTGCTCTCGCGGTTTGCGCGCTGCTTCGGGGACCACCGGGACCCGCGTCGGGTCGAGCACACGGTCGGCCAGATGCTGCGTCAGCGGGTCTTCGGGCTGTGCGCGGGCTACGAGGATCTGGTGGACCACGACCATGTCGGCAAGGACCCGCTGTTTGCCGCGGCGTGCGGCAAGCGCGAGGGTGCTCTGGCCACGCACCCGACGCTCTCGCGGCTCGAGACCACGCAGCTCGGCGCCACGGCACAGACGCGCTACGCCAAGATCGAGATGGACCAGGAGCGCGTGGACAGCGTGCTCAGCGACGTCTTCTGCGAGGCCATGGGGCCGGAGGATCCGGGCCTGCTCGTGCTGGACCTGGACCACTCCGACGTGCGGCTGCACGGCCGGCAGGAGGGCCGCTTCTTCCACGGCTACTACGGGCACTACTGCTACCTGCCGCTGTACGTCTTCTGCGGCGAGCACCTCTTGCTCGCTCGGCTCCAGACCGCTGACAGAGATCCCGCGCGCGGAGTCGTGGACGAGCTCCGTGCGCTGGTCTTACGTCTGCGGCGCCGCTGGCCCCGGGCCAAGGTGCTCGTGCGCGCAGACTCGGGCTTTTGCCGCGAGGAGCTGATGGCCTGGTGCGAGGCCGCCGGCCACTTCTACCTGCTGGGCATGGCGCGCAATGAGCGCCTTGAGCGACACGTCGAAGACGCGCTCGATGAGGCCGCAGCCCGTGCCGTGCAGACCGGCCGAGCAGCCCGGGTCTTTCGCGACTTTGCCTGGACCACGCTGGGGAGCTGGAGCCAGAGGCGTCGCGTGGTCGCCAAGGCCGAGCACCTGCCGGGCGGCAAGCGCAATCCCCGCTTCGTGGTGACCAATCTGCCGCCTCGTAGCTGGAGCAGCAAGCGTCTCTACGAGCAGCTCTACTGCGCCCGGGGCGAGGCGGAGAATCGCATCAAGGAGCAGCAGCTCGAGCTCTTCGGCACCCGTCTGTCGGTGCACACGATGCAGGGCAACGCCGTGCGGATGGCCATGTCGGCCATGGCCTACGTCCTGACCTGTGCGCTGCGACGCATCGGTCTCGCCGGCACCGAGATGGCGCGTGCGCAAGCCGGCACGATCCGCCTGCGGCTGCTCAAGATCGGCGCGCTCGTGCGGATCACGACGCGCCGGATCTGGGTCTCGATGTCCTCGTCGTGGCCCTGGCAGCACGTCTTCGAGCGCTGCGCGCAACGACTGCTGGCATCCCCGAAGCCGACCTGACGTCCCGCCGCGCCGTCCGCCACACCACCGCCCGGCCTACGGTCTGCCCACACCGCAGAATCCGCGCCGTTTCGGCCGCTCACTCGCGTTGCCCTTGTGGCAACGACGACAGCATCCGCCCTCGCCTGGCCAAGATCTGACCCTGTGGACTCCGAAAGCACCGTCATCGCGACGTCTCGTGAACAGATGCGGCTAACTGGCGCTCTGCGAGGCAGTTGGGAGCATCGAAGGATTTCGGGGATTCCGAGATCCCGCCAGCGACATGTCGCGCTGAGGGCTACGTGCAGAGGACGAGCACGGTGCGCCAGCCCTTGTCGGCGGGGCAGTACTCGACGGGCGCGCCGTCCTCGATCCCGAAGACTCCGCGTAGGTCGGCGACAAGTCGCTCGCAGCGCTTCTTGAGCCGCCGCGACGCGCCACGGTTGCCCCAGTCGAGCCAGCCGTGGGACTCGGCCAGGAGGTGCAGCAGCTTCCACTGCTCCGTCGGCGCCGCGGTGCGCCCATCGGCCATGCCCATCTGCGCGTACGTGTAGCGGCCGTGCTCGGTGCCGACGCGGACCGCCACCGTCTGGGTATCGAGGAAGCAGATCTCGACGTCACGCCAGGTTGCGCCCGCCGGCGTCGGAAACCGCGCGGGCGGCTCTGTGCGGCGACTGCGCGAGCTCTCTCCGAGAGCGGCCGCCAGAACCTCGAGGTCGAGGGCGCCGGGTCCGCCCTCACCACTCAGCACGCTGGACAGAGCCAGGAACCGGGGCGCGGGATCTCCCCACTCCGACTCCCTCGGGAGGATGCCGGCGACCAGGACAACCGGGCTGATCGCGGCAGCAATCCGCGCGCAGTTCCGCACGGCGTCGCGGCCATCGGGCCACGCGAGCCGCCTGGCGAGAAGCACCTCGTGCGGCTGACGGCCCACACGAACGCGGCCGAGAAGCCACAGCCGCCCCGTGACGAGTTCCTCGACGCGCGCCCCCGATCCGAGGCCCTCGGCAAGCCACTCGGCCACGCGCAGCAGATCGACCTCCCACTGGGCGATCCGTTCGGGCTCGACCGGCAGCACGCCGAATTCGCTGCAGTGCGTGTAGGGCAGCGCCGGCGCCTCGGCCGTCCCCCGGGCCCACACCACGTCCTCCTCCTCGCCGCAGGACGCGCACTCGACCCAGCTCGCGTTCTCGGTACGCCGCAGCAGTCCGGCATCGACCAGGCGAGACCACCTGCTCCCCTCGATCCGCTGACTCTCCGCGAACGAGAGTCGCGGATGCGCGATGTCCGCCCGCCGCTCGATCTCGCCGAACGCCTCACGCACAGGCGAACTCCCAGCGCCGAAGACAGCGCCTGGCGACCAGGTGCTCGGGTGCGTCGCGCAGGTTGCAGGAGTCGGCCCGGAGGTTGAACGTGAGCGTGCGCGGGCCCTTCGCCCAGGCGAAGACCAGTTGCAGCGTGGCGACATCGACGTCGACGTTCGACAGCGGCAGACGCTCGCCGTCGAGCGTGCGCTCCATCAGGTCGTAGACGTCGGTGCGCTGGCGGATCGGCCCGGCGTCGAAGGTGAGTCGTCCGCCGCCGAGTATCCGCAGCCGGAGCGCCTTCACGCGGACCTCCTGGATCTGGTCCGCAGGGTCGACGGGGAACGGGAAGCCGCGTCTCTTGAGCCGGTCAATCCGGTACGGGCTGGGCGGGAGCGTCTCGGGCGGCAGGTCCGCTCCGAGCACGACGCGCGAGTAGATCTTCTGCAGGTCCTCGTGCATGCGCCGGTCCCCGCGCGCATGGAGATCGAGCGTGCCGGCCGCGGGATCGAAGGCGTAGACCACCTCGAAGACCGGGCGCTGACTGCGTGAGCGCAGGGCCCCCTCCTCGTAGCCGAGAACGGACTCGGGCACGTCCTGCGGGTAGGCCAGGAACCAGTGCTTTCCGGCGCGGTGGTAGCAGTGCACGTCGCAGTACTCGCCGCCGCCCTGGCGTTCCCGGAAGTAGGCCGAGAGCGCCTCGCCGAGCGCGGATCGCGTCGCCGACGACTCGTCCGGCAACCGCGTGACGAGACCGCCCCGTGTGCGCCAGTACCGACCGTGCAGGTGGTCCACGTGGTGGAGCTGGCGCGCAGCGTCGAAGACGTCGGGGTGCACCACGAACACCCAGAAGGCGCGGTGCCACAATCCGCTCAGCCGGTCGATGTCCCGCGTGATGTCGATCCCGCGCAGCCGGGCCTGCTCGACCAGCAGCGCCAGCCCCTCACGGGTACCGAGCTCGGCGACGGCGCGCAGCTCGCTCTCGCTCTCTTCCCGAGACCCTTCGGGAAGGGCGCACCACGCCTCGAAGGCGGGATCGCAGTTGCCAAGCGTGAAGCGGCGCCAGGGGAAGTCGGTCAGCTCACCGCGGCGAGCGAAGTACGTCCTGAGAAGTTCATTGGAGACCTGGAGGAAGAAGACGGGAGGAGAGAAACGAACGGGCACAACCACGACCTCGAGCGCGCGGAATTCGGTCGCGGTCGGGCACGGTCCTCGTATCGACGCACCGTCCTTCGACCACGGCAGCGCCCTGCCGTGGGAGGTCTGGATCGCGGCCCGAGAGGGGGGCCATCTTGTGCTTCACGTCGTCGAGGTCTTCCATCCGTGCCGCGTAGGGGTTCGCGGCCGAGCGGGAGGAGGCTACGGCAGGGTGGCGACAGGGGCTCGGGTGCGAGCCGTCGCGAGCGTGTGCCGTGGTCGCGTGACGGGTTGCCGCCGCTCGTCGGCTGCAGCGGCTTGTCAGGAGGCCGACTGTTGCGAGCCGAACTCCGCGTTCCAGGCATCCATGACCAAGGCAGCGAACTTGAGAACGTTCAGTGAGTCACCGAAGCGATCCCTGGCATCGCCGTCAAGCTCGATGCTCAGCCACTCCGCCCAGACGCCCTCTGCCCAAACCCCCGGGGCCCAGACTCCCGAAGCCCAGGCACCGCCCCGTCCGCTATCCGCAACGGAGTCGTGGCGCGAGGATGACGGCTCGAAGTGCTTGGCGCCAACCGCGAGATGTTCGCAGACCCGGAGAATGGGATGGCGACGACACACCTCAGCTCGATCCTCGGGCGCGCGAAACCTCCACTCGCGCAGGTGCCACGCGGTGACTACGAAGTTGAATGCGCGGCAGGAGTCGAGTGGCGACGCTTCAAGCGCGGCGTGATCCAGCTTGAGCTTCTCGAACAGGTCGCGCGCGGTCTTGAGTTCGAAAACACCGGCCATTCTGAGCGTCCGCCAGGCCTCCCAACGTATTGCCGCTCAGCCGCGAGCAGCGGCCACGAGTGTACCGACCGCGACCTTCGGGAACCGGGGGGCGGCGCGGTCGAGCCGCCCAATCTGCGGGATGTGCGCGGGATGTCAGGGAGCACATCCCGCAGAGTTCTCCGCAACGGAAGTCCTTGTGGAGAAGCTACTTAGCTCCACGTCCTGGATGTTGCGGGATACTTCTCTAACCCTTCGCAGGTGTGTGCGCGCGCGCAGTAGCAATCAAGAAGATCTCTTACGCGCGCTCGCACACGCTTACGCGCACACGCTTACGCGCGCACGCACATGCGGGCACGCACCTGCGGGGTAGCGCCAAAACTCCCCGCAATCCCCCGCAACAATCCGCAAGTCCTTGCAGTATAGGCACTTGCGTCGCGGGTAGTGCTCTGCGGCATCCCGCACGACTCTCCGCATCGCGGGCGCGACATCCCGCACGTCCCGCCCACCGCCACTTCGCCGGCGTTCTCGGTAGGACACCAGTATGGGCACCTGCGTTTCTGCCGGCGCGGCGGTGTGGGTCGCGACCGACCTCGACATCATCGAATCCCGCCCCCCGTACGTCCTCGCAGACGACGTCGTGGTCAGCGGCGTGTGTTACCGGCGGCTCGATCCGCCGTACTACGCCTGGCTTCGCCGCAACGTGGCGCGAGCCAGAGAGCAGTTCGACGCGGGGCGCCTCCCGCAGGACCGGTTCGAGGAGATCCGGCGACGCTTCGCGCAGGTCCACGCGCTCGCACTCCCCTTCCTCGGCGAAGACGCGCTTCGAGAAGCCGCGCGCACATTCGATTCCGCCAACTACGCGCCGCCGCGGATCGGCGTCGACGGGCTTCCTGTGTGGGATGGGTGAGCAGGTCCTGGCCCTGCATCGCGTGGAACCGCGAGGCGCAGCACTGCCTCGCCGGGCTACTTCACGGCGTGGCCTGTTGTCCGCACGGGGACTGCGCGCTCTGCGAGGAACAGCAGGAACGCATGCGCCGGATGGGCTGCCCGGAGATCGCCGTCGCCCGCAGTTGGCTCCGCTCCCGTCTGCCGCTGATCGACGTGTGTCCGGTGTGCGGTTTCCCGCCGCCGCCACCCATGCAGATCATCCCTCCGCTTCCGCGCCTCGACCGCTCGGATCGCGTGCTGAGCGGATCGCCCTCGTGCAAGGTCTGCGGCTGCTTCATCCGGCCGCCCAAGCGCTTCTACTGCAGCGCCGAGTGCTGGCTCGAGCACCGCGCGCAGACGGAGGGCTGGCGTGCCGGGGGTGTGCGCCGCTCGCCTCGGCACGCCCCACGCCACGCCCGCATGCGCTGACGCCGGGCCGAGTGGCACGACACTCCGTGCGGCCGCACTTTGGGGGCGTGCCACACCGACCTCCCCGCGGCTGCGCCCACACCGGTTGTCCTGCTCTCGTGCGGGGCGGGGCGCGCTGCCCTGAGCACGCGCACCGGCACCTGCGAGCGCGGCGGGCTGAGATCGACTCGATGCGGCCCTCCGGCTCGAAGCGCTACCCGAGGTCGTGGAGTGGCAAGGGCGGCATCCGCGAATGGCACCTCAGGCGGCACCCGGCGTGCGAGGTCTGCGGCACCAACGAGCACCTCCAGGTCGATCACATCGACGGCAACCGGGAGAACCACGCACCGTCGAACCTCTGCACGCTCTGCCGCTCCTGCCATGGCCGCAAAACCGTGCGCGAGAACGGCGGGTTCGGTCGCAAGCGGCGAAGGGTCCTCCGATGACCCGCTACGCCGTCGCGCTGACCGACCTCGACCTGGCCTGGCGGACTCCGGCGGGCTCCGCCGTCCTGGAGGCGGCGCTCTGCGGGGACGACGAACCCGAGACCGTCAACGCCGAGCCGGGCGTCGAGGCGTCGGTGCTCGCCGGTCCCGAGGAGATCGCCGAGTCCGTCGCGAGCGGACTCCTCTCATTCGACCTGCCGATCTCGCCGCCGCGGTGCTCCCGCGTCTACGCGAAGGCCAAGGGCGAGCCCAAGTGGACGCGGCTCCGTCGAGCAGACGACGTTCCCTACGTTCTTCGCGAGGCAACCGCCGCCACCGGGTCGCCCCGCATCGACCCCGAACTCGTCGAACTCGGTGCGCCGATGGACGACGCCACGCGCGCGGCGCTGCGTGAGTCGCTCCGCACCGAGGGCTGCCGCGACGCGCTGGTGGTGTGGCAGGAGCAGGACGTCCTGCTCGACGGCCACAACCGGCTGGCGATCTGTCGCGAGGACGGCATCGCGTTCCAGGTCACGAAGCTCTCCTTCCCCGACCGCGCGGCGGCGGTTGCGTGGTTCGTCACGGCGCAGCGGACCCGGCGCTCGCTCACGTCGCACTGGGCGATGTACTACCTCGGGCGGCAGTACAGCGCGGAGAAGCGGGAGCACGGCCGGCGAGGGAAGACTGGTCAAAGTGACCAGTCTTCGGTGCGCCTCGCTTCCGCTGCTGGCGTCGGCGAGAAGACCGTCCGTCGCGCCGCCGCGTTCGCCGAGGCGGTGGATGCCCTGGAGCGCGCCGTCCCCCACGCGCGCCGCGCGGTGCTGAACCGCCAGATCAAGCTCTCGCGCCAACAGATCGAGCAGGCGCTCGAACTCGGCGCAGAGACCCTCGCAGAACTCCGCGAGCTGACCGAGCCCGGCGAGCGCGACTACCTGGCCGAGGTGCTGCGCTCGGCCAAGAAGCTGCGTGACGCCATCGACGCCTACCGCGTTCGCGGCGTGCGTCCCGAGGATCGCGACCGCGTCGCGCAGTCCAAGCCCGCCGCTCGCGCCGCACTCCACGAGCTCCCGCTCCTCTTCGCCGCCTTCGGTTCCGACATCGGGCTCGCCGGGGAGGTGTCGGAACTCGCCTCGGCCGAGGCCCTCTCCCATGGCTGACGAGGTGGCAGGGGAGGGGCGGGATCGAACGAGCCAGCCTCGGCCGAAAGGACCGGCGGGAAAATCTCGCGTGCGCGTCCGCGAAACAAGAGCAAGGGGGGATCCCCCCGATTCGGCGTCTGCCGAGACTCCGGGCTGGCGCTCTCGCATCGTCGGACGCGGCGACGTCTCGCCCGAGGAGATCACCGCGAACCCGAAGAACTGGCGCAAGCATCCGCCGGCGCAGCGTGACGCTCTCGGCGGGCTTCTCGACCAGGTCGGCTGGGTCCAGGACGTGGTCGTCAACCGCCGCACCGGACATCTGGTGGACGGTCACCTGCGCGTGGATCTCGCGCGGTCCCGGGGCGAGGCGACCGTGCCCGTCATCTACGTGGACCTGTCCGAAGAGGAAGAGGCGCTGGTCCTCGCGTCCCTCGACCCGCTCGCTGCGATGGCGACGGCCGACCCGGAGAAGCTCTCGGGACTTCTCGGCGAGGCCGAAGCGAACGACGCCGCGCTGCGTTCCATGCTCACGAAGCTCGGCTCGCGCGCGGGCGCCGCGGCCCGCGGCAACTCGGACCCCGACGCCGTGCCCGAGCCGCCCGAGGAGCCAGTCACCCAGCCGGGAGACCTGTGGCTGCTCGGCGAGCACCGTCTGCTCTGCGGCAGTTCGCTGGACGAGGCAGACGTCGCGCGGCTGCTCGACGGCGCGACGCCGGGCCTCTTGGTCACCGACCCGCCCTACGGCGTCGAGCTCGACATGGAGTGGCGCGATCGCGCGGGCAAGAACGCGCTCGGTCC
Organism: Planctomycetota bacterium; assembly: GCA_965248445.1. Taxonomy (GTDB): domain Bacteria; phylum Planctomycetota; class JAJSAM01; order JAJSAM01; family JAJVHW01; genus CBDFJG01. The sequence goes on from CBDFJG010000003.1 coordinate 1,800,384, forward strand.
CGCGCAGGCGTCCTACATGCAGCGCCGCGACGGGCACCAGAACACGACCATCTCCGGCGACACCAAGGCCGACTGGTCCGACGCGTTCGAGCTCGCGCCGAGCGTTCGCGTCGCCTACGTCTGGCACGCCTCGTCGTTCACTGTGGACGTCGGCCAGGGGCTGCGCCGCATCGGGCTCGAGCTCCGGCAGATGGTCATCTGGCGCAAGCCGCACTTCGTCCTGAGTCGGACCCACTACCACTACCAGACCGAGCCCTGCTGGTACGCCGTGCGCAAGGGCGAGTCGGCGCGGTGGATCGGCACCCGCGACCAGTCGAACCTGTGGGACGTCGCGTCTCCCAAGCAGCTCATGGCCGGGAGCAAGGAGGAGAAGTTCGACCACCCGACGCAGAAGCCGCTGCTCTGCATGGAGCGCCCCGTCGCGAACCACGACTTCCCCGAGGTCTACGAGCCCTTCTGCGGATCGGGCACCACGCTCATCGCATGCGAGCGGCAGCGCCGGCGGTGCTTCGCGATGGAGATCGACCCGAAGTACTGCGACGTGGTCGTGCGCCGGTGGGAGGCCTTCACCGGCAAGACCGCCGAGCGTGTCACTGCTGAGGTCGCGGCATGAAGCGCGTCTTCGTCTGTTCGCCCCTCCGTGGTGACGTCGCCGCGAACGCGACGGTTGCTCGAGCAGCGTGCCGCGAGGTGGCACGCGCCGGGGATGCGCCGCTCGCGCCGCATCTGCTCTACCCGACGTTTCTCGACGACGGTGACGCAGCAGAACGCGCCCTCGGAATCGGCGCCGGACTCGCGTGGCTCGCGGTCGCCGACGAGGTCCTCGTCCTCGGACCACCCACCGACGGGATGGCAACGGAGATCGCAGCAGCTAAGGCGATCGGCATCCCGATCCGGTACGTGCGGCTCCCTCGACGAGAGGTGCGCTGTGGGTAGGTCGCGCGGACCAGGCGGCGGCCGCAAGCCCAAGCCGACGGCGCTCAAGGTGCTGGCCGGCAACCCCGGCAAGCGCAAGCTCAACGCCAAGGAGCCGAGGCCGAAGGCCGTGATCCCCAAGTGCCCGAAGGTGCTCCAGGGCGAGGCGCGCTCGGAGTGGCGGCGCATGGCCAAGAAGCTCCACGCCCTCGGGCTGCTGTCGGAGATCGACGGCGCCGCGCTCACGACGTACTGCCTCACATGGGCGCGGCTCGTGGACGCCGAGGAGAAGCTGCGCGAGCACGGCACGATCATCATGTCGCCGAACGGCTACCCGATGCAGTCGCCCTACCTCGCCATCGCGACCAAGGCGACCGAGCAGCTCGTGCGGGTCCTGGTGGAGTTCGGGATGACGCCGTCCTCGCGCGCCCGCGTCCAGGTCCCGAACGCGCCGGGCGCCGCGGCGGACCCGGCCTTCGAGCGGTTCTTCGGCGCGTCCGGTGGGACGTAACGCGAAGGACGCCGACCCGACGGTTGCCGCCGTCCTCGCGAACGCTGAAGCCAGGCGCCGCTGGCCGGGCGTGACGATCGCGATCGACGACGAGGACGGGAAGTACTACTTCGACGAGGCCGACGCCTCACGCGCGGTGGAGTTCTTCCCGGCGTTCCTGCGGCATCTGAAGGGCGAGTTCGCGGGGCGTGCGTTCGAGCTCCTGGACTGGCAGAGGGACCTGCTCGTCCGTCCGCTCTTTGGGTGGAAGCGCGCGAGCGATGGGCGTCGCCGCTTCCGACGGGTCTTCCTGGAGATCGCGAAGAAGAATGGGAAGGCGCTCGCCCTCGACACGCCGATCCCCACACCCGAGGGCTGGAGCACGATGGGCGAGTTGCGGCGCGGGGGCCGGGTGTTCGGGGCCGATGGCAGGCCGGTGCGTGTCGTCGCCACCACGGGCGTCATGCACGGCCACGAGTGCTTCCGCGTGCACTTCTCGGACGGCACGTCCCTCGTCGCCGACGCAGATCACCTCTGGTACACCGAGTCGCGCGCCGCAGGCGAGCAGGCCAAGGGACGCATGGGAGCGATCCGCACCACGCGGGAACTGCACGAGACGCCGAGCGGCCCCTACGTCGGCGCGGGTGTGCGCTCGAACAACCACCGCATCCCCGTCGCGGCGGCGATGCGGCTCCCTCCCGTGAACCTGCCGGTTCCGCCGTACACACTCGGCGTCTGGCTCGGGGACGGCGACTCCGCGGGAAGCGGCGTGACGATCAATGACCGCGATCTCGACATCTTGGCGCACGTCTGGGACGAGGGCATCCCGCTGCGCGAGACGGCGGCGCAACGCGGCTGCTCGCGCTTTCGACTCGGTCTCCAGAACGAGCCCGGCGTGCTTGACGGCAAGTCGCTCCAGCGGGTGCTCCGCGAACTCGGCCTGCTCGGGGACAAGCACATCCCGGCGGTCTACCTGCGCGCCTCGTTCGAGCAGCGGATGGCGCTCGCGCGGGGGCTCATGGATACCGACGGCACGGCGAGCAAGGCAGGCGAGTGCGAGATCACGACGATCCACCCGCGGCTGCGCGACGGGATCGTCGAGCTCCTGCGCAGCCTCGGGTTCAAGCCGTCCGTGCGCGAGGAGCGGGCTGTCCTCAACGGCAAGGACTGCGGTGCCTGCTACGACATACAGTTCCGCTCGTTCGCCGACGACCGTCCGGTGTTCCGGACGCCGTGGAAACGCAATCGACTCAGGCCGCGTCCGAAGCGTCGTCCGCGCTCGACATCGCGCTACGTAGTCGCTGTCGACCCGGTTCCGTCCGTGCCGGTGCGCTGCATCCAGGTGGACGCGCGCGACGGGCTGTTCCTCGCCGGCGATGGAATGGTGCCCACGCACAACAGCGGAATGTGCTCGGGGCTTGGGCTCTACCTCCTGCACTGCGACCGTGAGCCGGGTGCAGAGATCGTCGCCGCGGCCGCCAACCGCGAGCAGGCGGGCATCGTCTTCAACGAGGCGCGTGACATGAACGAGCTGTGTCCGGCGCTCGCGTCTCGTTCGGAGACCTTCCGCCGGTCGATCGTCGTGCCGCAGACGCGCTCGTCGTTCAAGGTGGTGTCGTCCGACGTGAAGGGAGGGCACGGCCCCAACATCCACGCGCTGCTCTTCGACGAGTTCCACACGCAGCCGAACCGCGAGCTCTACGAGACGCTCGCGAAGGGCGTGGCCGCCAGGCGCCAGCCGATCGTGGTGCTGATCACGACGGCGGGCGATGACCACGACTCGGTGTGCTACGAGGAGTACGAGTTCGCACGCCGCGTGATGTCTGGCGTGATCGAGGACGAGACGTACCTGCCGATCATCTTCGAGGCGTCGCCCGAGGACGACTGGCGCGATCCGGCGACGTGGGCGAAGGCGAACCCATCGCTCGACGTGACGGTCAAGCGCGACTACCTCGAAGCCGAGTGCCGCGCGGCCATTGCGGAGCCCCGCAAGCAGAACGCCTTCAAGCGCCTGCACCTGAACCTCTGGACGAAGACCACCGACGTCTGGATTCCCATCGAGTGGTGGAAGGCGTGCCCGGCGCTCCCAGCGGCAGAGACGCTGGCAGGTCTCCCCGTCGCCGGCGGGCTCGACCTCTCCAGCACGACGGACCTGACGGCGTTCGTGCTGGTCTTCCGGTTGCCGCCAACGACGCCGGACACGCCGAGCGTCGAGGTCGCCGACCTGGACGAGGGGGGCGAGCCGGTGAAACGCGTTCTCTCCATCAACTACGACCTGGCCGTCGTCCCCTACCTCTGGATGCCCGAAGACCGGCTGCACGAACGGTCGCGCGAGGACGGCGTGGACTACGGCGTCTGGGTGCGCGCCGGACACCTGCGCACCACGCCCGGGAGCGTCGTGGACTACGACTTCATCTACCGCGCGATCGTGGATGAGATCGCGCCGCGCTACGGCGTGAAGCAGATCGGCTACGACCCGTGGAACGCGCTGCAGTTCGCGCTCCAACTTGAGAAGGCGGGCTTCGACGCGGTCGAGGTGCGGCAGGGACCGCGCACGCTGTCGGCCGCCTGCAAGGTGCTCTACGCGCTGACGAAGGCTGGCCGCGTCCACCACGACGCGAACAAGACGATGGCGTGGTGCGTCGCGAACGCCGCCGTGAAGGAGGACGCGAACGAGAACGTCCGTCCGATCAAGACGAACTCGAAGAAGCGCATCGACGGGGTGGTCGCTGCGGTGACAGCGCTCTCCCGGCTGATGGTGCTGCCGGATCGTCCGGCGTCCCCGTACGCGTATCGGGGAGTCCGGGCTGTCGGATCGTGACAGACCATCCCGTGAACCCGCTCGAGGGTCAGCGACCCAGCCATCGCTGCCGGACCACGTACCACCGCAGTTGATCCCCGTCGAGACTGCGCGCGTGGAACCCAACGCCCCTTGACCCCGACTTGAACGTCACGGCCGTCGGAGCACCCGTGTCTTCGTCCACGACGCTGTACGTGCGGACCGTGCTGGTCGGTGTCGGCGGTTCGGGGAACCCAGGCGGGCGCTCGAAGGTGGGCATCGGACGGGAGTCGTGGTCGATGTCGGCGACCGTGAGACGCCGCCTCAGGTCTTCGAGATCCTCCGACTCGATGACCGCGGCCAGCCGGTCCCCGAGCAGCGTGAAGCCGTTCTCGTCTCGGCGAAGGGCTCCGTGAATCGTCGTGCCGTGTCGGCCGAGGAGGCGGGTCCAGACCCCGATCGGCGGGTCGTAGTCGGGTGGCGGACCAAGCTCGATCAGAACGGCTGGTGTGTTCGCAACGCTCGGCTCCGGCATAGCGACGTCGCTGGACGGACCGCGTAGCGTCATCGACACGCCGAACGTCCCGGCCGCCGGGTCGGATGTCGTCCGGGCGCTCTCCTCGGGCGGAGGGGTTGGCGGAGTTTCCGGCTCGGGAGGGAACGGTCGAGTCCGTTCGACCTCGGTGCGCCAGGCGGCCATCGCCTCTTCAGGTGAGCCGCCCCAAGCGATGGCCTTGCCCACACACCCGTCGGCTGCTGCCCACCGCGCATTCCCAGGAACGCGGCCATCGAACAGCGCCTCGCGGAGCGCGAAGAGCCCGCAGTTCCAGACGCCTTGCACGCCGCCGGGAAGGCGCACCGGCAGGTGGACGCGACCCGGGCCATGCTGCGCCACGTCGAGACCGGCGATGAACTCGGCCACGAGTTCCACCGGGTTCGCCGACTTCTTCGCCAGCGCCGCGATCACGCCCCAGAGCGTGTCTTTCGGCCCGCCGCGCGTCACTTCCTTCCAGCGCCCGTCATCGCCGTACGTGATCGTTGCTGACTGGGGTCCGTCGTGGATCACGACCTCGCCGGGTCCGAGGTTCCGCAGTTTCGGGACGCGCCCAGGTCGCGGCGGCGGTTCCAGTGGAGCGCCCTCGGGCGCGGCGACCATGACGACCGCCCCGTGTCTGCCCTTGGTACTGAGGGACACGAGCGGCCACGGGATGAACGTGTCAGCGCCAGGCGCCTCGCGTCGGAAGAGGACGCGGCGCGTCCCGGCGTTGTACGTCTCGACCCACGCCGCGTCGCCGAGGTGGTTCTCTACGAGGTCGAAGAGCATCTCCGCGTGAACGCGCGTGTGGATGGCGTCGCGGATCGCCCACACCGAGCGGAACGCATCGGGATCGTCCAAGTCCCTCTCCGACGGTCCTTTGCCAGCCATGCTCCGCTCCTCGCCGCGGCGTCGCTATCTCAGTTCGAGGTCCTCGGGCCACAGGAAGTACGGCCCGAACCGCTTCGACACCCGTCGCTCGCCTCCCGCCGCGATGCCCTCCGGCGTGAGTTCGTGGTCGTCGCCGGCGGGGACGAGAAGGCCTCGGGCCACCAATCGCGCGAGCACCTCGGCGGCCTTCAGCTTGTGCTTGCGACCGAGCTTCGACGTCGAGAGCTTCTTGTCGGCCGCACTCCCGTCGTCGGTATCGCCCGACGGAGGAGTTCGGTCGGCAGCAGGGGCTGGTGCGGGAGCGGGCGTCTTCGGTTCGGCCTCCCGCACGACCTTCTCGACGGACAGGCGGACTTCGTCGCTGACACGCAACAGCCGCCGCGCCTCCTCATAGATCGCGTCGTAGAGTTCCGGTTCACCGGCTCGCTCGACCAGCATCCCCATCTCGTGGTTGTTGACCTGGCTGAACTCGTAGAGGTTCATCGAGGCGACGAGGGCGACGTCTACCTCCAGCCGCTCAACATGACGCCCGCGGGCGAGGACCAGCCCGCTGAGCCCGAACCCACACCGGACCCGGAGCCTGTCCCCGAGGACGAGGATCAGGACGAAGAGGAGGAGACCACGCCATGACAACCGCGCTCACCGACTGCAGGGGCTACGCGCTCATGCTGGCCGAAGATGGCGCGCCCGCGCCGACGCTCTATCTCTACGACATCCTCGGCGTGGACCTCTTCGGCGGGATCGCCGCGCGCCAGGTCATCGAGGACCTCAACGCACTCGGCGAGGTCCCCGAGCTCACCGTGCGGGTCAATAGCCCCGGCGGCGATGTCTTCGAGGGGATCGCGGTCTACAACGCGCTCGCCCGCTTCCCCGCGAAGGTGACGATCCACATCGACGGGCTCGCGGCCTCGATTGCCTCGCTGATCGCGATGGCCGGCGAACGCACCGTCGTCGCCGAGAACGCGATGCTCATGGTCCATCGGCCGTGGACGGTCGCGATGGGCGACGCCGAGGAGATGCGACGGCAGGCGGGAACGCTCGACAAGGCGTGGTCCGCGATGCTCACCACCTACGCGCGGCGCACCGGACGTCGGGCCCCGGCGGTGTCCAAGCGCGTGACCGACGAGGGCGGCGAGTGGTGGATGACGGCCGACGAAGCTGTCTCCGAGCGGTTCGCGGACGAGGTCGAGAAGGGGGCGAAGAAGGCGCAGGTCTTCGGGCTCTCGCGCTTCCGTCGCGTTCCCGAGCACTTGGCGGCGTCGGCTGCGGACGACGGGCTGGTGCTCCCCGAGTCACCCCGCGTGGCCGAGATTGCGGAGCCCCGCGTGACGCACGATCCGCCGCGCAGGGGCATGTCCCGATCCGCGCGCCGACGCATCGTCGAGGTCCTTCGCCTCACGACTTGAACGACCCTCCGCAGCGCTCGACGCTCGGACTTGTCGAACGACAACGACCCGGAGGAACACCCGATGTCGAAGGTGCTGGAACTCAAGATGGCGCGCAAGGAGCTGGTCGATCAGCTCGAGCCGCTCACCGTGAAGGAAGAGCTCACCGAAGAGGAGGAGACTTCCTTCGCGGAGGCGCGCGTCAAGATCGCGGGGATCGGCAAGCAGATCGAGCGGGTGGAGTTCGTGGAGAGCGAGCGCGCGGTCCTGGATCGCCTCGACCCGGTTCCCTCGAAGCCCCAGCCCGAAGAGACAGAGACGCCGCGCGCGAAGAAGTCCGGCATCGAGAACCCCGGCTTCGAGAACGTCGGCGAGCTCGTCTACTGCGCTCGCTTCCAGCCCCGCGACCCCCGCATCCTGGCGCTGCAGGAGATGGGCACCGGCGAGTCGGGCGGTCTCGCGATCCCCGACGAGATCAACCCGACGCTGCGCGAGGTCACGGCCAACGAGGCGATCTTCCGCCCCCGCGCCACGGTCGTCCCCGCCGGCGAGTCGCCCGACGCCGATCTGGTGCTCCCGTCCCTCAACCAGGGTGTCGGCTCCAACCTCTACGGCGGCGTCGCCGTGGACTGGATCGGAGAGGGCGGCGACAAGCCCGAGACCAGCATCAGGATCAAGGAGACCCGTTGGACGCCGCGCGAGGTCGCGGCCCACATCGTCGTGACCGACAAGCTGCTGCGGAACTGGCGCTCGGCGTCCTCGCTGATCGAGCGCATGCTCCGCGGCGGCCTGCTCGCTGCCGAGGACGTGGCGTTCCTCTCCGGCAACGGCATTGCCCGACCGCTCGGCGTGCTCGCGTGCGACGCGCTCAAGAAGGTCAACCGCGCCCTGGCTGGCGAGATCGCATACGACGACCTCGTCGAGATGGAGGCAGAGCTCCACGAGGACGGCGAGGCGATGTGGATCGTCTCCCCGCGCGTCATCCCGAAGCTGCGCCAGATGAAGGACGGAGCAGGGCACTACATCTGGCAGGAGGACGCGCGCACCGGCGCGCCCGCCTCGCTGCTGGGCCGCGCGGTCGTGAAGAACTACCGCAGTCCGGCCGTCGGCTCCCTCGGCGACGTGCTCCTGATCGTGCCGAGCTACTACCTGATCAAGGACGGCGTCGCGACCACGGTCGCCGCTTCCGAGCACGTGCTCTTCAAGCAGAACAAGACCGTCGTCAAGGCCTTCAAGACCGTCGATGGCGGCCCGTGGCTCAACGGTCCCATCCAGCAGGAAGACGGGCAGACCTACAGCCCGTTCGTCGCGCTCGACGTCCCGTAGGCCGAGATCCGCTGATCCGCCGCTGACTCGACGAGGAGACCGAACATGACCAAGAAGCTGACCGAGGCGCTGGGCTTCGACTGCATCGTGGAGCCGCAGGACGTGGGCACCGCCGACGTCACGGGCACCTGGGTGGACGCTCGCCACGCCGGGCGACTCGTCGTCCTCGCGAAGGCCGGCGCCGTCACGGCGGCCAAGGTCCTCACGGTGCAGCTCCGCCAGGCGCAGGACGCCGCGGGCACGGGCGCCAAGGACCTCGGTGCTGCCGTCACGTCGGTGGGCGTCGGCGGCGCCGCACCGCCCGATGTCGAGATCGAGAAGGTCCCTTCCGATCTCGATGGCACGAACGGCTTCACGCACGTCACTGCCGTGCTGGGGATCGATGAGGCCGCCAAGCTCGGCGCTGCCTACGTCGTCCGCGGCGACCGGCGCTACGTCCCGTAGGCGAGCACGCGCACCAGGAGGTGAGGCATGGGCTACGAGGTCATCTCGCGTTTCTACGATCGCGAGCGCAGCGTCTACGTCGATCCGGGGGCGCCGTGTCCGCCGCTCGACGCCGCGACCGCCACGCGTCTGGTCCGGGCCGGGTGCCTCGCCGAGGTCACGGAGACCGTGCCCGCCGCCAAGCCGAAGCGCACCAAGAGCACGCGGACGAAGGCCCAGCCCACCGCGGTCGCCGACGACGCAGGGGAGTAGCCCGTGGGCCTCGCGCTCATCCAGGCGCCGGCCGAAGCCCTCGTGACGCTGGACGAAGCGCGGCTCCACCTGCGCGTGGACCTGCTCGAGGAGACCGACCTCATCGGTGCACTCATCGAGGCGGCAACCGCGCAGGCCGAGGCGATCTGTCGGCGTCGCTTCGTCACGCAGCGCTGGCGCCACACGCTCGGGGAGTTCCCCGCCGGCGCGATCACACTGCCCCATCCACCGGTCGTCTCGGTCGAGAGCGTGCAGTACGTGGATGCGGACGGCGTGCTCAAGACAGTCGCGATCGCCGACTACGACGTCCGTACCAACGTGGTGCCGGGTGAAGCGGTGCCGGCGTACGGGAAGTCGTGGCCGTCGGCTCGCGCCGTGCCCGACGCCGTGCGTGTCGACTTCACGTGTGGGTTCGGCGGTGCGGCGGCGGTTCCCGACGCGATCAAGCGCGCGGTGCTGCTGATCGTCGGCACACTCCACGCGAACCGCGAGACTGTTGCGCCCGTCGCGATGCAGCCGATCCCTCATGCGGCCGATTGGCTTCTCTCCCCCTACCGAGTCCATAGGTTTGCGGGGTAGACGATGGCAGTCCGCGCCGGCCGGCTCGACCGCAGGATCCGCTTGGAGCGGCGCCATGAGGAGATCGACGACTCGGGCCAGGCCGTCACGATCTGGCTCCCGCTTGCGGAGGTGTGGGCGCGCGTCGAACCGCTCGGTGGGCGCGAGGGCTTCGGCAAGCAGCAGTTCGTCGCGACAGGTGACTTGCGGTTCACGATCCGGTGGCGAGGCGACGTGACGCCGCTCCACCGCGTTGTCCACGAAGAGCGCGCCTACGACGTCGTCACCGTCGTCGAGGCAGGCCGTCGCGAGGCGCTCCTGATCGTCGCCCGTGGTCGCACAGACGGGAGCGAGTCGTGATCGACGTCGATGTCGCGGGGTTGAAGGAACTCGACGCAGCGCTCGGGGAGATCCCGGCCGCGCTGCGCCGCAACGTGGTGCTTGCCGCTCTCAGGAAGGCAGCGAAGCCGATCGTCAAGGACGCGCGTGCGCGTGCGCGGCGTGGCACCGACCCCAAGCGGCGCGGATCGCCGAAGCAGCGCAAGAAGGGCGAGTCCGAGTCCATCGGCCACGGCGCCGACTCGATCAGGGTCAGCGCCATCAAGTCGTCGGTCCGCAGCGAGACGGCCGTCGCGATCGGACCGGACGCGAAGCACTGGTACATGAGCTTCGTCGAGTTCGGGACCTCGCGGCAGGCACCCGACCGCTTCCTCACACCCGCGTTCGAGATCAACAAGGACGCGGCGATCAAGGTCGTCGGCGACGAGCTGTGGAAGTCCCTCGCGCGGACCGCGAAGCGCCTCGCAAGGCAGGCCGAGACGGGCAAGCTCTCGAAGAAGTCGCTGCGGGCGCTGCAGTCATGACGCTCGGCAAGTACCTGCGACTCCTCCTCACGTCGGACGCCGGCGTCGCGGCGCTCGCGGGGAGTCGCGTCTACACGGAGGTGCTGCCGCAGTCTCCGACCGTCCCGGCCGCGGTCTTCACCGAGGTTGCCGGCGGCGACGACTACGCGCTCGATGGGCCGACCGGCGCGGGCTCGCGACGCGTTCAGGTCGATGCGTGGGCGAAGACGCGCGCCGAGGCGACCGAACTGGCGCTGGCGCTCCAGGCGGTGCTCTCCGGCCACACCGGAGCTGCGGGCGGGCTCGAGGTCGAGGGCGTGTTCCTGCTCAACGAGCGATGGGACTTCGACCCGACGACCGGGCTCTACCGGACGGGCCAGGACTACGAGGTCTGGATCGGCGGGACGGCGTCGTGAGGCGCTACTCGACCGCATGTCAAGCCAACTCGCCATCTCCCTGGAACCCTGGAGATTCCAGCGTTTCAGGGCCACGACGACTCGCTAGGTCCGCTCAGAAGAGCGAATGTCCGCGACAAAGGAGGTGCTACATGACCAAGCACAAGCAGACGAACGCGACGAAGAGAGCTCGCGCGCCCCACAAGGCCGCGAGCAAGGCCACCAAGACGACCGCGGCGAAGCGGTCCAAGAAGGCCACGAAGCCCAAGCCG
>CBDFJG010000004.1:0-2039879 GCA_965248445.1 Planctomycetota bacterium
GCTCCCGCACCAGCCCCTGCTGCCGACCGAACTCCTCCGTCGGGCGATACCGACGACGGGAGTGCGGCCGACAAGAAGCTCTCGACGTCGAAGCTCGGTCGCAAGCACAAGCTGAAGGCCGCCGAGGTGCTCGCGCGATTGGTGGCCCGAGGCCTTCTCGTCCCCGCCGGCGACGACCACGAACTCACGCCGGAGGGCATCGCGGCGGGAGGCGAGCGACGGGTGTCGAAGCGGTTCGGGCCGTACTTCCTGTGGCCCGAGGACCTCGAACTGAGATAGCGACGCCGCGGCGAGGAGCGGAGCATGGCTGGCAAAGGACCGTCGGAGAGGGACTTGGACGATCCCGATGCGTTCCGCTCGGTGTGGGCGATCCGCGACGCCATCCACACGCGCGTTCACGCGGAGATGCTCTTCGACCTCGTAGAGAACCACCTCGGCGACGCGGCGTGGGTCGAGGACGTACAACGCCGGGACGCGCCGCGTCCTCTTCCGACGCGAGGCGCCTGGCGCTGACACGTTCATCCCGTGGCCGCTCGTGTCCCTCAGTACCAAGGGCAGACACGGGGCGGTCGTCATGGTCGCCGCGCCCGAGGGCGCTCCACTGGAACCGCCGCCGCGACCTGGGCGCGTCCCGAAACTGCGGAACCTCGGACCCGGCGAGGTCGTGATCCACGACGGACCCCAGTCAGCAACGATCACGTACGGCGATGACGGGCGCTGGAAGGAAGTGACGCGCGGCGGGCCGAAAGACACGCTCTGGGGCGTGATCGCGGCGCTGGCGAAGAAGTCGGCGAACCCGGTGGAACTCGTGGCCGAGTTCATCGCCGGTCTCGACGTGGCGCAGCATGGCCCGGGTCGCGTCCACCTGCCGGTGCGCCTTCCCGGCGGCGTGCAAGGCGTCTGGAACTGCGGGCTCTTCGCGCTCCGCGAGGCGCTGTTCGATGGCCGCGTTCCTGGGAATGCGCGGTGGGCAGCAGCCGACGGGTGTGTGGGCAAGGCCATCGCTTGGGGCGGCTCACCTGAAGAGGCGATGGCCGCCTGGCGCACCGAGGTCGAACGGACTCGACCGTTCCCTCCCGAGCCGGAAACTCCGCCAACCCCTCCGCCCGAGGAGAGCGCCCGGACGACATCCGACCCGGCGGCCGGGACGTTCGGCGTGTCGATGACGCTACGCGGTCCGTCCAGCGACGTCGCTATGCCGGAGCCGAGCGTTGCGAACACACCAGCCGTTCTGATCGAGCTTGGTCCCGCCACCCGACTACGACCCGCCGATCGGGGTCTGGACCCGCCTCCTCGGCCGACACGGCACGACGATTCACGGAGCCCTTCGCCGAGACGAGAACGGCTTCACGCTGCTCGGGGACCGGCTGGCCGCGGTCATCGAGTCGGAGGATCTCGAAGACCTGAGGCGGCGTCTCACGGTCGCCGACATCGACCACGACTCCCGTCCGATGCCCACCTTCGAGCGCCCGCCTGGGTTCCCCGAACCGCCGACACCGACCAGCACGGTCCGCACGTACAGCGTCGTGGACGAAGACACGGGTGCTCCGACGGCCGTGACGTTCAAGTCGGGGTCAAGGGGCGTTGGGTTCCACGCGCGCAGTCTCGACGGGATCAACTGCGGTGGTACGTGGTCCGGCAGCGATGGCTGGGTCGCTGACCCTCGAGCGGGTTCACGGGATGGTCTGTCACGATCCGACAGCCCGGACTCCCCGATACGCGTACGGGGACGCCGGACGATCCGGCAGCACCATCAGCCGGGAGAGCGCTGTCACCGCAGCGACCACCCCGTCGATGCGCTTCTTCGAGTTCGTCTTGATCGGACGGACGTTCTCGTTCGCGTCCTCCTTCACGGCGGCGTTCGCGACGCACCACGCCATCGTCTTGTTCGCGTCGTGGTGGACGCGGCCAGCCTTCGTCAGCGCGTAGAGCACCTTGCAGGCGGCCGACAGCGTGCGCGGTCCCTGCCGCACCTCGACCGCGTCGAAGCCCGCCTTCTCAAGTTGGAGCGCGAACTGCAGCGCGTTCCACGGGTCGTAGCCGATCTGCTTCACGCCGTAGCGCGGCGCGATCTCATCCACGATCGCGCGGTAGATGAAGTCGTAGTCCACGACGCTCCCGGGCGTGGTGCGCAGGTGTCCGGCGCGCACCCAGACGCCGTAGTCCACGCCGTCCTCGCGCGACCGTTCGTGCAGCCGGTCTTCGGGCATCCAGAGGTAGGGGACGACGGCCAGGTCGTAGTTGATGGAGAGAACGCGTTTCACCGGCTCGCCCCCCTCGTCCAGGTCGGCGACCTCGACGCTCGGCGTGTCCGGCGTCGTTGGCGGCAACCGGAAGACCAGCACGAACGCCGTCAGGTCCGTCGTGCTGGAGAGGTCGAGCCCGCCGGCGACGGGGAGACCTGCCAGCGTCTCTGCCGCTGGGAGCGCCGGGCACGCCTTCCACCACTCGATGGGAATCCAGACGTCGGTGGTCTTCGTCCAGAGGTTCAGGTGCAGGCGCTTGAAGGCGTTCTGCTTGCGGGGCTCCGCAATGGCCGCGCGGCACTCGGCTTCGAGGTAGTCGCGCTTGACCGTCACGTCGAGCGATGGGTTCGCCTTCGCCCACGTCGCCGGATCGCGCCAGTCGTCCTCGGGCGACGCCTCGAAGATGATCGGCAGGTACGTCTCGTCCTCGATCACGCCAGACATCACGCGGCGTGCGAACTCGTACTCCTCGTAGCACACCGAGTCGTGGTCATCGCCCGCCGTCGTGATCAGCACCACGATCGGCTGGCGCCTGGCGGCCACGCCCTTCGCGAGCGTCTCGTAGAGCTCGCGGTTCGGCTGCGTGTGGAACTCGTCGAAGAGCAGCGCGTGGATGTTGGGGCCGTGCCCTCCCTTCACGTCGGACGACACCACCTTGAACGACGAGCGCGTCTGCGGCACGACGATCGACCGGCGGAAGGTCTCCGAACGAGACGCGAGCGCCGGACACAGCTCGTTCATGTCACGCGCCTCGTTGAAGACGATGCCCGCCTGCTCGCGGTTGGCGGCCGCGGCGACGATCTCTGCACCCGGCTCACGGTCGCAGTGCAGGAGGTAGAGCCCAAGCCCCGAGCACATTCCGCTGTTGTGCGTGGGCACCATTCCATCGCCGGCGAGGAACAGCCCGTCGCGCGCGTCCACCTGGATGCAGCGCACCGGCACGGACGGAACCGGGTCGACAGCGACTACGTAGCGCGATGTCGAGCGCGGACGACGCTTCGGACGCGGCCTGAGTCGATTGCGTTTCCACGGCGTCCGGAACACCGGACGGTCGTCGGCGAACGAGCGGAACTGTATGTCGTAGCAGGCACCGCAGTCCTTGCCGTTGAGGACAGCCCGCTCCTCGCGCACGGACGGCTTGAACCCGAGGCTGCGCAGGAGCTCGACGATCCCGTCGCGCAGCCGCGGGTGGATCGTCGTGATCTCGCACTCGCCTGCCTTGCTCGCCGTGCCGTCGGTATCCATGAGCCCCCGCGCGAGCGCCATCCGCTGCTCGAACGAGGCGCGCAGGTAGACCGCCGGGATGTGCTTGTCCCCGAGCAGGCCGAGTTCGCGGAGCACCCGCTGGAGCGACTTGCCGTCAAGCACGCCGGGCTCGTTCTGGAGACCGAGTCGAAAGCGCGAGCAGCCGCGTTGCGCCGCCGTCTCGCGCAGCGGGATGCCCTCGTCCCAGACGTGCGCCAAGATGTCGAGATCGCGGTCATTGATCGTCACGCCGCTTCCCGCGGAGTCGCCGTCCCCGAGCCAGACGCCGAGTGTGTACGGCGGAACCGGCAGGTTCACGGGAGGGAGCCGCATCGCCGCCGCGACGGGGATGCGGTGGTTGTTCGAGCGCACACCCGCGCCGACGTAGGGGCCGCTCGGCGTCTCGTGCAGTTCCCGCGTGGTGCGGATCGCTCCCATGCGTCCCTTGGCCTGCTCGCCTGCGGCGCGCGACTCGGTGTACCAGAGGTGATCTGCGTCGGCGACGAGGGACGTGCCGTCCGAGAAGTGCACGCGGAAGCACTCGTGGCCGTGCATGACGCCCGTGGTGGCGACGACACGCACCGGCCTGCCATCGGCCCCGAACACCCGGCCCCCGCGCCGCAACTCGCCCATCGTGCTCCAGCCCTCGGGTGTGGGGATCGGCGTGTCGAGGGCGAGCGCCTTCCCATTCTTCTTCGCGATCTCCAGGAAGACCCGTCGGAAGCGGCGACGCCCATCGCTCGCGCGCTTCCACCCAAAGAGCGGACGGACGAGCAGGTCCCTCTGCCAGTCCAGGAGCTCGAACGCACGCCCCGCGAACTCGCCCTTCAGATGCCGCAGGAACGCCGGGAAGAACTCCACCGCGCGTGAGGCGTCGGCCTCGTCGAAGTAGTACTTCCCGTCCTCGTCGTCGATCGCGATCGTCACGCCCGGCCAGCGGCGCCTGGCTTCAGCGTTCGCGAGGACGGCGGCAACCGTCGGGTCGGCGTCCTTCGCGTTACGTCCCACCGGACGCGCCGAAGAACCGCTCGAAGGCCGGGTCCGCCGCGGCGCCCGGCGCGTTCGGGACCTGGACGCGGGCGCGCGAGGACGGCGTCATCCCGAACTCCACCAGGACCCGCACGAGCTGCTCGGTCGCCTTGGTCGCGATGGCGAGGTAGGGCGACTGCATCGGGTAGCCGTTCGGCGACATGATGATCGTGCCGTGCTCGCGCAGCTTCTCCTCGGCGTCCACGAGCCGCGCCCATGTGAGGCAGTACGTCGTGAGCGCGGCGCCGTCGATCTCCGACAGCAGCCCGAGGGCGTGGAGCTTCTTGGCCATGCGCCGCCACTCCGAGCGCGCCTCGCCCTGGAGCACCTTCGGGCACTTGGGGATCACGGCCTTCGGCCTCGGCTCCTTGGCGTTGAGCTTGCGCTTGCCGGGGTTGCCGGCCAGCACCTTGAGCGCCGTCGGCTTGGGCTTGCGGCCGCCGCCTGGTCCGCGCGACCTACCCACAGCGCACCTCTCGTCGAGGGAGCCGCACGTACCGGATCGGGATGCCGATCGCCTTAGCTGCTGCGATCTCCGTTGCCATCCCGTCGGTGGGTGGTCCGAGGACGAGGACCTCGTCGGCGACCGCGAGCCACGCGAGTCCGGCGCCGATTCCGAGGGCGCGTTCTGCTGCGTCACCGTCGTCGAGAAACGTCGGGTAGAGCAGATGCGGCGCGAGCGGCGCATCCCCGGCGCGTGCCACCTCGCGGCACGCTGCTCGAGCAACCGTCGCGTTCGCGGCGACGTCACCACGGAGGGGCGAACAGACGAAGACGCGCTTCATGCCGCGACCTCAGCAGTGACACGCTCGGCGGTCTTGCCGGTGAAGGCCTCCCACCGGCGCACGACCACGTCGCAGTACTTCGGGTCGATCTCCATCGCGAAGCACCGCCGGCGCTGCCGCTCGCATGCGATGAGCGTGGTGCCCGATCCGCAGAAGGGCTCGTAGACCTCGGGGAAGTCGTGGTTCGCGACGGGGCGCTCCATGCAGAGCAGCGGCTTCTGCGTCGGGTGGTCGAACTTCTCCTCCTTGCTCCCGGCCATGAGCTGCTTGGGAGACGCGACGTCCCACAGGTTCGACTGGTCGCGGGTGCCGATCCACCGCGCCGACTCGCCCTTGCGCACGGCGTACCAGCAGGGCTCGGTCTGGTAGTGGTAGTGGGTCCGACTCAGGACGAAGTGCGGCTTGCGCCAGATGACCATCTGCCGGAGCTCGAGCCCGATGCGGCGCAGCCCCTGGCCGACGTCCACAGTGAACGACGAGGCGTGCCAGACGTAGGCGACGCGAACGCTCGGCGCGAGCTCGAACGCGTCGGACCAGTCGGCCTTGGTGTCGCCGGAGATGGTCGTGTTCTGGTGCCCGTCGCGGCGCTGCATGTAGGACGCCTGCGCGGGACCGAGCGCGTTCTTGCCCGCGCGATCGCGCCACTCCATGTCGAGCTCGACGCCGTAGGGCGGGTCGGTGACCAAGAGGCCCGGCGTCGCGCCGTCGAGCAGCCGCGCGACGTCTGCCTCGTCCAGCGAACTGCCGCAGAGCAGACGGTGCTCGCCGAGCAGCCACAGGTCTCCCGGCTGGGTGACTGGCTCCTCGGGCGGCTCGGGCACGGCGTCGGGGTCCGAGTTGCCGCGGGCCGCGGCGCCCGCGCGCGAGCCGAGCTTCGTGAGCATGGAACGCAGCGCGGCGTCGTTCGCTTCGGCCTCGCCGAGAAGTCCCGAGAGCTTCTCCGGGTCGGCCGTCGCCATCGCAGCGAGCGGGTCGAGGGACGCGAGGACCAGCGCCTCTTCCTCTTCGGACAGGTCCACGTAGATGACGGGCACGGTCGCCTCGCCCCGGGACCGCGCGAGATCCACGCGCAGGTGACCGTCCACCAGATGTCCGGTGCGGCGGTTGACGACCACGTCCTGGACCCAGCCGACCTGGTCGAGAAGCCCGCCGAGAGCGTCACGCTGCGCCGGCGGATGCTTGCGCCAGTTCTTCGGGTTCGCGGTGATCTCCTCGGGCGAGACGTCGCCGCGTCCGACGATGCGAGAGCGCCAGCCCGGAGTCTCGGCAGACGCCGAATCGGGGGGATCCCCCCTTGCTCTTGTTTCGCGGACGCGCACGCGAGATTTTCCCGCCGGTCCTTTCGGCCGAGGCTGGCTCGTTCGATCCCGCCCCTCCCCTGCCACCTCGTCAGCCATGGGAGAGGGCCTCGGCCGAGGCGAGTTCCGACACCTCCCCGGCGAGCCCGATGTCGGAACCGAAGGCGGCGAAGAGGAGCGGGAGCTCGTGGAGTGCGGCGCGAGCGGCGGGCTTGGACTGCGCGACGCGGTCGCGATCCTCGGGACGCACGCCGCGAACGCGGTAGGCGTCGATGGCGTCACGCAGCTTCTTGGCCGAGCGCAGCACCTCGGCCAGGTAGTCGCGCTCGCCGGGCTCGGTCAGCTCGCGGAGTTCTGCGAGGGTCTCTGCGCCGAGTTCGAGCGCCTGCTCGATCTGTTGGCGCGAGAGCTTGATCTGGCGGTTCAGCACCGCGCGGCGCGCGTGGGGGACGGCGCGCTCCAGGGCATCCACCGCCTCGGCGAACGCGGCGGCGCGACGGACGGTCTTCTCGCCGACGCCAGCAGCGGAAGCGAGGCGCACCGAAGACTGGTCACTTTGACCAGTCTTCCCTCGCCGGCCGTGCTCCCGCTTCTCCGCGCTGTACTGCCGCCCGAGGTAGTACATCGCCCAGTGCGACGTGAGCGAGCGCCGGGTCCGCTGCGCCGTGACGAACCACGCAACCGCCGCCGCGCGGTCGGGGAAGGAGAGCTTCGTGACCTGGAACGCGATGCCGTCCTCGCGACAGATCGCCAGCCGGTTGTGGCCGTCGAGCAGGACGTCCTGCTCCTGCCACACCACCAGCGCGTCGCGGCAGCCCTCGGTGCGGAGCGACTCACGCAGCGCCGCGCGCGTGGCGTCGTCCATCGGCGCACCGAGTTCGACGAGTTCGGGGTCGATGCGGGGCGACCCGGTGGCGGCGGTTGCCTCGCGAAGAACGTAGGGAACGTCGTCTGCTCGACGGAGCCGCGTCCACTTGGGCTCGCCCTTGGCCTTCGCGTAGACGCGGGAGCACCGCGGCGGCGAGATCGGCAGGTCGAATGAGAGGAGTCCGCTCGCGACGGACTCGGCGATCTCCTCGGGACCGGCGAGCACCGACGCCTCGACGCCCGGCTCGGCGTTGACGGTCTCGGGTTCGTCGTCCCCGCAGAGCGCCGCCTCCAGGACGGCGGAGCCCGCCGGAGTCCGCCAGGCCAGGTCGAGGTCGGTCAGCGCGACGGCGTAGCGGGTCATCGGAGGACCCTTCGCCGCTTGCGACCGAACCCGCCGTTCTCGCGCACGGTTTTGCGGCCATGGCAGGAGCGGCAGAGCGTGCAGAGGTTCGACGGTGCGTGGTTCTCCCGGTTGCCGTCGATGTGATCGACCTGGAGGTGCTCGTTGGTGCCGCAGACCTCGCACGCCGGGTGCCGCCTGAGGTGCCATTCGCGGATGCCGCCCTTGCCACTCCACGACCTCGGGTAGCGCTTCGAGCCGGAGGGCCGCATCGAGTCGATCTCAGCCCGCCGCGCTCGCAGGTGCCGGTGCGCGTGCTCAGGGCAGCGCGCCCCGCCCCGCACGAGAGCAGGACAACCGGTGTGGGCGCAGCCGCGGGGAGGTCGGTGTGGCACGCCCCCAAAGTGCGGCCGCACGGAGTGTCGTGCCACTCGGCCCGGCGTCAGCGCATGCGGGCGTGGCGTGGGGCGTGCCGAGGCGAGCGGCGCACACCCCCGGCACGCCAGCCCTCCGTCTGCGCGCGGTGCTCGAGCCAGCACTCGGCGCTGCAGTAGAAGCGCTTGGGCGGCCGGATGAAGCAGCCGCAGACCTTGCACGAGGGCGATCCGCTCAGCACGCGATCCGAGCGGTCGAGGCGCGGAAGCGGAGGGATGATCTGCATGGGTGGCGGCGGCGGGAAACCGCACACCGGACACACGTCGATCAGCGGCAGACGGGAGCGGAGCCAACTGCGGGCGACGGCGATCTCCGGGCAGCCCATCCGGCGCATGCGTTCCTGCTGTTCCTCGCAGAGCGCGCAGTCCCCGTGCGGACAACAGGCCACGCCGTGAAGTAGCCCGGCGAGGCAGTGCTGCGCCTCGCGGTTCCACGCGATGCAGGGCCAGGACCTGCTCACCCATCCCACACAGGAAGCCCGTCGACGCCGATCCGCGGCGGCGCGTAGTTGGCGGAATCGAATGTGCGCGCGGCTTCTCGAAGCGCGTCTTCGCCGAGGAAGGGGAGTGCGAGCGCGTGGACCTGCGCGAAGCGTCGCCGGATCTCCTCGAACCGGTCCTGCGGGAGGCGCCCCGCGTCGAACTGCTCTCTGGCTCGCGCCACGTTGCGGCGAAGCCAGGCGTAGTACGGCGGATCGAGCCGCCGGTAACACACGCCGCTGACCACGACGTCGTCTGCGAGGACGTACGGGGGGCGGGATTCGATGATGTCGAGGTCGGTCGCGACCCACACCGCCGCGCCGGCAGAAACGCAGGTGCCCATACTGGTGTCCTACCGAGAACGCCGGCGAAGTGGCGGTGGGCGGGACGTGCGGGATGTCGCGCCCGCGATGCGGAGAGTCGTGCGGGATGCCGCAGAGCACTACCCGCGACGCAAGTGCCTATACTGCAAGGACTTGCGGATTGTTGCGGGGGATTGCGGGGAGTTTTGGCGCTACCCCGCAGGTGCGTGCCCGCATGTGCGTGCGCGCGTAAGCGTGTGCGCGTAAGCGTGTGCGAGCGCGCGTAAGAGATCTTCTTGATTGCTACTGCGCGCGCGCACACACCTGCGAAGGGTTAGAGAAGTATCCCGCAACATCCAGGACGTGGAGCTAAGTAGCTTCTCCACAAGGACTTCCGTTGCGGAGAACTCTGCGGGATGTGCTCCCTGACATCCCGCGCACATCCCGCAGATTGGGCGGCTCGACCGCGCCGCCCCCCGGTTCCCGAAGGTCGCGGTCGGTACACTCGTGGCCGCTGCTCGCGGCTGAGCGGCAATACGTTGGGAGGCCTGGCGGACGCTCAGAATGGCCGGTGTTTTCGAACTCAAGACCGCGCGCGACCTGTTCGAGAAGCTCAAGCTGGATCACGCCGCGCTTGAAGCGTCGCCACTCGACTCCTGCCGCGCATTCAACTTCGTAGTCACCGCGTGGCACCTGCGCGAGTGGAGGTTTCGCGCGCCCGAGGATCGAGCTGAGGTGTGTCGTCGCCATCCCATTCTCCGGGTCTGCGAACATCTCGCGGTTGGCGCCAAGCACTTCGAGCCGTCATCCTCGCGCCACGACTCCGTTGCGGATAGCGGACGGGGCGGTGCCTGGGCTTCGGGAGTCTGGGCCCCGGGGGTTTGGGCAGAGGGCGTCTGGGCGGAGTGGCTGAGCATCGAGCTTGACGGCGATGCCAGGGATCGCTTCGGTGACTCACTGAACGTTCTCAAGTTCGCTGCCTTGGTCATGGATGCCTGGAACGCGGAGTTCGGCTCGCAACAGTCGGCCTCCTGACAAGCCGCTGCAGCCGACGAGCGGCGGCAACCCGTCACGCGACCACGGCACACGCTCGCGACGGCTCGCACCCGAGCCCCTGTCGCCACCCTGCCGTAGCCTCCTCCCGCTCGGCCGCGAACCCCTACGCGGCACGGATGGAAGACCTCGACGACGTGAAGCACAAGATGGCCCCCCTCTCGGGCCGCGATCCAGACCTCCCACGGCAGGGCGCTGCCGTGGTCGAAGGACGGTGCGTCGATACGAGGACCGTGCCCGACCGCGACCGAATTCCGCGCGCTCGAGGTCGTGGTTGTGCCCGTTCGTTTCTCTCCTCCCGTCTTCTTCCTCCAGGTCTCCAATGAACTTCTCAGGACGTACTTCGCTCGCCGCGGTGAGCTGACCGACTTCCCCTGGCGCCGCTTCACGCTTGGCAACTGCGATCCCGCCTTCGAGGCGTGGTGCGCCCTTCCCGAAGGGTCTCGGGAAGAGAGCGAGAGCGAGCTGCGCGCCGTCGCCGAGCTCGGTACCCGTGAGGGGCTGGCGCTGCTGGTCGAGCAGGCCCGGCTGCGCGGGATCGACATCACGCGGGACATCGACCGGCTGAGCGGATTGTGGCACCGCGCCTTCTGGGTGTTCGTGGTGCACCCCGACGTCTTCGACGCTGCGCGCCAGCTCCACCACGTGGACCACCTGCACGGTCGGTACTGGCGCACACGGGGCGGTCTCGTCACGCGGTTGCCGGACGAGTCGTCGGCGACGCGATCCGCGCTCGGCGAGGCGCTCTCGGCCTACTTCCGGGAACGCCAGGGCGGCGGCGAGTACTGCAACGTGCACTGCTACCACCGCGCCGGAAAGCACTGGTTCCTGGCCTACCCGCAGGACGTGCCCGAGTCCGTTCTCGGCTACGAGGAGGGGGCCCTGCGCTCACGCAGTCAGCGCCCGGTCTTCGAGGTGGTCTACGCCTTCGATCCCGCGGCCGGCACGCTCGATCTCCATGCGCGCGGGGACCGGCGCATGCACGAGGACCTGCAGAAGATCTACTCGCGCGTCGTGCTCGGAGCGGACCTGCCGCCCGAGACGCTCCCGCCCAGCCCGTACCGGATTGACCGGCTCAAGAGACGCGGCTTCCCGTTCCCCGTCGACCCTGCGGACCAGATCCAGGAGGTCCGCGTGAAGGCGCTCCGGCTGCGGATACTCGGCGGCGGACGACTCACCTTCGACGCCGGGCCGATCCGCCAGCGCACCGACGTCTACGACCTGATGGAGCGCACGCTCGACGGCGAGCGTCTGCCGCTGTCGAACGTCGACGTCGATGTCGCCACGCTGCAACTGGTCTTCGCCTGGGCGAAGGGCCCGCGCACGCTCACGTTCAACCTCCGGGCCGACTCCTGCAACCTGCGCGACGCACCCGAGCACCTGGTCGCCAGGCGCTGTCTTCGGCGCTGGGAGTTCGCCTGTGCGTGAGGCGTTCGGCGAGATCGAGCGGCGGGCGGACATCGCGCATCCGCGACTCTCGTTCGCGGAGAGTCAGCGGATCGAGGGGAGCAGGTGGTCTCGCCTGGTCGATGCCGGACTGCTGCGGCGTACCGAGAACGCGAGCTGGGTCGAGTGCGCGTCCTGCGGCGAGGAGGAGGACGTGGTGTGGGCCCGGGGGACGGCCGAGGCGCCGGCGCTGCCCTACACGCACTGCAGCGAATTCGGCGTGCTGCCGGTCGAGCCCGAACGGATCGCCCAGTGGGAGGTCGATCTGCTGCGCGTGGCCGAGTGGCTTGCCGAGGGCCTCGGATCGGGGGCGCGCGTCGAGGAACTCGTCACGGGGCGGCTGTGGCTTCTCGGCCGCGTTCGTGTGGGCCGTCAGCCGCACGAGGTGCTTCTCGCCAGGCGGCTCGCGTGGCCCGATGGCCGCGACGCCGTGCGGAACTGCGCGCGGATTGCTGCCGCGATCAGCCCGGTTGTCCTGGTCGCCGGCATCCTCCCGAGGGAGTCGGAGTGGGGAGATCCCGCGCCCCGGTTCCTGGCTCTGTCCAGCGTGCTGAGTGGTGAGGGCGGACCCGGCGCCCTCGACCTCGAGGTTCTGGCGGCCGCTCTCGGAGAGAGCTCGCGCAGTCGCCGCACAGAGCCGCCCGCGCGGTTTCCGACGCCGGCGGGCGCAACCTGGCGTGACGTCGAGATCTGCTTCCTCGATACCCAGACGGTGGCGGTCCGCGTCGGCACCGAGCACGGCCGCTACACGTACGCGCAGATGGGCATGGCCGATGGGCGCACCGCGGCGCCGACGGAGCAGTGGAAGCTGCTGCACCTCCTGGCCGAGTCCCACGGCTGGCTCGACTGGGGCAACCGTGGCGCGTCGCGGCGGCTCAAGAAGCGCTGCGAGCGACTTGTCGCCGACCTACGCGGAGTCTTCGGGATCGAGGACGGCGCGCCCGTCGAGTACTGCCCCGCCGACAAGGGCTGGCGCACCGTGCTCGTCCTCTGCACGTAGCCCTCAGCGCGACATGTCGCTGGCGGGATCTCGGAATCCCCGAAATCCTTCGATGCTCCCAACTGCCTCGCAGAGCGCCAGTTAGGCCAAACGTCTGACCTCGACAAGCCCCGAATCCGCCGTTCCCAGCGACATGTCGCCAGGGACTGGCGATGGCACACACGACTACCGCCCAGCAGGGCATCGACCCGCGCACCTTCCGACTCGTCCGCACGAAGGCGCGCCAGCTCAGCCGGCGACGGGAATTCTCCGTCGCTGACCGCGAGGACATCGAGCAGGACCTCCTCCTCGATCTGCTCACTCGCCTCCCTCGCTTCGACGCAGCTCGGTGCCAGCGCAGCACCTTCGTCCACCGGGTCGTCAACAACCGGGTCGCGCGGATGGTGGAGACGCGCGCCGCGAAGAAGCGAGGCGCCAGTCTCACGTTCGCCTCCCTCGGAGACGAGGCCAACGACGACGCCGGGCAGCCCGAGCCACGCTGGGCCACGATCGACCAGCGGCTCTCCCGCCGCGACGCCCCCAGCGTCACGGAGGCAGACTCCCGGCGCGACCTGCAGATCGACACGGCCGCCGCGATCCGGGAACTCCCCGACGACCTGCGGGAGTTGGCTGAGTCCCTCTGCCTGCGCACACCCAGCGAGGCCGCCCGCGAGAGCGGCGTTCCCCGCCGGACGGTGAGAGATCGGATGACGCGCATTCGCGCACGCTTCGAGCGCCTGGGTCTGCGGATCTACGTCCCGCCCACCGCCACTTCGCCCACGAACTCGGTAGGACACCAGTAGGGGCCCACGTGAACGCGCCCTCGGAGAAACGCATGTCCCGCACGCTCTACCGCTACTCATTCCGGCCGACGGTCGATCTCGCCGAGGTCGAAGACTCGCTGCTCCTCGCCGTCTACGCGGCCGAAGGTGTCCACGGCCAGGCGCAGGTCCGCATGGACGGCGCCTTCCTCTTGGAGGAACGGCAGCGCGCCTGCGTAGTCGACGCCACCACTCCGGTCGGGGAGACGATCGCCCGCGTCTTCACGCGGTTCTTGGCGCGCGAGTTCGGCGAGGACGCATTCACCGTCGAGCGAGTCGCCTCGGACGAGCGTGTCGGCCAGCCCGAGATGCCCGTGCACGCGAGGAACGGCCGATGACCGAGCGCCTCGTCACCACCTACTCCATGTGGTCGCTCTTCCGCAACTGCCGCAAGGCCGCGCAGTGGCGCTACCTGCTCGAGCTCGTCCCGCTCGAGCGCAACCGCAACCTCCGGTTCGGCTCGCTCATCCACGAGTGCCTGGAGATCTGGCACGGGACGCGCGATCTCGCGGCGGCCCTCGACTACGTCGACCGCGCATGTGCGGACCGAGCGCGCGATGAGGACCAGCACCGCACGTGGCACCTCGCGACTGCCATGATGCGCGGCTACGCGGCCCGTTACCCGACCGAGGACTTCGAGGTCGTCGCGCTGGAGAAGACGTTCACGGGCCGGATCGTGAACCCCGCAACGGGCGCCGCGAGCCGGAGCTTCGTTCTGTCTGGGAAGGTCGACGGGATCGTCCGCGTCGGCGACGAGCACTTCTTGCTCGAGCACAAGACGGCGAGCGTGCTGGACGCCAGCTACCTCGAGCGCCTCTGGACCGACTTCCAGATCACGATCTACGCGTACTACGTCGAGCAGGCCCTCGGGATCCGCATCTCCGGGGTCCTCTACAACGTGCTCGTCAAGACGCGGCTGAAGCAGCGTGCCGGGGAGACCGAGGTCGAGTACGAAGAGCGCCGCGCCGCGCTGATCGCCAAGTCGAAGACCGGGAAGAGCAGCGCGAAGCGCCGCATGCCCGAGAGCGACGAGGCCTTCCAGGCGCGGCTGCTGGCGAAGTACGACGAGCCGGGGATGTTCCACCGCGAGCCGATCTACATCTCGCGCGACCGCTTCGACACGCTCCGCGCCGAGCTCTGGGAACTGACCCAGGCGTTCCTCGACGCGCGGCGGCGCAACGTCTTCTACGAGAACACCTCGTACTGCTTCCGCTGGGGGCGCCCGTGCGCGTACTTCGCGCTCTGCAGCTCGGGCGGGAGCAGCAACGTCATCGACAACCTCTACCAGCGCGTGGCTCCGCACGAGGAACTGCGCGACGCGGACTCCCCCGAGACCGCCGAGGCCGCGCCCTTCTGATGTGCGAGCACGCGGTCACTGTCCTCGCCGGCCCCGCCGTGCGCCTGTGCACGAAGTGCGGCGCCGTGCTCGAACGGCTGCCCGAGCCGTCGGGGTGCGAGGGCGACGCCTGCCAATCCCAAGAAACGAACTGAATTGAAATGACCCATGAAGGAGAACCCATGCTGCCGACCACGAAGACGCCCCCGCGAGATGCGCTGACCGACCTCACCGTGCTGGTGTACGGCCCGACCAAGATCGGGAAGTCCAGCTGGTGCAGCCAGCCCGGCGACGCGCTGTTCCTCGCCACCGAGGCGGGCCTCAACAACCTGGAGGTGTTCCAGTCCCCGGTCGGGACCTGGGAAGAGCTCCTCGCCGCGTGTGCGGAGATCGGCCGTGGCGAGCACGCCTTCAAGACGATCGTGCTCGACACGGTGGACAACGCGTACCGCATGTGCGCGGACTACATCTGCGCGAAGTTCAAGGTCGACCACCAGAGCGACCTCGCCTACGGCAAAGGCTACGCGCTGGTGAACAACGAGTTCCACCGCGTGCTGAACAAGCTCGCGCTGCTCCCCTACGGGCTCTTCCTCGTGTCGCACTTGGTCGAGCGCGAGTTCGAGACGCGCACCGGCAAGGTGATGCGCATCGTCCCGACGCTGCCCGACAAGGCGCGGCGGATCGTGCTCGGCATGGTCGACATGATCCTGTTCTGCGACCTGGAGACGAGCGTCGCCAAGGACGGCAAGACCGTCGTCCGCCGCGTCATGCGCACGAAGCCCTCCGCGCAGTACGAGGCCGGCGACCGCACCGGCCGCCTCCCCGAGGTGATCGACCTCGACTACGACAAGTTCCTCGCCGCGTTCACGGCGGGGCGTCCCAGCAAGGCCAAGAAGTAACCCCACAGGAGATCCCATGCACAACCCCAACAACGGCCGGTCTGCTCGCGACCCGAGCATCGACCTGACCCAGTTCGACGACGACTTCGAGCAGGCACCCATCGAGGAGCGCAGCTTCGACGAGGTGCCCGACGGCAAGTACCAGGTCAACGTGGACAAGGTCGAGATCGTGCGCGCCAAGAGCTCGGGCAACCCGATGCTGAGCTGGGTGCTGCGAATCATCGCGCCCCGGTTCCAGGGCCGCCTGCTCTTCCGCCACAACGTGCTCGCGACGCGCGAGAACATGAAGTGGCTGAAGAACGACCTCCACGTCTGCGGCCTCGACCTCGCGAAGGTCTCGGAACTGCAGGATCGCCTGGGCGAGCTCCTCGACGTCAAGCTCGAGGTCACCAAGCGCACGCGCGGCGAGCACACCAACGTCTACCTCAACCGCCGCATCGCCGTGGACGACCCCGGACCGGTCGGCGACTCGGGCTACGACGCCGCGGCCTCCGACGCGCTGACCCCCTTCTAGTGCAGGACGTCGTCATCGCGATCGACACCCGGGAGCAGGAGCCCTATGGCTTCGATGCCTCCCGGGTGACGACGGTGCGCTGCGCACTGTCTGCCGGCGACTACTCGCTTGCGGGTCGCGAGACGCAGGTGGCGGTCGAGCGAAAGACGCTCCAGGACTTCGTTTCGACCGTCGTCCATGCCCGGGAACGGTTCGCGCGGGAGCTCCGCCGCCTCGCCAGCTACGACCTGGCGTGCGTCGTCGTCGAGGCGTCGATGGAGGACGTGCTCGCGCACCGCTACCGGTCGGGCGCTCACCCTCACGCGCTCTTCGGCGCAACGCTCTCGATCATCGTGGACCACCGGGTGCCGGTGTTCTTCTGCAGCAATCGGCAGATCGCCTGCCAGTTCGTGCAGGGGATGCTCTGCCTGTACCACCGGCGGCTCTCGTCATGAGGGGCGCGGCCACCGCACGGCGCGAGGCGACCACGCTTCGGGGAGTCGTCGAGAGGATCTTCTTCAAGAGCCCCGACTTCTCGGCCGGGCGGCTGCGCGCAGCGGACGGATCGATCGCGTCCTTCGCTGGCCCCGTGATGGTGCGCGAGCAGGACCGGGTCGTGTTCACCGGCGCGTGGGGCCGGCACAAGAAGTACGGGCGGCAGTTCAAGGTGACGGGCCTGCTGCACGATCTGCCGCTCGATCCGGAGGGGCTTGCCAACTACCTCGCGAACCACCCGGACGTGTCCGGGATCGGACCTGCTCGCGCAAAGGCCATCGCGCAGGCGTTCGGCGCGGACTTCGAGGAGGTCCTGCTCTCCGATCCCGAACGCATCGCCCGAGTGGCGCGCATCCCGCTCGAGGTGATCGACAACCTCGCCGACGTCTGGGAGCGCACGCGCGCTGTGAACGCGGCGATGACCTGGCTCGCGGCCTACGGGCTCACGCACCACCAGGTGACAACGCTCGTCGACAAGTACGCCAACAACGTCATCGCGATCCTCAAGGAGGACCCCTACCTGATCGCCGGCGCCATCAGCGGCTTCGGCTTCAAGCGCATCGATCTCGTGGCGCGCAAGCTCGGGACGCCCAAGGACGCCCCGGGTCGGCTGCGCGCTGGCGTGCTGCACTGCGTCACCCGCAGCGTGGACGACGGCGACTGCTGGATCGAATTCGAGGACCTCGTCGATCGCGCGAACGCGCTCCTCGTGCTGGACACCCTCGACGCACGCGAACGGATCGAGGCCACGCTGAACGAGTTGCTCGATCAGAAGAAACTCGCGTGGTTCCCGCTCGGACAGCGCTTCCTGATCGCCCGGCCCAGCCTCTACGAGATGGAGTGCAAGCTTGCGAGCGCGCTCTCGGACGGGCGCGCACCGAACCCCCACTTCGAAGGCCCGGGGGACCTGGAATCCGAACTCGCCCACCTGGAGCCCGACCTCAATGGCGACCAGCGCGCCGCCGTCCTCGCTGCCGCCCACCACAGGCAGTGCGTCATCTCCGGCAGCGCCGGGTCGGGCAAGACCTACACGATCGCCGCCCTCGTCCGGACGTACGAGCGCAGGGGCTGCAAGGTGCTCCTCGCCGCCCCCACGGGGAAGGCCGCGAAGCGGCTCGAACAGGTCGTCGGCCACCCTGCGGTCACCATCCACCGGATGCTGGAGTACAACGGCCGGGACTTCGAGCGCAGCCACCGCAATCCCCTCACTGCCGACGTCGTCATCATCGACGAGGTCTCCATGCTGGACGTGCCGCTGGCGTGGCACCTCTACGACGCGCTGCGGTTGTCGCAGACCGCGCTCGTCCTCGTCGGCGACCACAACCAGCTCCCGCCCGTGGGGCCCGGGAACCTGCTGCGGGACCTGATCGATCGCCGCCCGCTCCGGACCATCATCCTGCGAGACGTCGTCCGCCAGGCCGGCGCGCTCAAGGAGAGCTCGCTGGCCGTGCTCGACGGCGAAGTCCGCAAGACGGCGAGGAAGATGCCGTGCGGCCGCCGACCCTGGTACGTGGCCGACCAGTTCAGCGACGCGCTCGCGGCGCAGCGCTTCATCCTGGAGCTCTTCGAAGACGTGCTCGTCGATCGCCTGGGTTTTGACCTGCTCGCTGACGTGCAACTCCTCACGCCGCAGAAGAAGGGCCCGCTCGGAGTCCGGGCGCTGAACGTCCTGCTGCAGCGCCTGGTCCAGCGCAAGCTCTGGGACGTCCAGGCGCCCGACGTCCCCGAGAACGGCAAGCCTGCCTTCCTGCTCAACGATCGCGTCATCCAGACGCGCAACGACTACGACCGGGGCGTCATGAACGGCGCGATCGGGATCGTCACGAAGGTCGGCCCGCAACGAGGCGACCTGTGCGTCACGTTCGACAGCGGCGTGGTCCGGTTCACCGCTGAGGGCGGAGAGGCCAAGTACCTCCAGCTCGCCTACGCGCTCACGATCCACAAGGCGCAGGGGTCGGAGTTCCCGTGCGCCGTTGTGGTGATCCACAAGGCGCACTCGTTCATGCACCACCGCAACCTCTTCTACACCGCGGTCACGCGCGCCCAGGAGGTCGCGATCGTCGTGGGCGATCGCTGGGGGCAGCGCAACTGCGCGGAGAAGGAGCAGGTCGAGCGCCGCAAGACGTTCCTCTCGGTGCTCGACCTCCCGGCGCCACTGCCCGGGAACGAGACTCCGGCGGCGTGACCATGGAGCGCATGGCGAGCCCTCCCGTCCTGACCCCGCCGCCCGAGGAGGCGGTCGCGGTCTTTCGGCGCTGGTTCCTGAACCGAACCGACCACGTGGCGGTCCGCGCCCCTTGGGGAAAGCCCTGCCCGGTCGATGGCGGAGACGAACTGGACGCGCTGCTCCGCGCGCATCTACCCGGGGACGACGTACCCGCCGCGGTGATCCGGTACCGCAATCGCCGCGGCGTCGGCGCGACCAAGGGACGCTTCCGCGTCGGGAGCTACTGCCCGGGCCCGGAGAACACGACGAAGTGGCTCTGCCTCGACCTCGACGGAACAGGACACGCCGAGGCACTCGCCGATCCGCTCGGAGCCGCGCGCGCCGCGTGCGAGGCATTCGATGAGGCCAAGCTCCCCTGCTTCCTCGAGCGCTCGGGCGGCGGTCACGGGTGGCACATCTGGTCGTTCTTCGATCCGCCGATCCCGGCGGCCAAGGCGCAGGCACTCGGCAGGGCGCTCGCTCCGAAGGACGCGCCGCTGGCCGACGGCGGAGTGGCCGACCCCTTGGCCGGCAGTGGGATCGAGGTCTTCCCCAAGCAGGCGAAGCTGCGGAAGAAGGGCTACGGCAACCTGGTCTGGCTGCCGTGGTGGCGTGACGCCGCAGCCGGCGCGAACACGTTCTACGAGTTCGAGGAGGACGGAGAGCTCGCGCCGTGTGCGCCCACGTTCGCCGCAGCGAGCGAGGAGGACGTGGACCGTGTCCTTGCCGCCCACGCCGCGACAGCCGTGCCCACGTCGCGCGCAGCGGGGGAATCCGCGCCGTCCAGTCCCTCGCGCGGCGCGGGCGCTTCCGATCCCGCATGGGCGGAGTGGCGAGAGCGCGCACTCGCCGCACTGTCCCTGGAGTCGATCTACGGCGCGTGGCTGACCGGGAAGGAGTCGGGGTCGGGGTGGCTCGAGTGCCGCGACCCGTCCTCGTCGTCCGGGGACGCAAACCCCTCGGCCGGTGTCGCGGACGGAACGGGCGATGCTGAGCGCGCCACATTCCACTCCTTCATCTCGGGGAAGTCGGTCTCGGTGTTCGACTTCCTGGTGGAGCACGGAGGTTGCGCCGATTTCCGCGCGGCCACCGCGCTCGTCGCCGAACGCTCAGGAGTTCCTCAGCCCACCCCGTCCGCTCCCGCTCGCCGAGCCAGCCGCCCGCGTGTCCGCGTGAACGCCCGCCAGCTCCGCGATGTGCTCGCCGACGCCTGGCGCGTCGTCCACGCCACGAACACGTATCCGTCACTCTTCATCCGCTCGGGCTACCTCGTGCGGATCGCCAAGGGCGAGGTCGGGCCACGCATCGAGACCGTGGGGGAGACCGCGATGTTCGGGCACCTGGTCCGCGTCGCGAACTGGGTGCGCGTGACGCAGGACGCCGTGCTCGACGCGACGCCGCCCAAGGACGTGGCGCGCGACATGCTCGTCAACCCCGAGGGCGATCTGCCGCCGCTCGACGCTGTGGTTGCCGCACCCGTGTTCGATGCCCTCGGCCAACTCGTCGCGACACCCGGCTACCACAGGGCCGCGCGGCTCTGGTTCCACAAGTTGCCCAACTTCGAGGTCGGGGCGGTCCCCGAGAGACCGACCGAGGCGGACGTTCACGCGGCGCGGGCGCTCTTGCTCGACGAGTTGCTCGTCGATTTCCCATTCGCCGCGGACTCCGACCGCGCGCATGCCGTGGCGGCGCTGGTGCTCCCGTTCGTTCGGCGCATGGTGAACGGCTGCACGCCGATCCACCTCATCGAGGCCCCGACACCCGGGAGCGGCAAGGGCCTCCTCGCCGACATCGTCGCGATCGTCGCACTGGGCCGCCCGTGCGACCCGACGACGATCACGCGGGACGAGGACGAGGCGCGCAAGAAAATCACCTCGATCCTCGCCCGGGCGCAGCCGCTGATCCTCATCGACAACATCCGCCACGGGCTCGACTCGGCGCAGCTCGCGGCGGCGCTCACGGCCGAGACCTGGTCCGACCGGATGCTCGGCCAGACGAAGATGATCGACCTCCCGAACCGAGCCACGTGGCTCGTCACCGCGAACAACCCGCGGCTCTCCCTGGAGATCGCGCGGCGCTGCGTGCGCGTGCGGCTCGATCCGAAGCGCGACCGCCCGTGGGAGCGCACGGGCTTCAAGCACGCGCCCCTCAGGGATTGGGCGCGTCAGAACCGCGCGACGCTCGTCCACGCGGTCCTCGTGCTCGTGCAGTCGTGGATCGCCGCGGAGCGTCCGGCGTGCGGCGCGACGCTCGGCTCCTTCGAGAGCTGGGCCGAGGTCGTCGGGGGTGTGCTCGCCCATGCCGGGATCGAGGGGTTCCTCGGCGACGCCGAGGACCTCTACGAGCACGCCGACACCGAAGGACAAGAGTGGCGGCAGCTCGTCACCGCGTGGTGGGAGCAGCACGGCGGCGCGTGGGTCGCTTCGCGCGATCTGCTGCAGATCACCACAGAGCAGGATCTCCTCGGCCAGGTGATCGGAGACAAGTCCGAGCGCTCGCAGCTCATCCGGCTGGGCCGCGCGCTCTCAGCCGCGCGCGATCGTCACTTCGGAGAGCACCGGATCGTGGCCGGCCGCAACTCGAACACCAAGGCGGCACAGTACCGGCTCGTTGCCGACGATGCCGGGCAGTCCGCGCCCACTGACGAAGCGCCCGCCGTCACGCGCGGGTTTGGCGACGGCCTCGACGATCTCTTCCCAAGCCTCGCGGGGACGATGTGACGGACCGGATGCGCCTGCCTGCTGCGACGCCCGTCTCGCCGTTCGGCGAGCCGCTCGTCGATGCCGCCACGGTGGCCGCCTACCTCTCTGTAGACACGACGACAGTCTACCGCTTGGCGAAGAAGGCGGCCCTCCCCGCGATCGACGTCGCGCCTCGTGTCCTGCGCTTCCGCCCGGACGACGTCCGCACATTCCTCGACCGCAGGACCCGGAAGGCAGGCCTCCCCGGACGGGTCACGCGACTGCTCGGAGATACCCGTGCGTAGGCCGGTCGAAGGTACTGGATGTTCAGGGACGCAAGAGCGTGCATCGGGACCACACGTGCTCCGCCTGCTGCGGGGCACGAGCCCCGGAGAGCACGACGTGGAAGCAGAAACGAGAACGAAGGAGCCCCCGGCGAACCGCCGGCGCGGCAAGCGCAAGCGCCGCTTCGGCAGCATCTACTCGCGCAAGTGGGGGTCGGGCCGCCGGACCTGGTCGGCCAAGTGGTTCTGCCGGACTGAGCGGCGCTGGCTGACCCGGGCCTTCGACACGGAGAAGGAGGCCAAGGACTTCCTCGACGAGGTGGAGAAGCGCATCCTCGCCGAGGCCTACGAGGTCCCGCCCACCCTCTCGGAGGCGCAGGAGCGCGCCGTCCAGGCCAGCGTCGAGAGCGCCCCACGCGACGTCCCCACGCTGGTCGGCTACGCCAAGGACGTGATCGAGCGCCGCTTCGAGCCGGTCCTGGCCAAGGGGACCATGGGTGTCTACCGCGCGGCACTTCGGGCTTGGACCAAGTACTTCGGGGAGCGTGACGGCCAGCGGGCCGTGCGGCTGGATGAGATCACGCCTGCCCGCTGGCTGGACTACCGGGCCTGGCGCGCGACGACCCGGAACTCGTCCTACGGGAAGAAGACGACCGTCAGCCCACGGACGCTGAACGCCGACCAGCAGAGCGTCATCCGCATCCTGAACGAGGCCGTGCTCGACGGGCACCTCGACGCCAACCCGCTCGCCGGCATCAAGAAGCTGCGCGAGACACGGCGGCCCCGGCGCTACCTGACGAAGGACGAGCTCGGCGCGCTCATCACCAACTGCCCCGAGCACTTCCGGCCCTTCCTCCTGACCGCCATCTACACGGGTGCGCGCAAGGGTGAGCTCACGGCACTTCGCTGGTCGGACATCGACTTCACCGACGCGAAGATCTCGCTCTACCGGCCGAAGACCGGGACCGCCGACCTGCTCGACCTGCACGGCGCGGTGGCCGGGGAACTGGAGCGACTGCGGGACGAGCGACCGAACGTCTCGCCGGACGACCATGTGTTCCTCTCGACCCGCGGGACGCCCTTCGTTGAGATCCGCCGGTCGTGGGAACTGGCGCTGAAGGCCGCCGGGCTGGGTGGCCGCAAGGGGCTGACGCCCCACTCGCTGCGCCACAGTTTCGCGACCCACTTCCTCCAGAACGGCGGCGCGGTCACCGACCTCCAGCAGCAGCTCGGCCACGCCGAGCTCGCGACGACCCAGGTCTACGCGAGCGCGCTCTCGAAACGGCGCAGGGCGGCCGTCATGGCGCTCGACTTCGCGGAAACCCCGCCGGTGAGCTGAGCGCCCCTCGTCGGATCACTTCTGCTTGCAGCACGCAGGGACGTCGTCGGCCCCTGCTGCCTGAGCCTCGGCCTCCAGCGGGCAGCGGTCACGGCAGACGAGTTCGCCGGTCACAGGGCATTCGATCTTCCCAGGGCAGTCCGGGCGAGTCGCATCGACGAGCGGGCAGTCGTCCTGGGAGATCTCTTCGCCGGTCTGCGGGCAGATGACGGTGTCCGTTGCGTTGGCCGACACCTCGCCTGAGGTGAAGGCGAGTCCAACGGTGGCAGCGACCGAAGCCAGGAGCAGGGTCGTGAGCACGGCCCATTGGGGGGAGGTTCAGCATGGCAGTCGGGTTCCTGGTGTTCTCTGGCGGTAGTTCGCCCCGGTCCGACCCGTAGGCCGCAGGTACCCGTTCAGCCCTTGGTTCTGAGCTCGGATCCAGATCGCTTTCCGTTCGGTCGATGAATCGGATGTGGGCACCGATGAGCTGCGTGATCTGGTCGAGCGCCTGACCCGTCGTCTGGACGCTCGGGACGAGACGATTGCCGAGCAGGCGGAGGTGATCGAGCGGCAGGCGGCACGGATCGACGATCTCGAGAGCCGTCTTCGCCGGGACTCCCGCACCTCCTCGCGCCCACCGTCCTCGGATCCGTCGTGGTCCAAGAAGCGGCGGCGGCGCAAGCCGCCGTCGGACAAGCGCCAGGGTGCGCAGCCCGGCCACAAAGGGGCGACGCGCAAGCTCGTGGACGAGTCCGAGGTCGATGGCGTAGAGGACCACCGCCCGCGCGAGTGCAGCGCGTGTGGGAGCGACGTGCTCGTCCCGATCGATCGCGCCCCGACACGCCAGCAGGTCTTCGAGGTCCCGCCACGGCTGATCCAGGTGACCGAGCACCGGTTGCACCGGGCACGGTGCACGGACTGTGGCGCCACGTCCACTGCCTCGCTGCCAAGCGGTGTGACGGCGAGTCCCTTCGGCCCGCGACTCTGTGCGCTCACCGCGGCTCTGGTCGGCGTCTTCCGCCTGTCGCGGCGCGAGACCAGTCGTCTGTTGCGTGACGTCATCGGCGTCTCGATGTCACCGGGCACGGTCAGTGCGATCGAGGAGCGGGTGTCGGGAGCCATCTCCTCAGCGCACATCGAGGCCCTCGGGGCCGTACGCACGAGCAGCGTCGCCTATGTAGACGAGACACCGTGGTCGCGTCGTGGCACGCTGCATTGGCTGTGGAGCGCGGTCTGTGAGCACGCCACGGTCCATCGTATCGATCGGCGCAGGAGCGCCAAGGCCATGCGGCGACTCGTGGGCAAGCGCTTCAGGGGCGTCCTCGTGACCGACCGTATGGGCGCTTACGACCAGCATCCCACCGAGCGCCGCCAGATCTGCTGGGCGCATCTCGAGAGGGACTTTCGAGCGCTGGCCGAGGGCTCGCGCGGCGGCCGGCGCTTCGGCAAGCAGGCCGTGCGTCTCGCCCAGGCTGTCATGCGAGCTCAGCGTCACTTCGGCGAGCACGGGGACCGCGACCGCATGCGGCGTGAGCTGCGTCTCACATGGGACCGACTCCTGACGCTGCTCGTGCGCGGCGCAGACAGCAAGCACCGCCGAGTACGCGGAACGACTCGGCATCTGCTCGACCGAGCGGAGGCTCTGTGGACCTTCGCCGACGTCCCTGGCGTCTCCCCGACGAACAACGCCGCTGAGCGCGCGGTGCGCAAGCCGGTCCTGTGGAGACGCGCAACGCACGGAAGTCAGAGCGAGCGCGGACTCCGCTTCGTCGAGCGCATCCTGACCGTCACCGCCACGCTCCGCCAGCGTGGCGAGAGCGTCTTCGATTACCTCGCAGACGTCAGCGCGGCACTCGCGCACAACCGCTCGCCGCCGGCTCTCGTCGCGCTCCCGATCACGCGCTGAGGCCGCGGATCGTCATACCCTGAACGGGTACGGCCGCAGGATGCCCGCGCGCTCGGAGTAGCGCAGCGTGGACGTCGGGACGCCCACGGCTCGGGCCAGTTCGCCGATCGAGAAGGGATGCGTCGCCATGCCCCCCATCGTAGCGGGCGCCCCCTGTGCGACGCCGACGGCGGAGAGCGCCACCTCACAGCGTCGATCGCTCCCGTCGGTCGCGTGACGATCTGCAGCGGTAGTGCAGCGGTAGCCGGAATCGGCCTGAAACGCGGGGTCCGAATGGGGCGCGCGAAGTCGCCGTAACTCGCTCGTACGGCAATGGTTACAAGTGGTCGGGGCGAGAGGATTTGAACCTCCGGCCTCTTGCTCCCGAAGCAAGCGCTCTGCCAGGCTGAGCTACGCCCCGACCGTGTGTCACGGCCGCGCAGGGAGCGCGGCTGAGGGGCCGAGACGCTACGCGCGGGGGGTTGGGGCGCAGAAGGTTTTCCGGCTCGGCGGCAGCGCCTGCAGCGACACGGCCGGCGTCAGCGGTTTCGCCGCGCATCTGCTGGCTCGCGCGGACTCGCTCTGGGTGTTTGCCGACCGCGAGGGCGTGCCACCCACGAACAACGCCGCCGAGCGCGCCATTCGCAAGGCGGTGCTCTGGCGAAAGGGCTGCTTTGGCAGCCAGAGCGAGCGAGGGCTTCGCTTCGTTGAGCGGATGATGACCGTCGTCGCAACCAAGAGGCGACGAGCCGAGGGTGTCCTCGACTACCTGGTCGAGGTCGCCCGCAACGCGATCACCGGCACTCCGGCTCCTCGACTCATCCCTCAGGCCCCCTCGGCCTGAGGCTGGATACCCACGTGAACGGTTACAGGCAGGCCGCGCTCATCGACGATCTCGAGTCCCGGCTGCGCAAGGACTCACGCACCTCGTCGAAGCCACCGTCGTCGGACGGCCCGTGGTCCAAGCGCCGCGGTCGTCGCCGCCCGCCGTCTGGCAAGAAGCAGGGCGCTCAGCCCGGCCATCCGGGCAAGACGCGCAAACTCGTCGATCCAGGCGACGTCGATGAGGTGATTGACCACGAGCCGAGCGAGTGCCGCACATGCGGTCACGACGAGCTCGTGGACAGCGATCTTGCCCCTCGCCGCCACCAGGTCACCGAGATCCCGCCGCTCTTGGCGACGATCACCGAGCACCGCCTACGCGGGCGGCTCTGCGGGCACTGCGGCGACGCGGTCTTCGCCGATCTGCCCGAAGGCGTGTCCCCCAGCGCCTTCGGGCCTCGACTGCAGGCTCTGGTCGTCACCCTCGTGGCCGCCTACCGGCTGAGCCGGGCGGAGGTCTCACGCCTGCTCTCCGAGGCCTTCGACGTGAAGATCTCGGTCGGCAGCGTCAGCAACATCGAGCAGCGGATGTCCCGGGCGCTCGAGCCGTTGCGCGGGACCGCTGCACTACCGCTGCACAACGTCGGTCAACTACTGCCTCTAGCCCGCACTATTCATGACGACGCTCGCGATGGCGTCCCTCGGCCGGTCCGAGCGCCCGGGCGCTCGACTTGCGGCGTTCACCGAGGTCGGCGGGGTCTCGGACGGCGGGATCTTCGTTCCGAGGGGGCGTTCAAGTCCATTTGCCGCCGCGCGGACGAGGTCTGGACGGACCGGTAGCCGGAAGCGTGTCGTTCTTCTGGCCATCGGCTGCGCTCAGACCGGCGCAGCGCCGAGCCTTCGCGCGACGCGGCACCACAGCTCGCGCCATGGGCAGGCCGCCGCGAGATGCACGACGACGCGGCGCACCGATTCCACGACGCGGGCGCCGATCTTGAGCAGCCGTTCGCGGATCGTGTGCACCTGCCAGACTGCGGCCGTGGTGCCGCGCAACTGGTAGCGTAACTCCTGGAAGAGTACGTAGGCCGCCGCGGTCATCAGCACGCGGAACTGGTTCGCCAGGAAGCTCGAGTTGCTCGTGCGATCCACCGCCAGGCCACCCTTGAGTTCCTTGATGCGGTTCTCGGCGTCGCCGCGACCGCAGTAGGTCTTGCAGTAGGTCGTCTCGGGCTTGTAGCTGCGCGAGACGTTGGTGACCACGAAGCGCGCGTTGTCCTTGTTCACCTTCCCGGTGGCGACCAGCACTTGCGCCTTGAAGACCACGCGGCGGGACCTGCTCCAGCTCTTCGCCCGGTACTCGCAGTCGCCGTAGATCTGCGCCGTCTTGTCTTCCATCGCCGCCAGCACCGCAGCCGCTGTCATCTCGGCGTCGCACAGATCCAGGAGCCGCTTGTTCTTGGGCATCCCGACCACGTACTTCACGCCGAGTTCGTCCAGCGCGTCGAAGAGCCGCGAGCCGGCGAAGCCGCTGTCCAGGCGCACGAGGATCTGCGTGCGCGGAAACGCACGCCGAAGTCGCTTCACCATCCGGCGGATCGTCCGCAGCGACGTGCGGCCCTCCTTCGCGTTGCCCGGCCGCAGCCGCGCACAGAAAAGGTACTGCTCCGGATCGCCGTCGACCGTGAGGAAGCCGAAAACCGGCAGGTAGCACCACGTGTCGTAGAAGCCGTTGAAGAGCGCTCCCTGCTGTGCACCGTGGGTCGGGTCACAGCTCGGGTCCATGTCGATCGTGATGCGCCGGGCCCCCCGGTGGCGAGCGCAAAGACGCTCGATCACGTCCTCCTCGAGCTTGCGCGACAAGGCCACGAGCTCGTGCGCCGTGACCGCGTTCTCGAAGCGCGACAGCGTCGCCTGAGACGCCAGGTCGGCGCCCTTGATCGGCGCGCGGCCCGTGACCCCCTTGAGCATCGGGTCGGTGCCCACGCGAGCCGCGTCGTTCTGGTCGCTGTAGCCCAGGCCGATCGAGAAGACGCGCTGCCGAAAGAGCTCCTCCAACGAGTGCTGCACCCGCGTCGGGTCACGACGATCCACCAACAGCGCAGCCAGACCTGCGGTCACTCCCATTCGACGGTCCACCGCGCGCAGCAGTCCCGCGCCTCCCTCGGACGTGTGCGCTTCGCCGTCGAACACGGCCGTGGTGACCTTCCCGAAGAGATCGGGAAACCGGACAGTGTGTGGGGTAGAATTCGTCACTCGGGCGTACCTCTCGCATCTGTGTAACTATTGCTCTAACAACAGTTTATGCAATGCGCGGTGCGCCCGAATCTACGTTCCGGGCGTGGCGTGATGAATTATGCAGGCTAGCACGTAGCTCCAGTCGACCAGGCCATCCGAGAACGGGACGATCGCCCACGCCGGTCCGAACTTGAAGAACACGGGCATCTGCCTCGCGATCGCGGCTAGGCCGTAGCCGAGGATGGAAGTGATCGGATACGCCTTCAGCGAGCTCGCTACGTAGTTCAGCCACTGCGTGGGTGTGCCGCCATAGTTCGCGTAGCCGTCGTGATTCCCTGGCACGGCAAACACGGGCTTCGAGAAGCGCGCGAATTCGTCGGACAGTTGGAGAAACTCGCCCCCCCTGATGTACGGAGATGTCGGCGGTAGGAGCCCAAGGGAGTTGAGCGCGACGGCGGCCTTCGACGTGCCGATTCCCTCTCCGTCCCCGAGATCCCCGGCGATGACCACGAACTTCACACGTTCCAGTTCGCGAGCGATCTCGGGCGGGAGAGACGGGGCGAGCGGCGCCGATCGCGCACCGGAGGGGCGAGGGGCGCAGGTTCGGATCGAGCATCGAGAGGAACCGCCTAACCGAACCGAGGTCCTCGGTCCTCGTGGAACTGGAGATCGGCGGCCACGGCGAATGAGAACGACGTCTCGTCTGCGGGTGGATCGTCGAGCCACGCAGGTGCTGGATACGGATCGCGGTCGAGAAGGTCGCGAACCGATCGACGTAGCTTCGCCACCGCCAGTGTTCGCTGGTCGCCGTGTGAGTTCGCAGCATCTCGGACGCGCATTGCGATGCCCCCGACCTGTGGCGCGAAGTACGGAATCGGGTACTTCTCGAGCGCCTCGGCAACACCGGACCACGACTCTTCGTCATCGAACAGCGCGGTCAGCACCGACGTGTCGCGAAGCTGCGAAAGGACCGTCTCCCAGTCCCCGTTCCGAAGAGCCGATCGAACGCCGTCGAGTCGCGAGCTAGATACGACCGGCATCTCGACGGCCGGAAAGACGCGGATATCGAACATCCGGTTCCCTTGGACCACCGACCCGTCCGCGGGAATCGTCAGCACGACTCCGACCGCGTCCCACCGAACGCGTGGCCAGAGGACGTGCGTGTTCGAATCGAGTGCGAGGTGCGTCGACGAGGGGCGGTGTATGTGCTCGGGGGCGAGCCGCACCAACCCGCGCTCGCTCACGGCCACGGCGTTCGTCGATCGACTTCGCCCGTGTGGGCGCAGCCAGAATGTGACGTGCCGAGACCAGTCCGAGACAGGCTCGACGGGCTTCGCCTGGGGCAAGACAAACGAGTCGAGGACCGCGCCGACAACTACCGCGCGGTTTGACTCCATGTGGTTCAGTGCCTGCCAATTGAAGATGTAAGGGAGG
This sequence comes from Planctomycetota bacterium, assembly GCA_965248445.1. Classification (GTDB taxonomy): domain Bacteria; phylum Planctomycetota; class JAJSAM01; order JAJSAM01; family JAJVHW01; genus CBDFJG01. Next base: position 29,420 of record CBDFJG010000004.1, read on the forward strand.
CACCAGTACCTCCGCGAGCGGTCACCTCGAACGGTCACGCGCCCTGGGTGTCCGGCGAATGGAGCTAGCCGCATCTGTTCACGAGACGTCGCGATGACGGTGCTTTCGGAGTCCACAGGGTCAGATCTTGGCCAGGCGAGGGCGGATGCTGTCGTCGTTGCCACAAGGGCAACGCGAGTGAGCGGCCGAAACGGCGCGGATTCTGCGGTGTGGGCAGACCGTAGGCCGGGCGGTGGTGTGGCGGACGGCGCGGCGGGACGTCAGGTCGGCTTCGGGGATGCCAGCAGTCGTTGCGCGCAGCGCTCGAAGACGTGCTGCCAGGGCCACGACGAGGACATCGAGACCCAGATCCGGCGCGTCGTGATCCGCACGAGCGCGCCGATCTTGAGCAGCCGCAGGCGGATCGTGCCGGCTTGCGCACGCGCCATCTCGGTGCCGGCGAGACCGATGCGTCGCAGCGCACAGGTCAGGACGTAGGCCATGGCCGACATGGCCATCCGCACGGCGTTGCCCTGCATCGTGTGCACCGACAGACGGGTGCCGAAGAGCTCGAGCTGCTGCTCCTTGATGCGATTCTCCGCCTCGCCCCGGGCGCAGTAGAGCTGCTCGTAGAGACGCTTGCTGCTCCAGCTACGAGGCGGCAGATTGGTCACCACGAAGCGGGGATTGCGCTTGCCGCCCGGCAGGTGCTCGGCCTTGGCGACCACGCGACGCCTCTGGCTCCAGCTCCCCAGCGTGGTCCAGGCAAAGTCGCGAAAGACCCGGGCTGCTCGGCCGGTCTGCACGGCACGGGCTGCGGCCTCATCGAGCGCGTCTTCGACGTGTCGCTCAAGGCGCTCATTGCGCGCCATGCCCAGCAGGTAGAAGTGGCCGGCGGCCTCGCACCAGGCCATCAGCTCCTCGCGGCAAAAGCCCGAGTCTGCGCGCACGAGCACCTTGGCCCGGGGCCAGCGGCGCCGCAGACGTAAGACCAGCGCACGGAGCTCGTCCACGACTCCGCGCGCGGGATCTCTGTCAGCGGTCTGGAGCCGAGCGAGCAAGAGGTGCTCGCCGCAGAAGACGTACAGCGGCAGGTAGCAGTAGTGCCCGTAGTAGCCGTGGAAGAAGCGGCCCTCCTGCCGGCCGTGCAGCCGCACGTCGGAGTGGTCCAGGTCCAGCACGAGCAGGCCCGGATCCTCCGGCCCCATGGCCTCGCAGAAGACGTCGCTGAGCACGCTGTCCACGCGCTCCTGGTCCATCTCGATCTTGGCGTAGCGCGTCTGTGCCGTGGCGCCGAGCTGCGTGGTCTCGAGCCGCGAGAGCGTCGGGTGCGTGGCCAGAGCACCCTCGCGCTTGCCGCACGCCGCGGCAAACAGCGGGTCCTTGCCGACATGGTCGTGGTCCACCAGATCCTCGTAGCCCGCGCACAGCCCGAAGACCCGCTGACGCAGCATCTGGCCGACCGTGTGCTCGACCCGACGCGGGTCCCGGTGGTCCCCGAAGCAGCGCGCAAACCGCGAGAGCAGATCGATGCGACGATCGGTCCGCTCGAGCAGCAGCACGCCCCCGTCGCTCGTCACGGTACCGGCGTCGAAGCGCGTCACCGCGGTGCGTCCACAGATGCCCGCGAAGAGGGTCCCCTGCGGGCTACAGTCTGTCGTCATCGGGCCGGCGCTCCTGTCGGTGCAAGTACTAGCGAGTACGAGCACTTAGACAGACGACGGCCCGCTCAGATTCCCGGCTGGTGAACGATTCGGGCTAGAAAGCACACCCCGAGGGCCACCGTGCGAAGCGCCGTTCGCAGTCGCATGAAGTGAGTCAGTGCGAACCGAGTCCTGCAGGGTAGCGGCAAGTCTCGGTGGGGGCCCGCACGTCCCACCACTCGGCAGAACCGTATCCGGCGAACTCCAGGGGCCTCGTCCGACGGCGGTGCGACAGCGTGGCGCACGTTCATCTCCTTCGATTCTCGGCGGCACGTTCGCAGTGACTGATGGAGAGTCCACCCGTTCGGGAGTCGAACGGTACCAGATCCCAGTGCGCGCCGACGACCGAGTGTGGTGACGGCGTTCCGCTGGTGCTACGAGCCGAGCGCGCTCGCCGGTGCGATTGCTCGTTTGTGGTTGACACGGAAATTGGTCCGGGGCTACCGTCGACTCGCGCCGTAGTGCTGAGGCCGAATCGGTCGGGAACGGCCTCGACTATGCACGCGCCCATCGAGGGAGGGCAGGATGACGCGCGAGAGCGTCTGGCTACGGGCTCGAATACGCATTGGTCTGACAGCGCTCTTGATCGCGGCTGTGTGTCCGCGGGCCCTACTCGACACTGAGGCTCCGGTTGTGTTCGTGTCTTTCTCATCGCATGGGGACGCGATGCTGGGGTCATCGGGCGCACCGTTGGTTCTTACGTCCACGACAATCCTCGTCCCCGCCGAGGGCCCGGATGGTGACCCCACCACGCAGGACGACCTGACTCTCGTCGTGAGGCCAGCGGCCGGTGGTACGTTCTGCAACGCGTCCATCACGCCGCTTGCTACTCCATTCGCGTCAGCGCGCTCAGGTCAAGTCACTCGTCTCTCTGCGACAAGCGCCCTCCGTTCGAGCGCGGGCGACGACCGTGTCTGGGGCACGAACGACGATGCGGTTCACCTCCTGAGTCAGATCGGCACACTGAACATAGTCAGCAAGATCATAATCCGCGGGGGCTCACTCCCATATTCCCCGGAGCGAACTTCTAGCTCCACCGCGGTCACGAGCACGACTGGGCTGGATGGAGTGTTCGGCACCGCCGACGACTGCGTCGCTGTGCTGTCTGGTCTTGGTGCAACGAGCGCGGTGGAGTACCTGCCGGCACCTTTCATCCCCGAATCAGGCAGGTCGCGGCCGGTACCGCTGAGTTCGTCGTCGTTCTTGGTCGCGAGCGACGGCCTCGACGGAATCGCGACAACGGCTGACGACGTCACGTACTTGTTCACGGACGTTGGTGGCGAATTCCAGCGGGTCGACCTGGCCACGCCGTTTCTATTCGATCGCGCTCCAGGTCGCGCAGTGGCTGCGTCGCGAACGCGGGCAATCGCATCGTCTGCAGCAGACGACGGCCTCCCCGGGACATCGGACGATGAGATACTCCTCTTAGACAGCCTGGACGCGGTTCCGACAGTCACTCGGATCGGCGTGGAGTCACTAACCTGCATAATTCATCACGCCACGCCCGGAACGTAGATTCGGGCGCACCGCGCATTGCATAAACTGTTGTTAGAGCAATAGTTACACAGATGCGAGAGGTACGCCCGAGTGACGAATTCTACCCCACACACTGTCCGGTTTCCCGATCTCTTCGGGAAGGTCACCACGGCCGTGTTCGACGGCGAAGCGCACACGTCCGAGGGAGGCGCGGGACTGCTGCGCGCGGTGGACCGTCGAATGGGAGTGACCGCAGGTCTGGCTGCGCTGTTGGTGGATCGTCGTGACCCGACGCGGGTGCAGCACTCGTTGGAGGAGCTCTTTCGGCAGCGCGTCTTCTCGATCGGCCTGGGCTACAGCGACCAGAACGACGCGGCTCGCGTGGGCACCGACCCGATGCTCAAGGGGGTCACGGGCCGCGCGCCGATCAAGGGCGCCGACCTGGCGTCTCAGGCGACGCTGTCGCGCTTCGAGAACGCGGTCACGGCGCACGAGCTCGTGGCCTTGTCGCGCAAGCTCGAGGAGGACGTGATCGAGCGTCTTTGCGCTCGCCACCGGGGGGCCCGGCGCATCACGATCGACATGGACCCGAGCTGTGACCCGACCCACGGTGCACAGCAGGGAGCGCTCTTCAACGGCTTCTACGACACGTGGTGCTACCTGCCGGTTTTCGGCTTCCTCACGGTCGACGGCGATCCGGAGCAGTACCTTTTCTGTGCGCGGCTGCGGCCGGGCAACGCGAAGGAGGGCCGCACGTCGCTGCGGACGATCCGCCGGATGGTGAAGCGACTTCGGCGTGCGTTTCCGCGCACGCAGATCCTCGTGCGCCTGGACAGCGGCTTCGCCGGCTCGCGGCTCTTCGACGCGCTGGACGAACTCGGCGTGAAGTACGTGGTCGGGATGCCCAAGAACAAGCGGCTCCTGGATCTGTGCGACGCCGAGATGACAGCGGCTGCGGTGCTGGCGGCGATGGAAGACAAGACGGCGCAGATCTACGGCGACTGCGAGTACCGGGCGAAGAGCTGGAGCAGGTCCCGCCGCGTGGTCTTCAAGGCGTAAGTGCTGGTCGCCACCGGGAAGGTGAACAAGGACAACGCGCGCTTCGTGGTCACCAACGTCTCGCGCAGCTACAAGCCCGAGACGACCTACTGCAAGACCTACTGCGGTCGCGGCGACGCCGAGAACCGCATCAAGGAACTCAAGGGTGGCCTGGCGGTGGATCGCACGAGCAACTCGAGCTTCCTGGCGAACCAGTTCCGCGTGCTGATGACCGCGGCGGCCTACGTACTCTTCCAGGAGTTACGCTACCAGTTGCGCGGCACCACGGCCGCAGTCTGGCAGGTGCACACGATCCGCGAACGGCTGCTCAAGATCGGCGCCCGCGTCGTGGAATCGGTGCGCCGCGTCGTCGTGCATCTCGCGGCGGCCTGCCCATGGCGCGAGCTGTGGTGCCGCGTCGCGCGAAGGCTCGGCGCTGCGCCGGTCTGAGCGCAGCCGATGGCCAGAAGAACGACACGCTTCCGGCTACCGGTCCGTCCAGACCTCGTCCGCGCGGCGGCAAATGGACTTGAACGCCCCCTCGGAACGAAGATCCCGCCGTCCGAGACCCCGCCGACCTCGGTGAACGCCGCAAGTCGAGCGCCCGGGCGCTCGGACCGGCCGAGGGACGCCATCGCGAGCGTCGTCATGAATAGTGCGGGCAGGGGCTCCCCCCTTCGCTCAGGTTGAGCGTCCGATCGGGTGACTAACATCGCACTTACAAGGAGGTGCGATGACCGGTGCCATGATCCCCTTTGCGCGCGACGACTCGCTGCCGGGCACACTCGCCGAGTTTGTCGTGAGGTTCTCCGACGAAGATCGGTGTGCAGCCCTGCTGCGCCGGTGGAAGTACGGCGAGGGCGGCTTCCGCTGTCCAGCGTGCGGCGGCGAGGAGGCGTGGTTCCTGCCGTCACGCCGGCTCGACGAGTGTTGTGCCTGCCACAAGCAGGTTTCGCTCACCGCCGGCACCGTCATGCACGGGTCTCGCAAGCCGCTACGGCTGTGGTTCCTGGCCATGTATCTGTTCGTGTCGAGCAAGCGAGGCATCTCCGCACTCGAGCTGCAGCGCGAGCTTGGACTGGCCAAGTACCAGACCGCTTGGACATGGCTGCACAAGTTGCGAAACGCCATCGCGATGCGATCCACCGCGCCGCTGCGCGGACACCTCGAGATCGACGAGACCTGGGAAGGCGGACTGCGACATGGCCGGCCGGGGCGTCCCAAGGTCGGCGACCGCAGCGCGCTGGTCATGGGAGCCGTCGAGATCTCACCGCGTCACGCCCTCATCGGTCGCATCCGTCTCGAATCCATCGCCGATGGTTCGGCTGACACGGTCAAGGCGTTCCTCGAGCAGCACGTCGCCGCACGCTCAGTGCTGTTCACCGACGACTGGCGTAGCTATCGAAAGCCGGCTGACGACTTGGAGCACGACCATCGACCGACCAACGTGTCGAAGTCCGACGACGAGGCACACGTTGTGCTACCTGCGATCCACCGCGTCTTCTCGCTGCTCCATCGCGTGCTCTTGGGCACGTTCCAGGGCGGCGTGCGACGCAAGTACCTCCCCAGCTACCTGGCGGAGTTCGAGTTCCGGTTCAACCGACGCACATCGAAGCGACGTGGACTGCTGTTCCAACGACTACTCGCCTGCGCCGTGCGGCGATGCCCTCCCTTCCACTGGGAGATCGTTGGGCGAACCGATGCGCGCACGCCACTCGCCGCCGCAGCCTGACCTGAGTGAAGAGGGGATCCCCTGCCGGGGTTGGTCTGCGGCAGGTACGCCGGCAGTTCGACACCCTTGCAGTGCATCGCGTACCCGTCGTCACCGGTGACGGCCGCGAGCCGCGCCACCCCTTGGCCGAGCAGCGGGAGCAGACCGCGCGCGATGCCTTCGATGGCGCGGAGGACGCCGTCCACGTCACCGAACGCGAGCCCGTCGGCGACGGGGTTCTCGGGATGTCGCTGGTTCCACTCCATCGCGTACGACAGCGTCGCGCCGAGCGAGATCGAGTCCATGCAGAGCTCGTCCACCAGTTGCACCAGAGTGCAGGCGGCGTCTGCGTCGTAGATGCCGAGGTTCGACGACAGGAGGTTCAGCGGCTCGTAGTCGAGCTTCGCGCGGAAGCGACCCCGTGTGCCGTCCTCCTGCTGATCGTGCACGTTCTTGTGGCACCGGATCCCGCAGCGATGGCAGGACTCCGCGACCACCTCGAACGGACCCTCCTCGACGGTCTCGCGGACCAGCGGGAGCGACGCGTCGTTCGCGACGGGTCCGAAGTTGCGCTCGGGCAGTGCGTTGATCTGCGGCAGCACGGCATAGTTCGCCCAGGTGCCGCCGCCGCTGCCGTCGTCCGCCTCGCGGAAGCGCGCGCTGCCGCGGCCACGTGCGATGCGCTTGTTGACGGCGGTCACGGTCTCGTTGCGCGGCGCGGGGTCGGGATCCGGCCCGTCGGCGGCGATCCCGAGCAGGTTCTTCGATCCGAACACACCGCCGAATCCGCCCCGGCCGCAGAACCCTGGTTTCGGATCACCGGAACGAAGCTGGTTCTCCGTCGAGAGAGCGAGGGCGGCGAACCGGCAGTAGCGCCAAGCCTCTCCGGCCGGACCGATCACGGCGAAGTGCGCACTTGCGTAGCGCCCGTGGAGTTGCTGGATGCGTGCGTTCACGCTGAGCCCGGCGAGGTCGCCCGCGTCCTCGAACGCGAACGCAACGCCTCCCGACGCGGTGTCACTGACTGACAGGTGCAACAGGACGGGGTGCGGCGAGCGGCCGGTGAAGATGATCTCGTCGATGGCGAGACCACGGAGCTTCGTGCCGAACTTGCCGCTTCCCGCGGACCACATGGCACCCGGTCTCCCCGCGCGCGAGACCTTCAGCGGGGAGTAGCCGTGCACGAAAGTGCGCAGCCCCGTCATGAGCGCCGTCCCCGATAGAGCGCCGAGGTTCACGATGAGCGGCGCGGCGGGGTCGTAGGCGTCCCCGACATCATGCTCGTCGAGCAGCCGCATGGCGCGGCCGATGCCGCCGAGTGCGTCGTCGAGGTCGCGGCAGCGCGGCTCCTCGAATTCGACGGACAGCGCGGTCAGGTCCACGCGGAACCGGCGGATCGTCAGATCCTCGGGCCGGCCGGCGGCCGGGACGGTCGCGGGGTCGACCTTCGCAGTCACGGGCGGAGTCTACTTGCCGGCGAGGTGGACTTCTCTACGCGACAGCGCGTCCGCGCAGAGAGCGTCCAGGTCGTACTCCTGCTCGACGTGTTCAAGACGCTCGGCGGAGCAGGCCGTCTTGGGGTGCTTCGCCACCAGTAGTGAGCAGCAATCGACGCCCGGCTTCACCGACTCGTCGTAGGTCCCGATCTCCCGCGCGATCTTCACGATGTCAGCCTTGTTGGTGCCGCAGAGCGGTGAGAGCACGGGTGGCTCGGCAGCCGCGTACACCGCTGCGATGTTCTGCAGTGTCTGCGACGCGACCTGCCCGACGGCGTCGCCGACGACAGTGGCCAGAGCACCCTGCTGCTTCCGCACCATGTTCGCCACGCGCATCATCGCCCGGCGGTAGAGCAGCATCCGCATGTCCGCCGGAGCGTACGCGATGATCTCACGCTGCAATTCGTCGAACGGCACGAGTTCGAGACGCAGCGGGCCGTGATACCGAGCGAGGACCTCGGCCAGGCCGATCACCTTCTCGCGAACGCCCTCACCGGAGTACGCCCTGTTCCACAGGTGCACGCCGATCACATGGCATCCGCGCACCATCATGCGATACGCGGCGACGGGCGAGTCCAGTCCACCCGACAACAGTGTGACGACGGTGCCCGCCGGGCCGACCGGCAGTCCGCCGGGACCGTTGCGCCGCGCGTCGAGCACGTACGCGTACTTGTCGTCGGCTTCGATCCGGTACTCGTCGTCCGGGTGGTGCAGGTCCACAGGCCGGCCGGTTGCGGCCTGCACAGCCGCGCCGACGACGCGGTTCGCCTCCATGCTGTCGAACGGAAGCGACTTGACCGATCGACGCGCGTTGATCTTGAACGAGCCGCTGCCGCGCAGCGAGAGCGCGACGGCGGCTGCTTCGATCTTCGCCAGCACCGGCTTGGTGCGGACGGCCGGCGACACCCACGCGACGCCGGGCTGCCGCGCAACGGCCGCGAGGAGATCCGGTAGATCGCCGGGCGCCGCGTTTTCGAGCGGGAACGTGAGACGACCGGTCTCCCGCCGCACGTTCACCTTGATCCAGGGACGGACGGCTCGGGACACGTTCCTGGCCAGGGCGTTCTCGAACATCCAGCGGTTGCCGGACTTCGTGCCGATCTCCGCGTAGTGGACCACGCAACGGGTGTAGTGCTGCCTGGCCCCGTCCGCGGGATTCGGGGTGGTCTGCTCGACGGGCTCTGCCGGGGTGCTCATCCGTCTTCGTCTGCTACTCTCCCGCGCGTGCCGGGTCACCGATTCTCTTCGCTCTCGCGACTGCTGCGACCTGCTTGGGCCATCGGGTTCCTGGCCGCCGGTCTCCTCGTCGTACAAGTCGCGGGCCCAGCCCACGTAAGCTCGGCCCAGGAGAGCACACGGATCGCCGTCGGCGAGATCCCTCCCGCCGAGATCCGACTGCGCCGGGTCGGGACCACCGATGACGCAGGCCTGGTGGCGGTTGGCGAGACCGGGCGCGAGAGGCCTCGGGTCCTCGTGTACCGGTCGTCCCGCTGCCCAGTCTCCGAACGGTACGCGAAGACTCTCCTCGCTGCGGTCGAAGACCTGGGTACCGCAGCGGATCTGGTGCTTGTCGTCACCGATGGCGACGCTTCGGAAGCGGATCTGACGGAGACGCTCTCCCGCCAGGGGCTCGCGCTGCCGGTCCTCCGCGACACCGAGGGCGCCGCCAAGCGTCTCGGCGTCCGCGTCACACCCACGGTGCTGCTGCTGGCGGCCGACGGAACGCTGCGATACCGCGGTCCCATCGACAACGACCGCCGCGCGCGCGGCAAGGACAGCCGGGCGCTGCTCGTCCCTGCGGTCCGCGCCGTCGTGGCAGGCCGGGCCGTGGAGCCGGCGGAGGCGCGTCCATTCGGCTCTGCCCTGCGGTAATCGCCCGTTCAGGCGAGCGTGCCAAGGTAGCCTCGGCGTGAACCCCGGGAGCACCACAGATGAGCAAGCCGCAGCTCGGCTACCTCCTCCTCTGCGACGGCCACGCCAAGGTCGGTGGCAAGGACTGCGTGCTCGGGATCTTCAATCGCATCTTCGCGAAGAAGTTCCCGACGACGCACGACCAGTGCTACCTCGCGTTCGAGCTCTGGGCCGATCCCGGTGAGCACGAACTGCGTGTGCGTATCCGCGACACAGACGAAGCCGACATCGTGCCGGCGCTCGGACCGCTCAACATGCAGATCGCCGAGTCCGGACAGGGCAGCGGAGCGATCCAGCTGCGCGGGCTGCCGCTCGCGAGGTCCGGCATCTACACGTTCGTCGTCGAGGTGGACGGCGAACCGGTGGGTGGCCGCGACCTCTTCGTCGAGCCGATGCCCAACCCATAAACGCGGGCCGAACCCACAACGGTGAGCCTGAGGCGTCACCGGCCAGGTGGCGGACGGGGCTCCGCAGCGACCATCACGCGTCCGGCGCTCACCTGCACGTCGTGCGACTGCACGGGCGGGATGCCGCTGACCAGCAGCGATTCCCCGCTGCGCACGTCGAACTTCCACGCGTGCCACGAGCAGCTCAACTCGTGTTCCACCAGCGAGCCGTCGCTGAGGGGGGCCTCGGCGTGCGGGCACTGGTCGATGAGGGCGTAGAAACGGCCGCCGGACCGGAACAGCGCGAGGTTCAGGTCGCCGGCGCTGACGCGGACGGCCTCGCCCTCGTCGAAGTCCTCCACCGCCCCGACGTCGACGTAGCCTCGCAGCAGTCGTTCCTCCATGGCGCGAGAGTGTCGCGTCGCGTGCATCGTCGGCCGATGAATCAACCGCCGGGAGACAGGCTCGCGGACGCCGGGCACACGCTCACCGCGGGTGGCGCTGGGCTCGCCGGGTCGTCTCACGTTGACGTGCCCGACGCCAGGCCGGAGGATGAGGGCTGCTGCGCCGCAGATTCGCGAGGAGCGACGTGACGGATAGGGGAGACGACGACCGCGACCGCGAGGAGGACGACGACTCCCTGCCGTCGCGTGATTCGGGGCCGTCGCGTGATTCCGGCGAGACGCTCGCCGACCCCGGCGCGGCCGAGGACGACCTCGAGACGGCGATGTACGAGCGCGGCGAACGGCCGCTGTCGCCTCCCGCCCCGCGCGCTGACGACGACCCCGCTGAAGACGACCGCGACACCGTGGCGGGGGGCTTCGCCGGCACGGTGATGCCGGTCCGCCCCACCAGCGAGACAGTCGGGCCGAGCGGTGAGGAGCAGACCGTCTACGACGCGGGTCTGACGGAGCGCCTCAAGGACAAGTCCGCGACCCGCGAGGACCCTGCGGCGGGGACAATGCGCGAAGGCGGTGCGCGCACGTCGCCGGGCGCGCGGGCGGACCAGTCGGCGACGGCGCGCGACCTGGCGGCGGCGGACGGCTCGACCGCCGGGGGCGCACGCGGCGGCGGCGGCAGCATTCGCCTGTTCGAGGGCGAACAACTCGCGGGCCGCTACGAACTCGTTTCGCGTCTCGGCAAGGGAGGCATGGGCGAGGTGTGGAAGGCCCGCCACATGCTCCTGCACGGCAACCGCGCCATCAAGGTCATCAAGGCGTCCATCTCACGGGATCCGTCGTTCCGCGCGCGGTTCCTCACCGAGGGACAGACGATGATGAAGGTCAAGCACCCCGGTGTCGTCGAGGTGACCGACCTCGACGAGACGCGCGTGGGGCGCGAGCTCTTCATGGTCATGGAGCATCTCGAGGGCCGCACGCTGTACGACGCGGTGCGCGACGGCGACAGTCCGATCTCTCTCGACGTGCGCGAGACCGTGCGCATCCACAAGGAGATCGCGGACGGGATGCAGCGCATCCACGACGAGCGGATCGTCCACAAGGACCTGAAGTCCGACAACGTGCTACTCGTCCAGGGAGACGACGGTCGCGAGCACCCAAAAGTGATCGACTTCGGCCTCGCCAAGCGGATGGACGAGAATGATGACACCGACGTCGAGAAGGGTGCCGCAGCCATCTCGGGGACGTACGAGCCCGACCTGCGTACGACGCTCTCCGGAACGCTGGCGTACATGGCGCCCGAGCAGTTCCGCCAGCAGCCGAGTTCGTTCCAGAGCGACATCTACGCGTTCGGCGTGATGCTCTACGAGTCGTTCATGAACGGGAAGTACCCGATGCCCCGCGGCGGCCTCGCGCACTACCTGAAGCTGCACACCGACGGAGAGCTGCCCGCGCGCCTCGCCGCCGACAAGCCGGATCTCGACCGGACGATCGCGGACATCGCGGACCGCTGCATGGCGCCCGAGAAGCCCGACCGTCCCGCGTCCTTCACCGAGGTCTCACACGAGCTCCAGTGGTGGCGGGATGCGCCCGAGCGTGCGCGCAAGCGGCGCAAGTTGGTGCTCATCAGCGGCGCGTTCGTCTTGATGGCCGGCGTGGCCGTGGCGGGCTTCCTGCTCACCGAGACCGCACCGTCCGTCGGTGTGCTGGACGTGGCGGCGGCCGGGCAGTCGATCGCCCCGGCCCCCGACCGCCGCTACCACCTGCGCGACCAGGCGCTGCGGGAGATGAGTTTCTCCGGCAGGGTGACCGGCGAGGCGGCCATCCCTGCGTTCCTGGTGGACGGCGAGGAGGTCGGCTCCACGATCACCACGGACGGTGAGGTCGTCACCGCGACCGCAGATCTGTCCGCGCTCGAGGACGGGCCGCACTCTGCCGAGTTGCGCGCGGCCGAGGGCGCCGAGGGCACGTCGGTCACGATCGTCGTCGACCGTGCGCCGCCTCCCATCAAGAGCGTGCGGGTCAGCGGCGCAACGTCGGGCTTCACCAACGCCGTGGCTCCCATCGTGTTGGTCGACGTCGATGACGACTCGGTTGCGCGCGTCACGGCTACGCCGGACGGTGCCGAGCCCGCAGCCGGCGAACAGGTGAGCGAGGACGACCGTCGCGCGTGGCGCGTGCGCGGCACGGCCGAGGACGACGGCGATGTCGTGCTGAGCATCCGGGTCATCGACTTCGCCGGCAACGTGTCCCGGCAGGACTTCTCCTACTTTCGTGACACGGCTGCGGCGCGAATCGATGTGGCCGGTCTCGTCGAAGGTGTGCTGCAGGCACGCGACGGCGCAACGGCGATGCTCGAACTCTCGACGAGCGAGGCCGGAACCTGCACCGTCGCGTTCGGCGCGGGTGCGCCCAAGACCATCGACGCAGCCGCCGCGGGTGTGCTCAAGTTCACGGTGCCCGTGATCCCCGAAGATGGTCTTCAGGCGCAGATCACGTTCGAGGATGTGGCCGGGAACGAGACGAAGCGGACCGTTCTGGTCAAGCAGGAGGACGACGTCGCGCTCATCCGTACCACCGACGGCAAGACGCGTCTCGTGACGCGTGGAGACGACGCGGTCACCCTGCAGTACGAACGCACATACCCACTCGACACCGACACGATGGGTGTCTACGCGCAGCGCGTGAACTCTGACGGGACCAACGACGGAGCGCCCTCGCACGTGCGATTTGTCTCTGGTCCCGGGACGGAGCGATCCGTGCCCGTCGAGGTCTCGCAGATCGCGCTGCAGGCGCTCGGTGCGGGCGTCTATCGGCTGACCGCGACCGGTCAGGGTCAGGCGGTCCCGCAGTCGATGGAGCTGACAATCGACCCGGCGAACCCGGTGATCGGCGAGATCGCGGTTCGCGATTCTGAGGCGAGAACTGTCGGCAGCGGCGAGTGGTCCCGCACGCGACTCGTGACGGTAGCTGTCGACGTGACCGACCTGCGCCTGGCCGAAGTGAAGATCGCGGGCGACGGTGAGTCGCAACGGAGATTCTCCGAGATCGACCCGGCGGCCACGTCGTTCTTGTTCGACCTGACACTGGCTGAGCAGGGTCGGAGCGCATTCACGGTGAGTGTGCGCGACACGGCGGGCAACACGGCCGAGCGTAATCTCACCATCAACGCCGACTGGGAGAGCCCCACGATCACGCTGACCGGTCCGGAGTCCGGCGGAATCTTCAACGACACCGCACCGGTCACGTTCCAGGGCACGTGCAGCGAGGAGAGTTACACACTTCTCGTCGAGAGTGCCGGCCTCGACGGCGGCACGAAGGAGAGCTCGCACGACGCGCTCGGCTTCTCCGTCGGGTACGTGTTCGAGGTCGGATCGCCGACGATCACCCTGACGGCCGTGGATCGCGCCGGCCGCCGCTCCGCCCCGCGCACGATGAGCATCCGCGTCGAGAAGCTCCGCACCGAGATGCCGCCCGAGATCACGTGGACAAAGGGCGTCACCGCCAAGATGGAGAAGGTGCTTCCCGGCGACGTCGTCATCTTCCCCCGGAAGGTACGTTCCGTCGGGCGCGTGTACGTGGACCGCACCGAGGTCACGAACGCGCAGTACCGGCAGTTCCTGGCCGCCACGGGCGGGCGGCGCGGCGAGTGGAGCCACCCCGAGCAGCCGGAGGCGTGGGATCACACCCCGCCGGCCGAGACGTGGGGCGACGCACGCTGGAACCAGGACGCATTCCCCGTCGTGAACGTCGCCTTCTGGGACGCGTGGGCGTTCGCGAAGTGGAGCGGCCGCCGTCTTCCGACCGAGGCCGAGTGGGTCAAGGCGGCGGTCAAGATGGAGGGTGAGGCGGAACTCCTCCGCTGGCCCACCGGCAATGAGGTCGAGGACAGCGCTCTGCTCGTGGCGCGCAAGACCTCCGACGACGTCGAGCCCGCGAATCCGGTCGCGGCGGGCGAGGGTCAGGACGTCAGCCCGATCGGCTGCCTGCACATGGGCGGCAACGTCTGCGAGTGGGTGGTGGTGATGCCGGACGACGAGGAGGCCCCTGCGGTCTCGGCCGTGCGTGGCGGCAGTTGGTTCTTCACCCGCGTCGCGGCCAACGTTCGCGACACGCCCGCCAAGGAGTACCCGCGGTCGCAACGCGCGCCGACGATCGGCTTCCGTTGCGCGGTCGACGAGGAGATGGTGGAACTGCCGTGAGCCGAATTGCCGCTCTGCTGCCGGTCCTCGCCGCACTCGTCGTCTCCACGGCGTGCGGCTCCACTCCGGACCCGATCGCGCCGCTCTCGCAGCCGTACCGGATCGTCCTCCTGCCGATTGAGGGCGTCGAGACCGCGCTCGCCGCACCGGTCCGCGAGGGCGAGGCGCAGGAGGGCGACGAGGTGCCGTTCGCACTCGAGCCGGACGTGTTCCGCAACCGCATCACAAACGCGATCGTGAACTCCGGCGTCTTCAGCAACGTGATCGTCGTCGGACGCGAGGAGCTGACGACCGACGAGTTCACCGACACCGTTATGGCGGCTGCCCCCCGCGCCAAGGCCGAGGCGGCGGACCTCATCATGCGTGTGCGCGTGAACTCCGCGCGCCTCCGCGACCTGGGCGCGAACTCGTCCAAGTTCTGGTCCACGTTCACCTGGTTCATGGTCCCTCTGCCGATCTGGTTCGTGGACGACCGCACGTATGCGACGTCGCTCACCGTGCAGGCCGAGATGTACGACCCGGCTGACCCGATCAAGCCGACGGCCTCGGTGGTCGCAAGCTCCGGCGAGGAGGAGATGGACCTCTGGGACCGCGGCGCGTTGCAGCCGACCGTCGTGGTCATCCCGCCGCCGTGGGTGGAGGGGAACCTCGAGAAGGTCAGCGAGACGCTCACCGAGCGCGCGGTCAATCACATGATGACCGAGCTCGTCGACGAACTGCGCACCCGTGAGATCCCGAGTCGCTTCGAACTGGACCTCGAGTGGGAGGGCAACGACCTCGTCGTCGTGGTGCGCACACGGCGTCCGTTGCGCGCGCTTACTGTTCTGGCCGGTGCTCAGGTTCTGCGCACCTGGGCAGAGGACGAGACGTCTGACCTGCTGGACACCTCTGGACCGAAGACGCGTCTCATCGCCTATCGCGCTCGTGTCGAGGACGGCGCCGGGCGCGCCGACTATCTCCGCGTGCTGGTGGAGGACGAGGGGGGCGGGCGCGAGGTGCGCACGATCCCGTCGCCGTCCACGTCCGCGAAGACCACGGAGGCTGAAGAGTGAGGCGCCGCACGACGATCGTCGCCGCGTGCATCGCGTTCGCCTTGCTGGCTGCCGCCGGGGGCATTCCGGCGGATGCGAAGTCCGGCCGACGCGGCGGACTGATCCTCAAGTTCCCGTCCGAGATCGACGAGACCGGCTTCCGCCTGGCGCTGCAGAGTTCCAACCAGCCGACGACGATCATCGTCGGCAAGGGGCGCCACCTGCTCTCGTCGTCGGTGTTCGTGTTCGGTCGCAGCGCAGTCACAATCTGTGGTGCGACCGGCCGCGCGAGAGACTGCATACTCGAGAGCGAGGGCGCGGGCCCGGTGTTCCGGATCGAACAGTCCGAGGATATCCAGTTCCGCGATCTGACGATCCGGACCGAGGTGCCCGGCGGACAGGCCGTGCGGATGAATGCGGTGCTGGACAACAACTTCTCGAGCTTCGCGCGCAGCGTCTACGTGCGGGGATGCACGCTCGACGCCGATGCACCCGTCTTCGGGACGGCGGGAGCGGAGCAGCTCACCATCGACCGGTGCAAGATCAACGTGCGCCTCGAGGACTCCTTCGGCGTGCTCTGGAGCGACGGCGCCGGGTTGCAGATCTCGCGCACCCGGTTCTCGACCGAGGGCAGCACGGAGGCGTTCGCCGCCGTGTTCGTGGCGGGGGCGGGGGCGTTCTTCGCATCGGGCGAGCGTGTGCCCGACGTGATCCTCACGCGCAACAAGGTGCGAGGGCGATTCCTGCGCGGCTTCGACCTGGCCGACGTCGTCGGGGCTCGCGTGCACCGCAACAGCATGAAGCTGTCCGGCGAGTCGATCCGGCCGGTGGTCGGCAGCCGGGAAGAGACGGGCCGCGTCGGCATCCTCGTCAGGAACGCCGACGCGACGACACTCGTCGAGGACACAGAGGTTTCGCGCAACCGCATTCGCAACGCACACTACGGCGTGTGGCTCCTCGCAGTGGGCGGCGGTGCCGTCGTGCGGAACGATCTGCGCGGGTGCGGCTCCTCTCGTAAGGACGCGTTCTTCAACGAGTACGGCGGCGCACTCCGTCTGACGATCAACAGCGGATTGTGCAAGCTCGACATCCTGCGCAACGACTTCCGCACGCTCGGCTCGCCGACGAGCGACGGCGGCGCCGATGTTCCGGCGATCGGCGTCGTGCCCGACACTCTCGCCGCGTCGTGCTTCGACGACACCGCCGAGGCCGACAACGCGACGACGAACAAGCTGTCCGGAGGGCGGGCCCTCTATCTGGGAGCCGCGAAGCGATGATACTCAGCCACTCTGTAGTACGCCGCGCTGCGCGCGTCGCTCTCTCGCTCTGCATCCTCGCGCTCGTACCGTCGTGCGGCGTCGGCGGCATCCTGGCCGGTTCGGCCGGCGGGGGCGGCGGTGGCGGTGGCGACACGCGGCCGCCGCGGCCCCCGCGCGTGACGCTCGTCCAGCCGACGACGGACCCGGCGAGCAACGCGATCTCGCTGTCCTACGACCTGAACGATCCGCAGGAGAAGGACGCCGGCCGCCGGGCACGCCGGACCCGCGCGTGCGGATCTTCGCCGAGTGGCGCTTTGCCGGCAGCGAGATCTGGCGCGACATGACCGAGTCCCGCATCACGGACTCGGACGGCACGCGCAACCTGACGCTCGCGTCGCACGTGTTCGTGTGGAACACGGTGATCGACCTCGGCGGGCTGATCGCACGCGTCCGTGTGCGTATCCGCGCGGAAGACGAACCGGCTGCTGGCATCAACCGGCGCTTCCGCACCAAGGAGATCGAGTTCATCATCGACAACCGCCTGGCGTCGACGATCTTCGGTGACGATGTCGTCCCGCGCTCGGACGTCGACACGTTCCCCGTCGACCTCGCCGTGACCGGCACTAGCCTGGTGGTCGCGTCGACCGGCGCCGGCATTGTGGAGATCATTGACGAACTCGGACGCGTGCGCCGCGTCGTGGGTGCGGGGTTGCCCGGCGATTCGGGTGACGGCGGAGATCCCGGTGTGGCGCGACTGGATTCCGTCGCCATCGGCTTCGGCGGCCTGGTGTTCGTGAACGTCGAAGACCGGATTCGCGTGACGAACCCGTTCCTCGTCCCCGCTTCGGTCGGCGCGCATGGCGTGCCTCCGCGGACGATCAACACGCTCGCCGCGTTCGGTGCGCTCTCCCGAGCCCGCGCCGTGCGCGTGCACACCAGTGGGGCGATCCTGGCGATCGACGATCGGTCGCGCCTGCTTGCGCTCAATCCTGCCGACCCGGGTGGCGTGGCACCTCCTGACATCACGCTCGCCGGAGTGCTCATCCCGCCCGGAGCGGTTGGACAGATCTGCGGAGGGGGAGCCGCTGACACGGACGGACTCGCGGCGACGGCGACACTCATGACCGACGCTACGACGATCGCAGTCGGTCCTGACGGCGAGATCTATTACGGCGAACAGTCCCTCGGTCGCGTCCGCGTGATCAACCCGAACGTGCTTCCGCTCTCGCTCCCCGGCGGCGACGTGGATCCCGGGACGGTGCAGACGGTGGCGGGCGGCAACGACCTCGGCCTCTCCGGTGATGCCGGACCGGCGGTGCTGGCGCAGCTTAACAGGCAGGATGGACTGACCGTCACGCCGGCCCGCCAGCTCGTGATCGCCGACACGTTCAACGTGCGCATCCGGCTCGTGAACCTCGGCGTCGCGGACATCACGTTTGTGGGTACGACTGTGAGCCCCGGCGACATCGACACGATCGTCGGTGGCGGTGACGGCGGAGTCGGCAGCGCGGCCCGCGACGTTCGGCTGGATGCACCCAACGCCGTCGAACTGGGCGTCACCGACGCGCTTCTCATCGCCGACGGCAACACCGTCATCATGGTGAACGCCGGAGCCGCGACGATCACCGCGTACGGCCGGACCGTGCTGGGCGGCCGCACCCGCGAGATCTACGACGCGCGGGCGCGCAACGGCCAGCCCTTGCGCAGTCCGATCGCGATGCATGTGGAGCCCACGTCCGGCGCGCTCTTCTTCAGCGATGCGAGCACCGTGCGCGTGCTCAACCTCGGCGACGCCTCCGACGTGTTCGGCGGAGCCGACGTCCAGTCCGGCGATGTCTAGCCTGCCCGTACCCATGCGGAAGCGGCTCGACACGTGATCGAACTCGACGGATTCTCGAAGTCGTACGACGGGCGCGAGGCGGTCCGCGGTCTGTCGTTCAACGTGAATGCGGGGGAGATCGTCGGTCTCGTCGGCCCGAACGGCGCGGGCAAGACCACGACCCTGCGCGCGATCGCAGGGATCCTCAGGCCGAGTAGCGGTGTTGTGCGCGTCGCCGGGTTCGATGTCACGCAGGACCCGGTCGCCGCCAAGCGCCGCCTCGCGCTGGTTCCCGACGACCCGAGTCTGTTTCCGAGCCTCACCGTCTGGGAGCACCTCGAGTTCGCGTCGCTCGCGTACGACGTGCCGGATTGGAAGCCGCGCGCGGACGCGTTGCTCGAGCGATTCGAGCTCTCGGACCGGCGGGACAGCCTGGCCGACGAGCTGTCCCGCGGCATGCGGCAGAAGACGGCGGTCGCCGCGGCACTGCTCCACTCGCCGAAGGGCATTCTGTTCGACGAGCCGCTGACCGGCCTCGATCCGCGGGCGATCCGCACGCTGTACTCGGCCATTCGCGATGCCGCTGCCGAAGGAGCGGCTGTGCTGCTCTCTTCGCATCTCCTCTCGCAGATCGAGTCGTTGTGTACCGCGTTCGTGATCTTGCGGGAGGGGCAACTCGTTCTGTCGGGAACTCGTGACGAGATCCGTGCGCGCCTTCCGTCACTGCGTGCCGATGCGTCGCTCGAGGAGATCTTCTTCATCGCGACCGAGGGCGCACCTGACGTGGCGCCGGCGACGGACGACGGGAGCGAGGACCCGCCCGCGTGAACGCCGGACTGCGCTACCTGCTTCGCAAACGGCCGGCGATGGCGTGGCGCTCGAGCCGGCGCCGGTTCCGCGGCGTTCGCGGAGCAATCGCACTTGTGGCGATCCTCCTGTTCGTCGTCCTCCTGCTCGGACCGCAGCTGTTTCTCGTGCTCGCCGGGTCCGACGACGGTCGTGCCGGCGGCGAGGGCGTACGCCGCTTCGGGCCGTCGATCGTCCTCGCCTTCACGGTGCTCTCCATCGTGCTGTCCGGAGAAGCCCGCGGCGCTCTGTACTTCCGACCTGAGGAGATCGACAACCTGTTCCCCGCCCCCGTTCATCGCCGTGACCTGCTGATCTACCACTCCGCGTCGCGGATGCAGGTCCAGCTCCTCTCAGCCGTCTGGATGTCGATCTTCATTGCGCGCTACGCTCCCACGTTTCTCGGCTGTCTGCTGGGCTGCTTCCTGGCGCTCGCGATGCTGCAGATGGTCGTGCAGACGGTCCTGCTGATGACGGCGTACGTCGGCAAGCGTTTCGCGCGGGTGGCGCGCTGGGCGCTCGCCCTCGCCGTCGTCGGTGTCGTCCTCGCGGCGGCCTATCCTCTGCGTGACCAGTTCCGGGCAGACGGCGAGCCGGTGGCGGCGCTCGCGGCCATCGTCGAGTCTCCGCTCGTGAGAGCGCTCTCGCTGCCGTTCGTGCCGTTCGTCGAGACGTTTGCCGCGGCGTCGATCCCGATGGCCCTCGGCTGGGCCGGCGTGTCGGGCCTGTCGCTGTTCCTCGTGCTCTTCGTGATGACGCGACTGGACGCCGCCTACGAGGAGGTCGCGCTCGAGGCGAGCCGCAAGATGCAGAAGAAGCTCGGGCGCATGCGCTCCGGCGCGGGTGTGTGGGGCGCCTCCGGACCGCAGCACACGCGATTCTCCGTTCCGCGCTTTCCACGGCTCGAGGGCGCAGGCGCGATCGCCTGGCGACAGGCGATCGCCATGCTCCGCAATCGGCGCGGTATACTCGGCGTCGCGTTGTTCGTGACGCTGTGGCCCGCGCTCTTCGCCGTGATTGCGCTCAGCATGGATGACCCGGCGAAGAGCCGCGTCATCGTGCTCAGCATGATCCCAGTGGTCGTGGCGATCGGTGCGCTCTCCACACAGAACCTGCCATTCGACTTCCGGCGGGACGCGGCGCGACTCGAGACGCTGCGGTCGCTGCCACTACGCCCGTCGGCTGTCGCGGCGGGCGAGATCGCTCCGGCCGCCGTGTTCGTCGCGATCTTGACGGGCGTCGTGGCAGGCGCGCTCGCGGTCATCGGCGGCGTGTTCGAGGTGTGGATGCTGCCGCTGCTGTGCATCTCCATCCTGCCGTTCACGTGGGCCGTCGTTGCGCTCGACAATGCCCTGTTTTTCGTCATGCCGCAGCGCTTCGAGCCCGATGAGGCTGCGAACCTCGGGTTCATGGGAACCACCATGTTCCTCGCGTTCGGGAAGGTGGTGGGGTTGCTCATTGTGCTCGGAGTCGCCGTCGTCGGTGGTGCCGCCGTGAATTTCGCAACCGGGTCGGCCCGTCTCGGGGTGCTGACGGGCGTCGGACTCATCGCCGGGATCGACGTTTTTCTGACGTGGCTCGTGGCGTGGCTGTTCGACCGCCACGATCCCGCCCGCGATCGTCCGGACTAGCTCCGCCAGTCGGCGAATGCGATGTCGTGGATCAGTTCGCCCCGCGCGACGTGTCCGTCGAGAGCGTCCGCTTGGATGCAGTACGTGTCGCGGTAGTAGCGGCGCAGTCCGTCCTCGCCACCGTCGCGGTAGACGGTCCACCATTCGGACTTGAAGCCCGCCACGAACGGCGGGAGGGGCGCGCCGAACAGCCGGCGCAGCTTGTGGTACCAGAGCTTGCTCTTCAGGCCCTTCCGCTCGCGCCACGACGTCAAGCGCCGGACCTTCATCACGAACTGGTCCTCGTCGCGAATCATGTAGTGGTGCACCGTCGGAACCGCAGGCGACCAGTGCGGCAGCGGGGCCTCGCGGCAGAGATGCTCGCTCGAGATCACCTTGAGCCACGGCTCGCGATAGAAGCTCTTTCCCTCGCGGTAGCTCGTGTGGAGCGGACTGTCGGGTCCCGTCGTGCGGTAGTGCTGCCGCGTATAGACCGCGCCGTGATCGGAATCCACCGCCGTCGGCAGGAACAGCTTCTGGCGGCAGTTCACCGCGACGACGTCCTGCGGCGCCTCCGCCAGCAGATCGGGAAGCGTGGTGCCCGGTGCCCAGTGAAACTCGTCGGTGTCGGAGACGCCGATCCACGTCAGGGACCGTCCGTGGCGGGAGCGCAGACCGTCGAGGAGCCGCGTGCGGACGCCCTGCCGCAGCGCGAAGTCGTGGAACACCGCCGTGCTGACAGCCTCGCCGAACTCCCGCAGGACGTCCTGCGTGCCGTCGGAGCTCTCGTTGTCGGCCACGGCGACGTGATCCACGCCCCACGACAGGTGGTGCGCGATGTTGAGGCGCAGGACTTCGGCCTCGTCCTTGGTGGCGAGGAGCAGAGCGATCATGGCGGGGTGCCGTCCGGTCGCGTCTTTGCCGCCCGGGGGCTGCGGGCGAGGATACGGCTGATGCTTCTCTCACCGATGGAGTTCGACCCCCTGTTCCTGGGCGGAGAGGGACGCAGCGGCACCACGCTGCTGCGGGTGATGATCGACGCCCATCCCGCGATCTCCTGCGGCCCCGAGACGCACTTCCTCGTGGACGAGCGCCTCCGCAAGTACCACGACCACTTCCGTGGCACGTGGTGGCGGCGAGGGGAGGGCTACGGGTACACGCTCGACGACATGGACGATCTCGTCCGCGACTTCGCCCGCGGCTGGTTCGAGACCTACATGCAGCGGCGGGGCAAGCGGCGGTGGGCGGACAAGACGCCGCAGACGATCCATGCGCTCGAGTACATGTGGCGGCTCTTCCCGACGGCGAAGTTCGTGCACGTCATCCGCGACGGTCGCGACGTCGCCTGTTCGATCATCCCGCAGAAGTGGGGTCCGAACGACGTGAAGTCCGCAGCCCGGCGCTGGGTGGACTGCATCTGGAAGGGCGTCGCGCACCGCGCGAACACGGAGCGCTACCACGAAGTGCGCTACGAAGAGCTGGCGCCCGAGCCGGAGCCCGTCTTGCGCGAACTGATGACGTGGATCGGTGAGGACTTCGACCCGGCGATGCTCGACTACCACCGCGCCGACGCAGACAACCCGACGAAGACCGAGTCGAGCGCCGAGCAGGTCGCGCAGCCGCTCTACACATCGTCGATCGGCCGCTGGCGCCGGGACCTCTCCGCCCGCGAGGTGAAGCAGTTCACGAAGATCGCGGGCGAGACGCTGGAGTTCCTCGGGTACGAGTGAGCTGCATCCGGCGGTCGATGAGGGCCGGCGGTCACTTGCTGCGGAGCAGTTCCCGTTCGCCGCGCGGCTGGAGGGCGCGGGCGTTGTCGCCCTGCTGTCCGCGTAGCGCATCGAGGTCCGACGGATTGACCTTCAGCGGACTCTGCATCACGTACCAGATCACGTTCTCCGTGCACGGCGGCGTCGTGAGCGAGCCGTGGTAGTGGAAGAACTGCTGGTGCGCCGGAACCAATCCACCGGGGTGGAACGTGAGTTCGCGCGTCTCCCCGTCTTGCAGTGGCAACAGGTCGCTGATCTCGCGAACGCGGCCGAGCTCACTCCCCGCCGATGCGTCGAGCATCACGCCGACCACGACCAGCCGCCCGTCGCCGCTGTCGTGGACGAGGTGCAGCTCGCCCGGGTACTTCTGGCCCGCGATCGCATGTTCGCCAGGTGTGTGGAAGTGGAACTGCAGCAGCGGGAAGAGCGCGTCGCCCACGCGGAGACTCGAGCCGGAGCCGCAGTCCACATGCACGGCGGTGCCGCTGTCGCGCACGGTCACTTCGACGGGGTAGTACTCGAAGTGGACCGTAGAGAGGGCCACCGGCGTGGCATCCCGCAGATCGATGGGTGACTGCTTCACGCCGGTCGAGCATGCCACACCGGAGGAGTCGTACGGCCCGGAAGTCGAGGGTCCGCCGGCGCACCCGGCCAGGAGACCGACGACTGCCGTCATCAGGATCGCCGGGGCGATCGCCTGGTGTCGCATGCGCATGCCTTCCTCCCAGACGCCGGGACGGGGCGCGCAATGATCTGAATGGCGGACCCGGAAGACCCGGTTCCCGCCTCAGAAGTTGATGTCGTGAGTCGCCTCTCGCTTCACGAAGAACGACAGCTTGGGCGCATCGGGCTCGCCGCTCTTGTAGTCGCCGCGCATCACCGAATAGACCTCCCAGCCCGACCGGCCGAGGTCCCACAGGGCGTCCTCGCGCTCCTTCGTCGCCTTCATGTCGACGACGATGATCTCGTACTTGTAGAGCGCGGCCACATGGCCCTCCCGATCGCGCAGAAGCTGACTCTTTCGCCCGGCGGGACGGCGACTGCCTGCCCTCCGAGCGACGCGGAAGTCTACTGTCCCCTCAGGGGCGCCTCCCGTGCTATGTTCCCGCCATGCTGAGGAGGAAGCCCGTGGCACACCTTGGGGCGGTCGTCCCGACTCTCGCCATGCTCCTCGCCGGTGCCACTGTGACCGGCTGTGTCGAGCGGAAGATGGTGATCCGGTCCACACCCGCGGCATCGCGCGTCTTCGTCGACGGCCAAGAGGTCGAGGGCGCCCCGACAGCCGGAGGCGTCGAGGTCCCGTTCGACTGGGGCGGCACGCGCCAGGTCACGGTCATGGCGCCGGGCTACAAGGTTCTCGACCAGAACGTCGAAGTCGAGGACCCCTGGTACACGCGCTTCCCGTTCGACCTGGTCACCGACTTCGCGAACCCGTTCACGATCGAGGACCGTCAGGAATTCGACCTGGCGCTCGAGCCGTATCACCCGATGAACCAGTCGTTCTCCGCCGCCCAGGAAGCGGAGATCGAGGAGCGGTTGCTCGGTCTGATGGCGCGCGCCGAGGCGCATCGCAAGGGCGGACTCGCCGGCCCCGATCAAGACGTGCTGCGGCGCGCTCGCGAGCGCGCGGTGCGTCCTGCGCCGGGCGCCCAGGCGGGCGTTCCGCCGCGCATGGACGGCAGTTCTGCGCCGCCGGTGCGAATGGAGGGCGACATCCCGCCTCCTGTTCGCTTCGGTACCGACGTCGAGGAGCCGCCGCCGCCGCCGCCCGCCCCGATTCGGGACAAGCGCTGACGTTGCCGTGGTGAGACGAGTGGGCGCCGCTCGCCCGCGCGCAACTGTCATGGGCCTCGGTCTGTTCGGCGGCGGGGTCGCCGCCGCGCGTCATCTCGTCGCCGAGGGGTATGAGGTCACGGTGACCGACCTGCGCGGCGCTGATGTGCTCGCTCCGTCTGTCGCGGCGCTCGAGGGAATTGCCGTACGCTTCGTCCTGGGCCGTCACGAGATGCCGGACTTCAAAGAAGTCGGCCTCGTCGTCGTCAATCCGGCGGTTCCTCCGGGCAACGCGTTCGTCGAGGAGGCGCGGGCCGCGGGCGCGCGCCTCGACACCGAGATCGGGATGTTCGCGCGCTCCTGCCGCGGACGCGTCCTCGGCATCACGGGCACCGCAGGCAAGAGCACGACCGCCGCGTTGCTGCACTCCTGCCTCGTGGCCGCCCACGAGCGCGGGGGGCCGCGCCCGCACCTCGGCGGGAACATCGGACGGTCGCTTCTCGCGGACGTGTCGTCGATCGGCCCGGATGACCTGGTCGTGCTCGAGCTCTCGTCGTTCCAGTTGCACTGGCTGCGGCGGGATGGCTGGGCACCGGAGCTGGCCGTGGTCACCAACGTGAGCCCGAACCACCTGGATTGGCATGGCACGTTCGAGGCGTACCTCGACGACAAGGCGAGCATCCTCCCCGGCCCCGAGGGGCGCCTCGTCGCTTGCGCGGACGATGAAGGGGCACGCGAGCTGGCCTCTCGCGCCGGCTGCCCGGTCACCTGGACGTCGCGCCACGAAGTGCCGGCAGACGGCGTCAGTGGCGTCGGCTTCCGCGGCGATCTCCTGGTCGCGCGCAGCGGAGGCGACGAGGAGATCTTGCTGACTCGCGGCGACGTGCGACTGCTCGGCGAGCACGCGCTGTGGAACGTCGCGGCGGCGGCGGCGGCGGCGCGACTCATCGGCACCCCGGCCCGCGCAATCCGCGACGGCGTCCTCCAGTTCGACGGGCTGCCGCACCGGTTGCGTCCGATCGGGACGTACGCCGGAGCCCTCTGCGTGGACGACTCCAAGTCGACGACACCGACCGCCACGGCCATGGCCCTCGGCGCATTCGACCGTCCCGTCTGGCTGCTCGCCGGCGGGTACGACAAGGGACTGGACCCGGCGCCCCTCGTGTCGGCCGCCGCTGCGGCGCGCGGCGTCGCCTGCTTCGGTGCGACGCGCGAGGCACTGGCCGAGGCACTCCGCGCGGCCGGCGTGAACACGATCGTCCACGAGACGCTCGACGAGTGCATCGCGTCACTGGCGCGCGACGTCGACCCGGAGGACGTGGTGCTGCTCTCTCCCGGCCACGCTTCGTGGGACCAATTCCGGAACTACGAGGCCCGTGGTGTCGCGTTCGAACAGTCGGTGCGGCGTCATCTCGGCCGCGCCTGAGGAGGCGCCCTGACGTTCGACGAGCTGGACCGCTCGATTGCAGCGTGGATGCGGCGACACGGCGTGTTGCTCGTCCGCGTGGCACTCGCCGTGATCTTCATCTGGTTTGGGCTCCTGAAGCCGCTGGGGATCAGCCCGGCCGAGGACCTGATCCGGAACACCGTGTATTGGATCGATCCGGAGGTCTTCCTTCCCGTCCTCGGATGGTGGGAGGTGCTCATCGGTGTGTGCCTGCTCTACCGGCCGTGCATCCGTGTGGCGCTCTTCCTGCTCGCGCTCCAGATCCCGGGGACGTTCCTGCCGCTGGTCCTGCTGCCCGACGTGTGCTTCACCGAGTTCCCGCTGGGGCTGACGATGGAGGGTCAGTACATCGTCAAGAACCTGGTTTTGATCGGCGCGGCCATCGTGGTCGGCGGCACCGTGCGCGCCCGCCCGGCTGCCGACCGTCTCCTCTGAGTCTCTGTGTCGTCTCTGGGGGGGCCGACGCCCTCCCCAGTTTCCGGACGCCTGTCGGGTCAAGCGGTAGACTCCTCGCGTGAAGTGTCAGCGGTGCAACGAACGCGAAGCAGAGGTGCACTTCACTGAGATTCTCGACGAGCAGGAGATGCGCGAACTGCACCTCTGCGAGGGGTGCGCGCAGGACGAGGACGTGCCCTCGACCGGCAGCGTCCTGGGCATGCTATCGAGCGCGGTGTTGCCGGCGGGCGCCGGCGGAACCGCCGACGAGCCGGCCGGCCTGCGCTGCGAGGGCTGCGGCCTGGGCTATCGCGAGTTCCGCGCCCGCGGCCGCCTGGGATGTCCCGATTGCTACGAGACGTTCGGCGTCCCGCTCGAGCCGCTCCTCGAGAAGATCCACGGCGGCACCCGGCACGTCGGCAAGGCGCCGGATGCCTCGTCGGCGGGTGACCGGACTCGCGAGCGCCGGCTGGTCGCGCTGCGGCGCGAGTTGCAGACGGCGGTGCGCGACGAGCGGTACGAGAAGGCCGCCGAACTGCGCGATCACCTGGCGCACTTCGACGACGAGGCCCCTGCCACCTCTGCGGCGCCCGTTGCCGCATCGGACGACGCTGCGGAGGGCGCCGACGCCGCCGACGCCGCCGACGCTGGGGACTCCGATGCGGGTAGTTGAGTCCTTCGAAGGCGACGGCGTCAGCGGTGGCGAGTGGCTCTCGACGCGGGGAGCCGATGCCGACATCGTGATCTCATCGCGTGTACGCCTCGCTCGGAACCTCGGCGAGAACCGCTTCATCGTGAAGGCCACCCCCGAGGAGCGGGTCGCAGTCGAGGATGAGATTCGCGCCGCGCTGGGCGGCGTCGACTTCGGTGCGGAGATGATCTACGTGGACCTCACGAAGGCCACACGGCTGGATGCCGAAGTGCTCGTCGAGCGCCATCTCGTCTCGCGTGAGCTCGCCCGAGGCGAGGGTCCGCGCGCGGCGTGCTTCTCGCCCGATGAGCGCACGTCGATCATGGTCTGCGAGGAGGATCACCTGCGCCTGCAGGTGTTGCGCAGCGGGCTGGAACTCGATGATGCGTGGACGGCGGCCGACGAACTCGACGACCGCATCTCGCGCAAGGTCGACTACGCGTACTCGAGCAAGTACGGGTACCTCACCTGCTGTCCGACGAACGTCGGCACGGGGCTGCGCGCGAGCGTGATGCTGCACCTGCCGGCGCTCGTCTACACCAAGCACATCGAGAAGGTGTTCCAGGCCGGCGCGAAGATGAACCTCGCGGTGCGCGGGCTCTACGGCGAGGGCACTCAGGCGCTCGGCGACTTCTACCAGATCAGCAATCAGGTGGCGCTCGGCAAGAGCGAACCCGACCTGCTGGACCACCTGAACCGCGTGGTGCCGCAGTTCATCGAGTATGAGCGTTCGATTCGCAAGGAGTTGCTCAAGTCTGACCGCGAGCGGCTCGAGGACCGCGTGTGGCGCGCCTACTCGACGCTGCGCGCCGCCCGCGCGATCTCGAGCGAGGAGGCACTCGAGATGCTCTCCGCTGTCCGGCTGGGCGTGAATCTCGGACTGCTCCCCGCCGAGTTGACGATCCGCCAGGTCAACGAGTTGTTCATCCTCTCCCAGCCCGCGCATCTGCAGCGCTGGTCCACCGGCCCGCTCGAGCCCCGCGAACGCGACGTGGCCCGAGCCACCCTGATCCGCAAGCAGCTCGGCGAGGTCGCGTAGCGCCCGCCCGCGCCGAACGGCGCGGGCGCGTAGAGTGGGGGGCAGGCGGCGCTGCCGCGCTCGGCGGCTCCGGGGAGGATGCAATGGTCGCTTCGCGCCGCGCGATCTTCGGATTGGTGATCGCGTTCGCGGCCGGAGTGCTGGTTGGTCTCTCGATGCGCGGCGACGGGTCCGCCGATCGGCACGACACTGCCAAACGGCGCGGGCCTGCGGAGCGGGAGGGGACGGCGCAGGCGGTCGCGCCGGATTCTCAACCGGACCGCAAGCGCGACCGCATCGACGTGACGGCCGCCCGAAACAGTGTGCAAGATGATGCGCCGACACCGGGAGACACGTCGGCCGGTGCCCCAGATGCTGGCGCGGCCACCGCGCCGACCGTATCGGATGCGCCGGCGGCGGCCTCCGCCGCGCCCACCGGTGCGTGGACGGACGCGCGCGCAGGACAAGTGAAGTTCCACTTCGAGCAGGCC
The DNA here is from genome assembly GCA_965248445.1 of Planctomycetota bacterium. Lineage (GTDB taxonomy): Bacteria > Planctomycetota > JAJSAM01 > JAJSAM01 > JAJVHW01 > CBDFJG01. The sequence continues at coordinate 57,909 of CBDFJG010000004.1, forward strand.
GTCTCGCTCGAGACGGGGAAGGTCGTGGACGCGGACGCTGCCGATCTCATTCTCACGGGTACTGCCGGAGGTCTGTCCTCACTGACGTTCCGCGCGCCGCATGGAGCGATCACGCTGCATGATCTGCTCGGGCGCATCGACCGGCGGGAGCAGAGCGACGAAGACCCTCGACTGCTGTTTCACGCGCTCGGCGGCATCGATCCGAACCGGATCGGGATGCCGGAGGTGGCCGAGGTGGACTCCCGCAGCCCGCGCTCCGAGGTGCTGCTCGTCCGGACGCGCAACGGGGGCTTCGCCAAGGTTCTCGTGGCGGCGCGCGCCGAGGGACGAGATTGGCAGAAGCGCGAGGTGACACTCCAGTACGTGCACAACCCGAGTGCTCCCGCGTTCAAGGACCTCGGGGACGGTCACGACGAGCGTGTCGGCCTGCTCTTCCCCTCGTCGACCACTCTGCGCAACTTCGCCATCGCGGTGACCGCGCCGGCCCCGGGGCACCGTGCGGGCGAGGCCGTGGCGGAGGGCTGCATGCCCGATCCCCAGCGCGTGCAGGAGGTCCTGCACGCGCGTTCCGCTTTCAAGGACTACGAGAAGGCCACGTACAGCTTCGAGAAGCGTCTGCGGGACGATCCCGAGAAGATCACGCGCAACGACTGGGACCTGCAGTTCTCGGGCGATCTCTTCCGAGTCCGGATGGTCACGGACGACACGTCGACCATCTCCGACCTCGGGTTGGCGACGTGGGATGAGATTGCGGCGCGCGCCGTGCTGGCGGAGCGGACTCACTCCGAGGTTCCTGCGCGTGGCTCGCACGTCTACCTCATCCGCACGCGCGACACAGAATCGGCCCACACGACCCTCATCCGCGTCACGGCGTTCCAACCGGGGCGGTTCGCGGCCATCGAGTGGCTCACGGCGAGGCGGGGCGAGATCACTGCGTCGCCGGAGTTCTCGGACCCGGGCGGGGTACGCGGCGCGTTGGAACGCATCCTGCTCGAGACGGACGGGGGCGGGCGCGCACCCCTGGCCGACGATCTGTCGGACAGGGCCGCGGGCGTGTACGTCGCCCTCGCGGCACATCGCGGCGCGTTCTACGTGGACTACGACTGGACACTCCAGCGGCTGCTCGACCGGATGTCGGAGAGCGGCATCACAACCTCGATTGCCCCGACGCTCGGTGGCGAGACGTTGACGACCACGCTCGATGCCGGGGGCACGGGGATCACACTCTCGGATCTCCTGGACATGGTGACCCGGCAACTGGGAGCAGCGTGGACGGTCGACAGCAACGGCGTCCTCCGCGTCGAGCCTGTGGCCGTTCGCCGCTGAGCCTCGGAGGACGCCTCGCGGCGGCTTCCATTGACCGGAGATGAAGCGGTGACCAGGGGGCGGCAGTCTGCGACGATCCCCGCTCACTGAGATCCGCACCCCTTCGGAGGACCGACTCGATGAGGCACCCGTTCCTGCCCCGTCTGCGCCAGCTGGCGCTCCTGGCACTCTGTCTGCTCGTGGTGACCGCCTGCGGCGTCACCCGGAGCGCCCGATCTGACGCGCCGCTGCCCGCGGCGGTGTACGACCTACTCCCGGCCGCCGAGGCGGGTACGGTCGGCGTCGGGTCGCTCGCGACGGTCGCCAACGCGGAGGACGTCGACCCCCACGCGCCGGGCGTCCTCGACTACCTCTCGACGGTGCCGGAGAACGCCATCTGGTGGCCGTGGAAGATCGTGGGCGGAACGGTGAAGGGCTTCGTGGACGGGATCGCCGGCGGCTTCACACCCGACCGATTGCCCATCCTCGGATTGCTGTTCTCACCGGTGAACGCGGCCGTGGGCACGCTGACGGGGTTCACAATCGGGACGCTGTCAGCGCCCGGCTTGATCGGGCCCCGCGACAACTTCAGCAAGACGATGAGCGTCCCGATGGCTCGACCGACCCCGATCTGGTGGCTCCCGAACTGATACGGGTGCGCACGACGATGGTCGCGGGCGGGGGTGGAACCCCGCACCTACAGCAGCGGGAGCAGCCATGTCGTTCGAACAGGCGAGCCAGACGTAGGGGCGGGGTTCCATCCCCGCCGCGTGGAGGGGGCTCGCGCTCGTTGCGTGAATAGCGAGGGCGCGCGGGTTGCGGAGCAAGCCGCGTGACCGAAGCCCTTCCGCAGCGTCCGGAGGACGATGCGGAAGGGAAACGCATCTGACGCGAACGGCACCCGGATCGCCTCGCGAGCCGGATGCCGTTCGCAGTCAGATCCCGGCGACTTCGAAGTAGCTGTCTTCGAGGAGGTCGAGGATCTCCTCGCCGGAGATGTCCACACGAGCGGGGATCTCGACGTAGCGCCACTCGGCGTCCGCCTTGATCCCGTCGTCGTCGTGCGCCATGCTCGACCAGTCGCTGCGGTTGATCCCGGCCTCGCTCAGCTTCAGGTAGAGCCGCACGTCGTCCGGCTCGAGCTTGTCCGACTTGCGGTCCCAGCCGTCGCCGTTGGGCCGGAGCAAGACGCCCGCGAAGAGGACAGGCGTCTTACGGCCCTCCTTCTTGCGCCCGAACGTCAGGTCGTACTGCGCGCCGTTCTGGCCGGCCTTGGCGCCCTGGTGGAGGACCACTCCGTCCAGATCCATGGCGATGCGGGTGACGCGCTCGAGCACCTCGTGCTCCCTCGTGGAGCGGCCTTCTGCGATGTCCTTGCGACCGTGCTCGCGCATCCAGGTGCGCGCCTTCTCGAGACTCATCTGCCACTCCCTCCAGCAGCGCCCCGAGCCTGCGTCGACGGCGTAGGACTCCTACGCACGAGGACCATTGCAGGCAGCGGGACGCGAACCCTCGACCGGACGCGGCTGACGCCGCGGTCCCGTCTTCTCGCCGGGAGCCTACGGTACCGGAGTCGTCTGCCGAGGGGGAAAGAGGCCCCGGACGAGCCTGGAGCCGGTCCGCCAGCCTGCCCGGGGCGACATCGGGAGGCCGGGACTCAGCGAACCAGCCCGACCGGCGCGTAGGCGTGTTCCGGGAAGACGGCCGATTGCTCGGTGGCCCCGAAGCGGGCCGCCAGCAGTTCCCACAGGAGGTCCCGGAAGTCCGTGGTGACCGTCAGGTCGCCGGGTCCCTCCGTGTCGTCCTCGGCGATGCCGGGCCAGTCGTTCGCGATGACCCGCCCCCGACAGACCTTCGTGTCGAGCACGAAGCCGCACGACGCCCGGCCGTGATCGGTGCCGAGCGACGCGTTCTCGTACACGCGGCGTCCGAACTCGGTCAGGCAGACCACGCTGACGTCGTCCCGCTGGGACCCGAGATCCACATCGAAGGCCGCCAGCGCGTCCGCGAGCTCCTTCAAGCGGCCCTCGAGCAGTGCGCCTTGACCGAAGTGCGTGTCGAATCCGCCGTGGTCGACCGCCGCGATCCGGAGGCCGACCCCGCCGCGGATGACCTGCGCCACCTGGGCGAGCGTGCGGCCGAGCCGCGTGTCGGGATAGCGGTTCGCCACCTCGTCGCCGGACTGGACGTCCTCGATGCGCTGCAAGAGCGCGAGCGCGTCGCGACCGGAGCGGCGCAACAGCGCGTTCCCGTTGTCGAGACTCGGCAGGGGTTCCGCGTACAACGCGCCGAGCGCCTCGGCGAATGCGGCGTCGTGGCCCTTGCGCGTGCGCAGCCGGATGTCCGCGAGCGTCTCGACCGCAGTGACGGAGGGTGCGCCGCGGAGCGACTCGGGAACCGAGCGGCCGAACGCCAGTGCGGATAGCGCGCCGGGACGCGCGAGTGTGCGCAGCCAGCGCGCGGCCCAACCGCTGCCGAGCGGCGACTTGACGCTCGCGCCGTGCTCCATCTGGTCCTGCGCTTCGAAGTGTGAACGCGTGTCGTCGTCGGAGCCGAGCGCGTGCACGAAGTCGAGGCGTCCTTCGCGGAACGCGGGCAAGAGTGCTTCGAGACCCGGGTTCATGGCGAAGCGGTCGTCGAGCGGGATCGCACCGTCGGTCGTCTGCCCGGGCTTGCGCCGCGACAGCGCGATCGACGGGCGCCTCTTCATGTACGCGTCCTCGAACGTCGGGACGACGGCGTTCAAGCCGTCGAGTCCGCCGCGCAGGAAGACGACGACGAGTGTTCGTTGGTCGCTCATGCCGTCTCCTAGTGCATCTGGAACGCCGGGCCCGCGATCAGCAGGGCCAGCGCTTCCGAACGTGCGGCGCCGCGTCCCTTCGCGGACGCCTTCGCCACGTAGTCGTCAACTATCGTGCGTTCGTCGCGCGTCGCCTGCCGTCCGAGCATGAGCGGCGCGGCGTCGGCGGGCGACACGTTCTCTGGGTCGAGTCCCGCGCTCTTCGCGAGTGCCGGAAGATCCACGGCCGTGTTTCCGAGAGCGTTCGAGGTCAGGCGCAGCGCGAAGTTCCAGCGCCAGAGCAGCGTGCCCATGTACGGCTCCGCCTCGTCCGGGTATCCGTCCGGTGTGGGGTAGTGGTGGGGCACGTGGCCCAGCCGCTCGAGTGACGCGATCTCTTGCCTGTCTGCGACCGATTGTGCGCCGACAGCACGAAGCGCGGACGCCACGAACCGGAACGGCCGCTTCACGCGGACTCCGACGCTCGATGCAAACGCGTCGCTGGTCAGGATGTGCCGCACCACGGCGCGGATGTCGCCGTCAGTGCGCGTGAACATGTCGGTTGCCGAAGCGACGAGGTCCTCCGGCGGGTGATCCGCGACGAAGCGCCGGCAGAGCTTCCATGCGACGTACTTCGCGGTGCTCGGGTGCTTCGTGACGATCTCGATCAGGTCGTCGATGTCCGTTGCGCCGCCGCCGGCGGCGATGCGCGTGCCGAGCACGTTCTTCTCGCCGTCGTCGTGCCACTCCTTCCTGAACTCCGGCACGAACGCGCGCCGGATCTTGCGCTCCTCACCGTCGATGAACGCGATGCCGGTGATGTAGGCCCAGACCGCGCCGACGTCGTCGTTCTCACGCATGGTCCAGCCGGTGAGGCAGCGGGCCGCCTCCATGACGTCGTCCTGCGTGTAGCCGCCGTGCACGCCGAGCGTGTGCAGCTCCAGCAGTTCGCGCGCGTAGTTCTCGTTCGGCTGCTCGTCCTCCGACGCCTTGCGGTTCTTCTGACCGTCGAGGTAGATCAGCATCGCGGGGGAGAGCGCCGACGCGCGCACGAGGTCCCGGAACTTGCCGAGTGCGTGTGCGCGGATCACTGTTCGGTCGTCGAGCGGCTTCGTCTCGAGGCAACGACGCTTGCCGACGTCGATGGAGAAGTGATCGGTCCAGAAGTGGACCATCACCTCATGGAGCTGCCGGTTCGTGTGCACGGCCCGCATTAGCGTGGCCCGGTCGAGGTCGCGCCGAATCTGTGCGTTGCGGACGCTGAGCAGGTCGTGCGGTTCGTCGTGGATGCTCTCGAACAGAGAGAGCAGGCGGCCATCGAGTGCCTTGTCGCCGATGCGCTCGGGGTGCAGTTGCTCCCCGAGCCAGGCGTTCACGCCCTTCTCGCGGACTCGCGCGACGTCGCCCGGCCGGGGCCCGAACGCGGCGCGCGAGAGCATGTGGAACTCCGGGCCGATGGACTCGCCTGCCGTCAGGTCGAGTGCCTCAGGCAGAGGGTCGAGTTCGCCGGCGAGGAACGACGTAGCGCCGTCGCAGCCCGGCAGCGTCGAGAGCGCCGCTGCCGCCGCTGTCCAGCGCAGCAGTTCGCGCCGTGTGGTGCCATCGTTCACGCTGCGGCCACCGCTTCGGTGTGCGGCATGACGCGCAATTCGCGGACGGCCTCGCGGCGCTTGTCGGCCTGGAAGATCGCCATCACCGCCGCACCTGAACCCATGATCAGCGCGAGCGGCAGCAAGAAGAACCAGCCGAGCACCGGCACGACGTACGCGAGTTCGGACGCCACGGCGCCGCGCAGCAAACGGCGTGACGGCGCCTTCGCGTCGAGGGACGACCCGAGCCCGGTCCCGACTGTGTGGGAGACCGCCGCGAGACCGGCCGCCAGCAGCATCGCCACGGCGAGCAGCGGGAACAGCGCGATGATCTTCGCTCCGCCGGGGAGCGCGCCCGTCGCGACCCCCAGCAGGGCGGTGAACACCACGGCGCCGAGACCGATGCCGCACGCGGCGAGCAACCGGCTCTTCTCGCGCCGCAGGTTGCGCGAAGCCTGCCCGACCACGCCGGGGAACGCCCCGGCCACGAAGAGTTGCAGTCCACCGAGAGCGAGAAGGGCTCCCAGGATGATGAGGGTGATGCCCCAGACGGTTCCAGTCGTCATCGCAAACGCCTCCCAGGGGCGTCCGCGACCATCCGCCGGCCCCACTCGTGAATGGGACCTCCGTCCTTCGGTTTGGACGAACGACTAACGGAGGAGCGGAATGAGAAAGTCCGCGGTGGTCTCGACGAAGCGGTCGAAGGCCGGCGTCCGGCCGTGCCACGGATGCCGGCAGTTCAGCACGTGGTCGCAGTCCTCGAACTGCGCGTAGACCCCACCGGGCGCAGCCTCGGCCAGTTTGCGTCCTTCGTTGCACGGCACCGATGTGTCGTTCGCACCGTGCACGACCAACAGCGGGCTGGTCAGACGCGACGCATGCGACGCGGCGATGTCCTGGACGTCGTCTCGGTCGCGCATCTCCAGGATCGCCTCCCGGCCGAAGCGTAGGATCTCGCCGGTCCGCGTGTTCTTGATCGGAACGAAACCGTCGGCGAGCCCCTGCGCGACGACCTCGTCGGGGAAGCGCCTCCCCGTTGCGATCGGCGCGAGGGCCACGACGGCGCGCACGGCCGGGTCGTCAGCAGCGTGGACGATCACGAGCGCTCCGCCCCGGCTGTGGCCGAGGAGCGCGAGACGGTCCGCGTGCAGGCGCTCCTTGCCGGGCAGAGCGCCGTTGCGCAGCGCGCCGAGCACCGCCACGAGGTCCGCCTGTTCCCGCACGAGCGTGTTCTTCTCGAACAGGTGCTTCTCGTCGAAGACGAGGCCCTCGGCACCGACGCCGTTGTGCGAGCCGTCGTACCGGACGACGCCGAAACCGCGCTCCGCGAACGCCTTGGCGAAGCGCGGCCAGAAACCCCAGCGGCGGAAGCCCTTGAAGCCGTGCGCTCCGACGATCACAGGGACCACTCGATTGCCATCCGGCAGATCCACGTCGCCGCGCACGGGCAGCCCATCGCTGCCGGTGATCTCGAAGGGAAGTCGTGCCATGCCGCGCACGCTACCAGCGGGCCGAAGACCGCGTGCGCGGTCTCGGAGGACGCAGACGGGCGGGCGCGGCGGCCCGCCCCTACGAATCACGCCGCGCGGCGGAACGTCGGGTGGGTCGTGTGGATGGTCGCGATGAGCACGAGTGAGATCACAGCCGCGACCGTCGTGGTCCTCGGCGCACCGAAGCGCTCGGCCGCGAGACCTCCCAGCAGGCCGCCCAGCGGGAAGCACGTCAGGACGCACATCGTGAACAGCGACGAGATGCGGCCGCGCAGCTGATCCGGCGCATGACTCTGGACCATCGAGCTCGCGCCCGCGTGACACTGGATCAGGAGGAATCCGAGCGTGACCACAAGCAACGAGCCCGGCAACACCCCGCCCGCGTGCGCGAATGCGATCAGCAGGGGAACGATCAGCAGTCCGCAGATCAGCAGCAGCCGGCCGCGCTGCACCACGCGGCTTCGCGCTGCGAGGAAGATGCCCCCGGCGAACGCACCGACGGCCATCGCGCCGCGCAGCCACGCAAAGTCGTCGGCCGTGCCGTGCCACTCCGACTTGGCGTAGACGACGAGCAGCTGACTGACCATGAATCCGAACATCGCCGTAGTGACCGCGGTCATCAGCGCGGCGCGGATGATGGGCGTGCGCAGCGCGTGACGCACGCCGTCGAGCATGCGCCCCCGCTCGTGGCGTGGTGCCGGTGGCGCCGTCTCGCGCACGAAGAACAGACTGATCAACACGAAGAAGAACGAGACGACGTTCAACGCGAGACATCCGCCTTCACCGAGGTCGGTCGTGGCCATCAGTACCCCGAACAGCGCCGCGCCCCCGACGTGCGCTACCTGGTACGCAACCGCGTTCAGCGCGAACGCGTTCGTGATCTCCTCGCGGCCGACCAGTCGCACGATGAAGGCGTGACGGGCCGGCGCGTCCACAGTGAACACCGCGCTCGCGTAGACCGCGTACGCGACTACGTGCCACGCTTCGACTCTCTCGGTGAGCGTGAGCCAGGCGATCACCGCCGCCCCGAGCAGCATCCCTGTCTGCGTGGCGAACAGGAGACTGCGGATGCGGACGCGGTCCACCACGATGCCCGCAGGCAATGAGAGCAGCAGCGCCGGGATGAGGGGGGCGCCCATGGCGAGGCCGAGCCAGGTCTCGGAGTCGTCCGTCAGTCGGTAGATCAGCCAGGCCAGCGCGGCGCGCTCCATCCACGTGCCGATGCCGGAGAGGACGAATCCGGCGTAAAAGATCGCGAAGTTGCGTTCGCGGAGGGCTGAGAAGGCTCTCGGCAGGGGCATCCCACGGGGACCTTGCCGGTGGGGGCTCGGAACCCCAAAATCCCCGCAGCCCAAATCCGACCCTGGCGGGCGACGACCGAAACATGGCGCCGAGCAGGCGTGTTCAGGGGGCGACCCGAGGCCGAGAGCCTCCCAGGTTCGACCACAGCCAATCCAGCAGGAGACTCCACGATGTCCACGAAGCTCTTCCCCCTCGTGCTCGCGGCGGCCTTGGCCGTCCCGGCCCTCGCGGCGTGCTCGGCCGGTGACACCGGAAGTGGCGACGACATCGCTGCTCTCAAGTCCGCCATCACCGAGCTCGAGCGCACGAACGAGCGCCAGACGGCCAAGATCGAGAAGCTCGAGCGCCGCGTCTCCGGTAACGGTGAGGACATCGACCGCCTCGCAGCGGCGGCGCTCCAGCCGGGCCGCATCACACCCGCGGTCGCCGATGCCGGTGACGGAGAGGACAACGCCGGTATGGCGAACGCCGAGACCGTCCTCGCAGAGGGCGGTGCCGCGCTGGCAAAGCTGCTCGAGACGGACAAGGGCCAGGAGCTCGTCGGCAAGGCGATGGAAGCGGCCGATGAGCGCCGCCGCAGCGCGCGCATGCAGGACTGGGCCACATCGATGGTCGACCGTTTCGCCGAGCGCGCGGAGCTGACCCCCGACCAGCGCACGAAGATGCTCGATATCTCCACGCGTTCGATGACCAAGATCCGCGACGTCTGGAGCTCGATGCGCGACGCCCGCAACATGTCGCCCGAGGAGCGCGCCGACCTGATGACCGACAACCGCGCGAAGATGGAGGGCATCCGCGAGGACGCAAACGAGGAAGCCAAGGGCGTGCTGAACTCCGCTCAGTACCTCATCTACGAGGAAGAGGTCGCGAACATGAGCCGCGGCTTCGGCGGTCGTGCCCGCGGCGGGAACGACGGCGGCAACCGCGGACGCTGATCGGCGGATCGCGACGGAGCGGGCGTGCGGCGATGCCGCACGCCCGCTCTCGATTCCGGCCCGCGCATTGCTTCACGGGGGAGAGCACCGCGTTCTCGCGAGCCGAATCGGCCTCGACACGCGGCGGCCCGAGGCCACGAACCCCCAACATGTCCAACCAGATCGACGCCCTGCCGCCGCCGACGGGGGACTCCACGGCCGCTGTGGGGACCGCCACGCGCGAGTGCCCGGACGCCCGTTTCGAGGCCGGAGTCGCAGACTTCCTGCGGCACCTGGCCCAGGCGGGATGGGGCCTGTCTGCTCCTCTGGCGACGGCGCCGCCGGAGGTCACTGTTTGCCTGGTGGCGCGCCCCCCGCAACCCCGCGCCGGCACGCCGGGACCGCATCTCCTCTACGTGTACGGCCGTGAGACCGATCTGTGCGTGGACGACCTCTGGCGGATCGCGACCGATGCGCGCACGTCGGGCTGTGAGCACGCCGTCATGCTGTTGGCGCCCGACGCCGTGATCTCGGTGCCGCTGCGTGGCGCCGCCGCGCGCCTGCGCGTGCGCGTACTCCGCCTCAACGCCTAGCCGCATCTGTTCACGAGACGTCGCGATGACGGTGCTTTCGGAGTCCACAGGGTCAGATCTTGGCCAGGCGAGGGCGGATGCTGTCGTCGTTGCCACAAGGGCAACGCGAGTGAGCGGCCGAAACGGCGCGGATTCTGCGGTGTGGGCAGACCGTAGGCCGGGCGGTGGTGTGGCGGACGGCGCGGCGGGACGTCAGGTCGGCTTCGGGGATGCCAGCAGTCGTTGCGCGCAGCGCTCGAAGACGTGCTGCCAGGGCCACGACGAGGACATCGAGACCCAGATCCGGCGCGTCGTGATCCGCACGAGCGCGCCGATCTTGAGCAGCCGCAGGCGGATCGTGCCGGCTTGCGCACGCGCCATCTCGGTGCCGGCGAGACCGATGCGTCGCAGCGCACAGGTCAGGACGTAGGCCATGGCCGACATGGCCATCCGCACGGCGTTGCCCTGCATCGTGTGCACCGACAGACGGGTGCCGAAGAGCTCGAGCTGCTGCTCCTTGATGCGATTCTCCGCCTCGCCCCGGGCGCAGTAGAGCTGCTCGTAGAGACGCTTGCTGCTCCAGCTACGAGGCGGCAGATTGGTCACCACGAAGCGGGGATTGCGCTTGCCGCCCGGCAGGTGCTCGGCCTTGGCGACCACGCGACGCCTCTGGCTCCAGCTCCCCAGCGTGGTCCAGGCAAAGTCGCGAAAGACCCGGGCTGCTCGGCCGGTCTGCACGGCACGGGCTGCGGCCTCATCGAGCGCGTCTTCGACGTGTCGCTCAAGGCGCTCATTGCGCGCCATGCCCAGCAGGTAGAAGTGGCCGGCGGCCTCGCACCAGGCCATCAGCTCCTCGCGGCAAAAGCCCGAGTCTGCGCGCACGAGCACCTTGGCCCGGGGCCAGCGGCGCCGCAGACGTAAGACCAGCGCACGGAGCTCGTCCACGACTCCGCGCGCGGGATCTCTGTCAGCGGTCTGGAGCCGAGCGAGCAAGAGGTGCTCGCCGCAGAAGACGTACAGCGGCAGGTAGCAGTAGTGCCCGTAGTAGCCGTGGAAGAAGCGGCCCTCCTGCCGGCCGTGCAGCCGCACGTCGGAGTGGTCCAGGTCCAGCACGAGCAGGCCCGGATCCTCCGGCCCCATGGCCTCGCAGAAGACGTCGCTGAGCACGCTGTCCACGCGCTCCTGGTCCATCTCGATCTTGGCGTAGCGCGTCTGTGCCGTGGCGCCGAGCTGCGTGGTCTCGAGCCGCGAGAGCGTCGGGTGCGTGGCCAGAGCACCCTCGCGCTTGCCGCACGCCGCGGCAAACAGCGGGTCCTTGCCGACATGGTCGTGGTCCACCAGATCCTCGTAGCCCGCGCACAGCCCGAAGACCCGCTGACGCAGCATCTGGCCGACCGTGTGCTCGACCCGACGCGGGTCCCGGTGGTCCCCGAAGCAGCGCGCAAACCGCGAGAGCAGATCGATGCGACGATCGGTCCGCTCGAGCAGCAGCACGCCCCCGTCGCTCGTCACGGTACCGGCGTCGAAGCGCGTCACCGCGGTGCGTCCACAGATGCCCGCGAAGAGGGTCCCCTGCGGGCTACAGTCTGTCGTCATCGGGCCGGCGCTCCTGTCGGTGCAAGTACTAGCGAGTACGAGCACTTAGACAGACGACGGCCCGCTCAGATTCCCGGCTGGTGAACGATTCGGGCTAGCAACCACCGACGCATGCAATCCGCTGTCCGGTCAGTCTCTCGCGGCGAGGCGGGCGCGCTCGAGCATCTCGTAGAGCTCGGCCACGCCGTCTGCTCCCTCGTGCACGTAGTGCCGCCGATAGGAGCCGGCCGACCGAAGCGTGACGCACCTGCGGACGCGTGCTTCCGGCGTTCCGGAGCTCGATCCGGCGAGATTGTGCGAGGTGATCCACTCCCAGATCGCGTGGTAGTCGTCGCCCGACATCTTGCCCTCTGTGATGTCCCACCCCACGACGTTGATCGCGCGATCGTCGCGCACGATCCACGTGACGCCGGACTCGGTACCGAACTCGACGGAGCGTCCGGGAGACTCGACGCCCTGTCCAAGACGCTCCGCGAACCACCCGTCACCCTCGGTCGGCACGAGTCCCGGGTCGTCAGATGTACGGCCGCTGTGCGAATCGATGAAGCCGCCGAGTGGCTCGAGGACGAGCAGATCCACCGGCGAGTTCCCGCTGAGAGTGGAGCCCTCGATCGTGGTCCCGGTCGCGGCGTTGAGCAGTCCACCCCTGGCCGCGCCGTGAATGCCGGTGCCGCCGACATGGCCCGCGTCCGAGCCGGGTTCGAAGCAGATCCCGAAACGACCGGCGCCGCGGATTATCGTGTTGCGCACGTCGACGTTCTCAGCGTACACGACGATGCCGTCGATTCCGGTGCCGGTGACCGTCGTGTCTTCGACGCAGTGTTCGCCGCCGATGAGCGCGATCCCGTGTCCGCTCGCGTCGCGGATGTCATTGCCGCTGAGTTGACCGCCGACGCCCTCGACGACGACGCCGTGCGAGCGCGTGCCGTAGATCGAGTTGTCGGACACGTGGGCGTCGTCACCCAGGATGTCGATGCCGTGCCCTTCGAACGGCGTGTGCGTGTGCCCGTGCTGCACGATGTCGTTCGACGCCACCGTGACGTCGTTGCCGACCACGCGGACCGACGTCGAGCTGTGCCGGCCGCCGAACAGATTGCGTTCGATGACCGCGGAATCGGCCGAGACGACGACTCCGCTGCCTTCGCGCTGCACGACCGTGTTGTCGCAGATCCACGTGCCGTCACCAGATGCCCGTGATGGACGGCCTGCACGCAACGCGTCAGCTCCGGGAATCCGGGTACGTTGGACCGATCTTCGCTCTGACGGCGAACGCGTCCACCGAGTCGGCCGACGCGTGTCGCGACGCAGGCATGGATCACTTTGTTACCAAGCCTGTCAGCCTCGAGCGAGTACGCGAGGCGCTGTTACTGGCTCGCCCCGTTCTTGAATCCACCTCGAGTGAGAGTCGGTCCCATCGATCCGCTGGGCATCGGCACGCGTAGCGAGTCGCCGGCCTCGCTACGGTGTTCTCGATGGCACCACCACCCCCGCGACGTGGTCTGCGCACAACCCACTCTCGCTGCCGAGAACCGACAGCACGCGAAAGTCGAAAGAACGCGTGCGGCACGGTTTCTCGCGGTCTTTCGAGATGACTGAGACGACCCCGCGAATCGAGACGCCCCGCGGAGTGGATCACTCCGCGGGGCGTTCTGTGTTGTTGGGCTGCGCGACTAGCCCGAATCGTTCACCAGCCGGGAATCTGAGCGGGCCGTCGTCTGTCTAAGTGCTCGTACTCGCTAGTACTTGCACCGACAGGAGCGCCGGCCCGATGACGACAGACTGTAGCCCGCAGGGGACCCTCTTCGCGGGCATCTGTGGACGCACCGCGGTGACGCGCTTCGACGCCGGTACCGTGACGAGCGACGGGGGCGTGCTGCTGCTCGAGCGGGTCGATCGTCGCATCGATCTGCTCTCGCGGTTTGCGCGCTGCTTCGGGGACCACCGGGACCCGCGTCGGGTCGAGCACACGGTCGGCCAGATGCTGCGTCAGCGGGTCTTCGGGCTGTGCGCGGGCTACGAGGATCTGGTGGACCACGACCATGTCGGCAAGGACCCGCTGTTTGCCGCGGCGTGCGGCAAGCGCGAGGGTGCTCTGGCCACGCACCCGACGCTCTCGCGGCTCGAGACCACGCAGCTCGGCGCCACGGCACAGACGCGCTACGCCAAGATCGAGATGGACCAGGAGCGCGTGGACAGCGTGCTCAGCGACGTCTTCTGCGAGGCCATGGGGCCGGAGGATCCGGGCCTGCTCGTGCTGGACCTGGACCACTCCGACGTGCGGCTGCACGGCCGGCAGGAGGGCCGCTTCTTCCACGGCTACTACGGGCACTACTGCTACCTGCCGCTGTACGTCTTCTGCGGCGAGCACCTCTTGCTCGCTCGGCTCCAGACCGCTGACAGAGATCCCGCGCGCGGAGTCGTGGACGAGCTCCGTGCGCTGGTCTTACGTCTGCGGCGCCGCTGGCCCCGGGCCAAGGTGCTCGTGCGCGCAGACTCGGGCTTTTGCCGCGAGGAGCTGATGGCCTGGTGCGAGGCTGCCGGCCACTTCTACCTGCTGGGCATGGCGCGCAATGAGCGCCTTGAGCGACACGTCGAAGACGCGCTCGATGAGGCCGCAGCCCGTGCCGTGCAGACCGGCCGAGCAGCCCGGGTCTTTCGCGACTTTGCCTGGACCACGCTGGGGAGCTGGAGCCAGAGGCGTCGCGTGGTCGCCAAGGCCGAGCACCTGCCGGGCGGCAAGCGCAATCCCCGCTTCGTGGTGACCAATCTGCCGCCTCGTAGCTGGAGCAGCAAGCGTCTCTACGAGCAGCTCTACTGCGCCCGGGGCGAGGCGGAGAATCGCATCAAGGAGCAGCAGCTCGAGCTCTTCGGCACCCGTCTGTCGGTGCACACGATGCAGGGCAACGCCGTGCGGATGGCCATGTCGGCCATGGCCTACGTCCTGACCTGTGCGCTGCGACGCATCGGTCTCGCCGGCACCGAGATGGCGCGTGCGCAAGCCGGCACGATCCGCCTGCGGCTGCTCAAGATCGGCGCGCTCGTGCGGATCACGACGCGCCGGATCTGGGTCTCGATGTCCTCGTCGTGGCCCTGGCAGCACGTCTTCGAGCGCTGCGCGCAACGACTGCTGGCATCCCCGAAGCCGACCTGACGTCCCGCCGCGCCGTCCGCCACACCACCGCCCGGCCTACGGTCTGCCCACACCGCAGAATCCGCGCCGTTTCGGCCGCTCACTCGCGTTGCCCTTGTGGCAACGACGACAGCATCCGCCCTCGCCTGGCCAAGATCTGACCCTGTGGACTCCGAAAGCACCGTCATCGCGACGTCTCGTGAACAGATGCGGCTAGTGGGTGATGAGGCCTTCCATGCCCTTGGCCTGATCGACCCAGCCCTCGACCTTCTTCGTGTCGGGTGCGACGCGCGCCAGCTTCTTCTCGGTGTTGACCTCCAGCATCTTCGCGGCCAGGTTCTCGGCCTTGCGGTGCTTGAGCTCCTTCACCGTGTCGACGCCGGCGGCCTCGAGCAGCTCGGAGAACTGCGGGCCCACGCCGTTGATGCGCATCAGGTCGGCCTTGTTCGTCCAGTTCAGGACGAGCTTCTCGCTGATGCCCGTGCTCTCGGCGATGGACGAGCGGCCCTGCTTGTTGCAGCACATCTCGAGCAGCTTGTCGGTCGTCGTGATGCCCGCCGTCTGCAGCTTCTCGCGGAAGCTCGGTCCGATGCCTTCGACTTCGTCGGTATTGTGCCCAGGCTCAAATCGGAGCGATGGGGCCGATAAAGAGTCCGATGGGTCCACCGATCGAGTACATTCTGGCGCCGGCGAACCGTGTGAACGCCGCCCCCAGAGGAGCCGTCATGGCGAAGCGCCTCCCGCCGGAAATCCGGGCCTGGCAGGTCCTGCATCCCGGGTGGACGATCCGGCCGCGCGTCCTGCCTTCGGGCATCAGGCGCTACTACCTGCGGGCGCGCCCTCCCGGCGGCGGCCGTGTCAACCGAGCGCTCGCGGAGGACGTGGCTAGCACCATACGTCTGGCGAACGAGATCCATGACGCGGTCCTCGCCGAGGACGAGGCGTGCCTTGAGGCGTGCCTCGAGGCGCGCGTCGCGCAGCGCGTGACTCTCGCCGAGTTCCTGCCCCGGGCGGTTGAGTTGCTCACCGGGCAGAACCGCGCCGAGAAGACGGTCATCGCCACCCGGACCGCCGTGCACAAGATCGCGCCGTTCCTGCCTCAGATGATGGACACCGTGACGGTCCGGGACGCGGCCCAGGTGGTCGCCCACCTGGCCGGCCGCGAGGGCCTCTCCCCCGAGACCATCCGAGGCTACGTGTCGCGGCTCGCCGGCGTCTGGCGACTCGCCGAGGCCGAGGGGCACGTGCGCGAGGACGCGAACCCGTGGGAGCGTCGGCGCAAGCTCGGGATCCCCGCGCCCAGGGCGAAGGGGCCGCCCCGGACGTTCACGCCGGCGCAGATCGAGACCTTCCTTCGGTGCGCGCCGACGCCCGAGGCCCGCGACATCCTGCTCACCTACTACGAGACCGGCCTGCGGCGCTCGGAGCTCTTCGACCTGCGGTGGTATGACGTGGCCCTCGACCGCCCCGACACGGACCACGGCGTGGTCGTGGTGCGCCCCGAGACCAGCAAGGGCGGCTATAGCGGCCGGGTGGTCGTGCTCACGGCACGCGTCGCCGACGTGCTGCGCCGGTGGCGCCAGTCGCGGCCCACCCCGGCGGCGGACGGCGCGGACTTCGTGTTTCTGCGCGACGACCGCCGGAGCCCCCCGGCGGGCCGATTCTCCGCCGAGCGCATGAGCATCATCGTGCGGCAGACCCGCGAGCGGGCCGGGAAGATCGACCCCGCCCTCGGGGGCCTGCGCGTGAAGGACCTGCGCAGCTCCTTCGCCACGCACCTGTTCGACCGTTCGGGCAACCTGGCCGTCACGCAGGACGCTCTTGGCCACCGCTCCCCGAGCACGACGAACCGCTACCTGGGCGTCAAGGACATCCGGCACCGCGTCGCAGCGATGCGGGAGGCGTTCGTGGGGGACGGCCGCGGCGGCGCTCACCGAGCTGCCTCCGGCGACTGACGCCGCCCTATCCGGCGCCTGCGCACCCTCGGCCGCGGGGGCTCCGCCGGCTGTGGCCTCTCGGGCACCTCGGCGGTCCCGGCCCGCTCCCACGCCGCGTCCACATCTTCGCGCCGCACGCGCAGGCCCTTCACGGCACCGGGCCGACTCGGGAGGAGCGGCACGTCCCACGCCCGGCACCAGTGCGTCGCCTGCTCTCCGGTCAGGCCCAGCAGGACGCCCAAGGTCAGCCATCGACAGGTACGGCGCCACGGATGCGCGCAGGAGCGCCACGATGGCGTTCTGCCCCTCCTCGGGCAGCGCAGCGACGATGGCGGCCGTCGCGGGGCTGGGGTCCTGGGAGCCGCTCACGAAGTCGCCCTCCCCTTCAACTGCTGACGGACCTGTTCCGCCGCCCACTGCACGCGGTCCCACTCCGACCGCTCGCCGCCCTTGTCCGGGTGCGCCTCCTTCAGGCACGCCCGGATCTCCGCCTCGATGGCCTCTGCCGGCCACTCCGGGTCGCACCCGAGGAAGTGCCACGGGTCGATGCCGTGGGTCTCCCCCGGCGCCGGCAGCGCCTTGAAGCCCGTGAAGACGGCGCGGACCATGGACTCGCCGACCCACCGCTCCTGCCCGCGCGTGGCTTCGATCCACTTCGCCAGGGCGACGAGGTTGTCGGCCACGCGGTCCCACCTGTCGCACGCGAGGCAGAGGTCGTCGCCGTTCAGTGTGAAGTAGACGGCGACGCCGGGGTCCTCTGGCGCACGGCGGTTCGAGTAGGGCAACCCGTCCAGGCGAAGCTCGACGTTGGTCGAGAGGACCTGGTCACGCGCGCCGAGGCGGCTCAGTTCCTCAAGGATCTGCCCTGTGGCGTGGTTGAGGCTCACCTCCTGGAGGCGGCCATCGCGCTTCCACCCGTCCGTCTTCGCGCGCCTCCCGAACCGAGCGCGCGTGCGCTGGTACGTTGGCGTCCTCTGGCGGCCGAGAGGCCACGCCAGGGGGTAAGCAGTCACCGCGGGGCCGGAGACGTTGGAGACCAACACTAGGCCACCTCCAGCGCAGCGGCCACGGCTTCCACCGGTTCCAGTGTCGCCGTTAGCCCGGGCAACTCGTCCTGCGCACCGGTGAGTTTCGAGGCGTGGAGTTCCACTACCTGGCGATCGTCCTTCCACAGCACCCCGTTGGCCGCGTCCATGAAGGCCTTCGCAACGTTGTCGATGTCCTTCGCGTTGAGCGACGGCTCGCGGCCGCGCGGCTTCGTCTTGCGATACGTCGACTTGGGCCGCGAGAAGATGGCCACGATGGTGAGTTTGACTGCCAACAGGCACGGTTCGCGGCCCGCGAGCGCCACGCGCATGTGCACCTGCGCCGCGCCCTTCCACGAACGGAGAGCAGGCCTGGTGAACCGCTGCGCGCGCGCCTTGCCAGTGCCGTCGATGTACCCGCGGGCGCCGGAGCGGGACCACGACACTGGCTCGCCGGGGATGTGGATCACCAGAGGCTCCAACGTCACGACCCGCCTCCATCGAACAGCGTCCCCTGCTGCTCGCGCTTCCTTTTCTTCCGCGTCCTGGCCGCGATCGTCCGTTGCAGTCGCTGCTCGGGCTCCGCGTCCTCTTCGCCCCACGACGCGCTGTCGGCGCCGTCGAGCATCTCCGCCATCGAGTCCGACCTCGATCCCCGCACGAGCATCGGGCAGTCGTCGCGGTGCGTGAGCACCGATCCGAAGCCGTCGGAGCAGGGGCCCGACTTCGCGCCGCAGTGCGGGCACGTCACGTCGTGGGGGTCGGTGTCTGTCGTCATGGCACTAGCCGTAGACGGGGATCTCCGTGCCGACTTCGCCGCCGACCCAGTCCCGGACGCGCTTGATCGCGTCGAGCTTCCAGCGGCCGCCGTCGGCCTCGAACAGCGCGCACGTCGGGAGCTTCCCGTCGCCGCCTCCGCGCAGACGGAGCACGAACGGTGACGCGACCTGCTCGGTCTCGGAGAAGGAGCGATAGGGCGTCAGGATGACCGGGCTCGGCACGTCCACGTTGGCGACCGTGGCCACGCCCTGGCGAGCGGTGGCCTGTTGGGAGAGGGGCGCCGGGCCTTTCGAAGGATCGGTGGCTAGGTGTCGGGCTCCTCTCGTTGAGGTGCCCCACCCGGAAAGCCCCGACGCAGCCACCGACCGGTGGTGGTTACTCACCCATGAGAGTGGGCGCTCCCGTCGGGGCAGGACGGGCATGGTTAGTTCGCGGCCTCGGTCGTGGCCGCGGCCTTGCGCTTGCGCGGCAGCATCCGCGTGAAGGTCCGCCGCTCGACCTTGAGGTCCCGGATGCTCTGCTCGTCCGCCGTGATGTCCTCCCGGATGTCGGCGATCTTGCGGTCGATGTCCGCGATGGCGTCGCGGACCCCTGCCTCCATCTCCGCCGCGGTCTGGGGCTTCGTCGCAGGGCCTGCCACCTTCGCCCCGTCGTTTGTCTCTGCCATCGGTCTCGGTCTCCTCTCAGGCCACTACCGTGAGCTGGCCGTCCTTCACTTCGATTCGCGCGTCTGCCAGAGCCCAGAGCTCCGGCGAGTGGGTCACGAACAGCACGCGGTCCGCGCCGATCAGGTCAGCAGCGCGCCGCAGCATGGCCACGTACGCGGGCCCGGCGTCGGGGTCGAGAGCCGCGCCCGTCTCGTCGCGCACCAACGTCACCCCGGACAGCCCGGCGCGCCGGCACGACACCGTCGTCAGCGCCAGTCGGATCGCCTCGCCGACGAGCACGCGCTCGCCGCCCGAGAGCCGGTCCGCATCGCCGTCGGTGCCCTGCTCGGTGTCGACGACGTTGACGTAGCACTCCTCGAGCTCCCGCTTGCCGGTGGCGTCGAGCCGCGTCGTCTCGATCGAGACCGTGAACCGCGGGCCGTACGATCTGTGCAGGAGGTCGGTCGCGAGCTCGGAGAGCTCCGGGCCCGCGGCGTCGATCTCCAGCGCCTGCAGCCCGTCCTTCCCGAGGTCCAGCGCCAGCCGGGCGTAGTCCTGGAGCTCCGCGTGGTGCGCCTGAACCTGTCCGGTGATCTCTGCGATACGCTCCGCCTCTCGGCGGGCCTCGGCGAGACGGTCGTCCCGGACAGCCACCGCCTTCGCGGCGTCGACGTGGCGCTCCTTCGCCTCGCGGACCGCCGCCTCTTCGACCGACAGGTCGGGAAGCGGTTCGGCATCCGGTGGGAGCGGAGCGGCATCGAGTTCCTCGAGCACGGCCGCCAGGTCGCCCCGCGCCGTCTCGGCCTGCGTGCGGAGATCACCGAGCAGCGTCTCGGCACTCTCCAGGCGCTTGAGCTGTTCCGCGGCGGTGCTTAGGCCGGATCGCTGATCTTCCAGTTCGGCGCGACGCCGCTGCTCGTGCTGCTGGTCGCTGTGGGCTTTCGTGGCCGCGCTCTCGGCAGCCTCCGAGTCAGCCTTGGTCGTCTGGAGTCGAGCCACCAGGTCGCTCGCTTCTCCGAGCGCTACCTCGAGGTCGGCCTCCGCCGCCTCGATCGCGGGCAGCCGGTCGACCAGGCCCTGGAGCCGAAAGACGTCGTCGCGCTCACTCGCCTCGGTGACTCGCGCCTGGCGGTGCCGATGGTCGGCATTCGGGATCTCGGTGACGGCTGACGCGGCCTCGGCCGCGGCGCTGTCGTCGGTCGTGAGCACTCTGCCCGCATAGGCGTCGAACTCCTCGACGAGGACGTTCTCCGACAGCTCGCGCAGGCCGTGCCGCAGACCCTCGATCCGCGACTCGGTGGACTTGGCGACCAGGTCGCGCAGGTCTATCGCGACCTGCTCCGCCGCCGTGATGGCCTCCCGGGCAGCGTCGCGTGCCTCTCGCGCGCCCGGCAGGTCCTCGACCGCCTTGCGGACGACGGCCGCGTCCGTTGCCCGAGAGCGTGCCAGGCTGACCCGTCCCTCGGCGGCCTTGTGGGACCGCGCGAGGTCGCGGTGCGCGGCATGCGCACGGTCCGCAGCCCCGCGGGCCCGACCCACCTCTCCCGCCGCGGTCGCGAGCTGGGCTGATGCACGCTCGATCTGCGTCTCGATGCGGGCGAGCTCGCCCGCCTTCTGGCGGATCCGCTCAGCGTCAGCGACGAGCTGCTCGTTCAGTTCGATGCGCTTGGCGAGGTTGCCGGCGCGGTTGCGCAGGTCGGTCTCGCGCGAGACGATCGCTGCACGCTTCGCCAGCGCGCGGTCCCGGTTGCGCTGCGCGTCGAGGAGGCCTGCGTGGCGGTCCTGCGCAGCCTTGAGCCGGGCCTCGGCCGTGGCAACCATCTCGGCAGCGCGGGCAGCCGCCGTGCGCGTGGACTCCAACTCGCGCTGGATCTCCTCAGGGTCGCCGGCGGCGTCGGACAGCTCGTCGCGCCGCGCCTCCAGCCGGCGGATCGCCTCCGAGGTCTCGCGCTCGTGACGCCGGGCGATCTCGGCCAGGGCCTCGTACCGCTCGATCCCCAGGTAGCGCAGCAGCGTGGCCTTGCGGTCGCCGCGCGAGAGGTCGAGGAAGTTCGGGCTCTTGGCGCCCTGGCGCGCGAAGAGGCTGGTGAAGAAGACGCCGGGGTCCGGGAGGTGGATCTTCGCCCACTCATCGAACGTCGTCACCTTGGCGTCGAGCAGGACGGGCTTGCCGTCGCCGTTCAGCACGAGCGCCTCGGCCTTTCCGCTCACGTGGTCGTACGTCTGGCGGATCGTGTACGGCGTCCCGTCGGCCGTGACGATGCCCGCCTCCCGGTAGGAGTCGCGGGCCTGGGAGAGTGTGGCGAGGCGGCCCTGGTCGAACGTGCCGCGGTACATGGCGCCCGGCCAGCACTTGAGTGCCGTGGACTTGCCCGCACCGTTGGCTCCGATGAGGGCGACGACTCGGGCGGTGCCGAGGTCGGCCATGTCGAGGCGGACCTCTCCGGGGAAAGGAACGAGGCCGCGGGCGGCGATGTGGGTGAGCTTCATCCGTCGCTCCCAGGGAGAAAGAGCACCGGCTCGCCGTAGGACGTCACGCACAGCCCGACCTTCGTGTGTTCGACCGCGGCCTCGCAGACCCGGCGCGCTGCGGTCTCGGCCGATCGGCGTGCCTGCGTCCGGACTTGACCGAGGGAGCATTCGTCGCCCCACGAGCCAGACTCGAACACCATCTCGAACGACACCCGGACCTTCGCCCGCGTGCTCACGGGGTCACCGCTTCAGCAAGGCCCGGCCGGGCGAGGTCCGCGAGCGCATCGACGGCGCGGGCGCCGAACCCGCACTGGCTCTCCTGGACGTTCACGAAGTCCGCGAACGTGGCGCACCACTGGTCGCCGTCGCGGAACAGCCGGAAGACCGGCTCGCCCTTGGACGTCGCCTGCTTGACGAACTCCAGGGCGTCGTCGTCGGTCAGGCCCCACTTCGCGATGAGCGCCTCGGTGCGCGACTTCCGGGCACCGAGAGCCATCGCCTCGATGATGATCAGCCAGGCGTTCCCGCGGTCGCTGGTGTCGAGCTTCCAGACCTTCCGGACGAACCCGCCGGCCTCCACCTCGGGCCGGAACCGCTTCCAGATCAGGTCGCCGTTCGTGTGCAGGTAGTACCAACCGTGTTCGTTCACGAAACCACCTCCATCTCGATCGCGTCGAGCCGCGACAGCACTGACGCCTCGCGCTCGGGCGTCATCTCGATCTCGCGGTGCTTCCACAGGCCGCGGAGCTTGTCCGGCAGGCCGCGGACGGCGGCGATCTCGGGCGCGCGGGCTGTGGTCGTCTGGCGGACGACCTCCTCGACCTTCACCACGGCGGCGCCGAGGCTCAGGGCGTGGGCTTGCCAGAGCTTCGCAGCGGCGGCGGCCGCCTCGCGCTGATCCGACTCCACGCGATAACGGAGTCTGATCTCTGCGCCTTGCGTCTGCGCTGCGCTCGGCAGGTGGCTGCCGCCCGTGACGACCATCTCCCCAGCCGCCCACTCGTACTCGACGAGGTGCATCGGAGTCGCCGGAGTCGGGACGCGCTGCCACGCGACCGGCATCTGGCCGTCAGCGCCGCGCTCGCCGAACTCGATGACGACGTAGCCCTTCGGCTCCAGCTCGCCCTTCGCGTAGGCGGTGCGCCTCGGGCTTCCGCTGTAGATCACCGGAACCCCGATCGCGTCCTCCCACTCCTGCGGCTTGTGGATGTGGCCCAAGCACACGACATCGCTCCCCGCGAGAGCTAGGTCGGCCAGCGACAGGTCCATGTCCTTGCCGACCAGCGGCGGCTGGTCCGGGCCCACCGAGGAGCCGCTCACCGTGCAGTGGCCGAGCAGGATGCGCGGGCCGTCGAAGGCCTCCAGTTCCCTGCGGAAGCCCCGCAGGACGTCCCTGAGGGCCTCTCTCGCGAGGTCGTCGCTCTCCTCGTGTCCCAGGGCCTCGTCGGCGCCAGCGAGCAGCCAGGATTTCCGTGGGTACGGCAGCGCCACGATCGCGCAGCCGGCCAGGTACTCGTCGCACGCGCCCTCGACCGCGTAGATGTTGCGATCGACGTCGTGCAGCTCGGCGACCTCCCCCGGGTCCTCGTGGTTGCCGGAGATGATGAACACGGGCATGAACTGCGCCACCAAGCGGCACCAGTCGCGGATCCGCTGGCGCTCCTGCGCGGTGGATCGGCGCTCGTAGATATCCCCGCCAACCAACATGAGGTCGCACCAACGCTCGATCGCGTCGTGGGCCACGAAGTCCATCACGCGATCATGCTCTTTCAGCCGAGACCGCTCGTCGATCTGGTTGTCGGCGAGGAACGCAACGCGGATCATCAGATCGGGCTCCCGGCCGTCGCAGCCTCGCGCGCGTCCTCTGCGTTCTGCAGCCGCGTACACACGCGTCTCGTCGCTGATGTCGGTGTCAGACGACGCCAGCCACGGGCCGAGCTTGGCGATCAGCGTGTCCACGGTCCCCTTCGACGCCGCTGCGATGGGCCTGCCCGCGTCCTCGCCGTACGCCTCGTTGTCCGGCACGAGGGCCGGGTCCGGGCCACCGCCGGCGTCCCTGACGTCGGCCTGCTCGGTGACGTTTCGGGTGACCTCGCCCGTGTCGGTGTCCAGCGTCTCGTCGGGGCCGTAGAGTCTCTTCGCGGCACCCTCCGCATCCACGGGGTCGGCGCGGAAGACCTGGGCCATGAAGACGGGGCGGCCGATGGCGTCCTTGCTCTGCGTCCGAGAGATGCCCGACTCGGCGATGCACCGCGACTTCGCGTAGGTCGTCGTCAGCTCCTGGATCTTCTTGCGCATCCGCTTGAGTTCCTTGCCGCTCTTGCCGTGCGCCTCGACCGCCTCGTCGCGCAGGTCGAGCTGCGCGTCCCCAGTGATGGCCCTCCATTGGCCGGTGTAGTCCCGGTAACGGCCCTTCACCTCCACCGAGCACACGAACGGGTGGACGTAGCCGTCCAGCCGCTTCATCCCCACCCACTCGATACCGATCCCGGCGGCGAGTAGCTTGAGGAACGTCGCTTTGAAGCATCGCTTCTTGCTCGACTCCTCGACGTAGATGTCCCCTTCGTTCGGGGTGATCGACGTCACGTTGACCTTGTGGCCCTCGGCGATTCCCAGGCACTCGACCGTGCCGCCGGGCGCGTACACCGGCCCCTCCTGGGAAAGGGCGACGAGCGCGTGCGTGATGGAAGTCGGCTCGTCCTTCATGCCGAGGAAGGCACCGAGAGGGTTGGCTTGGTCGGTCATGTCCGGTCTCCGTTGGTGGTGGCGGGGTGGTCCGTGGCGAGGGCGGCGGTCACGAGAGAATCCGCCTGACCAGCTCCGGCGAGAGCGCCGCCGCCAGCCAGGCCACCGATCCGATGGCCACGACGGTCAGGATGATCGCCACCGTCTGAGAGGTCTCGGCCTGGTGCTGGGACCGGCCCTGGCCGGGGGCGACGAGGGGCTCGCGGTCGGCGGTCATGCCTTCGCTCCATGCACGCGCAGCGGCTTCATGGCGGCTTCCCCGCGACGCTGGCGCTGCTTGGCGTGGCCTTGGCAGTAGCGGCTCTTGCGCGTGCGCCCACAGCCCGGGAAGTCGCACGGTCGGGGGTCTTTCACGCGCCGGACGATCACCCGGATGAACTGCGGGGGTGCGCCCAGGCTCCAGACCGAGGTGTGTCCGTTGACGCAGTGCAGGTACCGCTCGTCTCGCCGGTTGCCGCCCTTGTGAGCCGCCCACAACTCCTCGTCGCAGTCCGGGCAGTCAGCACGGATACGCAAGCCGCGAAACCACGGCACGGACAAGCCATCAGGGGCGTCCAAGGCCACGCCTCTCCGCTGGCGCGCCAGATGGGTGTTGCACAATCCGCGAGACCAGATCGGTCGAGGGCAGCCGTCTATCGGGCAGGAGTTGACGCCCCTGGCAGCGCCCACGCTCGAGTTCTTCCCGCTCACGACTGCCCCTCGGGCTGGCCGGCGTAGTGGCGGCGGGCGGCCGGTGGCGGTAGGTTCGGACACATCGGACCCTCCGTGGGTTCGTCAGGGCTGGGGGGACTCGTCGGCAAACTGGACCCCCCCGGCCCGCCTCTGTTCTGTCAGCTCATGCGGCCTGGTGCGCCGCCCCCCGGTGGGTGCCCGCGGGCAGATCCACGCGCGGAGCGCGAACCCGACTCACCCCGGTGGCCGGTGCGCGGATTCCGCCGCTGGCGCCCTCGACGAGGACGGATCGAGCGTTTTCCGCGATTGCCCGAAACGAAACGCGGGCTCGCTGCATCAGGGAGATATGGGGTCCCGGTTCGCTGGGCCGCGCGTTCGCCGGAGATGACGCAGGAATCGCAACTTCCTTGTAATCTCGCTTCGAGGGTCCTTCAGGCATGCATATCCGGTTAATGACCGCGCCCACTACATCTTGTGCTAGAAGGGCAGCGGGCTTGCAGGCTCGTCGGCGTAGACCTGTTCGTACGTGCGCGGCGGCGTCTTCGCCGCGATGCCGAGGACCGTCTGGAACGCTGCCTGCGGCGTGCGTCTCCTGTTGAACCGGAACGTGAACTCGTCGAGATACCGCTGCAGGTGCTTCTTCGAGACCCGGCCGTGGTGCGTGCCTACGAGCCAGGTCTTGAGGTTGGAGAAGACCAGGTGCAGGTGCCTCAGGACGTCCGCCTGCGCCGCGCCCATCATCGTGGACTCGATCCCGTGCTCGTAGCCGAGTTTCTCGACTGCGTCGTAGGTCTCGTGGCCGTCGGTCACGACGAGCGCCCCACGCTCGATGCTGTCCTTGACGAACGCCAGCAGGTGCGGCTTCGATGAGGCCGGCACGTGGCGCAGCCGGATGCGTCCGGGCTGTGTGCCTCTCTTCGTCGGACGCACCTCGACCGCGCCGACCACGACGGCCTTGTCTGCCGCGGTGCGCTCCTCTCGGCCTCGAAACGGCGCTCCGATCAGCGCCTCGTCGACCTCGACGACGCCGAACAACTGCGCGCGCTCCGGCGCGACCATCGCAGATCGCAGTTTCTGGAGCATCTGGTACGCGGTCTCGTAGCGGGTCAGACCGAGCTGTCGCTGGAGTGCGAGCGCAGAGACGCCCCGCTTGTCCGTCGTCATCAAGTACGCGGCCCACATCCAGGACTTCAGCGGCAGCCGGCTGCGATGCAGCACTGTGCCCGCGGTGACCGACGTGATCAGGTCGCAGCCCACGCACCGCATCGCTCTTCGATCTGGACGGGGCCAGTACTTCTTGCCGCCGCACCGGCGGCAGCGGAACCCGTCGGGCCAACGACACTGCACGAGGTACTCGAGGCACTGCTCTTCCGTCGCGAACTGCTCCGTGAACTCCACGATGTTGCGAGGGTAGCCCGGCTTCGGCATGCGTCCGAGACACTACCCCTTGGGGTCACGGTCGTCAACCGGATATGCATGGTTTGGACCCGGTGCACGTTGAGGCATCCGCTCGAGGACGACGCTGCCATCAGTTACGCGGCCTCAGCTTGCGCTGGGCCCGTTCAGCCACCGCAGTCGCCGCACCTTCGAGTTGGGAGATGGGCATCGCCCGCGTAGGCGCGTTGCTCGGTCGATCAGGCTCCCGTGTTGTTCGTGGTGTTCAGTCGGTCATCACGCCGCTCGAGCGAGCGGCTCGTACGCGCGGTCCTTCGTCCAGAGCGCGTGGAAGAGTACGGCGAGCTTGCGGGCCACCGCGACGGTCGCCCGCTTCTTCGCGTTCTTCCCGCCGCGCTCCGCCAGTGCCAATCCCCAGCGTCTCACGTCGCTGTCGGGCCCATGCGGCCCGAGCACGTAGTGCGCGCACTGCACGAGCAGGCGGCGGAGCATTCGATCGCCACACTTCGTGATCCTCAGCTGTCGGTCGATCTTGCCCGACTGGTCCTGACGCGGCACCACGCCGATGTACGCTCCCACGTCGCGACTGCGGGAGAAACGCCCCGGGTCGTGGATGACGAGCACGTAGGCCAGCGCGGTCAGCGGCCCCACACCGGCGACCTGGCGCAGACGCTTCGTCATCGGATAGACCTCCTGGCAGAGTCGCGCGACGTGCTCGTCGTAGCGATCGATCGTCTTCGTGAGAGACTCGATCGCGTCCAGCAGTGGAGTCAGCGCGTCCCGCAGGACCTCGGGCACGGACTCGCGCACCCGCCGGTGGAAGCTCCTCGCAGAGCACGACGGCAGTCGATGCCCCAGCGACTTGACGGCGCCGCGTGCGGCATTCACGAGTTTCGTGCGCGCAGAGACCACGCGCTCCCGCGCGCGCAGCAGCGCCATGTCGGCCTGCATGGACTCGCCCCGGTGGACCACCGGATGCAGCAGGCCGGGATGCCCCGCACCGAGCTGCGCCAGCACCAGTGCGTCGCGCCGATCCGTCTTCTTCGGCGAGTCCCAGATCGCTCGCAGCCGTCGCGCGTCCGCCACGATCACGTCGTGGCCGTGGGACGCGACCAGCCGGCTGATCCACGGAGAGTGCGTCCCGCTCTCCATCACCACCTTGGACCGCTCCGTCTGCTCGAAGAACTTGCCGAGCGCCTTGCGTGTCGCCCCGACCCGTCCCTCCCCGACGACCTCCCCCGTCTTGCGGTCGAGCATGCAGACATGCACCACGCGATCACCCAGGTCCATCCCGATCACGAAACGTGTAGCCTTTGCCATAGCCGGTTCCTCCTCGGGCTCGCAAGCCCGTCAGCGCCTCTGGAAACCGCTACGGGTTACACCGAGGCAGGGACCGGCCTTCTTGTATGACGTCCACTCATGCCCGCGACCTACGGTGGACAGAGATCGACGAGAGCCGGGAGAGGGTCGCCGCGGCCTTCACGAGGCGCAGTCCTCGGAGATGAGATTGGCGCCCTCGACCGGCGACCCACGCTCGGACGGGATCCTGAGGCGCGCAGACGCGCGTCCTCGCATGAACAAGGATGAGTACGGTCGCCGGCTCCGAGGCTCCCGGTCCTCCTCGTCGCATGACAGGAGGTGCACGATGCGCTACGCGGGGATAGACATCGCTTCGAAGAAGCACGTCGTGGCGGTGATGGACGAGGACGAAGAGATCCTGGTGCGGCCCACCGCCTTCGGTGAGGACGCACAGGGCTACGAGGAGCTCTTCGAGTTGCTCGGCGTCCCTCGAGACGTGCTCGTGGCCTTGGAGGCGACCGGGCACTACTGGCGCAACTTGGCGGCGGAGCTTCTCTCGCGCGGTTTCGCCATGGTGCTGATCAATCCGCTGCGGACCCACCGCTTCGCCGGCGAGGACCTGCAGCGGACCAAGACCGATGCCATCGACGCCCTCGGGCTCGCCCGGTTCGCTCGCCAGAAACGCCCGGAGCCCACGCGGCTGCCCGACTCCGGCACCGAGGAACTGCGCGAGCTCGTCAGACTCAGGGATCGCGTGGTCCAGGACTTTGGAGACCGGGTCCGCCGGCTTCACCGCTTGGTGGACCTGGGTTTCCCGGAGTTCACACGCCACGTCCGCACCCTCGACAGCGAACTCGCCACGGCGCTGCTCAACCGCCATCCCACCGCGCAGGCCTTTGTGGGTGTCTCGGTCAAGCGACTCGCCGCGCTCCATTACGACGGACGTCACCGAGTCGGGCGGCAGCTTGCCCAAGACCTGGTCCGTGCAGCCAAGTCGTCCGTGGGCCGCCACCACGCCGAGGCCTATCGCACTCAGGTCCGGTACGCCTGCGAGGATCTGGACTTGCTGCGCCGGCGCCTTCGCGACTTGGAGAAGCTGATCGGGGGAACCCTGGAGCACCACGAGGTCGGCAAGCTCCTCACGACCATCGACGGCATCGGGCCACAGACCGCCGCGCGGCTCGTCGCGGAGCTGGGCGACATCACTCGTTTCCGCGACGCCAAGGCGCTGGCGTCATACATCGGGGTCGTCCCGGCACTCAAGCAGTCCGGACGCAACCAGGGCCAACGCGCCGCCATCACCCGCATCGGGCACGCCCGGCTGCGCAGGGCCCTGTGGATGCCCGTCCTGACCGCGGTGCGCAGGACATGCATATCCGGTTGACGACCGTGACCCCAAGGGGTAGTGTCTCGGACGCATGCCGAAGCCGGGCTACCCTCGCAACATCGTGGAGTTCACGGAGCAGTTCGCGACGGAAGAGCAGTGCCTCGAGTACCTCGTGCAGTGTCGTTGGCCCGACGGGTTCCGCTGCCGCCGGTGCGGCGGCAAGAAGTACTGGCCCCGTCCAGATCGAAGAGCGATGCGGTGCGTGGGCTGCGACCTGATCACGTCGGTCACCGCGGGCACAGTGCTGCATCGCAGCCGGCTGCCGCTGAAGTCCTGGATGTGGGCCGCGTACTTGATGACGACGGACAAGCGGGGCGTCTCTGCGCTCGCACTCCAGCGACAGCTCGGTCTGACCCGCTACGAGACCGCGTACCAGATGCTCCAGAAACTGCGATCTGCGATGGTCGCGCCGGAGCGCGCGCAGTTGTTCGGCGTCGTCGAGGTCGACGAGGCGCTGATCGGAGCGCCGTTTCGAGGCCGAGAGGAGCGCACCGCGGCAGACAAGGCCGTCGTGGTCGGCGCGGTCGAGGTGCGTCCGACGAAGAGAGGCACACAGCCCGGACGCATCCGGCTGCGCCACGTGCCGGCCTCATCGAAGCCGCACCTGCTGGCGTTCGTCAAGGACAGCATCGAGCGTGGGGCGCTCGTCGTGACCGACGGCCACGAGACCTACGACGCAGTCGAGAAACTCGGCTACGAGCACGGGATCGAGTCCACGATGATGGGCGCGGCGCAGGCGGACGTCCTGAGGCACCTGCACCTGGTCTTCTCCAACCTCAAGACCTGGCTCGTAGGCACGCACCACGGCCGGGTCTCGAAGAAGCACCTGCAGCGGTATCTCGACGAGTTCACGTTCCGGTTCAACAGGAGACGCACGCCGCAGGCAGCGTTCCAGACGGTCCTCGGCATCGCGGCGAAGACGCCGCCGCGCACGTACGAACAGGTCTACGCCGACGAGCCTGCAAGCCCGCTGCCCTTCTAGCACAAGATGTAGTGGGCGCGGTCATTAACCGGATATGCATGGCGCAGGAACCCCTGGCTGCGCGCCTTCTACGAACGGCTTCGGTCCCAGGGCAAGCTCCCGAAGGTCGCCCTCGTCGCGTCCATGCGAAAGCTCCTGGTCGCCGTCCACTGGGTGGCTCGAAACAAACAGCCCTTCGTCCCCCGGCCCACACCCGTGGCCACGTCGGCCACGCAGGTGCCCGCATGAGCCACGAGTCTTCCGAGCGAACTCGCGCGCGCTCCGCCGCCCCGGATTCATGCCCGAGCCGACAGGCGAAGGCGTCGCACCACCCAACCTGTCCTCGCGGCCCGCCGAGCGCGGTCCCCGCGCGCAGGCGAGGCGGGCAGCGCCAACAACGCTCTAAGAACCTTGGTCGAGAAGACGGGATCTCATCTCATCAGGTACTCCTCAAGATCGTCGAGCGAAAGCTCTTCGGGTAGGCGAGACGGTAGACCCAGGTTCACTCGTCCGCGCCGCGGTGGCGCGTCGCCTCCTCGTCCACCCAGTCCTCCTCCTCGTAAGTCATGCCGCGACGACCGGGGACGCTTCGTGTGGGTCCCGCTCGATAGATCGGGCACGCGAGCGGTCCGTAGCAGAAGGTCTCGCGCCGGTGCCGCTTCCGGTCGCGGTTCCACTGGTCGATGATGATCTCTACGGGCATCTCGCAGCCCCATACGCAGCTCGCGCAGCGCGCCGCGTAGGTACGAGCGGCGAGTCGTCGATGACCGCGTCGGCGGTACTCAGTGAGCGACGGCGCAAGGCCGTGCCAGGGCGGATCGTCGCCCTCGGTCATGCGCTCTCCGGGCGCGTGCTTCAGCGCGCTCACGCGGTAGAACTCCGCTGTCTCAGTCCGCGGATCGGCGACCGACACCGCCTTGCCCGACAGAGCGTCGCCAATGCGGAAATCGTGCTTCACGTGCTGCGACTTGCTGACGGCAACGGCGAACTCGTGGGGGTCACCATCGACCTCGCCGTCAAGCCGCAGGACGTATCCCAGGTAGGAGTGCGTGCGCTCGTCGAACGAGCGTGTGAGCCGGATGCGGGGCTGGACCGAAACGATGCGGCCCGACCACGAACGCTTCGGTCCAAGAGTCCGTCGCCGACGTCGCAGCGGCACAAGACTAGCGGCGACCCGTTTCTGGATCCAGCCTCAGATCAACCTCGAATCGGGGCTCCTGGCCCCCGTGAACGGTTACCCGCACCCGCCCCCAAGTGCATCCCCAAGTCGGAATGGAGGCGCGTCGCGAATTCCGCGAATACCGGCGAATGGACGATGGTAGCAAGTCGTTGAGGCACGTCCGGCTTCCCTGACTCAGAGCATTATGGGCGTTTCCCTCCCCCATCGTACCCGTTCACGCCTTCGTCCTGAGCCCGGATCCAGCCATCGGCGCTGGCGGTCGATCAAGAGGGTGTGGGCGAAGATCTTCCCAGCGATGTGGCGGAGCTGCGCGAGCTCGTCGGTCGCCTGCTGCGTCGCATCGCCGAGCTCGAGGGTCGAGAGCGCCAGCACTTGCGGCGCATCGGGCGCATCGAGCAGCTGGAGTCGCGCCTCAGGCGCGACTCCAGCACGTCCTCACGCCCTCCGTCGAGTGACGCTCCGTGGTCCAAGCGCCGCGGCCATCGCCGTCCGCCGTCTGGCAAGAAGCAGGGCGCTCAGCCCGGCCATCCGGGCAAGACGCGCAACCTCGTCGATCCAGGCGACGTCGATGAGATCGTCAACCACGAGCCGAGCGCGTGCCGCACATGGGGACACGACGAGCTCGTGGACAGCGATCTTGCGCCTCGCCGCCACCAGGTGACCGAGATCTCGCCGCTCTTGGCGAC
Organism: Planctomycetota bacterium; assembly: GCA_965248445.1. Classification (GTDB taxonomy): domain Bacteria; phylum Planctomycetota; class JAJSAM01; order JAJSAM01; family JAJVHW01; genus CBDFJG01. Next base: position 89,772 of record CBDFJG010000004.1, read on the forward strand.
GATCACCGAGCACCGCCTACACGGGCGGCTCTGCCGGCACTGCGGCGACGAGGTCTTCGCCGATCTGCCCGAAGGCGTGTCCCCCAGCGCCTTCGGGCCGCGGCTGCAGGCTCTGGTCGTCACCCTCGTGGCCGCCTACCAGCTGAGCCGTTCCGAGGCGGCACGTCTGCTCTCCGAGGCCTTCGACGTGAAGATCTCGGTCGGCAGCGTCAGCAACATCGAGCGGCGGATGTCCCGGGCGCTCGAGGCCGCGTTCGAGCGGACGCTTGAGCCGTTGCGCGGGACCGCTGCACTATCGCTGCACAACGTCCGCCCGCTCCTGCGGCTTGTGCGGCTTGTGCAGCGAGGGGCACGCGTAAGTCCTTGCTGGACAACGATCTCTCGTTGCTTCGGGAGCAAGAGGCCGGAGGTTCAAATCCTCTCGCCCCGACCACTTGTAACCATTGCCGCACGAGCGAGTTACGGCGACTTCGCGCGCCCCATTCGGACCCCGCGTTTCAGGCCGATTCCGGCTACCGCTGCACTACCGCTGCAGATCGTCACGCGACCGACGGGAGCGATCGACGCTGTGAGGTGGCGCTCTCCGTCGTCGGCGTCGCACAGGGGGCGCCCGTTACGATGGGGGGCATGGCGACGCATCCCTTCTCGATCGGCGAACTGGCCCGAGCCGTGGGCGTCCCGACGTCCACGCTGCGCTACTCCGAGCGCGCGGGCATCCTGCGGCCTACGGGTCGGACCGGGGCGAACTACCGCCAGAGAACACCAGGAACCCGACTGCCATGCTGAACCTCCCCCCAATGGGCCGTGCTCACGACCCTGCTCCTGGCTTCGGTCGCTGCCACCGTTGGACTCGCCTTCACCTCAGGCGAGGTGTCGGCCAACGCAACGGACACCGTCATCTGCCCGCAGACCGGCGAAGAGATCTCCCAGGACGACTGCCCGCTCGTCGATGCGACTCGCCCGGACTGCCCTGGGAAGATCGAGTGCCCTGTGACCGGCGAACTCGTCTGCCGTGACCGCTGGACCGCTGCCCGCTGGAGGCCGAGGCTCAGGCAGCAGGGGCCGACGACGTCCCTGCGTGCTGCAAGCAGAAGTGATCCGACGAGGGGCGCTCAGCTCACCGGCGGGGTTTCCGCGAAGTCGAGCGCCATGACGGCCGCCCTGCGCCGTTTCGAGAGCGCGCTCGCGTAGACCTGGGTCGTCGCGAGCTCGGCGTGGCCGAGCTGCTGCTGGAGGTCGGTGACCGCGCCGCCGTTCTGGAGGAAGTGGGTCGCGAAACTGTGGCGCAGCGAGTGGGGCGTCAGCCCCTTGCGGCCACCCAGCCCGGCGGCCTTCAGCGCCAGTTCCCACGACCGGCGGATCTCAACGAAGGGCGTCCCGCGGGTCGAGAGGAACACATGGTCGTCCGGCGAGACGTTCGGTCGCTCGTCCCGCAGTCGCTCCAGTTCCCCGGCCACCGCGCCGTGCAGGTCGAGCAGGTCGGCGGTCCCGGTCTTCGGCCGGTAGAGCGAGATCTTCGCGTCGGTGAAGTCGATGTCCGACCAGCGAAGTGCCGTGAGCTCACCCTTGCGCGCACCCGTGTAGATGGCGGTCAGGAGGAAGGGCCGGAAGTGCTCGGGGCAGTTGGTGATGAGCGCGCCGAGTTCCTTCTTCGTCAGGTAGCGCCGCGGACGGCGCGTCTCGCGCAGCTTCTTGATGCCGGCGAGCGGGTTGGCGTCGAGGTGCCCGTCGAGCACGGCCTCGTTCAGGATGCGGATGACGCTCTGCTGGTCGGCGTTCAGCGTCCGTGGGCTGACGGTCGTCTTCTTCCCGTAGGACGAGTTCCGGGTCGTCGCGCGCCAGGCCCGGTAGTCCAGCCAGCGGGCAGGCGTGATCTCATCCAGCCGCACGGCCCGCTGGCCGTCACGCTCCCCGAAGTACTCGGTCCAAGCCCGAAGTGCCGCGCGGTAGACACCCATGGTCCCCTTGGCCAGGACCGGCTCGAAGCGGCGCTCGATCACGTCCTTGGCGTAGCCGACCAGCGTGGGGACGTCGCGTGGGGCGCTCTCGACGCTGGCCTGGACGGCGCGCTCCTGCGCCTCCGAGAGGGTAGGCGGGACCTCGTAGGCCTCGGCGAGGATGCGCTTCTCCACCTCGTCGAGGAAGTCCTTGGCCTCCTTCTCCGTGTCGAAGGCCCGGGTCAGCCAGCGCCGCTCAGTCCGGCAGAACCACTTGGCCGACCAGGTCCGGCGGCCCGACCCCCACTTGCGCGAGTAGATGCTGCCGAAGCGGCGCTTGCGCTTGCCGCGCCGGCGGTTCGCCGGGGGCTCCTTCGTTCTCGTTTCTGCTTCCACGTCGTGCTCTCCGGGGCTCGTGCCCCGCAGCAGGCGGAGCACGTGTGGTCCCGATGCACGCTCTTGCGTCCCTGAACATCCAGTACCTTCGACCGGCCTACGCACGGGTATCTCCGAGCAGTCGCGTGACCCGTCCGGGGAGGCCTGCCTTCCGGGTCCTGCGGTCGAGGAATGTGCGGACGTCGTCCGGGCGGAAGCGCAGGACACGAGGCGCGACGTCGATCGCGGGGAGGGCCGCCTTCTTCGCCAAGCGGTAGACTGTCGTCGTGTCTACAGAGAGGTAGGCGGCCACCGTGGCGGCATCGACGAGCGGCTCGCCGAACGGCGAGACGGGCGTCGCAGCAGGCAGGCGCATCCGGTCCGTCACATCGTCCCCGCGAGGCTTGGGAAGAGATCGTCGAGGCCGTCGCCAAACCCGCGCGTGACGGCGGGCGCTTCGTCAGTGGGCGCGGACTGCCCGGCATCGTCGGCAACGAGCCGGTACTGTGCCGCCTTGGTGTTCGAGTTGCGGCCGGCCACGATCCGGTGCTCTCCGAAGTGACGATCGCGCGCGGCTGAGAGCGCGCGGCCCAGCCGGATGAGCTGCGAGCGCTCGGACTTGTCTCCGATCACCTGGCCGAGGAGATCCTGCTCTGTGGTGATCTGCAGCAGATCGCGCGAAGCGACCCACGCGCCGCCGTGCTGCTCCCACCACGCGGTGACGAGCTGCCGCCACTCTTGTCCTTCGGTGTCGGCGTGCTCGTAGAGGTCCTCGGCGTCGCCGAGGAACCCCTCGATCCCGGCATGGGCGAGCACACCCCCGACGACCTCGGCCCAGCTCTCGAAGGAGCCGAGCGTCGCGCCGCACGCCGGACGCTCCGCGGCGATCCACGACTGCACGAGCACGAGGACCGCGTGGACGAGCGTCGCGCGGTTCTGACGCGCCCAATCCCTGAGGGGCGCGTGCTTGAAGCCCGTGCGCTCCCACGGGCGGTCGCGCTTTGCATCGAGCCGCACGCGCACGCAGCGCCGCGCGATCTCCAGGGAGAGCCGCGGGTTGTTCGCGGTGACGAGCCACGTGGCTCGGTTCGGGAGGTCGATCATCTTCGTCTGGCCGAGCATCCGGTCGGACCAGGTCTCGGCCGTGAGCGCCGCCGCGAGCTGCGCCGAGTCGAGCCCGTGGCGGATGTTGTCGATGAGGATCAGCGGCTGCGCCCGGGCGAGGATCGAGGTGATCTTCTTGCGCGCCTCGTCCTCGTCCCGCGTGATCGTCGTCGGGTCGCACGGGCGGCCCAGTGCGACGATCGCGACGATGTCGGCGAGGAGGCCCTTGCCGCTCCCGGGTGTCGGGGCCTCGATGAGGTGGATCGGCGTGCAGCCACTGACCATCCGCCGGACGAACGGCAAGATGAGCGTCGCCACCGCGTGCGCGCGGTCCGAGGCCGCCGCGAACGGGAAGTCGACGAAGAGCTCGTCGAGGATGAGTTCGCGGGCAGCGCGCACGTCGTTGTCGGCCGGCTGCTTGGGCACCTCCGCGACATCGAGGTCCGGCGCACGGTGGAGCCAGAGCCGCGCTTCCCTGTGGTAGCCGGGCGTGGAGACGAGGCGCCCCTCCGAGTCGAAGACCGGCGTCGCGACGATTGCTTCGAGGGGCGGGAGATCTTCGGCGGGATTGACGAGCATGTCGCGCGCGACGTCCTTGGGTGGCGGGGTGTCGAGGACTGCGTCCTGCGTGACGCGGACCCAGTTGGCGACGCGGAACAGGTGCCCGAACATCGCCGCCTCCTCGACGGTCTCGATGCGCAGCCCCGCCTCGGCCGTGCCGAGCCGTACCACGATGCCCGAGCGGACGAAGAGCGCGGGGCGCTTGTTCGTCGCGTGGACGACCCGCCAGGCGTCGGCGAGGACGTCGCGGAGTTGGCGGTTGTTCACGCGGATGCGGGGCCGGGAGGCGTTGCGTGGAGCGGGAGGCGGCTTCGGCAACGCGACGCCCGAGTATCGGGCGACGAGCGCCATCGCCCCGCGGAAGTCGGTCGCCGTCCCGTGCTCGACCAGGAAGTCGAAAACCGAGCTCGTCTTCCCTGAGATGAACGAGTGGAACACGCCACGCTCGGCATCCCCCGTGCCGTCCGCGACGCCTGCCGAGGGGTTCGTATCGCCGGAGGGGGACGAGGGATCCCGGCACTCCATCCACGCGGGACCCGACGACCTGCCCGTGAGCCAGGCGCTGTAGACGGACTCCAGGGGAAGCGCGTCGAGCGCTTGGCGCCGCCAGCCCGCCCACGTTGCGCCGTGTTCGGACGATGTGTTCGCATCGACGCCCGGGGCCACCGCGGCCTCCAGCGCGGCGACGTCGGCCAACACGCGCGCGACGTCGGCCGTGTCCGCGACGTCGAGGTCCTCGGGCGTGAAGGGGGCGAGGTGGCCGGCGTCTCCCGGGCGGTAGAAGAGGTTGGCGCCCTCGGGAGCCCCGTCCCACCACGGGAGCCACACGAGGTTCCCGTAGCCGTTCTTCCTGATCTTGGCCTGCTTTGGGAACACCTCGATCCCGCGTGCGGATCGCGGGTCCGCCACACCGCCGTTGGCGAGAGGGGCGTCCGTCGGTGCGAGCGCGCGCCCCAGGGCCTGCGCCTTCGCGGCCGGGATCGGTGGGTCGAAGAAGCACCACAGGTGCCAGCCGTTCCCGCCGCCCGATCGCTCGAGGTACGCCGGGAGGCCCGCTGCAGCGAACCGGTCGTAGGCCGTGCGCGCGACGGCCGCCGGATCCGCCAGCGCCTCGGCGTGGCCGGCGCCGTCGAAGTCGAGGCAGAGCCAGCGGGTGCTGTTGTCCGGCGCGGGGCAGTAGCTTCCGATGCGGAAACGGCCGGACATCGCGCCGGCGCCGCGGCTGCTGCGGAAGCGGACCTTGGCGATGGGCGCGGCGTCACCGAGCAGGTGTCCGCGCAACAGCCCGTCCAGCGTGCCGTTGGCATCCACCGGACGAGGCGTGCCGCGGTCGGTCCGGACGGCCACGCAGTCCGTGCGGTTGAGAAACCGTCGCTGGAAGAGGTCGATCGCAGCGTCAGCGGCGGGGCGAGCGCACGTCGTCATCCACGGCCCCCGGAGGAGTCCGCAGGGAAGTCCAGGACGGAGAGGAACGTCTTGCGCTTCTCGACCTGCTCCTTCTCAGCGCAGTTGCGCATGCCCCACGAGTCACCGACCAGGATCGCGACATCGCGTGCTCGCGTGACGCCGGTGTAGAGGAGGTTGCGGTGGTGCATGAAGGAGTGCGCCTTGTGAACGATGATCACGGCGCACGGATACTCGCTCCCCTGGCTCTTGTGGATCGTCAGCGCGTAGGCGAGCGCGAGGTCGCGCGTTCCCTCGTTCTCGGGCGTGTAGGCGACGTCCGCGTGGTCGAAGCGCACGGTGAGCTCGCCGCGGCGCGGACCGATTTCGGTCACGATCCCAATCGCGCCGTTCATCACGCCGAGGTCGTAGCTGTTCCGCGTCTGGATGACGCGGTCGCGGAGCAGGAGTCTGGGCCTGCGTCCCGGCGCCGGTGGCGGGACCGTGACGCCGTGGAGCTTGCGCTGCACGAGGCGTTGCAGGAGCACGTTCAGTGCCTCTGTCCCGAGCGGGCCCTTGCGAGTCGGGGTCAGGAGTTGCACGTCGGCGAGAACGTCGAAGCGAAGCCGCTCGACGAGGGCGGACTCGAAGAGCTCCAGAACGCAGTGCTGGACGTCGAGGATGTTGGACCGGTGGTTCAGCGCGACCCAGGGCGGGCGTCCGTCCGGCCCGTCAGGAGCTGTTGCGCGTACGTCGCCCGCGAGGATCGCGAGCGAGTTCTCCTTGAGCACGCCCGCTTGGCGGACGACTTGGTCGAGGACGACGGTCGGACACGGCCGTCGCTCGATCAGATCGCGCAGCAGGTTCCCCGGACCGACGGGCGGGAGTTGGTTGTGATCGCCGACCAGGACGACGCACGTGCGACGGAGATCGATCGCCTGGAAGAGCCGCCATGCGAGCGGCACGTCTACCATGGATACCTCGTCCACGATGACGACGTCGGCTTCGATCGGATCGTCGGGCCCGGCTGAGTACGCGTGCCCGTTGAACCCCAGCAACCGGTGGATCGTCATGGCCTCGCGGCCAACGACCTGCTCGATCCGCTTGGCCGCCTTCCCGGTCGGCGCGGCGAGCACCACGTCCAGCCCGGCGGTCTCGTACATCCGCGTGATCGCGGCGATGGTGTACGTCTTCCCCGCACCGGCCCCGCCGCAGATGAGGACCACGTTCTCGCGGGCAGTGGCTTCGAGCGCGCGCCGCTGGCACTCGTTCAGGTCAGACCCCGCGGCATCGAACAGTTCGTCGGGCTCGTCCGCGGCGAAGTGTGGGTTCCCGCAGCCGCGCGCGGTGAAGACCTCGGCGAGGTCGCACTCCATCCGGTGCATCGCTGGCTGCGCGACCAGAAACCTCCCGCCGACCGAGACGCACGCCAGCGCGCCCTCCGCGATCAGCGAGTCGAGCGCCCCCTCGATGCGATCGCGGCTGTCCGCGACGTCGAGGACAAGGAGGAGGTTCGCGAGGTCGACCAGGTGCTCGTACTCGATCCAGCAGTCGCCTCGATCGAGCCGCTCGGCGACGCAGTGGACTACGCCCGCGCGCAGACGCGAAGGGTGCTCCTTCGGCGTCCCCATCTTGCGCGCCACGAGATCGACTCTCTTGAAACCGAAGCCGGGGACCTCGCGGACGAGCAGGTAGGGATCGGTCTTCAGCACCGTGACCACGGCGTTCCCGAACTTCTCGATGAGCGTCGTCATCTGGTGGTGCGTGAGCTGGAACGAGGCGAGCCAGGTCATCGCGGCGTTCAGCGTGCGCGTGCCGAGCCACTCCTCACGCAGCGCCATCGCGGCTGCGAGCGGCACCTTGGCGACTGCCGCGACGCGCTCGGGCTCCTCGTCGATCACGCGGTCGAAGTCATCACCGAACGTCTCCGCGATGCGGCGCGCCTTGACGGGGCCGATACCGCGGATGCCCTTGTGGCTGGCGAGGAAGTGAGCGAGACCCTCGGCCGTCAGCCGCTGGTCGAACGTGAAGCGCGCGACCTTGAGCTGACGCCCGTACTTCGCGTGCCGCTCGAAGGTCCCGTGAAGAACCACGGCGTCGTGCTGCTGGACCATCAGCGCACCAGCGAAGGAGACGGTCTTGCCGTCGTCCGTGCGCAGACGACCGGCGCTGAAGCGCGGGCTCGCGTAGAAGACGGTTTCCACGCGGCCGCACACCGCGACGGTCTCTGCCTCCATGGCGCGCGTTCTGGTCATCCATCGACCTTCCTGTGGTAGCGGAGCAGGAGCCCCTGGACGAAGCGGCAGGCCAGCTGCCGATCGCTGCAGAAGAAGACCGGCACGCGAAAGTCCACGACCATCGAGAGCGTCGCGCCGAAGACCGATTGCGGGTGCGCGCCCGATCGGTAGCGGTGGGCGAGGACGTCCTCCAGCGTCGCCTCGACGACCACGCAGCCGAGGTCGTAGGTCGCAAGGAGCCGCAGCTCCCGCGCGAAGCGTTCCCGGTTGCGCACGGCCGTCGTGACGAAGTCGTCGAGTGACTTGCGTTCGACCGCCACGACTGTCTCGTGTCCGACGAGCGAGTAGTCGCCCGCGGGCAGCGCCCGCCTCACGGGCGCCACCCGTGCGGGATCAAAGCCGTAGGGCTCCTGCTCCCGCGTGTCGATGACGACGGCGATGCGCGTCATCCTAGAAGGGGATCAGCTCGTCGCCGAGGGCGGCGCCCGGGCCCGAGGTCGTGTCCCCGACGCCTTCATCCACCACGATCCGGCGGTTGAAGTAGACGTTCTCGTTCTCACCGCGCGTGCGCTTGGTGATCTCGAGCTTCACGTCGAGCAGTTCCTCCAGACGGCCCGGCAGGTCCGAGACCTTCGCGAGGTCGAGACCGCAGGTGTGGAGGTCGTTCTTCAGCCACTTCATGTTCTCGCGCGTGGCCATCACGTTGTTGCGCCAGAGCAGGCGGCCGCGGCACTGCGGCGCGATCACGCGCAGCGTCCACTTGAGCATGGGGTTGCCCGAGCTCTTGGCGCGGGTCAGCTCGACCTTCTCGACGTTGATCTGGTACTTGCCGTCGGGGATCGGCTCGAACTCGCGCTCCTCGATCGGCGCGCCGGCGAAGTCGTCGTCGAACTGCGAGAGATCGAAATCGTCTGCGCGGCCGGCGCGGTCGTTGTTGGACTCGTACATGGGGCTTTCTCCTGGGGGTTACTTCGTGGCCTTGCTGGGACGCCCCGCCGTGAACGCGGCGAGGAACTTGGGGTAGTCGAGGTCGATCACCTCGGGCAGGCGACCCGTGCGGTCGCCGGCCTCGTACTGTGCGGAGGGCTTCGTGCGCATCACGCGGCGGACGACGGTCTTGCCGTCCTTGCCGACGCTCGTCTCCAGGTCGCAGAACAGGATCATGTCGACCATGCCGAGCACGATCTGCCGCGCCTTCTCGGGCAGCGTCGGGACGATGCGCATCACCTTCCCGGTGCGCGTTTCGAACTCGCGCTCGACGGAGTGCGACACGAGGAAGAGCCCGTAGGGGAGCAGCGCGAGCTTGTTCAGCACGCGGTGGAACTCGTTGTTCACCAGCGCGTAGCCCTTGCCGTAGGCGAGGTCGCTCTGGTGGTCGACCTTGAACTTCGCGCAGATGTAGTCCGCGCACATGCGGTAGGCGTTGTCCACCGTGTCCAGCACGATGGTCTTGAAGGGGTGCTCGCCCTTGCCGATCTCCGCACACGCGGCGAGGAGCTCTTCCCAGGTCCCGACCGGGGACTGGAAGACCTCCAGGCTGTTGAGGCCCGCCTCGGTGGCGAGGAACAGTGCGTCGCCCGGCTGCGAGCACCACGTGGACTTGCCGATCTTCGTCGGTCCGTACACCAGCACGGTCAGGTCGGCGAGCGCATCTCGCGGGGGCGTCTTGGCGGTTGGAAGCATGGGATCTCCTTCGTTTGATCAGTGGTTGTTCAGGACTGGCAGGCGTCGCCTTCGCACCCCGCCGGCTCGGGCAGCCGCTCGAGCACGGCGCCGCACGTCGTGCACAGGCGCACGGCGGGGCCGGCAGCGACGGTGACCGCGTGCTCGCACATCAGAAGGGCACGGGCTCGGCGGTCTCCGCGTCGCGCAGTTCCTCGTGGGGCGCCACGCGCTGGTAGAGGTTCTCGATGACGTTCGGGCTCCCGCCCGAGCGGCAGAGCGGGAAGTACGCGCACGGGCGCCCCCAGCGGAAGCAGTACGAGGTGTTCTCGTAGAAGACGTTGCGCCTTCGCGCATCGAGGAACGCCTGGGTCAGCTCCCAGAGTTCGGCGCGCAGCGTCTCGAAGCGATCGCGCGAGATGTAGATCGGCTCGCGATGGAACATCCCGGGCTCGGCATGCTTGACGAGGAGGCGCGCCTGGAAGTCCTCGTCGCTCTCGGGCATTCGGCGCTTGGCCGAGCTCTTCCCGGTCTTCGACTTGGCGATCAGCGCGGCGCGGCGCTCCTCGTACTCGATCTGCGTCTCGCCGGCGCGCTGCTTCAGCCGCGTCTTGACCAGCACGTTGTAGAGGACCCCTGCGATGCGGATCCCGAGCGCCTGCTCGACGTAGTGCGCGTAGAGCGTGATCTGGAAGTCGGTCCAGAGGCGTTCGAGGTAGCTGGCGTCGAGGACGCTGGCCGTCTTGTGCTCGAGCAGGAAGTGCTCGTCTCCGATGCGGACGATCCCATCGACCTTCCCGGAAAGGACGAAGCTCCGGCTCGCGGCGCCCGTTGCGGGGTTCACGATCCGGCCCTCGAACGTCTTCTCCAGCGCGACGACCTCGAAGTCCTCGGTCGGGTAGCGCGCCGCGTAGCCGCGCATCATGGCCGTGGCCAGGTGCCACGTACGGTGCTGGTCCTCATCGCGAGCTCGGTCCGCGCAGGCGCGGTCGATGTGGTCGAGCGCTGCGGACAGATCGCGCGTCCCGTGCCAGATCTCCAGGCACTCATGAATGAGCGAGCCGAAGCGGAGGTTGCGGTCGCGCTCCAGCGGGACGAGATCCAGCAGGTAGCGCCACTGCGCGGCCTTGCGGCAGTTCCGGAAGAGCGACCACATGGAGTAGGTCGTGACTACGCGCGTGTTCATCGGCCGTTCCTCGCGTGAAGGTCCATGTCGGGGCGTCCGATCCGCTCCTCCGAGGCGACGCGTTCGACCGTGAAGGCGTCCTCCCCGAACTCGCGGCCCAGGAACGTGGTGAAGACCTTGGCGATCGTCTCGCCGGCCGGCGTCGTGGCATCGACGACGCAGGCGCGCTTCGCTTCGTCGAGCAGGAACTCACCGTCCATCCGCACCTGGGAGTGGCCGTGAACTCCCTCCGCCGCGAAGACGGCGAGAAGCAGCGAGTCTTCGACCTCGTCGAGGTCGACCGTCGGCCGGAACGAGTAGCGGTAGAGCGTGCGGGGCAAGTGGATCTCCGTGGGGGCGTTCATCTGGTCCCCCTACTGATCACCTACCGGAGCCGCCGCCGACGTGGCGGTGGACTGCAGGTAGATCCGCAACCCGGCGCGCTCGAAGCGGCCTCGGATGCGAGCGATCCGATCCCTGACGGTGCGCCGGGGGACGCCGGTTGCGCGGGCGACCTCGGTCGGCGTCTGGCGGGAGAGATGTCCCGCGAGGTCGCGCAGGTCCTCCGGCAGATCCGACAAGGCCGTCGCGACGTCGAACTGCAGGTCACGGAGGTCTGCGTCGTCGCGGGGTGTCCGGCCGTCGCTGCGGCCGAGGCGCTGGTCGATCGTTGCCCAGACGGGTTCGGCGTGCCCCTCGTCGTCGCCGGTCTCTGCGTCGAGCGAGGCAACGCACCGCGCGGGAGGCGAGTCAGGAGGTCGAGGTAGAGCTCCTGTTCGATGTCCCCGCGGTCCGAGACGGTGAACTCTGGCCGTCTGATGAGTTGTCGCGCCTTGTGGCGGACGAGTCGAACGGCGTGCTGGTCGAGGCCCTGCTGGGCGGTGGTGTTGTGTGCCATCGCCCGCGACTTGCGACAAGTCGCTGGGCGTGGCGTTGGGAGCGTTCAGGAGGCGCGGAGAATCGACGTAAGACGCAGTGCTCCAATGGGTTGAAGCGAGTGGGTTTCTTCGGGAATCCGAGATTGCTCCAGCGACATGTCGCTGGGCGGCGCTAGATCGAGAGCGAGATCACGGTGCGCCAGCCGCGGGGGCGTTGCGTGCTGAACACGATTGGGCGCCCCTCGGTGATCCGGAAGAAGGCGCGGAGATCGCGGACGAGTCGCTCGCACTGCTTCTTGCGATTCCGATGGGCGTCGCGGTCGCTCCAAGTGAGCCAGCCCTGGCGATTCGCGAACGTGCGCAGCAGTTCCCATTGGAGGGTCGGCTGATGCGTCTTCCGGTTCACCATGCCCATCTCGGCGTAGCTGAACCGCCCGGCGGTCCCGAGCACGTCGACCGAGACCGTGTGCGAGTCGGTGAACCGGACGTTGACGTCGCTCCACGTGGCATCGCCGGGCGTCGCGAAGTAGGCCATCCCGCTCTTGCTCGGGCCGTCAGCCGGCTCCGCGATGCCCTCGTGCAGGGACGCGAACACATCAGCCGGCGCCGTGCGGATCGCGAGCGCCCCTCCGTCCCCGAGGCCGGTGAAGTCGGGGAGCGCTACGACCGCGGCGCCGCGCGACGTGAGTTGGCGTGCCGTGTCCGAGGCGACGTGGTCGGTTGTCGGGACGATCAAGGCGAACGCTTCCGTCTCCAGCGCGAGGAGGCGCTCACAGACGCTGGTCATGGCCGCGCGGTTGGGTTGAATCGTCAGGTAGACGCCGAACTCGCGGCCCGCTACCGGCCGGTAGATACCGCAGACGGCCGTGCGACGAAGCCCCGTCGCTTCGGTCGGTGCATCTCCCCGCAAGTCGAGTCCGTCGCGCAGCCATGTGGCGAGCCGCAGGAGATCCAACCGACGAATGACTACGTCCTCCCGCGTGAGCGTGAGCGTGTCGCACGTGAGCGGGTCGCGCTGACAGACTGCGACGATGTCGTCGGCGCCATGCTCGACGACGCGGCGCGGACAGCCATCGCTGCCGGGCTCCGGACAGGGGTACGACGTCGCGTACCCCTCTAACGTCTCGAGGAACGGCCACACCGCCGTGACCGCGTCCCCGAGGGCCTCTCGCCACTGCGCCTCGACGCCGGAGCGGACCGGCATCGCCTCAAGCGCGCGCCACAGGGTCTCCGCCGTCATCGTCGAACTCCTCCGGGCGGGGCACGAGGAACTCGCGCATCCGCAGCCACTCCTCGACGTGCTTGCCATCGTCGTCGCGCGTGAAGGTCGCCACGTTCGGCGGTCGGACGTTCACGCTGCGCGGCGTCTTGCTGTCGCTGAACTTCACGCGGAACTTGGCCCCGCTGATCCGCACGCTGTTGAGGAGCTCGCGCTCGCGCGCTTCGAGGGCGGCGAAGATGTCGCTCGCGCGGCGAGTCTCCATCTCGTTGTACGCGCCGCCCCAGAAGTACGTCACCTCAGTGAGGTGGATCGAGTCGATGCCCTCGACGTCCGCGCACACGAGCGCCGCCTTGCCGTGCACCTGAAGCGGCTCGAGCGTGTACTTCCTGAGCGAGGCCGGGAAGTGCTCCTCATCGCCGAAGAGGTGCAGCCCGAACATGCGGCGGTAGAGGTCCTTCTCGCCCTTCGTCACCGCGTTCACCCGCAGCTCGCCGACGACCGGGTTGTAGACCACCACGTCGTGCTTCTCGGGGCGGTAGAACACGCTCGACGACTGGCCGTCCTTCACCGCGCCCTCGCGTCGGTACGTGTCGCCATGCCGCACGAGGAACCACACCTCGTCGGGCTTCGCGTACATGAGTACGCGCACGACGTCGCTCTTCTTCTTCTCCCCGAACCAGTTCCCGAGTGACCGCTCCAGGGCGCGCATCTGTTTCGCCCGTCGGCCGCGTGAACTGCGTGGTCGGACGATCCTTCGCCAGGAAGGACAGGAACGACTTCTTGCTCGCGACGACGGCCTCGGCGTGCTGGCGCTCCAAGAGTTCGGGCGAGTGGAGCCACACAGCGATCGCGACATCGCCGGGCGTCAGGTCCGACGAGTTGCCGAGGTCGGGACGGTCATCCACCGGCATGCGGTCGATCGTCGCCAGGAGGGTCTGCATCCCGTCCTCCGTCGCCATCTCGTTGGAGATGAACAGCGCGTCGATGAGCGCCTGCGGCATCGTCTCGTCCGGGTCCACGAGGAAGCTGGCCAGCGCCTCGTAGTCCAGATCGTCACCTCCGGCCGTGCCGTTGACGTGGATCCCATGGTCGGCGAGATAGGGCCCGTGGGGCGCGAGCAGCTCCCGCAGAATCGGTGGTCGGATGCGCTTGAGTGCGTCGGCGCTGGCGAAGCGCCGGAGTTTGAACGTCGCCATGAAACTGGTCCTCCTGTCCGTCCGCCCGGCTCCGAGGAGTCGGACCCCGCAACGTATCAGGAGGCGACGACGCGCTCAGGGCTCCGTGGCTGCTCCGGCCGGGATGTTGCGGGATGTCGGACCCCCACATCCCGCAACGATTACCGCAACGGAAGTCCTGCTCTGACAGCCACTTAGCCGCATCTGTTCACGAGACGTCGCGATGACGGTGCTTTCGGAGTCCACAGGGTCAGATCTTGGCCAGGCGAGGGCGGATGCTGTCGTCGTTGCCACAAGGGCAACGCGAGTGAGCGGCCGAAACGGCGCGGATTCTGCGGTGTGGGCAGACCGTAGGCCGGGCGGTGGTGTGGCGGACGGCGCGGCGGGACGTCAGGTCGGCTTCGGGGATGCCAGCAGTCGTTGCGCGCAGCGCTCGAAGACGTGCTGCCAGGGCCACGACGAGGACATCGAGACCCAGATCCGGCGCGTCGTGATCCGCACGAGCGCGCCGATCTTGAGCAGCCGCAGGCGGATCGTGCCGGCTTGCGCACGCGCCATCTCGGTGCCGGCGAGACCGATGCGTCGCAGCGCACAGGTCAGGACGTAGGCCATGGCCGACATGGCCATCCGCACGGCGTTGCCCTGCATCGTGTGCACCGACAGACGGGTGCCGAAGAGCTCGAGCTGCTGCTCCTTGATGCGATTCTCCGCCTCGCCCCGGGCGCAGTAGAGCTGCTCGTAGAGACGCTTGCTGCTCCAGCTACGAGGCGGCAGATTGGTCACCACGAAGCGGGGATTGCGCTTGCCGCCCGGCAGGTGCTCGGCCTTGGCGACCACGCGACGCCTCTGGCTCCAGCTCCCCAGCGTGGTCCAGGCAAAGTCGCGAAAGACCCGGGCTGCTCGGCCGGTCTGCACGGCACGGGCTGCGGCCTCATCGAGCGCGTCTTCGACGTGTCGCTCAAGGCGCTCATTGCGCGCCATGCCCAGCAGGTAGAAGTGGCCGGCGGCCTCGCACCAGGCCATCAGCTCCTCGCGGCAAAAGCCCGAGTCTGCGCGCACGAGCACCTTGGCCCGGGGCCAGCGGCGCCGCAGACGTAAGACCAGCGCACGGAGCTCGTCCACGACTCCGCGCGCGGGATCTCTGTCAGCGGTCTGGAGCCGAGCGAGCAAGAGGTGCTCGCCGCAGAAGACGTACAGCGGCAGGTAGCAGTAGTGCCCGTAGTAGCCGTGGAAGAAGCGGCCCTCCTGCCGGCCGTGCAGCCGCACGTCGGAGTGGTCCAGGTCCAGCACGAGCAGGCCCGGATCCTCCGGCCCCATGGCCTCGCAGAAGACGTCGCTGAGCACGCTGTCCACGCGCTCCTGGTCCATCTCGATCTTGGCGTAGCGCGTCTGTGCCGTGGCGCCGAGCTGCGTGGTCTCGAGCCGCGAGAGCGTCGGGTGCGTGGCCAGAGCACCCTCGCGCTTGCCGCACGCCGCGGCAAACAGCGGGTCCTTGCCGACATGGTCGTGGTCCACCAGATCCTCGTAGCCCGCGCACAGCCCGAAGACCCGCTGACGCAGCATCTGGCCGACCGTGTGCTCGACCCGACGCGGGTCCCGGTGGTCCCCGAAGCAGCGCGCAAACCGCGAGAGCAGATCGATGCGACGATCGGTCCGCTCGAGCAGCAGCACGCCCCCGTCGCTCGTCACGGTACCGGCGTCGAAGCGCGTCACCGCGGTGCGTCCACAGATGCCCGCGAAGAGGGTCCCCTGCGGGCTACAGTCTGTCGTCATCGGGCCGGCGCTCCTGTCGGTGCAAGTACTAGCGAGTACGAGCACTTAGACAGACGACGGCCCGCTCAGATTCCCGGCTGGTGAACGATTCGGGCTAGCGTGCGTGTCCGTCATTGCCGACGGCTTCCCGGGTGGCAGAGTCCGTTGTGCTGAGGAGGTGCGAGGTGGCTAGCAAACGATGGTCCCACGGTTCTTTTCGCGGCGTGGTGCTCACGACGCTCGTGCTCGTTGTCGGAGTGTGGATGTTCGCCGCCGCCCTCTTGGCAGCCGACCCGGACGGCGGGTCGATGCCGACGTTCTCGGGTGCACCAGCGGGATTCCCGGCGCTTGCAGCTGGCTCCGCTCCTCAGGCAGGAGTCGGCGTGTTCGCGGCGACCGGCGAAGTCATGTGCGATATCGGAGTGGCCAGGGCGCGTGGCGTTGAGATGCCGTTCGGCTTCAATGCGTCGTACGGGTCGCACTCGCTGTACGACGGGCGGCTAGGATTCGGCTGGTGTTCGATTCTCGACTGGAATGCGTTCGAAATGCCGGACGGAAACGTCAACGTTCTCATGGATGGCCGGACGTGGCTGTTCGTCAAGAACGGCAGTTCGTACGTCTCGCCATCCGGTGTCGTCGACGTGCTGGCGAAGAACGGCGCCGACAACTTCACGCTCGCGACGCCCGAAGGCCGGAGCTTCCAGTTCACACCTTACCTGTCGGTTGTCGCTGATCGGTTCGGTAACTCCATCGAAATCGGCCGAGATGTTTCCGGCGACCCTCAACAGTTCACGGACACACGAGGGCAAGTTCATCCGATCGCTCTCTGGCCGAACACTGGGCGGCTCAAGACGATTACGATGGCCGATGGCCGAGTCTGGATGTTCAAGTACGATGCAAACGCGAATCTCACTGAGATCGCCGGCCCAGCGACAGTCCAGTTCCCAAGCGGGATCACGCTCGCCTTCGGGTACTCGAGTGGTAGTGGCACACCAGCGCTTGACCACAACATGACTTCGGCTACCGATGGACGAGGCGACATCTGGCTGCAGGCGCAGTTCGACACGTCCGATCGGGTCACGACGCAGACGATCGATAGCGGCACCTTCGTCTTCGACTACGCCGCTGCGGCGAGTTCGAAGACGACCGTGACCGATGATCCGGTTGGCAACGAGTCTGTGTGGGAGTGGCACCCCTCAAGCGGCGCCCAGACGGCGCTCACCCATAGGACGAACCGCAACGTGCGGCCGTCAGAAGGCGACTACACGACAACTTGGACAGCCGACGCCGATGGCTACCACACGAGCGTGACCGATCCGGACGGCGGCGGAATGCGGTGGACGCTGAACGCGGTGAAGCTGCAACTTGTGGAGCGCGCGAAGTGCGACATGACCGCCTCGGACGACGACGATGCCGACATCGTACAGAGTTGGACATACGACGAGACCAAGCACTACGGCATGACCTCCGAGACTGACGCCCTCGGCAGAACGACTACGTTTGCCCTGAACGACTTCGGTCAAGCGTTGACGACGACCTTCCCGACGATCACGAACGTCATCCCGAATATGACGATCACGAACGAACACACATACAACGCGAACGGCGCCGTCGCCACCTTCACCGACGGCGTCGGCACGGTTACGGCGTACGAGTACTTCACGAGCGGCGCCAAGAAGGGCCAGGTCCAGTACGTCCGCGACGACTTCTATGGGATGATCCTCACGACGACCCATGACTACAACGCCTGGGGACAGAGAACATCGGTCACAGACCCGTCAGGCAACAAGACGACGTACATTGTCGACGCGTACAACAACGTAACCCAGATCAACTCGCCATCCGCACTTGGATACGTCACGAAGATCGCCTACGACGGCAACTTGAACGTGGTCAAGAAGGAGGTGAAGAATGTCGACGAACATGGACTGCCGCAGACGGTGCCCACCGCATGGTGGACCACAGAGTCCACATACAGCCCCGGAACCAATCACCTTCTGAGCGTCACAGAGTTCGTGAGCCCAACCCACAACCGTATCACGACAATGACATACGATGGGAACGGGCAGCGCCTGACTACCGAGCGGGGGGGCTTCGTCGTCGAGCAGCAATACGACGAGCGGGGGTTGATCTTCAAGAGGATACGAGATCCCGGACCGAGTCCGCACCTCGGCGTAACAGAGACGTTCGACTACAACGCCGACGGAGGTCTATCCACCTCGACGAATGGCCGCGGGAAGACGACGACCCTCACGTACGATTGCTTCGGTCGCGCAACGAGGAGGACCGACCCTCTCGGGAACTACGAAGAGTGGGCGTACGACAAGAATGGTAGTCAGGTCGAGCACAAGTGGTGGGAGCAGAGTGGCAGTGGCGATGTGTTGCTCACGCATAGTAAGTCGTTTTACGACGAGAACGGCGGCCTCTATCGCGAAGACGATCTACTGATCGGGTCCCCAAATGATTGGCTGACACGTTCTTACGAGTTCGACGAGCGAGGACTACAGACGGTAGTCACGGATCGTCTCGCTCGAGTAACTACGTTGGAGTACGACGGAATGGGGCGGTGCATCAAGGTAACGGACCCGCTCGGGAACGTGGAAGAGTGGACACACGACGCGAGCGGGAATGCGGTGAGCCACGTCGTCAGTGAGGTCGTGCCCGGGTCATCCAACGAGTCCTACGTAGCTACGTCGAACTTTGACGAACTCAATCGGATGACTAGCCGTACTGTGATCGATCCGAACGACGGGACCAACACGAAGGTGACCAGTTGGGAATTCGACTCCCGTAGTGCGCTGAAATCATCGACAGATGCGCAGGGAAGTGTCACGACGAGCACGTTCGACGGAGTCGGTCGCCGCACTTCTCAATCGTCGCCGATCTCCACGACGATTACCTCGACTACAACCTGGGCGTACGATGATAACGACAACGTCACGATGATCACAGACGACAACCTGAGCCAGACGTCTTTCACATTCGACGACATCAAGCGAGTGACCACAGTCACGTATGCCGACGGAACGACGACATCGTACGTATACGATGCCAACGATAACACGATCCAGACTGTCGATGCTAACGGGACGCAAGTCGATCGATCCTACGACGATACCGACCGATTGCTCGGCCGCGTAGCCACGTTGGCCGCGGGCGTTGGGGGTGATACCGTCGAGGCGTTCACCTACGACGGAATGGGGCGCCTCCTTCAGGTCACCGACAATGACTCTACGGTGGACTTTACGTACGACAGCTTGTCGCGCACGCTGACCGAGCATCAGGGTGCGAACCCTGTCGGAGGCACCGGTAAGACCGTCACGTACTCGTACGACGCGGAGGGGAACCGGACGTCGGTCACGTATCCCGGCGGGTTCACGGCCCTACGAGCCTATGACGGGATCAACCGGCTCGTCCAGATCGACGACGGAAGCGCGAGTCTCGTTGCGGAGTTCGATCTCTACGGCGCCGGTGCACGCCTGCAGAAGACGACATTCGGCAATGGCACCGTCGCCACGTACGGCCATGACGGATTCCGGCGACCCACGAGCATCGTCCACAAGGACTCCAGCAACACCCTCGTCGCCGGCTTCTCCTACGGCTGGGACAAGCTCGACAACCCGCTCTACGAGGCTCGGACGCACTCTGCTGGGATTGGCGAGGTGTATGCGTATGACAAGGCGAGTCGGCTCGCGCAGGTGCTCTACGGCTGCGGCGACCCACCGGCAGAGGTCGCTACCCCGGGCAGCCAAACCTACAGCACGAAGCAAGCGCACAACATGGACGGCGTGCTCAATCTCTCAAGCGTCGTCACGACGCCGTCCGGCGGATCACCTACAACCGTCAGCTATACGACTAACGCCGTCAACGAGTACACGCTCGTCGGCACGTCGAGCCTCGTCTACTTCGCGAATGGTGACCTCAAGGACGACGGCACATTCACATACACATACGATTGTCACGGACATCTCATCGAGGCGCGCCGCAAGAGTGATGGAGTTGTGGTGGGTGCATACAAGTACGATGCATTTGGGCGCGGTCGTCGGATAGAGCGGGACGCTGGAGGGACCGTGACTCGCTACGTTCACGCGGGAGGGCATGCGATTGAGGAGTACGACGATGCCAGCGGCTCGCTGCTCCGCCATTTCGCGTTTGGAGACCGATACGACGAAGTCGTCATGGTAGATACGGGAACGCGCTACCACATCCACACCCAACTTGTCGGCTCCGTAGTCGCAGCCACGGGACCCACGGGGACTGTGGCGGAGCGATACGAGTACGACGCTTTTGGGCGCACGACTATCAAAGATGCGAGTGGGACCACGCTCACCAGCACGCAGATCGGGAATCGGCACGGCTTCACGGGCAGGCAGTTCGACGAGGAGACTCAACAGTACCACTATCGTGCCAGGCAGTACTCACCGGGACTCCGACGCTTCCTGCAGCGTGACCCGCTGGGATCGGCAGATGGACCGAACCCGTACGCCTACGTCCACATGCGACCGACGATCGAAGTCGACCCGAGCGGCTTGCGCGGTCGACGCGGGCTCCCTCACGGCATCGAGGTCGATGCGACGTTCATCACGAATGTGAATCCAGGGCTCGCAAGGGCGTCCGGCGGCAACCCCGCGCATGCCGCCATCCGGGCGCTGATAAACGTCGGGGCTCCCCTCGGTAAGTCGAAAGGGAAGATCGACAAGAAGACGACGTGGAAATGGGCTCGGTTTTCTGGCTGGATGGGTGGTTTCGAGAAGGAGGGAGAGTCATTCGGCATCCGTCGCAGGCTGCGCAGAGGCGCTACGTCCCAACTCGTCTTTATTCAGACCGTCCGCGAGAAGTTGGTTTGGAAGACGCAACCTGGCCGATGGACCAACAGGGGCTTCACGAGCTGGGCGATTGACGACGGGGAGCAGACGCCGGGAGCGCCGACCACGCCGACGACGTCGACGTTCCCCGGTCAAGACGGTGACTCAGAATTTGGAGACAGACGACGCGTTGGCGCCTACGTAATGGGGGACTCTCCGGGGGCTGGTGCGGGAACTCGGCAGGCTCGCTTCGACGCGCTGAATCGGGATTTCACAGGAACGGCGGGATTCGGCGATGGAATTCCAAATGGAGCGACGGACGTGAAGTGGATACTCGCCTTCAGAACCTACGTCTATGATATGGACCTGGATAGGACGCTTGGCTACTTCCCATGGGCAGTCGCGTATACGTACCGGACGACGCAAAACCCGAACCGCCCCGACGGCGAGCCAACTAGCAAAGAGAGAACCTATTACCCGAAGAAGATGAAGTTCAAGCGGTTCTGAATTCGGCGCCAAGGGAGCCATCGAGGGCATTTCGTGACAGTCGATCCGCGGAGCGGTGAGGGGGGCGTCGTGTCGGTTGCCGGCGTCGACTCGATCGTGACGCTCGCTCAAGTGAGACCGTGGACAGCGAGCATCGTGGCGTGCTGCGGTCTGTTTGGGTTTTCGTTCTTTCTCGGAGACGAGTTGTTTCCAGAGATCATCCGCGAACAATGGACCCCGCAGTATTATCGGACTCAGGGATTTCCGCAAGAGCGTCTGCCCGTGCAGATGATATTCGGCGTGCCCTCGAGCGCAGCAAATGGAGGAACTTCCAATGGAGGAACTTCCGATGACCCGGTCTCGTTCACGCAATCTCGCGTTCGGACTTCTTGCCCTGGTGGCCGTGGCGCTGTCAGCCACGGCGCACTCTGGCCCGAGCAACGAGAGGGTCACACGCCTCCGAACGATCTGCGAGTCGCCGATCGGTGTCTCGCGTCGCGCGGCGCTGATGGAGGAGCTTCTGGGCATCGGCACCGGCGCGTCTCGGAGCGCGCTTACTGCCATGGCGGCGAGCAAGGACGACAAGCTGGCCGCGATGGCGATCGCCACGATCGGTCGCGGCGACTACTCAGGCGCTCGCGCGAAGCTGAAGATCATCTACGAGGACACCAAGCGGACCGACGGCGTGCGGTGCGCCGCGCTCGCTGCCTGGTGTCGCGCAGAGAAGTCCGACAGCAAGAAGTGGAAGGACGTGAGCTCGTACGTGAACGCGAAGGCGGGCACGAACCAGCGTCTCCAGGGCATGGCGCTCGCGATCCGCGGTGGCCTGTTCGGGGAAGGGGGCCGCTGATGCGGACGAAGCACGCGTTCTCGCTGGCTGCCGTGCTGCTCTTCGGTTGGACGACAGCGGCGTTCGCCGCGGACACCGACGGCGACGGACTGGACGACGTCTTCGAGGGCACGATCCTCGGCACCAACCCGGCAGCCGCCGACAGCGACGGCGATGGCTGGAACGACTTCAAGGAGGTGTTCGAGACGGGCACCGATCCCAACAACCCCGACTCGGACTTCGACACCTTGCTCGATCTCATCGACCCGTCCCCGCTCGACGGTGGCCCGGGTGTGCACGACGGAGCCACGGTCCCGACGCTCGCCGGTTTCATGACGGCGGAGCCCTTTGCGCCCTCGGGGCAGTCGGCGTTCGTGGGGCGCAGCTTGGCCATTCACAACGGCGCGTTCGCGCGGCGTTACACGATCGGCCGATCCCGCGGCGTCCGCCCGATGATCCTGATGCCGGAGTGCTGCTCGGTCTCGAACGCCCCCACGATGATGGTGGCCAGCACGAGCGAATCCGGCATCGCCCTGACCTACAACTCGCAGAGCGCGTTCGACAGCTCAGTCGGGTACGGCATGGGCAGCGTGCTCGATTCTAGCTACACCGTCAACGGCGCCGGCGACGTCGCGATCCTCAAGGAGACAGGCGTCCTCAGCACGTACCTGTTCAACGGCGTCGGTTACACGACACCGGTCGGCCTGCGGGACACCCTCACGGCGACCCCTGGCGGCTACGTACGAACGCTCCCCGAGGGCGGCACGTGGACCTACTCGAACGGCTGGCTCACGTCGGTCGCGGACGCGTTCGGTAACACGACGAACTACGCGCGCAACCCCGCCGGCCAGATCACGATGATCGGCGACAGCCGCGGGCTGGCGCACACGCTGGCGTACTACCCGGCGACCGGGCGCCTGATGTCGATTACGACGGCCGATGGAGCCGCGTGGACACTTCACTACAACATCAAGACGCAGCTCATGCGCATCGAGGGGCCGCCGACGACGAGCTTCCCCGGCGGCGTCTGGACGCAGTTCCTCTACATCAACGGCTCCGCCACCGCGGCGCTGAACGGCAACATGATCGCGGAGATCGACGGCCGCGGGAATTCGCACATCAATAATCAGTACGACGGCACGGACCGCGTCACCGTGCAGACGATCGGCGGCACGGACACGATGACGCTGGCGTACACGCCGCTCACGAACCAGACGACCGTGACCGACCGCGCCGGCAACCGTGAGGTGTGGACCTACAGCGCCTCGACGCTCACTCCCACGCAGGTCGTCGAGGAGACGAACCGCGGCGTGCGGACCGGCGAGGGTGACTACACGACCAAGTGGGCGCACGACTCCGCCGGCTATCTCCTCACCGTGACGTACCCGCGTGGCAACGGGCTCAAATACACGCTCAACACGGCGAAGCTCGCAACCAAGCGGCGCCACAAGGAGGACATGACGGCGGCCGACAGTGCGACGAACGACATCGTCAACACTTGGGCCTATGACTCGACCAAGAACTACGGCGTCACGAGCTACACGGACGGTCGAGGGAACACGACGACGTACACCCTGAACGCGGCGGGCCAGCCGACGAGGATCACGTTCCCGACGATCACGAACCTCACGCCGAACGTGACCATCACGAACAGCTACACGTTCAACACGGACGGCACAGTGGCTTCCTTCACCGACGGTGAGGGGTACGTGACGGCGTACACGTACTTCGCAACCGGCAACACGAAGGCTCTCCTGTCGACGAAGACCGTCGATCAAGGCGGACTGGGACTCCTGACCACCATCGCTTACGAGAACTGGGGTGACGTCAATGCGATCACGGATCCCCGCGGGAACACGACCAACCTGACGGTCGAGCGGTACGGCAACGTCACGCAGGTTGCCGCCCCCACCGCTCTGGGCTACATCACGAAGTTGACCTACGACGGCAACCTCAATGTCACCAAGCGCGAGATCAAGAACATCGATCACTTGGGCATCTGGAGCTCCACTCCCCAGTGGTGGGAGGCGAGTTACACGTACACCGTCGAGAACGACCTAGCGTCCGCCGTCGAGGACATCACCGCCACGACGACTCGCACCACGACGTTCGAGTACGACCCGAACGACAACCGGTCCGCCATGCAGCGCGGTGACGTACGTGTCGAGTTCACGTTCGACGAGCGCGACTTACTGCAGAAGCGCGTCGCCGACCCCGGAACGGGACACATCGCCGCCACGACGACCATCGATTACGACGGGAACCGCAATCGGACCTCCGTGACGAACCCTCGCGGCAAGAGTTCGACAGCGATGTTCGACCTCTTCGATCGGCCCACCCAAGGCACCAACGCGTTGGGCCATTACACGCAGCTCGCGTACGACAAGGCGAACAACCTGACCGAACGCAAGAGCTGGCAGGACAACGACCCGTCGGCAGACGACCTCCTCGCCCACGAGAAGCGCAACTACGACGAGATCAACCGGCTCTGGCAGAGCGAGGCGGTGCTCCAAGGAACGCCGGACACCTGGTTGTATCGGACGAGGACACTCGACAGGCGCGGCCTCACCACGGTGCTCAACGACCGGCGGGGATACGACACGACTCGTGTCTACGACGGCGCGGGCCGGCTCACGAAGGACACCGATGCCATCGGCAACCTGGAGGAGTACACGCTCGATGCGAACGGGAACGTCACGGAGATCAAGGAGACTGAGTTCCTGCACGGCACGACGGTCAGCGAGGTCTACGAGACGGAGTTCACTTACGACGCCTTGAACCGAAGGAGGACGCAGAAGCGCATCGACGCCGCGAACTCCGCGAACAGTCTCGTGACGGAGTGGAAGCTCGACGCGCTCAGCGTGGCGAGAGTGGAGATCGAGCCGGATGGCACCGACACGGAGTTGTTCTCGGACGGCCTGGCACGCATCACGAAGAAGAGCGTCGATCTGGGGTCGGGCGCGTCCCTTGACATCGAGTGGGACTTCGACATCCACAACAACGTGATCGTCTATCGCGACGACGCGGGGAACGAGACGCAGTACGACTACGACCTCATGAACCGCCTTGAGGAAGTCACCTACGCCGACTCCGGCGTGGTCACGCTCAGTCTCGATGCGAACGGCAACGCAACGACGATCATCGATCAGAACGGCACCGAGTTCGACCAGGACTTCGACGATCTCGACCGTCTGATCGCCCGCGACATCACCAAGGGCACTGGCGTCCTCGGCGACACCGACGAGGACTTCGCCTACGACGGCCTCAACCGTCTGACCGAGGCCAAAGACAACGACGCCATCGTGCAGCTCACATACGACTCGCTCTCGCGCGTCCTGACCGAGAAGCAGGGCAGCAATCCACTGGGCAGCGAGGCGAAGACCGTCACGTACACGTGGGACGCGGAGTCCAACAAGACCAGAGTGACATACCCCTCAACGTTCGAGGCGCGGCGGACCTACGACGAGGTCTGCTGCCTGATGGAGGTGGACGACAAGACGGACACCTCGATCGTGTCCTTCGGCGTGATCGGCCGGCACCACCGACGGGACACGGTCACCTTCGGGAACGGCACGACCACGACGGTCGGCTACGACGGCTACCGCCGCATCGTCGAGATCGCGCACGAGGATTCGAGCAGCCCGGAGTTCGCATCGTTCGACTACGCGTGGGACGCGAACTCGAACCCCCTCTACGAGGCGCGCGGTCATGAATCGGGGGCGGGCGAACTCTACACCTACGACCAGGCCAACCGCCTGACGAAGACGTTGATGGCAGTGGCGGATCCGGCCAACGAGCTTGCGAACCCCGGCACCGAGACGTACACCGAGAAGCGCGACTTCAACATGGACGACGTGTTCAACCTCGCTTCGTACGTGGTGACGCCCTACGGCGGAAGCGCGACGACGACGAACTACACGTCGAACGTCGTCAACGAGTACACCGCCGTCGGCGCCACGACGCACACCTACGACGCCAACGGCAACCTGACCGACGACGGCACGAACACGTACGCCTACGATGCGCACAACCACCTGCTCAAGGTGACGCGCAAGAGCGACTCGGCGGTGCTCGGCGAGTACAAGTACGACGCGCTCGGCCGTGGCCGCCGCACCAAGAAGACCGTCGGGAGCGACACGACGCGCTTCATCTACGACGGGCAGAGCGTGATCGAGGAGTACGACGGCACGGACCTTCTGCGGCTCTACGCCTACAGCGACAAGATCGACGATCCCGCGATGATGGAAGCACCCGACGTCGCCGACGTCGATGGCGACAGCAACACCACCGAACTCAAGCGCTTCTATTACCACGGCCAGCTCGTGGGATCGGTCACGCACGTAACAGATCCGGACGAAGTGGTGGTCGAGAGCTACAGCTACGACCCGTACGGCGAGGTCGCGATCGCGGACATCAATAGCAACTCAGTGGCGGCGTCGCAGATCGGGAACCCGTGGATGTTCACGGGGCGGCGGTTCGATGAAGAGCATGGCCTGTACCACTACCGGGCGCGGGCGTACTCGGCGGAGTTGCGGAAGTTTGTACAGCGAGATCCACTCGGGTATGCCGACGGTCCGAACGCGTACTCGTATGTCAATCAGCTTCCAACGCTTCTCGTGGATCCACTAGGGCTATCCGGAGGCGCGCCGCTCCCAGCTCCGGTGCCAAACGCACCGCCTCCTCCACCGCCTCCTCCGCCCACGAGCAGTGGAGGCGGGATACTTGGCTTCCTCGGTGACGTCGCAGGGTTCCTGTGGGGTCTGCCGACGAATATTATCGGAGCGGGCATCTCGCTCCTCGGAGGCGACGGAGGAACGGACGTACGAGACGCCTGGTGCTGCCCTGTGGGTACTGCCTTGACCGTCGGAGACTTCGTCTTCTACGGCGATGCCAATCCAGCCCCGGACACAGAGAAGCACGAGGGCGCGCACGTAGACCAGCATGATGTGCTGGGACCGCTGTACCTCCCCGCGCACGCGGTCAGCTGGGCGATCTGGTGCTGTTCGTTCGGGTTGATTACGCCGCCACTCGAAACAGCCGCGGACGCGGCGGCAGGAACGAATCTCTATTAGAGGAGTTCACATGAGAAGCTTGACGATCGCCACTTACACTCTCGCGGCGCTCGTAGTGTCCGCATGCGAAGCCATACCCACGGTCTACATGTCCGTTCAAAGTTCGACGGAGGACCGGCCTGTCGTGTTCGTCAAAACCGACCGACCTGAGCCGGATCTCGACGTACTCGTCGAACGAGGCGTCCCTAGTGCCCTGATCAGCGTCACTGCTTGGACGGACGACTGCATGAGCAATGCGGCAACTGTGGATGGCCTCAACCGCAGCGCGAATGGGACTGGCAGTGTCGGGCACGGCAACGGTGACGATTGGCCTGTTGTCATGCGAACATCCGGAACCGGTCGTGCCCGATACGCCGAACTTCGACTGCGTCCGTTGCCGATCATCCCGTTCGCTCCGGTGCGTCGTTGTGTCACGGTCTCCGCGAGAGGGCATCAGACTCGAACATTCGAGATCGAGTTCACAATTGGTCAACACATCCTGGAGATTCCACTGAAGCGCGAGTGAGACGACGTTGTGGTCGTCGTCCCGCAGAAGTGGGGATACTGCCAAGGACGCCTCCTCGGCGGCAATTGGACCCGCGGAGCAAGTGGTCGTGCGCGGCAGTACCGAGGAGGCGCGCGACGACGAATTGGCCGATGCCTTCTGCTGGTACCCGGTCACGTCTTCGGGTCGGTAGACGCCGCGTACGGAGGTGTGCGGGATTGCGCCTCCGGCGTGTGCCTCTTCCTCGCCATCTGCTGCCTCCTCCTGAGGCCCGGATCCTCACATCAGGTCCGGACCGGATCCAGGGGGGGCAGGTCACTAGCCGCATCTGTTCACGAGACGTCGCGATGACGGTGCTTTCGGAGTCCACAGGGTCAGATCTTGGCCAGGCGAGGGCGGATGCTGTCGTCGTTGCCACAAGGGCAACGCGAGTGAGCGGCCGAAACGGCGCGGATTCTGCGGTGTGGGCAGACCGTAGGCCGGGCGGTGGTGTGGCGGACGGCGCGTACCCGTTCAGGGTATGACGATCCGCGGCCTCAGCGCGTGATCGGGAGCGCGACGAGAGCCGGCGGCGAGCGGTTGTGCGCGAGTGCCGCGCTGACGTCTGCGAGGTAATCGAAGACGCTCTCGCCACGCTGGCGGAGCGTGGCGGTGACGGTCAGGATGCGCTCGACGAAGCGGAGTCCGCGCTCGCTCTGACTTCCGTGCGTTGCGCGTCTCCACAGGACCGGCTTGCGCACCGCGCGCTCAGCGGCGTTGTTCGTCGGGGAGACGCCAGGGACGTCGGCGAAGGTCCACAGAGCCTCCGCTCGGTCGAGCAGATGCCGAGTCGTTCCGCGTACTCGGCGGTGCTTGCTGTCTGCGCCGCGCACGAGCAGCGTCAGGAGTCGGTCCCATGTGAGACGCAGCTCACGCCGCATGCGGTCGCGGTCCCCGTGCTCGCCGAAGTGACGCTGAGCTCGCATGACAGCCTGGGCGAGACGCACGGCCTGCTTGCCGAAGCGCCGGCCGCCGCGCGAGCCCTCGGCCAGCGCTCGAAAGTCCCTCTCGAGATGCGCCCAGCAGATCTGGCGGCGCTCGGTGGGATGCTGGTCGTAAGCGCCCATACGGTCGGTCACGAGGACGCCCCTGAAGCGCTTGCCCACGAGTCGCCGCATGGCCTTGGCGCTCCTGCGCCGATCGATACGATGGACCGTGGCGTGCTCACAGACCGCGCTCCACAGCCAATGCAGCGTGCCACGACGCGACCACGGTGTCTCGTCTACATAGGCGACGCTGCTCGTGCGTACGGCCCCGAGGGCCTCGATGTGCGCTGAGGAGATGGCTCCCGACACCCGCTCCTCGATCGCACTGACCGTGCCCGGTGACATCGAGACGCCGATGACGTCACGCAACAGACGACTGGTCTCGCGCCGCGACAGGCGGAAGACGCCGACCAGAGCCGCGGTGAGCGCACAGAGTCGCGGGCCGAAGGGACTCGCCGTCACACCGCTTGGCAGCGAGGCAGTGGACGTGGCGCCACAGTCCGTGCACCGTGCCCGGTGCAACCGGTGCTCGGTCACCTGGATCAGCCGTGGCGGGACCTCGAAGACCTGCTGGCGTGTCGGGGCGCGATCGATCGGGACGAGCACGTCGCTCCCACACGCGCTGCACTCGCGCGGGCGGTGGTCCTCTACGCCATCGACCTCGGACTCGTCCACGAGCTTGCGCGTCGCCCCTTTGTGGCCGGGCTGCGCACCCTGGCGCTTGTCCGACGGCGGCTTGCGCCGCCGCCGCTTCTTGGACCACGACGGATCCGAGGACGGTGGGCGCGAGGAGGTGCGGGAGTCCCGGCGAAGACGGCTCTCGAGATCGTCGATCCGTGCCGCCTGCCGCTCGATCACCTCCGCCTGCTCGGCAATCGTCTCGTCCCGAGCGTCCAGACGACGGGTCAGGCGCTCGACCAGATCACGCAGCTCATCGGTGCCCACATCCGATTCATCGACCGAACGGAAAGCGATCTGGATCCGAGCTCAGAACCAAGGGCTGAACGGGTACGAAAGTTTCGGCAGCCCTCTAGCTGGCCGCGCCGGGTCCCCGGGATCTCCCGCTCCGGTCTCGGCACCGGCGTCTCTCTGTGTAGAAGCCGAGCGGCGCCACCTCGCCGCGGGGGCAGCAGTCGCGGAAGTCAACACAGCGGGAGTTACCAATTCCGAGCGTTTAGGTCGCGCGCATTGGGCGCAACGCCGAGCCTCGGGGCAACGGGGTCCCCCCCCGGTTAGTGGAGAAGAACCATGAGACTACGCGCGATCACGGGTGCGTCTTGCGCTGTGGCGGTCATCGCCGGTTGTTTGATGATCACAGCCGAACCAGCGACGGCACACAGTGGCTCCGAGCCGACTAAGGTCAGGAAGTGCGAGGACTACTCGCCGTTCCAGAGTGATGGCACGAACTGCCACATCATCGTCGTCAGCAACACGCAAGGCGCTGGAAGCAGCTCCTCGCAGACCGTCACGGTCACGTATGCGAACGGGACTCAGACGACAAGCACGCTGACAGGCGGCCAGTCGACCAACATCGAGACGAATGTCACGCAGGTGACGATCCACGAGACCATTACGCCCAAGTCCGGTTCGCAGACCGACTTCGGACACCCGACTCCGTAGGGTCTGCGGAAGGCCACGACAAGAGAGGAGGTCCGGCCACGTGAATTCCAAGCTGCGTCTTTCCACAATCGCTGTTGGCTTCGTGTTGATTGCGGGCCTCCTCCACTTCTGCGGGGCGTTCGAGGGCGCCAGCTCCCCCGACACAGCACTTGCGCCCGCCAGTGTCGAACCGGGCCAACGCCCGAGGACCAATCGACGGAGGGACGAACCGGCGTGGACCGAGTCCTTCGCCGACCTCGCAAAGCGCGCCGAAAGGGCGCAAGCAGAAGCCGCGGAAAATGCTCTGAACGCTCACGAGAACCTTGCCCGACTGCACGGCCAAGTATTCGGTCCCGACGGGAAGGCGGTCTCCGCCCGCGTATTTCTGCTGCGCGGCGGCGAAGTCTTGGGCGCGGTTCTTGCTGACCGCACGACCGAAGCCGATGGTCGTTTCCAACTGGCCGTGCCGTATTCATTCGACGACGCGACGACGGAGGCGATCATCGGCGCTGTCGCGGACGGAATGCTCCGTCACACTCAGGCAGTGACGCTGACCCCGACGTCGGATGCTGCTGTAGATCTCCATCTGCAGGCCGGAATGAGCCTGCGCGGCAGGATCGTCACAGAAGACGGCGCACCCGTCCCCAACTTGCGCGTCTACGTTGCTTGCGGGAACCTTCCTCGCGGCATGGTATCTGGACACACGTTCGCCAAAGACGGGCAACTTCTGGCGCCGACGAGCAATGGTTATCACGAGGCGCGGCTCGTGACCGACGCGCGTGGTGAGTTCACAGCGAAGGGCCTCGGCAAGGGGCTCTACGCAGTGTTCAGCATGGACCCTGCGTGGTTCGTGTCGCACTCACGGCGCCATGAGCCCGGAGCCTCGGAGACGACGGAGTGGATCGCGCATCGCGCTCTGACCGTCGTGGGTTCGGTGCAGTCGAAGGCAACCGGAGAACCCGTGCCAGAGTTCGAGTTCTCCGCCAAGATCCAGTCATCGGAACGTCCGAACTACAACCTGAGCGGGCGTTGCCTCGATGGCAAGTTGTATGTCTCGTGGAAGCCCCAGTTCGAGGAGTCCGAACACGGTTGCCGAGTCATGGTCAAGATCGAGGCGGACGGGTACCACCCTGCTGAGGCGTCGCGCGAGTTCCGTGCGGGTTCCGCAACGACCGAGATGACGTTCGCGCTGGAGCGGCGTGAGACCTCGGGAATTACGCTGAACGTCGTCGGTCCGAGCGGATCGCCAGTCGACTTCCCCCTGAACGCTGATGCAGTCGATCGGTACGATCAGTCCGTCCGGATTTCGCCGGTCACCGTGCGAGCCGTCGGGCCGGGACGCTACGAGATGGAGCTTCCCGCCGGGCAGTGGTTCGTGCGCGTCCACTCCACCGCTCCCCACGGTCGCAACGTGAAGTGGGACGGCGAGGTGGGAGTCTCCACGACTGGCGAGAGTTCCGCGTGGTGCTCATTGTCTGAGTTCGGGACGCTCCGAGTCGCGTTGCCGACGCCGTCCGAAGAGGCTCAGGAGACCGTTTGGTTGCGGGTCGGGTCTCGCGATGGCAAGAGCACCGGACTTTACGAGTTCCGGCGAGGACAACTCGAACTGAAAGGCTTCCCGGTCGGCGAATGGGTAGCGAGCGTCGTCGGGAGTCGTCGCGAGGTGGAGTTCAGTATTCGGGCCGATGAAGCGACCAGCATCGAGTTGAGCCCATGAGTTATCGAGTTACCGCATGGATGGCCCTGGCCATTGCCTTGGGGGCGTGCTCGCGCTACGAGCCAGAGCATCCTGAGCCGCACTCTTCTGATGCGCACGACCACCACCATCACGGCGTTCACGTGGGAGCAACCGATGGCCTCGGAGTGGATGGGTACCCGTTCAGCCCTTGGTTCTGAGCTCGGATCCAGATCGCTTTCCGTTCGGTCGATGAATCGGATGTGGGCACCGATGAGCTGCGTGATCTGGTCGAGCGCCTGACCCGTCGTCTGGACGCTCGGGACGAGACGATTGCCGAGCAGGCGGAGGTGATCGAGCGGCAGGCGGCACGGATCGACGATCTCGAGAGCCGTCTTCGCCGGGACTCCCGCACCTCCTCGCGCCCACCGTCCTCGGATCCGTCGTGGTCCAAGAAGCGGCGGCGGCGCAAGCCGCCGTCGGACAAGCGCCAGGGTGCGCAGCCCGGCCACAAAGGGGCGACGCGCAAGCTCGTGGACGAGTCCGAGGTCGATGGCGTAGAGGACCACCGCCCGCGCGAGTGCAGCGCGTGTGGGAGCGACGTGCTCGTCCCGATCGATCGCGCCCCGACACGCCAGCAGGTCTTCGAGGTCCCGCCACGGCTGATCCAGGTGACCGAGCACCGGTTGCACCGGGCACGGTGCACGGACTGTGGCGCCACGTCCACTGCCTCGCTGCCAAGCGGTGTGACGGCGAGTCCCTTCGGCCCGCGACTCTGTGCGCTCACCGCGGCTCTGGTCGGCGTCTTCCGCCTGTCGCGGCGCGAGACCAGTCGTCTGTTGCGTGACGTCATCGGCGTCTCGATGTCACCGGGCACGGTCAGTGCGATCGAGGAGCGGGTGTCGGGAGCCATCTCCTCAGCGCACATCGAGGCCCTCGGGGCCGTACGCACGAGCAGCGTCGCCTATGTAGACGAGACACCGTGGTCGCGTCGTGGCACGCTGCATTGGCTGTGGAGCGCGGTCTGTGAGCACGCCACGGTCCATCGTATCGATCGGCGCAGGAGCGCCAAGGCCATGCGGCGACTCGTGGGCAAGCGCTTCAGGGGCGTCCTCGTGACCGACCGTATGGGCGCTTACGACCAGCATCCCACCGAGCGCCGCCAGATCTGCTGGGCGCATCTCGAGAGGGACTTTCGAGCGCTGGCCGAGGGTCATGCGAGCTCAGCGTCACTTCGGCGAGCACGGGGACCGCGACCGCATGCGGCGTGAGCTGCGTCTCACATGGGACCGACTCCTGACGCTGCTCGTGCGCGGCGCAGACAGCAAGCACCGCCGAGTACGCGGAACGACTCGGCATCTGCTCGACCGAGCGGAGGCTCTGTGGACCTTCGCCGACGTCCCTGGCGTCTCCCCGACGAACAACGCCGCTGAGCGCGCGGTGCGCAAGCCGGTCCTGTGGAGACGCGCAACGCACGGAAGTCAGAGCGAGCGCGGACTCCGCTTCGTCGAGCGCATCCTGACCGTCACCGCCACGCTCCGCCAGCGTGGCGAGAGCGTCTTCGATTACCTCGCAGACGTCAGCGCGGCACTCGCGCACAACCGCTCGCCGCCGGCTCTCGTCGCGCTCCCGATCACGCGCTGAGGCCGCGGATCGTCATACCCTGAACGGGTACGCGCGCGTTGTCCTTGTTCACCTTCCCGGTGGCGACCAGCACTTGCGCCTTGAAGACCACGCGGCGGGACCTGCTCCAGCTCTTCGCCCGGTACTCGCAGTCGCCGTAGATCTGCGCCGTCTTGTCTTCCATCGCCGCCAGCACCGCAGCCGCTGTCATCTCGGCGTCGCACAGATCCAGGAGCCGCTTGTTCTTGGGCATCCCGACCACGTACTTCACGCCGAGTTCGTCCAGCGCGTCGAAGAGCCGCGAGCCGGCGAAGCCGCTGTCCAGGCGCACGAGGATCTGCGTGCGCGGAAACGCACGCCGAAGTCGCTTCACCATCCGGCGGATCGTCCGCAGCGACGTGCGGCCCTCCTTCGCGTTGCCCGGCCGCAGCCGCGCACAGAAAAGGTACTGCTCCGGATCGCCGTCGACCGTGAGGAAGCCGAAAACCGGCAGGTAGCACCACGTGTCGTAGAAGCCGTTGAAGAGCGCTCCCTGCTGTGCACCGTGGGTCGGGTCACAGCTCGGGTCCATGTCGATCGTGATGCGCCGGGCCCCCCGGTGGCGAGCGCAAAGACGCTCGATCACGTCCTCCTCGAGCTTGCGCGACAAGGCCACGAGCTCGTGCGCCGTGACCGCGTTCTCGAAGCGCGACAGCGTCGCCTGAGACGCCAGGTCGGCGCCCTTGATCGGCGCGCGGCCCGTGACCCCCTTGAGCATCGGGTCGGTGCCCACGCGAGCCGCGTCGTTCTGGTCGCTGTAGCCCAGGCCGATCGAGAAGACGCGCTGCCGAAAGAGCTCCTCCAACGAGTGCTGCACCCGCGTCGGGTCACGACGATCCACCAACAGCGCAGCCAGACCTGCGGTCACTCCCATTCGACGGTCCACCGCGCGCAGCAGTCCCGCGCCTCCCTCGGACGTGTGCGCTTCGCCGTCGAACACGGCCGTGGTGACCTTCC
Organism: Planctomycetota bacterium; assembly: GCA_965248445.1. Classification (GTDB taxonomy): domain Bacteria; phylum Planctomycetota; class JAJSAM01; order JAJSAM01; family JAJVHW01; genus CBDFJG01. The sequence continues at coordinate 123,817 of CBDFJG010000004.1, forward strand.
CGAAGAGATCGGGAAACCGGACAGTGTGTGGGGTAGAATTCGTCACTCGGGCGTACCTCTCGCATCTGTGTAACTATTGCTCTAACAACAGTTTATGCAATGCGCGGTGCGCCCGAATCTACGTTCCGGGCGTGGCATGATGAATTATGCAGGCTAGCCACCCGTCCGGGATGTCCGCGGGATCGGGGCGCGTGAACATGCGGGGGTCGGCGGCCGGGAGGACGTCTTCGCCCACGCCGTCCCGGACGAAGAAAGCGTTGATGCGGTGCTGGTTGCAGCCGACCAGTCGGTAGCCCTTGCGCTCAGCGAGCTTCACTAGGGCGCCCAGGGACGCGCCTCCGACCGTCGGGCCGATCTGTACGAAGTTCGGCTCGTAGCGGACCGTCACCGACTGTTCGGCGGCGAAGCGCGCGTTGTACTCGATCACGACAATCCGCGGTTCGACGCAGGTGATCGCTTCCCAGATCCAGTAGTCGACACCGTCGACGTCGATCGACAGGACGTCGATCTCACCGCGGAACCCGTTGCCGCTGATCAGGCCGTCGACGTTGCCGCGGTCCACCCACCCCGTGACCATGCGTGGCTGGTGGGATCGGGTGTCGCGGCACATTCCGTAGAAGCGCCGGCCCAGGTCGAGCTGCCGCGCACGGGCGTCCAGGAGCAGTCCGCGGAAGCCGTGATTGATGACCAGGTTGGCGGTGTTGCACTCCACGCCGCTGCCACAGCCGACCTCGACTGAACGCCGTGTCGCCATACCGGTCTTCGTCAGCAGGTAGAGCAGCACACCGTCTTCGCCGTTCTGCGAGAACGAACGGAACTCGATGTCCTGCCACGACGGGGCCGTTCCGTTCATGCCGCGGTACGCGTGCATCAGAAGCAGTTGGTTCTGGCGGTCGATAGCGCCCACGCGGTCGAGGCGCTTGCGATAGTCCGCGACCACGTGGTCGACGCTGAACAGGCGCGGCAGGCCGCGCAGCAGTTTCTTCGTCCACTTCTCGGTTAGCCGGGCCAACTGCATCTCCTCGCCCCGCAGGATCGCCAACGAACATGAACACTGAGTGACGCCTTCCCCACCTCGCGTGGATGTTGCTAAGTTCCGCCGCAACATGAGCAGCGTTCGCCCCGAACCGCCGAAGAGCTCTGACGATCTCTTGGACTTCGCAATCGAGGTCTTGAACGAAGCGGCACCCGGCCGTGGCACGCTGCTCGACCTCCCGTGCGGCACCGGCCACCTCTCGATGCGGGCGCGGGAGACCGGATGGCACATCCTCCCCTGCGACCTGCACCCTGACTTCTGGGAGGGTGACCCGGACGTTGCGGTGCAGCGCTGCAACTTCAACGAACTGCTGCCGTTCGACGAGGACAGCGCCGATGCGATCGCGCACTGCGAGGGAATCGAGCACGTCGAGAACCCGTGGCAGATCCTGCGCGAGTTCCGCCGCGTGCTGCGCCCGGGCGGCACACTGGTGCTGTCGTTCCCGAGCACGATCGACGTGCGGCAGCGGCTGCGCATGCTGCGCCGCGGTTACATCGGGCATTACCTGCCACGCGTCCCGGAGCACGTCAACCCGATGGGCACGTTCTATCTGTGCCATGCGCTGATCCGCACCGGCTGGGCGATCGAGTCCGTGTCGACGCGTCAGAACTACGGAGGCATTGCGCACCGTGTGCTGGCGCGTTTCATGGGTTTCGGGAAGCACTGCGGCCTGCCCAACGACGTCCGCGAGATGCTCTCGCGTTCGGATGTCCTGCGGGCCCGCACGGTGTACGTCGTGGCGCGGCCGGTCGGCGACTGACGCTCGTCAGATGCGGCGCGCGAGCCACTCCATGTGGCCGCCCTGCCCGGTCAGACGGACATAGAGACCGAGGAGCCGCCTGCGCAGCCCGTTGGGCATCTCGATCCCCCAGGTGCGCAGCGAGTGGAGCTCGAGGCCGGCCGTCTCGACGAGCCGCCGGGCCGTTTCCGGGTTGAAGTACGACACGTGACCCTGGCTCGCATATCCGTAGTACGACCACTTCGCGCCGGACCAACGGGCCGAGAACGACCGTGCGTTACCCGTCTTGCAGAACACAACGCCGCCGGGGCGTAGCACCCGCCGGACCTCGCGGAACAGCGGTACTGGGCTGTCCACGTGCTCGATCACCTCGCAGAGGTAGACGATGTCGACACTGGCAGATGGCAGTTCGGCGTCGGCGAGGTAGCCGGTGTGCACGTCGAGGTCGTAGCGCTCCCGCGCCAGGTCCGCGGTCTCGGCCTCGGGTTCGATCCCCCGCACGTCCCAGCCGGAAGATGCGGCAACATCGAGGAACAGCCCCTCGCGACACCCGATCTCGACGAGCTGCCCGTGACCGCGGAACGGCTCCAGTCGGCGCAACCGGCGCGCATACTTGCGGCGGCGGTCGCGCAGTCGCCTGCTGCCCGGCTCGCCGTACTCCTCGCGCGCGTGACGCATCGGTGTGTTCGCGACGACCGGGTCCGCGTAACGCGGATCGACGTAGACGAATGCGCACGCGTCGCACGAGACGTAGTCGAACCCCCGCTTCGTGAAGAGCTTCGACGGCCGGTGTTCCCCGCAGAGAGCACACGGATAGCTCTACAGCGTGCCCGCAAGATGCAGGTCCACCCGCTCGGTACCCTCCGCAGACGCTTCGGACGCGACCGTGTCGTGCGACATGGCGCGCCAGTCTTGTCACCCGTACTGAACGGTCGGTGAACGGCCTCTTGGCGGGTCACGTACGGGTCGCGACGAGAACCAGGTCGTGCGACGAGCTGGCCTCGTACGGTCCGCCATGCATGTCGCCGTGCAGAGCGGCGTCGAACCCGGCGGACGCGAAGCGCGGGGTCAGGTCGGCGGGCGTCCACGCGCGCAGCGGCACGCGCCGGGTGCCGCGGACAGTGACGGGCTCCTCGGCGTCGTGCTGCAACTCCAGCGTCGTCGGGAAGAACAGGATCCGGCCGCCCCCCGCGTCCTTCATCAGGCGGAGGAACACGATCTCGGTTCGGTCGTCGTCACCCGCGCGCATGTTCACAGGCAGGTGACGGATGTCCTGAGACAGGATGCGCTCGTAGTTCAGGAGCTGCACGAGCAGAAGTCCGCCTGGCAAGAGGAGTGAGTGCGCCGACGCGAGAAGCGTGTCGAGTTCGTCGTCCTCCTGCACGTGCGGCAGCATGTTCCCGAGGCAGATGGCGAGACCGAAGGGTGGCTCGTCCGGCAGAACTGGATGCGCAGACAGCGCGTCGCCGAGCACGAACCGGCCGTCACCGCGCGACTCGTGCTCCTGCGCGGCCTCGATCATCGACTCGGAGCGGTCGAGCCCGACGGCACGGGCTCCTCGCTGCGCGAAGAACGCCGTGTGCTCGCCGGTCCCGCAACCGAGATCCAGCACCGAGCGGTCCGGCGCGCGGTCGAGCAGCGAGAGCAGGTACGGCGACTCCCGCTCGATGCGCCGCTGCCACGCGATGAGCCGCCGGTACTCCACACGCGAATACTGATCGCCGGGACCTCCGCTCTCCTTGCTCATTCGATCGATCAGGCTACTCGGCGTCTCACTTGGCAGCGTGGGTGCGATTCTCGCTCATCCGGCGCGCGCTCAGCCGGAACACGAAGTCGAGTGTCAGGTAGGCGAACACGATCAGCGCGAGCACGTACGCGCCGATCTTCACCTGGGTGGCCGAGGATGCCAGCGCTGTAAGCGTCGCGGAGGGTGCATCCGCGTCGTCCGGCACGCCGTACACGATGAACAGCAACAGGATGTTCTCGATCACATCGGCTATCAGCGCGATGGCGCCGAGCACCGTGACCGGAATGCTCGCCGTGCGCCACCCACCGACACGCCGCGCTCCCACACGCGAGAGCGCACCCATCAGCGCGAGCGCGTAGAGCGTCATCACGCCGAAGAGGAGAGCGACGATGAAGTCGACCCACGTGGCGGTGGCGTAGAACGACCATGACGACGGACCGACCGACTCGAACACGTTGCGCAGATCGTCGGCCGTGTACCCACGCCACTGCATGTGTGGCCAGAGCGCCGGATCGACCCCGCCGCCCCACTGCAGGAGCTGCATCGAGAAGAAGATCAGCGCAGCGAACACGAACGCAAACATCGCGGAGACGAACGCTGCGAGGACCACGCGCTGCCACGCTCTGAAGCGTGTCGGGTCCACGTCAAGCAGTCTCATCGCCGCCTCCTTCAAGCTGAGCGATCGACCGCACATCGACACACAACATGCGGTGGGCCCAGTGATCCTCGAATACCCGGTGCATCGCGCGCTTCATGCGCGCTCCCAGCCAGAGCAGCGCGACGAGCGCTCCGAGCACCAGGTACACCGCGGCCCAGCCATCGATCACCAGCGGGCGCGTGCGCCGGACGATGTCGTCCAGGAAATCGATCGGGCTCACCCACTCCGCCGCGGTCCACGCTGCGGCCACAGGCCCGGCCAGCGGAGAGCGCGACCCCTCGGTTTCCAGTCCGTCCGGCGTGAGAATCAGTGCGATCACGACTGCAGCAACGAGGAGCAGGACCGCCCAATACACCGCGCGGTAGGCGCACCGCTGTCTCGTCACGCGGCGCAGCGGCGGGTCCGTGTCCTCGTCGGAGGACTCGATCTGTGCGACCAGGTGATGCACGTCGTCGCTGACCGGTGGATCGTGCGGCGTCGACACGACGGTGCACTTCTCGGGGAGATTGCCGGGCGCGTAGGCGCCCATGCTCCCGACGATCCGGTCCACGACCGAGCGGTGGATGCACACCTCGCCGGCGCCGGACTCCTGGCGGAGAGCCGCGACATCGCGCGGGCGCCAGCGATAGAACTGGGAGACCCCTCCGCGCGAATCGTACAGACGATCCTGCACGTCCCACGTGTCCCGCGCGCGCGTGAGCGCGCCGTCACGCAGGGACAGGCCGCAAAACTTCGCCCGGTCCATCATCCAGACCAGTGACGGCGCCGCAAGGCCCTGCCGCGGGTATCCGCCACCGACATTCGAGTGCGCGCCTGCGAACCAGACCTGCTCACAGTGCGGCGAGCCGTCCCCGGGCGTCTTCCACACCTTCGGCCGGAAGCTCGCGCGCTCCTCGTCCAGAGCCAGCGCCTGGAACGAGTGATTGACGTGCGGCGAGAGTTTGTGGTCGTGGAACTCGACATAGAGAACCTGGTCGACGGCCCAGCGCATCGCGTCGAACGGGCCGCCGAGAGCACTCACCGTGTCCCACACCCCGAGGCACTCGATGGTGCCGGAATGCGCGCGGTCTCGCCGGAATGCGAACGCGTGCGACTCCTTCTCCGCGCGCAGCGGCCGCAGCGTGCGATCGAACCAGCCCCGTTTCAGCGCGGCGACCTGCTTGACTCGGCGCTTGGTGATGTGGTCGCGCCGATACGCCGCGAACGCCTCGTTCGCGGCACGACCGACCGGATCGTCGGACAGCTCTTTGTAGTCCTGCCAGCGCGCCACGCCGCAGAGCCCGATGAGCCCCGACAACGAGCGCACCGTGAACGCGCCGCGGCTGAACCCGAACAGGAAGATGCGATCGTCCTTTTCATAGTGGCGCACCAGGAACTCGTAGAGGTCGCGGATGTTCTTGTTCAGACCGAATCCGAACGCGCCGCCGAGAAGCTGCCTCGGCCGGAGCTTCGACGTGCCGACGCCGTCGTCGTAGGCGGCGATCTGCGTCACGCCCGCTCCATCGTCGCCGGGGAGAATCTCCTGATACAGGCGCCAGACGTTCGTCGGCCGGCCCACGCCGCCCTGGTTCCACGTCCCGTCCGAACAGAGGATGATGTTCTTCACGGCGTCCCGCCTGGGGCGCGGAACGGCTGGGACTCCGACAGCCTTTCGGTTTCTCCGCTCACGACGATCTTGTACTCCGTTCCAGCTGACGCTGCTTGAGGGAACCCCCAAGCAACCGTCCACTGCTGCTTGCCGCCCGAACACCCGGTCATCGCCACCGCCAGCGACGGTCCGGCGTCCGTCTCCAGCAACCGCCACGCTCCCCCCGACACGCGAGAGTGGACCGCGGCAGCGGGCGCGGCCACGACACGTCCGTCCGCGTCCTGCGGCGAGATCACGAAGGTGTGCAGCCTCACGGCCCGTGGCCGGACGGCACCGACCAGTTCAACGAGTTCGTCGACTCCGTCCGGGGTCCCCGGGGCATCGCAGGCGTTCGACGACTTGAACCGGCGTCGGAGGAGTCCCGGGGAGTGTCCGAAGCGAAGCGCCTCCCCTGTGCCGGCGGTACCGTCGCGCAGGTCGCGCGCCAGCGCGTGGTACCGCCACGCGAGCCACCGGCTGCTGTCGCGGCCGTAGAGCGTCGACGCGCCCTCGTAGTGCTGGTGGTCGTACTCCTCGGGAGTCGCGAAGTAGGACAGGTATTCGTTCGCCAGGCCGACGGGCCAGACGTCCGCCTCGGCGACGCCGAGGCCCTGCGCGACGGCACGCCGCACGCGCAACCCCGTGACCGTCGTCGCCTCGCCGGGGATGCTGACGAGCACCAGCCCGCCCAGGTCGTGGATGGCGAGCGGGACTTGTTCCGGCGGACCGGCGAGCGCGTCCACGATCACACTGAGCGGCTTGAGACACCGCCACCACGACAGGCACAGATCCGCGGCGGGGAGCTTCGGGTACTGCGTCGGAGGCGACGGCCCCGTCATCCCCTCGAAACGCTCATCCGGCCACTTCGACGTGCGGCCGTCCTCCGCTCCGCCCTCGGCCGACGCGCCGATCATGACGTACGCCCCCGTGCGCCCCGGCTGTCCGGTCTCGTCGGTGAAGACACGGCCTTCGATCCGCTCGTAGCGCAACGCAGCCCGAACGGTAGACACGGTTCGCGTCCGCCCAGCCGACGCGAGGCCCGAGACGTGCACACCGAGCTCTTTGCCCAGCCGCACCGTCTCGTAGGCAGTCTGATCCTCCCATGCTGCCGAGACGTCGCCCTCCGCGCCGTTGAACAGCGCGACGACGGGCGGCTCGGGAGCGCTCGCCGCGAGAAGGAACTCGGCGTGATGCGCGGCCACGCCGAACAGCGCAGGTGTGTACACGGTTCCGCTCGGACCGATCGACGTCGGGTGCGCGGCCGCGAACGCGGCTACCGCGAGCACGCGGCCGTCGGCGGCCCGTGCGGTGAGCACCCGCACCAGCGGATCGACCGCCTTGTAGGCGCGCGGGTCGGGGAACTCGGAGGACAGCGGGCCCACCGGCATGCGCGGGTTCCCGGCGATGATCTCCACGGCCTCCTCATTGGCATCGAACGGGGGCATGCTGCGGTTTCGGAACACGAGCGGCAGCTTGCTCTGCGACGTCCTCAGCTCTGCGGGCTCGGACACCAGGACGGCGTCGAGCACGGCGCGGGCAATGCGCTCGGCGAGGAAGTCGAAGAGCGCTCGGTCGAACCCAGGCTGGACTCCAGCGAGCAGGTTGTACCCGGCGCTGCTCGAGTAGTTCGCGGGGCTGTGATGTGTGTGAGACGCCGCGACGACGATGCGCGCGCTGCCCAGGTGACGTCCGTGCGCGTCGAGCGTGACGAGCTCGGCGACGCGGTCCCGCAGACCCGCAGGAACTGCCCACAGGTCCGTCGCCACGAGTACGAGCGCCGTACCGTCAGGGGCCTCGACGTAGACCGCACGCGCGAACAGGCGGCCCCAGTGTCCGCGAGACACTTGCCCGGCTGTGGAGAAGCCCCCCATCGGAATGCCCGGGAGCGGCGTGATGTCGACGCGCGCGGCTCCGGCGTGCAGCTGGCCACGGCCCGGCCACGCGACCGGCGCCGGAACTTCGCCGCGGATGCACGTGCACGCCGGGAGCAGCGCGGCCATCACGACGAAGGCCCACCGCGTCACTCAGCGGTCCTCCGCACGCATGGGCAGCGGTACGTGTTGCACGCGCGGGTGACGGCCGGGCCGGACCTCCACGACCACGAAGCCGCGGTGTTTGTCCTGCACGTCCCCCAGCGAGTTCAGACGGGCAAGGCGGATCTCGTCGGTCGCGGGGTGCGCAACCTCCTCCCACCACGGCGGCTGCCCGCCGCTCGACACGCGGAAGAACCGGTTCCACGGCGCGCCGCTCGGGAACGACTCGTCCACCGGCTGCCCGTGGAACGGATCGCCGTTCTTGCTCCAGCGCCCGCGGGCATAGACGTCGTTGTGCCCCTCGAACACGCGGAATGCGTAGTTGCCGGCCGGGTCGCCGGTACCTGTCGAGATCGCGTGATCTCGCACCGCGGCGAGCAGTTCACGGGCGCCGCTCGCGTGGCCGTCCTTCTCGTTGAAGAGCTGCCACTCCATCAGTTCGCCGCGCTCGAAGAACTTGCTGCGCAGGAGGAGATGGATGCCCGGCGTCACTCCCGGCCAGATCAGACCGACCGTCGGTGCGTGCCCCAGCCCGGCGTACCCGCCGGACCACGTCTGCCAGAACGCCTCGACCTGGTCGTAGCGGCCCCAGTCGCGATCCCGCCCTTCGAGCTTGTCGCCGACCGTGTCGCTCTCCCTGGGATACGCACCGCGCGGATCGTGGTGCAGGAAGAGGGTCGTTCCCCGCATCGCCGACGACGAACCGTCCACCGCCTCGCGGATCGCCGCGCCGCTGTCCATGGCGGCACGGGCCCACAGCACGTCGTTCGACTCGACGCCGCCGCCGCCGTAGAAGACGGCCGGACCGAAGCCGTCCCGTGTGGTCCACGGGTGCGCGTACGTGTTCAGTCCCACGAACTGGTGTCCGCGGTACGAGAACGAGAAGTTGAGCGGCCCCAGGTGACTCTGCCACTCGAGGAGCCCGTCGTAGACCGGCCAGAGGAGGGGGTTGTAGTACTCCTCCGCGCGCTCCTCGATGGGCACGCCGGGACGCACCCATGCGCGTGTCGGCGCCGGGGGCGCGAAGATCGTGGGCAGCCACTCGTAGAACGTGCGCTCGAACCAGTCGAGTCCCGTCACGCCGTCGATCAGGCGGCCGATGAACGCGATGAATGCCGCGGGCGTCCCGGCTGTCTGCACGTACCCGTCGTGGTTCCCGGGCACCGCGAACACGGGCTTCCTGATCTTCGCGAACTGCGACTTGATCGACAGGAACTCACCGCGATCCTCGATCTCGGCCCGGTCGGGAGAGAACAGATCGCACAAGAGGCCGTTGCCCAGGTCCCACGGACGCTTGTTCGGGCGCGTGTACGGGGAGCTCGCCCCGGACAGTCCCAGCGCGGAGGAGATGAAGTTCGCGGGATTGCTGCCGGCGCGCCCGTCGGCCACGTCCCCCGCGAGCACGACGAACTTCGCCCGATCCACCAGCGCGCGAAGTTGCTCGCAGCGAGTCGTGCCCGAGACGTGGGACCACGGGTCGTCCGCCGCGTCGTCGTAGGCCTTCTCGAGGGTCGGATCGAGCATCCGCGCGAAGTCGTTGAGCGCGCGCGGGTCGCGCGAGAACTGCAGGTCTGCGCCGACGACGTATACGAAGCCGCCGTCCCCGCTCTCCTCGCGCAGCAGACCGCAGACGCGACCCTGACCGACGTCCGGCGGACGGAGCGGGGCGATGTCTCGACGGGCTCCGAGGACCGCCAGCTGCCGCGTTCCGGGCCGTGCGGCACCCCGGTTCGTCTGGGGCGTCGAGAAGCGCGCGTCGTCGAACGCGACCGGGCACGCATTCGCCCGTGCGCTCCAGACCGTTCGTAGTGCATCGCCCAGCCGCGCCACGGCGCCGAGACTGTCCGAGTCGAGCCGCACCCATCCGTCGCGCACCACGGAGCAGTGGGCGATTTCGTCAGCCAGGTCATCGAAGGCGTCGGACACCCGCTCGAGCAGGTCCCGCCGGTACGGCAGCTGATACCACGTCTCGACGGCATCCGCGGCGCGGCGCATCCACGCGGCCGCGGCGTCGCGTTGCTCGACCACCTCGGGGGCGCCGGCACCGGCCGCTGCGGTGATGTACACCGAAGCGTCGTCGAGACGGCCCTCGGCGAGGTACTGCGCGAACAGCGCGAGAGTGTCCGGAGGGTCGTACCCGACTCCTGAGTCGTCGAGCACGCGCACGCGCGGGACGATACGGACGTCGTAGAACCCCTCCTCCACCTCGCGGCGGCTCACCTCGTCGTAGCGTGACGCGTCCGCGTCGGCCGGCACGAGCACCGAGCCGCCGGGGAGGTCTCCGGCGTAGCTCGCAGGCACGCCGCAGTGCAGCATCACGAACGAGTAGACGCGGTTGACCTCCGGGTTGGCGAGCGTCAGCTCCGTGGCCTCGTCCGTCAGCGACTGCACGCTCACCGCACCGAGATCCGCTGCCTCTTCGGTCCTCGTGAACGCATCGCCTCCGCCGGCTGAACGGCGCCCGAAGTAGTTGCCGTTCGTCACCGGAACGGCCGGTTCAGGAAACGCGAGCTCCGGCTCCCCGTCCGCGCGGCGGCTCTGCACAAAGAATGCGAGGCGCGCTGTCAGGAACTTGGCGCGGTGTTTCGGGTGGAACTCCTCGATCAGCGAGTGCCCGTCGCCCAGTCCGGACCGCCGCGACGCGCCCTTCGACAGCGGCCCCGTCCACGGCCGCCCCTCTCGCGACGACTCGGTCCGGATGCGGTCCAGTTCCCGCCACGCCGCGTCCACATCCGTCAGTTGGTCGTCCGCGAGCAGGTACGGATCCTGCAAGACCACGGGGGTGACCCACGCGATCTGTGTCGCGTCGTCGAGCGCCGCCCACGGGGGGATGCCGCCGCCAGTCAGTCCTCCGGGCGTCGGCACTGCGTTCCCATCCCACGCCGACGCCGACACGAGCGCGGGCGAGAACAGCCGCGGATATGCCTGCGGTGCCGGTTCGTCGCGGTGTGTGAACGGGGAGAGCCGCTGCTTGAGATACAGCGGCTCGTTGGCGAGCGTCACGTACGCATCGACCGACGTGCGGCCGGCCGACGAGTACTCGGCGGTGCGGCGCTCGGCCCGGCGGCCGATGTGTCTGAGCACAGCGTCGGCCGGACCCTGCATGTCGGGGTACGGACGAGCGTCGCCACCGGTCGCGCAAGCGGCCGTCGTGAGCGCCGCGAGAGCGCCCGTTGCCAGCGCAGCCCACGCGCGGCACCCACGGCCCATCGAGTTCCCTCCCCCGACTTCTATACCCCGCCGTGAGCCGGGGATCAACGCCCAGAGTGAATCGAGAAGGCCCGGGTTGATTCAAAACGGCCCGGAGCCGTGTGGCTCCGGGCCGCCGTTGCTCGCAAGCGGGAGGAGTTACTCGGCGGCCTCGGCCTTCTTCTCCTTGAGCAGCGCGAACAGCTCGGTGAGGCGCCCCTCGAGGTCCGTCTTCCTCAAGGCGGTCTTGAGCGACGACAGGAGCTTGTTCGCCTTGGCGAACTCCTCGTTCCCGATCATCTCCTCGGCGTTGTCGAGTTCCTCGCCGGCCTTCTCGAGAAGCGTCGCCTTGTGGGCGTCGATCATCTCGACGATCTTGTCGCCCTTCTTGAGGAGCTTCTTCGAGTCCTTGTTGAACTGGAGCAGCGCCTTGGCGATGCCCTTGTCTTTCATGACTTCGGCGGCCTTGATCTTCGCGTCCTTGAGGGTGCTCAGATGTTTGCGGGACAGGCCCTTGCCGTGCTTCTTCTCCAGCTCCTCACGCATCTTCGTGACGAGCTCGATCATCTTCTTGACCGGCTGGCTACCGCCCAAGCCACGCATCTGCTTCAGCGTGTGGGGATCGACGATCGCAGTGTAGGGGATGGACTGCGTCTCGTTATAGGACGGCGCCTTGGACTTACGGAGCGCGTAGATGTCCTCGACCGTCAGCCCGGGGAACTCGACCAGGTACTTGACCGGCTCGCCGTTCTCGTCGACCGCATCGTACTGAGCGGCCTTCTTGTCCTTCGCGTCAAGGCCCTTCTTGAGTTCCTGGAGGGACATCACCTCGACGGTGTTCTCGTTGGCGAAGTCGATGTACTTGTCGTTTTGCAGCACAGAACTGTGCATGCCCCAGCAGGGGTTTCAATAGAAGCCGTGGACGTGCACCACCATGGGTACGTTCAGCATCTTGGCTTCTTCGACGGCCGCGTCCCACGACTTGGCGTAGGTGACCGACGGCTTGATCTTGTGCTTCTTTTCCTTGGCCTGCACCACGCCGCCGGTGGCGACGAGGAGCGCGGCGAGCACGAGTGTGGTGCGTCCGAGCATGTTGTTCTCCTGCCGATCGCGCGGGCCGCGATCCTGACTGCTGGGTCTTCTGTCGAGTGAGTCCCGTCCCTCGCCGGGCCGCCCCCGTCATCAAGTGGGGGGGCGCTCCGATTCGTGGCTAGGACGCCTGAGGCCGGGGCAGAGTTCCCCTGGGCTCCCCGCGAGTGTACCGCACGCCCGATCCGCCCCTGAGAGGCGGTCGGCGGCCTCGGATCGGGACCGGATGCAGCCTCACGGGCGCCGCAGGTCGTGAGCGGAGCCCTCCTCGTTGCGGTCAGTCGCCGGGGCGGGCGCGGGGGAGAGTGCCGAGAGCCTTGCACGGTCCTCGGTGGACAGCCGGATCTCCGCGGCCCCGAGGAGATCGTCGAGCTGGGCGACGCTGCGGGCCCCGAGCAGCGGTGCCGTGACCGCCGGGTGGCTCGCGACCCACGCCACCGCGAGCGCCGCCGGATGCTGCCCCATCTCGCGCGCGGCTGCTGCGAACGCGCGCGCGCTGCTGGCATACACATCTCCACCGTAACGCGTCTTGTACATCGCGTTCGTGGCGAGCCGGCCGACCGCCTCCCCGTCGCCCGAGTACTTCCCGCTGAGGTAGCCACCGCCGAGCGGACTGTACGGGAACACGCCGAGCTGCTCTGCCGACGCCATCGGCAGGATCTCGGACTCCGCCTGCCGCTTCAGCAGGTTGTACATCGGCTGGATCGCGGCGACCGGGAGGTAGTCGCGCAGCGCCGCGAGACCGAGCGCTTTCGACGTCTGCCATGCACTGAAGTTGCTGACGGCGGGATAGAGGATCTTGCCGCTGCGCACGAGGTCCTCGACTGCGCGGAGCGTCTCCTCGAGGTCAGTCACGTCGTCCCAGCGGTGCAGGTAGAAGATGTCGATTCGGTCGGTGCGCAGCCGCGCAAGGCTCGCGTCCACCGCGCGCGTGAGGTGATACAGGCTGCTCCCGCGATCGCTCGGGCCGGGACCCGTCGGGAAGTACGCCTTGGTCGCCAGCACGATCTCGTCGCGGCAGCCGCGGACGAGGTCGCCCAGGATCTCCTCCGAGCGGCCCTTGTTGTAGATGTCGGCCGTGTCGAAGTGGTTGATGCCCGCCTCGCGACACCGCGCGAACAAGCGGGCGGACTCGTCGACGTCGGCGTCTCCGCCGAACGACATCGTCCCGAACGCGAGCCGTGAGACGCGCACGCCGGTCCGCCCAAGCGGAACGGTGTCCATGATCAGGAGGCTCCGCCCGCCGGCGCGGCCAGGCAGGCGCGCAACTCGTCGCGCACCGCGGTCTCGATCGCGCCGCGGAACATCATCGCGGTGAGAGGCACGTTCACGCGGACGCGAACGTCACGGTCGGAGACGTCCGTCTCGCCCTTGACCTGCGCCCCCATGATCTTGAAGGACAGTCCGCCGCCGTGTCCACTCCACCACTCGTCCACGTCGCTCATCTTGTCGCCGTAGCGGACCCGCATCTGTTGCACCAGGTTGCGGACGCGGGCGGACGCCTCGTCAGCGCCAAGGTCATGCTGCTCGCTGATCTCGATCTTCGGCATCGGCGGGAGAGTAGCTGTCGCCCGCCGGAGGTCGCAGCCTTCACACCAGGCCCGCATCGGCGATACTGGACGGACCGAGGTTCGGTCGGGGGACTGTCGCTCGGTTGTCCAGGCCCCATTCGCGAGGATTCCGCGTGCCCACGCTGCGAGTAGCTGCGCTGATTGCCGTGGGACTTGGGTGCCTCGCCCTGCCCTCGTCCGGCGGAGCGGCGCGCGCGGAGGTCCGTCGCAGCGAGCCGTTCGTCAAGTCCGTGAACGAGGCGATCCAGCGCGGAGCGGCCTGGCTCCTCACGCAGCAGGCGTCGAACGGCGCGTGGACGTCGGGCTACGACACCTCGTACCCCGCGGCCACAACGGCGCTCTGCTACCACACGCTGCGAGTCTGCGGCGTCCCGCGGAACGACCCGCAGATGGAGACGGCCTACGCGAAGTTGCGCGAGCAGTACGCAACCGCCGTTCGCAGGAGCCAGTTGCGCACGTACACGGCCGCCGTCGTCATGATGGCTGTCGAGGATCACGCCCGCGGAGACCTGATCGGAAGCGCCGTCGCGGACGAGCGCGACCCCGAACGCAGGAAGTCCGCCGACGCGGATCGCGAGTGGATGGAGGAACTCGTCCAGTTCCTCCGGGTCAACCAGCGGCGGGACGGTGTCTGGCACTACGGGATCGTCGGCCTGCGGAAGCAGCGCAACCGCGGCGGGTACGACCACAGCAACACGCAGTACGCGCTGCTCGGCCTCAAGGCCGCTCGCCGCATGGGCGTGCACGTCGATCCCGTCATCTTCCGCAGGACGCTGGACCACCTGATCAAGGCGCAGGAGAAGCGTGGTCCACGCGTCGCCCGCTACGACGGACGCAGTCCGCAGCGCTCGCGGAGCATGACCTACGACCACGCGCGCGGCTGGGGGTACACGGACCTGCCCAAGCCCAAGGGCGGCGGCGCGTACGGCTCGATGACTGCCGGATCACTCGGCGCGCTCGTCATCTGCCGGAGCGAGTTGATCGGCACGAAGGGGTACTCCGACCACGTGGACGAGTCCGCCGAAGGGTCCATCTGGAACGGGCTCGCATGGCTCGGGAAGAACTTCTCCGTCAAGGGCAACCCGAAGACGGGTGGCTGGCACTACTACTACCTCTACGCGCTCGAGCGCGCGGGCGTGCTGGCCGGTGTCGACTACATGGGACGACACGACTGGTACGGAGAGGGCGCGAAGTTCCTCCTCGATCAGCAAGGCCCGCGCGGGTCGTGGAACGAGGGCGGCGGCCGGGAACTCGCGACCTGCTTCGCGCTGCTGTTCCTGAAGCGCGGAACCATCCCGGTGCGGCGTGGCGCGGTCACACCGTCGGTCGAGGAGAACCCCGACCTGTTCAAGGACGCTGCGACTCTACGCGGCAAGGACTTCGACGACTTCATGGACCTGATCGTCGCGCGGTACGCGCGCACGACGTCGGATCAGACGAAGGCGTCGTTCGTCAAGGGCCTCATCGGCCTCGGGGAGAAGGTCATCCCCGCGCTCCTCAAGCGCATGGGCGCCGGCCGCCCGAACGTCCGGCACGCGGCGAAGGAAATGCTTCTCGGTGCCACCGGTCTCACGCTGCCGTTCGATCCCGACGGAAAGCCCGAGCAGCGGATGGACGCCCTCCTCGCCTTCGAGGTCTGGTACATGGAGAACAAGCTCCGCATCCGGAAGGACCCGAAGACGGGGCTCCTCGCGCCGCAGCCGGACTGACGCCGCGCCACCCGCCCAGAACCGTGTCGACGCGCCGGCCCCTGCTGATCGCACTGATGCTGGTGCTCGCCCTGGCGGGCGCCGCAGTCGTGATGTCCACGACACTCCCTGATCGCGACGAGAGCACGGGCGGGGGCGCGGACGCGGGCGATGACACGACCTCCGGCACCACGATCCAGGCACCCGCTATCGGCGATGCGGGATCCGAAGACTTGGTCCGGCAGCGGAACCGGGTGACACGACCGCGCGATGAAGCGGGGCCTCCCGGTCAGCCGACCGGAGGCGCACCGCTCCCCGGCGACCACGCAGGATTGGGTGAGACGCTCGCCGCGGAACTCGCGCGGTTCGAGGTCGAGAAGCACCGCGACGACGCCCACCGGCGGCTGACGACCGTGACTTGGCGCCCGACGAGCGACATCGACTCGTACGATCCCAATTCCGGAGCTGAAGTCGTGCTGGTCTCGGGGTACCTGGACTACGAACTCGTGCTTCTGCTACGGACGGACGAAGGCGTGCTCGGCGCGCGCATCCGCCAGCCGCGGCGAGCGCGCGGGACGCCGGGCGCGACCCGAGTGACCTATCTGAGCGTTTCGGCCGGCCGCTTCGACGAGGCGTGGCGGGCCGCGTCTCTCATCCGGACGGCTGCCGCACAGCGACGCGAACCCGTCGACCGCGGCCCACTGGGAGGACGCCGGATTGTCGGGAGTCATGCGCCCCATCACGTCGTCGCGATGCGCACTCACGGCGGGGAATCCGAGTGGCTACACCGCGGCGCCGCGCGCGGACGCACGTTCCGGTCCGGCGTGCGCGCGTGGAGCGAAATACAGAACGAGGCGATCTTCTCGCTACTGACTGACTGCATCCGATCCTCGGAGATGGACGATGGCCCACTGTCCCTTCGTGTGCGGGACTGGGTTGCCGGGCTGATCGACGACGCCACCAAGTCGGTCGCCGCCGATACGCCATCCTTCGGGCACGTGGCACTCACGGCGATGCTGCGCGCACTGGGGGATATCGGAACCGAAGACCACGTGGCCACGATCGAAGCGTTGCGTGCGGCCATGGAGGCGCACCCCAACGTGAACCGGTGGACGACGATCGTGGACGAAGCGCGTGTCGCCCTGTTCAAGATTCGCGCCCGTGTATCGCTCGATCAGATCGCCGCGCGCGAGGTGATCGGGTCCGCGGACGACGGCGTCTGGCAGCGCGATCTGGCGCGCTGGACGGCAGCGCTGCTACTTGCACGGGAGCCGGAGAAATACCGCGGGGCACTCCAAGAGCTCACCCGTGACCCGCGCGTGAGCGTCGCACAGTCCGCTCTTCTGTCTCTGTTGAAGCACTTCCCGGAATCGTTCGGCGACACGCTACCGGGGATGCTCGACCACGCCAGTCCGGTGGTGGCGTTGATGGCTGCCAAGGCCATGCTCTCCCGGCAGCCGGGGGACCAGCGCGCCGTCGCCGCATTGATGCGTCTGGCCGAGGACGCGAACTACCGCCCGGCGCCGACGCAATCGTTCGACCAGTGCCCTCGCGCGCACTCGGTGCGCGAGCTGGTGCAGCACGGCATATGGGAGGACGAGGCATTGCGGCACGCGTTCCGGCGCGCCGGTGAGGACGCCCGCATGGTGACTCTGAGCATCCTGCAGATCGAGAAGCGCGGCGGGCGCGTGGAGGAGCAGACGTGCGTCGCGGCGTACCGGCTCGCGCTCGATTCGCCGCGGGACCAAGGGACACTCGAGGCGGTCGAGCGCCTGATTGGATTCGGCGACACGGGAAGCTATGCCCGTCTGCGGGGCATCCTGGATGAACTGGAGCGCGACGTTCCTTCGGGTGAGCCGGACCCCCTGCTGCGCCGCGACCGCGAGCGCATCTCCTGGCTGCGCGGCCGACTGAACGAGTAGGCGCCTAGTCCGCGCGCCAGTCCGGCTCCGCGTCAGTCAGGTCCACGGCGCGGGAGACCCTCTCGGACAACGCCGCGAGGTAGCGCTCCCGCGGCCACTCGACGGCGCCGATCGACTCGAGGTGCGTCGTCATCATCTGTACGTCGACCAGATCGACGCCCGATCGCTCGAGCGTCCTCACCAGCGCGACGACCGCGGCCTTCGACGCATCCCTCTCGCGGTGGAACATGCTCTCGGCCGCGAACACCCCGCCGCGGTGCACGCCGTAGGTGCCGCCGACGATGCGGTCGCCGACCCACACTTCCAGACTGTGTGCGTGGCCCAGTTCGAACAGACGCACGTACGCGGACAGCATCTCGTCCGTGATCCACGTGCCCTCCGGCCGCATCGCGCCGCACTCGGTCATCACTTCTGCGAACGCGAAGTCCCAAGTGAAGCGGAAGCGGCCTTGCTTCAGCCGCCGCTCGAGCCGTCGCGAGACGTGCAGCGTCTCCACCGTGATCACCGCGCGCGGGTCCGGCGACCACCAGATCGGCGGTAACTCCCCCTCGAACCACGGGAAGATGCCGCGGTCGTATGCGTGCAGCAATCGCGTGGCGGAGAGGTCCGCGCCGAGCGCCACGACGCCGTCCTCGTCGGCCATCTGCGGGTCCGGGAACCAGACCGGCGCGCCGGGCAGCAGGAAGGCCGGGACGTGCATGCCTACGAGCCTACGAGAAGGCACCGGCCTCCCCGGGGTTGGTTTTTCGGCGGTTGGTTTCGCGCCGACCGGGGCGTTCAGGCGTCTCGGGCTCGATCCCGATGAGGAAGACGTGACCCGCACCAAGAACCGTGTCGACGAGTTCCTGCACACGTTGCAGGCCGAGCCGGCGCCTGCAGCGGCTCCCGGCGAGCAGGCCGTTCCCTCGCGCGAGCGCATGCCGCTGCGGAACTTCCATCCGGTCTCCCAGACGAACGCTCACGGCAAGGGCGCGATCTTCTTCGGGTTGGTGTTCGCCGGCATGGGCTCGGTCCCGTTGCTTGCGGCGCTGGACGTGATTCACGCCCCGGACTCGTCGTTCAACGTGCCGCGCTGGGCGGTCGCTGCGATGGTCTCGCTCTTCTTCGTCCTGCCGGGGATCCTGCTCGTGGTGCACGGGATACGCGGCGTCCTGCGCAATCGCAGGCGGCGCAACCTGCTCTACTCCCACCCAGACCAACCGTGGCGCGGTGACCATCGCTGGAACCCGGACGGCGAAACACGGACCGGGTGGCGCGCCGTGCGAGCGTGCGTACTCCAGGTGATCGCGTTCTCGTTGTTCCTCGCGCCGTTCCATTACCTGGCTCTCCGCGAGGAGGGCGAGTGGTTCTTCCTCATCTTCATCGGGCTGTTCGACCTGGTGATCCTCGGACTCGCCGTCTACGGCGGATTGCTCGTCGCGCGCGCCGTTCGCTACGGACGAACGCGTCTCGTCTACGAGCAGTTCCCCGTGCATCCCGGTCAAACCCTCTCCCTACGTTTCGAGATGTCGCGGCCACGGCCGTTCGACCGTCTGCTCTTCAGGCTGGTCGCCGTCGAGGAGGAGTACCAGCAGAGCGACGAGAGCACGCGCATCGTCCCGTACCGAACACTCGAGATGGCGCGCGAGGTCCCCGGCTCCGACGCCGGACCGGACGGCTCCGGAGGGGTCCGTATCCAGTTCGAGATCCCCGCCGACGCACCCGGTACGTCCCTGACGGACCGGCCTCCGCACTACTGGTCACTGGTGGTGCACGGCGACACACCGGGCGCCGACTATCACGAGCAGTTCCTCGTGCCCATCTACGAGCGGTTCGCAGCCTCTGAATTCGACGTTGGGGAAGCGTTCGCCTAGTGCGCCTCGGGGTGCGATCCTCCGCGCCATGGAGGAACGCCTCGACGACCTGCGGTGGGACTATGGCGCCAAGCGTCTGCGCCGGGACGACCTGCCGAAGGAGCCGCTCACGCTCTTCAACGCGTGGATGGCGGACGCTCTGCGCATCGAGGAGCGCGAGCCCAACGCGATGGCGCTCGCGACCGCAACCGCTGACGGGCGCCCGTCCTGCCGCATCGTGCTTCTCAAGGACGTGTCCGCGCGTGGGTTCGTCTTCTACACCTGCTACACGAGCCGCAAGGGGCGTGAGATCGAGTCGACCCGCCGCGCCGCGGGCACGTTCTGGTGGGCCCGCACCGAGCGGCAGGTCCGCGTGGAGGGCGCGGTCGAGCGAGTGGAGGAAGAGGTGTCGGACGCGTACTTCGACACGCGCCCGCTCGACGCCCGTCTCGCCGCCGCCGTCTCGCCGCAGAGCGATCCGGTGGACTCCCGGGAGCGACTGGAGGCGCAGATCGAGCTGCTGCGCAGCGCGCACCCCGACGGCGACGTGCCTCGCCCCGAGACCTGGGGCGGTTACCGCCTCGTGCCCGACCACATCGAGTTCTGGCAGGGCGGGCCGTCGCGCTTGCACGACCGCTACGCGTACGACCTCGACGACGGCGACTGGTCGATCACCAGACTGGGTCCGTGAGCTGAGCGGAAGTGAAGCACCCCTCCCGGCGTCGCGACGTCCCGACAACTGGGTGACCGACATCGCGTCGGCGCTGGCCGCCGCCGTCCGGCGCGCGCCGTTCTGGACGCTCGGGGCCGTCGTCGTTGCGCTGATGCTCGCGGTGATCGGGGAGTCCTTCAACGCGTTCTGCGTCGCGAGTGCTGCCGGCGGCGTGCTGGCCGCCGCATTCGTCGCACGTCCGGGGCGACAGATCGCATGGATGGGACTGGCAGGCACTCTGGTCTGCGGTGTCAGCCTCGTCGCAGCTCTGGCGCTGGACCAGGCGGGAGCGCTCGAGTTCCCATTCGTTCAGGTTGCGCTCGCCGGGCTCGCTGTCAGCGGGGCCGTCGGTGTGTCCGCGCTGGCGCGGGCGGCGGCGACACGCGGCACGCTGCACGACATCGTCGGCGTGCTTGTCGTGTCGTTCCTCGCCGCCCACGCGACCGTGGTGTGGATCTCAGAGAGCCAGAGCTTTGGCGTCGACGGACTGGCGGGGTCGCTGCTCTTGGGCGTCACCTGGTTGGGCACGTGCGGTGTTGCACTGCTCGTCGTGCTGGACGGAACGTGGCTGCGCTGGCTCGCCTATCCGCTCGCGGGGTACGCGCTGCACAAGCTGGGCAGCTTCGACGCGCCGGCAATCGCGGGTTCGATCGCGCTGGCGATCGTCGGCGGCCGGGCCGCCCGCGTCGCGCGGCTCGAACGGCCGAGGTTCGATGACGCCGTCGCTTCGCTCGCGTCCCGCGTGGCGTGTCGCCCGTGGCGCACCGTGCTGTCGGTCGCGCTCGTCAGCCTGTGCGTCTGGTATTCGCTCGTAGACCTCGGCGCCGCCGCCGCGATGGAGCTCTGGCGCCATGACGGTCGCACTGATTCTAGCCTGGTGGACGTGTGGGTCGTCTACGGAGCACTGCCGTCCCCGTTCCTCGCGGCGGCGTTGGTCATGCAGGCCGCGCTGGAGCGCTCGTCGCAACTCGTCGAGCGGCTCGTGCCGTGGATCGCATTCTGCGTCGGCGCCGCGGCGTTCTCGTTCTGGATCCCGGACGTGCAGGAGTTCTTGGGGATCGGCGACGACGTCGCCGTCAACCATCGGACGTGGATGGTGCCAATCGCATTCGCGGCGCTCGTCCCCGGAGCGCTCGTGGCGTCGCGCCCACCGCATGGGCGAGTCGGGCTTCTCGAGTGCGCGCTGCTCGTCATGACGGTGGTGGCCATCGTCAAGATCGGGTTCGCCGCGCACATGTTCGAGGACACGCAGGCGTTCCAGGTCCTGTACTACGTCGGCCTGCTGGCGGTCGCGGCGTGGTTCGCCCTGATCACGCGGACCGCGGCCACACTCATGAGCGTCCAGTGGATGTGGTTCTTCGCACTGCTGACGACCGCGGCCATCACGGCGGGTCTCACGATCTTCGTCGATGACACACGCCTCATCGTGGTCGTCGGCGGATACGTCGGGCTTTACGCGGCTACCGGCGTCTGTGCCACGGTTCTGACACGGCGGCTGCGCTGCCTGACACCTCTCTCGGCCGACCACCCTGCGCGGCTCCTGCCCGAGTAGTCTCGACGGATGGGAGCAGTGCAGGACGAGGCCGACCGACGACTCCCGGACTCGTGGCTGAGCGATCTGGCGATCCTGTTCGCCGCCGCGCTGCGCCGCACTCCACGTCGCATCCTGGCGTGCATGGCCATCACGCTCGTGGTGTTCCTCATCGCTCCATTCGATTTCGTGATCCCGCTGGCGGTGGCGTTCGGCGTGATCGCTGGAACGCTCGAGACCTCCCGCCCCGCGGGCGGAGCCTTCCCGACGTGGCTCGCGGCAGCGCTCGGGTTCGCAAGCCTCGTGGCGATCCTGACCTACGACCAGATCACGGTTCTCCGCTTCGACACAGACCGCGGGAGCTGGTTCAGCTTCATCAACAGCTCGCTCGAATCAGAGTTGCACGCGCAGGTGATTGGACTCCCCGGGCGCATCGCCACGCTGTCCGCGGTGGCCGTGCTGGCCGCGGTGCTGGTACGTGTCGCGCCGCGCGTGGGGCGCCGCGCGACAATCGCATGCGGCGTCGTCGCGCTGCTCGTCGCGCTGGCGGGAATCGTCTACGGCTTCACTCTGGAGATCCCCTTCGTCGGCGACATCCCACTGGTCCATGGAGCGTCGCTCACCGCGTCCGTGATCCTCGTGGTCCTGGGGGCGCGACTCGCGGGAACGCGCTGGATCGCAGTCATCTCCGTCCTCGCCGTCGCTTCGGCCGTGGGGTTCAACTACTTCTCGACGCTCTTGATCGGGATCGTCGCGACGGCGCCGATCGCAGGTCGGACGAGTGCTGCTTTGGTGGCCGGTGCGAACGACCGCTCCGCGGACGCGGCAGCAGCGAGACTCACCGCACGATTCGCCCGCCGGCCCCTCCGGACCAGTGCCGTCGCGTACCTGTGCGTCGCGGCCATCTCCTGGTTCCTGGATTGGGCCGCGGTTCTGACGGCGCTCTGGCTGTCGAAGGACTGGGGCTCGGACGAGGGATCCAGCTTCGCCGCGCTCTCCGTGGTCGTGCCCCCGATCTGGCAGACCGCGATCGTAATCGGCGCACTCGGTGCGTTGCACGCGAAGGGACTGGCCACGCAGCTGGGCGCCGTCTGCCTGTGGATCGTCTTGCCGTTCGTGCTCGGCTTCGCGTTCTTCTCGATCATCGCGCTGCGCAACGACCCGACCGTCCGGGGTCCGGCGGCGCTCGCGTACATGCCGATGTTCTATCCCTTCGCGCTCGCGACACTCGCCGGCGTGGCGGTCTCGATCAACGCCCCAAGAGTGATCCGCAACGCGCTCGTGTGCGCCGCCTCGGCAATGTGCCTGCTTGCTCCGTGGGCTATCGCGTACACACCCGGTGCCGACGAGTTCCTGGGAGCCCAACTGGAGGGAGACGGCCACCTGGCGGTCACGGCCGCGTCGATGCCGTTCCTCTTCGTGACGGGCGCGCTCGCGACGATGCGGCGCCCACGCGGCACGACGCTCGCGCTGCTCGCAGCCCTGCTCCTGGTCTCGCTCCTCGCGCTGATCCCGCGGCCTGAGGACGATCTCATGCACTTCGCACATGTGCTGCCGGAGGTCCTCGCCGCCGGCGTGGCGATCGTCGCGATCCTGATCGCCCGCCGCCTGCACGGTGTCTCCCCGCTCCCCGACGACCACGCGGTGTTCGTCCTGCGACGTGAGCGTGACGGCGTGACGGCGTGACCGAACCGAACCGCTCGGCGACCGCTCTCCCGGATTCGTGGCTCACCGACGTGGCGATCCTGCTCGCCGACGCGGTACGGCGGCACGCCGGCGGGGCGCTCGGCGTGTGCGGTCTGCTCTTCCTGCTCGTCCTGCTCTTACCGGTCGAGACCGCGTGTGTCCTAGCGTGCGGGCTCATCCCGGTCGCGCTGGCTGCCGAGCGCAGCCTGCGCCCGCGGCGCCGGATCGTGCTCCCCGCACTCGCGCTCGTCGTTCTGCTCGCGACGTTCGCGCCTGATCACTCGGCTGCGCGGCTCCTGGCACAGCGGGACCTGGACGGTCAATTCGATCTCACGAACACGTTCTCCGGGCCGGT
Organism: Planctomycetota bacterium; assembly: GCA_965248445.1. Lineage (GTDB taxonomy): Bacteria > Planctomycetota > JAJSAM01 > JAJSAM01 > JAJVHW01 > CBDFJG01. The sequence continues at coordinate 147,232 of CBDFJG010000004.1, forward strand.
GCTGCTCGAGGGCGCGGGCGCGCGACTCGTCGCGATCATCGTCGCGGGCATCGCGGGTGGCGTGCTCGCGGGGCGACGACCGACATCCCGCCGCAGGTACCACTTAGCGGGCGTCTTGACGCTCGGAGTGCTCCTGGTGACCGCCGGATTCAGTTTCTCCCCGGGGGGGTTCGAGATCGAGTTGGAGTCGTGGGCATGGACTCCCGCCGCGATTCTCGCGTGTCTGGGCTACACCTACCTGGCGGCCTCGCCACTTCGTTCGCGCTGGCTCGTCGCAGCCAGCGTCCTCGCGATGACCGCCGCGTTGTTGAGCAGCCAGCGCGAGGCGCTCGTCGCCAGTGCGCTCTGCGTCGGCCCGCTCACCGCGCGCGTAGTGCGCGTTCTGCAGCCGGAAGGGCTGTGGCGGCGTGACGCGGCCGCCGCGCGTCTCGCACGGCGGATCTGCGAGCGCCCGTTCAGATCGAGCTTCGTCACGTACGGGTTCTTCTTCCTCGCGTGGCACTCCATGGCCACGCCCTTGTGGTTCACGCAGTGGTGGATCGCAGGCCCCGAGCAGGGACCCGGCTCGCCCCGCTCGATGGGGATGTTCGCGATCACCCCCTGGATGGGCACGTGTGCCAGCATCATCCTCGTCTGTGGGTCGCACGGGGCGCGGGGGCTGCTCGAACGCGTCCTAGTGCTCTCGGCGCAGCTGACCGCGCCCCTCGTGTGGGCAGCGGTCTTGTGGTTCTACGTAGCCCGCTTAGGAGGCGCGTTCGACCTCGCGGATCTCACCGAGGGGTTCTGGCCGCTGTTCCTCTGCATCGCGGCTGCGTTCGCGCTCGCGCGCGGCATGCGCCGGGCAGGGCGGCGCGCTTTCGTAGCCGTCGCCGCGATCGCTGCGGTGTCCGCACCGATCGCACTGGGCGGATGGCTGCCGGAGTTCGATCCCGGGGCGACGTCCGAGAGGGCAACGATGCTCGCCACAACCGTCGCCGGCCTGCCGTCGCTCGTGCTGATCGGCGCGCTCACCGCCCGCCGGCACCCGGCCGGCGGTGCGTTGCTCGGGTGGGTCACCTCGGGCGTCGTCACCGTGGCAGCGCTGCTCTGCCTACTGGATCAGTCGCCTGAGCCAGCGCGCGTCGTGGTCCAGACACTGATCAACGGGCTGGTCGTGGTGTTGATCATCTGGATCTCCCGGCAACTGCTGCTCGTCACGCCGCTCGCGTCCGACCACGCGGTGTTCGTCCTCGGTAAGGAGCGGGCGGCGAAGGCGGTCGAGGCAGAATGGGCCGCGTGATGGAAGAGCGACAGCAGTCCTCCGGCGCGCCCGTCGTGATCGTGGTGATCGCGCTGCTCCTGGTCGGCGCGTGCGTGGTCGGCGTCTCCGCGTTCGCGTTCCTCCGTGCGACGGAGGGCCTCCAGGGTGACGAGTACGGTGGCAGCAGCGTGGGGATCGGTGGCTGGTCCGACGAGGAGTACGAGACCGTCGACCACACGGGCCTCACACTCGACGCACCGGAGCACGTCATCGAAGAGAAGTTCCGCGGGCAGCCGTGGAGCCGCCTGCACGTGTTCGCGATCCCCGAGGACACGGTGCTGGTGCGCGCGTCGGTGCTCTCCGAGACCCACGACGTCGACGTGTTCATGGTGTTCGACGAGGATGCGGCCGCTTCGGAGGACTGGGACATCTCGGCGGACGGCGTGAGCGGCGACGAGTTCGTCTGGGCGTTCCGGCAGGACTCCACCGCGATGGGCGGGGGCCGCTGCTACGTGCGCGTCACGGGGTTTCCGGACGACGACTTCGACGACGAAGAGGAGATCGAGTACCGGCTCACGCTGCGAGTTGTGCGCTTCGAGGTGCACGAGTCGCTGACGACCGGCCGCGTGTCCACGGGGACCCTCACTCCTTTGAGCGGCCATCGGCGCGCCTATCACGCCCCGTGGCCCGACGGCGCCGGCAAGGTGCGAATCGACCTGGTCGATGCAACACAGAACCTCGACATGTTCGTCGCGTTCGAGGATGAGGTGCTCGACCTCGCGGACTACGACAAGAAGGCCGTCACGGAGGACTGCACGGAGAGCCTCGTTCTCGATCGCGACGACGTGGACGGCGACACGCTTCTCATCACCGTCATCGACCAGGATTGCCACGACGTCGACGTGCCGTACCGCTTGCTCGTCTCCGCGGGGGACGCGCCGCCCGCGATCCTGCGGGAACCGCGTTCCTTCCCGCAGCCGCGAACTCCCGTCGAACGAACCGCCCGCGCGGTCGTTCGCCTGGACACGGACGACGCCTTCGGTTCCGGCGTGCTTCTGACGCCGAAGGGACTCGTCCTCACCGCGCATCACGTGGTGGGCGACGTCGGCAGCGACATTGTCGTGTCGACGATGACCGACGTCGGGAGGCCGCCTCTGGAGTCCTATCGCGGCACCGTCGTACGCGCCGACGCGAACCTCGATGTCGCGCTGCTCCAGATCGACCGGATGCTCGACGGCTCCCCTGTGCCGAAGAGCGTGCAGTTCCCGACCATCCCCGTCCGCTGGACGGAGGGTCCGGCACTCGGGGAGCGCACGTTCCTCTGCGGGTACCACGACTTCGACGACGACTCGACGCGCGATCCCATCTCCTGGACCACCGGTGCCGTCTCCGGGTGGGAGGAGCACGGAGGCTTCCGGCTCGTCCGCGTGGCGGCGCTCACGACGTCGGGCGTCTCCGGCGGAGCCGTGCTGGACACGGAGCACCGGCTCGTCGGCACCGTAGTCCTGATGAACCAGGCCGGCGACGCCGACACGTCGGCCGAAGCAGCCATCGTCCCCGCCGGTCTCCTGCCGACCGCGTGGACCGAGTTCTCCGGCGCGGGCCGGTAGCCTCACCCAGTGAGCTCACGCTCCCCCGCCGGACTGCGACCGCTACTGGTCTCGCGGTTCTGCGGCGCGGTCACCGAACACGCGTGGAAGATGCTCGCCGCCGCGATCGCCCTTCGCGGGTTCGCCGCGGGGGACGACGCGGAGGCGCTGAACGAGACCGCGCTCGCGTTCGCGGTGTTCCTCGTACCGCACACGATCGTGTCTCTGTTCGCGGGCGTGCTCGCCGATCGGTTCGGGCTCCGCCGCGTACTGGTCTGGGGCAAGAGCGCGGAGTGGTGGATCGTGGCAATTGCCGGGCACGCGACTCTCACGGCTGCTCGCGTGAGCCCGAACGAAGCGCTCGCCGTCCTGGCGCTTCTCGGCGTCCGCAGCGGGCTGATTGCGCCCGCACGGGAGGGACTCCTCCCCGACTTGCTGACGCACCGACAATTATCCTGGGGCAACGGACGGCTGGTTGGGTGGACCTTCCTCGCGATCGTCGCAGGCACCGCGTTCGGCAGTGCGGCCCCGGCGTTCCTCGGACAGTGGTTGTTCTGGAGCACGGTCGTGTTCGTGATGGCCGGCACGTACGCGGCATACTCCGTTCCGGTCCAGCCGCCGAACGATCCGGCGGCCGGGCCTCGCGCTCTGCTCGATGGCATCCGGATCGTGCTGCACGATCGGGCGCTCGGGTTGGTGCTGCTCGGAACGGTCATGTTCTGGTTCACGGCCAGCCTTCTCGGTCACAACGTCGCGACGTACGCGCGGATCTCCGCAGAGGCCGGCACGACCTGGCGCAGTCTGCCGCTCGCTGCGCTCGCTCTCGGAGTGGCCGCCGGCGCGCTGCTGGCCGGCCGCTGGTCGCGGAACGAGATCGAGGTCGGACTGGTGCCGCTCGGCGGCCTCGGCATCGCCGCGTTGACGGGCCTCCTGGCGCTTCTCTCACCCGGCGTCGTGCTGACACTGTCGCTCCTCTTCGCCACGGGCGTCGCCTGCGGCGCGATGGTGGTCCCGCTCTCCGCGCTGGCGCAGTGGCGCGCACCGGTGGCGCGACGAGCCACAGTCCTCGGCCTCGTGAGTGCCACCTCGGGCACCGCGATCCTCGCGGGGTCTTTCGGCGCGTGGGCGCTCTCGCACTACGGCGTCGGAGTACGGGGCGTTCTCGCGACAGCGGCGCTGGTCGCGCTGGCCGGCGCGATGTGGGGCGCGTGGCTCATGCCGGCGTCGCTCGTGCGCGGGCTGGTCGTCGTGCTGACGCGGACGCTCTACCGCATGAGGGTCGTCGGACGCGCGAACGTCCCGGACGAGGGCGGCGTACTCCTCACGCCGAACCACGTGTCGTTCATGGACGGACTCTTCGTGATTGCTGCGATCGACCGCCCCGTGAAGTTCCTGATCCACGACTCGTACTTCAACAACCCGATGCTCTCGCCGTTCATGCGCGCGATCGGCGGGATTCCCGTGTCGTCGTCACGCTCGAAGGAACAGATCGACGATGCCCTGGCAGCCGCGGGCGAAGCGCTCGACGATGGTCGCGTGGTCTGCGTGTTCCCCGAGGGCCAGATCACGCGGACGGGAACGATGCACCAGTTCCGCCGCGGTATCGAGCGCATCGCCCGCGGGAGAGACGCCGCCATCGTGCCTGTGTTCCTGGACCGCGTATGGGGCAGTCTGTTCAGCCGCGCGGGCGGCCGGTTCCTCTTCAAGCTCCCCGAGCGGATGCCGTATCCGGTCACGGTGATGTACGGCGCACCACTCTCCGCCGACACGGATGCCAACGAGGTGCGCGCGGCCGTGCAACAGCTCGGATCGAGCGCATGGCGTCACCGCCGGCCGGACGCGCGTCCGCTGCACCACGCCTTTCTTCGCGCCGCGCGGCGGGCACCGTTCCGCACCGCACTCGGGGACGCCGCAGGCGCACGCTGGTCACGGCTCGGAACACTCACGCGTGCCGTGGCGCTGGCGCGCTCGCTCCGTGGCACCTGGGGCGCGGCGCCGCGGGTCGGCTGTCTGCTGCCGCCGGGACGCGACGCCGCGATCGTCCAGCTCGCAGCCGCGTTTGCGGGGCGCGAGTTCGTGCCGCTCGATCCGGCGGGCGGCCCGGCCGGCATCGCGCGTGCAGCGGAGATCGCGTCGATCCGGACGGTCGTCACGACGGACGAGGCACTCCGCAGTTTCAAACTGACACTGCCCGACGGCATGCGCGCGCTCAGCCCGGAGGAGCACCGCGCCGGTCTGCTCGGCCGCTTCTCCGCACTCGTCCTCGCGCTCTTGGCTCCTCCCGACGTGCTGGACCGGGCCTGTGGCACCGGGGAGGACCCGGACATCGACGATGTCGCGAGCGTCGTGTTCACGAGCGGCCGCACCGGGACACCCAAAGCCGTGCTGCTGTCGCACTTCAACCTCGACTCGAATCGAGAGGGGCTGGCTCAGGTCCTGCGGCCGCGCGCCCGTGACGGCGTCGTCGTGACACTCCCGCACTGGGGGGCGTTCGGGCACCTCGCGGTCTGGTTCGGTGTCACGCACGGAGACGGAGTCGCGCTCCCGGACGGCGCCGACGCCGCGGGCCGGACCATCGAGCGGCATCACGCGAGCGTCCTCTTCGCGACGCCGGACCAGCTAGCGAGCTACGTCGAGAGCGCCAAGCCCGAGCAGTTCGGGTCGCTGCGCGGCGTCGTGACGGCCACCGCGGCGCTGTCCGGTGAACTGCGCGACGCATTCGAGGACCGCTTCGGCATCGAGCCGCTCGAGTCGTACGGCATGACCGAGTGCTCCCCCATCGTCGCGATCGGCGCCCCGGACTTCCGCGCGCGCGGCTTCTTCCAGCCCGGAACGCGGCTCGGCTTCGTCGGGCAGCCGCTGCCGGGCGTCGCAGTCCGCATCGTCGATCCCGCGACGCACGAGGAGCGCCCGGCCGGTGAGGAAGGCACGATCCTCGTGCGCGGACCGAACGTGATGATCGGCTACGCGGGCGGCGCCGACGCGCCCTGCCTGCCAGGCGGTTGGTTCGTCACCGGCGACACCGGCGCCGTGGACGCCGACGGCTTCCTGCGCGTGCGCGGGTGCGTCGGATCGACGTAGGGGCGGCCGCTGCGCCCGCCCCTACTCGTCCGTGAAGAAGCGCATGATGCTCTTGGCGAAGCGGGCGACAACGAATGTGTCGTCGTCACTCTCGGCGGCAGCGACCTGAAGGCGCCGCATCTCCACCGGATCGAACCACACGAGACGGCAACCCGTGCAGACGTCCAGCTCGAGAGCGCGCTCTGTCGATGCCACGGCGCACACGATCATCGGCAGGCGACAGCGCGGACACCGTCGCGATCCGAGTCGATCCGTTCCGCCGGCACGCTCGAAGATCCGGTCCACGACACCGGCATCGTTGCCGAGATACTCGCGCAGCGCCGACTCGTACGTCGCGATTCCGTGCTTCTGCGGACAGAAGAGCCACGCGTCGTCGGCCTGGTTGCGCGTGACGAGCTCCTCGCTGCAGACCGCACAGAGGGAGTTCACTTGCCGAGTTCATCCAGCAGGACGCGCACCGCTTCGAGCAGCTGATCGTCCATCCCGCTCCCGATGCGCGACGGCTCCGTCAGCACGGTCACGTCGGGCTCGAGCGTCTGGTTCTCGAGGTACTCGCCCCGGGGATCGACCATCCCGACCTGCGGGATACCGAAGATCAGCTCCTGGTCGATCAGCCTCTCCCACCACACCGCCGTCCCCGTGCCCGCGACGGGCGCGCCGACCAGCTTGCCGAGTCCGTGCTCGCGGTAGGCCCACGGGAACATGTGCGCGTCGGAGTAGTTGCCCTCGCTCATGACGACGCACGATGGCTTGTCCCAACGCTGCAGCGGCTCGCCGCCGAGAGACCCGCGGACCTTGCCGCGCGGCTGGAAGTCGAGGTAGCGCTTCCCGGACAGGAACACGACGAGATCGTCGTGCAGCCAGCCGCCGCCATTGAAGCGCGTGTCGACGATCAGCGCCTCCTTGTCAGCGTTCAGACCCAGCGTCTCGCGGTACACGCGCCGGAAGCTCGCGTCGTTCATGCCGCGCACGTGCACGTAGCCGATGCGCCCGCCCGACGCGTCGTCGACGATCTTGCGCCGCCGATCGAGGAGCCGTTCGTAGAGAAGCCCGTTCACGGCGCCCGGGGCGATCGGCCGGACGACGGCGTCGTACGATCCACCGCCCGCGTCGCGCAACGTGAGCCGCGTCAGCTTCCCGGCCAGACGATTGAAGACCGGCCACGGGTTCGCGCCGGCCGAGAGGGCCGAACCATTCACCGCAGTCACGGTGTGTCCCGCCGCGATCTTCAGCTCCTCTTTGTCGCACGGTCCGCCGCGGAGGACCTCCGCGATCTTGAGGCCGTCGCCGGCCCATTGCGGATCGTAGAGAAGGCCGAGCGACGCGGTCTGGTCGCCACCCGTGCGGCGAGGACGGTACCGACCGCCGGTGTGTGACGCATTCAGCTCTCCGAGAATCTCGGAGAGGAGTTCCGCGAAGTCGCGGCTGTTGTCGATCTCCGGAAGGTGCTGCGCGTACGCCGCGCGCATCGCGGCCCAGTCCACGCCGTGCAGGTTCGGGTTGTAGAACTTCACCTTCGCCTGCCGCCACGCGTGTTCGAACAGGTGCGCGCGCTCGGCCGGCCGGTCGATCCACGCCTCCGCGGTGTAGCCGACGGGCTTGGTCTTCGTGCCGCCACCGCCACCGCCCCCGCCGCCGTCGTTCCCGCGGCGACCGCCGCCCTTCTCGGGCTTGAACGCACCGGCGACGTCCGCCTTGACGATCGTCCCGTTGCCCTTGCGCACGAACAGCGACTTGCCGTCCTTGGAGAGCTCGAGTTGTCCGCCGCGGTCCTCGCCGAGCGAGATCAACTTCTTGGTCTCGCCCGCCCGCGGCTTGCTGATCCAGACGTCCCACTTGCCGTCCACCTGCCCGAGGTAGACAACGGCCTCACCGTCGGGAGACACGACGAACGAGGAGATCGGCGCGGAGTGGCGGGTGATGCGCCGCAAGCGGCGCTCCGGGCGATCGAAGTTGATCGTCACCGTGGGCGGCGGCTCGTCCTTCTCGGCGTCACCGTCGTCGTTGCCACCCTTCTTGCCCTTCTTCTTCTCCTTGTCCTCCTTCGCGGTGAGCGCCGCGTAGTCCTCCTTGGACAGCCGGCCGCGGTCGTTGGCCGCCCGCGTCAGGTCGAGCGCGATCACGTCCTGGTCCGTGCCCCAGCTGCCGTGGTTACGGCGTCCGTGACGGTCGGAGATGAAGTGCAGCGATCGCCCGTCGCGGCCCCACCGCGGGCGGCTCTCGTAGTAGCCGCTCCGCGTGACGTCGGTGACGCGGCCGGTGGCGACCTCGACGACGCCGATCTGCTCGAGCCAGCTCTTGTTCGGGAGATACGTCACGGCGACCCACCGCGAGTCCGGCGACCACGAAAACCAGATGTCGCCGTCGGAGTAGCTGTAGTTGCGCTCCGGCGGCACCAGCGTGCGCACCGCCCTGGACGTGACGTCGAACACGACGAGCTCGTCACGGTTGCGCAAGAAGGCGATCTGCTTGCCGTCCGGAGAGACCACCGGTTGGAAGCTCTCGTCCGCCGTCGCAATGACGGAGCTCTCCCGCAGGACTGTGGCGCGGTGGAAGTGCTTCTCGTCCGCGTGCACGATCGTCGACGAGAAGATGTTCCACGAGGCGCCGCTGCCGTTCGCCGTGCGCTCCCCGGCGTAGTAGAGCGTCCTGCCGTCCGGCGCCCAGCTGAGCGACCGCTCCTGCTCCGGCGTCCCGGTCACGCGCTTGGTAGCGCCGTGCTCGACGGACGTCACGTAGACGTCGCCACGCAGGACGAACGCCACCTCCTCGCCGTTAGGCGACACCTTGATGCTCGTCGCGCCCTTGCTCTCGGTGACGTACTCGACCGGGTTCTTGCGTTGGTCCACCGAGCAGCGGATCGGGACTCGCGTGCCCTCTCCTCCGGCGAGCGGCGCCACGTAGACGCCTCCGTTCCAGCCGTAGCAGTAGGAGTCGCCGCCCACCGACAGGAAGCGCACGGGATGCGTCACGTGACTCGTGAGCTGGGCGAAGCCGCCCGGCTCGGCAGGGCCGACAGACGTCTTCCACACGTTGAACGTGCTGCCCCGCTCGGAGAGGAACAGATACGCGTCGCCCCCGGGCGTGAAGACGGGATTGCGGTCTTCCGCGGCGTGCTGGGTCAGCGCTTGGTGGCGGCCGGTCGTGCGTTCCCAGCGCCAGACGTCGCGCGCCACCGGCGACGTGTGGTGTTTGCGCCAGGGGTCCTCGTAGCCGCGCAGGTTCTGGTAGAGCGCGACGCTGCCGTCCCCGGACAACTGCACGCGTTCGGCCGGAGTCGTCAGCTCGAGTCGCGGACGTCCCCCCGCCACGGCGATGGACCACAGCTCGGCGAAGCGGGGCGTTCCGAGGATCGACTTCGGGTCGTCCTGGCGCGGGCTCTCGAACAGGATGCGCGATCCGTCGCGCTCGAATGTCGCCGGGATGTCCGTGGCGGAGTGGAACGTGAGGCGTGTGGCCGAGCCGCCCGCGCTGCTCACCACGAAGACGTCGAAGTTGCCGTACCAATCGGCGGCGAACGCGATCTGCGAGCCGTCAGGCGACCAGACGGCGCGGTACTCGTATCCCTCGTGGCTCGTGAGCCGCGCCGCGTCGCCCCCGGCGACGGGAACGGTCCACAGGTCGCCGCGATAAGCGAACGCGATGCGCGAGCCGTCAGGCGAGATCGATGGATACCGCACCCACGTCGCGTCCTTGGCGAACGCGACCGACGAGAGAGCCAAAACGAACGGTACGGCGAGAAGGGCTGAGAGCGATGGGCGCATGTGGCGGACTCCGGAGAGCGACGAACCAACACGTGACGAACCAACACGTCTCGTCCTCGTCAGAGGACGAACCAGCAAGCCACGTCTCGTCAGAGGACGAACCAACAGAGACGAGCCCGGCAGCGTATCCGAAGCGCTCGCGCGCCGTCGCGGGTTACCCCCCCCCCGCTAGCCCATGCGCCGCGAGCTGCGCTTGCGAGCCGTCTTCTTGCGCGTCGTCTTCTTGTGCGTGGCCCGGCCGCCGGACTTCCTGGCTGTCTTCTTGCGCGTGGCCTTCTTGGCGGCCCGGCGCGTCCGCTTCCGCGTCGCCTTCTTGGCGGCCCTCTTTGCCGTCTTCTTCCGGGCCGTCTTCTTGCGTGTGGCCTTCTTGCGGGTCGTCTTCTTGCGCTTGCCCTTGGCCTGCTTGAGCTGCTCGGAAAGGGCGGCCACGCTGGCGGCCAGATCGTCGATCTCACGCTTGGTCGGAATGCCGAACTTGTGAAGCGCGGACGTCACGGTCTCGTCGACGATCTCGCCGACCTTCTCGGCGGACTCGCCGAGCGACTCCCCCACCTTCTCGAGGCGCTCGCGCGCCTTTCCGCCCGCCTGGGCGGCCGCGGCCTTCAGCTCCTTCACGCGCGGGCGGCTCTTCTTCTCGAAGTCCTCCCCTTGCTCAACCAGCGATGAAAACAGGCGGGTGCCCTCTTTCTCAGCGAGCGACAGCGCGCCGAGTCCGGCCAGCCAGACCTGCTTCGCGGTCTTCGCGACGTCGTCGCGGATCGCGTCGACCTTCGTCTTCTTCTTCTTCTTCTTCTTGGCCAAGGTTCACCTCCATCGGGGCGGCCTGCCCCGGAGCCGGATCGAGATCGATCAGCCTCGCTGTTTCTTCTTCGTGTCGGCGGCGTCGTCCGCGAACTCCGCGAGCGACGCTTCGAGTTCCTCCAACCGCTCGCGAAGGCTCGCGGTTTCCTCGCGCAGCCGCCGCACGGGGCCGATGCGGTCCACGCCCGCTTGGACGACGCGCTCGACGCCCTCCTGCAGACGATGTGCACCCTCGGCGAACGCCGCCTCCCCGGACCGGATGAGCTCGTGCAGCAGTTCCTTCGGCGGCACGGCGCGTCCCTTCTTGCCCGCGTCGGCGATGGCCTGGGCCAGGACCTGGGTGGTCACGTCGTCCCCGCTGCGGTTGTCCAGCACACGCACGTCCTCGCCCGACCGGATCCACCCGGCGATCTCCTCGAGGGAGACGTAGCGGCTGGACCGGCTGTCGTAGAGCTTGCGGCTCCCGTAGCGCTTGATCGTGCGAGGCATACCCTCATGATGCCGCATTGCGGCATTCGATGCCAGGGACTTGTGCCGAATCGCGGCAACGCGCGCTGATTCCGGACTTCTCGGGCACTTTTCGACCCGATTCGGGCCGATTCAGGCCTGAACACTCCCCGCCGCACCGCGTCACTCGGCGTCGTGGGAGGCCGGCCGCCGCATGTGGATGTGCGGGATGTCGTCCTCCAGGAACTCGTCCCCGTAACGGACGTAGCCGTGAGCGGCGTAGTAGTCGTGGAGGTGGGCCTGCGCCGAGACCACGGTGGCGCGGTCCCCGACCCGCTCGAGCGCCCGGCGCATGATCGCGTGCCCTGCGCCCGTCCCGCGCACGCGCGGACTCGTCACCACGCGCCCGACCTTCGTGCCCCCGTCTGTCTCGTACCACCGCAGACACGCCGCGAGCCCCTGGTCGTCGTACCCCAGCAGGTGCAGGGCGCCCTGGTCGAGGTCGTCCATGTCGAGGAAGACGCAGTCCTGCTCCACGACGAACACCTCGGAGCGCAGGCGCAGCAGCGCGTACAGCTCGTCGTTGGTCAGTGCGTCGAAGGTGCGGAAGCGCCACTCCATGGGCGGGGAGTGTACGCGCCGGAGTATCGTGAGCGCATGTCGCGCCGAAACCTCGTCAGGCTGATGATGTGCTTGACACCACTCCTCGTAGCGAGCGTGCTGGCGGCGGTGCTCGTGGCCGGGCTGCACCCCGACGGGCTGCCTTTCAACGTCGACTATGTCGAGCCGAGGGGACTCGGGTTCGGGCAGACGTCCGTGATCCCACCCTTGGACGCCACGCGATCCGTCATCGTGTGTGTTGCAGCGGTCGTCACGATCGCCGCCATGGGTGCACTCCTGGCGCGCTGCTGGAAGAAGCGGCACTCGTTGCGGGAGACCGAGCAGCCACGGGAGTGGGTCGTCCTCGCGGCCGTGGCCGTCGGCGCCTTTTCGTGCGGGACGTTCACGGGATCGTTGAACGATGTCCGGCACGGTCTCCACCTGACCGGGGCGTCAGTGTACTTCGTGTTCGCGCCCGTCGCTCTGCTCGCGCTCGGATTGACGTCTCCCGTCGTGCGCGCGGTACCGCGGGTGGTCGCGTTCGCGGGGACGCTGTACGGCGCAGCAACGCTGTCGTACGGCTACGCGCAGTACGGCGAGTTTCGTTGGTGGGACGATCCGTTGCCCGCGACCGTCGTCATCGGTGCCGGCGCGGTACTCGTCGCGATCATCTCCGCCTGGGCGCGCGCCATGTGGTTCCGGCGACCCCCGTTCGATCCCGACAATCCGCTCGCGCCGCGGCGCCCCCACCGGGTCTAACTAATCAACTTGTAGCCCTCGTGTGGCGTCCGGGTCGGGGCTACTTCTTCGCGTCGAGGCCCATCCAGGCGGGGAGGCCGGAGCGCTCCTTCGTCGGCTCGCATGCGAGCACGATCGTCCACGCGGCGGTGGTCCAGACCTGGCCGAACGAGACCCTCCTTGAAGCTCTTCGGCGCGGCGACGATCACGTCGCCGACCTGCAGTCCGGCCTTCGCGGCCGGTCCATCGGGAAGCAGCAGGTTGCAGGCTGGAAGAGGTGACTTCCGACTGCAGGGTCCCTCGCCAGAGGACTTCCCGGAGATCCCGGACGTCGGTGGCCGGAGGTTATCCGGAAGCCGGGCGGCGCCCTCGCGAACCAACTGCGGGCGGTCCGGTTGGAAGCAGGGGAGGAACACCATGAAGTCCACCGGCGCTGCGTACCTGCTTTGGCTGCTCTGCTTCTGCGGGTTCTTCGGCATTCACCGCTTCTACGCAGGGCGCTGGGTGACGGGCCTGATCTGGCTTTTCACCGGAGGGTTCTTCCTGATCGGTCAGATCGTCGACCTCTTCCTGATCCCCGTGATCATCGACGAGGAGAACCGCGAACCCGGCTACGCGCCGGCATACGCCCTGGGCGCTGGCTGACGTTCCCCAAGGCGTCGCGGTAGCCTGCGCGGCGTGATGAGCACCGCCTTCCTGAACGGGCAGTTCATGCCGCTCGGTGACGTGCGGATCTCGCCGCTCGACCGCGGGTTTCTGTTCGGCGACGGCCTGTACGAGGTCGTCCCGGCCTACGCGGGCACGCTGTTCCATGCTGACGAACACGTCGTGCGGCTCGAGCGAGGCCTGCAGTTCATCAAGCTCGAACTCGGCTGCTACGACTGGCGCGGCCTGCTCCGCGACATGGTCGCGCGCAACGGGGGCGGCACACTGAGCGTGTACGTGCAGGTGACCCGGGGCCCGACGGACCTGCGCACGCACTGGTTCCCGGAGAAGCCGACGCCAACGGTGTTCTCGATGGCGACGCCACTGCGAGGCCCCGCGGCCGAAGCGCTGACCAACGGTGTGAGCACGACGGTCGTACCGGACATCCGGTGGGGCGCCTGCAACATCAAGGCACTGACGCTGCTACCCAACGTGCTGGCGCGGCAGGCCGCCATCGACGCCGGCACGAGCGATGCGATCCTCGTCCGGGACGGGCTGCTGACCGAGACGACTGCGGGCAACCTGTTCCTCGTGAAGGACGGCGAATTGCTGACGCCGATCGCCGACAACCGCATCCTCCCCGGCGTCACGCGAACGGTGCTGATCGACCTCGCGCGGGCCGGCGGCATCACGGTGCGCGAGGAGGACCTGCCTGGGGAGCGTCTCGACGACGCCGACGAAGTCTGGCTCTCGAGCACGACGCGGGACGCGCTGCCCGTGACCAGCATCGACGGGCGGCCGGTCGGCGACGGGCGACCGGGACCGCTCTGGCGCCGCATGTGGGACGCGTTCCAAACCCACAAGCGCGAAGTCTGCGGACTGGACTGAGCCGCTAGCGGGCGCGCGCCCACTCGAGCGCCATCGCCAGTGCCGCCTGCGTGACGCGGCGCATGAACGTGAAGTCGAGCGTGTCGATCGTGTCGTGCGACGTGTGGTAGTGCGGGTTCCGGAAGTTCGCCGTGTCGCTCAGCATCAGCCCGTGCAGGCCGCGCTCCCAGTACGCCTGGTGGTCGCTCCTCGCGGCGTCGCCGAAGAAGCCTCCGAGGCGGTTCAGGCTGTAGTAGTCGAGGTCCGGCACGTAGTCGTCGGCGGCGCGCTCGAACACGTTACCGATCCAGCCGCTGCGCAGGTTCCCGACCACCGCGATGAAGTTGCCGACCGTCGGCGGCTCGAGAAGCAACGGGATGCGAACGGGCGTCTTCTGTGATCCCTCCTCCGCGTTCGTGTAGCCGATCATCTCGAGAGAGACGAAACCCGCGACGCGGCCGGCCTCGCCGTTCAGCACGCGCTCGGCGTGGTGGCGGCTGCCGCCGAGTCCGTCCTCTTCCTGCGCGAGGAAGATGAACCGGAGGGTGCGCTCCGTGTTGGTGCCGGCCGCAGTGCGCGCGATCTCCAGCAGGCCCGCAACGGCACTGCCGTTGTCGTCCGCGCCCGGTGAACCCGGAACGGTGTCGTAGTGCGCGCCGATCTCGAGGACGCGGTCGGGTTCGCTCTCGCCGCGGACCTCCACGATGACGTTCGTGTGCTCGCGATCCTCGGTGAAGATCTTGTCTCCGTCCCGCACGGTGGTCGACGCGACGAAGGTCTCGAGCATCGGAACGTGACCGGCGGCCGACAGGCGGTCCACGAGATATGCAACGGTGCGCGTCATCGCGTCGCCGTCGTAGCCCGGCCGTGGTCCGTCTCGTGTCAGAGCCTCCACGTGCCCGCGCAGCAGCTCGTCGGAGACGTTGTCCACACGTGCGGCGATGACTGGATTCGTCACCGCTGCGCACCCCGCGAGCAGCGCGGCGACGAGAAGCACCCGGAGTGCACGCACGCGGTCACTCGTAGCGCAGCGCCTGGATCGGGTCGAGGTGGCTCGCGCGCCACGCAGGGAACAACCCCGAGAAGATCCCGACGAGCGCCGACACCGCGAGCGCCCACAGCGCGACGTCGAGCGTGAACTTCGCTTCCCAGCCCGTGTACCACTCCATCAGGTGGACTCCGCCCTGGCCGACCAGCACGCCGAGGATCCCACCCGTCGCGGCGAGCATCACGGTCTCCATGAGGAACTGCCCCATGATGTGCCGTCGTTTGGCGCCGATGGCGCGGCGCACGCCGATCTCCCGCGTCCGCTCGGTGACCGTCGCCAGCATGATATTCGCGATGCCGATGCCTCCGACCAGCAGCGAGATGCCTGCGATCAGGAGCAGCGCGATGTTGAACACCGCCTGGTACTTGCGCCGCTGCTCCAGCAGTTCGAGCGGTACGACCAGTTCGTAGTCGCGGTTCTCGTGCAGCTTGTCCAGCAGCGTGCGCAGCATGTGCGCCACCGGGATCACGGACTGCTGGTCCTTCACCTCCACGACGATCTGGTTGAGCTCGATGTTCGTGGATTGGTACGAGCCGCTGGCGCGCGACACGGAGCGTGTGCCGATTCGCGTGAGAACCGTCGAGTAGGGCACGTAGATCTCGTTGTCCCGGCGCTCCGGCGCGGCCAGCGCCTTGCGCATCAGGCCCTGGAACTCCTCGTCGTGCAGGATGCCGACGACCTCGTACACCTGTTCGCCAACGCGGATCTTGTGACCCAGCGGATCGCCGTAGTGCCCGAGCGCCCGCAACAACTGTTGGTGCACGACTGCAACGGGCCGCCGCTCGCGCTCGTCATCGGCGGTGATGCCGCGGCCCCGCGCGACGGCGAACTTCACGGCGGGGAAGTAGTCGGGAGTGATCCCGACGACGAGCACGTCTTCCTTGAGGCTGCCCTCCCACGCGCTCTCGGTGTACGAGTGGACCGGCAGCGCGCGGATCAAGCCGGGCACTGTCTCGATGATCTGGTCGTAATCCGCGAATGTGAGGCCGTAGCTCAGCGTCCATGAGCGCTCGGTGTTGGCGCTGCGATCCTCGGGCGGCTTCACGCTGTTGACGATGACGTTGGTGATGCCGAGCTGATCGATCTCGCGGAGGATCTCCTCCTCGGCGCCGCGGCCGAGCGCCATCATCGTGACGACCGACGCGATCCCGAAGACGACACCCAGCGTGGTGAGCAGCGAGCGAAGCGCGTACCCGCGCAGGTTGCGCAGAGAGAGCGCAGCGGTCTCCAGCAGACGGATGAAGAACGTCACCCCACCGACTCCATGCGGCGGTCGCTGGTCACCAGTCCGTCGCTGAGCTGGACCACGCGCGGAGCGTGGTCGGCGATGGCCGGGTCGTGCGTGATCAGCACGACGGTGCGTCCCTCGTCGTGGATGTCCTCGATCAGCGCGAGGATCGACTTGCCGGTCTCCGAGTCCAGGTTGCCGGTCGGTTCGTCGGCGAGCAGCAGCGGCGGATCGTGCACGAGCGCCCGCGCGATCGCACCGCGCTGCTGCTCACCGCCGGAGAGCTGCGTCGGGCGATGGGTGAGCCGATGTCCCAGTCCCACGCGTTCGAGTGCCGCCTTGGCCGCCTCGTGGCGCCGCCACCTCGGGACCCCCGCGTAGTAGAGCGGGACCTCGACGTTCTCGAGGATCGTGAGCTGCGGGATCAGCTGGAACGACTGGAAGACGAACCCGATCTCGCGAAGACGCAGTTCCGACAGCTCTGAGTCGCGCATCGCGAGGACGTTGCGCCCTCCGAGCGCGTACGAACCCTGTCCGGGCCGGTCCAGGCAGCCGAGAATCGCGAGCAGCGTGCTCTTGCCCGAGCCGGATGCACCGACGATCGCCATGTACTCACCGGCGTCGACCGCGAGGTCGATGCCGCGCAGCACCTCGACACGCGCGTCGCCCTCGCCGTACCACCGATGCACGTCGCGCGCCGCGATCAGCGGAGTGCCGGCTTCCATCTCACAGCTCCCGTCAGGGTTTCCCGGGCTTCTTGCCGGGTTGCGGCACGGAGCCGGACGACCCGCTCGGCGAGACGTCGGCTGCGCGCTCGGGGTTGTAGAGCGCGATGTGTTCACCGGCCGCGAGCCCCTCGGTGACGACGGTGTACTGCCCGTTGCCGGGAGCGATCTTCACGATCGCGCGCTCGAACCCGGTCGGCGTGCGCTTGAACACCCAGAACTCGCCGCTCTCGGCGAACACCGCCTGTACCGGCACGGCGAGCACGTCCTTCAATTCGTCGACGAGGATCTCGACGCGCGACGTCAGGCCGGGCTTGAGCTCCAGCGCCTGCAACTCACCGGTGAGCGAGACCTCCACGCGGAAGCGCTTCGTGTTGTCGCCCCACCGCCGACGCTGCGCGTTGGGGACAAGCGCCACCTTGGTGACCTCGGCGTCGAGCGTGCGGTTGCGGGCGGTCTCGACGGTCACGAAGGCCTTCTGGCCCGTCGCCATCCGGGAGATGTCGGCCTCGTGGATGGCCAGCACGACCTGCATCTCTGAGAGGTCCGGCAGGGTGAGGAACGCCTGCTTGGAGTACACGGTTTCGCCGACCTTGATCTCGCGGTCTTCCCAGGGATTGCGCGCGTCGCCGTACACCACGATGCCTGGCCCCGGCGCGCGAATAACCATGTTCTCGAGGTTCGTATTCTGCTCGGTGAGCCGCGTGACGACGTTCTCGCGCTCGCGCTTCTGCCGATCCACGTTCGAGCGCTTCTGCGCCTCACGCGCCCTGCCGCGCTGCTTCACGCGGTCCACCGCGAGCTCGGCGTTACGGACGTCGGCTTCGCGCTGCTGCAACTCCTTCGGCGCCGTGTACCTGAGGTACGTGGAGAGATCGAGCTTGGCGAGCTCGAGGTCGGACTCCGCCTTCACCTGGTTGATGCGCTCTTCCTCGACCTGTTCCGACGTGACGAAGCCCTCCTCGAGGAGCGCGGGCATCTGCTGGTACTTGCGTCGTGCGCGCTCGAGCGAGGACGTCGCCTCCTCCACCTTCGTGGTCTTGCGGGTCTGCTCCTGGACGAACTCGCCCTTCTGGTAGCGCTCCAGCTCGACGTGCGCGAACTTGAGTTCCAGCTCGGCGTCCTGCTGGTCCGCTTCGTTCTGACTGAGCTGGATCTCAAGTTCCGCGTCGGCGGCGGCCACTTCGGCCTGCAGCTGGATGACGCGATCCTCGAGCTGGCCGATCTCCTTGACGACCGACGTGGAGTCGAGTTCGCAGAGGATGTCGCCCGCCGCGACCGTCTTCCCCTCGTCGACGAGCTGCATGATCTTCGCCTGCCCGGGGATCGCCGAGCGGATGAGGATCTGGTTCGTGGCCTTGAGCGTGCCCTTCTCGGTCACGGTGACGCGCAGGTCGCGACGTGCGACCTCGAACGTCGCAACGGCGGGCACGTTGCCCGCATCGGAGGAATCGCCACAAGCGGGCACGACGAGCGTGGCCGTGAGCACGAGCGCCATCAGGCCGCGCGTCATTCGTTCCACGTGCCGTCCTCCTCGATCACGAGCACACCCAGATCGCGCACGAGCTGCAGTCGCGCCGTCTCGACGTTCGTCTGCTCCCTGACGTGCCGGTCGCTCGCATCGGTCAGGCCGGTCAAGGCGTCGGTCAAGTCGTTGATGCCGATCTCGCCCTGCTCGAAGCGTAGTCTCGCCACCTTCGCGTTCTTTTCCTCGCTCGCCACGATCTGCTCCTGGATCGCCAGGCTGTTCGTGGCCGACCGCAGGTCTCGCAGCGACTCGCGGACCTCGAGGATCACGTTGTCTTCGAGCAGAGCCAAGCTCCGGCGGGCGCGGGAGACCGAGATCTTCGCTGACCGGAGTGCTCCACGCTCACGGACGCGGTCCAGAGGAAGCTCGAGCGACACGCCCACCGAGTACGAATCGCGGTCGAGAGTCAGGTCGTTGATGCGGCGCTCGGTGTCCCGGCGGGTCCGCACCGCCTCGAGTTCCAGCGACGGCAGCAGATCCCGCTCCGCGATGCGCAGGCGGCGCTCGGAGTCCTCGACCTGATTGCGGCTCGTCATCACATCCAGCCTGTTCCGCAGCGCCACGTTGATCGCGTCTTCGAGGTCGAGGTCCATCGCGCGCGGGTCGGGGATCTCGTCTAGAACGTCGAACTGCACCGCGGACTCGATCCCGAGCAGGATCTTGAACCGGTCAAGGCGCGCGGCGAACTCCTGCGTCGCATCGATGAGGGCGTTCTCGGAGGTCAGGTACTCGCGCGCCGCTCGGAACTTGTCCACCTCGGAGACGCGGCCGACTTCGAACAGGCGCACCGAGCGCTTCTGCAGGAACTCAAAGTTCTCCAGTGAGACCTCGCGGTTCGTGATGACCGCCTTCTGCGAAACCAGCGAGTAGAACTCGCGCTGCACGCGAAGAGCTAGGTCCTGGCGCTGCAGTTCGAAGTTGCGGACGTCGTAGAGCGCCTGCCGCTCAGCATCTGTGAGGGCCTCGTGCGACGCCTCGTACCCCGCGTCCCGCAGCAGCGGCTGTGTGAGACGGAGAGAGATCGACCCGTCGGCAGAGGAGTTCTCCGCGGTGAACGCGCGCGAGCCGCGGCCGTGACCCCGGTCCACGTCGCCGGTCAGGCTGAGTTCGCCTCCAGTCGGCAGGAGGTCCGTTGCGGAAAGCGACACACCCTGCTCCTCGGACTGCTCGGCGTCGTCGCTGCCCGCGAGCAGGTACGAGATCGAGCCGGCCAGTCGCACGCCGACGTCGCGCTCGGCGTTGCGCAACGAGACCGCCGAGAGTTGGAGGCCCTCGCGCGCCTGGATGAGGTCGCGATTCCGCAGAGCGGCGATGCGCAGCGCGTCCTCCAGGCCGACGACCGGCGGCAGCTCGACGTCAGGCAGTTCGCGGCCCGCGCGCTCCGCCGTCGCGGTCGCGGCGCGGGCCGTGGCGCGCTCCTCGCGCACCTGCGCGTCGAGCCGGTCGAGGATCTCGGCTGTCTCGACGCGGCTCTTCTCGAGCATGCTCGCGGCGCAGCCCGTCAGCGCCACGGACACGACCGTCGCAGCCAGGGCGCGAGCGAGCGCGCCGACCCGTCCCTTTTCACCGCGTGCGGAGGCCATCCGGGCATTGGACGACCCCCTCGCAGAGCCATGCCACGGAAAAGCCGGCTCAGCGGGCGATGCGATGGACTCGGTACTCACGGCCGTCCCGGAGCACCTCGTACGCGGTCCCGCCGAGCGACACCGTGCCTGGCGGGAACTCGGCCAGGCGGTGGATCAGGAACTCCGGCGCAGGATCCGAGTCGCGGGCACGGATCACCCTGCGATCGAAGCCGAGCGCCCACTGAACCTCCGGCGCGACGCAAGCGGTGCGCTTGCGGATGCCGGGAACCTCGGCCACGGCGCGCAAGACCTCGTTCTCCCACGCACCGTGGCGCGGATCGTTCACGACGGTGTGGACGACGTGCACGACCCCGATCACCGCGAGAAGCAGCGGCACCAGCGCGCACCACGCCAGCTTGTCCACGCGCACCCGCGGCGTTGCCACCGCCGGGATCGTCGCCAGTGCAAGAGCCGGCAGCAGCCAGACCCCGAGAGGATCGCGGATACCGGGGGCCGCCAAGAGGAACGTCGCTACGCCGCCGGCCGCGTACACGGACACGACCCGCCGGGAGCCGCGGGTCTTTGCACAGTGCACGACGCCGGTGATCGCCGTCGCCACGGCGACCGCGGTCAGTGCGACGTCGAACCAGCGTCCCGCCGCGATCAGGTCGAGGATGTTACGGAGAAAGCCGCCGGCCGGGACGTTCGTCAGCCCGTCCAACCAGTCGTTCACGAGCTTCGCGTACGAGCCACGATAGCCCAGGACGGAGAGGGCGCCGGCGCCGGCCGCCGCGAGCCACGGCAGAGCGAAGACAACCGGCATGTCCCGCGCGACGCGGTCGTGCGAACCGAACCACAGCGCCGCGATCGCCGCCATCCCCATCAGCAGACCAGCAGGATGGATGACCGCCCCGGTGGCCAGGAACCCGTGCGCGACGAAGATCCACATGCTCTCTTGCGTGTCCCGCCATCTCAGATGGAGGTGCAGCGCGGCACACACGAGCAACAGGCCCAGGGCGGCGGGGTGGATCGTGGCGGCGGCCAGTAACAGCGGCAGCGAGAGCGCCGTCAGGAGCAACGAGAATCGCGAGCCCGACGGATCCGAGCCGATCCGTTTCAACACCACGGAGAGGATGAAGACCGCGGCAAGTGCGGAGAGCGCCCCCAGCACGCGCCCCCAGATCACGTTGATCCCGGTCGGCGCGAACCAGGCAGCCAGCAGGACGGCGTAGCCCTCTCGGAATGCCGCGTGGAGAGGCCTGCCGCCCCTCCCGTCGACACCCAGCGCCATGAAAGCGCCGTCTTCACGAAACGTCGCAGCCGGCCCGGTCACCACGGCCTCGATCGCCTGCGGTGCCTCGAATCCTGCGAGCGCGATGCACAGCAGGGCCGCTACTGCGAGTGACGAATACACGGTCGGGGGTGTCGGGAGCCGCACGGCGCGGGATGCTACCGCGTAGCATCCGCCGGTGCGCAGCGTTGAGATCGCCAAGAAGGACGCCCGAGCCATCGCCCGGGGCCACCCGTGGGTGTACCGCCAGGCCCTCACGAGGCGCCCGAAGGGCCTCGACACCGGCGATTCCGTGGACGTCGCCACGCCGGTCCGGCCGTTCCTCGGGCGCGGGCTGTACGACGCAGACTCCACGGTGGCGGTCCGTGTCTTCACCCGCCGGGACGACGAACCGATCGACCGCGCTCTCTTTGCACGTCGGATCGAGAGCGCTCAGCGCCTGCGCGACGCCACGGGTGTGGCCGGCCGCACGGACGCCTACCGGATGGTGAACGCCGAGGGCGACCGGTTCCCGGGGCTCATTGTTGATCGCTTGGGCGACTGGCTGTCCGTGACCTACCAGACCAGATCACTGGAGCCCTGGACGGACGACATCGCAGCGGCGCTGACCGAGGCCGTGCCGTGCGAGGGGGTCTACCTGCACGACGCTGACGGAGTCCGCCTGTTGCACGGCGCACCCTGCCCGGACGGGCTCGTCGTGCGTGAACCGACGCTGCGAGCGCGGGTCTTTCCGGGCGGAATGGGAAAGAAGGACGAGGGCGGCAAGACGGGCCTCTTCGCGGACATGCGCGAAGTGCGTGTGCTGCTCGCCCCGATGCTCGCAGGACGACGCGTTCTGAATCTGTTCGCCCACACCGGTGCCTTCAGTGCTGCTGCAGCGCGTGCCGGGGCGTCTGAGGTCACGTCCGTGGATCTCTCCAGCCCCTACCTCGCCGTGGCCGACGAGAACGTGGAGTTGTCCGCCCCCGGTTACGCGGCTCACACGGCGCTCAAGCGCGACGCGTTCGACGCGCTGAAGGACTTCGCACGCGAGGACCGCACGTTCGACGCCGTCGTCATCGACCCGCCCTCGTTCAGCGCATCCCGCCGTTCCGGCACGTTCAACATCCGTGACCGCTACCGGCCGCTCGTCCGCAGCGCGATCCGCGTTCTCGCGCCGGACGGCCTTCTCGTGTGCGCCACGAACTTCCGCGGAATCAAACGCGATGAGTTCCTGCACCTGATCCATGACGCCGCCGACGCGGACGAGACCGATCTCCGAATCCTCGCCGTTCTCGGTCAGGCGGACGACCATCCCGTCGTGTCAGCGTTCCCCGAAGGTGCCTACCTCCACGTCGCGCTGGCCGCCGTGATCGCGCCACCGCGGTTAAAGTGGAGGCCGTGACGTTCGGAGTGTTCTCGAAGAAGATCTCGGCGCGCTCCTGGCGGGCACGGGTGGCCCTGGCAACGCTGTGCTTTCTCGGCACCGGCGCGATCGGCGGTGTCCCGCTCGTCAACAGCGACGGCGTGCCGTTCGACTGGAACCTCGATTCGGCGCAACCGAACGTCGTGGCCGGCGAGGTGACGTACTACGTGGACCCCAGCGGCACCTCAGATTTGATCACCGGCCCCACCACCGGACTCGATGCAGTTCGGGCGGGCATCGCTGCCTGGGAGGTGTCCACGACGCGCATCCGCTTCAGCGAGGACGCCTCGCGCACCGCGAACGGCCGCGACGGCGGCGACCGCGTGAACTGGATCGGCTGGGTGAATGGCGGTCTCGGCCGTTTCACGTTCGCGGCCACGTTCCCCACCCGCAGCGGGCAGGACATCCTGGACATGGACGTGGTGTTCAACGACCGGGACTTCTCATGGGACACGCGCGCACCCGGGATCTCTGGCGTTGCGGACATCCAGGCGCTGACCTCGCACGAGTGGGGCCACGCACTGGGACTCGACCACGTGCCGCTGCGCGCATCGACGATGTACTTCTCCGCGGAGCCCGGTTCGACGTACTTCCGCACGCTCTCGCCCGACGATACCGCGGTGGTCGGCAGCATCTACACGAACGCAGCGTTCGACCAGACAACGGGAAGCATCTCGGGGAACGTCACGCGCGCGGACGTCTCCAACCACCTCTCCATTCACGTGATCGCGGTGTCTCTCGTCACGGGCGAACCGACGGCCTCGACGCTGACAGAGAGCGACGGCGATTTCGTGCTCCACGGCGTGCCGGCCGGCGCGTACTTCCTGCTCGCAGCGCCGACCGTCCCGCTCTCCGGTTCGATGAACGCGTTCTGGACGGACGGCCGCACGGACTTCGTGCCGGGGATACTGCGCCCGACGGGCACGAACCCCGGACAGGCGGGCATCGCTCTCGTGTCGGCGGGTCAGGAAACCACGGTTCCCGCGTTCACCGTGCAGAACCAGGTCGAACCGTTCGAGAGCGACGACAACCAAGGCGCGGCGACATCGATCCAGCTGGGCGACGCGGTCGGCGCGCGACTCGAGGCCGCCGGCGACAGCGACTGGTACTCGTTCACAGCGGACGGCGGTGAACGGGTGTCGGTGTGGGTGTTCGCGTGGCACATCGGAAGCGACTCGGACCCCGAGGTCGCGCTGCTGGATCAGGTCGGAAACGTGATCGCCGAGCGGTCCGACATGCGCGCCGCCGCGCTCTTCGGACGCACGATCGAGGGGCCGGACCTCGACGCGCGACTGACGGCGGTGGAACTGACCGGCTCCGGGACGAACACGTACTACGTGCGCGTCCGGGCGCAGGGAGGACTGACCGGCACGAACCGCTTCTACGCGCTGCTTGTCACTCCTGCGTCGGAGTCGCCGAGCGCCGCGCTGACCAGCGTGACCGCGGCGCCGCTGCGGCTGGACGCGGGCGGCATCACGACGTCGATCATCACGGTGCACCCGGTGAAGGGCACCGGCGAGGACGTCGGTACAGGCGCGACGGTGGACGTAACGAACGACGGTGGCGGGAGCCTGTCGCCCGTCACCGATTCGGGCGACGGCGACTACCTCGCCACTCTGACGTCGGGTCCGATCGCCGCACACGACGACATCTCGGTCAGCGTCACGACGCCGGACGGCACGGCGACGCTGAACGACGTCCTCCGGATCGTCTACCTGGGACGGCCGAGCGCTGCGCAGACCACCACTACGCTCGTGCCGCGACGCATCGCGGCGGACGGTGCCGCGACAGCCACGCTCGTCACACGTCCGCGCGACGCGCAGGGCGAGGACCTCGGGACGTCGCGGTCGGTCGTAGTGACGCCCGCGGGCGACGCAGCGGCAAGTCTGTCGGCCGACTCGGGCGACGGCTCGTACGCGACCACGGTGACGGCGGGCACGACCAAGGGCGCCGTCGGACTCGGTGTCAACGTCGAGGGACTGGACCTCGGTGCGCTCGCGACGGTCCAACTCGGCTTCTCTCTGCGCGACGTGCTGGCGCAGGCTGTGACCGACATCGACGGGTTCGAGCAGATCGCAGACGTCCCGAGCTCCGCGTCGAAGCAGCTGACCAAGGCCCGCAAGAAGATCGAAAAGGCCGTCGAATCGCTCGATGCCGAAAACGTCAAGAAGGCGGTCGCGCGGACGAAGTCGGCGTCCAAGAAGGTCGCCAAGGCGGTCTCAAAGGGCGCGGGCACGCTGCCGGAATTGGGCACGGCGGCCGAGCTCGGCCAGGCCATTCGCGAGGCCGCGCTCGAG
Source organism: Planctomycetota bacterium (assembly GCA_965248445.1). GTDB lineage: Bacteria > Planctomycetota > JAJSAM01 > JAJSAM01 > JAJVHW01 > CBDFJG01. The sequence continues at coordinate 172,091 of CBDFJG010000004.1, forward strand.
GCGATCGACACGGCGATCGTGAACTCCGACTCGGACCAGGCCAAGGTCGACAAGGCCCGACTCCTCGTCCAGGACGGCGACACGATCTTCTCCGGCGGCGACCTGACGACCGCTGTGAAGCGTTGGACGAAGGCCTACAAGAAGATCGCCAAACTCCAGCCCTAGCTCGGGCGTGCTCTCCGGCCGGGACAAAGGAACCGCCGGTCCGGTACATACCTTCATGTGAGGCACTCCCGGGTCCGGACACTCGTCGCGACGGCGCTGCTCGCTGCGCTGATCGGACTCGCGCTGCCCGACGCGGACGGCCTGGTCAGGAAACTCGGTTCGGAGCGCGCTGCAGACCGCGACGCCGCGGCCGCCGCGCTCCTCGCCCTCGGACCGGCCGCCGTCCCGGCGCTGCGGCGCGGGGCGCAGGATCGCGCTCCCTCCGTTCGAACCCGTGCTGCGGCCCTTCTCGCGCTGGCCTCCGCCGACGGCGCACAGACGGATCGTGACGACGACGCTCCTGCCCGCCTGGCGCAGAGGGCACTTGCCATCGCAGAACATCGCATGGTGCCGTCGGACCTCGTGCGCTCGCTCGGCGCGCACCCGTCCGTCCCGACGGTGGCGGCGCTGACGAAGCTCGTCCACGACGAGCGGCTGCTGCCGTCCGCCGGTGTCGCAGCAGCCCGCGCGCTGGAGCGTCACGCGGCGCTACCGCCGCTCGCTCCGCACCTGCCCGCGCTCGACGAGGCCCTCGACACCGTTGACGGGCCGTTGCGCCGCGCCGCGGCCGCGCTCGTCGGCGCGCTGGCGACCGACAATCTCGAGCCGCTGGACCGGCGCGCCGGTGACGCGCATCCTGGAGTACGCATCGAGGTCGCGCGCGCACTGGGCCGCCGCGGCCGCGAGGCGTCGCGCGTCGTGCTGGCACGGCTCGCCCGGGACGCGGACGCCGGCGTCCGCACAGCCGCACTCGAAGCGCTGGCTGCGCTACCTGGCGCACCGCATCCAGCACCCGGCTTGGACGCCGCGCACGACGACGCACCGCGCGTGCGGGCAGCGGCGGCCGCCCTGCTGGGTCGCGACGCGCTGCCCTCGTCGCTCAGTGTGCTCGCTCTGCTGGCGGAGGATCCGGAGCTGCGTGTGCGCGCTGCGGCAGCCCGCGCGCTCGATCGGATGGCCCCCCTCTTCGAGCGAGGGGACTGACCGCGTCAGTCGTCCTTCGCCGCGGCGTCCAGCTCGTTCCGATCGATGCCGAGCCGCTGCATGTGGCGGTAGAGGGTCGCCTTGTGCACTCCCAACCGCCGTGCGGCGGCGGTGAGGTTGCCGCCGGCGTCGCGGTACGCGGCCCGGATCGCGTCCGCCGTCAACTCGCCCGGCTGCGTCGAGCGGACCTCCGCGGGCACGGCGAGAAGCGGAACCTCGTCGTAGCCCGCGGCGCCGCCCGCCGGACCGGTCAGGCGCGGACGGGCCGAGCGCTGCGCGATCGCGCGCACCAGCGCCTCGGCCGCGCGCGCGATCTCTTCATCGTCGGCCGTGGCCCCCGGGATGATCGCCGGCCCGCCGAACAGCTGCTGATCGCGCAGGTCGACGTTCCAGCCGCCGGCGACGAGCAGTCCGCGCTCGCCCTCCCACTCCTGCATCGCGCCGCGCCCGATCGTGTCGGCGTTCGCCTCGACGTGCAGCCGCTCCAGCACGTTGCGCAGCTCGCGCACGTTGCCCGGCCAGCGGTACTCCGCGAGGGCACGCATGGCCTCGGGAGTGAGGCGGCTCACCTCCTTGGCGTATCGCCCGTTGAAGAGACGCAGAAAGTAGGCGACGAGCGGCGGCAGGTCGTCCACGCGCTCGCGGAGCGGCGGCGCGTGAATCCGCAGAACGGCGACGCGGTGGTACAGGTCCTCACGGAAGCGTCGCGCGCTCACTGCCCGTTCGAGTGCGGCGTTGGTGGCCGCGATCACGCGGACGTCGACGGTGATCTCCCGCTCCCCGCCGACCCGCTCGACGACGCCGTGCTCCAGAGCGCGCAGCAACTTCGCCTGAGCGTGCAGAGGCATGTCACCGAGCTCGTCCAGGAACAGGGTCCCGCCTGCGGCGCGCTCGAAACGACCCTTGTGCGCTGCAACCGCTCCCGTGAAGGCGCCGCGCTCGTGGCCGAACAACTCGGACTCGAACAGATCCTCGTTGACGGCCGAGCAGTTCAGCGCGACGAACGCGCGCGATCGTCGCGGGCCGTGCCGGTGCAGCGCCCTGGCGATCAGCTCCTTGCCCGTTCCGGTCTCGCCCGTGATCAACACCGAGGCGTCGACCGGACCGTAGCGCAGGATCTTCTCGAACACCGCCTGCATGGCGGCGCCCTGCCCCACCATCCCGTGGAAAACCGGTTCGAGCGGGTACTCCGTGCCGTCTGTCATCGCAGTCCGTTCGTTCTACCCACACCCACTGCGGAGCGGAAGCGCACGCCGATCCGGGCGGGCTCTGACGACGCGGGTCAGATCTGCAAGCGACTCCAGTTCCCCCCGGAGTACGAGAACGGCCTTCAGTCCCGTCTTCAGATAGCTGGTGATGTTGATCGCCCACCAGACCCCCAACGCGCCTAGGCCGAGGTGAATTGCAAGCCACCAGGCGAGCGGGACGCGGGCGATGTTCAGCGGCGTCGCGCTCCAGAACCCGGTGACCGTATCTCCGGCTCCGTCGAGCACTCCGTCGAGGAGCGACTCGTAGGCGACGGCGAGTTGAGACAGCGCGAGCACGTGCGCGTACTCGGTCGCCGCGAGGTGAACCAGCGGATCCTGGGTGAAGATGCCGGTGAAGAAGCGGCCCCCGAACCAGAACGCCGCCATGGCGCCGAGTCCGAGCGCCGTCGAGAACGGGAGCGCCCGCCGGATGACCCGCCGCGCGTCCTCGGGACGTCCGGCCCCAGCGCGCGCCCGACGAACGACGCGACAGCGATCGAGAGACCGTAGAAAGTCGGCCACGTGAAACCTTCGAGAGCCGTGAACCCGACACCGAGCGCGGCGTTCACATGCGGACCGAGCGGCGAGATCGCCACGCGCACGACGAGCCAATACACGATGGCGTACGCGGCGACGCGCAACGCCACGGGCGCCCCGACCTTCATGACCCTCTTCAGTTCGGCCGGGACGACGTAGCTGCGCTTCATCCCCGCCTCTCGCCAGAGCAACCAGAGTGCGATCGACGTCGTAACCGCTCGCGAGCCATTCGATGCGAGAGCGGCGCCCACGACTCCGAGTTCGGCATGCACTGCCAGCGCCGGGGTCAACACCATGTTCAAGAGCAGCGAGACGATGTGCAGCAGCATCGGCACGCGTCCGTTCCCCATCGAGATGAACGCGTGGTCGACGATCGGAATCAGCACCAGGGGCAGAATCGTGAACGAGAGAGTGGAGAGGTAGCGCGTGCACTCAACGTTCGTCTCGCCCCGGAGGCCGAGCGCGTCGGAGATCGCCTGTGCTCCGACGCCGCCGATCACCGTGAACAGACCCGCCAGCACGAGTCCGCCGAAGAGACCGGCGCCGATGATGCGGCGCCGCATCTCGGGGTCACCTGCGCCGGTCGCACGCGCAACGAGTGGCGCGACGCCGGCCGCAACCAGCGCGAACGCCGCGTAGAACAGGATGAGGACGAAGATACTCGTGCCGACGGCGGCCTGCGCGGGCGTCGAGACCTGCGCCATCCAGTACTGGTCGACGAGGCGGTACCCGTTCGTCAGGACGGCGAACGCGATGCTCGGCACGGCGAGGCGAAGCAGCGCGCGGGTGGTGACCTGGTCCACCGCGGCGGTGTAGCAGGGGGTGCCGCCGCCGCGGCGCGAATCCGCGTCAGAGCGAGTAGAGGGTCAGGCGGAACGGGAACCACCGCTCGCCGCCATCAGGCCCCTCGAGCCGGCGTGCCACGCGGGTCGCTGCCTCGAGCGTGGGGAGGAGGCCGTGCGCGTTGGTGCCGTCCGAGGCGTCCGGCCGAATGCCGCGGGCGGCGCTCTCGACCATCCACGAGTGCAGCTCCCCGCCGTACGGGCGGTACACGTCCCAGCCGAGTTCCTCGCCCCCGGACTCAGGCGCCGTGCGGCCGAGCGGCAGCCGGGCGAAGCCCGAGATGCCGCCGTCGGCAGCCAGCACGGCGTCGGCCAGCTCCTCGGGGAGCTCCAGTCCAAGCACCGCGATGCCGTGTGGCGGGCGTCCCACGTTGCGCAACACTCTGCGCACGGCGTCGAGCGAGGTGAACGTCGACGGCGACTCGAAGTCACCGCGCGCGGTCGCGGCCGCGAGCACCTCGGCCAGATCGGCGGACCCGCTGCTGTCCAGCCCGATCCGCTCGAGGTCGGCCGAGAGCGCCCACAGGAGCTTGCCCTGCGCGGCGTCGGCGTACCCCGCGAAGCGGCCGTGCGGGACGTCGGCCGCCTCCAGCCAGCCGGCCGGAACCGCGGGAAGGACCGGCGCGACGAAGTCCGAAGCAGAGATCATCCGCGCCGGAAACGAGTCGTCGAGGTAGTCAGGACGATCGATCCAGCGGGTGAGCACATACCCCGCGGAGACCGTCGTGCAGACCTGCATGCGCCGAAGCATCGGGGATTGCCGCGCGCCGCCGCCAGCATCGAATCCGAAGCGGCAAGAACGTCTCGTTCCGAATACCCTGCGACGATGTCTGAGATCCTCGAGTCGATTCTGGACGCGATCGGTGACACGCCGATGGTCCGCCTCCGAACCATAGGGCGCGACACCGGCTGCGAGATCCTCGCCAAGTGCGAGTTCCTGAACGCGGGCGGGTCCGTCAAGGACCGCATCGGCAAGCGCATGGTCGAGGTGGCCGAGCGCGAGGGACGCATTCGGCCAGGCGACACCCTCATCGAACCGACCAGCGGGAACACCGGCATCGGCATGGCACTGGCAGCGGCGGTGCGCGGCTACCGAATGGTCATCACGATGCCCGAGAAGATGAGCCGCGAGAAGCAGGTCGTTCTCGAGGCGCTCGGCGCGGAGATCATCCGCACTCCCACCGAGGCGGCGTGGGATTCGCCGGAGAGCCACATCGGGGTTGCCAAGCAACTCAACGAGATCCTCCCAAAATCTCACATCCTGGATCAGTACTCGAACCCCGAGAACCCGGCGGCGCACGAGGAGGGAACGGGGCGCGAGATCCTGGAGCAGACGGACGGACATCTCGACTTCCTCGTTCTGACGGCGGGCACCGGCGGGACGATCACCGGATGCGCGAGGGCCGTGAAGAAGGCGCTGCCGGACGTCAAGGTCATCGGCGTCGATCCGGTCGGCTCGATCCTCGCGGGGCCGCAGCCGATCGCGCCCTACAAGGTCGAAGGCATCGGGTACGACTTCATCCCCGACGTGCTGCACCGCGACCTCGTCGACGAGTGGATCAAGACCGAAGACGGCCCGTCGTTCCGCATGGCGCGCCGCCTCATCCGGCAGGAGGGACTGCTCTGCGGCGGAAGTTGCGGCTCCGCCGTCTGGGCATCGGTGCAGATCGCGAAGAAGTACGGACCGAACAAGCGCATCGTGACGATCCTGCCGGACTCCGTGCGCAACTACATGACGAAGTTCCTCGACGACCAGTGGATGCGTGAGAACGGGTTCTCGGAGCGCCGCTGGGAGTCACAGACCGTCGGCGACCTTCTGCGGTCGCTGCCGCAGCGCGAGCTCATTACGGCAACGAGCGCAGACACGGTCGTCGACACCGTCGCGCGCCTGAAGCTGCACGGTGTCAGCCAGTTGCCGGTGATCGACGACGGGAGTCTCGTGGGGATCGTGACCGAGACCGACCTGCTCACGAAGTTGGTGGACGGCCACGCCAGCCCGGACAGCTCCGTCGCAGAGGTGATGTTCCGAAACGTGCGCACGGTCTCGCACACGGCGGACGCCAGCGCGCTGACCGACCTGTTCGCGGGCGACCTCGTCGCGCTCGTCACCGGCGACGACGGCGCGCTGGCCGGCATCGTTTCGAAGGTCGACCTGGTCGAGTACCTGACGCGGGCGCCCGGCAAGTAGCGGTCGCCCAGTATTGCCCGGCTACTTGGGCGGCGTCTCGCCGTCGGCCTCGTCCTCGGCGAGGTCGACGCCCAGCACCGACAGCACCATCAGCCGCACGGAGTCCGGCGGCCCCGGCAGCGCCAGGAGAACCGCCTGGCCGTCGGCCATCTCCAGAGAGCGTTTGACGCGTGTCTCGTAGACGTCGGGCGCCTGGATTCTGGCAGGCTCGGCAGCTCCGATATCGAACTCGATCACATCCATCGGCTCCCGCAGGTCCGCCGTGTGGTGATCAACGTGAACGCGGTACCCCCCCTCGGCGGACCCCCACACCTCGAGGTCGAGAGTCGTGCCTGCGAACACCGTGTCGATGACGGGATCCGCGATCGACCCAACCTCGATGTCGATGTCGGATACGTAGCTGACTTCGCGCCCGAGCGTGATGTTGGCGGGCTGTCCGAGAGTGGTGACAAGACTCGGTGCGCTCAGCACGTCCACGCGGGCGGCAGCGGCCCACTCTCGTACGCGCTCGACGACTCCGTCGGACATCACGACGGCACCCGGGCGCACGTCGGTGAGGTCGATCCCGAGGTCCTGCATCCGATCCGCCTCGAGAAAGCGGGTCTCGAGCAGCACCATCGGCTGCGCGGCCCCGCGCAGATCGTCGAGCGTGCCCTGAAGGGCGTCGTGCACCGATCCGACGCCCATGACGATCAGCACGCCGTTCTTCTCGTCGGCGAACCGGATCATCGCACCGTGCCCGTTGTCCGACAGCACTTCGAGCAGCGACCCGGGACCGCCCGCCTGCTCGACGAGGTCGTGGACGTCGTAGAGCTGCACGTACGGCTGAACGTCCGTGGGATCCGCACGCGCAACGCGTTCGCCTTGCCGCACGGCCGCCGCGCCCGCGCGCTCCGCGCGGACTTGCTCGACCAACTGGAGCACGACGGCCAGCGCGGCGCCCGGCTCCGCCGAGAGGCGTTCCCGCGCCGAGGCGCGCTCGCCGGCATCCTCGGCGAGGAGCCGGTGCGCCGCGGCGGCGAGCGAGTCCTCCCTGTCGAGCACGACCTCTTGTGCTGCCGCCGGGACCGTCAGCACGACGGCCAGCAGCGCGAGTGTGAGGAACCGCTTCATCCCTGCCTCCCTTCGGACGACGCTCCGTCCGGTCCATTGGACGATCGTGGGCGGCCGTCACCCAGGGGTCACCCGGACGTCACGCTGCCGCATCGTTCCAGATGGGTCCAAAGCGGAGGTACTGTCACGCCCATTCTGAAAGGGACGCCATGAGCGCCAGCGAGATCAGACACGTCATGCTCGGCAAGGACCATGAGCGCTACGGCGCCTATGGCCTGGCCCAGGTGTCTGCAAACACCGTCGCAGCCATGTCGGTCGGCAGTGACGAGAAGTTCGCCTCTGACCACCCGAAGCAGCACCCGAACGAAGACGCACTGCTCGTCATCGAGGACAAGCGTCGGACGGTGCTGTGTGTGGCGGACGCCCACTACGGACGCGAGTCGAGCGAGGAGCTCATCGTCCTGCTGCGTGAGCTGTTCAAGCCGGTACCCGGGACACCGGAAGAACTCGACGTTGCCCTGCGCAACATCTCCCGCGAGAAGCGGACCGGCCGTCACATGTCGGAGACGACGCTACTGATCGCGATCTACGACCGGCTGTTCCGGCAGGGCTTCGGCCTCTCGTTCGGCGACAGTTCACTCGTGCTCGCGCGCCCGCGTTCGCTGCCGGAGAAGCAGAACCGCAAGAACAAGATGTTCGTGTCGATGACGGAGCCGAAGTCGCTGCGTCCCAGCAACGCGGACCACATCCACTTCTCCGCCGCGCCCGGAGACCTGCTCATCGCGTACACCGACGGCATCGACGAGTGCTGCTACCGCGAACCGGATCGTGGCGTGACCCCGCCAATCATGCAGATGCTCGTAGACGGCCGCGCGGACGACCCGAAGGGCGCCGCGGAGGCCATCGTCGGTACCGCACTGAAGGGTGTGGGCGGCTGGGCCGGCGGACAGGACAACATCGCGCTGATCGTGTCGAAGATCTGAGCGGGTAGCCTTCCCGCAGCCGGGGAGAAGCACCATGTCCGAGCAGAGTGTCCGGGAAGACAAGGGACTGCCCGGCTGGGTCATCGCGCTGATCGTCGTGTGCGGGGCGTGCCTCTGCGGAGTCCCGGCCGTCGGCGGTGCGATCGCGGTCCTGGTTCCGAAGATCCAGATGCAGCACATAAGGGCGGGATGCGCCACGTCCCTTCGCACGCTCGGTAGCCTCCACATCGACCACTGGACAGAGACCGGTGGGCCGCCGACCGAAGGCGGTGTGAAGTACTTCCTGCGCCTGGCGGAGGGCACGGACGTGTCAATCGTCTGCCCGGACGACGGCCATGGCCGCCAAGCGCAAGTCGTGCAAATCGGCGACGATCCGATGACCACGGCGTCAGAGCCGATGCTGCGCTCGATCTGCTCCTACGCGGTGCGCGACTTCGCGCGCTACCCGCTGAGCGACGACTACGCGAACGAGGCGATCGCGGCGGATCGAGAGGAGTTCCACCGCGGCGGCATCAACGTGCTGTACAGCGACGGCAGCGTGAAGTTCCACGACCGCGCGTGGCTCGGCATCCCGGACGGCGCGCCGATCGTCGTCGGTCCGGAGTCCGACCACGAGGAGCTGAAGAAGCTCTGCGTCGTCGCGGAGTAGGGGCGCGGGTTTCGACGTGCGCGGGCGGGGCAGCGCCCCGCCCCTACAGCAGGCTCGCACTCGTTGTGTGAATCGCGGAGGGCGCGGCGGTTGAGGCAAGCGACGTGACCGCAGCCCTCGCGCAGTGTCCGGAGGACGCGGAGCGAGGGAGACACTAGCCCGAAGCGTGGCCGAGGATCGCTCCGCGATCCGCAGGACCACGCGCACGGGCTGTGACCGTGTAGCTGCGCTTCGGATCCCACCCGCTGATCCCCATCTCCTCGACGGCTTCCTTGCCGAACATCACCCGCGTCTCGCGCCAGCGCGTTCCCACGCCCGAGGAGCGCTCCGAGAGCAGTTCGATCTTCTGGATGCCCTCGATCGTGCTCTGCCACTTCTTCACGTCCGCTACCACCTCCCACACGCGGTCGGGTGGAGCGTCAATCGTCTCGGTGAGCAGCAGGTTCATCGCACGCTCCTTCCGAAGGTCGAGAGCGTAGTCACAGGGCGTCGCCGGATGCAACGCCGGAAACCCAGGCGCTGGCCCGCTCGCTGCGTATGCTCTTCGGCCGGAGGCCCACGACATGCGCGCACATCTCCCAGTAGTCACTACTCGACCGGTCATCACTCGACCAGTCATGCGGCTCGTCGTCGCTGGGCTCGTGGTCATCGGACTCGCAGCCTGCGCTCCGCCTCCCGACGACAACGAGAAGCCGGCACGGGGCCGTCGCTCGGGAGCAGCGCCCGTCGTGACACCAGCGGCCGCTTCGCCCGATCCGGCGCCGGAGGCCGATCAGGCCCCCGCGAGAGCGCGGCCGGCCTCGACGCCGATCACCGACCGCTACCGCGACTTCGTCACGCGGATCGTGAACGCGGCGCAGAGAGACGGACTGGCGCACGATCGGCTGCGGCACATGTGCGACGTGATCGGCCCGCGGCTCTCCGGAAGCAAGGGCCTCGCCCGCGCGGTCGACTGGACCGCCGAGGTCGCCGAGAAGGACGGAATGCGCGTCACCAAGCAGAAGGTGATGGTGCCCAACTGGAAGCGCGGCAACGAGAGTGCGACGCTGCTCGCGCCGCGCAAGGAGCGGCTCGAGATGCTCGGCATCGGCAACTCGATCGGCACGCCGCCCGAGGGCATCACAGCCGAAGTCATCGTGGCGACGGACTTCGACGAGCTGGCTGCGCTCGGTGACGCAGTCAAAGGGAAGATCGTCCTCTTCAACAAGGCGATGCCGCCCTACGACCCCGAGACCGGTGCGGGTTACGGCGCGACGGTCGGGTACCGGACCTCCGGCGCGAGTAAAGCCGGCGCGGCGGGCGCCGTGGCCGTGCTCGTGCGCTCCGTCACCGCCACCAGTCTCGCGACGCCGCACACCGGAATGCTGAGCTATCAGACGGACAAGCCGCGCATTCCCGCAGCCGCGGTGTCCATCGAGGACGCTGAGTTGATCGCGCGTCTCGCGGCCGCGGGCGAGACCGTGCGTGTGCACCTGCAGATGGACGCGCACTTCGAGGAAGACGCCGAGTCCGCGAACGTCATCGTCGACCTGGTCGGCAGCGAGCTGCCTGACGAGATAGTCCTCATCTCCGGGCACCTGGACTCCTGGGACGTCGGGCAGGGCGCGCACGACGACGGCGCCGCGTGCATGGCGGTGCTCGACGCAGTGCGCCTCCTGAAGTCGCTCGGCCTGACCCCGCGGCGCACGATCCGCGTGGTCCTCTGGACCAACGAGGAGAACGGACTGCGCGGATCGCGGGAGTACATCCGCGCCTTCGGTGAGGAGATGCCGAAGTACGCCGCAGCTCTCGAGGCGGACTCCGGGATCTTCCACCCGGTCGGATTCCGCAGCCCCAAGCCCAAGGACGAACGGGGCGAGCGCGTCGTCGCACAACTCCAGGACATCCTCACAGTGTTCGACGAGTGGAACGCGGGGCGACTCCGCGAGGGCGGCGGCGGTGCGGACATCGGCGCCATGGCGGCCATGGGCGTGCCCCTGCTCGGACTCGACGTCGAGGGCAGCAAGTACTTCGACTACCACCACACGCACGCAGACACGTTCGACAAGGTCGCCAAGGACGACCTGCTGCTCTGCGAAGGCGTGCTGGCCGCGATCGCGTACGTGCTGGCCGACATGCCGAAGAAGCTTGGCGACTGAACCCAGGCTGACGCCGCTCGCGTATCCTCGGTAGCACATGAGATCGCTCCGTCTGCCGCTCGCCATCGCCCTCGGACTGGCGACCGGTGCGGTCGGCGGCTGGGCCGTGGCGACCGTCATGCAGGATCCGCCGGAGAGCGACGCGCTCCCCGCCCCGCAGGACGACGCCGTGGACCCGGAGATCGCGCGCCTCGAGAAGGAACTGCTCCGCAAGGAGCGCGACCTGGACACGGCGTACCGCGAGCTCGAGCTGTTGCGGCGGGCGCAGTCGCCGGTGACGCAGGACACAGCCGGTCTGCTCGACGCAGCCGGCAGGCGAGCAGGCGTCGCGCTGGGAGACTCCGCTGCGGACGAGTTGACGCGTCGCGCCGCGGGCATCCGGCGCACGCACCTGCAACGCGCTGCGGCGGCTGAGCACACCGCCGCGAGTCAGATCGCACAGGAGACGGCGGCCGAGCGGTCACGCCTCGTCGACCTGGAGCGCGGCGGCACGATGGCGTTCATGCGCGCGCTGCAGGAGAGCTGGGCGCCGCCCTGGGAGACGCTGCGCGACCCGGAGGCCTACAGGAAGCTGTTCGAGCGCAAGAGCGCGTCCGTGCCGGTCGACCCGGAGGCCCTGTCGGGCACCGGGGACTTACCCGACGGCGCGCATGTCCATTACCCGGCCGGACGGCACGCGTTCGCGGCGGGGAGCCTCACGAATCGTGCCACCTTCCCGAAGGACTTGCTGGTGACGGGCGCGGGCATGGACGAGACCGTGCTCGTCTTGGACACGGAGCTGCGCATGCGGCCCGACGTCCACAGCCTCTCGTTCCGCGATCTGACACTCTTCACGAACGACAACTCCCTCGAGAGGATGCGCACCAACCCCTACACGCTCCGCCTCGAACGGTGCCGCGTCATCGGATTCGATTCGGGAGCCGGCGGGTCCAAGATGCTCGGCGGCAGGGTCGGCGCGTTCTACGCGTCCGACTGCCGGATCGAGGCCGGGTTCGGAAGATCGCCGGGCGGGAACCTGTTCGACGTACGTGGCGCCCTGATCGCGCGACTGGAGCGCTGCACGATCGACGGTCCGTTCAGCAGCGTGTACTACCAGTGGAGCGGCGCCGCCCAGGTGTTCGAAGATTGTCGCTTCGAGAACATGTCGCCCGGGCGAAAGACGCATCTCGAGACGCCGGGAGACATGGTCCGGTTCATCAATTGCACGCTCGCCTATGCGGAGACGGACAAGGAGAGTCGAAAGCGCCGGTCGCTGATCGACATCAATCCGGCCTGGAGCAAGTAACGCACACGCGCCCCGGGGCGCCTCGGTTCGCTATCCTGGCGCGTGGCGGAAGACGCGGGGGGGGAGAACGGAGCGCAGTATGGCCACGTTGCCCACACTGGACGCGACACGCGCCGCGGCGTACGTGGACGCCGCGTGGGACCGGAACGTGATGCCCGCGCTGCTCTCGTTCATCCGCATCCCGAACAAGTCGCCGCACTTCGACCCCCACTGGGAAGCGCACGGGCACATGGAGCGGGCGACGCAGCTGGTGGCCGACTGGTGCGAAGCCCACAAGCCCGAGGGCGCGTCGGTCGAGATCGTCCGGCTCCCCGGGCGCACGCCTCTCGTGTTCGTCGAAGTGCCCGCCACCGGCGGTCTGCAAGACGACACCGTGCTCCTCTACGGCCACCTGGACAAGCAGCCCGAGATGACCGGGTGGGCCGAGGGCCTCGACCCGTGGACGCCGGTGCTCCGCGAAGACAGGCTGTACGGCCGCGGCGGCGCAGACGACGGCTACGCGGCGTTCGCGGCCGTGGAGGCGCTGCGCGCGATGGACGAGCAGGGTGTGCCGCGTCACCGCGCCGTCATCCTGATCGAGGCGTGTGCGAGGAGAGCGGCAGCCCCGATCTCCCCCACTACGTCGAGCATCTGGCCGGCCGCATCGGCGCGCCGTCGCTGGTCGTCTGCCTCGACTCCGGATGCGGGGACTACGAGCGGCTGTGGCTGACGACGTCGCTGCGCGGCATCGTCGTCGGCCGCCTGGAAGTGACGGTGCTGACCGAGGGAGTGCATTCGGGTGACGCCGGCGGTGTCGTCCCGTCCTCGTTCCGTGTCGCGCGGCGCGTGCTCTCGCGACTCGAGGACGAGATGACGGGCCAGATCCGCCTGAACGAACTGCACGTGAAGGTCCCGCCGGAGCGCATGCAGCAGGCGCGTCAGGCCGCTGCCGTGCTCGGCAAGAAGGTGCACGAGCGATTCCCGTTCGTGGAGCGCGGCGGACCCGAGTCCGACGATCCGCTCGACTGCGTGCTCAACCGCACGTGGAAGCCGACCCTCGAGATCACGGGTGCCGACGGCATCCCCAGCGTCGAGGACGCGGGCAACGTGCTGCGGCCCGGCACCACCCTCAAGATCTCACTCCGGCTGCCACCGACCTGCGACGCAGACCGCGCGGTACGGATTGTCCGCCGCGTTCTGGAGCGGGAACCGCCGCACGGGGCGCGCGTCCGGCTGCTGGACGCCGGGGGCGCCACGGGCTGGAACGCTCCGCCGATGGACGCGTGGCTGACGGCGTCGCTCGACGCGGCCTCGCAGGCCCAATTCGGAACTCCGCCCGCGTACATGGGCGAGGGCGGGACGATCCCGTTCATGGGGATGCTCGGCGAGCAGTTCCCGGAGGCACAGTTCGTGGTCACGGGCGTCCTTGGCCCCGGCTCGAACGCGCATGGTCCCAACGAGTACCTGCACCTGCCGACGGCGCGGCGAATCACCGCGGTGATCGCGCACGTCCTCGGCGACCACGCCGCGCGGTGAGCCGCGCCGCGCAGCCTCCCGAGACCTGTCCCACGTGCGGGGGGCGCGTGCCATCGCGCCCGGACGGCCGAGTCGTCGGGTGCTGTCCCGCGGGCATGGTGCCGAAGCAGCACGACGAAACCCGCTCGACGACGGCCGCGTGGTCCCGCGGCGTCGAGCGGATCGTGTACGGGCTCGGAGGCCTGATGTCGGGCGGCCCGGGACTGCGGTTGGGCCTGGGCGTGTTGCTCATCGTCCTGGCGGCGGCGTGCGTCGCGGCGATCCAGTGGCTCGCGGTGCAGTACTTCTAGTCGAACGCGGCTTGCACCGTGGGACGCGCGAGCACGACGAGCGTGAAGATGCCGAGGGCCGTGCCGAGCGGGATGCTGAGGAGCGCCAGTGCCGCGACCACCTGGCAGAACGTGCGGTTCCGGCGCTCCTTCAGGAAGCGCGCGCAGAAGAAGCTCAGCGCCGCCGATCCGAGCTGGATCACAGCGATCACGCCGAAGATCACGAAGAACATCGGGAACATGGACTCGAGCATCTGCACGACCTCGACGTCGGCGCCGCTCTCCGCCATCTGATCCGTCATGCCCTTGATGAACCTGGGCATGAAGACCGCGTAGGCGCCCATGGCCATGCACCCCATCACGGACATCGCCGCCATGACGTAGTGGAAGATCATCAGCAGCTCGAGGTGCGAACGGTCCTCGGGCGGCAGGTCGACTGCGGATGCATCGGTCATGTCTGTCGAATGAACCGGCTGTCTACTCGACTGGTTCGTTGTCGGCGGCAGGTTCGTTGTCGGCGGGGGGTTCGTTGCCGGCGGGACCGACCGGGGCGCCCATCTCCGCGAGGAGTTCGTCCACGGCCTCGTCCATCTTCTCGCCGCGCACGTTCTTGAAGCGGATCCTGCCTTCGGCGTCGATCACGTAGATCGTCGGCCAGCTCGACACGTTCCAGCGCGCAGAGATCGGACCGCGCGTTCCCTCGGGCCCGTTCCAGAAGCTTCGCCACGTGATCTTCTCTTCCTTCATCCGCGAGGCGAGCTTGTCCTTGTCCTTGTCACTGTTCAGACCGATGAGCGCGAAGGGCTTGTCAGCGAGTCTCTTCACGAGCGACCGCTCGTGCGGGTACATGGCCCGGCAGGGTCCTCACCAGTCGCCCCAGAAGTCGAGCACCACCACCTTCCCTCGGTAGTCCGAGAGTTGGAAGGCGACGCCGTCCAGGTCCTCGCCCGCGATGTCCGGCGCCTCCATGCCGATCTGCAATCGCTCGATCTCGAAGATCGTCGACGCGGCACGCTTGCCGTGTGCCGACTCCGGCGCGATCTCGGACGCACGGTTCAGATCCACGAGCGCGCCCGCAAGCGCCCCTTCGCGCGCGGCCGGGTTCTCGAACTCGCGTCGCAGGACGCCTGCACCGCGGGCATACAGCATGGCGGCGGTCACAGCGTCGTGTGCCGTGATGGACACATCCATGGCTTTCGCGACCCGCTCCTCGCCGAGTTTGTCGGCGTAGTACAGGAACGTGAACGTCAGATCCGTCCATGCTCCGCTGCCGGCATGGTCGGCGATCAGCGTGTCGAGCGCCGACTGGGAGGCCTCGATCTCGTGACGCATCGCGTACTGGACCGTGCGAACGAGGAACTTGGCGGCCTCCGGCGTACCCGCGAACTGCGCGGCGGCATCGCGGTACTTCGGCCACATGACCTTCTCGGCCGGCGGCTTGGTCTGCTGCCGCGGGCCCGTCGAGCCCTTGGGCTGCGCGCGGCGGGACCTCGCGTACTCCGAGCGCGCGGTCTTGTACTCGGCGGCGAGCCTCTCCAGCACCGCTGCGGCGTCGGGCGCGGCCTCGACAGCCGCCCCCGGCGGCTCGGCGTCCTGCGCGCGCAGATCGCCGCTCGACAGAGCGAGCGATGCCAGTGCGGCGATACCCGCGGCGAACACGATGCCTCTTCGCATGTGGCCCTCCTTGGTGCGACCGCCCGACAGGATACGCCGAGCCGAGGGACGGTGCGCGTCCCGTGTGCGGTTACTCGGCCGAGAGGCTCTGGAAGATATCTCCAGCCAACCTGTCCGGCGGGATGAAGCCGCCGCCCCACTTCTCGTCCCACGCGGCCGTCGGCTTGGCTTCGATGACCTCCTCCTGCGTCTTGCCCTCTTTGATGAGGGCAGCCACGGCGTCCACGCAGCCCGTCAGCATGTCGCGGTACGCGGTGAGCCCGGCCTTGTCGGTCACCGGTCCGTGCCCGGGGATGACCTTCGTGCCGTCGCCGCAGAGCGTCAGCGCGCGCTCGATCGCCGCCTGCGCCCCCGTCACCGAGCCACCCGCGGATAGGTCGATGAACGGGTACATGCCATTGAAGAAGCAGTCGCCCATGTGGACGACGTCCGCCTCGGCGAAGTGCACGATCGTGTCACCGTCGGTGTGCGCCGGACCTGCGTGGAAGCCCTTCACCGTATCGCCGTTGACGTGGAACGTCATGTCGTGGGCGAACGTGACGAGCGGCAGCGCCACGTCCGCCGCAGGCTTGCCGAAGCGCTTCGCATACGCGGGATCCGTCATGCGAGAACGGACGTTGTCGTGCGCGTAGATGGTGGCGCCGGCCTTGCCCATGTTCTCGTTTCCGCCCGTGTGGTCGCCGTGGAAGTGCGTGTTCAACAGGAAGCGCGGCGCCTCGCCCCCGAGCTCCTTGATCGCTGCCAGGATGTCCGGAGAGGCGGCGGCGAACTGGTCGTCGATCAGGAACACGCCGTCGTCACCCACGGAGAGCCCGATGTTCCCCCCCCGTCCGAACAGCACGTGCACGTGTCCGGAGACCTGCTCCGTCCGCATGCTCTGCGCCTCGGTCGCGGTCTGCCAGAGCCACGCACCGGCGCCCGCCACGACGATCGCGCCCAGGATCAGGATCTTGCGCATGGTTCAGCCTCCTCGGTGCGGAGTGACGTCTCCCGGTAAGCCCTCCGGGTTACTCGACGGAGGCGACCGCGCTCACGTTCCGCGGGCGGAGCGACCGCCGAGCCGGAGGATACGCCGAAATGCCTGCAGAATCCGCGATGGGTCGGCACGGCGCGTGAGCAGCGCGTACTCCACGCGCGGCAGGCCTCGCGGCGCGTCGCGGAAGGCGACTCCCGGCCGCCCCGCCAGCGAGGACGATTCCGGCACGACCGCCACGCCACACCCCGCCGCCACGAGAGCGATGACCGCATGCACCGTGGACGCCGTCTGAAGCACGCTGAGACTGACTCCCGCGCGTGCAAATGCGGCCAGCACGTCGTCATGGATGGCGGGCTGCACGTCGCGACGCAGCATGACGAGTCCCGCCGACGCCAGCGCCCGCAGACCAGGCCGGCGGACCGCGGCCAGCGCCCCCCCCTCCGGCACGGCGACGACGAAGCGCTCGCGCCCGACGGGCGTGACCTCGAGCCCCGCGACGTCGTGCCCCGCGACGCGACCGACACCGGCGTGCACCCGACCCTCGCGCAAGGCAGTGATCTGCGCAGCAGTGGGCGCCTCGCGGAGCTGCACGGCGACGGCTGGATGCTCGCCGCGGAACGCACGGATCGCGTCCGGCAGGAATCCGTCGATCACCGGGGTCGCCGCCGCGACGCGCAACTCACCGGCCTCTCCGCGCGCGACGGCACGGAGCGTCCGGACCGCGCGTTGCTCGGCGTCGAGCAGTCCGCGCGCATCCGCGAGGAATGCGTCGCCCGCATCGGTGAGCCTCACGCTGCGAGTCGTGCGCAGGAGAAGCGTGACATCGAGCCGTTCTTCGAGCCGCCGGATTGCCTGGCTGAGCGGCGGCTGGGTCATGTGCAGCCGCTCAGCCGCGCGACCGAAGTGGAGTTCCTCCGCCACCGCGACGAAGTAGCGCAACTCGCGCATGTCCAGATTGATATGCATTACATCTTAATTATATCATATCTCAGACCTTCTCGCACTATGTCACGGCTCGTAGGCTGCTCTCACCGTCGCGATGACTGCGACGCAGAACAGGAGATCGTGATGGCATTCGTGGTGACGGGACGCTGTCTCGGAGAGCGCTACGGCGCATGTGTGGACGTCTGCCCGTGTGGGTGTTTCCACTACGGCGACCACGACGGGGCGCCGATGATGGTCATCGACCAGGAGGCCTGCATCGACTGCGGAGCTTGCCTGCCCGAATGCCCCCTGGGCGCGATCGAGGACGAGACCGCCGACGTTCCTGAATGGCGCGAGTACAACGCGGCTGCGGCTGCCATGTGGCCGAGCGCTCACGACCAGCCGGACGGCTGGCAGCAGCGCGATCCGACGGAGCCGCCGCACAACCCCGCGAACGCTGCGTGAGGCGAGGTCCAGGGCCTAGTCTCTGGGCGTGACAGCGCAACCGGCTGCCGGATGGACAGGGGGACAGGTCTCCATCGTCCGAGTCCTCGTGGCCGTCGGCGCCGTCAAGCTCGCGGTCCTCGCCTTCGCAGGGACCGGCAGTCCGATCGTGGCCGCCTGCGCGGTCCTGGCCGTCCTGCTCGCGCTAGCCCTGATCCCCGACGCCGTGCCGCCCTGGCCGGCCGCCGCGCTGGCGGTCGTGCTCGCGATCTCGGCCAGCGATCTGCCGCGGCCCTCGGAGACGACCGCCGCCGCCGCCGCCGCGGTGGCGCTCCTCGCGGCGGCGCCGCTGGGCGCCTTCGGTTCGCGGGCGGCGCGGGGCCGGCCGGATCCGGACGGCGGGTACCCACTGCCGCGCTGGATCGCCGTGCTGGCTCCCCTCGCGGTGATCGCGCTGCAGGCCGGACGCGGTGCCGTGCTGATCGGCGAGGACCGCGCGGGTCTCGGGGCAGCGCACCTGCTTGCCGCGGCCCTGTGGGCCGTGCCGCGGACGCGCCTCGCCGCATGGGGTCTCGGCTTCCTGGTCGACCTGGCGGACCTGGTCCTGATGGGCTCACCGGCGACGTTCATCGCGCGCACCATGCCCCGGCTCCTGGCGACGGACCCGCGCTGGTTCCCGCCCTTGCGGCCTCCCGGCGAGGCGCTCGTGCTCTACGACGGCAACTGCGGACTCTGTCATCGAAGCGTGCGCGTGTGCCTGGCCGAGGCACCGGACGACACCCCGCTGTCGTTCGCGCCGCTCGGGAGCAAGGCGATGCGCGAGCGTCTGGGCGACGACCCGGAGCTGCCGGACAGCCTCGTCTTGCTGACCGCGGACGGGCGCACGCTGGTGAGGTCCACGGCCATCGTGGTGCTGATGCGCCGGCTCGGCGGGCTGTGGCGCGCGCTGGCCGCGCTGCTTGCAGCGGTTCCGCGGCCGGTGCGCGACCTGGGGTACTCCGGCGTCGCGCGGATCCGCCACCTCCTGTTCGCCCGCCCCGCTGCGGCGTGCCCGGTCGTCCCGGCGGCCCTCCGGCCGCGCTTCCGGGACTGAGAGGGGTCGATACGATGCCCGCGTGATCCGCTACGAAGGCACGCTCTACCGACCGCCCTCCGAGGGCAACAGCCTGATCCTCCAGGCGACCATCGGCTGCTCGTACAACGAGTGCACGTTCTGCGGCATGTATCGCGCGAAGCAGTTCCGCGTCCGCAAGATCGACGATCTACGCCAAGAGATCGCGTGGGCTCGCGAGCGGATGCCGGAGGTCACGAAGGTGTTCCTGGCCGACGGAGACGCGCTCATCGCGCCGCCGCGCTATCTGCACCGGATACTCGACGCACTGAACGAGTCGTTCCCCGGGTTGCGGCGCGTCTCGTGCTACGCCTCGCCGCAGGCATTGCAGGTGCGCACGGTCGAGCAGATGTCCGCACTCCGCGAAGCGGGACTCACGCAGTACTACCTCGGCGTCGAGAGCGGCCACGACACGGTGCTCGCGAAGCTCGAGAAGGGCGTCGATGCCGCCGAGATGGTCCGGGTCGCGAACAAAGCCCACGCCGCCGATGTCCGGCTCTCGACCATGTTCCTGCTTGGAGCGGGCGGCCGCGCACTCTCGCTCGACCACGCCCGTGCGTCGGCGGAGGTCGCCAGCGCGATCAACCCGCGCTTCGTCAGCACACTCGTCATGACGCCGGTCGAGAACACTCCGCTGCACGAGCAGGCGATGCGGGGCGAGGTCGACGACCTCGATCCGAACGAGCTCACACGGGAGTTGCGCGAGTTCGTGGCCGGGCTGGAACTGGACGGGTCGATCTTCCGCTCGAATCACGCGAGCAACTACCTGCCCGTCGGCGGAACCATGCCGAAGGACAAGCAGCGCATCCTCGATACCCTGGACACGGTGCTCGCGCACCCCGAGGCCGCGCCGTACGTGCCCGACGCGTTCCGCGGCCTCTGACGCGCTGCCGGGCGGGTACGATGCGCCCGAAGAGCCATCGATGCCGCGCACCGCACGCACCGCCGCCCGCCTGACGCTGTTGCTCGTCCTCCCGCTGCTGGCGCTCGCGTGCGACTCGGAGTCCGGCGACAGTGCCGGGAACACGAACGGCGGCGGATCCGACGACGGCGGACTCGTCGGCCGGGACGACATGAGCACGACCGGCCAGGAGCACTACGACCGCGGCGTAGCGGAGGCGAAGGCCGCGATCGCCGCGGGCGAGCCCCGCCTCCAGACGCTCGGCCTGCCCGACTTCAGCGCGGGCGAGCTCGACATCGAGACGGGGTTGCCCACACAGAATCAAGGCTGCGTGATCACCGAAGAGATTGGTGGGTACGTCTCCGGCTGGAACTCGGAGATGCGCCGGGCGGTGGCCGCCGGTGAACTCGACGGCGTGTCGCTGCTCACGAAGGTGACGACCCGCGAGGCAATCGAGCGCCGGTTCGCCGACGGGAGTGCGCACACCATCCGGTCCGGGGGCGATCCGATCGCGGCTCCGGGCGGCCGCTTTCGCATCGAGGCCGCACCGCATCGCACGCTCGATTCGGAGTACCTCTGGGTGATCGACACCAAGAGCGACGAGCGCCGCGAACTGGCCTTCTTCAGCGGCGAGGCGAAGCTGTTGTTCGAGCACGACGGGGGCACGCTGCTGCTGCGGGACGACGGCTACGGCGTGTACCAGACGTTCGATCTCGGCTCCGCCCTGTTCATGCAGGGGTTCTCCGACCCCTAGGCTCAGCCAGACCGGAGCCGTTCCGGAGCGCCGGGGCTCCGGACGGTGCGGCGTAAATGAGCGAAGTCGAGGGTGGATCGGGTCAGCCGCGTCGTCTAGCCTCGGGGGATGAAATCCGCCGCGGAGGTGGCTCCCAACCGAACCCCGATCCTCTGCATGAAGAGCATGCAACGAGTCAAACACTCGTGCGCACGATGGCATGCAGCCCCACCTCCGCCGCAGACGGAGGTCACCATGCTGGGATCGTTCAAGACCAAGATTCTCACCGCGCTGGGTGCCGCGATCGTCATCGCGACGCTCGCCCCGTCTGCGTTCGCGCAGAGCTACACCATCACCACGGGCAGCGGCAACTACGCGACGCCGCCCACGAGCGCGACGCAGATCATGCTGGGTGACGACGACACCAAGCCCGTGGACATGCCGTTCGGCTTCCTCTACTACGGGACGTCGTTCACCAGAGTGAACGTGGGCTCCAACGGCTTCTGCATGTTCGGCGAGTCGTCGGGGTCGCCCTGGAACTTGGTGAACCTGTTGGACGGAATGGTCGCCGCATGCTGGGACGACATGCACCCCAACGTTGGAGGCCGGGTCGAACACTGGACCACGGGGACCGCCCCGAACCGGGTCTTCCGTGTCTCATTTACGGGGGTACCGCACTACAACAACCAGGGGTCCTACTACTTCCAGATGCACTTCTACGAGACCTCGGGCCGCATCGTGTTCGCGTACGACCAGACCCAGGGCACGTGGACATCGGCGAGCTTCAACGTCGGCATCGATGGGCCGAACGGCGACAGCCGCAGGGACATGGCGAGCAACTCGACGCTCACCTCGCGACCGGTGGACGACTACATCTTCGATCCGCGGAACACGACGTTCACCGGCACCGTGCTACTCGATCAACTGGTGGTAGACGGCTCGGGAATCGGCAACAGCCAGCTCGCCGATCAGCCCGCCGCCTTCGTGCGCATCGAACTCAACGGACCGAAGGGGCTCGCGGCGACCGTTTACACGAACGCGAGCGGCGTGTACTCCATGCAGGGACTCGCACTCGACGGCAGCCTCAGCGGCACGGTATCGGTCGTCGCCGGCTCGCTCGCCGGGAAGGTGCTCCAGTCGGACGGCGGCGCTGCCGTCACATCTGACATCCAGTCAGGCGTTTCGTACGCCAACGACGTCAACCTGGGCACACATACCATCGATGACGGGAACGACTCCGGCGGTTCGATCCGCGCGGCCGTCCAGGCGGGGATGGCTCTCGGCACGGTGTACGACTGGGTCTCGTCGCGCACCACGTCGGCGATCCCACCGATCGACTTCGTCTATGACGCCAACAGCGGGAACAACACGGCCTATACGCCGGCGCAGGGCATGGATGCCGCCAAGGCGATCATCGGTTCGCCTCAGAGCGGCAACGATGACGCGACGGACCCCGCCGTCCTCGCACAGCTGTTCGCGCACCACGCGATCGCGTCGATGACGGGCTTCACACCTACGCAGCCTCACGTCTCGGGCCTC
The DNA here is from genome assembly GCA_965248445.1 of Planctomycetota bacterium. Taxonomy (GTDB): domain Bacteria; phylum Planctomycetota; class JAJSAM01; order JAJSAM01; family JAJVHW01; genus CBDFJG01. The sequence goes on from CBDFJG010000004.1 coordinate 194,287, forward strand.
GACAAGGCGACGTCCGTGGAGAACGCATTCGCGGAGGGCTTCGGCGCTTACCTCTACTCCGTGGTCTCGAACACGAGCACGTGGTTCGAGGGCGTCAACGGCTCGACCTCTGTTGCCGTCGATCTCGAGACTCCGGCGTTCACCGTCGGGAAGTCGCCGAGCGCGGCCGCCTGGGTCGCCGCGGCGCTGTGGGATCTGGTGGATGCCGAGAACGAGTCGCACGACGGCGTGGACGGGACCGCAGGGACGGACAAGGAGATCCCGTTCGACCTGATCGACGCCATGCTGTTCGAGCCGACTCCCGCGAGGTTCCTGGCTGACTGGACCGCGAATGGCGGCAGCGGCCCGGCGCTCGTGCGCGACTTCATCTTCCACGGCGTGTTCGCGGACGACATCTACGAGTTGAACGACTCCATCGCGGAGACGGCCAAGCTCGGCGAGATCGGCGTGCGTGTGAACGACCTGGTCCTTCAGCCGTACAACGACGACGTGTTCGAAGTCAGCGTGGGACAGGACATCGACGGGCTGCTTGCCGGCATGTCGTTCAACCGATTCGCCGAGAACGCCAGCGTCACGTTCCAGATCCTGGACGAAGCCGGCACGGTGCTCGCCACCGGCGCCGCGAATGGCGCGAGCGCTCCGTTCGAGGCGTCCACGGGCCCGCTGGCGGCGGGCAACTACCTCGTCAGGGCCCAGCACGACGCCGGCCCCGTGGTCACGGACTACACGCTGCAGATCTTCGCACCGATCAAGGCTTCCGCCCCGAACACGCCCGCGTGGACGGCCGGCCGCCCGATCAACCAGCAGATCACCGTGGAGGGCGGGATCCCTCCCTTCACGATGAGCGTCAAGCCGCCGAACATCCTGCCCAGCGGCCTCACGATCAACAGCGTCGACCTGACGCTCGGCGGCGTGATCAACAACATCGGCAACATCTCGTTCGCGCTCACGATCGAGGACGACGGCGCCCCGATCCACTCGGCCCAGCTGGGCCGCAGCTTCGTGATCAACCCGGCGCTGGAATTCGCGGCGCCTGACCTGACCGGCGTCCCGATCAACAAGCAGACGACGATTTCGCTCGGGCGCACCGGTGGCACGCCGCCGTTCCTCGTCAGCGATCTCCAGGGCACCATCCCGAGCGGGCTGACGGTCGACACCGACACGTTCGAGATCATCGGCACTGCGACCGTCGCAGGCGGCGAGAAGCTGACCATGGAGGCATCGGACGTCGCCGGTTCGACCGCGAACCTCGACACGTCGATCGTGGTCTGCCTCCCGTTCGAAGGGAAGTCCACGAACGCGCTCCTGAAGACGGGCGACTCGTCCGCAGGTTTCTACTTCGATGCGCTCGAGGCCACCACGGCCAACATCAGCATCAAGACGCTGAAGCGGCAGGAGAAGCGCACTCTGAACATGATCCTGATCGGTCCCGACGGAGGCGCGGTCGACGCCGGCGTCCTCAAGCTCAAGAACGGCAAGGCAACTCTCAAGAAGGTGACCCTGCCGGACACGGGCCGGTACTACGCCGCGCTCGCGAGCGAGCAGGGCGGTGAGACGACCTTGGTCGGCAAGCTCAAGAAGAAGCAGCCGACGACGTTCAAGGGCAAGGAAGAGAACATCGGTCTCGAGACCGTGATCGAGTTCTCCTTCCCCGCCATCGAGGGCGCCACGTTCGACTTCCGCGGCCGTCTCTCCGGCGGAGTGGGCGTCAGGGTCGAGTACCTGAGGGCACCCGACGGAACGCTCGTCGCGGGCGCGTCACTCGACATCACCGAGAGCGGTAAGTCGATCCGGGTGCGCGGCGACCTCGATCAGTCCGGGACATGGACCGTTCGCATCAGCCCGAAGGCCGGCAAGCGCGGGAACCTGAAGTACACGATGAAGGTGAAGAACCCGAAGGGTGTGGAGTTCTCCGCCGACTGATCGGCGAAGCCAGAGCGACACAAACTGCGCCCGGCCGCTTCGGCGGCCGGGCGCTTCTCGTTCCCGGCGCACGTTTGCCGGCGCACGCTTGCCGGTTCGGGGCGCCGGGCGTCAGCTGTCGCATGCGGCGGGCACACCGGCACGGGTACGATGCGCGCTTCCCCTTCTGGAGCCCGACGCCATGACCCGACGCCTCGCCGTGTTCGCCGCGACTCTCGTCCTCGCGCTCTCGGTTCATCACACGCGCGCCCAGGACGAGCCGCCGGAGAACGACAAGGACACGCCCAAGTGGGACGTCGATGACCCCGGCGGTCCGTATCGCACCCTGTCGTTCGACACGGATGAAGGCACGTGGATGAGCGTCGACGTGCATCCGGACGGACAGCTGCTCGCGTTCGACCTGCTCGGCGACATCTACACCGTCCCGGTTGCGGGCGGCGACGCAACGCTCGTCTCCGGCGGCCTGGCCTACGACGTACAGCCCCGTTGGAGCCCCGACGGCAAGACGATCTCGTTCACCTCGGACCGCGGCGGCGGCGACAACGTCTGGCTGATGGAAGCGGACGGCGCCAATCGGCGGGCGCTGACGAGCGAGGACTTCCGCCTGATCAACAACGGCGTGTGGCACCACTCCGGAGAGTGGATCGTCGCCAAGAAGCACTTCACGTCGCGGCGGAGTCTCGGCGCGGGCGAGATGTGGATGTACCGCCTCGACGGTGCCGGCAAGGGCGTCCAGCTCACCAAGCGCAAGAACGACCAGCAGGACGTCGGCGAGCCGGAGCTCTCGCCCGACGGCAAGTACCTCTACTGGTCCGAGGACATGTCCGGTGGCGAGACGTTTCAATACAACAAGGATCCGCATGGCACCATCTACGTGATCCGCCGGCTCGACATGGAGAGCGGCGAAATTCGCGACGAGATCCGCCGCCCCGGCGGCGCGATCCGCCCGCAGATCAGTCCCGACGGCAAGACGCTCGCGTACGTGCGTCGCGTGCGCGGCAAGTCCGTGCTGACGCTCCGCGACCTGGGGCACGGCACCGACCGCGATCTGTGGAACGGCCTGTCCATCGACCAGCAGGAGACCTGGGCAATCTTCGGTCCGTACCCGGGGTTCGACTGGACACCGGACGGCAACGCCATCGTGATCTGGGCCAAGGGCAAGCTGTACCGGGTGGACGCTCGCGGCGGCAACGCGACCGTGATCCCCATCAAGGCGAAGGTCGAACAGCGGTTGCTCGAGACCCGCCGTATCGACCACTCGGTCGCCGGCGGCACGTTCGACGTCAAGGTCGTGCGCTGGCCGCAGATGAGCTCCGACAGGAAGACAGCGGTGTTCCAGGCGCTCGGAGCCCTCTATCGCCGGTCGCTCCCCGACGGCACGCCTGAGCGCATCACCGGCAAGACTGCGGACTTCGAGTACGCGCCGTGGCTCGCAGCCGACGGCCGGACCATCGTCTACACGACGTGGAGGGACAACGAGGGCGGGCGCGTGAAGTCCGTGAACATCGACGGCTCGAACCCGCGCACGCTGGTCGACTGGCCCGGTCACTACGCGTCGGCGGCGCTCTCGCCGGACGGCAAGGAAGTGGTCTTCCACCGCGCGAGCGCCGACGGTTACCGCGGCGCGGCGTTCGCACACGAGCCGGGTGTCTACCGCCAGAAGATCGCGCCGGGCGCCGAGCCCCGTCTGGTCGCTCGCGGCGGACGCAAGCCGCGATTCTCGGCAGACGCCCGCCGCATCACGTTCCTCGGGCGCGACGGCGAGAAGAACGCGCTGATCTCGATGGACCGGATCGGTTCGGATCGCCGCGTCGTCGCGACGTCCGAGCACGCGACCGACTTCGAGGTCTCGCCCGACGGCAAGTGGATCGCTTTCCAGGAACTGTGGCAGACGTACGTGGCGCCGTTGCCCGCGTCACCCGCCACGGTCGAACTGGGACCCAAGTCGAAGGCTGTCCCCGTTCGCCGCCTCTCGTACCCGGGCGGCGCGTACCTCTCCTGGTCAGCCGACTCGTCTCAGGTGCGCTGGAGCCTGGGTCCGGACGTCTACGACGCCGCCGTCACCGACGTGTACGCGAGTGAGCCGGAGAAAGACCAGCGTGGCGTCGGAGCGGCGCCGCTGCGTCTCGGCTTCCCGCAGCCGGCCGACGTGCCCGGCGGAGTCGTCGCTTTCACGAACGCGACGGTCCTGCCGATGCACGACCTCTCCCGGATCGACGGCGCGACCGTCGTCGTCCGCGGGAACCGCATCGAAGCGGTCGGCGCGGACGTCGCCGTGCCCGAAGGCGCAACGGTGATCGATTGCGACGGACAGGTCCTCATGCCGGGGATCGTGGACGTGCACTCGCACACGGGGTCGAGCTCTCACAGCATTCAGTCCCAGCAGAACTGGGCGTTCGTCGCCATGCTCGCCTTCGGCGTGACGACCTCACACGACCCGAGCAACAACACCGAGAGCATCTACGCGGAGTCGGAACTCGTGCGCGCCGGCCATCGCGTCGGTCCGCGCATCCTCTCCACGGGCACGATCCTGTACGGCGCGGAGGGCGACTTCAAGGCGGTCGTCAACTCGTACGAGGACGCGCTGCAGGAGGTCGCCCGCACCGCCGCCTGGGGACCGGTCAGCGTGAAGAGCTACAACCAGCCGCGACGCGATCAGCGGCAGCAGGTGCTCAAGGCCGCGCGTGAAGTCGGCGTCATGGTCGTCCCCGAGGGCGGTTCGACGCTGCACTACAACATGTCGCACGCGCTCGACGGGCACACGACGCTCGAGCACGCCGTACCGGTCGCTCCGCTGTACGAGCCGTCCCTGCGGCTCATCGCCGAGTCCGGCACTGCGTACACCCCCACGCTCGTCGTCGGGTACGGCGGGCTGATGGGAGAGAACTACTGGTACGCGAAGACGCGCGTCTGGGAGAACGAGCGCCTGCTCCGCTTCGTGCCGCGCAGCGTCGTCGACCCGAACGCCCGCCGCCGCACCCTCGCGACGGACGACGACGACTATCACCACATCCGGCTGGCGGAGACGTGCGCCGAAGTCGTGAGGCGAGGCGGCACGGCCGAGATCGGCGCGCACGGCCAGCTACAGGGACTCGCGGCGCACTGGGAGACGTGGATGCTCCACCAGGGCGGACTGACGCCGCACGAGGCACTGCGTTGCGCGTCCTACATGGGCGCCAAGGCGATCTGCCTCGACCACGAACTCGGCTCGGTGCAGCCGGGCATGCTCGCCGATCTGATCGTCATGGATGCCGCCGTGCTCGAGGACATGCAAGCGTCGGAGCGCATCTCGTTCGTCATGGCGAACGGCCGGCTGTACGACGCGAACTCCATGGAGCAGATCGCTCCCGTGCGCCGCAAGCTCCCACGCGGCCCCGCGCTCGATCAGATCCGCGGAGACACCGTGCACGCCCACTGCCGCTGCGGCCGCTGAGGTTCGCTACGTAGCCGCGACAGGCTCGGGGTCGCGCAGATCGATGACGAGGTCGCCGTTCTGCGCGTCGATCACGACGCGGCCGCCGTGCACGACTTCGCCGGCCACGAGGGCGCGGCCGATGCGCGTCTCGACCTCGCGCTGCAGGTAGCGCTTGAGCGGACGAGCGCCGTAGACCGGATCGAAGCCCTCGCGAGCGACGTGTGAGCGGCCCTCCGGCGTCATGTCGACGGTCAGGTGACGGTCGGCCAGGCGCTTGCGCAGGTCCGCGAGCAGCAGATCGGCGATCCGCTCGATCTCGGGCAGCGTGAGCGGGCTGAAGAGCACGGTCTCGTCCACACGGTTCAGGAACTCCGGACGGAAGTGCTGGCGAAGTGCCGCCATGACGTCCGCACGCGCAGCCTCCAGGATCTCGCCGGATCCCGTCACGCCCTCGAGCAGCCTCTGGCTGCCGATGTTCGACGTCATGATGATCACCGTGTTCTTGAAGTCCACCGTGCGGCCCTGCGCGTCGGTGACGCGGCCGTCATCGAGGATCTGCAGCAGCACGTTGAAGACGTCGCGGTGCGCCTTCTCGATCTCGTCGAACAGCACGACCGAGTACGGTTTGCGGCGCACGGCCTCGGTCAGCTGCCCGCCCTCGCCGTATCCGACGTAGCCGGGAGGCGCACCGATCAGCCGGCTGACGGCATGCCGCTCCATGTACTCCGACATGTCGATGCGGACGATGCTGTCCTCGGTGTCGAACAGCGACTCCGCGAGCGCCTTCGCGAGCTCCGTCTTCCCGACCCCTGTGGGGCCGAGGAAGATGAACGATCCGATCGGGCGGCGCGGGTCCTTGATCCCGGAGCGCGCACGGATCACCGCGTCGGCCACGGCCTGCACGGCCTCGTTCTGGCCGATCACGCGATGGTGGAGCACCTCGTCGAGCCGCAGCAGCTTCTCCCGTTCGCCTTCCATGAGACGCGTCAGCGGGATGCCCGTCCAGCGGGAGACGACCTCGGAGATCTCGGCGTCGGTCACGTCCTCGCGAATGAGACGGTCGCCGTTTCCGGACGCAACCGCGGTCTGCTTCTCCTCGAGCTGCTTCTCGAGTTCGGGGAGCTTGCCGTGCTTGAGCTGCGCGAGCCGCTCGAGGTCGTACTCGCGCTCGGCGGTCTCGATCTCGTGGCGCACCAGCTCGATCGCCTGACGCAGGCCCTGCAGCTCGCCGATGCTCTCCTTCTCCTGGTCCCAGCGGGCGCGCAGCGCGCCGGACTGCTCACGCAGGTCGGCGAGTTCCTTCTGCAGTGCATCGAGCCGGCGCCGGCTGTTCTCGTCGGTCTCCTTCTCGAGCGCCTTCTCCTCGATCTCGAGTTGCAACACGCGACGCGTCACCTCGTCGAGTTCCGACGGCATGGAGTCGATCTCGGTGCGGATCGTGGCACACGCCTCGTCCATGAGGTCGATCGCCTTGTCCGGCAGGAAGCGGTCCGAGATGTAGCGGTCCGAGAGAAGCGCCGACGCGACCAGCGCGCCGTCGTGGATGCGCACGCCGTGGTGCAGCTCGAACTTCTCCTTGATGCCACGGAGGATCGACACCGTGTCCTCGACGCTCGGCTGATCCACCAGCACGGGCTGGAAACGACGCTCGAGCGCGGCGTCCTTCTCGACGTGCTTGCGGTACTCATCAAGCGTCGTCGCACCGATGCAGTGCAGTTCGCCGCGCGCGAGCATCGGCTTCAGCATGTTGCCCGCGTCCATGGCGCCCTCGGACTTGCCGGCGCCCACGATCGTGTGCATCTCGTCGATGAACAGCAGGATGCGGCCCTCGGCCTGCTTGATCTCGCCGAGGACCGCCTTCAGTCGCTCCTCGAACTCACCGCGGTACTTCGCACCGGCGATGAGCGAGCCCATGTCGAGCGCGAACACGGTGCGGTCCTTGAGGCCCTCGGGCACGTCACCGCGCACGATGCGCTGCGCGAGTCCCTCGACGATCGCCGTCTTGCCCACGCCGGGTTCGCCGATGAGCACCGGGTTGTTCTTCGTCTTGCGGGACAGGATGCGGATGACGCGGCGAATCTCGGCGTCGCGACCGATTACAGGGTCCATCTTGCCCGAGCGGGCGAGCTGGACGAGATCGCGGCCGTACTTCTCGAGCGCCTCGTAGGTTCCATCGGGATCGCGGGAAGTGACGCGCTGGCTCCCGCGCACGGACTCGAGCGACTCCTCCAGGCGGTCCGTCGTGACGTTGAACTCGGCCAGCGCGTTTCCGGACGGCGTCTTTCGGCCCTCGCTGACCAGGGCGATCAGCAGGTGCTCGGTCGAGACGAACTGGTCCCCCATCTTCTCGGCGACGTCGGTCGCTCCGACCAGCAGCTTGTTCAGCCGCTGCGTGATGTACACCTTGCCCGGCTCGGTGCCCACGCCCGAAACGCGCGGCCGACGCCGCAGTTCCCGGACGACCGTCTGCGCAAGCGTGTCGCGCTGGACGCCGGCGCGGTCGAGCACGCGCGGCACTACACCGTCCTCCTGCTCGAGGAGCGCCAGGAGCAGGTGCTCCCCGTCCACTTCGACGTGCTCGAAGCGCACGGCGATCGTCTGCGCAGCGGCGAGCGCTTCCTGGGACTTGGTGGTCAGCTTGTTCGGGTCCATCACGCGCCTCCTGCCACGCCGGCCGGGCGCGGTCGGTAGGGAGATCGCAAAGCCCCTGCCGAACCCCGCAGGCTGCGAGCACGTCGCAGAGCGACGCTCCAGAGGCGCCGAGGCCGTCGCCTGCGACGTCGCCCGGCGCCGGAGTGTCAGGCGGACAGGGAGCGCACGAGAGCCTCGATCCGGGCCCGCGCGTCCCCATCGAGCGGCCGGCCACCGAAGCGCGCGGCGTCCAGGTCGCGTGCTGCGGGCAGGAGCGCCGCCATACCGGCGCCGGCCGCACCGACGACGCGGCCGGCCAGCTCGCCGCGTGTCTCGGCGGGCCCCCGCCGGAAACCGCGCCGGGCCAGCGCCCGCTCGAGCCGCTCGGACAGCAGGAGCGCCTCGCGCGCGGCAGGATCGATCGGTGTGCCGGGGCCGGCTCCCCGACCACGACGGATCAGGTAGGCGATCTGCGCCAGGAGAGCGGCGAGCACGAGCGCGGCGACCAGCAGGCGAATGCTCCGCGGTGTGCGCGAGAGCGTCGCGCGGAGCGCGCGAAGCGCGGCGGTTCCGCCGCCGCCGAGCAGCGCAGCCACGTCGTCAAGCGCTTGTTCGGCCCACTTCGCGGTGGGCCCGGTCGTCCCTCTCCCGGTGTCGCGGTCAGGATCGGGCGGGGTCGGGTCGAAGGCCACCCACCCGACATCCGCGAAGCGCACCTCGATCCACGCGTGCGTGTCGCGGGGCCGAACAACGTACGCGTTTCTTGCTGCGTCCCACTCGTGAACCGTGAACCCCGACACGATGCGAGCGGGCAGCCCTTGCGTGCGGAGCATCAGCGCGGCCGCAGTCGCGTAGTGCGTGCAGTACCCCTCGCGCCGTTCGAGAAGATCGACCACGCCGGCGGCGTTGACCGAGCGGGTCGTCTCGCGTGAGTACGAGAAGCCCCGCTGGAAGAAGGAGACCACCCGTTGCACGCGGTCGAGGTCGCTGCGGGCCCGACTCGTGATCCTCTTCGCCTCCGCGGCGACGCGTGTCAGCGCAGGCGTCGGCGGCGGTAGCTGCGTGTGCCAGCCCGACGACGCTTCGGTGTTCATCGAGTGGTCCACTCGCGATCCGCGACCGGGATCGCGTGCGCGGAGGTCGTACGTGAACCACTCAGCGGGCGCCTCGTCGAGCACCGTGAACCGCTCGGGATCGTGGCGCAGTTCGGGAAGCCGCACGGCCTGAGTGTTCGCGGTCGCGAACAGCAACGACCAGCCATGCGGCGGCACGGGCATGTCGTACTGCGATACGCGCAGTTCCACCGCATCGCGGTCGCTCACCGGCGAGCCGACCTGCGTCCAACCGTCCGCAACGCCGTCGCTTCTGTCGAGTCGCTTGCCCGGCATCTTGATCGTGCTTGAGCGTGGTCCGCCGGGTCCGAAGCGAGCCATCGCGATGCCGCGCAGGAGCAGCGGACCGAGCCACCCCGCCGGAGTCGCGCTGCGCCGGGGCTCGACCTCCATGATGATCTCGTAGCCCGGCAGGGGGATGCCCTCGCCGGAGACGCCGGAGGGGAACTCGTGCCGCAGTGCGGCAGCGGAGAGCAAGCCGCGACCGCCGTCCTCCGCCCGGCCGCCCTCGGCGAACTCTCGATCCTCGATCAGGTCGCCGCTCACGCTCAGCGAGCGGAGCGGCGCCCACGCGGCGAGTGGCTGCAGAACCACGAGGAGCGCTGCGAACACGGCGGTTGCCGCGATCGGGCGGAGGAACCGCCGCACGCGCGTTGTTCCCGCGGCGATGGAGCGCTTGGTGACCCGTGCTACGGCTGCGCGCCGGCGGGTCGAGAGCACCTCTCCCGCCGCGTTGAATGCGACCAGGGCGACCGCGAGCAGCGCCAGTCCGACGAGACCGCTCGGCAACGTGGCGAACGCCGCCACGGCGAGCGCGAGCGCGAGCGCGGGCACGGAGGTGCGAGCACTCTCCGCCGGAAGGCGACCGATCGTGAACGACAGCGCGGCGAGGAGCACGACGACGGCCGCGAGCGAAACATCGTGCACCATCACGGTGCCGAGGCCGACGACGGCCAGCGACACGAGACCGATCGGAGCCGCGCGCCGCAGGGACTTGGAAGGGCCCCGTCCTTCGAGCGCTGCCGCGAGACCCGGGAAGTGCGAGATGGCGAGAACAGCAAGCGGGGGCGCGCGCTCGGCGAGGAGCACGATCACGCCGATCACCAGCCCGAACACGCCGGCCACGTACACCATGAGACTGGGCGCAGATCGTTCGGGCGCCCTCCGCGCTCGCCGGAACCGCCGGTGCCGAGCGCCGCGCCGCACCAGCGCGGCCCGCACGGACTCGCTGTCGACGTCGAGAACCCGCACCGCCGCGTCCCCCCACGTCTCCAGGTCACTCAGCCGCCCGCCGCCGGCCGTCACGACGATGACGTCCTCGCCGCGCACCGGATGCAGACCAGCGACCGGCGTCTCCGGCTGTTCGGACACGACGCCGGCGAGCGTGCTCAGCATCGCGGGCAGCGCCGACCGTCCGCGGCGGGAGCGCGTGACCGTGCGCTCCGGGCCGGCGAGTGAGAGCCGGACAGCGCGACGTTCGCCCAACTCGTGCGCGGCGACGGACGCTGTCAGCGTCACCGCGTCCTCGAACGCGCGGCGGCGTTCGCGTGTCGATCCAGCGACCCGCGGGTCCAGTACGACGTGCGTGGACGGCCGCTCCTCGCCGCGGAGTTCCCGCACCAGCAGATCGCCCCGGCGGGCGGAGAGGCGCCAGTGCACGTGCCGCAAGGACTCTCCCGGGCGCCACTCGCGAACGCCGAAAGGCTCCTGCGCTGCCCCCCGCGGGGACGGGGCTGCATCCACGGCCCCCGCACGCGGTGGGTGTTCGAGCGGAAGGTCTCGCAGCGCCACGACGCGGGGCAGCACCAGCAGGTCGGCCGCGACGTCGTGACGCGCCGTCGTGCAGAGGATGCCGAGCGGATCGGTGCTGTCGATGACGAGTGCCAGCCGCGAATGACGTCCACGCCGCGCGATGCGGTGCACGCCGCGAACGTGCATAGACTGACCCGGACGCAGAGCCGCCAGGAAACCGAGCGGTCGCGTGCCGGTCCCCACCACGACGCGCACCGTTGCGTCCTCGAGCACACCGAAGCGACCGGTGTGCTCGACCGGGACCCTCAGCTCGAACGGCTGCCCGGCGGTGCCGCTCGCCGGAAGCAGCGCGCCGATCTTCACGCGGCGCAGCGGCGTCCACGCGAACAGCAGCCCGATGAGGAGGAGCGCGGCGAGCGCGGCAGCCACCGACGCCAGGGCGCCCCCGACGGTCCACGCCAGCAGCCACGCGAACAGCGCCGCCAGCGCCACGACGCGGCCACGGGCGGTCAGCGAGCGCGTGAGCGACGGCGGATCAGCTGGGGACACGCGTGGTCTCGAGCACCTCGTGGATCAGGGCCTCGGCATCCCGTCCGTCGGTGCCGCGCACCTGCCTGGGCACCACCCGGTGCGCCAGGACGGACACCGCCACCCGCTTCACATCGTCCGGCACGCAGTAGTCGCGCCCGTCGAGCGCGGCGTTCGCCTGCGCGGTGCGTCGCAGAGCCAGACCCGCCCGGGGGCTGAGGCCGACCAGGAAGCGGCCGTCGTCCCGCGTCGCTGCGAGCAGGTCGAGGACATACTCCACGAGCGAATCGTCCATCCGGATCGCGAGCACGGCTTCCCTCGCCGCGCTCACCTCGTCCTCCGTCATGACGGACTGCACGCTCGCGAGGAGGTCGGTCCCGGCATGATCAAGGAGCACGCGCCGTTCGGCGTCGCGGTCCGGGTACCCCATGCGGACGCGGAGAACGAAGCGATCGAGCTGCGACTCGGGCAGTGGATACGTGCCCTCGAACTCGAGCGGATTCTGCGTCGCGATCACGAAGAACGGCTGCGGCAGCGTGTACGTCTCACCGTCCACGGTGACGCGTCCCTCCGCCATGCACTCGAGCAACGCGGATTGCGTGCGGGGACTCGTGCGGTTCAGTTCGTCTGCCAGGACGACGTGGCCGAAGATCGGTCCGCGCTGGAACACGAACTCGCCTCGTGCGCTGTCGTGCACGGACACGCCAAGGACGTCGGCCGGCAACAGGTCCGATGTGAACTGGATGCGGCGGAACGAGAGGCCCACCGATTGTGCGAGCGCGCGCGCGAGCGTCGTCTTGCCCGTACCCGGCGCGTCCTCGATGAGGACGTGCCCGCCGGCGAGCAATCCGATGGTCGCGAGCGTCACGGCGTCGCGCTTCCCGAAGATCACCCGCTCGACGCTCTCGATGATGCGCGGCAGCTTTGCCAGCGCGGAACCGGAGGCGGCCATCTCCCCTCCCTCCTCATCCGGACTGGCTGGCCCGGTAGTACCCGGGAGAGACGGGCAATGCGCACCCGCGGCTCCCTCTCTCCGCATCCTAGCAGTCCGTTGAAAACACGGCGGGCCACGATCTCGCAAGCGGGCTATTCGGGAACTACGCGCCTGCCGCTCTCGTATCGCTCGCGGAGCTTGACGTTGCCGGCGGTCGTGTACTCCACGTACTCCCCGTCCAGCTTGCCGCCTGCGTACCGCCCCTCGGCCTCGACCATCCCGGTCACGCTCCACCACGTCGCTTCCCCGTTGCGAGTGCCGTCGTGATAGGCGATGGACCAGGCCGGGTCGCCGGATTCGTGCCACCCGCGATTGACGCCCACCTCGCGGCCGGCGTCGAAGAACGACTCCTCGGCGAGGACGCCGTTCTCGTGGAAGCGGCGCAGCGGACCGTCCAGCTGTCCATTGACGAACGTGCGCGTCATCTTGACGACACCGTTCTCGTGCCACGCGGTCCAAGTGCCGTCCATCTCGCCCTCGGCGTAACCGCCGACGAACTTGTTGGAGCCGTCAGCGTTCCAGCCGGCCTCGCGCCCGTGCTTCTCGCCGTTCTTGTACTCCGCCTCCACGCGGCTCCCGCTCACGTACGTCTCGGTCCAGAGCCCGTTCCGCACTCCGTCGACGAAGTTGCCCTCGCGAAACACGGTTCCGTCGGGGTGGTACGAGATGAACACGCCGTTCTGCGCGTCGCCGACGGGTTGCGGTCCGCCGAGCGGCGCAAGGCGGCGGACGCGCGCTTCCTGGCGCTTGCGTTCCTCGCGCTGAACCCGCCGTAGTTCGGCCAATTCGGTGAGCTTGCGCACCGCCTCCGCCTGCGCTTCGCGGGCCGCGCCGACGCGCACGCGCTCGCGTGACGGTCGCTGCGCCGGCGCGTCGGTCCGGGGGACAGCCAGACCGTCCTCTGCCGTCGGCGCGACGGCGGAGCGATGCGTCTCCGGCCCCGGCTCCGACTCCGACTCCGGCCGCAGGACGACGAACGTCGCCGCCACTCCGCCCCCGACGAGCAGAAGGACTGCAACGAGAACGGCCGCCGCGCGCATGCAAGTGAGGCTAGCGCACGGCGGCCGTCGGGATGGAAGAGTGGTTTACTCGTCCTTCGGAGGCGTGGTGCCCTCGTCCTTGGTCGCGGCGCCGCCGGTGACGGGCACCTTGGCCTTCGCCTCGCCGACCGTCAGGGTCCGGTCCACGTCGAACGATCCGTTCTCCCCGCCCATCGCGGAGAGGTCGATCTTCGCGCGCAGCGCGATCTTCTCGTTCGTGGCGAACCCCGTCTTCCGCGAGAGCGTGCCCTCGAGCGTCACGCTCGGGTCGGTGATCGGGATCATCCCGTTCATCAGCCCGCCTTCGACCGAGCCGCCGCCCTTCGCCGTGTACGTGACCGCGTCAGCCGTGACCGTCGTCACCGTGTACTCGATGTCGAGGTCGAACTTGACGCCCTGGATGGACATCTTGCGCTTGCCCTTCCACGTCGACCCGACGGCGACGTCGTCGGACGGAAGCTGCGGGAAGACGTTCGACATCTCTTCGCGCAGGTCGGCGGCAGGATCGCCCTGCATCGCGGCCTGCGGATTCGCCTCGAGGATCTCGGCGGCGATTTCGTCAGCGCCCTTGACCTCGGTCACCTCTGCGGTCGGCGACAGCACGAGCGTCATCTTGCTGTCGATCAGCGGCGCCATCGACTCGGAGATCGAACCGGCAATGGGATGGTCCGCACCGAGACTCGGATCTGCGGAGTCGAAACTCCCGGGGGGACCGGCCTGCGGGATGTCCAGGTCGCCGTGAATGCGCTTGTAGACCATCTCGAGGTCTGTCGACTTCGCCTCCGTCTCGGCAGCCGACGTCGGCACGCCGACAACTGTCGCCGAGTACTGCGTGGTCACCGCGACCAGCGACGCCGACTCCTGACCGCCCATGTTGATGAGCGTCTTCATGTCCTCTTTCACCACGACGTCCAACTCGCGATTGAGTGGCATGTTGAGCGCCAGCTTGATCTTCTCGACGGCGGGCGGCGCAGCGGCGGGCGCGTCCTGTGCCAACGCCGGCGCGAACTGCACGCTCGCGAGGAGCACGGGAACCACCAAGAACAGACGCGAGAGAGTGCGCATTGAGAGCTCCAGAGAGAGGGAGTGAGGGGCAAGAGAAAGGAAGTGACGGGGCTGTGCGGACCGCCGAGTGCCGCGGCGAGCGGAGGGTCCGGCCGGAGGAACCGACGAATCTAACCGCCCTCGAACCCCCGGGTTCAGCTTCCAGGGAGCGTCGTCCATCGCTCGGCAGCTGGGTTCGGAGCGGCGAGAGTGGAGTCCGGAGGCCATCTTGATCGTCTCGTTCACCCCCAATCCCGCGCTCGACCTGACCCTCGAGGTCGAGGATGTCGAGATCGGCGGCGTCAACCGCACCGAGGCCTCCCACCTGGACCCGGGAGGCAAGGGCATCAACGTCTCCCGCGTCGTCCATCGCCTGGGTGGCGAGACCGTCGCGCTGGGTGTCCTGGGAGGGCACATCGGCAAGCTCGCCGAGCGGGCGCTGCGCAAGGAGGGTGTTCCCACGGAGATGGTCTGGATACGCGCCGAGACACGCCTCAACGTGATCCTCCACGACACGCTGAGTGACGCCGGCACCCGCGTGTACGACAGGGGTCCGCCGGCAGGCGTCTCGGGCCTCGAACGCGTGGACGAGATGCTCGATCGCTGGCTGCCGCGCGCGGACGTGTTGGTCACGACCGGGTCGCTGCTCCCGGGCATGCCCGAGGATCTGCATCGCCGGATTCTCGCGCAGTCCAAGGATCACGGCACGCGCACGATCCTCGATAGCTCCGGCACCGTGCTGGCGGCCGCGCTGGACGCCGGCCCGGACCTCATCAAACCGAACGCACAAGAGGCCGGCGACATCCTGGGCCGCACACTCGACAGCGAGGACGACGTTCTCCGCGCGGCGGAGGAACTGCGAGCACGAGGCGCCGGCGCCGTCGTCATCTCGCGCGGGCGATACGGATCGATCCTCGCGTCCGACGAGGGACTGTTCCGCGCGGTCCCCCCCGGTGTCGAGCTCAACAGCACGGTGGGCTCCGGGGACTCGATGGTCGCCGCGCTGGCGCTCGCGATGGTGCGGGGCGAACCGCTCTCCGAGGGGCTCCGCCTCGGATCGGCGGCCGGCGCTGCCACCGCGGCCTCGCGGGGCACGCAGCTGGGCACGGCCGAGGAGATCCGGGAGCTGCTGCCAGGCGTCGTGCTCGAAGAGATGTGATCCAAAGGCGCACCTCGTCCGTTTCATGAGATTGAAGATGTCCCCGAGAAACCTGCACCCCCCGCTCGCCGTGTCGCTCACCCGGTCGCTCGCCGCCGCAGCGCTGCTGCTCGCGCCGGCGATCGGCCACGCACAGGACGACTCCCCCGAGGCGGTCCGCCGCCGCGCGCTCCGCCGGACTCCCGTTGTGGAAGCCGTCGAGAAGGCCGCTCCGTCGGTCGTCTCGATCGGGACGACACAACTCGTCCGCGTGCGCCGGTTCTGGGAGTGGGAGTTCCTCGTACAGGAGAGACCGGGAGCGCTCGGCTCCGGCGTGATCGTGCACCCCGACGGTTACGTCATCACCAACGCGCACGTGATCAACCAGGCCGAGCAAATCGCCGTCAAACTCACGGGTCTGGGCGACGACGACACCGAGATCGCCGCCACGCTGATCGACGTCGACCTCGAGCACGATCTCGCGCTCATCAAGATGGACACTCCGGGTCCGTACCCTGCCGCCAGATTCGGGCGGACAGACGACCTCATGGTCGGCGAGACGGTCATCGCGATGGGCAGTCCGTTCGGGCTCGGGCGAACGGTGACGACCGGCGTCGTCTCCGCGCTCAGCCGCGACATCCACATCCGTGACCAGCTGTTCGAGGGGATGATCCAGGCGGACGCGCTGGTGAACCAGGGGAACAGCGGCGGTGCGCTGCTCAACATCCTCGGCGAGTGGATCGGCGTGAACTCCGCGATCTACTCGCTCTCGGGTGGTTCGGACGGCATCAGCTTCGCCATCCCCATTGAGACGGCGCGAGCGTTCGTGGTACGCGCGATGCGGCCGCGCAACATCGCCAATCGCTGGCTCGGCCTCGAGTTCGGCGAGCACGCGAACGGCCGTGTGTTCGTCAGCAAGGTGTATCCCGTCGGCCCCGCGAACGGGAAGGGCGCGCACGAGGGTGCACTGGTGCTCGGTCCGGACGGCAAGCCGTTGACGGATCTGATTGCACTGACGTTCGCCGTCCTCGCTGCCGCAGACGAGGGAGCGTTCGAGTTCCGCGTGCGCGGAGACCGCGAGATTCGCACGGTGCGCATCCCGTTCACCCCGCTCCCGACGGAGAAGCTGTCCTGGCTGCGCGTCGGCGTACGCGTCGCGGAAGTCACACCCAAAATCACCGAGAAGACCAACTTCCGCGAGGGTGCAGGCGTCATGGTCCTGGACGTCCGCAAAGACGGCCCCGCGCAGCGCGTCGGTGTGCGCCCGGGAGACCTCCTCATCGGCATCGGCGGGACGCCGATCCGGTCGCTGGAGCACGTCCTCGTGACCCTCCAGGGGGCCGGCGCGGGCGACCTGCTCGACGTCCGCATGATCCGCCGCAATCAGACCCGCTTCGGGGTGAGTTTCGAGCCCTGGAAGGCCACGCTGGCGGCAGACTGAAGCTCGGGCTCATGCGAGGCTGGGCGGAATCCCGAAGGAATCGTCGGATCCGTCATGTCGAACTCCCAGAACGCTGCAGGCCAGGACCAGCGTGTGGAACCCAGTTCCGCACCCGGCGTGATCGACTGGAATAGCCTGCGTGAACTGGCGGCCGCCTTCGGTCCGGCCGCGCCTGAACAGATCGCCGAGTGCATCGGACTGTTTCGGGACAGCGCCTCGGATCTGCTCCGCCAGGTTGCCAACGCACTCGACGGCCCGGACGTCGCCAACGCGGCGGCTCCCGCGCACGCGCTGATCGGATCGGCAGGGATGCTCGGCGCAAGGCGCCTGGCGACGGCAGCGAGACACATCCAGGTGGCGGCGCAGAACACCGCTCCGGTCGTCGAGCTGCGCCTCTTGCTGTGTCGCGCCGCAGCCGAGCTTGCCTACGTCGAGGACGCCCTCGACCACCTGCCCCCCGACCTACGCTAGCGCGGCCGGCCTCATGCTGTCCCGCTGCGGGACGGTGCCGGCTCGCCCGCATGCAGACCGATTCCCGAAACGCGGGAACCGATAGCCTCCGCGCGATGAGCGGACTCGACACACCCTTCGATCGCGTGGTCGCCACCGTTCGGCCCGGCACGCGGCTGCGCACGCCGGACGACCGGACAGGCAGGCCGTTCATCGTCGACGTCGTGGATGGCGAGGGCGTGCTGGTCAAGACGTACAGCGGCGGGCGCGTGAGAATCGGCCTGTTCACGTTCGACACCGCGGTCAAGTACCTCGATGACATGGGCGTGCGCGGCGAAAAGTGGATGCCCGTGAAGGACGACCTCTTCCAGGCGATCCTCAACTCGGAGAACGACCGCGTGCGCGCATCCTCGTACGTGGTCGCGATCCTCGGCGCCGCGGGGGTGATCGACGTCGACGGCAGCCGGCCGAACCGAGTCCGGATCGCCGGGTGAAGACCGCCGCGGCCGCGTTGCTCCTGCTTCTCGGCGCTTGCAGCTCGCAGGCCGAGGACGGCGGCGCGCTGGTGCTCCGGCACGTTGTCACACCCGACGCGAGGCTCCGCGCCAGCGACGTACATGTGACCTTCGACGGGCGGCAGCCGAGTACGTTGCGACTCGCGCGAAAGGCGACGGGCGCCGCACTGACCGACCTGCGCGCGCAGCCCGGCGACAGGCCGCTCGCCCTCGACGACGGACGGATCGCGCTCGAACCCGGCGTCTCCGGCATCACCTACCGCGTGCTCCACGACTTGGTCCCTGACACACGACCGCGAGCCGTGCTGTTGGGCGACGACGCCGTCGCCATCGAGGCAGACCTGCTGCTCGTGCGTGCCGATGGCGGCGCCGACGTGACCGTGTCGTTCGCGCCGCCGGAGGGTGTCGCGGTCGCGAGTCCGCTCGGAGAAGGCGACGGAACGGGCAGCATACGCGTGCCACGCTCGGCATTCTCATCAGTCTGCTACGTCACGTTCAGTCACCGCCCGGTGCAGCGGTTCCAGCGCGCAGGAGTCCAAATCGACGTCACCCGGCTGCGCGACACGGCGCTGACGGACGCCGACGTCGAACGGTGGATCGGAGACGCTGTCGAGCAGGTCGTCGGAGCGTTCGGGCGCCTGCGGTCGTCGCGACTGCTCGTGATCCTCTCCCCCACGACCGGCGGCGGTGAGCCGCGCTTCGGCGTCGCGTACCACGGCGGCGGCGAGACGCTGCTGCTCCACATCGGCGAAAAGACCAACGCCGCGGACGTGCTGGACGACTGGATCGGGCAACACGAGTCCGTGCACACCGGCGTGCCGAAGTTCCGCAAGGAGGACGCCTGGTTGTCCGAGGGCCTCGCGACGTACTATCAGGCCGTGTTGCGCGCACGGAGCGGCCACCTGAGCGAGGCGGACGCATGGTGGGAACTCGTGGACGGCTTCCGCCGGGGTGGATCCAAAGCGGGGAGTCACACGCTTGCGAACGAGAGCGCGGAGATGGGCCGGCGGCACGCGTACTGGCGCGTGTACTGGTCGGGCGCCGCCATCGCGCTCCTCTGGGACGTCGAACTCCGTCGCGAGCACGGGCGGACGCTCGATCAGGCGCTGTCCGCGTTGAACGATGCGCCCGGCGCAGACGGCTCGCTCGCAGCGCGAGACGCGCTCGAGTTCATGGACGCCTGGCTCGGTGAACCACTGTTCAGCCGCATCGCCGACGCGCACCTCGAGTCGACCGCGTTCCCGGAGGTGAGCGACACGCTGACCCACCTCGGCGCGCGCCTCGACGGTGTGGACGACGCGGCGCCGGGCGCCTCGATTCGCCGCGCCATCGGCAGCAGCCGGTGACCGGCATCGCGGTTTTTCTTGCCACGGCCACGCGCTGAACGTCACCCTTGCGGCGGAGGGCGAGGCGCGTTCTGCGCCTCCGACTCAGACGAATGATCATCCTCGGGACACCCTGCGACCCCACGTCCGTCGTCGTCATGACGCCGACAGACGGCTCGGGTCGCCGGCGGATTCCCGCGTTCGCGTATGCGTGGGACCGCTGCCAGGCGGCCACCCAGTCGCGGGCCCTCTAGCAAACCTGCTAGACGCCCGACGCACGCCAGCGACGCTCTCTCTGCTCCGAGGATGACATGGCCCGTACCCCAAAATACGAACCGGCCCCCCAATCCGAACCGGCCTCCGGATCCGAACCGGCCCCGACGACCACCACCGATCCCGCACGAGTCCGGGTGAAGTCACGCGAGACGCTCGCGCGCCTGTTCCGGCGGTTCCTCCCTGTGCTCCCATGGTCACTCGGCGTGTTCGGCGTGTTGACGCTGCGCGCGACGTTCGAGATTCTCATGCCGCTGCTGATGGGCGGAGCCCTCGACAGCATCGCCCCGGCAGTCGCCGGCGCACCCCGCCGCCTGCCCGAAGAGTTCGTGTTCCTGCTCATGCTGCTGGGCGCGTGCATGGTGCTGCGCGCCGCGTGCGCGTTCTGGGCAATGGTCGCGCAACAGAGTCTCGGACAGGAGCTCGAGAACCGGTTCCGTACGGAGCTGTTCGTGAAGGTCACGCATCTTCACTTCCGCTACCACGACGCCAACCGGAGCGGGAAGACGATCGCGCGGAGCCTCCGCGACATGGAGAAGGCCAAGCGGTTCTTCCGCGAGGTCGGCTTCGGGTACGCGGAGCTATTCCTCATCGCCGTCGGATCGCTGATGGCGTCGTTCGCCGTCCACTGGACCTACGGCCTCGCGCTGGCCACGGTGATGACGATTGCGATCTCGAGTTCCGCGAAGTTCGGGCAGGAGATCGCCCAGCGGGATCGCGTGGTCAGCGATCACTACGACGACGTGACGACGGTCCTTCAGGAGAACGTCGCGGGCGCCCGCGTGGTACGCGCGTTCGGCCGGGAGCCGGAGGAGGTCGGGAAGTTCGGGGGCACGCTCCGCACCATGACCACGGGCTGGCGCGGGCTGGCTCGGTACTGGACGTCCCGCATGCCCGGAGTCGGCGGCATCTACCACCTGACGTCGTCGATCGTCCTGCTGATCGGCGCGCACCGCATCTCGAACGGCGCGGGATCGTTCGGCGAGGTCGCCGGCGTTCTGTTCCTCGTGAGCCTGCTCCGCCGCCGGATGCGGATCCTCACGCGGCTGATCATCCTCGGCCAGGAAGCGGTCGCCAGCGCCACGCGCGTGTTCGAGGTGCTGGACCACGAAGAGGAGGTGACCGCGCCTGCGAGTCCGACGCCGCTGCCCGACGGGAGCGGCGAGCTGCGGATCGAGGGCGTGCACTTCGCACACCGCCAGGACGTGCCGATCCTGCGCGGCCTGGATCTCGTCGTCCCGGCCGGCACGTCCCTCGGCATCCTCGGTCCCACCGGGAGCGGCAAGAGCACCCTCGCGGCTCTGCTGCCCCGTTACTACACCCTGTCGAGGGGCGCATCCTCCTCGACGGCGTGGACATCCGCGACGTGGATCCAGCCGACCTCCGCAAGGCGGTCGGCCTGGTCTTCCAGGAGGCGTTCCTGTTCTCGGCGACCGTGCGCGACAACATCGCGTACGGGCGGCCGGACGCGTCTCTCGAGGACGTCGTCGAGGCGGCGCGGCTCGCCGCGGCGCACGACTTCATCGAAGCACTGCCCGATGGCTATATGACGATGGTCGGAGAGCGCGGCGTGAGTCTCTCGGGCGGGCAGCGACAGCGTCTGACGATCGCGAGGGCGCTCGCCATGCATCCGCGCGTCCTTCTGTTCGACGACGCGACGGCGGCCGTGGACGCCGTGACGGAGAAGCGGCTGTTCGAGGGCATCCGGGCCGCGGCGCGCGGACGGACTGCGCTCGTCATCAGCCAGCGCGTCACGTCGGTGCGCTGGTGCGACCGAATAGCCGTCATCGAGGACGGCCGCGTCACTGCGATCGGCACGCACGGCGAGTTGCTCGAGACGAGTTCGCTGTACCGCGAGATCTCCCACCACCAGGCGCTCGTGCGCACCGGAGGTGCGTCGTGAGTCCGCACGACGAAGTCGCCCTCGAAGAGGAGTTCGCGCGCAAGCCGCTCGAACGCAAGAACCTGCGCCGCCTGCTCGCGTACTTGAAGCCGCACATGCCGCGGCTCTACCTCGCCATGGGTCTTGAGATCGTCTGGGTGTCCAGCATGCTCGTGGACCTGCGCCTGATGCGGCTCGCTGCCGGTGGCCCGGTCGAGGCAGGCGACGTGCCCGGCACCTGGGTGCTCGCCGGATGGATGGCCGCGAACATCGTGCTGCGCGTGTTCCTCACGATCTGGGAACTCGGCATCTCGGTGTCGACGGGCATCGAGGTCGTGCACACGATTCGCAAGGAGGTGTTCGATCACGTCCAGCGGCTGTCGATGCGGTACTTCGACCGCACGAAGCAGGGCCGCATCATCGCCCGCATTGATCGCGACGTGGAGACCCTCGAGCAACTCGTGATCTGGGCACCGATCGTGGTCGTCAGCCTGACGTTCAGCGTGATCTTCGCGATGACGATGATCGTCGCCACGAGTCCGCGCTTGCTTCTGTTCGTGCTCCCGGCGATCCCGGTGATGTGGGGTCTGACGCGGCTGTTCCAGAGACTCGGCTTCCCGCCCTACCGGCGCCAACGCGAGTCCAGCTCACGCATCTCCGCTCATGTCGCGGAGACGATCACGGGCGTCCGGGTCGTCAAGGCGTTCGGCGCCGAGGACCGCGAGCTCGCGCGGCTCGAGGACATGCCGACGACGTACCGCCGGGCCGTGCTCGACGGTGCGCGGGTGGCCGGCTCGTACCTTCCGGCCGTCGCTCTCACGTTCAACGCGGTGCTGATCGGCATCCTGATCGTCGGCGGCCTGCAGATCGTGGACGGAACCCTGGACGTCGCGGCGCTGCTCGAGATGGCGTTCCTGATCGGCTTCGTGCTGGGGCCGGTCGAGGGACTCGGCGGGCTGTACAACGACTCGCTCGTCGCCGGAGCGGCGGCGGAGCGGATCTTCCTGCTGCTCGACACGGAGCCGGAGGTCATGGACCGTCCGAACGCGCTGGATCCCGGCCGGCTGCGCGGGGAGGTGGAGTTCGACGGCGTGTCGTTCTCCTACGACCCGAAAGCGAACGCAGGGCGGCAGCTCCACGACGTCACATTCCGCGTGCCGGCCGGCCAGACCACGGCGCTGGTCGGTCCCACGGGCGCAGGGAAGACGTCGATCACCAACCTCGTCGCGCGCTTCTACGAGGCGCAGGAGGGGGTGGTCCGCATCGACGGACACGACGTGCGTGACCTGAAAGCGGAGGCGCTGCACCGGCAGATGGGAATTGTCCTGCAGGAGAGCTTCCTCTTCGCCGGCAGCGTGCTCGACAACCTGCGATTCGTGCGCGAGGAACTGACGGCGCAGGAGGCCGTGGACGCGTTCGCCGCGCTCGGGTGCGAGGAGATCCTGGCCCGCTTCGCCGACGGCGTCGACACGGACGTCGGCGAACGCGGAGCCAATCTCTCCGAGGGCGAGCGGCAGATCGTGTGCTTCGTGCGCGCGCTTCTCGGCGAGCCGTCGATCCTCGTCCTCGACGAGGCGACGAGTGCCGTCGACACGCGCACCGAGCGGCTCATCCTGCTGGCGCTGCACAGGCTGGCGGAACGGCAGACGACCTTCGTCATCGCCCACCGTCTGTCCACGATCCGGGATGCCGACCGCATCCTGGTCGTGCAAGAGGGCCGCGTGGTCGAGGAAGGCCGTCACGCGGACCTTCTCGCGCTCGAGGGAGCGTACGCCGCGTTGTACGCCGAGTACGCGGCCTAGCAGCGAGTGGGCCGGCGGCCTACGCAGTCGGGTGCGCGCACTCTCCGGCGGACGAACCTACCCACGCCCCATACCGGACCCGGCCGCCGGTGCAGCGCGCCCGGCAGGAACATCGATCGTTGCGCCGATCCGTGCCTTCCTCAGATAGGCTCCCGGCAGACATGCAGGACGCGCGCGCGACCCATCTGCACCAGGCCGTCGTCCTGCTCGCAGTCGTCACCGCGGCGGCGCTCACTCTCCCGTTCCTGCCCACCCGGTCACTTGGCACGGACGAGATCAACAGCCTGTACATGGCCGGCCACTTCGATGCGGCCCTGGCCGACTCGAACATGCTTCTCTACTACGGCGGCCTCCGCATCTGGAGTGTGATCGGCACCGGTGAGTTCGCGCTGCTGACGATCCCCGTCGTCTTCTCGGTAGCTCGGCGCCTGCACGGTGCGCCGGCCGCGGCGTTCGCAGCGGTGCTGCTCGCGACGAACGTGTTCTTCCTGCGCTACGCGCAGGAGGTCCGGAGCTACAGCCTGTTTCTGCTACTGGCGTCATTCTCCGTGCTGCTGCTGCTCCGGGCTCTGGACAGCCCCACTCCCCGCAAGTGGTGTGCGCTCGGCGTCGTCACGGCCGCGGCCGTGTACGCGCACTTCTTCGCGATCCTGCTGATACCGGTGCACGCGCTGATCACGATGCTCAGCCCGTCCACGGCTGCGCGAGGCAGGTCGATCGCGATCGGAGTCGCGGTGACGGCAGCACTCGTCGCCCCGATCGCGTTCCTGACTCCGCTGGGCGCCGAGCAGATCGCATGGATTCAGCCGCCGTCGCCGACGGAGCTGATCGGTGTGCCCCGCCGTCTCGCGGGAGGTCGCGTCTTGCTGGTCCTCATGGCGTCGCTCGCGGCTTGGGGAGGGTTTTGCGCCGCGCGCCACGAGCGCACCGCGATGCGCGGGGTGCTCGCGTGCGCTGCGTGGTTCGCGGTGCCGATCCTTGTCGCGTTCGCGTTCTCCCGCCTCTTCAATCCGGTGTTCTCCGACCGCTATCTCATCCTGAGCCTGCCCGCGATGGTGATCCTGGCCGCCGCCGGAGTCGCGCGCTTGCCCGGGGCACCGCTGCGCGGCGTCGCGCTGCTCGCACTGGTTGCCGGGTCCGCCTGGTCGATCGACGACGCGTACCCGGAGCCGGAGGACTGGCGGGGCGCAACGAGTCTTCTGCTCGCGGAGGCACAACAGGGTGACGCCGTGGTGTTCGCTGCGGGGCGCGGAGTCCGTCAGCTCGACTATCACATGCAGCGTCACGATCCGGAGCGCGGTGACGGCCCCGGGATCATTGCGAGTGGACCGCTACCGTCGGCTCCGCGCGTCTGGTTCGTCGTCCCCGAGGTCGGTGTGCACGCCCCCCCGAACGCGGCTGCGACCGCAGCCATGCGGGAGCGGCTGGCGGCGACCCGCGCGCGATCCGCGATCCATCGCGTCGCCGGCGTGACCCTCGAGGTGTACGGGGCGCTCGACGAGCGCTGACCGCTGACGCGCCTTGGCGTCAGTCGGCCAGTGACGTCAATCGATCTGTCCCAGGTACCACTTCTTGAACCGTTCGAGCCCGACTGCAAGCGATGTCGTCGGCTCGTAGTTCAGTGCCGCGCGCGGCAGGGTCACGTCCGCGCAGGTGAGCGGCACGTCACCGGGCTGGTCCGGCATGCGATCGAGGACCGCGTCGACGCCCCACAGGTTCTCCAGCGCCCTCACGAGCCCATCGAGGGAGACCGTCTCGCTGTTGCCGAGGTTGTAGACGCTGTACCCGCTGCCGGGGCAGCACTCGACCGCGCGGACCACGCCGTGCACGATGTCGTCGATGTACGTGTGGTCGCGGCGCATGGACCCGTCGCCGTAGAACGGGAGCGGTTCGCCGGCGAGCATCAGCTTCGTGAACTTGTGAATGGCCATGTCCGGCCTCTGCCGGGGACCATACGCGTTGAAGAATCGCAGTGACGTCACGTCCATGCCGAACAGGCGCGCGTACATGCGGCCGATCGCCTCGGCGCACTGCTTCGTCGCAGCGTACGGCGAGAGTGCCGGTGCTGGCGGATCGGATTCGCGGAACGGCGGATCGCTGCGCGCGCCATAGACGGACGACGACGACGCCTGCACGAAGGCGCGCACGCCTGCCGTGCGCGCGCTCTCGAGCAGGACCGTCGTGCCGCGCACGTTCACGTCCACGTACTCGGCGGGAGCAGCGATCGACGGGCGCACGCCGGCCTTCGCAGCCAGGTGCACGACATCGACGACGCCGTGCTCCGCGAGCAGGCGCCGCACGAGCTCGGCGTCGCGGATGTCGCCTTCCACGAACGTGAAGCCCGCGTGTTCTCCGAGTGCGCCGACGTTGCGCCGTTTGATCGCGACGTCGTAGTAGGGATCAAGATCGTCGAGACCGACGACGGCACGCCCGCCGCGAAGCAAGCGCTCGCTCACATGCGAGCCGATGAAGCCCGCCGCACCTGTCACGAGCACCGCGCCGACGTCGTCCGCCATGGCGGCGGTTCTACTCGACGCGTGCCTCGTGAACCCGGTCTTGCGGGGGCGCGCCGGCCCGGTCACCCATCGCCGCGCTGGCTCTGGTACCGGCGTGCCAGCACGATCATCAGCCCGCAGCGCACGATCAGAGCCGCGCTCAGCGCTGCAGCGGCGCCAACGGGGCCGTAGTGCGGCACCGCCCACCAGGTCCCGCCTGCGGCAATCACGAGGGCTGCCGCGGAGACCGCGGTCGTCGCCGGCAGCCGGTCGCGCAGCAGCAGGACGTAGCCCGTCACCGCGCTCGCGCCGTGTGCCAGCACACCGGGCAGCAGCGCAATCGCGACCGGGACCGCGTCGCTGTACCGGCCGTTTCTGACGAGCGGCAGCAGCCAGGCCAGGAGCCCGGCATAGACCACGAGCCCGAGCGCGCCGACGACCAGGAACTCACGCTGTAGGCGGTGGTGGCGCCGCTGCATCGTCTCGGGCCGCTGGGCCAGCCGCGGGTACGCGGCCTGCGAGTACGCCTCGGGCAGCGCGATGAGCGGCAGCGTGAGCGCCATGGCCGAGTAGAGCTGGCCGACGGCGTCGAGATCGGCTCCGCGCACTTCGGCGATGCGCAGGATGACGATCAACCGGGCCGTCTCGACGGCGAACAGCCTCATCTGCGCGCGCCCGACGTTGAACACCGGCGCGAAGAGACCCCAGCGCGGCCGAGTCGCGCCGCCGTTCTCTGGCCTTCCGAACACGAGGGCGGCGACCGCGCACAGGAACGCGGCGGCGACGCTCCACTTGACGAGTCCGTCCAGAGAGTCGTAGAACGCGCCGGCTGCGGCGGCGACAAGCATCGTGACACGGACCGCCGCCTCGATCGTGGCCTTGCGGCGCAGCCGGTTCGCTGCATGCAACGAGGCGAGCAGGAGCGCAATCGCGACCAGCGCAGGGACGCGCAGGGAGTACGGCCCGACGAAGCTCGCCGCGGTCAGTTCGCCGGTGATCACGCGCGAGACCGCCGGCAGCCCCCAGATGCACGCCACGACCAGTGCGGAGCAGAGCAGCGCCGCCACCAGCGCAGTTGTGAGGAGCGACGACGCCTCGTCTTTGCGCTTCGGCATCACGCGCAGCAGTCCGGTCGCCAGCCCCAGCCCGGCGATCACGGTGGCCCAGCGGATGGTCTCGTTGAGGATCCCGAACGCGCCGAAGTCGGCGGGGTCCAATGCGATCAAGAGGGCCGGCCGCTGCAGGAGCCCGACCGCAAGGATGGCAGCCTGAGCCCCGAGCAGGGGAACCGCCGCCCGCCAGAGGCGAACGAGTTCGAAGCGAACCGGAACGTCGCTGGCCATCGCGTCAGCCCGCCGCGCCGGCTCCCACAGAACGCGCCGGGCGCTCGGAACCAGCCAGGCCCTCGGAACCCGGCAGCGTCGTGCACCAGACGGGTCCTGCGCGCACCGGCCCTCCTCCGAAGCCGCCGCGGCGACGCGCCCGGAGGCGGGCGCTGCAAAGCAGCGCGTGGTACCCCTACGGGGATTTGAACCCCGGTCTCGGCCTTGAGAGGGCCGCGTCCTAGGCCAGACTAGACGATAGGGGCACCGTCAGATCGTTCGAGCCCGGCATTCTGGATGCCTGCACGAGCCGGTCAAGAAATCGGTTCTGACGATCGCTCCCGCGAGGACGATCTGCGCGTGATACAGCATCAAATCGAGCTGAGCGTCGCCACCGGAGGCCGCGGCCTTCACGAGGTGACGAGCGAGGTCGCGGGGGCCGTCGCGGCCTCTGGGATCACGACCGGCATGGCCGTGGTGTTCTGCCGTCACACGTCGTGTTCGCTCGTCATTCAGGAGAATGCGGACCCGAGCGCCCGCCGCGACCTGGAACGCTGGCTGGAGCGGCTGGCCCCCGACGGCGACCCGGCGTACACACACACGGCCGAGGGCCCCGACGACATGCCGTCGCACCTGCGCGCGGCGATCACGAAGACGTCTGAGACGATTCCGATCAGCGGCGGCCGGCTGGCACTCGGAACCTGGCAGGGTCTCTTCCTCGCCGAGCACCGGACACGGCCGCACCGGCGGCGGCTGATCGTGCACGTCACGGGGACGGCGTAGTAGCGGCCTCCTGCGGCCACGGGAGTTTCGCGACCCGCCGACGCTTGCGCAGCAACCGCAGGATCGGCAGCCGGAACAACACCCCGCGACGTGCGCGGTCGAGCGTCTCCCCGTCGTCGATGCGGTAG
Organism: Planctomycetota bacterium; assembly: GCA_965248445.1. GTDB lineage: Bacteria > Planctomycetota > JAJSAM01 > JAJSAM01 > JAJVHW01 > CBDFJG01. Next base: position 222,280 of record CBDFJG010000004.1, read on the forward strand.
TACTTCGCGGCGTAGAGCGCAGAGAGACCGTCCCGGGCGACGGGCGAGCGGTCGCGCAGACCGCGCCACGCCCATCGAACAGCGGCGGCGATCTCCGGGAGCACGTGCCGCCCCCACTGCTGACGCAGATCAATGTAGAGCTGCGTCGCAAGCAACCGCAGCGACGCAAGCACGCTCCACGGCGCGGGGTACAGGCGCCACGTCACGTATTGCAGATGCGAGTACCCCGTCGAGATCAACTCGCGCCAGTGTTCGTCGGTCTTGTCCACGTGGTGGTGAAAGACGAGATCGGGGACGTGGCGGATCGCCCAGCCCGCGCCGTACAGCCGCACCGCGAGGCCGAACTCCTCGCTCGGTCCGGTGAAAGCCTCGATGTAGCCACCGCACTCACGGAAAGCGGCAGCGCGCATCAGGCACGCGCCGCCTGCAAAACCGTCGTGGTAGCAGCTGTACGGGACCGGTCCGAGGGAGCGCGCCCAGCCCGTCGGTTCGTCGAGCTCGGCGTCGTAGATCGCCATGCTCACCATGCCCGCCCGGGGATCGGACTCGAGGCCTTCGATCAGGCGCGTGAGTGTGTCAGTGGCGCGGATCTCTCCGTCGTCGTCGAGGAACAGCCAGTAGCGACCCTCCGCCGGCTCCGTCACGCGATTCCTGCCGGGCGCTGATCCGATGTTGTCGGGCAGTTCGATCAGGTGCACGTCCGGGTAGGCGTCGCGTACGAAGGATGCCGTGTCGGCGCAACCGTTGGCGAGCACGATGATCTCCGTGCGCGTGTGATCCTGCGCGCAGACTGAGTCGAGGCAGCGGCGCAGCCAAGCGGTCCGCCCCCGCGAGAGGATCAGAACGCTGACGAGCGGAGCCTCGCCAGTCGCGCCGCCCGGCTCACTCACGCCGCCGGGCTCTCTCAGTCATCTGCGTCGGGCGCCGCCTCGGACGCGGCGCGCAGGCGCTCGAGCGAGACATCGCGACCGAAGATCTCCATGACGTCGAAGATCGGCGGCGAGACCGTTCCCCCGGTCAGAGCGACGCGGGCAGGCTGCCCGACGTGCTTCATCTTGAGCTCGCGCTCCTCGAGAAACGCCTGCGTCGCCGTCTCGAGCTCCGGCGCTCGGAACGGTTCGACCGCACCGAGTTTGTCCGCCAGTTCGGCGAGATGCGCGCGTGCCTCCGCCTTCAGGAACTTGCGCGCCGCCTTCTCCTCGTACGTGACGGGTCCGCGATCTGCGAACAGGGACAGGCCCTCCGCGACCTCGACGAACGTCTTCGCCCGTTCCTGCACGGCCACGACTGCGCGTGGCAGCCATGGTGCGTCGGCCGGTACGCCGTGGGCGGCGAAGAACGGCTCGGAACGCTCGAGCAGCACCATCGGCGCCAACTCCCGGATGCGTCGCCCGTTCTGCCAGTCGAGCTTCTTGTGGTCGAAGATCGCCGCGCTCGGCCGGACGTCCGCGATGTCGAAGAGTGACGTCAACTCGTCGACGGTGAATTCTTCCTGGTCGCCGTGGCTCCAGCCCAGGCGAGCGAGGAAAGACAGCATCGTGTCGGGCAGGTAGCCGAGCACCTGGAACTGCAGGATCGATGACGCGCCGTGGCGCTTGGACAGCTTCTTACCGTCGGGGCCGTGCACCATCGGCAGATGCGCGAAGCGGGGCGGCTCGGCGCCGAGCAGCCGGTACAGATGCATCTGCTTCGGGGTGTTGTTCAGGTGGTCGTCGCCGCGGATCACGTGCGTGATGCGCATGTCGACGTCGTCCACCACGACGGTGAAGTTGTAGACCGGTGAGCCGTCGGTGCGCGCCAGGATGAAGTCGTCGAACTGGTCGTTTCGAACCACCACGCGCCCCTTGACGAGGTCCTCGATGACCACCTCGCCGTCGATCGGCAGCCGTGCACGCACGACGCACGGCGGATCCGCGGAGGGAGCGGCCGTCAGATCGCGGCAGGTGCGCTCGTACCGGTACGGCTTCTTCTCGCGTTGGAACGCTTCGCGCCGCTCCTGCAAGTGCTCTTTCGAGCAATAGCACCGATACGCGCCACCGGACTCGAGGAGTTCCGCGAGCCGCGCCTTGTAGAGAGGCGTGCGCTGGCTCTGGAAGTACGGGCCCTCGTCGGGGGACATACCGATCCAGGACATCCCCTCGAGGATCGAGCGCATGCTCTCGTCGCTCGAACGCTCGCGATCCGTGTCCTCGATCCGCAGTATGAACGTGCCGCCCTTCGCGCGGGCGTAGAGCCAGTTGAAGAGCGCCGAGCGGACTCCGCCGATGTGGAGATCACCGGTCGGGCTGGGGGCGAAGCGGACGCGTGGTGCGGACAACGGGGAGTCTCCTGGGTCGAGCCCCAGAGGATGCCACGGCCGCCTAGCAGCGCGTTGAACAACTCTGTGGGCCGGAGGCGGGGATTCCCGGCGTCAGCGCGACAGGATGAACGCGAGGCCGGTGCCCATCGCCATCAGGGCGAAGAGGACCATCGCGACACGGAGGCCCACCTGATTGGGAGTCGTGCCGTACCACGACCGGTAGGGGTCGCCGTCCCGGCTCATGTCCATCTTGCGCTCGTCGGTGCCGCGCTTCAGCCGCAGCCGTGCGTCATCGAACTTCTCGACCAGTTCCCAGCCGAAGAGGGACTCCTGCTCGAGCGCCTCCGCCAGCCGCTCCGGCTTCTTGAACGCGGAGGTGCCCGAGCGCAGGAACTTGAACTCCCAGCCTTCCAGGTCCTCGGGCCGATAGCCGGACATCTTCTCCTCCTCCGCGTCCGCACGCCGCTTCGCAGCGGCGGCGGCTGCCGCCGCTGCCACACCTGCGGCCGCACCTGCGTTCATGATCGCCACTGCGTCGCCTCCTGAGGGTCCAACCGGGGAAACGGTACGCGGTTCGGAGGGCGCTGGCGCGGGCGCTGGCGCCGCTCAGAAGTCCGGCTGGATGTTCACGAGACGCCAGTTGTTGTCGAGCCCCTTCTGCATCTTCGCGATGAACTTGATCGTGCTGCCCACGCGCTCGGCATCCGGTCCCTGGAAGCGGACGTGTGCGACGTTCACCTGGCCGAGAATCTCCACGGTGCCGGCGTCGAGGGCGGCTCGCACCGCGGGGTTGTCCTTCAGCTCCGACATCTCCTCGACCACGCCGATCGCCTCGTAGAGTCGGTCGTCGAACACGCGCTTCTCCGCGGTGCTCGCATCGCGATAGGAGGACGCGGCCGGATCCTCGTTCCCCTGCAGCCACTCTGCCGTGTCCGCGTACATCAGGAGCTGAGGGAGGTTGCGCGCGGTCAGGGCGTTGTACGCCGCGTCGCGTACGGCGTCCTTGTCGGCGCTGCCGCCGCCGCCGCCGCCGCAAGCGGTGAGTCCGCTCAGCGACACCGCGAGTACTCCGAGCAGCAGAATCAGAACGCGCATCTCACCTCCGTCCCGTCGAGACGGTACGCACCCCGGGGTCGCGGAAGCGAGAGCCGTCCTCTCCGGAAGCCTCAGAAGGGCAGGTCGAGCGGCACGCCGGTCGCGGCGTCCTTCGCCGCGAGGTACGCCTTCCCCGGCTCGCAGATCTCGCTGTAGTCGCACCAGCCACACAGCGGGTTGGGAGTCGCCTCGAACGCGTCGAAGCCCAGTTCGTCGTCCTTCTCCCAGTCCGCGAGAATGCGCTCACAGACCTCGAGCAGCTCGGCCTCCTTGCGTGCCAGCAGTTCGTCGTCCGGCGTGTAGCCGAGCTCGAGGTCGTCGTTCAGGTACAGGTAGCTGCAGCGCGCGACCTTGCCGCGGAACTTGCGCGAGACGAGGATCGCGTACGCGGCGAGCTGGAGATCCTTCGCCGCCACTTCGGCATCGTCCCTCGCACGCATCGGCTTGCCCGTCTTGTAGTCGAGGATCACCAGCGAGCCGTCCGGGTTGCGGTCGATCCGGTCGATCTTGCCCGCCAGCGTGACGCGGTCGCTCAGCCGCTGTTCGTGGAACTGCTCGGCCGTCAGCGGCACGACCGTCGTGTCCTGCGTCTGGAAGAAGCGATACAGGATGTTGAGGCCCTTCTGACCCCACGCCTTCTCGTTGTCGCGATCGTCTCCGAACGCCTCCTCGCGCGAGCGCTTCTGCTTGAAGCTATTGCGCTTGAAGACACCGCGGCCGCCCCAGGCATCACGGAGCAGGTCGCACAGCTTCTCGTACGTGCGGTCTGCGATCGCAACGCGCCCCAGATCGAAGAACGCCTCCAGCGCGTCGTGCACGGCGTTGCCGAGAACCAGAGGCGGGCTCGCCTTGAAGTACTTTCGCTTCAGTTCCTGGTCGCGCCCGTAGCGGTACTTCCGGGGACAGTTGAGGTATGCCTCGATCTGCGTCGGATAGATCTTCATCGGCGTCCGATCGTAGCGCGTCGGCTAGGCGTATGTATCGGCTGCTTCCGCAGCCTCGGCCCGCTTCACGGCGCGGGAGACGAAGAACACCAACACTCCGCTCAGCGACAGGATCGAGACCATCATGAAGATGATCGACCACTGGAAGCCCGTCGCGGGATCCGCGCCCCCGGCGTCACTGTTCGCGGCGACCGCCGCGTTGCAGTTTGGTCACGCGAACGCCGTCGCTGCGAGCGCCATCACCAGCGCAACGGCGAGCGGACCAGCAGGCATTGAGCGGCGCATGTCCAGACCCTAAGCCCCCGCGAGCCGGGCAGCCAGACGATCATGGCCCTCGTGCATCACTCCAACCCGGGAGCGACGTGATACAGCATCGCGTAGATCACGACGCCCGTGGCCGAGACGTACGCCCAGATCGGGAACGTGACCTTGGCCCAGCGGCGGTGCTGCGCGATGCGCTCCTTCCAGCCGAGGTACGCGGTGCGGAGTGCCAGGAACGGGACGATCGCGGCGAGCACCGTGTGCGTAGCCAGGATGACGAGGTAGATCCCCCGCCAGGGGGACACCTTGGGGAAGGTCTGCAGCTCGCCGGCCAGTGTGGCCCGCGTCACGTACGAGACCAGAAAGACGCTGGAGACGACCAACGCGCTCAGCATCATCCGCTTGTGCCCCGGGACGTCGCCGCGCTTCACCCGGGCGATCCCCACACAGAGCAGCACGAGCGCAGTGAGGTTCAGGGCGGCGTTGGCCGCCGCGTGCACGTGCATCGGCCGAGCTAGGAGCCTCGCCCGGCAGAGCGCAGCGTGTCGAGGTCCTTCATCAGCTTGTCGAGCCAGCCGGGATCCTCGAGCGGTTCGTAGTGCGCCCGTCCGCGGCCCTCGTGGTCCAGCAGCACGAACGTGGACTTGTGCAGGATCACGTCTCCGCCGTCGCCGATCTTCAGCTGGTCGGTCGTGATCGCCTTGACATGCGCACGCGACATGCGGAGGAACAGCCACTTGTCCTTGTCCGCGCCGTACTCGTCTGCGTAGTTCGACAGCACGTCGGGAGTGTCGCGCTCGGGGTCCACGCTGAACGACGTCAGCACGACGTCCTCGGCGCCGTCCAGACGCGCCTGCAACTCCTGCATCGCCTTCGACATGCGCGGACAGGTCCCGCCGCAGCTCGTGAAGATGAAGTCGACGACGGCGAACTTGCCGCGCAGGTCGCCGGTGCTGACGACGTCTCCGGAGCGCTCGACCGCGTCGTAGACCTCGAGCTGTCCGAGGGGCTGCGGCAACAGGCCCGTGTCGCCGCGACCCGGCTCGATCAAGGGGCCGTCGCCTTCCTCGAGCGTGATCACATTCGCGTGCTCGTCGGTCGGCGGACCGCTCTCCCGGCACGCGACGAACACGAACAGGGCTGCGCCGATCAACAGGACTGGAAGCACGTAGCGCATCACTTGTGGTCTCCTCGGCTGCGCGCCCCGACGATCCAGAGCGCCACCACGAACATGAGGATGGCCGTCCCGGCCGTCACGCCCATGGAAACGCCGAAGGCCGGCAGGTCATGCCCGGGAACTTCGCCTCCGTACAGCGCCTGGCGGAACGCGGCGACGCCGTAGGTGAGCGGGTTGGCCTGCATCACCCAGCGCAGCCAGATCGGCGCTCCTTCGAGCGGGAAGAACGCGCCCGAGAGCAGCCAGAGCGGGAACAGGAACAGCATCATCACGGCGTGGAAGCCCTGCGTGGACTCCATGCGCCACCCGACCACGAATCCCAGCGCGGCGAGCCCGAACCCGACGACGATCAGGACACCGACACCGGCGAGGAACGAGCCTGCCGTGACGGGCACCCCGACGACGGGCGCCATCAGCAGGAACAGGACGCCCTGGATGATCGCCAGCGTCGCGCCTCCCCCGACCTTGCCCAGAACGATGCCTGCGCGAGACGCCGGTGAGACGAGGACTGACTGCAGGAAGCCCTCGTTGCGGTCCTGGATGAGCGAGAACGTCGAGAAGATCGCGGTGAACAGGAGGACCATCACGACGGTGCCCGGGAACAGGAACTCGAGGAAGCCCTGCTTGTCCTCGCCCCCGCCGATCGAGAACGCTCCCTGGAACCCGGCGCCGAACAGCAGCCAGAACACCATCGGCTGAACGATCGCAGACGTGAGGCGCTTGCGCTGGCGCACAAACCGCACGAGCTCGCGCTTCCAGAGGGTGAACGCCGGGAGCCCGAATCGGCCAGTGAAGTCTGTGCGGCTCACTCGAACGCCTTCCCCGTCTTCTCCAGGAACACGTCTTCGAGGGTCGGCCGCCCGACGGTGACCGACGCCAGGTCGTCGCCGAACGCAGCGAGCAGACGCGCCACGAGAGCCGGTCCGGCGTCCTCGCGGACGTGCAATCCGCCGCCGACCGAGGCCATCTGCACCCCTAGCTCGGCGCCGATTCGGGCGCGCACGGAGTCGAGTTCACCGGGGGCTGCGGGCACCGCGGTCACGACGTCGCCCCCGAGCGCCGCGCGCAACTCGTGCGGCGTGCCGAGCGCGACGAGCTTTCCCGCGTCGAGGATCGCCACACGATCGCAGCGCTCCGCCTCCTCCATCAGGTGCGTCGTGACGAGACACGCAACCCCGTCCTCGTCGCGCAATCGCGCGAGGTGGTCCCACACGTCGCGGCGGGCGGCGGGGTCGAGGCCGGTTGTCGGCTCGTCGAGCAGCAGCAGCCGCGGCCGGTGCAGCAGTCCCTTCGCGATCTCGACCCGGCGCTGCAGGCCTCCGGACAACTCGCGCACCAGGTCGCCGGAACGGTCGCTCAGGCCGAAGCGGGAGAGACCGGCGTCGATGCGGGCCGTGAGCTCGCGACCGCTCAGCCCATAGAGGTGACCCTGGTGAACCAGGTTCTCGCGCACCGTGAGGTGCACGTCGAGCGACGGCGATTGGAAGACGACGCCAATCCCCTCGCGCACGGCCGCGCTCTCGTCCGGAAGCGCGTGCCCGAGCACTCGCGCCGCACCGGAGGTCGGCGGAAGGAGCGTCGAAACGACGCGGAACAGCGTCGTCTTGCCGCCGCCGTTCGGGCCGAGCAGGCCGAACAACTCGCCCGGCCGCAGTGAGAACGTGACGTCATCCAGAGCGCGTCGCTCGCCGTAGTGGCGCGACAGTCCAGCGAGGGCGAGCGGAGAGGTGCTCTCCGTCATGCCGGTCCGAGCGCGGCGAACGCGAGCAGGACGACCGGGAGGTAGAGCAGCGACCCACGTAACAGCAGTCGTGCGCTGCGCTCCGAGGTGCGGAACGCGAAGAGCCCACCGCAGACTACGAGCCCCACGCCTGCCGCGAGCGCCACGATGAAGTAGTCCTGCCCTGCCAGCCCGAGCGGAACCGCAGCGAGCGAGACTGCCACGGTGAGGAGCCCCTGCACGACCACCTGTCGGGCAGTGGCGCCGCTGCCGCCGGTCACGACGGGCAGCATCGCGTACCCCGCACGCGCGTAGTCGTCGCGATAGAGCCATGCGATCGCGAGAAAGTGCGGCAGCTGCCAGGCCGCGACCAGCGCGAACAGGAACCAGGCTCGCGTACCGAGATGTCCCGTCGCCGCGGCGGCACCGAGGAGTGGCGGCAGCGCGCCCGGGATGGCGCCGACCAGCGTGTTCAACGAGGTGCGCGTCTTGAGCGGCGTGTAGATGCCGAGGTACGTCCCGACCGTGAGCGCGCCCAGGGCGAACGCCAGCGGCGTCGTCCAGAGAAGCAGCACACCGAGACCGAGGACGATCAGCGCCAGCCCGAACACGTACGCCTCGGCGGGCGTGACGCGGCCTGCGGGCAGCGGTCGATCGCGGGTCCGCACCATGCGGGCGTCGAGGTCCCGTTCCATCCACTGGTTCAGCGCGCTCGCGCCGAAAGCGAGTAGACCCGCTCCGGCGATTGCGGCGGCGAATCGCGATGCTGGTGCGAACGTCCCGGCGGCAACCCACCAGCCTGCGGCGACTGCGAGCACCGCCATCGCGTTCAGGCGTGGCTTCGTCAGCGCAACGAACGCACCGAGCCGTGCGGCTGCTCCGATCGGAGCTACGGTCGCGTCCGTGACGCTCACGACACGGCCTCGAGTTCGCGGGATGAGTCCGCCGCAGCGCTCGCCTCGATGCGATCTCGCGCCTCCGCAACGCGCTCGTCCGTCGGCACGCCGTAGATGCGGAGTCCGCGGAACAGCAGCGTGACGCAGAGCGCGAGAATCGCCGCCCCGAGCACCAGGTGCAGATTGAGGGTCGCGATGGCACCGAGAGACGGCAGGTCCTGGTAACCGGCGGCGACGTGCTGCGCTCGTTCGGTCGCTACCAGGTACGAGGCGAGGCCGAGGCCGATCTGCGCGATGACGAGTACGCCAAGCCATACGGACGGACGGCGCAGTCTCGGGAGCTCACGGGGCACGTCGCCGGCGCCGGTCAACACCAGCTTCGCCAGCAAGATCACGACGAGCAGAGCGAACATGGAGTGCACTTCGCGCGCGAGGTAGCCGTGCCGCGCGGCGGCTCCGAGGACGAGCTGCACGAATACCACGACTCCAGCCAGCATGGCTCCGCGTACGACGGCCAGGCCCGTCGCGTCGAGCGGCCGGTCTTCGTCCGTACGCCAGCGCGGGGAGAGGAACGTCGCGAGGGCGACGAGAGTGCAGAGGAAGAGCTGCGCGAACACCGAGTGCAGGAGCGGCCACGGCGGTGCCAGCAAGAACAGGACGCCGAGGCCGCCGAACGCCGCCTGCAGGACGACGAGGCCGAGAGCGAACCAGGCCAGCTTCCGAACCCAGCTGCGCGGATCGCAGCGCTGCACCCAAATGGCGAGCACGAGTGTCAGCATGCCCATCACGCCCGCAATGTGCCGGTGCAGCACCTCCGCGCGCAGCGTGTCGATGCGATACAGCTCCCTCAGCTTGGCCCAGTCCGGCAGCAGCTCACCGTAGATCAGCGGCCAGTCCGGGACAGTGAGACCCGCGCGCTGCGTGCGCACGTTCGCCCCCGCGAGCAGTAGGAGCACGCAGAACCCCACACACAGCGCCGCCCATCTGAACAACCGGCTCGGCCGTCCCACGTCAGGTGGTTCGACACGGGTGGCGGTGTTCTTTTCGTCCATGGTGCTGCGCGGATGCCGCCTCTTGCGGCACCCGTTGCGTGCGCTATCCCGCGGGCGTGGAGGTGACCTCGCGCTCCGAGAGATCCAGGTCCTGCGGGAGCCAGTCTTCGTCCACCTCGGGTGAGGCGTACTCGTACGGCCCGCGATAGACGGTCGGGATGACCGGTCCGAAGTTGCCGTGGATGCCCGGCGTCGGGGATGCCGTCCACTCGAGCGTGTTGGCGTTCCAGGGGTTCTGCTCTGCCTTCTTGCCCTTCCACATGCTCCAGAGCACGTTGAAGAGAAGGATCAGCTGCGTGAACCCGAGCAGGATCGCGGCGTGCGTCATGAGCCTGTTCATCGGCAGCATGCCGTCGATGTAGACGTACTTCTCGTACGGGTTCTGCGTTCGGCGGTGCATGCCGCCCATGCCGACGACGTGCATCATGAAGAACGTCATGTTGAAGGCGATGAAGGACAGCCAGAAGTGGATGTACCCGAGCGTCCGGTTCATGTGGCGCCCGAACATCTTCGGGTACCAGTAGTAGATCCCGGCGAACGCGCCGAACAGGCTGCCGCCGAATAACACGTAGTGGATGTGCGCGACGATGAAGTACGTGTCGTGGATGTGCACGTCCACGGGTGTCGCGGCCATGTAGATCCCTGATAACCCGCCGATCACGAACATGCTGACGAACGCAATGGCGAAGCACATCGGCACCGTGAACCGAATTTGACCGCGCCACAATGTCGCCAGCCAGTTGAACACCTTGATGGCGCTCGGTAGCGCGATCATCATCGTCGAGAGCATGAAGGTCATGCCGAGCATCGGGTTCATGCCGCTCTGGAACATGTGGTGACCCCACACGATGAACCCGAGTCCGGCGATGCCTGCGATGGAGTAGACCATCGGGCGGTAACCGAAGATCGGCTTGCGCGCGAACGTCGCGATGACGTCCGACGCCATACCCATCGACGGCAGGATCATGATGTAGACGGCGGGGTGGCTGTAGAACCAGAACAGGTGCTGGTAGAGGATCGGGTTGCCACCGCCCGACGCGTAGTTGAACGGGTTGCCGCCGATCTCGAGGCCCTGCGAGAGGCCCGCCGGGATGAAGAAGCTGGAGCCCCAAACGCGGTCCAGCAGCAGCATGATCATCGCGGACGTCAGCACCGGCGTGGCGAACACCGACAGGATGCTGGTGATGAAGATCGACCAGACCGTGAGCGGCATGCAGAAGAAGCGCATGCCCGGCGCGCGCATGGTCACGATCGTCGTGATGTAGTTGGTCGCGCCCATGATCGAGCCGGAGCCGACCAGGATGACGCCCACGCACCAGAGTGATTGACCCTGACCGGCGAGATACGAGAGCGGTGGATAGCCCGTCCACCCAGAGGCGGGTGCCCCCGCCGCTCCCTCGATCACGAACGACATGCCGAAGCAGACGAACGCAGGCCACATGACCCAGTACGAGACCATGTTCAGAAGCGGGAAGGCCATGTCGCGCGCACCGATCATCAGCGGCACGCAGAAGTTCCCGAACGCGCCGACGAGCATCGGAATGATGACCAGGAAGATCATCACCGAGGCGTGCATCGTGAACGCCATGTTGTAGATGTCGCCGCTGGCGACGTTCTCGCCCTCGCCGTACATCGCTTCGAGGATCGACCCGAGCACCGGGACCTCGGTGTTCGGGTACGCCAGCTGCCAGCGGACGATCAGCGCCAGCGCCCCGCCGACGAACATCCAGAGCAGCGTCGTGATGAGGAACTGCTTGCCGATCATCTTGTGGTCCATCGAGAAGACGTATTTCCCGAGGAACCCCGGCTCGTGGTGGTGATCGTGGCCGTGCTCGTCGCCCATGATCAGAAGTCCTCCTCGTCGTCTTCCGACGGCGTGTCGGGTCCTAGGTCATCGGGTCCGAACGGTTTGCGTTGCCAGCGCGGCTTCTCGAGGGCGAGGTTCTCGCTCTGCCACTGCCAGCGCCACCAGATCTCGTACGAGACGCTTCCGTTCGGACCGATCTTCCCGTGCTCCGGCAACTTCACGGATGTCGGCTGACCGGCCATCCACGCCTCGTAATCGGCGTTCGACACGACGTACAGCCGGGCCGACATGGCGGAGTGCGTGGCGCCACACAACTCGGCGCAGACGATGTCCCAGTAGTCGAGCTGCACGTCGTTGCTGTCGCGGTCCTTGACGGTCTTTCGATCGGCGGACAGCTTGTTGGAGCGGAACCACACGTTCGCCGGCCACCCCGGAACCGCGTCCTGCTTGAAGCGCAGGTTCGGCAGGAAGAAGCTGTGAAGCACGTCCATCGACCGTTCCTCGGCGAGGACCGGCCGGTCGATCGGGATGATCAGTGCACCCGTCGTTACGAGGTCGTCGTTCGCGGAGAACTTCCCCTCGGCATCCGCGACGGCGTACTCGCCGTCGGGACCGGGGTAGCGGAAGTTCCACTCGAACTGCTTCGCGAAGATCTGCACGGGAACGGCTTCGCCGTCCATCTCGCCCGGCCGGGCCGACTTCATGTCGAGCCAGAGTTCGGCCTGGTACACCGCGAGCAGCACGAGGATCAGCGACGGGACGATGGTCCACACGATCTCGACCGCGTGGTTGCCGTGCGTGTGCTTCGCCTTCTGCCCCGCCTTCGCGCGGTACTTGAAGAGGAAGTAGACGAGGACAGCCTGGACGAGCACGAACGTGACGCCCGTGATCCACGTGATCAGGTACGTCAGCCTGTCGATCTCCTCGGCCTGCTCCGAGGCAGGCTCAGGGAGCCAGCCCAGGACGTCGCCCGAGCAGCCTGCGAGGAGCGCGACGCTCGCGAGCGCCCCGAGGGCGCGCAGGCAGTTCTGTCCGCGCTTGGTGGTGCTCAACTCGTCCGCCTCCCGCCCCGGCTCTGCCAGGCTCATCCGTTCCACGACGAGGCGGGATGTTAGCCCAAGCGGGGGCGTCTTCAGGACCGGGAAACGGCCCGATCCGGTGGTTCCCGACCGGAGTCGCGCCGGCCCCCCGAAAGCGGGCCCGGAAGCGGCTCCGGCCTGCATCCGCCGACTACTGCGGCAGCGTCACGTCCGACGTCACGGCGTCGCCGGCGATCGTCACCTTGAAGCTCTTCTCACCGAACTTCTCGTGCCACGCCTTCATCTCGTACTCACCGTCCGGGAGGCCCGCGATCGAGTACGCGCCGCTGGCGTCGGTCGTGGCGAAGAACGGGTGCTCCGAAGCGAACGCCCAGGCGCTCATCCAGGAGTGCACGTCGCACGAGAAGGGGATGCGTCCCTCCCTCTTGTCCATCGTGATGGTGTCGGAGGCGCCGGCCTCCTGAGCCTCATTGAACGGCTCGTTGCGCTTCGCCTTGACGTGGACGTTGTGCGTCGTTGCGTCGCTGTTCACGACGTCGAACGCCTGGCCGACCATCACGCCGAAGACGTGCGGCTTGTAATAGCACCCCTCCTGCACGAGCTTGAAGCCCGACGGAATCTCGTAGCCGGACATCTCCTTGTGCGGGCCCTTGTGCGCCCAGACGAAGACGTTCGGGAGCGTCATGTCCTCGTTGACCCAGAACTTCTGGTCCCACGCATCCTTGTCGGCCCACGCACCGGCGCAGACTTCGTCGCTGCTGACGTTCAGCTTGACCTGCTCGGGACGCGTGCCGTCGAGCTTGACGGTGCCAGACACGCTGCCCTTCGCCGCCGCGGCGTCGTACGGAGTCTTGTCGCTGGACGCGCCGCCCGATCCGCCGCCGTTGTCGGCCGCATCACCGCCGCCCGACTTCTTGTCGTCGCCGCCGCAGGCCACCAGGCCGAGCATCACGAGCCCGGTTGCGAGTCCCATCACGATCGTTTTCATCTCGAGAGTCCTCCTCCGTCCGTCCCGCGCGGGCCCGGACGATCCGATGTATTGCATGCCCCGTCGCTGCCGCGTGCGGACACTTGGACCCGTGCGGCAGGGGTAAGCCGACGATGTTCCGGCGACACCGCGGCATCTCCAAGAACTCGGGGGGGCCGGCCCGCCGTCCCGGTTCCCAGCCGCCTCCGAGCGACCCGGATCACTCCGCCGCCAGGCTCGGTTCCAGGGTCACGGACGCCCCCTGCGTCACGGTGGCGCGCACCTCCGTCCGGCCGAAGTGTGGGTGGTCGACCCGGAACACGTAGTCCCCCGCCGGCAGGCCCTCGACCGAGAACGCCCCGGCGGCGTCCGTTGTGGCGAAGAACGGGTGCTCGACGACGTAGCAGTGGGCCTGCATCCACGAGTGCGTGTCGCAGACGAAGTCGACCCGTTCGCGCTTCGTCAGCGAGATCGCATCCCGCGTCCCCGGCGGCTGCGCGAGATTGAAGGGCTTGTTGCGTTTCGGCTCCGCGTGGACGTTGTGGGTCGTATTGTCGCCGTTCACGACCCAGAGACCCTGGCCAAGCAGGATGCCCGACACGTACGGGTGGTACATGCCTCCGGTCTGCACGATCTCCGCAGCGTCAGGGACTGGAAACCCGGTGAACGTCTCGTGTGGCCCCTCGTGCGCGTACACGAACGCGTGCGGCAGCGTGCCGTCCGCGTTCACGACGAACTTCGGATTGAAGACGGGGTCGGGTGCGAACGCGGCGACGCACACGTCGTCGACGCCGCCCTTGAACTGTTCCTGCGCCGGAAGCGCCCCGGTCAGTCGTACCGTGCCCACGACCTGGCCGGTGTGCGCGCCGGACTCGTAGACCGTCTTCTCCACGACACCGGGGACGCCGGGCCCTGGCGGTGGACTGCCTGTCGGCGGCGCGTCTTCGCACGCGTCGCAGCCGGCCAGCGAAGCGATCGCTGCGATGGTGAACAGAGTCCTGCGGATCGACGTCATCCTAAGAGCCCTCCGGAAGTAGACGGACGTCACACGCCCCACGATTCGCAACGCGCGCCCCACGCAACACCATCCCGGAATCGAACCCCCTGGTCCGTGCACGGGCGGGGGTGGAACCCCCGCCCGCACGGAAGGCATGCGAGGGACCTGAGGTCAGCGCGCGAGGCTCAAACCGATTGCCGCTGTCTCCCCGGACACCACTTCGACCTCCGCCTGTCCCTCCCCGAACCCCGGGTGCCAGGCGTGGATCGTGTAGTAATCTGGAGGGAGCCCGCCGATCTCGAAGCGGCCGGCCGCGTCGGTGGTGGCGAAGAACGGGTGGTCCAGCACCCAGCAGTAGGCGCTCATCCAGCTGTAGCAATCGCACGTGATGCGAACCCTCGCGCTCTTCGTGAACACGATCGTGTCCGAGGCGCCCGGCGCCTGGGTCTTCGCGATCCTCGGGTTGCGCCGCGAGGTCACGTTCAGGCAGTGCGTCTCGTCATCGAGGTTCCGCACGACCAGCGGCTGGCCGCGTAGCAGTCCGAAGACGTAGGGCCGGTACATGTAGAGGTGCGCGTCGAGATGCACCGGCGGACTCCGGGCGCCGTCAGTGATCCGAGCGACGGCGCGGACAAGGGGCGCCGCACGGATCCACACGAACGCGTTGGGCAGCGTACCGTCCGGGTTGATCGTGAACTTCGGATCGAACACCGGCGAGTCGACCGTCGCGGCTGCGGCCGTGGACGACGCGCTCATGTTGATGCGAACCGGCGGGACGGGTGTGCCGGCGAACACCGCGACCCCCGTGATCCGCCCGGGCGGCTGCTCGAGAGCCGCCCGCTGCTCGGCGGACAGTTCCACGGAGTCGAGCGTTACGTCGAGGTCCGGTCGCAGCGGCGGGCCGGAGTCGAGCGGCAGCGACAGACACCCGCGGACCAGGAACAGCCCGAACACCGCCGCGAGGAGCGCGCCGCCGGCCACCACGACGACGGTCGCGAGCGCGGATCGGGTTCGGGCCATTGCGGACCTCCCGGAGAGAGGCTACTTGCCTCCCCTGGAACGCACGGCGGAGCCGTTCGCGTCCCTCGGTTATCGGGCTTCGATCGTGGCAGCGGCCGCAGTGGCCTGACGGCGGATGTCCTCGGGCCAGCCGGAGCGCGGGTCGGCCAGGGACAGGAGTGTGGCCACGTCCTCGGGCTGTCCCACGAGCGCGAGCGCGACGATCGCGTTGCGCACGTGGCCGGCTGCGGGCGCCACCACCAGCAGCACGTCGCCCGCCGCGACGGTGGCACCCTCCTCGACGACGGCGTCGAGCACCCGCCCCGGCAGCGCGGCCCGCACCTCCGCGCTCCGTCCGTCGCCGAGGTCGATCCGCACAGCGAGCATCCCCTGCTTGACCGGGTCATCTGCGGCAAGCGTGGTTGTCACCGTGCCGGCCGCGGGCGCGAGGACCCCGTGGTTCCCGAGCATCTCGCGGAGAACCTGCAATCCCGTGTCGTCACCGAACCGGGAGAGAGATGTCGCCGCGTTGCGTCGGGCGATCGGAGAGCTGTCCTCGGTGACCATCTCGCGTAGACGCGCGGCGAACTCCGGCCGCGCCGTGTCGTGCTGCATCGCCCACGCCGCCGCCTCGCGCACCGACGCCTCGGAGCGCGACGACGCCCGCACGAGTTCGTCCACCCAGCGCTGCATTCCCGGGCGGCCCTCGTCGAGGCGCATCGCGATCTCGCTGATGCCGTGCTGGACATGGCGCGGCTTCGCGTCGGGGGAGAGCCGCTCGACGAGTGCGTCGTCGTCGAGCCGCTTGCCGAACCACGTGCCCCACCAGAACAGACCGGGGACGAGAATCAGCAGCGCCGCGATCGCGGCGAGGATCACGAACGGGCGCTTGAACGCGCCGCGTTCGCCGCGACGCCTGCGCGCGGGCCCCGCGAGAGCCCCGTCAGTCGTCGAGAGACCTCAGATAGCGGACGATGAGGTCGACGTGGTCGCCCTCGTACGCCTTGGCCGATGGCAGAGACTGGTCCTGGAACACCCATCTGCCGAGTTCGTGCGACTTGCCGCAGCTCGGGCAGAGACGTGGATGGTCGGACAGCTGATCCGGATTGATCAGCGCCTGGCACCCTGGGCATTCCTTCCGGAAGAGTGCCGGCATCGCCGTACCCGGCTCGAGAAGACTGGGATTCTGTATCCAGCGCGCGACCCACTCGGGACGCAATCGCGCGGCCGTGTAGCTGAGGTTCGGCGCCTTCGTCTCGTCGTTGAGGGGCTGTCCCGTCACCACGTGGCACTGCACGCAGTTCGCGGACGCGAAGATCGCCTCGGCGGCCTGCCGCTCGGTCGGCGAGAGCGTCCACAGTTTCGGTGCCTGGTAGATGTCGGGCTGCTTCGCCATCGCGTCGAAGAAGCGCACCAGTGCACGTGCCTCGCGCGCCGTGAACTCGAACGTCGGCATGCGCACCGTCAGGTGCGGCCGCACGGACTTCGGGTTCGCCGTTCCACCGCCCAGCGACGGGTCGCGCAGGAAGTCGGTCAGCCATGTCGGGCGCGTGCGGAAACCGGTGCCGACGAGGTACGGCGGCCGGTCACCCTCGTTCTCCTGCCCAGCCACGAAGTGCGGGAGCTTCTGGATCGCCGGCACCATGCCCGGACGGATCTGGTGGCAGCCCTCGCAGTTGTACTTCCGCACCAGCCACCAGCCCTCGCGGACGGCCTGGCCGGTCTCGGTCGGCTGGTACTTGATCGTGGACGGGAGGAACTTGTCCTCCACGCTGCCCATCAGCAGCGAGACGATGTCGTAGATCTCCTGCCCGGACAGGTTGAACTTCGGCATGCGCAGGCGCGACCAGCGATCCACGTTCTTCGACGTGTCGTAGATCTCCGGCTTCGCCAGCTTGTGCATCGCGAACCCGCGGTGGTTGTACCAACTGCCGTGCGGATAGAAGTCGCGGTTGTCGTCGAAGATCTTGAGGTCGTCCTTCGGCGCCGTCCACCCGAGCAGCGGCTCGTTCTCGTCGTGGTGCTCGGACCCGCGCTTCGCCGCAACGGTGTAGTGGCCGAAGTCGAGGCGCTCCATGGGCTTGCTGCCCCAGCCGTTCATCGACGTGCCGATGCGGCCCTCGTTCTCGAGCCCGCCAATCTCGTGGCAGCCCGCGCAACCGTGGTGTGCCACCAGGCGCTTGCCGCGATCGAAACGATCCGTCTCTTCGAGCCAGGGCGCCGCCGCCGGGAAGTCGACACCGGTCGCACCGCCCTGCGACAGCAGGTACGTGGCGATGTCCGTGGCCTCCTTCCGATTGAGGCGGAGGCTCGGCATGACCACCGTGTTGTCCCACTGCAGGTCGAAGCCGCAGTTGGGGCAGGCGGTGTGCTCACGGCCGAAGACGAGGCCCTCGCCGTGCTTCTCGAAGTCCGCCGGAGTCAGGTCCCGCTTGCACTCCGCGCAATACGGTGCCAGGCGATGGCGCGGGTTCGTGACCCAGTGCACCACGTGCTCGAGGTTCGACTTCTCGCCGAGGTTCGTGAGGTTCGCGGCGAACGTGTTCCCCATCCACGAGCCGTCCGCCTGGTCGCCGATCGAGTGACACGCGAGGCAGCCGACCGAATTGAAGAGCTCTTCGCCTGCGGTCGGGTCGCCGGGTGAGACCGGCTCCATCCCGTACACCGTGAGATCGGCGGCGACGTTCGTGGACGACTGCCACAGGAACGCGGCCACGTCTTTCGCCTCGTCGTCGCCATACCAGCGGAACGCCGGCATCTTGGTCGAGGGGCGCCAGTTCCTCGGGTCCTGGATCCACTGCGTGAGCCACTCGGGCTTCACCTTGGCGCGCAGGTCCTTCAGGTTCGGGCCGACCTTCTTGCGCTCCTTGACGACGTCGTACAGCTCGCGACCGAGGTTCGTCCGTTCGGTCTGCAGGCCCGCGATCTGCATGCGCAGCGCGTTCCCCTGCAGTGCCACGTCGCCCGCCAGCCGGTTCGCGACGTCTTCGTCCTCGTCGAACACGGGGTCGACCACTGCCTTCAGGTTTCGTGCCCGCTGCTCGAGCGCCTCCATCTCGAGGTCGATGTCCGTGATCCGCATGGCGACCCCGCGCGAACGCTCCGGCTCGACGTCGTAGCCCTTCAGTTCGTGACAGCCCCAGCAGCCGTAGTGGCGGAAGTTCTCCTTCGCCTGGCTGATGCGCTCGCCGCCTTCGAGGTGGATGTCGCCGAGGTGGCACTGGTTGCAACCCGCCTCGAAGTTGGTCGGCGGGTGCATGCGCTTGAGCCAGTAGTGGTTCAGCCCGTGCGCGTTCTCGGCAGCGGAGTTCTTGTTGCCGTAGGTGATCGCGACGCCGTTGCCGCCGTGACACATGGAGCAGCCGAACTCCTCGGGGTCGTGTGTCCCGAACAGCTCCGCCTGCCGCGGGTGGCTCTCGTAGAGTTTCATCTCGTCGCCGCCGAGAGCGGCGGCGTTGATCGGCATCGGACTGCGTGCGTTCAGATGGCACGTCTCGCAGCGGTCGACCCAGTTCTTCGTGTCCTGGATGTGAAGCTGCTTGATCGTCCCGATGGAGAAGTCCTCGATCGAGCTCTTGAGGCCGATGACCTGGTCGGGCTTGAGACCCGTCACGTATCGCTCCAGATACCTCTCGGCGCCGACCTCGATGACCTTGTCCGCGATCTCCTTGCGCATGTCGTCGTCGTCGACGTTGTCGAGCAGGAGCGCGATGTTGCCCATGTTCGTGTCGAGCCAGCGGTTCCGGGCCGCCTCGGCCGCCGAAAGAGCGCGCGAAGCGGCGCCGAGGTCGCCCTGGCGTGCGGACTTGTTGAGCTGCAGCTCGTCTGCGCGGGCGATCAGTTCACGCACAGTCGAGGTCTGCGACTTCTCCTCGTCGCCGACGGTCCACGAGTAGGTGACCTCGCGGGCTTGCACCTTCTTGATCTTCTCGAGGTAGCCCTGCGCGCCCTCGGTGTCGACGACGTCGAGCTTGCCCGCGACGTCCGCGGCGTGCTCGGCCTTGTAGGAAGTCGCCGCGATCTCGCTGCGGGGGCTCTTGATCGCCTCTCGGATCGACGTGAGCTCGGAGGAGATGCCGTTGATCTCGCTCTGCAGGGCATCGCGGCGGTCCTTGCTCGCCTCGGCAGCCGACTGGGCCGCTGTGACAAGCGCTTGGTAGTCGTCGAGCCCCGAGATCTGCTGCTGCACGAACTGGCGGTCGCCCTGCACGCCGTCCAGGTACCCGACCATCGCGTCCTGCCACGTGCGCTGGTATCCGAAGTACGGACGCCGCGTGATGAACTCGTCGTAGACGACCAGGACCGACGAGATGACCACGGCCAGCGCCGCGATCACGATCGGCACCGACAAGGACCGCTCGTAGAGCGGGTCTTTCGGGATGTCGGGGGTGGTGGGCTTGTCGTCGCTCATCTCCGCCTTTCGAACGCGTCCCACACGGACGCGCCGCACAGTGAAGGGAAGCACGCGGGAGTTGGTCTCCCGCGCGCCGACGTCACACGTTGAACCAGGGCGTCACCCAGACGTACTTGATGGTGAACAAGAGCTTCAGCGCCATCTTCACGGGCACCGCGATCATGATCACGAGGAAGCCGACGAGGTGCATGTACTGGATGATGTTCATCTTGCGGAACAGCTCGGGCTTGTACTTGCGGATCGCGAAGTCCACGGCACCGCCGGTCGCCGCCAGGAACCCGAGAGTCATGACGCCACCGAACACTCCGATCATCATCGGATCCGTCAGGCCGAAGATCTCGTGCAGGTGCACGTTGACCTCGTGCACGACGCGGTGGCTGTCCCACGTCTGACCCGGCCAGAACCACATCCAGCCCGGGCCGCGGATGAACGTCCCGATGAACGCGAGCAGGAGCCACAGCACGAGGTAGCCGAACATGAAGCCGCCGATGGCGAACTTGCGCTGCTTCCACGTGTAGTACCCGTTGCCGAGCGGACTCGGGTCCATGTACGGGATCGCCATCAGTCCGACCACGATCACATTGGGCAGAATCACACCCGCGATCCACGGGTCGAAGTAGACGAGCAGTTCCTGCAGCCCGAGGAAGTACCACGGCGCCTTCGCCGGGTTCATCGTGAGCGTCGGGTTGGCCGGTTCCTCGAGCGGCGCGTCGAAGTAGATGGCCCACAGGATGAGGAACGCCGTGACGATCAGGCAGGCCAGGAACTCGATGCGCAGCAGGTACGGCCACGCGTGCACCGTCTTGTCCCACGCGGCGTGGTACGGCTGGTGCTTCCTGTGGTGGGTCTTGGCGAGCGCGGGGTCCGCCTCGAGCTGCGTGATCAGGCGGTCGTTGCGGACCGCCTCGCGGAAGCCGTACCACAGGTACCAGGGTGTGATGATCGCCAGCAGGACGATCGGGATGTTGTCCGGCAGGACCGTGATGTCCACCAGCTGCTGCCAATCGATCGCGAACAGGTGCATCAGCGCCTCCCCTTCGCGGTCTTGACTTCGCTGGCGAGCATGACGGGCGCAGGTCCGGAAATGGACCCGTCCTTACGGATGCGCCAGAAGTGCACGATCATGAACGTGCCGCCGACGAGCGGCAGCGCGACGCAGTGCCAGATGTACGCTCGAAGCAACGCATTCGCGTCGACGATCGAGCCCCCCAGCATCGCGAATCGGATGTCGTTGTAGGCCGACGCGCCGATCTCCGGGCCGAAGGGACCCTCGTGACCGATGAGTGGCGTTGCGCGCGCCATGTTCGTGCCGACCGTGACCGCCCAGAAGCCGAGCTGGTCGTCCGGCAGCAGGTAGCCGGTGAACGAGAGCAGCATGGTCACGAGGAGCAGGATCACGCCGACGTTCCAGTTGAATTCGCGTGGCGGCTTGTACGAGCCGGTCATGAACACGCGCATCTGGTGCATCCAGACGGTGATGATCATGGCGTGCGCCGCCCAGCGGTGGAGGTTGCGCAGGAAGTTGCCGAACGGCACGTCGTTCTTGAGGTAGAGGATGTCGCGGAACGCGTCCGCCTTCGACGGGTGGTAATAGAACATGAGCGCCACGCCCGTGAGGGTCAGGATCAGGAACAGGTAGAACGTGATCCCGCCCATGCCCCACGTGAACGTGTAGCGCACGGCGTCGCGGTTGAGCTTGGCAGGATGCAGGTGCAGGAACACGTTCGAGAGCACCGCGAGCGAACGGTTGCGCGGCGTGTCGTCGACCTTGTGGCGGAAAATCGAACGCCACATCGACGTCTCGAACGGGTTCTGCAGCCACTTCTTGTGAAGCGGCACGGCCTCCTTGGCCTTGTCGATGACGTCGCCGAGGCCGGGCGTGTCATCCGGGGGAGTCTTGGGAACCATCCATGCCCTCTTGTTCTGCCGTTGCACTCATGCCCGGCGCGGACCTGGCCCGCGCGTCGCGCCGCTCTGCGCTAGATGTACGACTCGCGGTCGTTCCAGTCGTCCTGTCCGAACACCCTCAGCTTGTCGACGACGATCTGTCCGTCGGCCGCGAGCGAGACCTTGGTGCGGTCCATCGGTCGCGGCGCCGGGCCCTCGAAGTTGACGCCGGCTGAGTCGTAACCCGAGCCGTGGCACGGGCACTTGAACTTGTTCGCCGAAGAAACCCAGTCCGGCGTGCAGCCGAGGTGCGTGCAGATGGCGCTGATGACGAAGAGCTTCTCCGCATCGCGCACGACCCAGATGCGGTATTGCGACTGCCAGCGCGAGTCCACTCCGAACGAGTAGTCCGACGGGTACCCGATCTTGAAGGTCGTCGGCGGCTCGAACAGCGTGCGCGGGAAGAAGAACTTCACGGTCCCGAGCGTGAAGATGCCGAGGACGCCGGTCAGTCCGAACCAAGTGAACGTGCGGCGGCGCAGCTGTGTCTGCGTGCGGTCCGGCTCCAGATCCGTACCGCGCTGCTTCGGCGGACGCGGCCGGCGCGGCACCGCTGCTCCGGGCGCACGCGGCATGGTCGCCCCCACCGAACTGGATCCGGGCAGCGGCGGCGAGCCCGGCTGTGCATCGGACATAACGGTCTGCTCCTCGCAACGAGCTTGGACCCGGGGGCTGCGGTTGGCGCCGACCGGCACCGCGGATCTCCCGTTCCCAAGCACTCGCGGCCGCTGGGCCACGGAATGGCGGGTCATCGTAGGAAAGGGCTGCGGGGGGTCCAACTTCCCTCGGGAGGATCGCGCGGGTGGCGTGACGCCGCTTGCCGGAAGCGGTTCGGACTCCCCGCGGATGGTGCATCTCGGCGCCCCGTGGCAGATCGGGCGCAGCCGAGGCCATCCCAAGCCCCCGCCCACCCTCGAGGGGAAGGACGCACGGCCCAATGCCGAGGTCTCACTCGTCGGGGTCACATCGGCGGCGCGATCTGCGCTCAGTACTCGAAGACGCCGTAGTCCAGCTCGACCTCGGTGGTCGGCGTCATGTCGATCGCGTCCCACGGGCAGCCCTCGAGGTAGATGCCCATCTTGCCCTTGGAGATGCACTGCTTGCAGCCGATGCACTTGAGGGGATCGACCCAGATGTAGCCGAACGGGTTGTTCGTGTCGTCGTGGATGAGCTGCATGCAGTTCTCCACGGGACAGAGCGTCTGGCAGACCGGCGAGCCCGCGCAGCCGGTGCAGGCGTCATTGATGACGGCCAGCTCCTTGGGCTTGCGCTTGCGCTTGTTGGTCAGCTGGGGCATCGCGCGACGGCCTCCGTACGGACTCGGTCTCGCCTCTGGGTGGGCACATGGTGCCGAACGGGTAACCCGCCGTGGTGGATTTTCGCTTCCCGGGCCACCGTCAGAAGCCCTCTCGAGCCAGGGCACGATCGATGTGCTCCTGCAGATCGTCCGCCTGCCACAAGCCCGGCCGGTGAAACAGCTTCCGGCCCTGGAAGAACAAGAGGTAGGCGGGGGGCACGAAGTCGGGGAAGCGTTCCATGACCCCCGGCGCGTCGTGGATCTCGAGGTAGCCCACCTTCATGGCGCCGCGGTTCATGTAGGCGAGGACCTCGGTCTGGGACTTGGCCGCCCGGTTGGTGATGTTCCACTCCTCTGCGAAGTGGACCAATACAGGCTGACGGGCCCCGAGCACCTCCTCCTCGAACGTCGTGTCGTCCCACACCGGAAGCGTGGAGGGGCTCGACTTGGCCCGCCGCACGGCCAGGTAAGTCATCAGCACGACCGGCAGGACGACGAGCAGCACTAGGATCACGTCGAAGAACGTGCGCTGGCCCTCGACCTCATCGGAGACCGGCGGCGCACCGTCCTGCGCCGCGGCGGCCGCCGCGAGGATGAGCAGCCAGATCACCGCGAGGGCATGGCGCATCACGACGCCGTCTCCGTTCGGAGGAGCGCGGCCGCCCGCCGCTTCTCGACGCGCCAGCGGCGCATCGTGATCAGCCACGCCACCGGGCCCGGTCCGCTGACCAATGCCGCCGCCAGCGCCACCTGCGCGCGACTCATCTGCGCCGTCGGTGGGAAGGCAACGAACAGCAGCACGACGGCGACGACCGTCAGCGGCACGAGGATCGTGACCGTCCACGAGCGGAGCCCGGCGTCGCGCAGCAGAGTCGAAGCCATGACCGCCCACGCTCCGAGGAACCCGCAGAGGAACACCGCGATTTCCCGCCACCAGCCGCCGGGCTCGCGGAACACGAAGTGCGGGATCAGGCGTGTCAGGGCGATCGCCTGGAGAACCACGTACAGCCCGGCCGCGTGCAACAGGCTCTTGGCCATGTCGCGCACGTGCCAGTCGTACTGCGCGAGCGACATCCCCGCGCGCTCGGACGGAGGGGCGGACGCGGGCACGTCGTCGGGTGAAGTCTGCGCCATCTCTGCAAGGTACCGCGCCATCCGCGTCAGCCGATGGGGCCAGACAACCGCGCCCCGATCGGCCAGGAGAATCGCGCCATCCGCGTCAGCGGATGGGCCAGGGAAACGATGCGGGCGACCTCGACGTGTGTCGAGATCGCCCGCCTGCGGAGTTTCCCCCGGCCTACTTCGTGTCACTGCAGGTGCGCGTGACTACCGGCCCCGCGCGTCTACCACTTGTGCGCGAGCCAGTCCTTCTGGAGCTGGTCGAGGTCGAGGCCCCTGGTGGCTTCCTTGAGCGACTCACCGTGCCACTGGGCGGGCTCGATGACGTCCGATGTGACGCTGCCCGGGCCATCGAGTTCGCCACCGGCCGTGCCGCCTTCGCCTTCGCCTTCGCCTTCACCCTCGCCCTCGCCGGTCGGCTCACCGTCGTCGCCCTCGCCACCGCCCCCGCCGGGGTTGAACCCGTCCTCGAGCGCCTTCTCGCGGCCCTGGGTGACGAACGACTTCAGCGTGTTGAAGTACGTCGGGAGGATCTTCTGATACTCCTTGTTCTTCGTCGTGCGCAGGAAGTAGATGAACGACCAGCCCAGCGCGTAGTTGGCGCCGGCGGGGATGCCGAACTCGTTGCTGCCGTAATACTGCCGCTGGCGCCAGGTCAGCCACTCGCGCAAGTGGAGGATCTCAGGCTTCTCCTCAGCGGTGTCCGCACCGTCCCCGGTGACCGGCCCGCTCGGAGCCGCCGTGGTCGTCTTGCGACGGATGCCTTCCTCCCACTTGCGCTTCGCCTTGCGCGCTTCCTCGGTGCGCCAGCCGAACACGTCTCGCTTGAACTTGCCGCCCTTGTAGACGTGGCCGGAGAAGAAGTCGCCGTGGCCCTCGTTGAACCACGAGTGCGGGGAGACCTCACCGACGGAGTAGAAGATGTACTGGTGGAACGCCTCGTGATAGAGGACGCGGATTGCGTCCTTCTTGTCGTTCTTGTCCTGATAGAGCACGAGCTCTTCGTGGTACGACGACCAGTAGCCCGCTGAACTGCGCGGCGCGCCGTACGCCATGTACTGATCGCGCGTCTCGCAGATGCGCACAATGCTGACGTCGAAGAACTCACGGTCCGCGGGGAAGACGACCTCGTAGACCTGCTTGCGTAGCGCCTCGATCTCCTTGGCGACGCGATCGACGATCTTCTTCTTGTTCACGTCTTCGTCGTAGACGACGAGGTAGTTGTCGGTGCGCTTGTACTTCCAGCCCTTGATGATCTTCTCTTTCACGAACTTCGTGAGCTTCTCACGGACTTCCTCGGGGTCCTTGTCGCGGAGGAACTTGGACTCGTCGTCACCCGACTTGTTCTTGAGCTCGCGCCGTTTGAACGACTTGACGGTCGCCTCGAACTGCTTGCGGAACTTCTTGGCGAACTTCACGTCGACGTAGCCGTAGAAGCCGAGTTCGATGATCTCGGTCTCGGTCTCCCACCCGGTCGTCGCGAGCCAGAGCCACCACGTCGCCCTGGTGCCCTTCGGCCGCTTCTTGTGGTAGTTGACCTCGAGGATGCGGCACTCGTGCTTCGAGGCGGTCTTGATGTACTTGGGCTTCTTCTGTGCCTCGATGCGCTCGGCGTACGGAACGACCTCACCGAACAGGTGCTTTTGCCAGGTCATCATCTCGTTGACCTCGGTCTCGAGGTTCTTCTTCGTGCCCTGCATGGCGAACCGCAGGTACGACGCCTTCATCTCGTCGGTCCACTCCTCCGATCCCTCAGGCAGTTCGACCTCGTCGGCGGCGAGCTCGCCCTTGGGCTTCACCGTCCAGATGATCTTGAACGTGGGCTGGTCGGCGGAGTACCGCTTGTACACGGGCGAGGGGTCCTTGAACTCCGCCGCGATGTGCATGTCGTCGTCGCCGGGCTTCGGGGGGACCTGCTCGAACGAGTCCTCGACCGAGCACGTGAATCCGCGGATCGGATCCTTGTGGGTCTTCTTCCTGGCGTACGCGGGTTGCGTGGGAGCCAACAGGGCCGCCGCAGCCACGAGGGCAACGGCGATGGCAGACAAGGTGCGCATCAGTGGGTCCTTCCTCTCTCGTCTCTCGACTCCCCCATGGGGAACGCCCGCTCCGGCGCCCGGTTCGAAAACAGGGCCGCACGCCCTATAGGACGCACGAGGACGGTCATCGTTCCCACATAGGTGTTGCATCGGCATCGACGGACCTCGGCCTGCGATCCGAGGCTGGTCCCCAAGACCGCGGCCGCCTCCCGCCATCGAGGCCGGTGGCAACCCGGATAGAGTAGCCGATCGATGGATCCTAAGCTGATCTCGGCGGAGGGTTTTCGGGCCGCGTGCGAGGGCGCCCGGCCTGCGTTCGTGCTGGACGTGCGCGAGTCGGACGGCTTCGCCCTCGGACGCATCCCGGGCTCAGTGAATGTCCCGGTCCACGATCTCGGGCGCCGGCGGCGGGACCTGCCGGCCAGCACCATCGAGCGGATCTTGCTGGTCGGCGACGACCGGCATCGCACGCTCGCGGCGGCCCGGTTCCTCGACCTGATGGGCTTCGGCGATCTCGCCGTGCTCGACGGCGGCATCGCGGCCTGGGACGGTCCGCTTGAGCGGGACGAGGCCGCCGCGGATGCAGCGGCTGGCCCGGAGCCGTCGTGAGCGGGCGTTCAGCCCAGATCGTCGTAGCGCAGCGGCGCCGTCGAGAGAGCGAACCGGTCGCCGTCACGAGCGACCAGGAAACCGGCGTCCCGCAGACCCTTCCAATCTCTCTGGAGGCTGCGGAGACTCGGGGCCCGCCGTCCCGCGTGCAGACCGACGTAGTCCTCGAAGCGGAGCGTGCGCCCCACGTCTCCGTCGTCCGGACCGCTCTCCGCGAACCAGCGCAACAACTGCTCTTGACGGGCACCGAGACCGGCTCCCCGCTCGTCCAGCCACCCGAGCAGGACGTGCCGCGCAGTCCATTCGCGCTGCACCTCCCGCGTCACGGCGAGCGCCTCGACGAGCCGGTGCGCGCGGGTGCTGGCGAAGGCGTCCGGATCCGGCCGGCGGGCGTGCCCGTTGCCACCCGCAGCCGGGGGTGGGATCAGCACCCGGTCGGCCTCGAAGCCGTCAGCGCCGAGGAGCAGGGCCTCGGCCGCGTGGGCGACGGCCTCCGCCGGAGCCGCGAACGGCTGCACGAGCCGCAGCAGGAAGTGCAGCGCAAACGCCCGGGCGGGCGGCGGCCAGACCTCGATGGCGACCGGCGCGTTCACCGTCTCGAGGAGCTCTTCCAGGAGGTCCGCCAGCCCCGCGGCCGGAGGAGCCGGCGTGCCCTGGAACGCATCACCCGGTCCGCGACGCAGTCCCTCCCCCCCGGCGGCCTTCGCGAGCATCGTCAGATGGTCCCGCCGGACGGTCAGCAGCCCGTCCTCGCGGGCCAGCGCGGCAGCGGCATCGAGCGCGGCGCCGGCAGCCGGCGGCGCCGCATTCCGGGACCGACACCACGCGCGGAATCGTTGCGCCGCCCCAGGCGGCAGGGGCGCCAAGAGGACCTCCTCGCGGAGCAGGCGGGCCGCGAAGAGGGGTTCGCGAAGGGCGGAGAGATCCTGGAACATCGACGCCTTGATTGTCGTGCATCATATCTCTGTAAGTCTGATGAATTCCATGCTCTATGTCTTTATGGCTATTATTTTTGACGTGAAGTATGGCGTCCTTTTTGACGCCGGAGGAGGCTGACATGGCCACGATCTTCTCACGCATCATCTCCCGGGAACTGCCGGGCCACTTCGTCTGGCGGGACGAGCGCGCCGTGGCGTTCCTCTCCATCAACCCGCTCAAACCGGGCCACACCCTGGTCGTGCCGGTCGCTGAGATCGACCACTGGCTCGACCTCACCGGAGAGCTCGCAGCGCACTGCATGCGGGTGGCGCGGGCAGTCGGCCACGCGATCCGGCGGGTCCACAAGCCGACCAAGGTCGGTCTGATGATTGCGGGCCTCGAGGTGCCCCACTGCCACCTGCACGTCGCACCCATCAACGGGGTGCACGACCTGGATTTCGCGAACGCCGCGAAGGAGGTGCCGCCGGCGGAGGAACTGGCGACGGAGGCGCGCCGTCTTCGACGGGCGCTCTCGGCGCTCGAATACCACCACGGCGCGGACTGACGGAACGGCTCGGGCTGACGGACTCCGTCAGTCGGGCGGCTCGAGCAGCCGGGCGCGCTCCTCCGGGGTGGTCAGCCGCTCGATGTCGGGGAACAGTGCCCGCTCCTCCCGGTCGTGGTGGTGCGCCATGAGCGTCCGGAAGGCGTGCTCCCGGCCGATCAGGAGGACAATCTCGCGGTGAAGCGCTGGGTCCTCGCGGTCGAGCGCGGCGGTCGCTTCGACGATCTCGGCGGCCATCGCGCGGAGCTTCTCGTGCTCCTCGCGGTAGAAGCGCGGCTCGCCGATGCGCGACCAGCCGCCTCCCTTCTCGAGCACCGGAAGCAGGCGCTCCTCTTCGTGACGTGCGTGCGCCTCGAGTGACTCGTGCAGTTCGCCCGCCAGGTCGCGCGCCGTCGCGAGATCGCCGCGCACAAGTGCCTCCTGATGCGCGAGAAGTGACTCGAGCAACTCGGAGTGGTCGTCGCGCAGCGCTTCGAATGCCTCGGTCATGGTCCTCGAGCATACCGGGGCAGGCGCGGGCGCGCGGAGGCCCCTCCCCCGGCGACCCCGGGATCGGGCGGGGGTCCCGCCCCCTTGTCAGCGCGTCGCGGGACGCAACTCGATCAGCGTGATCTCGGGACGTGCCCAGAAGCGCACGCGTGGGGCGCTTCCGCCCTCCATGCCCACGCCACGGCTCACATGCAGCGCCATGCCGTCCACGTCGTACAAGCCGCTCTCGTAGCGTTTCCCGTGGCGCGAGAACGTGATCAGCGCACCGAAGAACGGCAGGGCCACCTGGCCGCCGTGCGTGTGACCGGCGACCATCAAGTCGACCGTGCTGCCGCGGTGCGCGTGAGGAACGACCTCCGGGTGGGGCGGATGGAACAGCGCAACTGTCGGGAAACGCGGATCCGCGTCACGCAGGGCGTCGGCGATGCCGTCTTCGTCCGACATCGGCGCGCCGACGAGTTGCAACGCGGTTCCGCGCACCGGCACGCGCACGAGTCGTCCGTCGAGAACCGTCGCCTTGGTGGGGGCGTCGAACTGGCCGGCGTCCGGCACATTCCAGATATCCCAGTTCCCGCGGACGGCGTAGACCGGCGCGACTGCGGCCAGACGTTCGATGCAAGCGCGGAACACGGGAAGCGCTTCCACGGAATTCACTGCATCGCCCGTGAACACGATCACATCCGGCGAGAGGTCCCGCGCGGCATCGGCCACGCGGTCTTCGAGTCGCGACTGCGGGTCGCTCTGCAGGTCCGAGACGTGCAGCACGCGGATGGGGGGCGTACCCGGTGCGAGCTTGGTGGTGGAGACGCTGATCTGCCGCACGTCCAGCCAGTAGGGCTCGATGAACCGCCCGTACGCCATGCAGAGAACGCCGAGCGCGCCCGCTGCCAGTATCCCCTTCGCGAGTTTCCCGAGCGGTGCCGACTTGCCGCGCCTCCGGGCGCTCACGTAGCGCACGACGACGAACAGCACCAGTGCATAGACCGCCGCCAGAGCCGTCACGAAGAGCAACACGCGGAGCATCTCGATTCTCAGCACCAGCGGTGGGGGTCTCCGGAGTCGGGCACGCGCCGGGTTGGACGGATGGGAGTCCGGTCACATACTCGCCGTTCCTGGGAACCTCGCGGTCGCTCGGGGGCCCCGGATATCCTCCCGGGCTCGACTATGAGATCTCCCACTCCCGCCGTCGCCCCCCTCCGGATCGTCCGCCCGGGCTCCGTCTCGTACCGCGACGCGTGGGAGATGCAGCGAGAGGCGGCACGGGCACTGCGCGCTGACGAGGGCCCCGAGACACTGTTCCTGCTCCAGCATCCGCCGGTGGTGACGCTCGGGCGGCGGGCGCGGGACGACGGGCACCTGCTCGTGCCTCGCGAGGAACTCGAGAAGCGCGGCTTCGAGGTCGTGGACACGGACCGCGGCGGCGACGTCACGTTTCACGGGCCCGGGCAGATCGTCGGTTACCCCATCCTCGACCTGCGCAAGCGGCGCAGCGGACCACGCGGACACCTCCAGTTCATGGAGGAGGTGCTGCTCCACGTGCTCGCGACGTACGGGATCCGCGCGTTCCGCGATCCGGAGCACACCGGAGTGTGGACGGAGCAGGGCAAGATCGTCGCCATGGGCATCCGTGTCTCCGCGGGCATATCGCTCCACGGCTTCGCGTTGAACGTCGCGGCGGAGTTGCAGGGGTTCGGGATGATCGTTCCCTGCGGCATCGACGGCCGCGCCGTCGCCTCGATGACGGGGATGCTCGGCGAGGCGCCGGACATCGACGACGTCATGGACCGGATCGCGGAGACGTTCCGCACGGCGCCGAGTGAATGGGGACGTACGAGCAAGGCATGAGCGACACGGTCATTCCATCGACATCATTGAAGAAGCCGGGCAAGCGCCGTCTACCCGGGTGGTTCAAGCGACCGCTCGGCAGCGGTCCGGAGTTCAACCACGTCAGTTCTCTCGTCGGTGACCTGGGACTCCACACGGTCTGTCAGAGCGCCCGCTGCCCGAACCGCGGCGAGTGCTGGTCGATCGGCACAGCCACGTTCATGATCCTCGGCGAGGTCTGCACGCGGGGCTGCCGCTACTGCGCGGTCCCCAAGGGCAAGCCGCTGGAGCTCGATCTCGACGAACCCCGGCGCGTCGGCGAAGCCGTGAGGAAGCTCGACCTGCGACACACCGTGATCACGAGCGTGGATCGCGACGACCTCGCCGACGGCGGCGCCTCGATCTGGGCCGAGACGATCCGCGCGATCCGCCGCGACGCTCCCGGCTGTGCGGTGGAGGTCCTCATCCCGGACTTCGCGCACACCGAGGGCGACGCGCTCGCGGTCGTGATGGATGCGCGGCCGGACATCCTGAACCACAACATCGAGACGGTCCCTCGCCTGTTCCCGGTCGCGCGCAAGGGCGGCGACTATCAGTTGTCGCTGGGCGTGCTGCGCCGGGCCCGCGAACTCCGCCCCGACGTGCCGACGAAGAGCGGCATGATGCTCGGCCTCGGCGAGACCGACCCCGAGGTCCGGCAGGTGCTGCACGACCTGCGCGCGGTCGGCGTCGACATCGTGACCATGGGCCAGTACCTCGCGCCCGAACAGGACAACGGCTTCTATCTGCCGATCGACCGCTTCGTTCCTCCGGAAGACTTCGACGAGTGGGCGCGGTTCGCGCGCTCGATCGGCTTCCGTCACGCGGAGTGTGGTCCGCTCGTGCGCTCGTCGTACCACGCCGAGAAGCAGGCCGGCGGCCGGCGGCCCAGTGAGGCGCTGAGCACCCGCGAGACTCTGGGCGAGGTCGCGAGCGACGCAGAGTGAGTAGCGGGACGCCTCCGTTCCGCGACGTCGCCGGCGCTCCCAAGGGCCCGCTCGACGCCGCCGCGTGGCAGTCAAAGTGGGAAGCCCTCGATGCGCCGTGGGATCTCGGTGAGCCGTCCCCTCCACTCGCACAGGCCGTGGCGGACGGGTGGATCAAGCCACCCGGCCGCGTGCTGGTGCCGGGCCTCGGCCGCGGTCACGACGCGCTGATGCTCGCGGACGCCGGGTTCGACGTCGTCGGCATCGACATCTCAGCGGAGGCGGTGCGGCTGGCCGGCGAACTCGCGGCCGAGGCGGAGCTCGACGTGACGTACCGCGTCGCGAACGTGGTCGCGCTGCCGGGCGACATCGGCACATTCGATGCAGTCGTGGAACACACGTGCTTCTGCGCCATCGACCCTGCTCTGCGTGACGTTTATGTCGACGCGATGTCGCGCGTCCTGCGACCGGGGGGCGCGCTGATCGGCGTGTTCTTCGTGATGGAACGCGAGGACGGGCCGCCGTTCGGCGCGACGGAGGAGGAACTGCGGCATCGTTTCGCCACACACTTCGAGGTCGAACACATGGCGCGACCGGAGAGCAGCCTCGAGCGCCGCGACGGCATCGAGATGCTGGCTCTGCTGCGGAGACGCGGATGAGCGACGAGCTGTTCGAGCGCTACGGCGGCTGGGCGCTCGTGACCGGCGCATCGTCCGGACTCGGCGCGTCGTACGCAGAGTCGCTGGCGGCAGCTGGCTTCCCGCTGATCCTGACGGCGCGAAGGCAGGACCGCATGGACGAGCTCGCGGCACGGCTGAGCGCCGCTCACGGCACGAAGTCGCTCGTCGTACCGCTCGACCTGGCCGTACCCGGCGCGTGTGATCAGCTCATCGAAGCCGCTGGCGACCGTGAGGTCGGCGTGCTCGTGAACAACGCAGGCTTCGGATTCTCCGGGGCATTCGTGAACGCAGACACCGCCGCCGACGAGCGCATGGTGCAACTCAACTGCTCCGTACCGGTGCGCCTGACACACGCGTGTCTGCCGGCCATGCGGGAGCGGGGGCGTGGAGCGATCCTGATCCTCTCGTCGGTCGCGGGCTTCCAGCCCACGCCGTGGTTCACGGTGTACGGCGCCACGAAGGCGTTCGACCTCGTGTTCGCCGAAGCGCTCTGGAGCGAGCTGCGTGGAAGCGGTGTCGACGTGCTTGCCGTCTGCCCCGGCGAGACACGCACTGAGTTCGCGCGACATGCGCACATGGGCCGCGACAGCGGAGGCATGGAGCCGGACGTCGTGGTTGTGGGCAGCCTGGCGAAACTCGGGCGCGGACCGACGTTCGTGCCAGGCGCGAAGAACAAGTTCGCGGCGTTCCTGTCGCGCTTCTTCCCACGTTCGTTCGTGGCAACCGCGACGGGCAACGTCCTCGCGAGAGAGCTCGTCGGCAAGACTCCCGACGAATTGCGCAATTCGTAAGCGCGGCGCGGGCGTGGCAGCACCCCGCCCCTACTACCGCTTAAAGAGGGTGTGTTCCAGGGTGAGCACGGAGAACGCGGTGAACGGTTCGATCCCGCTGCGGGAGAGCCATCGTTCGTTCCGCTTCTGCGTCTTCCCCTTTGTCGTGACCGTCGCATCGGGAGATGGATCGAACATGCCGGCCCGGAACCCGTCGACGATCTGGAAGTCCTCCGCGTACTCGAGCACCACCTGGCGACGCGCGGGGGAGAGGTCCTCGCTGAGCAGCAGCTCCATGCGCACGTCGTAGTACAGGCCGTACAGATTGACCTGTCTTGCCGGCCGGGCACCGACCTTCGCGGTGGCCGCGAGCGCCTTGGCGAAGCGCTCGCGCGTCGCGTCCTCTCGAACCTCGCCGAGCACCTGCAGTGCGAGCATCCCGGCCGACTGCAACGAAGCATGTGCGCTTTGGCCGACCATGTACGAGAAGTGGGTCTCGTCCACGCGCGTTGATTTGACGAAGTAGAGCATGGCCTCGACCACGTCGGCGCCGGGCGCATCGATACCCGCTTCCCGTGCGGCTTCGTACGCCTGCACCACCCACGCCGTCACGCTCAGGTCCCCGGCGCCGCCGGAGCCGTAGCGGTATCCGCCCCGTGGACCGGCGAGCGTCGCCTGGTACTGCCAGCCCTTCTCCACTGCCTGGACCACACGCGCGTCGCCGGACGCGCCGGCGGCCTGGCCGAGCGCCATGAGCGCCAGCGCACTGTCGTATCCGCGGCGGCCGAAGGAACCGTCCTTCCGCTGCTGGCGGACGATCCAGTCCACACCGCGTGCCAGGCTCTCCTCGAAGACGCCGCGAGCGTCCTGATCGCGAAAGTCCAGGAACGCCAGCACGGCCAGCGAGGTCGCTGCGAGAGTCCGCCCGCTCTCTTTCTCGCCCTGTGAACAGACGCTCTTCTTGTCGCCGTGCAGGGCAAGACACCGGGTGCGCGTCCGCTCCAGCGCACCGGCGTCGCTCTGGTGCAGCGCCAACCACGCAAGCCCCGCGTGAATGCGCTCCAGGAGGGATGTCACGCCGCGCGCGCGCAGCCGCTCAAGCTGCTCGACGCGCCGCCTCTCGACGGCGGCCGGGTCGGTGACGTCGAGCTTCGTGACGCGCCGCGACCACTCGCGGGCCCGGACGCGGTCGATCGCGGGGTCGACCCAGGTCCGGTCAGCCGCGTCGATCTCCGTGCCACTTCGGCCGAAGCGCGCCAGGTGGCGCGCGATTGCATCGCGTTCCTCTGCCTGCTCCGTGCCGTCCAGGATCGCCAGTTCCGTCGCGCGGGCGGCCTTCCCGAGGCGGTCGAGCAATACCTGCAGCCGGCGTTGGGAGTCGGCGAGCAGCAGCGCGCGTTTCGCGCCTGCCAGCACGTCGTCGGGGATCTTGCGGCCCGCCTCAGCGTCACCCTCGAGATCGTCGAGCAGCGTGTCCTCCCAGACGGCGAACACCTCCGCGTACGAGGGGACCCACTCCGCCGGCTCCGATCGCGGAGGCAGGACGATCAGTAGCGCTTCGAGCACGCGGCCGGAGTCGAACGCCGCGAGCGCGCGATCGAGCAGCGCGCGGCGGTCGTTCAGCGCGGGCGTCGACTTTGGCGGAGGCGCGACTCGATTGCGCTCCCGTCGCGACGTCGGTCCGTTGCCGCCGTCCTCCGCGGCGTTCTCGCCGGAGCCGGGGAGTGCCGAGATCGCATCACCGCGTTCGGGCGGCGGCGCCCCGGGCGGGCGGGACACGACGAACGCGATCGACCCCGCGACGACGAGGACCAACGCGATCAGGAGGACGACCGGAGCTCTCACTCCACCATTAGACGGGCCCATTAGATAGACGGGCCCATTAGACGGCGCAGCCGGCCTCAGTCCTTCTTGCCCTTTCCGTCGCCGTCACCGTCGGCGTCGTCGTCCGGATCCTCCCCGAAGTCCAGGCCGCCCTTGCGCTTGGTCGGACCCTTGTACTTCGGGATGTCGATGCCCAGCTTCTTCAGCTCGAGCCGGTTCTCGACCATCCACCTGCGCAGGTCGCTCGCCTGGCCGATCTCCTCGTCACAGATGTTCGTGCACGCCTTGGCCAGTTCCTCGATGTAGACCTTCAGCATGAGGGGCGGCTTGCCGCGCGGGCCGGCGTTGCCGTACTTCGCCTTCCAAGCCGCCTCGGCCGCCTCCTGATCCGCCGTGCCGGAAGCGCCGGTGTCGACCTTCACCTCGCCGGTCTCCCACGAGTAGCCGACCGGATGGCGTTCCCACAACCCCAGCAGAGTGGGCAGCGCCTGCCAACTGTCGATCCGGCCCAGCGCGCGCACGCACGTGAGCAGCAGATACGGATCGCCGCCCTTCTTGAGGATCTCGCAGACGATCGGGACCGCGGGCTCGTGCTTCAGCTTGCCGACGGAGTCCACCGCCGTGTCCACGACGTCGATCTCGAGCTTCTTGTTCTTGTCGAGCACTTTCACGAGCGCGTCGCCCGCCGCGACAGTCGACTTCTCGTTGCGCTTGAACTCGGACAGCACGGACGCCGCCATGAGCTGATGCTCGATGTCCTGGTCCTTCAGGATCAGCTTGCCGAGGTAGTCCGCCGCGACGGGATGCTCGGTGCTCGCAACCGCCATCAGGAGGTCGGCGTACGTCGCGTCGTCCTTGGCGCGCTTCGCGTTCTTCTTGAAGTACGCGATCTCGGCCTTGGCCTGCTTCTCCCACGCCTTCTCGGCAGCCTTCTTGGCGGCACTGTCTTTGGAGGCACTGTCTGCCGCTTCGTCGGCGCGCACACCACTCGACGGCATCGCGAGGAGCATCGCGGCTACGAACATCAGTGCTGTCGTGGTTTTCATCTGTCTGCCCTCACTTCGTGAAGAACTTCCCTACTCCACCGGTCTCACGCGCCAGCTTCCGAAGGAAGCGGAGATCCACTCCGATCCCGATCACGTTGATCCGGATCGGCTTGACCCTGTGCAGTTGTACGACCGCGTCGAGGATCTGGTCGGGCTCGATGATGTCCCCGATCGAAGGCGCCCCGTCGGTCACCAAGTAGATCTCGTCGGGTCCGGACTCATAGGACTTCTTTGTGTTGCCCGCCAGATCGAACGCTGTCGCGATCGCTTCCCAGGTATTGGTCTTGTCGTCGGGCTTGACGCCCTTGAGCCCGGCAATCGCCTTCTGCTTGTTGGCGGAGTTGGCCGGGACGAGCTTGCCCATCCACGGACTTGCGTCGTTCGAGAAGAAGATCACGTCGAAGTGCTGCTCCTCCCTCAGCTGGGAAATCAGCAGGATCGTCTGCTCCCGCGCCAGATCGAGACGTGACTTGATGCGCCACCACGGGATGTCGTAGCGCCGCTCTTCGTCCCCGTCTTCCTCGGCGGCTCCCTTCCCTCGGCACCCGCACCGGTCACGGCCGCCTTGCGACGGCTCGTCTCCCTGCGCAGCCGGTCGCGGTCGATCTCGATCGGGTCGTTCATGGACAGCGACATGTCGAGGATCAGCACGACGCGGTTGCTCGTGACCTCCATGCCGTAGAAGTGTGGGCGTCCGCCCTCGTCCGCGTATCCGCTCGCCGCGCCGGACACGCCGTCCTCGGGATCGTCGTCGCGCGCGGACACGTCTTCACCGGCGAGGAACTTGCGCCACTTGCTCGGTTTGCTGCCGAGCCTCTTTCCGGTGATGCGTGAGAGCGCGTGCGCCGCGTCCGCGCGCATGCGACCGCGGGAGTTCTCGAGAAAATCAACGAGCCGCGGCACCGCCCGCTCGCGCAGCACATCCTTGTCCGGCAGCCGGTAGATCGACGACATGGCCGCAGACTGCACCTGCCAGTGGCGGTCGTCGAGCAGCGCAAGCAGCGGGTCGAGGGCCTCCAGCGCGCGGTGCTGTCCGATGCCCCAGGCCGCCATGCCGCGGACCATCGGGTCGCCGTCGTCGAGCGTCGCGAGCAACGCGGCCCGCACACGGTCGTCGCGGACGTGCGCCAGCGCCTCCAGATAGACCACGCGCTGGTCCGTCTTGCCCTTGCCCGCGTGTACGATCAGGGCGGCGATCGCGTCCGCGTCCTTGATCTTCGAGAGCACGGTCACGGCCCGCGCGATGACGTCCGCCCGCTTCTCCTTGCCGACGACGTACTTCGAGACGATCGCGAGGCGCTTGTCGTCGGGAGTGTCCTTCAGGGACTCGACGGCTGCAGCACGCTCCTTGGCGTCGTCGCTCTTGTACTTCTCCGCGAAGGCGGCCGCGGCGGGGTCGTCGCCCTTCTTCTTCTTCTTCGGCTGCGCCGTTGCACTCGGACCGCCAGCAAGCACGAGCGCGAGCGCCACGACGACGGCCGCGCCGATTCGGGGCCATGCGAATCCGGGCAGTCCGAATCCGGGCAGACCGAGGCGGTTCAGCAGCATCCCCTCAGGATACCCCGCCGCCGGCCCCACGCTCACTCAGGAGGGAAGACGGCCGCGAGTGCAGCCTCGTCTCGGCGGATGCCCTCGTCGCGCTCGGCGACGAGGTCGAGCCGCACGGTCAGGATCTCCATCGCCAGCGGAGGGCCGGGCACCAGGTAGGACTCGTGGAAGACCTTCCAGCCGGTCGAGCAGACGTCGCAGGCCTCCAGCGACGCCGGACCGGCCTCTCGCGCCGCGAGGACGCGCAGCTTGTTCGCGGACTCCTCCCCGCACGCGGGGCAGCCCAGGCCTTGCACCGTCCATGACCCGCCGCACAGCACGCACAGCATTCGGCGATCGCCGCCCGGCGCCGCAAGGCTCGCCGCCGGAGCGAGTCCGCAGAACGGACACGCCGCTCGGACCCACCGCTCGGCGTGCGGCGGACTGAACGCGCGCGCCAGGTGCGTCGCCGGAGCCGCCAACGAACGCAACAGCAGGAACCGAAACAGGGGCGGGTGCGGAACCTCGTCGTCACCCGGGAGCGAGGTGAAGTCGCGCAGGTGCCGTGGCCATTCGAACGCAGGGTCGAGGACCGCGTCGGCCACCTCGCTCGCGGATCCCGCGACCTCCGGGAACGCCGTGGCGAGCCGCGCGGCCAGCCGTCCGAACAGCGGCTCGACGAGTCCCCGCAACACCGCAGGGTGTGCCGCCGACAAGAGCGCGCGCCCCGAGAGCCAGTGCACGCCCGGCGGCCCGGTGAATGCGGGCCGCGGCGCCGGGCCGGTGCCGTCGGTGGCGAAGGCCGTCGTCTCCTCGGCGAGTTCGAGGTGCAGGCGGGCGAGCGGCGCGAGGGCCGGTTCCTCGGCCACGATGCGCGCAAGCGTCCAGAGCGACTCGTCCTGGGCCATCGTCCGTCACAACCTCCGGGGTCTTCTCTACCCGTGCTTGTCTGTACCCGGGCTATCTCTACCGGGCCGGCCTACGCCGCGCCACCACCGCCGTCGCGCGCTCGTCCAGCCGGGTCGCGAACATGTCGATCGCGCCTCCGGCCCCGCGCCGCGAGGCACCGCGCGCGACGGAGCGTTGCAGCGTCGCCGCGTCCAGGGGAACACCCCTTACGTGAACCCGGACGGAACGCGCGGCGACCGAGCGAAGCGCCCCGCGGATGCTCGCAGGGTCGAGCGCGACACACGACAGCACCTCGTACGACGTGAGCCACGGGGAGTCCACGCCTGAGTCGCCGGTGAGGAGCGCGATTCCGGGACTCACCACGCCTAGGCCGTGGCGCACGCACAGTTCGGCCAGAAGCGAGGCCCGTACGGCGGCCGGGTCCGGGACGTAGAGCGCGCCGCCGAGCGGGAGTGGGGCAGCGTCCTCGCGTGCGCCCGACAGCGAGACCGAGGGACCGTCGGCTGGAAGCTGCACAGCGAGCACGTGCGGCGCGGCCGGGTCGCGATGCGACGCGACGAACGCCTCGCAGCACGAGCGCGCGGCCGAGACATAGGAGACCGAGAACGACTCCGGCACGACATCCGACCTCAGCGAGGGCGCGGCCTTGATGAACACGCGCCGCTCCGGCGCGAGAGCGAGCAGCGCGGAGAGCGGCGGTTGCCAGCTGTCCGGATCCAACGAGCGCGCGCCCTGCGGCCGGCGGTCGGGATCGGCGAAGACGACGTCGGCCCGCGCCGCGTCGTCCTCGAGAACGGCCAGTCCGTCGCCGGGTATGACCCGCGCACTCGAAAGGCCGAGTGTCATGAGGTTCGTGTGTGCGCACGCCGCGCGCACGGCGTCGACGTCGGTCGCGATCAGGTTAGCTGCACGGTGGGCGAGAGCGAGTGTGTCGGCGCCGCAGCCGCAGCCGATCTCCAGCAGTCGGGCACCCGCGGGCACCTGCTGGGCGTGCCAGATCGCCACGCGGCCGGACGTGGCCTGTTCAACGGCTTCGCGCACGGCGAGCAAGCGCTCGTCGCACCCGATCTTGCGCGCGAGTGCGCGGCCGGCGGTGACGAGTTCGAGCGCGGCGGCGCGCTCGACCGGCGGCGCGTCGGCGTTGCTGCGTCGCAGTTTCTCTGCGGCGGCGAGCACATCCCCGGCGGCCGCCTCGACGGCGGCATGTGCCCCCATCAACAGCCGCCACCCCGGCTCGCCAAGGACGGCCAGCGCCGCCTCGCGGTCCGGCACGTCAGTCCCCTGCGCGGGCGGCCTGAGCGTGCTGGTGCCGCAAGTGAGCCGCACCCGCGACGATG
Organism: Planctomycetota bacterium; assembly: GCA_965248445.1. GTDB lineage: Bacteria > Planctomycetota > JAJSAM01 > JAJSAM01 > JAJVHW01 > CBDFJG01. The sequence continues at coordinate 261,813 of CBDFJG010000004.1, forward strand.
TCGCGTCCCGGGCTGCGCGCGGACGTGAAGGACTCCGCGTCGTCCTCGGAGAGGCGGCGCGCGGCGCGGTGCAGGCAACTTTCCGCGTCCAGCAAGCGCTCGTCCGCCAACTCGACGTCGCCCAGCACGCGCGCTGCCAGCGAGAGGCGAAACAACGCCTCGATGCGTTCGGCGACGTCTCCCAGGTCGCGCATCGCATGCACGGCGTCGTCGGCGCGGGCGCGCGTGACGGCCTCTCTACCACTGCGCGCGGCTCCGACGGCGCGCAGTGAGTGTGCCACGGCCACCAGCGGGTCCTTGCCCAGGGCCTCGACGGCGTCCCGCAGACGTACCTCCGCACGTTCCACGGCACCCATCAGCATCTCGACGCGGGCGAGCGCCACACCGGTGCGCGCAAGAGCCACGGAGTGCTCCTGTCCCGCAAGCACTTCCATCGCCCGCTCGAGAAGATCCTTCGCGCGTGTGACATCCCCGAGCTGGAAGGCGGCTTTGCCCACCGCCGTCAGGACGCGTCCGTGCTCCCCGGCGTCGGGTTCAGACTCCGCGACAGTCAACGCGTCGCGGAGCGTGCTCTCGGAAGCCGTGACCCTCCCCACGGACAGTTCGGACTCGCCACGCAGCCGCAGCGTGCGGGCACGCAGCGCACCGTCACCGACGACCTTCGCGAGATGCGCGGCCTCGCCGAACAGCGCGCAAGCCTCGCTCACGCGCCCCTCCGACTGCAACACGCCGGCGAGATCGATCAGGTCCTGGGCCTCATCTGATCCGTCGCCGCGGGCGCGGTCGACGGCAACCGCCCGGCGCAGAAGCTGCTCGGCACGCACGGGATCGGAGTCCGAGAGCGCGTGCCTCGCCAATCCGCGCAGGGCGACGGTCTCGAGTCGCAGGTCGCGGCCATTGCGGGCTGCGGTGAGCGCAGACCGCAGGTGATCTTCGGCCTCGTCCTTCCATCCGGCGCGAGCAGCAACCTGTCCCGCGGCTCTCCGCGCACGGGACTCGAGTGACCGGTCGCGGGTCTCCCGTGCGAGCTCGAGCGCGCGCCTCAATTCGTGCCGGGCCTCGCCGTAGCGCTGCTGGTCCCGCCGCGCGAGTCCGCGCGCGAAGTGCGCCCGGCCAACCGCGGGCCTGTCATTCACGTCGACCGCGGCCGTGAGCGCTTCGCTCGCATACTCCGCGGCGCGCATCGGGTCCTCCGCGACGTTCGCGAGTGCGAGCGACAGCCGTGCCGCCCGGCGCCGGTCATCGGCCTGCATCGCATCCCACTGTGCCGCAGTCAGCACCTCCCGCGCCCCGGACACGTCTCCGGCACGACTGAGAATCGCAGCGCGGTCCAGATCCAGATCGATCGCCGCCGTCGTCCGGCCCTCCTGCCGGAGCTGGTCCGCCGCGAGCCGGGCCAGCCTGTCCGCTTCGGCGAGACGCCAGGTCGCGCGCATGTGCGTCATCGCGGCCGGGAGGTACAACTCGCCGCGGAGCACGCTACCGCCGCGCAAGTAGTGGTAGGCCACGCGATATGCCAGCACTCCGTGGATCTCGGAGGGCGCGAGCTGGTCGGGGTTGCGGCTCGCGAGGAACGCGTCAGCCGTGCGGACGTGGGCCGCCGCGAGCTGACCGGGATCCGCGCCCGTCGTCAGGAGCCCCGTGTGTGCGGAGACGACGAACCGCCGGGCCGGACCCTCGCCCCGCACGAGCCCTGCCGCCTCGACGTCGGCGAGCGCCGACTCCATCTCGTCGTGCGTCCAGTCGAGTGTGCGGCGGGTGACGTCCCCGTCAAATCGATCGCCTTGGAGCGCCGCCGCGAACAGGAGTTGCCGGCCGCGGTCACCGACAGCCTGTAGTCGGGCCGCGAACGCGCTCTGCTCGCTGTTCGGCGCCCCCGATAGAGGCGCATCGCCGGCAGTGAAGCGCGTCGCGTCCACGCGCTCGAGGACACCCCGTGCGGCGAGCGCGTGCAGCACGTCGTACGCCGGACGGGGGCGACCTCCGGAGGCGTCGTGCACGATCGGTGCGATCTCCGCCGCCGCAGTATCGTCGCCGACGACGGCCCGTACGAGGTCGAGCATTGCAAAGGCATCGAGCGAGTCGATGACTACCTCGGCTCGACCTGCGAACGACTCGGCAAGATCCGTCGGCAAAGCCGAACAGGCGACCACGATCAGGAGCGGCATGTCGGCGGTGACGCGCGCCAGCGCTCCGATCACCCGTCGCGCGGCCGTGCCGGCGCGATCCACGTCGTCCAGGACGAGCAGTGCCGGGCGATGAGCGGTGATCGTCTCGACCACGCGCACGAAACACGTGCAGAGTGCGCTGAGTCCCAGCGCCTCGGCTCCGGGTGGCCCGGCACGACTGGACAGGATCGCGGCCAGCGTCGTCGCTGCCCCCGCCGATTCTCCGAGGAGTCGAGCGACCAGCTGCTCCTGGACTTCGCGCTCGCCTGTCATGAAGTGCGTCAGCGCTTCGGTCAGCGCTCCAAGCGGCCGGCCGACGCCGTAGCGCGGGAAGGTCGCCGCCAGCGCGATGATGTCGGTCCTCTGCTCCACCGACTCGAGCAGCGCGTCCAGAACACGTGTGCGACCCGCGCCGAACGACCCGCGCACCACGACCACACCTCCGGTTCCCGCGGTGGTCGCGTCCACTGCGGCGCGAAGGGCGGCGAGTTGCGACGTGCGGCTCACGCACGGCACGTGGCGGTCACCAAGCGGCAACGGAGCCGGGCGCTCGGTGAACCACTCCTCGTCCGGCGGCTCCGCCGGCGGGGTGACAGGAGGAGGCGGAGGGTCGCGAGTCGCGGCGAGCATCGACACCGGGTCATCGACGACCGATTCCTGCTGGATGTGGCGCGACATCCACCACGCGCTCTGCCGTCGGCCGGCCAGCACCTGGACCAGTTCGTTGGCCGACGAGAACCGCCGCCCGGGCCGCGGATCGAGCAGGGTGTGGATCACCTCCGAAAGGAAGATCGACGCCGCATGACGCACGTCGTTCGGCCGGCGGCTCCCGGGCTCCGCGCCGTCGACCGTGCGCTCATTGTCGTAGAAGCTCCCTGTCGCGGCGCGGTACAGCAACGCCCCGAGCGCGTAGAGATCGGACGCATGACCGCGTTCCGCCACATCCGCCCGCACCTCCGGCGCGAGACACGCCGCAAGCGGAGCGGGTGCGCCTTCGACGCGCAGATCGACGGGCGCGAAGCCGACGTCCAGCAGCACCGCGCGGCCCTCCTCGTGCAGCAGCACCGTGGCCGGATGGATGGCGATCCCGGCCAGACCGGTGCCGTGGAGCGCGGCCAGCGCCGACGCGAGGTCGCGCGCGATGCCCTCCGTGGCCTCGTCCGAGAGCACCGGGGTCTCATCGAGCAGCACATCCATCGACGTGCCGGGGAGCCACGCCATCGCGCTCCAGAACCGCAGCCCGGGCTCGCCGCGGAGCGTTCCGAAGTCCGCCGGGGCGTGCACGGACTCGCTCGCCGCCCCGCGTGCAGCCCCGTGCGCCCGCACGAGCCGCTGGATTCCGTCCGGCCCCCCCGCCGCATCCACGTCCACCACGCGAACGCGAACGGCCGTGCCGAGCGCGAGGGGGCCGCCGGGCGACGCGACCGCCCCCTTGTAGGCACGCCCCGGCCCCGGGACGTAATGCCGTTCGAGCAGTTCGTAAACGTGCAGTCTCTCCGCCGCCATTGACGGTTGCTCCGGCGATTGCGCGGCCGTTGGACGTGCTATTGGCTCGTGATCCCCGACCGCTGGCGCCATTGTGCGGCGGGACGCGCGACGCTGCGCGGTTTAGCGGCGCGGGTCAATCTCGCATGTGCGGGACCATGATGAGCGGCCTCGAGACCGCATCCGGCGGGATCTCGATATCCGCGCCAAGCGTCGCCTCGACCTCGTGCAAGATCGCCGACGTCATGCGCGCCCCTGCCATCAACTCATCGAACTTCACGTAGCCCATCAGATCGATGATCCGACCCCGCCTCTCGTACGTATCGGGAGGGAGCCTCTTGAGGTGCTTGGAGACGATGCCGAGGATCGTCTCGTGGTGCTCCGCCGGACTTCCCGCGAGTATGTGGCCCGCATAACCCTCCTCGGCGTCGATTCGCTCGCCGTACATGACGATTTTGGGCTCCTCGAGCCAGACGCCCGCGGCGCCGATCACGTCCAGACCCCGGCGATCCCGAGCGTGCTCAGAGTGCAACAGGAGCCGCTGCTTCTCGTCGAGCAGCGCCTCGACGTCGTACATGTACTTCCGGCGGCGCTCGCCCACCCTCACGTAGACGTCGAGCACGTACCACTCGTTGCCTGCCTCCTCGCGCTCGGCCTTCGTCTCGAGCAACGAGTACGTCTCCGCCAGCTCGGCGAGTCCTGCAAGCTGATCGTCGGTCAAGCCGCGCCCCCGCTTGTCGAGCGTCGCTGCGACCACGTTGGCGAGCATCGCGGGGTGCATCAACGTGCGGTGCGGACGCTCGTAACCGAAGCGCTGCTTGACCAGTTCCTCCTGCTCGAAGAGCAGACTGAAGTAGTCGGTCTCATCGCCGTCGAAGAAGTCGTCGCCGCGGGAGAACGCGTTGGCCTGGTCGTTCAGCACCGGGATCATCTTGGCGTAGACCCCGCCGATCAGGTCCCAGTCGACATCGCCGAGCGTGCGCTCGTAGCCGGAGACGAGCACCCACGGACCGCCGTTCTTCGGCGGCGCCGCCACCGGACCCTCACGCAGCCCGGGTGGAGGCAAGGCGCTGTCGCCACCTCCACCGGTCGCGTAGGCCGGATCTACATCGCCACCGGCTTCGTTGCCCTGGCCCGCGTCGCCGGCTCCGTCCGCCGGGTCGCCGGCCTGCGTGGTGCCACCGCCGTCGTCGGGCACGCCCGACAAGACAGCCCAGCCACCGCCCACGAGGAGCGCCAGCACGGCGAGGATCACCACAACCACGAACGCAGTGCGCCCGTCTTCCCTTCGCCGTTCGACCATCGTCATGACCTCCATCATCCCGTGAATACGCCCGGCGGGGCGATCATGTGCCCAGCTTTCGCCGCGAAAGCCACCGTCTCGGCCGAAAGCTGGCCGCAACCCATCCCCTGCTGCTTCCCGGCGCTATAGCGGATCTTCACGGGGCAGCGCAGGCGGCGCAGTCTCGAGGTGAAGTCCTTCACCTCGCCCCACGAGGGGGGCCGGAAGCCGGCTCCGGTGTCGTTCCAAGGGATCACGTTGAGGATGTAGCGCAGCCCCTGCAGCTCGCGGCCGAGCGCATCGACGTGCTCATCGTCCATGTTGACGCCGGGCAGCGCGACGTATTGCAGGGTCACCCACGGGACGGCGCACGACCGCTGATACGTCCGCATCGCGTCGATCAGGTCGCCGAGCGGATGAACCCTGGCCACGGGCATGATCCGTTCCCGCACGCTCTGGATCGCCGAGTGGAGGGAGAGGTGGAGCCGCCACGGCCGGCGCTCAGCGGCGAACTGCCGGATCCGGTCGGGCAGGCCAACCGTCGAGACCGTGATGCGCTTGCGCGCGATCGCCTGAGCGTCCTGGGCGTTCAGGTTCTCGCACGCGTCCATCACCGCGTCGTAGTTGTGCAGCGGCTCGCCCATACCCATGAAGACCACGTCGGTCACGCGCTCCCCGGTCACGCGCTCGATCCGGGTGCGTCCCTCGATGATCTCCCCCGCCGTCATGTTGCGCAGCAACCCCATCTCGCCCGTCGCGCAGAACGTGCAGCCCATCGCGCAACCGGCCTGCGAGGAGACGCAGAGAGTCCGGTTCTCGCGATTTCGGATGAGAACGAACTCGACGATTTCGCCGCCGCCGCCATCCGGGCCGCGCAATCGGTATGCGAACTTGCGCGTCCCGTCGCCCGCGAGGCGCTCGCCCGCGGGCTCGAGAAGGGGACCGAAGCGGAACGCGCGGCGCAGCACGGAAGTGCTCTTGCGTCCCACCGGCAGTTCGTCCCACGTCAGCGCGCCCTCGCCGTGGATGGCAAAGCGCAGCCGCTGCGCGAGCGCCGGCGCGTCCGCACCGGCGTCGGCCAGCAACCCGCCCAGTCGAGAGGCGGGAATGTCGCGCAGGTGCAGCATCGGATCACCGGACATGCGTCCGACTCTATCCGCCGTCCGCGGAGACGCCGATCGCCGCGACGGGTGGCGTGTCGTCGGTGAGATCGTCGAGGTATCCCTCCGGCAGCGAGACGTCCTGGGTCCCGCCGGATTTCCCGCGCGGAACGCGGACAGCTGACGGCGGGAACGGCGTCTCGTCGTCGATGGCGAGCAGCGTCTCGCGAACGTCGTCGACGGTCAGAACCCGCTTGCAGGCGGGCACGGATCGCGCCGCTGCCCGGATAGCCCTTCGTGTACCACGTGAGCTGACGGCGCATCATCCGGATGCCACGCTGCTCTCCGCACCACCCAGCCAGCCGCTCGGCGTGTTCGAGTGCGATCGCGCGCACCTCGCGCCACAGCGGCGGATCCCGCGGCCCGCGCCCGTCGAACACGTCGGCCAGGTCGCGGAAGAGCCAAGGGCGTCCCAGGCATCCGCGCCCGACGATGACGCCGGCACACCCGGTCGTGCGCATCATGCGCAGCGCGTCCTCGGCCTCCCAGATGTCGCCGTTGCCCAGCACCGGGATCTGCACATGTTCGACTAGCCGTGCGATCGCTTCCCAACGCGCTTGTCCGGCGTAGAACTGTGCGGCCGTTCGCGCGTGCAGCCCGACGGCGACGCAACCTTCCTCCTCACCGATGCGGCCGGCATCCATGTACGACAGCAGCTCGTCGTGAACGCCCATGCGGAATTTGATCGTGACCGGCACGTCACCGGCGTTCGTGACGACCGCACGCACGAGCCGCCGCAGCAGGTTCGGCTTGACCGGGATCGCGGCCCCGCCGCCCTTCGATGTCACCTTGCGCACGGGACAGCCGAAGTTCATGTCGATGTGATCGACGTGGCCGTCGCCAACCAGCCGGCGGGCGGCCTCACCAAGAGAGACCGGCTCCACGCCGTAGAGCTGCAGTGAGCGCGGTGACTCCTCCGGGCCGAAGTCCGCGAGGTGCCACGTCTTGGCGTGTCCCTCGACAAGGGCCCGGGCCGTGATCATCTCGCTGACGTAGAGACCCGCGCCGAAGCCCCGGCAGATCGCACGGAACGGGTAATTGGTGACTCCCGCCATGGGCGCGAGCACGACCGGCGGCCACACCCTGAGCGAGCCCAGGGCCAACGGCGCGAACTCGTCCGAACCGGCAGGCGGCACGTCCTTGTTCAGTTCGGAGCGGTAGACGTCCTGCATGGCCGCTCCTTCACTCGCTCTTCACGAGCGTTGCCTGACCGTCCGCGAGGCGCAGCCGCCCCCACTCGCGCCATGGGATCGCCCGGCGCTCTGCGAGGACACCCGCCTTCCAAGCCTCCTCGACGGTGAACTCTTTCACCAGCACAACGTACGTCGAGTCCATGGAATTGAAACCGGCGCGGGTTCCGAAGAACCCCGCAACGCGGGCGAGCCGTCTCTCCGTGCGCTGGAGGTCACCGACTCGCTGCACGACGCGGAAGTTCCAGTACACCCACATGCGACCGGACATGGCCGGGTGCGCGCGGCCATCCTCCTGCGTGATCGGCAGGAACGTGCGCGTGCCGTCCGGCGCCTCGTGGGCGAGCGTCATGGACATCCGCCTCCCCACGAAGTGGTGCGACATGAAGACGCCGTGCGCGGTGATGCCGAAGAACGGCCGACCCACGCGGTGGCGCACTTCCACGACGGCGTGCCTCCACGTCGCGTACGGCCCTTCGATCCCGATGGCCGCCGCCGTGTGGGTGAACGCCAGGTTCGCCGTGGAACTCACAATCTGCAGCGCCAGCGTGACGCAGATCAGCGCGGTGAGCGGACGCAGATCGTCACGGCCGCTCGCGACACTCGCGGGCGCGACCGCGCAGACTTCATCTCCACAGTCGCCGCGGGCGCGGGAGTGCGCCACCCGTCTGTACACGGCAGTCGCCGCGGCGGCGATTCCCGGCAGTCGGAGGAGAACACCGGCCGGAAGCGTGCACGGCATGCGCGAGAGGACTGCGGCGTACGCGGCGACCCCACTCTCCACCTTGCCGCCGGAGGTCACGGCATGCACGTCCACCAGAAGCGTCTCCCGCTTCACATCGCGCAGCGCCGGCAACCTCTCGTGAGCCGTGTCGACGGCTTGGAACGTGACGGCACCGGTCACGTCGAGTGCACCGAGCACCGCCCGTGTCCCGCGGCAGAGAGGACAATCGCCGTCGAAGACGAACGACACGGCCGGCGAGGCCCGCCGGAATCGCGCTCGCAGCCACGCGTACACACCGGGAGGCACCATGACCGCGTAGAGCCCGATCACCGCGATCGCAAACCACGGAATCGGGAATGCCACGAGAATGCCGACGTGCAACCCGAGCCCGACGACGAACAGCGGCAGCCACATGCGCCGCCACCACATGAGCAGCACGAAGGCGAACTCGAACGCGAGCGTGAGATAACCGAGCCCCCGCGAGAGGATCTGGTTGTCGAGTAGGAACGACAGATCGACCCACGTGGCGTACAACACCGACGCCGGTAGCCACATGCCGAGGCCCTTCGTCCAGAGCGGAGCGGTGACCTTGTGCAGCGTGGAATCCGCGTACACGAAGGCGATCGCGACGAGCACGATCCCTACGCTCCAAGCGAACGAGACCGTCGCGCGGAGAGGCTCGGGCTCACGGGCGGCCGCGCTTCGCCGGAGCTCGCGCAGCCGGTCGATCGACAGCCGCCGGGAGACCGGCGCGAAGATCAGGAACACCGCGCCGAGGGTGAACACGTAGTCGACGTGGTACTCAAAGTCGCGGAACGTGCTCATCGTCGTGAGCGTGAAGGCGTAGTTGACGATCGCGGCGAGTCGTGTCCGGTAGCCGGCCACGATTGCCAGGACGACCACGCCCCAGACGAGTGTGGCCAGGCGCAGGTCGATGGCCGGTGACATCACTCCGACCAACTCGGAGCCGAGGAGCGGTGCGAGGTAGCGAAGCTGGAACACCTCGCCAAGAAGCGCCAGCCCGAACACGATCCGGAACACCGCCAGCGGGACAGCGGATACCTGTTGGGGACCGAATCTGCGCGTGATTCGCCGTGCGCACACCCACGACAGCCACAGGGTGGCACTGAGGAAGATCAGGAATGCGACGCGAACGGCCAATTTGCTCTGTAGCTCCCGGGTGCTCTGCGGCTCCCGGCCGAGGAGAATAGGTCCATGCGGACCGCGGGGTAGCGGACTAAGTCCGCACCTCTCTGCACACTCTCAACTCCTCCGAGCCGGCCGGTATCCTCGGACTGCGATGCCCACGATCCACGGACTGCCTGCTGGCCACCTGCTGGAAGCGGCACCCGAAGAGACGCTGCTCGACGCCGCCCGACGCGCCGACGTGCCGCTCGCGTCCTCGTGCGCCGGCCGGGGCATCTGCGGAGACTGCGTGCTCCGTGTCGTTGATGGAGTGGCTGCGCTCACACCGGCGGACGTCGCCGAGGAAGCGTGGCGCAAGCGCACGGGCCGCGGTGGTCCGCACGAGCGCCTGGCCTGTCGCGTCCGCGCCGTCGCAGACGCCATCGTGAGCACGACCTACTGGTAGTGTTCCTCGCGATGGGCGGAATGCACTCGATCACGACCATTGATCCGGCGACGCGTCGCGTGCGACTCCAGGCGGGAGCCGTATCGCTGGTCGCCGGTCTGCTGATCCTCTGCGCGAAGTTCATCGGGTGGGTGATCACGGACTCGCAAGTCGTGTTCTCCGACGCGATGGAGTCGATCGTGAACGTCACGGCGGCCGGCGCGATGCTCTTCGCGATCGTCGTCGGGAGTCGTCCCGCAGACGAGGACCATCCCTACGGTCACGGGAAGATCGAGTTCCTCTCGGCCGGGTTCGAGGGCGGGCTGCTGGCGTTCGCGGCGGTGGCGATCGTGACGGAGGCCATCGCCGCGCTGATCGACAAGGCCGTGCCCCACGAGCTGAACGTCGGGATGCTCATCGTGGGCCTGGCGGGCGTCGCCAATCTCGGACTGGGGATCTACCTGATCAGAGCGGGCCGTCGATGCGGTTCGCACGCGCTCGTCGCAGACGGCAAGCACGTGATGTCGGACTTCTGGACCAGTGCCGGAGCCGTCGTCGGTCTGCTCCTGGTCAAGTTGACCGGCCTGGCCTGGCTGGATCCCATCCTCGCGATGCTCGTCGCGCTGCTGCTCGCCAAGACCGCGTACGGAATGGTGCGATCGGCAGCGCGCGGCCTGATGGACGAGGTCGATCCCGAGGCGCTCGCCGACGTCGCGGAGGGACTCGAGGAGGCGCGTGCGCCGGGGATCATCGACATTCACGACCTGCGCGCAATCGACCTCGGCAGCGCCTTGCACGTGGACCTTCACGTCGTGGTGCCGGAGTTCTGGACCGTCGAGGAGGCCCACGAGGCGACCGACGCATACCAGGTGCGGCTGCTGCGGACGCGCCGGCGGCCCGCCGAACTCGCGTTCCACATCGACCCCTGCGAGCGGGCTTACTGCACGGCGTGCGACGTGCCGGACTGCGCCGTCCGAGAAGCGGTGTTCGAGAGGCTCCTGCCGTTCACCGCGCAGAAGGTGGTCGAGGGGCCGCACGCCGGCGGCCACGACGTGCACTCCGATCCCGTCGGGCGCTGATCAGTCGTTCGGGAGCTTTGCGGGCTTCGCGAGCTTGGCGCGCAGCTTTCGTCGCGTGGCGACGAAGTCCGTGACGGCGTCGGCCATGGACGCAACATCGTCGGCGAGGACGAACACGCTGATTGGGAACTGCACGCCGGCGTCCTTGGGCACGGAGCTGACGAAGAACCCCTCGTCCGCGAGTGCGTTCACGGTCTCGAAGTCCGTCGCCGGCTTGATCGTCACGCGCACCCGCAACGCGTCGTCCTTCCTCTGCAACTTCACCTTCGCATCGGCGGTACTCGCCTTTTTGCTCCCGGACGTCTGGAACTTCCGGAGGACGCCCCCGATCCAGACCGTGATCTGATCAGGGAAGGTCGTCTCACTCGTGTACGGGAGCGTGCCGTCGAGTGTGACCTTGTCGACGAACCCCGTTCGCGTCACGCGCAGCGAGACCTGCAACTTGCGCAGAGTGAGAGTCTCCAGTTCGACCGGCGCGGCGCCGACGGGCGTCTGCCCGGGGTCGTCCACGAACGCCTCATCCACTTCCGCCTCGAGTCCGTTGGGGAACTGGTCGGCGTCACGGTCAGCCGACGAGAGACCCACGATGTCGATGGAGATCGTCGCGCCGAACGTGCCGAGGTCTTCCACCGTCAGCAGCGCGGACTCGGAGAACTCGGCGGGGCCGGTCGGCGTTCCCGTGATCGTCAGCGCGATCGGGTCGAACACGAGCCCGCCAGGAAGTCCGGCGGTGTCGAAGTCGGCGGCAGTGAGCATCCCCCCACGCAGCGCGATCCGCGCGCGGAACGGCCGTCCTTCCACTCCCCTGAACGTGGAGCTCAGGAACGACAGGTCACCGGGAGGGGAGACGCCGGAAGCGCTCTCGAATGCGCCACGGTCGACGCCCGGGCCGATGACGCGGCCCCGGCCCATGGCATCGGTCTCCTCGGGGTCGGCCACGTACGCGGGATCGCCCGAGTCGATCAGCGGTGAACCGGGGAACGGGGTCGTGTCGATGCCGCCTCCGCTGTTCGTCGCGATGATCGGATCCGCGACGACGGAACTGCCTCCGTCGCCATTCGCGGCGGAGAACGCCGCCAGGCCCTGGTAGTCCTTGCGGTTCCACTCGAACCGGAGCGCGCCCGGGTGCCCGTTGCTCCACCAGACATTGCGCGCGAACGTGATCGCGTTCGTGTCGGCGGCCTTGAACGGGTTGGTGACGCCGAGGCTCTGCGCGGTCGTCACGACGAGATTGTCGGTGAACCACACTCCGGTCGCCTTCTGCACGAGGATCTCACCGGTACCCGAGTCCGTCGTGCCGCCCTTCGCCTCGCTCGCCACCTCGATTCCGATGTCGCAGAGACTGACGACATTCGCCTCGATCAGGATGTCCTCGCCTCCGTCGACGTAGATGCCGCCCGCACTGAGATCGCCCCGGTAGAACGGGTTGCCGTCCGTGGAGCAGTCGAACACGTCGTTCTCGCGGATGACGCCGTTGCGCGCGCGGTCGTCGGAAGGCGCGGTGCCCTCGAGTCCGATCGCGTCGATCCCGATGTTGTCGCACGCGCTCAGGAAGTTGCCGCGGATCAGGAAGCCATCGACGTTCCCGTTGACCACCAGCGCCTCGCTCGCGCCGAGAGTGAGGTTTGTCAGAGAGCACCCTTCGACGGTGACGTTGGTCAGCGGAGCGGCGCTTCGGCCGTACACAGCGATGCCGTGGGCGTTCCGCTCTCCGCTCCCGTTGTTCGCGATTCCCGCGACCGAGCAGTCGACGATCTCGATGTCCGAGGCCGTGCCGGCCACGTTCTCGACGAGAATGCCGCCCACGAGGTCGTCACCGCGGTCGGTCGAGAGTCCGCTGATGCTGAAACCCTCGACGCGCACGTGGTGGATGTCGCTGAGACGCACCATCCACGTCTCCTCACCCGCGACTGCCAGCCCGGGTCCCCGGATCTCGGCACCACCCGCGACCTCTGAGCGGAAGGTGATCCAGCCCAGGGTCTCGTCGCCGGAGACACTGACGCTGACCGTCTCGACGTAAACGCCGGACCGGACCATGACGACGTCGCCGGGCGCCGCGCTGTCGGCCGCGTGCTGGATCGTCAGCCAGGGCTCCGCGTCCGTGCCGGGGTTCGCGTCATCGCCTCCGGGCGCAACGAACCGGTCCGCCCCGAGGGCGGGTGAAGCGATGAACACGAGTAACGCGGCGGCGGCCCGGTGCATCGGCACAGGCTACACCGAGAGGGTCACTCGACCGCGGCGAGCCACTCGCTCACCCGCTCTCGCAATCGTCCCTCACGAAACGTGTTCCACTTCGAGGCGGCGTCGGGTCCGACCTGCGGGAGCGCCTTCACGAAGCGCTTCGTCGCACCCTGCTTGCTGTCGAGAAGGCGGGAGATCCGGTCGTCGTCGGACTCGTCGACAAACTCCTGCATCCACACGAAGTCCTGAGTCGTCGTGATCGGAGGCACCCCTGCGAAGCGGTTCTCGTCGTCCTCCACCTCTTGCGCGGTCACGTCCCGGACGTTGCAGCGCCCGTCCTCGACGCGCACGACCCGCCGCTCGTGGCGGTCGAGGAAGTAGGACACCAGAGGATCGCCGGCCACGAAGGCGGCGCGCAGCGCGGTCAGAAGATCGGCGGCACCGGACACAAGAGCCCGCTACGTGGAGTCGCGCCCCCGTCGCGGCGCCCGGTCGCGCGTGCGAAGGCGAGCGCGGTCGCGATCGTTCTCCCAGCGCGCGACGACGAAGTGCACCTCGTCGCGTTCGCCGCCGTCATCGGTCTCGACGCGCATCGGGACGATGTCCTGGAGGTCCCACTCCGGGCCAAGCGCGAGCCACTGGTTGGCCTCGGTGTCGGTGCGGCAATAGTGCACCTCAGCGATCCGTTCGAGCTTGGCCTGGCCGGGACGGCGGTTGCGCCGCCGGCCCTTCTTCGTGCCACGCGTCCCCTCGTCCGAAGGCCGCTCCGGCAGACCCTCGGGGGCCCTGCCTTCGGCTGCATCTGTCTCGGGATCGGTGCGCTCGTCCATGGGACCGCGGAGTCTACTTGCTCTTCCGGGTCTCGCGCTTTCTACCGGCGGCCCAAGCGAGCAGCAGGCCGACCAGGATGGCGGTGGCGAGGGTCTCGGCCCACGGGAACGGCCGGCCGGAGGGAAGCTCCTGTCGAAGCGCGCCGGCAGGTCCGAGCCCCGGAGCCCACGGGACGGGGTCCATCTCGGCGGGCTCGCCCGCGCCCCACGCGGCCATGGCGCGAGCCATCGGGTACGTCGGCGGCTGCGCCTCCATGCGTCCGGCGAGCAGCGTGACCGGTTGCGGTGCGTCCGCCGGGAACCACAGGCGCCTCGCCGGCACGTACGCGGAGATCGCGGCGATGCGTGCGGATTGCGGATCGCGCAACGGGATGCGGAACCGCACCCACCGGGACATCGCTCCTCCGGCAGCGACGACGTGCCCATGCACGCGGCCGGGCGGGGCGGCACCGTCCGCCATGAACGGCAGGACACGCCAGTCGTTCGAGTCCGGGTGTCGCGCGTCGTAGACGGTTACCGCACCCGCAGCGTCCCCTTCGACCTCGATGCGCACCTCGATGTCCGGGCCGCGGCGCACGCGCAGGTCGAGCATCACATCGATGCCCCGCGCACTGACGACGTGGTCCACCACCTCGGGCTGGATCGCGACGCGCGGGGTGTCGACGGCGTCCCACTCGGCGATGATCCGGCGCCGCGCGGCGGTCGTGACGTGGAGCAGCCTCCCGACGAACGGCGGAAGCGGAACGACACGGTCGGCGCCGTCCGTCTTCGCACCACCCGCGACCAGAATCGAGGTCATGCGGTCCGGCCGGACACCCGCGTCCACCACGACGGCGCCCGAGTCCGCCGCACCGCCGATCAGGCGCAAGCGCGCCGGCGCCGGACCGGGGCCCGGGAGCATCACGCCGACCGTCACGCGACCGTCGTTCGCCTCCGCCTGCGTGTACTCGGAGAGCTCGACCGATTCGGGCGGCGGCCCCGCCGTGTAGACGAGCCGCTCGATCTCCTTGCCGTCGGGTCCGACAAGCCGCAGATCGTCATCGCCGTGCCGCAGGTACGCGCGCAGTACGGACGGAACGTCGAGATGCACCCACTCGCGCGCTCCATCGGGGACGCTCACCTCGCGACGGATCAGGACATCCGGTCCGTCGACCTCACCGCCGGCGACGAGCAGGAGGGCAAGGGCGGCGGGTAGCAAGCGACGCATGGCAAATGGTGTACCCGATGGGTGTGCAGCCGAGGCATGCGAACAGCGGTCGCTGTAGGGGCGGGGCGCTGCCCCGCCCGCGATCGGACCAGCGTTCACGGCAGGAGTCGCGGGCGCCACGATCCGAACGGCGGGAACGGGAACACGATCAGAGCGGCGCGGCCGCGGAGGTTCGCGCGCGGGACGAACGGCATCGGCGTCGGCCCCTCCTCGCCGAGCACGTCGGCCCGGGGGATGCTGCGCGCGACGCCGTGGCGGTCGATGAACCTCAGTTCCTTGCTCGTTCGGCGAATGTTCGCGTCCTGCCCGCCTTGCATGTTGGGGAGGTAGTCCGCTGCCACCAGCGGCTCGTCCATGCCGCGGACGCGGAAGCTGCGGCCGGTCCACGCGCGGCTGTCCTCGGACTGCTTGGCGTTGTCTCCGAGCATGAAGAACGAGTCGGGATCCACCGTCCACGCAAACGTGCCGTCCGCCGCAGGCAGGTAGAACAGGTCCTGCGCGAGCACGACCCGCGAGATGTTCATCGCGCCGCCGCTCCCCCCCACCGCCGCACCATGCTTGCGGCCGCTGCCGCGCGGAACGTCGAGTTCGCCGACAACCGCGCCGTCGAGCAGGGCGCGCGCAACGCCGTCTGCGACCTCCAGCGCGACGCGCGTGCTGCCGGACACGGCCGCGGAGAATTCCGCTTCCGCTTGCCCGCCCACGGAGAGCCGCCCCTTGCCGTTCGATCCGCACTCGAACGTCACCTCGGTGCCCCGCGTGATGACCCGCGCAATGACGCGAGCGCTGTCGTCATCGGGTTCCGCGGTGAACGCGACGCGGAGATCCGGCGTCGTGACCCGTCCCCTGTACCTCAGCAAGCCCGCGCGATCGCCCCGGGGCTCGAACCGCAGCACGCCTTCCTTGACGCGCTTGAACCCGTCGTCCTCCGATGCGGTCCACGCTTCCGCGATCTTGCGCTGCTTGCCGACACCGTCCCGGCTCGGGAAGACCTCACGCCAGACACTGGCCTGCACTGCGGGCGGCTTCCTCGCGATCGTGCCGTCGATGACCACGTCGCCGTCGATGATCTCCACGTCCTCACCCGGAAGACCGATGAGGCGTTTGACGAACGGTACGTGCTCGCCGAGCGGGTACGCGAAGACCACGATCTCGAAGCGACGGGGCGCGCGGAGGTGGTAGACGGCGCGGTCCACCAGCACGTGATCGCCTGACCGTCCCTTCCCCGCGACCATATGGTTGCCGTAGATCGTCGGCTGCATCGATCCCGTCGGCACGGCCGTGTGTTCGACGACGACCATCCAGAAGACGATGGCGGTCGCGACGGCGTACGCGATGCGCTCGATCCGGAACGCGCGGCCACTGACGTCCTTGGGCGGCCCGCGAGGATCCGGTGGCGGCGCCGGCACCGGTGGCATGCGGCGGCGCAGCGCGGACAGCGCCACCGCGACGAACGCGGCCGCGCCGAGAAGCACACCCCACGCTGCCCCGAAAACGAACACGACGGCGCCCGCTCCGAGCAATCCGGCGGCGGCGATCGCGTCCCCCCGCGACCGCGTCATCACCAGGTGCGCGATGATCGCTACTGCCGCGTACGTCAGCACCAGCGCGTTGACGTGAGCCAGCGTGCCGGTGCCGAGTTCCCGCGCCCGCGGGAGCAAGCCGGAGACGAGCGCTGTGGTGGCGGCGGCGTTGCGCAGTCGCCTGCCGACCCGCGACCGGTCCGCCGGCATCAGCGCATCCGCGACCGGCGACAGCACGTAGGCGAAGAAGGCTCTCACTGGCCGGTTACTTACCCAGGTCGCCGTAGAAGCGCCACTTCGTCTCGTGGTTCAGCGACAGCGGTGCGTCGGACAGCGCCGCCCTCACGAACTCCACGGGGATCGAGTTCTGCTCGAGCACACGATCGTGGAACGTCCGCTCCGTCATCCGGCCGGACTCGACGAGTTCCCGGTGCAGTGCCCGGATCTGCTGCCCGCCGATCATGTACGCGCACTGGTAGAGCGGCCCGTAACCGCCGGAGATGTAGCGGCGCACTTCGCTCTCGGCCGCGCTCTTCTCGTGACCGACGACGTCCACCAGGTAGTCGACCATCTCGCTGGGTTCCATCTCGCCGAGGTGGAACTTGATGGTGACCACGATCCGCGCGCAGCGGTGCTTGCGCCAGAAGAGCATGCCGACCCGGTCCTCAGGGCCGCGCGGCCAGTCGAGATCCCACAGCCGCATCTCCCAGTAGAGCGCCCAGCCCTCGACGAAGAACGGCGTGCGAAAGGCCTGGCGCTGCGCGTTCGCGCGATCCGCCACGAACAACTGCAGGTGGTGCCCCGGGATGAGCTCGTGCGGCGTAACGATCCGGGAGAAGTGCTCGTTGTTCCCGCGCATGCTCATCAGCTTGTCGCTGTGAGACATGTCCTCGGTGGCATACGCCACGTGCATGCGCTGCCCGGAGTACGCGGCGTACGGAAGGGTCTTCTGTCCCTTCGAGGAGATCATGTCCAGGTACCACGCCTCTTTGCAGAGCGGCGGCACCGTCAACAGCTCACGGCTCTCCACGAACTCGATCGCCTCCTTGGACTGACGCGCCACGAGGTCATCCATCTCGCCCGGCTCGGCGTGCAGCGACTTGACGTGCGCGAGCAGCGCCTTCCAGTCGTCTCCGGGCAGCTTCTCGGTGAGTTCCTTTGCCCGCGCGCGGCACCAGTCCATCTCGCGCTCGGCGATCGCGAGCAGTTCGTCAGGGCCGTAGGGCATCGACTCCTCGCGGATAGCTGCGGTCAGAGCCTCGCGGCCGATGGGGTCGCCGAACAGGTCGCCCCCCTCTTTCTTCACGCCGGCAACGGTCTCGCGCAGGTGCTTCGCGTACTCGTCGAGGGCGGTCTTCGCCGCCTTGTGCGGCGCGCGATTCCACCAGCCGAACTCCGGTTCGTATCCGTCTCGGTACTCGAACCACGTCTTGAGCGTCCTGGTCAGTCGGTCCACGGCGCGCGCCGCGCGGAAGGCCTGGTGCTTCGACGGATGGAGAGCGTCGGCGTTTTCCTCCGCGTCCTTCTCCTTGGGGTCCTTCTCCTTCGCGGGCTTCTTCACGCGGTCCGTCAGCGCCTTGGCCGCATCCGCGATCGACGAGAGCACGCCTGCCGCGTCGCGGGCGGACACCGACTCCATGCGGCGGCGGGCCTCCTCGAGCTTCACGACGTCATCGGCGAAGGGAACGAGGCCGGCGATCTCCGCTTCACGTGCCGCCTCGGTCTCGAGTCGCCGCAACGACGTCCGCACGCGGTTGCGCAGCAGCAGCAGGTCGATCTGTGCCGGGCGCGAGAGCGACGCGAAGCCATCGCGCTGCGCCTCGATGCGCGCCTGCCAGCCCGTGAGGAAGCGGCGCATCCGGTCGCGCGCCTGCGCCGAGAGGGGCACGGAGTGGAAGTCGCGCACCGTCGCCTGGTCGGCGACGAAGTTCTCGATCATCACGCGGGTGTCGAGCGGCGAATCGTCCGCCCGGGCCGGCGCACCTGCCAGGACCGCCGCGACCATCGAGAGGGCGGCGAGGTGGAGCGTTCTGCGCATCATCGAGTCCTCCGGAGGCAAGATAGCCGCATGCGCGTCCGTGACGTCCTCGCGACCGTGCGGCACCTGGCGCCGCGTGTACTGCTCGGGCTGGTGCTGCTGGTCGGGTGGGCCTGGTGCCTCGGTGCGATCTGGTTCTCCGAGATCGGGCCGCCTGCCGCCCGGTGGGCCGCCATGGGCCTCTTCGTGCTCGTCTTCCCGGTCCTCCTGCTGCGCGGCATGGAGGTCCGCCACGTCGTCTTCACGTTCCTGGCCGTGTTCGTCGCCGGGGTGCTGCTCTTCCACCTGCGGCGGCCGTCGCTGGAGCGGGACTGGGTGGCTGAGATGGCACGCGGCCCGGAAGTCGACGTCACCGGCGACCGTGTCACGGTCACGAACGTCCGGAACTGCTTCTACCGAGGCGAGTTCGACTTCGACGTGCGGTGGGAGGTCCGCGGTTACGACCTCATGAAACTGCGAACGCTCGACTTCATGGTCGAGCGCTTCCACAAGACCGACGGACCGGCCCACACGTTTCTCTCGTTCGGCTTCGGCGATGATCCGGAGACGCGCGAGTACGTCACGGTGTCGGTCGAGATCCGCCGCGAGGAGGGCGAGTCGTTCGAGGTTCTGCGCGCTCTCTACCGGCAGTACGAACTCCTCTACGTCGTGGCCGATGAGCGGGACGTCCTGCAACTGCGCACGAACTATCGCAGGTCACGGACGTACCTGTTCCCGGTGAAGACGACCTACGAGCGCATGCGCGCGGTCTTTATCTCCATGGTCGAGCGCGCGAACGCACTCAGCCACGAGCCCGAGTACTACAACACCGCGACGAGCACGTGCACCACCAACATCGTGTCGCACGTCAACGAGTTGTTCCCGGGTCGCGTGCCGATGCACCTGGCGGTCCTGTTGCCCGGCTACTCCGGGCGGCTGGCGCACGAGATCGGTGCGGTAGACCTGGCCGCGCTCGGACTCGACGGCGAGATCGACTTCGCGCTCGTCGAAGAGGCGTGCCGCATCGACGACGACGCGCAAAAGTTCCCGGACGATCCCGACTTCTCGCGCAGGGTGCGCGCGGCGCGCCGCGCTGTCCGCTGAGCCCGGTTCACTCGGGCAGCGGACCGTTGGTGCGCACTACGTGCACGTCCCGCTGCGGGTACGGGATCGAGATGCCCTCGGCGTCGAAGCGCCGCTTGACCTCCGCCGTGACGTCCCACCGCACAGTCCAGTAGTCCGGCGTCCGCACCCACGGCCGCACGACGAAGTTGACCGACGAGTCGGCGAGCTCGTGCAGGCGGATGACGGGCGCGGGATCGTCGAGCACCTTCTCGTGCGCCGTGACGATCTCGGTCAGAACCGAACTCGCCTTCTCGATGTCGTCTTCGTACGCGACGCCGAACGTCAGGTCGATGCGGCGTTTGTCGCTCCCGGTCACGTTGGTGATGGTGCCGCCCCAGATCTTGCCGTTCGGGATGACGATCAGCTGGTTGTCGCCGCTGGTGAGCACCGTCGACACGAGGTTCATGTGCTTGACGCTGCCCTGCTCGCCGGCGGCCTTGATCCAGTCGCCGAGGTCGTACGGCTGGTAGATCAGGATCATGAGTCCGGCTGCGAAGTTGCCGAGCGTCTCCTGCAGGGCAAAGCCGAGGATGAACCCCGCGACTCCCATCGCCGCGAGCATCGGCCCCACTTCGACCTCGAGCATCGAGAGCGCAACGAGAATGCCGATCAGGAGGATGACGTTCTTCGCGATGTTGACGGCGAACCGCTCGAGCATCTCGTTGAAGTCCATGAACGCCGTGTTCAGCAGCCGGCGCAGAACCGCCGCGACGATCTTGCCGAGCAGCCAAGCGATCACCAGCACGAGTAGGAACTTGCCGATGTTCCTGGCCCAGCGGAGGCCGCCCTCCTCGGACTTCCCCCAGCTCTTGATGGTCGTCCACGCTCCGCTCGCGTCGGTCACGTCGATCTCGGCGGTGATGTCTGCGACGGCGTCTGCGTACGCCCGGTACTCCTCGATGTCGCCGCCCTTCAGCTGCAACTCGCCGAGCACGGCTCGATTGCGGTCGTAGATGCGCGTGCGCTGGCTCACGAGCTTCGCCAGCCGTTCCCGCTTCGCCTCGAGCTCCGCGCCCTGGGCCGAGAGACTCTCGACCCGCAGCCCGCTGACCTCGATCTGGGTCGCACGCAGGAGTTGCTGCCACGCCTTCGCCTCGACCTCGAGCTGCTGCTTCGTCAGGGGCTTCAGCCGGTGAGCCAGTTCGGTGAGGTCGATCTCTTGCTGGAATGCCGTCCGGGCGTTCTCCGGCGGCGGATCTCCGTCCTGCGCCCACGCAGGGACCGCCGCGAGCGCCGCGGCGAGCGCGAGTAGGAGGGTCAGAGCGTGGGTGCGGAGGGTCTTCATGGGCGCCTCGGGGGAGGTCCTCTCTCTAGCACGCCTCGTGCGACCGCGCGGGCTGTTAACGTCCGTGGCGCCGGGCGGGCGGTTGGTGAGGCTCCCTGCCCGCGCGTAACCGTTCACCCCTTCGTCGCGAGCCAGGATCCAGATCGTTCGGCCATCGGTCGATCAAGATGTTGTGGGCGAGCGGCAGGACGAGGATCTGCGGGCGATGGTCGAGGGCCTTCTGGCCTGGATCGAGGAGCTGGAGCGTCGCGAAGCGAAGCATCTGCGCCGCATCGACGAGCTCGAGTCGCGTCTGAAGCGTGACTCCCGCAACAGCTCGAGGCCTCCGTCGTCGGACCCGGCGTGGTCCAAGCGCCGTCGCGGCCGAAGGCCGCGTAGCGGTCGCCAGCAGGGCGGACAGCCGGGCCATGAGGGCACGGCGCGCGAGCTGGTGGATCCGTCCAACGTCGATGAGACCAAGGAGCACCGTCCCGACCGCTGCGACGCGTGCGGACACGACGATCTCGAGCAGGGCATCGGCGATCCGTACCGGCACCAGGTGACGGTGCTCCCGCGCGTGCTCGTCACGGTGCGGGAGCACCGGCTGCACAAGGCGCGGTGCCGGCGCTGTCGTGCGGTCACGACGGCGGTCCTGCCCGATGGCGTGCCGACCGGGGCCTTCGGTCCGCGGCTGACCACACTTGCCGGCGCGCTGCGCGGCGTGTACCGCGTGAGCGTGCGGGAGACGCAGCGGCTGCTCGGTGAGATCTTCGGTGTGAAGATGTCGCTGGGCAAGATCAGCGACTGTGAGCGTCGGCTCAGTGACGCTCTGCACTCGTCGTACCTCGAAGCCCTCGGGGCAGTCCGCACGTCGCTGCGAGCCAACGTGGACGAGACGTCGTGGAAGGAACGGGGCCGGGTGTGCTGGCTGTGGGCGGCGGAGAGCGAGCACGCCACAGCCTTCGGGATCGATCGCCGCCGCAGTGCCAAGGCGAAAGGGCGGCTGATCGGGCGGCGCTTCGGTGGCACGGTGATCAGCGACCGGATGGGTGCCTACGAGTCACACCCACTTGCCCGCCGCCAGCTCTGCTGGGCGCACATCGAGCGCGCCTTCCGTGCGCTGGCCGAAGGCCCGCGAGGACATCGCCGCTTCGGCAACAAGGGCGTCATGATCGCGCAGTCGGTCATGCGCAGCTACCGGCTCTTCGGTGAGCACGGCGACCGTGACCGGCTGCAAGGCGAAGCCGCTGTGCTGCGCGGACGGCTCGAGCGACTGATCGCGAACGACGACTCGGCTCTGGCCAACCATCTGCGCCCCCGCGTGGTCGCCCTCTTCACCTATGCGCGGACCCAGGACGTGAGTCCGACGAACAACGCCGCCGAGCGCGCGGTCCGCAAAGCGGTGCTCTGGCGCAAGGGCTCCTTCGGAAGCCAGTCCGCTCGCGGACTCCGCTTCGCCGAGCGCGTGTTGACCGCCGCGGCCACGCTGCGACGCCGTGGCGACCAAGTCTTCGACTTCCTCGCCGACTCGGTCGCCGCGCACCTCACCGGCGCCGACCCGCCCGTCATGGTCCCGCTGCCCGTCGCACGCTGAGGCTCACACGCTGTCAAGGGGTGAACGGTTACGCGCGGTGGAGTTCCGAATGCGAGCTCGGGACGTGAACTCACTCGCCGAACGGACGGCTCGTGAGTACCAAAGCCGCGCAGCCACGGGCGGCCCCCGATCAGTCGGGCGCCCCCTCAAAACCAATGAGCCCCGCCACACCGCGTGACGAGGCTCAGGGGGAGAGGCGAGGGGACGCGGCGCTGATGGAACCGCGACTTGCCCCCTGCCTAGATACGCAGTGTACCAGACGCGCGACCCAGTTGTGTCGGACCCGAGTATTCACCGACGAGACAGCGTGGGGTGTGAACCCGACAAACCGCTGCTTGGTGTGGCGAGGGCATGACTCGCACAGTGCGAGGCAGCTGCTCATCGAGTAGGCGCCCTCAGCCGTGACACGGGTGGACCTCGCAACCTCCCCGGCGCCCCGGCGCGAGTAGTCGCAGGGGCCGCACTGGTGCGAACACACCTCCGTCTCGCACCCGCACCGTCCGACGGCGCGCTTGGAGAAATCGCTCTCGTAACTCCTCAATTGCGGACGCGGCCCGCTCCCCGAAGTGACTATCTGAGCCGATGCGTCCTCGCCCGAAGAGCACGTAGACGTCATCGCGTTCCTCGTGCTGGGCTGCTGAGACGTCCGCCCGGGATGGGGTTGCGTTGCGAGCCCTGGGAGTGCAGAAGTTGTGGCGCTGCGAACGACAGAGCGCCCTGTTCGATGTCAAACACGAACAGGGCGCCACGAGAGAGAAGGAACGCTGACGCGTGCGACAGCGCCTCCAACTTGAGATTCTGCGCGACAAGTGGGACAGGAAAGAACGGGGTGGCCACCTGGCACTACGACACATGCGGACCGCCATGTCGGCGGCTCATCGCGAGTCGCGGTCGAAATCGCGTCGGGAGGTGTCGAGTTGCCAGATCCTGTCGTAGTCAGCGCCAGGAGTCAGTCCAAGCCGAGCGCATTGTCCCTCCACAGCGCGATCCGCACTGCAGAGGCAAGTCAGGACGATTGCGGATCGCTCGCGACAGCGCGTGTCTACGCGGCTGGCGCACAATGGAGCCTGTGGGGCGGGATGCGCAACGCTACCGCCCGCTAGCCGTACCTGTTCAGCCCTTGATCTGACCGAGGATCCAGATTGTTCCGACGCGGGTCGATGAAGAGTGTGTGGGCACCGACGAGTTGCGCGAGCTGGTCGAGCGGATGTCGCGTCGGCTGAACGACGCGGAGGAGACGATCGCGTCGCAAGCGGAGGTGATCGAGCGTCAGGCAGCCCGCATCGACGAGCTCGAGAGCCGATTGCGACGCGACTCCCGCACATCGTCGCGGCCGCCCTCGTCGGACCCGTCGTGGTCCAAGAGGCGGCGGCGGCGCAAGCCGCCGTCTGACAAGAAGCAGGGTGCGCAGTCGGGTCACGAGGGCACGACGCGCCAGCTCGTGGACGAGTCCGAGGTCGATGATGTCCAGGACCACCGTCCGCAGGAGTGCAGCTCCTGCGGTAGCGGCGCACTCATTGCGGTCGATCGTGCCCCCACGCGGCAGCAGGTCTTCGCGCTACCGCCGCGACTGGTCCACGTGACCGAGCACCGGCTGCACCGCGCTCGCTGCACAGGGTGTGGGATGACGTCCACGGGGCGTCTGCCCGATGGCGTCACCGCCAGTCCCTTCGGTCCACGGCTCACCGCACTGACTGCCTCGCTGGTCGGAGTCTTCCGGCTGTCGCGGCGGGAGACGAGCCGCCTGCTGCGCGACGTGATCGGCGTGTCGATGTCGCCCGGCACCGTGAGCGCCATCGAGGAGCGGGTGTCGGGTGCGCTGTCCTCCGCGCACCTCGAGGCACTGGGTGCCGTGCGCACGAGCCGGGTCGCTCACGTGGACGAAACACCGTGGCCTCGTCGCGGCGTCCTGCACTGGCTGTGGAGCGCGGTCAGCGAGCACGCAGTGGTCCACCGGATCGATCGTCGTCGCAGCGCCAAGGCCATGCGACGACTCATCGGTCGCCGTTACCGCGGCGTCCTGGTCACCGACCGCATGGGCGCCTACGACCGGCACCCGACCGAGCGTCGCCAGATCTGCTGGGCGCACCTCGAGCGCGACTTTCGCTCGCTTGCGGAGGGACGATCTGGCGAGCGTCGCTTCGGCAAGAGCGCGGTCTCGCTCGCCCAGGCCGTCATGCGAGCGCATCGCCGCTTGGGTGAGCACGGGGACCGCGCAAGGATGCAGCGAGAGCTGCGCCCGACGTGGTCGCGACTGATCGACTTGCTCGTACGCGGGGCGGACAGCAAGCAGCGTCGAGTCCGCGGGATCAGTCGTCATCTGCTCGCAAGAGCCGAGGCACTTTGGTCCTTCGCCGACGTGCCGGGTGTCTCCCCGACCAACAACATCGCCGAGCGCGCCGTGCGCAAACCAGTGCTCTGGCGCCGCGGCACCCACGGCAGCCAGAGCGAGCGAGGACTGCGCTTCGTCGAGCGCATCTTGACCGTCACCGCCACCTGCCGGCAGCGCGGCGACAACGTCTTCGACTACCTCGTCGCCGCCACCAGCGCCGCCGGGCTCGGGCAACCGCCGCCGACTCTCGTCGCGCTGCCGATCAGTCGCTGAGCACGGGGCTGCTCACTCATGACCTGAACAGGTACGGCGAGCGGGCTGGTTCGCTGGCATGCGCGATGGAGAGAGGAACGCGGAGGACGACCCACAGAGCGCGCACTCGACACGAGGAAGGAAGCCGAGGCATTCCTCACCGAGATCCGCAAGCGCGTCCTCGCGGGCACCTACGCCACTCCCAGGACCGTTCGGGGGGCAGCCGCACACTCCGCGCAGCAGACAGCGGACGTGCCGACGTTCGTTGCGTACGCAGAGAGCGTGTTCCGGTCACGCATCGCCCCCACCCGGGCACCGACAACGGTCGTGCTGTACGAAGCGAACCTCGCCGCACTCGCGCTCTACTTCGGAGAACGCGAGGTCGAACGCGTGACGATCCCTGCCAGGCGACTTGACGAGTTGACCGGCGCAGCGTTCCTCGACTACCGAGCATGGCGGCGCACGTTCCGCCGCAGCACGCACGGAGCACCGAAGCCGGTCAGCGCCGTGACGCAGAACCGTGACCAAGCGTTCGCGGTCCTCGTGCTCAACCATGCGGTTGCGGACGGGCTGATCGCTGAGAACCCACTCGCCGGTCTTCGCAAGCTCCGGGAGCCGCGCAAGCCCCGCCGCTACCTGACGAAGCACGAAGCCGCACGGCTCATCCTGGCGAGCGATAGGCACTTCCGGCCGTTCGTCGTCACGTCGCTCCTCACCGGCCTCCGCACGTCCGAACTCCTCTCTCTGCGGTGGGCAGATGTGGGGTTCGAGCAAGGCACGCTTGCCGTGACCCGGACGAAGGTCGGGAACGCTGACCACCTGCCGCTGCATCCGGTCGCAGCGGAGGAACTTCGGCGGCTGCGGGCGTCCCGCCCGGGAGCGCGGCCGGACGAGCACGTCATCCTCAACTCGCGCGGAGCGCCGTGGCGGGACATCCGCAAGGCATGGCGGCGCGCACTCAAGGGGGCGGGCCTGGAGGGCCGTGACGGACTCACCCCCCACTCGCTCCGGCACTCCTTCGCCACTCACTTCCTGGAGGGTGGCGGGGCCGTGACCGACCTACAGCAGCAACTCGGTCACTCCGAACTCGCAACGACGCAGCGCTACGCAGGCATGGTCAACGCACGGCGACGGCAGTCCGTCCTGGCGATGGAGTTCGGGACGAGCCTGAGAGATGGCGATGCGGCGGAGAGAGTGACCCGAAGAGTGACCCGGGCCGTGTGGTCGCGCTTCCGCCCCGTGCTGTCGGGGACGAGTAGTAGCCGCAAGCTGTGCGGCTGCGCCCGGTTACGTGTGGTCGGGGCGAGAGGATTCGAACCTCCGGCCTCTTGCTCCCGAAGCAACGGAGGCCAGGCTCGCACGCGTGGGAGGCGAGTTGCAGGGGCTGCACGAGCCGCATGCGCCGCGGTGGTGGACAGGAGTTCACCAACTCTAACGCAACTCTGTCTCGCTGGCGGCACACCCGGCAGCGGTCGCCTCGGCCGCGCGATGCCGACTCTCATCTGTTCTCGCCGTCGGTTTCCGTCTCTGCGCCGCAGTCGAACTGCGGCACGCTCCCGCGGATGCGCGGACGATTGAGATCGGTTCCCCTCGTCCGCCCCGCTCCCACACGCGCTGCACTCGCGCGGGCGGTGGTCCTCTACGCCATCGACCTCGGACTCGTCCACGAGCTTGCGCGTCGCCCCTTTGTGGCCGGGCTGCGCACCCTAGCCGCATCTGTTCACGAGACGTCGCGATGACGGTGCTTTCGGAGTCCACAGGGTCAGATCTTGGCCAGGCGAGGGCGGATGCTGTCGTCGTTGCCACAAGGGCAACGCGAGTGAGCGGCCGAAACGGCGCGGATTCTGCGGTGTGGGCAGACCGTAGGCCGGGCGGTGGTGTGGCGGACGGCGCGGCGGGACGTCAGGTCGGCTTCGGGGATGCCAGCAGTCGTTGCGCGCAGCGCTCGAAGACGTGCTGCCAGGGCCACGACGAGGACATCGAGACCCAGATCCGGCGCGTCGTGATCCGCACGAGCGCGCCGATCTTGAGCAGCCGCAGGCGGATCGTGCCGGCTTGCGCACGCGCCATCTCGGTGCCGGCGAGACCGATGCGTCGCAGCGCACAGGTCAGGACGTAGGCCATGGCCGACATGGCCATCCGCACGGCGTTGCCCTGCATCGTGTGCACCGACAGACGGGTGCCGAAGAGCTCGAGCTGCTGCTCCTTGATGCGATTCTCCGCCTCGCCCCGGGCGCAGTAGAGCTGCTCGTAGAGACGCTTGCTGCTCCAGCTACGAGGCGGCAGATTGGTCACCACGAAGCGGGGATTGCGCTTGCCGCCCGGCAGGTGCTCGGCCTTGGCGACCACGCGACGCCTCTGGCTCCAGCTCCCCAGCGTGGTCCAGGCAAAGTCGCGAAAGACCCGGGCTGCTCGGCCGGTCTGCACGGCACGGGCTGCGGCCTCATCGAGCGCGTCTTCGACGTGTCGCTCAAGGCGCTCATTGCGCGCCATGCCCAGCAGGTAGAAGTGGCCGGCGGCCTCGCACCAGGCCATCAGCTCCTCGCGGCAAAAGCCCGAGTCTGCGCGCACGAGCACCTTGGCCCGGGGCCAGCGGCGCCGCAGACGTAAGACCAGCGCACGGAGCTCGTCCACGACTCCGCGCGCGGGATCTCTGTCAGCGGTCTGGAGCCGAGCGAGCAAGAGGTGCTCGCCGCAGAAGACGTACAGCGGCAGGTAGCAGTAGTGCCCGTAGTAGCCGTGGAAGAAGCGGCCCTCCTGCCGGCCGTGCAGCCGCACGTCGGAGTGGTCCAGGTCCAGCACGAGCAGGCCCGGATCCTCCGGCCCCATGGCCTCGCAGAAGACGTCGCTGAGCACGCTGTCCACGCGCTCCTGGTCCATCTCGATCTTGGCGTAGCGCGTCTGTGCCGTGGCGCCGAGCTGCGTGGTCTCGAGCCGCGAGAGCGTCGGGTGCGTGGCCAGAGCACCCTCGCGCTTGCCGCACGCCGCGGCAAACAGCGGGTCCTTGCCGACATGGTCGTGGTCCACCAGATCCTCGTAGCCCGCGCACAGCCCGAAGACCCGCTGACGCAGCATCTGGCCGACCGTGTGCTCGACCCGACGCGGGTCCCGGTGGTCCCCGAAGCAGCGCGCAAACCGCGAGAGCAGATCGATGCGACGATCGGTCCGCTCGAGCAGCAGCACGCCCCCGTCGCTCGTCACGGTACCGGCGTCGAAGCGCGTCACCGCGGTGCGTCCACAGATGCCCGCGAAGAGGGTCCCCTGCGGGCTACAGTCTGTCGTCATCGGGCCGGCGCTCCTGTCGGTGCAAGTACTAGCGAGTACGAGCACTTAGACAGACGACGGCCCGCTCAGATTCCCGGCTGGTGAACGATTCGGGTTAGCGATCGTGGGGACGGCCTCGAGGAGCGCGCCAATCAGCTGCGCGGCGTTCGGGCGCTGGGCGCGCAGCGCGTCGACGACCAGCAGCGGGTCGGCGGGACCCTCGGCGGCGGCCTCGTTGATGGCGTCGAAGAGGTCCCGCCGCACAGGATGGGTGAAGTGCACACGGTCGAGCCGGCTGAGCACGTCCTGGGCGACCTCGCCGTCGAGGAAGCAGACACCGAGACACGCGAGCTCCTCGTCGATGAGGGCATCGGGATGGGCGGCTCCCCGAAGAGGATCGACCGCTGTTTCAAGGACAGGGTCCGATGTCGGGTCGGTCGTTTCAGAGACCGCGACCGAGGGGCCCTCGTCATCGAGCAGATCAGAGAGGTCGATCGTGTCAGACACCAGCATTCACCTGGGTTGTTGAAACCGTTTCTGGGTTCTAGTCGTCGCTTCGAACGGGTGTGACCGGTGAGGGGGGGGGGGTTCCATTCGGACTTCTTCTTCTTCTTGAGGTCCTGGACCGCGCCCTTCTGGAGCACGAGGGCCTCTGGGCATTCGCCCATGGGGCAGCAGGCGACCCCGCCGACCCAGACCGGCTCGTCGGTCAGCCCGCAGAGCGCGCACTCCCACCAGGTCCCGGGCGGGAGTGGGGTCACCATCCGCCTCCCTGTGTCGCGTAGAACCTGTGTCTGCCGCCGGACCTTCGGTCGCGCAGGGCGCTGGTAGTAGGTGAGCCGGAAGAACATGCGCCAGCCGCGCGTGCGCGCAGGCGTGGCGCGGTGCAGCTGCGAGGGGCCCATCTCATAGATCAGGCGTGACGTCGCCGGCGGTGCGCGCGGCTTCGACGCCGTGGCCCCAGAGGCCGGGCTTGGAGAAGCGCGAGGCCATCGTCTCCGCGTAGCACCGCTCACAGCCGCGGGAGACGCGAGTACAGCCCTGAATCGGATTCCAGGACACGTCTGCCCATTCGATGCTTGTTGTGGCGAGATGACGCATCAGATCCTCCTGTGCGCACACACGTGCGCGGACTTGGACAGCACGCCCATGACGCGCTTCCGCGCGTTCTGCAGCCGCGGTGGCGGGCGTGAGACGAAGCAGTTCGGGCAGACGATCACGGCCGGCCCGCTGTCGAGGACGAGTACGACCGGGTGATCAACGGGCGGGGAGAGCGGCCGCAGGCAGATCCCGCAGGCCGTGAACTTGGTGACCCACTCCTTGAGCGTCATGGCAACGTCCTCTGGAGCATCCAGTTGCTCCGCCAGCGTCGCGGGTCAGGAGCGCGACGGGGTGCGTTCGGGGCGGTCTCCGCGGACTGCGCGGGCTTCGCGGGCTGCGCCTGTGAGCACGACCGCGTGTGCGCAGCGACCACCCAGTCAAACGCGCGTTCCAGCCGGCGCCGCAGAGCGCGCACACCACCAACCGTTGCGCGGGTCAGTCGCAGGCGGCGACCGCAGGGCACGCACACGCGCTCGACGGTGAGGATCGTCGTGACGCGGCCGCATTCGTCTTCCAGACGGGCGGTTCGGAGCGTCACGGGACCGCCTCCCAGATAGCGGGCGTGCACCGCCGCACGAGCCCCTCGCTCTCGAGGCGCTTCAGCATGTACGCGACGATCCGCGGGCGCTCGCCAATGCGCTCACGCAGCTCGGCGAACGGGACGGGCTCGCCAGCGTCTTGCAGGTGCCGGAGCAGCCCTGCGAGGAGGTCTTCGTGCGGCGTTGGCTGGTCCCGGTTGACTGGGCGGATCGCTCTGTCTGCCGTGGGCTGTTGCATCCACAGGGACGACACCATGTCCGCGAGTGCGCGGTGGGGGTGGTCCCGCACCAGATGCTCGACGAGGACCTGGTCCGCGTCCGCGAACCGACGCGCAGCGCGGTCCTCCCAACCGCACCCGGGCACAAGACACCGCACGTGGTTGCGGTTCCGGTGCACTGCGCCGGCGCCCGCCATCAGAAGAGCTCCCCCTGGCGGCCCTCGGCCGCAGGCGCAATGGTGGCGGCCTCCCGATCGCCGACCTGGTCCTCGCCGTAGACCGCGTCCTCGAGGGACTCCTTCTCGACGAGGAGCTCGGCGGTGCGGTGGTCCAGGACGTGGTCCGCAACGAGGTCCGTGACGAGGACGCCACGCGTCTGACCGATCCGGTGCGTGCGGTCGACCGCCTGGCGGTTGAGTGCCGGCGTCCAGTCGCGGTCGATGCGCAGCACGTCGCTGGCGCGGGTCAGCGTGATCCCGACGCCGCCCGCCCGGATGGTCAGTGCGACGCCGGAGAGGCGGCCGGACCGGAAGTCACGCACGATGTCCGCTCGTGCACCAGCTGAGACGTCGCCCGTGATCGATGCCCAGCCCGGCCTGTTTCCGATGGCCTGGATCGGCGCCTTGTGCGCGCCGAGCACCACGAGCGGTGTGTTCGACTGCTCGTGGAACTCGACGAGCTGCTCCGCGGTGCGGAACTTGGCGGCCGCGAGCGCCTTCCGCGCGCGGCTCATCTCCGTGAAGCCCGGTCGCTCAGCAGCTGTACGGACCGCCTTGAGGGTGGCGGAGGTGAGGTCGACGCCCTGCTCAGCGAGCGCAGCGGCCGCGGCGTCGCACGCGACGATCGCCTCCCGGTTCAGCTCGACGAGCACGGTCTTGTAGCGCTTCGGGGGGAGGTCCGGGAGCACGTCCTTCTTCAGCCGGCGGAGCATGACGCGCCGCAGCCGGTCTGGGACCTCACGGGTCGGCCCACGGAACTTCCAGCCGAACCGCCCCTTGTAGCCGTCGAACGCGCGCACGAACGTCGACCAGGACCCGAAGGACGCCTTCTCGCAGTCGAGTGCGCTGAGCACCTTCCAGAGCTCGACCGGGTTGTTGAGCAGCGCGGTGCCGGTCGCGCCCCAGAGCGTGCCCTGGCGGGCGCGCACCCGACGCCGCAGCGCGAGCCACGCCTTCCGGCGTTGGCTGCTGCCCTTGACCGCGTGGATCTCGTCACCGATCAGGTAGCAGCCCGGCAAGAGGCCCGGGAGTGACGCGACGTCGGTGTCCTTGGGCAAGATCGCGTAGTTGGTGATCACGATCTCGCCCGCGCGCGGCCACCGGAACGACCCGCGTCCGGAGAGGACGATCGCGCGCAGATCGGGTCGCCACGCGCGCACCTCGTCGGCCCAGTTGTGCTTGACGACCGCGGGGCACACGATGACGGCGCCGCCGACGAGATCGCGCGGCAGCGCCATCAGGATCTGGACGCTCTTGCCGAGTCCCATGTCGTCGCCGAGCAGCGCACGCCGCCGTGGTGCGAGCCAGTCGACGCCGACCCGCTGGAACGGGAAGAGGGCGCGCGTCACGTCGACCCCGCCCTCGCCGCCGGGCACTGCACGTACCCCTCGACCTCGCGCATGGCGAGCCGGTCACGGGCAGCGTGCGGCTGGCGTCCGTACGTCTCGTGCTGGGATGGTCGGACGCAGGCCTTGCCGACAGGGCGGTTGCAGGTCGGGCACGCGACCTCGAGCGCCGGGTCGCGCGGCCAGGTCTGCCCGCAGTTGCTGCAGGAGACGCTCATGCCGCACGCTTCCGGAATGCCTGATACACATCTCGGTACACATCCTGGGTCTCTGTCAGATGTGCGCGAGTGTCGGGTAAGTGCCGTTGATAGCCTCGTACGTGCCCGATAGGTGTGCGCGTGCGCGCGCTTGGGGAGCTACTACGACGATCGCGACCCGAAGATCCGCAAGCGCGCCGTAGCGGCGCTCGAACCGGCATCCGGTCCCGACGTGGTGCGGGCGCTCCTGCGCGCGGCGGCGGATCCCGATCGCTCCGTCGCGCGCGCTGCCGAGCGATTGCTGATGCGCGCGTGGCCCGGGGTCGACGAGCGCGAGGCGCTGGCGGCGTTCGCCGCGGCGCCGAAAAGGGCGCTGCCCGGCCGGCTCATGGCGACGCGCGCCCTGGGCGAGTGCGCTGAGCCGGGTGTGGCGCCGCTCCTCGCGGTCCTGGGGGTCCGCGATCCCGAGGTCCGCGCTGCCGCGGTACACGCGCTGGCGGCGGCGGGGGCGCCTGTTGCCCTGCCGCGGCTGCACGAGCGGCTCGCGGACCGAGAACCAGTGGTACGCGCCGCCGCCTGCGCCGCCATCGCGGTCCTGCGTCCCGAGGACGCCGCAGACGTGGCGATCGCCGTCCTCGCAGGTGACCGCGCCGCCACGCCGCGCGTCGAGGCGCTGCTGACGCTTGCAGAGCATCCGAGGCCCGCTGCGGCGGACCACATCGTGCGCACCCTCTACGACGAACGCTGGTCCGTGCGCGTGGCTGCCGCCCGTGCCCTGGGGGAGCAGACAGAGGAGCCCGCAGCCGCACGGGTTGCGGCCGAGGCCCTCGTGCGCGCCCTCGAACGGGAGCGCCGGCAGCGCGTGGCGTTCGAGATTTCCGACGCGCTGTTCCTGCTGACCGGCATCGACTTCGGGCCGGAACCGGACCGGTGGACGGCGTGGTGGAAGGAGGCCGGCCGTGCGCTGCTCCCGCCGGCGAAACGCCCGCGGCGCGGCGGACACTCGGGTGGAACGGGGGCGGACCTCCTGGATCTACCGCTCGAGTCCGACCACGTCGTGTTCGTGCTGGATACGTCGCACTCGATGAACGACCCGCTGCGTCTGGGTGACCCGACCTCGAAGAAGGACGTGCTCGTCACCGCGCTCCGGCGGGCGCTGTCGCGTCTCCCCAAGGGCGCACGGATGAACGTGATCGCCTTCGGCACCGAGGTGCGGCAGATGAAGACCCGTCCGTTCAAGGCCACGTCGGGCGGACGCAAGGCGGCGGTGAAGTTCCTCGACCGGCTGAACCCGTCCGGACGCACGAACATCTACGACGCGCTGACGACCGCGTTCGACGAGTCCGCCGCCGACACGATCGTGCTGGTCACCGACGGCGCGCCGTCCGAGGGGGCGCGCACCACGCGCACCGGCATCCTCGACGGTATCGCAGCCGAGAACCGCCACCGGCTGGCCCGTATCCACACGGTCGAGATCGGCTCCAAGACCACGGGCAAGCGGTGGCGCGGCTTCATGGCCGACATCGCCGCGGCTACCGGCGGGCACCACTTGGCCCGCTGAGGGCGATTCCGCCCCGCCCGAGTGATCAGTGTGGGGTACCCGCGACCGGCGAGGCTCGCCGCGAGCGGGCTTGGGCGCGCAACGAAGAGCATCCTGAAATGGCTGTCGATTTCGCCGGCGCTTGTTCGTCAACTTGGAAACGGGGCCGGTGCCCCGGGAACCAACGAGAGGAAGACCGATGCGCTATCTGATGTTGATCTACGGAGACGAAGCCGAATTCGCGAAGTCGACGCCGGAGGAGATGGGGGCCTGCTTCGCCGCCTACGGCGCGTTTGAGGGCGAGATCGCGCCCACAGGCAAGAAGCTCGCCGGCGAGGCGCTCCAGCCGACCGCGACCGCGACGTCCGTGCGCGTGCGGAACGGAGACCGCTCCGTCACCGACGGCCCGTTCGCCGAGACGAAGGAGCAGCTCGGCGGGTTCTACCTCCTCGACTGCGACAACCTGGACGAAGCCATCGAGTGGGCGTCGAAGATCCCCGGCGCGTCGGACGGCACTGTCGAAGTGCGACCCATCTTGGACGTGTCCGACGGGGCGGGCGGCTAGGGCCGCGAGGGCGGCGGGGGCGGGTGGCCGTCCTCGCCGCCTGCGATCACCGCGTGAGCGAGACCCGGGAATCGATCGGGCGGATCTTCCGTGCCGAGCATGGTCGCGTGCTGGCGGCACTCATCCGTGTCGTCGGCGACTTCGAACTGGCCGAGGACAGCGTCCATGACGCGTTCGTCCGGGCGCTCGAGGTCTGGCCACAACACGGGATGCCCAAGACCCCGGTTGCGTGGATCACGACGACGGCGCGCAACCGAGCCATCGATCGCGTGAGGCACGCGCGGATGGCCGCGGAGAGAGCACCCATCTTGAGGGAACTCGCGTTGCTGCGGGTCTCCCCGGAAGGGCCCGACCTGGATCATCCGGACGACCGTCTGCGGCTCATCTTCACGTGCTGCCATCCCGCGCTCTCGCGGGATGCCCAGGTTGCTCTCACGCTGCAGACGCTCGGCGGACTGACGGTCGCGGAGATCGCCCGCGCGTACCTGATCGAGAGGGCGACGATGGCTCAACGCCTTGTGCGTGTGAAGCGCAAGATCCGGGATGCCGCGATCCCCTACGAGGTACCGGCGCCCGCCCGTCTCGGCGAGCGCACCGACGCCGTGCTCGAGGTCCTCTACCTCATCTTCAACGAGGGCTACTCTGCCACCGTCGGCGACGCGCTCATACGCCAAGAGCTCTGCCAAGAGGCCATTCGTCTCGGTCGCACTCTCGTGCAGTTGTTGCCGCGCGTGTCCGAGGTCGAGGGACTGCTGGCGCTGATGCTCCTCCACGACGCTCGCCGACCGGCGCGAACGAACGAAGCCGGCGATCTCGTCGCCTTGGAAGAACAGGACCGAACTCTCTGGGACGTGGCGAGCGTGCGCGTCGGGAGCGAAGTTCTCGAGAGAGCGCTCGCGCGTGGTTCCCCGGGTCCCTACCAGATTCAGGCCGCTATCAGCGCCCTGCACTCTCAGTCCATGTCACCGGACGACACGGACTGGCCGCAGATCGCGCAGCTGTACCAGGTGCTGATGACGTACCGGCCGTCCCCCGTCGTTGCACTCAACCATGCCGTCGCCATCGCCATGCACCGTGGACCCGGATTCGGACTGCGGCTCCTCGAGGAGGTGGCGTCCGACGGGCGACTCGCGAACTACCAGCCGCTGTATGCTGCGCGGGCGGACCTCCATCGTCGTGCCGGAGAGCATCAGGCTGCGGCTGCCGCGTACCGCCGTGCGGTCGAGCTGACCACGAACGAGAGCGAGCGGCGGTACCTCGAACATCGCCGGCAATCGTGCCGAGAACGGCGATGAGGTGCGCCTGAAGACTGCAGAGGGTCCGGGCGAGCGGCGGTTCGGACTCGCCGGGTGGGCCCGTCCGTCGCGGCCACCCGTACGATGGGCGGATGACGTCGCGCGAGCGCCCGGGTGAGGAGTTCGTCCTGCGATTGCTCGCAGGTGGCTTCTACGTCAGCGTCTGGGGGCTGGCGCTCCTGTTCGCCACCGCTGTGGCCTGGGTCGTGAGTGGCCCGGGTCGCGTGGGACCGTTTGGCCTCGGAGGATGGGCCATCGCGGGGTGGTGCGCGTTCACGGCGCTCTTCATCGCGCTGGCCATGGTGGGGGACGCGGCATCGCGACGCACGGCCGGCCGACCGCTCGAACGGACGGAGGCCGGCCCGCTGTTCGAGCTGCTCGACGACGTGGCCTCCCGCCTGAACGTGCCGCCTCTGCTCGCGGTGCGCGTCAAGCCTTCGCCGCTCACCGGCGTCACGCGCGTGCGCAGGCCGGGACGCTTCCTGGTGTCCGACCGGCGGGCGATGGTGCTCGGTCTCCCGCTGGTGCGCGCGCTGACGGTCGCCGAACTGCGCGCAGTAGTGGCGCACGAGCTGGCGCATCTGGCAGGCGGGGACGTGCGGCGGGGGCGCATCGTGAACTCCGCGTGGCGGCGGATTGCACTGATGAGAACAGTGCTCGAGAAGGGCGGCGTGCTGCTCACGTGGCTCAACCCGATGTGGTGGTACGTGCGCGCGTACGGCGCGCTGCTGCAGCGGGGCGCGGGCGCGGTGCGGAAGCGCCAGGAGGTCCGCGCGGACCGCTTGGCGGCATCGGTCTCCGGCCGGGCGACGTACGCGCGCGCGCTCGTGAAGGCCGCGGCGCTCGGCATTGCGTTCCGCCGCAACGCACCCTCGCTCCTCGTGCGCGCGCATCGCGAGGGACGCACGATCACGAACTTCTTCACCGAGTTGTCGACCGCGCTGTCGGCGCTGTCACCGGCGGCCCGCCGCCGCCTGGCGCGGGATGCGCTGAGGGAGCAGGGCACGAGTGCGACGGCGCACCCCCCGCTGCGGGAACGGCTGGCGTCGCTCGGGGCGCGGCGCGGGTCGCGGGAGCCCGACACGTCGGTGTCCGCCGTGTCGCTCGTCCCGGCGCTCGACGACATCGAGGTCGAGATGACGCCTCTCGTGCTCCGAGGCGTGATGCTCGGACTCGGGAACCAGGTTTGGCGGCGGCAGGATCGCGCCGAGCAGGCCCGGCGGGACGCCAACATGGACCGTGAGCTCGAGGAGCTCGAGAAGAGGGAGGAAGCTACTCCAGCGTGACGAGCGGGTCGCCCTTGGCGACGGCCGTGCCCGGAGTGACGTGCACCGCGGTGACGACTCCATCGGCGTCGGCGCGGATCTCGTTCTCCATCTTCATCGCCTCGAGGATGAGCAGCGGAGCGCCGTTCGCCACGGTGTCGCCCGTCGCCACCCGCACGTCGCGCACGATCCCCGGCATCACCGAGCGGATCAGCCCTCCGCCTGCGCGCCCGCCGGCGACGCTCTCCGCAGCGCGCGCGAGCTGTTCGCGCTCGTCACGGACGGCGGCATGCCAGGTCTCGCTGCCGAGCACCAGTGTCAGGCCGTCCATGCCGCCGGCCGCCACCACCGGGACGGAAGCGTCGCCGATCAGGAGCGAGTACGACCCGCTGTCCCGCACGGCTGCGAGGTCCACCACCGCCTCGCCGCCGGGCAAGTCGGGGTGCACCGCGTACGTGCGGCCCTTGCGCTCGACCAGTTCGAGGACGAGTTCGCCGCCGTCGATCTCGACGTGGTACTTCATCGCGTGCCCCAGGCCTTGCCGCGGCGCCCGGCACTCACCCACGGTGACACGGCCGAACTGCTGACCAGTGGCGCGCTGCGGCGCTGCCGGGCGCGGGCCGCCTGCCGGTGGACGAGCGCCGCCGTGATCGCGGCGGCCAGCCGGTGCCGTCCCGGACCGTGACCTGTCACGGCGTCGAGGTTGGCGTCCAACGTGCCCGTGTCGTAGTGCCCGGCGACGACAGCGTCGAGGCGGAGCAGACGTAGGGTGAACGGGATGGTGGTGTCGATCCCGCTCACGACGAACTCGCGCAGCGCGGAGCGGATACGCGAGAGCGCGGAGGCGCGGTCCAATCCCCAGCAGACGAGCTTGCCGATCATCGAGTCGTAGAAGAGTGTGACTTCCTGGCCCTCGTAGAGCGCGGCGTCGAGCCGGACGCCCGGTCCGCCGGGCATCTCCAGGTGCACGATCGTGCCGGCCGAGGGAAAAAAACCGTGCTCGGGATTCTCGGCGCAGATCCGGACCTCGATCGCGTGTCCGTTCGGCACGAGATCGTCCTGTGTGAACGAGAGTTCGCGTCCGGCGGCGATGCGTAGCTGCTCGCGCACGATGTCGACGCCGTACACCATCTCCGTCACGGTGTGCTCGACCTGCAGGCGCGTGTTCATCTCGAGGAAGTGGTACGCGCCGTCCTGATCGACCAGGAACTCGACGGTCCCGGCGTTGACGTATCCGACCGCCGCGGCGCCGCGCACCGCAGCCGCGGCCATCTCCGCGCGCGTTTCCGCCGGGAGCCAGGAACTCGGGCACTCCTCGACGATCTTCTGGTGGCGCCGCTGCAGCGAACACTCGCGCTCTCCGATGTGCACCGCATTGCCGTGCGTGTCGAGCAGCACCTGGATCTCGATGTGGCGCGGCCGGTCGATGCACTTCTCGACGTAGAGAGTGCCGTCGCCGAAGGACGTGACTGCTTCGCTCGAGGCGCGCTCAAAGGCGGGGGCGACGTCCTCGCTCCGGTCGACCTTGCGGATGCCCTTGCCGCCACCCCCGGACACCGCCTTCAGCATGACCGGGTAGCCGATCTCGTCCGCGACCCGGCGCGCCTCCTCGGCGTCGGCAGCCGCTTCCAGCGTGCCGGGAACGATCGGGACGCCGGCGGCGTCCATCGCCTGCCGCGCGACGATCTTGCCGCCCATCTTGCGCATCGTGTCGCCCGACGGTCCGACGAACGCGAGGCCTGCGTCGCGGCAGGCGTCGGCGAAGTCCGCGTTCTGGCTGAGAAAACCGTATCCCGGGTGGACTCCGTCCGCGCCCGTGCGCTTGGCGGCGGCGAGGATCTTGTCCACGTTGAGATACGTGTCTGCAGGCGACGTGCCGCGCAGCCGGATCGCCTCGTCGGCCATCCTCACGTGCGGGTCGCGGCGGTCCGCATCGGAGAACACGGCCACGCTGTCGATCCGCTCGAGGCGGCAGGCGCGGATGATGCGCACCGCGATCTCGCCGCGGTTTGCGATGAGCACCTTGCGGAGCGACTTCGCAGGCGCTCCCGCGCTCACAGGGGCCCGTGCTCTCTCACAGGGGGATGTTCCCGTGCTTCTTGGGCGGGTTGGTGTCACGCTTGGTTCGCAGCGCGTCGAGGGCGCGGTTCAGGTGGCGCCGCGTCGTGCGCGGCTCGATGACGTCGTCGATGTACCCCGCCGCCGCGGCCGAGTACGGATCGGCGAACTTCTCGCGGTACTCCGAGATCAAGCGGGCCTCGGTGGCCGCGGGATCGTCCGATGCTGCGATCTCGCGACGGAAGATGATCTCGACGGCGCCCTGGGCGCCCATCACGGCGATCTCCGCCGACGGCCAGGCGAGGTTCACGTCACCGCGGATGTGCTTCGAGGACATGACGTCGTACGCGCCACCGTACGCCTTCCGCGTGATCACGGTCAGCTTGGGAACCGTCGCCTCGCAGTACGCGTACAGGAGCTTCGCCCCTTGGCGGATGATTCCGTTCCACTCCTGATCCGTGCCCGGCAGGAAGCCCGGCACGTCCTCGAACGTCACGAGTGGGATGTTGAACGCATCACAGAACCGGACGAATCGGGCGCCCTTGACCGATGCGGAGATGTCGAGCACGCCGGCCAGCACGGCGGGCTGGTTCGCGACGATCCCGACGGAACGTCCGCCAAGACGCGCGAGTCCGACGACGATGTTCTGCGCGAACTCCTCGTGCACCTCGAGGAAGCTCCCGCGGTCCACGACTGCGCGAATGACGTCGCGCATCTCGTACGGGCGGTTCGGGTCCTCGGGGACGATCGAGTCGAGTGCGGTGTCCGCGCGATCGACCGGGTCGTCCTCTTCGAGGCGGGGCGGGTCTTCGGCGTTGTTCGACGGTAGATACGAGAGCAGCCGCCGCAGGAGCGACAGGCAAGCCGCGTCGTTCGCCGCGGTGAAGTGCGCCACGCCCGATTTGCCGGCGTGCGCATGCGCGCCGCCCAGCTCCTCGCTCGTGACCTCCTCGTGCGTCACCGTCTTCACGACGTTGGGCCCCGTGACGAACATGTACGACGTCTCTTCGACCATGCAGATGAAGTCGGTGATGGCGGGGGAGTAGACCGCGCCTCCCGCGCACGGGCCCATGACCGCGGAGATCTGCGGCACGACGCCGGAGGCGAGTGTGTTGCGGAGGAAGATCTCCGCGTACCCGCCGAGCGACACCACGCCTTCCTGGATGCGCGCACCGCCGGAGTCGTTCAGGCCGACGATCGGCGCACCGACCTTCATGGCCTGATCCATCAAGCGGCAGATCTTCTCCGCGTATGCCCCGGAGAGGCTGCCGCCGAAGACGGTGAAGTCCTGGGAGAACACGAACACCGTGCGCCCGTCGACGGTGCCGTGCCCGGTGACCACGCCGTCGCCAAGGACCTTCTTGTCCTCCATGCCGAAGTCGGAGCACCGATGCATGACGAATGCGCCGGCCTCGACGAACGAGCCCTCGTCGAGGAACAGCTCGATGCGTTCTCGCGCCGTGAGCTTGCCGCGCTCGTGCTGCTTCGCGACTGCCTTCTCGCCGCCGCCGAGGCGGGCGCGTTCGCGCAGGTCCCCCAGACGCTCGAGCGGATCGCTCACGAAGCCGGCCGCTCCACGAGCTCCACGAGCACGCCGGCTGTGGAGCGGGGGTGCAGGAACACGATCGGGTGGCCGGAGGCGCCGATCGTCGGCTCGCGATTGACCATCTGGACGCCCTTCGCCTCAAGCTCGGCGACCTTCGCTCGAACGTCATCCACACGCAGGCAGATGTGGTGCAGACCCGGCCGGTTCTTCGCCAGGAACCGCCCGACGGGTGTGTCGTCTCCGGTCGGCTCCGTGAACTCGAGAACGCAGTTGCCGAGATCGAGCTTCACGACCTTGACGCCCTGGTCGGGAACCTCCGTGCGCTGGTGCACCGGCAGGCCGAACAGGTCGGCGAACACCGCGGCCGCCGCCTCAGCGTCCGGCGTCGCGACGTTCACATGGTCGAGCGGACCGATCGGGTTCTCGGACTCAGGCATTGCTGTGCGGCTCCCTCCCGGGGACCGGTCGCGCGGGGGCGCTCAGTCCAGGAGGCCGAGACCGAATCCGTCGTCCGCCGGCTCCTCGTCCGCGGCATCGGGTGCCGTGACGACGTCCGCGACGGGCTCGGGTAGCCGTTC
Source organism: Planctomycetota bacterium (assembly GCA_965248445.1). Taxonomy (GTDB): domain Bacteria; phylum Planctomycetota; class JAJSAM01; order JAJSAM01; family JAJVHW01; genus CBDFJG01. The sequence continues at coordinate 302,526 of CBDFJG010000004.1, forward strand.
CGGAACGGGCTCGGGCGGAGGGGTCCGCTTCGGTACGGGCGGCTTGGGTGCTTCGAAGACCCCCATCCCGAAGTCGCCCGCCGCAGGGGCGGGGGACACCGGCGCGGGTGCCGCCGTCTTGGCCGGCTCCGACGGGTGCTCCTCGGCGCGGGGCCGTTCGTCCTGCCGCCGGCTGCGCGATCGCTGCGGCCGCTCGTCCCGTGAGCGCTCTCCGCCACGCGGGCGATCTCCGTCACGCGGGCGGTCTCCGTCACGCGGGCGGTCTCCGTCACGCGGGCGGTCTCTGCCACGGGGGCGGTCTCCGTCGCGGGGGCGGTCTCTGCCACGTGAGCGGTCTCCGTCCCGTGAGCGGTCTCCGTCACGCGGGCGGTCGCCGTCACGCGGGCGGTCGCCTTCACGCGGGCGGTCGCCTTCACGCGGGCGGTCTCCGTCACGGGGGCGGTCTCCGTCACGCGGGTGGTCTCCGTCACGCGGGCGGTCTCCGCCGCCGCCGCCCCGCCCTCCACGGCGTCCACGCCGGCGCGGCGGCCGGCCGTCGTCGCGATCCCCGCGCTCGGGCCGGTCGCCCGACGTGGCGGGGCGATCGCTCGGGCCGTCGTCCATCTCGTCGAGCAGGCCACGCAGGCGCTCGCCGCGACCCGCGGCCAGGCGGCCCTTGATCGGCTCGGGATTGAGCAACTCCTGCATCGGCACGGGGGCCGCGGGGGCGGAGCGCTCGGCGCCGCCCTCGGAGTCGGGAGATTCGGGAGTGGGTGTGTCGTTTCCGGCGTCTTCGGTCGACCTCGGTCGGTCGCCACCGCCCCCGCGGCGCCGGCGTCGTCGCCCGCGCGGTGGGCCGGATCGGCCGGACTCGGCGCTGTGTTCGGAGTCCATCCCCGCACCGTAGCCTCCGCCGCGTGCAGCCTCAATCAATCCGAGCCGGATGGCCGGCCGTACCAGCCTGCGGCGGCGGCGGCCCGATCCGGAGTCCAGGCCCGGGCTCCGGAACGGACCGCCCGGGCCCCCGCCGCGCTCATCTGGAGAGTCCCGGCCGGCCCTCGAGTCGAAGATGCTCGATGAGGGTCGCGATCTCCTCCCGCAGGGGCGCTTCGACCGTTACGTCCTCGCCGCTCGCGGGGTGGCGGAAGGTCAGGCGGCGAGCGTGCAGCGCGAGGAGCGGACAGACCGGGGTGAGCGTCGAGACGACACCGCCGTAGAACGGGTCGGACACGATCGGGTGTCCCATCGAGAGCAGGTGCACTCGGATCTGGTGCGTGCGGCCGGTGCGCGGCTTGCAACGCACGTACGTGGCGTTGCGCAGCCGTTCGACGACCTCGACGTACGTCTCGGATTCGCGCCCGATGTCCAGGCGCACGGCCATGCGTGTCGGATGCCGGCGGTACGGACCGATCGGCGCGGAGATGAGATCCGCGTCGAGGTCCATCACTCCCTTGACCACGCACTCATACTCCTTGCGGACGGTGCGGTCGCGGAACTGCGCGGCCAGAGCGTGGTGCGTCGCATCGTCCTTGGCGACGAGCATGACTCCGCTGGTGTCCTTGTCGAGCCGATGGACGATGCCCGGCCGGAGCGGCCCCTGCACCTGGCTGAGCTGTTCGAAGTGGTACGCCAGGGCGTTGGCGAGCGTTCCGCCGCTCGCGCCTGCTCCGGGATGCACGGTCAGCCCCGGCGGCTTGTTCACGAGGAGCAAGTGCTCGTCTTCGAACACCACGTCGAGGGGAATCTGCTCGGGCGCGGCGTACGGACGCGAGCGGGCTGCCAGCCGGACGCGGACCACGTCTCCCGTCTCGACGCGCAGGCTGGGTCGGACCTTCTTCGCCAGGCGGTCCGAGACAGTGACGCGGCCCTCCCGGATCTGGAGCTGCATGTGGGTCCGGCTGTGCTGCGGCAGCCGTGTGACCAGGAAGCGGTCGAGGCGCTCCTCATGGTCTCCTGGTCCCACGGTGAACGTATGGTCGTACAGACGAAGGTCGTCCGGCATCCTCGGGGGATCATCGTAGGACCCGGGCTGGGACGGTAGGTCTGGCCGTACGGCAAGTCTGGGACGGTTGCGGAGCGACGACTTGAGCGAGACCACGACGAGCACGACGAAGAGCGGACGCACGGGCGGTGCGCAGGGGTTCCTGCGCTACTGGGGTCCGCCGGTGGCCATCGGGCTGGTCCTCGGCGTGGTGTTCCTCTACGGCTGGCGGTTCCTGACGGTGTCACCCGTGGACCGGCTGGTGGATCAGTGGCGCTGGGCCGAGAACGAGGCGATCCGCGGGCAGAACGAAGCGCTGGCCGCAGACATCCGTGCCCTCGGACGCTCTGCCGGCGACGACCTGCTCGACGCGTTCGCCGCCGCGTCGTGCGAGTTCAGCGACCACAAGCTGTGGATCGGCGGACTCCTGATCGACGAGCCGTTCCAGGACCTGGAGGGTCTCGCCGGACTCGCGCGCAACGGCGACGAGTGTGATCGCCGAGCCGCGTCGACGCTGCTGGCGCTCACTCTGGGCCGAGAAACCGACCACGACCTGGTGATGCCGGGCATCCTCGACTGGCTGCACGACCTCGACTCGGACTACCACGACGCGCCCATCGAAGCGGTCGTCGCGATGTTCCCGCTCTACGGTGAGTGGGACGGGCGGGCGAAGCAGGCGCTTGTGGCGCTGGCCGCGAAGCGTCCGCCGCGGACCGACGTCCCAGCGGACGAGGACTGGACCGCGCGGGACCGTTCCGACGCACTCCGTGCCCTCGTGGAATGGCTCCGTCCGGTCGCCGCCGAACCCGATGCCGAGGTACTCGCGCTCCTCACGTCCGTGCTGAACGACGAGACGGACGATTCCGGCCCTCGCATCGAGGCGCTGCGCGGACTGTCGGGCGGCAAGGCCGAACTCGGCGGCACGGAATCGTGGATCGCGGCGCTGCGCAGTGCCGACAGCGTCGTTCGGCAGGCCGCGGCCGAGCACCTCGGCGGCTCCGTCGACCCGGCCTTCGACGAGGCACTCGCTGCGCTTCACCGCGACGAGCACGAGATCGTGCGCGTCGCCTCTGTCGACACGCAGACCAAACGGCGTAGCCCGACCGTGCTCCCGGTGATCGATGAGTTGCTCGAAGACTGGGACGAGTGGGTGCGCTACGAGGCGCTCAGGTCCGTCTCCGTGTTCCGCGCGGAGCCGGGCGCCGGGTCGCGCAACGGCATGCTCATCCGGCTGCTCGCGACGAGTACCAACAAGCAGGATATCAACGGTGCGATCCTCGCACTGTTCGCCATCACCGGGAAGCTGCCGGACGGGATCACCGAGAGCCACTTGGACCGCATCATGTGGGAGGTCGACGAGGGCCCGCTGCAGGCGTTCATGAACGACGCCACCGCACGCAAGAACGCGGTCGTCCTGTTCCGCGAACAGTTCGGCGGTACGGCGGTGTGGACGACCTCGGACCGCGAGAAGACGCTGCGAAAGCTGCTCGAGCACCCGGACCTCAAGAACCAGGCCCGCGCAAAGGACGAACTCGAAAAGCTGAAGTAGCGGCAGGGCGGGCCGCTGCGCCCGCCCGCGCCCCAAGTCCACGCGTCAGCGGAGGCGTGCAACCGATCACGCGAGCGTCGCGGGAGGGGCAGCGCCCCGCCCCTACAGCCACGTTGTTCTCGTTGCGCGAATGCGGCGGGCGCGCGGGTTGCGCAGCAGCCCGCGTGCCCGTAGCCCTCCGTAGCGGTCGGAGACCGCGTAGGAGGGAAACACATCCTGAGGAGCCGGCACGAGGATCGCCTCGCGATCCTCGTGACGAGCTACCTCAGGATCACGTTGGCGGTGTCGTTGCGGACGTCGATGCCGAACTTGTTCAGCCTCTCCGCGACGACGTCCTCGCGAACGCGGTGCGCGATCTCTGCGAAAGGCGGCGCCGGACGCCGGGCCTCGACGAACACGACGTGCCAGCCGACCTTGCTGCGCACGGGCCGCGACAGCTCACCGACCGTGCCCTCGAATGCGAGCTTCGCCAGCAGCGACTCGCCCTCGACCGTGAGTCGCGACCACACCGCCGGCTCGCCGGCCGCGCGACGCGCCGTGTCGTTGCGCGCCATGCTCTTCGCGACCTCGGTGACGGCCACCGCGACGGGCACACGTGAACGCTCGCCGCCCGGGCTGTCGAGTCCGGCACTCGTGCGCACATCGACGTAGGCGCCGAGCGCCTGCTTCCACGCCTGCTTGAACGTCGGCAGCTTGAACTCTCCGCTCCCCGCGTCCTGGGCGGCGACGAAGACCTGGCGGACCATCGCGCGCTCGCCGTACAGCTCGCGGCTGGCCTCCCAGTGCGCTCTCACCTCGGGGTCCGTCACCGTGCGATTGAGCAGGCGGCGCATGCCGATGCGGGAGCTGAACGTGGGGTCGTTCCGGAGGTCTTCGACGGTCAAGCCCTTCGAGCGCACCAGGAACTGCTCGAACTTGATGCCGAGATCCTGGACCTGCGGGTCCTCGAGGAACCGCTCGCGCATCCGGTCGATGGCTGCATCGACCTCCCGCGGCGTGACGGTCTCGCCCTCGCGGCGGAGCCGGTGCTCGGCTGCAGCGGCCTCGACGAGTTCCATGACGACGCCCTGCACCATCTCTTGCGGGAGCTTGTTGCGTAGGTGCTTCGCGAACGCATGTCTGTTGATGGTCTGCGAGCCGGCGCGCGCCAGCACGCCGCCGGGCAGCGCCTCGATGACGGCGCCCTTCAACACGTCGTCGGCCGCAGGCGAGAGTTCGACGACGCCCACGCCCAGGCGCTTGCGCATCGAGTAGAGCCAGAGCTTCAGGAGTCGCTCGCTGATCTCCTCGCCGGGTTTCCGGCCGAGATCGACGCGGGCCATCTTCTCGCGGAGGATGAACTCCCGGGCCGTCGCGCGAAACTCCTGGCGCGTGCTGCCCTCGTAGATCGTCTCGATCGTGTCCTGGTTGCGGCTGCGCTGGCGGATGTTCGCATCGACGTTCGCTATGTACGCGTCGAGTTCGGAAGCCGTGACCGTGATGCCGCGACGGGCGGCCTCCTGCTCGACGATGGATGCGTCGATCATCTGACTGAGCAGTTCCGCGCCCCGCTGGCTCTTCGCGTAGTTGCGCGCCAGTCGGTCGAGAACGTCGCTCTCGCGGATGTCTTTGCCGTAGACCCGTGCCGCGATGCCCGCGGGGAGGCGGCTGTCTTGTGCTGCGGCCACACCCGCCGGGCCGAGGGTGCTCGGCGCCGAGGCGAGTGCTACCGCGAGGGCCAGCGCTGCCGCGAGCAGCAGGGTCAGTGCGTGAGAAATGCGCATGTCAGGGTCGCTCGTCCTTCTCCATGCCCCGCCCGCCGTCGGCCGCCTTCTCGGATGTGTCCTCGAACGCGCCGTGCTTTCGCACCCAGTTCACGACCTCGTCCCGCATCAATCGTCCGGTGTCCTCGACCGGCAGGCTCTTGAGCCCGAAGTACTTGTCCACGTGGTCGCCCACGTACGAGTTCGTTGCGACCGTGTAGTCGTTCTCGGGCACGAGTTTGTCACCGAGTCGCTTCTTGGCGTATTCGGGAAGCTGGCTGCCCTTGAACGTGAGCTTCACCAGCGTGTTGTCGAAGGGCAGGATCGTCCAGACGCTGCGGATCGTGATCTCGCCTGCCTCGACGTTGCCCCGGATGCCGCCCATGTTCTGGTAGCCGAAGTCGCAGCCGAGCAACTCCTTGTAGATGTGCTCGATCCGGGAACGGAGGCGCTTGCGATTGAGGCGCTTCTCGGTCTTCCCGATGATCTCGGCGACCTGGTCCTCGACCTTGCCCTCCCAGGCGGCGACGAGCTCCGCCACGCGCGGGTCGTTCGGCATCGACTTCTCGTCGTCCACGTTGACCAGGCGGTACGCGAACTCGGTGACCTTCTTCTCGACCGCGTCCCACGTGAGGTCGACGATGCCGACGCGCTGTCCGTAGCACCACGCCTGCACGATCTTCGTGCCGCCGATGGTCAGCGCTTCCTTCAGTTCGGTGTGCGTGTGACCGCCGACGATCAAGTCGATCCCGGGAACGGCGCCGGCGAGCGCAGCGTCGCCGTCCACGCCGACGTGTGTCAGCAGCACGAGGACGTCGCACTTCTCGCGGAGGGCGGGCGCGAGACGCTTCGCGGCCTCGACCGGGCTCTCGAACGTGCAGCCCTCGCTGGCGGCCTTCACCGTCAGTTGGGGAACGCCGTCCGTCAGCAGGCCGAGCACCCCGACGCGCACGCCTCCGACGTCGAACACCTTGTGCGGCGCGTCGCCGATCGACTTGCCCTCCGGGTCCTGCGCGTTCGCGCAGAGCAGCGGGAAGTCGGCGATCTCCTGGAACTCGCGCACGAGCTTCCATCCGTGATCGAACTCGTGGTTGCCGACCGCGGCGGCGTCGTAGCCCATGGCGCTCATGATCTCGAAGATAGGACGGCCCTTGAACACGGTCGAGACCGGTGTGCCGCTGATGCAGTCCCCGCCGTCGAGGAACAGCGTGTTGGGGTTCTTCCGGCGGGCCTCGCGAGCCACGGCCGCGATGGCAGCGGCCTTCTCCACGTGGCCGTGGAAGTCGTTGGTGTGGAGGATCTGCACCTTGCGCAGGCGGGGCGGCTCCTCCGCGCGAGTCGTCCGCGAGGTCGGAACCAGCGCCAGAAAGCCGCCCAGGAGGACGATCGTGAAGACGAGTCGCACGTGCATAGCGGAGAGGTTAGGCGCCCCGCTGGGCCGCCCGAAGCACGCTCGGACAGCGCGGGCATGGAGCCTGCCCCGATCCGAGACGGCTAGTTGACCAGGGCTGGGGTATGCTTCCGCGCAATGAGACAGACACGCACACCCTGGCGGGTGGCCCTGCTCGTGCCCGCGCTCGCGGCGGCGCTCCTCCTGGGAGCCTGCGCCAGCGACGGCGGAGGGGAGAAATCCCCGGGCGACGGCTCCCACGTCGGCGCCGCGCTCGGCGGTTCCGAAGGCGGGTACGAGGGCCCGGGCGAGGCGGTCAGGGACAACGTCCGTGTCACGTGGCGCAACCTCGACGACCGCAATCCGGATGTCACCCAGAGCCTCGTCAACGCGAGTTCCGAGATGGGGCGCCAGCTCCGGAGCGGACGGACGAGCTCGACGTCCACACGGGTGCTGGCGGACACCGATATGGGAACGCTCATCGAAGAGCTCGACGACGTCGGGTTCTTCGACGAGGCGAAGTCCGGGCTGTCGCTCCAGAACGTCCCCGACCTCCCGGGCGCACGCGGGGTGGTGGTCGTGGAGCGAAACGGCCGCGCACAGGGCCTGCTCATGACGACCGGGCTGTCCGGTACACGCGTCCCCGAGACGTACGTGAAGAGCAAGCAGCTCATCTTCTCTGTCCACTCCGCGGTGCAGGGCTACGAGGTTCGCGTCAACGTCGACGAGGACCGTGTGTTCCAGGCGCCGAGGGCGAGGTTGCGGCGTTGAACGACCCGGATCGCGCGAGCGGAGTGCTCGTCGTGATCCCGGCCCGGCTCGCCTCGACCCGCCTCCCGCGGAAGCCGCTGGCGGATGTCGGCGGGGACCCGCTCATCGTCCACGTGCTCCGCAACGCCCGCGGCATCGCGGGCGCGACGGCCGTCGTCGTCGCAACGGACTCGGAGGAGATCGCATCGGCGGTCCGCGCGGCCGGCGGTGAGGCGGTGCTGACGTCCGTGGACTGCGCCTCGGGAACCGATCGCGTCGCCGAAGTGGCTGCCGCCCGCGACGAGGAGATCGTGGTCAACGTCCAGGGCGACGAGCCGGAACTCCCGGCGGCGGACGTGGATCGACTGATCGCGACGATGAAACGGGACTCGTCCCTCCGCATGGGTACCCTGGCCGCGCCGGCGGAAGAGGGCGAGTTCGAGCGCCCGTCCGTCGTGAAGGTGGTGTGTGACGGTGCGGGGCGGGCGGTGTCCTTCTCTCGCACGGTTGCGTCCGATCGGACTGCTCCCGCCCGTGGGCCCATGCAGCACGTGGGGCCCATGCGGCATGTGGGGGTCTACGCCTTCCGGCGGGCGGCACTGCTCGAGTTCGCGGCTCTCCCGCCGACAGAGCTCGAACGGACGGAGAGGCTGGAGCAACTCCGCGCGATCGAGCACGGGTGGAGCATCGCGGTCGTGGTGGGCGAGCGGGCTCCGGCAGGGATCGACACCGTCGCGGACCTCGAGGCGTTCCGCGAGCGGTGGACAGCGCACTCACAGCAGGGGCATTCACAGGAGAGGTCAGCGTGAACGAGAGCTTCCCGAAGCAGATCTTCGTGACCGGAGGCGTGGTCAGCTCGCTCGGCAAAGGCCTGACGTGCGCCGCCCTCGGCATGTTGCTGGAGCATCACGGACTCAGGGTCGCGATGCAGAAGATGGACCCGTACATCAACGTCGATCCCGGAACGATGAACCCGTTCCAGCACGGCGAGGTGTACGTGACGGCCGACGGCGCCGAGACCGACCTCGACCTAGGCCACTACGAGCGGTTCACGCACGCGACGATCAACCGGCACAGCAACTACACCACGGGCCAGATCTACAACTCGGTGATCGCCAAGGAGCGTCGCGGCGACTACCTCGGCGCGTGCATCCAGGTCATCCCGCACATCACGAACGAGATCAAGGCAGCCATCCGCTCCGCGCGGACCGACGCCGCCGACGTGGTCATCACCGAGATCGGCGGGACGATCGGCGACATCGAGTCGCTGCCGTTCATCGAGGCGATCCGTCAGCTCGGCATCGAAGAGGGCCGGGGCAACTGCCTCTTCATCCACCTCACGCTGCTGACGTACCTGCGCGCGGCCCGCGAGCTGAAGACCAAGCCGACGCAGCAGAGCGTGGGCAAGCTGCGTGAGATCGGAATCATCCCGGACATCCTGGTGTGCCGCACCGAGCACCCGATGACCGGCGAGATCCGGTCGAAGCTCTCGTTGTTCTGCAACGTCCCGGCCGAGGCGGTCATCGAAGAGATGGACGTCAAGGACACGATCTACGAGTTGCCGCTGATGCTCCACGAGCAGGGACTCGACTCGCTTGTGCTCGACAAGCTCGGTCTCGAGTCTCGCGTCGAGCGCGCGGAGTTTCCCGAGTGGAAGCGCGTCGTCGAGACGGCCCGCCGGCCACAGCGCGAAGTCACGATCGCCGTGGTGGGCAAGTACATCGATCTGCACGATGCGTACAAGTCGATCTACGAGGCGCTCTCCCACGGCGGACTGGCGAACCAGGCGAACGTGGTCATCCGGAAGGTCAACTCCGACCGGCTCGACGCGGCCACACTCGACGAGACGTTCGCCGGAGTGGGCGGGCTGCTGATCCCCGGGGGGTTCGGCGAGCGCGGGGTCGAAGGCAAGATCGACGCGGCCCACTGGGCAGCGGAGAACGGCGTGCCGTACTTCGGGATCTGTCTCGGCATGCAGTGCGCCACGATCTTCGCCGCGCGGAAGCTCGTCGGGCTCGAGGACGCGTACTCCCGCGAGTTCGACGAGAACTGCGCGGCGCCGGTCATCGACCTGATGGCCGACCAGAAGAAGGTCACCAAGAAGGGCGGGACGATGCGGCTCGGCAGCTATCCGTGCCGGGTCGAGCCCGACAGCATCGCCGGACGGGCGTACGGCGAGGAGGTCGTCCACGAACGGCACCGCCACCGCTTTGAGTACAACAACGCGTACCGGGAGCGCCTGGTCGAGGCTGGATTGCGGAACACGGGCGTCTACGAGGAGGCGGATCTGGTCGAGATCGTCGAGCTCGAAGGGCACCCGTGGTTCGTCGGCGTCCAGTTCCACCCGGAGTTCCAGAGCAAGCCGACGGAGCCGCATCCGCTGTTCGCGTCGTTCGTCGCTGCTGCCTGCGAGCGGAAGAGTGCGCCCACACAGCACGCGGCGCAGACCTCCGCGTGAGTGGCGACGCCCCTCCGGATCTCCCCAAGCCGTCGTTCGAAGTCCTCGTGCAAGTACTCGCGACACCGTGCTTCGTGCACTTGGGCTTGATGGAGAATCCTGCGACGGGGAAGCGCGAGAAGGACCTTTCGCAGGCGCGTTGGGCGCTCGATCTCTTGCACGTCGTCGAAGAAGTGACGAAGGACAACCTGTCCGCTGAACAGAACGAACTGCTCGAGCGCATGTTGCACGAACTGCGCGGCGCGTACATGTCCGCGCGCGACTGAGCGCGCAGCGGATTGCGCTCCAGCGCCGCAGCGATACACTCTCTCTGCGATTGCGCGGCACCGGCACCCGCCTTCGCACTGGTGTTGGACGTTGATGTTGAGCCCGGTGTTCTACTGAGCTCGGTGTTGGTTACTGAACCCTGTTGTTGATCGCGGGCGAGGAACGCGTAACTGTGCCGTCACATCTCTTGTCAGCGCTGCTGGGGACGACGTGCTGCTGCGACGTCACGGAGATGACACGCAGTAAGCACGCGACGCGAACGCTGTCCCCGGTCCGTGGTCAGATCACGTTGCGTAGATGCGCGCTCGCTTACCCCCTTGCCGCCGCAAGGCTTCGGTTGTACAGTGCCTCCACATGTAGTGGTGTTATCCGATAACTCCACTACCGGCCGTTGCCAAGACAGCAGCAGATCGGCGAGAGAGGAACCAGCACGCACGCGAAGAGCGCGTCGCGCGGATCGATCAACTGCGGGGCGGGCAGATCAAGTTCGTGACCGACGGCCCGACTAGGACGGTCAAGGGCAGGACGGTCGAACAAGGACTGTGGAGACGACGTTTGGTCCAGAAGACTCCCGAACTCCAAGCCATGTGGGAGGAGTACAAGCGCACGGAGAAGGTCGATCTGCGCAACCGCCTCGTCGAGGCGTACCTCCCACTTGTGGACTACCTGGCAGAGCGCATCTCTGAGCGCCTGCCCCGCTGCGTCGGACTGGACGAGGTTCGCAGCGCCGGTGTCCTGGGACTCCTGGATGCCGTCCAGGGCTTCGACCTCTCGCGAGGGATCAAGTTCGAGACGTACTGCTCGCTGCGCGTGCGCGGCAGCATCCTTGACGAGTTGCGGTCGCGCGACTGGGCGCCTCGGCTCGTGCGCAGCCGCGCGCAGAAGTTCGGGGTGGCCGTGCTCGAACTGCAGTCCCGGCTGGGCCGCAAGCCGACGCCCGGCGAGATCATGTCCGAGCTGAAGCTCACCCCGGAGGAGCTGGAGAAGGTCCAGGGGGACGTCTCCCGCCTCGCGATCTATTCGCTCTCCCAGACCGACGATTCGTCGCGCGAGGGCGACGGCCCCTCGCGGTCGCAGTTCCTGGTGGACAGCCGCCACCCCGATCCGTCCGAGGAGCTGCAACTCCAGGAGGCGACCGGGGTCGTGTTCGGCGAGCTCGAGACCCGCGAGCGGTCCGTCCTGGAGCTGTATTACTTCCAGGGGCTCACGATGAAGGAGATCGGGGAGCGCCTGCAGCTCTCGGAGAGCCGCGTCTGCCAGATCCACGGCCAGGCGGTGGCCCGGGTGCGCGGCGAGCTGAGCGAACGCTCCGACGAGCTGATCGCGTAGCGCGGTACGAGGGATCGCGGAGCGCTCCTCGCTCGCGGGCGCCGCACCCTGCCGCGAGGCAGTCCGGTGTGCGTGCGCCGACGGGCGGCGCGAGCTCGCGGGCGGGGCAGCGCCCCGCCCCTACAGCAGGCTCGCTCGTGTCGCGCGCATGCGAAGGGCGGGGTGGTCGCGTAGCGAGCACCGTGCCCGTAGCCTTCGTAGCGTCCGGAGGACGCGTAGGAGGGAGACATAGAGCGCAGCGCGTCACGCGGATCGCTTCGCGATCCGCGTGACGCAGCTAAACGAGTCCGCGGCGGCGGACGGCTTCCCAGAGGTTCGTGAGGGCGCGCTTGTGGATCTGTGAGATCCGGCCCTCAGTGACACCCAGGACCTCGGCGATCTCGCGGAGCAGGAGGCCGTCGGCGTAGTACATGGCGACGACCCGGCGGTCGTTGCGGCGGAGCTTCAACATCTCTTCGCGCACCACGGCCACGGCCTCGTCGATCAGAAGGCGGCCGGCGACGCTCGCGCTGCGCGGGTCCTCGATCACGCCCGCGAGGGAACCCTCGGCGCGCTCCTCGTCGATCGACACGCAGCTGGCCGCGTGCCGCACCGTGAGGGCGTCGCGCGCCTCCCGGTCGGTCAGCCCGGCCTCCGCGGCGAGGGTGTGCTCGGGCACTGCGCCGCCGTACGTCTCGGCCAGTCGCGAGCGCGCCTTCTCGAGCCTCGTCACGCGCTCTCGCGTCGGTCGGGCCAGCGGGTCCATGTCCCGCAGAGCGTCCAGCACCGCGCCGCGGACGCTGCAGCCGGCGAACGTGCTGAACGCCACTCCGCGCTCCTCGTCGAAGCGCTCAGCCGCTCGGATCAGACCCTCGTAGCCGGCGGAGATCAACTCCTCGGAGTCGACGTGCGGCGGCAGCCGGCGCGCCATCCGGCGGACGATGTGGGGCACCAGCGCGAGGTGGTCCTCGACCAGCCGGTTACGCGCCGCCGTGTTCCGCCTCTTCGGTGCTGCCTTGCGGCGGCTCGTGACTGATGTTGCAGCTGGCATGTCGAGAACTCCCATGAACGGCGAGGTTGTTCGCCGCGGGGGAGGCGCGAGGGGCGTGCCGCGCGCTCGCCGAGCCTGGAGCTCGGTGGCAATGGCCAGACGGTCGTCGCGTTCTTCGACAGGTGTCGAGATCCACGACGTCGCACCGCGCAGAGCGCAGGCGCTGTCCCAGCGATTCGCGGGGTGGGGGCGGTCGGTCCGCGGCGTTCGCCTCTCAAGCGGGAGATCGGCAGGACCCGACCAGCGTTATAGGGGCGGCCCCCGAAGCGGGCGCCTCGACTGGCTCGGAGACCGAAACGATGAATCCCGACCCCTGCTGCCACAGGTCCTCTGCCGACGAGGATCTCCCCGATGTCCCCCCGTCCGCGTGATGCGCGACGTGCTCCACTTCGTGAACAACGTCGCCGCCCGCGTGATGTTGCGCTGCGAGACTGCGCTCGAGGAGGGCGACCCCGACGGGAACGTCGCCGCCCTCCGTGCCGCCGTGGAGTCGGCGGAGGAGCTCGGCTGCTACGTGCGGAGCGTGCGCGCGGACGTCAAGGACCGCCGCCGCGGCGCACCCAGCGTCAGCGCATAGCGGTTCGACAGACGACGCGCCGTAGACCGCGAACGCGAGCTAGCAGCGTGTTGAACAACTCGGCGGGCCACCACCTCGCAACGTGCGGCTTCGGGCTGCGCCCGCGTCGGCAACCTGAGCTCTGCGTTTGCGCGCGGCGCTCAGGTGGGGCGACGAGCAGCCGCAAGTTGCTCGTCCGCAAGCGGTTGCGTCCGGCAGCGCCGCCTGCTGCGTTGCCGGCACTCAGCGACGCTTCGGCGTCGACGTTCGTGCCTCTGCGCCTTGCGTGCGGTACCGCCGGACCCAATCGTGGCTCGCGCCGACTTCTTCAACACACTGCTAGGTCTGGTGGCCGAGGGCGCGCCGTATAGCGAGCACGTCGCGCAGTAGATCCGGCACCGTCGTGAGGTCGAGATTGTTCGGCCCGTCCGACAGCGCGTTGTCCGGATCGTCGTGGCACTCGAGGAACAGACCGTCCACGCCGGCGGCCACGGCGGCGCGGACGAGGTAGGGGACCACTTCGCGGTCTCCTCCGCTCGCGGTTCCGAGCCCCCCGGGCCGCTGCGCGCTGTGGGTTCCGTCCATCACCACAGGACAACCGGTCGCGGCCATGATGGGCAGCCCGCGCATGTCGACCACGAGGTTGCGGTACCCGAACGTTGTGCCCCGCTCCGTCAGCAGGATGCGATCACCACCCGACTCCTCGAGCTTCGCCACGACGTTCGTCATGTCCTCGGGCGCGAGGAACTGGCCCTTCTTCACGTTGACGACCTTGCCGCTCTCCGCGCAGGCCGCGAGCAGGTCCGTCTGCCGGCAGAGGAACGCCGGAACCTGCAGGATGTCGAGCACCTCCGCGGCGCGCGCCACTTGCGCCGTCTCGTGCACGTCGCTGATGACCGGGACACCGAGCTCCGCGCGGACCTCACCGAGGATGCCGAGCGCACGATCCACGCCGAGTCCTCGGAAGCTCGCGTGTGACGACCGATTGGCCTTGTCGTAGCTCGCCTTGAAAACGAACGGCACACCGGCCTCGCCGCAGATGTCCTGGAGGATCCGCGCGATCGTGAACGTCTTCTCGCGGCTCTCCACGACGCAGGGTCCGCCGAGCAGGAAGAGTGGGTGCCCCCGGCCCATACTGATCTCCCCGCCGCCCGGCTTCGCGAGCGTGACGGTGCGGGGCGGGTTCGGTGCAGGGGTCATGGACGCTCCTCCGCTCCGGCGGGGCGCAGGACGCGCAGCGCTCGGGGCCGCACGAGCATAGCGACCGGCGTGCAGGCTCCCACGTCTCCGTCGAGTTGGTAGGCGACCGGCGACTCCGACGCGATCTCGACCCGGTTCGTGCGAAGGAGCCTCGCGTTCCGGTCCCCGATGAGAGTCCCGCGGAGCCCTCGCAGCATCCAACGTGCGATGTCTCCCGGCGAGCCACGGGTCAGGACGACGACGTCGAGCAGCCCGTCGTCCGCCGACGCGCCGGGACTCGGCCGGAAGTACGACGCGTATGGGCGCATGTTGAGGATCAGCGCCATCGTTCCCGTGATCTCGGTGCCGTCCGCGGCACGCACGTGGATCTCGACGCGCTTCCAGTTGCGCGTGGCGCCGACGATCGGCCCCAGGTACCCGAGCAGCCCGCGATTGCCGGTGCGTCGGGCGGAGTACCTCGCGACGACCTCCGCGTCCCACCCGATGCCGGCGCACGCCAGGAAGGGGCGCCCGTTCGCTTCGCCGACGTCGAGCAACACGGGCTCGCCGGAGAGAACGACCTCCGCTGCGCCGATCGGTTCCCGGGGGATCGCGAGGTGCCGCGCGACCAGATTGCTGGTGCCGCTTGGGAGGAGCGCGAGCGCAGTCTCGGTAGCGGGCACCGCGAGCAGGCCGCACGCAACCTCGTTCGCGGTGCCGTCTCCGCCCGCAGCGACGACGACGTCGGCCCCCGCTTCGGAGGCCTCCCGCGCGAGTTCGGTGGCGTGTCCCGGACGCTCTGTCTCGCGGACCTCGACCTGACATCCACGATCCGTCACCCGGGCGACGAAGCGCGCAACGCCGCGCTCGCTCCCGCGGCGTCCGGAGATCGGGTTGCGGATCAGCGTGATCGTACGCACCGGGGGAGGTTACGGAGGTCGTCCGTCGTGGCTGCTACCTTCCGCGTCGCTGCGTCCCGCCGGACCCGGCCCCGCGATGTCCGACGCCCACACCGATCGAAGGCTCGTCTTCCTCGTCCTGGCGGCAGGTGCGGACCCGGTCGCGGCGCGCACTCCGCTGTCCGACGCCGCCACGCCCACGCTCGACCGAATCGCGCGGGATGGGCACGTTGGCCGGGTGGATCTCGGTGCGTGTTCGGTGTACGAGGGCTTCCTGGGCCTGCTCGGCCAGCCGCCGGGTACCTGCTCGGCGGCGACGTGCTGCGCGCGCACGGCTGCGATCGACGTGCCCACGGCGGCGTGGGTCGCACGGGCCGATCTGGTCACGGTGGACCGGACGCACCTCCTGGACTCGACGGGCGGTGGGACGACCGACGCCGAGACCGACGCGCTGCTCGCCGGCGTGGCCGCCGCGGACCCCTCGGTCACGTTCCACAGGATCGGAGGCGGGCGCACTCTGGTCGTCACATCGGAGGATCCGTGCGCTCTGCCGGCGCCTGCGGGCGTCACGGGCCGTCGGCTCGATTCGGTGTTACCGGTAGGCGGACCCGCTCGCGCGTTGTTCGACCGTTCGGTCTCGCTGTTCCAAGCCCACGACGTGAACGCGGTGCGGCTCGATCTCGGGGAAAACCCCGCCAATGCACTGTGGGTGCACGCGGCCGGACCCGGCCGGACGTCGCTCGACTCCCCGCCGTGGGCACGCGGTCGCACCGTGCTCATCGGCGCGGGTCCGGCAGCCGCCGGTGCCGCCGCTCTGCTCGGATGGCAGCATCGCGACAGCGACGGTACCGCGGAGGACCTGTGCGCGTCTGCGTTCGACGCGCTGGGCGATCACGAGGTCATCGTGGTGCGCGCCACCGAGGCGCAAACGGCCGGGCTGATGGGGGACACCACGCGGCGCATCGCGGCGATCGCGCATCTCGACGCACGTCTCGCGGCGCCGCTGCTCGGCGCGCTCGAGGAACGGGGCGAGTTCGTGCTGGCCGTCGCCGCGGACAGCGTGTTCGACACGGTCGACCGCGTCTTCACCGCCGAGCCGGCGCCGTTCGGCGTTCTCCGCTCGGGGCCGACGGGGCACGGCCAGGCGCCGGTGTTCAGCGAGCAGACGTGTCTGAGCGGTGGGCACCGGGTGAACGGAACGGTTGCCTTTGCCGCGATGCTGGCGAAGGCGTGAGGTCGTGGCGCCATCCAGGCGTCACCGACCGAACGCCCGCGACCCGAGTCGGCTTGTCAGCCGGCTCGGGGGCAAACGACATGAACAATGTCGTTTGCAGCGGGAACACGGCGCGACGTAGGGACTCAGCCGGTGCGCTGCACGGGCGGGCGCGGCGGCCCGCCCGTGCAACTTGCCGGTTCGCAGCGCCGACGGCGCCCAGAACCCACTATGTCGCTGCCTACTTGTCGATCGTGATCGCGCGGGTCTGCGCATCCGTGCCGGCCGCGGCTGCGCGGGTGATCACGAACTCGCTGGCGCCGTCGTTGTCCAGGTCGCCGATCAGGAGCGAAGAACCGTCGAACGCGTCGTTCGCGGGCGCGACGAGCGGATCGTACAGGCCGTCGAAGTCCTCCTGGAACACACCGACGACGTTGCTCACGACGTTGTTGCGCAGGATGCGGAACGCGGACTCGCCGGGACCCGGCGCTGAGTTCGCCAGCAGGATCAGATCGCGGTCGCCGTCGCCGTCAACGTCCACGACGCCTATGTCCGATGCCTGGAACTTGTCGTTGATCCCACTGAACGGGAGCACCTGGAAGGTGATTTCCTCGAACTCGGCCGTGTCGTCAGGATCGAGTGGCTGCACGAACCGGATGAGCCGCATCGACGGGTTCAGCGAGCCCGAAGACTTGGTGAGCACGATCGTGCCGAACGCGTTCGCGTCCGGATACCCGAAGCGCCCAATCTTCACCGTGTCCCAGCGCGTCGTGCCTCCCATGGCGGTGATGAGGTGCGTGACGTCGGTGAGGGCGGACCCCGACGCCGGACTGAACTTGTTGATGGCGACCTGCGTGGACGAGATGGCAACGCCGTCCTTTGTCACGACGTCCTTATTGATCACCACGACGTCCGGCTTGCCGTCCGCGTTCATATCCGCGACCTCCAGCTTCTGGCCGGAGAACGGAGTGAACGTGCCGCGGCAGGGGGTGCCGCCGTTGCACGAGGGGATCGTCACGCCGGGCGGGGGGTTCCCGATGGGAACCAGAACGCCCGACTTTCGGGGGAAGAAGTTCGGATCGAACTTGAACTGACCCTGGCCGGAGCGCTTGGTCTGGTCCCAGATGAACTGCCGCGACGCGCTCCAGTAGAAGCGGTACAGCGCTCCGCCGACGTTCGAAGAGCAGTAGTTGCCGCACGTGATGTCGATCTCCTCGAACACCGTGGTGCCGGTGATCACGATCTCCGGCGGACCCGTCGGACCGAGGTCGATGTCGCCGACCCACATGTCGAGGGCGCGCCAGTTGTCGCCGGAGCCCGAGCCGGGTCGCGGCGGCGCCATGAGCGATGAGGTCTTGTCGCGGAAGACGCGGTCGCTGACGTCGGCCGTCGAATTGCGCCGCTCACTGACCAGGATGCGAACGTGGCTGGCGCTACTTCCGGGCACCGATGTGCTCGCGGTCGCCACCGTGATGTCCGCCCAGCCGTCCTGGTTCATGTCGGCGACGGCGATGCTGTCGCCGCGCCAGTCATCCGTTGCGGAGACCTGCGAGACCCGCAGACTCGTGACGTCGGTGAAACCGCCGGAGCCGTCGTTCTCGAGCAGCGTCACCTGCGAATCGGTCTCGCGGGAGGCGCCGCCCTTCTTGGCGATGAACAGGTCCAGGTCGTCGTCGTTGTCGAAGTCGGCGAGCGCTGTCGACCAACCGTCGTACAGTTCTCCGCTGGCCACCGACAGGCCCAGATCCGACGAGAAGTCCGCGAACGTGAAGTAGTCGATCGTGTGCGTGCCGCTGGTGCGGACGAGCGTGTCGTCGACGAGGTAGATCTCGTACGTGCCCTTCGGGCGCACCGGCGCTGTGATCGAGTGCAGCGTCGAGTTCTTGAACGTGGCCTGCGTGAGGGTGATCTCCTCGAACACGCCGGGCGTCGCGGTCTCCATGAAGACCTGGTCCGTTGCCTCGAAGTTGGTCCCCTTGACGAAGATGTCATCGCCGCCGAGGACCGACATCAGCTTCGGTGTGATGCGGCCGACGCCGGGCGCCGAGAGGTACTCGAACGAGTTCAGCGGCAGGTTGTCCCGCAACTGCGTGAGCGTGTCGCGGACTCCGAACTGGACCAAGCCGGCGGGGCGCGCCTGCGCGATGAACACGACTTCCGTCTCGGTCTGGCTGATGAAGTTCACGGGCACCGGTGCGCCGTCGATCAGGAGGCCCATCTGATTGGCGCCGTCGACCGGCGCGCGGAAGTTCTCGCCCGTGATGGTCATCTGATATCCGCCGGACTCGGAGCCGACGCGCGGATCGATGTCGAACACCACCGGCGGCGGCACGCGCTCGAACGCGTTCTGGAGCACATCCACCTGGCCGGTGCTCGTCTCCGCCGTGACCGCGAACGCGCCCTCGGGGAGCGCCGCGGAGACCGTTCCGCTGATCAGCGTGGTGGCACCCTGATCGGTGATGTTGATGTCGTCCAGCGGCAGGCCACCGAGGAAGACGACCGGGACGCCGTTCGAGTCGAACTCATCGAACGCGTTGACGACGGTCAGCGTCACGAGCGTTCCGGGTCCGCCCTGCGTTGGGTTGATCCCCCTGTCTTTCTCGTCTTTGCCGATGATCGGCTCGTCCTTGTCGAGCCGGCCCGTCCGCTTGGCGCTGCTCTTGGCCAGCTTCGCGCTGGCGGTGAACTTGCTCTTCTGGAGCGCGATGCCGCCGGGGACGTCGAAGACGAACTCGTAGTTGCCCTGGGATCCGGTGACGGGCAGGACGATGTTCTTCCCGGTGATCTTCTTCCCCGGCTTGGTGTTGACGTTCTCGACAACGCCGTCGATCAACACGCCCGAGGGATCGAACAAGCCGTTGAACGTGATGTTCGCGCCCTTACTGGCAAGCTTGAACTTCAGTGTGGCGCCGCCGGATGCAGGCACCGTGTAGCGCAACTGGTCGTTCGCGTCGGCCTGGGCGCCGCTGTCCTTGACCTTGCCCAGCTTCGAGTACTTCGTGGAGACCGTGTACTCACCGCTGTCCTGGTCGGGGACGAAGTCGTTCAGGATGTCGCAGCGGAGCTTCCAGGTGCCCGTCTGGTCGAGCGTGAACTGGACTTTGGTGACCGGACTCACCTGCACGTTGACGTCGATGATGTCGCCGGTCAAGGGGTCCTGCTGCTGCTCGACGACCGTCACCGGATTGGCAGTCTTCACCTTTGCGCCGTCGGCGATGGTGACCTCGGTGCCGTCCGGACGCAGCAGGATCAGGCCCGCGGCCACTGCCGACTGCTTCGAGACCTTCAGGGTGCCGGTGAACTTCTGTCCCGGGTAGCCCTCGAAGACGTAGTCGTCCACGTCCGCGGCGAACGACAGGTTCGTCGTGACCTTGGAACGGGTCGGCATGTTGACGCCGAAGCCGTCAGGCAAGCCCTCGGCCCAGGCGGGTCCGTCGGACGACAAGCCGGCGGCCAGGGCCGCGACGGCGATCAGGGAAACGATGCGGCGGAGCTTCATCGGGGAACCTCACGGGTCGTCACTGCGACGTAACTGTCTGGACGTAACTGCAGACGCCGGGTGGGGGAGCCACCACGGCAATCAAGCCAACGGTCACTCATGCCTGCGGGAGTGGTTGAGCCACCGCCCGCGCGAACACACGGCCATTCGGACCGACGTGCTCCCGCGGGGATCCCGTGCCCTGCATCCTAGCGCGCAGAGCCCGCAAACTCACCAAGGCGGGCGCACCATCCCTGAATCCACGCCCTGATCCTGGCTGCGCGCTCGAAGACCGAGCCTGCGCGAGCCCGTCGCCCCTGGTCGCCCCGACCGCTGCCGAGTATACACCGCCTCGCCCCGCGGTGGACCGTGACGGGGAGTCCGAAGTCGAGCGGCTGACCCGACGGAGACGGCCGTCCGAGGGGATTACCGGTCTCGACGCGGAGATCCAGCGCCGTCTCGCGGGCGGCGCGCCGGTGCCGCGTGCTGTTACTCTCCTGCGACGTGCGCGCCGACGTCACCGAGCCGCTGCCAGGACCGATCGCCGCGGCCACCCGATCGTGCAGCGGGGTTGCGAGAACCCCAGGGGGACTGCGTCGGTGAGCACCGTGAGGCTGGTTCTGCTCCTGCTGAGCGTGCTCGCGGCGGCACTTCTCGCCGCGTGGTTCATCGGTGGGGATGCGGAGACGCCGCCCGGGGGCGTCACACCGTCCGCTGCGGCGGCACCACCGCCACCCACCGTGCTCGTGGTGTTCCCGTCCACCCACAACCGGTTCATCCATGCGCCCTGCAACATGATCCCCGGGGACGGGCTCGCTTCGTTCTCGACCGTTCTCAACGTGTCGAAGAGTCAAGACCACGTACTCGGCGTCGCGATGGGTGACATCTGTTCGCTCCCCGGGCCGCTCGGAGGCAGCGCCACGCGGTTGCTCGTGACGGAGTTCCTCCCGAGCGTCGGGGTGCGCGTGCTCGCGGCCGGCCCGGGCGAACTGCAATACGGCGTCGGCTTCGTCCGGCAGCAACTGCGGCGCGCGGCGGGTCT
Organism: Planctomycetota bacterium; assembly: GCA_965248445.1. Classification (GTDB taxonomy): domain Bacteria; phylum Planctomycetota; class JAJSAM01; order JAJSAM01; family JAJVHW01; genus CBDFJG01. Next base: position 323,368 of record CBDFJG010000004.1, read on the forward strand.
GGACGTGTTGTGCGGGAACGCCACCGACTCCGAGGGTCAGTCCATCCTGAAGGCGTGGTCCGTTGCGAGCACCACCGATGCGGACGGCCGGCCGGGGCGCACGTTCCTCTTCGTGGGTGTGGCCGGCCTCTCCATCCGCGACGAACTCACCGCGGCCGGGTCCGACGTCGAACTTGCGGACCCCATCCCTGTGGTCAAGTCCGCGCTCGCGGACGGCCTGGAGCGCGCCCGCGAGAGGGAGGTGACACCTCACGTCCACGTGCTGCTCGTGCACGGCACCGCCAACGAGGCCGTTCAGATCCTGCAGGCGGTGCCCGGGTTCGACGTGGCGGCGGTGGCCGACGGTCCGAAGTTCCCGCCCCTCCGACCGCGCATGGCGGGTTCGGTCCCCGTTCTGTATCCGGGAGCAGAAGGGCGCTTCGTGAACTGGTGTAACGTCGCCGGGGCCTCGCCGCCGACGCTCACCCCGGGACTGTCTCGTTTGGGTCGCGACATCCTGACGCGCGGCGACCGGAGCCGCGAGCAACTGTTCCGGGCCATCGCGAGCCTCGCGGCGACGGCGCGCGCGCACACGATCATGGGGGGGGACACTCGTCCGCAGCACGCCGCTGGCGACTACGCGGGCGGAGATGCGTGCGCGACCTGTCACGCGGAGGTCGAGGCACGCCATGCGAAGTCGCCGCACGCCGCTCCCACCGCGCGCTGGGCAGTGGGCGGCTCCGACGGCAGCCCCCAGTGCGTAGTCTGTCACACGACTGCGCCCGCCTGGAGCACGGGGTATCGCGGGCCCGGTGATACGTCGAGACTCCGCACGGTCGACTGCGAGGCCTGTCACGGTCCCGGGGCGGACCACGTTGCGGAGCCGGGTCCCGGTTACGGCGCCGTCTCGTGGGGGACGTGCACCAAGTGCCACACTCCGGAACGCTCCCCCGGGTTCAACGCTGCCGCACGGTGGGGCGACGTCCGCCACGGACCGAGGTAGAGTCGTACCAAGCGATGCGCAGCGCAGCCTCTCTGTTGACACCAGCCCTCCTCGTTGCCGTGGTTGGGGGCGCCGTGGTTGGGCTGCTCGGCGGGTACGCGCTGTTCTCGGCGCCTGGCGGGCCCGCGGTCGACGACCGGTCCGCCGAAGTCGCCGAACTGCGCAGTGAAGTGGAGCGGCTCCGCGCCCGCCTCGAAGAAGACCGGCGCCGCGACAACGCGCGGGTCCGCGTCGTGTCGGACAGTTCGCAGCCTCTCGGCGTCGGTGCCGACGCCGCTCCGGACGCCGCCTCAGGCGATCCGCCAGCGGCGACCGACGGCGTGGAGACCGCGCCGTCGACGCCTGAGGAGCGGCAGGCGCGTGTGGACGAACTCCGCGCGCAGATGCCGAACTGGTTCGACCGCGGCGACGGCAAATCGGCCCTCGCTGCGCTGCGCGAACTGGCGGCGATCGTGCCGGAGGGGCGCGAAGCCGCGATGCAGTTGGCGCTGGACATCAACAATGACGTGAACGGCGACGGCAAGCTCGGGCTGTCCGACGTGGTGTTCTACACCGGACTCGGCCACCCCGCCGTGGTCGGTCTGCTCGACTGGGCCCTCGAACGGGGAGACACACCGAGCGACTTCCGCGTCATGGCGGCGTACGGCCTGCCGTGGACGCAGTCGCCCGCGGAGACGCTGGAGCAATTTGGCCGGGCGCTGAACGGTGAGCAGAATGTCGACGTCCAGCGCGCGCTCCTCGCCAACCTCGGCCGGATGAAGAGCCCCGAGTCGCAGCGCATGCTGAGCGACTTCTTCGCCGACGCGAACAAGGACGCGGCAGTGCGCGGGATGATCGCGATGCAACTCGCGACGACCGACGACCCCGGCGTGCTGAGGACGATCGAGACGGCGGCCGCGTCCGACGAGGACGCGGGCGTGCGCGCTGCCGCCAAGGCCGCTCTCGTTCTGCGCGATCCGCCCGCGACGGGCTACCTCGTCACCGGGACTCTCCCGTCGAGCCAGGCGGAGGCAGCCGGACTGCGGGCTGGCGACGTGCTCGTGACGTACGACGGTCGGCCTGTACCGGACGGTGACTCGCTCCGTGCCGCGGCATCCGAAGCCGGTGGCGCAGACACTGTGCGCGTCGTCGTGGTGCGAGACGGGCGCGAGGTCGAGGTCGACTTGCGACCGGGCCGCCTCGGCGTCTTCGGGCGGGGAGTCGAGGCCGCCGAGAAGTGACCGTTCGCGATCCCGGCGGGGAGCCGGGGCCGGACACCGAACGCGCCAACGAGCGCACCCGGGACCTCGACCGGCTGGAGGCGGCTGACCTCGCCGCCCTCGTGTTCGCCGAGGACGCTGCCGTCGCGGCAGCGTGCAGCGCGGCGTCCGCCGGAGTGGGGCGACTGATCTCGGCGGGTGCCGACGCCCTGCGCGCCGGCGGCCGCGTGGTCTACGCCGGCGCCGGGACGAGCGGGCGTCTCGCACTTCTGGACGCGGTCGAACTCGGTCCGACGTTCTCCCTCGAGGAAGGCCGGTTTGTAGTACTGCTGGCCGGCGGAACCGACGCGGTGTTTCGGGCGCGCGAGGGTGCGGAGGATCGCGAGAACGACGGCGTCCGGGATCTGGCCGAGACCGGTTGCGGCGTCGCCGACTTCGTCGTCGGCGTGAGCGCGAGCGGCCGAACGCCCTACGTGCTCGGCGTTCTGCGCGCGGCGCGGCACCGGGGCGCGCGCACGGGCGCCGTCGTGTGCTCGCGGGTCAGTGATGCGTTCCCGGCCGAGATCGTGGTGCATCTCGACACAGGACCCGAGGTGCTGGCGGGCAGCACGCGCATGAAGGCGGGATCCGCGACGAAGATGGCGCTCAACGCGTTCTCGCTCGGCGTGATGACGCGACTCGGCAAGGTGCACGGGAATCGCATGGTCGACGTGCGGATCGGCTCCGAGAAGCTGGTTCGACGCGCACGCGGGCTCGTGCGCGAGCTGGGGAACGTGGCGGCGGATCGTGCTGCGGCACTGCTCGACGAGGCTGGCGGCCGCGTGAAGGTGGCCGTCCTGATGGCGCGCACCGGGTGCGACCCGGAGACCGCGGCGTGGCGCATCGACGCGGCGGACGGAGTCCTACGTGCGGCGCTCGAAGGCGACACGTGACGTCGCTCGAGCGACTGGTTGAGTGCGCACGAAAGCCGGTGCTGCGCGCTGTCGGACTGATGTCCGGCACATCCGCGGACGGCGTGGACGCCGCGCTTGTCGAGATCTCCGGCAGGTTCCCGGACCTGCGCGTGACGACGATCGCCGCGCTGACCGAGCCCTTTCAGGGGCCGCGCGAACTGGGGGCTCGCTTCGCGGAGGCGGAGCACCTCGCCCTCCACTCCCGCCACATCGGGATCGAGTTCGCCGCTGCAGCGCTCGCGGTCATTCGCGCCGCCGGGTTGACGCCGGGGGACGTGGACGTGATCGGGAGTCACGGACAGACCGTGACGCACCTCCCGCGGCGCGGTGTGCTGCGGCAGGACGGGACGCGCGGCGCCGTGACCCTGCAAGTCGGTGATCCGGCAGTCATCCGCGAACGCACCGGTATCGCCGTCGTGCACGACTTTCGCGCCGCGGACGTCGCCGCCGGTGGTGAAGGGGCGCCGCTCGTTCCGATCGTGGACTGGTTGCTCCTGCGCAGTGAGCGCGGTGCGCGGATCGCGCTCAACCTCGGCGGTATCGCCAACGCCACGCGCATCACGCCCCGGCTCTCCGACGTGATGGCACTGGACACCGGGCCGGCGAACGGACCTCTCGACGCGGCCGTGTACGAGATCTCGTCGGGCGGGCAGTATCAGGACGACGACGGCCAGCTCGCCGCCGCGGGCAAGGCAGATGAGGCGGTCGTCGCGGCGCTGCTTCGTCAGCGCGTTCTCGCCTCCCCGCCGCCGCGCAGCTTCGACCGGGCGACCTTCGGCATGGCCTTCGTTCGGACAGTCGTCAACGAGCATCCGGACCTACCGGCCGAAGACCTGCTCGCGACGCTCACCGAGTTCGTGGCGGCCGCGACGGTGGGTGCGTGCGTGCGCTATCTCGGAGCTGGCGAGGACGGTGACGTCAGCGAGGTCCTCGTCTCCGGTGGCGGCGTGCACAACCCGACGCTGATGGCCGCGCTGGCGCGACGCTTCGCGCCCGTCACGGTGCGATCGACCGCGGAGGTGGGGATCGACCCGGATGCGAAGGAGGCGGTCGCGTTCGCGGTGCTGGCGTCGGAGACGATCCGCGGCCGGGCCGGCAACCTCCCCGCGGTCACCGGTGCCGCCGGCCCGCGCGTGCTCGGTTCGATCATTCCGTAACGCCCCCTGGATACACTCGAAGCGTGAGCGGAGCCGATCCCCCGACCCGTCCCCGGCTCGGCCTCTCGGTGCTGGTTCCCGCGGTTCGTCTGCCGCGCGACTACCGGCGAGCCGAGGAGCTGCGCCGCCTCGCACGCGACGGCGTCGCGGGCTTCCTCGTCTTCGGCGGCGACCGCGAGCTCCTTCCTGCGTTCGTGTCGAGCTTGCGCCGTGCGGCTGGCCGGCCGCTGCTCATCATGACGGACGCGGAGCGCGGTCTCGGCCAGCAGGTGCGGGGGTGTCTCACGCTGCCCCCGTTGATGGCCGTGGGGGCGACCCTGTCCGAAGAGCGCGCGTACGAGCACGGGCGACTCACCGCGCTCGAGGCCCGCGCGATGGGCATCAACATGGTGCTGGCGCCGGTCCTCGACGTCCTCTCGCTCGCGACGAACCCGATCATCGGGAACCGCTCGCTCGGTGCGAACCCCGGTGCTGTGGCATCCCTCGGTGCGGCGTGGATCGCCGGCGCGCAGGACCAGGGTGTTCTCGCTTGCGCAAAGCACTTCCCGGGACATGGAGACACCGACGAGGACTCGCACGACGCGCTGCCCGTCGTCAGCGCGGACGCCGAGCTTCTTCACGCACGCGAACTGGTGCCGTTCCGCGCCGCGGTCCGCGCCGGCGTGGGCGCGATCATGACGGCGCACGTGGCGTACCCCGCGCTGGACCCCCGTCCCCGCATGCCCGCGTCGCTGTCCCGTCCGATCCTCGGCGATCTCCTGCGCGACGACCTCGGGTTCGGTGGTCTCGTGATTTCGGACGCGTTGGTCATGTCCGGGCTGCTGCTGGCCGGCGAGGAAGGCACCCCACTCGAGGAACCCGAGGCGGCGGTGCGCTGCATCGAGGCGGGTTGCGACCTGCTGCTCCACCCCGTCGATTCACACGGAGTCGCAACGGCCCTCGAGGAGGCCAGCGAGTCTGGCCACGTGGACCTGCTCGCGGCGCGCAGCCGGGTCGCGCTGACCCTCGCCGACCTGGTCGTCGAGTCCCGCGGCGTCCACGGCGTCATGCCGGAGCATCTCTACGACGTGTACGGCCTGGCCCGCGACAGCCTCGCGGTTCTGCGCAACGCCGGCCGCCGTCTTCCCCTGGCCCGCCGCCCGGAGGAGACGTGGCTCGCCCTGATCGTCGACGACGACGACGATCCGGCGCGGGCGGCGCCGTTCACGGAACGCGCACCGGACTTCGCTGCGGGGGTCGTCCGACTCTCGGATTGGCGTACGGAGACGTTCGACGAGGACAGCTGGGGGGCGGAGCCGGCGCTGCTTCGTCGTGTCGATGCGGCGGATGGCATCGTCCTCGCTGTCGCCTGCCATCAGCGCGCGTGGAAAGGCCGCGCCGGGCTCAAGCCCGGCCTGTTGCGCCTCGTTGCGACGGTCCTCGCGCGGGCGGAGGGGCGCGTCGTGACCCTGCTCCTGTCGGCCCCGGGAGTGCTGGCCGACCTACCCGAGCCGCCACCGACTCTGGTGGCCTGCTGGGGCGACGCGCCGGTGTCCGTCCGGGCCGCGCTCGACCTGCTCCTCGGGGGGGGACCGATGCGCGGCCTGGATCCGTGTCCGTGACGCCTGTGTCCGGCGCGCCTCTCGGGAGCCGCTGACGACGTGCCCGCGGCCCCGGCTGCGGGGGGCATCGAATCGCGCTAACCTGTTCGTCTGCATGAGTTTCCGTGCGCTCCGGTCGATCGGAGTTTTTTGATTGATCGGTCGATTCACCCACCTAGAATCCGCAGCGCACGGGACCGTCGATTCGGTTCGTGTTGGGCATTTGCGAGTGGGTTAGGAAGACTGTGGCGGTGTGACCGCCGGAGTCGCCCGGTCCGTCCGTCGAGGCAGAGTGTGCTTCGGGACGAACGGGGCGCTTCGGTGCGCGCATTGTTCCGTTGCACAGTGTGTTGCAGAGTTGTGCCGCTGCGGCCCCTGCCGGGTCGCCTAGGGAGGCTATGAGGATGATCATCCGTTTCAAGAGTCGCGCGCTGGCTGCAGCCGTTCTGGCTGCGAGCGCTTGCTTCCTGGTCAGCGGTGTCGGCGCCGTCGAAGTGCACGCGCAGGACGCGAGCGCGCTCGTCGGCCGCCTCCAGCAAGGCGCCGATCTGTTGCAGCGTGGCCGGACGAGTGAGGCCAACGCGGTCTTCCGTTCGATCCTCGCCGACGATCCGAGCAGCGAAGACGCCTACAACCTTGTGCGCGACACCGATCACCAGGTGTTCCTCGAGATGTTGAAGGCCGGCGGCGAGTCGTCTCTCGCAGCCCGTCGTCTGCTCGATCTCTCGCACCGCGAAGGCAGCGCGCGCTCGCAGGATCAGGGCGCGATCAGCTCTCTCGTCTCAGGTGCGGTCCAGGGTCGCGACCACCTCTCGCGCATGGCGGCGGTGCGCAAGCTCGCCGGCAGCCACGGCGAGTACGCGGTCCCCTCACTGGTCGGCTACCTCGGCAGCAACAGCATCGATGCGCGGGCCAACGCGATCATCGCGTTGACGCACATCGGCAGTGACGCCGTGGTTCCCCTCGCCGCCTCCCTCGGCACCGGCAACGAGATGCAAGTGAAGAACACGCTCGGCGTGCTCAAGCGCATCGGCGACCACCGCTCGGCTCCGGCCGTGATGGCGCACAAGAACGACGGTGGTGCATCGGCGGCGTTCGTGGAGCTCGCGCACTCGTACTTCGACGGCGACCCCGACGTCCTGCGCAACTGGGACGGCACGTTCTCCGTCTGGACGCTCGACAACGGGCGCCTCGCGAGTCGCGACACCCCGCGCTTCCTCTACAACTACGAAATGGCGCAGCACGCGGCTTACGACGCACTCGCCGCCGATCCGGATTTCGCTCCGGCGCGCGCGACGATCTCGCTCGCTTCGTCCGCCAAGATTGCCGCATGGAACGGTATCGGCGCCGAGGCGCAGGCTGACGAGTCGATGGCCGGCGCGGCCAAGTCGGTCGCCGCCGCGCACGCGCTCGCAGGCGCCGCCGGCACCAACGACATCCTCATGGCCTACGGCATGGCGATGAAGCTCGGACACGCCGAGGCCGGACAGATGCTCGCGGACACGATCGTGACCCGCGGCTCCGGCGGCAAGCTGATGGGCGACAACCCGCTGGTGGCAGGTCTCACCCACGATGACAAGGCGTTCCGCTACACGTCCGCGATCGCGCTGCTCCGGCTCGATCCGGGCGCGAGGTTCCCGGGCAGCGACAAGGTCGCAGTGGTCGCCGGCGAAGCCGCCTCCGAGGTGGCCGTCCAGCAGGTCCTCGTGATCGACAGCGACAGTAAGAACGCGATGAACGCGCAGCGCGCACTCAACGACGCCGGCTACCACGCAGTGGCAGCCACGTCGGGTGCGAGCGGATTGATCCTCGCGAAGGCCACGGGTGCATTCGATGCCGTGCTGGTCAACTCGAGCCTCGACGACATGACGACGTTCCAGGTCATCGACGATCTCGCCCGCGACTTCCGCACGCAGAACGCGAAGGTGGTCGTGATGGCGGACGGCGGACTCATGAACCGCGCCGACTACGACAAGCGCGGAGTCGCGGGGGTGTCGCCCTCGAGCACCGACAAGGTCGGACTCGTGAACTCGATCGGCGAGGCGCTCGGCGATGCATCGGACGCGCAGGCGGCATCCGCCAACGCGCTCTCGATCGCCGCCAGCAACGCGATGGCCTGGTCGAGCGGCGCGGCGTTCGATCTCTCAGACGCAGAAACCGGTCTCGTCGCCGCCTTGCGCGACAACGCGCCGGACGACGTGCGTCTGGCCGCTCTCGGCGCTCTGGCGAACCTCGCGACTCCCAAGGCCTCCGGCGTGCTGAGCAGCGTGCTCTCGACGAGCGACAATGCTGCCGGCGTCCGCGCCGCAGCGGCCGCGGCGCTCGGGCACGCGATCTCCGGCGAAGAGCCGGACGGCGGCGCGTTCAACTCGCTGCTCAACGCGATGGCCGACGAGGACGGCGGCGTCGCTGCGGCGGCCGGCCGGGCACTCGGTACGGCGAAGCTGACATCCGAGCAGCGCGCGCGCGTCTACACGGCCAGCCGCGGCTGGTAGCCGCTACATCTGACACAGAGGAACAGGCCCGTGCGGGTGACCGCACGGGCCTGTTCGATTCGTGGCGTTGAGCGCGGTTCGCGACGAACGCACCTGTCGCGACCTTCGTCGCCGCGAGCGAGGACGGGCGCGAGATCGCACCGCGATCGGAGTGTCCGCCCGGAGCGAGCCTCCTTCGAAGCGGCCGGAGGGCCGCTGAGGAGGGCATGATTGATCCTGCGTCGTGGCACGAGGATCGCCTCGCGATCCGACGTGCCACGACGCAGGATCACCCCTCCATCTCCTCCTCGTGCGCTGCGGAGTCGAGGTCAACGCCGTCGAGCACCGCCCCGTCGAGGATGGCGCCCTCCATGTTGGCGCCCTTCACGTTCGCGCCGGACAGGTTCGCCTCGGAGAGATCCGAGCCGCGCAGGTCGGTGACCGCGAGATTCGCCCTCCGCATGTCGGCGCCGAACAGCAGCGCGCGCTCGAGTGTTGCGCCGAACAGGTCCGTCTCCGAGAGATCCGCACCGAGTAGATACGCGTCCTCGAAGTTCGCCTCCTGGCAGTTCGCACCGAACAGGAACGCGCCGTTCAGGTCGGCCTTCTGCAGGTTGGTCTTCACGAGCTGGCTGAGCGCGAGATCCGCACCGGATAGGTCCGTGCTCGACAGGTCCGCGCCGGTGAGATTCACGCGGCGCAGCGGCGCGTCGGCGAGCTGGAATCCCTCGAACGAGCGGCCCTTGCGCGCGCGTTCCCCCAGCAGGATGATCAGGTCGTCGGGATACGGCCGCTCCTCGTCGAGCTCCGAGTGGAAGACGCAGTAGCCGTCTTCCATGCGGGGACCGAGCGTGCAGCGCTCCCCTTTCTCGGGGCCGCGCGCCCAGGTGTGCCGGCAGATGAACGTCGCCATGTTCGCGTGCTCCGAATGTCAGAGGCCGAGGTGCTTCAGGAGATCTGCGAGTTCGCGGAAGGTGGGGCCGCCGTCCTTCTGCTGATACGTCGCGGGCGTGACGTGGATCCGGAAGTCGACGGTCGTCGTTCGCTGCGGCGCCAAACCGGTCTTCTGCCGGAGGACGCGGATCTTGTCGTTCATCTCGACCCAACCGGCGCGCAGCAAACGCTGCCGATCACGCAGTCCGAGCAGGTTCTCGGAGACCCGGATCAACTCCTCGCGATTGCGCTCGGCCTCGCCGAGCACGACGTCGGACTGGGGGCCCTGCAACCGGGCGAGGAGAACCTCCCGGATCAACCGTTCGCGTCCGCCGGACAGTTCGTCGACGACGCTCTCGTACCGCCGTCCGCGCTGCCGGAGCTTCTGCACCCGGCGCTCCAGCGAACCGGCCTGGTCGGGGTCGCCTGTGGCGGCAGCCGCCTTGCCCCGCTCGAGGAGGGCGCTGGACTCCTGATCGCACTCGGCGAGTCGCCGCTCCACGCGCTTCCGGACGGCGGCCACCCGCCGCCGCTCGCCATCCAGGTCGTCATCGAGCGTGCTCATCCGAAGATTGTAGCCAGGCCTGCACGCCGTCGCTCGCGGAGCCCGGACTGTCCTTTGAGCCTGACGGTCCACCGGGGACGCCGAATTCGCCGCTCAAGCCTCGTGGGCAGAACGCTCGATGGGGCGAGGCGTGGGGCGGGATGAACCGTCTCACCCCCAGGGATGGTGGTCCGGCGCCCTTGCCCGGCCCCGAACGGTGGGGTAACGTCAGGACGTGCTGAGCGGCAGGCCACCCCTTGCCCGCCGCCGGCCCAGGAGGCTGGTCGTGGGCAAGAAGAAGTGGTGTTTTGGTCGCGAAGACGTGATCTGCATGACCAAGGACTGCAAGTACATGTCCGACTGCGTGCAGGTCGTCTGGGAGCGCAAGATGTCGCGCCTCGTCGCCCGTGGACGCGAGGAGGGCGGCGGCTCCCTGACCCGGCTCAAGAGCAAGCTCAAGAAGGAAGAGCGGTCCAACCGCAAGAAGCGCGCGAGCCCGACGCGGTAGCGCCCGTCTCCGTCAAGCTCGAAGGCGGTCCGTCAGCTCGAAGGGGTCCGTCCGAAGCGGACTGTCAGGGAGAGCTGACGTCCTCCTTCACCAGCCGCAACCCCACATGGTTGAAGCGCAGGCCCGCCTCGAGCGGGCGGCCTTCCCAGACCTTGCAGTTGTTGCGCGCTCGCTTGTGCACGTCGGCGAACGACCCGCCACGTAGTTCGTAGCCATGGGGTCCGTAGACCCACTCCGACACGTTCACGCCCATGCCGACCACACCGAAGTAGGACGTGTCTTCCTCGACGTGGTCGACGTCGCCCGACTGATTGGCATTGAGACCCGCCCGCAGGCGCGGGTCGCCCGTGCCCAAAGCAGGCACGCCGAGGAACGTGTCACCCCACGGGTAGACGCGGCGGTCGTGGCCGCGTGCGGCGTACTCCCACTGATCGGCCTTGGGAATCCGGATCCTGACACCCGCCCGCCCCAGGCGCGCGGTCAACCACTCCGCGAACTTGACGGCTGCGCCTGCACTCACGTTCACGACGGGGCGGTCGAGCTGATCTGCGGGCGGGCTCCACCGGCCCATCTTGTACTTCCAGGAGCCCCTCGCGCCGGGCACGGCCTCGTCGAACAGACCCGCCTCCCGCAACGCCTCCTCCTGGTGCTCCAGGAAGTCGCGCCAGAGTTCGTTGCGGATCTCGTACGTGGAGATCCAGTACCTCTCGTTCACGCGCACTTGGCGCCAGTCGTAGTACCGGCGGATGGCCGTGATGGGCAGCCCGGAGACCAGCGTGGCCTCGTCCTCGAGCGAACCCGGGATGCCGGTGTCGGGCACGGTGTAGTCGGGGATGGGGGGGGCGCCGTTCTCGCGGATCCACCGCGACGGCGTGCAGATGTCCAACACGCCCTCGTCTCGGAGCGCTTCCCACTCGTGCTGTAGGAACTCGGACCAGACCCCGTTGGAGATCCCGAGGCGTTCGATTTGAGGAGCGGGGTCGTTCCACCACGTGTCCCACCACCAGGCCCGGAAGCGGCGCACGGCGGTCAGTGACACGTCGGACACGAGTGACTCCCAGTCCGGTGTCCCCGTCCCGGGCAGTCGATTCGGTTCCGGGAGTCCGGCGTCGTCGAGGTGCCAGCCGGTGCGCTGGAGGGGGAACGCCTGCCCGTACCACGCGCGGGCCGCCTTCAACTCGGCCTCCTCATCGACGAGGAAGTCTCGCCACTGACGATTCGTGATGCTGAAGCGCCGGATATGGTGCGCGACCACGTCGTCGCCATCCGCCAGCGCCCCCACGAGTTGCTCGTCGTACACGGGGATGAAGGGCTCCCCGGCGTGGAACGTCCCGGTCGGGATGAGCGTCCACTCCGGCTCCCACGACCCCGTGATGTCGATGCGGCTGCGCTGGTCGGCCTCGGCGGGCGGTACGAAGCGTCCGATCAACTCGCGGTCGAACAGGATCGCGCCGATGACGACCACGAACGCGAGCATCCCGACCATTGCGAGAAGCGGTAAGTGGCGGCGGAGTGCCGAGTGCTCCGTCCGCTGGGCGCGCTTCTGATCGCTGACGGCGCGGATCTCCGTCGACAGCACCGCGCCGGCAGCCGGCAGCCCGCACTCGGGGCAGAAGTGGTGGGCCGGACGCAGCGGACGACCGCAACGCGCGCAGGGGCTGGGGCCGTTGAACTCCGCCGACACGCCCTCATTGTAGGGCCTGCGGGTCGCCGGACGGAGGGCTCGGCCGACCGGCGGGAATCGTCGCGTGACCGCTCCGCCGGGGCTATCTTCCGCCCCCGCACGCCCGCGTAGCTCAGTGGTAGAGCACCGCTTTCGTAAAGCGGGGGTCGTCGGTTCGAATCCGACCGCGGGCTCGCGCTCGAAACCCAGTATTCATAAGGGTTTAGGGCTGATGCTCGCGTTGGCGTATCCGGGTCGCTAGGGTCCCGGGTGCGCGTCGGGGGCGGTTGGGCGCGTCTAACGCGGCGAGGGCGTAACCGTTCACCCCTTGACAGCGTGTGAGCCTCAGCGTGCGACGGGCAGCGGGACCATGACGGGCGGGTCGGCGCCGGTGAGGTGCGCGGCGACCGAGTCGGCGAGGAAGTCGAAGACTTGGTCGCCACGGCGTCGCAGCGTGGCCGCGGCGGTCAACACGCGCTCGGCGAAGCGGAGTCCGCGAGCGGACTGGCTTCCGAAGGAGCCCTTGCGCCAGAGCACCGCTTTGCGGACCGCGCGCTCGGCGGCGTTGTTCGTCGGACTCACGTCCTGGGTCCGCGCATAGGTGAAGAGGGCGACCACGCGGGGGCGCAGATGGTTGGCCAGAGCCGAGTCGTCGTTCGCGATCAGTCGCTCGAGCCGTCCGCGCAGCACAGCGGCTTCGCCTTGCAGCCGGTCACGGTCGCCGTGCTCACCGAAGAGCCGGTAGCTGCGCATGACCGACTGCGCGATCATGACGCCCTTGTTGCCGAAGCGGCGATGTCCTCGCGGGCCTTCGGCCAGCGCACGGAAGGCGCGCTCGATGTGCGCCCAGCAGAGCTGGCGGCGGGCAAGTGGGTGTGACTCGTAGGCACCCATCCGGTCGCTGATCACCGTGCCACCGAAGCGCCGCCCGATCAGCCGCCCTTTCGCCTTGGCACTGCGGCGGCGATCGATCCCGAAGGCTGTGGCGTGCTCGCTCTCCGCCGCCCACAGCCAGCACACCCGGCCCCGTTCCTTCCACGACGTCTCGTCCACGTTGGCTCGCAGCGACGTGCGGACTGCCCCGAGGGCTTCGAGGTACGACGAGTGCAGAGCGTCACTGAGCCGACGCTCACAGTCGCTGATCTTGCCCAGCGACATCTTCACACCGAAGATCTCACCGAGCAGCCGCTGCGTCTCCCGCACGCTCACGCGGTACACGCCGCGCAGCGCGCCGGCAAGTGTGGTCAGCCGCGGACCGAAGGCCCCGGTCGGCACGCCATCGGGCAGGACCGCCGTCGTGACCGCACGACAGCGCCGGCACCGCGCCTTGTGCAGCCGGTGCTCCCGCACCGTGACGAGCACGCGCGGGAGCACCGTCACCTGGTGCCGGTACGGATCGCCGATGCCCTGCTCGAGATCGTCGTGTCCGCACGCGTCGCAGAGGTCGGGACGGTGCTCCTTGGTCTCATCGACGTTGGACGGATCCACCAGCTCGCGCGCCGTGCCCTCATGGCCCGGCTGTCCGCCCTGCTTGCGACCGCTACGCGGCCTTCGGCCGCGACGGCGCTTGGACCACGCCGGGTCCGACGACGGAGGCCTCGAGCTGTTGCGGGAGTCACGCTTCAGACGCGACTCGAGCTCGTCGATGCGGCGCAGATGCTTCGCTTCGCGACGCTCCAGCTCCTCGATCCAGGCCAGAAGGCCCTCGACCATCGCCCGCAGATCCTCGTCCTGCCGCTCGCCCACAACATCTTGATCGACCGATGGCCGAACGATCTGGATACTGGCTCGCGACGAAGGGGTGAACGGTTACGACGAACGAGGGCAGCGAGTGCGCGAGCCGCTCGGCGACGTAGCGCACGAGGGGCAGGTACTTCTCGAGGAGGATGTCTCGCGACTCCTCGGTGGGACTCGCCTTGTAGGCGGTCCACACGTCCTTCACATCAGCATCTGAGATCCGCATCTCGTTCCTCCACCTGTTGCGCTCTGGACCGCGGTCAGGTGGAGCCCACGGGAGATCCCGCGGAGAGCGTGGCGCTCGTTCGTGCAGCTCTGCAGCTGAGACGACGGGCGCCTGCTCTTGACCGGTAGCTGGCTGCCACGAATCCCCGTGAGACTCCCCCGGGGACCAGGCCCTATAGCTTTGCGTCGCCACCTTTCGGTGGGTTTGCCCTGAGACGGTCCGTTGCGATGTCAAGTGGCCGCCCGGCGTTGTCCCGTGCCGGCTCGGCCGATCCCCTCCGCTTCCGGAGGCTTGGGAAACGTAGCACTCGCCCGTGCGCCGTCAACCCCACCATCCAGAATTGCCTCTCGGAGTGAGGAGAGCGCGCGTAAGTACCGCAGCTCAACGGTACTTACGGCGTCGATCACGTTATCGCAACGCCGCAGAATCCGGGAGACCGGCGGTCCGCCAGCCGGCCGGGACGGGAGACGCCGAGCCTGGGATGTCATGAATGCCAGACAGCGGGCGTCTCCCGCCCGCGACGTCTCTCGTCCACGCAGCGAGACGCGTCCAGCCGTGAGGACGGCTGTGCCGTTGCCGGAGAACTCGACGAGGCCACAGGTCCGGGACGCTGCCGTCGACGGCCTGGCGTAGCGAGTACACGGCGGGCACCGAGGTGCCCGCCGTGCCGAGACCTCACGCCGGCCATCGATCGGGACGGATGGGAGGGAACCGCAAGAGGGGGTTCGGCCAGACGCGCTGTCGTCGGGCTAGAGGACGGGCCGGACCGGGCGTCGGTTACATGCGGCGCCTGTCGTCGTGCTCACGGTCGCCAGTGGTACTCGACATCCGGTTCGCTCTCGGGCGGCGGACTGAGACCGAATCGTACGGCCGTGAACTCGTGCTTCTCGTAGAACTCGCAAGCCGGGGTGTTCTTCTGGTGTGTGCAGAGTTCGAGGCCGTCCGGCCGGAGCTGCTGGGCACGCTGCAACAGCGCCGTTCCGATGCCGCACCGTTGGTTCCGCGGGTGGATGTAGAGGCGGTCGATGTACGACTCGCGGATCGCCAGGAAGCCCGCGAGCCGCCCGGCGATCTCGGCAACCCAGACATCGTGCGTAGGGACGATGTTCTCTGCGAAGTACCCGACATCCTGCGTAAGCGTGTGCAGCTCGAGGTATGGATACGCGTCCTCCATCGTCTCGTGCCAGAGCAGGACGAGTGCGTCGAAGTCTTCCGGCCGGTAGCGCCGCAGAGTCGGGATTGCCATTGCGTCAGCACTCTACTGAGCTGCAAGCTGGCTCGGCATGCGTTTGGCGAGGCGGGGGCCGGCGCTAGCGGCGGCGGCCGCCGCCCGGATCCTGATCACGGGCGTCTGGATCGCCGCCGTCTTGCGCGTCGCCGTCGCGGCGTCGCTTCCTGCGATCGGGTCCGCGTTCCGAGCCACGTCGCGGGGCCTTCCGCCGGATCGAGGCTTCGGAGTACAGCCGGCGGACCTCGACCTCGATCTGCGTGCGGCGCTCGGCCGCGGGCAGGTCCTTCGTCTGCTCCCAGAGCGTGCGCACCTCGGCGAGTTGATCGGGCCGAAGATGGAACAGCTGCCGGCGAGTGTCTTTCGACATCTCGCGGAACAGCACGCGCCGCACCTCGTACCAGTGCTGCTTCTGCTTGAAGCGCTGCACTTGACGGGCGCGCTCTTCGGGCGGTGAGCGGAGGAACGGATCGAGGAACGCGCTCTCGAACACCGGCGCGAAGTCCATCGCGTAGCGATCCATCTCGGCCTGCATGAACTCCCTCATGCGCGCGTGGCGTTCGCGGCCCTTCAGCGTGTCGAACTCGGTGCGTTCTGCTTCGGACAGGTCCTTGAGGACGTGCTCCTCGACACGCTGGCGTGCCTCGCGGGCCTTCTGGCGCCGTTCGTCCTCGGACAGGTTCTTCCACTCTTCTCGCTGCCACGGACCGGCCAGCTTCAGCATCGAGTTCTTGAAGTACGCGTGGAACCGGCGCCGCGCCATCGCGTGGACGTAGGCGGTCTCGTCTTGCGACAGGTTCGCCAAGCGCGGCTTCCCGACCAGGTCGAGAAGCGCTTGGTGCCGCTCGCGCATCTTCTCGTGCTTCTTGCGGAGCGTCGCCGGATCGCGGCCGTCGAGGCCCAGCAGGCGGTCCTCGCCGATCTTCTGGACCTTCTTGCGCAGTTCCTTGCGGCGAGCCTCGGGCAACGACTTGAACCGCACCAGGGCACGCTTCAGGCGTGCCTTGCGGTCCTTGCCCATGCGCTCGACGAGGTCCATGCGGTACGCGAGGTCGCCCTTCGCCGCGTCCTGAGCGGTGGCGCTCGGGGACAAGAGCGTTGCGGCGCCGAGCGCCAGCGCAGCCAGCAACGACAGGCGGAAGCGGCGCGTCATCTAGCCGCCCTCCTCGTCGGAGAGGAGCTCGTCGAGCGCATCGAGCGACTCGGTCTCGACGGACTCGAGCAGGTCGAGGTCCTCGATGAGCGCGATCAGCTCGCTCGGGTCGCCCGAGCCGTTCAGTTCCTCGAGCGCGTCGAGGTTGGCCAGGAGGGGCAGATCCTCGGCGATCGCCTGGATCTCCTCCTCCGTCAGGACGTACGCGATCTCCGGCTCCGTCGAGTCCGACTGCTTGCCGTAGGGCGAGAAGTAGAACGCGAGGAACAGGGCCGCGGCAACTGCGGCTGCGACGGTCCACGGCCGGATCAGGCGGCCCCGCGGTGAGGATGCCGGCGCCCGCGCGGCCCGCAGCACCCGATCCGCGAACTGTGTGCCGGGCTCGATCGCCGGCAGGCCCGCGACGGCGTCGCCAGCCCGCGAGAGCAGAGCGGCCTCCGCATGGCACGCGGCGCAGGCGGAGAGATGCGCCTCGACGCGCGTCGAATCCGACGCGGTGAGCTCGCCGTCCAGGTGGGCGACGAGATCCTCGAGCGCCAGGTTCGGGCACCCTTGCGGGTTGATCGATGGGTTGTGCGGGGTGGTCATGGCTTGTTCAGGGGTTCGTGTTCGTCAGCGTGTTCGTCAGAGGCCGGTTCGTGTTCAGAGGTCGGGGGCGCTTCCGGCGTTCCAGTATGGCAGGAGGCGCTCCTTCACGTTGACTCGCGCGCGGGTCAGCAGGCTCTTGATTGCGGGGACCGACAACTCCATCGCGTCGGCGGTCTCCTCGTAGGAGAGGCCCTGGTACTTGTTCAGCAGGATCGCCGTCTTCTGCCTCTCGGGCAGCGAGTCGATGATGGAACGCAGGACCTCGGCCACCTCGTTCTCGTCCAGCCGTCGCCCGGGCTCGGGGGCCGCCGCGTCCTCGAACTGAACGGCCAGTTCCCCGTCGGGGCCGGCCGGCATCTCGGCGCTGAAGCCCTTGCGCGCCTTCCTGGCCCGCAGGTGGTTCAGGCTGGCATTGACGGTGATCCGGTGGATCCACGTCGAGAACCGCGCTTTCGGCTCGTACCTCTCCTTCGCCCGGAAGACCCGGAGGAACACCTCCTGTGCCACGTCCTCGGCATCTGCCGTGGACCGGACATAGCGGAACGCCAGGCTCACGATCCGCTTCTGGAACCCGTGTACCAACTCCGCATACGCGTCCTCGTCGCCCCCCTGGAACCGGAGCATCAGTTCAGTCGCGGCGTCGAGGTCGGGCACGTGCGGAATTGGCCACCGGCCCGCTTCTGGAACCCTCCGCCGCCCGAAGGGTTTCGGGGGGCCGGGGAGTCGAGGCTGCCGGGCTCGATTGGCGATCCTCGCAGCCGCCGGCAGGATCGTCCAGAGCGGGCGGGGCAGGCCGGTAGCCTTGCGCACGATGCGGAAGGCGCTCGTCGTGGCCCTGTTCCTGCTGTCGGGCGCGGCGGCGCTCGCCTACCAGGTCTCGTGGACCCGGCACCTTGTGCTGGTCTTCGGCAACACGACCCGGGCCGTGGCTCTGATTCTGGCGGCCTACATGCTCGGGCTGGCCCTCGGCTCCGAGTTCGGCGGGCGGCTGGCGGACCGGGCCAAGCGTCCGGTCCTGCTCTACGCGATCTTCGAGGCGGCCATCGGGATCTTCGCGCTCGCGTTCCCGCCTCTGGTGGGCGGCGTGCGCTCCACCTACATCTCGCTCGGTACCGACGCGTTTCCCGTCCTGTTTGGCGGTGCCTTCCTCGTGCTGCTCGTGCCGACGTTCCTGATGGGGACCACGCTGCCGCTCCTGGTGCGCACGGTCGTGCGGGATCCGGCGAAGACCGGCGGGGACGTCGGGCTGCTGTACGGCATGAACATCGTGGGCGCAGTGATCGGGACGGCGATCACAGGGTTCTGGCTGATCGAGCACGCCGGCGTGCTCGGCGCCACGCGCTACGCCGCCGCGCTCAACGTGCTGATCGCGCTGCTCGCGTTGGCCGTCCCGCGACTTCCCACGCGGAGTCCCCCCACGCCGGCCGCGCCGGTGGTCTCGGAGAAGGAGACGGTCGAGGTCGCCGTTCCTCCCGGGTCGCTGCGCGCCTCCAAGGCAGCCCAGTCCTCCACAACAGCAAGGGCGGCGATGATCGCCGCGTTCGGAGGCGGTCTCGTCGGACTCGCAGCCGAGGTCGTGTGGACGCGCCTGCTCGTGTTCTTCCTGCAGGGGTTCACGTACACGTTCACCGCGATGCTCGCCGTGTTCCTGTCGGGCCTCGCTCTCGGCGGATTCGTGTTCGGGCGCGTTGCGCTGCGCACGAAGCGGCCGGCACTCCTGGCCGGCCGGCTGCAACTGCTGCTGGGTGTGGCGTCGGCTGCGGCCTTCCTGGTGCTGGCCAACCACTACCCGCTGACAAAGGGGGTCTTCCGGTTCGTCGGTGAGAGCCTCGGCATCGAGACGCTCCGTCCGCGCCACATCACGTCGCTGCTGCTCGCGAGTGCGACCGTGCTCATCGTGCCCACGTTCCTGATGGGCGGCGTGCTTCCGTTGGCGGCCGCGGCGTACCAGCGCGGACTGGCCGACCTCGGCACACGCATCGGCCGCCTGTACGCGGCGAACACCATCGGCGCCGTGCTCGGCGCGCTGATCGCGGGCTTCCTGCTCGCACCGCTGGCCGGTCCGGCCTGGGCGGCGGTGTGGGTGGCGCTGGCCGCCGTCGGGACCGGCGCGCTTGTCGTGTTCACGGTCGATGGCGTACGCCGAACGGCGCTCCCGGTTGCGGCGGCCGTGGTTGCCACCGTCGTGCTGCTCGCGCTTGCCGAGCCGTCCCGTCCGTTCCTGACACGGTCGCACGTGTTCCTCGGTGCACGCGGCCGGGAGCACACGCTCCTCGATTCGCGCGAGGGCGTCGTGTGCCAGGTCTCCGTCGTCGAGAACGAGCGCGAGGGGTTCCGCCTTCTCTACACCGACGAGTTCCAGGCGGCCGGAACGCGGCCCGAGTACCGGTACATGCGCATGCTGGCTCACTTGCCGGTGGCCATGACCGACGACCCGACGCGCGTGCTCGTCGTCTGCTACGGCACGGGGACGACCTGCGCCTCGGCCGCGACGCACCCCGAGGTGCGCGAACTCGACATAGTCGAGATCAGCCCCGAGGTGATCGACGTCGCGTCGTACTTCGGACACGTCAACAACAACGTGCTGTCGGGAGCCGGCCGGGACGACCTGACCGTGCGCGTACACGTCGACGACGGCCGCAACTTCGTGCTCCGCAGCAAGGAGCAGTGGGGCGTCATCTCGCTCGAACCGCTGATGCCGTACACCCCGGCCGCGATTCACTTCTACACAGAGGACTTCTACCGCGAGTGCCGACCGCGCCTGACGGAGGGCGGCATGATGTGCCAGTGGATCCCGCTCCACGGCCTCTCTCGCGCGCACCTGCGCCAACTCGTGTCGGCGTTCGTCAACGTATTCCCGGGTGCGGCGATGTTCCACGTCGAGGGCGCCGTCGCGCTCATCGGCGGCAAGTCGCCGGTCACGCTCGACCACGGTGCCATCGCTTCCCGCCTCGCAGCTCCGCCGGTGGTGGCGGACCTGTCGGCTGCCGGATTTGCCGATCCCGTGCGCGCGTTGGCGACGGTCGTCTCGACGGGTGACGCCCTCGATGAGTTCGGCGCCGTCGAGCCGATGACCGACGAACACCCGTGGCTCGAGTTCCACCCGATTCCGGCCGGTGTGCAGCCGAAGCACCTCTGGGAGAACCTCGGCGCGATGCGCGAACTGCGCGAGGCGTACGTTCGGCTCCCCGTCGAGAGAAACGCGCAACTCGATGCGCGCTACGAGACCGCACGCGACGTCGGCAATCTGATCCTCGAGGCGCAGCACCTGCTCGAGGAGGCCGGACTGCTCCAGCGGCTGAAGCAGACCGATGGGGCGCTGACCTCGCTTCGTGGCGCACGCGAAGCCCTCCATCACGCGACGGCGATCGATCCGGTCGATCCAGCAGCCCGCCGCGGGTACGAGTCCGTCGAGCGGACCTGGCGGACGATGTCGGCCGACGCCTACATACAGGCCGGTGACTTGCCGGCGGCCGAGCGCGAACTGAAGCGTGCGCTCGGGTACCGCACGGAGACACAGCGGGACGTCGTCCCGACACTGCTCGCGACCGTGCTGAACCGCCGCGAGGAGTTCCTCGATGCGCTGTCTCACGCGACCGAGGCGACGATGCTGTATCCCCGCGGCCGTGATGCGCTGGCAGAGCGCGCGTACGCGCGCGCAGCGCTCGGCGACATGGCGGGCGCCGCCGCGGACTATCGCCGCGCACTCGGTGACGACGACCCGGAGGTTCTGGGCGCGCGACTCGCAGGCGACGCGCGGCGTGCGCTCGACGCTGCGCCCGGCGACGACGAGGCGACGCTGACCGAGCGCATCGAGACCGCGCTGGGCGGACAACGGCTCGCCCGCATACCGGCGACGCACGTGCTGCGTCTGCTGCGAGCGGACCACCCCGACGGGTTCTCCACGCACTTCGCAGACGACATCGCTGTGCTCGCGGCCGACGCCCCGGACCCCGGCGCGAAGATGGCGGCGCTCAAGCGGGTGTGGATCGCGGCGCCTCACGGGGCGGGGGACGCAGCGTTGCAGGTCGCTCGCGACCCACAGGCGTCGCAGTCCCTTGGCCGCGCCGCCACCGAGGCGTTCGCGGAACTCGCGCCCGGGCGGATCGACGAGTTGCTGGACGCCACTCTCCCCGTCCACGTTCTGGCCACGGCCGCGCGCGCCGCCGGCGGCTCGCCGTCGATGCGGCCGGGACCGGCACTGCTGGATCTGCTGGAGCACGAGGACGCCGCAGTGCGCGACGGCGCGAGGCGCGGGCTCTACAGCCTGACCGGCGGCCGGCCGGATGCACTCGCGGTCCTCGACACCACGGCGTGGCCCTCGGAGAGTTACAGCGATGCGGTGTTCGCCATCCGGGAGTGGTGGCAGCGGGCCTACGAGATGGGCGCGCCTCCCGAGTAGCGCGAGACCGGCGTCACGTCGCGAAAAACGCCACGATCCGGCGGACGCGCCTATTCTTGGCGGCTTCGGGCTCGATACGAGCCCCAAGTCCTCACCGGTGAGCTCTCACCGAGTGCAGATCCAGCCCGCCATCACCGTCCGCAGGAGACCCGCCCCATGCACGCAGTCATCGACACGACGAAGGGATCCATCACGTTCCGGTTCGACCGGGAGAAAGCACCCACCACGGTGGAGAACTTCGTCAAGCTCGCGCGCAAGGGCTTCTACGACAAGACGACGTGGCACCGAGTCATCGACAACTTCGTGATCCAAGGCGGCTGCCCGCGCGGCGACGGCCGCGGCGGTCCCGGCTACACGATCGATGCGGAGTTGTCCGACCGCAAGCACCTGCGCGGCACGGTTGCGATGGCGCGCGGACGCAGTCTGAACAGCGCAGGTTCGCAATTCTACATCTGCCGCTCGACGCTCCCGCACCTCGACGGTCAGTACACGGTGTTCGGCACCGTGACGACCGGACTGGACGTGGTCGACAAGATCGGCATGGGCGACGAGGTGAAGCGGGTCTCGATCGTCGACGAATAGTCGCACAGCGCGCGTGAATCGCAGCGGCGGTGCGTCCCGGCGGGGGGCGTACCGCCGCTGTGATTCACACCGACGCGATGGCGTCGTCCCGGGTGATTGCGAACCCGTCGAGTGTGCCGCCGAGGTCGTCCTCCGGCGGATGGAACGCCGCGTGCCACGCGAGCGGAAACACGGCGTCCCGTTCGCGTCCGAGCAGTGACAAGTACTCCGCGATCCGCTCGGCGTCCGGCACCACGACGCCGTGCCAGAGCGGGACCTGACCGCCGGCCGCAACGAGTGTGGGCTCGCGATCGCGCAGCGAGCCATCGTCGTCGGTCGCGTACGTGAGGTGTCCGGTACACTCGCTCCCGTCCGCGAGCCGAACGACGGTCCGGAGCAGGTACTTGCCATCCGGGAACGCGAGTGAGCCGTCGGGTGTGGCCGCGGCGGTGTCGAGGGGCATCACCGTCCCGGCGTCCGGTCCCGACAGGTGCCCGTCGGGGCCGGGGAACCACCAGACGCCGCAGGCCTCGAGGTCTGCCGGCGTCAGCGAGTCCAGTTGCCTCCGTCCCGGGTACGGGTCGTCCGGTTCATGCGGTTCGCATTCGCTGCTCACCCGCGGAGGCTATCCGGTCAGAGCGCGAGGGCGACGCCGACGGCGAGAGCGATGACCGTCACTGCGATCGCCGCGATGAGCGCCAGGCGAGGGCGCGGGTGCAGCGGAAGCGGGATCACCGGCGGCGGAGCGTCGACCACGTCATTGTCGTCCAGCCAGGCGACCGGCACCGCGGTGCGCCATGGGGGTGTGCCGGAGGTGGGGCCGCTCTTCATAGCTCGCTCGATGCTTGTAGATCGGGCTCGCCTGCGAGGCAGTGAAGAGGTCTTCGTGAAGATCTTGCGGGCCGCCGGGGTCTGCGTGCGCCGCGAGCCTCCGCGTGCGTGGGGGCACGCTGCTCGGCAATGCGCTCGAGCCGTGGACGGGCGAGCGCGGCAAGGTGGCGGTCCTCATCACGCTGCGTGACGCCTGTTCGTCGTCCCGGTCAGCCTCGCACCGCCCGTCCTACGGGAAGCTGGTCGTTCCGAACTTGTTGTTCTCGAACGTGTTCGCGTCTTCGGCGACGTCGCTCAGCAGGTCGAAGCCACCGCTGCCGCTGACCTTGTTCTTGCGGAACGTGTTGCCTCCCTGGAGCACGAACATCCCCGTGGCGGGGCTGTTCTTCACGACGTTCTTCTCGTACAGACCGCTGTCCGACCGCGCTGCCAGGCCGTTGCTGCCCGCGTTGCTGATCTTGTTGCGCGTGACCGTCGAGTTGGGCGCGTTGTCGACAATGCCACCGAACGCCACGTCCCTGACGACGTTGCGCGTGACGTCCACGCCCGTGGCCACCGGCGAGACGAAGATCCCGACGGCCTCGCTGTCGAACACCCGGTTCTTGCTCACGACGACGTCCGTCGAGAGCACCGAGATGCCGCCGGAGAGGCCCGTACGGACGACGCGGTTCTTGGCGATGACGGCGCCGCTGCCGTTGGCACGGACGCCGAACTCACAGTCGTTCATGCGATTCCGTTCGCAGCGAGCCCCGGGCGCCGCAATGAACACGGCGCGCGACGTGGTGCCCTCGAAGCGGTTCTTGCTGACCACGATGTCGCTGCCGCCGCCGGTCGAAACGCCGTCGCGCAGCCCTGGAGTGAAGCGGGACTTCGTGACCGAGAGGCTGTCGGAGGAGAACCCGCTGATCCCCACGCGCCCGGCGTCGACCGCCGACGCGCCGCCGATGCTGCACTTCGTGACGACTCCGTCGTTCGAGTTGTCGAACCGGATGCCTGTGCCGGCCGGATTGGTGACGGTGCACTTGCTGACAGTTGCGTTGGCGGACTCTTCGATCAGGATGCTGTCGCCCTGGCCTTCGACGACCACGAGTCCCGAGATGGAGATGTTCGGGCAATCACCGGCCACGACCTGCACGTCGGTCGAGCCGTCCCCGATCTGTGGCTTGCCCTTCCCGACGACCTTGATGTCCGCGAGACCACTGATCACCAGCCGCTCAGGGTAGGTGCCCTTCTTGATCACCAGCTTGTCGCCGGCCGCGAGTTGCGACACGGCGTCCGCGAGGGGCGTCCCCGCGCCCGGCTCGACCGTCACCGTCGCGGCCTCGGCGACACCGGAGAGAGCGATCCAGAACGCGATGGAGAACGACCAGACCCGGCTATGCATGCAGTTGCCTCCCTATCGAGCAGCTCTCGGCGTGGAACCCCGTCGCTATTCGTCGGCGACCACTCGGTCGGCCTTGTACTTCACCTTGAACTTGCCCTTGATGCGCTGACCGGCGTACTCGCCGGCGCCGCCGACGACGCCCTCGAACTTGAACGTCACGTTCATGATCAGCTTCTGGGCGTTCTTCTTCGTCTTGATGCTCCCCTTCGGCTTGACCGCGTCGAAGTTGATGAACTCGACGGTGACCTTCGGCTTCGCTCGGAGGATCGTGTCGGTGGACGCCTGCCACGTGAGGACCGGGAATGCGTCGGTCAGGTCTTGGATCACGCCCAGGTACCCGGCCGCCTTGCCCTTCTTGAACGCGGTGTTCAAGTTGTTGTTGTTGAACACCGCCGGGAACGGGAGCGACTCCGCCGGCGCGATGTCCATGCGAATGCGACTCTGCAGATCCGTGTCGGAACGGATGTTCTCGACCTCGAACGCGTCGACCATCTTGGCGACCGTCTTCCCGCCCTCGTCCAGGATCTTGCCCTTGATCGAGGTCTGGATCGTCCCGATCCAGTCGCCACCGTCGATGGCGACCGCCTCGCCCGTCAGGCAAGCCATCGCGAACACCGCCACCAGCGTCGTCTTGATCCACGTCGACTTCATTTCTGCCTCTCCACTGATCCCCTGCATCCGCTCCGCCTCCGGAGCCAAGCCGGGAGCCTACACGAGAGCGTTCTGAATCGCAGCGGCGACATCCGACGGCGCGCGGCCGGAGGTGTCGACGACGACGTCCGCTTCCGCGTAGAGCGGTTCGCGGTCGTCGAGGATGTCCCGCAGTTCGGCCATCGCGTCGTCGCGGTTCTCCATCGGGCGTCGGTCGCCCTGCAGTTCCACGCGGCGCATGTGGTCCTCCGAATCGGCGCGCAACCACACGGTGATGCAGTCGCGCTGCAACCGGTCGTAGGTGTCGCGGGCGGCGATGAGTCCGCCGCCGGTCGCGAGCACGGCCGGGCGGCCCTCGGACAGGAACTCCTCGAGTGCTTCGGCCTCGTGGCGGCGGTACAGCCGTTCACCGTGGACCGAGAAAATGTCGTAGAGCGAGAGGCCCGCGCGCTCCTCGATCAGCGCGTCGAGTTCGACGAACGTCACGTCGAGCGCCTTGGCCAGCAGCGGACCCACGGTGCTCTTGCCCGCGCCGCGCAGGCCGAGCAGCGCAACGGTGCGCGCCCGTCCGGGCGCCAGGAGGTCCGCGGCGGTGGCGCCCAGCGCACGCGCGACGCGAGCGAGCTTCACGACGGAGATGTTCGCGCGGCCACCCTCCACGTCGCCCAGGAAGCGGGCCGACAGGCCGCTCTTGCCCGCAAGCGCCTCGCGGCTCCAGCCACGGGAGTTGCGGCGGGTGCGGACGTTCCGTCCGAGGGCGTGGAGAAGAGGGTCGGGCGGGCTCACATGGGAACTATACTTCCGATGTGATGGCGAGCAACGGCAATATACTGCTTGCTCCGCGCCGCTCCCTGACCTACGCTCAGGGACTCAGGTCCGCGCGGCTGGTCCCGCGCCCTCTTCCGACCCCCTTTCGTCCGGGAGGCCCCGATGGGAGCCAGCACCGCCACCCGTCTACCCGAGCTCGATTTCGAGCGGCACCCTGACTCGTACGTCCATTGGGGCTTCGAGGTCGACGGCGACATCGCGCGCCTGCACATGACCGTGCAGGAGGACAAGGGGCTCAACCCCGATACGGTCCTCAAGCTGAACAGCTACGACCTCGGCGTCGACATGGAACTGGCCGACGTCTACCAGCGCCTGCGCTTCGAACATCCCGAGGTGCGCGTGCTCGTGGTGGACAGCGGCATCGCGCGCATCTTCTGCGCGGGTGCGAACATCCCGATGCTCGGCAGCTCGACGCACTCGTTCAAGGTGAACTTCTGCAAGTTCACGAACGAGACGCGCCTGTACATCGAAGACGCGTCGGCGCACTCCGGTCTCAAGACGCTCTGCGCGATCAACGGCACCGCATCGGGCGGCGGCTACGAGCTGGCGCTTGCCGGGGACTGGGCGATCCTGCCCGACGACGGCAACACTGCCGTGTCGTTCCCGGAGGTGCCGCTCCTCGGTGTGCTGCCGGGCACCGGCGGACTGACGCGTCTCGTGGACAAGCGCAAGGTGCGGCGGGACCGGGCCGACTTCTTCTCGACAGTGGCCGAGGGCATCAAGGGCAAGCGCGCCGTCGAGTGGAACCTCGTGGACGAGGTCGTACCCGCGTCGAAGTTCAAGGAGGCCGTCGAAGCGCGCGCGCGAACGATGGCCGACGAGAGCAACGCCGCGAACCCCGGCCGCAAGGGCGCCGGCGTCACGCTGTCTCCGGTCCAGCCGGAGCGCGAGGACGACACGTACTCCTGGCGCCACGTCACGGTGCAGATGGACCGCGAGGCCCGTGTCGCGAACCTCACGATCCGCGGCCCCGCCGAGGTGCCGGCCGACCTCGACGGCATCCGGGCCGCGGGTGCGGACTGGTGGGCGCTGCGGGCGTTCCGTGAGCTCGACCGCGCTCTCCTTCACCTGCGCTTCAACGAGCTCGACGCGGGCCTGATCGTGCTGCGCGCCGAGGGCGACGCCGCCAACGTGCTCGCTACGGACGCGCTGCTGCTTGCGCACGACGGTGACTGGTTCGTCTCCGAGGTGCGGCATCAGATCAAGCGCGTGCTGAAGCGCCTGGACCTGACGGCGCGCAGCGCGTACGCCATCGTCGAACCCGGCAGCTGCTTCGTGGGCAGCCTGTTCGAGACCGCGCTCGCTTGCGACCGCATCTACATGCTCGACGACCAGTACATGGACGAGCCGGCTGTTGATGGAGGGGGTTCGCGTGCCGCGAACGTCCTGCAGATGTCGCCGCTGAACGCCGGGCCGTTTCCGATGTCCAACGGACTGACCCGCTTGCAGAGCCGTTTTCTCGCCGATCCCTCGCAGGTCGATCACGTGCTCGCCCACGAGGGCGCGTTCAGCGCCGCCGCCGCCGACGAGCACGGGCTCGTGACGTTCGCGCCGGACGACATCGATTTTGAGGACGAGGTTCGTCTCGCGATCGAAGAGCGTGTCAGCTTCTCCCCGGACGCGCTGACCGGCATGGAGGCGAGTCTCCGCTTTGCCGGGCCGGAGACGATGGAGACCAAGATCTTCGGCCGTCTCTCCGCGTGGCAGAACTGGATCTTCCAGCGCCCCAACGCGGTGGGTGAGCGCGGTGCACTCACGTGCTACGGCCAGCCCGAGCAGCACGTGTTCGACTGGACCCGGACCTAAGACCAACAAGACCAACAGGAGCACGCCATGTCCCTCGCCGACCTCTCCGGCAAGATCCCGAACAACGTCGACCTGAAGTCGGACCGCCGGCTGCTGCGTGCACTCGAGAGCTGGCAGCCCAAGTTCATCGATTGGTGGATGGACATGGGTCCCGAGGGCTGGCAGCAGGACGACATCTACCTGCGGACCGCGACCAGCGTGGACCGTGAGGGCTGGGCGCACTTCGACTACGTCAAGATGCCGGAGTACCGCTGGGGCATCTTCCTCGGTGACAAGATCCCCGATCGGAAGATCCCCTTCGGCGACGAGTGCGGCAAGGACGCGTGGCAGACGGTGCCGGGCGAGCACCGCAACATGCTGCGTCGGATCATCGTGACGCAGGGCGACACCGAGCCCGCATCCGTGGAGCAGCAGCGCAAGCTCGGCGCGACCGCGCCGTCGCTCTACGACCTCCGCAACCTCTTCCAGGTGAACGTCGAGGAGGGGCGCCACCTCTGGGCCATGGTGTATCTGCTCCAGACCTACTTCGGCCGCGACGGACGCGAGGAAGCCGAGGACCTGTTGCTCCGGCGTTCGGGCGACCCGGACAAGCCGCGCATCCTGAGCACCTTCAACGACCCCTGCTCGGACTGGTTGTCGTTCTTCATGTTCACGACGTTCACGGACCGTGACGGCAAGTTCCAGCTGCACGCGCTGGCGCAGTCGGGCTTCGACGCGCTCTCGCGGACCTGCTGGTTCATGCTGACCGAGGAAGCGCACCACATGTTCGTCGGTGAGACCGGCGTGCAACGCGTCGTGCAGCGCACGGCCGACGTCATGAACGAGATCGGCGCCGATCCGAGCGACGTCCGCAAGCGCGGCGCGATCGACCTCGGCACGGTTCAGCGTTACCTGAACTTCTGGTACTCGTCGTCGCTCGACCTGTTCGGCGGCGAGCGTTCGAGCAACGCCGCGACGTTCTTCGCAACCGGGCTGAAGGGCCGGTTCATGGAGGAGCAGAAGCAGACGGATCACCTGGCGCTCGAGGGCGTGTACGACCTGCCCGTCGTTGCGGGTGACCGGCTCTCGCACGAAGAGGTGCCGCTGCGCGTCGCAATGAACGAACTGCTGCGCGACGAGTACGTGCAGGACTGCGAGAACACGGTGCGCCGCTGGAACCGCGTCCTCGAGAAGTCAGGACGCGACGAGCGCCTCTACCTGCCGCACCGCCGCTTCAACCGGCGCGTCGGCGAGTACGCATCGGGCGACTTCGGCGACGTGCGCTTCAACCCGCAGGGCGAGCTCATCACCGAGCACGAGTGGACGAAGAACAACCCCGAGTGGCTGACCAGCCAGGCCGATCTCGACTTCGTCGCCGCGCAGATGCACCCGGTCTACGAGCGCGGCAAGATCGCCGACTGGATCGCGCCCCCGAAGAGGGGCATCAACGGCAACCTGTTCGACTTCGAGTACGTTCGCAGGACTTAGGCGTATCGAGCCTGGGACACTTGCGTCCGGCTCGCGGGTTGTGAGTGTGGGTTGGCGCCCGTCCTCCGTAGGGGGACAGGTGCCTGCCGCCGTATCATGAGGGGTACGCCAGTCTGTCTCGGGTCACCACCATGAAGCTCGCCATTCCCGTCATCCTGATCGTCCTCGGCCTCGCCGGGCTCATCTTCATGGGCATCGTCCAGGGCGGCGTGCCCGAGCTCCAGGTCACCGACGTCCTCGAGGGGGCGGCTCCGGACCGTGAGGTCAAGGTCCACGGGCGCCTCGCCCGCATCGACTCGTCGCTGCGGCCGCTGCGCTTCGCCGTGGCCGACAAGGAGCACCCCGGTAAGACGATCGAGGTCATCTGCGACGCGACGCGGCCGGACACGTTCCAGCTGACCTACGACGTCGCGGTGCAGGGCCGGTACGACGCCGACAAGGGCGTGTTCCGCGCCGACAAGGTGTTCACGAAGTGCCCGTCGAAGTACGAGGCCGAGGACAAGCTGCGCTCACCGGACCAGTATGCGCCGGAGTCCGGGCCGAAGCCGCCGCTCGAGGACGCGCGCGCGCCGGCGGGCGAAGACGAGGTCCGCTAGCCGGACGTAGATGACCGACCTCGACTTCTTCGGCCGCGGTCTCGAGCGGGCGGGACTGGCGCTGGCCGTCGCGACGGTGGTGCTCGGTCTCTGCGGCGCGTTCCTGCGCGACCGCCGCTTCGTCACGGCGTCGCGTCGCGCACTGATCGCAGGCGGTCTCGCCGCCGTCGGTGCCGCCGCGATGCTCGTGCGCGCATTCTTCCTCGGCCAGTACGAGCTCGAGTACGTATTCGGGTACTCCGAGCGCAAACTCGACGGCGTCTACAAGTTCGCCGGGCTGTGGGCCGGGTTGCAGGGCTCGATCCTGTTCTGGACGATGCTGCTCGGCGTCATCGGGATCGTGCTGGCGTGGAGCTTCCGCAAGCGCGGCATGGATCCGTCGGGACGGCGGCTCGAACCGTACGTCTACGCCGTGTTCGCAGGCGTGCAGGTCTTCTTCTGGACCGTCATCTGCTTCGTCGAGGACCCGTTCACCCCGATGTCGGCCGACATGCTGGCGGGTCTCGGCAGCCAGGGCTTGCTCGTCAATGGCGTGCCCGGCGATGGCTCCGGCCTGACGCCGCTGCTCGAGAACTACTGGATGACGATCCACCCGCCGAGCGTCTATCTCGGCTTTATTCTCTACACCGTGCCGTTCGCGTTCGGCATGGCGGCGCTGATGGCGGGCGAGTTCAGCTCGTACTGGATACGAACCACGCGCCGGTGGACGCTCGTGGCGTGGCTCTTCAACACCAATGGCGTCGTGCTCGGCGGCCTGTGGGCGTACGAGGTGCTCGGATGGGGCGGCTACTGGGCCTGGGACCCGGTAGAGAACGCATCGTTCCTGCCGTGGCTGACGGGCACGGCGTTCCTGCACTCGGTGATGATCCAGGAGCGGCGCGACATGCTCCGCGTGTGGAACTGCGTGCTCATCGCGACGACGTTCCTCCTCTCGATCTTCGGTACGTACCTGACCCGGTCGGGAATCGTCTCGTCGGTGCACGCGTTCGCCGGGGGCGATGTCGGGGACTGGTTCCTCGGCTTCCTGTTCGTCATCGGCTTCATCTCCCTGTTCTTCATCGTGTTCCGCATGCAGCGTCTTCGGTCCGCGAACCGCATCGATTCGTTGCTGTCGCGTGAGGGCGTGTTCGTGCTGAACAACATGGTGCTCTGTGCGATCGCCGGTGCCATCGTCGTGCTCACGCTCTGGCCGAAGATCTCGATGGAGTTCATGCGCAACCCGATCTCCGTAGGCGTGCCCGTCTACAACCAGGTCTGCACGCCGTTCTTCGTGCTCCTGCTGTTCCTGACCGCGATCGGACCGTCCACGGCGTGGGTGCGTACGTCGACGTCGCGGTTCTTCCGCAACCTGGCCTGGCCTGCCAGCGTCGCTTTGGTTCTGGCGGTTGCGACGCAGTATCTCGCCTACGTCGTGGTGCGCGGCGGCGACGGCGACGACCCGGTGACGATGCTCGATCACGTCTACCCGACGTTCATCGTGGCGTTCCTGGGCTGGTGGATCATCGCGTCGCTGTTCTGGGAGTTCCTGCGCACCACGAAGAACACGGCGCGGGGGTCGGGCGCACCGTGGTTCGCGTCGGCGGTCCGGGTGGTCACACGCAACAACCGGAGGTACGGCGGCTACGTCGTGCACTGCGGGCTGGCAGTTCTCGCGATCGGCGTGGTGTGCTCGTCCATGTACAAGGTCACGAAGGAGGTGCGCGTCAAGGAGGCCGGGAGCGCGCGGATCGGGCCGTACGTGCTGCACGTCGACGATGCCCGGAGAGATGTGCCCATCTCGGCGTACACGGCGACACAGGTGGACGTTCGGCTCACGCGCGACGGAACCGAGGTCGCGCAGATGTCACCGGAGCAGCGCTGGTATCCACCCACGGGCTACCGTGCACGAGGGGAGCCGATGACGACGGTCGAGATCCACCGTCGCGCGGGCGAGGACGTCTACGTCTACTTCCAGAACGCCCAGAGCGGCGGGTACGTCTTCACGGTGTTCCGCAATCCGCTGATCTCGCTGGTGTGGATGGGCTGGTTGATCATGATCGCCGGCGGCCTGCTGGCCATGGCGCCCATGGGGCGGAAGAGAATCGGCCTTGCGGAGTAGCGCGCAAGCCATCGTCGTGTTCGCACTGCTGGCAGCGCTCGCGGTGGCGGCGTTCGCGCAGGACGACAGCGGCGACGCCCACGCGGACGGCGGACGGATGCTGCTGACGGAACTGGATAGCGAGATGCGCCCCCGTGTGCGATCGCTCTGGTCTCGCGTCGTGTGCGCGTGCAAGCGGGAGAACTGGTCTAGGTCGCTGCTGCACTGCCCTGACGGGTGCGCCGACCAGCAGAAGAACACGATCGCCACGCGCGTTTCCGAGGGCTGGGGCGACACGGAGATCCTGGCCGAGCAGCGGAACCGCCACGGACCCAAGGTGATCGGCGCGCCGGACAGCACCTCCACCTACCTGATGCCGTTCCTGGTCCTCGCGGCCGCCGGAGTCCTCGCAGTGTTGACGCTACTGCACATGCGAGGCAAGCCGTCCACGGCGTCGAAGACCAAGGCCTCGGATGCGAGCGACGACGAGGTCTCCGCCGTGCTGCGTGAGCTCGAGGAGATCGACTGAGGTGTGGATCGCGTTCCTGCTGGTGTTCGTGCTCGGCGTGCTCGCGTTCATCGTGACGCCGCTCTTCCGTCCCGCGGAGTCATGGGAAGTGCCGGGGAAGCAGAGCGAGCTCGACCGGCTGCTGGACGAGAAGGCGCGCACGCTGCGCACGCTCAAGGACCTGGCGTCCGAGTTTCGCGCGGAGCTGATGGACGAGGCGTCGTATGACGCCGCTCGGCAGGAGTACATCCATGATGCGGTGGAGCTGAACCGCGACATCGCGAAGCTGACGGGCACCGACCCGTCGCGCATGCAGGACGAGGGCATCTCGACGTGAGGAAGATCCTCGCTGCGACGCTCGGTTGCGCCCTGATGGGGGCACTCGCCGTGCCGGTGTGCGCGCAGGACGGCGATCCGCCGCCGCCGTCTTTCGAGAGGGACGTTGTCGACACCAACGATGGTGACCTCGTCGTCGACGCACGGGCAGTCGACTTCTCGACGATGCTCGGCGCTTCTCATGGGGCGGGCGGCAGTGCTCCCGTGGACGTGCCGATCCCCGACGCTCTCGTGCGCGTGCTCACTCGTGCACCGGGTGCCGAGATGCAGACCGTCGAGAGCCGAACAGACGCGGACGGGTTCTTCCATGCTGTGATTCCAGCGCCGGCACCAGGCGCGATCGTCGAGTTCCTGATCTTCCCGGGAGAGGACGGGGAGGAACAGGAGGGGTTCTACGCGCGGCCCTGGACCGTGGACGACGGCCCGCCGCCCACGGCCATGCGCTGCTATCGAGTCACACTCGACCCGAGCGTTCTGCGCATCGTGATGATGAACCAGGTGCTCACGACGCTCGACAAGAGCGACGGGCGTGTGGCACATCTGCGCACGATCGCCACGGTTCGAAATCTCGACTTCGACTTCCGCGTGTTTTTCGGATTCGGAGACGGCGTGGAGGGCGGCGCGCCCGTCTCCATTCCGCTCCCGCACGGGTTCGATCTCAAGACCGCATTGGTGAATGACGCGCAGACAGAGCCGCAGACTGCCGGCGGGCCGCACGGCGGCAACTCCTTCGTCTTCCAGGGCGCCGTGTTCCCGAGCATCCCCGAGATCGATCCGGGCGTGTCCGTGCACCTCGTCGCCACCGCGCCACTCGACAGCAGCTCGAAGTACGACTTCTCGTTCCACCCGGAGCTCGCGGTTTCGCGGTACATGCTGAACGTCGAAGAGTCGGCGTTCCACGTGACGCTGCCCGAGGACGCGACCGTCACGATCTACGACGCCGGTGTGAACCCGCCTATGGGTGCGCAGCAGCGGATCACGCGCACATTCGCCGTCGAGGGTCTGCCCGCGCACGCCGACGTGCGTATCACCGTCCACGAGGGCGCGCCGTTCCCGAAGAAGGCGGTTCTGTGGACCGCCATCATTGGGCTGACGGTGCTCGCCGGGGTCTTCCTGGGTCTCGCCGCCCGCCGGGCCGCCGCGGGTCGCGCCGAGCGAGCCGACGCGGTGGCATCCAGCACGCCGCGGACAGAGCTCGACCGCCAGCTCGAGCGCGGAGAGATCACGTCCGTGGAGCACGGCATTCGCGCTCGGGCACTTCCTGCGGCCGTGCCGGCGGGAGTTGCGGCCACCCTTGCCGGCATCGAGAGTCGTGCCGACGAGTCGTCGGAGGCGCAATTGCGTGATGACGTTCGCACGTTGGCGCGAGTCCTGCGCGACCTGCTGGAAGGACGATGAGCACGGCCGCGGTTTCCGTCCGCGCGCTCTGGAAGCGCTTCGGCCACCGCGATGCGCTGTCGAGTGTGACGTTCGAGGCGCCCGTCGGCACCTGTACCGCGGTGCTCGGACCCAACGGTTCCGGCAAGACGACGCTCCTGCGAATCGTGGCGACCCTGGCGAGTGCAAACGAGGGTGATGTCTCGGTGCTCGGCCGCGCACTCCCCGCCGAGGCGCTGGCCGTCCGTGCGAACATCGGTGTGGTCCTGCGTCGCACACTGCTTCCCGGCGCGATGCGCCTGGGGGATGCGCTCCGACTGCACGCGGATCTCTTCGGCGTCCGCGATGCGCCGTCGCGCATCTCGACGCTGCTGGATCGCGCCGGTATTGCCACACGAGAGCGGGACCCGGTGCGCACGCTCTCCCGCGGCATGGCGCAGCGCGCCTCTCTCTGTCGTGCGCTGCTGCACGACCCCGAGTTGCTTCTGCTCGACGAGCCCTACACCGGACTCGATGTCGGCGCGTCGGACGTCGTGGACGAGATCGTGCGGGAGCGCGTTGCGGCGGGAAACAGCGTGCTGCTCGTGACGCACGATCTCGAGCGCGCCGCGGACCTTGCCTCCCACGCGGTGGTGCTGGATCGCGGCCGCGTCGTCTACGTCGGGAACCCGAAGAACGCGGCGGTGTCGGCAGCCGAGGCCGCTGCGTGAGCGCACCGACGTCCCTGGCCGCCTACGGCTCGCTGGTCTGCTGGGACTGGCGCCGCGAGATGCTGCGCAAGAACACGCTGCTCGCCATGGGGATGATGGGTCTGATCACGCTGTTCCTGTTCTCGTTCGCGATGCCCACCAGCGAAGCCGTCCTGGCCGAGACGCGCGCGGGCATCCTCTGGGTCACGTTCCTGCTGGCCGCCACGATCGGCATCGACCGTGCGTTCCGCGACGACGGCGTCGACGGCCTGCTCGAGGGCCTCCTGCTCGCGCCCATCGCGCGCCCCGTCCTCTACTACGCGAAGGTGACGTCCACGTTCACGTTCGTCGTCGCCCTGCAGGTCGTCCTCCTCGTGCTGTTCCTGGTCTTGTTCGACCAGAGCGTCGGAGGCGCACAGCTGGCGGGCCTGGCTGGTGCGGCGCTCGCAGTCGATCTCGCTTTCGTCGCAGCGGGCGTGCTCGTCGGCGCCATGACGTGGTCGCTGCCGGGCGGAGATGTGCTGCTGCGCATCCTCCTCTTCCCGCTGCTCTTGCCGGTGTTTGCGATCGCGGTGGGAATCGCTGATCGCGCGTTCGACGGCGAGGTTCCCACGCTGAGCCAGATCGGCACGCTCGTGGCCGTGGATCTCGTCTTCCTGGGTGCGGGGCACCTGCTGTTCGAACATCTCGTGCACGACGTGGGGAGCGACGCATGAGCGCGGACAGCAGCAAAGAGGGCGCGTTCCCGTTTGTCGGGGGCTTCCCTGCGCGCGGGTTCGCGGTCCACGCTGTGCTCGCGCTGCTGATGCTGCTCGCCTTGAACTCTCTGGTGGCGACGTACGTCCCGTTCTGGATCAAGGGCATTGGCGCGTCGTACCTGATCTTCTTCTATCACTTCCCCGCGGCGATCAATGTCTTCGTGTTCTACGGCGCGGTGGCCGGCGCGAGCGCGCTGTACCTGAAGACGCGCAACCCCGTCTGGGACGTGCGCGCGCGCGCGGCCGCGGGAGTTGGAGTGCTTGCCAATGCCGTGCTCCTCCTGACCGGTTCGACGTGGGCGAAGGCCGCCTGGAATCAGTGGTGGATCTGGGACGACCCGCGGCTGATGAGCGCAGCCGTCATGTCGCTGACCTACGTCGGGTACCTGTTCCTGCACGGCGCCTTCGACGACCACGACCGGCGCCGCCAGGTCGCGGCAGTGTTCGGCGTCATCGCGTTCATCAACGTGCCGATCGTCCACTTCGCGATCAAGTGGTTCGGTGTGACGAACCACCCGCTCAAGTTCGACGGCCTGTCGTCGGACATGACGATCGTGCAGACCCGCTGGTACGGCGTCGTCGCGTTCTTCGTCTTCTACCTGCTTCTCTACCGCCTGGCCTTCGACCGCAAGTCGGTCGCCGATCGCACGGAGGCGGCACTGGCGCGCGTCCGGCGCGTCGAGGAATCCGGAGGAACCCGATGAGCCGACCGATCGCCGCTGTTCTCCTCCTGCTCCTCGCCGCGCCTGCTCTGGCCCAGGACGGCAGCGAGCCACCGGTCAGTGACTACCGCGGGGCGGTCTACACCGCGTGCTCGCTGGTGTTCGCCGCGATCCTGATCTACCTGATTCTCGCGCACCGCAGTGCGGCCCGCGCGGCCAGTGATCTGGCGCACCTCGAACGCCGCGTCGCTGCACTGGACGAGCGCGGCTAGGCGCGGGAGTCCCAGGTCACGTCCTCGACGCCCTTGTCCGCGTTCTCGGTGCGGCACGCCACGAACAGCAGGTCCGACAGACGGTTGACGTAGGCAACGGTGTAGGACCCGACCTGCTCCTCACGCGCGAGCGTCACGAGGAGACGCTCCGCCCGCCGACAGATCGTGCGGGCCAGGTGCAGGCGCGCCGCACCCTCGCTGCCGCCCGGCAGGATGAAGTTCGAGAGCGGCTCCAGGTCCTCTTGCAGCCCGTCGATGTCCGCCTCGAGCGCCGTGACGTGCCGCTCCTCTATCTGCGGCACGGGCATCTTGTCCTTGTCCTCTTCGAGCACGCACAGGTCGGAGCCGAGGTGGAACAACTCGTTCTGCACACGCCGGAACGTCGCGTCGAGGACCCCGGCAAGTCCGGCAGCCAGCGCCACTCCGAGCGCGGAGTTCAGTTCGTCCACCGTGCCGTAGCACGCGATGCGGAGCGCGTCCTTGGCGAGGCGCTGACCGCCGCCGAGCGCCGTCGTCCCGTCGTCACCCGTGCGGGTGTAGACCTTCGTGATGCGTGGCATGCAGGAAGGCTACGCGACCCGCGCGCCCGGGTCGCGGTCTCCGGATCGCGTATCCTCTGACCATGCGTGGAGGGCGCCTGCTTGTCGTGTTGCTGATCGTCGGGGTCGTGTGCGCGTCGGTCTGGGCCGGGGTGCTGGTGCTCTCCGGTGGTGGCGAGGACGCGGACGGCGAGGCGCAGGCTCCTGACGTTGCGGGGATCGAACGCGGCGGAGAGGTACTGAGTGACGGACCGTCGGACGAGCACGCTCGTGACAACGAGCGGGTCGTGTCCCCGGTCCGGCCGCCCGCGGCAGGCGAAGGGCCGGAGCGTGAGCGCGAGCGCGTCGATCCAACGCGCGGTTGGCGCACGGCGCGCGCGCAGTTGCAGGATGCCGCGTGGTGGGCATCGGCGTCGAGCGCGGACCGGCGGGAGGTCGCCGAGGTGATCGAGGCGCGCGCGACCGGCTTCGCATTCCAGGCCGTCCGGACCTACGAGAGCGGCGATCAGAAGCATGCGGTCGCCGTGTTCAAGCACGCCCGAAGCCGGATGGAGTTCGTGCTGCTAGCCGGCGGCACGTTCCAGATGGGCTCGCCGACCGACGAACCCGGCCATCAGTCGGACGAGACGCAGCACGACGTGACGCTCTCGCCGTTCCTCATCGCGCGCACCGAGGTGCCGCAGCGTGCGTGGGCCCGTGAGTTCAAGATCGTGCCGTCGCGGTGGGACGGGGACAACCTGCCGGTCGAGGGCGTGAAGTGGGGGCAGGCACAGCGCTACTGCGAACGCGTGGGACTCTCGCTGCCCACGGAGGCGCAGTGGGAGTACGCGTGCCGCGGCGGCGAAGCCGGCCCGTGGTCGTTCGGCGGAGACGTACGAAAGCTCGGCGACCACGCCTGGTTCAACAAGAACGGAGGCAGTCGGACGCACCGGGTCGGCAAGAAGCGCCCCAACGCGTATGGACTCCACGACATGCACGGCAACGTCTGGGAGTGGTGCCTCGATCGCCACGCGATCCTGCCGTTCGAGCCGCAGACTGATCCGATCGGTCCGGCCGAGGGCTCAGCGTGGGTCATCAAGGGCGGCAGCTACTGGGACGGGGACACCGGCACCCGCTCCGCCCGTCGGCTGGGCTGGAACGTGTCGCAGCAGAACGTGGGTTTCCGCCCGGTTCTCAGATTGGACTGATAACGGTCCGGCGCGGCGCCGCGTCTCTTCCTGGGGCGGCGTATGGAGCGCTCGCCTCGGCGAACCGTGACGATTGCATACCACCCAGGCGTTGACCCCGTCCGCCCGCTCGGGCACGGTCGTACTGTGGACGGAGACCGGAACGTGAGCCCACCGCGCGCAGAGGCGCCCGGGGTCTGGCTGGCGGCTTGGCAGCGAGGGGACCGGGACGCGTTCGAGCGGCTCCACGCGCACTACGCCCGCATGGTCCACGCCGTGGTTCTCGCCCGCGTCCCCGCGAGCGACGCCGAGGATGTCGTCCAGGACGTCTTCATGAAGGCGCTGCGATCGCTCGCAGGAGTGCGTGACGCGAAAGCCGTCGGCCCGTGGCTGTGCCGCGTCGCGCGCAACGCCGCGACCGACTTCATGCGCCGCCGGCGCCCGACCGAGGTGCTGCCTCCCGAGATTGCGCGCACGGCGCCGCCGACGGCCGAGGCACGCGAGGCGCTCGCAGCGGTGCGCGCGCTGCCCGAAACGTACCGCGCGACGCTGCTGATGCGGCTCGTGGGTACCCGTTCAGGGTATGACGATCCGCGGCCTCAGCGCGTGATCGGGAGCGCGACGAGAGCCGGCGGCGAGCGGTTGTGCGCGAGTGCCGCGCTGACGTCTGCGAGGTAATCGAAGACGCTCTCGCCACGCTGGCGGAGCGTGGCGGTGACGGTCAGGATGCGCTCGACGAAGCGGAGTCCGCGCTCGCTCTGACTTCCGTGCGTTGCGCGTCTCCACAGGACCGGCTTGCGCACCGCGCGCTCAGCGGCGTTGTTCGTCGGGGAGACGCCAGGGACGTCGGCGAAGGTCCACAGAGCCTCCGCTCGGTCGAGCAGATGCCGAGTCGTTCCGCGTACTCGGCGGTGCTTGCTGTCTGCGCCGCGCACGAGCAGCGTCAGGAGTCGGTCCCATGTGAGACGCAGCTCACGCCGCATGCGGTCGCGGTCCCCGTGCTCGCCGAAGTGACGCTGAGCTCGCATGACAGCCTGGGCGAGACGCACGGCCTGCTTGCCGAAGCGCCGGCCGCCGCGCGAGCCCTCGGCCAGCGCTCGAAAGTCCCTCTCGAGATGCGCCCAGCAGATCTGGCGGCGCTCGGTGGGATGCTGGTCGTAAGCGCCCATACGGTCGGTCACGAGGACGCCCCTGAAGCGCTTGCCCACGAGTCGCCGCATGGCCTTGGCGCTCCTGCGCCGATCGATACGATGGACCGTGGCGTGCTCACAGACCGCGCTCCACAGCCAATGCAGCGTGCCACGACGCGACCACGGTGTCTCGTCTACATAGGCGACGCTGCTCGTGCGTACGGCCCCGAGGGCCTCGATGTGCGCTGAGGAGATGGCTCCCGACACCCGCTCCTCGATCGCACTGACCGTGCCCGGTGACATCGAGACGCCGATGACGTCACGCAACAGACGACTGGTCTCGCGCCGCGACAGGCGGAAGACGCCGACCAGAGCCGCGGTGAGCGCACAGAGTCGCGGGCCGAAGGGACTCGCCGTCACACCGCTTGGCAGCGAGGCAGTGGACGTGGCGCCACAGTCCGTGCACCGTGCCCGGTGCAACCGGTGCTCGGTCACCTGGATCAGCCGTGGCGGGACCTCGAAGACCTGCTGGCGTGTCGGGGCGCGATCGATCGGGACGAGCACGTCGCTCCCACACGCGCTGCACTCGCGCGGGCGGTGGTCCTCTACGCCATCGACCTCGGACTCGTCCACGAGCTTGCGCGTCGCCCCTTTGTGGCCGGGCTGCGCACCCTGGCGCTTGTCCGACGGCGGCTTGCGCCGCCGCCGCTTCTTGGACCACGACGGATCCGAGGACGGTGGGCGCGAGGAGGTGCGGGAGTCCCGGCGAAGACGGCTCTCGAGATCGTCGATCCGTGCCGCCTGCCGCTCGATCACCTCCGCCTGCTCGGCAATCGTCTCGTCCCGAGCGTCCAGACGACGGGTCAGGCGCTCGACCAGATCACGCAGCTCATCGGTGCCCACATCCGATTCATCGACCGAACGGAAAGCGATCTGGATCCGAGCTCAGAACCAAGGGCTGAACGGGTACGCTCGTGGAGGGCATGAGCGGACCGGAGATCGCCGAGCGAACGGGCCTGACGCCCGGCTCGGTACGCGTGAACCTGCACCGCGGCATGCAGATGCTGCGCGCGCAACTCCACGCTGGAGGTGCCCAATGACCGACGACAGTCCCTTGAACGACGACTACCTGTGGGACAAGAGCGGCGAACCCGATCCCGACGTCGCGCGTCTCGAGGAGCAACTCGGGACGATGCGCTACGACCGCGCTGCGCCTGACCTCCGGAAGCCGCGCCGCATCTGGCCGTGGGTTGCCGCGGCGGCGGCGGTGCTGGTCGGCGTCGCGTACTTCGCCGACCGCGGAGTCGACCCGCCTGCCGGCGAGGCGGGGGAGGAGACTGCGCACCAGTCGGCCGAGTCGTCTGCGGAGACGTGGTCTTGTCAGGTAACCGACCTGTCGACACCGGAGGGGACGATCTCGAAGCGCCAGATCGGTGTGGGTGAGTGGATCGAGACGGGTGCTGCCGACCGTGTGGAATTGACAGTCGCCGACATCGGGACGCTGAACGTTCTGCCCGACTCGCGCGTCGGACTCGTCCGCACGGGGCAGGACGAGCATCGAGTCCGTCTGGACCGCGGCGCGATCCACGCCGTCGTCGACGCCCCCCCCCGCCTCTTCGTGGTCGAGACCCCCGCGGCCGACGCCGTCGACCTCGGGTGCGAGTACACGCTGGCTGTCGACAAAGAGGGCAACGGCACCCTGGAGGTCGCAACGGGTTCGGTGTCGCTCGAGCGCGGAGGTCGCACGTCGACCGTCCCGGAGGGCGCCGTCTGTGCGATCAGCGCGGCCACCGGACCCGGAACGCCGCATTTCCCGGGCGCTGCGGACGAGTTCACCAGCGCGGTCGCGCGCATCGACGGCGGCACGTGCGGCTCTTCCGACGTTGCAACGGTGTTGCGTACAGCACGCAAACAAGACACGCTCACGCTCTGGCACTTGCTCTCACAGGTTGAAGGCGAGGAGCGTGCGCTGGTGCACGACCGCATGGTGTCTCTCGCTCCGCCGCCGGACGCGTGCACGCGTGAAGGCGCGTTGAGGCTCGACGAGGACATGCTCGAAGCGTGGTTCGAGGAACTGCGCTTTACCGCGTTCGACTGGCGGCGTTAACGGCGCCGCGGGTTCGCGCGTCCATTCTCCCGACACACGAACACCGGGAGATCCTCATGCAACGCCGCGCACTCGTCCTCGTTCCGCTCGTCGCCGCCGCCGCCGCCCTGACGTTCAGCGCGTCCGCGCCGCGTTGTGACGCAGGGGGCAACCACACGGGCCACTGGGACCGCAAAACACATGTGGCGCACGAGTGGGGCATGTTCACGAGCGTTCAGGGTGCCGACGGCGTCGTGCTCGAGGGGCTGCGCCACGAGGAGCGCGATCTGCCTTCGTTCGTGCACGACCTGCGCGAGTCGGTCGGGGTGACCGGCGTGTCTCCCAAGATGGAGACGCCGGTGATCTACTTCTACTCACCGGACGACCGCCGCGTGAACGTGAGGGTCGGATTCCCGCACGGCGTGATCACGCAATGGTATCCCGCGGCGAGCATAGCGAACCACGTGGGTCCGCTGTACGCGGGTCAGCCTACCGAGCCGAACGGCGACGTCATCGAGGACCTGTCCGACGGGTTCATCCGGTGGGGC
The DNA here is from genome assembly GCA_965248445.1 of Planctomycetota bacterium. Taxonomy (GTDB): domain Bacteria; phylum Planctomycetota; class JAJSAM01; order JAJSAM01; family JAJVHW01; genus CBDFJG01. Next base: position 364,967 of record CBDFJG010000004.1, read on the forward strand.
CAGTGGCAGGACCTCCTGGTGATGGGGCGGGATGCAGATCAGAAGGTGCTCCCCGTTGCGGATGACGATCCGTGGCGGTTCTCTCGACAGGTCGACGCCAACCTATTGCGCACGTGCAACCACAACCTCGCGTTGCGCAAGATCGCGCCGAAGACGCGGGTGACAGAGATGTCATTCGAGTACGAGCGGATGCTGTTCTATCGGGGGCTCGGCGACTTCGCGCTGCCGCTGCAGGGCCGCGTCACTCGCGAGGACGTTGAGATCGACCGTGCCCTCGTGCGGATCGAGTTCACGAACACGCGACCCGAGGAGCCGATCGAACACGTGTTCGTCGTTCACGTCGAGGACGGGCGCGCCGGCTTCGAGTACCTGCCCCGCATCGTGGGTGAGGCGGTCGTCGCTGCCGACATCGAGCGCCTCCCGCTCGCCACGTCGACCGAAGTGCTGGTCCGGCAGCTCGCCGAGAAGCTGACCGCGACCGGGCTCTACGAGGACGAGGCACTCGCCATGGCGCGGACCTGGCAGGAGGGGTACTTCAACGACGAGGGGCTGCGCGTCCTGTACGTGTTGCCCCGGGCGCTCATCGATCGCGAACTGCCTCTGACGGTGCGCGATGTGTCTCGTGACGGAAAGCGGCCTGCCGAGTTCGAGGTGGTCCGCACGTTCGTCGGCCGCACGGAACTGCTCTCGCCGTCCCGCGAATCGCGCATGGAACGGGCGGTGCAGGACTTCGCCCTTGGCAATGAACTGGAGCGCGCGTCGGCTGAGCGCACGCTGGACAGTTGGGGGCGCTTCGCAATCCCGTACCTGAGCCGCATCGCCGCCATGACGTCCGACGACTCCGTGCGAACGTCGGCGAAGGACCGGCTGGACGCCTTGGCACTACGCCGCTGAACTTCCGGCCGGGCATCGTAACGGCGGCGGCGATACGCTGGCGCCGACATGACGAAGCCGAGAGTCTGCGAGGCATCACCGATCCACTTCGTGCAGGACGTGCCGGCGGCGCTCGCGTGGTACCGCGACATCCTGGGCCTGGGCGTCGCGTTCGCGTGGCCGAACGAGGAGCAGCCCGCGTATGCCGGAGTGTGTTGCGGCAAGTCGCAGATCCACCTCTGCGGCCCGCGTGAGTGGCATCCGCCCGAACGCACGTACTCCGAGTCGTACGTCTTCGTCGAGGGCGTGGATGCGCTGGCCGCCGAGATCAAGTCGCGCGGCGGGACGCTCGAGCAGGAGCCGACCACGTTTCCATACGAGATGCGGGAACTCACGATCCGTGATCCGGACGGAAATCGCATCACGTTCGGAGCCTCGACAGCGGCCAAGGAGGCCGAGTGAGCGACGCCGAGCGCATCGCCTGGATCTCGGTCTCGCCCGGTGACGCCGAGACCGCGGCAACAATCGGCGACGCCTTCGAGCGCCTGGGCGTGCCTCGCGACGGCGCCGGTCTCGACCACATCCTGCGCGTCCACGCGGAGATGCCGCGCACGCTCGACGAACATCTGGCGTTCTACCGTGGGATCATGCGCGAGCCCGGTCCACTCACGCGCATCGAACGCGAGATCGTGGGCATCGCGGTGTCGGTGCGCAACCAGTGTCTCTATTGAGTCGACCACCACGCGGCCGGTCTGGCCGCGCTGAGCAGCGAGACCCGCGGAGCGGACTTCGCCCCGTCGGTGGTGCAGGACGTCAATGCGGCGGCGCTCACGCCTCGTGAACGCGCGCTCGTCGACTACGCGCTGCTGCTGAACGACCGGCCCGCTGCGATCGCCGAGGACGACATCCAGGAACTCCGCGCGGCCGGCCTGACCGACGCGGAGATCCTGCACGTGAACCTCGTCGTCGGGTACTTCGCGTTCGCGAACCGCCTGACGCTCGGACTCGGCGTGACCCTCGAGCCTCGCGAGCATCCGCTGGGTGAGTGAGCGGCATCCGCCTACGCGCGGCGGAAGACGGCGGAACCGGCCAGGATCGAGGCCCAGGCCGGGAGCGTCTCACCGGCGTCGTCGGTGTTGCGGGCGAGGTGCCACAGCACGCGGATCTCGTCCCCGCCCGCTCCCTCCGTGCGGCGGCCGGTCCAGGACGTCACGGAGCCGTGTTCTCCGAACTGGGCGACGATCCCGATCAGGTCCTCGTGCGCGAACCCCGTGACAGCGAACTGCTCGGCGGCATCGGGCCGTCCGACCTGGGTCCGGTAGACGCCGCTGACGCGCCCGCCGTCGACCGAGATCTCCATCTCGGAGCCCAGTTCGTTCCGCCAGCGTCCGTCCCACGTGCTCATCTCGTCACGCAGGCTAGCCGGTCGCACTACATTCGGAGGCATGCCGGGGCGCTACGAGCAGGAGACCATCGAGAACTGGGTGGGGGACTTCCTGTCTGGACCGCGCGCGAACCGCCACGTCGGCGGCGTGCGCGAGTACGCGAGCCAGTTGCTGGTCACGCTGCTCGCCGCGGCCTGCGACCACGGCGGCTCGGCTCTCGGAGAACTCGAGGAAGAGGACTTGCGCGCGGCGCTGCTCGGGCTAGTGGCGCGGCTCGATCTGCCGGGCTCGGTGCGAGACGCAGTGCCCGCACTCGCCGCGGACTGCCTCGAACAACTGCAGGAGGAGGGGCGTCTCGCTGGTGGCCGCGCGCTCGGCAGCTACGTACGGGCGCTGGCCCCGGCGTTTCGCGAAGCCGCCGGCGGTCCGCAGAAGCCGGTGCGGCGGCCCTCCGCGAAAGTCAGCCCGAACGACCCGTGTCCGTGCGGCAGCGGCCGCAAGTTCAAGAAGTGCTGCGCGGGCCTGCTCGGCTAGCAGCGCTACTCGTGCGGTGAGAAGTCGGGCCCGCGCGGGAAGCGCTGGATCCACTCTTGCTCCACGATCTTGACCTTGCTCCACGAGAACCCGTTGGGGCCGAACAGAGCCGCCGTCGTGAACGCGCGGCGGGTGCGCTCGTTGTCGATCAGCCAGACCGTCTTCTCTCCGTGGACTCGCACGATTTCGGTGCCCATGCCCAGCCGTTCGCCGACCCAGCTGTCGGGGATCTCCGCGACGTGCGCAATGCCGCCCCAGCCGGAGAACATGCGCGTGTACGCCGGGTAGGTGACGTGTCGCAGGATGCCGCGATCGACGACGTACACGGCGGTGTTGTCGAGGGTCTTGACCCGCTGACCATTCACGAGTTCCAGGTGGATGCCGCGGGCGCCGTCCGGCTCGGCGGTGGCGGGGCTGGGGCCGCCGAGACACAGGCCCAGCCCCAGGCCGAGTGCGAGGAAGAGAGCGGTGCGCGTGCTGGTCATGTCGTGCCTCCGGTTGCTCGTCGCCGTCCACAGACTACAACGAACGAGCGGCCCGATCGTTTGCAGCCGACTTAGACTCTCCTCGTGACGGACTCGGAGGCCTCTCGGCGACGCCGGACGTGGTTCGCTTTCGCCCTCATGGTGATCGCGACCGCGGCGTTCTGGACGAGCATGGATCTCATCGCCGTGCACGTCGTCAAGACGAAGACCGGCCCGATGTACACGAACACCTGGAGCTCGGACGCCAGGGGCTGGAGCGTCGCGCTGAGGTACGAACCAGCGTGGCCGGCGAACGTCGAGCTGGCTCTCGCGCCGATCCTGTGGCTCTGGGCGCTCTGGCTGCGCGCGCCCAAGGCGCGCTTCATCGGAGCGCTGCTCTCGACGTTTGCAGTGATGGTGCAGGCAATCTGCGCCGAAACCGGTCGCCACGAAGGCGTGACTGAGTTCTACGCCGGCTACTGGGTGTGGCTTGGATCGGGCGTGCTGACAGTGGTCGCGTTCGCGGTGCTGCCCGAGCCGCACGCGATCCCCGGCGGGGAACCGCTCCCTCGCGAGGTCGTGCTCTCCGCCCGGCGACGCTTTGCGCTCCTCCTCGCGCTGATCGGAACGGCGTTCGTCGTCTCGACGCAGTTCCTCTGGACCGCGGCGAGTCCGCTCGACGTCGTAGTGGTTCCGGTCTCGAGGGGTTGTCCCGTGCCCACAGTATTCGTCGCGTTCGGGACGCTGACGGGAGCGTGCCTTGCAACGGGTCTGCTGTCAGCGCCGATCCTGTTCGCATGGGCTGCGCGACGACGCGCTCGCTGGGCGCAGATCGCAGGCGTCACGCTCTGCGCTGCACTCGTCATCGCGCAGGCGGTGCTCATGCCGCGGGGCTACTGGCCCCGTGGATGGACGGACGAGGCGACGCCGCAACTCATGCACTGGTACGCGGCGCCGGTGCTGCTCTGCATCGCGCTCGCGTTGCTGCCGATCAGTCGAGTCGGAGACGCTACGCGTCGGTGATAGGGAGTTCGAGTGTCCCTTCGATGACAGTCACGGCATGGCCGGTCAGCAGCACGCGGTTGCCGCGCACCTCGCACGTGAGTTCGCCGCCGCGGGCGGAGAGTTGGCGTGCGTGCATCCGGGACTTGCCGAGCCGTTCGGACCAGAACGGTGCGAGCGAGCAGTGCGCGGACCCCGTGACCGGGTCCTCCGGCACGCCGACCGCCGGCGCGAAGAAGCGTGAAACGAAGTCGCAGTCACGTCCGGGGGCTGTGACCATCAGGTAGTCGCGGTCCAGCTCGAGTACGCGCATGGGGTCGGGTACGGCTGCGCGGACGGCATCGTCGTCTGCGACGACTGCCACGTAGGCGAAGTGGTTCGCGTGGAGTTCGAGCATGCCGATTCCGACGACGTCCGCGATGCGCGGATCGACGCTCTCAGCGACGACCGGGCGAGCCGGGAGGTCCATGACCATCCCGCCAGCCGGGGAGCGGCTGACAGTGAGCACACCGCTCTCTCGCGTCAAGAACGACAGATCGTCCCGGCCCGCGTCGCGTCCGCCGAACAGGACGTGCGCTGTCGCGAGCGTGGCGTGGCCGCAGAGCGGCACTTCGGCGCCGGGCGTGAACCACCGGAGTTCATAGCAGCCGGTGCCGGCAGGCACCGCGAACGCGGTCTCGGACAGGTTGTTCTCCGCGGCGACGCTCTGCAGCAGCGCATCGTCCGGCCAACCCGAAAGCTGAACCACGGCGGCGGGGTTGCCCGCGAACGGCTCCGTCGTGAACGCATCGACTTGATGAAGGGGCACGCGCATGGCCGGAGCATAGCCGGGCGGACTCGGAGTCACGGCGCGCGCAACCCGGGTCATACTGGTCGTGGACAGAGAGAGACCGCCGGGTCCGCAGCGGGGGCGAAGCCGGCACCACCAGACAGGGGAGTGAGATGCGCAGAGCGACATTGACGATCGCGGCGGCCGTGGTGGCTGCACTCGCCGCCGGCGCCGTGGCGGAGACCATCAAGGTGCCCGGCGACTTCAACACCATCCAGGAGGCGGTCGACAACGCCCAGCCGGGCGACAAGATCCTGATCTCGAAGGGGATCTACTCGGAGAAGGTGAATGCCGCCGTCCCGGGATTGCAGTTCGTCGGGAAGAAGGGCGCGATCTGGGACGGCACCCCGAATGGGAACGAGGGAGTCTGTCTCTCCGCAAACGCCGACAACGTGCAGATCAAGGGCATCACGTTCCGCGCCGGCGACGGCCTGGTGGAAATCGACGGGAACGGAGCCATCATCGAGAAATGCGAGTTCGAGTCGTCGATCGCGTGCGCCATCGACATCACGGGCGATGACGCCGTCATCAAGAAGTGCGACTTCTTCGGGACGGACGGTGGCGTCTCTGTCTCGGGCAATGACACGCTGGTCGAGAAGTGCGATTTCCTGATGATGATCGACCGGTGCGTCGACATCAACGGCGATCGCGCGGTCGTCGTCAAGTGCGACGTCCGCGTGTGCGAGAACGGCCCCGCGCTCGATGTGGACGGCAACGACGCGCTGGTCGAGAGGAACGAGGTGCTCTTCACCGGCGGCGAGTCGATCTTCGTGATCGGCGACGGTGGAACGATCAACAAGAACGAGTGCCGCGGATCGGGATTCGGATCGATCAACTACGAGGGCAACGGGTCGACGATCACCGGCAACAAGGTGGCTGAGTGCGGTGAGTTCGGGATCTTCGTGTTCGGCGACGACCACACGATCGACAAGAACAACGTTCGCTCGATGCTGCTCGAGGGGATCGAGGCGTTTGGCGCCGGCATCGTCATCACGAACAACAAGATCGATGAAGTGATGCGCGGAGTCGCGGGCATCCATCTGAATGACAACGGCACAGCGGGGGGAGGCCGGATCGAGGGCAACAAGGTGAACGACGTGGTGGAGGCGGGCATTCTCGTAATGTCCGACAACGTGGATCTCTTCGGCAACAGGGTCACGAACTGCGGAGCCGAGAATCAGGCGTCCATCCTCATGACCGGGGACGGCAACGAGGCGCGGGACAACGCGGTCACCAACGGCGGAGACGATGGCTTCCGAGTCACCGGCGACAACAACGTCCTCGCCGACAACGTGGTGAAGCGGTGTGCCAAGGACGGCTACGACATTGCCGGCGGCACCGGGAACGGCATCTTGGATTGCGACGCGTTCGACTGTCTGGCAGAAGGGCTGGACAACAGCGGGTCTGACACGTCGGTCATCGGCGGCAAGTTCGCGGGGAGCCGCATCGACGTCGCAAACGACGGCACGTTCGCGAGCTTCGATCCGAAGAGTCTCGAGACCGGGGGCGAAGCGACTCTGCCGGAACGAGACTGAGAAGGGAGCGCACCACTAGACTCTCGCGATGCACGTGCTGCTCCTCGGTGGGACCCTCTTTCTCGGCCGCCATGTCGTCGACGCGGCGCTCGCGGCGGGGCACGAGGTCACGCTGTTCAACCGCGGAAAGACGAATCCCGGGCTGTTCCCAGATCAGGAGCACGTGCTGGGCGACCGGGACGGCGGCCTGGCTCCCCTGCGCGGCCGGCGGTTCGATGCGGTGATCGACACGTGCGGCTACGTCCCGCGGTTGGTCGAGGACTCGGCGCGGCTGCTGTCGGACACATGCGGGCACTACACGTTCGTCTCCAGCTTGAGCGCGTACGAGTTGCCGATCGCTCCGGGATCCGACGAGTCGGCGCCCTCGGCGACGATGGAAGACGACTCCGTCGAGGAGATCACCAACGAGACGTACGGTCCGCTGAAGAAGCTGAGCGAGGACGCGGCCGCTGCCGCGTTCGGCGCCGACCGCACGGCGCATATCCGCGCCGGCTTCATCGTCGGTCCTCATGACCGTTCGGATCGCTTCACGTATTGGCCGGTGCGGATCGCACGCGGCGGGGAGGTGTTGTGCTCCCCATGGCCGGATCAGCCGATGCAGTTCGTCGACGTGCGTGACCTGGCGGCCTGGGTGGTCGCGCTTGCCGAACGGCGTGCGGCTGGTTCGTTCAACGCAACGGGTCCGCTGGAGAGACTCACTCTCCGGAGATTCGTCGAAACGTGCCGGGAGGTGCTCGGCGCCGATGCGACGTTCGTCTGGCCGGACGAGGAGTTCGCGATGGAGCACGCGGAGATGCTCGGCACGCCTCTCCCGCTGATCGTCACGCCCGATGTGTTCGGGCTCATGGACGTGTCGATCGACCGCGCGCTCTCGACGGGTCTCGCGTTCCGTCCGCTCGCTGAGACGGTCCGCGAGACGCTTGTCTTCGCAGAGGGCAGGCCCGGCGCGGAACTCCGCGCCGGGCCCACCGCTGAGGACGAATCACGTGTGATGTCCGCGTGGCGGTCTCACTCGCTCGGCGCGTAGACCATCTTGCGCAACATGTCGTTCGAGCTCTCCGGGCCGACGACGATCGGGTCCGCCGGATGGATGCCCAGGGCCTCGCGACCCATGAACTTCACGGTCCCTCCGGCGAAGAGCACGTTGATGCCGCCGCTGTGATGGGCAGTGCGGTGATCGAGTCCCTGGCGGTCCGCCGCGATTGCCTGCATCTCGTATTGCTCCCGACCGATCGGGTGATTGACGAAGTCGCGGACGACGAACGAGCAAAGCTCGTCGCTCGGGTTGTCGAGGTCGACGTCGTCGTAGCGATCCTGGTCCGCCGGGGTCTGTGGCACGATCACGGTCGGATCTCCCGGACACACGAAGGCCGCCTCGTTCCCGCGCTGGATCTTCCCGTCGACACGGAGTGCGAGGAAGTACGACGCCCCGGAGTGCCGGGGTCGCCCTCCGTTCGCGATCTGTCCCTCGACGTAGAGCGTTCCGATTTGGCGCAGGCGGTCGCCGCATTGCGTCTGTCTGAACTTCTCCTGGCTGTACGTCACAGCCAGCATCACGCTGCCGGCCAACGCGGCGATGATCGTGATCACCACCAGGATTTCGATGAGCGTGAATCCGCTCGAGTCTCTGCGCATCGCGCACCTCCTTCTCGTTCCCGCCGGCCCACGCCGGCGGAGCTGCGATGAAGAGGAGCGACGCCTTGGGCTGCGGCGGTGCTTCCGGCGCCCGAGATGAACAAGTCGCTGTGATGTGCGGCGCGTCCGCAGCGTCCGATGACGCTCCTCGCGCGACCCCCGACCAACAGCCATTATCGCACCGCCTGCCGGGTGCGCAGCGGATCAGGTGCGGGCCGAGGCTGCGCCGTGCGCAGCCACGGTCGCCAGCATCAACTGCTCGAGGCGATCCACGTACGCGTCAGGATTGAGCGCCGCACGCACGAGCGCCTGTCCGCGCTCACCCATCTCGGCCGCCGCCGCGGGGTTCTCGATCAACTTCGTCACAGCGGCGCTGAAGGCCGCCGGGCTGTCGTCAGCCAGCACGCGTCCGGACTCGCCGTCGCGAACGAAGCCCCGCAGGCCCGAGTCGTGACCCGTGACGGTCGGGACCCCGCATGCCATGGCTTCGAGTGCCGCGCGCGGGAACGACTCGGAGTGAGACGGCAGCGCGAACACGTCGAACGCCGGGTAGAACGCCTCGGGGTGCCGGCGTGGTCCCAGGAAGTGCACCAGCGCGTTGGCCTTCGCGGCTTCCTTGATCACCTTCGCGAACTCGGGCTCACCCCACCCGACGATGACGAGATGCGTGTCCGGGCGAGTGAGCGCCAGCGCGCGGTGGATCTCGATAAGGTGGCCCGGCCGCTTCCTCGCGCTGAATCGCCCGACGTAGCCCAGGATGCGAGCCTCGTCGGGGATGCCCAACTGTGCGCGCGTAGAGACCCGGGCCTCCGGGTCCGACTTGAACCGCCCCAGGTCGATGGCCGAGCCGAGGACGTTGACCCGCGATTCCGGGACGTACCCGGTCCTCAAGATGTCCTCGCGCACGTACTCGGTTTGCGCGGCGAACGCGTCGGTCGCGCGCGAGTAGAGCCACTTGTTCGGCGCGTGCTTCTTGATTTCCTTCCGGTTGTGGCGGAAGCGAAGCAGGGGCGGGCGTTCCCGCATCCGGCTGAGTGCGACTGCGCTCAGCCAGTGGTCCCACGATGCGTGGGTCTCGACGATGTCGATTCCGGTGGACTGGATTGTCTTGCGGAGGCGCCGCGCTGTGGCGAAGTACGAGGGCCAGTGGCGCACGCCGCGCTGGAAGTCGAACTCCTCCACACGCACGAGATCGCGATCCAGCCGGTCTGCGATAGCACTGCCGACGTTGTGGGCCACGGTCACATCATGGCCGCGGGCCGCCAGACCGTGGGCACCGATCAGTGTGGTGTAGAGCTCGCCGCACCAGGCGCGCTTCTTGGCCGTGATCAGCACACCCAGTTTCTGCGACGGCTCGCGTGCTGCTCGCGGGGCACGCGTGTCGGTCGGGTCGGGGGGAGCCTTCTGGATCATTGTCTCGGCTGAGCCTAGGCGCCGAAGATGACGCGCAAATGAACGCCCGATCACGCATTCGTCATCCGGCGGGGTCGCCTGAGGCGCCCCGCTCGAGGTCACCGGGCGTTCACCGGCGCCGAGGATAGTGGCCCGAGAGCAGGCTCCAACACGCCGATCGCGAGCCCGAAACCCAGCGTTCACACGAGGTTCAGACCCGTTCTCGTACCCTCTTCACATGAGCAGACTGCCCCGGGCGCCGGGGGAACGACCGCCGCCCGATCCAACCTGGGAGGAGAGGCCATGCGCCCATTCACTGCGACCGTATTGCTGACAGCATCTGCCGCGCTCATCGTCGGTGGCGTCGTGTTCGCGCAGGACGACGAGCCGACGGCTGAGCCGGGGATCGAATTCGAAGCCGGCCGGGGCGAGACGGCGAACGTCCTGCGGCTGTTCGAGGCGATGAGCGAGAAGTTCACGTCGCCCGAGCGGGCGATCGAGATCGCGGAGGCGGCTCGGCCGGGCTCGCCGGTCGAGATCGAGTTCGAGCGCATCAGCCGCGACGGCAACTCCACGGTTGCGTGGGAGGTCGGGATCGTCAGCGGCGGTCGCTTCTACGAAGTCGTCGTCGACGCGTCGGACGGATCGGTGATCTCGAACGAGGAGGAGACCGAGGACGCCGCACTTGCTGCGCGGCTCGAGAAGACACTCGGCGCTCCCGGGCTCTCGTTGACAGAGATCCTCGCGCGCACGCGCGAACTGGTACGCGGCGCCGTCACCGAGGCCGAACTCGAGAGCGAGGACGGAGGTGCCGTCTGGGAACTGAACCTGGTGACCGGCGGCCGGATCGGGGAGATCGAGCTCTCCCGCGCGGACGGCAAGCTTGTGGTCGACGATGACGACGACGACGACGACGACGATGACGACGACGACGATGATGACGATGATGACGATGATGACGATGATGACGATGATGACGATGACGACGATGATGACGATGACGATGACGATGACGATGACGACGAGGGGGATGACGACTGAGTGAGGGCTGCCCGCCACGCTCGCGAGCGGTGACGGCATACCCCAGAGGCGGAGCGCGCCACCCCGGCGGCGGAGCGAGCCTGGCCGGGCGTGGCACGAGGTCCGTTCATGAGGCGTTCATGAACACCCGGGAGTCTCCCGGGCGGACGCCGCTGCACCGGTTCTCGCGAAAGAAGGAGCCAAGCCATGTCAGCTTTCACAACGATCACGAGGCGCGTGATTCTCCGCCTGGCGCTGGGGGCGGTCTTGGCCGCCCTGCTGTTCGGAGTCCGCGCCTCGGCGCCCGACGCCGTGGCCGCGCCGCCGCAAGACACCCCGGTCTTCAGCCAGCCGCTCGAGATCACCAATGCCGTGTTCCCGGTGATCCCCGGCGCGGTCAAGGTGTACTCGGGCCGCGCGCGGGGCGTGCCGCTGATGATCGTCGAGTCGCATCTCCTCGATACCCGTACGTTCCCCTGGGCCGGCGGCTCGGTCGAGTGTCGCATCATCGAGGAGCTGGTGTTCGAGCGCGGCCAGTACGTTGCGAGCGAACAGCGTTACGTGGCGCAGGCGGACGACGGCTCGGTGTGGACGTTCGGCGAGGTCGAGGACGACGATCCGCACGACGATGGCGGCAATGACGCCAAGGAGACGGGCGGCTGGATCGTCGGTCAGCGCGCTCCGTCCGACCCGCCCGACATCGCGACCGGAGCCGCGCCGACGATGTGGATGCCCTCCACTCCGACCGTCGGCGACGAGTGGACGGCCGAGGAGGCGCCGCCCAGCCGGCTGACGCTCCGCTCGACGACGCGTACGCGCGCCACCCTGCGCGTGCCGACAGGTCGCTACACGGACTGCGTCCGCATCCGCGAGACCGACGTCCCCGACAAGAGTTCGGAGGCGTTCTGGCATGCGCCGGGTCTCGGCATCGTGAAGTCTCGCGCCGGCCGCGAGCGGCTGTCGCTGCAGGCCAGCACCATTCGCGTCGCGGGACGGGAATAGCCTCGATGCGACTCCTCGTCGTCGAAGACGACCCCGACCTCTCCGAAGTCCTGCGCGACGGGCTCATCGAGGAGGGCTACGCCGTAGACCTGTCCGTGACCGGCGAGGACGGGCTCTGGCGCGCGACGACCGTTGACTACGACGTCGCCGTGCTCGACGTGATGCTCCCCGACATGAGCGGCTTCGACATCCTGCGGGCGATGCGGAAGAAGGGGCAGGTCACTCCGGTGCTCGTGCTCACGGCCCGCGACGAGACTGCGGACCGCGTCAACGGACTCGACGCCGGTGCGGATGACTACCTGGTCAAGCCGTTCGCGTGGGAGGAACTGCTGGCTCGCCTGCGCGCGCTGTTGCGCCGCGGCGCGAGCGGCCGCGCCCCGCGTCTGGAACTCGGCGACCTGACTCTGGATCCCGCCACGCGTGAAGTGTGCCAAGCGGGGACGCTCATCTCCACGACAGCGAAGGAGTTCGAGATCCTCTACGTTCTGATGCGTGAGCCGGGCCGCGTGTTCTCGCGGACCGAGATCACCGAGAGCATCTACGACGACGAGTACGACGGCATGAGCAACGTGATCGACGTCTTCTTCAGCCGCATCCGCCGGAAGCTCGGCTCAGGCGAGGCCACTCCTCGCATCCGGACCGTGCGCGGCGTTGGGTACGCATTGACCTGTGAACAGACCGTTTAGCCTGCGGACCTCCCTCCTGATCGGCCTCGTGCTGCTCAACGTGGCCGTGATCGCGGGATTCAGCACGACGGTCTACGCGCGTGCGGACAGCCAGGCGCACGAGGCGCTGCACGCGAAGCTGCGCGTGCATGCGAAGACGTTCGCAGGCGCCTTCGAGTTCGAGGGCGACGCGCCGGAGCTCGAGTTCTCGCCGCGTCTCATGCCGGAGTTCGTGAACCATGGATCCGGCGCGTACGCCGGGATCTACAACCCCGACGGGACGCCAATCATCCGCTGCCAGTCGCTCTACCCGCGTCAGCTGGAGTCGAGCGCGCCGTGGGGGAACGGAGAGTTCGCGTTCCACGAACTGGCAAAGGGACCGGACGACATCCCGTGCACGGTGGTCACGTACTCGTTCCTGGCGCGCGTCGACGGCGACGACGAAGAGGACCAGGATGACCACGAAGGCGGCGTCGTTGCGGGTGTCGAGGACGAGCCGACCGGGCGGGCCTGCCAGGTTCGGGTGGCACTGGACAGCCGCCCGCGCGACGCCGGCCTCGCCCAGCTTCTCTGGTTCCTCGTCCTCATCGGAGGGGGATCCCTGGTCGCCACCACGATCGGCGGCCTGCTGGTCGCGCGCTACGTGCTGAAGCCCGTGCACACCATGACGGCGGAAGCGGCCGCGCTCACGCCAGAGGACACGTCGCGCCGGCTGCGCCCCGAGTCCGGGCCCCGCGAGCTGCGGAGCCTCGCCGGAACCCTCAACTCAGCCTTGGACCGCCTCGGAAGTGCGTTCGACCGGCAGAAGCGGTTCACCTCCGACGCCAGCCACGAACTGCGCACACCGTTGTCGGTCCTGCTGGGGAACGCCGAACTGCTCCTGCGCAAGGAGCGCACGGGCAAGGAGTACCGCCGCGGTCTCGAGCGGCAGCGCCGGATCGCCACCCGCATGACCGAGATCACCGAGAACCTCCTCGCGCTGGCCCGCTCGGACGGTGGCGCGGCGGAAATCGAGCACGACGCCGTCGAGCTCCCGCAGCTCGCGCGAAGCGTCGTGAACGAGCTCGAGCCGATCGCCGCCGCGGGCGAGATCTCGCTCGAGTGCCGCGCAGACGGCGAGATCACCGTGGACGGGGATGCGACGCATCTCTCCGGCCTCCTCGAGAACCTGGTGTCGAACGCAGTGAAGTTCACGCCTCGCGGGGGCGCGGTGCAGGTCACCGTGTCGCGCAACGGCAAGTACGCCATCGTCGACGTCAGTGACAGCGGACCGGGGATTCCGGACGAGCACCGGGAGCACGTGTTCGACCGCTTCTTCCGCGTGCACGACGGCCGTGACCGCCGCGAAGGTGCGGGACTCGGGCTCGCGATCGTCGAGTGGATCGTGCAAGCGCACGAGGGCCACATCGACGTGCGCAACCGGCCGGGTGGCGGAGCGACGTTTACCGTCAAGCTCCCGCTGCACACCGCCGTCGCTGCATGAACGCGAACTGAACGAACTCGCCGCGTAGCGCGCACGTTCACGCGTGGTTCATCGCGTCCTCGTGAGCGCGACGCATCTTCATGAAGAAAGCGCGCGAACACGCTTCGTCGTCACCGAGCGTTCAGCTTCGCCCTCTAGCGGTACCCGTTCAGCCCTTGGTTCTGAGCTCGGATCCAGATCGCTTTCCGTTCGGTCGATGAATCGGATGTGGGCACCGATGAGCTGCGTGATCTGGTCGAGCGCCTGACCCGTCGTCTGGACGCTCGGGACGAGACGATTGCCGAGCAGGCGGAGGTGATCGAGCGGCAGGCGGCACGGATCGACGATCTCGAGAGCCGTCTTCGCCGGGACTCCCGCACCTCCTCGCGCCCACCGTCCTCGGATCCGTCGTGGTCCAAGAAGCGGCGGCGGCGCAAGCCGCCGTCGGACAAGCGCCAGGGTGCGCAGCCCGGCCACAAAGGGGCGACGCGCAAGCTCGTGGACGAGTCCGAGGTCGATGGCGTAGAGGACCACCGCCCGCGCGAGTGCAGCGCGTGTGGGAGCGACGTGCTCGTCCCGATCGATCGCGCCCCGACACGCCAGCAGGTCTTCGAGGTCCCGCCACGGCTGATCCAGGTGACCGAGCACCGGTTGCACCGGGCACGGTGCACGGACTGTGGCGCCACGTCCACTGCCTCGCTGCCAAGCGGTGTGACGGCGAGTCCCTTCGGCCCGCGACTCTGTGCGCTCACCGCGGCTCTGGTCGGCGTCTTCCGCCTGTCGCGGCGCGAGACCAGTCGTCTGTTGCGTGACGTCATCGGCGTCTCGATGTCACCGGGCACGGTCAGTGCGATCGAGGAGCGGGTGTCGGGAGCCATCTCCTCAGCGCACATCGAGGCCCTCGGGGCCGTACGCACGAGCAGCGTCGCCTATGTAGACGAGACACCGTGGTCGCGTCGTGGCACGCTGCATTGGCTGTGGAGCGCGGTCTGTGAGCACGCCACGGTCCATCGTATCGATCGGCGCAGGAGCGCCAAGGCCATGCGGCGACTCGTGGGCAAGCGCTTCAGGGGCGTCCTCGTGACCGACCGTATGGGCGCTTACGACCAGCATCCCACCGAGCGCCGCCAGATCTGCTGGGCGCATCTCGAGAGGGACTTTCGAGCGCTGGCCGAGGGCTCGCGCGGCGGCCGGCGCTTCGGCAAGCAGGCCGTGCGTCTCGCCCAGGCTGTCATGCGAGCTCAGCGTCACTTCGGCGAGCACGGGGACCGCGACCGCATGCGGCGTGAGCTGCGTCTCACATGGGACCGACTCCTGACGCTGCTCGTGCGCGGCGCAGACAGCAAGCACCGCCGAGTACGCGGAACGACTCGGCATCTGCTCGACCGAGCGGAGGCTCTGTGGACCTTCGCCGACGTCCCTGGCGTCTCCCCGACGAACAACGCCGCTGAGCGCGCGGTGCGCAAGCCGGTCCTGTGGAGACGCGCAACGCACGGAAGTCAGAGCGAGCGCGGACTCCGCTTCGTCGAGCGCATCCTGACCGTCACCGCCACGCTCCGCCAGCGTGGCGAGAGCGTCTTCGATTACCTCGCAGACGTCAGCGCGGCACTCGCGCACAACCGCTCGCCGCCGGCTCTCGTCGCGCTCCCGATCACGCGCTGAGGCCGCGGATCGTCATACCCTGAACGGGTACCTGTGGACCTTCGCCGACGTCCCTGGCGTCTCCCCGACGAACAACGCCGCTGAGCGCGCGGTGCGCAAGCCGGTCCTGTGGAGACGCGCAACGCACGGAAGTCAGAGCGAGCGCGGACTCCGCTTCGTCGAGCGCATCCTGACCGTCACCGCCACGCTCCGCCAGCGTGGCGAGAGCGTCTTCGATTACCTCGCAGACGTCAGCGCGGCACTCGCGCACAACCGCTCGCCGCCGGCTCTCGTCGCGCTCCCGATCACGCGCTGAGGCCGCGGATCGTCATACCCTGAACGGGTACCTCAAGCGCGCGGTCCAGAAGTGCGTAGTAGTCGTCCACCTCCGGTGGGTGCTGCGCCGCCGCGGGCCATCGTGCCACGAGGTCGGCGATGTACACCGGTGCAGCGGTGACTACGCGTCAGAAGAAGAGGATCGGTGCAGCGCTTCTCAGACTCCTCGCAGACGCGCTGACCAGAGCCGTCTCCCGATGCCTCCTCCGCGTAGGGGACGGGAGTGGAGCTACGTGCGGCTCTTCGCAGTGGACGAATCGACCCTCGCGGAACGAGAAGGTCGCAAACCCGAGGTTAAACCTTACCGGAGCTCCAAGAGCACGCCGACATCCTGACTACCAACCGTGACGTCTGCGAGCAGAGGCTCATGTGCGAGCGACAGGTCCACCCCGAAGACACCATCGAACACCCCGACGTAGTATCTTCCACTGGGGATGCCCTCGAACTTCGCCGGCAGTCCGCTGTGAAATCGCATCCAATCGCCATCCTGAAACGGCTCTCCGGACGTGGGCTGAATGGCCACGAACACGCGGCGACACGAGAACTCCTGACCATCCCTTCGCGCCGTCACCGTTACCGCGGAGGAACCCGCGGTCAGAAGGTCATCTGGGATCCTGAGGGGAGTGACTTGTCGCGATTGGTTACTTTTGGTGATGAACGTCGCCACGCCGCTATTCCAAATCACGAGTGCGTATCGACCGGCTCCCAGCCCGCTTATGGTCTTCGTGCTGGTTCCGGGCAGGAGGTCGCCCGAGGACAGATCGCCGGGTACGCCTTCGAGGATGGCGTTCAAGTTGAATGACACCTCAGTACTCACCAGTGTCTCCCCTGCTGGTGCGCGCAACTCGAGAGACCCTCCCGGTCCGCGAGATGCGAGGTGCAGTCTGGAGGCCTCACCGGCGATGATCTCGATGCGACCGTACATCGCTCTCGCGCCTTGCGGGTGAACGCCGATCAAGTACCGCCCCGCAGGAACCCCCCGCACTGAGAAGAGCGCCTCTCCTCCTGGGCCGGTCGCTCTCGTCGCGCGGGGGGATCTGGGCAGCGAGCGCTGCACCCCGTCCTCCCAGATGCGTCGCAGCGTCAGGCCGGCGTGTTCACTCGTGGTTCGTGATCCCTTGGCGTCCAGACCGGAGACCAGGATCTCGAGGGATCCGCCGACGCCCGTCGTGAGCTGCACGAAGACCGGGCCGGTCGCGTCCGCGTCAATTTGGATAGAGCGTTGCGCTGCCCAGTACGCCTCTGCCTCCTGGCGCTCAAGCATTCCAAACTGCCCGGCACTGACTAGTTCGACGTCGAACTCGCCCGTATCCGCCTCCGGCACACCTGCATATCCATAGTCATCTGTCGTGACCGTCCACTCTTCACGCTCGGACCGCCCGCGCCGTCGCGAGCGCACAAGGACGTCTGCTCCGCGCACCGGCTGCTTGCTCGCATCGAGGACGCTGACCACAATCCCAGCAAGCGGCGATCGTCTCGCAACGGTCACCACGAGACGTCCGTGCTCACCGACGCTCGCGCTCACAACGCTTGCTGTTGCCGGAATGAACACATGCTCAAACCCATCGACCTCCGTTCGCAGGTCAACGAGCTTTACGAGAGAGCCGGTGCGCCACAGATGCCGCACCGGTTCCGCTCGCCGTGCAGTCACGACCTGCGGGCCATCTCCCTCCACAGCGAACAGCAGGCGCGCCTCGAGGAACTTGTGCCGTTCGAAACTCGAACCCAATTGGACATCAATCAGGTGGCCGGGGTCCCCGGCCGGTGGTGCGCCACTCCCAGCGTCTCCGCAACCCGTGCTTGCGATGGAGAGCAAGGCGGCGAGTAGGATCGACCGGATGAACCCGTAACCGAGCGGCGCAGGCCCAGGGATGAGGCCCGCCGAGACAGAGCTTCGCCCGCTGCCGTCTATTGTCGTGCCCATCGGTAGATTCTCGATCGCTCCCCGACACTGATAAAGAAAGCCGCTTCCTGCCAGTTCTTTCCGGACTCTGTGCGATGACCGCCCGGAAACCACGTGAACGCGTTGTACCTGCCGTGCGGAATCACCGCACGCGATCCGTCGAGGCAGGTCACGCACCAGGCGGAGTAGCCGTCGCCTCCGAGTTGAAACATCACACGGGGCCGAGCCGTCAAGAACGAGTTGTTGAGCACGAGACCCGCAGAGTCCGTCGTCACGGTGGAAGTCGCCTCATCGCGTTGCGGAAGCCCTGGGAGTGTGATGTCATTCTCTCCGGGTTGGACTTCTATCAACAGTGACTCAACCGGAGCTTCGCAATCCTCAGGGACAGTGCTCAGGACGTAAGTTCCGGGATTGATCGGACCAAGGTCGGCGGTCAACGGGGTAACTTCACTGCGCCGCGTCACCGTCACCTGTGCGGCGTCCGCTGCTGTCGCTGTCGAGAGCAGTTGGTCCATCCGCAGTGTCACACTCGTGACGCCAGCGTCCGCCGGCAGAGCCAATCTCACGCTCGAGATGCCAAGGCTGAGTGTTGCGGTAATCTCTACAGTCTCCCCAGGTTCTGGAGCGACGTTGACCACTCCGTGGCCCGCGGTTGGCGACCATACCGACACGCGCAACTCGCTTGGAACGACATCCGGAACTTCGAGTACTCCGCGATCGAGCTGACCACCTCTGATCATGCGCACGGGCCGCCATGCACGCTCAGCGACTCTCGCAGAAATGGTGCACCGAAGATCCCTCACGTCCGTGAGCGCGGGGGCAAATCGAAGTCGAAGACGCGAGGCGCGGCTCACGCGCAAGTCCACGAGAACGTTGGGTTCCTCAACTCCCACTATCACGGCGCCGTGGGCGGATCCCTGAGGCAGTCTCCGCTGTGGCTCTACTGGACCAGTCGTGTACCCGCGCGGCGTTGAGCCGACAATCAGGTCGTACCGACCAGGCTCTGAGTAGACGCGGCCGGCGATGCCGAACTCGTTCGTGAGAACAACAGACCGTCCCGTGGGACCGGCCACAGTGATCGACGCACCCGCAACTGGCTCCGCTCGGTCGTCCAACACGCGCACACGCAGCCGTATTCCGTCTTCGGGGACGGCGGCACCGGTCACGCGACTCACTTCCATCATGTGCGGCGATGGCGATGTAGAAGTCGTGTGTTCTGCGGGAGCTAGAAGGAAATCCGCGTTGGAAAGTCCGTCGACTATCGACGCAGCCGATGCGGCAGATCCATGCGGCGCTAGTCGGGGACGGGCGCGGTACGTAGCAGATCGAGTGGGGATCGAAAGGGGAGTTGGCGCACGCCATCGGTGGGGCCGGATAGCATCATGTGATTGAGCGCGCCGTGAGACTCGCGGCTGCTCCACCTCCTCGGTACCGCCGCCCGAACCGCTCTGCGTCGAAACAGCTTCTACATGACTGTGGCGCTGTTCCGTATCGCCCGATCGCAGAGCGGTAGCCGCTCCTACACCGGCTGCAATCAGCAACGAGGCAGCAAGAAGATGTCGGCGACTAGCGGCGCCGCGCATCGCCTCACCGCCGAACCGGTACTTCATGTCTGACCTGAACACGGTCAAGTCCTCCTGGCACTGCTAGGGCTGCTGAAGTGCTCCCGTGCCGCCGGCCGATGCGGCTCCGCCGACCTGGGGGTTCGCCGGATTGGGACCGTTGGGCCCCGACCCGGCCCCGCCCGCGACCGTGTCGTCGTGATTGGCTCCACCATCGCCGCCGGTCCCACTCATGCCTCCCGGTCCCGCAGGACGTGCGGGCGGCTGCCCCCCGGGTCCACCGGCGAACGCGACGCCCGCGCCGCCGCTGCCACTAGCGCCTCCGTTGCCGCCCTTGCCGTCAGCCCCGTCGCTCCCCCCGCCGGTGTTCTCGCCGCCCTTACCACCCTTACCGCCCTTGCCGCCATTGCCGCCGGACTTGCCGTCGACGTCCGCGGGAGCCGTGCCGTCGCCGGGGGTCGCGGGGGCGCCCTCGCCGGCCGTTCCGCCCGTCCCTCCATCGCCGGCTTTTCCACCCTTCTTGGTCACGTCGTCGGCCGCCGTTGACCCACCCTCACCGCCGTCCCCAGCGTTTCCGGCATTCCCACCGTACTTGCCGCCATCCCCACCGTCGCCACCGATTGCGGCATTGCCACCGTTGCCTCCCTTGGAGCTGCCACCACTCCCTCCGGTGCCACCGTTACCACCGTTCTTCCCGGAGATGTATGGCAGATCGCCGTCTCCTCCCTTTCCGCCCTTTCCGCCCACGCCTCCGCCTCCGCCGTCTCCATATGTGCCGGTGCCACCGTCACCGCCGGACTTGCCGTCCTTCCCAGCGGAGGCTTCAGCCCCGCGGGGGCTTGGGGGGGGATCGTCTGCCACCAGGGACTCCCCGTCGGTCCCCTCTTGGCCGTCGCCACCCTTCCCACCCTTACCGCCATGGGTTCCGTTGCCGCCCTTTCCGCCGGCTGAGGACTCTCCGGCCTCGCCACCGTTGACACCGGCCTCGCCATCGGCGGCCCCGCCCTTGCCGCCCTTTCCGCCGTGACCGCCATCGCCCCCGGGGGCGACGCCTGTGAACTCGTCTGGCACGTCGTCCCACGTTCCGCCTTCACCGGCTATGCCAGCGTTGCCTCCCGTCCCGCCGGGACCATCGTCAAAGTCCAAGCCAGGGTCCGTCGAGTTCCACTTCCCGTCGTTAGCGCCACCGCCCGCGACATCCTCATCGTCGGTCGGCCCGCGGGCGTGACCGCCATTGCCCGCGTCTCCGCCGTCACCCCCGCCGCCTGTCGCCGTCGGATCCGCTCCGTCGATGCCGTCTCCGCCGTG
This sequence comes from Planctomycetota bacterium, assembly GCA_965248445.1. Taxonomy (GTDB): domain Bacteria; phylum Planctomycetota; class JAJSAM01; order JAJSAM01; family JAJVHW01; genus CBDFJG01. The sequence goes on from CBDFJG010000004.1 coordinate 385,515, forward strand.
GCCGGCCTGGCCACCTGCGTACGCATTTCCGCCGTTTCCGCCGTCTCCGCCGTCTCCGCCGTTGGCCCCAGCGCCTCCCCCGTTACCTCCATTGCCAGCAGCCTGAGAACCGTTCGAATGGCCACCGACCCCACCGGTTCCACCGTTGCCGGTGCCGGACCCATTGCCGCCGTTGCCACCTCCGGCTCCTCCGCCACCGCCGCCGCGGGAGTGCCCCCCCACTCCGCCAGTGCCGCCGTTCGCGTTGTCTCTCCCAAATCCTCCTAGCCCCCCGATTCCGGCCTGGAGACCGTCCTCGGTGAGGCCGCCTCGTCCTCCTGTGCCGCCGGCGAAGCCGGTGCCCCTAGCGTCGCCACCGTCTCCTCCGCTACCACCAATTCCACTGACCTGCGCAGTCCCGGCATTCCCACCATTCGCCCCGTTACCGACCTTCCCGGGAGCCACACCTCCGCCCTTGCCGCCGTCACCGCTCTGGCCGCCGCCGAAAGAGTCTCCTCCAGGGCCACCCTTGCCGCCGGACGTCCCACCCGCGCCGTTCTGCGCCCCATCTCCTCCTTTGCCGCCTGTTCCCGCTGCCCCGGATCCGAACGCACTTCCCCCTGCACCGCCATTGCCGCCCTGTTGAGTGCTGCCGGTACCGCCGTCACCCCCCTTCGTGCCGTCGTTCGTGCCGCCGGAGTCCCCGCCGTTGCCACCCTTGCCGCCCGTCGGACCATCACCGCCATCGCCTGCGGCGCCGCCTGTCCCGTTGTCGAGCGCGTCGCCGCCGTTGCCGCCGCTCCCCCCGGTGGCGACTCCACCGGCCGCGGCGTGCGCGCCGTTCTTGCCCGCGCCACCGTTACCGGTCCCAAACCCGTTTCCACCAGAGCCTCCGTCACCGCCGTTGGCCCCTGCGACCCCGCCGTCACCGCCGGTCCCCTGTGTCGTTCCTCCGTGTCCACCCTGGCCGCCATTGCCACCCTTTTGGGCGCCAGTGCCATCACCGCCCTTGCCGCCAGCGCCACCATTCCCGGTTCCCGTGTTCACATCCTCAGTTCCACCGTCGCCACCCCATCCTCCGTTGCCAGCAGGCTGCGTGCTCGTCGCATCGCCGCCAGCTCCACCCGCACCGCCGTTGCCCGTGGCACCTCCAGTACCGCCATTGCCCCCTTTTCCGGCACCGGTCGTACTGTTGGCATTGCTTCCGTTCTTCCCGTCGCCGCCCTTGCCACCATTGACACCGTTGCCACCGTCGCCGCCTTCGGGGTACGGAGTTCCCGGCGAGCCCTGAGTTGTGTCTATTCCACCAGCCGCCCCATCACCGCCGTTGGCTGTGCCGGTGGCATGCTCGTAGCCGTTGCCGCCGTTCTGGCCGGGCGGCCCCCCATTGTCCCCGTGGACGGATCCCGCGGTTCCGTCGCTCGCCGTGCCGTTGTTGCCGGCGCTAGCGAGTCGGACTGGCACGGCGAGGACTACGACGATCAGGAGAATCGTAAGGACGGGGCGCATGTTCACAACTCCATTGGTAATCGGCCTGATGGGCAACAACGATCCTACGGGCTCATGAGGCGCTCGACCAGATCACGCAGCTCATCGGTGCCCACATCCGATTCATCGACCGAACGGAAAGCGATCTGGATCCGAGCTCAGAACCAAGGGCTGAACGGGTACCCTCGAGCGCAGCAAATGGAGGAACTTCCGATGACCCGGTCTCGTTCACGCAATCTCGCGTTCGGACTTCTTGCCCTGGTGGCCGTGGCGCTGTCAGCCACGGCGCACTCTGGCCCGAGCAACGAGAGGGTCACACGCCTCCGAACGATCTGCGAGTCGCCGATCGGCTTCTCGCGTCGCGCGGCACTCTTGGACGACTTGCGCAAGAAGGACACATCCTCCTCGCGCAATGCGCTTGAGGACATGGCCGCGAGCGACGACGAGGTCGTCGCGACGCAGGCGATCGCACGGGCGTTCGCGGTCTGTTCTCGGGCGCGCGGGCCTCGCGGCTGCTGGCCGAGCGCATCGCCGAAGGCGCAGGTGTCACCGCCCATCGAGCGCCGGTCCTGGGCGTTCTGAGGCGGCCGAACTCGAGCCCAGGGGGTGGGCGACGTTTGGGCCCACCCTGAGGCGCCGTCCTAAGTCGTTTGCCTGCCTCACGGAATGGCGCGATCGGCGGACACCCTTGCGCCCACTCTCGGGGCTCGCGGCTGGCAGGCTCCGGCTGCGCGCGTGTTACATTGTGACACGGCCGGCGGCGTAGCTCAGTCGAGGGGGTACGTCGTGTTGGAGCGGACGGGCTGCGATACGCCACTGCGACACGCCGGTTGAGAAGGACCGAGGCGACCTCGCCCGGCTGGCGCTGCGGCTGATAGGGGAGCGGCAATCTACAAACGTCTTGACGTGTGTCTTCTGTGGCCGCGTGTCCGTACACCGTCCGGGGAATGACACCCGCATCGAGACGCTGACCGCTGCGCTCAAGAAGGCCGTCGAGTTCGTGACGGACTGCAAGGCGGCAAGGTGGCCCGCAGACCAGACGGTCAACGAAGGCGAACTCTGCTTCAACACCTGCGACTACCACGCGATGAACGACATCCTCGAAGCCGCCGCCCGCGCGCTGGAGACTCAGCCATGACCGAGCAGCCGAGCGACCCTGAACCCGGCCACGGGAACATCATGCGTGTTCACGAACCATGCGCAGTCCTGTGCGATGAACTCCAGATCGGGGAGTGGTCGCTTGGAGAGGCGTTCACGTACCTGCACGACGAGGAAGCCGCACAGAACCGCGCGCTTGCGGGAGTGGCCGCGATGCGCCGTGTCCCGGAGCCCGCCGAGTGAGCCTCCTCCGCACCCCTGACGTGGCCGCACAGCTCAGCATCTCGGAGAGCCGGGTGCGCGAACTCTTCGCCGATGGGACGCTCCCCGCTTGGAGGCCAGGCAAGTCGTGGATCACGACGCAAGAGGCGTTGAACGAGCACGTCACGAAGAAAGCGCTCGAGTCCGTCGGTCACGAAGTGGAGGCGGTGCCGGTCGTCTCGCCTTGGGAGAGGGAGGACTTCCGGTGACGTTGCAGCGCACGGATTGCCTGTGTCGGCGCGTCGTTCGGCGCGTGGTCGGCGTACCGCATCGTCGTGGCGAGCGACGAGTGCCCGAGCAGTCGCTTGATGGTCGGGAGGTCCACGCCGGCACGCACGAGCGCGACCGCGAAAGCGTGGCGGAGCCCGTGCGGCGTGAGTGTCGGGAACCCAGCCGCCGTCGCCGCCCGGTGGAAGATGCGCGACACGACGCGACGCTTCGGGAGGAAGCCGAAGACAAGCGCCGCGCCGTGGAGCGGTGTCGCCTCCCGCGCAGCCCAGAGACTCCGCAGAGCATCCGCTACGCGAGCCGTGAGCGGCACCACGCGCGTCTTCCCGCCCTTCCCGTACCGCACGGTCAGGGTCACGAAGTCGTGCGTGATGTCGCGCCAAGCCAGTTGCTCGCCCTCACCGCGACGCAGGCCCGTCTCGCCGAGCACGATGACGTAGGGGCGGATGCTCGGCGGCATCGTGGCGTACAGGCGCTCGAGGTCCGCGGGCGACAGGAACGGGACGGCCTTAAGCGGCGGCTTGCGGAGGCCGAGGCGCTCGCACGGGTTGACCTCGAGCAGCCCGGCGTCGATGCCGACCCGGTAGGCGCCGGACAGGACGGCGAGGTAGAGCCGCACCGTGGCGGGCGCGTACCCGCGCTTCACCGCGATGCGCTGCGTCCACCCCCGGACATCGCCGCGCTTCACGTCGGCCATGCGGCGGTTGCCCCACATCGCGGCAATCTTCCGCAGGCACGCCTCCTCGCGTTCGATGGTCGAGGGCGCGCACGTCGCCCGCTTGGCGCGCAGGAACAGCGGGATGATGGAGTCGAAGGTCACGCCGCTGGCGTGGACGCGGCCCTTCGCGATGTCGGCCTCGCGCTCCATGAGGAACGTCTTGGCCGCCTTCCGGGTCTTGAACCCGCTCTGTTTGCGTCGGCGGCCGTTCTCGGACCAGCGGACCCGCCAGTCGTCGTAGGGGGTCCCGTCGGGCCGCTTGCGGCGGTAGACGGTCCCGAAGGTGCGGCGTTCCACGGGGGCATGGTAGCGGAGCCGTCTACACGTCCGAACAGGAGACACCGATGAGCACACAGACCTTCGGCATCCAACTGGCCCTCGAGACTTGCATCGACTGCTCGATGGTGTTCGCGATCACGGAGGAGTTCCTCCGCAAGCGGAGGCGCGACCACAAGAACCTCTACTGCCCCGCGGGACACCCGCAGCACTACCCGGGCGAGAGCGACCTGGAGAAGGCCCGGCGTAGCGCCCGCGAGTGGGAGGAGTACGCGACGAAGCAGAAGGCGGACGCCGAGCGGCGGGCACAGCGTCTCCGAGAGCAGCGAGACCACCAAGAGCGCCGAGCCAGCGCCTACAAGGGCCACCTGACTCGCGCGAAGACGCGAGCGGGTGCTGGCGCCTGCCTGTTCTGCAAGCGCGAGTTCGTGAACGTGAAGCGGCACATGGCGAGCAAGCACCAGGACCACGTCACGGCGGACCTGCGATGACCCTGCGCGAGAAGGCCGAGAATGTCGCGGCGCTGCTGCCGGGGGTGACGTATCGCCTTGACCCGTCGCTCGGACCGTCGATGAGCATGGAACACGGCGAGGAGTCAAGCCCAGAGGGGAGCTTCATGTGGCTGTTCGCCGCCTCGGACGACGAGTCGTACACCCTCGCCGAGCAACTGTTCTTCGTCGGTCGGCTGGCCGAGGCGCTGCCGGAGGGATGGGAGTTCGGCTGCATCCGCCGTCACCCGGACGAGTGGTATGTCGGGCTGGACCACGAAACGCCCGAGCCGCCCGGAGTCGGGATGCAAGGCGCGACTGGCGCCACCCCGACCGAGGCGATGCTCGACGCCGTCATCGCGGCGCTCGGAGAGACGGAATGAGGGCGCTCTTGTGGTTCGGCATCGCGTCCATCGGTATTGGGTTCACGGTGCTCGTGTTCACCACGGACATCGTCACGGCCGTTTGCGTGCTGAGTCTGGTGGCCGGGTTCATGAGCGTCCATGCCCACCTCGACCACGGTGTGAGGTGACGCCGATGACCGCGACGACATGGCCCCAACATGGCCCCAGGCGGCCCGAAAGGGCACGATCTAGTCTCGAAATGTGTCGTTTGCTCGGAAACCGAAGTTCTGCGTCCAGTGACGGCCACTGCGGCCCGTTCCCATCTCGCGCCACGCAGGCATCAGGATATTGCGGTGGTGCCCAGAACTGTGGATCCAGGAATTGTGGGCACCGCGCGGATCACCGGAGCCCATGTGGATGTTCTCGGACGCCCCCATCATCGGGTATCCGGCCGCCTGCACGCGGTCCGACGGCGACCGCTTGCCGGGCACCGGCGAGAAGTGATCGAAGAACCCGAGTCGAGCCATGTCCTCGGAGTGTCCGCGCGCTGCCAGGGTCAGTTGATCCTGGATCTTCACGGCCGGTCGGTGGCCGAACATGATCCGGTACTCGTTGGTGATCTCGGCCTGTCGGCGCTCGTCGTCGGTGGCGACCGTGTCGGTGATCTTGTTCTCCGCCATCATCCGGTCGTTGTACTCGTGCAGCGCCAGGTCCGCCGGGGTCTCGAAGTAGTTCTTCACCGTCACTTGGCGGTCCAGGTACTGCTCCACGGTGTCGATGCGATCCATCAGGGCCTCGACGTCGCCGCCCAGGTAGTCGATCTCGATCTCGAGATCCTCCGCCTCGCTGAGCATCCCATCCATCTTGCTGTCGCGCTTGGGCCGCGCCTTCGCCTTGTGATCCCACGCCTCACGTACCGCCTCGACGCGATTGTCCACCTCGCGCGATACCGGGTCGTACTCCCTCCGCCGGTCGCGGTAGGGATAGAAGTACTTCACCTCGTCGAAGATCAGTTCGAGCGCATGGTTACGCGCCTTCTCGAGCGCCGCGAACCCCTTGCGTACCTTGTCGATCGACTTCGCCTGAGGCGTGCTCTCGACCTTCTCGACGAGCTTCGTGAGCGACGCGGTCATCTCGACGATCTTCTTGGCGTTCTGGATCGCCTTCCACTCGTCGTAGGTGATGATCTCGGAATCGATCTCGGGATGCGCGACGTAGCCGCCGTCCGGCAGCGGCCGTCCGTGCAGCCGTGCGTGCACCTCGGATGCGTCGCCGATCAGGGCATCGTCCTCCGTCAGCAGCGCCACGCGCATCGCCTGGACATAGGCGTCCCGCAGCCCGACGTCAAAGAGCAGCAATGCGGCCCAGAGGCTGTCGCGCCCCGAGAGCTCCGCGCGTCCGAAGAGGTGGCCGAGCACGTCGGCGGGCACCTCGACGATCGAGCGCGCCGTGTGCTCCTTGCCCTTCGAGAGCAGCAGTGAGTCCGCGGTTGCGCCAACGACCCTCCACTTCCCGTCGGACAACTTGATCGGCGTGAAGGGCCGCGGGTTCTCCTGGACTGCTGCGAGAACGGTGCGCAACACCTCCGCCTCGGCGCGCAGGTCGTCGACTCGCGTGCGCATCTCGCCGAGCAGCGTCGCGTCGGTGATCTCGGACGCGGCGCCCTCGAGCCGCTCGGCCGCCTCGGAGAAACGGCGTTGCCGCGCGGTTTCCTCCGCGGAGGCGAGGGCACGCAGCGCGAGCGCCCGCATCCGCGTGGACGACGAGCCCGCCGCGCCGCGCTTGACGGTGACCGTGACCCCACCGGACTCGAGCCCGAGCGCCCCGGAGCCAGCACGCATCCACACGTCCCAGCCGGTCCCGCGCAGGTTCTCGACGGACTTCGCGATCAGCTCCTCCGCGGCACCGCGCCGGCCTTCCTGCACCAGCCCCTTCGCCTGCGCGAGCGCCTGCTCGTAGGCATCGTGCGCCAACTGGGAGATCTCGTCCTGCCGGCGAGCGAACGCGCGCTCTTCCTCGCGTGTCAGGGTCGGCCGGCGGGCGAGCCAGCCGTTCCAGAGATCGAGTGCATCGCCGAGCCGGCCCTCCTCGAGCGCGCGCTTCGACTCCGCCTCGGTGTTCGCGGCGTCACGCGTCGCGCTCTTGGCGCCGTCGTCGGCAAGCCGGATCAGAAGCCGCGCGATTTCCGCGGCCGCATCGGGATTCCCGCCGTGGCGGTCGAGCAACTCGGAGAGACGCGAACGGCGCGCCGCCGCCGGCGTGGCGTCCCAGCTTCCGCGCAGGTTCGACAGCGCCGTGCGCCAGGAGTCGTCGGATACAGGAGAGTTCGAGCCGTCTGCCTCTCGCCCCGCCGCGAGGATGCGCCGGGCGCGGTCGCCCTCCGCGCCCTCGGGCAGCTTCGCGAGCGCGCCGGCTATCTCCGATGCGCGCGCGTCCGGTTCGCCTTCGAGGTCCAGCCGCGAGACGGTGTCGCGCGCGAACGCTACCCACTGATCCGCCCGAGAGCCCTCGGACTGCGCCTGCCACGCGCCGAGCGCGAACCACGCGGCGATGCCGAGGACGGCAGGCAACGCGAACATCCCGAAAGGCGGCTTCTTGACGCGGCGGCGGCGCACGCGACGAGGGCGCGGCATGTCCACGTCTGCGACGTACTGGATGACCGTCTCACCGATCTCGATCTCGTCGCCCGGCTGCAGCCGCGCCGACAGGACGGGCTGGCCACCGAGGAACGTCCCGTTGCTCGAGCCGAGGTCGAAGACCTTCCAGCCTTCTGCACACGGCCGGAACTCGCAGTGCCGGCGGCTGGCGCGCTGTTCGTCCAGGACGATGTCGCTCTCGTCGGAACGTCCGAACGAAACGGGATCGGAACCGAGGGGCACCTGCCGCCCGGAGCCGTCCGCTGCCACGATGTAGAGTTCGGCCATCGCTTCTCCGCCCGCCCGCGTTCCCGTGCCGTCGCCATGCTCACGGTCGTACGGGCGCCGGTCAACTCATCGGCGGTGCCTGGCGCGCAATCGAGGGTCCGATCAGTCGAATTCGGCCCGCACGGTCTCGCCGTCCTCGACCTCCACCACTCGCCGCTCCCGGTCGGCACCCTCCCGCTGGACCGTCACGGTGACCCTGCCCGCCGGGACTCCTTCCAGCCGCAGCGCGCTGCGGCCCTCCTCTAGACGGAAGCGGGCGTTCTGGAAGTCCCCCCCCTCGGCCCAGGCGTAGCACGCGGACCCATCCGCGCGTTCCAGTCCGACGATCACGCCGTCACCAGGCGGGCTCTCGAACTGCACGTCCAGTGCGCCGTGCGCCGGGATGCGCAGCTCCAGCAGCTCGTCTGAGTCGTCGGGCAGGCGAAAACGCGCTTCGACGGCCGGCACCCCGATCCTCATGACGCGTGCTCGCCACTCGCCGGCCTCGAGACCGATCAGTCGCGCCCTGCCGTCCTCCCCGGTGACGAAGTTCTGTGGCACGCCGCCGGATACACGGCGCGCGCGAATGAGCTGTCCGCTCACCGGATCGCCGGCCGACGTCAGGACGACCGCGTGTAGCAAGCTCCGCTGCGTGAGTTCGACGGTCACCGGTGGCCGTTCTCCGTCCGGCACATCCAGCTCTTCGATGCGCCCACCGTAGAGTCCGGCGCGAACCGAGACCTCGTACCGGCCGCGACGCACGACGCGGAATCGTGCTCGCCGTTGGTCGTCGTCCACCGCCACGTCCTCGCGTCGCACGTCTGCCGCTGGGTCCGCGAGCGATCGCAGGAGCACGATCGCCGGCACCGGCTCGACGCCTGCGGGGAAGACGACGTCCACGAGGAGACTCGCGGGCCGCGACGCCCTGAGCACGACACTCTCGTCGCCTGCGTCGATCGTCGTGCTGAGCACTTCGTACCCGCGGACGTTGGCGAATATCGTGTACTTGCCGGCCGGCAGCTCCGCGATGCGGAACGTACCGTCGGATTCGATCTCCACGGTGCGCTCCAGGCGATCGAAGCCTGCGCCGCTCCACCCGCGCGCCGTGACGACGCCCGGACGGACGACACGCTCGCCCGCGACGTCGACGACGTGTCCTGCAATTGGCCGCCCCGGCGCGAGCCGGATGTCAAAGAGCAAGTCGCCACTTGCGCCGAACTCACGCACGAACCTCGTGCCCTCAATCTCGAAGGTGGCCTCGCCGCTGACGCCGGCCGGGAGACGGTGGCTCTCGAACTCCCCGGCCGCGCTTGTCACCGCCAGGCGAGCGGTCGGCACCCCCAGCGCGAGGGCCTCGTGATCCGTGAGCCCTGCTGCCGTCCACCTCATGTCGACCGGCACGTGCACAACGTGAGCGCCGGATGCACGTTGCACGACTCCGCGCACAGACCGCTCCCCCGCCAGCACCAGCTCCACATCGTCCAGGTCGGCCTCGACGGTCACGCCCGCGGAGTAGCCGAGACCGCGGCGATGGGCGGCGATGACCGGGTGAGACTCCGCGTCGACCCACGGCTCGGGCAGCCACGACAGATCGAAGCGCCCGTCCGCGTCGGTGAGCGGTCCGACCATCCGCTCGATGGACCGGCCCTCGTTTCGCGCGGCGGCGTGGATCCGCGCGTCGGCCACCGGCGCGCCGTGCTCGTCGACGACCCGCCCGGTGACGCGTCGCGGCGCGACGACTCGCACGTCGACGTCCCCCGCCACGGGCAGCCGCACCGAACGCCAGCCGAATCCCTCGGCGAACGCGCCGACCCGACCGAACCGCGGCGCGACGAGTTCGAAGTGGCCGTTCTCGTCGGTCACCGTGTGCAGCCACGGCTGCAGCATGTGGATGACGACGGCGCCCGCGACGCGTCGCTCGGTGCGCGCGTCGACGACCGTGCCACGGATCGGCTCGTAGTGCGGCGCGACGATGTCGACGCTGCTCTGGTCGCGCGGCACGAACGCGAGGAGCGCTGCCAGACTCGGCCGCCGGCCGAAGATGGAGACCGGCCCCATGGGCACGCTGGCTTGGAACCGGCCGTCCTCGTCCGTCACTGCCTCCGCGAAGAACCCGAGGGTCTCTATGAGCAGCGTCTCGCCGGCGAGAGGCGGGCCGTCGACGGCGTTCCTCAAGCTGCCGACAAGGTCGAAGCTCGGCAAAACTCCGAGCTCCAAGTGTCCGTCCTGAAGTTGGACGATGCCGGGGACACGCGATGCAGCGCCCCCGTACACGGGCGCGTGTCTGGCGGCGGTCGCGCGTAGCACCCAACCGGTCGCCGGGCCCGGTCCGACGCGGAACCGACCCTCGGCGTCCGCGACCGTGCTGGCAACCGGAACGAGAGGGAGGCCGTAGTGCGGCGCCGATGCGAACAGCTCGACCGTCGCTCCGGCCGCGGGACGAATCGCGGGTTGCCCAGCGACGGCCGGCGGATCGGCCGTCTCGCCTCCCCCCTGCAACAGTTGGACCGTACCGGTGCGATATGAGTCGAACTCCGACGGATCGAAGACGCGCTCCCACTCCGCGGTCCCGAGCACCCCCGGATCCACGGTCGCGGTGAGCGGGCGAGGCTCGCCGCTGCAGCCGGCGGCAGCAGCCACCACGGCGAGGACGAACGGAATCGCGATCCGGTGCGGGCGCGCACGGTCTGGACGCATGGCAGGCGAGACTCCTCCATCCCCACCTGTGCCCGACACCGGTGGTTGGACGAGCGAAGGAGTTCGAAGGCGCATCACTCTTCGGGGTCCCGCGTGATCTCGAACCGCTTGATTTTCGCGTCGAGCGTGGGTCGAGAGACCTCCAGGAGGCGGGCGGCCTCGGCCTTCTTCCATCCGGCCCGGCGCAGAGCGGCCAGCACCGACCGCCGCTCGACGAGATCCACCGCCTCCTGGACGACTTCCCGCAACGGCCGCACTCCGGCCGACGCCGCAGCAACCGGCACGCTGACGTCACGGACCCCGGCGGAGAGCACCTCGGGGATGATCACGTTCCCGGAGAGCGCGACGGCGCGCAGGACCTCGTTGCGCAGCTGCCGAACGTTGCCCGGCCAGGCGTACCCGACCAGAAAGGCCAGCGCGTCGTCCGTGATCGTCTTGGGACCGTGGTCGCCCGCCTGCTGAGCGAGGAAGTGAATGACGAGATCCGGGATGTCCTCCGGCCGGTCGCGGAGAGGTGGGAGCCGCACCTCGAGAACGTGAATACGGTAGTACAGGTCGCGCCGGAACGTGCCGTCTTCCACCATGCCCGCCAGGTCGCGGTGCGTCGCGGAGAGCACGCGCACGTCCACGGTGACGGTGTCCTTGCCACCGACGGGCCGCAGCTCCCCCGTTTCGAGCACACGCAGGAGTTTCACCTGCGTCGCGAGCGGAAGGTCGCCGATCTCGTCGAGGAAGAGGGTCCCGCGATCCGCCAGTTCGAACAGACCGGTGCGCTCGCGGTCCGCCCCGGTGAACGCACCGCGAACGTGCCCGAACAGAGCGCTCTCGAGAAGTGACTCGGGGATGGCGGCGCAGTTCTCGGTGACGAACGACTCCGCCGCGCGCGGTCCGTTCACGTGAATCGCACGGGCGACCAGCTCCTTACCCGTGCCGCTCTCGCCGAGGATCAGCACGGGCATCGACGTGTCGGTGACGTGATCCACAAGGCGCAGCACCTCGCGCATGGCCGCCGAGCGTCCAACGATGTTCTCGTACTCGTACTTGAGCGGCCGGTCGCCGCGATCGCGCAGCAGAGTCCGCACCTCATCGAGCTCCCGCTGCTGACGATCGACCCTCTCCTCGAGAAGACGGTTCAGCTCCTCGATGCGCTCGTGACTCCGTTCGAGTTCCGCCGTGCGCTCGCGCAGCTCCGCCACGAGTCGCATGTCCTCGAGCGCAACAGCGGCCTGGTCGGCGAATGCGGCGACGTACCCGACGTCGCTGTGCTGGAACGTGCCCTCCTCGAAGCGGTGGTCGACGTACAGGAAACCGAGGAAGCGTCCGCGCGCCGCGAGCGGCACGCACAGCACCGAGCGCAGCTTCATCCCGGTGACGCTCTTGGACCCGCGCAGCCGCGCGTCCGCCTGGGCATTCGTCGTGAGCAGTGGCTTGCCGGTGCGGGCCACCTCGTCCGCCACGGCGCGGCTGATCTTGAGACCCGGCCGGCGCACGTTCTCCCGGTCCAGAGTTCGCGCGGCGACCATCTCGAACTTTGCGTCCTTGCGCAGGATCAGGAAGCCGCGTTCGGCGCCGGTCAGCGAGATCACTTGATCCACGATCAGCGAGAGCAGCTTCTTGACGTCCGTCTCGCTCGCGAGCGCGCGCAGCGTCGTCGTGAGGCGAGTCAGGTCTTCAGCGGCCGAGCGCGACGACGGCGGCGGTGCGAGCGCCTTGCTCGCCGCCACGGGCGAACCGGTCTCCTCGGGATCGTCCTCGAACACGATCGTCGCCGGGCCGACCGAGATGCGGTCGCCGTGCTTGAGCCGCCGCGACATGAAGCTCTTGCCGTTGACCAGGGTCGACCGCGCACCGCCGTCGCGGACGCGCCAGCCGGCCCGGCCTTGCTCGATCGTGCAGTGCTTGGACTCCACGTTCTTGCCGGTGACGTGGACATCCGATCCGCGGGCCGAGCCGACGCGCACGGGCTTGTCGGTCAGCGCGAGATGCCGCTCGCCGTCGGAACTCTCAATCACCAGTCGAGGCACGGGCTCAACCCTACCGCGCAGCGCGCGATGCCGTAGTTCGGTGACTGCTGTTGGGGCAGCTAGGGCGCGCAGCACGCGTCGCCGCGGGGCGGCGTCGCGCCCGGCCGGCAGGCGTCCGCCATCGGCAGCGTCGTCCGGAGGTCGTGATTGAGGTGGTAGATCTCCCACTGCACGCCGTCCGGGTCAGTGGCCCAGAACTTGTTCGAGTTCGCATGGCAGCAGTCGACGCCCATCTCGACGCGGACGGGGAGACCGGCCGCACGCACGCGCTCGAGCTCCCTGGTCACGATCTGCGGCGCATCGACCTGGATGCCCACGTGGTCGACCGCGGCGGGCCGGTCGCGGCCGTCACCCTCGGTCATTGCCAGGTTCACCGGCCCGAGCGCCGGCAAGAACTTCACGTAGCCGGGCCTCACCTTGACCGGTGGTTCCCCGAAGAGCGCCTCGTAGAACACCCGGCTCGCCTCGATGTCCCGGACGCGCAGGTGGATGTGGACGTTGGCTGTCATGGTCTCTCCGATCGTGTTCAGCAACAGGCGGTGAGCAGCCGGACCAGCGGCGTGACCGCATCCCGCCGCACCGCGTAGTAGACGTGACGCTCTTCTCGGCGGCGCGCGAGCAGCCCGGCCCGCGTGAGCTGATCGAGCTGGTGCGAGAGCGTGGGCGCCGGCACATCCAGTGCTTCCGCCAGGTCTCCCGCCGCGACGTCTCGCCGCGCTCGCACCAGATGGAAGAACGCCCGCAGCCGTCCCTCGTGGGCGAGCGCCTTGAGCGCGTTCACGTGAGCGGCGGTGACCCGGGGCGCCGTGCGCCTGAGTTGTTTCATGTTTTCGAACATACGAAATCCTCGCGGGCCGTGTCAAGGACCTCCCCCAGCGTCATTCGTGCTTCTGCGACCGATGGTGGCGCAACTCTCCGGCGATGAGACCCGCCGCGCCGGCGCCCGCAATCGCCAGGCTTACGACGATCGGGACCACAACCTCCCAGCGAACCGTGATCGTGAGGCTCCCGAACTCCCACCTCCGCGGATCGGGATCGTGGGACATGATTGAGGCCAGGACCACGCCGAAGAAGACCGCGCAACCGAGGATGATCAGCGCGCCTCCCACGATTCCCGCGACCCCCCAACCGTCGGAACGGACGCGGCGGGGAGGGACCGGGCGCCCCACGCTCAGCGCCCGGTCGTGAAGGACCACACCTCTTCGGTGTCGTCGTCGAACCCTCTGCAAACGACGGTGTAGCGCTGCTTCGCCTTCAGGTGCGCCTTGGGCATCAGGCAGTAGGAGTAGCCCGGCACGAGTTCGGGGTTGGTCGGGTTCATCGGCGACGAGTAGTGGCACGGCACGGCCTTCCCCTCACGGTCGCCCTCGTGCAGCGTCATCGTGAGATCGGGCTGAACGGTGAGGGCGGCGAGTTGGAGTGTGACGGGATAGCCCCACGTGGACTGGTCCTCGCCCGGCACCGGGTTCGGCAGTTCAGGAACGAAGCGCCGCGGGACTCCTAAGGCACCAGCACCCGGGTAGCGCACGCGCGCGAGCTGCGGAAAGCGCCGCACCATGGAGCCGGCATCCAGCACGGCGTAGCCCTCGTCGAGTCCCAACCCGACACGCAGCAGGCCGGGATCCAGGAGCGGCAGGCGGTGATAGAACGTCCCGATCCAGCCGTCGATCGCCGTCTTCATGTCGGTCTTGCCCGGGTAGATCACCGACGACAGCCCGGCCCAGCTCCCTTCGGGTGTGAAGCCCTCGCGATCCGGCCACTCCTCGTGCGCGTCCGGCCATGCGCTCGCCTGCTCCGGGTTCTTCGCGAGATAACGGCCGTGGAGCCGGCAGCCGTGGGACAGCGATTCGTCCGCGAGGAGCGGTGGCATGAATCCGTGCAGACTGCGGTCGATCGTCGTCTTCCGGATGTTGTCGAGATGCGTGAGCACGGCCTGCGTGGCCGGGTCGACCTCCTCCTCTGCGCTGCCGCCACCGATCGCCTGCAGGACACCGGACGGCAACTCCGGTGCGAGGAACCAGCGTTTCCACGCCGCTTCGAACGCGGACAGGTCCATGCCGAGCGCGGCCGAGAACACGTCGGCGCGCGGCTTCTTGTCAGCCGTCGCGATGATGACGTCGTTCAGCCGGCCGGCATCGTGCAGGTACTCCGCGACGAAGGTCGCCTTCGTCAACTCGTCGCCTTGCACCTTGCCGAAGTAGTCTACGAACCCGCGCGACCATGCCGGGTCCTCGTCGTGCTCGGCCAGGTACCTGAGCCACGCGCGGGCGCCCTGCAGCCCTGCGTCCGAGATCCGTAGCATCTCCTCGACCCTGCGCGGCCGATCGAACGTGCGGCCGTCCTCGAGGGATCGCTCGACCCAGACGCTGTCCGGGATCGACGTGCCGATGTAGGCGCGGCAGACCCAGTTCACGGTGCCCGCCGTCAGCACGCCCTGCACGGTCTTGTTGCTCCACACGACATGACCGACGTAGGCCCACAAATCGTGGAACAGGATGGCCTCGAAACTCGCCTCGACGAGCGGCCGCAGCACGCGGCGCTGGCTGCCGAGCGCGGGTGTCGTCTTCCGCTTCGCGCGCTCGGCCTCCGCCGCGTCGATCTGCCCCGTCTCCTGCATGTACTTCAGCGCACGGAGGTAGACGGGCATGGACGGGAGCCACACGTACTCCACGTCCGGCAGCGGATCCGGCAGCGCTAGCGGGTGTCCGAGCAGGACGCGCGAGACCGCGAGCGCACGCAGACTCTCGCGCAGCACACGGCGCACCTTCACGACGTCGATTCCGTACGCGTGGACGCGCACGTTGCCGACTGATACCCGCACGCCTTCCCCGCCGCAGACCTTCATGATCACGGGATGTCGGCTGACGTCCTCGGTGAGGGGTGTTTCGAGGCGCCGGGCGTCGGCGAGCGCACCGGCGATCTCGTCGTGGCGCGCGAACAGTGGAGCGAGGTCCCCGGGCACCCAGCCGGCGCCGCGACGCACGTACGAGAGGGCCTCCCACGCGTCCTCGCGCTCGCCGTCCAGCCGCCGCAGGATGTCCGCGAATCGTGCGCGCTCGTCGCCCTCTGCACCCGTCATCGCCGTCGCGACGTCGTCGATCGTCCGCTGCAGCAGCCGCTTGACGTCGTTCAGGTTGGGCGACGGCTTCTTGACGCGCTCCACCTTCCGCTGGCCCGCCGCCAGGAGCTTGTCCGCCTTGCCCTGCGGTTCGCCGAGCTCCACGAGCACGCCGTGCAGGGTGTCGAGGTGGTCGGGGTGGCCCTTGCGCGCAAGTGTGTCCAGCGCCCGTGTCAGTGAGGAGCGTGCCGGCTTGAGCGGGTCCGCCTCGTCCTGTGCGCGGGCCGACGACACCGAGAGCGCGATACACGCGAGCAATGCGAGCGCTCGAATGGCGCGTCGTGCGATGAGTCCCATCCCCATGGCGCGCAGTCTAACTCGCGGGCCTAGGCGTCCCAGATGGGCGTCAGATGTGCGTACTCGAGGGCGAGCGTCTTCTCACCGCGCCCGGGGAAGAACACGACGACGCGCATGCTGCCTCCGCGGCCGGAGAGACGGCGCACCGTGCCGTCGCCGAAGCTCGGGTGATGCACGCGCTGCCCCGGCCGGAGCGCCTGGGCCGGGTCCTGGTCGGTGCCGTCGTAGTCCGGCGCCACGTCGGCGTGGAACTCGGATCCGTCCCGCGGGCGCTTTGCGGGCGCGCCCCACGGCGCGTCGGCATACGGGCTCTCGACAGAAGGCCAGATCGGGGAGAGGCCGCCACCAGCAACGTCGATGGCGTCCGGATCGAGTTCCATGAGGAAGTCGCTGGCGCCACCGCCGAAACCACCCGTGAGCCGTGCCCGTCGGTCTCTGGCGAAGCTGAGCGTCAATCTGTCCTTGGCGCGAGTCATCCCCACGAACAACAGGCGCCGCTCCTCTTCGATCCCGTTCTCGTCGTCGGTGCTGCGCGCGTGGGGCAGAAGCTCGCGCTCCACTCCGGCGACGTACACGTGACCGAACTCGAGCCCCTTCGCGGAGTGCAGTGTCATCAGCGCTACGCGCGGCATGTCCGGGTCGTATTGGTCGGCATCGGCGACCAGGCTGACCTGGTGCAGGAAGTCGCGCAGCGTGGATTCGGCGCCGCTCAACGCGTCGTACTCCTCGGCGCCGCCGATCAGTTCGCGCACGTTCTCCACACGGTCCTGCCAGTCCTCGGGATACGCCTTCTTCAGGTACTCCTCGTAGCGCAGGTGAGTGATCGCATCGCGCACGAGCTCCGCCACCGATCCCGTCACGCCGCACTCGAGCGTCGTGAGGAGATGATCGAGGTCGCGCAGCGCCAGCGTCGCCTGCTTGCGGAACTCGCCGGAGTCCGCCGCACCGAGGAGTGCGCGTCTGGCCGTCCAGCCGTACTCCCGCGCCATCGCCCACATGCGCTCGATCGTCTTTGCGCCGACGCCCCGCCGTGGCGTGGTCAGAACGCGCACCATGCTCTCGCGGTCCGATGGGTTCGCGAGCACCTTCAGGTACGCGACCAGGTCTTTGACCTCCGCCCGCTGGTAGAACTCGACGCCCTTCACGATCATGTACGGGACACCGCGGCCGCGCAGTGCGGTCTCGATCGCACGGCTCTGCGCGTTGACGCGGTAGAAGATCGCCATGTCCTTGTAGGGAACGCCCTTCCCGTACGCGCCGAGCACGGCGTCCGCGAGCGCCAGGCCCTCGGCGTGCTCGTCGGCAGCCCCGATCACGCGCACCTTCTCGCCCTCCTCCCGCGTGGCGACGAGCCGCTTGGCATGGCGATCCCGGTTGTGCGCGATCAACGCGTCGGCCGCGCGCAGGACGAACGCCGTGGAGCGGAAGTTCTCCTCGAGTCGCACCACGCGGGCGCCGGGGTAGTTGCGCTCGAACTCGAGGATGTTGCGCACGTCGGCGTTGCGGAAGGCGTAGATCGACTGGTCCGGATCGCCGGTCGCGCACACGTTCTGCTGCGGCTGCGCGAGGATCGAGGCCAGCCGGAACTGAACCGGGCTCGTGTCCTGGTACTCGTCGATCAGGACGTGCCGGAAGCGGTCCTGCAGGCGCTCGCGCACTTCGGCGTCCTCTTCGAGCATCTTCAGCGTGCGGCCGAGCAGATCGTCGAAGTCGACGGCGTTCGACACGGCCAGCGCGTTCTCGTAGGCGCGGTAGACCTCGGCCTGCTTGCGTTCGAAGTACCCGCCGGCCTCTGCCTCCGCCACGTCAGGCGACGTGCCACCGGTCTTCCAGCGCGAGATGCGCGCGCGCACCTGCGCCGGCTTGAGGGCGCCCGGTGGCAGCTCCATCTCGCGCAGCACGCCGCGCACGACGCGGCGCTGATCCTGCGTGTCGAAGATCGAGAAGCCCGGCAGCAGACCCGCCCGAGCGGCGTACCGGCGCAGCAGTGCGGCGCACGTGGCATGGAACGTCTTGATCCACGCGCCGGACGGAGTGCCCGATTCCTCGACGCGGCGCGCCATCTCCTGCGCCGCCTTGTTGGTGAACGTGATGGCGAGGATGTGCCAGGGCGTGACGCCGCAGCGCACGAGGTGTGCCACGCGGCGCGTGATCACGCGCGTCTTGCCCGAACCGGGGCCG
The DNA here is from genome assembly GCA_965248445.1 of Planctomycetota bacterium. Lineage (GTDB taxonomy): Bacteria > Planctomycetota > JAJSAM01 > JAJSAM01 > JAJVHW01 > CBDFJG01. The sequence continues at coordinate 403,615 of CBDFJG010000004.1, forward strand.
GCCACGACGAGAAGCGGCCCCTCCCCGTGCGTGACCGCCTCGCGTTGGCTCGGAGTCAGATCCTGCAGCAAGTCGTCATGCGTCACGGACCGCACATTCCAGCACGATCGCCGGACGTCACTCGGGCTCGTCGGCGGCCGGCTCCGCGTCGCGGAGGTCGGCGCGCCGGACGACGCGCGCCGACAGGATGCGGTCGTCCACGTCGATCCGATCGACGACGGTCCAACCCGTTCGTGACGCGTCCGAACGCGGTGTAGTGCACGTCCAGGTGCGGCGCGCGCGAGTGCATGATGAACAACTGGCAGCCACCCGAGTCAGGGTGGGACGAGCGAGGCATCCCGAGAGTCCCCCGCACGAACGGCTCGAGAGTCGGTTCGAGCGGCAGCGAGACACCGGCCGCGCCAGAGCCGTCGCCGCGTGGGCAGCCGCCCTGGATGACGAAATCCCCGACAACACGGTGCCACGTCAAGCCGTCATAGTGGCCGCGGTTCGCCAGCGCCGTCACATGCGCAACGTGGATCGGTGCCTTCTCGGGGAAGAGCCGGATGTGAATCCGGCCGCGCGTCGTCTCGAGGATCATCATCGGGATGCGCGGAGGGGAGGCCATGTCGGCCTCGGACGCACCCACAACCTGTGTGCGGCGCGGCTCCGGATCGTCCTCGGCGCCGGCGCGCTTGGCCAGCGCCTTGGCCGCCGTGAACGCCACCGCCGGGTGCGGATCGTTCTCGTGGGCTGCGAGAACACCCTCGTCCGAGACGCCCTCCCATCCTGCGAGTGCGTCCAGCGCACCAGCGCGTGCGTCCGCTCCGTCCATCCCGGGGAAGCGCGCGGGTACCGCGCGCACCAGAGGAGCCAGCGAGCGCAGGTCGTTGGAGGCAGCGACCTCGCATGCGTAGTTGACGAGCACCGGATCTGCGTCGTCGGTCAGCACCCGCCTGAGCAATGGCTCGATGCCGGCACCCTTCTTGCCCTTGAGGGCGGACAGAGCGCCCCCGCGTACGCGCACGTGCGGATCGGACGAGGCAATGTCCACAATGCGCGCGACAGCGGCCGAACCCTCCTGCGCCGCGAGCACTGTCGCGGCCGCGCTGCGGACGTACTCCGCGTCGTCACGCAGCAGACTGTCGACGAGCCGAGCGGCCCGCGGGGCGTCGAGCGCTGCGAGCGACGTCGCCGCATCGTGGCGGACCGACACCGACGGGTCCTCGCGCGCGATCCTCTCGAAGGCATCGGCCGAGGCCATGTCCTTGCGGCGACTGAGTCCCGCGATGGCGGCGGTGCGCACGTGGTACGATTCGTCCGCCAGGTTCTTGCGGAGCGGAGCGAGCACGGCGCCGCTGTCGAAGGACGAGAGCGCACGACACGCGGCAACGCGCACGTGCTCGTTCGGGTCGGAAGCAAGCGTCCGGAGCGCCGGCAGCGCCTGGCGCGCTTCGGCGGCTCCCCACGGGTTCGCCGACGACGACACGAGCCCGAGAGCCGCGGCGCGCCGCACTTCCCAGTCTACGTCCTGGACGAGACGTGCCAGGTGCGGCACGACCCGCGGGTCCTTCACCGTGCGCGCGAGGTGACCGAGCGATGCGCGTCCGCGCACAGACGGATGGGAGGAGAACTCGAGGAGCCGCGGATCCGGGAGCGCCTGCGGCGCCGGCCGTCCCCGCCAGCGGTAGTGCGAGAAGAGCGCCTCCATCGCCTCGACGGTGCCGTCCGTCGCGAGTGCCACGAGGGCGTCCTCCGCGGAATCGTCGGGGTGGTAGCCGAGTCCCATCGCTGCCGCTGCGGCGTCCTCGCCGGAGACCTCCCGCAACCGCGCGGGGGCCGACTCGTGGCGCGAGACCCCGAGCCGAAATGCGGCCTCCGAGCGCACCGCTGCGTTCTCGCTCGCGAGGTCGGCGCCGAGGCGTTCGACGGCCTCGGCTGGAACGTCACCGCGCAGCGCCCGGATCTCCGTCGCACGCAGTTCCGCGGGGGACGGCGGACGGGCGACGGTCGCCGCACCGCTCCCGGCGCCGCTCTCGGCGCGGGAGGGCGAGGCGGAGGCGCAGCCTCCGACCAGCCCGGCTACGAGCAGGAGCCCGCCGGCGGCCGGCACGATCCAGGTGGTACGCATCCCTCTCGTCCCTCCAACGACACGGCCTCCGAGCTTCCTTGCCCGCCGAGCTTCCTTGCCCACTCGGGGGCCAGGGATATTCTGCGGGGCTTCCCCCCAGGAGCCGCGCGGAAGTCTCGCTCACGAGCCCGCAGGATTGCCAGGGGAGGCGGTTCCGAACCAGGAGTATCCCTATGGCGCGCAAGTGTGAGGTATGCGGAAAGCACACCCACGTCGGCAACCAGATCGAGCGACGGGGCATCTCCAAGAAGAAGGGCGGCATCGGCCTGCGCATCACGAGCAGGACCCGGCGCAAGTTCAAGCCCAACATCCAGAAGGTTCGGACCGTCAGCGAAGACGGCAAGACCGTGCAGCGTCAGAAGGTCTGCACGCGCTGCATCAAGGCCGGCAAGGTCAAGAAGCGCGCGTAGCCCTTTGTCGCGGCACTCGGATCGCGGGGCGATCCTCGCGCCGCTCGGCGGGCTCGTGTCTCCCTCCTACGCGGTCTCCGACCGCGACGGAGGAGCTGCGATCACGCCGCTTGCTACGCAACCGTCGCGCTCTTGCTATTCACCCAACGAGGGCGAGCTCGCTGTAGGGGCCACCCCCGCGCGTGCGCCGTGCGCGCAGCGCACCTGCTGATCGAGTCGCCTACGGCGTCGAGGGTGCGCGTTATCCTGCGCGCATGAACGCCAGACTGAGCCTGTCCCTGGCCGCGCCGCTCGCGCTCTTCCTCGTCGCTTGCGCCTCGGTCGATGCCGCGCCGCGGACGGAGCACGAACTCGTCCAGCACCTCGTCACCGGGTCGGCGTCGCAGTTGCAGAAGCCCGAGCCGGCAATGCAGGCGCGCGAGAAGCTGGTCGAGCGCGGTCCCGCCGCGGTGCCCGAGCTGGTAGCGGCGCTGCGCGATCCCGAACTGTCTGACGGGACGCGGATCTTCGTCATGGGCACGCTCGGCGAGATGGGCGAGGACGCCCGCGCGGCGGTCCCCGCAGTCGTGGAGTTCATCGAGCGGGCGCCACGGTCGCGCCGGTCCGGTGCGAACCGCCCAATCGCCCGTCGCATCTTCGGCCTCTGGACGCTGAAGCGCATGGGACCCGCCGCGGCGGCCGCCGTGCCGTTCCTCATCCGCACGCTCGACGGCGAGATCGATACCGCACAGTACGCCGCACAGACGCTCGGCGCGATCGGACCCGCCGCGAGCGATGCCGTCCCCGCACTCGCGCGTGGCCTGAGGCACGAGAACCCCGACGTCGCCAACGCGTGCCGCGAGGCGCTGCGCGCAATCCTGGCACTCGACGAAGAGTAGTAGCCGGCGGATTAGCCAAACGCGTCCAGCTGCGAACGTCCGCGGGCGGGGGTGGAACCCCGCCCCTACAAGGGGATCGGTCTCGTTGCGTGAATGCGAAGGGGTGAACGACGGTGCCGCGAAGCGGCAGCCGAAGCGTCCGGTGAACGGTTCGGCAGGAGTGAACGCGCAGCGGAGGCGGAACGCCGGAGCGGAGTGGCACCGGGGGTTGCGGAGCAAGCCGTGTGACCGAAGCCCGTGAGGGAGCGCCGCGCCGAGCGGCGATGCCGAACGCCCGCGACCCGAGTCCGCGCGTCAGCGGACAGGGGGCAGACGACATGAACAATGTCGTTTGCAGCGGGAGCGTAGCGGACGGAGTCCGCGGAGAAGGGGGACACTCGATGAGCAGGGGGCACGCGGATGGCCCCGCGATCCGCGTGACGCGCGGCTAGCGAAACCGGCGGCGGCGGCGGGGGCGGATCTGCGGTTTCGCCGACTCGTACGTTCCGTCGAGCACGGCCTGCAGATCCGGCAGCACTTCGGCCGGCGTCTGGTACCGCTCCGCACGGTCCTGCGCCATCAGCTTCATGATGATCTCGCTGATGCCTGACGGCAGGTCGCGGCGCAGCTCGGATGCGTCCGGCCGCGGCTCGGTGAGGTGCTTCGCCATCACCACGGCGGGAGTCGGTCCCTCAAAGGCGACCTGCCCCGTCACCGCGTGGTAGTAGCTCGCGCCGAGAGAGTAGAGATCTGAACGAATGTCGATGTCGAGCTGTCCGCGCGCCTGCTCCGGCGAGATGTAGTACGGCGTCCCGATGGCCTTGCCCTCGAGCGTCTCTCACTGCCGTCCTCGCCAATCTCCTTCGCGAGACCCAGGTCGCACAGCTTGGCCTGCCCCTGGCGACGCGTGATCACGATGTTCGCCGGCTTGACGTCGCGGTGCACGAGCCCGTTGCGGTTCGCATGTTCGAGCGCGCGGGCGATCTGCAGGATCACCTTGGTGGCGGCGAGGCCGTCCATCGGCCCGCGTTCCTCGAGGAGCTGTAGCAGCGTCGGCCCCTCGATGAACTCCATCACGAAGTAGCGGAAGCCGCGGGACTCGCCGACGTCGATGCCCGAGACGATGTTGGGGTGGTTGAGCCTCGCGACCGCGCGGGCCTCCCGCAGGAAACGCTGCAGGTGGCGCTTCTCCATCGCCCGGCGGGGGGTCAGCAGCTTGACGGCGACGGATCGGCGGAGCGAGAGCTGTTCTGCGCGGAACACCGCCCCCATCGACCCCTCGCCCATCACGGCTTCGAGGCGGTAGCCGTCGATCAGGTCCCGGGGGATGCCCTTCCAGCGGTCCGAGATCGACGTGCGGGCGCTCCGCAGCGCCGCGGTCTTGCGCAGCTTCCGGGCGTCGGCGTCCGCGGCGGGCGTTTCGGCGGCGAGACCCGGGATCGGCGCGACCTCGACGGAGTCTCCGGGAGTGCCGCCGGGGATCGGCGCGAGCTCCACGGAGCTGGCCCCGACCTTCGAGTCGATCGGCGCCTTCTCGACTCCGCCGGGCTGCTGGCCCGACGGATTGATCTTCAGCCGTCGTCGTCGTCTGCGCACGTGTATCCCGCGATCTCGTTCTCGAGCCCCAGGCTCCCGAGGACCTCCAGCGTCCTCAGGTGCATCCTACGGGCATCATCGGCAGTCGAGTCGTCGAAGCCCAAGAGGTGCAGGGTGCCGTGAACCACGTAGAGCGTGAGCTCGGCGAGGGGCGCGACCCCCCTCCGTTCAGCCTCGCGGAGCGCGGTGTCCAGGCTCACCACGACCTCCGCGACGTAGCCTCGCGCATCGGCTTCCGCCGATTCGCCGGGCTGTGCACCGAGTGGGAACGCCAGCACGTCGGTCGGTTCGTCGCACGCGTGGAAGTCGCGGTTCACCCGCTGCATGGTCGCGTCGTCGACGATCGCGACGGAGAGCCCGCCCGCGAAGCCGGTGAGTTCGACGGCGCGGGTCAGGTGCCCGGCCAGTTCGTCTTCGGGGAGCGGCAGCCGTCCGGCGGCGACCTCGACCGCGAGCGAGAGTTCGCTCACGCTGTGTCCGCGCCGTCTCCGTTGCCCTCGGAGCTGACCACGCGCGGGGTGCGGCGGCGTGCGTCGACATCGTAGGCATCGACGATCTCCTGGACCAGCGGGTGCCGCACGATGTCCTCGCGCCCTAGGTGGCAGAACGCGATGCCCTCCACGTGGGAGAGCCGCTCCTGCGCATCGACGAGACCGCTGCGCTTCCCGCTCGGCAGGTCCGTCTGTGTGACGTCCCCCGTCACGACGATCTTGCTGCTGCGCCCCATGCGCGTGAGGAACATCTTCATTTGCGCGGCGGTCGTGTTCTGGCCCTCGTCGAGGATGATGAACGCGTTATCAAGCGTGCGCCCGCGCATGTACGCGAGCGGCACGACCTCGATGACGTCGTTCTCCTGGAAGCGCCGCACCTCGTCGAAGTCGAGGAAGTCCGCGAGCGCGTCGTAGAGCGGGCGCAGGTAGGGGTTGACCTTCGCCGTGAGGTCGCCGGGTAGGAATCCGAGATGTTCCCCCGCCTCGACCGCCGGACGCACGAGGACCAGCTTGCGGAAGCGGCCGCGCCGCATCATCCGGATCGCCATGGCGACGGCGAGATACGTCTTCCCCGTGCCCGCCGGACCGATAGCGAACACGATGTCCTTCTGCTGCACGCCGTGCACGTACGCCGCCTGGTTCGACGTGCGCGGACGGATCGCCGTGTCGTCTCGCGCGCGCAGGATGCGATCCAGCGGTGAGACCTCGGACTCGCCTTCGTCGCGCAGCCGCCGCAGCTCTGACTCGATCTCCATGGCCGAGATGCTCTCGCCCGCGCGGACGCGCTGGATGAGCTGCTCGAGCACGGAGACGGCCTGCTCGACCTCCGCGCGCTCGCCGCTGACCGTCACGGTGCCGCGGCGCGCGTGAACACGCACTCCGAGGAAGCGGCGCAGCAGCCGCAGGGTGCGGTCCTCCTGCCCGAGGAGCGCACGCTCCTCCTCGGTGTTCTTCAGTCGCAGGACGTGTTCGGCGGGCGCGGCAGGTCTCATCGCGTCAGCGTAACTCTCTACGCACCACGCACAATCAGGAGTTGGACGTAGAGATACGCGAACGGGGCCGCGAGAAGCAGCGCGTCGAGCATGTCGAGCACGCCGCCGATCTCTCCGAAGATGCTCGCGGTGTCCTTCGCGCCCACGCCACGCTTGAAGTACGACTCGACCAGGTCGCCGCCCTGCCCCGCCAGGTTGACGACCAGCCCGAGCCCCGCCATCAGGCGGGTTTCCCAGCCGAACCACGTCCCGAGCAGCACGGCGACGGCGACCGAGGCGATCACCGACGCAAGTGCGCCCTCCCATGTCTTCTTGGGCGAGACCCACGACAACGGGTGCCGGCCGATCGCGCGGCCCACGAAGTACGCCGCGGAGTCACCGAGCTTCACCGCGGCGACGGACACCAGCACCAGCGCGAGTCCCCGGTCCAATCCGTGCTCGGAAGCGGCTCCGGGCACGGTTCCGGTCACGAGGCGAAGTTCGAGCAGGAACGCACCGAGCACGCCGATCCACACGAGCGGCAGAGCGGTTGCTGCCGTCCGCACGAGGTCGCGCGGTTGCGGCCCCTCGGGCGGTTGCGCGCCCGCGATCGCCAGGGCAACCGGACCCACCGCGCCCAGACCGAGCAGCACGGTGAGCGCAGCGCGGCCCTCGTCCGCGGTCAGCCCGAGGTCCGGCGCCAGCGCGCGGATCACCAGACCCGCCACAAGCACGACGACTCCGAGCCCCGCGTGGCACGCGATCCCGCCGCTCTTGAAGAGCCCGTAGGCCTCGGCCAGCGCGCGCACCAGCAACAGCACGATCAACGCACACGTGGCGTACCGCGTGTCCGTCAGGACGTCCACGGCTCCGAACCCGATGACCACGGCGCCCAGCGCGAGTCCCGTCGCGACCCGGCGGGCACGGATCACTGGGACACCCGGCCGCCGAAGCGGCGCTCGCGCGCAGCGAACGAGCGAATCGCATCGAAGAGATGCTCGCGGCGGAACTCCGGCCACAACACGTCCGTCACGTACAGCTCGGCATACGAGATCTGCCAGAGCAGGAAATTGCTGACGCGCATCTCCCCGGCGGTGCGGATGCACAGATCGACGTCCCGCATCTCCGGGTCGTAGAGCTGAGCGGCGAGCGCGTCCTCGTCGATCGCATCCGGATCCAGTTCGCCAGCGCGCACGGCGCGGGCCAGCCTGCGCGCCGCGTCCGCCAGTTCCGACCTTCCGCCGTAGTTCAGCGCGAGCCGCAGCACCATGCCGTCGTTGTCCGCGGAGAGGCGCTCGGTCTCGCGCAGTTCGCCGACCGTCTCCGCGGGCATCTCGTCGATGCGCCCGATCGTCGTGAAGCGAATGCCGTTGCGCTCGATCTCCGGACGCTCGTCCACGGCGAATTTGGAGAGCAGGCGCATGAGGTACGACACCTCCTTGCGCGGCCGCTTCCAGTTCTCGATGCTGAACGCGTAGAGCGTCAGCTCGCGGATGCCGAGCTCCGCTCCGGCGCGCGCGGTGTCGCGCACCGACTCGATCCCGGCGGTGTGTCCGCGGATCCGTTCCCACCCCGCGCGCCGCGCCCATCGGCCGTTGCCGTCCATGATGATCCCGACCGAAGCCGGGATCTTCTCCGGCGGGACATCCGGGAGCAGACGCTCCGGGAAGGGCTTCGGAGCACGCGCCACTCAGCAGGCTCCCGCGACGGAAACTGATCCGCGCATCGGGACGATCTGCTCGCGGCTCGGCCCGACGGAGACCAGCGACACCGGCGCACCGGCCTGCTCCTCGATGAACTCCACGATGCGGCGTGCGTTCGTGGGCAGGTCCTCGGGGCGGCGACAACCCGTGATGTCCTCGGAGAAGCCCGGCAGCATCTCGTACACGGCCTTGGCCCGAGCGAGACCTGGCGCGGTCGCCGGAACGCGATCCGTGCGTCCGTCCGGGGTGTCGTACGCGACACAGATGGGGACCTGCTCGAATCCACTCAGGCAGTCGAGCTTCGTGACGACGAGTTCGTCGATGCCGTTGGACCGCACGCTGTAGCGGGCCATCGGGGCGTCGAACCAGCCGCACTCGCGCGGGCGGCCCGTCGTGGTTCCATACTCGTGGCCCGCGTCGCGCAGACGCTGGGCGTCGGCGTCGTTCGCCTTCGCCGGGAACAGGTCGCTGCCGACGCGCGTCATGTACGCCTTCAAGACGCCGATCACGCGGTTGATGGCCTTGGGCGGGATGCCCGTGCCGGACGGCACTCCCAGCGCACAGGAGTTCGAGCCCGTGACGTATGGATAGCTGCCGAGGTCCACATCGAGCAGCACGCCCTGCGCACCCTCGAAGAGCACGTTCTTGCCGGCATCGATCGAGTCGTGCAGGAGGCCGACGGCGTCGCCGACGAACGGTTCGAGTCGCTCGGCGTACGCGCGAGCCTGGTCGAAAATCGCCTCCGCGTCGAGCGGCTCGAGGCCGTAGCTGTCGACGATCAGCCGGTTCTTCTCCTCCACGTTCATCGCGATGCGATCCTGCAGCCACTCTTCCTCGTAGAGATCGCCGACGCGGATGCCGCGGTAGCTCACCTTGTCCGCGTAGCACGGCCCGATCCCCGACCCGGTGGTGCCGTACTTGCGCGCTCCCGCGAACTTCTCGCGCGTCGTGTCGAGCAGTTTGTGCCACGGCATCACGACGTGGGCCCGGTCGGACACGACGAGGTTGTCGCCGACGTGGATGCCGCGCTCGATCAGTTGGTCAAGTTCACGGAAGAGAAGCGGGATCTCGACGACGACGCCGTGCGCCACGACGCAGGTCTTGTCCGGGCGCAAGATGCCCGACGGCACCAGGTGCAGGCGATACGTCTCGCCCTCGAAGATGACCGTGTGACCGGCGTTCGCGCCGCCCTGGTAGCGCACGACCAGATCGGCGTCGCTCGCGAGGAGGTCGACGACACGGGCCTTGCCCTCGTCGCCCCACTGCGCCCCAATCACGCACGTCGTCGGCATCTCGGTCGTCCTTCCCGGCGGCTCCACGCCGCAACGGGAGATTGTGGGCGGGCGAGAGTCCCGGAGGGCCTTTTTCCGGTCTCGGGGACACGCCCGACCGCGAGGTGCATCCGATAGGCTGGCTCGATCGTGAAGGAGCGGCGGATCTGGACTGCGGCATGCGTCCTGGCGACGCTGGTTACCGGCGTGCTGCTGCTGTCCGGCGACGGCGACCCCGTCCCCGACGACCGGGCGGACGTTGCGGACGCTGCAGCCCCGGCCCCGCAGCCCGCTCCGGAGGAGGAGCCGGCAAGCGCGTCCGCGTCGATCCAACGGTGCCCGGAGACCACGAACCGGCGTTCACCGACGAGGAGTGGATCGTCCGCGTGGTGGACCGGGACGATCAGCCGATCGCGGACGCGCTCGTCTCCTTCGAGAGCGACCTGGCGGACTTTCTGGTGATCACGGACGGCGCGGGCGAGGTGCGGTTCAGCTTCCAGCCCGCGAGCGTACGGTCGCCCGTTACCTACGCGCGCGTCGCGAGCAGCTCTTCGCGGAAACGGCGGAAAAGGTACAGGCTGTCGTGCGGGCCCGGGGCGGCTTCGGGGTGGTACTGGACGCACATGACCGGCGCGTCCTTGTGCCGCAGGCCCTCGACCGTTCCGTCGTTCAGGTTCTTGTGCGTCTCGACGATGTCGCCCTTCTCGAACAGAGCGCGGTCGACGGCAAACCCGTGGTTCTGCGCCGTGATCTCGACCTTGCGCGTTGCCAGGTCCATCACCGGGTGATTGCCGCCGTGGTGGCCGAACGGCAGCTTGTACGTCGTGCCGCCGAGCGCCTGACCGATGATCTGGTGGCCCAGGCAGATGCCGAACAGCGGTACGCCGCGCTCGATCACGTCCTCGGCGAGCTTGCGCGCGTAGTCCAGCACCCCGGGGTCGCCGGGACCGTTCGTGAGGAACACCGCATCGGGGCTCGTGGCCAGCACCTGGTCCGCAGTGAACTTCGCGGGGACCACTCTGACGCGGAAGCCGACCGACGCGAGATTGCGCAGGATGTTCCGCTTGGCGCCGTAGTCCACCACGGTGAGGTCGAACACGGGACCCTCGAAGGCGCCGTGCTCCGGCAGGAACTGCGCGGCGCTCACGCCCTCCGTCCACTCGGCCTCGCGGCGCCGCGTGACCTCTTGCACGAGGTCCCGTCCCTCCATGCGCGGCGCGGCGCGCGCGCGGTCCACAAGCGTGTCTGCGTCGTGTTCCTCGGTCGAGAGCGCGCCGCGGAGCGACCCCGCTTCACGGAGGATCTTGGTGAGCTTGCGGGTGTCGATGCCCTCGATCGCGACGACATTCGAACGTTCGAGGTACGTGTGCAGGTCCTCGGTCGCCCGGAAGTTGGAGACGATCGGCGACAACTCGCGGACGACGAAGCCCTCGACCCAGGCGCGGTCCGCCTCCTCGTCCTCGACGTTGACGCCGTAGTTGCCGATCAGCGGCGCCGTCATGGTGACGATCTGCCCCTTGTACGACGGGTCGGTCAGGATCTCCTGGTAGCCGGTCAGGGACGTGTTGAACACGACCTCGCCCGACGACTCGCCGCGCGCACCGAAGCCGCGGCCGCGGAACACGGTGCCGTCCTCCAGCGCGAGCAGGGTGGGAACGAGGGCTCTCTTCATCAGCGTCCTTCGGCGCGCGCTCCGGTACGTCGCGCGACCAGCGCAGCAAGGTAGCCCGCCCCGAATCCGTTGTCGATGTTCACCACGGCCACTCCCGCGGCGCACGAGTTCAGCATCGTGAGAAGCGGCGCGACGCCCTCGAACGACGCGCCGTAGCCCACGCTCGTCGGCACCGCGAACACAGGGGCATCGACCAGCCCCCCCACCACGGACGGAAGCGCGCCCTCCATACCGGCGGCGACGACGACGGCGTCCGCCCGCCTTAGGTCCGGCACCACACTCAGCAGCCGGTGCAGTCCCGCCACGCCGCAGTCGTAGAGCGCGTCGACCGTTGCCCCCATCACCGTCGCAGTGACACGCGCTTCCTCGGCGACCGGCTCGTCCGCGGTGCCCGCGGAGACGACCACCACACGGCCCGTTTCGTCGCGGTCCTCGTCGCGCACAACGTGCGCCGTCCGCGCACGATCTGTCAGAACGACGTCGGGGATCGACTCGCGCAGCGCCCCGGCCTGGTCGCGGTCGATGCGTGTGACGAGAAGACGCGGACTGCGCGCGAGAATCTCGGCCGCCACCGCGACGACCTGCGCCGGCTTCTTGCCGGGCGCGTACACGACCTCGGGGAAGCCGCAGCGCAGGGCACGGTGATGGTCGATCCGCGCGAATGGCATCGACGCTCCGTCCGACAACGTCGCGACGTCGAGTCCCGAGAGACGTTCGGCGGCCTGCGCCGGATCCACGCGTCCGTCACGCACGGCGGCGAGGAGGTCGAGGAGAGCGTCGCGGTCGAGGCTCATGCGCGCACTGTCCCGGAGTGATCGGCACGGATCGGCCGCGGATGGCAGTCGAGCGTCATCGCGTCGCTCTCCCCGGCGCGGAGCCGGAAGTAACCCGACACGGCAACCATGGCCGCGTTGTCCGTGCAGAGTTCCTTAGGCGGGATGACGACCCGGCAACCGCGCGCAGCGCCCTCCCGCGTTAGTCGTTCGCGCAACTGCGTGTTCGCCGCGACGCCGCCGCCGAGCACGATCTCGCGCACGCCCGTCTTCCGCACGGCGCGAAGGGTCGTCTTGACGAGCACGTCCACCGCTGCTTTCTGGAACGACGCCGCCACGTCCGCAACCGGCATCCGGGGAGTGCCCTGGCGCGCCTGCTTGGGACGTGTGTCCTGGCCGAACGCGCGATACAGCACGGCGGTCTTCATCCCCGAGAACGAGAAGTCGAGGTTGTCCTTGCCCGGCGACGTGCGCGGCAGATCGAGTGCGTCGGGATCTCCGTCCTGCGCGGCGCGTTCGATCGACGGACCACCCGGGTAGGGCAGCCCGAGCAACTGCGCGACCTTGTCGAACGCCTCGCCTGCGGCGTCGTCACGCGTCGCGCCGAGCAGTTCGTGATGCGTCGCGTCGGTAAGCAGGTAGAGGCTCGTGTGCCCCCCGCTGGCGACCAGCGCCACGCACGGGTACTCCGGCCCGCCGCCCTCTGCGAGGTAGCTGGCATGAATGTGCGCGACGATGTGGTCGACGCCCACGAGTGGCAGCCCGCGCCCCATCGCGATCCCCTTCGCCGCCGAGACGCCGACGAGGAGGGCATTGACGAGCCCCGGGCGATTGGTAACGGCGACGCCGTCGATGTCCTCGAGCGTCAGGCCGGCGCGGCGCAGCGCCTCGTCGATCGCCCACGGGTAGTTCTCGACGTGCGCGCGACACGCGATCTCGGGCACCACGCCGCCGAACCGCGCGTGCAGGTCCGTCTGCGTCGCGACCACGCTCGACAGGCACTCGCGGCCGTCGCGTACGAGTGCGGCCGACGTCTCGTCGCACGAACTGTCGATGCCGAGGACGATCACGCACTCACCCGCGTTCCGGCGTCTCCGGCGGGACGTCCTCCTCCGGCGGCTGTTCCCCGCGGAGCAGCGACAGCGCGATCTCGAGCTGGCCGTCCATGGGAACATCGCCCGAGCGCCCGTCCAGCACTTCCCAGCGCGGTCCGATCTGTCCGTCGAACGCGATCCGGAGTGAGCGCCGGGCCGCTTCGTCGAGCCGCACGACGACATCGGGCAGAAGTCCGCCGCGGATCCCGCCAGCGAGATTGCGGTGCGCGCTCCGGCCGATCGGCGTCTCGTAGCGGGCAGTCGTCAAGCGCACCAATCCCTTTGTCGTGCTCAAGGGGACGAGCTTCTGCACGAGGAACTTGCCGTACGTGCGCTCGCCGACCAGGACCGCACGTCCGTGATCCTGCAGAGCGCCGGCGAGGATCTCGCTCGCGCTGGCGGTCACCCCGTCGACGAGCACCACGAGCGCGATGTCGGCGAACGCTCCAGCGCCAGGCTCCTCTTGGACGCGGTACGTGGAGATGCCGTCACGTGAGCGCGTCGAACAGACGACCGTCCCGGGCGGCAGGAACAACCCGGCCACCTGCACTGCCGCACGCACCACGCCGCCCAGGTTGCCCCGGAGGTCCAGCACGACTCCGCGTGCGCCCTGCTCACGGACCAGCGCGTGCACGTGCTGCCGCATTTCCCCCGGAGTGCCCTCGGAGAACTGGTCAAGGCGGAGGTACCCGAACGCATCGGCATCCAGCATCCGGACCGCGGGAACCGTGTCGATGTCGACGACGCCCCGCTGCACCGGGATCGTCTGCTCCTCGGCGCCGCCCCGGCGAATACCGATGTCGATGCTCGTTCCCGGGGTTCCGCGGACGTGCGTCACGACCTCGGTCGCGGGCGACTCCAGGACCGAGAACTCGCCAACGCGCACGATCAGGTCACCGGGCAGTAGGCCGGCCCGCGCCGCCGGTCCGCCGCGCACCACGCCGAGGACGAGGATTCCCCCCTCCGCCGGGAGGATGCGGACGCCGATCCCGGCGAACGTGCCGCTGGTCTCGTCGTCGAGCTCCCGTTTCGCGTCTGCGTCGAAGTACCGGCTGAACGGGTCGAGCTCGGAGACGTACCCCTGCATGGCCGCGTCGAACAACTCGCGCTCGCGCTCGGCGTCGATCGGGTCGAGGTACCGGTCGCCGACGATGCCCTGCACCTCCTCGCGAACATCGTCGTCCCAGAACAGCGCCGGACCGCCGATCCGCGGAATCGCGTGGATCAGCGCGAGAAGACCGAAGCCCAGGATGACGGGGGAGACGAACAGGAAGAAGACGCGGGAGTTCACGCGGTCATCGTATCCCGCCCCGGCCCGCCGCGCGGCCGACCGCTTCAGCGGAGCGAGCAAGTACGGGGAGTCGCTCTCCGGCCGGCCGTGAGGAGTCTGCTGCGGTCAGCGCAGATCGACCGAGAGGCTCTCGCCGCCGAGAGGGACATCGAACGTCTTCTCGCCGCCGGCCCAGCGTACGCGATAACTGCCGGGAGCGAGTTCGCGCCCCGTGCTCCGGCCGTCCGGCCCCACGAACACGGGCCGCTCGGCGCTGAACGCACCGTCCAGCGTACGCTCCAGCGTGAGTGCGAGTCCCGCCGCCGCGAGGAACACGACGGCAACCGGCAGTGGTCCCGGAGCGAGATCCACCCGCGCCGCGCTCGCTGTGGCGCGCACCGTCACACGTCGCTTCACATCGACGTAGCCCGGTTCGCGTGCGACGAGCGTGTACGTGCCCGCCGGGAGTTCCAGCTCCGTGGGAGACGCGCCGAGCCGCGCCTCGGTTTCGGTACCGTCGGCGGCCACGAGTCGCGCGCGCAGGCCTTCCACAGTCGAGGTCATCGCGATGCGTCCTGTCGCGGGACGCGCGCGCTCGGCGATCGAACCGATCGCGGAAGACGGGATGTCGGGTGCCGAACCCGCGTCGATCGCATCGACCACCGGCGTCACGGCCGCTGAGTCGTCTCCGTCCTGCGTCGGCCACCAGAGGGAAAGCGCGAGCACGACGCCCGCCGCGAGCGCCAGCAGCGCCGCCCACGGCATGCAGGCAGACTTCGTCGAAGCCCCCCCGGACGACCCGCCCGAAGACACCGGACCCGTGGTCAACGGGGCGCCGGCGAGGCGCGACGCGGCGGCCCCCATCGCCCGCGAGGGCTCCGGCAGGCCGTCGCCTTCGAACCGCGCGAGCACCACGGTGATGTTGTCGCGGCCGCCCGCCTCGTTGGCGGCTCGGATCAGCTGCGACGCGACGCGCTCGAGGTCCGCGCCGGTCGTCTCCACGATCTCAGTGATCTTGTCGTCGACCACCATTCCGGTCAGACCGTCCGAGCAGAGGACGA
This sequence comes from Planctomycetota bacterium, assembly GCA_965248445.1. Classification (GTDB taxonomy): domain Bacteria; phylum Planctomycetota; class JAJSAM01; order JAJSAM01; family JAJVHW01; genus CBDFJG01. Next base: position 418,894 of record CBDFJG010000004.1, read on the forward strand.
GGACGTCCTCGCGCCGCAACTCCCAATGCCGTGTCTCGACCCGCAGCGACTCTTCCACGCCGACCGCCTGCAACACGATGTTCCGCGCTGCCAGTCGTTCCGCTTCCGCCGGGTCCATGCCGTCGTCGATCAGCTGTCCGACAACCGACTGGTCGCGGGTCAAGCGCGTGAGCGTGCCCTTGCGCAGAAGGTAGGCGCGGGAGTCGCCGACCTGCGAGACGTACACGCGCCCGTGGAGCACAAGAGCGGCCGTCACTGTGGTCGCCATGCCGCGCCGGTCGCGGTGCTCGGCCGCCGACTGGCGGATGCGCTCGTTCGCCGAGATCACGGCCGCGTCCATGATCGCTCCGATGCGCGGCGCGGTCGCCTCGTCCAGTTCCGCCACAGCGAAGTGCTCGGCGAGAACGTCGGCCGCCATTGCGCTGGCAACCTCTCCGGCGGCCTGTCCGCCGAGACCGTCGCAAACAGCGAGCGCCGCTCCGCGCACGGGGTCGATCTGGATCACCTGGCCGTCGGCCGCGCGCGACGAGGACGCGCGGTCCAGCAGGAGGAACGCATCCTCGTTGTGCTCGCGCACGCGACCCACGTCGGTACGCGCCACGGCGGAAAACGTCACGTTCGCCACTCGGTCTCCTGCCTCACGCGTCCTGCCCGCCTCTCTTCGCCCGTACTTCAAGGACCCTAGGAGCGGGCGTCCTCCCGCACGATCGTCACCGGACACGGGGCGGTGTGCGCCACGCGGGCTGCCACACTCCCGAGGAACATGCGGGCCAGCCGGCCCCGGCGCTGTCCGCCCACGATCACCTGATCGACTTTCTCCCTCCGGGCGACGCTGACGATCTCGGCCGCCGCACCCCCCACTTCGACCATCGTCCGCACGGGGACGTCTCCGAAGCGGGAGGCCAACTCGGCGAGCTTCCGATCCGCCGCCTCCCGAAAAACGTCCACATGCGGAGCGGGGTACCCGGCGGGCAGGTCGATGGGCAGCGCGGTGGGCGCATAGTCCACGACGTGGAGAAGCAGGACGTGGGCCCCCATGCGCTCGGCCATGTCGCGCGCGAACGCGATTTCCAGGGGGTGGTCCTCGGCCAGATCGACGGCAACGAGCAGCGTTTGGCTCACGGGCAGACGTTACCCGACTTGGGCTCCGTCAGCCTCGGCCCGCCTCGGCACAGGCTCGCCCTCGCGGTGTCGGAGGCTTCGCGGACCGGCCTCCGGTGCCCGCTCAGGTTCGGCGCAGGCTCGCGACCTGCTCGAAAAGGTCCTTGCTGATCCGCGGCGCCCAGGCGTTCAGTCGGCGCTTCCGCACCACCCACGCCCGGCCGCGGACACTCCGCTCGGCGCGTAACTCGGGGTCGGAGAGCAGCGCACTCACCAGGCGGACGAACGAGTCGGCATCGCCCGCCTGCTCGCCGGCCCGAACGTCAGTGCTCTCCTCGGCATCAGAAGATCCGGCGGCGAGCACAACCGGGACAACCCCGCTCGCGGCCGCCACCAGCACGGCCGCTGCCCGATCCGGGCCGGGCGTGACGAGGAGGACATCCACCGAGGAGAGGACCCCCGGGAGTTCCGCCAAGGCCGGGGCGGGCCGATGCCGCACGAGGACTCCCGGCACCTGGACGCGGGCATCCGCTCCGCTGACGTCGAGGGCATAGCGGACGTGGTGGCCCAGTCGCCCCAGGAGCGCCGGTAGCCCAGGCGGGGCAGCATCCGCGCTGCCGGGCAGCCAGCCCAGGCGCGGCAGCGCGTCGCCGGGACGGGGCCGGAGCGGCGGCGCGAACGCGTCGCAGTCCACGACCGTCGGCGCCAGGACGGCGGGAGTCCCGCCTGCGCGATACCGGGCGCCGGCCTCGGCATCGGCACAAACGACGATCTGCGCGCCGGCGGCGGCGCCCTCTTCGTGCTCTTCGTCGTGCCCGAGGTCGCGCACGACGAGTGGTGAGGGGACCGGGCAAGATTGCGCGCCAAACACCACGGCCGCCGCGATCGCGCGCGAGCGGCGATCGGTCACGTCGCATCCCGCCTGGTGGAGCGCGGCGAGCAGCGCGTGCCGCCGCAACTGCCACGTCAGCCCCGGCGGCGCAGCGGATACGGAGACCCGCACGCCCTTTAGTTGACGAAGTTCTGGATGGCGACCCACGTCCACACGATCGCCTCGATCGGCGTCGCCACTGCGGAGACGACGCGCGCGTTGAGGAGCAACGGGTCCGCCTCTCGCTGGTCCTCGCGCGCCTTGACCACCCGGCCGTGGGAGAGCCACCAGACGATGGCGGAGACCGGAAGGCAGCACACGATCATCCCGACCACCGCGGCGGTCAGCAGCCAACGGCCGGAGCGCTCGTCATCGGAGCGGCGGAGATACACGTGCTCGAAGTCGAGATTCTCCGGCACGGTCTCCTGGGCACCGCACCAGGGGCAGGGGACCGTGCGCGCCCGGTGGTAGCTCTCGAGCACCATCTCCTTCTCACAGCTGGTGCAGCGGTAGAGCAGTCCCATCAGTCCGTCCTCTCGTGCAAGCGAGGGATCATAGAACGATCGAGATGAAGACCGCAGCGGTGAGCGCGAGAAGAGACAGTACGAGGCCGATTATCAGCAGCACGCGCACCGCGCGGGCCCGGCGCGGGGGCTGCGGATCGGGCACTCCGCGCTGGCGGTTCCCCACCGCGCGGGATATCTCGTCCGCCGCCGACGCCTCGGCGTCCGGTTGCTCGTCGCCCGAGCCGCTGGGTGCCGCGGGGATCGTGATCGTCCCGCCGCACTCCGCACAGCGAGCGGTGCGGCCGGCGTGGGCGCGGGCGACCGTCAGCTGCCGCCCGCACGCAGGGCAAGGCACGGTCATCAGCCGGCCACGTCCTTCGCCCGCGCAGCAAGATCACGCCATGCCGCCGGGGGCACGTGCTCCGGGCGAGCGTCCGTTGCGACGCCGCAAGCGTCGAATGCGTCGTCAGACAGAACGTCCCGAAGCGTGCGGCGGACCCGCTTGCGGCGCGCCTGGAATCCCCGCCGCGCCAGTTCCGACGCCGCGGCCGCGCCTTCCACGGCTTCAGGACGCGGCACGATACGAAAGACCGCACTCTCGACGTCCGGGCGCGGGAGGAACACGTCACGCGGCACGCGGCGCAGCACGCGCGCCCCGCCGTGGAGTGCCGTCAGCACGGCGAGGGGGCCGTAGGCGCGGACGCCGGTCTCGGCACGCAGGCGATCCACGACCTCGCGCTGCAACATCGCCGTGATCGACACGGGTGGCGCAGGCAACTGCAGCAGACGCGCCACGATCGCGGTGCCGACGGAGTAGGGCAGATTCGCGACCACGTGGCCGCCTCCGCCGCCCGCGGCGCGGCCGAGGCCCTCGACGATCGCGGGGTGCAGGCCGCCGGGCTCCCCGCGGGCGAGCGCGTCTCCCTCGATCAGTGTGAGCCGTTCGTCCGCCCCGAGCCGCTCACGCAGCAGCTCCGTTAGCCCGCGGTCCAGTTCGATCGCCGTTACGTGAGCACAGGACTTGAGCAGCGGCTGCGTGAGTCCCCCCGCGCCGGGTCCGATCTCGACGACCACGTCGTCCGGGCGGAGCTCAGCGTCTGCGACGATCGCGTCAGCGAGGGCGGGGTCGGCCAGGAAGCACTGGCCGTGGCGTTTGCGCGGACGCAGCCCGCGCGCCTCCAGCAAGGCGGCGAGCTCGGTACGAGTGCGGGGTATGGAGTGTACGCTCACTGAGTGAGCGTACAGCCGCCACTAGCCGCATCTGTTCACCAGATCCCGCGCCTGAGCGATCCAGAGCGCCGATCTCTACGTTGCGCCGCCTCCACAACCCGTTCAGGGGTGCGTTCGGCGGCGCGCCTTGATCTCGGCGCTCTGCCCTCGCTCAGGACGCACGTCCACATGCCGAGTCGCCGCCCGCAAGCAGCCCGCTACTGGTTTCCGCGGCGTGTGTCGTGACGAAGCGCGCAACCTGGTGAACAGATGCGGCTAGTCGAATTTCAGCGCCACCACGGTCGCGGTGTCGTGCATCGCGCCATCCGCGTGCGCGTGGACGTCGTCGAGCACACGCCGCACCACGCCGCGGGGACCGGAGCCCCGCGCGGCCGTGAGCGCCGCAGCCGCGCCGTCGCGACCGAACGGAGCACCGCCTTCGCGGTGCGCCTCCGTGACTCCGTCGGTCACGGCGAGCAGCGTCACGTGGGGCGGCAGCCGGAGCGGACCGGCGTCGCGATAGTCGTACCCCGGCACGATGCCCAGCGCGGGCGCGTGCCCTTCGAGCGCCACGACACCGCCGCTGCGACCAACTGCCAGCGGCTCAACGTGTCCTGCGTTCGCCATGCGGATCGTGCGGCGTGCCGCATCGAGTTCCATCAGAAGGAGCGAGACGAAGCGCCCGCCGCCTTCGCGCTCGACGACCGACTCCGCGTCACGAAGCATCTCGGCCGGACGCTGCTGATGCGCCACGCCGTGTGTCAGCGCGGAGCGCACCGCGTGCGCCAGATCTTCTGCCTCCTGTCCGGAACCCATCGCGTCACCGATGGCGAGCAGCCACCGGCGTAGACCGGTCCGGCGAGCGACAAGGATGTCGCCTCCCGGTCCAAAGTCGCAACCAGCAACCTGGCGAGACACGGACCGAGCGGCCACGTGCACGCCATCGTGGCGCAACTCGCGTAGCAATCGCGCGGTCTCGCGAAGGTGTCCCCATTGAACCGGACGTACGTCGTTCGTCGTGTGCATCGCTGTCATCTTCAACTCCGTCGGCCCGATGTTGTTTCGCTGCGGTGCTCTTCACCGCGCGGGCCGTCAATGTTCTGACGAGCGAACGCCTTGCCATCTGCCCGGAATCTCGCGCAGGAGCGTCCGTCGTGCCCGCGGGGAGCGGGCACGTCACCCAGCGGTGACGCCGCAAGATGGAACCGCAAACGAACCGACTCGTTCGGCGGGACGCCGTGTCAACAATCGTTGTCGGTAGCGGCGGCCCTCTGCTGAAGATCCGCCAGGTGCGCCAGCAAGTCGCGGTAGTCCCAGGGCACGTTGTGCCGCGCATGGAGGGACTTCAGAGCGCCTGTGTACCGCTCTGCCATGTCGCCGGTCTGCGACTCCGTGCGTGGGTCACAGAAGTAGGTGCGGCAAGCCAGCGGGCGGTGCTCCCGGGCGGTGCAGCGACGGTCCTTCCACGCGGGGCACAACCCGGACGACGCATCCCACTTCGCGAGGTCCACGCCCCGAGCCAGACGCTCGGCCTCGGCGCGCGACACGTAGAGGCGATGGCCTGCGCGGGGAAAGTCGCAGCAGTTGCCCGACGCGAAGCAGACGGGTGCCAGCGCGCGCACCTCCGCGTCGACCTCCTCGAGCAGTGTCTCAACCGCCTCGCGAAAGCGAACCAGGCCCGCCCGGCGGTCAATCTCGTCGGCCGGGATCGTGTCTCCCCGACCGATCCCGCGACAGCTCTCGCCCTCGTGCTCGAACGACTCGCGATCGCGCACCACGCGTGACCAGAACGGATAGTCCCGGCACTGGTCCGGCTTGGCGGCGTTCACGCGGCAGGCCGTCGTGCCATCTCGGTTCCGTTCGAGCCACTCGCAGTCGGTGCTGCCCGGACGATCGAGCAGGACGGTCTCGCCCAGACTCTCGCGCGTGTGCTCCGCGCGGAACTCGGCGACCGACATCCCGACATGGTTGGCCAGCGCCTCCGTCTCTCGCGGCGAGAGCTGGACGACGCTCCCCTTACCACCGCAGCAGTTCCCGCACCGCTCGCAGCGGAAGCGAAGACCCGCCGCGTACCAACGGGAGTCGCCGGGTGTGCTCTCGGTCACCGACGGCGGCGCTTGCCACGCCGCGCGCGATCGCCCGGGCGTCCCCGCGGACGCGGCGCGAGGTCGATCTTCTTCGCGACGAGCTTCGGCGCCTCGGCAATCGGCGCTGCCTCGAACGCGACCTGGGTGACGACCTGAGGGACCGGCCCGCGCGCGGCGATGATGTCGCCGGCGACCGCCTGGATGTCCGCGACCAGCTCCGCCGCGGTCGCGTACCGGTGCTCGCGGTCCTTCGACATCGCCTTGCGCACCACGAACTGCACCGGAGGCGAGATCTTGGTCATCTGGGCTGGCGTGAAAGCCAGCTCCTGCTTGACCTGCGCGATGAGGACTTCCTCGCCCGTCCCCTCGAACGGCGTATCCCCGGTGAGCATGTGGAACAGTGAAGCGCCTAGGGAGTAGATGTCGGTCCTGCCGTCGACGTCGTCGCCGCGCGCCTGCTCGGGCGACATGTACTCGGGAGTGCCGACGGTCATCGACTCGGCCGTGTCCTCCCACATGCCCCGCACCACACGCGCCAGACCGAAGTCGATGATCCGGACATGCCCGTCCTGATCGACGACGAGGTTGGCGGGCTTGACGTCGCGATGGACGATGCCCTTCTGGTGCATGTGCTCGAGGGACAGCCCCACCTGCACGGCGATGTGCAGCGCGAGGCCTTCTTCCAGCGCAGCGCCATCGTCCAGTACGTCGAGCACCGAGATGCCGTCGACGAATCCCATCGCGTAGAAGTCGACGCCGTCGGCTGACCCGTACTCGCGGCCGTCCACCAAGCCGTCGTGATCCAGCGCGAGCAGGATGTGCGCTTCGCGCTTGAAACGCAGACGGTAGCGCTCTTGCAGCCCGAACTCCGTGCGCAGGATCTTCAGCGCGACGCGCCTTGCGAGCGGCTCGTACGTCGCCTCGTAGACGATAGCCATGCCGCCCTCGCCGACCCTCCGGACGAGCTTGTAGTCTGCGAACGGCTGGTGCTTCTCGAGCGGGACGTCCTTGAGCACCCGCGCCTGTGTCCGCGTGAGCAGCCCGCGCTTGACGAGGAGGGCCAGGAGCGACACCGGCCGGTCCTCGGCGTGCCGCTGCTGCCAGGCGCGGAGACACTGTTCGGCCTCCTCGCGCAGGAGCACACCGGTCGCCACGAGGGGGCCTACCAACTGGAGTTCGCTCTGGTCCACGGCGTGAGGGTACCGCCGTCTGCCCAGCCCGCCGAGGGTGCGTGGGGGCGATCCACTTATCCCCGGCCAGACGAATGCCGATGACAGAAGTGGGGAGGCCCTCGGGGCCGGAAGACAGACCCGACCGCGCCGGATCGCGGCGAACCCGTGGAACGGTGGAGCGGTTATCCGGAAGGATTTCCGGGACTCTTCGGCACGCGAGATGCGTCTTACCTGGGTAGAGGCATGAGTCCGCCCCTGAGGCGAACCTGCCCCGAGCTGGCTGAAACTGGTCAGGCTGGGAACTGGCCGAGCTGGGAACTGCGACTGACAACGAGGCGGATCACGCCTGCCCCGCACTGCGCTTCGGGCGCGCCCTCGGGCGCTCACGAACGGTGTCGCGGACCGCGGGCCCCGCGGGGAGCCTTTGAAAAGGCCGGACGGCGGCATCGAGCTGACGCTCGACCCCACGTCTTCCTTCCTTTCAATGCCCTATCAGAGCGCCATGCACACAGGCCCGGGCGAGAGCCCGCCGCCTGAGGCGGAACTCCTTCCCACCTCATGCCCAACACCACTCGGGAGGACCGCCGGCCACGTTCGGCCCTTTCTAGGCTCCCCCAAAGACGATCCGCCTCGTCTCTTCTGGCGTCAACAGCTGACGCTGTTGACGCACTCGCCTGCGCGGCTGTCTGTGCCGCCGCGACCCTTCGGGCAGACCCGAGCCGGCTGTTCGCTGCGTCGCCTCGGATCGGCGCCACGAACGTGTCGCCTCACCTCCCCTCCTTGCGCCCGATCACACCCGGACGGTGGTCGCATCCGTTGCGTCGTCTCCGGCACCGCTCGGCTCCCCATTGGCTGATCGGGTAGTGGGAGGTCGCGATACGCGATACGCGCGATTGCGTCGGGTGTTACTGACAGGCGGGGTGCGTTCTCGGGTTCCGCGCACGTCTGTCGCGGGTGTTGTGGACAATCGCGCTCAACGTGAAGCCGCGAAGCACTCCGGAGACAACGAGCGAACTTGCGGACGATGCGGCCGTCGGCACATCCGACGTGGCACCGCTGCGCCACATCGATCCGCCGCACGTGCTCGAGCCGATGCTCGCTCTGTGGCCCGCACCTGCACTGCTGGTGGACAGCGACGGGGTCGTGCTCTCCGCGAACGACGCGGCGGCGGCACTCCTCGACATCACCGCCGAGAGCGCCCACGGACGCATGCTCGCGGGACTTCTCGGTGTCCCGGCCACGCGCGCTCTGCTCGTCGGTGCCGGCTCCGCGCGGCTCGCCGCGGCCGCAGAACGCCCCGCGCTGAGGGCCCGCGCGCGGCGCACCGAGACGGGCGACGTCGTCGTGGGCTTCCACGTCGAAGACGGCCCCGCCGTCGACCTGGAGCACGCCGAGCGTCTCGCCTCGATCGGCGAACTGCTGTCCAGCGTCGCGCATGAGCTCAACAACCCGCTCACGAGCGTGCTCGGCTACGCCGAGTTGCTGCTCGCCGACGATCACCCGGACCTGCCCCGGGACGAGCTCCAGCGGATCCACGACGAGGCGGCCCGCTGCCGCCGCATCGTCCAGAACCTGCTCGACCTCTCTCGCGCCGAACGTGTCGAGTCGCGCCCACTGCTCGTGGGCGACGTCGTCGCACGCGTCGTGGAATTCCGTTCGTATGCAGCCCATGTTGCCGGCGTCACGCTCCGGGGCGAGTGCGAAGAGGACCTGCCCGTGATGGTGGGCGACTTCCACCGGCTCGTGCAGGCCGTGCTGAACCTCGTCACGAACGCGGAGCACGCCGTCGCAGGACGGGCGGCGGGCCGCAGCGTCACGGTACGCGCCCGGCGCGCGGGCCCAAGGCTCGCGATCGAAGTCGAGGACAACGGAGCCGGCGTGCGCCCGGAAGACGCGGAGCGCATCTTCGAGCCGTTCGTCACGACCAAGCCGCGCGGGCGCGGAACGGGCCTCGGGCTCTCCCTCGTGCGGAACACCGCGATCGCTCACGGCGGCGACGTGCGTGTCGAACGCAGCGCCGGCGGCGGCGCCCGCTTCGTGATCGAACTGCCGGCCGCCACCGACGTCTAGATCGCTGCGGTCTGTCGTTCGGATCGCGAAGCGATTCTCACGCCACACCTGGCGATCGTGTCTCCCTCCTACGCCGCCTCCGGCGGCGTAGGAGGGCTACGGTCACGCCGCTTGCTTCGCAACCGTCGCGACCTTCGCGATTCGCGCAACGAGTGCGAGCTCTGCCGCGAGGGCACGGCCACGGCGGCGTTCACTCGCGCGCTAGGAACTCGAACGTCGCGAGGATCTTCTCGAACTCCGGACGCACGACCTCGAACGCAGCGGCGGGACAGGCGGCGAGCAGCCGGAACACGCGACCGTCGCGCACGTACAGGTGCGCGAGCGTGCGCGTGTTCTCGCCCTTCGTTGTCGCCGTGGCCTCCATCCAGTAGCGGCGGGCGCCCTCCACGTCCTCGTAGCCGTCGCGGCGCACGCGGAAGTCCTTGGAGTGCAAGCGCAGCAGCCGCTGCAGCGATTCAGCCGCGCGCTCGACGGTGACACCCGAAGGCGGCGCCTCCTCGCGCATCACGTCCACGGACGCACCGAGCGGCCGGCTGCGCACCGTGACCAGTGCTGCGGCGCCGGGGATGGCCGGCTCCTCGAACGTCCAGGACGGATCCGGCTTGCCGATGGCGAAACCCGCGACCGGGTCGGCGTATCGCGTGCGCGCAGCGCTGTCCGGGCCCGTGACCCGGTCCTGGTCGCCGCCGCGCACCGCCTCGAGCACTCCGGGTTGAGCAGCCATCGCGCGCAGCGACGGGCCGTTCAACTCGGACATGTGAGCCGCGAGATCGGGCCCGATCCACTCGACCTCTTCCCGCCCTCCGCGCTTGCGCTTGACGACGCGAACCCGCACGGAGTTCTTCTCGATCTCCACCGTCTTCTCCCCGCCCTCCGTGTAGCGGACCAGTTCGAATCGGCGTGAACGCGAGTCGTACGCCATGGCCGCGAACACTCCCGAGAGCGCCGCGGACTCGCGCAGGAAGAACTCACGGGCCGCGAGCGGGAAGCGTGCCTCCTTCGGCATCGCGATCATGGTCGTCTCGGTCTTCCCCTTCTTCTTCGTCTCGACCGACGCGCGCTCGCCGAGTACTTCGACTCGCAGCAACGACGTGTCGCCTCCCGGCGCGCTTTCCTGCACCTGCAAGAGGGTCGGCAGGAAGTCCGCGTCGCACCGTTCGACCGTGAAGACCTCCAGCGCGGGCTTTCCCTCTGCGTCGAGGAACGTGACGCGCTCCTCGAACTGGAAGCCGCCGACGCGTTCGAGCGCGCGGAACACCCGTGTGCCGCCGCGTTTGCCGTCGATGTAGAGCAGCGCGTGCTCCTCGCGGGCGGGCTCGGCCGGTTCGGCGGCCGGCGTCGGCGCACCCGTCGACGACCCGTCCGAAGACGCTTCGCCGCGCACGATCTCCTTCACGATCGAACGCGGGTACGTGATCGAGCCGCCGCCGATCCCGAGCTTCACGTGATCCTCGTCGGCTTCGAGAACGGTGCCCTTGATCTCGCGACCGTTGTGGAGGATGAGCGTGTCCTCGGCGCGGGCGTCGGAAGCAACGGCGAAGAGGAGTGTCAGAAACACGGCGACGGGCACAAGGCGGGGAAGCGGACTCATGTACCTCTCATCGGCCTCCCGGAACATCCGGTCCAGCCTGCGCGCCCGTTCGCCCGGCAGTTCTGTAGGATCGGGCAGGGGGTGCGGTCAGCGCGCTTTCAGCTCCTCGCGGACCCAGTCGTGCCAGGCGGCCTCGCTCTCGCCGAGGTACTCCGGGACCGTTGCGCCGGTCGACTCCATGAGCACGGCCAGACCGGTCACCACGGCCGAACGGGGTGTGCCACGCGGTGTCTCATCGATGATGGTGACCAGCGCCGGCACCGCTTTGACGTCGCCCAGCTTGCCCAGGGCGAGCGCCGTGTGCGTCCGCACGAACGGGTGATCGTCGCGCAACAGGTTGATCAGGGCGTCCACCGATCGCTGGTCGCCGAGGGCGCCGAGCGTCGCGGCCGCGTGCCCGCGCACGTAGGGATCGTCGGGATCGAACAGCGCCGCCTCGATCAGGGGCATCGCACGGGTGAGGTCGGCCGGGTCCAGTGGCGCCGAACCGGCGGCCGTCCGAGAGTCGATGACGTGCCACATGGCGATCAGGACGTTGTTGCGAATGTCGTCGTCCTGGCTGTCGAGCCAGCGGATCAGCGAAGCCGGCGGCGTGCTCGCGCTCTGACGGCGGGCCAGTGCAAAGGCGACGTTGGTGAGCAACCGCGGGTCATCGCTGGTGTCCAGTGCGGTCGCCAGCGCGGCGACGGCTCCGTCGGTCGCCGAGAATGCGAGCGCCTTGGCCGCAATACGCCGCCTCGAGAGTTCCTCGCCGGTCAACGACCCGATCAACTGAGTCTCGTTCTGCGCGACGACGGCCTCGAGTGCCGAGGAGAGGAGCTCCCTCTCCCGCATCGACTCCACGCCGGCCTGCGACTTCAGGTGCACGAAGCGGTCCACGCGCGAATCGAGGTCCTGCAGAAGGCGGCCGTAGGAAATGGCACCGGCGTCCCCCGTCGACTCTCCGACGAGTTCGACCGTCGGGTCGGACGAATCGGAGACGCAGCCCCCCGCGAGAGACACGGCGAGAGGCGCCACGAGGACGAGGAGGATCGCGGGCAGCCGGGCGCTGCGCCGAAGGAGTGCTCGGCTGGGTCTGTGCATCAGGTCTTCCCTTGGACGGGTGGAGCCGGAGTCTATTCCGCCCCGTCGCCCGGAGTCCCACCGCCATCGGAGGACGCCGACGCCGCGCTCTCCGCGGCCAGAAGCTCGCGCAGCTCCGCCGGCAGGCGCCGGGGCCGGCCCCCATCGTCCACGGCGGCGTGCCTGGAACTGCCCGTGGCGAGGACTTCGCCATCCCGGACGACCTCGTATCGCAACGTGAGGCGGGTGCGCCCGCACTCGGTGCACCGCGTGACGACCTCGAGCAGATCGTCATAGCTCGCCGGCCGCAGGTACTTCGCGGACGCCTCGATCACGGCCAGATGCGTGCCCGACTCCATCAGTTCCGCGTAGGGCAGGCCCAGCGCGCGCAGGTACGCGGTCCGCGCGATCTCGAAATACACGAGATATCTCGGGTGGTGCACGATCCCCATCGTGTCCACCTCATCGAACCGGACCCGGATCTCGGTCGTGTGCACGCGGCCGAAGATACTCCGGCCACTTCGGGTGACCCGGCTAACTTCGCCCACCCCATGGAGGAGTCACCCTCTCGCCGCCCCTTCGTCCCGGTGCTGCTCGCGTGGCTCGTGCCGGGAGGTGGTCACCTCATGCTCGGCCGTGCCTGGCCGGCGCTCTGGGTGTTCGCCGGCGTGTTGCCGCTTTTTCTGCTCGGGATGCACCTCACGGGCTACGAGATCGTCAGCCCGGTGCGGCACCCGTGGTACTTCGCGACGCACGTCTGGATGGGCCTGCCGTCCGGGTTCGCGGCACTGCTGACGACGGAGACCGTGTTGACGGAGCCGCTGCCGTTCCAGGAAGCAGGCCGGCTCTACACCGCGGTCGCCGGCATGCTGAACCTCATGGCGATCGCCGACGTCTGGGCGCGCTGCAAGCGCGGCGACCCCGAGACGCGCCCCGCGCCCGCAGGGGACCCGGACCTGGTCGCCGTGGAGCCGGCACCGTGACCGAGTTCGTCCGCTGGGCAGTGATGCTGCTGATCGTCTGCCTCGCGATCAGCATGGTGAACGGCGCGATGCGCGCGAGCACGCTCAACGGTGTCGTCCGAGAATCGATGCGCAGCCTCGTCGCACTGGCAGGCGGACTCGCGCTCCTCATCGCTGTCGTCGAAGTCGTCCTGCTCGTCGTCCAACAGAACGCGTAGCTGCCCCGTTTCGCGTCCCGCCTTGGCAGTCAGGGCGTATGCTCCTCCCGTGCGACTGGCGATGTTCTGTCCGCGCTGCGGCGCCCCGCTCTCGGAGCGGATTCCGGAACTGGACGATCGGCCGCGCAAGGTCTGCTCCGAGTGCGCCTTCGTCGTGTACGTCAACCCGAAGGTCGCCGCGGGCACGGTTCCGGTGCGCGATGACGGTCAGATCGCGCTCGTGCGGCGAGCCGTGGAGCCGCAGGTCGGTCTGTGGTCCTGGCCGTGCGGATACCTCGAGAACGACGAGACCGTCGAGGACTGCGCACGGCGTGAGACCCACGAGGAGACGGGCGTCGAGGTGTTACTCGGCGCTCTCCTGGGCATCTACAGCTACCCGCAGGACGCCCGCGACGCCACGCTCGCGGGCAGCGGTCTCGTGATCGTGTCGTGGGCGGCGCGCGTCACGTCGATCGAGCTGGCGCCGGGCTCGGACGTGCAGGAGACCGCGTGGTTCGCCCCCGCCGACATTCCGTGGGACGAGCTGGCGTTCGATTCGTCCCACCGCGCCCTGCGTGACTTCCTCGACGGCACGCGCGATTTCGACGGCACAGCATGACCACGCCGCCGGAGCCCGAGACGCAGGAAGCCGGTCCGGGGCGGATACTGCTCCTTCTCCTAGCCGCCGGCGCCGCCCTAGCGGTCGGCTGGGGCGTCCTCTATGCCGTGATGAGCTTCTTGGGCCCTGGTTGGGGGTGAGTGGGCGCCCGCCAGAACCGCGAATGGCGTGAGCAGAGGCCCCCCCCCTCACCCCGCGCAGTACCGCCCATCCCCCATCAGCTCCACGACTCCGCGCAATTCCATCGCCGTCAGCGACTGCAACGCCACCTCTGCCGACAGCCCCGTCCGCGCCATCAGTTCATCGGGATCCAGTTCCTCGCCTCGCAGTTCCGCGAGCAGCAACCGCTCCTCGTCGTTCTTGCCCGCTGCCGAAGTGCCGCGCGCCGCCACGTCGGGAATCTCCAGCCCCAGCGCCCGCAGCACGTCGTCCGCCCCCGCGCAGAGCGCCGCCCCTTCGCGCAGCAGGCGGTGCGTCCCGCGCGACATCTCTGCATCCACGCGGCCGGGGACCGCGAGCACGTCGCGACCGAGGTCCAGCGCGTGGTCCGCGGTGATCAGCGCCCCGCTCTTCTCGCCCGCCTCCACGACGACGACAGCGACCGCGAGAGCAGCGATAACGCGGTTGCGCCGCGGGAAGTGGTGCGGCAGCGGCGCGGCGTCGAGCGGGAGCTCCGACACGACGGCGCCGCGTCCGGCCGCGATGTCCGCCGCCAGCGAGACGTGTTCCGGTGGATAGAGGCGCGCCAGCCCGCTTCCGAGCACTGCAACGGTCCGCCCCCCGGCCGCCAGGGCGCCGGCGTGCGCGGCGGCATCGACCCCACGCGCCAGTCCGGACACGACCGTGAGATCGAGTTCCGCGAGCTCGCGGCCGAGCCGCTCGGCCGTTGCCCGTCCGTACCGGGACGCTCGCCGCGCGCCGACGATCGCCACGCACCTCTGATCTGCGTAACCGTTCACCCCTTCGTCGCGAGCCAGGATCCAGATCGTTCGGCCATCGGTCGATCAAGATGTTGTGGGCGAGCGGCAGGACGAGGATCTGCGGGCGATGGTCGAGGGCCTTCTGGCCTGGATCGAGGAGCTGGAGCGTCGCGAAGCGAAGCATCTGCGCCGCATCGACGAGCTCGAGTCGCGTCTGAAGCGTGACTCCCGCAACAGCTCGAGGCCTCCGTCGTCGGACCCGGCGTGGTCCAAGCGCCGTCGCGGCCGAAGGCCGCGTAGCGGTCGCAAGCAGGGCGGACAGCCGGGCCATGAGGGCACGGCGCGCGAGCTGGTGGATCCGTCCAACGTCGATGAGACCAAGGAGCACCGTCCCGACCTCTGCGACGCGTGCGGACACGACGATCTCGAGCAGGGCATCGGCGATCCGTACCGGCACCAGGTGACGGTGCTCCCGCGCGTGCTCGTCACGGTGCGGGAGCACCGGCTGCACAAGGCGCGGTGCCGGCGCTGTCGTGCGGTCACGACGGCGGTCCTGCCCGATGGCGTGCCGACCGGGGCCTTCGGTCCGCGGCTGACCACACTTGCCGGCGCGCTGCGCGGCGTGTACCGCGTGAGCGTGCGGGAGACGCAGCGGCTGCTCGGTGAGATCTTCGGTGTGAAGATGTCGCTGGGCAAGATCAGCGACTGTGAGCGTCGGCTCAGTGACGCTCTGCACTCGTCGTACCTCGAAGCCCTCGGGGCAGTCCGCACGTCGCTGCGAGCCAACGTGGACGAGACGTCGTGGAAGGAACGGGGCCGGGTGTGCTGGCTGTGGGCGGCGGAGAGCGAGCACGCCACAGCCTTCGGGATCGATCGCCGCCGCAGTGCCAAGGCGAAAGGGCGGCTGATCGGGCGGCGCTTCGGTGGCACGGTGATCAGCGACCGGATGGGTGCCTACGAGTCACACCCACTTGCCCGCCGCCAGCTCTGCTGGGCGCACATCGAGCGCGCCTTCCGTGCGCTGGCCGAAGGCCCGCGAGGACATCGCCGCTTCGGCAACAAGGGCGTCATGATCGCGCAGTCGGTCATGCGCAGCTACCGGCTCTTCGGTGAGCACGGCGACCGTGACCGGCTGCAAGGCGAAGCCGCTGTGCTGCGCGGACGGCTCGAGCGACTGATCGCGAACGACGACTCGGCTCTGGCCAACCATCTGCGCCCCCGCGTGGTCGCCCTCTTCACCTATGCGCGGACCCAGGACGTGAGTCCGACGAACAACGCCGCCGAGCGCGCGGTCCGCAAAGCGGTGCTCTGGCGCAAGGGCTCCTTCGGAAGCCAGTCCGCTCGCGGACTCCGCTTCGCCGAGCGCGTGTTGACCGCCGCGGCCACGCTGCGACGCCGTGGCAACCAAGTCTTCGACTTCCTCGCCGACTCGGTCGCCGCGCACCTCACCGGCGCCGACCCGCCCGTCATGGTCCCGCTGCCCGTCGCACGCTGAGGCTCACACGCTGTCAAGGGGTGAACGGTTACGCTGAACGTGGGCCGCGTCACCTGCGTGTCGAGCGCCCGGTTCTCGAGACCGTCGCTGCCGCAGTCGAGCGCCCGGCAGGCCGTGAGCACGTTGTCCGTGCCGCCGATCAGGCAGAACCCGTCGCCGGGGACATCCTCGACCGTGTTCCCGGTGAGCGAGTTGCTCGATCCGGTGATCACGACGCCATCCCCGTTCCCCGTGAGGATCGAGTTGTCGGAGATGGCGTTGCCGTCGCCTCCGATGACGAGTCCCTCGGCGCCGAAGGCCTGCACTCTGTTCTCGGTGACGATGTTGTCGTCGCCGTTGACTTCAAGCGCGGTGGTGCCGAGGTCCATGCCGACCAGAGTGTTCTCGGACACGGTCGTGCCGGAGACGTCCAGGTCCATGCCCGCGCCTCCGAGCGTGTTGTCCGTGTGATTCTCAAGAACAGCGCCGCTCGCACCGTGAACGATGATCCCTGGGCACTCCACGATCGCAATGAGCTCGTGCGGCGCATCGCGCACGTCGATCACCGGATCGAGCCAGACGGCCGGTGCGTCGTAGGTCGCTGGAATGAACACCGCTGCCTGGACGTCGATCTTTGCATCGAGTCGTCCTACAACCGTCTCGTTTCCCTCGACGTGGAACCGGTCGCCGCCCACCCGCACTCCGAGGTAGACGCGCTCGCACGCGTTGTCTCGAACCGTCGCCCGGTTGCCGATCACGTCGAACCCGACGTCCACGTAGTCCGCGTCGTTCGCCGTGACCTCGACCTCGGTTCCGCGGGCGCCCACGCCGACGGCCGTGCCGGAGATGTCGTTGCGCAGAGCGCGACAGCGGTCCCCGTCGATCCACACGCCGGTGCCCAGCGGCGGGAACACCTCTGCGACGCTGCGACCGGCGGCCATCTCGGAGGCTGGGCCGAGATCAAGCGCTTCGACCGGTCCCGGGTTCCCCGCGTCGACGAAGCGGCGGTGTAGCTGATTGCGGTCGACGAGGCCATCCGCACCGGTCACGCGGACCAGCGTCATCGCCTCCGCTCGATCGGGAGACTCGTGCTCTGCGAGAGCGTGCACGGAGTTCCTGAGAACGCTGGCGCGATCGCCGACGACCGTGAACCCATCGTGCACGACGCTGGTGGCTTTGTTGCCCTCGACACGTGCGTCATCGCCGGTGATGCTGCCGAGAGCATGGGTATCGGGATAACGACCGTACCCCCTACATCTTGTGGTGTGGCGTCCGGCCTCGCACGCGCTCTCCGGCGTAGACGTCGCCGTAGCCGTGCGGAGGCGCCTTCGCGGCGATCCCGAGCAGGGTCTGGAACGCGGCCTGCGGCGTCTTGCGACGGTTGAAGCGGAAGACGAACTCGTCGAGGTAGCGCTGCAGGTGCTTCTTCGATACGCCACCGTGGTGGGTCCCCGACAGCCACGTCTTCAGGTTGGCGAAGACCATGTGGAGGTGCCCCAGGACGTCGGCCTGCGCATCGCCGATCGATGTTGATTCCACACCGTGTTCATAGCCCGCTTCCTCGAGCACTGCGTACGTCTCGTGGCCGTCGGTGACCACCAGCGACGACGGCTCGACGACATCCTTCACGAAGCCGATCAGTTTCTCTTTCTTCGCGCGGGCCACGTGCCGCAGTCGCGCGCGGCCGGGCTGCAGACCGCCCTTCTTCGTCGGGCGCACCTCGACTGCTCCCACGACTACGGCCTTGTCCAAAGGCGTGCGTTCGGGGCGGCCGCGGTACGGCGCGCCGATCAATGTCTCATCGACCTCCACGACGCCGTGGAGCGGGCGCCTCTCGGGAGCGACCATCGCGGTCCGCAGTTTCTGCAGCAGCTGATAGGCTGTCTCGTAGCAGCCAAACCCCAACTGGCGCTGGAGCGCGAGTGCTGAGACGCCGCGCTTGTCGGTAGACACCATGTACGCGGCCCACAACCACGTGCGCAGCGGCAGCCGGCTGTGGTGCATGACCGTCCCGGCGGTGACCGACGTGATCAGATCACACGCCGCGCAGCGCAGTCCCTTGCGGTCGGGGCGCGGCCACGACTTCGCGCCGCCGCAACGTCGGCAGCGAAACCCATCGGGCCAACGGCAGCGCACGACGTAGTCCAAGCACTGCTGCTCGGTGGCGAACTGGCGCGTGAATTCCAGGATGCTGCCAGGGTAGCCGGGGCGCGCCACAGGGCACAGACACTACATCTAGTGGCTACGGTCGTCAACCCGATACCCATGGCCGAGAGTCTCACAGCCGACGAACTGACTCCGCCGGAGTCGCGCTCGGTCACCGTTGACGGTCGGTCCCGGGCCGTCGAGGAACGTGCACCGTTCGATGCGGGCGTCCGCTCCCTCGATGTGGAGAGGCGGCACGCCGGCGGTGAAGAACGTCGCTTTCGAGATCTTCGCCCGGTCGCCGAAGATCGTGAGCCGCGCATACTCGAACCGCCCGCCGCGGATCTTGAGTTTGTCGGCATGCGCGACGATGTGACCGCGGACGTTGGCGCGACGAGCATCGATCGTGACACGCCGGACATCCCGGTCGAGCTGTCCGCGCCACGCGATGTCTCCACGCAGGACGATGCGCTGTCCGCTCTTGACCTTGTCGAACGCGTCCTGAAGCGTGTCGAACTTATTCTTCCCGATCGAGACGCTGCCGGCAAACGCGGGTGCGGCGAGGGCAAGTACGACGGCAACTGCGATCCCGTGCACGGGCTTGAACATGACCACTCCTCCGGAACGATGCGCGTTCCTGACTCTCCAACCCCGACCGTTCAGACTAGATCCACACGGGGATCCGACAAGGGTGTGCTCTTCGCTATTGCCAGAACGTCTCGAAACCGTTGCCTTCGAAGACGCCGAACGACCCGAGGTTGTTCACGTCCCAGACGGTGCCGCTAAATGTGGAACGGGTCACCCGCGTGTCGATCGCCCGATTCTCAAGGCCGTCGTCACCGCAGTCGACTGCGCGGCAGTTCGTGATCACGTTCTCAGTGCCGCTCATCAGACAGAACCCGTCGCCCGGCACGTCCTTGACCGTGTTGTGCGTCAGCGCGTTGTTGGAGCCTTCGACCACGACGCCGTCACCGTTGCCTGCGTAGAGCGAATTGTCCGACACGGTGTTGCTGTCGCCCTGCACGACCAACCCTTCGTCGCCGAACTCCTGGATATGGTTGTCGACGACGGTGTTGCCGCTTCCGGTGACTTCGAGCGAGGTGGTGCCGGTCTTCGCGCCGCGCACGGTGTTCCCGGAGATGGTCGTGTTTGTGACGTCGAGATCGACGCCGGAACCGCCCATCGTGTGATCCGCGCGGTTCCCGGAGATCGTACCGTCGGCACCCTCGACGACGATCGCCGGGCACTCGGAGACCACGATGGGATCGCCCACGGCACCGGGCACCGGAATCTGGAACGTCGTGACGCCCGGTCGGCCGTCGTAGTCGATGCGCGTCACCGTTCTCGAGTCGACACCGAGCTGGATGTCGAAGCGCCCGACCGATGTGTTGTTGTCGTCCACGGTGAAGTCGTCGCCGGCGACACGCACCCCGAGGTAGGCGCGAGCGGTACGGTTGCGGCAGACGATCGCGCCGTCGCCGCCGACATCCACTGCGACGTCGACGTGGTCGAAGCGATTGTCGTCCGTGAGTGCCGCGTCGCCCCGCACACCGATTCCGAGCGCGGTACCGGCGACGTTGTTCCTCTCGATCTCGGCCCGGTCACCCTCCACCCAGATCGCCGTACCTGCTGGCGGGAACGCTTCGGCGACCGTGAGGCCGAGATGGGCCGCGGCGAGGACGCCTGTAGCGTTGCGGCGGGTGCCTTGCAGGTTCTGCGCATCGACGAAACGGCGGTGCACGGAGTTCTTCTCCACCGAGGCATCGGAGCCGGTGATGTGCAGGAGAGTCACGTCCGCAGCTTCGCCGTCGAGCAGTTCGTGTGCCGCGAGGGCGACGATCGCGTTGCGATGTACCGTGGCCCGGTCGCCGTCGACCGTGAAGCCGTCACCCATAAGACTGACGCCACGGTTCTTTTCGATCAGGCCGTCGTCACCCTGGATACCGCCGGCGCCCACGGTCCACGCGAGTCGGTTGCGCCTGAGTTGCCCGCGATCTCCGTCGATCCGCGGGCCGTAGCCGCGCGTGAATCGGTTGCGCTCCACGCGGGCGTCGTCGCCCACGACGAGCGGCGAGACGCTTGCATCCTCGATCCGGTTGCCCCGTACGAGTGCGTCGTCGCCCTCGATCTGGAACGCCCGGATCGGCATCCTGGTCTCGCACACGATCCGGTTCTTCAGGAGGCGCGCGCCGTCGCCCGTGAGCTCCACGGCCGCGGTGTGCGGCGCCGCTACGACCACGCGACACCCGCGCACGAGCGCGTTGTCCCCTTCGATCGAGACAGCGCCCACGTGACTGATGCCGAACGTGGTGCCGGATATCTGCGCGTCGTCTCCGAAGACCACGACGCGCGCGTGCTGGAAGATGCCCCCACGTATGCGGTGTCCATCACCGACGAGCACGAGGTTACCGCCCACCACGGCGCCCCTGGCGTCGATCGTGATGTCGTCGACGTCCCGCGTGAGCACGGCCCAGCGGTCGGTGATCCCGCGAACGACGATGCGCTGACCGTTCTGAACCTCGTCGAACGCGTGCTGCATCGAATCGAACTTCTTCTTGCCGATCGTGATGGAGCCGGCGAATGCGGGTGCGGCGAGGGCAAGTACGACGGTAACTACGACGGAGACTGCGATCCCGTGTACGAGCTTGAACATGGCCACTCCTGCGGAACGATGCGCGTTCCTGACTTCCCTACCCCAACTAAACGGTAGTGAGAACCGGGGATCCCGCAAGTGACGAACTCCGTGCGCTGCGAACGCGGAGAGACCAAAATCACGGTGTGCGATTTGCGATCACACTTCTGTTGGTGAGCGGATTTGCTTCGAGCGCATTCGCACAGGACGCGATTCCTGCGAACGGCGGTTTCGAAGTAACCGGTGAGAACGGACTCCCGGCAGGCTGGGTGGCGTTCCAATCAGCGTCCACGCGCCGGGATGGCCCGAAGTCGATGGTCGGCGTCGTGCAGTCGCCAGGGGGTGACGGCAAGTGCCTGCACTTCGTCGCGAAGCCGGGCGACACTCGCTGGATGTCGCTGCGCCAGCCGATCGACGTGCGCGCGGGAGAGTTCATCCGGATGAGGATCCGTGCGCGCAGCCGCGGTATCGACTTGTCCGGCGCGCGGTTCATCAACGCGGTCGGCGCGCTGTTCTTCGAGACTCCGTCGGGCGAGACGAAGGGCTTCGCCGCCACACCGACACTCTCGGGTGACCGCGACTGGGTCGAACTGCACGCTTACGGAGTCGTGCCGGAGGGCGCCACTCGCGCACACGTCCAGGTCGTGCTGACGATGCCCGGCCAGTTGTGGGTGGACGACGTACGGATCGACTCGACGCCGCTGGATCCCTGGACACCCGACGCGCGCAACGCCGTCGTGGATGCGCTGTCACGCCATCTGCAGCGCTCGTACCCCTTCCGCGGGATCGAGGTCCGCGCTCCGCTGGACGCGTTCACGACCGACCGCGCCGCAATGCTGGCGGCGGGGACGAAGGCCGCGTTCGCGGAGGCGCTGGTTGCATGGCTCGCTCGTCTGAACGACCCGCACGTCTACGTCCGCACATCGAAGGGCGTCATCGGGCCGATGTCGAAGTTGCCGCCGCCCGCCTGGAACGTGCGCACGGTGTTCACGATGCTGAGCGGCTGGGCGCGCGTCGCGCAGGGGCGTAACGTCGTGGCGTTGCGCAAGGGAGACCGTGCGTATCTTGCGGCCGCCAGTTTCCAGCTGAACGAAGCCGATCAAGAGGTCCTCGCCGGGGCCCTGCGGGACCTGCGCGACGTCGCGCACCTGATCGTGGACATCCGCCCGAACTCCGGTGGCAACGAGGTCCTGGCCCGCACCGTCTTGGCGCCCTACGCCGAGAAGGCCAGTCCCTACGCGCACCAGCGGAGCAAGGACTGGTCTAGCCTCGATCCGGAGGCGCTCCTCGAGAAGGGCACCCGCGTGCTGGAGCCGCTGCCGGAAGCCGAACGAAGTGCCGGCCGGGTGATCGTGCTGCAGGGGCCGCACTGCATGAGCTCGAGCGACGCGTTCCTGTTGATGGCCAAGGCGCTGCCGCGTGTCACGACGATGGGGCGCACGTCCTTCGGGGCGAGCGCCAACCCCCAGCCGTTCCAGTTGCTGCCGGACCTGACGGTCTGGTCGTCCAGCTGGCGTGCGTACGATCTCGACGGCGAGTGCATCGAGGGTCGTGGCATCGCGCCGGACGTCGTGGTCGAGCCCGGACCAAGTGAAGAGTGGGCGAAGCGCGATCGCGTGCTGGAGGCGGCGCTGAAGGCGCTCGACGCCGAGTGACGCGGGCGGGGGTGGAACCCCGCCCTACGACGCGGCTTCGCCGCGCAGCATCTCGCTCGCGTCCGCGAGTTCGCGGCGCTCGGTCGGAGTCAGGTTTTCGAGACCGCCGACCTCGTTGATGCGGTCGAGCAACTGATCGACGCGCTCGCTCAGCCGGTGCAGCCGCTCTTCGGCAGTTTCGACGAGAGTGTCTTCGTCGTCGCTGTCCTCGTCGTACACGTGCTGCTCCGCGAGGACCTCCTGTTCGCGCCGCTTCGACGGTGGCGGTGTCTCTGTGAGTGCCGCCTCGTCGAACACGTCGGGCGCGCGCCGCAGCGGACTGCCCCACGGCTGCGGCTCGGGCCGCGGGTGCCCCAGGAACTGCGCCGAGAACAGGAGGCGCTGCGCAGCGATCAGGTTGGTGATCCCGACCGCGACGAGGACGAGCGCCCAGCCGATGAACTCCGGCTCCTGGTAGAGCAGCAGAGTGAGTCCGATCAACCCGAGCACGACGGCGCCCGCGTAGCCGAGGTAGGCGGTCCAGAGTTCCGCCGGCCGGCGTCCGAGCATCGTCGTCAGGAAGCCACGCAGCGCGCGTCCTCCGTCGAGCGGATAGAACGGCAAGAGGTTGAGCACCGCGAGCGCGAGGTTCGCGATGAAGAACGTGCGCGCCATCAGTTCGGGGGCAGATCGTTCGGCGCCGCCACCGAGCCAGTACACCGCGAGCCCTGCCGGCAAGAGCCAGAGTCCGTGCACGAGCGCGCCGGCCAGGTTGACCAGCACCTCGGAGCCAGGCGTCGGCGTGGGCGGGTCGTCGTGCGAAATGGGACCCAGCGGCGTGAGCACGACGGCGCCAACCGCCGTTCCCGCACGTCGTGCAGCCCACGCGTGCGCGAGTTCGTGCGAGGCGATGACCAGGATCGTGGCCACCGTCCACACCACGGCCCACCCGAGTGCGCCGCCCGCGGTCAGTCCGTGGTCGGTGACGAGCGTTGCAATCGCCGCGAGGATCGCGAACGGCACGCTGACGATCGTCCAATGGGCGAACACGTCGACGCCGAACAGGCGCGCCACCGGCACGGCAGCGCCGATCGCGCGTCGTCCGAGGGGGTGTTCGCTCTGATGTGGTGCCAAGGCTGCTCCTGTCGCTCCCGCAGGACAGCCTACCACCCTCGAGGTCGCCTGGAGAGAGCGTCGAGCCGGGACTACTCGGAGAACCGCAGCGCGACCAACAGGCATGGCCCGCCGTGGATCACCGAGAGGCCGAGTTCCTCGGCGCGCGCGACCGCGGCAGGGCTCTGCGCACCCGGTTGCATCCACACGTGCCGTACGCCGCCGGCTGCCGCGGCTTCCACGATTTGCTCGGTCACGCGGGGCGGTGTCACGATGGTGAGCGCCTCGGGAGTGTCGGGAATCGCCTCGACGCTCGCGTACGCCGTCACGCCCTCGATCTCGGACTCGCGGGGATGCACCGCGACCACGTCGCGGCCGCCCTGCAGGTAGGCGCGCAGGCACTTGTTGCCGAACTTGCTGCGGTTCTTCGAGGCGCCCGCCACGGCGAACCGGGAGCAGGCCAGGAAGGCGTCGATGCGGTCCCGCATGCGCACAGGAGTAACCGATCCGTCAAGTGGGGGCGACTCCCGCCTCGGAAAGGTTGGTCGCCGACGCGCCCGCGTCCGAACCTCGCCGAACCGTGCAGACGTTCGCCGACTCCGTCCGTGACCTGGTGCGCCGCGCTCTCGAGCTGCCGGCGGACGCGGAGGTCGTGGTCTCACCGCCTCGTCGTACCGAAATGGGGGACCTGGCTGCGCCGATGTTCCCGTACGCGAAGACCCTGCGGTCCAAGCCGGCGGAGCTCGCGCAGCGAGTCGTCGATGCGTTCGCGCCCGGGGATGGGCTCGCTTCCGTGGAGGCCGCCGGACCGTTCGTGAACGTCCGGCTGGACCGCGGCGCGTTCTTCGATCAAGTGCTCGCCGAGGTGGCTGCGCGTGGCGCCGAGTACGGACACGCGGGGGAGCCGGACCTGCGTGACGATGGCGAGCAGTCCACCTACGTCATCGACTTCTCCTCGCCGAACATCAGCAAGCACCTCGCGTACCACCATCTCCGCTCGACCATGATCGGGAACGCGCTCTGCCGCATCCACCGCGCGCTCGGCCGCCGCGTCGTCGGACTGAACTTCGTCGGCGACTGGGGCACGACGCACGGCATGCTGATCGCCGCGTGGAAGAAGTGGGGTGAGTCCGAGGGCATCGACCTCTCGCACGACGGTGTGACCGCGCTGAACGAGCTGTACGTCAGGTTCCGTGCAGCGATGGAAGACGACCCGTCGCTCGACGCGGACGCCCGCGAGTGGTTCGGGAAGCTCGAGCGGGGCGACGCGGAGGCGCGCGCGCTGTGGTCCCGCTTCCGCGAGATCTCGCTGGCCGAATTCGAGGACGTGTACGCACGTCTCGGCGTGCAGTTCGACGCGGTGTATGGCGAGTCATTCTACGAAGACCGCATGGAGCCCGTCATCCAGGAGCTCGACGACAAGGGTCTGACGTCGATGAGTGACGGTGCGCTTGTCGTCGACCTGGAAGACGAGAAGATGCCGCCGTGCCTCCTTCGCAAGAAGGACGGCGCCACTCTCTACGCCACGCGCGACATCGCGTCCGTCGTGCACCGCTTCGACAAGTGGGGCATGGACCACGCGCTGTACGTGGTCGACAAGGGGCAGTCACTGCACTTCAAGCAGTGGTTCGCCGTGGCGCGGAAGGCCGGCTACCCGTTCGCGGGAGCCCTCGAGCACGTGTCGTTCGGGCAAATCCGGTTCGGTGGAGGGAAGACGTCCTCGCGCAAGGGCAACGTTGTCCTGTTGCACGAGGTGCTCGACCGCGCGGCCGAGGAGATCGAGGCGGTGATCGCGGAGAAGAACTCCGACATGCCCGCAGAACAGCGGCAGGACGTCGCGCGACAGGTCGGTTACGGCGCGATCGTGTTCGCCGACCTCTCTCGCGAGCGGCAGCGGGACGTCGATTTCGACTGGGACCGGTTGCTCTCGTTCGAAGGCGACACCGGGCCGTACTGCCAGTACCAGCACGCGCGCATCGCGAGCATCGTGCGCAAGGCGGGCGTCGATCTCGCGGGAGCCAGTCCGGAGCACCTCGGCACCGAAGAGGAGTGGCAGGTAGCGCTGCACCTCGCGCGCCTCCCGGAGGTCGTCGGAAAGGCCGGCGACAAGAACGAGCCGCACTGGATCGCCAGCTGGGCGCTCGATCTCTGCCGTGCGTTCAGCAGCTGGTACGCGGCGGGAAGCCGGGATGCGTCGCTGAAGGTCAACTGCGCGGACGAGGACGTTGCGCGCGCGCGACTGGCGCTGGCGCGCTCGGTGCAGCAGGCCCTCGCCAACGCGCTCGACCTGCTCGGGCTCGCAGCGCCACAGGAGATGTGAGCCGGTGAGCGATGCGTTCGAGATCCTCGGCGAGAACCAGGTCCTCGATCACCCCTACCTGAAGCTATCCGTCATCACTGCCCGCGATCCGCGGGGGAACGAGTTCGACGCGCTGCTCGGCACGGGACCGGATCTGGTCTACATCGTGCCCCTCTGGCCGGACGACACCGTCACTCTGATCCGTACGCATCGGATTGGTTTCGAGAAGACGTGCATCGAGGTGCCCGGAGGTCACGTGAACAGTGAAGAAGCGCTGCGCAACGCTGCGCTCCGCGAGCTGCGCGAAGAGACCGGGCTCGAGGCCGCAGAGGTGACGCCGCTGTTCACCTGCATGCTCTCGGGCAAGATCCAGCAACACGTGCACCTGTTCGTCGCAGAGAACCTGACACCGGGCGAGCAGCAGCTCGACACCGGAGAGGAGCTCGTACCTCTCCGCATGCCGTTCGTCGAGGCGCTCCGCCTGGCGACGAGCGGAGAGATCCAGCAGGGCATGTCGGTGCTCGCGCTGCTCGCTGCAGCGCGCCACATCGAGGGCTCGTGATCGCGAGGATCCACCCCGGCCCGCGCACGTGGTCGCGGCTACCCGGCAGTCAGTCGCGCGGGTCGATGCGCGTGTTCTGGCGGGGGTCGCCGCCTTCTTCGAGCGCGGCGATGCGGCGCCGCAGCGCCTTCAGCTCTTCGCGCAGCTCGGGAAGGTGCTTGCCCGCCGCGTGCATGCGCTTCCAGAGCGACATCGGCACGTTCGGAGCGCCCGCGGTGACCTCGCCCTTCGGGACGTCGCGGAGCACGGCGGACTGCGCGGCCGCCGAGGATCCCTGGCCCATGCGTAGGTGTCCGCCCACGCCGGCCTGTCCGGCCAGCACGACGTAATCCTCGAGCACGCTGCTGCCGGCGATGCCCGACTGCCCGCACAGCAGGACGCTGCGCCCGAGTTGGGTGTTGTGGCCGACCATCACGAGGTTGTCGATCTTGGTGTTGTCGCCGACGCGGGTCGGCGCGAGGGCTCCGGCGTCGACACAGGACCCGGCGCCGATCTCGACGTCGTCTCCGATCTCGACACCCCCGATCTGCGGGATCTTGACGTGCTTGCCGTCCACGAGCGTGAACCCGAAGCCGTCGGCGCCGATCACGACGCCCGAGTGCAGGATGCAGTCTGCGCCGATCGTGACGCGCGAGTAGACGACGACCCGCGGGTGCAGTCGCGTGCGGTCTCCGAGCCTGCTGCCCGCGGCCACGACCGATCCGGCGCCGACGATGACGTCATCGCCGAGCGTCGCACCGGCTCCGACCACGGCGAACTGTCCGACGGAGACGCGCTCACCGAGCACTGCATCGGGGCTGACGTCCGCATGGGCGGAGATTCCCGGCTCGATCGCGGGTTCCGGTTCGAACAGAGCGATCGCCACCGCCATGGCCGCGCGGGGGTTCGCGTGGTGGATCACGTCGCGACCGTCCGCGTCGGCGCCCTCCGGGAGGATGGCAGCGCCGGCCGAGGACTCCTCGAACTTCGAGATCAGCCGCGGCACGGCGACGAACGTCAGGTCGCTCTCGCCGGCGGCCTCGAGCGACGCCACCCCGGCGAGCACACGTGAGCCGTCTCCGGCGAGACGACCCCCGACGCGCGCGGCGATCTCAGCGAGCGTGAACGGCATGCGCGGAGTGTGCCATCCCCTCTCGCGCGGCGGGACGAGGTATCCGGGCGTGTGTTCCGGTCCGGGCTCGCGCCCTGCGAGTAGTCTCTTCGGCCGATGGACGAAGCCTCGGCGCCGCCGACCTCTGCAGTCTCGCCCGCTCCCGACGCCCCGACGCCGGTGAGAGAGAGACTCTGCCCGTGCGGTGCGACCGCTCCGTCGCTTCTACCGTTCCCGGGGCAGCGCCCGCGCAAGTGCGAGGAGTGCGGCACACCGCTCGTCCGCCGCCGCGGCGAGCAGTGCGGCAGCACCTTCGACCGCGCGCTCGGCGGGGCGCTGGTGGCAGGCACTCTGGGCGCACTCGTCTGGATGTTCGCAGCCCGCGCCACCGGCACCGGGGCGCACTGGGTGTTGCCGGTGCTGGGCGCCCTGGCCGGCGGTGCGGCGTGGGCAGCGGCCGGGGAGCGGGGTGGCCGCGTGCAGTGGGCAGCGGTGGCGGGCCTGTTCGTTGCCGCCGTCGTCGGTGAGGTGTTGCTGTATCGCGCGGCGTTGTTGCAGCGGCTCGTCCGGATGCACGAAGACGAGGGCGCTTCCGACGCCGCGGCGAGCGCTGCCGAAGAGTTCGAGGAGATGCGAGTGGCGGAGTACCTGCACATCGAGCTGTCGCTCGGTCTGCTCGCTGGCTTGGCCGCGGCGACAGTCATCGCGTGGTGGATCACGCGCGCACCGGCAGCGATCGTCGCGTTCGAACGCCCGGACGCCGCCCCAGACTAGGAATTGACACGACTAGGAACCGACGCGACTAGGAACGGACTAGCGGCGCGGCTTTTTCTTGCCGTCGTCCTCTTCGGGATCGGGAGGCGCGGTACCGATCGCGTACTCCACGAACTGCTCGATGTCGGGCTCGTTCAGGTTGGTGATGTCGCGCCAATCGAGGATGCGCAGCTGATAGCTGCGACCGTGCTTCTGCGCCTCGTACCAGATCCACTCCGCTGCGCGCACGTTGCGCCCGCTCATGGTGCCGGCTACCTCCCAGTGCCAGATCTGGGGGCCCTTCTTCTTCTTTCGCTTCTTCTTCTTTTTCTTCTTCTTGCCGTCTTCCTCGGCGGCCGGCGGGTTCGGGTCGACGAGGTGTGCCTCGATCTCACCGGCGACGTCCGACATCTTCACCTTCTCCGCTTCGAAGCGGCCCTCGGAGATCTCGTCGAGCTTCGCCCAGCCCTTGCTGCGCCAGCTCTGCCCGTGCTCCCAGAGCTTGAGCATCACCTGCACGGCGGTGTCATCGTCGCCGATCTTCACGCTCCAGATGAGCGGCCAGTCCCTCGTGCTCTTCTCGACCTTCCAGCCGGTCGCGCGGGGCACGCGAAGCTTCAGTCCGTCGATTTGGTCCTTCTTGGGGATCTCGTCCATGAAGACGCGCGGCAAGCCCTCGGTCACGCCGGCGTTCCGCGCCTTGCGCAGCGCGATCACGTGCGTCGTGTATGCGGAGTCGGGGGCGCCCTTCTGCTCACACGCTTTCGTCGCGAAACTGACGGCGTTCGCGAGGGCTTCATCGTCGCGCTTCTCTTCCTCGAGAGGACGGTGCTCGCCGACGAAGGCAGCAAGCGTCATGCAGATCTCCGCGGCGCGGCCGTACGCCTTGCCGGGTGAGTCCGCGCCGTCGGCGCACGAGGCGATGAGGTCGGCGCCGCGGTTGTAGTCGGCAACGATCTGATCGAAGTCCTCGACCGGGTGGCTCTTCTCGGCGCGCATCGCGTACGCGTCGGCGAGTCCGGTGCGCACGCCCGGCGAATCGGCGCCGCCCTCGAGCGCTTTCTCGCCCTCGGTGATTCCCCACGATGCGGCGGCCTCGGCCTGCGCGCCGTTCTTCGCCTCGGTAGCGAGGTCGACGAGACGCGTCGTTACGTCCATGGCCTTCTCGGCGGAGCCGACGTCCGTCGGATCGAGGTCGCGCGCGACGGCGAAGTTCATCCGTGCCGCGAGCAGGCCCGCGCGGCGCGCCGGTCCCTGCTGGCGCTTCGCCCACTTGAGCGCCACATCGCCCAGCGCCTGTCGCAGACCGGTGTCGTCGCGGATCTCGGCCGGGGCGGCGTCGAGGAGCGTCTTGGCTTCGCCGAACTTCCCGTCGAAGTAGAGCAGGCGCAACTGCTTCGCGACGTCCTCGTCGGAGCGTGCCGGCGGTGCGACGAATGTCGCTCCCACCAGGAGCAGGAGGGTCATCAGGACGGCGCGGCTACGGCTGGTTCTGGTCATGTGGGTCTCCCCGGGCGTCTCACCCGACGGGCTCTTCGCGACTCGCGTGCCGCACGATAGACGCTCGTGAGCCGCGTCGGGTTGCCTGGAATCGTCCCCCCCGGAGTGCAGGGGATGTTACGAAGTCCGCATGGCCGGCCGAGGGAACCTCCTGCTCACCCACGTGATCGCGGCCGCGCTCGGCGCGGGGGCGGCGTGGCTCGCCGCCCCGAGCGGCGGCGACGGCGAGGCACAGCGCATCCCCCAACTCGAGCGGGACCTGGCGGAGTTGCGGCGCGACGCCGGCGACTGGCGGAGCGTCGCCGAGAGCGAGCGAGAGCGCCGCGAGCTGGCCCAGGGGGAGCTGACGCGGCTTCGAGCGCAGCAGGGCGGGTCCCGAGGCGACGTGCAGGCTCCGGTCCCCGCCGATCCCGAAGGCGCGCGACCGCCGATCGATGCGACGTCGTGGGACATGACCAAGCTGCGGGCCGAGATGCAGCGGCTGGCACTTGCCGGCCGGCGCATGGCGCGGGTGCCGCTGTTCCAGGCCGTTGTCGAGGCGGCGCGGGCGAACGGCGCTGAAGGCTCGAGTCTGATGGTCGACATCCTCTCGCAGCCGACGATCGACGGCGGCCTCCAGCGGGCGGCCGCGCTCGTCGTCGAGCACCTCGAGGAGCCGCGAGCCGTTCCCCCGCTTATGGAACGGTGGGGGCGCGCCGTCGAACGTGAGGACCAGCGGATGACGCTCCGCGTTCTCGCCACGCTTCCCGGACACGAACAGGTACCGCTGCTCCTGTCGGTCTGGGAGGACCGGGGCGCGGACGCGCGCCTGCGGATGATCGCGATCCACGGGCTCGCCCGGCGCGGGCACGTGACCGGCATCGAGGTCGTGCGCGGTGAGTCACCGATCTCCACGGGGCCGCTGCGTGCCCGCGCGGTCGAGAGCCTGCACTCGTACGTGCGGGCGCGGGGTTACGAGGACGCCGAGTTGATCGGCGCATTCGGTGCCTCCCTGACCGGCGCCGACGGCGAGGGCCAGCAGCGTCTCTCGTTGCTCGCGCTCGAGGGCTATTGGAACGCGGGCTGCATCGCGCATCTCACGCAGTTCGGAGAACTGCCGGACAGCCCCGAAGCGCCGTCGAAGGAGCTCCGCGAGCGTGCGCTTCGCGGTGCGGGTGCGATCCAGAGGAAGGACCCGCGGCCGCCGGACGCCGGCCTCGCGCGGGGACCGACGTCGCGGGGCGTTCGT
This sequence comes from Planctomycetota bacterium, assembly GCA_965248445.1. Taxonomy (GTDB): domain Bacteria; phylum Planctomycetota; class JAJSAM01; order JAJSAM01; family JAJVHW01; genus CBDFJG01. The sequence goes on from CBDFJG010000004.1 coordinate 449,691, forward strand.
CAGGAGTGAGTGGCGCAGCGCGTTCGCCCGGCGGATTTCTCGGATGCCGCTTCCCGGTGATCGGCGTCGTGCACCTGCTCGCGCTGCCGGGTGCACCGGACTACGCGGGGAGCATGCGGAAGATCGAACGCCGCGCACGCGACGATGCGGCTGCGCTCGCGTCCGCGGGCTGCGACGCTCTGATCGTCGAGAACCACGGAGACCAACCGTTCGAGAAGGACAGCGTGTCGCCTGCGACGGTCGCCGCGCTGACGACGGCTGCGCTTGTCGTGCGCGACGCGGCGGCGGGACTCCCGATCGGCGTCAACTGCTTGCGCAACGACACCCTCTCTGCGCTCTCGGTCGCGGCGGCGGTCGGGGCGCGGTTCGTGCGGGTCAACGTCCTGACCGGTGCGATGGTGACGGACCAGGGCGTCATCGAGGGACGTGCCGCCGAGGTGCTCCGGTTGCGTGCCGTGCTGGCGCCCGGAGTTCAGATTGCGGCGGACGTGCTCGTGAAACACGCGGCGCCGCTCGTCGAACGCGACCCGAGGGAGGTCGCCGCTGAGACGGTCGGTCGCGGAGGTGCCGATGCGTTGATCGTGACCGGCGCTGGCACGGGCGCAGCGGTGGACCTGGACGTCGCCGCGCGCATTCGAAGCGGCGCCGGAGGGCATCCGGTGTTGGCGGGCAGCGGCGCGACGGCGCGCGCGGCCCATTCGCTGACCGCGCACTTCGACGGCGTCATCGTCGGCACGTCGATCAAGCGAGGCGGGAAGACCTCGGCGGCCGTCAGCGCGGCGCGCGCCGAGACGTTCGTCGCCGCCGTGGACGAGGCACTCGGCCGTTGACCGCCGCGGAGTCGCTCCAGTCGGTCCGCGGGGTGCTGTTCGACGCCGGCAACGTCCTCCTGTGGCTCGATCACCCGCGGATGACCGAGATCGTCAACGATCTGGGCATCACACGATCACTCGATGACGTGGCAGCAGCCGAGATGCGTGCCCGTCCGAAGCTGGACCCGCTGATCGGCCGCGCGCCGAAGCGCGAGAGTCCGCACGTCCACCGTCGCTACGTCGAGTTGATCGTCGAGGGCCTGGGTGTGACGGCGGCAGACGCAGACCGCGTGTTCGCGGCGCTCGATACCGCTTGGAACGAACTCTGGGTGCGACCGCCGGACGACGCGCACAGTGTCCTGCGCGCGCTCGCGGCCCGTGGTTACCGCCTCGGGTGTGTGAGCAACAGCGACGGCCAGGTCTCGCGCCGTCTGGCAGACGCCGGCCTGCTGCACTTGCTCGAGACCGTGACGGACTCCGGCGACGTCGGCTTCGAGAAGCCGGACCCGCGCATCTTCGCGTTGGGCGTGGCGAGTCTCGGCCTGGCCGTGGACCGGATCGCGTACGTGGGCGACCTCTTCAGCGTCGATATCGTCGGCGCTCGCGGCGCCGGGCTTGTGCCGGTGTTGATGGACCCGCTCTCGGTCTGGGACGCGGACTGTGTGCGCGTGCGCAGCCTGTCGCACCTGCTCGAGATGCTGCCCGGCGCCCCCACGTGCTAGCTCTGCTCGCGCGCGCGACCCCACCCCCCACGGACCCGCCCACCCCTGGAGGGGATGAGGACGCGGCTCACCGCGTCTTCGTTACATCGTGCGCTACTCCTTCGAGTACATCGCGAGCAGCTTGCGGACCGCGTCCTGGTCCGGCTTCAGCTCGAGCGAACGTCGCAGCGACTTCAGGGCGCGGTCCCGCACGGACGATTCTCGTCCGTCGATGGGCTGCGACTCGTAGAGGGTGATCAGTGCGGCTCCGAGGCGGGCATGCAGTGTCGGCTCCCGCGGCGCGACCGCGACCAGGAGCTCCAGCGCGTCGACGTGTGCGACGACCTCGCCGCGGCGGCGCGACAGGTCGGCGACGCGCGTTGCCAGGCGGCCGACATCTGCCCGCACCGCGCGCACGTTCCCGCCGTGCTCGAGGGCACGGCGTAGCGCGGACGCCGCGCCTTCCACATCCTCGCCGGCGAGCGCGATCGTCGCGGTCAGGAGGTGAGCGCTTGGGTTCTTGGGGTGCTCGATCAGGATGCGATCGAGCATGGCGCGCCCCTCGTCGACCTTCGCCGATAAGACGAGCACCGATGCCAGGGCGACACGCGCGTCGGCGTCGTCACCCTTGATGCGCACCACGCGGCGCAACTCCGCCTCGGCGTCGTCGAGGCGGCCGAGCCGCAGAAGAGCCTGCCCCCGGTGCCGACGCGCGAGCAGGAACGAACCGTCGACCGCGAGTGCGCGATCGAACGAGGCAAGCGCGTCCTCGTGCCGCCCGCCTGCGGTCTGCACCGCGCCCAGCGCGTTCCAGCCCCGCGCGAACTTGGGGTCGACGGCGACGGATTCACGGTAGCGCTTCTCCGCCTCGTCGAGTTGGCCGGCCTGCGTGAGCGCGTTTCCCGCGGCATAGTGCGCGAGATAGAACAGCGGCGCGCGCTTGGCCGCATCGTCGAACGCTCCGGCTGCCTCGGCGTACTTGCGCGCTTCGAGCAGCGCCTCGCCGCGCCGGTACGACGCGACGGCCGCGTCGTTCGGCGCGCCGGGCAGCGGCGGCTTCTCCTGCCCGAACGCAATCGCGGCGAGGACGAAGAAGAGCGCAGCGGCGGGAAGAGACAGACGCACGATCCCTAGAGCGTACGGCGTCGTGCAGTAAGCGTTGCCACGCGATCCACTCGATGCAGCTGCGCCGGCGGGCGCGAAGCGTCCCGCGCCGGAAGCGAGACCACATCGCGAGTTGCGAATCGCGTAGGGCGCGGAGGAAGGGAGACGTGCGCGCAAGGTGTGGCGCGTGGATCGCTCCGCGATGCGCGTGACTCAGCGCGGCGCGCCCACTACTGCGGTTCGCAGCGGTCGCAGAAGAAGTAGCCACGCACGCCGTTGGCGCGTTCGCCGTCGGGCCACATCCGCAGAGTCAGCTGGGCGCCGCAGGTCGCACAGAGGAAGTCGGTGCGCAGCCCCATGGCCTCGGCAAGGTAGGGCGCCTGGCCGACGAGATGATTGAGCAGCGTGTCATAGCTGAACACCTGCTGCATCGGAGCCTGCGGTGCACGCGGGGGTGCGTTGGGCGCCGCGCCGTGACCTGTCGGCACCGGAGGAGGCCCGCTGTCGGTGGGGAGTGGTCCGGTGCCTTGGTGCGTCCCGAACTGACCCGCGCCGCCGAGTTGCGTGCGGCCGATAGGGCGTGGGGGCGCCCCTCTGCGCACCGGGACGGCTCCGGTGGTCTCCGAGCTCTGCGGGCCCGGCGAGAACTGCTTCGCGCGGTGGAACCCCTCGGGCAATGAGCCGGCGTCGCCGTGCTGCGAGGCGCCCAAGGGGTGCGGGGTGTTGGCGGCGCGCTGTCCACCGCGGAAGCGCCTCGCCATGGCGTCGACGTCGGCCGGTACCGAGCGGGCCGGACCGACGACCGCTTGCGGTTGCGCGCCTGGCGTCGCACCGCCGAGAAGATTGACGATCTCGTACGCGATCTGGTCGGGGGACTGCTGATCGCGCCGGAAGACGCCCTGCGCACCGACGCGCAACGCGGAGTTGAGGATCTCTGATTCGCCGTGTGCGGCGAGCAAGTGCACGGGGGTGTTGGCGGTGTGGGGGTCGAGCCGGAGCAGGCGTAGAACCTCGGCGCCGTCGCGGTCCCGCAACTGCATGCCGAGCACGACGAGGTCGTACGCGCGCATCTGGACCGCGCGGACGGCGTCGTAGCCGTCGCTCGCCAGCTTGGCCTGGACGCCCGCCGAGCCGAGATGCGCGGCCACCTGCGCGGCAAACTGAGCGTCGCCGTCGACGATGAGGACCGATCGGTGCGGACGGTTACCACTCACGCGCACACCCCCATGCGCGCGAGTCTCGAACTCGTCTGGCCGGCCGCAGCCTGCACGGCATCCTCTTCTCTGGTCTTGCTCTCGGTCCGGCGCCCCCGCGCCATGACTCGTATCGAGAATCGGCCAGTCGGAGCCTCGAAGTTGAGGGGAATCCCGTCTCAGGCTCAGCCTCCCACCAGGCTCGGCCTCGGCGGCCCGCCCGGCGGCCCCCTCGCCGCAGCCTGGCTCCATGCCCTACAGAGTGGGAACATGCCGCGGCTCCCGGCTGTCTGAGGGAGCGGAGCCCGCCGTCTGCGATCTCCCCTCCCCGAACCCCCTGCGAAGCAGAGGAGAACCATGAACCTTCACATCGCGAGCACCGCCCTGGCCCTGATCCTCGGCGCCGTCCCGCTCACGAACGCGTTGGCCGACGAGCCCGTACCGCCCGCCGGTGACGACGCCGCCGCGGCGACGGACACCGAGTTGAAGCCTGCCCTGAAGCCCATCGAGTGGATCGAAGGCTGGGAAGCAGGACAGGCCGCAGCGGCCGAGAGCGGCAAGCTCATGCTGGTCTACGTCCACCGCAGGTCACCGCCGTGACCCCCTTGCATCGCGCTCGAGAACAGTGTGTTCTCGAAAGATGAGAGCGGGGCGATCAGCGACCGTTACGTGGCCGTCCGCCTGACCGGCGGCAGAGACATCACTTCCGCAGTTCGCGAGTTCATGACCAAGTACGGCATCGGTGGTTACCCCTCGATCATGGTGATGAACTCCGAGGGTCACGTGGTGAACAACCGCGTCGACCGCTCGACCGACGGCATCCTCGGCGCGCTCGAGAAGGGCGCTGAACTCGAGACCGAGTTCGCTGCGCTCAAGGGCAAGGAAGACGTCGAGAGCCGCACGAAGCTTGCCGGCATGCTGGCGGACCGCAAGCTGTTCGACGAAGCGAGCGCCGCTTTCGACAAGCTGCTCGAACAGGCGCCGTCCGTCGGCGTCCACACCGGCATCTTGAAGCTGCACCAGGCCCAGGGCAACTCGGCAGACGAGGAACTCCTCCTCAACGAGATGCTCGAGCTCTACCCGAAGGCCGATGACCGCATCTCGTGGCGTGTGCGTCTGGCGACCAAGCCCGCACGTACGCTCAGGCGCTCCACGCCGCCGGAGGAGGGCAAGGCCCTCATGGGCAGCGCCGTCGCGAACCTCCAGGAGATCCTGGACGACCTGACGGGTACCGAGGAAGCGCCCGCTGGCGAGAAGGCACCGGTCGAGCACGTGGCCGAGGTCCGCCAGAGCATGATCGGCCTGCTCACGCGGCTGCAGCGCCGCGACGAGGTCGAGGAGCACATCGATTGGCTGCTCGACGCGGGCAAGGCGACGAAGTTCGCGCCGAGCGCACTGCTCGCTCGCGCGAACCTCGCGTATAGAGACAAGGACTACGACGCCGCGATCGAAGCGCTCAACCAGGTCCTCGAGGACTACCCAGACAGCGACGAGGCGAAGAGCGCCCCGTCCTGGATCGAGAACGTCCAGAAGAAGAAGGCCGCCGACTCCGGCGACTGATCGCCTCTTCGACACCATTCACGGGCCCCGGCGCACTCCGCCGGGGCCCGCTCTCGTTGCGGCCGGGATACGCTTGCCGCCGTTCCGCCGAAGGTCTCGGCGGACACGGCTCTGCCGGAGGAGACCGTGCGCGAGGGTCCGGCGTCCGATCTCACGGGCGTGTCCGAGTTCTTCGATCACGTGGTTCGGTCGCTGGTCCACAGGCGCCCCGAGGGCCGATTTCAGTCGGCAATGGCCCTTGCCGACGCGCTGTTCAAGGGCGAGTCGTCAGACTGGTGGCAACGGAGGAACTGCCCAGCCGCTGCTGCCGCGGACGCTCGGGCAGCGCCTACGAGCACGCAGCCACGCACGTCCTTCACGAAGACGGGTCTTCTGATGTTTCACGCGGATGCCCTCCGCGGTCGCGATCGGATGATCGATGCGCTCAGAGTGCTCGATGACGCGGCGCGGGCGCAGCCACGGGATCCCGCAATCCGAAACGCGATCGGGCTGTGGTTCCGGGACGCTGGGGACCCAAAGCGCGCCAGAGCCGAACTGCTCGCCGCCATAGAACTGGCACCGCCTGACCCTCATGGACGTGAGCTTGAGTCGATGGCGAGGTCCAACCTCGGACTCGTTTACATGGACACGGGCCAACTGCCAGAGGCCCGCGAGCAGTTGCGGCTCCGTCTGGAGTACCTGGATCGCCACCCGGATCCACGCGCGCGAGCCGCGGTTCTGAACAGTCTTGGAAGCGTGTATTTTCGGGAACAGCGGTACGCGCAAGCGCGCGAACACTATCAGCTAGCGTGGAGGAGCGCGCGCGCCTGCGGGTATGAGCGTGTCGCGATCGTGAGCCTATCGAACCTGGGTAACGTCGCCTATGCGCTGGGCAACTACAACGACGCAGAGCGCCTCTATCGGACGAGCCGAAAGCTCGCTTCCCGGGCCGATGATGTGGGAGCAGTCGCGTCTGCCCGAGCGAACGAGGCGGGCGTGCTCGTGGCACTTGGGCGCCTTGCGGATGCTCAGCGACTGTATGCGACTTGCCTCGAAGTCGCCCGCGGGCGAAGTGCCATACGGGACGTCGTACTCGCTCATCTGAACCTCGGAGCGGTGTTCACCTTGCTTGCCCAAGACGTCGCCGCCGAGGCGTCGCTGTTGGACGCAGTGGAGATGGCGCGTGATCGGGGTCTCGGGGACTTGGAGCCGTTGGCACGTCTCGGCCTTGGCGAATACTTCGCGAGCCGGGGGGACGACTCCAAAGCGATGGAGTGCTTCTGCCGGGCACTGCTGGCGCTGGGACCGGAGCGTCGTGCTCAATTGGCGCAGGCCCACCTCGGAATCGGACTCGTTGAGGCTCGCAACGACGACGCGCCTGATGCTCGGCGCGAGTTGTCGCTCGCTCGGGACCTGGCTTTGGAGGCGGGCGGCACGGGCGTTCGCGGTCTGTTCTCGGGCGCGCGGGCCTCGCGGCTGCTGGCCGAGCGCATCGCCGAAGGCGCAGGTGTCACCGCCCATCGAGCGCCGGTCCTGGGCGTTCTGAGGCGGCCGAACTCGAGCCCAGGGGGTGGGCGACGTTTGGGCCCACCCTGAGGCGCCGTCCTAAGTCGTTTGCCTGCCTCACGGAATGGCGCGATCGGCGGACACCCTTGCGCCCACTCTCGGGGCTCGCGGCTGGCAGGCTCCGGCTGCGCGCGTGTTACATTGTGACACGGCCGGCGGCGTAGCTCAGTCGAGGGGGTACGTCGTGTTGGAGCGGACGACCCCCACCCGGGGGGACCCATCTCGCGCAGGCTGTGCCGGCTGAACCGAAACGGAGATCCGAAAAATCGAAAACCGAGGATCGCGATGCCGGTGAGCAAGCCGGGCGGCCGGTGGGAGTGGACCCGTGGCGAGGACGAGATTGTCCAGGCGCTGCGGGTTGCGGGCGTGTCTGCGGACCGTACAGCGGATGCGATTGGGTGCGAGCCGCGGTCACTGATTGCGCGGTACGGGGACGTGTTCGGTGCGCCGCGGACGGAGACGCACGAGCGGGCATTCACGGAGAACGAGGTGAAGACGGCGGTCGAGATGAAGGCGCACGGGATCGCGGAGCGTCACATCGCGAAGGTGCTGGAGACGTCGATCACGACGTTGCGGAAGCACCTCGGGGACAAGCTGGCGGTGGCGGAGGCGAACTTGGTGCACGAGGTCGCGCGCGCGCTGGCCGTGAAGGCGAAGAAGGGCGACACGAAGGCGATGATGTTCTTCCTGGAGAAGCGCGGCGGTGCTGCGTGGCGGGACCGTACGCACGTGGTGCACGAGGGCGTCGGTGTGCTGGTGCCGCCCGGGATGCTGACGGCGGACGCGTGGATTGCGTCGCACAGCCCGACGGCGCTCGAGGGCGGCGGTGCACGGCCGATTCTCGACGTGGAGCCGGACGCTGTCCGCGACGGGGAGGATGCGCCAGAGGAGGTGGCGCGCCTCCCCCGCCGGGAAGTCGACGCTGCGTGAGCACGGCGGCTCTTCCGGGCGTGGGTGTGGACGAGCAGCGCGAGCTCGAGGACGGTGTGCGTGCCGCGCGTGCTTCGGAGTTGTCGCGTGCGTCGAGGTCGGTGAACGGCGCGAAGGTGATCTGGGCGCCGTTGCCCGGTAGCCAGGAAGCGTTCCTGCAGTGCCCGCTGTTCGAGGTCCTGTACCACGGGAGCCGGGGCGGCGGGAAGACGGACTGCCTGCTGATGTCGTACGCGCAGCACGTCGGACGCGGGCATGGGCCGGCGTGGCGCGGGATCTTGTTCCGTCAGTCGCACCCGCAGCTGGCGGACGTGATCGCGAAGTCGCAGGAGTGGTTTCCGCGGATCTTCCCCGGTGCGCACTTCAACATGAGCCGCACGGAGTGGAAGTTCCCCGACGGCGAGATGCTGCTGTTCCGGCACATCGCGCAGCCGGCGGACTACTGGTGCGTGCCGGACGGCGACGTCCTGACCGAGCGCGGCTGGGCGCCGATCGAGGACGTGCGTGTCGGCGAGCGGGCGCTCACATGCGACCTCGAGACGATGCGCGTCGAGCTGCTTCCGGTCCGGGAACGGCCGGCCTTCGACTACGACGGTGACATCGTCGAGTACGAGGGCCGCGGACGGTTCATGTCGTTCACGCCGAACCATCGGCTCGTGACCGCCGATCGAGAGCTCGTCCCGTACTGCGAACTGCCGCGCGAGGCGTCGATCTGCCGTGGCGGGTGGTCCGTGCAGCGCGAGGGGATCGAGTCGTTCGATATCCCGGCCGTCGAGACGCGGATCCCGTGCGGACAGCCGACGTCGATGAGCGGCGACGACTACTGCGAGTTCATGGGCTGGTATCTCGCAGAGGGGTCGACCGTCAAGACGCCCGATCGCACCGGCAGGCTGTCGAACATCATCAGCATCGCGCAGAAGAAGACGGACCGCCGCGCGAAGATCGCCGCACTGCTGGATCGGGTTGGGATCGGCCACAGGGCGACGGACACACAGTTCGTCTGGTCTTCGAAGCGCTGGGCGACCTGGCTCCGGGAGTACGGTGGGTTCCAGCAGAAGTTCATCCCGCGCAACATCATCGAGTCCGCGAGCGCCGCGCAACTTCGGCAGTTCCTCGACGCGTTCATCGACGGAGACGGGACGCGCCAGGGCGATCGCCTATACGCGTTCACGTCGTCGCCGGGACTGCGCGACGGAATCTGCGAGGTCGGTGTCCTGCTCGGGTACGCGCCTCACGTGCTCGTGCGCCATCGTGACGAACGCCAGGTCTCGTACCAGATCTCCCTGAACCCACGATCGAGCCATCGCCTCTACACCGACAACCGCGAGCGGAACATCCGCGAGAACAGCGCGAAGACGCAGGTGACCCGTCGTCACCACAAGGGTCGCGTGTACTGCCTGAGCTTCGCGCGGAACCACACGTTCTTCATCCGCCAACGCGGGTCGGTCTGGCTGTCGGGAAACTCGTATCACGGCCATGAGCTGCCGTGGATCGGGTTCGAGGAGCTGACGAACTGGAACACCGACGAGTGCTACACGCGGATGTTCTCTTGCAGCCGGTCGTCGCGGAGCGGCATGCCGCGGATGGTGCGGGCGACCACGAACCCGTACGGGGTGGGGACGAACTGGGTGCGGGACCGGTTCAAGCTCGCTGGCCAGTGGGACAAGGTCGTGGTGATCGAGAAGCCGCTCGGTCGCGGCGGGAAGCTGGAGCCGCCTCGAGCGGCGATCCACAGCCACCTGCGCGAGAACACGGTGCTGATGGCGGCGGATCCGGACTACGAGCAGAAGATCCGCGCGTCGGCGACCAACGAGGCGATGGCGGAAGCGTGGCTCGACGGATCGTGGGACCTGGTGGCCGGCGGGATGTTCGGGGACGTGTGGAACTCGCGCGTCAACGACGTGCCGGACTTCGACGTTCCGGAGTCGTGGCGGATCGATCGCGCGTTCGACTGGGGGTCGAGTGCGCCGTTCAGCGTGGGCTGGTACGCGGTCAGCGACGGTAGCGATCTGACGCTGCGCGATGACCGCGTGGTGTCGACCGTGCGCGGGGACCTGTTCCGGATTCGGGAGTGGTACGGGTGGAACGGGTCGCCGAACAAGGGACTGATGATGCTCGCGGTCGAGATCGCCAAGGGGATCGTGGAGCGCGAGATCGCGTGGGGCTGGCGGAAAGACCGTCGGTGTCGCGTGAAGGCGGGGCCCGCGGACTCCTCGATCTTCTCGGTCGAGAACGGGATGAGCATCGCGATGGACATGGCGAAGCCGGTGCACATCGACGGCACGGTGTTCATGGGCATCGAGTGGCTGCGGGCCGACAAGCGGCCTGGCTCACGGAAGATGGGCTGGGAGATGGTGCGGAAGATGATGGCGGCCGCGCGGAAACCTGCGCACGGCGGCCCGCGTGAGACGCCGGCGCTGTTCGTGGTCGGGAAGAAGAACCCGCAGTTCCTGCGCACGATGCTCGTGCTGCCGCGCGATGAGCGGGATCTCGACGACGTCGACACGAAGGCGGAAGACCATGTCGGAGACGAAGTGCGGTATCGCGTGCGTGCCGTCGGGACCGAGGTGACGTCAGGCACCACGGTGGGGATGTACTGATGCGAGATCCGCTGTTCGGTTCCTTCATGAGCGCCACCGACGCGGCTGAGAAGGCATATGAACTGATCCGCGCGATCCCGCGCGACGGGCGGGGGAACCCGCTGACACTCGAGGGCACGATTCGGTCTGTGATCCTCAAACACCCAGGCATGTTCAAGTACCGAGACGACGTGCTCGGCATCCTCTACTGCGTGCTCGGGACCGGGATCCGGTGGCTGGGCGGGCGCCTCGGTGACGTGAACCCCAACGGCTACACCAATCCCCCGCCCGAGGCGGGAGGGCAGGGGGTCTGGTCGCTGGACCACGGCTTCGACGACTCTCTCAAGAGCATGGGAGCCGCTGGCGAGGCCATGCGAGAGCGCCTCAAGCAGCGGCACGCGGGGGAACTCCAGGCCGCGATCGAGACGATCGAGAGCATCGACGAGCGGTGCCAGCAGCTCCGGCCGGACGGCAAGTCCTGGTATCCGATCAGCTGGTACGCGTGCAACCTCTGCGCCCCTGAGGGAGCGCAGGCAGACTTCCGCGACGGAGCGATCGAGACAGCAACGCTCATCGTGAACGCAACACCGGAGCCGGGCACTCAGCGGTGGCTCATTCACCAGCGTACGAAGCGCGTCGCCGGGGAGATCCTCAGCGTGCTGCTGGCAAGGCCGACTGGCGATTCGCCACCGATCGCTGACGCGACTGCGGTAACGGTCCCGTGATGGAGGCGCTTGCCCTCCCGGAGACGTCCGACAGCGTGAGGGCGCTCCACGTGATCGAGTGTCCGGACCCCGCGTGTGATTACGAGGCAGAGGTCCGTGGCCGGTTCATCCGCGCTGACGAAGCGCTGACGGCGCACCTTGTCGGCGAACACGGCGTGCGTCGACTGGCGGAGCTCGTGATCTCGCTCAGCACCGCGAAGACCATCGCGACCGGCGCTGCACTGCGCGCCACCGGAGCACCGGCGCGGCGTGTCGGGTGGATGCGGGGCGATTCTCTGCCACCGATCGGGACAGTCGCGCGAGCGATCCTCGAGCACATGAAGACGATGCCGTTGCGGGAGTGGCGGAACCGTGAGCTGATCTCGTTCGCGCCGGCGCATCTGAAGTCGAAGCCGGACACTCGGATCGGGGCAGAACTCACCAACCTCAAGAAGGCGCGGCTGATCGTGAAGGTCGGCCACGGCCTGTGGAGAGTGCGATGAGCAGCCGAGTACTTGCGTCAGAAGCGCGCGGGCGACGGCGACAACGACGAAAGGGAGACTCAGAGTGAGCATCGACACGCACCGCGTGGTCTGGGGAGCGGTCAATCCTGAGACAGCGATCGACATCAAGGCGACGGAGCTCGCGGCGAAACACGCTGACGAGCAACGCGCGCTTGGTCGGGAGATCCTGCACATCGATCACAGCGCAACGCGCTTGTCGACGGTCGTCGTGCAGGAGGTTCACGAGACGCGTGAGTCCGCGGAGGCGCTGGCGAACGCGGCGGAAGGCTGGGAGGCACTGAACAAGCACACGGGCGCGCCGGTACGCGGCATTCAGTACTTCGCGCCCAGCGTGGCGGTGGATCTCGCGCTGCTGTTCCGAGACGAGACGGAGACCGAGATCGACGCGCGCGCGGAGCTGCGCGGGATCGACCTGGCGCTTGGCGCCGCACAGCAGGCCGCGGACCGGGACTTCGGTCCTAGCCACATCCTGTGCGTGTGCACCGGTGATGATGAGGTGGACTCGAACTGCCCGGTGCACGGGAGCGTTCGCGCGATCGAGGCCCTCCGGGGGCCGAAGGCAGAGCGCATCCGGAAGAAGTACGCGGACGCGTCGAAGTCGATGGCGGGCGAGGCGGCGGATGGCTGACGACGCTCCCGATCGCCACCGCCAAGGCATCGCGGACGGCATCGCGCTCAGCGCGGCCGTGCTACGCGAGCTCCCCCTCCTCTGGGCGGAGGCGTTCCCGACCGGCGTCGCGCGCGAAGGTGACTCGCCGGACGACATGCGCGCGTTCGTCGCCATGTTGGGCCCGTACGCGAAGTGGGTCGGAACGCACCTGTCGACCGTCGCGAACGTGTATCCGGCGCCCACGCACAGCCCCGAGAAGCTCGACGCGTTCATGGCCCGGAACAGGGCTTCAGCGGCGCTCGACATGGCGATGGGCGCGGCTTCGGTCGGCGCTCGCCCCCTGCCCGACACCGACTACTGACCACGAAGCGAGGACCCGTCCATGTCCGTCAGCAGCCCCCACCCGCTCTACTCCGAGTTCCTGCCGGACTGGGAGCAGATGGACGACACGTTCCGCGGTCAGCGCGCCGTCAAGGACAAGGGCGTCCTCTACCTGCCGGCGACGAGCGGGATGATCGACGACGGCATGGGGGTGGAGGACAAGGGCTACAAGCAGTACGTCTCGTACCGGCTTCGTGCTCGGTTCCCGAATCTCGTCGGTGAGGCAGTGCGTGCAGCGCTGGGCGTCATGCACCGCGAGCCGCCGAGGTTCGAGCTGCCGTCCCAGATGGAGTACCTGCGCGAGAGCGCGACGCCGACCGGCGAGTCGCTGTGGATGTTGCTGCAGCGCATCAACGAGCAGCAGCTGGCGTTCGGGCGTCTCGGGATCCTGGGCGACGTGTTCGACAGCGGCGCGCGCAGGAACAAGCTCTACGTCGCCATCTACTTCGCCAAGGACATCATCAACTGGGACCAGGGTCGTCGATCCGGCACCGGCGACAAGACCACGAACCTCGTCGTCCTGAACGAGACCGGGAACGTGCGAGACGGCGGCTTCACGTGGAAGGTCGTCACCAAGTACCGCGTGCTGGTGCTGGGCGACCTGGCGGCGAACGAGGTCGCCGGCGAGGGCGACTACGGCGTAGCGATGGTGGACGAGGACCAGGAACTGGGCGCGGTGACGTTCACGCCCCCCGGGGTGTCCGGGAAGGCGGCAACCGAGATCCCGTTCGAGTTCATCAACGCGTCCGACCTCGTCGCGGAGCCGCAGTGCCCGCCGCTGCTTGGACTCTCGGACCTCTCGCTCGTGGTCTACCGCGGCGACGCCGACCACCGACAGTCGCTGTTCATGCAGGGCCAGGACACGCTCGTGGTCAGCGGGGGATCGTCGGACGACGAGGAGATTCGCGTAGGAGCCGGTGCCGTCCTCCGCGTGTCCGCTGAGGGCGACGCGAAGTACATCGGGGTCGAGTCGTCCGGGCTGGAAGAGCAGCGCAGGGCGATTGAGAACGATCGCAAGGAGGGCGCGGCGCTGTCAGGCGAGCTGCTCGACACGACGTCGCGCGAGAAGGAGTCGGGCGACGCGCTGCGCGTGCGGGTGTCTTCGCGCACCGCGAACCTCAACCAGGTGGCCACCACCGGTGCAGCGGGCCTGCAGTCGCTGCTGCAGCGGCTCGCGCGATGGATCGGCGCTGACCCCGCGAAGGTCGTGGTCACCCCGAACCTGGACTTCGTCGACGACCGCATGCCGGGTCGCGACCTGATCGACCTTGTGACCGCCAAGGGGCTCGGCGCGCCGATCTCCTACGAGTCGATCCACGGTCAGATGAAGGCGCGCGAGCTGACCCAGTTGGACTTCGCTGAGGAGATCAAGAAGATCGAGGCAGAGGGAGACCTCGAGTTGGCCGGCATCGCCGGCAGCACGAACCCGAACGGTCCGGCGTCAGGCGACGGCGGAGGTAGCGAGTGAGCGAGCCACGGCGCCTGGTCGTTGTGACGTGGGTCGACTCGATGGGCTGCGCATCGACGTGGTCAGACATCGAGGAGGAGATGACCACTCCGGCTCTGCCGACCTGTCGGTCCGTCGGCTGGGTGGCACACGACAGCGAGACCTGCATCGTCGTGGTCCCACATGTCGCGACCCACGAGGATCATGAACTCGACCACGGCTGCGGCGATATGACGATTCCGCGTGCGGCGGTCGTCAGCGTCGAGGACCTCGTGAAGGCGCCGGCGTGACCACCACCGCCATCCCGCCCATCGACACCGACGCGCCGACCGCGTCCGACCAGTGGACCGACGCGAACGTGCGCCACGTGATCGGGTTGCTGATGGTGTCAGACGGTCTGCGCGAGCGGCTGTGGAGGACGCTGGACGCCACCGAGCCAGAACTGCGTCACGAGATCCTGGACCGGCTGCGACGCGTGCGCGGCCTGCAGTCGGCGTCGGACGTGCGCCGTGTGAAGCGCCTCATCGAGCGCCTGCGCGCGATCCGATCGCGGGCCTGGGAGGACGTGTCGAAGCACTGGCGAGAGCAGGCTGTCGACGTCGCGCTCAGCGAGCCTGGCACGGTGGCTCGGATGCTGCGCACCGTGTTGCCGGTTGCGGTCGTGCTCGCCCTCCCCGCGCGGGCAGCGCTGCGAGGTCTGGTCGGTTCTGGCGAGATCCGTGGCCGCACGCTCGCCGCGTGGATTCGTGACCTGCGTGCCGCAGACCTCAAGCGCATCGAGGACCAGATCCGGATCGCCGTGTCCGCCGGCGAACCGTCGGAGGTCGCGGCCCGCCGTGTCGTCGGAACGACCCGCGCGCGCGGGATCGACGGTGCAACGCAGACGACTCGCAGGCATGTCGGCGGGCTGGTGCACACCAGCGTGATCTTCGTCAGCCAGGCCGCGCGATCGTTGTTCTTCGGCGAGAACAAGGCGCTGCTGCTGCAGGAGTTGTACGTCGCCGTACTCGACGGCCGCACGACACCGATCTGTCGGAGCCTCAGCGGCAACGTGTACGCGATCGGCGTCGGTCCGCATCCACCGGTGCACTTCCGATGCCGTTCACATCGCGTCCCGTTCCTGAACGGCGACGCGATGACCAGCGTGCCCACCAAGCCGTTCACGGAGCAATTGCTGCTGGGCGAGTTCGCGGCCCAGCAGGGCTTCACGGCACGCCCGAGGTCGCGCGCTGCGATCCCGCGCGGGTTCCGGGGCAAGTACGACGCGTTTCGGCGCCGGCGGATCCGCGAGCTCGTCGGGACAGCAAGCGCCGAACTGTCCTACGCGGAGTTCCTGCGCCGGCAGTCGGCTGCGTTTCAGGACGAGGTCCTCGGCAAGGCGCGCGGGAAGCTCTTCCGGTCCGGCGAACTCGAGCTCCGGAAGTTCGTCAACGCGCGCGGACGGCAGATTCCGCTCAGCGATCTGGCGCGGTTCCACGCCGACGCGTTCCGGGCGGCGGGCCTCGACCCGTCGGAGTTCACGATATGAAGGTCGACATGGACCGGGCTCTCCTGTGCGGCTGCTCGGTAGCCCTGACGGGCGACGGCCGCACCGGCGGTAGCGTCACCTTCGAGTGGTGCCCGAAGCACGACGCGCTGCACGGGAGCCCACTCTGCGACTGCGCGGTTTGTCAGGCGAAGGACCGAGGCGAGGACACTGAGACCCTGCGCATCCTGCACGCGACGCGGGCCATCTACGATCACCAGTGACCGGCATGTGCCGGTCGAAGACCGAGAGCGAGCATGGCTCGCAGAAGGAGATAGGGCATGGCCCTACGACACGTCTACGAGAAACAGGAAGACATCCCCGAGCAGTACGCGGAGTTGTTCGCCGAGAAGAACGGCCAGTGGGAGCTGACCGGGATTACCGGGATGAAGACCCAGGCCGACGTCGCGCGGGTGCAGGAGGGGCTGAAGAAAGAGCGCCGCGCACACGGGGCGACGAAGGAAGCGCTCGAGAGCTACACGGAGCTCGGTGAACTCGAGGATTTGCAGAAGACGCTCGACAGGATCCCGACACTCGAAGCCGCCTCCAAGGGGAAGCTCGACGACAACGCGATTCAGGAGGCGGTCGATCGTCGACTGGAAGGCGAGATGCGCACACGCATCGCGCCCGTCGAGAGAGAACTCGCCGCGGTCAAGAAGAAGAACGGCGAACTCGAGTCCGAGAACCAGGAGCTCAACAAGGACAAGATCCAACGCAAGCTCTGGGACGTCCTGGACCCGCACCTCGCGGACGCGAAGGTCCGCCTCGAGCACATCGAGGACGCGCGCATGTACGCGGACAAGCACTTCGAGTTGACCGACGACGGCAAGTTCGTCACCCGGGACCAGGTCGGCGTCACTCCGGGGGTCGACGCGAAGATCTGGCTCGAGGAGATGGTCGCGAAGAAGCCGGGCTGGGTCCCCCCATCGCAGGGCGGAGGCGCTGCCGGCAGCGGGAACACCGGTCTGGGCGGCGAGAACCCATGGTCCCCGAAGACGTGGGACATGACCGCGCAGGGCAAGTACCTCCTGGCGCACGGTCCCGAGAAGGCGGCCCGGATGGCCGCCGCCGCGGGGACCACCGTCGGAGGGACGCCCGCGGCCGCATGAGCCCCCCCGGGGGCTCGGTGCTGCGGCAGCGAGCCCCCATCCTCAGCCCGTGACCTACTACGGGTTGCGCGTGTCTTGCAATGTGATACACTCCGTACGTGGCCGAGGCGCATGGCGTTCTCGACCACTCCCGCTCGCTGCAGGGACGAAGTCGCCCATGGGGTTTGACTCCGAAGTTGCAGCGCCAAGTGGGCCGGCCATGGCGTGCGGCTCGTAGCCGAATCGTCACTCCAACCTCTTTCGGAGGTTCCCCATGGCCGCAGGTCCGCTCACCCAGGTCACCGACATCGTCGTCCCGGCGATCTTCACTCCGTACGTCCAACAGCGGACCGAGGAGAAGTCACGCATCGTGCAAAGCGGTGCGCTGGTCCGTTCACCGCTGCTCGACCAGAAGCTCGCGGGCGGCGGAGTCACGTTCAACATGCCGTCGATGCGCGACCTCGACAACGACGCGGACAACGTGTCGGCCGACAACGCGCCGGACATCGTGGCGCTGTCGGTGTCGGGCGGTTCCCCCGCGCTGCCGGCGTCGTTCAACGACGCAGTCCCGAAGAAGATCCAGACGGCGACCGAGATCGCTGTTCGTCTCTCGCGCAACCAGGCGTGGTCGAGCGCGGACCTCGCGGCCGCTCTCGCTGGCATCGATCCGATGTCGGCTATCGCCGAGCTCGTCTCGGGCTACTGGTCGCGCCGTCTGCAGGCGTGCTTCATCGCGGCGATGCAGGGCGTCTGCAAGGACAACTCCGCGAACGACGCCGAAGACTACGCGCACGACGTCGCGGGCGCCTCGTACGTGAAGGGCACGACGGACTTCAGCGCGGAGGCGGTGCTCGACGCGATGGTCACGATGGGTGACTCCATGGGCGGCCTCGTCGCGGTCATGGTGCACTCGATCGTGTTCAACACGATGCAGAAGAACAACCTGATCGACTTCATTCCGGACGCTCGCGGCGAGACCGAAATCGCGACGTTCCTGGGCCGTGAGGTCATCATCGACGACGGCATCCCGAGCGGAACGAGCGCCCTGCGTGGCGACGGCACCGCCGGAGCCGCCGGCATCTACGAGTCGTGGCTGTTCGGCGCTGGCACAGTGCAGCTGGGCGTCTCGACTCCGAAGGTCGCGACCGAGGTCCAGCGCTACGCGGCCGCCGCCAACGGCGCGGGCGTCGAGGCGTTGCACAACCGGAACGAATGGTGCATCCACCCGACCGGCCACGCGTACACGGGCACGCCCGCGGACGGCGGACCGGGCAACGGCACCGGCTCCAACGACCTGAACAACGCGGGTTCGTGGAACCGCGTCTACCCGGAGCGCAAGCAGATCAAGTTCGCGCGTTTGGTAACGCGGGAAAGCTGAAACCGCGTGAGAACGGAACAGGTCTGCGAGGCGTGCTCCGAAGTGAAGCCGATCGACGAGTTCTACGGCGTCGGCATCACTCGGACGCGTCCTCGGGCTCGCTGCAGTGAGTGCTACGCCGACCCGCTGTCACCGGCAGGTCGAGCGACGCGCTCCGCGTACATGAAGAAGTACATGAAGGACAACAAGGAGCGGCTGGACGCGCAGCGCGCCGACTACCGGCTGCGCACTCGCGATCAACGTCGGGCGCACCACCGCGAGTGGCACGCCAAGTTTCCGCACAAGAAGATGCTCAACCTGGCAAAGGCGCGCGCGAAAAAGAGGGGCCTCGAGTTCACGATCACCGAGGACGACATCCTGCCGTTCCCGGACACATGTCCGGTGCTCGGCATTCCGTTGCGCAAGGGCGCCTACAGCGGTGACCCCAACGTGCGGAGCCTGGATCGAATCGACAACTCGAGGGGCTACGTGCCCGGGAACGTCGCGGTCATCAGCCGTCGCGCCAACGTGTTGAAGCGTGACGCGACGCTCGACGAACTGCGCAAGTTGGTGGCCTGGCTGGAGAGCCGCACGCAGAAGGGAACCATCCGATGAAGGGATACCCAAGAGGACTGTCGCGCGGCGATCCGCAGCAACAGGAGATCGTCAAGCAGACGATCGCGTTCAAGGACTTGGCAGTCGAGATCGACGGTGCAACGGGTGTCGGCTTCGGCAGCGCGGTCATCGGCGGTCTTCCGGAGGGCAACATCCTGCTGCTGGGCGCCGTCGCCTACGCCGCGATCTCCGGCCCGACGTCCGCAAGCCTCGGCGACACGTGGAGCGGCGACTACGGCGTCGGCACGACTCCCGCGTCGGACGGCACCATCACCGCCGGCGACGTTGACGTGGTCCAGTCGACCGCGCTCGGTCCAGCCGTGGCCGAGGTGTCGCCGCGCACGCGCGGTGTGACCGGCACGACCGGGGTCATCCTCGACAACACCGCGGGCGACCTCGAGCTGAACCTCAACGTGCTCGTCGACGACGCGGACATCAGCGCCGACGACATCGCCTGCACGGCGGACGGCGAACTCAAGCTCGCCTACATCATGCTCGGTGACGACTGAGTTCGCGCGGCACTCCGAGCCGGGCACGAAGCGCAGAGGAGGCGCGCGACATGTCGACTGACCCCAACGCACTCAAGGAAGCGCTCTCCGCGCTCGACGCAGAGGATGACGCGCACTGGACCAACGAGGGTCTGCCGCGCATCGACGCGCTGTCTCTCGAGGACGCGCCGACCCGCGAGGACATCGAGAACGCCGCGCCGGGCTTCACACGTGAGGTCGCTCGAGAGATGCGGGCGGCTTCGACGGACACGCCCGACTCGACGGATCCTGCCGAGCCGGTGGAGTCAGCTGCTCCGACGGAGCAGCAGCCGAGCGACGCGCAGGCGCCTCAGGACCCGACGGAGAGCGCGGAGTTCCCCACGATGTCCGTCCACCCCGTCGTGTTCGAGCAGATGCGGAAGTCCAACCAGCTCGACGCCGTCGAGGACCCCGTCGACGGGTCGACAGTCCTGACCTACCGGGGCCACCGCCTCGTCCTCGACGATGAAGCAGACAACCCCTACGCGACGCCCGCTGAGGTCGACGTGATGTCGATGCCGTTCGCCGAAGTGCTCGCGGACGAGGGACTGCTCCGCAAGGTCATCGCGGAACTCAATCAGTGCGCGCAGGACCTCCGCACGCAGAAGGCCGAGATCGACGAGGAACTGGAGGTCGTCTACCGCAGGAGCGTGCTCGCGAGCCGGCATCTCCAGCGTTTCGAGGACGCGAAGCCGAACTCGGACACCGAGCACGTTCGCCACTACCTGGCCAGTCAGCGTCGCGCGAACGAGCAGCGCGCGGCCAAGCAGAAGGCGTTGCTCTCCGGTCTTCCCGTGCAGACGCTCCGGGAGCTCGCCGAGACGCGCTCACCGCTCGACGCGGCCATGAACAGCCGGAAGCCGGCGCTCGGTCAGACGCGTCCGGCTCCTCGAGCGCCTGCGCGCGTCGGCGGAGACGGTGACTGATGGCGGAGAGGGGCGGAGCCCGTCGCGCTCGCCCGACCGGGCGAACGGTCGGATTCCGCACCACCGGTGGCCGCAAGACCACCGAACGGCAGCGCCGGCGTCTTCAGGTCGCGCTGTTCCACGCCCGCGAGAATCGCAAAGCGCGGGCGGGAGGGTAGCTGACGCATGAGCTTCCTGGTCGAGACAGGTGCCGGAACCCCGAGCGCGACGGCGTACACAACGCCGGCGTTCGTGACCGCGTACCTGACCGACCACGCGCGCGAGGTCGAGAACCTGTGGAGCACGCAGAACGCGGCTCGCCAGCAGGAAGCGGTCATGGTCGCGACCGCGTATGTCGACTCGCGCTGGGGCGCGCGGTTCAAGGGAGCGCGGCTGCGGTCGTTGATCGGCGGCCGCGCGGCCAAGGGCACGGTGACGTTCACCGCCAACCCGCTCGACACCGAGACGGTCGTGCTCGGTCAGATCACGTATCGGTTCGTGGCGACGCTCGCGCAGGAGAACGACGTCCTGATCGGCGCGGCGCTCGCGGACTCGCTGGCGTCGCTGCTCTCCGCGGTGCTCGGCGTCACGACGGGCCTCGACGTCCACGTGGACACGCTGCCCAACTACGAGGTGGCGACGACGCTGTCCGGCTCCGTGGTCACTGTCGGCGCCGCCGCCGAGGGCGTGAACAGCAACGAGATCGTGCTCACGACCACCGTGACGGGCGCGACGGCATCGGGCAGCGGGACACTCGCTGGCGGGCTCGATGAGGGGCCACAGCCGCTCTGCTTCCCGCGTGGGGGGCTGTTCGACCGTGACGGCCGGCTGGTCCAGGGCGTCCCGCTGAAGCTCCGCCAGGCGGTCGCCGAGTACGCGGTGCGATCGCTGTCGTCGGCGCTGCAGCCAGACCCGACCGCGGATGCGTATGGGTCGCGCGTGCAGCGCACGAAGAGCCGCGTGGGATCGCTGCTGCGCGAAGTCGAGTACGTCGAGGGCGCCGCTCTCCAGATCAACCGCCCGTACCCGGCGGCCGACCAGCTGCTGAGCGAGTACGTCACCAGCGTCGGGGTCGTGCGGTGAGCCGCCGCGTTCTCACGAGAGACAGGAGCCGCAGATGAAGCCAGGCGACGAGATCAAGGTCCACGCGCGTCGCGCGGTCTGCCCGGGCGTCATCGTCGAGATGAACGCGGACGGCAGCGCGAAGGTGCAGTGGGACACCGAGAACGGCCGGCGGCAGTTCAACGCCGCCGAGGCGCTGGATCCCGATTCGGAGGTCACGCAGGAGTGCCCCGTGCTCTTCGAGCCGGTGGCGGCCGCGCCTGAGGGAGGTGGCTGATGTCAAAGGGCAACACCACCGAGATCGACATCCTGAAGCTGTACTACCAGGCAGTCGCGATCGCGGACATCGCCGAGAACGACGGCTCGTCGCCGGAGACGCTGATCGACATCGCGCTGCACAGCGCGGATCCGGGTGAGGCCGGCACGCAGGCGACGAACGAGCTCTCGTACACCGGCTACGCGCGTCTGACCGAGACCCGCAACGCCACCCAGTTCCCGGTCGTCAGCAACCACATCGAGAACCTGGCCGTGCAGACGTTCGGCAAGAACACCGACGTCTCCGCTCAGACCGCCCTCTACTGGAGCACCGGGTACGGCGCCGGCATCATCATCCACAAGGGCCCGCTCGGTGCGTCGAGTTTCATCGGTGAGGGCATCGTGGACGCGGGCGACGTCACCGCCGACACCGTGCAGATCCCGGCGCACGGTCTGGCGCAGGACGACAACGACCTCGAGCTCATCGTCTTCGACGCCGCGAACCTCAAGATCGACGACTTCGACCTGACGCCACTCATCACGGACGCGAAGAAGTCGCTGAGCCCGTCCACCGGCCTGCTTGTCGCCAACAAGGCCATCGTCACGGTGCTGCCAACCGGGAGCTCGGGCAATTACTGGTGGCATGTCGTCGGCTCGACAGCCGCTGCGCCGACGGTCTTCTGGCAGCTCGGTCAGCCCGCCACGATCGGCTACTACCCGGGGCCTCCGTCATCGTGAAGGACAACGGAGCCGTCACCACTCTCCTGCCGCCAGGGGTCGTCGCTGGGCGTCGGTCGGGCCTCCTCCCCGCCGGCCTGCTCGCTGGGCGCTGCTCGCGCGCAGGAGCGTCCGTGGCGGCCTCTGTCGGACGGAGGGCGCCGTGACCGCGCTCGACACAGCGCTGGTCCCGATGGTCACGGACCTGCTCGACGACGTCGGTGTCACCGCGACGCTGACGCGCGTCACGCAGGGCGAGTACGACGGCATCGCGAACGTGCGCACCCCGAACACCATGGCCACGCAGACCGTCAAGGCGTCGCCGCCCGAGAAGCACGTCGCTGAGAAGAGTGACGGCACGTCCGTGGTCAAGACCTCGCTCGCGACCTACATCGGATCCACCGACACGTCGGGCGTGGCGGTCACGGAGCCGACGCCCAAGGTGGACCGAATCCTGATCTCCGGCGCCACGTACCGGATCGTGTGGGTCGAGACGCTCCGCTCGGGTGACTCCGTCGCGGCCTACCAGCTGGGGGTCGCGAAGGGATGAGTTTCGCGCGACAGTCCTTCTCGGCCCAGGCGCGCCTCTGGGTGAAGACGACGCGCAAGCGCGCGGATCGACTCCTGCGCATGCTGGCCGTGTTCTCGATCCGGAGGTTGATCGACCTCACTCCGATCGACACGGGTCGCGCGAAGGCAAGCTGGCGCGTCGCCGTGAACAAGATCGACCGGAGCGTCGACAAGCGCCCGAACCGCGGTGCACAGAACTTCAACGCGCTGGCGCGACTGGGAGGCAGTACGACGTCCGCGCAGATCCGCCGTGCACAGGGCGCGAAGATCGGCACCGTCCTGTGGATGACGAACGACCTGCGATACATCGTCCCGCTCGAGGACGGACACAGCCCGCAGAGCCGCTTCATGTTGCGACGCACGTTCGGTGAGGCCATCGCCGCGTGGCCCACGATGGTCGCCAGAGTGCGGCGGGGTGCAGCATGATCGACGTCGACGAGGTGGTCACCACCGTGCGGTCGAAGCTCTTGGCTCTGCCCGACCTCGACCTGTCGACGCAGCTCGCGTGGGAAAACAACGCGTTCGACCCGCCCGACGAAGAGTCGCTATACGTCGAGGAGAAGTTCATCCCGTTCGGCGAGCGCAACGCCGGCAGCGGCTACGACCGCCTCACCGGAGAGGTCCGGTTCACCGTCGTGATGCCGCGCGGGAAGGGCACGGAGGAGGGCCGCGCGCTCGCGACCCAGATCAAGAGCCTCTACCCGATCGACAGCAGCATCGTCGGCGTCGTGACGGTGGTGGTCGAGGGCTCCGAAGTCCTGTCAGGTCGCGACCACGGCGACACACGCTACGCAATCCCTGTCTCGGTCTCTGTCAGAGCCGGGGCGCTGAGAACTTAGAAGGAGATACGACATGCCTCCGCCGTTCGGCTCTGGAGCAGAAGTACAGCTGACCTACATCGCGGAAGTGACGCACGGCGTCACTCCCGCCACGCCGACCATGCAGATCCTGCGGCTGAACGGCTTCGACATCAACGCCAAGAAGGGCGAACTGGTGTCGCAGGAGGTTCGCGCGGATCGGCAGACGGCGTCGAAGCGCCACGGGCTGCGTTCGGTCGAGGGCACGCTCCCCGGCGAACTCATGCTCGCGAACCACGACGACATGCTCGAGGCCGCAATGTCTGGCACGTGGGACGCGACCGTCGCTGAGACGACCGACATCGGGGTCACTGCCACCCACCAGGTCGTGCGCGCAGCGGGCTCGTTCCTCACGGACGGCTTCCGGCCCGGCGACATCGTCACGCTCGGCGCACTCGTCGTCGGCGGAGACAACGGCGACTATCGCGTCGCGGTCGTAACGGCGCTGGCGATGACGCTGGTCAACCTCAACGGCACGGCGATGGGACTGACGACCGAGGCCGCCAGCGCGATGTCGACGTGCGTCCTGAAGGGCTCGCGCGTCGACATCGGGACGTTGCTGCGGACCTTCAGCATGGAGCGCGCCTTCACGAAGATCAACCAGTACCAGGTGCTCCGCGGCTGCGCGATCAACACGATGGACGTGACGATCCAGCCCGGCGAAATCCCGGGCATCTCGTGCGGCGTCCTGGGCATGGACTTCGACGACTGGGCGGGGTCAACGGCCGCCTCGGTGACGACGGCGGCGCCGACGAACGAGGCGATGAGTCCGTTCGACGGCCGCATGTACGAGGGCGGCGCCAGCATCGGGATACTGACGGGCCTGAACTTCCAGCTCAACAACAACCGGGAACTCGGCGAGGTCGTCGGTGCCACGTCGAGCCCCGACGTGTTCGAGGGCGACGCGAAGGTCACGGGCACGGTGACGATGCTGTTCGAGAACGCGACGCACCTGAGCAAGTTCATCAACGAGACCGAGACGAAGCTCTGGGGCCGACTGCGGGACCCCGCGGACTCGACCGCGTTCATCAATTTCGTGATGAACCGCGTGAAGTACTTCGGCGCCGACATCAACCCGCCGCGCACCGGCGAGGCAATCATCACGCTGCCCTTCGAGGCGCTCCGCGACTCGGTGTCCGGCGTCCTGATGTCGATCCAGCGTTCCAACGCGTAACCACCAACCCTCGTGAGCGCGACGCTCTCGAGTCACATCTTCTGAGGAGGAGAAGAACCGATGGACTTGAAACAATTCGACACGAGGGCGCCGTCCGAGGATGGCGCGGACATGCCGGTTCTCGGACCGGACGACGAGCCGTTCTTCAAAGACGGCACCGATGACCCGGTCACGATCCGGCTCATGGGCAACGACAGCCCAACGTTCGAGCGCGAACAGCACCGCATCGCGAAGGGCCGCAAGGGGCTCAAGATCAGTCGCAGCGGCGTCAAGCTCGACTCGCGGCAAGCGAAGCTCGACCTGATCCAGATGATGGCCGCCTGCACGATCAGTTGGGACGGCATCGACTACGACGGCGAGTCCCCGTACCCGTGCACGCGCCAGAACGCGATCCGCCTCTACACGGACCTGCCGTGGCTCCGCGACCAGGTCGTGGCGTTCATGGAGGACCGCATGAACTTCCTGGGGGAAGCGTCCAGGGACTCCTCGAGTTCGCCCGTGAAGAGTTCCGCCTGAAGGTCACGAAGAAGGGCGGCGCGACGCTCGATGCACACATTCGATCGGCGCGCAGACAGCAAGGACTAGGAGAGGAGGAGAGCAACAGGCACTGGGAGAGCTTCCCCGCGGGGCTGGACTACCTGTGGGGATGGTTCATCGAGCTCAACGGCGCGCGGGGCACGAACGGCTTCGCGCCGGAGACGATCAGCTACACGCAGATCGACGCATGGGCGCGGCTGAAGCGCATCGACATCTCTCCCTGGGAAGTGTCCGTCATCCGTCTGCTGGATGACGCGTGGGCAGACAGCTATGCCGGATCTCGCGCAACTGAATCTCAAGATCGACAGCACGAGCGTCAAGCGCTCGGCGCGTGATCTCGGGAAATTCGGGAAGGCATCAGGCGCCGCCGAGCGCGCCGTCAGGCGTCTTGAGCTCGCTGCGATCGCAGCGATTACCGCATTGGCGGGGGTTGGGATCAAGGCGGTCGCAGCGTTCGCGAAGTTCGAGCAGACAGCGGTGGGTATCGAGGCGCTGATCGGGAACGCGGAGAAGGCGCGCGAGGTCATCGAGGGCATCAAGGAACTGTCCTCTGTGTCGATCTTCGACGTCGACGACCTCGCGCGGAACGTCTCGATCCTCGCGGCGCTCGGCGAAGAGACGGACAATCTCATCCCCCAGCTCCGGACCCTCGCCGATGCCGCCGCGGCGTTCGGCGGCAGCCAGGCGACCGAGACGCTGCGCCGCCTGATCCTCAACTTCGCGGAGATCCGCGCGCAGGGCCGGATCGACGCCGAAGACATCCGGCGCTTGACCGAGAGCCGCATTCCGATTCTTCGGTTCTTGCAAGAGGCGACGGGCATCGCCGTCAAGGACATCCGCAAGCTCGCGGAACAGGGCAAGCTCCTCGCCGACGACGTGCTCCCCGTGATCTTCGAGGCACTGAAGCGGGAGACCGGCGGGTTCGTCGAGAAGCTGTCGGCGACAACCCGCGGCCAGTTCCAAGTGCTCATGAACAACGTCAAGCTCGCGCTGATCGACATCGGTGGAACGCTGGCGCAAGAGTTCGACATCCTGACGCTGCTCGAGTCCGCAATCGTCAAGACACGCGAGTGGGCACGGGTCACCCGCGAAGTTGTCGCTGTTCTGATCAACGGACGAGATGCGGTCGGAGAGATTTCCGGCTCGGCGCAGGAGGTCCTCCGGGTGCTGGGGATACTCAAGTCGGCGCTGATCGCGTTGGTCGCGATAAGGATCGGTACGGGCGTACTGAGTCTCTTCGCCGCGGGCCCGGCAGGTCTAGGATCGCTCGCGGCCGTCGGAGTCGTGGTCCTCATCGACCAAGTGCACCAACTGACGGATGCCTTGGAAGAGTTGAACGAAGCCGAGGCCCGGCGCGACCGACCCCTGTCGCGGCGCGAGAGCGAGATCGAGTTCTCCCAAGCCGCCACAGCACTCGATGACGTCGATGCGTTCCTGAAGCTGGTGCCCGAAGGTCTGAGCGTCATCAGGGACGATCTTGAGGGCCTGAAGGTTGCGATCAACGCCGCGTTCGACCCGGACAACCTGAGTTTGAAACGGTACGACGAGTTCGCGCGGGAACTCGAGCTGATCAAGACGAGATTCGCGGCCGCCGGTGGCCTCACCGTGAGCGAGGAAGGGGCCCTTGGGGGCGCGGACGCGACCTCGCTCGGGAGCGCCCTCGCAGCCGAGAAGCGGCAGAGAGTGGCAGACAAGGTGCGCGCCGCGCGCCAGAACGAGATCGACGAACTGCGCGCGTTGATGGCGGACTCTGTGCGCATCGCGAAGGACGGCGCGCGCGAACTCGAGCAGGCTGGCCTGAGTTCTCTCGACAAGCGCCTTCTCGACCATATGGCGCACTTCGAGGACCTGCGGGACGAGTTCACGACGAGCGAGTTCGCCCTGCAGCAGATCGCGCAAGCGGAGCGTGACACGCTGAACGCGATCTTCCGGGAAGCTGACGCCGAGCGACTTGCGCAGGAGAACGAGGCCGCGAAGCAGTCGCAGGCGCTGCTGGGCGCGCTGGCGGCACGCCGCTCCCTAGTCGGCGCGTCACCGGAGGATCGTGAGGCGCTCGCTCTCGTACTGGAGTACTCGCGCGCTCTGAAGGGTACGAGCATGTCCGCAGACGAAGCGGCGGCGGCGCTTGCCCGATTCACGGAAGAGGTGCGGGACGTTCAAGCTCTCGAGTCCGCCACGTCCGCAAAGAAGGAGCTGGGCGAGCTGCTGGAAGGGATGCGTCTTGAGCAGGAGCTGCTGTTCCTGACGAGTGAGGGACGAGAGCGAGCCATCCGTCTCCGTGAGGGCGAGTTGCTCATCATGGAGGCGTTCGGTGAGGGCACCGCCGAGGCCGCCGCCGCGATGGCGGAACTCCGAGAGGAGATCGACAACCTCGGCCAGCTCGAGGAGTTGGCGAACTTCCTCAACAACCTCGAGACCGGCGTCCGTGACGCCTTCGTGGACGGCCTCTGGCAGGCCCTGAACGACGAAGACTGGCAGAAGGGGCTGAGCCTCGCGCTCATGGATATCGCGCGCGATGCGTTCAAGGAAGGCGCCCAGGCGGGCCTCAATGCTCTTGCCGGAGAGGACGACAGGGGGAACCAGCGGTCATTCGTCAGCGCCCTGATCCGGACGGTCGGGAACATCATCACGGGTGGCGGCGGGGACGACGCCACGGGGTCCAACGAGGGCACGATGGAGGAGGGCGTCTCGGCCGCCGCGGACAGCAAGTCCCTCGTACTCATCAACGTCATCGACGAGGGGACCGCGAACGCGGTCCAGAGCAAGGTCAGTTCGGCCGGCCACGAGAGCGCCACAATGCGCGGCAACGGCCAACCCGGCGTGACGGCTGGCCGGATCCGCGCAGGTCGCGGGAGGCGCTGATGGCGATCGAGAAGTTCCCGTTCGCGCTGTTCGGTCGCTTCCGGTCCGGGGCCATGCGCGACAAGACCGTCGAGCCGGGCAACGGTGGCGTCGAGGTCATCCGGGTGGACTGCCCGGACGTCCGCGGCGAGTACCGGGCGTCGAACTGCGTGATCTGGGTCCCGCACAACGGGTACACGGCCGACGACGTCCATCAGTTCTGGGAGGACGTCGAGGACGGCGCGCTGATCTTCGGCTTCAAGGAGCCGATCCACGAGCGGTTCTACAAGGTCACCCTGGAGGCCCTCGGGACCGCGACGGCCGCGGAGACGGACTTCCCGCTCGACCTCCGGTACGTGGACGAGTCAACGCTGCTGGTCTACGAGGACGCCGTCCTCAAGAGCAACCCAGGCGACTACACGCTGGTCGGGAACGAGACCGCGCCGATCGTCCGGTTCGGCTCCGGGATGTCGGGCGGCGAGGTGATCACGGCCACCTACGAGTTCTGGATCCCAGTGGTCGCGGACCGCGGCGGGGAGGACGAGTGGCCGGGCGGCGGCGTGGTCCTCAAGTGCCCGCCGTTCGAGATGCACGAATACTTCGCCGGCGGGCGCTTCGTCTGACCGATGCGCGCCTTCACGTCCGCCATCCAGACGATCTTCGCGGCCCTCCAGTTGCCGATGATGTCGGTGATCGTCTCGATCCCGGATCTCTCCCTGCACCTGACGAACCTCCCCCGGAGCGTCACCGTGGACGGCCAGGTCTACACGGGCGCGAAGGCGGGCGCTGAGCAATGGACGCTCGTCGCGAAGGGGCTCGGGGAGAACCTGAAGTTCGAGGGGACGTCCGCGGTCCTGGAGATCAACAGCCTGCTCGGGGCCATGCAGACCCGGATGATCAACGACAACTTCCGGGGGGTGAACGTCACGATCTCGGTCATCTACATGAGCGGCCTGACGGCGATCGCGAGCGGGTGGGCGACGACGTGGCGCTGTGACGTCGACACCGGGGACGAGGATCAGGTCACGATCCGCCTCGCCTCGAGCGACGCGACTACCGGGGAGGAGTACCCCCGGAACACCAACCAGGACTACGCCTGCCCGTACACGCTCTCGCTGGGCTACTGCACGTTCCGGTGGTCCAGCGCGCTCCCCGGCGTCGCCGTGAAGTGCGACCACGGATACGACACTCCGAACGGCTGCAAGATCCACCACCCCGACATCATCGACCCGCTCACGCTGCTCACGATCCCGCAGTCCAAGCCGTTCGGGGGCCGGATCTCCCATATCGACGAGGGCCTCCTTCTCGTCGGGGGGGCGTGACGTGGGAGCTCCCGCGGGTGCCTTCCAGATCGCGCTCGGCGTACTGATCAGCATCATCCCGGGCGGCGCCGTGCACGGGATTCCGCTCATCATCGGCGGCGTCGCGACGATCGCGGCCTCGCTGATCTTGCCGGACGTCAGCGAGGCGACCGACGAGGCCCAGTCCCCGGTCTACGGCTACAGGCCGTTCAGCAACCCGTCGAAGGCCGGCGCCGTCCACCCCGTCATCTACTCCGTGAACGGCGTCCGGACGGCGCCGATCTGGACGCAGGCGTGGATCACCCCGATCGGTCACAGCGACGAGGAGGCCGCGAAGACACAGAGCCGCAAGGGCCAGCGAATGTCCGGGGTCCTCACGGTCTGCGAGGGCCCGATCGTCCGGATGGACAACCTCCAGTTCAACGACGACCACGTCTGGGACGTCTTCACGGAGCACGACCTCGGGACCGGGAACGGGTCCAACAAGACGTTCCGGATCAACGCGTCACGGGTGGACATGGAGTCGGTCCGGGTCTACGTGGGCGCGCTCCAGGACACCCTGAAGGGGTGGATCGTCGAGGAGGTCATCGAGCCGGTCGCGACCGGGAACGGGTCCCGGTCCGTCTACAGCTTCGAGTCGTCCCAGGGCGTGTTCGACGCCACGAAGACGTTCAAGTTCTACTCGGAGAATCCCACGAACCGCCCGGACGCGGAACTGTACGCGCTCTCGACGGCCGTCTCCTCGCTGACCGAGATGGTCCCGACGATGCAGCTGATGAGCCCGACCCGGATGGTGATCAACACCCAGATCCCGCTCGCGTTCGGGAAGGTGCTCTGGGTGAAGTTCTGGCGCCGGCGCCTGGAGGGCATCCAGATCGTCCGAGCGGACGACGGCGACACCAAGATCATCTTCGACAGCGCACCGGCCAGCCTGGCGGTCCTGACCGTGGACTTCCGGCGCAGTATGTTCGCGGGGCTCTCCGTCGAGGAGCGCATGGGGACGCCGTTCGACGCCCCGCTCCGCGGCGCGCACGACATCAAGAACTCGTACCGGATCGAGGAGGAGACCCGGTTCGGGGTCGCGACCACCTACCAGATGCGGGACGCCGCCGACAACGTCATCTTCGTCTGGGCGTCCGGCGCGAACGGGATGAACCGCCTCAACCTGTTGAAGGGAGGGCGCTCCGGAAGTTACGCGCAACTGACGATCGAGGCGCGCCTGATCGTGTCGAGCGGGACGAGCATCTGGAACACCTGGCAGCGGATCCCGGACCCGCGCGGGAAGCTGAAGCGCCACGGGCACAAGAAGCTCGCAGACGAGTTCGAGCTGATGGGGGACTCGCTCTCCGAGATCTTCTGGGGGCTCAACATCCGGGAGCTCCTGGAGAAGTACCACGACAAGCACCCGAACAACGCCGGCGGCAGGAAGCGGCTCAACGACTTCGTTCGCGGTCGGTACGAATTCCGGGTCCAGCGGAGCTCCCGGAAGGGTGTCACGGACAGCAAGACCGCGTTCACCGACACCATCATCCTCTCGCAGGCCAAGGAGGTGATCGACGAGTTCCTGTCGCAGCCGGGCCGCGCCAAGATCAAGTTCGAGAACCTCCGGAGTCGGCGCGTCGGCGGACGGGTCCCGGGCGTGAAGGTCGATGTCGTCGGGATCGCGAACTGCGTGCGCTGGGACGACACCCTGGACGTCCCGGACTGGGTCGAGGACGAAGCCTCCCAGGGGAACCGGGTCTGGGCGATGGTGAACTTCATCACCAACAAGAACTACGGGGGCGGGGACCACAGCACGCTGGCGGACATCGACACCGCGTCCGCGAAGGTGGTCGCGGACATCCTGGACGAGAACGTCCGGATCTCGGAGGACGACGAGGGCGGGGAGGTGCGCTGTCAACTCGACGCCGTCCTCGACACCCGGCGGGTACTCCTCGACTGGATGAAGCGGCTCGCGATCCCGGGGCGCGTCTTCGTGTACCAGCAGGGCAACACCTGGAAGTTCGTCTATGACGGCGACGTGGACCTCCTCGACGCGGACGGCGTAGACCTCGTCCCGGTCATCTACGACTCGACGATCGCCGGCCGCACCAAGAAGAAGTCGGCCAAGCTCGGGCGCCCGGAGACGCACACGATCCCGACGTCGTTGGAGATCGACTACCTGCGCCGCGACGACGACTTCCGCCAGAAGCAGGTCCGGGTGCAGCTTCAGGACTCGCACACCGAGGTCGTCCGTCACGCGCGGGCGGACGGGTTCGGGATCACCCGACAGACTGAGCTGGTCCGGTACGCCAACTGGAAGTTCGCGCGGCTGAGGGCGTCCGGGATGAACCTGGCCATCGGGGTCTCCCCGCAGGCGATGCGCCTGGAGGCCGGGGACGTCTTCCGGTTCATCTCCGCGCGCATCGGGATTGACGGCTGGTGGCGGGTCTTTGAGACCGTCTTCGGGTCGGACACCTTCTACGTCCAGATCGACGGCCGTCAGTACGACCCGGAGTCCGCCGCGGAGGACTTCAAGTCGTACCGGGTCATCGAGGTCGGGGCACGTGACCAGCAGTACTCGCGGGCGCGGATCCGGCCGCAGGCGACGCCGGTCGTCCCGCCGCGCGCCCCGACGACGTGCACGACCCCGAACCTCCCCCGGAAGCGCACGCAGCCGTTCGACCGCACGCGCGGGGGGTACGGGCGGCAGCGGCGCGTCAACGTACGAGCGAGGCGGAAGGGATGAGCGTCGCACTCTGGGAGATCGAGTGGTCCGCCGGGGAGGATGCCGCGGACTCCTACAACGTCTACGTGGAGGCGGAGCCACCCGGCGTTCGTCGGCTCCACCTGATCGACGCTGAGAGCCCGGTGGACGTCGAACTGGCCGACGTCGATCAACCCGCGTGGGTCTGGATCGCTCCCGTCATCGGAGGCGCGGAGCTCGAGGAGGGGGACTGGGCGAAGATCATCATCCAGCCGAACGACACGACGGACTTCACGGCCCCGCCGGACCTCACCAACTTCGTCGTCCGGCAGGTCGGGACCGAACTCGTCGCGACGTTCGATGAGGTCGAGAACCCGCACCTGAAGGGCTACGAGATCCGGCGCGGCTCCGACTACGCGACCGGCGTCAAGGTCGTGCTCGCCCGCGGCCCCGGTCGCGAAGCAAGCTGGGGCTGGGCGGCCCTCGGCGCGCACGCGTACTACGCGAAGGCAATCACGACGCACGGGCTCGAGAGCGACGCGGCGGTCTCGTCCTCACTCACGGTGGCGGGCGTGCCCCTGATGGTGGAGACCGGCAGCGGGACCACCGAGGAACCGGGCTTCAGCGGGACCGGGACCGAGATCGACACGAACCGCCTCCAGCCGACCCAGAGGCCGACGGACTGGACGACCGAGACCTCGCCGGCGGACTGGACCGACAACACGGACGGGCTCTGGTGGTGGGAGTTCTACGGGGACGCGGACTACATCACGACCGCGATCGACAACGGGGCCACGGTCACGGAGACCCCGCACATCGAGATCGACGTGGAGAGCGTCGAGAAGACCGAGATCACCTGGGACAAGCAGCACGGACCGGACATCAACGGTGAGATCGACATGACCGCGGACGACCCGACGGTCTCGGTGCGCGCTCCCTGGGAGGAGGCGGAGCACGACGCGCTCCGCTTCAACGGCAGCAGCTTCGACCTGGCGGACGGGATCAAGCTCCGGATCCACATCGAGATGACCGACGAGGTGACCCCGACGACCTGGACCTCCGAGGTCTGGGTGCCGGGCGCTACGTACACCTACCGGCACCTCCGCTGGCGGATCTACTTCCTCGAGTTGACGCCGCTCTACTACTTCCGGATCACCGGAATCACGTACCGCCGCTACCGCAGAAACCTGAAGGACGAGGGTGAGGGCGAGGCTCTCTCCAGCGGCACCGCGATCACGTTCGCCCAGCCGTTCTCGGCCATCCCGGTCGTCCAGGGGCTCCGGGTCGCCGGAGCCGGTCACGTCGAGGCCACCGCCATCACCGCTCTCGGCTGCACACTCACGCCCTACACCAACGCAACACCGCCCGTCGCGGTCACGACCGACGTGACCTGGCAGGCGCAAGGAGTCTGACAATGGCATGGGTCACCCCGCTCACCGGATCTCCGGCCAACGCTCTCGCGCAGGAGCACGCGAACCTCCTCCTGATCGACACCTGCCATATCGGCTCCGCGGCCCCGACCACGGACCTCAACGAGGGACGGCTCTGGCTCGACAACTCCTCGGACCCCCACGTCCTGAAAATCTACAGCGACCGGCTGGCCGGAACGCCCGCGTGGAACATCGTCAACGCGGGCGTCGACGGCGACATGGACTTCCTCCTGAACCAGATCATCAACGGGAGGCTGGAGAACACAGGCTCCGCCGCGACGCCGGCCAGCGGCAACGTCGGCTACGTCTACCTCCACACGGGCTCGTCCGTCCCGCAGGTCGTCATCAGCGCGACGAAGTTCGCGACGTTCATGGTCGGGGACACGTCGCAGTTCTTCGCGGTCCCGATCCCCCCGAACGACTGGATCGACGACGACGGGACTCCGCCGACGAAGGCGGACATCGCGATGACGACGAGCGGCAACTTCCGAGGCAAGCAGTTCGACGCAGTCGCCGAGCGCATGAGCGTCCAGGTCGAGATCCCGCCGGCCTGGAACACGACGGCCGACCCGGTGCTCCGCGTCCGCGTGCTGATCGAAACCGCCGCCGCATCGGCCAACGAGGACATCGATGTCGAGATCGACTGGAACCGCGTCCGCGTGGGGAACGGTGATCTCGCGACGAAGGCGAGCGTCACGAAGTTGACCCCGTACGACATCGGCTCCAACAACGCGCAGTACACGCTCCACGAGATCGACTTCGCTCTCGACCGCGCCGCGAGCGGGAACGAACTCCTCGTGGGCGACTACGTCAACATCGAGTTCGGCCTCACGAACCTCGACGAGGTCGACTCGATCATCTTCGTCGGCGCCAAGATGCGCTACCCGATGGGCACGACGATCTTCGAGGCGTAACCGGAGGAAACCATGAACCAGATCCAGCCCGGAGCACTGTGGGTGGGGCGCTCGTCCGACTTCAAAGCAATGGTCGTGGGCGGCGACTACCAGCAGCAGCCGGGCGCCACGGTCGTCGTGCTGTCGAACGCTGCGTCGGACAAGGACATCGAGCGCGTGGCGGTGCGGCTCAGCGGCGGGGACCCGGCAGAGGTCGCGCCGTCGCCGGCGCGGCCGCGCACGCTCGGGGGCGGGTGAGTCAATACGGCACGCGACGGAATACAGCGGATTGCCCGCGCGCGTTCTCCACGACCGCCTTGCTCAGGCCCAGGTGTCGCAAGGGCCACACGTAGTTGCCGAACGCCATCCCTGCGATCCACTCGAGGTTTCCGAGCACGTGGCGGTCGGTTGACACGATGAGGTTGGATCCCTCGACTCTGAAGCCCGTGACCCAGTGATACCAGGTCGTCCGCCACTTCGGCGCCCCCGAAGTTGACGTCGTAGTGGGCGCGAATCGCCTCGGCAAGCCCACTCTCCCAAGCTGCGATCCCGACATCGTCCGTGGTGCCTGGCCGGGCGGGGTAGTCCGCAAGCCGCGTGGGTGCCCCCGGCGGATCCTCCCGCCTATCGAACGTCAGTGCCGGCGCGGCGGCGACCTCGTCGGTCTTCTGCGATGACGGCGCCGGAGTGGTTCCGGCGCACGACGCGAGCGAAGCGACCGCGATGAGCGCCGCGATGCCGGTGAGGGTGTTCACGCGCCAGCCGGAGCGAGGGCGTCCGACGCCTCGACGACCTTGCGGCAGACGACGTCCATGAACTCGACGACGTCGCACTCGGCGCGTTGGTTGACGCCAGCGGGTGTGCCGTCGCGGTTCAGGACGAGGTCGTGAATGATGTTGATCACCAGGTAGCAGCTGACGCTGCCAAGGATCTTCAGGCAGACCGGGAGCCCGTGCTCGTCCACAGATAGGTAGACGGGCAGGGTCGGATTGGGCTGGATGACGCGCTTCCCCTTCCGCTTCTGGAAGTGAATCAGCACGCCGTCCTTCTCCCCGTTCTCGTCGGTGTAGTACTTCACCTCAGGATCGGGAAGGAGGTTGCCCCACAACGTCATGTCTTCTCTCCTTCTTCCTAGAGGGGCTGGATGGACCGCACGTGGAACACGTCGGGATCCCTGGCGGCCACACTGGAGGGATCCCTGTATTCGTACCGGCCGATGAGGCGGAACTCTCGTCCCGCAACCTCGGCCTCCATGATCTGGAACTTGATGACCGGGATGATCATCTCGGACCGCTTTACACGCTCGGGCGGCAGGTCGAGGATCATGCGAACGACCTCCTCGGGGTCAGCTTCGCACTCGACCGTGTCCCAGAAGTCTCGCGAAATATCGCTGAGAACGACTTCGAGCCGTTCCACCATAGCGTCCCCTGGGGGTTTTGTAAGGCTCTCTACGGTAGCTACGAGTGCCCCCAGTGATCTGCGAAATCAGACTTCCGGCGCACCAGCGCCGCTGGCCCGAGGCCGCTGTGACGGCGTGACAAGCTAGCAGAGCAGGCGCGCGCCGTGCTTCGGTTGAACCGCCCTGACCGCCCGGGGGTTTGCCCCCAATCGTCCCGGAAACGTCATACAATGTATGACACACACGCATTCCGAGGAGGACGACCGCGATGCAGGACAGCTTCAAGAACCCCCTTCAGTCGATGACAGTCTGGGGCGCCGTACTGATGCTCTTTGCCTGGCTGAAGACGAAGTACGGGTGGGACGCGACCGAGAGTCAGCTCGAGTCCTACGCGACGATCGGCTTGCCGATCGTGCTGACGGTGATCGGTCGGTTCCGCGCGACGTCGCGCGTGACGATGACCGGTGCACCGGCAGCACTGCTCGTCTGCACGCTGGTGGTCGCCGGCTGCGGCGTATTCGACGGGAAGCAGGCGAAGACGACCACCGCCGCCCCAGTGACGGCTCAGGCGGCAGAGACCGTCGGCCGAACGCAGGGCCAGAGCGTCGCGTTCGTGTTCGCGGATCAACAGCTGCTCTGGGACATCCGGTTCCCCGAGGACGTCCTCGACGACCTGACGGACGAGCAGAAGCAGAACCGCGACGCGCGCGGCGAGAAGGCCCTTCTGCTGATCGAGACGGCGATGGACAAGTTCGCGCTGGACGACACGGCGACGAACGCCGAGCGGTTGAAGATGATGATCGCGATGCAGGAGTTCGCGAAGGGCGTCGGTACTGCGACCGGCTCGCTCGTGACGGTGTCGCTGGATCACGCCCAGATTTCCAACAACGGCGACGCAGCGGGCCTCGGGGGTGAGGGCGGGACGCCGGCCGAAGATGACCCGGAGAAGCCGGACGCTGACGGTCTGTGAGTTGGTGGGACGGGCTGAGAGACCGCCTGCGCAAGCGCTGGCGCACGAACGTCCTCGGCGTGTTCTCCAAGTCGATCGCGAACGGCGTGCGGGACGACTGGAAGCCGTTCCGGCAGCAGTTCCTCGCAAGCATCGAGAACGGGGAAGACCCGGCCACAGCGTTTGACCGGGTCTTTCTCGGGAGCTGACACAACGGGGCATCCGACCACGAGGAGGCTCACATGGCCGGGACGAAAGCACAGGCACCCGTCATCCGCTGGAAGGAAGTGCTGCCGTGGGTCCTCGCGGGCGCCGCGGCGATCGGCACGTTCTTCTCGTTCAAGTCTGAGTTCGAGGCACACGTGAAGAAGCCTGCGCACGCCGCGGCTGACCGGCGCCTCTACTCGATCGAGCAGTTCCATGCCGCCCAGGGCGTGCGGTGGGATCGCCAGGACGAGCGGTGGACAGAGCAGAAGGACGTGAACGCCAAGGTGCTGAACGGGATCGAAGACCTGAAGGAGCGATAGCGTGCTGACTCTCTGCTTCATCGCCCTGGGCGTCGGAGTCGTGGTCTACGTCGTGGCAGACTTGGCGCTGCACCCGCGCGCTACGACGTAGCTGCTGTTCCTGGGCGCATCTCGCGCGACGGGACCTACACACGAGCGTCGCGGCGAACCGCAGCGTGTCGAAGTCTCGCCCGCCGGAAGTCAGAGGCTAAGAAGCGCGCGTCACCACGTGACGCCGACGTTGCAGCCGGACTCGGTCTGCGCCCACTGCCGGCGGACCCTCAGGTCGTTCACCAGCTTGTCGTCGTCCCAGAACTGCAGCTCCGTGAGCGCGTCCAGGACCGCCTTCGCGAGGTTGTCGATGTCCGGCTTCTTCTCGTGCACCGCTGGCGCAGAAGGCTTCAGCTTCCCGGCGTTGCGGCCGGTTCCGAAGTGCGCCTTCGGGCGGCGTAGGTAGAAGGTCAGCGAGACCGTGATCGCGGACGAGACGGGCGCCTCAGGGCGGTGCTGCTCGGACGCGACGGCGATCTGGGACTTCCACCACTCCGCAGTCGCGGGGTCGTACACGCGTGCATGGCCGCCGCGTGAGAACGCCTTGGGACGGGGCTGGCCCTTCGGGTCGCCTCGCACGAAGAACTGCACGTACGGCATTGGGGATCTCCTCGCACTCCCGGGCGTTGCCAGGCCCCCGAAACGGGAGTCATCCCGCCGGGGGCCTGTGAGAGTCGATTGCGAGGACGATCACCCGTAGACCGGGATGTCGGACACGTTCTTGACGAGCCACTCCTTGATCCCGTCGATCGCCTCGAGTCGCCAGAGGCCGCCGTCCGCGGGGAAGAGAGCGACGGTCGGGAGACGCGCGTCACCACCACCACGCAGGCGCAGGATGAACTCGGAGGCCGGCTGAGAGACCTCCGCGAACGTGCGCCACGGCACGAGGACCACCGGGTTCGGCACCGTGACGTTGATGCTACCGACGACGCCCTTGCGTGCCGTCGCCGTCTGCGTGACGCCGTCGTCTTCGAGCGTGCGAACGGCTTCTTCGCGGACGGTGCCGATGAGCGCGAGCACCTTGGACCGGTCGCCGCGATCCTCGAAGCAGGACTGCATCTCGATCGTGAACGTCTCGGGGTCCTTCCATTCCTTGAAGCGGACGTTCGGCAGGAGCGGCTCGGCGGTGGCGAGGCTCGTGCTCTGATGGCGATCGCCGAAGACACCGGTGCGCAGAAGCACCTCCGTGGGCCCCACGACGTGCACGAAGACGCCGCCTCGGGGCGCGGAAAACGGCTGGTGGAACGCGGATTGCGCGAACTCGGCGAAGCTCTGCAGCGTCGTGAGGTTCAGCGCCTTCGGCGTGGGCTCGGGCTTGCGTGGGTCGTGCAGCTCGACCGTCGAATACTCGCGGCCGTCCACGGACAGGATGCGGCCGGCTTTGTCGGCCAGCGCCGCCACGGCGTCGACAGCGCCGACGTCCAGGAGCTCTTCCATGTGATCCTCTATCTCCGCGCAGCGCGCGGCGTGGGGTGTGCGGGTGACGGGTGTCAGACGGCCTTGGCGGCCGAGTCCTCCGCGCTGCCGGCGTCACCGACGGTGCGGATCTGGTCATCTCTGTCGAACTTGATCTGAAGCTGATTCGGGTCGTTCACGACCACGACGGGGCCGCCTCTCAGTCGCCCCATGTGGACGATGCCGCCAGCGCCCTTGGCAGGAGCGGGCTTCGTCTTCACGTCGGTCGTGACGATCGAGGCGTCTCGATCCTCGTTGGGGGCGAACGTCACCGTCAGGGTGATCGTGCGCTTCGTGTTCCACTTCGTGTTCGGGTCGAAGATGTTCTCGGCCACCTCGGCGAGCGCGGCCTGGAACATCTCCTCGGCGGCGCCCTTGCAGAGCGTCTGGAGGGTCAGGGGTGTCGGGTCGTCGGTGTTCATGCGGTCGTCCCTTCCTCTTGGGGTTCGTTCGCCGCGGCCGCGAGCGCGACCTGGCGCAGCGTTCCGCGCTGTTCGTCCGACACCTTGCCGAACGTCGCGCGCAGCTTGGCGATGAGCGTGTGACGTTCGGGCGTCGTCGGGTCCAGGGCCTCGTCGATCAGCGACGTACGCTGCGCCGCGGTCCTGCCCTGCAGGGCAACGCACACGTTCGCCATGTGCGTCTCGAACTTCACGGGGCCGCGCTTGCGCTTCGGCTTCGTGACTGGGGTTTCCTCTGACACTTCTTGTCCTCCTCCTCAGGAGCTGGCGCGTACGCCGAAAACGTGGCACTCGGGACTCTCCCGATCAGCGGTTCGGTCACGGTCTCTGGTACGAGACCGGTCCGAATCGCGAGCGAGTCGGCGAGGTCGCGAATGCCCTCAGCCGTGATGCTGGCGCCGGGGAATGCCTCAGCGAGTTGCTGGTCACTCGCGCCGTCGGAGCGCAGCTGCGCGATCGTGCGCATGACGCCATGGGTGATCCGCGTGCTCGTCGTGGGGCGATATCCGAGGACCCTCCCGTTGCCGAGGTCGATCGGGCCGTCCTCCGCTGTCGTGCGCAGTTCCCGCTCGAGCGTTCCGATGCCCGCCTTCGCGGCCAGGAAGTAGAGCGCGCGCTGCTGGTCCGTGCCCTTCTCGGGCACACCCGCCGCCATGGCGGTCGTCCAGGCATCGCACGGAAAGAGAGCGCATGACGCGCCACACGCCGCCCCGATCGTCTGCGGGAACTCCCCCGCCGCGTGCGCTGCGATCATCCGCTCGCGACCCGACCGCAGGTAGACACGGGTCGCCTCCTCCCACGGGTCGCCGCGCTTCAGCACAACGGACGCCCGCTGGCCGACGCGTAGGTTCCATATCTCGAACTTGACCTCGGGCATGCCAGGGAGGGTCGCGAGGGCGGCGAAGCAGTAGATGCGCACCTGCCAGCGTCCGATCAGGCTGTCGTTCGCGATGCGCTGGAACCCGCTCTTGAGGTCGCGGACCAGGAGTTGCGGATCCTCGACCGTCTTGCCGGGCCAACGGAGGTAGTCGTATCGTCCGGCGTACGCGGCCCCCGGCGGATGCGGCTCCCCGCGCGCGTCAAGCGCGACGAAGTTCTCGTCCAGCGCCCAGGCCATCTCGACCCCGACGTCGTATCCGCGCGGCCACGACGCCCACGGGAACCCGTCCAGCGACGTCATATTGGTGACGACCTCAATGGCGGACATGAGCCCGTCGTCGCTCATCGGTTCCGGGCCGCGCTGCCACTGCTCCAGCGCCTCGATGCCAACCGCGCGCGCGTCTGCGTCTCGGTCCACCGCGAGCCGTTCCATGATGCGCTGCGCGGCCTCGTGGATCGCGGAGCCGCGCCGGAAGGGCTCGTAGCGCACGCGCATGTCGTGGACGTACTGCGCTTCGTAGGAAGCTGGACAGTCCATGTAGACAGCGACGCTCGACTGGTGGGCGACGACGGTCACGGGAGGGCGGGCTCCATGCGCGCCGCCTTGGCGATTCGGTCGTAGGCCACGATGCTCCCCGCCGTCGCCACGTTCAGGCAGTACTCGCCCGGAAGCACGACCAGGTGGTGGCAACGCGCGAGGATCGACGGCGGGAGGCCGTGGTCCTCGGCGCCCAGGAGGTACGCGGCGCGCTCGGGGTGCTCGAACCTGCCGAGAGGCGTCGCCGCGTCGTGCAGTTCCACACCGACCAGCGGGCACGAGTACGGGAGCCCGTCAACGAGCGCGTCGATGTCGGGGTACTCGATGAGCGGGACGTGTCGCCACGCCTTCGTCGTGTCGCTCGACTGGCGGTCGTACCGCGCCCCCACCGTGAACAGGAGCGCCGCGCCGAAGGCATGCGCGGTACGCCAGAGCGTCCCGATGTTCACGGCGTGCTTCGGGTGGTAGACGCCGACGGCGAAGAACCCCCGCATCAGTACGCAGGCGCGTCCGGGTCGAAGTCGAGGTCGAGTGGAGCGCCGAGCTCCTGGGCCGCCTCCCCTGGATCTGGCGCGGCTGGAGGCGGCAGGCTCTCGCCGCTCTCCGCGACTCCGGGCGCAAGTGGACCCGTTGGCGCCGCACCCGGCTCCTCGTCGGCAGACGCGACGTGTTCCTGCGTGGAAGACCTGTCAGCCTCCTCGCTCGCTGTCGGGTTGACAGCCGCCTCGTCCGCCGACGCGATGCCAGACATCTCGATCACGGGCGTGACGTCCACGGGGACGGTCTTCACGTCCGGCTCCGCGGGCACTCCGTCGCGCGATCCGATGCCGCGCGCCTCGTCCTCGTCCATGACGTAGATTCCGAAACACCGGCGGATGCCCTGGGACGCCGCCTTGTGCGCGAGCATCCGGGCGGGGTGCGAGTTCCACGGTCCGGTGTCGAGGTAGCACTCGGAGTACCACTCGCGCCACACGAACGGGCCGAGACCGGCCGCCGTCCGCTTGTGCGTGTGAATGCGGATCTCCGCCCACTTCCCGCGCGTCTCGTGTTCGCCGTCCGCCTCGTCGTGCGCGATGTAGTCCGGGTTGGCGTGCATGAGATGGAGCCAGCCGTCCACCGGGATCACGATCTGCACGCCCTTCTTCGTGGGCATGGTGTAAATCTGACGAAGGATCGGGTTCAGCCCGTGCTCCTTCGCGACCATCAGCAGGCCCATGAAGTGTGCGTTGTCGGCACCCTTGCAGCCGCACATCGACTTGATCGCGGAGAGGTACGCGCCGGGCTCCATGTCGTGCGCCGCCGCCATCGAGACGACGAGTGAGAGCTTCTCGGGGGTCTTCGCCTTGGCGAGTTCGGTGGTCATGCGCTCACCGCTTCCCGAACCGCGCCTTCCACGATCTCGACGCACCCGGGCACGTCCGTCGCCACGCGCTCGACCCAGAGCTGCAGGCCCTCCTCACGCGCGAACGCGAGGATCTCCGCCATCGACGCCGGATCCAGCGCGTTGCCGTCACGCACCAGGACAACACGCAGCCGGCCGGCCATCGCCGCCGCGACGCGGACCGACGCGCGGATCTGCTCTGACGTCGAAGCCGCCGCGAAGGGGCGTCCGTTGAGCAACACCCCGTCCTCGTCGATCGCGAGCCCCTCCGCGGGCAGCGCGACGGACGCGAGCACTTCGGCCTTCTTGGCGTCGAGCGACGCGATCGTGTCCGTGAGTGACCTCACCGAGGCGCTGAGTCGCCCGTGACGCTCTTGGTTGTCCACGAGGACCCGGTTGTCGGACTCCGCCTGGGCCGCGCCCTCGTTCGCGGACGAGGCCGACGAGATGCTCTCGCGGAGCGCGTCGACGTCGAGCGCCTCGCCGTTCTCGGCCAAGTACGCCTCTGCTCGAGCGATCCGGTCCTCCTGCTCCTGCGCCTTGTCCTGCAGGCGCTCGATCTGGCTCTCGATCTCGGTGATCGTCTCGCGGGCGTTGGTGATCGCTTTCTCCGCCTCGGCGCGACGCGATGTCACGTGCTCGGCGGACTGCAGCGCCGCAATCTGGGCGTCGACGTCCACGCGCGCCGGCACCTCGACGGGGACGCGCCCGTCGGTGAGCGCGCTCGCTTCCTTGAGCGCCCGCGAGACGTTCGTCCGCTCCGCGAACACCTCGTCGCGCTCGCGCTTCCACGCCTCGAGGTCGATCGGCAGAGGAGCGATCTCAGCCAGCATCCGCAGGCGTTCCTTATCCGCAGCCGCAGCGGTCTTCGCGCCCGGCGGCTGAGCGAATTCGACCGGATCGATGCACGCACCGAGGAGCTGGTCGATCACGCGCTGCGGCTTCCCCTGCCGAACCCCGTCCGCGTTCTTGACGAACAGCTTCTCGCGGCCATCGACGAACAGCTTCTCGATCACGAGCTCCGGTCCGTCGGGGCCACCGAGCGTCAACGTGAACGCACCGTTCTTCGCGCCGTCCCTGATCGGACGAGCTGGCGCCGCGCTGGATCCACCAAGCGCCGAGTCGATGGCTCGTATCACGCTGGTCTTCCCCTG
Source organism: Planctomycetota bacterium (assembly GCA_965248445.1). Lineage (GTDB taxonomy): Bacteria > Planctomycetota > JAJSAM01 > JAJSAM01 > JAJVHW01 > CBDFJG01. The sequence continues at coordinate 492,894 of CBDFJG010000004.1, forward strand.
ACCGTTGCTGCCGCTCAGGACAACGGAGTCACCGCTCGGCTCCAGCTGCACGGCCGTCAGCCGACAGAAGTCGCGGGCCGTCAGTTCCAGGATCGTCATGGGTTGCTCGCTCACGGTGTCTCTCCCGGTTTCCAAGTCATTGCCTTCGACTTCATCACCCGGCACTCGCGCACCGGACCGTTCACGACGAGCCCCAGTTCCCGCAGCTCCGGCAGGCGGCGCGACGGCGCGTGTCGTTCCATCTCGACGCCCTTCGCGATCTCCGCCGCTGTGCGTCCCGGGTGCGCGGTCACCCACGCGAGGATGGTCTCCCGCTGACGTGCTGCGCGTCCGCGCGCCTTGTTGGCGGCGAGGTGGCTCGTGAGATTGTCTGTCGCTCGTGCCCGTGGAGACGGGGGCGTGTCGAAGAGGGACCGCTGACGGATCACGCGATGTGCTCCCATCGCTTCCGCAGGACGATCTTGCTAATCGCTCCGTGCCACACCCCGTACCTCTCCGCAAGGCGCTGCTGCGTGCCCCTGGGAGCGCCCGGCCCGCACACGCGGCGGATGTAGCGAACATTGTCAGCGGTGAACTTCGCGTGGCAATGCCGCTCTCCGCGCTGTGACCGACCACGCTCCACCATGCCGCGGAGGTTGTCGGCTGGCGTACCGACGACGAGGTGCGCTGGGTTCACGCAGGGCGGGTTGTCGCATTGGTGACACACGAAGAAGCCCGGCACGACTGTCGCGCGATGATGCAGCTCCCACGAGACAACATGGGCACCCGCATTCGTTCGGCAGTTGCGGCGAGACGATGCGTTGATCCGTCCGTACCCTGCGGGCTGCCGCGAGCCCGTCCACAGCCAGCACTCGTCGGGGGCGGCGCGCTCAACCTTGTCCCAGAAGCGTTCCTCGAACGTCGGCCGCGCGCGTCGGGGGCAAGCGCACATCCATCGGTACTGACGTTGCCCCTGCCGGACGCCACTGGACCGCTGCGACACTCCGCAATGGGGGCACGCAGCCGGTCCGTTGTCGATCTTGGACGGGACGCGGGGCCTGCTCATGCGCCACACCCGCACGGCGTCCCGCATGGCGGCTCGCCCGTCTGCTGACTCATCCTGATCTCGTCTGCGGTCGGCGGGACCTCGCCCGTGCCCCGGCACGCCTCGCAGTAGCCGTGCGCCGCTGCGATCTCGGGGTGCGCGTCCTTGCAGGCGTCGAGCACGTCGACTAGGACGCGCCGGTTCTTGACCGTCCCGTCAGCCAGCGTGAGGCGAGCGGCGATGAACTCGCGGTGGTTCACGACTCGCCTCGGCGCGCGTACTCCTCGCGCAGAATGACCCCGGCGACAAGATCCAGCCCTGCGCTTGGGTCTCCGGCCCCGTGTCCGACGCGGCACGACACTTCCGACTTGAGGCGAAGCGCCGCCCGCGCGATCCACTCACGAACTCGACGAGATGCGCGACCGGCTCGACAAGATGACGGACGAGTCCGAGCGCCTGCGCGACAACGTCATCGAGGCTGTCGTCGACCGCCTCGTCAAGACGCGCGCAAAAGCGGACGAGGGCATCGTCGAGCGCATCGAGTCGCGGATCGAGGACCTCGGCGAGCGCCTCACGGATCTCGCCAAGCAGGCCGCGAAGCGCGAGAGCGCGGGCGGCACGGCCCTCGACGACCACATGCGTGACATCGACGAGCGGTTCGCCGCGGTCGAGCGCGCCTCCGAGAAGGTGAAGGAAGACGCGGTCGCAACGCTCATCGACCGGATGGCGGACCGCGACGCGGGCGTCGAGAAGATCTTCGCGGAGAACCTGGTCACGCAGCTCGACACGGTGACGTCAAAGATCGAGTCGCTCGAGGAGCGTCTCTCCGCAGCAGGTGGCGACGAGCAGGAGAAGGTGCGCGTCGCGATTGAGGAGCTGACCTCGGCCGCGAAGGAGAGCGACGAGTCCGTGCAGAGCTTCGTCTCGGCACAGCTGGAAGAGACGCACGCCGAACTCCTCACGGAGCTGAACGAGCGGTTCAACAAGCGCGACACGGATCTCTCCGCGTCGTTCCGCGACAACTTCGACGAAGTCCGCAGTTCGGTGGACGAGTTGGCGTCGCGGACGTCTGCGCAGCTCGCCGCCATGCAGGTGAGCCTCGCATCGGGTGTCGACTCGCTTCGTGACGAGAAGGGCTCGGGCGTGAACGTCGACCTCGTCGAGGCCCTCGAGTCGCGCGTCTTCACGCCGCTGAACGAGAAGGTCTCGGATCTCCGAGAGCAGGTCGACTCGCGGCACGAGGACGCGCTCAGCGCCGTGGCCGCCGCGGACGAGCGCGGCAACGCGCTCGCCGAACGGCTCGAACAACTCGCCGAGTCCTTCGCCGGTCTCGCTAACCGCGTGGACGAGAACGCGGCAGCGCAGACACGCGCACTGGAGACGCTCGGCGAGCGTCTCACCGCCAGTTCGAGCGACGCTGCGGAGGCGCAACAGGCGCAGTTCTCCGCCGCGCTCGAACAGGCCCTCGACAAGATCGAGAAGACAATGCACTCGGCGACAGCCAAGCCCATCGAGATCTCGGCCGAAGCCACCGACGTGCTGCTGAACAAGATCTTCGACGCCGGCGACGTGGAGCTGAGGAGCAACCTCGATCAGCTCGACGTCGACACGAGCAAGACAACCAGCGTGAAGAAGAACCTCGGACGTCTCCGGAACCTGCGCAACGCCAAGGCCGCGCAGAACAACGGAACCGACGACGAGTCCTAACTAGCCCAAAACTGCTGCGGTTTGCCGGACGATGAAGCCGGCTGGGAGGAGCGAGCAAGATGACACCTGACCCCAACACTCACCGATATGAGGAACCCGGAACCGCGACGACCACGCCGCGGGCCGCCGTGGCTCCGCCGGCGCCGCCGCCGGAGGCGACGACCGTACCGATCGCGTCCAACGGACAGCCGCCTGCCGTGGCGGCCGCGCCGCCGGCGCCGAGCCGCGTAACGATCCACCAGGACGCCCACGTCACCGCCGCGCCGAAGGGCGTTGCACTGGGCCGCGGCCTGGATGTCGGCACCGCGAACCTGCTCGCGTGCCGCGAGGGCAATAAGGGCGAGCTCGTGGTCCAGAGAGAGCGCAACGCGTTCCTCGAGATCCCGAGTGAGTTCGTCGGCAGCCACGAGATGCTGACCAAGCTGAATGTGCCATACGTCCAGTTCAAGGACCGCCTTTACGTGATCGGCGACGCGTCGTTCAACCTCGCGAACATGTTCGCCCGCGAAGTGCGCCGCCCCATGGCGGACGGCTTCCTCTCGCCGGCGGAACAGGACGCGATCCCGATGTTGAAGTTCATCGTGCACCGCCTGCTCGGCGAGCCCAGCACGCCCGGAGAGCACGTGTGCTTCTGCATCCCGGCGGAGTCGATCGACAAGGCGAACGACACCGTCTATCACGAGGGCATCGTGTCGGGCATCCTCAGGAAGCTCGGCTACACGCCGCAGCCGATGAACGAAGCGCACGCGATCGTGTACAGCTCGCTCGCGGAGCAGGACTTCACCGGTATCGGTGTGTCCTGCGGCGGCGGCATGTTCAACGTGTGTGTCTCGTACCGCACGATCCCCGCGCTGACGTTCTCCGTCGCGCGCGGTGGCGACTGGATCGACACGAGCGTCTCCCGCGTCATGGGCATCCCCAGGACGCGCGCCACGGCGATCAAGGAGAACAACGTCGACCTGCGCGAGCCGAAATCGCGCGAAGAGGAAGCGGTCGTTCTCTACTACCGCAACCTCATCCAGTACGTCCTCACGAACCTCAAGCAGCGCTTCGCGCTCGCTCGCGACGTGCCGCAGTTCGAGGCGCCCGTCGAGGTCGTCGTAGCCGGTGGCACCAGCCTGGTCGGAGGCTTCGTAGAGGTCTTCGCCGAGGAGTTGCAGAAGGTGGATCTCCCGATCCCCATCGCCGGCGTGCGCCGTGCCGACGACGCCATCTCGGCCGTCGTCCGCGGATGCCTGATCGCCGCGAACCTGAGTTCCGACGAAGACTAGCCAAGTCTCGAGAGCGCGACGCCGGCGTCCTTCGGGACGTCGGCCCGCGCAGCTCGTTCCACCCGCGGTCCGCCCGTTGAAGCCAAGCGCATCCGCGTTCGGTGGAGGGCGGGCCGCACCTGATTCCCGCCATACCGAGACCGGTACCAATCGGCGCACGGTGTCCCCGGACGCCGCGTCCGGGAGTTCAGCGGCCCGGCACGTCCCAGTCGCGGTGGACGCTCTCGGTCACGCACGCCGCCGCGAGCGCCACATAGTCAGGTCTGCATCGCAACGCCAGGCGGTGCGAGTCCAGCAGACCACGGGCGGTGGATCGCGTCATCCGCAGCAGCGCGGCAATCTCCATGAGCGACAGGCTCGCGAGCGAACGCAGCAATCCGACAGCCAGCAAGTCCGCCGGATCGCGTGAGCGGGCGCCTGGTGCCGTTCGAATCGCGTCGAGCCCGTGCGCACGCTCCGTCACTACTGCGACAACTGTCCGCGAGTGAGCGACGGGAAGTCCCGGCTGTGTCCCGTCAGCCAGCGCGGTCTTGCGGCGCATCCACTCGATCGCTCTCCCGTCAGCACCGTCGAGGAGGTCGACGAGCGGATCGTCCTGCCCGTCACGAGCCAGAAGGCGTCGATCGACCAGCGCCTCCTGCTCGGGAGTGAGCCGTGCGCCGAACACCGACTCGTAGTCCTGACTGCAGTAACTGGTCGAACCTCGAGCCCTCATCACGCGCGTCGCGACCTCCCCGTGGCTCAGCCACTTCGGTCGGCCTCCGCAACGGTAGAACCGCGCGCTTCCCCACGGGTAGGCCGACGCATCGCTGACGAGCCCCGCGGAGACGGCGTTTCCATCGATGTACCGGATCAGCGTGTGCATGTAGGCGTCGGATTGCACACGCTTGGAACGGAAGCGACCGCGGAACAGCGGTCCATCGCGGCGCCTCTCTCTGTTGAACCGACGGGCGTACGCGTTCTGAACGCGCCTCATGCCACGCCACATCGAACCAGTGGGGCTCCGAACCAGCAGGTGGAAGTGCGTTGTCAGGAGGCAGTACGCGTGGATCTCGAGCGATCCGCCACGCACCGCACGCGCCAAGCAGGCGAGGAAGTACCGGCAGTCGCTGCGTCGTTCGAACAGTGTCCGCTTCGCGACACCGCGGTTGTAGACGTGGTGGAATGCGAAGGGCTCGTCGTGTCGCGCGCGCTGTGCCATCGGCTCCTGCGGTGACGAGGACGCAGGAGTGAGCGCGCGGGTTACACCGTGCGCCGATTGGTACCGGTCTCGGTATGGCTAGTTGACGCGCTTCCAGACGTTGCCGTCGCGGCCGAGCACTCCGAACGCGATGTTCCGGCCCCCCATGTTGCGACTGCTTCCGGGGGCGGTGAACGCATAGCCCGCCTCACGCGCCTCGATGCCGTTCGGTCCGCTACGTGCAGCGCCGTCCTGCTCCGAACCGGTGATGTCACCGGCCTGGTTGATGAAGAACGTGCGCCACCCCGACGAGCCACCCGTGGCAGGCCACGCGTACGCGCACCAGATCGTCTCCGCCAGCGTGCTGTCGATCAGCCCCGGCGCGGCCGAGACCTCGAGCGTCGTGAGAGTCAGCTCGCCGAGGGCGTCCCCGTTCGTGTTCGGCAAGAAGACGCGGTAGTGGTAGCCGCTCCGCACGACCTCGCCGTCCGCGTTCAGCGCTCCGAACGACTGCGACAACGCGGTCGGCCAGAGGACCGTGCCCCCGGCGGCGGTCCCGTCGGCAGCCGTGCGAACCGGAGTGGCGCTCGCGAGCTCCCGGAAGAACCCGAACTCGCCCGTGCCGTTACGGTCGACGTCTGCCTTGGCCGACGTCTGGAACTGGGCCTGCGCCGAGGAGATGCTCCGCAGGTGTGCGATGGCCGCCGCCTCGTTCGCCTGCAGCCGGGCCGCCATCATGTTCGGGATCGCCACCGCAGTCAGGATCGCGATCATCGCGACCACGATCATCAGCTCCACCAGTGTGAATCCCCCGGCACGCCGTCCCGTGCGCGCGCCTCGACCGCTATCGAGCCGGCTCATGTGAGTGTCTCTCTCTTTCTCTGCGTTCCCCTTGAAAGCTCTCCAACCCGGCTATCGGCAGGACACCGCAACCGACTTATCCGAGGCCGCCCGGTCGGCTACCGTCAGGCTCTGATGGGCGAGATCGAGGCTGGCAGGGAGGCGCACGCGGGCATCGTCCTCCTCGACGGCCCCGAACTGCTCCGTCGCGGAGTCCCCACCCCGCTCCCCGGCTGGAGCGCGCACGCGCTGGAGGACGCGCCCGACGTCGTGGCTGCGATCCACCGCGACTACGCCGCCGCCGGAGCCACCGTCCACACGACGAACACGTTCCGCACGCGTCGCGCGGTCCTCGGCGAGGACTGGGAGCGATTGGCACGCAGCGCCGTCCGCATCGCGCGGGACGCCGTCCCCGCTTCGCACCGCATTGCGGGATCGATCGCGCCGCTGCGCGACTGCTATCGCCCGGATCTGTCCCCCGCCGACACGGATCGTGCCGCGAGCCGCGCCGAGCACCGCGCCCTCGCGCGCGTACTCGCCGCGGATGGCTGTGACCTCCTGCTCTGCGAGACATTCCCCCACGTCGGCGAAGCGCTGATCGCCGTCGAAGAGGCGCGCGCCACCGGACTCGAGACGTGGGTGTCGTTCACGCCCGGACCGGCCGCGGACTTGCTCACCCCCGGGGAGGTCAGCGCTGCGGCGTCCTCTGCCGCCGAACTCGGTGTGCGAGCCGTCCTCGTGAACTGCCTGCCCGTCGCACAAGTGCTCGAGTACGTGCGAGCGCTCGCGTCAGCCGTCGGGGACCACGTCCTGGTCGGCGCCTACGCCAACGCCGGCAGCCCGAACTCGGAGACCGGCTGGGACTCCGCACCACCGGACCTCGAGGAGTACGTGCGCGCTGCCGCTTCCTGGGTCGGGGCCGGCGCCACGATCCTCGGCGGATGCTGCGGCACGGGCCTGCGCCACACCGCCGCCGTGGCTGCCCTCTGCGAGCGCTGAAGAAGTTCTCGGAGCCCCTCGTTGCGGTTAGACCTCGGAGTTCGAAATCGCCGGTACCCGGCAGCACGCACGAGAGGCCCCGATGAGTCAGTCGCCCGCCATCATCTACACCCTGACCGACGAGGCGCCCGCGCTCGCAACGCACTCGCTCTTGCCCATCCTGCGGGCCTTCGCGGCGCCTGCGGGCGTGACAATTGAGCTGCGCGACATCTCGCTCTCAGGGCGCATCCTCGCCGTGTTCCCGGACCGCCTGACCACGGAGCAGACGGTGGACGACGCGCTGGCGGAACTGGGCAACCTGACGCAGTCGCCCGCAGCCAACATCATCAAGCTGCCCAACATCAGTGCGTCGGTGCCACAGATGAACGCGGCGATCGGCGAGCTGCAGGGGAAGGGCTACGACCTGCCGGACTACCCGGAGGAGCCCTCGAACGACGCGGAGCGCGACGCCAAGGCGCGCTACGACAAGGTCAAGGGCAGCGCCGTGAACCCGGTGTTGCGCGAGGGCAACTCGGACCGCCGCGCGCCGCGGGCCGTCAAGGAGTACGCGCGCAACAACCCCCACCGCATGAAGCCGTGGCCTGAGGGCTCGAAGACACACGTCGCGACGATGAGCGGCGGCGACTTCCGCTCGAACGAGAAGTCGGTGACGGTCGCGGACGCCACCACCGTGCGAATCGAGCACGTCGCCGCAGACGGCACCGTGACCGTGCTCAAGGACAGCCTCGCGCTTCAGGCCGGTGAGATCATCGACGGCACCTGCATGAGCAAGCAGGCGCTCTGCGCGTTCCTGTCGGAACAGATCGCGGACGCCAAGAGCTCCGGCGTACTGTTCTCGCTGCACATGAAGGCCACGATGATGAAGGTCTCGGACCCGATCGTCTTCGGTCACGCGGTGCGCGCGTTCTTCAAGGACGTCTTCGCGAAGCACGGCGCCGCGCTCGAGAGCCTCGGCGTCGACGTGAACAACGGCTTCGGCGACCTGCTCGGCAAGATCGCGGAACTGCCGGGTGATCAGCGCGCGCCGATCGAGGCGGACATCGCCTCGGCGTACGAGAACGGTCCCAGTCTGGCGATGGTCGACTCGGACAAGGGCATCACCAACCTGCACGTCCCGAGCGACATCATCATCGACGCTTCGATGCCGCCGATGATCCGTGACGGCGGCCAGATGTGGAACGCCGCGGGCGAACTCCAGCAGTGCAAGGCCGTCATCCCCGACAGTAGCTACGCGGGGCTCTACCAGGCGATGGTCGAGGACTGTCAGACCCATGGCGCGTTCGATCCCGCCACGATGGGCAGCGTCCCGAACGTCGGCCTCATGGCGCAGAAGGCGCAGGAGTACGGCTCGCACGACAAGACGTTCGAGATGCCCGCCGACGGGACGGTGCGCATCGTCGACGCGGCGGGCAACGGGCTGATGTCGCACGCGGTCGGAACGGGCGACATCTGGCGCGCGTGCCAGGTAAAGGACGCGCCGGTGCAGGACTGGGTGAAGCTCGCCGTCACGCGTGCCCGCGCCAGCGGTGCTCCGGCCGTGTTCTGGCTCGATGCGAGCCGCGCGCACGACGCGCAGCTCATCCAGAAGGTCGAGACGTACCTCGCGGATCACGACACGGACGGACTCACGATCAAGGTGCTCGCCCCCGCCGACGCGACGCGCTTCTCTCTCGAGCGCATCCGCCGTGGCGAGGACACGATCTCGGTAACGGGCAACGTGCTGCGCGATTACCTGACCGATCTCTTCCCGATCCTCGAGGTCGGCACGAGCGCGAAGATGCTCTCCATCGTCCCGCTCATGAAGGGCGGCGGGCTGTTCGAGACGGGCGCCGGCGGTTCCGCACCGAAGCACGTGCAGCAGTTCGCGAAGGAAGGGCACCTGCGCTGGGACTCGCTCGGCGAGTTTCTCGCGCTGACCGAGTCGTTCCGACATCTGGGCGAGCAGTTCGACAACGTGGGGGCGCGCATCCTCGGCGACACGCTTGACGATGCGACGACCAAGTTGCTCGCGAACCGCAAGGGTCCATCACGCAAGGTGCATGAACTCGACAACCGCGGCAGTCACTACTACCTGGCGCTCTACTGGGCGCAGGCAGTCACGGCTCAGGACACCGACACCGACCTGGCCGCGCGGTTCATCCCCGTCGCGGACGCACTCGCCGCGAACGAGCAGAAGATCGTTGACGAGTTGAACGCGGCGCAGGGCCCGGCCCAGGACATCGGCGGCTACTACAAGCCGGACTCCGCGCGCACGGAGGCAGCCATGCGTCCGAGCGAGACCCTCAACGCGATCATCGCGGGCGTATAGCGCTCAGTCTTCATCGGCGGGCCGCATCGAGACGGGCTCGCCCATCACGTGCTCGAGGACGATCCTCTGGCCCGCCCGCGGCTGACGATGGACCGACTCGTACGGCATCACCGCCAGCCTCTGCATGTCCCCGGCATCACTGTCGAGTCGGTAGATGCAGCGCCAGTTCGGCTGGCCATGGACGGCGAACGGTTCGACGCCGAGAAGCACCCCGCGCGCCGGTCCCAACTGCATCGGCGTCATCCTACGGCCTGCGGATGCGGGCCGCGGCGACTCTCCGACGTCTGCGTGCCCGAGAGCGGCTGGTTCTGTCGCCTGCTCCGGCTAGAAAGTGTGCATGCACCCCGACACCCACGCGCGGGGCGGGCCAGGCTTGCACCAGGGCGCGCCGGTCCTCCGTTCGTCCATCGCCGTGTCGGCGATCCTGATCGCGGGTCTCGCCGCAACCGGGGTCACCGCTGCGATGGCGCGGCGCCAGTTGAGCCTGGACCAACAGCTGGAGACGGAAGTCGAGGCGGCGCGGGCGGCCTCGGCGATCCGACGGCACGTCGACTCCTATCTCGAGGTGCTCTTCGGCCTGCGAAGCCTGTTCGCGGCAGGCGAGGACGTGACACGGGTCGAATTCGCGCAGTACATCGCGGCCGCCGACATCGATGCCCGATACCCGGGCATCCAGGCCATGGAGTTCACGCGCCTCGTGCAGGCCGAGGGCATCGCGGGCTTCGAGCGCTCCGTGCAGTCCGACACCACCGTGGTGAGCGCCGGATACCCATCGTTCACGGTCCATCCAGACACCGTGCACGGCGACCGCTTCGTGGTCGACTACGTCGAGCCGTTGGCCGGCAATGAAGCCGCGTTCGGCTTCGACCTCGGCACAAATCCGGTGCGGCGGCGCTCGGTCGAAGAGAGTCGTGACACCGGTCTTCCCGTCGCGACGTCCGGGATCCGGCTCGTGCAGGAACGCGCCGAGCAAACAGGGTTCCTGCTGATGCTCGGCGTCTACGGTCCGGGACGTCCTCCAACGGCGACCTCCGACCGACGCGCTCAGTTTCGCGGCGTGGTCAACGTCGTCTGCCGCATGGGAGACCTCGTGGCCGGCTCGCTCGGACCACATCATGCAGTGCACATCGCCGTCTGGGACGCCGGGGACCTCGACGAGCCCTTCGACCCGGCAAACGTCGAGTTGCTCCACGACGACGACGACCGTCCGCCACCGACGCGCGCCACAGCAGGTGAAGGGGAGACACTGACGCACATCGGCGTCGGCGGAAGACGCTGGACGATCGTCGTGCGGCCCCGCGACGAGGCCGCGTCGTTCGCCTCCACCCTCTTGCCGTGGGTGCTCCTCGTCGGAGGAGTGCTCCTGACACTGGCCGCCGCCGGGCTGGCACGCTCGCTGCTCCGCGGCGAAGCGCGCGCCCTCGAGCTCGCGCGGGTCATGACCGTCGACCTCGAGCTGAATGCCGAGGCGTTGCGCGCCGCACGGGACCGCGCCGAAGCTGCCGATCGGGCGAAGAGTGTCTTTCTCGCGAACACGAGTCACGAGATGCGTACGCCGCTACACGGAATCCTCGGCGCGCAGCAACTCCTCCTGGAGACGCCGCTCGACGACACGCAACGCGAGTACGCTGAGATCACCCGCTCTTCGGCGTCGGCGCTACGCGCGGTGATCAACGATGTCCTCGACCTGGCAAAGATCGACGCCGGGACGCTCGAGCTCGTGGCGTCCCCATTCGAGCTGCGAAGACTGCTGCACGAAGTGGTCGCGGAGATCCGGCTGCACCCCAGCGCCGCGGGACTGGAGATCACGCACGCCGTGACGACGGATGTCCCGGAGTGGCTGACAGCCGACGCTGCGCGGCTGCGCCAGGTTCTCACCAACCTGATGGGGAACGCCGTCAAGTTCACGCACGACGGCAGTGTGACGGTGCACGCAGACGTCTGCGAGACGGAGCCGGAACAGCCAACGTTGCACCTGACGATCTCGGACACGGGCATCGGCATCCCAGCGGAGAGGCACCGCGACATCTTCGAGCGCTTCACGCAGGTCGACTCCTCGTCCACGAGGAGCTACGGAGGCACGGGTCTCGGCCTCGCCGTCGTCACGCGCCTCGTCGAGCTCATGGGCGGCGCGATTCGCGTGGAGAGCGAGGCCGGCCGGGGGAGCGCGTTCGGCGTGTCGATTCCCGCGGTCATCGCGGCCGCACCCTCTCTTGGTCTTGGTAATGGCAACGCCGAGAAAGTCTGCTGATGATCTCCGCTCGTTGAGAATCCTCGTCGCCGAGGACAGTGCGGTCAACCGGCTGCTCGTCGAGCGCTGGCTCGTCGCGCAGGGAAACGAGGTGGTGACGGTCGAGAACGGTCGCCTCGCCGTCGAAGCGGTGAACACCGGTCGCTTCGACCTGGTGCTGATGGACATCCAGATGCCGGAGTTGGACGGTGTCGAAGCGACGGCCGAGATCCGTCGCAACGAGGATCCGGACCGCCGACTCCCGATCATTGCTCTCACGGCGCACGCGATGGGGGGTGACGCCGAACGGTTCCGGAGGGCCGGAATGGACGCTCACCTGCCGAAACCGTTCGAGGTCGACGAACTGACCGCACTCATCGACAAGTTGCTCGTCCAGCCGCGCGAGGGTGCGCGGCCTCCGCCCGAGTAGGCCGTGCCCGCCCCGCTGTGCGAAACGCCGTTCGCGGGTACCCTGAGTGGAAGGGGCAGAGTTCGGGAGGCGGCAATGGGGACCCGCGCGAGGACAGTTGCGCTCGCGGTCGCGCTGCTTGCACTCGGCGTGCCGGCGACTTCGCTCACGGTGCAAGCCGAGCAGTTGCCGGAGCCGCCACCGGGCAACCCGCCGCAGCAGAATCCCCCCGCCGGCAACCCGATCATCTTCGTCAAGCACGCGCAAACGAACGCGGTGGCGCTCGTCCCCAACGGCCCGGCTGCAGACCCGCTGGCGTTCTACCGCAACGCGATCGGCTTCCCGACTCCGGGCTTCCAGAACCTCGGCGGCAACCTGTTCCGCTGGGATCCGGGCGGAGCGGTCACGAACCTGACGAACCGGAACGAGGCCGCCGTCCGCAACCCGGACATCTCCTTCGACGGCAACTACGTGCTGTTCGCGATGAAGATCGGTCTGCTCGGCAAGTGGCAGATCTACGAGATGGGCGTCGACGGCACGCGTGAGCGTCTCGTGAGCCGCGACGCGTCGCACAACGACCTCGACCCCGCGTACCTGCCGGACGGCCGCATCGTGTTCACGTCGGACCGGCAACGGTTCATCGACCCGTACACGGAGTGGCCGTCCGCGCAGCTCCACCTCATGGACGCGGACGGAACCAACATCGTCCAGCTCTCCAGCAATCCCGGCGGTGAATTCTCCCCCACGCTCACCTCCACCGGGCTGGTCAGCTTCACGCGCTGGGACGTGAAGCTCTCCGGCGTGCGGCCGCCAAACCCGGTCGATGTGAGCCGCTTCCAGCTCTGGACGATGACACCCGACGGCGAGAACGACGGGCACCCGTCATTCGGCGCGCACTCCCGCGCCGACTTCGCAGGCGGCTATCTGCAAGCGCGCGAGATGCCCGACGGCTCGGACCGCTTCGTCGCCACGATCTCGAACGACCCGTTCCTGAACGGTGCGGGAGCACTCGTGTTCCTCTCACTGGCCGGCGACCAAGACCAGCACGCTCCCGCGTTCATCACCGACGAACTCGCCTTCACCAAGTTCGGCCCCCAGGAACGCTGGCGCGACCCGTTCCCGACGTCGCAGGGTGATCTGCTCGCCAGCCGCGCCGCGCCGGTCACGATCCAATTCGCTACCGGACTCACCGTCGCGCCCGCCCCGAACTTTGGCATCGTGCGCGTCAACCTCGACGGAAGCGGCGCGCAGCTCGTCTACGACGACCCGAACTTCTCCGAGTGGGAGCCCGTCGAAGTCGCGCCGCGCACCGCTCCGCCCGTGCTCGGAACGACGCGCGACACGTCCGCCGACTCCGGCGTGCTGAACGCGCTCGACGTGATCCTGCGCGGCGCGAACCCGAGTGTCCCCACCCCGGACTTCCAGCAACTGCTCCCCGACGAACCCGGATTGAAGGTCCGCGTCTACCAGGCGGCCCGCGTCGCACGGGACCGTGCACGGATCTTCGACGCGTACACCAAAGCGACGCCCGTCGTGCTCGGAGACGCGCGCGTCCGAGAGGACGGTTCGTTCGCCGCGCGCTTGCGCGCCAACATCCCGATCTCGTGAGAAGTGCGCGACGCCGCCGGTCGCCTGCTCGTGAAAGAACGCTTCTGGAACCAGGTGCTCCCCGGACAGACGCAGACGTGCGGCGGGTGCCACGCACCGCACTCGGGACTGCAAGGACGCACGTCGAACGTCGCGATCGCGGCGCCGACCGAGCTGGTGAGTGTGGATCCGCGAATCCAGATGGCCGGCACGGCGATCGACGCCACGACCGACGTGCTCGAAGACGCGCGGGGACACATCGCGGCGTTGCTGGCCACCGGCCGGCCCGCACGAGGCATGGAGAAACGCCTGGCGCGCGCCGAGCGGCTCGTGCGCCGCGGCGCGCGACGCCTCGAGCGCGGCCGTCCGAAGAAAGCGATCCGCCTGGCCGAGATCGCCGGCCGGCGCGGCCTCGCGCTGCGCCGCCGGGTGCTGCGCGTCCTCGCACCCGCCGAGTAGCGCGGAGCGCTCCGGCTCAGGAACTGCGTCGCGTAGAATGGCGTCCCACAGGTGGGAGGCTCGATGAAGACACTCGTGCTCGCGGCGGCGCTCATTGCAGGGATGCTCGTTCCGGCGATCGCCGACCAGGGCGACGGACCTGTCGCGGTCGCCGTCAAGCGTCTGCTCACGGCGGACGACCCCGCGATCGCCCGAGCGCTCGCGTCGATGAGCCCATCCGAGCGCCAGGCAGCCGCCATCGTGCTGGGACGACGCAAGGCTGCGACGCCTGCCCAGGTGGACGAACTCGTCCTCGCGACGGGTGACGATCTGCTCAACGTGCGGATGGCGGCGACGCGTGCCCTCGGCGAACTCGGCGACGCCGCGCTCCCCGGCGCGGCCCGGCTCGAACGGCTGGCGAGTTGGGCAACGGTCGTCGAGCAGCGCCACGAGGCCGCACTCGCCCTCGCGCGCATCCCGGCCGCTCGGGAGAACCTACTGCGGCTCTTCCTTGACGACGGCATGCGCAAGAAGACCACCGCGGGGCTGGCGACACTCGGCACCGAGGGCCGCACGGCTCTAGTCTTGCTGTCGGATACACCGCAGTGGCGCATCCGGGTCGAGGCGACCGCGGTCCTCCCCGACACGAAGGACGCGGATACGAACGCGGAGGTCGCTGCCGCACTCGGTCGCCGGTTGCGCGACGAGAGTTCCGCGGTCCGCGTGGCGGCGCTGATCGCGCTCCCGCGAATCGACGGAAGCGGCATGCTCACGGCGGAAGACGTGGCCCGCGTTTTCACTGCCGAAGTCAGCGAACACGAGCGCCACGCACTGCTTGCGGCGCTGGCATCGGGCAGTAACCCCGAGGGTTCGGCCGAGCCGGATCTCGTCATCGCCGCCGCCCTTCGTTCGCTCGAGAGCGGATCCACGCGCGACCGTCTTACCGGTGTTCGCCTCGTATTCGTAGCCGGCACGACCGAGGAACGAGCGCTCCTGGCACTGGCGCGGATCGCGCTCTCCGACGACGTCGCATCCGCATGTGAGGCAGCTGCCTGCCTGCGGCACCTCGGCGCCAAGCGTTCCCTGCCTGCGGCGGTTGCCGACGCGCTCCGCCCGGCGACCGGTCACGCACGCGCGCGCGTCGCGTGCGAGGCCGCGGCCGCGCTGGCGCTCGGAGGCCACGACGGGCCGGAACTGGCTCCGGCGCTCGCACGACTGGTGTACGCGGAAGACTGGAGCGGCTCAGGGGCAAGGCCTTTCGTGTTCGCGCGGCAACGCAATCTGCGCGCCGGCGGAGGGCGGTTCGCGCTGCCGGCCGTGCCGCTCCTCCCGTTCGCCGACATCGCACGGCTGCTGCGCCCGCACCCGGATGCCGCGGCGGATGCGCTCACGCCGTACGTCTCCGGTAACTACGCACCCACACGTGCAAGCGCCGCGTGGCTGGCCGCGGACATCTGCCCGGCCGAGCGAGCGCGAGCGCTCCTGGCTCCGCTTCTCGACGACCCGGACACGTCTGTTCGCATCGTCGCAGGAGTCCGGCTCGCGCAGCTCGACGCGCACACGGACCGCATCGCACGCATGTTCGTCGAGATCCTGCTAGACGACGGACTCATCGAGGATCCGGTGATCCGCGCTGACGGATTGACCGACGATCTCGTCTTTGACGACGAGATGATCGCCGCGATTGCACGCGACCTGCACGCAACGGTGCGGGCGCTGGTCGCGGCTCACGCTGCGAGAGCCACGGTCGCAGGAGTCGGAGCGGACGTGTCCGTCACGTGGCAAACACCGTCCGGCGATCACCACGTGCGCGCGATTCTGAAGGCTCTCGGTCCACCGTCACACCTTCTGCTCGTCAACGAGATACTCGAGGGCGGAGTCGTCGAGCGTCACGTGGCGCGCAACCTGCTCGGCGCCATCACTGAACTGAGTACTCAGGCCATCGATCGCCTGGAAGGACTGCGGGATCACCCCGACGTCGGGATCTTCGCACGCCAACTCGTCGGAGACTGAGGCGCCGCGCCCGGTATCGTGTGGGTGTGGCCGAGCAACCAACTGAGAACCGGGTGGTCTTCGACGTGAAGCTCCACTTCGAGGTTCAAGAAGGCCAAGGACGACCAGGCCGAGTGCTGGGAGTTTGAGTAGCCGGGTGAGTCTCCACTGCGTGGCCGTCCTGTTCGCCGTGGCCCTGTCCGGTACCGCGTGCGGACCGAAGCAGCCACCGGCCGACGGAGCGCCGCCCCCGCATGTCACGGTGGACGAGCCGGCGCCGCAGCCGCCGCCCCGTCGCAAGCGAAGCCTCCGCATCCGCGTCGTGGATGAAGACGGCTCTCCCACCGGCGAGCGCTACGTGCGCGTGTGGTGGGGAGAGGGCCGTGACGCGAAGCACGGGACGCCCTTGTCGTTCGAGCGGGGCGAAGACGGCGCGATGTTGCTCGAGGGACTGCCGGCCGTGCCGCTCACGATGTGCGCGATGTCCGGCAGCTTCGTCGTGCCGACCACCGGCATGCCCCGCGTGGTCGTCGCCGCGGACACCAAGGAGGTTGTGCTGACTCTCGACGAAGGCACGACGCGCACGTTCCGCGTTCTTGGCTGGTCGGCCGGGAGGTCGGGCGCTGTGTACATGGCAGCTGTAGAGGACCTAGAGCCGTCACAGCACTCGGTCGAGGACGACGGCACCGTGCGCGTCGAAGGACTGCACCCCGGCGCGACGTACAACATCTACATCCGCGATCACGAGACCCACGACGCCGTGCTCGTCAGCGGCCTCGAGTTCGCCGCGTCGTGGCCCGACGTCGAACTGGCTCGCGGCAAGACGGTCACCGGTCGCGTGCTGCTGCCCGTTCGCTGCGAGTCGCCGAGCGTCGCGCTGCTCGTGGACCGGGCCGTCATGATCGAGGGCCGTGTGACGGACGACAGCGACGAGTTCACGGTCCCGGCGGTGCCACCGGGGACCTACACGCTCGTGGCCTACGCGGTGCACGACGGCAGCTACCTCTCGGGTACTGCGGAGGTCACGGCCGGCGGCAGCGCCACGATCGACCTGCGTCCCGAAGACGAGCGATAGACGGCCTGCACTATCGCGAGAGTTGTTCGAACCTGCTATGCAGCCGGTCCGCCTCCGCGGTGTCGCCCCGCGCGCGCAGCGTGTCGGACAGCCACAGGTACGGTGGTGCATACCGCGGCTCGAGAGCGATCGCCGCGCGCATCTCGCTCTCGGCGTCGGCGGCGCGGCCCAGTTGCTGGAAACCGAGGGCCAAGTGATAGCGCGCCTGCCCGTCGTCCTCGAGCACCAGCGAGCGCGCAAGCGAGTCGACGGATTCGGCAGCACGGCCCGCGGCGCCGTACGCCGTCCCGATCGCCGCGAGGAGTCCTGCGCGCTCGTAGTCGGACACACCGGGACTCCGGTCCGCGGCGCGGAGCGCCGCGAGCAGGTACGGCAGCGATTCCTCGAATTGGCCCTCCCTCTGCACGGCGGTGCCGAACCCGTGCAGCGCACCGTAGCTCGACGGGAAGTCCTGGAGCATCGCGCCCCAGAGCGCGCGGTCGTTGCGCCACACACGGTGCCGCCGCCACGTCAGCGTGCCGAGAGCCAGCGCCGTCAGTGCGAGCAAGACGCCGAGCGCACGCCGGTCTCCGATCCCCGCCCACCGCGCCGCGGCGACCGCTGCAACCGCGATCGCGAGCGCCGCGCCTGGAAGAGCCATGTATGTGAAGCGTTCGGCCATGAAAACCGGGATCGCGACGAGCCCGATCGTCGGCGCCAGCGCAGCGACGGTCCACGCGAGGCCGACGGAGAGGGTCCGCTCGCGCGTGCGGCCCCACCACGCAGCGGCAGCAAGTGACAGTAGAACCAAGGCGCCCGCCCAACCACGCAGGACCGACGCGCGTGTGACGGGTTCGATGACTCCGCGATAGTCCGCACACAGCGGATCGGGCACGAACGCCAGCCGCGCGTAGTGGAGTAACGCCGCGAGGCCGCTCGCAACGCCCTTGATGCGCGAGCCGCCGGCAGGCTGCGCATAGTCGTCGATCGCTCCGAACACGCCGAACCGCAGCGCTGCGAACACCACTGCGGCGACGACGAGTGCCATAGCCGCGCCGCGTCGTCTGCTCACGGCGTCGCGCAGAGAAGCGGACGATGCCGTTACGGCGTCGGTGCCCCACCACGCGAGCGGCGCAAGGGCGAGGAACACGAGCGCCGACTCCTTGGCGAGCAGCGCCAGCAGGAGCAGCATTCCCGCGGCAACCGCACGTCCGGCACCACGTCCACGGACGGTCAGCACCAGCGCACCCAATCCGAGTGCGGTGCACTGCACGTCCTCGCGGAATGCCACCGCGTCCACCGCCTCGGTCGCGAGCGGGTGCAGGCCGAACAACAACGCCGCCGCCCCGGCCACGCGCACGCTGCCGGACAGGCACGAGAACAGCCTCACGACGAGAACGCATGCGAGCACGTGCCAGAGCAGATTCTGCAGGTGGAACGCGAGCGGGGCGCCGCCGCCGACCTGCCAGTCGAACATGTAGCTCGCCGTCACGAACGGGCGCCACGTGGCCTCCCCCGAGAGTGCGAAGTACTCCGCCGAGAACAGGCGCGTGAACAGCGAGGGCTGTGAGAGCAGGCCGGACGCGCCCTCGATCACGAAGTGGTCGTCGAACGCGAAGCCGTTCCCGAGGGACGGCAGATAGACAACCCCCACGATGGCCGCGACGACGCCGGCGGTGATCCGCCAGCGCTCTTGTGTGTCCCCAGTCCGGTCCTGTTCGGTCTGCATTCCGGCGCACGACCCTACCGTCGTTCGGGTTGTCGCCGGCAACTGAGCAGCACCTACTCGGGCGGGTCCTCCGGGCTCTGTGGAACCACTCGGAGTTCCCGCACTGCCGGACGCAGGGTGAACAGCGTTGCGGCCGAGACTCCGACCACCGCGAGGAACAGAGCCGGACGCAGGCCGAGGACATCGCCGAGGTACCCACCCGCGAGCGCACCGAACGGAGTCACTCCCCACATCAGGAAGCGCACCGTGGCGTTCATGCGGCCCTGCAGGTGCAGAGGCGCAATCGCCTGGCGGAGCGACACCGCGTTGACGTTGAACAACGGGCGTGCCACACCGAGTGCGAAACTGCTCACCACGAGCAGCGCCACCGACGCCGACCCCGGCACCGCCGCAAGCGGGATCAACAGACGAGCCAGACCTGTCGCCACCTGCGCGACCGAGATCGATGGCCCCACGCCGATGCGACGTGACAGTCCCGGTGCGAGCGTTGCGCCGAGCATCGCACCCGGTCCACCGGCCGCCACGATCAAGCCGAGCAGGAACGGCGACACGTCGAGCTCCTTCGTGGCGTACAGCACGAACACCGCCACGATCATCGTGCTGCAGAAGTTGTGCAGCGCACCGCAACTGACGAGCGCACGCAAGACACGGTTACCGAGCACGAGTTCGAGTCCGGTCCGCATGGATGCGGTCGTGGATTGATGCGCACGGCTGGCAACGTCCGCCGCGTCGGGACGTCGAATCGTGGCGAGTGACACCGCCGACAATCCAAACGACAATGCGTCGGCGGCAACTGCAAGCGGCGCCCCGAGCCACTGAACGAGCAGGCCGGCGAGGCCCGGTCCACCGGACTGCGCGACGGAGTAGCTGATCGTCAGCTTCGCATTGCCCTCGATCAACCCATCGCGTCCCACGAGATCCGGCAGATACGCCATGCCGGCGACGCTCGCGACGACTGAGATGGACGCCGCCGCGAAAGCGACGGCGCAGAGCTGCACGAACGTGAGCACGCCGAAGTACGCCGCCACCGGAATCGTCCCCAGCAGGAGCGCCGAGAGCATGTGCGAGGTGATCAGCAGGCGCCGCTTGCTACGAGCGCGGTCGACCAACACTCCGGCGAGGAGCCCGAACAGCAGGTACGGGAGCTTCTCGGCCGCGCCCAGATAGCCCATCTGCGTCGCGCCGGCATCGAGGACGAGGACGGCCGTGAGCGGCAACGCCAGGTGCGAGACCTGATCTCCGACGTACGAGACCGTCTCCCCGAACCACAGGCGCCGAAAGTCCGGCACGCGGAAGAGCGATTCGCGGGGCGGCGGAGGGTCACTCGTGGGCTCCAATTCGAGCTTCTTGTAGCAGGCCCCATGCTGCCGCGGAGGTCGGTGGCGGCCTGCTCTCCGCCGGACCGAGACGCCGCAACCAGCGCTCCGCTATCCTGCGGCACCGAGGAGGAGCGCGCATGCGGTGGATCACCCGGCTGACTCTCGCGTTGATCTCTCTGATCCTGATCTCGCCGGTCGCGGCACAAGAGCAGGGCGGCGCGATCGCGTGGAGCAAGGACCTGCCTACGGCCATGGAGGCCGCCAAGAAGGCGGAGCGTCTTCTCATGGTCTGCATCAACGCGAAGAGCGTGGACGGAGAGATGGAGGAGCCCGCCGCGAAGGGGCTCCGCGACGTCGTCTACAAGGACAAGCGCGTCGTCGAGCGGTCGCGGGACTTCGTCTGCGTCTTCCTCACGGCCAAAGGCTCGTCCAAGGAGTACGACGTACTCCGGAAGCTCGGCATCGACGGCGACATCACGTCGCCGCAGCACGTCTTCGTCAGCGCGGACGGCACGCGCATCGTGCACCGCCGCGCCTACTGGGTGTTCGGCAAGGGAGAGCGCGCCGTCGAGGTACTCCTCGAGATGATGACGAAGGCCGAAGCGGCGGCAAAGATCATGCCCGCGCCCGAACCCGAACCCGAGGGTGACGGTCCGCCGAAGAGCGACAGTGAGCGGGCCACGTGGATCGCGGGACTGATCGAACAAGTCGCGGATCTCGACAAG
Source organism: Planctomycetota bacterium (assembly GCA_965248445.1). Classification (GTDB taxonomy): domain Bacteria; phylum Planctomycetota; class JAJSAM01; order JAJSAM01; family JAJVHW01; genus CBDFJG01. The sequence continues at coordinate 513,706 of CBDFJG010000004.1, forward strand.
CGTTACGCAGCGGCCAGGCAGCTCGTCGCCGCTGACAACGACGGCGACTGCACAGGCCCGTTGATCGCGCTGCTCCCCGAGTACAAGAAGGACAAGAGCGCATTGCGCGCCATCGTCCGCGCGCTGGGCCGGGATGGGCTCGAAGCGGCGGCACTGCCGATCGCCGACCTCCTCAAGCACAAGGAGGACACGGTCCGTGCGAACGCCGCCGTCAGCCTCGAGTACATCGGCAGCCACGACAAGAAGGTCGTCGCAGCGCTCAAGAGGCTCGCGGACAAGGAGAAGGACGCCGCGATCGCGAACCACGCGTTCCGCGCCCTCGGCCGCTGCGGCACGGACGACTCCAAGATCCGTACGTTCCTGCTCAAGAAGGCAACGAGCGGCAAGAGTGAGTACGCCACATACGGCCCGTGCATCGCCCTCGCGTACTTCGAGGAGGACGAGAAGGCGATGCGCGGGGTCGAGAAGATGCTGAAGCAGATCGGCGTGCCCGGCGGCCGCAGCGGGACGAACGTGGTGAAGCGCGGCCTCGTCTCCTGGACGCTGGCCTCCATCGGCGACGTGGACAGCGGCGACTTCGTCCGCGAGGAACTGATCGCCGGCCTGGAGCACGTGACGGCGTTCTGGGTGGAGGGACTCCGTGGCTTCTGGGACCTGGTCGCGAAGGTCTGCGAGGGCGAAAGGGAGTCACTGCCGGCCGTCGTGGCGGGCGTGGGCGGTTTCGTCCGGTTCGCCAAGGGCGCCAACATGGAGCGGTACGGCGGCGAGGAGGCACACCTCATGGACGAGGCACGCAAGAACCGGGATGCGACAGACTTCAAGCCCAAGGGCGAGGACATCCTGAACGTCGACGACGAGTAGACTGAGCGGACGCGATCGGCACTCGGTGGGACACGAAGGGGCAGGCATGCTGACGAGAACACAGCGACGGGCGGCGACAGGGATCGGATTGGCCGGGTTGGCCGCAGTCGGCCTGGCCGGAAGCCTCATGTGCGCCGTAGAGATCGGATACGCGATCTGCGCGGGCTACGCACCTCCTCCACCCCCGCCCCCGCCCGTGGAGCCCGCGGGCACGGTCCCCGACGACAGCCGCGAGCCGACGGACCCCTCGCCGCCCGACAAGCCCGGCGGCCCGACTACCGGCGGCGGCGACGAACTCGGCGGCCCGACGACAGGTGGCGGCGACGACGGCGGCCCCATCACCGGCGGCGGCGGCGACGGACCGCTCCGTGGCGCGAGAACGGGCGCACGCCCGCGCAGCGGCGGCGTGGATCCGGGACACTGGACACACTGGTGGTACGCCAACCGGGCGTTCCTGCTCGCGGAGGGCTCGCGCGTCGGTGCACGCGCCGCCGCGACGCCGAGTGCACGCGACAAGCAAGGCGCCGAACTCTGGCGCGCGGACGCGCGGCGCGCTCTCGCCGAGACGCTCTCCGATGACGACGACGAAGTCGTCGCTGCAGCGGTCCTCGCGCTCGGCAAGGGCGGCGACCCCGCCGACATCCCGTTCGTGATCCGAATCGCCGAGGACACCGACCGCGGACAGGCATCTCGCGAAGCCGCCGCGATGGCGCTCGGGATCCTCGGTGGAGAGACAGCCGGCGACCGCACCTCCGCGCGCACAACGCTCCAGGCCATGGCCGTGGAGAAGGGCGCACCGGAGCGCCAGCGGGCCATCGCGATCCTCGCGCTCGGACTGCGGCAAGAGGAAGCGAGCCTGCCGTTCCTGATGGACCAGGCGCGCAGCGGCGGACGCAGCTGGGACGTTCCCGCCGCAGCCCTCACCGCGCTCGGGCTCAGCGGTTCCGAAGCGGCGCGCGACGAACTCGTGCGGCTACTGACACCCCCCAAGCGGGGCAACGAGCGCATGCGTCAGATCTACGCCGCCCACGGCCTGGCGAAGCTCGGTGACGTGTCAGCGCTCCCGGCGCTCTTCGATGCTCTGTCGGACAAGTCCGACGACGTCCGGCGTGCGGCCGCTCTGTCGATCGGTGCCATCGCGCCGGCGGCGCACAAGCCGTCGGTGGACGCTCTCGAGCGTGCCCTCCGAAAGGACGACGACCGCGGCGTGCGCGCCACCTCTGCCGTCTCTCTCGGACTCATCGGCGGCGACGACGCCCTCGCGGCGCTGCGCCGCAGCTACGACAAGGACGACACCGTGCTGCGACCGTTCGCCGCCGTAGCGATCGGAGTGCTGGCGCGTCGCGCAGAGCGACCGCGCATCGCGGCTCCGCTGCTGAAGGATCTGAAGCGCGGCACGCGTAAGGAACTGCTGGGTGCAACGTGCGTAGCGGTCGGGTTGGCCGGTCTGTCCGACGCCACACCGTCGCTGCGAGAACTGCTGAGCGAGAGTCATGACCCGGCCGTGCGCGCGCAGGCCGCGGTGTCGCTCGGACTCCTCGGTGATCGCGTCGCGACTCCACCGATCCTGCGCGACATCCTCGAGGACTCGAACGACCCCATCCTGCGCGGCGAGTGCACGCGCGCGCTCGGCATGCTGGGCGACGTTCGCACGCTGGTTGCGCTCGACGAGATGGCAACGAACGGCGGCGCGGAGCACGAGCGCATCACGGGAATCCTGGCGCTCGGCCGCATCGGCGGCCACGAGTCGTCGAGCCTCCTGACCGGCGTACTCGGCGACATCAAACGCTCACAACTCGAGCGCCACATGGCAGGGAACGCCCTCGGACTCCTGCTCGACACGAGCGAGGGCCGCCGCGTCGGCCGCATCGCCGCCGACGTCAACTGGTACGCGCTCACGCAGGCCGTGTTCGAGGTGATGGCGGAGATGTAGCCGGCCCGTGGCGGCGGTGGTACCGCGACCGGTGAGCGGAGGTGACGCCGTGCGATTTCTAGTGCTTCTCGCGGTCCTCCTGCTCGCCGCGTGCGGAGAGCCCGTGTCCCCCGCCACGGCGCCGGCGAGGGCGCCGTCCCCCGCCCCCGTCGTCGCCCCGGCGACGACGCCGACTCCCGCGGAGGATCGCGAAGCGCTTCTCGCGCGCATCGATCAGTTCAACAGCACCATCCGCGAGGGCGACAAGGACGGGTACGCGGACGTGTTCGTCGACGACTTCGTCTTCACCTGGTCGCGCAACGGTCAGATCTACGACCGCGAGTCGATCCTGCCGAACGTGGTGCCCACGCCGGACTACAACCCGCTCGTGGACGAGCACATCGTGCGCATCTACGGCGACAGCGCGATCGTCAACTATCGCGTGCGCAAGGAAGAGGGCGAGGACGGCGCGCGCGTCACGTTCAGCTACGCGCGCATCGACGGCGGGTGGAAGGTCGTCGCCAGCCACAGCACACCGATCGTCGTCGACGAAGAGGAGTGAGGGTCAGTCCGGGATTCCGGGCGCATCTCGGCGTTCATCGGCGCTTACGACGCCACTTTCGGGCTTTCGGAGGCGGTGAGACGTCGCGGCCCGCGAGCACCGCTTCCAGATCGGCGACCATCTCCGACGGCGTCGCGTACCGCTTCTCACGGTCCTTCTGAAGCGCCTTCGCAAGGACGTTCGCGAGCGAGTCCGTGAGGTCCTTGCACAGTTCGCGCGGATCCGGAACCGGCGCGTTCGCGTGTCGCTCGAGGATCACAACAGCGCTGGTCTCCGCGAACGGCGGACGACCCGTGAGCATCTCGTAGAGGATGCACCCGAGTGAGTAGATGTCAGCGCGGGCGTCGAGTTGGTCGTGGGCAATCGAGTCCGGCGACCGATAGTGCGCTCCGTAGTGCGCGGTGGAGTCGTCCAGATCGAAGTGTGTCTCGCCGGCGCGCTCACGGCGCGGCCGGGCGAACGAGAATCCGCGCAGCTTCGGAATGCCGCTCCGGTCCATCAGGATGCAGCGCGGGTTCACACTGCGATGCAGCATCCCCGCGGCCTCCACGTGCTCGAGTGCCCGGGCGAGCCCGAGCGCGATCGTCGTCGCCCGCCGTACCGAAAACCACTCCCCTTCCTCGAGCATCGCGGCCAGGCGCACACCGCCCACGTGTTCGAATGCGATGTACTGGTGCCCCGCAATCGAGCCGGCGTCCAGCGCCGACAAGATGTTCGGGTGCCGCAGCTTCGAGGCCGCCGCGAGCTGCCGCTCGAACCGCATACGGAACGCGGGCTTCTCGCTCTCCTGACGCGGGAGGACCTTGAGCGTGACGAGCCGGTCCACCGTCTCCTGATGCGCCCGGTAGATCCGCGTCCCGCCGACCTGCCCCAGCAACGCGAGGACCCGGTAGTTACCGAAGCGCCGTTGCACGGCCGGTTCCTTTTCATCTCCCATTGTCAGCGCTAGACGGCTACGCGAGCGCGGCGCTTGCGTTCGACGTTCCCTGCGAACCAGCTCGCGGCGATGATCAGCGGCACGTCGATCCACATCCAGGCCGGTCCTCCCGTTCCGATCTGGGCGAACACCGCGCCAACAACCGTCAGGGCGCCGACCACGCCAGACAGCAACATCGGTCGTGACTTGCCGAGGCGCGCGGCGATCCAGCCTCCGATGCCGACCTGACCCACATGGGCGGCGAGGACCGTCAGAAACGCCTGCGGAGGCAGCGTCGCGACGTACGCCTTCATCTGCTCCGGGTCCTGCATGCTCTGCCCCTCGCCCATCGGGAAGAGCATCGTGGTGTTCAGCAGGATCAGGGCGATGTTCCAGAGGTTTCCCGCAATGAGTCCGACGATCACGGCTCCGATGTTCCGCAGCATGGGCGACGACTCCCTTCGGTCGTGATCGTACGCGCCGATCGCAGTAGAATCACGTCCATGACTCTCGCAGAGACACTCACGCAGCTCGAAGCGCTCGGCGACGAGAAGGTCCGCGCGCGAAACGCCAAACGCGGTGCCGGCGACAATCAGTTCGGCGTCAATCTCGGCGACATCCGGAAGGTGGCGAAGAAGGCGAAGACCGACCACGAGTTGGCCCTGGCTCTATGGGACACCGGGAACATCGACGCCCGGTTCCTGGCGACCCTCGTGATCAAGCCGAAGGCCCTGTCGAACGACGAACTGGATCGGCTGGTGCGGTCAGTCACCTTCGATCGAGTGGCGGACTGGCTGAACTCCTACGTCGTCAAGAATCACCCCGACAAGGAGACGCTGCGCCAAGAGTGGATGGCCACTGACGACGCCATGGCGGCCCGCACGGGATGGAACCTCACCGCCCAGCGGATCGTGAATAGTCCTGGCGGGCTTGACCTCTCAGCGCTTCTCGATCGCATCGAGTCCGAGATGGGGAGTGCCCCACGCGTGGCGCAGTGGACGATGAACTTCGCTCTCACCGAGATCGGCGTCCACTTCCCCGAGCACCGCGAGCGCTCACTCGCCATCGGAGAGACGTTGGGCGTCTTCCGCGACTACCCCGTCTCGAAGGGCTGCACCTCACCGTTCGCGCCGATCTGGATCAACGCCATGGTGAACCGGCAGGGCTGAGTTCTCCGGAGGGTGGCCACCAAAGGAGCGCGGCGCCGCACAGCAACCAGCACAGGGACCAACGTCGTGACGAAGCAGAGTCTCCAGAGTCTCCTACGCGATGTTCGCGCGTGCCGCATCTGTGAGCCTCACCTGGCAGCCGGTGTGCGACCGGTCCTGCAAGCCCACTCTGAGGCGCGCGTCCTCATCGCGGGTCAGGCGCCGGGCCGACGTGTCCACGAGTCAGGCGTGCCGTTCGACGATCCGAGCGGTGATAGGTTGCGCGACTGGATGGGCGTGTCGCGCGACACGTTCTACGACGCGACGCAGATCGCGATCCTGCCGATGGGCTTCTGCTACCCGGGGACCGGGACGTCCGGAGATCTCGCGCCACGCCCCGAGTGCGCAGATGCGTGGAGGCAACCTCTGCTCGAACGCCTCTCCGCAGTGAAGCTGACGCTCGTCATCGGTCAGTACGCCATCAGGTGGCATCTCGAGCAGCGGCAGAAGACGCTCACGGCGACGGTGCGGGCCTGGAAGGACTACCGGCCGGCTCTCGTCCCGCTGCCTCATCCCAGCCCGCGCAACAACATCTGGCTGAAGAGGAACCCGTGGTTCGAGGACGAGGTACTGCCCTACCTGCGCCGGCGCATCCGGTCGCTCCTCGGGTAGCGCCTCGGAGCGCAGCGGTGTTCGCGGCAGGTGATCAGCCCCCGCGCAGGGTGTGCAGATCGGGCACGGGGGTGGATAACTGCCTCCGAGGCACGAGTTGGGTCGCAGTTGAGCAACGGCGCGGCGAAAGCCCGGGGGCGCGCGGGCCATACCCAGGTGGGGTCCGCCCAACGGGGGAACGCCGGAGCCGTGCACGGAGCGGCCGGGCGATCGAGAAGGGCACCTCAGGGAGCCAGATGACGGTGCGGCGAGCGCGGGGTATGCTCCGTCTACGTGATCCGGAATGAACTCGACTCAGCCGTCCACCATCGAGCTCCTTGGCCGCGCGCGCGCGGGGGATGATCGTGCGTTCAGAGACCTCTTCGAGCGCCACGAGCCCGAACTGCGCCGGCGCTTCGAAGAAAGACCGGACGTCGCGGCTCGCGAGTTCAGCGCCCCCGATGACCTGATCCTCGAGACCTACCTCGTGGCCCTGAGGCGCGTGGAAGAGTTCCGGTCCCGGCGCGAGGACGCGTTCGGTCGTTGGCTCGCCTACATCGCGGACCTGCGGTTGGCGGAGTCGCTCCATCGCCCGGAGCTGGTCGGGCCGGCTCTCCAGGCGGCGCTCGCCGAGGAAGCGCGCGTCGCGGACGAAGCACGGCTTGCCGAAGAAGCACGCGCCGCCGAGCAAGCGCAACTCGCCGAGCAAGCGCAACTCGCCGAGCAAGCGCGGCTTGCCGAGGAAGAGCGGCTTGCCGAGGAAGAGCGCCTCGCCGAGGAAGAGCGCCTCGCCAAGGAAGCGCGCCTCGCCAAGGAAGCGCGCGTCGCCGAAGAAGCGCGCCTCGCCGAAGAAGCACGCCTCGCCGAGGAAGCGCGCCTCGCCAACGAAGCACGCCTCGCCGAGGAAGCACGCCTCGCCGAGGAAGCACGCCTCGCCGAGGAAGCGCGCATCGCCGAGGAAGCACGCCTCGCCGAGGAAGCGCGTCTCTCCGAGGAAGCGCGCCTCGCCAAGCAAGCGCACCTCGCCAAGGAAGCGCGCCTCGCCGAGGAAGCACGCCTCGCCGACGAAGCACGCCTCGCCGAGGAAGCGCGCATCGCCGAGCAAGCGCGCATCGCCGAGCAAGCGCGCCTCGCCGAGGAAGCGCGTCTCGCCAAGGGAGCGCGCCTCGCCGAGGAAGCGCGCCTCGCCGAGGAAGCGCGTCTCGCCGAGGTTGCACACCTCGCCGCGGAAATCACCCGCGCCAAGGAAGCGGCCCCCCCCGACGAAGAGGCGCTCTCGGCATCCTGGGAAGCGGCCATGCAAGTGCCCCTCCCGTGGGAGGGATCGCCGCCCGAGCAGGAGGGGTTCGTGACGGCGTGGCAAGCCGCCATGCACGTCCCGCTCCCTGGCGAGTCGCAGCCGCCGGAGCCGAAGGAGTTCGCTGCAGCGTGGCAGGCTGCGATGCAAGTGCCCCTGCCGTGGCAGCCGCCGTCCGACGAGGAAGCTGCCGACGCCGAGTTCGATCTCGACGAGATGACCGACGAGTTGATCGAGGAGTTGCTCGACGAAGAGCCCGAGGGCCACGTCGCGGCCCGGGTCACCTCGGGCGATCAGTCCGGCCCGCACGGCAGCGACGCGTAGACCGAGACGACGAGCAGACCGATGTGGCCCGGGCTACACGCTGCGGGCGCAGCGGAAGCCGATGTCGTTGTCACGCGAGTGCGGCACGTTGCGCATGCGGTACGCACAGCGGAGCCGCGGCATCTCGTTGACCCACGGTCCTCCGCGGAGCACGCGGAGCTTGGGCGAGTCCTCGTAGCTGGAAGCGGTCCAGTCCCACACGTTCCCGGCCACGTCTCCCACGCCGTACACCGACACGGCTGACGGAAACGTGGCGACCGGCTCGGGTTGCGGCGGTCCATCGCGGGCGTCGCGGCAGCACGCCAACTCGGGGCTAGCGCTGTCGCCCCACGGGTATTGCCGTCCGTCCACGCCGCGCGCGGCCTTCTCTCGCTCCTCCTCGGTGGGGAGGCGCCACTCGCGACCTGTGACCTCGCTCTTCCACGCGCAGTAGGCCACGGCGTCGTGCCACGACACGCCCATCACGGGAACGGCCGCGGCAAAGCCGTCGCCGCGCTGCGCGATCCAGCTGGAGCGTGCAGACTCGGCGATCAGGTCCTCGCGGACCTGTGGCCGTCCGAACTCGTCCCAGACCATGAGCGGCCCGTCGGCAGGGGTGCGCGGGATGCAGCCGTCAGCGGCCTCCCGGCCCCGCGTGGCGTCGAGCGCGACGACGAAGTCCGCATACTCCTGGAACGTCACGGGGAACCGCTGGATCGCGAAGTCCGCGAGTTGGACCTCGGTCTGTACGCCGCTCTCGCCGTACAGAAACGGGCCGGCGGGCACGTGGACGAAGCCATCGCCGATGTCCTCGCGCGTCAGCAGCCGCACCCGCGCGCGCCACGTACGATCCGCGTCGATCCGCACGGGGTAGCGCACGTCGCGCAGCCCGGCATGCCGCAGGACGCACAGGTACGATCCGGCCGGCAGACTCACCGCAGCGGTCGGGGTCTCACCGAGCGAGCGGGGCGTGCCGAGAGCGAGGACGCCGTCGCGCTCCTCGAATGTGTGCAGGAGCACATCGGCACACGCCGGATGGGAAGCCAGCTTGAGGGTACCGGTGTCGACTGCGAGGCTCATGACGCGGTAAGACTAGCCCGGGGTCACCACACCGGCGCTTGCGGACCACGGGATCCGGCGCGACCGATCATCCGGGCGAAGAACCGGCGCAACGTACGCCAGACGGGACGCGACGCGGACTGGTCGGCGGCGTCCTCACGTGCCTTGGGCGACTCTTGCACGACGGCGGCCCTCGTCGACGTGACCGTCGTCCGAGTCCGCGCCGTCATGAGTCGGCGTGAGGCTGCGGCACGTGCCCGCTCTGTCAGGTAGTCCAGGGCCTCGTCTACGCGCTCGAACTGCCCGGACGCGAGCCGGCGCACAGCTTCAGCGACCGGCACCGACACCCGCGCGCTCGCGAGTGCGCCCTCGTCGATCGGCTCGCCTGCGCGGGGCACGTTCCCGGTTGCAATCTCGTACAGCGTGCGACCGCACATGATCGCCTGGATCGCGGCATCCGGCTGCACCGGTTCTCCCCGGTCGAGCGCGTCGAGCACCGCGGGTGGTAGGTACGACGGCACGTGCGGGAAGCGTCCGCTCCCGTCGTGCACGGGCACGAGGCTACCGGCGTCGAGCAGCCTGACGTGGCGCCTCGGCTGCGGAAGCATGCGCAGGTTGGCGGGGCGCAGGTCCGCGTAGACGAGGCCGCGGTCCAGCAGATCCACGAGCGCGCGCAGCAGTCCCACAGCGAGGCGGTCCAGGGCCGGGCGCAGCACGCGCAGGGGCACCTGCGATCGGTGTGCTCGCGCAAGCCAGCGATCGAGGTCCTGGCCGGGCAACTTCTCCATCACGACGACGGGGTCGAGTTCCGCGAAGGCACCGCCCCGCGCGGAGTCGATGAGCGGGTTCTGGAAGTCGTAGGTCCCGACGTGCTTCGGAAGGCTCGGCGCTCCGGAGTGCGCGAGGTACCGCGCCTCGAGCGCGATGATGCGGCGCCGCTCGACGATTCTCGACTGTGTCATGTTGAACGGCTCGTGAAACGGCATGAGCGGGACTTTCGCGACGTGCTGTATCTCCTGCGGGTGGATCCTGTCGGTCACGACGAATACGGCGCCCTCGGCCCCGATGTCGTAGAGCGAATCGCAACGGTAGCGACTCCCGAAGACCACACCCTTCAGCTCGAGCAGCGCGTCGACGAGGCCTTCGTCTCCACGCGCCGCGACGCGTTGCGCAAGGCGTCTCTCGCGCAGCGTCATCTCCCTCTGCACGCGAGAACTCAAGATGCGGGCACCGCTTGACGACCACTGCCGGCCGTAGCGGTGTGTGCAGCGAGAGCCTTGCGCTCGCTGCGACTGAGCGCGTCGAGGCTGCCCGTCGTCTCGAGCTGGTGCATGGCGTTCTCGATCACGCCGATCAAGAACGGGTCGCGCCGCTCGCGCGTGTAGATCTCATGCCGCGCGCCGAGCGCTCGCAGCATCGCTTCGGGGTCGTCGCCACCCTCGGCGGCGAGGATGTAGCGCGCCTGCTGGACCAGCGGGTCGGGTTCAAGGGTCAGCTCGCCCGCGTGGCGTGGGATGAACAACTTCGTCTCGAACGACACCGGCTCCCCCCACCCGGGGACTCGGAGGCGCACGGTGGCGACGTGGGTCGTTGGGGTCTCGGTGGCGGGAAGCCGGAGTTCGAACAGCAGCGAGTAGTCGCGGCCCGACTCCAGCGTGCCGAGATCAGCCACGAACACCCGACCGTGGCGGAACGCGCGCCTGCCGTAGTCGTGGCGCCCCGGACGGAACCTGTACGCCGCGCCCCCCACGACACCCGGCCCGAGCTCTACGTCCACGACCGCGCGCTTCGCGACGACGGTGCCGACGACCTCGGCGACACGGTCCCAGGCCTGCACGAGCGTCTCCGGACGCACGTGCTTCACCGTCCCGCCGCGGGCGCCGCAGAAGAGCCGTTTCAACATCTCGACGTCCGCGTCATCGCCGAGCGCGAACACGTCCGCGTCCACCGGGAGGCGACTGAGGAGCTCCATCTGCTTGACAGCTCGCGGCTCGTCCTGCGGCCGACCGTCGGTCAGGAAGTAGATCCGCTGCGGGAGCGCGCGGTCGAATCGATGGCTGTCGTACGCCAGACGCCCTGCGCGGCCGATGGCGCCGGCGAGATCGGTGTAGTCGCCGAAGAGGAGATCGCAGCCGTCGAGCGCGCCGAGCAGGCCGTCGCGATCGAGCGTCGCAGCCGGCGCGTAGCGGAACAGCGTCTGCGATCCGTGCGCGAACGCGACGACGGAGAGGAGCACTTCGGCATCCAAGCCCTGCAGCTTCGTGAGCATGTCGCCGAGCGCCTGGCGCAGCACCGGGAACTTGTCCGGGCGATTCATGCTCCCGGACACGTCGAGCGCCAGGACGACATGCGCGGAGGGCCCGTCGCGCTCCTTCCACAACGGCAGTCCTTCGGGCGTGAACGAGACCAGGACGCCCAGCGAGGGATCGCCGTCGGCGGGAGCCGACGACCATTCGTAGCTCGGCTCGATCCGGACGAACAGATCGGGGGCCTCGTCGTCGTCCTCGAGCGACAGGAACTCGTCGTCGTCTTCGAATCGGATGGGGTTGACCATTGTTGCGTGCCCTCACTACGTGGACTGGGGTCCGGCCAAGGTGGGTTTTCTATCCCCAACGTATGGCTCCCACCGGGGGAGCACTTTTCGACCGACCGGCACCTGGACCGCGCCCTCTCCCTGGGCGAGGCGCGGCTGCGAGCCTAAGCCACCCCTTGACCCCGTTGCGAGCGCCGAGATCGGTGAATCTCGTCGCCGTGCGTAGATCGCGCGCCGGTCGAGCTCGAAGAGACGCTCACGCAGCTCGAGGCGCTCGGCTACGCCAGCGGGCGCGTCCCGCAGGCTCGCAGCCTCTGATCTCAGTTACACTCGCGGTGTGGGGACTCTTCGCATCGCCGCCTGCCTCCTCGTGCTCGGGTTGCCGATCGCGGCGCCGGCCGAGGATCATCCGTGTCCGGGCACCACGCCTCCCTCAGCGGACCGGGTCCGTTCGATCAAGGTCGCGTTGCAGCGCCGCATCCTCGAACTCGACGCGAACGGCGAATCGGCGTCGGCGCTCTCGCGCAAGCTCACGCGTGAGTACCACCGGATCCCCACAGATGGCAACGCTGCTGAACAGATCGCCGTTGCGCACAGAGTCGCCGGCAGTCGGGTGGTGCGCCGGGACGAGGCGCTGATCGGCGTCCTGGAGAACGCGGCCGACGATCTGGTCCGCGACGTGAAGGACCGCACGGTCATGTTCGACGTGCACGTGCAAACCGCCGGTGTCGGCAAGATCCGTTCCTTCGAGCGCGAGCTCATCCGCATCGAACGACGCCTTCGACGCACGGAGAACGCGCGACGGCTGCGTTCGCGGCTGAAGCGGCTGCGGCGGACCGAGCAACGGCTCGCGTCGGCCGAGTACCAACTGCACCTGATGGCACCGGAGGTGGTCTGCCCGCAGTCGCCTGAACCCCTGCCCCCGGATCCGGATCCCGCACCGCCGCCGTGCACCGGCGCGCCGTTCGCTGACAGCGACACCGCGACTCTGAACTTCATCAGCTTCGGAAGCGGATGGGGCTTGGACTTCGATTGCTTCGAGACGGAGTGGCTCGACCCGCTGGGAGACGAGGTCTCGCGGTTCGCGATCCGCCTGAAGGACATCGACACGGGACGCGTGGTTCGCATCGAGCTCGGGGATCCGACCGTCGGTGAGATCCCGTACACGGTCTACGGCCCCAGCTTCAAGTCGGATCTCTACTTCGTGTACGAGGGCGAGTTTCAAGAGGCCGGCCACTTCGCGAGCGCCGACGTCACGGCGTTCGACCCCGAGACAGGCCGCATCGCGCTGACGTACTACATCGCGCACGGGCACTGGATAATCAGTTCGGGCGCGATCGACATCGCCGACTTCCGGACCGGGCTACCCGAGTAGCGCAGGCTGCCGTCGCTCAGCGACCGCGCAAGCTGGACACTGCCAACTACGTCAACTAACTCGCTGCGGCGCATGTGACCGGACTCGGTGCCGGCGTGTCCTCTCGGGGACCATGCCTCGTGGTCCTCGCCTCCAAGAAGTCGGTCTTCCTCTGCACGCGATCGCCCAGGGCATCCCACGAACCTGGATCTTCGGCGACGACTACGACCGCACCGCGCTGGTGCTGCGGACAATCCGCGTGTTCGCCGAGATGGGAGTCGATGTGCTGGCCTGGGCGCGGATGGACAACCGCGTCCACCTCTTGCGGCGTGCAACCGAAGGGCAGATCAGCAAGGCAGTTCCGGGACCGGTTCTGGTCCCGTCCCACGAAGGACCAGGACGACCTGCTCGGTCTCGTGGGCTACGTCATCCTGAACCCCCGTGGTCGAATCGTGGGTTCGCTTCGGTACGACCGGTTGAGCCGGCGGCGGGTTCCTGCCACCCTGGAGCGATGCATCGAACACACCTCTCCCTCCTCGCCGCTGCAGGATTGGCGGCGGCGACCCTGCTCTCCTGCGTGACGGTCGAGGATCGGCCGGAACCGGACCGCGCCGACGGCTGGAGTTTGCGCGTGCTGGGTGTCGCGCAGGACGGCGGCTTGCCACACCTGGGTTGCATCAAGGAGCACTGCGAGGCGGCGAGGCGGGGCGAGCGGCGCGCGGAACGGGTTACGTGCCTGGGTCTCACGGACGGCGAGCGCACCTACCTGTTCGACGCAACGCCCGACTTCCCCGCGCAGGTGCACGCGATGGGTGCGCGCAAGCCGGACGGAGTCTTCCTGACACACGCGCACATCGGCCACTACACGGGCCTCATCCACCTCGGCAAGGAGGTGCTCGGCGCGCGGGATGTGCCGGTGTTCTGCACACCGCGCATGGCGAGCTTTCTCTCAGGTAACGGTCCTTGGGACGCTCTCGTCCAGAACGGGCACATCGCGCTGCGTGACAACGAACGCGTGGACCTCGGAGGCGTTGTTGTCACGGCGTTCCAGGTGCCCCACCGAGCGGAGTACACCGACACGGTCGGCTACCGCATCGAGGGTCCGCGGCGCACGGCGCTCTTCCTGCCCGACATCGACCGGTGGAGCGACTGGGAGCGAGACATCCGCACCGTTGTCGAGGGCGTCGACCTAGCGTTCCTCGACGCGACGTTCTACTCCCTCGACGAGCTCCCGCACCGCGACATCGAGAAGGTGCGCCACCCGCTCGTCACCGAGAGCATGCAGCGCCTCACGGGCCTCGGAGACCGCGTGTTCTTCATCCACCTGAATCACAGCAATCCGGTCCTCGGGGACCCATCGCTGGTGGAGGACGACGGCTTCCACCTCGCGAGTGAGAGCGACGCAGCGTTCGACCTCTGAGCCGTGCGCCGCACTTCCCCGCGGCAGACGCGGTGGGAGTACGCCCCGCGCAGACGGCTCCGTGCTGGCTATAGTGCGTCCGTGGGGCTTGCGAAGGGGCAGTCGATCTCCGGCTACACGATCCTCGGATCGTTGGGTGTCGGAGGCATGGGCGAGGTCTACCGCGCGCGGGACACGCGGCTCGGCCGCGAGGTGGCGATCAAGGTGCTCCCGTCCGACTGGCGGGCGGACGAGCAGCACGCGGCACGCTTCGAGCGCGAGGCGCGGACACTCGCGTCGCTCAACCACCCGAACGTCGCACAGGTGTACGCGTTCGAGGAAGTGGACGGTGTGCGGCTGCTGGTGCTCGAACTCGTCGAGGGCGAGGACCTGGCCGAGCGCATCGCCCGTGGACCGTTGTCGCTGCGCGAGACCGTGGAGCTGTGCACGCAGGTCGCGAAGGGTCTCGAGGCGGCGCACGAGCTGGGCGTCGTGCATCGCGACCTCAAGCCCGCGAACGTGCGCGTGACGCCCGGCGACCGCGCGAAAGTGCTCGACTTCGGACTCGCGAAGGCGACGACGACAGCCTACGACTCAGCGGAGGCCCGCACGCGCGCGCGTGGCAGTTCGTTCGAGACCCAGGACGGGACGCTCCTCGGCACGCCCGCGTACATGAGCCCCGAGCAGGTGCGCGCGCGGCGCGTGGATCGGCGCGCCGACATCTGGGCATTCGGGTGCGTGCTCTACGAGTGCTTGACCGGGAAGCCGCCGTTCGCGGCCGAGTCGCTGGCGGACACGCTGGCAGCGATCGTGAAGAGCGAGCCGGATCTGTCGAAGCTCCCGCGGGACACGCCGCAGCACCTGCGGACTCTCATCTCGCGCTGCCTCGACAAGGACTCCCGAACGCGCCTCCGCGACATCGGCGAGGCGCGTATCACCCTGTCGGGCGACATGCCCGAGACGCCGCTGCCCACGCCAACGGCTGCGGTGCCGCGCCGGACCGCTGGTACCGGCGTGCTGCTGGTCGCGCTGGCCGCTGTGATCGGCGCAGTGATCATCGCGCGCGAGGCTCTCGCTCCGGGCGTGCCGACGAATCCGCTGGACGGCGCGAAGATCACGAAGATCACCGACTCCCGCTGGACGGAGTTCGCCGCGACGATCTCTCGGAAGGGCGACTTCGTGGCGTTCGCATCGGATCGCGACGGACCGTTCGACCTCTGGGTGCACCACATCGGTGAGTGGACCGACCGCAATCTCACGCAAGGGAGCAAGGAGACGTGGGGGTTGCGGGTCCAGGACCTCGTGTTCCATCCGGACGGGACGCGCGCCGTGATCACGGCCGCTATGACCCGGAGCCCCAGGTCCTTCTCCCTCATGAGCGACGATGAAAAGGAGATCTTCAGTGCGGGTGCGCACGAACAGCGCTGGTCACCCGACGGCTCACGGGTCGTCTACCACACACACGAAGACGGCGATCCGATGTACGTCGCCGACGCGGACGGCTCGAATCCGATCGACCTCGTCACGCACGACTCCGGGCTGCATCAGCACTTCCCCATCTGGTCGCCAGATGGGAAGTGGATCTACATGGTGCGCGGGCGTCCAGCGACGCGCCAAATGGACCTCTGGCGCGTTCAACCCAGTGCGGGCGGCAAGCAAGAGCAACTCACATCCGACCAAGTCGGCGTCATGTTCCCCGCACCCATCGACGAGACCACAGTGCTCTTCGTCGCCCACGACCCGAACGGTGCCGGCCCGTGGTTGTGGTCACTGGACGTTGAGAGCGGGTTTCCGCCGCAGCGCCTGCACTGGGGTGTGGAGCAGTACACGTCGCTCGCCGCGAGCAAGGACGGCCGCCGAGTCGTCGCAACCGTCGCTAACCGCCGCGCCAGCCTGTGGCGTGTACCGATCGCTGAGCCGGGGGCGACCGCGCGCGAGCGCGACATCGAGCGCGTGCAGGGCCTCGAGGCGGTGCCGGCTCTCGGGCCGCGCTTTGCCGGTGACAGCCTCTACTTCGTCTCGTCGCGCGGCACCGGGGATGGTCTTTGGTGTCGCCGCGGCCTCAGAGTGATCGAGGTTCTGGCGGGTGACGAGACCGCGGTGCTGGCCCCGCCGGCCGTCTCGCCGGACGGCGAGTCTCTCGCGGTCGTCCTGCGCACGAAGGGGCGCGTGCGTTTATGGCTCGTCGGCGCCGACGGTCAGCAGCCCGAAGCCCTATCTGACGAGACGAACGTCTACGGGTCGCCCGCGTGGTCGCCCGACGGGACGCAGATCGCAGTCGGCGGCGTCGACGCAAGCGGCCCCGGCCTGTTCGTGTTCCCGCGCGCAGGCGGTGCGCCGAAGCGGCTCGTGGACGGCTTCGCCAGTAACCCCGTGTGGTCGCCCACCGACGACTTGATCGTCTATCTCGGCAAGTCCCTGATGGCATTCCATCACCTGCGCGGCGTACGTCCTTCAGACGGCTCCCCATTCGACTTGCCGGAGATCAGGGTGATCGTGGCCGGAGAGCGCCACCGCTTCCTCCCCGACGGCAGCCGGCTCGTCTACATGAAGGGCTTCCAACTGGGTCTGGACTTCTGGCAGCTGGATCTCGCGACGAAGGAAGAGCACCGGCTGACACAACTCGACGCCCCCTCCGAGATGCAGTCGTTCGACATCGACCCGACCGGCGAGTACATCGTGTTCGATCGCATGGAGCAGAATTCGGACGTCGTGCTGATCGAGTTGCCCGAGCGCGACTAGCGCGGAGCGATCGTCCCGAGACGTCCGGCTCGAGGACCCACTCCGAGGTGCTGTGCGCGGTCGGGGGGCACTTCAATCGTCCTCGTCGAGGCCTTCGATCGTCACCGTCTCTCCGCGTAGCCGCACGAGCAGGGAACGACCCGGCTCGAAGCGAAGAGTCACTTCGACGCTCGCCGCTCCGCCGTTGATTCGCACGGTCCGCTCTGTGGCCTCGGCCTGACGGGCGTCGCCGACTTCCATGGAATAACGGATGTGCCTCAGACTCCGGCCACACGTCGTCCGTCGCGTTCAGGCTGCGCCGCGCGTACCTCGCTCCGCAAGCATCGCGCGGTGCGCGCGGCGGGATAACATGCCCTCGCGACTCTGACGGGTAGTGGGAAGCCTCGCGGGACCCGCGGACAAGGAGGGCATGTGGTCACCACGAAGCCGAGCGTCGAGCTCCATCTTGACGATTCCATTCCGGCGGTCGTCGTGACGGCGGTCATCGACTGGCTCAGGGACCGCGGCGTGCTCTGCTGTGCGGAACAGAGCAATGCCCACGGCCGTAGGAGCGGAGGATCATGCCGGTAGTCTTCGGACAGGGCATGCGACGCAGCGGGACCACGATCTTGTTCGACCTGTTCTGGGGCGACGGGCGTTGGACATGCTGGTACGAGCCGCTCAATCGCCCCACGGCCAAGAAGGGCGGCGGCTCCCGAGCACGCGACGAGGACTACTCCGCCGCGGTGCGCGAACTGCAGGACCGACTGGTGGGCGAGATCGACGGGCTCGACGACCCCCAAGCGTTCAACTGGGGCGCTCCCGACCACGCAGAGAAGGAACTGGTTGCCGGTTGGCCACCCCACGTCGCCCGCTACGTCCGCACAATGGCACAGAGTTCACACGACGTGTTCGTGAAGTTCACACGGGCGTCCCACAAGGCCCCGCTCCTGGCCGAGGCAAGCCCCGGCTCGTACTTCGTACACTTGGTCCGCGACCCGCGGTCGCTGGCGACCTCGCACCTCTTCCGCAGCCACCCCAAGTTCAAGGAGCGCATCCTCGCTGAGGGCTGCTTCTTCACCATGACGACGGATTTCAACCAGTGGAAGACCGAGGTGATGGCCGAGCACCTCGTTCGGACGCGTCCCGAGTACGCGCACCTGGCGGACGAGCCGGCCCACGTGAAGATCATGCTCGTCTGGAAGGAGCTCTACACCCGCACGCGCGACGACGCGCTGCAGCACTTCGCGGGGCGCACAGCGGTGGTCTGGCACGACGATCTCTGCATCGACCCGTGGAGCACCCTGAAGGGCATCTACGCCACCTGGGGGTGGAAACCTCGCATCCGTCAACGGTGGTGGGCTCGCAAAAACATCCGTCCGGCACGGCCCTGGCACGAACCCGAAAACCCCGCTTGGACGCGGGCGATGGACCTGCTCGAGCTCGGCCCACTGGTTGAGGAGATCCGTGCGGCGTCGGCCCTGCGGATCGGTGCCTGAGGCACGGCGGCCGTCCTCCAGCCAGGTGTGCCTGCACTTCGTTGTGACCGCCGCCCCGAGTCTAGAGATAGGCTCGCAGCATGTCCGCGTTCGACAGCTCGGAGCAGTCCAAGTCCCGGTCCTCGCAGCCGGTTCGACAGCCCCTCGTCGGAGTCGATGTTCCCCGTGTGGACTTCCAGATCGTCGGGGCGATGAAGTGCGGCACCACCACGCTCCGCCGCGCGCTGACGGCTCACCCCGATGTGTATCTGCCGCCCGGCGAGCAGCACTTCTTCGGCAACCACCGCCGCTACCTCTCCGCATGGCAGGACGGCGTGCTCGACGCAGAGCGCTTCGAAGAGGTGTACGCCGCCCAGTTCCGGTCCCAAGCCCGGGTGGTGGGAGGCAAGACGCCCAGCTACATCATGTCGATGGTGTCTCTCGAGCGCATGCAGCGGTTCCACCCGGACACGAAGGTGATCGTGATCTTGCGCTGCCCCATCGACCGCGCGCAGTCCCACTGGAACCACTTGGTTCGTAGACGGGCACGCGGCCAGGGTCCGGCCACGCTCGTCGGAGAGAGCTTCGAGGCCCACATCGAACGAGATGTCGCGGAGCTGGATCGCGCTCGCGACCCGGCCGTCGAGATGCGCGGCACGAACATCGTCTGGCGCGGCATGTACGCACCGCAACTCCACAACGTTCGGCGCTTCTTCCCGGAGGAGCGCACCTTCGTGGGCGTCTTGGAGGATCTCAAGTCCGCACCCGAGACCTTCTTGCAACGGCTGTGCACGTTCCTCGACATCGAGTACATGCCCGAACTCGTACGCGCCGCGGCAGACAGCGGGAGCCGCGCGCCAGGGCACACCGAGCAGCTGACCTCGGATGCGCGGACGCGCTTGCGCGAGGTGTACGCGGACAGCGTCCATGCGCTCGAGCAGATGCTGGGCCGCGATCTCCGCGGTTGGTTGCGATGACACGTGTGCCGGTCGCGTTCGATTCTCTACCCCTCTCGACCGACCTGCTCGAGGTCGTGGCAGGACTCGGCTACACGCAACCCACCGCGATCCAGACCGCGAGCATTCCGGCTCTGATTGCGGGCCGTGATCTGATCGGTCAGTCCAAGACGGGTAGCGGGAAGACCGCTGCGTTCGCGCTCGCGATCCTCCAGCGCCTCGACGTCGACAACCGATCGCTCCAAGCACTCGTCGTCTGCCCCACTCGCGAGCTGGCAGCGCAGGTGGCGCGCGAGTTCCGGGCGCTCGGACGCCGCTACTCGGGGCTCGTCGTCCTGGAGCTTGTCGGCGGACAGGTGGCCAAGCCGCAGCGAGAGGCCTTGCGCCGCGGCGTCCACATCGCGGTCGGCACGCCGGGGCGCCTGCTCGATCATCTGTGCACGGGGTCGCTCGACACCGGAGCACTCGCAACGTGCGTCCTCGACGAGGCCGACCGCATGCTCGACATGGGCTTCGGACCGGACGTGGAGGAGATCGTCCTCAGGCTTCCGCGACCGCGTCAGACCGTTCTGTTCTCCGCGACGTTCCCGGACGCGATCGAGGCCATGAGCGCGGCGCTCCAACAGGACGCCGTACGCGTGACTGTTGCGGAGCCTGACGGCGTCGCAGCCGAGATCCGTCAGCTACAGCTCGTGGTGGAGCCCGACGACAAGCTCCACGCACTGTGCTGGGCGCTACACGAGTTCCCGCACGACACGGCTCTGGTGTTCTGCAACTTCAAGGCGACCGTGACAAGGCTCACGCGCTCACTCGCTGCTGCCGGGATCAGCGCGGATCGCCTCGACGGCGACCTCGACCAATTCCAACGCAACCAGGTGCTCGCACGATTTCGCAATCACAGCATCCGCGTGCTGATCGCAACCGACGTCGCCGGTCGCGGCATCGACATCGAGGGACTCGATCTGGTCATCAACTTCGAGATCCCGGAGCAACCGGAGACGTACGTGCATCGCATCGGCCGGACCGGCCGCGCGGGCCGCACGGGTGTGGCCGTCTCGCTGACGACGCGCGGGCGCGAGTTGCGAATGCGCGCAATCGAGGCGCGGCACGGCGCAGCGGTCGAGGTACTCGACTGGCGCGCGTGCGACGAGCCGGGCGACGAGCCGGGCGCCGACGCGCTCCTGCGCACGCTGGCAGTCGACGCGGCCATGGAGACCATTCGAATCTCCGGCGGTCGAAAGGACAAGGTCCGCGCCGGAGACATCCTCGGCGCTCTCACCGGGGACGCGGGCGGCCTGCAGGGCAGCGACGTAGGGAAGATCGAAGTTCACGCCCGACTGTCCTACGTCGCCGTGGCGCGGGGCACCGGGCGGAGCGCGGCCAAACGCCTGAACGCCGGTCGCATCAGGGGCAGACGGTACCGCGCGACGCTGATCGGCGATGCCGAGGCCGACGCCGGAACG
This sequence comes from Planctomycetota bacterium, assembly GCA_965248445.1. Classification (GTDB taxonomy): domain Bacteria; phylum Planctomycetota; class JAJSAM01; order JAJSAM01; family JAJVHW01; genus CBDFJG01. The sequence goes on from CBDFJG010000004.1 coordinate 534,319, forward strand.
AAGCGTGAGTCGTGGTGACGCGCAAGCCCGACGAACACCCGAACGACCCGCTCTTCGGCATCACGCTCAAGGTCATGCTGGAGGAACTGGTCAAGCGCCAGGGCTGGGAGCAACTGGCCGAGCAGATCAACATCCGCTGCTTCTACTCCGACCCCAGCATCTCCTCGAGTCTCAAGTTCCTGCGCCGGACACCCTGGGCGCGCAAGAAGGTGGAGCAGGTCTACCTCGCCGACCTGTGGGCACGGAAGCGACGCGAGCGCCGCGAGTGACGCGGACGCCAGAGACGCCTCGCGGGTGCGGCATCCACACATCTTGGGGAACAGCGCACGAAAGGGAACTGACGCCGATTCGGTGGCGTGTGATCAGAGAGTCGGTCTCCGTGTGCGTCGCGCGAACTGTCGGCCTGCGAGCAGGAGCAGGAGCGGGAAAACGACGACCACTCCCAGGTTGAACTCGGTCGCACGCTCGAACTCCCCGTGCAAGCACCAGCTCACGGCGCGCGTGATGCCGCAGCCAGGGCACTCCCTGCCGCTCAGCGCAAGGACGGGGCAGAGATCCGGACCGGACTCCACGAGGTGGACCGGCGACACGGCAAGCACGCCCAGCCCCGCGGCGATCCCCCACCGTCCACCGAGCAGCCACAACGCATCCGCCCATCGACGGACACCGCCCGTCTCTGGTTGCACCGCTCCGGCACGACCGGTTGATCCCATTCGACGCACGTGCGCCTTCAGGTGACCCTGAGAGTCCGGCCGTGGATGTCCCGGTAGGTGCCGTTGGCGATCGCCACCAGGTCGACGATCGTCCCGATGAGGCAGAGCCCGCCGGTGAACAGATAGACGACTCCGAGCAGTATGTGCCCGGAGAGGAAGCGGTGGATCCCCGCTGCGGCAACGAATCCCACACAGCAGAGGATCAGCATCGTCGTGCGGTCCATCGGAGGGCTCAAGGGCTCGGACATGACAGTCGGCTCCGGATGTGAGTGAAATGCTCCGCGTCACGCGTGTGGAGACGTAGGAGGAATGCTATCCATCGCGTCGCGCGCCTGGAACTGCGCTGTTCGCGACGGCCGCGGTGACGCTGCCGGCCGCTCGCGGCCGCGGCCAACCCGAGCGTCCCGGCAACGCGCGCTCGGCGTCCCCTCCGCAAGGCAAACATGAGGCACGCAACGCGAGACCGCGGTCTCATCATCGCGGCGCAACGACTGCCGTAAACCACCACCCCGACTGCATCTCCGGTTCGAGGTCGACCCCCAGCCCATCCGCGATTCTATTGATGTAGTTGGTGCGCCGCGAGCCACACTGCATCCAACACGATCCAACGCGCTCCAGCCTGGACCCCTCCGCAGCCGACTCCATGTGCGTTTCCTTAAGGCACACGTAGGGCACACACGGCGTTAGCGCAGATAGGGCGTTGCGCGCCCCGCTCCGGAGCGTTCACTGAGTGCGCATGGCGTCGAATCGTACCGACGGTGACGAGCCTTGCGCACTCGGAGGTCTAGCCGTTGATCCGCGGCATCCGGGAGCGGATACTCGCGCTTGAGGTTTCCGTGCGAAAGGGGAATGCACATGACGATGCGAACAACCGTGACCGCCGCCTTGGTGGTGCTTCTGACGGCACCGGCGCTGGCCGACACGATCCGCGTGCCGGGCGACCACGCCACGATTCAGGCGGCCGTGGATGCCGCCGGCAACGGCGACGAGATCCAGATCAGGGGCGGCACGTACGCGGAGGCCATCGTCGTGATGGACACGGCCGACCTCACGATCATCGGCAAGCGCGGCGCGACCATCGAACCGCCTGGCAGCGACGAAGGGATCACCGCGCAGAACTGCGTCGGTCTCGTCATCAAGGGACTGCGGTTCGAGGGCGGAGGACGCGGGATCTTGGTGTCGGGGTGCGACAACGCGCGCATCGAGAAGTGCCGATCGAGCGACAACCAGAACGGGGGGTTCGAGATCCGAGCCTCGCAGAACGTGACCGTCACGAAGTGCAGGGTCGAGGGGGGCCAGGGCGAGGGAATCAAGTTCGGTGACGGCAACCCGGACCAACAGGTCACTGGCGGTGAGGTCTCGAAGTGCCGCGTGCGCGACGTCAGCGGGGATGGATTCCGCATCAATGCCAACGGTTCCACGATCTCGAAGTGCAGGTGCGACGGTGCCGAGAGCGGATTCGATGTCGAGGATGCGAGCCAGGGAGTCACGGTCGAGAAGTGCCGCTCGTTCGACGTGTCCGACGAGGCGTTCAAGACCAACGCCCCCGGGACCAACTTCGTCAAGTGCCTCGCGAAAGACGCCGACGAGGAGGGCTACGACGTCGAGGCCGACATGTGCGAAGTCGAGAAGTGCAAGGCGATCGACTGTCGCCGCGGAATAGAGTTCGAGGGAGTGACGAGCGGCATGGCCGCGAACTGCAAGCTGATCAAGTGCCGGGAGGTCGGCGTCGCCCTGTTCGGAGCAACCGGGGTCACGGTCGAGGGCTGCCTCTCGAAGAAGGCCGGTGACTTCGGGTTCCACGTGCGCGACGACTCGAACACCAACACCCTTACGAAGAACAAGGGCGTCAAGAACGGCGAGGCGGATCTGCGAGACGAGAACGGCGAAGGATCGAACACGTACACGGACAACAAGTTCAAGGTCGAGGACTTCTCGAGTCCCTAACAAGGGCGAGTGAGCTCCGGGCGCTCCTCCGGGTCGCTACTCAGCGCGGCTCGTCCCCCTCACGAGAGGAGCCTCCATGCCCCGTTCCCACGGCAGACCTGCTGCGAACCGCCATCGGCGCGCGAGCAGCGCAACGACTGACCCGCAGGGACATCTCCTTGCGCGATCTCGGCCGCTGCAGCGTCGCGGAACTGACAAGCACGTACGGCCTCAGTGAGCGGGCCGCCGAGAGGGCAGTCGCCGTCTGCGAGCTCGCCCGCCGACACGCTCAGGAACCGCTTCGACGGGGAATGCCATTCCGGTCAAGCGGCGACGTCTCCGGGCGGCCCGTCGAGACTAACTACTGGTCCTGCAACATCTCCGGCTCGAGGTCGACGCCCAATCCGTCGGCGATGCGGTTGATGTAGTTGGTGCGCCCCGAGCCCCACTGCATCCCACACGACCCAACACCAGCGAGCCTGGCCCCCACTGGAGCCAACGCGAAGTGCGTTCTCTTAAGGCACACATAGGGCACACACGGCCGCGGCATCGACGCGGCGGATGGAGCAGGCCGCGACTCGCCCGGGGGACGGCCCACGTGCTTTGCGGCGGCGGGGTGACGCGGAGGGGCGGACGCGATTGGAGTGCGCCGCGCGGCGGCTGTCGGCGGGCGACGGGCGTACGGGGTCAGGACAAGGTCGGGAGCGTTCGTGGCGGTACCGCTCCGCACTCGGCGGTCCGAACCCCCGAACTCTGTCCTGACTCCGTACGACCGGACCGCGCAACGGCTACATCTTGCCCCCGGGTCCTCGTCGACGTTCACGCACCTAACTCCCCCCCTCGTTGCCGCCTCCATCGAGACGCCTCATCTCTTGTTCTTGCCGCCCTTCCGGTTGCCGAAGTTGACGGCCGATGCCCATGGATGGCGTCAACGTCACCGTTGCGATCGACGGGATCGGCGAGGCCACGCCCGTCAACGTAGAGCTACGGCGCGCCGGTGTACCCTGGGCGCCGAAGGCCAACGCCGACACGGAAAGGGCAGCCTGATGCGGACGACTCAATCTTCAGAAGTCCGTATTCACACCGCCCGGAGGCGTTCTCGCGGCGGGATCGTACCCTCAGGGGGGGGATAGACTCCCCCCATGAGTCAGCGTCCGCCCGCCCCCGAGTTCTCATCCGCCGGCGTGCTCGGGCTCGGGACGGCGTTGCCGGCGTTCCTGGTCGACCAGAGCGCGGCGGCGCGAGCCGTGGGGCGCCTGACAGGGCGACCGCGTCGTGTCGCCCGCACGTTCGCGCTGGCCGGCGTCGCCACCCGCTACGCCTGTGTCGCCGACTTCGACCCTGATCGGCCGGGGCCGCTCGCGCGCCTCCCGGCGCCCTCCACCGCCGAGCGCATGACGATCTTCGCGCGCGAAGCGCCCCTCCTCGCGGCTGTTGCCGCGCGGAGGGCCCTTGACTCCGCGGGACTGTCCGGCGACGCCATCGGGCACCTCGTCGTCGTCACCTGCACCGGCTTCTCCGCACCCGGCGTCGACCTCGCGCTGGTCGATGCGCTCGGGCTGCCGCCGGATGTGGACCGCACCGTGGTCGGATTCATGGGCTGCCACGGTGCGTTCAACGGGCTCCGCGCCGCGCGGGGTGCGGTAGCCGCCACAGGCCGCGCAGCCCTCGTCGTCTGCGTCGAGCTCGGAAGCCTGCACGTGCAGCCGGCATCGTCGCGCGAGGCGCTCGTGTCCGCGTCGTTGTTCGGCGACGGGGCGGCAGCGGTCGTCGTGGGAGCCGACGCCGGTCGCGGCGCCCTGCTGCGGCTGACGGGCGGAGCGAGCCACCTGGCCGAGGGCACGCGCGACGCGATGTCCTGGTCGATCGGCCCGAACGGATTCGTCATGTCGCTCGCTCCCACGCTGCCGGCCGCCGTGGCGAGCGCCGTGCGTCTGCTCGCCGACCGGCTCGGTATCGACGGCGTCGATCCGGCCGGGCTCTGCGTGCACCCCGGCGGCCCAGCCGTCCTGGATCGCGTCGAGGATGCGCTCGGTCTGCAACCCGGCGCGCTCGACGTGTCGCGCGACGCGCTGCGGGAGCACGGCAACCTCTCCAGCGCCACGATCCTGTTCGTGCTCGCCCGCGTGCTGCCGGAGCTCACCGCAGGTGCCCCCGGGCTCCTTCTCGGCTTCGGTCCCGGGCTGACCGTCGAAGGGTTGGGATTCGTACGGGGCACGCGTCCGTTCGTCCACCGGCGCGTCGCGATCCCCGTTGCGATCGGATGATCGCGCGCCTGCTGCCGCCCCCGCTCGCTACGCGAAGCGCGGGGCCCGAGCTCATGGACGACCTCGACGGCATCGGGGGCGCGGAACTCGCGGTTACCCTCCGCGAGCTGGAGCAGATCAACCGCTGGCTCGGCGGGCACGGCACCACGCGCCGCGCGCTCGATCTCCTTGCCGCGCGCGTGGACCTCGACACACGACGCCCTCTCCGCGCACTCGACGTCGGTGGCGGGTCGGGCGACGCGGTTCCCGTGATCATCGACTGGGCTACTCGACGGGGTCTCTCGCTCGAGGTCGTCACCGTCGACCTGCATCCGGAGACGACGCGTGCCGCCGCGGAGAGACTTGCCAACGTCGCCGTGGCGCGGGCCATCTGCGGCGACGCGTTCGCGTACGAAGACGCCTCATTCGACATTGTGCATGCTTCCCTGTTCCTGCACCACTTCGACGGCGACGACGCGGCACGCGCACTCTCGGAGATGCGCCGCATCGCGCGACTCGGCGTCGTCCTGAACGACCTGCGGCGCGAGGCGCTTCCGTGGCTGCTGGTGCGGGCGCTCACGGCGGGCTTCTCGCAGAACCGGCTCATCCGCGCGGATGCGCCGCACTCCGTCGCGCGCGGATTCCGTCGCGCGGACTGGGACGCCCTCGGCCCCGCCGCGGGGCTCGAGTTGACGCTGCAACGGACGTGGGCGTTCCGCTGGGCAATCGCGGGTGTGTGCACATGAGCACGCAGCGGGCTCCACGCGTGGTCGTGATCGGCGGCGGGCCGGGCGGCTTGTCGGCGGCGACGACACTCGCGCGCGGCGGCGCGGACGTCACGGTCCTTGAGGCCGGGAACTTCCCGCGACACCGCGTGTGCGGTGAGTTCCTCTCTCCCGAAGCGCTTCCGCTGCTACGCGATCTCGGCGTCGCCGCAGATGTCCTCGCACCCGCGCCGGTGCTGTCGCATGTGCGAGTGTCCGTCGCGCGCGACGGACGAGAGAGCGCACGTCTCGAGGCGGCGCTCCCGGTCGCCGGACGTGGCGTGTCGCGACACGAGCTCGACGCCGCGCTCGCGGCCGCGGCGCGACGCGCGGGTGCTGTGGTGCGCGAAGGCTCGCGCGTCCACGCGATCGAGGCGGTGGGCCCGTTGCTCCACGTGCACGCCGCACGAGGTGACATCGAGGCCGAGGCCGCGGTGCTCGCGACAGGGAGGCTCCGACGCCCCCCGGGCGCGCGCACACCCCGTAACGCGAACGCGCTCCGTCACCTGGGCGTGAAGGTCCACGTGCGGGGACTCGCGCTCGGCGACGGGACGCAGCTGCACTTCGTGGAGGGAGCCTACGTGGGCCTGAACGACGTCGTCTCCGGCGGAGAGCGGTTGACGAACGTGTGCGCACTCTTGACGCACCGCGCCCTCGCGGAAGCGCCGCGCGACCCGCTCGCGGTGCTTGAGTGGCTGGCGGCAGCGAGCCCGGGCTTCGCACGCCACTGGCGCGCGGCGCGCGTGGACGCAACGACTCTTGCCACGGCCGCACACTTCGGATTCGACGCACGCGGAGCGGTCTCGCGGATCGGCGACGCGCCCGTCGTCGCGGTCGGTGACGCCGCCGTCGCCGTCACGCCGTTGATCGGCGACGGGCAGGCCGCCGCGCTGGCCAACGGACGCGACGCGGCGCAGGCGCTGTTGGCCGGCACGGAAGAGGCTCCGACCGTCGCCTACCGCCGTCGTCATGCGCTCTCCATGGGTCTGCGGCTGCGGGCCGGGCGCGCGCTCCAGAGCGTTCTGGTGCGACCCCGGGCTGCCGGCCTGCTGGTCGGGACCGCAGCGCGCCTGACACCGTTGGTGCGGTCGCTCTTCGTGGTGACGCGCGGACCGCTTCCGCTCCCCGTAGCTCCAAACGCTCGGTAGTACCCCTGGCCGCGCGGCGTCCCTGGCAGCCGGACGACACACACCGCGTCGGCGGCATTCGGGCGTTGTGCTGCGTTCGCGAGCCTCGCTACGGTGCGTCCGAGAGAGGTACACGCACATGAGCGATCAGCCGGACGAGCACACAGAGGACCCCGCCGGCGACGACGCGCCCACGAGCCCGCCGCACCGCCACGAGGCCGAGACGGTCATGGGGTCGATCCGCGCGCTGCATGGCGCGGACGCCGGGATGCGGATCGATCTCGAGGGCGCGGACGAAGCCGGCGTCAGTCCGCAGCGCGAGGCGCCGACAGGCGAGCGCTATGCCTAGGAAGCGACTCTCCTGCACGGCGAACGCAACCTGCCCACCGTTCTGCGCGACTCCTGAACGACAGAGTTCGCCGTACATCATCCGTCGCGTTCAGGCTGCGCCGCGCGTGCCTCGCTCCGTAAGGCACACATAGGGCACACAAGACGGGTCTCGAGTCGCACTGCCCGGAGCCGGCCGAGGACGTAACTCGTTACTCCGCCTTCATCTCCGGCTCGAGGTCGACTCCGAGTCCGTCCGCTATTCTGTTAATGTACTCCGCTCCCGAGATGATGGCCCTCCTCGGCGTGCGCGACTTCGTGGCTGGACAAGGTCATGAATCTCGATCGCTTCGACCTTGCCTGATCCAGGCTACTCCGCGAGCGCGGCGAGGATCGCCTTGAGGAAGTTCGGCAGATCGTCCGGGACGCGCGCCGTGATGATCGGCCCGTCCACGGTGCACGACTGATCCGGCACGTAGATGCCGCCCGCGTTGATCACGTCGTCCTTGACCGCGAAGTAACACCCGACGCGTCGACCGCGGATGCTCTCGGGCACGCTGCACAGCATCCACGGGCCGTGGCAGATCGCCGCGAGCACGCGGCCGGCCGCGTGCGCGTCGCGGACGAGCTGGATCATCTCCGGGCAACGGCGCATGTGGTCGGGCGCGTAGCCGCCCGGGATGACCACACAGTCGTAGTCCGCCCCGCTCACCTCCGCGGCCGCGTGCGTGCTCTTGGCCGGGTAGCCCTTCTTGCTCTCGTATGTCTCGCCGACCGCAGGGCCGACCACGTGCACCTCCGCACCCGCTTCGATGAGGCGTAGGCGCGGGTAGTGGAGCTCCAGGTCCTCGTAGAACCTCTCGACGAGGATGGCGACCTTCTTGCCCTCGAGATTGCTCATGGGGCCGTCACGGTACCGCAGACCCGGCGCGGTCTGCGTCGCTATCCTGCGTGCGCGGGAGGTGAGCGGTGTCGATCCAGAGCGTGAGTGCCGTGACCTTCGCGGTGTCCGACATGGCGCGCTCGGTGCGCTTCTACGGCAGGCTCGGCCTGACGTTGGCCTACGGAGGAGAACAGGCGTCCTTCACCAGCTTCCACGCAGGCGAATCGTTCGTGAATCTCATCGAGGCGAAGGATTACGAGGGACGCTGGTGGGGACGGACCATCTTCCGGGTCGACGACGCGGATGCGCACTACCGGTTGCAGCTCGAAGCCGGTCTGCGCCCAGACGCGCCCCGCGACGCCCCCTGGGGCGACGCTACTTTCACATCAGCGACCCCGACGGCCACGAGCTCAGCTTCGCCGAACTGCTGCCCCGCGGCTGACGCGCGCATGGGCAACGAGCCGGGTTCATGCACGAACGCCGCGCTGCGAGCACCATACTCGTGGCATGCCGGCCCACTCGGAACGGGAGCTCGCGGCGGTGCAGGCCGCGCTCCAGCGCTGGGACATGCTGCTCGTGACCGATCGGCAGCTGCCCGCGGTGACGACGATCGTGGCCGGAGAACCCGTGCGCGGCTCGTGGTGGGGTCACGCCAAGGGTCACGCGATCTACGACCTCCTGCGCGTGCTGTACGACGATCCGGACGTATTCCCGGTGAAGCTCGTGCACGGCAAGATCACCCTCGTGCGGCGGCCGCTGTTCGCCGCGCTCCGGGCAGTCGCCGAGGCGGACGACCCCTGGCAGACTGACGGGCTCTCACCGCTCGCACTCTGGATGCGTGACGCGGTCGCGCGGGAAGGGCGCGTTCGCGTCGACGCGCTCTCCCCACCGGCGCGGCTCGAGGGCGACACGAAGAAGGCCGCGCGGGAACTCGAGCAGCGTCTCCTCGTCGCCGCCGGACAGATCCACACGGAGTCGGGCCACCACGTGCGCGTGCTCGAGCCGCTCGCCGACGCGTTCGATCGCGCCGGTGCACCGCGCGGGGCAATGACGCCGCAGCAGGGGCGCCTGCGCTCCGTGGGCGCAGAGTGGGCGATCGAGACAGGCGCGGCCACCCGCTTCCCCTGGATGAGCCGACGAGCCTGACCGACCAACGGCGGACGTTGTGGGCGTTGGGCCATGACCCGGAGACTACACCTCTCGGCGCCGGTAGATGATCCGAGCCGTGCGACCGAACGTGACGTAGTTCCATGCCCATTGGAAGAGCACCAGGACGCGGTTGGAGAAGGTGACCAGCCAGATCAGGTGGACGAAGAGCCAGGCGAGCCATGCGGGAAAGCCGCGTAGACGGATCCACCTCAGGTCGGCGACGCCAGCCATGCGACCGATCGCGGCCATGTCGCCCAGGTCGCGGTACCGGAAGCTCGGTGCTGGCAGGGCGCGCAGGCGCCTGCGCATCACACGCGCCGCGTGTCTCCCCTGCTGGATCGCGACGGGCGCCACTCCCGGGAGAGGTGTTCCGTCTGCACCGACGCAGCGCGCCAGGTCTCCGAGTACGAACACCTCGGGGTGACTCGCGAGCGTCAGATCGGGCTCGACGGGGACACGGCCGAGTGGATCGACGTCAGCGCCTGCTGCGGCAGCGAGGGCGGCCCCGAGCGGCGACGCGCAGACGCCCGCGGCCCAGAGAACGGTGTGCGCAGGGAACTCCTCCGCACCGCCCTCGCCCTGCAGTTGCACCGACGCTTCGGATACGTCCGTGACGAGCGTCTTCGTGCGCACTTCGACTCCTAGCCGCGCGAGAGACCCTTGCGCGGCATCGGAGAGATCGGGGGCCAAGTTCCCGAGCACGCGCTCGCCCGCCTCGACGAGAACGACGCGGGCTGCACCCGGGTCGATCCGCCGGAACTCGTGGCGCAGGGTGTAGCGAGCCACCTCGGCGAGTGTGCCCGCGAGTTCCACGCCGGTCGGACCCCCGCCGACGACGACGAACGTGAGCCACGCACGGACAGCCTCCGGGGCGGTCTCGCGTTCAGCACGCTCGAATGCCCCCAACACGCGGCCGCGAATCGACGCGGCGTCCTCGAGGGTCTTGAGTCCTGGCGCGTGTTCGGCCCACTCCGGGTGGTCGAAGTAGTGGTTACACATCCCAGTGGCGACGGCGAGTGCGTCGTAGCCGACGCTCCCATCGCGCAGGAGTACGCGACGGTTCTCCAAGTCGAAGTCCACGACGTCGGCCATCAGGACGCTGGCGTTCGCTTGCCTTCTCAGAATGCTGCGCAGCGGCGCCGCGATGTTCGGCGAGGAGAGCCCTCCGGTCGCGACCTGATAGAGCAGCGGCTGGAAGAGGTGGTAGTTCGTTCGGTCGAGGAGCGTGACACGCACCGGAGCGCGCCGCAAGGCGCGGGTCAGAGACAGACCGGCGAAGCCGCCTCCCACCACCACGACATGGTACGGCTCGCCGCTGGACGGGGCGCCGCCGGCGCTCTGGTCATGCTCGTCGGGTGGCGGCCGGACATGTGGGATGGAGCCCTCCTCGCAACAAAGAGGCGTGCTTCGCCAACCGATCGTCCCAGCGCCTGCCCGTGCAACAAGTGTACGCGAGTACCGAGAACGGTGATAACCCTCCGCCCCTCTTCGCCGTTGGTGAACAGCGGCTCCCGGCGCTAGCGTTGGCGCGCGGATGTGGCTCGCCGCTTCGGCGGCTCGGACACCGTTGAAACCGAGTCGCGAGTCCTCGCTCCTGAGGACTCTCCATGCTCGCTCCAAGCCCGGACTCCCGCGACGATCGCCGACGTCCGGCCAACAACTGCGCCGACGAACCGGTGCACTATGATGCGGCGAGGAACGCGCGGAGGAGCCCGATGAGTCAGACATACACCGCAGTCGTCAAGCAGACCGGTGACTGGTGGATCGGGTGGATCGAGGAGGTGCCGGGCGTCAACTGCCAGGAACGCACGCGCGAGGCACTCGAGAAAACGCTTCGGGTCACGCTGACCGAGGCCCTCGAGAACAACCGGCAGGAGGCCCGCGACGCCGCCGGATCCGACTACGAGGAGATGCCGATCGCCGTATGAAGCGGCGCGACCTCTTGCGCCATCTGCGTGCGCACGGCTGCACGCTCGTGCGCGAGGGCGCTCGCCACTCCTGGTGGCAGAACGGCGCGTGCGACCGGCGCAGCGCCATCTCTCGCCACCGCGAGATCCAGGAGGTGCTCGCGCGGAAGATCTGCCGCGACCTCGGCGTCGAACAGCCGCGCGTGTAGTTGTTCCACAGACCACAGAGCTGAACGTAAGGCACACACCCTGCGGACCGAGCGCGTGCCCGGTCGTCGTAACTACTGCCCGGCAACATCTCCGGCTCCAGATCGCCGCCGAGGCCGTCCGCGATTCTATTGATGTAGTTGGTGCGCCCTAAGCCCCACGGGATCCCACACGATCCAAGGCCATCGAGCGCAAACCCCACTCGAGCCAACTGGAAGTGGGTTTCCTTACGGCACACATGAGGCACACAGCGCGACCGCGTGCTCCGGGAACGCGGCGGCTTCCGCGCGCCGCGAGCAGCCCCGCCTGACGGCGCGGGTAGTGGTTACGTGGTGAAGCGTCAGGTCGTGACGGAACTGGCGGGGCGGAAGCCGAGGTCGGCGTTCCGGCCCTCCGGCGAGAGCCTGAAGCGGATCGCCGCCCGCGCGAACCCGACGGTGCTGACCCAGCACCCGCCGCGGATGACGCGCGACACGGAGGCCGTGACGTGCGGCTCGAACAGCGAGGTCGTCCAGTCCCAGAACGAGCCCGCGGCATCGACCATGCCGTGCACCGACGTCGCCGTCGGGAACGCCCCCACCGGCTCGGGCTGGGTGGGCTCGTCGCGGGCGTCACGGTTCTTGCACAGCGAGGGGTGCTGGAGGTCGCCCCACGGGAACCGCCGGCCGTCCACGCCGCGTGCGGCCTTCTCGCGCTCCTCCTCCGTCGGCAGCCGCCACTCCCGGCCCGTCACGTTCGTCTTCCACTCGCAGTACGCCACGGCGTCGTGCCACGAGACCCCCATGACCGCGATCGCGGTCTCGAAATCCTCTCCGTACGCCGCAACGCAGCGCTCGCGCGCCGCGCCCTCGACGATCACCGGGAGCGTGCGGTAGACACCGTCCTCGTCGCGCTCCATGTACGCACCATCGCCCTTGGTGTTGGGGAGGAGAGCCGCCGCAGCTTCGATGCCCTCGTCCCCTTCGACGGCCGCGAGAAACTCCCCCCACTCCCCGAACGTCACCGGCGCCCTGCGGATCAGGAAGTCGGGCAGCTCCTTCGTCGTGGTGTCCTTGCCCTCGCCGTACACGAACGGCCCGGCCGGCACGTAGACGAACTCCTCCCCGATGTCCTCCTCGGTCCGCATGTGCACGGCGCCCTTCCATACGCGGCCGCGCGTGATGTGGATGGGGTATCGCACGTCGCGGAAGCCGTCTTTGCGGAGCACGCAGAGGTAGCTGCCCATCGGGAGCGCCGTCGCCGCGACCGGCGTCGCCCCGAGCGAACGCTCGCCCGTCGGGACCAGCACACCGTCCTGTTCCTCGAAGCGAGAGAGCAACACCTCCGCACCGGACGGATCGGAGGTGAGCACCAAGGTGCCGTCCCCGGCGATGAGTCCTTCGTGGCGCCCGTCGTCGTATCGCGTGAGCATCGTCAGCGCGTGTGCCGCATCGTCCGCAGCACCCTGAAGCTCGGTCTCGGCCAGTCGCGTCGCCCACAGGTCGCCGAGCGCGCAGGTCGCCGTGGTGTTCTTCTCCTCGGCGGCGAGGGCTGCATTGAGCAGCGCAGTCGCGTCGGCGAAGGCCACCGCCATGTCGCGCCGCAGGTCAGTGGCCACCCGACGGGCGATCAACAACGGCCGGGTCTGCGAGACGGGCTGCCAGGGCTTGAAGTCGCCCTTCATCGCGTCGGCTGCCTTCTCCGCGGCGTCGGCCTCGGTGCGCAGCGACTCGTAGCGCCGCAACTGGTCGATGCCCTGCTTCGCCAGCGCCTCCGCCTCCTTGTGCTTGCGCGCCCGCTCCGCGCGGCCGTCCAGCCAATCGCGCAGGGACGCACCGAACTCGCGCGCGGTGTCCGGGCGATCTGCGGGAGCGCGCGACATGGCCTGCTCGCACAACTCTGCGAGCGGCTCGGGGACCGGACGGCGGGGATTGCGGGTCCGCACGTCGGCGAACTCGCCCGCGCGCACCTTCGCGAGCAGTTCCATCCCCCCACCCTCGTACGCCGGGTGCAGCGCCAGCATCTCGTAGAGCAGGCACCCGAGCGCGTACACGTCGCTACGCCGGTCGGACGGCGCGCCCGAGGCCTGCTCGGGGCTCATGTAGGGGATCGTGCCCTTGATCGCGCCATCGACGGTCATGAGCGCGTCGATGCCCGCAGTGCGCACCGTGTCGGTCGCATCGTCCGCGAAGTCGTCGTACTCGTCGAACTCCCCCTCGTCCCCGGTGTCCGCGGCGACCTTCGCGATGCCCCAGTCCATCACGTGGACCTCGCCGTACTCCCCCAGCATGATGTTCTCGGGCTTGATGTCGCGGTGGATCACGCCCTTCTCGTGCGCGAAGTGCACCGCCTCGCAGATGCGTTCGAGGATCGATGCCAGCTTGTGCAGCGTGTACTCGCGGCGCAAGGTCTTCGACCCGACGAAGAGATCCTTCAGCACCTCGGCGAGCGTGCGTCCACGCACCAGCTTCATCGTGAAGTAGATCTGTCCCGAGGACTTGATCCCGATGTCGTGCACCGGCGGGATGCCGGGGTGCTCGAGCTGGCTGGTCGCCTGCGCCTCCGCCACGAACTTGAGGCGGTGCGCCGGCTGCCCCGCCCAGTCGTCGCGCAGGACCTTCATCGCCACCTGGCGGCGCAGGTCCTGCGGGCGTGAAGGCTCCCGCCGCGGCGGCCGCGACGGCCTCCGTTTCGCCGGGCGTCGCCGCCCGCGTCATCACGCTCATCCGCCCGAACGCCGATCGATTGGCCATGGTGCTGCCTCCCGCGGAACCGGGGAGGAGACTACCCGTCCGGAAGCGATGTAACCCCGGGGGCTCTCGGGAGTCCTTACTCCTGACGCCGTCGACCGGGCGGCGCTCGTAACCAAGCGAGGTGGAGTAGCAGGTCGCATGCGGAGACGCTGATGAACTGGCGCTCACACCACGACGCGGCGCGCGCTCCAATCCCTAAGGCACACATAGGGCACACGGAACGCGCCTGCCGTCTCAGTTCCCCGGTGACGCGCTCGGCGTAAGTCCTTACTGCAGCTTCATCTCCGGCTCGAGGTCGACACCCAGACCGTCCGCTATTCTATTAATGTAGTTGAAGTAGCTGATGACCTGGGCGGCGTCGTGGATCGCAGTGTCGTTGAATCCGGCGGCGCGGAGGGTGTCGACGTCGGCCTGTCCGCACGCTGCCGGTGAGCGCGTGAGCTTCTCGGCATAGACGCAGAGGGCCGTGTCCTGCGCGTCGAGGCCGGCGGTGTGCCAGTCCGTCTTGAGTGCTGTGGTGATGCGCGCGACCTCGTCCTTGTCCTGCTTCGTGACCCTCTCCAACTCGCCGATAGCCTCCGCACGGAAGGCCATGCCGTGGGCCTCGTATCAATAGAAGCAGTCGTTCGCGCGGGAGACGACGGTCGCCATCATCTCGCGCTGCCGGCGGCTGAGGGGCGAGGGTCCGAACATCGCCGCCTTGTAGAGGCTCATCGATCCTTCCATCACGGGAGCGTTGAGCGACATCAGGCGGACGATGCCCCACACCTTGCCGGCGCGCTCCAGCGCCTCGTCGAACATGCGCTTGAGCAGCCCGGTCGCTTCGTCGTTCTGGATCTGTCGGATATAGGCCATGCGGGCAGGCTAGTTGAAGCGACGAGGCGCCCCGGTCGAGGAATCAGGTTGGACCTCTCGCGCAACGCTTGATCCGGCAACTCACCGCTCTCGCCCTCGTCTCCACGCTCACCGCGTGCGCTTCGGCCGGAGGTTTGGGCTTTCTCGGCGGCGGGTACTCGGTACGGAGGGGAACCGAGCGAGCGCGCTACGACATACAGGGCAACACCTTCGACGAGATCCGTAGAGAGCTCTCTTCGAAGGGACGCCACGGGTTCCACGGCTGGATGGAGTGGCAGGTGCGGTGGGACTACCGCACCTCGGGGATCGCCGGACGCGGTTGCAGCGTGACCGGCTTCCGCACGGACCTGAGAGTGCGGATCACGACACCCCGGCTCGTCGGCGCGCACTCGAAGCAGCCCGCACTGCGGGAGGAGTGGCTGCGCTACGAACGCGCGCTCAGCCATCACGAAGACGGTCACGCCGCCATCGCGGCCGAGGCCGCAGAGGAGATGGAGCAGCGCGTGCAGTCGCTCAGGGCGACGACGGGGAGCTGCGCTGGGCTCGGGACGCGCATCGACCAGATCTGTCACGAGGTGCTCGCCGAGTACCGCAGGCGGGACCAGCAGTACGAGCGCGAGACCGGGCACGGGCGCACGCAGGGCGCGCTGTTCGGTCTCAGCCGGTAGCCGCCACGAACGCAGCGAGCAGCGCGTCCGCCTCGGCGTCCTCGGAGTGATGCCCGCGCACGTACTCGCACGCGGCTCGCCCCATCTGCTCTCGTGTCTCCGGGTGACGGGCTAGGACCGACAGGTAGCCGACGAGCGCCTGCACGTCGTGCACGCGGGCACCCGACTCCGATGTCGCTACCGGGTAGAGAGCACCGCGCGATCCGTCCCGTGAGAGGAATGCCGCGTTGCCCGGCACGTCCGACGCGACGACCGCGCAGCGGTGCGCCATCGCCTCGAGCACAGCGTTGCTGCCGCCCTCCGCGTCGCTCGTGTTGAGGACGATGTCGGCGGACGCGTAGATCTCGCCCATCTCTTTGTGCGGCACCGCTCCGTGCAGGATCGCGGCCCACGCGTCTTCGCCTCCCGCCAGCTCTGCGAGACGCGTGTTCTCGGCGGCGTCACGCACCTCCCCGACGACCACGAGTCGCGCGGGGCGCCCCTCGGCCCGGACCCCCGCCGCGGCGTGCATGGCGACGTCGAGTCGCTTCACCGGGCGCACGTTCGCCACCACCAGGAGGATCGTCTCGTGCGGTTCGCTGTCCACCGCGAGATCGTGTTGCACCTCGGGGATCGACACCGACTTGGGCACGACCGCCACGAGCCGCGCGCTGGGTGCGAGGGCGCGGGCGACCTCCACCTCGTCGTCGTGTCCGCAGAGCACGGCGCTCGCCCGCGCGAGCGCGTTCTCCACGAGCGGGCGCCGCTCGGGGTTCTGCAGGTCGAGCGAGATGTCCGTTCCAGTCAGCACGACGACCAGCGGCACGCCGAGTTGCTGCGACAGCGCCACGCCGCGCGGGCCGCAGCGGCGCGCGTGGTAGGCGACGACCACATCCGCTGCCAAGTGGAGCGGCGCGTCCGACGGGACGTCGTCGGGCCGCAGGATCTCCACCGCAACGCCGCGTGCGCGCAGCAGTCGGGCGTGACGCTGGACGCTGATCTCGTTGCCGGTACGCGCACCCGCGCGGTTGGGAACGACAAGGAGAACGTGAGCTATCGGGGCTCTGCTCACGCGCTCAGCAGCATCCGCCGCTGCCGCACCCGCCACCACCGCCGTGCTGGTGGCCGTCGTCGGGCGCGCCCGATCCCTCACCACACTGGCCATCGCCACACGCGCCGCTGTTGCAGGACCCGCCCTCGGGGCGCGGCACGCTGACCTTGAAGCCCTGCACCTCGGCCGTCTCGACGTAGTCGACCGTCGCTCCGTGCACGTAGGGCAGGCTCTGCGGATCGACGATGACGGAGAGATCTCCGACCTTGACCGACGTGTCGCCGTCCTCGGCCTTGTCGAACGCGAGTCCGAACGCCGGGCCGCCGCAGCCACCGCCCGCCACAAACAGGCGCAGGTTGCGCTCGTCGGCGGCGAGTTCCTCCTGCTCCATCACGGCCAGCACCTTGGCGCGGGCGCCGTCGGTGATGGTCAGGTCGTTGATCGTGGCCGGAGTCGGGGTCGGTGTAGGTGTGGTCTCGGTCGACATGAAGTCTCCTGCTCGGTGACACTCATCTTATCGGGCACACCGCGTCCGCCGTTCAAACACGCAGACCGCGCCATCTGCGTCAGCAGATGGGCCAGAAGACAGGGGCGGAGGCCTTCCCGCTACGCCGGGCCAGGCTCAGTCCGGACGTGCGCCGGCGCACTTCCAGCAGGCGTCGAACGACGCGGTGTGCTCCAGGTCGCAGGCCTCGCAGGTCCACTTGCCGCCATTGCGTATCCGCTCCTCGATCGCGGCCAGGAGAGTCACGGCGCGCTCGCCGTCCTCGTCGCGCACCCAGATCTCCGGGCGCATGTCGCGGGGCACCATCGAGCCGTCGGCCCAGAACGGCTGGTCGCCGCGGACCTCGGCCGGGATGCCCTCGGACTCGAGCACTCCCTTCACGAGGTGTGCCCGAGAGGGTTCGTCGGCGATGTATATGCGGCGCATGAGCATGATGGTACTCCACTGAATTTCTGTTCGTCCTCTGACGAAGACGACACGTGGACATCTGTTCGTCCTCTGACGAGGACGAGACGTGTTCAACCGGCACGGGAGCGCGGGAGTTCGACCCAGGTCCTCTGAGCCAACTCTCCCGAGCTGACCTCCAGCGCTGGGCACGCCCGTGACGATCCCGTGGGGTAGGCTCCTCCCGTGCAGATCACCACGCTGCTCCGCACTCTCCGCAGGACGGCATCGCTGCGCGACGCCGCATGGGCGACCGCCTGGGCCGCAGCGCTGCTGGTCGTCGAAGTTGTCGGCCGGCAATCACCGAGTGAGTGGATGGACGCGTCGCTGCTCGGTTCGCTGATCGTGCTCGGGATGGTCACTCACGGCCGCAACAGCGCTCGCGAGATCACGTGGTGGAGCGCACTCGCCCGTGGCGTCAAGCGAGCGAGCAAGGCCGTCGAACGGGCGATGTCGCTGAGCGCCGACCTGCGGCCCGATCGTCTGCCGAACGCACTGCCGATCGGAATGCTCGCGTGGATCGGGACGCTGCTCGTGGCGGTGTACGCGGCGGCATTGTTCGGCGGACCCGCCGCGCTCCGTTCGCTGGCGGGGATCGCGTACGTCCCGGCGCTCGCGGCGCTCGCGACGATGTGGGCTGCGACGCTCATGTCGTGGGTGATCGTGGGCGGGCTGACGGGCTGGTTCGTGATCGACCTGATCGCCGTTCGCCGCGAGAACGGCACGCCGCCGGGGCCGAGGCCGGTGTATCGCGGCACCTGGATACTGGCGGGACCGACTGTCGGCGCCCTGACCTCCGCCGCCGTCCCGTCGCCGGTCTACGCCGCACTGACGCTGCTCGCCGCACTCGGCCTTCTGCTGGTGCTGCCGTTCCTCACCAACTACGACCAAGTGTCCGCAGTCACGACCCGCCGCGGCGAGCAGCGCCGGGTGAGTCTGCCGTTCGCGTTCGCGTGCAGCGTCCTGCCGTGGCCTCTGCTGATGGTCACAGCGGCGTTCGCGATGTCGGGCGTCCAGCGCGCCGACGCCACGGCGGCGGGGCTCGGGTTCTCCGCCCGCGCCGCCACCGCCGGCGCCGCATGTTGGACGACGTTCCTGCTGCTCGCCGCGTATCACGTGCTGCGCGACGGACTGACTGCCCGGTGGCAGGACGAGACGCGCGAGCCCTCGCGGCGCGTCGCCCTCGACGGTGACCCGGAGGCCGTCGCCGAGGCGCGCTCGCAGCTCGTCGCCGCCGGGTTCAAGGTCCGTCGCACCGACCGGCCCGAGCGGGGCGAAGTTCGGGTCGTCGTGCACCCGCCTCTCGATGGAGTGGACGTGGTCTCGATCGTCGAGCGCCGTCACCGCATCCAGCAGCGCCGTCTGATCCGACGCGGTTTGCGCCGCGCGCTCAAGGCCGCCAGCCGCTTCCGCTACGACAAGGGCCACGGCTACCTGTTGATGCCGCACGTCGCGGTCATGCCGCGCCTGCTCCGCAACGAGAGGGAGGAGGACAGTGCGTCGCGCGGGATCGGCTGCAGCGAGGACGTTCTCGCGCCCGACTGGGTGAGGCTCATCCCCCCCACCGGGCTGCACCACCTGCGCGAGGTCCTGCTGGCCACTGATGTCGACGCGATCTTCCTCGAGGACGGCATCTCCCACCGCAACCTCATGCGCGTGCTCGGGATACTGTACGAGGTCTACGACATGCATGACGGCGAGCGCCGTGTCATCGACCGCGACTTCGTCGGTCTGGTGCACGTGCGCGTGATCCTGCACGACGTCGGCGGGCAGTCACCGTTCCGGCACAGCGGCTACAGAGAGCCCGACTACGAGAACGTGGCGCGCGCGCGCATGCTGCACGTCTTCAAGGAACGCGGCGGCGAAGAGGACCGCGTGGAGGCGCCGGCGCCCGGCGACCTCGTACCGGTTCTGGCCTAGCTTGCCCTGCTAGCATTGCGCTGTGCCCGAGGCTCCGGTACCCCGCCCGAAACGCGTGAAGAACGACGGCCAGGCGCTCTTCGACGACAAAAAGGGCATCGTGCCGATGGCGCTGCGGAGCCTCCCGTGGTCCCTGATACTCGGAATCGTGGTGGTGCTGATCACTGCGGCGACGGCGTTGCTGTTCAAGTCGCTGTAGGGGCGGCCCGCCGCGCCCGCCCGCGAGCAGACTGGTTCGTTCCGGCCTCGCAAGAGCCGACGCCCAGCAGCTCGCCGAAGGCGCACGGTCTCGTCCTCTCGCTTCAGCCGGTGCGCTCCGCGCACGATGCACGGGCGGGCCAGCGGCCCGCCCCTACAGGTCATCGCAGTTGGGGTCGCGTCACCGCCTGGGCGGGAGCTGGAAGCCGGGCGGGAGCGGCGGCCACGTGCCGGTGCTCGCCGAGGCCGTGGGTGGTGCAGCCTGTGCGGGGGGCGGACTGGGAGGCGCGGACGGCAACGAGGCGCCGCCGGGCAGCGGCGGTGCCGGCGGCTTGGGCGCACTCGGCGGCAACTTGAAGCCGCCCGGGAGCTTCGGCGCAGGTGGTCCGCCGGCCCTCTTCGCGGGAGCGGCCGATGGCGCCGCGGCGGGAGCACCGAGGCCCTTGACCTTCACCGCGGTGACCGCGCGATGCGTCGCGCGCCGTGCATCCCGCCCCGCCGCTCGGCTCTTCGCCGCGGGGGCGAGCCGCTTGGCGTGGTCGCGCTTCGCGAGCAGCAGGGACTCGAACGTGGCGGCGAGCTCGACGTCGTCGTCAGGGAGCCGTGCCACCAGCGCCTCGACGCGGGCGACCTCGCCCTCCGCCTCCTCCGCGGCACGGATGACGAGCCACTCGAGCGAGAGGTAGTTCAGGTCTTCCTTCCACAGCCGGAACGCGCGCAGCGTCGGGCCGGCGCGGTATCGCCCGAGCTGCACCAGCAATGCGCGGGTCAGCGCGTTCTCTTCGTCGCGGATGTCCTCGAGCAGCTGAAGGTCGCCCTCCCACTCGGACTTCACGTACGGGTTCGACCCAAGTGCGTGACCGACGAACGAGTGGTACTCCGCGGAGATGGCGGCGTTCAGCAGGTCGATGATCCCGCGGCGCGTCATCTTCTCGCTCGTGGCGCTCATCGCAGCACCGCCACGGCGTCGCGCGCCAGATCGGTGACGGAGTCCCAGCCCCAGAGTCCGAGGATGAGCAGCGGAACCGTCAGCGCGACGACGATCGCGAGATCGACGCCGCCCGTCGCCGTGCCGCCGATCGGCGGGCTCTCGACGCCGTTCTCCGGGGCCGGGGGATCGCGCAGGAACATCTCGCGCATGGGCTTCGCGTAGTAATAGAGCGACACCGCGCCGTTCAGGAGACCGAACGCCGCCAGGACATACATGCCCTCCTGCACCACTGGTGCGAAGAGCTGCAGCTTGCCAACAAAGCCCGCGGTCGGCGGCAGACCGGTCAGCGAGATGAGCATGATCGCGAAGCACGCTGCCAACAGTGTCTGCTTGTGGCCGAGGCCGCGCAGCGCGTGCACGTCGTCGGTGCCGAGATCGCGCTTCATCAGCATGACGAAGAAGAACGCGCCGAGGTTCATGCAGAGGTAGATCAGGAAGTAGAAGCCGATCGCGGTCAGCGCGTCCGTCGAGGCGTCCGCGTGCAGGACGACGACGGCGGTCATCAGCAGGTAGCCCGCGTGCGCGATCGAGGAGTACGCGAGCATGCGCTGCAACTTGTCCTGCCGGAGCGCTGCGAGGTTGCCCCACGTCATCGTGCCGACGGCGGCCACGGCGAGCATCTTCTCGACGAAGGCTGTGTCCTTGGCGAACAGTTCGCTGAGCGACGGCTCGACCGTCAGTCCAGCGCCCTGCGCGCCGTACGCCAGCACGCGGAGTCCCACGGCGAAGACAGCGGCCTTGGAGGCGACGGCCAGGAAGCCTGCGATCGGCGTCGGCGCGCCTTCGTAGACGTCCGGGCACCAGAACTGGAACGGGAACGCGGCCGCTTTGAACGCGAAGCCGCCGAACGTCATCACCGCGCCCACCATCAAGGCCGGCTCCGCCTGGGCGGCGAGCAGACGCTCGGCGATCACGTCGAACTGCGTCGAGCCGGTGAACCCCATGATCAGAGTGATGCCGAACAGCATCACGGCGGACGAGACCGATCCGAAGATGACGTACTTGCCCGACGCCTCGGCGCCCTTGGCGCTCTCGAGGCGGTACCCGGCCATCAGGTAGCCGGTGTACGACACGAGCTCGAACGCGACGTAGAAGCCGATCAGTTCGGTCGCGCTCGCGAGGTAGCACATGCCGGCGAGCGCGCCGAACATCAGGACCTGGAACTCGCCTTCCTGCCCGTACTTCTTCCCGGACCGCATGACGGACACGACGGTCAACGCAGCGGTCGCCAGGAAGATCAGTTTGAACAGCCGGCCCAGCCCGTCGACGTGCATGGCGTCCATCGCCCCGTAGCCGACGCCGACGTTCTCGCCGCCCATGACCACGAGCACGGCGCCGATGACGATTCCCGCCAGCGTGATGAGGGGGTACACGGGGCTCGGGCCCTTGTGCCGGACGACGTCGATCAGCAGAACGACGACGACCATGGCGCACAGGAAGAACTCGGGCAGCAACGCCCCGAAGTTCTGGAGGGCGTCCGCCTTGAGCGGTCCCGCGTCCTGTGCGAGGAGGAAGCTCACTTCTGCTCTTCCTCCCGCAGCAGCACGACACGCAGGCGCTCATCCGCAACGAGCGGAAGCGCGCCGGTGTCGAGTTCGTCGGCGCCGCCGTCGAGCACGCCCGTGTCGAGCTTCTTGATCTCTACCACGAACGGCTTGCGCCACTCGGCGATCGCGGGATCGATGCCGTCGATGAATGGCTTCGGGTAGAGGCCCATGAAGAGCGACAGCGCCGCGAGGGGCACCAGCGTGATCGCCTCGCGCATCGACAGGTCGCGGAAGCCGTGCATCGGCGTCTCCTTCGCCTTGCCGAAGAACACCTTCTGGATCATGACCAGGATGTAGACGGCGCCGAGAACGATGCCGACCGTGCCGATGATGGTGAACACCTTCGCGTTCGGCAGCTCGCTCTTGAACGAGCCGAAGAACACGAACATCTCCGCCACGAACCCGGAGAGCCCCGGTAGGCCGAGCGATCCGAAGAACGCGATCATCGCGACGAACGTGTACTTGGGCAGCGTGCCGAGCAGGCCGCCGAAGCGGTTGAGATCGCGGTGGTGCGCCTGGTCGTAGATGACGCCCACGCAGAGGAACATCATTCCGCTGAGTAACCCGTGGCTGAACATCTGGAGCACGGCTCCGTTGATACCCTCGGGCGTCATCGCGGCGATGCCGAGCAACACGTAGCCCATGTGGCTGACGGACGAGTACGCGACCAGCTTCTTCCAGTCCGTCTGCGCCAGCGCCACCAGCGCGCCGTAGATGATCGAGAACACCGCCAGTGACGCGAGGTACGGCCACGCTGCGATCGCCGCATCGGGGAACCAGGGGAACGCGATCCGGATCAGTCCGTAGCCGCCGAGCTTCAGCAGGACGCCGGCCAGGATCACGGAGATCGGAGTCGGCGCCTCCACGTGCGCGAGCGGCAGCCACGTGTGGAACGGGAACACCGGGATCTTGATGGCGAATCCGATGAACAGCGCGACGAACAGCGTCATGCGCAGCGCGGCGTTGCCCGGGAAGATCGCACTCTGGTGCGCGATGATGTCCGGGATGGAGAATGCGTTCAGCGCCATCCCCACGTACTCGGGCTTCGCGAACTCCTCACTGAGCTGGAAGTACACGGCCAAGAACGCACCGAGCATCAGCACCGAGCCGACCAGCGTGTAGAGGAAGAACTTGATCGCGGCGAACTCGCGCTTGGGACCTCCCCAAATGCCAATGAGGAAGTACATCGGCAGGAGCATGACCTCCCAGAACACGTAGAACAGGAACAGGTCCATCGCCACGAACGTGCCGAGCATGCCCGTGAGCAGCAGCAAGTACATCGAGTAGAAGCCGCGCACCTTCTTGGTGATCCCCATGCCGGAGATCGCTGCCAGGAAACCGAGGATGCCGGTCAACAGGATGAGCAGCATCGAGACGCCGTCGACGTCCATCGCGTAGTTGATCTGGAACGAGTCTCCGACGGTGATCCAGGGCTTGCTGAAGCCCCACTGGCTGGTCTGTCCCAGCAGTTCGGTGTGCGATGCATCGAATTGCAGGTACAGGAAAATCGACAGCACCATCACCACGGCGGTGACAGCGATCGCGGTCAGTCGCTGCACCCGCGCGCTGTTCGTCAGGAACAGCAGCGGGATGCCGATGACCGGCAGGAAAGTCAGAAGTGTCAGTTCCATGCGTTCACCTGCTGGCCGCGTAGAGCATGATCACGGCGAAGACCGCGACCGACGTCACGGCGCCGAAGAGGTAGTTCCGAACCCGGCCGCTCTGGAAGCGGCTGAGGATGCCCCCGCCGCCCCACATGGCGCCGGCGGTTGCCTGCACCGCCCCGTCCACGACACCGTCGTCCACAACGCCGCTGGCGTCGGACGTCTTCATCGTGACCGAACCGGCACCGTCCACGAACCCGTCGAGGACGTCGTTGTCGAACCAGGACGAGAGAGCCGCGAAGAGGTTCGTCGTCTTGATCAGGCAGAAATCGACGATCTCGTCGATGTAGTACTTGCCGGCCGCGGCCGCGTAGATCGGCGCCACGGCGGCGCGCATACGCTGCCGCAGCGCGGTACCAAACGCGGGCACGTACCAGAGCGTCGCGAGGGCGATCCCGCCGAACGCCACGCAGAGCGACACGACGAGCGCCACCGAGTGCGCGTGATGCGCCACGTCGCCGTCCAGATTGAACGATCGCGCGAACGCGGAGAGCGGCATGCTCTCGATCGGCAGCAACGCGTTGTGCCAGCCGTAACCGCCCGCAATCGCGAGCGTGGCCAGGACGACGAGCCCCGTCGTCATGGTCCACGGCGACTCGTGCGCGTGGTCGTGCACGTGCTGGTCGCGTGGCTTGCCCTCAAACGTGAGGTAGTAGCTGCGGAACATGTACGCGGCCGTCATCAGCGCGGCCAGCGCGAGCAGCACGAAGATGACCTTGTAGGTGAAGTCGAAGTAGCCGTTCCCGGCCCACAGCGACTGCAGGATCATGTCCTTGCTGAAGAATCCCGCTGTGAACGGGAACCCGGCGATGGCCAGGCACGCGACCAGGTACGTGATCGCCGTGATGGGCATCTTCTTCCGCAGCCCGCCCATCTGCGTCATGTCCTGCAGGTGGTGGCAACCGTGGATCACGGAGCCTGACCCGAGGAACAGGCAGGCCTTGAACATCGCGTGCGTCGCGAGGTGGAACAGGCCGGCCTTCCAGGCGATGTTGGATCCGACGCCGAGCGCCGTGAACATGAAGCCGAGTTGACTGACCGTCGAATAGGCCAGCACCTGCTTGATGTCGGTTCGAGTGAACGCAATCGTCGCGGCGAACAACGCGGTGAAGCAGCCGATGACCGAGATGATCACCAGCGCGCCGGGCGACGCGACGATCAGGGTGTACATGCGCCCGACGAGGTAGACGCCCGCCGCAACCATCGTGGCCGCGTGGATCAGGGCCGACACGGGCGTCGGGCCTTCCATCGCGTCCGGCAGCCAGATGTGCAGAGGGAACTGCGCCGACTTGCCGGCCGCGCCCATGAACAGCCCGAGCGCGATCCAGATCTTCGCGCCACCCGGGATCATGTGCAGGTTGGCGAAGATCTCCGCGAACTGGAGTTTGTCCGTGTAGAGGTAGATCGCCAGCAGCGCGAGGAACATGCCGACGTCGCCGACGCGCGTCGTCATGAACGCCTTCTTGGCCGCCTGGTAGGCCGACGTCTTGAAGTAGAAGTGGCCGATCAGCTTGTAGGACGCGAGCCCCATCACCTCCCACGAGATGTAGAGCGTGAGGAGGTTGTCGCTGATGACGAGTCCGAGCATCGAGCACGTGAAGAGCCCGAGCCACCGGTAGAAGTCCGTGTACCGGTCGTCGCCCTGCATGTAGCCCTTCGAGAAGAGGTGCACGAGGAACGAAACAATCGTCACGACGAGCAACATCGCGAGCGTCAGCCCGTCCAGCGCGATGCCGATCGTCCAGTCGATCCCGCCGACCGACAGCCAGACGAACTCCCAGGTCTGCCCGGCGTACTCCGCGTGACCGAGACCGAGAGCCGCGGCGCACGCCAGCGCCACGCCCATGCAGCCGATGCCGATGGCGTCCGCGCCGCGGACCGACTGCTTGCCGATCATCTGCAGCGCACCGATCACGCAGGCCGCGAGGAGCGGCATCACGAGGATGACGACGGCCAGCAGGATCCCGGTGGGCATCAGCCCTTCATCTCCGTGTAGTCATCGACGCTGATGCTGGCCGCGTGGTGGAAGACGTGCAGCACGATGGCGAGCGCGACGGCGGCCTCGGCGGCCGCGAGCATCACGACGAAGATCGCGTAGACGGCGCCGTCGATGTACGGACCGCCACCCGGTGCGTGCGCGTAGCGGCTGAACGCAACGAGGTTGATGTTGCACGCGTTCAGCATGAGCTCGATGCCGATCAGCACCGCGATGGCATTGCGCCGGAGCGTCACCGCCATCACGCCGACCGAGAAGAGCATCGCGCCGAGTACGAGGAAGTGAGTCAGCTCGAGGCCGCCCATCAGCGGGTCCCTCCACGAGCGACCCGCGCCGCGCCGACCAGCACGACGAGCAGCAGGATAGAAGCGAACTCGAACGGCAGCAGGTAGTCCGTCAGGAGCGAGCGGCCGATCCGCGCCGTCGTCTCGAAGGCGTCCACAGGTCCGCCGGAGAAGTGCGGGAGCCGCGCCCACGAAGTGCCGGTGATCGCCCATGACAGGCCACCGAACGTGAGGCCGCCGGCGAGAGCCGCCGGCAGGTAGTTGCGCTTGCGCACGACGCGGTACTCGTCCGGCACGCGGTCGGTGAGGAGGATGCCGAAGCAGAGCAGGATCAGGATGCCGCCCACGTAGACGACGACCTGCGTGACGGCCATGAAGTCGCTGCCGAGCACGGCGTAGATGCCGGCGACGCAGAAGAACGTCGCCAACAGGGCGAACGCGCAATGGACGATCTTGTGCGCCGTAGCCGCAACGATGCCCGACGCGATCGCGAGGGACGCGAACGCGTAGAAGGCCAGCTGGACGCCGATCCCTTCGCTCATGTGTTCCTGGCCGGGTCCTGGTCCACGAGCGTCTCGATGCCGTGCTCGGCGCGTTCCTTGCGCTTCTTCTCGAAGAGACCTTCCTGCTGGAACTCCTTCACCATCTCGAGCGCGTGCGAGCTGCGCACCTGGACCGGGTAGCCGCCCTCGTGGAACTTCACGACCATCTCGTCGCGGTTGTGGCCGGGCAGCGAGTAACGCTCACCGAGGACGATGCACTCGGCCGGGCACGGCGGGACGCACAGTGCACAGAACAGGCACTTGCTGTAGTCGATGTCGAACCGCGTCATGATCGCGGCCTTGCCCTTGCCGACCGACTCGATGTAGATGCAGTCCACCGGGCACGCTTTCGCGCAGAGCTCGCAGCTGATGCAGCGATCGACGTCGAACTCGTGCAGTCCGCGGTGCGTGACCTTGTCGATCGGCAGCTTCTCGAACGGGTAGTTCAGGACGAAGCGGTTCTTCACCGGGATGTTCTTCACGAAGTAGCTCGCGGTGATCTTCAGACCCTGAGCGGTCGTGCGGATGCTCTCGTAGATGTTCCCGAAGTAGCTCAAGCGGCACCTCCGGACATGAGCGCCGCGAGCCCGTTCGCAAGCATGCAGACCAGCGCGAACGGAACGAAGTACTTGTAGCACATGCTCATCACCTGATCGATGCGCAGGCGCGGTAGCGTCCAGCGGATCTGCATCATCAAGATGAAGAGTCCGATGGTCTTCCACGAGAACTCGACGACGCCCGCAACGACCGACGGCACGTCGAAGTTCGTGAGCAATCCGTAGAACGGACCGCTGCCCCATCCACCGAGGAACAGCGTCACCGTGATCCCGGACAACGCAAACATCGCCGCGTACTCGCCGAGGAAGAACAGGCCCCAGCGCATGCCCGAGTACTCGGTCAGGAATCCGGACACGAGTTCGGACTCGGACTCCGGCAAGTCGAACGGCGCACGCTTCAGGTTGGCGAGCACGCACACGTAGAAGATGACGAGCACGATGATGTTGAACGGGAACGCAGCGAACACGAACCAACCCGCGCCCCACTGTGCGACCGAGTCCGGAATGCCGAAGCCCCAGATCGACGCACCGGCCTGCTGACCCGCAACGATGTCGCCCATCGACAGGGAGCCGACGAGCAGCACGGGGCAGATCGCGGCGAGACTCATGGGGATCTCGTACGACACAACCTGCGCGACCTCGCGCATCGCGCCGAGCAGCGACCATTTGTTGTTCGAGGACCACCCGGCCATGAGCACCGCAATGACCTCGATGGCCCCGACCGCCAGCAGATAGAAGATGCCGACGTTCACGTCGGCCGCGATCAACCCGTCACTGAGCGGGAGTGCTGCGAAGAGCGCGAGTGCACCGGCGAATCCGATGACGGGCGCTGCGATGAAGAGGAGCGGCTCGCCCTTGGGCGGAACGAAGTCCTCCTTGCCGAGCAGCTTGATGCCGTCGGCGAGGGACTGACCGAGGCCCCACAGGCGCGCCCACTTGTGCTTCTTGTGCAGGAACGGGATGCCGACGAAGTTCGGACCCGACCGGTCCTGCATGAGTGCGGACACGCGGCGCTCCGCCCACACGCCGAGCAGTCCGACCGGCGTGACCACCGCGAGCACGACGAGGATGGCGGGCACGAGGCCGAGCACCGTGTTCTGGGCGAACGGCGGCACCTTGTCCCAATACGGGACGTAGTCCGCGGCAAGCTTCGCGAGCTCCGGTGCTTCGAGCGCGAGGAGGTTCACCGATCTACCTCACCGAGCACGATGTCGATGGAGCCGATGATCGCGACGAGGTCGGCGATCAGGTAGCCGCGTGAGATCTCCGGCAGCACCGCGATGTTGCTGAACGCCGGGCCGCGGATCTTGCAGCGGTACGGGGCGTTCTTCGCATCGGACACGAGGTAGAACGCGAGCTCGCCGCGCGGGTTTTCACCGCGCACGTACACCTCGGCATCGCGCGGGCCGCGCAGCACACGCGGCACGTCCGGGTTGATGTACGGCTGGTACATCGACTTCGGCGTGATCTTCGGATCGCGGCCGGGCAGCCTGTCGATGGCCTGTCGCACGATCTTGATGGACTCGGCCAGCTCCTGGGCACGTATCCAGTGACGGTTCCAGCAGTCACCGACTGTGCCGTACTTGCCGTCTGCAACTGGAATGCGCCACTCGACCTGGTCGTACAGGCCGTAGGGATCGTCGCGCCGCGTGTCCCAATCCACCGCCGACGCGCGCAACGCGGGTCCCGTGATCCCGTGCGCGAGCGCCTTTTTGCGCGACAGTATCCCAACACCCATGGTGCGCTGCTTGAACACCTTGTTCCAGGTGGTCAGCGTGTTGTACTGCTCCATCTTCTCCTCGACGATGTCGAGGAACTCGAGCGCTTCCTGGATCCACTCGTCGGTGAGATCGCGCGCCACGCCGCCCACGCGGAAGAAGTGGTAGAGCATGCGACCGCCGGAGATCGCCTCGAACAGCGAGTTGCTGCGTTCGCGCTCGCGGTAGCAGTAGAGGAACGGCGTGAACGCGCCGATGTCGAGGCCGTACACACCGATCGAGAAGATGTGCGACGCGATGCGTCCCAGCTCCGCGATGATCAGGCGGATCCACTGGATGCGCTCGGGGATCGCGATGCCGCAGAGCTTCTCGACGGCGCGCGCGTAGCACTCCTCGTTGTTCATCGCCGCGAGGTAGTCGAGGCGATCCGTGTACGGCATGAACTGCCAGTACTGGACGTGCTCCGCGATCTTCTCCTTGCAGCGGTGCAGGTTGCCGATCATCGGCTCGCAGTCGAGCACGACCTCGCCGTCGGTCTTGACCGCAACGCGCAATACGCCGTGTGTCGCCGGGTGCTGCGGCCCCATGTTGACGACCATCTCCTCGGACGGCGCGTCGCGGGCGGGCACCCAATACTCCGGAAGCGGGTCGTCGAGAGTGCGCTCCGCGACGCCTGGCAACTCTGTGGCGCTCATCTAGGCGCCCCTCTTGGGCGGCAACTGGAAGCCAGACGGCAACGGCGGCCAGTTGCCGCCGGAAGGCGCGGGCGGTGCGGCGGACGCCGGCGGCGACGGTGGTGCCTTCGGCGGGAGCTTCATGCCGCCGGGGAGCGCCGGGGCCCCGCCTGAATTCGCACTGGGCATCGTCATGCCGGGCGGCAGCGGCGGCGCACCGGAGGACGCAGGCTTCGCAGCAGCCGGCTTCGCCGCGGCGGCTGTGGGCGCATCTCCGTGCTTCGCGGCGCGACGGGCGGACTCCTCGGCTCGCGAGTCCTCCTCGAGCTTGCGGATCATCCCGATGCTCGGAACGCCGTGGTACTCGAGCGGGTTGCCCTCGTCCTTCCTGAGCGGCCAGCCCTCCCAGTCGGACGGCAGCAGGATGCGGCGCAGGTTCGGGTGACCCTGGAAGACGACTCCGAACATGTCGTACGTCTCGCGCTCGTGCCAGTCGGCGGCGGGCCAGACGGCCGTCACCGACGGGCACGTCGCGTCGTCCCGTGACGGCGTGTCGACCTTGACACAGATGCCGTGCTTCCTGTCCACGGAGTAGAGATGGACGACGACCTCGAAGTGCGCGAGGCGGTCCACCGCGGTGACGTCGTGGCACACCTCCATTTGCGTCCGGTCGTCGTCGCGCAGGAAACGGCAGGCGCCCACGTACGTGTCGCGGCCGACCTTGACCCACTCCTTGAGATCGTCGGTCGAGACCTCGAGGACCGCGTCCCCGAACTGCTCCTTGAGCAGGTCACCGAATTCCGCGACGGACAGGCCCACGGGTCTCGTCTACCTCAGGTGCAGGGGGGTGTAAGGCTGCGGCGGACCCGACGGCGCGTCGCGGTTTGCTGCGAGCACCGCCGGCGGCAGTGGACCGCTCGCGAGGAGGGCTGTCGGGGGGAAGTCGCCACCGCCCGCCGGCGCGGCCGCAGCGGCGGGAGTGGACGGGGCCGCAGGCGCAGACGGGGCCGCGGGCTTCGCCGGGAGCTTCATCCCGCCGGGGAGCGGCGGCGCCCCGCCTGAACTCGCCCCACCTGAACTGGCACTGGGTAGCTTCATCCCACCCGGCAACGGCGGTGCCTTCAGCGACGGCGCCTTCGCGGGCGCCGACGGAGCGGACAGCTTCGGCGCCGCGCGCGTCGGCGCGGCCGCGGCGGCTGAAGGGATGCCGGGCATGCGCCCATCCATCACGTCGGACTGGCCCTTGCGGACGGCGTCGGCGATGGCCGCCTGCTGATCGATCGAGCCGCGTGTGAAGATCAACTCCTGCAGCTTCTGCAGACCGTCGATCAGCGCCTCGGGTCGCGGGGGGCAGCCCGGCACGTGCACATCCACGGGGATCACGAGATCGACTCCCTGGACCACGTGGTAGCCCCACTTCGAGTACGGGCCGCCGCCTACGGTGCACGCCCCCATCGCGATGACCCACTTGGGCTCGGCCATCTGCTCCCACAAACGGCGAACGCGGTGCGCCATCTTGTACGTGACGGTGCCCGCCGTGATCATGAGGTCCGCCTGGCGCGGCGTGGCGCGGAACGCACCGCAGCCCAGCCGGTCGACGTCGTAGCGCGTGGCGGCGAAGCCCATCATCTCGATGGCGCAGCACGCGAGACCGAAGGTCATCGGCCAGACCGCGTTGCCGCGGCCCCACGCGATCACGTCGCGTAGACCGACGACCGTCGTCAAGAACGCTGCGTCGTCGTCGAGCGCG
The DNA here is from genome assembly GCA_965248445.1 of Planctomycetota bacterium. Classification (GTDB taxonomy): domain Bacteria; phylum Planctomycetota; class JAJSAM01; order JAJSAM01; family JAJVHW01; genus CBDFJG01. Next base: position 565,643 of record CBDFJG010000004.1, read on the forward strand.
CCGCCGGGGCCGGGGCGCAACAGGTTCCAGTCGCTCGGACGGTATACCTCGGCAGTCATGGACTCAGGCTCCCGCCTCGACAGTTAGACCAGGCTGCGCCGACGGCGTCCCTGCCGGCGCCTGGACCGGCCCGCCCAGGCCGGGGTCGCCGGACGGAGCGCGCGCGCCAGGGCTCTTCTTGCCGTGCAGCGGAATCCAGTCGATGTCGCCCTTGCGCCACACGTAGGCCAGGCCGACCGCCAGCACGGCCACGAAGACAACGGCCTCGACGAACGCAAGCGGCCCCAGTTCCTTCAGCGTGACTGCCCACGGGAACAGGAAGAGCACCTCGACGTCGAAGATCACGAAGACCAGGCAGATGACGTAGAAGCGGATGTCGAAGCGGATGAAGGCTCCGCCGAACGTCGGTTCGCCGCACTCGTACGACGTCGCCTTCTGCTCGGTGTAGTCGGTCTTGGAGCGCAGCAAGCGTCCAATAGCGACCATGTTCAGGAGCACGAAAGCTGCCCCGAACAAGAGGAACATCAGGATCGTCAGGAAGTCCTGCTGCATGGCCTCGGCCGGTGCCCTCCGGCAGCCCCCGACGGGCACTTCGCCCGCCCTCCGTCTTCGATCGCGCGACCTTACCCTCGGCCCCTGGCCGGGAGGAGTGATTGCCGACGGATTTGGAGGTGTCCCGCCGCACGCGTAGTGAGAACGCGCGACGGCCGGTTGCCACGTCCCACCGAGCGCGATTCACCCCTCCCCGAAGCGTCGGCGATGGGCCGGGGCAGCCAGCGTGTGGAGCCGTGCCGACGAACGGCCGCAACCCATTTCTGCACAAGAGCTTGCAGCCCTCTTCGGCTAGTGGCTACTCAACGCACGACGCTGCCGCCTAGACTGGCGTCGTGAGCGCGCCTGACGAGCCGAGACGACCGCGTCGCCACGCGAAGATGACTGATGTGGAGTGGGCCGTGCTCGGGTTGACGCTCCTACTCACCCTCATGTTCTGGGGCGTCCGCTCCTGCAACTCAGGACCGTTTCTCAACGAGTGGATGGGCAGGTGACCCTGCCGGAGGCTCACTCGGCCTCGGGAGGCACTGCTAGAGTCCGCCGCGCGGACGGCCCCCGCCACCGGAAGGAGACCGCCATGCCCACCGCCGGCCTTCGGCCCGCGCTCTCCACGGTCCGCCTCGTCCCCGACGACACCACCCGGTGGGCGCGTCGCGCATGAGACTCACTACACCCGACGGCGCCCGGCTGGAGCTCGCGTATTGCACGAACGTCCGGCCGGCGGAATCGCCGGCCGCTCTGCAGCAGGACATCGCGGGATTCTGGAGCGACGTCCGCGCGCTCGTCGGTGCGCGGCGACTCGGGCTCGGACTCTGGTTCCCGCGTGACGTGGCGGCGGCGCTCGCGCGTGACGCGGACGGCCTGGCGCGCCTCGCGGACGCACTCGAATCAGCGCAGCTCACGGCCGCAACCGTGAACGCGTTTCCCGCGGACGCGTTCCACGCCGACGTCGTGAAGGAGGCGGTCTACCGCCCGAACTGGCTGACTCCGGCACGGGCGCAATACACGCTCGACGCAGCCCGCGTGCTCGGTGCTCTCTCGCCGGAGGGTGCCGTGCGCACGCTCTCTTCGCTGCCGCTCGGCTTTCCGAAGTGGTCCCCCACCGAACTACAGCGCGCAGCGGGCCGGCTGGTCGGGCTGGCTCTCGACCTCGACCGATTGCGCATCGACACGGGACGCACACTCCGCATCGCCCTCGAACCCGAACCGTGCTGCGCGCTCGAGCGGAGCGACGAGGCGGTCGCGTTCTTCCGCGATCACCTGATCCCGGCCGCCGAGGTGGCCGGGCGAGCCGCCGAAGTCGGCGCGGACGCAGGCCGCGAGGCGGTCCTCCGTCACGTCGGCGTTTGCCTCGACCTCTGTCACGCCGCCGTGGAGCACGAGGACCCCGTCACGGCGCTGGCGAGCTACGACGCAGCGGGCGTCCCGGTGTTCAAGGTGCAGGTCTCCGCAGCGCTCGACGTGACGGACCCGGCGGAGCAGGCAACGGCCTTGCGAGCGTTCGCCGAGCCGCGCTGGCTGCACCAGGTGGGCCTGCCGGACGGCCGCGTCCTGCTCGACCTGCCCGACGCACTACGCGACGAGGACCTGCTACGGCAGGCGCCTTGGCGCGTGCACTTCCACGTACCCCTACACCGCGAGACGGTCGGCGGCCTGCCAACGACCCGCGGCGAGGTCGAGCGCTTCCTCCGGTACGCGGCCACGCTCGAGGCGCCGCCGCTGCTCGAGCTCGAGACGTACACGTGGTCCGTCGTCCCGGGCGCGAGGGAAGATGGCGCCGACGAGGACCTGGCGGCGAACGTCGCGGCCGAGATCGGCTTCTGCCGCGACGTGCTGACCGGCGCAGGCTGCGTGGAGGATGGGACATGAAGGAACTCCTCCTGGTCTGCGCGGGCGGCGCGTTCGGGTCGGGCGCCCGGCACCTGGTCTCCACGGCGGTCTCGAGCCACGCCCGGCGCGCGTTCTCCTCGGACTTCCCGTGGGGCACCCTCGCGGTCAACGCGATCGGTTCGTTCCTGCTCGGAGTGCTTCTCGCATGGGGCGAACCTGGCGGCCCGGACGAACCGTCCCGCACCACCCGGGTTCTGCTCGGTACGGGAGCGTTGGGTGGATTCACCACGTACTCCACGTTCAACTGGGAGACGTTGTGGCAGATCCAACAGGGACGAACGGGGACGGCGATGGTGTACGTCGCAGCGACGCTGGTGGTCTGCCTTACGTTCGGGCTCCTGGGGGCTACGACGGCACGCGCGCTGTCGCACTGACGTCGCAGACTGCGCCGGCACGGCGCATCCGGTTCCTGGACGTCCTGCGCGGAGTCGCGATCCTCGGCATCCTGCCGGTCAACGCGGGGATCTTTGCGTACCCCAACATGCTGATGGGCAACGGTCAGTTTCCCGGCGCGCCCGGGGACCCCATCGTCACGTTCATCGTGGACGCGTTCTTCCAGTACAAGTTCATCACGATCTTCTCATTCCTGTTCGGCGTCGGGATGGGACTCGTTGCCGAACGCGCGGTGCACAAGCACGCTTCGTACGGCGTACCGATGGCGCGGCGTTTCGCGTCGCTGCTGCTGTTCGGCATGGCGCACGGCGTCTTGCTCTGGATGGGCGACATCGTCACGCACTACGCCGTGCTCGGTGCCGCGTCGTTCTGGATCGCGCGTCTCGTGTCTCCGCGCGTACTCGCTGTGCTGGGCGTCGCGGCGCTAGCGTTCGGCATGCTGGTCTTCGTGCCCCTCAGCGCCGGTCAGGCCGCGCACCTGGCAGAGCCGGCGGAAGCCGGGCAGACCCTTCTTCCGGACGGCGATCTCGGTGCGGATCCGACGGGTCCGATGGGGCAGTTCCTGTCCGCGGCGGTGTCGTTCGACGCCGACTTCGAGCTGGCTCTCTACGGTGATGGGTCGTGGGGCCGCATCACCGCCGCGCGCGGCGTGACCTACTCCGCCATGCAGCTATTCGCACTGTTCCTCTGGGGCGCGCGCACCGTCGGGCTGTTCCTGCTCGGTATGGCGTTCGTGCGGATGGACTGGTTCCGCGATCCGTCCGCGCAGGCGGGTCGCCGCGGCTTCCTGTGGATGCTCGCCGCCGGCCTTCTCGTCGGCGTGCCGCTCAGCATTGCGGGCGCGATCCTGCGGGTCGGCGAGTTGAACATGGCGAGCGCGCTGCAGTCGAACTCCGCGCACTACCTGGGCAGCCTGCTGTTCTCGGGCGGCATCATCGCGGCGATCGCACTGCTCGTGTCGCTCCGTCAGAACGCGCGCTGGACGCGGCCGCTCGCGGCGGTCGGGCGCACGGCGTTCAGCTGCTACATCGCGCAGTCGGCGATCATGACGACGCTCTTCTACGGATACGGAGGCGGGTTGTACGGCGACCTGGACCGCACGTCGGTCATGGGTATCGTGCTCGGCGTGTGGATGCTGGAACTGATCGCCGCCCCCATCTGGCTGCGCTTCTTCCACGCCGGTCCATTGGAGTGGCTGTGGCGCAGCGTCACCTATTGGAAGCTCCAGCCGTTTGTTCGGCGGAGCGCGGCGTGAAAGACGTCGAACGCCTGCTCGGGTTCGCCGTAGAGCCGGTGAAGACACTCGACTACGGCCCCGGGAGCACGCACGAGGTCGTGCTGGTCGCACACCGTGACGAACCCTCGCCGCGATACGTCGTCAAGCGTGCGCGCGGCGATCCCGGTCCGCTGATCCGGGAGCGACTCGCACTCGAGTCGTACGCCGAGCATCCAGACGCGCGCGCCCTCGTGCCGGGCGTCGTCGCCGCCTCAGAGAGCGGCGAGCTGCTCGTCGTCGAGGCGCTTCCCATTGCCGACTCCGACCGGCTCGGCGCGATCCTGGAGGGGGATGATCCCGAGCGTGCGCGCAACGCGCTGCTCGCACACGTGCGGGCTCTGGCCGTGCTGAACAGCGCACCCGTCGCCGACCCGTTCGCGCGGCGAGTGACGGCGCACGGGCCGCTGACTTCGTCGCGTCACGCTGTGAACTACTGGAGCGAGCACGTCGCCGCGCTGTCCGAGAGGCTGAGCGCGTTGTGTGGGCGGGCGGGCGGCATCGCGGAGGAAGCTGCACAGGCGACAGATCGCATGCTGGCCGGGCCCGCTGCGCTCTCGCACGGCGACGGAACCGCCGCGAACACGTTCGTCACGGAAGCGGGTCGCGCGTACGTGATCGACTTCGAGACGGCCGCCGTGCGCCACCCGGCGATGGACGGCGCGTTCGGCCGCATCCGGGATCTGAACAGCGTGTGGGCGCTGGAGCTGCCGGCGCCGCTGCGCGAGGAGGCGACGCGCGCCTACCGCGACACCCTCGCGCCGGGCCCGGACTGGGAGAGCGACGAGACGGCCGCCGCGGCGGTCTGGCTGGCGATCCTCCTGCGCCGGCCGGAGCGCTACATGGATCACGACCAGCGCTGGGGCGAGTCGGGCCTGCGCTGGCGCGTGTTCACGGGGCTCGAGCGGTTCGCCGAGATCGCGCGGACGAACGGTGAGATGCCGTCGACCGCCGACGCATGCGAACGCGGCGTCGCCGCACTGCGCAACCGCTGGTCCGACGAAGATCGCACGGCGCGGACGTACCGCGCGTTCGCGCGTCAATAGCCGAGTGCGCTGCCGATCTGGAACACCGCGAAGGCGGCGATCCACGCGAGTGCCGTGTATCCGACGAACAGGCCGATCGGCCAGCGCCAGGAGTTCGTCTCGCGTTTCAGCACGCCGAGCGTCGAGGCGCACTGGAGCGCGATCACGTAGAAGACCATCAACGCGAGGCCGACCAGCGGGGTGAAGACGGGCCGGCCATCCGGCCGGCGGTCGTTGCGGATCGAGGCGAGCAGGCCCTCGTGCTCCTCGTCGGCGTCGCCACCCACCGAGTAGATGACACCGAGGGTCGGCACGAACACCTCGCGCGCTGCGAACGAGCCGATGATCGCCACACCGATCTTCCAGTCGAAGCCGAGCGGCTCGATCAGCGGCTCCATCAGCTTCGCGCTGCGCCCTAGATAGGAGCCCGCGAGCTGCTCCGACGACTGTCGGTGCTCGAGTTCCGAGATCTGTTCATCGAGGCGCCCAGCCGCGGGTGAGTCAGCCGCGAGCTCATCCCGCTCCTCGGTCAGAACGGTCATCTCGGCGTCGTAGTCCCGCGAGAACTGGACGTCCCGCGGGAACGTCGCACCGGCCCACAACACCATCATGAGCACGAGGATGACCGGGCCCGCACCCCACACGAACGACCAGGTTCGGCGCCACGTGTTGCGTAGCACCGCACCGATCGACGGGACGCGATACGGCGGTAGCTCGAGCAGCAACGGGCTGCGCGGCCCGCTGAGGATGGTGCGGCGCATGACCTTCGCGCACAGGGCGCCGATCACCACGCCGAGCACGTACATCGTCAGCACGACCAGTGCAGGTACCCAGCCTCCGAACGCGGCGAAGAGCGCGCCGACGAGCACCGCGTACACAGGCAACCGCGCCTGGCAGGACATGAGTGGCACGATCGCCATCGTCACGAAGCGGTCGCGCCTGTTCTCGATCGTGCGCGTGGCGATGATCGCGGGGATGGCGCAGGCGAATCCGGAGAGCAGCGGGAGGAACGAGCGGCCGGGCATCCCGAAGAACCCCATCACGCGATCCAGCAGGAACGCGGCGCGCGCGAGGTACCCGGTGTCCTCGAGCGCCTCGATGCACAGGAACAGCATCGCGATCTGCGGAACGAACACGAGGAACGCGCCCAACCCGCCGATGACGCCGTCCTGCACGAAGGACGCGAACAGCCCGTCGCCCAGCAGGCCGCGGACCCACCCTCCCAGGGCGGAGATCCAGGTGTCGACAGCGTCGATCGCCGGACCGGACCAGGCGAACACCACCATGAACAGGAACAGGAACACCCCGAGCATGAGGAGCGTGCCGGCGAACGGATGCGTCACGACGCGATCCACACGGCGCGTGAAAGAGCGGGCGTCGCCACCGCCTTTCAGCACGCGGGCCACCAGCCGGTCGACCGCTTCGTAGCGGACCGTGGCGGCGGTCGTGGCAACGTCGAATCCGGCGGCGCTCAGGTCATCGCGGACGCCCCGCGACTCCTCGGCCAGGGCCGCCAGCACGGGATCGTCCGATCCCGAAAGTCGGCCGAGCACCGTGCTCGAACGGGCATCCGAGGTCAGCATCTGCGCGACCCGCACGATAGAATCCCCGGCACCGCGGATGTGATCGCGCAACCTGGGTGCGAAGCTCTCCGCCGCTGTGAGGACCTCCGGCGGCCAGTTGATGGTCAGAGGCGTGCCCCGCGCTCCGCCGGACGCGATCGCCGCAACCAATGCGTCGCGACCATCGCCGCTACGACCGCACGTCGGGATCACGGGGACACCGAGTGCGGCCGAGAGCGCCGCGGGATCGACCTTGAGGCCGCGCGCTACTGCAATGTCGATCTGGTTGAGCGCGATGACCACGCGCCGACCCGCGTCGATGATCTGCGTCGCGAGGAAGAGGCTGCGAGGCAGATTGGTCGCGTCGGCGACGACGACGATCACGTCGGGCGCATCGTCGCCGTGACCCACGATTGCCTCGCGCGCGATCCGTTCGTCCGGCGACCGCGCCGCGAGTCCGTATGTCCCGGGAAGATCGACCACCGTGACGTCGCCGGCCGGCGTCGTCATCGATCCCTCGACCCTCTCCACCGTGATGCCCGGGTAGTTGCCGACGCGCTGCCGCAATCCGGTGAGCGCGTTGAAGATCGACGACTTGCCGACGTTCGGATTCCCGGCGAGCGCGGCGCGTCGCGCCCGCCGCCCGAGGCCGATCATGACGCCACCCACGGGGGGAGCCGTCGACGTCACGGCGATCGCCTCGGCGGCTGTTCCACGGGCTCGACGAGCACCGCGGATGCCTCCGCCGCGCGCAGGGCAAACGAACCCCCTCGCACCATCACGTGCACCGGATCACCGAGTGGCGCACGGCGCAGAACGCTGACCACTGCGCCGGGCGTGAACCCGAGTTCGGCCAGTCGCTCCCGCAGGTGCGGCTCGCCCTCGAGCGCGCAGACGCGCACGGTCGCGCGTGTCGGGTAGTCGGAGAGGCTCTGCATCATGGTTGTGATGGTGGATCACGCTCCCTGCCGGCGTTATTGAGATTGGGTCTCAATACCAGGAGCGTACCCCAGGCTGCGGGAAAAAGCCCGAGGACGGCCCGATCCGGTATCACGCCCGTGATGCGGCTCACAGGCCTCACGCTGACCGGGCGCGACCCGTCCCGCGCAATGACGTTCCACGTCAACGCTCTGCTGGCGCCGATGGACGGCGTGACGGACCGCACCTTCCGCAACCTCGTGCTCGATCTCGGGGACGCGGGAGGCGCGTGCACCGAGTTCGTGCGCATATCGGTAGCGGCGTGGAAGCGGGGCGCTCTCGCAAAGGAACTGGGACCGCCCCACCCCGCAGCGCCGGTCGGTCTGCAGCTCATGGCCCCGTCGACCGACCACCTGGCGCGCACGGCCGGGAACGCGGAGTCGGCGGGTGCACCGTGGATCGACCTCAACTTCGGATGCCCGGTCAAGCGTGTGTTCAACAAGTGCGCGGGTTCGGCGCTGCTCGCGTACCCGGACCGTGTCGGCGCGATCGTGGCAGAGGCCGTGCAGGCTGTCGGCGTTCCCGTCACCGCGAAGATCCGAGCCGGCGTCGAGGACGACGGGACGCTGCTCGACGTCCTCGACGCGTGCGCCGACGCAGGCGCGGCGGCCGTCATCCTGCACGCGCGACTGCGGACGCAGTCCTACGCGACGCCCGCGCGCTGGGAGTGGATCCGCGCCGCGGTGGAGCACCTCGGCGGCCGCACACCGCTGATCGGCAACGGCGGCATCGGACGCGCGGAGCACGTGCATCGCATGCTCGCCGAGACCGGCTGCGCGGGGGTCATGGTCGGACGCGGGGCGATCGCGAACCCTTGGATCTTCCGGCAGGCACGCGGCGGCCCCGCAGCCACGCGGGACGAAGCCGTGGCGTTCGCGCTGCGCTACCTGGCCACGCTCTGCCCCCCGGGAGGCAGCAAGGGCGGACTCGCCCGCATGAAGCAGCTCATCCGGGCCTACGCTGCCAGCGGCCTCTTCGAGGGGCGGGAGCACGATCGGGTGGCTCTCCTGCGGTCTCATGAACCGGAGGCGGTGCGGAGCTGGTTCACCCGGTGTGCGACGACGTCCCTGCCCGTGCGCCCGTAGCGCGCTCCAGCACTACCATGCAGCCTCAGCCACGATGATCCAACAGACCCGCCTCCGCCTCGTTCGCGTCCTGGCCCCGGCGCTGTGGATCGTGTGCTCGGCCGCCTCTGCCTTCGCGCGGGGCGGCGGCGGCGGCAACTTCGGGGGCGGCGGCGGTTTCGGCGGCGGCGGCGGGTTCGGCGGTGGCGGCGGCTTCGGGGGCGGCGGCGGGTTCGGAGGCGGCGGGTTCGGGGGCGGGGGCAGCTTCGGCGGCGGAGACCTGTCCGCCAGGATGATCTTCTTCATCCTCCTGCTCGTGGTCCTGTTCGTGCTGTTCAAGGCCGTCGCGGACAAGCACCGGGGTAAAGGCGGCGGCACATCCCGCGTCACCCGCGGCCGTGTCGCACGCGTGTACCGGGACGCAGCCGAGGCCGAGCAGCGGCTGCGGGCGATCGAGCCGGGGTTCGACCGCGCGGGGTTCTTCGCGCGTGCCGTTGTGGCGTTCCGCAAGGTCCAGCGGTCATGGTGCGCGCACGACCTGGCCGAGATTCGCCCGTTCGTGTCCGACGGAATCCACGAGCGATTCACGCTGCAACTCGAGGAACAGAAGATCCTCGGGTACCGCGACGTCATGGAGCGCATCGAGGTCCGCGACGTGAACTTCGCGCACTTCGAGGAGCAGGGCCGGCTGCAGATCGTCACGGTCCGCATCCGCGCGAGCTCCATCGACTACCGCGTGTCGGCCGACAGCGGCAAGCACGTGGCTCGCACGAAAGTGCCCGAGGAGTTCGTCGAGTACTGGTCGTTCCTCCGCAAGAAAGGCGCGAAGCAGAGGAAGGGCCAGGGCCTGATCGAGGGCTTCTGCCCGAACTGCGGCGCGGCCGTCGAGATGAACCAGTGGTCACGGTGCAAGCACTGCGAGACACACCTACGCAGCGGCGAACACGACTGGGTGCTCGTCGAGATCACGCAGGAATCCGTCTGGCGCCGGCGGGAGTCCGGCGAGATCCCCGGTGTGACGGCGTACCTCTCCTTCGATCCGGGGTTCAGCGTCCAGCACCTGGAAGACCGGGTCTCGGTGATGTTCTGGCGCAGCGCGATGGCGGAGTGGATGGACGACCCGGCGCCTCTCCGCAAGATCGCCACCGACGAACTGACCGCTAGGCGCACCGACCATGTGCGGACGAAGTCCTACGACGGGCGTCGGCGCTACATCGGCGAGCGAGGTGTGGGCGCGGTCGAGATCCTCGGCACCGACCGCGGGGAGGGCCGCGATCGCGTGATCGCAACGGTCACGTGGTCGGGCACGTACTTCTCGGTGGACGACGACCGCAAGCTGCACCGCGAGAAGAAGAGCTCCATCGTGGACACGCTGCTCGTGCTGACGCGTCGCACCGGCGTGAACACCGACGACGGCCACGCGGTCTCCTCCGCGCACTGTCCGAACTGCGGCGCCCCCGAAGCCGGCGGCGAGACGCACGCGTGCGAGTTCTGCGGCGAGGTGCTCAACGACGGTTCGCGCGACTGGGTGCTCGCAGAGCTGCTCCCGCGCTACTCCGAAGAGGCGCGCGACATCGTGCAGGACGTGGTCACAGCCGCGCACTCGGACGTGTCGAAGCTGGTCGTGATGGAGCGGCTCGCGCCCCTGCCTCCGCCCATCGCACACGAGGTCGTTGCTTGGATGATCGTGACTGCGATGGCCGACGGGCTCTTCGACGACACCGAGAAGGAGCGCATTCACGCCATCGCGGAGCGCGCACGCCTGCGCCGGGACGAACTGGAGACCCTGTTCGACCGGGGCAAGGTCGGGATGCTCGAGACCCCGACGCCGCCTGATCTCGAGGAGGGCCGCCGCTGGCTGGCCGAAGCCGCGCGGGTCGCCGTCTCGGACGGGCAGATGCAGCACGGCGAGCGACGGATACTGAACGTGCTCGCGAGGTCCATCGGCCTGCACTCCGCCGACGTGTCGGTCATCGTCGGCAAGGCGAAGCGGGACCTCTATCGCGAGACGCGCGAGAGCCTGCGGTGGAAGCGAGGAAACGGGCGCTAGCGCACGAACCACAACGCCAGCACGCCCACCACGATGCAGTAGGGCCCGAACACGGCCAGCCGTCCCTTCGCAAGCACGCGCAGCAGGAACCACAGTGCACCGAGACCGGACACGAACGCCGCGGCGCACGCCACCGCGAGCTGCGGAGTGTGCCCGGTCGCTGCGAGATCACCGCTCGCGACGGTCAGAACCACTGCGCCGAGAATTGCGGGGATCGAGAGCAGGAAACTGAACTGCGCGGCGTGCGTCGGCTCGTCGCCGAGGAACATGCCGGTGCCGATTGTGGCGCCGGACCTCGACAGCCCCGGCAGGATGGCGATGGCCTGCGCGACGCCGACGATCGTCGCGTACCGGAATCCCGGCTCTTGGTCCCCACGCCGCGCAGCCTTCGTCAAGAGCAGGAACACACCGGTCACGATCAGGCCGATGCCCGCCACGACGGGACTGTCGAGCGCCGCCTCGATCTGGTCCTTCAGAGTGAGCCCCACGATGACGGCGGGAATGGTCCCGACGACGACCATCCATCCGAGGCGCGCATGCGGCCCGCCCGTGAACACGTCGCGGACGATCCGGACGATGACCGTGCGGTAGTAGAGAACGACGGCGACGAGCGTGCCGAAGTGGACGGCGATCTCGAGTGCCGGCCCGGGTTGCGGCACCGAGCCGCCCCACTTGGCGAGCACTTCCTGCGCGAGCACCAGGTGCCCCGACGAGCTGACGGGCAGAAACTCGGTGAGTCCCTGCAGCACGCCCAGGAACAGAGCCTCCACGTAGGTCACGGGCGGATGCTACGACGCGGGGAGCCCGCGGACAGGGGAACCTCGCGCCCGCTCCCGGGGTTCTCTCCGCGACACCCCGGCGGGGGTATCGTGCCGGGCTCGCACTCGCCAGGTGGCGGGCGGGACACAATCAGGAGTCATGCCATGATTCGCATCGAGCTTCCGGACGAAATCGTCCTCGAGAAGCCCGCGGGAATCACGGGTGCCGAAGCCCTCAGTGAAGTGAAGGGGGCGCGGAAGGCCGTGGCTGCGCGGGTGAACGGTGAGGTCGTCGACCTCACGCGCGCAGTCACCACCGACGCCACGGTCGAACCGGTCCTGCCGGGCTCGCCGGACGCCCTCGAGGTGCTTCGGCACACGACCGCCCACGTGATGGCGCAGGCCGTGGCGCGGCACTTCGGCATCGAGAACGTCGAGTTCGCCATCGGTCCCGTGATCGAGAGCGGCTTCTACTACGACTTCGAATTGCCCCGCTCGCTCACCGAGGAGGACCTCCCCGCGATCGAGAAGATCATGGAGGGGATCAAGCGCGAGAACCTCGCGATAGCCCGCACCGATGCGCGCGACCGGGACGACGCGCTGGCGACGATTCGCGCCGACCGAGCAAAGAGCCGGTTCAAGCAGGAGCTGATCGAGGGCTTCCCCGCGGACGAGTCCGTCTCGTTCTACACGCAGGGCGAGTTCACGGATCTGTGCCGCGGACCGCACCTGCCGTCCACGGGGCGGCTCGGCTTCTTCAAGCTGTTGTCGGTCGCGGGCGCTTACTGGCGCGGTGATGAGAAGCGCGAGCAGCTCCAGCGTCTATACGCCACGGCGTACTTCGACAAGAAGGAGCTGAAGGCGCACATCCGCCGCCTGGAGGAGGCCGCCAAGCGCGACCATCGCAAGGTCGGTGCGCGCCTGGACCTGTTCCGCACGCTGCCCGAGGCGCCGGGGTTCCCGTTCTGGCTGCCCAAGGGGACGATCGTCTTCAACGAGCTCATCGACTATCTACGCAGCAAGCTGCGCAAGCGCAACTACCAGGAGGTGCGCACGCCGCACATCCTGCTGGACGAGCTGTGGAAGCGGTCCGGCCACTACGACCACTACAAGGACAACATGTACTTCACGGAGATCGAGGACCGCTCGTTCGCCGTGAAGCCGATGAACTGCCCCGGCGCTGCCCTGACCTTCAACCAGGGCTTGCGCAGCTATCGCGAGCTGCCGCTGCGCCTCGCGGAGTTCGGCCTGTGCCACCGCTACGAGCGGAGCGGTACACTGCACGGTCTTACGCGTGTGCGGTCGTTCGTGCAGGACGACGCGCACATCTTCACGTCGCTCGACGGGCTCCAGGCGGAGATCATCGACCTGATCGAACTGGCCGGCGAGATCTACACCGAGATCGGTTTCGAGCGGCCCAAGATGGTCCTGTCCACGCGGCCGGACGAACGCACCGGCACCGATGAGATGTGGGATAGCGCCGAGGGCGCGCTCGAACGCGCACTGGTCGCGGCCGAGTCCGACTACACGGTCGTTCCCGGCGACGGCGCGTTCTACGGACCGAAGATCGACTTCCTGGTCACCGATGCGATCGGCCGCGAGCACCAGACGGCGACCATCCAGGCCGACTTCTCGCTGGCCGAAAAGTTCGGCTGCGAGTACGTCGCCGAGGACGGTGCGCGGCACGCGCCCGTGGTCGTGCACCGTGCCATCCTCGGATCGCTCGAGCGCTTCGTCGGGCTCCTCATCGAGCACTTCGATGGCGCCTTCCCTCTCTGGCTCTCGCCGGAGCACGCACGGGTGTTGCCGGTCTCGGAGGAGCGCCACATGGAGCACGCGCGCGCTGTCGAGACGGCGCTCCGTGCTGCGGACCTGCGGGCCAAGGTGGACTGGTCCAACAACAAGCTCGGCAAGATGATCCGCGAGGCCACGCTGCAGAAGGTCCCGTACCTGCTCGTCGTGGGCGACCGCGAGGTCGAGGCGGGCACAGTGGCGGTGCGGCGGCGGGACGGCACGGACTGCGGGTCGCTCGCAGTCGCGGATCTCGTCGGGAGACTCGTCGAGGAGCGTGCGTCGCGCAGTGCGGCTCCGCTCCTCGGCGACACGACCGCGTAGTCGGCAGAGACCCAAGGAGCAGCCTGGATGCGAATTCTGATCACTGGTGCGGGCGGCCAGGTCGGCCTCGAGCTGATCAAGGCACTCGTCGAGAGCGGCAACGACGTCATCGCAACCGACGTTCGCAGGCCGCCCGAGAACGCCGCCGACGGCGCCCGCTGGGATCAGCTCGACATCACCCGCAAGGACGACGTCCTCGACATGATCGAGGACAACGAGCCCGACGTCGTCTACCACCTCGCCGCGATCCTCTCCGCGACCGGTGAGAGGATCCCGCAGAAGACGTACAACGTCAATCAGAACGGCACGTATCACGTGCTCGAGGCGTGCCGGATCCACAACGTTCCGCGCGTCATGTACGCGAGCACGATCGCCGCGTTCGGTCCGGGTCTTCCCGATCCCGTCCCGAACGAGATCTCCATGCGACCGACCACGATGTACGGAATCACGAAGGTCGCCGGCGAACTGCTCGGCGAGTACTACACCCAGCGCGGCTGGACCGATTTCCGTGCCGTGCGGTTTCCTGGACTGATCAACGCGGGCGATCCCGGCGGCGGCACGAGCGACTACGCGTTGCACATGTACGTCACCGGCATCGCCGAGGGCGCGTACGAGTCGTTCTGCACGGCAGAGACGCGCATCCCCCTCATGTACATGCCGGACGCCATCCGCGCGCTGATCGAACTGCCGCTGGCCAAGCGCTCTGATCTGGGCGCGCGCTGCGTCTACAACATCGCCGCGATGAGCCCCACCGCGGGTCAGATCGCGGCGAGCGTCGCGAGGGCGGTGCCGGGAGTCGAACTGACGTTCCGGAGCGACCCCGCTCGCCAGGCGATCCTCGACAGCTGGCCGAGGGCCCTCGACGACTCCGCCGCCCGCGCGGACTGGGGCTGGAAGCACGAGTTCGACCTCGAGACGATGTCCGCCGACCTCGTCCCGAAGATTCGCGCGATGCTGAGCCGGTAAGCGCCGGGGCTCGCTGCAGGCTCGATCCGGCCGCCGCGGCGGTCCGGTCTCAACCCCACCTCCCGGGATTACCGATGCGGACGAAGAGTCGCCCCTCTCGGGGTGGCCGAAGGTTCGTTCTTCCCGGGAGAGACCCGCATGCGCAAGTGCCTGCACTGCGGCGGCAAGCTCAGCACCCGGGAATCCCTCTGCCCGGAGTGCGACCTCGTGCCCGGAATCGAGCACGAGCTCGTCGATCTCGAGACGACCGACGACTACGAGGCGGAGGATCTCGTCGGTCACGTTGACGAGGTCACCGAGGCGATCTCCGAGCGTTGGAACGAGTTCCTCGTCGGCGACGCCCGTGGCGAGAGCTCGTCGCAGGAGTGCGCGGTCGACGACCTGCCCGTCCTCATGCCGATCGCCAGGAGCAACGCGCGCGGCGAGGGACTGTCAGTGAAGCTGACGCCCCACTTCGACGTGCACTCCGCTCCGGCAGACTCGTTGCCGGTGGTCCACCTCCTGTTCGACGTCGAGCCCAGCGGACCCGCGCTGGTCGCACCGGCGGACGGCGCCGTGGCCCACGTGATCCTCGCGCTCGATCTCTCCGGCAGCATGAACCACGCGGACAAGTACCCGGTCCTGCGGCGCGCTCTCGAGCGCATGCTCGACGATCTGCAGGCATCCCTGGACGGCGACGTGCTCCTCAGCATCGTCGTGTTCGCATACGGCTCGGAGACGCTGCTGCGCGACCGCCCCGCCTCGACACTCGACGTGCGAGAGGTGCTGAAGCTGATCGACGAGTCAAGCCTCCTGTTCTCGCGCTACACCGACCTGTCCGGCGCACTCAGCCGCGCCGGGCGGATCGCCTTCGACTCCCACAAGGCGAACCCCCGTCTCCCGATCCGCATCTACGCGCTCACCGACGGCCGCCCCCAGGACATGCAACGCGCAAAGGAGGCCATCCAGCGCATCGAGCGTCTGCCGGTTGACGTGCACGGCCTCGCATTCGGCGCCGACGCCGACGTGCAAGCGCTGCAGGAGGTCATCGGCGGAGTCGGAGGCGGGACCGTCCAGTCGGTGCGCTCCGAGATGCTCGCCGACGCGTTCGGCCACATCGCTGCGCTGGCGCGCCGCGTTGTGGCCAAGCGTGCACTCCTCGATGTCCAACTGGCACCCGGAGTCGTGGGCGGGCGCGCTTACCGCTACCGTCCGGGCCGCTTCGCGTTTGGCCGGACGGCGTTCGAGAACGGGCGCCTGTTCGCGCGCGATCTCGGCACGCTGGAAGCCGGACGCAAGTACTCGCTGTTCTTCGAGTTGCGCCTCCCCTCCACGGCGGAGGACGCGACCGAGCTCGGGCGCATCACGCTACGCGTACCCGGAGAGGGCGGTGCGCGCACCTTCGAGAGCCTGCTCTCGATCCCCCGCCACAAGGGCGTCTACACGCCGACTCCCCATCCGACCGTCATGGAGGCCCGCGCCGTCCTCGACGCGATGGACTCCGACGACTCACAGACGCTGCTGCGTTCGCTCACCGCGCGCCGCCGCATCTATGTCGAAGAACGCCGCGATCCGTATCTGGTCGCGCTGCTCGATCGCGCAATTCACGAACTGGAGGCCACGGGCTCACTCGACGCACTGTCGAAGTCCGAGCGTGCGGCCCTTCTGTCCCACACCCAGTCGGTCGCCACGGAAGAGACCGACAAGTCCCCACAGGTCGCGGACACGGCGTCCGCAAGGTAGAGCACCATGAGCACCACAACTCGCAAGTCAGACAACGACCTGTCGGCGCGTGAACGCCGCGTCGATCGCCGGCTCGAGGCGCGCAACGAAGAGGGCCTCGTCGAAGCCCTCGCCCAGCTGCGTGGCACCGTCGTCGGCGGCCGCTACGAGCTCGGACGCGTGTATGCAATCGGCGGCCAGGGCATCGTCTTCGACGCGTCCGATCTGCGCGACCCCGCGCGGACGATCGTCGCGAAGATGGCGCTCCTCCCGCTGCATCGGTCGTTCGACCTGTCGCCGGACGAGGTGCGCAGGTTGCGATACGCGCTGCGCGTCGAGGGACAGTACCTGATGTCGAGCGACAGCCCGTTCATGGCCGAGGGCATGGGCGTCCACGAGTTCCAGAACACGCTGCTCGACGCGGCACGCGGCGATGCGTTCTCGGAGCCGGAGCCGGCACTCGTCATGGAGAAGCTGCCGGGGCAAGACCTCGACAAGTGGATGGCCCGCGTTCACGCGCGCAACGTCCCCTCCGAGATCCTCCGCAAGACGGTCGACCGCATCACGGTGAACCTCGCTCAGGCGCTCACCGACCTGCGCCGTCGGGGCATGCTGTTCGCCGACCTGCGACCGGGGAACCTCCGGATCATGGGACGCCCCCGCCGCCGCATCCGCCTCATGGACGCCGGGAGCCTCGTCTCGGCGCACGACCAGAGCGGGCGCTTCCCGCACGTCCCCGCCTACCTCCCGCCGGCCGTCTTCGCGGCCCGCGAGAGCGGCGCGCGCATCGTGCCCTCGGACCGCATCGAGGCGGTCATGGCCGGCCGCACGCTGTTCGAGGTCGCCACCGGCCGCGTCCCCCTCCCCGGTCAGGACTGCGACCTGGACCTGCTCTACAAGGCGCCGGCGTCACCGCCGGTGGCCGAGGCCATCGCCTCGCTCTGCAAGGGTCTCCACTCGGACACGAGCTCGGCCCTGCGCTTCCTCCAGCGCAACGCAAACAAGCGCGTCAGACGCGAGAAGCCGAAGCGGACGCATCAGCGGTTCGGCAGAGAACCCCTCGCCTAGGCGAGGGGCGCGGTCTGCCGAACCGGATGTCGCGGCGTGCAGATTGCGTGGCAATCCACACTCCGCGACCCGCGCGCCTTTGGCGCGATCTTGTCTCCCTCCTACGCGTCCTCCGGACGCTACGGACGACCTCGTTCACGCCGCGTGCTACGCACGCACCGCGCCCTCGCGGTTCGCACTCGCCGAGCGTCCTGCTGTAGGGGCGGGGCGCTGCCCCGCCCGCGACCGGATGACGGCACTCGCTCGTCTCGGCCGGGGTCGTTAGGTTGCCGGGTTCTCCCCGGAGCCCCGCATGCGCAAGTTCGTTCCTCTGGCCGCCGTCGCCCTCTTCGTCGCCACCACGTTCGCGAGCGCCGGGGAAGTCGACCTGCCTCGCTTCCCGTCGGTCAGCCCGGACGGATCGCGGGTGGCGTTCTCCTGGCGGGGCGACATCTGGAGCGTGCCCACCAACGGTGGCGGGGCGACGCGGCTGACCGCGAACCCGGGGAACGATCTGCGCACGTCGTGGAGCCCCGACGGCCGCTTCCTGGCGTTCGACTCCGACCGCAGCGGCTACCTGAACCTGCATGTGATGAACGCCGCCGGAGGCGACGTTGGGCAGGTGACGTTCGAGGATGCGAGTTGCCTGCTCTCCGGGTTCGCGCCGGACGGTGGCTCGCTCCTGTTCGAGGCCCGTCGCGAGGGCGACGTGTTCCGCGAGATGCGCCCGTACAGCGTGCCCGTCGCAGGCGGTGCGATCAGCCGCGTGCACGACGCGTTCGGAAGGACACCCCGGCGCTCGCCGAACGGCGCGCAAACGGTCTTCACGCGCGGTGGCTCGAGCTGGACCCGCCGGGGGTATCGCGGGCCGGACGCGCGGGACGTGTGGATCCGCAACGAGGCCGACGGGTCGTTCCGCCGTCTCACCACCTGGCCAGGCAACGACGGCATGGCCAGATGGAGCGGGAACAGCCGGCTCGTCTACCTGTCCGATCGCCACCACGGCGCAGTGAACGTCTGGGCCCTCGACGTCGCGTCCGGCGACGGGTCGGCACGCGCTCTCACGACCGGCCGGAACGAAGACGTCACGTGGCTCGACGTCTCGGCCGACGGGAGCACGGCGGTGTTCTCGTCTTGGGACAGGCTGTACGCGCTCGATCTGCGCACTCCCGGCGCGAAGCCGGCGAGGATCGCAATCCATGCCGCGGAGGAGAGCCGAGACGCCACGTTCACGCGGGACGTCGGTTCGGACGCGCAGGAGGCCGAGCTCAATCCCGACGGCAAGACGCTCGCGTGCATCGCCTATGGCGAGCTCTTCGTGCGCGGCATCGAGAAGGAGTCGCCGACCGTCCGCGTGACGCGCGATCACGCACGCGACAAGCACGTCGTCTGGTCGCCCGACGGCATGACGCTCTACTTCGTGTCCGACAAGACCGGCGCGGACGGGATCTACACCGCCACGGTGAAGGAGACCCGCACGGACATCCGCAAGGCGCTGGAGCCGAAGAAGCCGGAGGAGGACGCCGAGCCTGAGCCGCCCGAGGCCGCGGACGATGACGCGGAGTCCGACGACGAGAACGCAGAGGACGGCGCCGCCGACGCCGAGCCGGAGAGCAGCGGCGACGAAGACGGTGAGAACGAAGACCCGGAAGAGGAAGAGCCGGAAGAGGAAGACAACGACGAGAAGAAGACGAAGAAGGAGAAGCCCCCCGGCACCGAGCGCTGGCACGATGCGGTGTCGTTCGAGATACAGCCGCTCCTGGTCGACGATCACGCCGACCGCGGGCCGTCCCCCTCACCCGACGGCAAGTCGCTGCTGTTCCGGCGCGGACTGGGAAACCTCTGCGTGCTCGACCTCGCCACGAAGACCGTGCGCGTCCTCTCACCCGGCTGGGACCGCAGCCTCCGCTATCGCTGGAGCCCGGACAGCCGGCACGTCGCCTTGAGCCGGAACGATCGCGACTTCAACGAGGACATCTGGATCGTTCGAGCGGACGGCACCACGCCTCCTGTGAACATCTCCAGGCACCCCGACGACGACCGGGCTCCTCGGTGGTCGGCCGACGGCAAGATCCTCGCGTTCTCGTCATCGCGCTACGACGAGCAGTCCGACGTGTACGTCGTGTTCCTCGACAAGACGCTCGAGGCGATGACGAAGCTCGAGCGCAAGAGGTACTTCGAGGACGCCGGCAAGGCGACGAAGGCTCGCAAACCGCTCCCCCCGCCCGACGATGCAGCGGACGACGAAAAGCCCGACGAGAAGAACAACGAGAAGGACGCTGACGACGAAGAGGAGGTAGAGCCGTTCGAGCTCGATCTCGACGACGCCTACCGCCGCGTGCGACGTGTCACGACGTCGCAGGACAACGAGTTCGTCGCACTCTTCACCGCCAGTGGCGAGACGCTGGTCTACAGCGATGGCAAGACGCTGCGATCCGTCAAGTGGGACGGCACCGACTCGCAGCAGCTGCGCGGCTCCCGTACATCGGTCACCGGTCTCTCGCTGAAGGGAGACAAGATCGTCTACATCGCCGGCAGCAAGCCCGGCCTGATGAACGCGGGCGGGGGCGGTGACGAGAGCCTGCCCGTCGCAGCGCGCGTCGAGTTCGAGCACGCCGCGTTCGCGGAACAGCGTTTCCGTGAGGCGGCCGGCGTCGTGGGCGAGGTCTTCTACCACCCCACGATGAAGGGCCGCGACTGGCCGGCACTCACCGAGCGATACCTCCAGCTCGCGCGTCGCGCCCGCACCAGCAACGAGTTCGACGAGATCGCGGGCCGGCTGCTCGGCGAGCTGAACGCCTCGCACCTGGGCATCCGGTCACCGGCCACCCCGAACACCGCGCGCGTCCCGAACGGCCGCCTCGGCGTGGATGCCGAATCGGCGCCGGACGGCTGGCTCATCACACGGGTCCTGGAGGACGGCCCCGCGGATCAAGACACCATGCGCCTTCTTGTCGGCGATGTCGTGACGTCCATCGACCAGACCGGCGTGCGCCCCGGTCTCGAGTTCGCCGCTCACCTGCGGGGCATGACCGGCCGCGAGGTGGTCGTCGAGGTGCTTCGAGCCGGTGAAGACGGTCAGCGAGCAACGATCCGGCTGCTGCTCACGCCCGTGTCGGGGCGTGCGGAGAACGAACTGCGGTACCAGAATTGGACGCGCGAGAACCTCGCGCGGGTCGAAGAGCTGTCGGACGGTCGGGTCGGATACGCGCACATCCGGTCGATGAACCGCTCGTCCCTCCGCGACTTCGAGCGCGATCTCTACGCCGCTATGTCGGGGAAGGCGGGTCTCATCGTGGACGTGCGCAACAACGGCGGCGGCTCCACCGCGGATCTCGTGCTGGCGTCGCTGATGGTGCGCAAGCACGCGTACACCGTTCCCCGGGGTGCGGACCCGAGCGACACGACCGGCTATCCCGAGGACCGCCTGTACATCCAGGGGTTCACGGGTCCCGTCAACATGCTCTGCAACCAGAAGAGCTTCTCGAACGCGGAGATCGTGTCGCACGCATTCAAGACTCTGGGACGCGGCACGCTCGTCGGTGAGCAGACGTACGGAGGCGTGATCAGCACAGGCGGCTATTCGCTGGTCGACGGCACGTTCGTCCGCACGCCGTTCCGCGGGTGGTACCTGCCGGACGGCACGGACATGGAGAACAACGGCGCGATCCCGCACCTGCGTGTGCCGCAGACTCCGGAGCAGGAGAGCGCGGATCAGGACGCGCAACTCGACGCGGCGGTGCGCGACCTGATCCCGCGACTCGACCGATGAGCCACCGTCCCGTCCGTGTGCTGTTCCTCTGTGACGACAGCTCGTCCCGCAGCCAGATCGCCGAGGCGTGGCTGCGTCACCTGGGCGGTGATCGGTTCATCTCCCGCAGCGCCGGGATCGAGCCGCGGCATCTGCACCCGCTCGCCACGCGCGCCATGCAGGAAGTCGGCGTCAACATCGCGCGGCAGCGCGGGAAGGCGGTCGAGGCGGTCGTTCGCGAGCGCTTCGACGTGGTCATCACGCTGTCGGACGGTGTACGGGGCGCCGTGGATCGCGTCGCCGGCCCGTTCTCCCACGAGCACGAGGACTTCACCGACCCGTCTTGGCTCGAGGAGGAGGACGGCGGCGACCTCGAGCAGTTCCACTCCGTCCGCGACGCGCTGCGCGCGTTCGTCGAGGCGCTGATCGCGCGCTACGCCTGACGCAGGCGCAGGGAGTTGCCGACCACCGTCAGCGACGACAACGCCATGGCGCCCGCAGCCCACGTGGGCGAGATCGAGAGGCCGAACGACTCGAACAGGCCGGCCGCAACGGGTATCGCCAGCACGTTGTAGAAGAACGCCCAGAGCAGGTTCCACCGGATGGTCGTGAGCGTCTTCCGCGCTACGCGCAGCGCGTCCACGAGCGCCGTCAGGCTGCCGCGGAGCAGAGCCACGTGCGCGGTCTCGAGGGCCACATCCGTGCCGGTGCCCATGGCGACGCCGACGTCGGCCGTGGCGAGCGCCGGCGCATCGTTGATCCCGTCGCCGACCATGGCAACTCGTGCGCCACCCGCTCGCAGTTGCTCGATCGCACTCACCTTGTCCTCGGGCAGGAGTCCACTGCGCACATCGGTGACTCCCGCGGCGGCAGCCACTGCGCGCGCCGGCGCATCGCGATCTCCCGTGAGCATGACGGGCCGCAGTCCGAGTCGGCCGAGAGACGCCACCGTCGCTGCCGTCCCTTCGCGAATGCCGTCCTCGACGGCGAACAGTGCGATCGCCGCGTTGTTCCGCGCGACGGCCAGCACGCCCGCGCCGCGCTCGTCTGCACGCGAGCGGGCCGAGGCGAGCGGCGTGACGTCCACGCCCTCTTCCTCGAGCATGCGCACGCTGCCGACGAGCACCGCATCGCCCTCGACAGTGGCGCGCACACCGCGGCCCGGGACCGCGGCAAAGCCGGTCGCCACCGACAGGTCGAGGCCCCGTTCCGTGGCCGCGGCGCGCACGGCGGACGCCAGCGGATGCTCGCTGCCCGCTTCGACAGCCGCGGCAACCGCGAGCGCCTCGTCTTCCGTGGCTCCGCCCATCGTCGAGACCTCGCGAACGGCCGGCCGCCCCTCGGTCAGCGTCCCCGTCTTGTCGAACGCGACGGTGTCCGCCCGCGCGGCGGCCTCGAGGGCGCGCGCGTCACGGAACACGGCGCCGAGGCGGGCCGCGCGCCCCACGCCCACGATGACGGCCGTCGGCGTCGCGAGGCCCAGCGCGCACGGGCACGAGATCACCAGGACACTGACCGCGCGCCGCACCGCCGAGGAGACCTCCGCGCCGAGCAGCAGCCAGGCGATGAGCGTGATCAGCGCGAGGACCAGCACGACCGGCACGAACACCGCCGCCACACGGTCCACCATCGACTCCACCGGAGCGCGGCTCGACTGCGCCCGGCGAACGGCTGCGACGATGCGGGCGAGCGCCGTGTGCTTGCCCACCCGCGTCGCGCGCATGCGCACGGCGCCCGTCTCGTTCATGGTGCCGCCGGAGAGCACATCCCCCGGACCCTTCGAGACCGCCAGGCTCTCACCGGTCAGCATCGACTCGTCGACACTGGTCGCGCCTTCGAGGACCACACCGTCCACCGGCACGCGGTCGCCGGGGCGCACGTGGCAGACGTCACCACGGCGCACGTCGGAGAGAGGGAGGTCGGCGACCTCGCCGCCCCGCTCCACACGTGCCGTCTCTGGCGCCAGCGACAACAGACTGCGCACCGCATCCCCCGCGCGGTTCTTCGCCCGGTCTTCCAAAGCGCGACCGACGAGCACGAACGCTACGATCATCGCGGCGGACTCGAACCACGCGTGCCCCGACACGAGGCCCAGTCCAACCGCGACGGACCAGAGGAACGCCGTCCACGTCCCCACCGCGATCAGCGTATCCATGTCGGCACGGCCGTGCCGTAGCGCTCGCCACGCGCTGGCCGTGAAACGGCGCGCGCACCAGAATTGGACGGGAATCGCGCAACCGAGCATCGCCCAGCCGCCGAAGCCGCCCCTCAACGACGGGATCCAGCCCATCGCGAACGTCATGATCAGCAGCGCGAGCACGACGGTGAGGACCGCATCTCGCACCAGACCGGGCTCGCCGTGCGCCGGCGGCGGCGGCGCGAACACATCCGCGTCGTCGTCCTGCAGCGTCAGTCCGTAGCCGCCCTCCGCGTCCGCCGCGGCACCCGCCGCCGCCGGATCGAATCGTGCTGGATCTGCGGCGACGACCGCCTCCGACGCCGCGAGACTGACTTCGACCTCGGAGACGCCGTCGACCTGTCGCAGGGCCTTCGTGAGACCGGCGACGCAGCCCGCGCACCGCATACCGGTGACGGAGAACACGTAGCGGTCCTCGAGTGCCGTGTCGTCGCTCACGCGCCCACTATGCGCGCCCCTGCAGGAACAGCCATGTGATGTAACCGGCGTAGAGGCAGAGCAGGACCGTGCCCTGCGTGCGTCCCAGGCGGTGCTTCTTCCAGAAGAACGGGAACGCGAGCACGGCGAAACCGGTCATGATCGCCAGGTCTGTGGTCATACGCGCCGAGATGGGCACGTTGGCCACCGCACTGGTCGTTCCCAGCACGAACAGCAGGTTGAAGACGTTCGATCCCGCGACGTTCCCGACCGCCAGTTCCGGGTGTCCCTGCCGTGCAGCGGCGACGGTCGTCACGAGTTCGGGCAGCGACGTCCCAAGGGCGACGAGCGACAAGCCGATCACTTCGTTGGGCACGTTCAGGATGGCGGCAGTGCCAGTCGCGCCGTCCACGAACACCTCGGCACCGAGTGCGACGAACACCAATCCGACCAGCAGCCATCTGGCAGCGGCACCCACGGGCGCTCGCACGCCGTCCTCACGTGGTGTCGCGCGTCTCCCCGCACGCGCGGCGCGCAGCGACGTCAGCAGGTACGCAACGAACGCTGCGAGCAGCACGGCCCACGCCCAGCCGCCCAAGCCACCGCCGTCGGGCCGGAACCAGAGGAACAAGCCGAGCGCTACGACAAGTCCGAGCGGCAGGTCGACGACACGAAGCTTGCGCTCAACGAGGACGGGCGCGAGCACCGCAGCGACACCGAGGATCAGGCCGACGTTCGCGATGTTCGAGCCGACGACGTTGCCGATCGCGATTCCCGGGTCGCCGCGGAGCGCGGCGCTCAGGCAGACCAGCAACTCCGGCAGCGACGTACCGAACCCGAGGACCACCGCGCCGATGATGTGCTCCGGGACGCGCAGCGCACGGGAGACGCCTGCGGCGCTGGCGACCAGCTTGTCTCCCCCCCACCACAGCGCCACGCCGCCGAGCAGCAGGAGCACGGGCGCCGGGATAGCGCCACCGAACGTCCAGTCAAAGTCCACGTCCGGAGTATCGGTCCGCGCTGCGGCGGGGGCCCGAAAGCAAGCGGGGCCGGCGCTCGCGCCGGCCCCGCTGGGTTCTCCTGTCGATGGGGACGCGGCTCAGTCGCCGGCGCCGCCCTTCTGGCACCCCTCCGGGTGCGGGCGGACGTGCTCCGGTGGCGCAGCGACCGGCGGCGGGGCCACCGGTGGAGAGACCCGAACCGGAGGCCGGGCGGCAGGCGGAGGCAACGGCGGGCCGGGATAACGCGTGAACGCAGGACCCTGCTGGCCGCCACCGTGGTGGCAGCTGCTGTTGTGCCGATGAGGCGCCGCGCAGTTGCCGCCACGCTTGACGGGCGGGGCCCGGAAGACCTGGCGCTGGACCGGTGGCGGCGGGGCGACGATCACGGGGCCAACCGGAGCGTTCCGGCACAGCTCCTCGGGGCGAGTCAGCGTCGGGCAGTCGAACGCTCCGCACTCGCCCGAACACGCGGCCTCACGGCCGCGCAGGCACGCCTGGTCGCGGGCCGACCATGCGCGGGGCAACGACTCTGGAGCCGGGCATGCCGTGGCATGCCGGTTCACACGCGCCGACTGGGCGCCGGCAGCGCGCACGCCGATGGTGGCCACGGCAGCAGCGCGCCGGTAGTTCGGAAGATAGACGCGCTCCGCGTCGGGGAACTCCACCACGCCTGGTCCGTAGACGAGGCCCGGGTCGGATCCCAGGTACCCGCCACTGGAGTGGCAGGCTGACAGGAGCGCGGCCGAGACGGCCAGCGAGAGAACGAGCAGCGATCGCATGGAGTGGGTCCTCTGAATCCGGGTGCCTTCGCTGCTCTATGCGCCTCCTCGCTGCAAACTTGGGAGGGGTTTTTCTCAATATGAGGGCCAGGCTCGGCCCAGGCTCGAGTCACGAACCGCCGGACGAGCGTCAGAGCAGCGCGATCGCGGCGGAGAAGCCGTGGACGAAGTTCCCCGGTCCGACGGGCCCGATCTCTCCATTGCAGAAGAATCCGGACAGCGGAATCGCCCCCGCGTGGCGGGTGATCGCGGAGACGTCGTGGTCCGGAGCGCCGAAGAGGCGGCTCCCGCGCCCCGCGCAGGTGAAGAGCAGCGCGGCCGCGGCGGGTCCCCCGCGGTCGATCTCGCTCGCCATCGCCAGTTCGAGATCCTCGTCGGCCGTCGTGCCGTCGCGGAGTTGAAGTTGAACGGTCTGACCGACGCGGATGCGGTCTCCGACCATCACCGCGGACTCCTCGGGCAGAACGCCGGTGAAGTTGCGGATCAAAAAGTCGCCGCGTCGGAACTCAGGGCGCGCCTCGTGGGTCACACGGCCGAACAGCAGGTTCGTCCGCGCGAGGTCCCGGTCGGCGGCGGGGAGCCCCTGCACGACCTCCTGGATCGCATCGAGCGCGGGCTGTCCCGACAAGGCAAGGAGCTTGTTCTCCTCGGCGCGGGTGATCACGAAGCGGCGGCCGACGGGGCGACAGCCCTGCGACACGACGTACCGCGCAGTCAGCCCGTGGGCCGCGACCACGACCCCTCCGAATCGCGGCGCACTGCGGTCGCGATAGAGGACGTGACCACCCGGCCGGCCGCCGCCACTGGCGAGCCCGCCGACTGCGCCGGCGCCCGGAAACGCTTCGTCCAGGCGTGTCAGCAGCAGGTCGGCGTCCATCGTGAACGGATCGGCGAAGGTCATCAGGAACGGATCGGCGCCGCGCTGCCCGCCGAGCGCGGTGCGAAGCGTCTCGGGGTGGATCTGCGTGAGCAGCTCGTCGTGCCGCACCTCGGTCACGTGCAGCGTGGCGCCTGGGAGGCCGCCGGCCAGCACGGAGACGGCCGGCCCGCTCTCCACCTCGCCGCCGGTCGCGAGCACCCCGGCGCCCGAACACCCGACGAGCGTGCCGCACCGCAGACGATCCACGAGCCGGGCTCCGGCCTCGGCGACGCCGTCACCGTAGGCGGGCGACACGAAGAGAACGACCAGGTCGGGCGCCGCGCCGTCGAGACCTGCATGGATCTCGTCGGCGACGTGCGTGAGCGCGTCGTCCAGTGTTCCGCCGGAGTGGAGGGCGCTCACGAAGCGCGGACGTTGCATCGCCCGCACTCTACACAGCGCTGCTAGCCCGAATCGTTCACCAGCCGGGAATCTGAGCGGGCCGTCGTCTGTCTAAGTGCTCGTACGCGCCAGTACTTGCACCGACAGGAGCGCCGGCCCGATGACGACAGACTGTAGCCCGCAGGGGACCCTCTTCGCGGGCATCTGTGGACGCACCGCGGTGACGCGCTTCGACGCGGGTACCGTGACGAGCGACGGGGGCGTGCTGCTGCTCGAGCGGACCGATCGTCGCATCGATCTGCTCTCGCGGTTTGCGCGCTGCTTCGGGGACCACCGGGACCCGCGTCGGGTCGAGCACACGGTCGGCCAGATGCTGCGTCAGCGGGTCTTCGGGCTGTGCGCGGGCTACGAGGATCTGGTGGACCACGACCATGTCGGCAAGGACCCGCTGTTTGCCGCGGCGTGCGGCAAGCGCGAGGGTGCTCTGGCCACGCACCCGACGCTCTCGCGGCTCGAGACCACGCAGCTCGGCGCCACGGCACAGACGCGCTACGCCAAGATCGAGATGGACCAGGAGCGCGTGGACAGCGTGCTCAGCGACGTCTTCTGCGAGGCCATGGGGCCGGAGGATCCGGGCCTGCTCGTGCTGGACCTGGACCACTCCGACGTGCGGCTGCACGGCCGGCAGGAGGGCCGCTTCTTCCACGGCTACTACGGGCACTACTGCTACCTGCCGCTGTACGTCTTCTGCGGCGAGCACCTCTTGCTCGCTCGGCTCCAGACCGCTGACAGAGATCCCGCGCGCGGAGTCGTGGACGAGCTCCGTGCGCTGGTCTTACGTCTGCGGCGCCGCTGGCCCCGGGCCAAGGTGCTCGTGCGCGCAGACTCGGGCTTTTGCCGCGAGGAGCTGATGGCCTGGTGCGAGGCCGCCGGCCACTTCTACCTGCTGGGCATGGCGCGCAATGAGCGCCTTGAGCGACACGTCGAAGACGCGCTCGATGAGGCCGCAGCCCGTGCCGTGCAGACCGGCCGAGCAGCCCGGGTCTTTCGCGACTTTGCCTGGACCACGCTGGGGAGCTGGAGCCAGAGGCGTCGCGTGGTCGCCAAGGCCGAGCACCTGCCGGGCGGCAAGCGCAATCCCCGCTTCGTGGTGACCAATCTGCCGCCTCGTAGCTGGAGCAGCAAGCGTCTCTACGAGCAGCTCTACTGCGCCCGGGGCGAGGCGGAGAATCGCATCAAGGAGCAGCAGCTCGAGCTCTTCGGCACCCGTCTGTCGGTGCACACGATGCAGGGCAACGCCGTGCGGATGGCCATGTCGGCCATGGCCTACGTCCTGACCTGTGCGCTGCGACGCATCGGTCTCGCCGGCACCGAGATGGCGCGTGCGCAAGCCGGCACGATCCGCCTGCGGCTGCTCAAGATCGGCGCGCTCGTGCGGATCACGACGCGCCGGATCTGGGTCTCGATGTCCTCGTCGTGGCCCTGGCAGCACGTCTTCGAGCGCTGCGCGCAACGACTGCTGGCATCCCCGAAGCCGACCTGACGTCCCGCCGCGCCGTCCGCCACACCACCGCCCGGCCTACGGTCTGCCCACACCGCAGAATCCGCGCCGTTTCGGCCGCTCACTCGCGTTGCCCTTGTGGCAACGACGACAGCATCCGCCCTCGCCTGGCCAAGATCTGACCCTGTGGACTCCGAAAGCACCGTCATCGCGACGTCTCGTGAACAGATGCGGCTAGCGCGGCGGCTCGCCCGCCGACGGACGCCGGAGAGGGACGGGGACACGCACGACGACGTCCCGATCGTCGCCTTCGCCGCCCTCGTGTGCGTCCGCACCCAGGGAGACCAGGACGGCGTCGCCGTCTCCGGTGCGGGCGTACAAGATGGGGCGCCCCCACGCGTCGTGGAGCCGGTCGGCGTCGTCGAGCCACCCGTCCAGCAGATCGTCCAGTGCCGTCGGGAGGGAACCCCGCTCCTCGGAGTACCGGGAGAGCGCGTCCGAGACCTCGTACAGCGAACTCGTCGTCACGGAGCCGGCGGGGGGCGGGTCCGGCAGCCGCATGACGGCCAGCGAGAACGCCGCCACGGCCGTCAGCAGCGACACCACGTAGATCGCCCGCGGGGTCTGGCGCTCGGCCAGGTCGACGATGGCGTCTCGCGACGTGACGGGCGGACGGGGAGGTGGAGGCACGTGCGCTTGGACGTCCCGCAGGCCGCACTCTTGCGCCCCCCCCTTGCCGCCCGCTGCGGTTCAGATTGCCGGTGCTGTTCAGAGGCCGGTGCTGTTCAGAGGTCGCGTTCATACACGCGGTAGGTGCGGTAGCGCTCCCCGCCCAGCCGCTCGATGGCGCTGATCATCAGGTCGTTGTCCTCGAGGACCCACGAGCACTCGGCGCCGCGGTAGCCCAGCCGTTCGCTGGCGTGTCCCGTTGCCACGACCAGGGCCATCTCGACGCCGCTGCGGCGGGCCTCCGGGAGCACGCCGAGCGTCAGCACGCGGCCCTGGTCGATCTTGCGCATTCCGAGCAGGAGGCGCGCCAGCGACCACGGCCACAGGCGGCCGCGGATGCGTCCGATCGCCTGGTTCACGTCCGGCAGCGAGAGCGAGAACGCGATCGGCTCGCCGCCCCGCTCGGCGAACTGCACCAGTTCCGGGACCAGGATCGGTCTCATCTCCTTCGCCTGATGCCGAATCTCGTCCTCGGTCATCGGCACGAAGCCCCAGTTGGCCGCCCACGCCCCGTTGTAGATCCGCAGGAGGATCTCGATGTCTGCGGCGAACCCCTCGTCATCCGTGCGGATGGGTCGAAGCGTGAAGCCACCGCGCTCCGTGGCGCGTTCGACGATGCGGCGGATCCGCGGCGTCGGTGCGTCCGTCGCCACCCAGAACGCCAGCAGGTCGCGCGCCGGTTCGAGACCCCACGCCTCCAGGTGTGCCACGTAGCGCGCCGGGTTGTACGCCATGTCGAACACCGGCGGGCCCGGCCGGCGGTCTTCGACGAGGAGGCCGCTGATTCCGTTGGTCGTGTAGGAGAGCGGGCCGCGGACCCGCGTGACGCCACGGGTTTGCAGCCATTGCGCGGCCTCGTCGAGGAGCGCGTGTGCCGTCGCCTCGCCGTCGCACTCGAGCCAGCCGAAGAACCCCGTCCCGGGACCGTGCACCTCGTCGTGTATGCGGTCCACGCACGCGGCGATTCGTCCAACGTCCTCGCCATCGCGGGTGGCGACGAAGTGCTGCGCCTCGGCGTGGCTGAAGAACGGGTGCTGCGGGCGCCAGCGGTCGTGGCAGTCGGCCAGCAGCGGGGTTACGAAGTGGGGGTCGCCGCGGTAGGGGGCCAGTCCGGCCTTGAAGAAGCGGACGCGGCCCCGGCGGTCACGAGCGACGGGCTCGACGCGGAGTCCCACGTCGCGCTCGAGCGGCTAGGCCACGCGGACGACACCCTCGGCGCGACCGATGCGCGCGAAGGTCTCGATCACGCGGTCGAGCTCCTCGTCGGTGTGCGTGGCCATGTACGACGTGCGCAGGAGGCCCTCGCCGGACGGCACCGCCGGAGACACGACCGGGTTCGTGAAGACCCCGGCCTCGTGGAGGAGCTTCCAGAAGCGGAATGTCTCTTCATCGCCACCGACCGGGATCGGGATGATCGGGGAGCGGCTCGCGGACACGTCGTAGCCGAGGTCACGGAACGCGGCGTTCATGCGGCGGACGTTCTGCCAGAGCCTCTCGCGGCGGTCGGGCTCGCTCTCGATGATGTCGAGTGCCGCGAGCGTCGCCGCCGTGGACGCCGGTGCCGGCGATGCCGAGAACATCAGCGCGCGGGCGTTGTGCTTCACGAAATCGATGACACCCGCCTCGCCGGCCGCGAAGCCGCCGAGCGACGCGAATGACTTGGAGAACGTGCCGACGATCATGTCGACCTCGTCTTCGAGCCCGAAGTGCTCGGCCGTGCCGCGGCCGTTCTCGCCGAGTACGCCGATGCCGTGTGCGTCGTCGAGGATGATCCGCGCCCCGTACCTCCTGGCGAGCTCCACGATGCTCGGGAGATCGCAGAGGTCGCCTTTCATCGAGAACACACCGTCCGTGATGATCAGACGTCCGCTGTGGTCTGGGATGTTCTGGAGCTGGCGTTCCAGGTCCGCCATGTCGCTGTGCCGGTACTTGCGCAGCGTTGCGAACGACTGCCGGCAACCGTCGAAGATCGAGGCGTGGTTCTCGCGGTCGCAGAGGATGACGTCGTTCTTCCCGGCCAAGGTCGAGATGACCCCCAGGTTGACCTGGAAGCCGGTCGAGAACGTGATCGCCGCCTCTTTCCGCACGAACCGCGCGAGCCGCTCTTCGAGCTCCTCGTGGATCTCGAGCGTGCCGTTCAGGAAGCGCGACCCGGTGCAGCCGGCACCGTACTTCTGGGCAGCCTCGACGGCGGCGCGCACCACGCGGGGGTGGTGGGTCAGCCCGAGGTAGTTGTTCGAGCCGATCATGATCAGGGACCGGCCGTTGATCACGCACTCGGTGCCGTGATTCTCGGTGATGGCGAGGAAGTAGGGATAGCTCCCGCTCCGCCTCAGGGCGTCAGCGCGGCTGTAGCGACGGCATTTCTCGAAGAGATCCACGGACGTTCCTCGCGCGGTGGCGCGACCGGAACCCACCCATAGCGCACCCGCCGAGACCGCCACGCGGCACCGAGGGGGCTCGTTCCCGCCTGCCTGCGAGGGGAGGGTAGGGATGCCCGAGAGCGGGAGTCAATCTCTAACGCGGCCCCCTGCGGAGCCGGGAGCGGGCAGCGAACGGGGCGCCGTCCGGTGCTTGGATGAGGCTCGACGGCGCCGTTGAATGGCGCCGTTGAATGGAGGGGCCGTTGAATGGACCGCCCGGCGACCGATCGAGGTGTTCGCCCGGTCGGGCGCAGGATGGACCAGAGATGGTCGCGAGGGGGCCGGAGGTCGCTGCATGCGCGTGTTCGTGACGGGAGCGACCGGATTCGTCGGTCGGCACGCTGCCATGGCCCTCGCCGCCGGGGGGCACGAACTGGTGTGCCTTGCGCGCTCCCGGGAACGCGCGCGGCATCTGGAAGAAGCGGGGCACGAGATCGTGGAGGGCCATCTCCTCGACGATGCGGCGTTGTCGCGCGGCGCCGCGGGAGCCGACGCCGTCGTTCACGTTGCCGGACTGATCGCCGCCCGTTCCGGCACGGAGATGCGCCGCGTGAACGTCGAGGGAACCGCGCGCCTCGCGCGCGCCTGCCACGACTCTCCTCCACGGCGCTTCGTGCTCGTGTCGTCCCTGGCTGCCGGGGGGCCGTCGCTGCCCGGGGCGCCGGTGAGCGAGAACCGGCCCGCCGCGCCGGTCAGCGTGTACGGCCTCTCGAAGCTCGGCGGAGAGCGGGCGGCGCGGCGGGGACTTCCGAGCGAGACCGAACTCACGATCGTGCGGCCGCCGGCGGTCTACGGCCCCTACGACCGGGGATTGCTCGACCTGTTCACCGCCGCCGCGCGTGGCATCCGCCTGTCGCTCGGCGGCGGAGATGTCTCGATCGTGCACGGCGCGGACCTGGCGCAGGGGATCCGGGCGGCGCTCGAGTCGTCGGCGGCCGCCGGGCGCACCTACTACGTCGCGAACGACGAGTCGCATTCGATGGACGATCTGCTGGCTCGGATCTCCCGAGCGCTCGGTGTACCCGCACGCGTCGTGCGATTGCCGCGTTGCCTGCTGCGCCTCGCAGGAGTGCTGGCGGAGGAGGTCGCGCGGCTGCGCGGAGAGACGCCGCCGTTCTCGCGAGACAAGGTGCGCGAGTTCCTTGCGCCCGGCTGGGTGTGCGACTCGTCCCGCGCGGCGCAAGACCTGGGATGGCGCGCCACACACGCCCTCGACGAGGGCCTCGCGGAAACTGCCGCGTGGTATCGCGAGCAGAGTTGGATCCGCTGATCCCGCGGAGGGCGTCCCGCCCGTTCTCGCGTATCCTCCTGGGATGAGGCTCCGCGCCGCCGCCGCCTTGCTCGTGCTCCTCGCCGCGCCGACGGTCGCTCAGGACCCGGAGCGCCAGCGGATCGAGATCGCGGAGCCGTCGAAGTCCTGGGCCGAGTGGTCGCGTGCGTTCGCGGCGAACTTGATCGCTTCCGGCCGGCTCCTCGAAGCCGCGGAAGAGATGTTCGCGACGGCGCTGTACGACGCGAACGAGGTCGGCAGCCTCCTCGACGCCGCCGTGTTCATCGTCGACGAGGGCGCGAAGATGCCCCGCGGCATCGGTCGCGGCACACCGTACGGGCTCTTCGCCGCGCACTGTCTCGTGCTGGCCGAGTCGCGGGGGGCGGGCGAGGACTGGTGGGTGGTGGTGCGCGGGGTTCCTCCGGCGCATCTGCCGGGAGACCCGCGACTGCACTACGTGCATGGGCGACTCGCCTGGGCCGTCTCCGATTACACGCAGGCCCATCGCCACTTCAAACTCGCGTTCGAGGGCGGGTTCGAGCGCGAGAAGTCACTCGCGTGGTACTTCCGCGGCGCTGTGAACGCAGCGCCGACGATGTTCGAAGAAGGCCGGCTGGACGCCGGGATCAGCGCGCTGGAGAAGGTCCTGGAACTCGCGCCGAACCATGAGAACGCGATGGGGGCGGGGGTGAGCCTCGCGGACGGCTACCGCCGTCGCAAGGACATGGTGAGTGCGGAGAGGGTGTTGCAGGGTCTGAGGGCGAAGTACCCCACCGCCGGTGAACCGCTCTTCACCTTCGGCCTCCTGCTGCACAACCAGGGCCAGCTGGAGCGGGCTGCCGACGTGTTCCAGCAGTGCGTGGACTGCCTGGCTCGGGCGGGCCAGCCGTATCACCCGGCGCTGCTCGAGCGCGTCGAGGTTCTTCAGAAGCTCGGGCGGCTCGACGAGGCGGAGGTGGGGGCCCTGCGCTACCTGGACATGCGCAAGGACGACGCGGAAGGCACGTACCGCCTCTCGCGCATTCGGCGCGATCAGGATGACCTGGACGCTGCGGTGCTCCTCGCGCGCCGCGCGCTGCGCTACCAGCCGGACGACCTGCGGTTCGTTCGCAACCTGATGAACATCCTGCATCGGCGGCTCGAGCCCGACGAGGAGGCCGAGCGCCGGGAGATCGCGGCGCTGTACGAGGAGCGCCTCGCACCCCTGAAACCGGACTCTCCGCCGGACGACGACGGCCGCGAAGAGCAGTAGACGGCGGTCGAGCCTGGACAGGCTCGATGCTGCGGCGGCGCCGTGCGGTCTCCCCGCCGCTGGGCACAGTGGGTCAGCGGGCCCCCCTCAAGTCTCCACCCACGGTGTTCCGATGCCGCGGAGGAGGAGACCAACCAGCCATGCCCAAGCCTCGTCGTCGTCAAGTCATCGTGGACGCCCCGATGCAGTTCGGAATCGGACTGCATCTCGTGGGGTGGCTCTACCTCTACGTCGTCACGTTTGCGATCCTCTGCAACGGACCGGCGATGCTGGATCTGATCAACGCCGATGCGGGCTCCCCGGAGTACGCCCAGGCCGTCCTGCGGATCCGCTCGTTCGGCGGGTTCGTGATCGTGCCCCTGGTGCTCACGTTCGTCGCGATGGCGGCGCACGGCGTGTACCTGACGCACCGGGTCGCCGGCCCTGTCTTCCGCCTGAAGATGTCATGCGCCGAGGTTCTGCGCGGACACATCCCCGAGACCGTGCGTCTTCGCGACAAGGACTACCTGAAGGACCTTGCGCACTCGATGGAGCAGGCCTTCACGACGATCCGCGCAGACAACGACCACACCCGTGATCTGGTCGCCCAGGCCAAGTCCGAGGCGCGTCAGATCTCCGACGCGATCCGCTCGGGTGTGGACGGGCACGTCGGAGTGGTCGTCGATCGCCTGCTCGACGTCTGCCGGTCGCTCGAGGCCCACATGGACGACGGGGTCGAAGATCCCGCGTTCCCGACGGCCGACGAGATCGCCGACGGCGGCAGCGAAGAAGCGCCCGCCGAGGGCGTCGCAAGCGACGAGGCGGTCGAAGAGGACGCTCCGGCCTCGCTCTGAGCCTCGAGACTCCCGCACGGCGCCTTTCCACCGAGCGCGCCGGAGCCCCCGCGGTCTCCAGCGCGCTCGCTCTGCTTCACGGCTGCTGCCCAGGCCGCGCTCCGGAGCCTGGCGGCGGGGAGCCCTCTCTCGCATGAGGATCTGCGCTATCCTCGTTGGATGCGGATCGCATGGCTGGGCGCACTGACGCTCGGCGTGGCTTGTCTGGGCTGCGCTGCAGCGACCCTGATCCCGGCCACTGCGACCGTGGCGGCGCCCTCCAAGAAGAAGAAGAAGAAGAAGCGCTTCGTCCGGGTGAAGAAGATCCGCCCGCGCACCGGGCGCACGTTCGTGAAGCTCGACGTGGCGATCTCCGTGCGATTCTCGCGCCCCGTGGACCCTGCTTCGGTCTCACCGTCAACGGTCACCGTCAAGCGGCTGCTCGGCGATCCCGTCCTGTACACCGCGGAGTACACGAAGCGCGGACGCCGGCTCGAGATCACACCGGTCGGGGCCCTCGATCCGGGGACCGATTACGAGATCATCGTCCGCGACGGGATTCGCTCGACGGATGGCCGCGAACTGAAGAACGAGAAGCGAGCGGTCTTCTTCACCGACCCCACGGTCGAGCCGTTCCGGCATCTGCACCCGGAGCAGTTCGAGCAGCTCGACTCACGGATGTTCGAAGGGCGGGCCGCGCACACCGAGACGCTCCTGAGTGACGGACGCGTGCTGCTCGCCGGCGGCAACCGCGATTTCGCGAACGTGACGGGGTCTGCCGACGCGTTCCATACGGGGACGCTGGAGTTCTCCCCCGTCCTCTCGACGTTGGCCGTACCGCGCGCCTACCACGTCGCCGCTCCTCTGGCCGGCGGCGCGATGATCATCGGTGGCTGGAGCGGGACCGACGCGATCGCGAAGTCCGAGCTGTTCGACATCACCCGCGACGTGTTCCTCGATGCGGGGGATATGGACGAGAAGCGGGACTTCTTGGCGGCTGTCGCGCTCGACGACGGCACGATCCTCGTGGTGGGGGGCATCAGCTACTCGCCGAACGGAGCCGCGTACAGCAAGACCGCGGAGGTCTTCGCCGCCGCGGGCGGCTGGCGGTTCGCCAGGGGGCAGATGACACGGCGCAGAGCCGGACACACGCTCACGCTGCTTCCTGACGGCCGCGTCCTGGTCACCGGCGGGTTGTCCCCCGGCGACACCTTGGGTGCCTCCGCCGAGATCTACGACCCACGCACGGAGACCTTCACGGCAACCGCCTCCCCGCCTCTGGTCCGGCGTCAGCTTCACTCGGCGACACTGCTTCCGAACAGCGGCTGGGTGCTGATCGCGGACGGAGGCGTCGGCCAGGTCGAGCTCTTCGACCCCTTGAACGAGCGCTTCTTCGACGCGGGGGGGGCGAGCTTCGCGCGGCGCACCCGCGCGACGGCGTCTCTGCTCGACGGAGACAAGGTGCTCTTCGCCGGAGGGTTCGACTCGCAGGGGGACAAGCAGCTGATCCTGTCCGGGATGGACCTGTTCCTGCCCAACTCCAACGGTGTGGGCCGCGTGGTCCGCGCCTCCGTCGTGTTCCCCGAGCCGCGTGCCGGTCACACGTCGACGAAGCTCACGGGCGGACGCGTCCTGTTCGCCGGCGGGTTCGGGCAGGTGAACGACAGCCTGGACTCAGGGATCCTCTACAGTCCTGCCAACTAGAAGCGCACGGGCCTGCCAACTAGAACCCAGGTGCCAACTCGCGCTGCCAGGGTCCGCTACCGCACGGCGCCGGCCAGGATCGCGCGGATCTCGCGTGCCGTGCGTTCCCAGGTGAAGTCCGCGGCGTGCGCCCGCCCTCGCGCGATGCGTCCAGCGCGTCCCGGCGTGTCGGTCACGACCCGCTCGATCGCCGCGCACATCGCCGTCTCATCCAGCGGATCGAACATCTCCGCCGCGTCGCCGGCAACCTCCGGGAGGCTGCCCGCCCGGGCGCACGCGACGGGCGCTCCAGCGACGTATGCTTCGAGCACCGGGAAACCGAAGCCCTCGTAGAGACTCGGCACGACGACGGCGTCCGCAGTAGCATACAGCGCAGCGAGTTGTTCATCGGTGACGTAACCCGGAGTCAGCAGCGGCTCGTCCGGCGCTGCTCTCAGCCGCGCCCGTAGCGCGGCCGCCCGCTCCGGGTGGCCGGCCAGGACCAGCGCGTGCGACACGCGTCCGTCCGCGCGCAGCCGCCGCCACGCCGCGACCAGGCGATCGAGGTTCTTGCGCGGATCGAAGTTCGAGACCGACAGCAGGAACGGACGCGGCACGCGGAGCGCGGCCAGATGAGCCGCGGGATCGTCGGGCGGGATCCGGGCGTCCACGCCGAGCGGCACGACGTGCAGCCGGTCGGCGGGCAGAGCCGGCTCCAGTTCGCTGCACTCTCCGGCAGTGAACGACGAGCAGGTGACCACGGCGGCTGCGCGCCGCATGGAGGCGGGTACGACGCGGTCCATGTACGTTCGGAACCGGATCGACTTCGACTCCGGATAGCGACGCCAGCTGGCGTCGTACACGATCACGACCTCGGGCACGTTCGGATTGCTGAACGGGAGCACGAACGACGTCCCGAGGTGCACGTCGACCTTCGCGCGGCGCAACGCGCGTGTCATCTCGACGTGCTGGAAGAAGAGTGCTCGCGGCGTGTCCGGACCGTCCACCGGCGCTTCGATCACCCGGACGTCGCCCGCGCCCTCCGGGATCGGGAGCGCAGCGGAGTTCTGCGGCAGGACGGCGACGACGCGGTCGGCGTGCTCCGATCGCGCGAGGCCGTGCAGGATCGCGCGGGATGCGACGCCCACACCCGACGGCGTCGACGTGATCGAGAGCCCGTCGAAGCCGATCGTGAGCGGGCGATTTGGAAGTGGAGAAGACGAGGCGGTCACCGGCTGCATCATCGGTCGCGCACCGGTCAGTTCAAACGGGGATCTCCGCGATCGATCCTCAGATGGTGCCGGCCCTCACGGGCATCGACCGCGCGTTCGATGGCGGCGAGGCGTTCGGCGATGTCCGGCAAGGCGTGCAAGCGGTGCACGTCACGTGGCGCCAGTTCCAGCGCGAGGAGGACGATGTCGAGCGCCGCCCCCTGCGCGGTGAGCGCCAGCGCGGCGATTTGTGCCTGGTCGACTCCGGCCGCGCGGGTTGCAAGCGCCACGACGCGCGGCACCAGGCCGTCGCCGCCGCCGTGGTCGGGCAATTCCGTCGCGCGGACGATGCGGTACGGCAGATCCGCCGTCAGCTCTTCCTCGACCCGCATTCGTGCCACCCCGCGCAGCACGATGTTGCACCGGCCTTCTGCGAGGGGCACGTGCTGCACGATGTCACCCAGGCCGATCACCGGATGCACCGGGGGATTCGGCTGATCGCCCGCCGAGTGGCCCGGCAGTGGCATCGCCATCGCCATCGCGCGGTCACCCTGCATGGCGTCCGCGACCATCCGCCGGTAGCGCGGCTCGAAGATGTGGAGGGGGAGCAGGACGCCCGGGAGCAGCGTGACTGCCTCGAGCGGGAAGATCGGGAGGGGGTCGGGATGCGGCACAGGTGAATTGAAGCCGGAGATGCCCTCTGGCTCAACCGTCGAGACCGTGGGCTCAACAGAACCCTCCAGGCATACCGATGAACGATCCGGGGCCGGTCTCTGCCCGGCGCCCGCCTGACCTCCATGCGCACACCACTCCTCAGCCTCGCCCTGTCTCTCACTCTCGCGGTCAGCCCAGCCGCGTCGGAGAACCCGGTCATCCCCGATTCCGCCGTCGAGGCGTTCGCTGCGTTCCGCGGAGTGGATCACGCAGCGGCCGCCCAGCACACGCGGGGCAGCGAGCCGGTGGACGGATGGCAGGAGCGCCTGCGCGCCGAGTGGGAACTCGGGGCGCTCGACGGGACCGCCATCCCCGTTCTGGAGAACCTGCTCGCCGACGAGGACCCGTACGTCCGTGCCCTCGGTGCGCGCGCGATCGGACTCGCGGGCGGCGAGGACGCGACGGAGACGCTGATCAAGTCGCTTGCCGTCGAGAAGCACGCGGTCGCCGCGATCGCGACGATCGAGGCACTCGCCCGCATCGGCGGAGAGGGCGCGCTCGCAGCGGTCGAGGCAAAACAGAAGCCCGGTGCCGACAAGAACGTGTCGAATGCCGTCGCACTGGCGCGCCGCCAGTTGAAGGGCGGCCGCTGGGACGTCGAGTCCATTCGCGAGGAACACCGCGAGGCGCGGCGCATCGAGAAAATGGGCGTACTCACGCGCGAGGACGAAGTGCCCGAGATCGCGCTTTCGTCCATGAACGGTCCTGTCAACCTCAGTACCCACGAGGGCGAGATCGTCGTCCTCGTGTTCAGCCACGGCGATAAGAGCGTCAAGGGACACAAGGTGCTGAACCGCCTGTCCGGCCAGATCCAGAACCTCACGGACTGGGGCGTCCGCGTCGTCGTCGTGACGCCCCACGAGAAGGAGCGCGCGAAGGCCTGGGAAGACCGCATGCGCCTGCCGTTCACGGTGTGCGCAGATCCGGCCGGCCGTGCGCAAGCGCTCTACGGAGTCGGCCGTCAACTCCTCGTCGGTGCCGAGTGGATGCCGAGCCCCGCATGGTTCGTGATCGACAAGCGCGGCCGTCTTGCGTGGGAGTACATCGGCAAGCACGACGCCGGCCAGGCAAACCTCGGCAAGCTGATGCCGCGGCTCGAGCGCCTGAAGAACGGCGAGATCGTCCGCGACTAACGGCCGGCTGCTCGCGCTCGTCCCATCGCACTCGGGATGACGCGCTTGACTCGCCACCGTCGGACCCGTTTCAATCCGATCGAGCCCAGCCTCCGGCAACCGGAGGTCGCGGACGGAAGTCCGACGCGAAGCCCTGGGCGCGGGGAGAGTTCGATGCGGAACGTGTCTCGCGATAGCGGTGTGTCCGTTCGTCAACTCGTGTTCGCGGTCTCGCTGGCTGCGTTGTTCGCCGCGACGTCGTCGGCTGCACGCTTCGGTCCGCGGCTCGACGCGTTCGAGGCAGAGATGCAGTCGCGCACCGACGCGCTCGTCGGTGACCTGACGAAGCCGGAGAAGAAGGACAAGAAGCTGTACGACGGCGCGCTCAAGAAGCTGGCGAAGGACTCGGACTCGCTGAAGGGCGACATCAAGCTCGCCAAGAAGTCGATCGTCAAGGTCGAGAAGAAGAAGCCCGGCGACGCCACGATCGACGCGCTCAAGGAAGACGCCGTGATGGGGCTCGCGGGCGACGTCTCGGATCACCTTGACGCAGTGCAAGCGGATCTCGACGGATTCACGAGCAAGGTCAAGGCGGCGTCGGTTCAGAAGGCGATCGACAAGGGGCGCGCCAAGCTGACCGATGCGGCGGGCCAGACCAAGACGGCGAAGCGGCTCGCGAAGCTGATCCAGGCGGAGGCACAAGCTGCCAAGGCGGACAGGCTCTTCGCCAAGCTCTCGGACGGCGGCGGCGGCGGCGGCGGTGGCGGCGGGGGCGCGTTCCAGGCCTACCTCAAGGCGTCGAACTCCGAGGCCGACGACGACTTCGGTTTCGTCGCGATCGACGGCGACACGCTCGTCGTGACGGCGCGAGCCGAGGACAGCAGTGCGAGCGGAGTGAACGGCAATCAGAACGACAACGCAGCCGTGGATTCCGGCGCCGCCTACGTCTTCGTGCGCAGCGGGACGACTTGGACGCAGCAGGCGTATCTGAAGACGTCGAACCCGGACTCTGTTGACTTCCTCGGGGCGGTCGCTATCTCGGGAAACACAATTGTCGTCGGCTGCGCGGGTGAGGACAGCAACGCGCAGGGCGTCGACGGCGACCAGAGCAACGACAGCGAGCTGGGCTCAGGCGCGGCGTATGTGTTCGTGCGCAACGGGACGACCTGGACGCAGCAGGCGTATCTCAAGGCATCCAACACGGATCCGTCCGACTTCTTCGGCTCCTCGGTCTCGATCTCCGGAGACACCATCGTTGTGGGCTCCTCGAGCGAGGACGGCAGCGCCTCCGGCGTCAACCAGAGTGAGGGGAACGGCGGCGACAATCGTGGCGCGGCCTACGTCTTCGTGCGGAACGGAACGACGTGGACGCAGCAGGCGTACCTCAAGGCATCCAACTCCGGCGACCTTGACAACTTCGGCGCCAGAGGCGCGGTCGCGGTCTCGGGCGACACCATTGCGGTGGGTGCCTTCCAGGAGAACAGTGACGCAAACGGCGTGAACGGCGACCAGAACAACGAAGGCGCGACGAACTCGGGTGCGGTCTACGTATTCTCCCGGAGCGGAGTGACGTGGACGCAGCAAGCGTACTTGAAGGCCTCCAACGACACGTTCCAGTTCGGCCTGCGGGTAGCGCTGTCCGGGGACACGCTGGTCGTCGGCACGCCGCAGGAACAGAGCAACGCCACGGGAGTGAATGGGAACGAGAACAACACGGGCAAGAACCAGGCCGGCGCCGCGTACGTGTTCCACCGTGTGGGCACGACATGGTCGCAGCAGGCGTATCTGAAGGCCTCGAACACCGACGATTTCGACCGCTTCGGTTCAGCCGTCGGGATCTCTGGAGATCTCATCGCGATCGGTGCGCCGAGCGAACGCAGCGGCGCCACAGGGCTGAACGGAAACGAATCGGACGACAGCGTCGGGAACGCCGGGGCGGTGTACCTGTTCACACGCACTGGCACGACATGGGGTCCGGGAGACTACGTGAAGGCGTCGAACACCGATGCGGAGGACAGATTCGGCGACAACTTGGCGGTCTCCGGCACCACCATCTTGATCGCTGCGCGGGGGGACGACAGTTCCGCCACGGGCGTCGACGGTGACGACGGCGACAACAGTCTCGAAGACTCGGGTGCTGCCTACGTGCTCGTGAAGTAGCTCGCAAGGAGGGCTATCCCAGGGCGATGCGCTCGCCCTGGACAGCCACGTCGAATTCGCGCGCGCGCACCGGCGCAGGGTCGTCGAGCAGCGGGTTCGTGTGGTTCAGGTGGATGAAGCGCACGCGGTCGCCGAGTCCGTCGAGCAGGTCCATCGTCTCGGTCACCGGCGGATGCGGGACCTCGCCAGCCATCCGCGGCAGTTCGTCGCGCGAGAGGAACGAACCGTCGATGTAGGCGACGTCGACCGCGGCTACCTCCTCGCGGACATCGCGATCCCACGTGTCCCAGCGATCGATGTCGGGCAGGAACAGCACGCTCTTGGTCTCGCTCTCGATCACGTACGCGACGGTGTCGCCGTGTTCGTTGCGGTGCGGCACCTGCATCGACCGCACGCGTACGCCGCCGAGATCCACGTCGTCGTTGGGGGCGGCGGTGACCCGCGACTGTTCGTACAAGTCGCTGTACGGCGCGTTCGACGAGAGGAATGCATGCATGGCAGGTGTCGCATGGAGCGGCATCGTCGCGGTCGCCAGCGCCTCGCGCCCGAGGTACGGGAGGCCGTTGATGTGCCCCATGTGCGCGTGAGTCAAGAACACGGCGTCAGGTCGCCGTGCGCCGAGTGCGTGCAACTGGTCGGGCAGATCCGGCGTCGCGTCGAACAGGTACGCCCGTTCTCCGTTCGTCAGGCCCAGGCACGCGACTCGTTCGCGGCGGCGCAGCCCGTCGAACGCCGGCCCGCAGCGTGTGCAGCGGCATCCCACGTGTGGCACACCGCCGTCCTGTGCGATGCCGAGCACGACGACTTCCCAGCCGCTCACTTCTCGTCGCTCTCAGCTGCGGGCACCAGGTCCGACAGGTCGTCCGGCACGTGGGCGGGCAGGTCGAACGTGTACGCGCCGTCGTCCCGGAGTGTCCCCCGACCGTTCCACTCGTTGACGTCGCGATTGCCGTAGCGGTCGTCTCCGCCGAAATCGAGGAACAGCGCGAACGAGTGGCCGCCGTGGTACGTGTTCGACTTCGCCTTGCCGGGCAGATCGGAGTACGTGTCGGAGCCCTGGTTGTCGATGAACACCACGATCCCGTTGTGGGCCGCCGATGCGAGCGAGAACCCGCGGGTCTCGTAGGTGTCGTCGCCGTTCCCGTCGCGGAAGAAGACCGTCGTCTCGTCCCACGACAGTCCCTGCGCGACGCCGGCATGGCTCTGGTAGAGGTCGCTGCCGCCGCCCTCGAGGAACGTCCCGGCGGCCTGGTGCGCCGCGAACCCCTGCGCGTACCGGGAGCCGATGTAGCGATCCTGCCCGTCGCCGTCGTCGACGAGCGCGCCCCAAGCGTGGAAGTAGCCCCCGCCTTGGCTGAAGTTCCCGGCCTCGTACACGTCGTCGCCCATCCAGTCGTGGAGCAGCCCTACGCCGCCTGAACCGATGTGGCGGAACCCGAACCCCACGCCCTGGCTCCAGCCGCTGAACACGCCGTCCTCGCCGTACTCCGAGCCGTACTTGCCGGTGGCCGCGTAGCGGTCGTTGCCGCCCATGTCCGAGAGCGCGCCGACGCCACCTGGTAGGCCGACTCCCTGCGCGTAGCGATCGGCCGTGTAGGTGTCGTCGTCGTCGGCGTCGATGAGGACGCCCGCGCCGCACATGGCGACGCCTTGAGCGCATTCGGTGGCCCGATACGTGTCGCGGCCTTCCCAGTCACGCAGCAACGCGAAGCCTGCGACCGCGGCCCCCTGGCCCCACTGCCGCGCCAGATACTGATCGTCGCCATCCAGGTCGTAGAGCACGGCGACACCCCCGATCGCCGCCGCTTGCGCGAAGGGAGAGGTGGCGCCGTAGAGGTCGTCCCCGCCCTCGTCCACGAGGATCGAGATCGGTACCTCTCGGTCCGCGCGTGCGCCGCAGTCCAGGTAGCGGTCGTTGCCGCCGAGGTCGAAGCGCAGCGCGCAGCGCTTCTTATGGGTCTGCCGGCCGGGACCGGCGAACTCGATGCGGCCCACGGCCGTCTCTCGATAGGCGACGATCCCCTCTCCGCCGTGCTCCGCCACGAGCCTCCGCCACTCGGGCTGCCGCTGCCGAATGAACGCGAGGACGTCCGCCGCGACACTCGCGACCGCTGCACGGTCCACGCTCGCGAGCAGTTGCATCGCGCGGCGGCTGGCCCGCTCGCGTTCGACGTCCTCGTCGTCGTACATGTATTCGCCCTCGACGGCGAACCGTTCTGTGATCAGCGGCAGCGTCTCCTCGACGAACCGCCGGGCCGCGGGCGTCCAGCCGAGCGCGTCGCGGACCCTGCCCGCGTACTCGACCAGGAAGAGCTCCATCCGATCGAGCTCATCGTCGAGATCGCGCGCGACGACCTTCTCGAACGCGGTGACGAGCGGAACCTTGCCGTTGGCGGCAACGACTGCAGCGCCCATGCCATCGGGGAACAGGCTTGCCGCGAGCTCTTGGGCCGCGTTCTCATGCGCCGCAGGATTCAGCTGCACCTCGACCGTCTTCCGCAGCCGGAACGGGTCCTGTTTCTCGAAACGCTTGCGATGGCGTGCCAGCGTGTCGCGGTAGCGCGGCAAGCCGGAGTCCAGCGCCGTGACCCGGTCGATCCAGTCGAGTATCTTCGTGTCGTTGCGTGTCGTCTCGAACCAGGACAGCGGAGTCTCGAGCTGCGCAAACGAGGGCGGCTGACGGCCGAGGAGGAGCGGGGTTCTCTTCACGGTTTCTCCGCGGACGTAGACGGCGCTGCTCATCGAGTCGGCGGGTAGCGGCATCAGCACTTCGCGCAGCCGCTGGACGGCCTCCGCGCGCGGCCCCTGGTCCAGACGTGCGCCGGCGAGTTCGACCAGGACGTCGCCGTTCTCCATCCCTGCGCGGCCGAGCGACTGGCCCGGCTGAACACCTCTGACGCCGACGCCGTACGCATACCCCGTGGACGCCGGCACGTTGCGCGCTCCCACGAATCCAGTGCCGAGGTAGGGGCGGTCGTCCGCGGACGGCTCGAACGCCAGCACGCGGTCGGTCCAGCCGTTCTCTGCAGCCGCTGCTGCTCCAGGTGTGTCGCCGACCGCCGGGGACGGCTGCAACGGCGCAGGTCCGCGCGGCAATCGGTCTTCGAACGGGTGGTCGACCGGACTCGGCCGGTCGATGAGCTGCCGCACGCGCGGCGGCAGGGTCTCGCCGTAGTGGTTGATGGGACGGATGCCGTGTCCCTCGCCGCCCGAGCAGCCCGCAGCGAGCACCACGACCACTGCCACGCCTCTCCATCCCGTTCGCATGTGGAGCAGGGTACCGCGATCCCGTTCAGATGTTGCC
Source organism: Planctomycetota bacterium (assembly GCA_965248445.1). GTDB lineage: Bacteria > Planctomycetota > JAJSAM01 > JAJSAM01 > JAJVHW01 > CBDFJG01. The sequence goes on from CBDFJG010000004.1 coordinate 610,594, forward strand.
CCGCTCGAACGTGCGTGCCACGCTCGCGCCGTGGGGACCACCGAACCGTACCTGCCGACCGCCGAGACCACGCGCGAAGCGCTCAGACGTTTCGGGTCGCCGCTGTATCTGTACGACGAGACGACGCTGCGCACACGCGCGTCCGAGTTGCTCGGGTTCGGCGGACCGTTCGGCTTCACGGCGCGCTTCGCCATCAAGGCGAATCCCGCGCGGGCCGTGCTGCGTCTGTTCGATGAGATGGGTCTGCAGTTCGACGCCTCGAGCGTCCACGAGGCCGAGCGCGCCATTCGGGCCGGCGTCGCGCCGCAGAAGATCCAGCTCACCACCCAGATCCTCGGCAGCGGCTGGCAGGATCTGGTCCGGCGTGGCGCGGGCGTGACCGCGTGTTCGGTGCGTCAGCTCGAGCTGCTGGGGGGCGAGTTCCCCGGCGGCACGTTCGGCGTGCGCTTCAATCCCGGCGTGGGCAGCGGACACAACAACCGCACGAGCGTCGCTGGCCCGGACGCCAGTTTCGGCGTCTGGCACGAGCAACTGCACGACGTCCTGCGCTTGGCGGCGGAACACGGATTGCGGCTCGACCACGCGCACCATCACATCGGCTCGGGGGGCGAGGCGATCAAGTGGGCGGAGATCGCGACCGCGACACTCGCGCTCGTACGCGAACTGCCCGACGTGACGACGGTCAACCTCGGCGGAGGGTTCAAAGTCGCTCGCATGCCCGGCGAGCACGGTACCGACCTCGCCGCCGCTGCGGCTGCGGCGCACGCACTGCTGCGTGAGTTCGCTGCCGACACCGGGCGCGAGCTACACCTCGAGGTAGAGCCGGGGACGTTCCTGGCCGCCGACGCCGGCGCGATCGTCGCGCGTGTGTACGACGTCGTCTCCACAGGAGCGGACGGGCACGTATTCGTCCGCACCGACGTCGGCATGGCGGAGATCCTCCGTCCGTCGATGTACGGCGCCCAGCACCCGGTGGCGTTCCACGCGGCAGAGGCGGGCGGCGCGCTGGGAGACGAGGTGCCGCTGCTCGTCGTGGGGCCGTGTTGCGAATCGGGGGACATCCTGACACCGGCCCGCGGCGATCCCGAGGGTCTGGGGCCGCGCACGCTCCCGCGTCCTGCTGCCGGTGATGTCGTCGTCGTCGGTGGCGCGGGCGCCTACTGCGCGTCGATGCCCGCGAAGCACTACAACTCGATCCCCGCCGCTCCCGAGGTCTGGCGGGACCCGGCCGGGGAGCTGCGGCTGGTTCGAGCGCGCGAGAGCCTGGACGACCTCCTCCGTCACGAGCTCGGCTGAGTCCCGGAATCGGGTTCCGAATCGAGCCTGACGCGAGCCTGGCAGCAGGTCCCGGTTCACCTCGGCCACTGCGATTCCCGATCCAGAGGGATGCGCTGTCCGCACTGCGACGAGCCCACGCTCCAGGGGGCCAAGAGCTGCCTGGCGTGCGGTGAACCGGTCGTGCGCCTCGCTCCGCCCGTGACCCCCGTCGCCCCGCGCGACGCCGACGAACCGGAGATCGGGAAAAGCCGCGCGTTCACGAGTCCGCTCGAGGAACTCGCGGCACTCCCCATCTCGCCGCCGCCTGTGTCGCGGGCCCCGGATGCCGCGATGCCGAGTGGGGCGGTGCTCTGCAAGATCTGCCTCGGACCGTCAGAGGACGCGGTGGTCGGCGGAATCTGCGCCGGTTGCCGGGGTGTCGTACGCGACGTCGGCACCGAGCGAATCGCTCCGACGGAGCAGTACATCCACCCGGCCACGTCGGCGGCCGCGACGACAGGTGCATTCGCCGACCGCATGGGCTCCGCAGCGTTCCGTCCGCCGCCGTTGTACATGAAGAAGTCGCGCATCCGACGTGGGTGGATCGCTGCGCTCGCCGGCATGCTGCTCGTCGGGGCCGGCCTCGGCGTCGTTGCGCTGCGCGGCGATCCCGACCCTGTCGAGCGCCACCTGCGCGACGTACGCGCGGAGGACGCGCACATCACCTTCGCCGTCCCGAGCGACGTTGTCGTCACGATCACCAGCGAGACGTCACTCGCGATCATGCACGAGTCCATCCGAGGCGGCTTCGCCAAGGGACTCGAGACACAGTTCGACATGCAGCAGCGCGCCGAACAGGTCACGCAGATCGCGGGCACCGAATCGGGCGACTCGGTCGAGGTCATGTCGTCCTGTCGGCTCGTCGACCAGCAGGGAGAAGCGGTCGGCCAGGACGTGCGGGAGTTGAAGGCGTATCCGTGGGAGGGTCTACGCGAACGCGTGCGGATGGAATTCCCCGCGACCGGCGGTCCCACCGTCAACGGCGACCCGCCGTTGCCGCTCAAGGACGTGACTCCGTTCGTGACGATCGGGGCGCTCGGTGTGCCGGATGGCCCGCTCCGGCCCGGCGCGACGTGGCGGCTGACCAGCGTTCTGCCGGTCGCTGCAACGCACCGCGGCTCTCTCTCACCCCTGACGTTCGAGTGCCGCGTAACGTACGTCGGCAGGGCTACGGCGGGCGGTCGCGAGTGCGCCGTCACGCGCATCTCGGGCACGGCCAGCGGCCAGCCGTGGGGACCGCTCGACCGCTTCAACCGTTCGCGCGGCAAACTCGCAGGAGCGCTGTTCCACGACCTCGACACCGGGCTCCTGGTCGAGGCTCACCTGTACTGCGAGACCGCCGTCTGGCTCGACAGAGGCCGGATGGAGGAGCGTGTCTCCGTCAAGGGCCGCGTCGATATCGACCGCCGCTAGCGCAATGCGGCGGAGATGAGCACGGCCGCGTGACGGACGGACAGACCCGAGTCCTCTGACCGCAGCGACGTCTCGATCTGCAGCCGGCACCCCGCGTTCGCGGTCACGACGATGTGCGGCGCCACCGCCAGGATCGCGCACGCCTTTTCCATGCCGAGACGCGCGCCCTCGGCGGGATGCAGCACGTTGAACAGCCCTGCGCTGCCGCAACACGTAGACGCGTCGGGTGCATCGACGATCTCGACATCCGGGATCGCCGCGAGGAGTTCGCGCACGACGTGGGCGCGCCGCTGACCGTGGTCGAGGTGGCACGGCGGATCCCACGCCACGCGCACCGGGGCGGACAGTCCGAGAGCCGCGGCGATCGGTCTGAGCGCGTCGTGTGGAACATGCGCTGCGGCCAGCACGAGCGCATCCGTTGCGGGGACCGGTAGCCGGTCCACATGAGCGAGCAGGTGAGCGCCGCATCCCGCGGCGTCGGCGACGACGGCCTCGACCGGCAGATCGCGCAGCGCGTCGGCGAGCCGGGTGAGCCAGGCATCCGATCGCATGTCGTCGCCCTGGTGCGCGTGGAGAGCGCCGCAGCACAACGGGCCGCGCGGGACGTGGACATCGAAGCCTGCGTGCCGGAGCACGTGCACCACGGCTGCGCGGTCGGCGCGATCGGCGTGATCCGTCACGCAGCCCGGCAGGAGGGCCACGGCTCCTTTTCGCACGGAGAGCGCCGGCTGGACGGTCGGGACCGAGCGCGACCACGCGCGCCATGACGCGTCGGGCGCAAGCCGGGCGGCCTGCGAGACGAGCCGCGCACCGGGTAGGCGGGGCAGGCGGGGCAGGCGGGGCAGGCGGCGGGCCAACCACGCCAGCCGCATCACCGCGGTGACGCCGGCCGACGACGCGAACAGGCGCAGCAAGACGCGCTCGAGCCACGGTGCGGGCACGCGGCCCCGCAGTTCGGCACGGCCCCGTTCGAGAAGACGGCCGTATGGAACGTTCGACGGGCAGGCCGGTTCGCATGCGCGGCAGCCCAGGCACGCATCGAGGTACTCGCCGATCTCGCCCGGCGGCACGTCGCCGTTCTCCGCGAGCGAGCGCACGAGTGAGATCCGGCCGCGCGGCGAGTGGCCCTCGTTGCCGGTCGCTGTGTACGTGGGGCAGACTGGGAGGCAGAATCCGCAGTGGATGCACGAGTCCGAGAGCGTCAGCAGTTCGTGGCGCGTCACGGCATGCGTCCTGACACGAGCCGGCGATCCGGATCGAACGCCGTTCGTAGCCGGGTGAACAGCGGATGCACGCCGCGCTCTGGCGCCGGCCCTTCTACGTGGGCGACGAACCTCCCGCGGAGGACATCGACGATCGAAAACGCAGCCGAAGGCAAGCGTGCGTCCGCGCCGCCCACGCGCGCAAGACCATCGCCCGGCAACGCTGCGGCTTCGCGCGTCCACTCCTCCCACGGGGGCGGGACGGCCGTCAGGCCATGACGCCCCGCGCGCTGTTCCGCGGCGCGAACCGCGCCGGGCTTGCCCTCGAACAGCACGGCGACCCGGTGCTCACCGCGGTCACTCCGCACCGTGATCGCCGATGGTGCGTGTCCCGATCGCAGCGCGCGGCGCGCGCGCGTCACTGCCTCGCTCCGCGACTCGAACGCGGCTCCCACGGTTGCCGTTGCCTCCGGCCGTGCCTCGATACGGAACGTGACTTCGGCGAGCGCGGCCAGAGAGCCGCCCGCGCCCACGAATGCGCGCGCAACACCGAAACCAGCCACGCTCTTGACGACGGCCGCGCCGACACGGACGACATCGCCGCCCGGCAGGACAGCAGTCGCAGCGAGGATGACGTCTCGCAGCCGGAATCCCATGCGGGCGCTGAGTCCGTCCGCGCCGGCGGCGAACGCGCCTCCGACTGTGCCGCGTCCCGAGTCGTAGGGCGCAAGCGGGAACCGACGACCGCGTTCGCGCAGCGCGTCGTCGAGTTCGACGAGCGTCGTCCCGGCGCGCGCGGACGCCACGAGATCCGCCGGCCGCACCTCAAGCACGCCGGAGAGGCGATCGAGTGACAGGGTCTCCGCGCCGTCCACCGGACGCGCGGTCGTGCCGCCACCGACGACGCGCACACGACCGCCGGGCCCGAGCGCTTCGACCGTCTCCGCGATACTGACGGGTCTCACAGCCAACCGCCCGCGACGTTCGTCACGGCACCGCGCGACACTTCCCCGCACCGGCCTCCGGAGGGGAGCACCTTGCCGGGGTTCATGCGCTCGTCCGGGTCGAGCGCGTGTCGCAGCCGCGCGAACAGCGCGCGCGTCGGCAGGTCGAATTGACGTTCGAGCAGGCCGCGCTTCTCGAGGCCGATGCCGTGCTCTCCCGTGAGCGAGCCTCCGAGGTCGAGGCACGCCTGAAGCATGTCCCGGCCGGCGGCGTTCGCGCGGGCGAGTTCGTCGTCGTCGAGCGTTTGAAGCAGAACGAACGGATGCAGGTTCCCGTCACCGGCGTGCGCCACGATCGCGACATCCACGCCGTGTGCGCGGGCGGCTTCGTCTATCCGCGCCAGCGCCTCCGCCAGTCGCGACGGCGGAACCACTCCGTCATGCGTCACGAATCCGCGCGCCAGGTGCCCGACGGCCGCGCCGGCCTGCTTGCGTGCCCGCCACATCCGCGCGCGCTCCGCGTCGTCTCCGGTCGCGCGCACGTTGCGCCCGCCGGCGGCACGGAGGGCTCCAACCACCGGTGGCACGAGCTCATCCAGTTGCTCCTCGGTGCCCTCGAGTTCGACGAGCAGCAGAGCCGCGACTGTGGCGTCGAACCCGAGCGGCTCGTGCGCCTCGACGGCGTCCAGCGCGCGACGATCGATCATCTCGACGGCCGCAGGCACCGCACCAGTGGCGATGACCGCCGCCACGGCCCGCGCGGCGTCGCCGGTTGCGTCGTACGTCGCCAGCAGGGTCCGCACGCCGGCGGCGCGCGCGACCAAGCGCACGGAGATCTCCGTCACGACGCCGAGGAGGCCCTCGCTGCCCACCAGCAGCGCATTGACGGAATCCGCGCCTACGCCCGCCCGTTGTGCACACTCGCCAGTCGCGTGAACGGCGCCGTCGGCGGTCACGATCACCAGCCCGGTGACGTGGTTCGCCGTGACTCCCAGCCGCAGCGTGTGCGGGCCTCCTGCGTTCGCGGCGACGTTGCCGCCGACGGTGCACGCGGACTGGCTCGAGGGGTCGGGTGCGAAGCGTAGCCCGTGAGCCGCCGCCGCGCGGTCGAGGTCGGCGTTCACGACGCCAGGTTGTATGACCGCGCGGAGACGCTCCGCATCGATCGACACGATGCGGCTCATGCGGGCGGTGCCGACGAGCACGCCGCCGGAGGTGGCGAGTGCTCCGCCCGCCAGCCCCGTGCCGGCACCGCGCGGCACGACCGGCACGCCGTGCCGTGCCGCGACGCGCACGACTGCGGCGACTTCTGAAGTGCTGCTCGGCAGCACGACGACATCCGGCCGCCCCGGATGCAGCGTCTGTCCGTCACATGCGTACGTGATCCGGTCGGCGGCGCGGTCGAGGACCGCATCGTGTGGCAGGACGTCGCGGAGATCTTTGACCAGGGCGTTCACGAACGCCGAGGTTCGCAGAGCCCGGGGTCGCAGAGCCCGCCCTAGCAGAGCCCGGCGTAGCAACAGCGCGGGGTCAGAGGCCGTCCGTCGCCGCGCGGTCGAAGCCGGCCTTCACGCGCTCGTCGTTCAGGACCATCAGCCCCCACACGCCGAACGGGAAGGTGAGGCACCCGCACTGCAGGTTCACGAGTGCCAGCACGCACGCGATCATGGCCAGCCCGCGCGACTGCAGATTCATCATCTTCAGAGCGCCGAACGCGATGGCACCGTTCAGGACGAGAAACACCCCGCCGAACAGGTACTTCATCGTTCCGGTCAACGTCGCAATGGCCTGGCGCTGATCCTCGGTCATCTCGCTGCCCGAGAGATCGGGGCTCCAGAAGATCCCGATGATCGCGGCGAGGACGCCCATGCAGGCCAGCGAGAGGAGGAAGATCGCGGGCAGCTTCACGCTCGCGGCGGCCGACCGTCCCGTGTCAAGCGTCTCGCTGATGAGTCCGTCGTCGCCCATGCGCCACCCTCCAGGGCCCGCACGGTAGCCGCCGCCGCGGAACGGGAGGAGACTCTCTGCGGCGCCGGGTGGCCGGCCGTACAGAATGAACCGACGTTTCCCCGGTCGGTTGGGATCAAGGTCTGCGTCCAACCGGATAGAGGTACATCGGGGCTAGAGGAGGGTCGGGCATGTCCGGTCGTAAGGTCGTTCCTATTGCGATTCTGGTGGTGTTGCTCCTGGTCGGGGGCCTCGTCGCCATGCTGATGCAGAGCCCGGGTGGCGTGGGCGACGGTGACGACTCCGACGCCCAGCCCGTCAATGTCACGAAGGACGATGACAAGGCCCGTCGGAAGAAGCAGCCCGCGGTCCCCAAGCGTCGCTGGCGTGAAGAGGGCTCCGGCCAGGTCATCGGCATCGTCAAGGAGTACGGCTCCGACAAGCCGCTGGCCAACGTCGACGTGTCGCTCGAGGCGGGATTGCCCGGCCCCGACACGGTCATCCGCACCACCACGAACTCGGACGGCTCGTTCGTCATCGACGATGCGTTGAACTTCGACGAGTGGCTCCTGCGCGTGACGCCCTCCGCCCCGATGGCGGAACGTCAGATGAACGGCATCGAGGTCATCGCCGACAAGGCGACGAACGTCGGCGTGATCTACGTGACGCCGACGTACGTCGTGCCCGGCATCGTCGTCGACGAGCAGGGTGACCCGATCCACGGCGCGACCGTGCGCGTCCTGCGACAGCGACCCGCGGGCGCCGGCATGGACTTCCTGCGTCTGATCCGAGAACTGCCGGCACCGCCTGCCGCCGCGGAGACCGCGCTCACCGACATCGAAGGCAAGTTCGAACTCCTCAAGATCCCGCCGGGCAACTACGACATCGAGGTCTCGGCGGAGCAGTACACGCAGCGCACCGAGCGCGGAATCCCGATCTCTCCGTCGTTGTCCGAGCGACCGCTCCGATTCGTGCTCGTTCGTGGATTCGAGCTGGAGGGCCGCGTTGTGCGCCCGAGCGGCGGCAACGTCGCGGGCCTGTCCGTGGTCGCGTTCAGCGAGCCGAACAACCAACTGGAGATGTTCCAGGTCGACCGGCGGTATGCCGTCACCGACGAGAGCGGAGGCTTCCGTCTGACCGGTCTCGCCGCGGGCGAGATGATCGTGGCCGTGACTCCCGAGGGCGAGCCGTTCACGGTGAAGGACGACGTCACGGTGCCCGGCACCGAGTTCATCGAGCTCGTGATCCAGGGCGATTCGTGGATCACGGGCAAGGTCACGAACGAGGACGACCAGCCCATCGAAGACGCCGAGATCTTCATCGCGATCTTCGACCAGGGCTCGCCGATCGTCGGCAACACGCGCACCGACGCTTCCGGGCAGTACCGCATCGACGGCCTGCGCGCAGGCCCGCTACAGCTCTTCATGGTGCGCGCGGACGGCTATGGCAGCCACCCCGAGGACCCGGTCGCGATCATGCGCGGCAACGGCGGCGGGGAGAGCCTCAAGCACGGTGAGAACGTGCGCGACATCTCGCTCGGCAAGGGCGCCATCGTGCGTGGAACGGTCATCGACCAGAGCACCGATCAACCCATCGAGGGCGCGACAGTGCGACTGGTGTCCGTGAGGTCGTTCTTCGGCGGCGAGCAGAGCGGCATCTCCGGCACGGACGGGACGTTCGAGATCGTGAGCGTGCCCAAGGGCCAGGCCATGATGTCGGTCAGCAAGGAAGGCTACTACCAGCCGGGCGTCAACCAGATGTCGATCGGGATGATGTTCCAGGGCGCGATGGGAGGGCAGTCCGCCCCGGAGGATCCCGGCAAGGGCGCGATGGTCTCGATCACCGAGGCAGGACAGATCATCGAGCGCGAGATCAAGATGGCCGCGGGGTCCGTCATCAAGGGCGTCGTGCAGACGCCGGACGGCGAGCCCGTGCCCGGTGCACGCATCACACTGGAGGCCGATCAGGGCCAGGGCATGATGCGGATGCTCTCGTCCGTCATGTCGCAGATGGACCCGCGGCTCAGCCAGGACGGTGGCCGCTTCCAGATCCCTGGTCCGTCCCCGGGCAGCCAGGCGCGTGTCGTCGCGAAGGCGCAGGGATGGCTCGATGGCCGCACGGATCCGATCAGCCTAGGGCCGGGTGAAGTCATGGAGGACCTGGTTGTCACGCTCCGCCGCGGCGCCGTCATCGAGGGTGTCGTCAAGGGCGGCGACGGCCGGCCGCTGACCGGCGCCTTCGTGCGCTGGGCGGTGAGTGAGGAGGGTGCGAACGAGTGGATCAAGCGCCGAGAACTTCGGCAGGCGACGCCGTCCGTGACCGGCGAGGACGGACGCTTCCATCTCGAAAACGTGGAGCCCGGCAAGGTCATCGTGCAGGCGGACCACGCCGAGCACACGGCGACGACCGAGGCGAGCATCGAGGTGTCGGAGTCCAAAGCCACCTCGCTCGACTTCAAGCTTGCGGCGGGTGGTGTGTTGACCGGAACCGCGATGGGACCGGACGGCCGGCCGCACTCGGGCACGCGCATCGACGTGACGTACCGCGGCGAGGGGAACCCGTACCGGTACGCGCGCGCCCCCGACGACATCGTGGTCGGTGAGGACGGATCGTTCGAGATCAAGGGACTCGCCCCCGGACCGTATGACCTCATCGCGCAAGGCGAGGGCGTCGCGCCGTCCCCGACCGTTCGCGTCGACACCGGGACCGCAACTCCCGTGGCGCTGAAGCTCGAGCCGGCGTTCGTCATCGCAGGAACGGTCCGATTCGAGGAGGGCGGCATCGCCTCGAGCGTGCAGGTGCAGCTGTTCCGGATCAACGAGGACGCTGAGCAGAGCGTGGGCAACGCTCGCTCCGACACGAACGGCGACTTCACGTTCGAGAACCAGCCCGCCGGGACGTACTCCGTCAGGACAGGCGGCTGGAGCTGGGGCGGCGAGACCACGCAGGTCCTGCCGACCCGTGTCGATGACGTGCAGGCTGGACAGGAGAACGTGATGCTCACGGTGTCGCGCGGTCTCTCGATCGCCGGGACCGTGGTTGCGCCGGGAGGATCGGTACCCGAGATGGGGTGGGTGTCGGTCAATCGCATCCGTCAGGAGGGGGAAGACGCGTCTGCCAACGTCAGCACCGGCGGTCAGATGGTGGAGGGGCGCTTCGAGATCGGCGGACTCAGCCCCGGCTCGTACACCGTCAACATCAACATCGGCTCGCAGAGCCGTTCTGTGCGGGCGGACGCCGGCACCAACGATCTCCGGGTGGAGTTCGATGCCGGAGGCACCGTGCGGGGCCGCGTGACCCTGCCCGACGGCTCCCCGGCCGTCGGCGCGAACGTCAGTGCGACGGGAGCACGCGTCACGGCTGACTCCGACGGCAACTACGCGCTGAAGGGTGTCTCAGCGGGCGTGGTGACCGTGCAGGCGGGGCACTGGGTCGACGGCAAGGCGCACCAGGGCCGCGTCGAGAACGTCGAGGTGCGCGACCGGGACGAGGTCGCGGGGATCGACATCGCGTTGGAGTTGCAACAGACGAACCGCTGAATCCGTGTTCGCATTGGGAGCCCGGCTCCCGGGAGCAGCCGTGGCCCGCAAGAAATCCGTCGTCGTCACCTTCCGCGTGGATGCGCACCTGGCCGAGGCCCTCGACCAGCTGCCCGATCGCTCCGCGTTCATCCGCGACGCGATCCTCGAGCGTCTCCACGACACCTGTCCGGCATGCGGTGGTGAGGGCCGGGTGCACTGCGACTCGGTCCCCTGGCTGCAGGAGTTGTTCGAGAAGGCCGGCGCCCGGTCTTGCACGTGCTGCGCGACCGTGTTCGTTCCGTCGCAGCCCGCCGCCGAGATCTGCACGCACTGCGACGAGGACGAGGGCGCGCACAAGCACTAGCTGCGTCGCGTCGCGGGGGTCGGGGAGCGATCCTCGCGCCGCTCCTGGCTAGTTTTCTCCCTCCTGCGCGGTCTCCGACCGCTACGGAGGTGCTCCAGTCACGGCGCTCGCTCCGCAAGCCCCGGTGCCACTCCGCTGCGGCGTTCCGCCTCCGCTGCGCGTTCACTCCTGCCGAGCCGTCCACCGGACGCTTCGGCTGCCGCTGCGCGGCACCGTCGTTCACCCCTCGCGATTCGCGCAACCAGTGCGGGCTCGCTGTTGGGGCGGGGCGCTGCCCCGCGCGCGCCCGTGCAACTCGGATCGCCCGCCCGATGGGGCTCACGACAACCTTCCTACCGCAGCTCCGTTTCCAGCGCCGCTCGGCCGCCCTTCTCCGCCTCGTAGGCCACCCGCACCTTGCCGCTGCCCTTCACGATGAAGCGCACGGTCACCGTCGAGTCGCCGGAGATCCCGGAAGGCAGCCGCACGGTCGCGGGCCGGCGGGTTTCCGGGTTGCGCAGGCGCTTGGATCGCGCGTCGAGCACGCCGGACGCGATGACGTTCGCGCCCGACAACGTGACTCGATCCGGCCGCCCGATCTTCTTGTTCGCCGCCATCTGCGAGCGCGTCGGGATCATGCGGTCGTTCGCGAACGTCGCGTCGACGGCCATCAGTCCGTTCGGCAGCCTCGACGTCGCGATCGTGCCCGGCTTCACGAGCGGCATCTCGTCCGCGTGGAAGAGCACGAACGCCATGTTGCGGTGCACGCACTCCTGCAGCATGAACGGCGGCGGAACGCGCCCTGTCTCACGCCGCCACCCGCCGAGTTCGATCGCGCCGAGCTGCGGGTGGTTGAACGGCTTCCAGTCCACGTATCGCGCGCCGAGTTCGACCTCGTCATCGAAACGCAGGCGTTCAATCCGTCCCTCGCGGCCGGACTTCGGCGCACGTCCCAGGTACCGGTCGCGCGTGAACAGCTCATTCGAGAACGAGTAGATCCCGAGTGTCTCGTACGCGAAGTTGATCTCGCCTCCGTACACCTGGTAGAGGTCCTTCCAGATGATCATCGAGCGGTAGAACGGCAGTTGCGCCTCGCCGCGCTCGGCCAGGGCGACCAGTACGCGCTCGTCGCCGCCCGGGTATTTGCCTGCGCTCTTGCTGCCCGGTCCGCGCAGGATCATCCCGCCCGTGTTGTGCATGCTCTGGAAGCCTGCGATGTTCGGGTGCGCCACGACGAAGTCGACGATGGCCCGTGTCTCCGGCAGCGACGCGGGATACGGACCGGCGCCACGCTGCTCCGCGGGGCCGCGCCAGTCGGCGGGCCAGTCACGATTGGGGTCATAACCGCCGGGACCGTCCTCGTTGAACCGTCCGTCGCCGTCATCGTCGAGGCCCTCGCCGCCGATGATCCTCCAGGTGCCCTTCTCCCCGGGCTTCACCCGCACCATCAGGCGCGGCTCCTCCGGGTCTTCCTTCCATCCTCCCGACTCGTCGCGCACGCGCATCTGGAGCAGTTCACCATCGCCGTCCAGGTCGTTCGGCGGATCCTCGTCGAAGCTGCCGTCGCGGTCGTTGTCGACGGGACGCTTGCCGCCGCGCGAGCTGTGCATGGTGTTCGGCGCGTCGAACCAGTGGGCGCGCCCGTCGGGGTTCACGCTCGGCAGCACGTAGAGAGTCCGCTCGCGAAGCAACTGTGCGACACGAGGCAGATCCTTGTTTTCAGTGATCCACCACAGGAGATAGAGGCACGCCTCACCCGCCTGAACTTCGTTGCCGTGGATGTTGCCGTCGCACCAGAACGCCGCCTTCTCCGTGTCGCGGCCGGTGCTCTTGTCGGTCAGCACCGCAAGCAGGAGGTCGCGTCCTTCGACGGACTTGCCCACGGTTCGCAGTTCGACGAGACCCGGGTGGGCTGCAGCGATCTGGCGCATGGCGGCGTGCATCTCGTCGATCGGGTAGTACCGGTCGAACCGCAGCGGCACCTTCGGCTGCCAGCCTCTCGTGCCCGCGACGCGCGGCGGGGCGTCGATGGTCCAGGGCGGCACGTCGGGGCGGTCTTGCGCGCCGGCCGGAACAGCGAAGGCGACAGCCAGCAGGAGAGCGAGCGTGCGTCTCACGGGATTGTCCTCTCGAGGACCACGGTGCCCGTGTCCGGTCCCGTGCACGTGATGCGCACCGTTGCGCCCGTCGGTCCCGACACGACCCACGACAACTCGTTGCTCGAGCCGCCTCCGGCGATGCGCTCGATTTGCTCGTGCGGATCCCCCGCGAGCAGTGCGCCTCCTGGCGGCACTTCGACGCGGATGTTCAGCGGCCGCCGCGCGCGCAGTTCCGCGCCACGCTCGGTGTGCGTCGGCAGGCGCCCCGTGTTCGCGAGTCGCGTTCGCACGCGCAGCACCCCCGCCTCGCCGTCCGACTCGGTGCGTGAGAAGACGACCCGCGGCCGGCCGCGCGCGCACGCGAGGAGGAACTCGCCGGTGCGCACCACCCCGGACTTGGGGAACGACCTGAGCTGCGGCGCTTTGTCGGCCAGATACGTCCCGGCGGCGACGCCGCCTCCCTGCACGGCGCGCAGTGTCAGCTCCGGCCACTCGGCGTCCTCGTGCGGCCACGCCGGACCCGGGTCCCCCGCGAGTGAGCGGCCGAGGTAGAGCCGCCCGAACTGGTGCGCGACCGCGGCACCCATGCTCCCCTTGCCCGGAGCGTGCGCCTTGTTGACGGACTCCTTGTCTTCAGGCTTCCCGTGCAGTTCGCGCAGACCGTCGTACGTCGCCTTGTCCGCGTCGGAGGGCTTGGGCCATGCGTCGCCCGCGCCGGGCGCGGCGTGAACGGATTCGGCCGAACCGAACTCGTACACCATCGCGATGCGCTGGTCCGCGAGGAGCAGGTCGATCAGCGCGCGGGTCTCCGTCGCCGACGCCGGCCACATGCCGGCGAGCGGCACATGTTCTTCGAACGAACGGGTGAAGTTGCGCGAGATGTCCACACCGCCGGGGCCGTCCTCGTTCAGGAGGCCGTCTCCGTCGTCGTCCCGGCCCTCCGGAACCAATCGGTGCGTCGGTGCGATGCCCTCTTCGGGCTTTGCGCGCGCCGCCACGAAGACACCTTCCTGTTCCTCGTGCGGGCTCACGCGCACGTCACCGCCCGGATCCGGCACGAGCATCCACGAGACCTTCCCGTCGCCGTCGATGTCGTCCGGCCCGTCCTCGTCGACTTCTCCGTCCCCGTCCTCGTCCACAGGCGTGTCGTTGCCGGCGCGCGGGAAGACTGCCGCCCGTGCGGTGGCGTCCGGACTCTGGTCCGGCACGATCCGGACGGCTGTTCCCGTGGGCAGACCCTCTTCGTGCTGCGCGAGCCACGCCGCGAGGTTCACCGCGATTCGCGACTCGTACGGATCGCGCAGACCGGACGCATGGGCGACAACCAGCGCGACCCACTGCACGTCCCCGCCCTGCCGCGACGACACCGTCAGTGCTTCGAGTGCCCGGCCGCCGGCGCTCTTCCCGATCGTCTCGACGCTGACGTGCCCGTGCTGCGCCGCCAGCTCCACCGCGGTCAGGGGAAAGAGCTCCGCGATCGGCGTGAACTCGATCTCCGGTTCCTCGGCCATCGGATCCTCGGCCGTCGGATCCTCAGCTGCCGGGGGCTCCCCGTCCTGCGCCTGCGCGAAGAGGCCCAGGCCGAGAACGAGCAGCAGCCCGGAGACCGTGAACAGAGCGGCGCTGCGCATCCCGGGGAGGATACGCCCGGGACGAGCGCTACTCCACGCTCAGGAGTTCGAGATCGAAAACGAGGTCCGTCTTCTCCGGGATCTGGCTCGACATCCGCTCGGCGCCCCGCGCGAGCTGGTGCGGGATCGTCACGGTGACGCGGTCGCCGGCCTGCATCTGGATGACGGTCAGGTCGAGGCCGGGAATCATCTGCCCCACGCCGACGATGTAGCGCATGGGCTTGAGAGCCTCTCGCGTGTCCACGACCTTCGTGCCGTCCGGGAGCGTGCCGACGTAGTGCAGCGTGACCCGCTGACCGCGCTCGGGCTTCGCGCCCTTACCGTGCTTCTGCCAGACGATCTTCGGTTCGATGACGGCCAGCACCTCGATGTCGAACACGAGATCTGCGTTCGGGGGGATCTTTGGCGGGGATCCGCGCTTGCCGAGCGCCAACGCAGCCGGGACCTTGATTTTCACGCGGTCGCCGACGCGCAGCTTCTTGAGGACCATGTCCAGCCCGCTGATTCCGCTCCGTGCTCCGGCCTGCAGCATGACCGGCCCGGCATCCTCCGCGCGCGAGTCGCGCCACACCTCGCCGGTTCCGAGCGACGCGGTCACGTGTGCCTCGACGAGGTCTCCGCGTTCGAGCGCCTCGCCGTGACCGTGAGCGAGGTACTCGACGTCCGGCTCCAGGATGTCGAGGAGTTCCATGTCGAAGACGAGGTCCGCCTTCGGGGGGATGGCCGGGCCGCGCCCGTCTGCGCCGTACGCGAGCTTCCACGGGATCGTCACCTTCCAGCGGTCGCCCTTGCGCATCTGTGCGAGCGCCAGATCCCAGCCCTTGATGACCATCCCGGCGCCGACCTCGACGACGAACGGCTCGTCCCGGTCGCGGGAACTGTCGAACTTCTTCCCGTCGAGAAAGGTGCCCGTGTAGTGGACGAGCGCGACGCGGCCGTTGCCGCAGACCTCGCCCTCCCCGGTGGCCAGCACTTCCTTCTGGATCGTCGGCTCGGGGACGGCGTCCTGTGCGGAGGCCGGCCCGGAGAGCAGCGAAACGGCGACGAGCGACAGGGCGGCAGCGGCCAGCGCCGCGAGGACGGGGATGCGCATGTGAACTCCTCGAATGTGCCCGCGCTGCGGGACCACGAGCCTAGCGGTCCCTGCTCAGATCGTCCGGCGGGGCCTCTATCTGAGATCGACGCGGACGAGCTTGACCTTCGATCCTCTTTGGACGCGCAGGAGCATGGTCCCGTCCCGTCTGGCTGAATCCGCGGCGTCCTCGAGCGCGGTCACCGGGTCGTTTCCGGGCAGCCAGGCGCTCTCGCCCACGCCGAGGACCATGTCGCCCGGCCGCAGCCCGGCGCGCTCCGCGCCGCCGTCGTCGATGACGGTCTGCAGCACGACGACACCCGCATCCCCTGGGACCTGCACGCGCGTGGGCAGGGCGTCGCGCGGCACCATCGCGAGCATCGCCTCGAGCGCACCGATCGACGCGTTCGGGCCCATCTCCGTGAAGGTCGGGCGCTTGGCGAGATTGGCCAGCTCCCAGATCACCCTGTAAGCGTGCCGCGCCACCGCGGCGACCTTCTCCGCGTCGACCCGCGCCGCGGTGTCTCCGACCGTGTGGTAGTCGCGATGCAGTCCGCTCGTGTAGTAGAGCGCGGGGATCCCGTTGTCGTAGAAGCTCGCCTGGTCGCTGCGCTTGTAGACGGAGCCCGTCTTGGCGCGGAACCGGATGCCCGACGAGTGCGCCACGCGGCGGTGCACTGCGTCCAGCTCCGGCGAGGACCCGTTGCCGTACACGTGCATCTCGTTGCGATCGTTGCGCCCGACCATGTCCATGTTCACGTTGCAGACGAGATTCGCCAACGGGACGGTCGGATTCGAGACCCAGTGCTTGCTGCCCAGGAGACCGCGCTCTTCACCGCTGAAGAACACGAACAGGATCGAGCGCTTGGGCCGCGGAGCTGCCTCCGCTGCGAACGCGCGGGCGATGAGCAGGAGCGCCGCGACGCCGCTCGCGTTGT
Source organism: Planctomycetota bacterium (assembly GCA_965248445.1). Classification (GTDB taxonomy): domain Bacteria; phylum Planctomycetota; class JAJSAM01; order JAJSAM01; family JAJVHW01; genus CBDFJG01. Next base: position 627,021 of record CBDFJG010000004.1, read on the forward strand.
CGTCTCCGCCGTTGAAGTGCCGTTCACCGTCCAGCGTGCCGACGTGGTCGTAGTGCGCCGAGACGACGAGGCACTCCAACTGGAGGGCGGGGTCGCTGCCAGGCAACAGCGCGCACACGTTGAACGTCGCCCGCGTGCCGCCCGTCGGGTTCGCGCTCTCACGCTGCGCGGGGAACGGGAGCAGGCGCACGCCGAACGTCTGCCTGTAGGTCTCGCGGTCGCCCTCGCTCCCGCCGGCGCCGGTCAGCTTCCAGGCGGCGAGGTGCTTCTCGATGTACTCGCCCGCTACGTCGCAGCCCCACGTCCCGGATGCGCGGCCCGCACAGTTCGGCCCGGCGAGGTAGTCCACGAACTTCCGCGCGACCGCGCCGTCGAACGAGCGCATCACGTAGTCCGGCGGCGGGCTCGCCGCGGCCTTGTTCGCGGCCGGGAGCGGGGCCTCCTCCGTCGCCAGTGCCACCGCCGCCAGCGCGGCCAGAAGTGCGGCAGATGGCGCGATGCGCTTCACAGGACCGGCAGCCGTTCGTTGAGCCACTCGCCGACGAGGCGAATCTCGGGAGGACAGACCTGGTGCTGCATCGGGTACGTCTCGTACTGGACGTCGTACCCGGACGCAACGAGTGCGTCCCGCGCCTCGCGGCCCATGTGCTCCTGCACCATGGGGTCGAGCGTCCCGTGGCATTGCAGGATCGGGACATCGGCGTTCGCCGCTGACCGTTCCTCCGGCAGCGACTCGGGCAGCAGGAGATATGCGGACAGCACGAGCAGGCCCGCGAGGCGCTCGGCATGGCGGAGCCCGTGGAACAGCGCGATCGCCCCGCCCTGGCTGAACCCCGCGAGGACGATCCTCCCGGCCGGCACCCCGCGCTCGTGTTCTCTCTCGATCAGTGTCGCGACGTGTTGCGCGGACCGCCGGAGGCCCTCTTCGTCATCGTTGCGCCTGCCCATCTCGACGATGTCGTACCAAGCCGGCATGACCATGCCCCCGTTGACGGTCACGGCGATGGGGGGGGCGTGCGGGAAGACGAAGCGGACGCGGTGGTCCGGGGGCAGCCCGAGCTCCGGCACGATCGGCTCGAAGTCGTGCCCGCTGGCCCCGAGGCCGTGCAACCAGATCACCGCCGCGTCGGCCGGCCGGTGCGGCGGCTCGATCTCGACACAGTCCAGGACCCGGGCGGCGTGGTCGTCGGCCATGCGCCGCAGTCTGACCCGCGCCTGGCCCCGAGCCCAGGCAACTCCGGCTGCCGTCGTCGCGCCGCCGCCGGCGGCCGCCTTCTCACCCAGGGCGAGCGCAGAGATGTCCCACATCCCTGACAGGTCATCGTCGGGGCGTTCCGTGACCGGCCTCACACCGTTCCGGTGGTCCAACCCCGAACACCCGCCGGACGATGAGTTTCCCGTGAAGACGGTCTCAGGCCGAACCTAGGATGCGGCCCGCGGACGGGACCGCGCAGCGCGCACGCCGACGGCGACGGGGGCGCAGATGGTTGGCCAGAGCCGAGTCGTCGTTCGCGATCAGTCGCTCGAGCCGTCCGCGCAGCACAGCGGCTTCGCCTTGCAGCCGGTCACGGTCGCCGTGCTCACCGAAGAGCCGGTAGCTGCGCATGACCGACTGCGCGATCATGACGCCCTTGTTGCCGAAGCGGCGATGTCCTCGCGGGCCTTCGGCCAGCGCACGGAAGGCGCGCTCGATGTGCGCCCAGCAGAGCTGGCGGCGGGCAAGTGGGTGTGACTCGTAGGCACCCATCCGGTCGCTGATCACCGTGCCACCGAAGCGCCGCCCTCTGTGCCAACGTGGCTGAGACACCGACCCCACGGATGATTACTGTGCAGGGCGGTGGAGGAACCAGCGATGACGAACAACCACAACACAGCGCCGGGGGAGATCCCGGAGCCGAGGGAGGGCGAGCATAGCGAGCGCGATCGAGGCGGAGGGGGCTCCCCCGGGGCGCGCGGCCCGGGGGACGTTGGGGTGCGCGACCCCGAGGTCGTGCCGCGCGCCTCGCGGCGGCGCTTTGGCGCCGCGTACAAGCTACGGATCATCGAGGCGGCGGACGCGTGCACGAAGCCCGGCGAGATCGGCGCTCTCTTGCGCCGTGAGGGGCTGTACTCCTCGCACTTGTTGACGTGGCGGCGCGCGCGGGACCAGGGCCAGCTCGAGGCGCTCTCGCCCAAGCGGCGTGGTCCCAAGCCCGATCCGGACCGTGCGCTCAAGAAGCGCAACGAGCAGCTCGAGCGCGAAGTCGCCCGTCTCGAGAAGCGGCTCGAGACGGCCGAGGTGATCATCGACGTGCAGCGAAAAGTCTCACGGCTGCTGGGCATCGAGATGCCCGAGACGAGCGGGAGCGACACGTGATTGCGGCGGAGGAGCTGGGGGGACGCGTGGGCGTCGCCCCCGCGTGCCGCGCGCTCGGAGTCACGCGCGCCACGCTCTATCGGCGCCGAACGGCACGCACGTGCCCCCGGCCCCAGCAGCCGCGCCGGCGCTCGCCGCGCGCCCTCACGATCGACGAGCGTCTTACCGTACTCGCGGTGCTGAGCGAGGAGCGCTTCTGCGATCTGTCACCGCTTGCGGCGTGGGCGATCCTGCTCGACGAGGGACGCTACCTGTGCTCGGTGCGCACGATGTACCGCATCCTCGGTGCGGCTGGTGCTGTGCGTGAGCGCCGCAACCAGCTGCGTCATCCCGCGTACAAGAAGCCCGAGCTCCTCGCGACCTCCCCGAACCAGGTCTGGAGCTGGGACATCACCAAGCTCCGCGGCCCGGTGAAGTGGAGCTACTTCTATCTCTACGTCGTGCTCGACATCTACTCCCGCAACGTCGTGGGCTGGATGCTGGCGGACTGCGAGAGCGGTGCGCTGGCGACGGCACTCATCGAGCAGTCCTGCGAGAAGCAGGGGATCGCGGCGGAGCAGCTCACGATCCACTCCGATCGGGGGCCGCCGATGATCAGCAAGCCGGTGGCCTTTCTGCTCGCCGATCTCGGCGTGACGAAGTCGCACAGCCGGCCGTACACGTCGAATGACAATCCGTTTTCCGAGAGCCAATTCCGCACGCTGAAGTACCGGCCGGACTTCCCAGCGCGCTTCGGCTGCATCGAGGACGCGCGGGCGCACTGCCGCGCCTTTTTCCACTGGTACAACCGCGAGCATCGTCACTCGAGTCTCGGGCTGCTGACGCCCGAGACCGTGCACTACGGCCGCGCCGAAGCGGCCGTCGCCGCGCGCTCGGTCGTGCTCGATGCCGCGTACGCGGCGCATCCCGAGCGCTTCGTGCGCCGTGCGCCGACGCCGCCGGCTCTGCCGACCGAGACGTGGATCAACCCGCCGGCCCGGGAACTCGCGGCGCTGGAGACTGCGACACAGGAGGCTGCTCACTAAACTCGAAGACGCGGTGTCTCAAAGTCGTTGACACGTCCCGTCCGCTAACCCACTCCTCACGCGGAAGGTCGCCTGCGTGAAGCGGATCTTCGCGGAGGTCGGTGTACTGGTCCGCGATCGGGCAAGTTGGGACAGACCTGACGAAGAGTGAGGCCGGTCCCCGCGCAGCGTTACCGATCGGGCCAACAGCGCGAGAGTCCCCTGAGCCTGGGTGACTACTGGTACCCCCCTGTTAGGAGCGGGGGTACGCGACCCGCGCGGCCACCGCCTCGGCCAATACACTGGCTCGGTGCGCCGCCGCAACGCCGTCCTCCTCGTGATCGCGACCGCCGTGGTCGGCACATCGGCCTGGCTCGCGCTGCGACCGAGTCCCGAGGACCTCATGGCCGACTTCGTCGCCGAACTGCGTGCGCGCGGGGAGCCCGTCACCATCGCGGACATGGAACTGCCGTTACCTCCTGACGCGGAGAACGGAGCCGATGATCTCGCCGCTGCGTTCCGTTGGGTCGAAACTCGCCTGGCCCAGGAGGACCGCGAACTCGAGAGCACCGACCGCGTCTACTGGTGGTGGCACTACGCCGGGCCGTGGGATCACGACGCCGACGATCCTTGGCACGAGCACGCGACGCCCGAGAAGCTCGACGAGCTACGCGAGTTCCTCGCCACGATGGGGCCGCTCTACGAGGGTCTGGCTGCCGCAGCGGGCAATCCGGAGATCGTCTGGCCTCTCCCGGTGGAAGCGGCCAGCCCTTCCCTATTCGGTCCGAAGGCCACCGACACGCTCGACACCTGGCGTGACGTGCGCCGGTTGCTGGAGGCCCGCGCCGTCGTGGCCACCGACCCCGGCGAACGACTGGACGCGGTTGTCTGGCTGGTCGCACTCGTTCGGAGCGTGCGCCTTCGAACGCACGCTGACTTCCTCTTCGCAACCGTCTTTCGACGCCAGAGTTGCGTTGCTCTTCGCGACGGAGTGGAGGCTGGGCGGCTCGATCCGGCCGAGCTCCGCGCCCGAGTCGACGACCTCCTTCGCGAAGGCCTCGTCGCGACGATGCCGCGCGCTCTACGCGCTGAGCGAGTGCTCTGGATCGAGCAGTTCCCCGCGCTGCTGGATGGCTCGCTCCAAGCGCAGTTGCGCGAGTTAACGCGGTCGCTCGACAGGGGTTTCAACGAGCGACCGCCGCCGCGCGCCTGGGAACCGATCACCGACGCTGCCTACGAGACGCTCGCCGGCGTGCGGTTCGACGGGCCCGAGTACGTCGCAGCGCTGCGCACAATCGATGCTCTGATCCCGCACGAGGGTGCCTGGAGCCGCGCGGATGAGGCCGCGTTCGCTGCGTTCGAGTCGCAGCCGGGCTACTTCCAGGGACACGGGACTCCCGAACGCGCCGACCGAATGCGGTCTGTGGACGCTGCCGAGGCCCTCGCTCGGATTGCGCTGGCCGCATGCGAGCACCGGGCCAACCACGGTGATTGGCCGCGGTCCACTGCGGACCTGTCGCCGCTGTTCGCCGACGGCGTCCCGGTCAATCCGTACACGGACGCCCCGTTCGTCATGAAGCGTGACGGTGCCGCGCTTGTGCTGCGAGCAACGCGTGGTCAAGCCCCCGCGCTGCCTGCCGACGAGAGTCTGCGAGACGCTGGCCTCGAATGGCGTCTGACGCCCCGCTGAGCCGCTCTCACTTGCGCTAGTTCAGCGTCGCTTCCCACAGCCCCTCTCGCGCCTCCTCCGTGTTCTCTCGGTAGAGCGCGTACCTCGCCGAGCGAGTCTCTCGCCCGGACTCGATCAGCTTGCGTACGAACTCCCTCCCGCCCACTTCGTCCGCGACGGAGAGCGCAGCAGCCACCTGCGAGAAGAGCCACCGTCCAGTCTCGTACGCTCGCTGACGGACCGACCGCTCGTCGATCTCCGCCGCCAAGATCGACTCGTCGCACTCGCCCAGGAACGCCGCCCACGCCGGATGCGGATCCGCGCGGCTCTGGTTCTTGTGGGCGCGGTCCACCGGGCTCGCCGTGATCGTCCCCCTCGACCCGCTCAGATCGGGTTGCTACGCGCTCCAGGAATGCGTACGCCTCGTCGTCGTCAGGGAACTCGCCATGCGCCGCGAGCGCAACGGCGCCAACGAGACGCGGGCGCGGTTCCTCCATCGCGAACAACTCCACCGCCAGAGCCCTCGCGCGTTCGGTGTCGATGGCCGACAGTGCCGCGGCAAGCCACGCCGAATTGCGGTTGTCCAACTCCGCGAATCCCGACGACCACTTGCGGAGTGGCGCCAACGCCGCGTCTCCGAACTCCACGACCGCAGGAACCGCACGCATGCCGAATTCCCGATCTCTGATCAGTATCTGAGCTGCTGCGTCTGGCGATCGCCACTGACCCTCGAACGGCAGCAGAGACCTCGCTGAGCGCTGCAGCGGCGGTACCGCGACGACGAGCAAGGCGAGCGCTGCGACGGCGATGACAACGCGACTCAACACCGTGCGCGGCTGCATACCCGAGACCCTCGTCCGTGTACATCAGCGGGCGCCTCGTCGATGCGCACCCGTTCTCAATCGCCCTTCGCCTCGCGCCGGTCCAGATGCATGTTCAGCACGATGGCGCCGACAACGAGCGGGGGCAGCAGCCACATCGCGAACCAACCACCAGCTCGCGGCCAGCGGCACCCACAGCGCGAAGATCGCGCGCTGTGTGAGAGGGCCGGGGGATGCCGTCTTCGGAGTCACGAGGAGCGTGTGTCTACCCGCCCCCGTGCCACGGGGCGCCAAGTGCGGAGCCGCCGCCGCGGCGAAGTGCTCCGGCGAGTCCCTACTCCGAGTGGATCGCTATCGAGATGCCCGATCGTTCCTGCTGCGCGGACAGCCCGCACGAGGTCAGCGACTCTGACGCTCAGCGAGGTTCGAGCAACCGTCGTGCGTTGCCGCCGAGGATCAGCGCCGCGTCATCGTCCGAGAGGCCGCAGTTCTGCATCGCTTCGCGCTGGACCGTCAGCAGGTCGGCGCGCCAGCCCCGCGGGAACGTGCACGAGTCGGTGCCGAAGAGGATGCGCCGGCGGCCGAACACGCCGAGAGCCGTGCGGAACACGTCGTCCAGTGTGATGTCGGCCGGCTGCGTCGCGATCCACGAGTTCGAGGACGACGAGTCGGTGTAGACGTTCTCACACATCGAGCCGGCCATCAGCGTCTCGCGGAAAAACCCCGCACCGAAGTGCGGGATCACGAAGTGCGCAGCAGGGTGCGCATTGGCCGCGGGGATGATGTCGAGCGGGTTGGCGTACGCGAGATCCTGCGGACGCGGGAGGCCGAGCAGGTCCTTCAGTTTGACGACCAGGACGCCGCAGTGCACGACGGCCGTGGCGTGGCTGTCGGCCAGCGCCTCGAGCACCGGGCGCACCGCCGCGTCGCCCATCCGGTAGTGATGCACCGCCGGGAACAGGAGGATGCCGCGGAACGGGCCGTCCTCGAGCAGTGCGCGCACCCGCTCACCGGCACCCGGTGCGACGGGATTGACCAGCGCGAACGGCGTGATGCGGCCGCCCGAGACCTGCGCCGCTTCGGCGAGCACCGGGATCTCCTGCGGCACGCTCGCGAAGCTGACCATGTGCTCGACGCCGTTGGCGTCCATCTCCGCGTGCCAGCGCGCAACGTGCTCGGCGGTGTCGGAGCCGGGAACTTCGAGGCCGGTCTTCTCGACAACGCGCGCGAGCTTCTCCTCGGTCGTGCCGGGCTGCGGTGACTGCGCCGCGAGCGTCTCGAAGAACGTCCGCGAGAAGAAGTGCGAGTGGAAGTCGATAATGCGCGTCGTCATGGTCCACCTCCGTTGCTCGCACGATAGCGGACGCTCTGCGCCACGCCGCGAGTGACGCGCGGCAATGCGCTAGGCTACGTAGATGCGACTTTCCGACGCGGTCGTCGTGATCGCGGCGCTGACCTGTTGCGCTGCCTGCGGGGATGACCCGGCAACACCGGCCAGCCCGCCTGCGGCGAGGGCCGCCGCCCCCATGGGCGAGCTGGGCGTTGATCTGAGCGCACCGGCGGCGCCGGTCGCACCACCAGATCCAGCCGAGGATCCGGAGTCACTCGTGCGCTCCGCGATGGACCATCTGTACGACGTCGGCGTCGTCAAGATCCAGATGCACGTGAACGTCCGTCCCGACGGACTGACAACGCATCGTGTGTCACCGCCATTGCCCGACGAGGACGTGCTCTGGGCACGCATCGAGGAGGCCGGCGTCGAACTGGCCGCGCAGTGCGGAGCACCCGGACGCGGCGGCGCAGCTTCTGACCGAGGAATTCGCCGACGAGAAGGCGCGCCGCTGCGCGAACACCCTCCTCGCTCTCAAGTACTGCGATGCATCGTTGTGCACACGCCTCGCCGCGGTCGCAGCCGCGGGCCAACTCCGAAGCGCGGATGACTGGGGTGCACTCCTGTCCGCCGTCACTTCTGCCGGCGGCAGCCTCGACTTCTACGCAGAGAGGCGCGCGCTCCGAGAGGGTAGCGACACGGCGCGCGGGCTCGTCGTCACGATGGCGGGAGACGAGATCGCTGCTGGTCAGACAGATCGGCTGCTGATCCTGTGGGAGGCTTGGGATCTCGCTGTCGCCGGCGATTTCGACGAACTCAAGGTGTCGGCCGCGCTGAGGACGGCGATCAACACCACAGGGCGCTCCGTCTCCGCGAGGGAAGTCGTCGCTCTCGCGGACCACGTCTCCCGCCCGGACTGGTCGCCCCGACTGCGGGTGCTCGCCGGCATGCTGGAGGAACACGCGAGCGCCGACGGGCGCGTCTCCGACGCCGCGATCGGCGAGTTCATGGTGCGCTTGACCGACGCGTGGCGAGCCGCGGACTGAGGGCGGAGTTCGCGCCGAGCGTCAGCAGGAGCCGCAGGTCTCGCAACGCCAGCCGGCGTCATCGCGGCGGCGGTGGCGCTTCATGTCGATGAGCGCGACCACATAGACGCCGGCCCAGACGCAGAGCATCGCGACATGGGTCTCGCCCGGCGAGAGGTCGTAGGCGCGGCGCAGCGGGTAACCGGCCGCGAGCGCGAGGGCGCCGGCCGACGTCCACCAGACGACCGCGCGCCGCTGCCAGTCCTTGCCGGGGGGCGACTCCGTCTCGCACGTCGTGCACACGCGGGGACGCGGCTCGGCGGTCGTGGACATGGATGGTCCAACCGAAACAGAGCAGCGTGCGTTCGCAGTGCCTGGGACGGCGCTGCGTGCAAGAAACGTCACCGTCGCGCGTCGAGCTGTGCACCAACACACGACGTCGCGTCCGGCGCACACAGCGCCGAGCGGCGGAGGAGGCAGGATGACGGGACGAAGCGTCTCGTGTGAGGACGCCGCGCGCGTTCACGCTGATCGAGTTGCTGGTGGTGATCGCCATCATCGGGATGCTGGTCAGCATCGTCGCGGTCAACTCGATGGGCGCAGCCGATCAGGCGCGGGTCGACTCGACCAAGTGGCAGATGGGGCAGATCGAGAGCGCGGTCAGCATGTTCAAGCTGAAGAAGCGGCGGCTGCCCGAGACGCTCGACGACCTCGTCGGCGGCGTCGACGACGAGCGCTTCCTCGGCTACAGCCGCGTGCCCCGCGACGCGTGGGGAGGAGAGTTCCTCTACGAGGCGACTTCTCGCGGCGGCTTCCAGCTGACCTCATTCGGCGAGGACGGCAGGCAGGGAGGCGACAGCTTCGCGGCAGACATCACGCGGGACGACCTGATTGACGTCGGAGACTAGCCGCATGGGTTTCGCTCGGCCGCGGGGCGGCTAGAATGGCGCCGGCGGGCGAGATCCCCCGCCGGGAGGTGTCGTCATCGCCAAGGTCAATTCCCTCGCACTCTTCGGACTCGCGGCAGCGGCGGCGGTCGGCATGTTCTTCCTCGGAGCAGCGGTCGGCGGGACGTTCGGCGGGGAACCGGTCTCGCCGTCCGACGCGAGCGTCGACGACGGCAGCACCGGCGCGGCGAACGCCAAGATCCTCGCCAAGCTCGACGCGCTCTCCCGCGAGGTGCGGCAGTTGCGCGACGGGCAGGCCGACGACGCACGCAACGCGCAGAACGACCGGAAGCGCGATCGCGTCGATCCTGCGACGGCGCAACTCCGCGTCGCTTCACCGACCGAGCTGAGCGCCGGTGAGCGCGAGATCCTCGAGCGGTTGAAGTCCCTCGAGATGGTGGGAGGGCGGGTCGCTTTCACGGCACCCGTCGTCTACCAGGCGGTCACCAAGCTCGAACGGCCGCCGAATCTGACCGCGCGGCAGTACCTCGCTACGCTGAAGTCGAAGAACAACACGACGGTCCAGCAGGCGCACGCCGGCTGGTCCCCCGCGCAGGTGCAGAACGAGTACGGCATGCCCGACGCCATCCTGGATCGCGACAGCTACATCGAGTGGGTCTACTTCATCGGAGATGAGCCGTCGGACGGCAGCAAGCGCAAGCAGTTCGACTTCCACTTCACGAACGACCGCTGCAACGTCGCGCACTAGGGGCGGACGCGCGCCGCTGATCGCGGGCAGGGCAGCGCCGTACCCACGGCGCTCTACGATCCCCTGTCGTGCCCCCCCTCCGCGTCCTCCTCCTGACTCACAAGGAACTCTACGCGCGACCCTCGCTCGACGGCTTCACCGAGCAGGAGACGCTGCCGTGGCGCACCGCGTACCAGGTGTTTCACGGCTTGTGGGCGATGGGACACGACGTGGGGCAACTGGGGCTCGACGACAGCCTGGGACCGCTGCACAGGGAGCTCGACCGCGCGCTGCCGGACATCGTGTTCAACCTGCTCCTCGAACTGCGCGACTCGGGCGGGTACGAGCCGCACGTCGTCTCAGCGCTCGAAGCGCGCGGCGTACCGTTCACCGGTTGTAACTCCGAGGGGCTCGTGCTCACGCGCGACAAGGCGCTGTCGAAGACTCTCCTGCGCGCGCATGACGTGCCGGTGCCGGACTTCGCGGCGATCGCTCTGGGTCGCCGGGCGCGCAAGGTCCCGATCGAGTTCCCCGTGATCGTCAAGCCGAACGACGGAAGCGGATCCGTCGCGATCTCCGAGGACGCGATCGTGCACGACCAGGCCGCGTTATCCCGCCGCATCGCACTGCTGCACGACACCTACGGACTGGGCGTGATCGTCGAGCGCTTCATCGCGGGGCGAGAACTCACAGTCGGCGTCCTCGGCAACGGCCGTCCGGAGGTGCTCCCGGTCATGGAGACCGTGTTCGGTGATCTGCCGGAGGCCGCGCCCCGGATTCTGACAAGGCGCCTGAAGTGGGACCTGCACCACCGCCGCGAGCTGGGCGTGCAGTGCGCGCCCGCGCAGAAGCTCCGGGCGGCGGACCGGGAACGAGTGACCGCAATCGCAGAGCGCGCGTTCGGGGTCCTCCGCCTGTCCGGGTTCGCCCGCTTCGACGTCCGCTTGGCACCGGACGGCGGCGCCTTCGTCGTGGACGTCAACCCCAACCCCGACCTCGACTCGGAAGACGAGCTCGCGCTCTCCGCGACATCTGCAGGTATGTCGCAGCACGACCTGCTGGCACGAGTGATCGACCTCGGGCTCGCCTACCGCCCCTGGTGGGCAGGCTCTCCTTGATCCACGCAGGGTGAGCCGATTCGGGCTCGCCCGTCGTTCTGCGCGTGTCAGAATGCGGTCGGTCCCAGTTCGAGCGGGGAGGCGCGACCATGGATTGTCCACGCTGCGAGAAACAGCTGGCGGTGACGTTCTGCACCGGCGGACGCATGCTGATGTGTGCGTACTGCGGGGGAACGGCGGTCACAGTCGAGATGCTCCGCCGGTTCGCACCACAGGACCGCATCGACGACATCTGGCGCCAGGCGAAGACCACGCGGGAGAAGAGCACCCGCGACTGCCCGAGCTGCGAAGCCAAGATGCGCCGCGTGATGTCGGAGGCCGGTGAACAGGTCGTGATCCTCGAGACCTGCGCGCTCTGTCACATCGTGTGGTTCGACGAGTCCGAGCTGAAGGCGTTCTCGCCGGACGCGACCGAGCCCTCCGAGGAGGAGAAGGTCGAGGCCGCCGATCGCCTGGGCGTGAAGGACCGCGACAACGCCGGCGACGGTGTGTGGCGATTCGCGGGACGCTTGAAGGGCCTGTTCGGCGAGTAGTCGTCCGCGCGCTGTGACCGGAGTCATGAACTGCCCAAGCTGTGAGAAGCCGTTGGCAGTTACCTTCTGCGCGGGCGGTCGCATGCTGATGTGTGCGTACTGCAACGGCACTGCGGTGACGATCGAGATGCTGCGCCGCTTTGCGCCCGGTGTCCGTGTGAACGACATCTGGCTGCAGGCGAAGTCGACGCGCGAGAGAAGTGAACGCGACTGCCCGAGTTGTGAGTCCGCGATGCGGCGCGTGACCGTGAAGGCCGGCGAGCACACGGTCGTCCTCGAGACCTGCGCACAGTGCCATGTCGTGTGGTTCGACGGAGACGAACTCCGCACGCTGTCCCCCGACGCGACGGAACCGTCCGAGGAGGAGCGACGCGCGGCGGCGAAGCGCCTCGGCATCAAGGACCACGACAGCGTGGGGTCTGGAGTCTGGCGTTTCGTAGGGCAGCTCGGACGCATGCTGTCGGAGCGTGAGGGCGTCTACGGTGAAGGCGTGCCGTGGTCCGGAGAGGTGTTCTAGGGGCTGGGTCCACGGCCGCCTCGCGATGGCGCCCGCGAGGCCAGGGCGCCTAGACTGACCGGCGTGAAGGCACTGCCGTTCGCGATCTCGTTCGCCGCGCTCGTCCTCGGAGCCGCGGCGGTGTGGCTCTCGCTGGCGGGCCGCGACGCCGGCCCGGACCTGACCGGTCTCGAGGCGCGCATCGCGGAGCTCGAGCGGCAACTTGGTGCGCGGGCGCCGAGGAGCCGGCCGCGCTCGGGGGCGTCGCGAGCGGCGCCCGACATCCCGGCGCGGGCGGCACCCGCGATCCCGCCGCGGGCGGCACCGGACACTCCGGATCGGGCAGCACCGAGTATGCGTACGCAGCCGGGTCCGTCCGTGAGCGGTGAGAGCGCACACGCGTTCCTCGAGGGCTGGGTGCGCTCGTTCCATGAGAACGGCGAGGGGACCGAGTTCTTCCGGCTCGGAGTCGAGGCGTTCGCGCCGGAACTGGTGAGCGACCTCGGCGCGTATCTCGCCGACGCGCGGCAGCCGGCAGGGCTCCGCCTCGCGATCGCGAAGATGCTCGGCGCCGCCCGTTTCAAGGACGACTCCCGCGCCGTGGACGCGCTGATGAACGCGCTACGAGGTGCGCCGAGCCGTGATCTGGCCGAGCAGGCGTTGCGAGGCGTCGTGCAGTCCGGCGACGTACGGCGCGCGACAGAACTCGAGGGGCTCTCCGACCGCGTGGAGGACGCCGTGTCACGCGGTCACGTGTACCGCGCGATCGCCGCGCTGGCCGGCGAACAGACGAACGCCACTTTGCTGCGTCTGATCTCGCGCGAACGCGACACCGTGGCGCAACGTGCCATCGTCGAGAGCGTGAACGCGCAGGACGAGGACTCAGCACTCGAGATCCTGCGGCGCGCCTCGCGCGGCGACGCTTACTACCTGCGAAATCGCGCGGCGGAGAAGCTGGGGCTGTTCCGCAGCGACGCGGCGCGCCAGTTCCTCGCGGAGTGGGCGGCGCGGGAGTCGCACCAAGCCGTGAAGGCGCGGCTCAATTCGGCCGCCGCGGCGCAGAGTTCGCTGCCCAAGTACGACGCCATGCGCGCGGCAGGGCCGGCGGACGTGCCGAACCCGGCGAAGGACCATCAGAACGCGTGGTGCCCCAAGGAGCAGAACGGCGGAGAGGAATGGCTCGAGCTCGCGTACGACGGCGCCATCGAGGCGACGCACGTCCGCGTGCACCAGGTCTACACTTGGGGAGGCGTGGTGCGCGTCGACGTGATGGACGACCGCGGCCGCTGGCACACGGCGTGGGAAGGCGGCGAGGTGCTGGAAGAACAGAGCGTGGCGCAGATCCCGCTCGCGGGGGTTGCTGGCGGCGTCACGCGCGTCAGGGTCGTCATCGACACGTCGACGACGAACGGCTGGTACGAGATCGACGCCGTCGAACTCGTCGGCCGCGGCGACCGCGCCTGGGCATCCAGCGCCACGGCGAGCAGCACCTGGGGGCAGTGACATGCGCATCGAGTTCGGAGTCCTGGCGACGACCATCGTTGGTTGCGTCTTGGCGATTCCGGGGTCGGCCCAGGACACGGCCGCCGCCACGTACCAGGGGAAAGACGCCGCGGCGTGGGCCGCTGAACTCGTATCGGAGGACGCCGCAGCTCGGCGCAAGGGCGTGTACGGGCTGTGGCAGGTCGGCGTGGCCGCGAAGCCCCACGTGAAGGAGCTCACGATCGCGCTGCGCGACGGCGATGAGTACGTCCGCAAGACCGCCGACCGTGTGCTCGTGCGCTGGGACTGGCAGGTCGCCATCAACACGCTGACGTCGGCCCTCCCCGAGTTGATCGCGGCGCTCGGGGACGAGCGCGCGTCGGTTCGCGCAACCGCCGCGAATCTCGTCTGGCACTGTGGACCAATCCCGAACGTCTCGGGGGGCGAGCCGCCGCCGGACGATCTCGTCCCGGCACTCGTGAAAACCCTCGGAGACGCGGACGGCGCCGTTCGCGCCAACGCCGCAGCGTCGCTCGCGAACCTGGGTGACAAGGCAAAGGCGGCGTTGCCCGCCCTGCGTACGTCCGTCCGGGACGAGGACGTGAAGGTCCGGATGTGGAGTGCTCGCGCGCTGAGCTGGATCGCCCCCGACGAAGCTGTGCCATTCTTGATCGAGCTCCTCACCGACGACGACGTGGCCGCGCGCACGTCCGCCGTCGAAGGGCTGGGCGGCGCGGCACAGGAGCAGCGCGCCGCGGCCATCGCCGGACTGGAGCGCGCGCTCGCCGATGCAGCGGAACCGGTCCGGACCGCTGCGGCGAACAGCCTCTGGCAGATGAAGGACCCACGCACGCTCACGATGCTCGTGAAGGCGCTCACAGAAGACGACGCTGCGGCGGTGCGCTCCGTGGCGGCGTACGCCATCGGGGACATCGGTCAGATGGACTCACTGGCAGCCGTCACGAGCGCGCTCGCTGAGGATCCCGACCCCGCCGTGCGATCCGCAGCAGCCATCGGCATCGGCGGATTCGGCCCCGAAGGCGCGGCGGCGATCCCCGCACTGATCCGCGCACTCGGGAGCAACCAAGCGGCCGTGCGCAGCGGCGCCGCGAACGCACTCGGACGGTTGGCTGACTACGGCGACCTCGCCGTTCCCGCGCTGATCGCCGCACTCGACGAGGACGATCGCAGTGCGGACCTGATGATCTACTCGACCCTCGGCCAGATCGCGATGCACGGCACCCCGGACGATCGCATTCTGGTGGCGCTACTCGGGGGCCTGGACCGGACGGGACAGGCGCGCCAGTTCGCCATTCAGGGAGTTGTCGCGTTCGGCCCACGCGCGTGGGGCGCGGTTCCCCACCTCGTGGACGAGCTGCCGACCATGACCGACATGTTCGATCGGCGCGCCGTATACAGCGCCCTCCAGAGCATCGGATCGGACGCGGCCGAGGCGCGAGACGCACTTGCGCACGCCGTCCACACGGACGCGGAGAGCCAGATCATGGCCGCGGGGGCACTTGCGTCCGTGACCGACAGAGACAGAGACGTGACGCTCGCGCTCGGGATCCTGACCACGGCGCTCGACGATGACCGGAACGCTCTCCACGCGATCGCGACACTCGGCAAGATTGGTGCGCGCGCACGCTCGGCTGTGCCGCGCCTGCGCCAGCAGATACAGCGCGATGAGCGCTCCCGTGTGGCAGCAGCCGGTGCGCTCCTTCGCATCGAGGGCTCGAACGCACGCGACGCTCTGTGGCTACTCCGCGACGAGGTCGAGAAGAACGGGAGCCGGCAGGCAATAGGACCTGCTCGGACTGGCTGGAAAATCAGCCTCGGCAGCGGCAACCACGCTGCTGAAGATCGCTGCCGACCCTGCGGCGGACGGGCGCTCGTCAGCTCTCGATGCGCTGATTCGGATCCGGGCCGAGGGCCCCGAGGTTCGTAGCGTGTACGAGTCTGCGAGGTCGGACGCCAGTCCGTGGATCCGGACGCTCGCCGCACGAGGACTCAGGAAGCTGCCGGCGGAACGCGAGCGCTGACCGCGACGCCCTCTACTGCTTCGGCGTCAGGATCGTGACTCCGCAGGGAGACTCGTCGCGCTGCATCGATCCGTCGAACACGAAGTTCGTGATCGAGACGCCGCAGTTCCGGCCGTTCTTGGTGAACGGCAGGATCGCATTCGGCGGCTTCTCGAGCGCGGAGGCGTCGAGCCTCCATCCGTTCTCGCCCATCCCCGTCTTGAACCACGCAACGACCTCGGGGAACGGCGTGTCGATCGCGTGAAGAATCACGTTGTAGGCGCTGCCACCGTCGGTGACGGCGCGGCAGGCCATGTAGTCGGCCAGCGGGACGTCGGACGGGAAGTCGCCGGGGATCGTGCAGTCGTGGTGAATGCCGCCGTCCGCGGAGATCTCGACGTTCCCGATCACGATCGTCTCGTCTGCATCCTCGGCATCCGGATCCTTGTCGCACCCGGGCACGAGCCCCGCAGCGAGGACACAAAAACCGGCCAGCCAGATCACGCGCAACACCGTCATCAGTCACCTCCCCGTCGGAACGCGCGAAGAAGCTAGCAGACGCGCGGCTGGAGGCGGAGACCGCGGGTCACTCGGAGCCGCGGGGCGGCGCCTCGAGCGCACGGACGATCTGGCGCAGCTCGCGGACCGTGTCCTCGCGGGCACGCATCGAACGCCAGCCGACCACGGCCCAGAGCACGACGATGGGCGCGAAGATCAGCAGCAACACCAACGACCCGAGTCCTGCAGCCATGAACCTCTCCTCCTACGGTCTGTAACTGACGTGCTCTGCCACCGGTTCAGCACCGATGACGTGCAGCCGGCGACCTGGCGCGGCCGCGGATCATCGCAGCGCGAGCACATCCATGCCGAGGACGGAGACGCCGCCGCCGTCGCGATCGCGGGAACCGCCGGTCCAGACCGCGCTCCAGAACACGCGCAGAGCCGCCTTCTGACCTCGCTTGCGCTCGAACGGCGCAAGCAGGTCGATCTCCCGCTTCTCCTTGTCCAGGCGCTCCACGGCGAACGGGCAGCGGGTGAACGGCTCGCCGCTCACGGGGTCGACCAGTATTCCGCGGATCGTCTCCGGGTCGATGCCGGTGCCCCGGTACTTCAAGCGGACCCGTGCGATGAGGGGACGCCCCGCGGCGAGCGAGTTGGTGTTCAGGGACGCCTGGGCCATGCCGTGAGGGTGGTTCGGTCCGAACTCGGTCTTCACCTTCCCCGGCCACGGGTGCGAGACGATCTCGAGTGTCTCGCGGTCCAGTTCGCGCGACCGTGCAGGCGGCACATCCAGGAGCGCGCCGAGGGCGCGCGCCTCGTGCGTCACATCGCGGTCGGTCGCGCCTGCCAGCGTCCGCCAGAGGTGCGGCCTCGCCGACATGATCTCGTACTCGCCGAGCCATCTCGCACACGTCGCGTGCAGTTCCGGCGGTGCCGACGCTGGAGCGTACCGCGTGAGCAGCTCGTCCCGTTGCTTCGTGCTCATGAGGACCAGGCTCGCCAGCGCGAAGCCGCGTAGTCCGGCGTTCGCGTCCTCGTCGGCCACGAACAGTTCGAGGCGCGGCAGGGCGCGAGGTTCGCCGAGCCGCGCGACGTGCGTGAGCGCGTGGAGACGGATCGGCTCGTCGAACGGGTCATCGCCGATGTCGCGCCAACGGTACTCGTCCTCTTCGTCGGGCTTCGGCGGCGGACGATTGTCGAGCGCGTCGCCCAGCCATCCGTAGAGGGCGATTTCCGAGAGCACTCTGTGCCATCTTGCGAAGCGAGGCAGCCGCGATTCGACGGGCAGCCCCGCTATGCCGATGTCCGCCGCTTCGCCGCGGACGCTGATCGAGCGGTGTCCGGTGGCGATGATCTGGAGCCCCGGCTGCATGTCGGGGCGGTGCATCCCTTCCGGGCTGAGGTGCCACGCCAGCGACTCGAACGCACGGCCGACGTCACGGGTCATGCTGTCCCAGGCCTCGGGATACCGGCCGCCGCGCTGCGCGAAGATCTCGGCGGTCCACGCCGCGGTGGTGTCTCCGGGACCGGCGGCAGGAACGACGACCCGCGAGTCGCACCGCAGGTACGCATCACGGAATACGCGGTACCGCTGGCCGCGCGACTCCAGCGCCCGGCGGAACAGGTGCTCCCCCGCCGCCCGGCGTGCCGCGGCCGGGCGGGTGTAGATCTCCGGCCACGTCTGGAGTCGCGGGGCCTTGGTCGGGAACCTCGCGACTTCGAAGACCGTCACGTTGTCGATCTCGAGGTCGCATCGGCCCGTCCACCTCACGCGCAACTCGGTCTTCGCGTCGGCGAGGTTCTCGAACCCGAGGAACACGTCGCTCCATTCGCCGTCGGTGACGTCGCGCGCCAATACAGTGCGCGTCGAGGCGATCGACAGCCCCTTGTTGTGGCACACGTCGACCACGAGCATCGGCCCCTCGTCAATGATCCCCGTGCAACGCACGCGGTAGCGGGCAAGGAACCGCCCCTCCGGGATGTCGTCGGTGTACGGCCCGTAGAGAACGTGGCCGGCGCCGTGATCAGACCGGGTTGCGCGCCACGCGTTCTCCGTCGCTACACCGGCGGTGTGCCCCGCGTCCTTGTGCTCTGCCTCGTAGACGAAGACGCTCTTCGTCATGCGTGTGAGAGCCGCATCGAACTGCTCGGGATCGATCCGGCGCGCGGCCTCCAGCCGTCTCGCGCGGCCCCACGCGTCCTCCGAGCGCCCGGGTCCGACCGCTGTCTCCCGTCGCAGCAAATACGGGGTGAATTCAGCACCTCGAAGATGCCCCTCGAAGCTCGGTCCGGCGGCCTCACCCGCCGCCACACGAAGCCACGGGTCCGCCTCCTCCCCAAGCAGACGCACGAGTTCGCGCGCGAGTTCGACGCGCTGGTTGACCTGCACCGTCTCGTCGAGAATCAGCTCGCCGAGCAAAGGGATCACTGCGCGGTCGCCGAGCCGCCCAAGTGCCAGCAGTGCGTGGAGGCGATGTGGCTCGATCAGTCGGCCACGCCAGCCGGACTCGGGGACGTACCGCCCCGCGCCGTCCCAGCCGAGAGCGGCCCAGAGGAACAGGAGATGCGGCCACCGATTGGACTCCGGCAGCTTCGCGACGTCGACCCGCTTGCGACCGACCAGGCCATCGTGCCGGGGGACTGACGGCCGCGCGCCGCAGAGGTCCTGCACGGCGGCGTGCCACGCGGCATCGAGCGGCGTCGCGGCATCGCCGGCGTCCATGCGTTCGAGCAGCCCCTGCGCGACACGCCGCGGGAGCTCCTCCGGATCCTTCGCCCGGCTCGACAACTCGGCACGCGCAACGTCACCGAGAGCGAAAAAGTCCTCCCGCAAAACAACGTGGTCGCGGCCGGGCGTCGTGAGCACGATGTCTGCCAGCACGACCGTTGCGTCGTCGCCGTCTCCGGCGGCAGCGAGCGCCGGCAGCAACGCCAGCGCCCCGCACAGCAGGCTGCTTCTGACCCTGGACACGTCCGCTCTGGCTCCCTCGCGCCTCTGCATCGTACCCGCACGGGTGGAACGCGAGCGTCACACGCACGCAACGGGCGAGGGGACGATGGGCTTCAGCGGCGCAGGAGCACAGCGCGGGCGCGGCGACGGTTGCGCTTGATGGCGTACGCGAGCGGGAGTGTCGCCTCGACGGCGGAGTCGTCGATGAGCACGAACACGGTGGCCTCGCGATAGTCCCGGCGCGGCTGGGCGTCGGGAGTCAGGTCCTCGTCGGCGAGCGAGGCCGCGAGATCCTGCTTCCGGAGCACCAGTTCGAGACGCGCGTCCTGCGCCGGAACGATGCCCTTGCTCTTCTTGACGACGAGTCGCACCTTCGAAGATCCGTCGGCGCCCTTGCCTTTGGCGTCGAGCGTGAACGTGCGCACGACGCCGCCGAGATAGACGGACAGAGTCCGGCCGGCCGGATCGAAGCCCTCCGGCACCGCGACGAGTGCGCGGAGTGCGGCCTTGTCGCGGCTGCTCTTGGCGAAGTTGAGCGCGATGCGGGCGCTGCCCGGAACGAGTGTTCCCGTCCCACCGCTCGCGGGTCGCGATCCGCCGTCGTCGAGCTCGGTCCCGAGAGCGATCTCGAGATCGTCCGGATAGACGTCCGCGTCGGAGTCGATCTTGGCGAATCCGGCACGCGGGCTCGGCTCCACAGACACGGTTACATCGGCGGCGGCCGACTGCCCGACGTCGTCGAACACGGTGTACGTGAACGCATCCTCTCCGACGAAGTCGCGCGCCGGCCGGTAGTTCACCGTTCCGTCCTCCAGCACGGACGCGCGGCCGTGCAACGGCGCGGTGGTCACCTTCACGGTGACGAGCCGGTCCGTCGCGCCGGCGTCGTTCGCCAGGACGTCGATCGTGAGCGACGAGTCCTCAGGTAGCACCCGGAAGTCGGCGACCGGCGTGATCACGGACGCTTCGGCGGTCAGCGCGATCTCCAGCGTGTAGAGCTGCACCCGGTTCGAACCGTCGCCGCGTACACGGACGGTGTACGTGCCCGCGCCCTGCAGGAGTCCGACGTCGAACAGCGACTCGGCGCCACCGGCGGGAGTCGTGTCCGAAGATGCGAGCACGGTGCTGCCATCCGTTCCGAGCAGCGACATGCGCAAGTCGACACGCGTCAGCGCATTGAACACCTGGCTGGGTCCGCAGCCGCTATTCGACTGCGCGCCGTCGGCGTACGAGCTTCCGACGGGCGTCAACACGATGTCCGCGCGCGTCCCGGCGGGAGCCTCGAACGAGTAGTAATCCTGGTCATCGCCGTCGTCGATGCTGACGAGGCGCACGGTGCGCGTCTCGGCATCCGCCGCGCCGAGTGGCGTCGCCCCGCCCACCGAGTCGTTCGGTTCGTGCGTATCGCCATACAGACGCTGGGCCGCGAGGATGTCGTCGAGCTGCGGTCCGTCGAACGCACTACCCGTGACCGGTTCCATCAGCTTGGTGCCGTTGACCGGACAGACGTGCCCAAAACCGAGGCCGTGACCGGACTCATGGGCGACGGTGTTCCGTAGTCGAAGCGAGTTGCTCGACGTGACGTTGTAGTAGCGGTCCGCCGTGTCGATGACCATGTCGCTCGCGTTCGGGAAGAAGTTGTACGCGAGCGTCCCGCCGTTGCCGTCGATGCGGTGACCACCGATGCGCACGTCGGCGCGTGTACCGCGGATGCCCGCACGGAAGCCGAGGGGGACGGCGTCATCGGCCGGCTCGTAGACGTACTTGATGCCGCTGACCTCAGACCACCTCTCGAAGATCTTCTCGAACAGCGCCATCCACGCGCTCTCGCTGCCGTAAATCCCGGTGAGGAACGCGCGCAGGTTGCTCGGAGCGGATCCCTCACCGCTGAAGCTGTCGATCATCGTGCCGTCGGGCACGATGCCCCACGTCAGTGTGGTCTTGTCGCCCTGGCTCAGCCCCGTGCCGTTCGTGGCGGTGGTGCTCCAGCGGGCGCCGTCTGCCGCTTGGTATTGCGCAATCGCCGGGCCCTCCGCGATAGCGCACTCGACGGACTCGCGGTAGGAGTCCGGCGTGCCCGGGGCGAAGCAGACCGCAATCGGAAGCCGCGCCGGAGCCGCCTCTGCCTGAGCCACTGCCTGAACCGCCCGGGCCGGTGCCACCGAGTCTCGGGCCCCGTGGGCCGACACGCTCAGGACCACCGCCGCCACGAGGGCGGTCAGGCGATGGCTGCGTGCTCGCCGCGAGGGCCGACTCCGCATGCGTGGGGTCTCCGGGGTGAGGAGCGGTGGCGGCCACCGCTCGGCTTGGGACGTCTCTCTATCTAATCGGTACTCAGAGGGTCTTGCGGAAGTGTTACGCACGCCCAGGCTCGGCAAGGGGCCGTAGCCTCGGGCGGAGGAGTCGCGAGGAGCTGATCATGTCCGTGAGACGCCGCCCCGGGCCCGACCCGGATCTGCTGTTCTGCTCGAACTGCCACGTCTCGATCCCCCGCGGCGAGGTGCAGCGGGATGCCCTCCAACAGTGCCGCGCCGGTGGGCTGCTGTGCGCGCTGTGCTCCCAGACCTCGCCGGCCCGGAGAGAGGCGCGTCGTGCCGCACTGGAGGCCGAGTTCGCCGACGAGGCGCCGGTCCCGCTCCCGCTGCCCGAAGAGGGGACAACGACGGACGCCGCGCCCGGATCGCGTGATGGGGAGTTCGACGCCCGCCTGGCGAACCTCGAGCGCGGGAGCTTCTACATGAACAAGCGACTCGACGACATCGTGCAGAGGCTCGACAAACTGGCCGGGGGACGCGCCCCCGTAGAGTGAGGGCGTGACACGTTCGCTCGCCCTCGGCCTGGTCGTCGGAGCTGCCGCGGGTCTCGTTGCCGGGTTCGTTGCCGGGCGGATGACCGCGGAGCGTCCATCGCAGAACGCGCACGTCGCCGGCGGTGTGGAGACCATGGCGAACCGGGTCGCGGGTCGCGCGCCTGCCCCGCGCGCCGCACGCCTGCGCGTCACCCCGGAAACCGCACGCGGTGGCGCACCGGGCGGGTCGATGGTCTCCGCCGCACCTGCCGTCCCGCCTCCGCCTTCCAAGCCGGTCTCGTCCGCCCGACCACCACCCCAGGGACCGCAGTGGGATCAATGGACGGAAGCGCAGTTCCTCGACGCACTGGAACGAGCGGCCCGCGGCCACCGGATCGAGTACTCGTTCAATGTGATGACGCACCTCCGGCGCCGGTTCCCGAACGCGCGCGTGTCCCTCGCACTCGCCACCGCCTTGATCGAAGCGGGCGAGCACTTCGACGTGAACCATGCCACGCAGTCGTTCACGGGCAGAGAGCTGCAAATCGCGCTCGAACGCGCTGCCCGGGGCTCCTCTGAGAATCGCGCCGAATGGGCGTTCGCGCAAACGGCTGCCAGTCACGCCAATGCGCGCGGGCTCTCCGTCGGCGACGCGCTGCGGAGCGACCTCCTGTCTCACGACATGCCGTTCGTGCGCACCGCCGGCCTCTCTCTCGCGTACAGCGATCCTGGCGCGCAGCGCGATCGAATCCGCAGGATGGGGGCGAGCGATCCGGACGTGAGCGTGCGGGCGTATGCGCTGAACGTGCTGATGGACAGCGTGTCGGGGATGGACCCCGAGGCTCCGGGCCTGTTGCTCGATGCGCTCGCGAACGGGACGTCCGAGCTGCGGATGAGCGTCCTGCACCTGGTGCCGCTGATGGGGCCGGACGCGGCGGACCACGCGCTCCGGCTCCTCGTGGACGAGGGGTACGCGGCCGGCGGCGAGGAGGTCAGCCCCTCGTCGAGGCGGTGATGATGGGAGGCCTGACCGGCAGGCTCGTCGCCGCGCACCCGCCGCGCGAGCTCATCCGGATCATCGCGGATTACATGCCGAGCATCTTCGAGACGGATCCCGCGCTCGGACCCACCTTCGAGCCGCACCTTCCGGCGATCGCAGCAGCACTGAGCACAGAGTCTCTCGAGGAGTTCTACGGAGACGCCGCACGAATGGGATTCACGTCGTGGGTCGGACGGGAAGCGGCGTCGACGGATCGCTCGGCATCGCGCCGGCGCCTTGCATTCGCCGCGGCGTGGGACGCTTCGAGCGACGACGACACCCTGGCGCCGTGGTTCGTGGACCTCGCCCGCACCGTCCTCTGGGACCGCACGGCGCCGCTCGAGATACAGCGGGAAGCGCTGGAAGCGCTGAGGGGGGACGACCGGACGAGGCCGGAGATCATCACCGATCAACTCCGCATCCTGCGCGATCACTCGACGCGCCCGGGACTGCGTCTCTACGTGCTGCAGGCCCTGAGCGAGCAGCTGGGCGATGAGGACTTCGAGGCCCGCCGCGCGGAGATCGAAACGGCGTTCCGCGACGTCTTCAGGAACGACCCGAGCACCTGGGTGCGCGGCGCGGCGGAGGACCGTCTGCGCGAGGAGTGGCCGGAGGACGACTAGGCGACCGTCACTTCGAGGCCGTGTCCGCGCGCGTCTCGACCGGTAGCTACTCGGGGATGCTCTCGCTGTCGAAGTCGTTGTCCGAGTACGTGGTCGCGCCTGGCAACGTCGTGTCCTCCACGCCGAACCCCTTGCTCTTCGTGGTCGTGTTCCGCGTGAGGGCGGTGCCCACGTTGTTGATCTCGAAGCCGTTGCCCTTCGCCTTCGTGACGACGCCGTCGGTGAGGGAGTTCTCGACGCCCTCGACGTCGAACCCGTCGTCCTTGGGCTTGATCGCCGTGTTCTCCTCGAACGTGTTGCCGCTGCCGGTGCAGTAGAACCCGTCGAACTTCGGCTTCGTCGCCGTGTTGCGACGCAGGGTGTTCCCGTTCCCGACGATCGCGAACGCGTCGTCGCCCGTCTTCTGCGCCACGTTGTCCTCGACCGTGTGCGAGGAACCGTTGATCACGAACCCACGGAATGCCGGCTTCTTCACGATGTTGTTGCGCACCGTCGCGCCACTTTGGCCGGATGCGCTCTCGTCGAATTCGACTCCGTCTTCAGCGACCTTGCTGATCACGTTGTCCGAGATCACCGCATCGTCGCCGTTCAGGTCGATGCCGTCGTCACCGCACTTCGAGATCTTGCAGCCGGTGACCGTGACGTCGCTGACCTCCGTGGACCCGACTCCGAACGACATGCCGTCGTGGCCCGTCTTCTTGATCGTGCAACCCTGGACGCGAATCACGCTCGAGCCGGTCGCGAAGACCCCCGACACCGCTGAAGCCGTGATCTTGCAGCCGATGATCGCGACATCCGTGGCCGCGAGGATGTGCACTCCGTGGGTGCCCGCCTTCTTGATGGAGAACCCCTCCACGACGATCCCGATCGAGTCGTTGATCGTCACGCCGGCACCGTTCCCACCCGCATCGATCGTCGCCTTCTTGAGCGCCCGCAGCGTGACGTTCGACTTGCCGAGGAAGAGCACGTTCTCCTTGTACTTACCCTTCGAGACCGCGACGACGTCGCCGCCGACCGCGGCGTTGACCGCCTCTTGGATCGTGTCGAAGTCTCCGGGTACCGAGATCGTCTCGGCGATCGCGACGGTCGGAAGTGCAAACAGGGTCAGTGCGGCGGCGAGTGCGTGCGTTCTCATGGTTCCCTCCACGTCGGCCAAGCATAGCGACACAGCGATGCGTTAGCGTCGTGCGCCGTGACGACCAGCTACGACGACCACCCCTGGCTCTACGACGCGGCGTTCTCGTGGGACGTCACCGACGAGGTGGTGTGGCTCCGCGAGCGCTTCGGGCCCGGGGCCCGGTCCGTCCTCGAGCCCGCCTGCGGCTCGGGTCGGATGCTGGCGGGTCTCGCGCGCGCCGGACTCGACGTCGCCGGGTTCGATCGGTCCGCCTCGATGCTGGCGCGGGCACGGGCGCGCTTCGACGAAGACGGACTCCCCCCTCCTCTGCTCCTCGACGGCGAGCTCTCGGCCTGCGGCGGCCTCGAGTTCGGGCGCGCGTTCGACGCGGCGGTCATCCCGCTCGGCACGTTCGGCTACCTGACCGAGGACGCCGCCGCGGCGGCGCACCTGGAAGGCGTCGCCCGGCACCTACGGTCGGGATCGAAGTACTTGATCCAGTACGAGCTGAACGACCTCGGCACGTTCACGCCTCGGGAACCCGGGCCGACATGCCAGTGGGAGATGCCCCGCCCGCAAGGCAGCGTGCGCTGCACGGTCTTCGGCCGCGACTGGGACGCGACCACAGGCGTGACGACCGAGATCCAACGCTACGAGGTGCTCGACGGGCCGGACGCCGGCCTCGTGCGGGAGAGCGAGCATCGCCTCGGCGTGCGGGGCTGGGAGGGGTGGCGCGCACTGATCGACGCGTCCCCGTTCACGCAGACTGCCGCCTACGACGGAAACGCCCGCGACCGCGCCGCGCTGCCCGTCGGTGCGGCGCTGGAAGACCGTCTACTCGTGTGGCAGGAACTGACACTCGCTTGACTCGGGCTTCACTGTGTCGGCTATCGTCTGGGGTTCATCCGTCAACACGAGGAGACCGGCATGACACCTGAACAGATCAACTACCGCAGGCAGCTCTTGCTCGACAAGTGCAAGGGTGAGGACGCGCTCACGCTCAAGGCGATGGAGGCCCTGCCCGCCGACAAGTTCGGCTGGAAGCCCGACCACGAAAAGTGCTGGCCCGCGGGTGAGCTCGCGATGCACTCGGTCGGCGCGGCGAACTTCTTCCTCGCGCTCGCAAAGGGCGAGACGCCCCCCAGCGAAGCGCCGCCCGGCCCGAGCGACAAGGCAGGGATGCTCGCGGCAGCCGGCGCAATCCAGGCGCAGTACCGCAGCGAGATCGCCGAGATGAGCACGGAGCAACTCGGCACCGAACTCGATTTCATGGGTCAGACGTTCTCGGCGCTCGACGTGCTCGAGTGGCACCCGTGGCACATGGTCCACCACCGCGGGCAGTTCCTGATGTACCTGCGGCTGATGGGCGCAAAGGTGCCGTCGACGTACGGTCCGTCCGGCGACGAGGACTACACAGGCGAGGCGTAGGCCCGGATCAACGCGTATCGGGCGGCGTGTCGGCGTTGGCGAAAGCGCCCCGCGTGTCAACCGGACAAGTGCCGCGTACCATGTGGTCATGCACCGGGCAGGGCTCAGAGGACTCCTCGTCGCTGCGGCGGCGACCGGGCTGCTTGCAGGCGGATCGCTCGAGGCCAAGGACTCGGCAGAGAAGGCCGCCGCGCGGCGGGCCCGGGCCATGCTCGCCCAGACGGAGGGCCTGGCTGTCTTCCTCGGGACCATCGAGGACGCGCGCAAGGAGGCCCTCGACCGCAACGTACCTCTCCTTGTGCATCTGATGGTCGACACGGAGGTGTGCAGCACCGCCTACCTCAGCAACGTAATCGGGGACACGACGCTTGCGTCCATGAGCGAACGCGCGATCGTGGTGATCGGGAGCGACGGCGACCACGGGCAGGTCAGGCTGACCGATAAGGTGAACGGCAAGCCGGTGTCGCGGATGGTCTGTCCCACGCTGCCGTGGTTCGAGAACTGTGCAGCGCATGCGACCTCCCGCGACAACTCGTGGATCGCGTACAAGGACGCCGACGGCGAGATGCGCGCACCGCAGACGATCATCGAACTCGCCGAGGGTGGGATCTCGTTCCGGCACGATACGACGGTCTGCCCGCCGGTCGGTCCGATCATCGGCGCGCTGGGCGAAGCGCAGGAGACGTCGGGACACGGGATGACGGCGCGCGAGCACGCAGAAGTGCTCGTGCGGCGCGAACGCGGGCTGAAGGCGCTCAAGGCAGGCGATTGGGGCGCGGCATTCGGCGACCTTTGGCGCGCTCGAAAGCTCGCACAGAACGGCACGCTCGCGCGGCTTGTCGCCGAGGAGTTGGCGATCGCCGCCGACGAGATCGAGCAGTTGATCGGTGACTGGAGCCCGAAGCTCGTGGCCGGCACCGAGGTGGAAGCGTTCGAGAAGCTGGCCGGTCTCGAACCGCACATCGCCGGAACGAAGTGGGAGAAGTCCGTCGGTAAGTCGCTCGACGAAGCCGAACGCGACCAGTCGCTCACGCCTCTGCTAGCGGGCCCGATCCTCGCGCGCGAAGCGGAGAAGCTGTGGAGCGCGTACGAGGCGGCCGTCACCGCGACAAAGGACCGGAAGGCGACGAGCACACTCCGCAAGCTGCTCGACAAGAAGTACGCCGAGACACCCGCTGGCACGCGCGCAGCCGAGGCGAACCCGGATCTCGCCCGCAAGGTCCGTCGCTAGGCGCTGCCGAAGAGCCTTGTCCGAACGCGAAGCGTCAGATGGAACAGCGTCGGGACGAGCAGCATCGTGAAGAACGTCGAGACGACGAGGCCACCGAGCACCACGCTCCCGAGTCCCCGGTAGAGCTCGCTCCCCGCGCCCGGTGAGACGACCAACGGCAGAAGGCCGAACACGGTCGTGAACGTCGTCATGAAGATCGGCCGCATGCGCGTGCGGACACCGTCCTGAATCGCCTGCGACGGATCCACGCCCTCCTTCATCCGCTGAAGGGACTGGTGCACGATCAAGATCGGGTTGTTCACGACAGTGCCGATCAGGATTACGAATCCGAGCATCGTCAGAACGTCGAGAGACTGCGGAATGAAGAGGTTGAGCAGCGCCAGCCCAACGATCCCGCCCGCGGCGCCGAGCGGCACCGCGACGATGATCACGAACGGGTACAGCCAGGACTCGAAGAGCGCGGCCATCAGCAGGTACGTGATCAGGAGGGCGAGAACGAGGTTGAAGCCGAGCGCGTCGGCGGTTGCGTTGAGTTTGTCGGCTGTCCCCGAGAGGTTGATGCGCACGGTGTCGGGCACGGAGCCCTCGGCCAGGATGGGCCCGACGATCTGTGACTCGATCTTCTCGATCGCTTCCTCGAGCGGGAACGTCGGGGGCGGTGTGACCTGGATCGAGATGGTGCGCTGGCGTTCACGGTGGTTGATCTGCTCGGGGCCGCTCGCGAGAGAGACGTTCGCGATCGACGACAGCGGCACGAGGTCACCCGTCGACGTAGCAATGGGTAGCGCCTGGATGTCCTCGACGCTCCGTGCGAACTCGTAGCGCCCGACGATGGACAGGTCGATCTCGTCGCCGTCGACGTAGTAGTCCGACGCGAACGCTCCGTCCACGAGTGCGTCCACGGTGTAGCCGAGCTCGGCCGCACTGATCCCGAGCTGCGCCGCGTTCTCCCACTTGGGGCGAACGTGCACCTCCGGATTGGAGAGGTCGAGACTCGGCACCGGGAACGCCTGCGCCCCCGGCACGACGCCGGGCACCGTGCCCATCACGCGGCCTCCGATGCCGACGAGCACCTCGAGGTCCGGACCCGTGATCTCGATGTCCACCGTGCGGCCCGCGGAGAGACCCTGCTCGAAGATGCTCGACTGCTTCGCGACGCCGAACGTCCCGGGGAGCGAGAACGCGAGGCCCTGGATCAGTGGAACCAGCTCACCGGAGCGCAGCGGATCCTGCGCGCGGATGCCCAGGAACACCGAGCGGCCGCGCGCCACGTAGAAGAAGTCCCGGATGGCCGGGAAGTCGAGCTCGGCCGCGCGCGGATCGCCGGGATCCATGTCCCAGTACGGTCGCGTCGCCGCTTCGATCGTCTCGCCCATGGCAACGAGTTCGTCGAGGTTGTAGCCGGGAGGCGGCAGCAGGATCCCGAACACGAGATTGCGGTTCCCGGTCGGGAGGTACTCCATCTTCGGCGTGAGCAGCCAGGTGCCGACGATCGCGCCGACGATAAAAAGAAGCACGACCGCGAGTTCCAGCATCCAGCTGCGCTGGAGCCAAGCGTTCACCGAGACCACGCTCTCGACGCACCACTTGCCGAAGTCGTCGATGAACTGGAGCCGCGCGCGCCTCGGTTGGCGTGGTGGCAACGACGCGGGTTCTTCGCCGCTCGGTGCGTGCTCCTTCAGGATGCGGGAGGTCGCCGTCGAGATGACCGTCGCGGACACGATCATGGAGATCGCCACGGCGGAGCCGATCGCGAGCGCGATGTCGCGGAACAACTGCCCCGCTTCTTCCTCGACGAAGAGGACCGGCACGAACACGGCCAGCGTCGTGAGCGTGGACGCGAAGACGGCGCCCCACACTTCCTGCGTGCCCTTGATCGCGGCATCGCGCGGGGAAGCGCCCGCCTGGTAGTGCCGGTAGATGTTCTCCAGCACGACGACTGCGTTGTCGACGAGCATCCCGACCGCGAACGCCAGTCCCGCGAGGCTGATGACGTTCAGCGAGCGTCCCAGCAGACCGAGCACGAGGAAGCTGCCGATGAGGCTGGTCGGAATGGCGAGCGCGATGACCAGCGTCGAGCGCGCGCTGCGGAGGAACACCAGCAGAACGAGAATCGTGAGCAGGCCACCGATGACGATGCTCTGGTTCACGAGCCCAACGGCCGACTCGATGTACTCGGTCTCGTCGTACACCAGTTCGAGCTGCAAGCCGCGGGCGGCGAGGACGCCCTCGTCCAGCTCGTGCATCGCCTCGCGCAGTCCGGCCATGACGTCGAGGACGTTCGCGCCGGCCTCACGCTGGCAGTTCACGGCGATCGCCGACTCACCGAAGTTCCGGACGATGCCGGTGGCCTTTTTGTATCCGAGCCGCACCTCGGCCACGTCGCGCACGTACACCGGGATGCCATCCCGCTCAGCGACGATCGTGGACTCCACGTCGGCGGGCGACTCGAACTGACCGAGTGTGCGGACTGTGTAGCGCCGCTTGCCGTCGTCGAAGTCGCCACCCGAGGTGTCCTGGTTGCGAGCGCGCAGCGCGGTGCGCAGATCACCCACCGTGACGGCGCGGGCGGCGAGCGCGGACGGGTCCACGATGACCTGGAGCTCGCGGTCGCGGCCGCCGAACACGTTCGAGTTGCTGACGCCGGCGACCCGCTCGAAGCGCGCCTCGATCTGGTCCTCGGCGAACTTCCGGTACGTGGCGACGTCGACGTCCGGAGGGAGGAGCGCGGAGACACCTGGATGCGTCCCGGCCGCAAGACGCAGGCGGCTCATGCGGAGCCCGGAGCTGGCGGCGCGCGCGGCTCCGGCGAGCGAGTCCGCAAACTCCGGATGCGCGTCTGCGAACTCCTGCACCGCTTCGCGCGTGGGAACGCGCTGTCGCAGGATGAACCACGCGATCGGGTTCGCGCTGGAGCTCGACGTCGTGATGACGGGCTCCTGTGCCTCCTCCGGGTAGTCGCGCACCTGCTGCAGGCGCGAGCTGACCTTGAGCAGTGCGGAGTCCATGTCGGTGCCGACGATGAACTCAAGCGTCACGGTCGCCGTCGAGTCGGCGCTCTGCGAGCTGAGCTTCGCGAGACCCTCGACGCTCTTCAGCTGCTCTTCCTGCGGCTGGACGATCTCGCGCTCGACCTCTTGCGGGCTGGCACCCGGCCAGAGCGTCTCGACACTGATCGTGGGCGTCTGCACCTCGGGCGTGAGCTGCATCGGCATCGCGACGAGCGCGATCGTGCCGAACAGTGCAACCAGAAGCACACCCACCGCCACCTTGACGGGGTTGTTGACGAACGCTGCGACCAGGCCCACGGGTGCGCTCGCCGTCCTATTCGCCGCCGTCGCCCGCGGGCTGCGGCGCGACCTTCTGCCCCGGTCTCAGGCGTTCGTTCCCGCGGATGACAACGCCGTCGCCCGCGCGCAGGCCCCCAGTCACCGTGATGAACCCGCTCTCAGCCTCGCCGACCTCCACGGGCGCCGGAACGACGGTGTGCGTGCCATCCGGATCCGAGATGACGAGCCAGACGACCGGCTTCGGACCGCCCAGCACCAGCGCGTCCTTGGGGACCACCATCGAGCGCTTGGCGGGGCCGACTGCCAGGGACACGCGCGTGAACATGCCGGCTCCGAGATTCAGCGCCGCGGGCTCGGCCCCAGAGGTCTTGCGGCGGATCCTCACATCGACCGGAAACGCCCGCGTGCGCTGGTCCGCCATCGGGATGACTGTATGCACGCGACCGAAGAGCACGGTGCCGTCGAGAGCGGGGACGTGGACATGCGCCGCATCGCCGACGGAGATAGCGGCGATCACGTCCTCGACCACTCCCACGCGGACGTCCACCTCGTCGAGCGCCGCAATCGTGACCACCTGCGCACCCGGTGTGACCCACTCGCCGAGCTCGGTGTGCTTCGCGACGATGCTCCCGTCGAACGGCGCGGTGACGGTGTGACGATCGAGATCGTCTTGGATGCGCGTCACGAGCGCTTCCTGCTCCGCGACGCGCGCGCGCGCTGCGGCGATCCTCTCGGGGCGCGGCCCGAGACGCAGAATCTTGAGCACGAGCTCCGCAACCCGCTTGGACTTCTCCGCAGCGACCTTGCGGAGCTGGCGTTCGCGAAACTCACCTTCGTTCAGCGCCCCTGTCTCGCGCATCCGCCGCCCGGAGTCCGCCTGCCACGCGGCGAAATCGAGATCGGCTTCGGCGGACGCGAGCCGTTCCTCGGCGGCAGTCACGTCCTCGCCGCGGCTTCCGTTCTCGAGCTCGCTCAGCTCCGCCGCGCGTGCGTCCAGCTCACCCTTGGCCGCCGCCAGCTCCGCGGCCACGCGCGTCGAGCGGACGCGCAAGAGCGGCTGCCCGGCCTTGACCTCGGCGCCCTCTTCGGCCAACAGTTCGACCACCCGGCCGGCCACCTCGCTCCCCACGACCGCCATTCGCGACGGGCGCACCGTGCCGACGAATGTGCGGCGAGGTGCGACGTCGTGGTTCTCGACGGTAGCCACCACGACGGGCGCGGGTGGGAACTCCTGAGCGAGCGCCGCAGCGGGCGCCAAGAGCAACACGGTCATTGTCCGCAGGATCATCGCCGCCTCCATCCCCCGCTCCCAGTCAACGGTCCCGAACAGGACCGCAATCCCCGGATTAACCAATCCGTGCCCGACCGGCACCATTTCGAGATTCCGCGACGCGCAGCCAGGCAGGAGTCCGGTCGAGGCCACGGCGGAAACTGGGGTTACGATGCCGACTCGGGGCAGAGGATGCGACGGAGGAGTACAACGATGATCTGGGCTCGGATTCTGCGCACTGTGCGCCACGTGGCACTGGCCGCAGTGGTGGCTCTGACCGCCGTCACGGCTCACGGAGAGGGCGGCGACAACCCGCTCGTGTTCCCGCAGCGGGCCACGATCGACATCGACACACCGGTCTTCGCCGGCGAATCGGTGTTCACCGTCGGCACGACCGAAATCATCTTCGCCCCCAACATGGGCGTGAAGGGCAGGTTCACGGGTTACGTCCGCCTCGGCTCCGCCGTTGCCCCGCTGAAGGGGAAGCTCGTTTGCAAGAAGGGCAAGTGGGTCTTCAAGGCGACCGCGAAGGACAAGCTGAACGGCAAGCCGGACCTGACGATCAAGTTGAAGGGTGAGATCGGCGGAGACGGACGCGACGTCACCGGGACCGGGAGCATCACGCAGAAGTCCACGTCAACGAAGGTGAAGAACGCCAACCTCGTCGGCCGGCTCGCGGGGAACTTCGCGCCGACCGCGGTCCAGCTGCAGTTTCACTTCGAGCCGAACGCCCCGGCCGGTACGGCGCCCGAGCTCGAGTCGTTCATCTTCACGCCGGAGGGCCTCGTCTCGCTGAAGAAGTTCAAGTGCCGCGCGAAACCCGGTGAAGGCGGCGTGGACAAGGTGAAGATCACCACCAACGGCAAGAACGCGAACGTCAAGTTCACAGGCACGAACGACGGAATCACCGTGAACCTGCTCGCGACCGGCAAGATCGGCGCCCACAAGTTCAAGGACTACCCCGTCTCGTTTCCGAATCTGCCGGCCGCGCGACCGAACGCATTCGAGACGGGCACGGGGTCGAGGACGATCACGATCCCCGCGAATGGCTGCCTCACGTCCGACGTGGTCGTCACGACGAGCGGGGGCGTCGAGCTGACCATCGCTTCCGGCACGAAGCTCCGAACCCTCGCCGGCGCGCTCATCCGAGGACGCGTGCGCATCCGCGTGGCGGACGGCGGCGGTGCACGCCTCCAGCCCGGTGAGACGATCGCAGACGGGAGTGTGCAGGTCCTGGTGGACCTCCTCGACGACAGCGACGCCGTGCAGCGCGTCGTCACCGCGGTCTACGGCGAGCGACCTCCGATCCCCGACGGACGAGGGCCGCTCACGCTCGACATCTCGGGCCTGTCCCTCGGTGGCTCCGGCGGTGGAGGTGGCGGCGCGCGATTCACGCGCACCCCCGGGGACTTCGTGGCGGACGCGCTCCCTTCTCTCGATCCCATTGCTGCCGACGCGAACGACTTCGAGTGGGAGGACATCCAGCCGCGCGTCGGGGTCACGTATGCGCTGGGGGCGGAGCGCCGGACACTCATGAGGAACTCCGCTCCCCTCGGTGACGTGGCGGACTTCTCCGGCGAGCTCGAGTTGGATCTCGCCTCGGTGTACGCGTTGACCTACTACGTCCCACCCGAGTCCGAGGCCCCCCCGGGACCATCGACCGACTTCGAAATGTCCGACGGGACCGACACGAGCGAGTTCCCGCGCTTCAAGTACATCTTCGTGCAGACGCCGGACGGCACGAACATCGGAGTCGGAGGGGCGCCTGATCCCGGCGGTACTCTCGACGACACCGTCGACATCCTCGACTTCAACGGCAAGCCGATCGGCGAGGTCGAGATGACGGCGTCGGCAGCGAAGCGGATCCTCCGCTGGACGTCCCCGCACCTGAATCGCGTGCGGCTGCGAGTCGTCTTCTGCGACGACCAGGGTGCCGAGTTCACACGGATCATTGACGACGGGCGAGGCGACGACGGCGAGCTCGTGACCGTGGGTTCCTACGCCGGTGAGGTGCGCATCTGCCTGAACGCGCTGGGCGGCTACAACGGCGAGGCGCGTGTGCTCGTGGAGCGCGCGTTCCGCAACAGCCTGCCCGACACAGCGGAACTCTCGCAGGCGCGCTGGCTGCCGGGCCCGGACGGCCTGTCTCCCGATGTCCTCAAGTGGACGCTCGGAGGCTACCAGGAGTCGGTACGCAACCTGAGGGGAGTGTTGGAGGACGGTGGCTTCGACGTGACTGGGGTGACGTTCGAGTATGCCGCGCGGAGCGTGACAATTACGCAACCTCCGAGTCCCATGCTGATCTACGGCAACCTGGACGAGGAGACGGTCCAGTTCCTGGACGTGGGTGACGTCCAACCGCTTCAGCCGGCCATCGACGTGGGCGGCCGTCCGGACTTCGCCAAGCTCAACCGGAACAAGTGCCGCGCGCACGTGATCGTCGGGAAGTTCCTCTACATCCTCGATGCAAAGCGCCGAGCGATTCTGTATCGCGTGAAACTCAAGGGCACTGGCACCGGACTGGCCGTGGACGCGACGGGCGCGCTGATCTACGTTGCAACGGACAAGGGCACGCTCGAGGCGCGGGATGCGATCGACGGGCACGTGGTCTGGTCGATCGACACGTTCCCGCGCACGTTCCTCACGTCGATCTACGTCCCGCACGACGGTGGCAACCTCTGGATGACCGCCCCGCTCGAGGGAAAGATCTACCGTATCGACACGACGCGCCACACGGCTCCCGAGACGATCGCGGCCCTCGGCGTACAGAGCGCCGCCGCGTCGCACTCCCAGGAGTGGCTCGCGTACACGAACCTCCAGGCGGGGACGGTCGTGTTTCGGGACCTGATCAACAGCGGTGCCCCGCGCGTCGTGCCGAGCGGCGGCGACTTCCCCGTCCACCCCGTGTGGAGCGGCGACGATACGCGCGTCTACACCGGGAACCAGGGATCCGGTTCCATCGGCGTGATCGACCCGGACACGTTCTTGCTCGACAGCATCGTGCTCACGGTCGGGGAGCCGAACCTGCTCGGGTTCTTCACGGACTTCGACAATCGCGTACACGGGTTCGTCACCGGCGGCGGCGGAGTCGATGGCGGGGGCGAGCTCTTCGCGGACGGCTTCGAGTCCGGGGACGTCACTGCCTGGAGCACCGGGAAGAACCTCGGCCACGGCGACGGCCAGTAGCAGCGGCTCTGCGACTCAGCCAAGCGGGACCGTAGCGTCTTCCCCTTGAGGCGCTTTGCGCCGGGAGGTCCGTGATGGTGTCCCTGCTCGATCTCTGGCTTCCGATCGTGCTGTCCGGCGCGGCGGTCTGGTTCCTCAGTTTCCTGATGTGGATGGTGCTGCCGCATCACCGCAAGGACTTCGGCGAGCTGCCCGGCGAGGACTCGATTCTCGCCGCCGTACGCGCGGCGGGCACCAAGGCCGGGCAGTACGCATTCCCGTTCTGCAAGGACATGGCGACGATGAAGACCGAGGCGTTCCAGAAGAAGTACGCCGACGGTCCGTCGGGCTGGGTCATCGTGCGGCCAAAGGGCGGTTACACGATGGGCGACAAGCTCGTGAAGT
The DNA here is from genome assembly GCA_965248445.1 of Planctomycetota bacterium. Taxonomy (GTDB): domain Bacteria; phylum Planctomycetota; class JAJSAM01; order JAJSAM01; family JAJVHW01; genus CBDFJG01. The sequence goes on from CBDFJG010000004.1 coordinate 662,318, forward strand.
CGTTCCTCTACAACGTGCTCATGGTGGCGATGGTCGCGTACATGGCGACCATTACGATGCCGGCGGGCGCAGAGGGCATCGACGTGTTCCGGTTCGTCACGGTCGGCGGCTTCCTCGCGTTCGCGGGAGCGCTCGTCTGGGACGCGATCTGGATGTCGCGCAGCTGGCGCACGACGACGCTCAGCCTGATCGACGGGGTCGTCTTCGGCGCCGCGGTGGGCGCCATCTTCATGTTCATGTGGCCGCAGCCGGTCTAGCCACGTTCAGCCCACAGTCGTAGATCAGGCTTTCGTGTAACGCGGCTCGTAGAGCGTCAGCGTCAGCCCGCCCGGCGCAACGAGCTCGGTGGCTCGACCCCAGCCGCGATCCTCGATCGCGTTCTTGAACTCGACCCCGCGGCCCTTCAGCTCCTCGACGGTCTCCTCGATGTGATCGCAGTAGAACGAGATCTCGTGCATCCCCTTGGGCTGCCCGTCCATCACCGGGTGGCACCCGACCTCGCCTTCCGCCAGGTCGAAGATCAGCCAGCCGTCGCCGACGTCGTTGCATGCGAGACCGAGCTTGTCGCGGAGGAACGCGCGAAGCGCCTCCGGATCGTCCGTGAAGAACATTGCGTGAATACCCTTGATCACGGCCACACCTCCTCATCGGGGACACCGCGAGACTGCCATCCCACGCGCCGGACGGCAACAGTCGGTTCGCGCTCAGATCGAGAAGCGAGCGTAGTGGAGCAGGTTCCTGTGGCGCACGTGGGCGACGCCGACATCGCCGTCGGTCAGATGCCCGGCCACGCGGGAGGAGACCTCGTACTCCGTGCGTCCGCCGCTCTGGTCCTCGAGCGTGACGAAGTACGTGGTGGATGCGCTGCTGTTCTCCCCGCCACCGGAGACCTCCGTGCGCGTCTGAGCGACCGCGGCGGGGTAGGCCCGCGGCTCGGCGCGCGCGAACTTGGCCGCCTGTCCCACGCACTGGATCAGGACGAAGAGACCGATCAGGACGATGATCGCGAGAACGAACGTCTGAGTGGACCAGAACGACCCGCGCCCGGGGAACGAGCGCATGGCGACCGCGAAAAAGCCCGTCATCCCGAGGAAGAGCAGGGCGAACCCGATGGCGCAACCGTGCTTCGCCATCGCACCGCCTGACGAGACGCTGATCGCCAGCGCCCTCTCGAAGTCCGGGTCGGCGCGAACAGCCGCAAGTCGCGCCGCGGTGTCGCCCTTGGGGTGATCCAGAGGCGTCCACTCCCGCGGCGGCAACTCCGTGGCGCAGTACCCGCAGTAGAGGGTGTCCCCTTCCCGCGGGACCGCGTTGCACGACGGACAGCGCCGCCCGGTACTCATTCCCTCGCGCCCTTCTCCATGTGGCAGTTCAACCGGTGCGCGCCCGACGCCGTTCACGGGTCAGGCTAGACGCGCGCCGGGCGACCTCGTCGGGCTTTGCGCGTCCGCGGCTCCGTCGTGTCAGGGACCTCCCGGTACCGCGAGAGCAGAGCCGCGACCTTGCGCACTGACGCACGAGACCAGTCGTGCTCCCACCACGACAGATCCGTGTTTCCGAGCTGGTCTCGGAGATACGGATCGGGTCGGTCGAGCAGCAGCTCGGGGGGGCGCGTGGTCTCGGTGAACGCGAAACGGCGCGGCAGGTCGGAGTACAGCGAACGCGGCGGACCACTCCAGCGGATGCCCTTGAGCGCACAGCCGGTCGCGGGCGTGTGGAGCAACACGCGCTGCACGTCCAGTTCGGTGACGAGCACCTCGATCGCCGCCGAGAGCGCGGCCTCCTGCCAGAGGTTGGCGCACGGTGCCAGCACGCGATCCCGGTAGGTGCGCAGACGCCGGGCATCGTGTTCGGTCGGTCGCCGCCGCCAGAGCACGGAGCGGAACCGATCATCTGCCGCGAGCACCTCGAAGTCGAGGTCGCGGACCCAATCGGACTGGATCTCCTCGATGAGCGCCTCGCGCCGCCGCAGGTCGACGTCGACGCGTACCCACGCGAGAGTCGTCAGCGTGTCGCGGCGAACGGGGTGCCCCCAGTGGAGCGGCATCCGATCAGGACGCACCAGGCGCCGGAAGTCGCGGTCGTGCGCCGCCGGGAAGTTCAGTTGTACGACTAGGTTCATGCCTCGCCGTGACATCTGGTAGTCCTCGCGGGACCAGTAGGAGGCATCGGCGCCCCAGCGCGAGAACGTGACCGTGTACGGAGTCCCTCGCCCGACACGGGTGTTGCTGGCGGCCCGCGCAGCGTCGATGAGTGACCCGGCGCGGATCCGGCCGCCGCCGCTCCGGGCGAGAACCTCGCGCGCAGCGCACCGCGAGAGGAGCCCCTTCAACGTCGAGCGCTTGAGCGCAGCAACGGGCAGTCCCTCCACCCCGACGTGCAGCGCGAGCAGCACGAGCGCGAGGCGATCGCGGACGTAGGCGTACGACGTAGGCCTCGACTGCAACCGCCCGAGGACGCGGGAGAGAGTGGGAGAGTCCATGTCTTGGGAGCAGGTCAGCGCCGTGGCGCAGACACACGGGGAGCCTGAACGGGCAGCCCGCCTGAACGGTCAGCCCGGGGGGCCGTGAAAGCTGCCGGAGGCGAGCGGGGAGCCGCGCGGCGGGGGCCGCGCTGATCTCAACCGAGCGGGTGCGTACTCTCTCGCGTGCGGAACATGGGTCACCTCCCACCACCTGGCCATTCGGTGGGAGAACGGCAGATGGTAGTGAGCCATCGGCGGTCGTCAACCCCTCGCTGCCGTAACGAATGACGCCGGCGAGTTTTTCGTTCGTTCGAAGTTCACCGCCCGCGCGTCCATCTGAGTGGTGGACGGGAGCACGCCTCTGGACGCTAGCGAGTTGCTCGGGCGCATCGCCCGGGGCGACCGCGACGCCTTCACCGCGTTCGCACGGCGGTTCGAGCGGCCGCTCTATCGGTTCCTGGCCGGGCTGACCGGCTCGGCCGCCGCTGCCGAGGACGCGCGTCAGATCACTCTCCTGCGGGTCTTCCGGAAAGCCGCCACATACCGCGGAGGGTCCGTGGCGGTCTGGGTGTTCCGGATCGCCCATCGCGTCGCCCTCGACCTGCGCCGGCGGGATAGGCGCCGGACGTCCGCCGGTGACGCGGCTGAAGTCGGCCTCGCTGACCGATCGCCGTCTCCCCAGCGGCGCGTGGAGCGCGCCGAGCAGAACGGGCTGGTGCAGGACGCACTTGCCCGGCTGCACCCCGACGACAGAACGATCGTGTGGTTGCGTGTCGCCGAGGAGCTCTCGTTCGCGCAGGTGGCCGCGGTCACTGCCGAGGCTCCCTCGACCGTGCGCTACCGCTTCCTGCGCGCGCTGCAACAGCTGCGGCGCCAGCTCGGCACTCCCGTGGACTGCGGGCTGGACGCCTGATTGGAGTACGAACATGACCTGTGAAGAGACCCGCCTGATCCTGGCCGACGATCCGGACGAACCGCCGGCCGCCGCCCGCGCCCACCTGGTGACGTGCGCGGAGTGCCGCGAACTGGCCGAGGACGTGCGCGAGGGGCTGGCGACCGCGCGGGCCGCGGTTCGCGCGATCGAAGGCGGCCCCGCGCCGGCCCTGGACATGACCGCGCTCGTCGCGCGCACCGCGCGTCCCGCGCGTCCGCGCCTTCTGCGGCGCGTGCGCAGCGCCGCCGCACTGCTGCTCGCTGCCGTCGGCGTCTTGGCGCTGTTCCAGACGCGAATCGAGGCGGCCGACGGCGCGTTCCGCGTGCGGTTCGCGCTGCCCGGAACCAACGAGACACCGGCCGGCGAAACGCCGGAGCAGAGCGCCGTGAACGAGCTGCGTGTAGCCCTGGACGCGGAGAACCCCGAGAGCGCGCTGCGGCGAAGCATGGAACGGAGCGTCCTGCCGCTCGCCGAGTGGATGGACGAACGCGAGGACCGTCTCGACGCGCTCCTCGCCTCGCTCGAACGGCGGGCCGCCGCCCGCGATCTCGCCGTGCACGACGAACTCCGGCGGCTGCGGACCGAGCTCGATGCGTCCAGGGATCTCGTCGCCGCCGGCAACTCACACCCCGCACTTCCCGAGCCCGTCGAATGACGGAGGAGACCACGACCATGAAGAAGACACTGACGATCACGATTGCGGCCGTCCTCGCGACGGCGACGACACTCGGCGCGCTGACCCTGACCGGGCGGCTGCGCGCACAGGACGCGGCGAACGCGGAGGCGCGACGGGTCGACCGCGACGTCGCGCGCGCCGTTCGCGACGTCGAGGTGATGCGGCGCATCCTCGCGAAAGAGGCACTCGGCGCGACCTCGCGGACGGACCCGATGGCAACCGTCGCCTGGCACGCGCGCTACGCGCTCGACCGCGCGACGCAGTTCGGCGGCAGCGGCAGCAGCGAAGCGTTCTTCGTGGAGGGACAGGGCGCGATCTTCATCCTCCGCACGTCGGACCCCGTGACGCCTCCCACGGGCGACCCCACCGCCACACCCGAAGAGAAACCGACGTTGTGGGACAGCACGCTGGCCGACGTCGAAGGTCACCCGCGCCGCTACCAGAAGGCCGACCAGAACGAACAGTTCGACCGTGAAAAAGTGCGCTCGCTCGAGGATCGCATCCTGACGCAGTTCGCGCGCTTCGGCGCACGGATGTCCGGGCTGCGCGCGCAGGACTCGATCACCGTAGTGGTCGTGGGCCGCGGCGGCGGGCGGAGCGCCGTCGCGTACCTCAACGCGTTCTACGGGCCCGGAGACGAGTCCGAGCCGGACGAGTCGCCCGCGACCGTCTACCTGTCCGGGACCGGCCGTAGCGTCCGTACGATCCGAGTCGGCATGGGCGACATCCAATCCGTCGCCAACTCGGGCGGTGGCGCCGAGGCACTCCGCGCCCGGGCGACGATCCAGGCCTACTGAGGCGGCAGCCGCTCGAACGCGAGCAGGTGGCGTGCGCGCACGAACGCCACGCCACCGTCGCCGGCGGCGAGGTCCTCGGGTGCGGCGGCGGGCGTGTCGAACTGTTTCTCGCTGCCGTCCTCGAACGCGAGATGCACGCGTGGCGGCCGGTTCGTCTTCACGACGGACGGTTCGGTTGCGATCACCGTCGCCACGTGGCGCTCGACTGGGTGGCGCATCGTGTCGAGCAGTCGAAGGAGGCCGAACGCGGTCGCTCCCCCGCCTACGACCAGGAGCACCCAGTCGGCTCCGCTGCTCTTCCCGATCGCGTGCACCGCCAGGAGAACGCCGACGGTTCCAACGAGAGCGCATCCGACGAGCACGAGGTTCGGCACCAGCTGCGGCCAGGTACGCGGGGTGCGCGTCAGGGCTTGCTGCAGGGCCGGATGCCCGCTCAGCATGACCAACTGCTCGGCGCGCTCGTCGTAGCGCGCGTGCGGAGCGGGCACCGCGCCGGCGAGTGGCGCGCCGCACTCGCCGCAGAACGTGGCGTCCAGCCTCGCGACCGGTGCCTTGCACCGGCTGCACCGCTCAACCTGTACTTCGTTGCCCGCCATCGTCCTCACTCCGAACCGCGGCCGGAGGACCGGGTTCGCACGGAGGGCAGGCTATCAGTGCCTCTCCGTTAGTGCCTGTGCTCGAAGCTGTACACGAACAGCAGTTCGTGATGACCCTGCGCGAAGCGGAGACGGCCACTGAAGTCGAGATCATCGTGACCAGAGCCACCGTCGAGCTCCACTTCGTCGTCGAAGTCGCTGTTGCGCAGGGTGACCTCGTCGTCGCCGCGGCCACCGTCGATCTCGACGTCGTCGTCGAAACCGCAGCCCTCCACGAGTATGTGATCGTCGTCGCGGCCGCCCTTGACGCCCACGTCCTCATCGAAGTCGGTCTCGGTGAGCAGTACCTCGTCGCTGCCCCGGCCGCCGACCACGCGGACCCTCGCGAAGCGCGTGAACGCGGAGAAGTGGATGATGATGCGATCGTCGCCCTCGCCGCCGTGCAGTTTCACGCGGCCGAGCACGCGCACGTCGCGCAGTTGCACGTCGTCCCGTCCGTCCTGCGCCAGGATGCGAACCGAACGACGGAACACGCAGTGGCCGGCCGTGATGATGCGATCGCGGCCGTCGCCGCCGTAGGCCGACATGCGGCGCCTGACAACGATGTCCTCCATGCGGAGCGTGTCGTGTCCGTCGTCCAAGCGCGCGCGCAGGTCGCGCACGTTCACGCCGATCACGTCGAAGTAGTCACTCCCGTCGCCTCCCTCGAGCCGCAGGGACCGCACGCCGCTCGCGATGACGGCGCCCGGCGCCCCATTGACGAGGGTCGTGCCGAGACCCAGGACCGTGATCTCGTCGGCGCCCGGGCCGGGGGTCACCTCCACGTCGTTCGCGGCGGCGTCGCCGATCACGAGCGCGAGACCGTTCGGATCGACCGAGACAGACACGTCTCCGTCGGCCAGCGCCGGTGCCGCGAGCGCCAGGGTCAGCACTGCCGTCACCGCAGAGTCAGTTGGATGCCGCGCATTGCGCACCTCCTTGAGATCGGTCCCCGCAAGGACCGGACCGGTCTGACCCGCCACTCGGGAGGCTAACCTCCCCGCGGCGGACGTCATTCCGTGACCCCTGGTGTGTCCACGGTGTCTCTCCAGGGGGAATGCGCCCGAACCCCCGCCGGTTGATCGGCGCAGGAGGCCGTACGTGAATTGCACCGTTGTTCGTCCCGCGCTGTTCGCGGCCTTGCTGACGGTCGCGGCCGGCTTCCCCTCCGCGGCAGGCGGCCAGGAGAAACCGGAGCTGCCTCCCATCTCTGAGGACTCCGGCTTCGCGTGGCTAGACGGGAACGACGACGTACCGGCCGTCGTGGCGCGTGACGACGTGAAGAAGGGGATCGCCCGCTTCAAGGGGCACCCACGCGATGTGATCCCGCCGATCGACGAGCCCGTGTTCTATCCCTCCAACGACGCGGCACAGGCGCATCTCGGTCTGCGCGACGACGACCGGCTGCTCACCATCGAGATCGACGGCGACGCACGGGCCTACGCGACACGCATCCTGGACCGGCACGAGGTCGTGAACGACACCGTCGCCGGCAAGCACCTCGCGATCATCTGGTGACCCCTCTGCCTGTCCGGGAGCGCGGTCTCCCGGACGCTCGGAGCCGTGAGTTCCAAAGAGTCGGGGCGGCCGGCGCAGGCTGAGATCACCGTGACAATCGGTGTCAGCGGCTACCTGATCAACAGCGACGTGTTGCTCTGGGACCGGGAGACGCAGACGCTTTGGTCGCAGATCGACGCCCGGGGCATCGCCGGACCGCGCGCGGGGTACGAGCTCACGCATCTGCCGATCGCCGACACGACGTGGCAGGCGTGGAAGACGTCACATCCCGAGGGCCGGGTGCTGCGGGGCCCAATGCCGCCGAAACGCTACGCCGGCGGCTACCGGGGCTACCACGACTCGAACGGCGTCTTGTTCCCGCTCGCGCACGAGTCCGACCGCCTCCCGAAGAAGTCGGTGGTGACGGGTCTTCGCGTAGGCGGCGACTCCGCGTGCTGGTCACACGTCGGGCTGCGTAAACGTTCAGCGGCGCGCGAGGAGACCGCCCGCGAGACTCCGCTTCACCTGACGGAGACGATCGGCGAGACCACGGTGCGGCTGACCTACGACCCCGTGGGTGACAGCCTGACGGCCCACACCAAGGGGGAGCGTGACGAGGACGTCGCCGTCCCAACGCTCCGCATGTACTGGTTCGCCTGGTTCGCGTTCCATCCGCGCACGCTGGTCGACGGCAAAGCGGCAACGCCGCCGCCCGACGGCGACGCGGGCGACTAGTCGAGCCGGCGTCCGACGACCCAATCCTCGTGCTGGTTCCAGCCGATGTATGCGCTGCCGTCCGCCGCGAGCCAGCAGTCGTCCACCCACGGATCGCCCGGTGCGCCCTCCCGCGGCCACGTGAACACGAGCCCGAGCCCGCCCGGCTCCCACATCGCGCCACGATGCTCCGCGTCGATCTCGCCGTCGGCACGCAGGTAGATCTCCCCCACGACGTTCCCGTTGACCGCGTGCTCCCAACGGCCGACGACCGCCGATGGATGCGGCCGCTCCCGCCGGATCTTCACGAACAGCCACGTGTCCGGCTTGTCCGGGTGAGGCCGCACCGGCCAGTACGCGTGGGACACGTAGTTCTCGCGCAATCGCAACATCATGGCGAGCTGGGCCGTCGGATCGTCGTACAGGACGAACACAAAAGGCGGCCGCTGGTCGTGCTGCCCGAAGGCGCCCCAGCCCCAGGTGCCGCGTAGCGGACGCGAATCCGGGGATTCTCGCGCGACCGGTCCGGCGTTGAGCACCTGATCCGGCGACCAGCGCAACTCCAGCCACGTCGGCGGGTCGGGGGTCGACAGGGCGAGCGCGCCGACGACGGCGAGCACGACGGCGGTGAGGATCAGAAGCCAGCGGGTCACGCGCCCAGCCTACGCGCGATCGAGAGAGGCACCGGATGTAACCAATCGCCCTCCCCATACGCCCTAGGGGTGGGCGGTGGGGGGCGGGTGGATGGACGGCGCGGGTGGCCGGTCGCGGGCGGGCGGTGTTGCAGGCGCGGGAGCGTCGCTCCGAGTCGCTCCTCAGCATCGGGGTTCGCGGTGCCGCGGGGGTCCGCGCATACTGACGCCGGCGACCACCCTCTCTGGAGTCCCTGTCATGCACCGTCTTGCACTCACCGTCATCGCCTTCGCCGGTCTGCTTTGCGCAGCACCGCTGCTCGCCGAGGAGAAGGCGACTCACGTCACCGAACCGGAATCCAAGATCAAGCTGCCGATCGAGCTGTCCGTGCTCGAGGGCACCGCGACGCACACGCTGACCGGCGTGGCGATTCGCGAGAAGACGATCTTCAAGGTCGACGTCTACGCGCTCGGCCATTACGTCGAGTCGGCCGCGGCAAAGAAGGACCTCGCCGCGTGGAAGGGCAAGACGGCCAAGCAACTTGCGGGCGACAAGGACTTCACCAAGAAGGTCCTCGCCCCCGGGTTCGCGCGCACGCTGCGCTTGCACCTGGCACGCGACGTGGATGCCGATGACTTCAACGACGCGTTCGAGGACTCGCTCCTGCCGCGCGTCAAGAAGCTCATCAAGAAGGGCATCAAGGGCAGCGAGAAGGACGTCGAGACGCTCAAGGGCTACTTCACACTCGACGAACTGGCAGAAGGCACCAAGCTGGACTTCACGTGGACCAAGGACGGGAAGTTCACGTCCGTCATGAACGACAAGAAGCTCGGTGTCATGACGAGTCCCGCCCTCTGTGAAGCGATGTGGGACGTCTACTTCGGCTCCGACGCAATCCAGGACGAGTTCCCTACGAAACTCGTCGAGCGCTTCCCGGGCATCATCGGCAAGTAACCCGCCAGGAGACTCACATGCAACGCTGGCCCGCAGTTCTCGTCACCGCGTCTCTCATCGTCGGAGCGGCACTGCTTGTCCACACTGCTCTGGCCTTCGCCGAGCAGGGCCAGGGTCCCGTCGAGGGCGATAACGTCCGCATCGAGGACATGCGCCTCGGCGAGTACTGGTACGGCGCTGAGATCTCGCAGGAGGATCTCGTCGGCAAGGTGGTGCTCGTCGAAATGTGGGGCAGTTGAGTGGGCTGTCGGGCCATCACGCCCGAACTGGTCAGTCTGGCCAGCCGCCTCGAAGGAAAGCCGTTCCATCTGGTCGCGTCGTTCTGCCAGAAGGGCACGCGCGAAGACACCACGGCCTACATCAAGGGCAAGGGCCTCGCCGAGGACACGCCCAACATGACCGTCACCTACCAGGGCCGCCACCCGCAGGTGAAGGGCAACGGCTCGGTGCCGTACTACATCGTCTTCGATCACACGGGGAAGATGGTGCAGCACCACATGTGCGGCAACTACCACGGCGGCGACGGCCTGAAAATGATCGAGTGGGTCGACGACATGCTCGAGAAGGCGCCCGAACTCTGGCTCGGCGAGGACGCGTTCGCGACGTACGCCAAGCTCGCGGACCAGATCTCGGCGAAGAAGCACCTGGACAAGGCCGTGATCGAGCTCGAGGCGCTGCGAGGCGCAGAGAGTGCTGCACCAAGTGAGGAGAGCATGGCGGAGCTCGACCGCCTCCACGCTGCGCTCGTCCGCTACCGCGACCGCGGACTGGTGAGTGCGAACGGACTTCTCGCGTCCCGTCCGTCGGAGGCGGTCCCCGCGCTGACCACGCTGTCGGCCGAGATGGGTAACTCCGAACTCGGAGAGCCGGTGAGCGAGCGTCTCGCCGCTGTGGACGGCAGCGATGAGTTGAAGCGCGCCGTGGCTCTCGAGAAGGACTTCCTGAAGCAGAAGAAGCGAATCGAGAAAGCCAAGCCGTGCAAGACCTGTAAGCGCGCCGGTCACAAGCAGCACAACCTCGGCTGCACGGAGTGCGCGGAAAGCAACACGAAGACCCTCGCGTCGATGCGCAAGAAGCTCGACGCGCTGCTCGAGGACGCCGACGGCCTCCCGTTCAAGGCGACGCTCGAGTCCTTCCGCTCATCCCTAGGCGAATGACGGAGGAGGGGCTCGCCAAGTGACAAGGGCGCGGCGGGTGAGAAGCGGGCAGCCGCGGCGCGCCGCGGCCGGTTTCCCCGCCTAGGATGGGCGGGCGATGAGCGGCGGACTGCTTGGCGACTCTTGGGATGGCTTGAAGGGCCTGGCCAAGAAGGTCACCGATCCCGTGACGTCGCGGTTCGCGCCGATCGGAATCGAAGCCGCCCTCGACGAGCTCGATGACGACGGCCCCACCGCCGCGCTCCTGCGTGCGATGAGCTTCGTCGTGCCGGGCGCGTGGGAGAACCCGCGCGACCTCGACACGTTCGTGCGGGAGGCGGCACCGGACGCGGATCCCGCAGTACATCAGCAGATCCGCGACCGCGCGCTGTCGCTCTTCGCGCCTCTCTCATCGCGGTACCGGCGAGCGCTCGCGATCTACTCGAGTGCGGATCTCGTCGACCGGGCCGGCGCCGCGTCCTCCCTCGCCATGCGCATCGGCGACCGCTTCCTCATCCTCGGCGCACTCGAGAAGCTGACGATCCGATCCCAGTTCGTACAGGCGATCGACGCCGGAGTGAAGCTCGTGGCCGAGATCCTGGCGTTCTCCCAACTACACGGCGATGTGCCGGTCTCCCCCGACGGTGTACGCGCGCTGTTCGAGAACATGAGCGAGCACGCGCGGGAGGACCGGCTGCGTCTTGCCACCTGGGTGGTCGTGGACGGCGTTCTCCCGATGGGGCCGAACTTCGTGCAGCACTCGATCGACGCGCTCCGCGGGGCGGGCGCAGCGGGTCTCGCGCGCAGCATCGTGTTCGGTCGGGTCGCCGAGTTCTTCCCGGGCGAAGACGCCGACGCGAAGAAGAACTACGTCGGCACCGCGCTCGATTCTGCGCGGGATTGGGTCGACGGATTCGTGGCCGAGCACAAGCTGACGAGCTTCGGCGCCGCAGACCGTGTGCGGCAGGTGATCGACGTGTCCGAGAGCGGATTCGAGGTCGTGGCAGCGGCAGCCGACGCCATCGTCAGCTACTACCGGCACACCGGGACGCAGACCGTCGCACGCGCCGTGACGCGGGCCGCTATCTGAACGCGCGGTCGGCGTAGATCAACGGCGCGAGCGCAAGGAAGCCGACGGCGGTGACCGTCGGAAGCGCGAACCCAAGCAGATCGGCGCGGCCTGCCAGATCGACGAGCAGCGCAGCGAGCAGGGGACCGCCGAGCGCTCCCACGCCGAAGAACGCTGCGAAGCGGCCGTTCGCGACTGGCAACTGGTCGGGCGTGACGCGCTCCGCGAGCAGCTTGAGTGAAGACGGATACGCGGCGCCGAACGATGCGCCGATCGCGAACAGCGCCGAGGCGTGCAATGCTCCACCGAGCGGACCGCGCGCAGCGAACGCCGCGAGCGCGGCTCCCGCGATCCCGAGGGCCGCGCAAACGCCGAGCACGAACGGCGCGCCCCGCCGATCGGCGAGCCAGCCCGCCGGCAGTTGGATCAGCACCTCACCGAGCACGACGAATCCGACGAGATCGACCGCCGCCGTTCGCGACAGTCCCAACCGCTGACCTTCCACGGGGAACTGGCTACCCATCGCGGTCTCCGCGAATCCGAACAGCGCACTGCCCGCGATCGCGAGCGCGATCGGCCCCCACGGCGGAGCCTGCCCTGGCTTGCCGGAGTCATCACTGCCGATCTCATGACCGCGCAGCGCCACGAGGCCGAGCACGAGCGGCACGATCGAGAACACCGCTATGGCGGCGAACACCTGCGTGCCGAGCGCGTCATAGAGCCGCGACGACACGAACACACCGACGGCGAATCCGTCGGTCATCGAGATGCCGTAGAGCGCCATGACGCGTCCGCGCACTCCCGCGCGGACCCCCGCCAGCAGCGCGACCTCTGTCGCGACCCAGCACATCGAACCGAACACGCCGATGATGAACCGCACCCCCGGGAGCGCGCGATACTCGTGATCGAGAGCCAGCCCCACCGCGACGAACCCGAGCGCCTGGCCGACGATGCCGATCGCCTGCACGCGCCGCACGCCGACACGGGCGACCCACTTGCCGGCCAGTGGACTGGCGAAGATCACGGCGATGGCGAGGGCGACCGTGACCGAAGCCGTGAAGTACTCGCTGGCGCCGCGCTCCTCGAGCAGCGCCGACACCAGGGGTGACGTCGCCCCGAATGTCATGCCGACCAGCGCCATCGTGGCCAGGACGGCCGCGATCCACGCGACACCGCTCCGCTCTCCGGGGCTGGACATCAGCAACCCACCGTCCTGCGGACGCGCGTGGCGACCGGCTGATCAGCTGCCGCAGGTCGCGGCGACGATGGCCGGCTCGACCTCGTACTGCGTGAGGAACTCCCGGCGCTGCTGCTTCATGTGAGCGACCCAGGCGCGGTACTCGTCGTTGCGACCAGTGCGCTCGTAGTACGTCGCCGGGCGCAGAACGTCTGCCGGCACCTTCTGCATGAGCTCGGCGTTCTCGGGCGCATCCACGTCGACGACCAGGTAGCCGAAGTCCGGATCCTCTATCCACTTGATCTTGTTCGTCAGCATCGCCTCGAGCATCGCGGACGAGTGGCGGATCTTGACCTTGTGTGCCGTGCCTTCGGCGACTTCCTTTGCGGTGCCGCCGACGAAGCCGGTGTTCATCATCCAGAGGTCGACGTCCGGCATGGTCGCGGCCAGCTCGCTGAAGCGCCGGGCCTGCAGCCCGAACGCGCGCGGGAAGAACGGTTGCGTGAACGGCGAACGGGTCTTGCCAACTTCCTTGCCCGCGGCTGACGTCTTCGTCGTCTCACCCAGCATGAAGTAACCAGCGGCCTGCTCGGGGCTGGTGAACCGGATGATGCCCGGGGTCGCGGCGTCCGCACCCTCGTCACGGTTGAGGATGCCCATCGACTTGACCTGCGGAATGTCTGTCAGGTCGGCGGCGTCCTCGACGGACGACATCGGGATGATCGAGCGGCCGTTACCAGTCCACTTCACGAAATCCCAGCCGTCTGCGAGCACTCCGTTGGTATCGACGACCTCGCCGTACTTCTTGGCGCCCGAGATGTACGCGTCCACGTTGCCCGCGGGAGCGCCCGTCGCGAGCAGCACGTCGCGTAGACGCGCCACTTCCTCGGGCGCCATGACGTCCTTCGAGAACTCGAACTTGCCGTCGCCGTCCGTGAAGGCGTTCTCGACCCAGGCCACGCGAGACATCGTCCCGCGGTAGATCACGGGCTCGGTCTCCTCGGTCAGTCCGTAGGTCTTGGCGAAACAGCCATTCTCGGTGATCGAGAGCTCGCCGTTCGGCCAGAGCGTCACCATGTCGTCCTGGATCGGCTGCGTGACGTCGCCCTGCTTCGAGAACGTCGTCGTGGTCTTGCCCGTGCCGGACAGTCCCATGATGGTCATCGTGATGTTGTTGCCGCCGACTCGGACCGCCTTGGCGCCTGCGTGCAGCGTCAGCCCGCCATTCTGGAACGTCAACTCGTTGAGCATGCGGAGCGCGGCCTTCTTCGATTCACCGAAGTAGTCCGGGCCCATGATGTAGGTCGTCCAGTTCTCGAGGTCGACGATGATCGCCTGTCCACCGGGAACCGCCGGCGCGTGGTTCGGTGTGTAGACAACACGGAACTGCGCGCGGAAGTCCGCCGCGTTCGGGAGCACCGACTCCACCGGAAAGCCGAGGATCGACTGCATGGCGGCGATGTTGGCGCCCTCGAGCGTGTACAGCCACTGCACCGGCACGGCGCGCGGGCCGAGTCCAAGGAATGCCTGCACCTCGATCAGCTTGCCCTGCTGCGCGATGTAGTCGCGCTGCGCGCCGATGAGCTGCTCCGCGCGCTCGCGGGGCATCACCTTCTGCGAGTACTCCTCCGCGTCGGACTCGGGTGCGACGACGTACGTGTACTTCGCCATGCGCGCCTTGTTGCGGCTGATCTTGTTGAGATTGCCCTGCGCTGTCACGAAGGTGCACGGTGTGTGCTGCAGGGCGAACTCGCGGAGCTGGTCCTGACTCAGATTGGTCAGGTACTCGACGTCGTAGGGCCGCAGGTCATCGAACATGCGTCGCTCCGATCCGGATCTAGGTGAAAGACAGCGCCTCGAAGACGGTCGGGAGGCCGTTGCTCCGGCCTCGACCGGGCTCCCCCCTATGGGCACCGGCGCCCGAAACTCGGGCGTAAAGCGGCACTCTCCCCGAATGCGCGCCCCCGTTCCAAGGCATTCCGCACGGCCGGGTTCGCCTCGGTGGGCTCGGCCACCCATGGCCGGTGCTCGCCCCGCCAGCGTCCTAGGAGAGTGGCGCCCCGGTCCGGCCGCAGCGCTCGGCGGCGCTGCCTCGACTGGATGCTCGGAACGCGCTGCCCGGGGCCGTAGCGTCGGGGGTTCGACAGAGATGAGGCAGCGCGCTTCGCGCGCGACACGAGGTGGACATGCACGAGAGTGACAGCGCTTCAGGCTCGGCGTACGTTCGGCATCCGACCATCCGCGGAGACCGCATCGCGTTCTCGGCCGAGGGTGACCTGTGGGAGGCGGACGCCGGCGGCGGCGACGCGCGGCGGATGACGAGCAGCGCAGCGGTCTGCTCGTTCCCCCGCTACTCCCCCGACGGAAAGTACATCGCGTTCAGTTCGGCAGACGAAGGACCGCCCGCGGTGTGGGTCATGCCGGCAGGCGGAGGGCCCGCGCGGCGGCTCACGTTCCACGCGACCCCGGACCAAGTGGTGGGCTGGTCGCTCGATTCGGAGCACGTGGTCTTCCGCACGCTCTCCGTGGTGGGTATCCGCGCGTTCACGCTGGCGCGCGTTCCTGTCGGCGGCGGCGCCGTGGAGGGTCTGTCCTACGGCCGCGGCACCGGTATCGCGTATCACGCCGACGGCGACCGCGTCGCGCTGCACCGCCACGGCGGAGATCCCGCGTGGTGGAAGCGTTACGCCGGCGGCCGCGCAGGGCGCCTCTGGATCGGTCGTCACTCGACGGGCGAGTTCGAACCAGTCCCCGGCGGACCGCGCACCGACGCGTGTCCGATGTGGATCGGCGACCAGTTGTGGTTCCTCTCCGATCAGGACGGGATGGGCGACATCTGGTGCGCCGATGCCGACGGTAGCCACCGGCGGCGGGTCACGTCGCACGACGCGTACTTTGCGCGCCACCCCGAGCAGGATGCCGGACGCATCGTGTACTCGATGGGCGGCCGCCTCATGCTCCTCGACACGAACGAGATCAACCCGGAGCCGCGCGAGATCCCGGTCAGCGCACGCGGGCACTCCGTCACGTCGCGCCGCAAGTTCGTCTCGGCCGCAGACGGCGTCGAATCGCACGCTCTCTCGTTCGCGGGTTCGACTGCCCTGTTCAGCATTCGCGGCCGCGTCGCAGCGCTTCCCTGCTGGGGTGGCGCCGCTCGCATCATCGCCGCCCCGGACGGCGTTCGATTCCGATGCGCACGTCCACTCGGCAACACCGGCCGGTTCGCGGCGATCGCGCAGTGGGACGAGAACAGTCATGTCGTCCTCATTCCCGAGGACGGCATCGGCAACGACATGTCGCGAGCCACGGATCTCGGCCACGTCGGGCGCCGGATCCGCGCGATCGAGGTCAGCCCGGACGGAAAGCGGATCGCGGTGCTGGATCAAGGCCGTGGCGTCCATGTGATGACGCTGTCGGAGGACGGTTCGTCGGCCGAGACCGTGATGGTCGACGACGACGGCCAGTCATGGGTGCGCCGTGCCGCGTGGTCGCCGTGCGGAACCTGGCTCGCGTACGCGCGGCAGTTGACGTGGTGGTCCAGCCACCTGTTTCTCTGGAACGTCGTGACCGGCGAGCGGACACCGCTCAGCACGGGCGAATTCTCCGACGCGGCGCCGGACTGGGATCCTGCCGGGCGCTTCCTGGCGTTCCTCTCGGCCCGTGAACTCGATCCCGTGTACAGCGCCGTGCAGCACGACTTCGAGTTCGTCGCCCCGACGCGCGCGTACGCCATCGCCTTGCGCAAAGGCGAGCGACTGCCGTTCGCGGCAGAAGCGGAGCTCCCGCCGAAGGAAGTCGAGCCCGTCACCGAGCCCCTCGCCGTCGATCTCGACGGCATACAGGATCGCGTCGCGGTGCTCCCCTTCAAGCCGGGCAACCTCACGCAGGTGCTCTGCGCGACGAGCGGTGTGGGCGTGGTGCGCTATCCGACGGTCGGCGCGCACGCGAGCGAGGACGAGCAGCACGCGGGGCCGAACGCGAAGCCGGCGAAGCTCGAGATCCTCGACCACCGCGAACGCGAGGTGCAGACGGCCGTGGACGGCATGAGCGGCGCCTCCGCGTCCGGGGACGCCAAACGCTGGATCGTCCGCGCGGGCAAGCGCTTCCGCGTGATCGACGCCGCCAAATCGAGGGAGGAGAACCCGTTCAAGAAGAAGAAAGACACGTCGACCCCGTCGTCGGGGTGGCTCGACCTCGGGCGCGTCCGCTTCCACGTGACCCCACGCGCCGAGTTCGGACAGATCCTGCGCGAGGCGTGGTCGCTGCAGCGGGATCACTTCTACGATGAGGGTCTCGTCAGCGTCGACTGGGACGCGTGCCTCGAACGCTACTCCGCCCTGCTTCCGCGCATTCGCACGCGCGAGGAGTTGATCGATCTCCTGTGGGAGATGCAGGGCGAACTCGGCACGTCGCACGCCTATGCGTTCGGAGGCGACGTTCCGGCCGAGAAGCAGTACTCGCCGGGCCTCCTGGGCTGCGACTTCGCCCAGGACGGGACCACCGGCGCCTATCGGATCGACCGCATCTACCGCGGTGACCCTTGGCAGGAGAAGCAGCACTCCCCGCTCGCCGCGGCCGGTGTTGAAGTCTCCGAGGGCGACTGGCTCCTCGCCGTCGACGGACTCCCCGTCGGGCGCGAGACCCACCCAGGTGAACGACTCCTCGAACGGGCGGGCAGATCCGTTGTGTTGCGCCTTGCGGCGTCTGCCGACGGCGCGGACGCGCGTGACGTGACGGTCACCCCGACGCGCGACGAGACGCTCTTGCGATATCGCGCGTGGGTCGACGACAACGAGCGCCGGGTCAGCGAGGCGAGCGACGGTCGCGTCGGCTACATCCACATCCCGAACATGGGGCCGTGGGGCGCCACGGAGTTCCACCGCACGTTCCTCTGGCAGGTGATCCAGAAGCGCGCGCTGGTCGTGGACGCTCGCTACAACGGCGGCGGCAACATCTCCGCCATTCTGCTGGCGAAGCTGATGCGCCCGATCATCGGGTGGACGTTCACCCGCTACGGCGGTGCGCGGACGTACCCCTCCCACGCGCCGCTCGGCCCGATCGTCGTGCTCACGAACGAGAACGCTGGGAGCGACGGCGACATCTTCTCCCAGGCCGTGAAGTCGGTCTCGCTCGGTCCACTGATCGGCATGCGCACCTGGGGCGGCGTGGTCGGCATCGACATGGCGAAGACGCTGGTCGACGGTGGTCAGACCTCCCAGCCGGAGTACGCGTTCTGGTTCCCCGGCGTCGGGTGGAGCGTGGAGAACCACGGAGTCGAACCGGACATCGAAGTCGACCTGACACCGGCCGATGCGTTGCGGGGCGCTGACCCGCAGCTCGACCGCGCGATTCACGAGGTCCTGACCCGCCTGGAGGCTACGCCGCCGGTACCTCCCGATCCGGGTCCGCTGCCCAATCTGCGCCACCCGGCGTGAGCCCAATTGCGTGATAGAGTTCATGGGTTCGGACGGGTTGCCCTGACCCGCCGACCGGACCGGGAGGCCCTCATGCGCACGCGTCACTTCTTCGTCCTCGGAGCGCTCGCGCTCGCACTGACCACGTTCAACTCCACGTCCGCCGAAGCGGGTTGATGCCCTCGCGGAGGAGGTGTCGCCGGCGGCGGCATGAGCGCGGGCGCGGGAATCGGCGGCGGCGGATTCGGCGGAGCTGCTGCATCCGGTGTGGCCGGCGAGGGCACGACCACCGGCATCGTCTGGATCGAGGCGGCGCTCACCGCGCCGGCCGCGATCACCGGTGAGGCCGCTACGAAGGAAACGCTCGAGCAACACCTGCACAAGATCCTCGAGTCGAGCGAGTGGGACCCCAAGCCGACGTTGCTCTACTTCCATCACGAGCACGACGTCGACGAGGAGGAGGGCGAGAAGCTCACAGCGCAGGGCAAGCTGAGCCTCAAGCAGTGCAAGTCGCTCGACGACGAGAAGGTCGCGCGCTGGAGCCAGCTCTACAAGTTCGTCGAGGTGAACGTGCCGACGAGCGAGAACGAACTGCTCGCACGCTTCAAGGCAGGCAACGGGCCGTCGTTCACGATCATCAACCAGGACCTCGAAGTGAAGGCGTCGAGCGGCACCCTCGGCAATTCGAAGGGCGTCGTCTCGTTCCTGCAGTCGACGGTGAAGAAGCACTTCCCGGACTACTGGAAGCAGGTCCAGGACCGGCTCGACCTGCAGAAGAAGGCGCTCAAGGACGCGCGCTCGCTCGAGAAGTCCAAGAAGTACGACGAGGCGCTGGACCGCGTTCGCGAAGTCACGGGTTCGCAACTCCGCATCGGACCGCAGTACGACGACGCCGTCAAACTGGGAGCCAAGATCCGCAAGAAGCTCGACTAGAGCTAGCGGCCGCGGATCCGGCGCAGCGCGTATCGGGTGCGCAGGAACAACGTGAGGCGGTGCTCCTTCGGGAGCATCGCCTCCGTGCGTTCCAGGAATGCGCGCACGGCGGGCCGATGGGCCTCCCGATCGCCGCGCGTCCATGCCCTCGCGCAGGCAACACGCTGCCGGTACCACGCCAGCCGACCCGACCGCTGGGGGCGGATCGATCCGCTGTCCACGATCTGGAACGCCGTGCCGTCGTAGATGAGGTTGTCCGCGTTCAAGCCGCTCACGAACGTGTGCGCCTTCACGAGCTTCGCAAGCAGACCTGCCAGAGCGAGAGCCCGCGGATCGTCGGCACGGACGAGAGACTCGTCGTCCTCCCGCAGCAGCATGCCGAGCGACGACCCCGCAACGTACGGCTGCAAGATCGTACGGCCGTCCGGCGCCCACGCCGCCACGGCGCTCGAGACGCCGAGACGTCCCCACTCGAGCGAGCGGCGCACCTGGGACTCCAGGTCCCGCCGCGTGCGCGGCCCGTCGTCGGCCGGGATCTTCCACGCGAACTCGGCGCCGTCGGAACTCCGACGAACGCGCGCGACGCGCGACGTCTTGCCGGACCCGAGGCGCAGGTCCACGAGTTCGTAACCCGCGGGCACTGCCGGAGTGACCGAATCGAGCAGGCTCTGCATCTCGCCCGCATCGCACGCGTCCACGAGACGCAGCCACGCCGCGCGCTCGGCGTACGAACTCAGCGTGAGGGCGTGGTAGAGCAGATCGAAGATCGGCGCTTCGCCGTGCAGATCGACGAACACGAAACGGTGCAGGTGCGCGCGCAGTTCATCGTCGGCGTGGCCCACCACCGCGCGCAACAGCGGCGCCGAGCGCCGTACGTCCGGACGGCGGAGCAGTGTTTTCGCGAGCGTCGCAGCCCCCTCGGCACCCGTCCGGTCCAGCGACGCGGCGAGCGTCGCTTGCATGGCGGCGGCATCCTCGCCGCGGAGTCCGGCGGCCACCTGATCAACAGCCGCCTCACTGTCGACGCCACGTAGCCGGGCGAGCAGCGCGATCGGTCCAGCGCCCGCAATCCCTCCGGAGTCGTTCGTCGCTGTCACGTTGGTCTCCGCACCCTACTCCCGGCGAGGCAGCCAACGCCGCCCCTTCGACCGGCGCGGTCCCGGGTCGAGGGAAATGGGTCCGCCCCGCTAACCTCTCCGAGCCGACGGGGGACCACCGACCATGCCATCACGCTTCCGTACCGCCGCTGCAACTGCGCTCGCACTGGCAATGCTCTGCTCCAGCGCCGCCGCCGATGACGGCGCGACGCGCGAGTGGAACCAGTTCCGGGGCTCGGCGGCGCGAGACGGGTTCGTCGAGATGGAATCCGTCAAGTCCGTGCCGGAGATCATCTGGAAGCACACCCTTCCGGGGCCGGTGGTCGGAGAGCCGGTGACGTGGAGTGGGTAACCGTTCACCCCTTGACAGCGTGTGAGCCTCAGCGTGCGACGGGCAGCGGGACCATGACGGGCGGGTCGGCGCCGGTGAGGTGCGCGGCGACCGAGTCGGCGAGGAAGTCGAAGACTTGGTCGCCACGGCGTCGCAGCGTGGCCGCGGCGGTCAACACGCGCTCGGCGAAGCGGAGTCCGCGAGCGGACTGGCTTCCGAAGGAGCCCTTGCGCCAGAGCACCGCTTTGCGGACCGCGCGCTCGGCGGCGTTGTTCGTCGGACTCACGTCCTGGGTCCGCGCATAGGTGAAGAGGGCGACCACGCGGGGGCGCAGATGGTTGGCCAGAGCCGAGTCGTCGTTCGCGATCAGTCGCTCGAGCCGTCCGCGCAGCACAGCGGCTTCGCCTTGCAGCCGGTCACGGTCGCCGTGCTCACCGAAGAGCCGGTAGCTGCGCATGACCGACTGCGCGATCATGACGCCCTTGTTGCCGAAGCGGCGATGTCCTCGCGGGCCTTCGGCCAGCGCACGGAAGGCGCGCTCGATGTGCGCCCAGCAGAGCTGGCGGCGGGCAAGTGGGTGTGACTCGTAGGCACCCATCCGGTCGCTGATCACCGTGCCACCGAAGCGCCGCCCGATCAGCCGCCCTTTCGCCTTGGCACTGCGGCGGCGATCGATCCCGAAGGCTGTGGCGTGCTCGCTCTCCGCCGCCCACAGCCAGCACACCCGGCCCCGTTCCTTCCACGACGTCTCGTCCACGTTGGCTCGCAGCGACGTGCGGACTGCCCCGAGGGCTTCGAGGTACGACGAGTGCAGAGCGTCACTGAGCCGACGCTCACAGTCGCTGATCTTGCCCAGCGACATCTTCACACCGAAGATCTCACCGAGCAGCCGCTGCGTCTCCCGCACGCTCACGCGGTACACGCCGCGCAGCGCGCCGGCAAGTGTGGTCAGCCGCGGACCGAAGGCCCCGGTCGGCACGCCATCGGGCAGGACCGCCGTCGTGACCGCACGACAGCGCCGGCACCGCGCCTTGTGCAGCCGGTGCTCCCGCACCGTGACGAGCACGCGCGGGAGCACCGTCACCTGGTGCCGGTACGGATCGCCGATGCCCTGCTCGAGATCGTCGTGTCCGCACGCGTCGCAGAGGTCGGGACGGTGCTCCTTGGTCTCATCGACGTTGGACGGATCCACCAGCTCGCGCGCCGTGCCCTCATGGCCCGGCTGTCCGCCCTGCTTGCGACCGCTACGCGGCCTTCGGCCGCGACGGCGCTTGGACCACGCCGGGTCCGACGACGGAGGCCTCGAGCTGTTGCGGGAGTCACGCTTCAGACGCGACTCGAGCTCGTCGATGCGGCGCAGATGCTTCGCTTCGCGACGCTCCAGCTCCTCGATCCAGGCCAGAAGGCCCTCGACCATCGCCCGCAGATCCTCGTCCTGCCGCTCGCCCACAACCTCTTGATCGACCGATGGCCGAACGATCTGGATCCTGGCTCGCGACGAAGGGGTGAACGGTTACGCGGCTGCTGCTGCTCGGTGCCTCATTCGTGCAGCATGCATAACAAGCGGGCGGGCGCAAGTGGTTCCAGCCCATCCTCTGACGAGGATGGCGCGGCCTGCGCCCGCCCGGGATCGCGGTCAGAGAGACCGGGCTAGCCGAGGTCTGCTGTGCAGTTCGGGCAGCGGGTCGCCTTGATCGGGATGTTCGTGCAGCACTTGGCGCACACCTTCTCCGACGGCGGCGGCGGTGCCTCCGCTTCCTTCGCCTTGGCCGAGTTCATGGCCCTGATCACCATGAAGATCGCGAACGCCACGATCAGGAAGTCGATCGTGTACTGGACGAACTGGCCCCAGCCGACCGCGACCTCGGCGATCGCCGTGACGCCCTCGGACGCCTCGACGCCCTCGGTCAGGACGATCTTGTTGTCGGCGAAGTTGACCCCGCCGGCGAACGAGCCGACCACCGGCATCAGGATGTCACCTACGAACGAGCTGACGATCTTGCCGAACGCTCCGCCCAGGATGATGCCGACCGCCATGTCCATGACGTTGCCGCGCATCGCGAAGCCTTTGAATTCACTGATCATGCCCACGTGAGGAATCCTCCGACGAGTTGAAGGGGCACCGCCGCCGACCACGTCTCCCCACGTCTGCCTCTTACGTGTCGTCCTTGCCCCAGGACCGGAGGAATCTAGCCAAACGGGCGCCGGGACCTACATCTCCTGAGGGTCACGGCAGGCGTCGCGGCGGGGCGGGACCGGCACCGCGCCGGATGGCCGAGGCGCCGTGCCGGTCTCGGATCGCGTCCATCGCCTCATCGAGGCGGCTGTCCCGGGCCGTCCCCGGGTCGTCGAACAGGCCCAGCTGCCCTCCGCCGCCACGCAGGTCCCCGGCGGAGAATCCGATCAGGCGGACTGGCTGGAACGACTCACTGCACCACCGCTCGAACAGTGCCCGGGCGGCGGCTCCGAGGGCGCTGGTCGTGTCGGCCGGGGCGGCGAGCGTGGTCTGCCGGGTGACCGTCTCGAAGTCGCCGAAGCGGACCCTGATCGTCACCGTCCGCGCTCTCACACCCGCCTTGCGGAGTCTGCGGGACACCGCGTCGACGTGCAGGTCGAGCACCCGCCGGACCTCGACCGGGTCGGCGAGGTCCTCGCCGAATGTGCACTCCTGCCCGACGCTCTTGGCTCGCGCGTCGGAGATCACCGGACGCGGGTCTTCGCCTCGGGCCAGGCGGTTCAGTCGGTCGCCGAGCGAGCCGGCCAGCGCCACGAGCCGGGCTGCATCCGACGCCGCCACGTCGCCGAACGTATGCAGGCCGGCCTTGCGGAGTCGCTCGGCGGTCTTGGGCCCGACACCCCAGAGACGCTCTATCGGCAACGGCGCCAGCCACTCCGACGTGCCCCGCCGTGGGACGACCGTGAGTCCGTCGGGCTTGTCTATGTCCGAAGCGAGTTTCGCGAGGAACTTGTTCGGTGCGACGCCGACGGACGCGGTCAGCCCGATCTCGGCGCGAATGCGCGCGCGCAGACGCTCAGCGAACGCCACCGGATCTCCGAGGACGCGCGCCGTCCCGGTCAGGTCGAGGAACGCCTCGTCGATGCTGAGCGGCTCGACCACCGGCACCGACTCCTCGAGGATCGCGAACATGCGGCCGGACGCCTCGGCGTAGCGCCGCATGTCGCCGGGGACGATGATCGCGTGCGGACACATGCGCTTGGCCCGCGACATCGGTTGCGCAGAGCGGCAACCGTACTTGCGCGCTTCGTACGACGCCGCGGCCACGACGCCGCGCGGACCGTCGTGCCCCACGAGCACCGGCTGTCCGCGCAGTTCCGGCCGGTCACGCTGCTCGACCGACGCGTAGAACGCATCCATGTCGATGTGCAGAACGGTCCTCTCCGTCACGCTGTCAGCGTAACGGCCGGCCGGGACCGTCAGCTGCCGGGACTCTCTCCCGGCGGGACCCTCCGTCTCCAGAGCGTCCACGCCGCCGACGGGATGACGAGCAGAATCGAGAGCGCCACCAGCATCGTGCGGATGTCACCGCCCAGCCAGTCGAGCACGTATCCGCCGACCGCGCTGCCGATCGCGCTCGCGAGCGTCAGTAACCCGAACTCGACGGAGAACACACGGCCTCTCACTGTCGTCGGGACGTACATCATCAGTAACTGTGTCGCGAACACCCAGTTGAGCCCGGCTCCCGCGCCCCTCAGGAACGACCCCGCCAGCACCACTGGAAAGACCGTTCCGTACGCCACGATGCACATGCCGGCACCAGCCATCAAATAGGAGTACGTGAGGGCCCGCCGCATCGACGGGACGTGGTCGCCGGTGATCCTGCGCGCCACAAGGGGCGCGACTCCGGTGCCGACGCCGACGCACGCGTACATCATGCCGAGGCCGGTGCTGCCCCCCTCGCCGATCACGAAGTCGCGCTCGGTCAGCGCCGCTTGCGCAACCGCGAACGGGCCGGAGACGATCAGCGCGCTCGACGCCTTGTGGCAGGCCGTCGCCATGACGTCGGGGTTGCGCCGTAGGTAGCCGAGTCCCGACGCGAACGCGTTGAACGTGCCCGACGGCGACCCGGACATCCCATGGCCGCCCCGCACTGTGATCCGCGCGACCACGGCTGCGGACACGAGGAACGTGATCGCGTCGATGAGGAAGCAAGGCGTCGTGCCGAGCTGACCGGCCACGACGCCGCCGAGCGCCGCTCCGAGAGCCAGCATCACGGACCACGTCGCTGCACCGAGCGCCGTGGCGGTGCCGATGTCCGCGCGTTCGACCAAGTCGGGGAGAATCGCGTTGCGCGCTGGGTAGAAGAAACCCGACACGAAGAGCTGCGCGAACGTCAGCACGTACAGCAGCCAGACGCGGTCGGGGCTGTCGACCAGCAGGAATCCGAGCACGATGACGGCGCGCGCCAAGTCCGTCGCGATCAGAATCGTGCGCCGCGGCAGACGGTCCGCGAGCACGCCGGCCACCGGACTCGCGAGGAACGGCGCGATCATCCGCGCCGCGAACAGGAGGCCGACGGCGAGGCCGGAGCCCGTCAGCGAGGTGATGAGGGTGACCGTCGCGATCAGGTTGAACCAGTCGCCGAGAAGACTGGAAACCTGGCCGAGCCACAGCCGGCGGTAGTCGGCGTTCTCGCGAACGAGCTGAACGTAACCGCGTGCCGCGGGTGCGGAATCGGCGGAGGCGTGGTCGGGCATGCGGGTGTAGGGGCGGACCGCTGCGCCCGCCCGCGAATGGTACGGTGAGGGAGCGCCGCGCGCAGCGGCGCGAGCGAACGCCCGCGACCCGAGTCCGCGTGCCAGCGGACGAGGGGGCGAACGCCATGGACAATGGCGTTTGCAGCGGGATCCGAACCGACGAGGGTCTCGCGGGGCGGGCGCGGCGGCCCGCCCCTAGAGCCAATTGAGCTAGCTCTGCTTCGAGTACACGTAGTGGAAGAGCTGGATCTCGTTGCCGTCCGGCAGTGCCATGTGGAAGTCGAACTCCCGCGTGCCGTCGTCGTTGCGCTTCTCGACGCTGCGGAAGGTCGTCATGTCCCCGGTCTGCATGTTCGGGCCCTGGCACGTCATCTCGAGAGTGGTCCCCTCCTCGTTCATGTCGCCTTCCATGACGAAGAGGTTGGTGCTCATCGAGTCGATCCACGTGCCGACCCACTTGCCGCGCCGCGTGTCATAGCCGCAGGTCGCGCGGCCGACGAACGGCGCCCCCATCATGTCGCACTCGAACTTGCTGACGGTCCAGAACGCCCCGACGGGCTCGACCGTCTCGACCGCGGTCTGCTCCATCGGGGGCTGCGACGGGTCCATGAAGTACTGGCACTTCACGTTCCATGTCCCCACGTTGCCGGAGAGCATCTCGTGCTCTCGGGTCGGCTTGGGCATCGCGCAATCGCCCCCCATCTCGCCTTGCTCTGCCATTTCGTCCTCCTGTCCTGGTTCTCCCGGCGAACCGGTGTCCTGCGGACCCTCGTCGGGTGCCGGACTCGTGAGCGTAGACGCCCCTGCCGCAGGGTGCGAGGGGCGGCGCCGTTGACACCCCGCGCGCGGGGCGGCAACCTCGGGGAATGCAGACACTCACCACCGCTTCCGTCCGGGCCTCCGCCGCACTCCTGACCGTCCTGATGTTGGCGGCGTCCGCCGGCCCGGCACTGGCCGCCGAGATCGGCGAAGAGGCGCCGCAGATCGATGTGACCGACTGGGCGCAGGGCGAGCTGAGTCTCGCCGAGAACCCCGACAAGAAGGTCCGCGTCCTCCAGTTCTTCAGCACGGTTCAGCCCGCTTCGGTGACCGCGATGGACGAGATGGAGGAGTGGCACACCGAGATGAGCTCCAAGGTCGACTTCGTGGCCGTCAGCAACCAGGGCAAGACGTCGATCGCCACGTTCCTCGAGAAGCACAAGCTGTCGTACGGTGTTGCCGTGGACGGCTACGACAACACGTCGGCCGAGTACCTGGGCGAGAAGGGCAAGGTGCTGCCGTACTACGTGATCGTCAACGCGGAGGGCGTGCTCGCGTGGACAGGGGGTTCCGACGACGATCCCAAGGACACGATCGTCGAGATCGTCGAGGGCAAGTTCGACGTGGCCCGCCACCAGAAGCTCGAGGCCGCGCGCAAGAAGGTCTCCGACATGGGTCCCGGAACGACCATGGACGATCAGGAGGAGGCGCTCGATGAGCTGCTCGAGCTCGATCCGGGCGATCTCCGCGCGTACACGCAGCGGTTCTTCATCATCCAGTTCCGGCGTGACGCCGAGAAGTGGCTCGCGTGGGCGGAGAAGTACGTCGGCTGGGCGACCGCGGAGGAGGAGGCGATGGCACTCAACAACGTCGCCTGGGAACTGGCGACGCGCGGCGACCTGTCGTGGCGCAACCCCGCACTCGCGCTGAAGGCCGGCAAGAAGGCCGTCGAGTTCGCCAAGGACGACGAGGACGCGGGGATCATCGACACCTACGCCCGCGCGCTGTTCAACGTCGGTTTGATCGACAAGGCGATCACGCAGCAGAAGAAGGCGATCGCCGCGGTCACGGACGAATCCGAGGAGAGCAGCAAGGAAGACCTCGAGAAGACGCTGAAGTTCTACGAGGCGGCGATGAAGGCACAGAAGGCCGAGAAGTAGGTGAGCGAGGGCGCCGCGCAGCGGCGTGAGGACTCTCCGGTGGAGAGTCCGAGACGAGCGAACGCGAGCGCAGGCCTCCGGCCGGAGCGAGTGTACGAGCGGAGTGGCGCGGAGGCGGAACGCCGGAACGAAGTGCGGGCTTCGCCACGGTAAGGCAGCTCAACACGAAGGTGGCGCTCCTGCCGCTGCTGAAGCCGTCGTTTACGGCTTCGGCCCCCTCGCGCGCTGACACGCGCGCTCAGGTCCGTGGCCCTCGTAGCGATCCGCCGGCGAACACGTTACGCCGCAAGCAACCGATGTCGTGTGCCAAGCGGATCGACACGCCGCACACAATTTGAGGCGGATCGCTATTCCGGCTGCGGAATGACCCTGAGATACGGCTTCTGCTCGTCCCACCCGCCCGGGAAGCGCTCGCGGGCCTCGGCCTCCGGGACGTCCGGCGCGATGATCACGTCGTCACCGGCGTTCCAGTTGACCGGTGTCGCGATCGGGTGCCGCGCCGTGATCTGCAGCGAGTCCACCACCCGGAGGATCTCGTCGAAGTTCCGGCCCGTGCTGGGCGGGTACGTGATCGTCGCCTTGACTGTGTTGTCCGGACCGATCAGGAACACCGACCGCACGGTAAACGTCGCGGCCGCCTTCGGATGGATCATGTCGTAGAGCTCGGACACCTTGCGGTCCGCGTCGCCGATCATCGGGAACGCGAGCGCGGTGCCCTGAGTCTCCTCGATGTCCTTGGCCCACTCGTTGTGGTCCTCGACCGTGTCCACGGAGAGGCCGATCACCTTCACGTTCCGCTCGCGGAACTGCGGGACGAGCTTCGACGCGTACCCGAGCTCGGTCGTGCAGACCGGCGTGAAGTCCTTGGGGTGCGAGAACAGCACGGCCCAGGAGTCGCCCTTCCATTCGTGGAAGCGGATCGTGCCGTCGGTCGTCTGCGCCTCGAAGTCCGGCGCCGTGTCACCCAGTCGAATTGCCATCACTCACCTCCGCCATGGGAACCGTGGGCCGGAGAGAGTACGCGACCGGGAGAGAGTCTGCGAGCGGTGCTCAGCGTGCGCCGGGGGGCCGACGTCTGCGGCCTTCGCCGTCGCGCCCAATCTCCTCGCGGCGCTTCTCTCGCTCGTCGGCTTCAGCGCGTGTGGCCGTCCGGCGGGACGACGCAGCCTCGAAGTCGAAGGTCCTCTCGTTCTCCTTCCACCACGCACGCCAGAGATCGGGGTCCGTCCTGATCGACTCGCCAGTGGCGTACCGCAGCGCGTCCCTCACAGCGCGCCCGTGCCCGGAGCTCTTCCGCCCCCGCGCGGCGGCGAACTGGATCAGTTTCTCGATCGCCCTCTTGGCGGGCACGTTCGCCACCGCCCGCAGCACCGGTGCCGCAATCGAGTTGTCCGTGTCGTGCTTGATCACGTCGAGGAGAGCGTCGATCGAAACGGGCTGGGCGAGATCGTGGAGGGCATCGGCCGTCTCGATGAGTTCGTCCGAAGCGGCTTCGTCCTTCGACAACCGGGGCAATTCGCGCGCCAAGCCCTGGGCAGCCTTCTTCTTGTCCGCGTCCGCGGAACGCGCCGACAGCGCCTCGCGCGCAGCCTTGCGCACGGAGTAGGAGTCGTCGCGCAGGAGCTTCACGAGCGGCGTGACGAGCTTGCGGTCCTGCACGTCCTTCGCGAGCGTGGCGGCGGCGAGGCACTCGGGCTGCTCCTTGGACGCCAACTTCTTGGCGAGGTCCTTGGCGTCGATGGTCCCCGAGGTGCCGGTGTCCGACGCGACCGGGTCCGACGCGACCGGGTCCGCCGGCTCCTCGGCGCGCGCCGCCGGAACAGCCAGACCGGCGGCCGCGAGCACGAGAGCCAGGCACGTGGTGGGGATGCGCATCTCAGACCTCCTGGCGACCTGAACCCGCGACGCCGCCCTCGGTTCCGTTGGTCGCTTCGCTCATCCGTCCGCGAGCAGATCGTCACAAGCCGCGCGGTACGCAGCCAGGTTCCGCAAGACCTCGGGCATGGAGTCGCCGCCGGTCTTCTCGAGGAGTGCATCGGCGAGGACCAGCGCGACCACCGCTTCGGCCACGACCGAGGCGCGGGGGGCGGCGCAGGCGTCGCTGCGCTGACGCGCGGCATCGACTTCCTCGCCGGTCTCGACGTCGATGCTCCGGAGCGGCTTGCGCAGCGAGGAGAGCGGCTTCATCGCGACCCGGACGACGATGTCACCTCCGGTCGTCATGCCGCCCTCGATGCCCCCTGCGTGGTTGCGGGAGCGCACGACCCGGCCGTCTTCGTCGCGGACGATCTCGTCGTGCACCGCGCTGCCGGGCCTCCGGGCTGCCTCGAAGCCGAGCCCGACCTCGACACCCTTCATCGCCTGGATTCGGCAGAGGGCGGCGGCCAAGCGCCCGTCCAGTCGCTCCTCGGGCTGCGCGTATCCGCCGGCGCCGGGCGGCATGCCCCGCGCGACCACCTCGATCACGCCACCCAGCGTGTCTCCCTCCGCGCGCGCAGCGTCCACGGCCGCGGTCATGGCCGCCTCCGCGGAGGGGTCCGGACATTGGACTGCGGAGTCGTCGCGGAGCCGGATCACTTCGTCGAGGTCCGTCGGCACGTCCGCGGCCGTGACACCACCGAGTTCGCGCAGGTACCCGGCGACGCGCACATCGGCCGCATCCAGGATCCTGGCCGCGACCGCGCCGCCGGCCACTCGGGCCGCGGTCTCGCGGGCGCTGGCGCGCTCCAGGATGTCGCGGGCATCCCGCGTCCCGTGCTTGAGCATCCCAGCGAGGTCGGCGTGCCCCGGTCGCGGCCGCGTGACCGGAGGAAGCCGATCCAGCGTCGCGTCCTTGTTGCGCAGCAGCAGCGCTACCGGACTCCCGATCGTGCGCGCGCCTCGCACGCCCGCGAGGATCTCAACGCGGTCGCGCTCGATGCGCATCCGCCCGCCGCTCCCGTGTCCCTTCTGGCGCCGGATGAGGTACGCGTCGATCCACTCGGCGGTCAGTTCGAGCCCCGAAGGGACGCCGTCGACAATGGCGACCAGCGCGGGGCCGTGAGACTCACCT
Source organism: Planctomycetota bacterium (assembly GCA_965248445.1). Taxonomy (GTDB): domain Bacteria; phylum Planctomycetota; class JAJSAM01; order JAJSAM01; family JAJVHW01; genus CBDFJG01. The sequence continues at coordinate 692,466 of CBDFJG010000004.1, forward strand.
GCCGTCGTCACGCGAAGCCGCATCCGGGACCTACTCCTCGACGCCGACCGGCGCCGCCGCGCCGATTTCGCGCGTCGACTCCTCGTGACCGTCCCAGCTCCAGATGACGCACTTCTCCTCGACGACGGTCTCGACGTGCACGGGCCGCGTCCAAAGGGCGTGCAGCGCGCGCAGCGTTTGACGCGCAAAGTCCTCGCGCAGAGGTGTGTCCTCGTGCTCGTGCCGAAGGTAGAGCTCCGCGCGGTTCTCGAAGTTGGCGTCCACCAGCGCGATGATCGGCTGCCCCTGATTGGTGAGTTCCTGCACGAGCTTCGGCTTCACCCGTTCGGGGTCTCGGTCGAGGATGACGGTGCGGCCGGTCCGGGGATCGCGGCCGTAGATGTAGAGCTTCTGCTCCTCCATGAACTCAGGTGTCAGGAAAGCGTCGAGGAACGACTGGTCGTTGTGCACTCTGCGCACCTCGAACACCTTGGCGAGGCCTTCGCCCGCATCGGTGTTCCACTCGCGCCGCTTCTCGTAGTCATTGCACTCGCGGTACTCGCGTCCGTGCGCGCCGCGATTCCAGCGATCTTCGATGTCGCGGAACAGATCGTGTCCGAGCCGGTACGGGTTGATCCGTCCGGGCTGCGTGGCGAGCGTGGAGGCGTGCTTGTCGGCGTAGTTGATGATCTCGCCGGGGTCGAGCAGCGAAGTCGTCATCAGCCGGCTGTGACAGAAGGACGCCCATCCCTCGTTGACGATCTTCGTCATGGCCTGGGGCGCGAAGTAGTAGGCCTCTTCCCGCACGATGTCGAGGCAGTCCGCTTGCCAGTCGGCCAGCGGAGCGTGGTGGATCAGGAAGCCGAGCACATCGCGGGTTGCCTCTTCCGGGAACTTCCCGCGGTCGCGCAGTTCCTCGGTCTTGCGGCGCCGCTCCTCAGCTAGCACCTCGCGAGGATTGATGAAGTCCTCCATGTAGCCGTGCTGCACCGGGAAACGGTGAACGTGCGCTTCGGCCAGGCGCTCCTCATCGATCTCGGGCGCCGCCTCGGGCTTCCCGTGGCGCCGTATGTAGAGGCTCAGCGGATCGATCAGGTTCTCGATCGACAGGCACTGGTCGAGGAACTCCTCGACCTTGTCGGCGCCCTGGCGGTCGACGTGCCGCCGCACGCGCGTGCCGTGATTGGCCATGACGTCGATCATGCGCCGGTCGGTCGGAGCGAACCACGCATTGTTCCAGAAGAAGTCCGCGTGCCCGAACACGTGCGCCATCACGAGCTTCTGCTCCATGACGGTGTTTGTCTTCATCAGGTACGCGTAGCAGGGGTCGGTGTTGATGACGAGTTCGTAGATCTTCCCGAGTCCGTACTCGTACTGCTTCTGCAGACGCTGGAACTCCATCCCGAATCGCCAGTGCGGGTAGCGCACGGGGAACCCGCCGTACGACGCGATCATGTTCAACTCGTCGGAGTCGACCAGTTCGAACACGACCTGCGGGAAGTCCAGGCCGAGTCGAAGTGCGGCCTGCTCTGCTTGCTGCGCCGCGGCGCGCAGCACGGGCGTGAGCGTCATCGTCCCCGCCCCAGGAAAACGCGCAGGCAGTCCAGGATCGCGTCCCGGTCCTCGATGTCGCATGTGACCAGGGTGCCGCCTGCTTCGAAGCGGCCGTCCAGGTCGTGCTTGAACTGCCCGGACCCGTACGCGCTCTTCACCTGTCCGTAGGCGAACTGGTTGCACTTCGGGAGCATGCTCTCGTCCAGAAGCCGGAGGCACTCGGCGGTGTCACCGCCGCTCCAATTGTCCCCGTCGCTGAAGTGGTAGCAGTACACGTTCCACTGATCGGGAGGATAGTCCGCATCGATGATCTTGTCCGCGAGCCGGTACGCGCTGCTGATCTTGGTGCCGCCCGACTCCTTGAGGTGGAAGAACGAGTGCCGGTCGACCTCGCGCGCGACCGCGTCGTGCACGATGTAGCGGACCGCCACGTTGCGGTACTGCGACGAGATCCACGCATCCAGCCAGAATGCGGCGTTGCGGACGATCTCCTTCTGCTCGCGCCCCATCGAGCCGGAGACGTCCATCATGTACACGATGACCGCAGACGACTCAGGAACGCGTGCGACTTCGTAACTGCGGAAGCGCGTGTCCTCCGGACGGGGCATCACCAGCGGATTGTCTGGGTCGTACGTACCCGTGATGATCTGGCGCTTGAGCGCGTTCACGTAGGTGCGCTTGAAGTGGCGCAGGCTGCGCGGCCCGACGCGGCGGATGCTGCGGTACCGGTGCACGTCGGCCTCGACACTCCGCTTGCCGCGGGGCTCGATGTGCGGCAGTGACAGCGCCTCGCCGAGGATCTGTGCGAGCTCCTCGATCGTCACCTCGACCTCGAGAGCGTGCTCGCCCTCTTGCTCGCCCGGCTCCATGCCGGTCGCGTCGCCGGGATCGCCCTCGCCCTGGCCGACCCCTCCACCACCGCGCTCGCCGAACGTGAACTTGGGGAGGTTGATCTCGGGCAGCGGTACCGAGACCGTTCGCCCTCCCTGTCGCGTGAGGAGCTCGCCGTGACTGACGTACTTGCGCAGGTTCTCGCGGATGCGCCCCTTGACGATCCGGCGGAACCGGTTGACGTCCTGATCGACGCGGCGCATGAGCGTCAGTCCTCCGATCTGGCGTAGATCAAGACTCACCTCTCGCGTCACCGCGGGCGAAGATGCTGGCGACGAAACCGAGCACGTTGGTCGCGCACGAGTCGCAGTAGTTGTAGTTCTTGATGAGCCGGCTCTTCACGACGTCGATCTTCTCCTGCGTCTCCCGGTCGACGACGGAGGACACCAACGACGTCAGCTTGATCGAGTCCTTCTGGTCCTCGAACAGCTTCAGCTCCAGCGCCTTCTCGAGACGTTCGTCCTGTCTGAAGTCGAACTGCTTGCCCTCTACGGCCATCGCACCGATCGCGTTCATGATCTCGCGCCGAAACACGTCCTTGCGCGACTCCGGTATGTCGATCTTCTCCTCGATCGAACGCATCAGGCGTTCGTCCGGCTCTTCCTGGCGGCCGGTGTACGGGTTCTTGATCTTCTCCTTCTGCGTGTACGCCTTCACGTTGTCGATGTAGTTGGCGCAGAGCCGGCTGATCGCCTCCTCGTCGGCACTGATCGCACGTTGAACCTCGTTCTTGACGATGTCCTCATACTCCTGCTTCACGAGCGACAACAGATCGCGATAGCGCTGCCGCACTTCTTCGGACGTGATCAGCGAGTGGTGCAGCAGCCCGGACTCCAGTTCGTTCATGACGAGGAACGGGTTGATGCAGGTGCCCGCATCCGCCGAGACCAGCGCGTTGGAGATCTTGTCCTGCACGTAGCGCGGCGAGATTCCCTCCATCCCCTCGCGCTCGCTCTCCTCGCGGAGCTCCTTGACCGTGTCCTCGGTGATGCCGGGGAGCATCTTGCCGTTGTAGAGCTTCATCTTCTGGACGAGGGTGAGGCCCGCGCGCTTGGGTTCGACGAGTCGCGTCAGAACGGCCCACATCGCCGCGGTCTCGACCGTGTGCGGTGCCACGTGCTTACCCCGCACCCGGTCCTCGCCGAAGTCGCGGTGGTAGATGCGCATCTCGTCGTCGAGCTCGGTGTTGTACGGGACGTCGATCTTGACCGTGCGGTCGCGGAACGCCTCCATCAGCTCGTTCGCCTGGAGCCGTCGGTACTCCGGCTCGTTGGTGTGCGCGATGATCACTTCGTCGATGTCGGTCTGCGGGAACTTTTTCGGCTTGATCGAGTGCTCCTGACTCGCACCGAGGAGGTCATAGAGGAAGGCGACGTCGAGCTTCAGAACCTCGATGAACTCGATGATGCCGCGGTTCGCGACGTTGAACTCGCCGTCGAAGTTGAATGCGCGTGGATCGCTGTCCGAACCGTACTCGGCGATCTTCCGGTAGTTGATGTCTCCCGTCAGCTCCGTGGCATCCTGGTTCTTCTCGTCCTTCGGCTGGAACGTGCCGATCCCGATGCGGTCCTTCTCGGACAGGACGAGCCGCCGAACGCGCACGTGCTTCTCGACTGCGGAGTGCCAGTCGCCGTCGGACTGCTCGAGTAGCTCGTTCATGTTCACGCGACAGAACGGGCAGAGGTCGCCGTCGACGTCAATCTCGTACGGCGCGTCCAGGCGCTCGTTGATCTGTTCGAGCACGGGGCCGCGGAACGCCACCGGAAGCAGCTTGAGCGGCTCCTCGTGCATGGGACAGTCTTCCCACTCCTCACGACCGGGCATGAGCCACTGGTGCGTGTACAGCGCGCCCTCCGGGGTCCGCGAGTAGGCCTCGAGACCGTGCTTCAGAAGGCGGGCAATGGTCGACTTCGCTGAACCGACGGGGCCGTGCAGCAGCAGGATGCGCCGCTCGCTGCCGAACCCGCACGCCGCGGACTTCAGATGTGCGACGAGTCGCATCAGTGCCCGGTCCAGACCGAAGATCGAGTCGCGTCCGTCGCCGAGCGGGTCGTCGAAGAAGCGATAACTCGTGATGCGCTCCTTCGCGCGCTCCGTCTCGTCGCTGCCGTGCGACAGGACCATCTCGTACGCCCGTTGGTAGGCGTTCCGCACCACGCGGGGTTCCTCGAGAGTCAGGTCGACGTACTCGGCGAACGAACCCGTCCAGTGGAGTTCGCGGAATTCCTGCGCCATCGCATCGCGAGGGACGGAGGACCGGATGAGGTCGGCTCCACGTTTGCTCGTGCTCTTGCTCATGTCGGTACCTCTCCTCGGCGGTCGGCCGGACGCACTCGTGTCCCGCCGTCTCTCGGTATGGACGTCCCGCGCGGCGCGCGCGGGACCTCCATTCTGTCAGCGATCGCGACCTGACAACATTCGTTCCCGATGGGTCACTCCCCAGGCCGTTACGAGCCGCCGATGCGAGACCCGGCTGTCCAGGGGCGCGCCGTGAGGGCGTGCAGGAGAGCGCCGAGGCCCGCACCTATTAGATCGGCCGCAACGTCCATGCCGCTTGGATCGCGCCCGTCGACGAAGCTCTGATGCCACTCGTCCAGCAGACCCCACGCGAGGCAGAACAGAACGGCCGCGACAGTCGCACGCGCAACGGGCACACCGGCGAACGCGAAGCGGGCCAGGAAGCCGCCGGCGCCGAACTCCACAGCGTGGGCGGCCCAATCCGGGAATTCCCAGTCGTCGTCGAACGAGTCCCCCGTCTGCGACGAGAGGAACCAAACGAGCCCACACCACGCTGCGAGCGGCAGGAACCGCAGCGCGAGCCAGAGGCGTCCGGTGAGGTGGGGCGCGCGATCCACGCCGCGAGGTTCGGGCGCCGGGGCCGCGCCGTCTACTTCATCCGGGACGAGTCGGGATTTCCGGACTCGATCCGGTGGATCGCCTGACGCACGAACGGTTGCACCTGCACCCACTCGGCATCGTCGCTCTTCCACATCGACTCGAGTTTCGGCAGCGCCTCGCGTGCGCCGATCCGGCCGAGAGCATCGATGAAGCTGCGCGTCAGGTTGTAGTCGCCCTTCGCGGTTCCCAGGCGGTCGAGGATCGGCTTCACCGACGACGGGTCGCGCACCAGCGTCAGGCCGCGCGCGGCGGCGCGGCGCACATTCTCCGACGAGTCGTCGAGCATCGAGATCAGCGTACCTGTGGCACGAGAAGAACGTGTCTCCCCCAGCGCGGTGACGAGCTCCCGCCGCACCTTCGGATCGGCGGCGCGGCGGGCGGCCTCGTCGATCTGAACGGCCGCTTCGTCGCCGCGCGCGGCGCGGAGCGAGTGCAAGGCGACACCGCCCAGCCCTGCGTCGTCGGACTCGGCCACGCGCAGCACCGGCGCGAGCAGTTCGCCGCCCATCGCCGCGGCGGCTGCGAGGGCGCTGCCGCGCAAGCGCAGCCGTTCCGACTCGCTCTCGATTCCCTCCAGGGCGGTCGTGTCGTCGATGAGCTGCCGGATCGCGAGGCGCAGCTCCGCTTCGGCGGCGCTGCCGTGCAGCAGTGCGATCTTGAGGATCTGCCGGGTCAGCATCGCGTCGCCGGCGTCGCGGGCGCCGCGTAGCGTGTCGGCCAGTACGCGGCCGGAGCCGGGCGACTTCCCGAGCGCCGTGACGACGGCGTCCCGTTCCCGGTGCTCCGGACCGAGCCGGATCATGAGGTCGGTCAGCGCGCGCGCCGCACCATCGCCTCCGACGGCGCCGAGCGCGAACGCACCGTGGCGAACGATGCGCGGATCGAGTTCCTCGACAGAGAGCAGCGCGATCAACTGAGTGCGTGATCCCGCGTTACCGCTACGCGCCAGCGCGTCGAGCGCGGCCAGTCGGCTGTCGAGCGAGTGGGCTTCGTTGGATGCGTGCGCCCCGAGGATACGGCCGGCGTCCTCTCCCGTGATCCCGCCGAGCGAGAGAACGGCGTCGATGCGCGTCTCCGGCGCCTCCAACAGGGAGATCAAGTTGTCAACGACATCGCTGGGGATCGGCTGCCCGTTCTGCTGGAGAACGTCGATCTGCCGGCGGATCTCCTCCCAGTGGTGCGCGGCGAGGGCGGCCCGCAGCGACTCCGCATTGACGACGAACACCTCACCGTGCGGCGTGCGGCTGCCGAACGGGACCAGGATGCCGTCGTCCTCGTGTTCGATCCCGACGCCACCGTCGACGTCGGTGCGATCCCGGCCGCCCCGGCCGGGGACCACCATCTCGACTACGTCGTCGTGGAACTCGGGCAGGTCGTCGTCGCCGGATCCTCCGCCGAACACGACGAGCACCGCCGTCGCGACGATGGCCGCGACGGCGGCAACGATGCCCAGGAGCAGGAGGCGCGAGGCGCCGCGGGAACTGTCCATGTCGGTAACGAACCTACCACGGGGTTGCGGGAGCGGCCGCGCGCCCCCCGATGAGTGTTGCTGGGGCGCCGCGCCGTCCGGGGAAGCCCGGACATCCCTGAGAGAGCCCCACCCGACCAACTTCGCAGCCTGAGAGCCCGACCGCTCCATTGGACGGATCGCGGCGCGTCGTCGTCCCAGAAATCGGGCTCAGCGCGCCGCCGCCGCCACCAGCTCCGCGAAGAGGCTCAGATCGAGACCGGGTGCATTGCCGTCCTTCTCCGGGTGCCACTGCACGCCGAGGCAGAACGGCCCGGGGCCCTCGACCGCCTCGACGCACCCGTCCTCGGACCAGGCCGAGGCGCGGAGCCTGTCGGCCACGCGCCCGACCGCCTGATGGTGGTGCGAGTTGACCGAGGGCGTTGGAGTGGCTCCTGCAAGCCGTGCGATCAGCGACCCCTCCGCGAGGCGCAGGCTGTGCCGCGCGCCGGCGGTGTGGTCCGCGCGGCCGCGAACGTCGGGCAGGTGCTGATCAAGGTCGCCGCCGAGGGCGACGTTGAGCATCTGGAGCCCGCGGCACACGCCGAGCAGGGGCACGCGGGCGGCGGCGGCGGCTCGGCAGAGCGCCATCTCGTACGCGTCGCGGTCGTCGTGGTCACGCGTGATCGCGGGATGATCGCCCTGCCCGAAGAGGCTCCCCGCGGGATCGTCACCACCGCACAAGACAAGCGCGTCGAACGACGTGGCATCGGCCGCGCCGTCCCGGCGGTCCTGCCAGCGCAGGACCGTGACGCCGGCGCCGGCAGCGCGAAGCGGATCCACATAGTCTCCGGTCTTGCCGAAGCCCTGGTCCACGACGCCGACATGCACGCGCTTCACCATGACGGAGAGCGTCGCACACAGCACGGACTCCGCGTAGATTCGCGGCATGCCTACGCCGCGCGCCGACGTGCACGTGGTGCGCGCGCCGGCGCGCATCGATCTGGCCGGCGGCACGCTGGACATCTGGCCGATCTGCCTGCTCGAACCCGGTGCCGTCACCGTCAACCTCGCGATCGACCGTCTTGCGACGGCACGCGTCGTGCACCGCGGCGACGGCCAGCTCCTGCTGGCCGCCAGCGACCGCGGCATCGTCGAGCGCCACGGGACCGGCGAGTCCCTGCACGACTCCGCACTGCCGCTGCACGCGGCGGTCGCGCGGCACCTCGCGCCCGGGATGGCGCTCGAGATACGGACGAAGAGCGGCGTACCGGCCGGGTCGGGCCTGGGCGGCTCGTCGACACTGGTGATCGCGATGCTGCGCGCCGTTGGGCAGGCGACGGGCCGGCGGCTTTCCGCGCCCCGACTCCTGCGACTGGCGATGGACCTCGAAGCCGGCGTCCTCGGGGTACCGACCGGCGTGCAGGACCACGTGGCCGCCCTCCACGGTGGACTCAGCGAGATCCGGTATCCGCCCGGCGGCGCCTTGCGCACCGGACTGCGGACCGACGTCGACGAGTTGTCGCGGCGGCTGGTCCTTGCGTACACGGGCAAGCCACACGACTCAGCGGTCAACAACTGGGAGATCACCCGCCGGTACATCGAGGGAGACGCGGACGTCCGCCGGCATCTCGGCGACGTCGCTCGCGCTGCGCGGGCCATGGTGGCGGCGCTGCGCACGAACGACCTCGACGCGGCGGCCAGCGCAATGTCTGCGGAGTGGAAGGCGCGGAAGCGGCTCGCGCCAGGCGTCACGACCCCCGCGATCGAACGGCTCGGGCGGGCTGCGCGCAAGGTGGGCGCCCGGGCGATGAAGGTCTGCGGAGCGGGCGGCGGCGGATCCGTTGTGTTCTTCTGCGAGAAGGGGAAGCGCTCGGCGGTCGAACGCGCCGTTCGCGCGGCGAACCACCGCGTGCTCCGGTTCAAGCCACATCGAACCGGTGCAGAGTGACCTCCCGGAGTTGCGGCGTGAGCGCGGAGTTCCACGGAGTCGTTCTCGATCTTGACGACACGCTGATCGACACGACGCGTCTCCTCGTACCAGCCGCGGATCGCCGGGCGGCCGGAGCGCTGATCGCGCACGGGGCACCCGCCGACGAGGAGGGTCTCCTCGCTCGTTTCGGACTGCTGCGGCGCCAAGGCGTGGTGGCCGTGTTCGAGGAGGTCGCTCGGGAGTACGGACTCCCCGCCCAGGCGGCCGAAGCGGCCGAAGACACGTTCTTCCGCTACGACGTGCCGGACCTCCAGCTCACGGCGCAGGTCGTGGCGGCGCTCGCGGAATTGCGCGAGATCGCACCGCTCGCGTTGCTCACGTTCGGCGACCTCGACACGCAGTGGTCCAAGATCCGCACCCTGGGCCTCGACGCCGCCGGCGCGTTCGCGGCGCTGCGCGTGGTCGCGCGCCGCGACGCGGGCGGCAAGGCCGTCGCGCTGGCGGCGCTCCTGAACGAGCTCGGCTGGGCACCCGTCCACGTCGTGATGTGCGGCGACAACCCGGCCAGCGACATCCGCGCGGCAAACACCTGCGGCTGCATCAGCGTGCGAGTGCGGCGGGACGGCGCCGAGTTCGCGAGGGCCGGGTCCGACGTCCCGCTGGAGCAAGCGGACCACGAGATCGGGAGCGTGACCGAGTTGCCGGCGCTGCTGCGGCGATTGGGATAGGCCTCCCGCCGGGCTTATCGCGGGCGGGCGTGGAAGCCCGCCCCTACGTCGGTGGCGGTGGCCGCCCTTCGGCCGCGGGCGGGGCAGCGCCCCGCCCCTACAGCAACCTTGCTCTCGTTGCGTGAACAGCGGAGGGCGGGCCGGTTGCGGAGCAAGCGGCGTGACCGAAGCCCCTCCGCAGCGTCCGGAGGACGCGGAGGAAGGGAAACACGCGAGCAAGTGAAGGCAAGCTGATCGCTACGCGATCAGCTTGCCTTCACGCAGCGAGCTCGCCGTCATGCGTGATCTGGTCCAGTCGGACCGCGATGCGCTGGCTGACGCCCGGTTCGCGCATCGTGACGCCGAAGATCGTCTCGGCGACGCCCATCGTCTGCTTGTTGTGCGTGACGATGATGAACTGGCTCTCTTCGGCGAACTCCTGCACGACGGACGCGAAGCGGCCGACGTTCGCGTCGTCGAGCGCGGCGTCCACCTCGTCGAGGAGGCAGAACGACGACGGCTTGGCCTGGTAGATGGCGAACAGCAGCGCCACAGCGGTCATCGTGCGCTCGCCGCCGGAGAGCAGCGAGATCGACCGCAGCTCCTTGCCCGGCGGCCGCGCGACGATCTCGACGCCGGCCTCGAGCACGTCCTGCCCCTCATCGAGCATGACGTCCGCCTTGCCGCCCTCGAACAGGCGGCGGAACATCTCGCGGAAGTTCTTGCGGATCGTGTCGAACGTCGTCACGAACATCTCGCGGCTCTCTTCGTCGATGCGCTTGATCGTGTCGAGGAGTGTCTGGCGGGAGTTCGTCAGGTCTTCGTGCTCCTTGAGAAGACCAGACGCCTCGCGCTCGGTCTCGTCGAGCTGGTCGAGCGCCTCGAGGTTCACGTTGCCCATGCGTGCAAGCTTGTCGCGCAACTCCTGCACCGCCTGCTCGACCGCCGCCTCGTCAAACTGCGCCTCGTTCTCCGCGTAGACGGGAGTGGCGCCGTCGACCATCCCGGCATCGGTCGTCGCGTCGGTCTGCTGCGCTGCCTGCCAGGCTGCGTGCAGATCCGTCTCGAGTTCCTCGTCGATGCGCTCCACCAGCGTCTCGACACGCACGCGCGCCTCGTTCTGCTGCAACCGGAAGCGCTGCAACTCCCGCCCGACTCCGGCCGCCTGCTCCTCGAACACGGCCAGGGCCGCGCGGCGCTCGTCGAGCTTCGTCGCGTGCGTCGAGAGTCCGTGGCGCATCTCGGCGAGGTCGACGATGGCCCGCTCGCGCTCCTTCTCGGATCGCGCAAGCTCTTCGCGCGCCTGATCGCCGCGCTCACCGGTCTCGACCTTGCGGAGTTCGCAGCCGGCGAGTTCCTCGCGCGCCTCCTCGACGGTCCGCTCGAGGTCGCTGATCTCCGTCTCGGTCGCATCCCGCCGCGCGGCCAGCGACGCACAGCGCTCCGCAACGGTCGCGAGCCGGACGCGCGCATCGGCCCGCTCCGTCTCGAGCGCACGAAGCTCCTGCTCGGCCGCAGCGAGTTCCGCGACGGCCGAGGCGCGACCGGACTCCAACCCCTCCTGCGACGCGACCAAGGACGCGGTCTCGTCGCCCGCCGTCGCGGCGAGCGCGGCGAATCGAGTGACGTCCGCCGCGATTTCGGCGAGTTGCAGGTCGATTCGGCCTCGGTCCCCCGCCAATCGAGTGCGCTCCTCGTCCGTAGCCAGACGCGCGGTGCGCAAGCGCTCCGCCTCCACGTCCGCCGAACGAGCAGCCGCGCGCGTGTCCGTGAGCACCGACCGCGCCTTGGCGTTCTTCTCACCCGCCTTGGCAAGCGACGACCGGGCAGCCTCGGTGGCGCGCTCGAGCTTCGTCAGCCGTTTCGCCACGTCGCGCAGTTCCGTGCGGCGTTCGACGGCGCTCCCGCCGCTCGCCACGCCGCCCGCTGCGATCGCGCCGACTGCGAGAACGACGTCGCCGTCGGCCGTGACGAAGCGCGTCGTCTTGTTGCGACGGCGCGAACGCCGTGCCTCGGACAGCGTCGATACCTCGACCGCATCTCCGAGGAGTGCGTCGATGACCGGGCGTAGATCACGCGGCACGCGCACGCGTCCGGCCAGCGCTCCCGTGGCCTGGGCTCCCGAGACCAGGGCGCCGAGCACCTCGCTGCGTGCCACTTGAGCGCCCGAAATCTGTGCGGGGGCACTCACCTCATCGAGGGGAAGTAGAAGACACCCGCCGGAGCCGGACTCGCGCAGGTATGCCGCCGCGCGCTCCGCACTCGCAAACGAATCGACGACGACGGCGGACGCGTACGGGCCGAGCGCCGCCGCAACCGCGGGCGCGTCCGTGGTGTCGACCTCGATCAGATCGGCGAGCGCTCCGCGGACACCGCGCGGACCGCCGCGTTCCTTCGATGCGGCGACCAAGCGGCGCGCTCCGTCGGCGAGGCCGTCCATTCGCGTGCACAGGTCGTCGAGCAGATCGCGGCGGCTGGACAGCGCGGAGTCCTCGCGCTCGAGGGCGGAGACCTCGTCGCGGCGCTCGGCCAGTTCGGCCTCCGCGTCGGCGCTACGCTGCTCGGCGGTCGCCAGCTCCGCGGCCGCATCCCGGGACGCGGTCTCGGCGCGTGTCGCGACGTCGGCGGCCTTCTCTGCACGGCGCTCGGAGGAGGTCTGCTCGTCCGACAGTCGGTCGCGCGTCTCGGAGAGTCGTCCCGCCTGCACATCCAATCCCTGGACCTGCGCATCGAGCCGCGAGCGATCCCGCTCCAGTTCCGCGCGCCGCGCGAACGCGGCGTACGCGCGGCGTTCGAGGTCCTCTGCGCGCTCGCGTCGTTCGGCGACGTCGCGGGAGCGCGACGCGATCGAGGTCTCCGCCGCGCGAACCTCGTCCTGGCGGGTCGCGCGATCGCGCTCCGCTTCGCCAAGCGTGCGCAACACGTCTTCGCCGGTGCCGGCGAGTTCTTCGAGTCGCTCGAGCGACGCGTCCACTTCCTCGCCGTACCAGCGAATCTTGCCGTCCAACTCGGCGGCGAGCCGTGCCGCGAACGCGGACTTCTCGTGCGCCGTCTCCATGCGGCCTTCGAGCGACGCGATGCGCTGTTCGAGGCGCGACGCGGTCGTGCGCGCGGTGTCGACGTGTTCCTCGGCGCTGCGACAGTCCGCGAGGGCCGCTTTGACCAGATCACGCGCTTCGCGCTCGCCGGAATCGAGTTCTTCAACCTGCTTCGTGGCGCGGTCCCGCTCCGCCGTCAGCTTGCCGTAGCGGTGCACCGCGAGGGAGAGCCGCTTCTTGCGCATCTTGTCGAGCAAATCCCGATAGCGCTCAGCGCGGCCGGCCTGGATCTTGAGGGATCGAACCAGGCGCTGCTTCTCCGCCACGAGGTCGGAGATGCGGAGCAGATCGGCCTCGACGCGCTCGAGGCGGCGGAGCGTCTCCTTGCGCCGCGCCTTGTACTTGGCGATCCCCGCCGCTTCCTCGAAGACCGCCCGGCGATCGGAGTGGCTCTCGCGCAGGACCTGGTCGATCTTGCCCTGCTCCATAATCGTGAGGGCACCGGGGCCGCTGCCCGTGTCCATCAGCATCTCGCGCACGTCCCGCAGGCGGCAGCGGTTGCGGTTCAGCAGGTACTCGCTGGTCCCGTCGCGGTACAGGCGGCGGGTCACCTCGACCTCGCTCCACTCGACGTCCAGCTTGTCGTCCGGATTGTCGAAGATCAGCGTCACCTCGGCGAGTCCGAGGGCCTTGCGGCCAGCGGCGCCGGCGAAGATGACATCGGCCATCTCCTTGCCGCGGAGGGCGCTGGGACGCTGCTCGCCGAGAACCCACTTGATCGCGTCGACGACGTTCGACTTGCCGCAACCGTTCGGGCCGACGATGCACGTCAGGCCGGTCGGGAAGTGGAAGTCGGTCTTCTTCGCGAACGACTTGAAGCCGAGCATCGACAACTGCTTCAGACGCATGAGGTCGTTCTCCCCGAACCCACACTGTACGGACTCACACTGGACGAACCCACACTCACACGGACACCCATTGCCCTGGTATTCGGACTCCGTTTCGGCCTCATGAGCGCACGCTACGGGACCCGCCCCGCACCCCGAAGTCCTGTCGCGGTCGCCCCTCGATCACGCAGCTCTCCGCGTGCCGGCCCGCCAGGCGTCCGACCGCCTGCAGGTTCCGCAGGCCGGGCTCGCCGCCCGGCGCTCCCAGGAGGACCACGCGCCGGGCGCCCGAGAGCATGCGCAACACAGCGCCCATCTGCTCCGTCTCGACCACTCCCGGAAGCCACGGGACGCGGAACTCGTGCTCGCCCGGCGCGTGCAGCAGTAGCTCGACGGACTCGAAGACCGACGCGAGCCGGACGCGAGCTCCGGCCGCCACCGCGTAGCTCGGGTCGAGGGGCGCGCGGACCGTCATCGCAACGGAGGAGATCTCGCCCGTCTCGAGCACCTCGCGCAGTCGCTCCGGCTGCGAACCGTTGGTGTGCAAACGGACGCGCAACCCCAGTTCGCGGACGATCCGGACGAGATCGATCAAGCCGTCGTGAAGCGTCGGCTCCCCGCCCCCGATCACGACGGCATCGAGCCAGCGTCGTCTGCGATACAGCGTCTCGGTGATCGTCTCGACTGGAATGGTGCCGGCCTCGCTGTGCTCGGCGACGAGGTGAGGAACCGGGCACGCCGGGCACCGGAAGTTGCAGCCCTGCAACTCCAGCACGGCCGTGACGCGGCCCTCCCACGCCGTCAGCGAGACCGGATCGAACCCGCGCACCGGGGGGAGCGGCGGCGGACGCCTCACCATGCGCCCACCTCCACACGATCGACCGAGCCGACCCGCAGGAGCTTCGTCAGCACGGCGACCAACCCGGCGGCGCCACCGGTCTCGTCGGGCGCCAGGCCGAGAGAGAGCGTCGCATCGCCGAGCGATTCGTGCAGCGCCTCCTCGGCGACGATTCGCGTGAGGAGGTCGGCGCCGCCGTCGTCCCGCGTGCGGACACCCGGGGTGTAGCGCGAACGGCCGGGGAACGCCTCGGTGAGCGAGACCGGCGCCGTGCGGGCATCTGCGTCGAAGAAACGCCGGGCCACGAAGACGCTCTCGTCCGCATCGAGCGTCGTCTGCAAGTCGTGAACCAGCCCGGCTTCCCGCACGCACATCGCGAGGTGCTTGAGCACGCGCCGCGCGTCCCGCGCCGCCTGCTCGGCTCCGTCGTGCAACTCGAATCCGGTGAGGTGCTGGAGCGCCTCGTTGAGGCCGCTGACGGCCACCGACCAGGTGCAGGCCGAGAGATCGACGAGCGGCTGCCGGCCGCGGGTCCCCCGCAGCAGGGACGTCAGCGGGCCGGCGGCGCCACCGCCGGCGTGCGCCAGGAGCTCGCGGCGCGCGGTGTGTGCGCGCACGGCCCGATCGACGAGGGCGTCGCACGCGCGCTGGAACCCCTCGAAGTTCCGCCGCCCGACCCGCGCAGCCGCGCGCGGCAGGTTCAGGGTCACCCGTCCCCCGACGGCGCGGCGGTCGGCGCACTCTCCGCGCGCGGCGCCGCCGCGCAGGAGCTGGAAGCGAACGCGGGCACCCGCCGCGGCGGCGGCCGCCGCGCGCTCGAGCACGCGTCGCCACGGTCCGTCTGCGAGCATCGCCTCGCAGACCTGCACGACCGGGCGAGGCAGCGTCGCCCGCGGCGGAAGACCGTCAGGTCGATGCAGCGCGCGCAGGACGGCGCTCGCGAAGCGCGCCCCCGCGTCGCCGCCCTCGCGCGGCACGGCGAACACGAGACGCGGCGCTCGTTCCCCGTCCTCCGCCGCCGTCTCGTGGAGGACGTGCCACGCTTCCTCGCTGACCGCCTCGCGCGAGGCGTCGCTGGTAAGCAGTCCAAAGGCGTCGGCGACCCCGTGGAGATACACGCGGTCCACAACCGCGGCGTTCAGCCAGCGGGCACCGCGGCCGAGCGCTGCCGCCAACCGGCGGCTGGATCGGCCGACACCCTCCGGCGCACGGGCGGCGACGTGCGGGAGCTGGCCGTGGAGGACGTCCGCCGGCGCGAGCGCCGCGCGGAAGAGCGCGGAGGGCGCGGTCAGGCCGTGCACGTGGAGTGCCCCGCCCAGGTGGTCCTCGGCGGCGTCGGACGGCAGCACCTGGAACAGCGCATGGCTCTGCATCGCCGCCCCGCCGAGGTGCTGTGCGGCGATGCGGGGTGAGACCGGGCGATTCGCCACGCGCCCGCGCAGGGCCGCAGCGACGTCCTGCGACGAGAGCACCGTCGCGCCGCGGCGGCGGAGGTCGAGTTCCGGTGCCCGTTCGATCAGCGCGGCTTCGGCGAGCGACCGCACCGTGGCGGACGGGGCGCGCGACACGCTCGCCCTACGCAGTTTCGTCTCGACGTCGGCGGCGGCCTCGTCGGCGACGCCCCGCGTCGCTCCGGTCTCGGCGACGAGCATCCGCGCCAGGCGCTCACGTGAGAACGGCGTGCTCACCCCGGCGGCGCCGTCGTCGACCTGGATCACGCCGTGCTCGAACAGCGAGGGTTCGAAGATGCCCGAACGGGCCGCTCGAATCGCGCGCAAGCGGCGCTGCTCCTCACGATGCAGAATGAACGCTTTGGCGGCGGCGGCGTGGCCTGTGTCGATCAGGACTGTCCCGACCATGTCGTCGACGTCGTCGGTCGTGGGGATCTCGTCGTGGAACGACTTGCCGAGGAACACCTCGACCATCGACGCTACTTCGCGCACGAGACTTCGCTCGCCGCCAGCGGCCAGCAGCGCGCGATCCACGACCTCGAGGATCCGGTGCTGGTCGAACGGCACGGTGCTGCCGTCACGCCTGCGGACGAGTGCGACGCGCCTCACCTGCTGCGCCCGCCCTTCTGTTTGGGCTTCGTGGACCTACCGCGGGCCGTCTTCTTCGCGGTCTTCTTCGGCGCCTTCTTCGGGGTCTTCTTCTGGGTCTTCTTCTGGGACTTCTTCTGGGACTTCTTGCGCTTTGCCGGCGTCTTCCGGCCACTCGGCCGAGCGACCTCTTGCGCGATGGCCTCGAAGTCCTGCGCCGACTCGAAGTTCTTGTAGACCGACGCGAACCGCACGTACGCGACCTTGTCGATCTTCTTGAGTTCGCGCATCACGAGTTCGCCGATCCGCACGGTCTCGATCTCGCGGTCGGACGACGTCAGGATCTTCTCTTCGACGCGCGCGGCGATCTCGTCGAGTTCGTCGAGTGCAACGGGGCGCTTCTGGCAGGCCGTGAGGAGCCCCATCAGGATCTTGCGGCGCTCGAAGTCCTCGCGCGTGGCGTCCCGCTTGACGACGCGGAGCGGCGTCTCGCGGATGATCTCCCGCGTGGTGAACCGCTTGGCGCACGCCTCGCACTCGCGGCGCCGACGAATCACGTCACCGTCCGCGCTCTCGCGCGAATCGATGACCCGATCCCGGTTCTCCTTGCAGAACGGACAGCGCATCGCGAGCGCCCCTCCATCGCACCCGTGCCGCCCCGTGGATTCGTCACGGGGACTCGTCACGGGACTCTTCCCAGGCCAGCACCTATCCCGCCGAACTCTCTCTTCGCGCGCGAGACGACCGCCCTCCGAGACGAACTCGTCCTCGCACCGGCCGGACGCGCTCCGTGGAGCGAGGTAGGCCGGACTTCAACTACATCTTGGGGTGCTGTGAGTTTACGCCGCTACCGGTTGAGTTCCAACAACCGGTTTGCGCCCACTCGAGGTCACGATCCCGGGCTGAAACCCGGCGTGGAAGACACGGGCCGTACGCCGGGCCACCTCCGCGCTCTCCCCGAAGCTCCCTGGCTCCGGGCACCCCGTTCCTTCGTCGATCTGTCGTCGACGCCGCCCAGATCTCAAACCGCCCAGATTCCAAACCGACCAGCTCAGATCGACCAGCTCAGATCGACCGTCTCATACCGACCGGAGAGGGGCGCGTGCCGGGGCACCTCTCCGGTGCGCAGAAGAGTATCCGGCGGCGGGGACAGCCTGGCCGCCGCGGCGCGGCCGCGGCAGGGGCGCGGAGCGAAGCGGATTCCGCCGCTACTTCGCGGGGACCAGCGCCGCCAGGCGGTCGGCGTACTCGGCGTCGATCTTGTTGAGCCAGAGGCGGCGGATCAGCTGCACCTCGCAGATCGACCAGAGCGCGGACATCGTCATGTAGAGCGTGAGTCCGGACGCGAAGCCGTAGAGGAACACGCCGAACAGCATCGGCATCCAGCGCATCATCTTGGCCTGCGATCGCTGCTGGGGGTCGTCGGGCAGCGGGGTCATGTGGCTGCTGATGCCCCAGGTGATCATCATCAGAATGGGGAACAGGTTCAGCCAACCGTCGACCACCATCCAGCCCTGGGTGAACGGCAACTCGAGGAAGTGGTCGGGGGCAGTCAGGTCAGCGGCCCAGAAGAACGATGCGTGGCGCATCTCGAACGTGGTCTGGAGGATGCCGTAGAGCGCGATCCAGATCGGCATCTGCACGAACGCGAGCAGGCAGCCGCCGGGCAGGAGCGAGACCTTCTCCTCCCGCATCAGCTTCATGGTCATCTGTTGCTGCTTCTTCGAGTCCTTGTACTTCTTCTTGACGGCTTCCATCTTCGGCTTGAGAAGCGCCATCTTCTTGCCGTGCAGACGCATCGAGACCTGCGACTTGCGCGACAGCGGGAACATGAGGCCGCGCACGAGCACGGTCAGGACGACCAC
Organism: Planctomycetota bacterium; assembly: GCA_965248445.1. GTDB lineage: Bacteria > Planctomycetota > JAJSAM01 > JAJSAM01 > JAJVHW01 > CBDFJG01. The sequence continues at coordinate 710,542 of CBDFJG010000004.1, forward strand.
CGCCCAGCCGTAGCCGATGCCGATGCCGGCGATCAGGTTCAGCAGCCAGGCGAGCACCTTCTCGATCGGCTTGAAGGAGAAGATCCAGAAGTCGCGGTTGGGGACGGCCTCGGCGAGGTCCGCGTAGGCAGAGTCCTCGCTGCCGAACACCGGGCGGCTGGCGGGCCCGGCAAAGTACCGATACGAGAGCGTCGTCGTGCCGCCGGCCTCCGGGAGCGTCACGCGCTCTACGAGGACCGGTGCCGCGGTGGTCCAGAGCGACTCGTCATCACCGGCCTCTCCGTTCAGCGAGAGCCCGGCCGGCCGTTCGGCCGACAGGAACCGGACCTCTACGGACGAGCCGGGACCGTCTCGCGGAGACAGCACGCCGAGATGGAAGTCAGCGCGCGCGCCGATCATCCGCACGCCGTCGGGCGCCGCGAAGTGATGCTGCGGGTCGTCCTCGAGCTGACTGCGGATCTTGTCAGGCAGCGTGTCGGAGATGTCGTCGCCACGCACCGTGACGAGGACGGCATCCTCCGGCCGAGGCACTTCGGTCTCGGCGAGCCACGGACCGATGACTTCGACGAGCGCGGCCCGCGACGTCGCCCCCTCACGGCCCCGGAACACGATGTCGACGTCGACGTGGTACGGCGCGGCAGCATCCCGCGAGGGACGCAGGCGCTTCTCGATGTCGAGTCCGTACTCCGCGAGGGACAGCCGCGCGATCAGCCCGGCATCGGTCTCCTCGATGTCCCAGGTCTTCGCGTGCAGGCCGAGGCCCTGGTCGATCAGGTCGATCGACAGCAGTCCGGGCATCCCCGGTGGGCGTTCAGTCGTGCGCCCCGGGTCCCCCACGGCGTCCGTGGCGACTCCGTTCTGGTGATACTCGCAGGCATGCGTCGTCACCGAAGTGAGCGCACCGCCGAGCGACGTCGCCGTGAGGTGGAGCCTCCCGACGCGCAGTTCCGTGAGCGTCTCCGGTCCTTCGATCCGGGCAGCCGGCACCCCGGCTGCCGGGAGAGCGGGGACGACGGGGACCACGGCCGGCTGCGTGGGCACGCCTGTGGCAGCTCCACCAGTGCCTTGGGCAACCTGCTGAATGGGGTCGCCTCCCCCACCGTCCGGCGGCGGCGGCGGCGGCGCGTAGCGCTTCGCGAGCATCGAGTACGCCATGAGGAACAGCACGCTCGCAACCATGGCGAAGACGACGCGTCGGTCCATGCTGTCAGTCTCCGTCGGCCCGCGATGACGCGCACGCCGTGGCACCTGTCAGACGGTCAGTCCAGGCAGGGCACACGGCGGCCCCGATGCGCACAGCGCGAAGCGCGTGCCCATGGGGAACAGGAACCGGGAAGCAGGAGGTCCGGATCGCGGTTCTCCGGCTACCGGCCGACGATGAGGCGGTCGGCGAGGTAGTTCGGCAGGCCGGGCGTGGCGTAGATCTTGTCCATCGTCGTGCGCACGTCGTACTCGACGCGATGGAAGTTGATGGTCTTGCCGTCGAGGACGGCGTAGCTGGCGCGGGGATCGCCGTCGCGCGGCTGGCCGACGGAGCCCACGTTGATCAACGCCTTGCCACCCTGGTGCGTGTAGGTCTCGGCGCTCCGCGCCGGGGACAGGAAACGGAACGTGTCCGTGTAGACACCCGGAATGTGGCTGTGCCCGACGAAGCAGAGCGACGGGATCATCGAGAAGATCTCGGTCATCTTCTCGCGGTTCCGGATGTCCTGCGGAACCATGTACTCCTTGGTCGGCACGCGCGGCGAACCGTGGACGTACAGGACGTCGCCCTCGGTGTGCGACTCCTCGAGGCCGCCGAGGAAGTTCCACATCTCGTAGTTCGCCGAGCGGTCGTAGTCCGGTGAGTTGAGCTGCGCCTTGGTCCACTCGAGAGCCTGACGGGCCTTCTCGTTGAAGTCCTCGCCGTAGAACATCACGGCCTCTTCGTGGTTGCCCATGAGGCAGAATCGGGCGTTCTTGACGATCTCGATGCACTCGCGCGGGTTGGGTCCGTAGCCGATCACGTCTCCGAGGCACACGATGTCGCCGACGTGCTGGTCCGCGAGGTGATCGAGGACCGCCGTCAGGGCCTCGATGTTCGCGTGCAGGTCCGAGATGATGGCGATGCGCAAGACGTGGGCCTCTCTGGGGACCTCTCCGGTGGGTGCAGCCCGGACGGCGGGCTCCGTGGCGCCGCCTCCGGCAGTCCATACTGCCGTGACGTCATAACGGACGCACGCTTCGAGGGCCCGATCATACCGAAGGCCGCGGCGATCGGGAGCCTCCAAGCCTCCCGGCGGCGGGGGTGGCGGCCGGCCTACTCGGCCTCGCCCGTGGTCGCCGCAGCCAACCCCACGCGGAGCTCGACCGGGAACGCATAGCGCGGATCCTCCCGCTCCTCGGCGTTGCGGACCAGCGTGGCGAGCCGCCTCACCGCCCGGCGTCGGGTCTGCTCCTTGCCCTCCAGGGTCACAAGGATGTCCTTCGACAGATCCAGCATGTGGTCGTCGAGTTGGACCGAGAGCGACTCCAGCCAGCCCCGGCGCTCGGCCGCGGTCCGGGCCGGGTCGCGGGACCGCGGGTTGACGATCGAGATATCGATCGCGTTGCGCTCGGGGTCGAGTTCGGCCACCACGTTGGACCGCAGCCACGGGCTCTCCCACCTCAGCCAGTAGAAGGTGGTCTTCCAGTCGCGGACCGGCTCCCAGCGGATCTTCTTCGGCCGCGGATTCCGCACGTGGTCCGCCATCCACTCGAGTCCTGGGCCGGCGCCCTTCTCGGGGAACGCGTGCCCGCGGCCGTCCACCTCCTCGTACACGAACTCCCAGCCCGCGGAGTCTTCCGCGTGGAGCTTGGCGAGCTGCGCGCACGCGAACACGTTCGCAGCGGCCGGCACGTTCGGATCGTCGAGGCTCTGGTAGACGAACAGCGGCAGGTTGTAGAGGTTGGGCAGGTACCCCTCGAGGACGCCGTCCGCCTCCTTGTCCTTCTTCCCCGGCAGCCAGAAGACGGTCGGCGCGCCGGCGAACGCAGTGCCCGCGGCGAACAGGTCCGCGTGCACCGCGCCGTACGTCCAGGTGCCGAAGCCCCCCATCGAGTGACCGGTGACATAGACGCGATCGGGATCCACGTCCGAGGCCCGGCGTGCCGCCCGCAACAGTTCGAGCACCCACTTCTCCGTGTCCACCGGATCTGTCCAGCCGTACTCCGTCTTCTGCAGCACCTCCGGGTAGAGGCCGCGCATCTTGAGCGAGGAGATGCCGCCGCTGAACGAGGACCGCGCCTGTCCGCAGTCGCCGGAACCGGCACCGCCGCCGTGGAGCGCGAGCACGAGTCCCTTCTTGCCCTTGCCCGACGTCATGTAGCGGCCCTTCCAGCCGTCCTTCTTCTTGTCGAACCACTCGCCGCCGCCTTTGTCGATCTTGCGACCGCGCTTCTGCACGCGTTCGACTGCGAGTTCCTGCAGTGCCGGAACCTCTTTCGCGGTGAGCGGCGCCGCCGCCTCGATGGCCGCCCATGCCTTGGCTCGGTCCTTGTCCTTCTTCGCCTTGCAGTACGCCTTGACCAGCGAAGCGTGCGACGGGGCGGCGGAAGCGACGGGCGCGGGGTCGCGGAGCAGCATCGCAAGGGCGAGCGTGGGCAGGATGGTGAGAGTGACGGCGCGACGGATCACGCGCCCAAGAGTACATGGCCCCGTCCACACAGCGCAGTCCACGCGACGCACTCGCACGGCATGCGTGACTAGTCGGCAGTCAGGTCGATCTCGGTGCCGTCGGGCAGGATCAGCAGGACCGGCTCGACGACGCCGGACGACTGCTGCACGCCGACGACCACCGCGTCGGACTTCGAGCCGTCGATGTCGAACGCAATCGGGTCGTTCGCGAACTCGCTCTTCCGTTCTGCGAACGACACCGTCTGGCCGAACGAGAAGCTGACGTCCTCGATCTCGCCGACGTGCTCCGCGACCGTGGGATCGTCTCGGAGATCGGCTTCGACCATCTCGCCCATCTGCCCCATGCCCCAGAACATGGCGGCGGCGCCACCGCCGCAGCAGAGAAGCACCAGCAGCAGGATGACACCGACGACGATCCGACGATCAGGACTGTCTTGCCACCGCCCTTCTTGCCTTCCTCGCTCGGCGGGCTCAAGTCGTTCATGTCGTTCATGTCGGTCATGTCGGTCATCGTGCTACCTCCAGCGCGCCGCGCGCGGCGCTCCGTCTGACGTCGCCTGTCACATCGCGAAGCCGTTCACGCCGTCGTAGACACAGATCAGCACCATGGGCGTGCCCAGGATGACGGGCACCATCGAGAGCAGCGCCAGGATCTTCGGGTCGTACTTGATGTGCATGAAGAAGCGCGCCACGAGCACGGCCTTCCACGCCGCGAGCGCGATCAGGATCAGCACCCCGATCATGAAGACCTCGGGCCGTTTGTGGTCCTCTCCCGGCGCGATCCAGAACGCCACCGCGAACTCGATCCCCGTCAACACGGCGAGAGTGATGATCACGCGCACGTACACCGGCAGATGGCTCTCGTGCTCCGCGTGTTCGGCAGCGACTGCGTGCTCTGCACTCATGGGCCGGGCTCCGATGGATGGGGCGAACGCCCAGAAGAGAAAGATGATCAGAACAGGTAGATGATCGTGAAGAGCACGATCCAGACCAGATCGACGAAGTGCCAGAACAGCCCCACGAGTTCGACCGGGCTGTGGCTCTCTGCCGTGTACTTGCCGCGCATCGCGCCGATGAGGATGCACGAGAGGTAGATCACACCGGACAGCACGTGCGTCCCGTGGAACGCCGTGCACGCGTAGAACGTCGCGCCGTACAGATGCGAGTTCACGTGCAAGCCGGCGTGCATCAGGTGCGCGTACTCGTAGATCTGAATTCCCAGGAACGTCGCGCCGAACAGGATCGTGGCGAGCAGCCAGAGCTTGAGCCCCTTCTGGTTGCCCTTCTTGATGTTGTGCATTGCCAGCACCATCGTGAAGGAGCTGCAGATCAGAATGAACGTGTTGACTCCGGTGAGGACCGGGTCGAGCGCCGGCAGGCCGGCCTCCGCGCCGCCGAACGCGCCTGCGACCGGACGCCACATCTCGGAGGTCATGCTGGCCCGCGCGATGATGTACGCGCCGATCAGGCCGACGAACCCCATCGCGTCGGAGCCGAGGAACACCCACATGCCGAACTTGCCGGGCGTGAAGCCGAACCGCGAGAGCGAGTACTGCTCCTGCCCCATCGCGTCGATCGGTGCGACATTGCTCATCGAGATGCGTCCTCGCTGATCCCAGTTGGTGCCCCGGGAGGCTTCCGTTCGGCTCCTAGAGCCACAACTTCCACACGAACGGCAGGATGAACAGGGTGGCCACGACTGCGACGACGATCAGGCCGACGCGTCGCGCCCGCGCGCGCCTTGCCGGGTCCCCAGGATCTCCCTGGCCTCCCAGGTCGGCCGGCTCGTTTCCGCGCCGGTCTGCGGCCCCCATCGCGTCCGTCTCTCCCGCCAGCCGGTCCAGTCCATACAGGGTCCAATCCGTCCATCCGCTGACCCGCCGCCGGACCCGCGTGGTCCAACCCGGCCGGAGGGGCGACATTCAAACGCATCGAAGGGGCGACGTCATCCTTCGCTTCGGCCGCGGTCGGTGAAGCGCTCCCGGCCAGGCCTCACGCGCCCCCGGACATCAGCCCACGGTCCGCGAGCGAGGTGTAGGCGCCGTCCCCGACGATCACGTGGTCGAGCACGCGGATGCCGAGCAGATCGCCGGCATCCACGAGGCGCCTCGTGACGGCGAGGTCGTCGGCGGAGGGCGCCGGATCGCCGCTCGGGTGGTTGTGGACCAGGACGACGGCCGCGGCGCCGTGCCGCACGGCGGGTCCGAACACCTCGCGGGGATGGACCGGCGACGAGGTCAGCGTGCCCTGGGAGACCAGCTCCTCCCGCAACACGCGGTGCTTTCCGTCGAGAAGGAGCGTGAGGAAGCGCTCGACGCGCAGGTCCCGGAGCCGCGGACCGAAGTGGCGCTGGACGTCGCGGCTGCTGCGGAAGGGCATACCGCGGCGGAGCGGCCGGGCGCCTGCGCGGCGGATCAGCTCGGCGAGAGCGGCGACCCGCGCGGCGCGGGCCGGGCCAAGGCCCGGCAGGGCGCGGAGCTCGGCCGGACAGAGCCGTAGCAGCGGCCGCAGTCCTCCGGCCACGGCCAGGACCGGAGCAAGAACCGCCACGGACGGACCGCTCAAGACCGCCGCCAGGAGAGCTGCGTCGCTCTCCGACTCCAGGCGCGGATCCGTCGGGCAGGTGGCGAGCGCGGGCATCGTGCGCGAGGAAGGACGCGCGAGCGAGGCACGTGGTTACGCTCAGCTCACTTCCCGCCCTTGGACTGCTTCTTTCCCTCCGCGATGAGCCGGTCGAAATGCTCCGCGATCGCGTCGTAGTTGAGGATGAAGAGCAGAACGAGCGCGATCCCGACCGCGATCAGCGCCACGCGCTTGGCGGTCCGTACCAACGACACCCGCGGCACTCGGCACTCTGGCCTGTGCTGCGTCTCCCATCACGCCGCTCAGGAACGAGGGACTTGACCGGTGCCGCTTGAAGGGGCCGCGCGCGCCTCGTTTCAACACGTTCGGGGTGCCGCAGTGCGGGCAGATCACCGTGTCGCCCTCGTGTTCGTCGTGCAGCAGCACTGGCTGCTCGCACTCCACGCAGCGCAGGAAGCGCCCATGATCGTCGGACGAGTGGCCTATCGATTTCCCCATCGAGAGGAGAGTGTATCGCCCTCCAAACGCGCCGTCTATCGGGAGCGCACGCTCTTCTGAAACGACGCGTAGAGCTGCGCGATCGAGACGTCGTACGCCTGTTGAAACGACGGCTCGAGCCGCTCGCCCTCGTAGAGCCGCGCGAGCGCCGCGCGAAAGCTCGTGCCCCGCTCGCCGCGGCGCAGCCACTCGACGAACGCCAGAGACGTGTCGTACTGCAGGCGGGCGACGCCTTCGTCGGCAGTGGAGGCAAACGGTTTGATGAGCTGCGCGTAGTCGAGTCCCTTCACGATGCGCACGCGCCCGGCGGACGCCCGAACGTCGCGGCCCTCGTGGAGTTGCGCCAGCCCCTCGTGCAGCCAGGACGGCGCCCGCCGGCCCAGCGGAGCGAGCGCCGCGTGCACGTACTCGTGCCGCGCGCGCTTGAGGAGCTCTTCCTGCTTCGTACCGACGCCCTTGATCGGCAGGCGAATCTGTCCGTCGAACAGGCCGGCGACCCACTGATGGGCGCCGGTGGACGCGCGAAACGCCTCCTGGGACAGCAAGACGACCTTGAGCGGCCGGGTGATGGCGCTCTGGATGTCGGCGGAGACCACGCGATGCGCCTCCTCCAGCGTGCGGAGGACGTGCGACGCGAGCACGGTCTGCGTGGCGTCGTGGAGGACGGTGAAGTGCGAAGAGTGTTGCCGGGAGAGCGTCTGCTCGACGGCGAGCGCCTTCTTGGCGCGGTCGAGACGGCTGTGCAGCTTCGAGCTACGGGAGCCGAGGCGAACCGCGGTCTCCCACTCGGCGATCGCGTCTTCCAGGCGCCCCTCGCGATAGAGGACCATGCCCCACCGCTCGTAGGCCAGTGGCTCGCGGGTGCCGTTCTCGCGAGCCTCGGCCACCAGGAGCGCGGCGTCGTGGGGATACCCCTGCTCCTCGCGGCAGGCGGCGAGGTTCAGCAGGACGATCGGGTCCTTCGGAAGCAGCTTGCGTGCCTCCTCCGCTTGGTGCGCCGCGCGATCCGCCTCACCGCGCCCGAGCAGCCAGACCGACAGGTTCGACCGCGACAGCGCCAGGTTGCGCATGATCGTGTCGTCGGTGGGCGCCTCCTTGAGCGCGTTGCGGAACGCCTCGATGGCCTCGAGGTGCTTGCCGGCCTCGGCCAGGCGGATGCCCTCATCGTTCCAGCGAACGGCCTGCGGCGAGAGCGTCTCGGCGGCCGCCGCGGGCACGGCGACCGAGAGGGACGCAGCGACGGAGAAGACGAGCAGCAACAGGAGACCGAACGGCACGGTCCACCGGACCGGGCCGACGCTGCAGCGGGGCGTCGTTCGTCGTGTCACTGTTTGCGGGTCACTGGTTTGCGGGTCACTGGCTTACGGGTCACCGGTTGCTGGAACACCGCCCCCGAGTTGATGTCTCGGGGTGTGGCCGGTCCTCTCAGGACATTATGCCAGGGACACCGGTCGCCTTCGGCCCGGAGCGAGATTCACGGCGCACAAACCAGAACGTGCGTGCGCACCCAATCGCATCATCTGCGTCAGCAGATGAGCCAAAAAGGAACGAGGCCGCGCCAGGAACCTGGCGCGGCCTCGTGGTGCTTCCAGTCGCGTCGTCTGCGTCAGCAGACGAGCCAGAGAGCAATCGACCGGCTTCAGCCGGTCGACCCGAACGCCTCGGCCAGCTTCGTCGCGGCCCCCGGCGGCGTGCCCGTCTCGGAGTCGCGGATGCCGAGCGTGACCAGCATGCCGAGGATCAGGAACACGAACGTGACGGTCATCACGAACGCCCAGATCAGGTCGCTGGGGGCCTTCTCCTGCGCGGCGGCGCGGGCGCGGCGCGGGCGCCCGGCAACGGCGACCGCGGCGAGCGGCTCGTCATCGACCATGTCGGTCATGTCACCCGGCTCGATGCCGAGCGGCTCGGTGCTCATGCCGATCTCCTCGTCGACGAGCGTGTCCTGCGACGAGATCTCGGCCGTGGCCATGCCCGCGTCGGCGGCGGTCAGGTCGAGGTCGTCGCCCTCATCGAAGATCAGGTCGTCGGTCAGCGTCTCGCTGGCGTCGCCGGCCGAGAGGTCGATGACCCCCGCGACCTCGTCGTCGCCATCGAGGTTCTCGACGTCCGCGCGACGGAACTTCATCTCGTCGCCTTCGCGGAACGCTCGGATCTCGCCCTCGGAGACGAGGCGCTTCAGCCGCGTCTCGTCGATCTGCAGCTTCTTGAGGACCTCGTCGAACGTGAAGAACTCGCCGCTCTTACCCACTGTCTCACCTCCGTGCCGACTGCCCGACGACCTCTAGGTCTAACGACTCGCAGGACCAAGCCGATCTTAGCGCTCGTCGCCCCCGCCGGCATCACCGCCGCCGGCGTCGCCGCCGCTGCCCTCGCCGCCCGTCACACCTCCCGGTGCGTTGACGTCCACACGCTTCACCGGTCGACCGCCCCGATTGAGGCGCTTCTGCCGGTTCGCGAGCCTCTCGAGGTCCTCCGCCTTGTACTGCGAGTCGTCGTTGTACTCGTCGAGTTTGAGGTCCCACTCTATGTTTCGCGCAGCGCGCAACTCAACAGATTTCCCCAGGTTGCTGGCGCCGTAGACGACCAGTCGCCGGGACTCCGTGTCGATGACCCAGAGCACGCTCATGCCGCTTCCGACGCTACCCGTCGCGGCGATGAACCGGCCGTTGCTGGACATCGTCGAGTTCGCGTAACTCGAGCCGCCTTGCTGAGCCCACGCGGGCTCGCCCTGGCCTCCGACGAGGCTCCCCAGCAGGAAGGCCGAGAGGACCGCGAGGGCCCCGATCGCCAGGTTCTTCACGTCCATCCGCATGCAACACCTCCAGCCCCGCGCGAGAGCGGGTCGCGGAGGGTACCGCCCACCGGTCACGGGAGGATCGCCGATTCGGCCGACGCTCCGGCCTCCAGGCGCCGGGAGGTCCGTTCCGGGGGGCCGGCCTCAGTCCAGGAACGCCGGCAGCGAGAAGAGGACGTCCAGCCCCCCCTCCTCCCGGGGCCGAAGTTCCACGCCGCCGCCGTGGTCGTCGAGGATCTTGTGGACGGTGGCAAGCCCCAGCCCCGAACCCTTGCCCTGCTCCTTCGTGGTGTAGAAGAGGTCGAAGGCGCGAGAGAGCTGTTCGGGCGACATCCCGGGTCCCGTGTCGCGGATCCTCAGCAGGACTCGCCCGTCCTGCTGCCAGGTGCGGACCTCGAGGCGGCGCTCGTCGACGTCCCCCTCCGTGAGCGCGTCCAGCGCGTTCAACATGACGTTCAGGGTCGCCTGTTGAAGCTCGTAGAAGTCGCCGAAGACGCGGTTCGCCTGCTCGGTGAGCTCGACCACAACGTCGACCCCCTCGCGTTCGACTCGGTGGCGCACCAGAGCGAGTGCCGGCGCCACGACGTCGTTCAGTTCCAACGGCTGCGGCGCCACTGCGTGAGGCGTGAATCGGAGGATCTTCGCGACCGTGGCCTCGATGCGCTGCAGACCGCCCTCGACCAGCAGCAGGTACTCATCGCGGCGCTCGGTGGGCATCTGCTTGGTGCGCAGGGCGCGGATCGCATTAGTCATGCCGCCGAGCGGGTTGTTGACCTCGTGGGCGATCCCCGCGGCAAGCGTTCCGGTCGCCGCCAGTCGCTGCGCGATGACGAGCGAGTCCTGCGTGCGCCGGGCGCGGCGCAGCGCCGAGCCGATGCGATCCTGCAGGTCTCCGTGGAGCACGCCCAGTTCGTCCATCATCGAGTTGAAGGCCACGACCACCTTCTGGATCTCGTCCTCCCGGCCCGTCGAGGGGACCGACGTCGTGTAGTCGCCCTCCGCGACGCGCTGGGCCCCGCGGGCGACGGCCCGCAGCGGGCGCGTGACGATGCGGTCGGCGATGAACCATGTCAGGAGCAGCAGGATGACGCCCGCGGCGACCAGCACGAGAAACGTGACGCGTCCGGCTGCCACAGCGTCGATCTCGAGGGGTCTGAGCTCGAGGAAAACGACGGTGCGGCGACCCTCCCGGTCCGGCCGGCCGGTCAGGCGCGGGCCGGGGACCGCCACGGCGCGGCCCTCCCGAATGCCGCTCTCCGTCTCGACGACGACGCTCACGCTACTGAGCGCCCGCTCGGCGACGACGGCGTTGTCGGTGATCTCGCCCCAGGAGCGGTCAGGGACCGGGGTGCCGTCGGCGTCGATGCGATACACGGCGAGCGAGGTGAGCTGCCGGTGCAACCTGCCCGCGGGGTCGATGAGCAGCGAGTCGGCGGGCGTCTCGATCGGCAGCGTGCTCGCCAGACCGCCGGCGAACGCGGCCATCGTGTCGTAGTGCTCGCGCATGCGATCGGCGCGATGGGACTCGGTGATCAGGGTGAACGCGACGAGGACGCCGAGCACGATGCAGAGCGTGACACCGATGGCACCGAACAGACGAGCGCGAAGAGTCATGTCGTCGCGTGCAGACTACCGGGGGGACGCGGACGGGCGACGCACATCGCCCTCGCGCGGGCGAGGAGCGGCGCGGCGATCGGTTCGCGAGCGCCGTGACGCGCCGGAGCGCGAGCCATACCGAGACCGGCACCAATCGGCGCACGGTGTCGCCAACACACGCTCGGCCGGCGGCGCCTTACGCAGCGAGCACCGTTGCGCCGATTGGTACCGCGCTCGTCGGGTTAACCGATCGAGTCGACGATCTTCAGCATCGGCAGGAAGATCGCGAACACGATGCAGGCCACGGCCCCGCCCATGACGACGATGAGCAACGGCTCGAGGATCGAGATCAGCGCGTTCAGCTTGACGTCCACGGCCTCGTCGTAGTTGTCGGCGATCCGGATGAGCATCTTGTCGAGTTCACCCGTCTCCTCGCCGACGTCGATCATGTTCACGACCATGTCGTCGAAGATGCCGCTCTTGCCGAGCGGCTCGGCCATGGTCTCGCCCTCCTTGATCGCGTCGTGCACCTTCTGCACGGCGGTCTGGAGGTGGATGTTGTTGATCGAGCCCTTGCAGATCTTGAGCGCCTCGAGGATCGGGACGCCGGAGCTGAGCAGGGTTCCGAGCGTGCGCGTGAATCGCGCAACGATCGTCATCTTGACGACGGGTCCCAGCACCGGGAGGCGCAGGGCCAGGCGGTCGAAGAAGCTCCGCCCACCGGCGGAGCGGCTGATGGCCTTCAACGCGACGAAGAACAGGATGACGCCGAGAATGAGGACGATGATCCCGGGGAAGCGGAAATCGAACCACTTCGTGTCGAGCATCCAGTCCGCGAAGTCGAGGAGCACCTGTGTGATCCACGGCAGTTCGAGCGGGCGTCCGTCGGGCGTGGTGATGGTCGAGAAGACCGTCTTGAACTTGGGCACCACGAAGACCATGATGAACATGAGCAGCGCGGTCGCGACCAGCGTCACGACGATGGGATAGAACATCGCGCCCTGGACCTTCTGGCGCAGGCGCTGGCTCTTCTCCTTGAACTCCGCCAGGCGCGCCAGGATGGTGTCGAGGATACCGCCGGCCTCGCCGGCCTTGACCATGTTGGTGTAGAGCCCGTCGAAGACGCCCGGGTGCTTGCCCATGGCCTCGGAGAGCGAGTTACCCGACTCGACGTCCTCGGTCACGCCGAGCAGCGTGCGCTTGAACGGACCGACCTTGGTCTGCCCTTCAAGGATCTTGAGCGAGCGGACGATCGGAAGACCGGCGTCTTGCAGCACGGCGAGATTCGAGGTGAACTCGGTGAGCACTCTGTCGCTCACATGGGTTTTCCCGGGCTTCGCCACCTTCCCGCCGGCACCAGATGCAGCCTTCGGCGGCATCGTCACCTCCCTCGACAGACCACACGGTCCGCGCCGAACCCGGATGCGAACCTCGCCCCAACCGGAGGCGCCGGAGCACACCGGGTTCCTTCATCCCACGTAGCCGGAGACTGTACCCATCGCCCCCCCAGATCGGCACGCGGAAACTTGCGTCCCGGTCGAGGCTGGCGCCGAGGCTCGACCGAGCCCGGCCCCGGAGGGACAACCCGCGCGCCGAGGAAGCCTCGGGAGGGCGCGCGGGCGGGGTTGGAACCCCGCCCCTACAGGGGGTTCGTCCTAGTTGCGTGAATCGCGGTAACCGTTCACCCCTTCGTCGCGAGCCAGGATCCAGATCGTTCGGCCATCGGTCGATCAAGAGGTTGTGGGCGAGCGGCAGGACGAGGATCTGCGGGCGATGGTCGAGGGCCTTCTGGCCTGGATCGAGGAGCTGGAGCGTCGCGAAGCGAAGCATCTGCGCCGCATCGACGAGCTCGAGTCGCGTCTGAAGCGTGACTCCCGCAACAGCTCGAGGCCTCCGTCGTCGGACCCGGCGTGGTCCAAGCGCCGTCGCGGCCGAAGGCCGCGTAGCGGTCGCCAGCAGGGCGGACAGCCGGGCCATGAGGGCACGGCGCGCGAGCTGGTGGATCCGTCCAACGTCGATGAGACCAAGGAGCACCGTCCCGACCGCTGCGACGCGTGCGGACACGACGATCTCGAGCAGGGCATCGGCGATCCGTACCGGCACCAGGTGACGGTGCTCCCGCGCGTGCTCGTCACGGTGCGGGAGCACCGGCTGCACAAGGCGCGGTGCCGGCGCTGTCGTGCGGTCACGACGGCGGTCCTGCCCGATGGCGTGCCGACCGGGGCCTTCGGTCCGCGGCTGACCACACTTGCCGGCGCGCTGCGCGGCGTGTACCGCGTGAGCGTGCGGGAGACGCAGCGGCTGCTCGGTGAGATCTTCGGTGTGAAGATGTCGCTGGGCAAGATCAGCGACTGTGAGCGTCGGCTCAGTGACGCTCTGCACTCGTCGTACCTCGAAGCCCTCGGGGCAGTCCGCACGTCGCTGCGAGCCAACGTGGACGAGACGTCGTGGAAGGAACGGGGCCGGGTGTGCTGGCTGTGGGCGGCGGAGAGCGAGCACGCCACAGCCTTCGGGATCGATCGCCGCCGCAGTGCCAAGGCGAAAGGGCGGCTGATCGGGCGGCGCTTCGGTGGCACGGTGATCAGCGACCGGATGGGTGCCTACGAGTCACACCCACTTGCCCGCCGCCAGCTCTGCTGGGCGCACATCGAGCGCGCCTTCCGTGCGCTGGCCGAAGGCCCGCGAGGACATCGCCGCTTCGGCAACAAGGGCGTCATGATCGCGCAGTCGGTCATGCGCAGCTACCGGCTCTTCGGTGAGCACGGCGACCGTGACCGGCTGCAAGGCGAAGCCGCTGTGCTGCGCGGACGGCTCGAGCGACTGATCGCGAACGACGACTCGGCTCTGGCCAACCATCTGCGCCCCCGCGTGGTCGCCCTCTTCACCTATGCGCGGACCCAGGACGTGAGTCCGACGAACAACGCCGCCGAGCGCGCGGTCCGCAAAGCGGTGCTCTGGCGCAAGGGCTCCTTCGGAAGCCAGTCCGCTCGCGGACTCCGCTTCGCCGAGCGCGTGTTGACCGCCGCGGCCACGCTGCGACGCCGTGGCGACCAAGTCTTCGACTTCCTCGCCGACTCGGTCGCCGCGCACCTCACCGGCGCCGACCCGCCCGTCATGGTCCCGCTGCCCGTCGCACGCTGAGGCTCACACGCTGTCAAGGGGTGAACGGTTACTGATCTGCCGGGCGGAGATCGCCGCGCAAGGACAGGAGCAGCGGCGGATCCGGGAGTTCGTCGAGCGCGGCCGGCCAGCCTTCATCGCCGGGGATCAGGTGGTCGCCACCGCCGGCGGCCAGACGCTCGCACTCCCGCGCCGCCTCCCGCTCGTCCGGTGCGGCGCGGATCATCGCAGCCCGTGCGGGCCCGATCCCACGGACGCGGCCGAGCCGCGCCACGTCCGCAACGAGCACTGCACGCGGCGACCCGAGCGCGCCAACCAGGCGCGCCGCCAACCGCGGCGACACACCGTGGGCCGCGCCGAGGCGCCACCGCGCCCGCACCTCAGCCGCCCGCTCCTCCGGATGCACGTGCAATCAGGACGCGCGGCACATGCCCGGCGTTACACGCGGCAGGACCGAGACACACGGGAGGAGCAACGATCAGGCGATGAGCGCGGAGCGCAGTTCGTCAGTGGCAACCGGCACGAGTTCCGCGCCGCCGTCGCCCAGCGGGAGAACCATGAGGAGCTCCCCGCGACGGCGCTTCTTGTCAAGGCGCACGTGCTGGAGAACGTCATCCGCGCTCACACCCTCCGGCGGTGCCGTCGGCAGATGCAGCGACGCGAGGACCTCGACCAATCTCCCCGGGAACTCACGCGCGACCATCTCGCGGGCCGCCGCGATCCGCGCGGCCACGACGAGCCCGACCGCAACCGCCTCGCCGTGGCGCAGTCCCGCGTACGCGTCCGCACGTTCGAGCGCGTGCGCGGTCGTGTGACCGAGATTGAGGAAGACCCGCTCTCCGTCGGTCTCGCGCTGATCGTCGCGCACGTGCCTCTCCTTCACGCTCACGGCCATCAGGATGGCATCGACCATCGCGGCGGATTCCCCGTCGGCCAACTGTCCGGCCACGGAAGCCAGATCGTCCAGCGCAGCGCGGCCGGCGAGCAACGCGCACTTGACGACCTCGGCGAGTCCGGCGCGCAGCTCACGGACCTCCAGCGTCGCCAGCGTGGCCACGTCGCTCACGACAAGCCGCGGCTGGTGGAACGCTCCGACCAGGTTCTTCCCCTCGCGTCGGTCGATCGCGGTCTTTCCGCCGACCGATGAGTCCGCCATCGCGAGGACCGTGGTCGGAACCTGCACGCACGCGACGCCGCGCATCCAGGTGGCCGCGGCGAAACCCGCGACGTCCCCCACCGCGCCGCCGCCGACGGCGACGACCCCCCCGTCCCGTCCGATACCCGCGTCTGCGAGCGCGTTCCACAGTTGCTCGGCCCCAGCCACGGTCTTGGCGGCCTCGCCACGCGGAAGGACCTCGAGATGCGTCGCGAAGCCGGCCGCGTGGAGCGACGAGCGCGCAATCTCGACGTGTGGCGTGCCCGCCACTCCGGCGTCGGTTGCGACGAGCACCGGCACCGGAGCCAGCACCTCGGCAGTCAGATCACCAAGCCGCGCCAGCAGGCCGTGACCGAGCACGACGTCGTGAGGCGGGCGCACGCCAATTCGGATGCGATGCTCTGCGCTCAAGGTGCTTGGTCCGCCCACCCCCGCTTCATGCGTCGTTCCTCGGAGCGACGGCGGACCTCGTCCTCGCGACGCTTGCCCTTGCGCCACGACATGATCAGCAATCCGAGCATGACCACCGAGCCGAGGGCCAGGAGACCGAGCACCAGATTCAGCGACGTGCCGGTCTCGTACGGTCCGGCGTCGGTCGCGATGACGGACGTGCCGATGATCACCGGCAGCCAGTACGACTTGCCGTTGGTGCCGGTCACGTGGCGCCGCTTGAAGAAGAAGCCCTCCACCTCGACCATTCGCGCGTTCCCGAAGTCGAATGCGTCCTGAGGGAACGGTGAGAAGAACTGAACCGGGTGCACCTGGTCATCGACCAGCATCCCGCGGTAGAGCGCGTCGATGTTGCCGGGGTTCTCCTGGATGTACCGGTCCATGGCGAAGTGGTCGTGCACCGGCGCGAGCCGAAGTCGCACGAGCTGGAAGCGCCAGCGGTCGGGGTTCTGCCAGAGCGGGGTGCTGCCTTGCGTGCCAGTGAGATCGGCTACCGGCAGGTTCTCCGTGTCGCGCAGTTCGATGTACCCCTCGGGGCCGAGCTGTCGCACGAAGTTGAGCATTCCGTAGAACGGCTCGGCCTCGAAGCCCTCCGACTCCTCAGGCTTCCCGTCACGAACCTGCTCGAGCCACTCCAGACGCGGCTGCCGGTGCGTCACGGGGGCGTACGACGGGACGAGTGAACGCGTCAGGCGCACGTGCAGCATCGGACCGCCGTCTTCGTCCGGCCAGAGCTTGGTGAAGACGCCGTAGGCCTTGACCCACCGCCCCTCGGTCACTTCCTCGCGTGGTTCGTGCAGAGTCGTCACGATCCAGGGTGCGCCCGCCGCGTCGGTGATCCGGACGCGCCAGCCGATGCGCAAGCCGCTCGGGTGCTCGACGTCCACCTCCTCGTAGGAATCGACGCGCCCCCAGATCGCCGCCAGACTCCCGCGGACGGACGCCGGATCCTCGCGCGCGTTGGGGATGTTCTCGATGCGCGGGAACACGCGCGCCGGAAGTCGCGCCAACCGGTTGCGCAGGGACGCCTCGAGCAAGAACCGCGTCCACTCGAGGTCGGTCGCGGGCGCATCATCGGCGATCACGCCGCGAGCAGCGTCGCGAGCGAACGCGAACAGCTCTTCCTGCAGTTCGCGCGAGGCCTCCTCGGGCAGCAGGCCGGCCAGGTCTCCTTCGCCGACGTGCTGCAGGTCGACGTCGCCGGCATCGCCTGTCGGCGCGTCAGCGCCGCCGCCACTGCTCCAGAGGCCGACGGCGACGAACGCGGCGACCACCACGGCGAAGGCGAAGACCATCCCGATCACGCCGACCTTCGGCGAGAGCAGGAGTCCGGGCGGACGCGGAGCGCCGCCCCCGTCGGGGAGAGGTGGGATTGGGCTCAAGAGTCACCTCCGGCGGGGACCGGCCAGGCGTGTCTCACCATATCAGTTGGCGGCCGGGTGCGTTGTTCCTGCCTGCCGGGCAGGCGGCGAGACTGCGGCGGTGAGCGAATTCGCGACCTTCGACGATGCGTTCGCCTGGCTGGCGTCCCACACCAACTACGAGAAGCAGTCCCATGTCACGTACGACGAGCGGACGTACGGTCTCGCACGCGTCGAACGTCTTCTGTCATCCGTGGGCCACCCCGACCGGCGGATGGACGTCGTGCAAATCGTGGGGAGCAAGGGGAAGGGCAGCACAGCAACGCTGCTCGCCGCGGCACTGACCGCCGGGGGACGCAGGACCGGACTGTTCACGTCCCCCCACCTCGCGCATCCGAGGGAGAGGGTCCGGGTGAACGGTGCTCCGGTGGACGACCAACGGATGCGCGACCGCCTGGGGTTCCTGCGCGCACACGCCGAACGGGCGATCGCGGCCGGAGAACCGCTCACGTTCTTCGAGCTGCACACGACCGCGGCGTTGCTGGCAATGGAGGACGACGGCTGCGACGCGGTCGTCCTCGAAGCCGGCATGGGCGGACGGCTGGATGCGACGACGGCAGCGCACGCGATCGGCGTCGTGCTGACCACGATCTCACTGGATCACACGAAGCAACTGGGAACGGACCTCGCGTCGATCGCAGCCGAGAAGGCCGCAGCAGCGCGAACCGGACGCCCCTTCATCTGCGGTGAGGCGCCGGGCACGGATGCACACACTGCGGTCACGGCGGTCTGCGGCACCCGCGATGCACCGGTCATCACGCGCGCGCTGGACTTCGACGCCGAGTTCATCGCCCACGAGCTGGACGAGACGGCGCTCGCAGGAACCACGGTCTTCCGCTACCTCCGCCGCGGCGAAAACCCGGTCGAACTGACCGCGGGAATGGCGGGGGCGCACCAGGCTGCCAACGCGTCGCTCGCCGCCACCGCAGCTCTCCGACTCCCCTGGCGCGAGGGTCCGCCGTCGCTCGACGAAGTGCGTTCCGGGCTGGCCACCGGGTGCATCCGCGCGCGGCTCGAGCCGGTCGCGGCGCGCCCGCTCGTCGTCATCGACGGCGCCCACACGCCACGCAGCCTCGAAGTCCTCTCCGTGGCGGTGGCGGACTTGGTGGAGCGCCGACCGTGCGTGTTCGTGATCGCGATGAACGGCGACAAGGACGTGGAGGACGGACTCCGCTTCGTCGCGCGCGTGGCAGATCACGTCGTGGCGTGCACCGTGGGCGAACAGCGGTCAGCCGACCCCGCGCGGATCGCCGACGCGGCGCGCGCTGCGGGCACGGCTGCACAGGAGGCCCCCGATCCGGCGGCCGCGCTGGCCCGCGCGAGAGAACTGGCGGGGCCGGACGGCGCGGTGATCGTGACCGGGAGCCTCTACCTCTGCGGCGCGCTGATCTCGGAGGCGTTCCCGGCTAGTTGACGAGCGAGAGGATCTTCTCGCCGTACTTCTCCGCTCGCTGCGGTCCGACGCCCTCGGTCGCCGCCAGCTCCTCGAGCGTGCTCGGACGTTCCCGCGCCACCCAGAACATCGCGTAGTTCGGGAGAATCGCCATCGTCGTCACATCGATCTTCTCGCTCGTCGCGTTCCGCCAATCCCGCAACCGGCCGAGCCGGCGCTGGCCGTGGAAGTCGAGCCGACGGGCCGGGTCGCCCTGCTTCGGCGGGCGGCGGGGCGGCGTCTCGCGGCGCCGCCCCCGCGTCACGGCTTTGAGGACGTCGCGCCCCATGCGAGCCATGACGAACGACGACACACCTTTCAGCGACTTCAGCGTCGCCATGTCTTCGGGGAGCACGCGGGAAATGCGCAACATCGAGTCGGTCGACAGCACCTTGAACGCCGGGCGATCTAGCTTGCGCGCGTGCTTGTCACGCACCGCGTGCAACTCCACCAGCACCGACTGCTCCTCGGGCGCTAGGTTGCGGGAGCCCTTGATCCGCGTCCAGCCGTGCGGGTCGAACACGCGCTCGTTCCCCTCTCGGCGCGACAGGCGCTCGAACTCGATCCGCGCCTCCTGCTCCAGGCCGGCCTCGCGCAGCCGCTCTGCCTGGATGCGGTACAGCTCGACCAGGTACTTGACGTCGAGGTAGCTGTACTCGATCTGCTGCGGTGACAGCGGACGGCGGCCCCAGTCCGTGCGGGTCTGACCCTTGCTCAGTTGCACGTCGAAGAAACGGTCCACCAGATCGCGCAGGGAGAGCCTCTCATCGCCGAGCAACTGCGCCGCGATCATCGTGTCGAAGATCCCGTCGAAATCGAACGCGAAGTCCCGCCGCAGGCTCATCACGTCGAAGTCGGCGCCGTGGAACACGCACGTGATCGCCGGATCCGCCAGCGGCCGGCCGAGGGCGCCCAGATCCAGTGAGAGCGGGTCGACGATGAACGCGTCGCCAGCGTCCGTGGCGAGCTGCACGAGGCAGACCTTCTCGAAGTACGAGTGCATGCTGTCCGCCTCGGTGTCGACGGCGAGCACGCTGCACTGGGAGATGACGCCCGCGACGCTCTCCCACGCGGATTCCCGGTCCACGTACTCGAAGACGTGGTCGGACTCTGGTTCGGACATGGCCGGGGAGTCTACCCAGCGGACCGACGGTGCCCGATTCGTGCCGCGCCGGGCGCGTCAGTCCCGATTCACCGTCGTTGGAGGACGTCCAGGATGCGGAAGTGCAGCTCCATCGCCTCGACCGCCCACTCGCGGTCGGCACCGTCGGTGGCCGCCTGCAGGTATGCCTGCGCGGCCTCCTCGAGGTCTCCGACGTTTCCGCGCTGCACCAGCGCCTTCCCGAGTTCGAAGCGCGCTTCGGCGAACTCCGGTTCCTCCTGCAACACCGCCCGCAGCTCGGCCACGGCGTCATCGATCCGGTCCGGGTCCGTGGCAAGCAGGTGCACTGCACGGGCAAAACGCAGCGGTACGTTCAATCCGCCCTGCTGGCGCTCGATGCTCGCGAACATCGACTCCGCCTCGGCCCGGCGCCCGCTGCGGGCCGTGACGATCGCGAGCGCGAGGAACGCGTTCGCGACGTCCTCCGGGTCCTCCTTCTGCGCTCGATCCAGACGTGCCTCGGCGTCCGACATCTCCTTCGCGAGCCGCTCGTCCAGCCACTTCAGGTGCTCCGCCGCGCGGCTCGTTGGCGACGAGACGCCGACGGCCTGCGTGTACGACGTGCGCGCCAGCGCCGGCCGATCCAGCGTCACCAGCGCGTCGCCGTACGCCAGGTACAGGTCGTACGCGACCTGCCGCAGATCGGTCTCCCGATCCCCGCGCTCGAACAGATTGTCCAGGAGGTCGCGCGCTCTCCGGTACTGCGAGAGGTCCCCGGTGGCCGCCGCATCGAGGGAGAGCGCGTCGGCGAGCACGAGCATCAGCTCGCGCGACGGAGGTTCGCCACGCTTCTCGGCAGCGGCGACCTCGCCCTCGAGCGCGATCTCCAGCACCGCCACCGCCTCGGCCGTGAGAGCGAGGCGGACCAGCGCGCGTCCGTGCTCGACCGCCAACGATGTGTCGTCCGGGGTGAGCGACCGCGCCCTTGCGAGCGCGGCCGCGCCGGGTGTGAGTGCGCCCATCGCGAGCTGACAGCGCGCGAGCCCCGCCCAACCCCCGGCCCAGCGACCCGGGAGGAGCGCCCCGGCGAGGGCCGCCCGCTCGGCGCGCCACGCCCACGGTGCTGCGTCCACGTCCTCCACGTCGCCGCGCAACGACGTGGCGAGCGCCGCGTACCGTGCCAGCACGGTCCCGACGGTCACCGAAGCAGCGCGATCCCGGGACAGCGCGGCGCCGGCCTCGGTCAGCGCGCCTTCGCGCGTCACCAGTTCCTGCGCCAGCGCGTTGGCGTCGTCGTACGCGGCCTCGACCGCCGCCCGCGCACCGTGACGGTCCGCCGACAACAGCTGCTCTCCGATCTGCCACGCGCGCGGCACCGCGGCTCCGGGATCGACGCGCAGAGCGGTGCTCATGAACGGCGCGCGCACGCGATAGACCGGCGCTTGCCGAACGGTTGCGGCCACCGTCGAGGCCACGAGCAGCGCAGCGCAGACCGAAGCGGGACGGCGGACCGCGCCTCCGCGCCGCACCGCGCCCTCGACCGCCAGCGCGACTCCGCACGCGATCGGCGGCCACGCGACGACCGCATACCACGCTGCGTGCGGGGTGCCGCCGGACCACGCGAGCGCGCAGAGGGGAGCGAGCGCCGCCACGCCGGCGAGCCCAAGCCGCGCGGCGGCCGACGAGCGTCGCCGCCACAGTCCGACGGCCAGTCCGACCAGCAGAAGCGCCGCGGCGACGCGAGCGACGGTGGTCGCCGTCCACGGCCCGGCCGCCAGATGGACGTGCGCGGGCAGCAGCGGCGCGACCAGCGTCGCTACCACCCCGGCCAGGGCGTCGAGCAGGTCTGGGCGGGGGCTGAGCGGCGGATCGCGCGCGCCGGCGAGCGTGGCGATCATCTCCGCCCGCGCGATCAGCGCGACCGCCGCGGGGCCGACCACGACGCAGCACCGTGTCACCACCGTTCGGACCCGCGCTCCGGAGGTGGCGACGAGCGCCAACGCGGCGAGTGCCGCGCCGTACCCCAGCTCATGCGTGAGACCGGCCGCGGCGGCGAGAAGTCCCGCCGCGAACGCGCTGCCGAGTCCACCGGAAGCGGCTTCCGCGCGCGGTGTGCCGACATCCCGCACTGCCGCGTGCAGTGCCAGAATCGCCGGCAGCCCGGCCGCGATCACCGACAGTCGTGCCGGCCATCCCACCGCCGCCCCGAGATGCGGCGATGCGGCGACGAGCAACCCGGCCACGAGGGCGGCCGCGGGCGGGCCGCGGGACCGCAGCACCAGCAGGAACGTGAGCCAGGCCACGAGCGCGAGAAGGAACAGTGACACGCCGCCGGCGAGCCGGTGCGCGTTCTGCCCCCCTGCGAGCCGCACCACGGAATGCAGCGACGTCCCGAGCGGCCGGTACGTCGTCTCCGCCACGATCTCGCCGGCCGGCTCCCACGCCGCCGCCGGGTCGGAGACGGCGCGAGAGAGCACTCCACCGACCGACTCGCCGACGCCTGCCGTGAGCGCCGTGTTGCGGATGAGCGCGGGGCCGTCCTCCGGCAGCACCTGCTTCGCGTGCGGCGCGCGCACGGAGAGATGGCCCGGCAGGTGCAGCAGCACCGCACCGAGAACGACGAGCACGGCGTACAGGCGGGTGCGACTCATGCGGACCCGGGCGCAGTGAGCCGGGCCGGCGGAGTATAGCCATGCCGCGCGCTCCACCCCGAGTACGCTCGATGCATGCTCCCGCGTTGCGCGCTGCGCCGACTCGCGTGTCTGCTGCTCGTCGGTGCGCTCTTCGCGCTGCCCGCGCGCGCTCAGGACGGCGTCGCCGCCGGGAGCGAGGGCGATGCGCCGTCTTCTGCACGCGTGCGCGGCGTCGCAACCTGGCGGCGCTACATCTGGACGATCCAACGCCCGCTGCTCCAGGCGGTGATCGAGGATCTCGAGACGTCACGCAGGGAGAACGCCGGAACCGACACGACGCGGGACTTCCTGCTGGCATACGCGTACCTCGCCGGTGGGTTCCGCGAAGAGGGCGTCCCCGCGACCGAGCGGGTGCGTGCGGCAGCGCCGTCGTTCGCCGGGCTCGAACTGCTCGCGGGGATGGTCGCCATCCTCGACCGCGAGCACGCAGAGGCGGAAGCGCACTTCACCAAGTACCTCGACGATCTCCGCAAGGCCGAGAGCGATCCGAACTTCGCGACCGACCTGGAGATGCTGGGGCTCCTCCATCGCGGCGCCCACGCCGCGTCGATCGGCAACAACGAGCTGGCGCTCGCGGACTACGACGCGGCCATGGCCATGGCGCGCCGCGCCGGGCGCCGCCCCGCCACGCAACTGGTCCAGCGCCTAGCCCGGGTCCACCAGGGCGAGAATCAGTTGCACCTCGCCGAGCGGTTGATGACCGACCTGATGAAGGAGGATCCCGGCAATCCGAATCACTACTTCAACATGGGTGTGCTGCGGGCGACTCAGAACGACTCCGACGGTGCCCGGGTCTGGTTTCTGCGGGCGCTGCGCCGCCGCCCGGACTTCGCCGACGCGCACGCCAAGCTCGCCGCCGTCGCAGCGAAGCAGTTCCGGCTCGTGGAGATGCGCCAGCACCTGGACGCCTTCGCGGCGCTCATCCAGGAGTCGGACGTCGACAGGGAGGCCGAGTTGCTCGCCGGGTACGCGCTCTACTTCTATCGCATGTCGCGGCAGTTCGACGCCGAGGGCCGTGGCGGGGACCGCGACGAGGCGCTGCGCCGCTTCCAGATCGTCTGCGAGCGGGCACTCTCGAAGCGTCCCACCTGCTTCCGGGCCCTCGACCTGCTGATCCGGGCCGGCAGCGCGCTGGGCCTCACGAGGGCTCGCATGCGGGAGTTGAGAGAACGCAAGCGCGCCCTCGAGACGGAGAACAAGGACGCCGAGAGCGCCTTCCGCCGCACCCTCTGCTGAGAGCCCCCCGAGCGCCCCCCTCCGCGCAGCCTGTGCGAAACCGCTCGTCCCGTCGCGGCGATCTGACGGTCCGGACCCGTTCCGGAGCCTGGCGCGGCCTGCCCGGAAGACCCCCGCAGGTGGCACAGGGGTTGCACCTCGCCCGCCGGATGTCCGTGCGTGGCTCACGTACCGGATCGGGTTCTTGCTTGCCGTGGCCTCCGCCTCAAACGAGACTGGGGCCGGGCATGGTACGTCCCGATTTCGGTTCGCGTAGCCGCGACGGTGGAACGTCCATCCTGCGAGTGAGGAGCGTGATATGCGGAACCAGACTTTCAGCACCCGCCACCTGAACTGGCGCCGGACGGTCCTTGCCGTCACGGCGGCCACCGTCAGCGCCGGCCTGATCGGGGCCCTGTGGGTACCCGACGAGGCGCAAGCGCGACGTCGCAAGGGCGGTCAGATGCGCATCGTCGACATCGACGTCGGATCGTTCGCAGGCGTGCCGCTGAACACCGTCATCCAGTTCAAGTTCTCGCAGAAGCCCTCGCGTTCGTCGGTGCACCACGCCACGTTCCGTATCCGCGAGGAGAACGCCACCCAGACCGGGTTCACCAAGCAGGTTCCCGGCGCGTTCCAGATCCAGGGCCGCTCTGTGAACTTCTTCCCGCGCTTGTCCACGCATCTGCGCGACCCGGACAGCGCCACGAACGAGTTCTTCCCCGAGGGCTCCACGCGCGACGACGCCGACGAGAACGCCGGCCTGCACCCCGAGGCCAACTACGAGATCACCGTCGTCGGGCACCCGAACACGCTCCCCGTGCGCTCGAACCGCGGTCGCAAGCTACGACGCTCCGAAACCGTGCAGTTCACGACGGCGCCCGCCACTCCGCGGCAGTTCGCGTACACGCTCGACACGTACCAGGACGCCCCCCCGCCCGGTTTCGTTCTCTCGAATCCGCCGGACAAGGTGGCGACCCCGCTCGACCAGTACGCCAAGCACGGTGGAACGGTCGAGGTGCAGAACGACCTCGACATCACTCTGTTCGGTAACCGCGTACCGCTTAACCCGACCTCGGCGCGGCAGGGCTCGAACATCACGCTGACGCTGACCGAGCGCCAGGGGGATCAGTCGCAGCGCAAGCCGATCCCCGGCACACCGCACATCGAACAGAACTTCGACACCGCCAAGATCGTGTTCTCGCCGCGTTTCGCGCTGCCCGACCTGGGCGCGTACGCGTTCCGCGTCACCAAGGACGTGAAGGACATCCAGGGCACGTTCGACTACAGGAACAACCCCGAGCGTCTGCGCCTGCGCGGGATCTGGGAGTTCCTCGACACGGCGCGCACGCTGTCGCCGACCACGCCACCTGAGCAGCTCGAGAACCCGCCGATCGACCTCATCTTCGACTGGCCGGTGAACGCAGCTGAGCGCGGCATTCTGAAGACGAACGCGCTGATCCTCGGCGACACGTACCCCGACGAGATCGACCCGCGCGTGATGGTGCTGTTCAGCACGCGCGACGAGCCCGTCTCCGATGCAGAGGTCGTCTTCGAGTTCGTGGAGTCGGACGGCAACAACGATGTGGCGCGGTCCACGGGCAGCTACGACGAACTCGTCAGCGGCTCGGCGGCCGCGATCATGACGGTCGCCGGCGGCAGCGGCGCTGACGGCGGCTACGAGCCGGTGGCGGACGAGGTGATCAACGTCGACCAGTTCACGAACAACACGATCAACTGGCGCAACGTGCTCATCCCGCCGGGCGTCGTCGTGACACTCGAGGGTTCGAGGCCGGCGATCCTGCGCGCGCTCAACATCGAGGTCAACGGTGAGATCCGCGCGGACGGAAGGGTCGGACAGAACGCACCGACCGGGAACGGCCGAAGCACGAACCCGGTACGCAAATTCGGCGGAGCGGGCGGCCCCGGCGGCGGCAAGGGCGGCGACATGGCCACGACCTTCCCGGGCACCGCCGCCAACGCGCACACGTTCACGGACAACGTTCGCGGCACGGGCTACACGGGCACCGTCGGCAATGACTCGCTCGGGAACCTGGCGGTCGACGACGGCGGCCGCGGCGGCCGCGGCGGCACGGCCGGAATCGGCACGATCTACAACGAAGGCGCGGGCGGTGGCGGCGGCGGCTCGCGGCTCGCGGGCACCAAGGGCGCGAACAACCGGTACACCACGGTCAACTGGAACGGGATCGGCGGCCAGGGCGGCAACGGCTCGTCGAACGACGACCTCCTTCCGCTCGTCGGCGGCGCCGGCGGCGGCGCGGGCGCCACCGCATCGTACGCACCGCGGGGATGGAACCAGGGCTCAGGCGCTGGTGGCGGCGGCGGCGGCGCGGTCCGCGTGGACAGCGCGACTCTGATCACCATCGGCTCGCAGGGCGTCATCCGCTCACGCGGCGGCACGGGCGGCAAGGGCACGACGTCCTCCACCAACTCCGGCGGTCCCGGCGGCGGCGGCGGCGGCGGCGCGGTCAAGCTCCGCTCGAGCAAGGGCTTCAACATTGCAGACCCGGGCTCGGCGATCGACGTGCGCGGCGGCCCCGGCGGAACGAACCAGAACGTGCAGACGTGGGTCGCGCTCTTCGGTGGCACCGGCGGCGAGGGATACGTCCGGCTCGAGGACCCGAACGGCGGCATCCTGCTGCCCGGCGCCACACAGGGCGTGTTCGACCCCGTCGGCGGCGGCGTGCCCAGCTTCGTCTACACGCTCTTCGTCGACATCGGAGTCGGCGGTCCTCGGATCCTCAACTTCACCGAAGACGACTTCACGATATCGGCGATCAACGACGCCATCCTGATCGAGGCGCAGTTCGCGATCGAGGACTCGAACGCGTTCGGTCAACCGGACCTCAGCGCGCTGCTGCCCGACGGATCGTCGGTCGACGACAACAAGGTCTCGCAGTGGACGCCTGTCCGCTACGTAGACAACACCGGTCAGGCGACCCCAGCCATCCCGGGCATTCCGGGCTACGACCCCGGCACACAGGGCAACGACGCCATCTTCGACATCACAACCGTCGTGACCGGGAGGGCGTACAAGTTCCTCCGCTTGCGCATCACGTTCCAGCTGGATGACGACCAGTCGAGTTTGGACCCGCTTCCGTTCGTGGATCGCGTGGCGCTGAACTTCCAATTCAACTTCTGAGCAGTGTCTTCTGGCTCAACACCTGACGGTGTTGACGCCGTTGGAGAGACGGGTACTGACACCGATCACATGAGGGCGGAGCCGCTGGCTCCGCCCTTGTTCTTTGGCTCATCCGCTGACTCGGATGACGCGCAGCGTCTTCTGGCTCAACACCTGACGGTGTTGACGCGGTTGCGGGCACGGGTTCTCGGATCGACGGTTACTCAGAGAGACTGAACGGGGCGGAGCCACGCGGCTCCGCCCCGCGTTGATTCGGTGAGCCCGGCGTAGCATGCGCGGGTGAGCGGTGACACCGGGTTGTTCGGGGATGCGCGGCGGCGATTGCGCGAGATCGTCATCGAGGGGCGGATTCCGGCCAAGCCGGCGCCGCTGCGGGTCGCGCTCTCTTCGTTCCGGGCCCTCGCGCTGGCAGCGCTGCGCTTCGAGAGCGACCGCGGACGCGAGCGAGCCGCTGCGCTCGCATACGGGACGCTCCTCGCGCTGATCCCCATCGTCCTCCTCGGGGTCTCGGCACTCGAACTGCTCTCTGCGCCGGGCGAAGCGGACGCGTCTCGCCGCGTCCTCGACCTGGTGTTCCCGTCACAGGCCGAGGCGGTGAAGAGCGGGTTCCTGCAGCTCTTCGAGGAGTCGCGCCGGGCCATCGGCGGCGGCGGCGCCACCACCGCGGTGCGCGTGTTCTCCGTGCTACTGCTCGTCTACTTCGCGACCAGCCTGATGACGAGCGTCGACCGGATGGTCGCGGCGATCTGGCGCACGGCCCGTTTCCGCCGACTGGCCGCGCGGATCTCGGCCTACTGGGCTGTGCTGACCCTGGGTCCGGTCGCCATCGCGCTCTCGTTCGCCGGCACGCTCATGGCGAGCGAGCTGCTGGGCGAAGGCTCGGACGCGGTGCTCGAGAACCTGCTGCGCTTCGGCGTCACCTGGATCTCGGTGTTCCTCTTCTATCGCCTCATGCCTCACACGCGCGTGCGCACCGGCGCCGCGCTCGCCGGTGCGGCGGTCGCGGGGTCGCTGTGGGAAGGCAGCAAGCTCGCGATGGGCCTGTTTCTGTCGCAGCCGAAGACGCTGTTGACGGCGATGACGATCTTCCCCGCGGCAATGCTCTGGATGTACGTCACGTGGCTGATCCTGATCTACGGACTCGAGGTTGCATACATCGTGCAGCAGCGCGCATCACTCCCGGGCCGCCGGGCGGATCTCGATCCGCCCCACGGCCTGCGATACGACGCGCTGACACTCGCCGTCGCAATCGAGGTCGCGGCCGCATTCGACGCGGGACAGGAACCGACCAGGGACGTGCTGGCGGCCGCCCTCGGCGCCTCCGAGGATCACATCCGTGCGGCGCTCCGGCGGTTGACCGCCGCGGACGTCCTGGCGGTGGGAGAGGCGGGAGGCTACCGCCCCGCCCGGGGGGCGGTCGGTGTGCGCGTGTCGGATCTGGTGGGCGCGGCCCGCGGGCGCGTCGCCGATCTCTCGCGGGATGCGACGAGCCCGTCTCTCCGGGTCGCCTCCGACTGCCTTGCGGATCACCAGAGCGCCGGCGACCTCTCGACCGAGACGGCCACGCTGGCCGACCTCGTCGCCCGTCGCCGGGCCGCCGGCTAGACCGCGCCGACTAGGTAGCCACGCCCGCGACGCCGGTGGGTATCCTCCCGCGGTGGCTCGCACCATCCCATCCCGCGACATCCTCCCAGTCACGCTGGGTACCGCCGGGCACATCGATCACGGCAAGACGACGTTGCTTCGCGCTCTCGCCGGCGATGAGGGTGACACGGACCGGCTCGCGGAGGAGCGGGCACGCGGTCTGACGATCGACATCGGGTACGCCGAGCTTCGCGTCGCGGACGACCTCGAGGTCGGCGTCGTGGACGTGCCCGGTCACGAGAAGTTCATCCGCAACATGGTCGCTGGAGCCACGGGCATCGACGTGGTGCTGCTCGTCGTGGCGGCTGACGACGGTGTCATGCCGCAGACGCGCGAGCACCTGCAGATCATGTCTCTCCTCGGTCTGTCCACAGGTGTGATCGCGATCACGAAGTCCGACACCGTGGACGCGGAGATGGTCGAGCTGGTCGCCTCCGAGGTCGAGGACCTCGTCCAGGGCACGTTCCTGGAGGGCGCCAAGCTGCTCCCGGTCTCGGCCGTCTCCGGCGCGGGCCTGGACGACCTGCGTGATGAGATCGCCCGCCTGGTGCGAGAAGCGCCCCGCCGCGACGTGGACGGGTTCTTCAGGATGCCCGTGCTGCGCGTGTTCACGTCCGAGGGCTTCGGCACGGTCGTCACGGGCATCCCGAGTTCGGGGCGCATCTCAGTCGGCAATCGTGTGCACGTGCAACCCAGTGAACGGGTGGGCCGCGTACGCGGGCTGCAGGTCTACCACCGCCCGTCCGAACACGCAGAAGCCGGGCACCGCACGGCGATCAACATCGCTGACCTCGAGCGCAAGAAGGTCCGGCGAGGCGACGTGGTCTGCGAACCGGACGTGTTCGCCGAGACGCGCATCGTGGATGCGAAGCTGCACGTCCTCGAGACCATGCCGCGCCCGCTGCGACACAACTCCGAGGTGAGGCTGCACGTCGGCACGCTGGAGTGCGCGGCCCGCGTCCTCCTCGTAGGCCGCAAGATCCTCGCGCCGGGTGAGACCGGGTGGGTGCAGCTCAAACTGGATCGCGAGGCGCTCGTCGCGCCGGGCGATCGCTTCATCGTCCGCACGCCGTCTCACGTCGCGACGATCGGCGGCGGGCTGCTCCTCGGCGCCGGCTCACTCGCGATGCGCCGGCGGGGCAAGGGCCGCGCGGAGATGTTCGCCGAGCGCGAGCGCGGGCTGGCCGACCCGCGCGTCGCCGTCGCTTCAGAGGTAAGACGTGCCGGACTCGCGGGGGTCGAGCGCCGGGATCTGGTTCGCGCACTCATGCGGCGCCCCGACGAGCTGGCGCCCCTGGTCGACGCTCTCGTGGCAGACGGCCTCCTGGTGTCGCTCGGCCGCGCGCTGCTCGTTCACGGCGACGAGGCGGCGCGCGGCGAGCAGGCGATCATCGAAGCGCTCGACCGATTCCACCGCCAGCAGCCGCTGGCGCTCGGAGTCCGCAAGGCGACGCTTCCGGGACGCCTCCAGGCATCCGGGGACGTCGTGGACGGCCTCCTCGGACGCCTCGCGGAGGATGGCCGCGTCGAGCATCTCTCCGAGGGCCGCGTCCGACTCGGGGGGCGCGGAGCCGAACTGTCCGACGCGCAGCGCGCGCGGCAGGAGCGGATCCTCGAGACGCTGGCCGCGGATCCCTGGCAGACACCGCGCGCGAAAACGCTTCCCGAGTTGATCGGCGCGCTGCCCGCAGAGACCGACCAGTTGCTGACCATCCTCGAACACGACGGCGCGATCGTCCGCCTGAAGGAGGGGATACTGTTCCTCGCGACGTCCATCGACGAGGTACAGGCGCGCGTCCGCGAACACTGCGCCGAATCCGGGACGCTCTCGCCGGCGGATCTGCGCGCGCTGTTCGGCATGACCCGCAAGTACGGGATCCCGCTGCTCGAGCACCTCGACGCGATCGGATTCACACGCCGCCAGGGCGACGTACGCGTCCTGCGCTGACCCGCGTCCGCCCGGCTTCTGTCCCCGCACCGGCGTAGGGTCATCGACGCGGCCGGCGCCGCGAGTTGTCAGTGTCCTCTTACCTATGGGCTCGCCTTGCCGCGGCGCCAGAGGGAGTCCCGTCATCGTCAGGAGAGCGCACTCCGCCAGCCCCGGCGCGCCGGCCGAAGTCCGGACCCCGGCATCCGGAGCCCGGACTTCCCAAACCCCAGCGGAACGACGGTGGATCGTCGCCGCGCCGCGTCCACTGCTCTGCCGCAGTCTGGCTGCAGAGTTGAGCATCGGTGAGATCGCGGTTCAGTGCCTCGTCAACCGCGGCATCGTGAGCGGAGCGCCGGGCGATCGCGACGATGCGCACACGTACCTCTCGGCCGGACTGGGCGATCTGCTGCCGCCGGACCGGCTGCCGGACATCGACGCCGCCGTCGCCCGTTTGCGGCAGGCGCTGCGCGACAACGAGACGATCTGCGTCTGGGGCGATTACGACGTGGACGGCATCGGGGGCGCGTCGGTGCTCATCCGGTTCCTGCGGCAGATGGGTGCGGAGCGCGTCGTGCCCCTCATTCCCGAGCGGACGGGCTCCGGCTACGGCTTCCACTGGCCGACCATGGAACGGCTGGCGCGCGACGAAGGCGTCACGCTGTTCGTCTCCGTCGACCATGGCTGCACCGCGGTGGACGAAGTCACTCGCGCGCAGGAAGCCGGCCTCGACGTCGTGATCGCAGACCACCACGAGATGGCGCCGCAGCTCCCCCCGGCCGTCGCCGTGGTCAATCCGAAGCGACCCGATTCCGAGTACGAGTTCCCGTACCTCTGTGGGACGGGCGTCGCCATGAAGGTGGCCTGGGCGTTGGCGCAGGACATGTCTCCCGGCGCACGCGTGACGGACGAGATGCGCGAGTTCCTGTTGACTGCGCTCGGCACCGCGGTGCTCGGCACGGTTGCAGACGTCGTGCCGCTGCGCGGTGAGAACCGGATTATCGTGCGCCACGGGCTGCGCGTCCTCGCGGAACGGCCGACGGCCGGTCTGCGCGCACTGCTCGACATCTCCCGCGCGACGGCCCCGCTCGACGCGAGCGACGTCGGGTTCCGTCTCGGCCCGCGGCTGAACGCCGCAGGACGAATGGGCAATGCACGCGCTGCGCTCGA
The DNA here is from genome assembly GCA_965248445.1 of Planctomycetota bacterium. Classification (GTDB taxonomy): domain Bacteria; phylum Planctomycetota; class JAJSAM01; order JAJSAM01; family JAJVHW01; genus CBDFJG01. The sequence goes on from CBDFJG010000004.1 coordinate 742,164, forward strand.
GCTGCTCCTCACCGACGACCCGGTCGAAGCGCGCAAGCTGGCAGAGTGGCTGGACGACGCAAACACCCGCCGCCGCGCGATCGAGCGCGGCGTGGCGGAGGAGGCGATGGAGCGCGCGCTGGCGGAGTTCGGACCAGATCCGGACGGCGGCATCGTGCTCCTGGGCGACGAGTGGCATCACGGCGTGATCGGGATCGTCGCGGCGCGTCTCGTCGACGCCTTCCACGTTCCCGTCGTCATGATCAGCGCGGCCGGAGGCGTGGCGCGAGGATCGGCGCGCAGCGTGCCCGGTTTCGTGCTGCACGAGGCGCTGCGAGCATGCGGCGAACACCTCGTGGCGCACGGCGGCCACGCCGCGGCGGCAGGCCTCACCATCGATCCCGCACGGTTCGACGGGTTCCGCGACGCATTCACGGCCTACGTTCGCGAGAACCTTCCGATCGACGCCCGTAGGCCGCGGCTCGAGGTGGACGCGGAGGTGCCGCTCTCCGCTCTCCGTCCCGGCCTCGTCGCCGAGCTGGCCCGCCTCGCACCCTTCGGCGCGGGAAACGCCGAGCCCGTCCTCGCGGTGCGCGGTGTTCGCGTAGCCGGGCGCGCACGCCGCATGGGACAGCGCGGAGAGCATGTCGCCTTCCACGTACGCGACGAACAGAGCTCGCTCCGCCTGGTCGCGTTCCGGCAGGCCGCCCGCTTCGAGCCACTCCTCTCGGACGGCGGCCCCATCGACGTCGCGTTCGTGCCGCAGCGGAACCAGTTCCGTGGCCGCGACGAGGTCGAGGGCGTGGTGCGCGACATTCGCCGCTCCGATCCCGCAGGTGGCTAGGATTCGGCAGCTGGCTAGGATCCCGTCAGCTGGCCCGGATCCGGCAGGTGGCTTCGATCCCGGAGGGTGATCGGGCACGCCCGGTCGTATCCTGACGGCCCCTCTCCCGAACGGAGCGCACCGATGACTCACAGTCAGACCTCTCGCTACGTGCTCGTCGCCGTCCTCGCCGGCGCGAGCGTCTGCACCGCGAGCACGGCGCTCGGCCGCGACAGTTCGTCGCCGCCACCGAAGGAGAAGCTCACGCCGGCGATCGAAGCGGGGCAGTTCCTGACGCACGCTGCGCACCTCGCGTCCGACGAACTGGCCGGACGCGAATCGGGAACGCCGGGAGGCCGAGCGGCGGAGGACTACGTCGCCAAGCAGTTCGCGAAGGCCGGGCTCCAGCCGTTCGGCGAAGGCGGGACGTTCTTCGAGGACGTCGTCCTACCGATGCGTCCCATGAAGCCCGACGACACCACACTCGCCGTTCGTGAGGGCGAGGCGTGGAAGCCGCTCGGCGAACCGACGGACGTCGTCCCCTTCGCGTTCTCGGAGAACGGCACCGTCGCCGCCCCACTCGTGTTCTGCGGATACGGGCTGGTCGACGGCGACTACGAGTGGAACGACTACGCGGGCATCAATGTCAAGGGCAAGGTGGTCCTCGTCCTGCGGCACGGCCCCAACGAGAAGGACCCCGAGAGTCCCTGGACCATGGGGCGCCGCACACCGCCCGCGCAACGCATGAAGCTTGCGTTCACGACGAAGGCACAGAACGCCGTGGAAGCAGGCGCGGCCGCATTGCTGATGGTCAACGATCGCCACCACGGCGCGGCCCCCCTGCCGGCCCGCGTGCCGGGCGCACGCCAGCCTATCCCGGTCATCGCAGTCTCGCGCGCCGTCGCGGACACGCTGGTCGCGCCGTCGGGCAAGACGATCGAGGAGTTGCAGATCGAGGTGGACGAGGCGAACAAACCCGCGTCCCGGGAGATCGGCAGGAACGTCACCGTGACGGCGAAGCTCGGCGAGACGCTCGGACGCAACGTGCTCGCAATTCGACGCGGCAGCGACCCGAAGCTCGCGAGCGAGTGCGTTGTGCTCGGCGCACATCTGGATCACGTCGGAATGGGCAAGTTCGGCAGTTCGGCCGGACGCGCCGGGCGCGGCAAGATCCACAACGGCGCGGACGACAACGCCTCGGGAACAGCTGCTCTGCTCGAGCTGGCGGGCTTCATCGGCGCGCAGCCGGCGCCGAAGCGCACGATCATCTTCGCAGGCTGGTGCGGCGAGGAGATGGGGCTCGTCGGCAGCCGCTCGTACGTCGCCGATCCGCGCTGGCCGCTCGAGAAGACCGTTGCCTGCATCAATGTCGACATGCTCGGCCGGTACCGCGCGACCAAGGAGTCCGACCGCGGCCTGATGATCGAAGGCACGGGGACGGGCAGCACATTCGCAGCACTTGCAGAGGGCGCGGCGGCTGCGGAGAAGATCCGCTTCTCGCACGCGCGCGACGGCTGGCGGCAGAGCGACCACTACCCCTTCTACGCCGCGGGCGTGCCGGCGCTGTTCTTCACGACGGGGCTGCACGCCGAGTACCACGGCCCGGACGATGACTGGTGGCTTCTCGTGGACGACGGCGCGGCGGCCAGCGCCCGCGCTATCGCGCGCGTCACGCTTGCCGTCGCGAACGACTCGGCGCGGCCGGACTTCGCCAAGCTGCCCCCCCGGCCCGTGCTGGGCGTGCGCCTCCGGGCAGACAAGGACGAGCCCGGCGCCGTGATCGCGTTCCTCGCGCCGGACATGGCCGCAGCGAATGCGGGGCTCGTGGTGAACGACCGCATCGTGGAGTTCGACGGCACGGCCGTCGCATCCGACCGCCAGATGTACTCGCTGATCGGCGCGAAAGCCCCCGGCGACGTCGTGACCCTGCGCTTCTACCGCGGTAGCAAGATGTTGGAGGCCAAGGCGACGCTCAGCGGTCGCTGACGCCGTTCACGACGCCTCCAGCGCCGCGTGCGCGCCCGTCATTTCCATAGACAGGAGTCCGGCCGCGCGCGACACGTCGAGCGTCAGATTCCGCGGCCGCTCTTCTCCGGGCGGCAGACTCCCGTCCCCGGCAAGAGCGCGTTCGGCCCGTTCGCGACCCGGCACGCGGAAGTGCTCGAGCAGCAACGATCCGAACTCGAAGCGCGAGAGCGACTCGGCCCCCGACACGTGCAGCGGTCCCGTGTACGGCATGTCGATCAGGAACGAGATCGCAGCCGCCAGCAGATCGCGCGTGACCGGGCACCGGAACTCGTCGGTGTAGAGACGGCACGGTTCGCCGCGTGCCAGGCGCTCGGCGAACGCGAGGACCCCCCGGCTCATCTCGAGCGCGTCCCAGATCAAGGACGTGCGCACCACCACAGCCGCGGCGCCGCTCGCGAAGACCGCGTCCTCGCCGGCGGCCTTCGATCGACCGTACGAATTCGTCGGCCGTGTGACCGCGTCCTCGTCATATGGCGGGCTGCACCCGTCGAACACCATGTCCGAAGAGACGTGCACGATGCGCAGACCGCGATCGGCCGCGAGAGCGGCGACGTTCGCGGCGCCCGCCACGTTCACGTCGCGCAACCGTTCCATGCTCTCGGATGGGCGCGCGGCAGCCAGGTTGACGACTGCCCGCGGCGGGCGAGCGTCGCACCAATCCGTCAGCGCGCGCCGATCGCGTACGTCGAGTCGCGAGCTGCGCGGTGCGTCGACGGGAGTGCGCTGCGCCAGGAGCTTGACGAGCGCGCGGCCGAGGAATCCGCCGCCGCCGAGCACGAGAGTCGGTCGCTGGTCCGGTTGCACCGCGACACCGTACTAGGCCCGCATCGTTCACGAGACACGCGCGCCTGAGCGTTCCCGACGCGGGCCCTATGCCCGCACGGCGACGACGACGGCGACCCACGCCGCGCCGGCGCTCAGGAGAGCCGCAGCGCAGGCGTTCGCCGTCGCGCCGGTCGTCAGCACGTCATCCACGAGCAAGACCCGGCTTCCCTCGACCGATGTCGCGCGCCGCGGCAACCGGAACGCACGCCGCGCCGTGCGCGGCCCGCAGTAGGCGACGGTCGCGCAGGCCGCGAGGCGCCGCTCGGTCTCGCCCAGCGACGCCTGGGGCGCCGGGTCGCCGACGCGCGTCAGCCAGTGCCGCTGCAGCGGGAGGCGAAGTACGCGCGCCAGGTCATCGGCCAGCAGCTCGGCGAGATCGAACCCCCGCTCTCTGCGTCGGCGACCCGACGCCGGGACCGGGACGAGGTCGTCCACCCACGCGCACTCCGGGAGACCGCGCGCGGCGCGGCGAGTCAGTGCGGCGAGCGGGAGCGCCAGCAAGCGGTCGTGCCCGTACTTCGCGCGGCGCACGAGTTCCGCCGCGAGACCGGTGTACGGAGCGCCGGCGGCCGCCGCCGCGAAGCGGGGCCGCATGCGCCGGCAATCCCCGCAGCGCGATGAGAGAAGTCCCTCCCCGAGCGGTGCAGCGCAACGGCGGCACGGCGCCCCATGGGATGCGGGCACGTTGGCGAGACACGCGACGCAGAGACCGTGGGCGCTGATCGCGTCGCGCCGGCAGGCTAGGCAGCGCGGCGGCGCAATCAGATCGAGCAGCGCGCCGACCGCGCGGACGGGGAACGAGGGCACGGAAGGAGGACGGGGACGCGACCGCCCGCGTCACATGCGGCCGGCCACATCACACGCGATACGTCACCGGAGTCGCTGGGGCGTCATCGCGCGAACCACTTCTTCACGTCGAGCGCGTCGAGAACGCCGTCCCAACCGAACAGGTGAGCCAACGTCGCCGCGAGCAGCAGGGCCGCCCAGACCCAGAACACGATGAGCAGGGCACGATCACCGCGCGTGGTCCGAGCGTCGGACTGCGGCGCATCCGCGCCGGCATCCGGGGCAACCGTTGCATCACTGGTCCGTGCGGGCATGCGCAGAGACTACACGGGATGCGGGAGGAGGAGCACGGCGCGGGCGGACGGACGAAGAGCCGGCTCAGACTTCGTCTTCGGAGACGAGGCCCTTGTCGATCAGCTGCGTGCGCAGCCGCTGCAGATCGCGCAGTTCCTTGACGAGCTTCATCGGGTCGAGGGGCTCGAGGTCTCCACCCTGTCCGCGATCCTCGAAGTCCTCGATGCTGAACTCGCCGGACTCGCTGGTGTCGTGGATCTCGAACGGCACTTCGATGCCGTCGAGGCGGCCCTCGTCGCTCAGGCGCAGCACGATCGGCTCGAGCAACGCGGTCAGATCCTTGACCTTCCCCTTCAGGTAGGTAGCGGCCATGCCGCCGCCGCCCGACTCGATCTCCTCGCATTCCTGCGTCTCGTCGGGAACGAGTTCCGCGGGCGAGAGTTGTTCGACCGGCGCTGCTGCGGCCTTCTCGGCGCGGCGCCTCGCCTGATCTGCCTCTTCGTCACCGACCTCCGAGCCCAGCAACCACGCGCCCTTCGGCTTGTCCCCGGACTTGACGCCCCAGTCATAGGGTTCAGGAGCGAGACCCTCGCGTTCCGGCTCTTCCTCGAGTCCGTCGTCGTCCACCGGTGCGGGCAACACCGCCGAGAGCGGCTTGGTGCGCGTCCCGGCCGCGCCCTCCGGCGCGCGCAGATGGTGGTCGTCGTCCACCGGCTGCGGCCGCGCACCGTGGTTGGTGATCGGACTGAGCGGCGGCAGTGGACGGTCGTCGAGAACCGCGCGACGGAGATCTTCGATCGCATCAGGTGCCGACGGCCGCTCGTCTGCCCGGCTCTCACGCCGGGCGCGACCGCGCACGGCCGCCTCGCGCATCGAGTCCTCGGACTGGCGAGCGTCCTCGACGACCTCGGAGACCGAGGTGTCGAGTGTCTCGCGAACCAGATCCTCGACGGCGCCGAAGAGCTGGTCGAACGAGGTCGAGGGAGAGACGTCGTCGGCGCCGGACGCGGCCGCGGGAGCCGAAGGAGGGGCGGAAGCTGCCGGAGCCGCTGGCGGCGCGCCGGAGAACGACGGGCGGATCGGCGGGAGCCGGTCCTGCTCTCCAGCGGCGGACGGCTCCGCGTTACGCAGAGGCGGAGTCCGCACGTCGGTGTCCCGATGGTCGGTGCCGCCGGGGAAGGCGGTCGCGACGGGAGGTGCCTCCTTCGCCACCACGGGTGGCGCGACGGGGGCGACCACGGGTGCCGCGACTCTGGGAGCAACGGGAGGGGCCGGGATCGCCGCGGGCGCCGGAGCGAACGCAGCGGCCGAGGCAGGCGGCCCGCGGCGCGAACCCTGAACGACTGGCGCCGGCGGCACGATGTCGGTGTTCGTCGCGCCGTGGTAGGCCTCGGTCTCGGTGGGCGGATGGCGCGGTGCCGGCTCATGCGCGGGCGCAACGGGTGCGTGCGCGGGCGGAGCCGCGGCCGCGGGCAGCGGCGGCGGGACCTGCGCGGGCGCCTGCGGAACCGGATCGGGACGTCGCGGAGGCGGCCGGAACGCGGGCGGAGCTCCGCCGGCGCCGTGCGACGACGTAGGTCGCATCGCCGGCGGAGGCGGCGGCGGAGTGGGAGGCGCAGCGTTCGCCGGGCTGGGGGGCGCCGGGACGTGCGGCGCCACGGCGGGAGCGCCGGAGGTCAGCGTGCGGCCTGCCGGTTCCTCGTCGCGAACGAGTCCGTGCCGCTTCAGCCGCTCGAGGGCCGAGCGCAGATCGAGACCCTCACCGCCGGACGAATTCGGCGGCGCCATCGTGGGAGCTGCGCGGGTCGGCGCTTCGAGTTCTCCGTGGTTCGACTCGAACGTCGGATTGGGTGCCGGTGCGGGGCGCGGCGGCATGCGCTCTGCGGCGTCGAACACCTCGAGGCCCCGTTCGATCGCATCGCGATCTACGCGGGCGAGCGCACCGGATTCGTCCGCCAGTTGCGGCACCATCGCCTCGAGAGCATCCTGCGACTCGTCGAAGAACTGCCGCACCTCGTCGTCGATGCGATGGTCGCGACGAACCGGGTCCTCTTCCTTGCGCGACTCGCGGAATCGCTGCTCCAGAGCCTCGATCTCACGCCGGTGGCGCTGGAGATCGAACTCGGGCTCGGGCGGGCTGTCTTTGGATTCGTCGGACATGACTCATTGCCTCGCAGGCGCCTGGCGAGGCCCGGTGACTCATCGGGAAAGCCGAGAGGCTGACTGAAACCGCGATGCGAGCCTGCCAGGCTCGATCTTCGGCCCCACGTCGGCGCTGAGGGTCCCCGACTCCCTGCGGAGGGCAAGACGATCGGCTCCGGCCGGGCTCCCGCGCGTCCGGCGGGCGTAGCGCGCTCCCCCACGCTCGCGCATAATCGCGCGGTGCCGGACGACGACGCCCCGAGAGCGGATGGATGAGCGGTCTCGAACCCCCGCAGCCACCCACCCAGCTGGCCGGATTCACCGTGGGCGACCGCGTGCGCGCCCGCGGTGTCCTGGCAGTCCACGCAGGCACCAACAAGCTCGGGGTGCCGGTCGAACTGCACATCGTCGAGGAGGGCGCGTTGCCGGCGGAGTACGGCGTCGGTGAGTTCCTCTCTACGGTTCGCGACGCGACGCGGGCGCGTCACGAGTCGCTGGCCGGGTACATCGACGGCGGCGCCGAGGCAGGTGTCGTGTTCGCCGTGGCGCGCGCGGCGGAGGGACGCACGGTGGACGAGTTGCTCGGCCGCGGCGGTGCGCTCGCGAACGAGCGGGCGCTGTCGATCGCGGCGTCTGTCGCCGATGCGCTCGGGGCGCTCGAAGAAGTCGGACTACGCCACGGTGATCTCACGCCGCGGCGCATCGCGCTGCCCGGTCGCGGCGACGTCCTGCTGAAGCCTCCCCGTCTGCTGCCCGCGGGTCTCGCCCCGCGCCGCGCGAGGTATCAGTCGCCCGAAGAGGCACGGGGCGATCGCGGTGACGTACGCAGCGACTTGTTCGTGCTCGGTCTGCTGCTGGTCGAGATGCTGACGGCGAAGTCGCCCGTGAAGGGCTCGGGCGAACAGGCACGCGCGCATCTGGCCGGTGACCATCTCCGCCCGGTCGCCGACCTTCTCGCCGGCCGGGATCCCCAGCTGATGCGCATCGTGTCGACTCTTCTGGCGAACGACCCGGATCGGCGTTTTCAGACCGCGGCCGACGCGGCGACCGCGCTCGTGGCCGTCGCGGGCGGAGAGGCGGTCGATGAGGCGCTGATGCCGTCCGATCGGCCGGAGACAGCGCCGTTCATGGTCCTGCCAGCGGCCGCAACGGCACCCGCGCGTTCGCCGGAGGCGGCGCGCGGAGATCGCACTGCCCGTCGCGATGCGAAGACCGCGCCGCAGCGCAAGGCCGCGACGCGGAAAGGCGGCGGCACGGCGGCTACGGCTGCGCAGGCAACCGGGGCACCGGGTGGACGCAAGCCCGGTCGTCTGTTCCTCAAGTCGCGGCTCGGCGAATCGCGTCTGGAAATCGACGAGGACATCCACGTCGGCTGGCCGAAGAGCGAAGTCGACGTGCGCGCGTCGCCGGAGGCATGGAGCGGAGCGGCCATCCGGATCGAGCGTCGCGACGACGCCGACGTGCTCGTCCCGCTGCTACCAGGAGTCACCGTCGGCGGCGAAGAGGTCGCCGAGTGCGAGTTGCACACCGGTGACGTGGTCGAAGGGCCGAACCTGTCCGGTCGATACGAACGCGGGCGACGGTCCGCTCTTCGCGCAGCCGCACCACCGGAGGACGGGACGCCGGACAGTCCCGGCATGCGCCGGCTCGTCGTCGGCGCGATCGCGGGCCTCACGCTGGTGGTGGTCGGGTTCATCGCCGTGCGGACCAAGGGCATCCTGCTCGAGAACAGCGGCGTCGACTCGGCGCGTGCGACCGCAGCCGCGGAACTCGCGCGCGCCAAGAAGGCCGCGGCGAAGAGCATCACGGGCCCCGCCGAGGGGCCGGGCCCGGAGCGAGCCGCACACGCGGCGTTCGAGTCGGCACGGGGTCTGGCAAGGCGACGGCCGGACGAACCGGAGACGGCCCGCAAGGCACTCGAGCGGGTCGCGACCGACCATGCCGGAACGGCCTGGGGCGCACTGGCGCGTCTCGAAGCCATGGAGCTCGGCCGTCGCGAGCGGACGACGCGGAGCACCGACCTCGACAAGATCATCGCGGAGGCGGAGGCCGACGCCGCAGAGGGCGCACTCGTCGATGCACTGCGCCGTCTGCGCCGCCTGGCCGACGAGCGCCCCGGGACGGTCGACGCGGGGATCCTCCGCCGGGCCGTGGTGCGGCTCGACGGCGAGATCCAGGCACAGATCGACGGGGCGGCCGCGGCGGCACGGGTCGCGCTGGCCGCGCAGGACTTCCGCGCCGCGCTCGAGGCGGTGGACGGCGCGCTCGAGATCGCGCCGTTCGACCGCCGCGAAACGCTGACCGACCTGCGCGAACAGATCGATCGTGCGATGAACCCGTCGGCAGGCACCGGCGGCGGAAGTACCGGCTCCGTCAACCCCCCGGACCGCAATCCACCGGAACGCGGTGGCGACGGGCCGGCGCCTGTTCGGCCGCCCAACGGCGGAGAGAGCGGCGGGACCACGGCGGGCGGCGGCGATCCGGTGGACACCGGACCCGATCCAGCCGCGCGAGACAAAGAGGCCGACACACTCTTCAAGAAGTCCCGCCGTCAGATGGACAGCGGGAAGCACGCGGAAGCGCTCGGCGGCTTCACCCAGTTCTTGCGGGAGTACGCCGACACGCCCACCGGCACCAAGCGCGACCTAGAGGTCCGCCGGCGCATCACGTCGCTCGCCGCGGGCGAGGCCGGGATTATCAAGCTGTTCCGCGGCGTGGTGGAGAAGCGCGAACGGGGCCGCTGGCGGATCACGTACGACTTCGAGGACGAGGAGCAGATGCTCGATTTCCGGGACGTCAAGGCGTTCCAGGCGACTCCGCGCGCCAAGTGGTCACACGTCTCAGGCGGCACGCGCGCGAAGGGCTCGGGCGCGTTCATGCTGGACGCGAAGTTCAAGGCCGAGTTCTTGTCGATGCGCGTGCGCATCGACCCGGAACGCGCTCACGACATCGGCGTGATGTTCTTCGAGCACAACGTCACGAACCGTTTCTACCTCTACACACTTCAGAACAGCTGGTTCAAGCTCGGCAAGGGACCGGGGGCGGAGACGTTCCAGGAGAACGCGATCATCCTGTTCGGACCGGACATGTGGCGCGACACGCCGCCGGGCGAGATCGGGTTCGTGCGGAAGACGGGCTCCGAGGAACCGAAGTTCACGCCCGGGGAGGCGGTCGAGTTGAAAGCGGGCAAGTCCGAGGGCGAAGTGTGGCTGCGCTTCCCCGGCGGGCGGACCATCCGAGGGAGCGCGTACGGCGACGTGAAGTACGAGTTCAAGGGCCTCTCTCCCGCAGTGTTCGTGCTCAACAGCTCCGGCTTCTTCGACGACATCGTGATCGAGGGCGTCCCGGATCCGGACTGGGTGGCCGAGCGATGGCGTGCGATCCTCTCCGAACTCTGATGAAGCGAACTCAAACCCTCTCGGCGCTCGTGCTCGCTCTGGTCCTCGCGGCCGGGTGTGGGTCCACCACGCCGACGCGGCCCGACAAGCCAGACCGTCCGGAACGTGAGCTGCCCGAGGGGATGGCCGACGCGCGGGAGGAGATGGGCGCCCACCGCGAGGTCACCCGCGATCGCATGGACGAGATGATGTCCGGCGGCGAGGAAGTACCGGACCCCAACAGCCCGTGGTACGGCCCGGTACTCGACGTCGTGGGCCTCGCGTCCAACCTCTGGACCTGGTTCTAGCCGGCGGGCTGATTGCGGGGCAATCAGCCCGCCGGCTGTGTTTCCCTCCTAACACCGCCTCCGGCGGCTACGGAGGACTCCGCTCCGGCGTCCCGCCTCCGCTCCGCGTTCACTCCTGCCGAACCGTCCACCGGACGCTTCGGCTGCCGCTGCGCGGCACCGTCGTTCACCCCTCCGTGATTCACGCAACAAGTGCGAGTTCGTTGTAGGGGCGGGGCGCTGCCCCGCCCGCGACCGTCCAATCGTGCGTGGCTCCGTCCTCAGCCGCGATGTCCGCACAGTTCGCACGTCGCGTCGCCGGGTGCATGCCGGTAGTCCTCGTCGCGTGTGGCGTCGAGGAAGCGCTGCACCAGGCCGCGCTCGAGTTCGTCGAGGGCCGGACGTGTGACGTCGACGTCGTGGGTCGTCCCGTCCGGGAGTGAGAACAGCGTGGCGCGTGCCGGCGGGCGCGCATCGATGCGTGACAACGCCAGTCCGTACAACTGCATCTGCACGGCGTACGCGCGCGCCGCTCCGTCCACCGCTCCCGCCTTGTAGTCGACGATCACCCAGCCTTCGTCCGTGCGGAACAGCAGGTCCACCTGGCCGCGCAGGATCGTCGGTCCGGCACGCACCAGGATCGACTGCTCGCGCCGCACGCGGTCACGCGGCAGGCCGCGGACGGCGTCACCCAGGTCGCTGTCCCTGAACGTCTTGGTCCACTGCACGACGCGAGCAACGTCCGCCCCGCCGGGGGGAGCGCCGCGCGTCTCGGAGCGCAGCGCGTCGCGCACCGTCTGCTCGATGTCGCCGTCGAACGCGGGGACGAGGCGCTCGAGTGCCAGGTGCACCGCACGGCCGAGCGCACGCCGGCCGAGCGGCGAACCGATCTCGTCGTCGTCGCCGGGACGGAACGGTCGCTCGCCGTCGGAGATTCCGGGTGATCCCCCATCGAGGTCGAGACTCTCCGGAATGCCAAGCACATGACGCCGACGGAACGCGATCGGGCAGCGCGAGTACGTCATCACCGCCGACACCGTGCTCTCGAACAGCGCCCCGGACGGGCGTGGCGGCGCCCGGTCTGCGATCGTCATCAGATCCCGCGCCTCCGCGCGGGCGCGATCGCCCGGATTGCCGCCCGGCGCGCGCCCCGAGACCAGCGCGCGCGACACGTCGCCCATGCGCGACCGGACCGCACGACCGGAGGACGAAGGCGGCGCGGCGGCGGCGTGCGCGAGAACGAGGGCCGCGTCCCCCGCGCACGGCGCCACGGCGATGACGCGATCCCACCACGGCCGCTTTGCGTTGTGCGATGACGAGGACACGGCCGCCGTGAGAACGAGGTGTTCGGACGCACGGGTCACCGCGACATACAACAGGCGCATCGACTCCGCATCGTCCCGCGCGGCGTTCGCGGCGCGGATGCGCCGGAACGCGAGCGGGCGCGCCTCCTGCTTCCTCACCGGGCCCCAGGGGAGGTCGGGCAGCAGTCCCACTCCGTCCTGGGCGTGGCACTCGAGGCCGCTGGACGGATGGCGGTGCGCTCGCGCCATGTCAGGGACGAAGACGAGGGGGAACTCGAGCCCCTTCGCCTGGTGCACGGTCATGACGCTCACGGCGCCCGCGCCTGCGATCGGCGCCTCCGTCTCGCGCACCTCGCGCTGGCGAAGCTGGCGGAGGCGGTCCACGAAGATTGCGAGCGGGACGCCACCCGAGTCATCGGCGGCACGCGCCATGTCCTGGATCTTGCGGAGGTTGGCCAGTCGCTGACGTCCGGACGGGCGGGCCAGCACGATCAGGTCGTGATCAGTGGCACGTATCGAACGATCGACCAACTCTGCGAGCGGCACACGACCGCGCACCCGGCGCAGCTCGGCGAAGACGCTCACGAACTCGACGAGTCGTCGCGCCGCGCCCGACGTGAGGGACGGCGCGTCTCGATCGCCGCGCGCCACGCGCTCGACCACGTCGCTCAGGGTGCGGCCACCGCGCGCGCTCGTGAGACGGAACAGCGACTCGTCGTCCAGGCCGCACGACGGCGAGCGGAGCACGGAGGCCATTCGGAGATCATCTGCAGCGCAGTCCACGCAGGAGAGCAGGTTCGCGAGATCGACCACCTCGCGCGCCTCGTAGAACCCACGGCCCTTCACGACCGTGTACGGGACGTCACGCTCGGTGAGGGCGCGTTCGATCAGCTTCACGTGCGTCATCGCGCGCAACAGGATCGCGACGTCACCGGGCGCCGCGGGGCGGGTCGATTCGGCCCCATCCGGGCCATCGGCGTTCTCGGGACTCTCGCTGCGAACGCGCAGCGGGGTCTCCCCCGCCGTGAGCGCTACGATCCTGTCCGCGATCCACCGTGCCTCGTCGATGCGAGCGGCGATCAGCGTATCATTCGCCAGCAGGGCGGTCTCCACCCGCGGCCCGCCGTCGGCGTGTGCCGGACGGGCCGCGACCAGCGGCCGGAACGGGACGGGGCGCACCCCGAGCTCCGGTGCGCCGCGCGAGACACCGCCGTCGAACAACGCGTTCACAAACGCCAGCAGGGCCGGCCGCGCGCGGTACGACACGGATAGGTCGACGCGAGCGGTGCCCTCTCGTTCGGTCCGCTCGAGAAACACCTCCACGTCGGCCCCGCGGAATCCGTAGATCGACTGCTTGGGGTCGCCGACGACGAACAGCGAGCCGTCGCGGCGGAGAAGCTCCACGAGGCGCGACTGGATCGGGTTCGTGTCCTGGTACTCGTCGACCAGCAGGTCAGTGCGCCTCGCGGCGATCTCGGCCTGCAAATCCGGCGCGCCGGAGAGCAACTCGAGCGCGCGCAGCTCGAGATCTGCGAAGTCGAGGCGCGCACCGTTGCCCTTGATCTCGTCGTGCAGTTCGCGCAGCCGCGTCAGCAATCCTGCGAGTTCGCGACGGTGTGGAGCGATCCACGCCTCCGCAGCGGCGCCGTGCATTTCATAGAGCGCGCTCCGCACAGCCGCGAGCGCCGCGTTCACGTCCGCCGCTCCGGCTCCGGGGAGCTTGATCGATGCGGCGGCGGCACGCGCCGCCACCGCTACGGCCTCTTCGTCCGTCCCCCACGGCAGTCCGCGGACCACGCCGAGCGCCGCGTCCGCGCGACGAGTCATCGCGACACTCGCGCCGGCCTTCGCGGTGACGAGGACCGCCGCAGCCGCGGCGACGTCAGCCCGCGCTGCCGTGATATCCGGGATGTCGGCGGGTGGCTCGAGGAACTCGTCGAACGGACGGCCGGATGCGCGCGCGGCCTCGTACAGCGCGAGCATCCGCTCGTCTGCGTCTCCGCCCAGCGTCCTCGCTACCCGCGCGAACGTCTGGGGCTGCTCCCGCGCCAGTTCGGCCGCGAGCGCAGCCAACGCCTCGCGCGTCACGACGTCCGATTGCACTTCGTCGAGAACCTCGAAACCGGGGTCCACGCCGGCCTCGACGGCGTGCTCGCGTAACAATCGCGCACAATACGCGTGCACCGTCGAGATGGCGGCGCGATCGACCTCCTCCGCCGCGTTCGGGACGCCGCCGGCGGCGAGGGCGCGGCCGAGTCGCTCCTTCATCTCTGCCGCGGCCCTCTCGGTGAACGTGATCGCCGCAATGCGTTCGAGCGGAACCCCGTCCTCGACGACACGGCGCACGATTCGCTCAGTGAGCACGCGCGTCTTGCCGCTGCCCGCACCGGCGACGACCGAGAGGTCGCTCCCACGGTGCATCACCGCCTCCATCTGGCGCGCATCGAGAGCGCTCACGGCTGCTCCTCGACGCGGCAGAGGTCCGTGTACGGACAGCGCGGGCAGCGGTCCGGATCAACCGGTGCTACGAGAATCTCGCCGCCCCGGATCCGCCCGTCCAGTTCACCGACGATGGCCGCGACCTCGCTCAGGCGCGCCTCTGGGTCGTCGCTCCAGATGACGGACGACTTCGGTGCCTTGTCGGCGTCACCCAACCACAGCCAGCGCCGGCGGCGGTCACGCAGGGTGAGGTACGCGGCGCCGACGACTCTCAGGTTCCGCGCGGCACGCATCGCGAGCACGTAGATCGGCAGTTGCAGGTCCAGCCCCGCTGCGATCTTCGCTGGGAGGCCTGCGTACCGCTCGCTGCGCGACGTCTTGTAGTCGAGCACGACCACGTTGCCGTCCGCGTCGTGGTCAACTCGGTCCACACGGCCGAGTAACGGAACCTCGGTGCCGTCGGGCACCCGCACCGCGACTGGCTCGGATCGGCCCCCCGCCCCATCCCCGACAGCACCGAACGGCTGTTCGACCTCCTGCCGCACTGTGTTCGCAAGCGGTGGACGCTGGGCGTCATCCTCCAGCGCATCTGCCACCGCCTTCTGCAGCGTGAGCCGGGCACGCTCGGTGGTCAGCGACGGGAAGGCCTCGCCCGCGAACCGCTCCCACTCCGCGTCGAACACCTGCTGGACGGCATCGGGGTCGCCCTGCGCATCGCGGCGATCGTCGAACAGGCGTTGCAACGCGCCGTGCGCGACGTTCCCCTGGGTGAGCGCGTCGACGCCGTCCTCGGGACGGGCTGGAGACTCCCGCAGTCCGAGGCCCTTGCGCGCGAAGTGACGGTACGGGCACTGAGCGAAGTCCGACAGGGACGTCGACGACCGCGCGGCGCGGCGCGCGAGGTGCGCCCGCGCGGCGGAGTCCTCGGACAGGACAGGTTGAGACACCAGACGCGCCCGCGCCGCGCGAATGAGGGCGTGCCCCCCGCGCAGCACGGGCAGCGCATTCTCGGCGACCGCGCGTGCGACGACCTCCTGCAGAACACAGACCGCCACGTCCTGGCGCCCGGCCCCTGCGCTCCCTGTCGGGTGCCGCTCCGACAGC
Organism: Planctomycetota bacterium; assembly: GCA_965248445.1. Lineage (GTDB taxonomy): Bacteria > Planctomycetota > JAJSAM01 > JAJSAM01 > JAJVHW01 > CBDFJG01. The sequence goes on from CBDFJG010000004.1 coordinate 757,552, forward strand.
GCCGCGATCGCTGCGCGGGTCAGGTCGCGCTCGCCTGCGATCTCGGCATCGGCCGGTCGCACATCGCCGGGAGCGCGGTCTGCGCCCTCCGGGCGGCGCTGTTCGGCGGGGAAGACCGAGAGCACTCGCTCGAGGAACGGCGATGGCACGGCCGCCTCGCCCCGCTCGTCGCATGACGACGTCGTGAGCACGAGCGTGTTTCGAGCCCGGGTTACCGCGCAGTAGAAGAGGAAGCGTTCGCGGTGCAGTGCACGATCCATGCGCGTCGGAAGACGCACGCCGGTCGAGCGGCGCAGAGTCTCGCGGTCGTCGTCCCTGACGAACACATCCTCCGCGGTCGCGGCCGGGAACTCTCCCATGCGAAGCCCGGCCACGATCACGACTGCGGCCTCCCACGTCCGCGATTCCTCCGCGTCCACCAGATTCACGGCGTCGATACGCCGGTCCACCGCGCGCGTGCGTGCTCGCTCCGCCGCCGCCCTCGCGGAGCGCACCACCTCGGCCGCACCTCCCGCCGCCGCGGAGACGCGATGGCCCGCCAGTGCATCGGCCACGATGTCGCGAGTGCGGCACATCGCCGCCGCGTCGGCGGCGGCACGGGCGCCGTCCGACGGCCGGATGGTGCCCTGGTACGACGTCTCCAGCAGTTCGGGCACCGCGACCAACATCGCGAGGACGGACTCCGCGACGTCCAGATGAGGCGCCGCGTCGACCTCGAGCAGCGGTTCGCGCGCTGCTTCCTCGGGCACGACGCGAGCGCGCACAGCCCTCGCACTCGCCAGCCAGGCGGCCGCGCCCGGACTCTCCTCCTCGAGCGCGAGCGCGTGCAGATCGGACAGCGTTCGCAGTCCGCGTGCCCGCGCAACGTGCACAACGCGATCGGCCTCGCAGTCCGGCACCCCCCGCGCGTCACCCGCCGAGAGGGCCAGACGCGCTGCATCGCCCTCGATCGCACCGGAGAGCAGACCGAGGAGCCGAAACGCCGATCGTGCGACGGGTGCGGCGAGGAGCGGCGCACCGCCGACGCAGCGGTGTGGCACTCCGTGGTGCCGCAGCGCGTCCCGTATCCGTCCCCCGGTCGCCCCGTTCATGTGCCGGACGACCACGAGGATGTCCCGTCGCGCGACACCGTCCGCTGCGAACCGGCGGCAGAGCCGAGCCACGCGATCCGCCTCGTCCGCCGGGTCCGCTCCCGCCACGATCCGCACGCTTCCGTCCGGAGCAGCTGGTTCCACGGAATGGTCGGACACGGCGCGCTCGACACGGCCGAGGTCGCCGCACAGTCGTGCTGTACCCGGCAGCAGTTCCACCGCCAGCCGCGACCCCGCGACGAGTTGTGCGCGTAGCGCGCGGGACACGGCGAACGGCCCGAGCGCGCCTGCGTCGGAAGGGACTCCGGCCGCCCCCCGATCGTCGCGGGACGCGTCGCCGAGCAGCGTGACGATCGCGCGGTCGGACCGCTCGATCAGCAACTGGACGATGCGCTCCTGCAACTGAGTCAGGTCCGTGAATCCGTCCACGGCGGTGAGTGCCAGTCGCGACGCTTCGCTCTTCAGCGCCCCGTCCATCCCAGCCTGGTCTTCGCGCAGCGCGAGGAGTAGCTCGTGCAGCAGATCCTCGTGGTCCCGGAGGCCCGCGTGTCGGAGCTCATCCTGATACGCCACGACGACGCGCGCGAGCCCCGCCACCTTGGCGCCTCGGGCAGGCGGCAACGACGCGGCGGCGGCGACGATCCGGTCGGCCGCGGCGGTGAGACGTCCCGCGCCCGGCTCGACCTCGGAGCTCTTGATCTCCTTCACGAAGCGAAGCGCCGCGGCGCGGAACCCGGGGAACCCGCGTACCGCCTCGAACTCGGGCACGGCCACACGCGCCAGCGCGCGCTGCAGCAGCGCGTCCTGCACCGCGCCGGAGGCGAGTCCCGACAAGCGCACGCCGGTCTCGCGCTCCGCGAGTTGCTCGAACGTTCCGATGCCGCGATCCAGCAGCGCAGGGAGTCCGTCCTGACCACGGAGCAGTCGGCGCTTCATGTGTTCGGCCTGCGAGTACGTCGGGACGATCACCGCAAATCGCTCGTAGCGGCCTCCGCGATCGCCCCTCTCGAGCAACTGCCGCACGGCCGCGACCACGCGGTGCGTCTTGCCCGACCCGGCCCTCCCGATCAGGAGGGTGCGCGGGGAGGCTTCGGAGGCGGGGGCCGACACGCAGCCGAGCCTACGCCCGCAGCGGGACAGCACACCAGCGGCTCGCCAGAGGAGGCCCCATCGGCTCGCGGAGGCGGCCGCCCGATCCAGTACGATCCCGCGGATGCGCGACCTCGACCGCAGCGTGGCGATCCTGGGCACCGGCTCCGCCGTGGGCGCCCATCGCGTCACCAACGCCGAGCTCCAGCCCCGGATCAAGGGCTACGACGACTCGTCGGGCGACTTCGCGGTCTGGGTGGACCGCGTCACCCACATCCAGGAGCGGCCGTGGACGGACCCCGCGGAGGACGGCGCCAGGGTCCTCTCGCTCGCGGCGGCGAAAAACGCCATCGAGGCCTCGGGCGTCGATCCGTCCGAGATCGACCACCTGATCTTCGGTTCGTTCACGTTCCACGACCTCTACCCCGGCGTCCACGCGTGGCTCGTGCAGGAGCTCGGCCTCTCGGGCGGCTCGTTCTACCTGACCGCCGCGTGCTCGGGCTCGCTGTGGGGGCTGACCATCGGTCGCTCTCTCGTGCAGTCCGGACAGAGCCGCAACGTGCTGGTGATCGGGACCGAGTGCATGTCGCGCGTCGTCGACTGGAGCGATCCGGTGACCGCGATCCTGTTCTCGGACGGCGCCGGCGCGGTCGTGATCGGACGCAAGGACGACGGCGAAGAGACAGGTTTCGTCGGGCAGAGCGTGCTGAAGACCGAGTACACGACCGGCAACATCCAGATGTGGAACACGAACGTCCCGCTCGACATGCGACTCGACCACACGCAGGAGCGCACGACGGAGCGGCAGTTCGTGGGCATGCGGGGAGGACCGCGCGTGCTGAAGAACGCGGTCACGCGCATGGCCGGCTCCGTGTGCGAGGTTCTCGGGTTCGATTACGAGGGCCTGCGCGGCGACGACCCCGGGCTGCGCAAAGTGCTCTCCAACGCGAAGATCGTCCCCCATCAGGCGAACGGCCGCATCGTCGAGGGGCTGCAACAGAAGCTCGGACTGCCCAACGAGCAGGTCTACAAGACGATCTATTGGCTCGGGAACTGCTCGGCCGCGACCAATCTCGTCACGCTGGACTACGGGATCCGCGAGGGGAACCTGTGTCGCACGCCGCCCGAGGACGGCAGTGGCAAGATGGGCGCAGTGACGCCCTGCGGCGAGACGATCCAGAAGGGCGACCTCGTCGTCCTGACTGCAATCGGTGCCGGTTATCTGTACGGCGCGATCGCGTTCCGTCAGGCGTATTGAGATGCCGGACGACTCGGCGCCCGCTGCACGCCGCACTCCGCCGAACGTTCTCCCGCCGGCCGTCGGCGCCGTCTCGGTGATCGCACTCCTCGCGGTCGTCGGGTTCATCGTGAGCGCCTGCGACTCGGGAGCGCCCGTGGACGGCGTGCCCGCCGCCTACGTCACCACGAACTACGACTTCGAGGAGACGTGGTCCGGGGACCACCCCCGCCTCCGCGAGGGAGTGCAGATCGTCGAGTGGACCGCGCAGATCGAGGCCAAGCGAAAGCCGGAGAAGTACACGCTCCGGGTCGCCGGCACGGACCTCACCCCGCTGACTCCCGAGGACGTCATCCCGCACATGCGGCAGGTCACCACGGCGCGCGAGGCGATCGACCACGCCGACCTCCTGCGCACCCTTCGCGTCGCGCCCGGCTACGGATTCGCGGCTCAGACGGGCGGATCCCCTGGATTCAACCCGGCGACCTTCGACTCCTGGGCCAGCGAGAAGAGCCTGAGTCCCGACGCCATCGCCGAGCGCGCGGAGAGTGAGGGCGGGTACAAGATCGTGCGTCCCGTGGCCGAGTTCACCGACGACGGACCGCGGATCATCGTGCTGCGCGAATTCGTGGGTGACGACGGCTCGTACTCGTTCTCGTCGGCCGGCGTACTCGCGGCGCCGGACGAGGTCGCCCGGCTGCGACTCGTCGTGTCCGACCTCTGAGAGCAGGACCGGCTAGCCTTTCGGGATGACGCGGACCTGGCGAACGCTCTTCGCGACGACCACGGGGTTGCTCCTGCTGGGAACGGCCGTCGCTCAGGAGCAAGAACCACAGGGGGCTCAGGAGCAAGAACCACAGGGGGCGCAGGAGCAAGAACCGCAGTGGGAGCGCGATCTGCGCGCTGTCGTCCCCCACGGCCGCTGGCACGTGACCGCCAGCGTGGTCGTGGGCGCAACACGGGTCATCGACGAACTGACCGGTGACGGCATACCCGGAGCACGCTTCCTTCGCTACACGGAGATGAGCACGCCGGAGGCCGAGCTGATCGGCGCCACCACCACCGACCATCTCGGATACGCGTGGCTGCCGCTTCGCGACTGGCGCGTCGACTGCCACTGGCTCGTGCTCGCCGACGGCTATGCGCCGGAGGAGGGCTACGGAATAGCGCCGGACGAGGAGATCGAACTTCGACCGGGCCGGACGTCCACGTTCCAGATCCTGGACGGACTCGGCAGTCCGGTGGCGGACGCCCGCGTCGAGGCGTTCCAGGGTTGCGGCCACGCACCGACTGCGCGTGCCGGTCGCACCGACGCGAACGGCTTCGTCACGCTGCACGACGTGGACGACTCCGAAGTCGTTTGGGTCGAGGACGGCCCCATCTCCCCGGACTACCTGCACCCGGACAACGAACTCGCACTGGGCGCGAGGCGGCGCTTCGTGCTCCCGACCGGCGTCACCGCCACGGGTAAGGTCACCGATCCGCTGGGCCGTCCCCTCCGTGGAGTCGAGGTGCGAAAGCTCGGCTCGAAGCGCGGGCCCGCGGTGCTGACCGGCAACGACGGCAGCTATCGCCTGTTCGGCGTCGATCCGTCGGAACCGTTGTCGTTCTTCCACGCGCAGGCTGAGAAAGCGCTCATCGTCGATGCGGACGAGTGGGATGCCGACTTCCCGCTGACGCTCGCGCTCACTCCGTGGGGCCGCGCCGAGGCGGACCTGCGAGCCGGGCCGCAGACGGTCGACGTCAATGTCGTCGACGGCGCGGGGGGACCCGCCGAGCTGATGACGCTGATGCTGGTCCGCCGCGCAGACGGACGCGTGTTCACGGAGTACACCGAGTCGGCGGAGTATCGCGGCGACGACGACCCTCCCCCGGGTAGGGCGCAGTTCCGCGTGCCGCCCGGCACATGGGATCTCGTGCAGCCCGACCGATTCTCGTCGCACACATTCGAAGCCCAGACCTGTGTGACGAGCGAGCCGCTCCGCGTGACCGTGCAGGCGCGAGCGCAGCCGCGCCTGTCACTCGAGGGCCCCATTCCCGACAAGGCAGACCTCACGCTGGCGGTGCCGGGCTACGAAGTCGAGATCGAGCGCGACGAGGACACTCCCTGGCGGACCATCACGTGGCTGCCGGCCGGCGTCAGGGCCACCGTTCGCGTCGAGCACATGGACGAGACGTTCTTCTTCACGGTCGGGCCGGAGAAGCCCGATCCGTTCAACCCCGGCGGGTTCCTCCGCACCGCCGTCGTCGACATCCCACCACCGCACACCATCCAGCTCGACGGCAGCAGCGACGCCGGCCTCTTTCACCGGGGCGTAGCGTGTTCACTGCACGGCCTGCGCAGTCCGTACACGACGTACGCCACCGGTGACCTGGTCTTCCAGGTGACGCAGGCCGGGGCCGTCGTCGAGTACGGCATCACGCTTCCGGGGGGCGAAGCCACACACATCGACCTCACCGACGCGATCGGGCAGATCGATCTGCCCATGAACATCGCGGTGACCATCACCGAGGACTTCCCCGAGTTCGTGCTGGTCGAGGCCCGCGGCGCCGGTCTGCCGAACGGGTCGTTCGACGGGTCCCTCATCGAGCCCGGCACGCTGTTGATCCCGGCGAGCGGAGAGGTCGTCGTGCGGCTCCGCCGCGCTGGATACGCGACGATCAAGAAGGTCGTCGACTCGCCCGCGAACGTTGTCCCCGACTGGGGCGGCGCGACGCTGGTGCTCGACGTCCAGACCGAGCTGGACGGCGCTGCGGAGGCGCGCGTGCTCGTGGACGGCGACACGGTTGTGGGCGAGGACGGCGGCGACCTGACGGCGACGGGCGAGATCCGTGTCCGCGGCCTCACGCCGGGCGCGCACACGGTCGCGCTGATCCCGACCGACCACACTCTCGTGGGCCGTGAGCTGCGGCTGGTCCTCGGCGACGGGGAGACCCACCGCCGGGTCGTGCTCCGCGACGCCGACGACTACGACGACTACGACGACTACGACGACTGACGGCGAGTGCGACGGTGCGTGCGACGGCGCTGCGCCGCTTGCACCGCCCCGCCCCAGCCTCGCCAGTGTTGGCACACCCGTTGCGATCCCCTCCCCCGTACGCCGGCTGGCGGCGCGACGAAACGGAGGAACTCAGGATGTGGCTCTCACGCCGACACGACATGCCCTTCGCGGCTTTCACTCGCATGCACGACGAGATGAACCGCGTCTTCAACGAAACGACTCAGCTTCAAAGGAACGATGACATGACCACCTGCACGACCGACTGCACCCCCACCGCCGCCGCGAAGACCCGCCGGACCGTCACCCCGCGCGCCGACGTCTGGGAGACCGACGACGCCGCCCACGTGGTCGCGCAGGTTCCCGGCGCGACGAAGGAGGGTCTCGAGGTCACCGCCCTCGAGAACCGCCTGATCGTCAAGGCGCAGGTGGACGCCCCCGCGTACGAGGGCGAGCTGATCCGGGCCGAGTGGCGCCCCGCGGACTACCACCGCGAATTCGCGCTCTCCCGCACGGCGGACAAGGAGGGCATCACGGCGAAGCTCGCCAACGGCCTCCTGCACATCCGCATTCCGAAGACCGCCACGAGCAAGCCCCGCAGCATCGACGTCAACGTCGAGTAGGCGGACCCGCAACACCCATCCGCGGGGGACCGTCCCCAACAAGGGTCCTCTGACCTCCCTTCCAAGGACTGGCCCGGCCGCACAGGCCGGGCTGGTTCGATTCTGCTGGTTCGATTCGGGGCGCCTGCTCGCGAGTGCCAGGCCCGATGAGAGCCGCGATTCTGGCGCACCCCCCAGCGTGGATCCCGGTTGTCTTGAGTGCCAAGTACAGTCCGGTGGGCGGTGCCGCGCGTGCGGCGCCAGGGCGGAACGTGGACCGAGGGCTCCCGCGAATGCACGCACTTCTGGCGGCCGGCGACGCACACGGAATGACGATCACGCTCGGGGTGGCGATTGCCGCTGGCGTGACGCTCATCGTGATCGCGCACCGCCTGCACATCTCGGCGATCACGCTGCTGCTCCTGGGAGGCGTGGCCCTGGGGCCCGAGGGGCTGAACTTCGTGCGGCCGGAGTCCCTGGGCGAGGGCCCGCTCTCGACGATCGTCTCGCTCGCCGTCGCGATCATCCTGTTCGAGGGCGGATTGACGCTCGACCGGGAGGGCTTCGCCAGAGCCCCCGGGGTGATCAAGCGACTCCTCACCGTGGGTGTCCTGATCACGTGGATGGCGACAGCCAGCGCGATCTACTTCATCTTCAACGTGCTCGCCGGCAAGTCCCTGAGCATCCGGTTCATCGTTCTCTGCGCAAGCCTCGTGATCGTGACCGGACCGACCGTCATCGCACCGCTCCTCAAGCGCATCCGGGTCAGGACCAACCTGCACAACATCCTCCACTGGGAGGGTGTGCTCATCGACCCGATCGGCGTGTTCATCGCGCTCCTCTGCTACGAGTACATCGCGACGGGTGGCGGCGCCGACGCCTTCCAGGACTTCGGCTTGCGCGTCGTCGCGGGGCTCGGGATCGGACTCGCATCCGGCTGGCTCCTCGTGCGGATACTCCGTTCCCCGCTCGTATCCCCCGAGACCACGAACTCGTTCACGCTCGCGTTCGCCATCGGTGTGTTCGCCCTCTCGGAGACGATCGCGTCGGAGACCGGACTGTTGTCCGTGACCGTGGCCGGGTTCATGCTCGGTCTCTCGGGGCTGCAACGCCTGAAGGCACTGCGCGAGTTCAAGGCCGAGATCACCGAACTGATGATCGGGATGCTGTTCATCCTGCTCGCGTCGCGGCTGAAGCTCGACTCGTTCACAAGCTACGGATGGTGGCTACCGGGTCTGGTGCTCGTGGTCGTGCTCCTCGTGCGTCCACTGAACGTGGTCGTGTCCTCGTGGGGCCAGGGTCTGCGCAATCGCGAGAAGGCGTTCCTTGCGTGGGTTGCGCCCCGCGGGATCGTCGCCGCGTCGATGGCGTCGCTCGTGCGGCTGAAGCTCGAGTTCGAGTTCGGCACGGATGACCCGACGGTCGACGGCCTGTTCCTCGAGACGTTCACGTACTCGGTCATCTTCTCGACCGTGCTGTTGCAGGCGCCGACCGCCGGACTGGTCGCGCGCGCACTCGGACTGCGGCGGCCCACGCCGACCGGCTGGATGATCGTCGGCGCGTCGACGTTCGCGCGTCGGCTCGCGCGCTTCCTCCACAACAGCTGCAGGCTGCAGGTGTTGCTCGTCGACTCCAACGCACGCGGCGTGACGATGGCGCGGTCGCGCGGTCTGGACGCAATCGTGGCCGACGCCCGCGACGTGTCGGAGCTCGAGACCCGCGGCGAGCTGATCGACGTCGGGAACGTGCTGGCGCTGACGGACAACGAGGACCTGAACCTGCTTCTCTGTGACCGCTGGTCGGAGGTGGTCGGCCGCGACCGCGTGTTCCGCTGGGCCTCGCGCGCCAGCATGGATCGTCAATCCGCGCGTGGCGCAGGGACCGTGGTGTGGCCCGATCTGCCCAAGCCCTCCCTCGTGTCGCTGGAGCTCGAGCGCAACGACGCGCGCCAGCACATCCTCGACGCGCCGGACCTGGATCCGGACAGTCTGCGGACTCCCCTGCTCGGCCTGCTGGACGAGGCGGCCGTGCCGCTCGACCGTGCAACGATGGGTGACGCCGCGCAATACGGGGTCACGTTTCACCTGCGCCGGCGACGCAACAGCTATCTGCACAAGAGCCTCCTCGGGGACCTCGTGCTGCGAGCCGAGGGGGCCGACGTCACGGAAGCCCTCGAGCGCGCGGTGGACGCACTCGTCGAACGCGCGCCCCAGCTCGACCGGGAGAGCCTGCTGGCGGAGCTCGCGGCGCGAGAGAACGTGCTCGCGAGCGTGCTGGGCAAGGGGGTCGCTGTCCCGCACGCCCGCCGCGAGGGGCTCGAACAGAGGATGACCGCGCTGGTGCAGGTCCCCGAAGGCCTGGACATCGAGACGCCCGACGGGCTCCCGGTGCGCCTGCTCTGTCTGCTCATCTCGCCCGCAGACGACCCCGAGGGCCACCTTGCCGCCCTGGCCGAGCTCGCCGAGATCGTGGACGCCGACGTCGCCCGCGAACACCTGCTCGGCGCTCCCACGCCGGAGGAGCTTGTGATCCGCGTCCGAGCGGTGATGAACGCCCGTCAATCCTGACGGACGGGCAGGACGCGGTAGTCTGGGCTCCCATGAGAAACACGATTGCACTCGTCGGGGGCGCGATCCTGATGCTCGGCCTCGCGACCGTCGCGGGCTGGGTGGGCGGTTCGATGTCCGCGGGGGACCCCGCGGCCGCGCCCGGCGGCACCGCGGGTGGCGGCGCCGCGCGGCTCGAGTTCGATGAACTCGACCGCCGACTGAACGCGCTCGAGAAACGGCTCGCCAACACGGACGAGAACGCGGCGGCCGCCCTCCAGGCCGTCACCGATCTACGCCCGGACGTCGAAGCACTGTCGGGGCAGCCGCGCCCCGCGGTCGCCCAGGACAGCGTGATCATCAACCCGCGCGACGTAGACGACGCGGCAGAGGCCAAGAAGACCGATCAGGAGCGCGCGGACGAGTTCCGCGACAAGGCGCGAGAGCTGTACGAGAACGCGGCGCCGATGATCCTGCGCGGCCACCTGGCACAACTCGCCGACACGAGCGAGGGAGCGGACGACCGGCGACGAAGCCAGGTCCACGCGCAGGCGCAGCAGTTCGCAGTGGCCTACGGCGTCGACTCGAAGCACCGCGACACGGTTACCGACATCCTGAGCGAGTGGATGACGCAGAGCGTCCGCGACGTCGGCCCTTACCTGCGCGGCGGACTGGAGCGCGCGGACTACCCCCGCGTCGAGGAAGCGATCGTGCCGGTCTGGGACGCCCGCGATGCGAAACTGAAGGAGATCCTCTCCGACCGCGCGTGGAAAGAGTACGAGGCGGACCAGAAGTTCTACCGCGGCAAGATGTCGCTCGCGTTCTCGAGGCTCGCCGAAGGCCGCTAGGACGATCAGCGTCGCCTGAACAAGAACAGGAGCCCGACCAGGAGCGCGACTCCGACGCCAATCACGAGTCCGAGCAGTCCTCGATCGCCCGAGTCGCCCTCGTCGTCTCCGTAGTCTTCCCAGTCCTCCGGGTCTTCCCACTCGTCCGGATCTTCCAACTCGGTCGTCGCACCCTCGACGCCGGCCCGGATCTCGACGTCGAGACCGTCACCGGGGCCGCCGTCGCCTCCAAGACCGAGTCCGTCCAGGCCGGCCGACGCGGGGAACGGAACGCCCGCTGCCGCCGCGGCCTCCATCAGCGCGCGACCGTCGCCCGTCTTGGCGAACGACTTCTGCATCTCGAAGACCGCGTCCGCGATCCCCGGGCCCACCAGGGCAAGACCGGCGCCCCGAAAACGGATCACACCGCTCTCGTCGACGACGATCGCGAATGGACGGTTCGCGTCGAGACCCAGCGCGAGCGTCAGCTCGTTCTTCATCCACTTGCCGTCCCAGTGCCACGGCCAGTCCATCAGTTCCTGCTCGCACCACGCGCGCACCGACTCGAGGCGGCCGTCGTAGACGGGGTCCTCCTTGCCCCACTCCTCGTACGCTGCGATGGTCCGCTCGCGCAGCTCGTCGTCCATGCGGTAGTCCATGGAAACGCCCACGACGCGCAGACCGAACGGCGCCCACATGTCGCGCAGCGGCCGGACGATCGTCTCGACCTCGCGCGTCTTCGTGCTGACAGGCGTGCTGAAGAAGTGCAGGAGGAGCGGCTGGCCGCGCAGTGCCGCTACGTCGATCACTCCTCCGTTTGCCGCCTCGACGACGGGCAGTGACGCGAGCGACATGCCGGGCCGGACGCCGGCCCGGCGGGCGAGCTTCCTCACGTTCTCGGTCGACACGTCCCAGTCCGCTCCGGGAACGTCCCACGCCGCCGCGAGTTCGGCCGCTTTCTCCTCCTGCTTCGACTCGATCAACGACCTCAGAACGACGAACGCCAGTGCGCCTGCGTCGTACCGGTTCGCCGCCGCCTGCAGCGCAGTCACGGCGCGGCCACCGACCTCCGCAGCGACGGCGATGGGATCCGGCTGCGTGCCGGCGTTGCGGAGCATGACGCGGGTCAGTTGGTCCAGTCCGTCCGGCAGCAGCGCCGAGTCGTCTGGTGCACCGTCGACGAACGCCCGCAGGTCCTCCGCCGCGCGCAGAAGGAGCGGCGTGGCCTCGTCGCGCGTGACGATCTCGGCCAGTCGTGCGCGTCCGAACCCCGCGTGGTAACGGGCCTCCAGAGCCCCTCCTCCACCGGCCAGCTTGGCGTACTCGTCCGAGCCGGATACGAGACCCCGGATCGCGGCCTCCCAATCGTCGCGCGCCCGCCGGTACTCCCGGATCAACTCGACGTGTTCCTTGCGATCGGCGGGCATCTGGTCCGCCCGCGGCGGCCTGGGTCGCTCTTCCGCGGTCGCGGTCAGGCGGCGCAGGCGGTCCAGCAAGCCGTCCAGCGTCTCTGCGGCCACCGCGGCGCCGTCGCCGTCGTCCTGGGCAAGCGCCACAGGGGTCAGGACGGCGGCGCAGAGCAGCCCGGCCAAGGCGAGGAGGGCGGAACGGGCGAGGAGGGCGGTGCGTGCGAGGTCAGGCATGGCGATCTCTCCAGCGTAGCGTGCGATCCCGCACGCACCCCGTCCAACCAGACCTCCCACTGGGACGAACGAGCCGCCTCAGAGGCGAAGGCCGGATCGCGAATGCGACCCGCGCACACGCCCCAGGCCAGACCACAGAGCGCCGGGCGCCGCCGGGTCCGCCTGTGTATCCTGCGCCGCGTGGCTGAAGCAGACGAACAGAGAGGCCGGCTAGATGGGTTCCTGGCGCTGGCGCGATCGGGCCCCGGCGCGGTTCGAAGCCTCCTCGCCGGACTCGACGCCGAGGACCTGGCCCGGAAGCCGGGAGTCGGCAAGCTGTCGCTGCTCGGCCACCTGTGCCACCTACGCGAGATGGAAGAGCGCGTGTTCGGCGTGCGCCTCGAGCGCGTGCTGGCGGAGGACAACCCGACGCTCGAGCCGCTCGTCGTCGAGGACCACGTGGTGCCGGATGACGATCTGGTCACCGGGGAGTTCACTGTCGAGGACCTCGCCGAAGCGGACGTCGAAGCGGTGCTCGCCGCCTGGGAGGCCGCCCGGTCCCGCAACATCGAGCGCGCCGAGAACACCGGCCCCGAGGAGTGGTCGCGTCCTGCGCGCCATCCGCAGCTCGGCAGCGCGACGTTCTTCGAGATCGTCGAACGTTGGTCGCGTCACGACACGGACCACGTCCGGCAGATCGAGATCCTCGCGCTGAACAGCCGCGAACGAAATCTGCCGTGACCGCGCACCTCCTTGCGATCCTCCGCGCATGAGCAGGCTGACGCCGGACGACATCCGCCACATCGCCGCGCTGGCAAAGTTGCATCTCGACGACGGCGAGGTCGCCCTGTTCGCGGATCAGTTCGCACGCATCGTCGAACGGCTGGAGCGCCTCGGCGAGGTGGACACCGACGGCGTCCAGCCGCTGGATCATCCGCTGCCGCTCTCTGACGTACTCCGCGACGACGAACCGGTCGCCGGGCTGTCGCGGGAGGATGCGCTGGCCGGGGCGCCCCAGGAGCGTGATGGCCAGTTCGCCGTGCCGACCGTGATGCCGTCCGGCACGCGGAACGCGGAGTCGTCGGAGTGACGGCGCTGCCCGACGGCACCCCGGCGCATCTGGGCGCCGCGCACGAGATCGCCGCCGCGGTCCGGGACGGAGGCTTGACCGCCGTCGAGGTCGCCGAGCACTTCCTGGCACGCGTCGAGCGCTTGGACCCCCGGCTGCACGCGTTCCTGCACGTCGATCGCGCCCTCACCCTCGAGGCTGCCCACGCTGTAGACGCTCGCCGGGCGGCCGGCGAGGCGCTGGGGCCGCTGGCCGGGGTGCCCGTAGCCCTCAAGGACAACATGTGCCTGCGCGGTGCCCCCACCACGTGTGCGTCCCGCATCCTGGAGGGCTGGCGCCCGCCGTACGACGCCGACGTCGTGACACGACTCCTCGCCGCCGACGCGGTCCCGCTCGGCAAGACGAACCTCGACGAGTTCGCGATGGGATCGTCCACGGAGTGGAGTGCGTTCGGACCGACGCGCAACCCGTGGGACGAGACGCGTGTTCCAGGCGGTTCCAGCGGCGGGAGCGCGGCAGCGGTGGCTGCGGGCCTTGCACCGGTCGCACTGGGCAGCGACACGGGCGGCTCGATCCGTCAGCCGGCCTCGCTGTGCGGCGTGCTCGGGATGATGGGCACGTACGGACGCGTCTCGCGTCGCGGCCTGGTGGCCTTCGGCAGTTCGCTCGACCGGATCGGCCCGCTCACACGCAGTGCCGCCGACACCGCGCTCGTCATGTCGGTTCTGTCGGGCGGCGATGCCGGCGACGCGACGAGCGTGCGGGAGCCGGCTCCGGATTGGGGCGCGTCGGTGCACGGCGACGTGCGCGGACTGCGCCTGGGCGTGGTCCGCGGCGTCAAGGACGTGGAGGACGAGACCGAGCGCGTTTGCGATGCCGCGGTCGCCGCATTGGTAGAGGCCGGCGCCGAGGTGCGCGAGGTGACGCTGCCGCTGATCGAGCACGCCATCTCGGTCTACTACCTGGTGGCGCCGAGCGAGGCGTCCTCGAACCTGGCGCGTTACGACGGCGTTCGTTACGGGCTGCGCGTGCACGAGCATGATGGCCGCGCGCTGTCGCTCGCGGACATGCAGATGGAGACCCGCGAGCAGGGGTTCGGCCCCGAGGTCAAGCGGCGGATCCTGCTCGGCACGTTCGCGCTCTCGGCCGGGTACTCGCAGGCGTTCTACGAGAAGGCGCTCCGGGCCCGTCGGCTGATCGCGGATGGGTTCGCGGGGTTGTTCGAGCACGTCGACGCCGTGGTGTCCCCCACATCGCCGTTCCCCGCGTTCCCGCTCGGCGCCCGGCTCGACGACCCGGTCGCCATGTACCTCTGCGATCTGCTCGCCGCCCCCGCGAGCCTCGCCGGCCTGCCCTCGGCGTCGCTGCCCGCGGGCCTCACCGAGGACGGTCTCCCGGTCGGACTCCAGGTCAGCGCGCCGCCGCTCCGCGAGGACGTGATCCTCCGCGTCGCGGGCGCGCTCGAACGCGTCCGGGGGCGCCCGGACATCCCGGAGATCTACCGTTGAGCGGCCGCGACCTGCCCGCCCATCGCCTGATCATCGGCATGGAGGTGCACCTCCAGTTGCGCACGCGCAGCAAGTGTTTCTGCCCGTGCGAGGTGACGTACGGCGCGCCGCCGAACACGCACGTGTGCCCCGTCTGCCTGGGTCTCCCCGGCGCGCTGCCGACATTGAATCGCGCGGCGCTCGAACAGGCGATCCGCGGCGGTCTCGGCCTGGGGTGCGACGTCGCTGCGTTCACCAAGTGGGATCGCAAGAACTACTTCTATCCCGACCTGCCCAAGGGCTACCAGATCACACAATTCGACAAACCCGTCTGCACGGACGGAGAGTTGACCGTGGACGGGGAGGACGGACCGATCACCGTCCGGATTCAGCGCGCGCATCTCGAGGAGGACACGGGCAAGTCCGTGCACGAGAGCCACGGCGGCGCACTCGTAGATCTGAATCGCGCGGGGACGCCGCTGCTCGAGAT
This sequence comes from Planctomycetota bacterium, assembly GCA_965248445.1. Classification (GTDB taxonomy): domain Bacteria; phylum Planctomycetota; class JAJSAM01; order JAJSAM01; family JAJVHW01; genus CBDFJG01. The sequence continues at coordinate 772,611 of CBDFJG010000004.1, forward strand.
CGTCACACACCCCGATCTGCGAACCGCCGCCGACGCGTCCGCCTATCTCAAGGAACTCCGTCGAATCATGCGGTACCTGGACGTCAGCGACGCCGACATGGAGAAGGGCCAGCTGCGTTGCGAGCCGAACGTCAACGTCGAGATCGACGTTGATGGCGAGTGGGTGCCCACGCGCATCGTCGAACTGAAGAATCTCAACTCGTTCTCCGCCGTGCGCAACGCGATCGAGTACGAGCGCGCGCGGCAGGTGGAGGACTTCGTCGAGACGGGCGTGCGCGGACCGCTGCCGAGGAGCACGCGCGGCTGGGACGACGCGGAGCGCCGCACGTTCCTGCAGCGCGAGAAGGAAGAGGCGGCGGACTACCGCTACTTCCCGGAGCCGGATCTTCCGCCGGTGACGAGTGCGCAGGAGATGGCCGACCGCATCCGGCCGGGGCTGGCCGTGCTCCCGAGCGCCCGTCGCGCCAAGTTCACGGGGGAGTTCGGCCTCTCGGCCGAGCACGCGGCAGCGCTGGCGTCCGACGCGCTCCTGGCCGACTTCTATGAGCGCGTCGCCGCCGCGGCGGGCGACGCCCAGGCCGCGGCCGGCTGGGTGCTGACCGACGTCCTGCGCGAGATGAACACTCGGGGCACGGAGCCACCGCAGTTTCCGGTCACGCCGGAGAACCTCGCCGCGCTCGTGCGGGCGGTCCAGGGCGGGCAGATCCCGCGAGAGGCCGCGAAGACGGAGGTCTTCCCCCGCATGGCGGAGACGCAAGGCGACCCGCTCGCGATCGCGAGGGAGCTGGGGCTCGAGGGCACCGGCGGAGACGAATTGGCGGCGATCGCCCGGGAGGTCGTCGCGGAGAACCCCGGGCTCGCGGCCAAGTACCGCAGCGGCAAGCCCCAGGTGATCGGCGTTCTGCTCGGGCAGGTGATGAAGCGCACCCGCGGAACCGCCGTCCCCGCGGAGGCGAGAGCCGCCCTCGAGGCCGCGCTCGGCTAGCGACGCGCCAAACAGTCCAGGATCCTGGACTATTCTTGATTCCCAGACACTAACCGTCCAGGATCCGAGACGATTCTCGACGCCTTCGAGCCTGAGCAGGTCTTGGCACGGTCTTCGCTTTACCCAGGACGGGTGTGGCAAGCACCCACTTGAAATCAAGAAACGAGACACCGGGCGGAGCGGGAAGTTCCACCTCTCTCACGGCCCGCGGGCCGACCTCACCCTCCCCCATCAGGTTCCGCGAAGTCGTTGCGCAAGCGGGGCAAACGCCTGTCCGGTTGACAAGAGGGCGCGGAGGCTACGGCTTCCGCGCCCGGCTTGATTCACAGTCACTTGGTTCACGGCGCAGGGGTTCCCAGCGCGCGGGTCAGCCGGTGACGCGGGCTCCGTCCGCCACGCTGTCCTCCCGGAACTGCTCGGGGTTCACACCGAGTTTCCGCAGCTTCGCGTAGAGCGATGCGCGCCCGATGCCCGCCAGGCGCGCCGCGCGTGTGCAGTTCCCTCCGGCCCTCTCGAGCAGGCGCCCGAGATAGGCGCGGTCGAACGCCTCGCGCGCGCCCCGCAACTGGAGCGTGTACACGTCGTCGGAGAGGCCGGCGCCGTTGCCGGCAGCCGGACTCCGGATGAGCCTCTCGTCGAGAGCGTTCTCGCGCGCCCGCGATTGGTCCATCACGCTCAGAGCGTCTGCGACGTGGGCGTACGAGATCGCACCACCGCCCGAGAGGATCGATGCGCGGGTCAGGACATTGCGGAGCTCACGGACGTTGCCCGGCCAGTCATGCGAGATGAGCGCCGCGAGCGCTGGCGCGTCGATGCGCGGGCGCCCGCCCGGCGCGCGGCCGAGGAAGTGGTCCACGAGCAGCGGAATGTCGCCCTCGCGGTCGCGCAACGGCGGCACCTCGATCGGGAACGTCGCAAGCCGGTAGTAGAGGTCGCCTCGGAAGCCGCCCTTCTGGACCTCATCCGAGAGGTCGCGATTCGTGGCTGCCAGCACGCGCACGTCGACCTTGATCGGCTCCGTGCCCCCGACGCGGACGATCTCGTGCTCCTGCAGCACGCGCAGCAGCATCGCCTGCACGCTGGGGGGCGCCTCGCCGATCTCGTCCAGAAACAGCGTGCCGCCGGACGCGACCTCGAAGTGACCCACCCGCGCTTGCGTCGCTCCGGTGAACGCACCCTGCTCGTGACCGAACAACTCGCTGGCGAGAAGCGTCTCGTGGAAGGCCGCGCAGTTCACGATCTGCATTCGGTTCGCGGCGCGCCCGCTGCGCGCGTGCAACGCGCGTGCACAGAGTTCCTTCCCGGTGCCGCTCTCGCCGTACACGAGGATCGTGACGTCCTGGGGCGCGACCTGCTCCACGACGGCGTACAACCGGCGCATCGCGCGACTCCCGCCGACCATCTCTTCGTAGCGGTCTTCGCCACCGGCGGCGGAGCCCGGCGCATCCGCTTCACCGCGGGACAACTGACGCAGTGTGCGCTCGACGACGAGTTCGAGTTCCTCGATGCGCAGGCCCTCGTTGCCTGTCTTCTGCACGAAGTCGACGGCGCCGGCGCGCATCGCAGCCACGATCGAGGAGGTGGACGCCGCCTCGGACATCACGACGACCGGCGTGTCCGGATCGATCTTCCGGATGCGGCGCAGCAACTCGAGCCCGGAGACTCCCGGCAGCCAGAGATCCGAGAGCACGAGGTCGTACTCGTTGCGGTCGTACGCCTCCATCGCGCCGCGGGCGTCCGTGCGGATCGTGGCGTCGTGGCCCCAGCGCTCCGCGGCCGCGCGCAGAGTGGCACAGACGAGGGGGTCGTCGTCGACGATGAGAAGGCGGGGCACGCCGGGAGTGTACGGGGCACGCCGGGAACGGGTTGAATGCGCACTCTCACATCGCGGCTGGCGGGCGGCACCCGGCTACCGTGGGGACATGTCTGAACCGGTCTTCGATCGATCTGCGCTGGAGCGCTCAGCCGCCGGTGACGAGGCCCTGGCATGCGAGTTGACGAGCCTGTTCTTGACCGAGGCCGAGGAATCGGCAGCACGGCTAGGGGCTGCTCTCGAGCCTATCGACCGCGGCGAGCTGCGTGCCACGGCGCACCGACTCCGCGGGTCGGCCGGGATCGTGGGCGCGAAGCGCTTGCGCGCTGCGTGCGCGGAACTCGAGACTCACATCGACGACTCTTCGGAGGAGATCGGCAGGCTCGTGGCGAGTTTGCTCGCCGCCTCCGACGATGCGTGCAGAGCCATGGCCCCGGAGGGCTCCTGACCGGGAGCCTTGGTGACCCCCCGTGCCGCCTGCGAAGATCGCGGGCCGGCTCGAACCGCGCCGGCGCCGATCGCCCCCTGGAGTCGCCGCGTTGACCGATTTGGAACCCGTTGCTCCGCTCTCCCCAGAGAGTCTCCGTCTGGGCCCGTACGCCCTGCGCGGCGAGCTCGGCACCGGCGGGATGGGCACGGTCTACCTGGCCGAGATCGTCGACGTCGCGGAAGGCCGGTTCGGACCGCTGCCGCCGCCCGGCACACAGGTTGCCGTCAAGACATTCCACCCGCACCTCGTCACGGCACAGGAGTTCGAGGGACGCTTCCACCGCGAGGCCAAGACCGGTGCGCGACTCGGACACGAGAACGTCGTCCAGACGATCGACGCCGGAACGGACGAACTCCGCGGGCACGCCACGAGCTACATCGCGATGGAGTACGTCCATGGGCAGACGCTGCGCTCGCTGCTCGACGAGCTCGGCCAGGTACCGCAGGAACTCGCGGTCTCCATCGCGTGCCAGGTGTGCTCCGGGTTGGTGGCTATTCACGGCGCGGGAATCACGCACCGTGACCTGAAGCCCGAGAACGTGATCATCACCGACGATCATCACGTCAAGCTGATGGACCTCGGCGTCGCGAAGGTCCGTGATGCGTCCATCCGGCTGTCGTTGACGGGGCAGTTCCTCGGGTCGGTGCACTACGCCTCGCCCGAGCAGTTCCGCGACACCAGTTCCGTGGACGCACGCACCGACCTGTACGCCGTCGGCGTCCTGGTCTACGAGATGCTCGCAGGCCAGAACCCGTTCCATCACACCGACCTGCAGGTCATCCTGCGCCGCACGCTGAACGACCGCCCGGCGCGGCTGACGACACTTCTGCCGGACGTGCCACCGGTGCTCGACCAACTCGTCGCAACGCTCGTCGAGAAGTCTCCCGACGACCGTGTGCAGACGGCTGAGGCGGTGCTCGACGCCCTGACGAACGGCGATCAGTCAGCGTGGTGGAAGGAACGCGGCGCCGAGCTGCACGACGAGACTGCCGGACGGGCCATCCTGCGCCTGCCCGTGGCGCGCGAGACGTCGATCGCGGGACGTGAGACCGAGCTCGCGCAACTCGAGTCGATCTTCGACTCCCTGGCCGAGACGTCTCCGCGAAGCGTGTGGATCGACGGCGAGCACGGAATCGGGAAGAGCCGGCTGGCCGACGGGATGCTCGCGAGCCTGGCGGCGCGGAGGGACGACTGCGTGGCGACGCACGGCGCGTTCCCGCCGCCGGGAACGGGCCGTGCCCACCAGGCTTTCGGCGAAGCCCTGATCCGCTTGTTGGGCGATGCACCGCGCGAGCGCCTGCGCGAGCTGCTGGGCGGGGAAGCGCCCGTGGACACGTTCGCCGACCTTCTCGACGGCTCGGCGCTGTCACCGGATGTCCTCGCGGACGACCAGTTCCGCGCGCTGTACACGTCCGCGCTGTCGGGTCTCTCAGCCGAGTCGCCCGTCGTCGTCATCCTGGACGATGCGCATCTGGCAGGCGAACAGGATGCTCGCCTGCTCTCGACACTCGTCCGGGCGGACGGACTGCTCATGATGCTCATCGTCATCTCGCGCACGCTCGACGAGAGCCATCCGGTCTCTCTCGCGCTGACCGAGGTGCGCGAAGACGTCGAGCGGATCACGGTGTCACGGCTCGGCCCCCGCGCCGTGGGTCAGCTTCTGCGTGCGATGCTCCAAAGCGAGCGCCTGGTCCAGGAGCTCGGCTTCCGTCTCATCGAGAAGACCGAGGGGAATCCGTACTTCATGCTCGAGGTGTTGCGCTCGCTCAAGAGCGACCGCGTGTTGAAGCCGCGCCTCGATGGCGGATGGACGATGGCCGACACGCGCATCGACATCCAGGTGCCCGACTCCGTGCGTGAGCTGATCGGCACGACACTGGCGCGTCTGGCAGAGGACGACCGCGATCTGCTCGACCTCGCATCGGTGCAGGGGATCGAGTTCGATCCCGACATTCTCTCGGAGCTGCTGGGAACACCGCGCATCGCGCTTCTGCGCCGCTTGTCGCGGTTGGAGCGCAAGTACCGCCTGATCCGGAGCACCGGCCGCACCTGCCGTTTCGACCACCAGCAGGTCCAGCAGACCCTCTACGACGAGCTGATGCAGGGGCTGCGCGAGGAGTACCACGCGCAGATCGGCAACGCGCTCGAAAGGCGCATGGGCGAGACGACGATGACGGGCGTGGATGCGTTCGAGCTGGCGACCCACTTCGTGCGCGGCCGGGACCGCGAGCGCGCGGTCGTCCACGTCCGCACGGCGCTGCTGCACGCACGGGCGACCTACGCCGTCGACGCCGGCGGGAAGCTCGCGGAGGAGTTCCTCGCACTCGATGCGGAATCGGGAGCACCGGACCCCGCGCTGCGCGCGGAGATGCTCCTCGACCTCGCGGAGTTGCGGGGGCACGCGGGGCACCGCGACGACGAGCGTGCCGCCCTCGACGAGGCCGCCGAGCTCGTTGAACGGACCGACGACACGGAGCTCGTACGACGCTCGTTCGAACGCCGGCTGGCGCTGCACATGCAGCTGGGCGAGCACGCTGCCGCCGAGCGGATCTGCCGGAGTGCCTTGAAGGACGCCTCCCGCCGGAAGGACCACGAGGGTGCGGTCGCCGCGATCGCCAACCTGGCCGGCGCCCTGCGCGCGCAGGGCCGCTTCGACGACGCGGTCAACTCATTGCGACGCTGCCTTTCGTGGCTCGTGCGGCGCGACAGCACTCTGCGACGCACGCTGCTGATGACCTCGCTCGGTCTCGTGCAGGCACACCGCGGTCACATCGGACCCGCACAGCGCATGTACCTCGAGGCCCGCGAACGGGCGCGTGACCTCGGGATGGGTGACACCGTGCGCGTGACGGTGCCCCCGGCCGACAAGGACGATGCGCTGCGCGACCAGCTGGCCGGTCTGACGCGCGCGCTCGGGCGCTACGCCGAATCGCGCATCGACGCGGAGAGGACACTTCTGCTCGGTACGCGGGTCGCACGGACTCTGCGGGAAGCCGCCGTTCTCCTCTCGCTCGGACTGCTGGCAGGCGAACTTGGACTGCTGGGCGACGCACGTGCCGCCCTGCAAGCCGCCCGCGAGAAGTGCCAGGGCGCGGGGGACGTGCGCTTCGAGTCGGCGATGGTGCAAGCCCTCGGAGAGAACGCAGTGGCCGCCCGCGACTCGGCCCGCGCGCGAGAGTGCTTCGGCGAGGCGCTGGAGTTGCGGCGCCGGATTGCGTACCGCCCCGGAGTCTGCGAGAGCCTCGTGGCGCTCGGCCAGGTCGCGGCGACCGAGCGCGACGTGGCGACAGCCCGCCGGTGCCTGGATGAAGCGAGCGATCTGGCCGACGTCCTGCAGATGCCGGGTATCGAGGCGCTCTGCGGCGCGACGCTGGCACTGCTGCACGCGCGGGAGGGCCAGATGGAACAGGCGCGGAGAGGGCTCGCCTCGGCGCACCGGGCACTCGGTGTGGACGGCCCCGTGAGCGTCGCCAGCCGGGCGGAGGGTCTCTACTTCGCGGCGCAGGCCGCCCGAGCGCTCGGGGACGAGGACGCCTTCCGAACGTACCTGTGGCAAGCCTACGACGTGCTCCAGGACGTGGCCGCCCCGATGGCGGCGGAGGAGCGTCACCGCTTCCTGAAGGGAACCAGCCCCAACAAGGAGATCGTGGGGCTCGTGAGCCGAATGAGCTGACCCGGTATTCCAGACCAAGGGCGGCCGCCCATTCGTCCCATCCAGAGACCCACGAAACGCTCTGCCCGCGCGGTGCGTCCGAGGTCGGGAAGCGTATGATCGACGGGACGCCCAGGGAGGGCGGCCGTCTCTCGACGGCACTGCCGGTCACCACTGCGGAGATCAAGATGCGCCCATCGTCCGGAATCACCTCTCGCACACTGCTGGCCGGCCTCGCTCTGCTCGCCGCGCCCGCGGCGTTGCACTCCGCCGCCCTCGTTCCGGCAGCCTGGGCCCAGGACTCCGCGGATCCCGTGGACCCCATCGAGGATCAGGCCCTCGAGGAGGAGGCGCACGCGCGCTTCGACCAAGCGCTCGACACGTTCCGGCGCGCGTTCGACACGTCGGTGCAGCAAGCCCGCTCCGGCGGAGCCGCGCGCGTGAAGAACCTCTCCCGCGCCGAGGTGCTCGCCGAGAAGATCGACCTGCTCACCGAGCGGACCACGCGCTTCCGCGACAGCGAGGCGTTCCTCGCCGGCTATGACGCCGAGTCGGTCGGCCACGTGCTGCGCGCGCGCATCGACTTCCTCCGCACACGCTACCGGGCGGCCGCCGGCGACGCGGAGGGCGCAGCCGAACTCGCCGCGAGCCTCTCGCTGGTCCACGACTACTGGATCATCGGACCGTTCGACAACGAGCGCGGCCGCGGTTTCAAATCGAACAAGGAGCCGCAGAAGGAGCTGAAGCTCGACGCCGAGTACGAGGGCAAGGAGCGCCCGGTGCGCTGGCGCAGGGTGCCGGTTACCGACGTCACTGCGCGCGTCAACCTGAACGCTCTGCTCAGACCGAACGATCAGGCGTTCGCGTACGCCGTCGCGTTCGTGAAGAGCGAGACGGCCCAGCCCGCCGCCGTGCGCGTGGGGTCCGACGAAGCTCTGCGGGTGTGGTGGAACGGACAGGAAGTCGTCAAGCGCGACGTGCGCCGCTCCCTCGGCTGGGACCAGGACGTCGCGGGCGTGAACCTCAACGAGGGCTGGAACGCCGTGCTCCTGAAGGTGCACGACCAGACTGGCGCGTGGGCGTTCCGCATGCGGCTGACCGCGCCGGACGGCGGGCCGCTCAGCGGCGTCGCGTTCGCCCGCACGCAAGAGGACGCAGAGACGGCCACCGGCAGTCTCGGCAAGGCCACGCCGTTCGAGGGCGCGGTCGACGGGGGCGCCAAGCAATACTACGACGGGGTCGTCGGCGAGGGCGAAGACGCCACGCAGTGGGGGGGCGGCTCACGCGACCTCTTCCATCTCGGCTATCTCCACTTCCGCCGCGGCTTCGACAGCATCACGGACCGCAAGGCCGCGAAGTTGCTGAAGAAGGCCGCCGACGGCCGTCCGGGCGACGCCGTTCTTCGCTTCCACTACGCCGAAGCCGCGTCGCCGCCGATCGAGATGTCGGTCGAACGCGAGGAGAACCGCCAGCGGCAGGCCCGCCTGGAAGCCGTCGAGAAGGACCCCGAGTACGCGCTCGCGTACCGCGCCCTCGCCGACTATTACACGCGTTCGCTCGTCAACCTGGAGCGCGCCGAGTCGCTGCTTCGCAAAGCGCTCACCGTCAATCCGGACTACTACCAGGCACGCCTCGACCTGGCCGACGTGCTGCGGCGCCGCGGACTGCACGCTGACGCGCAGAAAGAGCGCAACAGGGTGTTCGCGCAGCCGTCCGCCGCCGAGCGCGAAGCACGTCAACGCGCCTGGGCGCGCGATCTCCAGCGTCAGGGCCGCGGACGCGAAGCGCTCGGCGCGTGGAACGAGGTCCTCGGCCTCGATGCGCGCAGCAACGACGTGCGTCGCCGCGTCGCGAACCTCGCTGCCGAATCGATGGCGCACCAGGACGCTGTCAATGTGCTCGAGTCGATCCTCGAGGTGAACCCCTACGACACGTCCACGCTCTCGCGACTGGCCGAATTGCATCAGGGCCACGGCGATCTGGATCTGGCGGCAACGACTCTCGAGCGCGCGCTCGAGATAGCGCCCGAGGACGATGGGCTGCTGCAGACGCTCGGACACGTCCGGCTGAAGTCCGGGCAGAACGACGAAGCACTCGTAGCGTTCCAGGAGGCACTCCGCGTCAACCCGAAGCTGCAGAAGCTCGAGCGTTACCTCGAGTTCCTCGATCCGTCCCGCGCTCCGTACGAAGACGACTACCGCACCGATATCACGGCACTGATCGAGAAGGCGCGTGACTACGACAACGCCGAGAACGACAGCCACCTCATCCTGCTCGAGCAGCAGGTGGACAAGGTGAACCCCGACGGCACGTCGAGCACCTACACGCACAACGCGATGAAGATCCTGACGAACGAGGGCGTCAAGCGCTTCGATCGCATCCCGGCACAGGCATGGGGCGACCGCTCGTTCAAGTGGAAGGGGGCGCGTGTCATCAAGGAGGATGGTTCCGTCCTCGACGCGAAGCTCCAGGCGTTCGGCAGCTTCCGAGTGGCGGACTTCCCGCCGCTCGTGCCCGGCGACGTCGTCGAGATCGAGTACCGCGCGGACGATCGCTCCCAGAGCTTCTTCGGCGACTACTTCGGGACCGTGCGCTACTTCGGCGACTACGTGCCGACGCTCATGGCCACGTACACGCTGATCACTCCGAAGGAACGCACCTTCCACTTCAACCGCGAGCGGCTGGACCAGGAGCCGGTGGTGACCGAGACCGAGGACGACACGCGGGTCTACGAATGGGTCGTCTGGGACATGCCGAAGATCCGGCAAGAGATCGGCATGCCGGGACCAGTCGAGATCTTCCCGCAGGTGCAGGTCTCGACGTACGGGTCGTGGGACGAGTTCGCCAAATGGTGGTGGAGCATGATCCGCGACCAGCACATCGCGAGCGAGGACATCAAGGCGAAGGTCACGGAGCTGACGGCCGAGAAGGAGTCACGCCTCGACAAGGTCCGCGCCATCTACGAGTTCGTGACCGGCGAGGTCACGTACCAGGCGTGGGAGTTCGGCGTGCACGGCTACAAGCCGTACACGACGACCTCGATCTTCGACAAGAAGGAGGGTGACTGTAAGGACAAGGCCATCCTCATGAACACCATGCTGCGCGAGATCGGCGTCGAGTCGTATCCGGTGCTGATCATGGCAGAGGAGCCGCGTCCGATCCGCGACATGTCGCTCGCCATGGTCGGTCAGTTCAATCACTGCATCAGCTACGTTCCCGACGCCGACGGGTCCGGCACCGGCATGTTCCTCGACGGCACCGTCCAGTACGGACATGTCGGACTGCCGCCGGGCATGGACCGAGGGGCAGAGGTGCTCGTCGTGAAGCCCGAGGGCGCGGAACTCGTGAAGATCCCGCTCGGCACGCCCGACGAAACGGGACTGGACCAGGACTACGACGTCACGGTCCACGCGGACGGTTCGGCGAGCGTCAAGGCGGAGTTCACGTGGCGCGGCGACCTCGCGCTGCAGTGCCGCAGCATGTTCGCCGTCGAGGGCCGCCGCAAGCTCATCCTGCAGGCGATCCTCGCGCAGGTCTTCGGTCCGGCGAAGCTCGGCGAAATCGACTTCGACGACCTGAAGGAGGCCGACGAGCCGGTCGAGCGCTTCCGCGTGACCGCCGAGGTTCGCAACTTCGCGAAGGGGTCGGGCGACGTGCGCGACCTTCCCACGGCGTTCCTGAACATGTTGGATCAGATGAAGCAGATCGTCGAGCGCCCGGAGCGCGAGCACGACCTGCTCCTGCAGAACCCGATGTCGTTCTGCATCACGGCGAAGTACACGCTGCCCGAGGGCTGGACCCTGGATCAGGCACCCGAGGACCTGAGCATCGACCTGCCGCAGGCGGCGTTCACGTCGACTGCCAGCGCAGACGGCTCCGTGCTCACGCTCGAGCGCAACATCGAACTGCGCGAGACACGCGTCCCGACCGAGTCTTACGGCGCGTTCCGTGACGGACTGACGAAGGCGAACGGCACCTCGAAGCACACTTTCAAGGTGCGCGTCGGCGGAACCGAGCCCGACAGCGGCCCAGAAGAGAGCGGCAACGAAGACAGCGACACGGAAGAAGACGGCGCCGAAGAAGGCGAGTGATCGAGAACGACGGCCGCGCGCTGCCGGGCGACCACACGAGCACGCCCGCACATTCGCGGCACCCACACCCGCGCTACCCACACATTGGGCTATCCACACATTGGTGACCAAATGAGAATTCGCACCCTCGCACTTCTGGCCCCCGCCGTGCTCGCACTCGGCGCGCAACCCGCCCGGTCCGCCGAACCCTCCGTACCAGACGCGCTGTATGGCTCGGAGTTCGAGGCGCGGGGCGACTTCGGCGGATGGCTCTCCGAACTGCTCGACGCCTACACGGCCGAACCGGAGTCTCCCTACGGCGTGCTGCTGCTGCAGAAGATCCGCGGTCTCACGGGGCACGCAGAAGACGTCGGCGTGGTCGCGTCGCGGCTCACGCCGGTGTTCGACGCGGGCGTCGGGGACCCCGAGGTGCTCGAAGTGCTGACCGACGTGCTCGCCGACCGCGCGCGCGCCGCCGGTGACTTCGACCGCGGCAATGCGTACGCAGGCAATGCGGGCTACCTGCGCAAGTTCGCCTCCGTCGGTCCGTTCGGCTGGTCCGAGGACGCGCTAGTCCACAAGCACTACGCGCCCGAGTCCGGCGAGGTCGATCCGACTCAGACCTACGAGGACTCACGGGGAGTCAAGGGCTGGAAGACGCTGCCGGTCGTGGGCGAGTCCGCGTGGGTTCGGCCGTTCGATCAGTTGCGCCGCGGCGGGTCCGGCGTCACTTACTCGATGGCGCGCGTGCGCAGTAGCGCACCCGGAACTGTGGCGCTCAAGGTCCACTGCGGCACGTCGTTCAAGCTCACGGTGAACGGACGCGAGATCGTGTCCGCCGACCAGCGCCGCGACCGCGTCCCCGACCCGGTGTGGTGCACTGCGCGCCTGCAGGACGGCTGGAATCGCATCGTCATGAAGCTCGCCGGACGAGGGAGCTTCGCCATCAAGGTGTGCGACGCCGGGACCGGCGCGATCCTCAGGGGGCTGGAGGAGGGAGATCCTCTTCTCGCCGATGCGGCGCCGGCCGCCGGAGAGCCCGCCGATGCACTCACCTACAAGTCGCCATTGGAGAGAGTGATCGCCGCAGCTGCCGCGGACGACGACGCAGCGCGCCTCACCGCTGCCGCCCAGATGCTCTCCTCCGCCGACCGCGATTGGGAAGCGTACGAGGCGTTCGAGAAGGCAGCGGCGCTCGCGACCGCGCTGCCCGACGTACCGCAGGCGAACATCCTGTCGTCGCACGGACGCTTCCTGGCGGACTTCGGCCCGTTCCCCGACGTGCAGAGGAAGCTCCGCGCCAAGCCGCAGTTCCTGGCCGCCCTCGAGGCCCATCGGGGACACGTCTCCGCGACCGTCCGCATCGCGCGCTACGAGGACGAAGACGACCGCCCCGACAAGGCCGTCAAGTCCGTCCAGAAGCTCGTCTCGGAGAACCCGAACGCCTCCGCGTGGATGACACTCGCGCGCATCGCGCGAAACCGCGGATGGGAGCGCGAGGCACAGGACGCCGCCGAGGCCGCATCGAGCCTCGCACCCAACCTCGAGGAACCGCTGACGTTCCTCGCCGCCATCGACAAGCAGTACGCGAACCACGAGTCGCGCATTGCGCGCATGCGGCAGGTGCTCGCGATTGATGCAGGAGACGGCACCGCGATCAACGCGGTCATCGACTCGCTACGCGCGCAGGGGAAGCAGACCGAAGCCGTCGAGTTGCTCCAGGAGATGACGGCCAGGTGGCCCGCTTCGCTCGGCTGGCGCCGCCAGCTGGCAGCGGTGATGACGGAACTCGGTGAGGAAGAAGAGGCGCTGAAGATCTTCAACGACCTCGCGACCCGAGTCCCGGAGGAAGCGCAATACCCGTCGGAGATCGGCCATGTCCTCGAACTGACCGGCAACGGTGACGGTGCCGTCGAGGCGTTCGAGAAGAGCCTGTCGCTCGCCGGATACCAGCCCAACCTCTGGCGCCGGGTGAAGCGCCTGCGCGGTGAGGTGGAGGACTTCGGAGCGCGCTACGAGCCGGACGTGGAAGCGATCATCTCGGGTCTGGATTCGACCGAGGATATGGTCGCGAAGTACCCCAAGGCTGTAGCGGTGACGGTTCTCGACCACACGGTCACGCGCGTGCGCCCGGACGGATCGTCCGAGAGCTACGTCCACATGATCTACAAGATCCTGAACGAGAAGGGCGTCGCGAAGTACGGCGACGTCGGCAACTCCGGCGAACTCCTGGAGATCCGCTCGATCCTGCCCGACGGCACCGAGATGGCGCCCACGGGGCTGCGGCGGCGGTCGTTCAACATGGAGGGTCTGGTTCCCGGAACGGTCATCGAGCACCGCTATTTCGCGACGTCGCGCCCCGGGCGGGACGGATACGACGGCGGACAGTTCTACTTCCAGGACTTCGAGTTCCGCCGCAGCCCGAACCCCGTGCTGATGAGCCGTTACGTCGTGCTCGTGCTGGACGACATGAAGGTCGAGTGGACGAAGCGCAACTACGACGAGGAACCGGACGTCAAGAAGGCCGGTGGCTACACGGCCACCACCTGGCAGAAGACCGACATGCCCATCATCGAGTGGGAGCAGTCGATGCCGGGCCGCGACGAGATCGTCCCGCACGTCAACTATTCGCCCAAGCCCAAGATGGACGACGTGAACTGGGAGTATCTGGGCGGCGCGGACGACACGCGCACGAGCCCGATCCTCGAGGAAGCGCTGTCCCGCGCGGTGACCGAAGGCATGTCGGACACCGAACGACTGCACGCCATTCACGCGTTCGTGAACGAGGAGATTCTGGGCGACTTCTCGATGGGTTCCGACCCCGCGGCGATCCTCCTCGAGAAGGCCGGCGACCGCGCGCAGCTGTTCGAGGCCATGGTGCGCGCGTCCGGCATCCCACACAAGCAGGCCCGCGCGATGCCCAACCGGGGCGACGGCATGGATCTGGACAAGGCGACGTCGCGCTCGTTCAGCCGGCCGTTCCTGTGGCTCGAGCCGCGGGACGGAGAGCCGGTCCCGTACTTCGCCGGATCGCACCACGCGCCGTTCGGCCTCGTTCCGCGCGCGTTCCGGCGCAGCTTTGCGTACATCGCGTCGCCGCACGGCGGCCGCATCGTTCAGCTCCCCGCCTCCGGCGTGCCGGTGGACGACACGGTGAGTTTCGTGGTCCACCTGGGCGCCGACGCCGAGGCGACGCGGGTCTCCGGCACGCTGAACTACCGCAGCCCGAACGGCTACGGGTTCAAGCGGCAAATCGAGGAGATGTCGCAGGACGACCGGCGCAAGTTCGCCGAGCGGCAAATCTCGCAGTACTTCGAGAGCCCCGCGCTCGAGGAGTTCGAGTTCCCGGAAGTCGAGCGCAAGGGCACGCCGTTGCGCGTCTGGGTGTCCGGGACGATGCCGCAGTACCTCACGCAGCAGGGCGACGGTGTCGTCGCATCACTCGGGCTCCCGAAATCGGGTATGACCGGACGCTTCGTGCACCGGCCGGAGCGCACCTACGATCTCATTCTGAATCCGCACGACGACGACATCGCCGAGGTGGAGATCCACCTTGGCGACGCATTCGAGGTGGCGTCACTTCCCGAGGACCACCTGTCCGTGGGCGACCTCGGTGTCTACTCGCTGACGTGGCGCCACACGGGAGGCGTCGTGAACGTGCGCCGCGAGATGCACCTCAAGCCGGCGCGCTACACGCCGGACCAGTACGCGGAATTCACCGCGTGGTGCAAGGCGATCGACGACGCCGAAGACCGCAAGCTCGAACTGCGCCGCCGCAAATAGCCCGAGGGAAACCGCCATGTCGCGCATCTCAATCTGCCTCCTCCTCCTGATCGCAGGCGCGGCTACCGCGTGCGGGAACGACGATTCACAGCCGGACACGGTGCCGCCACGCCCGACGGACGTTGGCGGCACTACGCCCGTCGTTCCCCCACGCACGCCCTCCACCGGCAACAGCGGCACGACGGAGTTCGTGCTGCCGTCCGTGCCTCAGCTGGACACGGACACCGCACGGAAGGGCGTCGAGAGCAGCATCGAACGGAGCGACACAGACTTCGTCACGCAGGACGCGCTCCTCGGTCTCGTGGATCGCGAGGAGACCGCCCGCGCGGTGAAGCTCGCTCGGGAGACCTACTTGGTGCGCGGAGACGACGGTTACGAGGACCGGCTGTCTGCGCTGATCGGACTCGAGATCCTGGTGGCGGCGGGCGAGCCCGGGGCAGTCGAGGAGACTCTGCGGCTGGCAGAGGTCATCTTCGACGACGAGGAGGACGAGACCTCCCATCAGCTCGTCGCGACACTCGCGCGCATCGCGGGCGCCGAGCGCACGCTCGCGGAGGAGTTGATCGCACGCGTCGTCCCCCTGGGCGATGACGGCGACGATGCGCTCGCCGCGATGTACGTGCTCGCGCAACGCAAGACGAAGGCGCACCTCGACCTGATGGACCGAACCGCCCGGGATCCGGGCAGCCTCGATTCGCTGCGCTCCGCAGCCGCCGCGGGACTCGTGAACGCAGGCGATCCGCGCGGCCCGCAGCTGATGGAGGCTCTTCTGAGCACTCCCGACGTGCAGCTCGTCGACGTACTCACCGGGTGCTCGGTGAGGGGCGCGACCGGCCTGCTGCCTCACGTCAAGAACGCTGTCGAGCGCGCCATCGCGGGCGGCGGGGATGCCGCCCCCGAATTCGATGCCGCCTGCTACGCGATGTCGGACATGTTCGTCGGCAGCGACGGCACACCGGCGCGCGAACTGATCCTCGCGTGGATGGAGCGCGATGACACGTTCGACGGCGATGCCGCCTCGTACGCACTCTGGTTGCTCGGTGACGACGGGCGCGCGCACGCCGTGACGAAGATCCTCACGCGCGAGATCGCGAGCGCCGGCGGCACGGACGTCGAGCTCGGCGTCCTCTTGCTCGACGAGATCGGAAGGCGCGGCTTGGCCGGTGACGAGCGCTTCAAGGACGTCGTCGAAGCGGCTGCACAGGTGGAGATCCCGAGTGGTGCGGACCCCTGGGTGGCGCAGCGGCTGCGCTGGCTGCGCCTGGCCGGCAGCAACGCGTTCCTCCGCTCACAGCGCGACTGACGCGCGCAGCTACCTGCGCTGCAGTCGCCGCGCACGCAGTGTCGTGTCCCGTAGGATGAACTCCTGCTTCGCCTTGCCCGGGTGCGCCGACCGAGCGTTCTCGCGCGCCTGCCGGATCGCAGCGGCCACGTTGGGCCAAGGCGTCACGCGCTGCTCGTAACGCTCCCGGAACCACCCGGTGAGCAGCCGGATCGTCGCGCCGAGCGTTCCTCTCCGGCGACTGGCCCGCGAGACGCCGCGGATCACGCGCCGTACCGGACTCTCCCCCCCGCCGACCGTCGAGAGCGGAGCCGCCGTGGCACCTTGCGCCGCCATCTCGCACCTCACTTCGTCACGCAGAGCCGTCTGGATCTCCCCCGGCTCCATGCCGTCGATCTCGCGGGTGATCGCACCGAAGAAGGCGTCGACATCGAGCGATGGCAGCGGGCGTCCGCGCCCTTCCTCGCGCCGGCCTTCCTCCCGTACGGAGCAGTACTCGTGCACGACGGCGTTGACGGCGGTGCAGACCGTCGGGAGTGGTGACGCGAATTGCACCCGGGCCTGCTGCAGCTCGCGTTCGAAGTCCTGCGAGTCGCGCGTCGCCACGCCCCGCGTCAGGCTGAACCCATTGCTGCGCCGCAGCGCGTACTGGAGGAGGAGCGGCCGGTCGAAGTAGGTGACAGACGGATGCGCTGCCAACATTCGGTACGCGAACCGAAAATCGGGCGCAGCGGAATCGCAGATGGTCCCGTACGCCTGCCGGATCCGCTCGAGCACACGCCGCGGCGTCACGCTGTTCAACAGCCGTGGGAGCGCCGCCACGAAGATGCAGCCCGAGCTCGCTTCGAGCAGCGCTGCCGAGGGGATCTCGATCACGCGACCGGTCCAGTCCGTCTGCTCGAGCGACACGGGGATGTCCACGTCGTGCACGCGATCGAGGTTGTAGGAGATGACCTCGTCCGGCCAGCGGTCGGCAAGTGCCAGCAGGTCGTCGATCGCACCGGGCAGGAACAGCATCCGATCGGTGAGGACGGCCACGTGCGTCCAGTCCGTCTCCTCGAGCGCGGCCGCAAGCGCCCACTCCCAGTGCGCGCCCATCGCGAGCGGTTCCGGCGGCGCCATTCGGCGAAGACGCTCGTCGGCGAGGCGTGCGCATGCATCGTCCAGCGCTGCCCGCTCGCTCGTCTCGTTCGAGTTGTCCGAGACCAGCACCCGGACGCGATCCGTCTCCGCCGCGAGCGCCGACTCGACCGCCGCGACCGCGAGCTCCGCGCGATTCCGCGTGGGAACGATCACGAGCAGGCGGCAGCGCGTCTGGGTGTCCCGCCGATCGGATGCCGTCATCGTGCGGAACGGGCTATGAGAGCCCGCCGCCCGTCTTCCGCAGATAGGCGCTGGGCCAGTGCGTGATGTTCTCCGTCAGCTCGCTCTCGTTGAAGGGCCACGGGGGCTGCTCGAGCACGAATTCGGGATGCCGTGCAGCGAACTCCTCCGCCGCCGCGGACGGGTGATCGGTCCTCCACTCGTCGCTCCCGCGCGGAACGTCGTGGAGGTCCTGCATGATCCCGTCGGTCGCGACGATGTAGGAACCCTCGGTCACGAGTGTGTGGTACGCCTCGAGTTCGGCCGCGACGTGCGCCCTGGTGTGGCAGGAGTCGAGCAGGACGAGCACGCTCCCACCCGGCTGGATGGCCGCGCGCACCTGATCGACGACTTCGGGCGCCACCGAGTCGCCTTCGATCAGCGTGATGAGATCGGACAGTGGGTGCGCCTCGACCGCGGCGCGGTTGTGCGGACGGATCTCGATGTCGACTCCGATGACGCGCCCCCGCCCCATCGCCGTGCAGAGACTGGCGTAGAACACGAGGGATCCGCCGTGCGCCACCCCCGTCTCCACGATGAAGTCGGGCTTCACGCGGTGGATCACTTCCTGCACCCGGATCATGTCTTCGGGCAGCTGGATGACCGGCCGGCCGAACCACGAGAACGTGTACTGGTACTTCTGACTCCAGCCGACGCGCACCCACTGACGAGAGATCTCCTCGAACGCGCGCTTCGAGTACAGCGGCACCGTCTCGCCCGAGTCGAGCGTGAGCGTGCTGGTCTCCGTGTCGATGACGAGTCTCATCTGTGCCTCACTCCGTCGGTTCCAGTTCGACGACTTCGACAGCCAGTCCCCGCCGCCGCACGTCGTCCCGGATCTCGGCGGCGTAATTCGGATTGAGCACCACGGCCGCCAGGACACCGCGCCCGGCGAGATCAGCGGGGCCGACGATCGGATGACCGGTGCCGGGCAGGAAGTGCCCCTGCTTCGCTGGGTTCACGTCCACCACGCAGTCGATCAGGTCGCGCTCGGCGTCCACCATGTTCGTGAACGTCACGCCCTTGGCGCCTGCACCCCACACCGCCACGGGACCCTCGTCGCGCAACGCGCGGACGCGGGCGGTCCACGAGCGCGTGATCTCCTCTTCGACCTGCGTGAACGCGCGGGCCGCTTGCGCCACCGCCGCTCCCGGACGCACCGGCGTGCCCCCGGCAGGCGCAGGTACCGCTTCGAGCCACAGGTACTGATCTCCGAACACGCGGCGGGTGTCGATCACTTCGAACCCTGCCTGTCCGAACGCGGTCGCGAGCGAGTCGGCCGAGAACAGCGAGCAGTGCTCGTAGAAGAAGTCCCACACCACGCGATTCCGCAGGATCCACTCGACGTCCGGCGTCTCGAA
Organism: Planctomycetota bacterium; assembly: GCA_965248445.1. Taxonomy (GTDB): domain Bacteria; phylum Planctomycetota; class JAJSAM01; order JAJSAM01; family JAJVHW01; genus CBDFJG01. Next base: position 791,409 of record CBDFJG010000004.1, read on the forward strand.
GTAGATCTGAGCCCGCCTGTTCCCGAGTGCGCAGCGCAGTGTCTGCAGGAGCTCGACCGGCTCCGCGACGTGCTCGATGACGTGGCGGCACACCACCACGTCCGGGCGCGTCGAGCCGTCCTCCGCGCCGAAGTAGCGGCGCTCGAAGCGCAGGCGTCCGTCCAGCTCGACCTCAGGTCCGTCGTACGCGGCGTCGTAGCCGAACCCGACGTTGCCGGCGTCCTCCGCGAGCAGTCGTCGGAGGAACGTCCCGTCGCCACAGCCGATCTCGACGATCCGCCGACCGCGCACGCCCCGGTCGTGCACGAGGTGGCGAACCAGGTCGTCCACGTAGTCCCCGAACATCGCCGAGTGCGTCTGGCAGTTCTCGTATCCGGGACCGTAGTCCAGCCGGTCGGCGTCGAACGCTGCGTTGAAGACGAAACCGCAGTCGGCACAGCAGCGCATGTCGAGTCGCCCACGGGCGATCGCCGTCGCCTCCTCCGGCGTCCCCATGATCAGGTTCTGGTGCACGGCGACATGGTCGCGCGCGACGAATCCCTCGACCGACTGGCTCCGGCAGACAGGACAGCTCGCGACGCTCTGTACGGCAGACCAGTGAGCGACCGTCGCCGCCACGCCATCGCTAAGTGCGAACGACGGCTCGAACCCGACCTCGTCCCGGAGGCGGTCGACAGCCGCCACCACCAGCGGTGGCTCGTCGGGGGGGCTCTCCAGCGCCCCGAGCCGGAGGAGTTCCGTACGGCCCATGAACTCACCGATCGTCTGTGCGATCTCCGCGACCGGCGGTGCGACGCCGGAGGCGACGTTCACTGCCCCGGGCACGCCGGACCACAGCAGACGGACGAGCGCCTCGGCCGCGTCCCCGACGTACATGTAGTCCCGGCGTTGCGCACCGGCGGAGCAGAGCGCGGGTTCTCCGCGGAGCAGGCTCGTCACGATGGACGGCACGAGCCGCTCGACCGGCTCGCCCGGGCCGTACAGCCAGAACAGCCGTGCCCACGCCCAGCTGACCGCGCCGTCGCCGAGGCGCTCTTCCAAGCCCTTCCTCAGCGCGTTCTTCCACCGTGCGTACGGAGTTGCAGGCAAGAGCGCCGTGCTGCGTTCGTCGCACTCACCTGCTGTCCAGTCGTACTCCGCTCCGCTCCCGGTAACGACGACGCGCCGACCACCGGAGTCGGCGAACGCCTGCACCAGTGTCGAGCTCGCACGGCACCAGTCCTCGTTCACCGGCGACGTCCAGAACTCGCCCGGCGTCGTATCCCACGCCAGATGCAGGAGGTGAGTCGGGCGCACGTGGTCGACGACGGCAACGCCCTCCCCCGCCAACAAGTCGGCACGGTGCCACGTCACGCCGTCGAGCGGCTCCGGATCCGCCGCCGACGTCATCGCATGCACCACGCAATCGGGCGCCACGAGCCGCGGCAGACAGTGGCGGCCGACGAAGCCGCGCGCACCGGTGACGAGTACGGTCTTCACGCCCCGTGGTCCGGGTGCGCCCTGTCACGGTCACTCATGTGCCGTTCGCCCCCGTCCGGACCGTCCGGCCACTCGATGCCGAACGCCGGATCGTCCCAGCGCACGCCGCGGGCGCTCGCGGGGTGGTATGGCACGGACATCTGGTACATGACCTCGGTATCGGCCGTCAGCGTCTGGAACCCATGGGCGAACCCGGCCGGAACGTAGACGGCGCGCCCGTTCTCCGGGGTGAGTTGGACGGCGAACCACTCCCGATGCGTCTCCGAGTCGGATCGCAAGTCGAGGATCACGTCGTGGATCGACCCGCGCGTGCAGCGCACCACCCTCGTCTCCGCGTGCGGGGCCGCCTGGAAGTGCATGCCGCGCAGCGTGCCCGCGCGGGAGTTGAACGAGACGCTGGACTGGACGAGCCGGTCGTCCAGGCCTCGTCGCGCGAATTCCTCGGCACACCACGTCCGAGCAAAGAACCCACGGTCGTCCGGGATCGGATCGAGGTCGATGACGTACGCGCCAGCGAGCGGCGTCTCCATGAACCGCAGGCTCATGAGAGCACCCTCGGTTCCGGCACCGGGACTACGAACCGCCCGCCCCACTCGCCGACGTACGCGTGCTGCGCCGTGATCTCCGCCGCGATGTTCCACGGCAAGATCAGGACCTGTTCCGGACGCGTCTCGCGCAGTCGGTCCGCGGCGTGCACCGGGATGCGGCTGCCGGGCAGGTAGCAGCCCTGCTTCAACGGGTTCATGTCAACCGTGTACTCGATGAGTTCGGGTCCAATCCCGCAGTAGTTGAGCAGCGTGTTCCCCTTGGCCGGCGCGCCGTAGCCCACCGTGCTGACGCCGCGCTCGTTCGAAGCGCAGAGGAACGCCCGCAGCGAGTCGCGAGTGTGGCGCACCTTCTCGTCGAACCCAGCGTACGTGTCGAGGCGGTCGAGGCCGGCGGCGTGTTCCGCGTCGAGCAGCGCGTCGACTCGTGCAGTCGGCTCCGGCGCCTCCCGCGCCGCATGCCGGGCATACACGCGCAGCGAGCCGCCGTGCGTCGGCAGTTCATCGACATCGAACACGGTCAATCCGTGCGCTGAGAGCACCTGTACGACCACCCGGAACGAGAAGTACGAGAAGTGCTCGTGGTAGATCGTGTCGAACTGAGTTCCCTCCATGAGGCGCAGCAGGTGCGGGAACTCGAGCGACACGACACCGTCGTCCGCCAGGACGACCGCCATTCCGGCGACGAAGTCGTTGAGATCCGGCACGTGCGCGAGGACGTTGTTCCCTACCAGAAGGTCCGCGCGTTTGCCCTGCGAGCGCAGCTCGCCCGCGAGTTCCGATCCGAAGAACCGCGCCAGCGTCGGGACTCCGTCGGCCTCGGCGATCTTCGCCACGTTCGCGGCCGGCTCGATGCCGAGCACCGGCACGCCGCCGTCACGGAACCAGCGCAACAAGTAGCCGTCGTTACTGGCGACCTCCATCACCAGGCTGTCTGCCGTGAGCCCGAAGCGCGCGGTCGCGGCGCCTGCGTACGCGCGGCAGTGCGCCAGCCACGACCGGGAGACCGACGAGAGATACGCGTAGTCACCGAAGATCTCGTCTGGCGTCGCGAACTCCTCGAGTTGCACGAGGAGGCACTCGTCACAGACGTACGCATGCAGCGGGAACATGGGCTCCTCGCACGCCAGGTCCTCCTCCCGGAGGTAGGAGTTCGCCAGCGGCGAGAGACCGAGGTCCACGAACGTCGTACGGAGCCGGACGCCACACGCGCGGCAGAGGCTGTCCGTCACGACGCGGCCTCCGTCGCGCGGTACGCGCGAATCTGCGCGAGTGTCCGCTCCCGCATGTCCTCACCGGCGTGGTGCGCGCGATACCAGGCCACCGTCCGCTCGAGGCCTGCGGAGTACGGCATGCTCGGCGGCAGACCGAGCCGGGTCCGCGCCTTGGCCGAGTCGAGCATCAGCCGTATCGCCTCGTGCGGCTGGGGCGACTCGTCGCGCTCCCACGATGCGCCATCGCCCCACAGCCGGCAGACGTCGTCAGCCAGCCGGCCGACGGGCAGCACGTGTTCCTCGCTCGGACCGAAGTTCCACGCCTCGGCGTGACTCGCAGGATCCTCGGACAAACGCTCCGCGAGCAGGACGTAGCCATGGAGGCAGTCGAGAACGTGCTGCCACGGCCGGTGTGCGCCGGCATGACGGATTCGCGCCGGCTGGCCGTCGCTGATCGCTCCGACGATGTCCGGGAGGATGCGGTCACGCGCCCAGTCGCCCCCGCCGATCACGTTCCCCGCTCGCGCGGTCGCCAGACCGACGCCGTGCTCCGCGTGCTGCGCCGGCGAGAAGAACGAATCGCGGAACGCTGCGGCCACGTGCTCCGCACACGCCTTGCTGTTCGAGTACGGATCGTGACCGCCCAGTTCGTCGGTCTCGACGTACGCGTGGTCGGTCTCCCGATTCCGATAGCACTTGTCGCTCGTCACGACGAGCACGGCCGCGCGGGTGCCCACCCGCCTCAACGTCTCCAGGAGATCCACGGTCCCCATCACGTTGACACGGTACGTCTCGGCGGGGTCTGCATACGACGCGCGCACGAGTGACTGGGCCGCCATGTGGACGACCACGGACGGATCCGCCGTGCGCACCGCAGACTCGAGCGCCGGTCCGTCGCAGATGTCGCCGAGCACCGACGTGATCCCGCGGTCCACACGCGCGACGTCGAACAGACTCGGCTCGGTCGGCGGTTCGAGTGCGTACCCCGTGACCTCCGCGCCCAGCTCACGGAGAAGGAGCGTGAGCCAGCTGCCCTTGAAACCCGTGTGTCCGGTGACGAGAACGCGGCGGCCCGCCCAGAAGCCCGCGTTCATTCCCTGCGCTTCCCCGTCAGGACCGCAGCGTTCCCCAACACGCCCGGCACCGTCATCACCACGTCTTCCAGGGCGCCTGCCCCGAACGCCAGAGTCCATCGAGCATCTGCTTGTCGCGGAGGGCGTCCATCGGCTGGAAGAACCCGCGGTGACGCCACGCCGACAGCTGGCCGTCGGCCGCGAGCTGTTCGAGTGGCGTTCTCTCCCACGAAGTGTCGTCGCCGTCGATGTAGTCCAGGACCTTCGGCGAGAGCACGAAGAAGCCTGCGTTGACCCAGGCACCGTCGCCGAGCGGTTTCTCGACGAACTCGCTCACCTTCGTCGCGTCGACGGTCAGGGAGCCGAACCGGCCCGGCGGCTGGCAGGCGGTCAGCGTCGCCAGCGTGCCCTGCTTGCGGTGGAACGCGAGCTGCGCGGGGATGTCGACGTCGGCCAGGCCGTCGCCGTACGTGAAGCAAAAGTCCTCGTCCCCCAGGTAGTCGCGCACGCGCTTGAGCCGCCCGCCGGTCGCTGTTGCCTCACCGGTGTCGATCAGCGTGACCTTCCACGGCTCGGCGTGCTTCTGGTGGACGTCGACACTGTTACTGGCGAGGTCGATCGTCACGTCCGACGTGTGGGTGAAGTAGTTCGAGAAGTACTCCTTGATGACGTAGCCCTTGTATCCAAGGCAGATCACGAACTCGTCGATGCCGTGCGACGAGTAGATCTTCATGATGTGCCACAGGATCGGCTTGCCGCCGATCTCGACCATCGGCTTGGGCTTGAGGTGCGTCTCCTCGGAGATCCGAGTACCGAATCCACCGGCCAGGATCACGGCCTTCATGCTGCTCTCCGCGTGGGTGGCCCGCTCCGGGCGCCTCGGGCGCACGCTCTGGGCCGCGCGAATTCTAACCAAGGGTTGTGCCCGTCAGCTGGAAATGGGCTGTATCTGGTGTTCTCGACGCATCTCCATCGGACGCTCGGATTCCGCGCCTGGGCTCGGAACTGCCGATGACGACATGGGTGCGATGTGCCCCCAAGCCAGATACAGCCAGATGCAGCCAGATAGGACCGGCGATTCAGGACGGGGTGACCTCGGGACGGTGAACGGCATTCGATGGACAGGACCGCGATGCAGAAACGGCCGGGAGCGCCGCGGGTGAGTGACTCCGCCCTCGTTGCACCTCCCCCGCCGGACGTGCCGCGCACGGACACGATGCGCGCCGCCGTCGTGGCCAATCTGGCCGGCCGCGGGTGGCCGATCGTGCTCGGCTTCCTGGCGGTCCCGATCTACCTCGGGCACCTGGGCATCGAGGCCTACGCGCTCGTCAGCGCGTTCGCCGTGCTGCAGAGCATCTGCTCCGTTCTGGATATGGGGCTCGGCGCGACGCTCACCAGACAGCTCGCACGACTCACCGGCGACCCGCAGACGGCTCCGCAGGCGCGCCGCCTGGTGCGCACGCTCGAGGTGCCCTACTGGGCGATCGCCGCGCTCCTCGCGATCGTGTCGATCGCCGCCGCCGGACCCATCGCCGCGCGCTGGCTCCGGCCGGAGGCGGTGCCGCTCTCGACGCTTCGTGAGACCGCGGTGCTCATGGGGCTCGGCGTCGCGGCACAGCTCCCGTTCAGCCTGTACGTCGGCGGACTGCTCGGCATCCAGCGGCAGGTCCTCCTGAACGTGATCGTGATCGTGGCGGCGACGTTCCGTGTTGCGCTGACCATCTACGTCCTCGAGCGCGTCGCCCCCACCATCGAGGCGTTCTTCATCTGCCAGCTGGTGGCGAGCGCCCTGCAGACCGCCGCGGGTCTGGTCGCGCTCTGGTGGACGCTGCCCAAGAGTCCGGATCGCCCGCGCTTCGACGGCCGCGTGCTGCGAGAGAACCTCCGGTTCGCGGCCGGCGTGGCGGGCATCACGGTCGCAGGCCTGGTGCTCATCCACGCAGACAAGTTCGTCCTCACGAAGCTGCTCCCTCTGCGCGAGTTCGGGTACTACGGCATCGCCGCGTCGCTGGCGCTCGCTCTCGCGGCGATCTCGCATCCGGTGTACGCCGCCGTGTTCCCGCGGCTCTCGCGGCTGGCCGCCGGAGACGACCGGACCACGGAAGCCGCGGAGTACCACCGAGCGAGTCAGCTACTCGCCGTGCTGCTGTTGCCGCTGGCCGCGACGGTCGCCTGGCACGCGCACGAGATCCTGCTGGCGTGGACCCAGAATGCGGACGTTGCCGACAACGCACACCTCGTGACGACGCTGCTCGTCTGCGGCAGCGCGCTGCACGGCCTGATGACGGTTCCGTACTCGCTGATGCTGGCACACGGCTGGACGCGGCTCCCGCTTGTCGTCAATGTGGTTGCCATCTGTGTGCTGATCCCGCTGCTGGTCTGGTCGAGCCGGACGTACGGCTCGGTCGGCGCCGCGGCGATATGGTGTGCGCTGAACGCCGGCTACATCGTGATCTCCGTGCCCGTCATGCACACACGCCTGCTGCGCGGAGAGATGACCAAGTGGTACCTCGGAGACGTCGGCCGCCCGCTCGCTGCGGCTCTCGCCGCTGTCGTGGCGGCGCACTTCCTGATCCCCGTGGTGGACGGACGCTGGCCCACCGTGGTGCGCGTCGGCGTGATCACCCTGTTCGCGACGCTCGCCGCCGCGAGCGCGGCCCCCGAGGTCCGGCGCCCTTGGATCGCCCGCCTGCGCCGACGACTCGGCTGAGCGCGCATCAGCCCGCGAGCCGCAGCAGGGCGAGGTTGTAGACGAAGAACGTCAGGAACATGCCGACGACGACCAGCCGCGCGCCCCAGCGAACGCGAGCTGGCGACGCAGGCAGTCGCGCGTCCTCCGAGACCCTTCCGCCCCCGTGCTGTATCCGCTCGACGGTTGTCGGGTGAGACGCACCCTTAACGCTGAATGGGATGAGGTTGTGGGTCGAGATGCGGACGAGCGCGGCGGCGATTGCGCGCCCAGACCCATCGTGGCCGTGCGCACCATCGTCTGCTGCTTCCTCGTCCGCGTGGAGGGAGCGCGACAACCGCTGCTTGAGCAACAGTGCTCCGAGTAGCAACAATGTCGCGAGCACCGCAGCCCCTGGCCCGGATCGTCCGAGCGGCAGAGTGAGCGGCATCATCACGACGATCAACTCCGCGGCCAGCCGGGGCGCGAGCCGTGACCAGGGCATCGCGAGGTGGACCGACTCGTGTGCCACGACTGCGTCCAACTCCTCGGCGGAGAGGATCTCGAGAAGCGGCTGCGTGACCAGCACGACACGCTCCAACGGAAACGCCATGCCCTGGGCAACGGTGACGTCGGCCACCACGGCGGACCGGGCCGCCGTCCCGCTCGCAGGCGTGGCATCCTGGATGCGACGCAACAGCGCATCGTCTGCTCGACGCGTGACTCCGATCGCGGACAGGAGCGGAAGAACGAGATACGAGACAACCAGCCAAACCAGCGGCGTCCCAGCCAGTAACCACCACGCACGCGGCCCCCATCTCGTTGGACACGCAAGCAGCACCAGCATTGCGCTGACGAACGGATTACGCAGCAGGAGGGTGATGGCGACTGTCGTGCGGACGAACGCGAGCGCCCCGTGCACGAGACCGCTCGGCTGCAGGCAGATCCATGTCGTCACGCCCACGGCCGAGACGCCGGCCAGCGCGACGGCGCCGTGGAGGACCCGGCGCGGCGCACCGCCGGACGGATCGAGGCATGCGGCGGCACAGACGGCGAGCGGGATGCAGTACGCTGCTGCGGAGCACGAAGTGCGCACGGGCCACCATCGCCGGGCCCGCGCGTGCATCGACTCGCTGTCGGAGCGCCACGCGCCGCGGAGTCCCGCGACGAGCGCACCGAGCGTGGTGGTCAGCACCGCGCAGCCGGCAACCAGAGCCGCCAGCGCGAGCCAGGTCATCGCCGCAGTCATGCGGGCTCCAGGCCCCTAGAGCGACTGGTCGCCGCGCAGGCGGCGGGCGCGCTGCGCGGCCTCGCGCGCCCGCAGGTACTCGCGGCGCTCTTCGAGGTACTCCGCGACGTCGTCCAGCAGGTGCGCCTGCCCTCTGCCGAGCCGGCGTGACAGACGGAACGCCAGGCGCAGCGCCGTGGCGTGATCGCCAAGTTCGCGCAGCGCGTTCATCCGGTGGTACCGCGCCTCGGCGAGTTCCGTCCCGCTCAGGCCGTTCTCCGCGGCTTCGAGCGCGTCGAGCGCCTCGTCCAGCCGTCCCTGGTGACCGGCGAGCCGGCCGGCGAAGAACGCGAGTTGCGCGTCGTCCGGCGCGTGCTCGCGCGCCTCCTGGAGATGGTCCAGTGCGTCGTCATCGTCACCCCAGTCCGAGAGGTCGCGCGCGTACGCGACGCGCAGCCGCACCGACCGAGGAAACCTACGTACCGCCTCTTCGTACACCTTGCGGGCCTTGCTCGGGACGGGGCCGCCGGCGAGGAACCGGGCCAGCAGCAGCCACGAGTCCGGCATCGCGCTGCGCCGGGCGAGTGCATACCGCAGGGTGCTCTCGCCGTCGGACTCGCGGCCCTGCCGACGACGGGTCACCGCGAGACCGTAAGCCGCCGGGAGAAGATCCCGCGACTCGACGAGCGCACGCTCGAAGGCGCGGGCTGCGGTCTCCACCTCGTCGCCGTCCAGTGCCACGAGTCCGTCGGCCAGTGCCACGAGTGCACCGTCCTGCGCGAACTCGGGCGCGCCGGCGCGCAGCGCGGTGACGACGGAGCCCGGACGCCACCCGAGCGCGAACGCGAGGACGGAGGCGACCCGTGGAGTGAGCTCGCGGTCTTCCTCCGCCACGCGCGCCAGTTCCGCCAGACGACGCGGCCGCGCGGCGACGATCCGACGCAGCGTCTCCGAGCCGTCAGGTAGCGAGTCGAACAGCTGAGAACCCGGCAGCAGTTCGGGAGTGCGGGGGCCGGCGAGCAGGATCAGATCCTCGACCGTGCGCGTGCGACGGGGGCCGGACAGCGACACCAACTCGCCCCGCCGGGCGTGCTCCAACATCCGGAGCAGACGCGCGAGCAGGGCGAGGCGGCGGGCGCGCGCCGTCGGCGCGGCGAGATCGGTCGCGGCGATCGCCGCGCGGGCCATGCCGTGCCGCACGAGGCGCTGCGCGATCGTCACCTCGGCCTCGTCCGGGTTGACGAAGGCGCGGCGCCCGGCCCACGCCGGTCCGGCGGCCAGGTGGCCGAACAAGGAGGGCGCGGGATGGCCGAGCAGGCGCAGCACCGCCCGCGCGGAGTCGCGCAGCGGACCGAACGCCGCGGCAAGGCCGTCCACGGCGTCCTGCTGCGCCCGGCGCAGGTCGTACACCAGGCGGCGGCGCTCCTCGGGCGTCGAGCGCAGGAGGGCGCGGACGACCTCATCCTCGTCCGGCGCGGCGTGTTCTGGCGCCAGGATCAGCACCGCTCGCGCCAACGGCTCCGCCATCGGGCGACCCAGCGCAACGACGTCCTCGGCCGCAGCGAGCACGCGCCGCGCGGACGCGAGCATGTCGGCTGTCGGCCCCTCGGGTCCCTCCACGCGCAGCTTGCGGGCGACCCATGCAGCGTTGATGAGGCGCACCGAGGCGAGCAGCGCCACCCACGTTGCCAGCGCAGCCGCGAGGCAAGCCGGCCCGGACAGACCGTGTTCGGCCGCAGCAGCGAGAACCACCAGTCCGGCCACGCCGACCAGGAACGTCAGGCCGATCCGGGTCACCCCTCGGTCCCCGCGTACTCGTCGCGCAGCGCGTCGACGACCTTCGGGTCGGCCAGAGTGGTCGTGTCGCCGAGCGCCTTACCGGACGCGATGTCGCGCAGCAGGCGGCGCATGATCTTGCCGGACCGGGTCTTCGGCAGGTCCGCGCAGAAGTGCACGTCGTCCGGCCGGGCGATCTTGCCGATCTGTTCGGAGACGAACCCACGCAATTCCGTGGACAGCGCGCTCGTGTCCGCGGGCATGTCGCCCTTCAGCAGCACAAACGCCGAGATCGCCTCGCCCTTGATCTCGTGCGGCCGGCCGACCACAGCGGCTTCTGCTACGCGCGGGTGCGCCACCAGCGCGCTCTCGACCTCGGCGGTACCGATGCGGTGACCGGCCGTATTGAGCACGTCGTCGATGCGGCCGACGACCCAGAAGTGCCCGTCCGAGTCGCGCTTCGCGCCGTCACCTGGGAAGTAGGTCTCCGGCCCGAAGCGCGACCAGTACACGTCGCGATAGCGGTCCATGTCCCCCCAGATGCCACGCAGCATGGACGGCCACGGACGGGTGAGCACGAGCACACCTCCGCCCACAGGGATGTTCCCTCCCTGCTCGTCGACGATGGCCGCTTCGATTCCCGGCACCGCGGTCGTCGCAGACCCGGGCTTCGTCGTGGTGACGCCCGGCAACGGCGAGATCAGGATCATCCCCGTCTCGGTCTGCCACCACGTGTCCACGATCGGGCAGCGGCCCTCACCGATGACGTTGTGGTACCAGATCCACGCTTCGGGGTTGATCGGCTCGCCCACGGTCCCCAGCAATCGCAGCGACGAGAGATCGTGCCGCGCCGGGTACTCGTCGCCCCAGCGCATGAACGCCCTGATCGCCGTCGGCGCGGTGTAGAAGATCGTGACCTGGTGTTCGGCGACCAGCTCCCAGAAGCGGTCCTTGTCCGGGTAGTTCGGCGCACCCTCGAACATCAGCACCGTCCCGCCGGCAGACAGCGGCCCGTAGACGACGTAGCTGTGCCCGGTGATCCAGCCCACGTCGGCAGTGCACCAGAACACGTCGTCCTCGCGCAAGTCGAACACCTGCCGGACGCTGCTCGTGACGCCTGTCAGGTAACCGCCCGTGGTGTGCAGGATCCCCTTGGGCTTGCCCGTCGTGCCGGACGTGTACAGGATGAAGAGAGGATGCTCGGCCGGCAGCGAGGCCGGCTCGCAATCCGCGGACGCGGCGGGAATGACGTCATGCCACCAAACGTCGCGCCCGTCCTGCATGGCGATCTCGAGCCCGGTGCGATTCAGGACGACGACGTTGCGCACCTCGAAGCCGTCCGCGGCGCACATTGTGCACGCTTCGTCGCTCGCCGCCTTGAGCGGCACGCGGTCACCGCGGCGCCACGCGGCGTCGGCCGTGAGCACGACCCGCGCCTCGCAGTCGAGGATCCGGTCGGCAAGGCTGCGCGCCGAGAACCCGGCGAACACGACGGTGTGCACGGCTCCGATCCGCGCGCACGCCAGCATGGCGATGGCCGCCTCCGGCGTCATCGGCATGTAGAGCGCGACCCGGTCACCCGCCTGCACGCCGAAACCGCGCAGGGCGCTCGCGGCGCGACAGACCTCGCGGTGCAACTGCGTGTACGTCAGCGTGACGCGATCGCCGGGCTCACCCTCCCAGATCAGGGCCGCCTTGTTGGCCCGCGGCGTGCCCAGGTGGCGGTCGAGGCAATTGCGGGATACGTTGAGCTTGCCGTCCTCGAACCACTTCGCGAACGGCGGGTCCCAGTTCAGCACCTTGGAGAACGGCTCGTCCCAGACGAGTTCTCGCGCGAGATCGGCCCAGTAGGCCAGCCGCGCCTCCTCGCCCTGGGGCCACGCCGACGCGTCGCGGATCCGGGCGGCCGCTGTGAACTCGGCGGGAGGCGGGAATCGCCTCTCCTCGCGCAGGAGATCGTCCAGGAAGCCGCCCCCACCCGCAGACTCAGCCCCACCAACAGCAGACTGGCCGTCGCCGCTCATCGCCTCTCCTTCTGCATCCCCCGTCTCCCGGAGGGCGCGATCGTAGCCTCCCCGGGAGCCCGGGATCCTGCGAAACCTCGAGCGCTATCCTGGGGTAGACTCGCTCTGGGCGGTGGGGTCGTCCAGGGATTGGAAAGCACCGCTCATGCGAACGTACGTCCTCGTTTTCGCCGCCCTCGCTCTGGGCCTCGCTGCCGCACCGCTCCGCGCGGAGCGTGTCGACCTGCACGTGCCTCTCGGCACCGCCGCAGACGGCTCCGTGGACCAGCCCGGGGCGGTGTTCACCTCGGCCTTCCTGGTCAATGAGGGTCTCAAGAAGAACGTCTCGATCGCCGTCAAGCGCAGCAAGGGCTCGGCGATCCTCCTGGATGTCCGACTGATTGACCCCGACGGCGACGTGTTCGACTTCGACGCCGATCCGCGAGCAAAGGAGAAGGCGAAGGAGAAGAGCTACAAGGCCAAGCTCAAGGACATCACCTCCCCCGGCATGTGGCGGCTCGAGGTGCGCGGCGTCGGCACATCGGTCGGCGGGTTCCGCATCACGATGAAGGGCAAGGACACCCAGACCCTCGGCGGCACGGAGGTCGTCGGCGTGGGCGCGCAGCTGGAGATCCCGTTCCAGGCGGCGGACGGCGGCGAGGTCACCGTGCAGGTCAAGCGCTCGCGCGGCTCGGCGCTGGTGCCGGACATCGTGATCGTGGACCCCAACGGGTTCGTGGTCCCGGAGTCCGACGGCGCGGCCGTGGTCAACACCAAGTCGGGCAGCGCGAAGCTCAAGAAGTTCGCGGTACCCCTGTACGGCGCGTTCACCGTCCGCATCAGCGGCAGCGACGGCAGCGGCGGCGGGATGAGCTACAAGGTCAAGTCGAAGCCCAAGAAGTACAAGGGCGAGCTGCCGGTCGCGGATGCCGGAGAGTCGTTCGATGTCGAGCCGGGGACCGAAGGACGGCTCGACGGCTCGAAGTCCACGGGGAGCGGGCTCACCTACTTGTGGGGCCAGGTGCACGGGAGCGCGATCTTCCTCGACGACCCCGCGTCCGACATGCCCGCGTTCATCGCGCCGGACGACGTGGAGACCATCGCAGTTCAGCTGAGTGTGTTCGACGACGTGCGTTCCCGCCCGCGGCTCGTCGCGGTCGAGGTCGCTCCGCGCCCGCTCGCGATCCCGGGGTTCTCGCAGGTGGTCGCGCCGAGCGCGAACGTCACGGTCACCGGCCTCCAGTCGGTGGATGTCCGCGGCTCGGGACTGCTCGCCACGTGGCGCGTGATCTCGGGCGGCGTCGCGTTGAACGATCCCTCGGCGCTCACGACCACGTTCGTCGCTCCGGCGTCTGGAGTCGTTCGGCTCGGACTCGTGGTGTCCGACGGGCGGGCGTCGAGCATCGAGACTGAGCATGTTGTCGTCGTCTCTCCTGGCGCCGCCTCCGTCGCCGATGCCGGACGCCCCCAGCGCGTGCCGCGGATGGCCACGGTTCACATGTCGGGCCTCGCGTCACAGCGTGCCGCGGGACCGCTGAACACCGGCGCGAGCTGGACGCAGATCTCCGGGCCGCCGGTCACGATCGACAATGCGGACTCGTACTTCCCCGCGTTCACAGCACCGCGGCAGCCGGCCGACCTCCTCTTCGAGCTGACGGTGGACGCGCTCCCGAACGCATCTCACAGGACATGGGTGTTCGTGCGGGATGACGTCGGCAACTCACCCCCGGTGGGCGTGACGAATCCTGCAGCTTTCCCGTCCGGAGGCGCGATCTCGCTGAACGCCGTCTCGTCGTCGGACCCCAACGGCGACTCGGTGTTCGTGCGCTGGGCGCAGCTCGACGGCACTGCTGTCACGATCGCGGATGCGGACGCACTGCAGACGACCGCCACCGGTGCCACGGCGACCGACGTGCTGTGGTCGTTCGCCATCCTGCCGCGGGACGAACTGGCCTACGGGCCACCCGAGCACATCCGCGCCGCCGCAGTGGGCTACTCCGGAATCCCGTTCGCGAACGCGGGCGTCAACCGGACGATCTCCGGCTCGCAGCCCGTCAATCTCGACGGCAGTCTGTCCGTGCGCACGAGCGGAACCGGTCCCATCGGCTACACCTGGCGGCAGGTCAGCGCGGCGGACTGGTACGACGTCGCCGCAGAGGACCCCGGCTTCGACCCACTCGCCTCGCAACCCGGGTTCGCCCTCCCGCCCGATGTCAGTTCGCTCAACCCACGCCGCACGATGACGTTCGAGCTGGTGGTGACCGACGGACTGAATGACAGCGCGCCCGACTACGTGACACTCACGTTCCTCGGCCTGCCGCTGAACGGCGTCCCGCTGGTCACGGCAGGGGCGAGCGACCTGAACCCGCTCGGCGGGCAGCTCGTGGCGCTCGTCGGCACGGCCGACGACCGCGACGGAGATCCCGTCACCGTCTCGTGGTCGCAGATCGCCGGGCCGGCGGTCGGACTGTCACCGAGCAGCGCTGTGCTGTCGCCCACGCTGACGGCGCCGAGCGCCGGAACCATGACGTTCCGCCTCACCGGCAACGACGGCTTCGACGACAGCCTGCCCGCGGATGTGACGGTCACAATCGACGAGGCACCGATCGCGGCTCCGACGGTCTCACCGCAGCAGGGCGATCCCGGCACTCTGGTGACGATCTCCGGCAGCAACAGCAGCGATCCCGAGCTGCAGCCGCTCACGTACTTCTGGGAGCAGACGTCCGGCACGAGCGTGAGCTTCGACAGCACGGCCGAGCAGTTCACGTTCAACTCGCCCGCCGGCGTCCTGACGTTCCGACTGACGGTGAACGACGGCCGGCAGAACTCGCAACCGGTCGGCGTCGGTTTCGGCACGGTGCCGCCGCCTGTCGTCACACCGTCCGCAAGCGTCTCGTCCGCGGCATACGGCGGGAGCGTCACACTCACTTCGAACCCGGCGAACAACGACACGAACGCCGTGACGTTCACCTGGCGCCAGATCAGCGGTCCTTCGACCGCGCTCTCCAGCCTGACGGCGCAGAACCCCACGTTCTCCGTGCCTCTCCCGACGTCGTCGCCCTTCGGCGGTACGCAGCAGTCGCTGCCGACCGCCCGCTTCGGCGTGAGGGCGACGCGGCAGGGCCAGGACTCAGCCGAAGCGACGGTCGACGTCACCTACTTCGCGTCCTACAACAACACGAGTCTGACGACCGCCTCCAACACGGTGTACGGCATCGTCTCGTCCTCGTGCATCAGCTGCCACAGCCCGACAGTCAACAACTGCGGGAACAGCGGCGCGCGCAAGCACGGGCTGAACGGTGCGACCGTGTTCCGCACGAACACGATCAACGTCGCCGCGTGCTCCAGTTCCAAGAGCTACGTCGTGCCGGGCGATCCGGGGAACTCGTTCACGCTTGACCGGCTGAAGGGACTCGGCACGCAGGGCACGATGCCTCCGGGCAGCGGCCTCGGCACGACCCGCATCAACCTGATCGAGGACTGGATCCGGCAGGGCGGCCAGAACAACTGACGTCCGCGTCAGCGGACGTCAGTTGTCGTTCGCGGGCGGGGCAGCGCCCCGCCCGTACAGCCACCTTCCCAGGCACGCGGCGAGGTTCCCCCCGGCTTATGCGTGGCCCAACGGCCCCGGGGGTATGATGCCCGGCTTGGCGTCTCCGACTCGCGGAGGCGCGCAGAGCAGGAGTCAGTTTGTCTCGAGACGATCTCATTCAGATTCCCGGCGTCGTGGAAGAAGTCCGCGCCGGCGGGAACTTCGCCATCAAGTCGGACATGGGACCGATGATCATCGCCCGCCTCAGCGGGCGCATGCGCCGGTTCCGCATTCGCGTGGTCCCCGGTGACCGCGTGACGGTGGGTGTGTCGCCGTACGACCCCACCAAGGGGCTCATCGTCTACCGCGAGAAGTAGGGGTCTACCGAGAGAAGTAGGGATCTACCGCGAGGAGTAGCCGCTAGCGCGGCATCACACTGCCGCGGATTTCCGGCTCCCCGCCCCGCACCCGACGCGTGTTCCAGCGCACCCGGTATGCCCGGTGTTCCGGCGTGTCCGGATAGGACTCGTCCGCACCGTACGGGTACGTGGACATCCCGAGGAACGGTAGCGGCTCGACCGTGTATCCGTGCGCGATGTACAGCTCCTGCCCCTTGCACCAGCCGGTGAACCGCAGGATGTAGTCCCGCCGCCAGCCATCTTCGAGAGCCGGCAGTGCCGACGCGGCGAACCGCACGTCGACTTCCTCTGCCTTGCCGTAGATCACGTACCGGTCGTCCGCGGCGGTCAGCAGCGGCAGCACGTCACCGAACTTCGTGTAGTCGCCGACAACGGTCTTCCACGGCATCGACTCATCACGCGTGTGGTAGTCGTAGATCCGCGGGAATCGTCCGTCCGGGGTGTACTCCCGCGGGTAACCGACGCGGGCGAGCGTGGCGCGCTCCGGCGTCAGCTCGGTGACGCGGCACGTAGTAGCCGTGTCGAGCGGACGGGCGAGCCACACCCGGTCCCAGTAGATCTCGAGATTGGTCCGGATGCGCAGCCGCGGGGTGTCGCGTGACACCAGCCCCGTCACGTCGTAGGTCATGACCCGCGGGAAGCCGGCCGGGTAGCCGATGTTCGGCGCAAGCGTCTTCCACGATCCGCCGTCATCGCCTCCGACGAACGCCTCGAGCGTCGGCAGCACGTACTCGAACTCCTCGCCGTGGGCCGCCACGCTCGTGCGCGTGTAGCCGTACTCGATCCAGCCATGCAGGAAGAGGCCGAGCGCATCGCCCGGCGCGACGTCCGCGAGCCGATCTGCGAAGTCGAGTTCCAGCACGGACCCGTCGATGGCGCCGGTCAGCCGCGGATGCAGTCCCGGCTCCTCGGAGTAGATGCGATCGACGACCGCGATGTGTGCGAGGACGTCGCGGCCGCTCCCGTCGCGGGCTGCGGCCGGCAGGATCTCAGCGCCGTGTGCGATGACGTGCCCGTCAGCGAACGGGCGCTCGCCCGTGAATCGCTCGTCGGGGTGGACTGAGACTCCGGGAGGACTGTCCACCACCTGCAGATCCATGTGGTCGAGATAGACCATCTCCTCCATCGCCTCGACGAGCTTGAAGACGAGATCGCCGTCATCGTTCGGTGCCACCAGTTCGCCGTCCACCTTGACGCTCTCGCGCGGATCCGGCTCGGCGTAGACGCCCGGGGCGAGCAGGAATCCGACGCCTCCCGCGCCGATGAAGTCGGTGATCCAGCGGTAGGCGTGCCCGTCCCACGAGAACAGCAGTGGGCACGAGTCCGGCCGGCGCTGCTCCTCGACGATCAGGTACGGCGCCCCCACCGGCACGTCGAGCGCGCCCTGCTGCACGGCATCCGTCCACAGGATGCGCACGAACTCCGCAGACGGCCGGGCGCCGAGGCCGAACACCGTGCGCGTCGGCGCCTGCGCGCCGTAGCCGGTCGTGCCGCCGACACGGGTGCCCTGCCAGAGCGATCCGGCCTTGGCCTCGACCCACGCGTGGCGACCCTCGAGGTTCGACCACCCGGCCTGGACGTCGTTGCGAATGACCCCGCGGAAGTCGAGAGACAGCCCGACGAAGCGGCCGGCGCAATCGAGCTGCACAAGCTGCGCGGTGGAGCCGGCCTCGTTCGTCACGACCTCTTCGACGCCGTCGCCGTCGAGGTCCGCGGCGACCAGGTTTCTCGCGCCCTTCGTCGGCACGAGGCTCCCTGCTCCCGTGAACTGCCAGGTGAGGCCGTGCAAGTACGTCCCGTTGGAGAAGAGCACGTCGGCGGACCCGCTCAGTTGAGCGTCGAGCGGCACCGCCGCACCGCCCGGGGCGTCGAACAGGGCCTCGCGCACGAAGCCGCGCGTCGTGCCTCTGAGCTGGATCGCGCCCGACTCCCCGGCGAGGAACACGTCCTCGATGCCGTCGCGGTCGAAGTCGCCCGCGAAGCCCCCGTGCGTCCCGTCGGCGGCGAATTCCACCCAGTCCGAAGCGTCCCGGAACGAGAGCAGCCGCTCGTTCAGGTACAGCGCCGGTGAGCGGCCGGCCCGCGTGATCAGGAGGTCCAGGTCGTGGTCCTGGTCCGCGTCGAGCACGATCACCGGTCCGTACGACTCGCCGTCGCCGGCGAGGCCCGACGCCTCCGTGACGTCCACGAACGTCCCCGGGCCGCGGTTCGCGTACAGCCGGTTGCCGTGCGTCGCATCGCCGGCCAGGAACAGATCCATGTCCCCCTCGTGATCCGCGTCGAACAGCAACACCGCGCGGGCGCCACCGGGATCATCCGCGAGTCCCGCGTTCTGCGTCACGTCCATGAACGTGCCGTTCCCGGCGTTCCGCATCACGAGCACGCGGTCCGGGAACACGATGACCAGGTCGATCATCGTGTCGCGTCCGCTGACGTTCGCGGCGACCTTCGGGTCGACGTCAAGCTCCCCCGCCGCGACGGCGTACGCGCCGGTGAAGCGCAGACCGGCGTCGTCGGTGACGTCGGTGAACCTCAACTCGCCGTCGTTGCGCAAGAGAGCGGTCTGTCCCGTCCCGCCGCACACGAAGACGTCGAGGTCCTCGTCGCCGTCGTAGTCGAACACCGTCAGACCGGGATACGGCGGCGCTCCGTCCGGCGGCGGGCCGCAGACGACGCCTCCCGCGACGAGAGGGGCGGACGTGGCGGTCACCGCGAGCCAGTCGGGTTCGTTCTCGGCTCCGCCGAACCTCGGATCCGCCCGCGAATAGCGTCCGAGGTTCCCGTAGGCGTCCGTCATCTCCTCGCCGGCCTTGATCCACTCGGCGTCGTCGTTGACCCCGCCGGTCAGCGAGCGCAGCAGGGCGAGCAACTCGTCGGCGCGCGCCGTCTCGCCCCGCCTGCGGTGCAGGAGCTGGAGCGAGTTGACAGGCGCGATCAGCGCCGGCCGGTCCTCGTGGACCTGGCTGAGCACCTCGAACGCCTCGTCGATCAGGTCCGACGAAAGCAGGATTCCGCCGAGCTTCGCGCCGATGACCGGATCCTCGGTGTTCCGGTAGGCCCGCCGGTAGTGCTCGATCGCCTCGTCCGTCTCGCCCGCGTTCTCCGCCAGGATGCCCGCGGCAAACACGGCGCGCGAGTGGTTCGGATCGGCCGCCGCGATCTGGCGCATCATCGCGAGCGCCTTGGGCCGGGTCTCGTCGTTCGCGTGCTGGTAGGCGAGCGCCAGGTGGAACTTGGCGGCCTGCCAGTCCGGAGTCAGCGCGTACGCCTGCTCGAGGGTCTCCAACGCCTTTGTGTAGTCGTACCGCGTGAGGTGGCCGAGCCCGCGGTTCTGCAGTTCGAGGGACTCCGCGATGTCGGAGGGTGTGGCGGAGCCGACCCCACCCTGCCCTCCGCCGCCGCCACCGTCATCGCCGCAGCCGGGCGCCGCGAGCGTGAGAATCAACACGAACAGCGCGAGACGGCGCATGGGCGACCTCTCTTCGGAGTTCCGACGGGGGGAGGAGTCCTCTTCGCCCCCGTCGCGGACAATGAGAATGGGGCGGACAACGAGAATGATGCCGGGCACCCCGGACGCACAACTGGAGAGGTGAGCAGCGTGGCGAAGAGGCGCGGAACCGTCGTCGTAGACCGGATCGACAGCCGCGTGCTGCGCGGGAACGCTCTCGGCGACCCGCACGAGCGCGATCTGCACGTCTATCTGCCTCCGGGATACTCGAAGGGCAGCCGCCGGTATCCGGTGATCGTCCTGATCGTCGGGTTCACCGGGATCTCCGAGAACCCGTATCAGCGCGGGTACTTCGGGGAGGCGCTGCAGGACCGGATGGACCGACTCATCGCGGCCAAGAAGGTGCCACCGATGCTCATCGCGACGCCGGACTGCGTGACAGCGCTCGGCGGGAGCCAATACGTCGACTCAGCGGCGGTCGGCCGGTACGAGACGTTCGTCGTCAAGGAGGTGGTGCCGCACCTGGACAGCCGGTTCCGCACCAAGCCCGCCGCGCGCCACCGGGCCATCTGCGGCAAGTCGTCGGGCGGCTACGGCGCGCTCATGCTCGGGATGCGCCACCCGGGCGTGTTCGGGTCGCTGGCCTCGCACTCCGGCGACGCGTACTTCGACTACTGCTACCGCGGCGACTTCCCCACGGCGTGGAACACTCTGCGCGCCGCGGGCGGGCCCGAGAAGTGGCTCCGCGGGTTCCAGAAGCGCCGGGTGAAGAAGCCCGGCGGTGGCGACATCCACACGGTGAACATCATGGCGATGGCGGCCTGCTATTCACCGAACGCCGAGGCCCCGTTGGGATTCGACCTGCCGTTCGACCTCGAGACAGGTGAGGAGCGGGCGGACGTCATGCGGCGATGGCGCGCGAAGGACCCGGTCGTGGCTTGCCGCCGCTACGCCAAGAACCTGAAGAAGCTCCGCGGAATCTTCATCGACTGCGGGCTGCGCGACGAGTGGCACCTGCACATCGGCGCACGCGTCCTGTCGCAGCGCCTCACCGAGCTCGGCATCCGCCACGTACACGAGGAGTTCGACGACACGCACCGGAGCATCTCGTACCGCTACGACGACTCGTTCGCGTATCTCGGAAGATGGACGCAATGAGTGACCGGAGCCCACCCACTAATCTCGACGGAATCGGAATCAGGCGGCGGATGGTCGGCGCGGGCGTCATGCTGCTCGGCGCGTGCGGGATCGCGTGGTGGTCGGGGACCGCCGCCGCTCCGAGCTGGTCCCGCTGGGTCGCGCTCGTACCGTTCACGATCGGGGCTCTGAGTGTGTTCCAGGCCACGGCCGGGACCTGAGTGGTCCGAGCCGCGCGCGGTGCGCGCGAACGAGGCGGAAGGGTCGAACCCATCCTGGACGCCGCGCTGCGCGACGCGATCCGCACCCGCGCTCGCGGCGTCCTGCTGCGCACCGCCGCCGCGATCGCCGCCGGCGCGCTGGCACTCGTGCTTCTCCCGTGATCGCCTCCGTCCGCGGGATTGGGTAGGGTTCAGCGATGTCCAGGGAGGCAAGGCTCACCAAACTGGCCGCGACGGTCGCCGGCTGTGAACGCTGCCCGCGCCTCGTCGAGTACTGCCGCGCCGTAGCCATCAAGAAGCGACGCGCATACCGCGACCAGACTTACTGGGGACGTCCGGTCCCCGGCTTCGGTGACGGGAACGCCCGCGTGATGCTGCTCGGCCTGGCGCCCGGCGCCCATGGCGCGAACCGCACCGGCCGCATGTTCACCGGCGACGGCCAGGACGGACGGGGTGCCTCCGACTTCCTGGCCGCCGCCCTCCACGCGGTCGGCGCCGCATCGCAGACCACGTCCCGCGACCGGCACGATGGATTCGCTCTGATCGACGTCTACCTGACCGCGATCTGCCGGTGCGCGCCACCGGGGAACCTGCCGTCCCGCGACGAGATCTCATCGTGCGCTGAGTACGTGCACGAGGAACTCGATTTGCTCGCCCCGCGGGTCGTCGTCGCTCTCGGCAAGCTCGCGTTCGACCAAGGCGTGCGGGTGATCGGTGACCGCGGTGGGCCGATCCCTGCGCCACGCCCCCGCTTCGGACACGGTGCCGAGTTCCAGGCCGAGGGCGACTTCCCGCTCCTGCTGGGCTCCTACCATCCGAGCCGGCTGAACACTTCCACCGGCGTGCTCAGTCAAGCGATGCTGCGCCAGGTTCTGGAACGAGCTCTCGACGTCGCGCGGGCCGACGACCCCTCGTGAACGACTGCATCCGGCCACCGGCGCTGCGTCGTGGTCGCTCGGGTTACTCGGACAGACTTCTAGTTCTCGACGAGTTCGTGCTCTTCGTCGGCGGCTAGGTCGCCGAACTCCTGGACTTCCCCCGTCGGCCAGCGCACGCGCACGTCCCGGATCTCACTCTCGCCGCCCAGCCCGAAGTGGACACGCAGGTCGCCTGCGGAGATGTACCCGACGCTGCCCTGCACGTCGCGCACGACCGTGCGCTCCCCGACCCGGCCGGTGACGCGCGCGCCGAGGGCGAGCCGGTTGGAACGCGTGCCGCGCAAACGTAGGCGGACCCAGCGGCCTGCGTCCCTGGTCACGTTCGCGAAGATCGCGGCCTTGTCCGAGAGTGCCAGCACCACGACGTCGAGCCGTCCGTCGTCGTCGAGGTCCGTCGCCACCGCGCCTCTCGCGCACGCCTGCAGCGCGCCCCCGACCCCCGCGCGCACGAAGCCGCCGTCGTTCTCGGCCACCACGGCGAATGACTCCTGCGGATCCAGGCTCCGCAGATCGCCGTGCGCTTTGTACAGGTCCAGGTCGCCGTCGTTGTCGATGTCGAACGGAACGTCCGCCCACCCCACCCACTGGCGGGACAGCGCCAGGAGCCCGAGGTCCGCCGCGCGGTCCGTGAACCACGTCTTGCGCGCCAGGTAGGCGCAGCCGCCCTCGGTGTCGGGGATCAAGAAGTCGAGCCGGCCGTCGCCGTCGATGTCCGCGGTGTCCACTCCCATCGACGCGCGCGCACTCCCGCTCAGGCCATAAGCGAGTCCCGTCACCGGCGCCACGTCCTCGAACGTGCCGTCTCCCTTGTTGCGCCAGACGAAGTTCGGCTCCGTGTCGTTCGCGACAAACACGTCGATCCAGCCGTCGTCATCGACGTCGGTCGCCACCACCGACATGGCCTTGCCGGCCTTGCCGACTCCCGCCTCGAGAGTCACGTCCTCGAAGACACCGTTGCCGTCGTTGCGGTAGAGCGACCCGGTCTGGGGGAGGAACGCCGCAGGCGGTGGAAATGCCGCGGCCGAAGCGTGGATGCGCATGTCCGTGTGCATCTGCCGCGGATCGACGTACTGCCCGACGTAGAGATCGAGGTCGCCGTCGCGGTCGTAGTCGACGAACGCGGCGCCTGCATGCAGGCCGGGCGCGATGCCGCTCCGCGCGCTCCAGTCCTCGAACGTGCCGTCGCCCGCGTTGCGATAGAGGACGCTGCCGCCGTAGTTCGAGACGAACAGGTCCGGGAGCCCGTCCCCGTCGGCGTCACCGACGCACGCTCCGAGTCCGAAGCCCGTGTCGCCGACACCGGCTGCGATCGTCACGTCCTCGAAACGAAAGCCGCCGAGGTTGCGGAACAGGCGGTTCGGCGCCGGCTTCTCCGGCCGCTCGGCCCGCGCGAAGTCCGGGTGCCACCCGCCGTTGACCATGTAGAGGTCCTGGCGTCCGTCGCCGTCGTAGTCGAGGACGGCGAAGCCACCCATCGCCGCCTTGGGGAGCGTGTCCATGCGGCCGCCGGGCAACTCGTGCCGGAAGCGGAAGCCGGAGTCGCCGTCGGCGCGCTGGAGCCGCGGGACGGGATCCGGCCGGGTGCACGCGGCCGCCGTCCCGACGAGGAGCAGGGCGGCCAGCGCCCCGACGCGATCCACGCTACTCGCCGCTCCCCACCGGAAGCTGGATCTCGACGCGCGAAGAGCCTCCCTCGACGACCTCGAACGGGTCGCTGCGGCGGGATGCGGCGTCCTTCGACACGCCGATCGTGTACGTCCCCGGCGAGATTCCGTCCAGACGGCAATCCCCGCGTGCATCGGTCTTCGCCGCCTGGGTCGAGAAGATCGAGCTGATCGAGATCGCCCGCTCGATGCGGTTGCCGTCGGCGTCCAGCACGTCGACGAGCGCGCCCCCGAGTGGCGCGCCGCCTTCGTCGGTCACGACGACGTCGATGGTGCCACCCTTCAAGAGCGTGAAATCGAGTGTGACCTGCTCGCCGACGGCAACCTCCGACTCCTTCTCGGCCGGTGCGTAGCCGTCCTTCGAGAACGCGAACGTGAAGCGACCGGGGGGCAGCGTGGCCTGGATGTAGCTGCCGTCACTCGACGACGAGGTCAGCCCGACCAAGAACAGCGCGCGACCCTGATCGTCGGTCACGACGAGCTGCGCGCCGGAGATCGGTGTGCCCGCTGCGTTGCGCACGAACCCGGTCACTGTGGCCGGTGAACCGAGTTCGAGCCGCACGGGAGCGGCATCGGCGCCACCGACGATCGTGATGCCGTCTTCCACAACGGCCCCGTAGCCCTCACGGAACGCGCGGATGCGGTAGCTGCCGTCTTCCAGTCCACCGATCTCGAACTCTCCGGTCTCGCCGGTGATGTCGTTGCCCTTCCAGCGCTGAGAGATCGTGCTCAGGTTGCTGGCACCGGCCTCGACGACGCGCTCGCACTCAACGTACACGCCCGACAGAGCATCGCCCGTCGAGACGTCCTTCACCGTCCCGACGATCGTCGCGGTGGCCATGACGATCTCGACCGGCTCGGGCGGCTGGTCCGCCGGCACGGTCACGGCGATCGAACGGCTGCCTCCCGACTGCGCAGTCAGCTGGTACTTGCCCGGCTGCACCTGCTTGAACGTGAACGTGCCGTCGTCCCCCGTTCGCTCCTGTTCGAGAGCGCTCCCGCCGTCGTTGCTGACGAGCGAGATCGAGACGTTCGCGACCGGCTCGGCACCGCGCAACACGCGGCCCGTGAGCGGGAAGCCCCCTGTTTCGGTGCCGAAGTCGATGACGACAACGGCGCCCTCGGCGACCTTCACACTTCCCTTGCTCCGGCTGGTCTGCCCGGGCAGGAAGCGTCCCACCGAGACGGTGTACGTCTTGTCGATCGGGACGTTGGTGAACGAGTAGCGCCCGTCGTCGCCGGTCACTGCGGTGCGGCGTGCGAACAGGTCGAAGCCCGACGTCAGCTCCATGCTCGTACCGGACTGCGGCATACGCGCGTCATCCAGCACCACACCCTCGATGCGTCCCCCGCTCCCGAGTGCGAATTCGACCGGCGGCGGGAGCGAACCGTCCTCGCCGGCCGGAACGGGATCCACGCCCTCGAACAGCGTGGATGTGTGATCCACGTGCGCGACACGCAGCGAGAGCGTGCGCGGGGCCAGTTTGTCGAGCACGAACACGCCGTTCTCGTCGGTCACCGTCGTCAGGTCCTTCACGCGGGACGGCGGGAAGCCGCCCTTCTCGACGAACACCTCCGCTCCGATGACTGCCTTGCCGGTGAAGCGCCCCACGACCTTGCCGCGCACGATGCCCGCCGCTTCGAGAGCAATTGCGATCGGCTCCGCGGCGGGGGCGTCGCCTTCGGCTCCCGGCGGCGAGATCTTGATGCTCGTGACGTCCTTCAGCATGTAGCCCGCTGCACTCACCTCGAGGCCGTAGTCCGACGGCGGCAGGCGCATGGTGTGCTCGCCGTTCGGGGAGTCGATCTCAAAGAGAGGTGCGAACAGGTAGGCGAACGGCACCTTCAGGTACGGGCGCAGACCGAACTTTGTGATCGGTTGCCCGGTCGCCGCGTCCGTCACGCGCACCGAGAACTCTCCGCCGAGCTTGATCACGATCTCGAGGTCCTGCGTACCCGCGGCAACCTGCTGGGACTGCTCGCCGCCGTACTCGTCTTTGTTCGCGAACACCATGTGCTGGCCGCCGCGGAGGCCTCCGAGCGTGAACTTGCCCTCGCCGTCGCTGACGACGGCGGGTACGGCCGAGAAGTCACTCCAGCGCAACCCACCGATGCGCGCTCCGGCGATCGGCTCCTGCGCCTCGTTGAGGATGCGGCCGGAGATCGTCATGCCGGCCTCTATCCGGAAGCTCACGAGCGTCTTCGTGTCGTGCTGCACGGTCATGCGCTCGCGCAGCCCCGTGGCGAACCCCTCCGCTTCGGCGAACACGTCGTAGGCCGCCGGCGGCATCAGCTCGAACTCGGCATATCCCGCGGCGTCGGTCTGCGCGCGCAGGATCGTGCCGCCGGGCACCTTCTCCCACTGCCCGAGCGAGAGCAGCGCGCCGTAGTAGATCGTGGAGGCTGTGACCGACACGTCCGGGATCGGCGCGCCTTCGCTGTCCTTGCAGAGCACACGCAGCCGGTTGTCGACGTGATCGCCGACGGCCGCGCCGACGTAGATCGTCCCGATGTCCGTCACGTCACCTGCGTCCACCTGCAACCGGTCGAATCCGCCGCGGGCAAAACCGTCGGCGTGCGCCTCGACGTGGATCCCCGTGCCGGGCGGAACGTTCGCCATCCGGAACGAACCGTCCTTCCCCGCGTGTGCGCGGGCCAGCGGCTTACTACTCCTCATCGCGGTCACGACGGCACCCACGGCGGGCCGGGTCTGCACGATCATCACGCGCCCGGTGATCGAGCCGAGCTCCGGGTTCTGCTCGAACTCCTGCCCGATCTCGGGGTACTTCTGCTGGTACGGCGTGCCGGAGGGGCGCGTGACGCGCACCCGGCCGGGCTCCTCGGTGCCGGGCTTGACGCGATCACGACGGTTGCCGCCCTCTTCGGCGTCCTCTCCGTCGAGGGCGACGTACTCGAGGCTCTCGCCGCCGTCACCGAGACCGGAGGGCGAGCCGCTACTGAAGACGAGCCAGGCGAGGAGAGCCAGGGCGAGGATCACGAGAACGGCGATCAGGGCGCGTCGCATGTCTGAAGTCTCCCGAGGGGGCGTCCCCTCAACCTAACGCGCGTACCGCAGCGGCTACTTCACGCGTTCTACGAACTCTCCGGTACGGGTGTCCACTCGGACCATCTCGCCGGACTCGATGAACAGGGGCACCTTGATGGTGATGCCCGTCTCGATCGTCGCGTCCTTGAACACGTTGGACACCGTGTCACCGCGCGTGCCCGGTCCGGTCTCGGTGACCTGCAACTCGACGTGATTGGGCAGCGTGACGCCGACCGGCGTCCCGTCGTACTCCTCCATGAGGACGTTGTCGCCGTCGCGCATGTACTTCGGAGCATCGCCGAGCAGCTCCGCCTCGAGTGGCGACTGCTCGTACGTCTCGACATCCATGAAGTGGAACAGGTCGCCGTCGCGATAGAGGAACTGGTACTCGCGCGTCTCGATGAACGCGAAGTCGATCTTGTCGGTCGATCGGAAGCGGTGCGTGACCTTGGCTCCGGACTTCAGGTTGCGCAGCGTCGCCTGCACGAATCCGCGCAGGTTGCCCGGGGTCTTGTGGATGAAGTCCAGGCAACGCCAGAGCTCGCCCTCGTGAACGAGGATCTTGCCCTTCTTGATGTCGGTCGCAGTCGGCACGTCGTGTCTCCGCTATCGGGATCGAGATCGCGTTCCAACCCTTCATTCTGATCGCCGTCGCCCCGGGACGCCGAGGAAAGGCCCCCGGCCCGCGCTCAGCGAGGCCGGAGCGGCACTTCGACCTCGGTGACGCGGTCGTCGTGGATCTCGAAATGGTGAACCGCAGCCGGGTGGTAGCCAACCGCCGTGACCATCAGCTCGTGCGGGCCGGTGAAGTCGGCGGCGACGAACGGCGGGTATCCGGTTCCCGGGTTGAACGGGTCCGGCCAGTGGTGCACACGGCCGCTGTAGCGCGGCCGCTTGACGCGCAGGCTCAGTACGCCGCGCGGCGGCTGGAGTGGTCGGCGAGTCACGGCGTCGACGAACCGAAGCGCGATGCTCCGGCCCGCCCGCATGACGATCTCGATGCCCTCGTCGTCCGGCGTGACGTCGCGGGCGACGCCCAGCCGCAGCGGCTGTCCCCACGCCACCGAGGCACGGCTGCCCGGCTCGACCGTGAAGAACACGCCGAGCGCGGCGATGTCGAACGGCCCCGGCCCGAGACCATGCAGCACCGCGACGCCGTCCCCGGTCGTGACCGTCGCGCGCACGGTGAGGCCGGCCTGCACCACGTGCACGACGGTGCCGGTGGGCGCCGGAAGGCTCTTGTCCGCGCGAGCGCGGATCGTGAGGGAACGGCCCCGCGCCACCACGATGTCGCCGGCGTCGCGCACACCGTCCTGCGGCTCCGGCAGGTCCGCCACGGCCACCCCGAGATCGACGGCCGGGAGAACGATCACGCGGGCGTGCGCCGGCGTCACGAACGCGAATTCGAATCGCCCATCTACGCCGGTCTTCGTCGCGTAAACGCCGCCGTCAAGCTGGACCGAGGCACCCACGGCCGGCTCCCCAGCCGCAGTCAGCACGCGCCCGACCGCGCGAACTCCCGGCGGCGCACGCAAGACGATCGCACCGGAACGCAGGGTGAGTGCATCGAAGCGCTCCGTCAGCGGCGCGGTCACCGGCGCGGGGAACGCCTGGATGGTCGCACCGTCCGCCACCACCGACGCCGCTATCGACGCAAACTGGAACTTCCCCCGCACATCGCAGCGGGCCCAATGCTTGAACGTATCCGTCGTGACGTTCGAAGTGCGCAGGATGACCTGCACGTGCGGCATGCCGCGCCCGGCGACATCCACAACCTGGCCACGGACCGTGACGGCCGGCTCGAGACGCAGTTCGATCACGAGATCCCCTTCTTCGGGGGGAAAGAGGATCTGGCTCTGGACGCGCTCGTCACCGCGCAGGGCGAGCACGCGGAACATGCCCTCGCCGGTCCAGATCCGCACACGTGCGCCTCCCGCCGCGTCCGTCAGCGCCACCGGCTCGCCCGCGAGCGCGAGCCGTGTCTGCAGCGCGACCACCTGGATGAGCGCACCCTCGACGACGGCGCCGTTGCCGTCGAGCACCGAGACGCGCGCGTACTTGTACTCGGTCGGTGGCGGGATGACGCCCGTGGGTGCAGGAGCGGCGGGCTGCTCGCCGTGGACCGACCCACCGGTCCCTCGCTCGATCCGATCCCGCGGCGCTCGCTCCTCCCCGGCAACGACGGTCCCCTCCGTACCGCGCAACTCCGGTGGAGCCGCCCCCGGACCCGTCATGAACCACGCGGCCGTGCCGAGCAGCACGAGAAGCAGCAGCAGGATGGCGAGGGCAACGAGAACGCGGCGCACGGCGTCAGGTTAGACGCGCGTGGGCCGCGTTCCTTCGGCCACCGCAGATCAGGCGAAGATCGACTTCACGACGCGCCCCTCCTTGGGCGTCAGCGTGATCGGACGGTCGTTGGCCTCGTACTCCGTCCACGGGTCGACGCCGAACGCATGCCAGATGCTCGCGTGCAGGTCCGGCACCTTGACCGGGTCGCCCTTGGGGGCCTCGCCGTTCGCGTCGGTCTCGCCGATCACCTGGCCACCCATCACGCCGCCGCCCGCGAGCAGCGACGAGAACGCGCGCGAGTAGTGATCGCGGCCGCCCCGCGGGTTGATCCGCGGCGTGCGGCCGAACTCGCTGACGCACATGACGAGCGTCGAGTCGAGCATGCCCCGCGCCTTCAGGTCGTCGATCAGCGCCGACAACCCCGTGTCGAGATCCGCACAGAGCGCCTCGACCCGGTTGAAGTTGTCGTCGTGCGTGTCCCAGCCGTTCAGGGTCACCTCGACGCAGGAGACGCCCGACTCGAGCAGGCGCCGCGCCAGGAGCGTGCCCTGGCCGAACCGCGAGGATCCGTACATCTCGCGGTCCTTCGGCTTCTCCTGCTCGATGTCGAACGCCGCGCGGAGCGGCGAGTCCATCAGGCGCTTGGCCTTGACGAACATGTCGTCGTGGCCGGCGCGCACCGCGTCGCCGTGCGACTTGGCGAACCCGTCCTGCAGGGATTCCAGCAGGTCGAGACGTCGCTCGACGCGGTCCTGCCCGACCGCCGCGTGGTACTCCATGTTCTGGGGCTTGCGATCCGCGCGCTGCAGCACCAGCGGTGCGTGCTTCACGCCGAGGAAAGCGGAGCTGTCCTGCGAGGGACCGATCGACACGAAGTTCGGCAGCTCGAAGTCGGACGGCCCGATCTCCCGCGACACACCGGAGCCGATGGTTGGGTGCTTGACCGTGGCCTCGGGCGAGTAGCCCGTGTGCACCAGCGTGCGGGCGCGGCTGTGATTGCCCTCGGACGACGTCATGCTGCGGATCAGCGTGAGGTCGAGCATCCGGGCGGCGAGCTTCGGCAGGTGCTGGCCGAGCACGACGCCGGGGATCTTGGTCTTGACCGGCACGAACGATCCGCCGGTCTCGCGGCCGGGCTTCGGGTCGAACGTGTCGATGTGCGACGCGCCGCCAGCCAGGTAGACCAGCACCGCGCGCTTTGCCTTGCCGTGTCCGGCGAGGGCGTCACCCGGCGGAACCGGGCGATCGTCGGCGAACGCCGTCTTCAGGCCGGCGCCGGAGAGGGCCGCCGCCGCAGTGGCAAGCAGCGAGCCGCGTAGGACTCCGCGGCGCGTGCAGCACGCGTCGGCGACCAGCTTCGAGCCGGTGACGTTGTCGGGGACGTGGATGCGCATGGCTGGTTCTTCCTGTGTCGGCTGCTAGTTGTTGCTCGAGAACTCGCTCGAGGAAATCAGCGCCCAGAGGAGGTCGGCGTACGCCGCGTGCTCGCGGAGTTCACCGGTGCGCCGGCGCTTCTTCGCCTTGTTCTTCTTCGTCTTGCCGTCCGTCGGCACCGTCTCCTCGACGGTCTTCGCGGTCTTCGCGAAGTGCGTGAACTTGTTGAGTTCCTTCGCTGTCGGTTCGCGGGACAGCGTCCGCAGGAACAGGTGGCGCACGCACTCCCGCACCGTGTCGTAGTCACCGACGATCTGCGGGATCACGGAGACGTTCTTTTGCACCAGGGCGTTGTTGATGACGTCGCTGTTGAGTAGGAAGAGACCCTGCGGAACGGTGCCGGAGAACGACTCCGACTCGCCGCCCTCGTCGTCCTCGAACGTCTGGAAGTAACTCCGCGCCATGCTGGCGAGGATGCGCTCGACGCGCGTCATCTCCGTGCCGTCGGTGCCCATCATCATCCCGCCCCGTCCGCCCGTCATGTCGACCGACGACGGCGAGCCGCCATACAACCCGCTCATGCGCGCACCGTCCTTGCGGACGCCCAGCGCGACCTGAAGAGAGTCGAACGTCTGCTGGGGCGTGATCTCCTTGAGTGGACCGGCTGAGAAGAACTCGTCGGCGAGCGGCGTACGCTCGGGTACCGAGGTCGAGAGCTGGTACGCCTTGGTGGCGGCGATGACGCGCACCAGCCGCTTCAGGTCGAACGCGTGGTCCGCCGTGTCCTCGGCCAGCACGTCGAGCGCCTGTGGAACGGACGGGATGTTGACGCTGCTGAAGTCGTCGATCGGGTGGACGATGCCGCGCCCGAACATCCAGCCCCAGTACCGGTTGGCCAGCGCCTTCGCCGTGTAGGGGTTCTCCGTGTCGGTGATCCAACCGGCGAGACCCGAACGGCGGGTCGCACTCGCCTTGGGATCAAAGTCGCTGCCGAGCAGGTACTTCGGCGTCACCTTGGCGATCTCGCCCAGCTCACGCTCCGCCCGTCGGCGCAGGTTGCGTGCAACGCCCCCGCGGCCGGTCGTGGCCATCAACTCGACGTCCTGGATGTTGCGCGTACGCGGCCGGCGGCGGTTCGCCTGCTGGCGCGCCTTGTCCTCGGCCATGCCCTGCTTGATGAGTGCCTGCACCTGCTGTTCGTAGCGCCGCTCGGCCCGCTCTGCGGCCCGCGCTCCGAGGATCGAGTAGTCGATCCGCTCGGGGACGCCGACCGTGGTGCCCCAGAACGCTGCGAAGCCGTTGAAGTCGGCCTGCGTGATCTCCTCGTACGGGTGATCGTGACACTGCGCGCACTGGATCTGCACGCCGAGGAAGTGCTTGCTGACCGCGCCGGCCATATCCGTGGCGGAGTGGGCGCGGCGGCCGGCGTAGTTCACGGCGCCGTTCTCGTACCCGGTGCCTTTCGCAGTCAGGAGGTCGGTGACCAGCTCCGCGTAGGGGCGATCCGCTTCGAACTGCTGCTCGAGCCAGCGGCGAAACAGCCCGGGCACGTAGTCGCGGTTGTTGTCGTTCGTACCCTCTCCGACCAGCGTGCTGCCCCACAGGTTCGTGAAGTGGCGGGCGTACCCCGGTGTGTCGAGGAGGTGATCCACGAGGCGTGCGCGCTTGTCCTCGGCGTCGTCCCGGACGAACAGGAGGACCTGGTCCGCAGTCGGAATCGTGCCGACGATGTCGAGGTACACGCGGCGCACGTACTCCTCGTCGGTGCACGTGCCCGGAGGCACGAGGCCCTCGCGATCCCACGCCGCGGCAACGAGGAAATCGAGGTCCATCGCCACGTCGGCGGGAGTGCGGGACGGATCGTCGCGCTTGACCGCGGGCCCGTCGGAGGTCGCGCCGTCGCGCCCGAACACCTCCGGAGCGAACGGGAACGCGGCGAGCACGGCGGCGACGCCCACTCCTGCGATCAATCTGATGGAAGGCCTGCGCATGACTCTCGTGTCTCCGCTGCGTGTCTCAGCTGGGCTGCGTTACAGCCAAGGTACCAACCCCGCTCCCCCGATCCGGTTTCGTGACCGCGCTCGGGGAGGCGAACATCCGAGGGTGAGCCGGCCCCCCGAGTCCCCAGAACCAGCGGAACCGAGAGAACCGCTTCCGGTCTGGCCGGACGCGCCCCGGCACCGGCCGGAGGCCCCCCTTCCCTCTTATCGGTTCCAGCCCGGCGTCCACCCACACCCCCGGCGCGATCCGGACGGCAGCCTCTACGGCTTCCCCGAGCACGCCCCCGGGCTCCCGGCCTCGGAGTGGCGGCAGGACGAGTCATGGCTGGTCGGGCTCGACCTCTACCACCAGGGCTACCTCTGGGAGGCCCACGAGGCTCTCGAGGCGTGCTACTTCGCGAGCGAGGACCGACGCGACCGCGCCCTCGTCCAGGGAGTCATCCAGCTCGCGGCCGCTCTGCTGCAGCACCACCGCCGCATCGAGAACGGCGTGCGACGGCTGGCGCGTGCCTCGCACACGAAGCTCGTCGCGGCCGTCGACGACGACGCCCCGACGCTGCGCGGCATCGACGTCGCGGCGCTGGCGTCGGACGTCGCGCGGCACTTCGCCGCCGCTCTCGGCGACGGGGACCCGCTCGAGGTCGCCGGCCGGCCGCCGCGGCTGGCTGTCAGCGACTGATCACGCGGTCTGCAGGAACCGCGCCCACTCCGTTCCACCGAGCGCGTGCTCGACGTCCACCCAGTTCAGCACGACCTCCTTCAGCGGACGGCGGGCCTGCTTGACGAGCGGACTCCCGGCCGGCCGCGGCGTGACGCCGAGGAACTGCTGGACCTCCGCGACGACGCGGTCGGGCTCGGCGGAGAGCTCCTCGTACACGATGCGGTGGATCCGCTCGGGCGCGAACAGTGCGGCGGCGGCCGCCGCCCGCCGGCCGTACTGCGCGAAGAACGCGAGGAGGTCCTGCGGATCGACCACGATCGGCCCAGTGGCGACGAGTGCGCTCTCCGCCTCTCCCACATCCGTGCTCGACATCGCACCGGTGCGCTGCGCGACGAGCGCGGACACCCGCAGCCGGAGCAGGTTCTCCCGCACCAGGTGCACGACGCGCACGCCGTCCGCAGCCAGCCGCTCCGCGAGGCCGGGGACCGGCTTGAGCAGGACTTGCGGATAGAACAGCTTGAACCCGACAGCGCGGATGCCGGGGGGCTGCTCGCGGAACGGCCCGTCGGACAGGAAGCCGAGCGGGTCCGCGTCGCGCAGCGCGGCGACGCGCTCGGCGTGCAGCGGCCGGGCGCGCGCCGTTCCCCAGAACACGCGGTGAGGCGAGAACAGCTCGGAGTACGCCACGACCTCGGGATGTGAATCGAGCAGCGTGCGCAGGTAGTTCGAACCGGTTCGGTACCAACCGAGCAACACGAACTGAACGTAGTCCCGACCGCCGGGCATGACGCCCAGGTCCACTGCACGATGGGAGAGCGCCTGCACGGCGCGCGAGAGGCTGCTCACGGGCGCGGAGTCTACTCCGAACCCTCAGATCCACCGCTTGCGGCGGAAGAACAGGAGCATCGCCACGGCCACGATCGCCATGACTCCGAGCAGTGCGGGGTAGGCCCACGCCTGCTTGAGTTCGGGCATGTTCTCGAAGTTCATGCCGTAGACACCCGCCAGGAACGACAGCGGCATGAACACCGTCGCGATTACGGTCAGCACGCGCATGGTCTCGTTGAGTCTCGAGTCGAGCTTCGTCAGATACAGGTCTCGTACGCTGCTGACGAGGTCGCGCAGCGTCTCACTCGTCTCGATGACGTGCAGGACGTGGCCGTGCAGGTCACCGAAGCAGGCCCGGGCGCCGTCCCCGATCAGCGGACTCTCCGTGCGCAGCAGCGCCCCCACCCCATCGCGCAGCGGCCAGACCGCCCGCCGCAATCGAACCAACTGAGACCGCGCCCGGTGCAAGCCGCCGAGCGTCGGGGGCGCTTTGCCCGCCTCGACCGTGCTTTCGAGCTTCTCGATGCGCGTCTCGAGTCCTTCGAGGAGTGCGAAGTAACCGTCGACGCACTGCTCGAGCAGCGCGTGCGCCAGACGATCGGATCCCTCGCGACGCAATCGCCCCCGCTCGCCGGTCACGCGCGTGCAAACCGGGCCGAACGGATCGCCGTGGTCGAACGAGAGCGAGAGCACGTAACCGCGGCCCACGATCACGGCGGCGTGGACGGACCGCACGCGCGTATCGACGAGAGAGAGCAGCTTGAACGTGATTCCCAGATGCTCGTCGGATTCGGTGCTGAGCGCCGGCCGCCGCACCGGATCCGCGACATCGCCGACCAGCCGCGGCGGAACCCCGAACACCTGTCCCCACCGCAGCGCGAGGCCCGCGCACCCCGGACCGGCCGCATCGATCCAGAGCACCTGACCCGAACGCAGTTCGCCGGCCAGAGTGTCGAGCTCGGAGGGCGCGACGTCGCGCTCCTCGAACTCGTCGCCGTCGTAGCGACGCAGCGTGACTCGCACGTCATCCCCGGCACCGGCGCGCTCGCCAGGTTGCTCGAACCACGACGATGCCGGGGGCTCGTTGACGCTCACTTGCCGCCCGTATATCCGATCTCCGCGAGCCGCTGCGCGGTCTCTGCGTCGATCTCGCGGGAACGTCCGGTGAGTGCTGTCGCCTCGAGCGCATCGAAGAGGGCGTCCAGTCGCGCCGAGATCTGCAGGAGCAAGAGAGTCTCCCCCTCGCTCTGATCGCGGCGTTCGTCCTTGTCACGGACGACGTCGTAGAGCGCCTCCCACTTCTCGAGGGGCTGCGTGACCCGCATGTACAGGTGCCGGCCTTCGCGCAAGCTGCGCAGCTCGACCGGACCCGAGGTCGACTCCGCCAGCAGCACGCGTTTGCCCGGCACGTCCGGTAGCGGTGGAGTTGTCGGGGTGCCTCGCGGGCCGATGGGCGTCGAGTCGTCCCGCAGGCAGACCGCGAGAGACGTTCCGGCGCGCCCCTCCTTGCGCCCCCGCGGGTAGACCACGTCGCAGAGATCCAGCAGCGTGGGGAAGACGTCCAACAGGCTGGCACCCCCCCTGACCGTCAACCCACGTGCACCGGAGTGAAACTGCGCATCCGGGGCGCGCATGATGAGCGGCACCTGGAGCAGCTCGCGATGCAGGGAGTGGCCGTGGGTCCAGCCGCCGCGGCCCCGCAGCTCCTCGCCGTGATCGGCCACGAACACGACGATCGTGTTGTCGTACAGGCCACGTGCCTTCAGCTCATCGATCGTTCGGCCGAACCAGCGCGAGGCGTCGCGCACCTCGCCGTCGTACTGCGCACGCAGGCGCTGCACGAACTCCGGTGCGGGCTCCGGCGCGACGCTGAACGGGAGCACACCGTTGTACGGGGGCGGAGCCTCGTACGGTGTGCCGCGCGGGAGTCCGAAACTCTCGGCGTCGGTGCGCGGCGGATCGTACGGCAGGTGCGGCTCCATGATGTGCACGTAGGCGAACCACGGATGCTCGTCCCGCGCATCGAGCCACGGCAGGAGACCCTGCTCGACCAGGTGCTGCGCCCCCCGGCCGGCCTCGTGCCCCACACCCCCTGGCTCTCCGACCAGCGAGAGCAGGCGCAACATGAACAGCGCCTTGCCGATCAGCGTGCCGTTGGCGATCACCGACGGACGCACGTAGTCCACATGATCGAAGCCCTGGCCCAGGCCGAACTCGGGCGACACGAACGGGTTGTCGGTGAACGCGGCGGTCCGCCAGCCGGACGAACGCAGGACCTCGGCGAGCGTCTCGGCCTCGGGCACCAAGATCTCGCGCGTCTGCACGCACGCGTGCTGCGTCGGGTAGAGCGAGGTGAAGAGAGACGCCACCGACGGCTTGGTCCACGGCGACGGAGCGCGGCAGTCCTCGAACCGCACGGCGTCCGCGGCGAATGCGTCGATCTCGGGCGAAGTCTTCTTCTCGTAGCCGTAGCAGCCGAGCGCGTCGGCCCGCAGCGTGTCCACCATGAACACGAGCACATTCGGCCGTTCCGCATCCCGCGCTGTCCGCGCGCCGACCTTGGGGCCGTCCGGGTCGCTCTCCACGAAGTGCAGGAGACCGGCGACGAACACGCAGACGGACGCCGCGGCTATCCAGCGGCCCCACCGCACCTCGTCGTCGCCGGGACCGTGGTAGGCGCGGCGCATCCAGAGGTAGGCAGCGATGAGCAGGAACAGATCGAACACGATCGAGATCCACGATCCGAAGCTCGGCAGGAATCGCACGTTCACGGACGCGCCGAGGAAGAACGTGGCTCCACCCACGGCGCAGAGCAACGCGGTGGCCCGCCGGGACCAGTCGAAGCGCGTCGCGATCAGCGCTGCGAGGAGTCCGCACGGGGCGAAAAGAAGCGCGTACACCACCGTGACGTGGACCACATCGCCGTTCCGCACGAGCTCGTTGTTCGAGAGAATGGAAGTCACCGCATCGGCGAGCCCGACGACGGCGCCGGCCACGACGCCACAGAAGAGCCCGCGCACGAGGAGCGCGAGCAGGCCCGTCCGATCAGTCCTGGAATCGGAAGCCATAGAAGGCCTCGTCCTCGAGGGGCGGAGCCGCGGCCCCGCGCACGAGCACGGTCCGGACCGCCCACACGTCGCGGAAGATGCGGTACTCGAGTGCCGTCTTGTCGAGGTACTCGACGCCCGCCGAGCCGCCCGTCCCCGTGCGGCGTCCGATGACACGCTCGACCATGCGCGCGTGGCGCTGGCGGAAGATCACGAACGCCTGCTCGAGTGACACGACGCCGTCGAGCAGCTCGCGCGGCCACGCGAGCAGCGGCAGTTCGCGGTACGTCTCGATGAACAACACCGAGGCGCGGATGCGGGAGCGGTGAGCGCGGTCGGCCTCCGCAGCGTCCGACGCCTGCAGGAATGCGCGAGACGATTCCTTCTCGGCCGCGTACCGGCCGCGCAGGCGCTCCCGCTCGCTCTCCGAGCGCGCCTTTTCGAGCGCCAAACCCTCGCCGGCGTCCAATTCCCGCGCTTGCGCGGCGAGGAAGTCGTCGACGAATGCCCGCACCGTCGCCTCGTCGCCGTCGTCGTCGGGTCGCGACCCGCGGATCGGCGTGCGCCACAACCACTCATCCAGCGCTTCGCGGAAGGTGGGCCGGTCCTCGCGGCGTGCCAGCACGCGGGCGAGCGCGGGGCTCTCCGTCCCGTCGTGCGACTTCAGCATGTCGAGGTAACTTCCCTCCCAGCCAAGGTGCAGCCGGTCCTCCTCCTTCAGGCCGAGCAGAATCTCCAGCTCGCGCAGCTGCGCGGACTGAAAGCCGCTGGCGGGTAGGAGCTTCTCCCGGAAGTCGAGGAAATCGCGGGTCGTCAGGGTCTCGACAACGGCGAAGTGGCGCGCGGCGACGTCCAGAGTCGTCACCATGCGGTGGATCGAGGCGCACGCGACGGAGAGGTCCTGGTCCGGGACAGGATCGCGGCCGAGCAGATCGCGCGCAGTGCCGAGTTCGCGCAGCACGAGCTTGAACCAGAGCTCGTACACCTGGTGCACGACGACGAAGAGCAGCTCGTGGTCGGACAACTTGCCGTCGTCCTCGCCGAGCCCGCCCTGCAGCGAGAGCAGTTCCTCCACGCGGAGGTAGTCCCAGTAGCTGGGAGCGCTCTTCTGTCTCTCGCTCACGGGCGTTCTCTCCTCCAGCGGTGCATCGGGCCTGGGATTGACGGCAGGAGGCTACCTGACGCCGACTCTCCGCGGCTACTCGGCGTCAGCCTGCGCGGCGCGTAGAAAGACGGTCCGTGAGCGAACCTGCGAAGCAGATCGGGAACTACCGCCTCCTGCGCCTTCTGGGCCGCGGTGGCATGGGTGCCGTCCACCTGGCCGAACACGAGACGACCGGACAACAGGTGGCGCTCAAGGTCCTGAACGACCTGATGGCCCAGGACGCCAGAACTCTGCGCCGCTTCGAACTGGAGCAGGAGGCGCTCTCACGCGTCGATCACCCGGGTGTCATCCGCGTGCTCTCGGGTGTGGAGCGGGCGGACGGGCGGACGTTCTTCACGATGGAGTTCGTGGACGGTCGGACGCTCGAGATGCTGTTACGGGACGAGTCGCCGCTCACGGCCGCGCGCGCCGTGCGTCTGTCGCGAGGAGTGTTCGCCGCGCTCGGGGCCGCGCACGACGTCGGGATCGTCCACCGCGACGTGAAGCCGTCCAACGTGATCGTCTCGGGATCGACGGCGACCGAGACCGTGAAGATGCTCGACTTCGGGCTCGCGCGTCTGGCCGACGGGACCAAGCTCACCACGACCGGTCAAGTGATGGGCACGCTGCACTACATGTCTCCGGAGCAGTGCGAGGGCTCTTCGGCACTGGATGCGCGCTCCGATGTCTACTCCGCGGGCTGCGTGCTCTTCGAGATGCTCGCGGGACGCCCTCCGTTCGTAGCTGACACGCCCGTGGCACTGCTGCGCAGCCACGTCGTGAACCCCGCACCCGATCTGGCCGATCTGCGTGGCGACGTGCCTCCGGACCTCGCGCGGCTGGTCGCCGACTGTCTCGCGAAGCAGCCCGGCGCCCGTCCCGCCGGAGCCGCCGTCGTGCTGGAACGTCTCGAGGCGCTCCCGCCCGTCGGTGAGACGACGGTCTTCCGCGAGGCGGCGGAGGCAGCAACGGTTGCAGCGTTCGCGGCGCCCGCGGTCGCCGCGCCGACTGTGGTCGCAGCCCCGGCGAAGCGCGGCTTCCCCTGGGCGATCGTGGCGGTGATCGCACTGCTGCTGGCCGTGGGCCTGGCGTTCGCGCTCGGGCGCGAGAAGGGCCGTGACGACGGCAACGGTGGGAACACCGACGAAACGCACAGCGGCGCGGCTGCGGTGATGGCGACGCTCGGCACCGCGCTGCGCGGTGGGGACTACGACGCGTTCCAGTCGGTGCTCGGCCCGAAGTTGCGGCAGGACCTCCCCGCACGTGGGGCGTTCGAGAGCGCGCTCGCCGACGTCGATGCACGCGACTTCTCCCCGGGACTCGTCGGCGGCAACGTCGAGGACGGGCGCATGCGTGTCGTCATCAACGGCGCCGCGCTGCCCGCCGCGCTGGGCCTGGATTCTGCCGACACGCGGAACGGGGTCCGGCTCGACATCGACAGTCTGGACGGCCGCTGGTACGTCATTTCCGCCAAACCCGCGAAGGCGCGCGTGGGTGACAGCGACCCGCTGCGTCGCGCGGCCGAGCGAGCCGTACGGCAGGCCTTCACGCCACCGGCGCTCTTCAAGACGCTCGACATGGCCGGTATCGACCGCATGGCCGCCGGGAAGACCG
Organism: Planctomycetota bacterium; assembly: GCA_965248445.1. Classification (GTDB taxonomy): domain Bacteria; phylum Planctomycetota; class JAJSAM01; order JAJSAM01; family JAJVHW01; genus CBDFJG01. The sequence goes on from CBDFJG010000004.1 coordinate 830,757, forward strand.
AACGCATGAGGGAGTTCCGCCGGGCCGTCCGCGACGGCGAGCGCATGCCGCCGCAAGTGCGGTTCTCGCTGGACGCCGACGACTACGACCTGGAGACACAGACGTGGCGAGTCACGGTGCGGATCCCCGACGTCGCCGGGGCGTTAGGAGACGACTCAGCCCGCTTCGAGGTCGTGCTCGCCCCGGGTGGGAGACGCCCGAATCAGCGCGCCGGCTTCCGCGTCGTCGAAGCGAAGCTGATCCGCGACGATTAGTCGGTATCGGATCCGGTCGGCACACCGTCCGAGGTCAACTCCGGCTCACCGTGGGTGATCACGTAGAACGCGCGTGTTGCGACGTCGGTGAACTCCTGCGTGGTGCCGTCCATCCACTTGACGGCCACCTTCGGAACGCTTGTCGCGGCGCCGGTGCCGAAGTGAAGGCGCGGGTCGTTGTCGCCGCAGAACGAGGCGCCGTGGTGCAACTCCTCCATGAGCACGACGCCGCTCGGCAGCGTAACGTAGACACGCGCTCCCGACGGGTCGAGCTGCATACCCGGGCCGACGAGACGGAAGCGCAGAAACGCGTTCTTGTTGCCGCCGTCGTTCCGGTAGAGCGTCGGCCGGTCGTTCAGCGCGGTGGCAAACACGTCCTGGTCGCCGTCGTCATCGAAGTCGCCGAAGCACGCGCCGCGATACACGCGGGCGACCTGGAACGCCGGTCCGGACTGCTCCGTCACGTCCTCGAAGCGAAACGACGGCGCGCCCATGTTGCGCAGTAGCAAGTTCTTCTGCTTGTACGACGTGCCGGTCTCCTGGGCGAAGTTGTCGATCTCGCCGTAGACGTGCCCGCACGCCACGAACATGTCGAGGTCCGCATCGCAGTCCATGTCGAACATGCGCGTGCCCCAGCACAGCCGCAGGTACGAGAGCTTCGCGACGCGGTAGCGGTGTGAGTGGTCGCTGAAGGTCGGTGAGTCCGCGCGGCGCGTGCCGTTGATGTAGAGCGTGTTGTGATCGTGACTGAAGTTCGTCACGAGGAGATCAATGCGGCCATCCTGATTCACGTCGGCGGCATCGACGCCCATCCCGGCCTGCATCATGACGTCGTCGTTCGTGCCGACCCCCGCCTCCAGGCCCTTCTCGACGAGCCGGCCCGTGCCGTCGTTCAACCAGAGCTCGTTCTCCTGGGTGTCGTACGCGACGTAGATGTCCAGATCACCGTCGTTGTCGACGTCGGTCATCACGGGCTGGAAGCCGAAGCGCACCCGCTGGTCGACCAGATGCGTCTCCGAGACCTCCTTGAACGTGCCGTCCGCGCGGCCGAAGTACAAGCGGTCCAACTGCGGCGTACGCCCTGGCGGACCGCAGTACACGTTGAAGCCGCGCCACTTGCAATAGCGCGCCGGCTGCCCGGCGTGCGAGCCCCCGGGCTCGTGCTCCCGGATCTGCTTCCACTGGTCGATGTAGTTCGCAACGTAGAGATCGTGGATGCCGTCGCCGTTCAGGTCGCCCCAGGCGCAGGCGGTGCTCATGTCCTCGTCGCCGCCGACGAGCCCGGCGGCCTCGGCGATGTCCTCGAACGTGCCGTCGCCGTTGTTACGCAGGAAGTAGTTCTTGCCCCACGTCGCGACGAACACGTCCGCGTCACCGTCCGCGTCGTAGTCGCACGCAGCGCCGCCGAACCCGAACGCCTGGATGTCGATCCCCGCCTCTTTCGTGACGTCGGTGAAACGCATCCCTCCGTCGTTGCGATAGAGCTTCGTACGCCAGTCGTCGTCGTACTCGAGCACGCCCTCGGACGTCAGCATGGTGCCGTCGACGATGAGCAGGTCCATGTCACCGTCGCGGTCGTAGTCCAGCGCGATCGTGCCGCCTCCCATACCGGAGACGATCCAGTCCTTCTGAGCCGGCTTGCCGGAGTGGTTCTCGGCGGTGATGCCCGAGGCTTCGGTGACGTCGATCCAGGTCGGGAGATCCGGATCGGCGGGCGCCGGGGCGTCGCCGCCGTTCGATGCCGGGGGCGGTGCAACGCCGCCGTTGGGCGCGGCGCCCCCGTCGCCGCAGGCGGTGAGCGCACCCGCGGCGACCAGAACCAGGACCGCGGTCGGACCGAGCGAGCGGGAATGCCTCATGGGTGCTTCTTCCTGTCGTTCCAGAGCATGTGGATCCGGCTGCCCAGATAGACGGCGGACGACACCAGCACGATGCCCATCCCGGTCGAATACAACGGCGAGCCTGCCGGCGCGGCGAGGAGCAGGGCGCCGCCGACGACGAGAAGCACCACGGCAAGCGTCAGGCCGGTGTTCCAGCGGACCTCGACCGGGGCCATTCGGAGGACTCTACCGTGCACCGGATTGGACTGGTGCGACTCCTCCGATCTCGATCTACACTCCCCGCGGGTGGATCACGACGGGAGACGTTTCCTCCGCCCCGCTGGAGGGGTTCGTGACGGACCGCACACTCACGTGCTGCGAGTGCAACACGGAGTTCGTCTTCACCGCGGCTGAACAGGAGTTCTTCAGGGAGCATGGGCTCACCAACGACCCGAAACGCTGCCTGGAGTGCCGGAAGCAACGACGCCGGAAGAGCCGAGCACGACCGCGCACCGCGCGCGAGGACGGCGACGACAAGCCAGCGCCCAAGCGGCGCGCCGCCGCCCGCGGCGGAACAGGTGGACGGACTGCCCCGCAACGGGAGCACCATGGCGACTCGGCCACCGAGCACGCGGGCGCAGACGACCGGCCCATGCACGAGACGTCCTGCTCGGACTGCGGGATCGCAACGAAAGTGCCGTTCGTGCCCGACGGGAAGCGCCCGGTGTTCTGCCTGCCCTGCCTCAAGAAGCAGACGCGCTGAGCAGACTGGCGGCGCGCGCTCAGCGCAAGCGCCGGGCGACTCCCGTGCCCTCGACGATCTCGTAGGTGCCGCCGGCCTCCAGTCGGCCGAAGCTCTCGCGAACCGGCGCCGCTCCCGCGCGCAGCGGCCAACGCACGGTCACGTCGGCGCCACCGGCGGCGCCGAGACCGATCGAGAGCCGCGGGTCCTCGGAGCATCCGAACGACGAGCCCAGCACGAGCGCGCGGTGGATCGTGCGGTCAGTGCTGCCGTCGACGACCCGCGCCTCGACGTGCGCGCCGGCCGCCTCGGTGCGGCCGTCCGCCCGGCGGAGCACGAGGCGCACCGCCGCGCCGGTGCCCCTTCCGTCGTTGCGCAGAAGCGCGGATGGCGCGTTCAACGCCGTCACGAACAGATCGGCGTGGCCGTCGTCGTCGAAGTCCGCCACCACCAGCCCGCGATGGGCGCGCCGGGTCAGCAGACCGCTCCCCGCCGCCGACGTCACGTCGTCGAACGTGCCGTCTCCCGCGTTGCGGAACAGCGCAAGGTGCTGCTTGAACGCGGTCTCGGGCACGGTCTGCCCGACATCGGGGTAGAGGTGACCATTCGCCACCAGGAGGTCCAGGTCACCGTCACGGTCCGCATCGCTGAACGCGACGCCCCAGCCGAGAGCGTGCAGGCTCGGTGCTGCCAGCCCCGCTCCGGAACTCGCATCCGCGTAGATAACCGATGCGCCGCCCGGACGTGCGCGGTACAGGACGTTCGGCTCATGGCTGAAGTTCGTCACGAAGAGGTCGAGGACGCCATCGCCGTCGGCGTCGCCCACCGCGACGCCCATGCAAGCTTGGTCCCGGCCGTCGCCACTCGTGGCGCACCCCGCGGACATCGCGTCGTTGCGGAAGTGCCCCGTGCCGTCGTTGATCAGGAGCAGGTTCGGGTGGCCGTCGGCCGCCACGAACACGTCCAGGTCGCCGTCGCCGTCGAGATCCGCCATGACGGGTTGGAACGAGTAACGACGATCGACCGGGAGCCGCTCTTCGGTCGCGTCCACGAACGTGCCGTCGCCACGGTTCAGGAACAGGCGGTCCGGTTGGGCAACCAGCGGCTGTGGACCGCAGGGAACGGCCATGTCGCGCCACGTGCAGCCCCGACCCGCGGAGGTCTCCGACATGAAGCGCCGCATGTCGGCGTAGTTCGAGACGTAGATGTCGAGGTCGCCGTCGCCGTCCACGTCGCCGACCGACGCTCCTGTGCTCCACTCGTCCTCGTCCCCTCCGACTCCGGCTGCGGGGGTGGCGTCCGCGAAGCGCCCGCCGCCGAGGTTCCAGAACATGCGGTTGCCGCCCCAGCACGCCACGAACAGGTCGGGCCGCCCGTCCGCGTTGAAGTCCGCTGCCACGGCGCCGACGGCCCATCCGTCACGCTGAATTCCCGACTGCGCGCTCACGTCCGTGAATCGCATGCCGCCTTCGTTCCTGAACAGCCGCGACGGGCTCAACACGCTCTCCGCCCTGTCGATGCGGTTGCCGTCGGGGACGAAGAGATCGAGATCGCCGTCCCCGTCCATGTCGAAAACGGCCGCGCCGTGGCCGACGACCTCGACCATCCAGTCGCTGGCCTGAGCCCCTTCCGGGATGCGCACCGTGGCGATGCCACTGTCGGCGGTGACGTCCGTGAAGCGCGGTCCCGTCCAGTCGTCGCACGGCGGCGGCGCCAGCGGATACGGGGTCTCTACGGTTCCACCGGCCGGCGGCCCGACCGGCGACGCGCCCGACGGGCGCAGCGTCCAGGCCAGCACGGCGGCGCCGACCAGCAGCACGGCGGCGGCGGCGATCCGCGGGAGGACGCGCACGCCCCCGCTGCGTGCCGGCAGCGAGGCGACGACGCGTGCAGCGATCTGGGCGTCGGTGGCCGCGTCCGGCGGCGGCACGTACGCCCGCGACACGGCGCCGCTCGCCGCGCGCAGTTCGGCGCAGAGCCGCGCCACCTCGGCGTCGGTGTCGAGCAGGCGCGCGAACTCAGCCGCCTCGTCGGCGCCGATCCCGACGTCCGCGGCGGGAACGCTCCAGCCGACGGTCAGGTCGATGATCTCGGACATCCGCTCGCGCGTCACCGCCGGTCTCCCGTCGCCGTGGTCAGATCCGCACGCAGCGTACGCAGCGCACGCGTGATCCGCATCGACACCGCGGGAGACTTCATCCCGAGCCTCCGCGCCACCTCCGTCACCGGGAGCTCCTCGGAGAAGCGCAGTGCGAGGATCGCCTGCGTCGTCTCGTCCAACTGAGCGATCACGCGCTGCACGCGCGCCGTCTCGTCGGCCAGTTCGGTGGGGTCGCCCGTCGATGCGGCCACGGGCTCCGGAGACAGCTCGATCGGCTGGGTCCGCCGCGGCTTGGCCCGGCGGACCATCTCGCGGCCGCGGTTGACGGCGATGCGGGACAGCCACCCGGCAAAGCGCTCCGGCTCCGACAGGCTGTCCAGGCGGCGGTACGCGGTCAGGAACACGTCCTGGACGGCGTCCTCCGCGTCGTGCCCCCACCCGACGCACGGCGCCACCAGGGCGCGCACGACCCGCGTGTACTTCGTCACCAGCACTCCGAACGCCTCCCGATCGCCGCCTCTCGCGAGGAGGACGAGGCGCCGGTCGTCAGCAATCTGTTCCCGTCTCGACTTCAACGGCCGCTCCGGGCCCCGTCCGGTGAGGAAGATGCCTCAGCGGGCGGGACGCAACAACGAGGGTACGGGCGACCTTCCTTCGGGCTTCCTTGCCTCCGTCGGGCTCGCAGGCGGCATCCTGACACCCGCGTGAAGGTCCTCTACCTCTCTACCCACCCCCACCTCCGGACGGATGCCCCTTCGGGGTACGCCACGCACATGCGCGAGACGATCCGCGCGCTCCGAGGGACCGGCTGCACGGTCGTGCCGTGCGTCGTGGGCGACCAGGGGCCGCCGCCGGAGGGGAGTGCGGCGACGGCCGGCGGACTGCGGGGACTCGCGCGCGAGGTGACCCCGCGATACGTGTGGCAGGGTCTGCGGGACCTCGCGCTGCTGCGCCGCGACCATCGCACCGAAGACGACGTCGCCAAGACGATCGAGCGAGAGCGGCCGGACGCCATCTATGAGCGGGCGGCCTACCTGTGCGCGTCCGGTGTCCGCGCGGCTGCCGCGGCCCACGTGCCCCTGGTGCTCGAGGTCAACGCGCCGTACGTGGAAGAGCGCCGCCGGCTGCATGGCCGCGGGCTGCTCGACGGCCGCGGCCCCGGGTGGGAGCGCGAGGTGCTGCACGGTGCGTCGCTCGTGGTGACGGTCTCGACCGCGCTGGCCGACCGCCTGCAAGACACGTCGGGGATCGGCTCGGACAAGATCCGCGTGCTGCCGAACGCGGTGGACGGATCGAAGTTCAACACCGACGTCCCGGCGAACCGTACGGATCTCGGCTTCGCGGAGGACGACTTCGTGATCGGGTTCGTCGGCACGTTCTTTCGCTGGCACCGGCTCGAGACTCTCGTGCAAGCTGTTGCCGCACTCCGGGAGCGCGGAATACCGGCACGCGCACTCCTGATCGGCGACGGCGACGCGCGGACTGATCTGGAGAGGGCCGCCGTCGATGCGGGTGTCGAGTCCGCGGTCACGTTCACCGGATCGCTCGTGGCCGACGCCGTGCCCGGGCACTTGCAGGCCGCAGACGTGTGCGTCGTTCCGGGGCACGCTTGGTACTGCTCGCCGATCAAGCTGTTCGAGTACGCGGGTCTCGGGAAGGCAGTGGTCGCACTCGACACTGCGCCGGTCCGCGAGGTCACCGGCGACGGCGCGGACGTCGTGCTACTGGACGGCGATTCCGACTCTCTGACGCGCGCGCTGGCCGACTTGCACGCGGATCCCGCGCGGCGAGCGCAGCTGGCGGCGTCCCTCCGCGAACGTGTGCTCTCGAATCACACGTGGGCACGGACCGGCGAGAAGATCGCCGGCTGGCTGCGCGAACTGCGTTCGTAGGCGCGCCGGCGTCCCCCGTTGCGGGGAGACTCGTTGCAGGAAGAGTCTGGGCGCATCTTGCTCGAGGAGGCCGCACCATGCCCGTCGCACGCGTCCCGGACGGACTGGACATCTACTACGAGGAGCACGGCAAGGGCGAACCCGTAATCCTGCTCATGGGAACGGGCGCAGACCACTCGATGTGGCACGCGCAGGTTGGTCCCTACTCCGAGCGCCACCGCACCATCGTGATCGACTCCCGCGGCACGGGGCGCAGCACCCGCCCCGCCGATCCTTCCACGTGCACTGCCGCCGCGATGGGACGTGACGCCCTCGGGGTGCTCGACCATCTGGGTATCGAGCGCGCCCACGTGTCGGGCCTCTCGCTCGGCTCGGCGGTCGCACAGGAGATGGCGCTCGCCGCGCCCGAACGGGTCCTCTCGCTCTCGCTTCACGGGGCGTGGGCGCGCCCGAGCGAGTGGTTCCGCCGGGTCATCGACACGCTGGCCTACCCGGCCCGGCACGACGACGTCGCCACCTACCTGGACTTCGGGCTGATGTGGGTGCTGTCCCCCCGCTTCCTCGACGAGGAGCCGGAAGCGGTCAAGGAGATCGTGCGGACCTATCTCGTGGAGAACCCGTTTCCGCCGTCGGCCGAGGGCATTCTCGGACACACCCACGCGGACACACTCCACGACACGGCGGCGCGGCTGCCCTCACTTGACGTGCGGACGCTCGTGACCGCGGGCGAGATGGACTGGATCACTCCCCCGCGGATGGGCAAGGAAGTCGCACGGCTGATCCCGGGCGCTCGCTACCACCTATTCCGCGGCGACTACGCAAGCCACTGCGCGTGCATCGAGATGGCGGAGGAGTGGAACCGCGTGACGCTGGCGTTCCTCGCCGGCGAGGATGCCGGAGAGGTGTTGGGAGACGGCTAGCGGCCCGCGGGCCGCTTACCGCGGGCGGGCGCGACGGCCGCTCCTGCAGGATTCACGCCTCCCGCGAGCGAGGAGCGGCGCGAGATCGCGCAGCGATCGGAGTGCCGCCCCGCAGTGAGCCCACCTCCGTAGTGGTCGGAGACCGCGTAGGAGGGAACATCTGACGGCGAAGCGGCGCGTGTATCGCGGCGCGATCCGCGTGCGGCACAGCGGTCAGTAAGGACCGAGGACTGCCGGACCCTGTTCGTCGTCCGGAGCGTCGTCGGGGGCCTCGTCGCGGGCCTCGTCGCCGGCGCCGACCGGTGCGAGTTCGCCCTCGCCGATCGGGGGCGGGTCGACCTCCCACACCTCTTCCTCGAACGGAACGGTCTCGGTGGGCACGCGGGGCTCGATCTCGAGGGACGCCGGGTGCGTCGTGCTCTCCCGGAGGGCGTCGTCGCCGCGCTTCTCAGTCTCGTCGGCGCTGGCCATCGCGTGGAGCAGCAGGCTCTCGGTGTCGCGCGTGATCGTCCGCGGCCCGTCGGGCGGAAGCGGCTCGATCGTGAACGACCCCGACTCGAGTCCGAGCGCCTGGATCGCGGCGGGCTCGCCCACGCGCGTCTCGTCCTCGGTGCTGATCTCCCCATGCACGACCCGGCCGTGCTCCATGTCGAGGAACGCCTGAACTCCATCCGCGCGGATGCGCAGACGGCACGTGCGACGGCTGTGGTGCAACGCCTGCGTGAGCGACGTTCCGCCGAGGTCCGACAGGTCGCCGGTCGTGCTCGGTGCCTCGTCATCCGTCTCGAAGCGGCGCACGACAGCGCGCACCCGTGCCAGGAACTCGTCCAGGTCGAAGGGACGCGCGAGGAACTCGTCCACGCCGGCGTCGAGTGCGCGGGCGCGCTCACGGGCCGTGACGAACCCGGACACCAGGATGATGGGGACGTCCGGCGCGATCGGAGGCCTGCCTCCCTCGCCCAGCCGGGCGGCCGCGAAGAACCCGAAACCGCCGAGGCGCGGCATGCGCACGTCGGTGATCGCGAGGTCCACGTGCTGGCCGCGCAGGATCGCGAGCCCGTCCTCGCCGTCGCTCGCCTCGATGATCCGGCACCCCTCCCGCTTGAGGGGCCGCGCCATCTGTAGGCGCGTCCTCGAGTCGTCGTCCAGCAGCAGGACTGTGAGGCCTTTCATTCCGAAACGCTCATCGGGAGACTCAGGCTCCGGCCTTAGCAAGAAGCGCCAGGCTCGGCCGCGCACGCTCGGAACGGGGTTTCCGTGGGCGCCTGCCGCGCACGGCCGAACATGCCCGCCGACCATGGGCAGACGCACGATCGACTGGACAGCCGCGGCCGTGATGGCGGCGACCGTGGCGGCGGTCGTCCTGCTCTGGGACACCCCGGTCGTCTACCCGCTCAAACTGCTGGTCGTGTTCCTGCACGAGATCAGCCACGGCCTCGCGGCCGTGCTCACTGGCGGACGGATCATCGAGATCCAGTTGCAGACCGGGGAGGCGGGCCACACCGCAACCGCGGGGGGCAACGCATTCGCGATCTACTCGGCCGGGTACGTAGGCAGCCTGCTGTTCGGAGCGCTGTTACTGGTGTGGGCGGCCCGCACGAACGCCGAGCGATTCGGGTCTGCAGCGCTCGGCGCGTTGCTCTTCGTCGTCACCATCCGGTTCGTGCCCATGGCGGACAACTGGTTTGGCAAGGTGTTCGGGGCGGCCACCGGGCTGTTGCTCGTGAGCCTCGCCTTCGTGCCGCGCGGGTGGGCCGCACTGGGACTGCGAATAGTCGGTGTGACGTCGTGCCTCTACGCGGTGATCGACATCAAGAGCGACGTGCTCGACCGTCCGGGCGCCGACTCCGACGCGGCACGGCTGGCGGAGATCACGCATGTGCCGGCGCTCGTGTGGGGCACCGTTTGGATCGTCGTGTCGCTCGCCGTGGCGGGCGCCGCGCTCATGGTGTCGGTCACCGAGCGTAAGAGCAGCGGTGTAGCATCACAGTCCGGCACGTTGGATGGTTAGGAGCCTGTCTGCGTAACGCCGCGAGCCACGATTGGCAGAGGCCGGATGCCCGCAAGGAGGACCAAGGATGAGTGAGCACGGGTGCTGCGCAGCGGCGCGAGGAGCGTCCAGCGGACGGTCCGAGACGCGCGAACGCGGAGCGGAGGCTCAAGGCCGTAGTGGAGGGATCCATCGATCTGCTGACGCGGTCCGACGCAGCGGGGGCCGGCCTCTGCCAACCCCTCGCGGGGCCCACGGTAGACACTCGGGGCGCTGCGACGGTGGCCGTCTGCGGCGTTGGACCTCCTCGACAACCCACCAGGGGTGCCTTCATCGGTCCGCCTTGCATCCGGGCCACCGGCGCAGCGTCGTGGCCGCGCGGGTTACTCAGACCGGCTCCTAGGAGAGCGATTGCAGGTTCGCGTCGAACTATCACACAGCGGTGAGTTGATCATCGTCGAGGGCGCGGAGTTCACGCTCGGCCGGGTGCGCGAGTGCGCGATCAAAGTCACCCATCCGCTCGTCTCGCGACGGCATTGCAAGTTCGAGGTCGACGATCGGGGCATGACCGTGATCGATCTCGGTTCGAGCAACGGCACGTACGTCGGTGATGAGCGCGTGGAACGGCATCGCCTGCGAGCAGGCGAGGGAGTGCGCATCGGGCTCGGCGGGCCCGAACTCATCGTCGTGCGCGTGACCGTGGACGGCACCGACGTGATCGCAATGGACCCCGAGGAGAACCGCGCGACGTACATCACCGGAATGTCCTCTGTGATCGGGGGCCCGGCGACCATCGAGGTGGCGCTTCCCGGCTCGGTGAGCGCGGCGGCCACGGGCTCCGCCTCGCTCTCGGCGGGCGCCATGGCCTCCACCGTCGTGCTGAAGCTGCGCAACGAGACTCTGACGGTGCAGCGCAACTCGGTCGTCCTCGGCCGCGACGACGATTGCGACATCGTGCTGGCGCACGCCACCGTCTCCCGCCGTCACTGCGAGATCGTCGTGCGACGAAGTGGCGCGATCGTGCGCGACCTGGGCTCTCGCGGCGGAACATGGGTCGAGGGACGGAAGGTGAAAGGGGATGTCCCCCTCACGGTCGGCGACGTGATCCGGCTCGGTCGCGACGGCCCGGAGCTCACGCTGGTGAGCGCCGTGGCCGGCGGCGCGGCGCTGCCGTCCACGACACCACCGGTCCAGCCAGGAGGATCTCCGCTCGTGTCCACCGGGCGCCCCGGCGGCACGGTCATCGTCGAGCGAGGCCGAGCCGAACCGCTCCCACAGCGCCCGTTCTCGGCGCCGCGTCCCGCCGGATCCGAGCGTGGCTGCCGGAACCGCGCGGCGGCGCTGCTGGTACTGGCGCTGGCGGTGCTGGCCACCGCGTGCGCGACACTGCTCTGAGCGTCACTCGACCCGCGTGGTGCCGGGCGCCACGCGTAGCACGAACGTCGCGGGGCCCGCGTTGACGAGCGAGACGTCCATCATGGCGCCGAAGACGCCGGTGCTTGCGGGTACGCCCGCTTCGCGCAACAGACGCGCGAACTCGAGGTAGAGCCGCTCGCCCTCCTCGGGTGCTGCGGCGCGCACGAACGACGGCCGGTTGCCCTTCGTGCAGTCCGCCGCCAGGGTGAACTGGCTGACCACGAGCGCCGCACCGCCCGCGTCGCGGACGTCGCGATTCATGGGCTTCGCGTCGTCCGGGAAGATGCGCAGCTTCGCGACCTTCTGCGCCAGCAACTCCGCCTCGTGTTCGCTGTCGTCCCGCTCGACGCCGACGAGGACGAGCAGGCCCGGCCCGATGCGCGCGACCTCGGCGCCGTCCACGCTGACGGCGGCCTCGGACACCCGCTGCACAACGACCTTCACGTCACGCCGCCTGGTCGTGCTCGAGTTGCGGCCGGAAGAGCAGCATGAGTGCGAGGACGGCCGCCGCCAGTCCCGCGCCGCCGAGGATCGCCACGATCCCCCGGCTCCCGTCTCCGACGTAGCTGGCGGCGACGCGCGTGCGGCCGGCGGGCAGATCGAGCACGCCGTAGCCGCCAGCCGTGGCACGCGTCCACGTGGCAGGGTCGCCGTTCACGGTGAGGCGAGCACCCGCCGCCGGCCACGCGAAGCGATACGTGCCGGGTTCAGCCGCATCTACACTGAGTGACCCGCCCCAGAGGCCGTCGCGGGGATCGAGGATGGACGCAGGCGTCTCCGCGTCGCCCTCTCTGCGCCAGACGATCTCGGATCCCGGCAGGCGCACCCCGCTACCCCCCACAATCGCCAACTTCGCGACGAACGCAACGTCCGGCAGCCGCGCACCGTCGGCGTCCACCCACTGCACCAGTGCGACCCCCTCGCGCGCGAGGCTCGCGATCGTGTCCGCGGTGAGTAGGCGGTCTTCCGAGAATTCCGCGGCGGCCCGGTCGCCGAGGGCCGCGAGACGCGCTGACAACACACGCTCCCCAGGCGGAGTGGCGGGGAACAGCTCCCAACCGGCTCCCGATCTAGCGCTCTCGTGCACGGACCCGTCGGTGCGATCGCCCCGATCCTCGAGAAGGAGCACGCGCTGGCCGAACGCAGCCTCGGCGGCCCGGGCATGGGCCGCCGCGAGCTTGGGCTTCGTGCTGCGTAGCGCCTCGTAGCCCTCGGGCGCAGCGAGCGCGGCCCAGGCGAGCGCAACGACCGAGACGACGGCCAGTGTCCCGGCGAACCACGCCTTCTGCGCACGCGTCACGCCGCGCCGCCCGGCAGGACCGGGACCTTCCCGCGGATCTCGCGGGCGCACATGCGTTCGAGAGCGTTCGCGACGCCGTCAACTCCCACCGGATCTTCGAGGAGCGGTTCGAGGTCCACCCGGCCGTTCGCGATCGCGTCGAGCGCACGCGCTACGTAGTGCGGCGTGTGATGGAACGAGGAGAGGAGGTCGATCTCGTCGTAGTGCAGCCGAGCCGGCGCGACGGGCACACGCACGTCCGCCGCGCAGCCGCCGAACAGCAGGACGCGACCGCCCTTTCTGCACAGCGACGGCGCGGCCTCGGTGGTCTCCGCCGCGCCCGCCGCCTCGATCACGAGGTCGAACCCGTCGCCGTCGGCCGACGACGCGAGCAGCGCGTCCCGCGCGGCGACCGGGCCGGTCCCGACCACGACGAGTCCGGCGCCCATCGCACGCCCGGTGGTCGCCGCGTCATCGCTGCGCGCGAGCATCGCCGCAGGCGCGCCCTCCGCGGCGAGCAGCGAAGCGAACACGCAGGCGATCGGGCCGGATCCGAGGATCAGCACCGACTCCCCCGACAGGACGGTCGCAACGTCCATGCCCTTCAAGACGCAGGCGACGGGCTCGGTCGCCGCCGCATGCAGCGGAGCGAGGTGCCCGGGACGCGCGTGCAGGTTCCGCTCCACCACTCGGGACGGCAGGAGCAACCACTCGGCAAACGCGCCGTTGACGAAGAGGAGGTCGTCGCAGAGCGCCTCGCGGTCCTCCTTGCAGTACCTGCACTCGCCGCAGGGGGCGCTGTTGCCGCCGACGACCGCGTCACCCTCGCTCACGGTCGTCACACCTGCGCCCACCACCGCCACCGTGCCCGCGTACTCGTGTCCGATGGGACACGGTGGCGCGAGCATCCGTGCGTGATAGCCCCGGCGATACACCTTGGCGTCGGTGCCGCCCGTGAGAGCCGCGTCGACTCGCAGGACGACTTCGCCCCGCCCCGGCTCCGGCACCGGCCGGTCCTCGACAACGACGTCGCGCGCCCCACGCAGGATCGCCACCCGCATCATGCGTGCACTCACGACTCGCCGAGTCCCGTCGTGACGACCACCTTGACGGATCCGCCGCGTGGCGCCCTCGCGAGCGCGAACGCCTGCGTCGCGTCATCCAAGTCGAACCGGTGCGTGACGAGATCGGCCACGCGCAGTCTCCCGGAGAACACGAGATCCGCGACTTCGTCGTTCAGCGTGACGTCGGCGGAGTACGCGCCGACAAGTGACTTCTCGAGACGGCAGACCGCCCCGGCATCCACAGCCACGGGGTCGCCCGTGCGCGTGTGCGCGAACAGGACGACCCGGCCGCCCGGCCGCAGCGCATCGAACGCCGCATCAAGAGGCGACTGACCCGGCACCGCCACGATGGCCACATCGCCACCGGCCGGCGCGAGCTCCTTCACCGTTGCCGCCACGTCGTCGGACGACGGATCGACGACGCGCAGGGCGCCGCTCTCGGTCGCGCGTTCCCGCCGGTCGGAGCGAGGTTCGCTGACGACCACACGAGCGCCTGCGAGGACCAGCAGGCGCGTGAGGATCAGCCCGATCGCGCCCGCGCCCACGACGAGCGCAACGTCGCCCTCCCGCACGTCCGCGACACGCACGCACTTCAAGCACGTGTTGACCGGCTCGAGGAACGAAGCCGCCTCGAGGGACACGCCGTCCGGCACCGGCGTGACCCCGCCGCCGTCGACGATCCACGGCAGGACGCGGACGTACTCCGCGAACCCCCCACCGGACGGCTCGAAGCCGGCCGTCGCGCCCGTCCGCTTGTAGCCCTCGCACTGCGCGAACAGGCGCCGCTCGCACAGGGCGCAGGCGCGGCAGGGGACGTGGTGGTAGACCTGCACGCGATCACCGACTGCGAACGAGCCGGCGCCTTGGCCGACCGTCGACACGACGCCCGCCATCTCGTGTCCGAACACGCGGGGCGGCGGGACCAGTCCGTGGTCGATCTTCTTGAGATCGGTCCAGCACACGCCGCACGCACCGATGCGCACGAGGAGTTCTCCGGGTCCGCACGACGGCACCGGCACGTCTTCGACACGCACGTCGCCGACGCCGCGGTAGACCACGGCCCGCATCAGTTCACTCCGCCGAACATCTCGATCGCCCGCCACGTGAGATTCTGCGAGATCTCGAAGAGGCCGAAGTTGGACGCCAGGATCAGCGCTGCGAGGAGGGGCCAGGGCTGGTTGCGGCGCATCATCTGTCCGAACTCCCCGAGCCCGATCAGGCGGTCGGCCACCGTGAAGCCATCGAGCGGCGGCGCCGGGATCATGTTGAACAGGAAGAGGACCACGTTGAGGAGGACGACCAGGTACCAGAACCGCACGAGGAGGTCGGGAACTCCCGAGTTCTGCGAGACCGCGTACAGGACGGCGCCGAGGAGCACCAGACCCACGTTCACCGCGGGTCCGGCGAACGAGACGAGCGCATCGCCGTACCGCCGGTCGCGGAAGTTCCGCGGCTGCACGCGCGTGGCGCCGTAGCCGATCCCGATGACCGCGATCAACCCGAGACCCCACCACGGCATGAACCGCAGCGGGTTGAAACTGAGCTGCCCGAACATCTTGGGAGTCGGATCGCCCTGCCACGTGGCGCACAGGGCATGACCGAGCTCGTGGAGGACGATGCTGCCTACGACCACCGCGACGATGGCGAAGTAGGCCACGGGGTCGGCGAAGGCGAGGTCGATCAGCACGCCGCCATCGGACGCCCCCCGCTGACGGACGTCAAGAACGCCCCCGCGGCCGGGTTTCTGAGGCCCTCACCACGGCCGACGTAGACTGCCCCGCTTGGCCCCGGCCGGCTGACCGGGCGCCCCCCCGGAGGACTCCCCCGTGATCGATATTCGCTTCGCCACGAAGACTGCGTCCGCCCTGCGCGGAGCCGAGATTGTCGCGGTCGTCGCGCCGAAGGCGGCGCTCGACAAGGGCTGGCACCGCTCGGCACTCGGCACGTCTTGGGCTCGCTCGCTGAACCCGGTGATCGAGGACATCAAGCCCGGCGACAACGGCGCCTCCGGCGGCACCTACGGGGGCAAGAACGCTCCGCGCCGACTTGTCGCCTGCGTACTCCCGGACAAAGTCTCGCGGCACAACGCGCCCTCCCGCTCGGAGGCGATGGTGTCCACACTGCCCTCGGCCGGACTGGCCGGGAAGAAGGCCGTCGCGGTCGTGTACGTCGAGTCCGCGGACCACGTGCTGGCCGCCACCATCGCCGTGTTCCGTGCGTTCCCCGTCTACACCCGCAAGAGCAGCGATTCGAAGAAGCGCAGCAAGAAGACGCCTGGGACGCTCACGCTGGTGTTCGCGTTGCCCAACGGCAAGTCCATCGCCGCCGGGAAGACAGCCAAGTCCGCCGGGCACGCCGTCCAGCTCGCCGCGCGCCTGGTCGACACCCCGCCGGACGACATGACGACCGCGCACTTCGAGAAGGAGGTGCGCAAGGCGTTCCGCGGAACGCGAGGCGTCAAGGTCTCGAGCATCGTGGGCAACGCGCTCAAGCAGAAGCGCATGGGCGGCATCTGGGGAGTCGGCCGCGCAGCCGTCGTCCCGCCGCGCCTCGTGATCATGGACTACAACCCGCGCAAGCGCGGCGGCAAGACCGTCTGCCTCGTGGGCAAGGGGATCGTCTACGACACCGGCGGACTCAACATCAAGGTCGGCGCCGGAATGTCGGGCATGAAGATGGACATGGGCGGCGCCGCCGCCGTGTTCGGGGCATTCCAGACGCTTGTCGAGTGCGGCGTGAAGCACCGCGTCATCGCCCTCTGCTGCATGGCCGAAAACGCCGTGGACCAGAAGGCGCACCGCCCCGACGACATCCTGAACATGCACTCCGGCAAGACGGTCGAGATCAACAACACGGATGCCGAAGGCCGCCTGGTCCTGGCCGACGGCGTGTCCTACGCCGCGCGCGATCTGAAGGCCGACCTGGTCATCGACACCGCCACTCTGACGGGTGCTCAGCTCATCGCGACGGGCCGCATCATCTCGGCCTCGATCTCGAATCGCGAGGGTCTCGAGCAGCTGGCCGTCGAGTGCGGACGCGCAACCGGAGACCTCACGCACCCGCTGCCGTTCGCGCCGGAGTTCTTCCACAAGGAGTTCAAGAGCAAGGTCGCCGACATGAAGAACTCGGTGGCCGACCGTATGAACGGCCAGACCTCCGCCGCAGGCCAGTTCGTCTACAACCACATCGAGGAACTCGACGTCCCGTGGCTGCACATCGACATCGCCGGCCCCGCATTCCGCGGCGGGCGCGGCTCGGGTCACGGTGCGGCGCTGATCGCGGAGATCGTCAGGAACTTCACTACCGCCGATCTGAAGTCGTAGAGCTCCGTTAGCAACCGATGAGATGAACCCGCTGCTCGTCCTGAACGTCGTCGGGCTCACGCCGGAGCTGCTTCCGCATGCCCCACGGCTCTCGAAGCTCGCCCGGGACGGCTTCTCGACCCCGCTCCAGCCGGTGCTGCCGGCCGTCACGTGCTCCGCCCAGTCGACGATTCTGACGGGTGCGGCTCCGAGCGAGCACGGCGTCGTAGCAAACGGCTGGTACGACCGCGAGCGGGCCGAGGTCGCGTTCTGGAAACAGGCGAACGGTCTCGTGTCGGGCGAGATGGTGTGGGACGCGGCGCGGGCGCGGGACCCGCGTGCGACGAGCGCGAACCTCTTCTGGTGGTTCAACATGTACGGCTCGGCGACCTACTCGGTGACGCCGCGCCCCGCGTATCCCGCCGACGGGCGGAAGATCCCGGACTGTTACGCGCATCCCGCCGAGCTGCGCGACCGGCTGCAGGCCGAGATCGGCACGTTTCCGCTGTTCCGCTTCTGGGGGCCGAAGGCGGACATCAAGTCGACGCGCTGGATCGTGGAGTCAGCACTGCGCGTGCTCGCGTGGCACCGCCCCACGATGACGTTCGTCTACCTGCCCCACCTCGACTACGCGCTGCAGAAACTGGGTCCGGGACACGCGAGCATACCGAAGGAAGTGAAGCGAGTGGACGCCGAGGCCGGACGCCTCATCGATGCGTTCCGCGGCGAGGGCTACGGCGTCGTGGCGCTGTCGGAGTACGGGATCACGCCGGTGGTCGGCGCGGTCTTCCCGAACCGCCTGCTCCGCGAGGCCGGACTCGTCTCCTTCCGGAGGGACGCCACCGGCGAGCTTCTCGATGCGGGCGCCTCACGCGCATTTGCGGTCTGCGATCACCAGGTCGCCCACGTCTACTGCGAGAGCACCGCGGACGCAGGCTCCGCGGCAGCTGCACTGAACGACCAGGCCGGCATCGCCCGCGTTCTGCGCGGAGAAGAGATCGCCGCCGCAGGTCTGGCGCACGCGCGCGCCGGTGAACTGGTGATCGTGTCCGACCACGACCGCTGGTTCGCCCACGACTGGTGGCAGAGCGAGCAGGACGCGCCGGACTACCAGCGGACGGTCGACATCCACCGCAAGCCGGGTTACGACCCGCGCGAGCTGTTCTTCGACAAGTCGAAGTTCCTCCTGCCGGTGCAGATCGCCTGGAAGATCTTCATGCGCAAGCTGGGCGCGCGGAACCTGCTCGACTTCATCCCTCTCGACACATCGCTCGTGAAGGGCTCCCACGGCGCACTCCCGCGCACGCCCAACCAGGGTCCGGTGCTGATCAGCGACACACCGCAAGGCGCCGTCGACACGATGGCACATGCCGACGTGAAAGCGTTCCTGCTCGGTCGCGTGTTCGGCGCGTAGTCGCCGGATCGCCCTTCGGGGTGGCGACCCATCTCGCCGTGTGGACGGGTCCGGGCGGACCGGGAGACCCGCCACGCGCGTGACGATGCGGGCGGGGCAGCGCCCCGCCCCTACAGCGGGGTTGGTCTCGTTGCGTGAATCGCGAGGGCGGGCCGGTTGCAGAGCAAGCGGCGCGACCGCAGCCGTCCGTAGCGGTCGGAGACCGCGTAGGAGGGAGACAAAGAGACTGCGTGGCGGCGCGAGGATCGCTCCGCGATCCGAGTGACGCTACGCAGTCGTCGTCGCCGGTTCCGGCAGGGGCCGGCGCGACGCGGCGCTCTCGCTCATCGCGTGGAAGTGGTTCACGCTGTCCTCGCCGAGACGCCAGCAGAGGTACACGTGCTCTCCGTCCAGCTCCGCGGGGAAGTCGGCCACGCCCTCGCACGGATCGTCGAGCCGCACGAAGAGAGCGTCGAGCTCCCCTTCGCACTCTTCGCGCTCGCGGGCGACCTGCGCCACGGTGCGCCGCGCGTCGTCGATCTTCAGGCGATCCGGCGAATCGGATTCACGCAACCGGCGATACGCGGCGCCCAGCGTGGCGAGCCGCTCCTCCAGCTTCGCGATGTCGGCGACGATGGCGCGTACCAGAGGTAGCGCCGCGTTGGCGAGCTCGGGTGTGTAGAGGCGCTTCATTGCAAAGGGAGCGTAAGCCGTGAGCGGGCGCTGGCAACCCCATTTCGTCGCATCCTGCCGAATCGTTCGGCATGCCTGACACTTCCGGGACCATGACAGGCGTGACGCTGCGCGTGCTGCTGACGGGGTTCGAACCGTTCGGTCCGCACGCCGTGAATCCGTCCCGGGAACTGCTCGGACCGTTGCGCGCGGATCCGCCCGACGGGACCGACATCGTGACTCGAGTCCTACCCGTGAGTTACCGCGATGCGTTCGAGCCCGTCCGGCGGGCGCTCGCCGTCGAGAGATTCGACGTCGTCGCACTCATGGGGCTCGCTGCGGACGCGGGCGGCATCCGGTTCGAGCGCGTCGCGCGAAACCGGCGAGCGGGAACGCTCCCGGACAACGACGGCGTCGTGATCGACGGTGCGCCCATCGATCCGGCCGGTCCCGAAGCGTGCATCGCCACGGCCGACGTGGACGGAATGGCCGCGGCGTGTGCCGACGTCGGCGTCCCTGCAATCGTGTCGACCGACGCAGGCCGGTTCCTCTGCAACCAGATCCTCTACCAGACCCTGCTCCACGGAGTCCGATTTGGCATGCCGGCGCGGACGACGTTCATCCACCTGCCCCAGGCCGACGAGCACGCGGAGGCCGGCCAGCCATCGCTGCCGTTCGAGGCCCTCCTGCGCGGCGTGAGAGCAGCTCTCTCACGGCTGGCGGCCTCTCCCGGTAGGGGCGGCTTGTGAGTCCGGGGACGCTGTATGCTGCGCACGGCGTCAACGACCGGTGCACGATCGGCGGCTCTCATGCGTCTAGTAGACAGAGGACGAGTCCGTACCGGCGATCCAGTCCGCACGGGTGATCCAGTCCGCATCGACGAATATGGGGAGAAGCATGCCGAGGCCAATCATCACGATCGCAGCCACGCTGGCTCTGGGCGCCGCGCTCGCCGCACCCGGTAGCGAGCCCGCACACGGCGGCGAGAAGCTTATGGACTACGAGCTCGTCCAGCGGGTGATCCCGGAGCTGCGCGAGCTGAACAAACACGGCAGCGAGAACATCGCGAAGCTCCACGCACTCTTCGATGAGCTCGACGGCGAGGCGGCGATCACGACACCGGAGCGCAAGAAGCTGGGCGAGGCCGCCAAGGTGACCCTCGAAGACCATCTGGCAACGAAGAAGGAAGTCGTGGCAAAGCTGCGCACCGCCGTCGACCTGCCGGCCACGGGGCGCGCCGACAAGGAGGTCATGGCGAAGCTCCACGGCACGACGCTCCACGGCATCCGCTGGAACGACGCGACGTTCCGGAAGTGCGTCAACGACCTCGCCGGGGCGCTCGGCCTGCGGATCCGGATGGCCTACCACGTCGTTCAGATGAACCGCGTCTCGCTGGACTTCAACGAGGCGAACGCGGCGACGGTGCTCACGTCGCTCTGCAACTTCTTCCATCTGCGCTACACCGTCGTGGACGGCGAGATCATGCTGTTCAAGAAGCTCACGCCGAACGAGGAGCGTTATCTCGACTACCAGAAGAAACACCCGGAGGCGAAACTCCGCTACTGGGACCGGGAGACTGCTGGCGGCGAGTACGACAAGGAGAAGAAGAAGAAGAGAAGGAGGGACCGCTGATGCGCGCGCGTGATCTCCTACTGGCCGTCGCCGCTCTCGGGATCGGCTTCGTCGTCGCGTCCACTGCGGACACTCCGCCGGCCCACGGGCAGGACGCGGCCGCGACGATCGACGACATGGACCTCGACTTCCTCCGCGAGAAGATGCTGAAGATCTGGATCATCGAAGAGGCCAGCGACCGCCACAACCGGCGACGCATCGCCGAGAAGTCTTTCAACGGCATGACCCCGTACGAGCCCACCGGCGACGCCGCGCTCGACGCGGAGAACAAGGCGCAGTACCTCAAGAACGACAAGCACCTGCGTCACTACCTGATGCTCGAGCTGGACAATGCGATCGAGGTCATCGACATCTGCCAGCGCGTCCTCGGGCGGCACGTGAGACCCCCGCGCTCGTCGCAGGGCAACATGCGCAAGCTCCTCGAGAAGCAACTGCCCGCACTGAACTGGAGCGACATGCCGCTCGCCGAGGCGCTGCATGAGCTCGGCAACGCAGTCGACACGCCGGTCACGTTCAGCGGTCTCGCGCCGAACGAGGACGCGCGCATCGACATCGAGTTCCCCGAGGGCTTCATGCTCCAGCAGGCCATCGAGTTCATCCAGGGCATCCACCCGCTCGCCTACCGGCTCGAGGACGGAGTCCTGCACTTCGAATACGGCGGGGACTGACCTTGCGATTCACGCGGATCGCAGAAGCGATCCGCGCGCCTCGCGGCGGTCAGTGTGTCTCCCTCCTACGCGTCCTCCGGACGCGTAGGAGGTCTACGGGCACGCCGCTCGCTTCGCAACCGGCCCGCCCTCGCGATTCACGCAACAAGTGCGAGCTAGCTGTAGGGGCGGGGTTCCACCCCCGCCCGCGAGTGGGTGCACGGCAAGGCGCTATCGAGCGTTCGCGGGCGGGGCAGTGCCCCGCCCCTACAGCCACGTTGCGCTCGTCGCGTGGATGCGGAGGGCGCGGGGGTTGCGGAGCAAGCCCTGTGAACGCAGCCCTCGGTAGCGGTCGGAGACCGCGTAGGAGGGAGACAATCGTCCGCCGCGTGGCCCGTGGATCGCCACGCGATCAGCGGGCCACGCGCTACGGACGACGACGCGGGAGGTCGTCGACCGTGAAGTAGGGCTTCTCGCGCACTTCGGCCTTCAGGTCGCGCAGCTCCTGCCACGTGTGGTAGAGGCGCGAGCCGGCCGGCTCGAAGCCGCGCGGATTGACCGGGCCCTCATCGCCGCCCTCCGCACCGCCTTCGCCGCCGCCCTCCCCCTCGCCGTCGCCGCCGCTCTCCTCGAGGGGACCGCCGTCCACCTCGGCGTCGGACAGCAGGTTCTTGATCTTGTCGAGGTCAAGCACGCTCTCGACGGCGAGGTTCACCGTGCGGAGCAGGCGATCGGGGTAGCGGAGGTCGAGCTGCCAGAACAGCGGCAGGGCGCCCACCTCGCGCCAACGGGGTTCGACCTGCCGAGCCGAGAGGACGTCGCGGGCGGTCTCGAAGTTCGCGCGGACGTCGCGGTCGGACTCGCCCCGCTTCAGCCGCGAACCGATCTTGCGCAGGGCTGCCTGCCGGATCTCGGCGTTGCCGAGACGGGCCGCTGCGACGGCCGCGGCGGCGCGGACGAGCGGTGCGCGATCGTCGATGCGTTCCAGCACCGCGCCGCGCGCCTCGTCGGCGTCGATCGAGCTGAGCGCGAGAACCGCGGCACCGCGCACGCGGGTGTCCGACCCGCGCCTTGCGAGGGACAGCAGTTCCCCGAGCACCGATGCGTCACCACGCCCGATCAAGAGGTCCACCGCCGCGCGGCGCACCTCCTCGTCCTTGGCGCTCTTCGCCACGTCGGCCAGTTTCCCCGATGCGACGGCGTCCTCGTACCGCGAGAGTCCGATCAGCGCAGGGATGCGCGGCTCCGGAGCATCCTCGCGATTCACCAGGTCGATGAGGAACGCGCGCGTGTCGTCCCGCTCGAACGTTGCGACCAGGTACGCCACCACCGCCGCGCGGCGCTGGCTGCGGCGACGAGCGCGCATCGCGCTCGAGAGTCGCGCGCTCGGCTCGGGTGAGTCCCCGTCCAGTGCGGATTTGGGGAAGAAGCCCAGCGCGAGGACGCGCGACTCACGCACCAGTGCGTTGCCCTGCGAAGACGGGAAGCGCTTCACCAAGAGCTGCTCTGCCTCGTCGGTATGAATGCGCGCCAGCGCAAGCGGAACGGCGGCGCGGAGAATGTGCTGGCTCTTGGACGACCGCAGCGACTTCTCGAACACGGCGACGCACTCGGCGTCCCTGCGCCGGCCGAGCCCCAGCGCCGAGAAGGCTCCGATGTAAGGGTTCGACGTCTCACGGACAACCGCCGCGCGCAGCGGCTCGGTGGTGCGCGGATCGTGCATGTCCATCAACGTGAGCGCCGCGGCCGCACGCGCCGGCGTCTCGGCAGATTCGAGAGCGTCGATCAGCGGCGCCACCGACCAGTACCCGATGGACTGCAGTTCGCGCCTGTGCTGGACGCGCTGCCGCATCGCGCCCGTGAAGAAGCGAGAGATCAGCTCGTCGATCTGCCGGCGGGTCTCCCGGTCCGGCTCGCGGAAGAATACGTTGCCCTCGCGTTCGTCGAACGCCACCGCGGGGTCGTCGGCGCGCGCGAGCACGGCGGGAGCCGCAGCGATCAGGACGATCAGTGCGAAAGCCGTCTTGCGCATGGCTCCATGGTCCCCCGCCACCGCCCGGTGTCAACTGCCGGTGTCGGATCGAGCCTGCGGTGGCCGGCGGTGGTGGACCCCGCACCTACCGCCGCACCTCATGGCGAGTCCGAATCGCGAGGGCGCGTCGCGTGCGAAGCAAGCGGTGTGACCGAAGCCATCCGTAGCGTCCGGAGGATGCGGAGGAGGGAACACGCGGCCGAAGCGTGGCCGAGGATCGCCTCGCGATCCACAGGACACGCGCACGGGCGGCTCTCAGTACGTCTTCAGCACGTACTTGCGCCACGCCTCGTGCGCAGCGTCGGGGGACATCTTCAGCGCGTCCTCCGTGGCGGCCGACAGCGTGCGGCCCTTCTTGTACGCCAACACGAACGCCTTGAGCTTGCCGGTCCGGTGGAGCCAGTCCACGACGCTCCAGGACTCCTGCACCTCGTGGTGCTCGAGCTGATTCAGCGAGAGATTGCCGAGCACACCGAGACCGCGTTCGTCGCGGGACTTCACGCGCCCCTTGACCGCCCGCCGCCACGCCTTCTCGAGCGCCGCCTTGGCCGCCTCGTCGGCTTCGGGAGTGCCCTCCCTCGCGTAGTCGCCCGGCCGCGCGACTTCGAGGCAGTACGTCATGTTGGTTCCCGTCAGTCGAATCTCCTGCCAAGTCGCGAATCCCTCCAGGAGCCACCACGGCATCCAGCCGCCCGCGTCCTCCCACAGCAGCAACATGGCGTGACTGGATTGGTGAGACGCGTTGCCGATCAGGATCTCGAGGGTGGCGGGTCCCTGGAACCGCACCGACAGCGGTCGCGGTGTGAGCACCCAGTAGCTAGGCTGCCGCCGCATCAGCTTGAACCGCTCGTCCGAGACCGTCTCGTCGCGCATGCGGTCGAAGACGCGATCGGTGAAGCGCAAGTACTTCGGCTCCTGGCGGAAAACCACGAGTACGAGCTCGGCGGCGTCCGACTCCTCCAACACCTCCGCTTCTTCGCACGACATCACGGAGCAGAAGTCGTCGTACGTCTTGCGCACCGCTTCGGCGATGCGCGACAGCTCGGCCGGGGAGAGGTCGCCCGCGACCCACACACGCTTGCGCGCGGCCGCGTTCAGCTTCACGCCGAGGGGTCCCTCCCACGTCCCGAGGTGCTCGCGCACCTTCTTGCGTTGTTCGTCCGAGAAGCCGGGCATGAACGGCGCATCGCGGCCGGAGTCGGCGTCCGCAGTGTCGAGATCCTCGCCCTCGACGATGCGTTTCACGTCGCCGGTGCGCACGGTCACGATCTTGCCGCGGTCATCGCGGATGCGAACCAGACGCGAGCCCTTCGAGAGGACCTCGCCGCTGATCTTCGTGCCGTCCTTCAGCTCGACGATGTCGCCCTGCGCCAGCGCGGGGAGCGCGAGCAGAGCCAGGAGGCAGGCGAGTCGTCGCAGCATGCGGAAGATCAGCCCCATCGGCCCTCTGCGGCCGTGTTCAGCCCTCGTGAGCCCGCTTCATCCCTCTTTCAGCCCGCTTCAGGCCTCTTCAGGGCGAATGCCATACTTCTCCAGCTTACGCTGAAGCGCGAAGCGAGAGATGTTCAGCGCGTCGGCGGCCTTCGTCTTGTTGCCCTCGTAGAGGCTCAGCGCATTGGTGATCTCGGCCACCTCGACCGTCTGCACCAGCTTGTTCAGATCCCGCACCTCTCCGGCCGGCGCTGACGTCACGACCGAGGGATGGTGCCCGCGGATCTGCTCGGAGAGGACGTCGGACTCGACCACCTCGCCCGACAGCGCGAGGATGCGCATGCACTCGTTCTCGAGTTCGCGCACATTGCCGGGCCAGTCGTAGGCCGTCAGCAGGTCCATCACCCCCGGCGCCATGCGCACCGGTTTGCTCCCCGCACGGCGGACTTCACGATCGAGGAAGTGCGACACGAGCAGCGGGACGTCCTCCCGGCGTTCACGCAGCGGCGGCAAGCGGATGTGAAGCACGCGCAGCCTGTAGTAAAGGTCTTCGCGGAACTCCCGGCGCTCGACCATCTCGCGGAGGTCGCGATTGCTCGCGGACAGGATGCGGACGTCGACCTGCACCGGTTCGACACCGCCGACCCGCCGGACTTCGCCCTCTTGCAGGACGCGCAGCAGCTTGCGCTGCATGCCCTGGCTCATGTCCCCCACCTCGTCGAGGAACAGTGTTCCACCGTGCGCCTGTTCGAAGAGTCCCTTCCGGTCGCGCTCCGCGCCCGTGAATGCGCCCTTCACGTAGCCGAACAGCTCGCTCTCGAGCAGCGTCTCGGTCAACGCCGCGCAGTTCTCGGACACGAAGGGGCCCTTGACCCGGCGCCCATGCGCGTGGATCGCGCGCGCCACGAGCTCCTTGCCGGTGCCGCTCTCGCCGTGGACGTGCACGGGGACATCGGAGTCAACGACGCGGTCCAGCAGCCGCAGCATCCGCAACACGGCGGGGCTACGGCCCACGATCTCCTTGTAGTCGTACTTCGTGTCGAGCGACTTGCGAGCGCGCAGCTCCCCGCGCAGCTCCTCCAACTCGAGGCTCTGGCCGCGGACGATCTTCTCGAGCCGCTTGTTGAGCGCCTCGACCCGCTCCCGCGCCTCGGCCAGCTCGTTGCGCCCGGCCTCGGCGCGGGCGAACAGGCGCGCGTTGCGCAACGCCACCGCAGCGTGGTCGGCCAGCGCCGCGAGCATGCGCAGGTCCTCGTTCGCGAACGCCCGGTTCGCGAGCCGGTTGTCGAGGTAGAGCGCCCCCACCGCCTCGTCGCGCTCGTTGACGGGCACGCACAGCACGGAGCGTAGTCCGAGGATCGAGATCGACTGGACGTCGCGGAAGCGCTCGTCCTCGAGCGCGTTCACGGCGCAGATAGGGTCGCCCTCGTCGATGACCCGGTGTGCGAGAGACCGCGAGATGTCCAACTCGCTCCCCTGCACCGCGTCGCCGGCGAAGTTGCGCGATGCGGCGAAGCTGAGATCCCCGTCGACGCGCAGGAGCAGGAAGCCGCGCTCCGCACCGACGATGTCGATCGCGTGGTCGAGGATCAGCTCGAACAGCCGCTCCTGGTTCAGCTCGCTGTTGAGCGCGCGCGCGGTGCGCTGCAATCGCAGCAGGTCCCGTTGCTCGCGGGCCTGCAACGCGGTCTCCGGGACGAGCGTGTCGGTGCCGATCTCCGTGTCCACCCTGTCGAAGTGAATGCGGGTGTCACCGATCGCGATGACGTCGCCCGGGGCCAGCCGCCGGCGCTGTGCGAGCTGACCGTTCAGGAGTGTGCCGTTGGCGCTGCCGTCGTCTACGAGCCAGTACTGGCCCTCCCGCTCCTCGACGCAGCAGTGCCGCCGGCTGGCGCGCGGATCGGCGATCGGGAGCGCGTTCTCACGGCTACGGCCGATCCACACCGGCTCTGCAGCAATGGCGTGCTCCACACGCTTCTGGTCGGGGGTGATGAGGATCAGCTTGGGCACGGGACTCTCCGACAGAGGTCCACTCGCTAGAGGAACCTCCGATCCCCAACCAACCATGATACATCGTGCGGAATCGCACGCAGAAGCGCAAGGGTCCTCCAGGCGGATCCGCAGAGCGGCCGGTAGCGGTCCCGTACGGGCGTCTGCGGCAGCCTCGTGGCGAGCCTGGCCACAGACCCTCTGAACGCCCCGAATTCGCTTCGTCCGCGGGCATCTTTCGGGTAGACATAAACCCCTTAATACAAAAGGACTTACGCGCCCTCGCGAGGACACAGAAGCGGTCCCCGTGAAGACGCGGCGGCGGAGAGCTCGCGCGGGCCTTCTCCGCGCCCCTCGCGGCCTCCCTGAACCGTCCCCAGAGCGATCCGCTCCGTGGGACGGTCCACAGCCTTCGAGGGGGGTCCACCAGGAGTTCGATCGCCCATGTCCGACACCGCTTCCACGCCTCTCCCGCCGGAGCCCGGCGTGCGCGATCTCCTCATCGAAGACGAGATGAAGGAGAGCTATCTCCGCTACGCGATGAGCGTGATCGTCTCGCGCGCGCTGCCCGACGCGCGGGACGGGCTGAAGCCCTCCCAGCGGCGAATCCTGGTGGCGATGAACGACCTGGGCCTGCGGCCCAACTCCCGCCACAGGAAGTGCGCCAAGATCTGCGGCGACACCTCGGGCAACTACCACCCGCACGGCGAGCAGGTCGTCTACCCGACGCTCGTCCGCATGGCGCAGGACTTCAACCTGCGGCTGCCGCTCGTGGACCCGCAGGGCAACTTCGGTACTCCGGACGATCCTCCGGCAGCCATGCGCTACACAGAGGCGCGCCTGGCCCGAGCCTGCATGGAGATGCTGACGGACCTCGACGAGGACACCGTCAGCTTCGTCCCGAACTACGACGGCACCACGACGGAGCCGACCGTCCTGCCGGCGCGTCTGCCGAACCTGCTGATCAACGGCTCCCAGGGCATCGCCGTCGGCATGGCGTCGTCGATCCCGCCGCACAACCCGGGCGAGATCTTCCGCGCGGTCATCGCGCTGCTGGACAACCCGGCCATCACCGTCGACGAACTCATGGAGATCGTGCCCGGCCCGGACTTCCCCACCGGCGCGCAGATCTGCGGGCGCACTCCGGTGCGCGAGGCGTACGAGAACGGGCGCGCCCGCCTGCGACTGCGCGCGCCGTGCGAGGTGGAGGAGCTGAAGGGCGACCGCCTGTCGCTCGTGTTCACGGCGCTCCCGTACGGCGTGAGTTCGCGCGTGATCACCGAGCAGATCGTGGCGCTCGTGAACGCGAAGAAGCTGACCAGCATCTCCGACGTTCGCGACGAATCGAGCCTCGACGTCGGCACGCGTCTGGTGGTGGACCTCAAGCGCGGGGAGAACGACAAGGTCGTGCTGAACTTCCTGTTCAAGCACACCCGCCTGCAGGAGACGTTCAGCACGATCATGATCGCGCTGGTCAACGGGCGCCCGGAGACGCTCTCACTGAAGCGGCTGCTCGAGGAGTACCGCGACCACCGCGTCATCGTCATCCGTCGGCGCACGCGCTTCCGCCTGGCGAAAGCCGAGGCCCGCGCGCACATCGTCGAGGGGCTGCTGCAGGCGCTCGACATCATCGACGTGATCATCCAGACGATCCGCAGCTCGAAATCGCGCGACGAGGCACGCGAGCGGCTCATGCAGGCGGACTATGCGCTGCCCCCGAACTGGAAGGACGCGACGCCCCTCGTCACGTTCTCCCACAAGCAGGCGGACGCGATCCTCGACATGCGCCTGGCGCGCCTGACGGGCCTCGAGCGACAGAAGCTGCAGGACGAGTTCACCGAACTGACCGAGCGGATCGGCGAGTACCGCGCGATCCTCGCCGACGTCGAGAAGGTGCTCGAGATCATCCGCGAGGACATGCGCACCCTGATCGAGACGTTCCCGACGCCGCGGCGCACGGAGATCACCGCCGACCTGACCGAGGTGCGCATGGAGGACCTGATCGCGGACGATCAGGTCGTCGTGACGATCTCGCACGAGGGCTACGTGAAGCGCCTCTCGCTCGACGAGTACCGCACGCAGACCCGCGGCGGCAAGGGCGTGCGCGGGGCGGAGACGAAGGAAGGCGACTTCGTCGAGCGCATCATCATCACCACGAACCACCAGTACCTGCTGGTGCTGACGCCGACCGGACAGTTGTACTGGCTACGCGTGTTCGACACTCCGGAGGCCGGCCGCTACAGCCGCGGGCGCGCACTGATCAACCTGCTGCAGGTGGACAAAGACGACCGTGTGGAGACCTGCGTCCCCGTGCGCACGTTCGAATCCGGCTACCTGCTCACCATCACCAAGCGAGGCAAGATCCGGAAGACGCCGCTCGCGGGGTTCTCCCGCCCGCGTGTCAACGGGATCATCGGAGTGCGCATCGACGAAGGCGATCGGCTCGTCGGCGCGGCCGAATTCGCCGAGGGGCAGGAGATCCTGCTCACCACGCGCCTCGGCAAGACGATCCGTTTCAGCGAGTCCGACGTCCGCTCGATGGGGCGCGCGTCCGCCGGAGTGCGCGGCATCAAGCTGCGCGCGGGCGACGAAGTCGTCTCTCTCGTGGTCATCGAGGAGGGCAAGCAGATCCTCACGATCTGCGAGAACGGCTACGGGAAGCGCACCTCCGTCGACGAGTACCCCAAGCAGCGCCGCGCGGGCCAGGGGGTCATCGACATCAAGGTCACCGAACGCAATGGACCGGTCGTGCGTTCGCGCCTCGTCGACGACGACGACGAGTTCATGATGATCACCGAGAAGGGACAGGTCGTCCGCACGCGCGTGGCGGACGTCCGGCCGATCGGTCGCAACACGCAGGGCGTCACGGTCATGAGCGTCCCGAAGAAGGACCGCATCGTGTCGGTCGCACTGGTCCAGCCTGAAGACGAGCCGGAAGATGACGACAGTGGCGAGAACGCCGAAGAGGGCGCCGCGGAGACCGAAGGCGGCGACGGCGAGGCAGCGCCAGACGAGACAGCAAACGAGGAGTAGTCGCGCGTGGCACCCCGTGAGACGGACGTCTGCCCGCACTGCGGCGCCGAGTTCGCGGCCGGCCGGCCCGCGTGTCCCGAGTGCGGCAGCGACGCCGAGACGGGATGGAGCGAGGACGGAATCACCGGCTACGCGGCCGCGCTGCCCGACGAGTTCACGGACGACGACTACGGCCGCATCCTGGATGAGATCAACGCGGGACCGCGCAGACCCACAGCGACGACGGTGCTGAAGGCCCTCGGGATACTCGCGCTCATCCTGCTACTGGTCTGGTCACTCGTGTTGAGCTAGCGCGCTACGAGCCGCAGCGTGATCTCCTGCTCGCCTCCGTCGACGACGTCGAACTCCGCGTCCAGGCGCGCACGGTCCTTCGACGCCGTGATTCTGTAGGTCCCCGGCGCGAGATGGACTTCGAAGCGCCCGTCCTCTCCGACACGCGGCCACGCCATGCGGCGGCGGTTTTCCGGATCGTGCACATCGCCGATCCACGCCCGCGCCCGCGACGCCGGCTGGTCGTCCGGATCGACGACGCGCCCGGTGACCCGGCCGCCGCGTGACATCACGACGGTGACGGGCAGAGATCCGGGTCCGAGCTCCACCGGCACGTACTGCGTCACGAAGCCGTCGGCATTCACGTCCAGCACGAGTTCCATGTCCGGCAGGCCGCTGAACGAGAACGACCCGTCGTCGCTCGTGACGGTGAGCGGCACGCTGAACTCACCGGCCCGCGGCCAGATCGCGGCCTTCACGGGCTCTCCATCCGGATCGACCACGACGCCGCTCAGTTTCCGCGCGGGCACAAGACCCAAGACTCCCGCGTGGGTCACCGCACCCTCGACGGCGTCCACACTCCGGATGGCGATGACACAGTCGCGCACGCGCATCTTGAGGCTTCCGGGTCCCGGCGGCACGGCGACGGTCACGCGGCCGTTCTCGAACACCGCATCGTCGCAACGTTCGGATTGGTCTTCGCCCTCCGCCGTGAACCACGCTCCGACGCTTCGCCGCCGCTCGTCAGCCGCGAGCCCGTCCGGCAACACGCAGTCGAACACCAGTGCGGTGGTTACGACGGCGCGGGCTTGCTCTTCCACCCCCGTCGCCGGGTCGGCATCCTGCTCCGTCGGAGCAATGACCGCTCCAGGAGCCTCCGCCACCGGCGAAGCCTCTTGCGGCGCCGGGGCCCCCTCGCCACACCCCGCCGGGAGCAGTGCCAGAAGCAACACGAGGACGACTCGGGAAAGCAACCTCATCCGCCCGTAGGGTAAGCCAGTCAACCACGCGAGGAACCACACCATGAGCAGCAAGGGCAAGACAATCGGCTACTGGGTTGCAACGGCACTCGTCGCGCTGGTGATGGCGGGGGGGGGGGCGTCGCGGACATCGTCCAGCCGGCGGACATGATGGAGGACGTCAAGCACCTCCTGTACCCGGCGTACTTCTTCACGATCCTCGGCGTGTGGAAGCTGCTCGGTGTCATCGCAATCCTGAGCCCGAAGTTGCCTCTCCTGAAGGAGTGGGCATACGCCGGGTTCGTGTTCGACACGACGGGAGCGCTCGCCTCTCACGTCGCCGTCGGCGATGGCCTGGCAGACTGGTTCCCGGCCGTAGCGGTCACCGTCCTGGTCTACGTCAGCTGGCGCCTCCGCCCGCCCAGCCGGCGCGTCTGACCATACCGAGACCGGTACCAATCGGCGCACGGCACAGGGCGAGCGTCGAGAACCGCCGTCATCGCACGATCGGGCCCGAGCGTTGTCTGCCGTGCGCCGATTGGTACCGGTCTCGGTATGGCGAGTTACTCTCACGACGTGAAGGCCGCACTCGCCCAGATCGCCCCCCGCCTCGCCGACCTCGAGGCCAACTTCGCGCTGCACGCGGAGACCGTCGACGAGGCCGTCTCGCGCGGCGCGGAGCTCGTTGTGTTTCCCGAGCTCTCGCTCACCGGCTACTGCCTGATGGAGGCGACGCCCGAGGTCGCGTTCTCGACACGCTCGCCGTCGATGGACCGGCTGCGGGAGCTCAGCAAGCGGGCCGCGATCGTCGTCGGCTTCGTGGAGGAGGCGCCGGGCGGCCGCTACATGAACTCGGCCGCGTTCCTCGACGGCGGCGAGCTGATCCACGTGCACCGCAAGGTGTTCTTGCCGGCCCACGGCCTGTTTGACGAGGCGCGCCACTTCGCCGCCGGCGAGCGCATCCGCGCGTTCGACACGCGCTTCGGGCGCGTCGGCATGCTGGTCTGCCGCGACTTCTGGCACCTTGGCCCGGCGTACGTCCTCGCGTGCCAGGACATCGAGATCCTGTGCGTGTCGAGCGCCAGTCCCGGCCGCGGCGCGAGCGGCGGTGACGGGTCCTTCACGAGCATCGCCAGCATGAGCATCTACGGCGACGTGTACGCGCGGTCGTTCGGCATCCACGTGCTCCACACGAATCGAGCCGGCGTCGAGGAGGGCGTGTCGTTCACCGGCGCGTCCGAGGCGCTCGGTCCGTCCGGGAAGGTGCTCGCGCGCGCGAGCGACCTCGACCCGGAACTCGTCGTCGTCGACATCGATCCCGACGCGCGCCGCACAGCACGGCTGCGCATGCCGTTCCTCAAGGAGGAGCGGCCACACTTGATCCTCCGGGAGTTGCAGCGTGTCCTCGCCGAGCGCACCGCCCCTGGATACTGAGCTCGCCGAGCGGGTCCTCGTCACGTTCCTGCGCGACGAAGCCGCCCGCGCCGGGTTCTCGCGATTCGTGGTCGGACTGTCCGGCGGGATCGACTCCGCGCTGGCGGCGTTCGTGGCAACGCGCGCGGTCGGCCCGGAGAACCTCGTCGCGCTGGCGCTGCCCTGGCGCGGCTCCAACGAGGACAGTCTCGTCCATGCGCGCCTGGTGGCCGAAGCCGGCGGGTTCGACCTGGGAGTCGTCGATCTCACCGCGGCGGCGGACGGCCTGCTGGGCGAACTGAAGGAGCCGAACGATCACCGGACGGGCAACGTGCTGGCCCGGCTCCGGATGGTCACGCTGTTCGATCGCAGCGCCGCGGAGAACGCCCTCGTGCTGGGTACGAGCAACAAGACCGAGCTGCTGCTCGGATACGGCACGCTGCACGGCGACCTCGCGTCGGCCCTCAACCCGCTGGGCGACCTCTACAAGGGCCAGGTTCGCGCGCTCGCGCGCCATCTGGGCGTGCCCGACGTCGTGATCGAGAAGGCGCCGTCGGCGGATCTGTGGACCGGCCAGACCGACGAAGACGACCTGGGGTTCACCTACGACGTCGCCGACGAGGTCCTGTATCGCCTGGTTGACCGGATGCAGGGACCGGAGCGCGTCGTCGCCGAGGGCTTCGACCGGCAGGTCGTGGAGCGCATCCGGCGGCGGATCGTCCGCAATCAGTTCAAGCGACGCGGACCGGTGATCGCCAAGCTCTCCCAGCGCACGATCGACTGGGAGTTCCGGTACCCGCGCGATTGGGAGACCTGAACCCGTACGATGCGGCCCGGGTTGAAATCGTGATGAAGGGACTCACCTGGCGGCGACGTGTCGCAGGCGCCGTGCTATGCGTGGCGTTCTGCGTGCCGGCGCTCGTCTCGACTCACGAGTCGGCCACGGCCGACGAGAGCGGTCCCCTCGCACTTCTCGTCGACTTCGGCGGCCCGGTGACTCCCGTCATCGCGCAACACCTGGACCGCGTGATCAGCGAGGCTCCCGAGCGCGGGGCGCAACTGCTCCTGGTCCGTCTGGACACGCCCGGGGGCTCGATCGAACTGATGGACGACATCGTCCAGTCATTCAACGAGTCCCGGGTCCCGATCGTCGTGTGGGTCGGCCCGCGCAGCGCGCAGGCGACGTCCGCGGGCGTCTTCGTGACGCTCGCCGCCCACGTCGCTGGAATGGCGCCCGGCACGACCATCGGGGCCGCGAGTCCGGTCGCCGGCAACGGCGCCGATCTGCCCGACACGCTGAAGTCCAAAGTGGTCGGTGTCCTCAGCGCCAAGATGGAGAACCTCGCGGCCCGGCGCGGACCGGATGCCGTCGCGTTCGGCATCGAAGCGGTGGAGTCGGCCAGGACAATCACTGCCGAGGAGGCGCTGGACCTCCGCGTGGTCGACTTCCTGGCCGAGGACATCGACGCAGTGCTCGCCGAGATCGACGGGAAGGAAGTGTCGTTCCCCGACCGCGTGGCGCTGATCGAGACGGCGAACATGCGGGTCGAGGCCGCGGGACTGAGCGTGATCGAGGGAATCCTCAACACGATCACGAACCCGACGATGGCGTACCTTCTGCTGTTGCTCGGGCTGATCGGCATCCTGTGGGAAGCCGTCGTGCCCGGGGTGGGATTGCCGGGGATCATCGGCGGGATCTCCCTGATCGTCGGCGTGTACGCACTCGGAGTGCTGCCCGTGAACTACGCGGGCGTGGGGCTGATCCTGCTCGCGTTCCTGCTGTTCCTGCTGGACGTGAAGACCGGTGCGGGCGGTCTGGTTGCGATCGGCGGGGTGATCTCGCTGTTCCTGGGAGGCCTGTTGTTGTTCGAGTCGCCCTACTACTCGGTCTCGATCGGCGTGCTGATCGCCACCGCCATCGCGGCCGGGGTGTTCTTCGTGTTCGCCGGTCGTATGGCCGTGGCGATCCACAAGAAGAAGGCGACGACCGGACTCGAGGGACTCGTCGGCGCCGTCGGTGAAGTCCGCGAGGACCTGGATCCTGATGGACTCGTCGCGGTGCAGGGCGAGACATGGCGGGCGACCGCCGAAGACGGGCCCGTCGCGCGAGGTACGCGCGTCGAGGTCACCGTCGTGGATGGATTGCGAATCCGCGTGAAGCGCGCGGAATAGGAGAGTCTCTGATGGAACCCCTGTTCGGAATGACGGTCTTCGCGGCAGCCGGTGCGGTGATCGCCGTGATCGGCGTGCTTCTCGCGTTCGGTCTGATGCTCCTCATGCAGGCCATCCGCATCGTGAAGGAGTACGAGCGCGGCGTGATCTTCCGCCTCGGTCGCCTGGTCGGCGCGAAGGGCCCGGGCCTGTTCTTCCTCGTGCCGTTCATCGACACGATGGTGAAGGTCGACCTGCGCGTCGTGACGCTCGACGTCCCGTCGCAAGAGGCGATCACGCGAGACAACGTGACGGTCAAGGTCAACGCGGTCGTGTACTTCCGCGTGCTCGACCCGAGCTCCGCGATCGTCAACGTCGAGAACTACAAGCGTGCCACGTGGCTCGTCTCGCAGACGACGCTGCGCAGCGTGCTCGGCCAGAGCGAGCTCGACGAACTGCTGGCGAACCGCGAGAAGATCAACGGCGAACTCTGCCGCATCATCGACGAGGAGACCGAGCCCTGGGGCATCAAGGTCTCGATGGTCGAGGTGAAGGACGTCGAGCTGCCACCGTCGATGCAGCGCGCCATGGCGAAGCAGGCGGAAGCGGAGCGCGAGAAGCGCGCGAAGATCATCCATGCATCGGGTGAGGCCATCGCAGCGGTCGAGCTCGCCCAGGCGGCGCGCAAACTCTCCGCCGAGCCGGCCGCGATCCAGCTGCGCTACTTGCAGACGCTGACCGAGATCGGCGTCGAACAGAACTCGACGATCATCTTCCCGGTTCCAGTGGACATGCTCGCGGCCTTCATGAAGAAGGTCGGAATCGACGTGCCGAGCAGCATTGCGACACCGACCCCGCACACCGCGAGTGACGGGAACGGCCTCGGCGATCTCGAGGCGCCGGACGAGCGCATCGCGTAGCCGGGACCGCGCGGGAGAGAGAGACGTGAGCGGCGTCGGGCGTCGCGGGAGGGTGAGTTTCATGCGATCGTTGCTGCCCCGATTCTCTCTGCTCGGCTGCGCCGTCGCGCTGACCGCCCTCGCGGTCCTCGCGCCCCCGGCGGAGGCCGCCTCCCCGATCCCCGAGTTCCCGGCCGACGGCGTCGCGCTGAGCGGCGTCCGCGACACGTTCGACGGACTCCGCCGTCACATCGCCGCACGGGAGACCCGCGTCGGAGCGAGGTACGTCGCCGTCATCGTGAAGTTCACTGAGCCGCGCAACCGCTCGGGCCGCCAGTACTCCCGCACCGCCATCCCCTACGTCGACCGCGTGTTCAAGTCGTGGGCCGACCAGCTCGATCCCGAGAATCACGTCCTGATCTGCATGTCGACCGAGAACCGCGGCATCGCGATCCACTCGGGCAGCCGGTGGTCGAATCTCGGATTCGCCGAGGCCGGAATCACGAAGGTCATCGACGAGTCGCCGTTCGCGCGGGTGGCGCGCACCGGCGACCACTCCGGCGCGCTGGAGCGCCTGGTCGACGCGGTAGATCTGCACCTGTCCTTGCGCGTGCAGAGCATCGAACGCAACGCGGCGCGGGTGCGTGACGACATCGGCGCGTACGGACGCGACATCGCGAACGCGCGAGCCGCCGCGAAGGCCGCCGGAACGCTGACCCCGACCGTGCGGGCGCGGCTCGACGCCGCGGTCACGGGTGCGCAGAGCGCGTCCCAGCGCGTCGACGCGGGCGACGTTGCAGGCGCCGAGCGCGAGTTGCGGAACGTGCACGCCGCGATCTCGGACGTGCGCACCGCGGTGCAGCGCGCAGAGCACGAGAAGAACGAGATCACGCGGCTGACCGCCCAGGGGAACGCCCTCGTCCAAAGCGCGGAGGGCCTTCGCGCTGCGGCAGGAGAGCTGGCC
The DNA here is from genome assembly GCA_965248445.1 of Planctomycetota bacterium. Taxonomy (GTDB): domain Bacteria; phylum Planctomycetota; class JAJSAM01; order JAJSAM01; family JAJVHW01; genus CBDFJG01. The sequence goes on from CBDFJG010000004.1 coordinate 867,022, forward strand.
GAGACCTCCCCCCGTGTGCACACTCGCCTCACGGCCATGGACGCGGGGGTGGAGCGCGTCCGCGACGTCCTGGGCGAGGGCTCGCTCAGCGAGCGGGCAACCGCCGTCGGCAACCTGGAAGCCCGCAACGGCCAGGTGCTGAACATGATCAAGGTCGAGACGGCCAACCGCGAGGAGCTGCTCCGGCTCCGCGCGGCTGCGCCCGACCAGATCCGCATCGCACGGGAGCGCCTCGCCGAGGTCCGCGAGAAGGTGGACGCCGCGCCAATGCGGCCGGCCGGCGCAGCGAACGTCCAAGAGGTCGAAGACCTGCTGATCGACGCCGACACGATGCTGCTCGCGAGCGATCCGCGCAGCGCAGTGGACTCGGCCGAACGCGCCGGCCGGATGCTCGACGGCATCGAGAGCTCCGTCGGGGTGGCCCACCGCTCGCATCGCTTCCGGACCACGACGCTCCCGATGATCATCGGCGGTGCGCTCCTGGCACTGCTGGTGCTGCTCGCCGTGCTGCACACTCTCGTACGCCGCGCGGCGCTGCGCCGCGCGACCCTCGTCATCGAGCGGTGGCGCAAACTGCTCGGACGCGCGGGCACGCGGCTCGTCAAGATGCGCGACGACCACCCGTTCCTGTTCGGCTCCCAACGGCTGGCTCAGCGGTTCACAGGCTCCACCGCCAGACACTTCGTGGAGATGGGCGAAGGCGCCGACGACCTGTTCCTCACCTACGGCGCCGCCGCCAATCAGCTCAAGCGCGCGGAGACCGTGCTCGACGAAGCGCCGGTGATCGGCTGGGGCAACTTCAACCTCATCGTTCGGCTGCTCGGCGAATCGAAGGTCGAACTGTCGCGCGAGCAGGTCGGAGACGACGAGCTGTTCCTGCCCGAGACGATCGTGGTCTCGCGTCCCGCGGCCGAGCTCCTGGACCACATGGGCGACGTCTACGAGGAGGTGTACGGGAAGGTGCACGCGCTCGAGGCCGAGCTCGTCGAAGTGCCGGAGATCCTGGCCGGTGCGCTCGACGCACTGACCGCCGCCGAGGAGTCGCTCGGCGATCTCCGCACGCGCGGAGTCGGCGTCGCCGCCTACGAGGAAGCACACGCCGCACATCGCGAGCGGCATGATTGGCTGCGCGCCCGGGTCGAGCACGACCCGATCGGTGCACGGCCGGACGCCACCTCTCTCGACGCTGCCGCCGAGACACTGATGGCGAGGCTGCGGCGCGTCACGGCTGCCCGCGATGTCCTCGACGACGCGCTCGACGTGCGGCTGGCCGCGGTGCTGAAGCGAATCGCCGCGCGGCGCGTCGAGGGCCTCCGCATGTCGGAGCCCGGTTTCGAGCCCGAGCGGATGTCCCGCGCCGCCGTCGATGCGGGAGGTGCTGCGATGACCAGCGCCGCCGCCGGCGAGGACCACGCCGCGGTCAACGCCGCGAGCCACGCGAACGACACCGTCGCCGAGATGGAGCGCCTCGTCGACCTGACGCTGACGTCACGCGACACCACTCCCGGACAGCTCACCAAGCTGCGGGAGGAGGAAGAGACCCAGCGCAGCGTGCTCCACGAACGCGGCGGCAAGATCGCCACGCTGCAGTCCGAGCACGACGACCGCGCGATCATGCCCGCGCTCGACAACGCCGAGGAAGCCGCCACGGCGCTCGACTTCGTAGGCGGCTGCATCGACGAGGCGCACGAAGCGCTCACCCCGGGCGCGCAGCGGTACCTCGCCGCCGCGGAGCTCGCCCGTCGCGCGCTGCATGTCCTCGCCGATGTGACCGACCTCTACGCGGAGATCGACTCGAAGGCGCAGCAGCTCCGCGAGGCGCGCCAGGACGCACGCGAGACGGTCGCGCTGGCGCGGAGGCGCTCGGGTGATCTCGCCGCGTTCCTCACGGCGGACGGCCCGTTCGCAGGCGAGTCGACGACGGATGCCTCGGCGACGCTCGAGCGGAGGGTCACCGAGGAGACCGAGGCGCAGGCGTCGCCGAAGCCGCATTGGATCGAACGTCTGGCCGCGGCGCAGGCGCTCGTGGCACACGAACAAGGCGTGCGCGTCGTGGCGGAAGAGGAACGCCGCGCACGGGACGCAGCGCGCAAGCTCTCGTCGTCTCTCGAGGGTGACTACCGCGAAGCTGAACGTCTCTTGCGCTCGTCCACCGACGACCGCCCGCCCGCGAACCGGCGCCTCGCCGAGGCGGCGGCGCTCATCGGACACGCCGGCGAACAGGACGGAGCGAAGCACCCAGACTGGGGAGCGATGGTCGCGCTGCTCACCGATGCACAGGAGCATGTACGCGAGGCTGTGCGCATGACGCACGAGGACCTCGAACTGGCCGCTGCGGCGCGCCGCTCGATCGGCAAGGCGCACGACGCCATCGCCAACGCGGACCGTTCGTACGGACACAGCGTGCGCGCGCGGCTCGGCAGCTCCCGCAAGCGGCTGCGCAAGGCGCGCAACGCACTGGCGGTGCAGCAGTACGAGTTGGCTCGCGAGACGGCGGACGCAGCGCGGGCCAAGGCCGACCATGCGCGGCGGGACGCGGTCAGCGCCGCGCGCCGCAAGGCGGCCGCCGAGCTCACGAAGGCGCTCGCCACGGCCGCGGCGGTCACTGTGTTCTCGGGACGTGCTCGCGGCGGGTCGTCGTGGGGCGGCTCGTCGTCCTCGTGGGGAAGTTCGTCCGGGATATCGTCTGGTAGTTCCTCGGGATGGTCCGGCGGATTCGGCAGCAGCTCCGGAGGCTCCAGTTTCGGCGGCTCGTCCAGCGGCGGCAGCTCCTGGTAGCTGCGTCGTCTAACGTGGCGTCGTGACGACGGAACGCGCGATGCGAGGACGGGCCGGCGTGTCCGCGCTGGTTGGCGCGGCCGCGGGCATCGTTGCGGCAGCGTTGTTCACCGTGCTCATGAGTACGGGCTCTACCTCGAGGGCCCCGGGCAGCGACACTCCGGCGGTGAACTCGGAGCGCACCGACGCGCTCCTCGAGGAACTGATCGACGAGGTCCGTGCTCTCCGTCGGACCGTGGCGAACGAGACCCGCGTCACGCCACCGTCGCGGCGGGCGCCCGAGGCCGAGCCACCGCGCGCCGTTGCAGCGCCGTCGGCGGCACCTCTCATGGAGACGCCGCTCACCGGCCGCACGCGGCACGTACCGACGGACGCGCGGAAGGACGCCGACTGGGCCGCACTCAAGGTTCTGCAGAAGTTCGAGAAGGACGAGTCGGTCCGGCGCGCCTGGCTGTTGACCGAGGAGGCCGAGATCGAGCGCAGGTTCGGGTTCCCGACTGCGGTCTCGGAGAGCGGCCGGCAGTGGCACTACATCCGCCGCCGCAGCGACGGCGCGCAACTCGAGTACTACTACCTGAACTTCGATGACCTCGGCCGACTCGCCAGCATCTACTACCGGAACAAGCAGCGGTGAACGCCCGTGGCGCGCGCTGACCTGCGCCGCCGCGAGAACGTCGCGGGCGATCTCTACGTCGATGATTCGTGCATCGACTGCGACACCTGCCGCTGGATGGCCCCCAGGACGTTCGCAGCGGTAGGCCGGCAGTCCGCGGTCGTTCGCCAGCCCGAGAGTGAGGAGGACCTGCACGCAGCTCTCCTCGCCCTGGTCGCGTGCCCGACTTCCTCGATCGGCACCACCGAGCGGCACGACGTGGCGGCCGCCTCGCGCGCGTTCCCCATGCCGCTGACCGGCGACGTGTTCCTCTGCGGCTACCACGCGGAGTCGAGCTACGGCGCCACGTCGTACTTCGTCCAACGCGATGCGGGAAACGTGCTGGTCGATTCGCCGCGCTTCGCCGGACCCCTCGTGAGTCGCCTGGAGGAACTCGGCGGCGTGCACACGATGTTCCTCACCCACCGCGACGACGTCGCCGACCACGAGAAATTCGCTGCGCACTTCGGCTGCGAGCGCGTGCTGCACGAGGGCGACATGGCGAGCGGGACCCGCGACGTCGAACACGTGATCACCGGCAACGAGCCCGTGGAGCTCGCAGACAACCTCCCCGTGATCCCGACACCCGGCCACACCACCGGCTCGGCGTGCCTGCTGCACCGCGAAGAGCACCTGTTCACCGGCGACCACGTCGCGTGGAGCGTGAGCCGCCGCGCGTTCGGCGGATTCCGTTCGGTGTGCTGGTACGACTGGCCCACGCAGATCCGGTCGATGCAGCGGCTGGCGGAGCACCGGTACTCCTGGATCCTCCCGGGCCACGGGCGACGGCACCGCGTAGACCCTGACGACGTCCGCGCCGTGATTGCAGAGACGGTGCGCTGGATGGAGAGCGTGGCGTGACGTCGGCGGCTCGCCGCTACCGCGCCATCGGCGCGCTCGACGCCGACTGGAGTGAGGGCAGGTCGCGCAGGAGCAGACGCGCGAGTTCCGCCGCGTCGGCCTCGCCGTTGGGGACGGCCACGCTGGCTTCGTAGAGCTTCTGGCCGGTGGCGTCGTACAGCGCGGTGCGCGCGCCGGTCATCTCGGGGCCCCGCGCCACCGTCGTGAGGAGCATGGCGTCGCCGCGCCCGCCGCCGTCCACGTACTCGGGATCGAGGGGACTGAAGTTGCGCGCGAGCAGGCCGTCGTAGAGTTCGCCCCGGATCTCGCCGGACATGGCGGGATCGGCGGTCGGCGCGGCCACTGCGACGTCGCTCATGTCGACGGTGGAGAGCGCCGGCGAGGACGTGGCGCGCACCGACGACGTCGGGGTCTGGCAGGCAGGCAGCGTCAGCGCCAGAGCGAGGAGGGACGCGGACAGCAGGGTCATGGGTGCACGCATGGGGACTCTCCGGGGACGCGACGAGGCTAACGCGCGGCGGGGACCGTCCTCTCCCCGCCCGGGGCCGCGCCCGTCAACTCCCGATCGACCCGGACCACGGAGGACCCCCTGCCCGCGCTCCGGCGACATCCTGAGCGCGCGTCGCGCGCGCCGCACAGACGGCGACGCACGCGATCCCGGCCACCTCCAGCAGCCACCCGAACGACAGGTCCCCGAACGCGTCCGACACCACCGGAACGTGGTGAATCGCCGCAGCGCGAAGCAGCACGAACAGCGCTAGGATGCCGACGCCGACGAGTGCAATCCAAAGTCGACGTACGTCCCCGGAAGCCAGTCTCCATATGGCTTTTAGCCCGACGAGCCCACCGATCGTCAGCACCGCGACGAACGCGATCTGCACCCCCCGCCGCGCGTCGTACCACCCCTGCGCCCGCGCCACCCGACGCCCGAAGTCGGTCAGCAAATCGTGCAGGTCGAGTGGCTTGTTCGCACCGAGCAGCAACAGCCCCGCCGCCGCCACGACCCAGAACAACGCGACCCGAGACCGATCTCCCCACGCCCCCGTCACGACCGCCGCCCGCGCCGAGCGAGCAGCCCCCACACACAGCAGCGCGACCACGACATACGCGACCGCAATCGCCCACTCGAGGCCCTGGCCGGGGAACGCCGCCCACACTGGCATGTCCCGGCACCATCGCAGCCTCGGTATTTCCGGATCAAGCGCAACGCTCCCCGCGCCATCAGTGAGAGCGCGCATCCCGTCGCTTCCACTGGGCCAGGACACGGGGCGCGCGCACAATGCAGACTGTCCATGAACGCGACACCCGAGCCGGCACTGTCGATCCTGATTCCGACCCGCGATCGGGCGGAATCGCTGCGACTCACGCTCGAGGCCCTGGCCGCCGACCGGACCGAGCACGCGTTCGAGGTCGTGGTGATCGACAACGGCAACCAGCCCACACTCGATCTCGACTCCCTCGTCGTGCCGACGCTCCCGTCACTCCGCCTGCTCCACGACCCCCGGCCCGGTAAGGCCCACCCAATGAACTGCGCGCTCGACGCGGGCGGCCTGGCCCCCCTCGTCGCGGTCCTCGACGACGACATGACTCCCGCCACCGACTGGGTCGACGGCGTCCTCGCCGCCTCGGAGCGGCTGCCCGAGTTCGACATATTCTCCGGGCGCTCCCACGCCATCTGGCCGGGCGGGACCACCCCGCCCGCGTGGGCGGACACGTTCGTCCTCGGTATGGCGTTTTCGGTGGCCGACCTCGACGCCGAACGCGACGTCGAGTTCGGAGTCGGTCCGGTCCCGGCCCCGAGCGGAAACCAGTTCTGGTTCCGCCGCACCGTGCTCCGAGCCGGGATGCGTTTCCCGGACGCGTGGCCGCCGGAGTTCCACTTCGTCATGGCCCTGCGTGCTGCGGGACACAGGGGGACGTTCGTACCCGGAGTCGTCGCAGGTCACCGCGTGCAGCCCGAGCTGATCGGTCTCGGCGAGCTCCGGAAGAGGAGCGCCCGTCTCGGCCGCGAGATCGCGCGGCTGGAGTTCGTCCTTCCGGATCCCGCGGTACTCGGTGGCCCGCCGAGGATGAGCCGCTGGCGGCAGGCCGCTCGCGCGACCCTCGCGGTCGGCGCGTGGTCTATCCGGTGGGCGCGTGCTTCGCTGAGTCCGGCGGCGACGCGGCCCGGAACGCGGGCGCGGGCGATCATCGGATTGGCGACGAACAGGGAGCGGCTGGCGCTGGCGTTCGCACCGGAGCGGGCGCGACTCCTTCGCGAGTGGATGTCGAGTACATCGCAGCCGATGTCCGGGGCAGCAGCACAACTCCGCAACGAGGAGTCGCACTACGGCAACGGCGCAAGCGAGTTCGCAAGATGAGTCAGCAGCCTGAGCCCCGGCCCGTCCCCGCCGAGTGGTGCGAGCGTACCGTCGCCTACGACCGCAGCGTCCCGGTGCACGGCCACTTCGCCCGCGCTGCCACGCGGTACGCCGACAAGGTCGCGCTCCGCTGGTCGGGAGGCGACATGACGTATGCCGACCTCGACGCGCGCTCAGCCCGCCTGGCCTGCCTGCTCGTGGACGAAGGCGTCCGCCCGGGCGATCTCGTCCCGGTCGCGATGCACCGCTCGCCAGAGGTCATCATCGCCTTCCTGGGGATCTTGCGGGCCGGCGCGGCATTCGTGCCGCTCGACCCGACGTGGCCCGGCCTCAGACTCGCCGGCATGCTCGCGGACATCGCGCCTCGGCTCGCCGTCGTCGACGGGGACGTGCCCGGCTGGCCAGAGGACATCGCGACGCTGTCGCTCGACAGTGTGGGCGACACGCTGGAGGGATGGCCCGGATCCCCGCCCGACGTCGCATGCGACCCGGAGTCCCCTGCATACGTGATGTTCACCTCGGGCTCCACCGGGCGCCCTAAGGGGGTCGTCGTCCCTCACCGCGCGATCGTCCGCCTGGTCATAGGCAACGACTTCGCAGACCTCGGATCCGATCAGACGTGGCTGCAGGGCGCGCCGCTCTCCTTCGACGCCTCGACACTCGAGATCTGGGCCCCGCTTCTGAACGGGGGCACGTGCACACTGCTGGACGCGGAGATCCCCACGATCGAGGAACTCCGCCGGGCCATCGCGGACCTCGGCGTCACGAGTGTGTTCCTCACAACGGCGCTGTTCAACCTCGTGGTCGACGAGGATCTGCCCGCGCTGGCTCCGCTGCGGCAGCTGATCACCGGCGGCGAGGTCTGCTCTGTCCCGCACTTGCGGCGCGCGTTCGACGCGCTGCGCGCGACCCGGCTCATCCACGCCTACGGCCCCACCGAGAACACGACGTTCACGACCTGCCACACGATCCGACAACAGGACTTCGCGTCGGCTGGGTCGATCCCGATCGGCCGGCCCATCGCGAACACGCGCGTGTACGTGCTCGATGAACAGGACCAGCCGGTGGGCGTCGGCGAGCCGGGAGAACTCTGCGCCGCCGGCGATGGCGTGGCGATCGGCTACCTGGGGCGTCCAGAGGCGACCAACCGGGCCTTCGTCCCGGACCCCAGAGACGCTGCTACCGGCGCGCGGATGTACCGGACCGGCGACCTGGTCAGGTGGGACGACGACGGTCGCGTTCAATTCGTCGGCCGCAAGGACCGTCAACTCAAGATCCGCGGCCATCGCATCGAGCCCGGCGAGATCGAGGCGCATCTCAATCGCTGCCCAGGCGTGCGCCGCTCGGCGGTGCGGGCGGAGGAGACCGACGCCGGCCGACAGCTCGTGGCGTTCGTCGTCGCAGACGCGCGCGGCCGGACCGCAACTGCGGCGCTCCGCAAGCAACTCGCAGCCCATCTGCCTGCCCAGATGCTCCCGTCGCGGTTCGAGTGGATCGACACGCTGCCGATCGGCGACACGGGCAAGCTCGATCGCGAGCGGCTGCCCGCGCCGAGCGGCGAGTCGGACCAGGGGGCACGTCCGGTGCCCGACGCGTGGAACGGCCGCACCGTTCCTTACGACCGGTCCACTCCTGTTCACGGGCACGTCGAACGGATGGCCGCAGCGCATCCAGGTCGCATCGCGATTCGCACGGGCAGCGAGGAGATCACGTACGCCGAACTGGACGCGCGCTCGGCGCAGCTCGCGCGCCTACTGGCCGAGCACGGCGTCGGCCGCGGAGACTTCGTCCCAGTGGCGATGTGCCGCTCTCCCGACGTCATCGTGGCCCTGCTTGCCACGCTGCGGGCCGGAGCCGCCTTCGCGCCGCTGGGCCCCGCATATCCGGCAGCACGGCTCCGAACCATGTTGGACGATCTGGCGCCACGCCTCGCAATCGTCGACGACGACATCGTCCGAGCGGGCTGGCTCGACGACATGACAGTCCTCGAGCGGCGTGATTGGGCGGACGTACCGCGTTCGCCCGAGCAGCCGCCGCCTCGCGTCAAGGTCGATCCGGATGCCCCCGCGTACGTGATGTTCACGTCGGGAACCAGCGGCCGGCCGAAGGGCGTGATCGTGCCCCACCGGGGGATCGTCCGCCTCATCGTCGGAGCGGACTACGCGAAGTTCGGTCCGGATGAGACGTGGCTGCAGGCAGCCCCGCTGGCGTTCGACGTCTCCACGATCGAGATCTGGGGGCCGCTCATGACTGGAGGGACCTGCGCGCTACTCCCGCAGCAGGTGCCGGTGGTCCACGAACTCCGCGACGCCATCCGCGAGCTCGGCGTGACCAGTCTGAATCTCACGACGTCGCTGTTCAACCTGGTCGTCGACGCCGACGTGGACGCTCTGGCGCCCGTTCGACAACTCCTCGTTGGCGGTGAGGCGCTGTCACCGCAGCACGTGCGACGTGCTTTCGAGGCGCTTCCGAACACCGCGATCATCAATGTCTTCGGACACACCGAGAACACCACGTTCACGACCAGCCACACCGTCCGCCGCGAGGACGTGGTGTCCGGAGAGTCGATCCCCATCGGCCGCCCGATCGCGAACACGCGTGTCATCGTCGTCGACCACGACGGCCGCCCTGTGGGTATCGGGGTGCCAGGTGAGGTCTGCGCGACAGGTGACGGTGTCGCGCTCGGCTACCTGAAGTCCCCGGATCTGTCGAGCCGCGTCTTCGTCCCCGACCCCACCAGCCCGGCCGCCCGGATGTACCGGACCGGCGACCAGGCGCAGTGGGGGGACGACGGGCTCCTGCGCTTCGTCGGGCGCATGGATCGACAGCAGAAGATCCGCGGCCACCGGGTCGAGCCCCAATCGGTCGAGATAGCGCTGCTCGCCTGTTCCGGCGTGCGCCAGGCGGCGGTCGAAGTGCACGCGGTTGCTGGCGCGAAGCAGCTCATCGCTTTCGTGTCGGGACGCAGGCGAACCGACCTGCGGTGCGAACTGTCCACGCGTCTGCCTGCGTACATGATGCCGTCGCGTATCCATTGGCTCGACGCGCTGCCCCTCGGACCACGCGGCAAGGTCGACCGCGCGACGCTTCGTCGACGGCTGGAGCGGTCGACGAGCATGCAGACTCCGCTCTCTCCGGGGGACGGAACCGCGCTGTCGGTCGTCCTCAACATCTGGCGCGAACTACTCGGGCTCGAGGAACTGGGCCCGAACGACGACGTACTCGCCGCCGGTGCCGACTCGCTCACGACGGTTCGTGCCGCCGCACGCATCGACGAAGAACTCGGGGTGCGATTGTCGTTCACGGATCTGCTGGCGGCGCGCACGGCGCTGAACATGGCGCCGCTCATAGAGGCGCCAAGGGACGACACGGAGGACGCAGAAGCGCTCCCGAGCGGTCCGCCGCAGCTCGGCGTCGGGGAACTCCTCGTCCATCTGGTGAGCCTGAGCAGTCCGCCGGCTGCGTACAACGAACCGTTCGCGACGACACTGCGCGGCGAGCTGAACGAGCTCGCCCTGCACGCCGCGCTCGACGACCTCGTGGCCCGCCACGAGGCGCTGCGAACCCGCATCGCGCGCCGCGAGGACTCGTTCGTGCCAGTGGTGCAGCCCCGTGCGCCGTTCCCGCTCGCCACGGCGGATCTTCCGTGGGACGAGTCCGCCGTCAGCGCCCGACTCGTCGAAGAATCCGCGCGTCCGTTCGACCTCGCGAGCGAAATGCCGGCGCGGGGCCTCCTTCTGCGTCACGGCCCGCGGCACGCGAGTCTCCTGCTCGTGTTCCACCACGTGGTGTTCGACGACTGGGCGATGGCCATTCTGTTCCGTGAACTCGGCGTGCTGTATGCGGCGCACCGTGAGGGGCGGCTTCCCGAGTTGCCTGCTCCGGGGGGCCAGCCATCGGACATCGCGCGTACCCTCGCTCTCCGCCTGGACAAGCGACGACGGGCGCGGGAGATCACGTTCTGGAAGTCCACGCTCAACGGCGTGGACGTGCGACTCGCCCTGCCACGTCCGACGGATGACGATCTCGCTGTCGAGGGTCGGCAGTCCCAGCGGGAGATCCCGGTACCGATCGACGATCGAACGGCCGAGGCCCTCGAGGCGCTGGCCGTCGAGTGCGGTGTGACACCGAACGCGGTGGCGCTCGCCGGCGTCGGAGCCGCTCTTTCCCGCGAACTCGGGCGGAAGGACGTCGTCCTCACCACGCACTTGACCCTTCGAGACGTGCTCTCGGCGACCGACATTGTCGGCATCGCGCTCAACGCCGTCATGATCCACATGCATCTCGAGCCCGACCTGGACCACCGTGGCCTGATCGGGCAGGTCGCCGAGACGAGCGCTGCGGCGTTCCGCCACGGTCTGGTACCGATCGCGGACGTGCTGCCGGCACTGGACATCCCGCGTGAATCCGCTCGGCGACCGCTCCAGGCCCTGGTCGTGCACCGTCCGCACACGGACGTGGTCATCGAGCTTGATGAACTGCAGTCCTCGCCCTTGACGACCCGCACGCAGATTCCCAAGGCGGACCTCCTTGTCTGGCTGGATCGCGCCGACGTCGGCTACGACTCGCGGATCGAGTACGACGGCCGGAACGTCTCGGCGGCGTGGGCTGCCCGCCTCGCCGGGACGCTCGCCGCCGTGTACCGGGAGATGTGCGAGGACGCCTCTGCGCTCGCTGTCCCTGCCGGCGCGTTGGCGCAGCTCGCCGACGACCCGGTACCGGCGTCATCATCGGAACCCGCCGCCACGCCCGTGGCCCCCGCGACGGCGACCGAGACCGTCGTTCTCGAGGTCTGGCGCGAACTCCTCAGCAGCCCTGACATCGGGGTCCTGGACGACTTCTTCTCCCGCGGCGGGCACTCACTGCTCGCAGTGCGCATGCTCGCGCGTGTCGAGAAAGCCACGGGAGTCAACCTGCGCGCGCGGGCCGTGTTCGAGATGCCCACGGTGCGCGGCCTGGCAACTCTGATCGACGAACGCGGCACGCTGCCCACAGGCGCGGCGTCGGGAGCGCTGCTCCTGCGCGACGGTGGTGCAACGGCGCCGCTCTTCTGTCTTCCGGGCGTCGGAGGCCACGCGTTCCAGTACCGAGAATTGGTGGAACGCATGCAGACGCAACGCCCGCTTTACGCGCTGCAGCTCCACGATCTCGATGTATCCGCCCGCTGTCTGGAGTCCGTCGACGAGACGGCGGCGGCGTTCGTCGCGAGCATTCGCTCGGTGTGCCCCCATGGGCCGTACGCACTCGCCGGCTACTCGTACGGCGGCATGCTGGCGATCGAGATCGCACGGCGCCTGACGGACGCAGGCGCAGCGGTGCAGTTCGTCGGCCTGATCGACACGTACGCACCCGGCGTCGCGTTTCCCGCACCGCGACTGCGCAAGGTGGGCGCGCACCTGCGCAGCCTCGCCTCCATGGGCCTCGGCGAGGCCTCCGAGTACCTCTCGAGTCGCATCCGCCGACGGATCGCGGCGGCTGCGTTCTACCTCCGCGAGCGGAAGACCGGAACGCCGGAGATCTCGGAGAGTCTCGCGACGCGAATCGAGGAGACACGCGTCCTCTGCCTGCGAGCGATTCGGAACTACGAGGTCCGCCCCATTCCGACTCCGGTCGCCGTCTTCCGGGCCACCCGCCTCACCGATTGGGTCGACGTCAACGATCCCACCGGCACCTGCGGCTGGGGTCCGCTGGCTCCCGCCGTGACCGTGGTCGACCTCGACTGCGAGCACCTCGAGCTCTTCCGCGAGCCTCACTTGAGCGAGCTTGCGGCCCGGCTCGACGAGGCGCTCGCGAGCCTGGGCGACGCCTAGAACCTGCGACCGGCCGACAGACCATGCATATCCGGTTGACGACCGTGACCCCAAGGGGTAGTGTCTCGGACGCATGCCGAAGCCGGGCTACCCTCGCAACATCGTGGAGTTCACGGAGCAGTTCGCGACGGAAGAGCAGTGCCTCGAGTACCTCGTGCAGTGTCGTTGGCCCGACGGGTTCCGCTGCCGCCGGTGCGGCGGCAAGAAGTACTGGCCCCGTCCAGATCGAAGAGCGATGCGGTGCGTGGGCTGCGACCTGATCACGTCGGTCACCGCGGGCACAGTGCTGCATCGCAGCCGGCTGCCGCTGAAGTCCTGGATGTGGGCCGCGTACTTGATGACGACGGACAAGCGGGGCGTCTCTGCGCTCGCACTCCAGCGACAGCTCGGTCTGACCCGCTACGAGACCGCGTACCAGATGCTCCAGAAACTGCGATCTGCGATGGTCGCGCCGGAGCGCGCGCAGTTGTTCGGCGTCGTCGAGGTCGACGAGGCGCTGATCGGAGCGCCGTTTCGAGGCCGAGAGGAGCGCACCGCGGCAGACAAGGCCGTCGTGGTCGGCGCGGTCGAGGTGCGTCCGACGAAGAGAGGTACACAGCCCGGACGCATCCGGCTGCGCCACGTGCCGGCCTCATCGAAGCCGCACCTGCTGGCGTTCGTCAAGGACAGCATCGAGCGTGGGGCGCTCGTCGTGACCGACGGCCACGAGACCTACGACGCAGTCGAGAAACTCGGCTACGAGCACGGGATCGAGTCCACGATGATGGGCGCGGCGCAGGCGGACGTCCTGAGGCACCTGCACCTGGTCTTCTCCAACCTCAAGAGACCTGGCTCGTAGGCACGCACCACGGCCGGGTCTCGAAGAAGCACCTGCAGCGGTATCTCGACGAGTTCACGTTCCGGTTCAACAGGAGACGCACGCCGCAGGCAGCGTTCCAGACGGTCCTCGGCATCGCGGCGAAGACGCCGCCGCGCACGTACGAACAGGTCTACGCCGACGAGCCTGCAAGCCCGCTGCCCTTCTAGCACAAGATGTAGTGGGCGCGGTCATTAACCGGATATGCATGCGACAGACCGCCCCCCCCCCCCCTTTCTTCCGAGTCTTCGGATCGAACGAAGTCCGGTCTCAGGCTGGGGTTCACACGATTCGAGAAAGTCAACTGTCAGCAAAAGAAAACGGTTGACGGGGTGTTAAGGGCTACTTAGGCTCGTCGCACCGTCCGGAAGCTTCAGTTTGGGGAGTATGAAGATGAAGACGAGTGTGGGTATTGGTGCGCTGGCCTTCATTGCCGCGCTTGGGCTGTTGGCGCCGATTGCGAGCGCTGACCTCATTGACGACGTAGAGGTCGGCGACTACCTGCGCCTCTACGACGGGCCCGGTGGCGGAAACGGTGGCGAGTTCGAGGCCAAGGTGATGGCGAACTCCACCACCTACACCAATGTCGTCGACAGTTGGTTCACGTTCTGCATCGAGCGGAACGAGCACTTCAACTACGGTGAACAACAGAGAGTCGAGACGATCTCGGACACGGCGATCGGCGGCGGCGTCAACGCCTCCGGCGGAGGTGACGTACTCGAGTACACGACCGCGTATCTCTACACGCAGTTCCGCAACGGCACGCTGGAAGGCCGGGACGGGACCGGCAACTTCTTCGACACCAATGAAGAAGTGGACAACGCGACGGCGCTCCAGGAGGCCATCTGGTGGCTCGAGGGCGAGTATGGCGCGACCGCTGCGGTCACGGATCGATCCACCGAGGCCCAGCACTACATCAGCCTCGCACAGAACGCGGGCTGGACGAGCCACGGGAACGTCCGCGTCATGAACCTCGAGAGACAAGTGACCGTGAGCGGTTCGACTCAGTGGATCGACGCACAGAGTCAACTCATGCTGGTCCCCGAACCGGCAAGCGTAGCTCTTCTGGGGATCGGACTCGCAGCCGCGGCCTGCCTGCGGCGGCGGCGCGTCGCAACTCTCTCGCGATAACAAGACCAACGGAACCCAAGCGCGCCGGCGACGGCCTCATACGGGTGTAGTCCAGCAAAGGACTCATCAGAGGCTTGTCGTCGGCGCTTTTGTGCGTTCTTCGTGTCGTCGGCGGCGCGCTGCCGTTGGTCGGAGACTTCGACCGCAACGGGGGCGCGTCCTTCCCTCGAGGCTCGCGAAAACGCGGGGGACGGTAGCCTGTTAGAATCTGGGCGCCGATGATGGGGGATGACGACGCGTGACCGCTGCGAGCGCGACCAGCAAGGGGTTCTGGGGTGGTCCCACGCACCGCGTGATTCTCCTCGTCGTCGTCGCGCTTCTCGTAGTGGCGTTCGGCCCGACTCTGGTGGAAGTCGTCACGAAGTGGAAGGACCAGCCCGAGTACAGCCATGGATTCCTGATGCCACTCGTCGCGGCGTGGATGGTCTGGGAACGGCGAGCGGAGTTCGGGCGCCTCGCCCCGCGTGCGTCCTTCGTGGGCGGCCTCCTGCTGCTCCCGTGCGTCGGTCTCCTGCTTGTCGGCGAGGTGGCGCTGTTCGAAGTCGTCAAGCCCTACGCCTTCGTGGGCGCCCTCGCGGCAATCCTCTGGGCCTTCTACGGGCGCACGTCGGTCCGCGTCGCGATCGCACCCCTGGTCGCGCTGTTCCTGATGTGCCCGCTGCCACGCTCGATCGTGGACGGAATGACGGTCCCCCTGAGGGGCAGCGCCGCGCTGCTCGCCACGGGCATGCTCGACCTCACCGGCATCCGCGCCACGCTGGACGGCAACCTGATCAGCCTGCCCGGTCTCGAGCAGTTGTTCGTGGCCGACGCGTGCAGCGGCATCAACTCGCTGATCTCGCTCGGCAGCCTGGCGATCATCGTCTGCCTGGTCTGGCGACGGCATTGGGCCGTCGCCTCCGTGGTCCTCCTGTCCTGCATCCCGATCGCCATCCTGACGAACGCTCTGCGTATCTGGCTGACCGGGTTCCTGTCCGTCCAGATGAGTCCCGAGACCGCGAAGGGCGTCTTCCACAACTTCCAGGGGATGGCGCTGTTCGGTGTGGGGCTGGTGTTCCTGTGGGGCTGGACCACTCTCATCGGCCGCGCGTTCCCGGCGAGGCTCGCATGAACAACACCGTGCGCGCGCTGGTCATCGTCTCGCTGGTCGTCGCGGCGATCGGCGTCCACATGTTCCGGTCGATGGTCGCCCCGGGCGATCCCGACCCCATCCGCATCGCCGCGGTGCAGCGTCGCCTCGACGCGCTACCCATGACGCTCGCGGATGGAAAGTACACCGGCGTGCGGCAGAACCACGAGCAGGAGCTCGTCGTCAAGTCCGGCGCCGACAGCCACGCCGCCGCGGCGTTTGCCACCGAGAATCACGCGCTCCAGTTCAACATCTACATTGGCGGCTCCACCAACCCCGACCTCGCGTTTCACGCGCCGAGCGTCTGCCTGCCAGCCGCCGGCTGGGAGCTCGCCGACGATCGGTTGGTGGAGTTCGAGGCGTTCGCTGCCGACTCTCCCGACAGTCAGATGCGCCGCCTGCACGTCAGGTTCGGCAACGACGAGAGGCTCTGCTACTTCTGGTTCCAGTCGGGAACGGACATCGCGCCCTCGATCTGGAAGGCTCGCTTCTTCAACTTCCGCGAGCGCCTCGGTGGCGAGCGGAATTCCCCGACGTACATCGTTGTCGTCTACGCGCCGATACGGGAGAGCGTGCGTCACACCGATCAGGCGGCGCGGCTCTTCATGAAGGCCCTGGGTCCCCAGATTCTGAGCGCCGTCGCAGAAGATCACGACGGATGACGAGTTCTGAGCCCCCTCCAGGCGCCGGGTCCTCGCGGCGCATCTGGGTCGTCGTACTCGCGTTCGTGCTCGCAGCCCTCGGCGTTGCGACCTGGCTGGCTGTCACGCGCGGGATGCGCCGCTCCGACCTCTACGCAGTCGCGCTCACCGAGTTCGCAGCCGGCGATCGCGCGACTGCCGAGAGTCTGCTACGCCAGCTCCTCGACGCCAACTCGGAAAACCCGAACGCTCGCAAGAAGCTGATCGAGATGCTCCTCGAGGACGAGCGCTTCGAAGAAGCCCGCGAGTTGGCAGAAGTCTGGACCGATCTCAACGCCCGACCGCACCTCGGCTGGGCCTACCGGATCGAGGTGGAGCTGCGACAGGCACATCTGGCTGAGGCCGAGAAGCTCGCACGCGACGTCATCGACCGCATGCCCGAGCTCTCGCTGACGACCATCGTCCGGGTACGCGACGCGCTCGGTACGTACTCCGACCGCTGGGAAGCGCAGAAGGCCGCGGTCCACGTGGCAACGATCACCGATACGCCCGTGCGCAAGTCGATCAACTTGCTCTTCGCGGCGGAGACCATTCTGGACATCGCCCCCTCGATGACGGCGGGCGCCTCCGGTCCTGCCAGACAGATCGCTCGGCGCTACCTCGACGAGGCGCTCGACACGCTCGACGAAGCGACCCCCACCGGCAGCGAGAGCGACGAGGCACGTCGAGTACGCGCGCGCATCCTGCTCCTGTCAGAAGATGAGTGGGAGCGCGAGAGCGGCGAGAAGACCCTCAACGCCATTCTGGACGCCAACCCGAGAGACTTCGAGTCGCACGCCGCGATGGCGACGTTCTACGCCGCGCAGCAGGACTGGAAGAGCGCTGTCGGCAAGGTCCAAGACCTGTCAGGCGCGAGCCGCCCGTACCTGATCTGGCTTCGCGCCGTGCGGCGCCTCGCCTCTCGCGCCCCGTTCGACATCGTTCTCCCGCTACTCGAAGCCTCGCAGCGTCCTGACGAGCCGCTCTTCGTGTTGCTGCGAGCCGGCGTCCTGCTCCGGGAGTTCGAGCGCGGAGGCAAGGAGGCGTACCGGGAGCAGGCAGCCGAGATGCTGTTCGGGCTTGCCGATCCGAATCGCGATGACGTCGACCGACGCATGCTCGTCGCCGCCTGCCGTCTCCTCGCAGCGAGCGGCGAACAGAAGCGAGCCCTGGGCCTCCTTGAACGGATTCCCGACGACGAACTCGACG
The DNA here is from genome assembly GCA_965248445.1 of Planctomycetota bacterium. Taxonomy (GTDB): domain Bacteria; phylum Planctomycetota; class JAJSAM01; order JAJSAM01; family JAJVHW01; genus CBDFJG01. The sequence goes on from CBDFJG010000004.1 coordinate 884,488, forward strand.
CCGCCGACCGCGCGCTGCTCGGCAGCGGTCTCGGCGGCGGGACCGATCGCGCGGAGAGACTGCTCGACGGACTGTCCGGACGCGTCCGGACCCTGCGCGAGAGCATCCGCGTGCTGAGCGTGCTTCAGCGCAGCGACGACGACACCGTGTCCGCCTACCTGAATTCTCCCATCACCGCCGGAGGCGACGACGGCGCGCGTCTCCACTTGATGCGCGCAGTGTCGGCAGCAACGTTCGGTCGCCGGACACCTCCCGGCACGCGGCAGACGATCCTGCTGGACGCGGCCAAGCGCGACCTTCGAGCCATCTCCGAGACAGCGCCCAAGGAGACGCTTGCCGACGCCTTCCGGCTGTCGCTCGGCGTGCAGGAGTACGAGCTCGCCGGGATGCACCTCGGACGCGCGCTCGCGAAAGAGGGTCGGCCGTACGCTCTCTCACTCTTCGCCCTCGCACTGGGCCGCAACACCAAGGAAGCCGACGTCCGCGCGGCCATCGCGACAGGCATCCGGTCGGCCGCCGTGGACTCGAACGCAGAGCGCTACCAGCTCGCCGTGGCAGACGCCATCGAGACGCCGCCCGCAGCGAGCCCGGTTCGCAGACCGCCGCGCTCATCCTGGGCACCCAGCTGGCGAACGCAGACAAGGACTTCGACGACTCACGGCGCCTGGCCGAGACGCTCGTCGCGGCCCGTCCCGACTCGGAGTATGCGCGCGCGTTGCTCGGCGACCACTACCTCCGAGACAAGGACTTCTCGGCCCTCCTCGAACTCCACGACGGGAACACCGGCGACGATGTGGACGCCACCCGGCAGCGCGTTCTCGCTCTCTTCGAACTCGGGCAGGAGACCGAAGCGATCGCCCTCGCACGCAAGGCCACGAGAGCGCATGGCGATCGCAGCGACGAACCCCACCTCCTCCTGGCCCACCTCCTGAAGCGGACGCGACAGCCCATGCGCGCCCTGGGGGCCCTCGCCACGGCACCCAGCACCACTCGCGTGCTGCTGTTCCGCGCGCAGTTGTTGACCGATAGCGGAGAGCTGTGGGCCGCAGAGACGCTCTACGTCAACCTGCTTGCTCGCGCGTCCGAAGCCGACAACCGGACCGCGTGGTTGGGGATCAGCAACGTTCTCTCGCGGCAAGAGCGACACCCAGACCTGGTCGAGGTCCTGACGCGGGTACTTGAACCGCGTGACTCACAGTTGCCCGAAGCACTTCTCAGCACTCTGCACACGCTGCGTGGTAGCGCACGCGAGCGCCTTCCTGATTTCGGCCTCGCGCTCGTCGACTACGAAGCGGCCATCGAATTGAACCCGAACGAGATTGTGGCCCTCAACAACGCTGCGTGGTTGATCCACGAGATCGCGCTCGAGCGGATCGACGAGGCCCGGCGGTTCATCGACACAGCCCTCGAGCTTGCGCCCGAGAACCGGAGCGTGCTCGACACCGCCGCGGTCGTCTATCTGGCGCTGGGCCGTCGCGAGCAAGCGCTCGAGTACGCAGAACGCGCCCTCGCCAAGGAACGCAAGCCCGAGTATCTGATCCATCGCGCCAAGGCGCTCCGCGAACTCGGACGCGACTCGGAAGCGAGAAAGAGCCTCGTGGAGGTGTTGGAGTCCTCGCCAGGCACCAACGCCGCCGCCCAGGCTTCGCGCCTTCTCTCGGACTTCCAGTGATCCATGAGCCGTTGGCCTGCGGCAGTGAACCCGACATCCCTCTACGTCCTGTCGCTCAACTCCGACACCGTGGTCCATGGACGACGCCATCGGCAAGACGATCACGTGCGCACGTCTTGAGCCGGTCCATCTGCCGTGCGCGTAACCGTTCACCCCTTCGTCGCGAGCCAGGATCCAGATCGTTCGGCCATCGGTCGATCAAGAGGTTGTGGGCGAGCGGCAGGACGAGGATCTGCGGGCGATGGTCGAGGGCCTTCTGGCCTGGATCGAGGAGCTGGAGCGTCGCGAAGCGAAGCATCTGCGCCGCATCGACGAGCTCGAGTCGCGTCTGAAGCGTGACTCCCGCAACAGCTCGAGGCCTCCGTCGTCGGACCCGGCGTGGTCCAAGCGCCGTCGCGGCCGAAGGCCGCGTAGCGGTCGCCAGCAGGGCGGACAGCCGGGCCATGAGGGCACGGCGCGCGAGCTGGTGGATCCGTCCAACGTCGATGAGACCAAGGAGCACCGTCCCGACCTCTGCGACGCGTGCGGACACGACGATCTCGAGCAGGGCATCGGCGATCCGTACCGGCACCAGGTGACGGTGCTCCCGCGCGTGCTCGTCACGGTGCGGGAGCACCGGCTGCACAAGGCGCGGTGCCGGCGCTGTCGTGCGGTCACGACGGCGGTCCTGCCCGATGGCGTGCCGACCGGGGCCTTCGGTCCGCGGCTGACCACACTTGCCGGCGCGCTGCGCGGCGTGTACCGCGTGAGCGTGCGGGAGACGCAGCGGCTGCTCGGTGAGATCTTCGGTGTGAAGATGTCGCTGGGCAAGATCAGCGACTGTGAGCGTCGGCTCAGTGACGCTCTGCACTCGTCGTACCTCGAAGCCCTCGGGGCAGTCCGCACGTCGCTGCGAGCCAACGTGGACGAGACGTCGTGGAAGGAACGGGGCCGGGTGTGCTGGCTGTGGGCGGCGGAGAGCGAGCACGCCACAGCCTTCGGGATCGATCGCCGCCGCAGTGCCAAGGCGAAAGGGCGGCTGATCGGGCGGCGTTTCGGTGGCACGGTGATCAGCGACCGGATGGGTGCCTACGAGTCACACCCACTTGCCCGCCGCCAGCTCTGCTGGGCGCACATCGAGCGCGCCTTCCGTGCGCTGGCCGAAGGCCCGCGAGGACATCGCCGCTTCGGCAACAAGGGCGTCATGATCGCGCAGTCGGTCATGCGCAGCTACCGGCTCTTCGGTGAGCACGGCGACCGTGACCGGCTGCAAGGCGAAGCCGCTGTGCTGCGCGGACGGCTCGAGCGACTGATCGCGAACGACGACTCGGCTCTGGCCAACCATCTGCGCCCCCGCGTGGTCGCCCTCTTCACCTATGCGCGGACCCAGGACGTGAGTCCGACGAACAACGCCGCCGAGCGCGCGGTCCGCAAAGCGGTGCTCTGGCGCAAGGGCTCCTTCGGAAGCCAGTCCGCTCGCGGACTCCGTTTCGCCGAGCGCGTGTTGACCGCCGCGGCCACGCTGCGACGCCGTGGCAACCAAGTCTTCGACTTCCTCGCCGACTCGGTCGCCGCGCACCTCACCGGCGCCGACCCGCCCGTCATGGTCCCGCTGCCCGTCGCACGCTGAGGCTCACACGCTGTCAAGGGGTGAACGGTTACCACAGTCGCTGATCTTGCCCAGCGACATCTTCACACCGAAGATCTCACCGAGCAGCCGCTGCGTCTCCCGCACGCTCACGCGGTACACGCCGCGCAGCGCGCCGGCAAGTGTGGTCAGCCGCGGACCGAAGGCCCCGGTCGGCACGCCATCGGGCAGGACCGCCGTCGTGACCGCACGACAGCGCCGGCACCGCGCCTTGTGCAGCCGGTGCTCCCGCACCGTGACGAGCACGCGCGGGAGCACCGTCACCTGGTGCCGGTACGGATCGCCGATGCCCTGCTCGAGATCGTCGTGTCCGCACGCGTCGCAGAGGTCGGGACGGTGGTCCTTGGTCTCATCGACGTTGGACGGATCCACCAGCTCGCGCGCCGTGCCCTCATGGCCCGGCTGTCCGCCCTGCTGGCGACCGCTACGCGGCCTTCGGCCGCGACGGCGCTTGGGCCACGCCGGGTCCGACGACGGAGGCCTCGAGCTGTTGCGGGAGTCACGCTTCAGACGCGACTCGAGCTCGTCGATGCGGCGCAGATGCTTCGCTTCGCGACGCTCCAGCTCCTCGATCCAGGCCAGAAGGCCCTCGACCATCGCCCGCAGATCCTCGTCCTGCCGCTCGCCCACAACATCTTGATCGACCGATGGCCGAACGATCTGGATCCTGGCTCGCGACGAAGGGGTGAACGGTTACCCTCATCCGATGGCTCGCTCACCATCGCGATATCTCGCGTATTCGTTGGCGGCCGCGCTGGTCGCGGCTCTGTTCGTGGGGGACCCCGCCACGGCGGGCGATCAAGAGATCGCCAACATCCAGGCCGTCTGCGAGTCGCCGATCGGCTTCTCGCGTCGCGCGGCACTCTTGGACGACTTGCGCAAGAAGGACACATCCTCCTCGCGCAATGCGCTTGAGGACATGGCCGCGAGCGACCGGGACGTGTCAACGACTTTGAGACACCGCGTCTTCGAGTTTAGTGAGCAGCCTCCTGTGTCGCAGTCTCCAGCGCCGCGAGTTCCCGGGCCGGCGGGTTGATCCACGTCTCGGTCGGCAGAGCCGGCGGCGTCGGCGCACGGCGCACGAAGCGCTCGGGATGCGCCGCGTACGCGGCATCGAGCACGACCGAGCGCGCGGCGACGGCCGCTTCGGCGCGGCCGTAGTGCACGGTCTCGGGCGTCAGCAGCCCGAGACTCGAGTGACGATGCTCGCGGTTGTACCAGTGGAAAAAGGCGCGGCAGTGCGCCCGCGCGTCCTCGATGCAGCCGAAGCGCGCTGGGAAGTCCGGCCGGTACTTCAGCGTGCGGAATTGGCTCTCGGAAAACGGATTGTCATTCGACGTGTACGGCCGGCTGTGCGACTTCGTCACGCCGAGATCGGCGAGCAGAAAGGCCACCGGCTTGCTGATCATCGGCGGCCCCCGATCGGAGTGGATCGTGAGCTGCTCCGCCGCGATCCCCTGCTTCTCGCAGGACTGCTCGATGAGTGCCGTCGCCAGCGCACCGCTCTCGCAGTCCGCCAGCATCCAGCCCACGACGTTGCGGGAGTAGATGTCGAGCACGACGTAGAGATAGAAGTAGCTCCACTTCACCGGGCCGCGGAGCTTGGTGATGTCCCAGCTCCAGACCTGGTTCGGGGAGGTCGCGAGGAGCTCGGGCTTCTTGTACGCGGGATGACGCAGCTGGTTGCGGCGCTCACGCACAGCACCAGCCGCACCGAGGATGCGGTACATCGTGCGCACCGAGCACAGGTAGCGTCCCTCGTCGAGCAGGATCGCCCACGCCGCAAGCGGTGACAGATCGCAGAAGCGCTCCTCGCTCAGCACCGCGAGTACGGTAAGACGCTCGTCGATCGTGAGGGCGCGCGGCGAGCGCCGGCGCGGCTGCTGGGGCCGGGGGCACGTGCGTGCCGTTCGGCGCCGATAGAGCGTGGCGCGCGTGACTCCGAGCGCGCGGCACGCGGGGGCGACGCCCACGCGTCCCCCCAGCTCCTCCGCCGCAATCACGTGTCGCTCCCGCTCGTCTCGGGCATCTCGATGCCCAGCAGCCGTGAGACTTTTCGCTGCACGTCGATGATCACCTCGGCCGTCTCGAGCCGCTTCTCGAGACGGGCGACTTCGCGCTCGAGCTGCTCGTTGCGCTTCTTGAGCGCACGGTCCGGATCGGGCTTGGGACCACGCCGCTTGGGCGAGAGCGCCTCGAGCTGGCCCTGGTCCCGCGCGCGCCGCCACGTCAACAAGTGCGAGGAGTACAGCCCCTCACGGCGCAAGAGAGCGCCGATCTCGCCGGGCTTCGTGCACGCGTCCGCCGCCTCGATGATCCGTAGCTTGTACGCGGCGCCAAAGCGCCGCCGCGAGGCGCGCGGCACGACCTCGGGGTCGCGCACCCCAACGTCCCCCGGGCCGCGCGCCCCGGGGGAGCCCCCTCCGCCTCGATCGCGCTCGCTATGCTCGCCCTCCCTCGGCTCCGGGATCTCCCCCGGCGCTGTGTTGTGGTTGTTCGTCATCGCTGGTTCCTCCACCGCCCTGCACAGTAATCATCCGTGGGGTCGTCGGTGTCTCAGCCACGTTGGCACAGAGGGCGATCTCGTGGGGTGGAGGGGCAGGGAGCTACCTAGCCGCATCTGTTCACGAGACGTCGCGATGACGGTGCTTTCGGAGTCCACAGGGTCAGATCTTGGCCAGGCGAGGGCGGATGCTGTCGTCGTTGCCACAAGGGCAACGCGAGTGAGCGGCCGAAACGGCGCGGATTCTGCGGTGTGGGCAGACCGTAGGCCGGGCGGTGGTGTGGCGGACGGCGCGGCGGGACGTCAGGTCGGCTTCGGGGATGCCAGCAGTCGTTGCGCGCAGCGCTCGAAGACGTGCTGCCAGGGCCACGACGAGGACATCGAGACCCAGATCCGGCGCGTCGTGATCCGCACGAGCGCGCCGATCTTGAGCAGCCGCAGGCGGATCGTGCCGGCTTGCGCACGCGCCATCTCGGTGCCGGCGAGACCGATGCGTCGCAGCGCACAGGTCAGGACGTAGGCCATGGCCGACATGGCCATCCGCACGGCGTTGCCCTGCATCGTGTGCACCGACAGACGGGTGCCGAAGAGCTCGAGCTGCTGCTCCTTGATGCGATTCTCCGCCTCGCCCCGGGCGCAGTAGAGCTGCTCGTAGAGACGCTTGCTGCTCCAGCTACGAGGCGGCAGATTGGTCACCACGAAGCGGGGATTGCGCTTGCCGCCCGGCAGGTGCTCGGCCTTGGCGACCACGCGACGCCTCTGGCTCCAGCTCCCCAGCGTGGTCCAGGCAAAGTCGCGAAAGACCCGGGCTGCTCGGCCGGTCTGCACGGCACGGGCTGCGGCCTCATCGAGCGCGTCTTCGACGTGTCGCTCAAGGCGCTCATTGCGCGCCATGCCCAGCAGGTAGAAGTGGCCGGCGGCCTCGCACCAGGCCATCAGCTCCTCGCGGCAAAAGCCCGAGTCTGCGCGCACGAGCACCTTGGCCCGGGGCCAGCGGCGCCGCAGACGTAAGACCAGCGCACGGAGCTCGTCCACGACTCCGCGCGCGGGATCTCTGTCAGCGGTCTGGAGCCGAGCGAGCAAGAGGTGCTCGCCGCAGAAGACGTACAGCGGCAGGTAGCAGTAGTGCCCGTAGTAGCCGTGGAAGAAGCGGCCCTCCTGCCGGCCGTGCAGCCGCACGTCGGAGTGGTCCAGGTCCAGCACGAGCAGGCCCGGATCCTCCGGCCCCATGGCCTCGCAGAAGACGTCGCTGAGCACGCTGTCCACGCGCTCCTGGTCCATCTCGATCTTGGCGTAGCGCGTCTGTGCCGTGGCGCCGAGCTGCGTGGTCTCGAGCCGCGAGAGCGTCGGGTGCGTGGCCAGAGCACCCTCGCGCTTGCCGCACGCCGCGGCAAACAGCGGGTCCTTGCCGACATGGTCGTGGTCCACCAGATCCTCGTAGCCCGCGCACAGCCCGAAGACCCGCTGACGCAGCATCTGGCCGACCGTGTGCTCGACCCGACGCGGGTCCCGGTGGTCCCCGAAGCAGCGCGCAAACCGCGAGAGCAGATCGATGCGACGATCGGTCCGCTCGAGCAGCAGCACGCCCCCGTCGCTCGTCACGGTACCGGCGTCGAAGCGCGTCACCGCGGTGCGTCCACAGATGCCCGCGAAGAGGGTCCCCTGCGGGCTACAGTCTGTCGTCATCGGGCCGGCGCTCCTGTCGGTGCAAGTACTAGCGAGTACGAGCACTTAGACAGACGACGGCCCGCTCAGATTGGAGTTCCCCCGGTTCGGTGGACACCCGACCACTGAGGTTGGGAGGATGTCCAGATGCCCAGATCGAGACCACCGTACGACGAGGAGTACAAGCGCCAGATCGTCGAGTTGCACCGCGCCGGCCGGAGCGTGATGAGCCTGTGCCGCGAGTTCGAGCCGACGGAGATGACGATCCGCAAGTGGATCAAGCAGGCCGCGCTGGACGCCGGAGAGCGTGACGACGGCTTGACCACCGCGGAGCGCGATGAGCTGCGCAAGCTCAGACGAGATGTGCGCCGGCTGCGCGAGGAGCGCGACATCTTGAAAAAAGCCGCGGCCTGGTTCGCTCGGGAGACGCGCTCGATCCCAGAGAAGGGTTCGGGTTCGTGAGCGATCACCAGGCAGAGCACGACGTGGCCACCATGTGTCGGGTCCTCGGCGTCTCGAGGAGCGGGTACTACGCATCGCGCGGCCGTGCGCCCTCGAAGAGAGATCGCGAGGACGCTGCCCTGACCGAGCGCGTCCGCGAGATCCACGAGCGCTCTCGCCAGACGTACGGATCACCGCGCATCCATGCCGAGCTGCGCTACGAGGGCCTCCACATCGGTAGGAAGCGCGTCGAGCGCCTCATGCGCCAGGCTGGGATCGAGGGCGTGAGCCGCCGCAAGAGAGCCAAGACCACGAAGCGCTCGCAGCGTCAGGCGCCGGCCGCCGACCTGGTCGATCGCGACTTCACGGCCGACGCACCCGATCAGCTCTGGGTGGCCGACATCACGTACGTGCCGACCTGGACGGGGTTCCTGTACCTGGCGGTCGTCCTCGACGTCTGGAGCCGCCGGATCGTCGGCTGGTCCATGGCCACGACGCTCCACACCAAGATCGTGCTGGACGCACTCGAGATGGCCGTGCGCCAGCGCCAGCCCCTCGGAGTCGTCCACCACTCCGACCAGGGCTGCCAGTACACGTCGCTCGCCTTCGGGCGGCGCTGCAGAGAAGCGGGCGTCAGGCCGTCCATGGGATCGGTCGGAGTACCCGTTCAGCCCTTGGTTCTGAGCTCGGATCCAGATCGCTTTCCGTTCGGTCGATGAATCGGATGTGGGCACCGATGAGCTGCGTGATCTGGTCGAGCGCCTGACCCGTCGTCTGGACGCTCGGGACGAGACGATTGCCGAGCAGGCGGAGGTGATCGAGCGGCAGGCGGCACGGATCGACGATCTCGAGAGCCGTCTTCGCCGGGACTCCCGCACCTCCTCGCGCCCACCGTCCTCGGATCCGTCGTGGTCCAAGAAGCGGCGGCGGCGCAAGCCGCCGTCGGACAAGCGCCAGGGTGCGCAGCCCGGCCACAAAGGGGCGACGCGCAAGCTCGTGGACGAGTCCGAGGTCGATGGCGTAGAGGACCACCGCCCGCGCGAGTGCAGCGCGTGTGGGAGCGACGTGCTCGTCCCGATCGATCGCGCCCCGACACGCCAGCAGGTCTTCGAGGTCCCGCCACGGCTGATCCAGGTGACCGAGCACCGGTTGCACCGGGCACGGTGCACGGACTGTGGCGCCACGTCCACTGCCTCGCTGCCAAGCGGTGTGACGGCGAGTCCCTTCGGCCCGCGACTCTGTGCGCTCACCGCGGCTCTGGTCGGCGTCTTCCGCCTGTCGCGGCGCGAGACCAGTCGTCTGTTGCGTGACGTCATCGGCGTCTCGATGTCACCGGGCACGGTCAGTGCGATCGAGGAGCGGGTGTCGGGAGCCATCTCCTCAGCGCACATCGAGGCCCTCGGGGCCGTACGCACGAGCAGCGTCGCCTATGTAGACGAGACACCGTGGTCGCGTCGTGGCACGCTGCATTGGCTGTGGAGCGCGGTCTGTGAGCACGCCACGGTCCATCGTATCGATCGGCGCAGGAGCGCCAAGGCCATGCGGCGACTCGTGGGCAAGCGCTTCAGGGGCGTCCTCGTGACCGACCGTATGGGCGCTTACGACCAGCATCCCACCGAGCGCCGCCAGATCTGCTGGGCGCATCTCGAGAGGGACTTTCGAGCGCTGGCCGAGGGCTCGCGCGGCGGCCGGCGCTTCGGCAAGCAGGCCGTGCGTCTCGCCCAGGCTGTCATGCGAGCTCAGCGTCACTTCGGCGAGCACGGGGACCGCGACCGCATGCGGCGTGAGCTGCGTCTCACATGGGACCGACTCCTGACGCTGCTCGTGCGCGGCGCAGACAGCAAGCACCGCCGAGTACGCGGAACGACTCGGCATCTGCTCGACCGAGCGGAGGCTCTGTGGACCTTCGCCGACGTCCCTGGCGTCTCCCCGACGAACAACGCCGCTGAGCGCGCGGTGCGCAAGCCGGTCCTGTGGAGACGCGCAACGCACGGAAGTCAGAGCGAGCGCGGACTCCGCTTCGTCGAGCGCATCCTGACCGTCACCGCCACGCTCCGCCAGCGTGGCGAGAGCGTCTTCGATTACCTCGCAGACGTCAGCGCGGCACTCGCGCACAACCGCTCGCCGCCGGCTCTCGTCGCGCTCCCGATCACGCGCTGAGGCCGCGGATCGTCATACCCTGAACGGGTACAAACTTTCAGGGGGGGGGGGGGGGGGGTAAGTCCTTTTTGAACAACGACTTACGAGCTTCACGCGCCGTCTTTCCCCATCTCGCTGGCGTCTGCGCCAGGCTCGGGTGCGAGAGGCGTTCGGCTTGGCCATCGCGGGAGTAGAGCACGCTCCCCCCGCCAGCGCAAACGAACCCCTGAGGGACTTCGGCCGAGGGGTAGCGTCCCACGAAGGTGTGTACATTTGTCTGACGACAGATTCTAAGGAAGCAACCTGGATGGGCCAGCCACGGATAGGAGGTGCGACCTCACGCCGGCCGGAGGCTGTTGGGCGGGTTCGGATGCTCCCGGACGCACCACTCCCACAGCTCGACGTGGTGCTGGCGCTCCCGCAGGAGGTCGGGGTAGAGGCCGACGACGGCGTCCGACAGAGCCTGGATGGGAAGATCCACGATCTCCCCCGCGACGGCGAAGCGGCGCTTGCCGGTCGGGCTGAGGCCGAGATCCTGAGCGAGCAGGAGTGTCCCGGGGAAGCGAGCGGCCATCGGCTACTCGGCGGGCTCCGGTTCCTTCTCCGGATCGGCGGTCGGCGCCTCGGTGGGCTTCTCGGCCGCCACGTCGTTCGAGCCGCCCGCCAGACCAAGGGCCTCCGCGACCGACTCGGCGGCTCCCTTCGCCGGGCCGTCCAGGTTGGCGTCCACGCGGATCGGGGTCTCGTTCGTAGGAGACGCCGTGCCTCCGCGCTGATCGGTGCCGACCTTCACGTCCTGGCGCGAGTAGAACAGATCGCCGACGCTGCCGGGGTTGCCCGCGGCCGCGCGTGCCTGGACAAACGCGGCGAGCTGCTCGGGCGTCCAGCGGTCCATGCCGAGCGGCCAGTCGGAGACGGTGACCTGGGTACGCACGACATCGGCTTCCTCGACGGCGAGGACACCGGCCGACCAACTGAGCGTCGGGTTGGCGGCGCCGGCGTCGGCGCGCCCGGTGGCGCAGCCGGGAAGCAGGAGAGCGGCCGGCAGGATGGCGAGAGCGGCGAGCAGGGGGAACTTCATCGGTGTGACTCCTCTCGGTCGAGATGGTGCTCGACCCGTTCGATGGAGGCCTTCGCGGCCCCCAGGATCTCGGTGCACGTGGTGATGAGCGCCGCGGACCTCTCTTCGAGGACCTCCACGGCGCGCACGGACTGACGCTGCGCCTCGTGGCACGCGTCGGCGATCACCTTCTGCGTCGCGTCGCTCTCGCGCATGCGGCGCAGGAAGAGCACCACCAGGACGACGAGCACCACGAGGGAGGGCACCTGACGGGCGGCTTCGGTGAGCACGGCTTCCATGGATCAGGCCCGGGCTGCAGCGTCACCTGCGTGCGCGTGACGGCCACGATCTCGACGCTCCCCGGGTAGCCGAGCAGGTGGGCCGTGACCTTCGGGGCGTTCTGGAAGGGCTCCGGGAACACCACCACGATCGGATCGTCGGGGCCGACCACCACGTCGCCCTCGAGCTTGCGGTTGAACTTGCGTCGGATGATCACGAGCCGTGGGATGCGCACGTACCGCAGGCCGTCGCCTCGAACGGTGACCCGCAGCCGACAACGCCAGTACGTGTAGGTCCCGGCGACATGCGGACGGTAACCGTCCCAGGGCCCCGCGGGCGTCGGGCTCGTGTCGATCTCAACCTCAACGTCCGGCGGGACCAGCGGCGTGAGTCGCCACGAGTTCTTGGACGCGAAACCCGGTGTGCCGAGCGGGATGGTCGTGCCGTCCCTGGTCCGACGCGCGCCGAGTGCCGGACGGCGCACGGCGCCGAACGGGAGTGCGCCGTCTACGGGATACTCGACGCCGAGGTCGAGTTCCACGCGCTGGTGCTCGACCTGGCCGGCATCGAAGACGGACGACTCGTAGGAGCCCTCGGGCCAGTACTTCGCGAAGCACGGCACTTCCACGAACGACCCGAAGGGTGACGCCGCGGCCCCGAAGTGCTCGGGCAGGCGTTCGAGACGCAGAGCGCCGCCGTCCAACTCGACGTGAGTCTTCGGACCCATCCAGCCCTGGGCACCCTCGTCGGACGTGTCCTCCGTGACGTGGTCGTCGAGCGACTCGATCGTGACGGTGACCGTCGCTGCCGCGCGCGAGGTGCGTCCGTTCCGGTCCACGGCCTTCATGTGGAACTTCTGCGAGCCGGAGGAGGACCAGGCCCAAGAGTACGGCGAACTGTTCGGGTCTGCGGCGACGCGTGTCCCGTCCTCCCACGTGGACCCTCCGCGGATCTCGTGCGTTGCAGTCACGCCATCCGAAGGCACGGACCAGCGGAAGTTCAGGTTCGCTCCGTCCTGCGAGACGGCGAACCCGCTGGGTGTGCCGGGGAGCTGAGGCGTGCCCTCGTCCGCCATCGGCGCGACCCGGACGGTCTCCCACTCGTCCTCTTCGACGAGGCCGCCGTCATCGAGGACTGCTGCGGCGGCGAAGGAGTAGGCACGCTCCGGGTGCAGTCCCTCGGCTGTGAACTCCGTTCCCTGCGTGCGACTGACCTCCGTCCAACCCGTGCTCCCCTCCTCGCGCTTGAGCACGGCGGTGGTGCCCGACTCTGCGCGAGACCAGGAGAGAACGACATCGACGTAGCGGAGGGTGTCATCGCCCACGTGTCCGAGGATCTCTCCGTGCGGAGCCTCTCTCCACTCGCCGTCACCTGACCCGCGCTCGCAGGTTCGTCACGCGCCGCGGGCGGCGTCCCCGACGTCTCGCCTGGCGTCCACGCCCACGCGCCACCGTGGCCTGCGCGCTGACGGGCACGGTCACGGACTGGAGCGTGTAGGCCGTGGACTTCATCACGCGGCCCGCGTACCGCACCACGATCTTGCCGTCCTCGTCGCGTCCGACGATCCCGGCCAGGACACGGACCTTGAGCTCCAGCGCCTTGGGGCCGGTCGAGTACGGCACCCGCGTCTTCACGGTCACGATGTCGGCAGCCTCGATGTGCTGCACACCGGGGTGCGCTTCCCACGAGCAGGGGAACGGCAGCTCGCGCGCCTGCACGGCCAGGTGACGAAGCATCCGCGCGGCCTCGGTCTCGCGCGTGGCGCCGCGCAGGTTCACCTCGCGGATGTTCGTGGGCGTGCCCTCGGGGAGCCCGTCCACCGGGTAGAGCAGTTCGTCGCGCTCGTGCCGAATCGTCTCGTTCCAGAAGGATCCCTGGATGCCGGAGGGGGACTTGCCCCACTCGTCGAGCTTCAGCACGAACTTCGACATGTTCTGGTTGCGCGGGTCCACGTCGTCGATGAACGTGAAGACGGGGTCGCCGTCCTGGTCGAGCGGGAACCGCCAGCGCACGCCCTGGAGCGTGGCGAAGCAGTAGCCGAGGAAGGCAATGTCGCCGACCGTCTCCATGAGCGACTGCGGCGTGTCGAAGACGACGTTCAGGCGGCAGCGGCGCTCGCCGTTGGTGGCTGAGGCGGGCCGGTTGGCGTCGTCGCCGGGTCGGTGAACCCATGCGTCGCAGAAGTCGGCGAACGCAATCAGGCCGTTGCGTTCCGCGGGCGAGCCGTTGGCACCAAGGAAGAGGTCCTGGCCGGTGAAGAAGAAGCCCGCCCCGTAGCGCTCGGTGGCCGCGCCCTCCGCCGAGGTCACAAGGTCGCGGATCGCCAGCGCGGCGTTCTGGCTGGAGCCGAGGTCCCGCGCCCCTCCCTGCGCATCCGTGCGCGGGTCGTAGAGCTTCGCCCGCCGCGCGATGCAGGTGACACGCAGGCTGCCACCCGAGAGGAACGCACCCGGGCTCCCGCGTAGACCGAGCAGCGCCGTCCCCGGGTAGCAGAAGCCCTCGTGGAGCACCTCGGTGACGTACGTGAAGTTGAGCTCGTCCACGACGAGCGGGTCCGTCGGGTGCGCGGTCAGCCGCGTGACGCGGACCTCGTAGGCGTCGCGGTCGAACTCCTCCAGCGCCGTCGTCGCTCCGCTCTCGCCCTCGATCGCGCGCTGGGTCAGCTCGTCCTTGACGTCGATCTCCCAGCGCATCGTGCCGGGTCGCTCGCCGATCAGCACGAAGCTGTTCCCGCCGGCGGACCGCAGCCGGTTCCAGGAGGACGCACCGAGCGTGCGGTACTCGACGCGCAGCGCCACCTGGACCGCGCGAGTGCCGCCGTCGTCCTTGTAGTGGATCATCCCCTGCGGGGCGGTGATGCCGATCCGCAGGTTGTCGGCCTCGCGGCCCGCGGTCGTGTAGCTGATCGGGTTGGAGCGCTTCAGCAGACTGTCGTTCGGGTTGCGCGATTGCTCGAGGTCCGTGACCCCGTCGATCGGCTGCTGGTCGAGCGTTCCCGGTCGCCACACGATCCGAAGCCGCCGGAACGCCGACGTCCGGTAGGTCGCGGTGACCTTCTTCCCGCTCGACGGCGCCCTGCCGAAGATCACCTTGGTGACGCCCTTGACGTTCTGCGTGAACGCAACGCCCTCGGCGCCCAGGTACTCGTAGGCGACGCGTACCGTGAAGCCCCGCGGCGGCCGCCGCTTGAAGCGGATCTTCACGCGGTGTGGCGCGAGCTTCTGCGCGCTCCACCGGTAGACGCCCACGCCGCGAAGCTGCTCGAACTCGGGCGCTCCCGGGCCGCGGATGAAGAGCCGCAGCGAGCGGCCGAGAATGCGGTCCGTCCGGTCGTCGCGACGCAGGTTGAAGGTGAGCTTGGGGCGCGGGAGCGGGAACCCGGTGAGCGGGTTGTACGTGACGGGCGGCGGTGCGGGGACCGTGAACTCCGCGCTCGCCGTCAGCGTCATCCACGCCTTCTTGACCCCGTCTACGAAGAGCTCGACACCCGGCATCTCGTCGTCGCCGAGCACGACCTTACGGTGCGGGAACGTGAACGTGCGCCTCTTGTTGTTGCCCCGCCCGAGTTCCTCCTCGTAGAGCTTGGACAGGATCTCACGGTCGTTGATGCGGATGTCGGAGATGTCCGCGATCTCGCCCTCGGCGACGATGCCGAGCCAGCGGAACTCCTGGCGGCGGGTGTTGCGGATGTCGCCCGGCGAGACGCCCTCGATCGCCTCGGTGACCGACTCGTTGATCACGACCGGCTTGATGGTGTGCTCGCCGTAGAGGATCGGGACGTGCGCCTCGGGGCCGCGGGGGTTGTCGAAGCGGTCGATCCCGTAGGTGGGCGAGTCCCGGAGCTGCTTTTGCCGCGGCGGCGTGGGGGTGAGCGCCGTGCCGGCGATGGTCCCCGCTCCCGACACGATCAGCGGGACGCCCACCGGCGTCGCGATCAGCAGGATGCCCGCGACGATCTGGAGCGCGCCGAGGACGTAGCCGAGGGTCTTGCTCGCCACGACTCACTCCACCCGGAGCGCGCGCGCGTCAGCGGAGGTCGGGAACCCCCCGAACCGAAGCGGCTCGCCCTCGTAGTGCTTGCGGCAATCCTCGCGTGTCCTCGCGCAGGTCGGCAGATCGCCCACGTAGCCGCAGTGGCTGCCCCGGTAGATCCAGCGGCAGCGAAGCCCCTGGAGGGTGCGGTCGGGGATGCGGATCTCCTCCGCGGGGAAGACGCCCAAGTCGAACGCCACCGCCTCGCGCCCGATGAAGGAGTAGGCGCTGACGAAGAAGACCCACTCGATGACCAGGTCCTCGGGGGCTGGGTTCCCGGGGAGTGGGCCCGTGAGCAGCGTGCGGCTTGCCTGCCGGATCGTGCAGCGACGGCCGCGCAGGTCCTCGCCACCCGCATCGGGGTGGCAGAGCGGACCGAGCACACCGTCCGCGTTCTGGAGCACCAGCTGGAGGGCGGGGATCTCGCGCTCGGCTGACTCCTGGATCTCGCCGAACGCGCCGCCTGTCGCCTCGAACGTGAGGTCGTTCCACACGCGGGGCTCCGTGTCGATCGCGTAGCGAAGCGGCGTCGTCTTGCGCTCGATCTCGACCAGCGCCACCAGGTCGAGCTGGTCGCCTTCCAGCAGCGCGAGCAGCGCGGGGCTCTTGGCTCTCACAGGACGTTCGGGGTCTCGGCGTAGCTCCAGCCGGGCCCCGCCTCCCGCAGTTGGACGGACACCGTACGGTCAACGAGCGCGTCGCCGACGGCGCCGCCGGTCGCGAGCTCCTGGTCGTCGGGCAGATCGTCCCCCTCGAAGCGCACGGGGACATAGAAGTCGTAGGCGAGCGTGACGGTCGCGCCCGTCCCGGGTGCCGTGACGAAGCGGACGACGAGCTTGGAGGACGTGCCGAGCACGTACGCGCCGCCCGACTCGTTCACCACCGAGTAGTGGACGCCGAGCGTCTGCAGGAAGCCGTCCTTCCGGACGACCAGCGTCGCGGTGTCCACGTAGCGCCGCGTCGCGTCGAAGTCCTTCTGCGTCGCGCTCTCGACAGCGGGCGCGTCGATCATCGCCTTCGCGCCGGAGTTCTGCTGCTGGTAGAGGAACGCCTCGAAGCCGCCGAAGCGCGCGTTCCAGAACGCCTCGAAGTCCCTGTAGGTGCCGCCCTTGTTCGGGAAGAGCAGTGAGCCGCGCACGGCCAACTCGCCCGCGGCGTGGATCTTCTGCAGCGTGCGCCGCCCGCCGCCCTGCTCGTGGACCACGTTGCGAAACGCCTGGTACTCGACGAACGACCTGCGGAGGAACGTGAAGGGGAAGATCGTCGCCACCGTCAGTCCCTCGCCCGTGCGCCGCGGCGGCCAGGACGGCTGAGCGCCGAGCCGACGATCGCCGCGCGCGCATCGGGGCTGGACTTGGCCATCACGTCGTCGGCGATGACGGCGGGCGGCCGGACGGTCAGCGCCACGTTGATGTCGCCCTCGCCGCGGGAGTTGGCGCCGTCGGTCACGCGGATCACTTCGCCCGGCGAGACCTTCATGGTGACGAGCTGGCTGTCGAGGCCACCGAAACCGCCCACGCGGAAGGTGCCTCCGTGCGCCGCCGAAGCAGCCGGCGCGGCCGAGGCCCCTCCAGCACCGGCATCGGCACCGCCTCCTGCCCCCGAGAGGCCTGGGAACAGAGACAGGATCGCCTTCATGATCAGGGCCTGCTGGATCATGCGTGCCACGTCGAGAGCGAACTGCGCCGCGAAGTCCCGGAACGCCTCCGACGCCGACCTGCTCCCGCTGGCGACCTCTGCCAAGGCGTCGTTGATCCCCGCCGGAGAGGTCGTTCACGGCGACATCGGCCATCTGCGCTCCCAGCCGACCCCACCCCGCCGTCTCCTCGCGAAGCTGGCTGATCCGCGCCTGGAAGCCCGCGCCGAGATCCTCGCCGGTGACCGCCGCGGACAGCTGCCCCTGCCGGCGAACGCGCGCCTGCGCCTGCGCCGAGAGCGCCTCGATCTCCAGCGCCTTCGTGAGCTCGCCGCGGCGGCGCAGTTCCTCGACCTGCTTGCGCGTCTCCTCCTGGAGTGCGGCCAGGTGCGCCGCTGTGGCAAGGCGCGCGAGCCGGGACTGATCCGTCTCGCCCTCGGCCGCGAGGGCGAGGACGCGCTGGTTGTAGTCGGCGAGCCAGGCGAGCTCCTGCTCGCGCCCCTCGCGAAGGATCGTGCGACGCTGGTCGATGTGTGCGGCGAAGAGCGCGCGGCGCTTCTGCCCGGCCTGCTCCTGCGGCAGGAGCCCGCGCCGTTCGGCGTCGCCGACGATGCGGACCTCGGCGCTGTAGCGCGCCCCCGCCTCGTCGAGCTGCAGCCGCGTGAGGTTCCGGTCGTCCACGAGCGTCGCGGCCTGCGCCTGCCGGCGGATCGCGTCCACGCGGTCGAGGAAGTTGCTCTGCGCGTCGATCGCGAGCTGGTCGTGCTCGGCGTTGATGGCCGCCTCTCGCCGACGGAACTCCTCCACGAGCCGCAGGTACTCCGGCGCGTCGCGCTCGAGCCCCTCCAGCGCCTTCGACGCGAGCGTCTCCTCGACCTCGGCGCGATGCTCGGTGAGCGCCTTGTCGCGGTCAGCGACGCCGGGGTCCACGCGAAGTGCGGCGCGGTCGTTCTCGCGGCGCAGCGCATCCGCGCGCGTCGCAGCGGTGCGCACGGCAGCGATGCCCTCCCGAACCGTCTTCTCGCGCTCCAAAAGATCGAGCATCTCGCGCTCGTGCTGGATGCGTGCCCGTAGTTCGTTGCGCTTCTCGGGCGGCCCGTCCGAAGCGCGCCGCAGGTCGTCGATCGCGTCGTTGATGCGAGAGCGCTGGCGCTCCAGCGCGGGATCGAAGAGATCGGGACGCAGCAGCCCCTGGATTGCGACGCCCTTGTCGCGACGCGCCCGCTCCCGCGCAGTCTGCGCCGCGTCGAACTGTGCCTGCGCGGACGCGGCGGCCTTGGCGTCGGCGGCGATCTTCTTCTGCGCGTCGGCCTCTTCCTTCACGGCGGCGGCGGCCTTCTTCCGGCTGCCCGCGATCTCGTCCTGGATCTCCTGCTGCTCACGCAGGCCGGCGATGTAGCGCTCCTGCTCCCTGACCAGCGCGTCGGCGGCCTGGGCGGCGTTGTCGATCGACGGGAGGAAGCCCTCGCGCGGGAAGATCGCAGCGCCGAGATTGCGCCAGAACGAGCCAACGTCCTCGTGGCCGATGAGGCCCGCCTGACTCTCCCTGACAGCGAGGTTCTTGCGGCGGCGGAGTTCCTTCTCGGCGCCCGCGATGTCCACGTCAGCCGACTCGGCGTCCTCGCCGCGACGCAGGAGGCCCAGTTCGATCCGCAGCTTCTCCAAGCTCTCGCGTGTGGACTTCGCCCGGTCCTCGGTCGCAGCGAAGACCGAGACGATGTCCTCCTTCTGAGAGACGAGCAGCGCGAAGCCCGCACCGACAGCGGCGATGGCGATGCCGACCGGCGTGAAGCCACCCGAGACGAGTCCGGCGAGCGAGGTCGTGATGCCGGACATCGCCGGGGACACCTCGCTGCCCATGAGCGTCAGGGACTGGGTGGCGAGCTGCGTCGCCTGCTCCACGCCGCGCAGAGCCGGACCAACGCCCTGGATCTCGTTGGTGACCGAACGCATTGCCTTGCCCGCGCTGCCCATCTGGCGGATCTCGGTGCCGGTCTTCTTGACGGCGGCGCGCGCCTTGCCGAGATCGGACGTGATCTGCGCGGAGTCCGCGCTGAGCAGCACTCGCAGCTTTCCGACGACGGCCATGGGTCAGGCTTCCCGCCCGGAGGGGGCGACGGAGAAGGACGCGGCGAGCGCTCGCGCGGCGTCCATCTGCTCCTCCGGGTCCTGTTCAGCGTCGCCCCGCCCGGAGACTCGGTCCATGAGGGGGCCGAGGTCCGGCATGCGCTCGACGCGGGAGAGCGCGGCGGCGTGCCAGGCCGTGAAGATCGCGAGTTCGTAGGTCCGTTGGCGCTCAGCGGAGAGTGCGCGCAGGTGACACGCGGTCTCGCGCGGCGTCTGCCGCCAGAACACCGCGGGCGGGATGCCCGCTTCGGCGGCCCGGTCCCGCCACTCCTCTAGTCCGAAGGGGCGGGCGTCGGAGGGACGGCGGTCCCTTGCGAAGGGTCCGCCTCGGCGGTCTCGGGCTGTTCCTCCTCCAGTTCCGGGAAGTAGTACCGCAGGGCGACTCCGAGGATGCGCTGCGCCTCCTTGCGGCCCATCGCGTCGATGAGGCGTCCGGCGAGCTTCAGGGTCAGGTCGGGGTGGTGCTCCTGGAGGCCCGCCCAGAGCATCGCGCGCAGCGATGTCGCGGAGAGCTTCTCGTGGGCGATGTCGAGCAGGGCGTCGGAGAGCACGCGGCCCGAGGCGTGCTCGAACTCGCACGCAGCGGACCAGTGGAACTTCACCCGGTAGACCTTCTCGTCGGCCTCGAAGGCCGCCTCGCCACGCAGTGGATTCGGCATCAGCCAACCCTCCTCAAGTAACCGGCCAACTTCACCAGCAAGCCGAGGTCGTCGTGAGCCTGCCCGAGGGCTCGGTTGCATCTGTCGCAGAGGAGCCCTCGGATGCACTCCCCGCACGAACGCCTGCCCGGGCAGCACCCGTGATCGTGGTCCACCGCAAGCCGCCGGGGCTCTCCGGTGCGCTTGTTGACGGCCGTCTCAGTCCCGTCGCACACCGCGCATCTCCCGCCTTGCTTCGCGAGCATTCCGTCGTAGTCCGCAAGGCTGATCCCGTACTGGCTTCGCAGGTACCAGTCCGCGCGCTTGTCTGGGTTGGCGACGAACCAGGCCCGGTTCGTCGCCTTCACCTGCTCCCGGTGCGCCTCGCACCAGGCCTTCTGATACGTCTTCCTGCAGGGCTTGCACCATGCGGTCCGGCCATCGCGTGCCCGGCTCGCTCGGTGGAAGTCACCCCGAGACTTCGCCTCACCGCACTTGCTGCAGACCTTCAGCGCCGGAGCGGCTTGGGGCACGCAGGTCGAGGTCTCGGACACGCTCCGAGAGTCGAGGCGCACGGAGACTCGCGCAACCAGTCCGACTACGCGAAGTCCGTCGGGACTGCCTTGCCTGTGACCTTAATTTTCACCGCCACGGTGAGCAGGTCCTTGGCAGCCGAGGACGGCTCCCAACCAGTGATGAAGCCGGGCACCGTCAGGGTGGGGGTGTTCGGGAACTGCGGCCACTCGACGCGCCACTTGCGCGTCGTGCCCGCGAGGAAGTCCGCGAGCAGACCCGAGTTCGAGCCGTGGGAGACGTGCTCGGGGCGGAAGTTGAGCACCAGTGAGATCTCGCCGCCGTTGGCGATCCCCGGTACGAATTCCGCGTGGTCGTCGGGGGACTCGGTGTGGGTGGCCTCGACCGCGTCCCTCGACAGGGAGGGTCCGCCGATCGACTTGACCTCGGCCACCGAGACGAAGGTCCCGCCATCGACGGGGTCCTCCTTCAGAAACCGGGTCTTGGTGCCGAGCTTCGCGCCAGTCGCTGCCATCGCTGTCTCCTCCGCCCGCTACAGGGCGAACACCCCCACGGAGAGGTCCGCCTCGGTCGAGTAGGTCACGACCACGCGGGCGTTGGTGTCGTTGAACGCAGGCGGGTCGAGGGGGCCGATCCAGCGCTCCTCGTCGGCGGGCACGGAGACGACCAGATCGGTCTTCGCGGCACCTTGCGGCAGCGCCCCGGCCGGGAGCTGCGAGACGATCGTCACAGTCCGGGACGTCAAGAGGTTGGCGTTGACCACGCGCAGGAAGACGCGGCCGGAGTTCGGGAAGGCGTCGCCCCCCGCCGCCGTGGGGTCAAGCGCCGGGTCAATCCCCGCGCGCGAGATCTGCTGGACCGTCAGCACCGCCATGAGCCCCCTCCGGGGTTGCGCTCTGATCTTGAGCGTCGAGGGCTCCGGAGAGTCGTTCAAGGCAGCGGCACCAGACAGTACGATGCGCGACTTCACATGGGACATGGGCCGGGCCGACTCAAGCCTGGTGCCCCGGAGGAACGAACCACATGCCGCGAACCGCCAATACCACCGACGCCCTTCTTGCCGACCTGAGTAACCGACTCGCGCGACTGGCCGAGACCGCACGCAAGGAGGGCCGCGAAGAGGCGCTCGCGGATGTACGCTCCCTCGTGAGCGGCGAGGCGACGAAGCGCCGGAAGCCGACTCCGAGGAAGCCCAAGGCGGCGCGCAAGGCTGCCAAGCCACGGACGAAGTCGAAGAAGCCCCGCAAGAGCTCCTGGGCCGGACTGACGCCCGAGCAGTGGCTCGCACGCGTGAACGCGATCCGGAAAGGACGGGGGCTGCCGCCGAGGGCTGCCACCGAAGAAGGAACGGTAGCTCGGAGCGAGTCTGGGTTCGGCGGGGTTACCTTGACTAACGACGCCAACTAGCCCGAATCGTTCACCAGCCGGGAATCTGAGCGGGCCGTCGTCTGTCTAAGTGCTCGTACTCGCTAGTACTTGCACCGACAGGAGCGCCGGCCCGATGACGACAGACTGTAGCCCGCAGGGGACCCTCTTCGCGGGCATCTGTGGACGCACCGCGGTGACGCGCTTCGACGCCGGTACCGTGACGAGCGACGGGGGCGTGCTGCTGCTCGAGCGGACCGATCGTCGCATCGATCTGCTCTCGCGGTTTGCGCGCTGCTTCGGGGACCACCGGGACCCGCGTCGGGTCGAGCACACGGTCGGCCAGATGCTGCGTCAGCGGGTCTTCGGGCTGTGCGCGGGCTACGAGGATCTGGTGGACCACGACCATGTCGGCAAGGACCCGCTGTTTGCCGCGGCGTGCGGCAAGCGCGAGGGTGCTCTGGCCACGCACCCGACGCTCTCGCGGCTCGAGACCACGCAGCTCGGCGCCACGGCACAGACGCGCTACGCCAAGATCGAGATGGACCAGGAGCGCGTGGACAGCGTGCTCAGCGACGTCTTCTGCGAGGCCATGGGGCCGGAGGATCCGGGCCTGCTCGTGCTGGACCTGGACCACTCCGACGTGCGGCTGCACGGCCGGCAGGAGGGCCGCTTCTTCCACGGCTACTACGGGCACTACTGCTACCTGCCGCTGTACGTCTTCTGCGGCGAGCACCTCTTGCTCGCTCGGCTCCAGACCGCTGACAGAGATCCCGCGCGCGGAGTCGTGGACGAGCTCCGTGCGCTGGTCTTACGTCTGCGGCGCCGCTGGCCCCGGGCCAAGGTGCTCGTGCGCGCAGACTCGGGCTTTTGCCGCGAGGAGCTGATGGCCTGGTGCGAGGCCGCCGGCCACTTCTACCTGCTGGGCATGGCGCGCAATGAGCGCCTTGAGCGACACGTCGAAGACGCGCTCGATGAGGCCGCAGCCCGTGCCGTGCAGACCGGCCGAGCAGCCCGGGTCTTTCGCGACTTTGCCTGGACCACGCTGGGGAGCTGGAGCCAGAGGCGTCGCGTGGTCGCCAAGGCCGAGCACCTGCCGGGCGGCAAGCGCAATCCCCGCTTCGTGGTGACCAATCTGCCGCCTCGTAGCTGGAGCAGCAAGCGTCTCTACGAGCAGCTCTACTGCGCCCGGGGCGAGGCGGAGAATCGCATCAAGGAGCAGCAGCTCGAGCTCTTCGGCACCCGTCTGTCGGTGCACACGATGCAGGGCAACGCCGTGCGGATGGCCATGTCGGCCATGGCCTACGTCCTGACCTGTGCGCTGCGACGCATCGGTCTCGCCGGCACCGAGATGGCGCGTGCGCAAGCCGGCACGATCCGCCTGCGGCTGCTCAAGATCGGCGCGCTCGTGCGGATCACGACGCGCCGGATCTGGGTCTCGATGTCCTCGTCGTGGCCCTGGCAGCACGTCTTCGAGCGCTGCGCGCAACGACTGCTGGCATCCCCGAAGCCGACCTGACGTCCCGCCGCGCCGTCCGCCACACCACCGCCCGGCCTACGGTCTGCCCACACCGCAGAATCCGCGCCGTTTCGGCCGCTCACTCGCGTTGCCCTTGTGGCAACGACGACAGCATCCGCCCTCGCCTGGCCAAGATCTGACCCTGTGGACTCCGAAAGCACCGTCATCGCGACGTCTCGTGAACAGATGCGGCTAGACGCCGCCCACGCCCACCCGTGCTTGGCTAGCGTCTGTACCGCAGCGTCTGTACCGAGTCAGGACAGGTTCTGAAGCGTTCGCGTTGCTAGAGCGCACGGACTCTGCAGGAATTGTCCTGACTCCGTATGCGTGAACCAATTCGCAAGGGACTATTTGCCGATTCGCCAACCATCGGGCCCCTCCGCCGCGTGCCGCGCTGGCCGCTTCTCTACGGCTCGCGATGCAGCTCGAAGACGAGACAGCCGTCCTGTTCCTCGAACACCTCGCGCTCTGTTCCGTCACCCGGATCGAGGCGCACCTCGCGAAGGAACCGGTGCACGCGCGTCCGTTGCCAGCCCGGGAAGTAGACGAGTAGGAGGCGGTCGTCTCCGGCCCAGTGGCCGCGCGGCTCTCCCGACTCGTCGTGTACCTCCCCATCCGGCAGGAGATCGAGCAGGCCCGGCGCCTCGTCGAAGCAGCTTCGCCAGCGACCGGCGAGGTCGGAGGCGTGACCGAGCTCCGCGAAGTCGGCCGCGCGGGCATCGCGCACGAATTCGAGCCACTCGACGCTCTCGTGCTCGCGACCGCGCCCGGTGGCGAGGCCGCGCCACCGGCCACCGACATCGCTGTCGCTCATGGCCCCGCGATCCGGTCGCCCACTCCGGAGTACGGGGCTACCGTTCCCGGAGTTCGCAATGGTCCACTTCCCCGGGATCGGGGTTCCGCCGGGGGATCGCGCCACCGCGCCGTCGTGTGGACTCCCCCACAGGAACCACGGCGCCTGCCCGGACGCGAAGCCGTGCTCATTCTCCGCCAGACTCTCGAGCGACCAGATGTTGCTCGCGATGTAAAGGGCAACGGCGCACGAGAGAACCACCAGCGCAACCGTGCCGCCGATGGCCCACCGCACGCCGTGCGAGACGGCAGAGAGCGGTTCGTCGTGCGACGATTTCGGCAGGCCGGGTGGAGGCGCCACGTCCGCAGTTTACGCCGGAGTTGCGAGTCGCGGCGGCAGGCAGGCTGCTGTTGCGGTCCTTCTTCCAGGTGTCCGGCGTTCTACGCACGTCTCCCGCCACGCCGACCTGCAGGGCTACTCCGCTGAGTGGCGCGACGTCATTCGCTTCGACTACCGCGATCGCAGCGTCTGGTCGATGCCACCGCCGTCCAGCGGCGGCCTCTGCCTCGCGATGATGGCGAACGTGCTCACGCTCTACCCGCGCGGCGCGATCGACCTCGACACAGATGCGGGTGTGCATCGCTACGTGGAAGCGGCGCGCCGGGCGTATGCCGACCGCGCCGTCCACCTTGGCGACAGCGACTTCTACGACGTGCCCCGCACGTGGCTCCTGTCGTCCGCCCATGCGCGCGCCCGCCGCCGCGAGATCGGCGAGCGTGCGACCCCGAGCGCCGAGGTGCGGGCCGGGGCGCCAGTGAGAACAGAGGGTGAGGAGACGACTCACTACTCGGTGCTCGACGCCGACGGGATGGCGGTGAGTGTCACGACGACACTCAACTTCGGATATGGCTCGCTCGTGAGCGTCGAGGGCGCGGGGTTTCTCCTGAACAACGAGATGGACGACTTCAGTGCGAAGCCCGGAGTCCCCAACGCCTACGGGCTCATCGGCAACGAGGCGAACGCCATCGCTCCCCGCAAGCGGATGCTCTCCTCGATGTCACCGACCATCGTCACTCGCGGCGGGGAGGTCGAACTGGTGGTTGGGACGCCGGGCGGCAGCACGATCATCACGTCGGTGCTGCAGCAGATCGTCCGGATCCTCGACATGGGGCAGAGCGCTGCAGAGGCGTGCGCCGCTCCCCGCATCCACCACCAGTGGCTGCCCGACGAGGTGTTCTACGAGTCGGGGCGGAAGCCGGCGGGGCAGCTGCTCGACGCGCTGCGCGGCCGGGGGCACGCGCTGTCCGGCCGCTCGGCCATCGGCGACGTCTGCACGATCCACGTCGCCGGTCGAAGGGTCTACGCCGTCTCGGACCCGCGCGGCCGCGGCGCGTCCGGAACTGCCCCGTCCCCGGGCCCGCGAGCAGCCTCGCAGAGCACCGCGGAATAGGAGCACGAGGCTCGTCTGTTCTGCGCCCGACGGCGCCGGAGGATGGGTTTCATGGCGCTTTTTCGCGGCTTCTTGGCGGCGGAAAGTCCCAGCGCCCGAGCCCGGTGCTGGCGCCGTCGTTGTAACGCGTTACCGTCGTTCCGTGCGGTGACCGTCAGCGCTCTCGCGCTTTGCACCGCCCGGCGGGATCATGGACCGCGGCCCGATCACGAGCGCCGCCAAGGAGATAGACGTCATGGCCAAGGGCAGAAGTGCGCAGAAGGCGAAGGGCAACAAGCCGAAGCTCTCCACCAAGGAGAAGAAGGCGAAGAAGGCGGAGAAGAAGGCCAAGAAGGGCCTGCGCTGATCGAGCTACTGGGCTGATCGGGCTACTGGGCTGATCGGGCCATCTGGGCTGATCGGCCTAGCGGGACGGGCGCCCGGAGCGCCGTAGCCGCTGGCCTTTCAGCGCCCGCGGCCGCCGCGACCGGGCCACTCGGGCTTCTCGCCCTCGGCCGGGTCGGGGAAGTAGCGCGCCGGCATGCCGTCGTAATCCGGGACGTCCCTGCCCTTCAAGCGTCTGATCGCGAGATCTACGGCTCGCTCCAATCGCCAGTCCCAGCGACCGAGTGACTCCCGGTACTCGACGAGCGCGTCCTTGACCTTCTCGTCCTCGCTCAGCCCGAGCGCCCACGTGGCTGCGGCGCGCACGTCTTGCCCGCCGCCCTGGACTAGGATCTTGCGCAGTCCGGCCTTCACCGCCTTCTCGGTCGCGAACGGTGCGATGGCGACGGACGCCTGCTCGCGCACGAGCTCTTTCTTGTCGCCAAGTGCCTTGGTCAGGGCCTTGCGCACGTCCGCGTTCTCCGGGCCGAGCGCGCCCAACGCGCGGCAGATCGACGACTTCGCCTTCTCGTCCTTCTCCTTCTTGACCCGCGCGAGCAGCGGTGCGAGGTGGTCCTCGAAGCCGCTCCGGCGCATCGCGAGCGCGACGCGCATCCGTACCTCGGGCGCCTTGTGCTTGAGCGCGGCGTGGGCGAGGGCGCGCCGTTCCACCGTGTCGGCGAGGGCGAACGCCCCGAGTACGGAACCGACGACGTCGGCGTCCCGCGACGCCTTGGCGCGCTTGGCGAGTTCTGCGTCGATTGCAGGGTCCTTCTCCGCGATGAGCTCGGCGAGCGCGATGTCGCGCACCGCGGAGATCGGGTCGAACGCCCGGTCCATCCGTCCCTCGAGCGTGTCCCACGCCGCGAGGCGTTCGGGCGTGCACAACTCGGATGCGCGGGTCATGAGCGCGGCGAGATCCGCTGCCGACATCGTCCATACCCGCTGGAACAGGATCTTGCCGTCGGGCGATACGAAGAAGTGCCGCGGCGAGTTGACGTCGTCCTTCGGACCGAGACCCAGCCACTCGCGGCGGACGGTGTCTTCGATCGTCTGGTGCTGGTCGCAGGTCACACTGCCGAAGCGCTCGCACACACCGCCAACCAGCCGGTGCTTGTAGAGCGACGCGATCGCGATAGCGCAGCTCTCCGCTGCTTTGTGGAAGACCGGGTCCGTGTAGACGTCGTCCACCATCCCCTGGTTGCCGCGCTCGCTGTCCATGTTGAGCGCGACCATCAGCGCGACACCGCGCTTCTCGGCCGCCGCGAGCCCCGCTTCGAGCGATGGTTCCCAACGCGGATGCGTCGGCCGGTCCTGCGCGGCGGCGGGGACGACCGAGAGGGCGAGCAGCGTGACGGCGAGCAAACTGAGGCGTCTCACGATGTGTGCGCGCATGGCTCTTCCGACCTCCAAGTCCGCAGAGGGTACAGGCCGCTACTGCTCTCGCAGATCGATGCGTTCGGTTTGGCCCTCGACCTCCACCTCGAGGTAGTCGTAGCTCCAGACGCCACGCTCGCGAGGCGCGTTGACGTAGATCTTGGCGGAGCCCTCGGGTCCGGAGATCGGGATCGTGAGATTCGCGTCGCCACCCTGGTTCTGGATGTTCACGTTTCCCTGGACGAAGAACCCCTCCTCGATGGGTTGGCCGAGTGCCTCGACCACGCGCTCGTTGCTGCGGGCCCGTTCCATGGCGACCTGGAAGGGCTTCGTGGACTTGATGATCCCCATCACGCCGCCGAACACCCCGAAGCCGCACGCGGCGCATAGCACCGCGAGCAAGAGCAGCGTCGCTGGCACGAACCACAGCCAGTTCCGCCCGAACCAGCCCTTCTGCGGTGTACCCGTCACCTCCACCTCCTCGCGGACAGAGATCGTACGGCGGCTCGGCGCCGAGCCCAGGGACGCAATTCGCGCCCGCCGCTCCGCCTGCCTGAATGCGCGCCCTTGAGCCGGAGAGGCTCCGCCGCGTACCGTCTGCCGCGATGGGTGAGGATGACCTGACTGCTGACGCCCTCGACGATGAGGAGCGGACCGAGGACGAGCGTGGACCGGGCCACGACACGGTCTCGTTCGACGACCTCGAGCCGGCTCCCGGGGATCCCGCGCCGCTGCTGCTCGAGACGCTGGCGCCGCTGCCCACCGTCGCTCCGATGGGAGAAGTGGCTCCGTTGCCGACCCTGGCGCCACTCGAAGCGCCTGCACCTGTGCCGCGTGACAGGTCGCGTGAGGCTCCACCCGACGAGGGGCCGCCGGAGCTCGCGCCGATCGCCTCGGCACCCATCGAGATCGCAGAGATACCCACGGAACCGCCGGCGGCTCAGATGCACCTCTCGCCGCGCTACGAGTACACGTCCCTGCCGGCGGACGATCCGCCGGCGCTCGGTGTTCTCGTCGAGCTGGAGGCGCTCGGGCAACCGCTGGTCGAGAAGGGCGCGGGCCCCGTGGCACACGTCATCCTCGCGCTCGACATGTCGGCCAGCATGAACGACCCGGACAAGTACCCGGTGCTGCGAGAGGCCGTCGGCTCGATGCTCGACGACCTGCACGCCGAGGACGCGGCGGACGTACTGCTGAGCGTCGTGATCTTCTCGAAGGGTGCGGACGTGATCGTGCGCGACGCCCGCGCGCGGAAGATCTCGAGGCGCGCGCTGTTCAAGGCGCTCGACCGGCACCCGCTCGCGTTCGGGAAGTACACCGACATCGCGGGTGCGTTGGGCAAGGCCGGGCGGATCGCCTACGACCAGTGCCGCCGTTCGCGCTTGCTGCCGGTGCGCGTGTACCTGCTGACGGACGGCCGGCCACAGGACGTGCAGCGCGCCGCCGAGATGGCGAATCGGCTCGGGAAGATACCCGCGGACCTGCATGCGCTCGCGTTCGGCTCCGACGCAGACGTCGTGATCCTCCAGAACCTGTTCGCCGGCAAGCGCGGGGGAACGGTCAAGAGTGTCCGCAAGGACACGATCGGCACCGCGTTCGAGCGCGTGGCCGAGGTCGCGCAGCGCGTCATCGCGACACGCTGCATCGTCTCCGTCGACCTCGCACTCGGAGTCGTGGGTGGCGACGCGTTCCGTTACCGCCCGGCCCGTGTGCGTTTCCCCGAGCCCGCGTTCGAGAAGGGCAAGCACTTCCGCGCCGACCTCGGCACGATCGAGACCGACCGCAAGTACTCGCTTCTCTTCGAACTGCGTCCCCCAGAGCGCGACGAGCAGGTCACGCATCTCGGCAAGGTCGAGATCTCGATCCCTGGTCACGGCGGCCCAGTCACGACGACTCTCGACCTGACGCTTCCGCGGACCGGCGTCGGCTCGGAGCCGGGCGACGTGGAGGCATCGGTGCGCACCGCGCTCGACATCCTGGGCGCGCTCGACGACGACGACCCACAGGTGGCGTTGCGCGCGTTGCGCCTGCGCCGCGACCTCTACGAGCGCGAACGCCGTGACCCAGGACTCATCCGGATCATCTCTCACGCCATCATGACGCTCGAACGCGACGGCTCACTCGACGCGCTCGGGGCCGGCGACCTGGCGACGTTGCGCGCGCACACGTGCACGTCCTCGGGCGACCAAGATCTCGCGTATCTGCGTGGCTGACGCGGGTGGCGACCGGGAGGTCTCGCGTCGCGAGCGGCGCATCGGCAGCCGGCTCGCCGCGCGCGGCGATGGTGATCTGTTCGCGTGCTTGCTGTCCCTCCGGGGACTGGCGATGCGCGAGCGCTTCCACCTCGAGGAACTGCTTGCGGTAGGGGGCGAGGGCGCGGTGTTCGTGGTCCGCGACGAGACCGACCCGGACGCGCGCCTGGTCGGAAAGTTCGCGCTGGCGCCGTGGCACAAGCACGTGCGGCTCTCGTCGAAGCTGCTGCGCAGCGCGCGGCACGTGATCGAGCAGGAGGCGCGCGTCCTGACGATCGCCGGGAGTCCCTTCCTGCCGAGCTGCGAGGGTCTGCAGCAGTTCGACAATCCGTTGCTCGATGCCGACCGCGGCGGGGAATTCGCCAGGCCCGAGCCGTGTCTCGTGATGGAGCGGTTGCCCGGCCATGACCTCGACACGTGGCTTTGCCGCGTGCACCGGGGAGGTGTCGACCGAACGGCGCTCCGCGCGACGTTCGACCGCCTCGCGGTCGGTGTCGTGCAGGCGCTCTCGGACCTCGAGCGCCGCGGCTACCTGTACGCGGATCTCCGCCCCGGAAACCTGCGTGTTCTCGGACGTCCGCGCCGGCGCGTGCGACTTCTCGATGCGGGCGGTTGCGTGCGCGCCGACGACCCCGAGCGTCGCTTCCCGCATGTGCCGTCCTACTTGCCGCCGCGATTGTTCTCGAAGTCCCAGAAGGGTGAGGCGTTCCAGCCGGACTCCGTGACGCAGGCTGCGATGGCCGGACGCACGCTGTACGAAGTCGCGACGGGCGAGGCGCCGCAGGCGTCCAGGCACCTGGAAATGTCACGTCTCCTGAAGTCGCCGGTGTCCCCTCCGGTCGCCGGCGTGATCGCCGCGCTCGCCAACGAGGACTTCCCCAACTGCGAGTCGGCTCTCCACGAGCTGGCCGCGCGAGCCCGCCGCCGCGTCGGCCGAGCGTAGTTCCCCGGTCTCCGTACGGCGGCCCGGGTGCTAGGCTGCGCGGCTCGATTCTGCTCAGGAGGGTGAGGCCACCATGACCGGTTCCACGTATCGCAATGCCGTTAGCGTCGCCGCTCTCGCGGCCGCCGCTGTCTGTGCCGCAGCGACACCCGCGGCGGGTGGTGACTCGGATCTGCCCGAGATCGCGTACACGAAGAAGGTGCTCGCAAACGGGCTGACCGTGATCGTGCACGAGGATCACAAGGCGCCGGTCGTCGGTGTGAACATCTGGTACCACGTCGGCTCGAAGAACGAGCGGCCGGGGCGCACCGGGTTCGCGCACCTGTTCGAGCACCTGATGTTCAACGGCAGCGAGCACGCGGACACCGACTGGTTCCGCGGCACGTCGGAGATGGGCGCGACCGGCGTCAACGGCACGACGAGTAACGACCGCACGAACTACTTCGAGACCGTGCCGAAGGGCGCGCTCGATCGCACTCTGTGGCTGGAGTCCGACCGCATGGGCCACCTGCTCGGCGCGATCGACCAGGCCAAGCTCGACGAGCAGCGGGGCGTGGTCCAGAACGAGAAGCGGCAAGGCGAGAACCGTCCGTACGGCAGCGTCTGGAACCGGCTCCCTCCGCTCGCCTATCCGCAGGGCCACCCGTACTCGTGGTCCGTGATCGGTTCGATGGAAGATCTCGACGCGGCGACGGTCGACGACGTTCACCAGTGGTTCGGCGCGTACTACGGAGCGGCGAACGCGGTACTCGTGCTCTGCGGTGACGTAGAGACCGAGCACGCACTCGCGCGCGTGGAGCACTACTTCGGCGACATCGCTCCGGGCCCGGACATCACGCGTCCTGAGGCGTGGGTCGCCAAGCGCAGCGGCACGACCCGGATCTCGGTCGAGGAGCGCGTGCCGCAGGCGCGCATCCACAAGCTGTGGAACACACCGGAGTGGGGCTCCGAAGACGCCACGCTGCTCGAGCTCGCGGCCAGCATGCTCGCCCGCGGCGAGAACTCGCGGCTCTACCAGCGCCTCGTGCGCGCAGACGGCCTCGCGACGGACGTCGTTGCTTTCCAGGACACCGCAGAGCTCGGCAGCACGTGGCACGCGTGGGCCACGGCATCGAGCGGCGTTGCGCTCGCCGACCTCGAGGCGGCACTCGACGAGGAGATCGCACGCTTCCTCGCCGATGGCCCGACGGCGGACGAACTCGCCACGGAGAAGATCCAGGAGCGCGCTTCGCTCCTGCGGAACACCGAACGCGTGGGCGGGTTCGGCGGCAAGGCAAACCTCCTCGCATCCAGCGAGGTCTTCGGCGGAAGCCCCGACGCGTGGAAGAACCGCATGAGCGTCATCGCGGCCGCCACGCCGCAGAGTGTCCGTGACGCCGCGCGGCGCTGGCTCGCGGACGGGGCACTGGTCATCGAGACGCTGCCGCTCGCGAGGTTCACCGCGGCAGACACAGGGGCCGACCGAACGACGCCTCCCGTGATCGAGCCGGCGTCCGCCGCGAGATTCCCGACGCTCGAGCGAGCGACGCTGTCGAACGGACTGCAGGTGGTGCTCGCCCCGCGGCCGGGATCCCCGTTGGTGCGCGTCGACGCGCTCGTGGACGCCGGATCCGCTGCGGATCCGCGCGGCGGCGCCGGCACGAACAAGTTGGTGGCCTGGTTGCTGAGGGCGGGCACCACTACGCGCACGGCCGAGCAGATCAACGTCGAAGCCGACCGTCTCGGCGCCGAACTCACGGTCAACACGGACATCGACGTGACGCGCGTGACCATCTCGTCGCTCGTCGAGACCCTCGAGCCGTCG
This sequence comes from Planctomycetota bacterium, assembly GCA_965248445.1. GTDB lineage: Bacteria > Planctomycetota > JAJSAM01 > JAJSAM01 > JAJVHW01 > CBDFJG01. The sequence goes on from CBDFJG010000004.1 coordinate 916,707, forward strand.
ATTGCACTGCTCGCGGACGTCACGCTGCATCCTTCGTTCCCCGACGGCGAGGTCGAGGCCCGGCGCAAACAGCAGCTCGCCGCCATCGCTCAGGAGAAGGTCGAGGGCTGGGGCATGCTCAACCGCGTGCTGCCCGGCGTGCTCTACGGCGCAGGCCATCCGTACGGCGCGCCGTGGTCCGGTAACGGTCTCGCTGACAGCGTGTCCGCCCTCGACGCGAACGCGTTGCGCGCGTTCCACAGCACGTGGTTCCGGCCTGGCAGCACGACGGTGGTGGTCACGGGTGACGCAAAGATGGAGCAGCTGACGCCGCTACTCGAGAAGGCGTTCGCGGCCTGGAAGGCCGGCAAGGCGCCCGCGAAGGTACTGCCTGCCGCGCCTGCCGCGCAGGCGTCCCGCGTGTTCCTGCTCGACCGGCCCGGCGCGCCGCAGACCGTGATGGTCGCCGCGCAGCTCGCGCCGCCCCGTGGCGGGGACGCCGAGCTCCCGTTCGCGATCATGAACACCGTGTTCGGCGGCAGCTTCGTGTCGCGACTCAACATGAACCTGCGCGAGGACAAGCACTGGTCGTACGGCGCGCGCTCGCGCCTGTACCAGTCGCGCGGGCCGCGCATCGTCTCCGCCGGCAGCTCGGTGCAGACCGACAAGACGTCCGAGTCATTGACGGAGATCCTGAAGGAGGTCCGCGGCATCGGCGGTGCGGTCCCGCCGACTCCGGAGGAGGTCACGACGGCGAAGTCGGGCATGACGCTCACTCTGCCGGGGCGCTGGGAGGCGACGAACGCGATTGCCGAGTCCGTCGGCGAGATCGTGACGTTCGGGTTGCCGGACACGTACTTCGACGGCTACGCCGACCGGGTGCAGGCCGTGACGACCGAGCAGCTGGACACTGCCGCCGCGCACTTCCATCCGGATCATCTGGTCTGGATCGTGATCGGCGATCTGGTCACGATCGAGGAGGGCGTGCGCGCTCTCGGCCTCGGAGAGACCACCGTGATCGACCCGGACGGGAACGCGGTCACGGCGCGCTGACGGTACTGTCTCCGCATGCTGCTCAAGGCACTCGGCGCCGCACGTGACCTGGGTCGCGTTCAGGAGATCGCGCGGGTCCTGATCCGCCACGGCTTCGGCGACCTCGCGCGCCGTACGGGACTCCTCAGCGTGGTCGAGACGGCGGGGCGCATGCTGCACTGGGAGCGCGCGCAGAACGTCGAGACGCTGACCGTCCAAGTTCGGGCGCGCAATGCGATGGAGGAGCTCGGGCCGACGTACGTGAAGTTCGGCCAGGTGCTCGCGTCGCGCCCCGACATCCTGAGGCCGGACTGGGTTGCCGCGTTTGCGCAGTTGCACGAGCACGTCGCGTCGGTGCCGTACGAAGATGTGCGAGAGCAACTCGAGGAGGACCTCGGCGGTGCCCCCGGTGACGTGTTCGCGACGTTCGACGAGGAGCCGTTCGCCGCGGGTTCGATCGCCCAGGTGCACCGCGCGACGCTGCACGACGGCAGCGACGTGGCGGTGAAGATCCGCCGCCCCGGCATCCATTCCCGCGTGCTCGCGGACCTGCGCATCCTGGAGCGTCTCGCGGAGCTGGTCGAGAAGGAGATTCCGGAACTGCGCCGCTACCGTCCGCGGGAGGTCGCACGGCAGTTCGCCCGCACGATGAAGGCGGAGCTCGATCTGGCGCGCGAGGCCCGCAGTCTGCGGCGGATCGGCGAGAACCTGGGCGAGAGCCCGTCCATCGTCCTCCCCGAGGTGATGACGAAATGGACGCACGAGCGGCTGCTGGTGCAGCGCTACCTCGACGGTCTCTCCGCTGCCGCCTGGCTGGCGGGCGAGCGACCCGCTGATGTGGATCCGCAGCCGCTGGTGCGCGCCGGCGCCGACGCAATCGTGCACATGGTGTTCGTGGATGGCCTCTACCACGCGGATCCGCACCCGGGCAATGTGATGTTCCTGCCCGGCGGGCGCATCGGGCTGCTCGACTTCGGCATGGTCGGGCGGCTCTCCGACGAGCGCCGGGAGCAGTTCGTGCTTCTTCTCGCGGGGGTCGTGGAGGCCGACGAGGAAGCGATCGTCGATGTGCTCATCGACTGGTCTGCGCACGGCGACGCGGACATGGAGCACCTGACGCAGGACGCGTGCGAGTTCCTGGACCGCTTCCACGGCGTGCCGCTCGGGCAGCTCGACGTCACGGCCATGCTCACGTCGATCGCTGCGATCGTGCGCGAGAACCGGCTGGTGCTGCCGTCCGACGTGGCGCTGTTGGTGAAGGTCTTCGTCACGCTGGAAGGGCTCGGCCGCGCGCTCGATCCCGACTTCGACATGGCGAACCACGTCGAACCCGCGGCCCGCGAGATGGTGGCGCGGTACCGTTCGCCGCGACGCATGGCCCGGCGCGGGTTGTTGCAACTCAGATCGCTCCTCGCGTCGCTGCCGCGCGACGTGCAGGCGATCATCAAGCGCGCCCGCCGCGGCAACATGCGCGTCGAGTTCGACCTCGCGCGTCTCGAGCAGTTCGGAAGTCAGATCGAGCGCAGTGCAAACCGCGTCACGATCGGTCTCATCACGTCCGCGCTGATCGTAGGAACGTCGATCTCGATGACGATCGAGGGGTCGCCGAGCGTGTTCGGGTTGCCAGTGTTCGGTGTGCTGGGGTTCGTGACGTCCCTGCTGATCGCCTCGGCCTGCTGTGGGCCATCGTGCGCAGCGGCAGGCACTAGCTGCGCCCCGATCGCAATATCCGTCGCTGGAGGAACGCTCGCCGTCACCGTGCGGGGCTTCCCGCGCCCCGCGGCCGGGAGTGCCTGTCATGACCGACGAACCAGATGCTTCCGCCGCCGCCCCCGCCCCCGATCGCGGCTTCGCCGCCTTGGGCCTCGGTCCCGAGCTCGTGCGGGCCGTCGAAGAACTCGGTTACGAGGAGCCGACGCGCATCCAGCGAGAGGCCGTTCCGGTGCTGCTCGCGGGACGCGACCTGCTGGGGCAGGCTGCCACGGGCACCGGCAAGACAGCGGCGTTCGCGTTGCCAATGCTGCAGCGCCTGCGCGACGCGCCGGACACCGGACAGCTCAGCGGTCTCGTACTCGTACCGACACGCGAGCTGGCGATCCAGGTGGCCGAGGCCGTGCACCGTTACGGGCGCGACCTCGGTGTGCGGGTGCTGCCGATCTACGGTGGCTCGTCGATGGGGCAGCAGTTGCGCGCGTTGCACCGTGGGGTGGACGTCGTCGTCGCAACACCCGGACGCGCTCTCGATCACCTGAAACGCGGAACGCTCGTTCTCAAGGAGATCCGGACCGTCGTCCTGGACGAAGCGGACGAGATGCTCGACATGGGATTCCAGGAGGATCTCGAAGCGATCCTCGGCGCGACCCCGCCCGAACGGCAGATGGCGCTCTTCTCGGCGACGTTCCCTCACCGGCTTCGCGAGATCGCCGGTCGCGCGATGCGCGATCCGGTGCGCATCGAGGTCGGGCGCGGAGACGCCGCCGCGGGTGAGATGCCGAAGATCCGTCAGCTCGTGTTCGTCGTGCGCCGGAACGACAAGAGCGCCGCGCTCTGTCGCGTGCTCGACATGGAGGCGCCGCGGGCGGCTCTCGTGTTCTGTCGCACACGAGTCGCCGTCGAAGAATTGACCGAAGTGCTGCAGAGCCGGGGCTACGGCGCCGAGGCGCTGCACGGTGGGTTGAACCAGGCGCAGCGGGACCGCGCGATGGGGCGGCTCCGGTCCGAGGCGGCCGACATCATCGTCGCCACCGATGTCGCTGCGCGGGGTATCGACATCGACCACCTGACACACGTGGTGAACTTCGACGCGCCTCCGGGACCGGAGCAGTACACGCACCGCATCGGCCGCACCGGCCGCGCCGGGCGCGAGGGCACGGCGATCACATTCCTCGAGCCGCGGGAGCGCCGCGTTGCGCATCGCATCGAGCAAGTGACCGGACAGAAGGTCGAATCGGCGCACGTTCCCTCGGCGGCAGCGCTGCGCGCTCGCCGTCTGAACGTGCTGCGCGAGCAGATCCTCGAAGCGGCGGCGTCCCCGGGGCTCGATCCGTTCCGCGCTGTGTGTGACTCACTTGCCGGTGAACTCGCTCCGCTCGAGATCGCGGCCGCGGCGATGCGCGCGTTGCACCGCTCGGCCTGGAACGACAACCTGCAAGAGATCCCCAGCTACTCGATCGACGCGCCGCCCCGTGAGGGTCGCTTCGGCCGGCCGGACGTCGGAGGTCGGACACCCCGCCGCGACGACCATCGCCCGCAGCGTGACCAGCGACCGAGCGGAGATGCCCGGGACTCCGGCGCCGAGTGGACGCGCCTCTTCATCGGTGTGGGACAACGCGCGCGAATCCGACCCGGCGACATTGTCGGCGCCATCTTGAATGAGACGAGCCTGCCGAAGGAGGCGCTCGGACGGATCGAGATCGCGTTCAACGTCTCGTTCATCGACGTGCGTCCGGATGCTGCTGAGGCCGTTATGGACGCACTCCGCGGTACCAGTCTGCGCGGGAAGAAGGTCAAGGTCCGCCGCGACCGCGGCCCGGCGCGTCGCTGACGAAGCGCGCCGCGCCGAGCGGAGATTCAACCGGCGAGAAGCCCAGCGCCATCACGAGACGTTGGGCACGCACGTTGTTCGGAGTTGTCTCTGCGAAGATGCGCGTCACGCCGAGTTCGCCGCGGGCGAGTTCGATCAGCGCGGTGACCGCCTCGCGCGCATGGCCGAGCCCCCAGTGGCCGGGATCGACCTCGATGCCGAGGTCGGCCTCGCCGCAGGCGTGGCCTGCCTGCCGAATGCCCGCGCACCCGATCACGCGACCGCCCTCGCGCAACGTGACGATCAGCTGGAAGTTGAGCCGTGGGGCGGCGGCCGCCCACTCGCGTGCCGTCGCGACGATGCTCTCCGCGTCCGGCGCCTCGGCGTAGTGCTCGAGGTACCGCGGGTCGCTCTGATACGCAGCTAGCGCGCGCGCGTCGCCGGGTTCGGCTTCACGCAGGACCAGCCGTTCTGTCACGAGTTGCACGCCCGCTGCTCCCTCCCTTGTGCTGGACCGCCCGGTCCAACAGTATTCCACGCCAGTGGGCACACCGGACACCTCCGCCCTCGACGACTACCTCTCGTTCCTCCGGGACGCCGGGGCCGAGTTCGACATCGCGCCGGACGTGGTCCACGAACCGGACCACGTTGGGCATCCGCACTCCGACGACCGGCCGGTCCGCGATCTGCAATTGCCGGGTCTTGCGCCGATCCGCGAGCATCGGGACCCAGGCAGCAGCGTCTCCGCGTGCCATGCGACGTTCTCGGTTGCGCAGGCCATGGCGCAGTTCGGACTGGTGCAGCCGAAGACGCCGTTCTGGGACGTCGGTTGTGGGACGGGCGTGCTGGCGCTCGCCGCGGCTTCGTTGGGCGCCGTGCCGATTCGCGGCACCGACGTCAGCTCGGACGCGCTCGCACTGGCCCGCCGGAACGTCTCCGAAGCGGGCGCCGACATCGCTCTGGCCGAGTGCTCGCTGCTCGGCGAGGGACCGACCGTGAGCGGACTCGTGGCAGCCAACCTCCCGCACAAGCCGTCCCGCGCGGCGGGGCAACTGCCGCTCGCACACGATGGCGGCCCGGACGGCGATAGGCTCTTCTCGCAGATGCTCGACGAGGCGGAGCAACGCTTCTCCCCGGGTGCGCAACTGCTGTTCTTCCTGCACTCGCTGCCGCACCCGCGACTCCTCGCGCGCGTGGGACGCGAGTTCGAACTCGGCCTGCTCTCGTGGAAGCGACGCTTCTTCGCTCCCGGCGAGTACGGCGACCTGCAGGACTGGTTTGTCGAACGGCACGCGGCAGGTACGTCGTTCGTCGGCGAGGGCGAAGACGGCCGGCGCTTCCTCGTCTGCGGGGTCTGGCTCGCGGAACGGCACTGACCGGCGCCCGCCCCCTGGTTCGCGTATCCTCTCTGCGATGTCCGGACGCCTGATTCCCGCTTTGCTTCTCGTCGGACTCGGTGCCGTCGTCGGTGGCGTGGTGGGGGCGCTCGTGGCGGGTGGTCCGCGCGGGGACAGCGTGACGACAGATCCGGACGGCGACGCAGGCGCGACCGAGACGCGGGTCGACGACGTCGAGCAGCGCCTCGTGGTTCTCGAGAAGCGCACGTCTGGGCGAGTGCGCGCGGACGTCGCTCGCGACGACGCGCCGGCTAGCGGCGCTGACGCACGCCCAGCCATCGACATGTGGCGGTAGAGCGGCGACGGCGCCGCGGGCGACGTTGGCGTCACGGCAGACTTCGTGAAGGCCGTGCGCGAGGCGATCGACACGATCCGCAGCGAGGACGCCGTCGCCGCCACGGAGCGCAAGCGCGCCGCAGACTTCAAGAACAGGATGGGTGAGGTCGATCGACGGCTGCGCGACTACAAGGCGAAGCTCGAACTGACGGATGCGGAGGCGACTGCATTCAGGGCCGCTGCGGAGGCGGGGCTCGAACGGCACCTGGTCGCGCAGGCGGACGGCGCTTCGCGTGAGGACCTCGCCGCGATCGACCGGGAGAAGGAGCGCGCCTACCGTGAGATCCTCGGCAACGCCAAGCATCGCGAATTCCGCAAGCTCGAGATCGACCACCTCGCACGGCCGGTGATCGTGGACGCCGCGAACCGCGCCGGTGTTGACAGCCACCAGCGGGATCAGATCGAGCGATTGCTCTCCGATCACATCGAGCGCTACGTCGATCCAGAGATCCGCCTCCGCACCGAGGAACTGGACGCCGCGACGCGCGGCTCGATCATGAAGGACATGAAAGAGGCCAACCGCGCGGCGTGGGACCGGCTACGCAACCAGATTCTCACACCGGAGCAGCGCGAGCGCGTCCCCGTCCGACTGCGCTAGCCACGAACCGGCCCTCTCGATGAGCGCCCGCTCCGCCTGTCCGATCGCCGCGCCCGAGGAGCAGCCCGTCACGTTCGTCGAGCTGTTCTTCGATCTCGTGTTCGTGTTCTCACTCACGAAAGTCGTGGGGTTGCTGCATCACGACTTCGGCTGGGCGGCCGCAGGACGCGCCGCGCTCGTGTTCTGGCTCGTGTGGTGGGCGTGGACGCAGTTCACGTGGGCACTGAACGCGGCGGACACCAAGCACACACTCGTGCGTCTCGGAACGCTACTTGCCACCGCCGTCACGTTCTTCATGGCGATCGCCGTGCCAGAGGCGATGGGCGAGCGCTCTCTCTGGTTTGCGGTCTCCTACGTGATCGTGCGCGCCATCGGGCTCGGCATGTACCTGTGGGTCGTCTGGTGGCACTCCGCTCACCGACGTGCCGTGATCAGCTTTGCGGCCATGTCGGCGTTCGGACTCTGCGCTGTGCTGGCCGGCGGTGCCGTCGGCGGCACCGCCCAGTACGGCCTATGGGGTCTGGCGATCGCTCTCGACGTTCTCGCCGGTCTCGTCAGCACGAAGAAGGAGGGCTTCCGGGTTCAGCCCGCGCACTTCGGCGAGCGCCACGCGTTGTTCGTGATCATCGCTCTGGGCGAGACGCTCGTCGTTGCAGCAGGGGGAGTCACTGGGGCCGCGTGGACGATCGACGTCCTCGAGATCGCTGCGCTCGCGGTCGCGACCACGTGCGCCCTCTGGTGGACGTACTTCCCGCTCTCCAAGCCTCGTCTGGAGGGCGCTCTGCACGCGCAGTCCGCGGCGTCGCAGAGCAACATCGCCGGCGACGCATTCAGCTTGCTCCACTTTCCCGTGCTGTGTGGCATCGTCGCTTTCGCGCTGGCGGTGGAGCAGTCGCTTGCGCACGCGGGTCAGACGATGCCGCGGGAAGGCACGGCCGCGCTGGCCGCGTCGGTACTCCTCTTCGTCGGCGGGACCGGTCTCGCGCTCTGGCGAGCGACGGGCCGAGTCCCCTTCGCGCGACTCGCCCTTGCGGCAGCAACAGGGCTCACCATTGCGTTTGCGCGCGGAATCTCCGTTCACACCTCGCTGGTGATCGCGCTGGCCGGCGCGACCGCCGTGGCGGTATTCGAGCAGGTCACTGCTCGCTCGTCGGCCGCCACGACGTAGGTACCTGCCGCGGTGGCGGCTACCGGCCGCGTCCGCCGCGTCCGCCGCCAGGACCGGGCCCGCCCATCTCCTTCATCGGATCCGACTCGGTGTAGCCGTCCGGGCGGGTGACGAACACAGCGTCGCCGTGAGTTGCCTCCTCGGCGCTCTTGACTCGCGTGGTCTCGGTGATCTTGCCCTCGTCGTACGTCACGGTGACCCACGGGAAGCCCTTGATGTGCTCCATCTCGTCGGCGAACCCGAAGCGGCGGGTCTGGCCGGGGATGTTCTTGGGCATCAGGTCCATGATCTTCTGCATGTACTTCGCGAACGCCATGTAGGACTCGCGCGCCTCCGCGGTCGCGCCGGAGGCAGGGAGCGTGTAGACGTGCCGCTTGAGCACGCCGCTCGGGTCCTTGACGCTCCACTTCGTGTACGTCTTGCCCTCGAACGTCGCGCCGCCCTCGTTGGTGTAGGTGTCGTGCGGCGGCTTGCCGTCCGCGGCCTTGGGCTGCTTCATCTTCTCGAGGTTCTTGATCGGGTCTTCGAGCATCTTGCGGACGCTGTCCGGCGTTCCCGCCGGGAGACTCGCGAGCGACTGCTTGAGCCGCGCGATCGAGGCGTCGATGTCACCGCCCGCACCACCCGCACCACCGGGAACGCCGCTGCCCACACCGCCCATGCCTCCACCCATGCGGTTGCGCATCGCCTCCATGCGCTTCAGCATCTCTTTCATCTTCTCCTCGGTCATGAGCTGGAACGTCTTCTTCTCATGGTCGAGGACGCCCATCTCCTTGCCGTTGAAGGCCGTCGACGAGGTCTTCCCGGTCGGGTCCTCGGCCGATGGCGTCGTCATGGCGAGCTTGTCGCCCTCGGCCTTGACGACGCTCGTCATCTTCACTTCTTTGGCTTCCCCAGCCGGTGCCGGCATGCCCGGGTACATGGGCTTGGGCATCTCCTTCGACGTGGTCTCGATGGTGAGGGTGGCGCCGGCGCTCGCCGTCGCGGCGAACATGGCGACGAGCGCCGTGGCGATGAGTTTGCGTCGCATGTGGGTCTCCTCCTCTTCCTCCGCCTTGGGCCCGGCAGTATAGGGCGCACTAGGCTCCATGACTCCCGATCGCACCCGAACCGGAGGCCCTCCCGCACGTTCGCATCGGGCAAGGATGCGTTACCTCGTTCTGATCTGCTTCCTCACGTGCCTCGGCGCCGCATGGATGGTGTTCGAGCAGCCGGCCCGGCCCGCGCCGCAGGTGATACAGCCCGAGCCGGAGGAGGCCGGCGGTCCAGCCACAGTCTCTCCAGCGCCCGACCGTGCCCGCGTCGTCCAGCCCGCCGCAGCTGCCCGGGGCGACCGGTACCGCCACAGGGATCGCGTGGTGATCCACGGAACGCTCGAGGACTTCGAGAGGGTCAATAACGTCATCTTCCGCATCGACGGCCAGGTCGTCCCTCTGCCGATCTCGTTGCGGAGCGGACTGCACCGCGTGGAGATCACGGCCGGGCAAAGACGGCTGGTGCGAGAAGTCGAGATCCGGCCAGGTGAGTCGACCGATGCCCGCTCCGGCACTCTTGTGTGGACCGCGACGCACTGCGAAGGCGAGAGTTCGGACCGGAAGTCCTGTCCGGAATCCCTCTGCTGGATGGCTCGCCACCAGGAATGGGACGGTTCGTTCCGCGCCGCGATGTACCAGCGGCAGTGCGACACGGAGGCGTGCCGCGCCGCCGGTGCCGTGCGCGGCGTCGACGACGCGCAGTCGACCGGGCTCGCCCTCCTTGTGTTCCTCGGGGCCGGCGAGACGCACAACTCGGGGGCGTACAAGCCGCACGTCAAGGCCGCGCTCAAGTGGATGAAGGAGCGGCAGACCGCAAACGGTTGGCTGGTGGCCGATCGCTCCGACGTTCACGCGCACGCGATCGCGACGCTCGCCCTTACGGAGGCGTATGGGCTGACCGGAAGCCGGTTGTGGAAGGCAACTGCGCAGCGCGCGGTGGAAGCACTCGTCGACGCAGGGCGCGGGCCGGTCGGCTGGCCCGCCCGCAGCACAGATCGCCACACGGATGCCGCGACGACCGCGTGGGCGTCCTTCGTCCTGCGCTCGGCGAAGATGGCCGAGCTGAACCTGCCGGACGACGCGTGGACCGACGGAGTCGCCTCGGTGCAGGCGTTCGGCCCGCCTGCTGCGCGGCCGTTCGACGAGTGCGCGGCACTCTGCGCAGCGAGGGCGGTCTTGAGGGAGACCATCGAGCCGTCCCCGGAGTTCTCCGAAGGCATCGCACGACTGATGGAGACCGAGCCGGGTGACGCCGCGGGTCTCGATCCGCGGGACGTGTACTTCGCGTCTGTTGCTACGTTCCAAGTCGGCCTCGTCGCTTGGAAGACCTGGAAGAAGGTGCTCGAGGCCGTCTTGTATCGGCGTGGTGAGCAGCGAGACCTGTCGCACACCTGCGCAGCGTGGCTCCAGCGCTCGGCTCCGGAAGTGCGACGCGGCCGTCTCGCGACCACGTCGCTGACCGGTCTCAGCGCGGAGCTCTTCTACCGCTACGGGCGCGTCTTCGGTGCCTCCTCCACGCGCTATCCGCGCCGATGATCAGAGGATGAGCGGCGCGATGTTGGGGAAGACGTTGTCCGTGTACGTCTGTTCGGCGTCGAGCCTACCCGCCGCTCAGCGCCTGGAGAATGTGGACCTCTTGATGAGCGGCGATCGGGTGTTCCAGTGTGCGCGCCAGTTCGCCGCCGACGAACACGTTGACGTGCGGGCGCACGCGGTCCTGCTCGTCCACGACCCGGAAGCGGATCCCCGGATAGCGGGCCTCGAGGTCGGCCATCAACTCGCCGACCGTCGATCCGGAGGATTCGATCGTGTGCGTCGAAGACCCGCTGCCGCCGGTGTAGTGGTGCAGGATCGACGCTACGTGGACCTGCATCACGCGCGGCCGGTCGTGATCGAGTAGACGTGCGGCAGGTTGAGCGAGAGCGCGCTCCACGAGGCGCCCTCGTCGAGGCTGTGCCACACCTGGCCGCCGGTCGTGCCGAAGTACAGGCCAAGCGGATCGCCGTCGTCGCACGCCATCGACTGGCGCTTGACGGTCCAGAACGCGTCGGTGGCGGGGAAGCCCGTGTCCTGACGCTCCCACGTCTCGCCCCCGTTGCGCGTGCGGTACACGCTCGGCCGTCCACCCGGGCTGGTTCGTGGCCAGACCTGGCTGCCGTTCATCGGCAGCACCCACACGGTGTCGGGGTCACGCGGGTGCAGGACGACGGGGAACCCTATGTCGCCGATGTCCTTGGGCATGTTGTCGCCGATGCGTGTCCAGGTTTCCGACGGGCGATCGATGCGGTAGATGCCGCAGTGGTTCTGCTGGTAGAGGCGATCCGGCCGGAGCGGGTGCATCGCGACGCAGTGCGGGTCGTGGCCGTACTCGGGATCCGGCTCGGGATTGAAGTCCGCAGCGACGCCCTTGTTGATGGGCCGCCAGTCTGCGCCCTGGTCGGTGCTCTCGAACGTGCCGCCGCCCGACATGCTGACGTACATGTGCGCCTTGTCGCGCGGGTCGATCAGGATCGAGTGGAGCTTCGCGCCGTCGGGTGTGCCGAACTTCGACTCATCCGGGTCGCACCAGTCGGTGCGCTTGGGGTGGTCGTTGAAACCGCTCACCTCGCCCCACGTCGCGCCTCCGTCCTCGCTGCGGAAGAGCGCCTGCGGAGACGTCCCCGCATACCACACCCCCGGCTCGCTCGCGTGCCCCGGCGTCAGCCAGAACACGTGATGCACGGCGCGGCCGCCCTCGCCCTCGACTTTCGGGAACGCCGGCGGCTGCTCGGCCTCGTTCCACGTCTCGCCCAGGTCCGTCGAGCGGAACACCGTCGGACCGAGGTGGCCGGTGCGCGACGCCATCAGGATCACACCCGGGTCGCGCGGGTCTTGCACCATGTGGTGCACGTTCGCGCCGAGGAACTGCGGCCCTTGCAGCGTCCAGTTGCTCCTGCCCGCGTCACCGTGGAAGACGAATGCGCCCTTGCGCGTGCCCACGAAGACCAGTGTCGTGTCGCCCAACTGACTCCTCCTGTCCCGAGACGGCGCGCAGCCTAACCGGGGGTGCGGGTCGAGGCCCGTCTCAGAACGTGAGGTCGAAGCGCTGTTCGACGATGTCGGTTCCCCACATGTGCCCGGGCACCTCCTCTACCAGGGTGAAGCCCGCGCGCTCGTAGAGCCGGCGGGCGTCGTGGAGCGCGCTGACGGTCCACAGCAGGACGCCCGGGACGCCGGAGTCCCGTGCGAACGCAACTGCCGTCCGGAGGAGGTGTGAACCGAGGCCTCCTCCGCGGGCAACCGGCGCCACGAGGAACCACCGCAGGCGGGACCAGCCGTCCGCGTCGAACACGATCGCGACGCATCCGGCGAGCCGTCCGTTGCGTTCGGCGATCCACATCGCGCCGTCGTGCTGTTGCGCGAACGCACGGAGCGGATCGCGCACGTAGTCCGCGAACGTCGCGTCGAACCCGTACTCGGCCGCGTAGGTCGTGGCGTGCAAGTCCACTACGTCGTCGACGTCGTCCGCTCGCAGCGCCCGCAGGGTGACCCCGGCCGGGTGCGTCATCGCGCGCCGGACGCCTCGATCCGCTCGGCGCACGGGAGGCAGAACGGCGTCTCCGGAACGAGATCCAGGCGCCGGCGGTCGACGGCCGTTCCGCACATCGCGCAGGCGCCGAACGTGCCCTCCTCGACGCGCACGATCGCGCCACGAACGCGGGAAAGCTGCACCTCGAGTCGCCTCCGCGCGTGCAGCGCCATCTGCTGCTGTTGCAGCGCGTCCATGCGCGTCAGGCGGCCGATCTCCTCGTCGAGGGACGGGGGCTCTGTGGACGCAGCGTTCCGCTTCATGTTCGCGAGCACCTCGCGCTCGCGATCGCGAAGCACGTCTCCGAAGCGGGCCTGTTCGTCGGGAGGCAGCATGGCGCGGCGCACTCTACCCCGAGTTGCCGGTGCGCCGCGGTGCTCGATTCCCGGTCAGTACTTGTATGTCCGCGCGTTCTTCTGCGACATGCGAATCAGGACGCCGCGGCTCTCCTCGCCGACCATGATCTCGATCAGATAGGGGCCGTCCTCGGGGATCGCGCCGAGCGACAGTCCCTTCGCAATGAGCAGCACCTGTTCCTTCAGGAAGTTGATCTGCAACTTGGTGACCCCGGGTGCGGACGGCGGGTTCTTGGCTATGTAGATGTCACCCTTGCGAGTGAAGTCGCCGCCCGGGACCGTGGCCTCGAACACGCCGCCCAGCGAGATCATCACGTCCGGTGCCGTGGCCGGCGTCCCCCCCCTCCGTCGCCAGTCCCGCGAGGATCGAGAGCACGTCCTTGCCGTCACCCTTGTGCACCTGCTTGATCTTGAACGGGAAGACGTTCGGTGAGCTGAGCAGGCCTCGGCGCTTGCCGAGCTTGTACTTGCCGTTCTCGAGCCCCACGGTGCCCTCGCCGTTCGCGGCCGCCGTGTCGAAGCGGAGCGTGATGTCGCCCTCGTCCGGCACGTTGCCCTCGAAGTCGTCGGTGATCGTGAGCCTGAACTTGGCGCGAGAACTGCCGGACCCAGCCGGCTTGATCTGCAGCTTCACGCCGCCCGTCTTGAAGAGGAACGCCGTGCCCTTCTTGTTGGGTTCGAGTACCGCCGAGTATTGGAGGTCGCCGACAGTGACCGTCGCAGGACCGCCGAGCGGCGTGGCGTCCGGACCCGTGTCGAAGAACCCCGCCGCGTTGACCTTCGACTTCTCCGGCTTGTTCTCGTTGATCTTGACCTTCACGGTCTTCGGCAACACGAACGACTGGATCGTGCCGGTGTCGTGGATCAGCAGCGAGACGTCGCCACTCGTACCCGTCGGTGCATCTCCGGAGACGATCGTCGCGTTCGTGGCGTCGATGAGCGCACCCGATCCGCCGAAGCTCTCGAGGAGTACGTCGCCCGTGACGGTGGGGATGGATCCGGACGCGGTCATGACCATCGCGTCCACGACAAGGATGTCGCCGTTCTCCGAGATCATCGACACGTTGCCGCCGCCCGATGCCTCGGCAGTGCCCTCGAGCGAGATATCCCCCTCGCACTGCATGTAGATGTCGCTGCCGATTGCGTCGACGTACGCCTGGAGATCGATGCCCGCGCTCCCCGCGATCAGCCGGATTGCGCCGCCGTTCGCATCGAACTCGGGAGCCGGGCCGGCGAGGACCGCCGAGAGTCCGCCGGTGTCCTGCACGGCGATGATCCCCGCGGAGGCTCCGACATCCACCCCGGCGTCCACCGCATCGAACTGCGGCGTGCCCTCCAGTTCCACGTCGCCGCCGAAAGCGCGCACGACGAGATCGCTGTCCTGCGCGCGCAGGTAGCTGTCGCCGGCGACGAAGACGTCATCCGCGGCCTCGACCAGCACACCGCCCTGGCGGGTGCACTCGACGACCGAGCTGTTGGTTGCGCCTGGATTCTCGAGCGAGACGTCGCCAGCGTGCGCGGTGACGCGGATGCCGCCGGTCCCCTCCGAGACGACCACCGCGTCGTCGTTCAGGCGGACGTTTCCGCTCGCGGCGACGACGACGCTACCCGTGCCCGTGGGGGCGCTGATCGCGCCGCCATCGTTGCCGGACACGGTCGACTCGTCCACGGTGACGTCCCCGCCGAAGGCCTCGACGCAGGTGTCCCCGAAGAACGCCCGGACCAGACTCCCGGCCAGGACCTCGACGAAAGTGGAGGCCTCGATCACGGTCTCGCTGTTCATCGTCGTGACTTCCGTGCTCGAGAACGTCACGTCACCGCCGAACGCCTGCGTGATCGAGGATCCGGTCGTCGTCTCGATGAACGTCGTGAACACGTCGACGATCGTCGACGACTGGATCAGCACGTTCCCGGTGTCGGTCGATCTGAGCTCGCTGTCCTCGATGTCGATGGCGTTCAGTCCCGTCGGGGCGCCGTGGGAGCGGATCACGATGTCGCCGGCGGGAGTGCGCACTTCCGCGACGGCAGGCTCCGGCGTTCCGGCCGGCGCGAGGAGCTGTACGCCCATCTCGACTCGGTCCGCTTCGAGCGTGATGTTGCCGGCGCCGTTCGCGACGACGCCGGTCACCGGAGCGCCGTCCATGCTGAAGACGATGATCTCGTCGCCCGCGATGATCGTGATGTCTCCGCCGCCTATACCGAGTCCGCCCGTCTCGATACGGCCGGCGATCCGGACGGAGCCGGTCGCGAGGATCGTGACGGAGTCGTCGTACGTGATGGTCGCGCCGGCCTGGATGTCGAAGTCCGTGTAGTTGTAGGTAGTGCCTGTGAGCGTCAGGTCGGTGCTGAGCGCGACGGCGCCGAGGCTGCCGTCACCCGTGCTCGGTTTGGCCGGCAGCGGACCGTCGATCGCGCCCTGTGTCGAGATCACCCCGAGCGAGGGCTTCACCGGCGGAGTTGCCGGCGGCGCGCACTCGTCGATCGTGACGGTGCCCTTGTTCGCGGCCGTGCCGGAGTCGATCGTGGCACACGTCGTGACGATCGTGCCGACGCCGCCCGCCACGCTCGCGCAGAACAGAATGGTCGCCACGCTGGCTACGACGGAGCTCTTCCGTGAAATCCGCATCGTTTCCCCCCGGATGGCCCGCCAGGCCGTATCGGGCCGGCGGTCCTGAGGAGGGTACTGGGTGGACGGGGTTGATTCCCGCCTGGACCCGCAGAAGCCGCCACGGGCGGAGTTCGCGCGTCTTGGAGACCAGGCGAGCGCGGCGGCGAGGTCTCGCGGTAGACTGCCCGCCATGCCGACCGCGCTCGTCGTAGATGACGCGCAGGTCTCGCGGTGGCTTGCCGGCGAGATTCTGCGTACGCGAACCGACCTCACGGTCGCGTTCGCGACCAGCGGTGAAGAAGCGCTCGAGCACGTCGAGCGCGAAGTTCCCGACATCGTCGTGACGGACATGATGATGCCGGGCATGGACGGGTTGCAACTGGTCTCCGCGTTGCAAAAGAGCCACCCGGCTGTGCCGGTCATCGTGATGACCGCGTTCGGCAGCGAGGAACTCGCCGCGGGCGCACTGCGCGCCGGTGCAGCCAGCTACTTGCCCAAACGCCACCTCTCTCGCGATCTCGAGGATGTGGTGCGGCGTGTGCGAAACGCTGCGGGTGGCGCGTCGCAGAAGGCCGTCGCGGGTGTCTCTGGAGCCCTGACGACGTACGAGATCACGCTCGACAACGACATCGAACGGATCGGGCCCCTCATCGCGTACTTCCGCGCCGAGATCGTTCGTACCGGACTCTGCGACGAAACGGAACTGATGCAGTTCGCCGTGGCGCTCGACGAAGCGCTCAACAACGCAATCTGCCACGGCAATCTCGAGGTGGACTCCACGATCCGTGAGGAGAGCATGCAGGCGTACCTCGATCGCGTGCGTGAGCGCCGCGACGCCGAGCCTTACAAGGACCGCCGCACGCACGTGCGTCTCGATCTGACTCCCGAACGCGCCGTCTGCGTGATTCGTGACGAAGGGGGCGGGTTCGACGGGTCCGCGATTCCCGATCCGACGGACCCCGTGAATCTGGACCGCCCGAGCGGGCGCGGACTGGTGTTGATGCACACGTTCTGCGACGAGGTGAAGTTCGATCACGGCGGCGCGCAGGTGACACTCATCAAGCGCGCCAGTTCCGCGGCGGGCTCGTAACTCCGGCCGCGGGCGCGTCGCGGCGAATCTGGGCAGGAGGCGGTGATGGCGAAGTTCGAGGGCTTCGGGAAGGACCTTCCCAAGTTCCTGGCGGAACTGGAAAAGAACAACCGCAAGGCGTGGTTCGACGCGAACAAGGAGCGCTACGAGGAGAGCGTCCTCGAGCCCGCGCGGGCTTTCGTGCGCGCGATGGAGCCGCGGCTACGGCGCATCTCGAAGCACATCGTCGCCAGCGACAAGAAGGCCGGCGGCTCGCTCATGCGCATCTATCGCGACACCCGCTTCGGCAAGGACAAGCGCCCCTACAACGAGCACGTCTCGATGGTGTTCTGGCACGACGCCGGCAAGAAGGTCGCGGCGCCCGGCTTCTATCTGCGGATCACGTCGAAGGGGGCGACCGGTGGCACCGGTCTATGGCACCCGGACACGAAGTTCGTCGGGAGCGTCCGCGACCACATCGTCGACAACCCGAAGGCCTGGACCCGCGCACGGAACGAGGCCGTGAAGGCGCTTGGGCCGCTGGCCGGTGAGTCGCTCAAGCGGCCTCCGCGAGGCTACGATCCCGAGCATCCGCTCGTCGAGGACCTGAAGCGCAAGGACTTCGTGGCGTTCGCCGACATGCCCAAGAAGACACTGCTCGCGGCGAACTTCCCCGACGAACTGGCCAAGCGCTACCGCGAGTCGAAGAAGCTCGTGAAGTTCCTCTGCGACGCGCTCGATCTGGACTTCTAGCCCGCTTCGTTCACCAGGTTTGCGCGCTTGGCGCTAACAGCGCGCGCCGCGCGGCATCGTGATCGGGATCCCGTCCGCCACCAGCGGTCCACGCGCCATGGAGTACTCGTCGCCGTCGAATAGTTCGGGCTCGGCCCTGAACTCCGCGGCGAGGCGGTCGGGCGAGAAAAAGACGTCGACGCGGCTCGATCGGCCCGCCCAGGCGCTGCAGGATCTCCGTCAGCGTCGGCATCCTGCGAGCGACTACTTCGTGCAAGAGCAGGGTTGTCCCGTCCCGTGATGCCCACACGACTGTGTCCAGTTCCGCGATGTACTGCAGCTTGGCGTTGGCGGCATCGAACAGGAACACGTCGAGGTCCCGGACGACTCCGAACTGGTGTACGAAGGCGCTGAGTGACCTAGTCCAGCAGAGCGAGTACGGCGCCGGCCGGGTCTGCTTGTGTCCGCCGCGCAGGAACACGGCGCCGATCAGGCTCCCGATGAGCCACTGAAACGCGAGGACGACGAGCACGCCGATCAGACCTGGCATGGATCCACCCTCCCACAGGTGGACTGCAGCGTAGCGATTCGGCGCGCGCGCGCGCCAGCGCGGAGCGCTACGTCGGCTTCACCAGCCTCCCGAGGAAGAGCAGCGCGCCCGTCTCCCGATCCTGGATCAGGAACAGGAACGGGTGATCGGCACGGAACAACGGCGGGGCCTCGGGCATGGCCGTCAGGTCGGCCGCGACGCCGGTCGCTGCGGCGGCTTCGGTGCCCTTCTCGTCCACGCGCACGTACGCCTTGTGGCGCACCGACTGGATGAACAGGTTCTTGGTCCCGTCCATGCCGGAGAGATCCGCGCCGTCGCCGAACGCCGCCTTCATCCCGAGCGACTGCAGCGCCGCGGCGAGCGAGAACGACGCGTCGAACTCGAACTTCGGGAAGAACAGATACACCTCGGTGTGGTGCAGGCCGCCTGTCACTGACGAGAGGAACTCGGCGCTCACACGCTGTTCGAGCGCCGGCAGGCCATCGCGGTCGTCGGGCAAGAGGATGATCATCGCGAGCCGCCCGCCCTTGTAGGGCACGCGGACGGCCTGGAAGCCCTCGCCGCGGTGATAGTCGACGTCGCGGGTATCGCGCATGAGGGGTGCCGTCGCCTCGCCGCCCCCGGCGAGCAGGAACGGCTCGTCGCGTGTCTCGTCCGCGTTGAACTCGTCCTCCCACTTGCCCAGGAAGTGGATTGCGTTCGCGAGCACGAGCCGCGTCATCGCGTCGATCGAACCCTGCGGGAACAGGTCCTTGATCTTGCGGTTGGTCTGGTTCTCGACCCAGTTGTTGACCACCTTCCGGCCGCGGTCGGGATTGCCCGCGAAGTCCACGTTCTGCGCCTCGGCTCCGTAGCTCGTGCGGAGGACCGACAGGTACTCCGGGCGGAAGGGGTAGCCGACGCCGGCGAAGAACGCGTTGCCGACGCTGACCGTGTTGCCGTCGTGCTCGCCGACCAGTGCCGCGGTCTGCGCCTGGAACGCGCGGTGGAGCGCGTCCCCCTCGAGTGACAATGAGAGAGCGGAGCGCATCTCGTTTGCGGTCTGCCCCCGCGCGCCCGCGTACGTCATCGCGAGGGCTGCGTGTACGGACCACGGCGAGAGGAAGAGGTTGTCTCCCGCCTCGGACTCGGCCGCGACGGTCTTGTAGAGCTCGAAGCCGAACGTCGTTCCGTCGTGCGCGAGTTGTGACGCGTCCTCTTTCGATACCACGACTGGCTGCACGTTTGCTACTCCCGCTCCACCGGCTTGACACCCCGCGAGTGCGATCAGCCCCGCCACTGCAATTCCCGCTCGCGTCACGGTTCCACCTCGATCTTGCGCTTCCGGACGGGCAACCACGCGATCGGGATGCCCCAGACGAGCATCCAGAACGAACCGGCGAGGCCGGTGAGCGAAGCCAGGCCCACTCCGCTGCCGAGCTTGCCGAGCGGCGTCTTCGCGATCGGCATCGCCTTACCCTGGTGGACGACGATCTCGTTGCCGTCCGCGTCCTCGCCGATCACGCGCGGATCGAAGCGCCCGTGTGTCCAGCCCTGGAACTGCGCGACGGGGTACGAGAAGGAGTTGGGCAGCGCCCAGACGCAGAAGCCCACGAGGATCATCGCTCGCACGAAGCGCCAGAACCTCACGCCTGCGAAGTGCTTGCGCACGCCGAACACGATCACGACGACCGGCATGATCCAGTAGACGCCGAAGTACCAGGCGTAGTCCCTCGCGAAGACGTCGAGCGCGAAGCGCACGATGGCGACGCCCCACCCGATGTAGACAAGCGGACGGACGAGATCGAACAGGGCACGCAGCTTGGGCAGCATGCGCGCAGAGTACCCTCTCGCCATGCGCAAGCGCGACCAGGAGCAGGTGAGGGAGCGCTGCCACCGCTCTCTCACCGCGCTACTGGAACCCCTCGGTCGTGTTCCCGGCACCGTGCGGGCGGACAACGAGGGATGGGTGAACGTGGTGCTGTTCGTCGATGACCTCGTCGTGCGCTTCAACGTCCGCGATCCGCAGTGGCCGAAGATCGCCCGCGAGGCCGAGGCGTACCGGCTGATGGGTGCGGCGGGCCTGCCCGTACCCGAGGTGTTGCACGTCGACACGAGCCGCAGCGTCTGTCCCTACGACGCAATGGTGCTCTCGCGCATGCCGGGGATGTCGCTCGAGCGGCGGTGGAAGGACCTTGAGTCGGCCCCCCGCGAGACACTGGCAGTCGAGGTCGGCGCGCTGCTGCGCACGGTCCACGCAATCCGTCCGGGCGGTTTTGGCGAACTGGCGCTTCCGGCGGGCGAGCGGCACGCGACGTTCGCCACGTACATCGACGCGCTGCGAGAACTCCGCGTCGCGGACGCACTGCGCGTCGGCGCGATCGAGGAGCAGCACGCGGCCCGCGTGCGTGCCGCGTTCGCCGCTGCAGGCGACGCGCTCGCCGAGGTGGGGGCCGCGTCCCTCGTTCACGGTGACTACCACTTCGGCAATGTGCTCGTCGAGGGCGGCCGGGTCACCGCACTTCTGGATCTCGAGTGGAGCCGCGCGGGCGATCCCCTCGAGGACCTGTGCATTGCGGCCGAGGTCGACCAGTTCTGCCCCGGAGCCCGCACTCCGGTCGCTGCGGGCTACCTCGATGGCCGCGAGCTGACCGAACAAGAGCAGGCGCGCTTCCGCCTGCACCGCTGCCTGCGGAACCTGGAGATGTGCGAGGTCGCCCATCGCACCGGCTCCGACGAATTCGAGGAGGGCAACGCGGTCACGCGGGCCCAGATCGAGAGCCTCTGAGCGACCGCCTGGCGAGCGGGAATACTTTGTGATACACGCCTCGGGTGCCTAGGTTCAGGCGGTCATGCAGCAGACGACCCTCCGCCGGCTCGACCGCGTGGGCTCCGCGGTGTCCTCGCTCTGCGCGGTGCACTGCCTGCTCGTGCCGTTCCTCCTCGGCGCGCTGCCGGTCGTCGGACTGGCGTTCCTCATCGAACCGGCGTTCGAGTGGACGATCATCGGAGCGAGCGCATTGATCGGAGTCCTCGCGCTGGGCGGCGGTGCCAAGCGCCATGGCGCGCCCGGTCCCTTGGTGGCGTTCGCCCTCGGATTGGGCCTCTTCGTGGTCGCGCGGCTGCTCGAGCACGCCGCTGGGCACGCTCACGTGGGCGACGCGGCGCATCACGGTATGCGCACCGCCCCTTGGCTCGTCGTGACACTCTCCGTGCTCGGCGGCATCGCGATCGTGGCCGCGCACCTCTGGAACACGCGCCTGGTCGGGACGCACGCGCACACGTGCCATGATCACGACCACGGCAGCGAGTCCGACCACTAGGCCGGAGCGTCGAGCGACCAGGTCGAGATCGTCTCCTCCGTGGTGAACCCGGCAGACTCGTAGAGCGCGCGAGCGTGCGAGTTGCCGGCGTACACGTCAAGCCGCACCGGTGCCGCGGAGCGCTCGAGTGCAGTGTGCATGCCCGCGATGAGCAGCGCGCGGCCGAGCCCGCGGCTCCGCGCGCCGGGTCGCACGACGAGGCTGTTGACGCACGCCTTGCCGCCGAACTCCTTCGTGTGGCAGAGGCCGATGACCTCAACGTCCCGCTCCGCGAACCACACGTGGCAACCCGGCACCGTGCGCATCTTCGCCAGGTCTTCCGGCGTCAGCTCGACGTGCGACGGCGTGCCGCGAAATCCGATGTCGGTGAGTTCGCGCCACGTCGCGTCGTCGGCTGCGTCGCGCCGATCCGGGCGCAGGGTCACGCCGTCCGGCGGGGCAGGAACGGGAGGGACGGCTTCGCAGCGCATCCAGAGCGATGCGCGCACGACGCGGAAGCCCCGCGCCTCGAGGAACTGCTCCCCCTCCTTCCAGGCCGAGAGCGTGCTCGCCTGCCGGGTGACGTGGCCTGTGTCGTACGAGCACACTTCGTCATACATGCGCCTGCCGATGCCGCGCCGCCGCCAGTCCGGGTGCACGATGATCCGGAAGTTGCGCAACTCGCGTTCCTCGTACGGACACCGCGACGTCATGAGGAGTGCGACCAGTCGGCCTTCCTCGAGTGCGACGCGGAAGTCGCGGCCACCGTGGTTCCACGACTGTGCAACGAAGCTCCGCCACTCGGTTGCGGATGTCGGCTCGTACGACGAGTCGCGCGCGACGAGCGCGTCGAAGAACGCGGAGACGGCCTCCGTGTCGCTGTCGCAAACGGGACGGATCTGAACGGCTGTGTCCATCTCACAGAGAGGCTAAACGCAAGCGTCACCAAGCGGTTACGTCGTCGCCTGTTGTCGAATCAGTGTGCTCGGACGAGGACGCCCGGCCTCGAATTCGACGCTCCGCGAACGGCACGCGCGTTGCGCCCGTAGCTGTGGTTCCTGACAAACAGGAGGTGAACCATGTTGCTACGCAAGAGCATCCTGGCCGCGACGATCGCGGCCGCAGTCGCCGTCTCCGCGACGGGCACCGTTCTCGCCGATCACGAGGAGGAGCAGCGCGTCCTCCACGCGGCGCGGGGTCCCGTCATCGTGGAACGGTCCGATCGGATCATGCTCGACCGCGCTCGCACGATGCGTCGCCTCGACCGTGCGCTGGCCGAGGCAGACGAACTTGCGAAGCTCGTTCGGGAGGTCCAGCCGCACCCCGTGTGGGGGAGGCTCGCCGCGCCGTCAGAAGGCCGTGAGCGTCCCGGCGCAAGGGTGACCGAAGAGCGGGCACCGCTGCACGGCATCCAACGACCGCAGAGGATCGACCGCGACGAGATCCTGCGGCGCACCGAAGCGCTCAACCGGGAACTGGTGGCACTGCGCCGCCGTGTGGAGCGCGCTCCGGCCGCCCCCGTCGTTCGGGTGATCGAACCCATCGCCGATCATGCACTGCACGGCTTCCTCGGAAGTGTCCAGCGGGCGCGTTTCTCGAGCGACAAGCTCGCTCGGGTGCGTGGTCTCGTCGGGCGCTCTCACATGACGGCGGCCCAGGCCGCTCTGATCATGCGGGTCCTGCCGTCGTGGATCCAGGTGGACGCCGGTGTGCTGCTCTACGGAGCGGTTCTCGACGCCGAGCGCTTCGATCTGGTCTTCGCGGAGCTTCGCTACCGCGGCGATCGATACGCCCTGAGGGGCCGTCTGGCGCGCATCCGTCGCTGACCCCCGATACCGCAGTCTCACGCGCCGCCGCGCTCCCGCGCGGCGGCGCGTCTCTCGTTGTCCCCCGTTTGTCACCCTTCCCGGCCCGGCGGGTACGATCTGCGCATGCGATCGGGTAAGGGGTTCTTCATCGCGCTGGCCGTGGCCGCGTCGTTGCTCGCGTGCCGCAGCACGAGCGAGCAGCAGGCTGCCCAGCGCCGGTCTGCCGCGGCCGAGATCGGCCAGCCACGCCCCGCCGACGTCGCGGTGCGCTTGTTCGTGACCGCCGAGACGCGCGGCTTCCTCGGGCCCTGCGGGTGCGAGGAGAAGCAGCAGGGCGGATTCCCACGCCGCGCCACCTACCTCGCCTCGGTGTCCGGCGGCGACGATCTGCGCATCGACCTCGGCAACCTGGCACCGGGCAAGGGCGCGCTGAAGGACCTGCGAGTACGCGCGATACTCGATGCGCTGGAGCGCACGCACTACGACGTGCTCGTGCCGGGCAAGTACGAGGTGGAACTTGGGCCGCAGTTCCGTGTCGAAGCCGGAGCGCGCCGCGACGTTCACGTCGTGTGCGCGAACCTCCTGGACGGGGCGGGTGCGCCCGTCTTCCCGTCGACGTACCTTCACACTCTGGCCGACGGGCGGCGCATAGCGGTCATCGGCGTCACAGACGACCGCACGAAAGCGCCGGCCGGGCTGCAGGTCGCACCGGCTGCGGGCGCGGTGCGGACGGCCGTCGAGTTCGTCACCGACGCCGACGCGATCGTGCTCGCGGCGGCGATGCCGTACGCGCGGGCAGCGGAACTTGCGCGCGCGGTGCCGGGCGTCACGGTCGTGCTCGCCAGCGAGACTGCCGAGGACGATGAGATGATGATGGGCGGCGGCAAGGCGGATCCTGCCGGAGAGGGGTTCCGCAGCAACGCACCGCCGCTCGTGACCGCCGGGGAATTCGCCGCGTACGTGCGCCGCGTGGATCTCGACGCCGGGCTGGCACCGACTGCGACGTGGCGCGCGTGGCTGGGCGAGGAGGTCGCCGACGACGCGGAACTGGCGACCCTCGTGAAGCAGTTCCGCCAGGACGCGATTGCGCTGGATCCGAACCTCGTCCCCGACATCTGGAAGGGCCTCACTGCACGCGGATTCGCCGGTTCGCACACGTGCGCGCCATGCCACTCGGGCGACCACTCGACGTGGGCGGACTCGCTGCACGGACGGGCGATGAAGATCCTCGTCGAACGCGATTCGAACCGGGACCCGGAGTGCGTCCCGTGCCACCTCGTGGACGTTCCCGCGGACGGTTCGCGTGAGATCGCCCAAGCGGACAGACTCGGCGTCGGCTGCGAGGGCTGCCATGGCGGACGCGACGAGCACGTCGCGCTCGCGCGGGCGGGTCAGCTCCCCGCGGATCCCCCCGACGATCGCGCCTCCGAGGGCTGTCGCGGCTGCCACCACCCGCCCGAGGTGAAGACGTTCGACTTCGAGATCCAGTGGCCGCGGATCAGCCACGGCCGGTAGCGCGGCCGTCAGAGAGGCGTCAACTCGACGCCCCGTTCGTCCAGCGCCGCCGCCAGAGCGGGATCACACAACACCGCCGTCTCTCGGTCGCGGGCGTCCGATGATGTGAACCCCGTGGCCGGTCGAGCTCCCGGATGCACCATGAACTCGAGCGTCTCCGCTCCGGCATCGCGGGCGGCGTCGACTTCCGCCAGGAACGCCGCGAGCGACGGGTCCCGTGCAAACGCGTGACCCGCGAACGCGGCGCCGGGCGCCGCGGCGGCCCGCGCGCACCCCTCGGCGAACAGCGCGTCGAACTCCTCGGGTGTGAACCCGGCCGGCACGCGAACCCACGCGCCGGGTGCCAGCTCTGCGACAGCCGCAGTGACGGACTCGCAGACGTCGGGAAGGACGTGCACGTGGTTGTGCCCGTTCACGAACGCCGGAGCGCGGCCGAGCAAGTCGGCGAGCGTGAGGAACTGAGCGCGCACCTCCGCCTGCACTTCGTCGAGCGCGACGGCACCGTGGCTGAGCGCGGTCCAGACCCCGCGCTTGTCCCCGGAGAAGCAGACCCGGCCGAGGTCGCTGCATGCTTCGGACACAGGCGCGCCGTCGGTGAGGTTCAAATGCAGCCCCAGCGAGAGGTCGGTCAGGAGAGCCGCCCTGGCGAACGCTGCGGCTGTGGGGCCGTTGACGGCGACCGACGCGCAGGTGACCACGCCGTCCTGCGCGGCGCGGAGGATCGCATCGTCACTCGCCGGCGCGAAACCCGCGTCGTCCGCCACTACTGCCAGTCGCATCACGTGTCACCGCCCATCGCCCTGACCCGGCGGTACGTCGCGTAGTTCGCGAGCATCTTCTGCGCGGTCTCCTCCGGCACGCGCGCGAGGACCTCGTCGAGGATCTGATTCGCTTCGGCGGCCAGCGTCGGCTCTCCGGTGGCGTCGTGGAGCGTTGCGAGCAGTGACATCCGCGACGTGACGCCGATGCGATGTCGCGTCTCCGCGTAGGCGAGGAGCGCCTTCTGCCGCGCGGAGCTGTCGAGCCGGTCGACGTGCGCAGTGACCGCTACGAGGTACAGCCGGGCAAGCGGTGTCCCTTCTCCGTCGAGCGTCCTTCGCGCCTGCCCGAGCCACTTGCGTGCCTGCTCGGTCTCACCCTCTCGGGCGAAGTCCGCGGCAAGACCGACCATCTCATGCGCGACCTCGCCTCCGTGGCCGGCCTCGCGATACTCCTCGATGGCTTCGAGGGTGCACTCGCGCGCGTACGCCTCGTTGCCGCGGACCGATGCGAGCGACCCGCGCAACGCCGTAACCGTGGCAGTGAGTCGCTTGCTCCCCGTCGCCGCGACGATCTCCGCGCCGCGCTCGAGATCGCGCTCTGCGGACTCGGGGTTTCCGAGCTGGAGATACAGGCGCGCCCGATTCACCACATCGTAGCCTTCGTCCTTCAGCGCGCCGATCGCCCGGTGCAACTCGAGGCTCTCGCACCGCGCCTCGAGCGAGTCGAGCAGGCGCCCCTTGGCGTGCAGGCCCGCTGCGATGTAGCGCTGCGAGTTCGCCTCGACCGCCTGCGATCCGAGCTCCCTCGCGAGCCGCCGCGCAGCTTCGTGACACACGCGCGCCTCGTCGAAGCGGCCGAGCTGGAACAGGTCCGTGCCGAGATTGAGCGTCGCCACCATCTCGCCGTTTCGATTCCCGATCTCGCGGGCCATGTCGCGCGCACGCTCGTGCCACTCGCGCGACTCGTCGATGCGCCCGAGGTTCATGAGGTCGTTGCCGTAGCTGTTCGTCGCGACCTGTTCCCTGTGCCGGTCTCCCGCGGAGCGGGCCTGTTCGAGGCCCCGGCGGTGGTGCACGAGTGCTTCGTCGAGCCGGCCCACGCTACGAAGCGTGTTTCCGAACCGGATGCTCGCGGCCGCGCGGGCCGCGTCGTCGCCTGCGTCGTCGAGCAACGCCACCGCGCGCTCGTGCGCCACGACGGCCTCTGCGTTGCGACCCTGCTGCGCAAGCGTGAAACCGAGGTGGCTTGCAGACGTGCCTTCGAGCGAGCGCTCGCCCCCCTCGCGTGCGATCTTCTCCGCCTCTTGGTACGCCGCGAGCGCAGCCTCGTACTTCGACGTCACGCGGAGCAGATTGCCGAAGGCGAGCCGAGCCATCGTTCGTAGCTCGTTGTCCGCGAGTTCGTCGGCCAACTCGACAACCTGGTCGGCGACGACGCCCTGTTCGCGGCGCTTGCCGAGATAACCCAGGTTGCGTCCGAGCGTAAGCATCAGCTGCGCGCGGATCGGGCCGCGCGGTGCCCCGGGCAGGACGAGGGCGTCGCGCACGAGAGCGACGACGGCCGCTCGCTCGTGCCGCGCCTCGAGGTGCGCGAGTGCGGGTTCGATGTGCGGAGCCGCCTCGTCGCTGCGTTGAGCCGCGACCCAATGGTGTGCGATCTCCGCGTGCGCCCCGCCGTCGTAGTCCCCGGCGGCCCGACGCGCGAGCGTCGCTGCGAGCAGCGCGTGATACTCCTCGCGCAGCAATGGAGAGAGCCGGTCGTAGAGCGCCTCGCGGATCTGGTGGTGGTCGAAGACGTAACGGCGCCCGCGGCCACGCACGAGACGATGCTCGTCCTCGAGGTGCGCGAGCTGTTTCAGGAGCGGGATGCGAGGGCGCTCGAGCGCTTCGCCGATCAGGAGCGGATCGAAGTCGAGTCCGGCGCACGCCGCGAGGTCCAGCAGGTCGCGGTCGTGTCGCGGCAGCCCGGACAAGCGCTCGAGCACGAGATCGACGATCGTCGAGGGCACCGTCACGTCGTGAATGGGTTCTGTCGCCACGAACCGGCCGGAGTCGTCGCGATGGATGCGTCCGGCTTCATCGAGTCCGCGCAGGATCTCGAGCGCAAACAGTGGATTGCCGTCGGACTTGCGAGCGACTTGCGGCTCGATGTCGTTCGCGAGGACCTCGGAGCCGAGCGCATCCGCGAGCAGCTGGCCGAGGTCGCGTGGGCCGAGCCGGCGCAGCGTCAGACGCGACGCTTGTGTGAGGCGGTCGATCGAGAGCGTGAAGCCGTCGGGCAGCCCCGGCCGCGCGGTCCCTAGCAGCAGGATGCGTGACGCCTCGATGCCGCGCGCAAGCGCGAGGAAGTGCGACCGCCCGTCGTCCGCCGCGAGGTGTAGATCCTCGACCAGGAGCACGACCGTGCGGTGTTCGGAGAGCGATTGAGCGATGCGCACGAACACGCCGGGGAGAGTCGCGGTCGTCAGGGGGGCGGCGTCCGGCGGCGGTGCGTCGCCGCGCAGGAGCGCCGCAAACGCGGGCACGAGCATCGGGGTCTCGGACAGGTGTCGCTCGAGCGACTCGATGACGTCCGAACCGGCGAACCGTGCGGCGAGCGCATCCGTGAGGGCACCGACCGCGGTCGCGGCGCCGCTGGCTCCGTGCCCTCCGAAGATGAAGTCGATCGCCGCGCCATCGGCGCGAAGACGTTCGACGAGTGCGTCCACGAGGCGCGACTTACCGATGCCCGCTTCGCCCTCGATGAGGACGGACCGGCCGTGTCCCTCGTTCGCCTCTGCGAACGCCCGCTGCAACCGATCCAGTTCGTCGTCACGTCCGACCACGCGCGTCGCGCGCTCCACCGTCATCCGCCGGATCGCGATGGTCTCGTCGCCACCACCGTGTTCGCGGCGCTGCCACCACTGCGAGTCCTCGCCCTGTTCCAGCGCTTCGGCGAGCGCGTCGGCCGACGGGAACCGCGCATCCGCGTCTTTCCGTAGCAACTGGGACACCGCGGCCGCGAGAAACGGCGAAACGTGCGGGGCGATCTCGGTCAGGAGTGGCGGCGTGTCCTTCAGGATCGCGCGGATCATGCGTCGCAGATCGCCGGCGGGGAACGGGCCGCGGCCGGCGCCGACCTCGAACAGGATGAGTCCCAGCGCGTAGAGATCCGTCGCCGCGCCGATGTCTTCTCCGTCCCCGCGCAATTGCTCCGGCGCCGCGTACGCGATGGAACCCACGAACGTCCCGGTGGTCGAGAGACGGATCGCCTCGTCGGCCAGCCGCGCCGCGCCGAGGTCCATGATCTTCACCGCGTGGTCGGGAGTGATCAGGATGTTCTCCGGCTTGAGGTCGCGGTGCACCGCGCCGGCATCGTGGATCGCTGTGAGGCCGCGTGCGACCTCGGCGCCCACGTGGCGGCAGATCTGCTCGGGCACCCGCGGCATCTCCCGCAGAAGGTCGCCCAACGTCTGGCCCTCGACGAACTCCATGACGAGGAGATGGTGGGTGCGCTCCGCGTCCTGCACGGCCTCGACGCCGTAGACGCGCACCACGTTGCGGTGGTGGATGCGGCGTCCGACGTCCGCTTCGCGACGGAAACGCTCGATGATCCCCGGCCGTTCGAGAAGGTGCGGGTGCACGACCTTGATCGCCACTTCGGTGCCCGTCGCGAGGCCGAGGGCGGGCTCGGCGGTCCGCGCCAGCACGACCCGCCCGAATCCGCCGGCGCCGAGTTCGCGGAGGGTCTCGAAACGGCCGAGTCGCATGACTCCGCTTATACCCGGAAGACTTCGGCGATCCGGGAGGCAAGGATCTGGTCGTCGCCGACTCCGAGCGAGGCTAGCCTCTGCGCCCCTCACCAGGAGACCCGCGATGACGAACGTGACCCTCAAGGGCAGCCCCTTCCCTCTGGCCGGCGAGTTGCCGGCCGTCGGTGCCGCAGCGCCGGCCTTCAACCTCGTGAAGCAGGACCTCAGCGGGGTGGGCAACGCCGACTTCGAGGGCCGCACGGTGGTGCTGCTGACCGTGCCCAGTCTGGACACGCCGGTGTGCGCCATCGAGACGCGGAAGTTCAACGAGCGCGCCGCGGGCCTCGACGGAGTGGACGTGCTGGTCGCGAGTTCCGATCTCCCCTTCGCGATCAAGCGGTTTTGCGGGGCCGAGGGCATCGAGCACGTTGACGGCGTATCGGACTTGCGAGACCGTGGCTTCGCCGCCCGCTGGGGCGTGGCGATCGCCGACGGGCCGCTCACGGGCTGCATGGCGCGCGCGGCGTTCGTGATCGGCGAGGACGGCGCTGTCGTCTACGCCGAACTCGTCACCGAGATCGCGGACGAGCCGGACTACGACGCGATCCTCAGCGCTGCTGCCGGCTAGCGGGCATCGTTCACCAGGGCGACTCGGCGCTGGATCGAGGGCTCGCCGGGACTCTAACCTCGTCGCATGTGGGGGGGCCGCCGCACAGCCGCCGGCACGCTCCGACCAGGAGGCGCACATGGACGTACCCGACATCCGTAGCGCGTGGGACTTGAGCGATCCCGCGGCAACCGAAGAGCGCTTCCGCGACATGTACGAGACCACGTCGTCGGATGACGGACGCGCCGAAATCCTGACGCAGATTGCACGCACCAAGGGGCTGCGGAAGCAGTTCGACGAAGCGCACGCGATCCTCGACGACGTCGAGCCGATGCTGCGGGACGGCGCGCCGAGGCCGCGGGTGCGCTACTGCCTCGAACGCGGCCGCGCGTTCAACTCCTTCGGAACGCCCGAGAAGGCGACCCCACTGTTCCAGCAGGCGTACGACGTCGCGCAAGCCGCCGACCTGCACGGGCTCGCGGTGGACGCGCTCCACATGCTGGCGATCGCAGCGAAGGCGCCGCGCGAACAGCTCCGTCACACAGAGGCCGCGATCAAGTACATCGATGAGTGCGGCGATCCGTCGGTGCGGGGATGGCTCGGCCCCTTGCTGAACAACTCGGGGTGGACGTACCACGACGAGCTGCACGAGTACGAGAAGGCGCTCGAGGTCTTCACGAAGGGCGCGGCGTTCCGTGACGAACAGGGCGTGAGCGAGCAGAGCTTCGTCGCGCACTACACGGTTGGCCGCGCGTTGCGCAGCCTCGAACGCTACGAAGACGCGCTGACGAAGCAGGGAGAGGTCCGCGCGATGCGTGAGGACGCAGGAGCCAAGCCCTCCGGCTTCGTCTTCGAAGAGATTGGTGAATGCGAATTGGCCCTCGGCCGGACGGAGCAGGAGGTGCAACCGCACTTCGCCGAGGCGTGGTCGCTGTTGAAGGACGTGCAGTGGATCAAGAACAGCCAGCCCGAGCGTTACGAACGCATTCGCCGGCTGGCCGGCGTTTCGGAGTGAGCTGGTGCATGCACGCGACGCGTGTCGCGCGCTACACTTCTTGTTCGCGCCGTCAGGCTCAATCTAAACGCGGCGCGTGAGAGGGGGGGGGGGGGAGATGACCGATCAACCGCAGTCACCTCGTGCCATCACGATCAACAGCGGCCCGCCGAACGTAGCGATCCTGGCGCAGATCGAGCACACGCTGGGAACACAGCTGCCGGACGGCGACTACTGGTACGACTACCGATGCGGCGCGTGTGGACTCATGGGCGGCCCCGCGCAGGGATTCCTGCGGCCGGGTCTCGCACTAGGGGGACCGCTGCCGCCGAATGCTTCCGGCGATAGTGGGACCGGTTGCTTCGTCAACGGGCGTGAACTGCATACGCTCGACATCGTGGGCCTCAATCAGCTCCTCATGCGCGCCGGAGGGCAATGCCTGCCGGGGCGGTGGTCCCTCGACGCGACGGGAAACCTCGGCCCCGAGAACGGCATTCCGATGATCAACCTCGTGCAGCTCGCGAGCATGGGCGCGCCCGGTGCGTTCGGTGGCGCGACGGGCGGGGGTGACAACTCGTGGAGCACGCGTTACGCCTCCGGCAACTCATCGGGCGGAGCCGGGTTCATCCAGTTCTCCGGCGGAGGCTCCGTCAGCTACGGGATGTAGGGGCGGGGTGTTGGCAAGCGGCGCGACCGCAGCCCTCCGAAGGCGGCGTAGGAGGGAGACATGCGCCCGAAGCGTGGCCGAGGATCGCCCCGCGATCCGCCGGCCACGCGCACGGGCGCTCGCTGCCTACAGCCAGAGCAGCTTCCCGAACAGCCACGTCACGCCGTCCCAGAGCAGCATGAGCGGACCGCGTGTGCGCTTCTCCTTGAGGTTCACGTTGACCTGAGAGAGCGCGAGGTGCTCGTCGAGGAACTTGCGCCGTCCCTCGAGCAGTTCGATTCGCTCCTGCGTCTCGCGCAGCGCCTGCTCGACCTTCAGCATCTCGTCCACGCCGGTCGCCTTGCGCAACAGTGCGCCGTACGCGTCCCGCGCCTCACGCGCGTTCTTGAGCCGAACCTCGAGATCGACGTACTCGGCGGTGACGTCCTTCCCGGACAGACTCTTGTGGTTCACTTCGCCCAGTTCTCCGAGCGCCGTGAGCGCTGACTCGAATCCGCGCACCGGCACCTTGATCGCGTAGTGCGTGCGGCTCGACGAGAGCACGAAGCCCCCGGACGACTCCGCCAGCGCGACGATGGCGTTGCCCGCCTCGTCGAGGTCTCTCACACCGAGGGTCATCCCGGCCGTGCGGATGATCTTCCGGTTCGCGGCCGCACCGCTGTCCTCTCGGACACGCTGCCGGGCCTGCTCCGCGTCCGCGTACAGCCCCTCGGCAGCCGGCGCCATGGCGGGCTTCGCCACGCCGCTCGCGGGCGTCCATTGGTCGAGCGCCGTGCTGCTGCACGCCACCGAAAGGGCCGCTGCTACCAGACACAGGACGACGAGAACGGACGAGCGCACGGTCACCTCCCTCTGACTGGGGAGTTGGACGCCGCGCGCCCGCGATCGTTCACGGGGAATCCCGTGGAGGCCGTTTGATCCGCGGCGCAGTTCGTGGAACCGTAGGCGTGTGCGCGTTCCGCTCCTGACCCTCGCCCTCCTCGCTGCCGGCCTCATGGCCTGCGGCGAGAACGGGGATTCCGCCGCCGAGCGCGTCCGCCTGGCCACGACGACCAGCACCGAGAACTCGGGACTGCTCGACCATCTGCTGCCGTCGTTCGAGGAGGCCACGGGTCTGCGCGTCGACGTGATTGCGGTCGGGACGGGCCAGGCGCTCGCCAATGCCGAACGGGGCGACGCGGACCTGATACTCGTGCATGCGCGCGAGCGGGAGGACGCTTTCGTCACCGCCGGCCACGGCATCGACCGGCGCGACATGATGTGGAACGACTTCGTGATCGTGGGGCCGCCCGACGATCCGGCCGGTATCCACGGCGAGACAAATGCCGCGCTCGCGCTCCCCCGGATTGCCGACTCTGGCAACGTGTTCGTGTCCCGCGGGGACGACTCCGGCACACACATTCGCGAACTGGCGTTGTGGGAAGCGACGCACAGCTATCCGCGGGACGGATACCTCGAGGCCGGTCAGGGCATGGGGGCGTGCCTCGTCATCGCGCACGAGAAGCGCGGCTACACGCTGACCGATCGCGGCACGTTCCTCGCGTTCCGAGATCGACTGGATCTCGTCGTTCACGTCGAGGGGGACGTGAGGTTGCGCAATCCGTACGGCGCGATCCTCGTGAACCCAGAGAAGCACGAGCACGTCAACGCCGACGGTGCGCGGAAGCTGATCGACTACCTGACGTCCGACGAGGGCCAGGCGGCCATCGGGGGGTTTCGCGTCGGCGACGAGGTTCTCTTCCACCCCGCGCGGGAGCCGTAGCGGGCCGTGGACTTCCTCCTGGACGGACTTGCCGAGGCATGGCGCGTTGTCGCGCGCGGCGACCGCGAGGTCCTGCACGCGGTCTACGTGTCCGTGTTCTGTTCGTTCACGGCGGTGTCGCTGGCGGCGCTGGTGGCGTTCCCGTACGGCGCATGGCTCGGGCTGACCCGACGGGCCAAGGGCGGCTTCCAGATCTTCCTGCTGCGCGTCGGCATGTTCACGCCGACGGTGGTGGTGGGGCTGATCGTGTACGGCATCCTGTCCCGTCGCGGGATGCTCGGCAGCCTCGACCTGCTCTACACGAAGGGCGCGATCATCGCGGGCGAGGTGATGCTCGCCTTCCCGCTGCTCGCTGTGATCGTGCACGGTGTCGTTGCCGGGCTCGACCGGAGGGTCGAAGAGACAGCGCGCACTCTGGGTGCCGGCCGGATGCGAACGCTCTGGACCGTGCTCGGCGAAGTGCGTCCTGCACTCATCGCGGCTTACCTCACCGGACTCGCCCGGTGCTTCTCCGAACTCGGCGTAGCGCTCACCGTCGGCGGGAACCTGCGGATGCGTACACGCACGCTGTCGTCGACGATCACGCTGGAACTGCGGCGCGGCGAGTTCGCGCTGGGTCTGGCGAACGGGATCATCCTCCTGGTGCTGGCGGTCGGCGCCGCGCTCCTGGCGCAGCGGCTCAGCCGGGATAAGACAACATGATCCGACTGAACGGAATCGAGGTCCGCTTCGGCGACGTGCGCGCTCTCGCGCTCGCGCGCCTGGAGATCGCCGGCGGCCAGCGGCTCGGCGTTCTGGGCGGGAACGGAACGGGCAAGTCGACGCTCCTGCGCGTGCTCTCCGGCCTGCTCCCGCCGTCGTCGGGAACCGTGGAGGGACTGCCTCCGCCGGGCCGGGTCGTGCTGGTGCACCAGCGGCCGTACCTGTTCCGTGGGACCGCGCGGGGCAACGTCGCGTATGCACTGCGACTCGGTGACCGCCCGCTCAACGAGGCGGACGAGTGGTTGACGCGGTTGGGTGCGGCGCACGTGGCGGACCGGCCCGCGAAGGACCTCTCCGGCGGGGAGCGGCGGCGCGTCGCGATCGCTCGCGGGCTGGCGGCTCGCCCCGAGGTGTTGTTGCTCGACGAACCACTCGCCGCGCTGGACGACCCAGGCCGGGCGTCCGTCGGCGCCGCGATCGCCGCGTTCGACGGGACGCTCGTGGTCGCCGCGCCCGAACTGATGGGCATCAGCGTCGAACGCACGATCGAGCTGGCGTAGGCCCGTTGAACCAGCTCAGCGACGGCGCAGCGTCAGAGTCGCGAGTCCGGAGCGCCCGAGCACACGGACGGCGCGTTCGCCCGTGTCGGCGTCCCGCGCGACCCGGACGCGGATGCGGACGCGATTGGCGGTGACGCGCAGGATGCGTCTCACCTCGATCCCAGCGCCGACGTCGAAGTCGGACGGCACGTAGCGCTCGCGACGGAGCGTGGCGGTGTCTGCGGGATCGACGTCGCGGCGAACCGTCAGCCGCCGGGTCCTGGCGCGTCGGCGAACGCGCATGCGGCGAGGCCGCACGGATGTGGGGGCGCGCTCGAAGAGCGGCTCGCCTCCGCTGGTCCCGGCGATGTCGAACGGACCGAGCCACAGGTTCGACCCCGCAATGCCGCCCGTCAGGTTCGCCCAGAACCGGCACGTTTCCACGCACACGTACGCGATCACGTTGTCCCCGTCCGCGACATCCGGGGATGAGATGCGGACCGGTACTACCCCCGCGAGGTCTCCGTCAGGGCAGCGCAGTTCGACGGGATCGAATCCATCCAGTGGCTGCTCCGTGCCGTCCAGGAACCAGCGGTTGTTGAGCGCCAGCGTCTGGTCGACGATCCAGGCGTCGACCTCGGGGCTGTTGCACGAGACGATCTCGTCGACAACGAGTCGCGGGCGTTCTTCCAGTGTGAGAAGCAGCGTGCCGCTCAGCGACACGCGCCGCCCCCGGAAGGAGGTCAGGTCGACGTCCTCGCTTGCGGGGGTGAGGAAGACAACACGGCTGGCGTCGGTGTCGCCGGCCCCGCCGACCGGGTAGATACCGAACTGCGGCCCTGGGCCGAACAGGAACGGCGCGACGACTTCGTGCACGTAGCCGTCGATCACGACCGGATCTTCGTCCTGGCCGCTGCCGGCCGAGGCGGCCAGCAGGACGCAGGCGACGAACGGAACGAGTGAGCGCATCGTGACCTTCTGTTCTTCTGCGGGACGCGCTCTGCGATGCGCCCCGAACCCTGATTCTACGCGGAATCGATCCGGCCGTGCACAGGACCCGGTGTGCGAGCCTGGGAGGAGACGACAGTCGCGCGAGGGGACGACATGGGGACGCACGAGTACCAGGACGATCCGCGCAACGCCGGTGTCTTCATCTCGATCAACGGCGAGTTGCACCGTCGCCCGGACGCGAAGGTCTCGGTGATGGATGCCGGCTTCCTGCTGGGCGACGGCGTGTGGGAGAGCTTCCGGCTGCACGAGGGGACGCTCGTGTTCATCGAAGACCACCTTGATCGGCTGTTCCGCGGTGCGGAGACCATCGCGCTCGACATCGGTCGCACGCGCGAAGAGCTTCGTGCCGCGATCGACGAGGTCGTCAGTGCCAACGACATGCACGATGCGGTTCATGTACGGCTGATCGTCACGCGCGGACTGAAACCGACGCCGTACCAGGATCCGCGCGTCATTTCGAGCGCTCCGACGGTCGTGATCATCCCCGAGCACAAGCGCGCGAACCCGGCGCGAGCAGCCGGTGGCATCCGGCTCGTGACGGTCGACGTGCGGCGGGGCGAGCAGAACGTGCAGGACCCGCGCATCAACAGCCTGTCCAAGCACAACTGCATCGCGGCGTGCGTGGACGCCGCCCGAAAGGGCGGTGAAGAGGGTCTGATGCTCGATCCGCGCGGCTTCGTGGCGACGTGCAACTCCACGCACTTCTTCGTAGTGCGGGGGGGGGGGGGGGGGGGGGGGGGGGAGGTCTGGACCTCCACCGGCGAGCACTGTCTCGACGGCATCACCCGCCGCAAGGTGCTCGACTTGTGTCACGCCAACGGGATCCCGGCGTACGAGAGAGACTTCACCGTTGCGGACGTGCACACGGCGGACGAAGCGTTCGTCACGGGGACGTTCGCGGGGCTGATCCCGGCGATCGAGATCGACGGCATCGAACTATCGGGCGGGAAGCGCGGACCGATGGTCGAACGCCTGCAGAATCTCTACATCGAACTCGTACGGAGCCAGGTGGGTGGCTGACGACGTCGTCCGAATCTCGATGTGGTCAGGCCCGCGGAACATCTCCACCGCGATGATGCGGTCCTTCGAGAACCGCGAGGACGCCGCCGTCACGGACGAGCCGTTCTACGCGCACTACCTCGCGGGTACCGACGTGCAGCACCCAGGGCGCGACGAGGTCCTGGCGCGCTACGAGACGGACTGGCGCCGGGTCGCGGAACAGCTCGCAGGAGCGCCGCCCGGCACCGCCCGCGTCTGGTACCAGAAGCAGATGACGCACCACCTGCTTCCGCACGCGGGCCGGGACTGGTTCGGTGCCGTCACTCACTGCTTCCTGATCCGCGATCCGCGCGAGGTGCTACTCAGTTACGCGAAGCGCTTCGACGACGTCACGCTGGATCTCGTCGGCTTCGTGCAGCAGACGGAGATCTACGACGACGTCGTCGCGCGTACCGGTCAGACCCCGCCGGTCATCGACGCCCGCGACGTGCTTGAAGACCCGAGAGGGACGCTCACGGCGCTCTGCCAAGCGACGGGCATCCCGTTCAGCCCGCGCATGCTCTCGTGGCCGGAGGGACCGCGGGACACCGACGGGATCTGGGCGTCACACTGGTACGCCGCAGTCCTCGCCTCGACCGGGTTCGCGCCGTACCGCCCGCGCGAGGGCACGCTGCCGCCGGCACACCGAGAGATCGAACGCGCCTGCCGTCCGCACTACGAGCGTCTTCACGCTCTGCGGCTCCGGCGGTAGGTCCACCGAGGGGCCGCAGGACCCCCGTCTGTACGATGTGGGCACATAGGCTGTGTGCATGCCCACCACCGCAATCCTCGTGTTCAGCCCGCTGTTGTTGGGCTTCGCGGCTCTGCTGACACTGGAGTTGCTTGCGGGTGCAGTGAGCTTCGCGTTGTCGCTGCTGCGCCGCGCGCGCTAGCCCCGATACGCACGACGTGCGCACCGGCGATCTGCGCCGCGCGTTCCGGTCGGCACGTGAGCAGGACAATCTGCACGTCGTTTCCCGCACGGGACAGCACCGCGCCCATTCGCGCCAGCCGGTCGGGATCGCTGTGGCCCAGCGCGTCGTCGAGGATGAGCGGGACGCCGCCGCTCTCCGAGACCAGCTTGGCAGCGGCGATGCGGGCGATCAGCGCCAGCTGCTCACGCGCCCCGACGCTCAGGGAGCGGAACGGTACCGTGCGGCCGCCGAGCGTGCGCGCTGCGAGCGCGAGATGCTCGTCGAGGTCGATCGCGAAGTCCTCTCCGAACACGTAGCGTCCCAGGTCGTCGATGCGCGCTGCGAGCGGCGCACGGTACGCACGACGGGCGGCGTCGCGGTGGCCCCGCAGCGTCTCGGAGAGCAGGTGGGCTGCGTTCATGCGCCTGCGCGCCGCGTCGTGCGCGTAGCTCGCTCGGTCGCGCGTCGCGACGGTCTCCGCGAGTCGTTCGCCGATGCCCTGGGCGCCCAGGATCTCGACGCGCGCCAGTAGTCCCGACGTCTCCCGGCCGATCTCCTGCTCGCGGGACTCCGCACGGTGGAGCGCCTCGTGCGCTCCCGCAAGCGCGGCGTCGACCAGCTCGGGTGAGGCCCGTTCGAGTGCGTTGCGTGCCGTGTTGGCGCGCAGCGCATGCTCGGCCGCGAGTTCTCGCGCGGCCACGGCGGCGGCCCGCAGGGCCTCGTCCGATCGGTGCGACCGCTGCTCTGCCAGTCGCGTCGCCTCCGCCCGGTGGGCGCCGACGAGTTCGCTCCGGTCCCTGAGGTCTGAGAGATCGCGATCTTGTAGCGACTGGACCAGCGTGCGGGAGTCCGCGACCTCGGTTTCGGCGCGCGTCAGTGCCGCAGCCACGCGGTCCCGCTCGGACTCCGCTTGCTCCGCGAGCGCCTTCGAAGTCTCGAAGTCGGGTGCGAGTGCGGGCGCTGCGACGTCCTGCGCCCGCTCGCCCGCGTAGCCGGCGACCCGGTCTGTGCGGCCCGCCAACTTGTGCCGCAGTTCGGTTTCGTCGAGATCCCGCAGTGCGCCTCGTTCGTCCTCGTCGGCGCGACGGAGCTCGTCGACGGCGCGCTCGCGTGCTCGGTGGGACTCGAGCGCACCCTCGAACGACGTCACGCCGGCGCCGTCGAGCAACGCCGCGAACGCGGCTTCTGCGGCGTCCCGCGCGCGGCGGGCATCGACACCGGCGCCCGACTGGACCGTGACGCGGGCGAGCTCCCCGATGCGGATCGACGTCGCGTCCTCGACGGTGTGCTGCTGCTCCGACCCCGCGGGAACGCGGGATCCGTCGCCGTCGACGTCGATCTCGACATCCGCCAGTGCCTCGATACGCACAGACGCCGCCTCGGCGGCGGCGCGCGCGCGGGCCTGCGTCGCGAGCATGTGCGCGTCGCGGATCGCGGCCAGCGAGTCGTCATCGACGCGCCCCCGGTCGAGCGTGGCGGCCGCTTCGGTGCGCCGCGTGCGGGCGCCCTCGAGACGCTTGACGCGCTCGGCGAACTGTTCGCGCTCGATCTCGTGGCGTCGGAACTCGCGATCGTCCGTGCGGCGGCGCAGGAGCCGCGCGGCCGTCTCGGCCTCCGCGCGAGCTGCGACGAGGGCCGCGTCGGCGTTCGCGAGGCGTCGGCGGACCGCCTGGAGTTCGGGAGCTGAGCCCTGACGCTCCTCGTCGAACGCGGTGAGAGCGCTCTCGGCGTCCGCGACCACTTCGATCGCCGCCACGCGCTCGTCGCGCTCGCGTACCGCGCGTTCGGCCGCACCGCGCGCGTGATCCGCCGCAGCCTGCAGTCGGTCGCGATCCCGCCGTTTCTCGTCGAGAGTTGCCTTCTCCGCCGCGCATCGCTCGACCTGCTCTTGCAGCGTCGGACGGCGTGCGACGAGCTCCGCGCGCTCTCGACGGAGTCGCTCCAGGTCGACGATCGCTTCGTCGGTCGCACGCACCGTGTCGCTCAGCTCGGCGACACGCGCTTCCGCTGCGGTCAGCGCAGCGGCGAGGTCGGTCACAGCCTTGAGAGGGTTGCCCGACTTGCCGACGTACCGCGCCGCCTCGGCCGCCGCAGCCGCGAACAACGACTCGGCTGCCGTCTGCTCCGCCGCTCCGCCGCCCGCTCTCTCGAGAGCAGAGACGAGCGAGCGCCCCGAGAGGTCCGGGGCGTCGCGCCCGTCGCCCTGCGCGATTCGCAGCGCGCGCCAGAGCGCCAGATCGACGGTCTCCGTCAAGATGGCCAACGCCCGTTCGTGGGCCTCGCGTCCGGTGTGACTCTCCGGCCGAGGTGCAGTGACCGTGAGCGTGGTCTGGGAGCGCTTGTGGAATCGCTTCTCGTACGTGAAGCGATACGGCCCCGCCTCGATCTCCGCACTGACCTCGGCGCCCTCGTCGCGGTGCACGGGCTTCACGTCGCGCACTGGCAGCGCCTTCGAGCTGTCCTGGAAGTCGAGCAGCAGATCGAGCGCCTCGGCGAGGCTCGATTTGCCGGTCTCGTTCGCGCCTTCGACCACGGTGACGCCCGTCCGGCCGAACACCGCGTTGCACTCGTCGACTCCTCGGAAGTTGCGGACGGAGAGGCGCAGGAGCCTCATGCGTGCCTTCCGGCCAGTCGCACCAGCAGCGCGAGCGCGTCACCGGCTACGGCGTCGCCGTCACGCGCGCGGCCCGTGAGCTCGGCGGCGGCGACCTGTGCGAACCCGGACAGATCAAGGTCGGCGAAGTCCGCGTCGTCCGGCACCACGGCGAGGTCCGTGTGGCGCTCCCATTCCTCGACGGAGGCGAACACCGCACGCGCCGCGTCGATCATCTGGTCCAGCCGCGCCTTCTGCGTCAGCGTCAGCGTGCCGCGCAGCGTCAGCTTGAGGATGGTGCGGTCACGGTCCGGCAGTTCGCCGAGTTCGCGTGCCAGGTGGTCGAGGTCGGCACAGGAGTTCAGATCGTACGCCGCGGCCACGAACCGCCATCCGCCGACGGCGTGCTCCTCGACGCGGACCGGCTCACCGAGCGTAACCACGAGCGCGTGACCCGGCCTCTGCTCGTCGAAGCGCGTCGGCTCCGGCGCACCCGAGTACCTCACGCGGCCCGTACCGCCGACCGCGAGAGCGGAGTGATGGTCGCCCAGCGCCACATAGTGCACGCGGCCGTCGTCGAGCGCCGACTCGCAGACGTCGAGCGAGATGGCCGCCGGGTCGTCCCGGTTCGGATTCATGGAGTCGACGCTGCCGTGGGCGACGAGGACGCGACGGACCCCCGTCGCGGCGGGCGACAGGTCGCGCAGCGCATCACTCACCAGATCGCTGACCGGCCGGCGGGACGTCCACGGCACGCCGACGAGTTCCACGCCGGGCACGACGGTGACGGGCGCGCGGTCCACCAGCACGTGCACGTGTTCCGGCGCATCCTCGCGGAACACCTGCGAGGTCAGGAGCGACGATGCGTCCAGCGCATCGTGATTGCCGGGCAGCAGGTAGACGGGCACGGTGAAGGCCCGCAGTGCGTCGCATGCGCGCGCCACGGTGCGCCTGCCGACCAGGTTCGTCTCGAAGACGTCTCCGGCCACGACGCAGAAGTCGCAGGCCTCGCGCTCAGCGATCCGGGCGAGCGCACGGATCGCGTTGACGCGAGCTTCCGAGAACCGAGCCTGGGCGTCCTCGTCGAGGAAGTGCCGGGTCATCCCGAGCTGCCAGTCGGAGGTGTGCAGGAAGCGAATCGGTGTGCGCACGGGGAGTCGAGACTACGCACGGCACGGACAGGGCTCTCAGGCGTCGGCCAGCAGCTCCTCCCGCAGCTCCGGCAGGACGTCGCGCAACGAGCTCCGCGGAGTGCTGGCCAGCAGCGCGGTGTCCTCGGGATCGAGCGCACCGACGGTCTCGAGCGTGAGGGGCACGCCGGTGCCGGAGGGTAGGCGCACGTGCAGCGCGCCGAGATGGTGCGTCACGTCGCTCGCCTCGGGATTCACCTCGACCAGCAGCGCCCCCGCCTCGCGGGCGGCGTGCAGCAGCGGCCAGAGCGTGCTGACCTGCGCGGACGTGCCGACGGCGGGCGCGACGTCGGCCCGGCGCAGCTCCACGATCGCCCCCTCGTAGACACGCGTCGGTGCCATGTCGCCGAACATCACGACGCCGGGACGAACGGTGGGGCGGTCGCCGTCCCAGACGACGTCCTCGAACCGGTCCGACGGTCCCCAGACCAAGGAGTGATCACGCAGGTCCTTCCACACCCAGATCGATCCGTGGATGCGGTTGACGCCGCGACTGCCGGCCGCCTCGTGCAGCCCGTCCACGTTCTGCGTGTGGACACCGGCGAATGCACCGGGCCGCTTCTCTTGCGCGCGCGCGATCGCTGCGTGGGCGAGCGTCGACACCGCGTCGATCCCGAGCGAGCGGCGCCAGCAGTACCACTCGAGCGTGCGCCGCGGGTTGCGGCGGAACCCGTCGATGCTGGCGAGCTCCATGGGATCGACGTTCTTCCAGAGCGCCTCCCCGTCGGACCCGCGGAAGGTCGGGAAGCCCGCGTCGACGGAGATGCCCGCGCCGGAGAGCACCGCCACCCGTCCGCCGCGATCGCGCAGCGGCGCGAGGTCGGCGTTCGCCACGTCGCGCAACCGTCGCAGTTGCGCGAGCCGCACCTGGTCGACAGCGATCGCTGCCACCTGACGCGAAGAGAGGCCGTCACGCGCCGCCGGGAGCGACGCGTGAGCGGCCTTGATCTCGTCGCCGGTGGTGTCCGCCCCGCGGGGGAACACCTCCGTCGCGATGGTCAGCGCCGTGTCGCTGGTGACGTCCCCGCCTCCTCCTCGTTTCCTGAGCGGCTACTCGCTGCCGAGTTCCGGGAACGTCGTCGTCAGCACTGGCACACCGCCGTTGTCCAGGATCGCGAGCGGCTGACCGCCGAGGCGCACGGCGTTGAAGTCCGGCGGGAGCTTGCCGCGCCGCGTGTCGATGCCGAAGCCGCCCGCGCCGGCCGGGCTGCGTGTCGTGAACGTGCCCAGCGTCGTGCGCGTGCCCGAAGGTGTGGTGGCGACCGCGGTGTACGGCGCACCGGACCGCGGTAGATCGACGATCCGGACGCGCAGCCGCTGCACGCGGCGATTAGGGAGTTGTTCCACGGACACGGTCATCTCACCGATGCCGGGACCGCCGATCGATGTGAGCTGGACGGTCGCTGCAGACCGCGCGTGTCCGACCGGCGAGATGTCCTCGTCCACGGCGGAGAGCGGCGCGATGTCGCCGCGCAGCCGCACCGAACTTCCGATTCGGACCTCGATCAGTCCTCCGTTGAACTCGCTCCACCGGACGATGCCCGACGGCAGAGCCGCCCGCCGCGTGTCGAGCAACAGGCTGGCGCCCGTCTGCGGTTCACGGGCCATGTCGCCCAGTTCGACGAAGCGGTTGGCTGCCGCGTTGATGACGCGCACGCGGCAGACCGACGTGTTCGTGCCGGTGAGGACGCCGGGTGCGCGCACCACGAGTCGATTGCGCACCTCGCCGTTCTCGTACTCGTCGGTCCCGAATCGGAAGCTGCCCGGAGCGTTGAACGGCGGGATCAGCGCTTCGAAGTGTCCGTACACTTCGGACGTGGCGGCCGAGCGTCCGGCCCGCGCGACGTCGAATGCGGGAACCGTGCCCCGCAGCACCGCGCCCGTGGGACCCCGCACCTCGATCGTCGCTCCGGCCTGCGCACGCAGACCGTCTCCCGGCACAGGGAACAACCGCTCGACGCGCCGCAGGCGCAAGCGGCCGCGCTCGCGTCGGTTCACGCGCACGCGGCCGAGACGCACCTCATCCCCGGCGACGGGAACCAGGAACGCCTCGTACACCGGGAGTCCGCCCGTCGCGGTGGGGGTGACGTCGAGCTGCTCTGCGTCGATGAACACGAAGCCGCGTTCACGCCCTGTCTTGCGGACCGCGGACAGCAGCTCGAACGTGCCCGTCGCGACCCCGCCCGTCGTCGAGATGAGGTCGCCAGCCGAGCGCAGCCGGATCGCCCGGCCGGCGTCCGCGGGGGAACCGATCGTGGCGACGGCCAGAACTGCGAGAGCGATGGTGTGTGGGAGCAGGCGCATTCGGCGGATCCTAGGACTCCCGCGCGGTCGGACACCGGGCGAAAATGTTCACTGGGCGCAGTACAGGCACGGGGCGCAGTACAGGCACGCACGGTACGGTCACGGGATGTCACCTGCTCCCCGGCTCGGTCTGGCTCTCGGCGGCGGCTCCGCGCGCGGCTTCGCGCACATCGGCGTCGTCCAGGTGCTGGTCGAGGAGCGGATCCCGATCGACTTCATTGCCGGGACCAGCATCGGCGCGATCGTGGGCGGCCTGCACGCCGCGGGCACGCTCGCCGATCACACCGACCGGCTGCTCGGCTACAAGATGGCCCAGATCTTCGCGCTCTTCTCGCCGACGATCTCGCGCACGGGTCTCTTCCACGGCAAGAAGATCGTCGCCACGCTGCGCGAGATGACCGGTCGCGCGAACATCGACGATCTGGACATCGGCTTCACAGCCGTCGCGACCGACGCCGACAGCGGCGAGGAGGTCCGTATCTCGGATGGCGACCTCGTCGATGCGATGCGCGCGAGCTTCGCGATACCCGGCGTCTTCTCACCGCAACTCCGGAACGGGCGCTGGCTGGTGGACGGTGGCGTCGTCTCGCCGGTGCCGGTGGGTGCCGCGCGCGACCTCGGCGCGGACTGCGTCGTCGCTGTCAGCCTGATCAACCGTGCCGACGAGCATGTCGTGGACACGGCGACCGATCCGGAGCACGTGGCGGGGCCCGCGCCCAAGATGGTCCCCGCCGTCGTGCGCTCGTTCAACTGGATGCAGGCGAAGCTCGCGGAGTTGCAGATGACTGCGCAGCCGCCGGACGTGATCATCGAGCCGCAGCTCGGGAAGTTCGGACTGTTCGACTACATGCGCGGACAGGAGCTGATCGAGATCGGGCGGCAGGCGACGACGGCGGCGCTTCCGCAAATCCGCGCTGCGCTCTCAGCGCGCGATCCGTCGTAGCCGCCGGGCGCCCTCCTCGAGGGTCTCCATCCGCTTGCAGAACGCGAAGCGAGCGAGGAAGCGGCCGCGCTCCTTGCGCTCGTAGAACGCCGTCGGCGGGATGGCGGCGACCCCGATCTCCTCGACGAGGTGCTTGCAGAACGCGATGTCGTCGTCGAAGCCGAG
Organism: Planctomycetota bacterium; assembly: GCA_965248445.1. Classification (GTDB taxonomy): domain Bacteria; phylum Planctomycetota; class JAJSAM01; order JAJSAM01; family JAJVHW01; genus CBDFJG01. The sequence continues at coordinate 961,182 of CBDFJG010000004.1, forward strand.
TGGCCGGATGTCCACCATCACGAAGTACGTCCCCTCGGGTGCCGTGACGCCGAAGCCGACGTCGCGCAGCACGTCCACCAGATAGTCGCGGCGACGCCGATACGCGGCGAGGAACTCGTCGAAGTACGCATCCGGCGCGCGCAGCGCCTCGCTCATGGCGTGCTGGAACGGTGTCGCCACGGCGAACGTCACGAACTGGTGCGCGGTCGCGATGGCCTTCGCGAGTTCCGCGGGTGCGGTCACGTAGCCGATCTTCCAGCCCGTCAGCGAGAACGTCTTCCCGGTCGAATTGATCGTCACCGTGCGCTCGCGCATTCCGGGCAGCGTGGCCATGGGGATGTGCTCACCCTCGAACACCAGCCGGTCGTAGACCTCGTCGGTCACGCAGATCACGTCGTGCTCGTGGCAGAGCGCGGCGAGCGTCTCCATTTCCGCGCGCGTCAGCACACGGCCGGTGGGGTTGTGGGGAGTGTTGAGCAGGAGGATGCGCGTGCGTTCGCTGAACGCTGCGCGCAACTCGTCTTCGTCCCAGCGGAACTCCGGCGCGTGCAGCGTCACGAAGCGCGGCGTAGCGCCGGCCATCGCCGTGCAAGCGCGGTACGAGTCGTAGTACGGCTCGAGCATGACGACTTCGTCGCCCGGTTCGCAGAGCGCCATCAGCGCGACGTGGATCGCCTCGGTGGCGCCGGAGGTGACGACGACCTCGGTCAGCGGTTGGTAGGAGAGGCCGTGGCGCGACTCGATGGTCTCCGAGACGGCTTGCACGAGCGTCGGAGCGCCGGCCATGCGCGCGTACTGGTTGTGCCCGTCCGCGATGGCGCGCTGCGCGGCGGTGAGGGCGAACTCCGGTCCCCCGAAGTCTGGGAACCCCTGCGAGAGGTTCACGGCCTGGTGCTCGTTCGCGAGCCGCGTCATCTCCGTGAAGATGGTCGTCCCGAACTCACGCAGCCGCGATGTCAGAGCCGGTCTCTCGCCCATGGATACCTCTCGATAGCGTTAGCGTATCCTCTGCGCATGCGTGCCGTTGCTTCGGGTCTGATCTGTTCCGCCCTGCTCGTCACTCTCGCGTGCGGGGATGCGCCGGATCCGGTGCCGGCACCGGCAGCCGAGCGCGCAGTGGCACCCGCTCTCTCACCCGTGGCTGTCACGCGCGCGCCGGTGCCGACGCCGCTGCGGGTGTTCGTCCGGCAGGACTTCCGCCGCGGAGCGCAGCAACTCCAGGAGCAGCAGCCGTCCCATCGCCGCTTCACGCGAGACGTGTTCGGGTACCCGGACGCGTGGTTGGCCCCGTCCGAGCGCCCGCCTGAGTACGAGGGCGGTCCGCCGGAGTCGCGGTGAACCGTCGGACGAACGACGCAGTGTTCGTCGTGTCCGCAGCGCTGATGCTGGCGCTCGGACTCGCCTGCGGTGGAATCGGTGTGGCGGTGGAGGTGCCGCTCGAGGGCAGCTTCTCCGTCTCGGCGACCGACGCCGACGAGGATGCGGCGGTCGGCGCGGTGCCACCGACCGTGTACGCGTGGGGCGATGACGAGCACCACGTGATCGTGAAGCGCCGGCCGCGCAAGCAGCCCGACGCGCCTCTCGAGTGGTGGATCCTCACGGTCGAGGGGAGAGTGACGGACGGCCCGTTCAGCGATGACGAGATCGCCGCCGCGCGCGAGCGGTTGGGCGTCTCCCCGGACCTGGCGCTCGAGGACTGTCTCGACAGCCAGGCGCCGGCCGACGACGAGGACGTGCATCGGGTTCTGCGTGCGCGCCTGGAGCGATTCGCCGCGAAGGAGCCGTGGCTCCGCGATCGCTCGACGGATCCGGCGCGGACGGAGGCCGAGCGCCAACGCTGGCGCAGCGACCTCGAGAGTCTCGAGAATCGCGCAATCAGCACCGAGGAGTTGCTGCGTCGGCTCGGAGGGACGCGGGACGACGACTGAACCGCGAGTGAGAACGCGGGATCACGCCCATGGTTACGATGGCCGGCCCCATGTCCTCGTTCCGATCGGGTCTCGGCGGTGCTCTGACGCTTCTGCTCGTGTGCGGCGTTCTGCCGGTTCACGCGCAGGAGGTGAATCGCGATTCGTTCGCGCAGGTGAGGAGCGAGACCGACGTCGACGACCGGGCGGCGGTGCGCGCGGCACGGCTGCGGCTCGAGCGCAGCGACCCGCTCTTCTGGAAGCAGCCCTGGCCCGCCGGTCGGTTCCGAGCGGCATTGGCCCGCTCGCTCACTCCGGTGGAAGCAGGGGCGCAACTGGATCAGGCGTCCGGGGATCCGGACATGATCAAGGACTGCGCGGCCAACCTCGCCGGGCGTGACGACATCGGTGCGCTGCTCCTCGAGAAAGACCGCGTCGCCGCGCTCATCGCCGCACACATCAGCTCCGCGGTCCGGATTGCAGAGGACGATCTCTACGACGGTCGCCGCGGCCTCGCGACTCGCCTTCTCTCGGATCCCTCCAGCGCCGAGCGCGCCGTCGAGTCGTTCGTCGTGGGCACGACGCCCGACGGCATTCGTCTTGTCGCGGACGTGCTCGCCGGAACCGTCGAACTGCCCGCGCCGGCACTCGCCGCGCTCGCCCGGGCGCGACCCATCAACTTCAACCCGCGGCGGCCGAAGCCGCTCGGTGCGGAGAGGCTCGCGGCTCTACTGGCGGCGCAACCCAATCTGGAAGACCATCTGCTGCGCGTGCTGGCGGCGCAGATCGTGGAGCTGTCGTCGGACGCCGACGCCGACACGATCGCGAGCGCGTGGCAGGGCGCACGCTCGGTTGACGCGGACATCGACGACTGGGGTCGCATCGGACGCGACCATGGCGCCGCCGTCACGATCGCGAAACTACCGAGTGCCGCTGTCTTGCCGGTCGTGCAGGGGGCGTACTGGGCCGGGCTCATCTCGGCGGAGCGGTCATTCGCGGATGCCGATGAGTCCGCCGCCTGGGTGGCAGGCGGCTACACGAGCACACCGGACGCACGTGTGCGGGGCGCGCTTCTCCTGAGGCTGCCGGATCTGCACGGCTACCTCGTCGCCGACGAGCGCCGTAAGCACGCAGTGCCGGCCTGGCGCGAGTTCCTCGAGATGCTTGCAGCCGGCCGCGAAGCCGACCCGCCGGTGCTGCGTCTTCTCGGTCAACGCACGGGGCGTGCTCTGCTCAACGATCTGTCAGACGACCCGAGCCGCCGCTGGCGGATGCGCGGGCCCGCACTGCCAGTGGCAAAGAAGGACGAACTCGGCACGTCCGCGATCGGCCGCGCACGTGCGCTGGTCGCGGCCGCAGACGATCCTGCGAAGCTGCTCGAGCAGATCGAGACCGCGCAGCTCGAATCGCACGAACCGGACCTTCACTCGATGATCCGTGCGGAGCCCGCTCTCGACGCAGACACGTGCGTCGCTCTGCGCAAGCTCGTCGAGCAGTGTCAAGATCCGCGCGGCGTGCGGCTCGCGGCGTCCCTGCTCGGTGTCGGCGGCGATCTCGACGACATGGCTTTCGTCATCCGGCGCGCAGATGGACTGGACCTCGACGGTGACTACGACGGCTATTGGCTGCCACCCGGCGGACGGCTCGTGATCACGACCGAGGCCCTGCGCCGCACGCTGGAACTCGTTGAGGAGAAGACGATCTCGCCTCTGGCGCGCTTCGATCTGATGGAGCGTGTCGTCCTCGCTCTCGACTTCGCGCTCGACGATGGTCCACCGCCGGAAACGCTCGCCGTGCTGGGCACGTGGCTAGCCTGCATAATTCATCACGCCACGCCCGGAACGTAGATTCGGGCGCACCGCGCATTGCATAAACTGTTGTTAGAGCAATAGTTACACAGATGCGAGAGGTACGCCCGAGTGACGAATTCTACCCCACACACTGTCCGGTTTCCCGATCTCTTCGGGAAGGTCACCACGGCCGTGTTCGACGGCGAAGCGCACACGTCCGAGGGAGGCGCGGGACTGCTGCGCGCGGTGGACCGTCGAATGGGAGTGACCGCAGGTCTGGCTGCGCTGTTGGTGGATCGTCGTGACCCGACGCGGGTGCAGCACTCGTTGGAGGAGCTCTTTCGGCAGCGCGTCTTCTCGATCGGCCTGGGCTACAGCGACCAGAACGACGCGGCTCGCGTGGGCACCGACCCGATGCTCAAGGGGGTCACGGGCCGCGCGCCGATCAAGGGCGCCGACCTGGCGTCTCAGGCGACGCTGTCGCGCTTCGAGAACGCGGTCACGGCGCACGAGCTCGTGGCCTTGTCGCGCAAGCTCGAGGAGGACGTGATCGAGCGTCTTTGCGCTCGCCACCGGGGGGCCCGGCGCATCACGATCGACATGGACCCGAGCTGTGACCCGACCCACGGTGCACAGCAGGGAGCGCTCTTCAACGGCTTCTACGACACGTGGTGCTACCTGCCGGTTTTCGGCTTCCTCACGGTCGACGGCGATCCGGAGCAGTACCTTTTCTGTGCGCGGCTGCGGCCGGGCAACGCGAAGGAGGGCCGCACGTCGCTGCGGACGATCCGCCGGATGGTGAAGCGACTTCGGCGTGCGTTTCCGCGCACGCAGATCCTCGTGCGCCTGGACAGCGGCTTCGCCGGCTCGCGGCTCTTCGACGCGCTGGACGAACTCGGCGTGAAGTACGTGGTCGGGATGCCCAAGAACAAGCGGCTCCTGGATCTGTGCGACGCCGAGATGACAGCGGCTGCGGTGCTGGCGGCGATGGAAGACAAGACGGCGCAGATCTACGGCGACTGCGAGTACCGGGCGAAGAGCTGGAGCAGGTCCCGCCGCGTGGTCTTCAAGGCGCAAGTGCTGGTCGCCACCGGGAAGGTGAACAAGGACAACGCGCGCTTCGTGGTCACCAACGTCTCGCGCAGCTACAAGCCCGAGACGACCTACTGCAAGACCTACTGCGGTCGCGGCGACGCCGAGAACCGCATCAAGGAACTCAAGGGTGGCCTGGCGGTGGATCGCACGAGCAACTCGAGCTTCCTGGCGAACCAGTTCCGCGTGCTGATGACCGCGGCGGCCTACGTACTCTTCCAGGAGTTACGCTACCAGTTGCGCGGCACCACGGCCGCAGTCTGGCAGGTGCACACGATCCGCGAACGGCTGCTCAAGATCGGCGCCCGCGTCGTGGAATCGGTGCGCCGCGTCGTCGTGCATCTCGCGGCGGCCTGCCCATGGCGCGAGCTGTGGTGCCGCGTCGCGCGAAGGCTCGGCGCTGCGCCGGTCTGAGCGCAGCCGATGGCCAGAAGAACGACACGCTTCCGGCTACCGGTCCGTCCAGACCTCGTCCGCGCGGCGGCAAATGGACTTGAACGCCCCCTCGGAACGAAGATCCCGCCGTCCGAGACCCCGCCGACCTCGGTGAACGCCGCAAGTCGAGCGCCCGGGCGCTCGGACCGGCCGAGGGACGCCATCGCGAGCGTCGTCATGAATAGTGCGGGCTAGAGACCGTCGCGCCGACGCTCGACGGGGGACTGGCCGAGTACGTGCTCGAAGCGTTCCGCGACTTCGCGTTCGAGAACGAGGAGTGGGCGGAACTCGATGTGCCGGTCCGCCTCGGGATCGAGGCCATGCCCGGCGGCGGGCCGCAGCTGCGGCTGCTGTCCGGCGACTGAGTCTCAGCTCGCGCGGCGCACCGCGGCGCGCGCAACAACGCTGATCAGGTCGCCTACGACGACGAGCGCTGCGCCGAGCAGGACGAAGAAGAACATCTCGTCCTGCCGCTGGCCCGCTCGCGCCTCGTTGATGACGGCGCCGAGCGAGATCATGCCGAGCAGCCCGAGCACGGTGGCCTCCCGGACGCACGTCTCCCAGCGGTAGAAGAAGAAGAGCAGGAAGCGGTTGAGCGTCTCGGGGATCAGCGCGAAGAGCGCGATCTGCCTGCGCGACGCGCCGAGTCCGCGCAGCGCGGCGGGGCGGGCCGGCGGGACGTTCTCGATCACCTCGGCTTGCAGGCGGCCGACGATGCCGGCGTTGTGCAGTGCGAGCGCGATGACCGCGGGCCACGCAGTCACACCCAGCATGCGCACCAGCAGGAACGCCCACACGTACTCTGGAACGGCGCGCAGGAACACGAATAGCCCGCGCGTCACGAACACGACCGCGCCCCACGCCAGGCGGGCCGGGCGCGTCGCCCGTCGCGGATCGCGCAGGTACGGGTCGGGACGGGCCACGGTGCGCGCAGCCGGGAGCGCGAGCACAGCGCCGACGATCCCCGCGAGACAGATTGCCACGACGGAGATGTGGAACGTGCGTGTCAGCGCCTCCCACCCGGGTTCGCGCGTCAGCCGTGCGGCCCAGTCGAATGCGACGCCCCAGTCCCAGTCCTTGCCCTGCAGCGGATAGGGAACGAGTTCGCCGAGGAAGCGGTCGATATTCGTCAGGTTCCTGTCCGAGAACGCGCTGAGCAGGTCCAGTTCGCCCGAGAGGAAACTCCAGCTCCACGCGTACGCGGTGAGCGCGGCCAGCGCAATCAGGCTGCGCCGCAAGAACGTGTCCCTAATGCGCCCGCGGTGCAGGTCGGTGATCCGCGCGGTTCGGTCGGTCATGCGACGAACCTCCGCCGCAGCCGTCCGCTCCACCACTCGAGTAGCAACACGATGGCGCAGAGCGTGTAGAGGTAGGTCCACACCTCGCCGTAGTGGTTCTCGGACCACGACGCGGAGATGAACTTGCCGAGTGTCTCCGGACCGAAGAACCCGAGCACCGCCGCGGAACGCACGGCGCACTCGAGGCGGTAGAAGGCGTACGACGCGAGATCGGGCGCGGCGCGGGGGAGCAGTCCGAACACGAAAGCCTGCGAACGCGTCGCGCCGGTCCCCTGGAGCGCGAGCGCCGCGGCGGGATCTGCCTCGTCGAGCATTTCGGAGAAGACCTTCGCCAGCGTTCCCGCGTAGGGGATCGCGATCGCGATCACCGCCGCGAGGTTCGTCGTGCCCATCGCGGCGAGCAGCAGGATCGCCCAGAGGAGCTCGTGGACGGACCGCAGCACCGCGATCAGTCCGCGCGTGCCGATGAACAGCGTCGTGACGATCACCCGCACCAGCGGCGAACGGATACGCGCCGGATCTCCCCGCCACAGCGATCTCGACGCAAGGAACCCGAGCGGCACGGCGCCGATCACCGCGAGGGACATCGCCATCACCGCGAGCATCACGGTCCGGTGCGCTCCTTCGAGCGCCTTCCAGATGAGCGGCGGCGCGTTCTCGCGTCCGTAGACCGACTCGTAGTCGAGAGCCGGGGTGATCGCACGGCTCACGAACTCGCCGAGGGTGCGGAGATCGCGCGCCCGCGGCAGAAGTCCGTCACCAGGCAGCAGATCCGTCGCCGCCAGCCCCAGGTGAGTGAACGAGTAGACGCCGACCGCGGCGACCGCGAGAAGGACTCCGCTGCGCGCGGTCAGGAACCGGCCGGCCGCCTCACGCGCCATCGGCGAGGAGCTCACCGCGGTCGAGCTCGTACAACTCGTGGAACGTTGCGTCGGGGATGTCGCCGGTCGGTGCGTCGAACACCACGCGCCCCGCGCGTAGCCCGACCAGGCGGGGGAAGAAGGCGCGGGCGAGATTGAGATCGTGCAGCGACACGACGAGCGTCAGTCCGTCCTCCCGCGACAGCTCGGTCAGCAAGCGGACCGTGTCCTTTGCGCGCGCGGGGTCGACGCTCGAGACCGGCTCGTCGGCGAGCAGCACGGACGGCGACTGGAACAGTGCTCGCGCGATCGCGACGCGCTGCTGCTGGCCGCCGGACAAGCGGTCCGTTCGCTCGTAGAGCTTCTCGGGGATTCCGACGCGTTCGAGCAGTGCGTGCGCACGGTCGACGTCCTCGTGCTTCGGCTTGAGCAGCGCGCGGAGTGTGCCGCCGAACGAGAGCGAACCCAGTCGCCCGGCGAGGACGTTCTGGAGCACCCGCAGGTTGGGCACGAGGCCGAGGTCCTGCGGCACGAAGCCGATCGTCGACCGCGTGCGGCGCAGCTCCTCCCGTGACAGCCGGCCGAGGTGCTTGCCGTGGGCCACGATGCAACCCTCGGTCGGGCGGATCGTCCCGTTCAGGACGCGCAGGAGCGTCGTCTTGCCCGAGCCGCTCGGGCCGACGAGGGCAAGAGCCTCGCCGGCCGCGACGTGCAGCGACACGTCATCGACCGCAATCGTGGAAGGATGGACGACGGATACGTCGTCCACCTCCAGCGAGCCGACGACGCCGCCGTTGCTCAGCGCTTCATCTCCGGGCGCATCATCCCGAGCTCGACTGCCGTGTCCTTGATCTTGTCGAAGTCTGCGTTCTTCGCCTCGATCAGGGACGTGCGCGCGAACGCGGAGAGGAGCTTCTCGTCGGTGATCCCGATCAGCGCCTTCTGCAGCCGGTCGGTGAATCCGGCACCGAACATCTCGTCGACGTCCGGACGCACGGTCATGTTGTAGTCCGCGTAATCCGGCGTCTTCCAGATGACGACGCAGTTGTCCGCCTTGCCCTCCTTCTTCAGCTTGTCGAACGTCTTGTAGGAGAGCGCGCCGACCTTGATGGCGGTGCCGTCATTGACGGCGGCGACGGTCTGCGGGTGCGAACCCGAGAACGCCGGCGGCGCGGCGAAGAAGTCCTTCGGTGCTTTCCCAGTCGCCTGGCGAATGAAGTACTCGGGCATCAGGCGGCCGGACGTCGAACTCTCCGAGCCGAACGTGAACGCGAACACTTGCATCCCGGCCGGGAAGGACTCGCTTGCCGTGAGGCCCGTGTCCTTGTGCGCGATGAAGTACGAGTAGTAGTTCGGGTCCTCTTTGCCCTGCACGGCCGCGCGGGCACCCGGCACGGCCGCGCGCGCCTGAGCGCCGGTCAGTCCACCGAACCACGCGAGCTGGATCTGGCCGTTCTTGAACATGTCGACGGACGCCTGGTACTTCTGCGCCGCGACGTACTCGCAGGGCACACCGAGCTGCTCGCTCAGGTACGCGGCGACCGGGTCGAACTTCGCTTTCAGCTCCGTCTTGTCCTCGCCCGGAATGGCGGAGAACTTCAGAACCGGCTGCTCACTCCCGTCGCCCCCGCATGCCGCGGTGAACGCCGCGCACGCGGCTACGAGAGTGAGGGTCCTCGCACTTCGCATCGAGTCGTCTCCTCAAGATCGTGGACAAGGATCGGGCCGGTGGCTGAATCGGCACGGCGCGTCACGGCTCGCGCGGCAGGAGGGACGGGAGGAGTGCCTCAGCGACGTCCCGGTCGGCCGGCGGGCTGCACCGCCGCGCAGAACCTGCGCAGCAGCTCGCCGTGGCCTCAGCCGAATCCGGAGCGGGGCATCCTCATGGGGTAGAGACCCTAATCCCGTGGTCGTTGTTCCGTCAACGTCCGGCCTCGACGTGCGCGACGACCTCGTCCCCCGGCGCCAGGAGGCACTCGAACAGGTCTTCGACCAGATCCGCGACGTCCTCGACGTCGAGGTCACCGGCGGCGATCTGCAGGCTGTGGCCGGGATCGCAGCGCAGCACGAACGAGGACTCGGGGAGACTGAAGTCGGCCTCGTCCAAGACGTCGTCGGGATCGCCGATGTGCGGCCAATCGACGTGCAGGACTCCGTCCATGTACTGGATGAAGACGTCCTCGTCCTCCGCCGACTCGAACGTGGCAAACTGGGCGCCCTGCGTGCGCCAGACCGTGTCGAGCGCCTCGAGGATCTGCTCCCGCTGGTCCATCGTCTCTCCCGCTCCCAGCATCGCCGGGCGCGGGGGGCCGCTACAATCCCGCTTCGCCCGGAATCCTCCTGCCGAACGACCGGTGCCGAACGACGAATCGAACGAGGAGCCTGATCTGATGCCCACGACCCGGATTGCTCTCGCCCTGCTGGGCAGCCTCGCCATCTGCCTCGCCTCCTGCTCGAAAGAGACGAAGGAGGTCGACGTCGCCGACCAGCCGGCCGACACGAGCCTGACGCCGGACGCGTCCGGCAAGACAGACGGCGACCCCAAGGCGTCGTCCTCGCCTGCCGCTCGCGCTCCCGCCCGCGCGCAGTCAGGGGCACAGTCACGGGCAGGCAGCGTCACGCTGACGGTTCGCGGTCTGCACTGCGAGGACGACTGCGTGCCGCGGCTGACGGAGATGCTGGCGGCAGCGCCTGGAGTGACCTCAGTCGCGGTCGACTACGCCGCGAAGACCGCGACGGTGGCGATCTCGGGAGACGTGGCGCCCGAGCGCGTGGCAGCCGCGGTGGGCGGCGGTTTCGTGGCGGCGGTCAAGTAGACGGGAGTCGAGTAGTAGGGGGTCTGGGCCATACGGCATGGCCGGCCGGTTTCTCGCGGCCCGCCAGGGTCGGGGCGGCAACCTCGGCGGCCCTACACGGAGTGACACGATGAACTTGCGCACGATCGCCCTGACCGTTCTCGCCCTCGGGGCCACCGCCTGCGGCTCGACCACGTCGAACCCGCAGCCCTACAGGCCGCCCGCGCCGGTGCAACAGCCGCAGCGGCCGCAGCAGCCCGTGCGCCAGCAGCAGCCGGTCTCCCAGGTACCCAACTACCAGCCGCAGCCGCCCGTCTACCACGAGCACGCACCGGTCCGCGGTGGCGACGCGGGCCGCTCGCATGTGTCCCTCCGTGAGGAGGCGCTCCGCCGAGGAGTGCCGACGAACGCCTGCGGCGCAAGTCCGCGTGTCAGCGGACGAGCGAGCTGGAGCAATGGACAATTGCTCCAGCAGCAGGAGCGCGTCCTCCGGACGCTACGGACGGTTTCGGTCACGACGCTTGCTCCGCAATCATCGCGCCCTCGCGATCCTGCCTCGGTAGACAGCCTGCTGTAGGGGCGGGGCGCTGCCCCGCCCGCGCTCTTGTCAGGGCCGTCGCGCTGCTCGGTCGCCTGCCTGCTCCCGTTGGCGCGGCCTCCGCTCGCGCTTGCTCGGCAGCGTCGAACTCCCACCCTTGCGGAATCCCCGCTTTCCCTTCCAATGGGGGATGCGAGTCCTTTGGTCGGGATTGCCACCAGAAGTAGGGAGGTGGCCGTGGGACGCACAGACGGAAGAGCCGCGACGACAGCATTGCTCGTGATGGCGGGCGTGTTCGGTCTCGCACCGGCGGCACAGACATCGGGCCCCGAGCCGGATCCGCGATACGACGCGAAGGTCGAACTCGGTCGGCGTCTCTTCATGGACCCCGCCGCCAGCAAGTTCGGCGCGACGTCCTGCGTGTCCTGCCACGACCCCGAGAACGGGTTCTCCGACTCGGCGATCAAGTCGCAGGACGAACAGCAACTGACCGTGCGCCACTCGCAGGGCCTGCTCGACATCGCCGACGCACCGGACGCCGGGTTCCACTGGGACGCCGAGTTCGCGCGGGTCAGTGATCTCGTTCGTGCGCGCCTCGGTACGCCCGCGGACTCGCAAGGCCCCGCGGTCGCGCGCTTCGCGTCGTTCGTGAACTCTGCGATCGAAGGGGAACACGCCATCGATGCCACCGCGGCGCGCTCGGCGCTGCCCGGACTCGCGTCGGGCGGCGGATACGGTCCGGCCACGACGGGCCCGATCACACCCGGCATCGCCGGCACGAAGAGGGGCACGCGTGGCATGCGATTCGGCGCGCCCGGGGGCCGCGGATTCCGGGCGACCCCGGCGCCGGACCGGACGTCCGTCCGACGGCTCGCCGCGCACGACCTCTACGACGGCGCCTTCAAGAGGGCGTTCGGCAGCGCGGAACCGACCATGGACCGCGTCGCCGAGGCGATCGAGGAGTACGTCCTGTCGCTGCGCTCGACGGAGGCCCCGTTCGACCGCTACATGGACGGTGATGACGACGCGATCTCGGAATCCGCCGAGCGCGGCTTCCACGTCTTCGCCGGCAAGGCGAACTGCGCTTCGTGCCACACGGTGCCGCTGCCCGGCGGGGCGCGCGCGTTCAGCGACGCCCAGTTCCACAACACAGGGGTAGCGTTCGCGGACGCCCAGCGGCAGCTCGAAGAACTGCGCGGCGGCGCGAAGAGCAAGGCGGCGAAGCGCCTGCTGGCGCTGCCGAACGTCGACAAGGGCCTCAGCCGGATCGATCTTCGGAAGTCGTCGAACGGGTCGTTCAAGACCCCCAACCTGCGCGACGTCGACAAGCGTGCGCGCTACATGCACGACGGCTCGCTCACGACGCTCGAAGAGGTCATCGACTACTACGCGGGCGGCGGCACGGCGAACAAGCACCTCGACCCGAAGATCGAGAAGCTCGACCTCACCGCACAGGACAAGCAGGACCTGGTGGCGTTCCTGAAGACGCTGTCCGGTGATGCGCGTCCGGGACTCGGCCGGCTGCCCGAACACCGTCCGTCGGAAACGCACGTGACACTGCGGGATGTCGAGGGTGAGCGTCTCGGGGGAGTCAAGGTGACGATCCGCCCGACCGGCGATCGTCTGGCGGGCGCCGACAAGATGCCCGACCCGTTCACGGTGACGACGTTCAAGTCCGGAAAGTTCAGGTTCCCGTTCCCCGCGTCGACGCACGTAGCTCTCGAGGTCGAGGGCTACGAGATCGCGGGCGGCCGCCTCATCCCGGACTGCGCGCGTGACGTGCAGTTCCTGGCAGTGCCCGACGATCTGGTGGCGATCGAGATGTTCGACGAGAGCGGCCAGAACAAGCGGCTGCCCGGAACCCTGGACGTCAATGGCGTCTTCGGCAACGAGAGCAACGAGCCCGTGACGTTCCGTCGCGTACGCAAGCTCGGAGACCATCACGGCATCTACGCTGCGCACGCATCCGAGGTTGCGGACGACGCCTTCCGGGTCGGAGCACGCATCAACATCCGCAACCGCGACTCGGTGCTGATCCAGTTGCACCGCGGCAGGCGGCTGCTCGGGAGCGTCGACCTGCGCGACACCGCGTTGTTCGGCGCCCCGCAGCGGGGCCGCGGGATCGGCAGTGACGTCGCGCAAGAGCTCCGGAAGGCCATCGAGGTGTTGATGCCGGTCCTGGCGCAGCCTGGGGGTGTCCGCGTGCCACCGGATCGGCCGGATCGTGTTGACGACGCACCGCCGCCGCCCGAAGATCAGGGCTGACACCGACTGCTGACTGAGACCGACTGGGGAATCGCAGAACCACGGAGGATTGGATATGAGGACGAAGAGCATCCTCGCGTTGGGCGCGCTGTGCGCCACGACCGCGCTGGTGGCCGCCCCGCTCCAGTCCACTCCGGCCGACGCCGGGGTCAACCACCAGAAGAGCGCACAGGTCGAACTCGGTCGGCGCCTCTTCCTGGACGAGACGGCGAGCAACGGGAACCAGTTCTCGTGCGCGTCGTGTCATGACCCCGAGTACTCGTTCACGGATCGTCGCGTCCACTCGATCGACGAGAACGGGCCCTCCCGACGCCACAGCCAGACGCTGCTCGAACTGCGCGGCGAGGGCTTCCACTGGGACGGTGAGTTCCCGAAGCTCGAGAACCTGCTGCGCGCGCGCCTTGGCTCGCCGGGAGAAGTGCTCGACAACGCGCGCTTCTCGATCATGGCGCAGTGGAACGCATCCGTTGACGCGCGCCTGACTCTCGACCAGAACGACTTCAACCGCCGCATCCAGTCACTCGCGCCGCGGTACTACGGCGTCGATCGCCCGCCTCCGACACGCGGGCCGATCACGCCGGTCGCCATTGCGAACCGCATCGATGACGACGGCCGCTACGGCGTGCTGTTCGTGAAGGCATACGGCACCGGCAAGGTCACGACCGACCGTATGGTGGATGCGATGGGCGCGTACATGGCGTCGCTCACGGCCACCAAGAGCCCGTACGACTCGTTCCGCGCCGGCCACACGGCGGCGCTGACGCCGCAGCAGCGCCGCGGATTCAAGCTCTTCAAGGGCAAGGCCAACTGCTCGTCCTGCCACACGACCACCGGGCCGGGCGCGCGCGCCCTCTCCGACGGCAAGTTCCACAACACCGGCATCGCGTACCGTCAGCCCGCGTCCCAGTGGAGCCCGGACCCGATGGCGCTGCGCCGTCCGTCCGAGACGGGCCGCACCAGTCAGACGTTCGCCAAGGAGCACACAGCGCGCTTCAAGACGCCGACACTCCGCGACGTCGCTCTGCACCCGCCGTACATGCACGACGGCTCCATCGATTCGCTGCGCGAAGTCGTGGACTACTACGCCGGCGGCGGCACCACGAACTCGCACCTCGACTCGGAGATCAAGGACGTCGATCTCGACGAACAGGAGCGCGAGGACATCGTGGCGTTCCTCCACTCGCTGACCGGCGAGGAGCGCCCGGGACTCGGAGATCTTCCGGTGTATCGGCCGGACGTCACCAAGATCACTCTGAAGGACGTCGAGAACCAGTTGGTACCCGAGCTGCTCGTCACGGTCGTTCCGACTGGTGATCGTCTGCGCGGCACCGACGAGATGCCGGAGCCCTTCGTGGTCTCGACGACCAAGCGGGGCGTCCTGGCGTTCCCGTTCCCCGCTTCGACCCACGTACGGCTCGAGGCAGACGGTGTCGAGATCGGCCTCTCACGCATGTTGCCGGACTCGATTCGCAAGAAGGCGCTCATCACGACTCCGCGCGACAAGCTCTCCGTGCGCATCCGGTTCGCGAAGACCAGTCATCGCACCAAGGTGGACGAACTCCACGTGATGCCGCTGACGGCCAGCCGGACAAGCGACGCGCGCGTCATCTTCAAGCGCGTGCGCAACATCGGATACACCGAGGCGCTCTACGTCGCCGACCGCGAAGAGGCGCTCACCGAGCTCTCTGGCCTGCTCCTCGACCCGGACGGCGTGGTCACGATGTCGGTCAACGCGGGCGAGAGGGGCGAACGGGTCACGTTCGGTCGCCGACTGTTCGACTTGTCGGGCGGCCAGTGCGAGCCCATCGACTTGCGCCCTGATCCGCCGTTCGACCGGCGGTTCAAGGGACCCCTGGGACCCGGCCGACGCCCACCCCCTCCCGGCGGCGAACCGGTGGGTGAAACCGACGACGACGACGATCCGACCGGCGGCGGTGGCGGCGGTCCACTGGGTGGCGGCGGAACACCGACTCCGCCGGATCTCAAGGGCGGCGGCGGCGGACTGCCGAACGGCGGCGGTGGCGGCCTGCCGAAGGGCCCCAAGGATCCGCTCGGCAGATAGCGCGACGCGCTGCTAGCAGAACGTGCGCGATGCGTCGGAGAGGCTCGGCGCCTGCTCCGACCGGAGTTTTATCGCGCGGCGGCTGTTCTCGATCTCGTCCTGTGGGACGTCGATGAGCGTTCCGAGCTTCAGGATGGTCGTGTGCACGCGGAAGCACGCGTCCCAGCCCGCCGCGCTGTCTCGGGCGTGCTTCAGAGAGAGAACAAACGACTCCACCGCAGCATCCTCGTCGCCCGCTGCTTGCAGTTCGAGACCGTAGTCGAGGTGGTAGCGCGCCAATCCGCCCAGATACTCGGCGTTCCAAGTCTTCACGATGTGACGCGGCCTGGACGGCGCGAGCCGGTCGATCAGGGCGCGGACTTTGGACAGGTTCAGGTGCATCTGTGGGAGCCGGCCGTCCTTGCGAGCGAGCTCCGCGAGCTTCAACACGATCGCCGGATTGTCCGGATCCGCGACCGCAGCCTGTCGGAGTGCATCCCCGGCGCCGTCTGCACCCTCGTCCGCGAGGATGAGCGCGCGGGACAGCAGAAGATGCGGATGTCCGGGCCACAGCGGATCTCCGTTTGCGTCTTTCGCCGCCAAGGCGCGGTCGAGTAGCGCGATGGCTGCCGGGTTCTCATTCAACCGGAACCTCGCGTTGGCCAGCCCCATGTAGTCGTCGAGCGTCGGCTGACCACCGTGACGCTCGAGGGCGGCGAAGATCTGGGCGTAGTCGTTCGAGGCGCGGCTGAACGTCCCGAGATGCGTGTCGCTCGCCGACCGGCCGCGCCGCGCAAGGAACTCGATCTCCTCGCGGAGCGGAGCGTCCTGCGCCCACGCCTCCACGAGTTGAACGCTCGAGTGGAACGCCGATCGCGCGGTTCTCGGTTGCATCTTCTGCTGCTCCCAGAGGCCGTACGCGAGGGGCAGCCCGGCGTGCTTTGGCTCCAGGGACTCGAGTTTCTTGAGCAGCGGGAACGCGGACTCGCCGCCACCCTCGAGCAGGACCGCCGTCCCGAGCATGAAGAAGAGGTTCGGGTCCTCTCTGCCCAGTTTCCCCGCGAGATCGAGGGGCGCGATCGCGTCGCCGAAGCGCGTCCGTTCCGGATGCCACACGGCGTCCTGCCAGATGCGCGTCCCCTCGGCGAGGTGCTCGGCGGCGGGGTCCTTCTTCTCCGGGAAGAAGAGAACCCCGGCGACCCCGGCGGCCACCACGATGGCGAGGGTGATCAGCGTCTTGCGGCGCATGCCGCCACGATACGCGGAGGCTGCTCATCTGCCAGCGAGGCGTCGGGGTAGGCTGTGCGGCGCCGCCATGACGTACTTCGCCGCGCTGCGTGCTGAGTGGGCGCGGCCGATAGCCGTGGAGGGCTGACGATGAAGATCGAACAGGTGAAGTTCATCCTGATGGTGCAGGACATGGACCGCGCGGTCGCGTTCTGGCGCGACACCGTCGGATTGACGCAGGGGATGGTCTCCCCGTACTGGTCGGAGCTCCGGCACGGCGACACGATGGTGGCGTTGCACGGCGGCGGCGACGGGTCGTTCCGCCCGACGGGACTCGGACTTCAGGTCGACGACATCGAGGAGGCCACGGGGCTCTTCGCTGCCGGTGGCGCCGCGGTGCGTATGCCGCCGACCGAGCGCCCGCGCGAAGGCATCAAGATCGCGGACCTGACCGACCCCGAGGGGAACGGCTTCGGGGTCTCGCAGCTCATCAAGTGATGAGCCGGATGTTGACCGGGTAGCGGTACCACTTGCCCTCGTTCGCCGCGATGGCAGCGAGGATGTGCAGCACCAGCGTGACCACTCCGAGAACCGGCGCGAGCAAGAACCCGAACCCACCTGAGCAGAATCCCGCGATCACGATCGCGACGTACAGGATGAACGTGGTGATCGAGAAGTTCAGCGCTTCCTTCCCCTGATCGGCAGCGAACGGCATCTCGTCCTTCTTGATCAGATAGACGACCAGCGGACCGATCCACGAGACGACGAGCGGCGAGATGTGCGCGATCATCCCCCACGTGCGCGCCTCCTTGTCCTCTTCCGGCGGGCGGTCGAGAACGCTCGTCTGCGCGATCTCCCAGGCCTTGTCCGCGGCGCTCTCGAGCGACTCGGCGGCGCCCTCGAGTTCCTCTTTCAGGCCCCTCTTCTCGTTGTCGTCGGACATCCCATCCCCCCTCGCCTTCTCTGCCTACGACGGCCGGTTGCGCCCCAGCTTCTCGTGCGCGGACACAAACTCGTGCGTGCAGAACGCCGCCATCAGCGACAGATCCCCCGCGAGTACGGTCGCCGCGATGATCTCGGCGAAGACGTTCGCGCCGCCTTCTCCCCGGCAGCCGAGGATATCGAGACACTCGGCCGCCGTCCCCTGCGCCGTCCCGCCGCCCACGGTGCCGACGAGCAGCGACGGCAGAGTGACCGCCGCGTGCAGGTCGCCGTCCATGACCTCGAGATCGAGGAACCCCGTCGCGCTCTCCGTCACGTAGGCGACGTCCTGACCGCAGGCGAGCATCACCGCGGCGATGCCGTTCGCGGACTGCACCGTCCAGTTCTGCGTCCCGAGGTGTGCGTACCCCGTCGCGTAGCTGCGCTCGATCGCCGCCAACTGCTCGGGAGTGACGCGCAACTTGTGTTCGAGCACGTCGCGCGGCACGCGCACCTCGGCGATCACGCTGCGTCCGCGGCCTTCGACGTGCGCTCGCGCGTTCGCACGCTTCTCGACGTCCTGTCCGTGGACGTACCGTTCGAGAGCGCTCGTGCGACGCGCGACCTCCGCCGAGCAGAGATCCGCGGCGTGGGCGGCCATGTTGATCCCGATCGCATCCGCCGTCGTGAACACGAGACGGAGGATCATCCGCCGCCCGATCACCTGCGGCTCCACACGCACCAGGCGGCCGTGGGAGGTGATGCCGCCGGTGATCTCTACGAGGTCCGGTTCAGCGGCGCGGGCCGCATCGGCCGCTGCGATCGCGTCCTTTGCGCTCCCGTACACGAGGATCGGGTGCTGGGAGAGTCCCTCCGCGACAACCCGTGCGCGCGCCCCGCCCGCGGCGCGGAGAACCGACATGCCACGCGAGTACGAGGCGACCATCGCACCCTCGGTGGTGGCCATCGGCACGTAGACCTCGCGCACGCCCCCCGACGTGTCCGCCAGCAGCGGACCGGCGATGCCCACGGGCACCTGGGCGAACCCGATCAGGTTCTCGATCTTGCCCTCGGCCTCCTCGGTCGGCACCGGCCGTCCCGCGAGGTGCCCGAGCTCCCGTCCCGCGACGTCCTCGCAGAGAGCCCGGCGCGCGGACGCCGCTGCGGGACTGTGGTCGTCGTGCGGATCTCTCGGGATGCGCTGCAATCCGCTCATGCCGCCAGGCTACCTGCGGGGCCTCCGCTGTCCTCGCACGGCAGCAGTGGGTCGACGAACACGGCGTGAGCCACGATTGCGTCCGGTGGTGCCGGACGCAAGGCGCAAGGGGCGAACGCGACGCCGCAGCGTCGCTGAGTCTCGGCGACGCAGCAGATGGTGTTACCGGGCGCAACCGCTTGCGGTTGAGCGACTTGCGGCTGCCCGGCGGCGAGACGAGCGCCGCGCGACAGCGCAGAGCTCGGCTCGCCGACGCGGGCGCAGCCAGAAGCCGCACGTTGCGAGATCGTGGCCCGCGGCGTTCCGCGACACACTGCTATGCTCGTGTGCCGTGCGACTCCTCACCACGGCCGTGCTCCTGCTCGCAACGGTCGTCGTCGCGTCGCCGGCTGCGGCTGCGGACGACGTCGTCAGCGACGACTGGTACGCGATCTACGTCAACGACACGAAGGCGGGTCACGCGCGCACGCAGATCGCACGGCGGAACGACGCCTCTCCTGGCGGCGTCGTCTGGATCACGGAGACGTCGTCGCGCTTCCGGCTCTCGCGCCTCGGTCAGGAAGTGCAGCTCTTCATCCGTACATCGATCGAGGAGGACGCCCGCGGTCGCGTGCGGCGCTTCTACTCCGCGCAGGTGATGAGCGAGACGGAGGTCGTCACCGAGGGTCTGGTCTCGGGCAAACGCATCCACCTGTCGTCCGGCGACGTCAAGACCACCGTCGACTACCCGGCCGGCGCGCTCGGCCCGCACGCCGTGGACGCGAAGGTCCGTCTCGCCGGGTACGAGAAAGGCGTGCGCACCGCGGCGCCCGCGTTCTCGACGGACTCGCCTTCCCGCGCGGCGCAGATGACGTTCAGCATGGGCGGCCGCGAGCCGCGTTCGATTCTGGGTCGCCGGATCGTGCTCGTCCGCTGCGACGTCAGCAACAGCAGGTCCGCGGCGCGGACCTCGGCGATGTGGCTCGATCGTCACGGCACCATGCTCGAGAGCATCGCGGAGGTTCCGGGCATCGGGCGCCTGCGCATGGTGAAGGCCGAGCGGGCGATCGCCACGACCCTGTCGTCGCCTGCGGAGATCTTCGCGAACGCGCTCGTGGCGCCCGACCGCGGCATCCCGTCGCCGCGGCGGAGCACGCGGCTCGTGCTTCGACTGGCCCGCAAGAGCGGAGCGGCATTCGGGACGACCATCCCGGCCGAGGGAGCCCAGCGCGTTCGACCCGACGGCGACCGGGCCGTCCTGGTCACCGTCCAGGTGCGTAACAAGCGTCCGGAGAGCGTCTTCCCGCGGCCGGTCCCTGCCACCGGCCGGTCCCGCTGGCTGTCCGCGACTCCGTACCTCGAGATCGCCGACGAGGAGGTCCGGCGCCACGCCGCCGCGGCGGTGGGGGACTCGCGGGACGCCTTCGCGGCCGCCGCGAGGATCGAGCGCTACGTCCGCGCGCACGTCGACGACAAGGGGTATGACGTCGGATTCGCCACCGCCGCCGAGGTCGCGCGCCGCAAGGAAGGCGACTGCACGGAGCACGCCGTGCTCTCCGCGGCGCTCGCCCGGGCCTCCGGACTGCCGTCTCGAGTGGTCGCCGGACTGGTCTATCTGCCCGGAATGTCCACGGAGGGTGTGGGCCCGCGCGGCGCGTTCGGTTATCACATGTGGGCGGAGGTCCTCGTCGCCGAGGGCGTCTGGCGTCCCGTCGACGCCGCCTTGGGCGGTTTCGATGCGACCCACATCGCACTCGGACGGAGTGACCTCGCGCTCGAAAGCCCCCTAGGCGACCTCGTGCTCCCACTCCTGGAAACGATCCGAGATCTGACGATCGAGGTGGTGGAGGTCCGCTGATGCACGGCGACCGTGAGAGCAAGCACCGTGAGAGCAAGGGACGAGGAACGGTGGGACAGGACGCGCGCAACGGGCAGAGCGCGACGGACGACACGCCGGACATCACGAGCCAGGGCTGGCTCTTCGACCGTCCTCCCTCTGTGGAAAAATGTGCGCAAATGACGATGCACCAGCGCGACGGCGGCGATTCCACGTCAAGCGAGCAGTCCGATGCTTCGGGCGATGCTCCCGACGCTGTCTCGGACGCTGTCTCGGACGCTGCGCCTGCGCCGGAGCCCGCGCGGGCGCGCAAGTCCGGCAAGCCGCGACTCGGTCGCGGACTCGCCGCTCTCGTCACCATGCACCACGACTCGGTCGAGGTTGCGGGCGAGGGGCACGTCCTCCACCTGCTGTCCGACATCGAACCGCTGGCCGTGGAGGCGCGGTCTACGTTCACTCCGGACACGCCGGCTCCGCCGCCACTGCTGATCGGCATCCGTGCACGACGTGGTGCACCGCCGCGCGTGAAGCGACCGGCAGCGTCGCCGGACATTGGGCCGGAACGCGGCACACCCGTCGAACCGGAGCGCGCACCTGAACCGGTGCGCGCTCCTGAACCGGTGTCGCGTCTGCCGGCGGCGGATCCGATTCCCGTTCCGGTCGAGCAGCCCGTGGAAGCCGTTGCCGAAACGGTCGCGGAGTTGGCGTCACCGCACGTAGTCGCCGAGTGGGCCCGTCGCCCGCCGGCCGACATCGTGACCGCCGGCGGAGGCACTGCCGTCATGAGCGAACGCGTTGCGTACGTCGAACCGATCGCCGCTGCCGCGCCGGCCGACCTCGTGCGTTTGGCGCCGGTGTTGTCTTCTGGCGGGTTGTCTACTGGCTCATCCGCGGACGCGGATGACGCGGTTGGTGCGACGTTGGCCGCACCGGTTGAAACGCCACCGGTCGTCGACACCGTCGCGCCCGTGCCGCCGGTCTATGCGGAACCGGACTCCTTTGCGGACGAGTTCTTCGATCCACCACTCGCCGCTTACGCAGCGAGTGGTGGATTGTATTCTGGCCCATCCGCTGACGCGGATGGCGCGGTTGGAGCGTCGTCGTCGGTGGCGCAGCAGCCGGAACCGGCGGCTGTTGTTCCGGTGCCTGCGCCTGCGCCGGAGGCGGTGGTTCCGGAACCGGAGCCGGAAGTTGTGCCGGAGCCGGAGATCGTTGCGCTGTCGGCGGCGCCCGCGCCGCGGACGGCGGTGGTTGATCCGTTCGGAGGCACCACGGTGTTCTCTCGCGGACCGGTCAATCTCGACACGAGCGTCCCGGAGCAGGAGCAGACCGCGCCGCCGTTCGAGGAGTACCTCGCGCCGGCGCCTCGCCCAGCCGTGATGCTGGACGACGAAGTCTTCTTCGACGACCAGATCGTCGGGTCCTACCTCCCCGAAGTAGAGCTCGAATAGGACGCAAGCCGAGCACGCGGCGGGGCGTCTAAACTCGGGGCGTGCCGAGACCTTTCCGGGAGCTCGAGTGTCCTGACCGGTGTCCCAGACTGGGTTCCCCATGGCTGGATTCGAGCCTGGGCGGGCCTCATCCGTTCCGGCACGGTCGTTGCGTCCCTCTGCCGGTCCCCCGAAGGGACGCGGTTCTGCTCGGGGGGAAAGGAGCCGGATCATGAGCCACGACACGACGATCGAGACACGCCAGGGCATCGAAACACGCACGGGCATCGAGACACGCAAGAGGCGCAGCCTCCGCGTCCCGGTGACATTTGCACTGGTGACCCTGCTGGGGCTCGCCTTCGGGACAGCCGACACGTCGGCTGCGCCGAACGACCCCCGCCTGGAGACCGTCGCTCACGCGCCCGGTTCCGGAGTGACCCGGCGCCCCGCGCTGCGCGAACGCGCCGCGGGCGCACAGGGACTCTCACGCCGGATCGGGCGGCGCCCCCAGCGCGCCGACGGCCAGCGCGAGATCCCCGAGCACTTCCTCGAACTGGGCAAGATCTTCGGCGACGACGACCGCGAGCCGGTCGACGACACCGAGGCCTACCCCTGGGCCGCGGTTGCGAAGACGTTCAGCCACTTCCCGAACGGTGAGTGGATCGAAGGTTCCGCGGCGATGGTCGGCCCTGATCAGGCGCTGACCGCCGGGCACATCGTGTACGACCACGACCGCGGCGGGTGGGCGGACGAAGTTCAGGTCGTCCCGGGCTTCGACCTCGGGTTCGAGCCGTTCGGGACGTTCTTCGCGGACGATCTGCGAAGCCTGGCCGGCTGGACCGAGCAGGCGGACTTCGACTTCGATATCGCACTCATCGAACTGGATGACGACGCCGGTGATCTCACGGGCTGGTTCGGCATCGCGTCGCGTTCGCGGCAGGAGTTGCTCGACGGCCTCCTGAACACGGCCGGCTACCCCGCCGACCTCGACGACGGTGAAGGCATGTGGTTCGCCTCGGACTTCGCACTCGACGTGGACGATCGGACGATCTCCATGGACCGGTTCCTGGACGCCGCCGGCGGACAGTCCGGCAGCGGTGTGTGGCTGAAGGAAGGCGACGATCGCGTCATCGTCGGTGTGCTCTCGAGCGAGACCAACACGGCGAACGTCGCCGTTCGCATCGCCGACGACGTCTTTGACGTCCTCGACGCATGGCTTGCCGGTCCGGCGGTGCTCTCCGTGAACGATGTCTCGACCGACCTCCCCGTGGAGGTCACGGGCGGAGCGTCGGGCACCGTGTTCGTGGAGGTCACGAACTCGGGCAGCGGCGATGTCGTCACGACCGTGCGCGTCTACGCCGAGCCCGTGGTCGGATCCACGCTTCTCATCGGTGAAGCCGCCGTGGACCTGCTCTCCGCCGAGACGCGGGAGATCGGTGTCGCGGTCACGATCCCGGACTCCGCCGAAGGTACCTACGACATCTTCGCGACGATCAACGACGACGGTGCGTTGGATGAAGCGGACGAGTCGGACAACGAACTTCTCGGTCCCGAGTTGATCGTCACCGAGCCCTGGGCCGACGCGGTCTCCGGGGAGAGTATTCGCGGTCGCCTCGTGCCGGGCGAGGTTGCGTTCGTGCGCGTGACGGTTCCGGCCGGGGCCCGCAAGCTGAAGCTCCGGCTGCGCGGCCTGTTCGGCGGCTTCGCCTCCGTGCAGAAGCCGAACGGCTCGGTGTCGAGCCTGTTCCCGGGCAGCCGCAAGAAGCGCAAGATAAAGTTCCCTCAGGAGGGCGTGTGGCTCATCCGCATCGTCAACTCCCCGAACTCCCGTCGCGACCGCACCTATCGCTTCAAGGCCGTGATCAAGTGATCGCGCGGTAGTCTGACCGGGTGGACGCACCTCTTCGCCCGCCGCTGCGCACGGTTTTATTCCGTGCGCTCGGCGGGCGTTGTCCGTCCTGCGGCGACGGGCGCATCTTCCGGCGCGGTTTCCGCCGGGAAGATCGCTGCACCACATGCGACTGGCCGCTCGAACGCGGCGAGGGTCACTGGCTGGGCGGCTCGGAACTCTGCATGATCGCGACGTTCTGGATCGCCTGCATCGCCTTCATCGTGCTGCACCGCTTCGTCGCGCTGTCGGTCGTGACGATGGTGTTCGCGGGGGCGACGACGGTCGCCCTCTCGCTTCTCATGTACCGCCGCAGCCGCTCGATCTTCGTCGCGCTCGACTTCCTCGCGGACCCTGTGCTCGACGCGGGCCAGGGACCCGACGATCGCGAGCTGGGCGGTGTCCGCCCCCTGCGCCCCGGTCCCACGCCGGCGCGTCTCGCGCCTCGCTCGCCGAGATGAGCCGGCACCAGCGAAAGTAGCGGCGGGGATTCACTTGATCTCGTCGTGCGCGCGGCAGACGGCCGCATGCACGGGATTGCCGCGGAGCAGCGAGTCGCGGTACTCGGTCGGCGTCACGCCGGCCAGCTGCGTGAGCAGTGCGTGCGCAGCGTGAAGGTGAGTCGCGTCCCTGCACGCCTTGTACATCACGTAGTGCGCCTCGATGCGGGACGGGATGCCGAGACGCTCGGTGTACTCGCGGAAACGCGCCTCGGCCTCATCCGTCGTGCGGTCTCCCGCGGCGACGAGCAGCGCCGTGGCGAGGATCACGCTGTCCGCGCGCTCGGCCGTCGCGCCGAGCTCGAGCGCCGCGCGCAACTCCTTGACGGCCGACTCGCGGTCACCCGACTCGAGGGCGATGCGGCCGAGCAGCACGCGCGCCTGACACTCGAACGCCGCGTTGTTGGACTTGTGGAACATCTCGACAGCGCGCGCGAGGAGCGCATGCGCCGCGTCACGCTCGCCGAGGTCGAGCCGGACGCGAGCGATCTCGATGATGCTCATCCCCGTGATCCATGCGTCCCCGATCTTGGCACCGAGGTTCTGCGCCGCCTCGGCCTCGACGGCCGCGAGGTCCGCCCGGCCGAGCAGGCGGAACAGCGATGAGTGCGTCGTGTGCGCGATCGCGGAGCGCGGCGGAAGATCGACCTCCACGGCCAGAGCGGTTGCCGAGTCCGCAAACTCGATCGCCTCGGGGATGTGGCCGAGCGACGCGTGCACCATGGACAGGTTCACCCGGCCGGTCAGTTCGCGCGCGCGGTCGCCCAGCTCGCGCGCGAGTTGGAGCTGGCGCGCGAAGTACGGGAGCGACCGGGCGCACTGTCCGGACTCGAACAGCGCCGCGGCGACGTTGCTCGTGGCGATACACAGTCGATCCCGGGCGCCGACGCGCTGCAGGACCTCCATTTGCTTGCGCAGGTGAGGGAGCGCCTCGAGCGGCCGGCCCAACTCGAGAATGCCGACCGCGATCAGTCCGAGGCAGTCCGCAACCTTGACCGGCCGCTCGACCTCGCGGGCGATCTGCATGGCCTGCCGCGAGAACTCGATGCACTTCTGTGGGTCCCCCAGCCGCAGGCGTGCGCGACCGAGCGCCAACAGCGAGTCCGGAATGGCCGGGCGCTCGTCCGCATCGATGCAGATCGTTGATCCGGTCTTGAAGTGGCCGAGAGCCTCCGCGGACTGGCCGCGATACATGCACGCATCGCCGAGCAGCTGGTGCGCGAACGCCTTGATCCCGGCGCGCGTGTCGTCGTCGTAGCTCTCGATCGCGAACTCGGCCGCGGCGACGGCATCGTCAACCGCGCCGATCGTGAGGGAGAGCGACGCGAGCTCGCAGTAGCACTGCGACAGCAGTTGCGCTGACTCGCAGCTTCCCGCCAAGTCGATCGCCTGCTTCACCGAGCTGATCGCCTCGTCCAGGCGCCCGAGACTGCGCAGCAGCACGCCGGACTGGCGCAGGGCGTTCGCGTGGGCATACCCCTCCCGGACGGCCTCGCGGTCGAGCATGAGTGTCGAGAGTTCGTGCGCATCGGCGTACCGGTGGGCTTTCTCGAGACGGTCGCACACCATCGGCGCGAGGTCCGCGACGGTCGCCGGGTCCGGTCCTCGCAGCGCGTGACGGACCAGCATGACGGCGACGTCGGGCGCGATGTCGTCCGGAGCATCCAGTGAGGCGCCGTGCGCGGCGCAGACGTACTGTGCAGCCAGGGCGTGGTACTCCTCGAGCAGCGCCTCGTGCAGATCCGCGTAGACGACTTCGTGGATCTGGTGGTGATCGAAGCGAAACAGCCGCCCGCTCGGTCGGACGACCTGCGTCTGCCGGGCGATGCCCGCCAGCCGCTGCAGCACGTGGATGCGCGGCACACCGAACGACTGCGCGAGAGCGTCGGCGTCGAACTCGAAGCCCAGCACCGCCGCCAGGTCCAGGAGGTTGCGGTCTTCCGGCTCGAGATCGGTGAGCCGCGTCTCGATGAGCGCACGGACCGCGGTCGGCACGCCAATCTTGTCGACCCGGGTCGTCTCCTCGAGTGAACCGTCCGGCAGGCGCTCGACGTTGTCGTTCTCTTCGAGCGCGCGGATCATCTCGACGGCGAAGAACGGGACGCCGTCGGACTTGAACGCGATCTCCGCACCGATGCGGTCGGCCATCACGTGGTTGCCGAGCGCGTCGCGCACGAGTTCGATGATCGCGCGAGGCGAGAGTCGCGAGAGGTTCACGCGCTCGAGGTGGTCGAGCAACTGGAGCTTCCCGCTGAACATCTCCGTCGTGCTCGTGCGGGCGGTGGTCACGAGCAGGATGGGGGAGTCGGCCACGGCGCGCGCCAGCGCGAGAATCTGGCGGTGCGCGTCCGCGTTCGCGAAGTGCAGATCGTCGATGATCCAGAGCAGCGGCGCCTCGTTCGCAAGTCCGCGCATCAGTTCGACGAGCAGTCCTTCGAGCACGGTGCCGGCGTCCGATGTCGCTCCGGAGTTGCGGTGACTCTGCTTCAGGTGCTCGACCAGCATCGGAGCGAGGTCGTCTGACGCGATCAGAGTGGACAGTCGCTGTTCGAGGTCCGCCGTGCCGAGGTGTGCGACGAGAGAGTCCACGATCGCGTCCCGCGGGCTGCCGGGTGGGAACGACCCGTAGAGCACCTGTGCATCCGGCTCCTCGATCGAGAGTGCGAGGGAGTCCACGAGGCGCGTCTTGCCCACTCCCGGCTCGCCGGTCAGCTCGACGACCGCGCCGCGACCCTTGACGGCCCGGGACCAGAGCTTCTTGAGGCCGCCGAACTCCTCTTCGCGGCCACAGAGCTCGGCGTCGCGGCGGATCGGGATGCGCTGCGCGAACCGCCCGGCGCTCCGCACGATGCTCTCGCGGGCGGCCCACCAGTCCGAGTCCTCGCCCTCGCGGAGCACTCCGAGAAGCACGTCTGCAGAAACGAACCGGTCCTCCGGCTCCTTCTGCATGAGGGTGTCGATGACCTCTGCCAGGAACGGCGAGACGTCTTCGCATACGCTGTCGGCCCGGCGCGGCCGCTCGGCCATGTGCGCGCGGACGACGGACGCGAGATCGCTGCTCCGGAACGGAAGCCGTCCAGTCACGAGCTGGTAGAGCGAGACGCCCAACGAGTAGAGGTCCGACGAGTAGTCCGTCGTGCCGCCGCCGAAACGCTCGGGCGCGGCGTACGCGACCGACCCTGTGAACTGGCCGATGCGCGTGATCTCCTCGTCGTCGCCGGAGAGCCGCGCGATGCCGAGGTCCATGATCCGGACGCGCTGTCCGTGGGTGACGAGGATGTTCGACGGCTTGATGTCGCGGTGCACCACGTTCGCGGTGTGGATCGCGGAGAGTCCTTCGGCGACCTGGATCGCGATCTCGTGCACCAGCGCCTCGGGGAGGCGGGTGAGCCGGACGAGCATCTCCTTGAGCGTCGTCCCCTCGACGAGCTCCATGACCAGGTACGTCACCTGCCGGTCGTTCAGCTTGAGTGTGCCGAGGTCGAGAGCGCGCACCACGGCCTCGTGCATGATCTCGCCGCCGAGGACCGCCTCGCGCAGGAACCGCTCGCGGTACTCGGCGCTGCCGTGCAGTTCGTGGTGCAGCACCTTGATCGCGACACGCGTGCCGACCGGCACGTTCGCCGACTCGTCCACCGCGCGTCCGACGTAGACCGATCCCATGCCGCCGGACCCCAGGTGGCTGAGCACGGAGTACGCACCGAAGCGTGCGCCCGCGAGGTCGAGTTCTTCGCCCGTCCGCTCCGGCCGCGCGGACCGGGCGCCCCGCGGTCCGTCGCCCTTGCGGCGACCGCGGGGCGGTGAATCGGCGGCTGCCGCTTCGTCGTGCTCGGTCGTGGGATCGGTGGGTTCGGTCATGGCACGCGGCACCGCGCCCGCACGCGGGGCGCGCGCGGACTGCCATGGGAACCATCGGGAACTGGGCCGTTCGGACGTGAGTTCAGGCTCCGGTCAGGCTCATCTGATTGCCCTGCGAGAGAGCCTGGTCGCAACGCGAGAGATTCGTCCGTGAACCGTCGATCGGTGCGCCCCCTTGACCGGCTCGCATCGGGGAACCTATCGTCTGTAGTTGGCGGTGGATCCAGCCCCCGAGGCTCGTCGCGCAGGGCGGCGCGACCCGGGCAGCGGAGTCCGCAAGATGGAGGGTGGTAGATATGAGTTGGAAGACAACGACCGTTCCGGGTCTCTGGACGGACCCGCAGCACCAGCACCCGATGACGGTGGAGCAGGCGCTCACACACGTGAAAACGCAGTGCGAGCAGGTTCAGCCGTCGAGCACTCAGCTCGTGCCGAACCCGGCAACCACGGCGGCTCAGCTCTCGGGTAATGCGTTCACCGCGGAGAACCACACGCTGGCGCCGGCGCACACAACGACCGCGCTCACCAACGTCAAGAAGGCGTACGACAACACCGGCAGCGACTGGGGCAAGGTCAAAGCGGGTCTCGACTCGATCATCGGCAGCTAGCCCGAATCGTTCACCAGCCGGGAATCTGAGCGGGCCGTCGTCTGTCTAAGTGCTCGTACTCGCTAGTACTTGCACCGACAGGAGCGCCGGCCCGATGACGACAGACTGTAGCCCGCAGGGGACCCTCTTCGCGGGCATCTGTGGACGCACCGCGGTGACGCGCTTCGACGCCGGTACCGTGACGAGCGACGGGGGCGTGCTGCTGCTCGAGCGGGTCGATCGTCGCATCGATCTGCTCTCGCGGTTTGCGCGCTGCTTCGGGGACCACCGGGACCCGCGTCGGGTCGAGCACACGGTCGGCCAGATGCTGCGTCAGCGGGTCTTCGGGCTGTGCGCGGGCTACGAGGATCTGGTGGACCACGACCATGTCGGCAAGGACCCGCTGTTTGCCGCGGCGTGCGGCAAGCGCGAGGGTGCTCTGGCCACGCACCCGACGCTCTCGCGGCTCGAGACCACGCAGCTCGGCGCCACGGCACAGACGCGCTACGCCAAGATCGAGATGGACCAGGAGCGCGTGGACAGCGTGCTCAGCGACGTCTTCTGCGAGGCCATGGGGCCGGAGGATCCGGGCCTGCTCGTGCTGGACCTGGACCACTCCGACGTGCGGCTGCACGGCCGGCAGGAGGGCCGCTTCTTCCACGGCTACTACGGGCACTACTGCTACCTGCCGCTGTACGTCTTCTGCGGCGAGCACCTCTTGCTCGCTCGGCTCCAGACCGCTGACAGAGATCCCGCGCGCGGAGTCGTGGACGAGCTCCGTGCGCTGGTCTTACGTCTGCGGCGCCGCTGGCCCCGGGCCAAGGTGCTCGTGCGCGCAGACTCGGGCTTTTGCCGCGAGGAGCTGATGGCCTGGTGCGAGGCCGCCGGCCACTTCTACCTGCTGGGCATGGCGCGCAATGAGCGCCTTGAGCGACACGTCGAAGACGCGCTCGATGAGGCCGCAGCCCGTGCCGTGCAGACCGGCCGAGCAGCCCGGGTCTTTCGCGACTTTGCCTGGACCACGCTGGGGAGCTGGAGCCAGAGGCGTCGCGTGGTCGCCAAGGCCGAGCACCTGCCGGGCGGCAAGCGCAATCCCCGCTTCGTGGTGACCAATCTGCCGCCTCGTAGCTGGAGCAGCAAGCGTCTCTACGAGCAGCTCTACTGCGCCCGGGGCGAGGCGGAGAATCGCATCAAGGAGCAGCAGCTCGAGCTCTTCGGCACCCGTCTGTCGGTGCACACGATGCAGGGCAACGCCGTGCGGATGGCCATGTCGGCCATGGCCTACGTCCTGACCTGTGCGCTGCGACGCATCGGTCTCGCCGGCACCGAGATGGCGCGTGCGCAAGCCGGCACGATCCGCCTGCGGCTGCTCAAGATCGGCGCGCTCGTGCGGATCACGACGCGCCGGATCTGGGTCTCGATGTCCTCGTCGTGGCCCTGGCAGCACGTCTTCGAGCGCTGCGCGCAACGACTGCTGGCATCCCCGAAGCCGACCTGACGTCCCGCCGCGCCGTCCGCCACACCACCGCCCGGCCTACGGTCTGCCCACACCGCAGAATCCGCGCCGTTTCGGCCGCTCACTCGCGTTGCCCTTGTGGCAACGACGACAGCATCCGCCCTCGCCTGGCCAAGATCTGACCCTGTGGACTCCGAAAGCACCGTCATCGCGACGTCTCGTGAACAGATGCGGCTAGCTGCACACACGCGGCTTCGGCGAGTCCACCAAGCGGCCCGCGCGCACATGGCGCGGGCCGCTTCTCGTTGGCGTCTACGGAGACCAGGCCTGCTGGAGCGTCTCCCGCAGTCGTGCGTCGTCGATCTCTGCAGCCAGCCGTCGCAGTAGCGTGGCCCTGCGATCTCGGCGTACGGACGACGGATCGATCGAATCCAGATAGCGCAGCACGCCCAACTCAAGCCACACATGGCCCAAGAGCGCCGCCGCGGATCTGGCTGCATTCGACGCGCGACCGGCATCCTCGAGGTCATCGTCGCGGCGATGAGCCTCCGCCCGCATCCAGTGCGCGACGATTCGGAGTTCCGCGCGAAGATCGCCGACACTGTCGGCCGAGAGCGTGTCCGCAGCCGCGTGCAGATCGGCTGACGGACCCTTCGGATCGACGAAGGCCAGAGCGCCCGCCAGAGCTCGACTTAGAAGCACACGGACGCCCTCGTCGAGATCCGTTGCCGCCTCGAGAAGTGCCCGCATCCGCGCCCAAGCCGCGACACCCACGCCCAGTGGCGCGAGCAGAAGCAACTCGAGCGCGAGCGCCTCCGGACTGTCACCCATGGCCGCGTTGGTCTCGAGTGCCCGCAGTATCTCGTGCTCCGCACCGGCCAGATCACCGGTGTAGGCATGCAGTCGCGCGCGGGCCGCTGCGGCGTGCGCGATGCCGGTCTCGAATCCGACGCGCTCGGAGATGACGCCTGCCTCATCGACGTAGGCGCGGGACATCTCGATGCGTCCGACGGCGGAGAGCAAAGTGCCAGCGGTCAAGAGGCAGACCGCGAGTTGTTCCGGGGCATCCAGCGGGCGAGCGGCGGCGACGGCACCCTCCGCGACGTCGAGCGCCTCATCGACGTTGCCCAGCGCGTACTCGAGGTTGGCCAGGTACGTAGCGGCCATGGCTGCCCTGGCGCGCGCTCCCTCCAGTTCGATGGTCCCGATCGCTTCTCTCAGGATCTGCCGTCTGCCGTCCAATCGGCCGATCGTCATCGCCGCATTCACGCTGTTGATCGTCGCGATCGCCGCGTTGACGTTCTCGCCGAGCCGAGCGTAGGACTGAGCTGCCTCAGCGTAGTACTCCTCGGCGCGCGCGAAGTCTCCGCGGTGCTCTGCGAGCAATCCGAGTGTGTTTGCTTGCGCCGCGTGCTGGCTCTCCATCCCGAGTTCGAGAAACAGCTCGTCAGCGAGGAGCGCATGGCGCTCTGCGCTCTCCAGGTCGCCACGCCGCCTCGCGAGGAGACCGAGACAATGGTGCGTGACGCCCAACTCGCGTCCGCGTGGCAGCCTCTCCACGGCGACCTCGAGCGAGCTCTTGTCGTTTTCGTCCAACGCCCCCGTCTCGTGGCGTCGCAGAATGCGCTGCACACTCACGCGAGCGGCCAGGGTCGCGTCCTCCGCGCGCTCCGCCGCTGCGTTGAGAATCGTCAGCACCTGCTCGGAGTCCACCTCGCGGCCGACGGACGCCAATGTTCCGGAGATTGCCGCGAAGTCGGAACCATGGCGCGCGATCAGCTCCAAGTCGGGCGTGTCATCGAGGATGTGACTCCGGTCGAAGAGCTCGATCGCCCGCCGCTGCTCGTTGCGCTGTGCGGCATGGCAGGCTGCCTGGATCAAGTGCGGCTGCGCCCGCGTCAGGTCTCCCGCCTGCTCCCAGTGCGTACCGAGTCGCTCGGATTCGACGCCCTCCTCGCCCTCAAGGTGCTCCGCGAGCGTCGCGTGCAGCAGTTGCCGCAACTCCGGCGCCGTCTGCTGATAGAGCAGGTCCCGCAGCATGGGATGGTCGAAGTGGTAGCCCTGCTCCGTCGACGTGACGAGCCCGCCCTGACGGCAGAGCTTCTGCAGGCGGCGCAGCACCTTCATCCGCGAGATCTCGAGGACCGCCGCGAGCGTCCCGCCGTCGAAGCTGACGCCGTCCACCGCGGCGGCTTCCAGGAGTTCGCGGTCGTCGTCGTCGAGTGAGTCGAGACGCCGCGCGAACAGCTCGTTCAGTCCCGCCGGCAGCGAGCGCTCGTCCCACGCGGCCGTCGCATGCCACACCTCGCCGTCCGAGACGATCGCTTTCGTCATCTGCAGGTGCCGAAACAACTCCAGCGCGAGCAGCGGGTTGCCACCGGATCGCCGCGCGATCCGCTCGGCGATCCGAGGCTGCACCTTCGCGCCCTCGGCGCGGTCCTCGAGCAGGCGGAAGATGTCCTCGCGGGACATCGCGCTGAGTTCGATCGCCTCGACGGCCTGCACACCCTCCGGCCGGCCCACCGATGCGGAGCCGTCGGGCAGCGGGCGACGCGCCACGAGCAGCAGGAACCGGTCGCTGGCGAGGCGCTGCGTCAGGTCACGCAGCAACGTGACGTCGTCCTCGTTGAGCAGGTGCGCGTCGTCCACGGCGAGACACAGCGGGAACTCTCCCGCGATCCCGCGCAGCAATTGCTCAATGGCCGCCAGCGTCTGCTCACGGCCCTGCACGTCGAGATCGGCGCCCGGTTGCAACATCAGCCGCAGCACAGGCAGCGCCTGGCCGAATGAACCGCCGGTCAGACCGTCTTCGAGCGCCTCGTCGGTTCCGCCGGGACCGACGCGCTCGCGGGCGGCTGCCAGGAGCGGTCGGAGCAGTCCGCTCGTCGGCGTGATCGCGAGGGGCAGCCATCCGACGCCGAACGGCTTCGCGACGACCGAGGCCTCCTCAAGGAGCGCCGACTTGCCCGCGCCGGCATCTGCGACGAGCGAGATCAGCGCAGCGCGTTCGGTCGCCACAACACTCTGGAACGTGGCGACGATCTTCCCGATCTCCGCCGTCCGCCCGAATAGCCGGCCTGAGCCAAGCGCGCCGGCCGGCTGAAGCGTCACGACGGTGCTGCGCCGCGCAAT
The DNA here is from genome assembly GCA_965248445.1 of Planctomycetota bacterium. Lineage (GTDB taxonomy): Bacteria > Planctomycetota > JAJSAM01 > JAJSAM01 > JAJVHW01 > CBDFJG01. Next base: position 994,234 of record CBDFJG010000004.1, read on the forward strand.
GCGATCGAGGTTGGCCAGGAGCTGCGCCGCTGACCGCGCGCGGTCCTCCGGCTGCTTGGCGAGGCACTTGGCCAGGATCCCCCCGAAACGCGCCTGCAGGTCGGGACGCAGAGGCGGCGGGGGATTGTGGAGCACGGCGCGGATCAGCGCGGGCAGCTTCTCGTGCGCGTACGGCAGCTCGCCCATCAGCATCTCGTGGATCAGGATGCCGGTCGCCCACAGATCCGTCTGCACGCTGGCTTCCTTGCCGATGAACAGATCCGGCGCCATGTACCAGGGCGTCCCCACAAGACTGCCCTTCACCTCGCCCGCGAGAATCGACACGCCGGCGACGAGCGCGAGACCGAAGTCCGCGAGTTTCACCAGGTTGTCGGACCCGAGTAGCACGTTGCCTGGCTTGATGTCGCGGTGCAGCACGCCGCGCTCGTGCGCGTCGCGCAGTCCCGTCAGGATGCCGCGGATGATCGGAACCGCCTGATCTGCGGAGACGCAGTCCCCTTGCGTAACGAGGTCGAACAGGGAACCGGAGTCCACGAACTCCATCTCGATCAGCCACTCACCGCCCGCACCCTCGTGCACCGAGTAGAGCGTCACGATGTGGGTGCTCGGCAGCGACGCGATCACGCGCGCCTCGGACAGGAACGCCTCGCGCTCCGCTTCGCTGATGCCCTGCTCGCGCGGGAGCAGCACCTTGAGCGCCACCGGCCGGCCGATCAGCGTGTCCCGCGCCAGGAACACCGCGCCGAACGCCCCGCGCCCGAGTTCGGACTCGAGGTAGAGGTTGCCCACGGTGTCCCCGACGACGAGGTCAACGCGCGGCGCAGCCGGATCGGTCAATCAGTTCCCTCCGAGCCTGAAGGGACCGTCTCTCGCGGTCGGCGGCATTGTATTTGAGTCACTCGTGAGCCTCGCCGCCCAAACGCGCAGGCTCGACGCCGGGCTGTCTTCGGCCGCCGTCGGGCGTGTATGCTCCCGCGCGATGGAATCCCGTCGGCGCACCGTTCCTGCGCGCACCGGTCGGTAGCGGCGAGCCGAGCAGCTCGCAGAGTGGAGGGCTCACCCGTGAAGCAGGAACCGAAGTCGCACATTTGGCACGCTCGTGCCGCGGCCGTCGCTGCGCTCCTTTGCGCCAGCATCTTCGCATCCGCGACGCCCTCGCACGACGAGGTCCCCGTCGTCACGCCGCTCGCGACGCTCACCGGGGCCGGCACCGACGCGGGTGACGAGTTCGGCGTCGCCGTCGGCATCGACAGCGACACGGTCGTCGTGGGCGCGCATCTGCAGGACGCCGCCGAGGGCGCCGCGCATGTGTTCACGGGCGCGAGAGTGCGGTGGGCGCAACAAGGAGCAGCTCTCAAGGCCTCGGACGCTGCCGCGGACGACGAGTTCGGCATCTCAGCGGCGGTCGACGGCAACACCCTGATCGTGGGCGCGGTCGGAGACGAGTCGCGCCGCGGAGCGGCCTACGTGTTCACTCGAAGCGGCACGACATGGACCCAGCAGGCGAAGCTCACGGCATCGGATGGTGCGAGCGGCGATGAGTTCGGCGCCTCCGTTGCGATCTTCCGCGACGCGGTCGCCGTCGGGTCGCCCCTGCGCGACAGCGGCAGGGGTTCCGTCTACGTGTTCACACGCAGCGGCACCGTGTGGACGCAGCAGCCGCGTCTCGACGCCGGCGACATGGCCATCGACGACCTGCTCGGAGCGTCGGTCACACTCGACGACGACACGATCGTGGCGGGTGCGCCCGGCGAGACCGCCGGACAGGGAGCGGCATACGTCTTCACGCTGAGCGGGGGCGTATGGTCCCAGCAGAAGAAGCTCGTCGCGGCGGACGGCGCGGCGATCGACGGATTCGGCGTCTCGGTGGCTGTCGACGGCGAGACCGCCGCCGTCGGCGCCTCCCACGATGACGACGACGGAAGCGACTCGGGCGCGGCCTACGTCTTCACGCGGTCGGGCACGACGTGGACGCAAGAGGCGAAGCAGACCGCATCCGATGCCGTGGCCGGCGACGACTTCGGCACGTCGGTCTCCCTGGAAGGCGATCGACTGGTGGTCGGAGCGCCCGGCGACGACTCGGCTCAGGGTGCGGCGTACCTCTTCGTGCGCAGCGGATCCACGTGGACAGAGCGCGTCCGGTACCAAGCCGTGCGCGGACGGGCCAACAGCGCTCTCGTGGGGCACTCCGTCGCGCTCTCGGGTGAGACGGTCGTCGCCGGTGCGCTGGGCAGCTCTCTCCAGCCGGGCGCCGCATACGTGTTCGCGACGAACGCGCCCCCGACGTCCCACGCAGGAGACGACGCGGTCATCCTGTCCGCGAGTCAGTTGACGACCATGCTCACGGGCACCGGAGCCGACCCCGACGGCGACCAACTGACCTGCCAGTGGCTCGACGAGTCGTTCCGTGAGATCGCGCGATCCGCCGCTCCTTCGACCGGCACGTGCACGCTCACGCTCGACCTGGCGACGCGGCCGACGCTCGACCCGGGGCCGCACACGTTCCGCTTCGCGGTCACCGACGTCAGCGCCACGATCCCGACGACCACGTACGACGAGGTCGTGGTGCGCATCGACGTACCTGCCGTCGTGAGCGCAGGCCCGGACATCGAGATACTCCGACGTGACGAAGACGCGACCACGTTGAACGGCACGGCGACCGATGCGGACGGGGACGGCTTGATCTGCCAGTGGGTCCTCGGCACCACGGTCGTCGCGGGGCCCAAGATCTCACTCGACGGAACCTGCAATCTCGCGCTCCCGCTCGCCACCCTGCCCGAGTCGATCACGCTCGGCGACGGCGACACCGAATTCACGTTCGAGGTAGAGGACCGGACCGCAACCATGAAGGACACGGTCAAGGTCACGATTAGCGATCCGCCGCGCGCGGTGAACGGCTTCCTGCGCCTGCGCATGGTGAGAGTGGTGCAGCCGCGCCGCAAGCCGACGCAGACCAAGATCCGTGGCACCCGCGTGCGCCTGGTGGTGCGCGGCGACCTCGACTTCGGCGCCGACCCCGCCTCCGTGGACCTCACGAAACGCAGCGCCCTCGAGTTCGGCAGCCGACGGATCGAGCTTCCGCGCGGGCTCACGCGCAAGGGCCGCCGCTTCTGGCGCTTCGAAGGAGGCAGCTTTGAGAACGGCGAGATTGACCTGCGCATCTTCACGCCGCGCCGGGGCGGGTCGAAGGGCCACATCATGCTGATCGTCGAGAACTGGCGCGACGCCTCGTTCTCCGCCGGTACCAACACGAGCGACTTCAAGCTCGCGTTCGAGCGGGGCACGTTCGTCGGTGCCGCATCGGCGAAGTTGCACGTCGTCAAGACGATCGGCCGCAGCGGCCTCACAGAGACTGCGACGTTCGAGGAGAAGTCGGATCTCGAGTACCGCGATGAACTGCACCCGACGTCGACGCCGCTGCTGGCGCTCCGTCGCTTTGTGGGGAGCTCCGACAGCGGCAGAACGGTGAGCGACTTCCGCCTGACTGCGGAGTTCGCGCCCGGCTCCAAGCCGGGAACTCCACCGGACGTGACGCTCCGCGCCGGCGTTGCGGGCAGTCCGGTGAAGTTCAAGATCGACGTCTCGAAGAACGCGTACGAGATCTCCACGACGGATCGCGGTTACCGCTACACGTTGATCGACTCGGCCGCGAGCGGCCTGCACGACCTCGACGTCGACTACACGACCGGCACCGTGCGCGCCCGCGTGCGCGATACCAGCATCGGCGACCCTGGCACGAGCCGGTGGGCGACGCTCTACGTCAGCGTCGGGATCGGAACCGTCGAGGACGGGGTCCAGGTTCGCGCTCGCGTGAAGAACGATTCCGGGAAGCGGCTGCTCTACAAGTAGACAGAAGCAGTCTTCATACGCGATGCGGAGCCACTCCGCTTGACACCCGTGCGTTGGGCACGGGACAGGCACGAGATCGAGCTTCGCGATCGCTTCGCGTTCTCAAGTTGAGAGAGACGCGGAGCACACGGATGGGGGCTCGCTCATGTCCACTGCTCACGAGAATTCGGTCACACGTCGCGCGGGCTGGCGCAGCCGGCACATCGCGCTGCTGCTGCTTGCCGGGTCGCTCTTCCCGGGCTGTCGGCAGGTCGAGCCGCCGCGCGTGATGACGCACGAGGACGTGGACGTCGCGATGCTCGCCGACCAGAGCGCGAAGGCAAGAGCCGCAGCGCAGCGCGCGGTAGAACAGCACGCAGCCGAAGAACGCGCTGCCACGCAGAAGAGGTCCGCTGACCTGTTCTTCGACAAGGACAGCTTGCGTGGCGGCGCCGCGAACCCAGAGGGGATCCGTCCCGAGGAGTCGGAGGCTACGGACGTGGCTGCGGACCGTGTGACTCAGTTGACGCGGGTCGAACTGTCGTCGATCGACTACATCGCTCTCGACGGCGTCCTCACCGGCGAGCGTCCGGTGGCGTCGCCGGCCAAGGTCTCGCAGCCGCTGGCGAACCTCGATGGGGTGGACGCTGCGGAGTTCCTGTCCATTCTCGGCAAGCGACTCGGTGCGAAGGGATATCGCGCGGTGGAGCTGATCTCACCGGACGACGATGCCATCAGGTGGCGCTCGAGTGACAACAAGCTTCCGGTAGCCGTGTTCTGGCGCAGGACGCTCGGCCAGTCGCCGGCGACGTGGCTGCTCCGCGTGGGGATGACGGAGTACGCCCGGCAGGGCAGGTACCTCGAGATCGACGGCGTGGTCCTGAACGCCGGCGCCGCCGGACCGAACACCGACATCGAGTTCGACGAGGCGGGGAAGCCCAAGCCCGGCTCGGTCGGCGAGATCGTGGCCGCGCTCGCGACTCAGTTCGACACGTACAAGTCGTCGCGAGGCTTCGTGCACCTGGCGCGGAAGACCATTCAGCTCAGCAACGCCGATGCGGAGCGTGCGATGCACCGGCTGGCCACGCTGGGGGTGACGACGGTCCAGGCAACCGCGCGCATCGTCACACCGCCGGCGGCCGGGCAAGCGCTCCCGTCCGAGATCATCACCTCACTGGGACCGACGGGGTTCGACGCGCGGAAGGTCCCCTACGTCGTGTGGCTGGCGGACCCGGGGAAGGCCGACACCGGCATCGTGGGAGGCGGCGCCGCAGGGGTCGCGACGCAGGGCGGTGACGCCGTCCCCACCACGGCCACACAGCTCTCGGAACGGTCCGGTTTCGCACGGATGACCGAACTCGTCGTGTTGTATGACAAGGACCAGCCGGAGCAGTTCAACGAGATCCGCAGGCTCGTGGACGAGTTCGTGGACAAGCCGGCTCGCCAAGCCCTGATCGAAGCGCTCGTGATCGAGATCAACGAGAACGGCCTCGAGGAACTCGGTGTCCAGTGGTCGGTGCGCAAGCGCCGCTCGGCTCTGGCCGAGCTCACGGCCGGGACGCTCGACGCCGAGGGCAGCGCCGACACCCTGACGATCGAGGGTACGGATGACGCCATCCAGGATCTGCTCACCGGCACCGTCGATTTGGACTGGAGGGTGAAGCTCCGGGCGCTCGTCGAGAACGGACACGCAGAGGTCCTGTCCCGCCCCAGCGTGCTCACGGTGAGCAACCGTCAGTCCACGATTCGCGTCGGAGAGAACATCCCCATCGCCACGTCGACGACGAATCCGGGCAGCGACGGAATCTCGGTCACGTTCACCTACCAGCCGGTCGGCATCCTGCTGAACATCCGTCCCCGCATCACCGAGAAGGGCAATCATGTCAACATGATGGTCGATGCCGTCGTGTCGTCGGTGGTCGAGGGCGGGGACGTCGTGGTGCTCCAGTCCAACAGCATGGGCGAGGTGGCACGCGCGCCGCGGCTGGCTACCCGCCGGGTGCAGACGTACGCGCGGATCCCGAACAACACGCCGCTGATCATCGGCGGCCTCGTGCAGAAGAAGGAGTCGACGGTTCGGGACAAGATCCCGATTCTCGGCGACATCCCGTTGATCGGTGCCGCGTTCCGTTCGGAACGCGTCTCGCAGGAGCGGAGCGAGGTCATCATCGTCCTCACGCCGTACGTCCTCCCCGAGGGGAACGTCGAACGCATGCTGCCCCGCGATCACGAGCGCATCGACACGGACAAAGCGAAGCTCTTCCGCTCTTCGTATCGCCTGCAGCACCAGGACGTCTACGACCTGGACTTCCTCTACGAGAACCCACGTCTCCAGGAATACAACACGCTCGCACAGGAGGCGATCGCCAAGAACTTCAAGCTCGCGACGCAGTACCCGTTCAGCGAGTTCGCGGGCGAGGTCCTGCCCGGCCAGGAGATGCTCGCGACGCGGATGCTCTCCGGACTGCTCAAGCGGCGCGACGTCGTCGAGAAGCTGAACCCCGAGAACATCATCGTGGTCGACAACCCGTTGGAGGAGGAGGGGGGCTTCGGTACCAACTTCCTCGAGCGCCCCGGCGGACTCACACACGAGCTCTCCGAGTGGACGGTCGAGCGGCTCACGGACTTCTTCGAGCAGTACCCCGAGAAGGCGATCCGCATCACGTTCACCGAGAATCCCGGCAAGGACGCCGGCGGCTGGAACAACCCCGCGAACTGGCTGCCGGACTTCGACGTCGAGACCGCCCCCGAGGAGATCGCTGGCGACCTTCGCAAACTCAAGCGTTACTGGCGAGAGCAACTGTGGGACCTGAACCAGACAGACGACGACGGTTGTCAGATCTGGACGATCCTGCTCCGCAGCGAGGACGACGTCGAGGATTTGCACCTCGCACTCGCGCTCAAGCAACTCGTCAAGCTGAACGGTGGGCGGCGCCTCTTGCAAGAGCAGAGCTTCCAGGTCGGTTCAGCGCTCCTGATCCCCGACATCCGCGAGAACCACTACCACGTCATCGACGAGGAAGTGGCCCGCTACTTCTTCCACCGCACGCACTACTATTCCGCCGCGTTCCAGGAGATCGAGCTCAAGCTCATGGACCTGGACAAGGCCCTGCGCCAGCCCGAGGTCAAGGACACGCTCACCCCTGCGCGCCGGTTGAAGTAGGCCACTCACCCTGCACCTGCAACCGCGACCGCACGCAGTTGGAGCGGAGCCCCGCTCCGCTCCAACTGCCGTACCCCGGCCACCCTGCCGATCCCCGCGAAGTGGCACCCCCGCCCCCCCCGGCCTACGCTGCGCCGATCGCCTCACCAGGCGACACGGCGTCCCCGTAGCTCAGCCGGATAGAGCGACGGTTTCCTAAACCGTAGGTCGCAGGTTCGAGTCCTGCCGGGGATGCCAGACTCCGTCTGACCAGCCGGCCGGCCTCTCACCTGGCGGGTTGCCTTCGGCGCTACGCGCCTCGGCTGTCTCGCTGCGCTCGAGGCGAGTCCTGCCCGGGATGCCAGCGCTGCGGGCGTCCCGATGCGATTGCGGGAACTGCTTGCCGCCCCTGCCGTCCATGAGTGGAGGAGGTTGCTCGCTCATGCGCCGTTCGAGACTCGCCAGACTGCTTCCGGTGTTACTCGCGCCCTGCATGTTGGTCGCGGCTGGTTGCGCGACGTCATCCTCCCGTGCGCCGCGGCTCGAGGAACGGGTCATCCGCTTCGACTCGCACGCTGATCTCGACGACTGGCACGTCACGGCGGGTGAGTGGACGGTCGATGGCGGGCGTCTGGTGGGGCGCAGCCTCGATCCCTCCGGAGGGGTGACGGACGAGTACGCGACGCATCGGACGTACTGGGGCGAGATCGAGCGCGTGATCGTGCGAGGTGGTCTGGACGCCGGGTCACCAAACAACTTCCGGATGGCGGTGGGTGCCGCGGCCCAGCTCTTCAACTGGGAGCGAACCCCGGCGAGCTGGTTCGAGCTCGGGCACCACGACCAGCAAGTCAGCGGCGCCCTGATGACCCCCGGACAGGAGCACGAGATCGTGCTGGAGCAGATCGACGACCGCATCCGCATCGTCGTGGACGACCGCACGATCTGGGAGCACCGCGGCCGGATGCGAGGACCGCTGACGCTGCACCCGAGTTTCGGTAGCACTCTATGGGTGCGCGAGATCGTGATCCGTGGCCGGCCCGTGCCCTGGATCCAGGTCGACGGTCCCGACGTCCCGATCATGTGAGCCCAGGCTGCGTTGCCGGGGTTGCCAGGCTTGCGGGGAGGCGCCTAGGGGCGGGCCGCTCTGAGATTGTGCGCTCCGCAGCGCGTCTTCCGCGTTCACTAGGACTCGGGATCGCACGTCTCGACGGTGTGGCCGATCCGAATCGCGTTCGTGGTCTGTCGCCGAGGGAGGCGCCGTTGGCAAAAAGAGGCGGAAAATTCAACTTCGCGAAGCGAGCGAAGGAACTGAAGAAGCAGAAGAAGCGGCAGGAGAAGCTCGAGCGCAAGCGCGCCGCGGCGGAGTCCGGCGTACCGGTCGAGGCCGAAATCGTCTCGCTCGACGATCTGCTCAATCCCCCGCCTCCGTCCGACGAGAAGACCACGACTCCCGACGACGCCGAGGACTCGAAACCGTCATAGGCTGACAGGCGTCCCGTGGCCGATGGTCAAGACTGGTTCGCGTACCGCTTCGACCACGCGGTGCGCAGACGGCGGAGCACGGACGGGTAGACGAACCAGCGGCGGAACGGGTCGATGACGCGCATGTACCACTTCGTCAATCGGCCTACCGGGCGGACGTAGATCGCCCAGTAGAGGTCGTAACCCGTTGCGCGTTCGTCGAGGGCGAAGACCGAGAACGCGTGCACGGTGGCGTTCTGGACCTCGGAGATCGCTTCGCGCGGCGTTGCGTGGAGCAAGAAGAACGGGCCGTCGCGTGTGCCGGGCGGGATCAGCGAGGCCGCCTGCTCCTGCAGCGTCAGTCGGTGCAGGTAGCTGTCGCGTTCCCCGTTGGGCGGCTCACGGTCCCAGCCGAACACTCGGCCGAGTGCACCGCGGATCGCGAAGAGCGCGCGCACGAACACGCTTGCGGTTGCGGTGGAATCCGACAGGACCAGCGCGCGCACGTCGGCGACGGTGCGGCCCGGCCCGCCACCGTCGAGAGCGACACGCCAGACGTCGTGCAGCGGTACATCCGCCAGCAGCGAGTGTGCGCGCAGCGGGAGTCGTGACAGATCGCTCGGTGAGGTGCGCATGGCCCCGGGTCCAGGAGTCGTTCCTCCATTGTAATGCGGAGGCGACCTGCTCTCTTCCCAGCGGGTGCCCGGTCAGTCCTTCGCAGTTGCCTGCGGCTTCTTCTTCTTGCCGAACATCTTGCGCGCGATCCACATCACCGGGTCGTAGTACCGGTCGACGACGCGCTCCTTGAGCGGGATGATCGCGTTGTCGGTGATGTTGATGTTCTCGGGGCACACCTCGGTGCAGCAGCGGGTGATGTTGCACATGCCGGAACCCATCTCGTCGCGGATGACGGGAATGCGGTCCGCGGTGTCGAGCGGGTTCATCTCGAGGCTTGCCAGGCGGACCATGAAGCGCGGTCCGATGAACTTGCTCTGTCCCTCGCGGTCGCGCAGCACGTGGCACACGTTCTGGCACAGGAAGCACTCGATGCACTTCCTGAACTCCTGCACCCGGTCCACGTCCTGTTGGTACATGCGGTGCTCGCCGTCCGCGTCGCGCGGCTTCGGCTGCAGCGCGGGGATGCGCTTGTTCTGCTCGTAGTTCCACGAGACGTCGCTGACCAGGTCCTTGACGACCGGGAACGTCTTCATCGGCTGGACCGTGATGGTCTCTTCCGGTCCGTAGATGTTCATGCGCGTCATGCACGCGAGCCGCGGACGTCCGTTGATCTCCATGCTGCAAGAGCCGCAGCGGCCGGCCTTGCAGTTCCAGCGGACAGCCAGGTCACCGGCCGCCTGCGCCTGGATCTGCAGGACGGCGTCGAGCACGACCATGCCCTCCTCCACGTCGGTCGTGTGGGTGACGAAGTCGCCGCCGCTCGCGTCGCCGCGCCAGATCCGGAATGTGCGGTCAGCCACTGGGGGGCACCTCCCCCTCGGATGGGATGTGATAGTCGGCGCCGACGCGGCCGGCTTCCAGATCGTCGATCTCGGCGCGGGCGATCTCCGCCAGCGCCGCGGGCGGCTGCGGTCGTTCCACCTTGCGCACCTCCATGCGACCGTCGGGACCCTTGCGGATCACGATGTTGCACTTGCCCCACTCTTCGCGCTCGCCCTCGAAGTCGACGCGGGTGTGGGCGCCGCGGCTCTCCTCGCGCAAGAGCGCCGCGCGTGCGACGGACTCCGCGGTGCGGCGTAGCGACTGCAGGGCGATGGCCTCGTGCCAGCCAGGGTTGTACTGGCTCGCGCCGTGCGCCTTGACGGAGTCGATCTCGGGGCCGAGCGCCTCGAGACCGTCGAGGCCCCTCTGGAGTCCCTCGCCCGTTCGGACGATGCCGACGCACTCGCCCATCAGGTCCTGCAGCTTGTCGTGGACGGCATAGGGGTTCGGGCCGGACTCGCGGTGCAGCGGTGCCGTGGCGCGCCGGAACGCGGCGAGGATCTGGTCGTCGTCCGCCGCCGTGCTCTTGTCGAGCCCCTTGATGTAGGCGTTGGCGCCCACTCCGGCGAGCCGGCCGAACACGATCAGGTCCGAGAGCGAGTTGCCGCCCAGGCGGTTCGCGCCGTGGAGTCCTGCAGCGCACTCGCCGCACGCGAACAACCCGGGCACGCGGGTCTCCTGCGTTTCGGCATCGACGCGCACGCCACCCATGAAGTAGTGGAGCGTCGGACCGACCTCCATGGGCTGCTTGGTGATGTCCACTTCGGCCAGTTCCTTGAACTGGTGGTACATGCCGGGGAGCTTGCGCTTGATGAACTCCGGCGGTCGGCGGGACGCGATGTCGAGGAACGCGCCGCCGTGCGGCGAGCCGCGCCCGGCCTTGACCTCGGCCGTGATTGCGCGGGCCACCACGTCGCGGGTGAGCAGTTCGGGCGGGCGGCGGGCGCCCTCGACGCCGTCGAGCCAGCGCTGCGCTTCCTCGATTGAATCCGCGGTCTCGGGTGCGAACCGCTCGGGGATGTAGCGGAACATGAACCGCTCGCCCTCGCTGTTCAGCAGGATGCCGCCGTCGCCGCGGACGCCCTCGGTGACGAGTGTCCCGCGCACCGACGGCGGCCAGACCATGCCGGTCGGGTGGAACTGCGTGAACTCCATGTCCATCAGTTCCGCGCCGGCGTCGTAGGCGAGCGCCAGGCCGTCACCCGTGTACTCCCAGGAGTTGCTGGTGACGCGCCACGCCTTGCCGCCGCCGCCGGTGGCGAGGATCACGGCCTTGCAGCGGAAGATCACGAAGCGCCCGGTCTCCCGCCAGTAGGCGGTGACGCCGGCGATGCGGTCGCCATCCTTCAGCAGTTCGAGCGCGGTGCACTCCATGTGTGCGGTGATGCCCTGGTGCACGCCGCGGTCCTGCAGCGTGCGGATCAGCTCGAGCCCCGTGCGGTCGCCGACGTGCGCGAGGCGCGGGTAACGGTGTCCGCCGAAGTTGCGCTGGCTGATCAACCCGTCCTTCGTGCGATCGAAGACGGCGCCCCAGTCCTCGAGCTCACGGACACGAGCGGGCGCCTGCTGCGCGTGCAGCTCGGCCATGCGCCACGTGTTGAGGAACTTGCCACCGCGCATGGTGTCGCGGAAGTGGATCTTCCAGTTGTCCCGGCGGTCCACGTTGGCGAGCGCGGCGGCCATGCCACCCTCGGCCATGACCGTGTGGGCCTTGCCGAGCAGGCTCTTGGAGAGGAGCCCGGTACTGAGACCGAGCGCGCTGCACTCGATCGCGGCACGCAGCCCGGCACCGCCGGCGCCGATGACGACGACGTCGTGCTCGATTGTCTGGATCTCTTTGACGTCCATTCAGTTCCAGGTGTTGAGGTCGGTGATGACGCCCATGGAGACGAGCCGGACGTAGACGTCGGTCAGTCCCACGCCGAACAGACTGACCCAGGCAAAGTTCATGTGCCGCATGTTCAGCCACGATGCGCCACGCCACGACCGGTAGCGAGCGGTGTTGACACCGCACGACATGCAGTCGTCGTGTCCGCCGATCAGGTGCCGGAAGGAGTGGCACCCGAGTGTGTACCCACCGAGCAGCGTGGCGTTGGTGAACAGCACCAGCGTGCCGACGCCGATGCCCCACTCACCGTCCTTGCGTAGCGCGACGAACGCGTCGTAGTAGAGGATCACCACGAAGATCAGTGCGAAGTAGAGCGCGTACCGGTGCAGGTTCTGGAAGACCAGCAGACCTGTCTCGCCCTTGTACGGCTTCTTGCCCTTGGCGATCGGCGTCACGGCGCAGCCCGGCGGGGAACCGACGAACGCGCGGTAGTACGCCTTGCGGTAGTAGTAGCAGGTGAAGCGGAAGGCGCCCGGGAAGGCGAGGATGAAGAACGCCGGGGACGCCGGCAGGAACGATGGCCACCACGACGGCCACGCCCCGAACCACGAATGCTCGAGCGGCGCTCCGCCCGCTGCCTCGGGGACGGTGGCGATCACCGGCGAGTAGAACGGGCTGAGGTACGGGCTCGCGTAGTAGTGCTCGCCCTGGAACGCGGCCCACGTGGCGTAGATGGCGAAGGCACCGAGCACCGCGACGGTGAGACCCGGGCCGACCCACCACCGGTCGGGCCTGACCGTGGCGGCCAGGCCTTCGGGGTGTCCTCCGATCGAGAGACCTCGAGTGCCCGCCACGTAAGCTCCTCTGCCCGCCTTGAGCCGCCCATGACCCAGGTCGCGGCGAGGCTACGACGCGGCCGCGAAGATCCACAAGTTCATGCGACGTTCCGCCGCGCATTGGCGAAGCGGCGTGACCTACGAGCCGGGGTGACCTAGAAGATCCGCTCGAGCAGCAGGTTCGCGACGAGTTCGTGAGCGTGCTCGTTCGGGTGGTCGTCCAGCGAGTTCACCCGCAGCTGTTCGCGAGTCTGTCCCGCCCACGCCTCGCGCAGATCGACCACCGGCACGCCCAGGCTGCTCCAACTCTCCTCGATGCGGTCGTGCCATGCCGCGAACGGATAGTCCGGCCCCCAGTGGGAGATCAGGGGGAACACGACCACGTCCAGGCCGACGTTCGCGTCGCGGCAGATCCGCTGAAGCGCCCGCATCCGCTCGACCTGCGCGGCGAACCGTGCGGGATCGCGGTGGAACAGGTCGAGTTCCGCGAAGTACTGCTCTGCCAGCGTCGTGTCCGTGATCGATGTGCGAATGACCAGGTGGTCGAGCAAGAACGAGTGCGCGCGCAGCGAGCCCGGCCGCGCGTCCGACCACGGCGCCAGATCGCCGATGCCGCGCGGGAGCAAGTCCTGCACGTCGTTCGGTGCGTACGCGAGGACGACACGGTCCACCGGGCAGCGCCGCAGCATTTGGGTGAGGATCAGCGTCTCGTCTGCTGTGTGCGCGCCGATCTTCCCGATGTTCCAGACCTCGTACCGGCCGGGTGCCCGGCGTTCGAGTTCCGCGCGCACGCGATCCGGGAAGCGGTCGTCCAGATTCGGTACGCCGTAGCCCCACGTGAACGAGTCGCCGATGAAGACGATCCGCTCGACGCCCGGTGCCTTCTCGATCCGGAACTCGCGGTCGCGCCAGTCGAACGAGTTGAGTTGCTCGTGCTGCGCGAACCACTTGCGCGATGTGAGCGCACCTCCGTGCCACATCGTCGTGTCGTAGAAGAAGCGGAGATACGTCTCGCCGATGACGATCACCGCTCCGAGCAGCGCGATGACCACGAGCCCGTTCCCGACGATGAGTTGCAGGCGCGACGGCGACTTGCGGTGCCGCCGGAAGTACATCACCGATGCGAGGAGCGGGACGAACAGAACCAGCCAGTGCAGAAGGTAGTCCACGATCGATCCTTCGCCTGGCACGAGCCGATCTTCGGGCCCGTTGCGACGCTCGTCGATCCATTTCGCCGCTGCGCTGCTCAGGTTCGGAGCGCGGAGTGCGGCGCCGGTACCGCGCTACGGGTTGCTACCGATCGTTGACTTGGCCTGAGAACCCGCACTAGCGTCTCCCGGGCGCCGGCGTCCGCTTTGGTGCTGAGGGGGGAGCTGATCCGATGCAGGCGGCCCGCGAGATCGACCGGACGACGACGCCCGACGGCGAGACGTTGACGCTGCTCGAACATGCCGGCGACCACATCGTTCGGGTGGGCGGGCTCACTCTCATGTCGAGCGCGGAGCATCACTCCGAGGAGCAGATGGCGGAGGTCGCGTGCGCGCGACTCGCAGACCGGGCCACAGCGTGCGTGCTGGTGGGCGGGCTCGGAATGGGCTACACGCTACGGGCGGTGCTCGATCGTGTGCGCGCGGACGCGACGGTCGTCGTCGCGGAACTTCTGCCGGCCGTCGTCGAGTGGAACCGCGGCCCGTTGGCGCCCCTGGCCGGCCACCCGCTCGCCGACCCGCGCGTGCAGGTCGAGATCTGCGACGTGGTCGATCATCTTGCCGCGCGTCCGGTGCCCTACGACGCCATCCTCCTCGACGTGGACAACGGCCCCGAGCCGCTCACCACAGACAGCAACGAGCGGCTCTACGGCGGCCCCGGCCTCGAACGAGTCCGCGCCGCGCTGTCCCCCGGCGGCGTGGTCGTGGTGTGGTCGGCATTCGCGTGTCCGCCCTTCGTGGAGTCGCTGAAGCGCGCGCGACTCGCGCCCGACGTCGTGCGGGCCCGCGCACGGCGCGGGAAGGGCCCGATGCACACTCTGTATGTCGGCCGCCGTCGGTGAGATTGCGCCGGGTCGGCTAGAGTCGCCGGCATGTGCCTGGCGGTTCTTCTCGGCCTGATCGTCCCACGTGTGACGCTGGTCCTGCTCTGGCTCCTCACGAACTGGACGGAGGCGCTCCGCCCCTGGTGGCTCGGACTGCTTGGCTTCTTCATCGTCCCGTTCACGACGCTCGCCTACGTGCTCATTCACCACTGGAGCGGCAGCGTCGAGATGAAGGTGGGCCATCTGTTGATCCTGGCGGTCGCGTTCGCGATGGACGCCGGCTCGTGGGGCGGCACGCGCGGGGGCAAGGGCAAGTCGTAGCCGCCGGCTGAGCCCTCGCTATGCGTTCGGTTCGGCGTCGTCCTCGCCGGTGAACTCGCCTACCGCCGCGCGTACGTCGTCCGTGACCATCCAGATGACCGCCTTCCAGCGCAGAGAGCGGCGGCGCTTGTACAGGCAGCAGACGTGTCCGTGACTCCAGACCTCGCGGAGTTCGCCGCGCCGGAACGCCACCTCGATCGCGGGCTCGCGGACGACCGTGTGCCAGGAGTCGGGGCCGACGGTGTACGTCACGTGGAACGGCGCGACCTCGAGCGTCTTCCGCACGATCTTGCGCGCCGTCCGATCGGAGATGCGGACGAGCCAGTCATCCCGCATGCGTTCGCGGCCCTTCCAGCCGACGATCAGCGCGAAGTACGACAGCATCCCGAACGCGACGGCGGTGCCACCCCAGCCCAGCACGTGTCGGGGCGGGTCATCGCCCGCGAGGATCGTCAAGGTCAGGGCGAGGCTCCCGAGGCAGCCGATGGGCGCAAGCACCTGAATGACGCGGAATGCGACGCGGCGGTTCACGAAGCGGATGGTGTTCATGCGGGTCGCGGCCGCCCTGGCGCGTTCCAGCAGGACATGACGGAAGCTCGCCTCGGCTGCGATCACGTGCTCGCGCGTGACCTCGACCTCGAGCACCACCGGTTCGCCCGAGTTGCTCGAGGAGATGTTCAAGGCGCCGCTAGAGCCCCTGCACCCACTCGACCAGGTCTTTCACCATCGCGTTGAAGTCGGTCCCGTCCCAGGCGCCGGCTGCGGCGCCGGGGTCACCGGTCTCACGCACCGCGTCGAGCGATGCGCGGTACAGCTTGCGCCACTTCTTCGGGCACTCCTTCGAGCGGAGGAACGCTTGGTGCACGATCAGCATGCCCAGGTCCCCCGGGCCCATCACCTGCGAGATGTTGCGGCGCAACTGGGCGTCGAGGCGCGTCGAGCGCGTCGCGACCGAGGTCTTGCGGCGTCTGATCGTCTTCGAGTCCATCTCGTGCGGGTCGTATGCGGGGCGGGGCGCAAAGGCGAACCACTTCGTCAGTCCGTGTTGCAGCCACGTCGGCGCACTGCCCCCGAACCAGTCGGACAGCGCCTGGGCGACGCCGCAGTACGCGAGCGAAAGGCCCTCCCGGTCTCCGAGGTCCATTCCCGCCAGAATTGCGACGGCGTCGGCGTGGGGCAGGTAGATCGCCCGGTCGGGGTGTGCCGTGTTCCAGTCGCCTGCGCGCGCCTGCGCCGCGAATTCGTCTGCGTCGTCGAAGATCCAGAGCACCGGCACGCCCGTGTCGACCGGCTTCCCCTTCATCTCCTTCAGAACCATGCGCCGCGCAGCCGCGAGGGGTGCCACGACGGCCTTGATCTCCTTGGTCGTCGCGTCGCCGGCCCACACCTCGAACCCGCCGACCTTGCGGGACTTGCTGCCCGACGGTGGGGCTGCCGGCCCGGGGTCCCGTAGCACTTGCACCGACTCGAAGATCGCGCCGAGTTGCTTCTCGGCGTCGTGATCGCCCTCCGGAGTCCAGAACTGGGCACGCAACACGATCACAGCGCCCGCCCGTTCGATGCACCGGAACCAGAACGTGTACCGCGGCTCGTGTACGTACGCGCGCTGGATCCAGCCCTCGCCCGTCTTCGTGGTAGCTCCGAGCGGCCTGGAGTCATCGCCCAGCCGCGCGAGGACCTGGATGCCGCGCCTGCTCTCGCGTGAGACGGAGACGTCGATCGTGCACGTGAGCAGGTCGTCGCTCTTGCCCAGACGGCCGGTCCACGCACCGAGTGAGCCTCGCGCCGCCGCGCTCTTGGGCCCCTCCGCCGGTGCGGCAGCCCAGCCGCTCGGCAACCGAAGCGAGATCAGACCCGTCGGGTCCTGCGCGAGGTCCTGCGCCGCCGCCGGAGTCGGTGCCACGGCCACGGCGAACAGGAAGACGACGACTCGAGCGGCGCAGGTCACGCCCCATGCTCACGTACCGCTGCGCCTCCGTCCAGACCGGCCGGGGACGATCTCGCCGCCCGTGATGCTGGTCGCTGCCGACGGGTCTACTACGCTGGGTGCGTGCAGGGCGGACCCGTGCGACGGATTGCGGCAGGGATGGTGGCACTCGTTCTGCTCTCCGCACCGCTGACGTCGCATGCGCAGGACGCCGTGAGCGAAGCGAAACGCCGCCGTGGACAGGGCGTCGCCGCCGCGAAGGCGGGGGATCTGGGCGCCGCGAGACACCATCTCCTCGCCGCCGTGGCACTCGATCCGTCGTCCGTCGACTTGTACGGCGACCTGGCAGCGCTCGACCGGGCCGATCCCGAGCTGCGCGCGCTCTGGGCGCACGCGGCTGCACTGGCAGGATGCGACGCGAGCGGGAGGGTGGCCAAAGCCCAGGTGGATCTCGCGGACGCCAGCCGGGTCGTGGTGAAGCGTGCCCGTGCAGCCAAAGCCGCCGCCGCCGCTGCGGGACGGCTCAAGAACGCCGTGCACGAGCCGACGCGGCAGTGGCTCCTCGGACTCTCGAGGACGCTGACGGACGGATCGAGTGTGCTCTCCACCGCGCACGTGGGCGCATTCGAGAAGGCCGCGGGGAACACGGCTCCCGACGTCGACAAGCTCACGAGCGCTCTGGCGGAACTCATGCAGTCCGCGTACGCGGCGGGAGATCTCGAAACGGCTCTCGAAGCAGCGCGGACGATGCGCGGACTGGCCATGCAGGCGGGCCAGGCAAAGAACGCGCCGGCGCTTCCGACGGCCGCGCTGACGGCGGCGCTCGCGATGATCCGCAAGGTGCGCGCGGACCTGCGCCGTGCTGAGGAGCAGCGCGCGAAAGACGCGGTGGCGGGCGCCGAGCCGGTCGTCTGGACCGTCGAGTCACTCGAGTCGGTGCCGGAGGACGACGTCGATGCGTGGAGCGCCAAGCGGACGAAGTGGACCGCGCCGGGCGTTGCCCTGTCGCCGACGGAGCTCTACCGCGTCGAGACGATCTGTGGTCACGCCACGCTGCTGCACATCACGCGCGACGTCGAGTACCACCATGCGCGCCTGATCAAGTGGTACGGCCGCGACCCGTTCGACGGGCGGCGGGGACTCGTGCGCCTCTCCCCGGACTATCGCGACTTCGAGGGCGAGGGAGCTCCGTTCTGGTGGGCCGGCGGCTTCCAGGCTGGCGATGTCACGACCATGATCGTGCGCTTCGCGAGCCGCGATCCGCTGAATGGCACGCTCTGTCACGAACTGACGCACCGGTTCGACGGAGCGATCTTCCCGGGGATGCCGTCGTGGCTGAGCGAGGGGCACGCCGTCTACACCGCGAGGGGAAGCCTGTACCCCGAAGCCGAGGAGGTGGACGAGGACATCATCCGCTGGAACGACCTCGGGACGACGCATCAGAACGGCTACGCGACACCGAAGGGCCTCCGCGACTTCATCACCGGACGTGTCGACGACTACCGGCACAACTATCCCGGCGGGTACTCGCTCTACACGTTCCTGCGCCGCTTCCGCGGGTTCGACGGGAAGCAGAAGGACAAGCCGTTGTTCGCATCGCGTCTCCCCGCGTACATGGCGAGCTTCCGCGCACGATCGATGGTCCCGCCGGAGAAACGGCTCGTGGGGCACTTCGCGGACGGCAAGGACGGACGGCCCGACGGATTCAGTGCATTCGCGGACATGTGGGCGCGCTTCCTCAGGGAGGGCGGGCTCGTCGGCCGCGACAAGGGCACGTGGGTCGAGGCGTGGGACGATGCCGACACGGAGGCACGCGAGAAGGCGCAGCGCCATCGCAGCCGGTCCGCCGATGTGTTCGACCGCAAGACGTTCCAGCCCGGCCGAACGCGGCACGATCCGCCAGATCATGGGCAGGAGCACGCCCGCGTCGCGGCGCGGCTGCTGACCGCCGGAGGGAAGACGGCGGCGGCGCTCGAGGCGTACCACTGGGCGCTGCGCGCTGACGAAGCGACCGCGGAGGACTTCGTGGCGGCGGCGGCGCTCGCGGAGTCCGCGGGGCGCGAAGACGTGGCGTGGGTGTCCCGTCTGCTCGCGCATCGCATCGACCCTCCCGCGCACGCCGTGCCGGAAGGCGAGTTGAGTGGGGCGGCTTCGCCGGCCTGGCGCGCTGCACGAGCGGCGGCCGACGCGTACGGTGTGCGGGCCGCGGCCGCACACGAGGCCGGACACCTGCGGCTGGCGCGCGCGCTCCGCGCAGAACAGGACGCCATCGTCGCGTGGCTCGGGCAGGCCCGCATCGCGGATCTCACGCCGGAGGAAGCAACGCTCGTCGGCGGAGTCTCGCCGCGCGTTCCGGAGCTCCGCCCGGAGAGGAACCTGGTGATCGGCGGGCTGGTCGAGGAGCGCTGGGCGCCTCTCGACTCCGAACCGGGCGAGCCGTGGTACGCGCCGGATGGACACTCGGTCGAACTTGGGCGCCGCGAGCCGGGGAAGTCACAGACGGGACAGGTGCGCGACGGCCGCGAGCGGCGGATCTTCGTCCGCACGAAGGACTGGCTCTCCGGCACGTACTCGGTGCGCGTGCGCGTGCGGTTCCTGTCGCTCCTGACGATGTCGCGGATCGTGATCGGGCAGACACATCGCGACCGCGGCGTCGAGATCCACGTGAACAGCGGAGAGTGGCGGCGTGACGACGACGCGAAGAAGCGCGGCTTGCGGTCTATTCAGCTGAACGTCACCGATCTCCGCCCGTACAGCGGAAAGACCAGCCCACTGTCCGAACGCGTGGGGTTCTCGTCGCCCCGGGAGGTGTTCGAGGTCGTCGCCCACGTGACGGGACCGTACGTGCGGGTGCTGATCAACGGCAAGGAGCGCGTCTCGTTCCGCCGCGAGACAGGACAGCCGATCGAGGGTCACGTCGGCTTCGGCCTGCAGCGCGGCATCGTGCGGTTCGAGGAACCCGTGACGCGTCGGCACCGTGTGCTCGGACCCGACCGGGTGTCGCCCGCAGAGCGCTTCGACGCACCACTCGATCTGTCCCGGGAGAGCGACTTCCCGTGGGACACGATCGTCGGCCGCCGGGTCGTCGGGTTGCCGCGTCATGCTCGCGGGACGCTGCTCCTTTGGTGGCCGGAGGACACGCCCGATGAGCTGTGGGAACTGTCCGAGATGAACCAGAAGCACGTCAAGTGCACGGCCTGGGTCGAGCGTGGTGGCTTCCCAGTGTCCGTGCGCGTCGCGGTGCCGCAGGATGCGCCGGAGGACATCCCTGTGTGGGCGGAGCAGCCGTTCCTGCGTCATCACGGTCACGCCGACGTATCGGACTCCGTCAAACGCGCGGGCGAGGAGGAGGACGGAGGCGGCTACCTCTGGCGCGGCTACCCGCCCATCCCCGTCTGGCTCATGCTCGACGAGAGGAACGTCGTGCGCTCGGCCGGCCCGCGCGCCCCGACGACGCGCGCCGTCGCGCTGGCGCACGCCCTCGCCGGGCGATGACCGGCCGGTATTCGTCGAGGCCGGTCGCTACTCCTCGAGGCCGCTACTCCTCGAGGATGGGCGGATACGACAGCGCGATGTCGGTCGCACCGAATCGTTGCGCCTTCTTGACCGCGCGCTCGAGTCGTTTCATCGCCTTCGTGAACTCGGCGAGCACGCGGACGATCTCGTCGAACTTCGGGTTGATGAATCTGTCGTGGAGCCGCGCCCCCTCGTCGAACGCAGCCCGTGACCGGTCGATGCCCGACTGGACCTTCGCCCGCCGGCGTGGCGAGAGGGTCTCGTTCGCCCCGAGTTGCTGCACGACGCTCGCGCGCAGGTCACCGGCGTCGCGTCTGATCTGGTCCGCGAGTCCGTTTCGCGAGTCGGGGAACGTCACGCTGTCGTCCGGCGGGGGGAGCCTCTCGTTGTCGAACGCGACGCCGGCCTTCTTGATGACCTTCCGGATGTCGCCGACGCACTGACTCGCCTTCCGGTCCCCGCTCATGAGTTTCGGCAGCTTGCGCTCCAGCAGAGCCTGCAGCTTCCCCTGCTTGGTCGTCGGAGCGGCGACGTCTTCGATCATCGAGACGATGTCGTCGAACGTGTTTGCGGTGTCCCGCCGCAGGCCTGCTGCACCGAACACGTGCGCCGCCAGCGCTATGACCGACATCGCAGCGATCAGTTTGACTGTCCGTGATCTGCTCACGGGCACCTCCCCTGCGTCTCCGTTGAGCTGATCCGACAGCATAGCGCGCAGGGCGGGGCTCCGCCCGACCCCGACCGCTGCTAGCCTCGCGGGCTTCATGTGGTGGCGGGACGAGGAACTCCCCGAGGACGACAAGCACGTTCGCCATCTTCCTGCCGGGGAGATGTTGCGGCGTGTCCTCCCCATGTTCCGCCCGCATGCGGGCGCGCTGGCGGCCGGCGTTGGACTGCTCCTTGTGTCGGTGACTGCCGAGCTGGCGGGCCCCCTGGTCCTGCGCCACCTGATCGACGTCGACATCGGCGCCGGTTCGCGCGACGGGATCGTGCGGAGCGCGCTGATCTACGCGGGGCTGTTCGCGATCGGCACGGTCGCGAACTACATGCAGGTCGTCGTGCTCACTCGCATGGGGCTGTCGATCGTCACGAAGCTGAAGGAGCGGCTGTTCCATCACCTCATGGGTCTGTCGATGGCGTACTTCGACCAGAACCCGCCGGGCAAGCTCATGGCGCGCGTGGAGTCGGACGCAGAGCGGTTGCAGGCGCTCTTCTCCGAGGTCGCGATCGCGGTGCTTCGCACGGCCGTTCTCCTGATCGGTGCGCTGGCGGTGATGTTCGCCACGAGCTGGCGGGTGACGATCGGCGTGCTGCTGTTCGCGATCCCGCTCGCGGTCGGGACGATCTACTACTTCCGCTGGATGCGCGGGCTCTACCGCCGTGTGCGCGCGATGGTGGCGCGCATCTCCGGGTTCGTGTCCGAGTACGTGCCCGCCGTCCCGATCGTGCAGGTGTTCGGGTTCGAGGAGGAGGCGGAGAAGCGGCTGGAGAAGCTGAACCAGGAGAAGCTCGTTACCGAGCGTTGGTCGTCGTTGTTCGAGTACGGTTTCTGGGGGTTCCTCACGGCCGTCGAGGTCGTGGCGGTGATCCTGCTGCTCTACATGGGCTCAGGCCGGCTCCTTGGCGACGCGATGACCGTCGGCACGCTCATCCTCTTCGTCGAATACACACGCCGCATCTTCTGGCCGCTCGCGATGTTCTCGGAGCAGATCGGGTTCATCCAACGCGCGTTCGCATCGGCGGACCGCGTGTTCGGCGTGCTCGACACGGAGTCGCGCACTCCCGACCGCGCAGGCGCGTCGGCCGTCGTCCCGGCGGACTGGGGTGAGATCGCGTTCGAGGGCGTCTCGTTCGTGTACGACGGTGGCACGCGCGCGCTCGACAACGTGTCGTTCCGTATCCGGCGTGGCGAGACGGTCGCGCTCGTGGGCATGTCGGGTGGTGGCAAGACCACGATCACGAGTCTGCTCCTCCGCTTCTACCAGCCCACCGAAGGGCGCGTGACACTCGATGGCACGGACATCCGCGACTTCGAGCAGAAGGCGTGGCGTGCACGCATCGGTCTCGTGCAGCAGGACATCCACCTGTTCCCGGGGAACGTGCGCGACAACCTGCGCGCGCTCGTCGGAGAGGTCGAACAGCCCCGACTCGAACGAGCGGCCGCGATCGTTGGCGCCGACGAGGTGGTGGCGCGGCTGCCGGGCGGCTACGACGCAACGCTCGCCGAGGGCGGCTCGAACCTCTCGATGGGAGAGCGTCAGTTGCTCAGCTTCACGCGGGCGCTGGTGCACGATCCCGATCTGCTCGTGCTCGACGAGGCGACATCCTCGGTGGACCCGGGCACAGAGCGACGTCTACAGGCCTCCATGGAGCGCATGCTCGCGGGCCGCACGGCTCTCGTCATCGCGCACCGGCGATCGACCGTCGTCACGGCCGATCGCATTCTGGTGGTCCACGGCGGGCAGCTCGTCGAGGAGGGCACGCACGCGGAGCTGCACGCGCGCGGCGGTGTCTATCGCGACCTCTTCGACCTTCAGTTCCAGAGGGGGAAGACGGCATGAAGACCGCCGTCACGCTGACGACCCGCGAACACCTGCGCTGGCTCGGAGAGTACTGGCGTCCGCACCGCGTGTTCGCGGCGGTGTTGGTGTTCTGGACCCTGATGTCGAGCGCGGTTGCGGTCGCGTTTCCCCTGGTGTGGATGCTCGTCATCGATGGCCTGCGTGAACTGCCGGAAGGACAGACGCTCGCCGACGGTGACCTCAGCCGGTTCGCGGCGATCCTCGGAGTCATCGCACTCGGACGCGTGATCGTCGGGCTCTATCCGGCGTTCCGCGCGTGGATGAACCTGAACATCGAGAAAGCGGTGCGCGGCCGCGTGTTCGCGTCCATTCTGCGCAAGGACCACACGTTCCAGGGGCGCTTCCGCACGGGCGACATGGTCACGCGGCTGACCGACGACATCACCGAGTACCCGCGCATCGCGTGGTTTGGTTGCTCCGGGATCTTCCGGTTCATCGACTCTTCGTCGCGCGTGTTCTTCTGCGTCGGCGCGATGCTCCTCTACTGCGACGTGCGCCTCGCCCTGCTCTCGATGATCCCGGTACCGATCATGCTCTGGGTGTTCTACATGGCGCGCAACGCGTTGCGCACGACGTACAACGAGCAGCAGGTCGCGGTCTCGGAGACCAACGACACCTTGGAGTCCGCTTTCTCGGGCATACGGATCGTGAAGGCGTTCAATGCCGACGCCGGGCAGGAGCTGCGCCTCGGCAAGACACTGCATCGCCGCATCGGGATCCAGCTGAAGCTCGCGAAGCTCGTCGCGCTCGTGCATGGCAGCGACAACATCGCCGGCCGCTTGGGCCAGGTGATCGTGCTGTCGGTGGGCGGGTTGATGGTGCTCGACGGCGAGCTGTCGCTCGGGACGCTGTTCGCGCTGCACCTCTACCTCGACATGCTGATCCACCCGATGATGGACCTGCCGAACCTCCTCGTGTCCGCACGTCAGGCGTTCGTCTCGATCGACCGCGAGGAGGAGGTGCTGCGGGCGCCCGCGGTCGCGCGTACGACCGCGCCGGAGCAGGCCGCGCCGAGGATCGACCGCGTTTCGGTCAGAGATGCGGCGTTCCGGTATCGCGTCGATCTGCCGCCGGCGCTCGACGGTGTGACGTTCGACGTCGCGCGGGGCAGCCGTGTCGCTCTGGTCGGCCCGGTCGCGAGCGGCAAGTCCACGCTGTTGCGCGTGATGGCGGGGTTGCTCCCGCTCGACCAGGGCGTCTGCGAGTACGCCGGGCTGCCGCTCGCGGACTGGGACTGGGCCACGCTGCGCGGTCGCATCGGGTACGTGCCGCAGGAGTCGCTGCTCGTGTCGGACACGATCGAGTCGAACGTCGCGTTCGGCCGCGACGCCGATGAAGCGTGGATCCGGCAGTGCCTCGACGCAGCACAGATGTCGGCCGACCTCGAGCAGGTCGCAGGCGGCACGCAGGCGTTGCTCGGGCGCGGCGGCACGCTGGTCTCGGGCGGCCAGAAGCAGCGCATCGCCATCGCGCGGGCGCTCGCCGGCCGTCCGGAGGTCCTGCTGCTGGACGACTGCACGTCGTCTCTCGACGCGCACAACGAGGACCGACTGTGGGACGGCATCCGGCGAGTCAGTCCCGGCGCGACGGTGTTCGTCGTTTCCCATCGGCCGACGTCGATCCGCCGCGCCGACACGATCCTCGTCATGGACCGGGGCCGGCTCGTCGACAGCGGGGCGCACGATGAACTGAGCGGCAGGTGCCGCGAGTACGGTGAATTCCTGCTCGCGGAGGAGCGCCGGGCGCACCTCGCGGGCTGACCGCCGCCGCTCAGACGTAGACGGAGTGCACCACCAGCAGAGCGGCGAGCAGCGCAGCCAGCGAGAGGAGGAGCACGAGCGCGAGGCGTGTCTTGCGCAACGCGTCGTCTGCCTCCCACCAGGTGCGCGGGCCGACGCCTTGTGCCCAGAACGTCGCCATCGCCGACAGGATGACGCAGGTCAGGTTGATCGCGAGTAGCAACAGAGCCCCCGAGGATGCCGTCCAGTCCCCCGCTCCGGCAGACACGCCGGCGACGACTGCCGGCGGAAGCAGCGCGACGGCGACCATCACTCCGACGAGCGCCGCCGGCAGTCCCGTCGTGAACGCGAGCGCCCCGGCCGTACCCGACGCCAGCGCGACCGCGAACGCCCAGGGCGTGGGATCTGTGCGCGCCGCGAACTCGGCGTTCTGCGGGATCTCCCCGAGTGCGAGACCGATCACGACGGAGAGGGCGAGCGCCATGTCGGGCACGACGATCTCGATGAGGCGGAGTGGCACCGGCGGATGCTACACGCCGGGCAGCCTGCTTCAGATCCCCGCAACAACGCAGCCATACGCTGAGGTTCCTGTCGCGGCCGGGTGTTCCAGTCGGGCAGGCGACTGCAGCCAGGGCCCCCTCGCCCCGGCAACACGCCCGGCGGAGCTTGCTCCGCCGGGCGCTGTCGATTCAGCGTCGCGCTGCGGCGTGCTAGCGCTCTTGCGGGTCTGTGCGAGCATTCGTGTTCAGAGGGCAGGAGCTCGCAGGAGGAGTGGCGATGTCGACATCGAGAGTGTGGTTCGTCGCGTTGACCGCCGCCGCGGCGCTCGCCGGGGTCGCGACAGCGAAGCTGCCCGGCAAGGGCGAAGTGATCACCGTGAGCCTCGGGCCGACGGAGGCGCTCGTGACGCGCGACAGCGGGTCCAGTGCCTCCGGCTTCAGGGCATCCGAGAACGCGCGGCTGGTCGTGCTCGGGACCTCGGACGACCTCGTCCTCCAGGACACCAACCTGACGGGCGACATCTACCTGCGGGATGTCAAGAACGACACCACCTTTCTCGGCTCCGCAGGTTCCGACGGACTGGCGGGGGACGGCGGCTCCTTCAACGCCGACGTGTCAGGGAACTCGAAGATCCTCGCGTTCCGCAGCCGCGCCGAGAACCTGGATCCGGCGGACGACAACGAAGCCGAGGACATCTTCGTGCGCGACCTTGTCAGGGGCACCACGGAGCGTGTCTCGATCGGACCGGCCGGCGAGCAAGGCGACGGCGACTCGTTCTCCCCGTCGATCTCGAAGAACGGCCGGATGGTGGCGTTCATGAGCCTCTCGCAGAACTTCCACGCCCCCGAGGGCAACAGCTCCTGGGACGTGTTCGTGCGTGACCGCAAGAAGGGGAAGACGACGCTGGTCTCCATCGCCACCGGTGGCTCCACCGGCAACAACAACTCCGAGGACCCGGCGATCTCGGGGAACGGGAAGTTCGTGCTGTTCTGGTCCCGCGCCACGGACCTGGTGGAGGGCGGAGTCACCGGGACTCAGCTGTACGTGCGGGATCTCAAGAAGAGGACGACAACGCTCTTGACAGTCGCTGCCGCCGGTGGAGCGTCCACCGGATCTGCCGAGCGCGGGAGCCTGTCGAAGAACGGCCGCTGGGCCGTCTTCACTTCCGACGGGGATGATCTGGTCGGCAATGACACGAACGGGCGTCGGGACGTGTTCGTGCGGGACCTCAAGAAGCGCATCACGACGCGCGTGTCGGTTGGATTCGACGGGCGCGAGGTGGTGGACGGCGCGTCCGGTGGCCTCATCTCGTCCAACGGCCGCCACGTCGCGTTCGGATCGGAGGGAACGGAGTTCGATGCCGGGGCGGCGTTCCTCGAGGGGATCTTCGTGCGGGACCTCAAGAAGGCCACGACCACCTCCGCCGCCCTCGGCGAGAGCCTGGAGGTCGTTGCGCTCGTGAAGAAGGGGAAGATCCTCGTCTGGAACGACGAGACGGAGGATCAGGTCCCCACGACGTTCATGACCAGGCGGTGAGACCGTTGACCGCCGCGTCCCTTGCGCGGCATCGTGTTGCCATGTGCCGCAACATCAAGACGCTCCACAACTTCGAACCGCCGGCGACGGACGACGAGGTGCGCGCTTCCGCGCTGCAGTTCGTGCGGAAGTTGAGCGGCTCCACCAAACCGTCCCGCGCGAACGAGGCGACGTTCGATCTCGCGGTCGACGAGGTGACGGCAGCAGCGCACAAGCTCCTCTCCTCGCTCGTCACGTCGGCTCCCCCGCGGGACCGCGAGGTCGAGGCTGCGAAGGCTCGCGCGCGCGCCGCGAAGCGCTTCGGCTAGGCGACTCCCGCGCGTGTGGGTGCCCGGCTCGATAATCGAGCGCACGGGATGGCACGCACTGAAACTGTAGACCCGGGCTCAGGACGCTCTGGGGGTTCGTCCGGCTCGCGATCGATGCAGCGCCGCGCCGGGTGGATCGGCCCGGTGGCCGCCGCGGTCGTCGTCGCCGCCCTCGGCTGGTGGGCGTACACCGCCGTGCGCGCCGAGTTGCGGCGTCGTACGGCAGTCGGCTTGCAGGCTCTCGTCGACACCGAGGCCTCGCTGCTCCGCTCATGGTGTGCTGACCGCCAGGCACTCGGCGGGTCCGGCGACATCTCCGACATCGCCGAGGCCGTGCCCGCCATGCACCCGGGCGAGGGCGGTGAGTTGCTCGTGTTCGACAAGCGCGGGACACTCATCGTCCCGGGACGCTTCGACGGCGAGGCGCGTCACCTCGGGCTACCCACCCCCGTCGACTTGCGCGATCCCGGGGGTGATCTGCGCGCCGGATTCCAGCCTTCCGTCGCACGGACATCCCTGCCGTTGACGAAGATGGCCGGCCACGCGACCTCGGGCGAGGACGGAGCGGACCTGCTCGGCTACCGCAACTACCTCGGTGCCGAGGTCGTCGGCGCGTGGCGGTGGGTTCCGGAACTCGACATCGGCATCGGCGCCGAGCTCCCGCTCCGCGAGGCGTTTGCGCCTGCCAACGTGCTGCTGCGCGTGTTCTGGAGCTTCGTGATCCTGTGCGCCGCCGCGGGCGGCATCGGTGCGCTGGTGGCGCGACGGAACGCGAAGCTGCTGCGGGATGTGCGCGAGGCCGAGAAGAAGGCGCGCAAGCTCGGTCAGTACACGCTCGCGCAGAAGATCGGCGAGGGCGGCATGGGCGAGGTGTACCTCGCGCGCCACGCCATGCTGAGGCGGCCGACTTCGATCAAGCTCCTGAGAGCAGACCGGACGAACCCACAGACCATCGCGCGTTTCGAGCGAGAAGTGCAGCAGACGACGCGGTTGACGCACCCGAACACCGTCCAGATCTACGACTTCGGGCGCACGCCGGGAGGCACGTTCTACTACGCGATGGAGTTCCTCGTTGGCGTGGGACTGGACACGTTCGTCGCCGACATGGGACCGCTCGAAGAGGGGCGCGTCATCTACATCCTGCAGCAGGTCTGCGGGTCGCTGAACGAAGCCCATGGACTCGGTCTCGTGCACCGGGACATCAAGCCCGAGAACATCATCCTCTGCAGTTCGGGCGGCGCGTACGACGTCGTCAAGGTGCTCGACTTCGGGCTGGTGATGGACCGCGGCTCCGAGGAATCGCTGAAGCTGTCGGCGGCCGGAGCCATCCTCGGCACGCCGGGATACATGTCACCGGAGGCGTTCACGGATCCCGAGAAGGTGGACGCCCGGAGCGACATCTACTCGCTCGGGTGCGTGGGGTACTTCCTGCTGACCGGGCGCCCGCCGTTCGAGGGCAAGACGATCGTCGAACTGTTCTCGCAGCACACGAAGGTGAAGCCGGTTCCACCCTCCGAGCGCACCGACCTGCCGATCGCTCCGGACATCGAGCAGGCCATCATGGCGTGCCTCGCGAAGAGCCCCGCGGCGAGACCGAAAGACGCGAACGCGCTCTCCCGCGAGCTCGAGTGGTGCCGCGCGCTCGGCGAGTGGAACCGCGACCAGGCGCGCTACTGGTGGAACGAGAACGAAGCGCGGCTGGAAGAACAGTACGGCCTGTCCTCGATGGCGCGCATGTCCCCCTCTGCGTCGGGCAGCGCCACGATCGAGATCAAGCTCGACGATCGCTGAGCCGCTGCTCGCCGCCACACGCGCGAAATCACCGCGTGAAACGGTTACAGTCTCGCTCGGCGGGTGGTCCGAGAGGACCGGGAGGGACACGCTCGAGATGACGCACGAGGGAGCCGGTGTGGACACGCCCGGCGCGGCCGACGCCGGCGCGGCGCCCCGGCGGTCCATCGTGACGAAGATCGCGGTCCTCGTCGCGCTCCTGCTCATCGGAAGCGGCGTCGTCCTCCACTCCATCGGGTACGGCTACGGGCGCCGCTTGGTGCGGGATCAGATCCACATGCGGCTCGAGGCGGCCGCCACGGATCGCGTGCACCTGATCGAGGCGTACGTGGGGTGTCAGCACGAGCGCGTGTCGCTGATCGCCAACCGTACGCGCCTCCGCGTGCTGCTCGAGCAGCACGCGAACGGCGAGATGGCCGCAGACAAGATGCGGCTCGAAACGTCGCGCATCCTGAGTGACGCGCTGCGCGGAGCGCCGGACTTCGAGGCGATCTGCATCGCCGGAGAGGATGGCGTGGTGCTGACCGCGACGGACGACCAACTCCTCGGCAGGGACTGCACCGGTCAGGAGGCGTTCCGCGTCGGACTCACACGGCCGCACTTCGGCGAGCCCGAGTCGCTCGGAGGGAGTTTCCGCTCGTCGGTGACGGCACCGGTGCGCACGAACCAAGGCGAACTCCTGGGCGTTGCACTCGTGCTTCTGAGCACCGGCTCGTTCGAGGAGATCCTCGCGGACACGCACGGACTCGGCGACACGGGCGAGATCCTCGTAGCACGGCGGGACGGAGAGAACGTGCGGTACTTGCTCGGCGGCAGCCGGGCTTCGGGTCCGCAGATCGCGTCCTCCCAGGTGCCCGCCATGAACGCGGCGATCGCGGGAGAGCGCGGATTCGTGGTCACGGAGTACGAGCGCCACGACGTGCTGGCGTGGCACGAGCCCATGCCGCTCGGCGATCGCGAAGAGTGGGGGCTCGTCGCCAAGATCGACGTCAGCGAGGCGTACGCGCCGCTCAGCAAGCTGAACTGGATCCTCGTCTTCGGCGGAATCGCACTGCTCGCGTTCAGCCTCGTGGGTTCGTGGCTAGCGGCCCGTCGCTTGACACGCCCGATCGTCCACCTGACCGCCACGGCGCGGACGATTGCCGGCGGCGATCTGAACGCGCGCGCCGAGGTCGAAACGGACGACGAGGTGGGTGCCCTGGCCGTCGCGTTCAACAGGATGGCCGCTCGCGTCGAACAGGATCAGCGAACGCTGGAGCGCCGGGTCGAGGAGCGTACGGCGCAGCGAGACCGTTTCTTCAACATGTCGCTCGACTATCTCTGCGTCGCGACGCTGGACGGCCGGTTCAAGGCGGTGAATCCGCATTTCGCCGAGGGGATCGGATACACGGTCGATGAGATGCTCGCCACGCCGTTCGTGGAGTTCATCCACACCGATGATCGCGAGAACACCGCGGAGGCGATGGGTGCGCTCGGACGAGGCGACGACGTCGTCAACTTCGAGAACCGCTATGTCTGCAAGGACGGTTCGTACCGCTGGTTGTCGTGGGTCTGTCCGGCTCCGGAAGAGGGTTCGGACCTGCTCTACGCGATCGCCCGCGACGTCACCGAGCGTCGGAAGTTCGAGAGCGAACTGCGATCGGCGAAGGAGGAGGCCGAAGCCGCCAGCACGGCGAAGAGCGATTTCCTCGCGAACATGAGTCATGAGATTCGCACGCCGATGAACGGAATCATCGGCATGTCGGACCTGCTCGGCAGCACCCCGCTCACGACGGAGCAGGACGAATACCTGGGCATCGTGAAGAGCTCGGCGACGTCGCTCCTGCATCTGCTGAACGACATCCTCGACTTCTCGAAGATCGAGGCCGGGCGGCTCGATCTCGAGTCGATCGAGTTCGACCTGCGCGACACCGTGGGGCGCACCGTCCGGACGCTGTCGCAGCGCGCTTCCGAGAAGGACCTGGAACTGAACTGCCGCATCGCCCCCGATGCGCCGAGAGCGCTGATCGGCGATCCCGGCCGCCTGCGTCAGATTCTCGTGAATCTGGTGGGCAACGCGATCAAGTTCACCTCACGGGGCGAGGTTCTGGTGGACGTCGTCGAATTGACGCGCACGGGTGAAGACGTCGTGCTCGAGTTCACGGTCTCCGACACGGGAATCGGCGTTCCCGTCGACAAGCAATCACTGATCTTCGGCGCATTCACCCAATCGGACGCGTCCACGACCCGCCGCTTCGGGGGCACGGGGCTTGGGCTCGCAATCTCGTCGCAACTCGTCTCGATGATGGGTGGGACCCTCGGACTGGACAGCGAAGAGGGCGTCGGCTCGACCTTTCGGTTCACGGCACAACTTCGTCTCGGCGATTCGCGAGCGTCCGCGACCCTGGAGGGATCCGTGGAGGGCTTGCGCGTGCTCGTCGTCGACGACAACGACACGAACCGGCGCATCCTCGCGGAGATCCTTACGAACTGGCGTCTCCTGCCGACCGTCGTCGGTGACGCTCCCTCGGCCCTGGCCGAGATGTCGCGCGCCGCGCGCGCGAAGGAGCCGTATCCACTCGTCCTGCTGGACTGCATGATGCCGGAGATGGACGGATTCGATCTCGCGGGCCGCATCCGAGACGACCCAGCGATCTCGGATACGGTGATGATCATGCTTTCGTCGGCCGCTCGTGCCGCGGACTCCGAGCGCTGTCGCGAGATGGGGATCGCGCGCTACATGACGAAGCCCGTGCTGCCGTCCGAGTTGTTCGAGACGATCCAGGCGACCTTCGCGCCGCGCAGCGAACCGTACGAAGCCGTCGCCGCAGCGGCACCCACACCTGCCGCCCAGCCGTCGGGAGACGGCCTGCGGGTGCTCCTCGCCGAGGACAGCGCGATCAACCAGCGCGTGATGCAGGGGTTCATGGGCCGGTTCGGGCACGCAATGGACATTGCCGAGAACGGACTCGCCGCGGTCGAGATGTTCGAGGCATCGCACTACGACGTCGTGCTGATGGACGTGCAGATGCCACTGATGGACGGATACGCGGCGACCGCGCGCATTCGCCAAATCGAGGTGGCTCGTGGAACGCGGACGCCGATCGTCGCGGTGACGGCCGCCGCGATGCGCGGTGATCGCGAGAAGTGCACCGCGGCGGGGATGGACGACTACGTCGTGAAGCCGATCGATCCCTTCGCGCTCAACGAGACACTTCTGAGGGTCACAGGGCGCGAACCCGATGCGGCCGAGAAGCCCGACGCGCCGGCCGCTCCCGGCACGGGCGACGACGTTCTCGACTTCGAGGCGGCTCTCGGGCGCGCGTCCGGGAATCTCCCTGGATTGCGCGAGATGGCCGGTCTGTTCGGCGAGGAGAGCGCCGGAGTTCTCGACGAGATTCGCGCCGCCGTGGTGGCCGACGACGCGGATGCCGTTCGTCGCGGCGCCCACACGCTGAAGGGCTCCGTGGCGCCTCCTCAGCGGCGATCCGCGCCTCCGCGATCTTCTCGAGGGCCTCGGCGTCCCGCATGAGCACGCGCTCGAGCTGACCCATCGCGAGCGGCGGCAGCTCGTGGTCCGACTCCCGCTCGACCGTCTCGGCGAGCAGCGTGCGCGCGTCGTCGTAGCGTCCGGCTTCGAACAGCAGCGTGCCGAGCTCGACGTCGACGAACATCGTCTCGGGCCACTGCTCGCGTGCGGCGCGCAGAAGTGTCTCCGACTCCTTGGCGGCGCCGCGAAGACCGGCAGCCGCTGCCAGTCCGATGAACGGAGCGACGTGTGGCGGCGACGCCTCTGCGGCCGCCGTGAACGACTCCTCGGCCGCGGCCGCGTCGCCCACTGCAAGCTGGAAGGCACCGAGCAGGCAGAGAGCACGCGCGTGTCCGGGGTCCCGCTTGAAGCACTTCTTCAGCTCCACCTCGACTGCTCGCCCTTCCAGAACGCGTGCGAGGAGGTATACGTCGTCGGCGCCCGCGCCATCCTGTTGCGCCCGCGTGCGATACGTGCGGCGCACCTGCGTCTCGTCGCCTGCCGCGAGCGCCGCGTCCTGGTACAACTCGTGGGCGTCGAGGTTCCCGGGCTGCTCCTCCACGAGCACGGCGGCTGCATCGAGGGCTGCCTTGACCTGCCCGTCCTCGAGTAGCGCCGCGATGTCGTCGAGGGGCGACGACGCGTTCGACCTGCGCGTTGCGCCGAAGCGACGCAGAGCGATCGTTCGGACGCGTGTAAGCTCGTCGTGGAACACATCGTCCGCTTCGCGGTGCATCAGCTCCCAGAGCACGAAGCCCTGGTGATCGACCCACTCGTCGTTGTCCTCGAGCGGGTCGCGTCCCGTGGCCTCGGAACCCCCGACGCCTCCGCCGGTGGGGGGCGCGCCGGCCGCCCCTCCGGCGGACGCACCGGACCCGCTGCCGTCGGAGCCGCCGGCGTCAACTCCGGCGCCTGCGCCGCCGGAACTTCCCCCGCTGGTGCTGCCGCCGGTACTGCCGCCGCCGCCGCCGCCCTGGCTTCCGCCGCCACCGCCCTGAGAGCCACCCCCGCCTTGCGTGCCGCCGCCGCCCTGCGCGCCGCCGCCGCCGCCACCGCGCCCACCACCGCCGCCGCCGCCGCCGCCCCCGGCGCCTCCACCACCACCGCGGGCGAGCGCGTGAGGAGCCAGTTCGAGGCTGAATCCAGTGGCGAGGAGCAGGGTCACGAAGACGAACAGAGAGCGGTGGCGCATGGGGATCTCCTGTGAAGCGGGCGTTTGAACCCGGCGACGTCCCCTCGAACCGCGCTTCGGGTCGGAGACGTGTCCGTCTCCGAATTGAAGGAACCCGGCAGGTGGCGGCGGGTTTCGGAGGTCCCCCCGCGGGGCGGTAATCTCCCCGCATGGCAGACGTCAACATCGAGCAACTCTCGGCCCGCTCCGTGGTGGGGAAGCGGACCAACACCACCATGGCAACGATCGGGGACGACATCGGCCGCCTGGCCGGGGAGTCGGCCGGCGCACTCGGTCCGGCGATTCGCGGCCCCTGCGTGACGCGCTACGTGACCTGGGAAGAGACCAGCGGCGAGATCCTCGTCGGCTTCCCCGTCGATTCCGGGTCCGCAGCGCCGCCGGAGTGTGAATTGGACGAACTCCCCGCCGGGCGCGCGGCAGTGCTCGTCCACGCCGGGCCGTACCAGAACCTGGCCGGCTCCTGGGCCGCCATCAAGGAGCACATGGAGTCGAACGGACTCACCGGCACCGATGCGCCGTGGGAGGAGTACCTCGACGACTGCAGCGTCACGCCGCCGGAGGATCTCCGCACACGCATCGTCTGGCCGATCGCGTAGCAGTAGTACTGGCTCGTCAGCGTTCTCGGCTCGTCAGTGTTCCGGCTCGTCAGCTGACGCTGACGATGCAGGGACGCTGACGATGCACTTGACTTGGCCCGTCAGCCGGCTGGGCGGCGCGCGCGACGGCTCAGCGGACGCGGCGGGCGGGGACGCCGACGTAGAGGCCGGCTTCGGTCAGATCCTCGGTGACCACTGCGCCGCCACCGGTCTGCACGCCGTCGGCGAGTGCACGGTTGTCGATCACCGTCGTGCGAATGCCGAGGAAGCAGCTTTCGCCGATCGTCACGAACCCGGCGAGTGCCACGGCCGGTCCGAGGAACGAGTGAGCGCCGATCTTCGTGTCGTGCGCGATGACGCAGCCCGTGTTCAGCAGCACGTTCAGCCCCACGGTCGAACCCGCGTCGATGACGCAGCCGGGGAACAGAACCGCGCCGGGTGCGATCGTCGCGGACGGGTCCACGTAGCAGGACTCGTGCACGAGAGATGCCGACTCGAACCGGGCCGACAGATGCTCGAAGCAACGGCGCCGGAACTCCGGGTGCTTGTACCCGACGGCCACGATCACGGCGTCGATCCGCGCCTTCCACGCGTCGTCGTCGAGGGCGCTGACGGGACCGAGGACCCGCCCGCCCGGGGTCTCGCTGAGCGGCTCGCGCGTGTCGTCGAAGAACCCGGCGACTTCGTACTCGCCCGATCGCGGCGCGTGCCGGGCGAGAGTCTGGCCGAGATCCCCGGCGCCGATGATCCCGAGCCGCTTCACGAGCGAGGCTCCGGCACGTTGTGCAGCGCCCGCACGGCGTAGAGCGGCCTGCGCTTCACTTCGCGGTACGTGTTCCCGACGTACTTCCCGATCACGCCGAGGAAGAACAGGTTCACCCCGAATCCGACGGTCAGGATCGAGAACAGCGACGGCCAGCCGACCTCGAACTCCATTACGAAGGTCCGCGCGACCACCACGCCGATCACGGCGACGATGCCGATGAGTGTCAGCACGAGCCCCGCGCGGGTGGCGAGACGCAGCGGGATGTCCGAGAAGTCGCAGATCGCGTCGAAGGCGAGCGCCATCTTGCGGCGTAGGTTGAACTTGGTCTTCCCCGCGAAGCGGTCGCGGTGCGGGACGTCGATCTGCGTCCGTCGCATCCCGACGTGCATGAAGAGGCCCTCGAGGAACCGGTTGGACTCGGGGTAACTCAGATATTGATCTGCGAAGCCGCGGTTGAACGACCGCATCGTCGCGAGCCCGACAGGCAGATCCAGCCGCGTGAGCCGCCTCAGAACGAACCAGAAGATCTTGGAGAAGATCACGTTCAGGATCGTGTCGCGCTTCTCCTCCCGCACGCCGAAGACGAGGTCGAACCCCTTGTCCAACTCGTCCACGAAGCGTGGGATGTACTCGATGGGATCCTGCAGGTCCGGATCCATGCACACGATGTGCGTCCCCGACGCGTGCCGGATGCCGGCAGTCAGCGCGAACGCCTTCCCGTGGTTGTATGCCAGTTCCACCAGGCGCAGCCGCGGCTGCTTCCCGATCGCGGCGACGATCATCTCGACCGTGCGATCGGTGCTGCCGTCGTCGACGAACACGATCTCCCAGTCGTACGCCGCCTTGTCGAGTTCCGCCGACGCCTGCGTGATGAACTCGTCGATGCACTCCTGCTCGTAGTACACGGCGACCACGACGCTGACGCGCCGGGGCCCGCGACTGACTGCGGGGGGGCTGCTGAGGGGTGCGCTGTCGGTCATGCGAGGGCCGCGCCGGAAGGCTCCGACCGGGCCGCCCAAGCATACGTCGGGAGCCTCGCGACCGCTCCGACCGCCCGGGCGTTTCCTTGTGCCCGTGTGAGCGGCCCATCGAGACTCCTGCTCGGGCGGTGGCATAGGCGGCGCCGCACACGAGGGAGTACCCGGTGACGCACGTCGTGGTCGGCGCGAATGGCTTTCTGGGCAGCGCACTGGCGCGCCGGCTGGCAGCGGCCGGCGGGCAGGTCGTGGCCGTCGTGCGGCGCGGTCGCGACCGCGTGCCGAAGGGGGTAGAGCACATCGTCTCCTCGGACGACCTCGGCGCGGTGGCGGCCTCGTGCACCGGAGACGTCACCGTCTTCGTGGCGGCGGCCTACATCCCGGCGCCAGGCGGCGAGCCGGATGACGCTCGCCTGCGGACCTCGAACGTCGTCCTGCCGCACCGCGTGGCGGAGGCGTTTCCCGAAGCGCGCATCGTGCTCGCATCCAGCGTCGCCGTCTACGGTGCGGGCGGGCGGACGATCCGCGAGGACTCGGAGGTTCGCGACGCCGGCGCGTACGGCCGGTCGAAACTCGCCGGCGAGGTCTCCGTGGCACTCCACCGGGACGCAATCGTGCTCCGGTACGGCTCGCTTTACGGCACCGGCATGCGGCATGAGACGTTCCTCCCAGCGATCGTTCGGCGCGCCGTGGAGGAACGGCGCATCGTCTTGTTCGGAGACGGCGCGAGGGAGCAGGACTACCTGCACGTCGATGACGCGGTCGCGCTTGCCGTGTCCGCGGCGGAATCGGGGCGCCGAGGCGTCTACCTCGGCGTCTCCGGGCGATCCTCCTCGAACCGCGAGGTCGCGGAGATCGTGGCCTCCAAGTTGGCAGACTGCCGCGTCGAGTTCGCGGGAACGGACGTATCGGAGTCGTACCGTTACGATCCAACGCGCACACGCGATGAGATTTCGTTCACGCCCTCGATCAGCCTCGAGACCGGCCTCGCCGAGATGGTGAACCGTGCCGCATAGCGTCCTCGTCACCGGTATCGGCGGGAACGTCGCCCAGGGGGTGCTGAGGATCCTGCGGGACATCGATCTCGATCTCACCGTGATCGGGACGAACACGCGCGAGTTGTCGGCCGGCAACCACCTGTGCGACGCCGTTTACCGCGTGCCGCTGGCCGTCGACGCCGCGTATCCCGACGCACTTCGTCGCATCTGCGAAAAGCATGGCGTGGCGCTGATCGTGCCCTGCACGGACGACGAGAGCGTGCACGCGCACCGCGCGGTGGGAGCCGACTTCAAGGTGGCGGGCACCGCTCCGGACACCAGCGCTGTCTTCTTCGACAAGCTCGAGACCGTCCGCGTGCTGTCGGCTGCGGGTGTGCCGTTCGCTCCGGGCTGTCTGCCGTCGGAGTACGACGGGCGCTTCGAGCAGGTGATCGTGAAGCCGCGAACCGGCCGCGGCTCGCGCGGCATCGTGCGCAATCCGCCCGACCCGCGCGCGTTCGACGACCGTCACCTCGTGCAGCGTCTGGTCTCGGGCACGGAAATCACGTCGGGCATCTACGTGCGCGCGAATGGAGAATTGCACGGTGTGATCACGTTCGAGCGCGAACTGGACGCCACGGGCACGACGGTGCGGTGCCACGTTGCGCATCAACATGACGACGCGGTGCTCGGCGTGGTGCGCTCTCTCGTCGATGCCTTCCCGATCCGCGGCTGCTGCAACGTGCAGTCGATCGCGTCACCCGATGGATCGATCTGGCCGTTCGAGGTGAACTGCCGCGTTTCGGGAACGGCGTCGATCCGTCACTCGCTCGGGTTCCGCGATGTGGAGTGGCTGGTGCGCGAACTGCTGCTCGGAGAGGACCCGCCACGTGCACCGACGAACGTCGAGGGCACGGCTCTACGGATGCTCCTCGACGTGGTCTACCCCGGGATACGGCCGGAGGATGTCGGCGGACGCGAGACCCCGCACGACATGTTCTGATGCGCATCCGTTACGCCTTCCTGGATGTCGCCGGCACGCTGCTTCACAAGCCCGGCGTGGCCGTCGCGTTCCAGGCCGCGCTCGCCGCGCGCGGTGTGGAGGTCGAGGTCGCCACGATCGAGCGAGCGCACAAGCTCACTTCGGAGGAACGCGATTTTCCGGCCAAGACGACGCTGGAGTTCTATCGCGGTTTCAATGCCGCGGTGCTGCGCGCCCTCGGGACAGATGCGGATGACGCACTGACCGAAGACGTCGCTGCACGCTGCGCCGGGATCGCATGGGAGCCGTTCGAGGACGTCGGCTCGCTGGCGGACCTCGGGGTTCCGCTGGGCATCGTCTCCAACTGGGATCGCCGTCTGACGGACCGGCTCGCGGAGTTTGTCGCGCTCCCGCTGGATCGGGTTCTCGGGTCTGCCGACGAGGGCGTGGCCAAGCCGGACGTGCGTCTCTACGAGCGCGCTGCCGCCGGACTCGAATTGGCGCCGGACGAGATTCTGTACGTGGGCGACTCGATCCGTCTCGATATCGAGCCGGCGGCGTCACTCGGCTGGCGCGCGGTGCTCATCGACAGGCTGGGACTCTACGACGCGCACGAAGGGCCCCGCGTGACCACGCTGCGCGATCTGCCGGCCCTCATGGGCTGAGGTCAGAACGCGTCGAACGACAGCGTCGCGTCCACGACGCGCTGCATCTGAATGTCGGTCATGCCGCCGAAGAGCGGGAGGCGGACGAGGCGGTCGGCCACGTCTTCGGTGACCGGGCACTGGCCCGTGCGTCCGCCGAACCGCTGTCCCATCGGAGACTCGTGCAGCGGCTGATAGTGGAACACCGCGTGTACCGCCTGCTCGCGCAGGTGCGTGATGAAGCGTGTACGGACGGCGAGCGAGGGCAGCAGCACATAGAACAGGTGGAACGGCTGCTCGCAACCCTCCGGAATGCTCGGCAGCGTGACGTCGTGTGCCGCGGCCCAGTCGGGCAGGTCCCGCGCGTACTTCTCCCAAGTGGCGCGGCGGGTGCTCTGGACGCGCTCGCGTGAGAGCAGCTGCCCGTACAGATAGGCGGCAAGCATGTCCGACGGCAGGAAGCTCGATCCGAAGTCCTGCCACGTGTACTTGTCGACCTGCCCTCGGAAGAACCGGGCACGGTCCGTGCCCTTCTCTCGCAGGACCTCCGCACGCTCCACGTGAGCCGGGTCGTTCAGGATCAGTGCGCCGCCCTCGCCGCAACTGAAGTTCTTCGTCTCGTGGAAGCTCTGGGTCGCGAGCGTACCGATCGACCCGAGCGGCCGGCCGCGATAGCTCCCGTAGAGGCCGTGTGCGTTGTCCTCGACGACCGCGACACTATGCTTGTCTGCGACCTTGTTGATCGCATCCATGTCGCAGGCGATCCCGGCGTAGTGCACGACGACGATCGCTCGTGTCCGCGGCGTGATGAGGTCCTCGATCAGCCGTTCGTCGATGTTGAGCGTGTCCGGCCGGACGTCGGCGAACACTGGCGTTGCACCCCGCGTCGCATACGCGTTGGCTGTGGACACGAACGTGAACGACGGCAGGATCACCTCGTCGCCCGTGCCGATGTCCAGCAGGAGCGCGGTCATCTCCAGGGCATCGGTGCATGACGTCGTCAGGAGGGCCGCGCGGGAGCCCGTGGCCTCGCGCAGGATCTCCTCGCAGAGTCTCGTGTATTTGCCGTTGCCCGCCGTGTGCATGGAGCGGACCGAGTCCTCTACGAACTCCATCTCGCGGCCGGTGATCCAGGGCCGGTTGAACGTGATCAATTCAGGCGTCAAGTGGTCCGTCTCGCCAGTCATCCATCTTCTCAGTGGTCCGTCTTCTCGGGCCGTCCCCGACCGGGGGGCCGCAGAGTCTATCCGCCTCTCGAACGGGATGAGCGGGCTTTGGGACAGCCCGCAGACGCAGAGGATGCGGAGACCCGCAGCGGGCGGTAGCGTCCCGGCGGCGTGGGGACGACGAACCGAACCGACGGGGCTGCTGGGTGGAGATTCCGCCACGTGCTGCTCGCCCTGTTCGTCGCCGCAGTGCTCGCGCGCATCGCGATCGCGGCGGAATGGAACATCCTCACGAATCGGCGCGGTGAGCAGATCCTCCGGGGGTACGCGTTCTACGTCGAGATGGCACAGGGCATCCTGGCCGGTGAGGGCTT
The DNA here is from genome assembly GCA_965248445.1 of Planctomycetota bacterium. Taxonomy (GTDB): domain Bacteria; phylum Planctomycetota; class JAJSAM01; order JAJSAM01; family JAJVHW01; genus CBDFJG01. The sequence goes on from CBDFJG010000004.1 coordinate 1,034,264, forward strand.
TCACTGGGACATGTACATGGGTCTCGGAGACCGGCTCGCCAGCCGGCCGCCGCTGTTCATGTACCTGCATGCCGGTCTGATCGCTCTGTTCGGGACGTCTCCCTGGCCGGTCGTCGTCGTCCAGTCGCTCCTCGGCGGCGCGCGTGCGGTCTTCGTCGGGCTGGCGGGACGCGAGATCGCGGGGCACCGCGTCGGGTTGATCGCGGCAGCATTGGCGGCGTTCTACCCGTACTGGCTCGGCAATGACGCGACGCTGCTCGAGAACACGCTGTTCGGCGCCCTCGTGGCGGGGGGTGTTTGGCTCGCCGTCCGCGTGCGGCTGCAGCGTGGCGGCGTGAAGACGATCGTCGTGTGCGGCCTGCTGTTCGGTCTGGCGACGCTGACCCGCGAGATGGTGGGCCTGCTGCTCCCCTTCGTGGCGTTCATGCTCTTGTTCGCGCCGCGCGAGCGTTCGTTCCAGTCGCGCTTCGTGCTGGTGACGATCCTCACCGCGACCGTGATCGTCACCACGTCGCCGTGGCTGGTTCGCAACCATCGCGAGGTCGGGAAGGTGGCGCTCTCGACGTCGACGGGACGGGCACTCTGGCTCGGCAACAACGAGCACACGTTCGCCGTGTATCCGGCTACCAGCATCGACCAGTCCGAACTCGTCGCGTGGGACGCGATGCCCATCGAGCAGAAGCAGCGTCTGTGGGATGCGAAGCACGACGAGGTCGAGCAGGACCGGATCTTCGGTGAGATGGCAGGGAAGTGGATCCGCGCCAACCGAGGCGAAGCGCTCGGACGCGGCTTTCGCAAGGTCGGGGCGCTGTTCTCACCGTTCATCAGCGGCGCCTATCAACGCACGAGCCTGCTGAGAGAGATTGGCTACACCGGAGGCTACGGCAGCCTCCTGGTGCTGGGACTCCTGGGCTTCGTCTTGGGGTGGCGTCGGCTCGGCCCGTGGCGACTGCTGACCCTGGGCGCCTTCGGTTCGATCGCGGCCATGGCATTCGTGTTCTGGGGCCAGGCCAGGCTGCGCGCGATCTACGACTTCTTCCTGATCGTGCCCGCCGCCCTCTGCGTCGATCTGCTGGTGCTTCGCTTCCGGACCCGCCCGCCTGGTCCGCCGGACCCCGCGGCTGTACCCTGACGTCCTCGAACGGAGGCCCGTCATGCGTCAGTTCTCCCTGTTCCTGCTCGGCTTTGCGCTGGTGGCCCCTGGGGCGTCGTTCGCGGGCGCGGACGCGCCGAAGCTCGCCGCCCAAGAAGTCGTGCTTACGCATCGCACGTTCCGCCGCTTCAAGCTGAAGTTGCCGAACGAACAGTGGCGCCGCGTCGGCGACGGCATCCCGGTCGCGCACGCGGGCGGCGAGCGCTTCGCCGTCAAGGCGGAGGGCAACGCGCTGCTCGTCGACACCGACGGTGACGGGACGACCGACACGCGCGTCGCGAAGCGCTCAGAGGGACAGGTCGCGCCGCTTGTAGTGAAGCTTCGCGGCAAGCGCGAGGGCGGCGCCGAGTTCGTATACGCCGTGCGGTTGCAACAGGGGGGCAGCGGCTGGGAGTACGCGCCCGGCGGTGCCGTCCGCGGCAAGCTCGGTGAGACGCTCGTCCAAGTGATCGACCGCAACGGCAACGGCCGCTACGACGACGTGGGCGAGGACGCGGTGGTCGTCGGACGGGGTCGACACGCCGCCTACCTGTCCGAGTCTTTGCTGGTCAACGGCGAGCTTCACGCGCTCGACGTCGCGGCCGATGGCACGCGCCTCGGGCTGCGGCCGTACGAGGGGCCGACCGGCACGCTCGACATGACGTCCGAGTTCGCGTCGGAGGCCAAGCTCCAGACGGCGCTGCTTCGGAACGCCGACGGGACACACACGTTCGATGCGGCGCAGATGGACGGTCCGACGCGCGTTCCGGTCGGCGAGTACACCCTGGGAGCCGGAATGCTGGCGCTGGGCGACGGCTCTCTGCGCGTACGCGGCGACTCCGAGCGCGTGATCGCCGTCGAGAAGGATCGTCCGGCGGTGCACGTGTGGGGCGGCCCGGTTCGCGCCGAGTTCAGCTTCAACGTCGTCGGCGACGAGTTGCAGTTCGACCCGCGCGACGTCTGGTACACGGGCCGCGGCGGTGAGGAGTACCTCGACATGCTACCGCTCGGTGCGTCTCCCGAGTTCGTGGTCAAGTCGCGTGAGACCGCCGAGGAAATCCTCCGGGTCGCGTTCCCGGGGAGCACGTGAGGGAGCGGCTTCGTACCGGTCGCCGTGCGCGTGCCGACATCCGATCCCATCGACGTCAGTCTGGTCCTGGACAACTGGGCCCTCGGCAAGGTCGAGGGACGTCCCGTCGACGAGACGCAGGACGCCCAGTAGCCACGTCCGCGACGAGCCTCTTCGATGAGGCGTTGGGCGTCCTCGTTGCAGGTGTCCCGAGTTCTACTGGTCCGGGTTCCCCGACTCTTGCACTGCGCTACCATGCGCGTGTGAAGCTCCCGTGGCTGCTCGGCTCGCTCCTCGTCCTGATGAGCACCTCGACGTTCGCCCAGGACGCCGCCGGGGACCCTGGCCAGCAGTGGCGCGAGCTGCAGCCCGAGTACGACCGCGCGTTCACGATGGTTCCGATCAGGCGGCTGTTCGGCAACCCCGACAAGGAGTTGAAGTTGAGCCGCCGGGCGCCCTACACGGCGGCAGCCAAGGCAGAGCTCGCGGCGCGGCGCACGAAGGATCGCCTGTCTCGATCGCAGGCGCTCGCGGAGCGGAATCTGCGCGATGACATCGTCAAGCGCGTCGCCGCGCTAGGCGACGACCGCGCGGCGAAGCTGCTCATGCGGACGTGGCAGGACCAACTCGAGAACATCGAGCTCGCGCAGCGCAACTTCGACCGCTTCGTCGACGCGAACAGCGTCAACATCAACCCCGGCGTCGATCCCGGCGGCGTCTACTGGCAGCGCTGGATGGGCAAGCACGAGCTGCCCGCCGCGCGCGGAGTGCTGACCGCGGAGCAGCGTGTGAAGGACCTCGCGCTGGCGGGGTGCGTCAAGCTGATGACGCCGGACGTGAAGGACTGGCTCGCGAAGCACGCCGAGTCGCACGAGCAGATCTGGGTCCGCGAGGAGATGGTCGCGGCGCTCGCCAAGAGCAGCGACGTCGGGAACGTCACGTCACTCGGCCGCATCCTGGACGCGGAGCCGGAGGTGTGGGCGCGTGTGATGATCGTCCTGGCACTCGGCGAGGCGAAGGCGCCAGGAAGCGACGTCTTCGTTTTGCGCGCGCTAGCCGACGAAGCGTGGCCCGTGCGCTCGGCGGCGATCTCGTCCGTGCGCATGCTGGGGCTACGGGACACCGGCGCGATCGATGCGCTCGTGGCGCGGCTCGAGGCCGACGACGGCAAGCTGCGGCTCGAGGCGCGCAACGCACTGGCCGTTGCGACCGGCAAGGGCTTCGGACTCGAGCCCGAGGAGTGGAGGGACTGGTGGGAGAACGCGCGTCCCGAGTGGAAGGAGCGGGCTGCGCCGACGAAGATCGAGGAGTACACAGAGGGGCTCCCGCGCTTCTGCGGCAGCGCCACGGCGTCGAAGCGCGTCGTTTTCCTCGTGAGCCGAGGCGCGCACATGGCGGAGCCGACCAAGCGGCGCTCGAACGGCAACGCCGGGCAGACTTCGTCGGCGCCCACCGTGGACACGACCCTGCGCATCGCTGCGTGGGAACTCGAGCAGACACTCCAGCGCCTGCCGGAGGATGCGCTCTTCACGGTGATCCTGTACGGCGCGGAGCCGAAGCTCTGGTCGAAGAAGCTCAAGGCACCGACGAGGGACTCACGCGCGAAGGCGGTGCGCTTCGTGCGCAAGGCCGCGCCCGAGGGCCGGAGCGTGCTGGCGACTGCGATGGACGCGACCCTGCGCATCGGTGTCGCAAAAAGGGTAGACGACCTCGCGCTCGCCGGCGTCGGCGACGTCGACACGATCTTCGTCGTGGGCGGCACGCTCAACGCCGTCGGCTCACTCGGCGGACCGCTCTCCGGCAAGGCAGTCGTACCGCGCGTGCGGCGGCTGCGACGCGTGGACATCCGGGTCGTGCGTCCCGGGGTGAAGTAGCGCGCCGGGCGACTCCCGGAAGGCGATGGAGCCTGGGCGGCCGGTAGCTTGCGGCGGCGCCTGAGCCCGGCAGCGCCGAGCGATCGCAATAGCAACGCTGTCGCTCGTGCGCGCACGCGTGCGTGAGGGGGCTGGACACCGGGCGCTCCGCTCCGCTAAGACGGACGGTTGATGCGCACTTCCGCTGCGATCGCCCTCGTTCTGCTCGCGTCGCTCGCGGGGGGGCACGGGGTCGTGAAAGCCCAAGATGCCGAGGCTCCGGCGGAGTCCGGCCGCTACGGGCGCATCCCGGTGCAGGTCGTCGGAGGGCGGCTGGTCGCGTCGTGCGACCTGTCGACCGAGCGCCGCCGCATCCCCGCGAACCTGTTCATCGACCTCGAGGGACCGAGCGGATTGCAGCTGCACAACCGGGCGGTTGGCCGCGGCGCCTTGGAGGCCGAGCTGGGTGGCAACCGGCTCCCCATCACCGTGCACTTCCCCGGACTGAACATCACGGTTCCCGGTCGCGAACACGGTGATCAGGAGGCGTGGGAGGACTTCACGAAGTACTACTCCGACGAGATCGGTGAGAACGCGGTCGTCGGCGCGATCGCAGGCCGGTTGCTCTCGAAGTACCACCTCGTGCTCGACGTCGGGAACGGCTACCTCGAACTCGCCGAACAGAAGTCGCCGGGCGCCGCGCTCGAACTCGCGGAGCGCGGCGTGGAGCCGGTTGCGATCGCGGTGAAGAACGACGTGGCTTGGCTTCCTGTGCGCCTGCCCGACGGTCGCCTCGCGTCGATGGGCCTCGGCACCGCGCGTTTCGACACCCGTATCGATGCGCGGCTTTGTGATGGCCTGGGCCACGCGGCCGGCGACGTCGGTGCCGTGACCGTCGGCTCGATCGATCTGGCGAGCTACGTCGCGCTGCGACCCGATGACGTGCTCTACGACGGTCCGGACGGCACGGCCGGATTCGTCGGGCTGAACCTGCTGAAGCACCTGCGCGTGGAGATCGATCTCGTCAATCGGCGGGCGACGGTGCAGGAATCCGTGGCGCCCGACTACCCGCACGCGGACCTCGCGTTCTTCAAGGCGCTCGTGCAGGACGAGTCGGCCCCGCTGCTCACTTACCTCGACGCGCATCCGGAGTCGCGATGCGCTCAGGAGGCGTCCGTCAGACTCCTCGACCTCTGCATCGAGGAAGACGCGCCGGAGGAGGCCGTCCGGGCCGCCGTCGGGTGGGTCCAGAGGACACAACGGGAGAACCTGCGTGCCACCGCCGCCCTCGATCTCTGCGAGGAACTCGCTTCCGCAGGCAACGTCGCGGAGGCGGTCCTCGTCGCAGAGGCCGGCATCCCCGACGGCCGCAAGGACCGCTACCCGGAGTCGGTGCACAAGCTGCACGCGAGGATCGGCGCGTTGCTGCTCGACGCGGGCGAGGGCAAGCGTGCTTGGAAGCACCTGCTGTCCGCGGCGTTCGGCGAACCCGAAGACGGTCTCGTCAACTTGCACCTCGGCCGGTACTACGAGGAGGCTGGACGCCTGAAGCGCGCGTTCTCACGCTACGTGCAGGCGTCCATCAAGCCGGAGAGCGGCGCGCGCGCGCTCGAGGGGCTGGCCCGCGTGCAAGACCAGCTCGGCGGCGCGACTCTCGACGTGGACGAGATCGAGCGGCTGATCGAGGGGAAGGTCCAGAACTACACAGCGGCCACGAAGTTCGAGCAGACCGACGAGAACAGCACGAATCGGATCAGTCTCGTCGAGTTCTTCACGTCGCCGCACATCCTGCCCGTGCAGGGCGGGCTCGGCGGCGCGCTCGGCAACGAGGGCGTGATCACGCACTTCGGTCGAGAGCACGTTGCAGCGCTCGCGTATCACCTGCCGTCGCCGCAGCTGTCGCCGCTGTCGAACGCGCTCGGCTCCGCGCAGGCGCGTTTCTACGGTCTCGGCGGCCCGGCGCACGTCGTCGACGGCCAGCCGAAGGCCGCGGGCCTCGCGCGGTCCGACGAGGGCGAGAAGCTGTACCGCGAGGTGCGGCAGTCCGTCCGCGAGGCGATGCTCACGTTCTCGGACTTCGACCTCTCGATCGAAGGCGAGGTCGCCGACGGCCACGTGCGCGGAACGGTCACGGTGGACGGGCCCGAGGCACCGGGCGTCCAACTGCTCGTGATCCTCGTCGAGCGCGGTGTCCTGTACCCCGGGAAGAGCACGGTGGTGGTCCACCGTCTGGTCGCTCGCGGTCCGCTCACGCCCTCGCTAGAAGGCGAGCCCTACGAACCCGTGGACGGCAAGATGAAGTACGAGTTCGACCGGCCTCTGGCAGAGATCGACCAGGCGAACGAGGCGTACCTCGACTCGCTCCAGCGCAGCGGCGCCGGATCCGTCGAGCGGGTCTCGATGCAGATCGACCCGAAGCAGGTCTCGATCGTCGCGTACCTCCGCGCAACCGAGTCGAAGAAGGTCCTTCAGGCGGTGCAGTTGAACCCGCGCGGCGCAGAGCCCGACGAGGCCGACGAGTGACAACGCTCACCGATCTTCGCGCGCGCCTCGAGCGTGCGGCCGAGGCGCCGCGTGCTGCGCTCCGTGATGCACGCGGCACAGGCGCCCGCCGCGCCGCTCTGGAGACGGCCCTTCCGTACGTCGAGGTGGTGCCTGCTCTGGCGCTCGTCATCGCGTTCCTGTCCACGCTGGGGCTCCCGGTCCCCCTGCCGCCTTGGTGGGTGTTGCTCGCGCTGACCGTCGTCCCCGTGGCCGCGTTCGTCTGGCATGGATGGTGGAGCGCCCGCTCCGCGCCCGCAGGCGTCATGGACGGCCTGGCACTGCTCGACCGCGAACTCGACATCGACGACCAGTTGCAGTCCGCGTACTCGCTCTCGCGCGTCGCCGCGCCGTCATCGTTCGTCGTCGCGGCGATCGAGGATGCCGAGCCGCACGTCGAGCGCGCCGCAGCAACCACGGTGTCGCCGTCAGCGTCGTCGTCCCCGCTCTCTGCGCGGGCCCTCTGGGCCCCGCTGCTCGCGGCTGCGATGTTGTTGATCGCAGTTCTCGTGGGCGGCGGTACCTGGGACGTGGGCGATGACGCCGGACAGGACGTCGCGGACGCGCCCGCGCCGTCCGCGGGACCGCTCGATGCCCCCGAAGAGGGCGGCGGCGATGCGGAGGACTCCGCCGAGCGTGCGGCGCGCAGAGCGTCGCGCCTGAGCGCCGTCGAGACGGAGGCCGAGGAGTCCGACGCGCACGCGCTGCCCGATGAGGCGCGCTCTTCCAAGGGCACCGGCGGGGCCGGGGAGTCTGCCGCGGCGTCCGACGCGCAGGGCGCGAGCCAGGCGCGCGGTATGCCTTCGGGACAGGCCGAGTCCTCGACTCCGCCCGAACGGCGCGCCGCGCGGCGTCCCCCGAAGAAGAAACGGGACCGCGACGACGAGCCGCCACCGCCTCCCAAGGAGGACAAGGAGGGTGACTCCGGCGCGACCGCCGGCAGCGGTGCCTCCACGGGATCCAATCGAAACCCTGCAGTGTCCGACTGGTCGAGCAAGGACCACGTTCCCGAGACAGAGGACGACCCGCTCGAGGACGACGAGGACGTCGACGACGAAGATGATGAGCAGGACAACCGGGGCGGCGCGCAACCGATGCTGCGAGACCGCAAACCGCCGGTGAACCGCGACCTCACGATCGGATTTGGAAACCGTCCGAGTCCTGATGCGAACGGCCGTGGCGGCCCGTCACAGATGAAGAAGTCCCGCGGCGTGGCGTCGCTGATCCTCGGCGTTCCGATTCCCGATCACGTCAAGGGGCAGCAGAGTCCCGGCCGCACGAAGGTAACCCAGGAGCGGGTAGAGCCGCGCGAGGACGATGCTCCGCGCGTGACGGCCGAACAGCGTACACCGCGCGCAGGTCCGGCCGGCGCCGTCGTCCATCCGGAGCTGGGGTGGACGCTGCGCGATCTCGTACGGACCTACTTCCTCACATTGCGTGAGCAGGAGAACACGAAGCCATGAGCAGTTCAGAGACAGCGGTGTCGGCCGAGGCCGCCCGCGAAGCGGCCTCGCGCTTCCGCGAAGTGCATGAACGCATCCGCGAGCAGGTCGCACGGATGATGGTCGGGCAGGTCGACGTCGTCGACGGCGTGCTGGCCGCGTTGTTCGCCGGTGGCCACGTGTTGCTCGAGGGTGTGCCGGGACTCGGCAAGACGATGCTCGTGCGGTGCCTCGGCAAGGCACTGGATCTGCGCTTCTCACGCATCCAGTTCACCCCCGACATGATGCCCGCGGATGTCGTCGGCACGTCGGTGCTCGTCCCAGACGAGGACGGCGGGCACCGCCTCGAGTTCCAGGAAGGGCCGATCGTGGCGAACCTGATCTTGGCCGACGAGATCAACCGCGCGACGCCGAAGACGCAGTCCGCGATGCTCGAGGCGATGCAGGAGCGGCAGCTCTCCATCGGCCGCCGCACGCTGAAGCTCGAGGAGCCGTTCTGCGTCATGGCGACGCAGAATCCGATCGAGCAGGAGGGCACGTATCCGCTGCCCGAGGCGCAGCTCGACCGGTTCCTCTTCAAGCTGGTTGTCGGCTACCCCGCGGAACGCGAGTACGTCGAGATCCTGGACCGGACGACCAGCGATACCGAAGTCGAGATTCAGGCGGTCTCGAGCGCGAACGAGATCGTCGAGTTGCGCGACGTAGTCCGCGCAGTGCCGGTGCCCGATCACGTCAAGTCGTATGCCGTTCGCCTCGTGATGGGCACGCAGCCGGGCAGCGACTACTCGCCGGAACTCGTCAACGAGAACGTGGCGCTCGGTTCGAGCCCGCGCGGCGCGCAGGGGTTGCTCCTCGGCGCGAAAGTGCGGGCGCTGCTCGGTAGTAGGCATGCGGCCGGCACGGACGACGTGAAGGACGTGGCGCTGTCCGTGCTGCGTCACCGGGTTCTCGTCAACTTCCAGGGGCAGGCCGACGGTGTGACGCCGGACAAGATCGTGCGCGCGGTGCTCGATCACGTCCCGCCGCCGCACGGCAACGTCTGATGGCCGACGCGCCGCTGACCGTCTCGGACCTCGTCGACGCGGAGTTCCTCTCGTCGATCGACCGGTTGCGCATCGTCGCCAACCGAGTCGATCCGGGCGGCCGCTTCGCCGACCAGCGTTCGCGCGAGTCCGGCAGCGGCATCGAGTTCCGCGACTACCGCCCGTACTCATCGGGCGACGATTTGCGCGCCGTCGATTGGAACATCTACCGCCGGCTCGGGCGGGTGTTCGTGCGGCTCTTCGAGGAGATGGAGGACCTGCCGCTCTACTTGCTGCCCGACGCGTCGCGGAGCATGTTCGTCGAAACGCCGCCCCGCGCGATTGCCGCCTATCGCACGGCGTTGGCACTCGCGTCGATCAGCGTCAACCACCACGACACAGTCACGCTCATGCCGTTCGCGGAGGGGCTGCAGCCCGTCTCGCGGCCATCGTCCGGTCCCGGCGCGGTGCTGCGTCTGGCCCGCCGGCTGGCGGACGTGCGACCCGGGAACGGCTCCGAGCTCTCGGCGGCGATCGACAAGATCGGTCACATGCGCCTGCGCCGCGGAGTGCTGGTCGTGGTGTCCGACTTCTTCGACCCCGCGGGCATCGACGACGTCGTGAAGACCCTGCGCCGGGTTCGGCACCGCCTGCTCTTGATCCAGGTGACGCGTACCGCGGACCGGGAGCCGGACCTCTCCGGCGACGTGCGCGTGCGCGACTGTGAGAGCGGCTCCGCGGAGGACGTGTCGGTCACCCCCCACGTGATGGAGCGCTACCGCGCGGCGTACGACCGGTTCGAGAGTGTAATCGCTGACGTCGCGCGTTCGCGCTCGGCGGGCCTCCTGCGGCTTGACGCCGACGCGCCGGTCGTGCCGCAACTCGTCGAACTGTTTCGCAGCGGGAGCTACGTCGCGTGAGCTTCGCGCGCTTCGGACCGCTGGGGGTGCTCCTCGGTCTGGCCGGCCTGGCCGGTGTGCTCTACCTGCTGCATCGCCTGCGGGTTCGGCACCGCGAGCACGAGGTCGTGACGACACTCTTCTGGCGGGAGGCAGTCGAGGACGTGCGCGCCCGTGTGCTGGTGAGGCGGTTCCGCCAGCCGCTGGCATATGCGCTGATGTGCGCGATCGCCGCAGCGCTGTGGCTGGGAGTTTCGGGACCGAGCATCGAGCCGGGCGACGTTCGCGACCATGTCATCCTGCTCGACGCGTCCGCGGGCATGATCCGCGGCGGTCGCCTCGCCGACGCGGTCGACGCGGCGCAGGCACGTGTTCGGGCGCTGCCCCGGGCCCGCACTCGCGTGGTGGTCTGTGGCGCGCGTCCTGAGACAGCGCTCCTGCCGGGCGAGGACGAGGTGTTGCTCGCGGCCCGGCTCCACGATCTCCAGCCAGCCTCCTGTCCCCCGACCACTGGCGACGCTGTGCGGAGCATCCTCCGCGCACCACATGAGAACCCGGTGACCGTGCATGTCATCGGCGATCTGCCGGAGACGGTGCCCGGCGGGGCGAACGTCGTCGTCGAGGTCACGCCGATCGCGGCGCAGGACGCGCCGAACGCCGGTATCACTTCGATCGGTGTCACGCCTGCACGTTCGGGGCGCCGCGGCGTCGTGGACGTCTTCGTCGAGACACGCAGCGACGCGGGCGCTGCGCCCGAGGCAGTGTTGTCAGTCGCGGGTCGGGAGACGGTCCTGCTGTCGGGCGATGACGCTGTTCGGCAGGCGCTGCACCTGGATGTCCCGGCCGGCGCCGGCACAGTGGAGGCGCGGATCGCGGGCAGTGACGCCATCGTGGCCGATGACACCGCGTCGATCCGTCTGCCGTCGGACACGCCGATCCGTGTGCGCGTGGACGATGCGCTGCGGCCGGTGATCGAGGCGGTGACTGCGGCCGCGCCCGACCTTGTTCTCGTGGACGCCGCGGCTGACGTGACGGTCACGCGCGACCGGCGACAGGTCGATCAGCCCACGCTGACAGTGGCGGATCCGGATGCCGGACACGCCATTCACGTGACACACCCGGGAGGCCGCTCGGCCGCGGCGGTGCTCGACGAGATCGTCGCCGCGCTGTCTCTCGATGCCATCGACGCAACCGGACTCGCGCGGCGAGCGGGCCGAGCTGTCTCGGTCGGAGTCGAGCCCGGCGACACGCGGCAGCTGCGCGTCTGGCCGGCGTTTCTGGGGGACGACAGCGCTCTGCACGCGGCCCGCACGCACCCGGTGTTCATCGCCGGCGCGCTCCGATGGCTGGCTGGTCGCGCCGACACGCCGTCGTTCGCCGCTGCCGGTGAGCGCGTTCCCCAGCTGCGAGGCACACTCGTCGCCGCCGACGGTGCGCGCCAGGACGCGCTCGGCGCGGCGTTGACGCTCCCTCGTGCCGGCGACTACAGCGACGAGCGCGGCGAGACCGTGTCCGTCAGTCTCTCGTCTCCGTTCGTTACGACGGGTAACAGAGGCGAGAGCGCCGCGCCTACCGCGGCGCCGTCCGGCGGTGGCAGCACCGGCCTTGTCACCCTTCTCGGTGTCGTGGCTTTGGTGCTCCTTCTCGTCGAGTGGATGGCACATCGCACGGGGCGGATGGCGTGAGTCTCGTCTTCCAATCGCCCGCATGGCTTTGGCTGCTCGCGCTCGTTCCGCTGGTGTGGTTCATGCCGCGTCGCCTGCGCGATGTCCCACACGGCATGCTGCGCTCTCTCTGTCTCGCACTTCTCGTGCTCGGGTTGGCGCGCCCGGCGCTGCTCTCGCAAGGTGGCGCTGAGCACCACGCGATCATCGTGGACACCTCGGCGAGCGTCGCAGCCGATGCGCGCGCCCAGGCCGGCGCGCGTGCGACCGCGCTCGTGACCGGCGCGCGAGGAGGCGAACGCATCGTGCGGATCGACGTCGGCGACGCCACCGCGTCGCCGCTCGGCGCCGCCCTTGCGGCTGCGCTGCGCGAGATCCCGGTCAGCGCGGCGGGCTCCGTGACGGTGTTCTCCGACGGCCTGTCGACGGAGCGTGACATCTCGCGCGAGATCGCCGCGCTCTCGGCGCGCGGCGTGCCGGTGCACGTCGTACCGCTGCCTGCTGCCGCCGGGCCGCCACGGCCGACGGCCCTCGAGCCCACCGGACTACTGCGCGCCGGCCACACCGCGCGCTTGCGTGTGGATCTCGCCGGAACGGGCACGGCCGACGTTCGGCTCGTCGGGCCCGGTGGTGAGCTTGCGCGGGCGGACGGCGTCGTGTGCGACGGCGCGGTGTCGGTCCACCTCGAGATCGAACCGGCCGAGGCCGGCTTCCTCCCTCTCCGCGTCGTGACCGGCGACGGAGTCGGCTCCGCTCTCGCGCGCACTGTGCCTGTAGATCGCCCGCTGCGCGTGCTGCACCTCGGAGGACGCGTAGGCGATGGCGGCGCCCGGCTCGAGGACCTGCTCGGCGCGGGGTTCGACCTCGACGAGCAGGATGTCACGCCAGGCGCCGACCGGCTCGCGTCGTACGACGCCATCGTGGTAGACGACCGCCCGGTGGAGTCACTCCCCGACGACGAGCAGACTCGGCTCGCCGCGGCGGTCTCCGCCGACGGCGCCGGACTCCTGATGTGTGGAGGCGGCGGAGTGTTCGGCCCGGGCGGCTACCACGACACGCCGCTCGGCGACATCCTCCCGGTGGAGTGTGCGCAGAAAGAGGAGAAGCGCGATCCGAGCACGACGCTCGTCGTGATCATCGACACGTCCGGCTCGATGGGGGGCACGCGCGTGCAACTGGCCAAGGAGGTCGCGCGACTCGCGATCCGCCGCCTGCTGCCGCACGACAAGGTCGGCATTGTGGAGTTCTTCGGAGCGAAGCGCTGGGCCGCGCCGATCCAGCCCGCCTCGAACTCGATCGAGATCGAACGGGCGCTGAACCGCCTGGACGCCGGCGGTGGCACCGTGATCCTGCCCGCGATCGAAGAGGCGTTCTACGGTATGCAGAATGTGCAGACGCGCTTCAAGCACGTCCTCGTACTGACGGACGGCGGAGTCGAGCGGGGCGCGTTCGAACCAATGTTGCGCCGCATGGCCGACGAAGGGATGAACGTGTCGACTGTCCTCATCGGCCCCGAGGCGCACAGCGAGTTCCTCGTCAGCATGTCGAACTGGGGAAAGGGCCGCTTCTACAACGTCCCCAACCGGTTCAATCTGCCGGAGCTGATGTTGAAGCAGCCGACCACGGCGCGTCTCCCGGCGTATCGCCCGGGTGTGCAGCCGGTCACGGCGCACGGCGGCCCGTCGTGGTGGGGCGACGTGAATCCCGCATCGCTGCCTCCGATCTCCGGACACGTCGAGACGGTTGCGCGGCCAGGTGCCGAAGTGCTCGTCGAGACGGCGGCCGGCGCCCACCCCGTGTTGGCGAGCTGGGCGTACGGACTCGGACGCGTCACCGCGCTGACGACCGAGCCCGTCGGACCCGGGACGGCGACGTGGCGCGAGTGGAAGGACTACGGTCGCGTGCTGGCACGCGTGCTGACCCGCACAGCGACGCGATCACCGCCGTTCCTGTTCGATCTGCACCGGGACGGGGGCATGGTTACGGTGCGCGCCGCCCGCGTGACGACGCGTGACGTCCGGCCCGAGGTCCGCACGCTCGACGCGTCCGGCGAGCAGTCGGAGCCGGTCGCGATGCGACAGCGGGCCGACGGCATCTACACCGCGCGCATTCCTGCCGCCGACGGGGAGGACCTTCGGCTGGCGGCCGGCGCAGCGGGCGCGCCGGAGTCGAGGCTCGTCTCGCCCGCCGTCGCCGAGCACGCGCGCGAGTTGCAGGTCGATCCGCGCCACGCGCTCGACCTGGTCGCACTGGCGGAGGCGACGGGAGGTGAGGTCGTGGAACTCGCCGGCGCCGCCGCGTTCCGTCCGCGGGCCGCAGGCGGTCTGAACGCCCGCACCGCGACATCGCTGCTCCCGCTCGCGTGGTTGCTGGCGATCCTCGCGTACCTCGCCGATCTGCTTCATCGTCGTTTCCCGCGGCGTTTTCCCCGGCGCGCGCAAGAGGGTGTGTCGTGAGGGGCGCCCGCGCCGTTCTGCTCGCACTCGCCCTGGCGGTGCCGGCGATGGCTCGCGCCGCGGACGCGGAGAAGCCCGAGCTCGACGCGTCGGTCCACGCGGCGCTCGCCGCCGCGCGAGAGGACCCGACGTCCGCCGCCGCCATCGCCGGGCTCGTTGACGCGTGCGTCACAGCACACGGCGACGTCGGACCTCTCGTCGACGAGCTCACGCGCTTGCTCGGCGACGAGTCGATCGCGTCCGGCGACCGGAAGAGTACGGAGCTCGTGCAGCTCGACGTGTTGCACCGCCGCGGCGACATCCGGCAGGCGCGCAAGCTCGCCGACCAGATGATCAAGGAGGATGATGACCCGGCCCTGGCCCTCCGGCGCGCGCGGCTTCTGGACGCACTGGGGCGCGGGAAGCTCGCGAAGACGGCCTACGAGGAGGTTCTCCCGCGGCTGACGGACGACGAGCAGATCACGACCGTGCGGCTGCGGCTCGCGCTCCTGAATCGTGAGGAGCTCGGCGGCGGCGCCAGTTCCGGCACCCGCAGGAGCGGGATGATGATCATCATGTCGTCCGGCGGGTCGGTGCGCGGCGGTGCGAACAAGCGGCTGTCCCGCCCTCCGCCGGAATCCGGTGCGGCGCTCGCGGAATTCGCCGATCGCGACGGACTCGATGTCGCGCTGCGCAACCGAGCCGCCGCCGTGCTGGGAATGCTGGGTCATCCGGACCGCGCCGCGGACCTGCTCGTGCCGACCGGCGACGCCCGGAATCGGTTCCGGCAGGCCATCCGGCGCGCCGAGTGGGCCGTCAGTGCGCGTTCGTGGGACCGCGCGAAGGAACTCGCCTGGGCTGCGCTGGATGCGGCTCGATTCCGTCGGGACCGTGTGTACGCGCTCTCGGTCTTGGTCGAAGCCCACCGCGGCGGGGGCGCGCTGCAGGAACTGGTCGATCGTTTCGCCGCGATGGAGACGGTGAAGGACGACGTCCGCCGAACGTGGATCGACGCGCTTCGCGAGATTGGCAACGTGAAGGAGGCGCTCCGGCTGTTCCGCCAGTCCACCGGAGGCTCGTTCACCGCGCCGATGCGCCGCGAACTCCTCGAACTCTGCCGCCAGTCCGGAGACGACGCCGTTCTGCGCGACGCGTACGACGAGCTCGTAGACGCCGAGCCCGCGCGCGTCGAGTGGCGCGAGGGCCTCGCACGCTTCCATCTCGAGCGCGGCGACCGCGAGGCGGCCGCGGCGGCCTTCCGCGATCGGGCGCCCGATCCGGAGGACGCGACCTACCGTCTTGCAGCAGCGGGCGCGACGTCCTCCCTGGGGCTGCATGACCTGGCGATGGAACTCCTCGAACGCTGCGTCGAAGACGGGGACGGCCGCTACGAGGCACTGATCTTCCAGTCCGATCTGCACCGGCGCCGCGGTGACTTCAAGGAGTCCGAGGCGGCACTCGATCGCATGGACGAGATGGCTCCGCCCGACGAAGCGGCACGCATGCAGCTGTCCGATGCGTTCGAGCAACTGGGCCGGCTGGACCGCGCCGTCGAGGTGATCGAGAAGGTCGTGGAGTCGCGCGGCGCGGACAGTGCCGGCGAGGACCTCTCGATGCGCCTGGCCTGGCTGCACTCCGAACTCGGCAACGAGGAGGACGCGCTGGTCGCTTGGCGCGAGCTGTGGGAACGCGTGGACTCGATCGCCCGCCGCCGCTACGTCGAAGACCGCCTCATGACCGTGGCGTCGCGTCTCGGCACGCTTGCGGACATCGTCGTGGAACTCGAGGAACGGCTCGCTGCGGGCGACGCCGACCCGCGCGCGAGTGGATTGCTCATACGTATCTACACGCGAGTCGCCGACGCGGTCTCCGCGGCCGAGGTCATCGACGAGTTCATGAAGCTCACGGGCGGTGACGAGATCAAGGCACTGAACGAGAAGTCGTTCGTCTACCTCGCGTGCACGGATTACCGGAACTATGAGGCGACCATCGAGGAACTCCTCGAGCGCGACCCCGAGAACACCGGCGAGTACCTGCAGCAGCTCGCGATGAGCAAGCTCGAGCGCGGCCGCCTCGACCAGGCGCGCGGCGTGCTGGAGCGCCTGCGGAAGGTCGAGGACCCGGGCGTCGGCGCCGAATTCGAGGCCGGCGTGCTCGCGATGGCGGGGCTGCGCAAGGAAGCGGCGCACGCGTACCGGCGTGCGGTCGTGGGGCGCCCCGATCACATCGACGTGTACCTGTTGCTCGGAAAGACGCTCAAGGAGCTGGGGCAACAGGAGCGCGCCGTCGGCATGTTCCAGTACTTGGTCGAGCACGCGGAACGGGACGACCTCTTCACGATCGCCGTGGACGGGCTGCTCAACCTCGAGGCGCCGCCGCACGTCCTGAAGTGGGCACGCCGCGTGACGTACGAACGTCTCGCGTCGCGGCACGACAAGACGTACCTCTACCAGCTCGTCGCGGATCTCTCCGAAGAGCTGAACGACTTCGATTCGATGATCCGCGCCCACGCCGCGTCGCTGCCGATCGCCGGCGAGCGCCGCACTTCGCTCCTGCGCGAGTTGATGGACCTCTGCGGACAGCAGAACTACCAGTCGCTGCGATTGCGATACGGCCGGAGGCTGCTCGGCACGGACGAGGTCGTCCCGCCTCAGGTCTACCTGGACCTCGGCGAGGCGTTCCTCGGCGCCGGGGATGCCGCGGGCGCGGCGAAGACGTTTGCCCGCGCGGCCGATCTGCCCGACCAGGGCGGATTCCAGCGCAAGGTCGCGGACTCGTTCCAGCGCCGCAGATACCTGACGCGCGCGCTCGACGTGTACCGCCGTGTCCTGGTCGGCGAGGCGGACGACGTCGCGGTACTCGTCAAGGTCGCCGAACTCTGCGAGCAACTCGGCACGGACGAGGAGGCGCACGACACCTGGGGCCGCATCGTGGACCTGCTGCTGCGCCGACGGCCGCTCTCGGTGGTGAAGGGCAAGGAAGAGGAGGTCGACGACCGCAACCCGTGGGCAGCGTGGTACGCAAAGAACGTCGATGCGTTCGACGAGCACTTCGATAGTGCCGCGGCGGGTCTCCTCGCGACGCTTCCGGATGACGCTGCGGGTCTCGCACTCGCCGCCGCGGCCGCGACCGACGTGCGTGCGGACCTCGCGCGGCTGGCGGCGGAGGCGCCGGACGACGCCGAGGCGGAGATCACGCTGGACACCTACCCGCGAGTCCGCGACCGGGCTGCGTTCGTGCGCCGCGTCGCCACGGCTTGCGGTGATCCCGCCGTGGCGGACGACCTCGACCTCGCCCTGCTCGCCGCGCTCCGGGATGACGAGAAGCTGCTCGAGACGCTTTGCCGCGGGCGCTTGGAACAGGGACTGATCGCATCTGCGCGAAGGCTCGTGAAGGAGAGCGTGCAGCCCGAGGAGCGCAAGGCGGCGCTGCGATACCTCGTCGGCCTGGGGTCTTCCGAGGCGGCGCCCGGACGCGTGCCGGTGAAGGAGGCGGTGGGCCTCCTCCTGCCGCTGCTCCGCGACGGCAAGACCGATCAGCTCGTGACGCTCCTCCGGCAGGTCGACATCGACGCAGCTGGGAAGGACGAACTCGATGCGTTCGCTCCGCTTCTCTGGACGTCCATCCTGCTGGAGGACGTCGACCTGACGCTGCGCATGGGACGCCGCTGGGTGCGCGTCGCCGCCAAGCATGCGCCGCAACACGAGGTCACGGGCATCGTCGACCTGATCCTCTCGCGCACGAGCCGCCTCCTGAACACGGCGCAGCACCGCAGCCTGGCCGATGCGCTCATCACGCATATCGCCGACGATCCCGAGAAGAACAGCGGTCTTGTGTCCGCGCTTCCGGGGATCCAGGAGCGCTTCGAGGAACCTCTGCTCACGACCGAGCAGGCACTCGAGTTCATCGCGGCGATGGCTGAGAAGCGCTCTTGGGGCATGGGCGCCGTGCTGAGTCTGATCGAGGAGAACGAGGCGCTGAGCGCACTGCGCACGGCGGTCGACAAGACTCCGGAGAACCAGCGCGCGGTGGTGATGCCGCAGCTCATCGGCGGACTGGAAATCGCCGCCGACGAAGACCTCGCCGCGTTCGCCGTCGCCACGTTCGAGAGGTCGCTCGACGACGTGCAGGACGAGTGGTACCTGCGCTACCTGCTGCAGAACTCGCCGGTACAGAACGGCGAGAACCTACCTATCTTCCTGCGGTTCGCGGAGGTGCTGGTGGAGAAGAAGCCCGAGATCGAGCAGAACTCGGTCGCGCTCGCGCAGACGCTCCACGCGCTCGGTAGGACGGACGAGGCGCTCGACATCGCGGCGGAGCAATACCGGAAGCTCGCCCGCGCCGGCACCCAGGACTGGCAGAAGAACAGCGCCCGCAGCATGCTCACGATGACGTTCCTGCCGGATCACCGCGATCGCTTCGAAGCGGTGCTCGACGACATGGAAGAGCAGGAGGGCAAGGACGCGATCCTGGCGCTCCGCCGGATCGAGCTGTTCCAGAGCGGCGCGACCCGGCTGCAGATGCTCGATGCGCTGCGGACTGCGCACGAGAAGCACCCGAAGGACGAGCAGATCCGAACCCGCTATGTCCAGCAGCTCCGGTCGGTCGGACGGCGTCGCCACGTGATCGGTGTTCTGGGCGCGGCACTCGAGAGAGAGCCGTCCAATCGCCAGCTCGAACAGCAGATCGTGAGTGAGTGGCGGAGCATGGATCACCCGGTCAAGGCGCTTGCCGAGCAGGAGCGTTTCGCTGCGGCGCACGCCGACGGTGACGAGGACGAGCTCGCGCCCCGCGGCCCCGACGAACGGGCTCCGCTGCCGACGATCTCCGAGATGAAGAAGGCGCTCGAGGCAGGCGACGAGGAGACCGTCCGCACGATCTACCGCCGCATGTGGCGCCAGTTCGGGACGAACTCGCGTTTCATCTCCATGTACCGGACCAACCGCATCGAGAACATGTGGTGGCCCGTGGCGCGGACGCAGGACGGCCCTCCACCGAGGGGCGGGCTGGAGGGATTCGACGACCTGCGTGAGACCGAGCCGTTCGTGCGCACATCCGCGCACGACGTGTTGGCAGAGCACGAGTTCGGCCGCGACGAGCTGCGTCGCATCGTGCGCACGCTCGAGGGACGCGATGTCGACACGGTCCCATCGGTGCACAAGGCCCTGGTCACCTCGAGCGCAAAGGGTGACACCGCGGGCGCGGTGGCGCGGCTCGTCAACCTGGTCCGTTCGGGCAAGGGCGGACGCATCGAGAACGCGCTGCTTCTCGAGCTGCTGGCCGAGCACCCCGAGTCCGCCGGCGCGGACGCACGCGAGGTTCTCGATGAGCTGACTGCGAACGTTTCACCTGACGACGGTGCAGCGATTCGGCGCCTTGCGCGCATCCACGCCAAGCTGGGCGATGCCGGCGGCGCGAAGCGGCTCTACCGTTACTGCGCGCACCTCTCGACGGCCGGATACTCGTGGGGCGTGCAACGCTACGTCCCGATCCAGGCGCGCGAACTCGTCGACGACGTGCTGGAAAACGTCACGGGCGAGGCGCTGGCCGAGGTCCTGGACACGCTCATGCGCACGGCCGATCCGGGACCGAAGCACTGGGGGCGCGACGGCTTCGAGATGCTCGTTCTCGACACTTGGGAGAAGGCGTTCGACGCGGACACGGCGCTGCGGCGAGGTGCCCACATCGTCGAGAACGTGCGCGAC
Organism: Planctomycetota bacterium; assembly: GCA_965248445.1. GTDB lineage: Bacteria > Planctomycetota > JAJSAM01 > JAJSAM01 > JAJVHW01 > CBDFJG01. The sequence continues at coordinate 1,054,026 of CBDFJG010000004.1, forward strand.
ACAGAACACGCGTACAAGCGGGGCACCGCCCGTGCCGCGGCTTACCTCCTGGCGCGCGCCGGGCGCACCGACGAGGCGATGGCGTGCCTCGAATTCGCCATCTGCCGTCCGGAGGAGACCGCCGAGTCGCTGACGCTCCCGGCGTGGGAGCGTCAGCGGCGGTTCATGGGCATCACGCTGAACACCAACGACGTCCGCCGCATGTTCCCGGCTCCCGGCGGCGACTGGCAGCCGTCACCGGCGTGGCTCTCGCGATCTGCGGACGCACTCGCCCAGTGGATCGGCGAAGAGCGCACGGAGAGAGACCGGATGTTCACCGGTCTGGTCGTCATGTCGGCGCGCCTGCACGCGGCCGGCGACTCGGCGCGCGCAGCGAAGCTGGCAACTCTGGCTGCCGAGACCGCGGAAGGCGACGGCAATCGCTCTCTCTGGATGGTCGATTTGCATCGTCGCCGGGGGGACGAAGCGAGTGCCCGGAAGCTCGAGGACGGATTGGTCTCCGGCGGCGGGCTCTACGTGCACCGGCTCGCTGGAATCCTCGACCGCGTGGCGCAGGAGGAAGGCGTCGATACCGCACTCGAGCGGGCCGACTCGATTCTCGAGTGGAGCGGCAACAAGACCGTTCGCGAGGCCATCCAGGAACTCGCGCGAAAGGCCGGCCGGGACGAGCACGTCTTGCGGCTGGAGGCGCAGGCCACGGAGTACGAGAGCGCCAAGAAAGCGCTCGAAGCCAAGTAGGGGCGGGGTTCCACCCCCGCCCGTGCATCGTGCGCGCCAGCCCACCGGTTGACAGAGCGCCCTCGACTAGCCGCTGCGCTCAACGTGAGGGCCGACCGGGTGGCGCGTGAACATGAAGATCACGTTCGTCCTCGACTAGCCCGGACAGGGGATCCCCTCTTCACTCAGGTCAGGCTGCGGCGGCGAGTGGCGTGCGCGCATCGGTTCGCCCAACGATCTCCCAGTGGAAGGGAGGGCATCGCCGCACGGCGCAGGCGAGTAGTCGTTGGAACAGCAGTCCACGTCGCTTCGATGTGCGTCGGTTGAACCGGAACTCGAACTCCGCCAGGTAGCTGGGGAGGTACTTGCGTCGCACGCCGCCCTGGAACGTGCCCAAGAGCACGCGATGGAGCAGCGAGAAGACGCGGTGGATCGCAGGTAGCACAACGTGTGCCTCGTCGTCGGACTTCGACACGTTGGTCGGTCGATGGTCGTGCTCCAAGTCGTCAGCCGGCTTTCGATAGCTACGCCAGTCGTCGGTGAACAGCACTGAGCGTGCGGCGACGTGCTGCTCGAGGAACGCCTTGACCGTGTCAGCCGAACCATCGGCGATGGATTCGAGACGGATGCGACCGATGAGGGCGTGACGCGGTGAGATCTCGACGGCTCCCATGACCAGCGCGCTGCGGTCGCCGACCTTGGGACGCCCCGGCCGGCCATGTCGCAGTCCGCCTTCCCAGGTCTCGTCGATCTCGAGGTGTCCGCGCAGCGGCGCGGTGGATCGCATCGCGATGGCGTTTCGCAACTTGTGCAGCCATGTCCAAGCGGTCTGGTACTTGGCCAGTCCAAGCTCGCGCTGCAGCTCGAGTGCGGAGATGCCTCGCTTGCTCGACACGAACAGATACATGGCCAGGAACCACAGCCGTAGCGGCTTGCGAGACCCGTGCATGACGGTGCCGGCGGTGAGCGAAACCTGCTTGTGGCAGGCACAACACTCGTCGAGCCGGCGTGACGGCAGGAACCACGCCTCCTCGCCGCCGCACGCTGGACAGCGGAAGCCGCCCTCGCCGTACTTCCACCGGCGCAGCAGGGCTGCACACCGATCTTCGTCGGAGAACCTCACGACAAACTCGGCGAGTGTGCCCGGCAGCGAGTCGTCGCGCGCAAAGGGGATCATGGCACCGGTCATCACACCTCCTTGTAAGTGCGATGTTAGTCACCCGATCGGGCGCTCAACCTGAGCGAAGGGGGGAGCCCCTGCCCGGACTAGCGTCCGACTCAGACGTGTTGCGCGCGCGCCTCGATCGTCAGGCCGTCCTTCAGGCGCATCGCGGTCAGACAACGACCCCACACGCAGCCCGTGTCCAGTCCGAGCACGCCGTTCTCCTCGTACAGGCCGAGCGCGGCCCAGTGCCCGAAGACGACAGTCACTTCGCGGCTCTTGCGCTTGCGTACGCTGAACCACGGTTGCAGTCCGCGCGGCGCTTCGTGCGGCGGTCCTGTGAACTCGTCGTCGCCGGTGCCGTCCGCGCGCACGCAGCGGACGCGCGTCGTCCAGAAAAGGGTGTCGACAGCGCGTGCGAGATCCGGATCGCGCGGCACCGGGCCTCCTGGACGGTAGTAACCGAGCAGTCGCACCGCTTCGTCTGTACGCAGGAGGTCCTCTGCGTCCCGAGCCCGCTCCTCCGCCTCGTGAACGGTCCAGCGAGGGTCGAGTCCCGCGTGGACGAGCAGTCGCTTCTTTTTCCTGTGCACGAGGGGGCGGTGGCGTAGCCACTCGATCATGTCGTTGCGCTTCTTCGAGGCGAGGACGTCGCCGAACGTCGCACGGCGGGATCGGCGGACGTCGAGCGCGCACGCGATCAGGTGCAGATCGTGATTGCCGAGCACCGTCGTCGCTGCATCGCCGAGTCCGCGCACGATCTCGAGCACGCGCAAGGACGCGGGGCCCCGGTTGACGAGGTCGCCGACGAACCAGAGCTTGTCCTTCGTCCTGAGCTCCAGTGCCTCGAGCAGCGTCTCCAACTCGTCGGCGCAGCCGTGCACGTCACCGATCGCGTAGATCGCCATGGGCCTACTCTGCCGTGATCTCCGTGAAGTCCGGCATCCAGACCGGGAGATTGCCGATCGTCTCGTCCTTCATCAACGCGTCTCCGAGCGGCCAGCCCCACTTCCTGAAGTACGGCCGGAGGTCGTGCTTCACCGCCGCGGAGAGTCGCAGGGCGAACTGGTCGATGCGCTCGGCATCGGTCTTCGGCCACTTCGCTTCGCCGAGTGCCTCGTAGTCCGCGAACACCTTACGGATCTGCTCCCAGCCGAACGTCTTGACGAACTGCGCGTACGTGACGAGGGCGATACCCGGACTCGACTTCCACTTCCTGAACGGTGCACCCGCCTCGACGTGCTTCGCCGCCTTCGCCTTCTGGTTCCCGAGCCACGAGTGATCCCACGAGGGGATGCCGACCACCTTCTCGTGCGAGTACAGGCTGAACAGGTTGCACGTGACCTCGCCCGTCCCGCCAAACGTCCACGCCTTGCGCTGGCGGTTGTGTCCGAGTTCGTGGAAGAACCCCCAACCGCCCTCCTTCTGCAGGCGCTCGACGTCGATCATGTGGGGGAGCCTCTCACCCTTCGCCTCGACGACATCGAGGTGCGTCATGATCGGGTAGCCCGAGTGCATGTAACCGGCGCTGATCTGCACGTCCGGGCAGAAGCGTTCGCGGCGCACCGGGACGGGGGTCATGCCCAGTTCGCAATGGGAGACCAGGACGGAATCCCACCACGCGAGCAGCGGCGCCGGGTCATCGAGGCGCCGCGCCACGCCACTCGGAACCGTGAGCACCATGTGCCGGCCTTCCAGCTCTGCCCACGGTGCCGGCGCCTTGCGCGCCACCTTCCATGACTTCACGTCGTCCTGGCCGAGGACGAAGCGTGGAGCGCGCACCGCGCCCGCGACGGAGACCGTGACCGGCCCCGCCTCGCCGCCGACGGCCTCGAAGTACACGGCGCCGCCGAACGGAGATGCGACGGTCGTCGTGCCCGCGAGATCCGTCGTGCGCGACACTTCCGGCCAGCGCTTCCACACGTCCTTGTTCCACAGCCGGTCGGAGTGTGCACCGATGCGCACGCGCCAGTCCCGCGCGGCGATGCGACGTGTGTTGGTTGAGGTGCGCCGGATCGTCAGCATCTCCCCAGGCGCAGCGTACAGGCCCGTGACGATGCGGCCCTTGACCGCGGGGTCCAGCGTGATCTCGACCGTCACGCGCTCGGCCTTTCTCGCCACGGCGCCGGGGAACTCCTCTGCGCCGGGCGCCGCGGGGATGTCGGCCGCGTGCGCGCGGCTCCACACGTCGAGGCGGTGCGCCACGGCGAGGCGGGCGAGCGGTCGCTTGCGTGAGAGAGGCTTCGAGGGACGCGGGAATGCGTTGTTCTTCACGCGGCGGACCGCCTTCTCGACGGCGGGGCGGAACACATCGTCGTCCGCCGGCAGGCTGCGGATCGCCTTCTCGATCAGGTGCACGCTGGCCGACGCCCCCTTGCCGCCCGAGACGACGCTTGCGAGCGCGCGCCCGGCGTGGGCGTCCTGGGGCCGGGATTTCGCAATGGCGAAGCGGCCGTTCTGGTTCGCGTCCGCGGTGCCGAGCGCGAAGACGAGGCCCATCGGACGCAAGACGTGGTTCTCGGGCAGGTCGTCGACGAGCGTCTTGCCGTCACGTCCGCGGATCTGCTCCCAGCCCCACGGACACTGCGCCGTGATCAGGCCGCCCCCCGCCGCGACGTACGCGGAGATTCGCGCTTCGTCTTTCGGCGTCGTGCCGCGGGCGCTGTGCCAGATCACGACGTGCGGGCGCTTCGGTCCGATGAGCAGATCCGGCGGCACGACGTCGTGGCCCATGGTCACGAGCGACTTCGCCAGGCGGTCGGGCGCACCGTCGAGTGCGACCCGCAACCTCTTCTCCCGGCCCGCGGCCCAGTGCAGCGCGTTGTCGAGCAGCACGCGCCAGGGATCGTCCTTGGCCGCGCCCGGCTTCACGCCGAAGTATCCCGAGTGCGCGAACGCGACGACGCGCCCCTTCTCGTGCTCCGCCACGGCGATCACCGGCTCCGCGCGGTCGTTCGCGGTCAGTACCGCCTCCGCGTCCGTGCCGAACACGGAGAGCACTCCGGGCACACCGGGACGAGGGACGGTCTCGAGGTCCTGCAGGATGCGCTTCACCGGATCTCGCTCGGCGGCCGACGCAGTCGTGCCGAGTGCGAGGACGGCGACGAGCACGAGTGCGTAACGCATCAGAAGTCGCGTCGTCGGAAGACGAGGTAGCCGAGAGCCAGAGTGACAAGCGTCCAGACGCCGCCGGTGACGAACACCTCCCAGTCGATGAACGGCATCGTCAGCACCGAGGTGACCGCAGCGCCGTTGATCAGCGAGAAGTTGGGGATCAGCCGCCGGGCCCACGTGGCCATGGAAGCGACCGTTCCGCCGGTTTCGATCATCCCCATGTCGATCAGCGAGATCACCGTTCCGAGCGCCGTGTCGATCACCATGTAGTAGACGTATCCGAGGACCGTCGTTAGGACGGAGCTGCGCGAGAGCATCCCCAGGAACGCCAGGAACGCGTAGAGCACGGCGGCGGCGAACATCTCGAATCCGAGAGCCATGAACAGTCGCGCGTGCCACACGCCCGTACGCGCCCCGATGCCGACGTAGATGAGGACGTGGCACGCCAGCATCGCCACGAAGAACAGAGCAAGACCGCCGATGTACTTGCCCAGGAAGATGCTGAGCCGTGACGTCGGTTTGGACACCACGGCGTCTACGGCCCCTTCCCGCATCATCCGCGGGAAGTACCCGGCGCACGCCGCGATGAACGCGAGCATGCTGATCGTGAAGAACGCGGATACGCAGAGCTGCAGCCACGCCTGCACGCTCTGCTCGTAGGGCGTTGTGTCGATCTCGTCCTCGAGTTCGGCGCGGCGGCTCTCGGCCCAGCGCATGAAGCGCCCCGACCCCGGCTTGCCCATCTGGACGTCCTCCTCGGCGGCCAGGTTGGTCATGTAGTTCTGCCACCACATCTCGGAGAAGAAGTCGTTCGGCTCGTCGGAGAAGACGGTGCCGAAACCGGGTTCGTCGCCGATCTGGGGCTCGAACGTCTGCGGCAGCGCGACCGTGATGATGCTGAGCAAGACGAGCATCGCGATCAGCAGGATGAACACGATCTGACGCTTCGACTCGTGCCACGTGTCGTAGACGACCGCGAGGAGGGCCCTCATGCGTCGCCTCCGTCCGCGCCCTCGACGATCGCGACGAATGCGTCCTCGAGGCTCACGCGGCGCGGCTCGACCGCGTGGATGGCGACACCGGCCGCTCGCAGCCGGTCGATCAGCGGCGTGACCTCTTCGGTCGCGAGGTGCAGCGTGAATCCCACCACCGGCTTGCCGTCCTTCGAGACTACTCCGAGCGAGGACGCCAACTCGGCCGGCACCGGTCCCGTGCGGAATCTCACCTCGCTCTTCGCGCGACGCGCGCTGATCAGCTCGCGCACTTCCTCGACGCTGCCGTCGTGCAGCAGCTTCCCCTCGTGCAGGATCGCCACCTCGTCGCACATCAGTTCCAGCTCGGCGAGCTGGTGCGAGTTGACGAACATCGTGACGCCGCCCTTGACCGCGGTGCGCACGATGTCACGCACGTCCTTGCGGCCGACCGGGTCCACACCGTCGGTCGGTTCGTCGAGGAACACGAGCCGCGGACTCCCCAGTAGCGCTTGCGCGAGTCCGATGCGCTGCTTCATCCCCTTCGAGTACTTGGTGATGCGGTCGTCGGCGCGCTCGGTCATGCTGACCAGTTCAAGCTTCGCGCGGATCTCGGACTCGAGTTCCTCGGGGTTCAACCCGGCGAGCCGTCCCATGTAGCGGCAGACGCCGCGTCCGGTCAGATGGGGCGGAAACGCGTGCCCCTCGGCCAGGTACCCGACGTCGCGGCGGGCCTCGGTGGATCGGATGTCCTGTCCGAGCAAGGTCGCGCTACCCGATGTCGGCAAGACGATCGACAGGAGCGTCTTGACCAGCGTCGACTTTCCGGCGCCGTTCGGTCCGAGTAGCCCGAAGCAGACCCCGCGGGGGACCGAGATGTCCACGCTGTCGAGCGCCAGGATGCCTCTCCCGCGTCCGAGGAGTCCGTCGCGGTAGCGCTTGGTCAGGCCCCGGGTCTCGATCGCCAGCTCCAACGCAGCCTCCGCTTCGGCGCCTGTCTCGGTGGGCTCCCACAAGCCCGCCGAATTGTACGCAGGCGTCCAGGCTCTCATGCGCGCTGCCCGGCCGAGCCGATGCGGAATCAGGCTCGTCTTGTTGGGAGGGACCGATTCGATGCAGGCAGAGCGCCCACCGTCCATATCCGGATCCACGAACACGGACGCCGCGCCGTCGGTGGCGTACTTCCGTTCTCACGGCGTCCGCATCGGGATTGCGGCGTCGGATGACCTCACGGCGTCGTTCCTCCTCGGCGCACTGCCTCCGCGCAGCACGCCGGCCGCCCGCGGCCACGCCGACCGTCAGTACGAACTGCACCGTGATGCCCCGGACGCATTCCGTCTGCTGGCCGACGGCGAGACACTCCTGCGCGGCGCGCCGCTCGCCGAGGTCGTTCGCAAGTTCGCACGCGACGTCGATCGCGCCGTCGCCGCTCGCGCGTCGCACGTCGTTCTCTCGCTCGGGTACGCGGTCGAGTGGCAGGGTCGCGCAATCGTCATTCCCGGCGATGCGCGCACGGGCGCGCCCGAGATCGTCGCGGCGATGCTCCGCAGTGGTGCGCGGTTGCTTGCGGCGCGATGGGTACCGCTCGACGATGCCGGGATCGTGCACCAACATGCGCGCCGGCTGCCGCTCGCCGAAGCGGACGGAACCGTCGTCATGCGCTCTGCCGAGGAACTCGGTGCCGAACGCACGACGACGCCGGTTCCGCTCGGCCGCGTGATCCTGACTTCGCAGCGAGACGGAGCTGAGTTCTCACTCCGTCCGGTCGACTCCGCCGACGCCGTTCGCACGCTCCTGGCCCGGTCGCCGCGCGCGATGCGCGAGCACGACGAGGTTGTGCACACGCTGCGCCAGGCCCTCGCGAACGCCGAGGTGTCCGGCAGCGCACACGACAAGCCGGCAGACGTCGCAGCCGCGCTACTCGGCTAGCCCGCATCGTTCCGGGAGTCAGCCCACCTCGCTCGAAGTCCGCCTGAGCGCTGAGATTCACTTCGATCCCGCGCAACCGTGGTGAACGAAGCGGGCTACGCCGCGAGAGACTCGAGCGTCGCGGTGAGTTCGAGCCACTTCGGCTCGGCATCCGCGAGTTCGCGCTCGACAGCGGAGAGTGCCGTGTAGAGCGCGGGGTCGGCCGAGTCCTTCTCGATCTTCGCGTGCAGCTCGGCCTTCTTCGCCTCGAGCCGCTCCATCTCCTGCTCGATCTTGCGCAGCTTGCGCTCTGCGGTCTTGCGGGCGTTGTTGCGGCGCTTTTCGTCAGCGCGCATCTGCTGCGGCGTCTTCGGGGCTGCATCGCCCTGTTTCGCGGTGCTGCGTCCGTTCTTCTTCGCGGGCGCCGACGCCTCGCGCGACCGGATCTGGAGCTGTTCGACGTAGTCCGCGTACGAGCCGGGAAGGCGCCGCACGTGTCCGCCGTCGACCTCGACGATCTGCGTCGCCGCCATGTTCACGAAGGTGCGGTCGTGGCTGACGAACAGCACCGCACCGTCGAAGTCGCGAAGAGCGTCGCCCAGCGCCTCGACCGTCTCGAAGTCGAGGTGGTTCGTCGGCTCATCGAGGATGAGAACGGGCTTCTTGGCAAGTAGCAGGCCGGCAAGGCACACGCGGGCGCGTTCGCCGCCCGAGAGCACTGCGATCCGCTTGTCGACATCGTCGCCGCGGAACAGCAGCGCGCCGGCCATCGCGAGAACTTGCTGCCGCGTCACGTCTCGCGGTGCGCACGACTCCATGTGCTCGAACACCGTGTAGTGGGGGTTGAGCGACTGGTAGACGTGCTGCGCGTAGTAGCTCACCTCGATGTTGTGCCCGAGCTTGATGCGTCCGCCGAGTGCGTCCAGGTCGTCCGCCAGCGTGCGGAGCAGCGTCGTCTTGCCCTGGCCGTTGTCTCCGACGATCGCGACCTTGTCACCGCGGTCGATCGCGAGACCGACGTCCGTCGCGATCACGTGATCGGGGTAGCCGATCTCGAGCTCCTCGGTGGCAATGGCGAGCCCCGGACGACCGCCGGTCTTGGGGATGTGCACGCGTGCGGTGGCCAGCGGGTTCGCGATCGTGATCGGGCGCAGCCGCTCGATTTGCTTCCGCTTGCTGCGCGCCTGCGATGCCTTTGACGCCTTTGCGCCGAAGCGGTCCACGAACGACTGCAGGTGCTTGCGCTTCGCCTCGACGGCTGCGTTGGTGCGCCGAGCCAGGTCCATCTGCTCGGCCTTCCACAGGAAGAACTCCTCGATGTTCCCCGGGTACATGGTGAGTTCGCCGCGTTCGACGAGCAGCGTGTGGTCGCACGACGCCTTCAGGAACTCACGGTCATGGGACACGACCAGGACTCCGCCACGGAAATCGACCAGGAAGTCCTGGAGCAGCAGCACGGTCGTCAGATCGAGGAAGTTCGTCGGCTCGTCGAGGATGAGGAAGTCCGGATCCGCGAGGAGCATCGCCGCCAGCTTGACACGCGTGCGGTACCCGCCGGACAACTCGTCCATGGTGGTGTCGAGGTTCTCCGGGGTCAGCCCGAGCTTGTGCGCGATCTGTCCGCAGCGCCACTCTTCGCTTTCGGTGTAACGCTCGAGGAACGCGCCCGCCGTCTCCTCGAGCGTGAACGCGTCATGCTGCTCGAGGTAGCCGACGCGCAGGCCGTCGGCGCAGACGATCTTCCCGTCGTCCGGTTCCTCCTGACCCAGGAGGAGCCGCATGAGTGTCGATTTGCCGGCGCCGTTCCTGCCGATGACGCCGACCTTCGTGTGCTGAAGGATCGACACGTTCGCGTTCTCGAGAACCGAAGTGGCGGCATACCGCTTCTCCACATCGGTCACGGTGAACGCCGTGGCGCCCTTCATGACGAGGCTCCGGAGCCCCTCCGGGCGGACTTTCGGGTGGCCGTTCGGTACATACGCCGCGGAGGGTACGCATCCCCCCGCGGATCGCCTACCGATGCACAGGCTCCCTCTCACACCGGGTCTAACTACTCAACGTTCAGCCTCACCTTGCGCAACGAGCTGACGTCGCCCGAGTCGTCGTCAGCCTCGCAAGTTGAGGAGTTAGACCCGGTGTTGGTCAGTTCGCGACCAGGCCGTCCACGATGTGCACGATCCGGTCGGCGCGTGCAGCGACGACGTCGTCGTGTGTGACAAGCACGAGCGCCACGTTGCGGTCGCGGCGGAGGCTGTCCAGGAGGTCCAGGATCGTGGCGCCGCTCGCCGAGTCGAGGTTGCCGGTCGGCTCGTCGGCCAGCACGACCCGCGGCTCGTTGACGAGCGCCCGGGCGATGGCCACTCGCTGACGCTGCCCGCCCGAGAGCTGATTCGGACGATGTCTGGCGCGGTCTGCCAGTCCGACGGCATCGAGAAGCGCGTGTGCGCGACGCCGCTGTTCCGCGGCGGGAACGCGGAGCGCCATCAGAGGGATGGCGACGTTCTCGTCGGCGGTCAGCGTCGGGATCAGGTGGTGTAGCTGGAACACGAATCCGAGCGACTGCGCGCGGACTCGGTCCAGTCGGGCGACATCGGTCAGATCCTGACCGGCGAACCGCACGCAGCCTTCGTCCGGGCGGTCCAGCGCGCCCAGAAGGTGCATCAGCGTGCTCTTGCCGCTGCCGGACGGTCCCGTGATGGCGACGAATTCGCCTTCGCGAATAGACATCGACACGCCGGCGAGTGCGCGGATGCGCCCGCCCTCGTACGTCTTCACGACGTTCTCGGCGGCCAGCACGACGGGCGGTGAGTCCATCACTCGTACCGCAACGCCTCGATGGGCTGAATGCGCGTTGCGCGCCACGCCGGATACACGGATCCGACGACGCACATCCCGATCGCCACGATCATCGCCGTGACGTACACGCCCATTCCGTAGTCGCCGGCGACCCAGGCGAACTGCTCGAGCCGTGCGATGCCCTCGACCACGCCGACGCCGAGGAGGATGCCGAGCGGTCCGCCGACGATCGCGATGAGCGCCGCCTCGGCCAGGATCTCGCGGACGACCATCGACCGGCTCCAGCCGACGGCCTGCAGCACGCCGATCTCGCGCGTGCGCTCGAACACGCTCATCAGCATCGTGTTCATGACGCTGAGGCCGCCGATCGCGATGGCGAGCAGTGTGAACACCGTCGCCGCCTGATCCGCGAGGTCGAATTCGTCGAACGAGTCCGCCCACTGGGCCGGGGGTGTCGCACTCAGGTTCTCGTGAGCCGCTTCGATTGCCTGCTCCGTGGCGGCCAGTCCCTCGCGGGAGAAGTCGGAGACCGTGACCAGCGCGGTCGTCATCTTGCCCTGCAGCCCCGCGGCCTCCTGCGCGTCGGCGTAGGAGAGCAGCGCCGACGCATTCACGAACGGTGTCGCCGACTCGTGGACCCCGACGACCGTGAACTCCTTCTTCCCGAGCCGCAGCGTGTCACCCGGCGCCTTCTTCATGTTCCGTGCTGCGAGCTTGCCGAGTGAGACGCGGTCACCGGTGCCGTCGAAGATCCCCTCGCCCTCGATGATCGAGATCTGATCCATGAACGGGCTCGCGGGCGTCGTCCCGAAGAAGATGAACACCGCGAGCGGCGGCGCCTGCATGGCTCCGATCAGGACCGGCTCCGCCTGCACCACATCCGGTCGTGCCCGGAGATCGTCGAGCACTGCCGCGTCGACGTACGAGAGGATCGGATCCGCCGCGTCTTTCAGACTGACGATCAGGTGCGCCTTGCCTGTCGCGAACATGCCGTTCACCTGGGTCCGAAACCCGCGCGCCGTGGAAGACAGTGCGACCACGATCGACACACCGATGGCCACGCCGAGCACGGTGAGAGCCGTGCGCGTGCGGCGGCGCAGCAGGTTGCGAAGCGACAGCATCAGTACGGAGACTCTCAGGGCTACGGAGCGAGCGTTCTGCGTATTCCGGACCCAACGGCGAAACCGCTCGACCAGGCCCACTGGAAGTTGAAGCCGCCGAGACGGCCGGTCGCATCGCAGACCTCGCCGCAGAAGTGGATGCCCGCGGCGAGCCGGCTCTCGAGCGAGCGGCGGTCGAGGTCGCGCAGCGGCACGCCGCCGGACGTCACCTCGGCCTTCCTGTAGCCCTCGCTGCCGGTCACGCCGAGGTCGAGGGCGCAGACCGCCACCGCCGCGTCGCGGCGCTCGCCGCGGGTGAGCTGTGCGAGCGGCTTCTCGTGCGCGGCCACCATGGTCCGGACGAAACGCCGGGGCAGACGCCGCTCGAGGAATGAGCCGAGCGTTCCCCCTCCTCGCTTCGCCGCCTCCATCAGCGTGCGTTCCATCGCAGCCGGTTCCGTGGCCGGCGGCGGGTCCGGAAGACACGCTCCCGGTGGCTTGCCGAGTGACCGGTAGGGTGCGAACGCGCCGCCGGGGTCCGCCGCCGTCCACAGGTCAGCCAGCACGCGAAACGGGAGATCCTCGGATCGCGCGCGTTCGACCGCCACGGAGACGTCGAGTGCCGCCGGACCGCTGACGCCCCGGTGCGTGAAGAGCAGGCCGCCCGTCGCGTGCCGTTGCACGCGACCCTGTTCGTCCACGACGCGCAGGATCGCGACGGTCGTCAACCCGGCGAGTGAGTCGGGAGTCGAACCGAGGAGCGGGGCGAGTGCAGGCACGGTCGGCACGATGGTGTGGCCGAGCCGGCGGGCCAGCGCCAGCCCGAAGCCGTCCGATCCGGTCTCGGGTACGGACAACCCGCCCGTCGAGATCACCACGCGATCCGCGATCAGGTCGTTCGTGACCTGCCACGCGTCCGCGTCTTGTTCGAGTGCGCCGACGCGGGTACCGAAGCGCGTCTTCACACCCGCGCCCTCGACCGCGCCGAGAAGAGCGGACAGGATCCCCTTCGCGCGACCCTGCCGCGGGAACAGCTTCCCGAGGGGCTCCTCCGCGAGCTGGACACCGAGGCCCGCGAACAGGTGGCGCACCGACGTCACCGGAAAACCGCGCAGCACACCACGCACGAGATGCGGATGCTGCGAGTCGAAGTCCGTGTCCGTGACGGAGGCGTTCGTCACGTTGCATCGGCCGCCGCCGCTGATCAGGATCTTCTTCCCCGGACGTTGCTGACCATCGAGGAGGACCACCGAGGGCCCGTCGTCGGGCCCCAGCAGCGAGCCGTCCTCGGCCACCGCCCCGCGGGCCGCGAGGGCCGCTAGGAGCCCGGCGGCGCCTGCTCCGATCACGGCAACGTCCGCGTGTTCCATGCGGCGGGCACGGTAGCGCTTGGCCGTCCGGGTCGGGGCATCGAAGATCGCGCGATGCTGACAGCACGTCGCACGCTCATGGCACTGGTCCTGCTTGCCGTTGCGCTACCCGCGCGAGGCGACAACGGCGCACAGCCCGCACGCGATGCCGCCCGTCGTGCCTATCAGGCATATGAGACGGTGCTCTACGACCCGCCGCGAGCCCCGCGGGAGGGCGACCGCACGGCCTACCTCGCCGCCGTGGACTCGTGGCAGTCCAAGCGCATGAAGATGCTCGACGAGTTTGTCGCGACGTTCGAGAAGACGGATTGGGAGGGATGGTCGCCGAGCGAGGACATCAAGCTCCTCGAGACCGGTCTGCTCTCGGCGGGGGAACGCGCGTACGAGAAGGGCGAGGGCGACCGCGCGATCCGCGCGTACGAGATGCTGATCCGGAAGGTGCCCGACGCGCGGCGGCGCATGATCTTCCCGGTGCGCAAGCTGCCGCTCTCGTACTTGAAGGCCGGCCGCATCGACGAAGGGCGTCGTCGCACCGAAGAACTGATCGAGGTGGCGCCGCCCATGTACCGGCCGCGACTTCTCGTGCTGGCCGGCGACTTCGAGTGTCTGCTCGGTAACACCGACGCCGCGCGCGAGCTGTACCGCCGCTGCTGGGAGTCGGTACCGGACAAACTCAAGGAGTGCTGCGGCACCGAGGCCGACAGCGCACGCGATGCGTGGGTGAAACTGGCGGTCTTGGCACAGAAGGTCTCCCTCGACGGCGCGGCGTGGTCGATCGGCACCGTACCGGCGCCGCGACCCGGCAAGATGCGCGTGGTCTCCGTCATCGACCTCTACCGCGGGTGGGATGTGAACCTCGCAGGCCGCGCGCACAAGCTGCTCGCCAAGTACCCGGACGTCCTCGCCGGGTCGGCGGTGGTCTCGTTCGCCGAGGACACCGGAGATGCGAAACCGTCGACTGCGGAGGCGCGCAAGCCGCGCTACGACCAGCGCGGTCCGGTTCGCTTGCCTGCGCGGGAGCGCGCCGCCGAGGTCCACCGCAATCTAGGCTGGAGCATGCCGGTCGTCGGTCTTCCGGCCCATCGCCTGCCCGCCGACGTCTGGACGGGCGACTACGACATCGTCGTTGCCGACGAGACCGGCAGGGTCGCATTCGTGCGCGGGCCCGCGGAGGACCGCACCGTTCTCGATGCGATCCTCGAGCGCGCCCGGCGATGAGCGTCTCCGCGGACTACGAGCAGCGGCGCACGGCGGCCCACGACGCCGCGGGGCTCGCGACGTCGCGCGGCAATCGCCTCGGCGATCTTCGTCTGCTGTCGGTGGGTGTAGCGGTGGTGCTCGGCTTCGCCGCACTCGGCGCGGACTCGGTCCCGTGGTGGACCGTTCTGCTCCCGCTCGCTGCGTTCGCCGCGCTCGTCGTTGTCGACGCGCGCCTCATGTCACGTCGGGACGCCGACCTGCGCCGCGTGGATCTGTACGAGCACGGCGTCGCACGGCTCGACGGGACGTGGCCCGGTCGTGGAGCCGACGGCGCTCGCTTCGCTGACGCGGATCACGCGTACTCGGAGCACCTCGACGTCTTCGGCAAGGGCTCTCTGTTCCAGTTGCTGTCGCGCGCGCGCACCCCACAGGGTGAGGAGCGGCTTGCCGCGTGGCTCGGCGCTCCGGCGGACCGCGCCGAGGTCCTCGCCCGGCAGGCAGCGGTGCAGGAACTCGCGCCCGGCGTCGACCTGCGCGAAGACGTGGCGCTGCTCGGTGACGACGCCGCCACGGCCGCCGCGCTGGCCGGGCTGCCCGTGTGGGGGACTGCACCGCCGGAGCTGCCGACCGGCGGGACGCGCCTCCTCCATCATCTGCTGCCGGTCCCGGCGGTCGTGGCGCTCGTGCTCTCGATCGCAACGCCGCTGCCGTTCTGGCCCGTCGTTGCGCTGTGGGTACTCGCAGCGATCGTGGCCCGCGTTGCCACGCCGGCGGTCGTTCGCGTGACGGAGGCGGTCGACGGGGCCGCGCGCGATCTGCAACTCCTCTCCGGAATGCTGGAGCGGCTCGAACGCGAGTCGTTCACGGCGCCGCGGCTGCGTGATCTGCACGATCGGATCGTGGTCGACGGCGATCCCGCGTCCCATCGGATCCGCGTGCTCGAGCGCCGCGTCGGAGCGCACGATCTGACGCGAAACCAGTTCTTCGTGCCCGTTGCTCTGTTCCTGTTCTGGCCTCTGCAGACGGCACACTTCCTCGAATCTTGGCGCCGGGCCAACGGCACTCTGCTCGCCGGGTGGGTGGATGCTCTCGCGGAGATCGAGGCGCTGCTGTCGCTGGCGGGGCACGCGCACGAGAACCCCGACGATGTGTTCCCGGTCGTGACCGAGGGAGACGGTCCCGCGCTCGCGGCGGTCGCGCTCGGCCACCCGCTGCTGACGCGCGATCGCGTCGTCCGCAACGACGTCACGATCGACGCCGAGCGCCGGGTTCACGTCGTCAGTGGCTCGAACATGTCGGGCAAGAGCACGCTGCTGCGGACGGTCGGCACGAATGTGGCCCTCGCGCTGGCCGGCGGCCCGGTGCGCGCGGAGTCGATGGAACTGACGCTCCTCGCGCTCGGGGCGTCGATCCAGGTGCATGACTCGCTGCTCGACGGCGAGTCCCGTTTCTACGCGGAGGTCACGCGAGTCGGTCAGGTGCTGGGTCTCGCGAAGAGCTCCGGTATCCCGGTGCTCTTCCTGCTCGACGAGCTGTTCCACGGCACCAACTCGGCAGACCGGCGAACGGGCGCGGCAGCCGTCGTCCGCACGCTGGTGGAACGCGGCGCGGCCGGCTTCGTCACGACGCACGATCTGGCGATCGCCGGCCTGGCCGAGGACATCGCCCAGGGCGTGGTGAACGTCCACTTCGAGGACCGCTACGAGGACGGCCGAATGACGTTCGATTACCGCATGCGCCCGGGCGTGGTCACACGTAGCAACGCGCTGGCATTGATGCGTGCCGTCGGAATCGACGTCTAGCGCACATCCAGGAGGGCGCCGATCCCATCAGCGCACCGCTGGGTGATCCCGCTCGTAGCATCCCGGGGGTGAGAGACCTCTGGAACCGGCTGTTCGTGTCGTTCGGAGCGCTGCTCGTCGTCCTCCTGACCGGGACGTTCGGGTACCACGTCCTGGGTGACGGCCGCTGGTCGATGGTCGAGTCCCTGTATATGACCGTGCAGGTCATCACCACGCTCGGCATCGAGACCCTGGACGGCTACGGCGACACGCCCACCCGCGTGTTCACCATGCTGTTGCTGCTGAGCGGCATAGGGACGTTCCTATACTTCGCCTCCTCATTGACCGCTTTCATCCTCGAGAGCGACCTTCGCGAGGTCTTTCGGAGACGGCGCATGCAGAAGCACATCGACAGCCTGAGCAACCACGTGATCGTGTGCGGGGCCGGGCGGACCGGACGGCACGTGGTCCGCGAGTTGATCGACTCGGAGACTGCGTTCGTCGTGATCGACCACGACGAGGCCCATCTCAAGGCTCTCTATGACGGGGAGGACGAGGGGAAGACCCCGCACGTCGTCGGCGACGCGACCGACGACGAGATCCTGCTGTCGGCCGGTCTCGAGCGTGCGCGAGCGCTCGTGGCGGCCCTCCACGACGACAAGCAGAACCTGTACGTCGTGGTGACCGCCCGCGACGTCAATCCCGGCATCCGAATCGTGACGAAGGCCATCGACGCTCGCGCGGCGGACAAGCTCCGCAAGGCCGGTGCGGACTCGGTCGTGTCGACAACTCAGATCGGCGCCCACCGCCTGGCCTCCGAGGTGCTGCGGCCGCACGTGACCGAGTTCCTCGAGGAGATGCTCAACGAGCGCGACATCCGGTTGCGTATCGAGGAGGTGCACCTGCCTCCGGGCTCGCCGATGCAGGGGAAGACGTTGCGCGACGCGCACATCCGGTCGCATTCGAGCGCGCTCGTGCTCGCCATCAGGGACGGTAAGCAGGGGACGTATACATACAACCCCGGCCCTGACGAGGTGTTGCACGGGGGGGGGGGGGGGGGGGGGGGGGACTCTGATCGTCCTGCTGCCGCTCGAGGCACTGCCGCGCCTGCGCAAGGGCGTAGAGTACGGCTGGAGTGCGTAGCTACTCCTCGTAGACCGGGTCTCCGCGATGCAGGCGACGAGAGATCAGGAAGGTCTGATCCATCGCTCGGCGCGTCGGGAACTGAGAAGCGATCCATCGCGCGCAGGCAGCGAGCGCAAGGTTGGCGCGCTGCCCCGGACCGTGGCGATCCAGTTGCCGCCACGCGATGTCGAGTTGCTGCAGAGGGTGGAAGCCGGCGTCCTCCCGGAGCACCGCGGCGCCGAGAGCGCCCAGCAGCGCGACAGGGTCGCCACCGGCGGAGACGTGAGTCCACGCGAGCTGTGCCGCCTCGTCCACGTTGCTGCGCCGGTCGTACGCTGCGAGGAGCTCGTCCAAGATCCCGTCGCGACCGCTCTCGGCCACCGGCAGCCGGGCGGGTGGGACGTTCAGGAAGCGATCGAGGTACACGGACATCGCGCCGTCGAGCACGGCGCGGAACAGCTCGCGTGACGGCGCGCGGCGCATGCCCTCGGCCACGGCGTTCGCGTAGGTGAGCGTGTGGTGCACCGTGTCCCAGTCCGGTGTCTCGTTCACCGTGCCAAATCGCAACACGCGGTGAATCGCGGCCAGGACGACCGCGTCCGCCAGCGCGACAGCAGACGTGCCCTCGCGCACGGCTTCCATGAGCGCCGTGATCGTCGCTGCCGGATCGTCGGCGAGCATCACGGAGACGAGTGCGCCCTCGTCGTCGAGCTTGCTCCCGCTTCCGTCGACGGCAGGGACGTCGGGCAACGCACTCGTGACGAGCGCCGCCACGTCGATCGGTGCCCGCCACGCGTTGGTCTCCTCCATGCGCTGCATCTGCGCGAGTTGCGGAACCAGCGATGTGAACAGGACTGCGGTGTCCGCGCCGTCCAGGTGCTCCGCCATCTCGGCGCACTTGAGCGCGTAGTCGAGAGTGTGCCCGACGTCCGAGTAGCGATGATCGGTGCACGAAGCCAGCACCGCGTCGAGTGCGGCGGTTGCACCGAACCTCGACACGATCGTGAAGAGCACCCTCTCAGCTCCGTCGCTGTCGCGGACCTCGATTGTCTCTCGGAACCACGCCCGCAGCCCGGCTTGGTCGCGTGTGCTCCCCGACAATTCTGGTAGCGGCCGGCGGGGTGGGCGACCCGCGCAATCGCGCGCGATGTTGCGTGCGCCGTGGAACAGAGCCCGTTGGCGGTCCACGGTTTCGAGAGCCGGCAGAACGTTGGCCATGGCGCAGAGAATCGAGAGGCCGGGCTGCCAGCCGTCCACGCGTTCCCGCGCTCCGTACGTCGCGGCTGTACGTAGCGCGACCGCGCGATCGATACCGCCCTCTTCCAGTTCGACGATCGCCTTGGCGATCACGAGACCGAGATCGTCCATCAGACCGCGCTGCAGACGCTCGCGGCCGTGCTCACGCGCGTCTCGCGGAGGCAACCGAGGGTCCACGTACACCTGGCCGTCGCGTTCCACGATGCCATAGCAGGGCGTGTCGTCGGCCCAGGGGTCCAGCGTCGCACCGCACGTGACGTCGAACCGTGCGTGGTGCCAGTGGCACGCGAGGATGCCGTCCTTCACATCGCCCTTGTGCAGCGGAAAACCCATGTGGGGGCAGCGGTTGTCGAGTGCCCGGAACGACTCACCGTCCCACAGCACCAGGACCGGCACACCGGCCACTTGCACCACGCTGCGCTCGCGTTCGCGGAGCTCGCTCGCGGAACCCGCCGGCACGAGATCGGTCGCCATCCCTCTACCTCCAGCGGCAGGGTAACGGATCAGCCGTCGTCGCCGAGGTCGGCCGTGAGCGCGTCCCACGACTCCGTGAGCGAGCCCAGCTCGGTTTGCACTGCGCGCAACTCGTCCGCCAGCCCGCGCGCCCTGTCGAGATCGGCTCCCGGCGCGTACGCATCTTGCAGCAGCTTTGCCAGCTCGTCCTTGCGCGACTCGAGCTGCTCGACCCGCTCCTCCGTCCGCGCGATGTCCTTCTTGAGCTTGCGGATGCGAGCCTGCCGGCCGCGTCGCTCGTCCCGCTCGCGGCGGGCGGTGTGCTTGTCCGGTGACGCTGCGCCCCTGCGGCTGCGCAGTTCGAGTGCTGCCTTGCGCACGTGTTCCCCACGTCTGCGCTTGTCTTCCCACCAGTCGCCGAAGCCGCCGCGGAACGTGTGCAGCCTGCGGTCACTCAGCTCGACGACACCGTCCACCAGTCCGTCGAGGAAGCGCTGGTCGTGACTGATCACGAGCAGTGTTCCGTCGAGAGTGCGGAGCATCGCCTCGAGCTGCTCGCAGGCCTGGATGTCCAGGTGGTTGGTCGGCTCGTCGAGGAGGAGGAGGTTCACGTCCTCGTGCATCAGGCGCGCGAGCTGGAGGCGGCTCTTCTCGCCGCCGGAGAGAGTCCCGACTTTGCGGGTCAGGTCGTCGTAGCTGAACAGGAAGCGGTGCAGGAGTTTCGACGCCGGTGTGCGGTCGAGTCCGGTCTCGCGTTGACACCAGTCGAGTAGCGTCTCTGCGGGATCGAGCAACTCGTCTGCGATCTGTCGGTACTCGCCGGCCTTCACCGACTTGCCGAGACGCACGGTGCGGTTCTCCCAGGAACCGTGCTCGAGGATCTCGCGGAACAGTGTCGTCTTTCCGCTGCCGTTCGGCCCGACGAGGCACGCGCGGTCGCCATGGGTGAGGAACAACTCGGCACCGTCGAAGATGACGCGGTCGCCGAACGCCACGGAGAGGCCGTCGATGGCCAGGGCGATGTCTCCCGCGCGGCCGGAGGCCTTCAACTGCGCGCGGAACCGCTGCTCCGACAGGTCCGGCGGCGGGGCGTCGTCGCGCAGACGCTCGGCCCGCCGTCGCATGTTCTTCGCCTTCTTGGCCTGACTCGGATCGTCATACGCATTCGCCATGTCCATCTGGCGCCGTGCCTGGAACTCGAGCGCCTCGGCAGCGCGGGTCGCGACCTTGTGCCTCGTGGCGGCGAGCTCGTCCGCCTTCCTCTTCTGCTCGCGGTACGACGTGTAGTTGCCGGTCCAGCTCTTGAGGCGCCCGCCCCGCACGTCCCAGATCTCGTCGACCGTGCGATCGAGAACGTGCCGGTCGTGACTCACCATCACGATCGCGGTCGCGGTCGCACGCACGAACTCGCAGAACCACTCGATGCCCCACGCGTCGAGGTGATTGGACGGCTCGTCGAGCAGCATCACGTCCGGCGCCGCGAGCAGCACACCGGCCAGGCCGACAGCGTTGCGTTCGCCGCCGGAGAACATCTCGACCGGCTGGTCCCACGCCTCCTCCGGCAGTCCGAGTGACGACAGCACCGTCTCGATGCGCCGCTGCACGTCCCACGTTCCGGCGGCGGTCTGTTCCGCCTGCAGGGTCTCGTACTCCCCGAGCAACCGCTCTTGCTCACGTCCGCTTGCGTCCGCGAGCAAGGCTTCGATCTCGGCGAGCCGGTCCTGCCGGAGGATGTGCGGCTCCATGACGCGCCGCATCTCGTCGCGCACCGTCGCACCCGGCGCGTACTGCGGCTCCTGCACCTGAAACGCGACTCGGACGCCGCGCTCGCGGACCACGCGCCCGTCGGTCGGCTCCAGCCTTCCGTCGAGGATGCGGAGGAGCGTGGACTTCCCGACGCCGTTCTGGCCGATGACGCCGATCTTCCGGCCCGGCTCGATCGCGAGGGTGATGTCGTCGAGGATGGTCTCCGCGGCGTAGCGGAACGAGACGTGGGAAAGCGCGAGCAGCGGCACGACGCGTGAACCTACCAACTCCCGGGTCCGTTACGATCGGTCGGAGCGGGAGGAGCTGGCGATGAGCATCGCACGCACGGTGGCTGCTGGTGTGATCGGCTTAGGGCTCGGAATCGCACTCGGCATGGTCCTGTTCGGCGGCGGTGGTGTGCCAACTGAGCCCGCCCGCGGCCCCGATCCCGTCGAGCCGGCGCCGCGCGCAGCCCCCGCTCCCGACGATCCGGCGCCGCGCCGCGAGACGCTCCGCATGCGCAAGCCCCGCGAGCGGGTCGGTCCCTCTGCCGAGGTCTCGTCGCTGCTCGAGCGCGCTGCAGCCGGCATCGCTCCACCGGAGATCCCGGAGGGCGACGGACGCATCGAGGGCACCGTGAAGACGCGCATCGGCGAAGCTGTGGCGGGCGTCGAAGTGACGGTGGTCGTGCAGGCGAAACCGGTGTCCGGCGCCCGGCCGTGGCGCGAGCGCCCGATCGCCGAGAGGTTCGAGGCGCTCGTACAGGGTGACCGCTTGCGCGAGGCGACGACGCGTACCGCTGTCTCAGGCGTGGACGGTCGCTACGTCTTCGAACGACTACCCGCCGCGGCACACACCGTCACGGGTGACGCGGATCACTATCGCATCTCGCACTCGGGTCAGCACCGGCCTGGTGTGACGCCGGACGCGGTCGTCGACCTGGTCGCAGACCCGGTCGTCAAGGTCCCGCTCGACGTGACACTCGAAGACGGCACCGAGCCGGACCAGGTCATGGTGAGCTTCACCTCGGGCGGCGCCAAGATGGCGATGTCGTGGTCGCCGTCCAACCGCGAGATGGCGCTCAACCCCGGTACGTACAGGGTGTCGGCCGCGAGTGGCGACAACAAGGAGCTGACTGCGGATATCGCCAGCATCACGTTGGTGCACGGCGAGCCGGTCGAGCCGGTGGTGCTGGTGCTCGCGTCGCGGCCGGGGATCGCCGGGCGGTTGGTTCTGCCCGAGGGCTCGCCGTTCGTCTGGGCGGCCGTCAGCGCGGAACTCGTCGGTGCGGACACGACGCCGGAGTCCGTCGCCGCCGGGCAGCAGAAGGCGCAGGCGAATCAGCACGAGGAGTATCGCTTCTCGATCACGGGGCTGACGCCCGGGCGCTACCTGCTCGTCGCGTGGAACATGCACCAGGGCGGGGTTCTGGCCAGCCGCGAGGTGACCGTTGGTGAGGAGATGGCCGTCGTAGACCTCGAGGTGGCAGAACCGGCGCGCGAGGACTACCTCGAAATCGCGGCGTCGGGACCGGACGGCGAGCAACTCTCGGGCTTCCAGGTGCAGCTGCGGTTCAAGAGCAAGCGGCGCAACTCGACCACCGGTTCGAACCCCGTGCAACGGCCCGACGGCGTCATCTGGGTGAAGCACATGCCTGCCTCACGGACAGGCGGGCAGTCCGGCACGCACTACGTGGTCGTGACCCATCCGTCGTACGGGACCACGGAGGTCGAGTATCGCCCCGGGCCGACCGCGCGTGCGGACGTCGTGTTCCAGGCTCCCGCGTTCGTCGACGTGACGGTCGTCGGTGCGCCGGCCGACCTGCTCTCCGCCGGCCTGAAGGTCAATGGCACGGACGCGAGCAACCGCTCCGTCATGCAGGGACCGGGCAACACGGACGCCGAAGGGAAAGCGCGCGTGGGACCGTTGCAGCCGGGCGTCGCGAAGCTGAGTGCGATGACGCACACCAATCGCCGGAACATCGTCCTCGCCACTCACGACGTCACCGTCCGCAGCGGCGACAACGAGGCGCGTCTCGTTCTGCCGTCGCTCCACACGCTCCGCGTCGAGTGCGCCGATCCGACGGCGCTTGTCGGACAGAGCGTGCGCCTACGGAAGCAGGACGGTGACAAGCGCACCCGGCCGACCATCTATCAGAACGTCCCGGCCTCGGGGAAGCTGGTCTTCCGGTTCGTGCCGCAAGGCAAGTACGAGATACGGATGGGACGTGAGAAGCGTCAGATCACGCTACCGGGCAACGACCTCGTGCGGTTTTGATCCACGCGTCCGCGGGCGGTGAATGACCTGGACCGCGCCCACACGTTCTTGGACACTCACTCGCTGAGCGCGAGGTCATTGGAGGAGTGTTCAACATGCGTCTGTCTCTCTGTCTGTCCGTATGCGTCGCGGCGCTCGCGACACTCTCTGCGCCCGCGTTTGCCAAGTCGATCAAGGTGAGCCCGGACCTCGGAAAGTACCCGTTCAGCCCTTGGTTCTGAGCTCGGATCCAGATCGCTTTCCGTTCGGTCGATGAATCGGATGTGGGCACCGATGAGCTGCGTGATCTGGTCGAGCGCCTGACCCGTCGTCTGGACGCTCGGGACGAGACGATTGCCGAGCAGGCGGAGGTGATCGAGCGGCAGGCGGCACGGATCGACGATCTCGAGAGCCGTCTTCGCCGGGACTCCCGCACCTCCTCGCGCCCACCGTCCTCGGATCCGTCGTGGTCCAAGAAGCGGCGGCGGCGCAAGCCGCCGTCGGACAAGCGCCAGGGTGCGCAGCCCGGCCACAAAGGGGCGACGCGCAAGCTCGTGGACGAGTCCGAGGTCGATGGCGTAGAGGACCACCGCCCGCGCGAGTGCAGCGCGTGTGGGAGCGACGTGCTCGTCCCGATCGATCGCGCCCCGACACGCCAGCAGGTCTTCGAGGTCCCGCCACGGCTGATCCAGGTGACCGAGCACCGGTTGCACCGGGCACGGTGCACGGACTGTGGCGCCACGTCCACTGCCTCGCTGCCAAGCGGTGTGACGGCGAGTCCCTTCGGCCCGCGACTCTGTGCGCTCACCGCGGCTCTGGTCGGCGTCTTCCGCCTGTCGCGGCGCGAGACCAGTCGTCTGTTGCGTGACGTCATCGGCGTCTCGATGTCACCGGGCACGGTCAGTGCGATCGAGGAGCGGGTGTCGGGAGCCATCTCCTCAGCGCACATCGAGGCCCTCGGGGCCGTACGCACGAGCAGCGTCGCCTATGTAGACGAGACACCGTGGTCGCGTCGTGGCACGCTGCATTGGCTGTGGAGCGCGGTCTGTGAGCACGCCACGGTCCATCGTATCGATCGGCGCAGGAGCGCCAAGGCCATGCGGCGACTCGTGGGCAAGCGCTTCAGGGGCGTCCTCGTGACCGACCGTATGGGCGCTTACGACCAGCATCCCACCGAGCGCCGCCAGATCTGCTGGGCGCATCTCGAGAGGGACTTTCGAGCGCTGGCCGAGGGCTCGCGCGGCGGCCGGCGCTTCGGCAAGCAGGCCGTGCGTCTCGCCCAGGCTGTCATGCGAGCTCAGCGTCACTTCGGCGAGCACGGGGACCGCGACCGCATGCGGCGTGAGCTGCGTCTCACATGGGACCGACTCCTGACGCTGCTCGTGCGCGGCGCAGACAGCAAGCACCGCCGAGTACGCGGAACGACTCGGCATCTGCTCGACCGAGCGGAGGCTCTGTGGACCTTCGCCGACGTCCCTGGCGTCTCCCCGACGAACAACGCCGCTGAGCGCGCGGTGCGCAAGCCGGTCCTGTGGAGACGCGCAACGCACGGAAGTCAGAGCGAGCGCGGACTCCGCTTCGTCGAGCGCATCCTGACCGTCACCGCCACGCTCCGCCAGCGTGGCGAGAGCGTCTTCGATTACCTCGCAGACGTCAGCGCGGCACTCGCGCACAACCGCTCGCCGCCGGCTCTCGTCGCGCTCCCGATCACGCGCTGAGGCCGCGGATCGTCATACCCTGAACGGGTACGCCCAGCCTTCCGATGTTCCATGCAGCGCCTAGCGGCGGCACGATCGATATCGTGGTCGATGAGGAGTCCGGGTTCTTGGCCCGGTTCGAACTCGTCGATGCGCTCGGACGCAGTGTCGAGGTGATCGAGTACGCGGATGTGCTGCGCGACGAGAACGGAGCCCTACCACTGCACGTGGATCGGACGACGCACTACCCCGTCGGGCGTGAGGCCGCGAGGAGTGTGGAACGGTTTCGGGGCCGGTCGCTGCCTGCCAAGGCGGCGACGCGCTT
This sequence comes from Planctomycetota bacterium, assembly GCA_965248445.1. Taxonomy (GTDB): domain Bacteria; phylum Planctomycetota; class JAJSAM01; order JAJSAM01; family JAJVHW01; genus CBDFJG01. The sequence continues at coordinate 1,079,004 of CBDFJG010000004.1, forward strand.
GGCGCTGCTTATCCCCCCGGGCGCGCGCGTGACCGACTTCCGCGTCACGCCGCACGTTGTCTACGAGCAGGGCCCGACACCGATGTCGGACGAGCGTCTGATGGAGATTTCCTCACGCGGGACGGAGCGCGCCGAGACCGCGCAACAGCGCACCGATCCGGGCGAGGCGGAGATCGCGTCGTTCGCTCCGCAGGACGCGACCCGAAGCGATCAGGTCGCTGATGGGAAGTGGGCGTGGGCTGTCGCGATCGGGCTCGCTGTTCTCGGTAGTCTGGCGCTAGCAATCGCGGTGATCCGGCGGCGGAAGTACCGCGCGGCCGAGTCGTGATGTCGGACATCGGACATCGCCTCTCCGCAAGGACCCTGTGGACCGTGGGGCTCACCTTGCTCTGGAGCTCTGTCTGGACGGCCTTGTTGGCATGGGGAGCAGTGCATCGCGATCTTGGCGTCGCGGGGACCCTTCGCGTCGTGGGCGATCCGGCATTGCATTTCGGGGAGTTGGACCGGGACGAACCCGTGTCGTTCGAAATGAAGGTAGAGAACATCGGCGCTCAGCAGGTCGAGATCGCCCGCTACTGGACATCGTGCGGTTGCACGTTGATGGAGCTTCCTGAGGATGTCATCGCGCCCGGCGCGGTGCTCGTGATTCGCGGTCGCCTTGACACAAGTCAGTCCGGGTACAAGAGCAGCGAGATCTTCGTCCAGCCACGGGGCGGCCGGGACGTCAGCGTGGGTGTTGTGAGTTTCACCGTGCGGTCCGGTTGGACGACGGGGGCGAACCCCGTTTCACTTACTGTTCCGGAGGGCGATGGGCGCTACACGGCGTTCCCCGTATATCTCACGGCGGACTCGGCGGTCTCCGATGGGCAGTTGGAGCTGCGTTCGGACCTCGCGGGCCTTGAACTCGACTTTGATCTGAAGCGCGACCTCCTGACGATCACGCCGCAAGTAGATCGCGACCGCTTGCCGCGCGGCGAGTACCTGCACGTCGTGACGATCCACAGCGAACTCCGCAACGCGCCCGACTTTCGCCTCGGGTTCGAAGTGAAGCACGACGCCGACGCGTTTCGCACGGAACCGCGACCGCTGCACGTCCCGCTGGACTTTGTCGGCGACCGACTCGCAGTGCCGTGTCGCATCCTCCACCGAGACATCCCGGTGAAGGTCAACGCCGTGCGGTCGCTGGATCCGGAAACCGGGATTGAGTACCACCCGGACTCGGGTCTGCGCTTGACTCTCGCCGAGGACCGATCGATGACGCGACGTGTGCGCGTCCTCTTTGACACAGATGCTGGTCCGTTCATCGCGCACGTGCTCATCCCTTCCCAGCTCCAATGATGGCGCCCGCTCAACCTCGCGAACGCTCCGGTCGCCTGCTCGCCATCGGCCCGGCGTTGGTGCTTCTCGCGTCTGCGGCGGTCCAGGTCGCGGTCGGCGACACCCGCGCAGGCGACTTCGGGATCGGCCCCGAGAGGGTCCCTACCTCGATCATTGGCTCTCTGTCCGAGGTCGGCGCTGCGATCCTACTGGTGTGGAGGGTTCGCGATCGTGCCGCGGGGATCGGCCTGCTCGGCTGGGCTGGAGCGATGGGCTTGTTGCACCTCCTTTCGGGCGGCGCCCCATGTGACTGTCTTCGCGGACTGGGAGGGCATCCGTTGCTCGTAGGAGCGGTTTGGGTCGCGGTGGCCGCTTTGGGGGCGTGGCGGACGGTGAGGGGTATCTGGCAGCCCGGAGCGGCGGCTCTTGTTCAGCTAGCCCGAATCGTTCACCAGCCGGGAATCTGAGCGGGCCGTCGTCTGTCTAAGTGCTCGTACTCGCTAGTACTTGCACCGACAGGAGCGCCGGCCCGATGACGACAGACTGTAGCCCGCAGGGGACCCTCTTCGCGGGCATCTGTGGACGCACCGCGGTGACGCGCTTCGACGCCGGTACCGTGACGAGCGACGGGGGCGTGCTGCTGCTCGAGCGGGTCGATCGTCGCATCGATCTGCTCTCGCGGTTTGCGCGCTGCTTCGGGGACCACCGGGACCCGCGTCGGGTCGAGCACACGGTCGGCCAGATGCTGCGTCAGCGGGTCTTCGGGCTGTGCGCGGGCTACGAGGATCTGGTGGACCACGACCATGTCGGCAAGGACCCGCTGTTTGCCGCGGCGTGCGGCAAGCGCGAGGGTGCTCTGGCCACGCACCCGACGCTCTCGCGGCTCGAGACCACGCAGCTCGGCGCCACGGCACAGACGCGCTACGCCAAGATCGAGATGGACCAGGAGCGCGTGGACAGCGTGCTCAGCGACGTCTTCTGCGAGGCCATGGGGCCGGAGGATCCGGGCCTGCTCGTGCTGGACCTGGACCACTCCGACGTGCGGCTGCACGGCCGGCAGGAGGGCCGCTTCTTCCACGGCTACTACGGGCACTACTGCTACCTGCCGCTGTACGTCTTCTGCGGCGAGCACCTCTTGCTCGCTCGGCTCCAGACCGCTGACAGAGATCCCGCGCGCGGAGTCGTGGACGAGCTCCGTGCGCTGGTCTTACGTCTGCGGCGCCGCTGGCCCCGGGCCAAGGTGCTCGTGCGCGCAGACTCGGGCTTTTGCCGCGAGGAGCTGATGGCCTGGTGCGAGGCCGCCGGCCACTTCTACCTGCTGGGCATGGCGCGCAATGAGCGCCTTGAGCGACACGTCGAAGACGCGCTCGATGAGGCCGCAGCCCGTGCCGTGCAGACCGGCCGAGCAGCCCGGGTCTTTCGCGACTTTGCCTGGACCACGCTGGGGAGCTGGAGCCAGAGGCGTCGCGTGGTCGCCAAGGCCGAGCACCTGCCGGGCGGCAAGCGCAATCCCCGCTTCGTGGTGACCAATCTGCCGCCTCGTAGCTGGAGCAGCAAGCGTCTCTACGAGCAGCTCTACTGCGCCCGGGGCGAGGCGGAGAATCGCATCAAGGAGCAGCAGCTCGAGCTCTTCGGCACCCGTCTGTCGGTGCACACGATGCAGGGCAACGCCGTGCGGATGGCCATGTCGGCCATGGCCTACGTCCTGACCTGTGCGCTGCGACGCATCGGTCTCGCCGGCACCGAGATGGCGCGTGCGCAAGCCGGCACGATCCGCCTGCGGCTGCTCAAGATCGGCGCGCTCGTGCGGATCACGACGCGCCGGATCTGGGTCTCGATGTCCTCGTCGTGGCCCTGGCAGCACGTCTTCGAGCGCTGCGCGCAACGACTGCTGGCATCCCCGAAGCCGACCTGACGTCCCGCCGCGCCGTCCGCCACACCACCGCCCGGCCTACGGTCTGCCCACACCGCAGAATCCGCGCCGTTTCGGCCGCTCACTCGCGTTGCCCTTGTGGCAACGACGACAGCATCCGCCCTCGCCTGGCCAAGATCTGACCCTGTGGACTCCGAAAGCACCGTCATCGCGACGTCTCGTGAACAGATGCGGCTAGCGTTCGGCGCCACGGTGCTACTCAGTGCCGCGTTCTGGCCCCTGGTGACGGCCAGCCGCGACGCTTTGGAGTTCGACGTATCGGTCGAGGGAGTGGCCTACGATTCCGTCGATGCAGACGGCGTGCTCATCGTCACGAACCGCGTGACCGAGCCCCTGCGTCTTGTGGCCATCGAACCGAGCTGCGATTGCGTCCAGGTGACTTCACCAGCTTGGGAACGCCTTGAGCCTCTCGGCAGTCGGCGTGTTCGCTTCGCCCTGTCGGACCGACCGGCGTGGGTGCGACCGCGGGCCACGGTCGAGTTCGAGCTGGCTGGCCAGCGGATCTCGAATTCTGTTGACTTGCTGCCCGCACCGCCGGAATGAGTGCCGCAGGCGTGAGCGCGCCTGAGTGGCCGGTGAGCGTCCGAACGCTCCCGAGGACCGCCCGCGTTCCAGCGTGACGCGGGGGCCGGTTCAGGTCAGGCGGAAGCGAAGTCCAGCCCCATCACCGCCTCGCGCCGCCGCTTGGACAGCGCGCTTGCGTAGATCTGCGTGGTGGCGAGCTCAGCGTGGCCGAGCTGCTGCTGCAGGTCGCTGACCGCGCCCCCGTTCTGGAGGAAGTGGGTCGCGAAGCTGTGGCGCAGGGAGTGCGGCGTGAGCCCCTTCCTTCCGTCGAGCCCGGCGGCTTTGACCGCGAGGGCCCACGAGCGACGGATCTCCCGGAAGGGCGTCCCGCGGGAGGACAAGAACACGTGGTCGTCGGGCTCGACGTTCTCGCGCGAGGCGCGAAGCCGGGTGAGTTCTACGGCGATGGCGGGGTGGAGGTCGAGGAGGTCCGCCGTCCCCGTCTTCGGGCGGTAGAGCGAGAGCTTGCCGCGCTCGAAGTCGATGTCGGACCAGCGCAGCCGCGTGATCTCGCTCTTCCGCGCGCCGGTGTAGATCGCGGTCACGAGGAAGGACCGGAAGTGCTCGGGGCAATTGGCGATCAGCGCGCCGAGTTCCTTCTTCGTGAGGTAGCGCCGCGGGCGCCGCGTCTCGCGCAGCTTCTTGATGCCGGCGAGCGGGTTGGCGTCGAGGTGCCCGTCGAGGACCGCCTCGTTGAGGATGCGGATCACGCACTGCTGGTCGGCGTTGAGCGTCCTGGCGCTCACGGTCTTCTTCGTCCCGTGGGTGGAGTTGCGGTGCTTTGCGCGCCAGGCGCGGTAGTCGAGCCAACGGGCCGGGGTGATCTCGTCGAGCCGGACCGCTCGGTGGCCGTCGCGCTTGCCGAAGTACTCGGTCCAGGCGCGCAGCGCCGCGCGGTAGACGCCGATCGTCCCCTTGGCCAGGACCGGCTCGAAGCGGCGCTCGATCACATCGGTGGCGTAGCCGACCAGCGTGGGGACCTCGCGTGGGGCGTTCTCGACGCTGGCCTGGACGGCGCGCTCCTGCGCTTCTGACAGCGTGGGCGGGACCTCGTACGCCTCGGCCAGGATGCGGCGCTCGACCTCGTCGAGGAAGTCCTTGGCCTCCTTCTCGGTGTCGAACGCCCGTGTGATCCAGCGCCGCTCCTTGCGGCAGAAGTACTTGGCCGACCAGGTCCGGCGGCCTGAGCCCCACTTGCGCGAGTAGATGTTGCCGAAGCGGCGCTTGCGCTTGCTCCTGCGGGTCTTCCTCTTCGTCTCTCCTGCCATCTCGCGTTCTCCGGGCTCCGCGTGCCCCACCAGGCGGAGCGCGGCAGGTCCCGATGCACGCTCTTGCGCGGGAGAACATCCAGTAGGTTCCGCCGGGTCAGCCACGGCGGTCCCCGAGAAGCCGCGTGACGCGGTCAGATCGCACGGAGGTGCGCGTTCGCCGATCCAGGAAGGTGCGCACGTCATCGGGCCGGAAGCGCAGGACGCGGGGCGCGACCTCGATGGCCGGAAGGTCGGCCTTCTTGGCGAGGCGGTAGACGGTTGCGGTGTCCACCGAGAGATAGGCAGCCACCGTGGCGGTGTCCACCAGCGGCTCGCCGAACGGCGCGACGGGAGCGCGCCCGGGCAGACCGGCGTCGTGGCTCACAGTCCGTCTCCGAAGTCGCCCTGGTCCGGAGCTGGGGCGTGGGCCTCGGCGGCTCGCATGGCCGGCGCAGCGACCGTCGGGACGTCGCTCGCCTCGGCGAGGCGGTAGAGGGCCGCCTTCGAGTGGGCGTCGCGACCGGCCGACTCGATCTGCCACTCCGCAAACACGCGGTCGCGCGCGTTCTGCAGGGCGTTACCGAGGCGCGTGCTCTGCGATCGCTCGCTCCCGTCGCCGAGGACGCGCCCCATGAGGTCGGCTGTCCCGCAGAGGGAGATGAGCTCCGCGACGCGCACGCATGCATATCCGGTTAATGACCGCGCCCACTACATCTTGTGCTAGAAGGGCAGCGGGCTTGCAGGCTCGTCGGCGTAGACCTGTTCGTACGTGCGCGGCGGCGTCTTCGCCGCGATGCCGAGGACCGTCTGGAACGCTGCCTGCGGCGTGCGTCTCCTGTTGAACCGGAACGTGAACTCGTCGAGATACCGCTGCAGGTGCTTCTTCGAGACCCGGCCGTGGTGCGTGCCTACGAGCCAGGTCTTGAGGTTGGAGAAGACCAGGTGCAGGTGCCTCAGGACGTCCGCCTGCGCCGCGCCCATCATCGTGGACTCGATCCCGTGCTCGTAGCCGAGTTTCTCGACTGCGTCGTAGGTCTCGTGGCCGTCGGTCACGACGAGCGCCCCACGCTCGATGCTGTCCTTGACGAACGCCAGCAGGTGCGGCTTCGATGAGGCCGGCACGTGGCGCAGCCGGATGCGTCCGGGCTGTGTGCCTCTCTTCGTCGGACGCACCTCGACCGCGCCGACCACGACGGCCTTGTCTGCCGCGGTGCGCTCCTCTCGGCCTCGAAACGGCGCTCCGATCAGCGCCTCGTCGACCTCGACGACGCCGAACAACTGCGCGCGCTCCGGCGCGACCATCGCAGATCGCAGTTTCTGGAGCATCTGGTACGCGGTCTCGTAGCGGGTCAGACCGAGCTGTCGCTGGAGTGCGAGCGCAGAGACGCCCCGCTTGTCCGTCGTCATCAAGTACGCGGCCCACATCCAGGACTTCAGCGGCAGCCGGCTGCGATGCAGCACTGTGCCCGCGGTGACCGACGTGATCGACTTCCTCGCCGACTCGGTCGCCGCGCACCTCACCGGCGCCGACCCGCCCGTCATGGTCCCGCTGCCCGTCGCACGCTGAGGCTCACACGCTGTCAAGGGGTGAACGGTTACCGCCCTCCGCCCTCCTGCCCCGAAAGCGTAGCGCGAGCGGCAGCGCGGGGCACGACTGGCCAAACTGAGGCGAAACCCGCCGCCCTCTCTCCCGCGTGCTCACTCGCATGAACACCGGCAGCAACCCTGACTGCCGACTGCCGAGCTCAGGCGCCAGGGCAGGGCGGGGCGTCGGTCGCCTGCGGGCCCGCCGATGGCGATCTCGCGGGCGGCGGGGTTGCGGACCGCTGCGCGCGCCAGAGGTGGATGTCGTGGTCCGCAGGCACCGCGGACACGGACAGTGCGGCCCGGGCCGCAACCGCCAGAGGTGCCGTGCTGATCCACGGAAGAAGCAGCCACCCATCGAGTCTCGAAGCAGATCCGCGAATCGCAATATCAGGAACCGCCGCCGCGACACAGCCGAGCATCGTGGTCGCGGCTAACAGCTGCAGGAAGCGAAGGCGCGATGTGACCGCGGCGTAGAACGCGAAAGGTACGATCAACACCATGGCGAGGATATCCATCAGCGCAGGAAACTCGTGCGCGTACCTCGGATAGCGCGAGACAACTGCTGTCGTCGCGACCGCCGCGAGGACGATCGACACCCCGCGCCAGACTCCCTTGGTGCTACGACACAAGCCTAACGAGGCCAGCACCGTCATCGCGATCAACGGCCAGAGCACGGCTAGGACAACAGGAATACCAATTCTCCGAAACACGGCCTCGTCGAATCCAGACCACGACATCTCTATCCCCGCACAGGCTACGCAGGCAACAGCGACCACTGACATCTTGCCAAGGAGGTCACGTGTTTGAGATATAAGCGCGGTTAGGAACGCGGACGCAATCCCAAAGTACGCCAGCACGCCGGTACCCGTTCAGCCCTTGGTTCTGAGCTCGGATCCAGATCGCTTTCCGTTCGGTCGATGAATCGGATGTGGGCACCGATGAGCTGCGTGATCTGGTCGAGCGCCTGACCCGTCGTCTGGACGCTCGGGACGAGACGATTGCCGAGCAGGCGGAGGTGATCGAGCGGCAGGCGGCACGGATCGACGATCTCGAGAGCCGTCTTCGCCGGGACTCCCGCACCTCCTCGCGCCCACCGTCCTCGGATCCGTCGTGGTCCAAGAAGCGGCGGCGGCGCAAGCCGCCGTCGGACAAGCGCCAGGGTGCGCAGCCCGGCCACAAAGGGGCGACGCGCAAGCTCGTGGACGAGTCCGAGGTCGATGGCGTAGAGGACCACCGCCCGCGCGAGTGCAGCGCGTGTGGGAGCGACGTGCTCGTCCCGATCGATCGCGCCCCGACACGCCAGCAGGTCTTCGAGGTCCCGCCACGGCTGATCCAGGTGACCGAGCACCGGTTGCACCGGGCACGGTGCACGGACTGTGGCGCCACGTCCACTGCCTCGCTGCCAAGCGGTGTGACGGCGAGTCCCTTCGGCCCGCGACTCTGTGCGCTCACCGCGGCTCTGGTCGGCGTCTTCCGCCTGTCGCGGCGCGAGACCAGTCGTCTGTTGCGTGACGTCATCGGCGTCTCGATGTCACCGGGCACGGTCAGTGCGATCGAGGAGCGGGTGTCGGGAGCCATCTCCTCAGCGCACATCGAGGCCCTCGGGGCCGTACGCACGAGCAGCGTCGCCTATGTAGACGAGACACCGTGGTCGCGTCGTGGCACGCTGCATTGGCTGTGGAGCGCGGTCTGTGAGCACGCCACGGTCCATCGTATCGATCGGCGCAGGAGCGCCAAGGCCATGCGGCGACTCGTGGGCAAGCGCTTCAGGGGCGTCCTCGTGACCGACCGTATGGGCGCTTACGACCAGCATCCCACCGAGCGCCGCCAGATCTGCTGGGCGCATCTCGAGAGGGACTTTCGAGCGCTGGCCGAGGGCTCGCGCGGCGGCCGGCGCTTCGGCAAGCAGGCCGTGCGTCTCGCCCAGGCTGTCATGCGAGCTCAGCGTCACTTCGGCGAGCACGGGGACCGCGACCGCATGCGGCGTGAGCTGCGTCTCACATGGGACCGACTCCTGACGCTGCTCGTGCGCGGCGCAGACAGCAAGCACCGCCGAGTACGCGGAACGACTCGGCATCTGCTCGACCGAGCGGAGGCTCTGTGGACCTTCGCCGACGTCCCTGGCGTCTCCCCGACGAACAACGCCGCTGAGCGCGCGGTGCGCAAGCCGGTCCTGTGGAGACGCGCAACGCACGGAAGTCAGAGCGAGCGCGGACTCCGCTTCGTCGAGCGCATCCTGACCGTCACCGCCACGCTCCGCCAGCGTGGCGAGAGCGTCTTCGATTACCTCGCAGACGTCAGCGCGGCACTCGCGCACAACCGCTCGCCGCCGGCTCTCGTCGCGCTCCCGATCACGCGCTGAGGCCGCGGATCGTCATACCCTGAACGGGTACATCCCGCCAGGGCTCGCGGCGTCGTCTCTCTTCTTGGGCAACGAGGAGCGGCTAGCAGCCGACGAAGACGACGCCGTCGTCCCGGTCGCCCCCGCTTCGCCGCCGACCGCGCCCGCAACGCCTCCCGCCGATCCCCGGGTTGACGCGGGCGCGAACTGGCGCGACGACCCGGACCGCGTCGAGTCCGGCGAGTTGGGCCCCGCGCACATCAAGATCATCTCAGGGCCGGCGGCCGCGCCCCTGAGGTTGCCCCAGCGGGCACCCGAGATCCCTGGGTACGTCGACGAGCCGCACATGCGCATCGCGCCCGGCACGACGCAGTGCTGGGCAACGACGCATGAGGGCCTCCGGTGCTGGCGGAGGACCAAGTTCCCGAGCCACCGGTGCTACGTGCACTTGGGGCCGTTCGATGACGTCGACGGACTCGCGGCCGCGCAGGCGCGAGTGGACGCCGCCCTCCGAGACCGCGTGGATCACGACGAGGAGACGCACGAGCTGGTCATCGACTCCTCGGCGGAGGCGGTCCGGGTCACAGTTCCGTGCACCTTCGACGTGCAGTGGGCCAATGGCCACGGCGGTACTCTCTCATTCGTCCGCTTCTCGATCGGCGCAGATGTCACCGCCATCGAGGAGATCGACTACTTCGCCTTCTCGATGCGACGCGATGTTACGGGTGCGGATTGGACCGCTCGGCGCGCGCGTGTCCCGACCAAGGAGATCGCGGCGCTCGTGCACCTGGCCCGTGCGCAGGACCGCACGGTCGCCGAACTCCGATTGCGCCCCGGCGCGGACGAAAAATGGGGCGGGGGATCGGGCCTCCGCTTCGTCCTGACGCGCGTGGTCGCGGGCGGGCGCCGCCTGTTGGAGCGCGAGTTCTCCGGCAGCCCAAGGTTTCCTGAGCGGCCGCAAACCGCCGGGCTTCAGTTCGTCGCGGGCGCGGTCCGCGAGCACCTCGACGCCATCACCTCTTGGACGGAAGTGCCCCCCGAGGACCTGCGCGCTACGCACTGGAACGACGCTTTCGTAGCGAACGCGGACATGATGCTCCGTAACAAGTGGGTGATGCACCGCTCCGTCGAGGCGCTCGGCGTGTTCGGAACGCCAGCGGCGGTTCCGACGCTGCGCCGTCTCGACGCTGTCGGGTCTCGGTCCGCGGTCCCTCGCGCGGCTCCGCAACGCGCTCGCACGCCCTGAGTACTACCTCATGGGCGATCCACGGACCATCCCGTGGATTGGGCCGCCGACCGTGCCTCCCGAGGACGAGAAGTAGAACTCCGGCGCGGAGGACGCGGACGAGAAGTGAAGAACTTTCTTGGCTGCGGGACCGTCCAACTCGCTCACCAGCATGGAAGGACCGTGTGCATGCTCCTCGACAGATTCGTCGTCTTCTTCGTCACGTGGACGGTCCTCGTGCTGGCGAACGGTCTCTTCCTGTGGAAGGGATCGCCCGCGGCGAAGCGGGCGTGGTTCCCACGCATCGCGATCCTCGAGTGCGTCATCTTCGTTGCGTTCACGTACTGGGTCGCGCCGCATGCGCTGGTTCTCTGCGTGGTCGTTCCGATCGCGGCGGTCATGGCGTTCCTCAACGTCCGCACCATCAGGTTCTGCGCCAGTTGCGGCGCCGTCCATCAGAGTTTCGGACCGTTCAGGGCGCACGACGGCTGCTGTCGGAAGTGCGGAACGGATCTCTCGTAGATGAGAACCCGCATGCAGTCATGGCATCGCACAGCACTGGTCGCACTCGTTGCGTTCTGCGCCGGCGCACTGATCGCGACAGCGGTCGTTCCGGGAGTGGAGCGCGACGGTGCGCCTGCGCAACAACCGTCGCCGGACGTCCCCGTGGAGCAGGCCGCGCCGCCCCCGCGGGAGCGCGTCCGCGTCAACGATGTTGACGCAGCCCTCTCTGGGGACGAACTCGAGTTCCTGCGACGCGCCCTCGCGGCGGAGCGCGTGCGGCGTCGCGGGGCACGCATCCCTCAAGACCTTCCAGGCCTCGACGTCGTGCAGAGGTGGATCGATGGGGCCGACGTGACGGACCTCGTCTCCGATTTCGCGGCGATGCGCGCGCATGTCCGCACGGCGCCCGAGCCCGTCGCGTTCGTCGCGTCGACCGGAGGGCGCACCGACGTCGACCTGAGCGACTACGCCATCGGCGATTCGGGCGTCATAGAGTTCGGGCCCGGCACGTTCGTGCTTCAGACGGAGAACGACGCCTGGAACGAGACACGGGGCAACACCGAGTCGCTGGAGATCCGCGGCGCCGGCATGGACAAGACCACGCTGATCGCACCCATGCACGCGTTCCTCGTGGTGAACAAGGGAGGCTACCTGCGCAACGTCGTGATCCGCGACCTGACCATCGACGCTGACGGCGAAGCGATCATTCTCAGCACAGGTGGCGGGTTGGCCGTCGCGCTCGAACGCGTCCGCCTCCGCGGCTGGAAGCTGGCAGGCCACGCTGCGGCCATCGGCGTGACCGGCAGCGGATTCCTGGCGCTCAGGGGCTGCGAGATCATCGGCCCGGGCGACGGCTTTGCGCTGAGCCTCCGGGGGCGCACTCTGGCGACTCTCGACTGGTGCACCATCAAGGATGTCGAGCAGGTATTCGTGGGGTGGGAGAGCCCGCGTGCTCACGGCTTCGCGTACGCCCGTGATTGTCGGTTCGAGAACGCGAAGCTCGCGGACTCGCGCGCCACGGGCGTTGAGATCCACGTCTCCGGCGGGTCGGTGCTCCTCGGCTCGGCCGGGGAGTCCGAGGAAGCTCGTTTGGAGCGGTGGGGAGCGAAGTACGCGAAGTCCGTCGAAGACCTCATCTTCGAGGACGTCGAGTAAGTGCGAAGTCGAATCGCGTGGTGGAGTCTGGCCGCCGTGCTCGCCGTGGCGTGCGGTGACGCGGACCCCGCCCCTGCGTTCGCCCCCGGCTACGTGACCGCGGAGCCGATCGAGCCGGGCTACGACATCTACCGGATCGTGTACGACGTTCCGCAGCTGCGTCCCGACGTGGCGATGGTGATGTGGAACACGCAGGGCGATGGCGGCATGGTCTACTCGATCCGAGCTGCAGAAGAAGACCTGCGGATCCGGTCCGTCGCGGAACTCAAGCCGTACGTGGCACCGATCGAGACCGCCGACGACGCCATCGCGTACGCCCGGCTCGTTCGCTACACCTTCGACATTCCGGAGGCCGAGGTCCCCGGGGAATCGTTCAACCGTTTCGCCGTCGGCATCAAGGAGAAGTTCGGCGCCGAACTCGAGACGACGGCTGAGCGGAATATCGGTTTGCTTCCGGCAGGGTGGGTCGTGCGCCGCGCCATCATGGAACACGTCGACCGAGAGTGGCGACTCGTGAGGCTCGAAGAGCACATTGACGCCGACGGCACCTACACGTTCAACCGGCTCCGCACTCTCGCCTCCGGCGACGAGGCGCGGCCTTTCGTAGTCTGGCGCCACTGATGAGACGACTGGTCTTGTGCGCAACGGTGGGGACGATTCTGCTCGCGGCGGTCGCGGTGTGGTCCTTGCTGGACGTGTACCGGCCCCATCCCGAGCACATTCTGACGGGCGACTGGATCACCGTCCGCGAGCACTCCGAAGCGGTGCTCCCGGACGGGGTGACGCTCGTCGTGGGGCACTTCGACAACGGCTACCCGGACCTCCGCTCGCAGGTGCGCGACGTCGACGGCAACTTGCACCTGATGAAGAAGATCCAGGACTTTCAGGTGCACCTCGCTCCGCTGACGTCCGCCGAACTCGCGCTCGCCTACAGCGACTGCCTACGGCGCCTCCACCTGCGGAACGGCGACGTCCGCGGGCGGACCTCGTGGTCGGTGGGCGAATGGACGAGATCCCGTGAATTCTACGAGCAGGCGCAGGCCATGGGCGTCGACGGCCACACCAGGGTCGTGCAAGAGCATGAGACGGGGTGGGTGCTCTTCCGGCCCACGCTTCACTACATCGACAGCAAGCTCTGCCTCGTGAGGCTTGTGGAGAGGATCGGGCGGGACGGCCAGTACCGGTTCAAGATCGAAGAGACGCTGGCCCCGGACGCCTCGGGGCTGCTCTACAGAAGGGAAGACTACTGATGACAGGAACGCGCACCCGTTGTCTCAGCGCGGCGCTCACGTTGGCGCTGCTCGCATCCCCGGCGTTCGCGCAGGATCCGGACCCGAACGCCATCGTGGCGTTGAACAACGTCGCGCACGCGCTCTCCGAGGTGTCCTCGCCCGTGACGCTGGCGCGCGTCGGCCGCGTACATGGGCGTTGCGCGGACACGCTGGAGGACGCGGCCAAGTACCACCTCAACGTGCTGCAGCGTGCCGCCGAGGGGCGCGGCGATGAGGCGCAACGCGCGTTCGCGGCGACGAGATGGTATCGGTTCGCCCACCGGCGCAAACTCGAGCACCGCGGGGCGATTGCGTTCTTGCTGTCGAGCCAGGACCCCATCAACTGGGCAACCGCGAGCGCGGTGTTGGCGCGACAGCGTCCGTCCGCCATCGCCCGTCACCTACGGTCGGACGAGCGACCAGAGATCAGGCTGATCGGTGCGCGGCTTGCCAAGTTCACCTACCTCTTCGGCCCCGACAAGGACCGGGAGCACGCGATCAAGGCGGCCGTGCGCTCGCTTAGCGTCGAAGACGTAGGCGTGGCGGTCCGGTTCGCGCGAGACGCGTACGACTTCCGAGAGCTGCGCGTTGTCGACGCGCTGGCCGCCCTGCTTCGGGAGACCCGGGTGGTCGAAAGAGACGGGCGGCACGGGCGCGTCTGTGACTTGGTGGGCCCGCTGCTGCATGGCCAGCTGATGAGCGATCCCGCGCTGGACGACGTGCGCGACGAATTCCCAGAGCACTACGACCAACACCTGCTTCTGCGGTGGCTCAAGGAGAACAGGGATCGCCTGGACTTCGACCGGCCGGGCGACGGTCGCGTCATCGTTCTCAACGAGGTGGTCCGTCTGGAGGAAGACGAGCCGAGGCGACTCGAGCTGCCGGGCGATCTCGGTTCATTGACGTTCAACGTCTCGAACGTCAGGCGGGGGGCCTTCGCGACGCGTGGCGCGCTCATCGCGTTCGACCTGTCCTGCAAGGGGGAGGGGGAGGTGAGCGTAGACGGGTCCAATAGCGACGGCCCCATGTTCGGGCTCTACGAAGTTCATGGCATGGGCATCAGTGCGGGCTCTAGGAAAGTCGACATGCGGATGTTCCTGAAGGCCACGACCGAGGAGGGGCGCTACGACATGCACTTCTTGGTCGGATTGACTCGGGGGCTCCATCCTCGCGGCGGACATCCAAGGTGACCCCGCCCCCCGCTCGCCCGTCACGCGTCGCGTCGCCCGTCGTCGCGCTCCTGCTGGCGGCGCTCGCGCTCGGTGGCTGCTACTGGTGCGCAGGGGACGACGACGCGGCGGCGCCCGACGCTTGGTGGATGCCTACAACTGGAACTACGCTAGTTGCGACGCAGGAAGTCAAGCGAGACGGCGTAGCCTCGACGAGTCGCGCCGCGACCGCGTGGTCGTTTGAATCGGCGGGGGAGCGCGGTTGTCCCACGCGCGTGGTCGTCGCGCCCGTAGGCATGGCCGACGGACATCTGGCGAGCCTTCGTATCGACGATCTCGGGACGCTGCAGAGCGTCGAGTTGGGAGATCTGGCTGACGCTCTCACGGCGGAGTACGCCCAGTCCGCCGACCAGCTCTCTCGCGATCTGGCTCTGTCGCCGGAAGGGGCCGCGAAGGCGAAGCTAAGGATCGCGATGCTGTGGCTGGCCACAGGCGCGGGGTGGGTGCGACAGCTCTCGGAGGACGAGGATGTTGGCACTGGCTCGCTGGTCGTGCCGGTTGTCGGCGGCGTCGCCCGCGTGCAGTGCACGATACAACGCGGTGGGGAACCGAAGGCGGGATCGACTGGCTTCGTCGCGTCCTACTCGGTGACTGGGCACAACGCTCGAGAACTCCGGCCCGAGTTGCTCCGTCGAATTCGCGCGACAGACGACATAGGCGAGAGGCTCTGGGCGCACACCACCGTCGATGTACGCGGCACCATTGAGTGCCACATCAGCAACGACACGCGCCGGCCCGTGTCCGCGGTCTGGGAGGAGACGACTGAACTCGGGCTGGGCGGGGAGACCACGTCGAGTTCGACAGAAGTTCAGTCGATAGCGTTCGACTTCCGCGAGAAAAGGGAGTCGCGGTGAAACTGCTGACTAGCCGCATCTGTTCACGAGACGTCGCGATGACGGTGCTTTCGGAGTCCACAGGGTCAGATCTTGGCCAGGCGAGGGCGGATGCTGTCGTCGTTGCCACAAGGGCAACGCGAGTGAGCGGCCGAAACGGCGCGGATTCTGCGGTGTGGGCAGACCGTAGGCCGGGCGGTGGTGTGGCGGACGGCGCGGCGGGACGTCAGGTCGGCTTCGGGGATGCCAGCAGTCGTTGCGCGCAGCGCTCGAAGACGTGCTGCCAGGGCCACGACGAGGACATCGAGACCCAGATCCGGCGCGTCGTGATCCGCACGAGCGCGCCGATCTTGAGCAGCCGCAGGCGGATCGTGCCGGCTTGCGCACGCGCCATCTCGGTGCCGGCGAGACCGATGCGTCGCAGCGCACAGGTCAGGACGTAGGCCATGGCCGACATGGCCATCCGCACGGCGTTGCCCTGCATCGTGTGCACCGACAGACGGGTGCCGAAGAGCTCGAGCTGCTGCTCCTTGATGCGATTCTCCGCCTCGCCCCGGGCGCAGTAGAGCTGCTCGTAGAGACGCTTGCTGCTCCAGCTACGAGGCGGCAGATTGGTCACCACGAAGCGGGGATTGCGCTTGCCGCCCGGCAGGTGCTCGGCCTTGGCGACCACGCGAGTACCCGTTCAGGGTATGACGATCCGCGGCCTCAGCGCGTGATCGGGAGCGCGACGAGAGCCGGCGGCGAGCGGTTGTGCGCGAGTGCCGCGCTGACGTCTGCGAGGTAATCGAAGACGCTCTCGCCACGCTGGCGGAGCGTGGCGGTGACGGTCAGGATGCGCTCGACGAAGCGGAGTCCGCGCTCGCTCTGACTTCCGTGCGTTGCGCGTCTCCACAGGACCGGCTTGCGCACCGCGCGCTCAGCGGCGTTGTTCGTCGGGGAGACGCCAGGGACGTCGGCGAAGGTCCACAGAGCCTCCGCTCGGTCGAGCAGATGCCGAGTCGTTCCGCGTACTCGGCGGTGCTTGCTGTCTGCGCCGCGCACGAGCAGCGTCAGGAGTCGGTCCCATGTGAGACGCAGCTCACGCCGCATGCGGTCGCGGTCCCCGTGCTCGCCGAAGTGACGCTGAGCTCGCATGACAGCCTGGGCGAGACGCACGGCCTGCTTGCCGAAGCGCCGGCCGCCGCGCGAGCCCTCGGCCAGCGCTCGAAAGTCCCTCTCGAGATGCGCCCAGCAGATCTGGCGGCGCTCGGTGGGATGCTGGTCGTAAGCGCCCATACGGTCGGTCACGAGGACGCCCCTGAAGCGCTTGCCCACGAGTCGCCGCATGGCCTTGGCGCTCCTGCGCCGATCGATACGATGGACCGTGGCGTGCTCACAGACCGCGCTCCACAGCCAATGCAGCGTGCCACGACGCGACCACGGTGTCTCGTCTACATAGGCGACGCTGCTCGTGCGTACGGCCCCGAGGGCCTCGATGTGCGCTGAGGAGATGGCTCCCGACACCCGCTCCTCGATCGCACTGACCGTGCCCGGTGACATCGAGACGCCGATGACGTCACGCAACAGACGACTGGTCTCGCGCCGCGACAGGCGGAAGACGCCGACCAGAGCCGCGGTGAGCGCACAGAGTCGCGGGCCGAAGGGACTCGCCGTCACACCGCTTGGCAGCGAGGCAGTGGACGTGGCGCCACAGTCCGTGCACCGTGCCCGGTGCAACCGGTGCTCGGTCACCTGGATCAGCCGTGGCGGGACCTCGAAGACCTGCTGGCGTGTCGGGGCGCGATCGATCGGGACGAGCACGTCGCTCCCACACGCGCTGCACTCGCGCGGGCGGTGGTCCTCTACGCCATCGACCTCGGACTCGTCCACGAGCTTGCGCGTCGCCCCTTTGTGGCCGGGCTGCGCACCCTGGCGCTTGTCCGACGGCGGCTTGCGCCGCCGCCGCTTCTTGGACCACGACGGATCCGAGGACGGTGGGCGCGAGGAGGTGCGGGAGTCCCGGCGAAGACGGCTCTCGAGATCGTCGATCCGTGCCGCCTGCCGCTCGATCACCTCCGCCTGCTCGGCAATCGTCTCGTCCCGAGCGTCCAGACGACGGGTCAGGCGCTCGACCAGATCACGCAGCTCATCGGTGCCCACATCCGATTCATCGACCGAACGGAAAGCGATCTGGATCCGAGCTCAGAACCAAGGGCTGAACGGGTACGGCGGGATGGCGATGAGCCCGCAGGGACCGTCACGATGCGTTCGCGGGGGCGGAGGCGGCGGGTAGGTGACGTGCACGCGGACGGGCAGCTCGGGCGCCACCACGACAGCCGCCGGCGGCTGCTTGCAGCACGCGGAGAGCGCCAGGACGGCGCAGAGGAGGAGAGCGGGCCGGAACCGTGTGAGCTTCATCGTCGCTCGCGAGGCGAGACGTCGAACGTGACGGTCGAATTCTCCCCCGAACGCACACGGACGGACTGCGCTCCGGTCACTGACCAATCCGCCCCGAGGTCCCCCACGAACTCCAACTTCCACTCGCCCTCTCGAAGAATGCAACCCCCGGAGCGATCTCGTGGCTGTCACCTGGGGACGTGACTCTGACGCTGAATGGAGCCGTATTTCCGCCCTCAAGGGGGACTCCATCTAGTCG
The DNA here is from genome assembly GCA_965248445.1 of Planctomycetota bacterium. Lineage (GTDB taxonomy): Bacteria > Planctomycetota > JAJSAM01 > JAJSAM01 > JAJVHW01 > CBDFJG01. Next base: position 1,096,851 of record CBDFJG010000004.1, read on the forward strand.
TACCTGCGCCGTCACGGTCCCTCCGCGCGTCATGGGGATCTCGACGGCCAGGGGATCGACTCCAGGCGGTACGTCAACGTCAGCGCTCGCCACCAGCAACTCGCTCTTCTTGCCTACGTCGCCCACCTCCACGCGAAGCCTGTCCGCGCAGGTCCGGATCGAATACCGCTTCCCAACCTCGATCGTCTTGACTTCCCCCTGTGACGCAAACAGCGGATGGTCCCACCCTTCGCCGCGCCGCGGAGCCGAGACCTCGACGTACCCACCAAACGCCTCGTGATCGCTCGTGCTGGGCCACAGCAGCACAATCTCGACAGTTCGGGGTGGCCCAATCGCTATCACCAGATCTCGACCCGGCGCGTGCAGCATCCCTGACCATCCGTAGGGCCGAATTCGTGCGAGGTAGCGACCAGGGCGGAGGTTCCCGATCGAGAACTCGGCGACCGTGCCGTCGCCGGTCGTGTCAGACTTGAACGTAACGGAGTCCTGCGACCAGTGGCCATGAGCAGGCGAAGTGGAGTCGTCGTAGAGCAGATTCAGGAATCCCTCGCCGCCGCCCTCGCTACCCCACCCCGGGTCAACCTGGATCGAGCCCTCGCACGAGACGCGCTCGACGAGTGGGGGGCCGTCGAGGACGCACTCGGTCGGCTCCTCCGTGTCGTGGACGACGACGCGTGCCTCAGCCCAAGTCGGCTGCTGCAACCGCGGCCCGAGGAAGGTCTCTCGCACCACCAGATCCCAGGTCCCTACGGCCACGCCGGTCAGTTCGAACTTCCCGTCCCCCCGACGATCGGGACGGATCACCTGAGCGACGCCGTAGCTGGACGACCGCAGGACCAGACTCGGCCGGGTCAGCTGGCTCCAGCCACTCACGTTCACGTTGATGCGACCGGCGCGCGGGGGCGTGACCATAGCGAGCGACGCAACCCGCGACGCGACCCACGCGCTCCCCGGCTCTCTAACACAGACGACCCGGTCGAGGGGATCAACCGGACCAGCAAACCGCGCGCTGCGGTCGGGACCCGTCGGTGGCAAGAGATCCAGGGGTTTCGGATCAAGATCATCCTCAAGCCACGTGGGCAGGACGACGGGTCCGCCTGGTCGGACGCCGCGAACGTAGGACTCGTTGACTGCGACCGCCTCGAGGTTCGGGCTCGGCTCTACCCCGAGTCGCCCGCTCCACAGGACGCCGACGACAACCTCGAACGTCCCGTCGTCCAGGTCGACTCCGGAGTTCCATGGCATGGTGTGGAAGCCGTTCCGCTTGATGACCGAGCGCACGACCCACTCGCGCTCGCCGGCATCCGGTAGCACTACGGCGATACTCTCGGGATCGGCGCCAGCCGGCGCAATGTGCCACAGAACGCCCTCTGCATCGATCGCTTGGAAGACGATCCAAACCGGGTCCCAATCGGAACCGGGGAAGTCTTCGCGATCTTCCAGCAGTCTGCCGACGAGCGCGGTTGCTCCGTCCTCTAGTTGCGGGCGGCCGCCGCCGTCCACCGGACGGATATCTGCGCGCGCTCTCGGCGCGCGGGCGCTCTCGTCGGCCACGACGACGGGGGCGTCGCCGTCGCTCTCACGTGGCGACTCGACGGACTGAGCCGCCGCCCACCACAACACGATCACGAGCGAGAGCGCGAGCAGCGCCGCCGCCAGGGCGGTGCGGGGGAGCTTCATCGCCACCGGTGCTCGTGTCCGCGGGGGCGCCTACTTGTCGGGCCGCGACGCAACGACGGCGTCAAGCGTCTCCGGGACCCTTTTGGGTTCGCCCGCGAGGTAGTGGTCGGGGCGCGCGAGCACGTTGCGGATCTTAGCGCGCTGCCGCGGCCTGGGGTCCTGGTACTCGGAGTCGAGCCGGCGCAGCGCCGGCAGCGCCACGGGCGTTCCGAACGCGCCGAGGGCCTCGACTGATCGCTCCATCACCCACCAGTGGGCGTCGCGGAGCATCACGGCGGCGTTCGCGTCGACGGCGTCGCTCCAGTGCGTGGCGCGTAGATCGTTGCAGGGGAGCCATGACGCGACGCCGTCGAGGTGCGCGCGGACCGCGTCCACGACGAGACGCGGTCCGACGCTGAATGGGACGTTGTCCCCTGAGCTGTAGCCGCAGAACTCACTCTCCAGCAAGCGGCGCTCGCCCGCGACTACGCGCGTCAGCACGAAGAAGTCGTTCGATGACCACCAGTGGCCCGCGCCAGGGTCTGCGTCCGGGCGGAGACGGAGTTCGGCAGTCGTGCGCGCCTCGGCGCGGGCGAGGTGCAAAAGTGGAGCGATGTCTGAGGTCGGGACGCGTGCGCGCCGAGCAGCGCACTGCCCAGAACGGCGACCAGGCCACTCGGTCACGTACGTCACCTGCTCGACCGTGGTCATCTCGGCGCCTACCGAGAAGCGCACGAACTCGAGATCGCCTCCGTGCCCATTGCCCCACTGCACGTCGAAGGTGCACGGAGCGGTCACCTGGGCCGCCTCTGCCGAGGAGTCGATGACCAACTCGTACTGCTCCTTGTCGTAGTCCGCGCCGTCGAAGCTGGCGTCCACTCGCGCCTGTGCGGCGGCGAGACCGTAGTCGTCGTCCAGAGGGTCCGGGGCTGCCGCCTGGGCGACGCCGACGCCGTCGGCGTCGCGCACCGTCCCGAGCAAGCGGACACAGCCGGCCGCCGCCAGCGCAACGGCCAGTGCGAGGAACGCCGTACGGCGAGGGCTACTTGCCATGCTTTTCATTGTAGCCCTTCTGCTCCTTCGCGTTCTTGCCGTGGTCGGTGTCCTTGTCGTACTTCTCTTGGCTGTCCCTTCGCTTTTTCTCCGCTTGGTCCTTCTTCTTCTTGCGCTCCTTTTGCGACTTGTCGCTCTTCTCGCTGCCCTCGATTTGCACCGGGTCGTCGCCGTTCTTACCCTCTCCAGTCTCGTTCGCCTTTTTCGCGGCCGTCTCGTCGAGGTCTCTGTGGATTTCCTCGTGCTTCTTCACCCACTCGTCGCCGCTCGGGTAGAGGGAGACTGTCTCTATGACGAACACGCAGAACGTACCGAACGAGACGAACGTCACCCCATCCGAGGAGGTCATGCCGGTGTACGTGCCGAGCTTCGCCTTCAGTTCCCTGGCCGCTCTGCCCAACAGTTCGATCTCGGTGTCGGTGAGATCCATGGTCGCGGCGGCGGTCTCCACCGCATCGTCGATGTTGTCCTTCGTCTCCTTGTCGGTCTTGCCTGTGTCGTAGGGGACCGCCTTCCCTTGTAGTCGCTCTGTTTCTTCTTCGCGGCTTGGGCCTTCTTCTTGTCCTTCTTGTCGCTGAGTCCTAACGGGTCGGTCCTGGAGGTGGGCCCTCCGGAAACGTACGCCCGCGCGTTCGGGCCATCCACGTACTCCAGCGGATCCCGCTGCAGGAACCTCGCGTTCTCCGGATCGTAGTGCCGTGCCCGGTAGTAGAAGAGCCCCGTCTCTTCGTCCAGCCTCCGCGCCGTGTAGAGGAACGGATTCCCGATCTGCGAGCCGGACACCACCGAACTCCCGATGTCGAAGATCGTGGACTCCCCGTACGGCCCGTAGTCGTAGCTCTCGACCACGACCTCGTCCGGATCTGTGATGTGCGTGACCGACCCAACGAGCTGTTGGTGGTAGTAGAACCGCTTCAGCTCCGTGGTGTCGGCGTCGGCGTCGACATCCGCGACGTCGGCAGCCTCCATCATCACGATCTCGTCGAGCGCCTCGCCGAACGCGAAGACGCGCAGGAGGTCGTCCGAGCCGTCCAGCTCCTCGAGGCACTGCTGGTCGGCGTAGATGAACCGCGTCGTGTCCGACCCGACCACCTTCTCGATCCGACGGCCGCGCCCGACAGCGTCGTAGGAGTACGTGGCGACGACGTCCGTCGTGCCCGAGTCCTCCACCTTGATCAGGTGGTTGTGCCAGTCATAAGTGTATTCGTACGTGCCGTCGTCGGTGAGGTTGCCGTTGTCGTCGAACGTGCGTGACGTGCCGCCGACCGCGGAGTACTCGTTCATGCCGTTCGACGTGAAGCTGACGGTGGCGGCGCTCCCGCCCTGCGGCGTCGTCACCACCGACGTGAAGTTGAGCACGTCGTCCAGGTTGTAGTCGATCTTGTCGACGTAGACGGTCGGGTTCGCGGGGTTGGTAGCGTCCTGCAGCACCTCGATCAGGCGGTTCGCCTGGTCATAGCCGTATGCGTCGCCCGCGTTCGACTGGTGTCGGCGCGTCTCGTAGAGCGGGTTGTCGTTCTTGTCCCAGCCGTACTCGAACCCGGCGAACTCCGTGGCGCCCGAGTTCGCGTGCGCGAGGTCCGTCTGGCGACGGAAGCCGTCGTACAGGTAGCTCGACGTCGTCCCGTTCGCGAAGCTGACCTGCTTGCGCCGTGCGCCTGCGCCGTACAAGTCGAAGTCCGCGATGCCGGCGTCCGTCTTGTCGTCGATCGCCGTGAGGCGGTGGATCGTGTCGAATTTGCGCCTCGCCTCGAAGCCGGACGGGTACGCGATCTTCGTCGAGTTCCCCTCTGCGTCGAACGTGAACGTCACGGTCTTGGCCGCAGAACCGAAGGGGTTCGGGCCCTGCTTCTCGGTCAGCGCGCGGCTGAGCGAGTCGTACGTGTACTGGACGATGGAGTCGTTGTCCTTGGCCTCGGTCAGACGGTCCAGCGCGTCGTACGCGAAGTCCTCGGCCGTGTCACCGCCGACGCCCGACCCGAGCGTGGCGTCGCGGTCGGTCAGACGGTTGATGTCGTCGTAGGCGCAGTCGACGTTCGTGCCATTCTGGTCGGTGAAGTCGATGACATTGTTCGCGTCGTCGTACGCGTACGTCGCCGTCTCAAGGTCGTCGTAGGTCGTCGTCGTCAGGCGTCCGAGATCGTCGTACGCGTAGCCCGTCGTGTTCGCGTTGTCGTCCTTCAGCTGGGTGACGTTGTCGAGGTCGTCGTACGTCCACTCGGTGACGATGTCGTCGGCCCCGGACATGTCGCGGGTCTGCTTCGTAACCCGGCCCAGGCCGTCGTGAACGAGGGTTGTGTTCCAGACCATGGGGTCGATCGTCTTCGCGACCACATTGCGGCTGTTCCACTTCCACTCCGTGACGTGCTTGTTCGTCGAGAGAGTGCGGTCGACCACCAGCTGCTTGGTGCGCCGGTTGATCGCGTCGAACTCGAAGTCCGTCACAAAGGCCTCGGTCGACTGCGATCCCGGGATCGCCTCAGTCTCGGTCAGCTTGGTGACGTTGCCGTTGTCGTCGTAGGCCCAGCCGACGTTGCTGCCCTCCGGATCGATGGCGCCGATGCGGCGCCCAGCGCCGTCGTACGTGAACGTCGTCGCGTCGTTGCGACGGTTCGTGCGCTTGGTGACGAGGCCGCGCTTGTCGAGTTCGAGCGTCCTCGTCACCCACGTGGTCGTCGTGTCGATCAGCGCGGCCTCCTCCTTGAAGAAGCGGTCCAGCTCGTCGTACGTGCTCTTCCTGTGCGCCATCAGCACGTCCGTGGTGCCTGCCTCCTCGAACCACTTCCGCTCGGTGACGTTGCTGTTCTTGTCGTAGACGGTCTCGACGTAGTGGGTGATCGCGTTGATCGTCTTGTCGCGACGGTCAAACCCGTCGTACTCGTGCAGCGTCGCCTTGCTGCGCGGATCCGTGTACTGGGACAGGTTGCCGTTGGCGTCGTAGGCGTACTCGTGGACCGCGTTGATCGCGGGCGCCGCGCCTTCGTCACCGACCCGCTTGTGCAGGAGGTCGCGCTCGTCGTAGTGCAATGAGAACGCCACGTCGCTGACGGCGACGCTGCTGCGGTGGTCGTTCGCGTCGTACGTGTAGTTCGTGATGCGGTTCGTGGACGCGCCGATCGCCTCGTTAGCCTGCAGCATCCGATCCATCTCGGTGTAGGTGTAGTGCGTGTCCCACCACGCGAGCGGCGTGGACTGCGCCGTCCCGTTCTCGTCGATGTTCTTCACCTCGCGCAGCGTGACGTTCAGGTTGCCGTCGTGGGCGAACTTCGTCTCGTACCCGAGACCCGTGGGATAGGCGATCTTGGTGACGTTGCCGTAGGCCTCGACCGTGTAGGTGGTCTTGTTGCCCTCGGGATCGGTGACCTCCTTGACGGCCCCCCAGTCCGTGTAGTCGTACGTCGTGACCAAGTCCAGCGTGCCGTCATCGACCTTGACCGTGTGAACGCGGCCCTTCTTGGCACTCGGCGTCGTGTAGTAGGCGTAGCTCGTCTTCTTGCCCTCGCCGTCCGTGCGCGAGGCGAGCGTGCCGTTCGCGTTGTACGTCAGCGTCTCGCTGATCTCCTGCGATGGGCTGATGTGCGTCGAGTCCGGGTAGTCGATCTGCGTCGGCTGCCCGTCCGAGTTGAGCGTGAAGTCGGTCTGGTTGCCCTCGGGATCGACGGAGGACGTGCGCCCCCAGAACTTCATGTCGTCGTACGCGATGCTCGTCACGAGGTCGGTCGCGTGGTTCGCCGCATCGACGTCCGTCTTGCGCCGGATCGAAGTCGGGAGCTTGACCGAGTTGAGCGTGAACTCTGTGCCGTTGCCGGCGGGAAGCTCGACCTCGGTCAGGTAGCCGTCGGCGTCGTGGGTCCACTCGGTGATCCAGCTGACCGGGTCGCTACTGCGGACGTCACGGTTGCTGAACTGCGTGAGCTTGGTCTTCGTCAGCTTGGTGCTGTGCCACTCCCAGTCGCGGTCGTTGCCGGCGCGGTCGGTGACGCTGGTCTTCTGGCTTCCCTGGTTCGTGTAGTCGAACTCGAGGTCGTCAGCGGGCCCGACCTTCTGGATGCTCACGCGATCGCTCGTGTCGTACTCGTTGTGCAGCCAGTGGTTGCCGCGGCCGTCGAGGACGACGGTCATGTTGTTGTTCAGCGACCCGTCTGCAGAGCCGTTGATGTAGCGGAACTCGCGGACGATGCCGTTCGGGAAGCTGGTCGTCGCCGGGCCCTCGATGCGGGTCAGCTGCGCCTGGACGTTGTAGATGAACTTCCATACGCGGCCGTCGGCGTACGTGATCGTCTTGACGCGGCCTGTGTTGTAGTACGCGATCGTGTGGGACACCCCGCGCGTGTCGGCGATCGAGGTGAGCTGACCGGACCCGTTGTGCGTGGCGGTGATGGCGTTGCCGAACCGGTCCGTGATCGTGTCGATCTTCCCACCCGTGAATAGGAATTGAAGCCCGTCCGGGAACGTGTACGTGAAGTCGCCCGAGTCGGGATCGGTCTCCTCGAGTTTGCCGGTCCAGCCGCCATCATCGTGGTCCCAGCCCCGCGCAACGGGATCCGTCTCGATGAACCGTGTTGTGCCGCCGCGAAGACGGAGTTGCGAGTACTCGAGGAACGCCGCGCCGCTGGCGTCGTACACGAGAAGTCCGTCCGGCAGGAGGTAGACGATTGCCGACCAATCTCGATGGCCGGGACGCGGATGTTCGTGTCGAGCCAGGGCGGATCTGCTGAGCCGACGCGCACGGCTTCGCGACCGATCAAGATGCCGGCGCCGGCCTGGCGCCGCTGATCGTTGGTCTCCTGCGCAGTCTGCACTCTCCAGACCTTCATCGAGCCCGCAAGCTCGTTGAACGCCTCGATCAGGTGCGCGTACGCGGCATCCCAGGACTGCGACAGGTCGTACTTGACGCGCACGACGCGGCGCCGAGATTCCCAGTCCCAGAGCGCACCGACACAGGCGGCCGCCACGGCGAATGCAACGACACCGGGGACGGCCCCGAACTTGAAGAACGCAATGCCGATCACGGGCGCCAACAGCACGGCACAACACCGGTCCCACCGGAAAGCGGTCGACGCCCAGGTGAGCTGTCGCGCCATGTCGTTCGCGCTAGAGCCCCCGCCGATGTCGCGCGCGTCCGCAAGTCGGAACACCTTCACCGCGGCGTCGCCGCCGTCCGCCGGAGAGGCGTCGTCGGGGACGCGATCGCGGGGACTGGCGCGGGAGCCACCGAGTTCCTGTCGGTAGTACAGGCCGTGGCGCCCCGCGTGCACGTAGGAGCGCCCGTTCGGTCGCACGCCGTAGCGGAAGCCCTTGACACCGACGGAGGCGCCGACCCCGCTCTTCGAGAGGTTCAGGCGGATTGGTCCGACACGGATGCTCTTGCGCAAGTACCACATCGAACGCTCCTTTCCAGGGGGCGCGCGGACTTATCAGGACTCGTGACGATCGCTCCGTGCATCGGAGTCGTCCGTCGTCACGGGAGGCTAGGTCCGAAGGCCGCCTCAGCGACGCTCCAAGCCTCGTGATCGTCGTCGGGGTCGCCGAAGGCCGACCCGTAGACGCTCCGCAGCTCGACGACGGCCGTTGTGGGATCCAGTCGTCGGGCCGTCAGGCTCCATGCGACTTGCGAAGTGAATCCGTCGGTGTGCAAGGCGACGACCTCGCCCGTGTCGCCGACTTCCAGCTCTCGGCGCGAGAAGAAGACACCGGGGATGGTACGGACCAGGCGAGCGGCTCTCTGGAGCGCCACGTCGCACGGTTGGCTGGCGGCCGCGCAGGGGTAGGCCCGAGTGGCGTCCGGGGGGCGCGCGGCTAGCTCGGCGGCTGTCCTGCACCCGGAGAGCGTTTGCAGAACGACGGCGAGCAGGAGGAGCGCGCGGCGAGCGCTCACCTCAACCTCCAGACCTCGAACTCCATCTGGAACCTGCCGTCGTACCTCTTCAGGTCGTCGAGCGTCTCGAAGCCGTGCACAGTGAGCAAGAGCGTCACGGCGTCACCGTCGTTGAGTTGCTCGTGGAGCTGCGGATCCGGCACGCGCACCCAATGCTCCGCAGCCTGCGCTCCCCAGCGTCGATCGCTCTTCTTCTCGGCAGCCAGCAGGCGCCCCTTCACGCGAACGAGCGCCTCACCGTCCCTCACCCGCACGACGCTTCCCGGGATGGCGTACCGTCGCTTGGATGCACTCCGGTACTGCGTCCACGCGCTCGACCATCTCCCGGCCATGGCGTCGTCGGCGTAGTTCCACAACCACCGCTGAAAAGACCCGAGGTCGAGAGGCGGTGGGTCGGTCGCGCGGTCCTCCGGCCCGGGGTTCGGCTCGAACACCCGCCGGTAGCGGTACGGCGCTTCCAGCGTCAGGCAGTTCACCGCCGTGGAGTAGATGCGTCCGCCCTCCGGCGCCCATGGGTCAACGGGGTCCCACGAGCCGACCTCATCGCGTTCTACGTCGGTGCGCTGGTGCTGCACGATGGCGGTCTCAGTCGCCGCTCTCCATCTGGGCCAGTACTTGCCGCCGACCTGGAACATCGAGAGCGTGGCGTAGTACCAGTAGTAGAAGTCGATCGCGCCTGCGTCGACGTCCCAACGCGGGGGCTTCTTGGCCATCAGCGCGGCGCCCTTCTTGATGAACTCGTTCCTCGCCGGGTCCTGGCCGGCGAAGATGCGCACGAGCAGTCCCACACCGGAGAGCGACTCGCTCTGGTCGGCCGGGAATTTCTCCTGCATGTCTTGCGTACGCGCCGGCGGACCGCCGCGACGCTGATAGCCGACGCGACCGGTCTTGGGATCGGTCATCTTCTCGATCCACGCCATGGCGCCGCGGAACGCGCCCGCGTCGACCTTGAGTTCCGCCATCTTGGCGGACTTCAGCACCATCACGGCCCAGCCGGTGACGGACGTGTCGTTCTCCCCATCGCGGATGCCGTAGCGCCAGGCCAGGTAGGGGTTCTGCGACTTGTGGACGAAGTTGACGCCGCGCTGTGCGGGTCGCTCGAAGATGGGCGACCCGGTCATGCCGTACGCCTCAACCATCGCCAGGGCGGCGCACATGTGGTTATACGTCCACTGGTGCCCGACCTGCGGGCCGAAGCAGCCCTCGCCGTCCTGGATGCCGGTGAGGTAGCGCAGGCCGCGCCCCACCGTCTCCTTGTGCTGGCCGCTGTTATGCGTCTCGCCCGCGCCGAGGAAGCAGAGGAGCGCGAGGCCGGACTGCGCCGGGTCGTACACGCTCTCGCCGGGGGCGCTGCACTGGTTGACCTTGCACAGGTCTTGGAACCCGTCGGAGTCCCAGTGGCCGCCGGGGCTCTGGTGGTTGCTCAGCCACTCGAGCGCGAGGTCCACGGCGACTTGCGACTTGCGGCCGCCCTCGCTCCCACGCAGCTTGGCCCGAGCAGCTCGGCGGTCGCCGAATGCGTTGCCGCCGAGGACGCCGCCACTCGTGGGCTGCGTGTCTGCTGTGTCCTCCTCAGCAGGCACGGACACGCCGCCGGCAACGTCCGTCTTGGCTGGGCCTGGAACCGCCAGCCCGAGGGCCCAGTGGTAGAAGTTGAGATCCCATCGCCGGCTGTCGATCCCGGTCGGGCTGACGCGGAAGTAGAGCGAGGTCTTGCCGGTCGGCACCCGCCCCGCGAACGCCGCCCCGGGAGCTGCTCGCGCGACCACCTCCGCATCGTCCGGAAGACCGCCAACGGTGATCACGTGCTGCGTGGTGCGGAAGCGCAGCTTGCCACAATCGGTGCTCACGACGTGATCGACGGGCTCCGCTGCGAGCCCACTGCTGCGCTCGCTCAGACGGCGGTGCGAAACCTCAAGGCCGAACAGTTCGCCGTACGTGACGAGTTCGTCGTTCTCCAGCAGGAACTTCGCCTTCGTCGATGCGAGCCAGTTCCGGAACACCTGGCGTTGCACGGACGAGAGTGCATCGACATCCAGGTCGAGGGCGACGAAGTCCTCCGTGTACGCGGGGTTCTCGCGGAGTCGCCAGACGTCCGACTTCGTGACGTACCGGATGGTGGGCCGCTGCCCTGACCGGATCGCGGCGTCCATCTTCTCCAGGACCTCCGGCGGGATCACGTCCTCGTCCGCGACGCTCCTGTCCTGCGCGTCGGCCCGTTGCACGCGGAGCTGCGGCGCCCAGCACGCGACGAGGCAGAGCACCCCGCCGATCCCGATATGCGTTCGCTTCATCCCTCACCTCCTGCCGGAGTGGCCGAGTCGCGTTCCGAGCAAGCTTCGCGCGGACGCCCGCACTTCGCCAGCGTGACCTCGAAGCCGACGCCGGAGCGTGCCCGCTACCCATCTGCTTGGAAGGGGTCTGCGGGGAACTCACCGCCGGTCGGAGCTGCATCCGCGCCGGTGGCCGGCACGGCGGCGTCTCGCAACGCGAGTGTCTCGCGGTACTCCTGGGCCTCGGCGAGCAGCGTGAGTTCGAACGGCACGCCGCGCTTCTCAAGGGCGACGCCGATCTCATCCGTCGTGACGCGGAAGTACTCCTTCCGGCGGTTCACGAGGTTCACGCGGCGGTCGTCGAATTCGCGATGGAGCGCGGCCTCCAGGCCTGGGGCGTCCTCGGAGAACATCATGCCGTGGACGTCGAAGCCGAACGGCACCGACGCGTCCCCCAGTTCCTTCACGCGGTCCATCGGCTTGAGGCGCCTGGTCATCCCGATCTTGAGGATCCCGTCGCCGAACGACCCGACGTTGGACACGACGTAGACGAAGCCGGCGCGCGTCATCTGCGCGCGTGAGATCGCTCGCACCGTGTCCGAGTGCGCCTCGTCGAGCTGGGCCTGCAGTTTCTCGATCCGCTCGCTGAGGGCGTCGCGCTCCGCGCCATCGGCCGAGGCAATCTCTGCGCGTGCGGCCTCAAGCGCCCTTGCGTGCCGTGCCTCCTCGTCCTCCGCTTGCTTTCGCGCCTTCTCGATCTCCCGCTGCGCGCGTTCCTCGTCGCGCATCTGCGCCCGGATGGCTCGCTGCTCCTCCGCCTCGGCCTGCTTCTTCTCGGCCATCTCGTGCCGTAGGCGGAGTTCCTCCAGCCGGAGCTTGTGGTAGCTCCACGTCAGCTCGATCTGCATGACGCCGCCGAGCTTGTTGATCGCGGCGAACGCCTTCTCTATCCGTGCTTCCATTCTCGTGACGTTGTTCCACTTCACCTTCGCAACGCAGGCATCGACCTCACCGTTGAACGCGCGCAGCAGGAGCTTTGCGTACTGCTTCTGCATCCGCTCGCCGTCGCGTCGGCTGCCACCGACTGTCCACTCCGCCAAGTAGTGCACCGCGCTACCGTCTCGCACCGCGCCGCGCTGCCGTTCGGAGAGACGCTTCAGGGCAGCCTTGTACTTCTCGGAGGTGTCGAAGTCGTAGTGCGGGCGATAGACCCCGAACGAGATGTCCTCCAGGTTGCCTTCCAGCAGATCGACATCGGCCTTGAGCCGGTCATGGAGCGCCTTCGCGTGCGTGTACGCTGCCTGCAGACTGGCGCGGCGTTCGGCAGCGGCGCTCTCGGCGCCTTCGATGGCGGCGCGAACGCCCAAGAGGTCCGCGCGCGCTTTCCGTGCGTCCTCCTCGGGATCGAGCACGCCCGCGAATCGCGCTTCGAGCGCACGGTGCTTCAACTCGAGGGCGCGCCTCCGGATCCAGAGGAACACGACGCCGGCGCTTGCACCGACCGCAACGAGGAAGACCAGGAACTCGAACAACGCTCTCTCCGTCTCGCTGCCGCGCTTAGAGGAGGTCTCTCTTTAGAGGACTTCCTGCAGCGTGTCGAGCCACTGCTCGCGCAACCACACCGGCGTGCCGGCGGCCTCCACGCCGCCAGGCTTCCCCGTCGCGATCTTGAACAGCTCGATCGCCTGGGCATACAGGGCGGCGGCGATCCCTTCGTTCCCACGCTTCGACTCGCACTCCGCGGCCTTCATCCAGATGAACAGCGCGACGTTGGCATCGCTGAGCGCCTGGAACGTCTCGTCCACCCGCGACTTCCAGCTGAGGTCGAGGCTGCCGGACTGCTCGTTGATGTCAGCGGCGAGAGCCGTGACGAACTCCCTCTCCGTGGACGTGGAGATCCGGTTCTCGGGCACGGTCACGCTGCAGCAGCCCGTGACCACCAAGAGCGCTACGAGCCCGAACAACAGTGCGATCTTCGACATCGTTTCCTTCTCCTCTATCGAGTGAAATGGGGGTTCGTGTGCTACTGCAGCAGCTTCGTCTGCTGCCCCGCGTGCCCCGCGTGCCGCGCGCCCAGCAGCAACCCGCGCCTGGAGTTCCGCAACCACGTCGCGGCAGACGGAACGGCCAGGTCGTGCGCGCGATCCGACGCCGTGTTGACGATCTGATCGACCAGTGCGCCGACCAGCATGCCCAGCACGTTGTCCTGCTGGTCCGACGAGTTCTGCTCGGCGACGTGCGATCCCTCCTAGAGCAGCGTGCCGGTCTGAGCGTCCACCAGGCGGCCGCTGACCGACACGATCGTCTGCGAGTTCAGGACCTGATAGCTCGTTCCCCAGTCGTGGACGTGGAGGTAGAGCACCGCGTCGGCCCCGATGATCTCGTGCAGCTTCGAGAGTTCAGCCGTACGCATCTCGGCGGGCGTCGGCAGGCCGTTCTCCTTGAGCATGCTGTCGACCACGGCGACGGGGAAGACGTAGTAACCGTGCTCCGCAATCGGCGCGGTCGCGACGCTCAGGTAGTTGTACGACGCGAGCGGTTCGACGGACTCGTTCGTGGGCGGCAGCACCAGGATCGAGCTGGGCATGTGGGCCAGGTACTGGCTGTAGTCGTGCGGTTTCTGAGGCGCATTGCATGCGGCGGTCACCAGGAGCGCGAGCGCGGTCGCGACCACGGTGCGCATCACCGGCTCATCCTCGCGAGCAGCCCGTCCACGAACACCGCGGACTCGGGGAACGCCGCCTTCTCGGCTGACAGCATTCGCGCCCCCGCGTCGCCGTCGCCGGCCCTGAAGTACAGATAGCCCAGGTGGGCGCGGACGCCTGGCGGGACCGCGTCGGCTTCCGTCTCCGCGACCTGCTCCTCCAGCTCGAGGATGTGGTCGCCGAGTTCGAAGTCCTCGGCGTCGACCCACATCTCGTAGAGCGAGTCCTGGTAGTCGCCCCACGCGTACATCGTCTTCCGTGCGCACCCGGTCATGCAGACCGACGCCAGAAGAGCCGTCGCAAGCCACATGCGCGCGCGCACTAGTTGCCCCACGCGCCGCTCTCGACCGACGCGACCAGCTTGTTCACCGCGTCGGTGATCGACAGGTTGAGCACCTTGCCGTTCAGCGTCGCGTCGTACCCGGCGGTGCTCGCGAACCCCACGACCTCGCGCGTGCTGAGCGCGTACTCGCCCGCGCCTTGCACGGAGTAGACGACGCGCGACGTGCGCGTCTCCACGATGTTGAGCGACACCTTGGAGTAGGCCATCTGCTTGTGGCCGCGCCCGAGGATCCCGTACAGCTGACGATCCCCAGTGTTGCGGCGACCGAACTCCGTGACCTCGCCGGTGATCACGTACGCCGCGCCGGTGAGCGACTGGGGCGTCCCCAGGACGTCCGACTCCCACGCGATCTCGTCGAGGTTGTCGCGATCGAGGAGCACGAACCGGCCCGACTGCGACAGGTGCGTCTTGAGGATCGTCTTCGCCTGAGTGCCGAGCCGGTCCTCGCCCGACGAGAACATGCCCTGCATGTACGGAGAGCGGTTCTGGAAGTTGCTGATCGCCAGACTCGGTCGGTGCCCGGAGTACGCCGTGCCGTAGCTCGTGACGGACTGCGTTGCGACGACCTGGTGGCTCTCGGACGCGCACCCGCTCGACACGCCAGCGACCAGCGCGGCCAGGGCGAGGCACGCCGCCGCGCGAGGACGGGTTCTCGGTCGAAACCTAGGCGGGCTTTCAGGGTCCGCGTCGTCGAAACTCGCTACGAAACGGGTGGCCAAACTCGTAAGCATACGTTCGTGAAATAGGTCATGATCGGGTGCCCCGTCAAACCTAAAACTCGGAAGACGGCTGCCCGTCCTCGGGCTCGGACGAACTCGTGCCTCGCGCCAGGGCCGGGCGAACGCCGGTGATCGCACCGGTCTCCGGGTCGGTAGCGCGGGGCACGACACGCCACCTACGCGGCGGTGGAGAGGTCCGTTGCGGCGGCCCGGAGGGCGTACTGGAGGTCGAAGAACTCGTCCGCGGTGGGGTGGCGCTTCCCCGACTCGATGGCCTCGAGCCACGCGATCGAACGGAGGGCTTCCCCAGCGACAGCCTCTAGGCTGAGGCCCATCTCGCGCCGGAGCGCGCGCGCCTTCCACGCTGAGAAGCGGCGGCGGCGGGAACGGCGCCGAGGGAGGCGCGGGAGAGGGCGACGGCGGCGAGCGCTCACGAGCCGGAGGCTACTCAGTGAAGTCCAGGACCTCGCACTCCAGGAGGAAGGCCAGGGCCAAGAGCTGATCGGCGTTCGGCTGCGTCTTGCCCTTCCTCCAGTTGTAGATCGTCTCGTTCGTGACCTCGCAGGGCTCCGCCAGGTGCCTGGTCTGGAGGCGGTCGCCGCGATCCTTGGCGCGGCTCTTCGCCTCCTTCCAGAGCACGGCGAACTTCTCGCTCGACCACCGCCGGCGGCGTGCGCCGCGAGACCTTTTTTCCCCCACCTAATCGCGCCCTCCGGCCCCGCCCCCACGCTCCAACATGGGCACACAGTTAAGCATACATTCGTTAAATCCCTTTTGGTGAACGAATTTGGATATTGACCGAGCCGCGGCGGTGTCACAGGCTCGTTGAAGAGCGATACCAATCGAGCCGGAGGAAGCCCGCAATGCAGGTGATCAGCCACAGGGAACGTCTCAAAGAACGTCTGGCTGCGCTCGTCCGCGAGGACGCGGATCGGGCGGCAGAGCGACTCGAGCTAGTCGGGCTCCTCCGCGGCTCAGGAGGCCCGACGACAACGCCGACCCAACGACGGTTGCTGGCTGTGCTGCGGGAGGAAGGGGCGCCGATGCGAGCGTGCGAGATTGCGGACCGTCTCTCGCTCGTGGGGGGCCGGGCACGCCACGGCATCGCCACGGACTGCTGCATCCTCCTAGCGCGGGGACAGCTCGCACGACTCAGGCGCGGCGTGTACGGGCTGCCCCCCGAGGCGGCGGGCGCGGAGGAGGGGAGCGGGAGGTGAGCACCACCGTCCACTGCCTGTCCCGACGCGAGATCGAGTCGATCGATTGGCGCTCGACCGAGCCGGGCATCGCGATCTGCCTGGCGTACCCCAACGGCCGGATCCACCGCGTCACGCCGGGGGATGGGCTCGTCGCCGTGCACCACACCAGGTTCTCTGACTGCGACGGCGAAGGCCGCTGGACGTTCCCGGAGAACAAGGCGGGCAACACGCCGATCCCGATGCTCCGCGGGCAGGCGCTCGACATCCTGGACTTCGCCCGCGCGCACGGCGACGTCGACGACGTGTACGTCGCGTGCATGGGCGGGGTGTCGCGGTCGCGCGGCGTCGCCGCTGGTCTTTGCGCCGTGCTCGGTTGGGACGACGCCGCCGTCTACGCGGAGGGCCAGCCGAACGCGCACTGCAAGTCGATGATCGTGGCGGCATCCCGACTTTGGGACGGAAGACCGTGATCGCCAGCGACCGCGAGCTGCTGTGGGCGGACGTGCCGAACGCCGTCAAACTCGATGCGCAGCGACAGATCGACGACGCCGTGCAACGGGAGCGAGAGGCGATCCTGCGCCTCGACAGCGTGCGCGGGAGAGCGTGGTTCGAGATCCGCGGCCGCGGCGCCGGGGCGGCTGAGATCGCCGACGAGGAGGCGGAGCTGCTCCTTGCCGCCGTCGGCGGTGACGCTTCGAAGCTGCCCGCCATCCTGTGTCGCGGCGCCGCCCTGTTGCGCGAGGCGGAAGCGTCCGTAGCTCTCAGCCGTGACCCGGGCTGTCAGACGCACGCTGTCGCGCCCCACTTCGCCCCTCCTGACTCGCTTCCATCGTGGGCTGTCGCGCGCATCACGCGAGCGAGCGGGCTGTACGAGGGCCAGTGCGAGCACGGCATCGGGCATCCCATCGGCACGTTCCCCGAAGGGTACGGCGTCCACGGTTGCGACGGGTGCTGCGCACCGGGCTCGGGGCTACTGCCGTGAACCTCCTCGACTTCCTGAGCGTCGTGATCGAGGACGGCATCGCCGCGGCGCGCAAGAGCTACGCGAACGACCCCGAGAAGCGCGCCGGTGCCGTTGCCGGCTTCGAGGCGTGCCGTGGCAAGTCGCCGACCGAGTTGCTCGCGTTGCTCGAAGGCGCTCGCTCCGACACGCGACTCGCCTACGTGCTGGACGCCCGCGACTACTGGCGCGCACGGTGCTACGAGGCCGAGATCGAGTGGGTCTGCAACTGCGTCAGCGCCGTCCTCGAGAACGAGGGGCACGCACCGATCATCAACCCGACGTACCGGGGCGTGATGAAGGCGAACGCCGTCCTGCAGGGAGTTGCCGGGTGAGCCTCCCGGTCCTCCTGACCGTGCCAGAGGTTGCCGAGTACTTGGGGGTCTCCCCGAGGACTGTGCAGCGCATGTGCAGCGAGGGGCGCATCCCCAGCGTGTCGTTCCGCGGCGGCTACCGCGTCCCGAGTGACGAGCTGGAGGCGTTCATCCGTCGGGCTGCGCGCGGGAGCGTTCGAGAGCCGCAGGAGCCTCGGCCAGCTCCCCCTCCCGAAGCGCGCGGTTATAGACAGTCTGCGACATCCGAGGCGATCGATGGCCCAGCAGCCGAGCGGTGGCTTGCGGACGAAAGGCGTCTCCTTCGAGAGAAGATACGAACATTACGCGGAGGTCCTGAATGCGCAGCGTCGGGTGGCCGACGCGCTTCCGAAAGCGGCGCCAATACAGCCGGAGACCGTTCACGGTGACCCCGGAGAACACGCGATGAGGACCATGCAGCGGAGCCGGGCCGCGGTGCTGCCAGAGGTGTGCGAGAATCTTGCGCAGCCGCGGGCTCATCTGGCACTCGGGCCGATACCCGCGCTTCTGCGCCGGTGGTCTCGCGGTCGAGAAGTCGTCGGCCACGAACTTCCACTCCAGCCCGAGTGCCTGCCCGCGCCGCACGCCCGTGTCCACGTAGAACGTGATGATGGGCCGGTACTTGTCGGACGCCGCGTCGAGGATGGCGTCCAGCTCCGTGCCAGGGAGATTCCGGACCTCGCGTGGCCTCGTGGACTCGAAGGTGATGACCCGGCGCCGTCCGCCCCCGCGGAAGGGGTTCCGGACGATGTGCCCGACCTCCTGCGCCTCATCGAACACCGGGGCGAGCACGTTGAACTCCCGCTTCAGCGTCGCGGGCGACAGCTGTCTCGCGCGGAGCCCGGCGAAGTACACCCGGATCTGCGCCGTGGTGATCTGGTCGAGCGGCGTGTGGCCGAAGAAGGCGTCCGCGCTGTTGAACGTGAAGACCGCTCGGTCGAACGTCGCGGGCATCACCTGCGCCGCGTAGAGCGCCAGGTAGTGGGTGTGGAGGAACGTCGTGAAGGCGGGGACCGCGACCTGCTGATGACGCGCGAACTCGAGGTCCGCGAGGAAGTCGGCCTGCCAGCGGCGGGCGTCGCGCTTCTTCTCCCCGAGGGCCTTCTTGCGGCGCCGCTTGCCAGCCGAGTCCGTGAAATCGAACCACCAGCCGGGCCGCTCAGCCCGCCGGAAAAGAACCGTTCTATCGCCTGTAGCCATGAACAGACCGTACCAGAAAGTGCTGCCCGCGTTGCTGCCCCGATCCCGATGCGCCTCTGGAGCGCTTGGCCGGTGATCGCTCAAACCCTTGCAAATACTGGGCTTAGCGTGGTGGGCAGAGGCAGACTTGAACTGCCGACCCCTGCATTTTCAGTGCAGTGCTCTACCAACTGAGCTACCTGCCCACCGTCGTGTCGGACGTCGGGAGCGACGGTTCCACGCCGCTCCGCCGGATTGTCCCGGGGCGCCGAAGGTAGCCCGACGCGACGCCGTCGGGAAGCAAGGTTGCCGGCGCGGCGGCGAGCAGGCGGAGCGGATCCGGCTGCGGTCGGGCTCAGTCCGAGCTCCACGTGTCGTCGGCCATGCAGGCAGTGACATCGGCGACATCGCGCTCGATCTGCGCGCGCAGTGCCTCGGGCGTGTCGAACTTTCGCTCGTCGCGAAGCTTGCCGAAGAGCGGGACCTCGAGTTGGAGTCCGTAGAGGTCGCCGTCGTAGTCGAGGACGTGGACCTCCACGGTGTCGGCGTCCTCGCCCTCGGGGAAGAACGTAGGCCGTCCACCGACGTTGATGGCCGCCGCGTACCGCACACCATCGATCGTCGTATGACCGGCGTAGACGCCGCGCCCGGGGCGCAACTCGCGCTGCATGTCGAGGTTCGCGGTCGGGTACCCGAGTGTGCGGCCGCGGCCGTCGCCCTTCACCACGACGCCGAACAGTGCGGGAGGGCGGCCGAGCAGGCGGGCGGCGGCAGCGAGATCCCCGCTCGCGACGGCGGCGCGAATCGAGGACGACGAGACGACGGTGCCGTCGTCGAGCGTCACCGCCTCGGTGCGCAGCACCGGGACGCCGCGCGGACCGAGGATCCGTTCGAGCAGCGCGTGGTCCCCCTCGCGGTCGTGGCCGAAGTGGGTGTCGTGGCCGACGACCACACCCCGTGCGCCGATCCGGCCGAGCAACACCTCCTCGACGAAGCGCTGCGCCGTGGTCTCGCGCAGCGACGAGTCGAAGCGGAGCACGACCGTCGTGTCGACCCCCTCGCGGGCCAGCAGCGCCAGACGGTGCGGGAGCGACGTGATCAGGGGCGGAGCGCGGCCGACGGTGAGCTTGTGCGGGTGCACGTCGAACGTGAGGACTACGACCTCGCCGCCCTCCCGGGCGGCCATCTCCCGGGTGCGCGCCAGAACGGCACGGTGTCCGCGGTGCACGCCGTCGAAGACCCCCAGCGTGACCACCGGGCGGCGGAAGCGCTCGGGGGAGAGATCAGCGGTGCCGTGCAGGACGCGCATGGAGCGAAGGAGCATACGAAGATCCGAACTCGATCCGTAACCGTGACGGCGGTTCGCACGTCCTCACGCTTCGGGATCCAACGCCCGACGCGGCTCCCCCCTTGGGAGGGTGGGGGTTAGGGATGGTGCACGCGCTGCGGCAACCAAGTGGGTTGGAGGCGTGCCTAGGCCTGCGGAGCCGCGCGCTCTTCGAGCCTGCGCAGGGCGCGGCGGTTCGCGAGCTTGTCGGCGGGCGACATCTTGGACAGGAACGTCACCCCGTCCAGGTGGTCGATCTCGTGCAGGCAGCAGCGGCCGAGGAGGTCGTCGTCCTCGAGCTCGTAGAGCTCGCCGTCCAGGCCCGTGAAGCTGATTTTCACGCCCTCGGCGCGGGTGATCGTCGCCGCGACGCCGGGGAACGAGAGGCAGCCCTCTTCCATCGCCTCCGAGCCCCAGGTCTCCTCGACCACGGGGTTGATCAGGACCAGCGAGTCCTCGGCCAAGCCGTTGTCGCTGACGATCGCGACCCGCGCGTCCCAGCCGACCTGCGCCGCCGCGAGCCCGATCCCGTGCGCCGCCACCATCGTGGCGATCATCCGCTCGGCCATCTCGCGGACCTCGTCGGTGACCTCGGTGACGAGGTTCATCCGGCGCCTCAGGAAGGCGTCGGGGTACTTCACGATCGGAAGCAGTTCTGGCTCGGTGGTTGTGTCGGTCATGGCTGGTTCCAGGGCCCTCTCCGCGAGCGGACGGGCCCCGTCAGACTCCAGAGTACGAAGACGCCCACGATACGAAGACGGATTGAGCGGCCGGGACATTCCGCCCGGGAGCCTCCCGACGGGCCGCGGTACTATCGGGGGTTCACCCCTGAGCTATCGGACATCGGGGGCCGAGAACCGAGTGCGAGAGGAATTGGAGAGCCCATGGCGATCGACGTCAGTAAGCAGATCGTGAAGGCGGACACGGCCTTCAAGAGCCGCAAGTACGACCTGGCCATCGAGATCTACCTGCAGGCCCTGCAGATCGACCCCGACAACCGCAACGGACGGCGCGGCGTCCGGCTGGCGGCCCTCAAGAAGCACGAGCACTCGTATCCGAGCGCGTTCTCGATCAAGCTCGGGACAGCCGGCGCGCGGGTGGGCATGGCGAACCCGAGCATCGAACGGCGCCTGCCGTCGTACGAGAACTACCTGCGTGTCGACCCGAAGCACACGGGCATCGCCTACAAGCTGGCGGAGGCTCTCGAGAAGGCGGGCTACGCGAACGGCGCCATCGGCGTGTACGAGGCCATGATCACGCACGCGCCGAAGGAGGAGGCCGCGTACGTGAACCTCGGCCGCCTGCTGGGCGGCAACGACGTCGAGAGAGCGATCGAGCACCTCGAGCGAGCGCTGCAGGTGAACCCGAAGAACCAGCAGGCCATTAAGCTGCGCAAGGACCTGGCGGCAGAACTCTCGATCAAGAAGACGGGTTTCGAGACGGCGCGCACCACGCACGACCTGCTCCGCAACAAGGACCAGGCGCAGCAACTGAACGAGGCGGATCGCCTGCAGCGCGTCGGCACGGAGGGCACCGACTACATCGGTCGGATCAAGGGGCAACTCGCCGAGAAGCCGGGCGACAAGGTCCTGCTGCGCAAGCTGGCGACGGCGCACGCGCAGGCGCAGGACTTCGAAGCGGCCGAGGAGACGTGGGGCCAGCTCATCGAGTCCGACCCGACCGACTTCGACGCGCGCGTCAAGCTCGGCGACCTTCGCATCAGCAGGGCCCACCGCGCGCATCTGGCGGCGAAGCAGTCAGGCGACGAGGCCAAGACCAAGGAGATGGCCACGACGCTGCGGACGATCCGGATCGCCGAGTACCGCACCCGCGTTGCCGAGCACCCGACCGACCTGGGCCTCCGCTTCGAGCTGGGCAAGGCCCTGCTCACGGGCGGTGACATCGACGACGCAATCGGGGAGTTCCAGAAGTCGGTCAAGGACCCCCGCAAGCGCTTCGACAGCCTCAGCCTCCTGGGCGAGTGCTTCCTGCGGAAGAAGCTCTGGGATCTGGCCGCACGGCAGCTCGAGCGGGCCCTCGCCGAGAGCCCTGGTTTGAACTCGGACCAGGGGAAGAGGGTCGTCTATAACCTCGGGATTCTCCGCGAGAAGCAGGGTCAGAACGACCAGGCACGGGAGCATTTCCTCCAGATCTACGAGGTGGACGTCTCGTACCGGGACGTGGCCGACAAGGTCACGGCGCTCTCCGGCTGACGGCCGCCGAAAGACAGCTACACAGGACAACCCCACATGGCCCACACACGTCACCGCAAGAAGACGCTCCGCAAGGCCGAGGCAGCACGCCTCAAGAACCGCGCCGAGCGCTCCGACATGCGTACCGCCGTCAAGAAGTCGCTCGGTTCCGCGGGGGCAAGCGAGGGGAACGAGGGGGGCGCTGACGACGCCGAAGCATCGTTGCGGGCAGCCACCAAGCGCCTCGACAAGGCCGCGAAAAAGGGTCTCATCCACAAGAACACCGCCTCGCGGGCCAAGAGCCGGCTCGCCCGCGCGAAGAACGCCGCCGTCAAGTAGCCCCGGTCCTGAGTCTCAGCGTTGATTCATCGGGCTATCCTCGCGCCATGAGCGACGCACCCGAGTTCACGCGCCAGTCGGGGTCCGCGGTCCGATTCGGCTGGGGCGCGAGCGGACTCGCCGCAGTCGGCCCGGGCAGCGACGCCATAGTGATCGTGGACGTCCTCTCGTTCGCGACGGCTGTGGACGTCGCACTCGGTCACGGCATCGCCGTCGTGCCCAGCCGATGGAGGGACGCTCGGGCCGCGGAGATCGCCGCGGAGCACGACGCCATCCTGGCGGGATCCCGCGGCGGTGAGGTCTCGCTCTCCCCGACCGCACTCGCCCGGCTGAGCGGCGTCGCGCGCATAGTGCTCCCGTCGCCGAACGGCTCGACGCTGGCGGCCGCAGCGAATGCGCTCGGGGCAGACGTGTACGTCGCCTGCCTGCGCAACGCCCATGAGGTTGCGCGGGCGATCGGCGACGCCGCCCCCACCGCCGTGATCGCTGCGGGCGAGCTCTGGCCCGACGGATCGTTGCGCCCCGCCCTCGAGGATCTGCTCGGCGCAGGCGCCGTCATCGACGGACTGGGCGGCCGGCGCTCCCCTGAGGCCGCCGCCGCCGCACACGCGTTCGCGGCGCAGCGTGGACGGGCTGCCGAACTCGTGTGGGACTGCGCCTCCGGGCGGGAGCTGCGGGAGATCGGCTACGACGGCGACGTGCGGATCGCGGGGGAGTTCGCCGCGTCCACGATCGTGCCCCGCCTCGCGGACGGCGTGCTCGTCAGCGGTAGCGCGACATGACCCGCTCGAAGCCCGGAAGAGCGTTGCGGATCGTCGCATCCTCCACGCAATAGCTGATGCGCATGTGGCCGGGCCGGCCGAACCCACGGCCTGGGACCGTCAGGATGCGCTCTTCCTGCAACTCGCGTACGAACGCGACGTCGTCGGGGATCGCGGTCTTGGGGAAGATGTAGAAAGCACCGGTCGGTTCGACGATCTCCATGCCCATCTCGCGCAGCGCGGGCAAGAGCACATCGCGCTTCTTGCGATAGATCTCCGGGTCGATGGTCGTGCCCTGGAGTTGTGCCACAGCGCGCTGTTGAGTCGCCGGCGCGTTCACGAACCCGAGTGTCCGCGTCGCGAACGTGAGCCCGGAGACGATGTCACCGAGCCCCTCCATCCCGGGTGCGGGTGCGATGAACCCGATCCTCTCGCCCGGCATCGCGAGGTCCTTGCTGTGCGACGTCACGACGATCGTGTCCGGGTAACTGTGGTAGATCCACGGCACCTCGACGTCGTACGCGATGTAGCGGTACGGCTCGTCGCTGATCAGGAAGATGCGCGTGCCCCGGCGCTCGGACTCCTCGGACAGGAGCGCACCGACGGCGTCGAGCGACGCGTGCGGATACGTGACTCCGGTCGGGTTGTTCGGGCTGTTGACGATGACGGCCTTGGTCCGGTCCGTGATCGCTGCGCGAATCGCGTCGACGTCCGGCAGGAAGGACTCGTCCGTCGGCACCTGGACGGTCTTGCCCCCGTGGTTGTCCACGTAGAAGACGTACTCGACGAAGAACGGCGTGAGCACGATGACTTCGTCCTCGGGGTCGAGGAGAGTCTTCATGATCACGTTGAGGCCGCCGCCTGCCCCCACGCACATCACCACGCCGGCGCCCGTGAACGTCAGCCCCGTCTTGCTGGAGAGGTGGGCCGCCACCGCCTCCCGCACGTGGGGGTACCCGGCGTTCTGCATGTAGCGGTGCGCCCCCCGCTCCGTGGTCCCCGCCGCGGCCGCGAGCGCGTCGATCACCTGCTTCGGCGGCTCGACCACGGGGTTGCCGAGGGAGAAGTCGTAGACGTTCTCCGCGCCGTGCTCGGCTTTGAGGCGGGCGCCCTGCTCGAACATGCGCCGGATCCAGGACGATGACTTCATCGCCTCGGCGATCTTGCGCGAGATGGGCATCAGCTCTGCTCCCCTCAAGACAGTTCATCCGACCAGTCCGTTCGCCGGCCGCCTCACCGGACACTCGCCCGGGAAGCACGAACCGCCGAGGGTACCCGAAGGCATAGGGGCGCACCGCCGGTACGATCTCAGCGTGCAGGTCACGACGATGCGGCGTGTGGACAGATGGCTCGGGCGGCCCCTCTGCTTCGGGCTGACCCTGCTCCGTCGCGTTCTGCCCGAGCGGGAGATCCCAGCCCGGGACGCCGTGCGACGGGTGCTCTTCGTGAAGCTGTCGGAGATGGGCGCGATCGCGCTCGCCGCCCCGGCTTTTCGCGAGGTCCGATCCGTCTTCCCGGACGCGGAGCCGCACCTGCTCTGCTTCGAAGGGAGCGCCGAGATTGCGACGGTCGCCGGCGGGCTCCACCCGGACCAGGTCCACGTGGTCAGGACGGGAGGGCTGTTCCGGACCCTGTTCGGCCTGTTCGGCGGCGTGTGGCGCATGCGGCGGCAGCGCTTCGACGTGATCGTCGACCTCGAGTACCTCTCCCGCGTCGGCGCGGCGCTCACTTACCTGGCGCGGGCACCGGTGCGGGCCGGGTTCCACCGCTTCCTCGCAGAGGGCCTGTACTGCGGCGATCTCTACACGCACCGCGCGACGTGGAATCCGTATCTGCACGTTGCGCAGTCGATGGTCATGCTGGTTCGCGCCGCCGCGCGCAGCCCCGAAGAGAGCCCGCTCCCCAAGGAACCGGCGCCGAGTCTCTCGAAGCTGACCTTCCCGAGCTTCACGCCGACGGCCGAAGGACGCGCAACGGTCATCGCAAAGCTGCAACAGGCCGGCGTCCGGCCCGGCACGGAGCTGCTGCTCGTGAACCCGAATTCGAGCGACCTCCTGCCCCTCCGGCGATGGCCCCGGCAGCACTTCATCGAGCTGATCCAGCAGATGCGTTCGGCGCGGCCCGCGTCCTGGATCGTGCTCACCGGCGCGCGAGACGAAGTCGAGCTCGCGAACATCATCATCGCGGAGCTCTCGACACTCCCGGGCGGGCGCGATCGCGTCTCGTCGCTCGTGGGGCAGACCTCGTTTACCGAGCTTCTGACGCTCTACTCGATGTCGGCGATGCTGATCAGTGCCGACAGCGGCCCGCCGCACTTCGCGTCGCTCACCGACATCCTCGGGATCGCGCTGTTCGGCCCCGAGACACCGGACTTGTACGGACCGGTCTCGCGACGCATCCGTCCGATCTCGCGCGGACTGGCGTGCAGCCCGTGCATCCACGCATGGAACCGGCGCGCGTCGTCGTGCACGGACAACGTATGCATGCAGGAGATATCCCCACGCGTGGTCACGCAGGCCGCGCTGGCGCTGCTTGCCGACAAGTGAGGTTCCCCGGCCCTCCCGGCGATCACACGAAGCGCTTCACCGACCGCGTCGCCAACTACGTGAAGTACCGCCCCGGATACCCGGCCGGGGTGCTCCCCCACCTGCGCACAGTGGCGGGCCTCCAGCCGGGGCAGGTGATCGCGGATACTGCGCCCGGGCGGGTTCGTGGCACTCATCTGGAACGAGCGCCGCACGGACTCGTCGGGCTTCCTGCGCGGCTACGAGTCTCTCCTGCAGCAGTACTCGCCGGAGTACCCCGTGGCGTCGATCCAGCACGAGGCCGACACGTCGCTCCGGACGTTCTTCGGTGACGCCGGGTTCGCTCTCGCGCAATTCGACAACGAACAGGTCTTCGATTACGAGTCGCTGCGCGGCCGAGCGCTCTCGAGCTCGTACTTTCCCCGCGAAGGCCACGCGAATCACGCGCCGCTCCTGGCCGAGTTGGAGGCGCTCTTCGCCGTCGAACAGAGAGACGGCCACGTCGTGTTCGAGTACGACACGCACGTCTACACCGGTGTGCCAGCATCGTGAACGCGCGGCCGGAGTCGGCTACGCTTCCAGAATGAGGTCTGTCGGACTGCTGACCATCGCGCTGCTTTGCGCCGCCCCGCCGAGTCTTGGGGCAGACGACGACTTCGACAAGAAGGCGCGCACAAAGCCGATCGCGATCCACGAGATGCCGCTGCACATGTACGCGCTTCCACGCGGCAAGGAAGTCAGCGAGGCGGCCACCGCCGTCACGACCAAGATCGCGAACAAGAACATCGTGTTCGTCGACGTCGACGCGAACGGCAAGTACGACGATGCGGGCGTCGACGGCTGGGTTGTGAACGCCAAGGGCCGCAACTACATCGTCCCGATGGAGGAGTGGATCGTCGTCAAGGGGCGCCGCATCTGGCTGCGATTCGACGAGGACGGCAAGCAGGTTCTCTATCGCGAGGAGAAGCCTGTCTGGCCGAGCCGGCTGCCACGGCTCAAGGGCAAGGGCGCCGGCATCGAGCTGAGGCAGACCAAGAAAGACGTGTCTAAGGGGCTGCTCGTGTGGAACGACCTGCGGCTCCGGAACGGGCTGCCGCCGCTCTACCTGGACGAGGAGCTCACGTTCGGTTGCATCATGCACGCGCGCTACATGAGCCGGCACGGCTTGGGGCACGACGAGGACCCCGAGCTGGGGGGATTCACCGAGGAGGGGCGCACTGCCGGCAAGAGCGGCAGCGTCGGCTCACTGTCGTCCGCGCAGGAGATCTACGGCGCGTACTCGACGCTCTACCACCGTATCTCGCTGTTCCACCCGTACACGCGGGGAGGCGGCGTCGGTGATGCGCGCAGCTTCTCCTGCTTCAACGGTACGGAGAGTCGCGCCAAGCGCAGGTGGCAATGGCCGGTCGCGGTACCCGCGGACGGGTGCGAGGACGTGCTCCTCACCTACGCGGGCGAGCGCCCGGTGCCCCACCCCTACCTGCGCAAGCGGGGTGTGTTCACCGGTGGCGGCGGGTTCCCCATCACGCTGACGTTCGAACGTCCCGAGGTCACGGACGTCACGGCGGAACTGCGGAAGGACGGCCCCGAGGGCGCAGCCATCCCGTTCGCACTCTCTTCGCCGGAGAAGCCGGCCAACGAGACCGTGCCGACGAACTACAAGACGATCTGCCTGATGCCCCATGCGCGGCTGAAGCCGCGCACCACGTACTGGGTGCACGCCACTTGGAAGTACCGAAAGAAGCCAGGTGAACGCACCTGGTCCTTCAAGACCGGCCGCTGAGTCCGGTGGGCTGCTGTCGCGACGGGCACTTGAGGTCCGACCCAAGGGGGCACAGAATGCGGCGGGAGGGCTCGGCATGACGCCGCAGGACATGACACCGTGAAGGACTTCTTCAGCAAGTTCACGTTCGGGTTCCTGATCGCTCAGGTCGTGCCCGGGGCGATCGTCATCGTCGCGCTCACGCTGGTGTACGAACTGATCAGCGGCCCGCCACAGGCCTCGCTGCTCGGGCTGGTGGCCGAAGCGAAGCGGGACTGGGGAGCCAACACGGACAGGCGGCTGGCGTTCCTCGCGGCAGCCGTCTTCGCGGGAATGCTGGTTCACGGCCTGCACTGGACGGTGCTCGGCTTCCTGGAGACGGAGGACTTGGTTCCGGAGGACGACGAGCGGTATCCCGTGGTTCTTCCGACGTGGGTCCGCTCAGGAGTAGTCGCCGACACGTTCTGCCACCGCGCGCGTTTCGCCTACCAACTCGGATTCGCGCCCGTCAAGCTGCTGATCGAGATCGTGCTTCTGCTGATCTACGCCAGGGATCCGCGGAAGATCGCGATCGAGGAGAACACGCACTTGATCGACAAGGACCACATGGCGCAGTTCCAGTGGTTGCAGGACTTCTACCTCCACTTCGCACAGTTCTTCGCACACACGTCCTACGCTCTCGTCACGCTGACCGCAGCAGTCATCTGGGTCGTCGCAGAACTCGGGGCGACGCCCGGTCGCATCTTTGCGGCCGCACTCTGCTACCTACTTTGCGGGCTCTGCTTCGTGATCGCGCGCGTCCAGCTGGCATCGCTGTACAAGAACGTGCGCGCTCTGCGCACACCCGAGCGCGTGCCGATGCCTCCGATCTGAACTCGGCTACCGGCCGAAGACGCGGCCGTAGCGATAGGTCGTCTCCAGAGTCAGGCAGTTGAGCGCCGTCGAGTAGACGCGTCCGCCCTCGGCTCCCCATGGACCGATCGGATCCCACGAGCCGCGCTCGTCGCGGCCTCGGGTCATGCGCTGATGCGGCACGAGGGCAGCATCGACCGATTGCGACCAGTGCGTCCAGGATCGTCCGCCGACCTGGTACATCGCGAGCGAGCCCCAGAACCAGTAGTAGGAGTCGATCGTGCCGGCTTCGACATCCCAGCGTGCCGGCTTCTTCAGCAGCAGTTGGGCGCCCTTCTCGATGAACTCGTTCTTGGCGGGATCCTGGCCGCAGAAGATGCGGACCAGCATGCCGACGCCGGTGAGTGACTCGCTCTCGTCGGCCGGGAACTTGTCCGCCATGCCTTGGGTGCGCGCGGGCGGACCGCCGCGGCGCTGATAGCCGACGCGGCCGAACTCGGGCTCCGTCATCTTGTCGATCCACGCGAGCGCGCCCCGGAACGCACCAGCGTCCACGTCGAGTTCCGCCATCTTCGCGGATGTCAGCGCCGCGACCGCCCAGCCGGTGACGGAGGTGTCGTTGTCGCCGTCGCGTACGCCGTAGCGCCAGGCCAGATACGGGTTCTGCGACTTGTGCACGAAGTCGACCCCGCGCTGCGCCGGCTCCTTGAAGAGCCGCGAACCGCTCAGGCCGTACGCCTCGGTCATGGCGAGCGTCGCCATGAAGTTGTTGTACTGCTTCTGATAGTTGTTCTGCGGGCCGAAGCGACCCTCGCTGTCCTGGATCGACTTCAGGTAGCGCAGCGCGTTCTTGACGGTGTCCTTGTACGGCCCGCTGTTGTGGGTCTCGCCGCGGCCCAGGAACGCCAGCGTTGCGAGAGCAGTGGCGCCGGGATCGTACTGGGCTTCTCCAGGCCCGGAGCAGCGGTTCAGCTTGCACTGCGCGTGGAATCCGTCCGCATCCCAACTACCGTCCGGACTCTGGTGGTTCGCGAGCCACTCGAGTGCGAGATCGACGGCGGTCTGCTGCGACTTGACGCCAGTGCGACGCGCCACGCGCGGGTTGCCGCGCCCGCCGGTCCCGCCGCTGACGCCAGGCGTAGTGGCGACGAACGGTGCCTTGTCGAACTCCTCGACCGGATCGGGCGGAAGCCGTGGATCGCGACGGGCTCCCGGCGGGCGTCGCCGGGGGCGGTCCTTCTCCACGTGCTCTTCACCGTGTCGACTGACGACCGGGCTCTCGAACGGCTCGTCCTCGGCGATGTCGGGGACAGTGGTGTCCGCGATCCGTGGCGGAGGCGCGCCGGCGACCGTGAGCGACGCGTGGATCTGCATCTCTCCGTAAGCGGTGGGCATGGACTCGAGGATCTTCGGTGCGAACCCGTCCTTCTCGAGACGCACCGTGTGACGTCCCTCGGCAAGCCCTGTGACTGTCAAGGGCGTCAGCCCGCGGGGGACTCCGTCCACGGTGACCATTGCGCCCTCTGGCTCGCTGAAGACGCGCAGCGTCGCGATCGCGGTCTCCTGCGAGGCGCCGGACGACGCGCGGCCGCTCAGCATCCACGCAGACGAGATCAGGGCGATGGCGACGATGCCCGCCGCGAGGACGACGTACGCGCGTCCGCGTTCGCCGATGTCCTTGCCGCTGATGTTCTCGAATCTCGAATTCGTCATGACTCATCCCTCCCCGTTGTCGGGACGGATGACGCGGCAGTCCGCGGGATGCGCTCGCGAACGCTCGGCGTCAGATGATCCGTCCGTCAACGGCCAGACTGTCCATCAACACACAGCGCCCCGGGAGCCAGTGCTCCCGGGGCGCGTTGATCGCCTAATGGGAGCGCGGTCTATTTACGACCATCGGCTCCGAACACGCGGCCATAGCGGTAGTACACCTCGAGGCAGAGGCAGTTCATGGTCGTCGAGTACACGCGGCCGCCCTCCGGCGCCCACGGGTCCACCGGGTCCCACGAACCGATCTCGTCGCGGCCCGCTTCCTTGCGCTGGTGGTTCACGATGGCTTCTTCCATCGAGCCCTTCCAGGCCTTCCACTCCTTGCCACCGACCTGGAACATCGCCAGCGTCGCGTAGTACCAGTAGTAGAAGTCGATCGTGCCGGCATCGACGTCCCAACGTGGGGGCTTCTTGCCCATGAGGCCGGCGCCCTTCTTGATGAACTCGTTGGTCGCCGGGTCCTGGCCCACGAAGATGCGCGTGAGCACTCCCACACCCGTGAGCGACTCGCTCTGGTCGGCCGGGAACTTCTCCTGCATGTCCTGGGTACGCGCCGGCGGACCGCCGCGACGCTGGTAGCCGACGCGACCGAACTCGGGCTCGGTCATCTTCTCGATCCACGCCAAGGCGCCGCGGAACGAGCCCTCGTCGACGTCGAGTTCCGCCATCTTGGCGGACTTGAGCACCATCACGGCCCAGCCGGTGACGGACGTGTCGTTGTCGCCGTCACGGATGCCGTAGCGCCAGGCCAGGTACGGGTTCTGGGACTTGTGGACGAAGTTGACACCGCGCTGCGCCGGCTCCTTGAAGAGTCGCGAGCCGGTGAGGCCGTACGCCTCGGTCATCGCGAGCGCCGCGCACACGTGGTTGTACTGCCACTGGTGTCCGACCTGCGGGCCGAAGCAGCCCTCGCCGTCCTGGATGCCCTTCAGATAGCGCAGACCGTTCTTGACCGTCTCCTTGTACTGACCGCTGTTGTGCGTCTCGCCTGCACCGAGGAAGCACAGGAGCGCGAGGCCGGACTGGCCGGGGTCGTACACGGACTCACCCGGACCGCTGCACTGGTTGAGCTTGCACTGGTCCTGGAAGCCGTCGGAGTCCCAGTGGCCGCCGGGGCTCTGGTGGTTCTTCAGCCACTCGAGCGCGAGGTCCACTGCGCTCTGCGTCTTGCGACCACCGCCGCCTGCGCGCAGATTGCGCCGACCGCCGCGGCGTCCGCCGAACGAGCCGCCCGCTCCGCCACCGATGCCGATCGTGCCGTTCGTGCCCGGGCCCTCGAACGGTGCGTCCGAGTTGAACCGCGGGTCGCCGAGCGACTCGTTGTCATCCATGTCGTTGTCGGTCTCGTTGTGGTCACTGACCTTCGCGTCCTTGATGACGGGGTCCTCGACCGCCTTCTCCATCTCTTCGATGGGCTTGTCCTCTTCGACCTCCGGCTCGATCTCTTCCTCGAGTTCCGGGGTATCGACCGCCTGTGACATCTCGATGCGCTTGGGCGCGTCCTCCGTGCCGATGTCGGTGGGCATCAGGAGGAGAAGCAGGAAGATGACGCCGTGCACTCCGATGGAGCACAGGATCCACGGGGCGTTCTTCATCTGCTGGTAGAGGATTTCGCCGAAGTCGTCGGTGCCCTCCCCTTCCAGGATCTCCCGCTTGCTGCGGTAGCTGTCGATCATTGCCATCGGTGTTCCTCTCGGCGCTTCTTCCGGCGATCCGGCTCGCGGATCGGTGCGGAGACGGGCGCGCCGCGCCCCGTCATGTCTCGACTAGTCGGCTTCCTTCTCGCTGTCGCCGGCCCGGATTGGACTCTCCGGCCGGCCGTCGGATCGTAGCCCGGGTCCGACACCTCTCTCAACGAATGGGCTCAGGAAAGGTTCGGGGGTCGGAGAAGAATTCACAAGACGTTGCGGCTAAAGAGGTTATGGCCGCGCCAGCAAGCTCGCTCCGAAGACGGACCGAGGCCGGCCGGCCAACAGCTCACAGGCTGAACTGCTCGAGCACCGCCGTGCGCGCGTCCTCGAGGACGCGGCGGAGGTCGTCTGCCCGGTGCACGGGCCGGACGGTTGCCTGCTCGAGGAGACGCAGTTCGACTTCGTACGCGCCGAGCTGGCGCTTGCGATCTCCGAGCAGCGTCCGGATCTTCTCGTGCACGTCGTCGTACTCGAGCGTGCGCGCTTCGACGGCACCCTCGTTCTGCATGAGGTAGAACGTGCCGCCCTTCTCGATGACCTCCGAGACAGCGCCCGACGGAGTGCCGAATGCGAATTCGTCGATCCATGGCGCGCGCTCGCCCGGTGCGACCTCCAGCAGCGCGTACGGATCCTCGGCGGCCATCTCGGGCACCGTCTCGCGGTAGACGGGCACCCAGTCCTCGCCCCCGCGAAGCCGCCGCTGAGCGTTCTCCGCCTTGCTCCTGGCGGCCATGTGCGCCGCCTCGTAGTCGCGGGCGTCGGGACTCGGCTGCACGATCATGATCCGGAGCTTCCCGTGGCGAGGGATGTCGAACACCTCGGGGTTGCGCTCGTAGAAGTCCTTCACCTCCGCGGGTGACACGTACGGATCGATCATCGGGCGCACGCGCGGGTCGCCGCCGCCAACGCCCATCGCAGAGCGCAGGTAGCGCTCCATGACCGTCGTGCGCACGATCTCGCGCTCGTACTCCCGGCGCGTCATGCCGCGCTCGCGCAGGAACGCCTCGAGCGTGCCGCCGTTCCGCTTGATCTCCTCGACGCGCGCGTCGCGCAACTCGTCCAGCTCGTCGCGCTTCAGCTCGACGCCGGCGTCCTTCGCAGCGTGGTAGATGATCCGGTCGCGCAGAATGCCGATGAGAGCGCGCTGCTCGATCGTGGACTTCTCGGAACCAGGCGCGAGCACAGCGAGTTGAGGACCGACCTCGAGCAGGACGTCGCGGTACGTGACAACCTCGTCGTTGACCCACGCGACTACCCGGCTGGACGAGCCCGGATCCGGAAGCAGTTCCTCGGTCGGCACCTCTTCGCGGGCCGCCGTCGCGCCCCGCCGCTCGAGCGGAGCGGCCACGTCGGTGTCGTCGCCGGTGAAGACCGGAGGCGGGCCGCCCTCGCCGGGCAGCGGGCCCGACGCGCAAGCCAGGACGAGAGACGCGAACGCGATGAGAGACGGTGTTGCGATCCGCATGCGGGGAGGCTACCCGGCAGGCGCACGGCCGCGGGAATCAACCCGCCCCGCCCCGTCACCGCCACCGGCACCGCCGCCGCCCACGGGACGCAGCGCCTCCAGCACGGCATCGAGGATCGCCGCCCCGCGCAGATCCTGCGCCGGCAGCAGAAGATGGCAGTGGCGCCCATCCACTGCGCGGATGCGCTTCCCCAGTCGTCCGAGCGACTGGCGGACACGTATCGGGTCAGCCGTCCGCAGGAGGACTCTCTCTTCACCGTCGTGCACGATCATCGTGAGACGCGTCACGCCCAGCAGCTCGCCGAGCAGGCGGACGCGGGCAACCCGCGCCAGTAGGCGGATCTCCTCGGGTGGCGGACCGAAGCGGTCGGCGCACTCGCCGATCAGCGCAGAGACTTCCTGGTCATCGCTGGCCGCCGAGAAGCGCCGATACGTGTCGATGCGCTGGCGGTCGTCGTCGATGTACTCCCGGGGGATCGCGGTGGCCGCGGGCAGGTTGACGTGACAGACCGTGCGCAGCGACTTCGTGTCGTGCTTCACACGGCCCACAGCGTCGGAGAGGAGTCGACAGTACAACTCGTATCCGACGGACGCGATGTACCCGGACTGCTCCTGTCCGAGCAGATTGCCGGCGCCCCGGATCTCCATGTCGCGCATCGCGATGCGGAAGCCGGCGCCGAGATCCGAGAGTTCCTCGACCACGCGCACGCGTCGCTCGGCATCCGTCGGCATCCGCCGCGCAGGCACCAGCAAGTAGCAGTACGCGCGCCGGTCGTAGCGACCCACGCGCCCGCGCAGCTGGTGCAGGTCGGCCAGTCCGAGCCAGTCCGCGCGATCGATGAAGATCGTGTTGGCGTTGGGGATGTCGAGTCCGGACTCGACGATCGTCGTCGCGACGAGCACGTCGACCTCGTGATCCACGAATCGGAGCATCCGGTCCTCGATCTGCGAGTCGGGCAGCTGTCCGTGCACGACCTCTACGCGCGCCTCGGGCACGGCGTGCCGCAGCCGTCCTGCGACCTTCTCGATCGTCTTCACACGGTTGTGGATGAAGTACGCCTGCCCGCCGCGTTCGAGCTCCGTGACCAGCGCACCGCGGACGATCGCGTCGTCGTCGGCGATGACGCGGGTCTCGATCGGGCGGCGGCCGAACGGAGCCGTGGTGAGCGAGGAGATGTCGCGCAGGCCGAGCAGCGCCATGTGCCTCGTCCGCGGAATGGGCGTTGCCGTCATCGTCAGCACGTCCACGATCGCGCGGGCTTGTCTGAGGCCGTGCTTCGCCTTCACCCCGAAGCGCTGCTCCTCGTCCACGACCAGCAGGCCGAGGTCCCGGAACGCGACGTCGCCGGAGACCAGCCGGTGCGTGCCGATGACGACGTCCACGCGGCCGTCCGCGGCGCGTTCCAGGATCTCACGCTGCTCGCGAGCAGTGCGGAAACGCGAGAGAACCTCGACGTTGATCGGATAGCTGGCGAAGCGCTCGCGAAACACCTGTCCGTGCTGCTCGGCGAGCACGGTCGTCGGCACGAGGAGCGCTACTTGCTTGCCGGCGAGCACCGACTTGAACGCCGCGCGCACCGCGAGCTCGGTCTTCCCGAAACCCACGTCGCCGCAAAGCAGCCGATCCATGGGAACGTCGTTCTCCATGTCGGACTTGATCGCGGCGAGTGCCGTCTCCTGATCGGGTGTGAGATCGAACGGGAACGTCGCCTCGAACTCGAGCTGCTCCGGTCCGTCGGGCGGGAACGCGAGGCCCGGTCGCGCCTTGCGCAGCGCCTGTGTGCGGAGCAGTTCGAGGGCGACGCCGTCCACCGACGTCGCCACGGACTTCTTGCGGCGCTCCCACGTACGGCCGCCGACCTTCGAGAGCCTCGGCTTCGCCTCACCGGCGCCGACGTAGCGATGCACCAGCGCCGCTTTCGTCACCGGCACGTGCACCAGCGTCTCACCCTGGAACTCGATCGTCAGGTGATCCGTGGGTACGCCGTCCTTCTCCCGAGGAGAGAGTCCGCGGTAGATGCCGATGCCGTGAGCCAGGTGCACGACGGGGTTCCCGATCTGGAAGTCGGTCCACTGCGGGGCCGACACCGGGCGGCGGGTGGCCCGTCCTCTGGGCCGAGGCAGCCGCGTGCGTCCGAACAGCTCGTCGTAGCTGAGCAGCGCGATCCCGAGCGCAGGCACCTGGAAGCCGTGGGAGAGACAGCCCTCGGAGACCGAGAGGCGCTCGTCGTCTGCCACACCCGCGTCCGACAACATCGACCGAACACGCGACACGTCTCCCGCCGTGGCGCAGAGCAGGCGGACGTCGCGGTTGCGCTCGAGCAGCGCACTGAGCGCCTCGCGGAACGTCACGAGGTCGCGCGCCAACGCCGACGCTCCGAGGATTCGCGCGTTCACGCCGTCGCCGCTCTGCACGGGGGCAGCCGACAGACGGAGCGCGCAACGGTCCAGCGCGTCGAGCGAGAACCGGGCGTACATGGTGCCCAGCTCCTCCTCCGGGCGCGCGCTCTCGAAGCGAGCGAGCCAGGCCGCCGCCGCCTGCTCTTCGACGTGCACGATCAGGGCGTCCGTCGAGAGCAACGATGTGATCAGGCGCGCCTTCTTCAGCGCCCGGCGGACGGTGGTGACATCGGCGCC
Source organism: Planctomycetota bacterium (assembly GCA_965248445.1). Classification (GTDB taxonomy): domain Bacteria; phylum Planctomycetota; class JAJSAM01; order JAJSAM01; family JAJVHW01; genus CBDFJG01. The sequence continues at coordinate 1,132,533 of CBDFJG010000004.1, forward strand.
GGCCGGCAGGCCGACCGCATCGGCCGCCGAGAGCAGCGGGACCGCGACCGACTCGAGGGTCTCCACGGAGCGCTGCGAGATCGGATCGAACACGCGCAGGCTCTCGACGTCGTCGCCGAACAACTCGACGCGCAACGGGAACTCGAGGCCGCGAGGGTGGATGTCGACGATTCCGCCGCGCTGCGACCATTCACCGGTCGCCTCCACCATGGGCACGCGCGCGAATCCGGCGGCCGCGAGGCGACCGCCCACCTCGCCCATGTCGAGCGCCTGACCGGTTCGGAGGAGGAGCGTTCCCGCCGCCAGGATCTGCGGTGACGGTACCGGCTGCAGGACGGCTGCCAGCGACGCCACGATGTAGCGGGCCGACCCCGCCGCCAGCGCCTCGAGCACACCGGTGCGCGCGGCGAGACGGCCGCGCTCGCGAGCCCTTGCGTCCGGCAGCGTCGCATCGAACGCCGGGAACTCGAGGACTTCCTCCGCGCCCGGCGCGTCAGACAACCCCTCCCTCTCCGACAAGAAGTGGACGAGGTCGTCGTGAAACGCTGCCGCTTCCTCGGCACCGGGCGCGACGATCAGCCGGGGGAACGGAAGTTCATTGTCGAGCGCCGCGAGCAGCGCAGCGCGGGAGGCGCCCACGAGGCCGCCCACCCTGAGCGCGCGGCGTTCGCGCACGGCGAGCCCGACCTCCCGGGACACATCCAGTCCCGCGAGGCGCGTGAGGAAACCCTCCGAGCGCGCCGCGCCCTTCATGTGAGGCAGAGACTACTAGGAAGCCTGCTTAGTCGAGCGCCGTCGGCGTCGTGCCGGTGTTCGGGAGCCCGTCTTCTTGGCCGCGCGCTTCCGCGGCTTCTTGCGGGCCTTCTCGCGCAGGATCTCCTGCAGCGCCCTCTTGGCGGCCGCCTGCTCGGCATCCTTCTTGGTCTCGCCAGCAGCGAACGGGAAACGGCGGCCGGCGACGATCGCGACCACCTCATACGTGCGGGCGTGATCCGGACCGCTCCGTCGCACGACCTCGTACCGCGGCGTGTCGCCGTGGTCCTTCTGGGCCACTTGCTGCAGCACCGATTTGAAGTTGCGGTCGCCGCGCTCCGAAAGCGCTTCGGCGATGAACGGGCGCAGCTGGTCGAGCACGTACAGGCGCACGGCTTCGTACCCGCGATCGAGGTACACGGCCCCGACCACCCCTTCGAACACGTCGGCGATCAGCGAACGCGGGAGCCCGTCCTTCAGCTGGATACCGCGGCCGACGGCCAGGTACTGGTCCAGTCCGTGCTGCATCGCAGCGGCGGCCAGACCTGTTGTGCTGACGACCTCGGACTTCACTTTCGTGAGCTCGCCTTCGTCGCAATCGGGGAGGAGTTTGTAAAGGTGCTCGCTGACGATCAGGCCGACGACCGAGTCCCCGAGGAACTCCAGCCGCTCGTACGAGGGTCGGTCATCGTCCCTCACCGAACTGTGCGTGAGCGCGAGGTGGAGCAGCGAGACATCGCGGAAGTGGTAGCCGATCGCCCGCTGACACTCGTAGAGCCGTTCGTCGTCGAAGAACTCGTCGGCGGACAGCGTCGAGCTGCGAGAGGCGGTCTTGCGGGGCCGGCGCGCGGGAGCGCCGCCCTCGTCGTCCGCTGCGGCCCGGCGGCGGGTCGATTGGCGGCGCGGGGTCTTGGCGGCCGTGGTCGCCTTCCGGCCGGTTTTGCGGACGCCGGTCTTCCGCGCCCCGGTCGTTCGCGTGCCGGCCTTGCGGGCGCGAGTCTTCCGCACGGGTGCCTCGCCCCCGTCGGCCTCAGCGGTCGTGCGCCGTGTGGTCTTACGCCGCGTCCGGGTCGTCTTTCGCGCCGGAGCGGAGTCCGCGGTCCCGGAGGCGGCAGACGCTGGGGCGTCGGTGGTCTTGCGCGCCCGCGATCGGCGGGTGCGTCTCGGCTTCTCTGCGGCCGGGGCGTCGCTGTCGGCGGGGCCGGCGTCCGAGGCAGCGTTCTCGCTCGCCTCGCCGTCGGCCGGGCCGTCCTCACCGCGTCGCCGCGTTCGCCGGCCGCCGCGACGCCGTGGGCGCCGTCGGCCGGCGGGCGCGGCGTCGTCCTCGGTGGGACGCGCGCCCGGCTCGGTGTTGTCGTTCCGGATAGTCGGTTCTCCTGTCTTGCCTGTTCGCCAGGTGGTCGCCCCGCTCGGCGGGTCTCCGAACTGCGGCGCGAGATGATCAAGCGCCCAGATGATCAAGCTGCACAGCGACCGTGGCGCCGCTGGACTGTGGTGAGGCCGGACGCACTGCCCGGACACATGCCCGGACACAACTGAGCCGGGCTCGCCGATCAGAGGCGCTGTCGATCCGCGACCGTCGCGGATCGAGACTGCGGTCTCCGTTCGCGCCGTCGCCCGTCTCTCTATATGTCGTGACAGGCGCCGGGCCGCCCCGCGAGTGGGCGGGGCAAACCTCCGAATGGGGTACGTGGAATCCTACCCCCAGGCGGCCCCGCGGGGCGGAAAACCCACTCCGCGCCGCTCAGGGAGGCTCAGCAACCGAGCCCGCTGTGCGCTCACCGCCCGCATCGGTATCCCTCGGTCCTCGCGATACGATCAGGAGTCAGACCCCAGGGAGAAGCGCATGTCCATCGCGAAACTGAGTGTCAACGGCAGCGAGCACGAACTGCCCATGGTCGTCGGCAGCGAGGGCGAGACCGCCGTGGACATCTCGAAGCTGAGAGGATCCAGCGGGATCATCACGCTCGACTCCGGCTACGGCAACACGGGTTCGTGCGCCAGCGGGATCACGTTCATCGACGGTGAGAACGGCATCCTGCGCTACCGCGGTTACCCAATCGAGGAGCTCGCATCCAAGTGCTCGTTCCTCGAAGTCGCGTACTTGCTGATCCACGGTGATCTGCCGACGGACGACGGCAAGCGCGACTTCCTCAAGGGCATCTCGCGGCGGACGCTGATCCACGAAGACATGAAGAAGTTCTTCGAGGGGTATCCGCACCACGCGCACCCGATGGCAATCCTGTCGTCCATGTTCACGTCGCTGTCGACGTTCTATCCCGCGGGCGGCGACCCGGAGGCGGACGGGCTGAACATGGTCCGGCTGCTGGCCAAGGCGCCGACGATCGCTGCGTTCTCGCACAAGAAGAGCCTCGGCCAGCCGTTCGTGTATCCACGCAACGACCTCGACTACTGCGAGAACTTCCTCAACATGATGTTCTCGGTCCCCACCGAGGACTACACAGCGCCCACTGCTCTCGTCGAAGCGCTCAACCTGCTGCTGATCCTGCACGCCGACCACGGGCAGAACTGCAGCACTGCCACGGTGCGCATGGTCGGGAGCAGTCACGCCAACCTGTTTGCGTGCATGGCCGCCGGCGTGGCCGCGCTCTGGGGACCACTGCACGGTGGTGCGAATCAGAAGGTCATCGAGATGCTCGAACGCATCCGTTCGGACGGCGGCGACTATCAGAAGTACGTCTCGATGGCGAAGGACCGCGAGTCGGGCTTCCGCCTGATGGGGTTCGGTCACCGGGTCTACAAGAACTTCGATCCGCGCGCCCGCATCCTGAAGTCGGCGGCAGACCGCGTGCTCGACGAACTCGGTTTCGACGATCCGCTGCTCGCCATCGCGAAGAACCTCGAGAAGATCGCGCTCGAGGACGAGTACTTCGTAGAGCGCCGCCTGTATCCGAACGTCGATTTCTACAGCGGCATCATCTACCGCGCGATGTCGATCCCGACTGAGATGTTCACGGTGATGTTCGCACTCGGCCGGCTGCCGGGGTGGATCGCACAGTGGAAGGAGATGCGCGACGACCCGAAGGCACGCATCTACCGACCGCGCCAGGTCTACGTCGGTCCCACCGAGCGTCACATCGATCGCTGAGCGCTGTGTCTCTGGCTCATCCGCCGACGCGGATGATGCTCAGCGTGCGCGCACGTCGCGCGTGACGTCGTCGGTCGTGTCGGACTTCTGGTCGCGCCCGTCCGACATGAGCAGCGCATGGTCGAGGTCCCGGCGCTCGTAGCGAACGGGTCGGCCGTACGGATCGTCGGGCAGTGCTTCGGGCAGCGACTCGGGGAACCCGTTCGTGTCCGCGTGCAGAGAGAGCAGGTAGCCCTCCAGTTCGTCGAGGAGGCCGGCGAGGTCGCTCGCGATGGAGCGAGCCCTGTTCATCTTGAGGATCTCCGCCTCGGTGTGCCGTGTGGCTTCCGCAAGACCGGCGTATGCGATGCCGTACGCACCGGCGCTACAGACCAAGACGAGCGGCATGGCGATCAGGAGGAGCACCACCGCCACGACGGCCAGACCCGGCGGGCCGTCCTTGTTCTTCCTCTTCCGTTCGAGGGCCGCGGCGCGCGGCAGTGGCGGCACGTGCTTCTCCGGAGGCTTCGCGGCTTGCTTCTCCGGCGGCTTCGGCGGCGGGTCTGTTGCTCCAGGTTCAGGGCGAGACGGCATCAGTGGCGGAAGTGTCGCATGCCGGTGAAGACCAGAGCGGCACCGGCCGCGTCTGCGGCCGCGATGACCTCGTGGTCGTTGCGGCTGCCGCCGGGTTCGATGGCCGCTGCGATCCCCGCCGTCAGCGCGACCTCGAGGCCGTCCGCGAACGGGAAGAAGGCGTCGCTCGCCAGCACGGAGCCCTTGGCACGTGCGCCCGCCTTCATGACCGCGATCCGCGCGGCGTCGACGCGGCTCATCTGACCCGCACCCACTCCGACGACCGCGCCATCCTTGGCGAGGACGATCGCGTTGGACGTCACATGCTTGACGGCGCGCCAGGCGAACCGCAGGTCGCGCATCTCGGCTTCGGTCGGCGCGCGCTGCCCGACCGACTTGACTCCCTGTTCCGTGACGTCCCGCAAGTCGTACTCCTGGACGAGGACGCCCCCCAGCACGCGGCGGATGTCGCGATCGCGCGGCCCGAGTGGCTGGTCCATCTCCGGCAGGTTGAGGATGCGCAGGCTCTTGCCCCACTTCGCTCCCGAGGTCAGCGCCTGGATGGCTGCGGGCTCGTAGCCCGGCGCGATGATGCACTCGACGAAGTGCGTCGGTACCGCGATGGCCTTGGCGGTCTCCGCGTCCACGACGCGGTTGAAGCCGAGCACGCAGCCGAACGCCGACATCGGGTCGCCGCCCATGCCCTTCTTGAACGCCTCCAGCACGGACTCGCCGACGCCGAGGCCGCACGGATTCGTGTGCTTGATCACGACGCACGCCGTGTCCTCGAAGTCGCGCACGATCCGCAGGGCGGAGTCCAGGTCGATGAGGTTGTTGTACGACGGCTCCTTGCCCCACAGCACCTCGGCCGTCGTCACCGACGGTCCGCCGCCTCCGTGTTCGCGGTACATCGCGGAGCGCTGGAACGGGTTCTCGCCGTAGCGCAGATCGCGCACCTTCTCGAAGAACGGAGCGACGAACGACTGGAACTCGTCGCCCTGCCGGCCGGACAGGTGGTTGGCAATTGCGGCGTCGTACTGTGCGGTGCGCCGGAACGCCGCGCGCGCGAGGTCCGCGCGCAGTTCCTCAGGCAGCGACCCGCCGCCGGCGCGCAAGGCATCCAGGATCTCGGGATAGCGAAGCGGCGACGTCACGACCGCGACGTGGCGGAAGTTCTTCGACGCTGCGCGGATCATCGCCGGCCCGCCGATGTCGATCTGCTCGAGCGCCTCGTCGAGTGTGCAATCCGCCCGCGCGACCGTGTTCTCGAACGGATAGAGGTTCACGCAGAGGAGGTCGATGGGCGGGATGCCGTGCTCCGCCATCGCCTCGACGTGCGCGGGGACGTCCCGGCGGGCGAGCAGCCCACCGTGAATGCGCGGGTGCAGTGTCTTGACGCGCCCGTCCATGATCTCGGGGAACTCCGTGACCGACGCGACGTCCGTCACCTCGACTCCCGACGAACGCAGCAGGCTCGCGGTGCCTCCGGTGGACAGGAGCTCGACGTCGTTCTCGGCGAGCCCGCGGGCGAAGTCCACGATCCCGGTCTTGTCGGACACGCTCAGAAGTGCGCGGCGAACCTTCATTTCACTCTCCCTAAGCGTCGCCGCTCTCGCGGCGAAAGCGCATATGGGCCTCGATGAAGTCATGGATGTCGCCGTCGAGCACGTTCTGCGTGTTCCCGGTCTGGTGCGACGACCGCAGGTCCTTCACCATCTGATAGGGGTGCAGCACGTAGGAGCGGATCTGGTACCCGAAGTTGATCTCGCCCTTCTCGCCGTACGCCTTCTTCAGTTCCTGTTGCTTCTCGAGCTCGCGCTGCCGGTACATCTTGGCCACGAGCAGCGCCATCGCGGTGCGCTTGTTCTTGTGCTGACTCCGCTCTGACTGGCACTGCACGACGATGCCGGTCGGAATGTGCGTGATCCGCACTGCGGAGTCGGTCTTGTTCACGTGCTGTCCGCCGGCCCCGCCCGCGCGATACGTGTCGATGCGGAGATCCGAATCGGCAACGTCGATCTCACCCTCTTCGAGCTCGGCCACCACATCCACGGACGCGAATGACGTCTGCCGCCGGTGTGCCGCGTCGAACGGTGACAGCCGGACCAGCCGGTGCACGCCGATCTCGTTCTTGAGGTAGCCGGTCGCCCACTCGCCGGAGAACTTGTACGTCACCTTGCGCACGCCCGCCTCTTCGGCCGGAACGGAGTCGACCTCCTCGATCTTCCAGCCGCGGCGCTCGGCGTAGCGCGCGTACATGCGACCGAGCATCTGGGCCCAGTCCGCCGCGTCGGTGCCGCCGGCGCCTGCGTGCACGGAGAGGTAGCACGGCAGGACGTCGTGCGGGTCGTCCATGGAGAGCTGGAACTCGAGGCTCTCCAGCTGCCCGGCGAGCGCGTCGGCGCCCGTGGCGACCTCACCGAGCGTGTCGGCGTCGTCCTCGGACTCGGCCAGCTCGAGCAACACCGTCAGATCCTCGAACTCGCCGGCGAGCGCCTGGACCGGGCCGAGCCGGCGCTTCAGGAACTTCAGCTCCTGGACGGTCTTCCGGGCACGGGTCTGGTCGTCCCAGAACCCGGGTTTGGCCATGTCCTGCTCGAGCGAGGCCATCCGTGCGAGCCCGCCGGGGAGGTCAAAGGGACTCCTGCAGGGATTGCAGCCTCGCCTCGAGGTTGGTCAGCGTGTCGCCGAGTTCGGACATGGGCCCGGGAGTCTAGTCAGCCGGGCTGACGAGCCAACCGAGATCGGGGGCGGACCGTGTGTCCTGCCTACGGGTAGGCGTAGCCCTCGGCCTCCGCGGGAGACAGGATGCGCCAGCCGACACGGGAGATCGCGCCGGCAGAGAGCGCGCCGAGGTTGAGGTTCTCGTCCATGTGAATGCCCGCGTTGCTGTCGAGGGCGATCTTCCACGCGACCAGTGAACCCGAGACCTGCGCGTTGCTCTTCAACTCGACCTTGGACGTCGGCGAGTAGATCCGCCCGGTGACCTCGGCGTTGCTGTCGATCAGGAAGGGACCGTCGTTCTTGGAGAAGTTGATCCACAGGTCGTTCGGATCGCCGCTCGTGGGATACATCTCGAAGTTGCTGAGGATCGCAACACTGTGCGTGAAGTAGAAGGCGACGGGACCGTGCGTCGTGTCGGCGATGATCGTCCCGTTCGAGTCCAACAACGCCTCGGTCGCGCGGATGTTCGCGGGGCCGACCACCGTGACCGTCGCGTCGGACAGGACCTCGAACTTGCTGTAGCGCTTGTTGCCGGAGATCGTCACCGACGCGGTCCCGTCGGCCTTGAAGTCACCCAGGTTGGAGCCTGTCCCGGGGATCACGATCGGATCCAGGACGTTCGTCGACGAGAGGTTGCCCGTCGTTCCCGTGACGGTCGAACTGCCGCCGGTGGTGACCGAGCCGGTCGGGCCGGCGTTCGCGTCGCCGTAAACCGTGGCGTTCGAGTCCATGATGATGTCGCCGTTCGCGGCCACGCTCCCGTCCGAGTTGTTCAGCGGCATGCCGCCGGAAGTCGTCCCGCCCGCTTGCGAGGCGTGCGAGCCGAGAGTCGAGTCGTAACTGTCGACGTACGCGTCGCTGTTCAGCGAGATCCAGCGGTCACCGAAGACGAGCAGGCTCGGGGGACCGGAGCCGCTCTTGAGGACCAGCTGTTCGCCGGCGGCCGCGCCGTTCTGCGCCGCCGTCGCGATCAGGACGATCAGGTCGTCGTTGACGTTCGCGTCGGTGTCGCCGTACGTGATGTCGATGTCCAGCGTCATGCCGCGCACCGTTCGCGGGAACCCAGAGTTGGTGCGCAGCGCCTCCCAGCCCGTCTCGTTCAGACGCGCCCAGGCCTCGTTCAGTACGCCTTCGGCAGCGATGCGCAGTCTCGCGCGCGCCGCCGTCGCCCGCTGCTCCTCGTTGCTCCGCTCGGCCATGGACATCGCGCCCGCGCCGATTGCCACGACCATGATCACGACCATCAGGACGAGAGCCACCGCAGCCACGTTGCCGCGCTCTGCGTCCCTGCGAATTGCCCTGTGCATTGCGTACATGTTCAGTTCCTCACGCGGACTGTTCTCGAGATGGTGTGCAGGCGTATTTCGTCTCCGGGAAGCACCGAGGAGAGGGTCAGCCTGAAGACGATGCTGTCATCGACGCGCGTAATGCAGAGGCCCGCCTCGTCCGTCAGTCCGTTGCTGTTCTGATCGCCGCTGCTCGAGTCCTCGCCCTCGAGGAACTCGGGCACGCCGCGCGCCAGGACGATCTCCTGCGCAGTGATCTCGCCCGCGTCGTAGGTCACGACGAGCTCACCCTCGTCCACGAGTCCGTCGCCGTCGTTGTCGTTGCCGTCGTTTGTCTCCGAGGCCTCGATCTGCCAGCGCACTCGGATGCCGTTGAAGCCGGCCGAGCCGGCCACGAGGTCCACGGATCCGATGCGCTCGAGCGTCGCGTCCGATGTCCACGCCGGGTAGTCCGGAACGAGGTCCAGGCTGTCGCTGGACACACCCCGGAAGAGGCCGTCCAGCCGATCCGCCGCCCGCCGCCCGCGCGTCTCGACGTCGGAGTTCGCTTCGAACTCGTTCAGCGAGGACACGGCGGACAGGGTGATCTGCGCCACCGGCCCCATGACCACGAGGAAGATCGCGGTTCCGATCACCATCTCGAGGATGGAGAGACCGGACTCCTTGCGAAGGCGCTGGTTCCGCATCTCAGTCCAGCCCCGCCAGGACAGTGAAGTACTCGACCGTGCTCTCCCCGTTGCCGCCCTTCCAGCGCACGACGATGCGCACGGGCAGGAACTTGCGGCTGGAGGTGACGTTCGTGTCGTTCGCGTCGCCATCGATGTTGATGTCGCGCGGCATGCTCGGGAAGCTGCTGGGCGTTTCGGTCAGGCGGCCGGGTGCCCCCGTCGCGACGGGAAACAGGATCTCGCCTGCCATGCCGTCCGAATCACCGTCCGCCGGCGAGAGGCTCGCCACGGCAAAGTCGCCGCCTGGGCTCGTCCCGGCGGTCGGGTTGTCCGCGTTGGTTCCGTTGTACCGCTCGAACACCTCGTCGAAGTCCGCCGCCAGGAGTTCCTCGACCATGTTGACGGCCGCCTCTTCGGCGATGCCCTGCTCGTACGTCGTGCGACGCAGTGAGAGCGCCGAGGAGACCGTCTTGAGAGCGGCGAGGAGACCGATCAAGATGATCGAACTCGCCACCATCATCCAGACCATCGCACCGCCGCGTTCATCGTGTCCGAGGAGCCGCCTCATCGACTACCTCCTCGTTGCGCGGTGTCCGCCTCACGGACCCGGCCACCGCACGCGGCGAGCGCGCTCCGCACCGCCCGGCGGACACTGGGCAGCGGATCCAGGAGGGCCGCGCGCAGCGCGTCCTGCGCTGCGGGCTCAGCCAGTCGCTCGAGCGTCAGGCAGGTCAGCGTGCGGACGGACGGGTCGTCGTGAGTCAGGCCGTTCGCGGCGATCTCCGCGAGCCGTGGCCGGTCGAGCCGCCGCATGGTGATCTCGTTCAGCGCGCGGACGGCGTCCGCGCCGTCTCCGTCGCGGAGCGCGCTGCGCGCGGTTTCCGCGCGATCTCGATGCCACGTCCGCTCCGTCGCGATCCAGCGCATCCAAGGCCCCTCCTGGGCCGCCAGGTTGAGTCCGCTGATCTCGCGGAGCGCACGGTGCGCCGCGGCGCGAACCCTCGCATCCTCGGCCTCGAGGACCACGATGAGATCCTCGACGTGCGCCTCGCTGCGCAGGGCGCCCATCAGGGTCGCGGCCGCGGCAGGGTGCGCCGATGCCGGGTCGCCCAGTTCCAGCTCGGCGACACGGAGGCTCTGGCGGCGGACGGTAGCGCTCAGGACATCCGGCACGGCAGCCAGCCCGTGCAGCGCGGCTCCGCGGCAGACCCAGTCCGAGTAGGCGACCTTGGCGAGCCACTCCGCGACGTCGGAATCGTGGACGCTCGCGGCCTCGTCGATCGTGCACGAGCGGATCGCGTCCGAAAGGACGGGCCATGCCGCGATCACACTCTTGATCCGCTTCGGGTCGGCGTCGAGGTGTGTGCGGACGGTGTCCGCGAGCGCCAACTGCAGCGACGGCGACTCCGCCCAGTCGGCGGACGTGCGGAAGCGCTGCGCCACGCGCAGCGCCTCGACGATGGCGCGGTCGTCGTCGAGCCGCGCCAGCACCTCGAACTGCGCGATCCGGGATGCGACGCTGTCTTCGCGCGACGACTCGGCATCCAGTGCCCGGCGGACCGACTCGAACGGAAGTTGGTCGAGGACCAGCAGCGCAAAGTCCCGCTGCCGCGCGTCGAGCCGCTCCGGCTCCTCCGCCTCGACCGGCAGGAGCTTCCCGCGCAGTACGATCCGGACGAGCGACGGGGCGACGTCCGCTTCCAGACTCTGCAGCGCGCTCGAGGCCTCGTCCCGCTCGCCCTCGCTCCACTCCGTGGCCCGGGCCACGACGGTCTGGACGCGGCGGTCCACGTCCCCGTCGACTCCGGCTCCCGCCTGCGTGGACAGGCCGGCCAAGAGGGGCAGGAAGAGCAGAGTCCTTCGCATGGTCCGAGTGGTGGAGGCGCAGCTTCTCCCGTTTCCCCATCGGGATTGACCGGGTGCGAGTGAAGAGGGACGAGATCGAGGCCGCTCTCTCACGCACACGCTGAGCCTGGGAGTCCCTCCAGCACGGCAGGCTCGGTCGCCGCTCCGTCGCGGTCCAACGACCGCCAGGCACCTTGGACAGGTAAGTCCCCGTGACGGCAGTACCGATAGGGATGCGGAGGAACCTCAGTCCCTCCTCCGAGTCTGGAGAGTCCCCATGCGTCGAGACAGGTCCATGCGCAGGAAGAAGAACGAACAGGGCATGTCCCTGGTCGAGGTGGCGTGCTCGGGGGTCGCCGTCGCGGTGGCCCTGATCGGCGCCTCGGCGGCGGTGATCTCGAGCGTTCAGCTGAACGACTCGACGAACCGCACCCGCGAGTCCGCCCGCGACGTCGCCACCCTGATCGAGGACATCCGAAACACGCCCTTCGACGACGTGGATGACCTGCACGACACGCTCCACGACATCGACCGGGGCGACGCCTCGCTGAGCGTCACCGACATCACGGCTCGCTCGACGTCGCGCTGGAAGGTCTACCGCGTGCAGGTGGACGTGAACTACGACGACACTGTCGCGGACGGGACGCTCTCGTTCGTCACCTTCGTCACCGACCGTGATCAGAGCAGCAGCCTCTCCGGAGTCGGCACCACCGGCGCCGACACACCCTCGAACGGCGAGCCGATCGACGTCCCCGATGAGGGCGACGATCCCCCGCCGGACGACCCGCCCACCGACCCCCCGCCGGACGACCCGCCCCCAGATGACGGCGGCAACGGGAACGGCAACGGGAACGGCAACGGGAACAACTAGCCGTGCATATGCTTCGTTCCCGCCGGCAGTCAGGGTTCACCCTGATCGAGACGATCATCGCGACGACCCTCGTCGCGGCGATCCTCGGCGGAGCGATCTCCTTGCTCGACGCAAGCCAGAAGCTGGCGGAGTCCGCCACGAACGAACGCACGGCAGCGCGGCGCGTCGACCGTGCGCTGACCCGCATGTCGCAGGAACTACGGCGCGGCTCGCTCGCCACCGTGCGCCAGCTCGACGCCTCATCGTTCGACGACGGGGAGACCGACCTCGGCTTCTCCGTTCAGCCGGTGACCGGCTGGGACGGCGGCCCGATCCTCGGCGATCGGGTCACGTACGAGTTCGACGCGACGACGGGTGAGCTGGTCCGCGACGACGGACTGGTCGAGACCGTCCTGTCGCGCGGCCTCACCGCGTTCACGGTCTCACGCACCGACACGATGTTCACCTTCTCGACAGCGACCACTGCCGGCCCGACGGACGACCGCCGGCGCACGGCAACCGGCACGCTGTCGATGGTCGCGAGGAACCCCTGATGCTCGACCCCAACAAGTACTCGAAACACCGCGACGAGCGCGGCAGCGGCATGATCGCCGTGTTCGTGCTCGTTATCACGTGTGTGGCCATCGCAGCCAGCGTTCTGCTGCCCGCCATGTCGCGGCACCGCGAGGCCCAAGCGCACTTGCAGGGGCAACGCGCCTTCTATCTGGCTGAAGCCGGAGTGGACTGGGCGATCAGCGAGCTCCGCTCGACGAACGGCGTGATCCCGGGGAACACGACAGAGACGCAGAGCCCGCAGGGGCAGGGATCGTTCACGCTGACGTACACGTCCGGCGACGCGAACGGCATCGACGACGACGGCGACAACGTCACCGACGAGTCCGACGAGGACGAGTACACGACGCTTCTGAGCGTCGGCACCTCGGGCGACGAGTCCCGCGCGGTCTCAGTGCTCATGCGCACGGCCATCACGGCGCCAGAGTTCACGAGTTCGATCCTCATCAACGTGGATGCACCCGTGTTCGAGTCGAACAGCAACTCGATCTACGTGGACGGGCGTGAGCACGACATCGACGGTGTCTTGGATCCGACGGGCGTCGTACGCCCCGCCATTGGATCGCCGGCACCCGTGCAGGACCTGATCGACCAGATCAGCCGTCCGCATCTCTTCGTCGGCAGCGGCGGCACGCCCTCGGCGGAGCAGCTGCCCGCGATCGACCTGCAGGCGCTGGTCGAGCAGACCAAAGCCGCCGCCACGATGGTCGTCCAGTCGGGCACGCACTCGGGCGTCGACTGGGGCACGGCGACGATGGCGGGCGTTGAACTCGTCTACTGCGACGGCGACCTGCACCTCTCGGGCAACGGCAGCGGTGCCGGCTACCTGGTAGTCGATGGCGACCTCATCATCTCTGGCGGGTTTACCTGGCACGGCGTCGTGCTGGTGCGCGGCAAGTCGCGCATGACAGGCGGCGGCTCGGGCAAGCGGATCATCGGTGCCATGGTCGTCGGCGAGGAAATCGAGGCCGTGGGCGGCGGCGGCGCCACCACCCAGACCGTGCAACTACGAGGAACCGTCGACCTCCTGTTCTCGAGCGAGGCGATCCGGATCGCCAGCGCACGCGTCTCGATCGTCTCGATCCAGGGCTGGTACGAGGTTCCGGTCCCTTGATCCGCACTGTCTTCACATTCGTTCTCCTGGCGGCGCTCTCCACGAGCGCCGTTGCTGCGGAACAGATCCGCCTGCGCGACGGCAGCGATGTCGTCGGTGTGATCGAGTCGCGCAAAGACGGCGTCCTCAAGGTGCGTACCGAGAAGGGCGTGGTGGCCGTGTCCGAAAAGGACGTGGTCGCCATCGCAAGGATCCCGGGCACGGCGGAGGAGGAGCGGAAGAAGGAGACCGTCGAGGCAAGCAGCCGCGCGAAGCCGAAGGAGAACGAGAAGACGGAGCGCGCGCGGGTCGTGCTCGAAGAGGACGACCCGCGCGCCGAGGCCGTCAACACACTGCTCGCGGCCCTCGTTCACGAGAAACACGAGACCCGCGCAGGCGCCGTCGAGATGATCGTCGAGCTGTGGCCAGAGTCCGCCTTTGCGCTGGATGTCGCCCTGGACCACGACAAGGAAAACGTGCGCAAGGCCGCCATCCGACTCCTGCGCGACGAGCGCCTCGGCGATCAGTCGGTCCGCCTGAAGCGTAAGCTCTCGGACTCCGCGCCGCGTGTCGTCATCGAAGCGCTGCGCGCGATCCGCTCGCTCGGGCTCCACCAATTCGAGATGGACGTCCTCAGGCTGCTCGACAGCAACGCCGAGTGGCTCGTTCGCCAGGACGCCGCACGCACCCTCGAGCGCATCGGCGGAGAACGCGCGTTCCCACTCGTGGTGGCGCTGTGGTCGGTCGAGCCCGACGAGCACCGCAAGCGGCGCTTCAAGCGCGTCATGCGCGAGATCGCCCGCTGCGACCTCGGGGACGACGCGAAGGCCTGGCAAGAGGCCGTGTCCGAGGTGTTCCTCGGCAAGCGCGACGTGCGCGACCCGGCCACGGCCGGCAAGCGCTGAGCGCCGCACTTCGCGAACGGCCCGTACTTCGCAATCGCCCCGCTTCGCAAACGGCCCCTACTTTGCAAATGGACGGTGCACGTGACGCCCGCCGTTCTGCTCCGCGAGGGCCGGCAGCAGGTCCAGCACCTCGTCCCCCAGAGACACGGTGTGCAGCCGGAGGCGGCGCGTGTTCAGCGCCGTGACCGCCTCGAGGATGCGCTCGGAGTCCTTGATCTTCCCCCGGTTCGGGATGCCGTCGGAGAGCAATACGATCTCGTCGAGGCGAACCGGCTCGTCGATCGCCTGGGAGCCGACGCCCGTCAGCCCGAACGCGCGCTCGAGCGAATCGTAGATGTTCGTGTACGACTTCGTCTCCTGATCCGGAAGGTAGCGCACGAGATCGAGCTTCGCTTGCGGCGACGCCGGCAGCGGCACGTCGCTGAACGACCAGACCTTCTCGTTGAACAGAATCACGCTGAACCGGCTTCGGCCGGGTAGGCCCTTCACCGCGGCGATCAACTCGGCCTGCGCGGTGTCGCGGCGCGGCCCCCACATGGACTGTGAGAAGTCGATCACGAACGCGTGGTCGCGCCCGCGCAGTGCGATCCCGAAGAACCGCGCGAACGTCGGGCGCACGACAGGTTCCCAGTCGTCAGCCGTCGGATCGGCGTCTCCCCCACCCTGGGGAGAAACGCTCGGCGGCGCATCCCCCTCGCGGTCCGGGAACTTGAACACCTCGCCGTTGTCCGCCCACCACGCTTCCCACTTCGCGGGATCGACGCCTCGATCCTGCCCCACCAGGCCTACGAGTGCCTCGCGGGACTCCGCGCGCACCGACACGTCCGGGTGCCTCAGATGACGCAGCAACACGGGGATGACGTCCAGGCGCCGGTTGTACGCGAGCCCGCGCACCGCGCCGCTGGCGACGGCCCAGTGCGGACCGGTGGTGAGCAGCGCGAGCACGTCGTCGACGCCAACCGCCCGCGGCAACCCGCCCAGGGCCTCCACAGCCAGCGCCGCGGCGCGCTCGTCGTCGTCGTACGCGATGCGGGCCAGGCGTCCGCGGAGGTGCGCGTGGTCCCCCTCCGCCCCGCGGCAAGCGCTCGCCAACCGCAGGGCCGTTTGGGGATCTCGCTCCCGTGCGAGTGCCGCGACGACGGCGTCGTTAGCCGCATCCACGTGCAATCGCACCAGCGCGCGTGCCGCGCCGCCGCGATCCCGGCCGTTCTTGGCCTTGCCGAGGATCTTCACGAGCACTGGCAGGAGAGCCCGGCCGGCCGCACGCATCTCGTCGGTGGGGACGGACTCGAGAGCCGTCAGTCCCTCGGTCTCGTGACTGCGCTGACGGAGCAGTTTGAGCGCGTCCTGTGTGTCCGCCAGAGCGGGCGTGGTCAACCACAGCACCACGACGAGGGCGACTGCCAGCCGGCGGGACATGCCGAGAGACTACCCGGGTCCGCGTTCCCTGGCAGGCGCGGCGCGGACGGATACGATCTCCGCCCCATGCCGGATGCCGAGCGCCCCGAAGACGACGATCCCGCCGCCGACCTGTTCGGCGCGGACGGCGCTCTGGACATGAGCGTGGTCGGTCGGCGGCTGCGCACGCTGCACGAACTGCTGCGGAAGCACGACGACTGCCTCGACCTGCGTGCGGATGTGGATCGGCTCACCGAGATGCTCGCCGGCGACGAGGGTCGCGCGATCCGCGAGGCGCCGACCGAGGACACGGCAGACGAGGCGATCCGCGTGTTCTCACGGGACGCGGTCCGTCAGCTCAAGAGCCTCTCGGACGACGAAGAACTGTCTCGCAAGAAGCGGCGGGCAGCCGCGGTCGGCGTGGCGCTCGCGGGCAGCCTCCTCGACACCCTCGGATTCCGCGGGCACGGCCTGGCAGACGTGCTGCTCCGCGTCACGCTCGAGGAAACGCACGCCCATCAAGCACTCGTGCAGCGAGGAAGGGCCGAAGGCGGCCTCGACACCAAGGAGCTCGCAGCGTTCTGGTCGGAGTACCCCGCGGTGCGCAAGCGGTTCGAGCAGGCGTATCGACGCAACGTCGCGCGCGTTCTCGACGACATCGACCACGACGTGATGCCGGAGTCGGTCTCCATCGATCTTGCGATCCGGGGTGTCCACAAGCTGCTGCTGGCGAGCGCCGAGACACCGGCCAGCGAGCCGATCCCCGCCGACCGTGTCCGGCAGCTGCTGCTCGAGACGTTCGAGGACGACATGCTGGACGGCGGCCGCGCGCTGGTTCTCTCTCGCTGGCAGTCGATCTCTGCTGAGACCGATCGCGACGAACGGTCCCGCCGCGCTGCCGCCCGGGCCGCGCTGATCGCCTCGTCACCCAGCCCGGGGAGCGAGGCCGTCTACTTCCAGGCCTACGCTCGGGCGGTGATCTCGGGCTTCTTCCACGTGCGCACACAGGAGGAAGCCGCGGCGGCACGGGGAGCGTTCGGCGACGACGGACTCCGAGCCGACGGCTTGCTCGCGTTCGGACGCCACCTGCGCGAAGCCGGTTGGCACCACGACGTCTCACGGGTGCTGGAGGCGGCCTACGAGCTCTGGCCGTCTCACGACGGCGTCCGCGTCGCCCTCAAACTCGATGCCGAGCACCGCATGTCCGACGCACGCGGTCACCGACTCGGCCCGCGGTACGAGGAGGGTGAGACCGCGGACGGCGAAGCCGGCACGCCCGACGACGACTGATCGGGGGCTCTCCAGGGGCACCGCTGCCCGGAAGGGCCGGGCCGGGTAGGGTATCCGCCGTAGCCGAACCGATTCGGCCCGTCGTCCGGGCTCGGTGCGGTCGGGAGGGTGCCCGATGCCGAAGCAGCGGCAGAAATCCAGTCCGGGGAAGATCCTGTTCGGACTCGGCTTCGTACTCCTGCTCGGCGTGATCGCGGCACTGTTCGCCGTGCTCGGCAGTGATCCCGGTGAGGGCGAGGGGCTGTTCGGCGCGCCCGATCCCGCCGACGTCGCAGAGAACGGCGACGACGAGACCGACACGGACGAGGACGCGTCAGGGAAGAAACCGCGCCAGCCGGGGAAGAGCGCGAGCGGCACCGCCGATGCGGCCGTGGCCGCCGCCGTTCGCGGGGTGGTGCGGCTGTACCACAACCGCCTGCCGGTCGGGGGCCTGCAGCTCAGTCTGACGCGCACGATCGGCACCGGCGACGGCGCCGAGACGGAGACGCTCAGCGCGACCACCGGCACCGACGGCGTCTTCCGATTCGACATGCTCGAGCCGAGCGGCGGCTACTCGCTGCGCGGAGAGCAGGAACCGTACGCGCCGCTCGACGTTCCGGGGATCGCGCTCACACCGACAGAGACGACGGACCTCGGCACGCTCTGGCTCGCGATCCCCGTGGACATGCACGTCCTGGTGGTCACGACGCAGGGCGTTCCGGTCAAGGACGCGGTCGTGCACGCGTACGGCACGTCATCGAAACTGAAGGCCGCGACCGACCCAGCCGTCGTCACGCAGGCCGAGGCGATCGTGTCGGAGATCGCCCCCACGGCGGACGCGACGACGACGGAGGACGGCACGGCCGTCATAAAGGGACTGCGGCCGGGCCGTTATCACGTCCGCGCGAGCGCCGACAGCTTCGGCATCGCCGCTCGCAAGAACGTGCTGGTTGCGCCCGAGAAGAAGTCGCCTCCGATTCAGCTGATCCTGTTCCCAGGCCACCCGCTCGCGGGCACCGTGGTCGACGTGGAAGGGGCGCCCGTCGCCGGCGCGTCCGTCGTCGCCGCGCCCGTCCTGTTCGGCAGCGCGAAGTTCGACAAGGTCATCGTCGCAACCGACGAGAAGGGCGCGTACGCGATGACCGGTCTCGCGCCGGGCCGCTACCAGATGTACCTCTCTCGTCCGGAGACGCCGGTCGTGCTCGGCCAGCAGATCGGCATCCCCGACACGAAGCGCTACGACTTCCGCCTGCGGCCGACCGCGACGATCCTGGGGACCGTGACCGCCGAAGGCGGCGAGCCCATCGCCGACGCCGAGGTGCGATACGCAGCGCAAGGTGGCCGCGCCATCACCGCGCGAACCGGCGAGGACGGCGGATACCGCATCGAGAACGTGCCACCTGGTCCATCGCAGTACTTCCGGGTCAAGGCGGAGGGGTTCGTCCCGTTCCCCGACCCGAGCGCGCCCCAGCAAGGCTCCGGCGAATCCCTGCGCGAGGGCGGGGAGATCCGCCGGGACATCGAACTCCTGCGCGGTGCGACGGTGGTCGTGACCGTGACGACCGCGGCCGACGGAAAGCCGGTCGAGGGCGCCCGCGCGACGCTGCACATGGCGCAGATGTGGGGATCGGGCCAGGGCAACCAGTCCGCCTCGACGGACGCGAACGGCGTCGCCAACGTGACGGGTCTCCTGCCGGGTCCCTACATCCTCGAGGTGCAGTCGTCCGGGCACGTTCAGCCGGATCTGCCGATCGACTTCCGCAACAGCCTGCGCAAGCCAAACGCAATGCCTCCGCGATGGCGCATCGACGTGCCGCGGGAGGGCCGGCTCGAGGTCGCGGTGCCGATGGTCGCCGGCGCAACCGTCAGCGGCACCGTCAAGACGAAGGACGGCGAGCCCGTCGTCGGCGTCGAGGTCACGGTCACCGGGGCGCGTCCCCTGGTGCCGGTGTTCACCGACGAGGCCGGCGCCTTCACCGTCGGATCGGTTCCCGCGCACAGACGTGCGACGGCCACGGCCAAGCCGAGCGACCTGCCGTCCGCGACCAGCGAGCCGTTCCTGGTCGAGGCCGGCAAGCCGGTGACCGAGATCGAGATCGAGCTCACCGCCGGCGGGACGATACGCGGCAAGGTGCGGTCGCAAGAAGGCGGCCCGCTGAGCGGCGCAGTCGTCCGCTTCCGCCCCGGGAAGCTGCAGGGCACCAACACGTGGCAGTTCAACCAGTTCAACAACGCCAAGATGTACCCGGTCAAGGACGACGGCTCGTTCGAGATCACCGGAGTGACGCCCGGAAACGTCACGGTGCGGGCGGACGCGGAAGACCACCTGCCCGCCTGGGACAACACCGTCGAGGTCATCCAGAATCAGGAGACCGGCGGCATCGACCTCATCCTGAAGACGAGCGTCAGGTTGTCCGGCCGCGTGGAGTCGCCGGACGGACGCCCGGTCGCGGGTGCGACGGTCACGGCGAACTACATGGGCACCGCGCAACAGCGCCAGTGGGGATTCGTCGCCGGACTCGGCGGCAACCCGTCGGCGCAGACCGATGACGAGGGGCTCTTCGCCCTGCGCGGTCTGCAGCCGGGCAAGTACAGGTTGAACGCGAACGCGCCGGGGTACACGCCCGCGAAGTGGATCGAGCACGAGACCGGCGCCGGCGACGTCATCCTGAAGCTCGGTATGGGCGAACGCATCTCGGGGGTCGTGAAGGACGAGTCCGGCTCTCCGCTCGGCGGCATCCCGGTGCAGGCAAAGCAAGCGGGCCAGGGCAACAACCGCAACCCGTGGGGCTGGGGCGGGGGCGGACCGCGTGTTTTCACCGCGGGCGACGGCACGTTCGAGTTCCTGGATCTCGCGGAGGGCGCGTACGACCTGACGGTCTCGGCAGCGTGGATCTGGGGTCGCGAGGTCAACGTCGAAGACACGAACAAGGCCGGCGTGCGCACGGGCACCGACGACCTCGAGATCGTGGTGAAGGCCGGCCACGTCATCGAGGGCACGGTGATCGACAACGACAAGAAACCCGTGGCCGTCGGCTGGGTGTACTCGCAGTTCCAGGGCGCCAACAATCAGCGGAACTGGGCCAACCAACGCTGGGCAAAGCTCTCCGCAGACGGCACGTTCCGGCTGGCCGGCCTGGCCCCGGGGACGTACACGCTGACGGCGTACGGCGACTTCATGCAGACGCAGAAGAAGGGCGTCTCCACCGGCACGGACAACGTCGAAGTCGAGGTCAAGCGCGGCATCACGATCCGCGGCACGTTCATCGACGAGAAGGGCCTGGCCCCTTCGCGGACGCCAAACGTGCAGATGCGCCGTCCCGGCGAACAGAACTGGCAGGGCAAGGAGATGATCGTGACCGGCGGGGGTGACTTCGTGATCACGGGGCTGGACGAGGGCAACTGGGACATCAACTTCCAGGCCTGGGGCAAGGCCCCCGTAATGCTCGAGAACATCGCCGCTGGGACCGTGGGGCTGGAGGTCCGGATCGTCGAGGGCCTCGAGATCGCGGGCGTCGTGGTCGACGCGTCCGGATCACCGCTGTCCGGAGTTCGGGTCGACGCGACGCAGCTGAACGTCCCCGCCGGCGGCCGGGCGTCCAACGGCAACGGACGCACCAACGACAAGGGCGAGTTCTCCATCAAGGGACTCTTGGACGGCGAGTTCCGCCTGTTCCTGCGCGCGAACAACATGGCGATCAAGATCGTCGAGCCGATCGCCGCAGGCGCGGACGGTCAGCGCTTCGTGATGGACGCGGGGCTACCGATCACAGGAACCGTGAAGACACCGGACGGCACGGGCACGCAGGCGAACCTGCAGCTCCTGCTCGACGGCCAGCAGCTCTCGTGGTCGCGGTGCGACGCGCAGGGCAACTTCACGATCCAGAATGCGCCGAGCAGCGGGACGTTCAGCATCCGCGTGTACGCAAGCGTGGACGGGAAGAACTACAACTTCGTCCACGAGAACGTCGAAGCGGGCGCGGAAAACGTCGAGATCACGCTGAAGTAGCCCGCATCGTTCAACGGGTCCCATCGTTCAGAGGGTCCCATCGTTCACCAGGGTCGGGCCGGCTCAGCGCCGGTACGCGTCGAACCACGTCCCGCAGTGCTCGCACTGCACGTCACCTCGCGGGGAGACCTGCGCGTGCTTCGACGACGCCGCGCAATTCGGACACTTCAAGTCCATCGCACGGCCGCGCGGCACGGCGTCATCCGAATCGTCCTCGGACAGCCACTCGTCGTCGTCGGGGTCCGGTTCGATGCGCCGCTCCTGCCGCGGCGGCTCGGCCAGCGCGTCGAGACGTTCGCGCTCTCGGCGGGCCCGACGGCGGGCACCGCGCGGAATCAGCGCGCCGCCGAACACGAGGAACGCGAACGGCATCAGCGCGGTGTACGGCCGCCCGCTCTCGTAGGCCTTGACCGTCATGAGCCCGTGAGGCCGATCCAGAGGAGCCAGAAGAGGAACGCACCGCCGCGCACTGACTGCGTCCCTTACCTGGTCTGCCCCGCCGCGATCTCACGCTGGATCGCTTGCGTCGCCTCGGCCCGCGCCTCGTCATTCCACCGCCCGCTGTACGGCTCCTTCACGGCGTGCAGACGCTGCAACTGCCGATACGCGAACGTGCGGAGGCGCGCGTCGGGACTCGCAAGAGCGCCCACGAAGTCCTGCGTCGCGGTTCTCGCGATGTCGCCGCCGGAGCGCGCGTATGCGGTCAGCCGGACGAACGGATCGGAATCCTCGCGTGCAGACGTCAGCACGTCGTTGCGCTGTGACTTCGGCAGTCGTCCCGTGGAGTTGACGGCCGCACGGCGCACGTCCGCGTTCGGATCGCTCCGGGCGAGATCAGCCACGGTGCCCCACGTCTGCTTGACGAGCGCGTTGTCGACCTTCTTGTCCTTCCAGTACCGGCCCGTGTGATGCATGCCGTAGGCGAGCGCCGTCACGCGCACGCTCGGGTCCTCGTCGGCCAGCCCGGCGCGCAGCGTGCCCAGCGGCATGGCCCTGTTGGACGTCAAGATCCGCAGCGCGCTGGCGCGCACCGCGGGGTCGCTCTCCTTCAGCAGGGGTTCGAGCATCGCAACGGTGTCCGCGTCTGGACGCCCTGCCGTCAACGCGCGCAGCGCGGCCAGCCGTTCCTTGGCCGGTGCTGTCGGCGTCGTCGCGACGTGCAGCAGCTCGGCACGCGCAGCGGGATCGCGCCTCGCCTGCGAGAGCGTGCGCAGCAGGGCAGCCCGAACCGAGGGGTCGGTCTCCTCACGGAACAGCTCGCTGATCTCCTTCATGTACGCCGCGCGCGCGCGCAGCGAGGTCACTCCGCGGGTCAGTTCCAGGCGGATCTCCGGATCCGTCTCCGCGCTCAGCGCCTCGATCAACTCCTCGGGCAGATGGTCGCGGTGCGGCCAGCGCACCAACATCTGGGCCGCGAGGAGGCGCACCTCCTTGGGCGCCTCACCGTCGGAGAGCACGGCCTGAAGTGTCGCCCGCGCCTCATCGGAGTCGTCGCCGCGCAGCGCACGGATCGCCGACGCGCGCAGAACCGGATCGTCCGACGAGAGCGCCAGTTCGCGCAGCTCGGGAGTGGTGTACGGGCGGCCCTCCGGGTGCACGAGCGCGAGACGCACCCGCAGCGAGGCCATCAAGTCGTCTTCCTCGGTCTCCTGCTCCGGCTGCACCGAAGTGTCCGCCCGCGAGCCGTAGCGTCGCTCGCGCCGCTGCACGAGTGACTCGAGCGATTCGATGCGCGCGGCGGCCTCCTCCGGGCTGAGCGCGCGCAGGTCTCCGCTGTCGTCGCGGACGAGCACCTCGGCCTGCGGCGCCTCGACCTCGGCGGGCCCGCCGGAGCCGACCACGGAACCGACGACCACGCCGAGTCCGGCGAGGCCGAGCCCTGCGAGCACGAGAGCGAGGTTGCGCACGCGGGGAATCTACCCGCCCGTGGACCCGGGAGGGTGCGCAGGATCGAGCGTGCCGCTCCGCGTGTGCGTCGCGACGAGCCACTTCCCGAGGCGTCCGCCCATCCAGCGCTTCGTGACGATGCGGTCTCCTAGCACCAGTGCGTCGATGTCCGTGCGCATGAAGCAGAGCACGGCGTCCAGCGGGGTCTCGACGATTGGCTCGCCTTTCACGTTGAACGAGGTGTTGACGAGGACGGGCACGCCGGTGAGGGCGCCGAACGCCTCGAGCAGCGCGTGCAGTTCCGGGCGCTGTTCGGCAACCACGGTCTGCAACCGCGCCGTCCCGTCCACGTGCACGACCGCCGGGATCTGATCACGCTTGTCCTCGCGCACCCGCCGCACAAAGAGCATGTGGGTGCTGTCCGGGCCGGGTTCGAACCAGTCGTCCGCACGCTCGATCGGCACCGCCGGCGCAAACGGCCGGAACGCCTGCCGGTGCTTCACGCGCGCATTGAGCCGCTCCTTCGCGTGCGGATCTCGGGGATCGCAGAGCAGAGAGCGCTGCCCGAGCGCACGCGGTCCCAGTTCCGCCCCACCCTGGAACCAGCCGATCACCTGGCTGTCGGCGAGCAACTTCGCCGTCTCGGCTGCTACGTCGCTCACCTCGCGCACACGCAGGAACGCCGCGATGGGCATGACGGCGAGCGCCTCGTCGATGTCGTCTCCGCTGTACTGACGCCCGAAGCCGTCGGTCCCCATCACGTAGCGCCGCGGGTTCTCCGACAGCGTGATGTCGCCGTAGAGCGCGCAGCCGAGCGCGATTCCCGTGTCCCCCGCCGCCGGCTGGACCCACACGGACTCGAAAGGCGTCTCCTCGAGCAATCGCGTGTTCGCGACGCAATTCAGCATGACGCCGCCCGCACAGACGAGGTGCTTCGCGCCGGTCTTCTCGTGCAGCCAGTGAGCGCGTTCGAGCAGTGACTCCTCCAGATCCGTCTGCACGCGGAATGTCAGGTCCCGCCACTCCTTCGCATGCGGGCTCTCCTCCCACTTGCGATTGCGCTCGCCGGGTGTGGTCTTCGCATCAGGCGACGGCGCGTAGGGGTGGCAGAGGAACTCCGGCCAACGGGTCTCCGCCCAGGTGCGGCCGTCGCGCACGCCCATGAGCGGCGGCAGGTCGTCCCGCGCGCGCCCGTAGGCCGCGAGCCCCATCACCTCGCCGCAGCGATTCCAGTTGTCGAACACGTACTCCGCGACACGTGAGTACGTCGCGCCCAGCCCGGGAAGTCGCGTGAACTCCTCCGACAAGACGCCCGGCGCCGCGGGCAGCCATTCCTTGTGCAACGGAGTCAGTTCCGTGCCGCTGAACGTGTAGTACGACTCGGACTCGCGATCCGACGCGTGTCCGGGCGGGCTACCGGGTGGCACGTCCATCGCGTCGCGGCGGTGACTGCCGACGCCGTCGATGATCATCACGGCGCCGTCGTCGAACGGACTCGCCGCGAATGCGCTGTACGCGTGCGCCAAGTGGTGCGACACGGTCGCTGCGCGGGTGTTGCGGAAGAGCAACGATCCGAGAGCCATCTTCCGCTCCTCGCCGGGCAGGTGCAGGGCGTGGGGCCGGGAGAGCAGATCGTGCTCCATCTCCGCAACGTCGAGGGCGTAGGAGTTCTGGACCAGCACGTCGATGTCGGTGAGCGCGATGCCGGCCGTGCGCAGGCAGTAGCCGACGGCGGCGTCCGGAATGCCGCCGTCGTTCTTCCGCCGCGTGATGCGCTCCTTGGCGATGCCGACCACCGGCCGTCCGTCCGCCAGCAGGACGGCGGCGACGTCATGGTCGTACTTGTTCAGACCGAGCACGTAGCGTGGCACCGCGCCATCTTCACCAGCACCACGGCCTGGACTAGAGTCTCTTCATGCCGATATCGCTCCGCGCCGCGATGCGACTCCTCGAGAAGGGCGATCTCGCCGGTGCTGCGGAGGCGCTGGACGGACTCGCCGGGTCGGACGGGCACGGCGTCATCGCGCGATTTCGCCAGGCCGAGTCCCTGTCCCGGCTGGGACGCCACGGCGAGGCCGTGACCGCGGCGGAGCAGGCGGCGAAGGACGCCCCCGAGAGCGCTGCGGCGGCCCTCTGGCTGCTCCAGGCCCGGTCGGAGTCGGGGGACCTCGCCGGGGCCGCCGCGACGCCCTTGCCGGCGACCTCCGTCGAATCGCTCGGTTTCCTCTCCGACGGATACGCAGCGCTGGCCCGGCTCGCCGGCGGTGACCGGACGCACCTCGAGGCGGACCGCGAGGCGATCCTCGCCACGCACCACCACCCGCTCTACTCGCTGACGCTGCGCGCCCTCGAGGGGCTGCGACTCTCCGCCGCCGTTCGGAGTCCGGATCTGATCTCCGGGTGGTCGGCGCTCGAGTGCCGCCTCGAGATGGCGGACGAGAAGCGGCGTGAGCACCCGACGCCGCCGGACGCGAAGAGCGGCGGCGCCGTCGTGCGCTACCTGCGTCTGCATTGGTCGTGCGACGACCATGCGGTGCTCATTGCCGCAACGCGTCAGGTCGGCAACCCCGACGGGCTGGACGAGGCGGAGCTCGAGACGCACCTCGCGTTCGGTCGCGTCGATCAGGCCGTGGCCCTCGCAGACCGGCTGGCGGACGATGCCGGCAAGCACGCCTCGGGCGAGCTCGCGATCGACCGTGCACGGGCCCGGCAGCTCCGAGGCGAAGCGGCGCGACCCCGCGATTTCTCCGGATTCGACGACGCGCGCAAGCGCCTCGCACAGATCGTGTCGTGGCTCGACATGAACGCAGCGCTGCTCGAGGGCGACGGCGTCACCGCCCGCGAGTGCGCCGACGCCGTGGCGGACGTCGCCAAGCGCGAGTTCGTCGAGGCCGCGCTCGCCCTTTGAGCGGGTATGCTCGGCAGCCGGAGGTGAGGATGCGCCTGTTGCCCCGCGCGATCGCCGCGCTGCTGTTCTGCCTGCTGACCGGCTTGGCCGGCACGGCGGGCGCCGCCGACGAGCGGATCGAGGCGGCGAAGGCTCTCACCAAGGCGGGGAAGTACGCGCAAGCGGCCGCAGCGTGGCAGGTCGTCCTCGACGAGCTCCCGAAGGACCTGGTGGTCACGAACGGCGACGCGCACTGGTTCGCCGCCCAGGCGAATCGCAACCACGGTGAGATCGAGACGTCGATTGCACTGCTGCGCGCCTACCTCAAGAAGCACGCCGACGAGGACGGTGCCTTCCGCGCCAGCCGCGGACTGTTCCTCGATCTCGCGGGCGAGGCCGACGACGCGGCGACACAGACGCTCGGGAAGAAGCACCTCGCCCGGTGGCCCAGTTCGAGAGGCTCGTACGGGGTCGCCGCCACGTACCTGCGACGCGGATGGAAGCTCCCGAAGCTGAAGTCGTCGTACGCCGCGATCCGGAGCTGGACGTACGACCGGACGAGCGTTTCCAAGGACCCCGACCTCCGCATCGCTTTCATCGAACTGATCGAGCGCCGGTTCCCGAAGGAGGACGCGGTCAAGGACGGCTCCACTCTCTACACCAAGGGCTACGGGCACCACATGGCCGGCCGCCAGGACGAGGCAATCAAGCTGTTCCGCAAGTACCTGGCACGGCGGGACGACAATCTGGAAACGGTCACGCGGTACTTCCTGGCGGAGGCGCTGCTTGCGCTGGATCCGCCGGACATGGAGAAGGCGCGCAAGCACCTGGCGGCCGTGTCCAAGACGGGCGGCAAGTACGGAGAGCGGGCGGACCGTCGGCTACAGGGGCTGGCCGCCGGGGGAGCGGCGCGCCTGAAGCTCGCTGACGGATTCCCGCAGGAGGACGGTCTCGGCAAGGTCGTGGTGCTGACGTCCTACGCGGCCGGATCGGCGGAGCGCAAGGCGTTGAAACCGCTGATCGACTTCCACGGCGCGAAGGTCGAACGGTTCGAGATCGACAAGACGGAGCGCGTGCCCGCGAAGTTGAAGAAGCACGGCGCGGAGTTCGTGATCGTCGCGGTCCCGGCGCTCGTCATCGACATCAACTTCCACTACGACATCCTCGAGATCTGCCGCGACCTGGACGACGACCCGCTCCCGGACTTCCACTTCGGCTACTTCGTTGCCCGCGAGCCGTCGGATCTTGCGGCGCTCGCGGAGCGGACGGTTCGGCTGCACGAGGCAGCGCGGAAAACGGCCGCCATGGCGACGGTGCCGCTGACGAAGTCGAACGCGAAGAAGCTGACGGAGCTCGACGCGGTCCTCCACTTCGGCCACGGGTCGCCCTGGGACGTGAACGACGGGATGACCGGTGTAGAGGTCGGTCGACTGGAACTGCCGCGTGCTCCGCTCGTCGTCTCCGGGGCGTGCTTCAACGGAGTTTGCAGCCGCAGCTACCACCCGTCGGCGTACCAGCCAATCCACCTGCGGCCGCAGACGATCGATCCGTCGAAACTCATGACGCTGAACTGGGTGACGGCAGGCGTCTCCGGCTACCTGGCCGCGCTCGAGGCCGACCGTGGCGAAATGGCGATCGCGGAGTGGAGCCGCCTGCGGCAGCACGCGGAACCGCAGGGCGCGGTGATCGGACATCAGTACCGCACCGTGTTCACCAGCTTGCCCGCGAACTTCAAGGCGTTCCGGCGCTATCGGCTGGGCGTCACGAAAGACACGTCGTTCTACCGGGTCATGCTGCGCGGCGCCGTCTCGCGGCTCCTGATCGGCGACCCGTCGCTGCGGCCGCTCGCGGCCCCGGTCGACGAACCCGCACTCGCATTCGGGTGGGTGGCCGGCGGCGGTGGGCACGTCCTCACCGCCCGTGTCGTCCGCTTCGACCAAGGCACGTCGCAGGAGTACCTGCCCACGTCGGGGGATCGGTTCCGCCAGCGCATGTACGTGCGCGCCGCCGTCCCGGAAGGAGCGGACGCGCTCGGCGCACACACCGTCACGTTGAGACGCGACAAGGGAGAGCTGCGACCCGCCGCCGTCCGACTGTACGACGAGGTGTGGGGCGGCCGCCGCTACGTCAACCTGAAGATCGAGAGCAACGACGGAAGCCTCGGCAGCCCCGGCACGACGATGACGTGCATCTTCGCAGTAGCGAAGTAGTCATCACCGCGCGCGGAATAGCAGCCTCTGAAGTTCCTGTCCGCGCGCCACCTCGCGGAGTTCCTCCCACGATAGGCGTCCGTCCCTGGTCACGCGCACGCGTAGGTCGATCAGCCGCGGAGCGTCGAAACCCCCGTCGATCACCGGCTCCTCCACTTCGATTCCGTCGGCTCTCTCGATCGCCGTGCGCGCCGCCGCTCCGAACTCCGCGGCCTGCTCCTCGAAGTGCGGGGTGAGCCCCCCGGAATTCGGCGAAGAGAACGGCAGTCCAGGCGGCGCTCCCTCGAGCCCGAGGAAGCGCACGAGATCCAGGTACTGCATCGCCCGATCCGGGGAGTCGATCGGCACGAGGTAGCGGCGCAGATCGTCGATCGTCTCGAGATCGATTTCGTGCTCCGACGTGCGCACGGCGTAGAGCTCGGGCGAGGGTGCGTATTCCGGCTGCGTGTAGCGCACCATCAGTGCGCTCTCTTGCAGCAACGAGTGCGGCCCGCTGCCCGACTCGACCCACGCGCCCGACAGTGATCTGCACGACGAACCCGAGAGGACGGCCACCAGGACGACCACGACGACGATACCGAGCCCGAAAAGCGTGTTGCGCACGCGCAGAGCGTACGGCCCCCGGGGCGCGAGCGCGTCGGGCGGGAATGCCGAGCGTCGTGATGTAGATGACGGCCTGGCTCTCGGGGATGGCGAGCGCCCGATTCATCTCGTCGTCGAACTAGCGCTAGCGACCGCCGAACATGAGCGACCGCGTCGCGGCGTCGCGGGCGATCTCACGCAACTCCTCCGAGGTGATCGCACCGTCCGGCGTCACGTGCAGGCGCAGGTCCACGAGCCGCATGCCGCCGGATGCGTCGGCGACGAGAGCCGGTTCGCGTATCTCGATGCCGGTGTCGGTCTCCGCGAAGCTCCGCTCGGTGGCGCCGAGGGCGAGCGCCTGCTCATCGAAGTCGAAACCGAGCCCGCCCTGTGACGGCGATGCGTGCCCGATCCCCGGCGGCGATCCCGCGAGCCGCAGGTAGCGCAACAGGTAGACGTACATCTTCGCGAGACGCGGCGTGTCGATGGGCAGCAGCTGCGGCCGCAGGTCGTCCACTGCGTGCAGCACGATGTCGTCGTCGCCCGCGCGCACCACGTACGACGGCGTCGGGTGCGACTTCGGATCCGCAACGTCGTACCGCGTCACGAGCAGCACACCCTCGGGCAGCAACTCGTGTGGCGTCGGGTACTCCTCGAAGACCGTCGCGGAGCGGCAGCCGTACGCGAGTGCGACCGCCAGCCCCGAGAAGACGAGGAACGTGAGCAGCCCGTGCAGGGCGTCCTTCATGCCGGAATGCCGAGCGTCGTGATGTAGATCACCGCCTGGCTCTCGGGGATGGCAAGCGCCCGGTTCATCTCGTCGTCGAAGTACCCGCCGCAGCCCGATACGCCGAGGCCCTCGCGCAGCGCCGCGAGGTTCAGGCGTTCACCGAGCTGGCCGGCGTCCAGACCGAGCGACCGATACGCACGATCTCCGTACCGCGCAACGGCGCGCGTGAGGTCCGCCGTGTGCACGACGACGGCGCCCGCGTGGGCGAAGATCTCCTGTCCGAGGCCCAGATGGTGCATGCGTCGCGCAATCGTCTCGGCGGTGCCTCGCGACAGCTCATGGATGCGTGGCGCAGAGCCCGGTTCGTAGAGGTAGGTGCCGGGCGGAAGCTGCGGCCCCGCGTCGATCGCCACCACGTACGTCCGCAACAACCCCGGTGCCAGGAGGCGGCTGGGATCCGCGCACGTGAACGCGAGCACGCTGTCCAGACGGCCCGGCGGGATCGACCCCGGTCGGAAGCGGCGCGTGCTGCGGCGCTCCGCGATCGTGTCTGTCACGGGCTCGAGCGGCGTCCACTGCGTCGGCGCTGCGACGGCGGCGATGACGTACTTGTCCGTCGGCAGCGGCAGGTCGGCGGCATCCTCCACGACCTCGGCGTCTGCCTCCAGGCGGCCGGCCACGTGAACCGCGGCGATCAGGCGCTCGGGTGGCGAGTCGTCGAACCGATCCGCGACGGCTTCCACTGCGCGGTGCCACTCGACGGCGATCGAACGGCGGCTGGGAACGTCCGGCACCTCCGCGGCGGCGTCCGGCGCGAGCACCGGCACGATCGCGAGTGGCCCCTCCTCGTGCGGCGTGAGTTCCAGCAGTCCCTCGATGCGTGCATCGTGGAACGCGCCCAGCGGGTGCGCGTAGAGGCCCTCTACTCCCGTGGCGAGGACTAGGTTGCCCAGAACGTGCCCGGTGTCGAGCAGCGCGCGGCGGTAGCCGCGCTCGCGGTAACGCCAGGAACTGCGGCGCCAGATCGCACTCAGCACGAAGAAGACGGACGCGACCCGCGCCGCCGGGTGCGAGAAGCACGCACGGCGCACGGCCTCGATGTCGTCTCCGGCGCGCACGGTGGCCAGCGAGTGGTCGAGAAGCTGGTACGAGTACGCGCCGTCCGGCAGACCGGGCACGCCGCGCGCGAACACGTAGACCTCGGTCGGGTACATTGCGCCGGCCGAGGGCGCCGCCCGGAAATGGTGGAAGAACGACTGGTCCCCCACGATCCGTGTGCATCCGTTCGTGTGCCACAGGATGCGTGCGAGCTTCGCGAGGTCCATCGCCCCCTCACCCGCGCGTTCGATCTCGTCGTCGCTCTGGATCGCTCCGTCCTGCTCGCTCGGACGCCGGATCGGGACCCCCTCGGTGGGCAGGAGGATGCGCCGACCCGCGTAGTCCTTGAAAGGCGGCGGCCGGGTGCCCCACTCCAGCGGCTCGCGCGCCGCCGCCTCGCGGCGCAAGCCCTCCTCGCTGTACTTCGTCTCCTCGTGATACCGCTCGGCGATCGACGATTCGAAGGGGGCCAGAGGCTTCACGGGGCCCACTCCCCGAGCGTGCCACGGCGCGCCGGTTCGCGGGCAGCAATCACGCGCCGGCCTGCGCTCGCAGCAGTGAGACCTGCGCGAGCACCGCAACGGCAGCGGTGTCCGTGCGGAGCGTGCGGTCCCCCAGAGAGACCGAACGGAAGCCCGCCGCTTCGAGGAGCTCGATCTCGAACGGAAGGAAGCCGCCCTCCGGCCCGACGGCGAGCACGACGCGCCCCGCTCTGCCGACGGTGACTCCGGCCAGCGGAGTCGCGGCGCCCGGGTGCGCGACCAGAGCGGTGGTGCCGTTCGCGAGATCCGGCGCACGGTCCTCGGCGAACGGGCGGAACAGCGGCTCGATGGAGACCCTCGGCACATGCGTTTCGCGGCCCTGCGACAGCCCCTTGAGGAGCAGCGCTCGCAACGAGCCGTCCTCGAGCACACGCGCCGTCAGATACGGCTTCGCCACGCGCCAGGTCCTGAGCAATACGAGACGGTCCACACCGAGCGCTGCGATCTGGGGCACGAGCCGCGCCAGCATCTTCGGCCGCGGGATGGCGAGGACGACATCGGTGAGCGGCCGTGGCGGCGCCGCGCCGAATGCGCCTCGGAGCGTCACGCCGTCGTCGTCGCTCGAGACGATGTCTCCGCTGCCGGTGCCGCCCCCGAGGAGCCCGACGCGCAGCGTGTCTCCCGGCTCCGAGCGCAGGATCTCCCGCACGTGGCGAGCGCGGCCGTCCGCCACGCGGTAGATCCCGTCCGACACCAGGTCGGACCCGTCGAGAAGCAGCAGGTTCACGAAGACAGTCTCTCACCGGTGGTCTCCCCGCTCCATCTGCGGGCCATCTGCGGGCCATCTGCGGGGTGCCCGCCCCACCTCCCGCCGCTTTCTCGTGAGGCTCCGGGCGGGCGTGGGAGACTCCGGGGATGCCCTCGGACCTCTCCTTCCTGCAGTGGGCGTTCGGCTACATGCGCGAGCGCGCTGCGGCCGACGCGGCGGCCCCGGCGTTCCGCCAGCCGATCGAGGAGGTCCGCGCTCTGAGCGACGACGAGGTGCGCCTCGTCCGCGCGTTCCCCGAGGGGCCGATGGACGGAGACGACCTCCGCACGGCGCTGACTGCGCTCCTCGACGACCACCTCGTCAACGGCCGCACACCGCGGTTCCAGAACCAGCTGTTCTCCGGCGTCGAGGAGGAGGGCCTGGTCGGTGGCTTCCTGGGCGTGTTCCAGAACAACACGATGTCCACGCGAGAGGTAGCGCCGCTCCCGTCCGAGATGGAGACCGCCGTTCTCGACTGGATGCTGCGGCTCCTCCCGTGGGACCGCGCGAAGTCGAGTGGCACTCTCACCCCCGCCGGGTCGTTCTCGAACTACCTGGCGGTGTTCCTCGCGCGCAAGCGGGCCACTGCCGAACACGGGGATGACGTCGTGCCGCGCTTGGCGCTCTTTACGTCGGAGGCGGCGCACTACTCGATCGAGAAGGGCACGGACCTCGCTGGCGTCCCACTCGCGAACGTGTTCCGCGTTCCGTGCGATGCGCGCGATCGCATGCGCCCCACCGACCTGGGTCATGCGCTGCGCGCAGCCGAGGACAAGGGTCTCATCCCGTTCTTCGTCAACGCAACGCTCGGCACGACCGTCGCGGGATCGCTGGATCGCGTGGACGATCTGCGCGAGGCGATAGATGGACGCAACCTCTGGCTGCACGCCGACGGAGCGTGGGGCGCACTCGGGCTCCTCGGCAGCGAGCGCGATAAGTTCCGCCGTCCGCTCGCACACGCGGACAGCCTCACGTGGGATGCGCACAAGGGCCTCGGGGCGCCCGTCGCGCTCTCTTTCTTGATGGTCAAGGACGGCGCGTCACTGGACGCACTGCGGCCGCCGAGCGGCGCCGGCTATCTGTTCAAGGACGCGGACGCGGAACCGGAGACCGCGGATCTCGGTCTGCGGTCGCTCTACTGCGGCAAGCCGTTCGTCGCGCTGTCGATGTGGCTCCTCTGGAAGTCACGCGGCGAGTCCGGGCTGCGCGAGCACGTGGATCACGCCCGCGCGCTGACGCTGCGCTTCCGGGACCGCATGGCCTCCTCGCGTGTCTACGAACTCGTGCATGAAGAGCCCGAGACGTGGACAGTCTGCTTTCGACCCCGCGGTCCCGCGCGCGCCGAGCGCGAGCGCGTCGCCGTCCGTGCGCGCGAGCAGATCAACGCGACGGGGCGCTTCATGATCAACCTGTGCCCCTCGGGCGGCGAGCGCGTGTTTCGCGCGCTGTTCATCAATCCGATGATGACTGAGGCGCACGTCGACGAGTTGTTCGAGCACGTCGAAGCGTGCCACCCGGCGGCGTGAGCCCGTTGCCGGACCCCGAAAGCGGACCACTCCTCACGGTCGCAGAGTCGTCGAACTACGAACGGACGTCCGTGCACGCGGACGTGCTGGCGTTCGTCGCCCGGCTGCGCGCGCTCTGCGAGGAACAGGGTACCGGCGCGCTGGACGTGCAGTCGATGGGCAGCACGCCCGGGGGCCGCGAGCTGCCGGTGCTGGTGATGTCGGCTCATGGGCACTTCGAGCCGGATGCGGCGCATGCCGCCGCCGATGCGCACGGCCGCCCCGTCGTGCTGATCATCTGCAACATCCACGCCGGCGAAGTCGAGGGCAAAGAGGCTGCACTCATGTTCGCCCGCGACGCGCTTCTGGCAGGCGACGGCAGTCTCTTGCGGCTGGTGCGCGACACGACGCTGCTACTCGTCCCGAACTACAACGCCGACGGCAACGACCTGATCGCGCCGGACAACCGAACGCTCGATCTCGCGCTGATGAAGGGACAGGACAGTCCCTCGGGCGGCGTCGGCACGCGATACACCGGTCAGGGTCTCAATCTGAACCGCGACTACACGAAGATGGAGGCGCCCGAGACGCGACTCCTGTCCGCGCTGGTCGGCCGCTGGAACCCACACGTGATCGTCGACTCGCACACCTCGAACGGCTCGCCGCACGCATATCACCTGACCTACGACACGTCGCACACGCTGCTCAGCGGCCCGCCCGATCCGATCCTGTACACGCGGGACCGGCTGCTGCCCGCGATCGAGCACGGACTTCTGCAGCGCACCGGCCACCGCACGTGGTTCTACGGCAACTTCCGCGACAACGACGATCCGGCGAGCGGCTGGGAGACCTATCCGGGACTGCCGCGGTACGGGAGCCACTACAGAGGGCTCACCGGCCGCATCGACATCCTGCTCGAGGCGTACAGCTACCTCCCGTTCGAGGAGCGCGTGCGTGTGACCTACGAGGTCTTCGTCGAGATCCTGGACCAGGTCGGCTCACGCGGCCGCGAGATCGTGGGCGTCTGCGCCCGCGCGGCCGCCGACACGATCGCACGCGGCCGTTCTCCGCAGCCGGACGACGTGGTCGGCGTGAACTACGGCGTGGCACGCCGCGATGCGGAGGGCCGCCTGGTCTACGACTACCCAGCGTATCCACTCTGGCAGACCGACATCGCCGCCTGGGACGCCGACGCAATGCGCGAACGCAAGGTGCTCGGCGGCGCCCTCACGTACTGGCCGACGACGTTCTACGCACGCTTCCTGCCGGAGGTGTCCGTTCGCCGCCCGCGCGGCTACGTGATCCCCGCCGGCCGCAGCGACATCGCGGAGTTCCTGCGCGCCCACAACGTGCTCGTGCGGACCCTCGGCAGCGACGCGGCTGAACGCCGCGTCGAGCGGTACGTCGTCCTCGCCCGCGACTCCACGGTGAGTCCCGACGTCGGTTACGAGCCCCGCGACGAGACCGTCTTCAGCGTGCGCCGCGAGCACGCCGTCCGCCGTCTCTCGGAGAGCGACCACTTCGTGGACATGGCGCAGCCGCTCGCCGCGGTCGCCATCTACCTGCTCGAACCCGAGAGCGACGACGGGCTGGTGCGCTGGGGCTGGTTCGAAACGACGCAGCCCGGTGACGAATACCCGGTCCTGCGGGTTCCCGGAGGCGCTCCACTCTCGCCTCCGCCGCGGGCCAAGCGCGAGTAGCCCGACGCCGCGTCTCTCCCTGTCTTGATCAGTCCTCGTACTCGCGCTGCATCTCGACCGCCAGGCGACCCGCCTGCGCGACCCATGCATCCCGTTCGATCCGATCCGGGAACGAGCCGAGTTGCTCCGCGACACGCTCGACATCGGGACGCTTCCACGCCGCGATGTCCTCGAAGCGTAGGTAGCCCATGGCGTGCAACTTGCGCTCGAGCACGGGCCCAATCCCGAAGATGCGCTGGAGCTCGTCGCGTGCCGGACGCTTCGGCTTCGGCGGGTTGTGCAGCTCGTCCTGCAGTGCCTCGACGCGGGAGAGCAACTGGTCGATCTTGCCGTCCCGCTGTTGCAGGTCCGACGCGTGCTTCCCCTCGATCGAGGTCAGTCGCGAACGGAGACGGTCGGACTCGGCGTCGCTCGCGGACGCGCCCGTGGCTTCGTCGCGCATGCGCTCGACCTCGGCACCGGCGAGACGCAGCTGCGACTGGAACTGCCTGCGCTCTTCGCGCAGCCTCACCAGATCCTCGGCCGCGTGTCGCGACGACTCGTCGAACTCGTTCTGCTGGTCGAGCAGCTGGCGCCGCGCGTCCTTGCGTGCCTCGTCGCGCTCGCGCCGAAGGACGGCGAGCTGTGACTCCATCTCCGCACGTCGGCCGGAGAGTTTCTCCTGCGCTTTCGACAGTAGGGCCTGCACTTCGTCCCTCTCCGCTGTGAGCGCCGCGATTGCGGCCGCATGATCCCCCGTTGCAGCTTCGCCCAGGCGCGCGATCTCGGCGTCCTTCGCAGGCGTCAGCTCGTCCACCTCGCGAGTCAGTTCGTCCACTCTGCGCGTCCGCGCATCGACGTCGCGCGTCAGCTGCTCCAGCCGCGTGTCACACCCCTGGTGAGCCTGGATCGCGTCGGCGGCAAGTTCACGAGCCGCGACGAGTTGCCGCTCCAGACCAGCGATCACATCGGCGGATCCGTCGTCTGCGGCCGCTTCGAGCACCGGAACGACGGGCATTGCGCTGAGCTCGCCCTCGAGGGCTGTCAGCCGTGCAATCGCACCGTCCCGCGCGATGTTGAGGTCCGTCGACTCGGCGGACTCTCCCGCTGCCGAGTCGCTGGTCTCTTCCTGCAGCCCGTCCAGTTCCCCCGTGCGGGCCGTGAGCGTCGTCTCGACCGTGGCCGGCCGGCCCTCGAGCCGCATGACCTCCGCCTTACCGCGGGTCTCCCGGCCCGTGAAGTACCACCACCAGACGAGACCGGCGATCCACCCGAGGAGGCACCCCAGGATGAACGCGATCCAGCTCGTGTCGCTGCCGAACCAGTCCGTCAGCAGAGAACCCAGATGCGGCACGACTTAACCTCTTCTGCACCCGCGAATCGCCGAGCCGCGGGTCCCCCCCGCACGCACGGCCATCACCATGCGGATATGGAGCCAGACTCGCCGGGCTTTCTCAAGTAGGGAGATCGGCTCAGTCGGTCTGCGCGGCGGCGAGGACGGCCTCGTGGACATGGCCGTTGGTGGCGACGATCCCGCGGTTCCCCCACAGCCTCCGTCCGAGGCCGAAATCGAGGGGGAGGCCGTCCAGATCAGTCACCCGGCCGCCAGCGGCGGCGACGACCAGGGCGCCCGCGGCGTGGTCCCAGATGGTCTCGCTGCGGTTGACGTCCCGCGGGATGCGGAGATAGACCTCAGCCCGGCCGAGGGCGAGGAGCGCGTACTTCGCCTGGCTATCCACGCGGACGGGATCGGCGTGGCTGCCGAGGGCCTCCCGGATGCGGGCGGTGCGGTCGTGCTTCGTGTGGCCTGCCTCGACCGATTCGCAGATGCGAGCCGCCACCGGCTCGTGCACGTCCGAGACCGCGCACTGGCGGCCGTCCGTGCCGTTGCCGTCGAGCGGCAGCGCATGCGTGCCGCGGCCGATCGCGCCCGCTACGACCAATCCGCGGCCGGCTCCCGAGTCGGTAGCGCTCACCGGCAAGTTGGGACAGCCGAGCACGCCGGCAACCGGAGTGCCGTCTTCGATCATTGCCAGTGCAACGGCGTACTGGTCGCCCCGCAGGAATCCCTTCGTGCCGTCGATCGGATCGAGCACGAGGAAGCGCCCGGACTTCCCACCCTCCGCGTCGCCGCGGTCCACCGCCTCGTAGAGCGTTTCGGCCGTCGCCTCCGGCCACTCCTCGTGGAGGCGATCCAGCACCGACGCGCGCAGTGCGGCGTCGGCACGCAGCGGCCCGCTGTCTTCCTCGCCGACAAGGGGCACGCCGGGGAAGAGGCGGTGTCCGATCAGCGCCTGAACGGCCAGGTCGGCAACAGTGACGGGACTGCGGT
Source organism: Planctomycetota bacterium (assembly GCA_965248445.1). Taxonomy (GTDB): domain Bacteria; phylum Planctomycetota; class JAJSAM01; order JAJSAM01; family JAJVHW01; genus CBDFJG01. Next base: position 1,169,767 of record CBDFJG010000004.1, read on the forward strand.
CGTCCTTCTCGAACGTGTCGCCGGAGCGGAGCTCGTGCTGCACCCGTCGACAGATTCGCCCGGCCGCGCGCACGACCTCGACCATCTCGCCCAGGAGTTCCCCGGCTTCTCGCATGGAGACCTTCTATCCGCCCGCTGAGCCGGTCCGTAGACCCATCGCCGGGCGTACCATGTCGGCGTGCCACGCCTGCTTTCGGTTCTGCTTCTGATCCCCGCTCTCGCTGCCTGCCGGGGCTCGGAAGGCGTCCTGCCCCCCGGCACCGCGAACGCCCACTTTCGGGTGATTGCTGACACCGGGGGGGCGGACGCCGAAGCCGCGGGACTCGCGGCCGTCAGCCCCGTCTGGAGTGTCGTGGCGGAAGTCTGGGGCGCGGCCCCCACGGCGCCCGATGCTCCGCTCGACATCCACCTCTACGTGCGGGCGGACGGGTTCCGCCAGGCGGACGCGCAGCTCACCGGTGGAGAGCGCGCAGCGCACCGCGCGTTTGCGCATCCGGCAACGACGTCTGCGCACGTGGACCTGCAGCCGCGCATCGATCCCGGCCTCATCCCCACGCACGGCCTGCCCGCGCAGACCGAGCGCCTCCTCGCGCACGAGGCAGCACACCTCGCGCGCTTCGCGCTCGTGCCCGGCCATCGTCACCACCCCCGCTGGGTCGCAAACGGGTCGGCGGTCGACGTGGCCGCGCGGACGATGGCCGCACGCAATGCGGATCGAGCCGCCGACGAAGCGCCGTTCACCGCGACGCTCGTCGGTCTGGCCCAGCGGCTCGCGAAACACGGCCGGCTGCCACCACTGACGTCCCTGCTCGCGGACGAGCTGCCGGCGCCTGACGGAAAACGGGCATCGCTGCTGGAGCGATATGCGCTGGAGTGGCTGGCGTGGCGTTTCCTGCGGGAGCAGCGGGACCGTCTGGGGGAGTTCTTCCGCGACTTACGACATGCCAAGCCAGCCGGAGATCCCGGAGCGCTCCGCGACGACATCGTGGCGCAACTGGGCACCGACGCGGACGCACTGGACGCGCAGTGGGCGGAGTTCGTCGCGGCACTCAGCCCTGCGTGGTTCGAAGAGGGGCGCGGGCTCTCGCTCGGTGCAGAGGAGTGGGAACACTGCGCATTCGAGGAGACACACGCGTCCGCCTGGCGGCTCGAGTCGCGCGCGCCGCCGTACTCGGTGACCGGCTCGGTCGAGATCCTGACCGGCGACACCGTCGCGAGCGTTCAGCTCTCCGCCGCCGGCGGAGACCGGATGCACGTGCGTCTCTGGCCGCTCGCCGGTGGTGAGCGCACGCGCGTCTACGTGGTCGACGGCACCACGAACAAGGAAGTCGCGCACGTTCTCGTCGACACGCGCAGCCAGCACGCGTTCCGGATCGACGTCACGCTCGACCAGATCCACGTGACCGTGGACGGCGACGCGCACGTGGCGACTGCGACGATCGCGAGGCTGGACGGGCCATGGGGACTCGGCTTGTCCGCCGGCGGCGTCTGCCTGTGGCGCGACGTGACGGTCGAGTAGTCTCCTCGCGATGACCCCCGAGACGAACCCGGACCCCATCGACGCCTCCTTCGCAGAGGCCGCCGAGGTTCTGGCGGCGTTCCGCGTGGACGCTGAATGCCAGGCCGCCGTGCGGCGCTTCGTGGACGTGGCGCACGCAGCTCTCTCGGCCGGCGGCAAGCTGCTGTCCTGCGGGAACGGCGGCAGCATGTGCGACGCGATGCACTTCGCCGAGGAGTGGACCGGGCGCTTCCGCGGCAACCGCGACGCGCTCCCGGCGATCGCGTTCTCGGATCCGAGCCACCTGACGTGCATCGCCAACGACTTCGGTTACGACCAGGTGTTCGCGCGCATGGTGGCGGCTTACGGCACCAAGGGCGACGTGCTCGTCGTGCTCACGACCAGCGGCAACTCGCCGAACATCCTGGCGGCGTGCGAGGCGGCCCGCGAGCGCGGCGTCAGCGTAGTCGGGCTGCTGGGCAAGGGCGGCGGCGCCGTGAAGGACCTGTGCGACGTGGCACTCGTCGTACCGCAGGCCACGACGTCGGACCGCATTCAGGAGATCCACATCAAGGTGCTGCACACGGTCATCGAGGCCGTGGAGCGCCGAATGTTCCCCCACAACTACTAGCAGCAGAACTACTAGCTACTACTGCGGGTCGATGACGCTGCGCGCGTGCAGCACCGCGGGGTGGTCGGGCACGATCGCCGCCGCTTCCGCAAGCCGCTGCAGCGACGCTCCCCGCTCTCCGCGCGCGTGCGCGGCGAGCGCCCGGTTGGCGTGGTACTCGGCGCGCGGATTGGGGTGGCCGGGCACGCGAGGCGCAATGCCGTCCGCGAGGCGCTCGGCGTCGTCCCCGCGGTTCAACTCCGCCAGCGCGCGAATCCCCGCGATCTGCGCGGTGACCGCGTCTTTCCCGGCGAGGTCGAGGTGCGTGAGCGCCAGGTCCGGCCTCGCGGCGGCGAGATACGCACGACCGAGCGTCTCCTGCAGTTCCGCGCTCTTCGGGCAGCGCTCGACGCCCTCTTCCGCGATGTCGAGCCAGGCCGCATGCTTCCCCTGGTGTTCGAACGCGGTGGCGAGGTTGACGTAACTCGCCGAGCTGTTCACCGGCGGCCGGACGAGCCCGCCCGAGAACGCGAGCCCGATCAACGCCAGCGCCATGGCCGACACCATCCCGAGACGCCCGCGGTCCACACCTCCGCGCGCCAGCACGGCGACGCCGGCGCCCAGAGCGATCGCGCACGGCACCAGCGCCGGCAGCCGGTAGCGCGACACCGGAAAAAAGACGATCAGAGCGAGCCACGTCAGCGCGACGACGACGGCGGCGACGTCCACCTCCCGGTGCCTCCGTCGCGCGAGCAGCCACCCTGCCGCACCGAGGGCGAGCAGCCACCATCCTCCCACCGGGAAGAACCGCAGCCACGTCGAATAGCGGCGCTCGATCGACACGTCGTGGTTGTTCCCGTACTCGTCCGCCGACACGAACAGGTACGCCTTCTTGGCCCAGTGCAACCCCATGGTGAAGACGGAGGCGCCCTCGAACGCACGCCCGCGCCAGTAGGACGACACCCCCGACGGCGAGAGCGGTCCGCCCGCGTCACCCTCGGCGATCTCACGGGCGGCGATCCGCATCGCGTCCGGCGACATCGGCAGGTCGTCTGCCGCGAACATCACGCGCTCTCGCGAGACCGGGCCGTTCGACATGTAGAGGTTGACGCCCGACGAGGAAGCGAACGGCGTCAGTTCGCCCGTCACGCGCAGGTTGCGTACCGCAGCCGGTCCCAGGACGAACGCCAATCCGATCCCGACGAGCGCGGCGCCGCTCCAGAAGCGCGCACGGGGCCGGAGAGTCGACCACGCGACGGCGATCGCGGCGATCGCGAGCGAGAGTGACAGCGCCCGTCCCAGACACGCGAATCCGGTGACGACACCGAGCGTCACCGCGTCCGCCCTCCCTCCACCACGGCACCATTGCACTCCGTACAGCACGCCCGCCGCGTGCAGCAGGCACAGCAGCGGTTCTTGCCCGGGCAGGATGTCGTGAAACACGAAGGTCCCGCCGAGTGCGACGGCGGCGCCCGCCACGCAAGCGGCCGTACGGCCCGCGAGGTGGTGCGCGGCCAGCGCCGTCACGCCCGCGGCGAGCGAACCGAACACGAGATTGACGACGGATGCCTGGAGCATCGTCGGCCATCCGTCATAGGGGCTGAAGAGCGACAGCACCCACGGGAACAGAGGGGCGAGGAACCACGGCTGCCCCGACGGCTCGTTCTTCATGGCTGCGGCAAGTTCGAGGTAGCTGCGATCGTCCAGGATCGCCAGCGTGAGCAGCGCGTTGCCGTCACGCTGCTCCCACAGTGTCCAGACGCGCAGTGAAGCCGCCACGACCGCGACCGCGGCCGCAATCAGGTACGCCTGCCTGAGACGCGGGGCCGGCTCGGCGCCCTCAGCCGTCATCGCGCGCGTCTTCCCACTCCCTGAACCGGGTGAGGTCCCCCGAGAACGCAGAGAGCGCCCAGGCGAGGACTGCTGCGTCGTCGATCACGCCCAGCAAAGGGATGAAATCAGGGAGCAGGTCGAACGGGTTAGCCAGGTAGAGCAGCGACGCGCTGAGCGCGGCGACGCTTCGCCACGGGACCTTGCGGTACTCCCGCCGGGCGTAGGCGCGCAGAAAGCGAATGGAGGTGGAGAGAGGTTCCCAGATCCGCGCTATCCGGCCGCTCCGTCGCCACTTCTCGGCGCGCTTCGTGGCCCGATCGGCCAGATCCTCCGCCCGCTGGTCGTCGCGGACCACGTCCTCGACGCGGCGGCGTGCACCGCGATACCCCCACGGCGCATCGGACTCGTCCGGCGTCGGCTCGCCATGGGGATCGGGATCGGGTTGCGTTTCGCTGGTGGACATGGGGCTGGTGGACACGGGAGATGCTCCGCCGGAGTGTACGGTCATCAGAGCCCGGCCGCAGGCCATCCGAGGACAGGGGAGGCGTACCATGAAGCCCAAACGGCGCAAGACGATGCGGGACTTCGAATCGACGATCGAGAAGCAGATCCGCGAGGCCCGGGAGCGCGGCGAGTTCGACGACCTGCCGGGCCTCCGGGCCTCGGCAAGCCCATCCCGGACCTGAACCGCCCGCACGACGAGATGTGGTGGCTGAAGAAGCTGCTGCAGCGCGAGGACCTCTCGTTCCTGCCGGGCACGCTCCAGTTGCGGCGCGACGTCGAGGAGGCGCTGCTGCGCGTGCGGCGGGCCCCGGACGAAGCGACCGTGCACCGGCTCGTGCGCGAACTGAACGAGAAGATCACGAAGGCGAATCGGACGGTCACTTCGGGGCCGCCGTCGAACATCTCGCCGTTCGAGATCGAGGATGTCGTCGCGCAGTGGCGCGAGCAGCAGAACTGAGGATCCGCGCCGGACGCGCGACTCTCAGCGTTCGACGTACACGCCGCGGTGCATCCCCGCCAGGCGGCGGAGCAGCGTGGATCCGGTGCCGATCGCAACACAGCTGACCTCGACCTGCCGCTTGGCGTTGATGTCCTTGATCGCGGAGAGGATCGCGCCGTCGGCGAGGTACTTACCGTGGGTCGGCCCGCCGTCCGACAGCACCACGACGGTCTCGACGCCCCTCTCGAGGATGCCCCGTTCGAGCGCGTCGTAGAGCTTGGTCCCGCCGGTTGGTGACTGCCGCGTCAGGAACACGCGCAGCGCCTTGCGCGATCGCTGGGAGAGCGGCTGCATGCGCTCACGCCACGCGCGCACGTCCGTTCCGAACAGAATCACGTTGACCATCGCGCCATCGTCGAGCGCCGCGACGGCCTTCAACAGTTCGCGCACCGCCGTGCCGAACCTGCTCTCGTCGCCCGGCGTCGCCGGTCCGCTGAGACCGAGTCCCCCGCCGGCGGCCATGCTGCCGGAACGGTCGATGACGAACACGACCGAGTCCGTGCGGATCGGGATGCCGTAGAACTTAGGCCCCGAGCCGTCGCGCGTCGGGCCCGCGAGCGCATTCGGCAGTGCCGGCGGAACGGCGGGCACGCGGAACGTCGCACCGTTCTCGGCGAACCACGCGCTCCAGAGCGCAGCGTCGTCGTAGAGGTGCACGCCCGTCAGCTGGAACAACGCACGGGCGAGAGCATCGCGGGCGCGGGCGGCGCGCTCCTTCTCGAGCACGGCGATGAGTGGCGCTACGGCGTCGCGCTGCCGCAGTTCCGCGAGAGCCTCGATCGTGGCGACGCGCACCGCACTGCGCGAGTCCTTGAGCCGGGCGGTCAGCAGCGGCAACAGAACCGGCTCGCGGGATGCCGCGACCGCGCGCACGGCAGCCTCGCGCACGCGCCACGACTCATCGTCCAGCCCGCGCCTCAGGATGGGCAGCGCGTGCTGCACTCCTCTCATCCACGGTGACCCGAGCAGCGCCAGCACGTCGGCGAGCGCGTAGTCCTCGTGCTCCTCCGCCCGCTTCTCGAGCGCGGCCAGAGCGCGCGGGTCCCCGCCAGCGGAGAGCGAGGCGATCACCTCCGCGAGGACCCCGTCGTCCGGCTCCGCCGCCACGCGCTGCAGCAGGGCGGTCACGCCCCGGCGGTCACGGCGTCCGAGCAGGGCGCGTGCCGCGAGCCGCCGCACGTCCTCGTCCTCGTCTTCGAGCGCTTCCACCAGGCGCGGAACCACCGCGGCATCCGGCACCCGTGCGAGCGTGCGCAGCGCGTGCGACCGGTGTGCGTGCGGCGCGCCCAGACGGAGCAGCGCCTCGGTGGCCGATCCGTCCCGCACCGCCGCGAGCAAGCCGATCAGAGGCACGACGGTGGACGGAGTCGGGTCGTTGCACGCTTCGATGAGCACCTTGCGCGCACGACCGTCCCGCCGCGCGACGAGATCGGTCATTCCGAGGACGCGGAGCGGTGCGTGCCGGTCCTTCGCGGCGGCCATCGCCTCGCGTGCGGTCGGCGCGCGCGGGGATGCGCGCACGCCCTCGTACATCGCGAGACGCAGTGCAGCCGAACGGCTGCTTTCGTACGCGGAGAGGAAGCGCCCTCGCGACGAAGCGTCATCGATCGCCGCGAGGTGGCGTGCGGCCTCGCGCACGACGTTCTCGCTCCGGCCGTGGAGTAGTGAAGAGAAGTGCTCCGCTCGACGGGAGTATCGTCCACGGCTGAGCGCCGCGATCGCCGTGAGCACGATCGCCTCGTCCTGACGGCCGAGGAAGCGGGCGAGCGCCGCCTCGCCTTCGCCCCCGAACCTCCCGCGGCCGATCGCAGCGATGGCCATCAGCCGCACCGTGGCGTCCGCGTCGGAGCGTGCGGTGTCGTCGAGAAGCACGAGCGCGCCGGGTGCGCCGGTCCGTCCCAGACGCGCGACGGTCGCAGCACGCGCCGGAGCCGTCAGGCCCCGCTCTTGCGCGAAGCGCTGCAGCAGCGCCTCGACGCCCTCCGACTCACCCTGTGCCCCGCCCGCAATCGGGTCGAGCAGCGTTCGCGCCGCCGCCCTCGTCAGCGTCACGCCCGCGCCGCCCTCGGCGACCTCGATCCTGCGCGACTCGCCGCCGACCACCACGACATCACCCGGCAGAAAGCGCTCGACGGAACCCGGCGCGCCGTCCAGCGCACCATCGCCGTCCAGATCGAGGAGGACCGCGTCGTAGCGGGCGTCGTCGAATCGCAGGTCGCCGTTCCCGTCGGAGAGTGCAACCGGTACGAGCCGTCCACCGACGACGAACGCTCCGCTGCGGTGGGCAGCCACGTCGGCGCGGAACGTGTCGTCGGCCTCGAGCGCGCCCCGTTCCAGGCGCACGCTGACCGGCACCTCGTCGGTCCCCTGACGTACGCGCACCGACGTCGAGGCCATGTGCCGCAGGCCGATGCGCCGGAAGAAGAGCGCTCGCTCGTCCGCCAGCGTTCCGTCTGCGTCGGTGTCGAACCACGCGCGGACCGGGTGCGAGCCGACGTCCACAACGATCGCAACGCCACCGCCCGGGGCCGCGAGCAGCGGGACCATGCCGAAGCGGCCGTCAACGATCCCCGCGGGGAGCGCCAACCCCTCGGGCGGATCGAAACGCAGCGGCACGCGCCCCGGCGCGCGACGCTCCGCGGCCCCCGGTGACCACGCCAAGTCCGCACGGAGGACCCCGTCGGTCGCGTTCGCACCATCCAGTTCCTGCCCGGTGCCGGATGGGCAGACCGAGAGCACGAAGAGAGCCGTGAGCAGGAGAGGTGGAGCGCGCCGCATCGGGGTAGGTCCCGGAGCCATCGTAGCCACGAGTGGCACCGAGTTCCGTGATCAGCCCCGGCGGAGCCTCAGCGCGGCGACCATCGCCGCCGCAGCCTGCACGTTGTAGGACGGGATGAACCCGCGCACGGGCAGCCGCACGACGCGGTCGGAGATTCTCAGCGTCGCATCCGGCAGGCCGTCCCGCTCGCCACCGAGCACGATCAGAGCATGGCTGGGGAGCGGTTCCGCATCCGCGAGTTCCTCGCCCCCCGTCTCGACCGCCACGACGGCGCGGTCCGCGGCGCGCGCCGCGGCGATCACGCGCTCACCTGTCTGCCACAGGACGGGGTACAGGCGGTCCGCCCGCATGGAGGCGCGGAGTGCGGCACGCCGCCCTGCTGGAGGCAGGTCGGTGTCGATGGCGACGCCGGCCGCACCCGCCACCTCGAGGGTCCGCACGGCGCACCCGATGTTGCCCGGATACGCGAGGCCGGAGAGGAGCCACACGTCGCCCGCACGACGCATCAACTCGTGAAGAGAGGCCTGCGGCGGTGCGCCCGCGACGGACAACACGCGCGCCGGCGCACGGGAGTCCCCCGAGAAGCGTCGCAGCACGGCGTCGCTCACCCGCTTGACCGGGATCTTCAGCTCCACAGCCGTCTGCAGCGCCTGAGGCTCCGCATCGACGAGGTCGCCCCGGTGCACCATCACGAGCCCTACCGGCCGGCCGGCGGCGAGAGCCGCCGACAACGCGTCCGCACCCTCCAGTCGCTCCCGCCCGGTCATGGCGCTGGACGGTACCGCCCCCGATCGCTCTCCGAACATGAACGAAACGTGAATAGACTGTGACCAGGGTGAGCGCTTCGACTTCGGCCGTGGCATTTGGCGGCGTTCCTGCGACGCGGGAGACGCCGATCCGGGCTCCCCGCAACTTCACGAAAGCCTCGGTGGTCCGCGTTGTGGAACGCGACCGGGTGCTCGCGGTGAAGACCGTGCGCGGCCGCTCGAGATCCGTAGGCACCGTCATCGCCCGGTTCCTCCTGCGCCGCGAGGCGCGGGCTCTCGCGCGGCTGCAGCATCTCGATTGCGTGCCCCGCCTCGAGCGTGCGGACGCCAATGAAATCGTGACGCCGTGGTTCGACGGAGAGACGGTTCGCGCGCGCGCACGTCGGGGCATCACCCCACGCGAGGCCGACTCCGTGCGGGCGGCCATCGCCAAGTTGCACGCGGCGGGTTTCGCGCACGGCGATCTGAGTCCCCGGGACGTGCTGGTCGGCGAGCGCGGCGCGCTCCTCGTGGACTTCGCCACGTCAATCGGACCGAGCGCCCCTCCGCTTCTCGGCCGCGTGCTCGCCCGGTTGCTGAGGGCGCGCGACCGGCGCCGCGTCGCCAGGATCACACGGCGCGCGCTCAAGCGATGGCGTGACCATCAGCTTCTTCTCGCCGCACTCAGCCGGGACGTTCCCCTGTCTTCGTGAGCAGCGACGAAACCGATCTCGACGAGCACGCACTCCGCGCCACGATGCGGCATGCCGGCCGCACGTACGGTGTGATCGCCTATCCGAGCGGCAGCAGTTCGCTCGACGTCGACGGCACGTTCATCTGCAAGGCCGACTGGAACGGGCGCGTGCTGGACACGGGGCTGAACGAGGTGCACCGCAACCGCGACGACTCCGATGCCATCCTCACGGAACTGGCGGATGGGCTACGCCGCCTGTCGCCGCCGAGCGACGAAGAAGACGACGACTGATCAGCGGACGTTCGCGACGTCGCGCAGCGCGCCGACGACGTGACCGCCCCACCGCTTGACCGGCTCGAACAGCGACGCGTCGAACAGCAGCGCGACGCTCCCGTCGCGGTAGCGAACAGTCCAGTCACGCTGCAGAGCCACGACGGGTCTGCGTCCCTGCTCCGCACGCCACACGAGCGAGACCCCCTCCCCCTCGACCACTTCCCTCGCCACCGGCGTGGGCGCAACCGTGCCTCAGAAGAACCTCAGCTGCTCCGGCGGCCCCCACGGACCGGGTATCCACTCCCACTCCGACCACGGCTGCCCTACGACACCCGGCAGTTCCGTCGTGACGCTGAATTCCATCGACGACGTTCGCTCCGGCCATGCCGTCGCAGCCGTCAGCGCGAGCAGCGCGAAGACCGCGACCGGCGTGCGCGTGCCGAACGCGAAGCGGCGGGGCCGGCGGGGTGGAGGAGCCTCAGGCGTCATCGTCGTGCCGCCATGCTCTCGTGGTATCGAGCTGCATTCATTCCGCGCAAGCGGGGAGCGGTGCGCCACTGTTCGAGGATCTCGTCGAAGGTCAGGCTCCTCCTCGGAAACGGGAGGGCCACCGTAGCGACTCGTTCGCACACGAAGTCCGCGCGCTCGATCCGGCACACAATTGCCCAGTTCGCCTCGCGCGACAGCCTGGTGCTGACGCGCGCGTCCGGGAAGACGACCAAACGTTCCAGTCCGGTCGGCTCCGCGCGAGACGGACCCAGCGAGCAGTCGGTAACGAACAGCCACTCCCACTCCCGCGAGTGCGTCCCCCAGTACTCGAGGAAGTCCACGGGCTGCGCCAGTGTCACGGGGAGTTCGGCAATCGTCTCAATGCGCCAACCCATCCCTCTCTGCCGCTCCGGCCATGCGGTGAAGGCGATCATCAGGATCACGACCCCGGCGAAATACGGAGCGCCGAGAACCGCGCGTGACATGCGGCGCGGCCGGCGCGGGGGCAGTTCGTCCATACGCTCATCGTAACGGAGAGCCCGCTGCCCGATTCAAATCACGGGGCCGGTTCAAGCCGGCGGCCGTTCAGGCCAGGTGGCCGGCGTCGTTCCACCGGACGAGTTGCGGGCCGGTGTCCGCCAAGGCGAACTCGGAAACAGAGGTGTTCCGGCCGGAGTGCAAGCGTCCCGCGAGGGCGTCCGGAATGTCGAGCAGGTACACCGCGATCGTGCGCACCACGCCTCCGTGGGCGACGATCAGCAGCGTGCCGTCCGGCGCGCGCGGCAGCGCGTCCGCCAGTGCAGCGGCGACGCGCGCTCGCAACTCCGCGAGAGTCTCCGCGCCACCGCGCGGAGGATCCTCCCCGCGCTCGATGCGGCCGCCGAGGCCGGGGTCCTCGCCCCGGATGTCCGCGAGCATCCGGCCGGACCACGTGCCGACGTCGATCTCCCGCAGCCGCTCGTCGAACACGATGTCGAGGCCGCGGTCTGCCGCCACGATCTCGGCAGTCTCCCGCGCCCGCAGCAGGTCGCTCGACACGAGCGCGTCGATCTGCTCGCCCGCGAGTCCCGCCGCCAGCGCGTGCGCCTGTTCGCGGCCGACGTCGTCGAGCGGCACGTCGGCCTGTCCCTGGAAGCGGCGCGTGGCGTTCCACTCCGTGCGGCCGTGGCGCGCGAGGAGCAAGCGTTGCGCGCGGGGCCCGTCCGGCCACCCGCCCCAACTCCGGCCCCAGAGAACGCCCATGCCTACGACCGCCCCATGCCTACGAACGGCGCGCCGCGCGGCACTCGTCCTGCAACTGACGCACGAACTCCCGGAGGTCGTCGCCAGGACACGCCGTGCCGGGCAGGTCGTACTCCGCCTTGATGCGGCTGTGCGTGTAGATGTCGTCGGGCAGGATCCCGTGCAGATCCACCAGCCAGTGCACCAGCCCTGCGAGCGCCGCGCGCTGCGTGTGCGGCACCGGCTGCAGGTCGAAGTTGCCCATCAGCGAAACGCCCACGTTGTTCCGGTTCGACGCCCCGTTGCCGGCGTGTGCGCCCTGCCACGCAATCGGGCGGCCCGTCCAGACGCGGCCGCTCGGATCGATCACGAAGTGGTAGCCGATGTCCGCCCAGCCCCGTCCCTTCACGTGCGCGTTCTGGTAGCTGCGCATGCGGCGTGCGGCGTCGTCGATCGTGCCCGCTACCGCGGGCCGCGGTTCGCCGGTGTGGTGCACCGTCAGCCGCGAGATGCCGTTCATCGGCGACGCGTTGCTCTCGTCGAGCGGAACGGCTCCCCACCGTGCTCGCTGGAACACCTGAGGTCGCGGAGCCTGCCGAGTCGCGGGCGTCAGCGGCGCCGGTTGTGGCTCGGACCGTCGCGTGCGCGAGTCCGACGCACACGCCGTCGCGAGGACCGCAGCGATCACGAGCAGCAGGAGTGGTGGCGAGCGCACGGAGCGGACAGGGTAGCCACTACCGGGGTCAGAGCCGCTCGGCCTCGCAACCGTAGTCGATGAAGCGGATACCGACCCACCAGTCCGTCAGCCATCGCGCCGTGGGCCGGGCCCGTGCCTCCTGCCAACTCGCGCGCAGTTGCTCCGCCGACAACTCGAGAAGAGGCACGCTCGGCACGGCGACGGACGCCTGTCGCGCGAAGAACGCGTACCCGCCGCCGCAGCGCGAGACAGCGACGACCGGCGACCGCGGCGCCGGTCCCGCGGCATCGACGCGGTAGTACTCGAGCGCCCGTGTCGACGGCCACGCCGTGAGACCGACGAGCCCCGCGCACAGCGTCACTCGCAGCAGCATCGCTACGGGCGCGGTCCGCGCCGGCCGGCGGGGCGGCGTCGTACGAGTGGTGTCCACATCCTCACAAACGGGCGGGCCGTCTAGACTGGGAACGTGGATCCCAGGCGCCCCCGCCGATTCGGCCCGGTCGCGAGCGCGCTTGCTCTCGCACGCGCAGGCGGGGTTCTCGCCGTCGTCGCGCTGGCGGCGGCGCCTGTCGCCACGTCGGTCACGTCGTACGCGGACGACCCGAACATCTCGGCGATCTGCTTCCTGCCGTCCGACGCAGTCCCGGGCGGACACCCCGAGTTCAAGAGCGTGCCGTCCTTTCTCTCCCCGACCGACGACGCGGTGCCCGACCGGCTGGGAGACTGGATCCAGACCGAGTGCTACGTCGTGCGGCAGAACGTGGACCTGCCCCACCTGGGGCGAGCCTGGCGACGCATCCACGGCGGGCCTGAGCTCGCGACGGTGGTGTGGTTCACTCGCCAGGACACGTTGCTCAACGTGCAGTTCGACTTGCCGATCGAGTAGGGCGAGAGGCCAGGAGCCGCCTGCGGAGTTTCCCCGCCCGCGCTGGGACGCCCGTACCGTCGCTCCGCGGTAGCCTCCTCTCGATGAGTCGGAGCCATCCCGAGGGAGCCCCGCCGACGCTGCGTCGGCTGACATCGATACGGGGAGCGACTCGTCCGCCGGCGGCCCCACGAGTTCGCGCGGGCGCCGCCTCGTGGCGGTCCTGCTCGGGATGCTGCTCGCGCTCGTCGTCTCCGAGGGACTGCTGCGTGTGCTGGTCGCGACCGAGATCATGCCGCCGGACAAGGGCTTCGGTGGCTTCGTCCACCAGCTCGAGAACGCGCAGAACTTCAACTACGACTTCGTGCAGAACTACACCGCCGCCGCGTTCGGTGGACCCGCACCAGGTCTGTTCCGGCGCAGCGAAGACACCGTGCTCGGCTGGGAGCCTGTGCCCGGCATGACCGCCGGACACATCCGAATCAACGCCGGGGGATTCCGCGGTCCCGAGTACGCGATGGAGCGCCCAAGTGGTCGCCGAAGAGTCGCACTGCTGGGTGACTCCGAGGTGTTCGGCATGCGGCTGGCAGAACACCAGACGCTCTCCGGTGCAATCGAGTCGCAGTTGAACGAGCAAGGCGGCGGAGAGTCGTTCGAGGTCCTGAACTTCGGGGTGCCGGCGTACAACACCGTGCAGGAGCTTGCTCTGCTCGAGTCCAAGGTCCTCCAGTACGAACCGGACGCCGTCGTGGTCTGCTACTGCTTCAACGACCCGGAGATCTCGACACGCGGTGTGCTGGTTGGCTCCGGTCCGCTTTCGCGTACGTATCTCGGGTTGTTCGCCGCCTACTGGCACGGCTCGATCGAGGCCCTCGAAGAGATGCGCGGAGCGAGCGGCGACATCGTCGACTACTACCGCCGCCTGCACGAGTCCGCGTACTTCGAACCGACGAAGTCGGCCATCCGCCGCATGGGTGACACCCTGGCGGAGCGCGACGTCCCGTTGTTCGTGTTGATCGGCACCGAACTCGCCGGCTACGAGGACTTGCGGGACGGCTATCCGTACGACGAGATCCATGCCTCATTGGCCGAACTCGCTTCGGACCGCATCACCGTCGTCGATCCCAAGCCGCAACTGACCGCGGAGAGCGCCGACCCGCGTGGCTTCTAGGTCACGCAGCACGACACGCACAAGAACGAGCGAGCGAACCGGATCATGGCCGCCGTTCTCTGCGAGAGCCTCCTGAACGGGCGATGAAGCCCACCAACGCTCCACCAACCCAACAACGCAGGACGGGCGCGGCTACGATGACCCCATGAGAGGACCAAGACTCATCGCGTCCGGCTTCGCCCTGCTCCTCGGGCTCTCACTCTCCATGGCGCTGGCCGGTGAGATCGTCACGACCGGCGCGACGATCGAGAGCGGTAGTCCCGGCGCGCCTGGTCTCGTCATCATCGATCCCGACGCGCCGAGCGCCGCGGCAGCCGGGCTCCCGACACCGCCGCCCATGGGCGGCCTCGGCGATCCGACGGTCCCCTTCCCCGACTGGCCCGGCGGCCGGGCCGGCACGCAGGTTCTCCGCTTCGACACGTCGACGGTTCTCCCGCGCGGCGTGTATCGCGTTGCGTCGCTCTACGTCGGACCAGACGCCGAGGTGACCTTCACCAGGGGCGCGGTCGTCCGGTCGGCCGGCCCTGTGACCGTGCTCGGGAGTCTCCGGACGACGTTCCGTGGCCGGTTGCGGATCGTCTGTGACGGCGAACTGCGCATCGGCCCGGACGGTGAGATCAACACAGACGGCGGAGATCTCGAGATCGACGCGGGTGGCGACATCTGCGCCGAGCCCGGTTCTCGAATCACAGGCGGGAGCGGGACTTTTCGTCTGGCGGCGCACGCACGCAACGAAGCGCAGGGCAACGTCGTGCTCCGCGGCGCACAGATCGCGGCGCGCTCGGGGCTGGCTGTCATGCAGGCCGCCGGCTCGGTCTCGATCGGTGAGGCGTCACACTTCGGGTCGACGTCCGGCGCCGTGCTGATCCACGCATCCGGCGGCGACGTCGAGATGACCGAGGGTTCGGATGTGCACTTCACGAGCACAAGCCCCTGGATCCGCGTGGAGGCTTCCGGTTCCGTCACACTGACCGGGCACGAGACGAAGCTGCGGGCCACCGGCGGTGAAATCTGCGTTCGCTCGTTCGGTGGAGACATCGCGATCGAGAGCGGTGCCACCGCGCGTCTGACCGGCGGGGACATCGACGTTGCAGCTGCGGGCGCGATCACGATCGACGGCCCGAGCGCCGTGAGCCACACTGCGGGCACGACACGGATCCGGGCGTTCGGCGGCGACATCGTCGTGCAATCGCCGGGCGGCGAATCGAGCTTGCGCACGACCTCCGGCGAGATCTCCCTCGAGTCGGCGGCGAGCGTGCACCTGGCCGATGGCGGCGCGGTCACGACCGGAAGCGGAACGGTTTGCGTGATCGCCCACGGCGGAGACGTGACACTCGCTCCATCGGCAGGACTGAGCGTTGAGACCCTGCTCGTCATCGCGGACGGCGCGCTGCGCATGCCGGGAGGCACGATCTATTGCGATGACGCGGTCCTCGCGGCCGAACAGGGTCCGTTGGAGATCGGGGCCGATCACACTGCCTGGGTCTCCGGCGACGTCACGCTCGTGAGCAGCGGAGTGTTGCAGATCCGCGGTCAGATCACCGCAAGGGGACGCCTCGACGTCGCGTCGCTCGACGACGACGTCGACATCGCGGGCGCTTTCCTCGACGCGTCCAACGCCTCGAGTCAGCCCGCGGGACAGGTCCACGTCACGTCGTATGCGGGGGCAGACGGCGGCATCGACGCAACGGGCACCGTCCTGCGGTCCAGGGGCGCGACCGGGACCGGCAACGCGGTCGTCCTGAACGTGCGTGCGGGTCGGATCGAGCCGTCACCCGAGCCGTCGATCAGCGTGGAGGCGCTGCGCATCCGCCGGCGCGCGAAGCGCCCAGAGCGCTCGACGATCGTGGCAAGCGGCACCATTGATCTGCCCTACTCGCAATTCACCGCGGGTCTCGCGTCGGTCAAGTTGATGGACCTCTCCCTTCCGCTGGGGTTGCAACGGAAGCGGACGCAACTCCGCGGACACACCCCAGGGCTGCGGCTGACGCTCCGACGCCGGGGGAGCGCATCCACGCACTTCCGCATTCGCTATCGCGGCGTCGTCTCCGACTACGTCTCCGCCAACGGCACGGACCCGGTGGTCGTCGGACTCTGCCAGGAGGCGATCGACGTCATCACCAGCGTGGACCTGATCCGCGACCGCCTAGCGCGCGCCCGCGCCGGCAACTGAGACGGCCCGAGCCATACCGAGACCGGTACCAATCGGCGCACGGTGTCGGCCCGCGACGCGCAGCCAGTAGGTGGCCCGCGGTGCACGTTCCGCCTAGAAGTGCTTGATCGCGAGGACGAGCATCCAGATCACAGTCGGTACGCAGACCATGACGAGGACGACCACGACGCCGGACGTGTAGCGCAGCGGTTTGCGGGGCGGCCGCATGCGGACATCCTAGGGGGCCCCGCGTGTCCCGTTACTGCTCGCACTGCCACATAGGCACATCTACTGTGCGCGGCGATGTGGCCGTTCCGTGCGCGCTGTCCGTTGACCCCGGGAGATGAGCGCTGGGTTCACGAGAGCGCGCGACGCCTGGTCCATGCCCTGAGCCTCACACGGGTTCAGGACGCACAGGTGCTGCAACCGATCCCGGATCACATCCCGAACATCCACGACCGTAAGGACGAGTCGATCCAGAGGGTCTTCGCGAGCACCGCGCGGTTCATCGGCGTCGATCCACGCAAGATCCGGCTCCAGGTTTACGACGATCCGGTCGAGGTGATGCGCCGCCGGCTCCGACTTCAGCCGGCCGGGGAGCTCGGAGGTTGCATCCTCGGTACGTATGACGTCGAGAGAGGTCCGCGCATCCGGATCAGTCGCGACAGCATCCGCGACATCAGTGGTCTCGTTGCGACCGTCTCGCACGAGCTTGCGCACCACGTCCTTATCTCGGAGCTCCGCTTCGACCCACGGGACGCCGACCACGAACCGATCACCGACCTGGCGATGGTGTTCCTCGGCCTCGGGTGGTTCGGAGCGAAGGGGAGCGTCATCGACGTGCAGTGGACGGGTGGAGGCTACGAGGGCTACGAGTACGGCAAGAACGGTTATCTGCCGCCTCAACTCTGGGGCTACGCCCTCGCCATCTTCGCATGGCTCCGCGAGGAGCGCCGCCCTACGTGGTCCAAAGGCCTGTCGTCGACGGTGCGGGCCTGCATGAAGCGCGGCTTGCGTTATCTGGCGAAGAACGCCCGGCCCGGGCAGCTCCCGCTCTCGGTGGTCTGAGGCTGGTGTGTGCGGTCACATGCGATACCACACAAGCGATACCGAGACCGCCTGGCGCGCGCCCGCGCCGGCAGCTGAGCGAGGGAGGCCATACGATGACAGTCTCCGACCTGACGCGCGGCCGGCGCGAGATCCGAGAGAAGTACCGATCGTTCGAGGTGCGCACGCACGGGCGCGCGTGGACACGCTCCGAACTCGCGTCATACCGAGACCGGCGCCAATCGGCGCACGGTGTCAGGAACGCTCACGGAATACCGAGATGTCCGATCACGACCCGTGCGCCTCGGACGCAGCCACGATGTCGCGGTGCAGGGGGACGTTCGCGAGCATCGCCTCGTGGTGCCGGCTCGGCGCGTACGACAGCTGCTCGTCCAGCAGTCGCCTGGCCTCCACCAAGTAGACCGGCCCGCCGGTCGCTCGCCAGAGGAGCCACTGTGTGCGAAGAGAGTGCTTACTCTGGCCGGCCGCCGCTCCGACCGCCACGGCGGCGTTCACGTCCCCGCCCGGAAGGCAGGCGAGCATCGCCTGAGCCAGCACAGCGCCCGCCCTTCGTCCGCGCGACACGGCGAGCGACTCCTCCAGCGCGGCGCGAGCGCCCTCGATGTCACCCGCACGCCACCGCAGATCGGCGATCTGCGTCAGCGAGTCTGCGATGCCGTCTCCGTGCCCGGCCCTGCGGCGGACGGCGAGCGATTCCTGCATTAGCTGCACCGCACGGACGGTGTCGCCCTCTTGGTCGGCCAGCGAGCCGAGATGTTGAATCGCATAGGCCTCGGAGTAGGGCGAGCCGGCTTCGCGGCTGATCGCACCCGACCTCTCCAGCGTCTCGCGCGCACGCGTGCGATCCCCTAGTACGAGCCAGAGTTCACCGAGGTTGACGAGAGCGATCGCCTCCGTGCGACGGCCTCCCACCTCGCGGCTCATTGCGAGACTCCGTTCGTGGTAGGACACCGCCTCGGAGAGACGGCCGAGCGCTCGGTACAGGCCGCCCAGGTTGCCCAGGGTGACGGCTTCACCGTGCCGGAACCCGATCTCGCGGGTCATCGCGACGGTCCGTTCGAAGTGCTCCCGCGCCTCATCGAGTCGGCCCTCGGCCTCGAGCGCGTTGCCGATATTGCCCGTGGCGACGGTCTCTCCGTGGCGGTTCCCGATCTCGCGGTGCAGCGCCCGGGCACGTTCGTGGTGCTCTCGCGCCAGGTCGACGCGGCCCATTGTCGCGTACGCACTGCCGAGGCTGCCCAGTGCCACGGCCTCCTCGCTGCGGTTCCCGTTGGCGCTGTGCAGTGCGCGACACCGCTCGTGATGCACGAGCGCGTCGTCGACTCGGCCGCGGTGACGCAAGATGGTCCCCAGGCCGCCCGTGGCGCGGGCTTCGATGTGCTTATCGCCCGTCTCTCTCGAGACCTCGAGCGCCCGACGATAGGCCGCTTCGGCATCGTCGTGCCGCGAGCTCCGCCACAGCACGTTGCCGAGGTCCACCGCGGCCGTCCCCTGCAGGCGCGCGTCGCCCGCCGCCTCGGCCAGGCGCTCGGCCTCCTCGGCGCAGTCCTCCTTGTGCGACGCGGTTCCCTTCGGCGCAAGCACACTCGCACGACGGAGCAACACCTTCGCGCGGTCGGTGCCGGCGAGTAGCCCGGGGACCCCGAGTGCGCGCTCCGCCAGATCGGCGGCCTCCGCGTGCAGGTAGCCGTTCGTCAGATGGTCCTGCGCGGCCTGGAGGTAGCGCAGCGCCGACTCGCCCCGCGCGCCCTTCAGATAGTGCTCGCACAGATCCACACACAGCGCGCCGTTGAGAGACTCGGGTGCCGCCTCG
Organism: Planctomycetota bacterium; assembly: GCA_965248445.1. Classification (GTDB taxonomy): domain Bacteria; phylum Planctomycetota; class JAJSAM01; order JAJSAM01; family JAJVHW01; genus CBDFJG01. The sequence goes on from CBDFJG010000004.1 coordinate 1,188,679, forward strand.
CGCGCCTTCGTGCGCGTCTCGAGCGTCTCCGCGAGGGCCGCGTGGTACTCCTCTCGCAACAGTTCGGAGAGGCTCGCGTAAAGCGCCTCCTGCACCTGATGGTGGTCGAAGACGTACTCGCGTCCCGACGCACGGACGAGACGGTGCCTCCGCTCGATCTGCCCGAGTTGCCGGAGCAGCGGAATCCGAGCGAGACCCAGCACCTCCCCCACGAGCAGTGGATCGAACTCGTAGCCCCAACATGCGGCGATGTCGAGCAGCGCCCGCTCGTCGTCGCTCAGTCCCGCTACCCGCGCGCTCACCAGGTCGAGCACCGTCGAGGGAATCTGGATGTCCTCGATCACCTGCGTCGACACCCACGTCCCGTCGGCCGCCTGTGTGATGAACTGCCCCTCGCGCAGGCCGCGGATGATCTCGAACGCGAAGAACGGGTTGCCGTCGGACTTCAGCACGATCTGCAATCCCAGAACTTCGGCCAACGCCTTGGAGCGGAACGCGTCCTCCAGCAGCCCGACGAGTTCCTTCGGTCCGAGGCGCGCGAGCTGCAAGTGGCTCGTCTGGTCCAGTCGCGTCAGGCCCGACATCCACGTGTCTGAGGCACCGCGTCGCGTCGTGCCGATCAGCAGGACGCGTTCCCCGGGCACCGCCATCGCGAGCGACGTGAAGAGCGAACGGCCCTCGTCGGGAGCGAAGTGCAGATCGTCGATCAGGACAACCGTCGTGCGCTCTGCCGCCAGAGACCGCGTGACGTTGACGAAGCAGGTCTGCGGTGAGCTCTTCGTCAGCAGTTCCACTCCGGTCGGCGCGCTCTCACCCTTGAGCAACGCATCGAACGCCGGCACGAGGATCGGGGTCTGCGTCAGGTAGGGCGCGCTCCCCGATTCGCCGACGTGCTCGCGGTACGCCGTCGAGAACGCACCGCTCGCCGTGGCGGCGCCCCCCGGTGGATAGCTTCCGAACAGGAAGTTGATGACCTCGCCGTCGCGCTGCAACCGCCCGATCAGCTCGTCCACGATCCGGGACTTGCCGATGCCCGCCTCACCCTCGATCAGCAGGACCTGGCCATCGCTCGAGGTGGCGCGGTCGTACAGGTCGCGCAGGGTCGCGAGTTCGTCTTCGCGCCCGTACACGGCCGTCTCCCGCGGAATGCGGATGCGGCGCAGCGGACGGCTGGTCGCAGCGCGCAGAGACTGCGAACGCGCCCGCCACCACGGAGAGTCCTCGCCTTCGGAGAGGACCGCCGCCAAGTCGTGAGCTGACGCGAATCGCTTCTCGCGGTCCTTCTCGAGGAGGCAGTGCACCGCCTCCTCGAAGAACGGCGAGAGTTGGGGGTTCGCGTCGCCGAGCCGCCGTAGCTGCTCGCGCACGACCCTCTGGATCGTCGCCGTGATCCCGTCGGCCACGTACGGGTTTGTCCCGCAAGCGAGCTCGTAGAGAACGAGCCCGAGCGCGTGCAGGTCCACGCGGCCGTCCACGTCCGCGCCACCCTTCTGGAAGCTCTCCGGCGCGGCGTAGCAAAGCGACCCGACGAACGCACCGGTCTGGGAGAGACGGATCGCCTCGTCGGCCAACCGCGCTACACCGAGGTCCATGACCTTGACGACGTGGTCGGCAGTGATCAGCACGTTGTCGGGTTTCATGTCGCGGTGGATCACGCCGGCGTCGTGGATGGCCGAGAGTCCCTTGGCGACTTCCTGTCCGATGTGCCGGCAGAGTTCCTCGGGGACGCGCTCTAGCTCTTCGAGCAACTCGCGCAGCGTCTGCCCCTCGACGTACTCCATCGCAATGAAGTGCTGCTCGCCGGTGGCGTCGCAGTCATACGTGCGCACCACGTTCGGGTGGCGGACCGTCTTCCCGAGTTCCGCTTCGCGCAGGAACCGCTTGAAGAATCCGGGCACCTCGAGAAGGTGCGGGTGCACGACCTTGACCGCGACGCGCGTGCCCTCGGTCAGTCCCGGCACCCGCGCGTCGACGACGGCGGCGTAGACCTTCCCCATCCCACCGGAGCCGAGCTCCGACTCGATGCGGTACGGACCCAGCACGTCGCCGATCACGGCGGCACGGTAGCAGGGTGCGGCGGGCGGAGTCGCCGAGCCACACCGAGACCGGTGCCAATCGGCGCACGGGGTCCGCGATGTGGCTGCGGAGGGGCCGGCTCAAGCCTGCACCGCGCCCGACGGGCTGCGTTCGGCACGCGTCGTTCCTCGGCGCGCCGAAGCACCCGCCGCAAGAGGGAACTACGGGCCGCTTGCCGGCAGCGAGTCGCATCGAGGTGCGCGGAACAGCATTGGCTCTAACGAGTTGCGTGTGGCACGCCCGTGAGGAGTAGAACCTCAAACCTCCTGATCCGTAGACGGAGAGAGTCAGCCTTGTACGCTCGCCCGACGTGTCGCATGTGTCGCACCGTCTGCACGGTGTCGCAGGGTTAATCGAACTGGATCGAACTCGACAGCGGGGAATCCTCCGGGTGCCACCCCCGTCTTCGCGGTACCACCCGTTGCCGCGAGCAGGCAGTCGTTCCGCCGCGGAGTTCGTCCGCTACTCGCCGCCGCCCTGCTCCTCCCAAGCGGCCATGATCTCGCGGCTCAGGCGGAGGTTCGTGAGCATCGACTGCCGCGTCTCCTCATCGACGTGCGCCACCGACTCGTCGAGCAGGCGCTTGGCCTCTTCGAGATGCGCGCGGTCGCCGGTCGCGCGGAAGAGCAGCCAGCGCACGCGCGGTGTGTCGCCCGCTTCGCCCGCTTCGACGAGCGCCGTCTCCGCCGCGTCGCTGTCGCCACCCACCAGGCAGGCAAGCAGCGTGAGTGCCAGCGCGACCTGGGGGGCGCGGCCCTGCTCACGCGAGAGACGGAGCGCCTCGTCGAGAGAGGTTCTCGCGGCGCCTGCGTCGCCTGCCCGGCGACAGAGATCCCCGCGTTCGATGAGCGAGTCAGCGACACCGTCGCCGTGCCCGATCTTGCGTCGCAGCGCCAGCGACTCCCCGGTGAGCTGCAACGCCTCGCCGGGGTTGCCCTCCTCGTCCTCCAACCGACCGAGATCGAGCAGACCGTACCCCTCGGGATACTGCGCGCCGATCTCTCGGCACAGCGCCACGGACTCGTCGAGGGCACGGCGCGCCCGGACCCGGTTGCCGAGTGCGTGCCACGTCGGGCCGAGGTTGACGAGTGCGATGGCCTCACCCCCCCGGTATCTGATCTCGCGGGAGAGCGCGAGATGCCGCTCGAAGTACGCCTTCGCCTCATCGGGGCGGCCCTGGGACTTGAAGACGGAGCCCAGGTTCCCCGTGGCTCTGGCCTCGGCCAACCGGTCCCCGATCTCGCGGGAGAGCGCGAGTTGCCGCTCCTGGTGCTCCTGCGCCTCGGCGAGGCGGCCCTGGAAGACGAAGACGTTGCCCAGGTTCCCCGTCGCGGTGGTCTCGCCCCGCCGGTCCCCGATCTCGCGGGTCATCGCGAGATGTCGCTCGTAGTGCTCCTGCGCCTCGGCGAGGCGGCCCTGGGAGGAGAAGACGACGCCCAGGCTCCCCGTGGCGCGGGCCTCCCCCAACCGGTCCCCGATCTCGCGGGAGAGCGCGAGTTGCCGCTCCTGGTGCTCCTGCGCCTCGGCGAGGCGGCCCTGGTAGGCGAAGACGTTACCCAGGTGCCCCGTCGCGGTGGCCTCGCCCCGCCGGTCCCCGATCTCGCGGGTCATCGCGAGATGCCACTCGAAGGACGCCTTCGCCTCAGCGAGGCGGCCCTGGGACTCGAAGACGGAGCCCAGGTTCCCCGTGGCTCTGGCCTCGGCCTTCTGGTCGCCGCGGGCCACCGCGAGTTCGAGCGCGCGGCGGAAGGCCGCCTCGGCCTCGGTGTGGCGGGAGGTGCGATAGAAGACCGCGCCGAGCGCGGTCGCCGCCTGGCCGCGCACCCCGTCGTCGCCCGCTTCCTCGGCCAGGCGCTCGGCCTCCCGCGCGCACTCCTCATGACGGGTGCGGCGGCCCATCGTGTCGAGCGCGTCAGCGAGCCGCAGCAGCGCCTTCGCGCGCTCGGTGCCCACGAGGAGGCCCGGGACGGCGAGGGCGCGGTCGGTGAGCGCCACGACCTGCGCGTGCAGGTAGCCCTTGGTCAGATGCGCACACGCCGCGGGGAGGTAGCGCACCGCCGACGCGCCGCGCGCGCCCTTCAAGTAGTGCTCAGCGAGGTCCACAGAGAGCGCGCCGTCGAGCGTCTCAGGGTCCTTGTCGACGGCCTTCCCTCGCGTCTCGAGCGCCTCGGCGAGGGCGGCGTGGTACTCCTCACGGATTGCTTCGGCCAGGCGTCCGTAGAGGTGCTCTTGGATCGCGTGGTGATCGAATGCGAAACGCCCGCCGGTCGCGCGCACCAGTCCGTGCTGGCGTTCGAGCGCACCGAACGTGCGAAGCGCCGGAAGCGTACGGACGCCGAGGGCCTCGGCCACCAGCCGACCGTCGAACTCGAAGCCCCAGCACGCGGCGCACTCGAGCAGTTCCCGCTGCTCCTCGTCAAGCCCGTCGAGTCGTGCATCAAGGAGACTCTGCACCGTGTCCGGGATCTCGATCTCGACTCCGTCCTCGCCGGTGAGCCGGAGGCCGTCGTCTGTCTCTGAGATCGCACCGCGTTCCCGCAGCGAGCGCAGGATCTCGACCAGGAACAGCGGGTTGCCATCGGCCTTCTCAGCGATAGCCGACGCGAGGCGTTCTGCGTGAAGTGACTCGCCCACGAGCGGGCTGAGCAGACGCGACACGTCCTCCGCGCCTAGGCGCCGCACCTCGCGGTGCTTCACATGGTCGAGTCGCTGCAAGTTGGCGAGCCAGTCCGTAGGGAGTCCCGGGCGCGCGGTGCCGACGAGCAGGACACGGTGGTCGGGCACCGCTGCGGCGAGTGACGCGAACAGTGCACGGCCCTCCTCAGGGGCGAAGTGCAGATCGTCGATGACGATGACGGTCGGGCGCTCCCGCCCGAGTGCGCGCGTCGCGTGGACGAACACGGTCTTGAGTGAGTCCGATGTCAGGGGCTGTGCGTCTTCGGGCGGTGCATCCCCGCGCAGGACGGCGTCGAACGCCGGCACGAGGAGCGGCGTCTCCGACAGGTAGGACGCGCAGCCCGCGTTCCCGAACTGCTCTCGGTACGCCGTCGAGAACGCCCCCGTGGCCGTCGCTGCGCCTCCAGGCGGGTAGGACCCGTAGAGGAAGTTCACGTCCTCGCCGTCCATCTCGAGCCGCCGCATCAACTCGTCGATGAGCCGCGACTTGCCGATGCCCGCCTCGCCCTCGAGCAGAACGACTTGCCCGTCACCAGCCTTCGCCGCATCGAACGCCGACCGTAGCTCCGCAAGCTCCTGCTCACGCCCGACACACTCCATGTCGCGCGGAATACGGATGCTCCAGGTGGGCCGCCTGGTCTGTTGGTGCAGCACGGTGGACTTGAGAGACCACCAGGAGTCGTCCTCGCCCCGTTCGAGGAGCTCGGCCAGCCGACACGCGCTCTCGATACGGTCGGCCGGTTTCTTCGAGAGCAGGACGAGGAGCAGTTCCTCGAAGAACCGGCTGATCTGAGGGTTCAGCCGACGAGGGCGGCGCGGCCGCTCGTCCCGAACCTGCTGGACGAGCTCGTGGAACGTGTCCGCCGCGAACGGTGTCTTGCCGGTCGCGAGCTTGTAGAGCAGGGCGCCCAGCGCGTAGAGGTCACATCGCGAGTCAACGTCCTTGGCATGCCGCAACTGTTCGGGTGCGGCGTAGTTCAACGTGCCGACGAACATCCCGGTCCTCGTCAGGCCGTCCTCCTCGTCCACTTGCCGAGCGAGACCGAGGTCCATCACCTTGACGACGTGATCGGGCGTGATCAACACGTTGCCCGGCTTCAGATCGCGGTGCACGATCCCCGCGGCGTGCACGGCTTCGAGGCCGCGCGCGATCTCGTGTCCGATGTGACGGCAGAGGTCCTCGGGAACGCGACCGAGTTCCCTGCGAAGTTCTCTGAGCGTCTGCCCCTCGACGTACTCGAGCACCACATACGGTTGTCCATCGATCTCGCCGCCGTCGAGGGTCCGCACGACGTTCTCGTGCTCGATACGCCGCCCGACAGCGAGCTCACGCAGGAACCGATCGCGGTAGCCGCGCTCTTCCACGAGGTGTGGGTGGACGATCTTGAGCGCGACGCGGCTGCCCTCGTCCAGACCCGGGACACGCCCCTCAACGACGGCGGCGTACACCTTCCCCATGCCGCCGGAGCCAAGCTCACGGTCGATGCGGTACGGGCCGAGGGTCTCGCCGATCACGGCGGCACGGTAGCAGGGGGCGGTGGGCCGAGTCGCTGGGCAGCGATCGGCGCTACCGCGCGCGCTACGACTCCGCGCTACTTGCCGCGCAGTCGCTTGACGGCCTCCGCGGAGTTCGCACTTCCGGAGGCGGCCGCCTTCTCGTACCAACTCAGCGCCGCGACGCCGAGATGGCGGTGCCGTACGATGAGGCTGTGCGTAAACGACTGGCCGAGATGGTCGCGCAGCGCGTCGACGACCGCGTGCACGACCAGATGAACAAGCGCGCTCGGCGCGTGCTGCGCCGCGAGGCGATCCTCGGGGCGCTCGAGGAACTGGGACTGATCGAAAGGACACGAGGCGGCCGGCCGCTGAACGCTGTCAAACAGGAAGCCTTTTCGTGATCACGACATCCGCCGGGACTGCCGGAGCGAAGGACGACCCATGGCTTCCGTGACGAGAGAGTTGCTCTTCGAGGTGGGTCAGATCGTGCACCACGTGCGCTACGACTACCGAGGCGTGGTCGTCGACTACGACCAGACGTGCACGGCGGACGACGAGTGGTACGAGGTCCAGACCAAGGGGAAGGGCTACGAGCCGAGCAAGCAGCAGCCCTGGTATCACGTGCTCGTGGACGGGGCGATGCACCAGACCTACGTCGCCCAGCAGAACCTCCGGCCCAGCGATGACCGCCGACCGATCGACCACCCGAGGTTGAACGATGTCTTCGCCACGTTCCTGGACGGCCGCTACTACGAGGAGAGTCTGAACTGACGCAGCCGGCAGAGTTCCTCGGGAACGCGCGGTCCAGCTCGACGAGCAACTCCTGCAGCGTCTGCCCCTCGACATACTCCATCGCCATGAAGTGCTGCCCGCCCGTCGCGTCGCAGTCGTAGGTGCGCACGACGTTCTGGTTGCCGCACCGTCTTCCCGATCTCCCCCTCGCGCAGGAACCGCTTGAAGAAGCCGGGTGTCTCCAGCAGGTGCGCGTGGACGACCTTGAGCGCTACGCGGGTGCCTTCGTCCAGACCCGGCACACGACCGCCCACGACGGCGGCGTACACCCTTCCCATCCCGCCGGAGCCAAGCTCGCGGTCGATGCGGTACGGGCCGGGCGTGTCGCCGATCACGGCGGTAGCAGGGTGCGGTGGGCTGAGTCGCTCGGCGGGAGGCTCAGACGAGCCGCATGTGGCACGCCCGTGAGGAGTCGAACCTCAAACCTCCTGATCCGTAGGTCGAGCGCGCGGGCGGCAGGATCGACTGAGCACGGTGACTGCGGAGACCGATGGTCAATCTGGCTGCTCGCGATCTCGAGTAGGTTGCGCCCTAGAAAGCGGGAGAAGCCCAGGCCCGGACGGAAGTTCCCCAGGCGATCACTACGGCCAGGACCGAAGTGGCTCCCCACAGGGCGACGTGGGGGTCGATGCATTGCCCGACTTCTACACTCTCGGCGGCCGGCGGAGCGCGGCGCCGGCTACCTCTTCGTGAAGCGGATCTCCAGGCGGATGAAGCTCTCCGGGAGCGGTTCACCCTGAAACTCCGGCGGACACCCGAGAACTCCGAGCACCGCGCCCTCCGTCTCGAACCCGGAACCGGCGAACGGGGCCCAGTCGGGACACTCCCGCGCGCGATCCGCGTTCGGCTGGAGACGCTCCGGGAACCGGACGTAGTAGTCGTAGTCCCGAAACACGATCGCGTACTGCCTCTTCGCGTGTTCGAAGTGCGCGAAGAGGTCCTCCCAGAACTGCGTGGTCGACGAGAGAGTGAGCGTGCCCAGGTCGAGGGGCACGGAGGACGCAGCATCGGTCAACCGCCGGTCGTCCAGCACGACGTCATACGTCCCCGGCAGGAGGTTCGTCGGGAAGAACGGAGGGAGTGCGGGCGCAGTCTGCGGCGGCGGCAACGGCACGCCGCCGGGGTCGCCGACATCCGCCCGGTCCAGCCGGTCGAAGCCCTTCTCGACGAGCCGCGTCGCGCGCTCGAGTGCGCGCCAGTAGCGCGTGAATCCCCGCTTGAGCGCTCGAAGCAGCCTCGGGACCTTCCCGCCCGCTGTCGCGGACGGCTCTCCGCTCGTGTCGAAGAACTGCGATACGAAGTCATCCGGCGGCGTCACGGAGTCGGGCTGCTGCAGCGTGCGCTCGATCACCTCGGAGCGCAGGGCGAGCGTTATGTCGCGCAAGGAGCCAGGCCCCGGCTCGCGGTCCGCGTCCAGGTCATCGAGCAGAGAGAGTGCCCGGGCGAGCTTCCGCAGCCCCTTCTTCCCGAACTTGCTGTTCGCATCCCCGTTCGCGTCGTCGAACGCCGTCACGCGGTCGTCGATCCTCTTGCGCAGCGCCTGCGACTCGAAGCGCGCCGCCACGAAGAGCGCAGTCGTCCCGTTCGTGGTCGTGAACAGTCCGAACGGATCCACGCCGACCGACTGGAGAGTCTTCTGGTGCGCCTTGCGCAACGACCTCAGCCGCTCGACGCCGGTCTGCCCCAGCGCATTGTCCAGCTGCACGCCCGCCTTTCGCAACCGCGCGACGATCTTCGGCATCGCGCGAATCGCCTGCGGAGGAAGATGGTCGAAGACGTCTCCCAGCGCGCGTTCGCCGACCTCCGCGCCGCACTCTGCGGAGATGAGGGCCAGCAGGACCCACTTGTCCGTATCCGCGTTCGGGAGCTGATTAACAGGCGAGTCCGCAACGCGCGTTCGAGAGCACGCGTTCAGCGCATCCAACGCGTCGTTGGCGACGGCGATCGAGGTGCACAGCACGCCTGCCGCCAGCGAGATGACGAGCCGCCCGGACTGCGCACGGGCCACAGAAGAGACTATGCCAGGAATCACGGGCCACCCCCTTCGCACCGCGCCCACACAGTCCCCGGCGTCCTCCGGGATGCGGTCGCGCCCCGATGGTACTGGCACACCTGGCTGGCGGATCACGGCGGAGCTGTCGACGGAGAAGGGCCGTGCGTCGACCCGCCGCACTGACTCGAACGTCGGCGTACCGTGCCCGACATACCGTGCCAGGCTCGATTCGTCGGCTCAGGCTGTACACATCGAGCCCAGACACGATGACGCGCTCAGCCCGACGAAGTACCTCCTGATCCGTAGACGGCGAGAGTCAGCCTCGTACGCTCGCCCAATGCGTCGCATGTGTCGCACCGTCTGCACGGTGTCGCAGCCCTAGCCGCATCTGTTCACGAGACGTCGCGATGACGGTGCTTTCGGAGTCCACAGGGTCAGATCTTGGCCAGGCGAGGGCGGATGCTGTCGTCGTTGCCACAAGGGCAACGCGAGTGAGCGGCCGAAACGGCGCGGATTCTGCGGTGTGGGCAGACCGTAGGCCGGGCGGTGGTGTGGCGGACGGCGCGGCGGGACGTCAGGTCGGCTTCGGGGATGCCAGCAGTCGTTGCGCGCAGCGCTCGAAGACGTGCTGCCAGGGCCACGACGAGGACATCGAGACCCAGATCCGGCGCGTCGTGATCCGCACGAGCGCGCCGATCTTGAGCAGCCGCAGGCGGATCGTGCCGGCTTGCGCACGCGCCATCTCGGTGCCGGCGAGACCGATGCGTCGCAGCGCACAGGTCAGGACGTAGGCCATGGCCGACATGGCCATCCGCACGGCGTTGCCCTGCATCGTGTGCACCGACAGACGGGTGCCGAAGAGCTCGAGCTGCTGCTCCTTGATGCGATTCTCCGCCTCGCCCCGGGCGCAGTAGAGCTGCTCGTAGAGACGCTTGCTGCTCCAGCTACGAGGCGGCAGATTGGTCACCACGAAGCGGGGATTGCGCTTGCCGCCCGGCAGGTGCTCGGCCTTGGCGACCACGCGACGCCTCTGGCTCCAGCTCCCCAGCGTGGTCCAGGCAAAGTCGCGAAAGACCCGGGCTGCTCGGCCGGTCTGCACGGCACGGGCTGCGGCCTCATCGAGCGCGTCTTCGACGTGTCGCTCAAGGCGCTCATTGCGCGCCATGCCCAGCAGGTAGAAGTGGCCGGCGGCCTCGCACCAGGCCATCAGCTCCTCGCGGCAAAAGCCCGAGTCTGCGCGCACGAGCACCTTGGCCCGGGGCCAGCGGCGCCGCAGACGTAAGACCAGCGCACGGAGCTCGTCCACGACTCCGCGCGCGGGATCTCTGTCAGCGGTCTGGAGCCGAGCGAGCAAGAGGTGCTCGCCGCAGAAGACGTACAGCGGCAGGTAGCAGTAGTGCCCGTAGTAGCCGTGGAAGAAGCGGCCCTCCTGCCGGCCGTGCAGCCGCACGTCGGAGTGGTCCAGGTCCAGCACGAGCAGGCCCGGATCCTCCGGCCCCATGGCCTCGCAGAAGACGTCGCTGAGCACGCTGTCCACGCGCTCCTGGTCCATCTCGATCTTGGCGTAGCGCGTCTGTGCCGTGGCGCCGAGCTGCGTGGTCTCGAGCCGCGAGAGCGTCGGGTGCGTGGCCAGAGCACCCTCGCGCTTGCCGCACGCCGCGGCAAACAGCGGGTCCTTGCCGACATGGTCGTGGTCCACCAGATCCTCGTAGCCCGCGCACAGCCCGAAGACCCGCTGACGCAGCATCTGGCCGACCGTGTGCTCGACCCGACGCGGGTCCCGGTGGTCCCCGAAGCAGCGCGCAAACCGCGAGAGCAGATCGATGCGACGATCGACCCGCTCGAGCAGCAGCACGCCCCCGTCGCTCGTCACGGTACCGGCGTCGAAGCGCGTCACCGCGGTGCGTCCACAGATGCCCGCGAAGAGGGTCCCCTGCGGGCTACAGTCTGTCGTCATCGGGCCGGCGCTCCTGTCGGTGCAAGTACTAGCGAGTACGAGCACTTAGACAGACGACGGCCCGCTCAGATTCCCGGCTGGTGAACGATTCGGGCTAGCCGCATCTGTTCACGAGACGTCGCGATGACGGTGCTTTCGGAGTCCACAGGGTCAGATCTTGGCCAGGCGAGGGCGGATGCTGTCGTCGTTGCCACAAGGGCAACGCGAGTGAGCGGCCGAAACGGCGCGGATTCTGCGGTGTGGGCAGACCGTAGGCCGGGCGGTGGTGTGGCGGACGGCGCGGCGGGACGTCAGGTCGGCTTCGGGGATGCCAGCAGTCGTTGCGCGCAGCGCTCGAAGACGTGCTGCCAGGGCCACGACGAGGACATCGAGACCCAGATCCGGCGCGTCGTGATCCGCACGAGCGCGCCGATCTTGAGCAGCCGCAGGCGGATCGTGCCGGCTTGCGCACGCGCCATCTCGGTGCCGGCGAGACCGATGCGTCGCAGCGCACAGGTCAGGACGTAGGCCATGGCCGACATGGCCATCCGCACGGCGTTGCCCTGCATCGTGTGCACCGACAGACGGGTGCCGAAGAGCTCGAGCTGCTGCTCCTTGATGCGATTCTCCGCCTCGCCCCGGGCGCAGTAGAGCTGCTCGTAGAGACGCTTGCTGCTCCAGCTACGAGGCGGCAGATTGGTCACCACGAAGCGGGGATTGCGCTTGCCGCCCGGCAGGTGCTCGGCCTTGGCGACCACGCGACGCCTCTGGCTCCAGCTCCCCAGCGTGGTCCAGGCAAAGTCGCGAAAGACCCGGGCTGCTCGGCCGGTCTGCACGGCACGGGCTGCGGCCTCATCGAGCGCGTCTTCGACGTGTCGCTCAAGGCGCTCATTGCGCGCCATGCCCAGCAGGTAGAAGTGGCCGGCGGCCTCGCACCAGGCCATCAGCTCCTCGCGGCAAAAGCCCGAGTCTGCGCGCACGAGCACCTTGGCCCGGGGCCAGCGGCGCCGCAGACGTAAGACCAGCGCACGGAGCTCGTCCACGACTCCGCGCGCGGGATCTCTGTCAGCGGTCTGGAGCCGAGCGAGCAAGAGGTGCTCGCCGCAGAAGACGTACAGCGGCAGGTAGCAGTAGTGCCCGTAGTAGCCGTGGAAGAAGCGGCCCTCCTGCCGGCCGTGCAGCCGCACGTCGGAGTGGTCCAGGTCCAGCACGAGCAGGCCCGGATCCTCCGGCCCCATGGCCTCGCAGAAGACGTCGCTGAGCACGCTGTCCACGCGCTCCTGGTCCATCTCGATCTTGGCGTAGCGCGTCTGTGCCGTGGCGCCGAGCTGCGTGGTCTCGAGCCGCGAGAGCGTCGGGTGCGTGGCCAGAGCACCCTCGCGCTTGCCGCACGCCGCGGCAAACAGCGGGTCCTTGCCGACATGGTCGTGGTCCACCAGATCCTCGTAGCCCGCGCACAGCCCGAAGACCCGCTGACGCAGCATCTGGCCGACCGTGTGCTCGACCCGACGCGGGTCCCGGTGGTCCCCGAAGCAGCGCGCAAACCGCGAGAGCAGATCGATGCGACGATCGGTCCGCTCGAGCAGCAGCACGCCCCCGTCGCTCGTCACGGTACCGGCGTCGAAGCGCGTCACCGCGGTGCGTCCACAGATGCCCGCGAAGAGGGTCCCCTGCGGGCTACAGTCTGTCGTCATCGGGCCGGCGCTCCTGTCGGTGCAAGTACTAGCGAGTACGAGCACTTAGACAGACGACGGCCCGCTCAGATTCCCGGCTGGTGAACGATTCGGGCTAGCCGCATCTGTTCACGAGACATCGCGATGACGGTGCTTTCGGAGTCCACAGGGTCAGATCTTGGCCAGGCGAGGGCGGATGCTGTCGTCGTTGCCACAAGGGCAACGCGAGTGAGCGGCCGAAACGGCGCGGATTCTGCGGTGTGGGCAGACCGTAGGCCGGGCGGTGGTGTGGCGGACGGCGCGGCGGGACGTCAGGTCGGCTTCGGGGATGCCAGCAGTCGTTGCGCGCAGCGCTCGAAGACGTGCTGCCAGGGCCACGACGAGGACATCGAGACCCAGATCCGGCGCGTCGTGATCCGCACGAGCGCGCCGATCTTGAGCAGCCGCAGGCGGATCGTGCCGGCTTGCGCACGCGCCATCTCGGTGCCGGCGAGACCGATGCGTCGCAGCGCACAGGTCAGGACGTAGGCCATGGCCGACATGGCCATCCGCACGGCGTTGCCCTGCATCGTGTGCACCGACAGACGGGTGCCGAAGAGCTCGAGCTGCTGCTCCTTGATGCGATTCTCCGCCTCGCCCCGGGCGCAGTAGAGCTGCTCGTAGAGACGCTTGCTGCTCCAGCTACGAGGCGGCAGATTGGTCACCACGAAGCGGGGATTGCGCTTGCCGCCCGGCAGGTGCTCGGCCTTGGCGACCACGCGACGCCTCTGGCTCCAGCTCCCCAGCGTGGTCCAGGCAAAGTCGCGAAAGACCCGGGCTGCTCGGCCGGTCTGCACGGCACGGGCTGCGGCCTCATCGAGCGCGTCTTCGACGTGTCGCTCAAGGCGCTCATTGCGCGCCATGCCCAGCAGGTAGAAGTGGCCGGCGGCCTCGCACCAGGCCATCAGCTCCTCGCGGCAAAAGCCCGAGTCTGCGCGCACGAGCACCTTGGCCCGGGGCCAGCGGCGCCGCAGACGTAAGACCAGCGCACGGAGCTCGTCCACGACTCCGCGCGCGGGATCTCTGTCAGCGGTCTGGAGCCGAGCGAGCAAGAGGTGCTCGCCGCAGAAGACGTACAGCGGCAGGTAGCAGTAGTGCCCGTAGTAGCCGTGGAAGAAGCGGCCCTCCTGCCGGCCGTGCAGCCGCACGTCGGAGTGGTCCAGGTCCAGCACGAGCAGGCCCGGATCCTCCGGCCCCATGGCCTCGCAGAAGACGTCGCTGAGCACGCTGTCCACGCGCTCCTGGTCCATCTCGATCTTGGCGTAGCGCGTCTGTGCCGTGGCGCCGAGCTGCGTGGTCTCGAGCCGCGAGAGCGTCGGGTGCGTGGCCAGAGCACCCTCGCGCTTGCCGCACGCCGCGGCAAACAGCGGGTCCTTGCCGACATGGTCGTGGTCCACCAGATCCTCGTAGCCCGCGCACAGCCCGAAGACCCGCTGACGCAGCATCTGGCCGACCGTGTGCTCGACCCGACGCGGGTCGCGGTGATCGCGGAAGCAGCGCGCAAACCGCGAGAGCAGATCGATGCGACGATCGGTCCGCTCGAGCAGCAGCACGCCCCCGTCGCTCGTCACGGTACCCGCGTCGAAGCGCGTCACCGCGGTGCGTCCACAGATGCCCGCGAAGAGGGTCCCCTGCGGGCTACAGTCTGTCGTCATCGGGCCGGCGCTCCTGTCGGTGCAAGTACTGGCGCGTACGAGCACTTAGACAGACGACGGCCCGCTCAGATTCCCGGCTGGTGAACGATTCGGGCTAGCGGCGGAGAGGTGGCCGCCCGCGCGTTCTATGCGGGCGTGCTCGGCATGACCGAGGTCCCCAAGCCACCCGTGCTCGCAGCCTCGGGAGGCCTCTGGTTCGAGTCGGGCGAGCCGGGCTCGGCAGCGCGGCTGCACCTCGGGCTCGAGGCTGACTTCCGCCCAGCGCAGAAGGCACATCCGGCGGTCGTCGCGCACGACGTCGAGGCATGCCGCGCGGCTCTCGAGGCTGCCGGTCACGCGACCCGCGCCGATGATCGAATTCCTGAACGCGCGAGGTTCTACGTGAACGACCCGTTCGGCAATCGCATCGAGGTGATGGCCGCGGAGTGAGCCTCAGGAGACCAGGACGCCGCGCTCGAGCGCCTCGGTGCGGATCGCGCGATACACGGGAACGCGCTCGGCCATAGGTGCTGCACGGCCCTCCGGCGCGTGGCGCAGCAGCTGATCGAGGATCGCCACCGCGCCCTGCAGTCGCTCGATGTCGCGCGTGGCGCGGTACAGATCGTAGTGCGCGGTGAGCGCGTCCGCGCGGGCCAGGCGAGGCTCCTCGTCGCGGAGCGCGGTCAGCGCCTCCGCGGCGTCCGCGCCAGGCAGGCGCGCCCGCGAGCACAAGTACTGCGCCAGCGTCGTGCGATCGCCCACCGCACGAATGAGCGCGACCGCCGCGTCGAAGTGCTCGGTCGCATCGGCGATCCGGCCCTGGCTGGCCGTCACGCGGCCGAGTTTCCACTCGACCGATGCGGTCAGCGCCGTGTGTCCCCGCTCGCGGAACCAGTCCCTCGACGTTCCGAGCCGAGCTTCCGCGGCCCCGGCGTCTCCGCCCATGGCCTCCAGGCGAGCCAGATCGACGGCGGCGAGTTCACGGATCGTGGTGCCGGGCTCCATCGAAGCGAGCACGTGCCGGAGCAGCCGGCCGGCGCGCCGGCCGGCGCCGCAGAGCAACGCGATGTCGGCGCTCAGCAGCGCCGTCGCGCACTCGGCGAAGACGACCTTGCGATCGCGTGCGGAACGGCGGGCCCGGTCGGCGTGACGCCAGGCATCGTCCAGCCTCCCCAGCACGAGGAACATCCGGCCCGCGTGATGATGGGCGCGCTCGGCGAGCGTCGGATCTCCGACCTCGTCGGCGATCGCGCGCATGTTCCGTAGCGCTTGCTCTGCGTCACTCACCCGCCCGGCCGCGAGATCGAGCTCCGCCAGGGAACCGAGGGCGTACCCCTCGCTGCGCGGGCGCTCGAGCGCACGGGCGATCCCGAGGGCGCGCTCGAGCCATGGCCGCGCGTCGGCAAGCCGACGGCGTTCCGTGAGCACGGCTCCGACGCTTGCCGCGCATTCCATCTCGCTGCGCCGGTCTCCGATCGTGCGCGACTCCGCTAGCAACTCGCGGTAGCGCTCCTCGGCGGCGTCCACGCGGCCGCGGAGCCACACCACGGACGCAGCGTCCAGTCGGGTCCTGAGGAGCGCACTCGGCGACGTCTCCGCGGGGGCTCCCTCGAGCACAGCCGCAAAGTAGTGCTCCGCATCCGCGTACTGGCCGCGCAACACCAGCTGCGTCGCCCTGCACGACTCGATCCTGCTGATCAGAGCATCGTCACCGCACCTGCGCACCTGCGCGCCTGCTCGAGCGCACGGGCGAACGCGGCATCGGATGCGTCCAGATCGCCCTGCGCGCGGAGCACCTGACCCAATGCGAGCACTGCGCGCGCGCCGGCATCCGCGTCCGCTTCGTCGGCCTGCGCAGCGAAGTGCACGGCGCTCTCGAGATCTATTCGCGCGTCGGAGAGGCGGCCCGCGACGAAGTGCATGCGGCCCCGCAGGGTGTGCGCCCGCGCGAGCCCGGCCGGATCCTCACGGCACTCAGCGACAGCAACTGCCTCGGATACGGCGTCGGCCTCGGCGTCCACCCGGCCGAGCTGGCGGTGGCACTCCGCCAGCAGCGTGAGCCATCGCAAGCGGGTCCGTCCGGCTCCCAGACGCGGCACGTCGAGCGCACGCCAGAGCAGCTTGGCGGCCGCTTCGAACCGGAAGACGTCGCGCAGACAACGCGCCGCCGAGTCGACGTACGGACCGGCTCTGTGAGGCGTCGCGCTCCGGACGTGGTGGTGTGCGAGGAATGCAGCCGCCTCGCCGGTCGCGCGCACCCGGCGACCGCGCTCCTCCCGGTGCCGCTCGTACGCACCGGCGAGTGCACCGTGGATCTCGCGCCGCATGAGCGGGCCGAGTTGCTCGTGCAACGCGCGGCGAATCTGCTCGTGCTCGAACACGAAGTCGACGCCGTCACCTCGAACGATCTGGGACGAGCGCTCGATGCGAGCGAGCTGCCGCAGCACCTCGACGCGTCCGAGGCCCACAACAGCTCCGACGAGCAGCGGATCGAAACGAGTAGCGAGGCACGCCGCGACGTCGAGCAATTCCCGGTCCTCGTCGGCGATGTCGGCCACGCGCGCCGCAATGAGGTCGCGCACTGTCTCGGGGATGCCGATGTCGCGAATGGTCGCGGTGCGCACCCAGCTTCCATCGGGGTCACGCACGATGGCGCCGCTCTCACGCAGCGACCGAAGGATCTCCAGCACGAACAACGGGTTGCCGTCGGAACGAACCAGCACGCGGTAGCCGATCTGCTCGGCGAGCGACTGCGAGTGCAATGACTCGACGAGCATGCGGCCGACGTCCTTGGGACCGAGCCGTGCAAGTTCGATCTGCTCCGCATGAGGATCGCGCTCGAACGACGGGAGCAGTTCCTCCGGCACTACGCGCCGCGACGTGTAGACGATGAGCACCGGCGCGTGACGCACGGCTTGCCCGATCGCCTGTGCCACGAAACGGGTGGAGAGCGGAGCATTGTGGACGTCCTCGAGCACGAGGATCAGCGGCGCCTGCGCGGACGCTGCGGTCAGGACGTCGGCAACGACCGCCGCAACAGCGTCGCTGCTCGGCGTCGAGTCGTCATCGGGGACGGTGTCGCCCCGCAGCAGTGCCGCCACCGCGTGCAGCACGCGGCCACGTCCCGGCGCAAGACGGACGAGCGTGTCCACGTCGATGTGGGACCCGACGATCGTGGCAAGCGCTGCGCCGAGCGGCGCATACGCCGACGTCTGCCCGCCGCTCCATGCTCCCATCAGCCGGAGAACGGGGCGCGAATCCGCGCCCACGCCGTCGAGGAACTCGTCGATCACGCGCGTCTTCCCGATTCCCGCTTCGCCGTGCAGGTAGATCACCGAGCGCTTGCCGCCGCGCGCCGTCTCGTAGGCATCCCAGAGACTCTGCATCACGACGTCCCGGCCGACCAGCGACGTGGATCGCGGGGTCCGCGGGCGGTACGTGGCGGAGCCCGCCGGAGACGCGTCCCGCGCGTTCGCCGCCCACCACGCCGACATCTCGGCCTGCTCCAGCACGCGGGCGAGCGTCTCCGAGGACTCGAATCGCCCAGACGGCTCCTTGGCGAGGAGCGCGCCCACGAGCCGCTGGAAGAACGGCGTCGACCGCGGCAGGACATCGGCAAGTTGCGGGGCGGGCTCGCTGAGGACGGCCGCGAGGCGCGTCGGCAGGTCCGGCGCATCGAACGGATGCACGCCGGTTGCGAGTTCGTAGGACAGCACACCGACGGCGAACAAGTCCGCGCGGCCGTCGATGTCCTCTCCCCGGATGTGCTCCGGCGCGGAGTATGCGAGCGAACCGACAAACTCAGATCCGTCGTGGTCCTGGCCGCTGCCGGCCAGTCCAAGGTCCATCAACTTGACCTGGTTGTCCGACGTGACCAGCACGTTCTCCGGCTTGACGTCCCGGTGTACGACACCCGCGGCGTGCAACGCAGCCAGGCCGCGCACCACCTCCAGAGCCACGTGGCGGCAGAGGTCCTCGGGCAGCCGCTCCAACTCGGTGAGCATGGCGCGTAGAGTCTGACCCTCGACGAGTTCCATCGCCAGGTAGCGCACGGGCCGCCCGTCGACATGCGCGACACCACCGCCGTACGTTCGAACGAGGTTGTCGTGGTGCACCGACGCGCCGAGGCGCACTTCGCGTTCGAAGCGCGCGATCACCGCGGGATCGTCCACGACCTCGTCACGCAGCACCTTGACGGCGATCCGCTCACCCCTCGGGACCGCGGCGCCGTCTCCCACGACGGTCGCGGCGTGGACGCGCGCCATCCCTCCCTCGCCGAGGAGTTCGTCCAGCCGGTACGGTCCGAGTCGTGAGCCTTGCATCAGGGCGCCTCGAGGTGGACCGCGGGCGCGGTCCTCCCCAATTCGGCATCGGCTTCCTGCAGGCTCGCGGCTGAGCCTGCAGGACCGTTCGCCCGCTCAGACCGGGATCCGGAGGCGGAATCGGGCTCCGGGTCCGCCCTGCAGCAGCACGAGATCGCCGCCCAGTCGCCGGGCGAGTGCCCGGGAGAGTGGCAGTCCGAGCCCCACGCCCGGGGTGGCGCCGTCTGCCGTGTGCGCACCGCGATCGAACGGCTCGAAGACGGCATCGACCAATCGAGCGGGCACTCCGCCCCCACCGTCGGAGACCTCGACCTCGAGCGCGCCGGTTGCGAGGCGCAGCACAACGGCCACGCGATTGGCTGCGGCCGGGCCGCCGTACTTGCACGCGTTGTCGACGAGATTGCCGGCGATCCGCTGGAGGACATCCGGGTCCGTCGTGACCGGCGCGCCGCCGTCGCCCTGCACGTCGAACGCGAACGCTACCGCGTCCCGCTCCGAGCGGCGGCGGAGCACGGGCTCGATGCGTGCGGCCAGCGCGCCGAGCGTGCTGGCCTCGGCGCGAACGGGCGCCCCTCCTCGTTCCACGCGCGCGTAGCCGAGCACGTTCTCCACGATGTTGGACAGGCGCTCCGCCTCGCCTCGCAGCGACTCGAGGTGTTCCTGACGGCGTGCCGGGTCCGGGATCATGTCGTCGGCAAGGAGATCTGCGACCATGCGGAACGACGTCAGTGGCGTGCGCAACTCGTGCGTGACCGCCGACGCGAACCGGTCCCGGCGCTCGGCGTGCAAGAGGCTTGCGCGCACGCTGAACATGGATGCACCCAGTGCACTCAGCATGGCGAGCCACGCCAGCAGCACCGCCGCGCGGGACCAACTCATCGCCGGCGCAGACGGGATCGCGACCGGCGGAACAACCAGCTCGACCGGCACGGAGGCGAGCACCCGCCCGGTCGTGTCCGCCGCCACGCGGCTCTCCTCGACGGCTCGCAGCGAGACCCCGGGTAGCTCATCCCCGACCGTCTTGAGAAGCGCGCGCTGCAGTTCGTTCCAGTCGACGAGGAAGCCCTGCACCGCGGCGCGGCCACCACGCCTGGCGCGGCGCACGATGGCGAGGCGCTCGCCGGGATCGCCGCCCAGCCAAACCGCGACGAACGGGCCGACCTCTGAGGCTGCGCTCGCGCTCTCGAGGTCCGGCCCGGCGTTCGCCACCTGGTACCGCATCCCCACGAGCTGCTGCCCGCGTTGCTGTTGCAGGTTGCGGTTCAGCGCGGATTGCCCATCCGCCACCAGCTGCGCGGGCTCCACGGAGATCGCATCTTCAAGCTCACCGAGCCGCGCGCAGAGATCCTCGTATCTCAGATGCTCGGCAAGTCCGCTCATGACGCGCGTGTTCTCGTCGATGAATTCCGGCGGCACCCTCTGCGACTCCGCCAAGTGGCGGAAGACGCCGACCTCCGGGGCCTGCGGCGACGTAGTCGTGTCGTCCGCGAAGACCTGGAAGTGCAGCCGCACGAGTGGCGATCGGAAGTTGGCCAGCGGCGAACGCTGCGTGACGCTCTGTGGGGTGTTCGGTCCCTCGTCCGCGGCGGACTCCACGAGATCTTCGAAAAACGTGGAGTAGTGCCGTGCCGGGCGAGCGGCCTCCGCCGCGATCCGCGCGGCGACCCAAGCGTCCATTCGCCAGAGCGCCAGGTGCACGTCGTCACTGCGCTGCTTCTCGACCTGTGCACGGATCGCCTCGCCCTCGAGGCGTGTGACCGCGTACGTGATCCAAGCGAGTGCGGCGACAACGCACAGCGCAGCCGTGGCGAAAACGACCCAGACCCGCCGGTGCGAGCGCATCACGCGGACTCCGTCGCCAGCATGTAGCCCTTACCACGCACCGTCACGACGACCTTCGGCTCGGACGGATCGTCGTCGAGCTTCTCACGCAGACGCGCGACGTGCACGTCGACGGTGCGTGTGCGGACCCCGCGGGGATCGATGCCCCACACGGAGCGCAGGAGTTCGTCGCGAGACACGATGCGCCCCGGCGACGTCGCCAGGTAGCGCAGCAGCGATGCCTCGCGGTCCGACAGAGCGCGCCGCTCCCCGCCGGCGAGCGTCACCTCACGGCGCTCGAGATCGATCTCGCGGCCCGACACGCTCAAGCTGGAGACGTCCGTCGGCCGCGCGGGCGATCGGCGCATCACCGCCTCGACCCGCGCGAGCAACTCGCGGGCGCCAAAGGGCTTCACGACGTAGTCGTCCGCGCCGCCCTTCAATCCGGAGATGCAGTCTTCCTCGGCGCCCCGCGCGGTCACCATGATCACGGGCAGCGTCGGCTGCGACTTGCGCAGTTCGGCGAGTACCGCGAATCCGTCCATGCCGGGGAGCATGACGTCGAGCAGGACCAGATCGATTCCGCCGGAACGCGCGGCGGTCAGTCCCGCCGGGCCGTCCTCGCACTCCACGACGTCGTAGCCGGCGAACGACAGGGCATCCGCCGTCGCGCGACGGATCGCGCGATCGTCCTCGACCAACAGCACTCTCTGTTTCGCCATCACGTAGGAGTGTACGAGCGGTATCGGCCACCCGCTGCGTTCCGGCGGTAACGCTCACGTAACGGACCCGCGCGCTGTGAGCCTGCGAGGCACGCCGTTACGTCGGCGTTACCCCGCGACGGCGGCACCAGACGTAGTTTTCAGTGGTCGGACAAGCACACGAAGGAGATGCACGATGAGACTGCTGAAGACACGCCGGATCGCCACACTGATCACCCTGACTCTGGTTGCCGGACTCGCCACGGGTGTCCGTGCCGAGGAGGAGCCGGATCGGGCGAAGAAGATCCTCGAGCTCGGCGCCGAGTCCGTTCTCGAGAAGGCTCGCGACGACGCGGGTGCCGCTCCGGCGGACAACCCCAAGGTGCTGCCCGGACGCGTGAAGTGGCACAGGGACCAGGCCACCGCCGGTCGGGCGGCGCAGGTCTCGGGCAAGCCCGTGCTGGTGTTCCAGCTGCTCGGGCAGCTCGACGAGGAGTTCTGTTGAACGAACGCGCGCCTCGCGAGGGCCGTGTCGTTCTCGCACCCTGAGTTCGCGAAGTTCGTCCAGGACCGCTTCGAGCCGACCTGGGAGAGCGTCCGCGACGTTCCCCGCATCTCGATCGACTTCGGCGGCGTCGGCGGCGCGCGCAGACTCGAGCGCACGTTGCACGGCAACATCGCAACGTTCGTCGTCCTGCCGGACGGCCTGGTCGCCGACGTCATCCCCGGCCTCTACGACCGTGAGACGTTCCGCGCCCGACTCACCGCGTCCGCCGACATGGCCGAGCGCATCGCGCGCCTGTCCCCGGAGCTGCGGGTCGATGCCGTGCGCAACCACCACAAGGCGGAACTGGCGCGGCTCACCGCACCGGCCGCGACGATCACGGCGGATGTCAGGAAGCGTGTCGTCGAGCGTCCCGTCGAGCGCGCCGTTTCGACGGACACCCCGGAGGTGCCGCTCACACCCGAAGCACTGGCCGCGCGGGCCGCAAGGCTCCGCATTCTGATGCGTTCGGTGAGCAAGTCGGGCATCGAGGATCTGATCCAGCCGATCGAGCCGTTGGACATGACGCGGACGGACTCGAAGTTCCGCATCGAGAAGCCGGTCGAGGCCGCCCTGCCTCGCTTGAACCCGCTGCACCCGGCGCCGGATCTCACGCGCGACACGGAGAACAACGAGAAGAACCGCCGGCCGGCCGTTCACCGGCTCCTCGCCGGGTACTCGCCGTTCACGGTCTCCGGTCTCTCCGGGCAGGTCTACGCGGAGATCCTCGGGACCGACCTGACCGACCCGTACCTGGGTCTGGGCGCGGCTCTGTTCGACACGTATCCGTTCGAGCGTTGAAGCACAGCGTTCAAGATCCGACAACGAGATCCACACAGGGCCCGGCCGTCGGCCGGGCCCTCTCTCGTTGGCGTACACTCGCGCGCACCTGTGGAGGTCGGTGCCCCGGATGAGTGAAGAGAGTGAGTGACGAGAGACGGGACCCGCCGCGCGATCTGTCGGCCACGCGATCCCGTTGGACCGTGCGCGCTCTCGTGGCGCTGTTCGTGGGATACCACCTGACGCTCTGCGTTCTCAAGTGGCGCGCGTACGGCTACGGAGACTTCGACCTCGCGATCTTCGATCAGGCGGTCTGGAACACGGCGCACCTGAACACACCGTTCTCGACGTCGATCCGGTTCGGATCCGTCTTCGCCGATCACGTCCCGCTCATCCTGCTGGGCGCCGTCCCGATCTACTGGCTGCTCGGATGGCTGTTCCCGGGCGGCCTGATCCTGGTCGCCGTGCAGGCGATCGCCCTCGGCGTCGCAGCGTTCCCATTGCGCAGGCTCGGCAAACAGGCGGCCGGCAACCTGGCCGGCGTCGCCGTTGCGACCGCGTACCTGCTGCATCCGGCGACGGGCTACCTCGCCCTGTTCGAGTTCCACCCGGGCGCTCTCGCAGTGCCGTTCCTCTGCTGGAGCGTCTGGGAGTTGCACGCCGAGCGATTCCGCCGCTTCGTGCTGTTCCTCGTCCTCGCGCTCGCGTGCCGCGAGGACGTCGCGCTTCCCGTCGCAATGCTCGGCGTGTACGCGCTCTACCGCGCCTGGCGGCTGAACACGCCTCTGCGGTCGTGGCCCGTGCTGCGCTGGGCGGTCGTGCCCGCATCGCTCGCCATCGTGTGGTTCGCCGTGGCCGTCGGAGTCGTGATCCCGGCGGCGCAGCCGGAGGGCCAGCAGTCGGACACGACGCCGTTCGTGCAACTCTACGGCCATCTCGTGGATGGCGCAGACGGTCCAGTCTCGATGGGCGACGTGGCCGGCGCCGTGATCACCAGCCCGATCGCGAGCTTCGAACGATCGTCATCACTGCCGCACAAGCACGTTCGCGCCTACACGAAGCACCTGATCGCGCCGACGGCAGGGCTGGCGCTGCTGTCCCCTATCGCGTTGCTGCCCGCCCTGCCGACGTACGCGCTGAACGTGCTCTCCGGGAAGTCCGAGACGTCGTCGGTCTGCTACCAGTACACCGCGAACCTGCTGCCGTTCCTGTTCCTGGCGACGGCGCTGTCGCTCGGATGGCTCGCCAAGCTCGGGCCGTTCCGTCGCGTGCCGCGCTTGGCACCGTGCGCGCTGATCCTCGTCGCGACGCTGTCGAACCTCACGTGGGGCAAGGCGTTCCGACCACTCACAGATCCGCTCGGTGTCGGGGAGGCCAATCCACCTCACCAGCTCTATCGCACGCAGTACCAGCGCAATCACACTCACGACGCGAAGGACGCGCTCGTGGCGATGGTGCCCGACGACGCGTCTGTCGTCGCAACGTTCGACTTCCTGCACCGGCTCCCGATGCGCCAGGCGCTGCACTCCTGGCACTACGTCCGCGTCGGTTTCGATCCGATCACCGGCGCGCCGCTCGAGACGCCCGACGTCGAGTACGCGCTGCTTGACCTGGCTGACCCGCTGACGGTCGGCTCGTTCGGCGACGGCGAGTCCGGCCGCCGCCAACGCGCGTACCTCCGCGACCTGTTTGTCGTCGCGCAGGCGGGCACTGCGGTCCTCCTGCGCCGAGGCCGCCGGGAGGGTGAGCTGTACGGGCATGACGTGACACCGCTCATCGCCACGACCCCGCGCACTCCGTCCACCGACGTGCTGGACTGGCAGCGCACCGGCCTGGCCATCGGTCAGCTGAACGTCTCGAGTCTGTTCGAGAGGACCGACGGGAGGGGGCGCGTCGACGTCCGCGTCGAGTGGGCGGCGAGTCAGGCGATGCTCGACGGCGCAAGCGCCGCCACGGACGGATTCGCCCGCACGGCTCAACTCTGGCTGCACTTCCGGATCACACGCGACGACGACGTGGTGCACCGGTCCACCTGGCCGCTCGATCTCGGATTGCACCCGTTGTCGGAGTGGACGGGTTTCGAGCCGGTCGAGGGTCTGACGCACGACAGGTTCGTCGCCGCGCGCTACGCGTTGCTCCTCCCCCCCCGCCTCCCCCCCGGCCCGTTGCGGGGCCTGATGGAGATCTCACAGAGCGACGTGCCGACGGCCCCCGCCTTCGCGGGCGTGGATCTCGGCGAGTTCGAGGGTCGCTGAGGCTCGCAGGCGGCGTCATACGAACTCAGACACTGCGAATTCGCTGGACTGTCAGCGCGTTCGCGCCGAAGAGTGAACCGTATGCCGTGCGTGCAGCGTGCCGTCGCCCTCGTTCTCCTATGCGCTTACGCGGCGCTGAGTTCGTTCGGTGCGGGGTGGGTTCTCTGCTCGGAGGCCGACGGACGCGTGGCGCTCGAGGGCGCTGCCGCGGGCTGCTGCGACACGGCGCATGCAGAAGAAGCGCCCGGCTCTCCTGCTGATCAGGAGCACGACTGCGGCGACTGCTCGGACGTGGCACTCGACGAACTCACACGCTCTCGCCACGCGGACGACGAGCACGACGCGCCCGACCTGGCGCCCGCTCTCCGCGTTGTCCCGGCGATCGCCACGATCGCGCACGCCGCGTCCTGCTCGCCGGAGCGAACACGCGCGCCGCCGCGTCCGCCGCCACAGCGCGCGCACCTCCTGACCGTTCGCCTCCTCCTCTGACCGGCCGGCTCGCTCGAGTCGTTTCCGTTTCCGAGGAGGTTTCCCATGTTCGCCCACGACGGGCGGTGCTGGGCGTGGCTCGGGGCGGCGGTCCTCCTCTTCGCGACGGGCTGCCGATCCTACGAACCCGCGCCCCTCGACCCCGCCCACATGCTCGCCGAGATCGAGAGCGCGCGACACGTCGCCGCCCCGGCTCAGCGTCTGCCGTTGGCTGAGGCCGTGTCGCTCGCACGCACGCGCTCGCCGGCCCTGATGACGGCACGCGAGTCCGCTGAGTCCGCGCGCTCACTCGCCGCGATCGACACGCCGCTGCCGAATCCGACCATCGGCGTCGGGGCGCTGCTGCTGAGCGGCCCGGACATTACCGGCGACACGAAGTGGGGCGCCGAGGGCGCCGTCGGCTGGCTACTGGATCTCGCCGGCGCACGGGGCGCTGCCCACGACGTGCGCTCAGCAGAGGCCACAGCGGCGAGCGTGTCACTCGCCGGCCGCGAACGGGAGACGTACCTGGACGTGCGACGCGCGTTCGCACTGCTTCACACGGCCCGACGCCGCAGCGAGGCGCTCGCCGAGGCGGCACGCGCCGCGGACTCCTCGCTGAGCGTCACCCACCGGCTGGTCGAGGCGGCTCTCGCAACGGCGCTCGACGTCCGGGACATGGAGGTCGCAACGCACCGCGCCCGGGCCGACCTGCTCGCCGGACGGGAGGAGGAGGACGAGGCCCGGGCGACCATCGCAGGGCTGACCGGCCTCGCTGCAAGTGCGTTCCCCGACGTCGAAGCGCCTCAGATTCCCGCCTCCGCGCCGGGCCGCGAGCAACTCCTGGCCGGTCTCCTGCGCGATCACCCGGCTCTCGCGGAACGGCGGGCGGCCTACGACGTCACCGAGGCCGCGCTGCGCCAGGAGATCACCGCGCAGTTCCCCGGACTGGACGTCGAGCCGTCGGGCGAGCGGGAGGAAGACGCGGAGAAGTGGGGACTCGGCTTCGGCATCGAGGTGCCGCTCTTCGACCGGAACCAGCTCGGCATCGCCGCGGCCGAGGGCCGGCGGAACGAAGCGCGCGCGGCGTTCGAAGCTGCGCTCTCGCGACAGGTGGCCGCCATCGATGCCGCCCTCACGCGGCTCGCACACCGTGCAGAGCGGCTGACCCTGCTGCGCGACCAGGCCGAGCCCGCTGCCCGCGCGACCCTCGACCTGGCCGACCGAGCGCTCCGCGGTGGAGCCGCGGACGCGCTGCGCTACATGACCGTCGCGCGAACCGAGCGCGAAGTACGGCTCGACCGCCTCGACGCGGAAGAATCCGTGCTTGAGGCGTGGTGCGACCTCGAGGCGGCATGCGGCTCACCGCTCCTGCGCTTCGCGAGCACCAACGTGAACGCAGCACCGTTGCCCGCGGCCGCTCCAGAAGGAGATCAGCGATGAAGAACGTGGTCCTTTGTATCGTCGGATCGACGCTCCTGGTCACTGCCGGAATCGCCGCCGGCTGGTACGTCGGAAGCCCCGACGAACCACACGTGGAGGTCGAGGCACCGGACCCGCACGCCGGACACCAGCACGCCGAAGACGAACCGCACGCGGACGAGCCCGACACAGCAGGCGGCGACCAACCGCTGTCAGCCCAGGCGCTCCAGAATCTCGGGGTCACGGTCGCGAAGGTGAGCCTCTCCGACTTCGTGCTGAGTGTTCGGGTGCAAGCGAGCGTCGTGGACGCACCGCTGAACGCCCGTCCGGTCACGACGGAGCTCGGCGGCATCGTGACGGAACTGCACGTGCGCCCCGGGCAGAGCGTCCGGCCGGGCACATCGCTGGCCACGCTGACGCGAACGGCCATCCCGCGCCCCGAGCTTCCTCTCGTCGGCGCGTTGCTGCCGTCGCTCAGTGAGGACCTGCACGACGCCGTCGCGTCGTACCGCAACGCCATCACGCAGAGGAAGATCGTGAACCGTGAGCTCGAGCGCGTGCGCCGATTCACGGACACGGGCACGACGAACGGCCTCCCCATCCTCCCGCGCAAGACGCAGATCGATCTGGAGTACGACCTCGCGCGCGCGGAGCAGGGCCTCACCAACGCCCGTCGGGAGATCGAGCGGCACGGTCTCACGAGCGCGGAGATCGACGCGCTTCCCAGGCAGGGTGCCGTCGTTGCGAACGACGTGCTCTGGCGGCGCGCGCTCGCCGCGAACGGGTTCTGGTCCGAACGCGAAGACGCAGTCCTCGCCGCGCTGCCCGAGCGGCTGCGGCGCACTCCATGGGTCGTTGGCGGTCTCGGAGAACTGGCTGCCGCCGGGCGAAGCGGTGACGACCTCGCCACGGTCATCACCGCCACCCCCGCGTTGCGGGACCGCTTCGTCGAGGGTCTGTCCCTCCTCCTCGCGGGACACAGCGTCGCGCACGTCCGCCTGATCGCGGAGCGTGGCGAGCTGGAGCCGGTTGTCAGTCTGCGCGCCCCGGACGGTCCGCCCGACTGGGACGTCGAGAGCATCGCCGTGCAGCCGGGCCAGCGCGTGGAGGCCGGCGCCATCGCGGTCGTGCTCCACGACGCGCGCACCATGTGGATCCATGTCGAGCCGATCGGTGAGGAGGTCGCCGCCGTCATCGCAGCGTTCGTCGAAGCGGTACCGCTCAGCGCAGCGCCCCTCCTGACGAAGGCCGGACCGGAGCTGACGGGACTGACCGTCGACCGGCTCGCCATCCGCGGCGGCCGCGGCACGGGCGCGTACATAGTCTGCCGGAACGCGCCGCTCGAAACGAGCGGACCGACCGGCACCCGCACGTGGGGCCTGCGCGAAGGCCTGCAGTACGTGGTCAGCGTTCCGGCCACGCGCATGCCGCAGCGCTTCGTGCTGCCCGCCGAGGCCGTCG
This sequence comes from Planctomycetota bacterium, assembly GCA_965248445.1. Classification (GTDB taxonomy): domain Bacteria; phylum Planctomycetota; class JAJSAM01; order JAJSAM01; family JAJVHW01; genus CBDFJG01. Next base: position 1,216,769 of record CBDFJG010000004.1, read on the forward strand.
TGCAGCAGGGCGCTGAGCGCGTCGTGCTCGTTCAGGACGGGGACGCGTTCGTATCGCACCCCGTGCACGTGGAGTACGAGGACGCAGACGTCGCCGTCATCGCGAACGACGGTGCACTCGAGGCGGGTGATCCCGTTGCCGTGACCGGCGCGTTCGCGCTCTCACTCGCGCAACAGGGCTCGCCGGCCGCCGATCGGCACGCGGGGCACGGCCATGACTGAGACCTCGTCCCGCCATGAGGGCACCGCATGCTGAACCGCCTGATCGCGTTCTCGCTCGGCAACCGCCTGCTCGTGCTTCTCTTGGCACTGGCGATCGCGGTGCTCGGCACCATCACCGCCATCCGGCTGCCGGTGGACGTGCTGCCGGATCTCAACCGCCCCACGGTCACCATCCTGACCGAGGCGCACGGTCTCGTCCCTCAGGACGTCGAGCAACTGGTGTCGCGTCCGGTCGAGCAATCCGTGAGCGGTGCGACCGGCGTCATGCGCGTGCGGTCGACGTCGGGGCTGGGCCTGTCCGTCGTGTACGTCGAGTTCGACTGGGACATGGAGATCTACCGCGCGCGTCAGATCGTGCAGGAGCGGCTGCAGATCGCCAGCGCGAGCCTGCCCGACGACGTCGTGCCACAGATGGCGCCCATCTCGAGCGTCATGGGCCAGGTGCAGATGATCGGGCTGCGCAGCAAGAGCGGCGCGATGGACGCCACCGAGATCCGCGCGTTCGCCGATCAGACCGTCAAGCTGCGGCTGCTCGGCGTGCCCGGCGTCGCCCAGGTCGTGTCGATCGGGGGTGCGCCGCGCCAGCTCCAGGTCATTGTCGACGTGGACCGGCTACGAGCGCACGACGTCGCGCTGGAGGAACTGGCCGAGGCGATCGGCGCGGCGAACGAGAACGCGTCAGGCGGGATCATGGACGTCGGCACCCGTGGCACCGCCGTCTCGGTGACCGGACTGCTGACGTCGGCCGCCGACCTTGCGCAGGCGGTCGTGCGCGACGACCCCGTGCGTCCTGTACTGGTCGGGGACGTCGCCCGTGTCGAGTTCGGTCCGGCCGCAATCCGGACCGGTGATGCCGGAGTGAACGGCCAGCCGGGCGTCGTGCTGGTCGTGTTCAAGCAGCCCGACGTCGACACCGTCAAACTCGCGGAACGCGTGGACCGGGTGCTCGCGGAGATCGCGGCATCTGCCGGGGGAGATCTGGAGATCCTCCCCGGCATCTACCGCCAGGCGGAGTTCATCGAGCGCGCGGTGGACAACGTGATCGAAGCGCTGCTCGACGGCTCCATCCTTGTGGTGATCGTGCTGTTCCTGTTCCTCGCGAACTTCCGCACGACGCTCATCACGCTGACCGCCATTCCGCTCTCCGTCGCGGTCACGGCACTGGTCTTCATGCTGTTCGGGCAGAGCATCAACACGATGACGCTCGGCGGACTCGCTGTGGCGATCGGAGCACTGGTCGACGACGCGATCGTCGGCGTGGAGAACGTGTTCCGGCGGCTCCGTGAGAACCAGACACAGATCTACCCGCGATCTGGCGTCCAAGTCGTGTTCCGCGCGGTGAGCGAGGTGCGTTCACCGGTTCTGATCGGCACGCTGGTCGTGGCGGCGGTGTACCTGCCGCTCTTCGCGCTCTCCGGCATGGAGGGCCGGCTGTTCACGCCGATCGGCGCCGCCTACATCGTGAGCATCCTCGCGTCACTGCTGGTCTCGATGAGCGTCACCCCCGTGCTCTGCGCGTATCTCCTGCCCAACAGCCGAGCGATCGAGAAGGGACAACCGAGCGCAGTGGTGCGTGCCCTGCAGTCGGTCGCCGAGAAGGTAATCCGTCTGAGCCTCTCGCGGACCGGCGCCGTATCGGCCGCGTTCGCAGGTCTGCTCGTGCTCGCGGTGTTCGCGCTCGGAACGCGCGGCACGGAGTTCCTTCCGCCGTTCAACGAGGGCGTCGTGCAGGTCAACCTGGTGCTACCGCCAGGCACGGGCCTGACGACCTCCAACGCGTTCGGGCGCCGGCTGGAAGAATCGATCGTGGAGATCGAGGGGGTGGCCGGGGTCGGCCGGCGCACCGGTCGCGCCGAGGGCGACGAGCACGCCGAGGGCGTCAACGTCACCGAGATGATCGTCTCGTTCGATCCCGAGTCCGAGCGCAGCCGCGACGAGATCCTGGCGGACGTGCGCGAGCGCATGCACGATGTGTTGCCCGGTGCATCCACATCCGCGGAACAGCCGCTCGCCCACCTGCTCTCGCACCTGCTGTCCGGCGTGTCGGCCCAGGTCGCGATCAAGGTGTTCGGCGACGACCTTCCGACGCTGCGGCGGGCAGCGGCGGAGGTGACGGACGCGATACGTCCCATCGACGGCGTGACGGACCTCATGGTCGAGCCGCAGGTGCTCGTGGAACGCGTGCAGGTGGACCCCCGCCGCACGCGTCTCGCGCGCCTCGGCCTCACCGTCGAAGACGTCGCGCATACGGTCGAGCTGGCCCTCGAGGGCAGCGAGGTCTCGCGCCTCGTGCAGGGCCGTTTCTCGTACCCGATCGTGCTGCGACTCGAGGAGGACGACCGACGCGACCTGCCCGCCCTCCGCAACCTGCTCGTCGAGGGCGAGAGCCACGACCACGCGCGGCTGGGTGACGTCGCCGACGTGACACTCACCCGCACTCCGAACGGCGTGAAGCACGAGAACGCATCGCGACGCATCGTCGTGCAACACAACGTCGAGGGCCGCTCTCTCGGCGAGGTCGTGGCCGACGTCGAGCGTGCGCTGGCCGGAGTCCGCGCCACGCTGCCGCCGGGGTACTCGATCCGCGTCGGCGGCCAGTTCCAGGCGCAGCGCGACGCCCAGCGCGTGATCGGCGTGTTGTCGGTGCTGTCGCTCCTCGTGATGATCGGTCTGATCACGACACACTTCCGATCGGTACGGCTCGCACTGTTCCCCATCGCCTCCATCCCGATGGCGTTCGTCGGCGCCTCAGCGCTGGTCGTCATCACCGGACAGACCGTGTCCATCGCGACACTTGTCGGGCTGGTGTCGCTGGGTGGAATCGCGGCCCGCAACAACATCCTCCTGATTGACCACTACCTCCACCTCATGGCGGAGGAGGGCGAGTCGTTTTCGAAGGAGATGATCGTCCGCGCCGGCCGCGAGCGCGTCGTCCCTGTGCTCATGACTGCGCTCACAACGGGCGTCGCGCTGATCCCGCTGGTGCTCTCACCCGGTGAACCCGGCCGCGAACTGCTCTACCCCGTGGCCAGCGTGATCGTTGGCGGCCTGATCTCCACGACGTTGCTCGACGTGCTGCTGACACCGGGGCTGTTCTGGACGTTCGCCGGCGGCATGGTCGGTGATGTCGTGAAGTCGCGCGCAGGCGAGCGCGCCGAGGTCGATCGCTACGGCGAGGCGCTGGCCGGCGAGGAAGCGCGCACCGCCGAACCGGAGGTGCCGGACGACGTGGACGCCGGGTAGCCTGGCGCGCATGGGAAACGAAGTTGTCCTGCGTGACGTCGCGGACGCGGACCTGCCGGTGCTCTTCGAGCACCAGCAGGACACAGAGGCCTGCTTCATGGCCGCGTTCACCCACGAGGACCCGAGCGACCGCGCGGCCTTCGACGCGCACTGGGCGAAGATCCGCGCCGCCGACAGCGTGATCACCCGCACGGTGCTGTGCGACGGCCACGTCGCGGGCAGCGTCGCGAGTTTCGTGATGTTCGGGGGCCGCGACGTCACCTACTGGATCGGCCGCGAGTACTGGGGCGGGGGCGTGGCAACGGCGGCCCTGCACGCCTTCCTGGACGTCGACACCACCCGCCCGCTGGGCGCGCGCGTCGCCAAAGACAACGCCGGCTCGATCCGCGTGCTCGAGAAGTGCGGCTTCGTCAAGACCGGCGAGGACCGCTACCACGCCCACGCCCGCGGCGAGGAGATCGATGAACTGATCTTCGCGCTCGCCTGACACAGCGACATACTCCCGGAGCGATGCAGGACTCCCTTCCCTCCACGAACGCCAAGCTGCGCGTGCTGTTCCTCTGCACGGGCAACTCCTGCCGCAGCCAGATGGCCGAGGGATTCGCCCGGTCGCTCCGCGCAGACAGGATCGACGCGTACTCCGCGGGCATCGAGACGCACGGCCTCAACCCGCACGCGGTGCGCGTCATGGCCGAGGCGAACGTCGACATCAGCGGTCACACCTCGAAGACGCTCGCCGATCTCGCAGGCGTCGCGTTCGACCACGTCGTGACGGTGTGCGGCAACGCGCATGATACCTGTCCGGTACTCTCCGGTGACGTACACGTCGTTCACCGTGCGTTCGACGATCCGCCGGCGCTCGCGCAGAACGCGGCGACCGAAGAGGAAGCGCTCGGTCACTACCGACGCGTACGCGACGAGATCCGCGCGTACGTCGAGACGCTCCCGGAGTCGCTCGCGTGAACGTCCTCAAGAAGTGCGTCGCGGAGTTCGTCGGCACGTTCGCCATCGTGCTCGGTGGATGCGGCGCCATGTACTCGGATCGGCTGAGCCATGGCGGGGTTGGCAACACCGGAATCGGACTGACCTTCGGGCTGATCGTGATGGCGATGGTCTGCGCGCTGGGGCATGTGAGCGGAGCGCACTTCAACCCCGCGGAGACGCTCGCTTTCACGGCGTCCCGTCACTTCCCGAAGCGAGAGGTCGTGCCCTACATCGCCGCGCAGTGCGCCGGCGCAATCTCGGGAGCGGCGATTCTCGCCGTGACGCTCGCGCCCGGGTTGCAGGCGAGGGTCGTCAACCGCCTGAGTCTGGGCGTGACTCTGCCTTACGACGATGCGTTCACGACCGCGCTGCTGTGGGAGTTCCTCCTCACTTTCCTGCTGATGTTCGTGATCATGGGCGTCGCCACCGACTACCGCGCGGTGGGCAAGTCCGCGGGCCTCGCCATCGGCGGCACGGTCGGATTCGAAGCGCTGTTCGCCGGCCCCATCAGCGGCGCGTCGATGAACCCCGCCCGCAGCCTCGGCCCGGCGCTCGTCTCCGGCGAGTGGTCGCACTTCGGCGCCTACGTGATCGGCCCCATCGCCGGAGCCGTCGCCGCCGCCCTGCTCTACCGCGCGATCCGCTGCGACCCGGCAGAACCGAACGGCGAGGTGAAGGGCTGCTGCTGAGGCCGCGGTCCGCGTTCACTCACCGGCGCGAGCCGGGCGGCTGTTCATTCATCGAGTGGTAGGCCCGCCAGATCCGCCGCTGGATCCCGCGACGAGGTCGCTTCGTCACGTCACCTTGCAGGGTGTCGACCTCCAGGGGCGCCACGCGGCCGGGACACTGACAGTCCATCCAGAGGCGTTCCGGCGGAGGCTGCAGCGCAGCGTACCGAGCGAGGTACTCCTCGGAGCCGGCGAGCAGGTCTGCGCGGTCGGACTCGGTCGCGTCGTCGCCGAGCGGGATCTTCGAGAGACGGTCCCATCGCCACGCCTCGAGTTCAGCGAGTCGCGCCGGCCGCTCCGCCAGGGTGCGCTCTCTCGCCGCGGCGAGCCAGCCGAGGCGCCGGCACCCGTGACACGGTCCGGGTCGATCCGGGTACGCAACTGTCGCAGCGATCAGTACCGCGAACGCGATGCGCACGATCGCCCAACCCCGCCGTGTCGCGGGCCGACGCGGCGGGCGGTCTCCCGCAAGTCGACGCGCGTCAGCCGGAGCCACTGCGTGAGTCTACTACCCTGCTGTGAGGCCGGCGTCGCGTGGCAGCGGACACCGGGCTCGACATCTCGGTATTCTGGAGGATGTTGAACCGGTCACGGCCCGGCCGGCGTGAACCACGTAGACGATGAGGACTTCCCGCGCACCTGTTTCAATCGACACGCTTCTCACGCACCGCGCGTGGGTGCAGCGGCTGGCGCGATCGCTCGTGCACGATCAGGCGTCCGCGGACGACCTGGAACAGAAGGCGTGGCTGGCCGCCTTGCGCCGTCCTCCGACTCACCAGCCAACCGCCCGGGCATGGCTCGGCCGGGTCGTGCGAAACCTCGCGCGGGATGCGAACCGGTCCGGCGCACGGCGCACTCGCCATGAGAGCCTCGCGGCGCGGGCGACTGAGGTCCGCACCACGCCGGAGATCGTGGCCGAAGCGGAGTCGCACCGTCTGGTCGTCCTTGCCGTCCACGGACTCGACGAGCCCTATCGCACCGCGGTCTTGCTGCGCTGGTTCGAGAACTTGCCGCCGCGGGAGATCGCCTCACGAACGGGAGTGCCGGCGGAGACGGTCCGCACGCGGCTCCGCCGCGCACACGGAAGGCTGCGGCAGCGGCTGCAGTCGGACGGTCCGCGCTCGCGCGACTGGGTAGCAGCGCTGGCACCGCTGATGGGTCCCGGTTCCGAGTCTGCACCCACATGGATCACGACAGTCACCGCCAAGACCGCGGCGAGCATCGGAGGCGTAGCCATGGGAACGAAGACAGCACTTGGAGTGGCAGCGGTCGTGATCGTCGGCGCGGCCTTCGTCGGGGGGCGTATCACGGGCGACTCCGACACAGAGTCAGCGCCAGACGAGGCGGCAGCCGAGATCGCGGCTCTGCGGAACCGCATCGATCAGCTCGAGCGGGACGAACGACGTCGTGTCGAAACGCACCGGACGCGCACTCCGCGAACGGAGTCAGCGCCCGCAGCCGACACGCCTGGGATCGCGCCGGACGATCCGCGTCTCGTGGCGCTGGAGAACGCGCTGGACACGATGAAGCAGCAACTCGACGACGCAGAGGCCGCCAGAGCGGCGCAGAGCGGCACCGGCGCCGCTGCGGCTTCCCGGATGACCCAGCAGGAGCGCGAGGCCCTGCGGGCACTGACCGACGACGAGTTGCTCGGGGAGCTGCGCAAGCTCGTGTCCTCCGGATCGCGCGGCAAGCAGCTCGACGGCGGTCGAATCGTCGAAATGAGCGAGCTGCTGCTCGGGCGTCCGCTCGACAGCGGCAGACACTCCGAGACCCTGCGCCAAAAGGGGATCGGTCACCGCGTCCTCGGAGAAGACGAGAACGAGCTGACCGCGTTCCGCGAGGCGGCACGCATCGCCGGGGCCGGCACTCACGACGCGCGCATGGCCGAGACGCAGCTAGCTTGGTCCGCCGGGAGGCACGGCGATCTGCACGGTGCCGCGCAGGCGTTCCTGCTCCTGGCCGAAGACACCGACGCCCCCCCGCGCCAGCGCGCGTGGAATCGCTACTACGCCGGATCTCACTTCGAACGGTCTCGCGAGGCCGATCGCGCCATCGACGAGTACCGCGTGGTCGTCAACGAGTTCGAGGACGACGACGACCCGAGCGTCGCCATGGCCGTGGGAAGGGCTCGCAAGAGCCTTGAGCGCCTCTCGAAGTCATCCTCGAGTCGCTGAGCGCGCGTCAGCAACACGTCCGACGCGTTCGCGGGTTCACTCGCTGACCCCGATCTCGAACCAGGCGAGAACGCTCATGTCCAGTGCCGCTCCGGCGTTCGCGCCGGTCTCTGCGAGTTCGCGCGAGAAGAGGATCTCGACGTTGCCCGACAGCTCGAGGACGGGGTCGACGCCCGTACGCAGGGTCGTCACCCACGCTCCCTCGGTCACGTAGTAGCCCTCTTTCACATCGGCATCGACCGCGCTCGTTTGCACGAAGACCGACTTCTCGACCCAGGTCTGCTCGGTCACCGACTCCACTGAGCCAACGTGATGGTCGGGGTGGTTTGCGTGCTCGGGATTGTTGGAATCCCAATCGATCTCCCGCCAGTCGGAGTGCTCCTCGTCCCAGTAGTAGCCCTTCTCGGCGGCGGCCATCGCGTCGTACGCCGCCTTGTTCTCGGCGTCGACCTCGGCGATCTGCTCCGGGGTCATGGACGAGATGTCGTCGGCCGAAAACGCGGAGCCCTCGACGCCGTCTCCGACGATCACCGCCCCGATCAGCCGCTTGGACTTGCCGCCGCCCGTCAACTTCAGTGCGCCCCGCACGAGGAGGGTGCCGGTCCAGGTGAAGTCGCCGGAGATGTGGAGGTCGCCGTTGACGACCAGCGTGCCGCTGCCTCCGCTGTTGCCGGCCAGGTGCAGGTCCCCGTTGCAGACCGTCACCGGCGTGACGCCGGCCGGCGAGTCGAGGCCGAGGTTCTGCCCAGGATAGGTCCCCGGCTGCAGTTCCTCGTAGCCGCCGGACATCGCGCCGGCGACGAGCACGTCCATGTCCTGGAGTGGTCGCTGCGCGATCGACGGCGAACCGCCCAGACCGAGGATCTGGTCGTGGAGCGCCGCGGGAAGCTGTGACAGCAGGTCTGCCGTCGGTCCCCCGGTGCCGAGCCCGGGAGCCGGTGCCGAGTTGACGATCACGGCGCCCTCGGCGTCGTGGTCGCGTCCGTCGATGACGAACGCGTTGCCGCGGATGGCAGTGACCGGCGTGGGCACGTTGAGCAGGATGGCCGACTCGGTCCCACCAGCCGACGCAGGGCCGCGCACGATCACGCTCGCGCCACGCCGCGTGCCCGCAACCGTCGCAATGCTGGTGATCTCCGTGAAGCGAGCCTCGTCCCCTTCGTCCGTCGCGCCGTCACCGTCGTCGTCGCGAGAGTTCCCGTCGCCTCGAACGTAGGCAATGACGACGGATCCGCTGCCGGGGACGGTGAGCGATTCGTCGGAGTCGCCGTCGATCCGCCCACCGTTGCCTCGCACCGACGCGAGTCCCCAGTCGATCCCCGACTCCGCGAGCCCGAACGCCTCGTCGCGATCGAGAGTCTGTTCGGACTCTCTGTGGCGTGCGAGGGACGGCGCGAGCACGGAGACCGAGACCGCAGCGCACAGCGAGACGATGAGAATCGCGCTGATCAACGCAGTCCCTTCGTCACCGGAGCGAACGCGCCTCACTGTTCCGCCCCCCCCCCGCCGGTGGACTCGACGGCCGCGTCGCTCGATACGAAGATCGTCCTGGTCATCATGTCGGATGCGGCGTCCAGCGGGTCGGCGAGACGCACACGGATCTGAAAGACCGGGGCGTCCGGGCTCGTGCCGATCTCGAGGACCTCGAAACGCGCGGTCGTCGTCTCTCCGCCAACGTGCGCGTCCCTCTCGACATCGGACCACGTCGTGGCGAGGTCCTCGAAGGGGGTGGCCCGGATCTCCTCGGTCAGCGACTGGACAGCCCGGGCGGCTTGGCGCTTGTTCGTGACCGTGGTGTTCAGGCGGACCGAAGCGAGGACGCTGGCCGCCACACCGAGGGTCGCCCCGGTGAGGATGGTCACGGTCATCGCCAGTTCGACTAGCGAGAAGCCTGAGTTTCGATTTCTTCGCACGTGGCCGACCTCCGCGCGCACCATCTGCGGTGCAAAAGGACCCGTCGGGCACTGTGTCTTTAGGCGGCATCTGCCGTCGGTATAGGCCGCGCGGCCTGTTCTGCACCGCTCCGCCCCTCGCTCAGCCTGCACAGCCGCCGGCGCCCGGAGCCGCTACGCCGGAGTGTCGCGAATCGCGACAGCGCGCGCGGCGACTAAGTCCGTCTCCTGGGAGTTCATGATGACGGGCATCCTGAACTTCCAAGTGCTCCAGAGTTCCGCGGCTTCGATCAGCTCCGTCATGAAGTGCGCGACGTTCGCTCTCGTCGCGGGACGGCCGGAGAAGATGCCCGTAGTCGGGGATTCCACGATGTCGTAGGGAGAGACGTCAGCGTCGCCCAACGAGTCTGGTCGGACACTGCACCACTCGATGTGCCGGTTCTCGGTCCCGACGCTCCGATACAGGTACTCAGCCGCCGTTTCATTGTCCCGGTGCGGAGGCACGGTGTAGCGCAGGAGCGTAAGGAGTCCCCGCTCGAACCAACTTCGCTTCTCGCCGAGACCGGGGTTCTTGACCCCGACCGTGTTCATGAGAATGAACTTGGTGGGTCTTGGCGCATCGTTCACTTCGATGGCGTCGCACAGACGTCGCGTTGCCTCTGTGCACAGTTGCCGCGGAGCTCCGAATATCCCCTTGAAGCTCACGACGTGTCCCAGACACGAGACAACGGCATCGCACTCGCTCACTTGCTCCGCCATCTCCTCGTCGGTCAAGTCGAGCACACTTGCCACCGTGACCGTGATGTTCGGGCTCTCCAAGACCTCGGCGGGGAGCCTGTCTCTGGACCTGACAACCACGCGAACTCTGTAGTTCTTGCGCAGCAGTTGCTCGACCAGGGATCGCCCTGTCTTGCCCGTCGCTCCAACTACCAGCGTGATCATCCGTCGTGTCCTCCTTGCGCCCGTCCTCAACATTGCAGAGGGTACGGTCAGCACGAATCGGCCGCTCCCAGGCGAAGGAGTGCCGCAAGACACGCGACCCACGCCTCGCCAACCGTCGCGCACGGGTGTCGCGGATCTGCATGGGCGCGGCGACTGGATTCGAACCGAGCGAAGCGAGGACGCCGAGGTGCGCGACCGAGCAGTCACGCGCTGGTGACTCTCGAACGCCGCGCACCGAAGGACAACCGGCGACCATCTGGCGCCCGGGGGCTCGATGCCCCCGGGCCCGGAGGGTCGCGAGGCTCGAATCCAGTCGCCCCGGTCGTGGCCACCTGGTGGGGCACGCCCGTTCCCCCTCGGGCTGCAATGGTCGGGGCGACTGGATTCGAACCAGCGACCTCATCCACCCCAAGCTCAGGCTAGGCTTGCGGCCCGCTGCGAATGTAAGTCGTTGCGTCGCATTCGGATGCGACACGTTGCACCAGATTGTACTCCGCACGGGTAGTGCTACCCATCTCGGGTCAACCGCTCCGGTCGTCCGAACTGCACGAGCGCTCGTTCCCGTCGGAGGACCTGCCGAGGGTCGGACTCTGCAACGCGACCCCGCTTCACACACGGTGTCCCGCGCGATCCGGGCGCGGTGCGCTCACGATTGCGCACGGGCAATGCGCCCCGGGCTCTCGCTACTCTCCCTCTGGCCGCGCAGACCGCGCGGCGGGAGCGTGGGGGAGGAGTGATGCGGATAGGGGCTCCCCCCTTCGCTCAGGTTGAGCGCCCGATCGGGTGACTAACATCGCACTTACAAGGAGGTGTGATGACCGGTGCCATGATCCCCTTTGCGCGCGACGACTCGCTGCCGGGCACACTCGCCGAGTTTGTCGTGAGGTTCTCCGACGAAGATCGGTGTGCAGCCCTGCTGCGCCGGTGGAAGTACGGCGAGGGCGGCTTCCGCTGTCCAGCGTGCGGCGGCGAGGAGGCGTGGTTCCTGCCGTCACGCCGGCTCGACGAGTGTTGTGCCTGCCACAAGCAGGTTTCGCTCACCGCCGGCACCGTCATGCACGGGTCTCGCAAGCCGCTACGGCTGTGGTTCCTGGCCATGTATCTGTTCGTGTCGAGCAAGCGAGGCATCTCCGCACTCGAGCTGCAGCGCGAGCTTGGACTGGCCAAGTACCAGACCGCTTGGACATGGCTGCACAAGTTGCGAAACGCCATCGCGATGCGATCCACCGCGCCGCTGCGCGGACACCTCGAGATCGACGAGACCTGGGAAGGCGGACTGCGACATGGCCGGCCGGGGCGTCCCAAGGTCGGCGACCGCAGCGCGCTGGTCATGGGAGCCGTCGAGATCTCACCGCGTCACGCCCTCATCGGTCGCATCCGTCTCGAATCCATCGCCGATGGTTCGGCTGACACGGTCAAGGCGTTCCTCGAGCAGCACGTCGCCGCACGCTCAGTGCTGTTCACCGACGACTGGCGTAGCTATCGAAAGCCGGCTGACGACTTGGAGCACGACCATCGACCGACCAACGTGTCGAAGTCCGACGACGAGGCACACGTTGTGCTACCTGCGATCCACCGCGTCTTCTCGCTGCTCCATCGCGTGCTCTTGGGCACGTTCCAGGGCGGCGTGCGACGCAAGTACCTCCCCAGCTACCTGGCGGAGTTCGAGTTCCGGTTCAACCGACGCACATCGAAGCGACGTGGACTGCTGTTCCAACGACTACTCGCCTGCGCCGTGCGGCGATGCCCTCCCTTCCACTGGGAGATCGTTGGGCGAACCGATGCGCGCACGCCACTCGCCGCCGCAGCCTGACCTGAGTGAAGAGGGGATCCCCTATGCGGATTTCTCGGAAGAGTTCCTTCGTCGCGACGGCGGCGACCGTCCTCCTGTGCGCGAGCGTGGCCGGCGGCGTCGGCACAATCGTCACGACGTGCGCGGTCATCGACGCGGGCACCGCCACCAACCAGGGCATCGTCACGATCGACGAGTGCGCCCCGCCGGCCACGCCCCCGCCAAAGCCCTCGCTGGGCGTCCTGACGACGCAGGGCGCGATCGATGGCCCGCTCCCGGCCAAACCGAGCACCGGTGACGGTTCGCTCGGCGCGGTGTCTCTCGCCAGCTCGCAGACGCTCCCGGGCGGCACGTACAACTACACCGACTTAGACATCACCGGCGGCGCGACGATCTCCTACTCCGGACCGGTGACGATCCTCGCCACCGGCTCGGTGAACGTCGCGGGCATCATCGACATGAACGTCGCGGGCGACCTCGCCATCGTCGCCGGCGACGAGATCAAGATCCTCAGCATGGACGGAGCGCCGGTCACCGGCGTGTTCCACTTCTCGGTCGGAAACGTGCGGCTCGAGGCGGACCGCGTCGAGATCGGGGTGGAACTGGTCGCACCCGTCACAAGTGCCACTCCGAACGTCGCGGAGGTCCGCAGCAACCAAGGAGACACGGTCATCCGGTCGCACGGTTCCGACCCGGGCAACCACGCCATCGACATTGCGGACTCGTCCATCAACGTCGCGGACGGCGGCAACATCCTGATGCAGTCCTCGACGCGCATCGACGTGTTCACGTCGCTGATCGACACGAGCTTCGGCTCGGTGACGGTCCAGGCGTTCGGTGACGACGTGCGGTACTCCGGCTCCGAGAGCTACTCCCGGGACGGGGACACGATCGTCGAGTCCTCGAACGACGTCACGCTGCAGAACGCGACGATCGTCGAGGCCATCCACGGGGAACTGCGGATCGAGGCTTTCGACGGGGACGTCACCTTCGACGAGGCGGCGGCGTCGGCCGACGACGGCGTGGCGGTCGGGAACGGGAGCGGAACGGGCAGCATCATCGTCGCCGCCGCGGAGTTCGTGGACCTCAACAACGACTCGTTCATCACATCGGACGGCACGGGCGGTGTCCGCGTGACCGCCCACGGCGGCGATGTCGTGCTCGAACGGAGCGGCTCCACGGGACAGTCGTACATCGAGTGCGTGCGGAGGGGCGACGTGCTGGTCGAGGCGTCCGAGAACGTGCGCCTCTACGGATCCAGCTACTTGCGGACGCCACGGGACATCAGGGCGGTCGCCTTCGGCGGCGAGGTGCTGCTCCAGGGCCAGCCGTTCATCGACGGGAGCGAGGTCCTGGTGGGTGCGTCGAACGCGATCGTCGCCCAACAGGACGGTCCGCCGCCCTTGATTCGGGGAGCAGGGGTCGATCTCGTCGCGGGCTCCGGCGGGATCAACCTGCAGGCGAGCGTCATGGCGGACGACGGCGACTTCGACCTCAGCATGATCTGCGACGGCGACATCTTCCTGGAGGGATCGGCGGAGGGCAGCGGCGGAGCCAGTGTCTCGCTGACTTCGGTGGACGGCGACATCCTGGTCATCGACGCGATGGTGACGACGCTCAGCGGAGTGGGGGCACGGTCCGGCAGCGTCCGGCTCAGGAGCTTCGGCGGCAGCGGGGCACTGATCGACGCGACCAACGCCACCATCACATCCGGCGACGCGTCGTTCAGCAGCGGCGACGTGTCGCTGCTGATCCACGGAGGCGGGACGATCCAGTCGTTCGTGCTGCCCAAGACTGTCAAGGTCAAGATCAACGAGAACAGGCCGGAGAAGTCGAAGGTCAACGCAGCCGGTTTCTTCGACACGGGCCCGGCTCTCGCTTCGCTCGCAGGACCTGCCACCGTCAAGGTCGGCGACCTCGAGTACACCGCGAACCTCGAGCCCAGCAAGAACGGCAAGAGCTTTCTGTTCAAGTCGGGCGGTGCGCGGCTGCAGATCAAGCCGAACCGCTCCGGCAGTTCCCGCGCGAAGTTCAAGCTGACGATCACCGACGACCTCATGGGCGACGTCCCCGACGAGGGCAACATCACGCTCGAGTTCGAGACGGCATCGGCCAACGGGATGGGCACCGTGGAACTCGAGCGCGGCAAGTACAAGCTCGGCAAGCGCCGCGGCCTGCTCAGCGAACCGAACGTCTTCCCGTTCAAGGTGAAGCAAGTGCACAAGGGCGACGGCAAGGACGTGCTGTCGATCCTGGCGGGCCTCGCCACCGGGGGCGGCACGCCCGACAACGCACCGGACGTGACGATCTCGCTCGGCGGCGTCTTCCAGGCGACCGTCCCGGGTGACGAGTTCACGCGGAAGGGCGACGTCTATATCGCGAAGCACCCGCCGTCGGCACCCGGCGTCTCGAAGCTGCAGATCAACTTCCTGAGGGAGCAGGTCAGTCTGAAGGCCAAGGGACTGACGCTCGGAGCGCGGCCGGACGAGGGCCCGTACAACATCGAAGTCACCGTGGACAACGAGACCCGCGGCGTCGACATCCGCATGTCGCCCTCGAACGCCCGCACCATCAAGTACTGACCGCGGGCGTCGAGGCCCTCGATCCGCACACGGGCAATCCGCCCGGGGCTCCCGCTGTCCTCCCACCGTGCCTCGCGGTCGGGCGCTGTGATGACCTTCGGTCGGAGGTGGAAGCCGACATCTGCGATCGTCACTCCGCTGTCGCGCTCGCCGAGAGCATGAGGTCGAGGCCTGGGCGAAGGAGTGCCTCGGTGACGTGCGTTCCGCGGAGACAGCGGGTAGCCGCCGTACGAGTTGTCAATGGTCGGGGCGACTGGATTCGAACCAGCGACCTCATCCACCCCAAGGATGCGCGCTATCCAGGCTGCGCCACGCCCCGACCGAGATCGCGCGGATCGACCCGACGATGTGCCGGGAGCCGGGTCCGCGCCCCCGTCCGCGGCGTCTCCGCCGAGTGATCGGCGGGCCCGGACAGGGATCTCCCGGGCGCGCGAAGGGGACGGGGAGAATAGCGCCGGTCCGACCCCCGCAAGCCAGAAAGAGCGCCGCCCGGCGGAGTGCCGGACCCCCCCGCCCCCGGGGGACTTCGAGGCCCCCGCCAAGACTGCTATCTTCTGCGGCTTCACGCGCGCGCGTGGGGTGAGCGACGGTGCCGCGCAGCGGCAGTCGAAGCCTCCGGTGGAGGGTTCGACAGGAGCGAACGCGAGGCAGCGGGCCACGGGCCGATGCCGAAGTGGCACGCGAGGCAGAGCGAGGTACCGACGATGACGGTCGACGAAGCGGCTCCGGAGCAGATCGACGAGACCGCCGCCGACCCTGCAGGCGGCGCAGAGGACGTGCCGGCCGATCCCCGTGAGGACGGGCGCACGCGGTGCGCCTGGGTGCGCGGACATCCGGACCACTTCTTCTTCCACGACGCCGAGTGGGGACGGCTGCCGGACACCGACGGGCCGTGCTTCGAGCGCGTCCTGCTGACCTGTCTGAAGAGGGAGGCGCCGCTGGTGGACGCGCTCGATCGCCGGGCCGAGATCCACGAGGCACTGAACTCCTGGGACCCGGAAGCGCTCGCGGGAGCGAGCGACGAGATGCTCGACGGCCTCCGCGAGCGCGGCGGCCTGTTCGACGACGAGACCGGCCTCCGCCGCCTGCGCGACGCCGCCAAGGCGTGCGTGGCCATCGCCGGTGAGTTCAAGGGCCTGCGAGGCTACTTCCTGGTGATGCCCGCCATGACGGCGGAGCAGCAGCTCGACGATGTGGTCGAGCGGCTGCCCGGATTCACCAAGCTGGAGGCCGCTGACCTCATCCAGATGATGGGGTGCGTCGGCGGCTGCCTCGAGACGGACTCACACGACCGGGACTGCTGGATCGCCTAGGCTTCCCTTTCACAGTGGCGGCGGTTCTCCCGTCCCAAATCGACGAACTGGGCTGACGGGCACGCGCGCCCGCATTGGGACACGGAGACATCGAAGTGATCGACGCACGCGGCCTCTCCATGCACTACGGATCCGTCACGGCGCTCGACTCCGCGACGTTCCGCGCGGAGAAGGGCGAGGTGGTCGGGCTGCTCGGCCCCAACGGCGCGGGCAAGACGACCACGATGCGCATCCTGACCACCTACCAGGTGCCGAGCGCGGGCGGGGCGACGGTGGCGGGCTTCGACGTGATCGACGAACCACTCGAGGTGCGCCGGCGCATCGGATACCTGCCCGAGTCGCTGCCGCTCTACCTCGGGATGGAGGTGCGCGAGTGCCTGACGTTCGTGGGGCGCGCCCGCGGGCTGCGCGGACGCGAACTCAAGGAGCGCACGGAGTACGTGGTCGACAAGTGCGGACTCAGCCGCATGTTCCACACGCCGGTGCTGGAGCTGTCCAAGGGCTACCGTCAGCGCACGGGCCTGGCCCAGGCGCTCGTGCATGCGCCGGACGTCGTCATCCTGGATGAACCGACCAGCGGTCTGGACCCCCACCAGATCCTCGAGATCCGCCGGCTCATCCGCGAACTGGCCGACGACCACACTGTGCTCCTGTCGACGCACATCCTGCAGGAAGCCAGCGCACTCGCGGACCGGCTGATCGTGCTCTCTCGCGGCCGCATCGTCGGCGAGGGAACCGTGGCAGAACTGCGCGACGCCGCCGGTGTGCGTCCGCGCTTGACGGTCACGTTGCATGGCGACGGCGCGTCCGGCGGGATGGGCGCCATCTCGACGATGCCCGCCGCAGGTTCGGTCACGCGTCTCGACGATTGCGATGTCCCCGGTCTCGCACGCTTCGAGGCGATCGAACGGGAGCCGTCGCTCTCTGCCGACGTGGCGAAGTGGGCTCGCGAGTCCGACCTCATGGTGACCGAGCTCGCCCGCGAGCCGGGCACGCTCGAAGACGTCTTCCTGGCGCTCACGAGGCATGCGGAGGCAGAGATCGAGCAGGAGCCCACCGCAGAACCGGCGCCGGCCGGCGAAGAAGAGGCAGCGGCATGAGCAACGTCATGACCCTGCTGCGCCGCGAGCTGGGACAGCTGTTCCGCACGCCGCTCGCGTACGTGTTCCTGATCCTGTTCGTCGTCCTCGTTCAGCTCCCGTTCCTGCTGACGCTGTTCCAGGCGCGCAGCGCCGACATGCGCCTCTTCTTCGAGGTGCTGCCCTGGATGATCGTCATCTTCGCAGCACTCGTGACGATGCGCTTGTGGGCCGAGGAGCGGCAGGAGAACACCTACGAGATGCTGCTCACGTTCCCGATGCGGGATCGCGAGCTCGTCCTCTCGAAGTTCCTGGCCGCGTTCCTGTTCATCGCTATCGGAATAGCATGCACGCTCTCGATCCCGGTCCTGCTCATGACCCTCGGGAATCCGGACAACGGGACGATGGTGTCGGGTTACCTGGGCGCGCTGCTCTGCGCCGCCATGTGGTGCGCCGCGGGCGTGTTCTTCTCCGGGCTGACCCGCTCGCAGTTGCTCGCCGCACTCGTCACGTTCGTGTTCGGGATGGTCAGCCTCTTCGTCGGCGTGGACTCCGTCGCGGCGCTGATCGACGGAGCCGCCGACGGGCTCGGCGCGTGGCTACAGTCGATGGTCGGGACCTACACGCACTTCTCGGCGCTCAGCCGCGGTGTCGTCGACCTCGCGAACGTGCTGTTCTTCGTGGTCTGGATCGTCGCGTTCCTCTACCTGAACACGCTGTTCGTGGGCTGGCGCAGGCGCCCCGGATCCGCGCCGGTCCTGTCGCTCGCGACGGCGTTCGCGATCGGCTCGGCGCTGCTGGCCGGACGTCTGCTCTCCGAGACGTCCCTGGCCCGCGCCGACCTCACCGAGGACAAGCTCTTCACCCTGTCCGAGGGCACGATCACGATCCTCAAGCAGGCCGACGTCCCCGTGCGCGCCACGTACTACGTCTCGCCCCGCGACGAGATGACCTCCGCCTACACGGACATGGAGCGCGAGGTCGTCGACCGGCTGGACGAGATCCGCATCCGCTCCGGCGGCATGCTCCAGTTCCGCGTCGTGCACATGAAGGCGGCGAACCTCGCGGCGCGGGTGCAGACCGACGAGGAGGCCCGCGCCGAGGAGGGGGAGGACCCGCTCAAGCTGAACGACGAGGAGTCGGTCGAGAAGCGGCTGATGGACAAGGGCGTCGCCCCGTTCCCCGCGCAGGACATCGAGGCGACGGCGGTCACGAGCAAGTACATCTACTCGACACTCGGGATCTCGTACCGCGAGAAGGACGAGGAGCTGATCGCTCCGCTGCGTCCGACCGACCTGCCGGACATCGAGTACAAGATCGCGAGCACCGTGGCGCGCCTCGTGCGCGAAGCGCCGGCCCGCATTGCGCTGTACCTCGGCAAGGAACCGCTCGATCCCCAGATTGCGGCGCTCTATCAGCAGCGCGGCATCCCGATCCCCGACCCGCACTCAGAGGTCGGCGACTTCCTGCGCCACGAGAAGTACGACGTGGTGCGCACGGAACTGACGCAGCACTCCCCCATGCCGGCAAACTACGACGCGTTCATCGCCGTCGGACCGACGAACTGGGGCGAGCGGGAGCGCTGGGAGCTGAACCGCGCGCTCGCATCGGGCAAGCCGGTGCTGCTGGCCGTGCAGCGCTACACGTGGGACTACCGCGAAGCGCGCGGCGGTGGCGTGTCGGTGAAGCGACAGGACGCCGCGGTCGGCATCGACGACGTGCTGGGCCCTCAGGGCATCGACGTCTCGCGCCAGATCCTCATGCAGGACAAGAACGCGGTCCAGCTCACAGTGCCCGGCGGCAGCGGGTTGCGCGCGCTGCTCGGCATGCCGGTCAAGGTGCCGATGCACATCGGCGTCGGACAGGCCGAGATGCACCCGGAGAGCACGATCGTCGATCGCCTCGGCGACATGCTCTACCTCTGGGGCACAGGGCTCGCTCTCGAGCAGTCGAAGCTGAATGAACGCGGATTCAAGGTGACCACGCTCGTCGAGACGACGGACGAGGCGTGGACCATGCCCCCAGACGGGAACCTGCGCGACTACATCGCGAGGGACGGACAGTCGTTCGGGCGCTTCCCGCTCGTCGCGCTGATCGAGGGACAGTTCGACGACCGTTACGGCGGCCGGGAACGGCCGAAGTGGCCGCCAAAGATCGAGATGTCGCCCGGCGGCCGTCCGCGGCCCGCACCGCCGGATCTCCCGGAGACGCCTCTCGTCACAGCGCCCGGGAAGCTGCTGCTCGCCGGTTCCTCGCGCATGTGGCAGAACGGCATCGTGCGGAGTCCCGCCAACGGGAACCTGCTGCTGAACTCCGTCGCCGCGCTGACGCTCGATCCCGCGCTGCTGACCGTGCGCTCCAAGAAGCCGACGCCGCGCTCGTTCCCCGAGGCCTCGTCGATGACCGCGCTGTTCGGACGGGGTGTGCCGCTCGTGCTCGTGCCGCTGCTGATCATCGCGTTCGGGCTCATCGTCGGTGTGCTGCGGATGCGCGCCCGCGAGTCCTGGAACAAGGAACACGGGAGGTAGCCGTGAGACACGTCAGCTTCCTCGCCCTCCTCTTCCTGACGCTCCTCTGCCTGGTGATCTGGAAGGAGGCCACCCGCCCCGAGGCCGGCGCTCTCTCGAGCGAGGTCGAGCTCGTCCCGGTGCGCGCCATCGAATTCAAAGCGGACGACTGCGCGCGGATCGAGGTCGCCGGGCCGGACGGAGACGGGTCGTTCGTGCTCGTGAACCGGGACGGCCGCTGGCTCTCCGAGACCCCGTTCGAGGCGCCGGCTGCCGCGGGCGTGGTCACGTCGCTGATCGAAGGCGTGATCGCGGCCCGCGGTGAGTTGCGGATCGATGACGGAGCGAAGCTCGCCAAGTTCGATGTGTCGCCGGACCGCGCCACCACGGTGCGGATGACCAACGCGGCGGGCAGCGTGCTCGCCGACCTCGCCATCGGGCGGAACTCCGGACCGAGCGGCGCGTTCGTCCGGCTCCTGCGGGACGGCGCCAACAAGGGCGCCGTGTACGCCGTGACGGCCGACCTCCGCTCCGCGCTCGGCCTGCCCAGGACCGCCGTTGGTGCAACGGAGCCCGCGACGCCCGACGTCACGCACTTCTACGACCT
Organism: Planctomycetota bacterium; assembly: GCA_965248445.1. Taxonomy (GTDB): domain Bacteria; phylum Planctomycetota; class JAJSAM01; order JAJSAM01; family JAJVHW01; genus CBDFJG01. Next base: position 1,236,836 of record CBDFJG010000004.1, read on the forward strand.
CTCGATCCCCGAACTCGCGATCGACGGCACGCAGGAACTGCACCTGTCGACGCCGCTCTGGTCGCTGAAGCTCGGCAAGGAGTCCGGCGTCTGGAACGTCACCGCGGGCGGTCCTGCGGGTGTCCCGTTCAAGGCGCGCGGTGCACAGGACATCGTGTCGCAGTTGGCCGGAGCTCTGAGTGCGAGCGGTCTCGTGGACCCGGCCCGCCGCGACGAGGTGGGACTGGACGCGCCCCAGTACGAGGTCGCTGTCGTGCTCGCGGACGGGAAGGAACGCCGGGCATTCGGCGCCCGGGACGCTGAGGGCGAGAAGTTCTACGTCCGTCTGGACTCGGAGCAGCAGCCGGACGTCGTTTACGAGTGCGAGTCGTGGCAGTGGCGGCGTCTGTTCCCGCAGGGCTCGGTGCTGTTCGAGTTCCCCGCTCTCGGCGGCGACGACGCGGACGTCGATCGCGTGGCAATCGCGCGGCTCGGCACGAGTCAGTCGAGCACGGAGCTCGTCCGCCCGGGTGGTCCGGGCACGGAGTGGACGATCCGGTCGCCGCAATGGGGTCTGGCGCCGGCACGCTCCCCCATCAACACGCTCACGTCACTTCTGCGCTCGGCACGTGCCGTGGACTGGTCCTCCACGCCCCCGAGTTCGATGCTCCCGGAGATCACGATCAGCTACGGCCGCGCGGACGCCGACGACGCGGACCTGCAGCGGATACTGATCGGGCCGACGATCGAGGGCCGCGAGGAACGCCTCGCCGTGCTGCCCAATCTGCCGAACGTCACGGTCGTCATCGCCAACGCGACGGCAGAGCGGCTGGCGCCCGATGCGCTCGAGTTGTTCGCGGACGACGTTCTTCACGAGCTGACGCAGGAGGACATCGTCTCCGTGCGCGTGAAGGAGAACGGCGCCGAGTCGTTCCGCATCGACCGCAAGGCAGACAAGTCCTGGGAGCTCGTCACCGGCGAGGTGACATCAAAGGCCTCACCGGTCCTCACGACGCTGTGGATGGACGAGCTGTTCTCCCTCGCGGCGACGGACCGCACCGACTACCCGACGCCCGCCGAGGTCGAAGTCGAACTGGTCGGAGATCTCGGCGCGTCGAAGACGATCGGGCTGTCGAAGTACAACGAGGGCTCCGTCGTGCACTTGACCGGCGCGACGTTCATGGTGGAGACGACGCTCGACAGGCTCGTGGCTGACCCGGAGACACTGCGCGTCGCCGACGATCCGCCGCCAGAGGACGACACCCCAGAAGACGACACCCCGGAAGACGATACGGAGGAGTGACGTGACGCGCGTGCTGGTACCGCTCGCTCCCGGTTTCGAGGAAATCGAGGCCGTCACCATCATCGACGTCCTGCGCCGCGGCGGGCTGGACGTGACGACCGCCTCGCTCGGCGACACCGCGGTCCGCGGCGCCCACGACATCGTCGTCAACGCGGACACGACCCTCGACGAGGCGGCCGGTCCGTTCGATGCCGTGGTCCTGCCCGGCGGGATCCCGGGCGCCACCAACCTGCGCGACGACCAGCGCGTGCGCTCGCTGCTCTGCGACGTGGTCGCGGCCGGAGGCACCGCCGCCGCGATCTGCGCGGCTCCCATCGCACTCGAAGCCGCCGGTCTCCTGAAGGACCGCCGTGCAACGTCCTATCCGTCGTTCCGCGATCAGCTCGTCTCGGCCGCGTCCCGCGAGGACGCGCGCGTTGTCGTCGACGGTCCCATCGTCACGAGCGCGGGGCCCGGCACCGCCCTCGAGTTCGCAACTGCGCTCGTCGAGCGCTTCGTCGGCAAGGAGACGGCCGACGCACTGCGACAAGGCATGCTCGTCGCCTGACCGGCGCCCGCGTGCATCATGGGGCAATGCGGCGCATGCTGCCTGCCCTTCTGCTCGCATGCGTGCTCGTCGCGTGCGGTGACGAGCCTGCGCCGGTCGGTCCGTCCGCCGGCGACGAGGATGGGGACGTGGTTCGCCGAGTGGGGCCCGGAACTCGTCCGATCCGATCTGCTGTCCGACGACGCCTGGCAGGAGTACGCACCGCGGCCGCGCGGCATGCGCTGAGCGGAGCCCGCGCGTCACCAATGCAGGGCTGCGCACGTCCTGTTGCCTGAGGAGTCGGGTCTCCGCTTCAGCGGGAAATGTGACCATAATCTTATGACCATGACGAAGGCACCCCGCACGATCCCGGCAGGGAAGTTCAAGGCCACCTGCCTCGCGCTGCTGGACGAGGTGGCCCGGACGGGTCGCCCCCTGATCGTGACCAAGCACGGCCGGCCGGTCGCGCAGGTGGTGCCTCTGGACGACGCCGAACCTCCGTCGCTGCTCGGAAGTGTCAAGTGGGAAGGCGACCTCACCGCGCCGCTCGACCTCGAGTGGGAGGTGATGCGCGGCCTGGACGACGAGTGATCGTCGTCGACACGCATGCGTGGATCTGGCTCGCGACCGCGCCCGAGGAACTCAGCCGCCGTGCTCATGGCTCGCTGCAACGGGCGCCGAGGATCGGCGTTCCGGCCATCGCGTGCTGGGAGGTGGCCATGCTGGCGGAGCGGGGACGCGTCGAACTCGATCGCGAGGTCACGGACTGGATCGATCCACCAGGCCCTGGCGCTGCCGACGGTCAATCTCCTCCCCATCACGCCCGAGGTGGCGGTCCACGCCGGGCAGCTTCTCACAACGGCGCTCCGGGATCCGATCGACCTGCTGATCGCCGCGACGGGCAGGTGCACGCGGCACCCCTCGTCACGAAGGAACGGAAGCTGCGCGCAACGCCCGGCATCACGACGCTCTGGTGAACCGACCTCTCAGAGCATCCGCTGGAGGATCGCGCGGTCGCCTTGAGTCAGTTCGGATCGATCGGCGACCCGTCGCCGTCGAGGAGCGTCCTCGTCGTGCTGACGTCTGGGGTGTTCCCGGTGAACGTCGATTCGTCAAGACGGGTACTGAGCGCGAGATTCAGGAGACCCGCACCATCGCAACCGCGGACGACGCAGTCCTGCACGAGGTTCGAGACACCGGACTGCACGACAATCCCGTTCGCGCCCCCGTTCACGGCCTGGTTGCCCACGATCTCGTTGCTGTATCCGTCGACGATCACGCTCGATCCGTCGAACCCGGTGAGGTGGTTTTCCGAGATCAGATTGTGCGCGCCGTCGATCGCAAGCCCGTCGCCGGCGCCGCGACGCAAGGTGTTGTCGCTCACCACGTTGCGGTTGCCCAGGACCGAGATTCCGCACGTCCCGGCGCCGATCACGCGGTTCTCCGTCACCGTGTTCTCGTTGCCCGTGATCGCGAACGACTCGCCGCCCAAACGCCGCGCTGAGTCCGTGTTCCCGGATACGACGCCGCCGTTCATCTCCACGACGAAACCGTCGCCACCGACTCGTCGCACGTGGTTGTCGACGACGGCGCCCGCACCCTCCGCGCGTGCGACCACCCCGGGGCAGCCCGGCGCCAAGCCGACGAACACGCGGCGAGCGCCCTCGCGGTTCGGGTCATCGCGACTCTCGAACACCCGAGCGCCCATCCCCAAGCGGTTGGACTGGATGCGGAACGCATCGCCCTCTACCACCACGCCCTGCACCGAGAACCGCGTCCGGTTCCCGTCCACGACGGCTCTGTCTCCGGCGATGGTGATCGCGGCGTCGACGTCGGCGAAGCGATTGGACTCCACGTGCGCGTCGTCCCCGTCGATTCGTGCGGACCAGCCGATGTCGCTGTAGCGGTTCCGACGCATCACCGTCCCGTCCCCTTGCACCGACAGGGCGTCGTCGAGGTCCGTGAACTTGCACCGTTCGATGCGGTGGCGGTCGCCGCGAAGCGTCACGGCAGCCCCTTCGATGTAACCTTCGCGTGCGTGCAGGCGCTTCAAGGTCGCGTCATTGCCGCGCACGCAGAGTGTGCTCCCGCGATCGACGATGCTGCGTGAGACACCGGCGTGGTCGCCGCGAATTTCGAGAGCACCGCGGCGCACGTTGGACCGCGAGAAGGTCGCGTTGTCGCCCACGATCGTCAGCGATGCGATCGAGCGCTTCGGGTCCATCGCCTGGTGCAGTCGAAGCGTCACGTTGCGGATCGCGATGCCGTCGCCTCGAAGAGTCGCGGTACCCGTCAGCACGGCGCGGTCGCCGTAACCGTCGCGTGTGTTCTGACGCGGGCCGTGTTCTCCGTACAGCGTCGGCCGGAAACTGCGGGGTCCTTCGATCGTGACGCCGGACACGTCGTGGACGCCGCTGGGCAGCAAGTGAACTCCGTCGGCCAGCCGGATGCGGTCGCCCGGCCGGGATATCTCGAGAGCGGTGGCGATGTCCGGCGTCCTCTCGCTCGGAACGCGCAGGGTGTCTGCACGCGCCACACCGGCGAGGCCGGTGACGCAGACCGTCAGTCCGATGCAAAGCCGCTTGGTCATGTCGGTTCTCCCGTGGTGACGCGACTCCCCATCCCGGTTTAGATCGCGGCAGGCGCCCAATCCGAACGTAGATTCTAGATCAAGTTTGCAGGCTTGACCGAGAAGCCGTCCGACGCAGACTGGATGGGTGCAGATCGCCTTCGCCGAACTACTGCGACGCGCCAAGTCGGGTGACGACGAAGCGGTCTCCGAGCTGCACGAGCGCTACGCGCCCCTGGTGCTCGGGAGAGCGAGGAGACGGCTCACCCCGTTCTTGCGGAGGCGCGACGACACCGAGGACATCCGGCAGTCGGTGTTCGGGGACGTTCTTCGCGGTCTTACCGGAGTCGAGGACCGCGGCGAGGCGGCGTTCCGGCACTGGCTGCTCATCAAGGTGGAGAACAAGATCCGAGATCGACTCCGCCGGCAGCTGAACCGCAACGGGCAACACCGCGAAACGGCCCTGCGGAGCGGCGCGGCTGAGCAACTTCGGTGTCAGGAACGGGGGCCGGCATCGGAGGCGGCGCGACTGGACGACCGCGCGCGCATCGCCGGCCTGCTCGGGTCGTTGGACGAGATGGACCGACACGTGCTGCAACTTCGTGCACGCCAGTGCCTGCCGTTCGGGGAGGTGGCGCGCGCCGCCGGACTTCCCAGCGCAGACGCTGCGCGCATGCGCTACGTGCGCGCGCTGGTGGCCTTGCGGGCGGCATGGAAACGCGCCTGACCGTCGCGCTGGACGAGGTCGTCCGCGCTCTCGATCGCGGCGAGTCGGTGAGCGCCGGCTGGCTGCGCGAGAACTTCGCGGATTGCTGGGAAGCCATCGTCGAGGCGCTCGAGTTGCAGCGCACCATGCGCGGCCAAGTGCCCGAAGTGGATTCAATCGGCCCGTACCGCGTCCTCAGGAAGCTCGGCTCTGGGGGCATGGGCGCTGTGTACCTGGCGCAACATCGCGACGCCGCGGGCCCCGCAGTCGTTGCGATCAAGGTCATTCGCCCGGACCTGCAGGCCTCGTCGCATGCCCTCTCGCGCTTTCTGGGCGAGGCGGAGCTGGGAGCGCGCGTCGATCATCCCAACGTCGTCCGGGTGCTCGACTCCGGGATCGCCGAGTGCGACCAGCGGCACCTGTCGTATCTCGTCATGGAGTACGTCGAGGGCCAGACGCTGCACGAGCTCGCAGCAGAGGTCGGTCCTGTAGGAGAGGAGCTCTGCCGGCACATCGGGCGCGATGTCGCCGCCGGGCTAGCGGCCATCCATGCCGAGGGCGCCGTGCATCGCGACGTCAAACCGTCCAACGTGATCATCGCCGACGACCAGACCGTGAAGGTGATGGACCTTGGTGCCAGTGGATTCGTCGAGCCGGCCGGGCGCCCGTCGCGACCGGGAAGGTTCGTCGGGTCGTTCCTGTACGCCGCCCCAGAGCAACTGGTCGACGCGCAGGGCGAACTGTGCCCGACGTGGGACCTGTTCGCGCTGGGCGTCCTGCTCGAGGAGTTGATCACAGGCCGCCATCCGCTCGAGCCTCGTCGCGGGGGACGCTGCCCGACAGTGTCGGCGTTCCTCGAGTGCCTGATCCGGAGTCTCGTCGCGCCCGACCCCCGGGACCGACCCGCGTCGGCGCAAGCTGTCGTGACCATCCTGGACGAGGGAGAGTCCGGCGAATGGTGGCGCGCGCGCGCGCCGTCCTTCGTCCCGACGCTCGGTCGGGGGCCGCCGGCCCTCTCCGTGTCCCGCGACGCGTCGGTGCGCGGGCGCGACGTGGAACTCGCGTGTCTCCAGGCAGCGTTGGCCGACGCCGTTGGCGGGCATCCACGCGTTGTTCTCGTCGAAGGCGAGGCCGGGGTGGGCAAGACCCGTCTCGTCGATGAGTTCCTGCACCTCGCGTGGTCGGACGACGCGGCATTCGACTTCGTCGAGGTGGGTCACGAGTACCCGGGCGCCCGCAGTGCAGAGCCGTGGTTCGAGGGGTTCCGCGAGCTGGTCGGTGCCGACGCGGACTCCGCGGCCGTCGAGGGGCGGCTGGCGGTGCTCCCGGAGACCGCGTCCGCGGTGCTGCGTGCACTGCGGCCCGATACCGCCGGCGGGGACCGACCGGAGTCGGCCGATGCGGTGGAGGGAGTGGTCCGCGCCCTCGCGCGGTCGCTCGGCACGGGTAGGCCGGCCGTCGTGTTCGTGGATGACCTGCACCTGGCCTCCGACCGAGGACGCGCTGCGCTCCTCTCCGTGGTCAGTGAACTGGGCGACCGCTCGGTGCTGGTCGTCGCCGCGACGCGAGCGTGTCCGCCCGCATCGTGGCTGGAGACCGTCCGGGCCGTGGCGCACGTCGACCGGCTCGAGTTGCGCCGGCTGTCTCAACAGGACCTGCGCGAACTGCTCTGCGACGTGTTCGGCTCGGAACGGATTCACGGGGAGCTGTTCGCGCAGATCGCGGACCGCTCCGGCGGGAACCCGCATTTCGCGCTCGAGATCGTGAGATCGCTGCGGGAGCATGGCGCGGTTGTCTGCGGTGCCGACGGTGCGACTCCGACCGCTGCGGTTCCGAGCCCGGTCGACCTCCCGGCTTCCGTCCGCGAGCTCATCGATTCACGGCTCGGTCTGCTGCGGGACGCCGAGCGCCGTGTCGTCTCTGTCGCGGCGTGTGTCGGATCGTGCTTCGACGGCGCGCTCGTGGCCGATGCGCTGGAAGAGCCGCGTGTGTCGGTGCTGCGCAGTCTGTCGCGCCTGGAGAGCGCGCACCGACTGTTGCGAGCGGAAGGACGCGCGTTCGAGTTCGACCACGCGGTGGTCCGGGAGTGCGTCTACGGCTCGCTGCCCGAGGGGTTGCGTGACGCGCACCACGCGGCGCTGGCCAGCACCCTGATCCGGCGCGGTCGTGACGGCGACGCACCGGAGATCTGTCGCCATCTGGTGCATGCCGGTCGACCGGAAGAGGCGCTCGGTCGTCTCCCCGCCGCTGTTGCGTGGCTGGAACAGCGAGGCGCGCGGAACCAGGTGGCGGAGCTGGTCTCGTCCGTCCTGGGGGTGGACGGACTCCTCGTGGGAGAAGCGCGGACCGTGTGGCTTCTGCGTCTGGCCGACGCGCACTCGTGGATGGCCGATCTCGAGGCCGAACGCGCTGTCCTGCGGACAGCACGCGCCGAGCTGGAGCAGCTCTCGGACGTCGCCACGCTCGCTCGCCTGGCGGTGCGCGAGGCACGGAACCTGCACCGCGCCGGAGAGACGCGCGCGGCCCGCGCTGCTGCCCGCGCAGCGCTCCGGGAATGCCGCCGGCTGGATGACTCAGTCGGAGTGGCGGAGTGCGCGGGTGTCCTCGCCGCGGGCGCGCTCCGGCGGGGTCGGATCCCGCTGGGCGAGGCCCGCGCACGCCAGCAACTCGCCGCAGCGCGCGAAGCCGCGAGCGCCGAGAACGAAGTCGACGCGCTGAAAGCCCTTGGCACCGCGATGCAGTCGCGCAGCGACTACGCCGCCGCGATGGAGTGCGCGCGGGACGCGCTGGATATCGCTCGGGCGCGCGGACTCCGCTCCCGTGCCGCTCAACTCACCGGGAACGTCGGCAGCGCGCTCGCCTGCCAGAGGCGGTTCGGCGAGGCACAGGACTGGATCCGCCGGGGCGCACGCGCCGCGCGGGAGCTGGGGGACCGCTCCGCAGAGATTCGCATGACGGGCAATCTGATCACGCTTGCCACCTGGACCGGCGACTACGGCGCGCTCCTCGACTTGGCCGAGAGGCTCGTCGCTCTCGCGCGAAGCACTGGAGACCTTCCGCAGGTCGCGGAGTCACTGAGCCGCTACGCCGGTGTCCTGCAGCGGCTCGGATACCGTGACAGGGCAACGGAGATGCGGACCGAGGCTCTCTCGCTGTTCCGGCACTGCCAGGACGCCGACGGAGAGGTGACCGAGCTGATCGCGATCGCCAACGCGGCTGAGGTGGAGAGCAGGATCGAGGACGCCGTGGTGGCATACGAGTCGGCCCTCTCCGCGGCGGTGGTCGCCGGACGGCAGCGCACGTACTGCGAGACGCTCCTGTTCTCGGGTTTCGTGCTGCGCCAGGCGGGACGACTGGAACTGGCGGATCAACGCGTGTCCTCGGCACTAACGATCGCCCGTGAACGCGGTTGGAGGGGTCTGGTCACCTACGCCCTCGCGGACCTCGCCACACGGCACTCGAAGTACGTTCCAGAGGCGCGGGCCGCGGCCGCAGCGAACCGCGAGTTGCTGTCGTCGACCGAGACCATCGATGTCAACTACGCGCTCTGGCTCGCCACCCGCGAACGCGAGTACCTGGTCGCGTCGCACGCCGAAGTCCTGCGGGTCATCGAACGCGCGCCGACGGAGGCGGCCCGGCGTGGGATTCGGGACATCCCGTTGCACCGGGACGTGCTCGCCGACGCGGCTGCTCAGGCGTAAGGTCGCCGCGGCCCCGAGGAACGGTCGGACTAGAACATCCGCTGCAGGATCGCGCGGTCGCCCTGGAGTGCGACGCGCTGCTGGTAGAGGCGTAGGCCGCGGTCCATGCCGAGTTCCTCGCCGCCGCCCGCGCGGCCGGGGCCGCCGTGCACCGACCCGGGCAGCACGGTGCCGCTGCCGAGAGTCTGGTCCGCGACCTTCGCGGAGCCGATGTAGAGCCGGCCGTGCCACGGGCCGAGTCCGACCACCAGTCGCTTGATCGCGTCCTTGTCGTCGGAATAGATGCTCGCGACGAGCGAGCCCATGCCCTTGCGGACGAGTTCGATGGCGTGGTCCACGTCGCGGGTCGGGATGATCGTGGCGACCGGCCCGAAGACCTCGTGGTCGTGGACCAGCGTCGCCGCGTCGGCGTCCCGCACGCGCAGGAGCGCCGGGGCGACGAGGTACGCCGCGTCGTGGTCGATGTCGGTGAACTCCTCACCCGCGTAGACGACGTCGGCCTCCTCGGCGAGCTTCGCGATACCGGCGCGCACGTCACGCTGCTGCGCCGCCGTGGCGAGCGGACTGACGATGACCTCGCGCAAGCGCGGGTTGCCGGTCTTGACGGCGGACAGGCGCTCGACGAGCTCGGCCTGCACCGCGTCGGCCATCTCCTCCGGCACGAAGATCCGCCGCACGGCGGTGCACTTCTGGCCCGCCTTCTGCGTGATCTCGGTGATCACGTCCTTCAGGAACAGGTTCATGGTCTCGCTGCCCGGCGAGACGTCGGGGCCAAGCACAGCGGAGTTCAGGGAATCGGCCTCGACGTTCACGCGGACGCTGTTGCGCAGCAGGTTCTCGTTGCTGCGGAGCATGAAGCCCGTGGCTGCGGAACCCGTGAAAGCGAGTATGTCCTGCGGCCCCATGTTGTCGAGCAGGTCTGCCGTGCCGCCGCAGAGGATCTGCAGGGCGCCGTCGGGAAGGACGCTCTCCTCGACGAGGATGCGCACCATCGCCTCGGTGACGAGCGCTGTCGCGGTCGCGGGCTTGGTGACGACGGGGACGCCGGCCAGCCAGGCGCAGGCGGCCTTCTCGGCCATGCCCCACGCGGGGAAGTTGAACGCGTTGATGTGCACGGCCACGCCTTCGCGCGGCACGAAGATGTGCTCGCCCCAGAAGCGCGGCGTGCGACCGAGCTGCTGCCCGTCGCCGTCCATGACCACCGTGACGTCGCCGAGCGACTTGCCGAGCGATGCGTACGCGGCAAGCGTGGCCGTCGCCCCGTCGAGGTCGAACTTCGCGTCCTTGCGCGTGTTACCGCCGTTCTGGATCGCGAGCTCGATGAGCTCTTCGCGCTTGGCGTGCAGCGCCTTGCTGGCCGCCTTGAGCATCGCGCCCCGCTCGGCGAACGTCATCTCTCGGAGCTTGGGGCCTCCGACAGTGCGCGCGTAATCGAGCACGGCCGGCATGTCGATGCCGGTTGTGTCGCACTGCGCGACGGCCTCGCCGGTGCACGGATTGTGGAGCGAGCGGGGGCTCCCCTCACCCTGCTTCCAAGCGCCGCAGACGTAGCTCTCGAGAGTTCGCATCAGATCCTCCGGTGGAACCGCGCAGGGTAGCGAACGGGGGCGGTGCGGTGTGACCTCTGCCGGGTCCCGCACGTCCTGGTGAGCGGCGCCCCTGAGTCTCCCCCACCGAGCGGGTCAAACCACCCACTCGTGTCTGCCGGTGCGTCCGTCACGTCGCCCGCGAGCCCGGGAGTTCACCCCCTTGGGAGGGTGGGGGTGAGCGAGGGTGCCGCAGCGCGGCACGAGGAGCGTCCTGCGGACGGTCCGAGACGAGCGAACGCGGAGCGGAGGCGGTTTGCCGTAGCGGAGTGGAACGCCGAAGCGGAGGGCATGTGGGTGGGGACGCGCAGCAGCTCAGGGGGTCTGGAAGACGCTCTCGCGCCAGTACCGCAGCTCCTCGATGCTCTCGCGGATGTCGGCCAGTGCGCGGTGGCCCTTCCCCTTGTCGGGGCGCTTGCGATAGGCGTCGGGATACCAACGGCGGGCGAGTTCCTTGACGGAGGACACGTCGATCGAGCGGTACGACAGGTAGCCCTCGAGCCGCGGCATCTGGCGGTCCAGGAAGCGCCGGTCCGTGCCGATGCTGTTGCCGCAGAGAGGGTGTACGCCGCTGCGCGGGCAGTGCTTCCGCACGAATGCGAGCGTCTGCTCTTCCGCTTCGGCGACCGAGATCCCCGACTCCCGGATCTGCCTCGTGAGCCCGCTCTTCTTGTGCATGTCGCGCACGATCTTGGGCATCTGCGCGAGCTGCTCGTCGGTCGCGTGGATGACCAGTTCCGGACCCTCGGCGAGGATCTCGAGCGCACCGTCGGTGACGATCGTCGCAATCTCGACGATCACGTGCCGCTGCGTGTCGAGCCCGGTCATCTCGAGGTCGCACCACACCAGGCGGTGTGACTTCGGCTGTCGCTTTCCCATTCGTGACTCCCGCCAGGGCACGACAGAGGGCGAGACGCCACGCGCCCCGCCCCCCATTGCGTTGTCCAGTGTGCCGTCTAGTACCGGTAGTCGTCGCGCTTGAAGGGACCGTTCTGCGGAATGCCCATGTACTCCGACTGCTCGGAAGTCAGCGTGGTGAGGTTGACACCCAGCTTGCCGAGGTGGAGCGTCGCCACCTTCTCGTCGAGGTGCTTGGGCAGCGTGTAGACCTCGAGTCCGTAGTTGTCGTGGTTCTCCCAGAGCTCGATCTGCGCCATCACCTGGTTTGTGAAGCTCGCGCTCATCACGAAGCTCGGGTGGCCGGTCGCGCAACCGAGGTTCATCAGGCGGCCCTCGGCCAGGATCGTGATGCGCCTGCCGTTCGGCCAGACGACCTGGTCGACCTGAGGCTTGATGTTCACGCGCTCGAGCGCCGGATCGTCGAACACGCTCGCGACGTTGATCTCGTTGTCGAAGTGGCCGATGTTGCCGACGATCGCCTGGTCCTTCATCGCATCCATGTGCTGGCGGTCGATGACGTTCAGGCAGCCCGTTGCCGTGATGAAGATGTCACCCACCGGCGCCATCGCGTCCATGGTCGAAACCTCGTGGCCCTCCATCGCCGCCTGCAGGGCGCAGATCGGGTCGATCTCGGTGATGACGATCCGAGCGCCGAGTCCCTTGAGCGACTGGACGCAGCCCTTGCCGACGTCGCCGTAGCCGCAGATCACCGCGACCTTGCCGGCCACCATCACGTCCGTGGCGCGTTTCAGTCCATCCACGAGCGACTCGCGGCAGCCGTACAGGTTGTCGAACTTCGACTTCGTGACCGAGTCGTTGACGTTGATCGCCGGGACCTTCAACTCACCCTTCTCGACCATCTGGTGCAGGCGGTGCACGCCCGTCGTCGTCTCCTCGGACAAGCCCTTCACGTCGGCCAGCATCTCGGGGAACTCGTTGTGCATGCGCAGCGTCAGGTCGCCGCCGTCGTCGAGCAGGAGGTTCGGGCCCTGCCCGTTCGGCCAGCGGATCGTCTGGTCGACGCACCACCAGTACTCCTCTTCGGTTTCGCCCTTCCAGGCGAACACCGCGACGCCGGTCTTGGCGATCGCCGCGGCCGCGTGGTCCTGCGTGCTGAAGATGTTGCACGACGCCCAGCGGACCTCGGCGCCGAGCGCCGTCAGCGTCTCGATCAGCACGGCGGTCTGGATGGTCATGTGCAGCGAGCCCGCGATGCGCGCGCCCGCGAGCGGCTTGCTGTCGCCGTACTCCGCGCGCAGCGCCATCAGGCCCGGCATCTCGGACTCGGCGATCGCGATCTCCTTGCGGCCGTACTCCCACTGGGAGATGTCCGCGACCTTGTAGTCATTGGCCGTCGTCGTGTCGGTGGCGCTCACTTGTTCCTCCTCGGTGCGCTTCGCCCCCGCGGCCGTTCACCGACCACGTGGAGCGCTGTAAGTGTGTCAAGAGCGGCGCGACCTGCGGATGACAGGTCGTCTCTTCCGTTCGTACGAGAGGCCGGCGCGGGAAACTCCACGCGCCGCACGTTCGCAAGTCCGGCCCGCACGAACGCCTTCTGGAGTTCGTCCGGGTCGAAGCCCGCAAATCCGTTTCCGAGACGCCGTACGAGCGTCTCGTCGCCGTGGTGCTCGACGTCGCAGACCACGACCTGCCCCCCCGGACGCAGTGCGCGGCGGCAGCGGCGCAGCGCGGCGACGGGGTCCTTGGTGTGTCCGAGGGCGAGGCAGAGCACGACGCGATCTGCCCAGCGGTCCGGCACGGGCAGTTCCTCGATCCGACCGCGTTCGACGCGCACGTTGCCGAGTTGCTTCGCGCGCCGCTCGGCGCGCCGCGCCATGCGGGCGGAGCGTTCGACAGCGATGACCTCGCCGTCCTGACCGGCCAGCGCGGACAGCCACGGCAGAAGAACACCGGTGCCCGCACCCGCGTCCACGATGCGCAGTCCGCCCGGCACCAGCAGCGACGCGATCTCCGGGGGCGCGAGGCTTCCACCGAGCAGCCGGTCGCGGAGCGCGTCCCAATCGTCGGCCAGCGCGTCGAACAGCGCCTCGCGATCGCCCTCCCGCTCGGCGCGGACGAGTTCGAGTCGCGTCAGGTCCTCGGGGTGCTCGAGATCAGCTCCGCGAACCACGTCCATCACCGCGGTGACGAGCGGCGCGACGTCGCCGGGAGGCGCGCTCGCGAGACTCAGGTACGAGCGGACTCCCTCGGCCCGCTCGACGACGAGTCCCGCCCGGCGGAGCACGGCCAGGTGGCGGGAAACCGAGCTCTGGGCGAGGTCCGTGATGCTCGCGAGCTCGCCGACCGAGAACTCGTCCCGGTCCAGCAGACGGAGCAGCCGGAGCCGGGACGGATCGGCCACGGCCTTCAGGGCGGTCAGCGGGCTGGCAACTGTATTCATGCGTCAATCCGGATGAAAGCATGGATTTGTATGACCAGCAACCCAATTCGGAGCGGAATGGCCCTGCGGCCAGGCTGGCCTCTCGCAGCGGGTACCTTGGGGGCGAAGCGTTCGGGCAAGGCGGAGGACGAGACGGATGCGAACGGCGCGTGCAGGCCTGCTGCTGGGGCTCCTGGCGATCTCGGCCTCCCCCGGCCACGCGGCGAGCGTGCCCGTGTCGCCCGGGGAGAACCTGCAGGCCGCCATCGACGCGGCGAGCGCCGGGGACGTCCTCGAACTCGGCGCCGGACGCTACGACGGCGACATCGACTTCGGCGGCAAGGCGGTGACCGTCCGCGGCGTGGGGACCGAGACCGTGATCCGAGGCACCGGCGACGGCCCCGTCGTGACGTTCTCCTCCGGCGAAGGCACCGACAGCGTCCTCGACTCGGTCACCGTGACGGGCGGCGAGGCCGCCCGCGGCGGCGGCATCCTGATCGACGGTGCGAGTCCCACCGTCCTTCGGTGCGCGATCGTCCGGAATCGCGCAGCCGCTCAGGGCAGCGGCATCCACGTCACCGGTGGATCGCTGGCCCGGATCTACAACAACCTGGTCTTCCGGTCGCGGCGCCGCGGCAACGCCGATCCGCACGGGATCGAGATCGTGGACGCCTCCCCCACCGTCGTGAACAACACGGTCGTCAAGGGAGACAGCAACGGACTCATCATTCGCGGCACGTCGTCGCCGCTGATCGCAAACAACGTCTTCGCGATCAACGGGAGCCGCGTCGGGCGCAAGCTGCGCGGGCGCGGGATCTGCGACTTCAGCGGCGGCGCGGCCGTCATCCGGCACAACGTGTTCTTCAAGAACCGGAAGTCCGCGATCCTGCGCAGCGGCACGGATTCGAAGAAGATCGCCCGCCTCGAGAACGAGCTCGCCGATCCCAATCTCGTAGGCAATACGGACGGCAACCCGCGTTACCACGGGACGCGGGGCCGCAAGGTGCGCTATCGCGACTTCACTCCGCGGGGCGCCCGAAGTCGCGCGCGCGACGCCGGCGACCCGGCCCCCGAGCACGAAGATCTCGACGGAACCCGCAATGACGCCGGATTCACGGGCGGGCCGTACCCCCCCGGATCGACGGCGCTGCCCGGCAACGACTCGTAGGGGCGGGGTTCCACCCGTGATGGAGCGCCGCGCCCAGCGGCGCGGCCGAACGCCCGCGACCCGAGTCCGCGTGTCGGCGGACCGGGGGCAAACGCCATGAACAATGGCGTTTGCAGCGGGAGCGCCCGCCCCTACTAGGCGTCGCTGCGCATCAGCGGGAACAGCACCGTGTCGCGGAGGTTCGTCTGCCCGGTGAGCAACGCCACGATGCGGTCGACGCCCATACCCCAGCCGCTGGTGGGGGGCATGCCGTACTCGAGGCAGATCAGGTAGTCGTCCTCGGTCGGCAGCGCCTCGTCGTCACCGGCGGCACGGTGGGCCGCCTGTTCCTCGAAGCGCGCCCGCTGGTCGTCCGGATCGACGAGTTCGCTGTACGCGTTCACGACCTCCCAGCCGTTCACGAGCAGTTGGAAGCGGTCCGTGATCCCGGGGTCGGCGTCGTTGCGGCGGGCCAGCGGCGAGAGTTCGATCGGATGCCCGACCACGAAGATCGGCCCGAGCAGATCCGGACGCACGGTCTTCTTGTAGATGAAGTCGACGAGCGTCGGATAGGCCATCTTGTCGAGTGCGTCGTCGTGGAACCCGCGCTCGCGGCACCACGCGCGCAGCGCGACGGGATCACGGACTTCGAGCACGTCGATGCCCGCGCGTTCGCGGATCAGGTCGGTCATGCGCACGGCCGGCCAGTCACCGGCCAGGTCCACGGTGCGTTCCGCGCCGTCGGATCCCTCGCACGTGAACGTGAGCTTGCCCGTTGTCTCCTGCACGACCGACTGGAGCAGTTCCTGCGTGAACCGCATGTTCTCCTCGTAGCTCCAGTACGCGACGTAGTACTCGAGCATCGTGAAGTCCTGCAGGTGCGATGGGTCCATGCCCTCGTTGCGGAAGCAGCGCGCGAACTCGTACACGCGCTCGTATCCACCTACCACGAGCCGCTTCAGATACGTCTCGGGCGCGATGCGCAAGACTACGTCCATGTCCAGCGCGTTGTGATGGGACACGAACGGCCGCGCGAGCGCCCCGGACGCCTTCGTCTGGAGGATCGGTGTCTCGACCTCCTCGAATTCGCGCGCGTCGAGGTAGTCGCGGATCGACTTGGTGAACCGTGCCCGAAAGCGAAAGCGCTCCCGCGTCTCGTCGTTCGTCAAGAGGTCGAGGTACCGCTGCCGGTAACACGTCTCGCGGTCCTGCACCCCCGCCCACTTCTCCGGCATCGGACGCAGCGCCTTCGAGAGGATCTGCGCGTGTTCCGCGTCGACGGTGGGCTCGCCGGTGCGCGTCACCCACGTCCGGCCGCTCACGCCCAGGAAGTCGCCGACGTCCAGGGTCCGCCGCAGCACGCGGAGTTCCTCGCTGTCGAGCGTGTCCTTGCGCAGGGCGATTTGCATGCGGCCGGTGCGGTCCTGCAGCGTCAGGAAGATCATCTTCTTCGAGATCTGGCGCTTCAGGACGACCCGCCCGGCGACGGACACACCGGCGGTCTCCTCAGGGAGTTCACGTGCATCGGCCAGCCCGTGCGTGCGCTCCCAGCGGTCGGGATAGGGGTTCTTGCCCTCCTCACGAAGGAGGTCGCGCTTGTTGCGGCGTGCGGCGATCTGGTCCTCGGCCATGGGGCGCCATTCAAGCACTACGGCGGGGCACCGGCGAACGCTACCCGAGGACACCGCTACCCAAAGACAGGGGGAGCGGCAGTGCGCGGGCTACGACGTAGCGGACGACTTGCGCGTCGCGGCGCCGGGCATGGGGTGCGTTGGCTCGCGCGCTTCGTTCAGCAGCTGCGTGGCGGCCGCCCGCAGCAGGTCGCGCGCGGTCGGGAAGTCCGCGTCGATCGAGAGGATGCGCGTCAGCGCGACCGCGGCGCGCGCCGTCTGGCCCGCGCGCATGCGAAGCTCGACCAGCGCGGCGAGGGACGCGAGCAACTCGCGCTTCTCGTCGTCCTCGGCTCCGAGCAGTTCGCAGAGCTCGGCCAGCAAATCGGCGTCGGTGGGACGCATCGCGACGGCCTCGCGCAGGAACGGCACCGCTTCCTCCCGGCGGCCGTTGGCGCGGTGCAAGAGCGCGGCGCGGTGGAAGTGCTCGGCCGCGCGGGTCTGCTCGCCGGCGTGGTGCAGCGCCATCGCGAGGCTGCGGTGGGCATCGAGGCTCGAGGAGTCGATATCCAGCATCTCCTCGTACGTCTCGGTGGCCCCCGTCCAGTCGCCGCGCTCTTCGTAGCGCGCTCCGGCCCGGCGGAGCTGGGCCAGCGCACGGTTGCGGTCACCCATGTCGGCGTGGCAGCGCGCCATGGCGCGTCGGACGGCGAGGTCGTTGGGGCGCAGTTCGACGAGTTCGTTGAAGCTCTCGATCGCCGTGCGGTGGCGCTTCGCGTCGCTGAGCGCCGTGGCGGATGCGGCGAACAGGCGCTCGGCGCTCTCGACCGCCCCGGCGTGCAGGAACGCGGCACCGAGGTGTTGCGATGCGGAGGACGCCATGCCGCCGACGGCGAGCAGACTGTGCTCGACCTCGAGCAGCTTCGCACCGCGCAGGGCGTCGTCTTCGATCGCGCCGCCGCGGTCGAGGAGCCCGACGAGGTCCGAGAGCTCCTGCACCGCCATGTCGGAGTGACCACCTCGGTGCAGCGCGTCCACGAGACGGAAGCGCACCGACCACGCGTGGGGGACCAGCGCCATCGACGCGCGATAGCACTCCTCCGCCGCCTCGAACTCCTCCGAATCGAGGTGCAGATCACCCGCGCGGCGAATGCAAAGCGCACCGCGGCCCGGTGCGCCCTCCGCCGTGTACGCGTCGCCGAGACGCTGCCAGACGGCCGGGTACATCGGAGACAGGCGGGCCGCGCGCCGATAGGCGGCACGACTGCCGACGACATCGCCGGCCTCGGTAAGCACATCGCCGAGAACGCCGACCGCTTCCGCCATCTTCGTCTGGTCGCCGCTGCGCTCGAGTACCCGGATCTCGAACCGGCGGAGCGCCGGATCGTCCGGGACCAGGAGCGTCGCGCGACTCGCGCTGCCGAGCGCGGTCTCGGTGTCGTCGTTGCGGAGCGCGTTCTTGGCGTGCTTGACGTACGTGCCGGCGGCGTCGCGCCGCCGGCCGAGTTCCTCGTAGGTGCGCGCGAGGGGCTGCAGCACGTCGAAGCCCTCGCCGCCGAGCTCGATCACCCGCTCGAGCACACGTGCCCGCTTCTGCGGGCTGAACTCGTTGCGGCGGTTCTCCGCCAGCATCAGAAGCTCGAAGCCGTTCTTGCTGCGCAGCAGGCCGGCCTGGTGGAAGGAGTAGAACAGCTCCAGCACCTCGAACCGGTTCATGCGCATGTCCCGCAGGACCTCGCGCATGTCGCGCACGCCGTCGATCAGGAGCATGAACTCGCGGTGCGCTGGATCCGGCACCTTCGCCTCGAGCTCGTCGATCGAGTGGATCAGCAGTTCGTACACGTCGCGCAGTGACGGAGTGACGCTGTTGAACTTCGCGAGGTCGTCCGTGATCTTGGTGCAGTTGATGAGGATCGAGTCGACCGCCACCCTATCGCCGACCAGCTGGTACCCGTCGGCGAACAACTTCTCGATGACGGCCGGCTCCTCGCCGGCGTGAAACTCGAAGCCGACGTTCGGCCAGTAGAAGAGCTCCAGCCCTTCCTCGATCAGCTGATAGCGGCGGGCGCGATCAAGTGCGTCGGGCGTGACGTGGTCGTGGTCTCGCAGGAAGCGTGCGACCTCCGCGTCCGTGCGCTTCTCCCCGAGCTCCGCCGCTGCGGCCTTGAGGTGCGCAACGTCGACGGTGCGGTGGTTGTAGAGGACCTTCTGGAGCGTGACGCGGGGCTTACGCGTGTACACGCCGCGGAGCGTCGCGCGGTCCAGGTGCAGGTACTTTCGCCGGCCGCCCGAGCTCACCGCGAGCACACCGATCTTCAGATTGCTCGAGAGCGCCTGGAGCAGAACGCCCACGTCGAACAGCTGCAGCGAATCCTGGCCCTTCATCCCTGGACCCATCGGAACCCCAGGCTCGGGAAGTGAGCGGAATCCCGCCTCCGAGGCCGCCCTCCCGGGCTCGGGGACGTGGTATCGTCCGCGGCTCGCGGCCGGGAGGACACGGACGGGGCCGCGAGGGGCCGAGATCGAGCCTGGGTGCCGGACTGCAGGGGTGACCTCGGAGTGACAGCCACGATCGCGATTGTGGGCGGCGGATTCAGCGGACTCGTCTCGGCGTTCCTGCTCGAACGGAGCGTCCGAGACCCACCGAAGATCGTGGTCCTGGAGGGCGGTCCCCGCTTCGGCGGCCGCATCCGGTCCGGCTCGCTCGGCGCGGGCGGCATCCCCTACGACGCGGGAGCCGCCGAGCTGTACGACATCACCGGCATCCCGCAGCTGCGGCGCCTGGTCAACCTGCTGGGTCTGTCGACCCGGACCATGCGCGCGACCCCGACGTTCTTCCACCGGGGCCGCCGGCTCGAGTCCGATGCCGACTTCACGGACGCGTTCGGCGCCGATGCCGTCGCGCGATACGAGGCATTCTGGGAACGCGGCACGTCGCTCCGGACGCCGCAGGAGTACTCGCGCGCGGGCCACCCACAGGACAACGCGCACCCGTGGTCCGGCAGGACGTTTCGCGACGTGCTTCGCACGATCGGCGATCCCGCCATCGAGGCGTTCGCGGCGATGCAGGTGCACAGCGATCTCGCCGCGTCCCCCGACCGCACGAGCGGCACGTACGGCTTCGACAACCTGCTGATCGACGATCCCCGCTACTGCTCCATGTACACGATCGTCGGAGGGAACGAACGGCTCATCACGCGACTCGTGGAAGAGGTTCGTGCAGAGAAGCGTCGCGACGCGCCGGTTGCGTCCGTCGCGCCGCGCCGCGATGGTCGATTCGACATCGCAGTGGGACCGGACGAGATCCTGACCGTGGACGGCGTGCTGCTCACCCCCCCCCCTGCGTACTTGCTCGAGATCGACTACCGCGACGAGCGTCTGCGGCGCGCGATCGCAGAACACGTCGAACACCACGACCACCCTGCCGCGTACCTGCGGGTGACGATGCTGTTCGACCGGCGGTTCTGGGGCGACGACCTCCCCGAGGACTACTGGGTCTCCGACGCGTTCGACGGCGTGACGGTCTACGACCAGTCCCCGGACAGGAGCGACCGTGACGCGCCCGGCATCCTCAGCTGCCTCATCGGCGGGCTCCCCGCGGAGCGGCACGAGCGGCGACGCGACGACGACATCGTGCGCGACGTGATCGCGTCGCTGCCGCAGTCACTCGCGGACGCGGCCGAGCGTCTCGTGGACGCACGGGTCGACCGCTGGACGGGACGCCTCGGGGTGGCGGCGCTACCGGGGGGGCAGCCGCTGCTGCCGATCCGGCGGCGCCACCAGCCGAGTCTGGCCCATCCGGGTCTCGTGCTCGTCGGCGACTACCTGTACGACGCCACGATCAGCGGGGCGCTCGACGGCTGTTCCAACGGTCTCGAACTGTTGCTGCGAGCGATCGGCTCGGCCGAGACACCCGACGCCGCCGACGTCCTCGCCCGCGCCGGGCTCTCCGATGCGCGCAGGTCGGACGATGAGGCCAGAGTTCGGAACAGCGCGCTGCCGTTCCTGCGGGCGGCCGCCGAGAGTTTGAGTTAGACCAAGCGCACGGCGAGGACGGAGGTGGCGCCGGCAGGGTCGTCGGCGCGTGCGCCGGCCACGAGCACGCGCATGCCCTGCGCCAAGAGCCCGGCATCGACGGCCCCCGCCAGTCCGGCGGCGAGCGTCTCGCCCTCGGTCTCACCGGTCGCCACGACCGGGCGCACCGAGCCGACCAGTGCGAGCGACCGTGCCGTCCGCGCGTCGGGGACGATCGCGACCACGGGAACGAGCGAGAAGAAGCGCGCGATGTTGCGCGCCGTTCGCCCGGAACGCGTGACCGCGACGATCGCCTCGCAGCCGAGGCCTTCGGCGATACGCACCGCCTCGACCGTCATTCGGTCGGTGATGCGTTCGGCCTGATCGTTCTCGCCGCGATCCTCGCGCAACTTCGAGACGTCCATGCGCATGTGATTGAGGAGCATGCCGCGACCGAAGCGGCTCCCGTCACGCCAGCCGGCCGCCGCCAACGCGACCTGTCGCAGCATCGCCACGGCATCGTGCGGCCTCTGGCCGAGCGCTGTTTCCCCGGAGAGCATGAGCGCGTCCGCACCGTCGAGCACCGCGTTGAAGACGTCGGACGCCTCGGCGCGTGTCGGCTCCGGCGCCTTCTCCATGCTGCCGAGCATCTGCGTGGCGACGATCGACGGCCGGCAGAGCAGCGCCGCTCGGTGGATGATGTCCTTCTGCAGCCGCGGCACGTCCTCGGGGCGGCACTGCAGGCCCAGATCGCCACGCGCGATCATGACGGCGTCGGCTGCGAGCAGGATGCCGTCGAGGTTCTCGGTCGCCGAGCGCGTCTCGAGCTTCGCGACGATCTGGATGTCGTCGGGGTCGAGCGGGCCGTAACCGGCGCGCAGGTCTGGCAGCAGCCCGTCCAGCTTGCGCAGCAGTTCGGCGTCCGCGGCGTCCGCCGGCTCCACGCCCTCGCGGAAGAACGCGGCTGAAACGCGACAGAACGCGCGGAGCGCCGCGATGTCCGCGGCGCTCCGCGTGAACGACAGCGCGAGGAGGTCAGCGTCTCCGCGCAGCAGAGCCGGCAGAGCGAAGGCCGCGAGATCGACGCGGTCGCGGAATGGCAACGGCGGCTCTTCGACGAGATCGACGTTCCTGAACGTCACGCCCTTTCGATGCCGCAGCTTGCCGGGCTCGCTTGCCCGCAGCACCGCAACGTCGTCGTCGACGGCGACGCACGTCAGCATCGGGTCACCGTCGGCGATCGCGACCTGCACCGAGTCCTGCCGTGACAGCGCGTCGCGCAGCGCCTGACGGACGAGCGGAGACGCGTCGCACGCCAGTTCATCGTCTGAGGGCTCCGCAGTGAGCCGCATCCGGAACTCCGCGCCCGTGTCGAAGGCCAGTCCCGTCCTGCGCTGCTCGACCGGCAGATAGAGACGCAGTTTGATTCCCTGCAGATCGAGCAAGACGGCGACGTGGCTCTCCGGCCCGGCCGCGGCCGACTCCCGTTGCACAAGGTCGATACTGCGGGTCTCCCGCGAGTAGTCCGGAGCGCGGCCCGCACGCAGGTCGGCCGCGCCGCCCGCGTGCGAGAGGTTGATCCGGGCGACGTCCATGCCTGCACGGACCAGCCCGGCGACGTACTCGTCCTTGTCGCGCAGACGCCGTCCTCCCGGCGCGCCAGGGCCGAGGGTGCAGATGACGCGGATGCGCGCCTTCACAGGTAGCCCAGCCCTTCGAGCGACTCGCGCAACGCGGCCTCCTCCTCCGGGGTGAACCCGGGGGCAGTCGACCCGTCGGCGGACTCGAGCGCGCCCGTCGTGGACACCTCGCGGCCGTCGTCGAACGCCTCGAGCAACACCCGTCCGTCCAGACCCTCGGGCACCGAGAGTCCCATGCTGTGCAGGATCGTCGGCAGGCAATCGACGATGTGCCCCTCGATCGTGGCTCCGGCGCGCACGCCGGGACCGGCGAGCGCCACGAATCCGCGGGGACTGTGCTGGCCACCCGGCCGCTTGTGGGTGCGCACGACATCGCCACGCTCGAGCGAGATGCCGAACTCGACACCGTCCGCTGGCTCCGTCACAACGTCCGGCGCCAGCTCAGCGTGCGGTCCCTCGTACACGTCTTCGCGGCGCCGCACGCTGCGGAACGCCGGACGTCCGTCCGGAAGTTCGAGTGCGGTCAGCGCCGCAATCACCTCGTCACGCACCGTCTCGTAGTCGCTGTCGTCCACACATCCGTAGGGATACCGGCTGGCCAGGTTGACTCCGATCCCCGCCGTGTCGAGCGACCACGTGAACGCCCGCGTGCGCGACCAGTCCATGACCGTCGCCCCGCCGATGCCCACCTTAGCGAGAACGCGTCCGACCGCGCCCGTCACGCCTGCCCCGCCGCCGCCCTGGAAGTCCTCGAAGTAGTCCGGCCTCCGGCGCGCATACGGGTCCTCGCCCGGCGCTCCCCGGCCGGTCGCCAGGAGCCCGCGCTCCTGCAACCAGCGGTTCAAGTACACCTTGTGGGTCGCGTCCTGGAACCCGTGGTCGCTCATCAGCATGACGAGCGTGTCGTCGTCCGCCGCGGCGTTGAGCACGTCGCCGACGCACGCATCCACGAGAGCGAAGAACTCGTCGATCTTCTCCCGCACGGAACGCCAGAGAGAGTGCTGGATGCGATCGGTGTTGGTGAACACGGTGACCAGTAGGTCCCAGGGCTCGTTCTCCGCCAGATGCACGAACAGGTCGCGTCGCGCTCGCGTCATGGCGGCCATCGCGTCGTACACCGTGTCGCTCGCATCGAGCATCTCGCGGTCCACGTCGATGCGGTAACCGGGGACCACCTCCTCGAGCTTCGCCTGGAGTTCCTTCGGATGCGTCCACTGCACCTTCCGGGACTCGGGGGTGAGCATCCCCGTGACAATCACTCCGTCGAACGCAGGCGGCGGCCAGGTGACCGGGATGTTCGCGATCACCGGCCGGCGGCCCTGCGCAGCCACGGCGTCCCAGACCTTCGGGGCCTGCACGTCGCCGATGTTGGCGAGCTGCGTGTCTCCGCCGTCCCCGCGCTCCACCACGAAGGAGTAGAGCCCGTGGCCGCCGGGCTGCCGTCCGGTCATGAACGACGCCCAAGCCGGCGCGGACACCGGCGGCAGCGTTGACCGCAGCACCCCTGAGGCCCCGCGCGCCATCAGCCCGCCGATGTGCGGCAGCTCTCCGCGGGCGACGAGCGGACGCATGACGGCCAGGTCCGCCGCGTCGAGGCCGATCACCAGGACCCTGCGCTGCATCGCGGCGAAGATACCCGTCTCCGACCATCGGCAGCGTAAGTTCGGGTCGTGCCACGGGTCAGCGTGATCGTGCCGGTCTTCAACCGCCCCGCCTTCGTGGCGGAGGCGCTCCGTTCCGCACTGGCGCAGGAGTGCCCCGGGGGCTTCGAGGTCGTCGTGGTGGACGACGGCTCGACCGACGAGACACCGCAGGTCCTGGCCGCGCTAGCGGCAGAGGACGAGCGACTGCGCGTCATCCGGCAGGACAACTCCGGGCCCGCGGTCGCGCGCAACCGCGCGTTCGCCGAGTCCACCGGCGAGTTCCTCGCGCTCCTCGACAGCGACGACATCTGGATGCCGGGAAAGCTGGCCGCCCAGGTCACGCTGCTCGATACGCACCCGCGCGTCGCGCTGGTGCACGCCGAGGTCGAGGAGTTCTTCGAGGGCGCGGAGCGACAGTGGCGCCACCGGCCGCGGATCGTGTCCGGCGACGTGCTGGCGACTCTCCTCAACCGCAACTCGATCCACACCATGACCGTCATGCTGCGGCGCAGCGTGATCGACGAAGTCGGCGGGTTCGATCCGACGTATCCGCCGTGCGAGGACTGGGACCTCTGGCTGCGCATCGCCGAGCACCACGAGTTCATGGGCGACCGCGAGCCCCGCGTGTGGGTCCGCATCCACGAGGGCGGAATCAGCAGCGATCCGCTGGTGGTCTACGCACAGGCAACCCGCCTGCTCGCAGCAGCCGCAAAGCGTCTGGCCGCGCGCGGCAACGATGCCATGGCGTCGGAGGCCCGACGACAAGCCGCCCGCTGGTACGTCAAGTACGGACGCCGCCTCGTGCGCGCCAGGCGCTCGGACGAGGCGCGCACGGCATTCGACGCGGCGATCCGCTTGCACCCGCCGTCGCGTTTCGCGGTGATCAGGGCGCGGCTCTTCCCGAAGCGCTGAACCCGCCCGCGCACGTCTCGACCGCCCTATCGCTCGACGGGCAGTCCCGACGCCTCCCAGCCGTCGGTGCCGCTCGCCACGTTGAACACGCGGCGATATCCCTGTTCGATCAGGAAGAGCGTGGCGCGGGCGGAGCGCTGACCGCTGCGGCAGATCACGAGCATCTCCGCATCCTTCTGCTGTGGCAGGTCACCGAGCCGCGACGGCAGTTCGCCAAGCGGGACCAGCACGGCGCCGGGCGCGTGGCGCCCGCGCGGGCCGGAGTACTCCCACGGCTCGCGCACGTCGAGCAGGAACGGTGCAGCGTCACCGGTTGCGGTCCGGCGGCGATGGGCCTCGGCCGGCATCACGAGCGGCACGGCGTCGACCGGTCCTGCGGCACACGCACCGCCGGTATCGCAGGCGGCGTCCGCGAGCACAGGATCGAGGGCGGGCATCGCGTGCTCGGCGTGATGCGCCGCGTGCGTCGGCGCGGTGCCGAGGTTCTTCGCGATGACGTCGAGCATCCAATCCGGCGTCGGTGAAGCGATCGCGCGCTGCCACGCGACGTACTCCTCCGGCGACAGGTCGGTCAACCGCGGGTTCCGCGTGCGCTCGGCGCCGAGGGTCGCGCTGTCTTCACCGACGTAGTCGTGGCCGGGGTGCACGACGTGCTCGTCGTCGAAGCGGCTCAGACGCTGGAGGCTCTCCCAGTGGACGCGCGGATCGCCTCCCGGCAGATCGGTGCGACCGGCGCCGTCCTGCGCCAGGAACAGGAAGTCCCCGGTGAAGAGGTGATGACCTGCGCGCAGCGTGAGGCTGTCCGGCGTGTGCCCGGGCGTGTGCAGCACCTCGAGGGCGACCTCGCCACACTCGATCACCTGTCCGTCGCGGAGCTTCTCGTTGGCGCCGTCGCACTCCGTGTCCTCGTAGAGCGCGTACGGCACACCAGTCGCCTTCGAGACGGCGCGCCCCCCGCTCAGGTGGTCGGCGTGAGTGTGGGTGTCGACGACGAGATCGAGAGAGAGTCCGCGTGAGTCGATGCCTGTGAGCACGCGGTCCACGTCCTGAAAGAGTGGATCGATCCAGACCGCACGTCCTGCTCGGGGACACGCCACCAGGTACGAGCGGCACGCAGCGGGTCCGATCTGCTCAATCAGCATGTCAGCCTCCGGGTCGAGAGCCCGACAGTCTACTCCCGCCGATTTCGCCGCTCACGGCTCACGTGACGGGTAGCTTGGCGCGCGGAGTGTGAGGCACGAGTGGCAGCAGGCGGAGGCGGAGCCTGCTCTGCGAACCGGAGAGCGCACGGGATGCAGGCGACGACACGCGGCGGGACCGACATCGGTCGGCGCCGCGAGCACAATGAGGACACGTTCCTCGTCGACGACGACATCGCGCTCGCGATTGTCGCCGACGGCATGGGCGGCCACGCGTGCGGCGAGGTCGCCTCGGAGCTCGCCGCTGAGGCCTTCCGCGACGCGGTGACAGGCGAGCGCGAGACCCTCTCGAAGTACGCCGCCGGAGGCGCATCGTCGGACGAGGTGCACGCGGTGCTCGAGAGCGCGATGCTGATGGCGTGCAACACGGTCTACGAGGCCGCGGAGGACGATCCCTCCAAGCACGGGATGGGAACTACGTGCACGGCGGTGGTATTGGCGGGCGACCGGCTGTTCGCCGCGCACGTCGGCGACTCGCGGTTGTACTTGGTGCGCGACGACCAGGCGCTCCAGCTGACTCGAGATCACACCGTCCTGGCCCAGTTGGTGGCGCTCGGCCGCATCACCGCGGAGCAGGCCGCGGGCAGCGGTTACGCGGGGTATCGCAACGCGCTCGCCCGTGCAGTCGGCGTCACGCCCGAGGTCGAGGTCGACACGCTGTCGGTCGATGTGCTGCCGGGCGACGTCCTGCTGCTCGCCTCCGACGGTTTGACGACGTACTGCAAGCCCGCCGAGATCGCGGATCTCGCCGGTGGTAGCAAGGGCGACCTCGCAGAGAGACTGATCGCCGTCGCAAACGAGCGTGGCGGTCACGACAACATCACTGTCGTCACCGTTCACATGGCCGGCGACGAATCGGACAACCTGCGCGCCGAGGTGCTCGCGTCGAAACTCGCCGCGCTGCGTCGCGTTCCGATGTTCGCGCTCCTCGAGCCGGAGAGGCTTCTCGAAGTGAGTGCACTCGCCGAGATCGTGGCGGTACCCAAGGATACGTACGTCGTCCGCAAGGGCGAGGCCGGCGACGCGCTCTACGCCGTGCTCGAGGGCACGGCGTGTGTGGCGTCCGAGGACGAAGAGGATCGCGAGCTGAGCGCCGGTGAGTTCTTCGGCGAATTCACTCTGCTCGACGTGCGCCGGCGAGCGACGGACGTCGTGACGACGGAGCCCTGCCGACTGCTGCGGCTCGACCGCGCCTCTCTGGCAGTGTTCCTCGAACGCTCTCCGCAGGTGGGCGTGCAACTGCTGTGGTCGCTCGCGCGATTCGTCTCCGGGCACGCGGGTTCAGGCGCCACAGAGGACGATGCGGACACGGCGGAGGACTCAGCGTAGACGGCCGACGGCGGCTCCGGCAACGCTTGACGGCGCTCCGGGGGGGTGGGTACAAGCCGCGGTTCCGACGACTCCGGTGGCGGCGTAGCTCAGGGGTTAGAGCGGCGGATTCATAACCCGCAGGTCGCTGGTTCAATTCCAGCCGCCGCTACCACGAGTCGCTCGGGACGCTCGCTCCTCCACCGCGAGAGCCACCTGGCGGCTGGAATCTCCCAGCGCCCTACGGCACGCCGGCTATGCCGGCGCACCTGGTCGCGGGTTGCCTTCGACGGCTACGCCGCCTCGGCCACGTCGCTGCGCTCCGTTCAATCAAGCCGCCGCTACCACGAGTCGCTCGGGACGCTCGCTCCTCCACCACCACCTTCGTCCGGCGGAATCGGACAGCGTCTCCCGCAGGGGAGTAGAGCAGCGCGGATCGGACACCCCCGCGGCGCCCGGGCGGGGAGCGTTCCGTCGTCAAGGACGCGCGACGGTTGCCCGCGGTTACATCACGTCCGAGAGCGGCCGCGGACGTACGCTGCGCCGGTGCGGACCGGTGTACTACTGCTCGACCTCTTCCACACGCTCGTTCACGTGCGCGCGGGGACGCCGACCTGGTCCATCCTCGGAGTCCCGAAAGACGCGTACGAGGAGTCGTTCTACGACGATCGCGACGGACGGGCAGAGGGCCTCGTGCGCGACCCCGTCGAGTGCATGCGCATGGTTGCTCACGCCATCGATCCCGACATCCCGATGTCGCGGATCCGGACAGCCACCGAGACGCGCGAAGTGCGCTTCGCCGACGCGTTCACGAAGCTGCCCCACGGTGTCGAGGACGGCATCCGGCGGCTCTCCGAGTCGGGAGTCCGCCTCGGGCTCGTCTCGAACGTGATGCACGGCGAAGCCGTGGGGTGGGTGGACAGCGCCATCGCGGCCCACTTCGAGACCGCGGTCTTCTCGTGCGACGTCGGAATCGTCAAGCCAGACCGGGGCATCTACGACCTCGCGCTCGAGGCGCTCGGCACGCCTCCGGAGCAGGCCTGGTTCGCGGGCGACGGAGGGAGTGACGAACTCCGCGGCGCGCGCGACATCGGGCTGACGAGCGTCCTCGTCACGCACGTCTTGGATGAGATCGCGCCTCACCGCGTCGTCGAACGCCGCGCGCACGCACACCACGTCGTACGCGGAATCGACGATCTCGCGGACCTTGTGCTCGAGACTGCATCCGCATGACACCCACCGCGGGTCCGCCGCTGACGCTCACGGGCGGGCTCTCTCCGCAGACCGCTCTCGGCGTCGTCGTCGCGCGCGGGATCTCACTCACGGCCGCGACCTCGACCCTCGACACGGCGATCGACGAACTCGTGCAGGTGCGGCAGCGTGGCGACTTCCCGCCCGCGGAGTTGAAGGCGGGCGTGCGTGCGCTGCTGCGTTTCGGCGGTTACAAGCCGTCCGGCCGCGGCAAGCCGGCAAGCGAGTACCTCGCCGGCGCAGCCCGGAAGGGAGCGTTCCCGCGGTTGAGTCCGCTGGTGGACACGGCCAACCGTTACTCGCTGCTCACCGGTCTGCCGATCTCGCTGGTCGATCTCGACCTCGCCGCACCGCAGGGAGAGCCGCTCGTCGCGCGACTCGGTCACGAGGGAGAGCGCTACGTGTTCAACCAGTCCGGGCAGGACATCAACATCGCGGGACTCTTGGTGCTGGCGCGCGAGGGCGGCGACGCATTCGCCAATCCGGTAAAGGACTCGCTCGCAACACGCACGCACGACGGTACGAAGAACGCGCTCGCCGTGATCTACGGTACGACGGCGGTGGCAACGGCCGACATCATCGAGCGGATGGCCGCGCAGCTGGGGGCGGAGTTCGCCCGTCACGCAGGCGCGACTGGGATTTCCTCCGTTGTGCTGACCGCTGCTCCGCCGGTCGCGTAGGATCGCCTGCACACCGTGTCGCGACACACACTCCCGCTGACGTCCGCGCTGGTTCTCCTGCTCGCAGCTTGCGGCGACGCGCGCGGGCAGGACGACAAGCCGGCGCCCCCGCCTCCGCCGAGGAACCCTGCGATGGACGATCACGACAACGCGGGCGCTAACACGGCAGCAGAGCACGGCAAGACAGGAGAACACGGGCACACGAACCGGCTGGCGCAGGAGTCGAGTCCGTACCTGCTGCAACACCAGCACAACCCGGTGGACTGGTACCCGTGGGGCGAGGAGGCGTTCGCCAAGGCCGAGAAGGAAGACAAGCCCGTCTTCCTCTCCATCGGCTATTCGACCTGCCATTGGTGCCACGTGATGGAGCGTGAATCGTTCGAGAACGACGACATCGCAGCGGTCCTGAACAAGCACTTCGTCGCGATCAAGGTGGACCGCGAGGAGCGTCCCGACGTGGATGCCGTCTACATGGCATCGGTCCAGGCGATCGGCGGCCGCGGCGGCTGGCCGCTGTCCGTGTGGATGACTGCAGACGGCAAACCGTTCTTCGGGGGAACGTACTTCCCGCCGGAGGACCGCTACGGCCGCGCCGGCTTCAAGACGGTTCTCCTGCGCATCGAGGAACTCTGGCGCACCGACCGGCTTGGGCTGATCGAGCGTTCGAACCAGCTCCTCGAGCACGTGCGCGCTCAGAACTCGGCGAAGGGCGGAGCCGAACTCGACGCCGAGGTGCTCGCCCTCGCCGTGCGGCAGTACCAGGGCGCGTTCGACTCGGAGCGCGGCGGCTTCGGACCCGCCCCGAAGTTCCCGCGGGCGTTCTCCCACTGGTTCCTCCTGCGGCAGGCTGGCGAGCGCCGCACGCAGATCGAACCGATGGTCCGCCGGACTCTCGACGCAATGCGCCTCGGGGGCATCCACGATCACGTGGGCGGCGGCTTCCACCGCTACTCGACGGACACCGACTGGCTCGTCCCCCACTTCGAGAAGATGCTCTACGACCAGGCGATGCTCTCGCGTGCGTATGCGGAGGCGTACCAGGTGTTGCACGACGAGCGCTACGCCGAGACCGCGCGCGATGTCCTCGAGTACGTCCTGCGCGACCTGCGCGACCCTGCCGGGGGATTCCACTCCGCAGAGGACGCGGACTCCGAGGGCGAGGAAGGAAAGTTCTACGTCTGGACGCGCAAGGAACTCGTCGAGGTGCTCGGGGCCGAGGACGGCAAGCTCATCGCCGATGTCTACGAGGCGACCGACGCCGGCAACTTCATCGACGAGGCGGCGCGCGCGCGCAACGGCACCAACATCCCCCACCTCTCACGCGACCTGCGCGAGCACGCTGCGGCCCGGCGCGTGGATGTCGCAGCGTTCGAGACGCGTCTCGCCGGTCTACGCGACAAGCTCCTGGCGGTGCGGGACAAGCGCATCCGGCCGGGCCTCGACGACAAGGTGCTGACGGACTGGAACGGCCTCATCATCGGATCGCTCGCTTACTCCGGGCGTGTGCTCGACGAGCCGCGCTACATCGCGGCGGCGACCGAGGCGGCGGAGTTCGTGCTGCGCGAGATGTGGGACGGCAACAGGCTGCTCCACCGCTACCGCCGCGGGGAGAAGGGCATCGACGGCTTCCTGGAGGACTACGGCTACCTGGCGCACGGCCTCTTCGAGCTGCACCAGTCGACGCAGGATCCCAAGTGGCTGCGGGCCGCGCGCGATCTGCTGCACGTGATGATCGACCGCTTCCACGACGCTGAGGGCGGCGGCTTCCACCTGGCGTCGCGCGGCGGCGAGGTTCTGGTCGCGAAGACCAAGGAGCTGTACGACGGCGCACTCCCCTCGGGCAACTCCGTCGCGCTCCACGAACTCCTTCGGCTCGGGCGGCTGCTCGGGGACGAGCGCATGCTCTCGGTCGGACGCGCAACGCTGAAGGCGTGGTCCGGCACCATCTCACGGCACCCCATGGGCTACGCGTTCGCGCTGCTCGGCCTCGATCTCGAGGTCGGGACCGCACGCGAAGTCGTGATCGCCGGGGATCCGGCGGCGGAGAGCACCAAGGCGATGCTCGCGGCGGTACGACGCCGCTACGCGCCCCGTGATCTCGTGCTCCTGCACCCGACGGGCCCTGCCGGCGACGACCTGCGCAAGCTCGCGCCCTTCGTGGCGGCGCAGGGTCCGGTGGACGGGCGAAGCGCGGCCTACGTCTGCACGGATCGCGCGTGCCAGGCCCCCGTCACCACCGCAGCGAAGCTCGTAGAGACCCTCAACAGCGCTGAGTGAGATGGGGCCGACTGAGGCCCCCGGGGCTCTCGAGGAACTGCGGTGCTCACCACTGGCGCTTGTTGCGGAAATCGTCGTGGCACGACTTGCAGCCGGCCTTGACGTCGGTGTACGCGGCCTCCGACGCGACGGAGTCACTGCGCCTGAGCGCGTCCTCGAGGCTCTTGGCGGCGGTCTCCGAGCGAGACAGGTGCGCGGCGAACGCATCGCCGAGCTTCTTCGCCTCGTCGGTCCGCGCGATCTCGCGGAAGTGCTCCCAGATCATGCGCGCCTCGTGCGGCGGGTCGACGTCGGGGTTCTGGGCGGGCACGGTCCACTTCGCCTCGCGGGAGTCCTGCAGATTGCTGAACCGCTCGTCCACGTGGACCATCGCGTCCACCAGCCCCGCCGGGGCGACGTAGGACGGCAGGTCCGCGGGCACGGCCGCCACGGCCTCTCGGTCGGGCACGAACGCCTGCACGTCCGCGTAGAGGCCCGTGTACTTCGCGCTCGTGCCGCTCAGCTTCATGGCCGCGACGGCCTCGTCGTTCGAGATGCCCTCGAGCGCGATGCGCGCGATCATCGTCGCCGTCGGGCCGCGGTGCAGGCCGTGATGGCAGTGCACGTACACGGGTCCGTCCGACGATTCGACGGCCTTGGTGATGCGTGCGGCCTGCTCGGCCTCGACGCCGTGGTACCCGATCGGGATGTGCACGTAGCGCAGGCCGTGCTTGGCGGCGTTCTCGAGATCCGGACGGGCGCCGTCCACCGACAGCACCGTCGTGTAGCCGAGGGCGGAGAGGTTCTGGAACGCGACCTCGCCGCCGGGCTGCGCCCCCTGGCCGAGCCGGTGTGTCCAGCGCCGGTGGTGGTGCAGCCCGAGCGGCTCGCCGTGCTCGTCCAGGAGCACCTCGGACGGGGTCTCGAATGCGGTAACGGCACCCGGCCGGTCGTCCGGAGCCGGCGTGGACGTCCCGGGCGAGTCCGCGCAGGCCGCGGCGGCCAGCACCGCCAGCATCGCCACCAGGCTCCCGGCGAGGAGCCTCGTGCGATGGCCGCTCCTCTGGTTTCTCTGGGCTCGGGTGGGCTTCTGGCGCGCGCGCATCGTCGTGATCCCTCCGTCACGCACCGGGGTGCGTGGCAGACCAGGCGCAAGGGACGTACCGCTCGGCCGCCCGGCGGCTCAGGCACCGCGAGCGTATCGTCTCCGGTACACGTCCCGTCGGGGTAACCGCGGGCAGGCGTGGGCGGACACGCAGTACGATCCCCTCCATGTGGAGGCTGAGGCTGATCGAGGGTGCCGCCGACCCTGCCGAGATCGACGTCGAGAGCGTCGTCGTCCTCGGCCGGGGCTCCGGGGTGGACGTGCGCCTGGCGGGCAACAACGTCTCGCGGCGCCACGCCCGGGTCGCGGTGCGGGGGGAGGATCTGCGAGCAGAGGACCTCGACTCCGCGAACGGGATTGCGGTGAACGACACGGCTGTGGAGAGCGGCGGGGTCGTCGGGCTGGCAGACGGCGACGCACTGCGACTCGGCGACGTGGTCTTCGCGGTCGAGCGGCTGCTCGACAGCGACTCACGTCCGCGCACGGTCGGCACGGACGCGAACGTACGGGTCGAGGGCAGCGTCAGCAGCGCCGACCACACCGAGTTCCCGGACCTGCTGAGCTGGGTCTCGGACGCCGCTCGCGGGACGACCGCTGCACAGCGCGTCGCATCGGGCACGTCGGAGTTGCTCCGCGCCGACTCGGTGGTCGTCCTGGTGCGCGTCCACCGCGGCGGGTCGTACCACGTCGTCGCCTCGCATCCAGCGGGAGACGACGACGCCCCACCCGTGTCGCGCGCACTGCTGGCGCGCGCGGAAGTGGCGCGTGAGGGACTGCTGCTCTCTGCGGATCTGCCCGACCTGCTGTCGCGCGAGTCCGTCGCCGCCCGCGCTGCCGGCTCCGCCCTCTGCGCGCCGATCGAGCACGACGGGGAGGTGATCGGCGCGTTCTACGCGGAACGGCGCGCGGACTGGCTCGTCTACGAACAGGCGGACCTGGCGGTGTTCGCGGCGATCGCGCGCGCCGCGGGCGCCGTGCTGGCGGACGAACTGGTCGCCGCGCGCCGCGGTGCGCGGGAGTCCGCCCTGCTCGTGCCGGAGGGCCGCGCGCAGCCGACACCGCTCCTGATCGGCGCGTCCCCGACGTACCTCGCCGTGCTGGATGTCGTCGAACGGGTCGCCAGTCTGCCCAGCAGCGTGCTTCTCGTCGGCGAGCGCGGGACCGGACGCAAGACGCTGGCCCGCACGATCCACCAGGGAGGACGGCAGCAGGCAGGTCCGTTCGTGGTCGTGCCGTGTCCGGAGCTCGGTCCCAACCGCGAGGCGGAGCTGTTGCTCGGGGAGGTCACGGCGGACGGGGCGCGCACCGGTCTGCTCGCGCACGCCGGCGGCGGCACGGTGTGCCTCGCGGAGGTCGACCGCCTCGGCACAGAGGGGCAGGCAGCGCTCCTGCGTGCGCTCACCACCCGCGCGCTCACGCCGGTGGGCGGAGGGAGCAGCGAGCCGCTGCGCGCTCGCATCGTCGCGACCGCGGACCCCTCCGTGGCGAAGCGGGTCGCCGCAGGCGAGTTCTCCGCCGATCTCCACGCGCGCCTCGGACCGGTCCTCGTCCACGTACCGTCCCTGCGTTCCCGCTCCGAGGACGTCGGGCTGCTGGCGAGGCACTTCGCGTCACTGCACGGACTGCGCATCCGGCACGCGCAAATGCGCGTTGCGGACGACGTCGTCGAGGCGCTGCGCACCTACTCGTTCGGCGGGAACGTGGCGGAACTCTCCGCGATCATCGAGTGGATGGTGCTGTCGGCGGCAGGAGACACGCTCGTCATGGACGACGTTCCCGAAGACGTGCGCGCATCGTCCGGCGCGGAACGTCCGAGCGATCTCTCTCTTGCGGCGGCCGAGCGTGCGGCGGTGGCGCGCGCGCTGCGCGCGACCGGTGGGAGGCGCGGGAAAGCGGCGGAGTTGCTCGGGATCTCCTGGCCGACGCTGACCAAGAAGATCCGGAAGTACGGGCTCGAGTGACGAGTCAGTTGGCGCGCTTGTAGGCGTTGCGCGCTTCGAGAACCAGTTCGTCCATCTTCCTCTTCGCGACTTCGCAGATGGCCTGAACCGCGCCGTCGCCCTTGTCCGCGTCGGGCTCGAACGTGCGATCGGCGAGCTCGCCCGCGGCCTTGAGGAACAGGCGTCGTTCGTCGTCGTCCTTCGCGTTCTCGATGCCGTGTCCGACGCGCCAGGCAGCCTTGTCGCCCATCGCGTCGAGGTCCGTCTTCGCCGACGCCTCGGTGGCGGGCCGGCTGAGCGCCTCCATGATGCGTTCGAACTTGGCGCGTTCCTTGTTCGTCCCCGCGCGCGCGGCCGTCAAGAGCCGACCTGCGCGAGCGCGGTCGTCGTCGCCGAGTGCGGACGCCGCCTCATCGGCCTGCGTCAGCGCAACCAGCGCGCGCCGGGGGTCGCCGAGGCGGAGGAGGACGTCGCCGAGTTCGAGGAACACCCTGACGTGCAACTCGTGCGGCGTCGTGGCCGCCGCTTCCTCCAAGCCGAGCAGGATGCGGGCGGCTCCCCGCAGGTTCTCGGCGTCGCCGATCGCGTGGGCGGCGCGGGCCTCGAGAAGTGACCAGCGTGCCTTCGGGTCGTCGTCGCGCGCGGACGTGACGAGTTCGCCGGCGAGTCCCATGGCGCCGGACGGGTCGCCACCGACCAGGAGCCACTCGGCCAGTTGTTCGCGCGGCATGCCGCGACCGCCCTCCGCCTCCCACGGCCGGTCCCGTGAGGCGACGACACTCGCGAGCAGCGCGACACCCCGCGCGCGGCGTGCGGCCACGGGTGAGTCCCACAGACTCTGCGCGTCGTCCAGGACAGACTTGATCGGCAGCTCGCGCTCGAGTTCCAAGAGCCGGTTCGCGACGTACACCTCAAACACCGCATCGACGTCGATTGCGTCGCCGAGGTGTCCCAGCGCGTCGTCCGGCGCGAGTTCGAGGACGGCGCGGGCGGCCTCCTCGCGCACTCCGGTGTCCTCGTCTTCGAGGAGGACCCGTTTGAGTGCGGGCAGCGTCTCGTCCAGCCCCTCCTTGGGGCCGCCCTTCAAGTAACCCGCGCTGCTGCTGCGGACACGCGGACTGGCATCGCGCAAGCCGAGTTCGACCAGCGCGGCGCGCGCTGCGGGGACGCCGCGCCCCCACAGCTTGCCGAGCGCGGAGGCGGCGCTGTTTCGCAGACCCGCTTCGCCCTCTGCGGTGCGGACGCGCAGCAGTTCGATGAACACGTCGTGGGAGACGTCTTCGGGCGAGTTCGTGAGCATGATCACGAGTTGCTCCGCCACTTCGACGTCGCGCTCGCGCTGCAACCGCTCGGTGAGCCACGGCACGATCCGCACGTCCACCGAATCGAGGTTCTCGAGCTTCTCGAGGGCGCCGAGTTGCAGGCGGCGCAGTTCTGCGTCGGTGTCCGCGAGAAGGTCGTACTGGTCCTGCAGGAACTTGGC
The DNA here is from genome assembly GCA_965248445.1 of Planctomycetota bacterium. Lineage (GTDB taxonomy): Bacteria > Planctomycetota > JAJSAM01 > JAJSAM01 > JAJVHW01 > CBDFJG01. The sequence continues at coordinate 1,272,674 of CBDFJG010000004.1, forward strand.
GGGGCGCGGGTCGCGCAACGCACGGATCATGCGGAGGGCAGACTCACGAACGCGCCGAGACGCCCGCCCCGCGACCTGAGCGCGGACGGTCAGCGTCTCCAGCCCTGCGTCCGTGACGCTCTCCCGCAGTGAGTCTGCGAATGGGATGAGAGCCGCGAGCAGCGCCTGTTCGACGTCGTCGTGCGTCTCGGCGTCCAGCGCCGCGAGCAACGCGGCCGCTGCAGCGCTCTTCGTGGGCGTGGCGTCGGGATCGGCAGCGAAGTCGTGCCCGGACACACGCGCGACGGCGGCCACGCGGATACCCGGTGACGGGGAAGCCACCACGAGCAGATCAAGAAGCTGCTCGAGCGGGAGCGCAGCGACAGCCGCGTGCGCCAGCCGGATGTACTCCTGCTCGAACGCGTCGCGATCGCCGGTTCCCGTTGGAGCGGCCACCTGGCCGGCGATGCGTCTGCGCAACAACTGGGCGAGCGTAACCCCGGAGCCGAGCTCGGCCACGTCTGAGCGCGCGGTCTCGATGTCGGGCGTGGCCGGGAGGATTCGTCGGAACGCACGCTGGGCGGCGGCGCGGAGCGCCTCGTCACCCGACGTGCCCCAGATCTGGACCAGTGTCGCGAGGCCGCCGCCTTGACCGCACTCGCCGAGCGTCTCCACAGCGGTCACCCGGTACGCCACCGGGCGGTTCGAGTTCAGGCAGAGCTCGCTGAGCGCGCGCACCACGGTCTCGTTCGCGTTCTGCGCCACCGGCGCCCGGATGCGTCGCCCGAGAGACGAGTCGCCCTCGAGCCGGAGCCGCTCGACGAAGGAGCCGAGCAGTTCGGTCGCCCCCGGATCGGAGATCACGCTGAGTGCGATCTGCTCGACCACGTCGCGAGGCGCCGAGGGGTCCTGCAGCATGGCACCGAACCGCGTCCGTGCGAGGGGCGATCCGGAGGCCAAGAGCCGGTCCACAGTCTCGCGCAGCCGCCCGGGCACCTTGCGCGTTACGGGCATGCGCAACCGGTTCAGGAGATCGCTGATCGAGGGCTCATCCTCCGCGGGCGAAGCCACATCGGCGGCGTCCTGCGCGTGCGCCGGACGCTCGACGACGTCGGTGACGAGCGCCGCTGCGCCGACTGCGGCGAACCCGCAAGCGAGACGGCGAACGAGACGGCGAACGGGCGTGGATTCGGTCATGGTGCGGCGCAGGGAACGTGGTCACCTCCATCGTACGGGATCGACTGTCGCGCCGAGCAGACGCGAGGAGCGCGCCGTCACCCGAGCCCGACGCCGCGGTCGGCCGTCGCAAGCCGGTCCGCAAGCCACTCGGCCGTCTCGACGGCGTTCATGTCCGACACGTCCACGGTGAGCGTCGCGAGCGCGCGGTAGAGTGGCATTCGTTCCGCCCGCTGCACCCGCACCTCCTCCGACGAGGGACGATCCGAGAGCGGAGCGCGAGGCGTTTGCTGCCACCGCGCGACCAGTTCGTCGTCCGCGGCGTGCAGCAGCACGACCGTCGCATCATCGCCCAGGGCGCGCAGCGCTGCTGCGTGCAGTGCGGCGCCGCCGCCCGTTGCGAGCACCACGCCGCGCAGCGAGGCGGCGTGGTGCAGCGCGTCCCCCTCCGCCGCGCGGAAGGCGTCCAGCTGACCCGCAGCGATGAAGTCGTCGGGCGTGCGTCCGGTGCTCTCCGTCACCAACGCATCCGTGTCGACGAACTCCCGTCCCAGCAGCGCCGCGAGCTCACGTCCCGTCGTGGTCTTCCCAGTGCAGCGCAGCCCGACGAGGACGATGTTGCGTGCACGCCGGGCGAGCAGCCGCCGGCCGACACGCGCAATCGCGTCGGGAGACATGGTCGCGCCGACCAGGTGTCCGATCTGCGGCATCGCCTGTTCGACCAGCATCTCGAATCCCGGCACGACGACGTGTCCGGCCTCTCGTGCCGCGGCGAGTAATGCCGTGTCCTGCGCCGCCACCAGCATGTCGAGGACGGTCGCGGGCCCCGGCAGCTTCGACGGATCGATAAAAGGAGTCCCGCCGGGTGGCCCGGCCGGCGTGGCGTCGACGACGATCTCCGGAGCGGCTGCGACCGCGTCGTCCGCACTCGTGTGGACCGTACGCGCACCGAGCGTGCGCAGCGACTCGGCTTGAGCGATGCGCCGCGCGAACACCGACACGCGTGCGCCTGACGTGTTCAGGGCGACAACTGCCGACCGCGCCGCCCCGCCTGCCCCGAGCACGAGCGCGCGCTTGCCGTCCAACTCCGGCGCAGGCAGCCCCGCACCGGCGAGCGCTCCGAGCAGGCCCGCGCCGTCCGTGCTCAAGCCCTCGAGCGCCGCGTCACGCACGCGGACGGTGTTGACCGCGCCTGCCGCCCTGGCATGGCCACCGATCCGCACCTCCGCTGCGACGAGAGCGTCGTGCACGGTCGCCTTGTGCGGGTTCGTCACCCCCATGCCGGCCCAGCCGAACTCGTCCAGGGCCCCGAGTAGATGCCGTGGATCGTCGACGGACCACCGCGCCGCCACGATCTGGCTCCCCACGGCACGGAATGCCGCATTCAGCATGTCGGGGCTGACGCTGTCCGACACGTCGCGTCCCACGAGGACGAACAACGGCGTGCCCTCCGTGGCGCGCCGGAACTCCATGCGGTCGATCACCTGGTTCACCGTCGGGAGCGGCAGTCCGAGCCGTCCACCCGGTCGCAGGGCCGCGTACACGAGCGGAGAACCGAGCGCCGCGCCGGCAAGCCGCGTGAACGGATGCGACACGATGTGCGCCGCGAGCCGCGGTGCGTGCATGCGCACGGCGCGGAGCACGCGGAGCGCATCGCGCTCGTCGCCACGATGCACGACGTACTTCACAAGTCCGTCGCTGCTCAGCAGTCGCGGGATGACCGCCTCGAAATCCTCCGGGACCCTCGTCACGTGAACCGAGTGAACGACCTCGGCCACGCCGTCGAAGGACTCGGCGTCCAACTCGCTCCCGGCTTCGATGTCGACCAAAGTGGCCCCGGCGTTTGCGGCGCGCAGGAGCAACGCCGCGCGGTCGGCTTCCAAACCCTCGTACAGTCCGCCGTCACAGAATCGGCGGCACGTGGCGAGCACGTCGCGCCGCGACGACGCCACGAGATCTTCCAGTTCGCTCTCGATGCCCGGGATCAAGTCCAGCCGCAACTCGATGACGTCGGCACGGGCGGCGGACGGTGCGGCGAGCACGCGCGCCATCTCCCCGGCCGAGCGCGGTCCGAAGGTCCCGACCAGCAGGTTTCCCGGTGGGCGGGTCAGCGTTCCGACTCCGCGCTTGCCCGCGACGGAACGCCGCGCGCGAATCCATGGCCTGCGCCGTCGGTCAACCCGACGGCCGCCGGCGCTTCATCCTGTCCGAGCGGCAGATACAGCGCCGAGCCGCTCCCGGTCATCTGCACGGCCGAGGAGACGCGGTCGCGCGCACGGGCAAACACGTCACTCATCTCCGGGGCAACCCGCATCGCCGGCGCGACGAGCGCATTGAACGTGGCGGCGGCGAGCGCCTCGGCATCCCCCGCCGCAAGCGCAGCGACGACGGCGTCCGGCCGCCGGGGCGGCCCGCCATGCGCGGGGAGCGCGCCGTACACACGGGTAGTGGAGAGGGAGAGGTTGGGGAAGAGCAGCAGGTAGCGGAGGCCGGTCGCCGCATCGATCCGCTCGAACACGTCGCCCCTGCCGCTTGCGAGCGCGGCGCCACCCGCGAGCTGGAACGGAACGTCGCTGCCGAGACTCCGTGCGATCGTGAGCAGGTCGTCCTGAGACGCCGCCAGCCCGAGCAGCCGGTTCACGGCGCGCAGTGCGCCGGCGGCATCCGCGGATCCGCCGCCCATCCCGGAACCGACGGGGATGCGCTTGTCGATCACGATCTCGAGCGCTGCATCGCTCCCTGCGAGCTCGAGGAGCGCTACCGCTGCACGCGCGGCGAGGTTCGTCTCGTCCTCAGGCACGCCGGCGGAGAGACCCTGCACGGCGATGCGCACCGAACGCGGCTCGCCGAGCGTCCGGCGCACGGTCATCGCATCGGCGTACTCGACCTCGTGGAACACGGTGACGATTTCGTGGAAACCGTCCGCGCGCTTGCCGCGCACGTCGAGGAACAGATTGAGCTTCCCGCGGCAGAGCTCGCGTTCCTCCGTGAGGTCGAGATGGCTCACGCGACCCCGCCGGTGCGAACGACGACATTGTCCAGGAGGCGTGTCGTGCCCACGCGGAGCACGGCGATGAGCAGGGCACGGGTCTCGATCGTCTCCAGCGGTATGAGAGTGTCCGGATCCACGACGTCGGCGTAGTCCAGCAGGACGTCGTCGCGCACCGACGCCGTCATCTCGACCATCGCCGCGCGCAACCGGTTCGCATCGCGCTCGCCCTCGTTCGCGAGTTGTTCCGCCCGCGCGAGCGCCTGCGGCAGACGCAGCGCCTCTTCTCGATCCTCTGGCGAGAGGCTGCGGTTGCGGCTGGAGAGCGCGAGTCCGTCCTCGTCGCGCACGATCGGACACACGACGACCTCGACAGGCACGGCGAGGTCGGACACCAGCCGTCGGATGACCAGAGTCTGCTGATAGTCCTTCTGGCCGAAGTACGCGCGATCCGGCTGCACCATGTTGAGGAGTGTCGTAACGATCGTCGCGACGCCCTCGAAGTGCCGGGGACGGCGGGCGCCCTCGAACTCCTCCGTGACACCGCGCACGACGACGACGGTCGACCGGCCGGGCCGCTGCATCTCCCGCACCGTTGGCGCGAACACGACGTCGGCGTTCGCCTCCTCACAGATCCCGACGTCGGTGTCGAGCGTGCGCGGGTACGACTCGAAGTCCTCGCCCTCCCCGAACTGCAGAGGGTTCACGTAGACGGAGACGATCGTGCAGTCGTTGTCCTGCACGGAGCGGTGCACGAGCGACAGGTGCCCGTCGTGCAGCGCGCCCATCGTCGGCACGAATCCGAGCGAGAATCGGTTGCGCTTCGTCATCGTCACGTACTCGCGCAACTCGCGCGCTGTGTGGATCACCCGGGTCACGTCAGGTCCTCCAGAAGTTCGCGAACGGTGCGGTCCAGCACGGGGTGCCGCATCTGCGGAGCGATCTCGGCGGCCGGTCCCAGGACGAACCTGCGCCGGCTCATGCGGGGATGCGGGATCTGCAGGCCGGGTTCGTCCACGACCCGATCCTCGTAGAGAAGCAGGTCCAGGTCCACGACGCGCGGACCCCAGCGTGGCCCGCCCGGCTCTCTCCCTACCTCGCGCTCGATCCGCTGCAGCACGCGCAACAACTCCCGGGGGGCCAGCACGGTGCGGACGAGACATGCGGCGTTGCGGAAGTCCGGCTGGGGTGGACCGCCCACCGGTGAGGTCGTCATCGCCGCGCTTCGGCTGGAGAGCGTGACTCCCGTCTCGGCGGCGAGCAGGCTGAGCGCGCGGTCAATGTGCGCGTCGCGGTCGCCCAGGTTGCTGCCCAGCGCGATGAGCGCCCAGCCGGAGCTTGTCGCCCCCCCCGCGCCGGCGGGACCGTCTGCGCCGGACGGGTCACCCGCGTCGTGCGGCGGTTCGTCCACGTCAGTCGAAGATCTCGGGCAATCGCGGGCGGCGGCGGCCACGGAGCGCACGCCAGAGGACCATGAACGGCCCCGAGACGGCGTACGCCACGAAGAGAATCGCCAGGACGTGGGCAATGCTGAGATGGAGCATCACCATGACCGCCAGGACCAGGATGGCGACGCTTCCGACCGTCCGCCTCTGGCTGAGCAGCCGGTTGGCGGCATGCATGTAGCGGACACGGCTCACCATCAGCAGGCCGAGCGGCACGAGAACGCCGAACCCGATCACGTATGCGACCACCGTCAGCGCCCGCGGACTGAGAGTCGCCTGCTCGATGAACCCTCGGTGCAGGATCGCGAGGCCGGCCACGACTCCGGCGGCGCCGGGTGTGGGCAGTCCGCTGAAGTGGTTCACGCCGTCGGCGGTGGGTTCGTCGTGCTCCGCGCTGTACCGCGCCAGGCGCAGGCAGGCGCAGAGTGCGAAGAACACAGCGGTGAGAAACGACGTGCGGTCGTAAGCGAACTCCAGCGGCGCCTCCATCAACGCCTTCGCGATCAACGCGGGGGCGACGCCGAACGTGACGACGTCGGCCAAGCTGTCGAGCATCCCGCCGAAGCTGGTCGTCGAACGGGTGATGCGCGCGACGCGGCCATCCAGGCCGTCGCACGCCATGCCCGCGAGGATCAACCAGCCGGCCATCACGAACTTGTGCGCGCCGAGGGCCGCTGCATCCACCGCAGTGGCACCGACGCTGGCGCGCGCGATCGCGTGCGCCGCCACGCCGTCCACCACGTACGAGATCGCGAGCACGCCGCACACCAGATTGGCCAGCGTGACAGCCGTCGGCAGCATGCTGAGACGCAGGATGCGCCGGCGACGCTGCGGCGACCGCGCCGCGTCCGCCGAACCGGCGGCGTCGCCGTCGGCAGCGGGTGGCGCTGCGGAGGGGACCGGTACGGCTGCGTCGGGTCGTGTCATAAGGTGCGGGTCACTCGTTACCCAGGCCCAACTCACCCAACACAGTCAGCCCCCCCTTGACCGCGTCGCCGATGCCGACGCGCCAGGTGACGGATGCGTCTGCTGGGAGCCAGACCTCGGTGCGTGACCCGAGCTTGATCATACCGTAGCGATCGCCCGCCCGCAGGCGGGTGCCAGGCTCCACGGGGCACACGATTCGCCGCGCCACGGCGCCGGTCACCTGCCTGACGATCATGGGCACGCGGCCTGCGAGGACTGTCAGCCGCAGCGCTGCGGCCTCGTTCTCGGTCCGCGCGCGGGGGTCGTACGCGCGATGCATGGCGCCGCGCCGGTAGTCCACTTGTCTCACTTCGCAGTCCATCGGCACGCGGTTGACGTGGACATTCAGCGGCGAGAGGAAGATGCCCATCCGGATCGCCCGGCCCCCGATCCACTCGGGCTCCTCGACCTCCTCGAGGTCCGTCACCGTGCCGTCCGCCGGCGAGACGATCAGACCGTCTCCGGCGGGCGGGGTGCGCTCTGGATCGCGGAAGAAGTTGACCAGCAGCAGCCAGACCACGAACGGGACAGCAGCCGCAGCGAGCCAGAGCAATCGGCGGTCGGGCTGCGACGCAGCCAGGGCGACGGCCCCGGCCGTGAGCGGCAGGAGGAGGAGGCTCGCCAGCAGGAGGTCCCGCCGGCCCCAGACGGCAATGGGAAGTCGCACGGCCGGGGAAGCTACCGCCCCCGTGCCACGCCCCCGCCTTCCGCTCGCCCCGGCTCCCCGCTGGCCCCCGCTCCCGTTGCTTCTGGCCGGGCGGACGGAATCGAGACGCCCCGCGCCGGTCGTTTCCGTCCGGGCGGGGCGGTCGTGTGCAGCCGGGGCGTTCCCGGTGATCCGAAGATCACCTCGGGCGTGCGTCCGGTCCGCCTTGCGGGCGGAAGGAAGCGCTTGCTTCCACCCCTCCTTAGACAAAGGCCGTGCCGAAGCGGTCGCGCGGCATCCGAGCCTGGAACACCCCACTCCCGACTCTCGATCTGATCGGAATCCCATTTCGGATCGAGAATCGAGGCTCGCCCGGCGAACCGTCACCGTGCTCATGCGTCTCGTAGGATGGAGGGAGACGATGCGCCGCACCACAGCCGACCACGACCGTCCCGCGCCGATCCGCCCGCGGCGGTGGACCGCGGCCCTCGGCCTGGCCTGCGCGCTCGCGATTGCCCTGCCGGCCATGACCACGTTGGCCGCCTGGCCCGAACGGCAAGAGTGCGTCATCAGGAAGAGCAACGACTGGTGCGGCACGACCGCCGTTGGCGAGATCTCCGAAGCGGTGCGGCTCGGGACGCAGTGCAAGGAGTGCAGTTTGCCCCCGGGTTGGCACGAGGGAGTCCGCCGGAACCAGAGCGCAGGCCTGGTGCTCGGCCGCTTTCGATAGCCCTCCCGCCTCAGCTTCCGGTGAGCGCGGACGATCATGTCGGTAGCCTCGCCGCATGACCGACTCGACGACCGCAATCCGCAGTGTGACCGCCCGGGAAGTGATGGATTCACGCGGCAATCCCACCGTTGAAGTCGACGTGCGCGTCGTCGGTGGCGCGCTGGGCCGAGCGATCGTCCCCTCCGGCGCCAGCACCGGCACGCACGAGGCCGTCGAGTTGCGCGATGCCGATGAGCGGTACCTGGGCAAGGGCGTCCGGCGCGCGGTTCAGAACGTCCTCGACGAGATCGCTCCGGCACTGGCCGGGATGGACGCACGGGAACAGAGCGCCCTCGATCACCGGCTGATCGACCTCGACGGGACCCCCAACAAGGGGCGTCTCGGTGCGAATGCGATTCTCGGAGCGTCGCTGGCCTCGGCTCACGCCGCGGCGACACAGTTGGGTACGCCGCTGTTCGAGCACCTGGCGCAGGTTGCGGGCACATCGCCCGCAACGGTGCTCCCGGTTCCGATGATGAACGTGATCAACGGCGGCGCGCACGCGGACAACTCCCTCGACGTCCAGGAGTTCATGCTGGTGCCGGTCGGACCGGCCACGTTCGCCGACGGTCTGCGCGCAGGGGCCGAGGTGTTTCACAACCTCAAGAAGCTGCTACTCGACCGCGGCCTCTCGACGGGCGTCGGCGACGAGGGTGGCTTCGCCCCGGACGCGACGCACGAGAGCGCGCTCGAACTCCTGGTTGAGGCGATCCAGGCGGCGGGATACGAGCCGGGCGGCGACGTCGCGCTGGCACTCGACGTCGCGGCGACGGAGCTGCACACAGAGGGTGGCCGCTACGACCTGCCCGGCGAGGGGCGCGAGAACGTGCCGTCCGAGTACCTCGTCGACATGTACGCGGGGTGGTGCGACCGCTACCCGATCGTCTCGATCGAGGACGGGCTGGACGAGGACGATTGGGCCGGCTGGGAGAAGCTCACCTCCACCCTGGGCGGGCGCGTGCAACTCGTCGGGGACGACCTGTTCGTCACCAACCGCACGCGGCTCGAACGCGGCATCGAGAACCGGGTCGCGAATTCGATCCTGATCAAGCTCAACCAGATCGGCACGATGACCGAGACGCTCGATGTCTGCGCGCTGGCCAAGACTGCGGGTTACACCGCGGTGATGTCGCATCGCTCCGGTGAGACCGAGGACACGACAATCGCCGATCTCGCCGTCGCGATCGGCTGCGGGCAGATCAAGACCGGCAGCTCCTGCCGCAGCGAACGCACCGCCAAGTACAACCAGCTGCTCCGCATCGAGGAGTCGCTCGGCAGTTCGGCCGGATACGGGCCGTTCCCCTTCCGTCACGGAGGCGCTCGTGCCTGATCGCGAACCGACGCGGATGCAGGACGGAATCTCGTTCGTCGTGCTGCTGGCGCTCGCCGCCGCGACCGCCGGCGTCGCGTTGACGAGCCTTCTTCCGGCTCGCGAGAATCTGCACCGGACGCGCATCAACGTCGAGAGGCAACAGCTGAAGAACGACACGATGCAAACGGAGGTCGAGGGCCTTCGCGAGAACATCGCCCTCGTCGAGTCCGACCCATGGACCATCCAGCGCATCCTGCGCGACGAGCACGGCCTCGCGGAGCAGCGCGAGATCAGGGTCGAGTAGCCGTGGCGCGCAGCCGGGGCCTGTTACGCTGCGCAGCGTGACGAGGCACAACATCCGACGACTGCGCACGTTGTCTCTCGTCCTCGTGCTGTGTGGGTCGAGCGCAGTTGTGCTTGCTGCAGACGGCGAGCGCGGAGCCGACGGCGAGACCTCCGTCGCGAGCGCCGTCGGCGTCGTGGTGCACGGCGTGGATACCGGCAGCATCGTGGGCCAGTTGCACGCGATCGACGACGCCGCCGCCGAAGAGAAGTGGGACGTCGTCGCCAACGGGCTCGACGCGCTGCTGGTCGGCGATCTCACGTCGCTCGTGGAGGAGTCCGAGGGCGTGTACCTGCGCGCGCAGGAAGCCGCGATCTTGCGTCTCGCCACGCTGCCGGAGCCCGCCCTGGCTGCGTGGCGGCGACTGGCCGACCCGCGGGCCCGCGCGCTCACCGAGTCGGTCGGCCGGCCGGGATCGGTCGAGGTGCTCGAGCGACAGGCCCGGCGACTGGTGATGTCCGCGTGGGGACCACAGCTGATGGTCGCGCTGGCCGACGCCCGGCTGCGCAGAGGCGAACTGGCCGGCGCCGGACGCATCCTCGAAGAACTGCTGATGCTCTGGCCCGACGGCGGCATTCACACGCCGCTCGGCGGCATGGGACGCGCCGGGGTGCTCAGCCGCCTCGCAGGGATCCACGTTGCCCTCGGCGACGCCGCTTCCGTGCGCGCGCTGCGCGAGGGCGCAACCCCTCAGACTCTCGCCGTTCCTTCGCCGCGCGGTGGAACGGTGGAGGAGGAACTCCTCGCCGCGGAACGAACCGCGCGGGCGCAGTCCCCGTCCGCACGCCTGCCGGGGAAGCTCCGTCCGATCTCAGAGCTTCGCCTGCCCGGCGGCGGCGATCTCCGCATCTCGAACCTGCAGGATTCGCGTGAGATCATCGGGACCGGCGCGGCGACGCGCATCGACGGCGCACCGGTGTTCCTCGCGCGCGTCTCGGACTCCGACCGCATCGCCTCGCGCGTCCTCGCGGTCACCGCCGGCCCCAAGACGTCGAGCATGGCCGGCGCGTCGCAACTGCGCCCGCTCTGGGGCTGGCCCTCGGCCGAAGAGCTGCAGCGTTGGCCGCGGGCCGCCGGCAACGTGCCGTTCGCGCCCGTGTTCGTCGACGACCTGGCGATCTTCTGCTGGCCGTCGTCGCGCGAGTTCGCCAGCACCGACGAGCGGCACAGCGTCGGCGACGAGAACCCGCAGGATCTCATCGCCCTGTCGCTCACCGCGGAGGGCCGGCTCGAGGACGGGCGCGGCTCCGCCGAGGAGCGCCGCGAGGACCGGGACTTGGGGCTCGTGCAACTCTCGTTCGTCGGCCCGCCTCTGGTCGTCGGACGGCGCGTGTACGTCAACCTGATCGGCCGGTCGAGCAACGGCGGCGGCACGGAGTTGCACCTCGCCCGCTTCGACGTGCTGCCCGCCGGGAGTCCATCGCGACTCCGGCTGCGCTGGCGGAAGCGACTGGTCGACGGACACGCCGTTCCCCCGCAGCGGTACCACGCGAACCTGCATCCGGAACTCGAGGGCCCGCTGGCGCTGCCGTCGGGCCCGGCCGAGCGGCTCGGGTACGTCTACGTCGGCACCAACACGGGTGCGGTGGTCTGCGTCGACGGCGACACCGGCCAACCGGTGTGGGCCGAGACGTACGAGCGCCTCGGCACGCAGCGCGCGCGCCCGGTGATCGAGGGTGACCCGTCCGGGTGGAAGTACGGGCCGGTCCGCATCGACGGCAATCGCGTCGTGGTCGCACCCCGCGATGCCGAGCTGCTGCTCTTCTACTCTGCACTCCCGCTGGACGAACGCTCGACGCGCCTCGGGAGGGTCAAGGTCCGGGGCGGCGGCACGTCCACGCGGAAGGGCTCGCCGCTCGGCGACCTGCTGGCCGACGAGGTCGCCGGGGTTCGCGACGGCGTCGTCTGGATCGCCGGGCGCCTGCCGGTCCGCCGCGGGGGCGCGATCCGGTGGCCGCCGGGACCTCTGGTGGCCTTCCGGGGAGAGCCCGACCCCCGCCCGGGCGAGCCGGCGCGCAGAATGCTTATCCCGGAGATCGCGGAGCTCTCTGCCGCCGGGCGCCCGGCCATGGTCGGCGACTCGCTGTTGTTCCCCACGTTCAAGGCCCTCTACCAGATCTCGCTCGCCGAGCCCGAGGCCCGGCCCGTCACGCTCTACCGGCTGGAGTCCGAGCGCGCCCGCCGCACGATCCCCGACCGCCTCGGGAACCTCGTCGTGGACGGCCCGCACGTCTGGTCCGTGACCCCGTCCCGGCTCGTGCTGTTCGGACCCGCCGACGAGTAGAAGGCAGTCGCGGAATGGAGTTCCCCCGGTTCGGTGGACACCCGGGGACTATGATACGGCGGCCTCCGGCCGTCGCCGCCTCTCGAACTCGATGGGCGACAGGTCCTCGATGGAGGAGTGTCGCCGCTGCGGATTGTAGAAGCCCTCGATGAAGTCGAACACCGCCAACCGCGCTGCGGACTTGGTCGAAAAGCTGGTGCGGTCGATCAACTCGGTCTCGAGCGTGGCGAAGAAGCTCTCGCACATGGCGTTGTCGTAGGCGTCTGCGACCGATCCCATGGACGGCCTGACGCCCGCTTCTCTGCAGCGCCGCCCGAAGGCGAGCGACGTGTACTGGCAGCCCTGGTCGGAGTGGTGGACGACTCCGAGGGGCTGGCGCTGGCGCACGGCCATCTCGAGTGCGTCCAGCACGATCTTGGTGTGGAGCGTCGTGGCCATGGACCAGCCGACGATCCGGCGGCTCCAGACGTCGAGGACGACCGCCAGGTACAGGAACCCCGTCCAGGTCGGCACGTACGTGATGTCGGCCACCCAGAGCTGATCGGGTGCGTCGGCCGTGAAGTCGCGATCGACCAGGTCGGCGGCCGGCGCCTGACGCTGCGAGCGCTTCGTGGTCTTGGCTCTCTTGCGGCGGCTCACGCCCTCGATCCCAGCCTGGCGCATGAGGCGCTCGACGCGCTTCCTACCGATGTGGAGGCCCTCGTAGCGCAGCTCGGCATGGATGCGCGGTGATCCGTACGTCTGGCGAGAGCGCTCGTGGATCTCGCGGACGCGCTCGGTCAGGGCAGCGTCCTCGCGATCTCTCTTCGAGGGCGCACGGCCGCGCGATGCGTAGTACCCGCTCCTCGAGACGCCGAGGACCCGACACATGGTGGCCACGTCGTGCTCTGCCTGGTGATCGCTCACGAACCCGAACCCTTCTCTGGGATCGAGCGCGTCTCCCGAGCGAACCAGGCCGCGGCTTTTTTCAAGATGTCGCGCTCCTCGCGCAGCCGGCGCACATCTCGTCTGAGCTTGCGCAGCTCATCGCGCTCCGCGGTGGTCAAGCCGTCGTCACGCTCTCCGGCGTCCAGCGCGGCCTGCTTGATCCACTTGCGGATCGTCATCTCCGTCGGCTCGAACTCGCGGCACAGGCTCATCACGCTCCGGCCGGCGCGGTGCAACTCGACGATCTGGCGCTTGTACTCCTCGTCGTACGGTGGTCTCGATCTGGGCATCTGGACATCCTCCCAACCTCAGTGGTCGGGTGTCCACCGAACCGGGGGAACTCCATTGGGCCGCGACTCCTCCCTCGGCGTGATCGCTCCCCGCTAAGGCTGGCGGGGCCGCGCCCACGGGCGAGATGTGGCGTTGTGGCGGCTCATAGAGGACACACCCCCCGGAGCCGTCGCCAGCCCTCCAGACCACGAGCAAGAGTGACCGGAGCAGCCCCGGGTCACTCTTCGGGTCACTCATTTCCTGCGACATGTGCAACAGATGCGACGGATGCGACGAGCAATCGTCGTAAGTCCAGCCTCAGCAAGGGCGGCCCCACTGCTTCGGGAGCAAGAGGCCGGAGGTTCAAATCCTCTCGCCCCGACCAGCGTAATGCGCGATGAGCGCGTGACTTACGACGTTTCCCCGCGCGCCCTTCGAGTATGCCATCCGGCCCGATTCCGCGAAGAGTTGGGTAAGAGTTGCGTTACGGGCCTGCGTCGAGCCCGGGGTGCGGGGAGCGTGCTGCTGTGACTGCGGGGAGTTGCACGGGCTGCACACCTTGCACGGGCTGCAGGACCGGCGGCTGCTCCCCGCCGCGGACTGGCCCGACGGCGCGCCGTGTCGCGCCGTGCGCGCGTCATCGGCGGCCTGCGCGCCCATCCCTCGCGCTACTCGCCCGAGGCCGCCCTGCGCGCACGTCGGCGCGTCGTGGCGCCCTTCTCGCCGTTCGCCCGGAAGTCCAGTGCGAGGACGGCGCTGCGGCGGCGTTCGCTGAGGGAGGCGGCGTAGATCTGCGTGGTGGCCAGCGCGGCGTGCCCGAGCTGTTGCTGGAGGTCGGTGACCGCGCCGCCGCCCTCCAGGAAGTGCGTCGCGAAGGAGTGCCGCAGGCAGTGGAACGTCAGCCCCTCGCGGCCTTCGAGTCCCGCGCCACGCAGTGCGATGGCCCAGGACTTGGTGACGTTGCTGAACGGCGTCCCGCGGCGGGAGAGGAAGACGTGGTCGCCCGGCCCGGTCTTCTTCCGCCGCATCCGGAGCCGCAGCAGCGCGGTGCGCACGGCGGGGTGCAGGTCGATCGCATCGACGTTGCCGACCTTGCTGCGGACCAGCGTGATCTTGCCGCGGTCGAAGTCGATGTCGCTCCAGCGCAGCGCGGTCAGCTCGCTCTTGCGGGCACCCGTGTAGACGGCGGCGACGACCAATGGACGGAAGTGCTTGGGGCTGTGCTCGATCAGGCGGGCGATCTCGTCCTTGCTGAGGTAGCGGCGCGGGCGCTTCGGCTCGCGGAGCTTGCGGAGTCCCGCGAGTGGGTTGCGCTCGATGTGCCCGTCGAGGACGGCCTCGTTGAGGATGCGGCTGGCGAACTGCTGGTCGGCGTTGACGGTGCGGGGGGAGACGGTCGTGGCGGTCCCGTGGGTCGAGTTGCGCACGCCGAGCCGCCACGCGCGGTAGTCGAGCCAGGATGACGGCGTGATCTCGTCGAGCGGCGTGTCGCCGTAGAAGGCGGTGAGCGCCTTGAGGGCCGCGCGGTAGAGCCCGAGCGTGCCCTTGGCGAGCGTGGCGACGAGCCGGTTCTCGATCACCGACTCGGCGTACGCGGTAAAGGAGGGGATCGCCGGGACGGTGGGCTGCTCGTCCTCGTCGGCCCTGCCCAGCGCGGTTCCCGCGACCGGCTCCGTGCGCATCGTCTCGGCCAAGGTCGGCGGTGTCTCGTAGACCTTCGCGAGGATGCGGCGCTCGAGCTCGTCGAGGAAGTCGTGGGCGTCCTTCTCGGTGTCGAAGTGCCGCGTGACCCGCTTGCCGTCCTGCGTCTGGTCGAACCACTGCGCGGCCCAGGTCGTCCGGCCCGACTTCCACCGCCGCGGGAACACGTGCCCGAAGCGCCGCCGCTGGCGTGCCTTGCGTCGGCTCAACTCTCTACCTCCTTGCCTCCCGGGACCCTGGCCCGGAGGACTCTTGCTTCGCATGGACGCTCTCCGCGCGCCCGATCGCGAGGTCGTTCCAGGGGGCGGGGCGGGATCGTCGCGAAGTCCCCGAGACAAGCCGCTCGGCCCGGCCCGAGCGAGCCGCCCCGGCCCGCGTGCGCTCGGCGAGGAACGCCTCAACCTCCTGCGGCCGAAACCGCAAGAGGCGCGGTCCGAGTGACACAGACGGGAGAGCACCCGACGTGGCGAGCCGGTAGACGGTCGTCTTGTCCACGGCGAGGTACTCCGCGACTGCGGCGGCATCCACCAGCGGCTCCTCCCACGTCACCGGAGGCGGCCCCAGCGCGGGACGAGGAGCGGCGCGATCCCGAGCGCGCGGTTGCGACGTTGGGATCGCTCCTGCGCGGCGAGGAGGGGCGCCAAGTCGATCGGAGCGGGGCGCCGGCGCGTCACCCCGGCTCTGCCTGCCGGCCCCGCGGGAAGCCCCCGCCTGGAGCCGCAGGAACTCCGCCTGACGGACGCGGCGGTGGCGCTGCTTGCGGCGTTTCTCCACGGCCAGCCACCGCGGCGTGCGGCCGTCCTGCGCGCACAGGACCTCGACGATCCGGCGACGTTGGGCCTGCGTGGTCTGCTTCCTCACCGGCCACCTCCCCGGCGGCCCATGCGCCCGTCGATGGCCCGCAGCGCCGCTTCGGCCTGCTCGAGGGCGCCGACGATCTCGTGCTCCTCCAGCGCGGCCACGAGGCAGAGCGCGTCCACCCGCTCCTTGGCGGCCGCGAGATCGGTGTGGAGCCCGTCCACCTCGGGGGCGTTGACGATGCGCGTGTACGCCTCCATGAACTGCCCGACCGTCTCGCGCACGAGCAGCCGGTTGGCGGTGTGGTGCCACTGGACCCACTCGTCGCGCAGCCGCTCGGCCACCTCGCGCAGCCGCGGGTCGGCGCTCGCGCGCAGCAGGTTCTCCGAGCGGTCGATCGTGTGGTTCGAGTCGAGGGAGAGGTTGACCATCTGGTTGCGGGTCTCGCCCCAGCGGTTCCGCGCGGCATCGGAGAGGAGCCGGGCCTCCTGCCACTCCTGGTGCAGTTCCTCGACCCGCTCGTCGAGCGGCGGGATGTCCTCGCGCTTCACCCGCCGCGCTTCCTCGATCGCGGCCACGAGCTCGTGACGCCGGGCGGTCGCTGCGGCCTGCTTCTCGCCCTGGCGCTCCATCTCATCCACATGGCGCCGTCCTTCCGGACTTGCGATCCAGCGGCGGAGGCGTTCCATCACGTCGGTGCTCATCGGGTCATCTCCTCGCGTCCCAGGTGGTGGTCGTGGACTCAGCGGCCCGCGCGGGGACAATGCGCCGGGTCCGGGTCGTCTTCGTGGTCGGGCGGCTGCCCAGGCGGACGAGCCGCGTCTTGACGGTGCGGATCTCGCTGCGGATCGCGCTCGTCTCGGCGAGCCACGTCCTGCCGTCCAGGTAGCGCAGCGCCGAGTACAGACCGCCGCTCCAGTGGTCGATCTGCTCGCGGCGAGTGACTTCTTGGACCTGCCGTCCGAGTCGCCGACGCAGCCGCCGGACCTCGTACTCGACGTCGCGGCGGCACGAAACGGCGCAGTAGCGGCGGTGGGGAGCCCGGAATCGAACCACGTACACGGCCCCACAGCGGGTGCAGCGAGGCTCACTCATGGAGTCCTCCACCGCGTTCCCTCCCCCCCTTGGCTTATTTCGCGCACGCGCACGCGCGATTTCCCGGGGGGCGGCTCGCCACGGCCGCCGGGGGGAGGCGGGGATCGGCCGTGGGCACCCTCGCCTGCTGGACCGTGGCGCCAATCGCACACGCTCCCGTGCAGGTTTCGAACTCCCGTGCGAGCCTGGCGCGAGGCTGGGAGTTCCGGCGGTTGCGGGGTGCGTCACGCCGTCCTCCCGCTCGTCGTGCCGAGCAGGCGCTCGGGATCGAGGTCACCGTCGAGCAGGCCGGGATCGAGCGGACCGTCCAGGTCCTCGCCGGGCTCGAACGTGGCGAGATCGAACGTCAGGAGGTCGATCTGCTCGGCGGGACGGTCGATCTGCTCGGCGGCCACCGCGCCGTCCCTGTCTCCGGAAGGGTCGGAGGGGTCGGAGGGGTTGCCCAGCCGCTCCCACTGGGCATCTATGTACGCGTCCGTGGCACCGTGTTCGGGCCTAGCCGCATCTGTTCACGAGACGTCGCGATGACGGTGCTTTCGGAGTCCACAGGGTCAGATCTTGGCCAGGCGAGGGCGGATGCTGTCGTCGTTGCCACAAGGGCAACGCGAGTGAGCGGCCGAAACGGCGCGGATTCTGCGGTGTGGGCAGACCGTAGGCCGGGCGGTGGTGTGGCGGACGGCGCGGCGGGACGTCAGGTCGGCTTCGGGGATGCCAGCAGTCGTTGCGCGCAGCGCTCGAAGACGTGCTGCCAGGGCCACGACGAGGACATCGAGACCCAGATCCGGCGCGTCGTGATCCGCACGAGCGCGCCGATCTTGAGCAGCCGCAGGCGGATCGTGCCGGCTTGCGCACGCGCCATCTCGGTGCCGGCGAGACCGATGCGTCGCAGCGCACAGGTCAGGACGTAGGCCATGGCCGACATGGCCATCCGCACGGCGTTGCCCTGCATCGTGTGCACCGACAGACGGGTGCCGAAGAGCTCGAGCTGCTGCTCCTTGATGCGATTCTCCGCCTCGCCCCGGGCGCAGTAGAGCTGCTCGTAGAGACGCTTGCTGCTCCAGCTACGAGGCGGCAGATTGGTCACCACGAAGCGGGGATTGCGCTTGCCGCCCGGCAGGTGCTCGGCCTTGGCGACCACGCGACGCCTCTGGCTCCAGCTCCCCAGCGTGGTCCAGGCAAAGTCGCGAAAGACCCGGGCTGCTCGGCCGGTCTGCACGGCACGGGCTGCGGCCTCATCGAGCGCGTCTTCGACGTGTCGCTCAAGGCGCTCATTGCGCGCCATGCCCAGCAGGTAGAAGTGGCCGGCGGCCTCGCACCAGGCCATCAGCTCCTCGCGGCAAAAGCCCGAGTCTGCGCGCACGAGCACCTTGGCCCGGGGCCAGCGGCGCCGCAGACGTAAGACCAGCGCACGGAGCTCGTCCACGACTCCGCGCGCGGGATCTCTGTCAGCGGTCTGGAGCCGAGCGAGCAAGAGGTGCTCGCCGCAGAAGACGTACAGCGGCAGGTAGCAGTAGTGCCCGTAGTAGCCGTGGAAGAAGCGGCCCTCCTGCCGGCCGTGCAGCCGCACGTCGGAGTGGTCCAGGTCCAGCACGAGCAGGCCCGGATCCTCCGGCCCCATGGCCTCGCAGAAGACGTCGCTGAGCACGCTGTCCACGCGCTCCTGGTCCATCTCGATCTTGGCGTAGCGCGTCTGTGCCGTGGCGCCGAGCTGCGTGGTCTCGAGCCGCGAGAGCGTCGGGTGCGTGGCCAGAGCACCCTCGCGCTTGCCGCACGCCGCGGCAAACAGCGGGTCCTTGCCGACATGGTCGTGGTCCACCAGATCCTCGTAGCCCGCGCACAGCCCGAAGACCCGCTGACGCAGCATCTGGCCGACCGTGTGCTCGACCCGACGCGGGTCCCGGTGGTCCCCGAAGCAGCGCGCAAACCGCGAGAGCAGATCGATGCGACGATCGGTCCGCTCGAGCAGCAGCACGCCCCCGTCGCTCGTCACGGTACCGGCGTCGAAGCGCGTCACCGCGGTGCGTCCACAGATGCCCGCGAAGAGGGTCCCCTGCGGGCTACAGTCTGTCGTCATCGGGCCGGCGCTCCTGTCGGTGCAAGTACTAGCGAGTACGAGCACTTAGACAGACGACGGCCCGCTCAGATTCCCGGCTGGTGAACGATTCGGGCTAGAGCGCCCGGGGGTCCGGCGCGAGGCCCGGGCCCGAACTCAGGACGCAGGGCGGCCGGTCGCACGTTTCCGCAGCAGGGGCAGCTCGGTCACGCCTACCCGGCAGGGCATTGCTCGCAGCCGCCGGGGCGTGCGTCGTAGGCTGCGGGACTGGCCGCCAGGCGGCCTACAGAACACGATCAGGAGCCATCCGATGGGCGACTTCGCCAGCATCCCCGAGATCCTCGACGAGCTCCGCCAGGGGCGCTTCATCGTCCTGGTAGACGACCCCAGCCGCGAGAACGAGGGCGACCTGATCCTCGCCGCGGAGAAGGTCACGCCCCAGCACGTGAACTTCATGCTCACCCACGGTCGCGGCGAGGTCTGCACGACCATGCCCCAGAAGTGGGCGATGCGTCTCGGGCTCGAATTGCAGGTGTCGACGAACACGTCGCCGATGGGCTGCGCGAAGTGCGTCACGGTCGACGCCGTCGAGGGCACCTCGACGGGCGTGTCCGCCTCGGACCAGGCGACGAGCATCCGCAAGCTCGCCGACCCGCGTGCGGGTCCGGACGACTTCAGCCGTCCGGGGCACACGCGCCCGATCCGCGCCCGGCCCGGCGGCGTCCTCGTGCGCACCGGACACACCGAGGGCTGCAGCGACCTCGCGCGCATGGCCGGGTTCCAGCCGATCGGCGTGCTGTGCGAGATCCTCGACGAGGACGGAGAGCCCCGCCGGCTGCCGTCCCTGCGCGAGTTCGCGGCGCAGCACGACCTCAAGATGACGACGATCGAGGAGCTGATCCGCTACCGGCGCGAGACCGAGCGCCTGGTGCGCAGGAAGGTGACGACCCGTGTGCCCACCGCGCACGGCGTGTTCTCGATCCACCTGTACGCGAACGCCGTCGACCGCAACCAGCACATCGCGCTCACCATGGGCATCGACGCGCCGGCGGACGCGGCGCCCGCGGAGGCACAGGACGACGCGATCCTCGTACGTGTGCACAGCGAGTGCCTGACCGGGGACATCTTCGGGTCGATCCGCTGCGACTGCGGCGCGCAGCTCAACGCTGCGATGCGCGCGGTCGCCGAAGCCGGACGCGGCGTCGTGCTGTACCTGCGCCAGGAAGGGCGCGGCATCGGCCTCGAGAACAAGCTGCTCGCCTACCGCCTGCAGGAGCACGGTCTCGACACCGTCGAGGCGAACAAGAAGCTTGGCTTCAAGGCGGATGAACGCGACTACGGCATCGGCGCGCAGATCCTGCACGACTTGGGTGTGCGGCGCATGCGGCTGATGACGAACAACCCGAAGAAGCTGCAGGCGATCGCCGGGTTCGGACTCGAGCTGGCCGAGCGCGTGCCGCTCGAGATCGCGGCGACCGAAGAGAGCGCGGACTACCTGCGCGCCAAACGCGACAAGCTCGGACACCTGCTGCACGGGCTGCCTTCCGAGGCGTAGCATCTTGACGGTCGAGAACGGCGGGGGGACGGGAGCGAGCGACATGATCGGAGAGACCGCCGAACTGCTGCTCGCAAACGAGACGTTCTACGAGGCGTTCGCCGCAGGTGACGTCGATGCGATGGACGGTCTCTGGGCGCGACACACACACGTCGCGTGCGTGCACCCCGGTCACGACGTCCTGACCGGACGGGACGCGGTGATGACGTCGTGGAGGAGCATCCTCGGCTCGGGCGGCGCGCCGGGATTCCAATGCGAGCGAGCGCACGTGACGTTGCTCGGAGAGGCGGGCTTCGTCACCTGCATCGAGCGCCTCGGCCAGGGCCGGCTGATCGCAACGAACGTCTTCGCGCGCGAGGACGGCGAGTGGCGCATGGTCCACCACCACGCCGACCCGCTTCCGCCCGCCTGACCTCGGGCTGAGCACGTCCTCCGCCCGACTCGGAATGACGCTCGCATCGGCATCGCGCCCCCCGGTAGGCTCCGCACAGCATGAAGTTGGAAGGAGTTCCGCTCGAGAAGCACCGGACGCGCCTGCGTTCGGGATTCTCGCTTCTCGCGGTTCTCGCCGCGGTCTCCGTGGTCGAGTTGCTCGTGGTGCTCGTGGTGGGGCACCAGATGTTCGGCTTGACCTACTGAGGGCGTCGTGAACGGCCTAGCCGTCACGATCCTCGGAGCGGGGACCGCGGTACCCACACTCGGGCGTTTCCCCGCCGGCGTTCTCGTCGCAGGCGGCGGCGCGCGCATCCTCATCGACTGCGGTCCCGGCGTGCTGCGTCGCTTGCCGGAAGTCGGGATCGGTCTGGAGCAGATCGACGCCGTGCTGCTGACGCACCGGCACCTGGATCACAACGCGGATCTCGCAGCACTCCTGTTCGCGCTGCAGAACCCGCGGTACGAGGGACGCAAGCCGCTCCACGTGCGCGGCGCCGCATGGCTGACGGAGTACCTCGCGGGAATCCGCGCCGCGTGGCCCAAGTGGACCGAGCCGCGCGGGTACGAACTCGACGTCGCGACGATCGGTGCCGGAGCGTTCGAGCTGTGCGGACTGACGATCACCGCGGTCCCCGTCACGCACAGCGAAGGATCCCTCGCGTACCGCATCGAGCATGCTGGACGCTCGGTCGCGGTCAGCGGTGACGCCGACGCGCTCGATGGACTCGCCGACGTCGCGCGCGGAGTCGACGTCTTCGTGTGCGAGGCGGCGGTGCCCGAGAGCGAACGGCGGGGCCGGCACCTGAGCGCTGAGCTGGCCGGACGGGCGGCCCGCGAGGCGGGCTGTAAGACGCTGTGCCTGACCCACCTCTATCCGGAGTGCACCGGGCTCCCCTCGGCCGATCTCGCCGCCGAGGCCTTCCCCGGCGAAATCGTGGTGGCCCGGGACCTCCTCCGATTCGATCTGGCTCCGCTTCGATCTGACGGCCCGCAGGGGCTCGAAGTGAGCCTGCCGCCGAGGCTCCGCCGCTCGTAGAGCGGAGTAGGGAAGATGACCAGCGATGGGACGTCCAACGAAGCGCCCCACGATCTGCGACGCGGAGGAAACGGGTGAAGGACGCCGAGCTCGTCGTCGCCGCCCGCAAAGGCGACGGCGCCGCCTTCGCTGAGCTGGTCGACCGGTACGAGGAGAGAGTTCTCCGCCTCGTCCGGGGGATGGTCCCGGTGGCGGATGTGGAGGACGTGGCCCAGGAGGCGCTCCTCAAGGCGTACCGGAAGCTGGCCCTCTTCGATGGGCGGTCGTCGTTCTACACCTGGCTCTACCGGCTCACGGCCAACACGGCCATGGACTGGCGGAAGAAGGAGGCACGGCGGCGTCACGCTCCGCTGCCCGAGGGCGCGGAAGGACAGGACCTGCTCCCCGGACGCAGCCCGACACCCGCGGCACGGGCGGCCCAGCGAGAGCTCGGCCGGTTGATCGACGAAGCGATCGCGTCCCTCTCGCCGCAGCACCACGAGATCCTCATGCTCCGTGAGGTGCAGGGACTCGCCTACGACGACATCGCACAGGCGCTCGACATCAGCAAGGGGACCGTGGAGTCCCGGCTGTTCCGGGCGCGGGAACACCTCCGCCGAACACTGAGACCGCAGCTCGAAGAGTAAGAACCGCATGAACAACAACGCGCCCCCCACCGATCCGCACTGGCCCACCGATCCGCGCTGCGAACGCGTGCGACTCTTGCTGTCGCTCGCGATCGACAGGGCCGCAACGCCGCAGCAGCAGCGCGAAATCGACGACCACCTGCCCGCGTGCGCGGGCTGCCGCACGTCGACGCTCGCCGACCGCGCCGTGCGTGTGCGCCTGCAGGAGCCGGCCGTCGTACCGGCCGGGTTCAAGGAGCGCGTCCTCGCCGCGATCACGCGACAAGCGGCGGTCGCGCGCTCCCAGAACCGCTTCCTGATGGCCGGTGCGGCTGCGGCCGTGGTCATCGCCGCCCTATCCGTGGCGCTGCTCCGTCCCGACGGCAGCGGCGACGGCGACGGCGAAGGCGAGACAGTCGCGGCGCAGGACGAGCGCGTGCTCGTGCGGGACGCCGTCACCGTCTCGTTCGCTGCGGGACGTGTTGCAGCTCCCACGAAGGAGAACCGCTGATGCTTGCCGACAAGATGATCCTGTCCTCCACGCTGCTCGTGGCGTTCGCCTCGGGCGGGGCCGTGGGATACGCGCTGAACGACGGCCCGGCTGCGGACGATCGCAACCCCTACGCGGCCCGCATGGTCTTCAACGAGCAGATCACGGAGCTGCAGGCCAAGGGCTACGAGAAGGCCGAGGCCGACGACGCTGTCGACGCGTACACCGACTACCTCCGCGAGTACCAGAAGTGGTGGGATGCGTTCGCCGAGAGCCACGGCGCCAACCTCGACCTCGTGGACGAGGAACTGCGGGAGCGGCTGGCAGAGGTCGAGGCCAGGTACCGCACACGGACGGGCGGTCCGGACTCGGGAAACGACAAGAAGTGAGACACCCCGCGCCAGTGCTGGACAGCGACCGGCCGGACCGGGAGCCTCGCGCGCTGCAATGGGCCCCGAGGGGCCGGGAAGGGAGCCGCTAGAGCATGGCCAAGGCCGTCGGAATCGATATCGGAGCACGCGCCGTCAAGCTCGCCGTCGTGGACGGCGGCCCCAAGGGCGCCAAGCTCCTGCGCTTCGTGGAGCGGCCCTACGAGACCGAGGGCGCTCCCACCCAGACGGAGATCCTCGACGCGCTCAAGAAGGCGCTCGCGGCGGCCAAGGCACCCAAGAACGCTGCGTGCTTCGCGATGCCCGCGGAGCGCTGCGTGCTGCGCGAGGTCTCCGTGCCGTTCACGCAGGACGATCAGATCGCGAAGGTCGTCAAGTTCGAGTTCGAGCCGCACCTTCACAGCGCCGCGATCGAGGACGTGATCGTGGACTACATCACGACCGGCCCGTCGCGCACCGGGACACGCCTGCTCGTCATGGCGTGCATCAAGACGAATCTGAGCCAGCTGCTCGACGAGCTGAAGCAGGCCGGCATCGATCCGCTGCACGTCGACGTCGATGTCGCCGCGCTGTGGAACGTCGCCGCGGCCGCCGGCGTGACCGCCGCCGATCCGAACTGCCTCATCCTCGACGTCGGCGCGCGCACCACGAAGACGCTGCTCGTGCAGGACGGCCTGCTCAAGGTCGCCCGTTCGATCCGCATCGGATCCGACAGCGCGCGCAAGCGCCTGACCACCGACTTCGAGGGCGATGCGGCCGAGGCCGAGAAGGCGCTCGAGGCCGCCTCCGGCGTCGAGGCGCTGGCGGCGCCCGTCGAGGTGGCCGGCACGCTCGAGATCGTCCACTCCGTCGGCGCCATCGAGACCGCGGTGGCAAAGTCGCGCGCCGACCAGTTCCTGAGGCGCGTTGTGCGCGAAACGCAGCGCACGCTCCCGATGATGGGAGACGAGTCCGCAATCACGCGCATCTACGTCACGGGCGGAGGCATCGCTGACCACCCGAACACGCGCCACGAACTCGAAGAGCGCTTCGGCGTGCCGGTCGTGGATCTGCCCGTGCAAGACGCGGTCGGCCATGACCTGCCGCCGTCCGAGGCCGAGGACCTGCGCCGTTCGGGCGCCGTCGCCGTCGGCACCGCTCTCAAGGTGCTCGGCATCGATGTCGCCGACATCGATCTGCGCCAGGACGAGTTCCGCTTCGCCCGCACATTCGACCAGCTCAAGAACGTGCTCGCCTTCGGCGTCACGTTCGCGTTCTTCGCCGTGTTCCTGCTCTTCCTCGCAACCTTTATGAAGAAGCAGCGGCTCGACCTTGAACTCGAGAAGCTCGTCAAAGCGACACACGAGAAGCTCGACGCCGAGGTGTTCCAGGCCTACCGCGAAAACGTCAGCGACGCACGTCCGCTGATGATCTCGCAGGACCCGCAGAAGTACTTCCAGACGGCCGAGTCGTCGATCAAGAAGATCAACAACCACCTCGAAAACGAACTGGGGCTCGGCACGTCGGTGCCGCCCGTGATCTCGGCACTCGAGATCCAGCAGGCGGTCATGGCGAGCCTCAAGGCGGTGCGCGGCAAGGTCGAGTTCCTGGCGATCAAGTCGGAGGACTACGACCAGGAGAAGGCGACCGTGTCCGTGATCGTCGGGCAGTTGCAGGACATCGACACGATCGTCACGGAGCTGAGCAAGCACACGCCCGAGAAGGGCGGCACGCTGTTCGAGAGCGTGGACAACCAGCCACCCCGCCCGACCAAGCTGCAGCGTTACGACGTGCCGATCCGGCTGACGATCGCAGCGCGCGATTCGGAGCCGGCGGAGGACACGGGCGCACTCGAGCCGGACGGCACGCGAGAAGTCGACACGGCGAAAGGCGGTGGCAAGTGAAGGCCGAACGCACCGAAGTCGGCGACGACATGGATCTCGTCAAGGTCTACATCTGGCTCATGGCCGCGCTCAGCGTCGGCTTGGGCGGCGTGCTCTGGTACTTCAGCGGGCAGGTCGACCAGACGGACAAGCTCGTTAACACGGCGCGCAAGAAGATGGACGCGTTCTCCGACCAGAAGGAGGACGTGCTCGCGATGCTCAACGTGTTCACGAACAACCAGGAAGAGCAGGCGCGCGAGCACCCGATGACCTGGTTCCCTCGACGCTGGCAGCGCAAGGGCATCTCCGACCAGTCCGTCCGTCCGGGCGCCTGGGTCGAGAAGTACTACCCGCGCGGCAACTTCGACGAGCACCGCATCGAGTTCAAGTTCGACAACAAGAAGCCGCTCAGCCGCCAGCACATCGGTGAGTTCGCACACGCCATCGAGCGCGACAGCACGCGCCTGCGCATCATCGAGATGAAGATGCGCCGCGCCTCCGGAGCCCGCAACGAGGAGTACAAGCCGGAGGACTGGTCCGGCGAGATCGTCGTCGGCTACCGCAAGGCACGCATTCGCGAGTAGTCACTCGAGACCGGCGTCGATCGACGCGCGAGTCGTGCGGCGCTACGCTCGCGCCAGGAGTCCGCTCGCGACGAGTCCGTCCAGTTCCCGCACGAACCCTCGGACCCGCGGCACTCGCAGCGCGAGCGCGAAGGGTGCAAGTGACCGCTCCATCAGTCCGATGAGCTTGCGTGTGACGGATTGACCGCGGCTGCGGTCGAGGAGCCACCAGAGGATCGCGCCCAGGTGCACGAGGTACAGCACCCGGCCGAGCGCCGCCCCGGTTGCGCCGCGAGGTGCGTCCTTGGCCCCGGTGACGGCCCGCACGAAGGCTCCCTCGACCCGGGCGCGCGATGTCGCAGTCGACGCCGCGAAGAGCCCTTCGTCGGAGGTGCTGACGAGGAGCGGCACCAGCGCGCGCAGCGTGTCCCTGTGCGGGCCGAGCACCTCGAGACTCGCGCGTAGCGCCGTCCCGAATCGCTTCCGCCAGCTCCCGGCCGGCAAGCCCTGCGTGCGGTCGGCGAAGACGGCTGAGAGCTCATCATACAGCGCGAGCACGACGGCCCGCTTGCTCGGGAAGTAGCGGTAGAGGAGCCCCGGACTCACGTCGGCTCGTCGGGCGATGGCCCGGAGCGTCGTCCGCTGGTAGCCGTCGTCCGCAAAGAGCCGGATCGCGGTCTCGTACAGCCTCCGGCTGGTGGCCGCGCTCTTCAGGCTCGGGCCCCGTGGGCGGCCGGGACCGCGGCTCCCGGGCGGATTTCGGGACGCCACGGCCTGACCCGGAGTGTTATAACTAAACATGTTCACTTATATTGTCACAGCCGCGGACCGATGCCAAGGACGAAAGCGGGAGGTGAGAGATGAAGATCGTGATACCGGGAGGTAGCGGCCACATCGGGCAGGTGCTGGCACCGGCGCTCCGCGCACGCGGGCACGAGATAGCATGCATATCCGGTTAATGACCGCGCCCACTACATCTTGTGCTAGAAGGGCAGCGGGCTTGCAGGCTCGTCGGCGTAGACCTGTTCGTACGTGCGCGGCGGCGTCTTCGCCGCGATGCCGAGGACCGTCTGGAACGCTGCCTGCGGCGTGCGTCTCCTGTTGAACCGGAACGTGAACTCGTCGAGATACCGCTGCAGGTGCTTCTTCGAGACCCGGCCGTGGTGCGTGCCTACGAGCCAGGTCTCTTGAGGTTGGAGAAGACCAGGTGCAGGTGCCTCAGGACGTCCGCCTGCGCCGCGCCCATCATCGTGGACTCGATCCCGTGCTCGTAGCCGAGTTTCTCGACTGCGTCGTAGGTCTCGTGGCCGTCGGTCACGACGAGCGCCCCACGCTCGATGCTGTCCTTGACGAACGCCAGCAGGTGCGGCTTCGATGAGGCCGGCACGTGGCGCAGCCGGATGCGTCCGGGCTGTGTACCTCTCTTCGTCGGACGCACCTCGACCGCGCCGACCACGACGGCCTTGTCTGCCGCGGTGCGCTCCTCTCGGCCTCGAAACGGCGCTCCGATCAGCGCCTCGTCGACCTCGACGACGCCGAACAACTGCGCGCGCTCCGGCGCGACCATCGCAGATCGCAGTTTCTGGAGCATCTGGTACGCGGTCTCGTAGCGGGTCAGACCGAGCTGTCGCTGGAGTGCGAGCGCAGAGACGCCCCGCTTGTCCGTCGTCATCAAGTACGCGGCCCACATCCAGGACTTCAGCGGCAGCCGGCTGCGATGCAGCACTGTGCCCGCGGTGACCGACGTGATCAGGTCGCAGCCCACGCACCGCATCGCTCTTCGATCTGGACGGGGCCAGTACTTCTTGCCGCCGCACCGGCGGCAGCGGAACCCGTCGGGCCAACGACACTGCACGAGGTACTCGAGGCACTGCTCTTCCGTCGCGAACTGCTCCGTGAACTCCACGATGTTGCGAGGGTAGCCCGGCTTCGGCATGCGTCCGAGACACTACCCCTTGGGGTCACGGTCGTCAACCGGATATGCATGCGAGATAGTCGTGCTCAGCCGCAGCGCCGAGACAGGGGATGGCCGCGTCCGCTGGGACGGTCGAACGCTGGGGCCCTGGACCAGCGCAATCGACGGTGCGGATGCAGTGATCAACCTCTCCGGGCGCAGCGTCGACTGCCGGTACAACAAGACGAACCTCTCCGAGATGCTCTCCTCACGGCTCGACTCGACGCGCGTGATTGATGAGGCCATTCGCGGGGCGGCGCGTCCGCCGAGCGTGTGGTTGCAGGCGAGCACCGCGACGATCTACGCGCACCGGTTCGACGCCGACAACGACGAGGCCGCCGGTGTCCTCGGTGGGCATGAGCCGGACGTTCCGGCCTACTGGCGGTACAGCATCGAGATCGCGCGGGCGTGGGAGCGCGAGCAGGCCGCAGCGGACACGCAACACACGCGCCGGGTCGCCATGCGCATGGCGATCGTCATGAGCCGAGCTCCCGGCTGCGCGTTCCGGATCATGGAGCGGCTCGCGCGCATCGGGCTCGGCGGTCCGATCGCGGGCGGCCGGCAGTTCATGTCGTGGGTCCACGATCGCGACCTGGTGCGAGCGGTCGCGTGGCTTCTCGAGCACGAGGAGATCGAGGGAGTCGTGAACATCGCCGCTCCCCACCCGCTGCCGCAGGCGGAGTTCATGCGCCTGCTGCGCCGTGAGGTCGGCATGCCCATCGGCATCCCAGGATCCAAGCTCCTGTTCGAACTCGCTGCCGTGCTTCATCGCACGGACACGGAGTTGCTCCTCAAGAGCCGCCGCGTGGTCTCGGGGAGGTTGATGGATGCCGGCTTCCGTTTCGACTTCCCCAGGTGGGAGCAGGCAGTGGCAGATCTCGTGTCGAGGCGGACCGGACAGCGGCGATCTGCATAGACCGGCGGGGCGCTGCCCCGCCCGCGTACCCGGTCAGCGGGGCGCGTCCTCCGCGTAGTAGTCCTGCAGCGGCTTCACCGTGTAGCCGCGCTCGCGGATCTGTTCGATCGAGCGGATCGCGGCGGCGGCGCCGGAGAGCGTCGTGATGCAGGCGACGCCCTGCTGGACGGCGGCGGCTCGGATGCGACCCTCGTCGGTCGCGCAGCCCTTGCCCGTCGGGGTGTTGATGATCATGTCGATCTTGCCGTCGGCCAGGAGGTCGAGGACGTTCGGGCGGCCGCTCACGATCTTGTGCACGAACTCGGTCTCGACGCCGACCTCGGTGAGTGCCGCGCGCGTGCCGCCGGTCGAGATGATCGCAAAGCCGAGCCGCGCGAGTTCCTGCCCGATGTACTTGGCGGTCTCGCGGTCGTCGTGACGCACCGACAGGAACACGGTCCCGCCGTCGAACGGGATCTTCAGGTTGGCGGACACCAGCGCCTTGGCGAACGCGACGCCGAAGTCCGGGTCGATGCCCATCACCTCGCCGGTCGACTGCATCTCCGGGCCGAGCACGGTGTCGACGCCGGGGAAGCGGTTGAACGGGAACACCGGGCCCTTGATCGCGACGCGGCCCTTCGGCATGCCGATCTCGGTGATGCCCTGATCGTCGAGTGACTGCCCCGCCATGGCGAGCGCGGCGACCTTCGCGATCGGCATGCCCTCGGCCTTCGAGACGAACGGCACCGTGCGCGACGCGCGCGGGTTGACCTCGAGGACGTAGACGTCGTCACCCTGGATCGCGTACTGGACGTTCATCAGGCCGACGACCTTCAACTCCTGCGCCAGCGCCAGCGTTGCAGCGCGGATCTCGGCGATGTGCGCCGCAGTGAGCGTCTGCGGCGGGATCGAGCACTGCGAGTCGCCGGAGTGCACACCGGCCTCCTCGATGTGCTCCATGATCCCGGCCACGACCCCGCGCGTGCCGTCCGACACGCAGTCGACGTCGATCTCGACAGCGCCTTCTAGGAATCGATCGAGCAGCACTGGGCGGTCGTCGGAAACGTCGAGGCCCGTGCGCACGTACTGCTCGAGTGTCTGCTCGTCGTAGCAGAGCATCATGCCACGGCCGCCCAGCACGTAGCTCGGCCGCACAAGCACCGGGAAGCCGATGCGCTTCGTGATCTCGACCGCCTCCTCCGGCGTCGCAGCCATGCCGTTGGGCGGCTGACGCAGGCCGAGCTTCTCGATGATCTGCGCGAAGCTCTCGCGGTCCTCGGCCAGGTCGATCGCGTGCGGCGACGTGCCGATGATCTTGACGCCCGCGTTCTCGAGTTCGCGCGCCAGCTTGAGCGGCGTCTGTCCGCCGAACTGCACGATCACGCCCTCGGGCTTCAGCTTGTCGTGGATGTTCAGCACGTCCTCGACGGTCAACGGCTCGAAGAACAAGAGGTCCGACGTGTCGTAGTCCGTCGAGACGGTCTCGGGGTTCGAGTTCACCATGATGGTCTCGTACCCGGCGTCGCGGAGCGCGAACGCGGCGTGCACGCAGCAGTAGTCGAATTCGACGCCCTGCCCGATGCGGTTCGGACCCGAGCCGAGGATCATCATCTTCGGGCGGTCCGAGACGCGCGCCTCGCACTCGTCTTCCCACGTCGAGTAGTAGTACGGCGTCGCCGCCTCGAACTCCCCCGCACAGGTGTCGACGAGCTTGTAGGTCGGAACGATCCCGCGCCGCAAGCGATCCGCGCGCACCGCGGAGAGCTCCATGCCGTACAGGGTCGCGAGTTGCGCATCACTGAAGCCGTCCTGCTTCGCCATTCGCAGAAGGTCGTCGGAGACATCGGAAATCGAGTCGACAGCGCGGAGCGCGTCCTCCGTGTCCTGCAGCGACCGAAACTGTGCGAGGAACCACGGATCGATGCTCGTGATCTGGTGGATCTCGGCGTCGGTCATGCCGCTGCGCATCGCGTAGCGGAGGTACTGGATGCGACGGCTGTTCGGGCGTCCCAGGTGCTCGAGGATCTCCTCGCGGGGCGGCGGGTTCCCGAAGAGCATCGGGTCCTTGCGATCCAGACCGAGGCCGATGTGGCTCTCCACCGTTGAGCGAAGTGCCTTCTGCAGCGCCTCCTTGAACGTGCGACCGATGGCCATCGCCTCGCCCACCGACTTCATCTGCGAGCCGAGCGTCGAGTCCGCGTCCGGGAACTTCTCGAACGCGAAGCGCGGCACCTTGACGACGATGTAGTCGATGCTCGGCTCGAAGCACGCGGGGGTCTGCCGCGTGATGTCGTTCGAAATCTCGTCGAGCGTGTACCCGACTGCCAGCTTGGCGGCGAACTTCGCGATCGGGAACCCTGTGGCCTTGGATGCGAGCGCGGAACTGCGCGAGACACGCGGGTTCATCTCGATCACGATCATGTCGCCGTTCGCGGGGTCGATCGCGAACTGGATGTTCGACCCGCCCGTCTCGACGCCGATCTCGCGGATGCACGCGAAGGCGGCGTCGCGCATGATCTGGTACTCGCGATCGGTGAGTGTCAGCGCCGGCGCGACCGTGACGGAGTCACCCGTGTGCACGCCCATCGGATCGAGGTTCTCGATGGAGCAGATGACCACGCAGTTGTCGGCGTGGTCGCGCATGACCTCGAGCTCGAACTCCTTCCAGCCGAGGACGCTCTGCTCGATGAGGACTTCGGTGACCGGCGAGAGCCGCAGCCCGCGCTCGCAGATCGCGATGTACTCCTCGCGATTGTACGCAATCCCGCCGCCCGCCCCGCCCATCGTGAACGATGGTCGGACGATGCATGGAAGGCCGATCTTCTCGACGGCATCGAGTGCGGTGGCCATCGAGTTGACGACGAAGCTCTTCGGGCAGTTGAGCCCGATCTTGCGCATCGCGTCCTTGAACAGCTGCCGGTCTTCGGCCTTCTTGATGACGTCGACCTGGGCGCCGAGCATCTCGACACCGAACTTCTCGAGCACGCCGTGCTCGTGCAGTTCGATCGCCGCGTTCAGGCCGGTCTGGCCGCCGAGCGTGGGGAGGAGCGCGTCGGGCCGCTCCTTCTCGATGATCTTCGCGATCGCTTCCCAGGTGATCGGTTCGATGTAGGTCCGGTCCGCGATGGTCGGATCGGTCATGATCGTGGCGGGGTTCGAGTTGACCAGGATGACCTGGTAGCCCTCCTCGCGCAGCGCCTTGCACGCCTGTGTGCCCGAGTAGTCGAACTCGCACGCCTGCCCGATGACGATGGGCCCGGAGCCGATGATCAGGATCGAGTTGAGGTCGTCGCGCCGGGGCAAGGCAGTCTCCGCTCGCGCACCACCGAACGGGGCACGCGGTGTCGCAGTTTCGTGACGCCCAGCCCCGCTCGATCATGGAATCCGGCGGGACGGGGAAAAGACGTCAGGAACCCGGTCCGGAAGAGCTGCCCGAAGAGCCACCAGAGGAGCCGCCACCTCCCCCGCCTCCGCCACCCCGGCGCCCTCGGCGTCGTCGGCGCGGCCGGGACGACTTCTCTGCTCCGGGCTTTCCGCTGGGCTTCCCGCCGGGCGCGCCGCCGGAGGGCTTCGCGCCCCCGGACTGTGTGCCCCCGGACTGGCCACCACCGGCACCGGACGGGCCGGGACCGCCAGGCCGCGAACCGCACCCCCTGCGGCGGCGGCGGCCGGGACCCGACCCCTCTCTCTTCGACCCGTCGTTCCGGGGCCCGTCCTTCGTCGCCTTACCCGGCCGCGCGGACCGGTCGCCTCCGGACGTGCGTTTCGCGCCCGAGCGACCGCCCTGCCGACTCCGGCCGCCGCGGGAACGGCGACCGCGCCCACTGCCGGACCGTCCACCGTCGGACCGACCACCGCCGGACCGGCCACCGTCGCCCTTGCGGCGGGTCGGCCGCTCCGACGCCTCGGGGAGGTGCGCCTCGGGCGTTGCGTCGAGGAGTTCCTCGACCGTCCTCGGGCGCTCGTCCGCGGCTGGTTCCTCGCCGCGCTCCGCGGCCTCGCGGGCCGCACGCCGTGCCATCTTGCGGCGCCGGGCGCGCTCCTCGGAGCGCCGCTGACCCGGGTAGAGCTCGGGGCCACGGTCTTCGGGCACGTCCGGCGCCTCGTCTGCGGCGTCTTCCTCTGCAGTCTCGTCGGCAACGGTGCCCGCGGCGTCGCTCGGAGCGTCCGCCTCAGTGGCCGCCTCAATGGTCGCCGGGGGCGCGCCCTCGGCTGCCGGTTCGTCGCCGGGAGGCGGGCGGATCAGGAGGTCGCGCGGGTCCTGGGGACCGCGCTCGGGATCCTCGACGGCCTCGACCGTCAGAAGCGCCGGCAGGTAGCCGCGCGGCTCTCCGAGGGCGCGGACGCGGCGCGTGTAGTTCCAGCCGAGGAAGTCGCGCAGCAACTCGTCGTGGGCGAGCGTGATAGCACGGTCCGTTACGGGCTCAGGTGCCGAGGGGACCGGATCGAAGTACGTGCACGACAATCCGAACACGAGCGGACAGTCCACCATGTGCACGACGCCGAGGTCGTTGCGGCACAGAGTCGTCGCCTCCGGAGCCGCGCCCTCCGCTTCGGCAACGCGGTGCAGGTTGTTCGCGCACAGGCTCGTCGCGGGCACGGAGGTGGCGGTTGGGGTCTCGAAGTCGGCCATGGCAGGCCGAGGAGGATACCGGGGCCTGCACAGAAAGAGACGACGCCGCCCGCGCAGTGCGCGGACGGCGCGTTCCTTCTCTCCCGCTCGCGGCTCAGGCGACCCGGATGCGACCGGCTGCGGGGAACCGCCGTTCGGTACGCGTACCGGTGTCGCTTCGCTCGACCTCGAGGCGACCGCCCAGGGCGGTCACGAGGCCGTTTACGTGCGGGTCCGTGCTCTCCTCGCCCGTTCCGGTGTCCCGGACGACGAGGACGAGTCCACCGTGGCCGGCAGGTCGCACACTCACGACGACGCGGGCCTGTGCCGCTGCGGAGTGGCAAATGCCCTCCTCAACGACTCGCGTCAGCACGTTCACAACCGCCGCGACATCGATGTCGTGGTTGCTGCGGGTCGTGCTTGTCGTGATCAGTAGTACGCCCTGGTCCTGCGCCAGCGGCTCAACGACCGTGCGCAGACGACGGAAGATCTCCGCCGACGTGCAACGCGGCCGCATTTCAAGTGCGCCCCCCGCCGGCGTGGCCGTGCGGTCCGCCTGAGATCGAATGACGCCTACATCGGCGACATGTTCGGATTCCTGGAGTGTTCGGGTCCCCTCTCTCTCGGGTTCCCACCGCCGATCGAGACGGCACACTTCCAGCACCGCAGCGAGTTCCGGCGCGAACGCTGGAGCCGCTGTGCGCTTGTTGCGCAGCAAGGGGGCGCGGTTCTTCATAGTTGAGCTCCTCATCAGTCGTTCACCGCGGCGTCGCAATCGACACAGCCGCGGGTACTCGGTGAACTTCCCGTGATCGAAGACACGGTGTCCATCAACAGATCGCGGACGTCTTCCGGCGTGCGCGTCGAGTCGTCGTCGAGCGCGAGCGCGGCAGCGCCGCTCACGAGGGCGGCGGAGAACGAAGTTCCGTCCCACCAGCCGTAGTCGATTGCGGCGTCGTCGAGCGCTCCGGAGAGTCCTTCGCCCGGTGCGTAGATGTCCACCTCGGCGCCACCCGGGCTCCAAGACGCCACGACGTCGTTCGCATCGACCGCGCCGACCGTGATCGACGCCGCGCGCACGTCTTCGTCATCGAGCAGATCGTCGGCCGCGTTGCCGGCG
The DNA here is from genome assembly GCA_965248445.1 of Planctomycetota bacterium. Taxonomy (GTDB): domain Bacteria; phylum Planctomycetota; class JAJSAM01; order JAJSAM01; family JAJVHW01; genus CBDFJG01. The sequence continues at coordinate 1,306,943 of CBDFJG010000004.1, forward strand.
GAGGTCACGATCGTGACGCCTGCGGCGACGGCGTCGCTCACGGCGTCCAAGAGAACCTGCGTCGCATCGGGGATGACGGCGCTGATATTGATCACGTCGACGCCCTCGCTCACCGCGTGGTCGATCGCGGAAGCAAGATCGGCGCACGTGCCATTGCCCTCGTCGTCAAGACAGCGGATCGGGAGGATCTTGACGCCCGGCGCCGTCGCCCTGATCAGCGAAGCGATGAAGTTGCCGTGACCGGTGTTGCGGTCCGTGACGCCGTCGCTGTCGTCGTCGGTGCCGTTCGGCGACTCGTCGACATCGCTGTCGTCGTCCACTGCGTCCCAGGCCCCGCTCTGCAGCGAGCCCGTCCAGACCTCGTGGGTCAGGTCAAAGCCACTGTCGAGCACGGCGATGACGATGCCGTCGCCCGTGGCGACCGAGTGCGCATCGCCGGCGAGGATCGCGTCGAGAGCCGACTGCGAGTCGACCATTGACGCGGAGATCACCTCATCGCGCGCAGGCTTGTCGAACGGCTGCGCGATGACTTCCGCGCCGCTCCGCAGTCCGACCGAGAAGAGAACCGTTGTCGCCCCCAGCACCAGGGGCAAAAGTGTGTGTCGCGCTCCCATCAGGAGCTCCTTCCTGACTGTGGGCTCACGCTCCCCTGCGCACCACCCGACTGAAACTCGTGCCCCTCACCTGTGACCCGGCCGGGATGACCGATCAGGAAGAAGGGCGCCCAGAAGTACGGATGCGCGTGCTTCGCGCGGACGGAACGCATGGCCGTGCGGAGAGCGGATCCCCACGAGCCTGACTCACGCGCCGCGCCGTAGAAGGCGCGCATGAAGGCCGAGGTGGCCTGGTCGGCAATGCGCCACTGCCCCGCGAGGAGGCGTGGCGCACCGGCGAACAGGAAACCTCGGAACAACCCCTGCACTTCGTCGCCTCTGGTGACCGCGGCGACACCGCTCTCGCATGCTGCGAGGGTGACGAGGTCGGAGCGAACGTCGAGGTCGAAGGCGTCGTAAACCGTCAGCGGTCCGTCGGCCAGCTCGATGCTCGAGAGCGCGGACTCCTCGCTGTCGTACGTGCCGTGCGTTGCGACGTGCAGGACGTGACTCGTCCGGGCCGCTTCGCGCAGCGCGTCAGACGTCGCTGCTTCGCCGAGCACGAGACGGGTGTCGGCGCCAAGGGCGTCCGCAACGGCAGCCGCGTCTTCCTCGATCCCCGGGGCGTCGGCATCCGGCAGCGCGAGCACCGTCGGGCTGCCCGTCGCGCGCCCGTGCCGATGCTGACCGCAGTACGTGAACACCGAAGCACTCGGTGCATACCAGATCTCGAGCTCGTCGCTCAGCCAGCCGCCGTCGTGCGGGAGCGCGTGGAACGGGAACCCGTGCAGGCACCCGTGCGGCGAGATCACCACCCGGCGTGTCGTGAGGAGATCCGCGATCGGGTCGATCAGGACAGCGTGCACTGCCGCCAGGTTCGCCCGCGTTGCCCGAAGCTGCGCGCCCTCGGCCATCGTGGGTGCCGCGTCTGAGGTCTGATGGCTGACGAGCTGACGCTGGAAACGGCGGAGCAGGCGCTCCAGGTCCTCACGCGGCACGTCGATGGCGACCGCATCGAAGCCGTCGCGCGTGACGACGAACACGTACACGCTCGTGGCTGAGACGAAGTACTGCAGCAGCGTGGTGTCGGCATCCAGGCTGCGCTGCACGTCTGCCGGCGGCACGGCTCCGACCGCCGAGATCGATGCGAGCTCCGCGTCCTCTTCCCAAGCGGCCTGCAACGCGGTGTTCACGGACTGCCGGAGCGCCCGGAGTTCGGCACGCAGCGCGCGAGCGCGCTTCTTTCCGGCCGGGGACCGGTCGGCGACAACGCTCTCGAGCCGCGCGACGAGCGCGTCAGCGCGACGGCGTTGGCGATCGACGCGGCGGCCGCGGAGGGCACCCGAGCGGGTTCGCCGCGCGCCCCGGTGCGATGCGTCGTGGAGCATGTCAAGGAGCGCGCGCGACTTCGCCCGCTCCGTCAAGGAGAACGCCTCGACGATCCGTTCCGCATCGACGAGCGAGGACACGGTCGCGGCATAGAGCGACGCCTTGCTCGCGAGGAAGGCGATCATGAACTCGCCGGGCGGGAGCGAGCCGCGGAACTCCTCGAGGTTGCGCACGGCGCGCAACCGGATCTCGGTCGCCTCGTCTTCGCGGCCGAGTGCGGCCAACGCAGAGGCGTGGACCTCGCCGAGCTCGACCTGCAGCCATGGCGACGGCACGCGCCGCATCCGCCGGCGTGCGCCGTCGATCCACGTCATGGCGCGCGCCGGCCGGTGCAGCGCCACGTCGATCGTGGCCAGCAGAACCTCGGCGCCGATCGTGCGCTCGACGAGCCCGCGACGCAAGAACGCCTCGTGGGCACCCGCTGCGTGCTCGGCCGCTTCGATCGTGTCGCCCACGATGAGCAGCGCGCGCGCCGTGAGCATGTCCACGTCCGCGAGCCGCGCGCCCATGCCCAGTGCCGCGTAGATCGCCCGTGCCTCGTCCAGCAACTCGACGGCGCGGCGGTCGACCAGCGCGGCGGTCGCGCCGATCTGGAGCGCCTGCCCCCACTCCTTGCGCTGCCCGAGGCGTGCGAACTCCGCCGACGTTTCGGCCGCGAGCCGCCGGGCACGATCGACGAGCCCCACACTCAGCAGCACCTCGGCGCGCTCGAGCCTGCACTGGGCCACGCTGCGCGCACTCCCCAGCTCCGCGAGGTCTCTCTCGGCCTCGCGATAACGGTGGAGGGCGGCCTTTACGCGCCCCTGAACGAACTGCGGGTGCGCGCCATTCGCGCGCAGCTGAGCAGCGGAGATCGGAGAGCCCGGCTCTCTGTACGCATTCTCGGCCCAGGTCAGGTGACGCTCGGAGGCCTGGTAGCGCTGCACCGCCTCCAGCGAGACCGCTGTGTTCGATGCGAGCGCCGCCCGCAGGTTGCGAGAGACGTCCTCCAGCCGACGTGCCATGCGGAACCACAGCAGCGCCTCGCGGTACCGCTCCGCCCGCTGCGAGCGCACACCCAGCGCAAGACGCGTCGAGACGCGGTCGTGCGGGCTGCCGGCTCGCTCGAAGTACGCGTAAGCCGAGAGAGCGGCCCCCTCGGCCTCATCGACCCGTCCGAGCTGGTCGAGCGGGAACACCAATCGGAGTTCGGCGCGGTGCTCGAAGTCCGGGGACTGCGCGCGGCCCAAGCGGGACACCGCGCGGCGCAACAGGCCTACCGCGCGCCGGTTCCTGCCGAAGTCGATGTACGCCTGCCCCGCAACCGCAAGCGCGCGTCCCCGAGCCAGGTCGCAACCGAATTCGCGGCCGAGCGAGCCCAGGACACGACAGACGCGCAATGATCCGGATCCCTCGTCGAGAAGAGCGGCGCCCGCTGCGCGATCCAGCGCTTCGAGAATCAGTCCGATCTCCTCGTCGCTCTCCATGAGGACACGCGCGGCGGCGCTCGTGCTCGTGCTGGCCTGCACGACACGCGCGACTTCCGCGACGAGCTCTACGCTCGCGGTCCCAGCAGGAGCGATGCAGCTCACCCGTCCCTCTTCTCCGACCACAGCTCGACACGCGGCGCGATCGCGTCGTCACCGAGCCGCAGACCGAAGTGATCCGCGCGGTGCTTGCCGAACTCGAACTCGCCGAACCCGTTGGTGCGCGTCGAGTCCGACGGCAGGTGGTTGACGAGCAAGGTGATCGGGAGGCCCTCGGCGGGCTCACCGTCCGAACGCAGGATCTGCCCGGAGACGGCGAACTCGTTGCTGAGCTGCCCGGGGTGCAACAGCACATCCAGATGGCTGTCGCCGATCGTGCAGTTCAGGTGGTACTCGTCGGTGCGCGCCACGCGGTACCCGGCCATGGCCCGAACCGGCTCGGCGACGAACCACTCACCGTCGTCCGCGGGACTGTAGCCGGCGTCCCCTCCAGCGAGGAGGCGCGCCGTGATCGAGCGGACCGACGACACGACGCCGGCAGGCACCGGCGGATACGCGGTCAGGCTGCGATGCGCGAACTGGATCGAGTGGACGTCCTCGCGGCACGGCTCGCAGTCGATCAGGTGGACGGCGACCTCGCGGGTCAGGTCGTCCACCGGTCCTTCGAGCGCGTAGCGGTACTGCGCGGCGTCATCTGGATGGGTGTTGTGAGGAAGAGACGGATCAGACATGCAGGCACCTCCCGGTCAGGGGTCGTGCCCGGGTAGTGCGGCGCGGGCGGCGATCCGTACACCCGATCTTCGGATTTCTCCGAATCCGGGGCCTCGCGAGCCCACGGGGCGTCGCAGCGAGGCTGCGTCTCAGGCGGCCTGAGGTGGCTCGAGCCCGCGGTCAGAGAGTGCCTTGCGAAGGCGTTTGAGTGCGCGGCCGAGGAGCGAACCGATGCTGTTCTCGCTGACGCCGATCTTCGCGGCGAGCGCGGCGTGGGAAAGCGGCGGGTATGTGAAGTGCTTGCCCTCGATCAGCGTGCGATCCCGATCGGAGAGCCCCTGCACCGCCTCGCGAACGAGCCGGCCGGTCTCCATCGTCTCGACGATCTCGTCAGGAGCGTTCTCGCCTGGCTGCGGGAGCTGTTCCAGGAGCTCCGTGCTCGAAGCCACATCCCGACGGCGGCGGATCACGCCTCGAGCCGTCCAGCAGACGATGGACGCGAGCCAGGCGACCCGGCGCTCGCGGCCGGGCATCGCAGCCACGCGGCGGATGACGACGGTCCAGGCGTCGGAGATCGTCTCCTCCGCCTCTTCGTGCGAGAGCGAGTACCGCCGGCGCAGGATCGACCACATGAGCGGCAGGTAGGCGTTCATGAACACCTCCCAGTCCGCTTCCGCGCGGGGAGGATCGTCGGAGTCTGCCGTCCACATCGAATCAGACCCGGACCCGCGGAGCGCGAGGCTGGAGGGTCCGGGCGGACCGGGGTCCGCATGCGTGGGTTTTGTCGGTCGGCGGTGCATCCGTACTAAGCGCGAGCCGGGCAGCGCGCCTCGCGACGCGGCGCCCGACTGTGTACTCATCTGCAACGGCAGCGTCCACGATCGGCTTAACTCGGAAGCCGGAAAGCGCGGCGCAAGCAGCCTGCGCGAGCGGAGGGGAGCAGCCCGGGATCAGGCCGGCACGCCGCCCGCGGCGCGGACGGCGGAGAGAACCTCGCCTTCGTCGGGGAACTCGCCGGTCTCGAGCTTCGAGTAGACGAGGTCGCCGTTCACGCTCACCTCGAAGCACCCGCCGCCGCTCGGGATCAGCTCGTACGAGGACACGTGACGCTTCAGCTCCGTCAAGAGCAGGTTGCTCAGGCTCACGGCCTGAGGCTCGTAGTTTCACATTGCGCAGTATTCGAGACGGATCTTCATCGTGTCCTCCGGTGGTGGGCGGGCGAGTGTAGCAGCACTCTGAACGCGGTCGCTCGCTACCCTCTTCCCGCGTGAGCGCGCCTGAACTGATCGTCGTCGCCGCCCGTCTGCTCGGCGCGCCCGGAAGCGCCGTCGCCGTGCAGGACGGACGCATCAGCGGCGTTGGCGACGCGCGCGCCCTGTTGAGGGAACGCGGCCCGCGCACACGTGTCGTGACGGCTCCGAACGGGCTGCTCTGCGCCGGTTTCCACGACGCGCACGTGCACGTCGTTCTCGCGGCGGCCTCACGCACGGAGGTCGACCTGCACGGGCTGGACGGACCCGCGGTCGTGGATGCCGTGCGTGCCGCAGCGGCGGCGCGCCCGCCCGGGAGGTGGGTGATCGGCCGCGGCTTCGACCCCGCGCAGTTTCCCGGCGTCGCAACGGCACGCACGCTTCTCGATGCGGCTGCACCGGATCACCCGGTGCTGGTGCGTTCGCACGACTACCACTCCGCTGCGCTGAACACACCCGCTCTCGAGATCGCCGGAGTGCGTCACGACACGCCGGACCAACCCGGCGGACGGATCGAACGGGACGCGCACGGTGAGCCGGATGGAGTGTTGCGCGAGGCGGCGGCGATGCGCGCGGAAGCACGCGCCGGAGATCTCACGGACGACGAACTCGCGAAGGAGACCGAGGCAGTTCTTCGTGAACTCGCCCGTGCGGGCTTGACGGCGCTGCACGACATGAGCGGGTCGCGATACGACCCAGTCCTTCGGTTGCTGGCCAGCGCGGACCGCCTCACACTTCCCCTGATCACCACTGTATCACCCGGCGAGGCACCATGGTGCGGCGGGGGTCCGCGGCTGCGCTGCGGCGGCGTGAAGATCTTCCTCGACGGCGCACTCGGAACCCGAACCGCGCTCTTGTTGACTCCGTACGAGGGGGAGTCCGCTCATCGCGGAATCGCCGTGACGACGCCCGACGCGGCGCGAGAACGCGTGCTCGCCGCCGCCGCGCGGGGCCTGCCTTCTTACCTGCACGCCATCGGCGATGCTGCGGTTCGAACGGCTCTCGACGTGACAGAGGGTGTCGGTGCGCCGGACGGCTCTCCGCTGCGCCATCGCGTCGAACACGCGCAGATGGTGCACGGGGACGACATCGCACGCTTCGGCGCGGCGGGGATCGTCGCGTCGGTGCAACCGGTGCACATCGCGGAGGACGCAACACTGGCGCACGAGCACTGGGGCGCGCGGTCGAACGAGGCCTTTCCCTTACGGCGACTCCTCGACGCGGGTGCGCCGCTGGCGTTCGGTTCGGACGCGCCCATCGAGACGCCCGACGTGCTCGACGGTGTGCGCTGCGCTGTCACGCGCACCGGCAGGGACGGCACCGAACTGCATCCCGAGGAGGCGCTGACCGTCGAAGAGGCGCTCCGCGCGTACACGTCCGGCGCAGCATGGGCCGCTGGACTCGAGAACGAGTGCGGCGCGTTGCGGCCCGGTCTGCGCGCATCGCTGACGTTGCTCAACCGCGATATCCTGACCCACCGCGAAGCACTCGACGACTGCGCCGTGGCGGCGACCGTCGTGGACGGCGACGTGCTCCACGAGATCGACTCGTGAGCGAGCTTCCCGCTGCGGGTGGGCGCCGTGACATGGGCAGCCGGGCGCTGCGGATCTCCATGGCGACCATGCTCTCGCGCGTGTGCGGCCTCGTGCGCGAGGTGATCCTCACGTCGCTGTTCGGCTCCGGCGCGTTCGCCGAGGCGTTCCGTGTGGCGTTCCGCATCCCGAACCTGGCGCGCGATCTGTTTGCCGAGGGAGCGCTCTCGTCGGCGTTCGTGCCGACGTTCACCGACGTGCTGACGAACCAGGGCCGCGAGCGCGCCTTCCAGCTCGCAAACGTCGTCGTCGGCGCGGTCCTGGTCATCGTAGGCACCTTCGCGGCGGTCGGGATACTCGCGGCGCCGTGGGTGGTCGACCTCCTCACGGCGTTCGACGGCGAGACGCGTTCTCTCGCGATCACCGGCACGCGCATCCTGTTCCCGTTCCTCCCGATCGTGTCCCTGGCGGCGGTGGCTATGGGCCAGCTCAACTCGCAGGAGCGCTACACCGCGCCCTCGCTGGCGCCCGTCACCTTCAACCTCATTGCGATCGCGTGCGGCGCCGTCCTGCTGCTGAGCGACGTCCCGCCGGAGACGGCGTTCCTCGCGTGGGCCGGTGCGACGCTGCTCGGCGGACTCGGCCAGTTGCTCGTGCAGGTCCCGTCACTCTGGAAGACCGGCTACCGTCCGCGCCCCGTACTTCGGTGGAGCGACCCCGGGCTGCGCCGTATCAGCCGGCTGATGGCGCCGGCGGTCGTCGGCCTTGCAGCGGTGAACGTGAACGTCATGGTGAACACGTTCTTCGCCACGCACGAGGAGGGCGCGGTCACCTGGCTCGAGGTTGCGTTCCGGATGGTGTATCTGCCGATCGGCATCTTCGGCGTCGCGATCGCAACCGTGTCGACGACACGCCTCGCCGTCCGAGCGGCCGAGGGCGACCACGACGGCATGCGTCAGACGCTCACGGACGGGTTGCGCCTCGTGGCGTTCCTGACCGTCCCCAGCACGGTCGGGTTGATCGTGCTGCGCGAACCGATCATGCGCCTGGTGTACGAGTACGGCGAGTTCAACGCACTGGACACCGTGAACGCGTCCGCGGCGCTCGCCATGTACGCGCTCGGGCTCGCTGCGTACGCGTCCGTGAAGGTGGCGGCGCCCGCGTTCTACGCGTTCGACCGGCCGAGGGTACCGCTCGCGGCGTCGGTCTCCGCGGTCGCGGTGAATGTCATTGCATCCATCACGCTGTTCCCGGTGCTCGGGTTTTCCGGGCTGGCGCTCGGCACCGCCCTCGGCGCGTTCGTGAACATCGGAGTCCTGCTCACAGCGTTCAGCCGGATCGTCGGCGGACTGCCGGCATCGGCTCTGCTCTCGCACCTCGCGCGGGTCCTGGTGGCCTCCGCGGCCAGCGGCGGGGTTGCCTGGGCCGTCTGGACCCGGCTCGAGGAGACGCTCGGAACCGCCGGGGCGGCCGCCCGGGCCGGCACGGTCGTCCCGGCCATTCTCGGCGGGACGCTCGCTTTCGCGCTGGTGGCCGCCCTCCTGCGGCTGCGCGAACTCCGTGACCTCCTCGCCTTCGTCCGCAGGTAGGCTTCCGGCATGGGTGACCGCGAAGACCTGTTCGCCGAGATCGGGGCATTGCGCGCGAGGGGTGAGCCCGCGGCGCTGGCAACCGTCATCGGCACCCGCGGGAGCACTCCCGGCCGGTCGGCGATGAAGATGCTGGTGCGCGAGGACGGCTCGACGCGCGGCACGGTCGGCGGCGGGTCCATGGAAGAGGAGGTCCGCCAACTCGGTCTGGCCTCTCTCGCCGACGAGCGTTGCCGCCGCGGATCGTTCGAGCTGTCGACCGAGGCCGTGGACGACTCCGAGCTCATCTGCGGCGGAACGGTGGAGGTGTTCGTGGAACCGCTGACCATCCCGACCTGTGTGCTGTTCGGCGCGGGACATCTCGCCATCGCGATCTCGCGCGTCGCCGCGGTCGCCGACTTCCGCGTCATCGTCGGGGACGACCGGGCGACCCACGCGAACACCGAGCGCTTCCCCGGCGCCGAGGAGGTGCTGGCGGCGCCATACGAGCTTCTGCTCGGGGATCTGGCCCCGCGGCTCGGCGGCGCGTCGTACTGCGTGATCGTCACCCGCTCGCACCAGCTCGACGAGCAGTGCGCTCTCGCGTGCCTCCGCACACCCGCCCGCTATGTGGGCATGATCGGCAGCAAGAACAAGGTGCGGACCTGCCACGAGTTCCTGCGCACCGAGGGGCTCCCGGACGAGGACATCGCGCGTCTCCGGGCACCGGTGGGTCTGGAGCTGGGGGCAGAGAGCCACGGGGAGATCGCCGTGGCCATCGTGGCCGAGCTGATCCGGGAGCGGCGGGGGGCCGCAGGAGCCGCCAGCAAGAGCCTCTGATCGAGCCCCGAACGCCCACGCTCGTGGCAGGCGCGCGTATCCTGTGGGGGCCTGTCCCCGAGCACACCGACCCGACGCGCGCACTTAGAGCGTGCCCGCCGAACGGTCACGACCATAGGATCGGCGGCTTCCGGAGCCCCAGCGACCCCGAGTCCCGCATGACTCGGAGCCCCTTGCAATCCCGTTATGGGGCCCGGAGACGCTCGGACAGGAGAGACCCCGTTGCCCACGCATCACATCCGGCCCACACTTCACATCAAGCGCTCCGCGCTCGTCCTCGCAGTCGCGTCCCTTGCCCTGCTTGCCACTCCGGCAATTGCCGGCGACCTGGTCCTCACCAAGAGCGGCTGGCAGGGGAACCGCAAGGCCTCGGACCCACCCACCGCTGACGACTACGCCGGCAGCAACTTCACGGTGGTCCGCGAGGACATCGACTTCATCTACTACACGATCCCCGGCGTGGCGGATGAGCAGCGGATCTCGATGGACAAGGTGATCGAGATCTATCACGAGCCGGCCAACACTCCGCGCGGTCTCGCGCGAGGCGAGCGGCTGGTCGACAACGCACAGTGGGCGGACGCCGCAGCGGAGCTCGAGGACGTCATCGCCGGCAGCACGACGCCCGCATGGGCGAAGGCCAAAGCCGCGTACCTCCTCGGCGTCGCGCACGCCGGTGCGGGCGACCACGCTAACGCCGCAAAGCTCTTGGACGGTTTCCTCAGCACGTACTCGAAGTCGCGCTACATCCCGCGCGTCACGATGGAGCTCGCGCGCTCACACGTGGCGACGGGCGCGTACGACAAGGCGGGCGCGACCTTCAAGCGGCTGTCCGCCATGAAGGGCCTCAGCGAGGCCGACAAGATCGAGGCGCAGTACGGCTCCGCGTGGCTCGATCAGCAGATCGCAGAAGCCCGCAAGGACACCGCCGGACTCGAGAGCGCGCTCAAGGGCTACGAGTCCCTCCTGACCAAGATCCGCACCAACAAGAACATGAAGGACCTCGTCGGCAAGTGCACGATCGGCAAGGCCTCGTGCCTGGTCGGCCTCGGCCGCAGCGCAGAGGCGAAGACGCTCTGCGAGAAGGCGATCAAGACCTCGAAGGACGAGTTCGTGCGGGCCGGCGCCTACACGATGCTCGGCCGCGTCATGGTCCAGGGCGCCGCCGCGGGCGGTGGCGGAGACATCAAGGTCTACCAGGAGGCACTGCTCCACTTCCTCCGCGTGGTGACCCTCTACGGCAGCGCACCCGGAGCCGAGGAGTACATGGCCGAGTCGATGTACACGGCCGGCGAGCTCTTCTACGAGTTGCGCCCCACCAAGTCCGACTCCCAGGCGGACAAGGACCAGGCGCGCACCTATCGCAGCTACGCCCGCCGCGAGTGGCGGGAGTGCGCGATGCGCTACCCGAACAGCCCGTGGGGCCGCAAGGCCGCCCAAAAGGTCAACTAGCCCAGACCGTCTGGGCTCGCCGCCACGGCCTCGGGAGAAGGACTGCCCCTCCTCGCGGCCTCACTCCAGGCTCCGCCAGGCGTCAGAACCGTTGTGTCCGGCCTCCCAGGATGCCGATGATGGCATTGCGTCCAGGTGTCCGGCCACCGGTCTCGACCGGCCGGTTCGATCGGACCTGCGGCGCGGCGTCATGCCAGCACCGGTCCACCACCCGCCGACCTCTCCCGACCCAACCTCTCCCGACACCGGGGCGTCGGACCTGGCGTGGAGTTCGCTCACCGATTGGCGCGTCACGCGTGAGCGGCGCGAGAACCGGCGGCGACCGCGCCCTCCCTCGGTGACCCTCTCGATCCTCGTCCACATCGCCTTGCTCTTGGTGCTGTCACTTGTCGATCTCGGGCTGCGCACGGCGCACCAGGAGGCCGACGTCCCCGCCACGCTGCAGTCGGACGCTCCGGCGCTCTCCGGGCACCTCGAGGAGTTGCCCCGTCAGCCCGCCGAGGCCGACCTCTCGGCCGAGGCGCCTCGTCGCGACGCCGTCGCCGTCGACGCCGAGTTCGCCGGCAGTGCAGCGTCGTCAGCGGTGGCTCCGTCCGCGGATCGTTTCGAGAGCATCGTCACGCCGTCGGATCTGACGGAGCGGCCGGTGCAACCGACGGCCGACGCAATCGCAGCGGCCACATCGTCGGTCGTGGGGGTTGGTGGGAACGCAATCCACATGGGACAGAGCTTCGGGAAGGACGGCGCGGCGGGCGCGATCAGCGAGGTCGGGGGCGCGCTCGCCGGGGACCCGTACGCCGGACGCGTGCTCAAGAAGGTGCGCAGCGGCTCGGGCGGCGCGCGGATCCTCGTCCTGCAGGGTGAGTTCGACGCGGCCGAGGACGTGCTCGCGGAACTCGGGATCCAGTACCTGCTGCTCGACCCCGCTGTGCTCGCCACCACCCCGATCCCCGCCGAGACCCGCGCGCTCATCGTCGACTGTAGTCCGCATCCGCTGCCGGCTCAGGCCCTGCGACACATCGTCCAGTTCGTCGAACGGGGCGGCTACCTGTTCACGACGGACTGGGGAATCGAGACGGTGCTCGACCGCGCGTTCCGCCAGTACGTGCAGTGCCGGCGCGACGGCAAGCGAGTCGCCATGCTGAAGGAGCGCGTCGTGAACGTCCGCGCGGTCAGCGACCACGCGTTGCTACGCGGCGTTCCCGACGGGAAACGGATCGCACGCTGGTGGCTCGAGGACTCCACGATCCCGGTGACCATCAACCACCCCTCGGCCGTCGAGATCCTGCTCGAGTGCCGCGCGCTCGCGTTGACCCACGACGCCCCCGCCGCGGCGCTGACGTTCCGCCACGGCCGCGGCCGTGTCGCCCACGTGCTCGGGCACGTCTACCAGAAGGAGGGCAACCTCCGCGGCGTCTACGTCGTGCACCGGTTGCTCCTCAACTTCCTGCGCGAGTCGCTCTCGGCCCGGTAGCGGCTACCCTGCCGCGATGCCCGCTGAGAGCGCTCTGCTCGCCCTGCTCGTGACCGCCGTCGCCGCGGCGCTCGCGCGACTCCTCCGCGCGGTCGACGGTGGGGGGGCCGCCGCGGGCATGGGCATCGGAGCTCTTGTGAGTGTTGCGCTCGGCCTGCCAGGACTCGCAGTCCTCGGCACGTTCTTCGTCGTGGGCTCGCTGGCCACGCGCGTCGGCTGGCGGAGGAAGATCAAGGACGGCACGGCCGAACGCGGCGGCGGTGCACGAGGAGCCAAGCGCGTGCTCGGCAAGGGACTGGTGGCCGCACTCGCCGCGCTGCTGCCGGCGCCGTTCGCGCCGCTCGCGCTTTCCGGCGCCATGGCCGCGGCACTCGGCGACACGCTGGGTACCGAGATCGGCACCCTGTCGCGCGGTGCCACGTTCTCGCTTCCCGCATGCCGCCGCGTGCCGGCGGGCACGCCCGGCGGCGTGTCCGGCCTGGGCACACTCGCCACGCTGGCCGGTGCTGTCATCGTTGCACTCGTCACACTGTGGGTGTTCGGCCTCGGCGCGCTCGCGACCGGGTGCGTTGTCTTCGGCGGCTTCGTCGCGTCGGGCATCGAGTCGATCGCCAGGCGTGGATCCATGCCTGGCTGGACCTGGAATCTCGTCACGACCGCCGTCGGTGCAACACTTGCGACGCTTCCGTACTGGCACTGGAACCCATGAACGTCGGCACGATCTGGCGGCTGTCTCGGCCGTTCACGCTGCTCGCCCCCGCGACCGGTGCGCTGGCCGCGGCACTCGCCGCACTGGGTTACACGGGTGGATCGCTAAGAGACCCGGGCGTGCTGCTCGCCCTCGTCCTCGCACCGGTCGCGGCGGCGATCCTGAACGTCGCGAGCAACGCGGTGAACCAGATCTACGACCTCAAGGTCGACCGCATCAACAAACCGGACCGGCCCCTGCCCTCCGGCGAGATGTCGGTGGGCGCTGCATGCGTCGTGATGGTCGTCGCGTACGTGCTGGCTGCGGCGGCGGCGTACGCGATCAACTTGCTCCTGGTGCTGATCGTCCTGTTCACCGCCTTCGTCACGTACGCGTACTCGGCGCCACCGTTCCGGACCAAGCGGCACTGGCTCTTGGCCAACCTGACAATCGCGATTCCGCGTGGGTTCCTGCTCCCGGTGGCCGGCTGGGCCGCGATCTCCGGTTCCGCGGATCCACTCGTGCTCGGCGACGCGCTGCCGAGCGAACTCCTGACCTTCGCGGCAGCAGCGGGGCTGTTCGTGCTGGGCGCGGCATCCACCAAGGACTTCGCGGACCTCGCCGGAGACGAGGCCGGCGGCTGCATCACGCTTCCGCTCCGCTTCGGCGTGCCCACCGCCGCCCGCGTGATCGCACCGTTTCTCGTGGTGCCATGGCTGCTGCTGCCCGTCGGCGTCCAGCTCGGGTGGATGACCGGACGACCCCTGGTGCTCTCGGTGGGCGGCGCGGGGCTCGCCCTGATCGGTGCGCGTGCCGCGTGGCTGCTGGTCCGCGACCCGGATGCGCTGACCAAGGACAGCACGCATCCGGCGTGGGTGCTGATGTACCTCCTGATGATCGCGTCGCAGCTCGTGTTCGCCGCCGCGTACGTGGGCCTGCGATGACCGATGCGCGCGAGGACCGCCGACAGTTCGTCCATGCCGGGATGACGCTGTTCGCACTGACGCTGCGCTGGCTGACACCGCTCCAGGCCGCGGTCTGTGCAGCGGCGGCCATCGGGCTGAACTGGCTGATCCTGCCTCGGTTCAGCGGCGCGCCGGCCGGTGAGCGACGAGGCTTCGGAGATGGAGTCCGGATCTACCCGATCGCCGTGCTGCTGCTGATCGTGGTCCTGCCGGCGCCCCGCGCGGCGGCGGCGTGGGGCGTGCTCGGCATCGGGGACGCCGCTTCGAACCTGATCGGCCGCCGCTTGAGCGGGCCTCGCCTGCTCGGCCGGCCGGACCGCTCGCTCGGGGGCACGATCGCGTTCGTGCTACTCGGCGGCGCAGCGGCGGCCGGGCTGTGGGCGTTCGTCGGAGAGCGCGCACTGGACGCCGACGTCGTCATCGCGTCGTTCGCAGCGGCGGCGGCCGGCGCCCTCGCGGAGCTCCTCTGGCGCCCCAAGTGGCTGGACGACAACCTGCCGATCGCCGCGGCCGCGGGCGCGGTGCTGCTGCTGTTGCCGTGAAGTGGTCCGCGCGCTAGCGCGAGCGAGGAGCGGCGGGACGATTGCGGAGCAATCGGCGGGACGCCCCGCAGCGAGCCCACGTCCGTCGGAGACCGCGTAGCAGGGAGACACGTGAGGGCTCGTTGGGCGCGCCGCGGCCGGCGTGCCTAACGAGCGCGAACCATCTCCATGCTGAAGATACCGGCGTTGTCCTGGCGGTAGCGGACCAGGCCGGCGCCGGGAGCGAACCACCACGTCTCCTCGACGCGCAGCTCGTCGCTTCCGCCGATCGTTCGAACCCGCGCCGCGTCCACGGAGCCGCCGCCCGTGTCGACGCGCTCCCAGCCGTCGAACACGACCTCCTGGCCTCCGCTCGCCCACCGCGTTCCAGGCGGCGCGCCAACGCGGATCAGCTCGACCGCCGTGCCGGGCCCGGCGCTGAACGCTATGCCACTCGGCGTGCGCGAGAGATCGATCCGGCGCCCACCGGCACCCGCTCCCTCGATGTGGAGCACCCCGCCGACGGGAGTCGTCGCCGTCCGCACCGTGACACGCCCCGCCGGGCGCTGCACGAACTCGACCGTCGACGGGCTGAACGGGACAAGATCCGCCGACATCGCGGGACCGTCCCCTGCCGTCCGCGGGGCAACTCCCCGTGACGACGTTTGCGCACAGGCGGTGACGACGAAGAACAGGGCGAGAACTGCGATCAGCGGGCGCATGGGCGGCCAGTCTACCGGGCACTCGCGCTCCGATGCGGTATCCGATGAACCACAACTTCTAGGGGATAAAAGATCGTTCATCCACAATGTGTGCACATCGGATCGATGTCCCGCATCCCCCTGCCGCAAGTCGTCGAACATGCACCGGAACGGCCTTTTCACCCGATTGCGTCGCCTGCTCGCACGCCTCATTCCCCGACGTCTCCACACACGTCGCATGACTGCGCGCGCCCGCGTCCTCGAGTTGTCGCCCGACCAGCGTGATCGCCTCCGCCGCAACCTCGAGGGCATCCTGCGCCCCGAAGCCGCGTAGCGTGATTCGCCGGGTACGATGACGCGGATGCGAATCCGCGCCCCCGCCTTACACAAACTGGCCGCTGCCCTCGTCGTCGCCAGCGTCTGCGTGCTCGCGAACGCGACCGTCGTTCTCGAGGCCGGCGTGACCGAGCTCGCGGACGAGTGCGCGCTCGCCGTCCTCGGCAGAGTGCGCGGGGTCGACACGGTGCTCGAGCGCAGACCGCTCCGCGTCTGGACGGAGATCGACCTCGAGGTCGAGGAGACGCTGCTCGGCACCGCCACGGAGCGCATCACGATCAGCGTCCCGGGCGGCACGGCCGGAGGGCTCTCGCAAGACGTGCACGGCACCGCGCGCGTCGCGACCGGTGAGCGAGCGGTGTTCTTCCTCTGGAAAGAGGGCGACCGCCACCGGGTGCTCGGCATGTCGCAGGGCTGTCTGCACGTTCGCACGGTCGGCGGCAAGGATGTGTGCCGCGCCGACGTGAGGCACCTGACGGTGGTGCGGCGGGAGCGCCCCGCCACAGCGTCGAAGCACGGTCCGATCCCGCTCGCCGATGTGCGGCGCGAGGTGCACGACGCCGTGAAGCGACGGGCCGAAGCAGAGGAACGCAAGCGCAAGCGCATCGCCGCGCGCCTCGCCCGCGCCCGCGAGAGCGCCGAGCGCAACGCCGAGCGCACCCGCGGCCGGCCCGGCGGATCGCAGTAAGCTCTCCCTCCCATGCCAGACCGCATCGTCATCACGGGGCTCGCCGTCAACACCGTCATCGGGCTGTATGCCTGGGAGCGCCTGGTACGGCAGACCATCGAACTCGACCTCGAGCTGACGTGCGACCTGCACGAAGCAGGTGCATCGGATCGCGTCGGGGACACGGTCGACTACAAGACGCTCACCAACACGGTCCGCGAGCGGATCGCGTCGAGCGGCTACCTCTTGATCGAGGCGCTCGCCTGCGACGTCGCCGAGACGTGCCTTGCCCACGAGCGCGTACGGCGCGCACGCGTGACGGTCCACAAGACGGGCGCCCTGCGCTACGCGAAAAACGTGGCGGTCGTCGTCGAGCGGGAACAGGGCGACACGCGGATGCGGCCTCGGCACCGCGCGTACGTAGGAGTGGGGAGCAACGTGGACGCCACGACCCACGTGCGCAAGGCCCTCCAGGCCCTCCACGAGCGCTTCGGAGCCCTGCGCGTCTCCCCCATCTACCGCACCCGCGCAGTAGGGGCTGAGGGCGCCGACGACTTCCTGAACGCCGCGGTCGAGATCCGCACCAGCGCAGCCCCGCACGAACTACGGGAGCAGCTCCACGAGATCGAGGCTCAGGAGGGCAGGGAGCGGACGGACGACCGCAACGCCCCCCGGACGCTGGATCTCGACGTGCTGCTCTACGACGACCTCGTGCACTCGGAGACAGAGCACGGGCACGCGCTCCCCGATCCGGGGATCGAGGAGTCCGCGTTTGTGCTCGTGCCGCTTGCGGATATCGCCCGCCCGGTCGTGCATCCGGTTCTCGGCGTGACGATCGGCGCCCTGCGCGACCGCATGCCGCGCACCATCGACGGCGTCAGCCGGTTCACCGACGAGGTCCTCTACTGAGCAGTAAACTGGTGCGCATGCTGCGGCGACTTGTGGTGCCGGCCATCCTCTGCTTCGCGACGATCGCGGCGGCCGAGGACGATCCCCCGCCTCCGGAGACGCAGGCGCTGCTCGCGGTCGCACAGGACGCCAACAGTCCTTGGCGTGCGCGTGCAGCGGCGTTACGCGTGTTGAGCAAGGCAGAGGAGGTGCCCGCCGCTCCGCTCGCGGCGCTGGCGCGCGACGACGAGCGTGCGGCGCTGAGGCGGCTGGCCCTCGCCGCGCTGGTTGCCACCGCGGGCGACGAGCCGGTTGGCAAGGCGGTGACACGGGCTCTCTCCGACCATGCGGCGGGAGTACGCCGCGAGGCCTTGGTCGGAGTAGCCGCGCGCGCGGCGGCGTGCGGCGGAACGCGTGACGCCGTGATCGGTCTGCTCCGCGACGACGAGCCCTTGCTGCGCGCGCACGCGGCGCGCGCCATCGCCGCCCTGGGCAACGAAGCGATCGACGTGCGTGCCGCCGCGGGCGCCCTGTTGCCGCTGCTCGCGGACGAGGACGCGGGGCCTCTCGCCGCACGCGCGCTCGTCGCGGCGCGGCCGGACGCCTCGCAACTCGAAACGCACTCCGACGCGCTGCGTGCGCTCGTGCGCGCGCGCGGCGGACCGGTGCCGGCCGCCATCGTCCTGAGCGCGGCGGCCGGACGACGCGGGCTGATGTGGGAGAAGACGCTGCGGGCATATGTGGAGACCGGCAGCCCGGCCGTGCGTCAGGCCGCGTGGGCCGCCATCGCCATCATCTTCGCATCGCGAATGGACCACGGCATGGCGCCCCCCGGAGTATGGGAGGCCGCCGCGGGACCGGATTCGCTCATCGTCGCCGCGGCGTTGCGTCTGCACCGCGGCCGGCGGCTGCCGTACTCGGCGCAGCACCTCGAGCGACTGAAGCGGCACGACAGCAAACTGGTCCGGACCCTGGTGACCCGACTCCTCCCGAAGGACGAGGATCAGTAGCGGCCGCCGTCCACCGCGAGACTCTGGCCGGTCACGTAGCCGCCCTCGCACGCCAGCCAGTACACGGCCTCCGCGACGTCTCCCGGCGTCCCGGTCCGCCGCAGCGGGATCTCGGCGGCCAACCGCGCGAACGTCTCCTCGTCGCCGCCGGCCGGCAGCACGGCGCCGGGTGACACCATGTTCACTCGGATGCCCGGGGCAAGCGCGCGGGCGAGAGACCGCGTGAGTTGCGCCAGCGCCGCCTTCGACGCGCAATACGTCACGTGCCCGGGCCGATCGAGATACGCATCCCCGATGTTGACGACCGCCCCACGGCCGTTCCTGGCGAGAGTCCCGGCGAGCGCCTGCGTCAGGAGCAGCGGCGCCCGCGCGTGCAGCGCGTGATCCGCGTCCGCGGCCGTGGCCAGGTCAGCGGCGGACGCGGCCAGGCCGACGTTCTCGAACCGCGATGCGTTGTTCACGAGCACGTCGACGTGCCCGAACGCCGCGATCACCTGGGCGGCGAGCGACGTCACCTGAACGACGTCGGCCAAGTCCGCCGCAAAGACCGATGCCGCTCCGCCCGCCGCGCAGATCTCGCCGGCCACGGCGTCGGCCTCCTCGCGGGAGCGATGGCAATGCAGCGCGACGGCGTGACCGCGTGCCGCGAAGAGCAGCGCTATGGAACGACCGATGCGCCGCGCCGCCCCTGTGATCAGGGCGACGGGGCGCGGTTCGGTGTCAGATCGCGCAGACATTGTGCGCGATTGTCATACCCGCTCGGCGCTAGCCGATCGAGCGGCGAATTCTGCGTTGCGGCCAGTCCGTCAGCCGACCCCGGCGTGCGGGCACGGGCATGGGACGAACACGATCCAGGCGCTTCGAGCAGCACTCGCATACGAGGTGCGTCCCGAGGTCGAGGAAACGGCGCGTCCGCAGACAGCTGCTGCAGTAGCGGTTCATCCGTCTCAGCATCCGATCACCTCCTCTCGGGAGACCGGACCGATGGCTCGCGCGTCCACCTGGATCCGGTGGTCCGCGGGTCATATCGCACGCCCTATGCCAATGGCGAACAGGCGTCCGGAGCGCTCCACCGTCGAAAAAGACGCCACCGTGACCTCACGAGTGACATCGGGCGTCTACGGCGGACCGCACCCGCTGCAACCGAAACTTGACTACGCTCGCGACAGGGGGCGCTCGGATCGATTTGCACGTCGCGCGAGCAACGGCCCGCGCGGGCACATACAACACCTATCGGTAAACTCGGCGTCCAGCCTCGATGAGTTCTGCAAAGAAGTCGTTCACCCTGTGTTGGCACTGCGGTCTGCGCGTGCCCGCAAAGCGCGCTCGGATGGAATCCGTGTTACACACGCGGACCGCCGCGGAGGGCGGACCGTACCGCAGTTTGCGCTGCTCTGGCTGCGGCGCTGACAACGGCGTCATCGAGAACTCGAAGGCCGTTCTGCCCCATCCACTGGAAGGACTGACCGAACCGACGCTGCTGGATCGCATCGTCCCTCGGCAGAGCCGCGAGCTGTTGCGCAGCGCCGAGGAGTGGTGGACCCGCAATTCCGTCTCGGTGCAGAAGTTCCGCGCGGAACAGAAGAGCGCTCCGCCGCGACCCTATCGCCAGCAGCCCGGCCCCCATCGCCAGGGCAACGGTCCGAAGCGACGGCGACCGGCGCCTCCGCCACAAGAAGAACCAACGGCGGAGCCACGCCATTCCGCACAGGGTCCGTCCGCAGAGCGCCACTCCACACAGCGCCACTCCACACAGCGCCACTCCACACAGCGCCAGTCCGCCACCGGCAACGACGAGCCGGACAGAGCCGAAGCGCCGCGAGAGCCACCGACGCCCTTCGACGATCGAGCGCCTCACGAGTTGCTGGGGATCACAGAGGACGCGGACGAAGCGACGATCCGGTCGGCCTACCGGGCTGCGCTGAAGCTCTGCCACCCGGATCGCGTGGCCAACCTGGACCCCGAGATCCAGGAACTCGCCAACACAAAATCCAAGGCGCTCCGCCGCGCGTACGAGCGGCTCCTCTCCCTCCGCCAAGCCGGCGGGTAGCCGACTCGCGCCAGCGCACAGCAACCCCTGCGGCTAGCTCGCCGGCGCGACGAAGCGGTCGCCCGGCGCGAGCGGACAGCCGTTCTGGAACTCACCCGCGGTGAGCACCCGCTTACCTGGGCGCTGCAACTCGAGCAACCGCACCGTGCCCGCGCGCGCTCCGATCACGATCCCGCCGCGCCCCGCTGCGAGCACGACGCCCGGTCCGCCCGCGCCGGCCTGCACCACGGCGCGGTGAACGTGCACGGGGACCGGACTCCGCCCGCGTCGTTCGATGACGGCGCGGCAACCAGGGCTGGCCGCCAGGGCGCGTACTCGACGGACCAACTCCGTAGCCGTCTCCGCTGGCGCGTCGAGCCGCCCGTCTTTCGCACGCAGTTTCTTCGCGTACGTTGCCCTGCTCTCGTCTTGCTGCTTCCCCCGCAACTCCTCGCCGGCCAGGAGCCGAGTCGCCACGTCCACGAGCACCGCGCAGCCGATGGCCGTCAACCGCGACCGCAACTCGGGCGCGAACTCATCGGATCCGATCGGCGTCGTGCGCTCTGCGAGCACCGGCCCCGCGTCGAGAGCGGCAACCATGCGCTGGACGCACACCCCGGTCTCCTCGTCACCGGCGAGGATCGCGCGCCGCACCGGCGCCGCGCCGCGCCAGCGCGGGAGCAGCGAGAAGTGCACGTTCAGCGGCCCGAGCGGCGCGATGTCGAGGACGTCGTCCCGCAGGATCTGTCCGAACGCAACCACGACGAGGAGCTGGGGAGCGTGCAACCGCAACCACGCGAGCGAATCCTCGGTGTTCACGCTCGCCGTGGCCAGCAGCGGAAGCTCGTGATCGCTCGCGTACGCACCGACCGGCGTGGGCGTGGGTTCGCCGCCGCGACCGCGGCGCCGCGCGGGCGGTGTCACGACGACGCATCGAAGCGCCGCACCGACGAGCGCCGAGAGATGCGCGGCGGCGCAGGCATCGGTACCCAGGAACGCGATCTCCGTCGCAGCATCGCCCGTCACAGCATCGCCCGTCAGCCCGACGTCTCCGCGGTAGCGGTCTCCGTCGGATCGCAGCCGATCACGACGATCTCCCCGAACTCTCCGTCCTGTTGCACGTCGATGCGGCCTTGCTTGAGTAGTTCGAGGAGGGCGAGCAGCATCCCGATCGCGAAACCGCGCGTCGCGTCGCGCGGCAGGAGGTGCCGGAATTCGAGACGTGCTCCGGCTGGCAGCAGCGCTTCGACACGCGCAAAGTGCTCGGAGAGCGGCGTGTCGTCGACCGTGACGACGTAGTCGCGATGGGGGCGGATCTCGCGCAACAGCCGGGCGAATGCGCGGAACAACAATTCGACGTCGGCTTCCCCGGCGCGAAGCGGACGACTCGCGCGTGGCGTCTCGGCCATCTCCGGGTGCATCCCACGAGGGAAGCGCCGGGCGGCGTCTTCGCGGCGGGTCGCCAGCAGATCGGCGACCTGCTTGTAACGGCGGTACTGGATCAGTTGGCGGACGAGGTCGAAGCGCGGATCGAGCTCTTCGTCATCAAGGACCTGCTCGTCCTCCGGCAAGAGTGCCTGTGACTTCATGCGCAGGAGCGTCGACGCCATCACCAGGAAGTCGCCGGCCGAGTCGATGTCGATGCGATCGAGGTCCTTCACGTACTCGAGGAACTGGTCGCAGACCCGTGCCACGGGGATGGTCACGGCATCGAGCTCGTCTTCGCGCAGCAGGTGCAGCAGCAGGTCCATGGGACCGCTGAACTCCTCGAGCTGAACGTGGTAGGCAGGACCGGTCTCGATCACGAGCGGAGGTTAGCAGCCGCCGTCCCCGTAACGGAGTCCGCGCGAGGCCGCCTCGGCCCGCAAGCCGCGTTGCGGCGCTGTCCCCCCGACCAGCGGGCAATGGCGGCCCAGGGGAAGGTAGAGTGAGGGTTCACCTGGAGGGGGTGAATGGGGTGGTTAGTTCCGGCGGGTCCGAGGTCGTCTTCCGCGCGCTGCGCGCCGGAGACTCTCCGCGCCGAGTCGGCGAGAGCGCGGTCATGCGCGCATTCGTCGAGGTGCTCGACCGCGTCGCCGCGGGAGACGCAACGGTGGCCGTGGAGGGCGAGCGCGGCAGCGGGCGGCGCAACGCCGCGGACCGCATCCACTTGCGGTCGGCCCGAGCGCAGGGGCCGCTGATCGAACTGAACGGTCGCGCGGCCGTCGCCTCGGGTGACGCCGCCGGCGCCTTGGAGGACGCATCGAAAGCGGCCGCCGGCGGATCCCTCATCGTCCGGCACGCGGCATCGCTCAGCGCGCGCGAACTCCGCTGCGCGGATCCGTTGGACGCCCGGTTGCTGCTGCTCGTGGCCCCCGGGGAGGCGGAGCGCGCCGCGCACGGACACGGCGTCGTCAGCGTGCGTGTGCCGCCCCTGCGGCAGCGCAGGGAGGACATCCCGCTCCTCCTCGAAGCGCTGCTGGCGCCGTACGGTGAGCGCGCACCGGCCCTGACCGCCGACGCACTCAGACGGTTGTCGGAATACCGCTGGCCCGGCAACGTCGCTGAGCTCTCGGCCGTTGCGCGGCTGCTCGCCTTGCGGCACCCGGACGGAGCGGTCGACGTTGCCGCCCTGGACGCGACCCTCCTCCCCGCGGGGGCGCCCTTGAGCCTGGCGGACCTCGAGCGACAGCACATTCTCGGAATCCTCGCCTCCTGCGACGGCAATCGGACGCAGGCTGCGCGCCTGCTGGGGATCTCTCCCCGGACGCTCTACAACCGGCTGCGCCGCTACCATGGCGGCGACGGCGAGCAGGATGCCGCCGAACGCCGCTCCGGCCAGCCCAGCTGACGAGGACCGATGGAGCCCACTGAATACGAGGCAGCGCGCCCCGAGGACGACGACGTCGCATACGGCCGCAGCGTGCTGCGCGCCGAGCTGCGCGCGATCGAGGACCTCGTGCCCCAGCTCGACCGCCGCTTCGCCGAGGCGGTGCAGATGCTCACGTCGTGCAGCGGCCGCGTCGTGGTCACCGGTGTCGGGAAGTCCGGGCTGATCGGACAGAAGATCTCGGCGACCATGGCGAGCACCGGCACGCCGTCTCTGTTCCTGCACTCGGGTGAGGCGGTACACGGGGACATGGGACGCGTGCTCGAACAGGACATCGTCCTCGCGCTGTCCTACAGCGGCACGACCGACGAGGTGATGCGGCTGGTCCCCATCATCAAGAAGATCGGCGCCCCCCTCATCGCGATCACGAGCACGGCCGACAGCGCTCTCGGCTCAGTCGCCGACACGTGCCTGCCCCTGGGGCGCATCGAGGAGGCCTGCCCCATCGGACTCGCTCCGACGTCCAGCACGACCGCGATGCTCGCGCTCGGCGATGCGCTGGCCATGACGGTCGCCGAACGCAAGCACTTCGACCGCGAGAGCTTCGCTCTGTTCCACCGCGGCGGAGCGATCGGCCGCGGACTCGTCACCGTCGGCGAAGTGATGCGCCCGCTCGACAGGCTGGCCTGCGTGCGCCCCGGGACGCCCGTGAGCGAAGCCCTCCAGGCCCAGGCGGCGGCGGCGTGGCCCCGCAGCGGCGCCGTGCTGGTGACCGACGACCAGGGCCTCCTCCTCGGGATCTTCGCCGGCGGCGACCTGCGGCGCGGACTCTTGGGGGATCCCGGCCTCCTCACTCGTCCCATCGAGCAGGTCATGACCGGCGAGCCCAAAGTGGCCCGCGCGACCGACCTGCTGGCGGATGCCTACAACCGGGTGAAGGAGCACAAGATCGACGAGCTGCCGGTCGTGGACGGCACGGGCCACGCCGTGGGTGTGCTCGACGTTCAGGACGTCGTCGAGTGGGGCGTCGCGCTCTGAGGGCCCGCGCCCCTCTTCCGGCATTCCCTCTTCCGGTCGGTGATCGACCGGACAATCGACCCGACCCAGCGCCCATCGCGCGCCTCTTTGCCAACCGTGAGCGACCCCGACCTCACCGCCGAACACGCGCCGACGACGCCAACCTGGCGCCGCGTCTCGCGTGATCCGAGCAGGCACGAGCAGATGTCATGAAGTTCACGACGTTGCGGCGCGTGACGATCTTCGGCGTCGTGTTCGGCGGGCTGATGGCCGCCGTCGCGTGGCAGGCGGGAGGCATCCGCGGCAACAAGCCGCACAGGACGGTCTCGGCGGCGCGACCCGACGAGCCCACTGGCATCGTCACGATCGGCGGCGACGCGGGCATCGGTCGCGGCCGTGGCGTACGCGTCTTCCGGGACGGCGTCGCTCCGGTGGACGGCGCGCCGGTCATGTTCCGCAAGTGGGAAGCGTGGTGGGAGAAGCAGACCCCCCGCGAAGGCGACGGCCCGGACCGGCACGTCTTGCTCTGCGAGGACTTCCACGTCCTGTTCTTCCACGCCGTCCCGGACGAACACGACCCGCGTCCGCGCGCGGTGGAGGGCCCGAACACCACGCGCATCGACGCAACACGCGCCGAGATGGACTCCGGCTCCGCGCAGAGGGAACTCCGCGCCGACCTGATCGAGAACGTCGTGATCACGCACCATGGCGTCGAGAGCGATCTCGTCCTCAAGACGCGGCGGCTCTTCGTGGAGGAAACCGCCGAGGGCGGTCGTGAGCGCCAGATTGCGCGCACCGACGAGCCCGTCACGATCACGGGGCCCAGTCTCGAGCTGACCGGCACGGGCCTCGACTTCGAGCTCGACGCGCGCCCGGTCGTGACGCTCAGACGCGATGTGCGCGCGGAGTTCGTGACGCAGCGCGCGCTCGTCGGTGCGCCGACGACGACGCTCGCGGGCGAGACCGCAACGGCCGTCATCACGTGCTCGGGGGCGGCGAGCATCGAGGCACTCGAGGGCGCGCGGCGGCGCAACGTGCGGCGGCCCTGGAAGATGACGTTCGAGGGCGACGTCGTCGTGAAGCAGGCGGGCGGGACACTCTCGGCGGATCGGCTGGAGATCCAGTTCCTGACCGGTGGTAACCGCGAGCGGAGCGAGGACGACCTCATGTTCGTGCTGGCCGACGGCAATGTCGTCGCCGGAACGGAGAAGAGCGCGGACGGCAACGCGTGGACCGTGCACACCGCGCGCATGCGCACGACGCGCGGCGTGAAGTCGGAGTACATCTCGACCTTCGACGGCGGCACGACCATGACCTTCAACGGCGCGCTCGGCGAGACGGACGGAGCCGGGCGAATCGAGGTGCGGTCGAGCGGCCCCGCGACTCTGAAGACGGACCGGGCGCCGCCGCGCCCGGAGTCACCAACACGAACTCGCGTGCACTTCACAAAGGACGCCGTGTTCCGGCAGTGGGACGCGGCGGAGGTCATGACGGGAGAGGTGACTGCGCCCGAGATCATCCTGCTCGGTACGCGCGTGATGGACGCGGACGGGACCGTGCGCCCAGAGCCCGACTCACTCACGGCCATGGGCAACGAGACGACGCCGGTGAAGATCTTCCATCGGGGCGTGCGCGTGTCGAGCCGCGTCGCCACCTGGCGCACGATCGGTGACAAGGGCATGGAGCGACTGCTGCTGAACGGCACGCCGCGAGCGGAGTTCGCGGATGAGTCCGGCTGGAACCCACTCGGGGGCAGCAAGGCGCTGCGGCCGGCCGTCCTCGAGTTGACCGCCGGAGAAGCGATCGAACTGATGACGATTCGGAAGACGCCGAACGGGGACCCGGCCGCGACTGAGCGGCCTACGGCCCACGCCGAGGGCGGCGTCACCTTGCGCCGCGTCATGGACGGCCAGGAGACGTACCGGCTCGACTCGAGGAACCTGGACGTCGGCTTCGACACCGCGCGCCGGCCGGCACACCTACGCGCGTACGGCGACGTGCACCTCGTCGGACGCGGCGAAGCGCCGGGCTCCCCGCGCGTTGAGTTGCTTGGCGAGCGCCTCCAGGCCGTCCGCGAGGGCGAGGGCGAACCGGGTCCGCAAGGGCTGTGGACTCAGACCCGGCTCGGCGTGTACGGGGACGTCGGGAATCCGGCGCGCGCGCTGTTCGACGCGCCAACGGACAAGGACGGGCCACGGCGAGCGCATCGCGTCCGCGCGCAGGAGATCACCTACGAACAGAACGGCTCCACGCTCATCGCGCGGCGGGACGCGGTGGCGGAGATCAACCGCCGCATGGACGGCGGGGCACCCTCGGGTGTCGCCGACGACGCGACGGTTCGTGGCAACGAACTGCGCGCCGTGCTCTCGCCCAAGCGCAACCCCACCGACACGGCGGAACTGTTGCGCGTCGTTGCAAGCGGCGCCGCCGTGGTCACAACAAAGACGTTCACGGTCACCGGCGACTCCGTCACATACGACCACCGAGCCGGCACCGCAACCGTGGAGGGTCGGCCGGCACGCGCCGTCATGCGTGACCGATCCGGACGCACAACGCGCTCCGGGACCCCTCACGAGTCCACGGTCGTCTCGGAGCGGATCGTGGTCGAATTCGACGGACGGCTCATCGGAGGCAAGGGCGCCGAGCCGCGGCGGATCCGCTGCAGCGGCGGACGCATCGTGCTCTACACGACACCCGATGATCGTGCGACGGCGATCGTCAAGCGCGTCTCCGTGGTCGCAGCGGGCGCGATCAACGTGCAGCGGGGCTTCGCCAGCGCCGAATGGGACGTCGCGGTGACGTGGGAATCCGAGATGCGTGGCGGCAGCTGGCAACGCGACGCGCGGCTCTCGTGCGAACGCGTCAACCTGACCATCGACCCACAGGCCGACGCGAACTTCACGGGCCGCATTCGGCACGCGACGGCGATCGGCACCGAGGATGCGCCGGTACGGGTGGAGAGCGGACGCGTGACCGCGTTCACGGATCGCGTCGAGGCCGAGGGTGCGTGGCTGAAGATGTCGTCGCCGTGGGGCCGCCGCACCCGAATCATCGAGCGCTCCTCGAACGGGGAGACGTCGGAATTCGAGTTCGACAGCGGCTGGTGGAACTACTTCACCAACGAGTGGCACAACTTCAAACGCGTGGAGTACCGTTAGGGCGGAGCGACCGACTCCGGGCCTGCGCTGTTCGTGCCCGAGAGCGAGCGGTCGCTGAGCAGGGCGCTGACGCCAGGGAGCCGACCACGTCATGGATCTGGGACTGGGCGAGATCATGCTGGTCTGCTTCGTGGCGCTGATGGTCTACGGGGGGCGCCTGCCCAAGGTCGCGCTCGCAGTCGGCCGCAGCCTCGGCGAACTCAAGCGAGGACTCCGCGAGACGACCGACATGGTGCGTCGAGAGGTCGAGGACGTCGATCCGCGCCCCGTCGTCCGCCGCGCCATGCGAGAGATCGAGAAGACGACGGACGAGGTGAAGCAGGCCGTCGACCTGGACAGTGCAGATCCGGACAGCGCAGACCCGGACAGCGCAGATCCGGACCGGCCACGACCCGGCGGCGAGTCACTCGAGGAGGTCGGGTCGGGCTGACCCGGTGTTGGTCCTCGGGGCTACTCCTCGGCGAGGTTGCCATCCGCTTCGTCGAACATCGACTCCCAGCCGCCACCGGCGGCGGGCGGAGCCGCAGCCGGCGCGACGGGGTCGGTGACCGCGGCCGGCAGATCCAGTGATCGCTTCGTCCGGACCCTTGCGGCCACGCGGCCGAGCGCGCCCGCGGACGCGACGTCAACGCCGAATCCGGTCGGCGCAGGTCCGAGCGCGAGAACGGCCGCCGGGAGTACCCCGAGAACCCCGACGCCAACCCGGGCGGGGGCGGAGACGGGCGCGGCAACCTCGGGCACAGCGTCCGATGCACTGCCCGGCGCGGCCTCCGGCGAAGCGGGCTCGGCAGCATCCGTGGCGGCCGGCGCTCCGTCTGCGGCATCCTTCTCGGCCTTCTTCCGCGCCGCCTTGGTGGCGTCGACCTTCGCGGTGCGGGCGCGCCTCTTCTTGGCGTCCTTCTCCCACCCGTCGAGCACATCCATGATCGGGCGACGGGCGCCGACGTAGAGGAAGGGCGCCTTGCCCGACTTTTCCTCGATCTCCGCCAGCACGTGCTCTCGCGGCATCTCGACCACAGCGAATGTCGCGCTGTCCCCGAACACGTCGATCGGGAGGATCTGCATGTCGCGGCAGAACTCGACACTCAGCAGATCGACGGCCGCCCGCGGGATGTCGTACGATACGACGTCGATGAAGGGCAGCCCGTAGTGCGTCGCCACGAGCCTCGCGAGGTCCCACTCGTCGATGGCTTGACGGTCGAAGAGGATCTCCGAGAGAGGCCTCCCGGTGGTCTGCTGCTCGGCTAGGACCTCCTCGGCCGTGGCGCGGTCCATCAGCCCTTCGTCGAGCAGCACGTCGTCGAGACGGGTGCGCGCGAGCTTCGTGAGCAGTTTGCGGTACATCTGACATGGCCTCCCGCAGGCCCCGCGTCGTCTTGGCGTGGCCCTCGCGGACTCATCGGCAGCAGGCCAGGCTCCGGTTGAGGTCCCGGGCGCCGCTTCAGCCCGGAGGCGTTGCCCGAGCCTGTACCGCCTCGCCGAGTTGGAAGCGCGAACTCAGATGTCGAGCTCGGCGACGTCCAGCGCGTGCGCCTCGATGAACTGCCTGCGGGGCTCCACCTGCTCCCCCATCAGCACCGTGAAGATGTGGTCCGCCGCGACGGCATCCTCCATCCGCACGCGGAGGAGCGCTCGCTTGTCGCGCCGCAGGGTCGTGTCCCGCAACTGCTCGGCGTTCATCTCCCCGAGACCCTTGTAGCGCTGCAGGTCGATCGAAGCCTCGCCGATCGAGTACAGACGCTTGACGACGCCGCGCAGGTCGGAGCACGCATGCAGGTCCTTCTTGGTCTCGACGCCAAAGCGCGGGTTCCCGTCGTCGCGACGGAAGTCCTCCGCCGCAAAACCGAGCGCATCGAGTCGGGTCAGAAGGGCTGCCAGGTTGCCGCGCCAACGGAACTCCGCGACGTAGACGTCCGGCGGTTCGAGGGCCGGCGTGTCCTCTCCCTCATGGAACCAGCGCACGTCGCGGTCCAACTGCGCGGCGGTGTCTGCCCCGTACTGCTCGAACTCCTCCTCCGAGTGCAGGAAGAGTGTCTCACCCTCGGGGCGGCGCAGCCGGTAGAGCGGCAGGTCCCCCGCGGAGTTGCGCCGCTCGAGGAACGCGGCGAGGGTGAGACTCCGGCGATTGAGGCGCGCCTCCACCGACCCGAGGCCCTCGAGCACCTCGATCAGCTCCCGCACCGCGTCTCCTTCGATTCGGTCGCCGGCCGGGCGGCCTTCGTGGTCCACGCTCAGCACACACGACGCCTTGGCGCCGCCCTCGAGGAGGCGCGCGCGCATCTCGGATTCCGAGAGGATGTACTCGACGACCCGGTTGTTGCGCTTCACGCCGTAGAGCGGCGGCTGCGCGACGTAGATGTGCCCACGCTTGATCAACTCGGGCATGTGCCGGAAGAAGAACGTCAGCAGCAACGTGCGGATGTGGCTGCCGTCCACATCGGCGTCCGTCATGATGATGATCTTGCCGTAACGCAACCCCTCGATGTCGAACGTGTCGGTGCCGATGCCGGTCCCGAGCGCCTGGATGAGCGTCTGGATCTCGCGGTGCTGCAGCATCTTGTCGATGCGCGCCTTCTCGACGTTCAGGATCTTGCCGCGCAGCGGCAGGATGGCCTGCGTCCGGCTATCGCGGCCGCCGCGCGCGGTGCCGCCGGCCGAATCACCCTCGACGAGGAACAACTCGGTCTCGTCGCGGTTGCGGCTCCGGCACTCGTACAGCTTCGTCGGCAGGCCACCTGAGAACAGCGCCGTCTTGCGCCGCACGAGGTCACGGGACTTGCGCGCCGCCTCGCGCGCCCGCCGTGCCAAGATCGCCTTGCTGACCATGCCCTTGGCGACGCGGGGATTCTCCTCGAGATACGTGGAGAGGCCCTCGGCCACGATCTGCTCGACCGGGCGCTGGATCTCGCGGCTGCCGAGGTTGCGCTTGGACTGCCCGCCGAACTGCGGCTCCGGCATGCGAACAGAGATCACCGCCACGAGCCCTTCGCGCCAGTCCTCGCCACCGGGCATCTCGTCGTCCTTCTTCACGAGCCCCGAACTCTGCGTGTAACGGTTCATCGTGCGCGTCAGCGCCGAGCGGAACGCGGAGAGGTGCGTGCCGCCCTCGTACGTGTTGATCGCGTTCACGAACGAGTAGATGGTCTCCGTGTAGGTCCCGTTGTACTGAATGGCGACATCCACCTCGAACGGTGGCTGTGCACCCGTCAGGTGGATCGGCTCCGGGTTCACGGGCGTCTTGTTGACGTTCAGGAACTTCACGAACGCAGCGATGCCGCCCTCGTACTGGAAGTCGACCTCGTGCTCGCGATCCGGTCGCTCGTCCGTGAGCTTGATGTGCAGGCCGGGAGTCAGGAACGCGAGCTCGCGCAGTCGCTGTTGGAGCGTGTCGAAGTGGAAGTCGAGCTCGGAGAACATCTCGGGGTCCGGCAGGAAGTCGATGTACGTGCCCGTCTTGCTCGTCGCCTCGCCGACCTGGAGCTCCTGCGAGACGTCACCCCGCTCGAACTCCATTGTGTGGACGTGTCCGTCCCGGTGCACCTCGACGCGCAGCCGGAGCGAGAGGGCGTTGACCACGGACACACCGACGCCGTGCAGCCCGCCGGAGACCTTGTAGGCCTGCTGGTCGAACTTACCGCCGGCATGCAGCGTGGTCATGATGACCTCGAGCGCGGGCTTGTTCGCCGTCTTGTGCATGCCGACCGGGATGCCCACGCCATCGTCGGTGACGCGGCAACTGCCGTCGGCCTTGATGGTGACGGTGATCAGGCCGCACCGGCCGGCCATGGCCTCGTCGATCGAGTTGTCGACGACCTCGAACACCAGGTGGTGCAGGCCCTCGGTGGCCGTGTTCGGGACGTACATGCCCGGCCGCTTCCGGACCGCCTCGAGGCCCTCCAGGATCTTGATCTGGTCGGCGCCGTACTCGCGCTCGTCGTCCGACTGCTCGTGTGGGGTCTCGTCACTCATCTAGAACACTCCCAATCGGAACCGAAGGCCCGTCACGCGCGCCGCTCGAGAGGCCTTACTGCTGCCGGCCGGCACCGTGTCCGCCGCGATCAATCGCTCCAGCAGGGCCTCTCGGCGAAACCCCTGCAACTCATGCACCAGCGCCGCGCTACGCGCTTCGACGATCAACTCGCCCCGCCGAATGGCGATCGCTCGTGTCTCGGCCGCCAACTCCTCGCCGACGACCCGCGTCCAGAGATCCTCCACCCCGGTACGACGCTTGGCCGGGCGCATCCCCCGCGAGACTCGCTTCAGGATGGCGTCGATGCGCTCAGGGGAGCCGCCTCTCGAGTCGCCGTCCGTCCGTGAACCCGCGCCAGCCCCTGAACCCCCAGGCGCATGAGGACCCTCTGACCCGGGAGCTACACCGTCCACTGTTGCCCGATCACTCCCTGCCCCATCACACCCGGCACTGCGACTCCCGCGGTTACTCGAGGCTGACAGGCATCACGACATAGGTGTAGTCGCCCTCGGTGATCTTTCCGGGGGCGGCATGACCGTTCCATTCGAACGACACGTTGTCACCCTCGAGGACACCCAGCGCGTCGAGGAGGAACTCCGGGTTGAACCCGAGCATCTCCTCACCCCCGTCGTACTCGCACGAGAGCGTCTCCTCCGCCGAGCCCTCCTGGGAGCGCGCCCGGACGGTCAAGCCCTCCGGATGGAACCGCAGCTTCACCATCTGCGCGTCTCGGCTCGTGACCAAGGATGCCCGTCGGAGCGCCGCGTTGAACGCACCACGGGAGATCTGAGCGCGGTGGCTGCAGTCCTGCGGGATGACGTCCTCGTAGCCCGGGAAGCTGCCCTCGACGAGCCGCGACACAACCGTCGCGCTACCCGTCCGACCGCGGAAGTGGTTGTTGCCGATCGAGATCCAGACACTTGCGTCCGCGTCACCGAGGATCTTGTCGAGCTGCAACAGTCCTTTGGTGGGGACAATCGCTCGCAGCGTGACGCCACCGGGGTTCTCGCAACCCCCTTGCACGATCGCCAAACGGCGTCCGTCCGTGGCGACGAGTTCGATCGTCTCACCCTGAACCTGCAGCAACAAGCCGTTCAACGCGAATCGCATGCGCTCCTTGGCTGCAGCGAACGCCGTGCGCTTGATCATCTTGCGCAAGTCCCCGGCGCGTACGGCGATCTCTTCGGCGCCACCGACGTCCGGGATCTCCGGGAAGTCCTCTGGCGAGGGACCCTGCAGTCGGAAGTCACCTCTTCCAGCCTGCAAGAGGCACTCGCGACTCTCCCCGTTCCAGTCGAGGATCACATCGCCTTCGGGGAGTTCCCGGAGGATGGCCGCCAAGCGCTGTGCCGGCACAACGGCAGTCCCACCGTTCTCGACCGTCAAGCCGCCGTCCATCCCGACCACGACCTTCATCCCGATCTCGAGGTCCGTCGCTTGAAGAGTCAGATCTGTCTCACCTGTTGACAGACGCACACTCTCGTACACGGGGTGCACGCCCTTGGACGCCACTACACCGAGAACGGACTGCACTGCCTTGTGCAGTGCATCGCGCTGGCATCGAAGCCGCATCGCTTCCTCCACGCCGTGCGTCTTCAACACGCCCGGCTTCTGGTTGGATCCTCTTTTGTCTTAGTAGTAGCAGTAAGGGCCGTGGACGGCGGGGATCCACGCCTTCAAGAGACGCGTAGATGGTGCTCCGCGTCGCGTGTGGGCCACTGTCCCCAGTGTTGTCCACGGTGGAGTCGCGGAGCGCAGTGCGCGGCGTACTCCGTGGAGTTTGCCCCCGGCCCTGTGACCCCGTGGACGGCTGGACGATTCTACCGGGCTGCGAACACCCCCTTGAAGGGACTTCGCACACGAGAGAGCACTGATTCGTGATCCCTCGACGAGCGGTTGATGATCCGGTGGAGAAACGGCTCGTAAGCGGGGAATGCCGGTGGAGAACCAGCGCTCGGCGCCTCCCTGGCGGCGGCCGGCCGACGTGGACGGTCCGTGGACCCGGCGAATCGACGCTGTGGAGAACCGGTGGGCGCGCTGGGGAGGGCGGTTGACAGGCGAACCAGGGATCGCCGCGCGCAGGGGCGGGGCGCCCGATCTCATCCAGCGCGGCCTCATCCGCCGCTGCGGATGCGGCGGCAGACGATGTCCACGTCCTCCTGCAGCCGCGCGTTGACCTGCAGTTCGCGGGCGATCTTCTCGCAGGCGTAGATCACGGTGGAGTGATCCCGGCCGCCGAAGTGGGCGCCGACCTCGACCAGGGACTTGTCCGTCATCCGGCGAGCCAGGTACATCGCGATCTGGCGCGGGCGCGACACTGACTTGTGACGTCGCTTCCCCATCAGATCCGAGGGTCGCTGGGCGAAGTGCTCGGCGCAGACGCGGATGATCGTCTCGATCGAGACCGTGCGTTCGCGCGACTGGATCACGTCCCGCAGGGCCTCTTGCGCCGACTCGAGGTTCAGCGGCCGCTCGCAGAGCGTCGCATGGCTGCACACGCGCACCACGGCGCCCTCGAGCTCGCGCACGTTCGCCGTGATGTTCTCCACGATCAACTCGATCACGTCGGCCGGCAGCGCGACGCCGCGCTGCGCGGCCTTGGTCCGCACGATCTCGGCACGTGTCTCGTAGTCGGGTTCGAGGATCTCGGTCACGAGTCCCCACTTGAACCGCGACACCAGCCGCTCCTCCAGCGTCGGGATGTCCCGCGGCGGGCTGTCACACGTGATGATGATCTGCTTTCGTGAGTTGTAGAGAGAGTTGAAGGTGTGGAAGAACTCCTCCTGCGTCCGCTCCTTGCGGGCCAGATCGTGGATGTCGTCGATCAGCAGGAGGTCGACGTTGCGGAAGCGGTACCGGAAGTCGCGCAGCGCACCCGAGCGCACCGCAGCGACGAACTGGTTGACGAACGACTCGCAGGACAGATAGACGACGCGCGAGTCCGGGCGCTGCTCGAGCGCCCGTACGCAGATCGCCTGCAGAAGGTGCGTCTTGCCGAGACCCACGGAGCCGTGCAGGAACAGCGGGTTGTAGTTGTCGCCCGCGCCGTTGGCGACCGCCATGGCCGCCGCGTGCGCGAGCTGGTTGCTCGGACCGCTGATGAATGTGGCGAAGCG
Organism: Planctomycetota bacterium; assembly: GCA_965248445.1. Classification (GTDB taxonomy): domain Bacteria; phylum Planctomycetota; class JAJSAM01; order JAJSAM01; family JAJVHW01; genus CBDFJG01. The sequence continues at coordinate 1,341,090 of CBDFJG010000004.1, forward strand.
GTAGTTGTCGTTCAGGATGACGTCGGAGAGGAAGTGCCGGTATCGCGGGTTACCGAACAACTCCGTTCCCGTGTCGCTGAGCCCGATCGGCGCCTTGACCGGGCGGATCTCGTCACGCGCGCTGGCGGCTCGATGCACCGTGTCCTGGCCGCCGGCGAGCACCCCCCTCGGGTCGGCGATGGGCGGGTCGGCGATGGGTAGGTCGGCCATGGGATCTGAGATCGGATCGGGCTCGCCGGCCGCCGCGGTCATCACCGGCGCCCCAGTGTGCGCGGCGGGCGCGGCCTCGATCAGCACGCGTCGCTCCGTACCGACGACGGAGGTGACCGCGGCGCCGATCACCGAGAGGTAGTAGGCGTCGATCCAGTCCTTCATGAAGGAGTTCGGTACGTTGAACACGTAGGTCCCGTCGCTCTCGAGGCGGGCGAGGCTCATGGCGCGGAACCACGTGTGGAACTGCTGCGGCGTCACGTGATCGCGCAGATACGCGCGAATGGGATCCCACTGTCCCGCACCGCTGAGCCCGGAAGCATCCAGCCCGGAGACGCCCAGAACCGGTCGGCCCGGCGATGGTTGGTGCTGGCCGGAGCGCTCCTGGCCGGAGTCCTCCCGCTCAGATCCCGAGGGCTTGTCCCGCCCCGGGGTAGTTGGCACGTCCGACATCTGCTTCCGCCTGTCTCCCGCGAGCCCGCCCGGCCCTTTGGCCAGGCGCGCTCCCGCGCCCACGCTCAACCGCCACGATCTTCACGCGCCCCCGCCGAGAGTCCCCGGGCTCTTCAGCCCCGCTCTCCCAGCGCCGGCGAACATCCGCGTCCTCGTCTTGGGCGGCAGACGGCCACCGGCGGCGCCCCACGCTCTGCGCCACCGCGCGTCCCACAGGGTCCGCGGTCCGATAGCCCGCGTCCAACTGTCGATGCGCCGTTCCGCGAGCCGCGGAGCAGCAAGGACCAATCTGCCCGCCGGGACCTGAGCCAATCCCTTGCGGACGCCGCCCTTATGCCGATCTGCCCAATACCGAACCCACACCGAGAACCCGGAGCCCCGCAACGCGGGACCCGGCCCGGACGCCGATCACCGTCCCCCGCGTGTGCTCCCCTACGCGTCCTAAACTGGCGAAGGTAGGCACTCGAGAGGCGGGTCGCGGCTCACGTTCGACCGCGCTCCTGTCGCGCCGGACTCTCGGGTGTCGTGCATGTCGTGCCATTGGCGCACGGTGCTTCGCTGCCCTGTTGTCCTGCGCTGCCCGCCGCATTGCCTTACGCGTCTGCCTTGGCATCTGCCTAATGCGTCTGTGGCGGGCTATCTTCGTTGCGCGGTGTCCTGTGACGTTCACCGGGTGCGAAATTCTAGCGAGCGGCGGCGCAGAGTCAAACGCGTCGCACAAGATTCGTCGCGCGCGTAAAGGCCGTTGATTTGCTGCATCTCGGCGCGATGCGTCGTGCAATGCGCGAGAGTTTCCGGGCTAACTTTTTTCTTGTCGCGTTCCGACCGCCCGCACCCGCGGCACGATGACGCGCAGTGCGTCGACCAACGCGAACACGTTGCGCGTCGTTGTCGTCTCCCCGAGTGAGACGCGAAGCACCTCGGCGACGCATGTCGCGTCGCGTCCCGCCGCGAGTAGCACGGCTGGCGGCGTGCGTGCGCCGCTGGCGCACGCGGTTCCGGCCGACACGCGAACCCCGACCTGGTCCAGCGCCGCGAGCACGACGTCGCCACGGCACCCCTCGAAGCGCACCGCCACGATGCCCGCAGCGCAGGGTTGCGTCGTGATGACCTCACCCCCCGTCGTCGTGCGAACGAACTCGAGAAACGGCGCAAGTGCCGCTCTCCAGCGAGTTTCAGTGAGCGCCCGCGCTGCGTGCACGGCCTCGGCGGCCGCTCCGAACGCGGCCAGCAGCGCGGCGGCCTCGGTACCGCCTCGCCGCCCACGCTCCTGTGCGACGTGACCGCCCGGCGCGGCGAACGGCGCGCCGTCGCGCACGATGAGTGCGCCGGTCCCCGCGAGCGCACCGAGCTTGTGCGCGGACAGCGACACGAATGCCGCCGGCCGCAGCAGCGGCGCCATGTCCACGCGTCCCGCGGCCTGCGCGGCGTCGACATGCAGCGCGCTTCCGTCGGGCAGTGCGGCAGCGAACTGCATGACCGGCTGGACGTTTCCCGTCACCGGCTCGACGAGGGGAGCGGTTGCGATGCACGGCGACGACGGCGCGTCCGCGGCAAGAGCCGCGACGTCGATGCGTGCTGTGGCGTCGACGGAGAGAAACCGTACGTCGTGACCGGAGTCGCGCCAGCTCTCCGCCAGCGCGACGGTCGACGCATGTGATGCCGCGGTGAGCAAGAGCGGCGCATCGCCGAGCGCCCGACGCGCGCCGTGAAGCGCCAGCGCGTTCGACTCCGTGGTCCCTGACGTGAACACCACCTCACGCGGCGCTGCGCCGACCAGTGCCGCGACGTGCTCGCGAGCCTCCTCGACCACGCTGCGCAGGCGACGTCCCGCTGCGTGTGCGCTGCCCGGATTTCCCGGGAGCAGATCGAGCGTACGCAGCAGAGCTTCGCGAGCGGCCGGCAGCAGCGGCGCCCCCGCCGCGTGGTCGAGGTAGGCGTCCGGCGGGCGTGCTGGCGATCCCAGGGATCGGGAGCCTTGGCGGGATATCTCAAGCGGCAACCCCCCCGGGCTCGATGAGGAGATGTCGTCTCGCCCGTCGCGAGGAGGCTGTCCCGGAGGCTGACTCGGTGCCTCCGGGTGACGATCGGATGAGCTGCGCATGAGTGTGATCAACCTCCGCGAACGGACGCTCGACGCCAAGATCGTCTACTACGGTGCTGCCCTCTCGGGCAAGACGACGAGCCTGAAGCACGTCCATCGTGTGATGGACCCTGATCGTCGCACGGAGCTGGTCTCCCTCAACACCGAGGGCGACCGGACCCTCTTCTTCGACTTCCTCCCGATCCCGCTCGGCAGCGTCGGGGGGTTCAAGGTCCGGCTCCAGGGCTTCACCGTGCCCGGTCAGGTGAAATACAACCTGACCCGTCGCTTCGTGCTGCGGGGCGCCGATGCCGTCATCTTCGTGGCTGACTCCGGCGCAGAGGCGTTCGAGGCCAACGTGCTGTCGCTGCGATCGCTGCACGAGAACCTCGCTGTGAACGGCCTCGAGGCCACCGGTCTCCCGATCCTCATTCAGTACAACAAGCGCGACCTGCCCGACCCCGTCGAGATCGAACGCCTGCGTGAGGCTCTCAACGACGCAGGGTGGCCCGAGTACCCGACGACCGCGACGACCGGCGGCGGCGTGTTCGAGGCGTTCCGCCACGTCTCGTGCGACATGCTCGAGTCACTGGCGCGCGAGTACGGGTTCAGCGAGGGCGAAGCAGCGCGCGAGGAGGTCGCGACTCGTCTCACGACTGTTCAGCGCGCGTACGACGCGCTGCCGGCCGACGAGTTCGAGGTCACCGCCAACGCGCCGTCGCCGCTCGCTGCTGACGACGGGGCCGACGAGGCACGTCTGGCACCGGTGATCGAGGTGTCGGGATCGCCCGACGAGGGCGAGGCGAACGTCGAGGAGCTGCTCGAACGTGCCGTGGACACGCACATGGAGGCCGCGCGCCTCATGTCGGAGTTGCACGCGACGCGCACGGATCTCTCCGACCGCGTGAATCAGCTCGCGGCTCTGCACGAGACGGGCGTGCTCATCTCGAGCGAGCTCGACGGCAAGAAGCTCCTCGAGCGGATCCTCGACCGCGCCCTCTCGACCGTCGGCAGCAAGTACGGCAGCGTGCTGCTGGTCGATCCCGTGGACGGCCAGCTCACCACGGATCTCGTGCGTGGGTACACCTGCGACCCACTGGCGCTCGCCGGCGCCGCGCCGCCGGAACTCGCCGAGCGCGTGCTCGCCGGAGAGGCGTTCGCGGTGCGTTCCCAGCTCGAGCCCGGGCTGTTGAAGGCGCCCTTCATGAACGTGGATCCCCCCGCACTCGCCCTGATCTCCCCGATCGTGCACCAGGCCGAGGTGCTCGGCATCCTCACTGCGTACTTCCCGACGGATCCGGGGGACGACTGGGCGCGCAACCGCGCGCAGTTCCTGTCGGCAGTCTCCGCCCAGGCCGCGGCCGCGCTCGTCAACTCGCGTCTCTACGCGCGCATCGAGGGGTTCAACCGAGAACTCGAGCGCAAGGTCCGCGAGCGCACTCGCGCGCTACGCCGCGCATATCGGGACCTGCAGCAACTGGACGGCCTGAAGGACGACTTCCTCGCCTCCATGAGCCACGAGTTGCTGACGCCGCTCACGTCGATCACCGGCTTCGCCGAGATCCTCGAGACGACCGCCGCGGACGAGGGCGGCGACGCCGCGGAGAACCGGCACGAGTTCGCCACCATCGTCCGTCGGGAGGCGGGCAACCTGACCGCTCTCGTACAGACCGTTCTCGACCTGTGCACGCTGGAAAGCGGACAGGCGCCACTGCGCACGGGCATGGTGAACGTGCGCGACACGCTCGAGGGCGCGTATCGAGAGATGCGTGGCGCGTTCAAGGACCGGGCGATCCGGGTCCGCGTGCGGGTCGAGGAGAACATGCCTCTGGTCCATGCGGACGCCGCCTGGCTCGAGCGCGTCTTCGCGTCGCTGCTCTCGAACGCCCTCAAGTTCTCGCCGTCCGGTGGCGAGGCGTCGGTCTCCATCCGGCGCCACGGCACGAACGTCTTGGTCGACGTGACCGACGAGGGTCCGGGTGTCCCCGCGGCACTCCGAAAGGTGATCTTCGAGAAGTTCAAGCAGGCCGGGGACCTCCTGACCGAGAAGCCCGAGGGGCTGGGCCTGGGTCTTCCCATGGCGCGGCTCATCGACGAGGGCATGGGCGGACGCATCTGGTACGAGACGCCGGAGGGCGGCGGCAGCGCGTTCGCCTTCATGTTGCCGATCGAGGCGCCGCCGGAGCCGTCCGGACCGCCCGCCCCCCGCCGGGAGGACGCGATCGACCTGGAGGACCTCGACGACGATCTGGACGAGGAGTCCGGGGATGCGGTGACCTCCCCGAGCCCACTGTCGTACGACGGGGCCGAGCCCGCCGCCAAGTCGCCCGCCGAGTAGCGCCTCCCCCATCAGCGCGTTGAACAACTCGACGGGCCACGATCTCGGCCACAATCGGGGCTCACGCCGACTTCTTCAACGCACTGCTATCCTCTCGTCGTTGCGCGTTCTCCTTGTCGACAACTACGACTCGTTCACCTGGAACGTCGTGCAGGCCCTCCGCACGTTCGGGGCGGATGTCGTCGTGCATCGCAACGACGCGATCGACGTCGGCGGCGCACTCGCACTCTCCCCGGACGCTATCATCGTCTCGCCGGGTCCGTGCACTCCGGCGGAAGCGGGAGTCTCCGTCGATCTGGTGGTCGCCGCGGCGGAGCACGGCACGCCACTCCTCGGTATCTGCCTCGGGCACCAGGCCATCGGTGTGGCGTTCGGCGGCCGCGTGGAACGCGCGTCGCGCCTCTTGCACGGCAAGACGAGCATCGTGCACCACGACGGACGCGGTGTGCTGGCCGGCCTGCCTCCGCGGTTCGAAGCGATGCGGTACCACTCACTCGTCGTTGCCGAGCCGCTGCCCGCGGTGCTGGAGCGCTCCGCGTGGACCGAGCCACCCTCCGCCGTGGACAGCGAACTGATGGCACTGAGACACCTGGAATGCCCAGTCATCGGCGTACAGTTCCATCCTGAGTCGTATCGCACGCACGAGGGTCCGCGGCTCCTCGAGAACTTCCTCGCACTCGCAACCACCGAAAGCCCCCGGAGGTCCCCGGCATGACGGTTTCCGACTCCTGGCCCGCGCGCCTGCGCGCGGCGTGCCGCACCAAGTCCTCGGTCGTGTGCGTCGGCATCGATCCGCGCATCGAGATGCTCCCGTCGGAGTTCACGGGCAGCGGACCGGTGACGCACGAGGAGAAGGCCACAGCAGTCGGCGACTGGGCCACGGAGTTGCTGGACGTGATCGCCGACGTCGCGGTCGTTGTGAAGCCGCAATCCGCGTTCTTCGAACAGTTCGGGCCGGCCGGGTTCGCGGCGCTCGCCCGCACCATCCGCGCTGCGAAGGAGCGCGGCCTCCTTGTACTCCTTGACGCGAAGCGCGGGGACATCGGGTTCACGGTCGAGGCGTACGCGCGCGCGCTGCTCGACGATGAGGGCATGGGGGCCGACGCGCTGACGGTGAACGCGTACCTCGGCCGCGAGACGCTCGCGCCGTTCATCGCGCGAACGCGCGAGAGCGGCAAGGGACTGTACGTCCTGGTCAAGACCAGCAACCCCGGGTCCGCCGACCTGCAAGACCTGAACGTGGACGGGACCCCGCTGTATGAGCATGTCGCGCGGATGGTCGCCTCGATCGGTGACGAGACGCCCGTGGACGAGGGGGGTTGGAACTCCGTCGGCGCGGTCGTCGGCGCGACGTACCCCGAGGAACTGGTGCGCCTCCGCGAGCTCATGCCGCACGCGCCGATCCTGGTGCCGGGCTACGGCGCACAGGGCGGTGGCGCGGCCGATTGCCGAGGAGCATTCGGCAGCGACGGCCTGGGCGCGATCGTCAGCTCGTCGCGCGGGATCATCTTCGCGCACTCGCGGGAACCCGGTGCGAGCGCACACGGCGATGGTGGTTGGCGCGCGGCCGTGCGCGACGCCGCCGCGTCCATGCGCGACGCGCTGCGCGCGGTCGGCGCGGGCGCGCCGCCGGCGTGACCATGCCGTGGTGACGCATGACATGATCCCTCCGAGTGATCCCGATTGGTTCGTCTCGGCGTTCGGCCGCGAGTACCTGCGCGTCTACGCGCACCGCAGCGACGCCGCGGCGAGGCAGGAAATCGATTTCGTGGCGTCCGCGCTCTCGCTCGGCGACGGGGATGCGCTGCTCGACGCGGGTTGCGGCGCAGGCCGGCACGCCCGCGCGCTGGCCGCAGCCGGGGCGCGCGTGATCGGCCTCGACCTCTCCCTCGACTTGCTGTCTCGTGCGAGCGACGCGGGCGGCGGTCCAGCGTACGTGCGCGGAGACTTGCGCGCTCTCCCGTTCGCTGATGCGGCGTTCGCACACGTCGCCTCGCTGTTCACGTCGTTCGGGTACTTCGACGACGCGGGCAACGCGGGACAACTCCGCGACTTCCGGCGCGTGCTGCGCGCTGACGGCCGCTTGTTCCTCGATTACATGAACGCCGAACGCGTCCGGGCGACTCTCGTACCGCGCAGCGATCGCACGGAGGACGGTGTCCGTTTGCTCGAGGAACGGCGCATTCGCGCCGGCCGCGTCGAGAAAGACGTGCGCGTGGAGCGCGAGGGTGAAGAGACGATGACGTGGACCGAGTCCGTCCGGCTCTACGACTGCGACGAGGTGCAGGCGTTGGTGCGCGGCGCACGCTTCGAGGTTCGCGACGTCGCGGGTGACCTGTCGGGAGCGCCGTGGACGAGCATGTCGCCGCGCACGATCATCGTCGGAGTCGCGGCGTGACGGTCATCCCCCCCGCCGATCTTCTCGCGGAGGACACGCTTGCGCGCGCGCTCGTGACGGGCGACCCGCGCGTTGCCGGGCTCGTGCGCGGCGCCGATGGCGACGAGGCCGCCCTGCTTGCGGCGGCGCGGGAGGCCGCGACGCGCGACATCGACAGGACCGCACTCGTGGATGCGCTGGTTGCCGGACTGGACGACCTGGACGCCCCCGACGGGGCGCGCGCCGCCGCGCGGCGGTTGGGAGAATCGGGTGTCGTCGCCGTCGTGGCGGGTCAGCAGCCCGTTCTGCTCGGCGGAGCCGGAATGGTCCTGACCAAGGCGCTCGCAGCTGCCGCCGTCGCGGCGCGTCTCGAAGCCCACGGCATCCCCGCGGTGCCGGTCTACTGGCATGCGAGCGAAGACCACGACCAGGGCGAGGCGGACCACGTCAGGCTCCTGACGGCCGACTGCGAGTCGTTCGACTCGTTCCGGCTGGCGTTGCCGGAGGACGGACGAACGCTCGCAGCGACCGCGCTCCCGCCCGGCACCGGGGATCTCGTCGCGACAGCGACCGCTCGGCTCCCGGACGGTGACGCCCGCGAGCGCATCCTCGAGTTGCTGGCGCCGCGCGACGGCGACACGTTCGGCCGTTGGACCGGCCGGCTCGTGGCGGGACTGCTGGGGCCACTGGGCATCGTCGTCGTGGAGCCCCACCGGCTGCGCCGGCTCGCCGCCGGGGTGACGCAGCACGAGCTGACCCATCCGCACGAACTGCACGCACGGGTCTCGGACGTCCTGCGCCGCCTCGAGGCGTCGGCGCCGGAGATCACGCCGCCCCTCGATCTGGCGCGCCCCGAGCTCTTGTTCCTTCTCGACGACGGCGTGCGGAGGGCCATCACGATCGACGCGGCGGCGGGCACGTACGCGACGCGGGCCGGGCCGGCCGGAGATCTCGCGGCGCTGCGCGCCCGTGACCCGTCGGAGTTCTCTTGGAACGTCGTGGCGCGGGTCCTGGCTCAGAACACGGCCCTGCCCGTCGCGGCGCAACTCTGCGGACCCTCCGAACTCGGGTACGTCGCGATGTTCGGCGATGCGCACGAGGCCCTCGGACTCTCCCAGCCGGCCACACTGCTGCGTCCGGGGCTGACAGCCGTGCCGCGCAAGGCTGCCCGGGCGGCTCGGGCGCTCGACGTCGACACCGCTGCGGCGGTGCGCGGGGCGGCGGACGCGCTCAGCCCCGCCCTTGACGGACCCGCGGCGGAGGCGTTCGGGGAGGCGCTCCGCGCACTCGAGGCGCTCCCAGAGGGCCGCAGTCCGGCGGTCGAGCGGCGGCGGGCTGAGCTCCTGCGCCGGCTGTCGCTGTTCGAACAGGCCTACCGCAGCGAGTACGAAGACCTCGACGCGACCCGCAGGAGACGCCTCCGCTGCCTGAGGACGTCCCTTCGGCCGCGCGATGGCCTCGCTGAGCGCACCCTCTCTCCCCTCACCTGGCTTGCCAGAGAGGGCCTCACGGCGCTGCCGAGGGTGCGCGACCTCCTGGACCGGCTCGATGGCGGGCACGTGGTGGCGGAACTCGGATAGCGTGTTCGTGCGTTCCCCCCGGGAACGACACGCCACCGACCGTCACACCCCCCGACCGCTAAGACCTCGAGGAGATGACCCAGATGATCGACGTGCTCGCCTTCGGAGCGCACCCCGACGACGTGGAGCTCGCCATCGGCGGGACCATGCTCCGGCTGCGGGATGCCGGGCTCGCGCTCGGGGTGGTCGACTTCACGCGGGGCGAGCGCGGGAGCCGCGGTACCCCCGAGACCCGCGCCGCCGAGGCCGCGAAGGCGACGGAGATCATGGGGCTGGCCTTCCGTGAGACGCTCGACTTCCCCGACACCGAGCTCCAGCCGACCCTCGAGCTCCGCCGGGCCGCAGTCGAGGCGATCCGCCGCCATCGGCCGAAGATCATCCTCGCGCCTCTCTCGCACGACCTCCACCCCGACCACGCGGCTGCGGGGCAGGCCGTTCACGACGCGTTTTACCCTTCGGGCATGCGCAACGCTGACGCCGCGGGGGAGGCGTACCGGCCGCTGCGGCTACTCCAGTTCGCGATGCACCACGAGGAGGGCAACGGGGTCGTGGTCGACGTGACGTCCGTCTGGCAGGAGAGGTTGGAACTCGCGCAGTGCTTCGCCAGCCAGCTCCACGCGCCGCCGCCCGGCACCGAGGGGGCTGACTTCCCCACCCTGATCGCCCGCGGTGACTTCCTGTCGCGAATCGCCGCGCGGGCGCAGGTCTGGGGACGCCGCGCCGGCGTCGTGTTCGGCGAACCGCTCTATCCGCTCGGCGCGCTGCCGATCACCGACCCGCTCGCACTGCTCGTGGAGCCTCTGTCGTGAGCGATCGCCTGCGCATCGGGATCTGCTGCTACCCGACGTACGGCGGCAGCGGCGCCGTCGCCACCGAGCTCGGGCTCGCGCTCGCGGCGCGCGGCCACGAAGTCCACTTCCTCTCCTATGCGCGCCCGGCCCGGCTCGCGGGGTTCCACGCCAACGTCACGTTCCACTCGGTCGAGGTCTCGCAGTACCCGCTGTTTCGGTACCCGCCCTACGACCTGGCGCTGGCGTCCGTGATGCGCGACGTAGCGGCTCATCACGATCTCGACGTGCTCCACGTCCACTACGCGATCCCCCACGCGGTCTCAGCCATCCTGGCGCGCGAGATGCTCGGCGGTGGCCGCCGCCCGCGCATCGTGACCACCCTGCATGGCACGGACATCACGATCGTGGGCGCGGAGTCGACCTACGTCCACCCGACGCGCTTCGGAATCGATCGCAGCGACGCGGTCACGGCGGTCTCGGGCTGGCTGCGCAAGGAGACCGACCGGATCTTCGCGCCGAAGAACGACGTGCAGGTGGTCCCCAACTTCGTGGACGTCGAGCGCTTCAAGCCGATGCGGTGCGAGGCGACGCGCACGGGTCTCGGCTTGTGCGACGAGCTCTGTCTGGCCCACGTGTCGAACTTCCGCCCGGTCAAGCGTGTCGAGGATGTGGTCCGCATCTTCGCCCGGGTCGCGCGCGAACTCCCCGCACGCCTCGTGCTGGCGGGCGACGGTCCCGAGCGCACCCGCGCCGAGGCGATCGCTCGCGAGGAGGGTGTGTTCGATCTCTGCCGGTTCCTCGGCGAACAAGAGGAGATCGAACGCGTGCTCGCGTGTGCGGACCTGTTCGTGCTCCCCAGCGAGTCGGAGTCGTTCGGACTCGCCGCACTCGAAGCGATGGCCTGCGGCGTACCCGTGCTCGGGACGCGTGCGGGGGGGCTGCCCGAGGTCGTCGCCGACGGCGAGACCGGCATTCTGTTCGAGATCGGCGACATCGAGACAGCGGCGCGCGAGGCGGTTGCCCTGCTTCGTGACGACGCGCGGCGCACGAGGATGGGTGCGGCGGCGCGGGAGCGCGCCGTCGCGCGCTTCGCCGAGAGCGACGTGGTTGCGCAGTACGAGTCGCTCTACCGCGGCGCCGCAGCGCTCGTCTGAGCAGCGCTGGTCTGATCAGTGCTCGTCGGAGCAGCGTTCGTCGGGTCCGAGGTCGCTGCGTCGAGCAGTTCGGCGAGCATCCCGTCCGCCAGCTCGAAGCCCCGCGCCGTGAACGCGACCCACGGCCCCGTCTCGCTCTCCTGCACCGTCAGGAGGCCCGCGTCTGCAAAACGGCTGAGATGCGCGTCAAAAGCGTGTTTGACGTCGATGCCGTGCCGTCGCTCCAGCAGCGCCAGCGGCGCCCCCTCGCGGGTCCGCAGGCGCAGCATCAGTTCCTCGGCGAGCGCGTGGACCGGCGTGAGTGGGCCGTCCACCTCACCGGTCGCTTCGCCGGTCGCGAGGGCACGGCTCTGCCAAGTGCGCCAGTCGGCGACGTTGCGCCGCCGTGTGCGGTCCGTGTGGGTCACCGCGGAGGGACCGAGGCCGATGTACTCGCCGTTGCGCCACGTGGCCTGGTTGTGCCGGCATGTGTGACCCGGCCGAGCGAAGTTCGACACCTCGTAGCGCAGAAGTCCAGCCTCGCCGAGGCGGTCTTCCGCGATGCGCATCATCGAGAGTTCTTTCTCGTCGTCCTCGGGCGTGACGAGGCCCGCATCGCGCTTCGCCGTCAACGCCGTCCCGGGTTCGTAGATCAGCGCGTACGCGGACACGTGATCCGTCCCGAGACGCACCGCTTCGTCGAGATCGCGGCGGAACGTGTCGACACCCTGTCCGGGAATGGCGAACAGGAGATCAACCGAGACGTCGGTCGCGCCGGCGGCGCGCGCGATCTCGACCGCGCGACGCGCTTCGTGCGGCGTGTGCACGCGCCCCACCGAACGCAACACGTCAGCGTCAAAGCTCTGAACACCGATTGAAAAGCGCGTTACACCCGCATCGAGCATCGCGCGCGCCTTCTCGGCGGACAAGCTGTTCGGGTTGCACTCGACAGTCCACTCGTGCAGCCGTCCGGAACGTTTCACGTGAGACAAAACCAGCGCGAGCATCGCGTCGAAATCGGGCATGTCGAGAGCCGTCGGTGTACCGCCTCCGATGAACACGGTTGCGGGCGCGAAGTCATGCGGAACGCGGTGTTCTGCCTCGCGTGCGAGCGCGTCCACGAAGCGGTGCGACGTCACGTCGCCGCGCGCGACGGAGTAGAAGTCGCAGTAGCTGCACTTCGCCTCGCAGTACGGAACGTGCACGTACAGTCCCGGTGCGTCGCGGGTCTCGCGCGCGGCCAGTGCGTCGAGTGGATCGCTCACGACGCGGCGTCGTCGTCGCCGGCGAAAGCGACATTCAGCTTGCGTAGCGCGCGGCTCTCGATCTGTCGCACACGCTCGCGGGAGATCCCAAATCGCTCGCCGATCTCGCGCAGCGTCAACGGCCCTTCCTCTTCCTCGATCCCGAAGCGCAACTTCAAGATCTCCGCTTCGCGGGGATCGATGGCCTCGAGCAACTGACCGAGCTTCTCGAGTTCCTGCGTGTCGAGGAGCCACTCGTCGGGCGGTGTCACGTTGCGATCGGGGATCGTGTCGCGCTCTCCGGCGAGCGCCTCGATCGAGACGGGTTCCTTCTCGTTGCGCGCCGCCCGTTCGGCGCGGCGCACGAGGCCGATCTTGGACTCCTCCACACCCATCAAGCTGGCGACCTCGTGGATCGTCGGCTTGCGATGGTGCTCCTCCTCGAACTGCAGCGACGCCGTCTTCCAACGGGAGATCAGCTCGACCATGTACGACGGCACGCGGATCGTCTTCGCCGTGTTCACGATCGCCCTGCGGATGGACTGTTTGATCCACCAGGTGGCGTAGGTGCTGAAGCGTGTCTCGGCATACGGATCGAAGCGCTCGACCGCCTTCACGAGACCGACGTTGCCCTCCTCGATCAGGTCGAGGAGGGACAGACCGCGGCGCCGGTAGCGCTTGGCGATCGAGACCACCAGGCGCAGGTTCGCGCGGATCATGTGCTCGCGCGCCTCGGGGTCCCCGGACTGGACGACGATCCCGAGCTCGTGCTCCTCGTCGGCCGTGAGGAGCGGCACTCGGGCGATGTCCTTCAGGTAACTCTCGAGCGCGTCGTCGGGGGCTCGGCTCAGGGCGTCCTCCGCAGGAGAGAGCGCGCAGGCAGCGGGTGCGCGATGGGGCGCGTCATTGTGCGCGCCCAGGCGCCGTCAATAGGCGTTCTTCCCGATCAGGACCTGCACGGTCGTGCGTCCCAGGATCTCGATGTCGAACAGCAGGCTCCACCGATCGATGTACTCGAGGTCGTAGCGCAAGCGGTCCTCGAGCGAACTCCCCCCGCGCAGTCCGTGCACCTGAGCCCAACCGGTCATCCCGGACTTGACAGAGTGGCGTAAGTTATAGCCAGGAAAAGAGTTGTGGAACTCTTGTACGAAGGTCTCCCGCTCGGGCCGGGGCCCCACGAGGCTCATGTCTCCGCGGAGGACGTTCACGAGTTGAGGCAGTTCGTCGAGCGACAGCCGGCGCAGCACGCGCCCGAGTCCCGTGACCCGCGGGTCACCCTTGTGAGCGAAGACCGGCCCGCTCGCGGACTCGGCACCCGCCCGCATCGTGCGGAACTTCAGCATCCGGAACCGTCGACCGTCGAGCCCCATGCGTTCCTGCGCATAGAGCGCCGCCCCCCGGGACGTCAGACGCACCAGCACCGCGAGCAGCAGGAGCAACGGCGAGAGCACGACCAGCAGCGTCAGGGCGAGCAGGATGTCGATCGCGCGCTTGAGACCTGCCCGCGCTCCGTGCAGCGGTCGCTCGCGCACCGAGACCATGGGGACGCCGCCGATGACGCCAGCGGTCGCGTTGACCAGGACCGCGCCTCCGAGATCCGGCGCTACATGTACATCGACTGTCAGGTTTTCCAGACGACTGAGCCATGCGGGAGCCTGGGCGAACTCCGAGGCAGGCGGCGCGAGGATGACCTCGTCGATGCGGTCTTCCTCGACCCGATCGATCAGGGCGTCGAGGCTCGCGAACCGCTCGGCCTCCGACCAGGCGTCGACCTCTCCATCTACTGACCAGACGCTGGTCACGGCGCCGCCGTGGAACGGATCGTCGGCGAGCGCCGTGGCCAGGCGAGTGGCGGTGGCTTGCCCCACCACGACGGCCACCCTACGCCGGCGGCGGGGGTCGCGGCGCAGCCGCGCAACGAGGCCGGTCGCGGCGCTTCGTAGGAGCCACGCCAGGGGCACGAACAGCGTCGCGCCGAGCGCGAGCGTGACGCGGCTGTACTGGAACACGTCCTCGTAGAGCACGCGGGTCGACAGCAGCAGGGCGCCCAGCAACAGGCCGGCGCGCAAGCTGACCCGCAGCTGCCCGTCGCGGCGGAGGACCTGCGGCCTGTAGGCGCCGACCAGGGCAGCGGCGGCGATCGCCAGCACGATGATCGCGGGCAGCGCCGCCGCGTAGTGCGCGGGCAGGATGTCGGTCCGCCCGGTGACCGGGATCCAGGCCTCGAGGGGACTGTGGAAGCGCAGGGCGTAGGCGGCGCCGCCGGCGAACGCTGCGGCTAGTCCGTCAGCCGCGAGCAGGAGGAGGCGGGGCAGATTGCCGTGGCGACGCATGACCGGTCAGGCCCGGCAATCTAACTCCCCGGGCACCGCCTACGCCCAGCGCAGTGTGACTCCAGAGCAACGGGGACTCCCGTGCAACTCTGAGTTCCGCGCAAACTGGGCCTCCCCGCAACCGGGGAGTCAGTCGCCGACCTTGATCCTCTCGGCGAGGGGTGCAGGGAGCCCGGCGGCCAGGATCTTCGCCGAGGCGGCTTCGATGTCGTACTCGACGCGGTGCAGCGTGACCCGCCGCTTCACCGTGTCGTAGATCGCGAACGCGGCGAGCGGGTTCTTGTCTCGCGGCTGGCCCACGCTGCCTGGATTGACGATCGCTTTCTCCACTCGGGTGAGGTCGATCACATCGGCCCACGTGAAGCCGACACCGCCCCGCTCGAGAAACGTGATGGGGATATGAGAGTGCCCCACGAAACAGAGCGGTTTGGCGAGCGCCTTCATCGAGAGGATCGCGTCGTACGAAGTCAGCAGGTAATCGAAGTTCGCCGGATCGTGCACGGTGCTGTGGACGATGAGCGTCTTGCGATCGACGTCGGCCTGGAGGGGCCGGTCCGCAAGCCACTTGATGTCGTCCGCCGAGAGCTGTTCCCGGGTCCAGTGGATGGCCGCCCGGGCGTGCGCGTTGAAGAACTCCATCGACAGGGTGCCGGCCACCGCCCAGTCGTGATTGCCGGCCACGGTGATGTCGCAGAGCTCGCGGATGCGGTCGAGGCAGTGCTTGGGGTCCGCGCCGTAGCCCACGATGTCGCCGGCACACACGTAGTGGTCGATCCGCTCGCTCTCGAGCGCGGTGAGAACCGCCTCGAGGGCTTCCCGGTTGCTGTGGATGTCGGCGAGAACGGCGTAACGCAACGACCGCGTGCTCCCTTATCCCGATTGACCCCCACCCACTTCTGCCTGCATGGAGGTTACGACAGCGCGCGCGGCGTGGTCAGAAGAACGCGCGGAAACCGCTCGCCGGACCCTCATCTCGTGGAGGCGTCGCCACGGCGCGCAACGACATACGACGCGAACAACCACAGCCCAGCGGCTTGCACGAGCGCGGCGGCCGTAGCGAGCAGGAGTGCGCTCGATGGTGGAAGGGCCGCGCGGGCCAGTTGCCTCGAGACGTCGAGCCTCCCCGGGTCCGGCAGGATGCTGCGCAGTGTAAAGCCGTCTGGCGATGCGGGGAGCGCGCGGAGGGCGAGCACCGCTCCCGCCGCGAGGACGGCACCCGCACGCGCCCCGCTCAGCGATCCGAGCGCCATGCCCAGGGTGAGGGCGAGGAGGGCACTCACGCCTGACGTCGCGACGAGCACACCGAGCGCGCTCGCGTCCAAGGCGCCCTCCCCGCCTCGGTGCAGGACGAGAGCCAGCGCCCCGACGAGTGTCAGGCCGAGCAGGCCTGCCCCCACCGCGCCAAGCGCTCCCAGGAGGCGCGCCAGCAGGAGCGTAGGAACACCCAAGGGCGAGGCGCGCAGGCTCGCCGAGGCACCGAATCCGGCCTCGGGGTCCACCACGACCGCGCCGCTCGCCGCGGCAGCGAGGCCGGTGACCACCAGCACCGTTGCTGCCACGAGTTCCCGGGCGAGCAGACCGCCGTCGTCAAGCGCGCGTACTGTGGTCGCCGGGAGAACGAGGAGAAGGGCCGCAGCCGCGACGAACAGGAGCCGCACGCCGGGACGCCGGACCAGATCGCGCAGCGTGGCGGTTGCCAGCGCGCCGACGGCCGCAGGAGCGCCCGGGCTGCTCGCGCCGGAAAACACGACATGTTGAGGTGTTTCACGTGAAACGGTCAACCGGTAGTCCCTTCTTCCCAGCGTCCCTCCGGCATTCTACGATGTGGGCCCACCGGACGAACGCGGCCACCCTGGCCGACGTGACAGCGCAGGAGGTGTTGCTTGGTGCAACGTAGACTCGGACGTGGACTCGATTACCTGATCTCTGGACAGTCCCGATCCGCGGCGACGGACGAGGTCGTGCAGCTCGAGGTGAAGGAGGTCAGTCCGAACCCCTTCCAACCTCGCCGTGTCTTCAGCGACGAGCAGTTGGAGGAGCTCTCGAACTCGATTCTCGAGCACGGGGTCCTGCAGCCGGTCGTGGTGCGCCGCACGAGCGGCGGCTTCGAACTGATCGCCGGCGAGCGGCGGGTCCGCGCCTGCCAGCGGGTCGGACGGGAGCGGATCCCGGCGATCGTGCGGACGGCGACCGACGACGAGATGCTCGAGCTGGCACTCGTCGAGAACCTGCAGCGACAGGATCTGAACGCGGTCGAGACGGCCATCGCCTTTCGGGCGTTCATCGATCGCCTGGGCCTCACGCAAGAGGAGGCGGCACACCGTCTCGGCAAGAGTCGGTCCGCCATCGCGAATACGCTCCGGCTCTTGGAGCTGGCCGACGAGATCCAGGAGATGGTGGTCTCCGGCGCTCTGTCGAGCGGGCACGCGCGGGCACTCCTCGCGATCGAGGACCCTGCCGAGCGGGTGGCGCTCGCCAGGCAGGTCCGGGCGAAGGGGCTCTCGGTGCGCGATCTCGAGCGGGTCGGCCGGCGGGGCAAGGGCGCGACCGACGGCAAGTCCCGCAAGGACTCGTTGTCGTCCGGTTCATCCGCCTACTACGAGGACCTCGAGACGCAGTTGCGGCAGTCGCTCGGGACGCGCGTTCGGCTTCAGCCGCGGGGCAAAAAGGGCCGGATCGTCATCGAGTACTTCTCGGCAGAGGACCTCGAGCGCCTGCTCGGGGTGCTGGTTTCGGACTGATCCGAGCCTGAGAGGGGCCTGAACGCCGTCTCCGGTCAGCTGACCGGAGACGGCGTTTCACGTGAAACAAGGTCCTCTACTCGTCGTCGTCCTCGATGCCGGCGCCGTCCTCGTTGCCACCGTCGTCGTCGGTGCCCTCGTCCGCACCCTCGTCGCCGTCGCTCGACTCGTCGTCGTCACCCTCGTCTCCGGTGTCGTCGTCGTCCTCGTCGTCACTCCCGCGATCCTTGACGAACTCCTTGGGCAGCGGGTCTTCGCCGCGCGTGGCCTCCCAGGGCTCCGGCTCGTCGCTCGCCTTGCGCGAGGTGTCCCACGTGTGACCGTCCTCGAGCCTCTCGTTTTTCCAGACGCTCACGCGCCGAATGAGGACCGCCGGATAGGGGTGATCACGCATCCGGAACGTCCCGGTCTGCTCGGAGGTCTTTGGATTGGTGTCGTAGGTGGGGGCGCGGGCGATGCGGTCGAGGGTGTCGAGCGAGCCCTCCTTGTCGAGCACCGCAGCGAACGGAGAGGTGTCTCCGTCGTACCGCGCGATGCCCTCCTCCGCGGTGATGATCGTGAAGCGCTGATCGCTCTCGCCGGAGGGCATGTTCACGGCTGCGACGACGCGCTTCTTGTGCTTCACGGTGTAGCGCGAGTCCTCCACCTCTTGGGTGTGGAGCGGTTCGTCCCGGTCATGCTCCGCCGGATCACGGGTGCCGATCTCGGAGTGCGAGGCGCGGGAGCCAGCGCGGACCAGTTGCGGCGCGCCGTCGGTGCCGGTGCGGATCTCGTAGAACTGAGTCCCGTTGTAGTCGCCGGCCTTGGCGTGCCCGATGAACGAGCCCACATGGTCCGGTGCGTCGTCGCCGTAAAAGCCCACCCAGAGGTTTCCGACGCTCGTTTCGATCAGCGCCAGGCGGTCTTCGGCCGGCCAGCGGTGTTCGTACTTGGTCTTCGCGGTCCAATCGGCCTCACGCACCATCACGTCCTGGAGGCGTTTCGAGAGCGAGGTCCCCCCGGCCTTCCCGGTGGATGAGATCGTGTTCAGCCCGAAGTCGGGGAAGCGGGACTCGAGGTCCTTCAAGGCGTCGACGGCCTCACCGAACTCGGCGGCCTCGCGATGGGTGTTCACCATCGCCGAAAGAGCGAACGGCGTGACCGGATCGTCGGGGTAGTCGTTGGTCAGCAGCTGGAGGCGGCGCAGACGCTGCGCGCTGTCGAGCGTCCCGCGGTCTCCGCCAGAGACGACATCGTGATAGCGGGTCCACTGGTCGTCCAGGCGGGACTTGTGGTAGTGCCGCACGCCGAGGACGGTCAGTGTGACCGCGGCGATGAGGATGCCCGCCGCCCAGAGCTGCTTCTTGTAGGGGTGGTAGTAGACGTCGAAGAAGTTCTCGCCCACGTGGTCTTCGGGGAACACTTTCACGTCTCACCTCGCCGCGGACCGTTCTCCGCGTGATCGCTGTAACCTCTTAGCTGATAACGACTTATGGCGCTAGACACGAAGCCGAACCGACTACGTTAACGCGCCGCCTCGCGCGCGCGCAAGGTTCGCCGCAGCGTCGGGTATCTTCGCACGCCCATGACGTCGCGGGAGTTCCGTCTCCGTTCCCTGTCAACGCCCGCGCGGTGTCTGGTCGCGGCGTTCCTCCTCGCCGTCGCAGCGGGGATGGCCGCGGCCCACGTTAACCTGCACCTGCAGCACGCCGGCCGCGACGGCAAGCCCGGTCTGTCCTATGACGACGTCGTGGCGGCGTTTCACGGCAACCCCGATCGCACGCTGCTTGCCGCGAAGATCGACGGCGGCTCGATGGAACGGTACGTCCCGCGGCCGGTCGATCAGCTGGCGCTACTCGAGTGGGCGGCTGCAGGCGCCGAGGAGCCCGCCTTCGAGCCCGCGAAGGAAGTGCTGGATCGTCAGTGCGTGCGGTGTCACCACCCGGCGGGGGAGATGGCCTCCGTTCCCTTCGCGCCAAGTCGTCGCGCGGGTTCCGAGCACGCGATGGTCACCAACGTCACAGGGCCCGACCCGGGAACGTCGCTTCCGACGTTGGCCAGGTCGAGCCATGCGCATCTGTTCGGAATGGGAACTCTGTTCGCTCTGACGGGTCTGATCGTCCTCGGAACGGACCTGCGCGCGCGGTGGAAGGCGCTCTTGGCGGTGTTGCCCTATGTGGCGATGTTCATGGACATCGGCTGTTGGTGGTTGGCTCGCCTCGCGCCCGAGTTCGCATTGGGCGTCGTAGGGGGCGGCGCTCTGATGGGACTCGCCGTGGCGGCCCAGGTCGGTCGGTCGGTCTTCGAGCTGATCACACCGACTATATCGTCGTAACTACCGCCAAACTTCGATAGTTACGACCGTCAGCAGATTCTGACGGGCGGCGCTAGCGCTGCGATTCGGGGATCGGGAAGTACTCCGAGAGGTGCGCAAGCTCCCCGACTTCCTTGATCAGGTTGCGCGCGATCACGAGGCGCTGCACCTGGTTCGTGCCCTCGTAGATCTGCGTGATCTTGGCGTCGCGCATGTACTTCTCGACGGGGTAGTCGCGCATGAAGCCGTAGCCACCGAACACCTGCACCGCGTTCGTCGTGACTTCCATCGCGACGTCCGTCGCGAAGCACTTCGCCATCGCGGCGAACTTGTTGCCCTTCTTGCTGCCGGCGTCGATGTGACGCGCCGCGGCGTACACGAGCTGGCGCGCCGCCTCCACCTTCTGCGCCATGTCGGCCAGAAGCTTCTGCACCATCTGTTTCGACGTGATAGGGGCCCCGAACTGCTCGCGCTGGCAGGCGTACACCAGCGCGAAGTCCAGAGCGCCCTGGGCGCACCCGACGGCCTGGGCGGCGACTCCGGGCCGCGCCTTGTCGAGCGTCATCATCGCGTGCTTGAAACCCAGTCCGGCCCTGCCCCCGATCAGGCGATCCGCCGACAGCCGGAGGTTGTCGAACTCGAGCTCGACGACCGGGATGGCCCGGATGCCCATCTTGTCCTCGACCTTCCCGATACGGAAGCCGGGCACCTCACCGATCTCCTCGCCGCTCCCGGGCCGTTCGATCACGAACGCGCTGATGCGGCGGGACCGCGAGTTCTGATCCGTGACGGCGAAGATCGTGTTGATGTGGGCCACCGCGCCGTTGGTGTTCCACTTCTTGTGGCCATTCATGACCCACTCGTCGCCGTCCTGGACGGCTGTGCAGGCCATGCCACCGGCGTCCGAGCCGGCGTTGCGCTCGGAGAGCCCGAACGCCACCAGCCGATCGCCGTTCGCGATGCTCGGGAGCCACCGCTCCTTCTGCTCGTCGGTCCCGCCGATCATGATCGGGAACGACCCGAGTGCGTTGACGGCGAAGCCCACGCCGATGCCGCCACACGCCTTGGCGAGCTCCTCGACCACCAGGCAGAGATTCAGGACGCTCCCCGAACTGCCGCCGTGCTCGGGGGGCACGAAGACCTTGAAGAGCTCGTACTCCTTCAACCGCGCCTGGACCTCCCAGGGATACTCCTGCAGACGGTCGTACCGCCACGCGACAGGCCGGATGTACTTGTCGGCAACTTCGCGCGCGCGCGTACGCCACTCGAGGTTGTCCGTCGACAGGGTGGGGTCGCTCATGGGGGCTCCGCTCGGGTTCGGGTCACGGCGTGCCGGTATGGCCGCGCGGCACTGTTGTCTTCCGGGATGATGGGCGGCGGATTGTAGCAACGCCGTCGCGTCAATCTCGCGCCTCGTCGCGACACAACCCATGCTGCTGAGCCCGGCGGTTCCGCCATCCCAAACCCCCACCCGCCCTCGAGGGGAAGGACGCGCCGTGCGGGCTCGGGGTTACAGCGCGGGACGCGGAATCAGCCGCGCTCGACGAACACCCAATCGCCGATCACGACCGCATCGAGTCCGCTGCGCATCAGCACGTCGAGAGCTTCGCGCGGTGTGTTCGCGATGGGTTCACCGCGCAAGTTGAATGACGTGTTCAACAGCACGGGGACGCCGGTTCGCGTCCCGAAGGCGCTGAGGAGTTCGTGGAAGCGCGCGTTCTCGTCCGCGGTGACGGTCTGCACTCGTGCACTGCCGTCCACGTGCGTGATGGCCGGGACATGTTGCCGGCGATCCGCGCGTACCGGGAACGCGAGCAGCATGTACGGCGACGGACGCACGTCGTCGAACCACTCCGCAGCGTGTTCGAGCGGCACCGCCGGCGCGAAGGGCCGGAACGCCTCGCGGAACTTCACATCGCGGTTGAGACGCTCACGCATCGACGGGTCGCGCGGGTCGGCCAAGATCGAGCGATTGCCAAGTGCGCGCGGTCCGTACTCCATGCGTCCCTGCATCCAGCCGACGATGGCTCCGTTCGCGAGCAGCTCCGCCGTGTGGTCGGCCACGTCGTCGACGCGCTCGCCCGTCACGCCGAGCGCCGCCGCGGCGGCCGCGACGTCCTGTTCGCGACAAGCGGGACCGAGGAAGGCGTGACGCTGTCGTTCGCCGCGCGGCGCGCCGAGCGTCCGGTGCGCCGTGAGGAGCGCAGCGCCGAGCGCTGCGCCGTTGTCGCCGGCCGCCGGTTGCACGAACACCTCTTCGAACGGCCCTTCGCGCACCAGTCGGCCGTTCGCGACACAGTTGAGCGCTACGCCGCCGGCCATCACGAGACGACTCTCACCGGACTCTTCGTGCAGGCGGTGCGCGAGTGCGAGCACGACGTCTTCGGTCGCCGCCTGTAATGCGAACGCCACGTCGCGGTGCCGGTCCTCGATCTCACCCTCCGCGGCGCGCGCCGCACCGAACGTGCGAACGAACCTCTCAGAGACGAGCTGCTGTGCGCCGTACTGGAACGTGAAGTACGAGAGGTCGACGGCGAACCCGCTCGTCGCGTGGGGCGCCAAGACTTCGCGCATCGCCGCGACGTACGTCGCGGCGCCGTGCGGAGCGAGGCCCATCACCTTGCCTTCGTCCTCGGTCGGGCGCCAGCCGAGCCAGTCGGTCACGGCCTCCCACACCTTCCCCACGGAGACTGGGTAGTTCACCGTCAAGTAGCGGTGGTGCGTCTTCTCGTCGACGCGTGCGAGCACGGTGGCGGCAGCTTCGCCGGCACCGTCAATCGTGAGCGCCGCCGCGTGCGCAAAGCCCGACGGCCAGAACGCACTGTCGATGTGCGCCGCGTGGTGATCGACCGTGTGAAAGCGACCGCGGAACCCGCTCGCGTCGCGGAACCGGCGCTCCACACCCATGAAGCTCTTCCAGAGTGCCGGTTCCCGTCCGAGGTAAGAGGCGCTCTTCGGGAAGTGCCTCAGGAAGTGCCAGGCGCCGCGCCGGAGCCAGAGCCGTGGGTTCATGTAGAACGCGACGTGCTCGAGCTCGTCCCACGAGGACCCGGCGTGGGTCAGGCAGAGCGCCATCGCCCGGTCCGGTCGCCCGAAGTGGTGCTTCACGCGGGAGAGCCGCTCTTCCTCGACGGCCATCAGCACATCGCCTCCGCGCACGATCGCGGCGGCCGCGTCGTGGGTCGAGTTGAAGCCGAGGACGAGCTGAGTGCCGGACGCAGCCATTGCGGGCAGCGTACCGGAGGAGTGCGCTCCGGTGCGCCTCCGCTCGCGGTGCCGGAATCCTCTTTCAGTCGGCCTCTCGCGTCCCCATCCTGCGCGCACCTCGACGTGTCGCTGTTCGACTCCCTCATTGCCGCCGCCCTGCCGATCACCCCGCGCTTCATCGTGGGGCGCGTCGCGCGCAAGTACATCGCGGGTGAGTCGATCGCGGACGCGGTCGAGACGATCCGCCGCCTCAACGCCGCGGGCGCCTGTTGCACCGTGGACGTGCTCGGGGAGTTCATCGAGGAGTTCGCCGCGGCGCGCCTCACCGCCAAGCAGTACGGGGACACTCTCGATGCAATAGAAGCCAACGGCCTGGACGGCAACATCTCCGTCAAGCTGACGGCGCTCGGACTCCTCCTCGACGAGGGCGCTTGTACGGCCCTCGTGCGCGATCTGGCTGTGCAGGCACAGGGTCACGGGAGCTTCGTGCGCATCGACATGGAGGACTCGCCGGTCACCGACGCCACTCTTGCGCTCGTGCGAACGTTGCGCGCGGAGGGTCTGCCGGTCGGCGCCGTGCTCCAGGCGTATCTGCACCGAACGCGCGCGGATGCGCAGCAGCTCGCCGACGCCGATGTGCCGGTGCGGCTGTGCAAGGGCATCTACAAAGAGTCGGAGAACATCGCGTTCCAGGGTCGTGAGGAGATTCGCGAGAGCTACCGCGATTGCCTGCGCATCCTGCTGGCGGGTGACGGACAAGTGGGGATTGCGACGCACGATGAGGTGCTCGCCACGTACGCGCTCGAGTGCGTCGCAGAGATGCGGCCCACGCGCGAGAACGTCGAATTCCAGATGCTGCTCGGCGTGCGGGAATGGCTCCGCGACGAACTACTCGCCAAGGGCCACGCCGTGCGGATCTACGTGCCGTTCGGTGAAAGCTGGTACGGCTACAGCAAGCGTCGGCTGCGCGAGAACCCCGAGATCGCAGGGCATGTGTTTCGGGCGATGCTGGGGTTCAGGTGATCGCGCGAGTGTGCGCGATCACCTGAACGGGCGCGGCCCGAGCGCGCGTGTCAGCGCGCGGGGGAGCAGACGCCATCGGCAATGGCGTCTGCAGCGCCACGGGAGAAGCGTAGGCGCGCGAGTGTGCGCGATCACCTGAACGGGCGCGGCCCGAGCGCGCGTGTCGGCGCGCGAGGGAGCAGGCGACATAGGTAATGGCGTCTGCAGCGCCACGGGAGAACTGTGATCGCGCAGCGATCACTTGAACCGGCGCCCAAGCCACCTCCGGGTCCCACCCGCCCACGGGGGAGGACGCCCGGCGAGTCCGGTTGGTTACAGCCGTTTGCGGGCGGGGGCAGCGCCCCGCCCCTAAAGCCGAGCTGCTCTCGAGATGCAACCAACGGGTTGCTGCGCGAGCCGAAGGCCGCGCGCCCGGGCGCTCGCTACCTGGAGTCGCCGCCGGTGATGTACCCGTCGTTGTTCTTGTCCATGCGCTTCCACGCGGCTTCGGTGCCCTTCCACTCCTTGCGCGAGACCTTGCCGTCCTCGTCGGCGTCCATGGCCGCGATGACGTTGGAGTCCTCGAGGGTGGGGGCCATCTCCATGCCGCCCATCGCACGGCCGGTCGCCTCGTAGTAGTCCACGACGCCGTCGGAGTTCGCGTCGTGCTTGCGGAACGCGCGCATCGGGCCGTCGTACTCGGCCTGGCTGATCTGACGGTCGTAGTTCAGGTCGAACAGGTCGAGCATCTCGTAACGGCTCGGGTTGCGGGCGCGCTTCTTGAGGTCGTCGAGCTGATCCGACGCCATGCGGAGAAGCTCTTTCCACTCGTGGTAACCGTTCTTGTTCCGGTCGAACTTGCGGAACATGTTGTCGTCGCCGGGGAACTCCTCTTTGGAGACGACCCCGTCCTTGTCCTGGTCGAAACGCAGCGAGCTCAGTGCGTGCGCGCGGGTGTCGCGCAGGATCAGCAGTCGGCGGAAGCCCACCGGTCGCGCCATCACCGCGAGGAACTCCTTCTTCGACACGTCCTCGTCGCCGTCACGATCGAAGCGGTCGAGCCAGCCCTTGGGGACCTCGTCGCCGCGGAGCTTCCCGTCGCGACTTGCGTCGATCTTGACGAACTGCTTCTCGAGCGCGGCGAGGCGTTCCTTCTCCGAGATCTTGGGAGCCTCGGCCTTCTTCTTGACGTCGTACTCGTGATGGTCGGCCGACGCTGCGGGCGCGAGCAGGGTCACGAAGACCGCGGCGGCGAAGGCACCGAACAACGTTGCGCGTGTCATCTCTTGTCCTCCCGGCCCCCGAGGGGGTCCCCGTCCGAACCTGAACTGCTCTCGAGACCCGTGACCGGGACGCCGAGCACCCGCAGGAACTCCGCCTGACTGAGCCAGCGAGCTCCCTCGTGGCTCACGTCCATGATAGGCGCTCCCGAAGCGTCGACTGTCCGGTCGAGAGGGAATTCCTCCATGCCGATGTCGAAGCTCCCCCTCAGGGTCGGTACCGAGGCCAGATTTCTGACCTCATCGGGCCGGCCGAGGTCCGTCAGCGTCGCGCCGCCCTCGCCCGCGGTGATCGCGAAGGTCCGCAGGAACGGCTGGTTGTACATGCTCGCGATCGTGAGTGAGCGAGGGTCGCCCCCGATGGCCACCGACCCACGGGGTCTGGGGGTCGCCGAGTCGGTGACGTCGAGAACCCCGAGGCGATTTGGGGCCAGCCAGACGATCAGGTCGCGTTCCTGGGTGGGGATGGCGCCCCCCTCGCTGCCGAGCTCGTAGAGCGTCGTGATGGCAACGTCCCGGATCTCGCCTGCGCCCACCCGCATGATCACCGTCGGTCGCCTGGGCTCCGTCACGTCCATGAGCCACAGTCCGCGCCGGAGCGTACCGACGGCCGCCAGGGCGCGCGCGCGGGTTCGGCGGCCCTCGAGCTTCTCCGCGCTCGGGCGCGAGTACTGGAACAGGATGCTGATTCGCGTCGCTGTGACCGTCGCCGTGTCCGAGCCGTTCATGTCGAGCGAGGCGAGCAGGACGCGCGGAGCCGCCGGGTCGCGGACGTCGATCGCGGCGAGCCCCTTGGGGCCGGACGCGACCCAGAGCGTCGGCGTTTCGAGGTGGAGGTCGTACGCGGGGATGTCGGGCAGGTGGGAGATCTCGCGGGGCTTGGACGGCTTCGAGATGTCGAAGATGCGCACGCCGGCCGCGCCGTCCGCGACGTACAGCTTGCCGGCACGGATCATCATCCTCTGCGGGTCCTCGACTGCTTTCTTGACGCGTCCGAGCGACTTCGGAAACCCAGGTGATCGCGCGTCGATGATGACGAGCTCCCCCTTCGCGGTGGCGGCGAAGACCTCCTGCATGTACCCCGAGAGCCGGTCGTTGTGGACGGCGATCGCCTGCACGTCGGGGACGGCCACGACCGAGAGCAGCGCGCTGTTGGCGGGGTTCTTGCGATCCACGCTGAGGAAGCGGATTCCCTGGCTGCCGCCGGTGACGGCGAAGTCGCGCGCCAGCCGGAAGTTGTTCGTGCCGCGGCCGTACGTCGACGGCGCGCGGTGGCACTCGATGCACGTACGCGCCCGCGCGGTCGTCGTGTGCGTCTGGTGGTGGATCATCGTCATGCCGGAGAGCCCTGCGCGCGTGACGGGCAGCGCCTGCTCGAGGACGAGTTCACCCTTGTCGTCGTGGACGGTCGCCATGCTCGAGAAGCCGACCATGTACGGAGCGATCTTCCCGTGGCTGTTCCAGCCCAGGTAGTAGTGCTTGAACGTGGAGAACACCTTCTCCTGCGTCGTCACGCGACCCTGCGTGCGCGCGCCCGACAACATATCCAGCTGTGTGAACGCCTCGTTCCGGTCGAAGTGGAAGCCGAAGAAGTTCGGGTTCCACCCGCTGTGGCACGAGTAGCACTCGAGGTTCTTGTGGTCGTCGGACATCGCGAGTGCGGCGTGCGAGTTGAAGTCGTCGCTGCCGGGCCGCACGACGTTGCGCGCTTGCTTGACGCGGTGCCGCTTGCCAGTCACGCGACTGACCAGGAACACCTGGCCGTCCTCGTGTTCGAGATGGGCGAGCTTCTTGCCCTTCTTCGTGAGGCCCGTTGCGACCGCGGCCCACGTCCCGTGACACGTCGTGCACTGGATCTCGATCGCGTCTTCCATGCGGGCGTACAGGTTCCCGTCGCCCATCGTGTCGTCGCGCGTGTGGCAGTCGACGCAGTGCATGCCGCGCTGATGGTGCACGTCGGCCGGCGTCGAAGCGGGATCGTCGATGTAGTACACGCCGTTCAGGCGCTTGCGGTGAAGGCCCGGTGCGTCCGGTGTCTGCGGCATGCCCGGTACGGGCTGCGCGAGCCCGCGGAAAGACAGGCCGATCGACGCGTCGCCGTAGTGGCAGCGCGTGCACGTTGCCGTGTCCGCGAACCGCACCATCTTGTGTTCCTTGGGATGGCCCGGCTCGAAGTGGTCGATCGTGCTGTCGCGCGAGAGCGAAAGACCGTCATCGGTATAGGGCACGTGGCAGGCCGAGCAGCCCTCGCCGCGGTAGTCACCATCCATGCCGGCGCGTCCGCGCATCGCGCGCCCCGGCGACCAGAGGTGACACTGCATGCAGGCCTTGCGCGGCAGATCGGAGAAGTGCGTCGACACGCGGTCGTCTCTGCCGCTCCGGAACCCCGGAATCTGCTTCAGTACCAAGACGGCCGAGTCCGGTCGGACAACGCTTGCGTCCCGCTCGTCCTTCACCGGGAAGACGGAGTAGAGCGGGTGCCGCTTGGCCACGACGCCGTTCTCGTAGAGGCCGTCGCCCAGGTGTCCGGCCGTGGACGCATGCAGCGAGTGGTGCACGTCATGCACGGCGTCTGCGTGACATGGTCCACACGACTTCTCGACGATGCGCAGGTTGCCGGGATCGAGGAATCGCAAGTACGCGGGATCGACTCCGCGGCCGAGTACGCGTTCGTCGGTGGGCAGGCGCCCGCGCGGCTTGACGTGCGCCTTCTCCGCGTCCCCGGCAGTCGCGTCGCCGCCGTGACACTGCACGCACGTGACCGGCGAGAACGGGTGCATGTCCTCGATCGCTTCGTGGCACGTGCCGCAGGTGCCGTTCTCGGACGACCCGGCACCGCCTGCCGCGGGGCCGCCCATGCCGCCGCCCATGTCCTGGCCGACGACGGGAACAGCGAGGATGACTGCGAGCGCGAGCGCGAGCGAGAGCGCCGCGGCGACCACGAATCTCACGGCACCAAACCCCCCGTCATCCGAACGCACTTCACCGCTGCCTTGCGGGTGTGTCGCGCGCGCGAGCCGCTTCGCCACGTCTCCCGACCGCTAGGCGAAGATCGGCTTGATGACGTTGCCGCGGGCCTCGTCAGGGTCCGTTCTGAACAGCTGCGCGATGGTCGGGCATACGTCGAACGAGTTCATCGACTTGGTGATCGTCTTGCCCGTCTTGAAGTCCGGACCGGCAGCGATGATGAAGACCTTGCGGAGGTCCTCGGAGCCATCGCCGTGGTCCAGGCCGTTGCGCTCGTTCAGGTTGGCGTCGCGACCGAACTCCGGGAGGATGAAGATCGAGGTCGAGTCCCGGAGCTCCGGGTCGGCCTGCACGGATTGCCAGAGCAGCCCGATCTCCTGGTCGTTGCGGCGGATCGTGTCGACGTAGGCGTTGTAGCTGCCGTGCGCCACGTCCGCGTTCTGCAGGACGATCGAGATGAGCTTCGGACGGAAGAGACGCAGCAGGTTGCGCGCGACGCGGATCGACTTGGCGTCGCCCGAACCCGGCCCCGTGATGCGCGACGTGTCGCCACGCAGTTCCTCGAGGATGTAGCGC
The DNA here is from genome assembly GCA_965248445.1 of Planctomycetota bacterium. Lineage (GTDB taxonomy): Bacteria > Planctomycetota > JAJSAM01 > JAJSAM01 > JAJVHW01 > CBDFJG01. Next base: position 1,369,698 of record CBDFJG010000004.1, read on the forward strand.
TGAATGCGCAGCGCGGTCTCGGGGTCGTTCTGGAACTTCTTGTCCCGTGCGCCCTCGAGCCACTTCTTGTCGAGTGAGCCCATGAGGCGCTCGACGCGCTTGGCCTCCTCGTCCGACGGCAGCGATGCGTTGCCGAACTTCCCGATCAGGTCGCGGAACTCGGCGTTGAACAAGCCGTCCGTCGAGATCAGGTTGGCCCCGTACTCGGCGCCGTAGTCGGGGTTGTTGCTGTACGCGTAGTTCAGCGTCTGCGCGCCGGCGGTCGTCGAGAGCCACACCTGCTCGGGCGGCAGCTTCGCGTCCTTGCGGAGGTACTCGAAGATCGTCGGCCGCGGGCCGCGACGGTTCTCGCGGATGCCGCGCGCGTCGGGACAGCCGGTGAAGATCGCGAGCGCCGCGCCGTAGTGGCCGAGGTTCGCAGCCTTCACGTTCGGGCACACGACGCCCTTCTCGGCGATCGCAGCCATGTTCGGGATGTTCGACATCGTGCCGACGCACTCGCGGGCGCGGACGCCTCCGGCGAACGCGATCAGGATCACGTGCTTGGTCTTGTAGACCTTCTTCTTGGCGGCGAGCGCTTCGGTGCTCCGGCCGAGAATCGTGGCACCGGCGAGGGCGCCTGCTCCGGCAACGGCGCCGGCGCGGAGGAAGTCCCTGCGACGCATCGCCTCCAGGCGTTCGCGAAGAATCTGGTCGTTGCGCTGCACTGCGCCCCCTTGCGGTGTCCCGATACCCGTGTCCATTCAGTCTATCGGCATCGCGCGGCTGCTGGTAGGGGGGCAGATGTGACCGGAGGGGGGTTTCGGCCGTCCTTCCACTGGCAGATACAGCCTCGGAGGCCGCTCGGCTCCGGTTCGGGGCCCTCCCAGGCTCGCGTGGGGGTACGCTCCCCGGCCATGGCAACGGACAGAAGTGTGGCGGGAGGGGTGCTCTGGGACCTCGATGGGGTCGTGATCGACTCCGAGGAGCTCTACTTCCAGGCCTACGGCCGTGTACTCAGGGAGTGGGGGATCTCGGTCTCGAGGCCGCTCTACGGCCGGATCTGGGTCGGTGGGGGACGCGGCGCGGAGTGGGCGGTCGAGACCTTCGGGCTCCCCGTGGACGCAGACGAGCTCAAGCGCCGTCGGCGGCCGATCTACCAGCAACTGCTCGAGGAACGCATCCGGTTGATGCCGGGGATCGAGGCAGCGCTCGCCCGGCTCGGGGCCTCGTGGCCCATGGCCGTGGCGACGAACTCGCCCTCGTCGGCCGTGGACTTCGTGATGGAGAAGTTCGAGCTGCGGCATCACTTCCAGGACGTCGTGACGCGCGAGCGCTACCAGACACCCAAGCCCGCACCGGACGCGTTCCTCGCCGGCGCCGAGGCTCTTGGGCTGCCCCCGTCACGCTGCGTAGTGATCGAGGACGCCAACAAGGGTGTGCGCGCAGCGCACGCGGCCGGCTGCCGCGTCATCGCCGTTCCGCACACGTTCACGCGGCGGAACGACTTCTCGCTCGCGGACCGAGTAGTCGATTCCCTCGACGACGTCACGCCGGCGCTCGTGACCGAGCTGCTCGCGTCCTGACCGATCCCCGTCAGGTGCGCGCGACGATGACAGCCCGGTTAGCGCCGAGATCGAACGGGGCGCCGTGGACGTCGCCGTACCACGAGATCGCGTGGAAGCCGGCGTCGTGCAGCAGATGCGTCAGCTCGCGCACGCTGTAGACGCGCATCGAACTCGTGCGCGTGTCCTTCTCGCTGCCCCTTGCGAGTGTCCAGTCCACCTCGACGCGCCCGGCGGCGGCGTTCCAGCGGCGCGCCTCCTCGATCACGAACTCGCCGAGCTCCGCCCGGTCCGACTCCGAGAACTTGGGGAAGAGCGTCTCCGTGACGTGTCCGTCGAGCAGCATCTGCCCGCCCGGCACGAGCGCGCGGGCTGCCCCGCGGAACTGCTCGAGGTTCCCGACGTCGTCGAAGTACCCGAAGCTGCCCCAGTAACAGACCACCGCGTCGAACTCGTCGCTGTACGGCAGGTGCCGCACGTCATGCCGTTCGAAGCGGATGTCCGCTCCGGCCTCCTTGGCGCGGGCGTGGGCGGCGGTCAGCAGCGCCTTCGACAGATCCGCTCCCGTGACCTCGCAGCCGAGCGCGGCCAGTCCGCGCGCTATGCGTCCCTCGCCGCACGGCGCATCCAGAACGCGAGAACCCTGCGGGAGACCGAGCATCTTCGCGATCGCCGCGGAGTGCTCGGGGCCGGCGTCCCCGATCTGGGGGCCGAGCTGCCAGTCGAGCCAGAGGCCCTCGAAGAACGACTCCCACCAGTGTCCGCCGTCCGTCATCGAATCCTCCGGGGTCCCGCTCGTTCATCGTGCCACTCCGGCAGCGCCTTCTCCACGATGCTCCGCAACCGCGCGAAGTGTGCACCGCGCCAGAAGACCCGGTCGCACGCCGCGCAGTGCCGGAACCGCGTGTACGAGCGCCGCGTGCCGGGGCGCAGGCGGTGCAGCACCTCGCGCTTTTCGATGTCGACGACCAGGCCGTTGCAGCGCAGACAGCGAGTGAACGGGTGCGCACGCGTCGCGAGGCCGTGTGCCGCAATCACCTCCCGGAGTTGATCTTCCGGGTTGGTTGCGCGCACGAACCGGCCGTGCACGACGAGTGAACGCTTGAGCAGGCCGCGGTCGCGGGTCAGCAGGATGCGGTGCTCTTCTGCCGCGACGCTTGCGAGCTCTGCGTCCTCCGCGTCCTGCCACCATCGCGAGTCGAAGCCGAGAAGGCGCAGATACACCGCCAGCCGGCGCATGTGGGCGTCGAGCACGTACCGTCGCGGGTCCGGCAGCGGCGGAGACGCGCGGTCGCCCGGCGCCGGGGACGCACCCGTCTCCGGGGAGAGGTCGACATGCGTGCCGTCGGGCACCGGCGCGGAGAAGTCAGCCGCCGATCCGCTGATCGTGACGTATGCAATCTCGGGGTGCGGGACGCCGAGCGATTCGACCACGTCCTTGACCGATGCGTGCGCCGGGAACTCGTGTTCGAACGCCACTCCCCGGCGGCCCGCCGGCAGGAAGTCGGCCAACTCCCCGTGGAACCGAAACGTCGCGCGGCGCATGACCCTACGATGTTCGCATGAGTGAGCAGTCACTGCAGGATCGGTACGCGGCCCCGATGAAGTGCTTCGGATGCGGCCCCGCGAACGAGAAGGGCCTCCGCATCAAGAGCTTCGTGCGGGGGGACGAGTGTGTCGCGACGTTCCACGCGGAAGACCACCACCAGGCGTTCCCCGGCATGCTGAACGGCGGCATCGTGGGCACACTGCTCGATTGCCACCTGAACTGGACCGCGGCGCATCATCTGATGCAGCGGGCCGGGGCGGATCATCCGCCGTGCACGGTCACGGCCGAGTACACCGTCAAGCTGCGACGCCCGACCCCGATCGAGGAGGAGATGACCGTGCGCGCGCACGTGGTCTCATCGGAGGACGACCGCGCCACGGTCAAGGGGACGCTCGAGGCCGGCGGGAAAGTCACAGCTACCTGTCGCGGCGTGTTCGTCGCGGTGAAGCCCGGTCACCCCGCGTACCACCGCTGGTAGTCACTCGTCGAGGTCGAGGTACGTGCGCACGACCTGGCCGTCGTCGTCGACCACGACGATGCGGGGACCCTCGGCGAACGCTGTGCCCACGCCCGGGATGACGGCGCTCGGGGGAATGCGCGTATCGTTGCGAGCCGGGCGCAGCACGCGCCGGGCGCCGGTGTTCAGGTTGAGCAGTTCAGATCCCGTGTGGCGCGAGCTCTTCCACTTCCTGAGCATGAGCCAGGAACCCGTGGTCGGGGTCGCCCAGACACCGTCGCTTAACCGCGCTCCTGGCTCCCTTGCGCCGAATGGTCCGAACTGCGGCCGCCCGGTCAGCGCATTCACGATGCGCACCGTCGCGCCTCCTTCTGGATAGCGCTCGCTGACGACCAGCGAGCGACCTCCGTTCGCCAGGGATACGCGGCAGTTCGCCCCGATCACGGGAAGCTCGAAGAGGCGCGCTCCCGTGAACAGGTCGTCACGGACGAGGAGGCCGCGTTCTGGCTGATACAGCACATGCCCGCGGCTCGGGGCGAGTGACGCGAAGCCGTGCGTGGTGAGCGTAGCGAGGTGCTGTCCCGCGACGTGCACGCGGACCTGGAGTGGCCACATCGCCGCTTGTGGCCGCTTCGCCGGCATCGGGTCCCAATCGAACGTTGCCCACGGAGCGTTTCGCGCGCGCGCGGCCTTCCTCGCCTCCCTTACCTCGCTCTCTGGAACCAGGCGCACGGTGCGGCCGGTCGTTGCGTCGATCCGGCGGTAGGCCACGACGCGGCTGTGGTAGTCGAACCAGCGAGAACCTTCGTAGTAGTACCGTTGCCTGAGGGCAAGCTCCGCGACGTTCACGGAGCCGTCCTCGGCGAACCCCCACACGTCGTTCGTGCGGCCGGGGAGTTCGAGAACGTCGCTCGTGGCTGTATCGACGATCCAGACACGGCGCTGCTCCTGACCCGCGCGCGAGACGGTCAGCGCCACGCGGCTTCCGTCCGGAGACGCGGCGATCGACAGGATGCGTGTCTCGGGATCGCCGGGCGAGAGGCTCGTGCGTGCGTATGCGGCGGTGGCGAACGTGACACTCGCCAGTGCGGCGAACGCCACCAGGCTGGAGGACACGAGCCTCGCGCGCCGGGCGAGGGACGACGCGTGGGCGGCGCCGCGCGCGAAGACGAGGAGCACGCCGAGTGCGAGTGCGACGCCGAGCACCGCCGCCGCGAGGAACGCGTCCGTGCGCGTGAACGGTTCGAAGCCGAACAGGAGGAAGTCGGCCTTCGACCCGCCGTAGGCGGCTCCGCATGCGAGGACGATGCCGGCGAGCGCGGCGCTCAGTCCGCGCGGGAGCAGCATTGACCAGAAGAACGAACATCCCGCGATCGCGAGGCTGATCAACACAGTCCGTGGAGCGATCTCGAACATCTCTTCGGCGACGGCGAGTGCGCCGTCGGGCACGCCCATGAACCCGTGCAGCAACACGGCCGTTGCCGCGATCCAGACGGTGAACGCCGCGATCGCGGACAGCGCGAACAACACCTTCGCCGCCCAGTGCGCGGCGCCCGGCACAGGGAGCAGCGCGAACGTGCCGGCACGGCGGGAAGTTCGTTCATCGGCGGCGAGATCCGAGCAGACGACGGCAGCGAAGAGCGCGACGACCGCGGGCACCACGATGCGGCCGGTGAGTTCCGGGTGACGCCACTCTCCGAACACACCCTGGATGACCCAGACGGCGGCCACTGCGAGAACGGCCGTCCCGATCACCAACACGCGGGCGTTGCGCCACTCCTTGTCGATCAGGGTCAGAAACGCGCGCACGGCTACTCCTCGTTCCTCGGCCCGTAAAGCACGCGGTGCTCCCCGGTCCCGGCGTCGAACAGGAGCAGGCGTCCGCCGGGAGCGACGAGCGCGTAGTCGCCGTCGTGGCGGACCTTGACGAGGTCCCACGGAGCGCCGAGTCGGTTCGGGTCGGGAGCGAGAGGAGTCCGCGTCCCGTCCCGCAGGTCGATGAGCAGGGTCGGCTGGTCGCGGTGGTACGCCACGACATGGTAAGGAGAGCCGCCGCCGGGGAACGCTGTTCCGTACGGCGGTTGAACTCTGTGCGCGACGCGTACGTGCTCGAGGTCGATGATCATGCGCCCATCGGGCCGCGTCGCGACGGCGTAGCGTCCTCCCGGCGAGAGATACACACTGCCGTGTCCCGGGGTCACGTAGGTGATCGTGCCGTCGTCGAACGATCCGACGTAGAGGTCGCCGCCGTTGCGATTGCTCCGCAGGAGCAGCCGCCCGACCATGCTCTGCGTCGAGATGACCGTCAGGTCGTCAGGCACGAACAGGGATCCCCCGGCGCGGCGATCGGTCCACCGGAGTCCACCCTCGACGGTCTCCGACGCGAAGTGATCGTCGCGCTCGAACACCGACTTGCCACTCGACTCCAACTGCTCCACCGAACGTGTGCGGACCGTCTCTCCGGTCGCAAGATCGAATTCATGGACGAGCGCGTCCGGGTTCTTGAACCAGCCGCTTTCGACAAACCGTGCGCCGGCGTCGGTCCAGGCGAAGCCGCTCGAGAGCTCCATGCCCTTAACGGGGAGCGGTGCGATGGCGCCGCTGCGGACGTCGAGGGACCATACGCGGTGGATCGCGTGCGGGTTGTCGGCACGGGCGGCAATCAGCAGCAGATGCCGTCCGTCTGGGCTCCAGCGCAGCGGGTAGACGGTCACGCGTGGATCACCGACCTCGACCTGTGCGCGATCGTGCAGGACGGCGGCTGTGGCCGCCCCGGTGGGGAGCAGCACGGCGACGGGGACAGCGAACGCGAGGACCGCGCGCCGCAGCAGCGGCGCAGCGTGGGCCGGACCCCGCACGTATGCCACGGCGGCGCCACCGAGGAGCGTGCAGCCGACGACCAGCCCCGCGACCAGCGCGTGGCCCTTCGATGGCATGAACTCGAGCGCTGTCCAATCCACGGCGACGGCCACAGCGACGAACGCCGCTACGATCACGCAGCCGCCGCACACGGCGGTGAAGCCGCGTTGAGCGAGCGTGGATGCCAGCAGCACGGCGGTGACGAGCGGTGACGCAAAGCACAGCACCCAGAGAGAGCGTGGGACGAACTCGATGAACGTCCACGCGTGCCCGGGGTTCTTGCCGGCCAGATGCACGAGGAGCGCGGCCGCGTACGTCCACGCACCGAAGGCGACGACCACGGTGCCCAGGTACGCGAGCTTCGCGAGACCGGAGGTGCCCGGCCGCGTAGGCAGCGCGGCGTAGGTCCCCGCGCGACCGGAGGCGGCGTCGGCAGCTACCAAGTCGGCGGCGATGACCAGCGCGAACAGCGTGATCAGCGCCGGTACGACGATCTGCGCCGCGACGCGCGGCGCGTCGAACTCGCTGACGCTGGCGTGCGTCACGATCAGGGCGATCGGAGCGAGCAGCGCACACACGATCGCGATCGTGCGGGCGTCGCGCCACTCCTTCCGCAGGAAGCTCAGGAACCCACGCACGGCGCGACCTCCTTGCCGAGGGGCCTGGCGACCGCGGCCTTGAACACGTCATCGAGACCGCGCTGCAGGCGCTTCACGCCGGCGACCTTGGGATCGTGGTGCAGGGCCTCTTCGTAGCGCGGATCGAACTCCACATACGTCAACACGACGTCAGCGCCGTTCCGTTCGGTGGCGGGATGCCCGGGGGGCGCCCAGAGAGAGTTCTCATCGTTCAGCGTGACCGCGAGCCGCACCGCGTGACGCGCGATCTCCTCGAGATCGCCTTGCAGGGTGATCCGGCCGCCGTCCATGAACGCCATTCGGTCCGCGACCCGCTCGACGTCCACCAGCGAGTGACTCACGACGAGCACGGTGCGGTGTTCGTCGCGCAGGTGCCCGAGCACGGTCGAGAGAACGTCGTGCCGGACCAGCGGATCGAGTCCCGAGAACGGTTCGTCGAGCAGAAGCAACTCGGGTTCGTGCGCAAGTGCCGCGATCAGCGCATGCTTGGCCTTCTGGCCCTTGGAGAGCGAGTTCACCTTGGCGCGCGGATCGAGATCGAGGCGCTCGACGAGCGCACTCTCCGTCGCGCGGCTCCATGTCGGATAGAACGGCTCGAGGAAGCGGAAGTAGTCCGCGACGCGCATCCACTTGGGCAGCGGCAGGTCGTGCGGCACGTACCCCACGCGGCGGCGCACCGTCGGGCCGTCGCGTGCCGGGTCGCGTCCAAGCACGTGGATGTGACCGCGCTTCGGCGGCAGCCAGCCGATGAGCAACCGAAGGAGCGTTGTCTTGCCTTCACCGTTGCGTCCGAGCAGCGCCGTGACGCTGCCGCGTGGGACCTCGAGGTCGACGCCGCGGAGCACTTCGGCTCGGCCGTAGCGGTGGCGCAGGCCTGTCACCTCGATGACGGGTTCGTTCTCACTCATCGGTTCACCTTTTCTGTCGCGCTCTGCAGGGAGCGCGTTACGAGTGCCAGCGTCTCGTCGGGGGAGAGTCCCGCGGCGAGCGCCTCGTGGACTGCGCGCCCGAGTCGTTCCTCGAGCGTGCGGCGCGTCGCGCGGCGGCACTTCTGCGGCGCGCGCCGTGCGATGAAGACTCCGGAGCCGGGCCGTGTCTCGACGGTTCCCTCACGTTCGAGCTCGCGATAGGCGCGGGCCACGGTGTTGGGGTTGACGAGTGCCGTTGCCGCCAGCTTGCGCACCGAGGGGAGCTTCTCTCCCGGCGCGAGGAGCCCAGCCGCAACGGCGAAGCGCACCTGATCGGCGATTTGCTCGCTCGGGGGGGGGGGGGGGGGGGGGCCTTCGGGTCGTCGGGTCGACTTCGATGCGCATGTCGGTTCCGTCCGGGACCGTGCCCGGGGAACCGTGCTATCGGACTAGCCCGCACAGGGGCTCCCCCCTTCGCTCAGGTTGAGCGCCCGATCGGGTGACTAACATCGCACTTACAAGGAGGTGCGATGACCGGTGCCATGATCCCCTTTGCGCGCGACGACTCGCTGCCGGGCACACTCGCCGAGTTTGTCGTGAGGTTCTCCGACGAAGATCGGTGTGCAGCCCTGCTGCGCCGGTGGAAGTACGGCGAGGGCGGCTTCCGCTGTCCAGCGTGCGGCGGCGAGGAGGCGTGGTTCCTGCCGTCACGCCGGCTCGACGAGTGTTGTGCCTGCCACAAGCAGGTTTCGCTCACCGCCGGCACCGTCATGCACGGGTCTCGCAAGCCGCTACGGCTGTGGTTCCTGGCCATGTATCTGTTCGTGTCGAGCAAGCGAGGCATCTCCGCACTCGAGCTGCAGCGCGAGCTTGGACTGGCCAAGTACCAGACCGCTTGGACATGGCTGCACAAGTTGCGAAACGCCATCGCGATGCGATCCACCGCGCCGCTGCGCGGACACCTCGAGATCGACGAGACCTGGGAAGGCGGACTGCGACATGGCCGGCCGGGGCGTCCCAAGGTCGGCGACCGCAGCGCGCTGGTCATGGGAGCCGTCGAGATCTCACCGCGTCACGCCCTCATCGGTCGCATCCGTCTCGAATCCATCGCCGATGGTTCGGCTGACACGGTCAAGGCGTTCCTCGAGCAGCACGTCGCCGCACGCTCAGTGCTGTTCACCGACGACTGGCGTAGCTATCGAAAGCCGGCTGACGACTTGGAGCACGACCATCGACCGACCAACGTGTCGAAGTCCGACGACGAGGCACACGTTGTGCTACCTGCGATCCACCGCGTCTTCTCGCTGCTCCATCGCGTGCTCTTGGGCACGTTCCAGGGCGGCGTGCGACGCAAGTACCTCCCCAGCTACCTGGCGGAGTTCGAGTTCCGGTTCAACCGACGCACATCGAAGCGACGTGGACTGCTGTTCCAACGACTACTCGCCTGCGCCGTGCGGCGATGCCCTCCCTTCCACTGGGAGATCGTTGGGCGAACCGATGCGCGCACGCCACTCGCCGCCGCAGCCTGACCTGAGTGAAGAGGGGATCCCCTGCCCGCACTATTCATGACGACGCTCGCGATGGCGTCCCTCGGCCGGTCCGAGCGCCCGGGCGCTCGACTTGCGGCGTTCACCGAGGTCGGCGGGGTCTCGGACGGCGGGATCTTCGTTCCGAGGGGGCGTTCAAGTCCATTTGCCGCCGCGCGGACGAGGTCTGGACGGACCGGTAGCCGGAAGCGTGTCGTTCTTCTGGCCATCGGCTGCGCTCAGACCGGCGCAGCGCCGAGCCTTCGCGCGACGCGGCACCACAGCTCGCGCCATGGGCAGGCCGCCGCGAGATGCACGACGACGCGGCGCACCGATTCCACGACGCGGGCGCCGATCTTGAGCAGCCGTTCGCGGATCGTGTGCACCTGCCAGACTGCGGCCGTGGTGCCGCGCAACTGGTAGCGTAACTCCTGGAAGAGTACGTAGGCCGCCGCGGTCATCAGCACGCGGAACTGGTTCGCCAGGAAGCTCGAGTTGCTCGTGCGATCCACCGCCAGGCCACCCTTGAGTTCCTTGATGCGGTTCTCGGCGTCGCCGCGACCGCAGTAGGTCTTGCAGTAGGTCGTCTCGGGCTTGTAGCTGCGCGAGACGTTGGTGACCACGAAGCGCGCGTTGTCCTTGTTCACCTTCCCGGTGGCGACCAGCACTTGCGCCTTGAAGACCACGCGGCGGGACCTGCTCCAGCTCTTCGCCCGGTACTCGCAGTCGCCGTAGATCTGCGCCGTCTTGTCTTCCATCGCCGCCAGCACCGCAGCCGCTGTCATCTCGGCGTCGCACAGATCCAGGAGCCGCTTGTTCTTGGGCATCCCGACCACGTACTTCACGCCGAGTTCGTCCAGCGCGTCGAAGAGCCGCGAGCCGGCGAAGCCGCTGTCCAGGCGCACGAGGATCTGCGTGCGCGGAAACGCACGCCGAAGTCGCTTCACCATCCGGCGGATCGTCCGCAGCGACGTGCGGCCCTCCTTCGCGTTGCCCGGCCGCAGCCGCGCACAGAAAAGGTACTGCTCCGGATCGCCGTCGACCGTGAGGAAGCCGAAAACCGGCAGGTAGCACCACGTGTCGTAGAAGCCGTTGAAGAGCGCTCCCTGCTGTGCACCGTGGGTCGGGTCACAGCTCGGGTCCATGTCGATCGTGATGCGCCGGGCCCCCCGGTGGCGAGCGCAAAGACGCTCGATCACGTCCTCCTCGAGCTTGCGCGACAAGGCCACGAGCTCGTGCGCCGTGACCGCGTTCTCGAAGCGCGACAGCGTCGCCTGAGACGCCAGGTCGGCGCCCTTGATCGGCGCGCGGCCCGTGACCCCCTTGAGCATCGGGTCGGTGCCCACGCGAGCCGCGTCGTTCTGGTCGCTGTAGCCCAGGCCGATCGAGAAGACGCGCTGCCGAAAGAGCTCCTCCAACGAGTGCTGCACCCGCGTCGGGTCACGACGATCCACCAACAGCGCAGCCAGACCTGCGGTCACTCCCATTCGACGGTCCACCGCGCGCAGCAGTCCCGCGCCTCCCTCGGACGTGTGCGCTTCGCCGTCGAACACGGCCGTGGTGACCTTCCCGAAGAGATCGGGAAACCGGACAGTGTGTGGGGTAGAATTCGTCACTCGGGCGTACCTCTCGCATCTGTGTAACTATTGCTCTAACAACAGTTTATGCAATGCGCGGTGCGCCCGAATCTACGTTCCGGGCGTGGCGTGATGAATTATGCAGGCTAGCGCACCCCTCTGCTGGCGTCAGCCCTATTTCCAAGGATAGCGTGAGTCGCGGCGTTTCTAGTGACTCTTGTTCGCGCGTCGCTGTTGCCGCAGTATCGGGGCATGGGTGCGAATCCGGTCGACGAAGAGACAGGCGAGCGCGTCCGGTGGTTCCTGGCGAACCTATTTCGAGAGGCGAGGGCTGCCCACGGCCACGGAACGCAGCAAGAGTGCGCGGATTTCACGTCGCTAGCTCTCTCGAGCGTCGAAGCGTACGAGGCGGCCAGAGCGGTGCCTGAGCACCCGGGCAACCTCGCGATTGTGCTGCATTACCTGTTCCTGGGACTCGGCGGCCTGCACGCGGAAGAGATGCGCCGGCGGATGGGCATCCAACTCGTGCCTCCGAGCAAGCGGACGACACGCCGCCGAAGAAGTCAGCCGCAATAACCCTGAATTCAGGGTTGACGCCGAGCGCGATCTCTGGCATGAATATCTCTCGTGCCACAAGGACTAGTGCTCGTTCAGCCGTTGCCCTGCTACGGGTTGCCTGATTCGTCCAACGACGGGGGCTCGCTGCGCCTTGAGGTGAGAGGGCGCCCCCCGACAACGCAGATCGTGGATCCACGCGACTCGCGGGCTTGGGCGAGTGAAGCCGGTGCACCGGAGCGACCCTCCCTTGATCGGCGATCCGGCTTGCCTGACGCCAGGAGGGCGACGGGCCACCGTGAGAGCGCCGTCAGTAGGAGGTCGCGCCGACCCGCCGGTCAGTGCAGATATCGCGTACGAAGGGCACGCACGTGAGCCGCGCGAGGCTGCCCGACCGGTACGGCAACGTCGTCGCCTGCGCCCGGGCGGTCCTGGGTCTCACCCAGGATGAGCTCGCCAACCGCGTTGGGATGTCGCCCGCATCGGTTAGCGCCGTCGAGCGTGGGTGCCAAGGGAGAGGGCCTCTCGATCGAATCGAGGACACCGCGGCGGCAATCGGCCTCACGCCTGGTCAGCTCCTCGCCCTCGCGGGAGCCGACCCGACGGAGGACCAGGAGGCCCTCGCGAACACGATCGCGCGTGCCCTAGTGGCCCGCCGCGGCGAGCTGGAGCGCTGCGCATGAGCGCGACGATGAGCACGACGGCGCTCCTGACCGCGCGCGAGGTCGCGGACATGCTCCGGCTGACCGAGCGGGGCGTGCAACGAATGGCCCAACGCGGTGAGATCGCCGGTTTCAAGCTGGGCGCGAGTTGGCGTTTCCTCGAGGGGGACGTTTCGACGTATAAGAGCTCGCTCAGACAGCTCGAGCGCGTGCTGCAGCTCTCCGGACGGCGCGAGATGGCCATACCTCTCGAGGACCATCGCGGGCCCGGAGTGGCCGAGCCACCGTGCGACGGTCGGAATCGGGACTCCCGCGCGCACGAGAAGCGATCCGCGCACATGCCGGAGATGCCGGCGGAGGAGGCCCTCGTGCCCGATAGCCTTCGTGGCTCGCCTCCACGCCTCCTGACCCGGCCTCGTCCAGACCCCGCCCTTCGCGAAGACGCGATCCGCGCCCGTGAGGGGAGCGACCCGCTCGGCCAGGAGCCGGCGGAGCGCCGCACGGGCGAGGCGTCGCAGCGGGACGTGCACGAGGGCCCCGGTCTTCTGGCGCGTCCACGCCGCGAAGGCGAGATCCTCGCCCACCTGGGCCCAAGTGAGCCGTCGCGCCGCTCCGACGTCCGCGCCCGTCTCGCCCAGGAAGACCGCGCTCGCGCGGTAGTACCGCGGGACGGCGCGATAGAGCGCCCGGAGCTCGCGCTCGCTCAGGAACGGCGGGGCCGTGCGCGTCTCGCGGGGGAGCTGGACCTCGCGCCAGACGTTCCGCTCGAGGAGATCCACGCGAGCCGCGCTCGCCCAGGCCTTCGAGAGCGCCGACCGGTACCGTCGCGCCGTCGCCGGCGAGAATCCACGGCCGCCGATCAGCCCCTCGAGGAAGGCCTGCGCGCTCGCGACCGTCACCCCCCGCATCGGGACGCCCTCGAAGGCCTCGGCCGCCGCGAGGAGCTGACGCGATTGGTCCTTGTAGGTCGAGGCCGCGACGCGGATCGCGAGCGCCGCGGCGTAGTGGTCCGCGATGAAGGCCGCGAGAGTGGGCGCCGGCGGGACGAGGGGAGCGACGAGCTCCTCCCGAAGGGCCCGGGCGTATCGGTTCGCCTCGGACTTCGTCGTGCCCGCCCGACGGTTGACCTGGCGGCCGTCCGGCGTCCGGAATCGAACGTACCAGGCCCCGCGGTCGGCGCGTTTGTAGACGTGCGGCTCAGCCTCTCTCGGCACGCTCTCGCCCTCGTTCCGGTCCCCTATCCGGTCCCCGGCCGATGGTACCGGGCCTCCAGACCGAGCGCGAGAGTCGCCTTAAACCCCGCGCCCGCAATGGGTTCGGCTGGCACGCCGAGCAGGACTCGAACCTGCGACCTGCGGATTAGAAATCCGCTGCTCTATCCAGCTGAGCTATCGGCGCCCATGCTGAGATTCTGGGCTGAAATTGTGTTCGGAGATTGTCTCCCATCGCGGCCCCGATCGGCGGAGCTTGGCCCGATCGACTGCACTGGTCGGGGCGAGAGGATTCGAACCTCCGACTTCCTGCTCCCAAAGCAGGCACTCTAGCCAGGCTGAGCTACGCCCCGATCGTGCCGCTCGCAACGTCCCACGCGGGGACCGGCCCCTCCGAGATTCATGAGAAGGAGCGGCGCCGGTCTCGCGTCCAGGCTTGTCAAAGTGGCGCCGTCGGTCACCCGGCGGAGTCCCGTTCAACGCGCTTCGCCGTGATCCGGTTCGGTGTGTCTCGCGGGGCGCGGAGCCTAGGACCGGCCCCAGGGGCGGCGAAGCGAAATCGAGCGTGAGGCCCCGCTCGCTCCGGCTTTCCGAACCGGTGGCCGCTGCGACACAATCCCGGTCCGCGCACGAAGGACGGCGCGGATCGGGAGGAAGACATGCGAGTGCTCGTCGTCGGCAGCGGTGGCCGCGAACACGTGCTGGCGTGGAAGATCCGGCAGAGCCCGCGCGTCAGCGAGGTGATCTGCGCCCCCGGTAACGCGGGCACGAGCGACGTCGCGCGGAACGTGAACGTGGCCGCGACCGACATCCCCGGAGTGCTGAAGCTCTGCCGCGTCGAGCGGATCGACTTCGCGGTCATCGGTCCGGAGGCGCCGCTCGCCGCCGGCATGGCGGACCGCCTGCGCGACGCCGGAGTGCGCGTGTTCGGGCCGGGGCAGACGGGCGCGCAACTCGAGTCCTCGAAGGCGTTCGCCAAGAGCCTCATGCAGAAGTACGCCATCCCGACGCCGTCCGCGCGCACGTTCCATCACTTCGAGAGCGCGCGCGCATACCTCGAGAACCAGATCCACTTCCCGGTCGTGCTGAAGGCGGACGGACTCGCGGCGGGCAAGGGCGTCGTGCTGCCGGAGACGGGGGAGGAAGCGATCGAAGCGGCGCGTGAGATGATGGAGGGGGAGCGTTTCGGCGACGCCGGCAAGACACTGCTCGTCGAGGAGTTCCTGCGCGGCGAGGAACTCTCGGTCCTGGCGCTGACTGACGGCCGCACGATCGCGGTTCTCGAGCCGTCGCAGGACCACAAGCGCGCACGCGACGACGACCGGGGAGCGAACACCGGCGGGATGGGGGCGTACAGCCCGGCGCCGGTCGGCAGTCCCGAGATGATGTCGCGGGTGACCGAGGACGTCCTGGTACGCATCGTGCACGCCCTCGGCCGCGAGCGCATCGAGTACCGCGGCGTCATCTACGCCGGGATCATGGCGACCCGCGGCGGCCCGCGCGTCATCGAGTTCAACGCGCGTTTCGGCGACCCGGAGGCGCAGGCCGTGCTGATGCGGACGCAGTCCGACCTCATGCCGTTGCTGGAGGGCTGCGCCGACGGCAAGCTCTCCGACGTCGAAGAGCTGACGTGGGATCCGCGCCCCGCGGTGTGCGTCGTCATGGCGTCGCGGGGGTATCCGGCTTCGTCCAGCAAGGGCGACGTGATCACCGGGCTCGAGGACGTCAAGGCCATGGACGACGTGGTCGTGTTCCACGCCGGGACCCGCCGCGAGGGGCACGACGTCGTCACGAACGGCGGCCGCGTGCTGGGTGTCACCGCGCTGGGCGACACGATCCAGTCAGCACGCGACCGCGCTTATGAGGCCGCCGGGAAGATCTCGTTCGACGGCATGCACTTCCGCCGCGACATCGCGGCCCGTGCTCTCGATGGCTAGTCAGCTACCGCGCGCCGCGGAGCATGTTCAGGAAGCGCACGATCTTCTTGTGCACCTCGGGGTACTGGCGCACGACCAGGCGTCGCTCGTCCGCGCTCATCGAGACCTTCTCGTGCTCCCACGTCTCGGACTCGACGAACTCGCGGAGCATGTCGGCGATCTTCTCCGGATCGGAGAGACCGCTCTCGACGATGGACTCCTCTTCCTCCTCGAACTCCGCACCGGATGAGCGCAGGTTCATGTCGGGGCCGGGAAAGTTCCGGATCTCGTGTGTCAGGTCGCCGATCGAGTAGATGCGCAGGACCGGTACGCCGCGCGCCGCTTCGGGCGTCGTGAACAGCAGGATGCGATTGCGCATCGCGAGCTTCGTCTTCGTCAGCCGCGTGATCAGTTGCGAGAGAGTGCGCAGGTTGACGTCGGTGAGCTTCAGGGTGAGCTTCGGCACGCCTTCGATGCCCTCGTTCTGGAGGGCGGGGCCGACGATGACGTTGAACCCGGCGAGGCGGCCGATGTAGTCGATCGCCTCGTCGATCGGCATCTCCTTCCAGTCGACGCTCGTGCGGACCGCCGCGAGCCGACGAAGTGCCGCATTCATGTTCTTGGGCGCGGGCACCTTGCGCACGCGGCGCACCGCCGCGTTCGACTCGAGTTCGGTCGTCTTCTTGGCGTCGTCGGCCTTCTTCGTCAGCGCGGCGGCCTTCTTGCGCAGGGCGTCGAGCCGGTCGAGGACCGGTTTCTCGTCCGCCGCGGCGGATCCCGCCATGGCGAACGTCCCTGCAAGCAGCGCCGGAATGACGATCCGGCGATAGAGCAGTCTGGGCATAGGTACCTCCAACTGCGAACCCCGACCGCTGCGAGTGTACCCGAGGTCGGCGGAGCGTGGTCCCGGCGCGCCGCCGTCGAGTAGAACCGTACCCATGCACGAAGCCGTGGCTGAGGTCACCGAGTTCCTGCGAGACCGCGGCCTCCGCGTGACCGCGGCGCGCGGGCAGATCATCGAGACCGTCCTGGAGCTGGGCGGCCACTTCTCGGCCGACGAACTCCTGGCGGCCGTCAGCGCGCGCGGCCACCGGGCCAGCCGGGCGTCGGTCTATCGGACCCTGGCGCTGCTGGTGGATGGCGGGTTCGTGGAGAGCCGCGAGTTCCAGCGCGGCCAGCTCGCCTACGAGGTCATGGTCGGGCACGTGCACCACGACCACCTGATCTGCAACGCGTGCGGTCGCATCGTCGAGTTCGAGAACGACGAGATCGAGCAGCTCCAGGACGACGTCGCCGAAGCGCACGGGTTCACGTTGGAGTCGCATTCGTTGCGGCTCTTCGGCCGGTGCGCGGACTGCCGCTAGGGAGTCGTCGTCAGTTCGCGGGCGGGGGTGGACCCCGCCCCTACGGGTTCACCGGGGCGGCCCGTCAGACGCGGACGAGGCAGGCGGTGGGGGAGCGGCCGCTCGTGAGCATGCGCGAGGTGTGGATCATGCCGTGCTTCTCAGCGAGAGCGGGCACGATCTCCTCGACGATGCGTCGCTGGTACTCCGGGTCCGGATCGCCGGGGCGCTCGCCCTTCGTGTACAGCTCCTTGTAGCGCGGCACGAGGGGCGACGCGTAGCTGTCCAGGAACACTTTGATGCGGGTGCGGGCCGAGCCGTGCAGGTTGAGCACCTCGGGGACGACCCATGACGCGCCGGCATCCGCCGCGCGCCGGATCATCTCCTCGAGCATGTTCTCGTCGTCGGTCAGGTCCGGCATGATCGGCGACAGGAGGAGCCCGACGGGGATGCCGCGCGAGCTGAGCGCGCGCATCGTCCTCAGTCGCTCCTTCACGCTCGACGTGCCGAGCTCGATCTTGTTGCGGATGCCCTCGACCGGCGTCTGCATCGCGATCAGGACGTTGGCGAGGTCCAGATCCGCCAGGTGCGCGAGGATGTCCGTGTCGCGCTGGATCAACTCCTGGCGGGTCTGCACGACCACCGGGTGCTGCAACGCGAGACACGTCTTCAGGATGTCCCGCGAGAGGTTGAAGCGTTCTTCGGCGGGCTGGTACGGGTCCGACGTGACGCCGAGGCCCAGAACGTGCCGCTCTCGGGGCAGCATCTCCGGCTCGCTCAGCTCTTCCGACAGCAACTGCGCTGCGTTCTGGACCACGGTGATACGGCGCTTGAAGTCCGCGTCGCCCTCGCCCTCGAACTCCGAGCTGGTGCGCGCATTGCAGAACTCGCAGCGCAGCTGACAGCCGCGATACGGATCGGCGATGTGCGCCCAGGGGAGATGGTCGCTCTGTTGTGTCACCAGGAACGACGTGCCGAGCATCGGGAAGTAGTCGACGTCGCCGACGCCGCGGCGGGAGAGTGCCGCCGTCTGCTTGAGCGAGTCGCGGTCGAGTCCGCGCGTGCGGTCCGCGACCTCCGTCGCCGAGATGCCCTCGCAGAGCGCGCCGACCGGCAGCTCGAGCACGTGCGAGACGAGACGGAGCATGCGCGAGTCGTCCGTCTCGGACCATCGCTCGATCGACGGGATCACGAGCTCCGGCGCCAGAGTGCCGATCTCGTCGACCGCCTCGGCGATGGTGCGCCGCAGTTCGCTGGACGCCATCGGCGCCATCCGCTCGAGGACCTTCATGCCGCGGTCGATGAAGTGGCGCAACAGACTCGGCCGGCCGATCTGACCGTCGACGACGATGCGCGCGATGGTGCGCACGACAACGACGCGGACGGCGTCGTTCTCGGACTCGGCCCATTTCTCGGCCAGGTTCGAGACGGCGTCGGTGTGCACGAGCCAGAGCTGGGTCAGCGCGGCCTGGGCGCCGTGGGTGCGCACGTCCTCGTCCGAGTCGTGCGCCAGCTTGGCCACGTAGGGCAGGATCGTCTGGAAGCTGTCGCGGTCACGGGTGCCGATGACGCCGTAGCCCACGCCCGCCGCGATGCGGACCAGCTTGTCGGTGTGGAGGCTCCACTCTCGGAGCATCTCGAGCGCAGCCTCGGCGTCCCGCTGGTACAGACCGCGCACCGCAGCACCTGCCATGCGGGCGTGCTGCAGGCTCGGACGGGCGAGGAGACGGTCGAGGAGGCCTTGCATACCGAGGACTCATCGGCACGCGGGGCCCTCCCGGTTGACCGGCCGCGCGAGCCTACCCCAGCCTGGCCCGGATTGACGCCTCCGCGGGGTCGGCTAAGGTGCCCCTACGGTCGAGCGGGAGCAGCCGGCGCGCTGGCGCCGAGGATCAGGAGAAGCATCCGTGCGAAAGTCCCTTATTGCGGCGTCCTTGGTCGCGTTCCTCGCCTGCCCGGCCACTGCGCCGGCGGAGACAGTCGTGCTCGGCAACGGCGACGTCCTCGAAGGCAAGGTCGCCGACCACGGCGATCGCGTTCTCGTCACGACGGAGGACGGTGTCGTCTCCGTCAAGTGGCGCGACGTGGACGTCGTGCACCTCGACGACACCGCGCGCGACATCCTCGCCGCGCGCCGAGAGGCGGCCGGTGAGCGCGACGCGAGCAAGCTCTACGCCGTCGCCCTTGCAGCCGTCCGTGCGGGCGTCCCGGACGAAGCCCTGGCGGCCGCGAAGGCCGTCGTCGCGATCGATCCGGAACACGAGGGCGCGCGCGATCTGCTCGCGCAGCAGAAGGTCGACGGTGACTGGCTGTCGGGCGAAGCGCTCCTCGAGAAGAAGGGCTTCGTTCAGTACAGCGGCACCTGGATGCTCGCCGAGGAAGCGGCGCTACGAAAGGCGCGTGCCGACAAGCCCCGTCCGATGGATGAGGGTGAAGTGCGCGTGCAGGAACTCATCGCGCGCATGGCCAAGGGCGACGAGCGCGCGAAGAAGTTCGCGGCCGAAGCGATCGACGGTCTGCCGGACGAGTCGGTGGCCCGCCCGGCGCTGCGCGCGCTACGCCGCGGCAAGACGGCGGAACGCGTCGTGGCCGCGGGGCTGCTGGCCAAGTGGGGCGACGTGGACGCGGTTCGCCCGCTCATCCGCGCGGCCGTCATGGATCGCGAGTCGAGCGTGCGCACGGCCGCGATCGGGGCGCTCAAGAAGATCGAACACACCGACACGGCCCGACCGCTGGGCAAGGCCCTCTACAGCGAGAGCCCCGTCATCGCCGCCCACGCCGCGATGGCGCTCGGTGAGATCGGTGGCGCCGTGTCGATCGAGTACATCGTTCGTCGCGTGCAGAGCGGCGGCGGCCCCGGCGGGCGCAACCACATCTTCGTGGGACGCCAGATCAGCTACATCTCGGACTTCGATGTCGAGATCGCGCAGTTCTCGCAGATCGGCGATCCCATCGTCGGCACGATCCGCGAGGGCGTGATGCTCGACACGCGCGTGATCAGCGCGCGCGAGGAGTACACGACGGTCGAACGGCGCGCTTTCTACGGCGCGCTCCGCAAGGCGACCGGCCAGGACTTCGGCGAGAACGCCACCGCCTGGGCGAACTGGTGGGAAGACGAGGGTCGTGCTTCGATGACCGCGGCGAAGTAACAGAGCCGGGTCCAGACGCCCCCTCCAGACATCCCAGTCCAAACAGAACGGCCGCGGGTCCAGATGACCAGCGGCCGTTCTCGATTCGCGTGCTTCGCGACGGACTGCATGTGGCGGGAGTCTACGTAGCGGGAGTCGCCTCGCCGCCGACGGCCTCGGTCCCCTCTTCTTCGTCCTTGTCCTTCTTCTTCTTCTTCGCCTTGCTCTTGAAGACGGTGCGGACCTTGGGAAGACCGAGGACGGAGTCGCCCTCGAGCCAGCGCCGGTCGTGACGCAGCTTCTCGATCCTCTCGGCGCGTGTCAGCACGCTCCGCTTGCCGAGAAGGCCGGAGTTCACCTTGAGGCTGCGATCGATCGACATCGTGTGCTCCTGGCCGGACCGGCCCTTCTGGTTCAGAGGGCGCCGTGCGGCTGGTTCAGAGGGCGCCATGCGGTCCCGAACAATTCAGTCTGAGTCCGCGTGGGCGGCGGCGAAAGGTTTTCCCCGGAGCCGCCCGCAGGCCGAGACCGCCAGCCTGAGAGCGGCCTCCATGCTCCCCGCGTCGGCCAGGCCCCGGCCGGCGATGTCGCGGGCCGAACCGTGGTCCGGAGAGGTGCGGGGCACCGGGAGGCCGAGCGTCAGGTTGACCGCCGAGCCGCCGCAGAGGGCCTTGAGCGCGGCGAGACCCTGGTCGTGGAACATCGCCACGTGGGCATCGAAGCGCCTGCGAGTGCGCGGGGCGAACGCGCCGTCACCGGCCAGCGGCCCCTCGCAGTCGATGCCCTCGGCACGGCAGCGGGCAATCGCCGGGGCGATCGTCTCGGCGTCCTCGTGTCCGAGAACTCCGTCCTCGCCGGCGTGCGGATTCAGCCCGAGCACCGCGATGCGCGGCGCCTCGATCCCGAACCAGTCGCACAGTCCCCGATGGGTGTGGCGGACCGCGCGCACGATCGCGTCGTCCGTGACTGCCGCGGGGACGTCGCGCAGCGGCATGTGCGTCGTGACAAGCGCCACGCGGAGTTCGTCTCCGGCGAGCATCATCGTCGGCTGCGGCGCGTTCAGCCTGGCCCCCAGGAACTCCGTCTGGCCGGGAAACTCGAATCCCTGGCGGACGAGGTCATGCTTGGTGACCGGCGCCGTCACGATGCCGTCGGCCCTGCCGTCGTTCGCGCGTCGGCACGCCTCTTCGAGCGCCCAGAGTGCGGACGGCGGGCCGGACTCCGGCGCCGGCTCGATCCGCGCGGGTACGGGGAGGCCGAGTGTGACCGCCGTGTCGGCGATCAGTTCCTGATCCCCGAGCACGGTGACGTCGGCACCGCCTGCCGCGTCGTTGGCGAGCGCGCGGACGAGCACCTCCGGCCCGATGCCGAGCGGATCTCCCTGGGTGACGACGAGTCGCGGTCTCACGTGATGCGTGGCTCCTGTTTCGAACACGCCACCTGAACGCGCCAACACGCGTCCGAAGTCCGTAAAGTCGCGGCGATCCGGCGCTTGCTACTCATCCGCCTGGCCGCGCGACAGCGCAACGAAGTTCTCGACGCAGATCGACACGGCGTCGGCGATCTCCGGTCCGGTTGGACCGGCGTACGTCACGCCCTTCCCTTGTGCTTTGAGCAGGGCCTTGCCGACCTTCGACTCGAGCTTGTTGCGGGACTTCCCGAGCCGAGTCTGGAGCTTGTCCGAGTTCTGTTTGGCGGCGTCCTTGGCATAGGCGGCGAAGGCCCCCTGGCAGTAGGACGCGGCGAACTTCAGCAGCTTGCGTCGCAACGCGCGGTCGAACTTGCTCGCCGTGTCGGCGCCGAACAGGATGTCGATCGTGATCTCGTGTATGTCCTGCCGCAGCGTCGTGTTCGAACTCCCGGCTTCGGAACCCGGCAGAAGGCAGTTGCCGCCCTTCTTCTCCGCCTTCTCGCAGGCCTTCGTGAAGCTCGACTGGAACTTGTTGTCCGCCTTGTCGAGGCACGCGGCTTCGCTGGTGCCCTCCGGGTCCTTCTCGGGCGGCCGCCCCGCCCGCTTGCCCATGCACTTCAGGAGCGAACCGGTGAGCTTGCCGGCGGCCGTCAGCTGACCCTTGCGGCACCGGCTCGTGTTCGGCGCTGTCTTCAGCGAGTACGCGACGGTGCCCCTGATGCCGCCGAAGGCGCCGCTGCTGAACGGGAGTTGATAGCGGGTCACGTCCTGTATCAGGCCGCCGTCGGAACTCGCCCGGGCCTTGATGTCGAGCAGCGTGAGGTTGAAGTTGTAGGCGGGCAACGCCTGCGACTCGAGCAGGCGACCTGACGTCTCCGTGCCGGTCGCACTGATCGCGTAGTTGTCGGACACCGTCCCGGACGACGTCTTCGTGTTGTCTCCTATCTGAACGAACGCCGGGAGCCCGCCGTTGCAGCGCGCCTCGTAGCTCCCGACCTTGAGTACCACGTCCACAATCGAGCCGTGGTAGACGGTGACGTCGGGGTCCGTGACGTGCGGCTCGCCAACGGCCGTGGACTCGACCGTCCACGTCAGCGTGACGTCGGCGCCGAGGACCACGCCGACGGCCGCGAGTTCCGAGACGACGGTCGCGTCCGATGGAAGCAGCGTGATCTCGCCGTAGACGGTGTTCTCGACCTCCGCGGCGTGGGCGCTTCCGGCCAGGAGCCCCGCGCAAACGACCGTGGCCAGCGCCGCAGTTCGCCGAACCGACGAAGACGCTCCGCAAGTCCCCATGACACTCCCCTCCCGTGTGCGCCGGAGCCCTGCGCCACGGGTGTCATCCCGGAGCCGCGGGCTTCCGCGATCCGCCTGGATCGTCGCGGAGTGAGGCGTCCTCGTCAATGTTCTGGAAGAGCCGCACTAGGTCGCGAAGCGGCGGGCGAGGGACTCGAGGACGAGCAGCCCGGCGGCGAGTGCGAGCAACGGCAGCGCGCGCGGGAGCCCTCGCTCCTCAGGCGGCGCGGCGGGGGCGGGGGGCAGGGAGGAGACGAAGGTCACGCCTGCGTCGGCCGCAGCGGACCCCAGGGCATCCTGGTTCTCGCCGCGCACCGCCGGTACGACGCAGGCCACGCGGAAGATCCCGGTGTTCGTCTCGAGTGTCCCGGCGTGCACTCCCGGCGCCAGGGGGGTCGGGAGTGTCGCCATGGCGTTGCCTTGCTCGTCCGTCACTTCGACGGCGAGCACGTCGGCCGACGCGGCGTTCCCGACCGGCGCGAGGCGCAGCACGCCCGCCGCCGCCCCAGGCACGAGCAGATGAGTGCGCCCCCTGGCGTCGATCGTCGCCGACGCCATCCGCGTGCGCGTGAACGGTTCGCGCGGTGGCGCGACGGACCGGACGAGCTGGGCGAGGAACGCGCCGCCGTGCACCCACGCGAACAACTCCGTCGCGTCAGGAGACGACATGTCCGCGGGAATGACCGCCACGCGTCCCAGTCCCGCTCTGCCGGTGACCAGCGCCGGCGTCGGATCGTCGGTGAACACCAGCGGCGTGCGGCTGTCATTCCGCGGAAGGACGGTTTCGACGTGTGTCAACTCGGGCCAGCGCTTGGCGGGGAGTGCGGCAAGTGCCGGGGATGCGGCGACGATTTGCGGTGACGCGGTGCGGCCGGTCTCCTCCGGTTCCGCCACGCGTTCGGGCGGCGGCGGTACGGGCTTCGGAAAGGCGGGCGGGAGCGTCGGCGGCGGCGGGGGAAGCCCGGCGATCTTCTCGTCGATCAGTGCCGTCGCCTTCACCGCCCGAGGTCCCGTTGCGAACTTGCTGGTGTCCTCGGTGACGACTTCGGGGATGCGCGCAGGATCGACGGCGTAGTGGATCCCGCCGTGCCCCCAGTTCTTCAGCCGGGTGAGCAGCTTGTCGTCCGCGCTGTCGCCGATCGAGACGCACGAGAGCGTCATGCCTTTGGCTGCGGCCTCGGTGACGAGCGGCATCCAGACGGCGCCGCGCGTGTAGCCGTCCGTCAGAACGATCACGTGCTTGACGCCGGCGCGCTCGCGCTCGAGATACCGGTAACCGGACTCGAGCGCGCGGTAGAAGTCCGTGCCGCCCTGCGCCTGAATTCGCGCGAGGCGGCGCACGACGGAGCGGCGGTTGCCGGCGGCCTGGAAGGGCACGGCCCAGTTGAACGAGTCGTCGAACACGATGACACCGACCCGGTCCTCCGGTGCGAGGCTGCGGGTCGCGGCCATGGCGGCCTGCTTGGCCATGCCCAGTTTCGGTCCTGCCATGCTCACCGATCGATCGACCACGAGCAGCAGCGCGATCCGCCGCGCGTCCTTCTCGCCGTCGTCGAGCGTGACCCGGGGTGCTTCCGGGTCGGGGGGCGGCGGATCCGGGTCCGGCGCGGGTTCCGGCTCCGGTGGTTGGACGGGGGGCGGTGGCGACGGAGCGCGCGGGGGCAAGGACACCGGCAGAGCCGCCAGGAGCGTGCCGTCTCGCAGCCGCTCGAGACCCAGCGGCCCGCGGCCGCCCGCTACGACGAGACCGGCGCCGTCCCGGACGCGTTCTTCCACTGCCCGCTCGAATGCGTCGCCGGCCGCACCCGGGCCGGCCACGAGAACGTCGTGTGCGGCGAGCATCGACGGGGTGACTTCCTGCGGAGCGGCGTGCACGACGTCGAGTCCCTGCGTCAGGAGTTGCAGCACCAGCGGCGAGGAGTCCCGTGCGACCGTGTCCGTCACCAGGACGCGCGGCGCGGACACGATCTCGACGAAGCGCGCGGCCGGTGCGCGCCCAGGAACTTCGGCCACCACGAGTTGCATCCCGGCGTCGCACAGGACCGGAGGCACGGCGATGCGCCGCGTGTCCGCTGTCACCGCGACCAGGACGCGTTCGGCGCCCACGGTCACGCGCACGGTTCCCGGGGTGAACGGTGAGGCGCCAGCGTCGAGCACGAGTTCGAGCGGCTGACCGGCCTCGTGGACCAGGGGGGCGAGGATGGCTGGCGCGCCGGGTGGGGGCCGCGCTTGCGCGCCGCGCGGGAGCGGCGGGTCGCCGACGCCGACGCGCTCCAGTCGGTCGCCGGGACGGAGCGCATCCGACACGTGACGGCGTTCGACGTGGTCGGCGAGCGGTCCTGCACCGTTGGTCGAGAGACCCAGCACCGCCGGTGTCCCTGGAGCACGGCTAGCGCGGAGGATCTCCACCGCGGTGGCGGCATCCGCCGCGTCTCCGGGCCACATCACGTCGCGAACGGTCGGATTCACGGGGTCGCCGGCCACCGCAGTGTGCGCCGGGCGCGCGAGCAACGCATCGCCGTGGCGCTCCTGACTCTCCGCGACGAACGGGCCGGCGGCGGCGAGCAGCAGCAACGCAACGGCGCCGCCGCGCAACACTGCTGCCAAGAACGACGTCGCGGGGCGGCCGCCGGCCCGGCGCATACGCCGCGCAGCCACGAACGCCACGACCAGTCCCACCGCGACGGACGCTGCCACGAGTTGCAGCGTCGTGAGAGGCAGTTCCCACTCGAGCCGCTGCATCAGCCCTCCGTCACGGGGTCACTGGGACCGGCTAACGCTTGCGGACCAGCAACGCTCCCAGCCAATCGGCGTGGTCCTGGATCGGGTACGGGTCCTCGGCGTCACCGGCGGACACCCGCAGCGAGAGCGTCTTCGCGTCGGCGACGGAGATGCGGCCCGCGTCCACGGGCCCCGTCTTGCCGTGGTCGCCGCGCGCCAGCGTCGACCTCACGAACCCGCTGGACCACTTCACCTTGCCGTCCACGAGCACTTCGAACACCGCCCCGCCGAGCGCGCCCGCGCCGTCGTCGATGCCGATCGCCGTACGCAGTTCCGCGTACTCGCCCGCGAGTTGCCAGGTCAGCGTCGTTCCCGAGTACACGCCGATGCCCTTCAGCCAGGTGCGTCCTCCGACCGTGAGCGGGGCGTCCGAGAACGCGCGGTCCCAGCGCGGCGCGTAGAGCTTGTTCGGGTCCCCTGCCACGGGCGCCCAGAACGGCCGCACGTCGATCTCCGGCGCGGGCAGATCCGAGAGATACGCGAACCGACTCCCGCGCACGAGGATCGCGACGACATCCGCCATCCGCGCGCGTGCCTTGTAACCGGCGGAACCGTTGAGTGAGAGCACGCGCGAATCATCGAGCGACGGGATCGGCCCGACGACGCGCGACCCGTCGCGTAGCGCAACCGTGAACAGCCGGCCCTGCGCGACGGTCGCATCGAGCTTCGCGAGACGTACGGCGACGACGCGCGCGATCGGCAGCCGCAGTGAGTCGGACGCGTCGGTCGCGCACACGATGGCGCCCGCGTCGAGCGACACGATGGTGCAGTCCACCCGGTCGCCGCCGACCAGGAAGACGCGGTCCGATACCTCGCCCTCCGCGACGGAGAGCGGCGGACGTTCCGATCCGCCCTCGGTGCGAGCGAGTACGTCGACGCCGGCGATGGCATCGAGCGGCACATCGATGTCACCGAGCAGTGGCGACCGCAGCGCCACGCTCTCGTCGTCGCCGCGGGTGATGACTCCGGTCAACCGGTCGCCATGCCAAAGGTCCAGTGCGACCTCGCCCGGCTGCCGGTCACGCGCCCCGTCGGGGGCGCGTCCGAAGTCGACCGAGATCACGTCGTCGAGCGGGACCGACGTCTTGCCCTCGGTCTGCGAGAGTTCGAGTGCGGTCGCCGAGAGACCGGTCACCGCGAGTCCGTGCGTAAGGCTGCCCTCGACGCGGGTGACCTGGATGCCCGTCGCGGCTCCGTCGTCCCCCTGGGCGGGGGAGGTCGTGGCCAGGGCGGCGGCCAGTGCCATCACGGTCGCGCCGGCGAGCCGGCGAAGGGTCTGTTCCATCACGGAAAGAGTAGCCGCACCGGCGCACGGCGGCGGAGCCCTCCCGAGGCCGGATCCGTGCCGTGACAGCTTGACAGAGACGAGCGGGGGCCAGGCTCGGCGCTGCCAGCGTGTCATCGCGCCGAGGCTCACCCGGGCTGCAGCAGGCTCCGGGCCCCGCGGCACGCAGGCTGCGACTGCGCGGTGGGCGGAGAGTCTGCGCCCTGCGCACGAGTGCGTACGGACGCGACCCCGAGTTGGAAGGAGTCCAGCAGATGGCAAAGCAGATGGCGTTCGACGCCGAGGCGCGCGACGCGATCCAGGTGGGCGTGAGCAACCTCACCCGCGCGGTGAAGGCCACGCTCGGCCCACGTGGACGCAACGCGATGCTCGACAAGGGCTGGGGCGCGC
The DNA here is from genome assembly GCA_965248445.1 of Planctomycetota bacterium. Classification (GTDB taxonomy): domain Bacteria; phylum Planctomycetota; class JAJSAM01; order JAJSAM01; family JAJVHW01; genus CBDFJG01. The sequence goes on from CBDFJG010000004.1 coordinate 1,396,734, forward strand.
CGACCGTCACGAAGGACGGCGTCTCGGTGGCCGAGGAGATCGAGTTCGCCGATCCCTACCAGAACATGGCCGCCCGGCTGCTGCGCGAGGTCGCGAGTCGCACGAGCGACGTGGCCGGCGACGGGACGACCACCGCGACTGTGCTGGCGGAGGCCCTCTATCGCGAGGGTCTGCGCCAGGTCGTCGCGGGCACGCCGGCGACGGACGTCCAGCGCGGCATGTTGGCCGCCTCGGAGAAGGTCATCGACCGGCTCCACAAGCTGTCCGTTGCCGTGAGTTCCAAAAAGGAGATCGCGCAGGTCGCGACCATCTCGGCCAACGGCGACCGCGAGATCGGCAAGATCATCGCGGACGCGCTCGAGAAGGTCGGCAAGGACGGCGTCGTCACGGTCGAGGAGGGCAAGGCTCTCGAGACCGATGTGGACGTCGTCGAGGGAATGCAGTTCGACCGCGGCTACCTGTCGCCGCACTTCGTGACCGACGCCGATCGCATGGAGTCGGTCTTCGAGGACCCGCTCATCCTCGTGCACGAGGAGAAGATCACTTCCGTCGCGAAGATCGTCCCGCTGCTCGAGAAGGTCATCGAGGCCAACCGGCCGCTCCTGATCATCGCGGAAGACATCGAGGGCGAAGCGCTCGCCACACTGGTCGTGAACAAGTTGCGCGGCGGACTGCGCGCTTGCGCGGTGAAGGCCCCGGGTTACGGCGACCGGCGCAAGCAGATGCTGCTCGACGTCGCCTCGCTCACTGGTGCTGAAGCGATCATGAAGGACCTCGGCACCGACCTCGAGTCCGTCGGGTTCGAGGTTCTGGGCACCTGCCGCAAGGTGACGGTGACCTCAGAGCGCACTCTCATCATCGAGGGCGGTGGCAAGCGTGGCGACGTCAAGGCGCGCATCAACCAGATCCGCTCCGGGATCGAGACGACCACGTCGGAGTACGACCGCGACAAGCTCAAGAAGCGTCTCGCGAAGCTGGCCGGCGGCGTTGCCGAGATCAACGTCGGCGCGGCAACCGAGGTCGAGATGAAGGAGAAGAAGGCGCGCGTCGAGGACGCGCTCCACGCCACGCGGGCAGCCAACGAAGAGGGCATCGTGGCGGGCGGCGGTGTCGCGCTGGTTCGCGCGGCGTCCACGCTGGGCCGTGTGAAGCTCGCGAACGAACGGCAGCAGGTCGGCGCCGACATCCTGATGCGCGCGCTCGAACTGCCGGCTCGCACCATCGCCGAGAACGCGGGCGTCGACGGCTCCGTCGTCGTGCGCAACATCCGCAGGGGCTCGGACAACCACGGCTACGACGCGGAGAACGACCGCTACGTGGACATGCTCGACGCGGGCATCGTGGACCCGACGAAGGTCGTGCGCACGGCGCTCGAGAACGCCGTGTCGGTCGCGGGTCTGCTCCTCACCACCGAGTGCATGATCGCGAAGGCGCCCGAAGACGACGACATGGACGACGACGACGACATGTAGCCGGCGTCAGCGAACCGGAATCCCCCGACATCAACTCTCAGCGATACCAGGAGTCCTCCCGTGAAGCTCAAGCCCCTCAATGATCGTGTGATCGTCACTCCGCTCGAGGCGGAGGAGAAGACCGCCGGCGGTGTCATCCTCCCCGGCAGCGCGCAGGAGAAGCCCAACAAGGGCAAGGTCGTGGCCGTCGGGCCCGGCGCCATGATGGACGACGGCGAGCGTTACGCGCCCAGCGTCAAGAAGGGCAGCGTCGTCTACTACGGCAAGTACTCCGGCACCGAGGTCAAGGTCGGCGGCAAGGAGTTCAAGATCCTCCAGGAGAGGGACATCCTCGCCGTCGAGAACTGACTCGACTTTCCCGCCCGGTCCACCACAAGCACCACAAGCCCTACTCAGCTCAGCACCGCACGCAACAGGAGCGACATCATGGCCAAGCAACTCCTCTTCGACACCGAGGCCTGGAAGAAGATCCGGTCGGGCGTCGCACAACTCACCGACGCCGTGAGCGTGACGCTCGGACCGTCGGGCCGGACCGTCATCCTCGACAAGACGTGGGGCTCGCCGGGCGTCACGAAGGACGGCGTCTCGGTCGCCAAGGAGATCGAGCTGCCGTGCCCCTTCGAGAACATGGGCGCGAAGCTCGTGAACGAGGTGGCGAGCAAGACGAGCGACGTGGCCGGGGACGGCACGACGACGGCGACCGTGCTCGCGCACTCCATCCTCGACGAGGGCGTCAAGTCCCTCGCAGCGGGCGTCGATCCGATGGCGCTGAAGCGCGGCCTCGACAAGTGCGCCGCGGCCGTCATCGAGGAGATCGCCAAGCAGGCGCGCCCGGTCGAGAAGCAGCAGGAGATCGCGCAGGTCGCGACCATCTCCGCCAACCAGGACGAGGCCATCGGCGCTCTGATCGCCGACGCCGTCCAGAAGGTCGGCAAGGACGGCGTGATCACGGTCGAGGAAGCGAAGTCGATGGACACGAAGCTCGACTTCGTGGACGGCATGCAGTTCGACAAGGGCTACATGTCGCCGTACTTCATCACCGACACCGCCAAGATGCGCTGCGTGCTCGAGAACACGCTGGTGCTCGTGCACGAGAAGAAGATCTCGACGCTGCGAGAGTTGATCCCCGTGCTCGAGCAGGTCGCGCGTGTGGGCAAGCCCCTGATGATCATCGCCGAGGACATCGAGAACGAGGCGCTCGCCGCGCTGGTCGTCAACCGCTTGCGTGGTGTGCTGAACGTGTGCGCGGTCAAGGCGCCGGGGTTCGGTGATCGCAGGAAGGCAATGCTCGGTGACATCGCGACGCTCACCGGCGCGACGTTCTTCTCCGCCGATCTCGGCCGTAAGCTCGAGGAGATCCAGCTGTCCGAGCTGGGCAGCGCGAAGAAGGTCGAGATCTCCAAGGGCGAGACCACGATCGTCGAAGGCGGGGGCAAGCGCGCCGACGTGAACGACCGTATCGGCCAGATTCGCCGCGCGATCGAGAACAGCAGCTCCGACTACGACAGCGAGAAGCTCCAGGAGCGTCTCGCGAAGCTGTCGGGAGGCGTGGCGATCGTCAAGGTCGGCGCCGCCACCGAGTCCGAGTCCAAGGAGAAGAAGGCACGCGTCGAGGACGCGCTGCACGCAACGCGCGCAGCGGTCGACGAGGGCATCGTGCCGGGTGGCGGTGTTGCACTGTTGCGCGCGGCCGACGTCCTCGACGACGTGGAGCGGCGCTTGAAGGGCGACGAGAAGTTCGCCTCCGCGATCATGTGGAACGCGCTGCAGGCGCCGACCCGCTGCATCGCGCAGAACGCCGGTGCCGAGGGCGCTGTCGTCGTCGACGACATCCTCAACGAGGAAGAGGGCGCCCGCGGCTACGACGCCCGCACGGGCAAGATGGTCGACATGTTCCGCGCGGGGATCGTCGATCCCGCCAAGGTGACGAAGGCGGCCGTCTTGCATGCGGTCAGCGTTGCCGGGACGATGCTCACCACGCGTGTGATGGTCACGGAGCTGAAGGACAAGGATCTCGCGAACGCGGCCCCCGGAGCGGTCGCGTAGCTCCTGGCTCGCGGGCGGGAGAACACGTGGCGGACAAGCGCGACTACTACGAGGTGCTCGGCGTAGCCCGCGAGGCGTCCGCGGACGAGATCAAGAAGGCGTACCGCAAGCTCGCCCTCAAGTACCACCCGGACCGCAACCCCGGTGACCGGTCCGCGGAGGCGAGCTTCAAGGAGGCCGCCGAGGCGTACGAAGTCCTCTCCGACGACCAGAAGCGCGCGGGCTACGACCGCTTCGGCCACAGCGCGCCGCAGGCGCAGGGCTTCCCCGGCGGCTTCTCCGGCGTCAGTAACCCGTTCGACATCTTCGAGCAGGTGTTCGGCGGCCGCGGTGGATCCGTGCTCGACGAACTCTTCGGCGGCGGCGGTGGGGGACGCGCCCGCAGCGGTGGTGCCGCGCGCGGAAGCCACCTGCGGGTCGATGTCACGCTCGAGTTCGCCGAGATGGCACAAGGCGCCCGCAAGACGATCACCCTCCGGCGTCAGGAGCAGTGCGGCACCTGCACGGGCAGCGGTGCCGCGCCGGGATCCAAACGCACGCGGTGCGACACGTGCGGCGGCGCCGGGCAGGTCCGCCAGGTCGCGTTCGGCTTCATGCACGTGCAGCAGACCTGCCCGCACTGCTCGGGTCAGGGCTCGATGCTCGACACGCCATGCACGAACTGCAGCGGCACGGGCCGCGAGTTGCGCAAGCGCGACATCGAGGTCACGTTCCCGGCCGGCATCGAGGACGGCACCCAGATGCGGCTGCGCGGTCAGGGCGAAGCGGGCGTCCGCGGCGGTCCGGCGGGCGACCTGTTCGTCGTGGTCCGGGTGAAGCGGCACAAGCTGTTCCGCCGGCACGACGACGATCTCCTCGTGACCGTGCCCGTGTCGTTCGCCGACGCCGCGCTCGGCGCGACGGTCGAGGTGCCGACGCTCGACGCCAAGGAGAGCGTCAAGCTGAAGGCCGGCAGCGAGAACGGGACCCGCGTGCGCGTGCGCGGCAAGGGACTGCCGAACGTCCACTCCGGCCGCCGCGGCGACCTGATCGCCACGGTCGAGGTGGAGGTGCCCAAGAAGCTCACGTCCCGTCAGCGGGAACTGCTCGAGGAGTTCCGCAAGACCGAGGAGGAGAACCCCGGTCCGCGCCGCAAGAGCTTCCTCGACCACCTCTCGGACCTGTTTGCGCTATGACCGACGAAAACGACGTGAAGGACGACCCGCTCATGGACGAGACGGCAGAGATCGCAGAAGAGCGGGCGGCGCCGACGGAGGCCGACCTCGCCGCCGGCGAGGACCTCGTCGACACCGTGGAGATGGACGCGTCCACGGTCGCGGAACGCGTTGCGGACGCGCTCGCCGGCGCAGCGGCGGATGCGGAGTCTGACAACAGCGACGACGACATCGAGCGTCTCTACACGCGAGCCGACGTCGACAAGATCGAGGCCGCCGCCAAGGACCGCCATCTCCGGCTGTTCGCGGAGTTCGAGAACTTCCGCCGCCGGACCGCGCGCGAGAAGGAGAAGTGGTCCGACGCGGCCATCGAGGACTTCGTACGGGATCTCCTCCCCGTGTTCGACAGCTTCGACAAGGCCCGGGCGACCCCGAGCGGTGACGCGGGCGCGATGCTCGAGGGGCTGGAACTGACGTACAAGCAGTTGCACGCTGCTCTCGCCAAGAACGACATCGAGGTCATCGACCCGCTCGGCGAGGCGTTCGACCCTCGCTGGCACGAAGCGCTGATGCGCCGCCCCTCCGAGGACGCCGAGGCGGGCACCGTCCTCGAGGTGTTCGAGCGCGGCTATCGCATCGGGAAACTCCTGATCCGCCCGGCGCGTACGGTCGTCGCGTCCGAGGAGTAGATCGTGCCTACCTACGACTATGTCTGCCAGGCGTGCGAGCACGCGTTCGAGCACTGGCAGACGATGACGTCTCCGACCAAGCGCACGTGTCCCAAGTGCAAGAAGCGCAAGCTGCGCCGTCTGATCGGTTCGGGCGCCGGCGTGATCTTCAAGGGCTCCGGCTTCTACGAGACGGACTACAAGCGCAAGTCCCGCGGAAGCGGGAAACCGGACAAGGAGTCGTCCGACTCCGGTTCCGATGCGCCGTCTGAGTCGAAGGACGTCGGCGACACCGCGAAGAAGCCCGCCGAGAAGTCGAGCGGTGAAGACACGGCCAAACCGCCGAAGAAGAAGAAGGACGGCGACTGACGTGGCCATCCAGTCGATCACCTGCCGGCGCTGCGACGAGACGACCGTCTACGACGAAGACGCGGATCTGCCCGCGGGCTTCCCGTTCTGCTCCGAGCGCTGCCGCCTCCTCGACCTCGGCAAGTGGTTCGACGAGGAGTACAAGAGCACGCGCGCAGTCCAGGAAGCGGACCTCGATCGGCTCGACTAGCTCTAGAAGTCGAAGCGCACGGGCTGGCGTAGCGTGAAGGGCACCGTCAGCGATGCACGCGTGGCGGGGCGATAGCGCCAGTCGCGCGCGGCCGCGAGGGCCGCGTCATCGAGCACGGCGTGCCCGCTGCTCGCTGCCACGTTCACGCCGGAGACGGTGCCGTTCGAGCGAACGTCGATCTCGAGAAGCACGACGCCACGCAGCCCGCGGCGCCGCGCGCGACGCGGATAGCGGGGCTTCGCGTTCCACGCGAGCGGGAGCGGCTTCCGCGTGCGAACAGTCGCCGGCTCTATGGGCGCCGTAGGCGGGGCAGCTCGCGCGGCCGTCGCCGGAACGCTCCAGGCCGGCTCAGGCGGCGCCGGCGCAGCCCGAACGCTGGCCACCGGCGCGCGCGCCACGGTCCGTTCTTGGCGGGGGAAAGGGGGCCGGTCGCTCGCCAGGGCGTTTGCCGGGGTGTCCTCGGGTCCGAAGTGCGCGTCGTCGTCGAACGCCGACAGACCGGACAGATCGCCCAGCGGGTCAGTGCGTGCTGGGCGGACCACACAGCCGTCCACTGCCGGCGGCTCGGGGAGTTCTCCCAGTGCGTCCGCGCGCTCCGTGTCCGATGACAACCGCACTGCTGCGGGAGCGATGGGATCGCCGGCGGTCCACGCGGCGGCTACCAGACCGAGCACGACCGCGTGAAGCGCGCCGCTCACCGCCAGCGGGCGGAATCGGCCCGCACGTGGGTGGGCCGTCGTCGTCTCGCGGGTCGTCATCGCGGGGGCACGCTCGCAGTCGGGAGCGACATCGCCCAGGCGTTTCGGCGGCCGGCGGGCGCTACGTGAGATACGGGGACCCGTTCAGGATCTTGCGGAACGTCCCGAGCGCCTTGCGCCGGCTCTCTTCCGACGCGCCGTTCTCCTCCGCCCACGCGAGTCCTTCCATGAACCGGTCACGCATTTCGCGGCGGCGGTGTCCGAACAGCTCGAGCACCTGGGCGCAGTTCTGGAGTCCGCTCCGCCCGAGGGCGATGTCGGCCTCACCGGCGCCCGTGACCACGACGGAGGCCTCGTCCGTCTCGCCGAGCAGGTTGTGGTGGTTTCCCATCACGTCCTGATAGGCGCCGAGCAGGAACGCACCGAGGTGGTATGGCTTGCCGTTCAGCTCGTGCAGCCGGATGGCCTCCTGGTCCTCGCGCACGTCGCCGAACTTGTCGATCTTGCCGTCGCTGTCGCACGTGATGTCGGCAATGGTGGCCCACTCGGTGGGGCGCTCGTCGAGACGGTGGATGGGGCAGATGGGGAAGAGCTGCCCGATGGCCCAGTGGTCCGGCATCGACTGGAAGATGCTGAGGTTGCATACGTACTTCGTGGACGTGTCCTGCTCGAGTTCCTCGATCTCCTCCGGGATGCGCCGTCCGGACAGCCTCGCGTAGTAGACGACGTCTTTCAGGATCTGCGCCGCAGCGGTCTCGCCGACAGCGCGTTCCTCGAGCGAGATGTGCCCGTGCTTGAACAGCACATGCAACTGCTCCACGAGCGCCAGCGTGTCGTGGTAGCACTCGATGAAGTTCTTGCGCCCGATCTCGGCGCCGATCTCCGACAGCTCGTGCACGCAGCGATCGGCTTCGTCGGTCAGCGGAGGGGGCGACACCGGCAGGCTCTTCGTCTGCGTCTCTTCGACGGAGAAGATCGTCATCGCGTGGTACGCGGAGACGGCGCGTCCGCTCTCGCTGATGATGTCCGGCTCGGGTACGCCGGACTCCTGGCACACCTCGTGGACCGAGTACACGACGTCGTTGGCGTACTCCTGGAGCGTGTAGTTCACGCTGCTGTCGGAGGCGGTTGCGCTGCCGTCGTAGTCGACACCGAGTCCGCCACCCACATCCAGGTAGCGGAGTTCCTCGAAGCCCCTCGCGCGCAGGGCGGCGTAGAAGCGCACACCCTCGAGAACGCCCTGCTTGATGCGGCGGATCTCGGTGATCTGACTGCCGATGTGGAAGTGGACCAGCCGAAGCTGGTCCTCCCAGCCCTCGGCGCGGAGCTTCTCGATCGCGGCGAGGATCTCGGTCGTCGAGAGTCCGAACTTCGATGCGTCGCCGCCGGAGCGTGCCCACTTGCCCGTGCCCCGCGCGGCGATGCGAACGCGCACACCGAGCCACGGCTTGATCCCGAGCCGTTTGGCGACGCGCAGGACCAGCTGCAATTCGTGCAGCTTCTCGATCACGATGACGACCTCGTACCCGAGCGTCATGCCGGCCAGGGCGAGTTCGACGTAGGCGGTGTCCTTGTAACCGTTGCAGATCACGAGGGAGCCGCGCGGCAGCCCCGACGAGAACGCCATGAGCAGCTCCGGCTTCGTGCCGGCCTCCAGGCTGTACCCGTGCTCGCGGCCGGCGTCGATCAGGCCCCGGATGAACGGCTCCATCTGGTTGACCTTCACGGGGAACACGCCGCGGTAGCGGCCGCTGTACGAGTACTCCGCGATCGACTTGCTGAAGGCGTCGTGCAGTTCGGCCACGCGCGTCGCGATGATCTGCGGGAAGCGCAGCACGACGGGCGTGCGGATGCGCCGCTTCCGCAGCCGATCCACGACATCGACGATGTTGAACCAGAGGTCCGGCGTGCGCGTCGGGTGGACGCGCAGGTTGCCGTCGTCGCCGACGTCGAAGTACCCCGCGCCCCAGCGGTGGATTCCGTACAGCTCCTCCGCCTCGCTCGGCTTCATCGGCGGCGTGGTGCGGCGGCGCTTGGTCGGCTTGGCGGGCTTGTCAGCCTTGTCGGCCTTGGCCGCGCGCCCGGTCTCTGAGGTCACGGACTTCCCTCCGGAAGGCCGCGAGAGTACGGGCCGCATGACGCGGCGCACGCGAATCCCAGGTCAACGCGCAGTCCGCGGCGTCAGGGCCGTGTGAACACCGCACCGGGCTCGACGGCCCAACGGCCGCGCTCGCCGCCGTTGCGGGGGACCAGCCGGAGAGCTCGGTCGGCGGGCAACCGTCGGATCTCCTCCTGGTCGAGCAGGAAGACAACTGCATGCAGTCCGCCGCTGCCGGTGATGGACCCGATCGCGCACTCGATGGAGAGGATCGTGCGCTCTCCGTCGCGCACGTCGAAGTGTCGATCGACACGCTGCGTGAACCGCTTGTACTGGTCGCCGTTCTGGTCGTCGAACCACTCGGTCACATGCGCGGCGAGCACCCTCAGCCCTGCATCGCCGGGGTGCTCCCTCCACGCGAGCCGGCCGATGGTCAGCATGGCGTGGTCACGCTGGTCCCCGGACGCGGGCTCGTCGACCGTTGCGGGCGACTCGACCGGGAACGAGATCGTCGCGTGCTCGCCGACGCGGTCCGTGACGTCCATGAGCCGGTAGTGATTCGGGCCGCGGAACTGCTCGCCGCGGATCTCCCCGGTGGCCAGCCGTGCCTTCGCTTCCGCGAACCCCGAGACGGCCAGGTCATCGAACTCGAGCGTCCGCAACAGCAACCCCATGTAGTTCGCATCGACGAGCTTCGGACCGAGATCGCTGTAGTTCAGACGTCGCCAGCGACCTCCCACGAACGCGATGTTGAAGTTGTGTGAGGCGTCGGTTCGGCCTAGGCGCTCCATGGCCTCGAGGATCGCCGCACGAATCTGTGGGTGCCGCACACCCCGCGCCAGCATTTGCACCTGATCGTCGTTGGACGCGTCGGCCGGGGGGATTGCCCGCGTCTGCAGCGTCGGTACCCCGATGCACCGCAGGATGTTCGCGAGGTACACCGCGCTCGATGTGCACGACCCGTGGCGGCGCTGCGCGTACATCTCCTTCCCGAGTGCCTCGAGCGCGAGTTGCTCCGCGTCGGTCCGCGCGGGATCGTTGCGCAGCTTGCGCCGCTGGAACTCGGGCACGAGTTCGGGCAGCGGTGCCACCGCGCCGTCGACGACGCCCACCAGGGGGATACAGAAGCCCGCCGAGACGAACTCCGAGTCCCGCATCGCCCACGCCGTGACGCGCTCGACCAAGTCGCGGTCGTTCAGCGCATCCGGTTCGATTCCGGCCTCGGCCAGGTCCGCGAGCAGCGTTGCGCGCATCTCCGCATCGAAGTTGCACATCATGTTCGCGGTGACGCGCGCCGGGTGGGCTGCGGCCATGCTCTCGCGCTCTCGTGCGCGCGGAATCTCGGTGTCGGGAGTGCCGAGCGGGTACACGACGATCTCCAGCTCGACGTACTCGTTGCATCGATCCAGAACCCGCGCATCCTGCCAGTCGTCGCGGATGGCCTCCGCCGGCGGCAGCACGCGCGTCACGAAGCGGATCGTGTACGTGTGCTCGCGTCGTTCCACCCAGTCGCCATCGCCTACGCCGTCGCCGTCCGTGTCGGCGCTGGCCGGATCGGTGAGGTACTTGTGCCGTTCCTGATAGTCGCTCAGGCCGTCGCCGTCCGCGTCGGCATCCGCGCTCGGATCTGGGATCGCTTCAGGCGCTGGTTCTTCAGCGACGTCCTCGGGTTCCGGCGCCGTGAGTTCGGTGCGGACCGCGTCTTGTGCGGGTGCGGCGGGGCTGTCGGGGTCGTCACCACATGACGCCAGACCGAGCAGGAGGACGGCGAGCGAGACGACGCGCTGCATCGCCCGAGTCTACGGCCTCGGCTACTTCACGCCGCGGCGGCGCGTGCGGGGATCGAGCTCGTCCTTCAGGCCGTCGCCGAGCAGGTTGAAGCCGAGCACGGTCACGAAGATCGCCAGTCCCGCGATCGCGACCTGGAGGTTCGCGTCGGGGCGCTTGTCCCAGCCCTGCGTCAGGATCAAGCCCCACTCCGGCACGAGGAACGGGTCGCCGCCCAACCCGAGGAAGTTGAGACCGGCGACGTCCAGGATCGCGCTGCCCATGCCCAGCGTCCCGAGCACGATGATCGGCGCCAGGCTGTTTGGTACGACGTGTCCGAAGAGGGTTCGCGTGGGGGACATCCCGAGCGACCGCGCTGCGACGATGTGCTCCGACGCCGACACGCGCAGCACTTCCGCGCGCACTTGCCGCGCGAACATCGGCGCACCCACGAGACCCACGGCGATGATGAGGTTCTCGAGTTCCTGTCCCAGCACGGCCACGACTACCATCGCGAGCAGGAACCCGGGGAAGCTCATGGCCACGTCCACGAACCGCATGAGGATCATGTCGGTCGCACCTCCGACGTAACCGGCCACAGCGCCGATCAGACTCCCCAGCAGGAGTGACATCGTCATCGACGCGAGCGCGATCAGGAGCGTCGTGCGCGCGCCGTACACCATCCGGGTGTGAATGTCGTAGCCCTGGCTGTCCGTGCCGAGCACGTGTTCGAGGCTCGGATCGACGAACCGCTCGAAGGGGTCGTTCGGCGAGTACTCCAAGAGCACGGGGCCGAGCACCGCGGTGATGACTACCAGCGCGACGAGGATGGACCCGACCATCGCCGGCCGGTGGTGCCGCACGAACGTCCACGTCCAGCGCAGGACGCGGGTCACGAACGGCTTCCGGTCGCCCGGACCCGCGGGTCCAGGTAGGCATAGCTGACGTCGACGAGCAGGTTCACGATCACGAAGCCGACGGCGATGATCAGCACGCACGCCTGGAGCGGCTTGATGTCGAGGTTCTTGATGGCATGGACGATGTAGGTGCCCATGCCGGGCCACTGGAAGATCGTCTCCGTGAGCACCGCACCGCCGAGCAGGTAACCCAACTGCGTGCCGACCGAGGTGACGATCGGGATCGCGGCGTTGCGCAGCGCGTGCTTCGTCACGACCGTGCGCGCGCGCAGACCCTTCGCGCGGGCCGTCCGGATGTAGTCCTGGAGCAGCACCTCGCCGACCGATGCCCGCGTGATTCGCGCGATCACGGCCATCGGTACGCTCGACAGGATCACGGCGGGAAGGAGCAGGTGCTTCGCGACGTGCTTGAAGACCTGCATGTCGCCCGCGACGAACAGCGTGTCCCAGAGGAAGAACCCCGTGGCACCCGGTGTCTCATGAACCCACTGCCCGAGACTGAACTCCGCCGGAGAGAACCTGCCGCCGAGGGGCAGCCCCTTCACGCCGAGCGACGTCGCCGCCGTCCCGCCCTCGCCGAACGTCTGCACCGCCAGGAACGCGAGCCAGAAGATGGGGAGCGAGACACCGGCCAGCGCGGTGATGAGACCGGCGACGTCCCACCAGCTGCGCGGGCGCAGTGACGTGAGCACGCCGAGCGTGACGCCAAGTAGCGTCGCGAGGATCAGCGCGAGCACGCTCAGTTCGATCGTCGCGGGGAGGACACGCTTTAGTTCCTCCGAGACGAGGTCGTTCGTGACGTGCGAGCGGCCCAGCTCACCCCGTGAGACCTCGCCGACGTAGCGCACGAACTGCTCGGGCAACGGATCGTTCAACCCCAGTTGCTCTCGCAGTTCGTGCGCGCCTTCGGCGGTGTACTGCTTGCCGAGAACAGCGGCGGCAGGATCACCGGGCAGCAAGTGGTGCAGCGCGAACGTCGCCGCCACGACGACTGCCAGGAGGAGCGCCGACAACCCGAGGCGGCGGAGGATGTAGGCGAGCATGCGGGTGCGCTACTTCAGCGTCGCCTCGTCGAAGCGGTACTGCCCGAAGCCGTCGATGACGAACCCGGCGATGTTGTTCGAGACCGCTACCGCTTGCTTCGTGTTCACGAGCGGTACGTACCCACCGACCTCCGACTGCAGGAGCGCTTCGATCTCGCGGTAGGCGGCGACGCGCTGCGCGGCGTCGGTGAGTTGGCGCGCGGCTGCCAGCTTCTCGTGCACCACCGGATGCATGACGCGGCTGGTGTTCCCCGACGCCACCTTGCCGTCTGCGCCGTCGGTCAGCGGACCGTAGAAGTTGTCGGGGTCGCCGTTGTCGGTCATCCACCCGATGAGGATCAGCTCGTACTGGCCCGTCTCCACGCCCGGGAACAGCTTGTTCTTGTCCTCGCCCTGGATGCGCGCGTCGAGCCCTGCTTCGCGTAGCTGCTGCCGCACTGTGTCGGCGATGTCCTGCGGCCGCGGCAGGTAGGGACGCGCCTGGAGCGGGTAGTAGATCGTGACCTGATGCCCCTCGAGGCCGGCGTCCTGGATCATCTTCTTGGCGGCCGCCTGTCGCTTCGACGTGTCGTCGTCCCAGCCGTCGACGCGCAGGTCGGGGTCGTACTCGGCCATCGGCTGAGCCACGATGCTGTACGTCGGCCGCGCAGTGCCCTCGTAGTGCTCGATGATCCCGGCGCGGTCGATCGAGAGCTGGATCGCCTTGCGCACTACCGGGTTGCGCGTCGCGTCGTGGTCCGCGTTCACGCCGAGATAGCAGAGGTTCAGCGCCCACCAGTCGATCAGGTCCATCGCATCGGATGCCTCGACCGTCGGCCAGTGCTGGCGGGGCACGTCGTCGACGATGAAGTAGCCGCCTGACTTCGTGAGGTACTCGGTACGCGTGCTCTCGTCGGCGACCGGCTTGAAGATCACGGTCTTCACTGCGGGGGCGCCGCCCCAGTGTTCGTCGTACGCGACCAGTCGCGTGATCTTGGCTGCCGGGTCGAACGCATCGACGCGGTAGGGCCCCGTCCCCGCGGCGTTCTGCGTGACGTAGCTCGATGCAGCATCCGCAGCCATGCCGCGCGTCGCCTCGAGGACGGTCGGGCTGACGATGCACGCGCAGAACATCGAGAGGTTGCGGATGGCGACGCGCGCGATGGGGGCCTCGAGCCGCATCACGAGGGTGTGCCCGTCGGCCTCGTAGGCGGAGACGCCGGCGAACTCACTCGAGTAGGGCGCCTGCTGCAGGTCGAAGCCCTCTTCGCGCAGCCGGTCGAGACTCAACTTGGCGGCAGCCGCGTCGAACGGCGTCCCGTCGTGGAACGTCACGCCCTTGCGGAGCTGGAACGTGATCGAGAGGCCGTCCGGTGCGACCGCCCACGACTCGGCGAGGACACCCTCCAGCACATTGACGTCGTTCGCGTCCGGGCGCACCAGCGTCTCGTAGATCTGCCGGATCACCTTGGCGTTCCCGCCGTCCTGCGTCTCGTGGGGGTCGAGCACCTTCGCGTCGTCGGCCGTGATGACCGTGATCAGCTTGGAGGTGTCGACCCGGCCGATCCCGCCGTTCCCGCTGCCCGACGGGTCGTCGCCGTTGCAGCCGGGCAGAGCGAGGCCGACGGCGATTGTCAGCGTCGTCGCGATGATCCAAGAGCACAGTCGGCGCATGCTTTCCTCCTGCTGCCGCACGGCAGACGGGCGATCGTATCGGGGCGGCGTCCGGACTCCGCATGCGCGTCCGTGCCTCGGTGAGATCTCGCGGGCTCAGATCTCCTTGGGGCGCACGAGATCCACGAGGTTCGGACCGCCCTCCGAGAGGCCGCTCCACGGACCGGTGAACCGAAACCAGGCCAGCGCGGCAGTCACCATCAGCTTGCCGTTGGCGGCGCGGGGCGGGGCGAAGCCCGTCAGCCACGTCACGAGTTCGTCCATCCCGGGGTTGTGGCCCACGAGGAGAACGCGCTCGGCGGCGGCCGGGGCGTTGCGGAGCGAGCCGGTCAGAATCCCCAGACCTCCCAGGTAGAGGCCGTCGGAGGAGTCGACGCTGGGCCGGACGCCCAGGGTCTCGAGGACCCGCGCGGTGGTCTCCGTGGTGCGGACCGCGGCCGAGTGGAGGATGTGGTCCGGGAACAGGCTGCGCTCGCCCAGCCATTGCGCGATGCGCTCGCAGTCGCGACGGCCGCGCTTGGACAACGGACGTGCGAAGTCCGAGTCGGCTCCGGCATCCCAATCCGACTTCGCGTGCCGCATGACGAGCAGCTCGCGCACGGCCATCAGTCGCCGCCCTTCAACTGGTTGAGCGTCTTGCGGTCGCGGCGCCGGAAGTGGAACACCACCGGGACCTCCCGAACGGGGTACCTATCGCGGAACCGGTTCGTTAGGTAGCGGCGGTAGGCCGGATCGAACAGGTCGGGGTCGTTCACGAACAGTGCGAAGGTCGGCGGCTGCGTGCCGACCTGCGTGGAGTAGTAGATGCGCGGTCGTCGGGAGGATCGGATGCGGGGCGACCGGTACTCCAGCGCGTCGTTCAGGAAGCGGTTGAGCTCGCCGGTGCTCAGAGTGAAGTCCCCCTGCGCGTACAGCTCCTTGGAGACGTTCAGCATCTTCTGGACGTTCATTCGGTCCTTGGCGGAGATGAACGCCAGCGGTGCCCGCACGAGGTGGGGCAGCGTGCCGCGGAAGTAGTCGTCGAAGTCGCCCGTCGTCGTGTCCTCGACGAGATCCCACTTGTTCGCGACGAGGAGGCATGGCTTGCCCGCCTCGTCGATCGCGTCGGCCAGCCGTTTCTCGAGACCCGCGATCTTGCGTGTCACGTCGAGCAGCAGGATCACCACGTCGCAGTAGCGGATCGCGCGCATCGCCCGGTGCTCTCCGTACCACTGGATCGGGTCGCCGCCGTCGCCGCCGCGGCGGGCGAAGCCGGCGGTGTCGATCAGCACCCATGTCTCGCCGTCGCGCTCGATCCACACGTCGATCGCGTCCCGCGTGGTCCCCGGCTTCTCCGAGACGATCACGCGGTCGCCGCCGGCGAGTGCGTTCACGAGTGTGCTCTTCCCGGCGTTCCGTCGCCCCACGATCGCGACCTTCAGATGCGCCGTGGGCTGCTCCGTGTCGTCCTCTTCCTCCTCGGGCGGCAGCAGTTCGACCGCGGCGGAGAGCACGTCCGAGACGTGCTCCCGGTTCTGCGCGGACAGTTCGATGGGGGCGCCGAAGCCCAGACGCCGGAACTCGTCGATCTCTGCGCGGATCCGGTCGGACTCCGACTTGTTCGCCGCGAACACGAGTGGCTTCTCGAGACGGCGCAGCCGCCGCGCGATGTCCTTGTCCAGCGGTGTGACGCCGGCCCGCGCATCGACCACGAAGATGAGGACGTCCGCCGCGTCGATCGCGAACTGGATCTGCCGCTCCACGTCCTCGTCCAGCTCCTGGAGGTCCACGATGCCGATCCCGCCGGTGTCGATCAGCTCGAACGCGCGGTCGTCATGGGTCAGGAAGATCCCGACGCGGTCGCGCGTGACGCCCTCCAGGTCGTCCACGACCGAGACTCGCCGGCCCGCCGCTGCGTTCAGCAGCGTGCTCTTGCCCACGTTCGGGCGGCCGATGATGGCGATGGCCGGGAGCTGCATCCCGGGAGGATACGCATGCGCAGGTGGGGCGCGACCTCACCCGGGGGGAACGGACGAAAAGACCCTTCAGTGACCTTGTGGCGGCTAGGCTCTCGGCCATGCGATGTCTCCACAGCCCCAGTTTCCAGAGCCCCAGTTTCCAGAGCCTCTGTGTCGCGGCCCTCGTCCTCGTTGCCGCGCCGGCCCTGACAGCCTGCGAGACGTCGAACCTGCCGTTCACCTCCAATCCCGACTCGGCGGAGCCGGCGCCTGAGCAGTACACGATCAGCCAACCGATCCGGACGGAGAGCTTCGAGATGCTCTGGGAACGGGCACGCTTGCGCCTCGGTGCGTCGGGCTACCGCATCGACGAGTCGCGCACGCGTCGCGACGAGCGCAGGATGGTCAGCGTCTGGAAGACCCTCCTGGCGCCGTCCCGCTACAAGGGGCGGCGGTTCCGTATGTGGGTGGAGTTCGACGAGGCCGGTGAACACACGTATCGCGCCGGCGTGGCGTCGCAGACGCAGCGGAACACCGAGCACTCCGACACGCTGAACGAGTACGCCGCCGACTGGGAGGAAGACCCCGAAGCGGACGACACCCGCGCGCGCGTCCTGGCGTACCAACTCGAGCAGGACTTCAAGTAGCCGCTACTCCGCGTCCTTCTCGTCGTGCTCTTCGATCGCGGGGTCGTCGTTGCCGACTTCGACGTGCCCGTCCTCGATGTTGTTGTCCGTCTCCATCGTCTCGTCGAGCTCCGTGCCGTCGATCTCGTAGCCGTTGAACGTCACCATGACCGGGTCGACGGAGAATGGCGTGTTCATCGTGATCGACTTGAGCAGCGGCGCGCGGCCCTCGATCTCGTAGTACTCGTACGCGCCCATGATGTCGCCCATCAGCGTCAGCATGCTGAGCTGCGTGAGGATGTTGCGGTCGCCGACCTTCTCGTAGCCGTACGTCGTCTCGATCTCCGCGCCCGCCATCATGGCTTGTGCGGGGTCGGTCGGATCGACCTTGGCGACGAACACGCGGCGCTCGATGAGACCGCCGTCGTCGAAGTAGAACGTCTGCTGCTCGACCATCGCGTCTTCGGCGAATGGTGTCATCTCGACGACGTCCAGGCCGTCTTCCGAGCGGTGTTCGCAGTGGTAGTCCAGCGCGTACGCGTTCGGCGACTCGAACACGGGCGAGAGGATCTCGGCAGCCCACCCGCCGAAGATCTTGGTCGCCATCTTGAGTTGCTCCGGCGGCATCATCTCGGCGAGCGCCGCGGACGGCTTCCACTCCAGCTCGAGGCCGTTCTCGACGGACCACGTCGGCTGCACCTCGAGATCACCGGGGATGCCGAACGACGAGAGGTTCGCCGCCGCGGACGCCGACATCTTGTCCTTCACCGAGTGCTGGGGCAGGTGGAGCGCTTCGCCCAACCGCTTGAAGGCGTTCTCGGCGTCCTCCGATGTGCGCCGCACCGTCGGATCGGGCACTTCTTCGGGGACCTGCTCCGGCACCTCTTCCGGCGGCTCGGGCTTCTCCACGACCGGTGCGGGCGGCGGCGCCGGTGGCGGTGAGGGCGGCGCAACCGGATCCGGGACCTCCTCCGGGATCTCCGCGGGTGCCGGTGGCGGGGTGGTCGGCTTCTCTCCGTCGCACGCGGCGAGCGGGAGTGCGAGTGCCAGCGCGAACGGAACGGCCAGTCTGATCAGACGCATCGAGTCGTTTCTCCGATGGATGGGTGCCGCCAGATTGTAGGGGCCCGGGTGATCCGTCGAGGTTCGCCCGACCCTGCGTAGCCTCAGCGCATGTCACAGGCGCCGCCGCCGCTGCTCTCGATCGTGACGGTCACGTGGAACGCGGCGCCGTACGTGAGGCGGTTCTACGACTCGATCGCCCGCCACACGAGCGAGCCCTACGAACTGATCGTGGTGGACAACGACTCCGGCGAGGAGACGCGCACGCTGAACGCGGAGCGGGCCGCGGCCGGCGAGGCGCGGCTCATCCAGAACACGGAGAACAGGCTCTGGGCACCCGCCTCGGTGCAGGGATTGCGGGAGATCGATCCGCGGTCGCGATACGTGCTCCTCATCAATCCGGACTGCGAGATCCTCAGGGACGATTGGGTCACGCGGCTCGCGGCCGTGATTGCGGCCGATCCGCGGGTGGGCGTGACGGGAATCGCGCTCAACTGGAAGCGCATCGGCCCGGTGCTCGGCTGCGTGGACGGGTCGGTGTTCTTCATGCGCCGCGAGGCGTTCGACGCGGTCGGTCTCCTGGATGCCGAGCGCTACCCATGGAACGGGGCGCCGTACGACTGGTGCGCGCGGGCGTGGGCCGCCGGCTGGACGTACCGGCGGTGCGCGAACGACCCGCCGTTCCTCGTGCACCATGGGCACAAGAGCGTCGACGTCTCGGGGCAGGAGCACCCCTGGCGCCGCGTCGACGTCGCGGACATGTACCGCCGTGCGGGTCTCGTCGCGACGCGTCCGCACCGCTTCACGATCTGGCTGCGAAGGAAGCTCGGCCGGCGATTCTTCTTCGATCCTCTTCCCTGACCCGCCGTAGCGTCGCACGCATGGATCGACCGGGATTTGTGCTGTGGTTCACGGGGTTGTCGGGCGCCGGCAAGAGCACCATCTGTGAGGCGGTGGCCGAGGAACTCGAGCGCCGCGGCCGAGGGTTCGAAGTTCTGGACGGCGATGTGGTCCGCACGCACCTGTCCAAGGGCCTCGGCTTCACGCGTGAAGACCGCGACATCAACGTGCGGCGCATCGGCTGGGTGGCGCAGACGCTCGCCAGGCACGGTGCCGTCGTGGTCGTCGCCGCGATCTCGCCCTACCGCGCCATCCGCGACGAGGTCCGCCGCGGCACCGACCGATTCGTCGAGGTGTACGTGAAGGTCCCGCTGTCCGTGGCCGAGGAGCGCGATGTGAAGGGCCTGTATCGACGCGCTCGGGCCGGCGAGATCCCGAACTTCACGGGCATCGACGATCCGTACGAGCCGCCGGACGCTCCCGAGGTGATCTGCGAGACGAGTTCCGAGAGCGTCGCGGAGAGTGCTCAGCGGGTGCTCGCGGCCTGCGAGGCGCTGGGGTACCTGGCGCCCGGTGAGTGAGCGCAGTGAGTGAGCGCGGCGAGGTGCGCGCCGTGAGGGGAGCGCGGTGACCGAATCGAGAGGGGTGACGCCGCCGCTCTCGTTGCTCGTCGTCAATCCGATGGGCGGCGAGGGTTGGGGCGGCGTCGAACGCTGGCTCGTCGACCTGTGCCGCGGACTGCGCGAGCGCGGCCACGCGGTCACGATGGCCGGGCGGCCGGACAGCGCCTGGATCCTGCGCACCGCTGAGAGCGGCTTCGACACGATCACCGTTCCGCTGCGTTCGGATTTCCACCTCGGTCAGGCCAGGAAGCTGTCGCAGGCGATCAAGGAGCGCGGCATCGACGTCATCGCCACGAAGCTGCACCGCGGCATCCGGGCCTCGGGGTTTGCGGCGAAGTTCGCCGGGTCTCCGCCCGTCGTCGCGTTCATGGGACTCGTCGAGGCGAAGCCTGGGCTGCGCTACCGAATGACCTACGACATGTTCCTGGACGGGGTTGTGACGCTCACCGAGGACATGCGGCAGAAGATCGTCGCGGCTGGAGCGCTCGACGCGGACACCGTGCGCGCCATCCCGTACGGGGTGATCGTCGACGACTATCGCGTGCCGGACGGGACAGGTGCGGCCGTGCGCGACGAACTCGGCCTGCCGGCGGATGCGCCGGTCGCGCTCGCGATCGGCCGCCTGAACGAACAGAAGCGATACGACTTGCTGCTCGAGGCGTTCTGCGAGGTGCGGAAACGCCTTCCCAAAGCGCGCCTCGTGATCGCGGGCACGGGCTCGTTGATGCAAGCGCTCGTCGCGAAGCGGGACGGGCTCGGACTGGGCGGAGCAGCGGATCTGATCGGGTTCCGGCGCGACGTTGCTCAGCTGCTCGCTGCCGCCGACACGATGGTGATGAGTTCCGACATCGAGGGACTCCCGATGGTGATCCTCGAAGCCATGGCGTCGGCTCGCCCGGTCGTCGCCACCACCGTCGGGTCCATCGCGGAGCAGGTCGTTCCCGGCGAGACGGGTGAGCTCCTGCCGCGCCGCGACGTCCCGGCGCTCACCGACGCGCTCACGCGGATGCTGTCGGACCGGGGGCGTGCCGCTGCGATGGGGCAGGCCGCACGACGGCGCGTGGAGCAGATCTACCCGCTGGACCTCTGCGTGCGGCGCACCGAGGCGTACCTGGCTTCGCTCCGCCGCGGATCATGAAGCCTCTCTAGGCGATCCGCCGCTCGCGCCCACGGGCGAGCAGCGCATCCAGCCACGCATCGGGTACGCGCATGCGACCGCGTCCGCGACCCACGCGGACACCGGGCTTGAACGTGCCGTGGAAGTCCGAGCCGCCGGAGGGGAGCAGACCCGCCTCATCGGCGACCGCGCGCCAGTAGCGCTCCGACTTTCGGTTGTACGTTCCGTAGCGCACCTCGATCGCATCGAGACCCTGCTCGACTCGCTCGGCCAGCCACTCGCGCTGGCGCTGCTCGTCCTCGGGCAGCCCGGGCGCCCTGAATCCGAGGGTGAACGGATGGCAGAGCACCGTCGCGCCACCCGATCGGCGCGCGGCGAGCACCGCGTCCTCGAACGACACGCGCTCCCGTTCGACGTACGCCGGAGCGCCGCGGCCCAGATACCGGTCGAACGCGTCCTGCATGTTGCCGGCCGCACCCTTCCGGACCAGCACGCGGGCGATGTGCGGCCGCGCCACCATGTTGCCGGGGCCGCCGGCCTCGGCCTGCACTTCGTCGTGTTCGATCTCGACGCCGAGGTCGCGGAGCTTCTCGAGTATCCCGGCGTTGCGCGGACCGCGTGCATCCCGTAGCCGCGCGGCGACGTCGAGCAGTTCCGGACACTCGGGATCACCCCCGAGCACGATCAGATGGAACCCGCCGTCGTGGGGCAGCGACAGTTCGACGCCCGCAACAACGCGTACGCCCAGCGCCTCGCCGGCGGCCTGCGCTTCATGCACACACCTTCCAGCGTGTCGTGATCGGTCAGCGCCAGCGATGCCAATCCCTCACGCTGCGCGAGCTCGACCACCTCGGTCGGCGAGCACGACCCGTCGGAGCACGCCGAGTGCGTGTGAAGATCGCAGACCGGTGGGCGGGGAGGAGTAGGGATGAGGGAGTTCGCTCTCAGTCGAGTTCCATGACCAGATCGGCCTTGTACTCGTCCTTGCCCTCGACGATCTCGATCTCGACGTCGTCGGACCAGCCGATGTCGCCCAGCTCCGCGGACACGAGGATCTCGCCCTTCGGCGTGAACGGGAAGTCGTACGTGCCGTCCGGCCCCGAACGGAGATTGGCGATGTACTCGCCCTCACCGTCCGCATCGTACTCCTCCGCCGGCTCGCACTCGATCAGCACGAGAGCGTCCGGCACGGGCGTGCCGTCCTCCGAGCGCACCGTTCCGTACACGCGCACCGAGGGCATCGCTGTGACGCGGTATGCCGTGGGCGTGTCGTGGTCCTCCGGATAGACGCGAATGATCGAGTAGCCCTTCTTGAAGCCGAAGATCATCGCCCGCGTGCCGTCGAACTCGAATGCGAAGTTGTAGATGCCGCGAGTGTCGGATTCGCCGGGGAGCTTCTCCGAACGCAGAGAGTCGTACTCCTCGTCGACGTTGGCGGAGTAGAAGACGACGCCGGCGACGGGGTTGCCGCTCGGGTCGACGACTTCGACGGGCTTCGGAATGGCCGGCTCGAAGTCGACCTGCTGTTCCACCAGCAGCTCTTCCGGCGTGATCGCACGGATCTCCTCGGAGAACGAGATCGCCTCCTTGCTGCGGCCGTTGATCAGGTACTGGCCCGGAGGCATGTTCGAGAACTCGACGACGCCGTTGCCGTTCGTGGTCCCCGTGACGTACGTGTACGAGTCCATCTCCATCGCCACGACCTCGACGCGGGGCAGAGGCCTCTCGCCGAAGTCGTCGTCGAGCATCGCGATCACGCGCAGCGTCGCGCCGCGCGGCAGGCGCAGCGCGAGCGGGCCGTCTTGTCGCACTTCGACGCTCTGCTCGATGATCGACGGGAAGCCCCGCGCCGCGACGTCGACGGTGTAGCGGCCGGGCGCGACGCCTTCGATCAGGAACTCGCCTTCCTCGTCGGCGCGGCCGCTGAAGCGCGACTCGCCGTCGTCCAGGACGACGATTGCACCGGAGACCGGCGTGCTGTTGCCGCCGGAGATCACGGTCCCCTTGACCTGCATAGGCTGGCCCAGCGTGAGCTCGATGTTCGCGCCCGGGCCCACGCCCTGCGCCGACGCCTTGCCCACGCCGTCCTTCTGCGCGGTCAGGCGGAAGGGTCCGGTGCCCGAGCCGCGCGGAATCTCGAAGTCGAACGACCCGCCCGCGCCGCTGACGGCTGAGACGATCTCCTGCGCACCCTCGCTCGTGGCCTCGGCCTTATTCTTGAGAGTCTCGGCGTAGGCGTCCATGCGGCGCGGCAGATCGAACTCGTCGTTGTCCAGCACGAGCAGTGCGTAGACCTTGTGAAGGTCGTCCTCCTCGACGGTCTCCTCCGGCGGAGCCACATTCACCGGCCGGGCCAGCGCGAGGTCGGCGCCTGCGACGCCCTGGCCCTCGCCGTCGAGCACCCGCCCGCGAATGCGGGGGCGCACGCGGACGGCGCCGGTGTTCGTCGGCTTGACCCGCACCGGGGGCGTGCCGTTCCCGTCGGTGGTGGCGCCGTCCGTGCCGTCCCCCGGGAGCACGACGGTGTCGCCGTCGTCCGGTGGCCCGTCGCCGTCGTCGCGCTGGATGAGGAAGTACGCCGCGCCGAAGGTGATCAACGCGACCACCACCAGCCAGGCGCCCAGAAGCAGGTTGGATGACTTCATCTGTTCACATTCCGTGGTCTGCGCCAGGCACCCGCAGCGGGTACCTCGGCTGAACCCATCAAGTTAGCGCAGCCGCGCCGCGCAGTCAGGGAAACCGGGGTCGAAGCGCGGCGTGGGAGGGTCACTCCGAGCCTCCGTCTCGACTCCGGTCGCGGTCAGCTGCCCGCTCGAGCAGCAGCTCCAGTTCCTCGTCCGGAAGGAGGGTCTGGAGGTCCGGATCGTCGCGGATCAGATCCTCGGGAACCGGACCCAGCGCCAGCGCAGAGCCCACGGCCCGAACGGCCGCCCGCTTGTCGCCAAGGCGGGCGAGCGCCCGGGCAGAGGTCAGGTAATGGCGCGGGTCGGGGTCCCGTGGCGCGGCCTGCGTCGCCAGTTCGAGCGCCGCGAGGGTCTGCCCGCGGGCCAGTTCCTGCTCTGCGCGAATGCCGAGGGAGCGGCCGATGAACCGGCGGCCTGCCTCGACGTGTTCGGAGCGCAGCAGGATCTTGCCGGCTTCCTCGAGGAACCCTGCGTCCTCTCCGGCGGGCTTGTACGCGACCGCTGCGGCGATCAACTGTGCCGCGATGCCGGGGTCCTCGCCGACCAGTCGCCGCGCTGTGGAGACGATCGCGGCGAGCAGTGTCGGATCCCGGCGGAGCATCCGATCCGCCATGCGCGCGACGAACGCGTCGTCGTCCGTCGCAGCGAGGATCTTCAGCACGCCGATTGCATTTTCCTGCGCGCCCGGCGCCCGGGCGGCGAGCTGCGCTTCAGCCAGCAGTGCGCGCATCCGTGGATCGTGTGCGTGGATTCGTGCAGCGCGGGTCAGGTCGACGACGGCGTCCCGCGGCCGGTTCTGGACGAGGGCGAGTTGCGCTCCGGCAGACAACAGTTCCGGATGCCACTCGCAGGACGCGCGCGCATCCGCGAGCACGCCGCCGCCCTCATCGAACCTCTTCTGTTGGAACAGCGCGCGGGCGAGGTCCGCCTGCGTTTCCGGGCTGTGCGGACGGATCAGGAGCGCATCCCGAAGAGCGGCCTCCGCCAGTTCGGACTCATGCAGATTGACGTAGAGGGCACCGAGGTCCCGGCGGGGCGCGAACGCCCGTCCGTTCGCGCTCGCGGCGACGTCGAGCAGGCGCAGTGCGTCGTCGACTTCGTTGCTCGTGAGGGACTGTCGCGCCAGCGCGAAGAACGCTTCGGACCGGAACCGTTGCGTGGCGGGCACGACAGCCGCGAGGAGCAAGATCCCGAGCACCGTAGCGACGGGTTTGCCCGGCAGGGTTCTCGTGCCGACTGCGGCCGGGACGAGAGCCAGTCCCGCGCCCCACGCGAGCGCTCCCAGGAGTGCTGTCGCGACGTGGGAGAGCGGTGTCGACGCGAGTCCCGAGACGAACAGCGCTACCAGGGTCCCGCTGACCGCGAATCGGAGCCCGTGGTCCACATCGCGTGCCCGCGCGAGTCTCAGAATCAGTGCGGCACCAGCGGCAAACGCGATGAGCGCCAGCACCCATCCGAGATGCGTCGTGATGGCGAGGAAGTCGTTGTGCGCCGTCTCGACGGTCCGGCCCAACGAGATCGTGTACTCCTCCGCGGGCCGCAGCGCGGCGTACCGGTCGGCAAACGCGACGCCGCTCGGCAGGAGGAGTGCGCCGCCTTGGATCGCGCCGGACAGCGAGCCGAAGATGTGCGCACGAACCGCGACGGTGTCGCTCCGACCGAGCGCCGGCACATCGACGGCGCCCGTACCGTGCGCCACGAACAGGACGGCGGCACCGAGTGCGACAGCGACGCCGGCAAGTCCGAGCGCGCGCGCGATGCGGTGCCGTCCACGGGACGCGAGCCACCACATCGCGAACCACGTCAGCACCGCCGCCGCCGCGATCAGGTCGATGCGCGAACGCGCCAGCGCGAGGTGGGAGGCTCCACCCAGTGCCGCGACCGCTCCCAGCACGCGGTCGATGCGCAAGGCGGGACGCCACACGAGTAAGAGGGCTGCCGGGAGCGCGGCCGCCTGGAACTCGGCGGCGAAACTCGTGTTGCCCAGCGTCGCGACGACGGTCCGGCGCTCACCCCAGGGCGCCGGGTCCAGTCCGGCTGCCTGCACCAGTGCGTACACCGACGCGCCGAGCGATGCGACCGCAGCGCCGCGCAGCAGCCAACGCAGCGCGCTGGTCGAGTCCGTCTCGCGCGACGCCAGGACCGCTGCACCGAGCGCTCCCACCGCGAGCAGCGGACCGGCGAGGGCGCCGGCTCGGCCGGCGAATAGCGCAGCTGCCAGGGCGACGAGGACGAGCGCGGCCGGGACGATGAGAAGAGGGTCGAGGGTCATCTCCCGGACGCTCTTGCGCGCCGACACCAGCAGGAGAACACCGGCCCCGGCCAGGAGCAGAGGCAGCTTCACCGAGTCGAAGCTCGGCAGCCCTTTCATCGGAAGGAACGCCCACACGACGGCGACGAACAGCGCGGCCGTCCACGCCGCGGCGGGGACGGCCCTCGGGCCGTCGGAGGCTCTCGTGGTGGTCACCAGGCTGTCGCTCGTTCGTTGCCCCCGATTCCGCACTGCGATGGAGGGGGCTGTGTAGGAGGGCGTGGGGTCTTGGACGACCGGCGGGAGCCGGACCTTCAGACTCTCTCAGCGGCGATTGGCTCGGATCCGGTCACTGGCCCCCGGCGAAGAGGGCGTCCACGAATGCGGCGGGGTCGAAGGGCGCGAAGTCCTCGTGCGACTCGCCCGTGCCCACGAACTTCACCGGCACGTCGAGCTCGTCCTTGATGGACAGGACGACCCCGCCCTTGGCGGTGCCGTCGAGCTTCGTGACGATCAGACCCGTGACGTTCGCGTGCTCCCGGAAGCGCCGCGTCTGCGCCAGGCCGTTCTGGCCCGCGGTGCCGTCGAGGACCAGCAGCGTCTCGTGCGGTGCGCCGGGGATCTTGCGCCCGAGCACACGCGTGATCTTCTCGAGTTCCGCCATCAGGTCCTTCTGCGTGTGCAGGCGGCCGGCCGTGTCGACGATCAGCACGTCCACGCCACGGGCGACCGCCGACTCCGCAGCGTCGAACGCCACGGCGGCCGGATCGGCGCGCTGCTGCTGGCGGACGAGCGGAACGTCCAGACGCTCGCACCAGATCGCGAGCTGATCCACGGCGGCCGCACGGAACGTGTCGCACGCCGCCACCATGCAGCGCGTGCCCCGGCCGGTCAGCCAGTGCACCAGCTTGGCGATCGAGGTGGTCTTGCCCGATCCGTTCACGCCGGCGATGAGCACGACCGTCGGTCCGTCCGCGTTGTCCCGCAGCGAGTGGTCGCTGGCCGTGAGCCGTTCCGTGACGCATGTGCGCATCCAGGGCACGACGTCGTCGCCGGTCAGGATCTCGCCGTGTTTCGCCGCGTCGCGCGCCCCGCTCAGCAGTGCCTCCGACGCCCCGACTCCGACGTCGCTCGTCAGCAGCACCTCTTCGACGTCGTCCCAGAGGCTCTGGTCGATCTTCCGGCCCTTGACCAGCGCTTTCAGACGCCCGGCGAGGAGCTGCGAGGTCTTTCGCAGCGAGTTGCGCAGCCTGTCGAGCGCCATCGCAGCCGTTCCTTCAGAGTCCGATGTTCTTGCGCACGCGATCGAGCACGCCGTTCACGAACGCGCCGCTCTGCTTGCTGCCGAAACGCTTGCCCAGTTCGATCGCCTCGTTGATCACGACCTTCACGGGGACGTCGCCGTGTTGCATCTCCCAGACGGCCATGCGCAGGATGTTGCGGTCCACCACGGCCATCCGGGGCACGCGCCAGTGCTCGGCGGCGTCGGCCAGCAGGAGGTCGATCGCCTCGTGCTCCGCCGCGGCCCCGCGCACGAGCTGACGGACGTGATCCGAGATCTCCGGCGTGCGGCGGTCGCGGATCAGAACCTCGTCCATCTCCGGGAGGACCTCGTCGCCGCGCACGTCCCACTGGTAGAGGAACGTCAGCGCAATCTCGCGGGCCTTGCGCTTCTCTTTCACGAGCGCCCTCCGGCCGCTCCGATGCGCTGGAGCAGGTCCGCCATGCGGAGGGCGTCGAGCGCGACGTCGGCGCCCTTGTTCCCGTGGGAGCCGCCGGCCCGGTCGAGCGCCTGCTCCAGCGTGTCACAGGTGAGCACGCCGAAGAGCACCGGCAGGCGATGCTGCAGGCCGACCGCAACGACGCCCTGCTCGGCGGCCTCGCAGACGTAGTCGTAGTGGCTGGTCTCGCCGCGGATGACCGCGCCGAGCGCCACGATGGCGTGGAGATCGCCGCGGGCGGCCAGCGCCTCGCATGCCAGGGGCAGTTCGAACGCTCCGGGCACTCGCGCCACGGTGATGTCGTCCTCGCCCACGCCGGCGCCGCGCAGCGCGTCCAGTGCGCCCTCCAGCAGCGAGGACGTGACGTCGTCGTGCCAGCGCGACACGACGATCCCCACACGGCGTCCCGCGCCAACCGGCCGGCCTTCGAGTTCCTGCATCCCGTCATTCGACGGGAAACGCGGGGTCCGGCACCCTTTTTCGGCGGACGCGTCCACCGCGGAAAGCGAACGCTGGTCTGCGGCTCGCGTAGCCTGCGGCGCATGCCCGAGCTCCTCTCCGTCGAGGAGGCGCGCGCGCTGGTGCTGGCCCGCGTCCCGCCGCCGCGTGTCGTGCGACTGCCGCTCGCGGGCGCCGCCGGCCGCGTGCTGGCGCAGGAGATTCGGTCGGATCGCGACCACCCGCCGTTCCGCCGGAGCCGGGTCGACGGTTATGCGGTGCGGTCCGCTGACTGCTCCCAGGCAGGCGCCTCGCTGCGAGTCGTCGCCGAGGTGCCGGCGGGTTCGATGCCGGACCGGAGCGTCGGGACCGGCGAAGCGGCTCGCATCTTCACCGGCGCCCCGGTGCCGGACGGCGCGGACGCGGTGGTGATGCAGGAGGACTGCGAGCGGGACCAGGACGGCGTTCGCGTCGGCAAGGCCGTGGCCCCAGGCGCGTGCCTCGTGCCCCGCGGACACGAGTGCGCCGCGGCAGCGACGGTTCTCCGGGCCGGCGACGTCGTCACGCCCTCCGCGATCGGTGTGGCGGCGTCCGTGGGCGCCTCCGCGGTCGACATCTTCGCCGCCCCGCGAGCCCGTGTTGTCGCTACGGGCGACGAGCTCGTGCCGGTGGAGGCGACGCCGGGGCCCGCCGAGATCCGAAACGGCAACGGGCCGGTGCTCACCGCCGCGCTCTCGGCCGCGGGGGCGAAGGTGGACGGCGCGCGGCACGCTGCAGACACGCCGGAGTCGCACCGCGACGCGTTGTCGTGGGCGCTCAAGGCGGACGTCGTCGTGACGACCGGCGGCGTCAGCGTCGGTGACCACGATCTGGTCCCGAGTGCGCTCGACGATCTGGGCGTCGAGAAGGTGCTGCACGGCGTGCGCCAACAGCCGGGCAAGCCCTTCTGGTTCGGCGTGCGCGGTGACACGCTCGTGTTCGGCCTGCCTGGAAACCCCGTGTCGGCTCTCGTCACGCACGTGTTGTTCGTGGTGCCCGCGTTGCGCAAGTGGACCGGACGTGAGCCCGGGCCGCGCACCGTTCGCGCCAAGCTCATGGGTGACCTGGCGAAGGGCAAGTGGCGGAGGCGGCATGATCCCGTGCACCTGGCGTTCGGGTCCGACGGAGGGCTGGAAGCCACACCGGTCCGCTTCGCCGGCTCGGGCGACATCTTCGGCTTCACGGCTGCGAACGGGTTGGCGGTGGTGCCGGAGAACGCGGGTCAATTCGTCGCGGGCGATGCCGTGGACGTCATCGCACTGGGAACTCTGGGAGCCCTCGCGCAGTGAGCGGCGTGCTGCGTGGATTTTGGGCGGCGCCGGTTGCCTTCGCGGTGCTGCTCTACCTGGCGTTCCCGAACGATGTGATGCCGCGGGACGTCGGCTTCCTCGCTGTGCCGGCGTGGGCCGTGCTGTTCCTCTCGCTGCGGCTCCGCAAGGGAGAGCGCGCGTTTCTCCAGGCGTGGATTGCGGGATTCCTCTTCTTCGTACCGGCCCTGTACTGGATCGCCCCGCTGGTCGGTCTCGGGTGGGTGTTCACGGCGGCGTGGTGCGCCTGTTTCGAGGCGCTGTACGCCTGGCTGTTGGCGCGCTTCTGGTTGCGCGACGGCCGACGCAACTGGGTCCTGCCCGGCGCCGCACTCCACCTGCTGATCGACATGCTGCGCACGCACTTCATGACGGGGTTCCCCTGGCTCCTGACGGGATACACGGGATGGGACAACCCGGTCCTGATCGGCTCGGCCGACCTGATCGGCGTGCATGGCGCCACACTCGCGATCGTGCTGCTGGCCGCCGGCGTCGCGGAGTCGCTCGCGCGCAGGATCGAGGGCGAGGACCGCGCGCTGATCGCGCTCGTGCCGGGCGTAGCGTTCGTCTTGCTCCTCGGAGTCTGGTCCGCCGTGCGCAGCATCTGGGTCGTCGCGCCCGGCGGTGGCCCGGTCGTCGCGCTGCTACAGGGCAACATCCCGCAGTACTTGAAGGAGGACCGCGACGCATCCGGCGAGGAGGCGACGCCCATCGAGATCTGGTGGCAGACGCACATCGATCTGATCGACGAGGCGTTCGGAGACGGAGGCCGGCGGATTGACGCGATTGTCTGGCCCGAGACCATGGTGCCGATCCACGCGGACCGTGACTTCTCCGAACAGCGCACGCGGGAACTGTTCGAGCGGCTTGCGCGGATGTCACGCGGCGCGCAGACGATGGCCGGCATCCAGACGGTCGAGCGCGACGCCGGCGGGAGGCGTGTCCGCGCCTGGAACAGCATCGTGATCGTGGACGGCGCCGGCATCCCGGTCTCCGTGCAGGACAAACAGCACCGCACGCCGGGCGGCGAGTACATCCCGCTGATGGACATGCTCCCGTTTCGGGAGTGGCTGAGTCAGGTGCTCATGGAGAAGGCGGGGTTCGTGCCCGACCTGGCCGCAGGGCAGGGCAACGTGCTTCTGCCGGTCCAGCACGAAGGCGGCAGGTCGCACGCCGGCGCCCTCATCTGCTACGAGTCGGTCTTCCCGTCGATCTCCCGCGGAATGGCTCTCGACGGCGCCGACTTCCTGGTGAATGCGAGCAACTACGGCTGGTTCGTCGGCACCGCGCTGATGGACCAGTGCGTCGCGATGTGCTGCTTCCGCTCGGCCGAGACCGGCCGGCCCATGGTGATCACGAGCAACAACGGTGTCTCCGGCGTGATCGACGCCCGCGGGCGTCTCGGCGATGTGTTCGAGGACCCCGCTGGAGCCCGGACTGACGTGAGGGGGGTCCTCGTGACGGAAGTGCCCTCCGCTACCCGCTGGACGCCCTTCCTGCTGTGGGGCGAATGGGCGGCCTGGCTGCTGGGCCTCGCCGGTCTGGTTGCCGGGTGGCTGGCACGGCGTAGGTCCCCATAAGTCGGTTCTTCTCGGGCGCTTCCGGTTCTGTCACGGCTTTGTCACGAAAATGGTCAGGGACGCCATTATCCTCTTGACGGTGCCTTTGGCCCCTGCCTAGCATCCCCGCGCGGTCAGGTACCGCTGGGCTAATGAAGAAGTTGGGCGCGCCACGGGCTGGCGTGATTCCCCGGACTCTCCGGGCTGGAATCACCCCTGTATCGGGCGTGCCGTGGGAGGCGGAAATCAGATGAGTCTCTTCGCGAAGATCATGGTCATCGTGAACCTGATCCTTGCCGTCGCGTTCCTCGCGGCCGCGGGCACGTTCCTGAACGCCACCCAGAGTTGGAAAGACAAGCACGTCAAGGACACCGCCCGTCTGGCGGACGAAGTGTCCAACGTGAGCGCACAGCGCGACGCGCAGCAGGCCGAGAAGGACAACGCTCTCGGCGCGAAGCGCTCCGCTGAGACGCGCGCCGCTGCGAGCGACGCCAAGGCGACGACCGCCGGTGAGAGCATGATCGAGCTGCACCAGCTCAACGAGAGTCTGCGTCAGAACCTCGAGTCGCTGACGACGAACCAGGGCGACCTGCAGTCGCGCCTCGGCGAGTTGAACACGCAGATCGACGCGTTGCGGTCCGAGCTCGAGACAGCCAGCGCCGAGAAGGGTGCTGCGCTCGATCAGGTCAAGACGCTCCAGGAGAACGTGGCGCGCCTCGACCAGGGCGTGACGGATGCCGAGGCGATCGCCGCCGCCGGTGAGGCCGCCAACGAGTCGCTGCGCGACCAGCTCGACCGGATCACGACCGAGAACACGGCGCTCAAGGCGTCCGGCGCCTCGATGAGCGGCGCCATCGCGATGAAGAAGGTCGATGCGAAGGTGCAGGCTGCGGACAACGGCGTGGACATCTACATCCTGTCCGTCGGCTCGTCCGACGGCGTGACCGAGGGCTACGAGTTCCACGTGTATCGCGGCAACACCTACGTCGCGACCGTGGTCGTGGACAAGGTGTTCCCGAACCACTGCTCGACCCACGTCAAGGACGGCCTCAAGAAGTCGCCGATCCGCCCCGGAGACAACGCCTCCACGTATCTCTGATCCGGGATGGATCTGGTACGAGACTGAACGCCTGGAGCGACACGGAGAGTCAACCCAATGTCAGACGACGACTTCTATGACGACGAGCCCGCCGGTGACGACAGCGTAGGGATCGCGAACGGCATGGTCATCGTGACCGGCCTGATCCTCATCGCGGCGATCTACCTCATGTGGAAGATCTCCGCCGCGCAGTACGACGTGGGAATGCTGGCCTAGACGGTACGGCCACCAAACGGACCTCGAGAGGGTCCGACGCGAGCTTTCGCGTCGGACCCTTTTTCTATGATCCCCTCGCCGGAGTCTGTCCCGCAGACGTGACGCTTCGTGCGTGGCGCGCGTGCGCACGCCACGCACGTGTCTCGACCGTCGCGAACAGCCTCGAATTCGGCCGGTACCAGGGGCGACGAACATCCGTATTCAGACTCGGGAGCTAGTCCAACTCGGCAGTGTCGGCGTGTGGCGTGCGGTCATGAGGGCGGTTGTGTTGAGAGAGGCCGGGGTGAGAGGGCGCCGCGTAACAGAGCATGGGGCGAGCGCGATCGCGCCATCCGCGTCGGCGGATGGCCCAGACACGCGGGGCCCAGACGCGCGGGGCGTGGTCTAGACCGTGGCGATCCTCGACTTCTGGGACCGCTTCCTGGGCGCGTTCTCCGTCGACATGGGCATCGACCTCGGGACGGCGAACACGCTGGTCAGTCTTCGCGGCGAGGGCATCGTGCTCAACGAGCCGTCGGTCGTCGCGGTCAAGAAGGGCACGAACGAGATCGCCGGCGACGGGCAGGCCGTCGGCTGGGCCGCCAAGGAGATGCTCGGGAAGACCCCCGGGCACATCGACGCCATCCGCCCGCTGAAGGACGGCATGATCGCCGACTTCGAGGTCACCGAGGCGATGCTGCGGTACTTCATCAAGAAGGTGCACAACCAGCGGGCCTTCGTCCGGCCGCGAATGGTCATCGCGATCCCCGGCGGTGGGACGCGGATGGACAGGCGCGCGGTCATCGAGTGTGCGGAGCGCGCCGGCGCTCGGAAGGTCTTCCTCGTCTCGGAGCCCCTGGCCGCAGCGATCGGCGTCGGACTTCCGATCACGGAGCCCACCGGCTGCATGATCTGCGACATCGGCGGTGGCACGACCGAGGTCGCCGTCATCTCCCTGGCGGGGGTCGTCGGCTCCGCCTCGGTGCGCGTCGCCGGCGACGAGTGCGACGA
The DNA here is from genome assembly GCA_965248445.1 of Planctomycetota bacterium. GTDB lineage: Bacteria > Planctomycetota > JAJSAM01 > JAJSAM01 > JAJVHW01 > CBDFJG01. The sequence continues at coordinate 1,429,318 of CBDFJG010000004.1, forward strand.
GGCGATCATGAAGTTCATGCGCCGACGCTACGACCTGCTGATCGGCGAGCAGAGTGCCGAGCGCATCAAGATCGCGATCGGGAGCGCGTATCCCCTCCGAAAGGAGATGAGCATGGAGGTCAAGGGCCGCGACCTCCAGAGCGGTCTGCCCCGCAAGACGGTCGTGGAGTCCGAGGAGATCCGCGAGGCGCTCGCCGAACCGGTCTCGTACATCGTCGGGGCCATCAAGACGACCCTTGAGTCGACTCCTCCAGAGATCTCCGCCGATCTCGTGGACCTCGGCATCGTGCTGGCCGGGGGCGGCGCGCTGACCCGCGGCATCGACCGCGTCATCTCGGAGCAGACCGGCCTGCCGGTTCGCGTCGCGAAAGACCCGCTCACTGCGGTGGCGCGCGGCACGCAGGTGTTCCTCGACGACCTCGACAGATTCCGGTCGCTGATGTCGGCCGCCGGGGAGTGATCGTGCCGTCCGGCGTCGTCGGGTCCCCGCGGCGGTCCGGCGGAACGGCACCGACGCGAACAGCACCGCCGAGAACTGGGGCCGCAACGAAATGCGTCGCCCAAGGCGGCGCGGGCGATGAGAATCCACGTTCCCCCAAGGACGTGCGCGCTTCCTGCCAGATTGACGATCCAGGCAGATGAGAGCAGACCCGTCCCGCCGAGCCGTTCTCCTCCTCCTCTGCTGTCTCGTCGTCGCACTCGTCTTTCCGCGTGCGTGCGGTGAGACGCGTGTCGGGCTCGGGAGCCTCCTTCCCGCGACCGCCGAGTTGACGGCGGGCACCGAGGCGGATCCCGACACCGATTGGACCGAGGCGCTGGTGCGGCACACCGACCACGTGCGGCGCCTCCGCGAGCGGCTCGCCGCCCGACCGGAGGTGCTTCCGGCGAGTCTCTCGAACGTCCAGTTCGTCGAGCCCGCGCAGGACGTCGTGCGCGCCGTGCCCGCGCGCCTGCTGCATCGCGACGCGGGCAGCATCCGGCGTTCGTACGTCATCGATGCGGGCAGCGACCAGGGCGTGTACCGAGGACTGGCCGCCGCGCACGGAGAGTCTCTCGTCGGCGTCATCCACGTCGCCGGCCGCGGCGCCTCGCGTGTCTTGCGGGTCGACGATCCGGCGAAGACGAACGTGTACCCCGCGGAGATCATCCCACGCGCGCTCTTCGACGCGTTGCGCGGCCGCGCTGATGCCGGGCCGGAGACTGGGCTCGACTCTGGGCCGGACAGTGGTCCGGAGAACGGGCCGGACACGCGTCCGACGGGAGTCTGTCGTGGCGCAGGCGACGGCACCCTGATCGTCGGGCACCTGGCGGCATCGGATGCGCAGCCGGGGGACATCGCCGTGACCGGACCCGGCCGACTCGGAGTGTCGTCCGGACTCGTGCTCGGTCGGGTCACGCGCGTGCACGACGACGACCGGGACGGTGTGTACGAGGCGACCGTTGAACCGTTGCGCAACCTCGACACGATCGCCGCCGTGCTCGTGTACGTGCGGCCGCCGCTCGACCCGGCCCTGCGTCCGGCAGGTGCGAAGTGAGGTCGCTCGGGTGAAGTGGAGGCGGGCACTGTTGGTTCTCGCGCTTGTCGCGTGGCTCCCGCTGATCGTCCCCACGGCGTGGCGGCTCTACGGCGCCTACCCGGATCTCGCTTTGCTCGCGGTCCTGTTCGTCGCGCTCCGGCGCGGGCGCGAGGACGCGGCGTTCACGGGCGTTGTGCTCGGTCTCCTGGGCAGCCCATTCACCGCGAGTGCGCTCGGGCTCGACGCGTTCTTGCTCGGCGGCATTGGCTTCGTGGTGGGGCACTTGCGCCGTGAACTGCATGGGGACCACTGGCATGTGCAGGCAGTGCTCATCGTCGTGTCTTCGCTCGCCGTACGGCTGATACCTCTGGCGACGGGCACGGCAGAGGGCGCCCTGCTGAACGCGGCCGTCCCGGCGTTGCTTGCAGCGGTCGGGACGCTGCTCGCCGCTCCGCCGGTGTTCGTGCTGCTCTCTGCGCTGCGGCTGCTGCGGGGCACGCCGGAGTCGGAGGTGGCGCATGTATGAGCTGCGCCTGCGCTGGCTGTGCGGCGTGTTCCTGCTCGTCCTCGGCGTGATCGGCGTGCGCGCGTTCGCTGTACAGGTGGCCGACGCCGGCGATCACGTCACGGCGTTCCGTGACCGTCAACTACGGTCGTTCTCGGTCCTGCCGCACCGCGGGGACATCCTGTTCGCCGACGGCACGAGGATGGCGTGGAACGTGCCGGGGTTCGCCCTCGAGGTTGCGTTCGAGGACTTCGACGACCGGTCGCTCCCGACCTCCGCCGTCCTCGACGACTCGTTCCGCAGGCGACTCGACCTCGACCGGCAGGAGGAGCGCGAGCGCCTCGAGCGGTGCGTCACTCCGGCTGAGCGAGAGCGCGTCGCACGCCAGCTCGTCGCTACTCGCGACGCGCGCGAGAAGCGGCGCGCCGAGATGGTGGCCGACACCGACGGGCTGGCGACGCGCGTCACGAAGGGCGGACTCGGTCTGCTCTGGGAGTGCGGCCGGTGCGGACGCCGCGTCAAGGACACGCAGGCGCCGAAGGCGAAGTGCCGGCAGTGCGGAACGCGCGGCGCGTTCGCGCTGTTGCCGCCGCTCGACCTGGACGAGCTGGCACGTGTCCTCGAGACAGACGTGGCGACGGTCAGAGCGAGTCTCGTGCGCGCGCTCCGCCGGCGGAGTGCCACGCCGACGCATCGCCTGCACGCGTTCATGCTGCGCATCCCGCCGGAGGCCGCCAAGACGATCGCGGCGTTTCCGCAGCGCTTTCCCGGTCTCGAAGTTCGTGCCCGGAGGGCGCGGGAGACCCACGACGCCGCGCGCTCGATCGCGGGGAGCACTCGCTTGCCCACGCGCGAGGACCTCGTCCGGCTGACGGGGAAGCGCCGCGCGGACAGCGGTCTTCACGTCTACTCCGCGACGGAGGTCTACCAATCGCTGATGGGCGCGACGTTCCTCGAGCGCCGCTGGGACGAGCAACTGCGCGGCGTGCCGGGCCGTGCGAGCCGCGTCCTCGAGGAGAGCGGGCGCTACAGCGCCGAGTTCACGAACGTGCAGGATGTCGTCGACGGCGCCGAACTCCGCACGTCGATCCGGCCGGCGTTGCAGGCGACGGCGTCGGAGATCCTCGAGCAGGCGCCGGACAACGGTCACGGCGCCGCGGTCGTGCTCGATGTTCGGACGGGCGGCATCCTTGCTCTTGCCTCGACACGGAACGACGGCTACGACCACGCGCGCTCGCACGTCGTCCCGGGATCGGTGTTCAAGCTCGTCACGGCGTTCGCGTTCCTGCGCGAGGGAGGTGACTCGGACGAGACGCGGTACTGCTCCGGCGACAGCCGCACGCCGCGCGGCCGTAGGACGCACTGCGAGTGGGAGCACGGAGAGGTGGCCCTCCAAGAGGCGTTCCAGCGTTCCTGCAACCGCTACTTCTCGACCATGGCCGAGCGCGTGGGTGTGCAGCCGATGGCTGATGCGTGCCGGATCCTCGGCATGCAGCGCAACCACGACATCGGCATGGAGACGTGGGAGCAGGTCGCGAGCCTGCGCAGCACGGTGGGCGTCGCGGGACTCGCGTTCTGCGGCCCCAAGCAGCCGAAGGGACCCCGCGGCTGGGAAGCGGCGGACATGTTCTACATCGGGATCGGGCAGGGCAAGGCGTCGTGCTCGCCGCTGCAGATGGCCGTGGCGTACGCGCGTGCGGCGTCCGGAGGCCGGATGGTGCAGCCCTGGATTGCCCAGCCGATGACCACGAAACGGTCGTTCGACATCGACCCCGAGCTGGCGGCCGCGGCACCCATGTTGCGCGACGCGGCCCGGCTCGTGGTGACGATCGGTACGGGCAGGAAGGTCGGAGGCCTCGCGAGGGCTCGCGCCGCGGGCAAGTCGGGCACGGCCGAGGTCGACCTCATGGTCCCGGGCAAGGACGGCACACGGGTGCCCGCGCGGCGCAACAACACATGGTTCGTCGGTTACGCGCCCCACGATGACCCGCAGTACGTCGCGGTGGTCGTGTTCGAGAGCATGCCGAGTGGCGCACACGGCGCGAGCACGGTCGGCAAGCACGTCGCAGCGCTCCTACTCGAGGCTGTTGGCGAGGCAGTGGAGTCATCGGGCGGGGCGGTGGACGAGGCGGCGGGCGAGGACGGCAATGACGACTGACTCGCTGCGCGCCGCCGTTCCCTCCCGCGCCCTCTACCTGCTGCGCGCATTCGATGGGCGCGTGCTGCTCCCCGCGATCGTACTGGTGTTCATCGGGCTCGTTTCGCTCGCGGCGGATCAGCCCGAGCGGCTGGAGACGCAGGCCGGCGGCGCGGTCGTCGGGCTGTGTGCGTTCGTCGCGGTCGTACTGCTGCCGTACCGGCGGCTGGTTCAGCTCGCGTACCCGTTCTATGCGTTCAGCTTGCTGCTTCTGCTCGCCCTGTTCGTGCCGGGTCTCGGGCGCACGGCCAACAATGCGACGCGGTGGCTCGAGATCGGCCCCATCGGTCTGCAACCGAGCGAACTCGCGAAGGTCGCCGTGGTCTTTGCGCTCGCGCGCTACATCCGCTTCCGGCAGGACCACCGCACCTTCCGTGGCCTGCTGATCCCGTTTCTGCTCACACTGGTTCCGCTCGCGCTGATCGTGAAGCAACCGGACCTCGGCACCGCGCTGATGCTCGTGCCCGTGCTGTTCCTCATGCTGTGGGCAGCCGGTGCGCGACCGCGGCACCTGTTGACGGTCTGTGCGCTCGGCGTGCTGTCTCTTCCATTGCTGTATGCGGTTGCGCTCAAGCCGTATCAGCAGAAGCGCGTGCGCACGTTCGCGCAGCCCGTGACGCAGATGGTGGCGAGCGCCGTCTCGTCCGCCGTGCCGATCGCGACGCCGGTTCCGCTGGTGTTCGTGGACACGCGCAAGAGCAAGGACGGGATCGATGACTTTCACATCAGCATGTCGCTTGCCGCGGTCGCGGGCGGCGGGCTGTTCGGACAGGGCTTCCGCGACGGGGAGCTCAATCGCGGCGATTTCGTGCCGGAGTCCTGGACCGACTTCATCTTCTCCGTATGGGCGGAGGAGTGGGGGTTCGTCGGCGTGATGCTGCTGCTCCTCGCGGAGGCCGGCCTGCTGATCGGCCTGGCTGCCGTCGCCCGCGACGTGAAGGAGCCGTCGGCGCGGCTCCTCGCGGTCGGCGCACTCGTGCTGCTCGGCTTCCAGGCATGCGTGAACCTGGCGATGACGGTGGGGCTCGCGCCCATCACGGGCCTGCCGCTGCCGTTCCTCTCGTTCGGTCGGACCTCCATGGTCGCGAGCTGGTTCCTGCTCGGGCTGGCCCTCAACGCCCGCCGCAGCCGTCCGATCGTGTTCGGCAACGCTGATTTCGATTGAGCGGAGGCCGCCCGTCGTACGTTCACGAGGGTGTGAGTAGCAGGGAACTCCTGGACCGTGGCCGCATCCAAGGGAGCAGAGAGCTGAAGACCGGCCGCAACGTCGATCTCGAGGCTGTCGGGCAGGTGCTCGCGGGCGACCGCGAGGCCTTCGGCGACCTCGTGAACCGGTGGCAGGACCGGGTCTACGGGACGATCTTCCGCATGGTGCGGGACCCCGAACTGGCCCGTGATCTGTCGCAGGAGACGTTCCTGAAGGCCTTCGGCAACCTGGCGAAGTTCCGGGGACAGGCGTCCTTCGGGAGTAACCGTTCACCCCTTGACAGCGTGTGAGCCTCAGCGTGCGACGGGCAGCGGGACCATGACGGGCGGGTCGGCGCCGGTGAGGTGCGCGGCGACCGAGTCGGCGAGGAAGTCGAAGACTTGGTCGCCACGGCGTCGCAGCGTGGCCGCGGCGGTCAACACGCGCTCGGCGAAGCGGAGTCCGCGAGCGGACTGGCTTCCGAAGGAGCCCTTGCGCCAGAGCACCGCTTTGCGGACCGCGCGCTCGGCGGCGTTGTTGGTCGGACTCACGTCCTGGGTCCGCGCATAGGTGAAGAGGGCGACCACGCGGGGGCGCAGATGGTTGGCCAGAGCCGAGTCGTCGTTCGCGATCAGTCGCTCGAGCCGTCCGCGCAGCACAGCGGCTTCGCCTTGCAGCCGGTCACGGTCGCCGTGCTCACCGAAGAGCCGGTAGCTGCGCATGACCGACTGCGCGATCATGACGCCCTTGTTGCCGAAGCGGCGATGTCCTCGCGGGCCTTCGGCCAGCGCACGGAAGGCGCGCTCGATGTGCGCCCAGCAGAGCTGGCGGCGGGCAAGTGGGTGTGACTCGTAGGCACCCATCCGGTCGCTGATCACCGTGCCACCGAAGCGCCGCCCGATCAGCCGCCCTTTCGCCTTGGCACTGCGGCGGCGATCGATCCCGAAGGCTGTGGCGTGCTCGCTCTCCGCCGCCCACAGCCAGCACACCCGGCCCCGTTCCTTCCACGACGTCTCGTCCACGTTGGCTCGCAGCGACGTGCGGACTGCCCCGAGGGCTTCGAGGTACGACGAGTGCAGAGCGTCACTGAGCCGACGCTCACAGTCGCTGATCTTGCCCAGCGACATCTTCACACCGAAGATCTCACCGAGCAGCCGCTGCGTCTCCCGCACGCTCACGCGGTACACGCCGCGCAGCGCGCCGGCAAGTGTGGTCAGCCGCGGACCGAAGGCCCCGGTCGGCACGCCATCGGGCAGGACCGCCGTCGTGACCGCACGACAGCGCCGGCACCGCGCCTTGTGCAGCCGGTGCTCCCGCACCGTGACGAGCACGCGCGGGAGCACCGTCACCTGGTGCCGGTACGGATCGCCGATGCCCTGCTCGAGATCGTCGTGTCCGCACGCGTCGCAGAGGTCGGGACGGTGCTCCTTGGTCTCATCGACGTTGGACGGATCCACCAGCTCGCGCGCCGTGCCCTCATGGCCCGGCTGTCCGCCCTGCTTGCGACCGCTACGCGGCCTTCGGCCGCGACGGCGCTTGGACCACGCCGGGTCCGACGACGGAGGCCTCGAGCTGTTGCGGGAGTCACGCTTCAGACGCGACTCGAGCTCGTCGATGCGGCGCAGATGCTTCGCTTCGCGACGCTCCAACTCCTCGATCCAGGCCAGAAGGCCCTCGACCATCGCCCGCAGATCCTCGTCCTGCCGCTCGCCCACAACATCTTGATCGACCGATGGCCGAACGATCTGGATCCTGGCTCGCGACGAAGGGGTGAACGGTTACCTTCCTGCCAGTCCGTCAGACTGGCACTCGGGGGTTTCAACAGGTTGACACTCTGCCGACAGCGCGTCCATGGCGTCGCTGAGCAGTGCGCGCAACGCGACGATCTCGTCTCGGAGCGTCACGGCGCGGCCCTTCGGGCAGCACGGCCGAGCATCCTCTCGGTGCTGATGAAGCCGCTCGGGTCCTCGGTCTTGATGCGGCGACGCTGGTTTACCCAGTCGATCGAGCGGCTCCCCGATGACTCGGCAGCGCGATCTCGGTGCACGGCCGATGCCAGGTCCTTCAGCCGGCCGTCCTTCAAGCGGGACCGGGAGCCGGCCCAGGCAAGAGCGAAGCGACGGGCCTCCCCCTCGTTAGGGGGAGGGGGGGGTTCTGTCCCTGTCCCTGTCCCTGTCAGAGCTACTTCCGAACGATTTTCGTCACGCGCGCTTCCGTGACGTTTCTTGTCCCGCGCCTTCTTCGCTCGAGCCGGAGATCCCGGATCCTTCTGCCACCTATCCCATTTCTGGATCACGTAGTTAGGGCCAACCTGTTCCACCCAACCAAGGGCAGTCAGGGCGCGAAAGAACACACCCTGTCTACGCTTGGAGAGCCCCGCAAACGCCTCCAGTAGGGGGGCGATGACTGTCCCGTTCACGGTCCCGTTCCAGCCCTCTCGTTTCGAAATCGTCAGCAGAACTACCCAGGAATAGCGGTGTTCTACGGGGAGGGTCAGGGTCTCCAGGTCCATCGGAAACCCGGTGCTGAGGGCTATCCACTGGCGTGTCACCCGGCGCGCTCCCTCGCGCGCTCCTGGTGGTGCCGACGCAGCCACACGAGGAAGGACTCGTAGTCGCGATCGGACAGGCGAGCGACCCGCCCCTGGACCGACTTGAGCCGCTGGGCGCGCACATGCTCTATCGCTCCGCCCCACGACTCGATCTCGTAGAGGCGGGGGAAGGCGATCTCCAACGGCCTGCGGTGAGCGCATGGAACCGCGCCAGAGGGCGGGTGGTTCTGCGTGTTCTCGCACGGCGCTAGCGCGTCGATGAGTGCGGCTTCAAGGTAGCGCACGCAGCGGTGGCGGGTCTCGGTGTAGACGTCCACCCAGAGCATCGCGCCTGCCGCTTCTGCCGCGAGCAATAGCGTCTTGCCCTCCCACCCCTTCCCGATGTGCGCCGAGATCCGCCACCATTGCCGACGGGTCATGCCGACATAGCTACAGACGACCCCGCGCTCATCGGGCCACCGCGCCGAGATCACGTACACGAGGTGGCTGTGGAAACCCAGGTCGGTGATCGTGTGGCGCGTCAGGTCTTCGCGCGCGGGGCCACCGTAGCAGGGCTCAAGAGACGCAAGCGTCGCGCTCATCGACGGATTCCCCGGCTCTCCATCCCGCCCGCTCTCGACCCCGTGCTGTGTTCAGCGCGACCCAGAACGGGCACGATGTCACAGGGGAGAACGGACGAGACGGAACGCCGTCGGTCGAAGCGCTGAACACGCCCTCCATTGTCGCCGACAGACACCCCCACAAGGCTCCGCATGTCGGCGTGTGGAGAACCCGAGGAAGCGGTTGGCCGCATGTGGATCCAGCTCACGACGCGAGGGCTCCCTTCGTCTTCGGGGGCCTGTTCCAGTGCGAGATCTTCTTGTCGCGGATCGCGCCCTTGACGTGCCGCAGCTGCCGGGAACACGTGTCGACGCGGCAGTAGTGATACGCGTGGAACTCGTCGCCATCGACGCCACCGATGCCGCGCAGCATGTGCGTGTCTTGGGTCGGCCCGTGCACAGGGCATCGCCACCACGTGCCGGGGAGCGAGTCGATCTTGGGCGCCTTCTTCGGTCGACCGGTCATCCCGTCCACCCCCAGAGCTGCGCGCGGAGATCGCGGACGTGCTGCCGGGCGCGCGCCCAGTTCACGTGGACCGGTCCCGCCTCCGACTCGTCGACTCTCATGTAGACGCCACGCAGGATCCGTGATCCCTTCGCTGCGTTGCAGGGCCCGCACGCTGGCACCCTGTTCTCCCGGCGGTTCGTACCACCCTTCGCGCGCGGGATGATGTGGTCGACGGTCTCGGCCTCGCCGCACCCGCAGTACGCGCAGTCCCGCGGCGTGAAGCCCGCGAACGCGACGTTGTCGGCCAGGTACGGGTGGTTCATGCGCCGTCCCGTACACGCGCGGCGGGGTCCGTCTTCCCGGCCTTCTCGAACACGCGGCGGCGGAAGTCGTCGCAGAGCGCCGACAGACCGTCGGCACTCGCACCGGACAGCGGAAGCGACTGGCCGGTGAGCTCTCCGTCTCTCCCCACCATGAGCAGGAAGTTCGGGATGGCGATCGGCCTGACTTCCGCGCGTACTTGGATCCTCTCACCCATCGTTCGTCTCCTCTTCCTGCTCCGGGCGCTCGACCGGCTTGCGCCCGAATGGCAACTGCTTCGGAGGGCACCGCTCGCGGTGGTCCTCGAACTCCTCGAGTGCCGGGTCGCCCTGGCGCTTCCAGCGGATGAGTTCGTCGCAGATGGTGCAGATCACGACTCGCCCCGCTTGTCGTAGGCGGCGCCGATGATGCGTCGCATCCAAGACCCCACGGTGAGGGAGGCAGGGCAGTCGTGCGACGCGAGGTGGTCAGCCGCCTCCCCGATCCACGCTTCGTCGGCTTCGCCCGCACCGCACTCCGGACTCTGGCGGCACCACCAGAGCGTCAAGCGGGATCCGCACGTCCCGGAGCACGCCACGCCGCTCCGCGCCCTCGCGTGCAGCGCGTCCTGGACGGCCTCGTCCATAGCCTCGCGGGCTGACCTCCCGCCCTGGATGTGTCCAAGGAGGGCGTGGCACTCTGCGGCCCGTGCTCCGGCGATTGCGCGAGCGTGAGAGTCGTCGGCCTCTTCGGACGCCTGAATCGCGTGTCGGCGGCTGCGTTGCGCGATGACGGCGTAGACCCGCTGCTGCTCGTCGCGGGCGGTCGCGGAGTTCGCCTTCGCGAGCGCGTTGCGGAGGCCCTCGACCATCTTGTCCAGCTTGCGGAGTTCGGCCGTCTGTCGCGCGATGCGATTATCGCGGTCGGATACACGCGTCTTGCCCTGCACCAACTCCTCGCGTAGCTGATCGACGCCGTCCTGCTGCGCCGCGTTCCGGTGGTCGGCCACCTCTCGACAGAGGTTCCCCACAGACGGGGGGTGGTGCTTCAACCGGTCCTGTGGGCATTGCGGATCAGCGACGCCCCGGAATTCCTGCCACACGCTCTCCGCGGTCCACACCGGCGGATGTGCCGCGGCGTACTGGCGCTCAACGTCTGCCAGCACGACGCGGCCACCGATGGCCACACAGCCTTTCGCGATGCGGAGCATCCGCTGCTCCTTGGCGTACCACTCCAACTTGTCTCCAAGCGTGACCTCGCTCTCGCTGACCATGCTGTCGTTCTTCACCGGTTCCTCCCGTTCGCCGCGGCCTGTAGCGCGCGGATACGCGCTTCCAGGTTGGCGATGTGCAGCCGTTGGTCCCGGCAGTCCGCATGCGCCCCGATCTGCGCGCGCACGAAGTCCGCCGGCTTCTCGTCGCCCGGCTCGAAACCCATGTCGGCGAGCAGCTTCCCGAAGTTGGCGATGTGCTGCTCGGCGTCGTCGCGTTCGCCCTCGGCCTTCTCGCGTCGGCCGCGCTCGTCGTCGAGTGCGCGATTGGCGGCGCGGAGTTCGGCGCGCAAGGTGTCGATCTGCTTGTCGGTCGTCGTCATGCGCGCCCCTCCGGAATCCTGACGCCGTCAGGTAGTGGCCGAAACCACATGAAGTCGGTGACGCGCGTCAGCCCCGCCCGACTCGGGTGCGGGTCGTGGACCATCTCGGTGCCGATGCCGACGACAGCGTGCGACCGACCGCGAGGTCCGTCACCCCCGATGATCGTCGCAACGTCGGCAGGGACGGCGTGCGCGTTCTCCCCGTCGCAGAGGTAGACGCGTAGTCTCCAGTTCTCGCGCGCGAGATCGACGGTGATGTTGAACCAGTGCCGCTCTACGTCTTCGTTGCTGTGGAACTCCAAGATGTGGGGCACCTGCTCGGCATCAACTCCGAGGATTGACGCGATGCAACAGCGATAGCAGTCGCCGCCGTCTCCGAGAATCGTCTGGTCGACGGGCCAGATGGCCGGCGCGGTCACGGTTGCACCGCCGGGAACTCCCGGACGCGCAAGTCCTGGGGCCACTCGGCGGGATCGCCGCCCTTGCGGTCGCGGAGACGGACGACAGTCCGCACCTCCTCGGGAGTGAAGCGCCGGCACTCGCAACGGAACCTCGACGAGCTGAACAGTCGATTCGCGCCCCGGGCACCGCAGCACCGTGACCGGGTGAAGTAGTGCGCGAGGCGCGGGTGCCCGCAGGCGCAGGGCGCGTAGGGATTGGGACGCCGCGCGTCCGTCTTCGCCATGCCGCGGGAGAGCTTTGTGCCGTTCATCGCCCGACACCCCGGGGACCGCCTCGGGGAACGGTACGCACCGCACAGGGGGCGACGGAGTGCAGCGGAGGCGGTGAATTCGAGCCCACGGAGGCCCTCGCGCGGGTCCCGGGGTCATTGCAAATCCGTGGCCCCCTCATGCGGACGCCTCGGCGACGACGCCGTCGGGCCACGCGCTGTCAGGCCACGGGTCGGCGTAGTGTCGGTCGCGCAACTTGGGCGGGACGGAGCGGGTTGCGGCTGCGAGGCGGGCGGTCGCGCGCCGCCTCCACTTCACCGCGGACTCGTGCATCCGCTGCCGGCGCTTGCACGGGGCGCACCAATCCTCCGGCTCCCGCGTGCCCCACTCCTGGTGGTAGTCGCCGTAGAAGTCCATCGACTCGGACGTGACTCGATGGCGCCAGCACGGCGGGTCGTCGCCCTCGACCTTGTCGCCCTTGCGGGTGGCCCAGCCGCGGCTATCCTTCTCCTCGAGTTCGCACACGACCTGGGCGCGCAGCACCTTCCAGAACTGCGCGAAGCGGCGCGCGCGACCGAGGGCGCGGATCGCACGGCTCATGCCGCCACCGCCAGGTCTTCAGCTACACCGGGACGCGTAGCGTGAGCGTGGGACACATCCTGGGACACATCTTGGGACACTCGCGAACTCGCGCGAGGTCGTGCCAGGGGGTGGGCTTGAGGCTGTGAGGGCTCGCGGGGCCGGGGCGGAGTTAGGCTCCAGCTACCGGATGTGGAAGTGCTCGAGGAAGCCCTTGTTCGTGCTGGTGGTTTCCAGCTTGTCGACGAGCAGTTCCATCGCCTCTTCGGGCTTCAGCTTGTTGAGCACGCGGCGGAGGGTCCACGTGAGCTTGAGGACCTCCGCGGGGACGATCTTCTCCTCCTTGCGCGTGCCGGACTTGCTGATGTCGAGAGCGGGCCAGATGCGCAGTTCGGCGAGCTTCCTGTTGAGGACGATCTCGGCGTTGCCGGTGCCCTTGAACTCCTCGAAGATCACCTGGTCCATGCGGCTGCCGGTGTCGACGAGCGCCGTTGCGATGACGGTGAGTGAACCGCCGCCCTCGACGTTGCGCGCGGAACCGAAGTGTCTCTTGGGGTGCTCCATCGCGCGGCTGTCGAGGCCGCCCGAGAGAGTGCGGGATCCGGAGCCCGTCTCCATGTTGTAGGCGCGTGCCATGCGGGTGAGCGAGTCGACCAGCATGACGACATCCTCGCCGGCTTCGACGAGCCGCTGCGCGCGGGCGAAGGCCATCTCGGCGACGGCGACGTGGCACGGGGCCAGGTCGTCGAGCGAGCTCGCGATGATGTCGCCCTTGATGGTGCGGCGGATGTCGGTGACTTCCTCGGGGCGCTCGTTGATGAGCAGGACGAGGACGTGCACGTCGGGGTAGTAGGTGTTGAGCGCGTTGCCGAGCTTCTGAAGGATGACCGTCTTGCCCGCGCGGGGCGGGGCGACGATCAGGCAGCGCTGCCCGAATCCGACGGGAGCCAGCAGGTCGATCACGCGGGTCGTGACGTCCTTCCCGTCGCCTTCGAGCTGCATCCACCGCTCGGGGTCGATGGTCGTCAGGTGCTTGAACGGGACCCGGAACTTGTACTCGTCGGGATACTGACCATCGAGCGTTCCGATCTCGTGGCACGTCGGGCGGTGCCCGTTGCGGCCGGGGATCTCGACCTTGCCCATCACCCGCGTGCCGCTGGCGATGTTGTACTTCTTGACGAGCGCTGCGGGCAGGTAGACGTCGTCGTGTTCGGCGATCAGGTTCTTGTGGATGCGCCGCAGGTACGCGAAGCCCTCGGGCATGACCTCGGCGATGCCGTCGGCGGTCTCGGGGAGCTCTCCGCCCGGCATGTACGGGGGCTGCTTCTGGTGCCAGCGCTGCGGACGTGCGCCGCCGCTGCCGCCGCCACGCCGGCCACCGCCGCCACCACCGCCGCGCCGCGCGCGGTTGCCTCCGCGCTTCTGCTGGCGCTTGCCGCCGCCGCCACCACCGCGGCGTCCGCGGGTCTTCTTGGGCTGGGTGGCGCGGGCGTTGCCGCCGCCACCACCGCCGCCTTGGCCGCCGCCTGCGCCGCGTCGGCCGCGTCGGCCGCGCCGTTTGCGCCGGCCGCCGCCTGGGCCGCCGCCGGATCCGCCGCCACCACCGCCGCCCGCTGGGGGGCCGCTTGAGTCACTGGGAGTCATACGTCTTGCACCCCATACGGGGAGCCTCTCTCTTCCGGACCCGCTGGTCGCGGGTCTCACTCGAACCGGCATCTCGGCCGCTGGCGTGCTTCCCCGGTCTCACGGAGACACAGCACACCCGGACGCCCTGCCGGCGGATCGTCGATCTGGCGCTGTGGCGCAGTCGCGGCGATCGGCCGGACGGGACAAAGTTGCATCGGGGGAGGGAACCGATCCGGCTACAGGCTGCCCGATAGGGTCGGGCCGACCTGAGAGGCCGTCATGGGCTTCTTCCTCGTCCGGCACGCCTGCCAGTCCTGGCGGGTGCGCGGGCGGTTCCGATGTCCTTTTCTACATCGGCAAGACCGGGTCCTCCCATGGAAATCAACTCGGGCCCCGGGAACTTCCCGAGCCTGGACAGCCTCGATTGTGTGCCTGACGTCGTCTCTCGCCCCTGCGTGGGGGGCCGCGTAGGCCGCCCCTGCGGTTGAGCCGAGAACCGCCTCAACGGCGTCAACCGTTGAGCCAAACATGAATGCCGGAGCGGCCCGTAAGCCGGATCCTGTGACCCACCCCCGAAGGGGCGGGCGACGACCATTTCTCTGGGACGACCGTTGCCGGCCGCCTCGAACGCCCTACCCGGGAGTCATGACGAGACGGGCAGCCTCGCAGAGGGCCGAAGCCCTCATCCCCCCCTATGTGGGCTTTCTCCGGACGGGGTTTACCGTGCCGCTGACGTCACCGTCAGCGCGGTGGGCTCTTACCCCACCGTTTCACCCTTGCCTCCTCCCCGGCCCTCGCGGACCGAGGCGATCGGCGGTCTGTTCTCTGTGGCACTTTCCCTGGGCTTGCGCCCGGTGGGCGTTACCCACCGTCGTGCCCTGTGGAGCCCGGACTTTCCTCGGCGCCCGCGAAGGACGCCGCGGCCGTCCGTGCCGCTCCGGCAACTCTGATTCTAGCACTCCGCGGTCTTTGGCTACGATCTCGGCATGCGGGAGGGGTTGCCGCCGGAAGTTCCGGCGATCGTATTGGAGCGCGCCGAGGCGCTTGCCGAGGCGGTCGCACTGAGCGCATCGGAGCTGTCGGGACAGCTCGAATTCTCGACGTACAACTGCGCGGCGGTCGTGCCGCCCGCGTTGGTGGGCGAACTGGGTGTCGAGAAGGACCTCGTGAAGGCGGTCGTGCGGCGGGCGCTGCGCACGCGGCTGAAGTCCGCTTGGCCGGAGCGCCGCTACGAACCAGAGCGGCCCGAGGTCATCGTGACCGCGCGGTGTGGCGAGGCGCCGGTGGCCGAACTCGCGGCGCTGCCTGTCTACGTGGCGGGGCGGTACATGAAGCACGCGCGTGGGCTGTCGCAGACGGTCTTCTACTGCCGGCGTTGTCGCGGTAAGGGACGACTGCGCGGTGCAACGTGCAGTCGATGCCGCGGCAGCGGGCGGTTCGTGGAGGAGTCGGTGGAGGACTTCGTGCGCCCCGTGATCGAGCGCGCGATGCAGGGGCGCGGCTCGTCGTTCCACGGAGCGGGGCGCGAGGACGTGGACGTGCGCATGCTCGGCACCGGGCGGCCGTTCGTCGTGACGGTCGAGAGTCCCCGGTTGCGCAGCGTGGATGCAGCTGCGGTGATCGCGGCCGTCGCAGAGGCGAGCGGCGGACGTGTGACGGTCGCTGATCTGGTGGTGGTCGACCGAGCCGTGCGCCGGCAGATCACCTCGGAGCACGGCGAGAAGGTGTACATGGTCGAGGTGCGTGCGGTCGGCGGAGCGTTGCCCGAGGGCGCCGCAGCGCTGCTCGCTCCCCTGTCCGGCGCGACGCTCTCGCAGCGGACTCCTCAGCGGGTCGAGGCGCGGCGTGCAGACAAGGTGCGGGAGCGCCGCGTGCGCGAACTCGAAGTGATCGAGTCGAGTGCGGATCGGCTGCTGCTGCGGCTGACGACGGATCCCGGGCTCTACGTTAAGGAGTTCGTGTCGGGGGACGACGGGCGGACCGTGCCGTCCGTGGCGGGGGCGCTCGGCATTGCGTGCCTCTGCACGGAGTTGGACGTGGTGGCGGTTCGCTGAGGAGCGTCGCGGTGTGGTGGGGGCGTAGCGGGAGGCGAGGCGCGTCCATGCCGCTGCAGAAGCGGTTGTTGACCGCTTCTGCCCTCCGCTCCGGCGCTCCGCGTTCGCTCCTGCCCTACCGTCCACCGGACGCTGGGCTGCCGCTGTGCGGCACCGTCGCTCACCCCTCGCGCGCTGACGCGCGTGCTCGGGTCGCGGCCGTTCGCTCGGACCGGCGGGCGTGCGCTCTTCGCCGCGATCGCGCCTGCTCGAACTGAGTCCGCGCTGGCTGCCGGCGCGAGACCGCAGCGCCGGTCCTCGCTCACCCATCCCAAACCCCCGCCCACCCACTTGGGGGAGGACGCACGGGAAGTGGCTCTGGTTACGTGCGCTACTTGATCGTGTAGCTGCGCAGGCTGGCGGCCTTGTGGAAGCCGACCTTGCGCGCGAGCATCTCGCCGGCGCCGTCGCGGTTCGGGACGATGGCGCAGGCGAGGCGACCCTGGCCGTGGTGGGCCTTGACCAGGCGGCGCATGCAGGCGGTGGCGTAGCCCTGTCGACGGCTCTCGTCCTTTGTCGCTACGACCAGGCGTGCGTGATTGACCGACGTGTCAGCCGTCAGCGCGGCGCAGACGACTTCGTCGTTGATCACGATGCCGTAGCCGCCGCCGGCCATCAGCAGTTCGTTCACGGACTCGTAGGTGCGCAGAAGGCCCGGGATGCCGAGCGCCACGACGGAGTCGGCGTCGGCCAGACGCAGACGGCGGAGTCCCTCGACGCGATCCATCTCCGGCGTGTCCTCGATGTCGGAGAACCAGACGACGGAGTGGCTGTCGGCCGACACACCGGCGTGGTGCTCCTCGAAGAGGGGCGCGAGCTCATCGCTGCAGAGCACCTCGACGGGCCCCGTGAGCGCGGCGAGGTACGTCGCGAGCGGGCCGTTCTCGACGTGACCGAACGCCCAGATCTGGTCCGGTACTCCGGGCTCGCTCGGGACGCGAATCGCCACGGCGCCCGGCGCGCTCGGCGAGTCCACGTCGACAGTGCCGCACCTTGCGCTCCAGGGCGTGGAGCGGCGTGGTCGTCCACGGCGTGTCCGGCATGAACGGCCGCAGCGCGGGGAGCTGCTCCGTCTCGAGGGTCTTGAGAGTTGCTTCGCTCATGGTTTCAGTCCTGACTGGCGGGAGACCCCGCCTCATTCCGATCGGGGCCTACGCCGCTGCGCTTGAGGATGAAGTCGAGGGCAGCCACGGTGTGCTCGTCGATGTAGACGTTGTCGTCCCGGCCGTGGCGGCGGGGCCGGGCGCTGCGTTCGGCGAACGCTGCCAGGGTCGCCGGGAGCTCCTCCGCGGCCTCTCGGCTCCGATCCGGGTCGTCCCAGGCGTCGAACGTGTCGTCGGCGTCCAGGATGACCTCGGTGGTGGTCCCCTCTTGCAGAGCTGCGACGCGGGTGTCGCCCAGCGCGGAGATGACCACGCTGTGAACGTCATCGATGTCGAACGGTCGTGTCAGCACCCGGTCGATGCCGGCGTGACGCGCCGGCGTGTCGTCGATGCCGTGACCCGGCTCGGCGAGCAGCACGATCCGGAGAGCCGGCCGGCTGCGACGGGCGAGCCGGCAGAGTTGCCAGCCGCTGTCGCGCCCGAGCGCGAGCTCCGTGATCAGTACGTTCAGCGAGTTGTTCGTCGTCGTGCCGAGGATCTTCGCCGCCTCCCCGTACGTGCCCACTCCGATCAACTCGACGCCGCGGCTCTCGAGGCCGCACCGCAGACGCTCCGCAATCCGTCCGTGCGCCGACACGTGCAGGATGCGCGGCGACGGTGGGAGCGCCGCGGAGCCGACGGTGTCCCCGGTCGAGTCGCTGCGCGCGTTGTATGCCGGCAGCACGATCGTGAACGTGGTGCCGTCCTTCGACGTCCGGACGTCGATGCGGCCGTCGTGCGCGCGCACGATGCCGTAGCAGATCGACAGCCCCAGACCTGAACTCGGCCCGGCGGGCTTCGTGGAGAAGAACGGGTCGAAGATCTTGTCGCGCACTTCGGGGTCGATCCCCGTGCCGGTGTCGGTGACCCGCAGGCCGACCGAGTCCTCGCCGCGGTCGAACGACTCGACGGTGACGGTGCCACCGAGCGGCATCGCGTCGAGCGCGTTGAGCACCAGATTGAGCATCGTCTCGCGCAGTTCCGACGGGTTGCCGTGGATCTCGCGGCGGGCGTTCTTGCGGCCGACCACGGTGATCGAGATCCCGTGCTCCTGCTCGATCTCGTCGACGCGCTGTTTCACGAACGCCACGACGTCCTTCACGATCGCGTTGGCGTCCACCGCCTCGGACTCGAGCAGGCCCGAGCGGGGCCGCGTGAACTCGCGGATGCGGCGCACGGTCTCCGTGCCGTCGAGCGCCGCGCGCTCGATGACCCGCGCCGCCTCCGCCGCTTCGCCCGTGAGGCCTTCCATGAGGAGGAACTGGGCGTTGCCGAGGATCGCAGCGAGCACGTTGTTGAAGTCGTGCGCCACGCCGCCGGCCATCTCGCCGAGCGCGCGGAGCTTCTCCGAGCGCGCCGTCTCTCGCTGCGCCTCCGTGCGCTTGGTGACATCGGTCACCACGCCGCATGCGCCGATGACCCGGCCCTCCTCGTCCATGAGCGGCATGGCCGAGACGATCGTGCGCGCCTTGCGGCCGTCGGAAACGATCCACGAGACCTCGTAGCGGCCGTTCTCCCCCGCGTGCCGCAGCGCCAGTTCACGCCGGTAGATCGCGATGGAATCGGCCGTGAGCATCTCGGGGATGGTGCGGCCGATCACGTCGTCCAGCGATCGCTTGAGCAGGGATGCAAAACGATCGTTGGCGAACGAAATCCGGTCCTCGGAGTCGGTGATCACGAATCCCTCGGTCATCGACTGGATGAGCACGGCGATCCGCCGCTGGCTCTCCTGCAGCCGCGCGAGAGTCGACTGGAGCCGTACACGCGACGTGTTGAGTGCGATTGCCACCGACGCGATCTCGTCTTGCCCGCGCACAGGGATGTGCTTCGACAGATCACCGCTCGCCATCGCAACTGCGGAGTCCTGCAGCGGCGCGAGGCGTTTTTGAAGCCAGGCTGCGAAGCGCACACCGGCAAACACGGCCATACCACCAAACAGCACGGAGAGCACGAGCATCGCGGCGCCGATCCGCTCGGCAACGTCGCGGCTCCTGCGCGACGCGTCGAAGGCAGTGTCCACGGCGGTGTATCGCGGCAGAGCCGACACGACGCACCAATCGGAGTTCGGGACGCTGCACGCGGCGGAGACCGCCTGCTCGCTCATGAGCGTCATGCCGTTCTCGCTCGCCGGCAGACGGTCCGAGTCCCCGAGCAGCTGAGTCAGCTCGTCGTCGAGCCGGAGAGCGCGGTTGTCCGTGTCCGGCGCGATTCCGAGCGCGTCGAACGCGGCCTGCGGCACGTGCAGCGGCGTGCGGTCGCGCGCGAGCAGAAGCGTCGCTGCATGCGGTCGGATTCCACCGCCGGCCTCGAGGACTTCCGCGATCTCGTCGAAGTCGAGCACGACGCGGACCCATGCGTATTCGCTCCCGGCCGCATCGGTGATCGCGGTCTGGTACGAAATCGCACGTCCACTCGTCGTCTCGTACGGGCCGTGCCAGCCGTCCGTCGCGGCCGCCTCAACGCGGGACATTTCGATCGGCATGGCTCGGAGGAGATCCGACGCCGCGCTCTCGTACCGTCCGGGCGAGGACGGGGGCTCGGCGAGGAGGACGCCTTCGCCCTCGATCCACACGGACACGCTCTGGATCGGGGTGTCGCCGCGGGTGACGACCCGCACGACGTCGCCCAGGTCGGCGGCACGCTCGCAGAGCGAAGCCAGGTGCGCGTCGTCCGTGGTGGACGCCCGCGCGGCAGCGGTGACGGCGGGAACGCCGGCCTCGATGAAGGCGACGTCACGCTCCTCGAACACGATTCGCTCGACACTGCGGTCCCCGGCGTCCAACGGTCCCGGCCCGCGACGGCGCACGACGTCGGCGACGGCCGCGGCGGCGAGCTCGACGCGTTCGCGGCGTTCGGCGGCCGCGCGTGCGGCGTGCCGCGCCTCGAGCAGTGTGTGGCGGCGCAGCCACGAGAGCGAGTGATCGCGGGTTTCGCGCTGAATGGTGGTGTCGAGTTGCTGCGTCCCGACGAGTGTCAGCCCGACTCCCGCCGCGAGCATCAGCAGCGCGCACGCCAACGTCACCCAGAGGACCGGCCTCCGGATGCTGTGTCGGTTGTCGTGGCGCGTCCTGAACACGTAGAGAATCCCCCGCGGCCCACCGGCGAGCCACTCCGGTGCGAACAGGGACTCATCGGGCGGCGCCCGCCCGGAACTGGATCACGAGCCTGAGCGAGCGTGATCCACGGGCCGGATTCGAGCCTGGAACGAGGTCTCGGCGCGGAGTTGGCGCTCTAGTCGGCGCCGAGAGCGTTCAGGCCGGTCAGGTCCATTCCCACGATCAGCATGTGGATGTCGTGGGTGCCCTCGTACGTGATCACGGATTCGAGGTTGGCCATGTGGCGTCCGCAGACGTACTCGTCGGTGATGCCGCTCGCGCCCAGGATGTCGCGCGTCGTGCGGGCGCAGTCCAGGGCCATTGCGACGTTGTTGCGCTTGGCCAGCGAGACCTGCACGTGACGCAGCTTGCCTGACTCCTTCAATCGACCGAGTCGCCAGGCCAGGAGCTGCGCGCGGGTGATCTCCGAGGCCATCGTCACGAGCTTGTTCTGCACCATCTGGAAGCGGCCGATCGGCTTGCCGTAGATGATCCGGGTCTTGGCGTGCGTGAGTGCTTCGTCGTAGCAAGCCTGTGCCGCGCCCACCGCGCCCCACGCGATGCCGTAGCGCGCGCTGTTCAAACACAGGAGTGCGCTCTTCAGACCGGTCGTGCCGGGGAGCAGCGCGTCCTCGGGGACGTGGCAGTCGTCGAAGATCAGCTCGCTGGTGATGCTGGCGCGCAGCGACCACTTCCCGTCGATGTCCGGCGCGGTGAAGCCCTGCGTGCCCTTCTCGACGAGGAATCCGCGGATGCCCTCGGTGGTCTTGGCCCAGACCAGCGCGACGTCCGCGATGGAGCCGTTGGTGATCCACATCTTGGCGCCGTTCAGCACCCAGCCGTCACTCGTGCGCTTCGCATTCGTGATCATGCCACCCGGGTCGCTGCCGAAGTCCGGCTCGGTCAGTCCGAAGCAGCCGATCGCGTCGCCAGTCGCGAGCCGGGGCAGCCACTTCTGCTTCTGCTCCTCGGAGCCGAACGCGTGGATCGGGTACATGACGAGCGACCCCTGCACCGAGCAGAACGAACGCACGCCGCTGTCGCCGCGCTCGAGTTCCTGGCAGATCAGGCCGTACACGACGTCACCGAGTCCCGCGCAGCCGTAGCCCTCGAGGCTTGCACCGAGCAGGCCGAGCTCGCCCATCTCGCGCGCCATCTGCCGCGGGAACGTGCCGTCCTTGAAGTGTTTGGCGATGCCGGGCACGACGCGCTGCTCGACCCAGTCGCGCACCGTGTCGCGGATCATCTGCTCCTCCTCGGTGAGGAGGTCGTCGACGTCGTAGAGGTCGATCGCGTCGTAGGCCATGGGGAGATCTCCTGAGTCGGGTGAGTCTACGCGGCGAACTGCAAGCGGTGGAGCGTCGCGTAGATGCCGTCCTGCTCGACGAGTTCCGCGTGCGTCCCCTGCTCGCGCAGACGGCCGTGATGGAAGACCAGTATCCGGTCTGCCTTGCGGATGGTGGAGAGGCGGTGGGCGATGATGAGCGTCGTGCGTCCCTCTTGGAGACGGTCGAGCGCCATCTGGATCAGATGCTCGGTCTCGGAGTCCACGCTGCTCGTGGCCTCGTCGAGGACGAGCACCGCCGGGTCCTGGGCGAGCGCCCGCGCCAGCGCCAGGAGCTGTCTCTCCCCGACCGAGAGGCGGCCTCCCCGCTCGCCGACCTGGCTGTCCAGGCCATCCGGAAGACGCGCGATGCAGCGGTCGGCGCCCACGGCTGTGCACGCGGCCTCGAGCTGCTCCCGCGTCAGCGACGGATCTCCCATGCGGAGGTTCTCGGCGATCGTCCCCGCGAACAGGAACACGTCCTGAGGCACGACGATGATGCCCCCGCGCAGCGAACGCAGGTCGTAGCGCCGCGCGTCCTCGCCATCGATCCGCACGACGCCCGCATCGACGTCGTAGAGCCGCGTCACGAGGCTCGCTACCGTCGTCTTCCCCGCGCCGGTTGCGCCCACAAGGGCGACGGTTTCGCCCGGCTCGACGTGGAAGGTGATGTCCTCGAGCACCGATTGCTCCGGCAGGTAGCCGAACGTCACGTCCTCGAACGCGACCTCTCCGCGCAGCCGGTCGGGGACGAGCGGATTCTCCGGTGTCTTGAGTTCGGCCTCGCGGTCGAGCAGGCGGAACAGCCGCTCCGCCGAGGCCATCGAGCCCTGCAAAATGTTGAACTTCTCCGCCACGTCGCGGATGGGGCGGAAGAAGATCTCGAGGTAGAACAGGAACTGCGTCAGCTCGCCGAACGAGAGCTGGTCGCCGATGATCCGTTTGGCGCCGAACCAGATGACGATCGACTTCCCGATCGCCGAGAGGAGCTCGACGAGGGGGAAGAACACCGCGAAGTTCCGCACCGTCGAGAGGTGCGCGTCGGCGAGTTCGCGATCCTGCGCGCGGAAACGGCGTCCGCACTTCTCTTCCTGCACGAACGCCTGCACGACCCGGACGCCTGAGACCGACTCCTGGATGGTCGAGTTCACGACCGCCAGCTTCTCTCGCACCAATCGGAACGCGCGGCGGGACCAGACCCGGAAGAAGTGCGTCGCGATCATCAGCGGAGGCACCACGACAAGCGCAGTCAGTGCAAGCCGCGCATTGACCGCCGACATCCAGATGACGATGCCCACGAGCAAGAAGATGTCGTGGAATATGGCGTCGAGTCCCGATGTCAGCAGGTCAGAGAGCGCCTCGACGTCGTTGACCACGCGGGTCACCAGGCGCCCTACGGGGTTGCGGTCGAAGAACCGCAGCGACTGATGCTGGACGTGCCGGAATGCCTGCACGCGGAGGTCGCGCATGGCCCGCTGGGCCACGCGGTTGATCCAGCGCACCTGGAACACCCGCAACGTTGCGGAGAGCAGCGCGATCGCGGCGATGCCGCCGGACCAGAGCGCCACCGTCCCGGCGACCTCCTCCCACGCAGCCATGCCGCGCCCGCTCGAAACGGCCTCGCGGAGCGGCCCGTCGAGCACCTGCTTGAGCAGCTCGCCCTGCAGAAGATCCAGGAACACGACGATCGTGACGGCCACGATCGACGTGGCGAACAACGAGCGGTACGGCGTGACGTACCCGAGCATGCGGCGCACGAGGGAGACGTCGAACGCCTTGCCCGTGACCTGGTCGGCGTCGTGCTGGAACGAGCTGGAGCCGGAGCCGGAGGCGCGGACGCTCATGCCGCTTCGAGCCGCGCTTCGAGCGACTGCCTCTTCGAGAGCCGGGCGTAGAAGCCGCCTCCCGCGACGAGTTCCTCGTGCGTGCCGACGGCGGTTACGCGACCGTTCTCAAGCACCACGATGCGATCGGCGAGACGCGCCGCCGACACGCGATGCGTCACGAGCATGGTCGTCCGGCCGCGGAGCACCTCGCGCAGGTTGGCGAGGATCTCCGTCTCCGTCCGCGCATCGACGGCCGAGAGACAGTCGTCGAGGAGGAGCACCGGCGGATCCACGGCCAGCGCCCGCGCGATCGCCGTGCGCTGCCGCTGCCCGCCGGAGAGGTTGACGCCGCGCTCCCCCAGCAGGCTGTCCAGACCCTGCGGAAGCCGCTCGATCTCGGGGAGCACGCGGGCGCTCGCGGCGGCCGCACGAATGACCGGTTCGATGGCGTCCGCGCGCTCTGCCGAGTCATCGAACCCGAACGCGAGGTTGCCGCGGATGGTCGTGCTGAACAGGAACGTCTCCTGGGGCACGTAGCCGATCGCGGCGCGGAGTTCCGCGAGGCGGAGTCGATCCACGGGCACACCATCGACCAGCACCGTTCCCGCCGGTGAGCCCAGGAGCCGCGGCACCAATGACAGGAGTGTGCTCTTCCCGCAGCCGGTCGGCCCCACCACCGCGACGGTCGTTCCCGCCTCGACGTCGAACGTGACGTTCTCGAGGGATGGTGCGGACGCGCCGTCGTACGTGAACGTCAGATCGCGGAACGCCAAGGCGCCACAGAACGGCTCGATCGTGACGGGTTGCTCGGGATCGCGGATCGCCGGCGGCTCACCGAGCAAACTCTCCAAGCGCTCGAGCGCGACCGCGCCGCGCTGCCAGATCGAGATGACCCAGCCGAGCGAGATCATCGGCCACATCAGCATCTGTGCGTACAGGTGGAACGCCAGGAAGTCGCCGAGCAGCAGTTCTCCGCGCGCCATCATCCGCCCGCCGACACCCAGCGTCAGCGCCAGCGCGACGCCCTTCATCAGTCCGATGACGGGTCGGAACAGCGCGCGTGTGTCGGCAAGTCGCACGTTCGCGTCGAGCGATCGCTCAGCGCTCTTCGCGAACGCGTCCACCTCTTCGTTCTCGCGTGCGAACGACTTGACGACGCGCACGCCGGCGAAGCTCTCCTGCGCCTTGGTCGAGAGCGCGGCCTGGCTCTCCTGCACGTCCACCGACGCCGTGTGGATGCGCGGCGCGAGGAACCGCGTCGCGACGGCGATGCCCGCGAGCGGGATCAGATTGAGCACGGTCAGCAGGGGACTCATCCCCCACATCAGCCAGAACGCGATCGGCACGAGGATCGCCGTGCTCGCGACGTACATCATCCCCGGGCCGAGACTCATGCGGACCGCCTCGACGTCGGCCGTGAGCCGGCTCATCACGTCGCCTGTGTGGTGCCGCGCGAGCCAGGCCGGACTGCGCCGCAGAAGGCTCTCGTAGAGACGGTCGCGCAGGCTCCGCTCGACTTCGCGAGATGTGGCGACCAGCGTTCGGCGCATGAGGAAGCGGAAGATGCCGCCGAGCCCGGTCAGCGCGAGCGCAGCGAGGGCCCAACCGCCGACGACCTCGAGCGTGCGCCCTTCGCCCTGGAGCGCGTTCACGGCGTTGCCGAACGCCCGCGGCACGAAGCTCGAGGCAACGACCGACAGCAGGACAGCCAGGAAGCCGACCACGACGATGGCCCGGTAGGGGCGGAAGAGGGGCAGGACGAGCCTGAGTCGGCGCATGGGAGAGGGGGGAGGCGCGACCGCCTCCTCCGGTTCTTCTACACGTCAGCGCGTGGGCAGGGCGGCGTCTTCCCGGGGCGGCAGGGGTGAGGGGGCCTAGTCCGGACACACTTCCAAGTGCGCCGGGCGCTCGCGCCCGTGCGAATTCGCTCTCTCGGGGGCTCCGCGCTGGATCGTCGGTTTCCATCAGAGAGCGTAAACTATTTTTGACAAAGAGTTTACGCTGTCTCGACGCTCGGGCCGCCAAGTCTGGCCCGCCCCTTGCGCTTGTCCGTGCGACCGGCGGAGGCTACGAGCCGAAGCGGGTCATGACAGGCAGGGCCTGGAACCAGACACGGACAATTAGGAACGTTTTACGACCCTGATATCCCTGATCTATAGCCCCAACCAACCCCGACCAACTTCAGGTACCTGCCATCGCAATCAAGAAGCCCGGCGCGTAAGCGCCGGGCTTCGTTTGCTTCCGGCCCCGACGGCCGCGGAGCGTCCGTCGGGGCCGGAAGCAACTCAGATGTCTCCCTCCTACGCGTCCTCCGGACGCTACGGAGGGCTGCGGGCGCACCGGCACCACGGGGCGCTGCGCGCCCCGCCGAACCACTCTGGGGACGCCGCTGGGGGTCGAGCTACTTTCCCGCTGCGAATGCCATTACCTGTGGCATTCGCCCCCTGTCCGCTGACACGCGGACTCGGGTCGCGGGCGTTCGGTCGCGCCCCTCGGCGGGGCACTCCCATCCCTCACTCGTCGAACGTGGCCTTGACGTGGAGGGTCAGCGCGACGCCCTTCGTGCCCGACTTGACGGCGCCCCTGTCGGTGAGCGGGGGGATGACGGTGGTCATCTCGAAGACCCCGCCGTTCTTGGTGCTCGTGACGCCCGCGTCCTTCATCTCGACCATCGCGTGTGACCACGCGGGAACCGCCGGTTTGTCTTCGGTCGCGTCCACGCGGTTGGGGAGGTATCCGAGGGGCTCGCGGCCCCAGTCCATGTGCTTTCCGAACGTACCGATCGAGGAGCCGTTCGGCGCATAGACGGCCACGCGATCACCGCGCAGCACGACGAACCCGCCGAGCGGGTACTCGTAGCCGACCTTCTCCTCCGTGTACTGCAGGCGCGGGTCGCTGAACGAGAGCGTTACGGGCTCAGCACCCAGGTTCTCGAGTTGCAACGTGGCGTTCGCCGTGCCGATGAGCAGGCCGACGAAGCAGATCTGCTTGTCGTCCTCGGTTGACGTCTTGAAGGCCGCCGTGTTTCTGATCGCTGCCGCCTGCATGCCCTTGACCGGGATGAACCCGATGCCCTGGGCAGGACCCGTGATGTACACGTGGTCGCCGCCGCTGTCGTCCGGCGTCTGCCGCTTCAGCCAGCCCGTCGTGCGGCCGGCGTTGACACCGATGAGAGGCTGGCGCTTCTTCTTCGCGTCCGTCTTCGTCCAGTTGGTCGGCTCCTTGCGCGCGCTCTCCGAAAGACCGACCGGCGGTGGGACGAACTTCCACGGCCCCTGGCCCGAGAAGTCGTTGAAGTTCATCGCGATAAGGACGCCGTAGTCCTTCATTGGCTGCGCGTACGCGGCGGGGCGGAAGCCCCAGCCCTCGACGCGCGACCTCGAACCCAGCGCGCGCCCGGCGTCCCAGATGCGGTCCGCCGCGAACATCGTGTAGTCCGCCGCGCCGTAGTACCCGCCGCGCGCAGAGACACTGTGCCCGGCCTGCTTGAAGGGACGTGCTTTCTTGGCGTGCCCCGCATACAGGCGGAACGGCTCGAGCACCCACTCGTTGACGTTTCCGGCGAGGTGCCGCAGGCCCTCGGGGGACTCCATCCCATCGCCGGCGTCGACGAGTAGCGGCTCTCGGTAGTTGCCGGAGTTCTTGAACGCCGCCTTGTCGGTGCTCCACTCGTTGCCCCACGCGAAGCGCCGGCCCTCGGGTCCGCGGGCGGCGTGCTCCCACTCCGCCTCGGTGGGGATGTGGAGGCCGGCCCATAGGCAAAAGCGCAGACAGTCCTCCCAGGAGACGTAGTTGACGGGCGCCTTGGCGCGACCGTCCTTGATGGCGCCGTTGTCCGCGAAGCCCACCTCGGGGATCGGGATGCGGTACAGACGGATCGACGTGCCCTTCGGGATCGTGATCTCGTCAGCGCGGGCGAAGAGGGGATCCCACTTGGGTCCCTCCTCCGCTTCCGGCTTCTCCGGGTCGTCACCACCGGGCTCCTCCTCACCGTCCCCTTCGTCGCCCGCGCCCTCGTCGCCGGCCGGGTCGTCTCCGCCGTCCTGGGCGAGCATCTCGGACTTCTTGTCGGTGTCGGCAGGCTTGTCGGTGTCAGCAGGCTTGTCGGTGTCAGCAGGCCTCTCGATCAGTTGAGGCTTGTCGGCGTCGTCGTCGCCGCCGCCGGCTGCTTCTTCGTCCTTCTTGTCCGGGTTGAAGATGGGCCGGAGGAGTTCCTCGTTCGAGTAGTAGGTCGTCAGCCACGCGTGCTGGTACGCCGTACCGGCTTCCTCCGGGTCGATCGCGTACTCGTACGTGATGACGTCTTTCAGCGTGCCGGCCGCCGGCAGTTCGAACACGTAGCTGTTGCGTTCGCTGTTCAGGAAGACGAACCACTGCGCGTTCGTCATCTCGTGGCGCGCCATCGAGTACGGCGACACGGAAACGGTGTGCGCCGGGGTGGCGTACAGCAGGCCCTGAGGCCACAGCGAGTCCTTGAAGTCGTTGATCTTGCGGGGCTTCTTCTCGAGGTCCACGTCGATGAACTTGTTGAGGTCCGTTTCGCTCATGCCCATGGGCTGCTCGTCCGCGCCGTCGAACTGGACGTAGCCGAGGAGTCGCTCCTGCGCGTCCGTGGCGTGCGCCTGTCGGGGCGCGGTGGTGGGGACGACGAACGCCAGGGCCAAGCCGAGCAGAGCGGCCTTGCTGGGTGCGTGTGGACGCATGGGAACCTCCGGAGGCTGTTGCGTGGCGACCCGGAGACACGCGGAGCCCAAACGTGCCGGGGGCGACACGCCAAGGCCGACCGCCCCCGGCACCAGAACGAACGTAGCACGCGCCGTACCGCAGGGGCCGCGAAACGGCGGTGGCGGCGGGGGGCGGCAGCGGCGTCCGGGGGCTGACGGCGGGGCTCCATTGCGTCAGGCTGATGCGACATCTAGTGGTATACCGACACAAAATCGCAGTATGTAGTGACTTACGGCTTGCAGCAGCGAACGTCCTCGCTAAATTCCCATGCTGGTCGGACTGTCTCTGGTGCCGTCGCGTCCCCCCCCGGCGATCGCGTGACGTGGTGGCTCTCTAGTGCTTCGGAAGTGCGCGCCCGGCAGAGCGCGAGTAGGGGACGTAGCGGTATGGCCAACGACAGCATGGGCAACCTTGAGAAACTCGGCATCCTCGTCATCGTGATCCTGGTGGTCGTGGTGGGGGTCGTGGCGATCACGCCGTCGGAGACGCTGTTCGACGCGGACCCCGAGCCGGCCAAACTCGAGGACGGGCTGCGCGATGGTGAGTTCGCGCCGTCTCCGGACACCCTCCCGAGCGGGTTGGAAGCCAACACCGCCTGGCCCGATCTCTCAGATCCGGACCCGCTCGCCGAGTGGCTCGTCAAGGGAGAGACCGAGACAGTCGAGATCGGGGAGACCCGCCAGACCGCCGACCTCCCGGACGCCGTCCCGCACCGCAGCGGCGGCGCGCCGCTCCCGCCTCCGACGAACACCAACGGCACGGACCGTGCGCAGCGGAGGCACGTCGGTTCGACGCCGATAGCGCTGCGCCCCGTCCCTCCTGCCACGGTTACGCGGCAGCCCGCTCACCCGGCAGTGCGGCCCGCTGCGGTACCGGCGTTCTCCGAGTACGTGATTCGCGACGGCGATACTCTGTCAGGCATCGCCAAGCGGCTCACACCGGGGCGTTCTTGGACGCACATCGCGCGCGCCAACCCGGACATCGATCCCAACCTGATCAAGGCCAACACGGTCCTGCGCATCCCGGTCGCGGCAGCCAACGTGGCAGTGCCCACCGTGCACGGCTCAGGTGCCCGGACGATCCCCGTCATCAGGCCAGTGACACCTCCCGTCACGCCGGACGGCGGCATCACGACGTACGTCGTGCGCAAGGGAGACTCGCTCAGCAGGATCGCCGCTCACACGCTGGGGAGCGGCAATCACTGGCGGAAGGTCTTCGATGCCAACCGCAATCTGCTCTCCGACCCGAACCACGTCCGCGAGGGCATGACGCTGCGCATCCCGTCGACGTCGCGTCCGAGCACCGGCACGACGCTGACTCCGCTGCCGAAGTTCGGCGTGGTGGGTCGCGAAGGGGATCAGACATACGTCGTCCGAGGGGGCGACACGCTCTCGGGGATCGCGCAGCGCTTCCTGGGCTCGGCCGCCCGGTGGCGTGAGATTCTCGACCTCAATCGCGACCAGGTGCCCACGCCGGAGAAACTCCGGTCCGGCATCACGATCCGCCTCCCGTAGGCTCGCCCGGTCGTCCACCGACCTTCCTCTCAGGCTCGGATTCAGCGTGGGAGCGGTCTCCGCGCCGCGCCAATCTGACTCCGGTCTCAGCGCAGTCTCGGAAGGGATCGCCAATCAGGCGTCAAGTCGGAGCCTCGTACCTCCCGATGGGGAACGGAGCAGTCGCCAGAGGGCCACTGCAAATGGGGAGGCTGCCAAAGATGTCCCGAAGCATCGCGCTCGCGCTCGCGCTGCTCCTCACGGTGCCGGCTTTGGCCGAGGATCACGAGGTGGAGAAACCGGCCGACGCGCGGATCGTCGGCGTGCGCTACTCGCTCCTGATGCGCACCGGTCGGGAGATCGGGGGCATCGTCCGGGTGCGCGGCGTCTTCGAGCGCCGCGTCCGGGGTGTCTGGGAGGAGTGCGACCCCGAGGACAAGGGCGCCGGCGTCCGCCTCTGGTACCCCAAGAAGCAGGACGGCTACACGTTCCACCCGATCATCCAGATCAAGAAGCTCGACGAGCTCGGCGCGGTCACCGCGGACGAGAGCGCCTCGATCCACCGCGCCCGCCATGCGGCGCAGAGGCGCGCCGACGGCGAGCGCGCCGAGTTGAAGCGCAAGAGGGAAGAGGCAGCCCGCCGCAGGGCCGAGGCCGAGGCGGCGGAGAAGGGCGAGGACAAGCCCGCCGCCGAAGAGAAGCCGGCCGAAGACAAGCCCGCCGACAAGCCGTCTGCGAGCGATGAGGAGAAGAAGCGCGACGAGCGGTTCGAAGAGCTCCTCCTCCAGTATCCGCCGACGGACTGGAAGCCCGACCGCCCGAAGAAGATCGAGCGTCGCCGCGTGGTGCTCGGTCTGTTCCCCTCCGACGAGGAGAAGGCGTTCCTCGAGGTCTACGACGAGTGGAACGCAGCCTACGAATGGTGGGCGGCCAAGATCGCTGACTCGAGCAAGACGGACGGCGAAGAGCCCACCGACGGCGAGGCCGACGGTGAGGGCTCCGAGGACTCCGAAGCCGGCGCCGCGGACGAGTCCGCCGAGACCGCCGACTCCCGCTAGCGCAGACGCTCCGCGAAGCCCGTCCCCCTGCCCGCCGGAAAGCCACCGGGCCCCCTCTCTCCGGGCGTAGACTCCGCGCGATGACATGCTGCACGACGTACCGCCGCATTCAGAGTGGTGAGGCCGCCGGCCTCGGAGCCGGGCTCGCGCGGGGAGCCCTGAGCGTGCTGGCCGTCCCGTACCGGCTGACCTCAGCGCTCCTCGAGATCGTGAAGACGGGCCAGGGCGGCGTCGACACCGGCGTACCGACCATCTCCGTCGGCAACATCACCTGCGGCGGCACGGGGAAGACGCCTGTCGTGGAGCTCATCGTCAAGACGCTCCAAGCGAAGGGGCGCCGGCCGGTGATCCTCTCCCGCGGCTACAAGGCCGAGGACGACGGGGTCAACGACGAGGCGCGCATGCTCGCGCGCAAGTTCCCGGGTGTGATCCACCTGCAGGGGAAGGACCGCGTCGAGCTGGCGAAGCACGCGTCCGGCGCTCAGCTCGGTGACTCGATCGTGCTCGACGACGGCTTCCAGTACCACGGTGTCGCGCGCGATCTGAACGTGTGCTGCATCGACGTCACCAATCCGTTCGGGTACGGGGAGGTGCTGCCGCGCGGCCTGCTGCGCGAGCCGCTCTCGTCGCTCTACCGTGCGCGACCCGTGCTGCTCACGCGCACGGAACTCGCCACGCCCGGACAGATCGCGGAGATCCGCGCCGAGGTGCTGCGTCACAACGAGCACGCGCTGATCGTGGAGTCGGAGATGCGAACGACGTCGGTCACGGACGTGAACGGCGACAGCGGCGCTGGACCGTCGTCGATCGCAGGCAAGCGCGTGCTGCTCGCGAGCGGCGTCGGCAGTCCCGACTCGTTCGAGCGGACGGTGCGCCGAACCGGTGCCCGCGTCGTCGGCCACGACGAGCGTGGCGACCATCACGCGTGGGACGCCGATGACGTGACGAGGCTCGTCAGCGCAGCGACCGCGGGGCACGCGGAGTACGTCCTCACCACCGAGAAGGATGCGGTCAAGCTGGCCCGCCTCTCCTGGCCGGACGGGGCGCCTCCGCTCCGAGTGCTCGCGATCGAGGCGGTCGTCACCGAGGGCACCGAGCTCTGGAACGACCTGATCGACGAGGCCCTGAAGCGAGGCTAGCAGCGGGTTGAATGACTCGGCGGGCCACGATCTCGCAACCTGCGGCTTCGGGCTGCGCCCGCGTCGGCAGCCTGGGCTCTGCGCTCACGCGCGGCGCCCAGGCCACCTGCGAGCAGCCGCAAGTCGCTCGACCGCAAGCGGTTGCGCCCGCCAGCACCGCCTGCTCCGTTGCCGGCACTCAGCGACGCTTCGGCGTCGCATTCGTGCCTCTACGCCTTGCATCCGGCACCGCCGGACGCAATCGTGGCTCACGCCGACTCCTTCAACCCACAGCTGACCTCGCCGCTCCCCGCACTCGCGGGGTTGGAACCGGGCAGCCGAGCAGGCATGATCCCCTCTCCGTGAGCGACACCGGCCCCACGCCCGCCGACCCAAATCGCCCGTTCGACCTCTCGAATGTGCGCACGCGGCCCCTCGCGGGGCGGCCGACGCTCGTGGACGTGAGCCGATTCGGCAGCCTGCCGCCGGCGGACGCAAGGGTCGGCGAGTTCCTCTCCTCGCTGCCCGACTTCCTCGGCGCACGCAGCCTGCGTGCGCTGGCAGGACACATCGCCCGGGCGAGCCGCGGCGACCACGGAGTTGCCGCTGCGATGGGTGGCCACGTCGTCAAGACAGGCTGCTCGCCGATCGTGCTCGACCTGATGGAACGAGGGATCGTGACGTCGCTTCACATGGCCGGCAGCACGGCCATCCACGACTACGAGATCGCCTGCGTCGGCGAGACGTCCGAGGACGTGGCGGCGGGCCTCGGCGAAGGGCTCTACGGGATGGCCGACGAAACGGGACGCGCGTTCGCCGTTGCGTCCACGCGTGCACGGGCAGAGGGTGTCGGTCTCGGCCGCGCGCTCGGCCTCGGCGTGCTGGAGAATGCGCTGCCGCACGCGGACGTTTCACTCCTCGCCGCCGCGGCGAAGCGCGAGTTGCCCTGCACGGTCCACGTCGCGATCGGCACCGACACCGTGCACATGCACCCGGATGTCGATGGCGCGGACGCCGGTGCGGCGACGCAGCTCGACTTCGAGATCGCGTGCAGCGTCGTGGCGGGCCTCGACCACGGCGTGTGGCTGAACATCGGTTCCGCCGTGATCTTGCCCGAGGTGTTCCTGAAGTGCGTGACCGTCGCACGCAACACCGGCCATCCAGTGGAGGACCTGACGACGGCGAACTTCGACATGCTCCGGCACTACCGGCCGATCACGAACGTCGTGAAGCGCCCGCCCGCGCGCGGATACGACATCGCCGGGCATCACGAGATCATGCTTCCGTTGCTCCGCATGGCGGTGCTCGCCGCTCTCGCCGATGGGAGCGGCTCGTGAAGGACCTCATCGCACGGCTCGCCGAGATGGGCACGCCGACGATCGTCGTGGTCGGCGACGTCATGCTCGATCACTACGTGTTCGGGCGCGTCGAGCGCATCTCGCCGGAGGCGCCGATCCAGGTGTTGCGCGCGAACCGCGAGGAGGAGCGGCCGGGCGGTGCTGCGAGCGTGGCGACCAACCTCGTGGCCCTCGGCGCTGACGCCCGCATCGTCGGGTACATCGGCGACGACGCGGTCGCGACGGCGCTGCGCTGGCTGCTCGAGGAGCATGGCGTCGACTCTGCCGGCCTCGTCGCGGTCGCCGACCGAGGCACGACGCTCAAGACGCGCATGATCGCCGGCCGCGCGGGTGGCAATCAGCAGGTGTTGCGCGTGGACCGCGAGGATGTCTCGCCGTTCGAACCGGGACACGAGGAGCAGCTACTCGCTGCGTTCGAGACGGCGCTCGACGGAGCCGCGTGCGTCGTCATATCGGACTACGCGAAGGGAGTGCTGAGCTGGAACGTGTCGCAGGGCGTCGTCAAGCGCGCCCGCGCGGCCGGCGTGCCGGTGGTCGTGGACCCCAAGGGCAAGGACTTCGCACGCTACGAAGGCGCGACGGTCGTCACGCCGAACCGCAAGGAGACGATCGAGGCGACCGGTGTCCAGCTGATCGACCGGGCTGCGATCCTGGATGCGGGGCGCAAACTGCTCGACATCGCCGGCGTGGACGCC
The DNA here is from genome assembly GCA_965248445.1 of Planctomycetota bacterium. Classification (GTDB taxonomy): domain Bacteria; phylum Planctomycetota; class JAJSAM01; order JAJSAM01; family JAJVHW01; genus CBDFJG01. Next base: position 1,463,017 of record CBDFJG010000004.1, read on the forward strand.
GCGGTCGTCACTCTCGACAAGGACGGCATCGCGCTGGTCACGCGGGACGGCGACGCCCGCGTAGTCCCGACGACTCCGCGCAGCGTCCACGACCCCACGGGCGCAGGCGACGTCGTCGTGGCGGCGCTTGGGCTGGGACTCGCCGAGGGGCTGGGCCTCTACGAGGCCGTCCTTCTCGCGAACGCCGCCGGAGGGGTCGAGGTCTCGAAGGTCGGCGCCGTTCCGGTGACGCGAGAAGAGGTGTCGATCGCACTGGGCTCGCGACCCGTCGGCTCGCACCGCGTGGTGACCGTGGGCGAGTTGAGCGAGGCGTTGCAGCGCGAACGCGCGGCGGGCCGCGTGATCGTGTTCACGAACGGGTGTTTCGACATCCTGCACGCGGGCCACGTCCGCTACCTCGACGCCGCGCGCAGCGAGGGCGACGTGCTGGTGGTCGGTCTCAACTCCGACGCGTCGGTGACCCGCCTGAAGGGCGCGGGCCGGCCGGTCAACTCCCAGGCGGATCGCGCGGAGATGCTCTCGTCGCTCGCGAGCGTCGACTACGTGGTTCCGTTCGAGGAGGACACGCCCGCCGCACTGGTGGAAGCGGTGCAGCCGGACGTGCTCGTCAAGGGCGAGGATTACCGCGACAAGGTCGTCGTCGGTTCGGACTTCGTCGAGGCCCGTGGCGGCCGCGTCGTGCTGGTGCCGCTCCTCGCCGGTCGCTCCACTTCCGATCTTGTCGATCGCATTCGGAACGCGGGCGGGAACGCAGACTGATGCGCGGCCGTCCGGCCGTGTTCCTGGACCGCGACGGCACGCTGATCGACCAGGACGGATACCTGGGCGATCCCGACGGCGTGGTCGCGTTCCCCGGAGCCGCCGAGGCGATGCGACTACTGTCCGAGAAGGGCTGGCAGCGCCTGGTCGTCACCAACCAGAGCGGTGTCGCCCGCGGAATGTTCACCGTCGCGCAGTATCGACAGGTCGAGCAAGCGGTCGCCGACGCCGTGGGGGAGCCGGACGGCTCGTTCGCCTGCTTCCACCTGGCTGCCGACGACGGTGGGGCGGTCGAGCCGTGGAACACGGCGTGCACGTGCCGCAAGCCCGCGCCGGGATTGCTCCTGCGCGCCGCGGAGGAGCGCGCCGTGGATCTGGCGCGGAGCGTCCTGCTCGGCGACGACTTGCGCGACCTGCTTGCAGCGAAGGCGGCGGGAGTGGAGCCCGTGCTCGTGCGCACGGGCAAGGGCCGGGACAACGAAGCGCGCCTTGCAGAGCACGGACTCGGCGAGGCGTGGGTCGTGGATGGAGTGCTCGAGTTCGCGCAGTCGTTGCCGGTGGCCGGGTCAGCGAACGCGCGCGTCACCGGGGCGCCCATCGTGTTGGACCGCGCGCGACTCGGGACGCTCCTGTCCCTCGAGCGCTCTCGCGGACGGCAGATCGTGTTCGCGAACGGGTGCTTCGACGTCCTGCATGCCGGGCACGTGCGGTACCTGCAAGGGGCGGCAGCCGAGGGCGACGTCCTCGTGGTCGCGCTGAACTCGGACGAGAGCGTGCGTCGCAACAAGGGCGAGGGCCGACCGGTTCAGCCCGCGCTCGACCGGGCCGAGATCATCGCCGCGATCGCGGGCGTCGACTACGTGACGATCTTTGGGGAGGCCACAGCGGACGAGATCCTGCGTGCGCTCCGCCCGCATGTGCACGCCAAGGGAACCGACTGGCGTGCCGAGGACGTCCCCGAGGCGGCCACCGTGAGCGAGATCGGCGGGCGCGTCGCGATCGTCGGTGACGCGAAGACACGTTCATCGACACAGGTGCTCGACCGGGTTCGGGACGGCGGGAACTGAGGATGCTCAGCCTTGCCGACGTGCCGTTCCCGACGCCCGAGCGCTGGACGGCCGGTCTGCTCGATGGGACCCGCGGCACCCTCGTACACGCCAAGCGCGAACGCCGCGTCTGGCGCGTCGAGGAAGGTGATCTGACGTTCTTTGCGAAGCGCGGCACCGGAAGCAAGGTGCGCGAAGTCGCTCGAGAGGCGGAGATCCACGAGGCGCTCCGGCTGTCGGGCCTGCCCGTGGTGCCACTACTCGGCGCGGGCCGCGCCGACGACGGGTTCTGGCTGATCACCGCCGGAGCGCCCGGAGTCACGCTCGGGGCGGCGGTGGACACGGCCATCGACGCTCGGGATGATGCGGCCGTGCGCGGATCGCTCGGGCGTGCAGCGGCTGCGCTCGCCGCGCTGCACGTCGACGGCTACCGGTGGCCGGACGCGACGGCGTCGCACTTCTTCGTCGATCCGGCAACGCCTGCGCCGGGAGGTGTGACGCTGATCGACGTGGCCCGTGCCGAGAAACCGCGGGGCGGCGTGACCGGCGCGCACCGGGCCGAGGACCTGGCGAGCCTGCTCTTCTCCGTCCCGCTCGCCGTCGGGCGGATCGCGCGGGCTCGGATCGTGCGCGACGTACTCGGCCGCGGGGACGCCGCGCGCCCCCTCCTTCGCCGTCTGCACCGCGAACTGCGCGCGCGCGCTCGCCGTACGCGGTGGCGCCATGGACATGCGGAGGCGGCTCCCGAGGTCGTGGCGGCGCTCGCCGCGCTCCGCGGCGATGCCGAGATCGCGGTGCGTGCCGGCCTGTTCGACGCACTGATGTCGACGGAACGCGTCGAACGCGTTCGCACGCTGCCCGACCGCGAGAACCGGCGTTTTGCCGCTCCGCGTGGCCGCACTTACTTCGCGAAGTGGTATCCCGCGGCGGAGAGCGGCTTCTCCCCGGCGATGCAGGAAGTGCGGGGAGCGCTGCTTCTCGCCCGCGCCGGCGTACCGACGTGCCGCGTGGTCGCGTACGCGGAGGACCTCGAACAGGGGTCGCTCGTCGTGACACGGGGCTGCGAGGGCGTGCCGCTCGATGACCTGCTGCGTGACGGAACCACGCCTGGTGAGCGTCGGACCCTGGCTCACGAAGCGGGTGTGCTCTATGGACGGCTGCGAGCCGCGCGGCTGCGGCACCGCGATGCGTATCCGTGCCACGTGTTCGCCGACCGGGACACGGACAGGTTCGGGTTGCGGTTCATCGACCTGACGCGCTCCGGGCGCGCGCCGGCTCCGCGCGAGCGCTGGCACGTCAAGGACGTCGCACAGCTCTGGCACGGCTTGCCCGCGGGGTCCGTCAGTGCGACCGACGCGGTGCGTTTCCTGCGGGCATACTTCGCCATCCCGCGGCTGGACGCCCGAGCCAAACGGTTCGCCGCCCGCGTGTTGCGAAAGGAGCGGCGCATCAGCGCCCGGCAGGAGCGCCGCGCGCGCGCCGCGCGGTGAATCCGCCGTGCGGGTCGGCTTCCTGATCGACCGGTGGGATCCGCAGAAGGGCGGACTGGAGGCGGCGCTCGCCGCACTCGTGATCCGACTCGCTGAGCGTGGCGACACGCCGCTCGTGTTCGCACTCTCCGCGGCGCCGGGTGCACCGGGGGAGTTCGTCGCCCTCGAGGTGTCGACGTCGCGCCGCGGAACCATGGAAGCGGAGCTCGCGGCGAAGTTCCCGCACTCGGCGCGACTCGCCGACTGCGACGTCACGGTCGCGGTCCGGCACGCGCCGCGCGCTGACGTTTACTGGCCGCACGGCGGGCTCCACGCGGCGACGCTACGGGCCGGGGAGTCCGCCAAGAGCGGGCTCGCGGGTCCGGTTGCCCGGTTCTTGCATGCGGTGTCGCCGCGGCACCGGGCGTTCCGCGCCGTCGAGCGTGAGGCGCTGGGGGGCGGAGCACGCCGCATCTGGTGCGTGTCGAAACTGGTGCGCGACGAGATCGTCGCCGCTCACCCGGATGCGGCTCCGCGAATCGAGGTGCACGCGAACGGCGTCGACCGCCAGCGCTTCCGGCCGGAGTTGCGCGCGGAGCATCGGGACGCGCTGCGTGCCGAGGTGGGGGTGCCGGCCGGCGTGCCGATCCTGTTGTTCGCGGGAACGAATTGGCGCCTGAAGGGCTGGCCGGACGCGGTGTCGGCGCTCACCGATCTGCCCGATCCGTGGACGTGCATGCTGGCAGGCGGCCGCTCGCAAGAGGCCGCTGACTACGCGCGCAGCCGCGGTATCGCTGATCGCGTCGTCGTCGCACGGACGTCCGACATGGAACGACTGCTCGGTGCGGCTGACGTGTTCGTGCAGCCGACGTATCGCGACCCGTGTTCGCTCACGACGCTGGAGGCTCTTGCGGCCGGTGTGCCGGTGATCACGACGACCGCCGACGGTGCGGCAGCGGCGGTCACCGCGCCGGTCGCCGGTGCGATCGTGCCCACCGGAGACGTCCCGGCGCTGCGGCGCGCGTTAGCGGAGCGGCTCGCGATCGCCGGCGATCCGGAGCGTGCCGGATCAGCGCGGGCAGCCGCACGAGAGTCGACTGTCGGGCGTCAGAAGGACCAGTGGCTCGACGGCCTGTGCGCGTCGCTCGAGGCTCAGTCGGTGTGACGGGCGGGGGTGGAACCCCGCCCCTACTTCCACTTGGAGGTCTCGATGATTCGCCAGAAGCCGGCCTTGATGTCGTCTTCGGCGCCGAGGCGCACGGTGATCTCGAAGCGCATGAGGATGTGGTCGACCTTCGTCAGATAGACGCGCGTCTCGGCCGCGCCCCACGTGCTCCAGATGCCCTTGTTCTCGCCGATCGCCGTGATGACGGTGAATTCGCGGCCGCCGAACTTGGTCTCCTCGACGCCCGGCTCACCACCCTTTATCTGCGAGAAGCGGTCCTCGTTGAACTGCTTCAGGTAGTAGTCGACGCCGTTCTTCATGGACTTGATGTCGCCGCGAGTCATGTTCGTCTGCCAGGCGTCGAAACGGCCCCAGCTGTTGTCCTCGTCGTCGCGATTGGCGATGCGCGAGCGCAACTCGCCGTGATCCGGCTCGATGAACGACCAGCCCGCGCCTTCGGGGAGCGTGAGCGTGTAGCCGTACGCGACGTCCGACCAGTCCTTCAGAGCGGCCCAGTCCGTCGGCGGCGCATCCGGGTCGGGGAACTTGAAGCCCTTCTCGTTCTCGTCCCAGAACTCCTTCCACTTGGCCCCGTCGCCGATGTCCACGCCGGTCAGCTCGGCGAGCGTCTCGGTGATCGCGCCCTTTGCTGCGTCGTACGCCGCGCGCTGCTCCGTGCTCATCTTCGCCGCGCCGCCGCCGCCTCCGCCGGTCGACTCGGTCATCTGCAACCACTTGACGAGGTTCTCGACCACCTCGCCCTTCGGGACGGTGCCGTACGCGCGGATGGCCTTCGTCGAGAACTGCGGCTTCATCGGCAGGTACTTCTTCACGGCCTTCTCGAGGGCGCCGCCCATCTTCGGGTCGCGGTAGTGCTTCGCGGCGGTCAGGTACGCCTCGTAGAGCTTCGGCTTGTCCTTCGGCATCTTCTTGTCGCCGATCTTGGACTTGACCGTCTTCTGGAACTTCGGGTCGTGCCGCCGCGCGACTTCCACGATGCACCACGCGGCGAGCTTGTGGTGCTTGCTCTTCGTCAACTTGATGAACGCGGCGGTGACGCGCTGATCGATGTTTTCCTTCAGGCCGACAGCGGCCTTCATCCCGTCCGATTCGCCGTCCTTCGGCTTCGCGGTCGCGAGGAGGCTTGCGACCTCATCGTCGATCTCGTCGGCGTTCGCGGCCGACGTGACCGGCGGCAGGAGAGGCGTGGACGGGGCGATCGCCAGCGCGGTGAACGCGGCGAGGGCGCCGAACGCCGCTGCGGCGGCCGTCGCGGCCAGGATGGGGGTGCGCCTGTTCGGGCTCATTCTGTGGTCCTCCGACGGGGCAGAAGGGTGCCCCGTTCCCAACACGCAAGGAGCATACCAGCGGGAGCCTGCCGCGCGAACGGCCAGGGCGAGACACCCGGGCGGGTTGGACCGGAGAGGGTGAGCCTGCTCTACTGCCGCCCCCGCAAGCACTTGCGACGATTCTCTCGGCTCCCCCTCACCGTGCGACTGCGTTCCCTCCTGCCGCGATCGTTACGCGATCGCCTCGACCTACATCGCTCCGCGGTGACGCGATTCGTGGAACGGGTGTCCTCCGAGCTGCCCGCCGGGACAAGCGTTCTGGACGCGGGGGCGGGGGAGGGGCCGTACCGCGAGCTCTTCGCCGAGACGCGCTACGTCGCCGTGGACGACGGGCGCGGAGACGAGCGCTGGGACTACCGGGGACTTCACGTGTCTGGGGATCTCCTTCGGCTGCCGATCGGCGACGGCGCGTTCGACGCAGTCCTCGCGACCGAGACGCTCGAGCACCTGACCGACCCCGGCGCGTTCGTGGCGGAGGCCGCGAGGGTGCTGCGTCCCGGCGGACAGCTGTTCATGACTGCGCCGCTCTCGTTCAAGGAACACCAGCAGCCGCACGACTACTTCCGGTTCACGCGCTACGGACTGCAGCTCTTGCTCGAGCGCGCCGGCCTGGAGGCGACGTCGGTCGAGCCGGAGGGCGGGTACTTCCGTTTCCTGGGCGACAAGATCCAGCCGGCGCACCGCTACCTGTTCTCGAAGGACCGCGCACTCGTTTGGCGCATCCTGTTCCTGATCTTGCAGCCGTTCTCGATGATCTTCTTCACGGTCTTGGTGCCGGGCCTTTGTGCGCTGCTGGATCCGCTCGACAGGAAACGCGTGCACACAACCGGGTTCCTCGTCACCGCCACCAAGCCCGGAGAGGCCTGACATGCGTCTGGCCGTTCTGACGCAGGACCCGGCGGGGCCGGTAACTCGCCACCGTGTGCGCGCGCTCGAGCCGCACCTGCGTGCGGCGGGATTCGACGTGGACGTGCACGCGATCCCCAAGCGCATCCACGACCGGATGGTGCTCTTCCGGGCGCTGCGCGATGCCGATGTCGTGCTTCTCCAACGCAAGCTGTTCACGGTCGCCGAGCTGAGGATGCTGCGCCGCGCCGCGAAGCGGATCGTTTACGACTTCGACGACGCGGTGATGTACCGCGACCCGTTCCGTGGACGGCCGAAATCGCTGGTGCGCGCCCGTCGCTTCCGTGCCGTCGTGCGGACGGCGGATCTCGTGTTGGCCGGCAACGACTACCTGGCGGAACATGCGCGGGCGGTGGGCGACACCGCGGTGCACGTCGCGCCCACGGCGATCGACACCGAGCGATACGTGCCGGGTCCGCAACGCGCTACGAACGGCGTCCGCGTCGGATGGATTGGCTCGCGCAGCACGCGGCCGTATCTGGGCCTGATTGACGGTGCGCTGTCCCACGCGGCGACCGCCACGAAAGATCTCACGTTCGCGGTCATGGCGGACCGGCCGCCGAACATGTCGTTCCCCGTCGACTTCACGCCGTGGAGCGAGGAAGCCGAGGTGCCGTTCCTGCAGTCGCTGGACGTGGGCGTTATGCCGCTCAGCGACGACGACTGGAGCCGCGGAAAGTGCGGCTTCAAGCTGCTCCAGTACATGGCGTGCGCCGTGCCGGCGGTGGCGAGCCGTGTCGGTGTGAACGTCGAGATAGCGCGCGGTGGCGGCTGCGTCGTCGTCGGTCCGGAGGAGTTCGCCTGGGCCGGCGCGCTGTGCGCGCTGGCGGAGAACGACGAGCAGTGGCTACCCGCAAGGGAGTACGTGGAGTCCACCTACTCCACCCGAGTGATCGGCCCGAGCGTCGCGGCGTCGCTACAGGAGTTGGTCGCTGCAGGGGCCGCGTCATGATCGGCGTCGTGATCGTCTCGTACCGGACGCGGGACAGGACCGTCCGCGCTGCCGAGAGCGCGCTCGCGGAGGGCACCGATCGCGTTGTGGTGGTGGACAACGCTTCCGACGACGGCACGGTGGGCACCCTCCGCGGGATCGCCGATGAGCGCCTGACGGTTTTCGAGAACCCGCGCAATGCCGGCTTCGGGGCGGCGTGCAATCAGGGGGCGGCGGCCTGCGGCGACGTCCGCCACCTACTCTTCCTGAACGGTGACACGGTCGTGCTGCCCGGTGCGCTGTCCGCTCTCGTGCAGGCGCTCGACGACGACCCGGACGTCGGGATCGCGGGCCCGGCGCTCATCGATGACGGGGGCGCACATCAGGCCTCACGCCGCGGAGACCCGACCCCGCTCGCGCTGCTGCATCAGCACACGGCGCTGCGCTTCGTCCGGGTCGGGTCGGCGGCGTACCGCCGCTACAAGTCACCGAACCCGAAGGCAGCTGTCGAGGTGCTCATGGGCGCCGCACTCGCCGTGCGGGCCAGTGTGTTCCGCGCAGCGGGCGGTTTCGATCCGCGCTACTTCCTCTACTTCGAGGAGGCCGACCTTTGTCGCCGGGTCCGCGCGGCGGGCCACACGATCCGGCTCGTCGACTACGCGGTCATTCAGCACGCCGGCGGAGTGAGCGCAGCGCGGGAGCCCGAGCGGGCGCTCGTGCTCTATCTGCAGAGTCTGTTCACGTACGTGGATCGCTTCCACGGCCGCGGCGTCGGACTTGCCTATCGAGCCGTGTTCAAGCCGCTGTTCCTCGTGCGTATGGTGACCGACGCAGTCCGGGATGCGCTGACCCTCGTGTTCCGGCCGGCCAAACGTGTCGAGAAGCTGTCCGAACTGCGGCTGGCCGCGGGCTTCTTCCTGCGAGGGGTCTGGCGCTTCGCCGTCGCGTGACGGCGCAGCCCTCGCGCGTGGCCCGCGGATCGCGCAGCGATTCTCGGCCACGCTTCGGGCGGGTGTCTCCCTCCTACGCGGTCTCCGACCGCTACGGAGGGCCGCGGTCACGGCGATTGCCCTGCAACTGCCGCGCCCTGCGCGATTTGGACTCCGGCTGCAGTCCCCCGCTTACCGTTCGGCGATGGAGGCCTTCGAGCGCATTCTCGTGTTCCTTCCGACGTGGCTCGGCGACGTCGTGATGGCCACGCCGCTGGTGCGGGCGCTGCGGGAAGCGCAGCCCCGCTCGCGGCTGGATGTGCTCGTGCCGCCGGGCGGCGCGCGCGTCCTCGAGGGCGTGCCGTACGTGGATCAGGTGATCGTCTACGACAAGAACGGCGCTCATGCGGGACTCGGCGGGATGTGGCGGCTCGGCCGGTCTCTCGCGGAGACGCGCTACGACCTGGCCGTGTGCTGTCCGAACTCGTTCCGTTCGGCGTTGCTCCTCCGCTTCTCGGGGGCGCGGAGACGGATCGGATGGTCGTACGGCGGGCGCGGGTTCCTTCTGACGGACCGGCTGGTACCCGAGATGCGTGGTCACCGTCGCGTGCCGCGCCCGATGCCGCAGTACTACCTGGATCTCGCCCGCCGGCTGGGTGTCGAGATCCTCTCCGATCACTCGGAGCTCGCCGTCACGCCGACGGGGGAGGCGGAGGCGGACGCGTTCATCGAGCGCCACGGGGCTTCCGGCGACGCGCTCCTCGGTCTGAACGTCGGGGCGTCGTTCGGACCGAGCAAGCACTGGCGTGCGGATCGCTTCGCCGAGGTCGCCGCGCAGTTGCGCGACCAGCGCGGGCTGCGGCCCGTCGTGCTCTGCGGCCCGGGCGAGGAGGCGCTCGGCCGCGAGGTGGAAGACGCCGTCCGCGACGCAGGTGTGGCGGACGTGATCCGCACGAGCGACGACATGCTCTCCCTCGCGGCGCTGAAGAGCGTCGTCAAGCGGCTGGCGGTGATGGTCACGACGGACACAGGTCCGCGTCACTTCGCCATCGCGTTCGACGTGCCCGTCATCTGCGTGATGGGCTCGACCGATCCGCAGATGACCGATCAGCCGGACGCGCGGGGCGAAGTCGTGCGGCTCGACCCACTGCTCGAGTGCATGCCCTGCCACGAGAAGGTCTGTCCCCTCACGCATCACCGCTGCCTCGAAGACCTGGCGGCGGTGCCCGTCGTGGCGGCGGCCCTCCGCGCCCTCGACGAACCACCTCGCGCACGCACGGCTCCGGAGCACCGCCGCGCCTCGCAATGACGCGCTCTGCCACCTATCTCCTGATGTTCCTGCACGTGGCGCTCGCGGCGGGGAATTACGTTCTGGCGAAACCAGCGACAGAGGAGTTCGCGGACCCCGAGGCGCTGGCCCTCCTGCGGGCTCTGGGGGCCGGGGCGCTCGCGGTCTTGCTCTCCGATTGGTTGATTCCGCGACCGCGGTTCACTCCTGTCGAGTGGCTGCAGATCGGAGCACTCGGCGGGCTGCTGGTCGTGTTCCTCCGCGGGTTGGAGGACACGGAGCCTGCGCACGCGGCTCTGCTGTACGCGACCACGCCGGCCGCCGTGCTGGTGCTCTCGTCACTGCTCGCCCGACGCCTGCCGACGCTGCTCCGCGCGGCCGGTGTGGGCGTCGCCCTCGTGGGCGTACTGCTGCTGCTTCGGCCGTGGGAGACGAGCGCGGACGCCGGCATCCGCCGAAGCGGCAACCTGTGGATCGCGCTCGGAGTGTGCATGTGGGCGGTCTACACCGTTGCGGCCGGCCGATTGACGCGGCGTCACGATGCGCGCACAGTCACGGCTTGGTCGCTGGCGCTCGGTGCACTGTGTCTCGTGCCGATCGGAATGCCGTCACTCCTCGCACTTGATGTGTCGAACGTGACGGTGCGCGGGTACGTCGGACTCGCGTACCTGATCGTCTTCACGAGCATCGCCATGATGCTGCTGTGGAACACGTTGCTGCGCTACCTCGAGCCCGTGCAGGTGGCGATCTGCGCGAACGCGCAGCCGGTCGCGACCGGACTGCTGGCGGGGGCGCTTGCGGCGGCCGGCTATCTGGCGACGGACCAAGACCTCGGATGGCTGTTCTGGTCGGGAACCGCCCTGGTGATGGCGGGGGTCACGCTCGTGCAGCGTTCGGAGAGGCCTAGCCGCATCTGTTCACGAGACGTCGCGATGACGGTGCTTTCGGAGTCCACAGGGTCAGATCTTGGCCAGGCGAGGGCGGATGCTGTCGTCGTTGCCACAAGGGCAACGCGAGTGAGCGGCCGAAACGGCGCGGATTCTGCGGTGTGGGCAGACCGTAGGCCGGGCGGTGGTGTGGCGGACGGCGCGGCGGGACGTCAGGTCGGCTTCGGGGATGCCAGCAGTCGTTGCGCGCAGCGCTCGAAGACGTGCTGCCAGGGCCACGACGAGGACATCGAGACCCAGATCCGGCGCGTCGTGATCCGCACGAGCGCGCCGATCTTGAGCAGCCGCAGGCGGATCGTGCCGGCTTGCGCACGCGCCATCTCGGTGCCGGCGAGACCGATGCGTCGCAGCGCACAGGTCAGGACGTAGGCCATGGCCGACATGGCCATCCGCACGGCGTTGCCCTGCATCGTGTGCACCGACAGACGGGTGCCGAAGAGCTCGAGCTGCTGCTCCTTGATGCGATTCTCCGCCTCGCCCCGGGCGCAGTAGAGCTGCTCGTAGAGACGCTTGCTGCTCCAGCTACGAGGCGGCAGATTGGTCACCACGAAGCGGGGATTGCGCTTGCCGCCCGGCAGGTGCTCGGCCTTGGCGACCACGCGACGCCTCTGGCTCCAGCTCCCCAGCGTGGTCCAGGCAAAGTCGCGAAAGACCCGGGCTGCTCGGCCGGTCTGCACGGCACGGGCTGCGGCCTCATCGAGCGCGTCTTCGACGTGTCGCTCAAGGCGCTCATTGCGCGCCATGCCCAGCAGGTAGAAGTGGCCGGCGGCCTCGCACCAGGCCATCAGCTCCTCGCGGCAAAAGCCCGAGTCTGCGCGCACGAGCACCTTGGCCCGGGGCCAGCGGCGCCGCAGACGTAAGACCAGCGCACGGAGCTCGTCCACGACTCCGCGCGCGGGATCTCTGTCAGCGGTCTGGAGCCGAGCGAGCAAGAGGTGCTCGCCGCAGAAGACGTACAGCGGCAGGTAGCAGTAGTGCCCGTAGTAGCCGTGGAAGAAGCGGCCCTCCTGCCGGCCGTGCAGCCGCACGTCGGAGTGGTCCAGGTCCAGCACGAGCAGGCCCGGATCCTCCGGCCCCATGGCCTCGCAGAAGACGTCGCTGAGCACGCTGTCCACGCGCTCCTGGTCCATCTCGATCTTGGCGTAGCGCGTCTGTGCCGTGGCGCCGAGCTGCGTGGTCTCGAGCCGCGAGAGCGTCGGGTGCGTGGCCAGAGCACCCTCGCGCTTGCCGCACGCCGCGGCAAACAGCGGGTCCTTGCCGACATGGTCGTGGTCCACCAGATCCTCGTAGCCCGCGCACAGCCCGAAGACCCGCTGACGCAGCATCTGGCCGACCGTGTGCTCGACCCGACGCGGGTCCCGGTGGTCCCCGAAGCAGCGCGCAAACCGCGAGAGCAGATCGATGCGACGATCGGTCCGCTCGAGCAGCAGCACGCCCCCGTCGCTCGTCACGGTACCGGCGTCGAAGCGCGTCACCGCGGTGCGTCCACAGATGCCCGCGAAGAGGGTCCCCTGCGGGCTACAGTCTGTCGTCATCGGGCCGGCGCTCCTGTCGGTGCAAGTACTAGCGAGTACGAGCACTTAGACAGACGACGGCCCGCTCAGATTCCCGGCTGGTGAACGATTCGGGCTAGCGCGACGCCGGCCTGACGACGCGCGCGTACATTTCGACCAGGCCGTCCGCCCAGACGTCCTCGGCGAACAGGGCTGCTCGCGAGCTCCCTGCGGCGGACAGACGCGTGTGCAGTGCGTCGTCGGCCAAGAGCCGGACCACGGCTGTTCCGAGGGCGGCCGGGTCGCGCGCTGGGACGTACAGCGCGGCGTCCCCGGCGGCGTCGCGGCAGCCCGCGAGATCTGTCGCCACGACCGGAACGCCCTCCGCGAGCGCCTCGAGCACGAAGATCGGGAGCGCTTCGCTATCGGTTGCTAGGACGGCGACGCGCGCTCGACGCAGGAGGCCGCGCACGTCGGTCTCCGGCGGGAGGAAGTGGACGTCGTGGTCCCCGGCCGCCGCGCGCGCGTCCTCCGCAAGCGCGCCGTCGCCGACGAGCACGAATCGTGCGGAGTGCTCCGGGTCGAGCGCGGCAGCGGCGCGTACGAACGTCACGGGGTCCTTCGGAGCGGCCAGCCGTGCGGCCATCACAACCAAGGGCTTGCCATCGTCCGGCAGCGCCGCCTCGTTACGATCAACGGCGCGCGGGACCGGATTGCGAAGGACGTGTGCGTTCTCGTCCGTCGCCAGGCGGTGCTCCAGCGCGACCGCGCGCTCGGCATCACCGACGCAGTGCAGCAGCGTGGTGCGTGGCGCGAGTCGCTGCTCGAGACCGAGATACCGCTTCCATTGCGGCGAGTCCTCTTCGTGATACGTGAAGTAGAAGCCGTGGGGGCTGTAGACGACCGGCACTCCGCGCTTCATCGGCAGCGCGAGGCGGGCCAGCGCTCCGGCCTTCGCAGCGTGCGCGTGTACCACGTCGTGACCCGGCGCGAGCTTGCGCAGCCTGTACCCGGCGCCGGTGTCACTCATCGGGCTGATCGAGCGATGTAGGTCCAGGCGCACGACGTCCCAGCCGTGGTCGCTCGCCGCGTCCAAGAGGTCCTCGCCCTCGAGTGACGACAGCGCCGCCGTGCCGGTCACGCCCCGTTCGGGGAGACGGCGCAGCAGGGCCTCGATCACACGCGCGGCACCGCCGATCCCGGGACGGGCGCAGACGAGCACGCGCGGCGGGCGAACGCTCATGGGCCCTGACTCCCGGACCATACGTAGTGCAATGAGTAGTCCCCGGCCGCGTGTGTTGCCCTCGCCTGCGCGGCGCCACGTGCGCCCAGGGAGAGCCGCTGACGGAGGTCCGGGTCGAACAGCACCCGCTCCAGCGCGGACGCCAGCGCAGCCGGATCCCCGGGTGGCACCAGGAGCCCGGCGGTGCCGTCGAAGACCGCCTCGGGGATGCCGCCGACCCGCGTCGCCACGGTGGGTACGCCGAGTTGCGCGGCCTCGAGGAGCACCAGTCCGAGGCCCTCGTGTCGAGATGAGAGCACCACGACGTCGGCGGCTGTGAGCGCGTGCCGCGGGTCGTCGACGAACCCGTGCACGATCACGCGCGGATCACCGGCCGCCTGCTCACGGATCTCGGATTCGAGCGGCCCGCGCCCGAGCAGGACGAGACGCGCGTCGCCCGGCACGCGCGCGAACGCTTCGAGGAGCGTGCGGTGGTCCTTCTGCGGCACGAAGCGCGCGAGGCACACGGCCAGCGGGGTACCGGGCAGAACGCCCGCGTCACTCCGGAACGTCGCCCCGTCACCGGGCGCCATCGCCGGAGGGTCGTACGGGATCACCTGCATGCGCTCCCACTCCTCGCCGAGTGTGTCGACGAAGAAGGTCTGCACCCCCTCGGAGATCGCGACCACCGCGTTCGCCCGTCCGGCGACGCGACGCGCCACCGCCCGCAGCGCGCGCGGTTTCGGTCCGTCGCCTGCGAGGTGCGCATCCTCGTTGTGCTTCGTCGAGACGAGTCGCGGACGCGTGCGGCCCTCGCGGGGTCCGCACAGCGCGGCGCCGAGGCAGTCGGCCTTGAACAGATGGGTGTGCACGACTTCCGGGTCCAGGTATCGGACCAGGCGCCGCGCCCGCCCGTAGGAACCGGCCTGTCCGAGGAGAGTCCGGCCCAGGTCGTGGACGGTCGCGCCTGCCGCCTCGAACTCGGGGGTCAGCTCGCCCGGCCCCTTGAGGTACGCCACCGAGCTCGCCACCTTGGCGCCGTTCACCCTCTTCCGGCGGAAGCTGCGCACCAGGCCCAGCAGGGCGTTCTCCGCCCCCCCGCGGTCGAGCGTGGTGATCAGGTGCAGCACCCGCAGGCTGCGGTCTCCGGGCGTGCTCACAGGTGGGCGCCTCCGGACTGTATCCTGCCCGCATGGCCGAACAGGACCTGGTCCGACGCCTCCCCGAGGCGATGCAGGAGGTGCGCACGCAGATCGCGCGGCGCATCGTCGGCATGGAGGACGTGGTCGAACACGTTCTATACTGCCTCCTCTGCAATGGTCACGGTCTCCTGGTCGGCGTCCCCGGACTGGCGAAGACGCTGCTCTGCTCGACACTGTCGAGCCTGCTCGACCTCGAGTTCAAGCGCATCCAGTTTACGCCGGACCTCATGCCCGGCGACATCGTGGGTGCGGAGACGCTCGTCGAATTGCCCGAGGGAGGCCGCGGCTTCCGCTTCGTGCCCGGCCCCGTCTTCACGAATCTTCTCCTGGCCGACGAGATCAACCGCACGCCGCCCAAGACGCAGGCGGCGCTGATGGAGGGAATGGAGGAGAGCTCGGTCACCAGCGGCGGCACAGCCCGGCCGCTCCCGCAGCCATTCATCGTGTTGGCGACGCAGAATCCCATCGAGCAGGAGGGTACGTACGAGTTGCCCGCCGCGCAGCTCGATCGGTTCCTGGTGCGCATCGGTGTCGGCTACCCGACCGAGGACGACGAGCGGACGATCGTGCGCCGCACGACCGCCGGCGCGATGCCGGACCTCGCACCGGTGCTGAAGCGGGACGAGATCCTGGCGCTCCAGAAGACCGTGCGCCAGGCGACGGCGCCGCATGACGTGATGCGGTACGCGACCCGCCTCGCACGCGCAACGCGCCCGGGCCCGGAGCAGCCCGCATCCCTGGACGGACTGGTGGCGTGGGGGGCGGGCCCGCGCGCAGCGCAGGCGCTCGTTGTGACCGCGAAGGCAAGGGCCCTGCTGCAGGGGCGCTCGAAGCCGCGGGCGGACGACGTGCGTGCGGTGCTGCCCGCGGTGCTGCGCCATCGCATCATCCCGAGCTTCACCGCGGCCGCCCGGAACATCGGCGCCACCGAGATCGTCCGGCTGGTGAGGGACGCGTTGCCCGCGCCGGACGGCTGGAAGGCCGCTCCGGCGCAGGACGAGCGCCCCGGACTGTTCGCCAGGCTCATCGGGCGACTGAGAGGCTCGCGCCGTAGTGCCTGATTGCTGCCGCGCGTGACGGAGGAGGAAAGATGAGACGCATCCTGATCGGACTCGCCCTCGCGGCGGCCATCGTGACCTCCGCTCCCGTGGTGCACGCCGCGGACAAGAGGGAGATCCCGGCCGACGTCGATTCGAAGGCTCTCAAGAGCGCCCAGGAGAGCTTCAAGCGCGGATTCGACACCGCCGACATCGAGTTCAAGCTGCGCGCGCTCACGAAGTACTCCAAGGTCCAGCACAAGACCATCGGCAAGGCGCTGATCAAGATGCTGAAGAGCAAGGACCAGTACGTTCGCGCCGGCGCCGCGAAGGGGCTCTCCTACCAGCTCTCGTCGGTGAAGTCCGCGGGCCCTAAGCTGAAGAAGCTCGCCGAGACGCAACGACGAGGAGCCGCGGGTCTTGAAGGCGGCCGTGCAGTCCATCGGTGTGCTGGACTACCGCAGGGGCACCGAGGCGCCCGAGAAGCTCAGCTTTCACGATGACGACGGAGTCGTGATCGAGGTGATGAAGGTGTTCGGCGCATGGAAGGACCCCGAGTCCCTCGGCACCATGCGGAAGTTCTTCGATAAGTGGCCCGACGAGAAGGGCTTCATCACCGTCTCGGTGACCGTGGACACCGGGACAGCCGGTAGCGGCGACCAGACGGCGGCCACGGCGCAGGGCACGGGCATGCTCGCCGCGCACAAGGGCTGGCGCCCGCGTCCGAAGTGCACCGAGGCGTTGCGCAATGCGGCCAAGGAGATCACCGGCTTCGGATTCCGCCGTCCGAAGGACCTGGTCGACTACCTGAACGACCCGAAGAAGTACGTGGATCCCGAGACGGTTGCGGAGCGCGTGGACGAGGACAAGCGCAAGGCGATCTTCGTCGAGTGGGCCGCGGCGAAGAAGACTGCGACGGACCACGCGTCAGAAGAGGTCACCGGTGACGATCCTGCAGATGGTGAGCGCCGAGCGAAGGCCTACGGGCGGCGTCTCTACGACATGCGCGACGACATGCTCGAGGCACACACGCTGAAGCTGTCGGAACTCGACGTGATCATCGAGGAAGGCGAAGAGAAGAAGTGGCCCACGGGGCAGCCCGACGAGTAGTCGGCCGTGAGCGCCGTTTCGAGACGCGTACTCGGCGTCGCCGGTGGATCGGCATCCGGTAAGGGCACCCTGATCGCAGCCCTCGTCGACTCCGATCTCGGATCACGCGTGACGGTTGTCGAATGCGATCGGTACTACCTCGGCATGCCGGGCGTCCCGCTCGACACGAGCGGTGACGGCAACTTCGACCACCCGGATTCGCTCGACGTCGCACTGATGGTCGAGCACGTCAGCGCGTTTGCGCGGCGGATCGGCGGTGGACCTCCCGAAGTACAGCTTCGCCGCGCAGTCGAGGCTGCCCGAGGTGCAGCGCACGTCGTCGCGCGATCTCATCGTCGTGGACGGGATCCTCTCTCTTCGGCTCGCGCCGCTGCGCCCGGTGTACGACGGCTCGGTCCATGTGGATGCGCCCGCGGACCAGCGATACCGCCGCCGCATCGCCCGCGACGTCCGCGAGCGCGGCCGGCCGCAGGCGGATGTCGAGCGCCAGTGGACGGCGACCGTGGTGCCGATGCACGAGAAGCACGTAGCACCGAGCCGGGAGCACGCCGCGCACGTCATCGACTGCCGCGACGGCCGCCGGGACGAAGCCGTCCACGAGTTCCTCGCGATCGCGCGTGCGTTGCTTCCGCGCTGACTAGGACGCTGCGACGTCGGTCAGGGTCGCGTCGAGCAGATCGATTGCCTCGAGGACCTCGCGCGCCAGGACGTCGGTCAGGAACAGCAGCCGGATGGCGGCGACGTCGCCCTTGCGCCCGCAGCCGAGGAGCTTCAATCCGTGCCGCCACGCCGACTGTACGACGTCGTGGCGGCGCCTGACCGAGATGCGCGCCATGCCGCCGCGCACGATGTACGACTCGACGAGTCCCGCGTGCCGCTCGGCCAGGAGCGCTAGGCCCTGCTCGATCAGCTTGCCCTTGAGCATCTGATTCTCGGGTAGCGAACGTCCGTCGAACAGCGGGTTGTCAGGTCGCGTCAGAACGTGCAGCACGGCGTACGCGACCTGGTTGTCGAGGATGCGGCCACCGCCCCACGTGTTGGAGTGCCAGCCGCCGTGCAGCAGGTCTCCGAGTTCGCCGCGGGCCACCATCGCGCCGGTGAACAGGCCTTTTGCCAGCGCCATTGCGTCCGGCGTCACCCCGAGTTGCTCACCGAAGAAGAGTGTCCCGGTGCGCGCGAACGTCTGCACCTCGTCCAGCATGAACAGACCGCCGTGGCGGCGGCAGGTCGCCTGCATGTCCGCTGCGAACTCCGGGGTCGCCGGCACGTAGCCGCCCTCGCCCTGGAACGGCTCTATGATGAGGCCGGCGAACAGACAGGCCGGTACGCGTCCCGAATCGATGACGCGCTTCAGTTCGCCGGGCGTGTCGAGGAGTTCGTTCACCGAACGCGCATCGATCAGTTCCTCGAGCGTGCCGGTGGGGGAGTTCAGCCGGATGTGGCGCACCCAGCGCAGTCGCGGATAGCCGACCTTCTGCGACTTCTTGCTCGCGGTGACCGACAGACTGCCCATCGTGCGGCCGTGGAACGCGGACTCGAGCCCGATCAGGAAGAACGGGTAGTCCTCGTACACGGTCTCGTCCCGGCTGGGGTCGCCGTCGAGCGGCCGGAAGGGGCGGATGCCGAGTGCGTCCATCACGCGGGCGAGCGTCTCCTCGCCGTGCGCCGCGAGGAACCGCTTGTAGCGGACCATGCACGCCAGCTTCAGGCACGCCTCGACCGACTCGGTTCCCGAGTTCGTGAAGAACGACTTCCAGTCACCGCTGTCCGGGTAGCTCCGCCCCACGGTCTCGTTCAGCAGCGCCGCCACGTCCTGCGGCATGTGCAGGCCCGCCGTGTGCGGTGCCGGGCGCAGGTAGTCGTCGGTGTTGATCTCGCGGTGCACCAGGAGTCCGTACGAGCCGAGCGTCGCGACGGCGGCCTGGATGACCGGGTTGCGCTCGTCGACGATCCGCTGCGCGACACCCAGCACCAGATCGAGGTGCACGCCGCGCGAGTCGAGCACGTAGTGGCCCGACGTGGGCCAACCGAGTTCGAGCACCGGCGAGTCCGGATCGAGCGTCGTCGTGAAGACGGCCGCGCGGTGTTCGTCCCGCGTGGACTCGGCATCCGTGGGCTCGTCGCCGGCGGTGGCGCGCGCCGTCGACCGGTTGAGCGAATGGCCGCCGATCTCGACGTCGGGGATCAGGCGCCTTGCGCGCTCGGTTTCGGCCTCGAAGTCATAACCGTCGATCGACGTCGGGAGGGAGGCGGAGAGTGGACGGGTCTGTGTGTCGGACATCCCCGCAGGCTAGCCGTCGGGAGAGGGGGGCCCGACGAAGGGCGGACGAACCTCGGACTTCGCGGGCGGGGCAGCGCCTACGCGAAGACGAACTCGTCCTTGGCGATGCGGCGCTCGCAGTAGTGGCAGCGCAGCGTTGTGTCCGGATCGTGGGCCTCGACGTTGAAGCGCGTCTCCAGGCGATCGTGGTTGCTGATGCAGTTGGGGTTGGGGCAGCGCAGGATGCCGCTGAACTGATCGGGAAGGCCCACGCGCACCTTGTCCACGACCTCGAAGTCCTTGATCGTCGCGACCGTGACCTCGGTCCCGAAGATCGCGAGGCTCTGGACCTGCTCCGGGGTCAGCACGACCGACTCGAGCTTCAGGATGTCCTTGCGCCCCAGCTTGGTGCTCCGGAGGTTGATCCCCAGCAGCGCCGCGTGGTGCGCCGGGATGCCCAGGAACTCGAGTGCCTTGAGCGCCATTCCGGGGCTCAGGTGGTCGATCACCGTGCCCTCCCCGAGCGACGAGACCTTCTGCTCTCGGGTCTGCTTCTCGATCTCTGCGTTGCTCATTCCGGTAGTGCTCCCAAGAGCAGCGAGAGAAGGGCCTTGCGCACGGTCACCCCGTTCTTCGCTTGTTCGAAGTACGCCGCTTGCGGGGAGGAGTCGATGGCCGGATCCACCTCGGTCACCCGCGGCAGAGGGTGCATGACGACCATCTTCGAGTTCCGCTCGAGAGTGGAGAGACCGACCGTATAGGCGTTCTTCACGCGCTCGTAGTCGAGCGGGTCCCCGAAGCGTTCCTGCTGGATGCGCGTCACGTAGAGGACGTCCAGCCCCTCGACGGCGCTCGCGAGGTCGGACGTCTCCGTGAACGTGCACCCCACTGACTCGAGTTCCTCGCGGCGGCGTGCCGGCAGACGAAGCGCCTCCGGCGCGATCAGCACGAGCTCGTTGTCGCCGAGCAGCCCGCTCGCTTCGATGAGGCTGTGTGCGGCGCGACCGTGTTTCAGGTCGCCCAGGAACCCGATGCGCAGCCCGCTCACGCGATCGAGCCGACGGAGGATCGTGTAGAGGTCGAGCAGCGTCTGCGTGGGGTGCTGGTTCGCGCCGTCGCCGCCGTTGATCACCGGCTTGACCGTCGCCTCGGAGGCCGCGCGCGCGGCGCCCTCCTGCGGGTGCCGGATCACGATGAGGTCGCAATAGCCCTCGACCATGCGGATCGTGTCCTGGAGCGACTCTCCCTTGGACGCCGAGCTGATCCGCGCGTCCGCGAAGCCGATGCACGCGCCGCCCAGCCGGACCATGGCGCTCTCGAAGGACAGCCGCGTCCGCGTGGACGGTTCGAAGAACAGCGCGCCGAGAACGCGCCCCCGCAGGAGCGGTTCCTCGTACCCCTCGTAGTGACGGATGATCCCGAGAAGTGCGACGAGATCATCCGGACCGAACTGACGCACCGAGATGATGTCGCGGTGTGCCATGCGCGCGGCCAGCGCGCGCTCGTCGTCGCTCCAGGTCTCCGGCATCCGACCTCCGGCCGCGGACACTAACCGGAGACGACGGAGAGGGAGCGCGGAGAAACGCCCGGTGACGGTCCGGCCGCGCTCAGACGGCCGCAGGCTGGGCGGCGGTGACGCTCAGGCGCAGCGGCAGCTCGATCGTGAACCGGGCGCCCTCGCCCGGCCGCGTGTCGAGGGTCACGGAGCCGCCGTGCTCCTCGATGAGCTTCTTCGTGATCGCCAGGCCGAAGCCCGTGCCACGCGAGCCCTTGGTCGAGAAGAGCAGGTCGAAGACGCGCTCACGGTCCGCGGGGGGGATACCCGGGCCGTTGTCCTGCACCACGATCCGGACGAGGTCGCCGCTGCGGCTTGGCTCGGTGGCCACGCTGACAACGCCGACGTTGTCCGGCGCCGCGTCGATTCCGTTCGAGATGAGGTTCATCAGGCAGCGCTCGATCGACTGCGAGTCGAAGTAGAAGAGCTCGATGGTCGGATCGACCAGTTCGGTGATCTGGACGCTCTTCTCCTTGGCGTGGTCGCGCGAGAACGCGACGGCGGCCAGTACGACCTGGTTGATATCGCCCTGGGCCCAGCTCGGCTCGCGCGGCTTGCTGTAGTTCACCATGTCCTGCACGAGGCCGGCGATCGAGTCCTGACCGTGCTTGACCACATCCCACGCCTCGCGCAGGTCGGCATCGCTGTTTTCCTGCAACTGCGAGTCGAGGATGTAGATGCCGCCCTTCAGCGCCGTCAGCATGTTGCGGATGTCGTGGCCGAGGCCGGCGATCACCTGGCCGATGGCCGCCATGCGCGCCTGCTGCAGGTTGCGCTTGAACAGGCGGATGTTCTCGATACCGGTGCCGGCCACGACACCGACCGTCGTGAGCACGTGCAGGTCGTCTTTGCCGAAGACACCGATCGAGAGCATCGTGTCGACGTAGAGCGCGCCGAGCGTCTTGCGCTTACCGCGGATCGGCACGCACATCGCCGAGCGGATGTTGTGCGCGATGATGCTCGCTCCGCTCGACAGGCGTGTGTCGGCGCCTGCGTCGGCGGTCAGGATCGACATGCCGCCGTCCACGACCTTCGACAGGATAGTGCGTGAGACGTGGATCTCGCTGGCGCTCGCATCCGCGGTCACTCGGGTGACCCGCGCCGTGGGAGCGCCGTCCTTGTCGACCAGGAGCAGGGCTCCACGGTCGGCCGGGAGCATCGTGAAGACGAGATCCATCAGCCGAGTCAGGAACCGGTCTTCGTCGCGCTCGGTCGAAAGCAGCGCGCCGACCTCGTGCAGCACGGCCAGGTTGCGCTGCGCTTTGGTCATGTTGCGCGAGGCCGGGTCGCCGGGACCCTGCATCTCGAGATCGCGGATGGTGTCGATCTGCGCGCGAATCGTGGTGCGCGGGGAGGAGTCGATCTGGAAGTGACTCGCGTCGGCCGGCGCACGGACCTCGAGAACGCTGTTGCCGACGACGATCTCCGCGCCGTGAGTCACGGTTTTCGAACCCACGACCGAGCGGCCGGACACGAACGTTCCGTTCTTCGAACCGAGGTCGGTCACCGTGACCTCGGTGCCGTCGATCTCGATGCGCGCGTGGCGGGAGCTCACCTTGCTGTCGCGCAGGACCAGGACGTTGTCCGGCGCGCGACCGATCGTGATCGGCTCGGACGGCGACAAGGGCACGTGCTGGCCCTTGGACGGTCCGCGGGTCACGACGATCTTGCTGGCAGGCACGTTGATCCCTCTCGCTCGCGCACCCGAGGGCCGAGTAGCGCTGACGGAGACCTATCGGTCAGGCAGGGCCCGAGGCTGAAGGGAGGCCGGTCCCGGGGATCGGCGGGGGTGACATGGCAACGGCGGGCCGGAGGCGGCCCGCCAGGAGATTTCGAGGCTGCGCGTCACCTTTAGAGAACGCCTGGAACGAACTAGAACGCCGGTGGATCGAACTCCCAGTCCCTCCGGCGCTCCTCCTCGGCGTCGCCGAGGGGTTGGTTCTGCGCGGGACGGGCGGCGTCGATCTCGTCGGGTGGTAGGCGGTTCACGATGATCTCGTCATCGATGAACGCGCGCTCCGGCGGTGCGACGTCGACCGTCTCAGCGACCAGTGGCGAATCTGCCGCGGGCGCGCCTTCCGGCATCCGGATCCACGCCTCGCCAGGCGCCGGCTCGTCGGCCACCGGTGCGGGGACCTCCCGGATGATCGGCTGCACCACCGGCACCACTACAGGGACACTGGTGTCGTCGAGCGGCAGCCCGAGGACTTCGCGCCCGAGCTGCAGGTAGTCCTTCGCGCCGTTGCACTTCGGCTCGTAGCTGAAGATGGTCTTGCCGTGACTCGGTGACTCCGCCAGCTTCACGTTCTTGCGGATCTCCGTCTCGGTGACGATTTCTCCGAAGTACTCGCGCACTTCCGCAATCACGTCC
Organism: Planctomycetota bacterium; assembly: GCA_965248445.1. GTDB lineage: Bacteria > Planctomycetota > JAJSAM01 > JAJSAM01 > JAJVHW01 > CBDFJG01. Next base: position 1,486,056 of record CBDFJG010000004.1, read on the forward strand.
CGCGCGAGCGTCGTGCGCCGGTCCACCATGCACGGCACGACCATCGAGAGACGCAGTCCGCGGTTCAGCCGCTGCACGGCCTTGACGGACTCGAGAATCCCCGCCACTCCTTGCAGCGCGAAGAACTCGGTCTGGATCGGCAGCAGCACTTCGTTGGCCGCACAGAGCGCGTTCATCGTGAGCGTGCCGAGCGAGGGCGGGCAGTCGATCAGCACGAAGTCCGTGCCGCGATCTTTCGCTTCGTCGCTGTCCACCTTCACGCCGCCGCCGGCCTCGAAGAAGGGCACCGGCCCGTCCAGGTACTCGTCGAGCGCCTCGCGGAGCACCAGCTCGCGCCCCACGGTGGAGGCCAGCTGGATCTCTGCGTTGGCGAGCGCGAGCGTCGACGGCACCACCCGGAGTCCGGGTGTGTCCGTTTCTTGCACCGACTCCGTCAGGCCGTGGCGACCCAGCAGGAGCGAGTACGTGGTCTTGGTCAACTCGTGCGGCTCGAGACCGACATGGACCGTCAGGTTGGCCTGCGGGTCCATGTCGACCAGCAGGACGCGCTGGCCGAGCAGCGCGAGCGCTGCCCCTAGGTTGACGGTGGACGTCGTCTTTCCGACGCCGCCCTTCTGGTTGAGCACAGCAATGATGCGAGTAGCCATGGCCTCGAAAAACTAGCAGCCCCCGGGGACGAGGATCGGGCGGCGGGGTGTCGCCGGCGCCTGACGGGTCGGGCGCGGTGATTCCGCGTGGCGAAGCGGTGTCCTGTACGGGTCGCGGGCTCGCGACGCTCCGATCTTGGGGGTCCCCGAGCATACATTCCCGCGTGGATGTCAGGCCAACCCGATCCCGATGCGGACGACCCCTCGGATCCGGGCTGGGGAGGCTCCCCTGGGGACGGCCGTGCCGGCCGGCCGGCCCGGCCCGGCGGGAGTGGTGGGGCTGGGTGGAATGGTGGGGCCGGCGGGAAGGGCGGTCTGCGGGCGCGTCTGAAGCGGGTCCGCGCCTCCGGGGACCGGCGGGCCACATCGGGCCTCCTCGAACTCCTGCGCGACGCGGACCTCGACATCCGGTCGCTCGATGCGCTCTGCTCCACGCTGACGTCGCTCGAGGACCTCCGCGCGGTTCCGGCGCTCGAGAGCCTCCTGTCCGACCGGACACAGAGCCCGATCCGGCGCGAAGTGGCCCTCGAGATCCTGGCCGGACTCCCGCGGACCGATCCGCCGCCGGCGCAGGTGCGCGCCTGGGTCGTGGACCCCGACCCGATCCTGCGGGCCCATGGCGCCACGTTCCTCGACGCTCCGGACGCCGACCTGCTGGCGCCTCTGTTCCACGATCCACATGCTGTGGTTCGCCGCGCGGCCGCCCGGTCGCTGATGGGCCTGGTGCGCACACCGCTTCTCGTCGGGGCGACGAAGCGCGCCCTCGCCGACGATGATCCGGTCGTGCGCGAGTGGGCCTGCCAGGCGGCCTACATGGACGAGCCGATGCCGCTGCTGTTCGACGTGGCGCGCCTGCTCCGCGACCCCGAGCCGGCGGTGCGCCAGGCGGCCACCGACGCGATCGAGGAGTTCCCGTGCGTCTCCGCCATCCTCGCGCTGGCCGACGTGCGCTACGCGCGGGAGGGTGTTGAGGTAGCGAAGGAGACCGCGGAGGCCGACCAGGCGCTCTCGGCGCTGCTCGGCACGGTGACCCGCGCGGTCGCCACATGTGGCTCGCGCGTCGCGGACCGGCTTGCGCGCTGGATGGCTCCGGCGGCATGGCTGCTCGAGCGCTATGCGGGGCGGCTGGACGGCGAGGCCATGGCCGTCACGACGGAGACTGCGCGTGATGGCGAGTGCGCACGCACGTTCGCGCGACCGGAGCGTCCGGACGTGGACCTCGAGCAGGCGCGCGAAGTTCTGCTCGATCCGGACGCCCCCGCGCGTGCGCAGCGCGACTTGCTCACCGCGTTCGACTGGGCTGAGTCGGGGCCGGAGGGCTGTCACGTCCTGTGCCGCAGCGAGCCGGTGCTCGACGGCTTCCGCACGCGACGCGGGCTGACGAGCGCGTTCGGCGACCTGGCGTGCCGCGGTGACGAGATCGCGCGGGCGCGACTGGTGGACTTGGCGGCGGACGACGACTCCGCGGTGCGTCACGCCGCGATCTCCTCGTTCGTGCGCGTGAGAGACAGGGCGGTGCTCCCCGCAGCGCTCGACACGCTTGCCGACGAACGTCACCGGCCGCTCGCCGGCGACGTTGCGCTCAGCGCCGTGGTCGCGCTGGGGGATCAGGACACGGCGGCAAGCGCCGTGCGCGCGGAGCTGGATCGCGACGATGTCGATGGCCTGCGGCTGGGCGCGATCCACCAGGCTGAGTGTCTCGGCCTCTCGTCCGCGATCCCGTCGCTCGAGCGCATCGTCGAAGCACCGGTCGTCGCGGGCGTCGCGTGCCATGTGGCGTCCCTGCGCACCCTCCGCGGACTCGGCCACAGCACCGTCCCCGACGTCACGCACCTCGCCGACCTGGACCACCTGGACGTGCAACGCGAGATGGGCGCCTGGGGCATCCGCGGCGCCCGCTACGGGTAGGGACGCAATCCCCTGTAGGGGCGGGCCGCCGCGCCCGCCCGATCGCGATGTTCTGACTACTCCGTCTCCGATTTCCCCTTCATCACCTCGCGCAACACCGCCGTTGCAAACGACCCGCGGGGCAACGTGAACGCGAGATCGAGCACGTGTTCGCCATCGCCGCTCTCACTCCCGACCGCGACATCCGTGATCGGCACCCGCACCGCACGCCGCTCCCCGCGCATCTCACCTGCGAGCGGCACCTTGAAATCCGCGAGCGCGAGCCCCTCTTCCGCAAGCAACGCGCGTTCCCGTTCGCCCGGTCCGCCGCTCGCCAGTGACGATCGCGTCCCGAACAACGGCGCGCTTGGCGATATCTCCAACGCATCCGCCCGCGCCTGCTCCGGCGCGACGTTCTCGACGGTGAACGCCGCTCCGCGGTCGTGCAGGTACGCCAGGTCGCCCTCTTCCAGCCGGCCGAGATCCTCCGCCCGGGCCGCGGCGAGTCGATTGAACAACGCACTCTGGTACGCCGACACCAGCAGCCGCAGCACGCGACGCGGAACGGCCCGGAGGGCGACGTGAGGCGGCTGCCCATTCGCCAGGCGGGCGAGCAACTCGCGCTCCTCCCGCCGCCGGGACGGCAGCAACGACTCCGCCGCTGCGAAGTCCTCGGCGTCGAACGCGGCAAGGACGCTGTCGGTCTCCGCCGCCGCGTTCCGCAGCATCTCGCGGATCGCGCGCACGTGCTTCTTCTGCACCAGCGCCTTGCCGACGGCGTCGTTGCCGCCATGTGCCCCGAAGCGCTGCTCCCCGAACCAGTTCGGCGCGCCGCGCGCCACCAGCACGTCGAGCACCGCCCGCGCCCGCTTATCGGCATCGTCGGTGACCCCGCGTACGACGATCCGGAAGCGGTTCCCCCGCAGATGCCCGAGCCGCAGCTTGTTCCCGTACCGTGCGCACGAGAGCAACCGCAGGTCCGGCACCTCGGCCAGCGCCTCCCGCGCCGCCGCCTCGTCCACCCGTTCGACCGACAGTGTCTGCCGGGTGACCGCCCGTGCGTCCTTCAGCCCCGCGTAGCCGATGTCGCGCGGCATCTTCTGCAGCGCGCGCGCAACGCGCTTCACAGCGGCGTGCGTCGGGATGCCGCACTTCTCGATCAGGAGGTAGAGGTGATCCCCGACACCGCTCGGCTCATACGCGGGCACCTCCTCGACCACGAAGTCCTCGACGCGCGTGCGTACCCGCCCGCCGGTTCCCGGCAGGTCAGCGGTGACGTACGGCAGTGATGACGTCTTCATTCGGATTCACAACTCATTCGGAGCCGGCGCCCGGTGCGGTCCAGACGCGCACCGTGCTGCCGGCGTCCTCGTCGGAGCCGCCGCCGGAGAGGATGTAATCGCCGTCCGGGCTGACCTCCACGCAGTGCACCGCGTGCACGTGGCCGTGCAGCACGAGTACCGACTCGCCCGTCGGTGCGTCCCAGAGTCGCACGGTCGCGTCGTGCGATGACGTCACGATGCGTCGCCCGCCGGGAAGGAACGCCGCATCGGTCACGGGACCGGAGTGTCCCATCAGTACGAAGAGCGTTGCGACATCGTCCGCGTTCAGAACCCGCGCGCTGCCATCCTCCCCGACGCAGACGATGCGGTCGCCGGCGTCGTTGAAAGCGAGCTCGACGATCGCCCTGTCGTGCACCCGGCGCTCGACACGCTCGGCAGGATCGTCCGGGCGGAACAGCACCACGACGCCGTCCGGTCCGCCGACCGCCATGCGGCGCGTGCGCTCGTGCCATGCGATCGAACGGCAGCGGAACGGCAGCGTCACGGTGACCGACGCGCGGTCGTTCGCGTCAGCGAGGATGTCGGTCGTCAGATCCGCGCCCACCCTCGAGCTGCGCGCGTACCAGCTTACGCGGCCGTCCGGCGTCGCGGTCCAGTTGTGGATGCCCAACCGCAAGGGTGCTGCCGCCAGCGGCGTGACGCGCGCCGAGAATGGGCTCTCCCAGCGCCATGCGTAGAGGGTCCCGCGCTCGTTGTTCACCACGAGGCGCCGGTCCCCGACGAAGCGCACGGTCCGCGGCGACCACTCCACCTCCCCCAACCGTGTGATCAACTCAGTCGTGCGCGTGTCGAAGAGCCAGATCGCGCCGCGCACCGTTGCCGCCGCTGCCACGTCACCACTGGGGTGCACAGCCACGTCCACGATGGCATCGCGGATCGAGGCGACCGTCGGGACCTCCACACTGCGGAGGTTCCAGCGTCGCGCCGTCCCGTCGCGCGCAAAAGAGAATACGGCGTCCGTCTCGGTCGCGAACGCGAGGTGCCGGATGCGGCCCTCGTGGCCACGCAACAGTCCTCTCTCGTCGCCTGTCTCGCTCCCCCACACGCGCAACGTGCCATCCCACGACGCGCTGACGTACACCTCCCCGGTCGGATCGAACACCACCTCCGCGACGTTGCTCGTGTGGGATGAACCGACCGCAATCAGCTTTCCGTTCGTGAGATCCCACAGCCGCACAGTGTGGTCTCGGGAGGCGGAGGCCAAGCGCCGTCCGTCTGGGCTGACGTCGAGTCCATCGACGCTCGCAAGGTGCCCGGACAGCGTGAGGATGTGCGTTCGCTCGTGAACATCCCACAGCGTGACGTCACCGTTGCGGCAACCCGTCGCGAGCCTCCCTCCGCCGTCATAGAACGCGAGAGAGATGACACGATCCGGGTGTCCGCCGAGCGTGCCGAAGTGCGCGTTGCCGGCGGTCTTCCACAGAGCCACGGCCCCGTCGGCACACCCAGCCGCCAGCTGCGTGCCGTCCGGCGAGAACTCCAGTGACGTGATCGCCCCCCCGAGCGTCGCGATCTCCGCCAGATCTCCCAGTCGCGCGACCGAACCGAGCCAGACAGTGCCCTCCAGGCTGCCGAGTGCCAGTTTGCCGGTCACCTCGCACAGCGCGACGGCCCTCACGCGGCCGTCCGGCACCGATCGCGCGGTGACGTGCCCTGTGCCGTCGAGCACCGAGACCTCGTAGCTGTTTCGCACACCGTCCACCTTCCGCCCTCCGGTCACGACGATGAGTTCTCCATCGGAGCGGACCGAAGCGCCGATCGCTTCCGCGTACGGCAGTGGGATCACTGCATCGGAGAGTTCCAGCCGTGCGGACAGGTGGTGCCACTCCCAGTCGCGTAGCTGCTGCGGCACGCGTGCGAGGCGCCGCCGCGCGTCGCCGACATCGTGCACGCGAAGTGCGGTGGCCGCCGCCGACATGCCGGCGACGTACGACTGGAACTCCGCTCGACGCCGAGCGCGCTGACTGTCGTAGGCGAACTCGAGACTGAGCGCGGTCGCGACGACGATGGTCACGGCCACGACCGCGATCGCGAGCGTCGCCGCACGCCTGCGACGCGCGAACTTCCGCATGTGGTAGAGCGTCCCGCCAGCGTGTGCCTGGACCGGTCGATCTGTCAGCCACCGTTGCAAGTCCTCCGAGAGGGCGGCGACCGAGGGATAGCGCTCCTCCCGGTCCGGCGCGAGTGCGCGTGACACGATCGACGCGAGGTCCGCAGGCACGTCGGGCGCCCGCTCCCGCAGCGGCACGGCCGGCCGAGTCGAGATGCGTCGTGCGGCTTCCGTGATCGACAGCGCTGTCACGTCGTGAGGCAACGCGCCCGAGAGGATCTCGTAGCAGAGCACGCCCAGTCCGTACACGTCGCTGCGCACGTCGGTGCCCGCTTCGCCAGGGGCCAGCTGCTCGGGGCTCATGTACGGAAGCGTGCCGACGACCTCATCGTCGCGCCCGGCGGTCTGCGCCGCCGACGCAATCCCGAAGTCGACGGCCTTCGACCTGGCGCTCGAATCGACCAGCACGTTGGCCGGTTTGACGTCGCGGTGGATCACGCCGCGTTGATGCGCGTGGTGCAGCGCATCGCAAGCTGACAGAAGGAGCTCGATGCGTTCGCGCACGGAGAGGTCGCGCTCCGCGGCGAACGCGACGATGTCAGAGGCGTCCGGGACCAGCTCCATCGCGATCCACGGCGTCTCCCGGTCCTCGCCATCGAGCACGCCGGCGGCATAGACATGTGCGATCCCCGGATGCTGCAGCGACGCGAGCGTCGCTGCCTCCTCCCGGAAACGATGCAGGGCACCCGCGGATCCGATGGCCGGTCGCAGCACCTTCAGCGCGACGCGGCGGCGCGGGTGCTGCTGCTCGGCTTCGTAGACGGCGCCGCCGCCACCCTCACCCAGGCGTCGCGTGATCGTGAAATCGCCGACGGTGTCGCCGGGGGCGAGCTGCGCATCCGGAAGCTGCTCACGGACAACGCGATCGAACGCCGGCGTCTCGAGAAAACCACCGATGCGGCCCCCGGCGGCCAGGAGCTCCGAGACCTCCGCGCGCAGCGCCGCGTCGTTGACGCTGCCTTCGTTCAGGACGGACTCGCGCGCCGACTCCGGCGCGTCGAGGACTCGCTCGAACAGCTCCTTCACACGCCGGTCGTGACGGAGGCTCACTGCCCGAGTTCTCGGAACAGCCAGGTACGCGCCCGTTCCCATGCTCTGTAGACCGTCGGCTCCGAGACTCCGAGCGCCTCGGCGGTCTCCGGCTCGGTCAGGCCACCGAAGAATCGCAGTTCGACGACCTCCGCCCAGCGCGGATCAAGCGCCTCCAGGCGCACGAGCGCCTCGTTGACGACGACCAGGTCGATGTCCGGCGCGGCGGCAACAGCGGAGTCGTGATAGAGCGTCACCCGCAGGCGGTCCCCTCCGCGTTTTTGCGCTGACTTGGCGCGAGCCATGTCGACGAGCACGGAGCGCATGGCGCGGGCCGCAGCCGCCAGGAAGTGGCGCCGGTCACCGAACGAGGGGTTCTCGTCCGCGAAGAGCCGCAGATACGCCTCATGCACGAGAGCGGTCGGTTGCAGCGTGTGCGCGGGGGTCTGACCACGCATCTGTGCACCCGCAACCCGCCGGAGCTCTTCGTGGAGCGTCCGGACGAGCTGGTCGCGCGCGTCCGTGGACCCGGCCTCCACCTCACGCAGCAGGCGTGTCACCTCACCGCTCGCCATGTCCCCCGGTCCCTCCCGCAGCTCCGGACATCGGAGCCTAGCGGACCCTCCAACCGCCTCGCCACGTCGGGCCACCAGTTTGCAATCCGGGAATTCGTGAGAGGGTCCGCCACGCGATTGCGTGCTCGTAGGTAGCGGCCGCCACGACGGCGGAACGACCCGAAGGAGACCCGCCATGCGTTACGTCCTGAGCCTGCTACTGATCGTGCTGTTCGCCCTCCCGTCCAACGCTGCGGATGTCACCACCGAGATCGATCAGCTCGTCGCCGCCGTCGACGCCCGCCTGTCCGCCGGGGCCACGGGCAAGGAGGCGAGGAAGCTGCGCCGCGTGGTCACCGTTGCCGGCAAGACGTCCCCACCGGTGCTCGCGGATCAGGTCGCCAAGGTTCTGCTCGCCGTGCTGGCCGCGAAGTCGACCGACACGGCGGTCGAGGCCGAACTGGCCGATCTCCTGCAGTGCCTCTGCGACGACCTCAACGAGCGCCGGGACGAGTTGCCGAACATAATCGGCCAGGCCCCGAATCCCGGCGACCGGGTCAAGCTCAACAAGAAGGTCCCGGCGGTGATCGCCAAGATCGACAAGGCGAAGGCCCTCGTCGCGACCAACCCGAAGCGCGCGGTGAAGCTCCTACGCAGTGCCTTCCGGACGATCGTGCGCGTCGTGCAGAAGGTGAAGAAACTGGTGCAGAAGGGGCCCACCGGTTCCGGCGGATTGCCGCGAAATCTGTCGATCTTCCAGAACGGCACGAACGTCTATGCGTTCGTCAACGGAACGAAGAAGAGCTTCTTCGTGAAGGACATCATCCTCGACGGGAACATCCTCGTCGATGGCGCGCAGTTCGCTCCGCTGAACAAGGCGTCGTCGAAGGCGGCGGCTCCCCAGCTCTACACGGGTTTCAACACGCAGGTAATCAACGACCGGTCGTTCTTCTGCATGAGCGAACTGATGAACCCGTTGCTGCCCGCGAACACACCGCGTGACTTCAACGTCGTGGTCCGGATCGTCGGCAACATCACCATCAAGACGGACCACTTCGGGAAGATCAAGCTGCCGATCGACTTCCGCATCTTCAAGACGGGCGACTGAAGACACCGCGAACGCGAATACCGAGACTGGTGATGCGAATAGAAATTCACCGTTCTCGGTACTCCGAGCGCTGAGATCGCCGTAGCAGCGGCCGCGCACGGGCACCCGCGTCGATCACTTGCGCGACCGGCCCCACGCTAGCCGCCACTTCACGGCGGCCGCGGCGGCCTGGCCCGCGAACGGGCTGTCCGGGTACCGCCACGCCATCGCCTCGAACGTCTCGATCGCGAGGCGGCGGTGCCGCTCCCGTTCGTCGTGCCCGATCGCACGGACGATCGCCGAGTCCGCCGCCTTCACGTGGCAGGTGCCGATCGTGAAGAGCGCTCCGTCGGCCAGGGCATACGAGGGATCGCGGCGCAGAACTTCCTCGAAGTGGCCGATCGCCCGCTTCCAGCTGACGATGTAACGGCGGTAGTCCTGCGCGGCGGCGTCGAGATGGTCGTCGTCGTCGAGCGCGCGGGACAGCGGGAGGTGGCCGCGCGAGCGCATGGGGAGCGAGCACGCGGGATAGGCCACGCCCGCGTCGAAGTAGTGGACCGCGGCCTGTTTGTAGATCAGGTCGAGTGCGTCGTCGGGCGGTGCGTTCGCCTCGCGGCGCTCTAGCTCCGCCAGCGTCTCCCAGGCCCGGAACTGGTTTCGCAGCCGCGCGGACGCAATCTCGACCGCATCCGTGATCGTCTCGGTGCGGAGCGCTTGCGGCGGGGAGGGGCTCATCCAGCGCGTCGTGCGCTGGATGTCCTCCGATGGAGATCGCGGCGCGACGCGCCGGAGCGAGTCGCCCGCGGGGAGACGCGTCTCCCCGCTGTCCACACCGCGCGTGACCGGCGCACTCCACCGGGCGCGGTAGGCAACCGAGAGGTGCAGAGCGGGCTCCGCCGTCGCGATGGACTCGAGGTCGCCCAGCGCTGCGTCGTACCCGCGCGTGCGTGCGCGACGAAGAGTGCGGAGGTACAGCAGTAGCTCGCGGTTGCGATCGGGGAACTCCGGATCGATGACGTGCTGCGCGACGGGATCGCCGGGAGGTGCGAGCGCAACGAGCGAGATCATCAGCGCGACCGCGGCGTACTGCATGTCGTCGTCGGGCTCGACCGCCGCTCGTGACGCCCAGCGCAGCGCCTCGACCGAACGCCCCGATGCGTGGTGGAGGAGCGCGACCCGGTACGCCATGTTGTCCGAGCCGCAGTGCCCGGGATAGCGTCGCAGCCAGGCCGTGAGCAGGCGCCGCGTCGTGTCGTCGTCCGCGGTGGCGTCGTGCGCCCACGGGAACGGCGCCCCCTGGTTGTTGTAACTCCGCGCGTGACGGTGGAAGTATGGGCGGTCGCCGAGCACTTCGATGCAGCGGTAGCTCCGCAGGACGTCACGCTCGCCGCGTTTCTCGATCGGGGTCGTGGCCGACACCCAGAAGATCCGGCGACGGACTCTCGCCTCGGACGGCGCGGCTGCGAGCCGCTCGAATTGCGCGACGGCGCCCCGGTCGCCGGCGAATGCCAGCGCGCAGATCGCGTCCTCGGCGTCGCCTGGGTCCTGGCCGTTCGCCAGCGCCCGCAGCATCGGAAAGCCCACGTCCGGAGGCAGGGCGATTGCCATGTGGAAGATCAGGGCCTGGCGAGCCACGACGCTCTGTGCACCGGCGAGCGCCTCGTTCAGGACGTCCGCCATGGGCTCCGGCTCCCAGTGGAACCGAGTGCTCGCCTCGGCCAGCGGGCGCTCCGGGTCGTCCGCGGCCGTCCTGACAGGGAGTCCGCCGATGCGGTGCATCGTGCGAAGGAAGTGCGGATATCGGGTCGCAGAGCTGAGCGCCGGAGTGAGCAGCGGGATCTCGTGCTGCGCAGCGAAGTAGCGCGGATTGCGCGACCCGAACGGCCATCGACGCTCTTGCTCAGGGGGGGCGATCTGAGCTCGGTCGCGCGCGCGTCGCGTCCCGCGGAGCGACTCACTCTCGTCGCTGTCGCCGAATGAGGCGTCGCCGCGCTGATCCGGCGCCAGCTCGCGGGCGACGGTCCATGTGTCTGCTGCGTCCGACACCGTCTCCGGTGTGTCGCGCAAGACGACGACGGCGCCCGCCATCGCGGCGATGAGCGCGGCCCCCGCCACGATTACGAACAGATTTCTCCCCACTGCGCGCTTCATATCGGTCTCCACGCCACGCAGTCCTGTAGGGGACGTGTCATTGTCCGGGACACGTCGAGGAGCAATCGGGCACATGCAACGCGCGTCGCCGCGTTCACCCGCAGAACGGATTGACGACCTTCACGCCGCCGAACGTCTGACCGTCTTGCATGTCCTCGGTGAGTACGCGCCGGCAGCCCGCGATCGTCGCGGCGCGCACGATCAACGCGTCCCAGAACGAGACGGAGTGCAGACGCGTGATGTCGATCGCATCGAGGATCATCGGCACTTCGACGCGGACGGTCTCGAGTGTCGCGAACAGCTCTACCTGACGACGAGCAGCGACGACGTCGATGCCGAGCTTGCGCGTTGCGATGACGAAGTACTCCTGCAGCACCTGCGTCGACACGACGGCACTCCGCGTGCGCATGGCATCGCGCACGATCTCCCGCGCGCGCTCACACTTGTCACCGGCGTCGGCGTCGGCCGCGTAGACGAGGACGTTCGTGTCGAGGAAGTCGCGCATGCTCAGGTGCGGTCCTCGTATGCCGCATCGCGGCCGATGCGGCGTCCTCCCGAGCGGCCCACGTGCTCGGTGAGCAGGTCCATGAGCTCGTCGGCCACCTCGCGGGTCGGCCGCTCGCCGGCCAGCGCGCGGAGGCACCCACGGAGGTACTCCTGGAGGCTCAGCCCGCGCTCCTGGGCGGCCACCCGGGAGCGACGGAGGAGTTCATCGTCGACGGCGATCGTCACGTTCATTCACACAGGATACGTGTACACGTGATACGTGTCCATTCGGAACGGGCGTTTCTCGGGGAACGCTGAGGAGGACGGGCCGGCTCGGGCAGCGGGTCACACGGCCGGTCCGTGATGCGGGCTGCGTCGCGGGCTGCGTCGCGGGTTGTGCCGCGGGAGGCTGAGCGCCGGAGAACTAGACCCCGCCCCGGGCCCGTCGATCATGGCGGCGTGACGAGTCAGGCGACGGAACGAGGCGGCAGGGCGCGACGACTGTGGGTGATCGCGGCCGTCATCGCGCTTTGCGCCGCCTGCAACGACGACGGCAAGACACCGGCGAACCCGCCCGCGCTGCCGCCGGCCGACGAGCGGCCGATCGAAGAGCGCGTTCGGGACTGGTGCGCGCAGTGTCATAAGTTCCCGCAGCCCGGGTCGCTGCCTGCGAAGAAGTGGGCGGCGCAGGTCCGCGCGATGTACGACCTCGCCACGTCGGATCCGCGCATCGAGCCCGAGCCGGACCTGCGCGAGACGATCCGGTGGTTCGAGAAGCGCGCGCCCCGCGAACTTCGGCTACCGAGATCGCAGGCCGCGAACGGTCCGGGTTCGCTCGTGTTGCGCCGGCACGGATGGAAGCCACCGCCGGCCGGACCGGACCCGGCGGTCGCGCTGGTCCACTTCGCCCACCTCGCGGACGCGGATCGCCTCGACCTCGTCATGTGCGACATGCGACACGGCTTCATCCTGCGGATGCGGCCGTCTCGCGACGATGCCGAGTGGCACATGATCGCGCGGGCACCCCATCCCGGCCGCGCCATCGCCGTAGACCTGAACGAAGACGGGAACAAGGACCTGCTCGTGGCGGACCTTGCCACGCTGCAGCCGGGCGACACCCGCGACGGGAAGGTGCTGTGGTACGGGGGCAAGGGGGACGGCTCGTTCGGACAGCCGCTCGTGCTGCTCGCCGGCGTCGGCCGGGTGGCCGACGTGCACGCGAGCGACATCGACGCCGACGGCGATACCGACATCGTGGTGGGCGTGTTCGGCTCGCGCAAGACGGGCAAGCTGCTCGTGCTCGCCAACCGGGGCAAGAAGGACAAGAACGGCATGCCGCTGTTCGACGAGTGGGTGCTCGACAACAGGCCGGGTGCGATCGACACGCCCGTCGTGGACATGGACGGAGACGGACAGGGCGATGTCGTCGCGCTGATGGCGCAGGAGATCGAGTCGGTGATCGTCCATCTCTACCGCGGGCCGAACAGCTTCGAGCGTCGCGTCATCTTCGAGGGACCGCACCCCGGTTGGGGGGCGAGCGGCATGGAAGTCGTCGACGTCGACGGCGATGGCGACTTGGACGTGGTCGTCGTCAACGGCGACACCACGGACGCCTCGGTCGTCCGGCCGGATCACGGCGTGACCTACCTCGAGAATCGTGGCGAGTATCCGTTCTTCGCACACGATCAATGGAAGCTGCCGGCAGCGTATGCCGTGCGCGCGCGGGACATGGACGCCGACGGGGACATCGACATCGTCGCCGCCACGTTCCGTCCGCAGGAGACCGACGAGGACGCCGCGAAGTTCGAGTCTCTCATCTGGCTGGAGCAGACCGAGCCGGGGGAGTTCGCGCGGTTCTCGCTCGAGTCCGGCAACGGCCATCACATGTGCCTGGACGTCGCGGACTACGACGGAGACGGTGACATGGACATCGTGACCGGGAACGCGACGTTCCACCCCGAGCGGCCGGGGCCCCCGCTCCCGGACTGGATCTCCGTCTTCGAGAACGTGAGCCGGTAGCCCGCGTAGAGGGAGGCTCAGACGGCGTCTCAGACGGGGGCTCAGGCCGGGATCGAGCGTGGCCGATCAGGAACCTCGGGCGCACGTGCGCCCGTCCAAGCCGCGGAGGTAACCTCTGAACATGCGCTCGCGAGTCCCCTCGGCATCCGTGCCCCTCCCCCTGCCTCTGCCCCTGATCCTCGCGCTCGGGCTGGGGGCGCTTGCGTTCGCACCGGACCCTGCTCCGGCGCAGGACGAGGACGACTTCCCGTTCCTCGAGGATGCGCCCGTCGACAACGACCCGCCGGACGACGACGTGGACGTGGACGGCGACGGCGTGCCGGAGCGCTCCACCGATGACTCGACCGAGGCGTACCTGAAGGCCCTCGACCTACAGCGGAAGCGCAAGTGGCGCTCCGCGCAGAAGGCCTTCCAGAAGATGCTCAAGAAGCACCCCGAGTCGGTGCACAAGGAAGACGCGCTGAACCGGTCCGAGCCGAACCACTTCGCGGGCGTGACCGTCATCCACGAGAGCGGTCCCTCGTCGCGGCGCATCGACGTCGCCGTGATGGGGGACGGCTTCACGCACGAGAAGAGCTCGCAGAAGAAGCAGGAGGACTGGGCCGAGCTCTGCCTGGACGTGCTGTGGAGCGAGGCGTCGTTCGAGGAGTACAAGGACTACTTCAACTACTACTTCGTGCGTCTCGTCAGCGAGGACGTAACCGTTCACCCCTTGACAGCGTGTGAGCCTCAGCGTGCGAGGGGCAGCGGGACCATGACGGGCGGGTCGGCGCCGGTGAGGTGCGCGGCGACCGAGTCGGCGAGGAAGTCGAAGACTTGGTCGCCACGGCGTCGCAGCGTGGCCGCGGCGGTCAACACGCGCTCGGCGAAGCGGAGTCCGCGAGCGGACTGGCTTCCGAAGGAGCCCTTGCGCCAGAGCACCGCTTTGCGGACCGCGCGCTCGGCGGCGTTGTTCGTCGGACTCACGTCCTGGGTCCGCGCATAGGTGAAGAGGGCGACCACGCGGGGGCGCAGATGGTTGGCCAGAGCCGAGTCGTCGTTCGCGATCAGTCGCTCGAGCCGTCCGCGCAGCACAGCGGCTTCGCCTTGCAGCCGGTCACGGTCGCCGTGCTCACCGAAGAGCCGGTAGCTGCGCATGACCGACTGCGCGATCATGACGCCCTTGTTGCCGAAGCGGCGATGTCCTCGCGGGCCTTCGGCCAGCGCACGGAAGGCGCGCTCGATGTGCGCCCAGCAGAGCTGGCGGCGGGCAAGTGGGTGTGACTCGTAGGCACCCATCCGGTCGCTGATCACCGTGCCACCGAAGCGCCGCCCGATCAGCCGCCCTTTCGCCTTGGCACTGCGGCGGCGATCGATCCCGAAGGCTGTGGCGTGCTCGCTCTCCGCCGCCCACAGCCAGCACACCCGGCCCCGTTCCTTCCACGACGTCTCGTCCACGTTGGCTCGCAGCGACGTGCGGACTGCCCCGAGGGCTTCGAGGTACGACGAGTGCAGAGCGTCACTGAGCCGACGCTCACAGTCGCTGATCTTGCCCAGCGACATCTTCACACCGAAGATCTCACCGAGCAGCCGCTGCGTCTCCCGCACGCTCACGCGGTACACGCCGCGCAGCGCGCCGGCAAGTGTGGTCAGCCGCGGACCGAAGGCCCCGGTCGGCACGCCATCGGGCAGGACCGCCGTCGTGACCGCACGACAGCGCCGGCACCGCGCCTTGTGCAGCCGGTGCTCCCGCACCGTGACGAGCACGCGCGGGAGCACCGTCACCTGGTGCCGGTACGGATCGCCGATGCCCTGCTCGAGATCGTCGTGTCCGCACGCGTCGCAGAGGTCGGGACGGTGCTCCTTGGTCTCATCGACGTTGGACGGATCCACCAGCTCGCGCGCCGTGCCCTCATGGCCCGGCTGTCCGCCCTGCTTGCGACCGCTACGCGGCCTTCGGCCGCGACGGCGCTTGGACCACGCCGGGTCCGACGACGGAGGCCTCGAGCTGTTGCGGGAGTCACGCTTCAGACGCGACTCGAGCTCGTCGATGCGGCGCAGATGCTTCGCTTCGCGACGCTCCAGCTCCTCGATCCAGGCCAGAAGGCCCTCGACCATCGCCCGCAGATCCTCGTCCTGCCGCTCGCCCACAACATCTTGATCGACCGATGGCCGAACGATCTGGATCCTGGCTCGCGACGAAGGGGTGAACGGTTACGGCCAGCGCGGTCTTCGAGGACGGTTTACAGATCGTGATGTGATCGGCGTCCATGGGGATCGGGACGACCCCAGCCATGCCCGGATCCGCCGACCCTTCGTCGACGACGCGCAGGCCCGCGATGTTCTGCGTCTCGAAGTAGACCTGCGTCGCGATGCCCAACTTGCCGGCGTTGGCGCGATACCACTGGTTGAGAGAGCGGAGTGCGGGATCGTGGGCCTTCAGTCCGTCTATCGAGACGCTCGGGCGGAGCAGAACGGCCGGCAGCTTCTCGACGAACGTGGCGATGCCCGATCCGGTGTGCGGCGTCGAGAGGAAGACGATTCCCTTCGTCTGATCCACGATCGCGCCCCACTTCGGGTCGTCACTGAAGTCGGACGCCTGCCGGAGGAGTTCCTTTGCGAGCAGCCCGCCCATGCTGTGGGAGATGAAGAGTACCGGCCGCGCTCCGAGGCCGTGCGCGGCGAGCAGGGCGAGCGTGTTGGTCGCGCGGTCCGTGAGCGGCATCGCGCGGCCTCTCCAGTCGGAGGAACTCACGGCGTAGCCCAGCGTCCACACGCGTAGTTGCGGGTGGTCCTCGGCGACCCAGCGCGGCCAGAAGTCGTCTGGCCTCTCGTCCGGATGCCACGACGCGACGGGGTCCCCGTCGAGGCCGTGCACGAAGACGAGGTCAGCGGTGTACTCCGCTCCGTGCCGCTGGGCCACCGGCATGAGCCGCGATTCCGAAGACGCTTCGGCGGGCCGGAACCCGCGCAGCGTCCAGCGCACGACCTGCTTCAGTCGCTCTCTCACGCCCATCGTCGGTTGCTCTCCCCCCCGAGTCGAGCGGTGGCGAGCCTACCGGTCGGCGCAGGTCGGCGACAGCGTCACGTCGCGCTCGGAGCCTGGGACGCGCACGGAACCGCCTCGCGCCTCGCCGAGCCTCCTGCGCAAGGCGGGTACGATGACCCCGATGAGACCCCGCCACGCCCTCGGCGCCCTCCTCGCACTCGGGGCCCTCACCACGCTCACGGCCTGCGGCGACGACCCCCTCGCCCCCCTCCCCGCACCCGCTGCCAACGGCGACTCCCCCGGCGGCATGACTCCGGTCGCTGACGACGGCGGCGCGGCACCCGTGGACCCCCCGCCTCGCCCGCTGACCAAAGAGGAACTCGAAGCCGGCCGTAAGCGCGCCGCCGCAGTCCGCGAGGACATGAACCGTCTGGGCCGCGAGCTGCTCGCCTCGTTCGAGGGCCGCACCTACAGCCCCGTCAAGAACGTCGGCGTCACCTACGCCGAGGGCCGCGTCATGGTCAAGACAGCGGGCGTCGAGGCGACGTACGCGTTCACGTTCGACGCGAGCAAGGACCTCGATCAGCGCACGATCGTCACGCGCACCGACAAGTCAAAGGACGGCACCAAGCGCCCGAACGTCCCCACCGGCACCGCGAAGCAGATCTCTGACTTCGCGCAGCTGTCACTGAATGGCGCGTACCGCTTCGTCGTCAACTACCTGCCGCCGACGCAGGTCCTGTTGACCCCTGCGAAGAAGGGCACGAACAAGGTCGTCACCGCGCAGCAGCACAAGCACCCGATCCAGACCTCGTACAGCGTGGACGAGCGCGACCTCGTCGTGATCCGCGGCACGAGCGTGCGGACCCAGAGCGAGATCGTCTACTTCGCATGGGAGGAGTGGCGCGGCCGCTACCTCCTCAAGGAGACGACCTTCCACGGCACCGACGCCGTCACCGAACTCGAGTACGAGGAGACCGATGACGCGGTCCTCCTCTCCCGCGCCAAGATCCGCAAGGACGGCGCAGGCTGGGACGCGACGTTCACCTACGACCGCATCGATCGCGACGACCCGGAGGATCCGCTCCAGGCCGAGATCAAGGTCGTGCCGCCGCCCGAGGAAGACGACGGGAAGTAGCTGCGGGCGGCGCGTTGGCGGTGGTCGCGTGGACGCCGAGCGGGGCGCGGGGTCGCTGTAACCTCTTGGGATGCCGTGCCTTACGGCGGATCCTCGCCCTGGCCGATGCGAGCGTTCCTGCCGCTTGAGCCAGCCTCGCCCCGAGCCTATGCGGCTCAAGTTCGCTAGCCGATTCGATCGATCTTCGATCGGAGGTTCCTCTCGGTTTTGAGCGACGCAGAGAAGCGCGTCAGCGCGAGACGGTACGAGTTGTCCGGAGCGTTCGCCTCGCAGGCGCGCGGAGTCTCGCCGAACGCCGTCGCTTGCGGGGAGCCGGCATTCGCCCGGTGGGATCGAATCGCTGCAGACGACGTCGCGACAGAGGCACCTGACGCGGACGTCCCCCTTTGCGGCCCGCGGGCCGAGCAACGCGCGCTACTCCACCTCTGTCACCCCGCGATACCGACGCCCCTCGGACTCATCTACACGGGTACCTCGGTCGTCGCGTTCAGCGAGTTCCGTCAGGGAGTTCCACTCCTTGACGCCGGACTGGGCATTGAAGAAGTCGAGCGCGCGATGTCGGCGCTCTTGGACGCACTCGCACACGTCTGGGCGGCGCAGATCGCACATGGTGATCTGAAGCCTGGGAACGTGCTCATTACGCCGACGGGAGCGGTCTCGATCATCGACTGGGAGTCTGCAGGCCGCCTCGGGCAGCCGCGCGCCGTTGGCACTGTTGGGTTCGTCCCGCCCTGGCGCGGTCGCGCGGGCGCTGTTCACGACGTGCTTGACGATCAGTACGCACTCGCGTGCACGGCGTCGATGCTGGTTCACGCCGCGGGACTTGGAGACGCGAGCGATTGGACGCCACCAGCGAAGTTCGCGGAGCGGCATCCGGAGGCTCCCGGAGCACTGCACGGGCTGTTTGCGGCCGTTGATGCGAGAGAGCGACTTGAGTGGGAGCAGACCACTCCGGCATTGCGCGCGGATGACGCCGTACTTCGCGCCGCAGCTGTCACGTTGGCGCGAACGAGCATCGAGAATGCCGGCGTGCTCTCTCCATCGATCCGCGTCGAATCGTGGTCCGCGGAGCTTCGCGGCCGCTTGCCATGGGCGGTGGCGGCGTTGCTCGCCGTTTACCGCGGTCGGAATGTGGATCTTGCTGGTGACTCGGTCGAAGGCGTCGAACTCATCTGGCGCGGCGCCGAGGCCTCGGCTCCGCAGTCGCTGGTCCTGGCCCCTGCGGCACATGTTCTTGTCGAAGGCGAACTGCAGCGCGCCTCCGGTGGTGATCACGATGTGTGCCTGATCGTGTTGCAACCTGACGACACGCTGGAGGCACGGTGCGAGTTCGTGCGCACCGTGCGTGCCGCCCTTCGCCCGATGCTCTCCGGTGACGATTCGCATGTGTTGCCCATTGCGGCGTCGCGCAAGATCGCCATCCGTGACGCGGTGATGCTCGATCCCACGCGGCGCTTGTCGGATTCGGAACAGGCGGGTCGGTCCATCGCTTCGCGAGAGCACTTCGCCGACCTAGCCGCATCTGTTCACGAGACGTCGCGATGACGGTGCTTTCGGAGTCCACAGGGTCAGATCTTGGCCAGGCGAGGGCGGATGCTGTCGTCGTTGCCACAAGGGCAACGCGAGTGAGCGGCCGAAACGGCGCGGATTCTGCGGTGTGGGCAGACCGTAGGCCGGGCGGTGGTGTGGCGGACGGCGCGGCGGGACGTCAGGTCGGCTTCGGGGATGCCAGCAGTCGTTGCGCGCAGCGCTCGAAGACGTGCTGCCAGGGCCACGACGAGGACATCGAGACCCAGATCCGGCGCGTCGTGATCCGCACGAGCGCGCCGATCTTGAGCAGCCGCAGGCGGATCGTGCCGGCTTGCGCACGCGCCATCTCGGTGCCGGCGAGACCGATGCGTCGCAGCGCACAGGTCAGGACGTAGGCCATGGCCGACATGGCCATCCGCACGGCGTTGCCCTGCATCGTGTGCACCGACAGACGGGTGCCGAAGAGCTCGAGCTGCTGCTCCTTGATGCGATTCTCCGCCTCGCCCCGGGCGCAGTAGAGCTGCTCGTAGAGACGCTTGCTGCTCCAGCTACGAGGCGGCAGATTGGTCACCACGAAGCGGGGATTGCGCTTGCCGCCCGGCAGGTGCTCGGCCTTGGCGACCACGCGACGCCTCTGGCTCCAGCTCCCCAGCGTGGTCCAGGCAAAGTCGCGAAAGACCCGGGCTGCTCGGCCGGTCTGCACGGCACGGGCTGCGGCCTCATCGAGCGCGTCTTCGACGTGTCGCTCAAGGCGCTCATTGCGCGCCATGCCCAGCAGGTAGAAGTGGCCGGCGGCCTCGCACCAGGCCATCAGCTCCTCGCGGCAAAAGCCCGAGTCTGCGCGCACGAGCACCTTGGCCCGGGGCCAGCGGCGCCGCAGACGTAAGACCAGCGCACGGAGCTCGTCCACGACTCCGCGCGCGGGATCTCTGTCAGCGGTCTGGAGCCGAGCGAGCAAGAGGTGCTCGCCGCAGAAGACGTACAGCGGCAGGTAGCAGTAGTGCCCGTAGTAGCCGTGGAAGAAGCGGCCCTCCTGCCGGCCGTGCAGCCGCACGTCGGAGTGGTCCAGGTCCAGCACGAGCAGGCCCGGATCCTCCGGCCCCATGGCCTCGCAGAAGACGTCGCTGAGCACGCTGTCCACGCGCTCCTGGTCCATCTCGATCTTGGCGTAGCGCGTCTGTGCCGTGGCGCCGAGCTGCGTGGTCTCGAGCCGCGAGAGCGTCGGGTGCGTGGCCAGAGCACCCTCGCGCTTGCCGCACGCCGCGGCAAACAGCGGGTCCTTGCCGACATGGTCGTGGTCCACCAGATCCTCGTAGCCCGCGCACAGCCCGAAGACCCGCTGACGCAGCATCTGGCCGACCGTGTGCTCGACCCGACGCGGGTCCCGGTGGTCCCCGAAGCAGCGCGCAAACCGCGAGAGCAGATCGATGCGACGATCGACCCGCTCGAGCAGCAGCACGCCCCCGTCGCTCGTCACGGTACCGGCGTCGAAGCGCGTCACCGCGGTGCGTCCACAGATGCCCGCGAAGAGGGTCCCCTGCGGGCTACAGTCTGTCGTCATCGGGCCGGCGCTCCTGTCGGTGCAAGTACTAGCGAGTACGAGCACTTAGACAGACGACGGCCCGCTCAGATTCCCGGCTGGTGAACGATTCGGGCTAGTCGAATCCGCACGTCGGATTCTCGACCAGGGGTTGGTGGCGCGCGCCTCGGAACTCGCCGCGCGAGCGAGTGCTGCGTTGCGCAGTCACCGTCATGCCTGCAACCTCACGAGCACTGCAAAGCTCGTGGACGTCTGGTTGGGCGCGGGTCGACTTGCCGAAGCTGAGTCGGTCTTGACCGAGAGCCCGAGGTTGATGCAGCACGACATCGGTCAAGTCCTTCGCGCCCGCGTTGCCATGCGGCACGGCGATGTTGACACAGCGATGGAGTGCGCCGGACGGCTCCGATCCCCAGATGGACCGCGAGCTCAGCTGATCCGAGCAAACGCTCAGCTCCAACTCGGAGAACTGAGTAACGCGTACACGGCATCGCGTGCCGGCACCCGCCGACTCCGCGCGTCTGGCTCAGCTGTCGCGAGCAGAACGGGCCTCGGACTGCTCGCGATTCAAGCGCAAGCACTCCGCCGGATGGGGAGGCTCGAGTCAAGTGGGCGCATTCTGAGGCTCTGTCGCCGGATCGCCGACCGCCTCGGGTCGGCCCGGGCCGGTCTGCGAGCGGAAGCCAACCTGCTAATGCTCGACGCGGTCCGCCGCACTCCACGCGAACGCGCGAGCGGGTGGCAGGCGCTCGCGCGCCGGTGTGGTGGCACTGGAATGACCGCAGCCGCGCGTCGGCACTCGATTCGAGCCGCACTCGACTGGCTTGAGGCCAAGGACCCACTCTCAGCCGAACTCGCGCTGGGTCAGTACTCCAGTGAGTCGGACCGCGGCCAATGGCGCGAGCTCGTCTGGCTGTGCCAGTTCTTTGTGCAGACTCGTCTGGAGCGCTGGTCGGAGCTTCCGCCGGCATACGAAGACAAGCTCACAAACACGTCCTCTGTGCGACTCGCCATCGCTCGGGAACTCGCCAACCAACCGTCACTCGACGGATCGGCCACGGCACAAACACTACGCTCGGACTTCGCGCGGGGTGCTCGTCTACTTAGGCGCCTGAGTGATCGCGAGCACCCGCGGCCGTCGCGTGTCTGCGTCGCGGCGGCTGCGGCGCTTGTCGAAGCGGACACCATCGGACCGTCCGCCGGGCACGTTGCGCGGGAGCTCGCGCGCGCATTGCTGCGCGTTCCTCCCGCTGCGGCGGTGCACGTCATCGATCAGGTGATCGGGGGGCTCGATGCCGCGGATGGCGTTGATGCCTCGTTGGCGGTCGCGGTCGTGGCGATTGCGCGCGGTCATCGCCCCGCCGCGGAGCTACTGGCGCGCGTTGTTGAAGCCGCGGCGGACGGCGATCACGCTCGCCCATACGGCACTTGGGTCTGGGAGTGGCGGCTCGCTGCTGCGAGGGCCCGAGCGTGGGCGTGGGACCGCGATCCCTTCCTGACGGAACTCGCGGAGGTAGTCACGTCGGCGCAGGGGTTCCTTGAGAGCGCGGGCTCTGCTCTGTCACGCGCCTCGCTCGAAGAGGCGGAGTCGACCATCCGGGACTCACCACAAGAGGCGAAGGCTGCGGGGGAAGCCGGCTCGCCAGCGAGTGAGGGCCCCACATCACGCAACGCCTCGCTGTCGGCTCGTCAGTTGCGCGGCTACGAGGTGTTGTCGCAGGTGACGATGCGATTGCAGGAGCGGCGAGCCGTAGAGACGGTGCTGCGCGAGGTAGCCCAGGGTGTGCGCCAGGTGTGCGAGGCGGATAGTGCGGTTGTGCTCTATCGCGAGGCCGACGACACGATGCGTGCGCTGACCGCTAAGGCATCGGGTGTGGAAGAAGTAGATCCGGCGTCCGCTGAGGTGAGCCGTTCGGCAATCCGGTTGGTGCGAGAAGGGGGCGAGGCGCGCGTGTTCGACGACGCGGTAGCGCAGCCTGGCCTTGCCGGCGCTGAGAGCATCAGACGATATCGCCCTCGCGCCCTGATGGTTGCGCCTCTGCGACACGGAGACGAGGTGTTCGGTTGCGTGTACGTCGAGAATCGCTCCGCGCCGCGTGCCTTCGAGGCGCCAGATCTGGCGCTGTTGGAGTGTTTCGCTGCTCAGGCCGCGGTCGCGCTCGAGAACGCCGCGCTCTTCAGCCGAGCCGCAGAAGCGATCGCCGAGTCGCGGCGGGTTCAGGTCGAATCCGTGCGCGCCGAGGGCCTCCGGTTGCTTGGCCAAATGACCAGCGAGGTCGCTCACGAGTTCAACAACCTGCTCGCGGTGATCCAGGGCGAGGCGCAGTTCTGTCTGGGCGAGGAGATCTCGCAAGACACTCGCGAGTCGCTGACTACCGCCCTGTCGGCGTCGCGTGACGCGGCGACGGTGATCGAACGCATCCGCGACGGAACTCACGGCGTGTCAGTTGAGCGGCTCCAGGTCTCGGTCACTGAGCTGATCGGCGACTCGATCGCGTTCTCGCGCCCACGCTATAAGGCGGCGTCTGTGACGGTAGAGAACTGGGTGAGTAAGGACGAGTCGCTTCGCGGTCTGGCAATCAGGGGGTCGCGAGCGGAGCTGCGCGAAGTCGTGGTGAATCTCCTTCTGAACGCCGCGGATGCGTGCCCCGCTGGCGGCACCGTCACCGTGTCGGCGCTGAAGCACGACGACGATACCGTCGAGATCGTCGTGTCGGACGATGGGGAGGGCATGTCGCTCGAGACCGCCGCTCGCGTCTTCGAGCCCTTCTTCACGACCAAGCAGGACACCGGCACTGGGCTTGGGCTAAGCGTCGTGAAGCGTGTGATCGAAGCGCACGACGGCCGAATCTTCGTTGAGAGTGAGCTCGGGGTCGGAACGCAAATGCACGTCGTCCTACCGACAGGTGTGCTGGAACCGACACTCGATGAGCTGCTCTTCCCCGGTCTTACGACGGTTGAGCAGTAGCAGCGGCACGCGGGTTCGGGCTGTCGAATCGAAAACGGCCACACGCTTACGGCGTGTGGCCGTTTCCCTTGGATCGGTTGTGACGCTAGATCAGTCGATCTCGATGGGTGTCTCGACAGACGAGACGAACTCCGCGCTGACCGCGGTTGTGTACGTGCCCGGGTTGGACGGCGCCATGATCATCGTCGAGCCCCAGCCGAGCTGGGCCATCGCGACGGGAACACCGACGCCTGGCGCCGGGCCCTGGAGCAACATCACGTCCTGGCCCATGAGCTCCACTGGTGTGGTGATCTCGAAGACCGTGGTCATGCCATCGTCCGAGACTGCGGTGATCGCAGCGGGGGCACCATTGGCGTTTGCCGGTGTGGCCGGTGCCAGCGAGCCGAGCGCAAGAACGGCAGCTGCCAAGCCTGTGAGCGCAAAGCGGTTGAGACGGCGCTTTTGCATCTATTCCTCCTCTCGACGCCGGGACATCCCGGCTTTCGAGCCCTTATCAGGTGCTGAGCCTCCCTCCAGGAGCGGACGCGTGGTCACCCACACAAGCCTGTCCACCGGAAGCGGCACCTGACTCCGGGGAAGGTATCTCGATCCGGGAATCTGGTCAACTCAGAATGATAACGGGGTGGCCTCTCCAGGCGTGATTCGGCGCGATAATCGGGTGCCGGGGGCCGTGTTGGTCGCGTTGTAAAGCGTGTGGAGAAAACGAGTTAGCGATGCTGATGGCGCGATTGGGGGTGCCTGCCCCAGGCTGTCATAAAAAATGGACACTTTGGCGAGTCCCGCGCCGCTCAATGTGGAAAACCCGGCAGAGGGGCCCGCAGTCTGGGGGCTGAGCCGGGCGGGGTGTGGAGAACCCACGGCCCCCGGAGCGCATCTCTCTCCGGAGGGAATCGCGCAATTCTGATCCGTCGCACGGCGTGCGGCGCGGGCCGGGTGTCTCTTGGGGCTTTCCGGGGCCGGGTCTCCGCGGCGAGACTCAGGCCTTGCGGCGTCCCCTGGCCGCGAGCACGCACGGCGGTGGGCGCCGGGAGGACAGCGCGGCCCGATGGACGAACCGAGCGACATCGATCTCGTCGATCAGCTCGGCAGCTCCGACCGGGCGGAGCGGCAGAAGGCGTTCACCACGCTGTTCGAGCGGCACAGCCGCCGCGCCTACGACCTCGCGCACCGCGTGCTGAACGACCGGGCGCTCGCCCACGACGCCGTCCAGGAGGCGTTCATCCGGGTCTACAAGAAGGGGGCGCGGTTCCAGGCGCGCGCGCGCTTCACGTCATGGCTCTACCGCGTCGTGCTCAACAAGTGCATCGACCTGCGCCGCCGGGAGAAGCGCCACCGCATGGCGTCGCTCGGTCCGCGGCCGGGCAAGGACGGGGCGCTCTCTGGGAGCGGCCTCGAGGGCGGCGTCCCCGAGCCTGCGGCGCCCGCGTCGAGCGGGCCTCACGACGTAGCGATCGTCGGCGAGCGGGCCGAGATCGTGCAGTGGGCCATCACGCAGCTCAGCCCCAAGCTCGCCGAGGTGATCGTGCTGCGCTACCCGCAGGGCCTCAGCTACGAGGAGATCGGCGAGATCCTCGAGGTGCCGCCGGGCACCGTGAAGTCCCGCCTGAACCGTGCGCACGCGGCGCTCCGAATCGTGCTCGCGGAGGCCCTCGGCGAGGCTGACTCTGAACCGGGGCCGCAGTCAGGCGTTTGAGATGTCGAGGGATGACCTGGCGGGGACATTCTGAAACGACTGTGTGCCCTGCCGCGTCCATACGTCATGTAAGAGGGATGGGCAGATCTTCTGGCTCGACGGCTGAGGCCGTTGACGCGGCACGCGGCGCACGCGCACGAGCGTCCCCGCCGCAGCGAGGGATGAGCGCGAGAATGACCAGCAGAAAGACCGAGTCGACCGACCGCGCCACGGGCGTGGCGTCGCGGCTCGGCGGGCTGCTCTCGCTCGCTCTCCTCGCGCCGCTTGCGCTCGGCACCGGCTGCGAGCCGACGGAGACCAAGATCCTCCCGCCTCTGCCGCCGCCGGTCTTCGAGGTCGCGGGCACCAACCTGCGGGGCGACGTGCTCCCGGAGGGGGAGACGCTCGAGATCCGGTTCACCCGGCCGCTCGACACCGGGTCCGCGCGCCCCAACGCGGTGCGGCTGCGCCGCGAGTCCGGCCGTCGCGTGCGAAGACTGCGCGCGTGGGCCGAGGGCGACACGCTGTTCATCGAGCCGGCGCCCGGACGGTCGTTCCCGCGCAGCGGCGATCTGGTGCTGAAGCTGCAGGGCCGTCCGTCCCCGCGCGGTGTGCGCTCGGCAGCCGGCGAACCTCTCGCGCGGATGGACAAGATCGTGTTCCGCATCGGGCCGCCGCGGCGGGTGGACCTGACCGGACCGCGGCTGGTGTCGAGCTGGCCCGTGGACGGGGCGCGCGACGTGGACACGGGACGTCCGCTCGAGTTGCACATGAGTGAGCCGCTCGCCCGCGGCAGCGTGCGGCGGGGCGACGCGGTGGCGCTGTTCGTCAACGCCAAGCGCGTGGCGGCGCGGCTGCGGCTCTCTGCAGACCACACCGCCGTCGTGGTGCGCCCGCGCCGTCCGCTGCCCGCGCAGGCCACCGTCGAACTGCGCGTGCTCGGCGCGCTGCTCGACCGCAAGGGCAACCCAGCGCATGACGCGACCGTCACGTTCACGACATCGCCGCGCCGGCACCGCGAACTGGTCGAAGAGTTCGTGGACGTGGAGCGCGCCGACCCCGCCGGCACGACCTCGGCGTGGGCCGACCCGCTCTCGCCGGGACACCTCGTGGCGCAGCCCGGTCGCGTCGTATGGCGCGCGGTGGGCGACGGTGTGGACGAGCAGCACGCTGACCTCGGTCCGCAGCAGACCGTCCGGTTCCAGGTGCTCGTGCCGGCCGACGACAGCGACGGCGTCACCGCCTCGGCCCTGCGGCTGCGGCTCAGTGGCGCCCTCGACGGCGGTCACGTCCTGCGTGCCGAGGTCCTGGCCGGTGCGACCGACCTCACCGCGCTCGACCCCACGTTCGACGGAAACCTCGAGGAGTCCGGAGCGATCACCGTGGCCCACGTCGACCGTCCACTGCCGGTGGATGGCGAGTTCGGCGGCGAGGTCGAGATCCCCTTCGACACGCCGCTGCGCCTGGCGGGGCGGCTGGGCATGCTGCTCGACGTGACGCTCGAGACAACGCCCGGCGTGCGCATTGCCGCAATCGAAGGCGGCTTCGGGATCGCGCGGATCGAGGGGCGCGCGGACGACGGACTCGTACCCGACATCGAACTGCTCGTCACAGGCGGCAGTCCGCGCGCGCTCTCGACCTGGTTCGACAGCGGCGTCGTGCGTCCCACGTGGGGTACGGCGGTCGTCGACGCATGGGCCGGCGCGGGCGCGCCCGGCGCGCACGTGGAGTTCCAGTCCGCGGCAGCCGGTCCCGATGGCGCTCCGGATCTCGCTCGGTCGAGCGAGTGGCAGCAGCGCCTCGAGGATCTGCCCGCGCTCCGCTTCGTGCGGTTCCGCGTGCGCTTCGATGGACTCGGTGCCGGCGACGATCCGCCGAGCGTCGATCGCATCATCATCCCGTACGAGTACTGAGGCGGATCTCCGCCGCCGGCTCGTCTACTCGGGAAGTTGGTTCGCGCTCTCGATGATCGTGGTGATCAGGCCGTAGTCCTTGGCCTCGTTCGCGGTCATCCAGTAGTCGCGGTGCGTGTCCTTCTCGATGCGCTCCACGGGCTGCCCGGTCTCCTCGGACAGGAGGCCGTTGATGAACCCCCGTAGCTTCAGGATCTCCTGGGCGCCGATGGCGACGTCGCTGGCCTGACCCTGGAGGCCCATGGACGGCTGGTGAAGCAGGAAGCGCGTGCTCGGCGTCGCGTACCGGTGGCCCTTGTCAGCACCCAGCAGGATGATCGTCGCGGCGCTGGCTGCCAGCCCCACGCAGATCGAGTGCACCGGGCTCTTGACGAAGCGCATCACGTCGTAGATCGCGAAGCCCGCGTCCACGGAGCCGCCGGGCGAGTTGATGTAGACGCGGATCGGCTTTTCGCTGTCGGCGGCGTCCATCGCCAGGAGCTGCGCGACGATCTTGGCCGAGAGCTCGTCGCTCACGGCTCCGGTGAGGATCACCGCGCGGGCGTCGAACAGGTACTTGAGCAGCGGCGCGCTGTTCTTCTTCTCGTCGTCGCCGTCGTCATCGTCGCCTGCGCGAGCCGGAATTCTTCTGCCGTCGAAGGTCGTCATCACCATCTCCTGGACGCCCTGAAACCGAGGCGCGGCATCGTAGCAACCCCCCTCGGCGCGACTCCGAGAATGCAGCGGGCAGCACGCCGGAGTGGGGGACCGCAAGAAGGGCGGTTGCGCGCCGCATCCGCCCTGACGACACTAAGTCGGGCGAGGTCACCCGTCGTTCGGCGCCCCTTCTGCCCGGCTGAGGTGCCATGCCGCTCGTGCTGACCGTGCTCTCCGGCCCCCGCGAAGGGGCTGAGTTCCGTGCAGGGGGCGCCGATTCGCTGACGATTGGACGGAGCGAAGGGACGGACATCCGCGTGATGGACGTGACCATGAGCCGGGTGCATGCGGTCGTCACGAGAGACGACGACGGCTGGTGGATCGAGGACCAGGAGAGCCGCAACGGCGTCTGGTTGGAGGGCCGCCGTGTGCAGCGCCACCGGCTGAAGGACGGCGACATCCTCCGACTCGGCAAGATCACCGAGATCATGGCAGCGCTCCCGGACTCCGGAGCCGACATGGAGCCGCCTCCGACGGCGACCTGTACGGGCTGCGGTGACGAGGTCGATCCCGACGACATCGCGCGGGGCGGTGACGGCAACTCGTATCACGTCGAATGCCGCGGCATGACCCATCTGATCGGGGAGGACTTCGGTGGGTACCGGGTCAGCGAGGCGCTGTCGGCGTGCGGACCCGGGCACCGGCTGCGCGGGCGCGACATGTCGCTCGACCGTGATGTCGCGCTGCGCGTGTTCGACGCGGCCGCGGCGGCCCGACCGGGATTCGGGGAAGCGCTGGATGAGGCCGTGCGCGACGCGTCCAAGCTCGTGCACCCCCACGTCGTGCAGGTGCTCGATCGCGGTGAACAGGACGACCTCGCGTTCGTCGTCGAGGAGGCGGCGTCGGGAACCGCGCTGTTCGATCTGCTGTCGGCGCGTCGCTTCCTGCCCGCCCGCGACGCGGCCAACGTCGCGAGCCAGGTGCTCGCGGGACTCGCTCACGTCGTCGAGCACGGCGTCGCGCGACCGCATCTGTCGTCGCGCCGCATACTCATCGGTGAGGAGTTCACGACGAAAGTGGTCTGGCTTGCCGACCCGCTGGCTCCGGCGGAAGAGCTCGCGGACGAAGAGGCGGGGCTCGTGGCGCCCGAGGCCGCACTCGGCGCGGATGTCGGCGAGGAGATCGCACTCGTCTACGGCGTGGGCGCGCTGCTCTACCGGATGCTCACCGGGATCACGCCGAGCGACGGGGACAACGCGGAGCAGGCCGCGGAGCGCGCGATGCGCGTGCCCGCCGCCGAGGTGCGCCGCATCAACCTCAAGGTCTCCCCGGCGCTCGAGCGGGCGGTGCACGACGCGATCGAGGCCGACCCGCGAGGTCGCGTGCCCACGCTGAACGAGTTCCGCGAGGCACTGCTCCGCGCGATCTGAGCCCGAGCAGAGGACTCGGGCAGGCGCGTGCGCGCCCGGCCACGCTCGCGCGCGTGAGGTAGGCTCTAGGCGGAGAAGCGCCCCGTGACCGAACCCGCTGCAGACGACCGATTCCTCGATGAGGCCGTCGAGCGGGGCGACCTGACCGAAGAGCAGGCCGTCGCCTGTCGCCGCATCCTGTCGACGCTGCGCGAAGTGGACGTCGCCCTCACGGCGGACGAGATCGTGGTGCGTAAGGGCTTCCTCTCGCGGGCCGCGACCGACGAGGTGAAGCGGGCACTGGCCCGCCGCCGCATCGGCCGTTACGAGGTCCTCGAAAGGCTGGGCAGCGGCGGCAGCGGCGTCGTGCTGCGCGCACGCGACACCCGGCTCGGCCGCATCGTCGCGCTCAAAGTGCTCACGCGCTCGCAGAACACGTCGGACGACGTCGCGGAACGCTACCTCGAACGCTTTCGTCGCGAGGCGCGCGCCGCGGTGACGCTCAACCACGTCAACGTCGTGCGCGGTCTCGACTTCGGTGAGTCCGACGGCTACGTGTACTTCGCGATGGAGTTCGTTGCGGGCGAGAGCCTTGCGACGCGACTCGAGCGCGAGGGACGGCTGCCGGTCTCCGAAGCCCTTGCGATCGCGTCCGACGTCGTGGCGGCGCTCGCGCACGTCGCCGAGTACGGCTTGGTGCATCGCGACGTCAAGCCGGCGAACGTGCTGGTGACGCCGAGCGGCACGGTGAAGCTGTGCGATCTCGGACTCGCGCGGCCGGAGACCCGGGGCGGGGGCGCCGCGGGTTCCATCGCGGGAACGCCGCTCTACGTCGCCCCCGAGCAGACCCGCGATCCGCGTTCGGTGGACTGGCGCGCCGACGTGTACGGCCTCGGCGCCACGCTCTATCACCTGCTGACGGGGCGCCCGCCGTTCCAGCCGACGGCCGGACGGAGCTTGCTCCACGCGCACCTCGAGGAACAGCCGCGGGATCCGCGCGAGCACGTGCTCGAACTGTCACCGTCCATCTCCGACGTGGTGCTCAAGATGCTCGCGAAGGACCCTGCGGACCGCTTCGCGTCGCTCGACGACCTCGCGGCGGATCTGCGCGCGGTCGCCGAGGGCCGCCCGCCGATGCACGCGCTGCAACTCGCGGGGTCCCTTCCCGGCCGGGTGGAGGAGATCCTCGGCGACCGCGTCGCGCGGCCGCGTCACGACATCGACGAACCCGCCCCTGGAGCGCGGTTCGGGATGATCGCCACCGCCGCTGCCGGTGCGGCGGTCGTCGCGACGGCTCTGCTCGTCGTGTTCCTGGCTGACCGCACCGGGCCGCCGCCGCCACCCAGCGACGGCGACCCAGAGGTCGCACAGCAGCCCGACGAGGCAGACCCCGCTCCCGCGCCGGCAGATCCGGAGGCCGCGGATCCCGAGCCCGATCTAGGCGCGGAGGCCTTGCTCGAGGCCGAGAAGTTCGCGCGTTCCGAGGGCGTGGATCTGCACGACGTGATCGAGCGATACGAGTTCGTCGCGGACCGGTACAACGGGCACGCGTCGGGGGACGCGGCGGCGGCGTGGCTCGAGCGAACGCTCACGCGTCTCGAAGAAGAGGCGCAACGCGAGTTCGAGGGGCGGCGCCGCACCGCCGCGCGGTTCGAGGCCGACCAGCAGTTCGGCGCCGCCATCGCTGAGTACGAGGGCTTCCCCCGCCGGCTCGCCGGCACAACGTGGGCCCGTCGCTCTCTCGGAGAACGCGAACGCCTGCGCGGAGAGGCGCGCCGCCGCGCCGACGGCTTGGAAGCGGCAGCCGACGAGCATCTGCTGGCCGGCCGCTTCGATGAAGCCGCCGCCATCGAGCAGTCGATCCGCGACCTAGGCCTCGAGGAGTTCACCCGGATCGCGGAACGGGTGCAGCAGCGCGTGCTCACCGCCCGCAGCCGTCACGCCGCCGCCCGCGAGGAGCACCGGCCCACGTTCATGTCGCTGCTCGGCGACGTCGTCGTGACACTCGGAGACACCGGTGCGGACGCCGCCATGCGCCAGTTTGCGACACGGCTCGCGTCCGACGATCTCTCCGCGTTCTCGGACGACGTCACGCGGTTCGCCGCGGATCTCGACGGCGCGGTCGCGATGCAACAGACGCTGCGAGACCGGTGGACCCAGATCACGGCCGACGGCGCCGCGATCGAACTGCGGCTGCAGGGTCGCGATGTCTCGCACGTGACCGCGCGAGGCGCCGGCGTCTTGCGCGACGAGTTCCTGCTCGGGGGCGGCGGCGAGAGCGTTCGCGCCGTGCGCGTGCGTGATCTCACCCTCGTGTCGCTCGGGCGCATCCTCGGCAGTCCGTTCGACGACGTCGAGGAGGAGGAGCGCCGTGCGCGGCTGGTGTACCTGCTCTCCGAGCGCAACTTCCCGGCCGCGAGCGAGTACCTGGCGCTGCTCGACCTCGCGGCGCGCGAGGACGCGCTGGCGCACGAGATCGCCGAGGCGACGCGGCTCGCCGTCATGTCCGCGGCGCGGAAGCGGCTCGACGCCGCGCTCGACTTCCTCGATGTCGAGAGCGCGGCCGCGGCGCTCGCGATCGTCGATGAAGTGCTCGCCGAACTCCCGGGTTTCGGCCGCGCGTACACGTTGCGCGGCGCCGCACTTGCGTTGAGCGGCGACGAGACGGCGTCGGAGACCGCCTTCCTCGCGGCGGTGGGCGCCGAGTGGCCAGATCCTCAGGCGCTCTACAACCTGGCACTCTCGCTCGTCCGGCAGGATCGCCTCGCGGACGCGGAGGCGCGCCTGGCGGAACTGATCGAACGCGGAGCCCCCGGAGGGTTCATCTGGAAGGCGCAGGCACTGTCCAAGGAGATCGCAGCGAAGCGCAAGTCTGCGCGCGTGTCGGCTCTTCGCACGGAAGCGCAGCGCGCGTCACGCCGCCGCGATACCGCCGCGGAAGTGGCCGCCAACGAGCAGTTGCTCGCACTGCTGCCGGAGGACCCGGACGCGCTCGAGTCGCTGGGTCGCCTGTACCTCGACACCGGCCGCCGCTTCGACGCATTCGTGGCGCTGCGCACGCTCGCGCTGACTCACCCCGACGACGAGCGCGCGATCCGCGCCGAGCGCTTGTTGGACGACCGGATCACGCGCTTCCGCATCGTCGGCCGCGAGTTGCGCACACGGTTGCGCAAGATCGAGGGGCCGTCTTCGGCGGCGACGGTCGACGCCGACATCCCGGCGTATCGGGAGCTGATCCTCGAGAACGCGTTCTTCCGCGAGGCGCGTCTGGCGCTGGCCCGGGGGCTGCTCCGGCGCTTCGAGCGCGAGACCGTCGCGACCGATCTCGCCGCCGCCGAGCAGGAGGTGCGGTACGCCGAGTTGCTCGGCCCCGGCCGTCACGAGACGCGCCTCTTGCGCTCTGACCTGCTGATCGCCCTCGGCCACACCGAGGAGGCGCTGGCCGAAGCGCTCGTCACGATCGAGGAGCGGCCGGCCGAGGCTGCCGGGTACCTCCTCGCCGGACGCGCACACCTGGCAGCGGATCGTCCCGACGACGCGGAGACCGCGTTCTACGCGGCATACGAGCGCAAGGAGCATGCGGAGCCGCTGTACTGGGTCGCTCGCTCGCTCGTGCGGCAGGGACTGCACAGCAGGGCGAGGGCGGTTCTCACGCAGCTCTTGTCCGAGCATCCTCTGATGCCGGTGGATCTGGTGCCGAAGGTCGAGGCGCTGCGCGATTCTCTCGCCGAACGATCCGACTGACGCGCGCGACGCAATCTGTATGCTCCCCGGGTGACACAAGAGACGTTCGCGAACGGAGAGCGCCTGTTCCTCCTCGACGGGACCGCGCTGGCGTACCGCGCGCACTTCGCGTTCATGCGCGCGCGCCTGTCCGACGGCCGCGGCAACCCGACCGGCGCGATCTACGGCTTCGTCGCCACGCTGCTCAAACTGCTGCGCGACGAGCGGCCTGACCATCTCGGCTGCTGCTTCGATCCACCGGGGCCGACGTTCCGCCACGAGCAGTTCCCCGAGTACAAGGCCACGCGCGAGCGCATGGACGACGACCTCGCGGCCCAGCTCCCCAAGCTCCGCGACGTGGTGCGGGCCTTCAACATCCCGGTGCTCGAGGTGCCGGGCTTCGAGGCCGACGACGTGCTGGCGACCGTCGCGGCCCGCGCCGCGAAGAAGGGCATCCACACCTACATCGTCACCGGCGACAAGGATCTCTGTCAGTCGGTGGCGCCGAACGTCTCGATCTACAACATCCTGAAACCGGGTCAGGACACGGAGGTGTTGGACGAGGAGGGCGTCGAGGCGGCGTGGGGTGTCAAGCCGTCACAGGTGGCCGACGTCCTCGCACTCATGGGCGACACGTCCGACAACGTCCCCGGCGTGCCCAGCATCGGCAAGAAGACGGCCACCAAGCTGATCCAGGAGCACGGCACGCTGCAAGCGGTCCTCGACGCGGCGGCCGAGGACCCGCCGCGCGTCAAGGGAAAGCGGGTGATCGAGAACCTCCGGACGTTCCGCGATCAGGCCGTCATGTCGCACGAGCTCGTGATCGTGAAGGAGGATGTGCCGGTCGACGTCACGTTCGAGGACCTGCGGATGGGGGAGCGCAACGAGGAGGAGCTCAAGCGGCTCTTCCTCGACCTCGCGTTCACGCGGCTGCTCGCTGAGGTCATGGAGGAGGCCGAGGACGAAGTCGAACACGAGTACGTGACGATCACGAACGAGAAGTCGCTCGACGCGATGCTCGCGACGCTGGCAGCGGCGGAACTCGTCGCATTCGACGTCGAGACGACCGGCCTTGACCCGTTGCAGGCGGATCTGGTGGGCCTGTCGTTCTCGGTGCGTGAGGGCGCCGCGTTCTACGTGCCGCTCAACGCCGAACCGCCGGTGCTCGGCGGCGACGGGGACGAGGCCGTGCAGCGCGTACTCGACAGAGTGCGCCCGCTCCTCGAGAACGCGGATAGCCACAAGACGGCGCAGAACGCGAAGTACGACGTGCTCGCGTACCGGCGCGCAGGCATCGCCGTTCGCGGCGTGACGATCGACACGATGATCGCGTCGTTCTGCCTCGATCCCGAGATGCGCCAGCACAGCCTCGACGCCCTGTCGCTGCGGCACTACGGCTACAGGAAGGTCCCCACCAGCGACCTGATCGGGAGCGGCAAGAACCAGATCACAATGGACCAGGTCGAGATCGAACGTGTCTCGGAGTACGCGTGCGAGGACGCCGACTTCGCGTACCGGCTCGCGCGCAAGTTCGAGCCGCGGCTCGCCAAGGAGAGCGTCGGCACGCTGTTTCGCGATGTCGAGATGCCGCTGTTGCCCGTGCTGGCGGACATGGAGTGGGAGGGCGTGCGGCTCGACACGGAACTCCTCGACGGGATGTCCGAGGATCTCGCGTCGCGATCCGGGGTCCTCGAACGGGAGATCTGCGATCTCGCCGGCACGGCGTTCAACGTCAACTCCCCGAAGCAGATCGGGGAGGTGTTGTTCGAGCGAATGCAGATCCAGGGCAAGCGCCGTGTGCGCCGCACCAAGACCGGCTTCGCCACCGACGAGCGCACGCTGCGCCAGTTCGCGCAAGAGCCGGTCATCGAGAAGCTGATGGCGTTCCGCCGGATGACCAAGCTGCGCTCGACGTACACCGAAGCGCTGCCGAAGCTCGTGAACCCGCACACGGGCCGACTGCACACGAGCTACAGCCAGACCGGCGCCATCACCGGCCGCCTCGCGTCGTCTGACCCGAACCTGCAGAACATCCCGATCCGGACCGAAGAGGGACGCGAGATCCGCCGCGCGTTCGTGCCGCGTGACGACGGATGGAAGCTCGTTTCGGCGGACTACAGCCAGATCGAGTTGCGCGTGCTGGCGCACCTCTCGGAGGATGAGCACCTGTGCGCGGCGTTCGAGGCCGGTGAGGACATCCACCGCCGCACGGCCGCGCGCATCTTCGATGTCGACCCGGGGTTCGTGACGCCGGAACTGCGCAGCCGGGCGAAGGCGATCAACTTCGGGATCGTGTACGGCATGGGCGCGACGCGGCTTGCGCAGGACACGGGCATCACGCGCAACGAGGCGACGGCCTTCATCTCGAACTACTTCAAGGCGTATCCGCGGGTGAAAACGTTCGTGGACGGGTTGAAGGACCAAGCGCGGGCCGACGGCTTCGTCACGACGCTGCTGGGCCGCCGCCGCTCGCTGCAGGACATGCTCGAGTCTCCGAACGCAAGGGTGCAGGCCGCTGTCGACAACGTGGCCGTGAACACGCCCATCCAGGGAAGCGCGGCCGACATCATCAAGGTCGCGATGCTCCGCGTGCACGCCGCGATCCGGGACCGCGAGCTCCAGTCCCGGATGATCCTGCAGGTGCACGATGAACTCGTGTTCGACGTGGCCCCCGGCGAACTCGACGTCGTGCGAGCGCTGGTGCGCGAACACATGGAAGGGGCGTACGCACTCCGCGTCCCGATCCTGGTCGACATGGGCGACGGCGACTCCTGGCTCGAAGCGCACTAGCGGCTCGGCACGCGCGTCGCGCAGCGACTCGCGCAACGAGTGCGAGTCCGCTGCTCCCGCTGCAAGACATTGCTCATGTCGTTGCCCCCTCGCGCGCTGGCACGCGCGCACGGGTCGCGGGCGTTCGGGCGCGCCGCTCGACGCGGTGCTCCCTCACGGGGCGGGGCGCTTCCCGCCCGCGCCCTGGAGATGCGCTGACCTCTCGAGATGCAGCGAGTAGCGAGGGCGCGCGGGTTGCGAAGCAAGGCGCGTGACCGTAGCCCTCCGTAGCGCCCGGAGGGCGCGTAGGAGGGGGACATCCGCGCGTAGCGAGGCCGAGGATCGCCCCGCGATCCGCAGGCGACGCAAACGCGCGGGGCGGGCCGAAGCCCGCCCCGCGGTCAGTTCCATCCCCTACCCGTCAGGTGGTGTTTGGGCGAGGAGAGTCGATGCGCGCATTGCGCGCGCGAGTCGAGTGCGGGCGTTCGGGACATCCAGGTCGCGGCTTGGGGAGAGGCCGGTCGTAGACGGAGAGAGAGAGAGACGTGCCCACACAGAGAGAGATGACGCGCTGCCCTTTCCGGATCGGTGCACGAGGGTCCGGTGCGCGGACGGGGAACGACGAGCGCAGGTACCGGCGGCATGGGATCCGCCGGCCTCCGTTTCGCACGCCCACACCGCATCGCGGCCTCCGAGACGTCGCGTGCCCTGCAGCCGGGCACTTCGCGTCACACTTGGCTTCGGGACGTGCGGCAACGGGGTTGAGGGCCAAAACTCGAAAATCAGCACTCGATGCATGCCCCCGCGGGTGGTTTCCCGGATCGGGATCACCACAAGCATCACTCGGCTCACGGATTCTCGTTTCGGGAGCAGGCTGAACCCGCGTTCTCGTAAAGTGTGCAGGCGTCGCAGCACGCGATCGGGAGGAGCGCGAGCGAAGGGCCCTGCCAAGTTTGCCCGTGCCCGTTATCTGGCCGATCGTCGGTATGGATGAGGGAGGTGTGTATGCGGGGGAAGAGCGCTCGCATCGTCGTCGTCGGACTGCTGATCCTCTTGGCGGTCGTCGCGGCGGTCTTGTTCGTGATGCAGGAGCCTCCGGGCAGCGGAGACGGCGCCGAGACTCCGGACTCTCAACCGGCCACGATCGAAGACGACGAGGCGGCGACCGGCGGTCGCGGCCGCAAACGGGCGCGTCCCGCAGGATCCGCCCGCGTGTTCGGCACGGTCGCGCGGGGATCGGAGCGTGCACCCGCCGCGGGTGTCTCGGTGCGACTGCTCGATGCCCTGGCCACCGAGCGCGTTGCCGAGACGGATGAGACCGGAGCGTTCTCGTTCGCCAACGTCGCTCCCGGCGGTCCGTACGAGGTGACAGTTCGCGAGGACGGCAGCGCCGAGGTGCGCGTGCCCGGCATCGCCCTCGACCGCAACGAGGAGCGCGACGTCGGTGAACTGGTTCTCGCTCCGGCCGTTCCCGTGGACGTTCTCGTACGC
The DNA here is from genome assembly GCA_965248445.1 of Planctomycetota bacterium. Lineage (GTDB taxonomy): Bacteria > Planctomycetota > JAJSAM01 > JAJSAM01 > JAJVHW01 > CBDFJG01. Next base: position 1,523,123 of record CBDFJG010000004.1, read on the forward strand.
ACGATGGGCGATGTGGCGATTGCCAGCGCGACCGTCGAGGCCTTCGCGGTTCAGGCGAGTGGGTTCGGGTTCGACTGGCAGGCCAGGATGGCGCAGATCGGTGTGGCCCCGGTCGTCATCGCAACCGCCACGACGAACGCCGAGGGGCGTGCGTCCTTCACGGGGCTCGCGTCGGGCAACTGGACTTTCCGCGCCCGCAAGCCGGGCTTCGCCACGCGCGGCAAGAACGGCGTTCAACTGCGTTCTGACCGCGCCGCGAACGACATAACGGTGCACCTGCCCAAGGGATGGACCGTCAGCGGCACCGTGCGAGAAGACGGTGGCGAGGTGCTCTCGAACGTGCTCGTCATGGGCATCCCGCGCAACATGGCGTGGACTCCGAACCACGCGCCGCTGAATGCGCGCGCGACCACGGACGCCGAAGGTGCGTTCACACTCGAGGGACTGCGCACGGGCCGCGTCGGCATCTGGATAGGACTGCCGGGCGGTGTTCCGTCGCTGGTGTTGTCGATCGACGTCCCGCGGGTCCCGCACATCGACATCGATCTGACGCGCGGAGGGACTCTCACCGGCCTGGTCTCGCTCGAGGCGGACAAGTCTCCAGTGCCGGGCGTCGTCGTGCGTGCATCCGCTTACAAGAACGGCTCGAGCTACATCGCCGAGGCCGTCACCGATGCCGACGGCCGGTACACGATCGACACGCTGATGGAGGGGGTCGTCACGCAGGTCAAGGTGGACTACCCCGGGCACGTCGTCGTGATCGACGGCTCGCCGTGGATCCAGGTCCCGCTGCTACGCGGCGACACCGTGACGCACGACGTCGTGCTGCGGCGCGCGGCCACTGTCATCGGCACCGTGACGGGGCCGGACGGCCCGCTCGGCGGCGCCAAGCTGACGCTGTTCACGATGGGCACCGCCGGCAACTGGGGCCAGAAGTACGTCACGGCCGAGTCGGACGGTACGTATCGCGCCGACGGCATCGACGCCGGCGGGGCGCTCGTGCAGGTGCGCGCGCGCGGTCACTTCCAGCGGGACTTCCCGACGAACTGGTGGACCGCACTGCAGCAGAAGAACGCGCCCGAGGAGTGGTTCCTCGAGGTCCCGAAGGAAGGGGAGGTCACGAAGGACTTCGTGCTCGAGAAGGGCACTTGGGTCTCCGGTCTGATCAGCGACGCCAACGGAGATCCGGTGGCGGGCGCTCTCGTGCGCTCCTACGCCGCGACGGATTGGGTGGAGGCGCTCAGCGGCGAGGACGGCACGTACCGAATGGAGGGGCTCGCCCTGGACAAGGACATCAACCTCAACGCGACTGCCGACGGCCACGGTGTCGGAAGCACGCAGGTCAAGCTCGACGGCCCGAACGAGAACGTGGACATCCAGCTCACGGTGCAGAACCGCCTGCGAGGTGTGGTCCTCGGCGACGGTCCGCTCGAGGACGCGTACGTGCAACTGGGAGCGCCGCAGCCCAAGCAGCGTTCGTTCAATCAACCGCAGCAGCAGGATCAGTGGGGACGCCTCGAGCGACTGCCGGTCCGTGAGGACGGGACGTTCGATGTCCCGCTGCCGAGCTGGGACCCCATCGTCGTCCGCGCCGTGGCCACCGGTTACGGACCCACGGAGGTCGAGGTCGCGAAGAGCACCGCCGGTGACACAGAGGTCGAGGTCCGGTTGAAGCCGGGCGCGATCGTGCGGGGCGTCGTCTCCAGCAAGGGCGACGGTGCGCCGATCGCGAACGCGCTCATCGTCGCGGGTCCCGGCAGGAAGATCAGCGGACAGAACATGGCGTGGCAGCTGCAGCAGATGGAGCAGCAGAACCCGCGGCCGGTGGTGGCCGTGACGGACGGCAACGGTCTCTACGAGATCACGCACCTCGGACCGGGCGGTCACAACATCACAGCGCGTGCAGCGGCGTTCGTTGAGCTGCTGCAGCACGTGGTCGTCAAGGACGAGCATGACGTCGGGTTCGGACTCGAGCCCGCGCTGGCGATCGCCGGCGTCGTGAAGTTCACCGACGGGGAGCCCGTCGGCGGAGCGCGGGTCACGATGCGTGCCGCGGGCGCGACGAACTACGGCCCGAACCAAGAGGTCCGTAGCAGTTCGGACGGCCGGTTCCGCAAGGACGGGCTGAAGGCGGGCAAGTACACGGTCACGTTGGATCCACCCTGGAACGGCGACGTCAACGTGACTTCCACCACGGTGAAGGACGTGGAGGCGGGGACCGAGGATCTCGAGATTGTCGCGCAGCACGGACTCACGATCACCGGCCGGCTCGTGGACGACGCCGGCGAGCCCGTGCCTGCGATCTCCATCTCGGGGCAGCCGCCGCAGAACAACCCGACCGGCGTCACGACGTGGCGGCAGGCCCGCAGCGGCGAGGACGGCACGTTCGAGATGGTCGGTCTGCAAGACGGTACGTGGACTCTCAACGTGGGTGCGCAGAGCGGGTACGCCGCGTTTGTGAAGGCCGGCGTTCCGGCCGGAGCGCGTGACGTGATCCTGCGCATGACGAAGGGGCTCGAACTGTCCGGCGTGCTCGTGGACGAGAACGGTGACGGTGTGAGCGGGAAGATGCTGCTCGCGCAGCGGCTCGATCTTCCCGAGGGCACGCAGAGTTCGTGGCTGAACGCGACGACCGCGTCGGGGGGCAAGTTCAAGTTCAACGGACTGGAGGTCGCGGACTACTCGATCATCATGCAAGGCAATGACCAGACGGTGATCTCCGGAGGCGCGCGCGTCTCGGCCGGCCAGTCGAACATCCGGCTCGAGTACAGCAAGGGACTCACGATCACGGGTGCTCTCGTCACGACCGACGACGGATCCGCCGAGGGCGCGTGGGTGCTCGCACTCCCCAACGGCAAGGAGGGGGTGGGTCAGAAGCACGGGCGGGTCACGGCCGACGGCACGTTCACGATCGAGGGCACGCAGCCCGATATCTCGTACACGCTGCGGACCATGGGCGGGAACTACCGCGCAGCCGAGGTCGAGGGGATCGAGGCGGGGGCGAGCAACGTCAGCATCACGGTCGAACCGGGACTGCGGGTCTCCGGCACGTTCGTCGACGCGAGTGGCAAGGGGCTCACGAACGCGATGCTCTCGTTCGAGGCGGTGGAGGGCAAGTCGCGCACCTCGGGTCGCACTGCGGAGGCTGGGACGTTCTCGATCGGGGGCCTCGACGAGGGTGTTTACAAGGTCACCGGCTGGGTTCAGGAGGCCGAGGGTGAGCAGTGGACGAAGGTCGAGCTCGGCGAGGTCACGGCTGGAGAGACCGGAGTCGAATTCCGGGCGCCCGACTGACCCGGCGGACCGAGCTCGCAACCGCGGGTATGATGCCCGGGATGCGTGATCGAGGAGACGCCACCCCCCAGAAGGAGAGCTTCCTCCTCGGGGTCGGCTTCGACGGCGACGACGGCCACCGCCGGGTGACCCGAGGCCGGGACTTCGTCCTGCTCGGCAGGAGCGGCGACACGCACTCGGAGATGCAGGAGCGGGCCATCCGCTTCGACGAGGAACTCAAGCGCCGTGGCAAGCGGCTGCGCGAGGTCGAGTCTCTCGACGAACTTCGCGAGATCGCCGACCAGGCGGGGATGTAGCCCCGAGGCTCGTGCCGCTCCGTTCGCAGCACGGACGCGGCAGCAGACTGTAGGCTGAACCACCGATGCACCGACCCCTCCGACTCTGTCTGTTCCTGCTCACCGCGGTCGCGGTCTTCGCGCTCACGGCGCCGCGCGCCGAGGCGGAGAGCACGGCGTTCCTGGTCAACGGTCAGCGCATCTCCGGAGTGGTCCCGAAGGGCGAGGTCATCCGCCTCCGGTTTCGCGCCGCCGCCGGCACCGAGCCGCGGCTCACGTTCTCCCTCGCCGGATCGAAGACCGCGCCGCTGAGTTTCCTGAACCTGCAGATCGTGGACCCGGACGGCGCCGTCGTGCCCGACACGAGTCAGTTCTTCGAGGGCACGCGACTGCGTCTGGGCAAGAGCAAGCTCAAGCTGCGCGGCTTCGTCGCGCAGAAGACGGGCGACTACACACTGATCACCGACACGAACAGCGCCCGGTTGCCGAACCTGGTCGAGCTGATCGCTTCGGGCAAGTTCAAGTTGAAGCGGCCGAAGCGTGCGAAGACGACGATCACCGAGGCGGACCTCTCGCTCGACGTCGCGCTGCTCTTCCGCGATCAGGTCATCGTGAAGGTGAAGACCGAGGACGGCGGCATCCCTGTCATCACGCGGTTCGTGTCGCCGAGTCAGGAGTTCCGGTTCCCGGCGACGGAACGGCGCACCAACAAGAAGGGCGCCGTCTCCCAGAAGTTCCGGTCCATCGAAGACGACGACCACACGTTCGAATTCGGGTACCGCGAAGGCCAGACCACCGGCACGTTCGTGGCGACCGTCAAGGTCAACATGTTCACCATTCGGACGACCGCGTTCCTGAAGATCGAGAACGCGCCGGGAATCCCGCTGTCCGTGCGCCCAGCGGACCGATTCCGGGCGATCGACTGGGGCACGGGCGCCCCCGGTCTCGCGTACGACGCGGGGACGAATTCGATCCTCGTCTCGGCGCTCTACTTGGGCGGCGGTGCGCCTCAGATTTCCGGCCGCCTCTACGACCGGGATCTCTTCGAGCAACCGGGCACGCCGCAGCCGGTGTCGTTCGTGGGGCCAGCGGACATGCAGCCGGGCGAGGTGCTCGGCACACACCGGATGGTCGCGAACGACGTGAACTACTACATCGCCTGGGCCACCCAGAGCGGGCTGTTCGCCGGGTTCTCGCGCATCCGCAAGAGCGACCTCGGCCGAGAGGGCTTCCTCGAGGCGATCGCGAACGCGACGACGCCCATCCGGGACCACTTCCTCGTCACCAACGGTCTCACCGTCTCGCTCGGCGTGTTCCGTTCGCCCGACGGTCACGACGTGCACGTCTACGAGCCGGACCTCACGAGCATCTTCACCACCGGCATCGGTACGCTCGCGTTCTCGCACGCGAACGGCGCCGGCGCTGCGTGGAACCCCGCGACGGAGCAGTACGAACTGTGGGCGCCGGACGCGCTCGGCTTCGGCAACCCGAGCGACCTCAACCGCCAGTTCTACTCCGAGTTCTGGCAGGTGCAGGGCTCGAACGAGAAGCCGATCGCGGATCCGGGGGAGACCGAGACGATGTCCAGCGCCGTCTCGATCGACCTGTCCTCGGGCGTTACAGTCGTGCACCACGTCATTCCCGCGGGTGCCAGCGGTGCCGGCAACGTCGTGCGCTCGCTGTTCGACGATGCGGGCGACCTCGTCCTCGGTTCCGACGTCACGCTGCCTACGAGCGGCCTGAACCGGCCGACGTCGATCATCGTCGGCAACTTCCTGTACGTCGGATACGAGAGCGCGTCCGGACCCGCGGTCGAGAGATTCCCGTTCCTGCGCACGACGCAGTAGGGGCACGCGTCGTAGATTCAGTGGGAGGCCGGTGGTTGCGCGTCTTCATCAGCTGTGACATGGAGGGCTGCACGGGAATCGTGCACAACGATCAGCTCATCCCGGGCGGATACGACTACCAGCGTGGACGCCGGTTGATGACCGGAGATGTGGTGGCCGCTGTCGAGGCGGCTCTCGCCTACGAAGACGTCGAGTACGTGCGCGTCTGCGACGGGCACGGGACCATGCGCAACATCCTGATCGAGGAGCTCCCCTCGGGGTGCGACCTCGTCTCCGGCCCGGCCGGGTCGCGCGTCTTCTGTCAGTCGGAGGGGCTCGACGACTCATTCGACGTCGTGTTGTTCGTCGGATACCACGCGCGCGCCGGCACGCCGGAAGCGGTCCTTCCGCACACGTGGATCGGCTCCGTGGTGCGGGAGATCCGCGTGAACGGCGTCGTGTTCGGAGAAGCCGCGCTGAACGCCGCGATTGCCGGGGAGCACGGCGTGCCCGTTGCGTTCCTCTCGGGAGACGTGGCCGCCTGCGCCGAGGCGAAGTCGCAGCTCGGTGACGATCTCGTCACCGTCGCGGTCAAGCGCGCGTTCGGCGCCAAATCGGCCGTGTGCCGGCCCCCTGCGGAGACCGCCGACGAGATTCGCCTCGGCGTGCTGACGGCGCTGGAGACCGCGTCGTCACGCAAGCCGTTTCGCGTGGAAGGACCGGTTGAATTCGCCGCCACGTTCCATCGCAAGGAGCAGGCGGATCTCGCCGAGCGCCGTACCGGCGTCGAGCGGAAGGGACCAAGTACGCTGGCGACGAGCGCCGGCACGTATCTCGAAGCGGTCCGCGCCGGGTGGGCGCTCCTAGAGTCCGCCGCGGGTGACCCTCCGGAGTGGCTGCGATGACACGTGTACGAAAACTCTGGCCGCTGGCATTGGCGCTCATCGGCATCGCCGGGTTCGTCTACGCGGGCTGGAAAGTGATGAGTAAGCCCCCTGCGCCGGAAGACGACGAGTACGTCGACGTGGCTCCGCCTCCTGCGGCGCCGGGCGAACGGTTCGAGGTCGTGCGGACTCACGAACTCACCGAGACGCGCGGCTACAAGGGCAACGTCTCCGGTGAAGGGCTCATCGAGATCCGGGCCCCCAAGGGGATGCTCGTCCCGATCGTGAAAATCCACCACGAGCACGGTGACTTCGTGAAGAAGGGTGATCCCCTCATCACGCTCGATCGCAAGCAGGTGGAGGACGCCATTGTCGAGGCACGCGAAGCCGGCCGCGACGCCGACGTGCTGCGCTTCGAGGGCTACCTGGAGCACGTCGTGCTGCGAGCGCCGGTGGACGGCCAGGTCCACGACATCAAGCTGGACACCGGAAACATCCCGATCGAAGTGGGCATCCCGCTGATGACGCTCGCGGATCGCTCTTCCTACGTCTTCGTCGCGCTCGTGCCGAACGAGGTGGCTGTCAAGTCCGCCAACCTCGGCCGGGAGGTGCTGATCCACCTGGATGCCGGGATCGGCGACGTGCGGGGCACCGTGACCGCTCACGATGCGACCGGGGAGCGCAATCTCGACGTGCCGGGGGGCTACATGGCCGTCGTGGCGAGCCTGCCGCCCACCCCCGGCGTCGAACAGGACCTCGCCGGCGAGCTGCGGCTGGCCGCGGCCGTCAAGAAGGTGGGGCTCGTGCCGCAGCGCGCGGTCACCTGGCGTGGCGACACCGGCGTCGTGCGAGTGGCCGAGGACGGCGAGGTGCTCGAGCGCACGATCCAGCACGGAGCCAAGGTCGGAGATGACATCATCGTCCTTTACGGCGTGTTCCCGGGCGAGTCGGTCCTCGTTCCCGACGTCGATTGACGTAGATTCACCGCGTGGCTTATGTCCTGTTCGCGTTGCGTGTGCCGAGCGGAGCCGATCTCGAGGAGACGGCGGAGGCTCTCGCTGTTCGCGTCGGCGCCGGAATCGAGCGTGGCGACCCGAGTGGCTCCGCGGAGGAGACCCGCCACGAACTCGTCCGCCGCGCGACGTCCGCCGAGCCGTCGTTGTCGGCCGCGACTGCCGAGATCGCCGTCACGTCGGCTCTGACCGATGGAGCCGGCGTCCGTGTCGACGTCCATGAGGACTTCGTGCGTGTACGCCTCGGTTACCTCGCGGACGCCGAGGTAGCGACCGCGGTGATGGGGCGCGTGTTCCGCGTGCTCGGGGCCGTTGCGACCGAAGACGGGTGGTGCGTGTACGACCCGCAGGGAGTCACCGCAGTGACCCTCGACGAGGCCGGACGCGCGGCCACGCTCGAGCTGTACCAGAGCGTCGTCGACCAGGTGGCTCCGACACCCTTTGTTGTCGTGCCGCGCAGCCGCGACGAGCCGTCGTCGTGAGTTCGCGCCGCAAGGTGTTCATCTTGTCCGACTCGACCGGGGACACCGCGTCCAGGATCGTCCGCGCGGCGCTCAAGCAATTCGTCGGGGAGGGCGTCGAAATCCGCCGCTTCCCGAACGTACTGCGCAAGTCCGAGGTTCGCGGCATCCTGGGCGAAGCGGCCAACGAGGAGGCGCTCGTGGCGCACACGTTCGCGGCGCACCCGCTGCGTGAAATGATGCGCGCGGAGGCCGCGCAGCAGGGCGTCGAGAACCTGGATCTGCTCGGGCCGCTGCTCGACTCGCTGGAGCGGCACCTCCACAGCAAGCCGGCCGAGGAGGCTGGCCTCTACCACAAGATCGACGATCAATACTTCCGGCGCATCGACGCCGTCGAGTACGCGGTGATGCACGATGACGGCAAGCACCTCGAGGGCCTGAAACACGCTGACCTGGTGCTGCTGGGCGTCTCCCGCACCGGCAAGACGCCGCTCTCGGTGTATCTGGCGCTCGAGGGCTGGCGCGTCGGGAACGTGCCTCTCGTGCAGGGTCAGCCCGTGCCCGAAGAGGTGCTCGCGCTACCTCGCGAGAAACTCTGCGGACTCATGATCGATCCACGCCGTCTGGCCGAGATCCGGCGCGCGCGCATGGACTACATCGCGCCGGGATACCAGATGGACTACGACGACACGCGGGCGGTGCGCGAGGAACTGAACTGGAGCCGCAAGGTGCTGCAGAAGCAGGGCGTCGCGATTGTCGACGTCACGCAGCGCGCGATCGAGGAGACCGCCCACATGGTGGTCAAGGCCGTCGGCCGCGAGAGCGTCGGCCTCCCGCCCAAGAAGGGCCGCAAGAGCCGCAAGAAGGCCTAGCCCGGCCAGAGCTACTTCGGGCTCTCGACCCAGGCTTCGAGGTGCCGCTCGCTCAGCACGTAGAGCGTTCCATCGACGATGGCGGGCGGTGAGCACTCGCGTCCGGGCAGGCTCTTGCGCCAGATGATGTTCCCGGTGTCGGCCCGCCGGCAGGTGACGACACCGTTGTCGGCCCACAGCACGCTGCGCGCTGTGACACATGGCCCGCCCATCTCGATCATGCCCTCGTTGCGGTTCCAGAGCGGTTCGCCGTTGGCGGCGTCGAACGCGCGCAGCGTCCCGCGTGCATCGGACACCAGGACGCGGCCGGCGCCTGCCGCCAGCGACTCCGAGCGGCTGGCGCTGGTCAGGCGGCGTTCCCAGATCGTCCTGCCATCGAACATCGCGATGCCGCGCAGATAACGGTTCTCCGCCAGCACCACCACGATCCCCGGCGCACCGAGGGACGGGCCCATGTCGGGTTCCGAGCCGATGTCCACCTTCCAGAGGACCTTGCCGTTGGCCGGATCGATGCGCATTAGTTCGGCGTCTGCGGTGCCGACGACGACGTTCTCGCCGTCCACCAGCAGCGCCCCGCTCGGCGTGCACTTCTTCTCGAACACCTGCTCACCGGTGTCGAGGTCGTACGCGCGAACGCCTTCGTTGCGGAACGCGGCGAACACGCGGTTGCCGCCGATGGCCGGCGCGGAGTCGCAACCGTAGACCGCCGGCTTGGACCAGACCCGCCTGCCGCTCGCGGAGTCGAGCGCGATGAGTGCTCGTGAGGTGGGCACCACGAGCCGGTCGCCGGCGAGGATCGCGGACGCCGAGATTTGCGTGTCGAGTTGCACCAGCCAGCGCCGCGCACCGTCCAGGGCATCGAACGCGCGCACCACCCCGTCCTTCCCCAGGCAGATGACGTTGCGTCCGTCGGGGACCAGCGCCCCTTCGATCAGGCGCATCCCTGGGATGGCCACACGCCAGGCGCGCTTCGGGTTCACCGGGATCTCGCCTCCCGCGACTCCGGAACGCTCCGGTCCGCCCCGCAGTCCGGCCCACGTGAGCGCGGGTGTGGCGGCGGCGATGCGGTCGAGCACGCCTTGCGCCGCCGCCCGAACACCCGGCCGCGGATCGTCGAGCGCGCGCGTCACGTACGGGCGGGCGCTCTCGCCGATCGCCACGAGCGCGTCGGCAGCGCCCGTGCGCACCTCGGCATCATCGTCGGCCAGCAGCTTGAGGAAACCCTCGATTCGAGCCCGTTCCTCGAGTTTCGCGTCTTGCGCGTGCGCGGTCGGGACGGTCACGGGGGCCAGCAGGGAGAGTGCAGCGAGACATGCTGCTGCGGCGAAACCCGTCATGCCCTTCATCCCGCGAATCTACCAGCGACGGCTTCCCGCACGGGCAGCTGTAACCGAACATGACGGAATGCCCGGCGATCGGACCCTGCGGGAAGGCCTGGAGCTGCCTGAGACGGCGGTGCGGCTCTCGTATGCCCGCAGCGGAGGACCCGGCGGCCAGAACGTCAACAAGGTCGAGACGAAGGTCATCGCCCGGCTCGCGCTGGAAGACGTCCCCGGCCTGACGCACTGGGATCTGCGCCGGGTGCGCGAGAAGCTGTCCTCGCGCCTGACCACCGAGGACGAGATCGTCGTTCACGCCCAGGCGCACCGGTCTCGCGAACGCAACGTCGACGACGCCCTCGACCGGCTGGCCGGACTGCTGCGCGATGCGCTGAAGCGTCCCCGCCGCCGTCGCAAGACACGCCCGACCCGCGCGTCGAAGGAGCGCCGCCTGAGCCAGAAGAAGCAGCGCGGCGAGGTGAAGCGCCAGCGCCGCCGGCCGGCCGAGGATTGACGGCATGGACTCGGTCATGCGGCGCGGGCCGGTGCGCAAGGTGCTCCGGGTCATCACGCGTACCAACGTGGGCGGCCCGTCGCTGCACGTCGCGCTGCTGACCGCGAAGCTGGGCGACGACGTCGACACCATGCTCGTCGCGGGTAGCGTCGGCGCTCACGAGGCAGAGGCGACGTCGGTGCTGCAGCGGTACGGCGTGATGCCGTTCCGCATTCCACGCCTCAAGCGTCCGGTCTCTCCGGCGGACGACGTGCGTGCGTACCGCTTCTTGCGGGAGACGATCCGCAAGTGGCAGCCGGACATCGTCCACACCCACACGGCGAAGGCCGGTGCGCTGGCGCGGGCCGCGGCTGCTCGAGAGGGCGTACCCCGCATCGTGCACACGTTCCACGGTCATGTCTTCCGCGGACATCTGGGACGTCTCGCGGCGCAGGTCGCCGTGCAGGCCGAACGCCGGCTCGCCTCACGCACCGACGCCATCGTGGCTGTCTCCCGGGAGACGGCGGACGACATCGTGGACGTCTACGGCATCGCGCCCCGCGACCGCGTACACGTCATTCCGCTGGGCGTCCCTGTCCCGGGGGTGGATGCCCCAGCGGCGCGCGCTCACGTCCGCCGTGAGTTCGGGATCCCGCCCGAGGCCCCCGTGGCGCTGCTGGCGGGCCGCCTCGTCGCCGTCAAGCAGCCGCTCCTGGCGCTCGCTGCGTTCGATCGCGTGCGCGCGGAACTGCCAAGGGCACGGCTCCTGGTCGCCGGTGGAGGGGATCTGCTGGGGACGGTGCGACATCGAGCGCATGACCGGGTGCACGTGCTCGGTTGGCGGGACGACGTGCCCGCGCTCATGGCCGCTGCGGACGTGGTGGTGCTCTCGAGCGCCATGGAGGGGTCACCGATCGCGCTGATCGAGGCGGCGCTGCTCGGACGTCCGGCGGCGGCGACGGACGTGGGCGGCGTGCGATCGGTCGTCGAGCACGGCGTGACGGGGTTGCTCGTCCCGCCCGACGATGCTCACAAGCTGGGGGGCGCACTCCTGACCCTGCTGTCGGACTCCGCGATGCGCGAGCGGTTCGGCGCGACCGCGCGTTCGCGAGCCCGTGGCCGCTTCGGCGTCGAGCGCATGATCGTGGCGCACCGTGCGCTCTACGCCGACCTCCTCGGCGTCTAGCAGCGCTGCTAGGGTCTCGCTGTGTCATTCACGGTCACGCGCAAGTTCGATCCGTCGGCCGACGCGTTGCTGGTGACGTCCGATCGGCTGAAGATGTTGCGGCGCCTCCCCGACGGGTGTGCGCGGCTCGTCGTCACGTCACCGCCGTACAACGTCGGTAAGGAGTACGAGCAACGCGTTTCGCGGGAGGAGTACGTCGCGGCGCAGGAGCGTACGATCGCGGAGTGCGTCCGGGTGCTGGCCGAGGACGGCTCGCTTTGCTGGCAGGTGGGGAACATGCCGGTCGGGCGCGCGCAGATCGTGCCGCTCGATTGTCTGCTCTGGCCCGTCTTCGAGGAGTACGGGCTGCGGCTGCGCAACCGCGTCATCTGGACGTTCGGCCACGGCGAGCACTGCAAGAAGCGCCTGTCACCGCGGCACGAGACGCTGCTCTGGTTCACGAACGGCGACGACTTCGTTTTCCAGCTCGATCCGATCCGCGTGCCGCAGAAGTACCCCGGCAAGAAGGTCTATCGCGGGCCGCGGGCCGGCGAGTACGCGTGCAACCCGCTCGGGAAAAACCCTGGTGACGTCTGGGAGATCCCGAATGTCAAGAGCGCGCACCCCGAGAAGACCGAGCACCCGTGTCAGTTTCCCGTCGAACTGGTCGAACGGCTCGTGCTCGCCCTGACACAGCCCGGCGACCTCGTCGTGGATCCGTACTGCGGCGTCGGGTCCACCGTGATCGCGGCACTCATGCACGGCCGCAGAGCCGCCGGGGCGGACATCGTCTCGCGGTACGTCCGCACGGCGCGCGAGCGCGTGCGCCGTCTCGATCGCGGGGAGCTGCTCACACGCCCGATGGGGCGACCGCTCCTGGATCCGCGTGACGCGGGCGCCGTCGGTCGTCCGCCCGCTGCATGGCTGAACGACGCGGGCTAGTCCGCGCGCACCCAGGTGTTGCCGTCGGCTCCCTTGCCTCCGTCGGCGGGACGCGCGAGCACGTCCGAGACATCTCCGCCAGCGAGCGCAGCGCCGGCCGCGGGGCCGTTACCGCGTCCCGCGTAGGACGGGTCGTTCGTTCTGAGCAGCACGCCATCGTGCGACAGGAAGTACGCCGGACCGCCGCCGCGACGCACGGGCCACGCATAGCAGACCCAGTAGTTCTCAGCCAGTGAGGGCGCGTACTGAGCCGCTCCCGCGCCCCTCCACATCTCGCCGATGCCGAGACCCGCTCGTCCGGGCAGCCACACGCGGTACAGGTAGCCCTCGAGCTCGCCCTCGCCGTCCGTGTTCAGCTGTCCGAGCTCCCGCCATACGAGGGGATCGCGCAACGGCCGCTCCATGCGTCCGCCGCTCGCGCCCGTGAGCTCGGCCAGGCCGGCGAACTCGCCCTCGCCGTCGGTGTCCTCGTCCACGAGGGCCTCGTGGCGGAACGCCCGTTGGGCGCGCCCGAGGTCGCGCAGAACCCGGCCGGGCTCACGGCTGGCGCCCTCGAACGACGGGACTTCCGTCGGCGGACCGATGGAGTCGCCGTCGGTCGGCCGGCGCTCCGCGCGGCAGCCGATCGCGGCCAACGAGAGCGCCACCAGCGCCACCGTCAACACCCACCATCCGGTCCATTTGCTGTGCGTCGTGCTCATCGTGCTCCTCCGGTCGGGAGGAGGTCGCAAGGGCCGGGCCGCCATCGGCCCGCCTCAGGCGAGGCTCACAGCCGGCCGGATGTCGATTCCGTGCGACATCCCGGAGCCCCGCGTGGCGCTAGCATGCGCGCCCCCGGAGGGCCTCATGCGACGCACCCTGACGACGTTCCTGGTCCTGACCCTCGCCGCCACCGCCGCGGCCCAGGACGCGGCACCTGCCAAACTCGACGACGCGACGCGCGCGTTCGACCAGCGCCACCTCGACCTCTCGCTGGTACTCGAACTCACCAAGGGCACGGTGCTGGGAACCGCGACGCACCGCATGGCTCCGCTGCGGGATGGCGTCACACAAGTGCAACTCCACCTCGAGGATATGCAGGTCGAGTGGGTCAAGACGGGCGAGGGCACGGAGTGCGCGCACACGCACGAGAAGGACGTGCTCACCATCACTCTCGACCGCGCCCGCGTGAAGGATCAGGAGTTCGAACTCGTGATCCGCTACGGCGGCAAGCCGACGGCGGGGTTGTGGTTCTTCCGGCCGACCGAGGAGCACCCGGAGATCCCGCTGCAGGTGTGGAGTCAGGGACAGGGCACGGAGAACCGCCACTGGATGCCCGTCTACGACCTGCCCGACGACCGCCTGACGACGCGGCTCGAAGTCGATCTGCCCGCAGGCCTGACGACGCTCTCCAACGGCAAGCCGCTGTTCAAGCGAGAGTCGCAACCGGGACGGGAGGTGCACGCGTGGGAGACCGGACGCGAGCACCCCCCGTATCTCGTCACTCTGGTCGCCGGTACGTTCGAGGACGTGCGCAAGGACGTGGCGGGTGTCGAGCACCACATGCTCGTGCCGCCCGGCTGGGGCGACGCGACCGACGAGATCTTCGGCCGCACCGAGTCGATGATGGCGTTCTTCGCCGACTACACCGGCCAGCCGTACCCGTACTCGCGCTACAGCCAGGTGACAGTCTGGGACTTCATGTGGGGCGGCATGGAGAACACGATGGCTACGACTCTGAACATGCGCGCGCTGCACCGCGATGGCGTGCGTCCGGACTACACGGCCGACGGACTGATCGCGCACGAGCTCGCTCACATGTGGTTCGGGGACCTGATCACGTGCCGCACGTGGAACCACATCTGGCTGAACGAGGGGTTCGCGACCTACTTCACGGACCTGTGGGTCGAACACCACCACGGCAAGGAGGACTACGCGTCGGGGCGGCTGCGGCAGCGCGACAGCTACCTAGACGGCGCGAAGCTCCCTGCCGAGGCGAGCAAGCAGAGCGACCGCGAGCCGACGGAGTGTGGCGACGTGCAGGGGCACGCCTACGTGAAGGGCTCGAGCATCCTCCACATGCTGCGCGGCGTGCTGGGCGACGACGTGTTCCGCGACGGTGTCCGCGGGTACGTGGCCGCTGCGCGAGACAGGAGTGTCGACTCCGAGGTCCTGCGAACGTCGCTCGAGAAGGTGAGCGGGCGGGACCTCGCCGGGTTCTTCGACCGGTGGGTGTACGGCTCGGGGCATCCGGTGCTGGACGTACGCGGCAAGTGGGACGCGGCGGCCGGAGCGTTCGTGTTGCGTGTCTCGCAGACGCAGCCCGCCACGCCGCAGATGCCGCACTTCGCGTTCCCGCTGGACGTCGAGGTCACGTGGCCGGACGGCACGACCGAGCGCCGTCGGCACGACGTGAGCAGCGCGTCGCACGCGTGGCGCATCCAGGGCGAGGGCAAGCCGCTGCGCTGGCGCGTCGACGCGGACGGCTGGCTGCTCGCGCGCATCAACGCGACGAAGTCCGGCGCGGAGTGGGAGGCGCAACTCACCGACGATCCGCGCAACACGGGGCGCGTGTTGGCGGCCCGCGCGCTCGGCGGCATGGGGCAGAAGACGGTCGAGGCCCTCGCAAAGTCGGCGGCGGGAGACGCGCGCTACGACGTCCGCGGGGCCGCGTGCGAGGCGCTCGGCAAGCTCGGAGGCCGCCGGGCTGCGGATGCGCTGAAGGCCGCAGCTGAGGACGCCGACAGCCGCGTGCGCACTGCGGCGCTGAAGGCGCTGGGCGGCTTCCCGTCCAACTGGTCGTTCGTCACGCTCGCGAAGCACGCGGACGCCGATCCGAGCCACTACGCGTCCGCCGAGGCGGCCGCGGCACTCGGCAAGATCAGAGAGCCCAAACTGTACGACTTCCTGATCGACCTGCTGGACCGGGAGAGCCACCGGGACGTAATCCGGAGGGAGACCATGAACGCCCTCGGGTCGTTCGGCGATCCGCGTGGCGCCGCGGTTGCCCGTGAGTACACCGCGTACAAGTGGGGCAAGGGCCTGCAGCACCGGCTGCGGCATGCAGCGCTCGACGCGATGGTGAAACTCGATCCTCGTGGCGAGGAGTCTCGCGCCCGCGTCCTGGAGCTCATCACCGACCCGTACTTCCGCATGCGCACGTGGGCCGCCGCCCACGCGGCCAACCTCGGGATCGAGGAAGCGGTTCCAGTGTTGGAGGAGGCTTTGAAGACGCACGGGACGGGCCCGGGCGTCAAGGGCGCCTATGAACGAGCGCTCGCTAAGTTACGAGAGTGAACGGCAGTTACGTCCATCGGCAGACAGCAGTGCTCTGGTTCGCGTGCCTGTTGCCGTCAGTGATCCTCGCCGGGCTGGCCGCGTTTCTGCCGGCCGACGTGTCGACCGTCCTCCGATGGATCCTCGGCGGCGCTGCGGCGCTATTCGTCGTCCTCGCGCTCTCTTTCGTGTGGCTCGAGACACGGGACTCAGGCGACGCCCTCCAGGTGTGCTTTGGCCCGTTCCCGTCGTTCTCGCTGAACGTGCGGTACACCGACATCCGGACCGCGGCGCGCGGACGGAGCGCACTGATCGACGGCTGGGGCATCCACTACATCCCCGGTCGCGGGTGGACGTGGAACCTGTGGGGTCGCGACTGCGTGGAGCTGGAGCTGAAGTCCGGCAGGCGCATCCGCATCGGGACGGACGACCCGGACGGACTGCTGGATGCAGTGATCCTGGGAACCGGCCTGCCGCGGTAGCCTGCCCGGAAGTGCACCGACTCACTCTCCGCGTCCTGGCCGCTCTTCTCCTCGCCGCCGCCGTCTCGCTCGCGGTGCCGTTGTCCCACGCTGCAAAGAAGCGCACGTACGTCTATGTTCACGACTCGGACGACAACGGACAGGTGTTTGCTTACCTGCTCGGGAAGGACGGCGCCCTGACGGGACTCGCCGGAAGCCCGTTCACGAGCGACGAGCCGTCGACCGGCTGCGGCGGGCAGTGCCAGACCATGGCCTATAGCAAGAAGCGCAAGGTGCTCCTGACCACGAACGAGACCGGCATCACCTCGTGGCTCGTCGGGAAGGACGGTGCCCTGACGGAGGTCGCCGGTTCGCCGTTCGCTGCACCCGAAGCGATCGGTGTTGCGGTCGTCGAGACCAAGAAACGGGTATTCGTCTACGCCGCGCGGAACCGCGGAGCGCTCACCGGATTCGAGCTGCGGGCAAACGGCATGCTGACGCTGCTTGCGGGAACGCCGTTCGTCGTCGGCACGGACCTCGTCGGCGCCGTGGGGACCAAGAAGAGCCTCCTGTTGATCGACGAGGGCGATAGGTCGGTCTACTCGTTTGCCGTCGGAGCCGATGGCTCCTTGACCGAGGCGCCGGATTCGCCGTTCGACTTCTCGCCGAACGGGTTCGCGTACAGCGTGCACACCGACAGGAAGGGCAAGTTCGCGATCGTCTCCGCAGGCGACGCGCTCGAGGCCCGCAGATTGAACAAGAAGACGGCTCAGGTGACGCCGGTGGCGGCCGGTCCGCTGCGTGGGGCCGTCGAGGGCGGCAACGGGCCGGCGGTCTCGAAGAAGGGCCGGATCTCGACCATCCCGTTCGGACAGGACGTGAGCGCCGACGATCTCGAGGTCTTCTCGCTGAACAAGAAGACCGGAGCGTTCACGTCGCTCGGAGTCCACACGTTGACGATGCCGGACGTGTCGGTCTACGTCTGGGACCTCACCGGCAAGGTGCTCATCTGCGCGTCCCGAGAGAACGATCAGGTGCAGACGTTCGACATCGACAAGAAGACCGGAGCGCCGACGCTGCTGGACCTCGCCGGCATGATCGGTGCCGGTGACGTGACCGACATCGAGGTCGTCAAGCGCTAGCAGCTACTCGGCGTCCACCGGCGACGTCCCGCTCCCGTCGAGCGGATCGAAGTGATCGTCGAAGTGGAGCCAGATGACGCGTGAGGTGCGGAACAGGAATGGCGCGAGCACGAGCAGGAGCGCCGCGGTTGCCCCGACGATGATGAGCGGATCGGTCTTGCGCGCAACGAGCCATGCAGCGGGCGCGGCGATCAGCGCGACGCCGAGCCCGTAGCTCAGGTACATGGCGCCCAGGAAGTAGCCGGGCTCCCGCTCGAACCGCACGCCGCACGCGGGACACTCCGGGTTCATGCGAAAGACGCCGCCGAACACGCGGCCCTCGCGGCAGCGCGGGCACCGTGCGCCGACGAACGCAGCGGTGCGCGATCTCACGACGTGCCGCCGCCCTGTTCCTCGCGCTTGACGCGCTGCCAGATCGCTTCGACGTCCTCGGCGGTCTCGGCGGTCTCGTCGCCGAACACGTGCGGGTGGCGGCGCGTGATCTTCGCGGCGGCCCCGGCGATCACGTCGCCGATGTCGAACCAGCCCTTTTCCCGGCACAGTTCGGCGACGAAGACGACGTTGAACAGCAGGTCGCCCAGTTCCTCGCGGACTGCGTCCGGGTCCTTCTCGCCGCGCTCCGCAGCGGCCGCCGCCTCCGCGGCTTCGTCGAGCTCTTCGCGCAAGTAGGGGAAGAGCGTCGCGAGAGTCTGCGCGCGATCCCACGGGCAGCCGTCGGGAGCGCGAAGCCGTGCCATGATCGCAGCGAGCCCCGCAATCTCACGCTCCGGCGGCAGTTCGTCCATCATCTTGCGAATGGTACAGCGCCCCACATGTCAACGGCGTCGCTACCAATCGCGTCAACAGCGTCAGCTGTTGAGCCAGACAACACCGATCCTGCTCAGTCCCTGAGCAGGATCGACCGGGTCTCGCCGTCGCGCTCGATGACCAGCCGTCGGGGGGCTTCGGCGCGCGGGCGGATGCGGTGTCGCATCAGGTAGCGGACGATGCTCTCGCCCTCGATGCTCATGACGTGATCGCCGACGCGGAGCCCCGCTTCGGCGGCCGGGCTCTTGCCGTCGAGGGTCATCACGACGACCGGCGGGAGCGCCGGTGTCTCGGTGCCGGAGGGAGCCGGGTCGAGACGCAGCATCGTGCCTGCGATCGGCGCCACCGTCGGCAGCGCCGGCATCTGGAACGGTGCGAGTGTGACGCGATGCGAGAAGCGACGGCCGCCGCGTTCGACGTCGACCGTCACCGAGTCGCCGACGGATCGGCGCAGCAGTGCGCGCGTGAGATCCTCGAGACTGCTCACGACCGTGTCCTCGACGGCCACGACGCGATCACCCTCGACGAGGCCGGCCTTCTCGGCGGGGCTGTCCGGCACGATCTGGTCGACGCGGCTGCCGGAGGACCCGACCACGACCCCGAGCATTGGACGCGGCACGGGCTTGTTCGCGATGAGCGCGCGAGCGGCAGCGGCGAGATCCTCGCCTCGCACGAAGAGCGTATTCGGCCGCGGCGTGGTCCCGGTCCCCGGGCGGCTGACCTCGCGCACCGCCATGCCGAGCAGCCGGCCGCGGTCGTCGAGCAGCGGGCCGCCCGCCGCACCCGGACGCAGCGCGAGCGGCGCCGCGAGGTAGCGGTCGTAGCTCGTTGCATGCGCTTCCGTCGGCCGGAACGTGGCCATCTGGACCTCGGCTCCGCGGTCTCCGCAGTGCACGAACCACCCGACCGACGGGCCGCTGATGGGCGCGGTGACCGTCTCGTCGAGCGGGCGGCCCTCGCGGGGCGCCGCCGTACGAAGCAGCGCGGCCTGGAACGGCCCGTCGAAGCCGACCACGCGCGCGTCGTGCGCACGGCCGTTCGCGTACCGCACCTCCACGTGTGCCGCGTTCTGGAAGAGCGAGAGCGTCGTCAAGATGTGGCCGTCCGCGGCAACGAGGATGCCGGTGGCCTGCAGCGGATCGGGCCGCGCTCCGGGCAGCATGATCGTCAGCCCCGGAAAGGCCAGTTGCGGTACGGCGTGCGAGCGCGGTGTAACGGTGACCGTGACGACAGCGGGCCGCGCGCGATCGAGGACCTCGGAGGTCTGGGCCTCGATGCGCGCGGCCTGGGCGGCCGGAACGTCGTTTTCTTGCGCGCGGGCGGGAGACGCGGTCGCCGCGGCGACGGCGGCGGCCACCGCGAGTGTGGCGGACCTCATCGTGCGCCGTTCCCCAGGATGCCGAGCTCGAACGGCGAGACGCCGGCGCCGGCCGGTGCTCCGGCGGGGGTCGCGCGCAGCACGCCGTCGCGGAAGTCCGACTCCGGGGTGATCAGGTTGATGCGCTCCGCAACCCGCTCACCGGACTTCAACGCACCGGCCCGGCCCGCACTCGGGAGCATCGTCATGTGGATGCCGGCCGTGGCGGGCGGCTGGAAGAGCAGCTCGGTCTGTGCGACGGAGGCGCCACGCTTGCGGGAGTCCGCCCGCTCGCTCACGTTCTCGACGGTGCTCGCGGCGGCGAGCACGGCCGCTGCGGCCAGTCCGCTCGCGGCGGCCCAGCGCGCGCCGGTACGCAGCACCCGGAGAGCGGGCGGGGTCGGCGCTGGCTGGAACGCGTCGGGCGGGAGAGTCTCGATCCGCTCGAGGATGCGGTCGAACACGCCGATGGGAACGGGGACGTCGCCGTATGCCGGCAACGCCTCGGTGACCGCGCGAACGGCCTGGGCCTCGTCGCCGCACGTGGTGCACGAGTCGACGTGGGCGCGCACCTGCTCGTTACGGCGTACAGGCAGAAGACCGCTGACGTGGTCGTCGATCAGCTTGCGAACGCGAGAACAGCGCATGTCGTGTGTCCGTCCGATCCTTTGTCCAATATCGCGGCGGTGTCGCCGCTTACTCGGTCGCGAAGGGTGCCTCGGCCCGCTCGGGAGCAAGGCCCTTGTCCCTCAGCGAGAAGTACAGCTTGTGCTTTGCGCGACGCAGACAGTTCTGCACCGTGCGCGGCGTCAGCCCGAGCACTTCCGCGATCTCTTTGAACGTCATCCCGTGGTACTGGCGCAGCAGTACGACCGTGCGCTCGCGATCCGGCAACTCGTCGATGAGCCGCCGTATCGTGGCACCGGTGTCCTGCTCCTCGACCTGAGCGGTGGCGTCCGGCATCGAGGAGGCGAGAGTCGCGCTCCACGTGCTGCCGTCCCGTTCACCGGTCTGTGTGACCGGCACGTCGAGGGATGCCATCGCCCGGTACTTCCGGGCACGCAAGTGGTCGTAGGCAAGGTTCGTGCAGATCCGGTACAGCCAGGTGCTGACCTTGCCGCCCCGCTTGAATGTCTCGGCCCGCGCGTACGCCCGGACGAAGGTCTCCTGAAGGATGTCCTCCGCCCATTGGCGATCCCCGACCAGCCGATACGCCAGGTTGTAGAGGCGCTTGGAGTTCGCCTCGTAGATCTGGCGGAGGTCGTCCGGGTTGCGTAGGTCCATAGTTCGATTCGGGGTCCCCGGGAGTGCAGACCCCCGGTCACGGGATGGGACGGACAACCTGCCCTCCGGGTGAAGCCGATTAGCCTCTTTTTCGCCCAGAAA
The DNA here is from genome assembly GCA_965248445.1 of Planctomycetota bacterium. Classification (GTDB taxonomy): domain Bacteria; phylum Planctomycetota; class JAJSAM01; order JAJSAM01; family JAJVHW01; genus CBDFJG01. Next base: position 1,544,075 of record CBDFJG010000004.1, read on the forward strand.
CGGCCGACTGACCACTCCTTGGACACTTCTGCGGCCGGAGTGGTTCCGGGAACGCGATCCGCGGCAGCCGCGTGCGCCGCGAATTCGAGCCTGAGAGGGTACGCTCCACCGGTGCCTCGCCGTGCCGCCCTCGCCGTTCTCCGGTCCGTCGACCGAGGCGGCGGTCTGGCCCGAGAATCTCTCGAAAAGGAGGCCGCCCGGTTGTCGTCGCGAGACCGGGATCTCGCCAGCGAGCTGACGTTCGGGACGATCCGCCGCCAGGAGACCCTCGACCACCTGCTCTCCCGGCACCTCCGCAAGCCGATCGGCAAGGCCCACGGGGCCGACCGCGCCGCGCTGCGTCTGGGGGCGTATCAACTCGTCTGCCTGTCCCGCATTCCGCAGCCGGCCGCGGTGCACTCGACGGTGCAGGCGGTCAAGGCCGCCGGCCGTCCGGGCAGCTTCGTGAATGCCGTGCTGCGCAAGCTTGCGGGTGAGATCGACGGTCGGGGATTGACCGGTTGCGAAGACCGCGACCCGCGCCAGGTGGTCCCGCTCGAGGGCGCTACCGCGACGCTGTTTCGCGTGCCGGTGCTGCCGCCGCCCGAGGACCTCACCGCGCATCTGGCTGCTGCGTACTCCCACCCGCCCTGGTTGGTGGACCGCTTTCGGGCGGAGCACGGCGACGACGCGGCGCTCTCGATTCTGCGTGCTGGGGTCACGCGGCCGCCGCTCTCGCTGCGCCCAGCGCCGCAGCACGCCGACCAACTGCGTGCGGCGCTCACCGAGGCGGGTCACGAAGTCGAGGACGAGGGGCGCTGCCTGTTGCTTCGCGGTGCGGGCCGCGTAACGGCGTTGCCTGGTTTCGACGAGCGCTGGTTCGCGGTGCAGGATGCGACGGCGGCGGAGGTCGTCGAGGCACTCGATCCCGCACCGGGCGCGGCCATCCTCGAACTCTGTGCAGCGCCGGGTGGCAAGACCGTCGAGTTGGCGCAACGTGTCGGGCCGGGCGGTGCAGTGCTCGCCGTCGATCTCCCCGGACCCCGGACCGAGATGCTGCGGCGCGAGATCGCGCGCCGCGAACTGGGCAACGTGGCGGTGCTCGCAGCGGACGCCGCGGATCCGGACGTACTGCCGCGCCGCGCAGCGGGCCGCTCGACCAACGGATTTGACGCGGTGCTGATCGACGTGCCCTGCTCGAACACCGGGGTGTTCGCCCGCCGTGTCGAGGCGCGCCGCCGCCTCGAGGGGCCGGACCGCATCACGATGCTCGCCGAGCAGGCGGCGCATCTTCTGCTGGTCGGCGCGTCCCGCGTGGCTCACGGCGGCAAGCTGGCCTACGCCACGTGCTCCATCGATCGCGAGGAGAACCGTGCGGTGGTCGACACGCTCCTCACTGAGGACCGCGCGTTCCGACTGGTTCTCGAGAAGATGGTGCTGCCCTCCGCGGGCCGCCGTAGCGGCGGCTACGTCGCGATCCTCCAGCGTACGAACGCGCAATAGCCGCACGTCCGCTCGAGCCCGGTTCGGGGTCGCACCCTCGCTCCACAATGGCCGATCGTGGCGGAGACTGCGCACGCCCCTCCGACGATGGAAGTCGTCCCCGACGGGGACGGCGCCGGCGTGGGGTACGTCGTGCGATTCGGCGGCCCGCTGACGCTGGCGACGACGGCTGACCTGTGGTCGCGCGCGGCCGGGATCGCGCCGCCGGCCGGGGCCGTGCGCGTTGACGTCTCGGGCGTGCCGCAGGTCGATAGCGCGGGCGCGGCACTCTTGCTGCACGTTGCCGGGCGGCTGGGCGATGCGCCCATCGAGTCCGCGAGCGCCCAGGTCCAGGGCATGCTCGACGTGCTCGGCAAGCCCGGCAACGAGCCGGACACCGAAGCGCGCGGGCGCCCGCGTGTCGGTCTGATCTACGCGCTCGGTCAGTTCTCGGTGCGCGGCCTCAACCGCGTGCGCGAGACGGTCGAGTACGCGGGTGCGCTAACCGCCGGTTTGCTGCAGACGCTGATCCACCCGCGGTCGGTCCGCTGGAAGGACGTCGGGGGATACGTCGCGCGTTCCGGTGCCGAGGCAGTCGGCATCGTCAGCCTGATCGGCCTGCTCATGGGGATGATCCTCGCGTTCCAGATGGCGGCGCAGATGCGTCAGTACGGCGCCGATCTCTACGTCGCGGACATCGTGGCGCTGTCCCTGGTCCGGGAACTCGGGCCGCTGATGACCGCGATCATCCTGGCGGGGCGCTCTGGTTCCGCGTTCGCGGCGGAGATCGGCACGATGACCGTCAACGAGGAAGTCGCCGCCCTCGACACGATGGGGCTCGAGCGCATCCGGTTCCTCGTGCTCCCGAAGGTGATCGCGCTCTTGCTCGTGATGCCGCTGCTCGTCACGTACGCCGACTGCGCGGGCATCGTGGGCGGATTCACGGTCGCAGCTTCGTTCCTCGATCAGCCGGTGGGCGTGTACTTCGAGCACACGATCGACCGCCTCGCGCTGCGCGACATCATCGAGGGCCTCGTGAAGGGCCTTTCGTACGCGATGGTGATCGCGTCGGTGGGCTGCCTGCGGGGCGTGCAGACGCAGAAGGGCGCCCAGGGCGTCGGCCAGTCGGCCACGTCGGCGGTCGTCACCGCCATCTTCCTGGTCATCGTGGTCGACGCGCTCCTCACCGGACTGTTCTTCCTGCTGACTTCATGAGCCAAGTCGGCAGCCCGCTGAGGATCTCGAACGGGGCGACCCCGCTCATCTCCGTGCGCGGGGTGCGCTGTGCGTATGGCGAGACCGAGATCCTGAAGGACGTGTCGTTCGACGTGTCGCCCGGCGAGATCGTGGTCGTGCTCGGCGGCTCGGGCTGCGGCAAGTCCACGCTCCTGCGTCACCTCATCGGTCTGCACGACCCGACGCACGGGGAGATCGTGATCGACGGGGTGGACCTGGTGGCGACGACGGGGGTGGACCGAATGGCGCTGCTGCGCCGCTTCGGCGTGACGTTCCAGAGCGGCGCGCTCTTCAGCGCCATGACGCTCATCGAGAACGTGAGCCTCCCGCTCGAAGAGTTCACGGAACTGCCGCCCGCGGCGATCCGCGAGATCTCCGAGCGCAAGCTCGCCGTCGTCGGCCTCGACGGCTACGGCGAGCACTACCCCGACGAGATCTCGGGCGGCATGCAGAAGCGCGCCGGCGTGGCGCGGGCGCTGGCCCTCGACCCGCCGCTGCTGTTCTGCGACGAGCCCTCGGCCGGGCTCGACCCGATCAGCGGTGCAGCGCTCGATCAGCTCCTGCTCGACCTGCGGGACGCCCTCGGGACGACGATGCTGATCGTGACGCACGAGCTCGCGAGCATTTACGCCGTCGCCGATCGATGCATCATGTTGGACAAGGCGCGGCGCACGATCGTCGCGTCGGGCCCGCCCGAGGAACTGCGCGACACGAGCGACGACCCGTACGTGCTGGCGTTCTTCAGGCGGGAGGCCGTCGCCACGGCTGCCGGCGGCGGAGAGGGAGGGGCAGCGTGAGACGCGATCCGCGTACGTTCAAGATCGGGGTGTTCGCCTTCTTCGGCATCCTGTTGCTGCTCGTCGGCATCGTGACCATCGGCGCCGGCCGGTACTGGCTGCAGGAGGGCCGGACGGTCTACTGCTACTTCACCGAGTCCGTCTCGGGTGTCGCCGTGGGAAGTCCTCTCAAGCTGCAGGGCGTCGAGGTAGGCCAGGTCAGTGACGTCGTGCTGCTTCCGCCGCGGAAGGTGCGGCGCCTGAAGCGCGGGGTCGGCAGCTGGGACTCCGTGATTGAAGTCAAGTGCACTGTCTACCCGGAGGCGATCGGCGCCGAGACCGGGCTCGTCATGTCGCAGGATGAGCTCTCGCAGTGGGTCGGCGAGCAGGTCTCTCGGGGCATGCGCGTCTCGATCAAGTGGAAGGACATCACCGGTCAGAAGTACCTGAGCCTCGACCACTACCGCATCAGCGACCACCCGATCCCCGACATCGAGGGGACGAACACCCCGTACATCCCGACGGCGGTCGAGGCCTCGTTCAGCGACATCCAGCGCGACCTCGCCACGACGCTATCGAAGCTCGCGAGCGTGGACTTCGAGCAGATGTCCCGGCGCGTCCTCGATGTGCTGGATCTCGTCGCGCTGCGCGTCGAGGCGCTCGACACGCAGTCGTTGCAGGGGCACGCCGAGGAGACGCTCCTCGCGGTCCGAGAACTCGCGGAGGATCCTGCGTTGCGCCGCCTGATCGACCGGTTGGACGAGATCTCCGGCTCGATGACGACGTCCACCAAGCGCGTCGAAGAGTTGCTGGCGAATGGCCAGATCGACTCCGGTATCGAGGACTTCGGCGCGGCGGCGGCTTCGATTCGCCGCACCGTCGAGGGTCTCGAGCGTGACATCCCGCAGCTCATGGACAAGGTGGACCAGATCGCCGTGCGCGCCGAGGAGCAGGTGGTCGCAGCCGACGTCAGCGGCACGACGGCATCGATCCAGAATGCCGCGGACAAGTTCGGCGGCGCCGCCGACAAGGTCGGCGCGGCCATGCGAGACGTATCGGCGATGCGCGAGGAGATGCGCCGCCTCATGCGCTCGGTTTCGGACACGAGCAAGTCGCTGGCGCGGCTCGCCCGGTCTCTCGAAGAGCAGCCCGGATCGCTTCTCGCGGGCAAGCGCGTCTCGGGCGAGGCTTCGGAGTGATGCGCCCCACTCTTCGGCCCGTGCTCCTGCCCGCTCTTGCCGTGTCGATTCTCGCGGGTTGCCTCTCGCTCGGAGGGGAGCCCGTGGTGATCCATCGCCACGCTCTCGACCCGATCCCCGCCGTCATCCCGGAGCCGCTGAGCGGGCCGGTGCTCGCGCTGCGAGCTCTCGACGCTCTGGCGCGCTACGAACAGCGCGTCGTGTTGCGCAGGGCGGACGGCCGGATCGTGTTCCTGGAGACCGAGCGTTGGGTCGAGGATCCCGCCGATGCCGTGCGGATCGCCCTGCGCGAGCGCCTGCTCATGAGCGGCCGGTTCCGTTCCGTCATCGACGCGGCGGCGGCGTTCGAGTCGGACTACACCGTCGAGGGAACCCTGCTTGTCTGCGATCTGGTGGAGGGCGCCGACGGCTCGCGCTCCGCACGACTCGGGTTCCGGCTGCTTCTCGCGGAGACCCTGAGCGGCCGTGTGGTCCACGACGGAGCGCACATCGCCGAGGTCGAATTGTCGGGCGACGGGAACGACGGCCTGGGCCCTGCCATGACCGAAGCGCTCGGCGAGGCGGCGGCCGCGGCCGTCAACGCCTGGCCCCTCTGACGGAAGCCGCTATCCTCGCGGCCCCCGTTTGCCGGAGACCGCATCAGGAGAGACTCATGACTTCGCGCCTCGTTGCTCTCGCCCTCATCGCCGCCCTTGCCACAGCCGCCGGATGCGATTCCGGCTCCTTGGCGCCCGCGCCGGCCCCTGCACCGGTTGCTCCGGCGCCGGCCGGCGTTCAGCCGCTCTCCGCCGCGACGCAGCAGCGTGCCGCGACCGCGATGAAGAAGGCCAAGGCGTTCGCGGACCAGGCGTACGTGCACCTCGACAAGGGCAAGCAAGTCGAGCAGGCCGAGAGCTTCAATGCGGCGATTCCGCACTATCAAGAGGCGAAGCCGCTCCTCAAGAAGGCGCTCCAGGAGATCGAGTACTTCATCGAGCCGGACCTCGAGGTCGTGACCGCCGAGCAGATCAGGGCGTTTTGCGGCGAGTACACGCGGGCCACGCGCAAGTGGCAGCAGGCGATCGCGGGCATGGGCAAGGTCCCGCCGAAGTAGCGCGGGTCGGCGGGTCAGCCTGCGCTGCGTATCACGACGGTGAGTGCGGCGAGCATCTCGTCCGTCTCGGTCACGGTGAGATCGCCCAGGTGCCCGATCCGGAACGTCGCCGACTTCAGCGCGCCGTAGCCCGCGGCCAGCCGGAAGCCCCCCCGCTCCATCTCGACGAGGACGCGCGGGATGTCGAGTCCCCGCGTGTTCTCGAGCGCGGTCACGCTGGGGCTGCGCGCCCCCTCGCGGGCCAGGATGCCCAGGTGCTCCTCCGCGAACGCATGCACGCGGGCCGCCATCTCGGCGTGGCGCGCGGCCCGTGCCGCGATCCCCTCGTCGAGGATCCGCGCCAGCTGCAGGTCGAGGGCGTGGAAGAGCGGCGTGTTGGGTGTGTGCGGCGTGTCGCCCTTCCCGTGCCGCTCGAGGAGCGACGCCAGCCGGAGGGCGAACCCGTCCTGCTCGGCCGACTGCGCGCGCTCGGCGATCCCCTCTCCGACGGCGATCACGGCCATTCCGGGCGGGCAGGCGAGTGCCTTGCCGGTAACCGTCACGAGCGCTGCCTGCGGCCCCAGGAGGTCGAAATCGAGATCGACGGCACCGATCGACGACACCGCGTCCACGATCAGCGAGGTCCCCGGCCGGGCCCGGACGACCTCGGCGATCCCCACGACGTCCGCGAGGGCGCCTGTCGAGGTCTCGGAGTGGACGACGGTCACGGTGTCGAACGCCTTGCTCGCGAGCGCCCGCTCGACAGCTCCCGGCTCGACCACGTCGCCCGGCGGGACCGTCAGCGCCTCGACGTCGAGGCCGAGCGCCGCCGCCATCCTCGCCCAGCGGTCCGCGAACGCCCCGCCCACGAGACAGAGGACCTCCTTCTTCGCCACCGCGCGCAGCACGGACTCGAGTGCCGTGGTCCCTGAAGAGAGCACGGGGATGACCGGCTGCTCCGTGCGCAGGAGTGCGCCGAGACCCGACTGGACCCGCCGCACGACCGCGCGGAACGCCTCCGAACGGTGGGGTTCGGGCTGGCACGCCATCGCCTGACGCACGATGGGCCGAACGTGGGCCGGCCCCGGGACGAACGAGAGCATCTCCGGCGGCATGCGGCCAGGGTAGCCGCGCAGCCGAGCGGTGCGGATAGCATCCGCGGCGCTCATGTCCGCACTGCGACTCGCCTACAACACGAACGGACTCGCCCACCACCGCCTGTCCGACGCGATCGACCTACTGGCGGACCTCGGATACGACGGGCTGGCGCTGACCCCGGACGTCCCGCACCTGGATCCGCGCCATGCCACCGTCCACGAGGTCGGCCGCGTCGCGGCGCATCTGGCCCAGCGCGGACTCGACGTCGTCATCCAGACGGGTGCGCGATTCGTTCTGGACCCGCGCCGCAAGCACCAGCCGACGCTGTTGGATCCCGATGAGCGCGCCCGCGCGCGTCGGATCGCGTTCCTCGAGCGTTGCCTCGACATCGGTGCGGACCTCGGGGCGCGCGTGATGGCGTTTTGGTCCGGGAGCCCCGCTGCGTCCGCGGCGTCCGAGAAACGAGACGTGCTGGACGCACGGTTGGTGGACGGCTGCCGCCGCGTCGCCGACCTGGCCGCCGCGCGCGGCATGCTCGCGGCGTTCGAACCGGAGCCGGGGATGCACGTCCAGATGGTCGCGGACTGGGAAGCGCTGCGGGAACGCGCGGCACATCCGGCGCTGCAACTCGCCCTCGACGTCGGACACGTGCATTGCAACGCGGAGGGAGACCCCCCGGGAATCGTGCGCCGCCACGCGCACGAACTCGCCGACGTGCAACTCGAAGACATGCGCGTCGGCGCGCACGTGCACTTGCCGTTCGGTGAGGGAACGCTCGACGTGCCGCCGGTGCTGGCGGCGCTGATCGACGTCGGCTTCGACGGTCTGGTCGGGGTGGAACTCTCACGCGACTCGCATCGAGCCGCAGACATCGCAGCGGCGTCGATCGCCTACTTGCGGGCGCACGGCGCCTGAGCCGACTCGCCCTTCACTTAAATTCCGACGGCGGATTGAACTGCCCCCCTGAGTGCCGCGGGGACCGGCGCTGGCACCGCCCCGGATGGGTTCGCGAGTGTCGAAATCCGACACGCCCGCAGGGCCACGGCGAGGAGGCCCGTTGTGACGAATCGCCGCGAATCGGGCGAAAAACAGCGAAAAACACCCCATTTCCACCCGATTCGGAGGGTAACCCCCTTGTGCGACCGGGCGACACTAGTTAAGAATCCGCCATGTAAGGCCCCGTCCCGGGTCCGGGCGGCCGGCGGTGGTGATCCACCGAGACATCGGCCGCGCGAGTCGGACGAGAGTTACGGAGCGAGGCCTGTTGGCAGGAGTTGGTCAGGGAGACACACGGCTGATGGAGTACTACATCCTCTGCCCGCAGCGCGCGACTGAGGTCCCGGGCCTTATCACGCACCTGATCTCCCGCGACATCTGCGAGCGTCGCCAGTCCGAGAACTACCACAAGTGCCCGGGCTGCATCCGGTCGCGCATCTGGCGCGAACAGCGCGGACACCCTGAGGTCGCCGCGCTCAACGGGAGCGCCCAGACCGGAAGCGCAAAGAACGGCACTGCCCAGACGACCAAGGCAAAGAACGGGAGCGCGAAGCCGGCCGCATCCCGCCCGAAGCCTGCCTAGCGCGCGTACGGGCGGGTTGCTCGCCGCGCCCTGCACGATGCCCGCCCCCCGCCGCTACGCGGTCTGCGGCGCGAGCGCCTGGCGCACTTCGTCGTCGCTGAGCACGTGATCGCTGCGCTTGGCGGCGGCGAACACCGCGGCGACCGCATCTTGCGTCGGATCGATGCCGAGGTGCTTCAGGCAGTGGACGACGTTGGAGCGGCCGCTCATCGGCCCGACCTTGATGATCTGCTCGAGTCCGAACTCGTCCGCCGGCACGCCGGAGTAGACACGGTTGGCGAGCCAGGCGTCCCCGCGAGCCAGCGCCTTGACGACGGCCGCCGCATGCACGCCGGTCGCCGTCTCGAACGCGTCGGACCCGACCACGGGGTAGTTCTTGGGGATCGGGACCTTCGTCGCCGCCGAGACCGTGCGCACGTAGTCCATCATCCCGGTCAAATCGTTGTCGATGTAGCCGAGCAGCTTCATGTTGACGAGCAGGGTGTCCATCGGACAGTTGCCGGCGCGCTCACCGATGCCGATCGCGGCGCCGTGAAGACGGTCGGCGCCCGCCTCGTAGGCGGCGATGGCGTTGATGACGTCGAGTCCGCGGTCCCGGTGCCCGTGCCAGTCGAGCTGCACCGTCGGGTCCGTGTCGTTGATGATGCCCTTCACGTGCTGGATCAGCTTGGTGACGCCGTGAGGCGTTGCGTGTCCGACCGTGTCGCAGACAACGACCCGCGTGGCGCCGTGCTCGATCGCCGCTCGGTACAGCTGGTTCACGATGTCGGGGTGGGTCCGGGTCGTGTCCTCGGTGACGTACATCACCCGGAGTTCCTCGGACTTCGCGTACTCGACGGCGTCGATCGTGAGCTTCAGCAGCTTCTCGATGTCCCAGTCCTCGACCAGGAGCCGGATCTGTGAGGAGCCGAGGAACACCGCGGACTCGAGCGAGACCCCGGTGGCCTGCTGGATCTCGGCGATCGGCCGGATGTCGGCCTCGAGGGTGCGCGCAGCGCAGTTCGGGTCGATCGTGAGCCCGGCGGAGGTCATCTCGTTGCAGAGCGCCGTCACGTCCCGCACGGCGTGGGCGCCGGCGCCCGGGAGGCCCAGGTTGACCGAATCGATCCCGAGGCCGGCGATCCGGTGCAGGATCTCGATCTTCTCCCCGATGGTCGGATTGCGCACCGAGGGGGACTGGAGACCGTCGCGGAGCGTCTCGTCATCGAAAGCCGCCCGGTGGGTCGGCCTCGTCGGGGCTTCCAGCTTGTTCCAGTCGTAGATCAGGTCGTCGCGGGAGATCTCACTCATTCAGGCTCCTTCAAGCTCACGGTCCCTCGCCAGAGGGCAATCCGGGATGGGACGGACTCGGCGCCGGTCAGGACGGCGGCGCCGAGGACCCCACATGATACCCGGCCACCCAGGGGCGGCGCGAGCGGCCGCGGTCGTCCCGGCGAGCCTGCCGGCCTCGATTCCTTCTCCGCCTCCGCAGGGACACGGAGCATCGCGCCGCCATGATCGTCATGAAGTTCGGCGGAACGTCGGTGGGGAGCGCCGTGCGCATCCGCGATGTCGTCGAGATCGTGCGGGGGCGTGCGTCCCGCCGCCCGGTCGTCGTCGTGTCCGCTCAAGCCGGCGTGACCAACGAGCTGATCGCGCTCGCCGAAGGCGCGGTGCGTGGTCCCGCGGAGACGCGCTCGCTCGAGCGCCGGTTCGCAGGACTGCTCTCCGACCTGGGCCTCCCCGCGTACCTCGTCGATGACGACCTCGACGAGCTGGGGTCGCTCTTGAAGGGCATCACGCTGGTGGGAGATCTGACGCCCCGCTCGCTCGACCGCATGATGAGCTTCGGCGAGCGTTGCTCCGCCACGATCGTCGCCGCGGCGCTCTCCGCGGCCGGCGTCCCCGCCCGGTCGATGGTCGCGTACGACCTGGGACTGGTGACGGACTCGACGTACGGCCGGGCGGAGGTGCTCAGCGAGACCTATGACGCGCTCGGGCCCGCGCTGGCCGCCGCGTGCCCCGAGTCCGACGTGCCGGTGGTCACCGGGTTCGTCGCGCGGGACCGGGAGGGCTTCATCACCACGCTCGGCCGCGGCGGGTCCGACTTCACGGCCGCGGTGTTCGGCCGGGCCCTCGGCGCCGAGGAGATCGAGATCTGGACCGACGTGGACGGCGTCATGACCGCCGATCCGCGCATCGTCCAGGAAGCGCGCAGCCTCTCGCGGATGTCGTTCGCGGAGGCGGCCGAGCTGGCCTACTACGGCGCCAAGGTCATCCACCCCGCCACGATCCACCCGGCGGTCCGCTCGCGTATCCCGATCCGCGTGCTCAACACCTACCGCCCCGGCGCACCGGGGACGCTCGTGTTGTCCGCGGACGAGAGCGGCCCGCCCGGGGTCCGCGCGATCGCGTCCAAGAAGGACATCACGCTCGTGCACGTCCAGTCGCTACGGATGCTGCTCCAGCACGGCTTCATGGCCCGCCTGTTCGCGACCTTCGAGCAGCACCGCATCGTCATCGACATGATCACGACGTCCGAGGTGTCGGTCTCGCTGACCACCGACGACGCCCGAGACCTCGAGGCGGCTGCGGAAGACGTGCGTGCGTTCGCCGAGGTCCGGATCTCCACCGACAAGTCGATTGTCTGCCTCGTAGGCGAGGGGCTGCGGGACGACCCGGATCTCCTGGCCCGCATCTTCGCAACGCTCCGGCGTGAGGAGATCCCCGTGCGGATGGTGAGCGTGGGCGCCTCGCGCATCAACGTGTCGCTGCTGATCGACGAGGCCGACGAGGATCGGGCCGTACGGACGCTGCACGCGGAGTTTCTGCAGAGTTGAGCCTCAAGAACGCGCTCCTCGGTTGGCTCGGCGCGTTCTACCTGCGGCTGCTCCGCGCGAGCTGGCGGATCGACGAGCAGCCCGAGCGGTTCGTCACGCGCCGGGGCGAGGTGGCGCCGAGCGGCTGCGTCTGGGTGATGTGGCACTCCCGCGTCCTGCTCGGCGCCGCGACGCAGGCGGATCAGGACATGCGCGTGATGGTGTCCATGCACGGCGACGGCGAGCTCATCGCGCGCGCGTGCTCGCACATCGGGTACAAGCCGCTGCGCGGATCGTCGTCGCGGGGCGGACGCGAGGTGCTGACCGAGGCCGTCAACGAACTGATCGCCGGCCGGGACGTGGCCATCACGCCGGACGGACCGCGCGGTCCGCGCATGTCCGTGCAGCCCGGCTGTGTGCTCGCCGCGATGCGCGCCGGCGTGCCGCTCGTACCAGTCGGGTTCTCCGCGAAGCGGCACCGGCGCCTCAAGTCGTGGGACCGGTTCATGGTCCCGGGCTTCTTCACGCGGGTCGTCGTGCGCTTCGGCGAACCGATGGAGGTGCCCCCGGATCTCGACATCGACGAGGTGAACGTGTTCTGCGGTCACGTGCGGCTGGCGATCATGAAGGTGACGGAGCAGGCCGACCGAGATGCGGGCGTCCCGGTCGAGACGCCGGACGTGGATCCGCTCGAAGCGAGCTAGTCCGCCGCTTCCCGGAGTGCGGCGAGGTAGCGCTCGCCGATGCGGTCCGCGGCGTACTCGCCCTCGACGCGCGCGCGGTTCGCGCGGCCGGCCCGCTGCCGCAGGCCTGCGTCGCCGACGACTCGTTCGAGGGCCGCGGAAAGCGCAGGGACGTCGCCGATGTCGACCAACAGGTCAGCAGCCTCGGGAGCGATCATCTCGGCCGTTGCTCCGGCGCGGGTCGCTACGACGGGGAGTCCGGCCGCCATCGCTTCGAGGATCGCGTTCGACATGCCCTCGCTGTGCGAAGAGAGCACGAAGGCGTCCGCGCTGAGTAGCGCGTGCTTCACGACGTCTGTCTCCACCGGACCGTGGAAGTCGTTCGACACCGCCGCTCCGTCCAGCACGCTCGCGGACCTCGTGTAGCACGGATTGTGTTCGTCGTTGCCCGCCCCGTAGACGTCCAGATGCACCCGCGCCCGGGCCTCGGCTGACATCGCCGCGAGCGCGTGTGCGAGGTCCGGGAGTGCCTTGCGCTTGCGGAGCTTGGCGACCCAGACGAGCCGGACCCTCTCGCCCGGCGCGTCCTTCTCCGGCAGCGCCCACTCGCTGACATCGATCCCGTTCGGGATCACCAGGAGTCGGTCCGCGGGCATCCCGAGGCTCTCGTAGAAGTGCTGCCCACTGGTCGAGAGCGAGACAACGCGCGCACAGCCGAGGACGGCGTCGCGTTCGCGGGCCGCGAGTCTGCGGAACGCGCGCGAGTCGTTGCGAAGGAAGTTGTTCGCCCGCCACTCGTCCGCCATCCACTTGGTGGAGGGTGCGCGAAACACCGTTGGAACGCCGGACTCGACGGTTCCGATCGCTGCCCACGCGTCGAACGCGAGCGCCACGCCGAAACGGCCGCTCCGTGCTTGCTCGGCAACGCCCTCGATCGACCGGTTGAGGCGGAACAGCTCCTCGGAGTCGGGGTGCAGCCGCCGCCACGCGCGCCGGAGCGTGCTGCGCCGGTGCTCCTCGCTCACGATGACGGGCCGCGCGACGAACGTCGTTGCAGCGCCCTCTGCCTCGAGTCGGCGCGAGATCATGGCGAGGTTGCGCTGCACCCCACCGATGCGGGTGGGGTCGACCGTGGTCGCGAGCAGGACGGCAGGTGTGGCGGTCATGAAGCGAGCCCGGGGCGGGGAGAAAGCCGTGGTCCAGCGTCGACAGTCTCCACGACCTCCCGGCCGCAACGGGAGGAAAGCGAGCCAGGCCCGCGCCTGCACGCGTGTCCTGCAGGCATGGCGTAGACTCGCCGCCCGCATGCAGCACGGAGCCCCAGCCCTGACCGATCCCGTCGCTGATCCCGTCGTTTGGCCCGTGGCGGCCTGATGTCGGGAACGCTCGTTCGGAAGATCCCCAGGAGCGCGGCGGAAGCGCTCTGGAACGAGTTGCTTGCCGCGGGTTTCGAGGAGCGCTCTCCTCCCGCCTACGCGGCGTGGAGCGCCAAGGGCCCCGGGGCTTCGGTCGTCTACTACGAATCCGGCAAGCTCGTGGTGCAGGGCAAGGGCTCGGCCGACTTCGCGGCGTCATATCTGTCGCCCGCCGGTCCGGTCGGCGAGCCGCCGGCACAGGACCGCGTGCTGCATCCCGTGATCGGCAGCGACGAATCGGGCAAGGGCGACTACTTCGGGCCGCTGATCGTCGCGGCCGTGCTGATCGGACCCGACGACGTGGCCGTGCTCGACGAACTCGGTGTCCGGGACAGCAAGACGGTCTCGGATCGCGATGCGCTGCGGATCGCCGAGGAGATCGAGGGCGGCTACGGCGACCGTGTCGCCGTCGTGGCGATCGGTCCCCAGCGGTACAACGAGTTGCACACGAAGTTCGGCAAGAACCTGAATCGCCTGCTCGCGTGGGCGCACGCTCGCGCCATCGAGGACTTGCTCGAGAAGCACGAGTGCGGGCACGCGGTGGTGGACAAGTTCGCGGCGGAGCACGTCGTCAAGAAGGCGCTGCTCGAGCGCGGCCGCGAATTGAGCGTCACGCAGCGCGTGCGCGCGGAGTCGCATCCCGCGGTGGCGGCAGCGTCGATCGTCGCGCGTGCACGCTTCCTGCGTGCGCTGGCCCGACTCGGCCGCGACGCAGGTACGAAGCTGCCCAAGGGCGCGGGCTGGCCCGTGGACGCCGCAGCGAAGGAGATCTACGGATCCGGTGGCGAAGAGGCGCTCGCCGAGGTCGCCAAGCTGCACTTCAAGACGACCGAGAAGGCGCGCTCAGCCGTGGGACGCGGGGGAGGGTAAGGAGAGACATGGGGAAGAAGAACCGGCAGACACGGCGGGCCAACGCGAGGCGCGACGACAGCGACAAGAAGCCGGACAAAAAGCCTGCCCGGCGCCCGCCGAGTGATCTGCCGATCGAGGATCCGAACGAGATCGGACCCGTCACCGTGCGCTTCCTCGGCGGAGCGCAGACGACGACCGGATCGCTCCACCGCGTGCGCACCCCGCACGGCGACATCCTGCTCGATTGCGGCATGTACCAGGGGCACCGCGCGGAGTCCGAGCGTTGGAATCGCGACCTGCCCGTGGACGTGGACCGCATCAAGGCGATGCTGCTGTCGCACGGACACATCGATCACTGCGGCGCGCTACCGAATCTCGTCCGCAAGGGCTACCGCGGGCTCATCTTCTGCACGTCGGCGACCGCCGATCTGCTGCCGATCATGCTGCTCGACGCGGCGCACATCCAGGAGAGCGACACCGAGCGGATGAACCGTCGCCTGGCAAAGAAGGGCCACCCGCTGCGGGAGCCGCTGTTCACGGTCGCGGATGCCGAACGGACGCTCACGCAGGTACAGGGCATCGACTACGGCAAGCCGTTCGAGCCGGTCAAGGACGTCGAGGTGCGCTTCGTGGACGCGGGGCACATCATCGGCAGCGCCGCGGTGCACCTGACCATCCGCGCTGACGGCAAGGAGACGACGCTCGGATTCACGGGCGACCTCGGCCGCGCCGACGTGCCGATCCTGCGAGATCCCGAACCGCTCGGCCAGGTCGATTGGCTGCTCACGGAGTCGACCTACGGCGACCGGGATCACGAGGACACCGGCAACCTGCTCTCGCTGCTCGAGCGCTTCGTCAACGGCGTTGCTCCGAAGGGCGGGAAGGTAATCATCCCGTCGTTCGCCGTCGGCCGCACGCAGCTCGTGCTGTTCCTGCTGCACCAGCTGCGCAGCGCCGACCGCATCCCGGACATCCCGTTCTTCGTGGACAGCCCCATGGCGAGCCGCGCGACGGACGTGTTCCGCAAGAACCAGGATCTGTACGACGACGAGGCGCACCAGTTTCTGATGAACGAGGGGCCGCTCTTCCATCGCGCGCGGACGACGTTCGTCGGCCCCGCCGACGAGAGCCGGAAGCTGAACACGATGAAGGGGCCCGCGGTCATCATCGCTTCGTCCGGCATGTGCGAGGGCGGTCGCATCCTCCACCATCTGAAGCACCACGCGACCGACTCACGCAACGTCGTGCTTTTCGTCGGCTACCAGGCCGCCCACACGCTGGGCCGGCGCATCCTCGAGGGTGAGAAGAAGATCAAGGTCTACGGCGATCGCGTCCAAGTGCGCGCCAAGATCGACAAGATCAACGGGCTGTCGGCGCACGCCGACCGCAACGGTCTGGTCCGGTACGTTGAACGCCTCGACGGGGAGCCGAAGAAGGTGTTCTGCGTTCACGGCGAGCCAGAGAAGATCGCCGCGCTGCGGAGCTTCTTCTACGAGCACGACATCCGCCAGACCGCGGGCCCCAAGCCCGGCGAGTGGCATCGACTGCTCTGATCTCGGAGCCGCGGGTAAGCTCTCGCCGTGCGTTTCACCAAGATGGAAGGCCTCGGCAACGACTACGTGTACGTGGACCTCCGCCACGAG
Organism: Planctomycetota bacterium; assembly: GCA_965248445.1. Lineage (GTDB taxonomy): Bacteria > Planctomycetota > JAJSAM01 > JAJSAM01 > JAJVHW01 > CBDFJG01. Next base: position 1,559,887 of record CBDFJG010000004.1, read on the forward strand.
ACCGTGGCCGATCCTGCGTCCGTCGCGCGCGCCGTGTCCGACCGCCGCTTCGGCATCGGCTCGGACGGCCTGATCCTGATCGGACCCTCCGACCGTGCCGCGGTGCGCATGCAGATGTGGAACGCCGACGGCAGCCGCGGAGAGATGTGCGGCAACGGGCTGCGCTGCGTCGCCCGCTACGCGGTCGAGCACGGGATCACGGACCTGTCCGAGTTCGTCGCGGAGACCGACGCGGGACTGAAGACCGTCGAAGTGCACCGCGCGAACGGCACCGTGTCCGCGGTGACCGTGGACATGGGCGCCCCCATCCTCGAGCGCGTTGCGATTCCGATGCTCGGGGCACCGGGCCGCGTCGTGCGCGACACGCTGAACGTCGGGGCCCGCGAACTCGAAGTGACCTGTCTTTCGATGGGCAATCCGCACTGCGTGACAGTCGTGGACGACGTCGATGCCTATCCGGTCACCGAGATCGGCCCGCTCCTCGAGAGCCACGAGGCGTTCCCCAACCGCGTGAACGCGGAGTTCATCCGAGTCGTCTCACGCACCGAGATCCAGCAGCGCACGTGGGAACGCGGCTCCGGCGAGACCCACGCCTGCGGCACCGGTGCATGCGCGGTGGCCGTCGCAGCACAACTCCTCGGCCTGGTGGACACCGACGTCACGATCCACCTGCGCGGCGGCGACCTCCGCGTCCGCTGGTCCGGCGACGAGAACGCCCCGGTGCTGATGACAGGCCCCGCCGTCGAGGTGTTTCAGGGCGAATTCGATCTCTGATCGACGGGCTACTTCGACTCCGTGTCGATGACGGCTCCTTCCTGGACCGTGTCCGGCTCCGGATCGGCGATGAACGAGGTCTTGGAGACCTCCACGTCGAAGTCACGCACGACGGTGAGTTGCGTGATGAAGTCGGCGTGGACGCGAGGTGAGCTGCCGGCGTCGCCGGACGTCTTGCGCGGGCGATAGCGCTTGCCGGCGTCCGTGGCGAGCCAGTCCGACCACGCGCCCTTCCTGTTCGGGACCTGGGCGCCCGTCAACGTCGTGAGCACGCGATGGAGTGTCGTGCGCTCGGTGATGATGGCTGTGTGAGCTGTCGCGACGACCGTCGCGTCCACCACCGCCCCGTCCTGGATCGTGCTGACCAGGGGGTCGGCGATGAAGCCCGTTCAAGCCACCTCGACGTCGAAGTCCTGCACGAACGTGCGCTGCGACAGCACGCTCGTGTGGACACGGGGTGCGCCGCCGCCGTGCGCCTCGAAGCGCGCGACGAGGACGTGCACCGCACGCGGGTCGTTCAACCGCTCGACGGCCGCCAGCGCGTTCAGGCGCCGCTGCGCCGTTCCGCCTGTCGTGTGAGCTAGCAGCGGCCGAACCGCGTCACGGCGGCGCAGCGCGTCCGTAGCGGCGTTTCGCACGCGCGCATCGATGTCGCGAACGGCCCTCTCGACGAGAAGTGGCACGACACCGTCTCCCCGTGCTCTGGCGACGACGGCCACCGCCGCGAGACGTGCCTCAGCCTTCGCTGCACGCAATGCGAGCGGCGCCTGGCTCTTGTGCGCCCACGGATTGGTACGCAGTCGGGCCCGCAGCCGTGCGCGCACGGTCTCCGGAGTGTCGGCCGCCGTCCGCTCGATGACGATCGTGCGATCGGCAGGTGGGGCGTCCTCGTCGCCGCCATGGGCGACGACGAGAGACGTGAGGGTGAATAGAGCGGTCAGGACATACCGTCGGCGCGAAGTGGTGTGGGTCCGCATGAGTGCACGCGCCTACTTCTTCGCGGTCGGTGCGGCTGCCGTCAGCTTCTCACCGTTCTCGCGATACCACTTGGCCCAGGCGCCGTCCTCCTTGGGGACGTTGGTGGCGCCGGTCAGCCTACGCAGAGCGACGTGGATCACCTCGCGCTCGACGAAGTACCGGACCTGCTCCGTGGCCACGACGACGACGTCCAGGACGATGCCCTCCTGGATCACACCGACGATCGGGTCGGCAATGAACGCGGTCTGGGCGACTTCGACGTCGAAGTCCTGAATGAACGTCAACTGGTTGGCGAACATCGAGTACACGCGCGGCGAGCCGCCGCCGTGGGCCTCGAACTTGTAGACCAGGTACCTGACGCCGCGCACGTCGCTCAGACGTCCGAGACTCGCTGCCGCATGCTCGCGGACGTGGCTGTCGTCGCTGTTCAGCGCCCGGATGAGCGGTAGCGCGAGGTTCGGATCACCGATGACCTTGGCCGCGTCGATCGCGGCGAAGCGCACGTCGTCGGAGGGGTCGAAGATCGCCCGGTGCAGCAGCGGCTGCAGAGCGCGGCGTCCGCCCACTTCGGCGAGTTGACCTGCTGCGAAGATGCGCATCTCCTCGTTCTTCGAACGAAGCGCCCACGCAAGCGGCTCGAACTTGGTGTCGTCATCGATCGTGCCGAGGGACTCCTCGGCGAAGCGGCGGGCGCGCTCGTCGCCGCGCACCCAGAGGCTGAGCAGCCTGCGCACCTTCTCGTGCTGCTCCTTGCGGAGCTTCTTCTGCTCCGCGGGCAGATCGAGGAGAGCGGCTTCCTCGCTAAGGATCCACCGGCCTTCGCGGAGCACGAGCCCCTTGACCTTCATGGCCTCTGCACTCGTCAGCCATCGTCCGTCGTGCCGCGCGTGGCCGAGGGCCTCGCGGGCGCCGACGTGATCCGGCGTGAGTTCGATGACGCGTGCGAACGCGCCCTTGGCCTCGTCGGCGAGGCCCTTGTCACGGGCCCACAGTCCGAGGAGGTAGTGCTCGCGCGCTGCGTCATCGCCGGCCTTCTCGACGATGGCGGCGCGTCGTGTGTCGTACTCCGCACGCGTGTCTCCCGCCTGCGCCGAAGCGGCGGCGAGGACGAGCAGTGCGGCCAGCGGAATGAGTCGGGTCCTTTTCAACACGTATAGCTCCCTGATTCCGCGATCCCGTTGAGGTGGGATCCCCCCGACCAAGTCTCGAAGGTAGCCGCCGTGGGCACGCTGTCAACGCGGTGCCCGTGCGCCCGGCCGGATCGGCCTCGTGGGCCGCAGGAAACCTCTCGCCCCGCGACCGAGCCCTCGGCAAGGTGCCCTCTTCGAGTAAAGATGGGCGGATGCGCACCGCCCTCCTGCTCTGCCTGACCGTTGTCGTGGCCGCCTGCCGGACGACTCCCGCACCGGCGATCCCGTCGGATCCCGTCCTACGAGACGCTTCGAACGCGCGCATCGTGGCGGTGGGCGAGTTCCATGACGATCCGGTGCACCACGCCTACCAGGCTGAGGTGCTGCGCGTCATGGCGGATGCCGCCGCGCGCGACGGTGCGCCGCTCTTGCTCGGCATGGAGATGTTCCAGCGCCCGTTCCAGCAGCCGCTCGACGACTACGTCGCTGGCGACATCGACGAACTCGAGATGCTGCGGCGCACCGAGTACTACACGCGCTGGCGTTTCAACCACACGCTCTACGCGCCGCTCTGGCGCCTGGCGCGCGAGCGCGGTATTCGGGTTGTAGGGCTGAACGCGGAGCGCGACATCGTCCGGAAGATCGGGCGCAAGGGTCTCGACTCGTTGAGCGCCGAGGAACGCAGCCGGATCGCCGCCGACATCGACCTCGGCGTCGCTTCGCACCGGAAGCGCATCCTCGATGTCTTCAGCGGCGGCACGCATCCGATGCCCGAGGAGCGGCTGAACCACCTGTACGCGGCACAGACGACGTGGGACGAGACCATGGCCGAGTCGGCGGCGCAGGCGTTGACCGCAGCCGGACCGGACGCACGCATGCTGATCGTCGCGGGTTCGATGCACATCCAGGAACGCGACGCGATAACCGGCCGCCTGCACCGCCGCATCGGCGGCGAGCCGCCGCTCGTAGTCGTGCTCCGCACGGTGACGCCGGAGCCACGCGAGGAGGCGGCCGACGACGTGCTCGGCGACCATGTCGTGCGGCTGGCGCCCGTTGACAAGCTCGTGCCCGCGCGGCTCGGGGTGAAGCTCGAGGACGCGGAAGAGGGAGGCGTGCGGGTCACGGAGGTGACCGACGGCGGTGCGGCGGCGCAGGCCGGCATGCGGGCCGGCGACGTCATCGTCCGTTTCTCCGGAAAAATCAGCGAGCTTGCAGAGATCCGGGACACCGCGGCGCTGCGCTACTGGCTCGACTACGTGCGGCCACCGGCCGGCCGGGTGATCATCTGGCGTCGTGACGGCCGTGATTCCGCCGTGTCGATCCAGTTCGAGCCTCCCGAACCGCCGGCACACCCATGAGACAGGTGAGCTCGGTTCGGCTCCGCACGCGCTGCCGGGACGCGATCGTGTACCGACAGATGGTGGATCGCGCGTCCCGCGGGGCGGAGGCCGGGTCGATCGTGCGTGTGGAGGACAAAGACGGCGCGTTCGCGGACAGGCGTTCTGGAACCCCAAGAGCGAACTCGCGCTGCGGATACTGACGCGGGACGACGTGCCGGTCACCGACGCCTGGTTCGGCGCCGCGATCCGGGATGCCGTGGCGCTGCGACGCGACGTGCTCGGCCTCGACCGCAATACGAACGCCTACCGCGTCGTGAACTCCGAAGCCGACCGCCTGCCGGGGCTGATCGTGGATCGTTACGCGGACGTGCTCTCGTGCCGCGTTTCGTCACTCGGTGCGTACCGGGTCTTCCCGGTGATCCGCGACGCCCTGAAGGAGGCTCTGCAGCCGCGCGTGGTGCACGTCGCGGCAGATCCCCGCGTCGCCAAGCGAGAGGGTTTCCCCATTCCTGACGGCGCAGGCGACGCGGCGCGGGCGACGATCACGGAAGGCGGCCTGTCGTTTCACGTCGATTGTGCGCGCGGCCACAAGACAGGCTTCTTCCTTGATCAGCGGGAGGCGCGACGGCGCGTTCGCGCGCTCGCGAGCGGGCGGCGCGTTCTCGACCTCTTCTGCTACACGGGCGCGTTCGCGCTGAACGCAGCGCGCGGTGGGGCCCGCGACGTCCTGGCGATCGACCTCGATGAGAAAGCGGTTGCGGCGGCCCGCGAGAACGCAGCACGCAACGGGCTGAGCGACGCGGTGTCCATCAAGCACGAAGACGCGTTCGACATTCTGCGCTCGCTGCGACGCGGCCGGTTCGACCTGATGGTCCTGGACCCCGCCAAGCAAGGCCGCGGGCGCAGCGAGGTCGAGCGCTCGTTACGGTACTACTTCGATCTCAACCGGCTGGCGATCGGCGCCGCGCCCTCGGGCGGGTTGATCGTGACCTGCTCTTGCACCGGCGCCGTGCGCGAGGCCGAGTTCCTCGGGATGCTCGCCGACGCGGCCGCGACGGCCGGCCGCGCAGCCTCGTTCCTCGAGATCGCCGGAGCACCGGCCGACCACCCGGTCGCCACGGACCACCCGGAGGGGCGGTACCTGAAACGCGTCCTGATGCGCGTGTCCTGAGCCTGGCCCCTACAGCGCCGAGGCTGCCCCTCCCGATGAGGGATGGGAGCCCGTGCGCCGATCACGAGGCTCGCTCAGCGCCATGACCGCCAGCATCCCCCGGACGATCCTCGCCGCCGCCGCCCTCTCGGCGCTGTTGACGGCCTCGTGCGGCGGCGAGGATGAGCCGGCACCGGTCGAGAGCGTGCCGGCACCGCCGCAGGACGACGCACCCGTCCCGGACACCGGCCGGATCACCCTCGACCCGCACGCCCACCGTGTCCCGAAGACGACGGCGAACCCCGTTGCGAAGACGCAGGCGTACGTCAGCGAGAAGGTCGATCTGCGGATACGGCTGAAGACCCACGAGGTGGAGCGCTTTGCGCCCGTGCGCGCTCGCATCGAGGTGCACAACCTCGGCAAGCGAGACGTGGTCCTCATCAGTCCCGACGAGATGATCGCCAACCGGATGCACCTGCGCGTCACGCGACAGGGGAAGACGCTGAACCTCACGACCGCCCGTGCTCCGACGGGCGCGCCTCGCGAGCACGTGCTCGCGCGCGGCCAGATGTTCGGCGCGGACGTCGATCTCGAGCCCCTGCTGCGCAACACGCTCGCGTACGAGGAAGGACGAGTTCGCTTCCGCGCCGTGTACCGCGGGGCGGCGGATCTCATGCCGGGGAGCGCTTCCGCGTGGAACCGCGCCGGCGACGAAGAGCTCGTGACGCGGGAGATCATGCTCGAGATCGTCGAGCCGAAGTGGCGGCGGAACCTGCGCACCGAGCCGCGCGTGGTCGGTGACGTGTCGAACGCGCTGCTCACGTGGCGCAAGGGCGCGCCCAACGAGGCCGAGGTCAAGGAGCGGATCACGGCGCACGGTGCGGACGGTGTCCGCGCGCTGTTCTTCCTGGTCGGAGGAATGGGCTCTACGCGGCGCGAGACCGTGGAGCGCGCGGCGCAGGCGTTCGCGATGCTCCGCGAGCTCGCGCCGAGCGCCGTCGGCATCGCCCGTGAGCTGGCCGACGTGGACGATCCGGCGGTCCGCATGGTGTCCGCGTTCGTGATCACCGACACGTCGGGGGCGTCCGGCCCGGCGTTCGAACTCGTGCGCTCGATCCAGCGAGGCGGAGAGGACGCCGTCTGGCTCTCGATCGAGCTCCTCCATACGCAGCGCATCCCGGCCGAGAACTACATGCTCGATGGTTCCGGCCGCTTGTCGGTGCAGCGTGCCGGGGCGGAGGGAGGTCGCGTCGCACGGCAGCTCTCTCCACACCGGCTCGGCGAGCTCAAGCTCGCGCTCCTCGTGGCGCGCCCCTGGCTCTGGCGGACGACGCGCAACCGGCGCCTGGCCGGCGAAGGGCGCGTGACGGTGCGCATGTCGTCGGGCCGGAAGACCGTGTTCGAGGTTCTTCTGCCCGAGGGCGAAGCGCTCGACGCGAATCCGGCCGCGCGCTCCTTCCTCGACACGTTCGCGAAGTTCGCCGACAGCGTCGGCACCGCGAAGCGATCCGACTGACGACGGCGTCCGTGCGCGTGTCCTTCGGATCGCGGTAACCGTTCACCCCTTCGTCGCGAGCCAGGATCCAGATCGTTCGGCCATCGGTCGATCAAGATGTTGTGGGCGAGCGGCAGGACGAGGATCTGCGGGCGATGGTCGAGGGCCTTCTGGCCTGGATCGAGGAGCTGGAGCGTCGCGAAGCGAAGCATCTGCGCCGCATCGACGAGCTCGAGTCGCGTCTGAAGCGTGACTCCCGCAACAGCTCGAGGCCTCCGTCGTCGGACCCGGCGTGGTCCAAGCGCCGTCGCGGCCGAAGGCCGCGTAGCGGTCGCCAGCAGGGCGGACAGCCGGGCCATGAGGGCACGGCGCGCGAGCTGGTGGATCCGTCCAACGTCGATGAGACCAAGGAGCACCGTCCCGACCTCTGCGACGCGTGCGGACACGACGATCTCGAGCAGGGCATCGGCGATCCGTACCGGCACCAGGTGACGGTGCTCCCGCGCGTGCTCGTCACGGTGCGGGAGCACCGGCTGCACAAGGCGCGGTGCCGGCGCTGTCGTGCGGTCACGACGGCGGTCCTGCCCGATGGCGTGCCGACCGGGGCCTTCGGTCCGCGGCTGACCACACTTGCCGGCGCGCTGCGCGGCGTGTACCGCGTGAGCGTGCGGGAGACGCAGCGGCTGCTCGGTGAGATCTTCGGTGTGAAGATGTCGCTGGGCAAGATCAGCGACTGTGAGCGTCGGCTCAGTGACGCTCTGCACTCGTCGTACCTCGAAGCCCTCGGGGCAGTCCGCACGTCGCTGCGAGCCAACGTGGACGAGACGTCGTGGAAGGAACGGGGCCGGGTGTGCTGGCTGTGGGCGGCGGAGAGCGAGCACGCCACAGCCTTCGGGATCGATCGCCGCCGCAGTGCCAAGGCGAAAGGGCGGCTGATCGGGCGGCGCTTCGGTGGCACGGTGATCAGCGACCGGATGGGTGCCTACGAGTCACACCCACTTGCCCGCCGCCAGCTCTGCTGGGCGCACATCGAGCGCGCCTTCCGTGCGCTGGCCGAAGGCCCGCGAGGACATCGCCGCTTCGGCAACAAGGGCGTCATGATCGCGCAGTCGGTCATGCGCAGCTACCGGCTCTTCGGTGAGCACGGCGACCGTGACCGGCTGCAAGGCGAAGCCGCTGTGCTGCGCGGACGGCTCGAGCGACTGATCGCGAACGACGACTCGGCTCTGGCCAACCATCTGCGCCCCCGCGTGGTCGCCCTCTTCACCTATGCGCGGACCCAGGACGTGAGTCCGACGAACAACGCCGCCGAGCGCGCGGTCCGCAAAGCGGTGCTCTGGCGCAAGGGCTCCTTCGGAAGCCAGTCCGCTCGCGGACTCCGCTTCGCCGAGCGCGTGTTGACCGCCGCGGCCACGCTGCGACGCCGTGGCGACCAAGTCTTCGACTTCCTCGCCGACTCGGTCGCCGCGCACCTCACCGGCGCCGACCCGCCCGTCATGGTCCCGCTGCCCGTCGCACGCTGAGGCTCACACGCTGTCAAGGGGTGAACGGTTACCAAGATCGAACCTCGCGAACGACGCACGTTGCTCGTTCATAGAATGGGGTTCCCGCATCCTCTCGAAGCGCACGTGGACCGCGAGGGTGTCGGCGCGCGCCGCCGCGCGGAGTTCGAGGGTGGCATCGTGTTCGACGAGCGCATCACGCGCTGGGAGCCGGGTCGCGCGCTCGCGTTCACGATCGACATCGACGCGGAGTCCGTTCCCACGACGACTCTCGATCAGCACATCGTCGTGGGTGGCCGCTACTTCGACACGCTGACGGGCACGTTCGCGATCGAGGAACGCGGTGACGGCGGCGTGGTCCTGCACCTGTCCAGCGAGCACCGTCTCTCGACTCACCTCAACGTCTATGCCGGTCTGTGGACGGACTTCATCATGGGCAGCATCCAGGACGAGGTGCTGCACGTCGTTCGCGCCCGTGCCGAGGCCGCACGGTAGCCTCGTATCCCATGCGCGACGTCGACCACGAAGGGCCGGTCGTGCGGGTAGAAGCCTGCACCGCGTCGCCGCCGTCGGTCGCGTGGCGCGCCTTCACGGATCCGGCGTGGCTCGCCGGGTGGTACGCGGACGAGGCGGCGGGGGACGTGCGGTCCGGCGGAACCGTCAGTCTGACGTGGCGTGACTTCGACTACACAGCCGTCTACGTCGTCGAGCACATTCATCCCGTCACGAGGCTGACGCTTCGTGGCGAGCGCACGGGCCTCCCCGACGACCTCCTCGATGTCGAGTTCGCGGCCGCCGGCGACGGGACGATCGTCTCGCTCACGAACTCCGGTTTCCCGAACGACGCGGCCGGCGAGACGATGGCGGCCGGATGCTCGTCGGGCTGGCGCATGGCGATGGGCTTGCTGCGCCGCTACCTCGCGCGGTACGCCGGGGCGGAACGCGCGACGGTCACCGTGATGGGTCCGGGCGACGTCCCGCCGGCGCTGTTCCGTGACGAGGCAGGACTCTCGTCGTGGCTGACGCGCGGCGGCGAGCTCGGGCCGGAAGGTACGCATGCCACTCTGCGCTTGCAGGGCGGCGACTCGCTGACCGGAGAAGTGCTCGTCCACACCGAGCGCGAGAGCCTCGTCGCATGGGACGAGATGGACGGTGCGCTCGAACTCAAGACGTTCGCCTGGGGCGCCGGCGGACCCCGGGCGGCGCTGCGCGCAACTCTCTGGTACCCCGATGCCCGGCGGATCCGGGACGTGCGCGGGCTGCTCGAGTCCGCGGTGGCGCGACTCAGCGCCGTGCTGGAGTGACCGCGATGCACCCAGCCCACCACGAGATCGAGTCGGAACCGGCGCTGCGCCGACACCTCGCAGCGGGCGACGGACTCGCCGGAGTGGTGATCCAGTCGCTCGACCTGCGGGCGGTCGATGCCACGCTGGCCGCTCAGTCTCTGACGAAGACCGTCTTCTTGGGCTGCACGTTGGGGCCGCACGCGGCCGCCCGGGCCGCCGACGACGGCGCGCTCGTGTTTCCACGCATCGGCCACGTTCCGTTCGACCCGTATCGCGGCGCGCTCTACACCGCGGAAGAACTGCTCGGCGGCTACGAGATCGGGGACCACGCGAGCTACGAGCGGACGCTCGACGGACAGGTGTTCGCGCACTTCGTGGCGACCGGTGGGAGCCGTGCGGAGAGCGTTCTCGAGACGCTGGCCCGCCGACTGCACGATCACGCGGTGACGGACGCGTTGCATGAGTTCATTCGCGGGCGCGACGTCGTTGCCGTGATGGGCGGTCACTCCACGCTGCGCGCGAGCGCGCAATACGCGACGGTTGCAGCGCTCTCACGCACGTTGACGCGTGACGGTTTCATCATGGCCAGCGGCGGCGGACCCGGCGCCATGGAGGCGACGCATCTCGGCGCCTATCTGGCCACGCGCGATGACCGCGCGCTGGACACTGCGATGGCGATCCTCGCCGAGGCAGCTCTCTACCATCCGATCGGACCGTGGCTCGACGCGACGTTCCGAGTGCTCGACGAGATCCCACGCGAGGATGGAGGCACAACCTCGCTCGGCATCCCCACCTGGACATACGGACACGAGCCGCCGTCAGCGTTTGCGTCGCATCTGGCGAAGTACTTCGCCAACAGCATCCGCGAGGACGGTCTGCTCGCCGTCGCGCGCTCCGGGGTGATCTTCACGCCCGGCAACGCCGGCACCGTGCAGGAGATCTTCCAGGACGCGGCGCAGAACCACTACAGGACGGCCGGAGGCGTGAGCCCGATGGTGTTCCTCGGCGTGGAGTACTGGACCCGCGAACGGCCGGTGATGCCGGTGATCGACGGGCTAGCGGGCGACCGTGAGTGGGGCCGGCACGTGCACTTCGTGGACGACGCGGACGAGGCAGTGCGCGTCCTGCACGAGTTCCGGGCCGCGGATCCCGCTATCTGATCAGGCCCCCTACTCAATCAAGCCTGCGGGCACGCCGTCGGGGAACACGCGGGCAATGGTCTCTTCGAGTTCCTGGATTCGCGTTGCGGAACTCGGGTGGGTAGACATGAATTCGGGCTTGCGCGAGCCCTTGGACGCGGCGGCGAGCACTTCCATCACGCCGATCATGGCGCGCGGGTCGTATCCGGCGTTCGCCAGTAGCGCGACGCCCCACTCGTCGGATTCGAGTTCGTCGGTCCGGCCGTACTTCATGTTGATCAGGCCGCCGACCATCGCGGCCACGGCGGCACTGCCGCGGCTTGCGGAACTCTGCGGATCGTAAGTCGCGATGACGGCCGCGCCGGTGAGACCGGAAGTGAGTTTTTGCTTCGCCATCCTCTGTGCACCGTGACGCTCGATGACGTGGCCGATCTCGTGTCCGATGACGCCGGCCAGTTCGCCCGGCGTCCGCAACTGGTCGAACAGCGCACGCGTCACGAAGACCTGGCCGCCGGGGAGAGCGAACGCGTTGACGGTTTGCGCATCGGCCAGAAGGTGGAACTCGAACGGGTATGGCCCCTGCCGCGCCGGACCCGCATTGACGAGATCCCGTCCGATGCGATCCACGTACGCCTGTGCGTCGCGGTCCCGATCCAGGCCGCCGTGCTGTTGCGCCATTTGCTGTGCCGCCTGCAGGCCCACCGCGATCTCCTGCTCGGCAGACATCGCGACGCGCTGGGACTCGCCCGTGATCGGGTTCTGCTGGGCGGTGTTGAGGTAGGACACGACCGAGATCAGCCCGATCACGAGTGCGATGATCAGTCGGGTGTTGCCGCGGCCGAGCGTCCGCGGGGTCCGTTTGCGCAGTGGACTGATCGACATGGAGGCCTCCTGTGGCGCGACGGGAGACCCGCGCGAGCGCCGCGCGATTATCGGGTCTCACCGTCCCGGGGCCCAGGCCCACACGAGCCCAGGTCGAGCCTGCGCGGCGGGCCGGGGAGACCCGGCTGTGTCCGGGCTTGACCCAGAGCCCACGTCTGGCCGATGAGGAGAAGCTCCCTTCCCGAGCCTGACGCAGGCTCTAGGGCGGCGGGGGCCCGCGGGCGTGCGGCCCGAGGATGATGGCCGAGGAAGAGACGACAGATGCTGCGACGCTTCCTCGGGCGAAGCCGTCTCTCGCGCACGTTCACGTTGGCCAACGTGGCGATCCTCTCCGTGCTGGCTCTCGCGATCACGCTCGTCGCCATGCAGACCCACGGCCGCGCGGGCGAGGTGCTCATGGAGCGCCAGTGGCGGCTCACCGGAGCCATGACCGCGGACGCTCTCCAGGGCGTCGTGGCGGGCAACCCTGCCGAGACCACCGCGAGCGTCACGCGCCTGAGCAGGGAGCCGGAGATACGGAGCGTCGTCCTCTACCGCGCCGAGGAGTCGGGCGGACTCGTCCCGGCGTATGGCCAACTCGACGGTGGCACTGTTCGATGCGATGGCGGAGGAGTGCCTGCGGACTCGCCGTACCCTCTTCAGCGTCGACGAACACGAGACGCAGGGCGAGCGACTTGCGCACCTGGCGTTTCCGATGCGCTCGGGCGAGAAGCTGTGGGGAGTCGGCCGCTTGGACGTGTCCGCGGCGCACCTCGACGCGCTCAGTGGATCGCTGGCGGAACGTATCGGACTGATCTCGCTCGCATTCCTGCTGTTCGGCGTCGTCGCGGGCTCGGCCCTCGCGCGCTACATCGTTGGACCAGTGAAGCGCTTGACCGACGTCGCGATGCGCGTGTCCTCCGGCGACCTCGACGTCTCGGTCGGGTTGCACCGAGATGACGAGGTTGGCGACCTCGGCAAATCGTTCGACGGGATGATCACGAGCCTCCGGACGGCCCGCGGAGACCTCGAGCGCGCGCGGAGCTTCGCCGAGGACGTGTACGCGTCCATGGTCGATGCTCTCGTGGTCGTCGAACCGGCTGCGGGCGACCGCAACTGGAACCATGGGTATCGGGTTGACGACCGTAGCCACTAGATGTAGTGTCTGTGCCCTGTGGCGCGCCCCGGCTACCCTGGCAGCATCCTGGAATTCACGCGCCAGTTCGCCACCGAGCAGCAGTGCTTGGACTACGTCGTGCGCTGCCGTTGGCCCGATGGGTTTCGCTGCCGACGTTGCGGCGGCGCGAAGTCGTGGCCGCGCCCCGACCGCAAGGGACTGCGCTGCGCGGCGTGTGATCTGATCACGTCGGTCACCGCCGGGACGGTCATGCACCACAGCCGGCTGCCGCTGCGCACGTGGTTGTGGGCCGCGTACATGGTGTCTACCGACAAGCGCGGCGTCTCAGCACTCGCGCTCCAGCGCCAGTTGGGGTTTGGCTGCTACGAGACAGCCTATCAGCTGCTGCAGAAACTGCGGACCGCGATGGTCGCTCCCGAGAGGCGCCCGCTCCACGGCGTCGTGGAGGTCGATGAGACATTGATCGGCGCGCCGTACCGCGGCCGCCCCGAACGCACGCCTTTGGACAAGGCCGTAGTCGTGGGAGCAGTCGAGGTGCGCCCGACGAAGAAGGGCGGTCTGCAGCCCGGCCGTGCGCGACTGCGGCACGTGGCCCGCGCGAAGAAAGAGAAACTGATCGGCTTCGTGAAGGATGTCGTCGAGCCGTCGTCGCTGGTGGTCACCGACGGCCACGAGACGTACGCAGTGCTCGAGGAAGCGGGCTATGAACACGGTGTGGAATCAACATCGATCGGCGATGCGCAGGCCGACGTCCTGGGGCACCTCCACATGGTCTTCGCCAACCTGAAGACGTGGCTGTCGGGGACCCACCACGGTGGCGTATCGAAGAAGCACCTGCAGCGCTACCTCGACGAGTTCGTCTTCCGCTTCAACCGTCGCAAGACGCCGCAGGCCGCGTTCCAGACCCTGCTCGGGATCGCCGCGAAGGCGCCTCCGCACGGCTACGGCGACGTCTACGCCGGAGAGCGCGTGCGAGGCCGGACGCCACACCACAAGATGTAGGGGGTACGGTCGTTATCCCGATACCCATGACTGGAACGGCCCCCTGCGCATCCGGTCCGTGAACCGCGCCGCGTGCGAGCTCGTCGGCGTCGGAGAGGCCGACCTCGTCGGCATGGACCTCGAGTGCATCATCGGCCGCACCGACTTCCGCGAGCGCATTGCGGCGGCGGTGCGGAGCGGCACACCCATCAACGACCTCAAGACGGCCGCTCTCGGAAGCGACGGCACGACAACGCCGGTGAGCGTCACGGCGACCCAGCTGACGGGTCGCAACGTCGAGGACGTCGAGTGCGAGATCCACCTCGAGACGACGTGCGACTGTGTCGCGCCGCCCGCCGCGATGGTGCTCGTGGCTCGAGATCTCACGGCAATCCGTCGCGCCGAGCGCACCCGCCGTGCGAGCTACGAAGTCGTCTCAGCGAGCCAGCACGCGCCGACGCTCGACTCCCTCTACGAGTCCGTGCACGGCGTTCTTGTCTCGATGATGACGATCGACCACTTCGCGATCGCGCTTCGCGACCGCCACGACGGCCGACTTCTCGCCGCCTACAGCGACGATCCGCACGGCGAGGAGAACGAGGTCACCAGCGGGCTGGTCCCGCGCGCGATGACGCAGAACGGGCCGACCCACCTCAGGCGGGGACAGATCGAGGAGCTGGTTGCCGACGGGGTTGTCGAGATGGATGGCGAGATCCCGGAGGAGTGGCTCGGCATCCCGCTCCGGGCGAATGACGAGACGATCGGCGTTCTGACTCTGGCGAGCGGGACGCCGGGCAGCGGATTCTCCGACGACGACGTCAAGCTGGCCGCGTTCATCTGCGATCAGGTTGCGCGCGCGATCGAGGGCCGTCGCGAGGCCGAGGAGCGCGCGCGTCTCTCGTCCGCCGTGGAGCACGCCGCGGACGCGATCGTCCTGACCGACGCAACGCGCGCGGTCGAGTACATGAACGTAGCGTTCCAGCGTCTGTCCGGCTGGAGCGAGGACGACGTCCGTGGAAAGGACCTCCTCGCGCTCGGCGCGACCAAGGAGGACGTGGCGGCCCGCCAGCAGATCTGGATGGTCGTCGAGCGCGAGGGCGCGTGGAGCGGGCGCATGCAGTCGCGCCGCAAGGACGGGTCGCTCTATGAGGCCGACGTCTCGATCTCCTGTGTTCGCGACGAGGACGGTCACGTCATCCACTACGTCTCCGTCGAGCACGACGTCACGAATGAGGTCGCGCTCGAAGCGCAGCTGCGCCAGGCACAGAAGATGGAGGCTGTCGGCAAGCTGGCCGGCGGTGTGGCGCACGACTTCAACAACCTCCTCTCCGTCATCAACGGCTACGCTTCGATCCTGCTGGGCTCCGCCGAACCGGACTCCCCGGAGCGCGACCACACGGAGGAGATCCTACGTGCCGGCGAACGCGCCGCGGGCTTGACGCGCCAGCTACTGGCGTTCAGCCGCCGCCAGGTGCTGAAGCCGCGCATCCTCGAGCTCAATGCCGTGGTGCGTGACATGGAGAAGATGCTGCGCCGCCTGATCGGCGAGGACGTCGACCTGCACACGGTGATGGACGAGTCCGTGGGCACGGTGGAGGCGGACCCGGGCCAGCTGGAACAGGTCGTCATGAACCTCGCGGTGAACGCGCGCGACGCCATGCTGCGTGGCGGGCGGCTCACCATCGAGACCGGCCAGCGCTACCTCGGCGAAGAGTACTGCGCGCACCACGCGGAACTCGAGCCCGGGCACTACGCGTTGCTCGCGATCACGGACTCCGGTCACGGCATGAGCGCATTGACGGCCGCTCGGATCTTCGAGCCGTTCTTCACGACGAAGGAGACGGGCAAGGGCACGGGCCTCGGCCTCTCGACGGTCTACGGAATCGTCAAGCAGTCCGGCGGACACGTCTCGGTGTACAGCGAGGTGGGCCGCGGTACGTGCTTCCGGATCTACCTGCCGCGCGTCGGAGCCGTCGATGAAGAGCTCGCCGACGACACGGCGGACGAGCCTGCGGCGATGGGGCAGGAGACCGTGCTGGTCGCCGAGGACGAGGACGGCGTCCGCAAGCTCGCGGCTCTGCTGTTGAAGCGCCAGGGGTACAACGTGCTGCAGGCAGAGGACGGCGAGTCTGCGCTCCGAGTCGCCGCGCAGCACGACGGTCCGATCCACCTTCTGCTCACCGATGTGGTGATGCCGCGCATGAGCGGCCGCGAGTTGTGGGACGTACTCAGCACGGAACGCGAGGAGACTCGCGTGCTCTACATGTCCGGCTACACCGATACGGCGATCGTGCACCACGGCGTCCTGGAACCGGGCACGCCGTTCATCGAGAAGCCGTTCGTGCCGGACGAGTTGCTGAGCGTGATCCGCGGCGTACTCGACGGCGAGCCCGCGACGCTCGGCACCGCCTGATCGGCGCACCCGCTATCCTCGTTCCATGACCCGGACGAGGAGAGTCCTCCTCCCTGCGCTGATCGTCGTGGTGGTCGCCATCGTCGCGACACTCCTGGCGATCGCTCTGCGTTCGCACGGTGGCGATAGCGGGAGCCGTGAGGACACGACGAGCGCTGAACGCGATCCCGACCTGCCCGCGCCCACGCAGGCCGACCGCAACCCGGATGAGACTCCCCGGGAGGCCGGCACCCTGGTCGGCCGCGTGCGGCGCCGCGATGACGGCGCGCCGGCCGGAGGAGCGCGGGTCGTTCTCAGTGGCGGCGGCATGGACCGGGTGGCCACGACCGCCCGCGACGGGTCCTTCTCCTTCGAGCACGTGGACCGGAGCGGACACTTCGACCTCAGCGTGCAGGTTGACGGGTTCGGACCGCTGGTGCGGCGGGGGCTGCGCCTCGGACGCCACCGGCGCTTGGATCTGCGGACGCTCTGGCTCACTGCCGGTGCCCGCATCCGTGTCGTCGTTCGCGACGTCGGGGGATCCGAGATCTCCGGGGCGACGGTCGAGGCATATCTTGCCGGAGACGGAGCGTCGCCGTTCGAGGCCGGTGTGCTGCCGACACCGGTGGCGGGCCGGCGCACCTCGTCGCACGGAATAGCCGCGTTCGACGATCTTTCCTCCGACACCTGGGTGTTCGTGGCGCGTGCGGCAGGGCGCGAGCGCCGTTCGACCGGCCCCGTGACGGTGCACGGGAGCACCAGCGTGCAGAAGTTCCTCATCACGCTGGGGCCCGCCGCGCAGCTCGCCGGGGTGGTACGCGCACGTGGCGGCGGGCCGCTCGATGGTGTCGAAGTCGTCGCCATGCGGCGCACGCTCGCAGCCGATCATCGAACTGCTCCGCTGGCGGTCCGCACCGTCACCGGGGCCGACGGTTCGTTCACGCTGCGCGGCCTGCCGGTCGGAGACGTCGTCATCTGGACCGCCCGCGACGGCGAGCCACTGACCGTGGCGGCCGCGGTGAGCGTCCCGGAGGTCGCGCAGCTGGACATCACGCTCGCTCCCTCGGCGCGCTTGGTGGGGCGCCTGGTGCAGGTCGAGAGCGGCGAACCGCTCGGCGACGCCATCGTGCACGCGCGCTTCGTTCTGCCGCTCGGCATCCCGACCACCGTCAGCGGTGCGGCGAACGCGCAGGGTGAGTTCGACCTGCGGTTGCCCGGCGCGGGGCGCGTGGACGAGATCGACGTCGTGGCACCTGGCATGC
The DNA here is from genome assembly GCA_965248445.1 of Planctomycetota bacterium. Classification (GTDB taxonomy): domain Bacteria; phylum Planctomycetota; class JAJSAM01; order JAJSAM01; family JAJVHW01; genus CBDFJG01. Next base: position 1,577,315 of record CBDFJG010000004.1, read on the forward strand.
ATCCCGTCAAGGGGTGGGGGCCGAACCTCGACATCGTCACCGTCCAGAGTCACGTCTACGAGGTGCTGATCGAGATGGCGGCCGGCGTGCGTCTGACCGGTGTGGTCAAGGGAGGCGGCGCGCCGCTAGCCGGAGCGACCGTCGTGGTCGAGCATCCGGTCGAGACCCGCGAGGCGACGACCGACTTCGAGGGTCGATACGTCTTCGAGTCGCTGCGCGCAGGCGCCGTCACCGTCCGTGCACGACGCTGGGGTCACGGGCCGGCCGCTGTGGGTGTGACGGTCCCGGCGGATCGCGGCGGCGGCACGCTGCGTCAGGACTTCGATCTCGAGCGCGGCGTGAGCGCCAAGGGCGTGGTGCTCGACGCCAAGGGGGATCCCGCGGCCGGCGCCGACGTGTTCGTGACCGACCAGCCGCGCGCCGTCGGCACCGAGACCAACGCGCACGGCCACTTCGAGACCGGTCCGCTCACTCCCGGGGAGCAATGGGTGGAAGTGCACCACACCGGTCACAGCCCGTCGTACGCGAAGGTCCAGGCGGGCGTCACCGCGCTCCTCCGGCTGCGTCCGCTCGTCCGAGTTCGGGGGCGCGTCACGGACCGCGGTGGCAATGCCGTCCCGGGTGCGATCGTGCGTGCCGCGGGGAGCGACGGCGCGTCCGGCGGTGCGGACCCGATGCAACTGGACTGGGCGTGGCTCGCGATGGACCGTTCGTCGGTGTCGGCGGATGGCACGTTCGATCACAGCGTGGCGATCATCGAGAGCGCGTATCTCGTGCGCGCCGAGGCGCCGGGTTACGCGCCGGTCACGGTGCAAGGCACGGACGCGGAGTTGCACCTGATGCTCGATCGCGGCGTCGCGCTCGAAGGCGTGGTCGAGGACGGCCGGGGCAACCCGGTCGCGGGCGCTTGGGTCGGGGTCACGCGCATCGCGGACGCGGCCGATCCCGAGAAAGTCCGTTATCCAGGAGCGTGGGGGCCGCCGGTGCGGGCAGTCACGGACGCCCAGGGGCGATTCGAGATTCCGGGGCTCTTGCGAGAGCGATACCTGGTCATGGCCCGTGTGGACGGTGCCTGGACGGCCCGCGCTGCGGCAGATGCGCCCTCCAGCCGGGTGAGGCTGGCTCCGCGCTGATCCGCCGCATCGGGCCCCATCCGCGGCCCCCATCCGCGGCGAGGAGCGGTACGATTCAGTCTCCCCATGCAACGGCTCCCTCTGCTGCTGGTCCTCGCGCTCGTCGCAGCTCTTCCGGGCGGCTCGTTGCGTGCCGATGGATTCAAGGTCTCGATCGCGAATGGTGATCGTGTGCGCGGGACGATCGATCCCGCGTTTCAAGTCGACACCTTCCGCCTCGACATCCCGTCCGGAGCTCAGCTCTCCGTGACGGCGAAGGCGAAGTCGACATCGCGATACAGGCATCCACCGTCCGTTCGTCTGCGTCTGCTCGGACCCTCCCTCACCGACGTCGGCGGCGACGCGCTGCAGAACACTCCCAAGCGAGCCCGCATCAAGAAGTTCGTGGCGGATGACACCGGGGAATACGCGCTCGAACTGCGGGGCGACGACTTCGACGTCGGCGACTACACGTTCCGCGCACGGTTCAAGTACACGAAGCGGCTGAAGATCCCGGACGTCGCGCCCGGCGCACTCGGCGTCACCGTGAAGTTCTCCGCTCCCGGAGGCACGGTCCTCAAGGCGATCGTGAAGCCTCAGGGGCGCTCGGGCGCGCGGCCGCGCATTCGCAAGATCAGCCTGGACGCGCCCGGCGCCGAGGCGATCGTGGCGCCCGAAGTCGGGACCGTTACCACGGCGCGGCACGTCGTGGATGACGTGCTGCTGCGCGACACCGCCGACTACGCCATCGAACTGCGCGACGCTGCGGTGTCGCTCGAGCCAGTCACTCTCGTGCTCAAGATGAAGCCGCCGCGGCTGTCCCGTCGCAAGGTCAGCCTCACCGAGGGCGATCTGGGCGCACTGCCCGACGACGTGGAAATCGTGGCGACGGTGCTGGGCAAGACGACGGGGACGTACGCGGCCGCGCGCAATCCGCGCGACGCCGACGCTGCGCGCGCTTCAGTGAGTGTGCCGGCTGGCGTCCTCGATGACGGCGCGCCGATCGTGCTCGGCCTGGCGCCGGAGTTCGCGGCACCGGCGGGGACTGGCCTGTTGCCAGTCGGCCGGCCGATCTACGTCGGCCCCGACGTGCTGGATCTTCCGCAACTCGCGACGGGCACGGCGGGCTTCGACGTGGCAGCGATGGGTGGCGACAGTTCCACGCTGCGTGTCGTGCACCGCGATCCCTCGTTCACGTTGAGCGTGCTCTCTCGACAGGCGATCAGCGTGGACGACGGGACGGAGACTGTGTCGTTCCCGCTCGGGCGCTCCGGAGCGTTCGGTGCGTTCCGTCTGTGGCCGGCGCCCGATCTCGTGACGCTCAATCCGTTCATCGGCGGCGGCCAGGGCGGCTTCCCCATCTCGATCTTCGGCAGCGGGCTGCGGCCGGGCGTCCTGGACGACGGTGACCCGATCATGGAGATCCTGCTGGACGACGTCGTCGTCGACGTGACGATCACCCAGGTGACCGATCTCTTCATCACGTTCATCGCGCCGGCGCATCTGATCGGCGACGTGACGTTCAGCGTCCGGGACCGGGAGACGGGTCTGAGCGGACGACTGCCGACAGGGTCCTTCGAGTACCGCTAGCCGAGTCTCCCTCCTACGCGGTCTCCGACCGCTACGGAGGGCTCCGGGCACATCGGGTGCGCCGCACCCGATGTGCCCTCCGCATTCGCGCAACAAGCGCCGGCCTGCTGTCGGGGCGGAGTTCCACCCCGCCCGCGACGAGGTCCTTTCGCGAGCGGGACTCATTGTTCCGCGGCCCGTCGAGTGCGTCCTCGTCGCCGGATCGATCAGCCGGTGCGCTGGTGCGGACGTTCACGGGCGGGGGTGGAATCTCGCCCCTGCACGCTCATGCAGTGGCGCCCGCGTGGAAGCCGGTAGAGCACGTGCGCGCTCGTTGCGCGAATCGGGAGGGCGGGGCGGTTGCGAAGCAAGCGCCGTGACCGACCACCTCCGGAGCGTCCGGAGGACGCGTAGGAGAGAATCGAATCCGCGAACGAATGGCGCGCGGATTGCCCCGCAAACCGCGTGACACGCTCAGCATCATGTAACGACCGCGGAGCGGCCGCTACATGATGCTGAGCACTTCGTTCAGCGGGTCCATGCCGATCGTGTAGTTGTTGTCGATCGAGAACCGCGCGAGCTGCGGGATGGGCGACGGATCGGCGAGCACGCCGAGCGACACGACCGCGAAGGCGCGCACGAGATCCTGGTCCTTCTTGTTCCTGTAGACGCCCAGCAGATCGGTCACCGACTCGTTGCGCCGCAGCACACCGAACGCCATCGCAGCGCTCCCGCGCTCGTAGATGCTGCCGTCGCCGTGCAACGTCTCCTTGAGATACCTGCGTGCAGCGGGGTCGTGCAGGAGGCCGAGCGCGATCGCGAGGTTCATGCGGTGGCGGGGGTCGTTGGAGTCGGCGAGCTTCTCCCGCAGCAGCGGAGCGGACGAACCGCTCTGGAGCATGGCGAGCGCGAGCGCCCCGTAGCTCGAGAGCCAGATGTGGCCCTTGTCCGCGGCGGCGGCCTCGAGAAGCGGCACCGCGTCGCGGTCACCCATCAGTCCGAGTGCGATGCAGTAGGCGCCGCGGACGTGCTTGTTCCGTTCCTCGGCGAGTGCCCGACGCACGGTGCGCGCCGCCGTGTCCCGTCCCGCGAGCCCGAGCGCCAGTGCCAGGAACGGGCGGTCCGAGGACTTCCCCTTGGCGAACTTCTTCTCGAGCTTCACCAGGATGTCGTCGTTGCCCATGCGGCCGAGTGCCACGGCCGCGAAGTGCCGGACGTTCGGGTCCGCGTCGTCGAACGCACGGAAGAGCGCCTTCACGGCATCGTCGTCGTCCGAAGTCGCCACCTTGCCGACACCGATCACCGCCGACCGCCGGACCACGGCCTTGCTGTCCTTCATCAGGCGGACAAGCAGGTCGAGAGACTCGCGCTGCTCGAGTCGGCCGATGCCGAGGCCGGCGTACGACCGCACCATGTCGTCGTGGTGCTTGCTGACGACGACCTTGTTCAGTGCAGGGAGCGCAGCCGCGGGCCGATCGGCCAGGCCGAGTGCGACAAGGCACGACGCCACGAGAGGCGGCTGCTCGCGTGACGGCGCGCCGCTGCGCGCCGTCTTGCCCAGGAATCGCAGCAGCATCGCGGTCGAGTCGTCGCCGCCGACCATGCCCAGGCCGAAAGCGGCGAACGAACGCCGGCGCGTCGCCTGCTGCTTGTCGTTCAGGAACTCCACGAGAAACGGCAGGTTCTCGTCGCCGCCGAGCATCCCGAGCGCCAGCAGCGCCGAGTCACGGACGTCCTTGTGCGTGTCTTTGAAGAGCGCCCTGCGCAGCGGTTCCGCCGCGCGCTCATCCTTCGTCTTGCCGAGTGCGATCGCGGCTGCGGTGCGCACCTCGAAGCTGTCGTCGTTCAGCGCTTCGAGGAAGATCGGTACCAGACGTGCACGGACGCGCGTGTCCTCTCGCGCGCGCCGGGCGAGTCGCGCGGCTGGATCGTCGCGAAGGCTCGGCGTGATGTCCGCCGGCTCGTCACGCATTCGCTCGTGCAAACGAAGGTGGAACTCCTTGTTCGCGGACCACCACGCCTGCCACGCCGTGACCGGGCCGGGAGGATCGGCGGTGCCGGGCGGCACGCCGCCACTGGGCTGTCCGCCGCCCGCATTGGGGCCGCGGAACGCGCCTCCGTGCGCGAATGCGACGGGCGCGGAGCCCGCGATCACGAGGAGCGCAAGACAGGCGCTTCGAAGGTGCATACGACTAGCCTCCTGACCGCTCGATCTAAGCAGAGACTAACCGGTGTAGCCCGTCCGGCTACGGTCACAGGCTGCCGGGGCTACTCGGCGGGCAGCGTCTGGACGTAGGTCAGCACATCCACGGAGACCGAGAGGTCGAGCGCGCGCAGGGCGGGCATCTCCGTCGCCGGCTGGCCGTTGAGGATCTTGTGGAGCGTCTCCCAGGGGTTCTTCCGGGAGACAGCCCCGAGCACAGGCATCTCCTCGGCCTTCCCGTCGCTGCCGTGGCAGCCGGCGCAGATGGTCTTGTAGTAGACCCGGCCTCGGGCGACGTCGCCTTGAGCCTCTGCAGAGGCTCGGTCGATCACGCCGTCCATGTCCATCGTGCCGGCCGCGACGAACGTCGCGAGCGTCCGCAGGTCGTCCGCGCCGAGGACCTCGCCGAACCCGTGCGTCTCGTCCCGCAGGATCGAAATGATCTCGTCCGCATTCGCTCCGCTCCGCGTGAGAACGCCTGCGATGCCGGTCGCGTGCTTGCCGGATGCATAGGCCCCGTCCTTGCCCGCGTAGTCCCAGCCGTGACACTCCTTGCAGCGCCAGTTCGCGCCGGGTTTCGCGGCGTACGCGGCATCGGCCGGGTACGCGGAGTGGGGCGCGGTCGGTTCGGTGAGCTCGGCCTCTGCGAACCACTTGTCGTATAGCCGCCCGCCTCGGGCGAGATCGGCCTCCATGGAGAGGTCGCGCGCGGTCGGCGCGACCTCCCGGGGCGAGCACGCAGCGAGGAGGAGGGCGACGCATGGGAGGATCGTGCGGAGCATGCCTGGGAGGCTACTCCGGATTCCGAGGATCGACGAATCCCGGCCGTGTCAGTCGGCGGCTTGGCACGCGGTGCAAAGCACATCGTACTCGACGCGCATGCCGTCGGCGACGAGGCCGGCGGGCAGCTTGGGCAACTTGCCCGGGCGCGGGAATCGCGAGATCTCGATGTCCTTGATCGCCCCGCACTTGCGACACGCTGCGTGATCGTGCGGCTCGACGAGGCCGTCGAAGCGCAGGCGTCCGTCGCACGTCGCGACGCGGCTGCCGAGACCGACGCGCACGAACGACTCGAGTCCGTCGTACACCGTCGAGAGCGCGAGCGTCGGGTGGTTCGGCCGAAGACTCACGTGCAACTGCTCGGCGGTCGGATGACGCGTGTCTTTGCGCAACGCGGCAAGAAGCGCCAAGCGTGTGGCGGTGGCCCGGAGGCCGGCCTCTCGGAGTTCGGCGACGAGACGTCTCGGATCTGTACGCACAACGGTGGACTGCGTCATGGATCGGAAGCCCTCCCAAGCTGCCTTCTTCCGGACGCGCGAACGAACGCGGCGAGGAGGCCATTGAACCCGCTCCTGAGCGGGTCGCGCAACTCGAAACCCGAGCGCAGGCGTGAGTGTTCGGGCCATTCAGGCTGCTACGAGGGGGATCAGTCGACCCGCAGGATGTCGCACAGCGTGAACTGACCCGACACGGTCTCGATGCCTGCAGGCGTTTGCACTTCGATGGAGAAGCGCCCTGCGAGCGTCTTGTGCGCCAGGTCGAACGCATCGACGGACAGCGTGCCCGCGGTTCCGACGTGCAGGTCTTCGCCGTTCTGCAACTCGGCCCGCGCTTGGGAGATGGCGGGACCGACGTCGTAGCTGCCGACGCCGTCGAACGAAATCGGCGGGAACGCAAGACGCACCACGCGACCGTCCGGGGTCTTTGCCTCCACGTGCAGCGTGGAGACGACACCGCGCGAAGTCGTCGACAAGAGGCCGCCGACCGCCGTGGCGGAGAACGCCTCACCGAGAGAGGACCCGTCCAGGTGCACGACGCCTGCGGCGGTGCCTGTCTCGCTCTCGTGGCACACGTACGGCCCGACGACACCGCCGCTCCGCCGGATCTCCTTCCGCGCCCGGCGCACGCGGCGCGCGGCGCGGTCGAGGAGCCGCGCACGGACTGTCTGCAGATTCGCGGTGGACGCGCGCGCCGACAGCTCGGCCGCGATCGCGAGGAAGCGGTCCGCGCGACGACTCACCCCGGGAAGCAGGCTCTCGAGTGCGTCCGCGCCGCGCCGCGCGTCCACCTCGGTGCTCTCGTAGCGCACGTCGAGCTCGTCCAGCAGTTCGACGATGAGTGCCTTCGCGCGCTCGGAGTCCTCGTCGTCTTTCGTGTACGCGCGGTCGACGACCGTGGCGACCCGGTTCGCCGTGCGGAGTTCGCGTGCGAGTCCGGCGTGCTCGCGCCCGATCAGTCGCTCGATCTTCTCGAGGGCCACGACGCGCTTCCGAGCCAGGCGATCCGCTTCGTCGCGCAAGCGTCCCAGTCCGTCCTCGACCCAGTCGGCGAGATCTTCGGCGAAGTCCGACAGAGAACCGGCGGGTGCCGCAGTCGGAGCGGCCACGACCAGGGCGAAAGCGAGCGCGAGGGAGAGGTGGGTGCGCGACATGGCGACCTCCGGGGTGGGCGGGACCGGAGGCCCCGGACCCCATACATCGACCGTCGACTGGGGAGGGTGCAACCGGCGCTCACGGGTCCGCCGGGCAGGCTCGGTCCGGGGTCGGCGGGAGCCCGGTCAGTCCCCGGCGCTGGCAAGTCGATCGGGCGCTGGTCAGTCAATCGGGAAGTAGAGGAGCCTGCGCGGACCGTCCAGGACGAAGGGGAACGTGCGCAGCACGTCGTTGCCCAGGATGCCCCGGTCAGATGCCGTCCGCACCGCTGTGAACTGCAGGGGACGCGGGCCCAGCCGCAGTCCCTCCACCCGGCGGAACGGGGAACGGCCTCCGAACTCCGAAGCCGCTTCCGGCGAGAGCAGCGCGCGCAAGCGCGCGGTGTCCGCCGCAAACGAATAGCGCTCGTCCCACCGCGCGCCGATCACCGAAATCTCGGCGCCCGTGTCGAGGAGCATAGGGATTGGCTCGCCGTCGGGTCCCTGCAGGCGCACCACCGGTGTGCCTCCCGACCAGTCGACGCGCATCGTCACGAAGCGGCGATTCGGGTAGCGGCGGGACAGCGTCGCACTCAGCTCGCCAGGCGGGACGATGAGCCACTCACCTGCCGGCGCATCGAAGACGGACACGAGGACCTCGAGCAGGTTGCTCCCCAGCAGCGCCTGGGGAGTGTCCGCCCCGCCGCGTCCCGGCACCGGCAGGTTGTGCAGGTCGATCAGTTGCATCGCCACGTCGTGCGCTTCCGCCGCGGGTCCGAGCTCGATGTCGAGCAGCGCGTATCGGTTGGCCGTCCGCGTCCAGCCGATACCGCGCAGGCGCCGCGGCCAGAAGTAGGCGCGCGTGGGGAGTTGAGCCGCCGCCGCGAACGTCTCGTCGGCGAGCGATGTCTCTGAGCCCGTGTCGACGAGAACGCGTGCGGGAGCACCGACTCCGCCCGTACGAATGCCGTGGCCCGCGGGGTCGAGCAGGCGACTGCAAGCAGCACCGTGCACGCGAGCGCGAGCAGGCTGCGCCAGCTACGGTGGGACGGAAGTCGCGGAATGCGCAGGGCACGTCTCCTGTTCTCGGCGGCACGCAAGCACAGTCCCGCTCCTGGGAGGATCGACATGCCCGCCGCTCTTCGCAACATACTGAACGACCTCTCCGCGCCGGTGTACGCCGTCCTGAGGATACTCACTGGCTTCATGTTCCTGCTCCACGGCACCTCGAAGCTGTTCGATCTGCCGGTTGGGTTCAATCCTGACCTGTGGACGAAGCACTGGTGGGGCGGCGTTCTGGAAGTCGCCTGCGGAGCCATGGTGATGTTCGGGATCCAGGCCCGCCTGGGCGCGTTCCTGGCCGCCGGCACGATGGCCGTCGCCTACTGGACCGAGCACTTCAGCCTTGAGAAGCCGCTGCCCTTCCAGAGCGGCGAGCTGGCTGTGCTCTTCTGCTGGCTGTTCCTGATCTTCGCCACCAAGGGCCCCGGCCGGTGGACGCTCTGGCCAAAGGGCAGTGCGGCCTGACGGGTCACTCGTCCAAGACGGTCAGGCGGACCGGGAGCCCTTCCGGGGCCTCTAGGATCGTGCGGATCTCGGCCATCCTGTCGGCGACCCGTTCGGGCAGCACCACGCGGAGGCGGTCTGGTGCCAGCGCCAATACGTCGCGGCGGTCGTAGCCGGCTTCGAGCAGGCGTACGTCCAGCCGTGAGATGGCTCGCAGCATGTCCTCCTCGGTCGGCGCGCTGCCGTCGAGCGCGGTGACCCTGTAGATCAGCTCCGCTCGGCTCGTGTCCGGGGCGCAGCCGCCGAGCGCGCACGACGCGGCGATCCCCGCGGCGATCCCCGCGGCGAGCGCTGCCGCGCGAAAGCGGCCAAGGGCACGTGCATTCCACACACGCGGGATGGTATCGAGTTCCCGCGACGACCGCCCGTGGCGGGATCGCGCCACCACGACCAAGGAGCCCGACGATGAACTGGACCGCGCTTCTGAACGCAGAGATCGAGGGGGTCTACGGCCCGGCTCTCGGCATGCTCGACCTGTTGGATGACGGCGAGCTCGGATGGACGCCGTCGACGGGGTCGAACTGGATGAGCACCGGCCAGTTGCTCATGCACCTGACCTCGGCATGCGGCCACTGTTGCCGCGGCTTCATGACCGGCGATTGGGGCATGCCGGAAGACATGTCTCCGGAAGACATGCTCCCGTCGGCGGACAAGATGCCGGCGGCCGAGAGCGTCGCGCGAGCACGGGAGTTACTCGAGAGCGACAAGGCACTGGCGCTCGCCATGGTCGCTGAGGCTGGGGAAACCGACCTCGCCGGGAAGATGGTCGCCGCTCCATGGAACCCGACGCCCATGCCACTCGGGCAGCAGTTCCTGCACATGGTCAACCACCTGGCCGCGCACAAGAGTCAGCTATTCTACTACTTGAAGCTGATGGGCAAGCCCGTGCACACCGGGACGCTGTGGGGAATGTAGCCTCGCTCGAGCGGTGCCGAAGCCGGGCGGTCCGCAATCGCGTGCGCCCTGTGGACGCGGCCGCCGTGGCCGCCGGTGGTCAGTAGTCTCGATTGTCCAGGCCGCCGCTCCTCCCGGTGCGGCCGTCGTGGGATTGGCTAGCCAATGCGACGCGCTCTGCACCGTGCGTCGCGCGAAGAAGGAGAGTTGCTATGCGTCAACTCGTGATCGCACTCGGCCTTGTTGTCTTGACCACGGCATGTACTTCGCCGTGGGCGCGGAAGAAGCGGCCGGTCGCACAGTCCCCGCGAGTCGTGTATCAGGCCCCGCGAGTCGTGTATCAGGCGGCGCCGCCCGTCGTGGTTCCCGGCACCTACAAGGGTCCGGCGACGTACCACGCGAACCCGAAGGCAGGCGGCGGCACGTCGAACCCGAGTTACGGCGCGAACACCACGTCTCCGACCGGCCCCGGCGCCTACTCGCCTGCGGGAAGCGCGTTCGAGAAGAACCCGGTGCCCGGCAGCGTCCGCGAGTACATCAACCGCTACGGAAGTAGCGGAACGATGTCCAAGTAGCCGCTCGTCGAGAGGCGGAATCGAGCCCGGACGGGAAATCACGGGACGCCGCGTGCCGCACTCGGTCAGAATCGGGGAGTTCCGGTGGTGGAGCCGCACGAGTGGGCGGGTCGCGCCGGTCGGACTTTCTGTGTCACGTGACTTCCGCAAGCCTCTCCTCCCTCTGGGCAACCCCGTCTCCACAACGGGCATCTCCGGTCGGACGCTCCGGTACTCGTCGACGCACGATGAGGAGCTGTGAGACGTGACGAAGAGGATCTACATCGGCAATCTGCCGTTCCGTGCGACCGAAGCTGACATACGCGAGTTGCTCGGCAAGTTCGGCACGCTGCACAACCTGAGTCTCCCGACCGACCGCGAGACCGGTCGACCGCGCGGTTTCGGGTTCGCGGAATTCGATGACGATGTCGCGGTCAAGGCGATCGGCGAGCTGAACGGCTTCGAGTTCCACGGCCGGCCGTTGCGTGTCAACGAAGCCGTCGAGCGGCAAGCCGGCGGCGGTGGCGGGTACCGCGGTGGCGGTAGCAGCGGTGGCGGTGGCGGTGGTGGGTACCGCGGAGGCGGTAGCAGTGGCGGCGGCGGCTATCGCGGAGGCGGCGGCGGCGGATCCGGTGGCGGCTACCGCGGTGGTGGTGGCGGCGGCGGCTATCGCGGCGGCGGCGGAGGTTTCGGCGGCCCCCCCTCCGAGGACGAAGCTCCGATGGAGAACCCGCGGGGACGCCGGGATCCATCGCGTCGCCAGAAGAAGAAGAAGGACGACGGCGAGAATCGCAAGGACCGCGAGTGGGACGGCGACTTCGACTGATCTCGGTCGCGTTCTCTGGCGCGTTCTCTTCCGCTGCGGAGTCGCAGCGCCGACAGACGTCTGAACGCGTCGCTCCGGTCTCCCCAGCCCCGGCCCCAGCTCGACCAGCGCCGAAGCGCGATTCCTAGGGGCCCGCGCGGTATCGTCCGCACGGGAGGGCACGTTGCGCAGGACCGGATTCGCGCTGCTTCGCGGACTCGCCGTCGTGTTGGCGGTGGTCGTCGTGCTGTCGAGCACGGTCGGCTGCCGTTCCACGAGCGTGAGACGCGGCGAGATCCCGAATTTCCGCTCCTGGTTCGCGCAGTTCGACGGCGACCGCCGCGTGTCCCGGCCTCTCCCGACGGGCTTCGGGCACTACGGTCAATCGCATCGCGACGTCGTGCTGGCGATCATCCCGAACGCCGTAGCGGGGTGGCGGCCGGGGTCGCTCGCCGGTGACCACCTGTTCGATGCGGACGGCCTCCGCGGAGTCGACCACCGCGCACACCGCGGGTTCGAGCTCCTGAACCGGAACGGCATCTTCGTCGCTGCAACCGACGAGGGCCGACGCAACGCAGTGCTGTCCCAACTGCTCGATCGGGGCGACGCCGATCGGGAACGCCCCGGTGTCCCTGCCTTCGTGGTGGTGGAGGGGTTGCCCAAGGAGGAGTGGCCCGTCGTCGTCGTCACGTCGGAGATCCTCGTCCGATTCCAACGGTCGTTCCTCGACGACCCCGGGCGCGGAGTCTCGCCACGAGATCGCGTGGATCGGCTGTTGCGTGATCGGTGGGACGCCCGCGTGGTCAGAGTCCACTCCGCCGATCCGCGGCTACACCTGATCCGCGTCGGAGCGCGCGGGCCGCAGGCCTGGCTCCGCATCGCGCGCGAGATCAAGGGCGCCAAGGAGTGTGACGGGATCGCGGAACCGAACCTGCTCGTTCCGCACGTTGCTCACTCCGACGATCCGTCGCAGGACGTTGCAGGGACGCCGACATTCGCGTCACCACCGCCCACGAATGACCCTCTGGTCGGGAAGCAGTGGCCTCTCGCCGCCAGCGGTGCCCTTTCCGCGTGGAACCGGCCGGTTACGACTTCAAGGGGCAGCAATGATGTCGTCGTCGCCATCCTCGAACCGCACGGTGTGCAGGTCACGCATCCGGATCTCGTCGACAACCAGGCCCCGGATCTGCATTGGAACTTCGACGACGACTCGTCGAACCCGCAGAAGGACCGCGAGGCACCGGACGGAAAGCCCATACAGGCCGGCCACGGCACGGCGACGGCCGGGTTGGTGGCCGCTTCCGCGGGGAACGGTCTCGGCGTCAGCGGCGTGGCGCCCGGGTGTCGCTTCATGGCGATCTGTCTGGGTTCGTCGATCTTCGAGGACATCGAGGCGTTCGACCACGCGCGCGAGATGGGCGCGGCGGTTCTGAGCAACAGCTGGGCCTACCCGACGGGGCTCGACGTTCCGGATTCGGTCCGCTGCGCGATCTACCGTGCGGTCACGAAGGGTCGCGATGGCAAGGGATGCGTTGTGCTGTTCTCGCTGACGAACAAGACCCGCGACAACTTCGCGGACACGTCGGCGTGGGCGAACGCCGAGACGCTGTGCGCGGACGTGGGCTACTGGAGCACCGTCGCCGACTGGACGTGGTTCAAGATCCAGGCGGAGACGGTATCGGAGGACACGGCCGTGTGGCGGCCGCTCGCTTCGATGCCGGAGGTGATGGCGATCGGTCGATGCACCGACACGGAGAAGTGGGGCCAGTGCGGGTACGGCGCGGGCATGAGTCTCGTGGGGCCGTCGAACGCGCAGGGTTCGACGGAGACGCGGTCGTGCGACTGGACCACCTTCCTCGGCGTCGCCGACGTCGTCACGACGGACCTGACCGACGAAGACGGGGAGAACCCCAAGGCCGGCTTCAACTGGGGCAAACCGGTGGGCGAGGCCACAGGAGCATGCGCGTGCAGCGACTTCAACGGCGGTGTGACCGAGCTGAACGACGGCGACTACACGGTCTGCTTCAAGGGCACCTCGGCCGCCGTACCGATCGTTGCGGGCGTCGCCGCTCTCGTGATCTCGGAGTACCCGGAGGCCACGAGCCGCGATGTTCGCAGGCTGCTCGAGTCGACCGCCGTCCCCGTGGACGCGGATCAGGGCAAGTGGGTCTCGAACCCGGAGACCGGTGACGCCTACAGCCCGCGTCTCGGACATGGCCGCGTCAACGCGGGCGCGGCGTGCGAGGCGGCAGCAGAGCTTCGCGAGTCGCGCAAGCCGCGGGTGGCGCTCAGCGTGTCCGGACCGAGCAGGGCGGCCGTCGGCGACACGGTCACTTTCTACCTCACGGCCACGAACGAGGCAGCGGCGCCGGTGCAGGACGTCGTGTTGACCAACGTGTTGCCCGCCGGCTGGACGCACGTCACGCACTCGGGTGACGCGTTGCTGGGTGATGACCGGCTGAAGTGGGCGCTCGGCACGCTACCTGCGAATAGCGGCCGGTGGTTCACCGTCACGTGCCGTGCGTCTTCCGTCGGCGCCGCCACGAACTATGTCGAGGTGCTGGCGAGCGGCGCAGAGACGGTTTCGTCGAGCACGACTGTGACGGTCTTCGTCCCGCTCGCGGTCACGGTGACGGCGCCCGCGTCGGCAACCGTGGGATACCCTGAGTCCTGGACCGTCGCCGTGCACAACGCGTCCGATCTCGGCGTCGAAGGCGTCCGGCTGCGCAACCCGTTCCCGAAGGGGGTGACCGCCGACATGATCGCCTTCGGGTCCGGCTCTGACGACGTTGCAGTCGTCCCCCCCGGGGCGGTCAAGTCCACCGACGCGATCGTCTGGGAGATCGGTTCGCTGCGCGCGGGCGAGAGCCGCTACCTCACGTACACGATCCGGACGACGGCACCGCTCGAGGTCGTGAACAGCGCCTACGCCGAGGCCGATGGCGCCACCCTGGGCGAGGACACGGCGTCCGTCTGGGTGAACTGGCCCACGCACTAGATGGCACACGCACTAGAGTGACCGCAGTCGCGAGGCTCGGACACGCAGCCTGGACCGACCCCCTTTCACCCGCGCGCGACGCGCTGTAGGTTGATCCCGGGAGGCAGGCCGGGCGATGGCGGTGCAGGTCGAAAAGCTGGGACGTGACAGCGGGTTCATTCCGATCCGCGTCCTTGCCGGGCGTTACGAGCTGATCTCGCTGGTGGGCGAGGGCGGCGCCGGCCTCGTCTATCGCGCCCAGGACCGCGTGACAGGCCAGACCGTTGCCGTGAAGTCCTTGCGGCCCGGATATGCAACCGCGATGCCTCGCGTGCGTCGCGAGATCGCAGCGTTGCGCCTGCTGCGCATCCCGGGCGTGGTCACGCTCCTCGACGAGGTCGAGGAGGGCGAGGAAGTCCACCTCGTCATGGATTTCGTGAACGGGACCCACTTCCCCGGCGACGGCATCGAACTCGACTGGGACCACGTCGCACCGACCGTGCGTGCGCTGCTCGAGACGCTCGGCCGTGTTCATGCGGCGGGCGTCATCCACCGCGACCTGAAGCCTGCGAACGTCCTCGTGGACCAGGACGGGCGCGTCACGCTCGTTGACTTCGGGTTGTCGTTCGGTCCTGCGCTCGGGCGCGGAGTCACGGTCACAGGTGCGGTGGTCGGCACACCGGAGTACCTGGCGCCTGAGCAGATTCGCGGGCGAGGCGTCGACGGCCGTGCGGACATCTACGCGCTCGGCGTCATGCTCTACCAGGCGTTCGCGGGGAAGCTGCCGTTCGAGGCCGAGGACTTCGCGGATCTCATCCGCCGCAAGCTGACCGGTTCGAGCATCCCCCTCTCGCGAGCGACCAAGGCGGTGCCGCGCGAAGTGGCGCACGTCATCGATCGCATGCTCTCGGTAGACCCCGGCGAGCGCCCGCAGTCCGCGGCTGAGGCGCTGCGCAGGTTGTTTGGTTCCGGCGCCCCGACGACGGGCGAGACAGCGTTGCCGCGGCTCGGCTCACCGGTGCCGCTCGAACAGACACTGGCCGCTGTGCGCGCGCACAAGTCGATCGACGTCTTCGGTCCGCTCGGCTCCGGCCGTTCCAGACTGCTGCAAGACACCGCAGATGCGGTCGAGGCGGAGGGCCGCGCGGCTCTCTGGGCGATGCGTGGGCGGAGCCCGTACGCGAGCATCGCACCGCTGATCGGAGGTCTTGCCGGCCTCGAATCCATGTCGCCGGACGAGGCGTTCGGGATGCTCGACAGCCGTCTGCGTGACACGCTTCGCCGCGGAGACGTGTTGCTGATCGACGAGCCGTCCCGCATCGATCCCTGGTCGGCTCGCGCGATCGAGCGCTGCCGGAGCGAGGGGTCGATCGTCCGCGTTGCGTTGCACCCGACGCCGGGGTGCGTCGAAGTCACCGGGCTGACGGCCGACGACCTGCGCCCTCTCTTCGCCGGACCCAGCCGCCTGCTTCACCTCCCCGAGGACGCGGCTGAGGAACTCTGGCGTCGCACGGGCGGACAGCCTGGTCACGTGCGGTCCGAACTCTCCGCCTGGATACGCCACGGACTGGCTCAGTGGGTGGACGGCGCCGTCGTCATCACGCGCGCTGCGCTGGACCGCCTGCAGGGCGGACTGCCGATCGGCGACTGGCTGGACAGCGGAGCGCGGGGAGGATCGTCGCGGTCGCGGGAACTCGATGAGCTCCTCGCCTGGATCGCGCTGGCATGGCCGCACGGCGACTTCGATCTTCTCGCGGACGTCGTCGCGCGGCCGCGCGGGATGATCGAGCCGGAGATCGAGATGCTCATCACGGACGGCATGCTGCGGCGGCTCGAGGACGGCCGGCTGCTGCCGCTCGCGGTGGCGGAGAGCCTGCAGACGTGGACCGAGGAACAGCGGCAGGCCGCGCACCGCGTCCTCGCTGCCGCCCTGCCGCGCGGTGTGCCGGCTCGGCTGCTCCATCTTGCAGCGGCCGGTGAGCCCGCGGAGCTCATCGCCGAGACCCTGTTGCTCGGCCGCGAACTCGTGCGGACAGGCAATCTCGGCGAGGCACTCCCGCTGCTCGCGCACGCGCTCGATGCCGCGCGCCGCGAGAACGATGCAACAGCGCACGAGAATCTGCTGCGTGTACACGCGTGCGCAGCGATCTCACTGGGGACGCAGGGAGCCGAGCCGTGGAGCAGGCGATCTACGAGCTCGGCCGTGCGCCCGGCCGGTCCGATGGCATCCGGCAGCTCGACAAGCTGCTCCGCGCGGTTCTCGAGGTCCAGCGGGGAGACCCCGACGCCGCGCTGAAGATGCTCGAGGCCTGCGGCGCGATCGACGATCCGGATCTCGAACTCCGGCGTCAGGGGCATCGCGCGCGTGTCGGCGAGCGGCTCGCGCTCGACCGTCAACGAGAAGTGCTGGACGACATCGGTGAGTGGGCGCGGACGACCAACGTCCCGCGGGCGAAGATGAACCACACGACGTGGAGCGCGGGGCTCAGGTTGCGTGAGGGTCGCTACGCCGAGGCGGCCGCGTTGTTCGAGAACGCAGCCGCGGAGCAGGAGCGAGCGCCGGCACGGATGGCCGGTTTCTTGAACGCCGGAACCACATACCTCCGCATCGGAGAGTTCGAGCGCGCGAGCCACATGGCCGAGCAGGCGCTCGACCTGGCTGTCCGGTATCGCCATCCGCTCTACGAGGCGTACGCGGAGTCCCTGCGGCGCGACATCCTCTATCGCACGGGTGACGCTCACGGGACGGATCGGGAGTTCATCGACGCGATCGCCGAGATCGGTTCACCGGGCATCGAGGGATACGTCGCGCTCACGGAGGCTGCCACGGGTTGGCGCTCCGGTCAGACCGACGTGGCGCGCGAACTCGCCACGCGCGCGGCGACGCTCTTCTCGACGCTGGGCGATCGCGCCGCGTACCTCCTCGCGCGCGGTCTCGAGGTCGAGTGCGGCGACACGCTTCCGAGCAGCGAGTTGCGGAAACTCGTGGCGGAGGCGCTGGATCAGAGCGACCACACGGCGGCGATCCAGTTCCTCGGCCTCGTCGCCCCGCACGGCGGCAAGCATCGCAAGGCCGTTGGCGATGCGCTCGACCAGATCGTCACGAACGTGCCCGCAGAGCGGCGAGACCTGAGTTTGGAAGTGATGTCCGTGAACGAGGCCATGGCGCGCGCCGTTCCGGGCTGATCCGGACTGACCCCCTTGCGGAGACTCATGGGCGCCCGTTACCGTCCGGTATCCGCGAGACGCATGAGATTCCCATGGGGGGAGGACCGCGCCGCGGGGGGAGGGGATCATGAGAAGCGTACGCAGACGCTTGGGAGCAGCGCTGGTGGTCGCGGCAGTCGTGATGTTCGCGGGCGGACTCTCGGGCTGTACGAACGGCGACTCCGACAACGGTGGTGATGTGACGGGGGCGGGTGGCGATGCGACGGAGGGGCCTTCGGCTACCACGTCCATCCACTACGAGAACACGGGGAAGCCGACCCTGTATGAAGTGCATCGCGGACCGGATCTGACCGACCCGCTGGTCGCTGCCATCATGGACCAGGCCGGGAACCAGCAGGGTCAGGTCTGTTACTCGCCGGCGATGCTGCCCATCGGACAGCCGGAAGACAGCTTGCATGAGATCGGCCCGACGCCGCCGGCGGGAGGACTGTGCGCTGAGTACGGCCCGCAGCTTCCGGGGGCGAGGATTGCGGATTACGAGGGCGATCCAAGCAACCGCATGAACGATCAGCCCTGCCCGGAGTAGCATCCTGGATGTGCGCCGGCTCGTCCTGAACACCACGCTGTGCGCCGCGACACTCGCAGTGCTCGCGGCGGCACCGGCGGTGTCTCAGGACGAGAAGGCCCCGGCGCCCGCCGCGCGCCTCGCGAACGTCATCGTTCTCGGGAAGACACAGCTGCTCGCCGACGCGGCCGCGTTCGATACGTTCTGTACCGAGAACGCGGGGCGCAAGCGATCCGAGTTGCGCACGGAGATCGTCGGGCGTCTCAAGGAGATCGCCGCGGCCGAGCGTCCTGCACTGCTGAAGGCGCTCGGCTCCCCGGAGGAGTACCAGACGCTCTGGCTGCTGAACGCGGTCGTGGTGCGGGTACCGGTCGCAGAGGTCGAGAAGATCCGCGAACTGAAGCCGGTGAAGTGGGCGTACGGCGCTGGGGCGGTCCCCGAGTGGAACCCCAAGGTCGTGCAGAACGCCCAGAGCAAGGTGTCCACGGTGCTCGAGCCGGTGGGCGAGCGCGAGCCGTTCGTCGTCAAGGGGAAGACGATTCCCTGGAACCTGAAGGCGCTAGAAGTCCCGCGTGTGTGGAAAGACCTGAAGGTCACGGGCGAAGGGGCGCTGGTCGTCTCGATCGACAACGGGCTGAACTACAACCAGCAAGATCTCACGGCCAACATCTGGCGGAACGCAGGCGAGACTCCGAACGACGGCAAGGACGATGACGGCAACGGACTCATCGACGACGTGTACGGGTTCGACTTCAGCAGGCTCTCGCCGGAGATCCTCGATGTCGGCAAGCGGCAGCACGGCACGCTCACGAGTTCGCTCGTCGTAGGCGACGGCACCGGCGGCACGGTGACGGGTGTTGCGCCGCGGGCGAAGCTGATGCCTCTGCGGGCTGCAGGCGGGCCGTTGCTGTCGGCGCGGGCGATGCAGTACGCGCTCGAGCAGGGCGGCGACGTCGTGTCGATGAGCTTTTCGATCCCGCTGAAAGGGGACATCCGCGGACTCTGGCGCATGATCGCGGAGAACGCGACGTGCGCCGGACTGGTGCTCGTCTCCGGAGCCGGGAACTTCCAGCAGACCGAGGAGGTCCCGGTCCAGATCCGCATCCCCGAGGGCATCCCGTGCGTCATCTGCGTCGGTGGCGTGACGGAGAAGCTGAAGCTCTCGCCGGTCTCCAGCATGGGGCCGGTGGAGTGGGGCACGGTGAAGTTCTACGAGGATCACGCGATGCCGAAGGGACTGATCAAACCGGACGTGTCCGCGTTCCCCGGCCCCGCGATCGGGCTGGTGGGCACGCAGGGCAACGACACCTACCTGGGGAAGAACAATCGGCGCCGCGGCAACTCCCTCAGTGCGCCACAGGTCGCGGGCACGATTGCGCTGATGCTCTCCGCCAATCCCGAGCTGACGCCGTGGCGCGTGAAGGCGATCCTCGAGGAGACGGCGAAGGACGTGAAGCCGAAGGGCAAGGACGTCGAGACGGGTGCGGGCCTGGTGAACGCCTACAAGGCCGTGAAAAAGGCGATCGAAGAACGAGCGCCGGAGACCGCGACGACACCCAGATGACTGCGAAGAAGAAGGCGACGGCGAAGAAGAAGGCCACACGGCCGACGCGAAAGAAGACTGCCAAGCGCACCGCGCGTTCCGGCGGCCGCCCGGGCGCGGGCTACACGCGCATCCGCAAGATCTGCCTCGCGCTGCCGGACACCGAAGAGCTCATCAAGTGGGGCAATCCGCACTTCTGCGTGAAGGGGAAGATCTTCGCTGGTTACGGCGAGGTGGTCGGGGACGCGCGGATCGGGTTCAAGCTGCCGATGGACGTTGCGGAGGCGAGCATCCGCAAGCACAAGCACTTCCACAAGGCGAAGTACGTCGGTCACAAGGGCTGGGTCTCTGTCGATGCAGCCGCGATCGAGGACTGGAAGCGCATCACGGCGATGGTCGAAGAGAGCTACCGCCTGATCGCGCCCAAGCGCTCGATCGCGAAACTCGACGGCTGAGCCGTCGTACTGCCTTCGCTCGCGCGAACTCGGGTCGCCACGCAGAGCCCCGGGCGCGCATGTCCCTCAGTGAGCTTCGTTGACCGGCACCCCGGAGTACGTGCGGCCGGTCTGGAGGTGCTCGCCCTTCATGACCACCGAGTGCGGACGCACGCGCGCGGCGTCGCCGATGTCGGCGCCGTAGAGCAGCAGGCAGTCCGTGTCGAGCGCCGACCGCCGCCCGATCGTGACCCGATCGATCTTGAGTACTCGATCCTCGAAGCTGTGCGCTTGGAACAGGCACGCCACAGTCGCCTCATCGTCGATCCGGATCATGTCGGGATCGACGAGTTGCGCGAACCCGCCCCCGAGCATCACGCGGCGGCCGATGCGTGCGCCCATCGCACGGAGGTATGGCGCGGCGAACAGTGTCCCGGAGAGTGGCGCCAGGAACGGCCGCGCGAAAGAGCGCCAGACGACGTACAGGAAGTCCCAGCGGCTGCACCACGACGACCACAGTCCGTGCTTTCCCGGTCGCACGCGACCCAGCAGCACCCACTTCGCCACGAGAACGAGAAGGCACATGAAGACAGCCACGGCAACGGTGACGGCCGGCACGCCGATGACGTGCAGCAGCCGCGTGGACAGAGCGCCTTCGGCGGCAACGACGCCCTTGAACCACGCGATCATCACGATCGCCGGGATCGCCGGGAGCGCGAAGCGGAGCGACTCCCAGAAGAGGCGCCGCGCGTAGCGATACGCGCCAGGATCGTGGGTGAGGGTGCGGTCCATGTCCAGCACCTCACGGCGGGGCAGCTCAAGTGGGGGATGCCCGAACCAGTCACTGCCTTCGCGCATTCGCTGCTCGTCCGCGACCGTGCAGACCCCGAGCAGGATGTCATCCGGAAGCGCCGTCCCGGCCGGGACGACCGCGTGATTCCCGGCGAAGTTGCGACTGCCGAATCGCGAGCTCGCGATCGTGACGCCGCCGCGGTGCAGCCGCGGCCCGCCGACGTAGAGGCCGTCGGCGAGGAACGTGCCGTTCCCGATCGAAACGGACTCTGGAAGCGTGTCGACGATCGTGCTGACCTCGCAGTCGTCTCCTATCCGCATGCCCGCCCACCGCAGCCAGATCGGCCAGAAGAGAGTGCCGCTCAGGAGTTCGCCGGCCGCGGTCACCGTGTCCGTCTTCGCGAGCACGCGCAGGTACCCGAGACCGAAGCGAGGGATCGTCCCGTCGGGCACTCGACCGAGCAGGCGCATCCCGAGTGCCGCGAGCGGCGTGGAAATCAGCGCGGCGCCCACCGTGAGCGTGACGAACGAGATCAGGCCGCGCGGCCCGAACGTCGGGCTGAACAGCCATGTCAGCACGGCGTCGGAGTCGACGTCCCACGCGAGGCAGCACAGGAGTGCGGGAATCGCGAACGAGAGGTACGCGAGAGCGAGTCCGGAACCCGCCCGCGTGGCAATCGTGAGCGCGCCGTGCACGACCGGTGAGAAACGGAGCGCGTCCTGAGGGGTGTCCGGGTCCGGCGGGGCGACTCCCGCGGGCCGCGCCGGTACGCCGTCAAACGCCTCGCCATCGGGGACGTGGGCGCCGGCCGGCAGCCAGGACAGAGGCGCGATGTAAGAGCGGTCGCCCATCGAGGCGTGACCGCTGATTGACGCACGGATGTCGACCGTGCTGCCGGCGCCCAGCGTGACGGGGCCGACGACGAACTCGCCGTCCTCCAAATCGACGAGGCGCAGCGCAGCGTCCTGGGACACAGTGACGTCGTCGCCGATATCGAGCAGGTCCCAGCCGCCGCCGCGCAGATCGACGCCACGGTGGATGTGGACGCGCTTGCCGATGCGCGCGCCGAGGGTGCGAAGCGCGGCGTTCAGGAAGACCGTGTCCCGCAGGAGTCCCCATGGGATGACAGCGGCCACCCGCTGCATCACCCAGTTGCGCACGTGGAACGAGCCCCAGAACGGCGCGCGCAGCGGTGTGTAGCGGCCGATGAGCACTCGCTTGCACAGCGCCGTGAATCCGACAGCCAACGGCGCATAGACCACGAGAAGCGCAAGCGAGATGACCGGCAACAGAAGCAGGAACTGCGTCACGTCGAGCAGTCGGAGCAGCCACGGGAGAACCAAGAACGCGAACACGTACAACACGGCGGCGCCGAAGAGCAATCCGGAGCACAGCCACGCGGCGTGGAAGAGCGATGCACGCAGCGGGCTCACGCGCTCGACGCCGCGCCGCGCCGCGGGGTCCGTCGTCGCCGTCGACGATGTACGCGCCCGTTCGGCGAGTCCCGCCACGGTTCTCAGCTCGTAGACGTCACGAACGGCGAGTGCTGCCGTCTCGGGGTGCCGGCGGAGCGCCGAGACCAGCTCCGCAGCACGCAGTGAGTCACCCCCCAGGTCGAGGAAGAAGTCGTGTTCGACCGGCGCTGCGGCTCCGAGCCGCAGCACGGCGGCGACAGTCTCGGAGATGCGGGACTCGATGGGGTTGCGTGGTGCGACGCCCTCGGTCTGATCGCGATCCGGTGCCCTCACCTGCGCGAGTGCAGCGCGGTCCAACTTGCCGCTCACGCTTGCGGGCAGGCGATCCAGCACGGCGAAGCGCGCCGGCACCATGTAGTCGGGCACCGCCGCCCGCAATTCGTCGGCTACGGCTGCGAAGGACGGCGGCACGGCGGCGTCCTCCGGGACGATGTGCGCCACGAGCACGCTCGCGCCGGACTCATCCTGCACGGCGCACGCGGCCGCGCGGACTCCGGCGCACTCGGACAACCTTGTCTCGACAGCCTCGAGTTCGACTCGGTAGCCGCGCACTTTCACCTGCGTGTCGATGCGGCCGAGGTAGGTGTATTCCCCGCCTGCTTCGCGGCGGACCCGATCCCCGGTGCGGTAGATCCGCCCGAAGTCCGGGTGCTCGGGGAAGTGCTGGGCGGTCAACTGCGGACGGTTCAGATATCCGCGAGCGAGTCCGATGCCACCGATGCAGAGCTCACCCTCCACGCCGTCCGGCACCGCGCGCAGAGCGTCATCGACGACCCAGGCTTTCGCATTTCGCACGGGTCGTCCGATCGTGACCGGTTTCGCTGCGTTCAGCGTGCCGCGCAGGCAGACCACCGCGCACTCGGTCGGACCGTACCCGTTCTCGAGTCGACGTCCCGGTGCCCATCGATCCACGACGTCCTGTGGGATGGCCTCGCCCCCGGTGTACACGACGCGCAGATCCGGCAGCGCGCTCTGGGGGTCGTCGCAGCCGGTCGTGCGCAGCAGTGTCGGTGTGGGCGCCAGGACGTTGATGCGCTCGCGCGCCAGCCAGTGCACGAGGTCGGGACCGAGTCGCACGGCGTCGTCGTCAGCGACCACGAGCGTGGAGGCGGCCGCGAACGCAAGCCACGTCTCCTCGACGGACGAGTCGTATGCGGGCGAGGAGCTGTGCAGGACGCGATCGTGCGTACCGAGGCCGAACACGGCCAAGTCGTCCGCCACGAGGTTCGCGACGCTGCCGTGCTCGATCAGCGTCCCTTTGGGCCGGCCAGTGGTGCCAGACGTGTAGATGACGTAAGCGAGGCTTCGGGGAGTGAGCCACTCGGGCTCGTCGACGCACTTGGCCGACGGCTCGATCTCGTGCACGTCGATCATCTCGGTGAGAGAGAGCCCCATGCGTCGCGCGCGATCGATACCGGCGGCGTCGGTCAGCAGGGCGCCGGCGCCGCAGTCTTCCATGACGAACCGGAGCCGGTCGTCCGGGAACGAGCTGTCCATTCCGACGTATGCGCCGCCGGCCGATAGCACGCCGAGTTGCGCGGCGTACAGATGGTGGGAGGCGCGTGGCAACAGGACTGCAACGACGCACTCGTCGGTGACGACGGCGGAGAGCCGTCGGGCGACGCCGTTCGCCAGCTTATCGAGTTCGGAGTACGTCACCGTCGCGCGAGCGGGGCGGCCGCGGCCCGGAGGCGTGTCTACCGCCACGTGGTCGCCGTGCAGAGCAACGCTCCGGGCGAAGAACTCGTGGAGCAGCCGCGGCTCTTCAGCCGTGTTCATTTACTGCGCTGCGCGTCCCACCACGACCTGAGGTGGTCGGAGAGATGCGGACGCAGACGGTCGCGCTCCTGGTCCGTGAGGTGACGAAATCCGGCCACCTCGGCCCCTTCGCAATCCTCGTGCTCGCACATGCACCGGAACGGGCGCGTGATCTCATACTCGGTCGTGTTGTAGTCCAGAGTCACCTCATCCCACGGCCCGACGTCGCGAAGCGCGACGACCTCGCGGTCACGGACCGCAGCGTTCGGGCGGCAGGAGTGATTCAGGAACCGATGCGCATAGTCGTCCAGCTCCTCGTGGAGCGACACGCCGTCCGGGACATCTATGTGCCGGGCGACGTCGACCTGAAGCGAGTGAACGGAGGGGCGGTCACGTACGGTGCCGTGGATTCCCACGACCACCTCGCCGGCCGCGATCTTGTGCCTGGCGCGCACGGAGAACACCAGGTCCGCCCGCACGATCGCGACGCGCGCTCCCATGTCGTCACTCACCGGATCCCCCCGTCAGAGAGCCACTGTCAGAGAGTCGCCGCTGCTGCTGCGCCGACACCGATGGCTGCGAGTGTCGCAGCCGCTGCGATGGGCGTCCACCACCGCGTGGAAGCGAACACGGCGAAGGGCACCGCCAGAATGCAGACGAAGCTCAACTCGGGAACCGCGGCATGCGTTTCGAACCGTCCGCTCATGACGAGACCCGGCACGAGAACGGCGAGAGGAGCGACCGCACCGGCGAACGCCGCCGGCCCGCGCAGGAGGAGCAGTACGGGCGCGGTGGAGGCCGCGACTACGCCCGCAAGCTGGGCGAACTTGACGATCGCACAGCGTTCCATCAGCAGTGCTGCGCCGATGATCCAGATCCCGAGCACGAGTGCGAATCCGCGGGGCTCGGCGGTGGTGGCCGCGCGCTCGAGTACCGCCCACGCGAGCACGATCGCAACGGCAACGGCGCCCATCCACGCAAGCTGACTGTCTGCGAACGCGGCGTAATCCGGGACGAGAGACCAACCGGCGAACGCGGCCACACCGACGCGCAGTCCGACACGGATCGCACGCGGTACTCCGTCCGCAAACATGCCGATCCCCGCGCCCGCAATCGCGAGGCGGGGCAGCCAGTGCCACGCCCGCTCGACCGTGTACGAAGCCCATGGGAGCGCAAGCCAGGCGATCACGAACCCGAGCGCGACGGCGAACGCGCCGGCGGCCCGGAGTTGCTGATCGCGTGTGAACGCGCGGCGCGCCCAGAGACAGATCCCGAGCGCGATCGCCAGTGGGATGGCGGCTCCAAACACCAGGACCTCAGTGAGCATCTGCCGGTCGGGCGTTAGCGCGTGCCGCTGAACGTCGCGGCGATCGACACGTCGTCGTGCACCTTGTCGGGACCGTAGCTGATCCCGAACTCCTGGCGCTTGATCGTGAACTCGGCCGACACGGTGAGCGTCGGATCGGTCCAGGCGATCGTCGCGGGGAACGAGACGGACTCTGTCACGCCGTGGAGCGTGAGGTCACCGGTGACCGTGTAAGTCGCCGCGCCCTCGTCCCCGGCGACCGCAGTCGTCGTGAACGTGGCCGTCGGATACGTGTTCACCTCGAAGAAGTCCGGTGACTTGAGGTGCGCCGTCAGCTTGTCCGTGTCGGACCACATCGACGTGGTGTCGATCGACAGGGTGAAGCGGGTCGACGTCAGGTCACTCGCGACGAACATGATCTCGCCGGTGACCGTCTTGAAGCCCCCGTCGTGCTTGCCGTCGTCCTTCGTTCCGATCCAGTCGATCTTCGCGTTCTCGGCGGTGACGCTCAGGTTCACCGGGCGCTCAGCAGGCTCGGTACCACCGCCCGTTCCGCTTGTGGTGTCGCCGTCCGTCCCGCCTGCGGTCGTGTCGGGGGTGTCAGCAACGGTGGCCTCGCCGCATCCGGCGACGAGTCCGGCGGCTACCAAAATCAGCGTCGTCCACGCTCTGCGCATGTGCTTGCTCCTTCTCGTGACGTTCGATCCGGTACGTTAGCGCACGCGCCGCCGGGGGCATCCGGATCGCCGGGAGCGCGTTCCTCGGGTGGGGGAGGCTCATGACGACGCGCGGATTCTGGGGCGCCGCATCGCGGCCGCTGATGGCGACGCTGGGGATGCTCTGCGTGGTGCTCGGCGTGATCGGAATCGCGGTGCCCGGCCTGCCGACGACTCCGTTCCTGCTGCTCGCGTCGTGGCTGTTCGCGCGGAGTTCAAAGCGATTGCGTCGCTGGCTGGCGGAGCACCGTCACTTGGGTCCCTACGTGCGTGCGGTGCGCGACGGCGACCTCTCCCGCCGGGCGGCTGCGCGCACGCTCGCACTCCTGTGGGCCTCGATACTCCTCTCGATCGGCGCGCTGGCGTGGACGAACCGGCTCTCGTGGTGGCTTGGTTCCCTGCTGCTCGTATGCGCAATCTGCGTGAGCGGGTTCATCGCGCGGCGGGTGCGTTCGTCGCGCCCAAGAGAGGGGTAGCGCGGGGGCTAGTTCTTCTTCTTCTTCTTCTTCTTCTTCTTCTTCTTCTTCCGCTTCCGCTTCTTCCGGTCCTTCTTCTTGTCCCTCTTCTTCTTCCTGCGCTTGTCCCTCTTTGACGTCTTGTCCTTCTTCGGGGGGGACTCAGCAGCCGGGGTGCGGGCGGGTGCCGTGGCGGCGCGTCCCGCTCTCTCGCCGACGAGGACGCGCGCCGCCTCGATGAACGCCGCCGCTCGCTCCCTCGCGATGCCCTTCACCGGCTCGAGATCGTTGGGCGATGCTGCTGCGAGCTTCTGTAACGAACCGAGGCCCGCCAGGCGCAGCCGGCCCGCAAAGCGCTTCCCCAGTCCGGGCACGTCGGTCAGCTTTGCTCTACCCATCCCGACCCTCCTGCGGCGCGTACCGGGGCACCCAATCCGAGTATCGTGGCCCCGCGGGGGCGGTTGCGAGTCCGGAGTCCGGCAGCCTCTACACGGACGTGAACGTCCGTTGTTCGTTTCCCCGGGCCGCGCTCTCGGGCGTCTCGCCATGCGCCGAGCAACCGCTGGTACTCTCCCCCCCCCTTGATCGACGACGACCCGGCCCCGCCAGAAGACCTGCCCGAGACTTCGCTGTCTGAGCTTCCGGAGCATCTCCGCGAGGCCTGCGAACGAGCCGGCTGGACGTCGCTGATGCCCGTGCAGAAGCGCGCGCTCCCGTACGCGCTCGCCGGTCGCGATCTGATGGTCCAGAGCCGCACCGGAAGCGGCAAGACCGGGGCGTTCGTCCTGCCGATTCTGGATGCGATCGATCCGTCCGTGAACGCGTGCCAGGCTTTGATCCTGGCCCCCACACGCGAACTCGCGAAACAGGTGGAAGCCGAGTCCTCGATGCTCGCCGGGGACTCGGGCGTGAGGACCGTGGCGGTCTACGGAGGCGCCGCGTACGGGCCGCAGCTCGAGGCGCTGGAGCGCGGGGCGCATTTGGTCGTGGGCACGCCCGGTCGCGTGCTCGACCACCTGATGCGGCGTACGCTGGAGCTCGACGAGATCGAGATCCTGGTCCTCGACGAGGCGGACCGGATGCTCTCCATGGGGTTCTACCCCGACATGCTGAAGGTGAAGAGCTACCTGCCGCAACGCGACGTCAACGCGTTCATGTTCTCGGCCACGTTCCCGCCGCACGTGATGGGGCTCTCGGGACTCTTCCTGACCGACCCGTTGACGCTGTCGCTATCGACGGACCATGTGCACGTGACGGACGTCCTGCACGTCTTCTACACGATGAAGTCGGTGCAGAAGGACCGCTGCCTGATGCGGATCATGGAGGTCGAGAATCCGACCGCTGCGATCGTCTTCTGCAACACGAAGCGCATGGTCCACTACGTCAACGTGGTGATGCAGCGGTTCGGCTGGGACGCAGACGAGTTGAGCGCCGACCTGAACCAGGGACAGCGCGAGCGCGTGATGCAACGGGTGCGCGACGGCAAGCTGCGCATCCTGGTCGCGACGGACGTCGCGGCCCGTGGCATCGACATCCCTGCGCTGTCGCACGTTTTTCAGTACGAGCCCCCGGCGGACCTCGAGGTCTACATCCACCGCGCCGGCCGGACCGGTCGTGCGGGAGCCAGCGGCCGCGCCATCACGCTCGCGTCGAGCGATTCGTTCGAGCGCATCTCGTTGAACCGCATCGCGAAGAAGTACAGCATCGACCTGCAGGAGAGAGAAGTGCCTTCAGAAGAACACGTCGCCGACCTGGTCTCGCAGCGCGTGACCGCGCGCCTGGAAGCCGAGTGGAGGACTCTCGGACAGCTCGAGCAAGAGCGCGTGAAGCGGTTCGTACCGCTCGCGAAGACGCTGGGTGAGATCGAGGACGAGTCCGTCCTGATGGCGATGCTCCTCGACAAGTACTACCAGCAGACGCTGCAGGTTGACGGCGGTCCGCCGTCCGGCGGCGGAGACGGCGACGACGCCCCGCGAGACCGTGGCGGACGAGACCGTGGTGGACGAGACGGCGGCGGCGGAGGCGGCGGTCGGGGTCGTCGAGGCGGCGGGCGCTCGCGCCGATAACTCCAGGGTCACGGCATGCCAGTCGCTCAGGCGAGGGGTACGCTCAGACCGCAGCCCTCCAACCCGCGGCAGCACCCACGAGCTGCGGCGACCGACAACGGAGACTTCCATTGCGACGTCACAGCCGATTCCTCGCGACCGCCTCACTCGTGGCAGTGCTCTCCCTCGCCGCTCGTGCGGACGTCGATGCCGAGATCGACACGAAGGCCAAGGTGAGCAGCGAGCTCGCAGAAGGCGAGGTCGAGACGTTTCGCTTCTGGGCACCACGCGGATCGGTGCTCACGCTGACGCTGGCCGCCAAGAAGAAGGCGCCCCTCGACTTCGTCGTCGACATCGATGTGGATGCAGGAGAGGCACCGAACTTCAGGGACGCGAAGAAGTTCAAGGACACCGGCACGAAGTTCCAGGTCAAGGGACTGGAACTGACGCAATCGGCGTCCTACGCCCTGACCGTTCGCTCCGTGACCGGCGCCGGTGAGTACGCACTCAAGCTGAAGGTGGCGCCGAAGACGAAGTGGTCCGACGTGTTGCTAATCGGGGCGGGTGAGACCGAGAGCCTCGGCTTCGCAGCGCCGCCCGATTCGGCGGTCACCCTCAAGGCGAAGGCCGCGAAGGGCAGCGCCGCAGATCCGCGCTTCGGGGACTTCGGCGGAACCGATCTCTCCGCTGAGGGCACGGCCAAGTCGGGCTCGCACACCGTCAAGACCACAGTTCCCGAGGGCGGGGGCGACGTGTCCGTCGACGTCACCAACATCGGCGCGACCGGCGGCGACGTGAACGTCAGCGCGACGGTCAAGGCACCGAAGGTGAAGACACAGAAGCTGGACGTGCGTCCGGCTGCCCTGGGCGAGGGCTCGGGAGACGAGAGCATCCTGGCGCGCACGATCGACGCAGGCGCGGGTGGTTCGGTCGTCGTGGGCGACGGCAGCGGCATCGACGGCGCCGGTGTGCTGATCGATCCCGATGCGCTGGACACCGACACGCGGATCAGCGTCAGCAGCGTCGATCAGCCCGACGGCCTCCCCGGCCAGAGCCAGGCCGGCGGGCCTTCCGTCGCGTTCGGGCCTTCCGGCGTCGAGTTCTCGAGCCCCGCGACGGTGACGCTCCCCTACGACGACGGCATGCTCGCTGCGGACGCCGATCCGAACACGGACCTCAGCGTGCTGCGCGTCGAGGCGGATGGGACGGTCACCGAGAACGCCGTCAGCTCGGTGAACACCGGGGACAACACCGTCACGACGGAGACCGACGGCTTCTCGACGTTCGTGGTGATCGGTCCGAAGGGCACACCACGGATCGAGGGCAACGAGTATTGGAACGTCTTCGTCGAGTTCGAGGTCGTCCCGGATCAGGCGGGCATGGACAGCCGCGGCCGTGAGGTCGACTTCGGCTACGGGATCGCGACCTTCGGCGCCGCCGGCGTGACGAACGACTTCGCGTGGGGCTCCTTCGACAACTTCGTCGACTGGGCGCACGATGACAACGGCAACGTGACCATCAATGGCGCAGCGAACGGACTCGACGTCGAACCGGGCACCTGGGACTACGGCTCGGACGGGCGCTCGGTGGAGATCCGCTACGCGGGCGAGCCCGATGTAGATGTATTCGCTCTCAGCAAGGACGGCCGCTTCCTCGCTTCGCGCTTCGCCGACTCGCCGGGATCTACCGGGGTGGGGCTCGATCTGCTCGTGAAGAAGCCGGACGTGCCGTTCGCGTCCGCCGACGTGCCCGGCACGTTTTGGTTCGCGGGGATCGACGGGGGTCTCTTCGACGACGGCGGTAACGGACCGATCTGCATCGAGT
The DNA here is from genome assembly GCA_965248445.1 of Planctomycetota bacterium. Classification (GTDB taxonomy): domain Bacteria; phylum Planctomycetota; class JAJSAM01; order JAJSAM01; family JAJVHW01; genus CBDFJG01. The sequence goes on from CBDFJG010000004.1 coordinate 1,607,487, forward strand.
ACGAAGACGGATTCGGAACCGTGCAGTTCAAGTCGAACGGCACCGTGCGGGTGGACATCACGCACTTCTTCACGGACTTCGACGGACCCGGCGGCGCGTCGGAGAGCTTCGTCGAGAGGAACCGCGAGACGGGCACTTGGAGAATCGACGAGCAGCCCGGCCCGCTGCTCGGGTCGCTCGTTCTGCAGTTCACCGATGAAGACGGGCCGTCGACGGTCCGCGTGATGCCGGGCTGCGACGGCAACGTCATGCTCGGGATCGAAGAGGGCTTCGATCCGAACGATGCCGGCTTCAGCGTGTTCGTACTCGTTCGCCAGGGCAGCGGTCTGAAGTCGGCTGATCTCTCCGGAGACTTCGGCATGTCGAGCCTCGACTTTGGCCCGAGCACGTACGCCGTCCCGAGTCTCTCCGTCGTTCCCGACTTCGACGCGTGTGTGAGCGACGGCCTTCTGCAGTTTGACGGATCGAACTCCGTCACACTGACGGACATCATCGCGCGGGAGGTGCGGCGCGACGACTCGGCCGCGGGCGGGGTGTTCGTCGACCAGGTCGGCCCGCAGGACGAGGGCACCATCACGTTCTCGCTCGCCAAGAACGGGAAGGTCAGCGGTCAGGACGCGGCGCCGGACGACACTCGGTTCCTAGGAGCGTTGTCGCCCGATCGCGCTCTCATGGTCTTGACGGACGATCCGCGCGATCGGGTGGAGTTCGCGGTGCTCACGATCCTGTTCGAGCTGCCGCCGCTGCAGGGCGGGGGAACCATCGGTCCGAAGCGTTGATAGCGCGTTGAACAACTCGGCGGGCCACGATCTCGCGACTTGCGGCTTCGGGCTAGCCTGATGCCCCGCGCGTTCGCCGCGCGACCGCCTGCCGAACGAATCGCCCGACGTCCGCGAGCAATTGCTCACGGGTGTTGCCGGACTTCTGCAGGATCTCTTGCACGGAGCCCTTGAGGCGCCTCCCGTCCGCGTCGGTGATGTCCTTCGCGGTCACCACGATCAGAGGCAGCTCCCTCCAGCGCGCGTCCGCGCGGACCGCCTCGACGAACTGGAAACCGTCCATCACCGGCATCATCAGGTCGAGCACGACGAGGTCGGCACCGTCTTCGTCGAGCCGGACGAGACCCTCCACGCCATTCGCGGCCTCGCTGATCTGCCATCCCTCGCCGCGCAGGAGTCGCACGACCATCTCGCGTGTCGTCTCGTCGTCCTCGACGACCAGGATGCGGTGCTCGGCGCGGTTGATCTGATACGGCGCGAGCACGCCGAGCAGCGTGGCGCGGTCGACCGGCTTGGTCAGATACGCATCCACGCCCAGGGCGAGCCCGAGTCCGCGCTCTTGCACCATCGTGAGCATGACGATCGGGATGTCGGACAGCTCCGCGTCACGTCGCGCCGCGGAGAGCACCGCCCAGCCGTCCATGCCCGGCATCATGACGTCGAGGATGATCGCCGTCGGACGCAACTCCCGCGCGATGCGCAGACCGTCGCGACCGTTCGTGGCCTCGACGACCACGAAACCCTCGCGCACGAGGTACCGCCGGACCATTTCGCGCGCGTCCGGGTCGTCGTCGATCACGAGGACCGTCGTGTGCGACGCGTCGTGCGCCGCGGCTCCGTCCGCCGGAGCGTCTGTGGCGTCCAGCGCCGCGGGCGCGTCCCGTGCCGGCAGGCGCACCGTGAACGATGTGCCCTCGCCCGGAGTGCTCGAGACTTCGATCGTGCCGGACAGCATCTCGACGAATCGCCGCGTAATCGTCAGCCCGAGACCGGTGCCTCCGTACCGCCGCGTGGTGGAGGCATCGGCTTGCGCGAACGCGTCCCAGATCGCGGCCGATTGCTCGGCGGCCATGCCGATGCCGTCGTCGATCACCTGCAGCGTCATCCAGTCGTGCGGCTCGCCGCTCTCGCGGTGCGCCAGCAGACGGATGGTGCCGTACTTCGTGAACTTCGCAGCGTTGGAAATCAGGTTCAGCAGGATCTGCCGCAACTTGGTCATGTCCGAGTGCACCCTGCCCATGCCCACAGGGACCTCCAGCACGAGCGAGCTCTCGTTCTTCGCGATCAGCGGGTGCACTGTCTCCACGACGTCGGCGAGGGCCTGGTTCAGGTCGAACGCCTCGTTGAACACCTCGAGGCGCCCGGCCTCGATCTTCGAGAGATCGAGGATGTCGTCGATCAGGCCGAGCAGATCGAAGCCGGCACCGCGGATCTTGCCGAGGTCCGAGACGACCTCGCTCTCGCCCCGCTCTTCTATGTCTTCGGCGACCATTTCCGCGTACCCGATGATCGCGTTCAGCGGAGTGCGCAACTCGTGGCTCATGTTGGCGAGGAACTGGCTCTTCGCGCGGCTGGCGGTCTCCGCCGTGTCCTTGGCCGTCTCGAGAGCCTCCCGCGCCTCGTGCCGCTGCGTCACGTCGCGCAACACGCCGACGAATCTCTGCGAATCGGTGTCCCGGATCTCGGTGAGCGCAAGTGCCAGTGGGAACTCGGTCCCGTCGGCCCGCAACCCGTGCAACTCGACGCGCGATCCGATTACGTGCGGTTCGCGAGTCTCCACGAACCGCCGGAGTGACTCGGTGTGGAGAGTCCGGTAGCACTCTGGCACCAAGATGGTCAAATCCTGTCCCACCATGTCTTTCGCGCTGCGGCCGAAGATCTCCTCCGCGGCCGGATTGACGGACTCGATCACGCCGTTTGTGCCGGCGGTGATGATCCCGTCCGCGACGCTCGTGACGATCGAGCGGACCTTCTCCTCACTGCGCGCGAGGGAGTGTGTGGTCTCGCGCAGACTGTCGGCCGAACGGGCGAACGCCTGCGAGATCAGGTATCCGACGAGTGCGGCGAGCAGCGCTCCGCAGATGCCGACGGCGAGTGTCCAGTCCGCGAGCCGGCGCAGCGGTGCAAACACGGTCTCTGTCGGTTGGTTGAGAATCAGCAACCAGCCATGCGCCGGCCGCCCGCGTCGCGTCCGTGATCGCACGAACGCACGCAAGATCTCGCCCTGCGGGGTCGGCTCGACGACCGTTCCCTGCTTGGCCGACATCAGCGCCGCGACGACGGCTTGCTCGCTGACGTCCTCGCCGAACGCGTTTGCGTCGCCCTGCCGATGGATCAGGTGTCCGTTCGCGTCGATGAGTTCTACCGTTGCGTCACCGAGCCGGCTGCGCGTGCTGAAGCCATCGACGATCTGTCGCAGCACGGCGACGTTCAGCACGGCTTTCATCACGCCGAGCCGCTGCCCTTCGAGGTTGTCCACCCGGACGCCGATGTCGATCGAGTGGACGCCCGCGCTCTCGTCGAATGCGATCTCCTCAGAGACCCACACGCGATCACGCCACGCTACCCTCCACCACTCCTCGTCGTCCTGGCGGAAGTCGCTGGTGCGCCCGGTCTGCCCGACGTTCGGGCCGAACCGGTTGGTCACGAAGATCTCCGCATAAACGGACTCGTTGCGCTCACGCTCGTAGAACTCCAGCGTGCGCTTCAGGATCTGAGAGGCGGCGCTGTCGAAGACCGACTGCATGAACTCGCTCGTCTCGTCCTCGGGAGTTGCGCGCCACTCCGCGTCCCGCCCGTCGATGACAGCCTGCACCCTCGGCTCGGGGCCGAGCAGTGCGTACTCGCGGTTGGACTCGGCGATGGCTGCGTGCAGTTCGGAATCGGTGCCTGCGAATGCGCGGATGGTCCGGACGCGGTCTCTCATCGCGCGCTCGATCTCATTCATGAGAGACGCTGCCACGGCTTCCGCGTCTCGCGAGATCGCCGCGTGCATTCCGTTCCGCGCGCGGCGGACGATCACGAACCCGGAGACCAGGAGGATGAGGATGACGACGGCGTAGCCGAGGAGTAGCAGCGACCTCTCGCGCGTCGGCGTCTTCATCCGTGCTGTCCCGTCACTCCGCTGCCCCGAACGCGCGCAGTGCGGCGAGCACGGTCTCGAGCAGGCCGCGTGTCGCCGCCAGGAGCGGCTCGAGCGACGCATCGGGTTTGTCGCGGGCATGCGCCTCGACACGCCGGTACTGCGCGGTCAACGCGGTCATCCCCGCAGTGGCGCTGGATCCGCCGGCTCCGTGCGCGAGCCGGAGCACGGTCGCGGCGTCGCCGCGCGCGTAGGCGTCCTCGATCTCCGCGAGTTCCTCCCACGCGCGTGGCGCGTAGAACTCGGCGAACTCCGGCACGCTCCAGCCGCAGCCCGACGCCACGCTGCGAACCGTCGTCTCGTCGATGAGGCCGTTGGAGGGACCGGGCATCTGCTCTCCAGTCGTTCCTAGCTTCGACCTTCTGGATGGAGGAGTGCCTCCATCTTCTGAATCAGCGCCGCGACGTCGAGCGGTTTCGTCGCGAAGTCGTCACAGCCCGCCTCGAGAGCGGTCTCGCGATCGCCGGCCATCGCATGCGCCGTCAGCGCGATCACAGGCAGGTCTCTGGTCGCATCGCCGGCCTTGAGCTGCCGCGTTGCTTCCCAGCCGTCGACGACCGGAAGACTGAGGTCCATGAGGACGAGGTCCGGGCGCGCCTGTGCGATGGCATCCAGTCCGGCCTGACCGTCGTTCGCCGTGGTGACCTCGTAGCCCGTGCGCTCGAGCCGCCGCGACAGCATGTCGCGGTTCAGGTCATTGTCTTCCACGATCAGGATCTTCGGCACCGCCGCCGCCCTCGGAGTCTCGGATACCCGCCCCCGGACCAGCTTAGCGCAGAGTCTGGGCGAACCCAGTCTGTCCGTTTCGAAGGGTCGCCCAGTGAGCCCGCGGCTTGGTGATCTTCAGATAGATCACCAGGCTGCGACGAGCTTACGCCGGGTCGATTCGTCGTAGCGCTCGGGGAACTTCACGCGCTTACCGGTCAGGTCGCGAAGCGCGTCGTGGACGTGCTTGGCGAGCGCGAGCACGCCGCGCTGCTCCCGCTCGTCGTCTCCGGGAGGAGGCGGGTACGACTGCACCAGAGCCTCCTTCACGGGGGTCCGCGCCATCTTGTGCCTCTCCGCGATCCAGGCCAGCGCGTCGATGGCGATCTTTGTCAGCCCGTTACGCCACGCGCCCGTCGCTGCGTGCGGTGCAATCGCGGCGACGGACTCCGCATCGCCACACGCCGCTAGCGCCTTGACAGCATTGATCCGCAGCACGTTCGGATTGAGACTCTCCTTCGGCTCCGCGACGACGGCGTCCAGGTGTCGCGCAACACCCGGAGTGGGGGACTCTGCGATCGCGGCGCAGACCAGGTAACGCAGCGGGTCGTTGGGAATGGCGAGCAGCTCCTCGGCCGCAGAGGAGAGAGCGCCCGGCTCCTCCTCGGCCAGGATCTCGACCGCGCGGTAGCGAACGACGATGTCGTTGTCGTCGAGCGCCGCGAGCGCGGCCTTCACCGACGGCTTCTCCTCGAGCTGTGCCGCGCGCTCTTCCGCGGCGGCAATCGCTCCGGCCGATGCGGTGCTCCGGATCTTCCCCACGCGCGCCTTCTTCACGGCGGCGAGGAAGCTCTCGACCGACCGCCCCGTGCTGCCCATGCGCTCGAGCGTCTCGGGGTGGATCAGCCAGTGCTGGGGGTACGACGTGAACCCGAACCGGATGCACGTGCGCTCCGCGGCGAGATCCCCCTCGTTCTTCGAGAAGTCGCGGAACACGTAGAGCCAGACCGCTTCGTCGTAGGCGGGCTCCAACTCCTCGCGGGGGAGCAACTGCTCCTCCATGACGACGCAGTGGGGTCAATACGTCTTCGTCAGGTAGACGAAGATCGGCACCTCGCGTTCGATCGCCTGCTTCTGCGCTGCGGCGAAGTCGCGCACCCACGGCGGTCCCTCGGGAGGCGTCTCGCTGCCTGCCATCGCGGTTACGAGCACGAGGCACGGCACCGCCAGGATCGTGAGCAGTCGCGACAGCCGCATGGTGGGTTCCTCCCGCGGCAAGTCTACGGGCTGACTCAGTCCTGGATCTCCACGCTCTTCTCGACGTACTTCCCGCCGCTCAGCGTGTTGTTCGCCTCGACGTCGTTGGACTTCTCGTCGGTCCCCGCGCCGCCGTTGACCAGCAGCCCCTTCTCGAACGTGTTGCCGAAGATGTTCACGAAGTCGTCGCCGTCCTGCAGCAATGCCTTGACCTTCTTTGCGGCCGTGCTGTTGGACATTGCGATCTGGTCGCCGCCGTCTCCGGCCTTGAGTGACGCGCCCTTGGTGAGGGACGTCCCGTTGAAGACGCTGATGGAGTCGACACCGCCGCCGGTCGAGACCTTGAGCGCACCGCCGACGGTGGCTTCGTCGAAGTTCGTGACGTCGTCGCCGCCTCCGGTCTTGACCTTGACACCCTTCGGAAACTGATCACGCGTGGACGTCAGGAACAGACCGCCGTCGCCGCCCGTGATCTTGACGGGCTTGCCGAATGTTGAGTCCTCGATCTGAACGACTTTGCCGCCGTCACCCGTCTTCATCTTGAAGCTCTTTGCGATTTCGCAACGCGCGATACGGACGTCGTCGCTGCCGTTACCGAGGTCGACGGTCACCTTGCCGTCGCAGTCAACCTCCTCGAGCGTGACAGAGTTGTTGCCCTCGCCGACGTCGATGACCACGGACTTCCCGACGGTGATGGCCCCGTATCCCATCGCGACCTGGACGATTTCGTTGCCGGCGCCACCGTTCACGCGGAGTGAGCCGGAGATCGTCGCGTCATAGACCGAGATCACACCGCCGCCGCCGCTGTTGGAGACGGTCAGGTCGTCGAACCCTGTGCCCCCGTACCCAACGAAGAAGCTCTCTCCGTCGCCGTCGCCGAGACTGACGTCGACGTCCCCGAGGTCGAGCTCGGCGGAGATGTCGATTGAGTCGCCACCTCCGCGCATGTCGATGCGAATCCTCCTCTTCGGCAGGGCGAAGTTGAAGGAGCCGTTCTCTCCGTTGACCGTCGTGTTGTTGCCCTTGATCCGGACGTCAACACCCTCGTTGAAGACTGTGATGCTGTTGGCCTGGTCGTCGCCGGTGATGACGAGGTCCTTCCCCTGCACGTCGACGGTGATGTTCCCGTCGGCAAGCGCGAGCGGGGCCAGGATGAGGCATGCCAGGAGTGTGGTAGTGCGTGTGTTGGTCTTCATGGCGCGAGGCTATACGAGCACCGAGTCGGTTCGGCCGGGGCGAATTGGTACCCCGCCGGGTCCGATCGTTCCTCGTTGGTTACACAGCCGTAACGCGAATTGCCGTGAACCCGGGCCTGGCGTTTGCGTCTGTAGAGACAGCGCGAAGATCGCGAGGAGGCTGCCATGCAGTTGCGCACCGCTTGGACCCTGTTGGCCGCCGTCCTGCTCACGGCGGGAACGGCACTCGGAGAGGACGGGGAGGCTGAGCCGGTAGCGCAAGCGCAAGGCCCCGTCGTCGGCATGGACTTGTCGTTCCGCATCCCCGGAGGCAAGGGCATCTCGCACACGCCCGCCGTCGTGTTCACCAAGGACGGCAAGCGCATGGTGACCGCCACGTCGGACGGCAAGCTCGTCGTGTTCGCCGCAGAGGACCGCCGCCTTCTCAAGGAGATCGCACTGCCTGAGAAGGGCAGCAACGGTGTGAGCATCGACCCCGCGGGCAAGTACGCCGCGTGGACGCTCGCCGACAAGGGGCTTGTCGTCATCGACCTGGCAACCGGCAAGGAGATCGCGCGGGACGCGGAGTTCAAGGCGGAGTGGGTCGCGGTCTCGCCCGATGCCAAGACCGTCGCCGTGACGAGCATCGAGATCCGCGACCTGAAGACGCTGAAGCGCGTCGGTCACGCGCTCGCTGCGCCCAGCGCCGTCACGAACGTCGCCTGGAACGCAGACGGCAGTCGCCTCGCGTACACAACCGCGAGCGGGCACGTCGAGATCCGTGACACGAAGACTCGCAAGCACGTCTTCGAAGCCAAGAAGAGCGTCGCGATGCACGCGCTCGCGTTCGATCCGACGGGCAAGTACTTCGCGTTCGGCGGCCAGGACAACCAGGTCTACCAGGTCGATCTCGCGACGAAGGACGAGACCGTCATCTCGAAGAACCAGCCGTTCTGGATCACATGCCTCGGCTACAGCCCAGACGGCCAGCGCATCGCTGTGGGGGACGAGTCGTGCGACATCTGGCTGTACGACATCGAGCCCGCGCAGTTGACGTTCCACAACAAGCACCACGTCGAGTGCTGGCTGAGTGAGGTCGCCTGGGCGCCGGACAACGAGACCTTCCTGTTCGGCTGCCGTCCCAACACACACGCCGGGCGGCCGTCGCTGCACGCGCCGCTCCAGATGGCCGAGGCCTCACGATCGGATGCCGCCCGCGCCACGCGTGCGGGCCTGCTCGCGGCGCTCGACGCCGAGATCAAGAAAGAGAAGGACGACACTCGGAGAACCTCGCTCTCGCTCTATCGCGACTCGCTCGTGGGCGAGGAGACAGTCGGGATGTACGGCTGGAGCGGATACGGCGGCAGTTTCGGCGCCGGCGCTGCTGGTCCCACCACCGGCGGCGGCGAGATCGTGTTCGACGGCGGGGCCGCGGAGACGGTGACGGCGACCGGCGGGACGTTCGACGGTGGCGGTGGTGCCGGCGGCAAGGGCCGCGCGGGCGCTTCCGCGCCCCCCGACCTTCCGGCGAACGTGCAGAAGCTCCTCGACGCGCACCAGAAGACGCTCACCGACGAGGCGAAGAAGGTCGCCGCCGACTTCTGCGTGAACCAGTGGAAGGTGACGCCCCCAACGGAGAAGGAGCCGGAGAAGACACCGGTGGAGAAGAAACCCGCCGAGAAGTAGCGGCGCCCTCAGAGCCCCGCGTCGTCGAGGAAGCCCCCGACGAAGCGGAGCAGCGGCCACGCCTCGAAGAAGCCCGGGGTCTCTTGGTCCGGAGCCGCCACGTGCCCGAACAGGTCGGTGACGTGGGTGTCGACGGTCACTCCTCGGCCGCGCAGCGCGGAGGCGAGCGCCGTGAGGTCCGCTGTAGGAACCACCGGGTCGGCGGTTGCGTGCAACAGATGCACCGGGGCGAGCGGAGTGGCTTCGCGCTCGGGTGACACCGCGGCGAGTTCATCGCGCATTCGGGACAGCAAGCGCTCCGCGATCTCGGGCGGCAACGGGCTCTCGTTCGCCGCCGCGGCGACGACCTCCGACGCCTCCGGCGGAAGCGGAATGTCGAGCGCGCGGTTCCCCTGCAGGATCAGCTTCAGGTGCCTGCGTACGCGGTCCACGTACTCGGGTGCCACGAGGTGCTCGACGTTCCCGAGCAGAACGAGTCGGCGTCCCTCCGTCAGCGGGTCGAACAACTCGCTCGGCGCGTCACCGTCTGATGTCATCCACTTGAACAGCAGCCTCTCCATGTCGGCATACCCGCCGAATGCGAGGACCGCACTGACGTCGTCGCGCACCTGCGCGTCGTCGGCGGCGATGATCGCGTACGAGCCCCCGACGGACACTCCCGCCAGCGCGGCCCGTCCGTCCTCCGCCTCGCCTGACTCCGAAGCTAGCCACCGCGTCACGTCGGCGATGCGTGTGGTGTCCGCGGGGTCGATGCGGAACTTCGCCAGCGAAGGCAGGTGCGGGACGGCAACGACCATCCCCCGGGCAGCGAACGCTCGCGCGAAGTCGAGCAGGCGGCTGTCGCGCGCCCCGGTCTCGACGGCTCCGTGGCAAAGGACGAGTGCGGGCAGCGCCTCGTCGCCGGTCCGCGGGCGGAAGAGCAGGACGTCGGTATCCCCCGAGCGTGTGCGCACCCTGACCTCGCTGGACTGCACCCGCTCGGTCAGATCGGCGGGAGGCTCCATCGCATCGCGCAGCAGCACACCGGCGCGGAGCGCGCTACACGCGCCCGACAGCACGACCGTGAGCACGAGCGCCACCGCGATCAGCCCGCCGGCCAGCCATCGCCTGCTCGTCCCACCGCTGCCTTCTCCTGAGGCCATGACCGGAGTATCCGTGACCCGGCTCCGATCGCATCGCGGTCTCGAACTTCGAGGCTGCGGACGGCTTGCGGTACTCGCGGTTTCCTCCGCGGGCAGGCGCCGCGTACGCTCTCGCCCCGGGATCTTGTGGAGGGTGGCCGATGACGACGTCGAACCAGTTCGGACGCAGCCTCGCGCGCTGGGCGCGCGAGGCTGACACCGAGACGATCGCCGCGACCGACGTCGATGCCAACGTCCCCGATCCGGCCAAGTCCGTCGGCGGCGCGCGGTACACGATCGAGGCGAGCATCGGCCGTGGCGGCATGGGAGAGGTTCTGCTCGTGGAGGACCGCGACCTGCGCCGCGAGGTCGCCATGAAGGTCATCCGCGAGGAGCGCGCTTCGTCGAGCTCCGAGCGGCTTCGATTCCTCGCCGAGGCGCAGGCGACCAGCCAGCTCGAGCACCCCGGTATCCCGCCGATCCATGACATCGGCGTCACTCCCGCCGGCCAGATGTACTTCACGATGAAGCTCGTGCGCGGACGCACGCTGCGCGAGGTGTTGAAGGACCTCTTGCTCGGCACGACCGCTGCGCGCCGCGAGTTCAACCTGCACCGGTTGGCGTCGATCCTCGACCGGGTCGCGGAGGCGCTGCACTTCGCGCACGTCAAGGGTGTGGTGCATCGGGACCTCAAGCCCGAGAACGTGATGCTCGGCGAGTACGGCGAGGTGCACGTCGTCGACTGGGGCATCGCGAAGGTGCGCGGCGAGACGGAGGACGAGGGTGCAACGGCCGTCGAAACGGCCGAGACCGACTCCGGACTCATGACCATGGACGGCGCGATCAAAGGCACGATCCGTTACATGAGCCCCGAGCAGGCGGCGGGCCGCACGCACGAGATCGACGGGCGCACCGACATCTACGCGATGGGGTGCATTCTGTACGAGATGCTGTCGCTGCGTCCGCCGTTCGATGGACGCGGCCCGGAGTTGCTCGAGCGCGTCCGTCAGGGCGAGTTCGTCGACGTCAAGGAGCGCAACTCGAGGCGGCCTGTGCCCAACTCGCTGGCGGACCTCTGCACGCGCGCCATGTCCAAGGACAAGCATGCGCGTCCTGCAACCGCGCGCGCGTTCGCCGAAGAGCTGCACGAGTGGCTTGACGGGCGTGCCGAACGTGAACGTCGCCGCGAGGAGGCGGAGCAACTCGCAGGCGCCGGCAGGAAGGCCGCTGCCAAGTACCGCTCGCTCAAGGCGGAGGTCATCGAGGCCGAGGCCGCCGCCAAGAAGGAGGCCGCCCGCTACAAGCCGTGGCAGCCCGTGACCGAGAAGAAGAGCGCGATCGCGGCGGCGAAGCACGTCGAGGATCTCAAGACGGAGGTGGCGCTCGCCTTCGCGGACACGACGAACACGCTGACCGCTGCGCTCGTCGCCGAGAAGGGTAACGAGACCGCACGCGCAGCGCTGGCGGATCTCTACAGGGAACTGCTCGAGGAAGCCGAGGCCGCCGGTAACGGTCCTGCCGTCGCGCACGCGGAGCAACTCGTCCGACGCTACGACGACGGTCGCCTGGCGCACTTCCTGTCCGGCGACGGCACGCTGCAACTCGAGAGCGACCCGCCCGGTGCGGAGGCGCTGCTCTACCGCTTCGCGGACCGGGACGGGATTCTCACGCCGACCGACGAACGACGTCTCGGCACGACGCCCTTCGGTGCGGTGTCCCTGCCGATGGGCTCCTACCTCTGCGTGCTCAAGTCGAAGGGCTGCCGCACGCTGCGCTACCCCGTGCACATCACCCGCAACCGCGAGTGGCGCGACAAGGTGCAGATGCGCACGGAGCAGGAGATCGGCGAGGGTTTCGTGCATGTGCCGGCCGGTCCGTTCCTGTACGGCGAGGGACAGGCGCGCGTCGAGCGCGTGCTGAAGGACTTCGCGATCGGTAAGCACCCCGTGACGTACCGCGAATACGGCGAGTTCCTGGCGGCAGTCGAAGCGGAGGAAGGGTTGGAGGCCGCGGAGAAGCGGATTCCCTCCACGGGTGGTCACGGTGCACTGATGGAGCGGACCGCCGAGGGTCGCTACGACCCGCTGGCCAACACGATCGTCGAGCGCGAGGCGTTCGCGGAGTGCGTCAAGGCATACGGAGACGACTTCGCGTGGGACGTGGCCGTGTCGGGTGTCTCCTGGCACGACGCGGCGGCGTATTGCGAGTGGCGATCGAAGACGACGGAGCAGGAGTGGCGTTTGCCCACCGAGCAGGAACGCGAGAAGGCGGCGGGCGGTGTCGACGGTCGCCGCTTCCCGTGGGGCGATCTCGCGGACGCGACGCTCGGCAAGTGCCGCGACTCCCGCAGCTGGAACACGCAGCCCGAACCTGTGGGCTCGTACCCGCAGTCGGCCTCGCTCTACGGCATGGGGGACGCGGCCGGCGGCATGTGGGATTGGACGTCCTCGACATTCGCCGCCGACGAGTCGCTGCGCGTGCTGCGCGGCGCCTCGTTCTACAACGACGCCGAGGAACTCGCCTGCGCGAACGCCAACCGCAGCGAGCCCCACGTCCGCAACCCGAACTTCGGCTTCCGCTGCGCGCGCAGCCTCTGAGGCCGAAACAGCGGTAGGTACGCGCGAGGCACTCCACGGAACGAGGAGTCAGTCGGCGCCGAGCCGCTCGAGCGCCCTTCTCTCGGATTTCACGACCCTTGCAACCTGCGTGATGACGCTCTGGACCGGCTTGCCCTTCGCGAGTTTCCTCAGCGCCTTGCCGAGCCGCTTCGCGGCCCGCTTCAACTGTTTCCGCGCGGGCTTCGGCCCGAGCTTCCGTTTCTTCGCCGCCGCATCCGGGTCGGCAATCAGATCGTCGGCCAGGGCGAGGGCCGACACGAGCAGTTGTTTCGCTTCGCGGAGCCGCGCGTGAGCATCTCCGTCCGGGTCCTCACCGAGGACCTCGAGCATGCCGCTGGCGGCCAACTGGTGCTCGATGGCAACCACTACGAATTCCCTGAGTTGCTCGGCCCTCGTGGCATCGCCAGACAGCGGGGCGTTGAAGACGATCACCGGGTCGTCGATACCGAATTCGGCCCCGGGTCCCACGCCCTCCACCCGGACCACCGGCACCAGCGCTCCGGTGAGGTTCGGCAGAGGGATTGCTGCGATCTCCCCGAACTCGCCCGTGCCCGCCTCGCGTGCGAGGAACCGCAGAGTGGTTCCGTCGTGCTCGACGGCGACATCCGCCCGGTCGGCTCCGGTCAGAACGAACGGATCGCCGAGCGGCCCATCCCCCGTCGCTGCCTGGAAGCAGAGATCATCACCCGTGATGACCAGTTCCAGACAGTGGACGTCCTCGGATCCTGCCTGCTCCAGTTCGAGTCGCATCTTCCCGCTCTCGAGTCCGGCGCGCCGCTGCTCGTCGAACACACCCACCGTTACCTCGGCGCGGAACGGACTGCGCAACTCGCGACCGATCCGCCAGCCCGCCTTGCCTTCGGTCGTGGCGCGCTTGTTCGCGCGCAGCGCGAGGTACCGGTTGGTCTCCTCCGTCTCCTTCGCGGACGGACTGGGGAGATCCGGAGAGAGCGCGGCGATGTTCACCAGCCACGCGCGGGGGACCTCGACACTCGGCTGGCCGATCACGAGCCTACGGCCGCTCATGTCCACACTGAATCCGAACCGGTCGGCCTCGCCCGTGTCGGGCGAGACCAGCGTGTTGCGGAGCGATACGAGGCCGCCTGAACCGATGCGATACAGGCTCACCGTTCCCGGTGGCCGACCGGCCGCGAGCAGACTCGCCGGCGCCCCGACGGCAATGTCGTTCCCGTAGACGGCGACGGCGCTTCCGAAGAACTGATTGACCGCCTCCGTAGCCGGCGCAAGCACCGAGATCGGGTCCGCAGGGGTGGCGCCACTGTTCGGCTCGTACACGTACGCCGTTCCGCGCGTCTCCAGACTCACCTGCGCTCCCGGTGCGCCGACCACGACTCGCCCCAGGTGAGCATCCACCGACGTTCCGAACGCCTGGCGCACGCGCGGATCGTCGGGCCGGAGCTGCAGCTTCTCCTCCCACAGGCTGGCGGCTCGCTCGAACACGTACGCCGTGCCGCTTTGCGGTCCCGATGTCGACTTCCCGGGAGCCCCTACGACGAGCAACTCCCCGTCGAGTGCAACCGAGAAGCCGAACAGGTCATTGTTCGCGTTGTCGTCCGGCACGATGCGCTGCCGGAACGTCCACGCTGAGCCGGTCCAGTGGAACACGTGGACCGACCCGGAGTTGGTCCGGCCGCTGGCGGCCACGACGAGCGTGTCCCCCTCGATGTCGAGAGCACGGCCGAACCGGTCGATCGCGGCGGCTGGCGACGCCTCGAGCATCTGCGGGTCGGTCCAGTTGCCATCGACGTGACGGGTCATATAGACCACGCCCGCGAACGACCCGGCGCTCGTTGCCGTGTTGGCAGCGCCGATGGCGAAGTGATTCCCATCAACTGCCACGGCGTCCCCGATCGCGGCTCCAGGAAGCGGTGCGTCGAACGTCTCGGAGTAGACCCAACTCCCACTCTCATCGAAGACCTGATAGACACCAGTCCAAGTGCCGAAGTTGACGGACGGCGCTCCGACGACAGCCCAGAGCGGCGCCACGGCAACCGAGTCGCCCCAGGCCGAGCCTGCCGAGAAGCCGCCACTGAGCGTGAGTTCGGTGAATGCGGCGACCGCGGCCACCGTTGGGCGGGACGAGGTGAATTTCATCTCGACGTAGCCTTCTCCCAGTAGCGGGAGGCAGCCGGATGCCGCCACCGCCGACAGGACCACGACGACGCCCAGACGTCGAGCACTCGCGAACACGTGTGCCGTGTCTCTCATCGCTTGTCTCCCTCCGCGCACGATCTGCCTTCGGACCGGCGCGTCGCCCGGGCGGCAGCTACAATCCCCGCGCTGGGGCGGCCACGTCGGTCCACCCACGCATTCGGAAACGGCTCGTGAAACCTGACACGCGTAATGCGGGGCCCCGGGAGCCGGCCACTCCGGGGCGGGTGACGGAGATCCTCCTGGAGCTCCGTGGCGGCGCCGACGGTGCGCAGGACGACCTGTTCCGTCTCGTCTACTCCGAGCTGAAGCGGGTGGCCGCCGCGCAACTCCGCAAGCAGCGGCGCGCGCCGACGCTCGACCCGACGGCGCTGGTCCACGAGGTGTACCTGCGCCTCCTGGGCGGGCCGGCCGAGAGCTTCGAGGACCGGCGGCACTTCTTCGGCGCGGCCGCGCACGCGATGCGTCTCGTGCTCGTGGATCTGATCCGTCGTCGCAACGCCAAGAAGCGGGGCGGCAGCCGCATCCGCGTCACGTTCGACGAGTCGCGCCACGCCGACAGCGACCGATTTCACGAGGTGCTCGCCGTGCACGAGGCGCTCGACCGCCTGCGGGCGATCGACGAGCAGAAGAGTCGCGTCGTCGAACTGCGCTTCTTCGCCGGCCTCACGATCGAGGAGATTGCCGGCGTCCTCGACGTGACCGAGCGGACCGTATACCGGCTGTGGGATCGCGCCCGCGCCTGGCTCTACCACGAGCTATCGAAGTGACGCTCTCCCGCGCCCGGCGGATCGACGAACTGTTCGACCGTGCGCTGGACCGCGAGGAGCGCGAGCGCGCGGCGTTCCTCGACGGTGAGTGCGGCGACGACGCGGAACTGCGCGCTGAGGTTGACGCGCTCCTGACTTCGCACGCGGAGATGGGGGACTTCCTCGGCCGGCCGGCGACGGAGAGCGTCGGCGAGATCGTGGCAGACGCGGTCGAGCCGCTGACTCCCGGCACGGTGGTCGGCGCGTACGAGATCCAGCGACTGTTGGGCACCGGGTCCGCAGGCGCGGTGTATGAGGCCGTGCAAGCGCGCCCGCGCCGGCGCGTCGCGCTGAAGGTCATGGCGTCAGGGCTGGGTTCGGAGCACGCGCTGCGCCGTTTCCAGGAGGAGGCAGAGATCCTGGCACGCCTGGAGCACCCCGGTATCGCGCACGTGTACGAGGGCGGCGTGCATCGCGTGGACGACGTGGACCTGCCGTTCTTCGCACTCGAATTCGTGGCCGGCGGGCGCACGATCGTCGAGTACGCGGACGCCGAAGGGCTGCGCACCCGGGCGCGACTCCAACTCGCGGCGCGCGTGTGCGAGGCCGTGCACCACGGTCACCAGAAGGGCGTGATCCACCGGGATCTCAAGCCGGGGAACATCCTCGTCGGCGACAACGGGCAGGCGAAGGTGATCGACTTCGGGATTGCCCGCGTCGAGGGCCTGGACGCCGATCGGCGAGAGATCGCCGGAACACTCCAGTACATGAGCCCGGAACAGTGCCGTCCCGGCGGCGAGGACGTCGACGTGCGGAGCGACGTCTACTCGCTCGGCGTCGTGCTCTACGAACTGCTTGCCGGGCGTGGGCCGTACAGAGTCGACGATCTTGCGTTGCCCGAGGCGTTGCGAGTCGTCCAGTTGCAGGCGCCCGCTCGCATCGAGCAGCACTCACGGGCGCTGCGCGGAGACGTCGCGGCGATCGTGCACAAGGCGCTCGCGAAGGACCCTCCCGCGCGCTATGCGTCGGCGGCGGCGCTCGCCGCCGACATCCGGCGTCATCTCGAGTTCGAACCAGTCGAGGCCGTGGCCGGCGGTGCGCTCTATCACCTGGCGAAGTTCGCGCGGCGACGGCGGCTGGCCGCGCTCTCACTCGTCGCCGTCGTGCTCGTGTCCGTGACGGCGGCGGTCGTCGGGACCAACCTCGCGTACGAGAAGGAGCGCGAGCGCGAGCGCTCGGAGTTCCAGGCGTACGTCGCGAACCTCGCGGCGGCGTCGTCGGCGCTTCGCGTCCACGACGTCGCGGACGCGCGGCAACGGCTCGAGAGCGTGCCGGAGCCGCTGCGCGGATGGGAGTGGCGCGTGCTGCATTCCCGCCTCGACCTGAGCAACGAGACGCTGCGATGGGAGGACGCGAGGCTTCGCACGGGCGCGGTGAGCCCGAGCGGGGCGCTCATCGCCGCGAGTGGCGAGCTGCTCCCGGATCGCCAGACGCGTCAGGTGCAGGTGTGGGACTCCGGTACCGGCCGGGTGTTGCATTCGTTCGCGGCGCTACCGCGCGCCGACTCGCTCACGTTCAGCGCAGACGAGACGCTGCTCGCGATCGGGTACTACCAGGGCTCCGTCGAGATACGCGACGCCACGACCGGAGCGCTCGTGCGCGAACTCGCCGGTCACGTGGACGAGGAGCGGCCCATCGCCGAGACGCACGTCAACGCGCTCGTGTTCGACAGCGACGGTCGACACCTCGTCTCGGCGGCCGGCGACGGGCGCATCAGGTTGTGGGACGTCCAGACAGGCGAGCTCGTGCGGGAGCTGGCCGGGCACGACGACCGCGTCATCTCCCTCGCGCCGCTTCCTGGCGGCGAGCGCATCGCGTCCGGCGGTCGCGATGGGCTGGTCAAGGTCTGGGAACTCGCGTCCGGTCGGGAACTGCAGCGCATTCACGCGCACGATGCGAGTGTCGAGGGCGTGGCAGTCAGTCCGGACGGCACACGCCTCGCGACCGTGTCGCGTGACGAGACGGTCCGGCTGTTCGACTTGAGTACGGGCGAGCTTGTCGCGTCTCGCCACGCACACTCGAACAATGTGCGGGCCGTGGCGTTCAGCCCCGACGGGCAGCGGTTCGCGTCTGCGTCGTGGGACCGGACGGTGCGACTCTGGAGCGCGGCCGACGGCAGCGAGTTGGCGGTTCTCCGTGGACACCGCGACGCCGTCGTCGCGCTCGCGTTCCTGCCGGACGGAGGACAGCTGGTCTCGTTCTCCGTGAGCGGGGCCGTGAAGACGTGGTCCACGGATCTCGGCCGGCACGTTCCGGCGCTGCGCGGGCACGCAGACCACGTCGTCGCTGTCGCGTTTACTCCCGAGGGCCGTCGAGTTGCGTCGCTCTCCGCGTTCACCGACCGGACGGTGCGCGTGTGGGACGTCTCGACCAGACGGACCGTCGCGCTCTTCGAGGACGTGAAGGCGCCGAAAGCGCAGTTGCGGGTCTCGCCGGACGGCGAGTGGCTGCTTCGCTGTGCGCCGCAAACCGTTTTGCGCTCGTGGTCACTCCGCTCCGGCGGGCCGGCTCGGGACGTGCCGACGATTCAGCACGTCGGTGCCTACGCAGGAGTAGGTTCTCGCATCTATGTGTTGGCCGCGGCGGGCGAGGTGCAGGCGTTCGATACGGGCTCGTGGGAAGCCGTCGCTCGGTTCAGCACGGATCATGAGGCCTGCGTTCGGCTGGAGGCGAGCCCGGACGGCGACGTGATCGCCGTCGGCTCGGCTGCCGGCGAGGTCTCGCTCTGGTCAGCGACTTCACACGAGCGCGTGGCGGCATGGCGGGGAGACGGCACCCATGTGCTCGACATCGCGTTCGACCCGTCGGGCTCGCGCGTGGGCGTCGCCGTGCGGGGAACGGACGACGTGCAGGTTCTCACCTCGTCGCGACTCACCCCTGTTGCGACGCTGCGGGGCCACGTGGGAAACGTCCGCGCGGTCGCGTTCTCCCCGGACGGCCGGCGCATCGCGACCGCCGGCGACGATTCCGCCGTGCGCATCTGGGACGCGACCACGTTCGAACTCGTGGTCGTGCTACACGGTCATCGCAACGCGGTGCGCGACTTGGCTTGGAGCCCCGACAGCACGACGCTGGTGACCGCCGGCGGCACACTCGAGGAGCCCGGCGAGATCCTCCTGTGGGAGTCTCACGCGAACGGAGTGCGCTGACGAGCGCCTAGCGTTCGCTGAGGCCGACGCCCATGCGTCCGGGAGCGATCTCGATCTCCATCCGCTCCGCGCCGCGGTAGAGGACGGCCTTGACCGTCGCCGCACCCGCGGGCTTCGCAGCTTGGATTGCCTGCCTCAAGTCTTCGATCGAGCCGAGCGTCTGCCCGTCGTAGCTGGCGAGATAGTCGCCCGCCTGGACGCCCGCCTTGACGGCGTTGCTGTCATTGGCGACGTTCGTCACCTGCAGCGCCGGCGCCGGCATCGTGCCCTCCGGGGTGCGGTACAGGATCAGGTAGGAGCGAACGACGTGGCCGGCCTGGTTGATTTGCTTCTCGCTGGGGCGTTGGTCCTCGGGCGCATCCGAGAAGTCGTACGGCTTCGGCTCGTACCCGAACGCGGCCGTCTTGCCCGCAAGGAGGTGCGGTGTGACGTTGATCCACCACGGATGGACAATGTCGCCCGGCGCCCAGCCCGCGCGTGCGTACTTCCACGTCCCGAACTGCGGGCGGTTGGGGTTCAGGTAGCAGTCCGTCTTCCAGAGCACGTTCTCGAAGCGGTGCTCAGCAGGCGACTCGACCCCGAAGTCCGGGACGAACACCAGCGAGCGCGCCGAGGGCGTGAACTCCCCGACCTGCGAGTGCCCGGTGGTGAACGTGCAGACGCGTGCGGCCTTCGCGTCGTCGCCGATCTGAACCATGTGCCGGTCGAAGAAGTCCCGGAAGTGGTTCTCGGCCGACTTGTACTTCGCCCGCCCGTGCCAGAGCGTCACCACGCGGTACGGCTCGAGCTCCGGCTTGCCGTGATGGAAGTCCAGCGACACGCTCATCATGTAGCCGCGGTTCTTGTAGAACGTCGTCCCCGCTGCGATCTCGAACTTCGTCTTGCCCGCGAGCCAGGGCCGGAAGTGTGTGACGTCCACCTCCCAGTGGCACTCGGTGCGATACGAGGTGATGAACGGCACGATGTCGCGCTTCTCACCGTCGGGATCGATCACGTAGAGGTGCCCGTTGCGGTCCCACTCGTCCCAGTCCTTGCCTGCGTCGTGGATGTCGAGCGTCAGGATCACGCGATCGAACTCCCAGTTCGCGGGGGGCAGTTCCACCTCCGCCTCGAACGACGTCTTCGAGTTGTCGGTCAGGACGTGGTTGAACACTTCGAAGTGCTTCGCCGGCCGGCGACGGACGGCGGGCGTCGCCGCCTCGAACGCACGTCGCGCACGTCGAAGTAGGTCGCCAGGTCCGGCCGCGTCCCAGCGCCGATCGCGAGCCGCGACGTGTGGGGCAGGAGGTGAGGGACGAAGTAGCGGTCGTACACGGCCTCACCGGCGAGCTTCACTGTGACGTCGGCGCCCCCGATCACGTGCTCGACGACGATCTCGCAATCGGCCCAATCGCCGCGGAACTCGGCCGGTGCCACGCGCTTGACGAGCTCCCGCCCGTCGAAGTGCAGCGACACCTCGCGTTGCGGCAGCCCCTCGTAGTTGCCCCACGGTCCGAAGGGTTCCTCGTTCTTCGGGTTGTGCACGTCGATGCCGACGGCGAACGTGCCGCGCAGGTTCGGCTCGACCCAGCTCTGAACGAAGGGCGCCGGACCGCGTTCGCCGTACTCGGCGGTGTTCAGGAAGGCGAACGCGCCTCCGTCCCCGCCCTCCAGCACGCGGAGCTTGCAGGTCTGTGAGACGCGTTCGTACGCGCCCTTGCGCTCGGCGTCCCACGCCACGGCATTCGACTGGCCGGTCGAGCCGTCCCCGTCGAGCACCCGGTAGACGCCCATCTCGCTTGACGGACCGGACCCTGCCCCGAATTGCGAGAGGTGGGGGTCGGCGGCGAACGCGGCGCTCGCGAGCGCCAGTACGAGCAATGCGAGCAGTGCGACGGTGAGTCGGGACATGGGCACCTCCGGAGAGGCACCGTCATACCGAGTGCGAAGCGCGACCGCTACTCGCAGATGAGCTTTGTGCCCTTGCCGTTCAGTGTGCAGGTCGCGACAGTGCCCGCGCGGACCGCCCGGCCCGAGTGTGCGCGCAGCGTGAGTGGCGCCTCCACGAGCTCCGCCAGCTCCGGCACCCTGAGCCTCACCTTGAACTCGTAGACCCCCGGCTCCCTCTTCGACGGCTTGAACGTCGTCTTGACGGTGCGGCGCAGGCGTCCGCGGATCGTCCCGTTCTTCTTCACCTTGCAATCATCCGAACCGATCCGCACGACCTCCAGCGGCGTAGCGCCGTGGGCGATCGTGAGCGTGAGACCGCCCGAGACGTCGAGCACGTCGTCGGGTCCGTTCACGCCGGTGGTGACGGTGCCCTTGATCCGGATGACGCCCTTGCCGCTGTTGCGCCGCCGCACGCGCCCACGGTCGATCGCGATCGAGGGAGCGGGGGAGAAGTACGCGGTGGCCTGCGCGACGGCGTCAGGACCGATCTCTGATCCCATCAGCCGCCCGGGGATGTCGTCGGCGCGTGGGTGGATGCCGCCGTAGATGCGCGAAAGGCTGCACTCGTCCGCTGCGTCGAAGTATGTCGCCCACTGGAGTGTGATGTCCGTGCTCGGCCCGTCCTCGAACACGAGGAACTCGTTCTGCGGCGCGAAGAACTCCCCGAGTCCGCCGGGGAAGTACTCGTCGCCGGTGAACTGCGTCATCACGGCTGCGGCGGCGCGGCTGTACGTGCTGTGACCGGACACGTAGCCGGCGAATGGCGGCGTCACGAAGCTCGGCCGCTGGTAGGGCCACCAGTTCTCCGCCAGGATCCAGCCGACTCCGGCTGTCGTCGCGTCCGGGTCGCCGATGAAGTCCGGCCCGCGCCAGGCGAGCACGGCGATCTTCCCGACGTTCTCGTTGCCGGCGAGGTGCTCGTGGCGCTGTCCCGGGGCCGCCGAAGCCGTCGTGACCACCTCGATCACGTCGGCGAGCAGCGGGATACCGGCCGGGTGATAGCCGGGCTGGCCGGGGTCAGAACTCTGCCCGAGGTCCGCCATCGCGCGAATCGCGGAGACCGGACGGATGTAGTCGTACCAGCCCTTCACGCCCCACGCGGCGACCGCGCAGTCGTGCATCGCACCACCCATCGTCAGATAGAGCTTCACATCCCACTCGAGGCGGTTGACTTCGGGGCCGGCGCCGGCGATGCGGTGTTCGACGTCCGGATGGTCCGAGACGTAGTTCGCGATCGTGAACCAGTGCCCCGGCGGGGTCTCCGAATCGGGCCCGTCGGCCCAGAATTCGGCCAGCACGCGGTAGTAGTCACCGGCGGGAACCAATTGCGGCGCGTACGGCTGCCCGGTCGCCGGGTTCGTCGCGCGGCCGGAGCCGTCGTTCGTGCCGAGGGTGTTGTTGCCGCGCGTCGCGGGACTGATGTCGGTCATCTCCCCGTCCGCGGGGTCGAGCAGACTGCTCCACTCGACGACTTGAACGAAGCCGGCGCGATACTCTTCGTCGCCCACGCCGCGGTGCTGCAGCGGCGCGCCAGGATCGTGGAACACGACGTACTCCGACCCTCCGCGCGTGTACACGGCGCGGTCCTCGGCGAGGAGTGCGAACGGTGTAACCGCGCCCCACTCGGGACTCAGGAAGTCGGGCGTCCCCTGGGGCAGGACGTTGCCGCTCTGATCGATGAAGAACTCGAGAGCCAGCGGCTGCCATCGGTTGAAGTCATCGAGTTCGGGATTGCCCGGGAACACGGGCAGGAGCGGATCGTTGACCGGACGGTAGAAGACGTTCACGTAGCCGTTCGCTTCGTTTGCGCCGTCGCCCCCCCCGAACGCGAGCACGGCCGCGGCGATGCGGTTCCCGAGCGCCGCGGGTGTGGCGCTCGCGACCTCTACAACGCTCGGGTCGAGACCGAGGTCGTCCATCTTGGCGTCGAGAGCGGGGATCGTCTCGTCGGCGCCGGGAGATCCGGCGAAGCGGGACGACAGGACGCGGTAGGCGGCGTAGCTGATCGCGATTTCGCGCGCCTCCTCGACGTCCACGGCGCCGGCTCGCTCGTGGTGGAGGTACGTCGCGGCGGTGTCGTCGTACGCCGCCCACGCGTCCCACATCGCGACTGACGTGTGGAACAGGTTCCGTGCATGCACCGTCGGCCGCGCAAAGTCGTTGCGGATCGCGTCCAGCAGGAGCTCGTTCCACTGTCGGGCGACCGAGTGGCCGTCCGCTTCCTGGGCCGTCGCGAACTCAGGGGCCGCCGACAGCGACAGCACGGCGATGCAGATCGCGAGAACACGTCGCAGTCCCATCAGAAAACACTCCCGTTCGATGACCGCCCCGGCAACCCACCACCCATTCTGAGTCTACCGCTCCCGTGCGGGCCCGGGGTGGGACGGACTCACTCCGCGAAGTGCTTCTTTGCGAGGCGCCGGACCGTGTTGGTGGTCCTTGCGGTTGCGGTTCCGGCGAGCCGCACGATCTTCTGCAGGTTGATCGTCGAATCGAGGATCGACCCACGTGGTAGCCAGTGAATCTCGCGTCCGATCAGTTCGAGCCGGTCGGCTTTGGTGGCCAACTGCAGGATTGCGTCCCTCTTCGTGGGGGACGGCGTCGTCGCCAGCAGCCAGACGTGCTCCTTGCCCCAGGTACTCACCAGCCGCGCGGGGAACACGTCCCGAGCGGCGATCTCCAACACGTCGGGTCCGGTGCGCAGGACCGTCGGCACGTCGTACCCGAGCGCCTTCTTCAGTCCCTTCTCGATGCGCGCGGCGACGTTCTTCTTGCGCCCCGCGTCGAACACCACGTTTCCGCTCGCGAGGAACGCAGACACGTCCGAGAACCCGAGCGCCTCGATGTGTCCGCACAGCTCGGCGTTCGTGATCCGGTGCCCGCCGACGTTCATCCCGCGCAGGAAGGCCACGTATCGCATGTGGCGGGAGTTCTAGCAGGCAACGCCCTCGCATGGGTATATCGGATATGATATATGTCGGAGATGAGCACCTCCGGAGACCTGATCCTCGAGGCCCGACACCGCGCCGGACTCTCCCAGTCCGAACTCGCGCAACGCCTGGGCACGAGCCAGCCGGCGGTCGCTCGTTGGGAGGGCGGAGGCACCCGGCCGCCGATGGAGCGCGTCCTGGAGGCGCTGCACGCCTGCGATCTCGACCTGAGGTTCCGGGTCGTCAAGCACGAGGACCACGACGTCGTGCTCGGCCTGAACAACCTGCGCCTGACTCCGGCCGGCCGGATGCGCGAGCACTCAGCGATGTCGGGGTTCGTCGGGAAGGCGCATCGCGCCGCTGCGGCCCGACACCGCCCTCGTGCCGACCGCGTGAGTGAGGGTCGCGGCGAACCCGTTCCGGAGTTTCGCCCGGAGGAAATCCTACGCGTCTTGGCGGCGCGCTCGGTGGACTACGTGCTGATCGGCGGACTGGCGGGAGTTCTCCACGGCTCACCGCACAGCACACGCGACGTGGACATCTGCCCCTCGCGCCAGCCCGCCAATCTCGATCGCCTCGCTGCCACCTTGCGCGATCTGGATGCGAAGCTGAACGTCGGTGGCGCCGATCCGATCTCGTTTCCCTACGACCCCGCTTTCCTCGCGCGCGTCTCCGTGCTGAACACGATCACGCGTGCCGGAGGCCTCGATCTCAGCTTCGAGCCATCGGGGACGCGCGGACATGGAGACCTGCGGCGCGCCGTCGAGTTCGTGGAGGTCGATGGCGTGCCTGCTCCGGTCCCGGTCGCCTCTCTCGCCGATGTCATCCGCTCGAAGGAAGCGGCCGGCCGCGACAAGGACCGCGTCGTCCTGCACGTGCTGCGCGAACTCCTCCGCCGGCAGCGCGACTGAGGACGCGCCGTGAATGCGGGTCAGCTTCCACTCTCGGACAGGAGGCGAATGACCCAGTACGCAAGGAATGCGAGGATCGCGAGGCCGGTCAGCTTGCGCAGCATGCGCGTCACCCTCCGGTACTTGTCGAAGTACCAGTACGAACCGACCCAGGAGCCGAGCGTGACCGACCACTTCACCCAGGTCTCCGCCTGGAAGTCGCGGAAGAACGCGAGGTAGCCGATGTAGCAGGCGATCGCGAACCCCAGCAGCCCCGCGAACGACTTGTCGGCCTCCTCCGGCGTCGTCTCGGTGTGGAGCTTCCCGTCCGCGCCGACGGTGATCTTCCCGTGCGTGCCCTGCGCGCTCTTCTGCTGCGCGGCGCGTCTCGGCCGCGAGGGCGGCGGATCCGGCGCGTACACTGATCCCGAGCCGCCGCACATCGGGCAGCTCTTGCGCACCTGACGGGTCTGGAACATGCCGCCGGCCGGATTGTGAATCCGTTCCGTGGTGTAGTAGCCGCCCGTGCCGTGGCAACTTCCGCAGGTCTTCTGACCCACCCTGGACCTCCCCGAAGGAGGATAGACGACGCGCGGCGGCATCAGCCTCTCGTCACGGGCAGCTGCCCGGCCAGTTCGAAGTGCTCGTACCCGTGCGCGAACGGTCGGCCGAACCACGCTTCGAAGCACGGCTGCTCGTCCGGCACGTAGCCGCTCTGCGGCAGCCACGTCCTGAACAACCAGTCGATCGCGCGTTGTTCGAGGTCGATCGTGCCACGCACCTCCACCTCCGCCACACGCATGGCGGGGAACACGAGGCTGCCGACTTCGCCGTGTGGGACGACGTCGTCCACCACGACGGCCACGTCGTACCGGCAGTCCTCGAGCGCGACGATCTCGGGGTCTTCCCACATGTACCCCAACCACTGTCCGTCGGCGGCGCCGCGCGCTTCGGCCCATGCGAGCAGGCGCTCGTACGCTTCGAGGACCCCGTGGCTCCCGAACGGGTTGAGCACGCGGACGTACGCGACTCTCCGTTCGGGTAGATCGCGTAGCGTCACTTTGAATCCGTCGGGGTTCTCGCCCGGCTCGAGTCGCGAGGAGAGGTGGTGGCGCTCGGACTCGTTGACGCGACCCTCGAGGTCACCGCGCTTGTTGTCACGCCACGTCTGCAGATCGAACACGCTCGGCGGCACCCCGTAGCGCTGCTTGAAGCAGCGCGTGAAGTCCGACGACGACGAGAACCCGCACGCGAGTGCGATCTCGGTGAGCGAACGCTTCGGCGCGTGGGACATGAGGAACAGTGCACGTTCGAGGCGCAGCCGCTTGACGAACTGGTTGAGCGTCTCGCCAACCAGCGTGCGGAACACGCGGTGGAAGTGGAACGGCGAGAAGTACGCCACTTCCGCCACGTCCTCGAGCCGCAGGGGTTCGTCGAGGTGGTTCACGATGTGGTCGATCGCGCGGTTCACACGCGCGGCGTAGCCGACGTTGGCGGGTTCGGCGGTTCGGTCGTCGATTAGCAAGATCTGGAAAGCAGTCTAGTGACCGTTCTGGGACGCTGCCACTCGCGCGGACAGGACCGCGCGCCCCGGAGCACAACTCAACATGAAGCCACTACTCGCACTGTGCATCTTCGCTCTCGTAGCCTGCTCGGAGGCCGACGAGCCGGCCCCGGCCACGGCCGCTGTAACGACACAGCCCCCTGCGACGACATCGCCCCTGGTCACCCCTCCCGAAAGGACGAACACCATGGAACTCGGCGCATTCTCCATCAGCCTCGCGGTCAAGGACCTCCCGACGTCGCGTGGGTTCTACGAGAAGCTCGGCTTCGAGTCGGTCATGGGCGAGCCGACCCAGAACTGGCTCATCCTGCGGAACGGCACGACCACGATCGGGCTCTTCCAGGGGATGTTCCCGAACAACATCATGACCTTCAACCCCGGCTGGTCGCCTGCCGCCGAACCCCTGCCGGAGTTCCAGGACGTGCGCGACATCCAGACCTCCCTCAAGGAGCAGGGTGTGGAGTTCGTCCAGGAGGCCGATCCCGAAAGCACCGGCGTCGCGAGCTTCGTGATCACCGATCCGGACGGCAACTCGATCCTGGTGGACCAGCACGTCCCGCGACCCGGCAACTGACCGCCACCTCCCGCCGCCGCGGGAATGCTCGCAACTTCCGCGGTCGCTTCCGTCATGGAGGGGTGCACCCCTTCGACGGCGAATTCGCAGTCAGCGACGTGACCCCCTGGTTCATTGCGGCGAACTGACAGCCAAGATCGGGGGTTGAACCGACTGACGGCGCCCGACGGGTGTCCAACGGGAGGACGAGAACGATGCGAGCAGCAACAGCAGCCGTCGTGGCCGCGATCGTGTTCGCCGCACTGGCGGCGATGTACGCATACCAGACGCATACCGCGGCCGCCGATGCGGTCCGAACGAGCGACGCCGCGCGGACTCGGGAGGCCGCAGGTCTGACCGACCGCACGAGCGACCTCGAACGGGAGCTCGCGAGCCGGAATCGACGCGTCCAGCGGGCCGAGGGCGACGCCGCGGCACTGCGGAGGCAGCTTGCGGCGGCGAAGGCCGACCTCGCGACGGCGACGGAGCAGCTCGCGGCGCTCACGGCAGATGCGGAGCCTCCCGTGGTCGCGAACCGTCGCTACCCCGCCTTTCTCCCGGAGGGTCTCGAAGAGGCCCTGGCGGACATCGACTGGGACGTCGTCGGGACGAGCATGTCGAGCATGCCGCCCCTGATCTCCGAGCTCGCCGCCGCCCTTGCGGACGGGCGCGCGAAGTCGGACTTGCCGGCCGAGACGATCGGTGCGATCCAGCGCCACAACGGACCCATTCTCGCGGCGGCGATGAAGCTCGCGCAGCGCGACATCGCGGGGAAAGAAGTGAACAGCGCATTCACCCATCCCGGCTTTGTGTCGAATGCGCTGGCCGCAGCCCTGGATGCGCTGGAGCTGCCGCTCACGGATGAGCAGCAGGCGGCGCTCGAACGCATCACACACGACTACTCGGCGCGCGAGACGCGGCGGGTCGCGGCGTACGACGACGCGACATACGTCCTCGAGGAGTTCGTCGATGAGTCGCTCCTCAAGCACGCGTACTACGCCGAGGTCTACCGCGTGCTCACGAAGGAGCAGCACGACGCGATACGTCCGGAGTCCGTGCGCGGCCGCACGAAACTCGACATCTTCGGCCGCGGCCTCGTCTGGACCGGGCGTGCGGGACCGGTCCTCAGTTCCGATCGGGAGGAACTCGCCGCGAAGGTCACCGAGTGGGTGACCCGCCGCGGCGGCATTGCGGACGACCAGCGGGAGCACGCGCAGGAGATCGTCGGCGCGTGGGCGGAAGACCTCCCGGAGGCGTTCGTCGCCTGGGAGCCGGATGCTCTCGTGAAGGCCGGGATGCTGCAGGCCGAACACGTGGAGGACAGCGGCGCGCGCGTCCTCGCGCTCCTGCGCACGCTCGACACCGAGCTCGAACTCGACGACGCCGGCCACAAGCGCCTGCGCGCGGTGCCGGGCACGGTCGTCGTCTACATGCGACCGGCCCCGGACGACAGCTAGGTAGTCGCCGCAGCAACGGAACGAGCGCAGCGAGCGACGACGCCGAGACGCGCAGCGTCGAAGGCTCAGCAGAGCGAGGGCGAGGTCGCGTAGCGACCGAAGCAACCTGGGACCAGCCCCGCGACTCGTCTGTGTGGTAGGCCGGCCAGGACTCGAACCTGGGACCAAGGGATTATGAGTCCCCTGCTCTGACCAACTGAGCTACCGGCCCACCGTGTTGCACGCCAAGCACTTACGGCGTTCGTCAGGTGCACCTGCGGACGCGCGGCTACTTCCCGGGCTACTTGTCGCCCTCGATCTCGGCACGCAGCGGCGCAGAGGCTATCCGTGCCGCGGGGCGAGTCCGAGTCCGTTCGCTACTCAGGTCCGACGTTGAGCGACTTATCGCAGCCGATCAGCGGACCATCTCGCCAAGGCTGGCGAACCGAAGCATGTGTGCTTGTCCTGCATGGAGGGCGTACTCGTCGATCATCTTCACCAATGCCGCCCCCAGCGGCCATCCGTGACCGGGCCCCTTCGTATCAATGGAGGCGATCTCCTTGATGACAGCGTCCGATTTCTCGACCTCGGCGAGATACCCACGCAGGTCCTCGTCGATCGTCTCGACTGATCCACCGGCATAGTCCTCCTCCCCGCAGACCATCACCAGCTCACCACCGCCCATGCCCCGACTGAGATAGAAGTGCTCCATCTGCGTCATGTGACGGACCAACCCCAGCACAGAGAGCTCCACCGGGGGCACTGAAAACGCGACGAGTCCTTCGGGCGTCAGGTCACGCAGCTTGCGGAGGAACTCGTGCCGCTGAAAGCGGAGCCATCCTTCCAGGTACTGACGAAGATCGCTGCTCGGCTCCGGCTGCTCCCATGCGGAGAGATCAAGGCCGCTCAAGATCTCGATCGACATGCGCGGCACACTAGTCCTCAGCCGTCAGTGACACAATCGAGTTGACCCGCTTCGGTGGACAGTCGGGTGCTTGCGGTCATGAGGGCGGGCCTGTCGTGCTGCTTCTCGTCACGACAGCCAAGAGGTGAACGGCCGAAATCACGGCCGTGCCGGTCCAGTTCTTCCACCACATGTTCAGCAGCACACCAATCAGCAGAGCGCCCCTCACCAGAGGGGCGCGCGCGTGCGGTATGCTGCGGGGCGAGCCCGACCCCTCCTGGAACCGCGATGCGATCCACCCTACTCCGCCTGTACCCGTTCAGCCCTTGGTTCTGAGCTCGGATCCAGATCGCTTTCCGTTCGGTCGATGAATCGGATGTGGGCACCGATGAGCTGCGTGATCTGGTCGAGCGCCTGACCCGTCGTCTGGACGCTCGGGACGAGACGATTGCCGAGCAGGCGGAGGTGATCGAGCGGCAGGCGGCACGGATCGACGATCTCGAGAGCCGTCTTCGCCGGGACTCCCGCACCTCCTCGCGCCCACCGTCCTCGGATCCGTCGTGGTCCAAGAAGCGGCGGCGGCGCAAGCCGCCGTCGGACAAGCGCCAGGGTGCGCAGCCCGGCCACAAAGGGGCGACGCGCAAGCTCGTGGACGAGTCCGAGGTCGATGGCGTAGAGGACCACCGCCCGCGCGAGTGCAGCGCGTGTGGGAGCGACGTGCTCGTCCCGATCGATCGCGCCCCGACACGCCAGCAGGTCTTCGAGGTCCCGCCACGGCTGATCCAGGTGACCGAGCACCGGTTGCACCGGGCACGGTGCACGGACTGTGGCGCCACGTCCACTGCCTCGCTGCCAAGCGGTGTGACGGCGAGTCCCTTCGGCCCGCGACTCTGTGCGCTCACCGCGGCTCTGGTCGGCGTCTTCCGCCTGTCGCGGCGCGAGACCAGTCGTCTGTTGCGTGACGTCATCGGCGTCTCGATGTCACCGGGCACGGTCAGTGCGATCGAGGAGCGGGTGTCGGGAGCCATCTCCTCAGCGCACATCGAGGCCCTCGGGGCCGTACGCACGAGCAGCGTCGCCTATGTAGACGAGACACCGTGGTCGCGTCGTGGCACGCTGCATTGGCTGTGGAGCGCGGTCTGTGAGCACGCCACGGTCCATCGTATCGATCGGCGCAGGAGCGCCAAGGCCATGCGGCGACTCGTGGGCAAGCGCTTCAGGGGCGTCCTCGTGACCGACCGTATGGGCGCTTACGACCAGCATCCCACCGAGCGCCGCCAGATCTGCTGGGCGCATCTCGAGAGGGACTTTCGAGCGCTGGCCGAGGGCTCGCGCGGCGGCCGGCGCTTCGGCAAGCAGGCCGTGCGTCTCGCCCAGGCTGTCATGCGAGCTCAGCGTCACTTCGGCGAGCACGGGGACCGCGACCGCATGCGGCGTGAGCTGCGTCTCACATGGGACCGACTCCTGACGCTGCTCGTGCGCGGCGCAGACAGCAAGCACCGCCGAGTACGCGGAACGACTCGGCATCTGCTCGACCGAGCGGAGGCTCTGTGGACCTTCGCCGACGTCCCTGGCGTCTCCCCGACGAACAACGCCGCTGAGCGCGCGGTGCGCAAGCCGGTCCTGTGGAGACGCGCAACGCACGGAAGTCAGAGCGAGCGCGGACTCCGCTTCGTCGAGCGCATCCTGACCGTCACCGCCACGCTCCGCCAGCGTGGCGAGAGCGTCTTCGATTACCTCGCAGACGTCAGCGCGGCACTCGCGCACAACCGCTCGCCGCCGGCTCTCGTCGCGCTCCCGATCACGCGCTGAGGCCGCGGATCGTCATACCCTGAACGGGTACCGCTACGCGACCCCCGCGCCACGCCTCGCTCGCTCTAACGCAACAAGTGCAGCATCGCTGCTCCCGCTACGGAAGCCGTTGTTCACGGCCGCTCCTCGTCCGCTGACACGCGGACTTGGGTCGCGGGCGTTCGCTCGCACCGCTCGGCGCGGCGCTCCCTCACAGGGCGGGGCGCTGCCCCGCCCGCGAACTCGTCGGGGACGTCGCGGTGCTCCCGGCGCTAGCTGTCGTCTGACAGCTCGGTCAGCACTTCGTTCGTTCCGGTCACGCTGCGCCGCCCGTTGACGAACAGCACGAGATGCGGCACGCCGCCGATTCCGTGCTGCTTGGCGATGGGAGCCCGCTTCGGATCGCGAATCACGATCTTGCGCAGGTAGACGTCGTCGTGCTCTCTCGCGTGAGCCTCCAACTGAGGCTTCAACTCCCGGCAGGCGGGTCACCAGTCGGCTACGTACGCGAACACGGTCCGCCCGTGCGGCACCGCGCACGAGTCGAGCACGAGAGCCTCGCCCTTGCTGATGGTCGCGACGGCGGCGCGGCTGGCCGGGTCCGCGTCACGACACTCTGCCCGAAGAGGCCGAGGCGCTCGCGACAGTGCTGCGCACGCGTCCCTTGCCGGCCACCGTCGAACTCGTTTCAGAGAGGTAGGGACACACGATGCCGCGACGCGAGTATCGGGCTAGTGACGGCGACAGCGTGCTTGGCGTCGAGTGGTCAGGAAAGTGGGAGGACGTCCGGGTGACGCTCGACGGGGCGGAGATCGGGCAGATCTCCACGGAGCGCGAACTCGACCGCGGGAAGTCGTTCGAGACCCCATCCGGCGGGAGCGTGCGCGTCAAACTCCTGCGCGGTATCGCCGCGAGGGACTTCGAGGTGCGCCTCGACGGGCGGTTGGCCGAGGGCTCGCCCAGCGACGCCGGCTCGCTGGTCAAGCTCTGCGGTGTCGATACGGCAGCATCAGCGTCAAGGAGATCCTGGTTCATGTCCCGGTGATCGGGCTGTTCACACTAGGCTTCACGGCGATATCGAAGTTGAAGGCGAAACCGGATACGGCGGCGGCCCGTAGGCGCCGGCGCCGCACCCGACGAACGTAGCGCGGGGGTCGCGTAGCGAGCCGCGTGACGCGACGCAGTCAGTACTCGAAATCGAGCAGGTTCTCGATGTCGGTGCGCCAGGCTTCGCCGAACGTCAGGACGAGCAGTTCCTTGATCAGCGCGCTCTCGTCGCTGAGGAGAACTGCCTTGCCGCGTCCGGCTTCGGCCGTCTCGCGGTAGCGGTCGAAGAACGGGCTGTTCCACGAAGAGAGGTCGTCGCGCTTCTTGCGTGCCTTGATGTCGATCGAGACGCGCTTCGTGTCGGTGTACAGCGCGTGCAGGACCGCGTTGTTCTCCTTCGTGCAGAACTTCTTGATCGTCGCGATGAACGTGTCGTGGTACTCGGGATGGTGTGGCGCGTCGCCAGCGTAGACGACGACCTTGTGTGCCTGCGGGCGCCAGTCGAGCTTCTCCATTGCGTTACGCGTCGTCTCGAACACCGCCTCCGGCAGGTCGCCGCCTTGGCCGTGGACGCAGTTCTGCAGGAAACCCGGAAGCTTCCAAGTGTCGTACGTGAGCGGTGTGCCGTACCAGACGTACGTGTCGCCGTAGTCGCGGTACGTGAACACCGACACACGAAGACTGGGCAGCAGACCGTTCAGCTCGTGGATGATCTCGCCCGTGCGCTCCTTGGCCGCCCGGATGAGCGCTGCCATCGAGTACGTCGAGTCGAACAGCAGCGCGATGTCGAGGCCCTTCCACTTGAGGTCGCGCGCGGCTTCGGACAGCTTGCCCGTGATGGCGGCGCGCGCCCGTCCTCCGCGCTTCGGTAGGGCTCCGTCGCGGCCCTCCCACCACTTCCTCCAGCGCTTGATCGCTCCGGCGCGCTCGTTGCCGGCGCCGTCCGCCTGGAACTCCTGCGAGGTCTCTCCGATCGTCTGGAGCGCGAGGTTCGCGCGGCGGCGCTGCTCTTCCAGCGCGCTGCCGAGCCCTGCGATCAGTGCTGGTACGGCGTGCGGTGGGCGGACGGCGTCCAGGCACTCGCGTGCGGCCTTCTCGAGGCGCGGCAGCTTGGTGTCGAGGTAGAGGCCGACGACTTGCCGCGACGGCGTCTCGGCGAGTTCGAAGTCGCCCGACTGAGTGAGCCGAGCGAGCGCGAGACACGCGTTCGTCCTCACGCCGAAGTCGCGGTCGTGCAGACGACCGACGACCACGTCGAGGACGTCATCCGGAACAGGATGGTGGGCCAGCGACGCAAGCGCCTGCTCGCGCACGCCGTAGTCCGCATCCTTGAGAGACCTCGCGAGGGCCCGTAGCACGCCGTCCTCGGTCGTCCGGTATCGGAGCGTCCGGATCGCCATGACGCGCACCATGTACTTCCCGTCGCGCGTGGCGGTGATCAGGCCGGCGGTCGCCTCGGGGTGATGGATGCCGTCGAGAGCGCGCAGCGCGCCGATGCGGATCTCGCCGGCCTTGTCTCTGAGCGCCTTTCGCAACGCCTTCGCCGACTCCCCGCCGCCGATGCGGCCGAGCGCCATCACCGAGTTCTGGCGCACGCCGTGCTGACTGTCGCCGAGTCCCTTTGCGAGCTTGCCGACGAGTTCCGGCAGCGCCGCCCACCCAGCGCCGTAGCTGCCCGCCACGCGGACCTCGTTCTTGTTGTGCGAGATCGCAGAGGAGAGTTTCGGGTGCACGACGCCGCTTTCCGCGGCGCGGCGACCGAGTCCCTCGGCGGCTCCCATGCGTAGGAACGACTTCTTGCTCCACGGCTTCTTGGCGAGCAGGGCCGCTACGAGGATCTTCTCGGCCTCCTTGGAGTCCGCGCGCGCGAGCGAGAGTCCGATGAGGTACTGCTCGTAGCGGTCGCCGTTGTCCTCGATGTTGGTCGAGTCGACCCGCACCTCGTCCTTTGTGTCCACGAGCTCCTTCACGGCCTTCAGGAGCGTCTCGACGGCGGCCTCGTCGCCGAGGGCGGCAAGTGAGCCGAGCGCTTCGTAGCGAATGTCGAGTTCGTTGTCCTCCGACAGCGCGCGGAGACGCCCCGCGGCCTTGTCGGTGACGAGTGCGCCGAGCGCGCGCGTCGCGGCGAGACGGACGCCGACGTCCTCCTCCCGCGAGGCCTCGAGCAGCACTTCGACGGAAGTGGGTGCGCGGATCTCGCCGAGTGCGAGAACGCATTGCCGGCGCAGTTCGATGAACTTCTTCTCCGCGCGGTACGCGTCGGCGAGGGCCGCCGCTTCCTCCGTACCGCCGACGATTGCGAGGCATGACGCACTGAACGCACGTGTCTCCCAGTCGAGCTCCTCGAGACCGATCAGCAGGGCGGGGATCGAGTCCTTGCCGTGCACGACCAGATCGTCTCGGAGCGACGACCAAACGCGGAAGTCACGGTCGCGGAATCCGTCCACGAGTGCGATCGACGCCTTCGCGGAAGCGGGCAGGTTCTCGCGGCGTTCTTCGAGCTCGAGCTTCTTGCGGCGCTCGACGACCGCGGGGTCTTCGGGCTTCTCGCCCTCAGAGCCCTTCTCGTCCTGCGCGAGTACCGCGGGGGACGAAAGCACGAGGGCTGCGATCAGGGCAATCCGAACGAGTCCATGACGCATGGTTCCGACTCTACTGGACAGCCGGTCGGGCGCTGGTGTTCCGCCGGTCTCAGAACTCCGTCGTGGTCACAGCGGGTGCGGCCTCGAAGTCGAGCACGAGCGCCAACGCGTCGTTGTCTCCGTCGCCGTCGGTGTCCACGTCCGCCGCGAGCGCCAGGATCGGTCCGAGGGGCGGGAGGTCGGCGACCTCGGCTTCCGCCGCGGCCGCGAGCAGTGCCGTCAGCACCTCGACGGGGACCGCGACGCCGATCTGCCCTTCGGCACCGGCCTCCGTGAGGCTGCCGGCGAGCCGTATCAGCGTCGTAACCGGGAGTTCGACACCGCCGAGGTCGAGGTCCGTTGAGTCCACGGCCACCGAGAACCCGCCCGACTCGAGTGTCCCGGCTGCGCGGGCAAGGGGAAACCCGTCGTCGCCGAGCAGGGCCGGTAGGACGACGAACTCCTCGGTCCCGGACGCGTTGTCGCCGGTGTCACCGTCCGTGTCGAGCCCCGGTACCACGCCGATCTGGATGAACGGATCGTCGGTGAACGAGTCGAGACGCCAGATCTGGAGGAGCGTGACGACTGGGTTTGTGCTGACGAGTTCGTCGAAGAGCATGTTGACGTCCAAGTCGAGGCCCAATTGGTCGGCGGCCGCGAGGATCGCCGACAGCGAGTTGTCGGAATCGCCGTCCTGGTCCAGGTCGACGCCGCTCTCGGAGAGACCGACAGCCGAGACGACGAACGTCGCGTTCAGGTCGTCCCCGAATGCCAGCGTTCCGGCCGCGCGCAACGCACGGGAGTTCCACAGGAGCTTGGCAACGACGCTCGGCGACAGATCGGCCCGGTGATGCAGACGGCGCACGCGGCGGCGCACTCTCTTCGGGCGGCCCTTCGTGGCGACTTCGTGCAGTTCTTCCAGCGTGTGGTGGATCAGTGCTTCGAATGCGCCGTTCAGCTTCCGGACCGCCGTGGAGAGGTCACGGTTGTTCGCGAACTTCGCGCGTGTGATCCGTGCGACGCGTGCGGCGATCCGCGCCTGCTCGGCCGCGGTGGATACTCCCTCGGTGTCCGCGAGCAGCTCGCGAGCGCGCGTCGCACAGCTGAACCGCCGGCGCACCGACGGCGTCTGGCTCCTCGTCAGGAGCGCTTCTTGGAGATCAACGAGTCGCGCATCGACTGCGCGGATTGCACTTCCGAGTTCGCTGTCGTCCGCGCCGTGTGCCGAAGCGGTGGTGGAGAGCAGGAGCAGGATCGGAACGGCCGCGAAGGCCAGTGGGATGCGCATGATGTCACCCGACCCGGGACGTGGGGCGCAGAGCGTAGCACGCCGGCTGGGGGAGGACTACGGCGCTGCCGGCACAGCCGTTGCGCGCACCGACTCGAAATCGAACGCCATGGAGAGAGCGTCCGCGCTCCCGTTGCCGTCGAGGTCGATGTCGGCGGCGTTCGAGATCGCCAACTGGAGAAGAAACGGCACAGCCTGGCCGGTCGCGGTCTCCACGAGATCGAGGAACTCGGCTACCGGGAGGGCGACCCCGAACACACCGTTCACCTGCGGCTCGCTGACGGTTCCGATCGCCCGTACGACGCCATCCTCGGGCAGCACGATGCCGCCGATGGTCTGCTCCTGACCCGTGAAGGTGACGTCGAAGCGACCGTTCGCGAGTGATGCGGCCGTGCGCGCTGACGGATGTCCATCGTCGTCGAGCCCCGGCCCGTACTCGAACTGCTCGGAGCCGCTGAAGTTGTCACTCGCGTCCGCATCCGTGTCCTGCCCCGAGATCATTCCGATCTCGATGAACGCGTCCTTCTCGAGCGAGTCGAGATTCCAGAGTTCGAGCAGCGTCACGGTGTCGCCGTTCGACACCGCGTCGGCGAGCACGGCGTCGATGTCGATCTCCTGACCGAAGTTCGCCGCGAGCGCGAGCAGCGTGGAGAGCGCATTGTCGGGGCTGCCGTCGCCGTCCAAGTCGAGTCCCTCGTCCGATGCGCCGAGCCCGGAGACGACCCACGTTGCCGTCTGCCCGCCGGAGACGTACGGTCCGCCGGCCTTCAGCGCCCTTGCGACGAGCTTGTACGCGGCGGCATCGTCCGCCGCGGCCACGGCGAGATCCACGAGTGTCTGGATCTTGTTCCGGCGCTTCTCCAGACGCTTTCGCGCGCGCCCGGCCTTCTTCCCCGGACTCTGCAGCCCCGGGTTCTGGGTGAGCAGGACGTCGATGGAGCCGATCGCCGACACGGCAATGTCGTAGTGTGCGTCGCGCGCGGTGCCGACCACGACTTGCAGCTCCTCGTCCGTGCCCTTGAACTTCGACGCGACCTTCGCGACTTTCGCGCCCGCCTTCGCTTCGTTCGCCACCGACTTGGCGGTCTTGCTCTTCACCAGGAGCCGGCGCAACTGTCCGACCCGGCGTAGCTGCTTCGCCACGTCGCGCGTCTGCTCGCCTGCGCTCAGCTCGCCCTCGAGTGCCGACAGGCGGGAGTCCAACGGGTCCAGGATGCCGGAGCCGATCGACGCCGCGACTGCCGAGGCCGTGAACACGACGACCAGGACGATGGTGAGTAGCGATGTGGTTCGCATTGGAGGGCTCCGTCACGCCGAGCCGTCTGCTCGACGCGGCCTCGGGAGAGTATCAGCCGGCGGCGGCTTTGGGCACGCCGGCCGCCGCCACGGCAGTCAGGAGGGCGTCGAGGTCGCGCCAGTCGGGGAGCACGTGCGTCACTCCCTCCCTGCGGAGCCGATCGGCGCGGGCGCCGGTCGCACGGCCGACGAGCGGCCAGCCGAGTGCGCGGCAGGTCCGCGCGTCCCACACGGCGTCGCCGACATAGACGACGCGCTCGTGCGCGCCACCACGGCTGCGGGCAGCGCGGAGGATCTCCTCGCGTGAAGGACCGTCCTCGGAGAAGGCTCCGGGCATGCCTCGAAGGTCCAGGCCGGAGTGCCGGACCTTGAGACGCGCCGTGACTTCGAAGCACCCGGTCGCGAGCGCGAGTGGATGACCCGCGTCTGCAAGTGTTGCGATCGCCTGATTGGCTCCGTCGACCAAGCGGAACGAGGTCCGCGACGACGCGGCATCGGCCTCGAGACGATCCACGAAGGTAGTGCGGAACGAACTGACCTCATGATCCAGCGGTGCACGGCCGTGCGCCTCTCTCCAGAGCGAGTCGACCAGCCCGGTGTCCGACGCATGTGGGTAGGATTCCCACGTCATGTCGAGTTCGATGTCGCCGAGGTGCTCGCGGACGGTCGCCACGAACGCGCGGGCGTCCGTGTGGTACGTCTCGGTGAGCGTGCCGTCCAGGTCGAACACGACCAGGGGCAGCGTCATCTGTCGCTGCGGATCTCAGCTTCGGCCGCGGCGTACGCATCCGCGGCAGGCGGAGTCGCCTCGGTTGCTCCCGCCGAGTGCTTCAGGTTGCCGACGCGGGACTCGAGCGCCTTGACGCGCTCGCGCAGATCGTCGCGCTGGTGGTCGAGGCGCACCATCCGCAGGAAGACGAAGACGAACGCCGCCAGCAGCGCGGCCAAGACAATCAGCAACCAGGGGTCCGGCATGACGGTCGGATCCTACGCGCCCCCGGAGCAACCCAAGCAGGGCTACTCGCGGCTTGTGACTGCGGGCGTGACGCGGCCCAGGAACAGCAGCACCGACGAGGTCGTGCGCACCGGCCCGTTCAGTTTGAACCGGCTGGTCTCCTCGAAGCTGCCGTCGTCGAACTGAATCGTCATCAGGTGGCGTGAGCCCGTGGCGTACCAGCGCTCGCCGGCCAGGATCTCGATGCTCAACAGCATGGCGAGTCGCTGGATCGCGAAGAGGTACGCGGAGTATCCCGAGTCGCTGCTCGCGCTGACCAGCGCGCCGTCGGCGAACACCGGCTGACGGCGGATGTCGAAGTAGCGGTCCAGCCACGCGAGTCCGCGTTGCACGCCCTGCAGACTGTCGTAGTCGAACGTGCTCGACTTGTCGCCGAGCTCACCCGCCTTCGCGATCACGGCCAGCGACGTCAGCGACGCCACCGTCGTGCCCGTGAGCCAATCGTCGTGGCCCTTGATGCCACGGGCACCGAACAGCCCGTTCGCCGCCCGGAACGTCTTGGCGAAGCAGGAGCGCGGCACCTTCGCGCCGCGGCGCTGCGCCAGCCACAGGCTCTCTGCAGCGAACAGCGCTTCGAACGCCTCGCCGTCTTCTTTGGAGTCGAGCGCGCCGGCCCAGAACCCGTTGGACTTCTGGCCCTTCACGATGGCCTTGATGAGCCCCTTGACGAGATCTCCCTCGGGATCCTCGCCGCCACCGATCAGTGCGCGCAGCGCCAGTGTGGTCTGCTGCGTGCCGCGGTACGCGGACTTGCCGTCCACGAGTTCCTGCGCCTGTTCGCGCAG
This sequence comes from Planctomycetota bacterium, assembly GCA_965248445.1. Classification (GTDB taxonomy): domain Bacteria; phylum Planctomycetota; class JAJSAM01; order JAJSAM01; family JAJVHW01; genus CBDFJG01. Next base: position 1,646,149 of record CBDFJG010000004.1, read on the forward strand.
GATGGTCCACGCTTTCGCGACGCGTTCGTCGTCTTTGTCGATGCCGACAGTCGCGAGTGTCCACAGGCACTGCGCGTTCGAGAACATGGTCGGCTTGTTGATCGAACCGATTCTGGCGGTCTTCGACGAACGGAACTCGCGCAGCGCGAACGCTCCGGAGCCCGTCCTGTTGCACGTCAGGAGGAAGTCGACGGCGTTGTCCATCATGTCGCGGATCTTGTCGGCCTCGTCGGCCGAGGGGGGCGAAATGCGCTGGCGCCGGGCTTCGACGGTCGCGGCGACGTTCGGGACCGCCTTCTCACCGTCGCAGAGCACGCAGTCGGCGGATTCGAACGGGATCTTGCCCTTCTTCTTGCACGTCTTGCACCCGATCGCGCCGTTCTTGCACCTGTCGCACTTGAGCCCGCCCTTGCCGTTGCAGCGGTCGCACTTGGTCGCCGAAGCGATGGTGCCGTCGGTGAAGACCATCAGGCGGATGCCGTGGCCGTTGCAGCGTCTGCAGAGGGACTTTGCACGGCCGGAGCACTTGCCGCAGCCCTCGTTGCCCGTGCCGCCGCACTCGTCGCACGTGGTCATGAGCCCTTCGACGGCGCACAGCGGGCACGCGGCGTCGTCGTCCTCCCCGCACAGACGGGACAACAGATCGGTCACGCCGGACTCGGGGCACGGAATGAGGCCCTTCTCGCACCCGGGGCAGTCGCGCGTGACCTTGCCGCGGCGGCAGACGGGGCACTTCTCGTTGCCCTTCCCTGTGCACACCCTGCACTTCACCTCGTTGTCACCGCCGCAGTACCTGCACTTCTCCTTGCGGTCGTGCTGCGGGAAGTAGTGCCATCCGTCGCTGCAGGACACGGACGGGCACGTCTGGCGGCCGCGGCAGGACGAACACGCGACCTTCGCTGTGCCGGCGCAGTCAGTGCAGGCGATCTCCAGCTTGCCCTTGCCCTCGCAGAGGGTGCAGGTCAGCTTGCCGGCGTCGCAGACGCCTTCCTCGGCGGCCGCGGGGGCGATCTGCTTGGCTGCGTCGGCGAGCGGCATTCCGAACGCCTTGGCGAATGTCGCGGAGTCGGCTTCATCGGCGCCGGCGAAGACCGACACAGCGTCGGTGATGTTGACGCCCTTCGCGACGCCCAGTTCCACGAGCCGGCCCATGAAGGCGCGCGCGTTCGTCGGGGGACCGTCCTCGGCGTCCAGCGCCGGCGCCAGGTCGAACGCTTCGCTGCCTGCGCACCGGTGGCCGGGTGTGGGGAGCGGAACGCCGTCGATCTGCGCCGAGAGCCAGAGTTGCACGCCCTGGCGCAGCCACTTGGGCGCTTCGCCGTCCAGAGGCCGCTGTATGAGCAGTCGTTCGGCCATGACGTCGCCGAACCTCGCCACGTCGGGCGCGAGACCCGACGCGCGACGCCAGAGTTCGACGCGCAGGCGGCCGGCGGCGTCGAGCACGTCGCGCTGCACGGTCGCACCATCTTCACGCTTGCGCAGGTGTGGCAGCGTGCCGCGCTGTGACACTGCACCCGCAGTGGAACCCCGGCGCACCAGCAGCGCTCCGCCGTCCTTGCTCAAGATCACACGTCCCGCGTCGCCCGGCGTCTTGACCTCGACGACGATCAACTCGGACGGCGTGTACCCCTCGGGCGCCAGGCCCGCCTTGGTCATCGCGGCGACGCCGCGCAGGATCGCCGCGCTGACCCTCGCCGCCCGCGCCTCCCGGCGCTCGGCGGTGCCGGGAGTGCAGAAAACGAGTCCAGCCGGCTTCACACGGACCCGCTCGTCCGAGCGAGTGAGGCGGTTCTGCGCCTTGTACAGGCGGCTCGCCAGATCCTCGTCCGACACGCCGGACTCCGCGAGCTCGTCGAAGATCGAGTCTTGGGCGGCCGCAGGGGGCGCGGTCCCCAGCACCAGCAGTGCGATGCCGAGCGTCGCAACGATCAGAGGCCTATTCAGAGGTAATGTGCGCATCACTGCACCTCCGCGCGGGCGTAACCGTTCACCCCTTGACAGCGTGTGAGCCTCAGCGTGCGACGGGCAGCGGGACCATGACGGGCGGGTCGGCGCCGGTGAGGTGCGCGGCGACCGAGTCGGCGAGGAAGTCGAAGACTTGGTCGCCACGGCGTCGCAGCGTGGCCGCGGCGGTCAACACGCGCTCGGCGAAGCGGAGTCCGCGAGCGGACTGGCTTCCGAAGGAGCCCTTGCGCCAGAGCACCGCTTTGCGGACCGCGCGCTCGGCGGCGTTGTTCGTCGGACTCACGTCCTGGGTCCGCGCATAGGTGAAGAGGGCGACCACGCGGGGGCGCAGATGGTTGGCCAGAGCCGAGTCGTCGTTCGCGATCAGTCGCTCGAGCCGTCCGCGCAGCACAGCGGCTTCGCCTTGCAGCCGGTCACGGTCGCCGTGCTCACCGAAGAGCCGGTAGCTGCGCATGACCGACTGCGCGATCATGACGCCCTTGTTGCCGAAGCGGCGATGTTCTCGCGGGCCTTCGGCCAGCGCACGGAAGGCGCGCTCGATGTGCGCCCAGCAGAGCTGGCGGCGGGCAAGTGGGTGTGACTCGTAGGCACCCATCCGGTCGCTGATCACCGTGCCACCGAAGCGCCGCCCGATCAGCCGCCCTTTCGCCTTGGCACTGCGGCGGCGATCGATCCCGAAGGCTGTGGCGTGCTCGCTCTCCGCCGCCCACAGCCAGCACACCCGGCCCCGTTCCTTCCACGACGTCTCGTCCACGTTGGCTCGCAGCGACGTGCGGACTGCCCCGAGGGCTTCGAGGTACGACGAGTGCAGAGCGTCACTGAGCCGACGCTCACAGTCGCTGATCTTGCCCAGCGACATCTTCACACCGAAGATCTCACCGAGCAGCCGCTGCGTCTCCCGCACGCTCACGCGGTACACGCCGCGCAGCGCGCCGGCAAGTGTGGTCAGCCGCGGACCGAAGGCCCCGGTCGGCACGCCATCGGGCAGGACCGCCGTCGTGACCGCACGACAGCGCCGGCACCGCGCCTTGTGCAGCCGGTGCTCCCGCACCGTGACGAGCACGCGCGGGAGCACCGTCACCTGGTGCCGGTACGGATCGCCGATGCCCTGCTCGAGATCGTCGTGTCCGCACGCGTCGCAGAGGTCGGGACGGTGCTCCTTGGTCTCATCGACGTTGGACGGATCCACCAGCTCGCGCGCCGTGCCCTCATGGCCCGGCTGTCCGCCCTGCTGGCGACCGCTACGCGGCCTTCGGCCGCGACGGCGCTTGGACCACGCCGGGTCCGACGACGGAGGCCTCGAGCTGTTGCGGGAGTCACGCTTCAGACGCGACTCGAGCTCGTCGATGCGGCGCAGATGCTTCGCTTCGCGACGCTCCAGCTCCTCGATCCAGGCCAGAAGGCCCTCGACCATCGCCCGCAGATCCTCGTCCTGCCGCTCGCCCACAACCTCTTGATCGACCGATGGCCGAACGATCTGGATCCTGGCTCGCGACGAAGGGGTGAACGGTTACCGTCAGGTTCTCGTCGGTGTCAACTTGTGGGTTGACGCCGCTCAACAGCGACACGTACTCTCAAACGTGTCGAGTGTGCGCGAAGGCATTCGTGTCAACAATTGGCACGACGCGCCGCGACGAGAGAGATACGTGATCGGCGGCTGCTGGCGACAGTATCTGTACGATTCAACAGGAGGATGTCATGCGTCACACTTCGCGGATCTTCGTCAACGCCTGCCTCATCGGGGCGTTCAGCTTGTTCGGCATCGTCATGGCCAGAGCAGACGGTTCCGGCGGAGGCAGAGGCGGCTGGGGACAGGGACCGGCCAATGGCTGGTCTGATCGGGACGGCGAAGCGGGTGAGGACACCGGCACCGGGTCGGCTGGGAGCGGGGGCGCAAAGGGCGCGTTCGGTGCCGACGGCGGGGTCTTTTCACTCGTTGTGGTCGTGCTGACGGACGACCTCCCGGCCGTCGCAATTGCAGCTGACGGAGAACCTGGAGCGCGAGGGACGGACGGCGGCACCGCGACAGGAACCTGCTCCGGCGGAGGCGGAGGAGCCGGTGGTGATGGTGGGATGGGACAGGACGCGGAGGCAACGTGCGCTAACGAGACCATCGCGCCCGGCACCGCGCACGCATGGGCTAGGGGCGGAAACGGTGGATGGGGTGGAGACGGTGGCAACGGAGGCCACGCGGATCAGGGCGACGGCGGTGACGGAGGTGACGCAGGCAATGGAAGCCACGGTGGAGAAGCCGAGACCGGCGGCGGGTCCGGCGCGACGCTGACCCCTGTACCCGGAACCGGCGGATCGGACGGCAGCGGTGGGGTTGGCGGGAGTAGTTCTGGCGGAGGCTTGGGAGGTGACGGTGGGGACACCGGCGAGACTGGGGGAAGCGGTGGCTACGCCTACGAGGGTGGCGCACATGTCCCCGCGAAGGACGGTGCTGCTGGAAATGGTGGATCGCCGGGCGACGGTGGAAACGGCGGAGCCGGCGACGGCTACGACGGAAGTAGCTACTGACCAATCCCTGGGACACGCATCGTGAAGGACCGTTCTCCTACCCGTGTTCTCCGCACCGTGGTCGCGGTCTCGTTGATCGGGCTGGCGCTCGTAGCGTACTTCGTCAGTTGCGAGAGCGGTTCGAACTCGTCCGCAAGCGCGGACTTGGCCTCTTCGATGCCGGACTCTGAGCGCGACACAACCCGCCGGTCTCGTGTGACCGACGTGCCAGCTGAAGAGAGCACAGTGGAGACAGACGACGGCGCGAGTCGAGAGGCTCGCGCCGTTTGGCTTCACGACGGAACACCTGCGCGAAACATCGCGCTCTGCGTCTCGCATGGCGACAGAGGTGACAGGAGAGAGACACGCCTGAACACGGACCAGCGCGGGGTGGTACGCATCCCCCGTGGCGTCTCACCCGCGCAGATCGCGTCTCGAGACTCGAGCGTCGTGGTGTTCGCATCGCAGTCAGGCGCGGAGACGCAACTTCGGCTCTTGATCGCGCGCTCGGTGGAGATCGAGGTGACCGTCACCGCCACCGATCTGGATCCGGGAGAGTTACCCTCAGGACTCACGGTGAGCCTTGAACGTCTCGACGTCCTGGAACTCAGTCCGGACCTTCAGTCAGTAGAGGGCTTCACGAAGGCTGAGTTGGTCGCCGCCGATGTGCCGATGCGTTGGCGTCTGGACGTCGATCCGGCCACGGGCCGCGCCACCGAGAGGGTGTCGGCGATCGACCACCTTGTCGCGCGGGCGAGTGCGTTCGGGTATGTGCCGACGGTGGCCGAGTTGGACGTCGTCACCCATGCATTCGGCACTCCGCTCCGCGTACATCTGACACTCTCGCGTAGCCGGGAGATTTCTGGCCGCGTCGTGGGGCCCGACGGCGAGCCCGTCGCGGGCGTCCCGATCTCGATCACGAGTTGGCGACGCCTCGCCACCGAGGGGATGGACCTGGCCAAGTACGGTGGCTTGACGGCGCGCGCATCCGTCGGTATTCGCGGAGTGTCTCAGACGCACAGCATCGTGACCGTCAGAACGTACGCGACTTCCGAGGCCGATGGCTCCTGGCGATCCGAGATCGTATTCGACGGCACGATCGAGGTCGTTGGTTTCGCAACTTCACGGAGCCCGGCCCGTGCCGGCGTGGCGTGGTCGCAACTCGATGACGTTCAGTTGCGCGTAGGTCCGCTCCAGGACACTTCGGTCCAACTTCTCCATGACGGGGCTCCGATTGCAGAGGCTGCCGTCGTGATCGTTGATCTCAGCAGCGAGGATCAGACCGGGTCGCCCAACCTACAGACGGACAAGACCGGTCGGGTGAGCAGCACGTTCCTTGTTCACGGACGTCACTACTACATCAGAGCCCGGCGCGCTGAGGGGTCGCATCGCGTGTTCGTGGACTGGGAGGGCCAGTCCTCGATCACGTTCGAGTAGAGCGCGGAACAGTGGTAACTAGCGTGAACGTGGAAAGGCGATCGCAGTTTCAAGCGGCTTGCGCGGAACTCGCTCGCGCCGGTCTAATCACAAGCCAGAAGCCGAATGCTGGGATCCTCCGCGGCGCCATCCCAGCGGGCGACACACCGCGCCTCATCGCGCGGCTCGCGACGCACTACGTCGAACTCGATGGCCGCACCGGCAAGGTGGTGCGCAAGATCGAGCAGATCCCGCACACCCACGGCGCCGCCCTCAGTCCAGACGGTGCGACCGCATTTGCGATCCACCCCGAGACCGGCGACGTGACGTCGGTGCCGCTCACAGACAACTAGCCGCGATGTAGTCACATGCACGGAGACGCGGTCCGTCGCGACTCCTCGCTCGGCGTGATCGCTGGGCGGTAAGGGTGCGTGCGGGGGAGTGACGGCGATTAACCCAACTGAGCCAGACCGGCGCCTTCGTCGGGTCGCTGCCCGACGTGGACGTCGAGGTCGAACAGTGGCGTTGGCGCGTGAATGCCGGGTGGCGCGTCTGCCGAGCCTGAGCCATCGCGAAGTGGCTTTGGCTCGGGCAGGACTGGCAGCACGCTCAAGCTCGACGCGGACGCCAGGAGGCATTCATGCACCAACGCCCCTCCCGGTAGCTTCTCGGCAGGGTTCCGCGCAGAAATCGACACCCAACACCCTCCGAGTGGGACTTGACTGGAGAGGCATCGTGACTGAACCCGCCACCGTCCCCATCGACACGCTCCTGGAGCACCGGACCTGGGTCCGGTCCCTCGCCCGGTCCATCGTGGGGGACGTTCACCTGGCCGAGGACGTGGCGCAGCAGACGTGGGTGAGCGCACTTCGGGCTCCTCCTGCGCACGGCGGGTCGATCCGAGGTTGGTTGGCCACGGTGACCCGGAACGCCGCGCGGAAGGCACGACGCTCGGAGGGCCGGCGCGCGGCGCACGAGAGCGCGGCCGAGGGCCCGCCGGCGGGGCCGTCGCCCGCGGACCTGGTGGCCCGGGCGGAAGCCCATCGCCTGGTGGTGCGCGCCGTCCTCGCGTTGCCGGAGCCCCAGCGCACCACCGTGCTCTTCCATTTCTTCGAGGACCTGCCGTTGCGTGAGATCGGGCGGCGGACCGGAGTGCCCTACGAGACCGTCCGCGGCCGATTGCGGGCGGCGCTCAGGTTGCTCCGGGCCGCTCTCGCGGCGCCGGCGCGAGGCCACGACGCGTTCGGGCTGGGTCTGCTGGCGCTGGCGACCAGTCGCGGGCTGGACACAGCCGGCACGGGCACGGCCGTCGCAACTACGGGAGGTGTCGTCGTGGGTATCGCTTCCAAGGTCACTGCAGGGATCGCCGTGGTATCCCTCTGCGCCGCCGCGTTCTGGGTCGGCCGCACGTCGGCACCGGGAGTGGACCCCGCCGACCTGGCGGCCGTTGCACTTAGGGTCGACGAGTTGGCGGCGCGTGCCGAAGCCGTGGACCGCGCCCCGACTCGGGGCCGGGCGGCCGCTTCGTTGCTGGAGGGGCGCGTGGCCCAACTCGAGTTGGCTGCCGCCGGCCGGCGAGCGGGGCGGCGCCGCGTCGGCGGCTCCGCAAAGGAACCGGCTGGGACGGGGGAGGACGCCGCCGGGGTCGCGAGCAGAGCCGCCGAACTCGAGGCGGCGACGAAGGCAAAGACCGATGCGGCCATCGATCTGTTGGAGGCTACCCAGACCTCTCTCGAGCGGGCGTTCCGTCAGCTCGAGCTGCGTCTTCTCCCGGAGGCGGAGCGCTGGGAAGTGGCCCGTACCACGGTGGGCCTCTCCGAGTATCAGGTGGCCGGCCTGCAGCGGGCGGTGGCCGCGCGGGACGCCGCCTACGCCGCGGCGACCGTCCAGTCCGTGGAACGCGGTCCGAACGGACCGGTGGCCGTCACCGCCGTGGACGCGGACGCGGTCGAGCGGGCGGACGCCGAGTACGCACGGGCGTTCAACGGCGCGCTGAACGAGAAGGAGCGCGGCGCGTGGGTCGAGGGCGGGTTCGCCGGTGCCTTCGGCGATGACAAGCCGACCAACGAGCGGCTGGACCTGGAGGTCTTCGAGAAGGACGACTACTAGCCTCCCTCTCTCACCACGTCGGCGCGGAACTCGTCGGACTCTCGGTCAGCGGTCGTCGCGCGATCTTGCAGTGGCGCTCCAGTCCGCGCGGAGGCCGCTGCGCGTTGAGCCCCGTACCCTGCTCCTGCGATGTGCGGTCGACGAGCTGCGCTCTTCAGCGAGTAGGCCGTCAAGGCGGTCGATGTCGCTCTCGAGCGCCGGGATGCGGACTTCCGTCAACTCCGCCTACTCTGCCGGCCTAGTCCCCGCGTCCACGTACCCCTGGGTCCGATGCCGACGCGCGGTAGACCCACTTCTCGTCGAACGGATCGACCTCTGCCAGCGACGTGGCATCGGTGACGCAGACCCGGGTCTCGTCCGCGGGGAACTCCTCGCCGACGGAACGCGGATAGTAGAGCCATCCCCTGCCGGAACCCGCGCCCGACCAACGTACGCGGAACGGCCCGAACGCGATCACCTTCACACCCTCGGTTGAGCCGCTCTCGACAGCCCCGTTCAGGCGATCGAGGGACGCGGCCCCATCCTCCCGGAATGCCCATTGCACGGACGTGCGCTCTGGCGTCATCGCCTGCCCGCGCAGCGCGAATGCGCCCACGGCACGGGCGTTCCGCACAAGGATCACGCGACCATCCCGAACGCCAAGCCCACGGGACGCTCCACGGCGCCACAGGTGCGGACAGTCCTCGCGTCCGCTCTGGCCGACGGCGATCTGCCAGGCGGCGCCCGTGTGACCGAAGCGGATGGCCTCACACTCCACGCAGGTCTGCCGCACGATCACATCTCCCGCCACATCGCCCTCGGGAACCGGGACGTGGGGTCCGCCCGACGGCTGCGGATCGTCTGGTCGCGTGCTACGCCGCTCGATGCGCAGTGCATCGACGAGCCAGCCGCGGGTGCGCGACCAGACGAATTGCGCCTCGACGTCGGATGCGCCGCCCTCGAACAGACCCACCATGGTGTGCCGGCTTCGGACCCGTTCGCCCTTCCAGCGCGGCTGTCCTTGGTGGCGAGGTGTCCGAACGCTGACGAACGCTCCGTGTTCCTGACGCAGTTTCGCCAACACCTCCATCGACATGCCCGGACCCGCAGCGGGCGGCGGCGACGCGTCGCGCTCCGAGCCGAACGCAGCGGCAAGGAACTCGTCCACGATCCGGTCGCGCAGCAGCCCGTCCACGCGCTGCGGGGTGCGACGTTCAGCTTCCGGGTCATGGGCTTCGTGCTCGCGCAGCGCGGCGATCATCTCCTGGTCTTCGTCGGAGAGGAGATGCAATCGTTGCTGCCATCTGCTCAGCCACTCAGTCTGGTAGGCGTGCCAGCCCTCATCGATGGTGCCTGCGGACGCATCACGCGACGAAGGCGGGGCGGCAGGAGTGTCTTGCTGGGTAGCAATCCAGAAAGCACCCAGGCCGATGCAAGTAACCGTCAACGCGACACCGACGAGCACGATCCAGATCTTCCTCGGGTCCACGCCCCGATGGTAGCGGGCGTGTCGGCGCATGAGCCGGCCCGGTCGCGCATCGCCGCCGTCATCCCGAGCCTGACGCCGTTCCGGAGCGGCGCGTGCAGGTTCATCGCGTATGCTGCTCGTTGGTTGGACGGGGCGTGGAGGCGCTCATGACTGCAACACGCCGCCGCAGGGCACTCGTCCGCAACGTGATAGCTCTCGCCGCCGCCATCACCGTGTGCTCCACGGTGCCCGGCGTTGCAGGTCGCAAGCGCCCCCGCCGCGCGACGATCTCCGTCGAGACACCACTCGGGCTTCAAGGGCGCCGGAGTGCCGGAGAGCGCGTCGCGATCGTCTTCCACCTGGCCGACCGACGCCGCCGGCGGTTGATAGTGGACGTCGAGTACGGCTGGGACGTGAACGGTGATGGAGTCGTGAACGGCGGGTCGGACGGTCACATCTCAGGGCTCCCATCGGAGTACTACCCGGCCACCATCGCGGCCGACGACCCGCGCGATACGGGCACTACTCGCCGCCGCCGCCGCGATCGGAGTCGGTTGCAGCGCGTCTTCGGGGCGTCGCGAAGTGGCGCTGCGCAGATCGTCGTGTGGGACTCGCTCCGTGACATCGGACGGTATCCGATTCTCTTCGGTCCCGTGCCGCTACGCACGCCACAGGGTCGCACGATCCCGGACCCCGACAACTCCCCGGGCAGCGTCCTTGTCAGATGCACTTCGCTCGGCGTCGTCATGCGCATGCGAGCCCGGCGTATCGGCCGCCGGTCCCCCCGATCGGACTGGGCGTACGCGCATCCCTTCTCGATCGACAACATGTCCGTGCCTTCGGCGGAGATCGAGGCGATCGGTGCGGTGGAACTGCCGGATGGCGTTGTGGCCATCGACTGGCGCGCGTTCCACGACGACAGCGAGGACAAGGACGGCGACGGCGTCCTCGACCTGCGCGACCTCGAGGACTGGAACGGCAACGGCCTTCTGGACGCACTCCCCGTGGCGGTGGCGTTTGACCATCACCGGATCCAGCCCGGTGAGACCATCCCCGAGTTGGAGCACGAGCTTGCGGAGCTCGACTGGTGGCCGTGTACCCGGGCTTCCGATCGCGGCGACCCGGACGACGGCGTGCCCTCCGCGCCGACCGGCGTCGGTCGCGCCGCGACGTTCGTGTGGGACTTGGCCTTCGACCGCGGCTTGGCCGTCGACGCCGAGGGCGAGTACCTCGTGCGCGCGACTCCGTACGACGGCGCGAACGTCGGCGCGCCGGTGTACCGGCTCACCTCGGTGGCGATACCTGCCGACCGCTGACGTCCCCGTGCATCCACCCCGCCGCCCGCGCCGCTGGAGCCCTCGTGCGTTCGGTGTCGTCGTGCGCGTCGCGGTGGTCGTCGGCCTGGTGGCGATGGTGGGGTGGCCGCAGAGGCACGCAACGTCGCGGAACCGATTTCTTGGAGGCGACTCCTGCCGCTATCGGCTGCAACTCACGCTTCTGCCGGGGGAGGTCGTCAGCCATTGGCACGGGAGCTGGCGCGACTCCTCCCTCGGCGTGATCGCTCCGCGCGGGGAGTGATGCGCACTCCGCTGGGGATGTGGCGTTGTGGCGGCTAGTAGGGGACACCCCCGATACGCTGGGCGTGCGAGCGCCGCGACCCGCCACGATCCCAGGGGCTTCGCGATTGCGACGCTCCCGTTGCAGGCGGGCCGACCGGCCCCCTAGAGTCGCGGGCTGAAGAGAGGTGGCTCATGCTCGCGACCGCGCGTCTTGCATCCTGGCTCGTTACCGTCGGTGGACTCGCCGCGGGGGTCTACTTGGTCGCGGGCTCGCCGGACGATGATGACTTTCTCACGCCGCGTGTACTCGTCGCCGCCTGCGGCATGGGGGTGCTGGCGCTTGTGATGTATCTGCTCGTGCTCCGTCCGCGCGGGAAGGGGCCTCCGGAGTGACCCCGAGGGCTCTTCCCGGCCCGTGAACACGGCACGGACCACGCCGAACAGCGACCAGCGGCGGGGCTTCCTCGGGTCCACGCCCCGATGGTAGCGGAGGGGCGACTCACTACCCCTCCGCCAGCGCGACCAACCGCGCGACTCGGCGAAGGTAGGCTGCATCCCCTACGCTCTCTGCGATGAAGTACGCAGCGTCGAGTGGCCCACTTGCGGGCTGCTTGAATTCAGAGGCAAGGTCTCCCGACGCAGCCCTGGCCGACGCGACGAGGACACTGCCGGACGCGCCGAGAGCGCCCGCGTGAGGGCTGCGTTCTCGCGTGCGGTGCTCGTCGCAGTCGCGACGTGCCTCGCCCTGCTCGTCTCCTGTGCGCTGGCGTGGGCCCCGGCGGGGCTGACGTGGCTCGCCGCGCCAGTAGTCCTGTTCGTTGCCACGTACTTGCTCGTTGTGCTGGGGCGGTTGCGGGCGACATCAGCGGATGGCGCCCCGGACTCGCGAGCCAGCGCGGTGCGACGCATTGGCGTCGTCTGCGTGTCGCTCGTCGTTGGCTCACTCATCCTGTTGGCGCTGGACCTCCCGGCCCGCGTCGCCTTCGTCGTCTGGCGGCACGACTTCGATCGGACGGCTGGCGCGTTCCATCCTGGCGAGCCGTGGCGGCAGGTCGGCCGCTACGTCGGCCCGTATCGCATCGACATGATCACGCGAGACGAGCGGGGTGGCCTCTACATCCGCGTTCGCGAGGAGTCGGGCATCCTGGAAACGTACTCCTACGGCTTCGCGCACGACGCCAACGCCGAGGGCACCCCGTTCGGCGACGCGGGGTACGCACGTACCCACCTGCGCGGCGGCTGGTCGTGGTTCGCCGTCAACGACGACTGGTAAGCCGCCGCCCACGCGGACTGACCTGCCGCTCCGCCGCGGGAACGTCGAGTCGCTAGACTGTCCCCATGCAGCCGCCCCGTCGGCCGAGGACATGGAGTCCTCGCGCGTCCGGTGACACCGCGTTCAACCCGCTAGTTCGATGAAGCAGGCTGTCTACTCAGTGTCCGAGACGAGCGAGAATACGTCGTCGTCGAGTGGCACGCATTGACTGGCGAAGCGGTGAATCACCCGATCTTCGAGCGTCTTCATGTCGCGGTACGTCAGAACCTCAACATGCGGAACAGCGATCGAACGGACCCGCACATGGCGCGCCTCACCGCCGAGCGTGAGCGCGAGTACGCACGCCGTCGTGAACCCGCGTGCGATCCACTTTCGCCGCGAGCCCCCGAGGCTCAGGGCGCTTCTAGGACGCCTCGGTGCGAACACACGCTGGGCTGAGTCCATTCGGCGAGTCGATCTGGAACTCGCGCTCATCCACGGGAGCCGGGTGATCACCTCGCACCTGCGCACGGAGCGGCGGGGCTTCCTCGGGTCCACGCCCCGATGGTAGCGGAGCGACTCTTACCACGATGGCGGCGGACCTCCCGGGACGTCGCCAGGACCACGGAAGGACTACGAGCGACTCCCCGGTGGCGGGTTCCGCCAGTGGTCGATCGCGTTAAGCAGCGCAAGCAGCGCGAACGGAAGGACCACGATCGTCACCATGGTCACGCCGACCTCGAAGCGGGACGGCTCAGGTCCGAACACGAGACCTGCGGCGCGCCGACCGCCGGCCCCGGCGACTCCCGCCATGAACCCCGCCAACGCTACGCAGAACAGGCACTCCGGTTGACGGCCAGACTCGTCGCGCCGGCCAATCGGCCATGTGCGTGTCTTCACGCTGCGAGTGTACTCAGTCACCGTGATCGAGTCGGAGGGTCCCGGTGAGCCCCGCGACCGACGAACACGACCGCACCAAGGTCGACTGGCTCACGATCATGCACGGCACGCAACGCGGCGTTACCGTGAGTCGAGCCGCGACGCGCGCGCCCTAGCCGCATCTGTTCACGAGACGTCGCGATGACGGTGCTTTCGGAGTCCACAGGGTCAGATCTTGGCCAGGCGAGGGCGGATGCTGTCGTCGTTGCCACAAGGGCAACGCGAGTGAGCGGCCGAAACGGCGCGGATTCTGCGGTGTGGGCAGACCGTAGGCCGGGCGGTGGTGTGGCGGACGGCGCGGCGGGACGTCAGGTCGGCTTCGGGGATGCCAGCAGTCGTTGCGCGCAGCGCTCGAAGACGTGCTGCCAGGGCCACGACGAGGACATCGAGACCCAGATCCGGCGCGTCGTGATCCGCACGAGCGCGCCGATCTTGAGCAGCCGCAGGCGGATCGTGCCGGCTTGCGCACGCGCCATCTCGGTGCCGGCGAGACCGATGCGTCGCAGCGCACAGGTCAGGACGTAGGCCATGGCCGACATGGCCATCCGCACGGCGTTGCCCTGCATCGTGTGCACCGACAGACGGGTGCCGAAGAGCTCGAGCTGCTGCTCCTTGATGCGATTCTCCGCCTCGCCCCGGGCGCAGTAGAGCTGCTCGTAGAGACGCTTGCTGCTCCAGCTACGAGGCGGCAGATTGGTCACCACGAAGCGGGGATTGCGCTTGCCGCCCGGCAGGTGCTCGGCCTTGGCGACCACGCGACGCCTCTGGCTCCAGCTCCCCAGCGTGGTCCAGGCAAAGTCGCGAAAGACCCGGGCTGCTCGGCCGGTCTGCACGGCACGGGCTGCGGCCTCATCGAGCGCGTCTTCGACGTGTCGCTCAAGGCGCTCATTGCGCGCCATGCCCAGCAGGTAGAAGTGGCCGGCGGCCTCGCACCAGGCCATCAGCTCCTCGCGGCAAAAGCCCGAGTCTGCGCGCACGAGCACCTTGGCCCGGGGCCAGCGGCGCCGCAGACGTAAGACCAGCGCACGGAGCTCGTCCACGACTCCGCGCGCGGGATCTCTGTCAGCGGTCTGGAGCCGAGCGAGCAAGAGGTGCTCGCCGCAGAAGACGTACAGCGGCAGGTAGCAGTAGTGCCCGTAGTAGCCGTGGAAGAAGCGGCCCTCCTGCCGGCCGTGCAGCCGCACGTCGGAGTGGTCCAGGTCCAGCACGAGCAGGCCCGGATCCTCCGGCCCCATGGCCTCGCAGAAGACGTCGCTGAGCACGCTGTCCACGCGCTCCTGGTCCATCTCGATCTTGGCGTAGCGCGTCTGTGCCGTGGCGCCGAGCTGCGTGGTCTCGAGCCGCGAGAGCGTCGGGTGCGTGGCCAGAGCACCCTCGCGCTTGCCGCACGCCGCGGCAAACAGCGGGTCCTTGCCGACATGGTCGTGGTCCACCAGATCCTCGTAGCCCGCGCACAGCCCGAAGACCCGCTGACGCAGCATCTGGCCGACCGTGTGCTCGACCCGACGCGGGTCCCGGTGGTCCCCGAAGCAGCGCGCAAACCGCGAGAGCAGATCGATGCGACGATCGGTCCGCTCGAGCAGCAGCACGCCCCCGTCGCTCGTCACGGTACCGGCGTCGAAGCGCGTCACCGCGGTGCGTCCACAGATGCCCGCGAAGAGGGTCCCCTGCGGGCTACAGTCTGTCGTCATCGGGCCGGCGCTCCTGTCGGTGCAAGTACTAGCCGCATCTGTTCACGAGACGTCGCGATGACGGTGCTTTCGGAGTCCACAGGGTCAGATCTTGGCCAGGCGAGGGCGGATGCTGTCGTCGTTGCCACAAGGGCAACGCGAGTGAGCGGCCGAAACGGCGCGGATTCTGCGGTGTGGGCAGACCGTAGGCCGGGCGGTGGTGTGGCGGACGGCGCGGCGGGACGTCAGGTCGGCTTCGGGGATGCCAGCAGTCGTTGCGCGCAGCGCTCGAAGACGTGCTGCCAGGGCCACGACGAGGACATCGAGACCCAGATCCGGCGCGTCGTGATCCGCACGAGCGCGCCGATCTTGAGCAGCCGCAGGCGGATCGTGCCGGCTTGCGCACGCGCCATCTCGGTGCCGGCGAGACCGATGCGTCGCAGCGCACAGGTCAGGACGTAGGCCATGGCCGACATGGCCATCCGCACGGCGTTGCCCTGCATCGTGTGCACCGACAGACGGGTGCCGAAGAGCTCGAGCTGCTGCTCCTTGATGCGATTCTCCGCCTCGCCCCGGGCGCAGTAGAGCTGCTCGTAGAGACGCTTGCTGCTCCAGCTACGAGGCGGCAGATTGGTCACCACGAAGCGGGGATTGCGCTTGCCGCCCGGCAGGTGCTCGGCCTTGGCGACCACGCGACGCCTCTGGCTCCAGCTCCCCAGCGTGGTCCAGGCAAAGTCGCGAAAGACCCGGGCTGCTCGGCCGGTCTGCACGGCACGGGCTGCGGCCTCATCGAGCGCGTCTTCGACGTGTCGCTCAAGGCGCTCATTGCGCGCCATGCCCAGCAGGTAGAAGTGGCCGGCGGCCTCGCACCAGGCCATCAGCTCCTCGCGGCAAAAGCCCGAGTCTGCGCGCACGAGCACCTTGGCCCGGGGCCAGCGGCGCCGCAGACGTAAGACCAGCGCACGGAGCTCGTCCACGACTCCGCGCGCGGGATCTCTGTCAGCGGTCTGGAGCCGAGCGAGCAAGAGGTGCTCGCCGCAGAAGACGTACAGCGGCAGGTAGCAGTAGTGCCCGTAGTAGCCGTGGAAGAAGCGGCCCTCCTGCCGGCCGTGCAGCCGCACGTCGGAGTGGTCCAGGTCCAGCACGAGCAGGCCCGGATCCTCCGGCCCCATGGCCTCGCAGAAGACGTCGCTGAGCACGCTGTCCACGCGCTCCTGGTCCATCTCGATCTTGGCGTAGCGCGTCTGTGCCGTGGCGCCGAGCTGCGTGGTCTCGAGCCGCGAGAGCGTCGGGTGCGTGGCCAGAGCACCCTCGCGCTTGCCGCACGCCGCGGCAAACAGCGGGTCCTTGCCGACATGGTCGTGGTCCACCAGATCCTCGTAGCCCGCGCACAGCCCGAAGACCCGCTGACGCAGCATCTGGCCGACCGTGTGCTCGACCCGACGCGGGTCCCGGTGGTCCCCGAAGCAGCGCGCAAACCGCGAGAGCAGATCGATGCGACGATCGGTCCGCTCGAGCAGCAGCACGCCCCCGTCGCTCGTCACGGTACCGGCGTCGAAGCGCGTCACCGCGGTGCGTCCACAGATGCCCGCGAAGAGGGTCCCCTGCGGGCTACAGTCTGTCGTCATCGGGCCGGCGCTCCTGTCGGTGCAAGTACTAGCGAGTACGAGCACTTAGACAGACGACGGCCCGCTCAGATTCCCGGCTGGTGAACGATTCGGGCTAGCCTTGCGGCTGCTCCGCACAAGTGATAACCTTTCCCTTGTCTAGACACCGCCTGGGCACCCGTTCAGGCACACGCGATCCCACGTGGGAGATACAAGCATGACGAGCAATAGCTTTGTTGTGGCTGCGACTCTCGGAAGCCTGCTGATGCTCGGCGGCCTTTCGTACGTCCAGCCTTCATCTGCTGGTTGAGGTCCTCCGTTCGCCTGCGGTGCAGGCACGAAGACCTTGGAAGTTGCCTGGGACTCGGGACTCCCGACTCCTGGTGAGGTCGAAGCCGCCATTACCGGTGTGCTCGCGTCCGAGACGGTTGGAGACGAGGAAGAAGAGGCGGAGTGGACGGTCGAAGAGCTGACCGACGCGAAGCCGACGTTCCTCTACTACTACCGGAACAACAACACCGACCGGAACATGCACGAGGACGAGTACGAGTTCTCGCGTCGCTTCGAGATGGGCCTTCAGGAGAAGACCATCACGCGCCTCAACGAGAAGTGGCGTGCGAAGAAGCTGCCCATCGACATGGATGTGGAGCTGAAGAAGCGTGAAGAGATGACCCGCATCGAGCTTTGGTCTGCCATGGAGACCAAGATGAAGGCGCTGACGATCAAGAAGAACGATCAGAAGCTCCTGGGCGCGGGCCCGCTCATGCGCATCCTTCGCAAGTACGAGAAGGTGAACAAGAATCTCTGCAAGAAGGAGATCAAGCGCCTCGAGAAGATCCAGAAGGACCTCGAGAAGAGCGCCTCGAAGTAAGTAGGCCGCTTACGAGAACAACGGCCGGTCGCCCTGCGACTGGCCGTTGTTGATTCCTGCCTGGCGCTCTTCTCGTTGCTGTTTGATCCGTCTGCTGACGAGACGGCACCTGGCCGGTCGATCAGGCGCCGAGGCGCGGATCCGCACGGCTCATCCGCTTCCGTGCGCTGCCGCCGCGCCCGCCCGCGGACGTAGGGAGACGGCGCCTACTCGCTGGCGCGGTCGTCGTCGGCTTCCGGCTCGGCGGCCAGCAGGAGGCGACCGGCCGCCCGGCCCATGTGCCTCGCCACGATGGGGGACATGTCTTCGCCGGCCCGTGCCAGGGTCAGGGCCAGTTCGAGGCGGGTGGTGCCCGCCGTGAGACCGCCCGCGCGCTCGACCGACACGACGTAACTGCGCGGGAGGTTCAGCGTCCGGAGTGCCGCCTCGGGATCGTCCAGCCGCTCTCGATGGGCCGAGCGGGCGCGGCGGAGCAGATCCGGTAGCGCCTCGGCGGCATGGACGGCGCTGTCCTCGCACGCGCCGAAGAGCGCGTCTTTGCCCGCGGTGCGTGAGAGCACGACGCGGTCGCCCGGATCGGCGACGCACACCACCGTCGCATGCGGCGGGCGCAGCGCGGGCGCCGACCACAACGCGAGCTCGTCTTTCTCGGTGACCGCCACGCCGACAACCACGCACGGCACCATCGGCGGCTTGCAGCCGCCGATGGCGTCGCCCAGCGCGAAGCGCGCTTCGACCTGATCGAATGTCGGCAGCGCGAAGCCCTCGTCGAAGACTGGCTCCGCGGACTGCGCGCCGCGGAGCGCGTCGATGGCCGCCTCGAACAGCGGTCGGTCGCCGCGGAAGCCCTCACCGTCCGCCGTCGCGAGAAACCGTTCGAGTCCCTCCGGTCCAGGCGTGAGTTCGCGCACGCCGCCTGCGGCGGCCGGCACGCCAGCCGTCGCGTCGGTTACGAGTTCACGCAGCCGGTCGAATGGTTCTCCCGCGGGGAGCCGCGCTGCCCTGCCGCGCAGCCTCGACGCCACGCTGTGACGGAGCGAACGGTGCTCGTCGTCACCCACGATGCGCGTGCCGGGCGCGAGGGTTTGAAGCGCGCGATACTCGATCGCCACGAACGCGGCGCGACGCAGTGCGTCTCGCTGCATCGCGGCATCGTCGACTTCGGCCTGCTTACGCCCATGGCTCCATTCGATCCACTGCTGGATCACTCCCTGCGGGTCGACCAGCGCGCTGGCGTGTTCTCCACGAAACGACGGCTTGAGATCGGCTACGCGGATGAGCTCGATCACGAGTTGCCTGCCGTCGCGGTCATATCGCCAGACTCGTGGGCCGGGTGCGAGCTCGATCGCCTGCGGCTCGCGCTCATCGTCCAAGAGCCGATGCGCCGGCGGGATCACGTGGTCGGCCAACGGGCCAACGCCGGGAGCGCTGCGGCGATGGCGTCCAGACCGTCCCAGGTGGTGGCGATGAGGAGGTGTACCTCGTCAGCCACCGCAGTGGGGCGCGTACGCATGCGCGCGACGCCCGATACCCGCGGATCACCAGCCAGATGATCGAGCAGCGGACGCAGCGCCTCGTCCGAGAACGGTGCGTCCGCGCTCATGCGACTAACGGCGGCGGCGACGTGGAGTGTTGCGCCGCGTCCGAGTCGGCTGCCGCGCAGGCGCCGTCAGCGTGTTGCCCTGTGGCTGCTGCTGCTTCGCCTTCGGCGGCGACTTCGGGATCGGCGGCAAGCGGTAGTTCTGCGCCTTCTGCGAGCGCTCGTACGTCTGCATTGCCTCGGGCATCCACTGCTGCATGTTGGCGATGCGATTCAGCGGGTCGGGGTGCGTGGAGAGGATCTGTGGCGGGCGCTTGCCCTCGCTCTCCCGCGCCATGTTCTCCCACACGCGCACCGCGGCGCGCGGGTCGTAGCCGGCGCGGGCGGCGAGCATGAGGCCCAGCCGGTCCGCCTCGGTCTCGTTCGAGCGGGAGAACGGCAGAAGGAACCCGACCTGCGTCCCGAGGCCGAGTGCGGCCATCGTGTAATTCGCGTACTGGCCGCCCTGCGTGAGCGCCGACGCGATCTGCATGCCCACGTTCGCAGCCATGCCCTGGCTCACGCGCTCGCCACCGTGGCGCAACAGCGCGTGGCAGACCTCGTGGCCCATCACCATCGCCATCCCCGCCTCGTCCTCGAGCACCGGGTAGATGCCGGTGTAGAAGCCGATCTTGCCGCCGGGGAGGCACCATGCGTTCACCGACTCGCTGTCGTCGATGACGCGGAACTCCCACTCGTAGGGCCCCTGGCCCTCTTCCGCGCGCATCTGGTCGGCGATGGCCGCGATCCGCGCGCCCACCCGCCGCACGGGTGCGTTCAGAGTCGCGTCGCCGGTGACGCGCTCCTGCGACGTGACCTGGCTGAACGCCTCCGCGCCGAGACGCAGCTCGTCGCTCTCGCTGATCAGCAGGAACTGGCTGCGATTGGTGTAGGGGTTCGTCTTGCAGGCCGCGAGCGGCAGCGCCAGCGTGGCGGCGAGAACGAGAGTGGCGAGATGTCGCATGAGGGACCTCCAGGGCTGGTCGACCCCGCCAGGCCGATGAACCACACATGCTATCCGCCTCCCCGCGTTCGAGCCTCGCAGTGGGCGACCGGCCCCGGAACTGCAGTGTCGAGGTGTTCGAACTTCGCGTGGTAGGCGAGCTGGGACTCGACACGAAGCGCTGAAGGCGCGTAGGGCGACGTCGTTCGAGAAGCAGTTCCGAAGAGGGCCAGGACTCACGAACTGCCAGTGGTAGGCGAGCTGGGACTCGAACCCAGATACCGCTTGCGCGGCGGGGGATTTTAAGTCCCCTGCGTATGCCAATTCCGCCACTCGCCCACGTGTTGTCAGCCAAGGACTTACGGCGTTCGTCAGGTGCACCCGCGGGCGCGCGGGCGCGCGGCTACTTCCCTGGGTACTTATCGCCCTCGATCTCGGCACGCAGCGGTGCAGAGGCTATCCGTGCCACCGGGCGAGTCCGAGTCCGTTCGCCCCTCAGTCCTAGCGGGGAGCGATCACCCCGAGGGAGGAGTCGCGGGCGAGAATGCGTTGACGCGTGCCGCCATCGCCCGTCCGCGACACCGTGTGCTCGATGCGGCAGTCTGTCTTCTGGAGCCGAAACGCGATCATCAAGTTCGCTTGAAGGTCGGTACTCTTCCGAATGCGCGACTGTAGCTCGCGAAGCGTCTCGTTCTCTGACTCACGCCCGTCTTGACCGAAGGGGGACTCAGGCCTGCCGAGTGCGAAGTCACAGTTCCAACGCCACTCCGGCCACGCCACCATCGCCACCAGGGCGACCACCAGCACCGCACGAAGCGGCACGCTGACGATGCGACGACTCCATCTCCTCGGCCTACGCGGTGGCTGCATGGGGACAGTCTACGCGGCTCGACATTCCCGCAGCGGAGCGGCCCCTCAGTCCCCGCCGGGCAGGATCACGTCGAAGGACGAGTGGCGCTCGACGTCGGCCCCGGCCACCCACTTCGGGCGATAAGTACGTGTCCAGAGAATCGAGATGGAACTCCCGAAGTGCGGCTTCGGGTTCGTCCTGGGCGGTGGCGGCCCCTCTGTGCCAACGTGGCTGAGACACCGACCCCACGGATGATTACTGTGCAGGGCGGTGGAGGAACCAGCGATGACGAACAACCACAACACAGCGCCGGGGGAGATCCCGGAGCCGAGGGAGGGCGAGCATAGCGAGCGCGATCGAGGCGGAGGGGGCTCCCCCGGGGCGCGCGGCCCGGGGGACGTTGGGGTGCGCGACCCCGAGGTCGTGCCGCGCGCCTCGCGGCGGCGCTTTGGCGCCGCGTACAAGCTACGGATCATCGAGGCGGCGGACGCGTGCACGAAGCCCGGCGAGATCGGCGCTCTCTTGCGCCGTGAGGGGCTGTACTCCTCGCACTTGTTGACGTGGCGGCGCGCGCGGGACCAGGGCCAGCTCGAGGCGCTCTCGCCCAAGCGGCGTGGTCCCAAGCCCGATCCGGACCGTGCGCTCAAGAAGCGCAACGAGCAGCTCGAGCGCGAAGTCGCCCGTCTCGAGAAGCGGCTCGAGACGGCCGAGGTGATCATCGACGTGCAGCGAAAAGTCTCACGGCTGCTGGGCATCGAGATGCCCGAGACGAGCGGGAGCGACACGTGATTGCGGCGGAGGAGCTGGGGGGACGCGTGGGCGTCGCCCCCGCGTGCCGCGCGCTCGGAGTCACGCGCGCCACGCTCTATCGGCGCCGAACGGCACGCACGTGCCCCCGGCCCCAGCAGCCGCGCCGGCGCTCGCCGCGCGCCCTCACGATCGACGAGCGTCTTACCGTACTCGCGGTGCTGAGCGAGGAGCGCTTCTGCGATCTGTCACCGCTTGCGGCGTGGGCGATCCTGCTCGACGAGGGACGCTACCTGTGCTCGGTGCGCACGATGTACCGCATCCTCGGTGCGGCTGGTGCTGTGCGTGAGCGCCGCAACCAGCTGCGTCATCCCGCGTACAAGAAGCCCGAGCTCCTCGCGACCTCCCCGAACCAGGTCTGGAGCTGGGACATCACCAAGCTCCGCGGCCCGGTGAAGTGGAGCTACTTCTATCTCTACGTCGTGCTCGACATCTACTCCCGCAACGTCGTGGGCTGGATGCTGGCGGACTGCGAGAGCGGTGCGCTGGCGACGGCACTCATCGAGCAGTCCTGCGAGAAGCAGGGGATCGCGGCGGAGCAGCTCACGATCCACTCCGATCGGGGGCCGCCGATGATCAGCAAGCCGGTGGCCTTTCTGCTCGCCGATCTCGGCGTGACGAAGTCGCACAGCCGGCCGTACACGTCGAATGACAATCCGTTTTCCGAGAGCCAATTCCGCACGCTGAAGTACCGGCCGGACTTCCCAGCGCGCTTCGGCTGCATCGAGGACGCGCGGGCGCACTGCCGCGCCTTTTTCCACTGGTACAACCGCGAGCATCGTCACTCGAGTCTCGGGCTGCTGACGCCCGAGACCGTGCACTACGGCCGCGCCGAAGCGGCCGTCGCCGCGCGCTCGGTCGTGCTCGATGCCGCGTACGCGGCGCATCCCGAGCGCTTCGTGCGCCGTGCGCCGACGCCGCCGGCTCTGCCGACCGAGACGTGGATCAACCCGCCGGCCCGGGAACTCGCGGCGCTGGAGACTGCGACACAGGAGGCTGCTCACTAAACTCGAAGACGCGGTGTCTCAAAGTCGTTGACACGTCCCGGTCGCCCGTCCCGGCGGGGTGCGACGTTCCGCTTACAGTGTCGCCATGCAGCCACCCCGCCGCCCGCGCCGCTGGAGCCCTCGCGCGTTCGGTGTCGTCGTCCGCGTGGTGCTGATCGTCGCCCTCGTGGCGATGGTGGCGTGGCCGGAGGTTCACTACTTCCTGGGCCCCCGCGTGTCTCGACCGCCCGGGACGTGTCAACGACTTTGAGACACCGCGTCTTCGAGTTTAGTGAGCAGCCTCCTGTGTCGCAGTCTCCAGCGCCGCGAGTTCCCGGGCCGGCGGGTTGATCCACGTCTCGGTCGGCAGAGCCGGCGGCGTCGGCGCACGGCGCACGAAGCGCTCGGGATGCGCCGCGTACGCGGCATCGAGCACGACCGAGCGCGCGGCGACGGCCGCTTCGGCGCGGCCGTAGTGCACGGTCTCGGGCGTCAGCAGCCCGAGACTCGAGTGACGATGCTCGCGGTTGTACCAGTGGAAAAAGGCGCGGCAGTGCGCCCGCGCGTCCTCGATGCAGCCGAAGCGCGCTGGGAAGTCCGGCCGGTACTTCAGCGTGCGGAATTGGCTCTCGGAAAACGGATTGTCATTCGACGTGTACGGCCGGCTGTGCGACTTCGTCACGCCGAGATCGGCGAGCAGAAAGGCCACCGGCTTGCTGATCATCGGCGGCCCCCGATCGGAGTGGATCGTGAGCTGCTCCGCCGCGATCCCCTGCTTCTCGCAGGACTGCTCGATGAGTGCCGTCGCCAGCGCACCGCTCTCGCAGTCCGCCAGCATCCAGCCCACGACGTTGCGGGAGTAGATGTCGAGCACGACGTAGAGATAGAAGTAGCTCCACTTCACCGGGCCGCGGAGCTTGGTGATGTCCCAGCTCCAGACCTGGTTCGGGGAGGTCGCGAGGAGCTCGGGCTTCTTGTACGCGGGATGACGCAGCTGGTTGCGGCGCTCACGCACAGCACCAGCCGCACCGAGGATGCGGTACATCGTGCGCACCGAGCACAGGTAGCGTCCCTCGTCGAGCAGGATCGCCCACGCCGCAAGCGGTGACAGATCGCAGAAGCGCTCCTCGCTCAGCACCGCGAGTACGGTAAGACGCTCGTCGATCGTGAGGGCGCGCGGCGAGCGCCGGCGCGGCTGCTGGGGCCGGGGGCACGTGCGTGCCGTTCGGCGCCGATAGAGCGTGGCGCGCGTGACTCCGAGCGCGCGGCACGCGGGGGCGACGCCCACGCGTCCCCCCAGCTCCTCCGCCGCAATCACGTGTCGCTCCCGCTCGTCTCGGGCATCTCGATGCCCAGCAGCCGTGAGACTTTTCGCTGCACGTCGATGATCACCTCGGCCGTCTCGAGCCGCTTCTCGAGACGGGCGACTTCGCGCTCGAGCTGCTCGTTGCGCTTCTTGAGCGCACGGTCCGGATCGGGCTTGGGACCACGCCGCTTGGGCGAGAGCGCCTCGAGCTGGCCCTGGTCCCGCGCGCGCCGCCACGTCAACAAGTGCGAGGAGTACAGCCCCTCACGGCGCAAGAGAGCGCCGATCTCGCCGGGCTTCGTGCACGCGTCCGCCGCCTCGATGATCCGTAGCTTGTACGCGGCGCCAAAGCGCCGCCGCGAGGCGCGCGGCACGACCTCGGGGTCGCGCACCCCAACGTCCCCCGGGCCGCGCGCCCCGGGGGAGCCCCCTCCGCCTCGATCGCGCTCGCTATGCTCGCCCTCCCTCGGCTCCGGGATCTCCCCCGGCGCTGTGTTGTGGTTGTTCGTCATCGCTGGTTCCTCCACCGCCCTGCACAGTAATCATCCGTGGGGTCGGTGTCTCAGCCACGTTGGCACAGAGGGGCGGTCTGTGAGCACGCCACGGTCCATCGTATCGATCGGCGCAGGAGCGCCAAGGCCATGCGGCGACTCGTGGGCAAGCGCTTCAGGGGCGTCCTCGTGACCGACCGTATGGGCGCTTACGACCAGCATCCCACCGAGCGCCGCCAGATCTGCTGGGCGCATCTCGAGAGGGACTTTCGAGCGCTGGCCGAGGGCTCGCGCGGCGGCCGGCGCTTCGGCAAGCAGGCCGTGCGTCTCGCCCAGGCTGTCATGCGAGCTCAGCGTCACTTCGGCGAGCACGGGGACCGCGACCGCATGCGGCGTGAGCTGCGTCTCACATGGGACCGACTCCTGACGCTGCTCGTGCGCGGCGCAGACAGCAAGCACCGCCGAGTACGCGGAACGACTCGGCATCTGCTCGACCGAGCGGAGGCTCTGTGGACCTTCGCCGACGTCCCTGGCGTCTCCCCGACGAACAACGCCGCTGAGCGCGCGGTGCGCAAGCCGGTCCTGTGGAGACGCGCAACGCACGGAAGTCAGAGCGAGCGCGGACTCCGCTTCGTCGAGCGCATCCTGACCGTCACCGCCACGCTCCGCCAGCGTGGCGAGAGCGTCTTCGATTACCTCGCAGACGTCAGCGCGGCACTCGCGCACAACCGCTCGCCGCCGGCTCTCGTCGCGCTCCCGATCACGCGCTGAGGCCGCGGATCGTCATACCCTGAACGGGTACCTACAACCGTCCAGCGCGAGATTGTGCTCTTCGGCTGTGCCATGCATACTCCCGCTGCTTCGTTCGTATCTAGCCCGAATCGTTCACCAGCCGGGAATCTGAGCGGGCCGTCGTCTGTCTAAGTGCTCGTACTCGCTAGTACTTGCACCGACAGGAGCGCCGGCCCGATGACGACAGACTGTAGCCCGCAGGGGACCCTCTTCGCGGGCATCTGTGGACGCACCGCGGTGACGCGCTTCGACGCCGGTACCGTGACGAGCGACGGGGGCGTGCTGCTGCTCGAGCGGGTCGATCGTCGCATCGATCTGCTCTCGCGGTTTGCGCGCTGCTTCGGGGACCACCGGGACCCGCGTCGGGTCGAGCACACGGTCGGCCAGATGCTGCGTCAGCGGGTCTTCGGGCTGTGCGCGGGCTACGAGGATCTGGTGGACCACGACCATGTCGGCAAGGACCCGCTGTTTGCCGCGGCGTGCGGCAAGCGCGAGGGTGCTCTGGCCACGCACCCGACGCTCTCGCGGCTCGAGACCACGCAGCTCGGCGCCACGGCACAGACGCGCTACGCCAAGATCGAGATGGACCAGGAGCGCGTGGACAGCGTGCTCAGCGACGTCTTCTGCGAGGCCATGGGGCCGGAGGATCCGGGCCTGCTCGTGCTGGACCTGGACCACTCCGACGTGCGGCTGCACGGCCGGCAGGAGGGCCGCTTCTTCCACGGCTACTACGGGCACTACTGCTACCTGCCGCTGTACGTCTTCTGCGGCGAGCACCTCTTGCTCGCTCGGCTCCAGACCGCTGACAGAGATCCCGCGCGCGGAGTCGTGGACGAGCTCCGTGCGCTGGTCTTACGTCTGCGGCGCCGCTGGCCCCGGGCCAAGGTGCTCGTGCGCGCAGACTCGGGCTTTTGCCGCGAGGAGCTGATGGCCTGGTGCGAGGCCGCCGGCCACTTCTACCTGCTGGGCATGGCGCGCAATGAGCGCCTTGAGCGACACGTCGAAGACGCGCTCGATGAGGCCGCAGCTCGTGCCGTGCAGACCGGCCGAGCAGCCCGGGTCTTTCGCGACTTTGCCTGGACCACGCTGGGGAGCTGGAGCCAGAGGCGTCGCGTGGTCGCCAAGGCCGAGCACCTGCCGGGCGGCAAGCGCAATCCCCGCTTCGTGGTGACCAATCTGCCGCCTCGTAGCTGGAGCAGCAAGCGTCTCTACGAGCAGCTCTACTGCGCCCGGGGCGAGGCGGAGAATCGCATCAAGGAGCAGCAGCTCGAGCTCTTCGGCACCCGTCTGTCGGTGCACACGATGCAGGGCAACGCCGTGCGGATGGCCATGTCGGCCATGGCCTACGTCCTGACCTGTGCGCTGCGACGCATCGGTCTCGCCGGCACCGAGATGGCGCGTGCGCAAGCCGGCACGATCCGCCTGCGGCTGCTCAAGATCGGCGCGCTCGTGCGGATCACGACGCGCCGGATCTGGGTCTCGATGTCCTCGTCGTGGCCCTGGCAGCACGTCTTCGAGCGCTGCGCGCAACGACTGCTGGCATCCCCGAAGCCGACCTGACGTCCCGCCGCGCCGTCCGCCACACCACCGCCCGGCCTACGGTCTGCCCACACCGCAGAATCCGCGCCGTTTCGGCCGCTCACTCGCGTTGCCCTTGTGGCAACGACGACAGCATCCGCCCTCGCCTGGCCAAGATCTGACCCTGTGGACTCCGAAAGCACCGTCATCGCGACGTCTCGTGAACAGATGCGGCTAAGGGGGCGTCCGAAGTGATGGTCTTCTTCGGCGCGGACGGTGTCCTCCCAACAGGGGCGCCGGACGTCCGTCTCCCGTACCCCCTGAGGAACGGCGGTGCCCAAGATGTGATCGCGGTTGGAGACCTCACCGGCGACGGGGTTGCCGACATCGCCGTCGGCTCCCCCGCCTTCAACCCCAGGACGGGTATGGTCCACGTCTTCCCCGGCGGCGACGCCCTGTCCAGCGCCACCCTGGAGGTGACGACCCTGGTGGGCGGGGTCGCGAACGGTCATTTCGGGAGGGGCCTGGCAATCGCCGACGTCACGGGCGACGGTAAGCCTGACCTGATCGTCGGCGCGGTACGCGACTCCGCCGAACGGGTGCGGATCTTCCCAGGGCCGCTGGCGCAGGGCAACATCGCGGCCAACGCAGCAACCATCGTACTCAGCGCCTCTCAAGCATCTTCGGGGTTCGGCGCCGTCGCGGTGGGCGACTACACTGGCAACGGCGTGGCAGACGTGATCGTCGGCGCACCGGCCCAGAACACCCCGGCCGCCGGGAACTTGCAGGCAGGGGCGGTATTCGTGTTCTTCGGTGGAACGGGGCTCTCCACCGGCGGCGCGGGGCAAGCGGACGTGGTCTTCGAAGGCGTGTGCCCGGGGGGGCATTCGGCGGGAGCCTCGAGGCCGGGGACCTGAACGGCGACGGTTTCGACGACGTGATCGTCGGCGCCCCCTCTGAAGGCAACAGTAGCGGCGTGGTCTTCGTCTTCACCGGGTCGGCGAACCCAGCGCAGTTGCAGACATCGACGGTAGACGCGGTGGAGTTCAGAGGCGAGGGGGCGAACGATCTGTTCGGGGACCTGCAGCGGCCAGTGGACGCGAACGGCGATGGCCTGCTGGACCTCTGCGTGTACGCCCCCGCAAACGTCGACGGCGGTGCGGCGTCCGGGAAGTTCTACGTGTTCGCCGGTGCCGCAACGCTTGTGGGCCGCCCCGCCGCAGACGCCGACGTGATCGTCGCCGGGCAGGCGGGGGACGGTTTGGCTGGCGGTTTGTGACGTCTTCCCGCAGCGCGTGCGCGTGCCGCGGCGTTGGTGCATGAGTGCGCCATCGCCTCCGCCTCGAGCCTGAGCGCGCCGCCCCTCGGGCCCCGATCGCTGCCATGCTCTCGCCAGTTCAGGCTCGGCACACGGGGCACGGGGCATTCATGCACCAACGCCGGTGGGGTGGACGTGGGACCTCTTGCTCGATGACATGGCGCTGCCTCGTCGGGGGGCCGGGAGGCTCACCGCAGCAGGCCGACCCGGCAAGGAGGCGGTTCATGCACCAACGCCGTCCTCCTCTCGGGCCGTCGAGCCCGCTTTGAACACTGCAGAGCGCTCGCGACTGCGCTCAATCGACTTGTAGCGCGGACGCTACTGCGTCCGGGGGACCGGCCTTCTCATCCCATCTCGGTATCCGCAGGACCCGTCCGCGCGGGTGTCCCGATCTCGATGGTCCCGAGGTCAGTTGATCTCGGGCGCGGTCGCGGCACTTCCGGTCCCGAACGTCGTTCCGGTGTCGTCGATCACGTTGTTGTTGCCGGCGTAGTCGATTCGGGAGCCGGTGAACCGGCAGTTCATCGCGCTGGTGTCGGTGCCGCTGTTGTCGAGGCCCTCGGCGGCGCAGTTGGACGCCGTGCAGTTCTCCAGCGTGTTGTTGTTGCCCTGGATCCTGAACCCGTCTCCGTCGCTGTCCCTGGCGGCACAACCCGTCACGCTGTTGTCGTTGCCATCGATGTGGAAAGCGGCCGTGTACGTGCCCGACACACTGTTACCGATCAGCACGTTGTCGTTTCCGTCCGCAATCACCCCGAACCCCGCCAGGTGGTTCAGCTTGTTGTCGCGGATGACCACCCCGTTGCCTCCGTGGTCGATGCCGTCCGACCCGAGAAAGCTCAGTGAGTTCCGCTGGATCACCGCCGCCCCGAGCATCGTGGCGGATCCGCGCGTGTAGATACCGGTGCAGTAGTACGCTCCGTCCCTGACGGTGTTGTTCTCGATCAGGAAGTCATCGCCGCGGACGTAGATGTCCCCGTCAGCCGCCATCACGTGCGCGATCCTGTTCTTGACGATCCGGGCCCTGTGGCCGGTGTAGTAGATGGCGTACGTGTACTCTTCGTTCAGGTGGCTGATCCGGTTGCCGTCGATGGAGCCGTCGTCGCCGTCGATATAGACCCCGAAGATCTCGTCGCCGCCACCAGCTATGTCGTTGATCGCGTTTCGCGTGACGCTCGCTGTGTTCCCGGAAACGTAGATCGCATACGTGTCGGATTCCTCCCCGGCGCCGCAGATCCGGATCTTGTTGCGGCTGATCGCGGCGTCGTTCCCCTGCACGTAGATGCAATACAGGTCGTAGTAGTAGCCATTCACGTTCTCGATGCAGTTCTTCGTTACCGTCGCCCGTTCGCCCGCGACGGTGATCCCCCTCTCGATGGAGTAGTTCATCGTCAGTATCTTGTTGCCGGAGACTAGGGCGTCGTCACAGGACTGGAGGTCGATGACGTGGTCGTAGCTATCGCCAATGTAAGCGTTCTTGAAGACGTTCTTCAGGACCCTGGGGCCCGCCGCGTTCTCCACCAGGATGTAGGAGTCGCCCGCCATCGAATCGACCGTATTCTTGCAGACCGTGGCCGTTCCACCGTTCTCGGCATCGACCTGGATGCCGACGCCGAGGCCGTAGACGAACCGGTTCTTTTGCACCACGGCGTTCGGCCCGTCGATGTCGACGCCGGGGTCGTCGGACCGCTGGCCGCTGAACAGGTTCCGCTCGACCCTGGCAGTCGCGCCGTCGATGAAGATCCCGGCGCGGCAGGCCCGGAACCGGCACTTCGTTACCGTGGCATCGTCTCCGACGACCGTGACCGGGACCGTTCCGCGCTGGAACGTGATGCCCGTGACCGTGACGCTGTCGGCCGTCACGGTCAGCTGGCTGGTCCCGATGGATCCCTCCCAGATCGCACCCTTCTTGCCCTTGAAGGTGAGGCGCTTCGTCGTCACGACGGCCTCCGGGTACCTGCCCCGTGAGATCACGATCGTGTCCCCGTCCTGCGCGGCGGCCACAGCCTCCGCGATGGTGGCGTGCTGCTGCGGGACCTTGAGGGTTGCGGCCCAGGCGGTGCCTGAGGAGAAGACGCAGCACATTGCGAAGGCGGTGAGGGCGTAGCGCATGTCAATTGACTCCGTGTGTGGGGGCGGTGCTGGGGGCAGCCCGGGAACGCGCTCAGGCTAGCACGCGGGTCCTCAAGTACCACGCGCTCTTCCGCGCCGGAGAATTCGCGATGAAGCTCAAGGACCCGGCGCGTGCGCGGACGTACTTTCAGCGTGTCGTGGACGAGCACGGCGACACGATCCCGCAAGTGCAGCGTTGGCTGCTCGACCGGACGAAGCAGTACATCTCCGAGATCGACCAGCGCTAGCTCTGGATGGCGAGCACGTTGTCTGCACTCGCTGAGGTAGCGGGGGGATGTGAGGCTGTCCTCCGACGCCGCTGTGGGGCCGCTCGCGATTGTGCTGCTCGGGCCAGGGCGCGAACCCCCTCGGCCTGGGCGCGCATCTCGGCGAAGGAGGTCTCCTGCTCGCCCGTGAGCTCATCCTGCTCAGCGAGCGGCACGAGCTTGGCGACCAGGTCCTTGCGTGTGTTCTTGAGTTCCAGCACCTTCGACATCGGGCGTTCCTCCGGGTCGGTGTCGTTCGACGAACCCGAGCGTCGATGGCTGCGGAGGGTCGTTCAAGTCGTGAGGCGCAGGACCTCGACGATGCGCCGGCGCACCGCAGCGGACGTGCCCTTGCTGGGCGGATCGATCGTGACGCGGGGTTCCTCGATCTCGGCGACGCGGGGCGGGTCGGGCAGCGCAGGACCCTCGTCCGCGGCCGATGCCGCCAGGCGCTCGGGGACGCGGCGGAAGCGCGAGAGCCCGAAGACCTGTGCCTTCTTCGCCCCCTTCTCGACCTCGTCCGCAAACCGCTCGGAAACGGCCTCCTCCGCAGTCATCCACCACTCGCCACCCGCGTCGGTCACGCGCTTGGACACGGCCGGGGCCCGACGGCCAGTGCGCCGAGCGTAGGTCGTGAGCATCGCGGACCACGCCTTGTCGAGCGTTCCCGCCTGCCGGCGCATCTCCTCGGCGTCGCCCATCGCAACCGTCCACGGCCGATGGACCATGAGCATGGCGTTCTCGGCCACCACCGTCCGGTCGCCAGCCATGGCGATCAGCGAGGCGATCGAGGCAGCGAGCCCGTCGATGTGGATCGTCACCTTCGCAGGGAAGCGGACCAGCGCGTTGTAGACCGCAATCCCCTCGAACACGTCTCCGCCGGGGCTGTTGATGCGCACCGTGAGTTCGGGGACCTCGCCGAGTGCGTTGAGGTCCTCGATGACCTGGCGCGCGGCAATCCCGCCGAAGAGGTCCACGCCGAGGATGTCGTAGAGGTAGAGCGTCGGAGCCGGTGCGTCGTCCTCGGCCAGCATGAGCGCGTAGCCCCTGCAGTCGGTGAGCGCGGTGGTCATGGCGTGGTCTCCTCGTCTTCGTCCGGGTCCTCGTCCTCGGGGACGGGTTCCGGGTCGGGTGCGGGTTCGGGGTCTGTGGGCTGGTCCTCGCCCGCGGGCGTCATGTTGAGCGGCTGGAGGTAGACGTCGCCATCCGCCCCGATTCCGTTGAGGTTCTCCAGGCGGCGGATGTCGTTGACCGACCACCAGCCCCACTGGCGACCCTGCGCGTAGCCGCTCATGCGCGCCGCGTAGTCACCGCGAAGCAGTCCGGCGACGTTGTGCTCGGCGAAGTAGCGTCCGCGCTCCGTGGGGAGCAGCAGGTCGCGCGCGATGGTCTGTTCGAAGCGCACGAGCCAGGGCCGGAGCGTGTAGACCACGAACTCAAGCGACGCCTGCTCCATGTTGGCGCGGGGCTGCGCCTTGTCGTCGAAGAGCATGTGGAGCGGGACGCGGAAGAGCCGCGCGATCTCTGCGATCTGGAACTTCTTGAGCTCGAGGAACTGCAGGTCCTCGAAGGTCATCCCGACCTTCTCGAAGCGCGCTCCCTGCTCGAGGATCACGGTCTTGCCGGCGTTGGTGACGCCCGCGTACGCCTCGTCCCACGACTCCTTGAAGCGCTTGTACTCGGGGTCGTCCATCACCTGCGGGTGGGTGACGACTCCGGCGATGCGGGCGCCGTGCTTGAGCGCCGACGCGGTGTTGGTCTCCAGCGCGAGCGCGAGGCCGACGCTCTCCCGCGCAACGCCGATCGGGGAGAGACCCGTGGCACCACCCCAGGAGAGTCCGGGGATCCGCCAGACCTGATCCGTGCGGAGCGTCTCCGGCGGGACGCCTGCCTCCGAGACGTGGAAGACGAGCGGGCCGCCGGGTTGCGGTCGATCTGCCTGGATGGAGCCCGGCGCGATGGGCCAGATCTCACGCACGTCGCCGCCCCCGTCACGGACCACGCGGGCGTACGCATTGCCGCGCAGGAGCACGTGGGCGCAGAGCGTCTCGCGGACGGATTGCGCCGTGCTCTCCTCGTTCGCGAGCGTGTGGAGGATGTCGGAGAGCGGGTGCTCGGCCGCGGACCGCTTGTCCCCGTTCGCCTGCCGCTCGAAGACCATGAGCGGAAGCGTCGAGATGGACTCGGCCAGCACCTTGACGCACGAGAGAACCGCGGTGACGCGGAGGGCCGTCTGGTCGGTGACCGAGACGCCCGAGGCGGTCGGCCGACCCACTCCTGGCGTCTTCCAGAACCACTCCGGCGGCTCGTCGCTCAGGAGGAAGGCGCGGAGGCCCGAGCGGAGCCGAGAGAGCAGACCGCGGCGGGGAGCGAGCGTGGACACGCCTCGACGATGAGGCCCTGCGGAGCCTCCCTCTACGCGGAGGCGCGACTGGACCCGCGAGTTGGGCAGCGGTCAACCGACTGCACGCACGCCCCGATACGCGTACGGCGACTCCGGGCGGTCCGGCAGCACCATCAGCCGCGAGAGCGCGGTCACCGCGGCGACCACTCCGTCGATCCGCCGCGTCCCCTGGGCGTGACCGCCGGGCTTCACCGGCTTGATGTTCCCGGCGGGGTCCGAGGCGACCTCGCAGTTCGCGACGCACCAGCACATGACGGGGTTGCCGTCGTGGCGGATGCGGCCCGAACGCACGAGTGCCTCGAAGAGTTTCGAGGGGCCCGAGAGTGATGCGTAGCCCTGGCGCACCTCGACCATCTGGACGCCGGCCGCGACGAGCGAACTCGCCAGGTGGGTCGCGTTCCAGGGGTCATAGCCGACCTGCGTCAGCCCCGTGAACCGCGGCCGGATCTCCTCCATGATCACGCAGTAGACCTCGGCGTAGTCGACCACGCTCCCCTCGGTGACCCTGAGCCAACCCTCGCGCGCCCAGACGTCGTAGGGGACGCGGTCCTTCTTCGCGCGCTCGCGCAGGATCTCGCGCGGCAGGAAGAGGAACGGCACCAGTTCGACCTCGTAGTCCAGCACGAGGCGGTGCTGGACCGGCGGTGCCGCGCCGTCCTTCGTCTCGACCATCGAGCGTCTCGACAGGCCGGACTTCGTCGCGCCGGCGGAACGCCAGGACGATCGCCGTGAGGTCGGCAGACGCCGAGAGGTCGAGTCCCGCGCAGCAGGGCAGCGTCGCGAGGTCCGTGGCGGACGCCGTCCGCCGACACGCCTCCCACGCCTCGGGCGCGATCCACACCGTGCGGCTCTCGGTCCAGACGTTGAGTTCCAGGCGCAGGAAGCTGTTGCGTTTGCGCGGCTCGGCCTGCGCGGCGGCGCACTCGGCCCGCATGTACTCGAGCGATTTCGTGACGCCGAGCGAGGGGTTCGAGGCGTGCCACGTGCGCTCATCCGTCCAGTCAGCCTCGGGAGCGGACTCGAAGATGACGGGCAGGTACTGCGCGTCCGTGATGACGCCGTCGCGGACCTTCTTCGCGTACTCGTACTCCTCGTAGCAGATCGATTCCCGGTCATCTCCGGCCGTCGTGATGATGAACACCAGCGGCTGGCGACGCGCGGACGTGCCCTTGTAGAGCGTGTCGTAGAGGTCGCGGGTCTTCTGGGTGTGGAACTCGTCGAAGATCAGCCCGTGCACGTTGAAGCCGTGCTTGGTCCCGACCTCGGAGGAGACAGCCTTGAAGGTCGAGTTGGTCGCGGTCTGGACGATGGCGTTGCGCAGCACGGTGATGGCGGCGTCGCGCCGGAAGTCCGGGTTCTCCCGCGCCATGACCGCGGCGTCCCCGAACACGATGCGCGCCTGGTCGCGGTCAGCCGCTGCCGCATAGACATCTGCGCCGGGCTCCGCGTCGCCGAATGCGAGCAAGAGCCCCATGCCAGAGGCCAAGCCGCTCTTCCCGTTCTTCTTGCCCACCTCGAGGAACGCCTTGCGGAAGCGTCGCGTGCCGTCCTCGCGCTTCCAGCCAAAGAGCGGCCGGACGATCAGGTCCCGCTGCCACGGCAGCAGACCAAACGGCTTCCCTGCGAACTCCCCCTTGACGTGGCGCAGGTACGTCGGGAAGAAGTCGCACGCGCGATCCGCCGCCTCTTCGTCGAACCAGTACCGCCCGTCGCCGTCGTCGAGTTGCAGCGACGTCCCGGGCCAGCGCTCCCAGGGCGGCGGCCCCTCGCCCCACCATGGCGGCAGTGCGGCTCGCGGCGCGCGCCGACTACCCATCGACGCCCCACCGGGGCAGGTGGCGGATCGGGACACCGAGCGCGTTTGCCGCCGAGATCTCGCGCTCCATGCCCTCGGTGGGCGGGCCCACGACGAGGATCTCGTCCGCAACCGCGAGCCAAGCGAGTCCTGCCGAGCAGCCGAGCGCGCGTTCGGCTCCAACTGCGTCGTCCAGGAACGCCGGGTAGAGGAGGTGGGGCGCGAGCGGAGCGTCGCCGGCCAGAACGACGGCCCGGCAGATCTCTCGGGCGACGTCGATGTTGCGGGCTACCTCGCCCCGGTAGGGGGAGCAGACGAACACGCGCTTCACGAACGCACGACCTCCGCCTTCTTGCCGGTGAAGCGCTCCCAGCGCTGGACCGCGACGTCGATGTACTTGGGGTCGATCTCCATGGCGAAGCAGCGGCGGCGACGGCGCTCGCAGGCGAGCAGCGTAGTGCCCGAGCCGTTGAAGGGCTCGTAGACCTCCGGGAAGTCG
Source organism: Planctomycetota bacterium (assembly GCA_965248445.1). Classification (GTDB taxonomy): domain Bacteria; phylum Planctomycetota; class JAJSAM01; order JAJSAM01; family JAJVHW01; genus CBDFJG01. The sequence continues at coordinate 1,681,149 of CBDFJG010000004.1, forward strand.
TGGTTCTCGATCGGCCGCTCCATGCCCACGAGCGGCTTCTGCGTCGGGTGGTCCCGGCTCCGCGCCGTCGAGCAGCCACGCGACGTCGTCGGGGCTGGTCGAGTCCCCGCAGAGCAGTCGGTGCTCGCCGAGGAGCCACAGGTCGCCAGGCCGCGCCACGGGTTCCTCTGGCACCGGCGGGATCTCGTCCGGATCGCTCTCGCCGGCGACCGGGCTGAGCAGCCGCGAGATCTCCGCGTCGCTGAAGCCCGTCACCAAGTGGTCGAAGAAGTCGTCCGACTGGAGTTGCCCCAGCAGCGAGCCGAGCACGTCGTCGTCCCACGATGCGAGTTCGGCTGTGCGGTTGTCGGCGATCGCGTAGGCCGTCGCCTCGACGTCGCCCTCGTCCACAACGACGGCTGCGATCTCCGTCCAGCCGAGCGCCCGCGCGGCGGCCAGCGTGCCGTTGCCGGCGCGTACGACCATGCCGCCCTTCTGGACGACGATCGGCTTGCGCTGCCCGAACTTCGCCAGCGACGCCTTGATGGCGTCGAGGTTGCGAGTGTCGTGGCGGCGGGCGTTGGCCTGGTCCTCGTGCAGCGAGGCGATCGGCAGGGCGAGCTTCCGCAGCCCCTCCACGATGTGCGTGCTCACTTGCGAGCTCCCTTCAGCGACGAGGCGACCTGGTTGGCGACGTACTGCTCGGCGAGCGGATCGACGGATCCGTCATCGCGGCAGATGCCGTGGGCGCGCAGCACCGCTGCGAGCGCCTGGGCCTGATGCGGCGGCACGTCGGCGATGCGTGCCCAGTTGCGCAGCAGCGCCTTCTCGCCGCGACCGTGCTCGAAGGCGAGCGGCCACGCGACGGCCAGTCGCTGGGCGGCGACGTTGTCCCGCAGGTAGACCAGCGCGGCGGGCTTCACGCGCCACCGCCCTTGCCCGCGCGTTTCGAGCGCGATCCACCGGCCACGAGACTAAAGAAGCGCTGCGCCATGGCGTTGCCTTGCGTGGCGGCCTCTGCGTCGGCGCGCACGCGGGTAGCGGCGGCCGGCGTCAACCCGAACTCGGTCACGAGGCGCCGGTACTCGACCTCGGCCTTCTCCATCGCGATCGCGTGGGGGTTGCGGTAGAGCTCGCCCTTGCTGTTGGTCAGCACCTCGCCCATGTCGCGGACCTTCGCGGCGAGTCGCAGGAAGCGGACCTTCGCGCGGACGAGGAGTTCGAGAGCCTCGACCTGCTCCCGTTGCAGCACGCCCATGGCGGCGAGCCGCGCGCCCATGGACCTCCACTCGGAGCGCTCCCGCGCGTCGAGGCCTCGTGGCGGATCGGGCACCCCCGGTGTTCCCTGCGGCTCGCACGGGCTGTTACGGCAGGGCTGGTACGTGCCTCGCGCGCGCTTCATGGTCGAGGGCAGCGGCGGTGGTCCGCGCCTACCCACAACGCGCCCTCGGGCCGCACCAGTGCGCGAAGGGGCTGTCGGTTCGAATCCGGCTCCACATGCGCTTCTGCCAGCGAGGCCGTTCGTCGCCCTTGATCACGTTGCACATGAAGTGCGCGAGTTGGATGTTGCCCTCGTGGTGCGGGCCGCCCTTCGCCAGGGGAACGATGTGGTCGAGGGTCCCCTGCCACGTGAACCCGGCGTAGGAGACGATGGGGAGATCGCAGAGCGCGCACATGTTGCGGTGGAGCCGCACAACCCTCGCGCGACGGATCGTCGGGCTCCGCGACTGCCCCTCGGCGGCGCGCCGGTTTCGACGCCGTGCTCAAGTACCGCAACGCTGCGCGCAAGAGCGCGCCCTCGGGCCAGCGGGCGCGGCGAACGCCGCACCGCACTCAGCACAGAAGCGCGTCTCACGCGGGAGCGCACAACTCGCACGCGACGTGTGGCATCGCTCCGAACAGGTCCGGCTGCCGTGCCGTGGGGTGAAAGAGCGCCCGCAGACGTTGCATGACCTCTGAGCGGCGGCCTCACGCTGGCTCGCCAGGTCTGCTTCGGGATCCTGGCGGTGCTCTCGCTGGAAGGCGTGGGCGCAGTCGCGAGAGCAGAACGACGTTCGCTCGACACTCTTGGGGACGTACGTCGTGCCGCACGCTCGGCGCGCACGGCTGGCCGTTTCGCACGAGCGGCAGCGACCGTCGCGACGCGTGCATGCCGCGCCACAGTTCACGCAGGGCCACCGCCGGTACGGGGTGAGCCCGCACGAGTAGCAGGCGCGCCGCCTATTGTCCGTGCGAAGGCGAGGCCGGAACTCCTCGCCGCAGAAACGGCACGGGCGAGGGCGGTTCCACCGCGGGGACTGCGCGTGTCGGCGACGACCGCGGTCCCGGCTCGCTCGGGCGCGGCACGGACGGCACCGCACACGCATGCGTCCACGCGCGGCGAGAGGACCGACGTCGCCGCCACAGCCGATGCAGGGACGGGATGTCCGCGCGGTCGTCCGCGGCGGTTGGCAGGCGAGGCATCGGACCCTCGGACTCCCGGGGATCGTACCCGGTGGAGGGAGCGGACCGCCGCAGTCCCGGCACGCCCGCGCGGCCGATTGCGGGGAGTTCAAAACCTGCACGCAAGCGTGCGCGAGTCCCCCGCCGGTCCAGCTGGCCGAGGTGCCCACGGCCGATCCCGCCCCTCCCCCTGCCACCTCGTCAGCCATGGGAGGCGGCCTCGGCCGAGGCGAGTTCCGGCACCTCCCCGGCGAGCCCGATGTCGGAACCGAAGGCGGCGAACAGCAGCGGGAGTTCCTGGAGCGCGTTGCGCGCGGCGGGCTTGGACTGTGCGACGCGGTTGCGGTCCTCGGGACGCGCGCCGCGGACGCGGTACGCATCGATGGCGTCGCGCAGCTTCATGGCCGAACGCAGGACCTCGGCGAGATAGTCGCGGTCGGCGGGCTCGGTCAGCTCGCGCAGCTCCGCGAGCGTCTCCGCACCCACTTCGAGCGCCTGCTCGATCTGGCGGCGCGAGAGCTTGATCTCGCGGTTCAGCACCGCGCGGCGCGCGCGGGGAACGGCACGCTCCAGGGCGTCGATGGCCTCGGCGAACGCGGCGGCGCGACGAACGGTCTTCTCGCCGACGCCGGCCGCTGCGCCGAGGGTGTGCGCGGTCCCGTTCGTCTTCAAGTGGTCACTTTGACCTCTTGAACGAGCGCCGCCGTGACCGGCGTTCTCCGCGACGTACTGGCGTCCAAGGTAGTACATCGCCCAGTGCGACGTGAGCGAACGCCGGGTCCGCTGCGCCGTGACGAACCACGCCAGCGCCGCCGCTCGGTCGGGGAAGGAGATCTTCGCGACCTGGAACGCGATGCCGTCCTCGCGACAGATCGCCAGCCGGTTGTGGCCGTCGAGCAGGATGTCCTGCTCCTGCCACACCACCAGCGCATCGCGGCAGCCCTCGGTGCGTAGCGACTCGCGCAGCACCGCGCGCGTGGCGTCGTCCATCGGCGCGCCGAGTTCGACGAGTTCGGGGTCGATGCGGGGTGACCCGGTGGCTGCGGTCGCCTCGCGAAGAACGTAGGGAACGTCGTCCGCTCGGCGGAGTCGCGTCCACTTGGGCTCGCCCTTCGCCTTCGCGTAGACGCGGGAGCACCGCGGCGGCGTGAGCGGCAGGTCGAACGAGAGGAGCCCGCTCGCCACCGACTCGGCAATCTCCTCGGGACCGGTGAGGACCGACGCCTCGACGCCCGGCTCGGCGTTGACGGTCTCGGGCTCGTCGTCCCCGTCCAGCGCCGCCTCCAGGACGGCGGAGCCTGCCGGAGTCCTCCAGGCCAGATCGAGGTCGGTCAGTGCGACGGCGTAGCGGGTCATTGGAGGACCCTTCGCCGCTTGCGGCCGAACCCGCCGTTCTCGCGCACGGTCTTGCGGCTGTGGCAGGACCGGCAGAGCGTGCAGAGGTTCGACGGCGTGTGGTTCTCCCGGTTGCCGCCCTTGCCGCTCCACGACCTCGGGTAGCGCTTCGATCCAGAGGGCCGCATCGAGTCGATCTCAGCGCGCCGCGCACGCAGGTGGCGGCGCTCGTGCTCGGGGCAGCGGGCCCCGCCCCGCACGAGAGCGGGACAGCCGGTGTGGGCGCAGCCGCGGGGAGGTCGATGTGGCACGCCCCCAACGTGCGGCCACGCGGAGCGTCGTGCGACTCGGCCCGCGTTCAGGGCGCGCGGCCGTAGCGCGGGGCGGGCAAGGGGGAACGCCGGACACCGGCGGTGCGCCAGCCCTCTTTCGTCGCGCGGTGCTCGAGCCAGCACTCGGCGCTGCAGTAGAAGCGCTTGGGCGGCCGGATGAAGCAACCACAGACCTTGCACGTGGGCGATCCGCTCAGGATGCGGTCCGAGCGGTCGAGGCGGGGAAGCGGAGGGATCGTCCGCATGGGCGGCGGCGGCGGGAAGCCGCACACCGGACACGCGTCGATCCGCGGGAGACGGGAGCGGAGCCAACTGCGGGCGACCGCGATCTCCGGGCAGCCCATCCTGCGCATGCGCTGCTGCTGCTCCTCGCAGAGCGCGCAGTCGCCGTGCGGACAGCAGCCCACGCCGTGGAGAAGGCCGACGAGGCAGTGCCGGGCCTCGCGGTTCCAGGCGATGCAGGGCGCGTCGGGGCGAAGCACCACGCGTCACGCCGCACCGACCCCGACGCGGCGGCGCCACGGCTGCTCGACGTCGGGGTTCGAGAACCGAAGCGTGCTCCCACGCGCGTGTTCGATCGTGATCGCCTCGCGGGAGACGGAGGCAATCGTCGAGTCCCCTGAGAGGAAGCAGACGAGGCCCCAGTCGCCTCCGCAGGGGAACGCAATGCGGGCGCGGTTCTGGTAGAGCGCGGCCTCGGACCAACGCTTCGCGACCGCCTCGTCCCGGATGGCGTCCACCTTGGCGACGGCGTCGGGTGAGACGGGCTCGGCGAACGGCCACGAGCCACTGGCCGGATGGGCGTGACCACCACGCCCGCCGTCCGGAGAGCTTGGCGAGCTCCCAGTGAAGACGTCGGCGAACCCGTCGTCATCGCCTCGTGGCGGTTCGTAGGTGGCGGGGTCGAGCGCCTCGACCGCAACGAGAAGGGCTGGCTCCCCAAGGTGGGCCAACGCCCAGTCGTGGACCTCGTTGAAGCGGCGCCGGAACACCTCGAACGGCGCGCGCGCCAATCGGCCGGCGTCGGCCGCCCGCTTGGCGACGGCCATCTTGTGGCGTAACCACGCGTAGTAGGCGGGGTCGAGCAGGCGGTAGCACCGGCCGCTGATCACCACGTCGTCGGCGAACACGTGGGGCGGCTCGGAGGTGAAGTGGTCCAGGTCGGTCCCGACCCACAGCGCCGGGTCGCCGGAAGAGCAGGTGCCCATACTGTTCACCTACCGGAAGCGCGGCCGAGGTGGCGGTCGGGGCGATCGTTGCGGGATGTGGTGCCGCACTGCGGGATGTCGTGCGGGATGTGCGGGGACCACATCCCGCGACGTACCCGGCTGCAGGATCAGGGCTTGCGACCACCTGCGGGATGTCGCGGGATGTCTGAGCTCTGCACCGCCGGTGCGCGTGTGCGCGCGCGTAGTAGATCTTCTTGATTCCTACTGCGCGCGCGCCCGCACCCGTGGGGGTACCGAGCACATCCCGCAACATCCAGGGAGGCAAGCTAACCCGAATCGTTCACCAGCCGGGAATCTGGAGTTCCCCCGGTTCGGTGGACACCCGGGGACTATGATACGGCGGCCTCCGGCCGTCGCCGCCTCTCGAACTCGATGGGCGACAGGTCCTCGATGGAGGAGTGTCGCCGCTGCGGATTGTAGAAGCCCTCGATGAAGTCGAACACCGCCAACCGCGCTGCGGACTTGGTCGAAAAGCTGGTGCGGTCGATCAACTCGGTCTCGAGCGTGGCGAAGAAGCTCTCGCACATGGCGTTGTCGTAGGCGTCTCCGACCGATCCCATGGACGGCCTGACGCCCGCTTCTCTGCAGCGCCGCCCGAAGGCGAGCGACGTGTACTGGCAGCCCTGGTCGGAGTGGTGGACGACTCCGAGGGGCTGGCGCTGGCGCACGGCCATCTCGAGTGCGTCCAGCACGATCTTGGTGTGGAGCGTCGTGGCCATGGACCAGCCGACGATCCGGCGGCTCCAGACGTCGAGGACGACCGCCAGGTACAGGAACCCCGTCCAGGTCGGCACGTACGTGATGTCGGCCACCCAGAGCTGATCGGGTGCGTCGGCCGTGAAGTCGCGATCGACCAGGTCGGCGGCCGGCGCCTGACGCTGCGAGCGCTTCGTGGTCTTGGCTCTCTTGCGGCGGCTCACGCCCTCGATCCCAGCCTGGCGCATGAGGCGCTCGACGCGCTTCCTACCGATGTGGAGGCCCTCGTAGCGCAGCTCGGCATGGATGCGCGGTGATCCGTACGTCTGGCGAGAGCGCTCGTGGATCTCGCGGACGCGCTCGGTCAGGGCAGCGTCCTCGCGATCTCTCTTCGAGGGCGCACGGCCGCGCGATGCGTAGTACCCGCTCCTCGAGACGCCGAGGACCCGACACATGGTGGCCACGTCGTGCTCTGCCTGGTGATCGCTCACGAACCCGAACCCTTCTCTGGGATCGAGCGCGTCTCCCGAGCGAACCAGGCCGCGGCTTTTTTCAAGATGTCGCGCTCCTCGCGCAGCCGGCGCACATCTCGTCTGAGCTTGCGCAGCTCATCGCGCTCCGCGGTGGTCAAGCCGTCGTCACGCTCTCCGGCGTCCAGCGCGGCCTGCTTGATCCACTTGCGGATCGTCATCTCCGTCGGCTCGAACTCGCGGCACAGGCTCATCACGCTCCGGCCGGCGCGGTGCAACTCGACGATCTGGCGCTTGTACTCCTCGTCGTACGGTGGTCTCGATCTGGGCATCTGGACATCCTCCCAACCTCAGTGGTCGGGTGTCCACCGAACCGGGGGAACTCCAGAATTGGCCTCGGGTTGAGAGCGCTCCGTTCGTCAGAGAACGTAGACTCGCCCCTCGCCCGCGAGCGCCCCCTGCATCTCCACCACCAGCATCTCCACTATGCGGAGGCACGATGACCGACCCCACCCCTGTTCCCGATGGTCCGGCCGGTGTTCCGGATGGTCCGGCCGACGTTCGTGATGGTCCGGCCGGTGTTCGTGTTGGTCCGGCCCGGGCCGCCGAGACCGACGCCGCCGCCATCGAGCGCCTCACGACAGTGCACCGCAAGCTCCGCGCTGAGCTTGCCAAGGTCATCGTGGGCCAGGACGAGGTCGTCGAACAGCTGCTGACGGCCGTGTTCGCCCGCGGCCACTGCCTTCTGGTCGGTGTCCCCGGCCTGGCCAAGACGCTGCTGATCTCGACGCTCTCGCAGTGCCTTTCGCTCTCGTTCCGGCGTATCCAGTTCACACCGGACCTCATGCCGGCGGACATCACCGGAACCGAGGTCATCCAGGAGGACCGGGCGACGGGCGAGCGGAGCTTCCGCTTCGTCAAGGGGCCCGTCTTCGCGAACGTGGTGCTGGCGGACGAGATCAACCGCGCGCCTCCCAAGACGCAGGCCGCGTTGCTGGAGGCGATGCAGGAGCGCCAGGTCACCGCCGGCGGACGGCGTTACGAACTCGACAAGCCGTTCTTCGTGCTGGCGACGCAGAACCCGATCGAGCAGGAGGGCACCTACGCGCTGCCCGAAGCGCAACTCGACCGTTTCATGTTCAACGTGAAGGTCGGATACCCCTCGGCAGACGAGGAGCTCGACATCGTGCAGCGCACGACCGGCGACGACGTCGCCACCGTCGGGCAGATCTTGTCGGCCGAAGACATTCTGACCGCGCAACAGGCCGTGCGGCGCGTACCGGTCGCGGATCCGATCGTCGCGTACGCGGTGCGTCTGGTACGTGCGACGCGCGTCTCCACGGACGCAGCCCCTGACTTCGTGAAGGAGTGGGTCCGCTGGGGCGCGGGGCCGCGCGCGACGCAGTACCTGATCCTCGGCGCCAAGGCGCACGCCATCGTCGCCGGACGCGACTACGTCTCGAGCGAGGACGTGCAGGCCGTAGCCCACCCGGTGCTGCGTCACCGTGTGCTGACCAACTTCCGCGCCGAGGCGGAGGGAATCACTCCGGACACCGTCGTGGATCGCCTCCTCGAGGCCATCCCGGCGCACGACCGCGGCGCACTGGCCGAAGCCGGCGCCCGCGGAGAGCTGCGCGCGTGAGCGCATAGGCGACAGACGTGGCCGAGAGAACAGCCGTCATCGTTCACGCACTCGCGCGTGCGCACGGGGATCCCTCGATCGCCCCAGCGCCACGGGTTCGAAGAGAGCCGGGGTCCGGACCACGAGTTTTCGTCCTGGCCGAGCGAGCGGCACGAGATCCAGGCGGCGAGGCGAAGTCGGGCCCTCAGCGGCCCGTTCGAGCCCGAGCCAACGCAGCGATCGTGTCGCTCGCGAAGTGCCAGGCGGGTGAGGGTGTGAACCATGCCGGCTAGCCCCATCGATCCGGAGATCATCAGCCGGGTCCACAAGATCGACCTGCGTGCGCGCCTGGTCGTAGAGGGCTACGTCTCCGGACTCCACAAGAGTCCGTACAAGGGGTTCAGCGTCGAGTTCGCCGAACACCGCGAGTACGTGCCCGGCGACGACCTGCGCTACCTGGACTGGAAGGTCTTCGGGAAGTCCGACCGGTACTACGTCAAGCAGTACGAGGAGGAGACGAACCTCGTCTGCCAGGTGCTGCTCGACGTGTCCGAGTCGATGGACTTCAGCACGGGTGACGTCCTCAAGAAGGACTACGCGGTGACGCTCGCTGCGGCGATCTCGTATCTCGTCATCAAGCAGCACGACGCCGTCGGCATGGTCACGTTCGACGACGCCGTGCGGGATGTCCTACAGCCGGGAAGCAGCGAGGGTCAGCTGCGCCGCGTGTTCACGCTGCTCGAAGAGTGCACGACCGGCGGCGAGACTGCGATCGGCAAGGTGCTCGCGCGCGTGGCCGAGCGCGTGCGCAAACGCGGCCTCGTCGTGCTGATCAGCGACCTCGTGGGTCCGACTGACGAGGTGCTCGCCGGACTGCGGAGACTGCGTTCGCGCGGTCACGACATCATCGTCATGCACGTGCTCGATCCGGCCGAACTGACGTTCCCGTTCGAGCGGCTGACGCTGTTCGAAGGACTCGAAGCGTATCCCGACCTCCTGGCCGACCCGAAAGCGCTGCGCGAGGCGTACATGTCGGGCGTCGAGGAGTTCATGCGCAAACTCCGCGCGGGCTGTCTCACGGAGCGCATCGATCTCGTTGAGATGAACACCGAGACGCCGCTCGACATCGCGCTCTCCTCGTACCTGGCCAAGCGCGCCATGACAGGCAGAACCGGCCGGGCGGGGCGCGGGTAGGACATGCAGTTCCTGAACCCGCTGCTGCTCTGGGGACTGACGGCCGCCGCCGTGCCGATCGTCATCCACTTGCTGAACCGCCGCCGGTACCGACGCCAGCGCTGGGCGGCGATGGAGTGGCTCCTCGCCGCCGTGAAGAAGCACCAACGGAAACTGCGCCTCGAGAGCCTGCTCCTGCTTCTCCTGCGTACGCTCGCGGTGTTGCTGCTGGCGTTGGCGCTGGCGCGGCCGTTCCTCTCGGGCGCACCCGCTGCAGTGGCGGCGACGCAGCAGACGCATCTCGTCCTGGTGATGGACAACTCCGCCAGCATGGGCGCCCGGTCCGGTCTGCGAACAACGTTCGACGAGGCCGTCTCGACGGCGACGTCGCTCGTCGGCGAACTCGGGAGCGACGCGCCCGTCACGCTCGTCGTTTCGAACGACAACCTGAGCTTGCACCGCCCCACCGGGCGCCCCCGCCTCCTGTTGCGTGAGAGCCGCGACCACGACAAGGTCCGGCAACTGCTCGGGGAGCTGCGCCCGGCGCCGGCTCGGGCCGACCTCGTCGAGACCCTCAAGATCGTGGACGAGTCGCTTCCGGATGCCGCGCCGATCCGGCGCAAGATCGCCGTGGTTACCGACCGGCAGCGCGCCACCGTCGATCGGTCGGCCGGGGCCAGCACGGACTCGGAGGGCGCTGCCATCGATCAGGTCGCAGCGCTGCTCCAGCGACTGAACGAGAAGTCCGCCGAGGTCCTGCTCATGTCGGTCGGTCGTCCGAGCGGCAACGTTGCCGTCGTCTCGGTTCGTCCGGAGTCGGACCGCGACGTGCTGCTCGGCGCGCCAACGCCGTTCGTCGCCGAAGTCGTGAACTACTCCGACACACCGCAGCGCGTCGAGTTGCGGTTCCTGGTCGACGGTGAGGAGCGCGGCGACAGCGTGGCGTGGCTCGACCTGCCGCCACGTCCCGCCGGGCTCGCGCGGCCCGCTGCGCGGTCACACCGGTTCGTGATCACGTTCGGGAAGGACGAGATCGGACCGCACTCCGTGGAGGCGCGCATCCCGGCGGACGCATTCCCGCTGGACGACGTGCGGAGCTACGCGTTCGAGGTCCGTCCACAGATCCGCGTGCTGGTGGTTGACGGCGACCCGAACCCGACCGACGAGACGGCGGCGCGGGAGACGTGGACCCTCGGGCCCGCGCTGGCACTGCGCGACGAGGGGCCGATCGAAGTGCTCGTGGTTCACGACAGCGACTACCGCCGCGCAGAGTCCCTCGAGGAGTGGGACATGGTGATCCTCGCGAACGTCCGCCGGCCGGCGCCGGACGCGGCGACGCGGGACAAGCTCGAGGCGTTCGTGCGCAAGGGCGGCGCCCTGCTCCTCACCGTCGGCGACCTGACCGATCCGGCGACGTGGAACGACGAGTTGTGGCGCGGCGGAGACGGCCCTCTGCCCGTACCGCTCGTCGAGGCGCGCGTTCGCGAGAAAGCCTGGCTGCAGTTCGATCTCAGCGAGAACCGCCATCCCATCCTGCGCGAGATCACGCACCCCGCGAACTCCGCGCTCTTCCAGTCCCCACTCGTCCGTGGCTATATGGTCGTCGAGGACCCGGATGTCGCGACCGGCGCGCGCACGATCTTGAAGTTCACCGATCTGCCGCCATCGCCCGCGCTGATCGAACGCCGGTACGGACGCGGCCGCACGCTGCTTCTCACCACGACCGTCGACGATCTCTGGGGCGACCTCTCGACCAGCATGCTGTTCGTGCCGCTGCTCCACGAGACCGTCTACGCGGTGACCTCGAAGGGCGACGACGGACTCAACCTGCTCACGTTCCAGACGTTCTCGCGCGACTTCCCGTCGAACCTCGAGCGATTCGAACTCACGTATCCCGACGGGACTCCTGCCCGTGCGGATGTCGAGACACCCGTGGACTCGCCGAGCTACGTCGTGTTCCGCGGGACCGACCGCACCGGCGTCTACGGCACGACGACGCACTTCAAGCCGAGCGACATCCTGTCCGCGCCACCGCCGCCGACGACCGGCGCGTTCGCCGTCGCGCTGACTCCGCTCGAGAGCGACCTGGCGCGAATCCCCAACGCCGAGGCGAGAGCGCGCTGGGAGGGACTCGCGCGCGTCGCCGACGATCTGGGGGTGGCTGCCGAGAGCGTGCGTTCCGGAGAGGGTGAGATCTCGCGGGCTCTGCTGATCGCAGCGCTTCTCTGCTTGCTCGCGGAGGTGGCGCTGGCCCGCCACATCGGACTGCAGAGGCAGAGCCGGTGAGCGGACTCGTCCCCCTACTGGCCGAGACGACACGCAGCGAACTGCGCTGGCACTCCCTGCCCGCACCGTGGTGCTCGCTCTGATCATCGTGCCTTCGGTCTGCCTCGTTGCTTGGTGGGGCTACCACCGCGAGAAAGACGTCCCCCTGCGCGCCCGCCTCGTGCTGGCCGGGCTTCGTGCGGGCGCGCTGATCGCGTTCCTCCTGCTACTGTTCGCACCGTACGTCGAACTCTCGCGCATGCGGACCGTGCGCTCCCATCTGGTGGTGTTGCTCGACTCGTCGGACTCGATGTCGACCTCCGACACGTACGAGCCCGCCGACGCGACGAAGCTGGCAAAGGCGGCCGGCACGCGCGTCAGCGAACTCGACGGACGGACCCGCTTCGACCTCGCCCGCGACGTCCTGGGCAACTCTGAGAGCGGCCTGCTCGAGCGATTCGCCGAGAAGTACCGCGTCCACGTCATGACATTCGGCGCGCAGGTGACCCCGGTCGCGAGCACCGGCGACACCGCCGACGACGACGCGCCGGACGCGGTGCCGCCGTCGGACAGACTGCGGCTTCGCATCGCGGAGTTGCGCTCGGGCGAGTCGTCGACGCGGCTCGGTCAGTCGGTTGCCAGCGTCCTCGACACATTCCGGCTCCGCGACGAGCCGGTCGCGGGTGTCGTCGTGCTCTCCGACGGTCAGAGCAACGCGGGCACGCCGACTCCGCTGGCAGCTGGGCGTCGCGCGTCGTCGCAGGACGTCCCGGTGTTCGCCGTCGGCGTCGGGGATCCGCGCTCCCCCAAGAACGTCCACGTCTCGAATCTGCGCGCGAAGGAAGTCGTGCTCGCGCGCGACACCGCGGTGTTCGAGTTCGACGTCAGCGCGCGTGGCTTCGAGGGCCGGCCGGCCGAGGTCGAGATGCGGCGCCTGGACGACAACGGTCAGCCGGCCGGCAGCCCCATGCCGCTGCGGCCCGCATCGATCCAGCTCGAGGGTGGTGATGGCGCGCAGCACGTTCGCGTCGTTCACACATTCCTGCGCGCCGGCACGTACTCGCTCCGGATCGGCGTGCCCCCGCAGGAAGAAGAGCGCATCACAAGCGACAACTGGGTCACGCACACGATGCGCGTCATCGATCGAAAGATCCAGGTGCTGTACGTCGAGGCGCCGCCGCGCTACGACTACATCTACCTGTCGAACGCGCTGACCCGCGACCACGACACGATCCGGGCGCACACGCTGCTCATGGATGCGGACAACGACACGCCGCAGCCGGCGACGCGCGCTCCGGGCTGGAAGCCCCTCGATCTGCGCGACGGCTTCCCCAAGCGCGAGAAGCTCTTCGAGTACGACGTGGTGATCCTCGGTGACGTGGACCCGGACGATCTGGGCCGCCGGCGGGACGAGTCGCGCGAGGTCCTGGCCAACCTCCACGAGTTCGTGGAGACGGGCGGCGGCCTGATCCTCATCGCCGGAGCGCGTGACAACCCCAGCAGTTACAAGGGCACCGAGCTCGAGCCGCTCCTGCCGATCGTCGTCGACCGGACCGCCGAGAGTCTCGATCCGCAGGTCGATCCGCGGTCCGGCTTCCCCCTTCGCATCACGCAACAGGGCGAGCGCAGTCCGCTCGTGAACGTGGCCGGAGACATGGAACGGTCGAAGGCGCTCTGGGAAACGTCGCGGTACTGGCAGCAGTTTTGGGTCTACCCATCACTGCGGGCCAAGTCGCTGGCGCAGGTGCTCGCCGTGTCCGGCCATCCCGAACACGAGAACAAGTTCGGCAAGCGACCGGCCATCGCCACGATGAAGTACGGACGGGGCCGCGTTCTGTTCGTCGGTGTGGATGATCTGTGGCGCACACGCAAGGGCGTCGGCGATCTGTACTTCTATCGCTTCTACGGCGAGGCGGTGCGGCTGCTCGCGACGTACAAACTGCTCGGCGGAAACCGCCGTTTCAAGATCCTGACCGACCGCGATCAGTACGTCCTCGACGACACGGTCCGTGTGACGCTCGACGTGCTCGACAGCGACTACAAACCGTCCACCGAACCGAATCACACGGTGCGGCTGGAGATGCCGGGCGACCAGCCCGGCGATCGCGAGACCGTGGATATCGAGATCCCGGCCGTCGGTAAGGAGGAGCCGGGCACGTTCCGGAAGACGATCACGCCGACCCGGTCCGGGCAGTACCTGCTCTACCGCGATGCCGACGCGCCGGGCGAAGAGCCCGCGAAGAAGCTGTTCCAGGTCGTCCGCAGCACTCTCGAGGACCGCGATCTCCTGCTCGACGAGGCGACACTGGGCGGGATGGCGCGCGAGTCGTCCGGCGGACGATATCTGAACCTATGGGACCTGCCCGAGCTCGATCCACCGGCCCGAAGCCAGCCCGTGCCCACTGACGTGCGCCCGGACGAACTGTGGGACAATTGGTGGGCACTGGTGCTGGCCATCTCGCTGCTCGCGGCGGAGTGGCTGCTCCGCAAGCGATTCCAGATGGTGTGAGACCGACGACCACCCGCCACCGCCCCACTGCGTGGACGGCGAGCGCCTTGCTCGCGGTCGCGCTGGCCGTGACCAGCGCGCGGCCCGCCGCAGCGCAGGATGCGCCGGAGGCAGAGGACCACGAGGGCCAGTCGTTCCAGGTCGGTGACGCCGACGAGTTGCGCCGCAGACTCGACGACTTCGAACGCCTCTCCGCGGCAGAGGACTGGGAACTCGCCGTCGACGAGCTTCAGGCGCTGCTCGACGTGCCACCGGAACAGGGCCTCGTCATTCGCGTGCGCGGCAACGGCATGCCGCGTTACCACGGCGCGGGACACGTCGCGCACCGGATGTTCGCGGCATTGCCCCCGGCCGGCCGCGCGGAGTGGGAGGAGCTCTATCGCGCCGACGCGGAGGCGCTCCTCGACCGCGGCCTGCGGCTGCGCAACGACGCCGACCTCGCGGCGGCCATCCAGCGCTACCCCGCCGACGACGTCCGCCGCCGCGCGTACGACGCTCGAGCGCGTCTCGCATTCGCCCGCGGACAGTTCGCCTCCGGACGCGCAGCGCTGGAACGCCTCGCTACCCTCGCGGAGACGGATGCCGAGCGCGCGGGTATCACCGCGCGGATCGCGTTCGCGCTCGCGCAGTCAGGTGACCGCATCGGCGTCGACCGCCTGATCACTCTTTCGGGAACACTGAAGGAGGAGCAAGTTCCCGGCGGCGACGGCCTCGTGCGCCTCGGTACGTTCCTCCGCGACATGGCCCGCGCGGCCGGACCGGCCACGGCAAGCGGCGGCTGGCCGATGTACGGCGGCGCAACCGACGGACTTCCGCTTCGGTATCCCCTCCCGGTCCTCAGCAAGCCGTCCTCCGACAACGACGAGATCTGGCGCATGCAGACGGGTTTCGTCGAAGGTTCGCAGACCTACACGGACCGCACCCGCCGGCAGCGTCTGGGCCATCGACCGGTGCAGCCCGCCGTCTCGCGCAACGTCGTGTATGTGAACTCCGGGCTGGCCGTGTTCGCTATCGACGTCTCGTCGGGGCACATCCTCTGGCTGCACCGGGGCCCGCACCACGACGCAGACTGGCGCGACAACCGCCACATGGTGCACGGCGCCGCGGTGGTCGGAGACGTCGTGTACGCCGCTGTGGCGTCGCGCTCGGACGCTCCCAACATGGAGCGCCTGTTCTACGGGCACCCGATCGTCTATCCGCTGCCCCACCGCACGCTCGTCGCCCTGGACACGCGTTCGGGTGACGTTCTCTGGTCGCACGACGACGCATCGCTCGCCCGTACGGAGCATCCCGACACCGACCTGATCAGTGCGGAGTCCGTCGCCTCACCGCCACTCGTGGTGGGCGACGACCTCCTCGTCGCGTCGTGGCGTTGGGAGGCGCTCTTCTCCGTTCGCGTCGTGTGCTACGACCGCCACACCGGGCACACGCGCTGGCGCCGCAACGTCACACTCGGGCAGCAGGAGCTGAACCTGTTCGGACGGCCCGTCAAGGAACTCGCCACGACCGCGCTGGCGGAGCGCGACGGCGTCATCTACTTCGGCACGAACCTCGGTGTGGTAGCCGCGCTCGATCGTGAGAGCGGCAACGTCGTCTGGTTGACCACGTACCCCCAGACGCCCATCCCGCGTTCCGAGTACTGGTATCAGACGGTCGAGCGCGGCGTTCGCTGGCACCCGGGGCCCGTCGTGGTGACGGATCGTCACCTGCTGATTGCGCCGACTGAGTCTCCGAACCTGCTCGCGATCGAGCGGGACACCGGAAAGATCGCCTGGCTGCGCCGCGACCGGGACCGGGCGCTCCGCAACGAAGACTGGTTCCTCGGCGTGCAGGACGGCCGCGCATACACGCTCGGCGACCACCTGTCCGCGACGTTCGTCGAGACCGGCAAGCCCGCGTTCAGCGTCCGTCTCAAGAACGAGAAGGGTCAGAGCCGGCCGGCCGGCGGCGCAGGCGTCCTGGCGAAAGACGGAGTGCTCGTCGGAACCACCGACTCGCTGCTGCGCCTCGACTCCGCCACGGGGAAGTTGATCTCCGAGACGCCCATGCGACGGGGGGGCGACGGCGCGTTCGCGGGTGATCTCCTCTCGGCGGACGGCGTGCTGTTCGCCATCACGCAGTCGGCCGTGACCGCTCACTACGACCCGGTGCATCGGCGCGCCGAACTGCTGCGCCGTCTGGCGAACGACCCGGACGATCCGCGACTCCGTCTCGAAGCGGGCGAGGTCTTCCGTCTGACGGGTGATCTCGACGACGCCGTCTCCTCGCTCGAGGTCGGACTGCGCAACATCACCGGGCTCGCGGCGCGTGCGCGAGAGCGCATCGAGGGTCCCCTCCGGCGCTCGCTCTACGACGCCTACTCGGATCGCGGAGCGAGCCGGCGGAAACTCAGCGACATCGCGGGCGCCATCGAGGACTTCGAGCGTGCCGCCGACATCGCGAGCGACGACGCCGCTGCGGTGCTCGCGCTCTTCGAGGTGGCGGCGGTCGCAGAGAGCAAGCGGCGCCGCCAGGCGTACGAGCGAATCCTGCAAGAGTACGCCGGCACGCGGGTCACGTTCCCGAGCGGGGAGCGGCGTCACGCCGGTGCCTATGCGGCGTTCATGCTCGGAGACGAGTTGTCGGTGCGCGGCGACGTGCAGGGCGCGCTCCGTACGTGGCTCGACCTGCTCGAGGAGCACGCAGACGAGGACCTGGGCAAGTCCGACGTTCGGGGCGGCGTGCACCAGCGGCTCGCGCGACTTGCCGAGACCCAACCCAATCAGGTGAACAAGGCGGTGCGCGAGCGGTCGCGCAGCGCGTTCGAGCGCGCGCGCGACCGCGCGGACGCGTCGGCGCTCGACCGCGTGGCGCGCCTCTATCCGCATCCGGAGACGGCCGTCGAAGCGGCGCTGCTGGCGGCGCAGATTCACATCGGCGCCGGTGACCCGCGGCCGGCGGTCACCGGATTGCGCCGGCTGCTCGGGACGAAGCCGCCTGCCGCGTCGGCCGCACGCCTTCTGGTCGCGCTCGCAGACGCCTACCGGGCGTTCGATGACCCGTCGTCCGAGCGCGCAGCGTTGACGCGGCTGGCTCGCGAGCATGGCGACGTACAGCTCTCGGGACAGTCGGCGCTGGCGTTCGCCACCGCGCGCCTGGCCGATCCGCGACTCGTCGGACCGTCTGTCGAACTCCCCCGCCCTGAGCCGCCTCTGGTGAAGATCTGGGAGCGCAAGGGGCATGGCGTCGCGCCCCGCATCGTTGCAGTCCACGGCCGGCATCCGGACGGCCTGGAAGAACGCATGCTTGCGACGCGCGGCGACACGATGCTGGCGATCGGCGAGCGCACCGGAGAAGTCGAGTGGATGACGCCCGTCGCGACGGATCCGCGTCACGGCGTCATCGGGCACCGCGGCCTCGTCATCGTCGCCGGCAGCGAGAAGCGCGCGGTCGAGAGCACCGTCCTCGTCGAAGCGTTCCGCGCCCACGACGGCCAGCCCGCATGGGCCCGGCGCCTGGCCGGGAGGCATCGCTCGCACGCGCTCGGCGAGGGCGTCCTCTACGTGCTCTGGCGCGCGCCGATGGATGCTTCGGGGGCGGCGCGCTACCACCTCTCGTCGATCGACCTGAGCAGTGGCGAAGTGGCCGCGGACCGGACGCTCGAGGGACCCGTGAACGAGCAACTGGTCGTCAGCGACAATGCGGTGCTGGTGTTCCGGACGATCGTCAACGGCGGTCGCGCACAGCGCGTCGCCGAAGTGCTCGACGGCGGTACGCTCGCGCTCCGCGGACGCGTCGCATACGACTCGGGCGGGTCTCAACGGCTCGCGGCCGCGGTTCCCGAACGCCCGGTCGTCGTGGGTCTGTCCGGCGCGACGTCGCTGATCGGGATCGACGTCCACACCGGGGAACGGGCCTGGACGAAGAGCCTCGGGGAGATCCCCATCGCGACGCTGCTCCCGGTGCCCGGCGGACTGATCACGATCGACGGCGAGGGTCATCTGAGGCGGCTCTCCCCCGATGGCGAGGAGCGCTGGAGCGCCGATCTGAGCGTGCTCGGCAGCTTCGCGTTCGGCGGCAGCGCCGCCGCGGACGGCACCGTTGTCGTGCCTGTCGTCCAGAGCGGCAGCGGCAAGGGCGCGACCATCGTGGCAATCGACGCGGGCAGCGGCGAAGAGCTGTGGCGCGTCCCCATCGCGCTGGCGCGCCGGGCGATGCCGCGGGCCACGATCACGCGAAATCACGTGGCCATCGAGATCAACGAGAACCTCGGACGCGGCCAGTGGCGCTCGCGGGTCGTGTTCTTGAACCGTGAGAACGGCGAGACCGAGTGGGAGCTCTCCGACCCGGAACTGTCCAAGTCGTTCCTGAAGGTTCGCTACGACCGGTCGTTCGTGGTTCTGGCGACACTCGGCACCGGCGGCCAGCATGTCGTCGTCTATGGGAAGTAATCCGCCGGTTCCCGACGTCTCGGACGACGCCGCCGGACGTCTATACTCACTGGGCGCCCAGCCGGCGCGACCCACCACGATGCGACCCACCCCAGTGCGACCCACCCTCGATCGAACCACCACCGCCCGACCCGCCCTCCGTGTGACGGGCGTCCTGGTCCTGCTGGGAGCGCTGGTCGGCGGCCTCTGGCCGCTGGCGGCGACATCCGAGGAAGCCGAGTCGGCGGGACTGACCACGCCGGCCTCCCGCGCGGCCGCCAAGAAGTCGCTGGAGTGGCTCGACAAGCACCAGCGGGAAGACGGCGCGTGGCACTCCGACGTCGGGTTCAAGCTGAACAACTCATATCACGTCGAGCATCCCAACAAGGCGCACATCGGCGTGACGGCACTGTGCGGCACCGCATTCCTCGCATCGGGCAGCGTGCCTGGACGCGGGACGTACGCGAAGAACGTCGACCGGGCTCTCGAGTACGTGCTGTCCAAGCAGGACAAGACGACCGGGTTCATCGCCGACAACGGAACGCGCATGTACAGCCATGCGTTCGCGACGCTCTTCCTGGCCGAGGTCTATGGCACCACGCGCGACGAACGAGTGCGCAAGGCGCTGCAGCTGGCCGTCGAGTTCACGTACAAGGCGCAGAACGACCAGGGCGGCTGGCGCTACGTGCCGAACGCCGAAGACTCGGACATGTCCATCACCGTCTGCCAGGTGGTGGCGCTGCGCGCGGCCAAGAACAAGGGCATCCGCGTGCCGAAGACGAGCATCGATGCGGCCGTGGACTACGTGCTGCGCTCCGCGGTCACCCGCGACACACACCAATTCAGGAAGGGCGCGTTCCTCTACCAGTACCAGTCCACAAATCGGGCTGCGGAAGAGAACACCCGCACGTCGTTCGCGCTCACCGCAGCGGGTCTCACGACTCTCTACGGAGCCGGCGTCTACACCGACGAGGACATCCGGCGCTTCGTCCAGGAGCGCGAGATCAACCGCTTCCAGTCGAGCCGGGATCCGATGCCGTCGTTCCGCTCGATGGTCGACTACGTGTTGAGCAGCTACGACGGCGTGCAGCGGTCCTGGTCGAACCACTACTTCTACTACTACGGCAACTACTATGCGGCCCAGGCGATGTTCATCACCGGCGGCCGCGCCTGGGAGCGCTACTACACGCGCGTCCGCGACGACCTCGTGAACACGCAGCTGCGCGACGGGTCATGGGACTGCGTTGTGCGCTACACGCCGCGGGACGGCAGCCGCCACGAGTTCCCGCTATCGACGGCGGTCGGCGCGATGCTGCTCCAGATCCCGAACAACTACCTGCCGATCTTCCAGAGATAGATGGAGCCGGCGAGCGGCCGCGCAACGCGCTACTCGAACTTGCCCTTCGTCTTGATCGTGCCCTTCACGCGGTTCCCCGCGCCCTCTCCGCTGGCGATCGTCCCCTCGAACTTGATTTTGTAGTTGAACTTCTTCTTCACGCCGCCGGTGGTCTGCTTGCCGTTGAACTTGGCGTTCGCCTCTGTGACGGCGATGTCGACTCCGTGAACGTCGAGGACCACGTTCTCGACGAGCGTCATCACGACGGCGTCGTCCTCTGACCGGATCTTCGCCTTCTTCGTGCCCTTGATATCGGCCGTGCCCGCGAACGTGCCGTACGTCCCGGCGGTCAGGCTGTACGTGCCGGTCAGACCCCCGATCGTTCCGGAGATCGTCACCGGCACCTCCAGCTTCAGCTTCTGGCTCTTGGCCTTGCCCGGCGACTTGCTGGGTGGGTTGCCGAACAGCCGGAGGAAGACGACGAAGATCGAGTTGTGGACGATCCCGAGTTCGAAGCAGCCGGTGAGCGGCGCGGTCAGCCCGACCACAGCCAGCAGCGCGGCGGCTGTACGAAGTCTCCTCACGCGTTCCCTCCCCGGCGCACAGTGGCGACGCCGAGCCCAAGGTAGCACGAGGGGGTGGCCGGGCCGGGCGAGGCTGCGACGAGCCCGGGGCCGGGCTGGTACTCTCCCGCGACGAAAAAAGTCGAACCTCTGGTGAACCGGTTCGGAGGGGACCCGGTTCGACGGTTTCGTGCCCTCGGCATGCCCACCCGCGACCCCACCCAGCCTTCTTCCGGGCCAGCCTCTACTGGCCCTGCAGGCAAGGGGTACGGCCAACAGGCCTCCGTGCGCTGCATGGAGCGACTCGCCCGCGGTGACGAAACGGCCCTTGCGGAGCTCTACGAGCGATGGTCCCGCCCTCTTCTGAGCTTCCTCTACGGCATGTGCCGGGACCGGGCCCTCTGCGAGGACCTGCTGCAGGGGGTCTTCCTGCGCGTCTGGAAGGCCGCGCCGCGCTACAAGCCGCTCGCCAAGTTCTCGACCTGGCTGTTCCAGATAGCCCGCAACCACTGGCTGAACGAGCGCGAGAAGAAGATGCGCCGCATCCGGCCCACCTCGCTCGACACGGGCAACGCGGACGAGGGCAGATCCAGCTTGGGATCCCGTGTGGCGGACGACACGCCGGGGCCCGTCACGATGGCGCTGCACGGCGAGCTGGACGACCACATCCAGGCCGCCGTCGAGCGGCTACCGGAGAAGCTGCGCAGCGTGTGGATGCTCGGCGCCGCGCAGGGGCTCCCCTACCGCGAGGTGGCGGACATCCTGGAGATCCCGGTCGGCACCGTGAAGTCGCGGATGTTCCAGGCCGTGCGCCTGCTGCGCGAGGCGCTCGCGCCGTACGTCTCGGGATAGGGCGTCTCGGGGTAGAGCCTGTGCTGGGCCGAACCTCAGCGCCACCGAGCGGGTTACCCGCGTATCACATCCGCAGACGCCCCGGTGCTGCGACCACGCAGATGAGCCGACTCCTCCTGGCGGGGAGGTCCGTGACTCGCGCGGCGACGCACTGCCGCGGGCACGACACAACAGAACCGCATTTCAATCTGGCCCGTCCGCTGACGCGCACGGAGCTGTACCCGCTGGCCCGTCCGCTGACGCGGACGGAGCTGTACCCGCTGGCCCGTCCGCTGACGCGGACGGAGCTGTCCGGAGGAGTCCGCCCATGAGCCGACCGGACCCGTCTCACGAACCAACCTCGTCACCCGACGACGCAGGCGCAGATCTGCTCGCCCACCTGCTCGGGCAACTCGAGCCCGAACGCGCGGCCGACCTCGAACGGCGGCTCGGAGCCTCCGCGGGACTGCGTGAGGAGCGCGACCGACTGGCCGCCGATCTCGCGGCGTACCGCGCCGGAGGAACAACGCCGCCACCGTCCGCATCCGGACTCGCCAACCTGCTCGCAGAGATCGAGGACGAGGCCGCGGAGCGGCGCGCAGATCACGCTGTCGCCAGGTCGGCGCTCCCTCCTGACGTCGGTGCAACCGTCGTGGCGCACGCACTCGGCCAGCTCCGGGGGGAGTCCGCGAAGGAAGCCGAGCGCATCGTCGCAGAGAACCCGGAGGCGACAGCCGAGGTCGCACTCGTCGGCCGTCTTGTCGCCGCAACGCGCAAGGCGTACTCCGTGCGACCGTCCGAGGAGACGGACAGAGCCGTACTCGCCGCGTTCGTGAACAGAACGGCGGCCCACGGTGCGACCGGACTGCACGACGTCCCGGCGCCCGAGAGCCGCCCGCAGCGTGGTGGCCACCTGGTCCAGATGATCGTCCCTGCGCTCATCGCCGCGGCAGCGCTCGTCGTCCTGTCGCTGATCCCGATGGACGGCACCCCGTCACACGTCACGACCGGGGCACTGCTGCACTACCCGCAGATCGGTTCCCCCGCCACTGTCGTGGACTCGGACAACGGCGGCTTCGAGTTCGAGGTCGACCACGTGATCGCCGCCGAGCGCGAGGCGGTCACCGTGCACGTCGCGTGCACAGAGAAGGCGGAGGCCGCCGCGACCGGCGCCCCGGTCGCCGGCACTGCCGCGTTCACGTTGGAGCCAGGCGCGCGCTTGCGTCGCGTCGATGCGTCCGTGTTCGCGCTGCTGGCGGGCCGCGTCCACGTGGAGGCCGTCGACCTCAAGGACCAACTCGAGATCGGCGCGGGAAACCTCTTCGCGGCGGTTCGCGGTACGCGCTTCGACGTCCTGCGCGTCGATGACCGACTCGTGGCCATCGTGCTCGACGGGACGGTGGAGTTGGGCCGCCGAGGCACCGACCCCAAGTCCTTGGAACTCGGCTCCGGCGAGCAGGGCCTTGTGGACGCAACCCGCCTCCTGCGAGCAACGAGCGGATCGGACCCGTCGTCGCTCGCGTTCCTGACGCCCCGCGCATCGCTCCAGACGGCCGTGGCAGCGACCGTTCTCCCGGCGCCGGTGATCCTCGCGGCCCGCTTGGAGGCCGGCCTGGGTGGGACCGTGCGGATTCCGGCGTTCGACCCGTCCCAGCCGCTGTTCGTCGTGCGTCTAACGGGACCGGACGGACGCGTGAAGGAAGTGAAATTGCAGGACTCGATGATCACGAGCGCGAAGCCCGTCCCGGCCGCCGACGGAACGTGGTCCCTGGAGGAGGGAACGCCCTACGTCCTCGCTCTCGCGATTCCGAGCGACGGTCTCTATCCGGGCGAGTGGACGGCCACTCTGCGCTACATGTCCTACCGGGCGAACGCCAGCGGCGGCGAGTGGCTCGGCGTCGTGGAGAGTGAGCCCTGGCCCGTCGAGGTCTCCGAGTGATGAGTGATCCCGTCAGGTCCGGTGATCCCGTCAGGTCAGGGGATGCCAACGATCGCGCGGCCCGCGCCGCCGCCCTGCGTCCCGTCCACGCGCTCCTCGACGCGGTCCGCGCCCGCCTGCGGCGCCGGCACGTCCTGCGCGCGCTCGGGATCATGGCGGCCGCCGTCTGCGCCGTTCTCGTGCTCTCGTTCCTCATGGACTGGCTGCTGGAGCTGCCGCTCGCGGTCCGCGCCGTCCACCTTGCCATCGTGGCGATCGCGCTGTCCGGCCTCGCCGCCGCCGCGCTCGCGCCGCTCCGTCGCAAGGTGCCCGAGTCCGACGTCGCGCAAGCGGTCGAGGACATCCGCCCGGGACTCCAGGACCGGCTCGCATCCGCGCTCGACTTCGAGAGGCGGCTCGACGATGCGGACGAACCCGAATCCCACCAGCTCATGCAGCGCGTCGTGCAGGCGGCTGCAGCCGACGCACAGAAGCTCCGTCCGCAGGCGCTCGTCACCATGCGGCGCGCACGTCCCGCGCTGCTGGCCGGGCTCGCGGGCGTCGGCATCCTCGGCATCACGGCCCTCGCCGCGGGCGACGCGTTCTCGCTCTGGCTGTCGCGCGGTCTTCTATTGCGCGACATCCAGTGGCCACGACGCACACGCATGCTTGTGCTCGACTTCCCTTCTTCTGGTGAGAAGACGATCACACGGGGAGACGATCTGCGCGTCGTCGCGCGCGCCGAGGGCGCCCATCCGCGCGAGGTCATCCTCCACTTCGAGGCGCTCGAGTTCGGCGCCGAGGGCGGCGACGCGCGGGTCACCGACGTCGACACGCGCAACATGCACCCTCTGGTGACCGAAGAGGGTGACACCGGGGACTTCGCGCTCGACTTCCGCTCCGTCCCCGGCTCGTTCCGTTTCTGGGTGACTGGGGGCGACGACGACGATCGCGATCCCGAGTACGTCGTGCGCGCAGCCATCCCGCCGCGCATCGCGTCGATCGCCGCCGAGATCACGTATCCCGAGCACACGAACCGGGCGCCCGAGGTGTTCCGCGAGGCGTCGTTCGAGGTGATCGAGGGCTCGCGTGTCGTCCTGGACCTCGCGTCGAGTATGCCCCTCTCCGCCGCGCGCATGCTGCCCGAAGGAAGTGAGTCGCGCGACCTGCCGCTCTCGGAGGGCGGAGCACGGCTGCGTATCGATCTCGGCAAGGTGAACGACGACCTCGACTTCAAGCTGGATCTCACCGCCGAGTCGGGGCAGCGCAACCGTCCCGGCGAAGACCGCTTCCTGATTCGCGCGGTAACCGACGACCCGCCGGACCTGCGCGTCCTGCACCCGCTCAGCCGCATCTACCGCACGCCCACCTCGGTCCTCCCGGTCAAGCTCGCGGTCACCGACGACTTCGGCATCACGGACATCTCGATCGCCGTGCAGGCCGAGGGCAAGGCGCGCCTCGGTCGTTCGCTGCTTCCCGCCGACGCCGGCATCGCGACACAGCACGACATCTACGCGCCGCTCGAGATCTCCGTCCTCGGAACCGCTGACACGCCGGTCCGCCCGGGCGATCTGCTGACGCTGCTGGTCTTCGCTCGCGACAACGCGGGACAGGAATCGGAGGCGCCCGAGATCTCGATCGAAGTGCTCTCGCGCGAGGAGCTCGAGCGCCGGCTCGGACAGCGGCAGGTCGGCCTGCGCGACCAGTTGCTCCAGGTGCGAACGCACCAGAGACGCGCACTGGACGAGCTGAGGACGCTGGCGAGCGACGTTGAGAAGGGCGACCGCGGCTCGGCGGAAGTTGGCCGCGCACGCGACCTGCAGGTCGAGCAGGGCCGGGTGACGGGCAACCTGGAGCGCTTCCTCGACGGCATCCACCGCGTCTTGGACGCGTACGTCCTGAACCGTCTCGGGAGCGGCCCAACGGTCGACCGGATGCTGCCGATGTATCACCGCGCACTATCTGGACCGCTCGATGACAACGGCAACGTGTTCCCCCGCGCCCTGTACCGCGAGGTCGTGGACGAGAAGCGCGCCGGACGCCTCTACGACCCCGAGGTGCTCGGCACGCTGCTCGACATCATGGATCTCGCTGACACCGCGGTCCTCGACCTGTCGCCGGGAGTGCACGAGTCGCTGCGCACCTGGGCGGCGGCGCCCGTGGACAACGCCGACCAGATGCCCACGGCGCTCGCGCGCGCGGAAGACCTGGCGCGCAAGCTCGAAGAACTGGAGCGCCGGATGGACCGATGGGAAGACCTCGCCGAGATCATCGAACTGGCGCGCGAGATCCGCGACCGGCAGGGCGACATCTCCCGGCCGTACCAGCCTGAAGACGACAAGTGAGCGACGGACGAGACATCTGATGGCGTGCCGAGGCACGCAGGAGGCAGACATGACGACGACATCCAGGACGCACCGTCCACTCCTCTCAGCCCGGGCTGGAGGCCTGTTCCTCGCCGCGGCTCTTCTCGTCATGCTCCCCGGCGCGCCGTCGGCGCTCGGTCAGGATCCCGCAGAGGACCAGGAGTCGCGCCGGCGCTCGGGCGATCAGCAGTCCAATCGCCAGCAGTTCCAGGACCTGAAGGTGCGCATGCGCGCGTTCGCCGAACGGCTTCGCGAGGCCGGGTTCGGCGAGAAGGCCGATCTCGTGGACAACGCGCTCAAGCACGCCGACTCGCAGCAGATCGGCGCGAACATGGACACCGTGCGCAAGCTGTTCGAGGACGGCAGCTTCCAGCGCGGCATCGGACTCGCCGGAACGGTGCGCCAGGACCTCGAGGACCTGGTCGCCATCCTCGAAGAGCGCAACACACTCGACGACCTGCAGAGGCGACAGGAGGAGATCGCAGCAGCGCGCGAGGCCATCGCGCAGGCGCTGGCCGAGCAACAGCGGATCCGCAAGGACACCGAGAAGGTCCGCGACCGCTCACAAGTGGACGATGCCGTGCGCGATCTCGATCGCGACATCGAAGAACTGCAGCGTCAGCAGGCCGCTCTGGATGCCGAGCTCGGAGACACCGCCGGGGACGAGCGCCAGAGGGCGCAGGACAACGCCGAGGCACTCGAACAGCTAGCGCAAGAGCAGCGGGCCCTCGCCGAGAACACGGCGTCGGCGAGCAGCGAGGTCCAGCCGGACCTGGCACAGCTGGCGCAGGAGGCACGGGAGCTCGCAGCGCAGGAACGCGCCGCGCGACGCAGCATCGATCCGTTGCGCGCCGCCGAAGAGGCCGCGCGGCGGCTCCAGGAGCTCGCGAGGCGCGCCGCCGGGGCGAGCGAACAGATGGAGTCGGTGAATTCGGAGTCACTCGAGAGCGCGCGCACGACCGAGTCGGCCGCGCGCCAGGCAGCACGCGAGCTCTCGAAGACGAACCCGGCGAGGGACGGCTCGGCACAGGAGTTCGGCGAGCAGGCCGATCGCCTGGAGCGCGAAGCGCAGGCCGCGCGACGGGACGCCGAGGATGCCAAGGCCGCGGGAGACGATGCCGAAGCCGCCGCGCGCAGCGCTGCGGCCGAGAGAGCCGCACAGGCGGCCGCCGCCGCACGTGAGGCGAAGGCCGCCGCAGAACGCGCTGCGGAAGCGCGCGCGAGCGGTGACCGCGACGCGGCCCGCGAGGCCGAGGCCGCGGCGAACGATGCGAAGGACCGCGCAGCGGAAGCCGCGGCACAATTGGCGCGTGCCGCTACGGCAACAGAGTCCGCGAAGACCGCGGAGAGGCTGTCCGGAGAGGAACGACGCACTGGCCAAGAGGCGGCCGCGACCGCGTCGGCGTTGCGCGAGGCCGCACCGCGATTCGGTTCGGAGGCCGCCGAGAAGGCCGGTGAGAAGGCCGCGGACGCTGCAGACGAAGCGGCCGCTGCGCTGGACCGGGCGAGCCGCGAGCTGGACGAGGGCAACGCCGCAGAGGCGCGCCGCCAGGCGGGTGAGGGCCGGGACGCGATGGAGCGTGCGCGGGACGCCGCAAACGAAGCGGTGCGCGCGGCGCAGCAGTCCGCGAACGCCGCAGCCGCGCAGCAGGAAGCCGTCGCCGCGAAGGCCGAGCAGTTCGCGCAGCGCGCGGACGAAGCCGCGAAGGCCGCCGGACTGTCGGAGAGCGGCGAGCAGAACAAGGAGCGTCAGGCCGCCGCCCAGCGCGGAGCACAGGCAGCGCGCGAAGCGGCCGAAGCCGCGCGTCAAGCCGCGGAGTCGTTGCGCCAGGCAGCGCAGGCCGCGGGCAGCCCCGAGGCCTCATCGGAGTCCGCGCAGAAGGCGCAGGCCCAGCAGGCCGCGGAGCAAGCGGCTGCCGCAGAGACTGCCATGGAGCGCGCCGCGCAGGAGTTCGCCGAGGCCTCGGGCCAGAGTGAAGTCGCTCGGAGCATGACCACGCCGCAACAGGATCTCGCCCGCAGAGCCGGTGAGATGTCGGAGCGTGTGCCCGAGGGCGAGGCGCGCGAGAAGCTCGACGAGGCGCGCCGTTCGATGAACGAGGCAGCGCAGCGCGCGAGTCAGGGACGCGCGGAAGAGGCCACAGCGGCCGCAGAGCGCGCGGCCGAGCAACTCGAACAGGCCGCACAAGCCGAGGCCGCAAGGCGAGACGCTGCCGCGGAGCGCGAGACCGAAACCGCCAAGGAACTCGCCGAGCGCCAGAAGGAGCTCGAGGAACAGGCCAAGGTTCTGGCGGAGAAGATGCGCCAGCGCGCGGAGGAACTGGAACAGACCGGTGAGGACAGCGCCGCGGCGCGTGCGCGCTCCGCTGCCGAGAACACGGAGAGCGCATCGGAAGAGATGCAGAAGGCGCGCGAGAGCGCGCAGGCCGGCGAGACGCAGAGAGCCGGCGAGCAGCGTCATCAGGCGCAGGCGCAACTCGAAGAGGCCCGCGAGTCGTTGCGCGACCCGGAACTGGAAGCGGATGCGCGTGAGCGTCTGAAGGAACTCAAGGAAGAGCAGGACGAGCTCTCCGAGAAGGCCAAGGACATGGCGCAACAGATGCAGCAGAGCGCCGCGCAGAGCGGTGCGGAGAGCATGGAACGCGCATCGCAGGAGATGGACAACGCCGAGAACCAGATGGAGGAGAACGACCCCGAGGAGGCGACGCAGGAGCAGGAGGATGCGGAGCGCTACCTCGAGATGGCCGACGCCGCACTCCAGGAGGATCAGGAGCGCTACAACCAGCTGCAGGCGCAGGAGGCGCTGTACCGCCTCGAGCAAGAGCTCGCCCGCGCCCGCGAACTGCAGGAGGACATCCTCAAGCGCACGGAGGACATGTGGCGCGACCGCGGCGAGGAGGACTCGTTCGCGCGCCACCAGCGGGTCAAGCTGACCAAGCTGTCGGGCGAACAGGAGGAGCTGTCCACGCACCTCGATCCGATCGTCGAAGCGATCGAACAGGAGGACTCGGCGGTGTTCGCGCCGATCCTGCGCGGTTGCAAGGACGACATGCTCGAGTCATCCCGCCGGCTGCGCCGCAAGGAGCCAGGCGAGATCTGCCAGGGCATTCAGCGCGACGTCATCGCGCGCCTGGCTGAGTTGCAGGAAGTGTTCCGCGAGGAGCGCGAGCGTCAGAACGAGCAGCAACAGCAGCAACAGGGACAACCGCCTCCACAGCAGCAGGGCGATCAGCCGATCGTGGCCCCGGTGGCCGAACTCCGCGCCCTCAAGCGCATGCAGGAGGCCATCACCCGCAAGCTGGAGACGCTGCGAGCCGAGAGTCTGCCTGACGACCCGGTCCAACTGACGCCCCATCAGCGGTCCCGCCTGGAGCGCCTCGCGCACCAGCAGGGTACGATCAGGACGATGTGGCGCGACCTCGCGCGCCGTATCGGCCTCGGGGAGGAGATCTTCGAGGAACCGGTCGCCGGAGAGGATGGCGCCGGGGGTGAAGGCACCGACAGTGGCGAAGAGGAGACGAGGTGATCATGACGACCACGACGAAGAACCGCCTGTTCGCTCTCGCACTCGCTGTGACGCTGTTCCTCGGTGCGCCGTCCCTCAGCACTGGCACCCGCGCGTTTGCCCAGGAGGCGGGCGAGGGCGGTCCCCCGAGTCAGGAAGAGATCATCAAGAAGGTGCAGGAGATCGAGAAGCTGATGCGCGGGGCGGAGGAAGCGCTCGCGCGCTCCACGCATTCGCGGCGCGCCCGCGCGGACTCCGAGAAGACCGCTGCGGAGATCGAGAAGCTGATCAACGAGCAGGCGCAGGCGCAGTCAGGCAAGTCCGCTGATCAGTTGCGGCAGGAGGCGGCCGCCGGATCCGAGGAAGCGCGTAAGCAGATCGAGCAGATGACGAAGGACGCCACCGCCAAGATCCAGAAACTCATGGAGTCCGCAGGCGGCAGCGCCGGCGGAGCTGCCGACGGCGTGCGTAAGTTGCTGGAGAAGACGAAGAGCCAGGGCGAGCAGGCGGCGGCCGGGATCGAGTGGATCCTGCGCCAGGCCGGTTCGTCCGGCCGCTCGGGCGGTCAGGGCAAGCACCAGCCGCGCCCCGAGGACAGCGAGCCGCAAGGCAAGAAGCCCGGGCAGGACGATCCGGAGGGTGAGAAGCCTGACGATCCGAAGGAGGACGAGGACGACCCGAACGGCGACCGTCCGGAGAGTGACGTCGAGCCACCGAAGAGTCCCGAGTTCGAGAAGTGGTACGCCGCGCTGCCGCCGCAGGTGCGCAAGGCGTACGAGTCCGAGGACTGGAACGCCATCCCGGTGCAGTGGCGAGGAATGCTGCGCGCCTGGACGAAGCTCTTCAACGATCTGGAGAAGGACCGCCGCTGACGTCATGACCTCCCGCCGCCGACTGATCGTGCTCACGGCAGCACTCGCGATCGCCGCTACGGCCTGGCCGGGCGACGGCGCCCAGGCGCTCGACCGAGAGGAGAGCTCGCGTCCTCCGGCCATCACCGCCATGACGCGCAGACAGCAGCGCGGCATCGAGGATTCGCTGAACTGGCTCGCAACGCACCAGCAGCCGGGCGGCGCGTGGGGCGACAAGAACGCCACGCGCGTGGCCGACACATCGCTGGCCGTGCTCGCTCTGATGGCAGGCGGCAGTTCGGTCCACGCCGGGCGCCGGATCCGCAGCGGCTCGGACGACCGCACCACGTCCGTCGGGGAGCCGCAGTTGCGGGGCGAACACGCCCGCGCTGTGCAGGAGGGGCTGCGCTATCTCGCGCGCCTCGCGTGGTCCCGCGAAAAGGGCAAAGTGCCCGGGTACATCCACGACGACCGCGAGTCAAAGATGCACGGCCACGGATTCGCGACGCTTGCACTCTCGACGGCGCTCGGCAACCTCGGCGCACGCCGCATCGAGGAGATCGAGGCGTCGGTCCGTGTGCGGGGTCCGTCGCAACTCTCGTTCGCAGACCAGGTTCGCTACGGCGTCGAGAAGGCTGTCCGCCTGATCGAGCGCGCGCAGGATCCCGATTCCGGCGGCTGGATGTACGACCCGTACCCGAACAGCCACGAGGGCTCGATGACAATCACGCAGATCCAAGCGCTGCGCGCTGCGCAGGATGCAGGAGTTCGCGTGAACGGAACGGTGATGCAGCGCGCATACGACTACGTGCGGGCGTCTCAGAACCTGACCGACCGAGAGTTGTACGGCGGCTTCGCGTACCAGAAGACGCAACTCTCCCGCGTCTCGTACGCGCTCACCGGCGCTGCGCTGACCACGTTCTTCGGTCTCGGGCGGTACGGCGACAACAAGGAAGACCGCCAGCTGATCGAGCGCGGCATGGCGTTCCTCGATCGCAAGATGCGCGACGGCGTCAGCGCGAACCGCCAGTGGTTCTACTACGGAGCGTTCTACGGTGTTCAGGCGGTGTACCAGGAGCAGGACCGCCGCAGACTCTCCCGACACTGGCCGGAGATCCGCGACACCGTGCTGAGCCTGCAGGGCGCCAACGGCTCGTTCCATCCCACGGGACCCGACGGCCGCAGCGTCGAATACTCGACCGCCATGGGCGCCCTGATCCTGCAGGTCCCGCTGGAGACGTTGCCGATCTTCCAACGCCGCTAGCTCACGCCCGTGCGTCACGCGGATCGCGATGCGATCCCCGCGCCGCACGGCGATCGCGTGTCTCCCTCCTACGCGGCCTCCGGCCGCGTAGGAGGGCTGCGTTCACGGCGCTTGCTACGCAACCCCCGCGCCCTCGCGATTCGGACTCTCCCTCGCAATCCCTGTAGCGGCGGGCCGCTGCCCCGCCCGCGATCGGACGAGAGGCCCCTACTCGCGTCTCGGACTCGGCTTGCGGCTGAGGTCTGCGCGCACGCCGATCGCGAAAATCATCGTCTGCACGGCCATCACGACAAGCGCGACCGGGATCAGGCGCTGGCGCGTGAAGGTCGTGCTCTCGAACGCCGCGAGAGTGAATGCGAACACGCCGAGCATGCCGAGCATGAATGCCCACCGGTAGTACGGCAGGCCCTCACGTCGTCGCACCCTCGCGCCCAGCGTGGACCACATCGCGCCGAGGAACCCGAACAGCATTGCGAGGCTGATCGGAATCCACGTCGCGAGTCCGAGGATGCGTTCCGGAGTGATGAACCCGGTCGGGCCGTCGCCGCCGAACATCCCGAGCGACGCTGCAACCAGGTTTCCGAGAAGCACGATCACGACGACAATCACGATCCAGCCGATCCACGACTTCGGAATGAACGAGAAGTTGAATCCGTTGCCGCCGCCGGACTTTTTGCCCCGCCCGCGCCCACGTCCGCGACCCCCGCCGTGACCGTCTCCCCCGCCTGCCGTATCCGTCACGCGCGCACCTCGTCAGTCGTCACGTCCGCGGCCACCGGATCGCCCAGATTCACGACACGCGGAGTCGCGCGATCCGCACCTCCGGCACTGCGGCCGTCGAGGTCGAGTAAGACGGTCGTGAACCCCGCGGCTTGCACCGCGGAGACGAGCGCCTCGCGCCGCTCCAGCGCACGGGCGACGTCCTCGGCTGCCGAGAGCTCGACACGCGCCGCGGCGCCGTGATGGCGCACGCGGAGGTCATCGAAGCCGAGAACCCGCAGCGCCTCTTCGGCGCGCTCCACCTGATGCAGGCGCTGAGGCGTCACGGCCGAGCCGTGCGGAATGCGTGACGCGAGACAGGGGGCGGCCGGTTTGCTCGCGGTCGGCAGACCCAGCTCCCGCGAGACCGTCCGCACATCGGCCTTCGTGAGGCCGGCCTCGCGCAGCGGCGACCGCACACCGAGTTCGTGCGCCGCGCGAACCCCCGGACGGTCGGCCACGTCGTCGTCCGCGTTCAATCCGTCCGCGACGTGCGCGACACCGTTCGCAGTCGCCCATGCCCCGATCCGCTCGTAGAGCTCGGACTTACAGAAGTAGCAGCGGTCGGGTGCGTTCCGCACATAGCGCGGATCCTCGAGCTCGCGGGTCGGGATCCGCTCGAGCCGGAGGCCCGTGATGCGGGCCACGCGCTCGGCATCGTCCAGTTCCCGCGCCGCCAGGCTGTCGCTCACGCCGGTGACGGCAACGGCGTCGTCCCCGAGCACGCGGTACGCGAAGGCGGCCAGGAACGACGAGTCCACACCGCCGCTCAGCGCGACGGCGACCGTGCGCATCTCGCGCAGGATGGTCTCGAGACGCGAGAGGCGCACGTCGAGGCAATCCGCCGCTCTCCCTTCCTTCATCGGAAGCACTCTATAGCGGCCGGTGACGCTCCGGGAGTCCTGCGCCGCCCCTGATCCGCGCGACGCCCCTGTTCCGCGCGAGGGCAGGTAGATTGCAAAGCATGCGCGCGCCTCCCACCGCCACTCGTCACGCCGCGGCGATCACAGCGATGCTGGCGGCGGTCTTGTTCGTAGCCGCCGCTCGGCCGGTGGCGGCCCGGGCAGCGGACGACGGCGCGGATGCAGATCCGTACGGCAAGATCCTGGCCGATTACCGCCAGCGCATGCGGACCGCGAACGTCGAGCGGGCCGTGGACGCGCTCCAACTGCTCGATCCGCAGAACTCACGGTCGCTGCCGGAGATCGTGAAGCTCCTGGCGACCGGACACTGGTACGTGCGAGGCCACGCCATCGATGCCCTGGCCACGGTGCCCGCGGGCCCGCTGCGCTCGGAGATGCGACTCCACCTGATCACTCACGAGGACCCGTGGGTGCGCGAGGGCATCGCCTACGCCATGTCGACAGGGCCCGTTGCGGGAGACGCCGAGGCGCTCGCCGCCGCGATGGACGATGCGGACTTCCGGGTGCGCCGCACGGCCTCGCGGGCACTCGGCGAGATCCTGTCGAAGGAGGGCGTCCAGCGCCTTGTGCGCGCCATCGCCGAGGAACAGGACGTCCGCGTTGTCGTCTGGGTGCGCAGGAGCCTCCGCATGATCGCGGGCAGCGACCTCGGCGCCGATCCGGCCGTCTGGCAGGAGTGGTGGAAGCGCCACAAGGACCGGCCCGAGTGGACGAGCCAGGGCGACGAAGTTTCCCGGGGCGACTTCGCCGGCGTTCCGCTCGAGACCTTCACCGTCGAATCGAACGTGACGTCCGAGGACGCGGAGCGCCGCCGCAACCGGCCGGACCTCTTCGTGCTCGCGCCGTTCGGTTACTCGCACGACTACTTCCGTCCGTATCTCGACGAGGCGTCCCGCTTCGTGCGCATCACGTACGTGACGCTGCCAAGCGTCCGGGAACTGACCCGCTCGACGGGGTTCGGGTCTTCCATTCCCGTCTACCCCGTGGCGAAGCTCGCCAAGGCGCTCGACGCGCTGCGCGAGCAGAAGGAGAAGGACCAGATCATCCTGATGGCGCCGGGACCGGCGGTGTGGATCGCCGAGTACTACGCGCTCAAGCACGAGAAGCACGTCGCGGGGCTCGTGCTGTCCAACGGCTGGCTCGACCGCACCTCGTACGCCAACGGTCTCATGCGGCTTGCGCGAGACGGCACCGGACCGGAGAAGTGGGCAGCCGGACTGCTCATGGGCCGCGGCACCCCACGGCGTGACGAGCTGGAGGGTCAGCGCATGCGCCGCATCTTCCTGACGCACGCTCTGACCGACCGGCGGGACAGCGAGGCGTGGCGGCTGTGGAAGGACACCGCGCGCGACCACGGTTTCGTGACCGTGCCGCCCATCGACTTCAGCCGGCGAGTGCGCATCGAGAAGCCCACGCTGTTCACGTTCCCCGGCGCGTCACCCCTCGGCGGCGGCACGCCGGAGGACCTCCGCCGCATCCGTGAGTCGTTCAAGAAGCCGCCCCCGATCACCGCCGTGCTGCGCGACTCGAGGGGCCTGCTGCACGTGGAAGAGCCGCAGGAGTTCCTGCGCGTGCTGGAGGGCTTCCTCCGGTACATGGGACTGATCCCGCGCTGAGGCGGAGAACGAGACCTGAGGAGGGGACCATGAGGACGATCGCACTCGCGACGGCGCTGCTCGCCACGCTTCTCATCGCATCGCCGCTGTCCGCGCAGGAGGGCGGAGCGCCCGATCTCGCGACACGTTGCGAGGCCGTGAAGTTCGAGCACCGGGGAACGGACGGCGACAGTCTGTTGCCGGCGGGTCTGGTCGAGATCCGCGACGAACTCCGCGAACGCGGCGTCCAGTCGCTCGACGACATCGAAGCGGCGATTCCGAAGAGCGCGAATCTGCGCCGCCTGGTGCCGTTCCTGGTCGACGAGTGGCCGTGCGACAGGACCCGCGCGCTGCTCATCGGGCTCCTCTCGGACCGGGAGGACTTCATCGCGTCGTTCGCCGCGTTCGCGCTGGGCGAGGTCGGCGGCAAGGAGGTCGTCGGCCCGCTGATCGAGGCCGCGACAAAGCGCCCGGGGACCCTGCGCCACAACGTCCTGACCGCGCTACCGGGTCTGGGCGGTCTCCGCAGGGCCGGATTGGAACTGGCGCTCACCTCCACGGGCGACAGCGAGGCCTGGGTGCGGCAGTCGGCCTACTCGTGCCTCGAGTCGGCGGACTGGGACAAGGCGATCGCGGAAGCGATCCCGGCGCTCGAGGAGGCCGTCGAGTTCGAGAGCGTCGTGGACGCCAAGATCGCCGGCCAGCGCGCGCTTCGGGTCCTGCGCGCCCGCTCGGAGAAGTAGCCGCAGGGCGAGAGCCGCCGGGCCCTCGCCAAGAGGGAGCGAAACGTAGAGCCCGTCCCGTACGTTGCAGGGTGGAGAGGAAGCGCCCATGCCCCATGCCCCATCGCACGTCTCGACGGTCTGCCTGTTGCTCGCCGGCCTGGCCGTCGTAGCCGCCGCCGGGGGCGAGACCGGGAAGGTGCCCGTGACCGAGCACTTCGCCGGGAAGGTCACCAAGATCACGCCCGAGGGCGAGATCGAGATCCGCTACGACTTCGAGGAGAAGGGCCAGATGGCCGACTTCGAGAAGTCGCTGCCGTTCCGGGCCGTCTCGACGGTCGAGGGCACGATCGAGAATGGGCGTGTGCGCTTGAAGGGCACGGGAAGCCTGCGCCACAAGGCGGTCTTCAAGGACTACGTCGCGGCGTCGGCCAAGTTCACGCCCTACATCCCGTACGACTTCGGGTTCTCCGTGTCGGAGGAGAGCAAGAGCGAGATCTTCACGCTGTACTGCGTGCGCGACCGCTACTTCAGCAAGGGCGACAACGTCAATCACCCGCAGAACATGGTGATCAAGTTCATCCCGCGGGACGCGGGGCGACGCAAGGACGGCTACCAGGACTGGCGTTACTGCGGTTCGCGGGGCGAGAAGCCGGGCCTGCGCGGCGGCCAGACGATCGACGTGCAGATCCGCCGCGGCGAGAACAAGAGCTTCATGCAGATCGACGACACGTTCACGGCCAAGGGTAAGGAGGCCGCCCGCGACCTCACGACGCAGATGCTCGGCATCTACGGCTACAAGGCGGACACCCGGTTCGACGACCTGGTGGTCACCGGCGTCCTCCATCCCTCGTACGTGAAGCGGCACAACCTCGATCTCGAGGTCGAGCCGGAGGTGGTCGAGGACCCCGACGCGGCGCCCAAGAGCGACTACTCCGAAGAAGCGGCCGGACTGTTCCGCGCGAGGATCGCCGCGTATCCGCGCCAGACGAAGCGCCCGGCCATGGGCAAGATGCTTGCCGACGTCGAGGTGCCGCTGGCGTTGCGTCAGGAGGCCGCGGAGCGGATCAAGGCGAACCGGGACAAGAAGATGGTCCCTTACCTCCTCGACGCCCTGAACTCCGACGACCAGCCAACCCGCGGCCTGGGGGCTGACCTCGTCAAGGGGCTCACAAACAGCACGTTCGGCTTCCGGCCCGGCGACAAGCCCGAGAAGCGCAAGAAGGCGGTCCAGAAGCTCCTGGCCCACGTCCAGAAGAACGCCCGCGACTTCCGATAGGGCTCCGTCAGGCTCGGAACAGCCCCGCGAGCCCGCAGGGCTTTCAGAACCGGGTCCTTCAGGTGACAATCCCAGGGTCCGGTGAACCTGACGGCAGGCTCGGACGTCCTACAGAACGACCCCCTCGCAGATTCGGCGAAACCGCCGGAACGCGCGAGGGTTGTGAGTCCGGAGGTAGAAGGACCATGAAGAAGTTCATCCTGATCGCATTCGCGGCGCTCTCCTGCGTGGTGGCGGCGACGACCCTCGGCCCGGAGGCCAGCTACGCCCGTGGCGGCGGTGGCGGCGGTGGCGGTGGTCGCGGCGGTGGTCGCGGCGGCGGTCGTGGTGGTCGTGGTGGTCGTGGTGGTGGTCGTGGTGGCGGCGGCGTCGGTGGCGGCATGACAGGCCGCGGCGGCCGCACCTCGAACGCACGCTTCGACGGCAAGAACACCTCGGGCTACATCGAGCAACTCCAGCGCGAGCAGGCGGACGCAGAACGTCCGGACTTCCAGGCGGGCAACCGTGATG
This sequence comes from Planctomycetota bacterium, assembly GCA_965248445.1. GTDB lineage: Bacteria > Planctomycetota > JAJSAM01 > JAJSAM01 > JAJVHW01 > CBDFJG01. The sequence continues at coordinate 1,718,031 of CBDFJG010000004.1, forward strand.
AGTCGCTGCGGCGCGAGCGGGACCGCTCGCGGGCGGCGGACCTGGCGGCCGAGCGCAACGACGCCGCAGCCGAGCGACGCGCCGACCAGGAAGCCGGCGCGCACCCGTACTGATCGATGACCTCTTCGAGGTCCCTCCTCGAGCGCTGTATGACGCGCACGGGTAGGGACCTCGTTCTCCATCCGGGCTTTCGCTCTGCAAAGCCTCTCCTCCAACTGCGAGGTGCGCCATGACGCATCGCCTCCCCCCGTTCACGCGCACGCTGGCGCTCGCCTTGGCGCTCGCGCTTGGTTCGACGCTCGCACCGGTAGCGGTGCAGCCGGCTGCGCAAGCCGCCGAAGCGTCGGCAAAGCGCGTGAAGGACGCCCAGCGGAAGCTCCGCCAGCAAGACCTGACGGGAGCACTCAAGGACCTCGAAGCCGCGCTCAACGCGGATCCGAACGATCCCGACGCGAACCTCCTCTATCAGGACACCGCGAGCGAGGTGCTCGGCATCGCCGACGTCGAGGCGCGCTACACCGAGCTGGCGGCTGCGAATCCTGACGATCCCCTGTTCCAGTTCCTCGCGGCGCGGCTGCTCGAGACCGAGGCCTCGGCGTCCGCGTTCGAAAAGCTGAAGGGGAAGTTCAAGGACTCGCCCTGGCCGCACGTCGGTAAGGCGCGCGCGCTCGAGGGGCTCGACAGGGTGGACACCGCGCTGAACGAGCTCGACGCGGCCATCGGCAAGGCCCCGGAGGCCGACAAGCCCCGTTTCCGCACCTACCGTGCGGCCGCGCTCGAGCGGGCCAAGCGCTGGGCGACCGCCGTGTCCTCCTGGCGCTCCGTCGTCGTGTCGCGTCCCGAAGACGGATCTGCACACATCGGCCTCGGTGAGGCGCTCCGCGGCTCCGGCGCGCCGGACGAGGCCATCGAGGCGTTCGACGCGGCCGCCAAGCACATGCCCGGAGACCCGGAGCCGCATTACCGCAAGGGCATCGCTCTCCTGGACCAAGGCAACTGGGACGAGTCCGTCGTGGCACTCGAGCAGGCGCTGAAGCTCGACAAGGAGATGGTCGAGGCGATGTGCGCGGCCAGCGAGGCGCTGCTCGCCAAAGCGACCGAGAACATCCAAGACCTCAGGAAGCCGTACGACGAGAAGGTCCTGTCCAAGGCGGACAAGTACGCGTCGAAGGCGATCACCGTCAACCCCGACAGCGCGCGCGCGCACTTCGCGCTGGGCGCGGTTCTCGAGGTCGCAGGTGAAGCCGACATCGAGAAGATGCGAACGGCGATCGAGGAGTACTCGGCCGTTCTGGCGATCTACACCTTCCCGGGACCCGAGCGGGTGCGCGGGCTGGTTGCGCGCGCGTACGTGAACCTGCGTATGGCGCGTTTCCCTGACGCGCTCGAGGACGCGGAGAACGCCCTGGACATCGACGCGAACCACGCGACCGCAACGCTCCACGCAGCGCACGCTCTCGTCGGGTCGGAGCTCTACGAGGACGCGATCAAGAAGTACTTCAAGCCCGGCGCCAAGAAGTGGAAGACCGATCCCCGCTTCCCCCACGGCATGGGCATGGCGTACTGGAGCCTCGGCAAGATCAAGGACGCCGAGAAGGGCCTGAAGGCTGCCGCGAAGATCGAGCCGGACAACGGCATCTACCGGCTCGCATACGGCGAGTACCTCTACGAGCAGCGCAAGAACAAGGACGCGGTCAAGGAACTGTTCGAGGCCACGGAGTTGCGTCCCTGGGACGCGGCAGCGTGGCGTGCGTTCGGCCGCGCCTGCACCTCGCAGAAGCACTGGGAGGACGCGGTCGAGGCGTTCGAGAAGGCCATCGAGCTGGATGCCGAGTCCATCGAAGAGCACCTCTACTGCGCCATCATCCTGGCCGACCAGATGAAGAAGCCCGAGGACGCCAAGCCGCACATCGAGACCTTCCGCGAGAAGGGCGGTTCGGATCCGAACCTCGAGGACTGGATGGACCGAGTCCTCGAAGGCAAGTGAAGGGCGCGACACGCCGACCGCTACGCACGCTGTTCGCAGCGGCGCTGATTCTGGCGCTGGCACCGGCCGCGTTCGCAAAGAACAAGGTCGACGTGCCCGAGATCCCGGGCGCCACACCGGCCGCCCGTGTGGACGCCGCGCGCAAGCTCGCCACCGAGAACCCGGAGGGCCTGGCGCACGCACTGGCCGCGATCGCCGACGCCAAGCCGAAGAAGGACGCCGCCGCCGAGGCACTGGACTTCCTCGTCCCGTATCTGGTCGGGGAGCCGTCCCGCGTTCTGCGCCTGCTCGCGGTCGACGCGGCAGAGCGCATCGATCCGGCCGGCGCTGCCGAGAGACTCCGGCCGTTCGCGGTGCCGGAAGACGCGTTCACCGCGGCGTGCGCCGCTGAGGCGCTCGGGTACGTCGGAACGAAGGAAGACGTGCCGCCGCTCGTCGAGCTGGCGCGCATCACGCGCCTCGACGTCTCCGTCGCCGCGATCCGTGCCCTCGCGCGCATCGGCGACAAGAAGTCGGTCACGCAGCTCGTGGACATCGCCCTGACCCACGAGCGCGCCGAGATCGGCGACGAGTGCGCGTGGGCGGTGCAGGACATCCTCAAGAAGGAGAAGGCGATCCTCGCCAAGCTGAAGAAGGCCGCGGGCAAGGACGTTGACAAGAGGATCCGCTACGACACGATCGCGGCGATGCTCGCGGACGAGTCACAGCCGCTGCACGCGTGGGACAAGAAGTCTCTCGACAAGCTGCGCAAGCTGGCGCTCGATCGGCCGGACGAGGTTGGGAACCCGAATCCCGTCAGGCAGCGCAAGGCGAAGGTGACCGCGGTCCTGGCGTGGCTGAAGGAGAGCCTCCCCGCGCACCACTTCTCGGTCGTCGTGGCGGTCAAGTCCATCGACTTCCCGATCAAGAAGGACCCGACGAAGTTCCTCGATCGCGACGAGCTCGCGGTGGGCATCCCCATCGGGCTGAAGGGCGTCTCCTACATCAAGCAGAGTGAAGGCCAGGTCGCCTACCACGTGCTGCGCTCGGCAATGGTCCTCCTCGAGCACGCGATGGGCAACCCGACCTGGGGCCGCCGTGGCTGGCACAACGCAGTCAGCGACACCTACGACCTCTGCAAAATCGCCGGCCTCTACAGCGTCGCCGACGGCGTCAACCGAGACGGCCTACTGGATCAGATCTATGGGTTGCAGAGCCCCCCTTGGCGCGGCGAGTAGCCGCGACAAAAGGGGGCCTCTGCAACGGCCGCGACGCGAGTCCGCGTGCCAGCGGACGAGTGGGCAGAAGCCGTAAACAACGGCTTCTGCAGCGGCACGGACGATCTGCGAGCCCCCCACCCATCGTCTCACCCCAACGGCTCTACACCTCCAGCACCTTCTCGTACGGCGTCAGGTTCTCGCACCCGTCCTGCGTGACCAGCACCATGTCTTCGAGCCGCGCTCCACCGAGCTTCTCGTAGTAGAGACCCGGCTCGACCGTCACGACGGCGCCGTTCGGCAGTCGGCTCGGCAACAATCCGAACGACGGCGGCTCGTGGATGTCGAGGCCGACGCCGTGACCGGTGCCGTGGAAGAAGCCCTGGTTGCGGCCGTTCTTCTCGCCCGTCGGCCAGCCCTCGGCATGGAACAGGTCGCGGATGCCCTGGTGGATGGCCTGCGCGTCGCAGCCGGCCTTGATCCGGTCGAACGCGTACTGCTGGCCGGCGTACACGGTGTCGTAGAGGTCACGCAACTCCCGTGACGCCTTCCCGCGCACGACCGTGCGCGTCATGTCAGAGTGGTACCCCGTCGCGTTCTCCCGGGGGAAGATGTCGAAGATGATCGATTCATTCGGGCGCACGGGGCCAGAGCCGATGTCGTGCGGGTCGACGCACTGGTCCCCCACGGCGACGATGGTGTGCGACGCCGTGCAGTCATCGCGTACCAGCGACTCGTGGATCACGGACCGCAGCAACTCGGCGGTGACCGTGTCGCCACCACGCCGTAGGACGCCGCTGCGCGTGCGCGCCTCGCGCAATACGTCGAGTGCCCCATTGAGCGCCCGCTCCCCGGCCGCCTGCGCGCGCCGGATGGCGGCGACCTCGTCGTCGCGCTTCCGTATCCGCTCTGGGAAGAACATCGGCGGGCGCACCTCGACGTCGATCCCTGCCGCCCGGAACGTATCCGCGGTGCCGACGGGGAACGACGAGGGGACTGCCACGGCGCGAACCTCCTTCTCCTGCAGCACGAGCAGGAACGTCTCGGCGGGCGTCGCGGGACGCCCGAGTTTGCGACTCGCGCGCCCGCGGGCCGCGTAGCCGTCGATGACGTGCCGCGCGCGCCCCTGCCACTTCGCGCGGCCCACTTCGAGCGGCGAGACGACGATGTAACTGTGCGCGCCTCGCCGGAACCAGAAGGCGGGGTCCGTCAGCCACATCCCGCAGGCGTAGAGCATGTCCGCATCGCGCTCGCTGGCGGCATGGAGACAGAGTGCGCGCTGCGTCTTGCGGCGGCTCACGCTACGGCTCTCCCCGCGGACGTGCCGAGCACCGCGTCGAGCCGGTCGATCAGCAGCGCGCTCCAGGTCTCGAACGTGTCGCGCTCCTCCGTCGCCAGGCGCAACAGTTCTCGGCGCGGCACGAAAGAGCCGGTCAAGGTATCGGTCTCGCGCACGGTGACGTCGCCGTCCACCGAGACGACCGCGACCAGACCGAAGTGCACGCTCCCCACGTCGGTGCTGTCGTCGTTCAGCGATCCGACCACGCGGGCGGACCAGTGGCCGTCGATGGAGATCTCCTCGTCGATCTCGCGCTGCAGAGCCAGGTCGAGCAGGTCGCAGTCATGGCCGGGGTCCTGCCCGTCGTCGATCGGGTTGACGTGCCCGCCGATGCCGATCGATCGCTTGCCGTGCAAGCGTCCCTCGCCGCCGCCGATCCGCTGGGTGAGGAACACCTCGTCCCCGCGCGTGACGACGCAGTAGGGGATGACCTGCTTCATAGAGGCGTCCTGCTCTGCGTGTCGCCGCTCCACGAAGAAGCCGCAGGATCGGATTCGTGCGAGCAGCGCGTCCATCTCGGCCGCCTCGGGCACGACGAGGCCGTGGGGACACGCGCGCTCGAACAGGTCGAACCGCTTCACGACGTAGACGAACTCCATGCCCACGATCCTACTGTGGGGCTCCGATGCTCCCGAGACGCGTAACATGGCGCGCGATGGCCGAGGCCCCCTGGTCGGGGCGTGGAGAACTCGGGGGAGGGCCAGTGAAGATCAGAGTGTCCGTCCCCGGCGTGAGGGCGCTGCCCTACCTCGTGCCGTTCGTCCTGTTCGTCACGCTGCCGCTCCTGGGCAATGTGATCCCGCCAGAAGGCGCGCCGTGGCTCGATCCGGTCCGCGTGGCCCTCGCCGGCGCGTCGCTCATCTTCTTCGCCTCCCGCGCGAAGTACCCGGAACTGGCCCGCGCGAAGCCCGCCGGCGGCGCCTCCCGCCCGCTGGCACTCGGGGTCGCCGTCGGCGCCGGGCTCGTCTGCGGCCTGGCGTGGGTCCCGCTCGCCGAGGCCGTCCCGATGATCGGCGGGCGCGGGGGCTTCGACCCGGACGCACCGGGATTCGCGATCCGTCTGGCCCTTCGCCTGGCCGGCACGCTCGCCGTCGTCCCGGTGATGGAGGAATTGCTCGTGCGCTCGTTCGTGCCGCGGATTGTGGACTCAAGCGGCGGCGGTGCCCCGTGGCACGAGCGCTCGGTGGGCCGATTCACTGTGCTCTCGTTCGCCGTCTCCGTCGCGTTCTTCACTCTGTCGCACTCCGAGTGGTTGGCTGCGCTCGTGACAGGTATCGTCTACACGGCGTTGCTCATGTGGACGCACCGCATCCGCGACGCCGTCATCGCGCACGCCGTGAGCAACGCGGTTCTCGCGGGCTGGGTGATCACGCGCGAGGAGTGGCATTGGTGGTAGACGAAGCTCCCCCGCCGGTTCGCGCGCCCGAGCCCGACGTGATCACGATGTCCACTCCGGTGGAGCGCAAGGGCGCGCGCTGGCGCGTCGCGATCTACGGCGGCCTCATTGCGGTGGCGACAGTGATCGCGTTCTTCGTGTCCCTGCCGGGTGTGTCGCTCTGCGCGTTCCAGGCCTTCTTCAGCCGGCCGTGTCCAGGTTGCGGGATGACGCGCTCGGTTGTGAACCTCGCACAGGGAGACGTGCTGACGTCACTGCGTCTCCACCCGCTCGGCATCGTGCTCGGCGTCGGGCTCGTCGCGTCGTTCTTCTCCGCGACCTACGGGTCGATCCGCGGCCGGGATCCCGCGTGGCGGTTCCTGAACGTCCATGGCGCCAGGGCGTCGATCCTGTTCCTCGTCGCGCTGATCGGGATCTGGATCGTCCGCGCGTTCATCGTCACGGACTGGTCGCCGAACGAGATCCATCGTCCGTTCTGGACTCAGTTCTCAGATCGCTGAGCCGCCCCACCCGGGACTTCGTGTGGGCAGACTCTTGTAGTCTGGAGCGTGGCACTTCACTCGCAGCGCGAATGTGCACGACGGAGAGGCTCCATGTCCGAACAGGTCCCTGACTCGAAGCCGCGCGAACGTCCCGAGCCGGTACGAAAGCGCGAACCGTCATGGCTCGAGAAGCTGCGACGGAAGCTCGAGACCAAGCCGCAGCGGGTCAAGCGGGAAGACCCGAGCGTGTACCCGCTGCACTGAGCGCACCGATGTCAAGTGCACCGATGTCCGAGCCTGACTCGACTGTCCCGAGCGCCGCGATGCTCCAGCCCTATTCGATGCTCCAGCCCTACTCCGGGAACAGGACGCGCGAGCACCTCGGAGACGCAGGACCGCCTCACGCCACGGCACGCTATGGCAGGGACGAAAGCGGGACGAAGCAGTACCGTTTCAACACACTCGGGTTCCGAGGCGAGGAGCACGACCCTGCCGCCAAGTTCACGATCTTCGTCTGCGGTTGCAGCGACGCGCTCGGCACCGGCTTGAATGTCGACGAGACGTGGGCGCACAGGCTGAAGCTGGCCTACGCGACGCGCCACGGACATGCGCCCGACGACGTGAACGTGTTGAACTTCTCGCAAGGTGCCGCGTCGAACGATTACATCGTCAGGACGCTCCTCGCGCAGTGCGCCGACGTGCAACCGGATCTGGTGGTGGCGCAGTTCAGTCCGATCAACCGGGCCGAGGGATTCGTGGGAGGGGTTCCCTTCTCAATCGGCCCGTGGCTCTGGCCGGGCGGTTCGCTTTGGTGGCGCATCGCGCGTACCCCGTGGCGGCAGCTGCGCGCGGTCCTGGCGCGAGTTCGGAAGGCGCGGCACTACTCGAAGTACTACACGCGCGAAATGGGACTCGCGAACGCACTCCGCAACATCCTGCTCACGCAGTTCTTCTGCCGATCACGAGGCATCGAGTGCGTGATCAGCTGGTCGGACCACCGGCGATTGGGAGACCCCGCGTCGCTGGCTCAGCCGGTGCTCGCTCCGCTCATCCGGTTGGTGGACCGTAGCTGCGTCTGCGACTTCGCCATCCGTGACCCGGACGTCTGCACCGACGTCGCGGCGGACGGCTGCCACGCGGGACCGGACTCGCACGAGGCGTTCGCACACCGGCTACTCGACTTCCTGGGCACGAAGCGGAGGGTCCCACCGTCGCCGTGACTCTTCCCGCGAGTGAGCAGATAGCGCAGCGAGTGCGTGCGTTCTACGAGGCCGCGCCGTTCAACTGCTCTGCCTCGACGGCGGAGGCGGCCGAGCGAGTACGACTCGGTACACTCGAGAGCGTCCACCCCGACGTCCATGAACTGCTGCGGTCGGGCGAGGTGCGTTCCGTGCTGGAGTTCGGATGCGGCACCGGCTGGCTCGCGAGCACGATTGCGCACCGCTACTCGATCCCTGTCACCGGCGTGGACTTCGCGGCGCCCGCGATCCGTCGGTCCCATGAGCGTGCGAAGGCGCTCGGTGTCGGCGGCCTTACGCGTTTCGAGTTGGCGGACCTCTTCACCTACCGTGCCGGGGGGCAGTTCGATCTCGTGGTCACCGAGGGCGTTCTGCATCACACGTACAGCGCACGAGAGGCGTTTGCGCGCGTGCGAGAGTTCGTGGCTCCGGGGAAGTACCTCCACCTGGGTCTCTATCACCGCTACGGCCGGGCGCCCTTCCGCGACCACCTGCGCCAGATCCTGGAGCGCGCCGGAGAGGAGGCTGCGTTCCGCGAGTACAGCGCACTCGACTCGATGCGTCGAGGGGACGCGGTTCAGCTCCGATCGTGGTTCCGTGACCAGGTGCTGCACCCGCACGAGAGCTCTCACACCCTTCGAGAGGTCACCGAGTGGCTCTCGGACGCGAACTGCGAACTCGTGACCACCAGCTTGAACGGATTCCGTGAGTTCGAGCGCCTCGACGGGCTGTTCGCGCTGGAGGAGCGCTGCGGCGAGTTCGCCCGAGAGGCGACCCACGTCACCCGTCGCTACTACCCGGGCTTCTTCACGGTGCTCGCGCAGGGCTGGGAGTAGCCGGCGTCGTGGACTGGCGCGCACGGTGGTACCCGGTCTCCCTGGTCGAGGATCTGCCGCGGGACCGGCCCCATGGGTTCTCGATCCACGGAGAGTCGCGCGTGCTGTTCACGGACCGTGAGGGACGGGTCTCGTGCCTGGCCGATCGATGCCCGCACCGCTCCGCGCGGCTTTCGGACGGCCGACTCGTGGATGGGGGGATCGAGTGCGGATATCACGGCTGGCAGTTCGACGCCGGCGGCACGTGCCTGCGCATCCCGCAGTTGCCGGACGGACACGAGATCCCCGAGAGGGCGCGCGCCCGGTCCTACGCCGTCGTGGAGCGCCAGGGAATCGCCTGGGTCTGGGGCGGCGGAGAACCGGGTCCCGATGAGGGCGACATTCCCGTGCTCGAGGAGCTCGACCGGCCGGAAACCGTCAGCATCGACTTCATGATGGACCTGCCGTACGGCCAGGCGGCGCTGATCGAGAACGTGATCGACATCGCCCACATCCACATCGCGCACGACGGTGTGCGCGGCGGCGGCCGGCGCGAACTCGCCAGGCCGCTCGAATTCGAGGTTCTCGAGAACTCGGCCACGCGCATCCGGAGCCGCTTCCGCTCCAAGGGGATCGAGGGTGTGCACGGACTACCGCAACTGCGCGGAGCAGTCATCGAGTTCGTGGCCCCGAACCTCGTGAAGCACGAGTCGATCTACGAGGATCCCCGGCGCTGGTCGGGGCTGGCCCTCTACTCGCTCCCGCTCGAACGCAACCGATGCCGGCTCATTTACCGCGCGTACAGCAACTTCTGGTCGTGGAAGGACCGCTGGAAGCCGCGTGCGTTGCAGCACTGGACGCAGTGCACGATTCTGGAGCAGGACATGCAGGTCGTAATCGGTCAGGTCGCGGAACTCGACCGGTCCGAGAGAGGACTGGAAGACACGTGGCTGCCCATCAAGTCGAGCGATGCGCTGGCGCTCCTGTATCGCAAGTGGCTCGACGCACACGGCACGCCCTCGGCCGGTCACCGACCGTTCTCGTCCTCGGCCACCGGCGTTTCGGACCCGGAGGTCGAAACGACCGCATCTGCACCGAGCCGATTCGAGCTGCATACGCGGATCTGCAAGTCCTGCAGCAGCGCCCACGCTCTGCTGAGGCGGTGCGCGGCCATGCTTGCCGGCGGCACCGTCGCCCTGCTCGCGCTGGGCGTTCTCCGCGGACGCTCACGGCTGACCACCGCGCTCGTGGTGGCCGCCCTCCTGACGGCTCTCGGCGCCGTGGCGGCGCGAAGGGCTCGAGCGCGCTTCGAATGAGGGGCCGAACCCCACCCCGCGGGGCTCAGCGCCTTCGGCGGGTCGCCTTACGGCCGTTGCGCCGGCTGCTCTTGAGCTTCGAGTGGATCCCCTCGTATGCACGCAGCATCGCGCCGGCGTTTGCGTAACGCTTGCGCTGATCCACTTCGAGCGCGCGCCGCAAGAACGTCACGAGCCGCGGCGACACCTTCGTGCGCAACTTCGCGTTACCCGGGAGCGGCCAGGTGAACGGCCAGTCGGGCAACTCGCCGGCCAGCATGCGGTAGAGCACCAGCCCGACGCAGAAGACGTCGCTGCGCAACGACGGCCGTCCCATCGCCTGCTCCGGTGCCATGTACCCGAGGGTGCCGGCACCGGTGCCCCACAGCGTGCGCTGCGCGTGTTTCGCCAGGCCGAAGTCGCCGAGCTTCGCGACGTTGCCTGGGAACAGGATCACGTTGTCCGGCTTCACGTCGCGGTGGACGATGCGGCGGTCGTGCGCGTACGCGAGTGCCTGGAGCATCTGCTCGAACATGTCGAGCGCTGTCTTCGCTCCCATGCGCCGCCGCATGCGCTCGTGCAGCGACTCGACGCCGAGCGGAGTCGCGACGACGAGCCGGCTGTTGATCTCGTCCGCATTCTTGATCGGCAGGATGTTCGGGTGATCGAGCCGGACCATCAACCGGATCTCGCGCCGCATGAGATCGCGATCCGATGCCTTCGCATCCTTCGGCAACACCTTCAACGCGACGCGGATGTTCTCGATCGTGTCGCGCGCCTCGTACACCGAACCGAATCCGCCACTCGCGATGTGCCGCACGATGCGGTACTTGCCGAGTCGGGTTCTGGCGCGGAGTGGCATGGTTGGATGCGCCGCTCCGAGGGTCCCTCGGAGGCGGACCCGAGAGGTTACGAGAAGCACCGACACAGGCCGAGCGCCGGCTCGGTCCGCGGACCGAATTCCGCGCGCGATGGCTCGGGGGTGGACACCCGCCCGGACCGGGGCTTCCGGTGCCGGCCTTCGCGTTCCCGCTACCTGCGAAGCCAAGGCGGCGCGGCGGTTGCCACGCGACCGCCGTGACGCCGTAGTAGGCCGACCGGGCGTCCCGACCGAGAGGGATCACCCTCCTCAGACGACCGCTTCGGGCGCTCGGACGGCCCCAGCAACACGTAACGCGCGGAAGTTGCCCCGCAACTGACGTGACTACAACTCGAGGACGAGGATGCGGTGGCAGTTGCGACAGAGGATGACCTCTGTGCCCGCGTGCAGGTCCGAGATGTCCTGCGGCCGGACGGCCATCTGGCAGCCCTGGCAGTACTCGCCATGCACGGCCACGACGGCGGTCCCGCTCGAGAGGTTGCCGGAGCGGATGCGGTCATACAGCGTGAGCTTGGCCGGGATGATCGCCCCCGCCAGTTCGCTCCGGGCGGCCTGCTGGGTCTCGAAATCGGCCTCCAGACCCTGACGCTGCCCCTCCAGCCGGGACTCCGCGGCCCGCAGGGCCGCCTCGGCGTCCTTCTGCAGGCCCCGGGCCGCGTCCTCGGTGCGCTCCTTCTCCTCGACGTCGTCCATGGCCAGGAGGATCAGCTCCTCGAGCTTGCCGTTCTCGGCCTGCTTGGTCCCGATCTCGAGCTGGATCGCCGCGAACTCCTTGTTGGTCGAGGCGGTGTTCAGCTTGACCTGGAACCTCTTGACCCTGTCCTCGCTGGCCTGGAGGTCGGTCTCGTGGGAGTGCAGTGCGGCCTGGGAGTGTTGGAGCACCCCGTGGGCCGCCTCGACCACGGCCTTGGCCTTCTCGAGGTCCGCCTGGGCGCCGTGCAGGCCCTTGTGCAGATCGTCGATCCGGGTCCGCAGCGCGTTGAGGTCCAGATCCATCCGCTGCAATGCGATCAGCTGCTCGAGCGTCTCTCTCACGTCCGTCGTCCTTCGCTTCTGCGCATGATGCACACCGCCCTACCAACGCGAAAGGGCCCGGCTCGCGCCGGGCCCTTTCGGGGTGTCACTCGTTCCCCACCGAGTCGAGGAAGCCCTCGAGCTTCCTCGCTCGCACCGGGTGCTGGAGCTTTCGCACCGCCTTCGCTTCGATCTGGCGCACGCGCTCGCGCGTCACCTTGAAGATGCGACCCACCTCCTCGAGCGTGTAGGTGTAGCCGTCGCCGATGCCGTACCGCAGCTTGATGATCTCGCGCTCGCGGAACGTCAGCGTCTGCAGGACCTTCTCGATCTTGTCCTTCAGCATCTCGTGCGTGGCCGCGTTCACCGGCGACTCGGCGCTGCCGTCCTCGATGAAGTCGCCGAAGTAGCTGTCGTCGCTGTCGCCGATCGGGCAGTCCAGCGAGATCGGATGCTTGGCGATCTTGAAGACGCGCTTCGTCTCGTCGACCGAGATCTCGGACGCGGCCGCGATCTCCTCGATCGTCGGTTCGCGACCCTTCTTCTGCACCAGGTCCTTGGTGACGTTGCGCAGCTTCGACATCGTCTCGATCATGTGGACCGGGATACGGATAGTGCGCGCCTGATCGGCGATCGACCGCGTGATGGCCTGGCGGATCCACCAGGTCGCGTACGTCGAGAACTTGTATCCGCGGCGGAACTCGTACTTCTCGACCGCCTTCATCAGGCCGGTGTTGCCCTCCTGGATGAGGTCGAGGAACGAGAGTCCGCGGTTCCTGTACTTCTTCGCGATCGAGACCACGAGGCGCAGGTTGCCGCTCGAGAGGTTCTGCTTCGCCAGTTCGTAGCCGTTGAACTCGTGGCGGATCTGCTGGCGCAGGCGGCGGCGCAGGCGAGCCGGCGCCTCGCACGCGTTCAGCGTGATCTGCGCGATGCGGTCCTTGACCTCTTCGCGCTCCTGCACGACGGCGGCGCTCGACGAGCGCGACGCATCGAGGTCACGCACTCGGCGCTCAAGGCGGTCGAGCTCGCGCACGGTCGCAGCGATCTCGTCCATCACAGGCTTCAGCTTCTTGATCTGGATGTTCAGCTCTTCGAGCAGCCTGCGGCCGCGGCGCCGGCGCTCGCAAAGCCGGCGGGACACGAGGACGCGCTTCTTCTTGCTGCGCGCGACGGTCAGCTCGAGTAGGTCACCGCGCATCGCGTTCAACATGGCGCGAAGAGTGGCGACGTGCTCCGGCAGCCGCTGCTGCGTGTTCTGCTTGCTGTTGTCGATCTGCGGGTTGACCTTGAGGGTCCGGTCGAACGCGAGTTCACCGCGCATCACGTCCTCGAGCAGGCGCACCGACAGTTCGAGCGCCATGCCGCAGGACAGCAACTTCTCGCGATAGCGCTTCCGCGTCCGCTCGATGGTCTTCGCAAGCCAGATCTCCTGCTCGCGCGTCAGCAACGGGATCTCGCCCATCTGCGTCAGGTACATGCGGACGGGATCGTCGATGCGCTCGACGGGCGTCTGCATCGTGAGCGGATCGATGGCCGACTTCTGCACCGGCTCGAGCGTCTTCTTCTGGCGCAGCTGACGCGCATCGACGTCTTCGGCGGCTGTCGCCTCGGCGTCGTACGTGTGCGCCTCCTCGACGAGCTCGATGTTCAGCTCGTCGAGCTGCTGCGCGATCTTGTCGAGTGCCTGCTCCGACGCAGTGATCTCATCGGGCAGCATCCGATGCACTTCGTCGATGGTGACGTAGCCCTTGCGGCGCCCCTCTTTGATGAGGGCCTTGAGCTCGGGGTCGATCCGGTCGTTCATGGGCGGATTCGTGCTCCGGTCGGGGTCGTCAGAAACGGCGGAGAAGGGCGCCCTGTGCACCCCTCACTGGATCCTGTGCACCCCTCACTGGAAGACGTGCGGCGGAAAGCTGTGCCGAACTCCTGAATCTACAGTCTCAATGCGATGGGGAGAAGCTCCCACCGCTTTGACTCATTCCGAGAATCGGACCTCCCGGAGCGTACCCCACGATTCGGACGAGCCCATTCGGACGAGAGCGGCGAGCCTGGACAGGGTCGCACTAAGCGGGGTTCCCGTCGGGGGCTCCCGGGAGTTGATCCGGGCTGCCCTCCGGTCGATCTGCTGCCTCCGAATCGAGGGGCTGGCCCGCCGCGCCGGACGCCCGGCGCCGGTGGAAGTCGACGAGGTCGCGCAGCCGGGCCGCCTCCTCGGCTCCCCCGTCCGCCTCGCGCAGGGCGTCGTGGAGTCCGCGAGCCTCGACGCGCTGGCGGAGCCTGTCGAGGCAGTCGCGGCCCTGGCGCAGCAGGTCGGTCTTGCCGGCGGCCTGGTCGAGGAGCGCCGCGCCGAGAGCCGCCAGTTCGGGATCAGCGAGGCCTCCCACGACGGCCTCGCCGGTGCTGCCTCGCTCGCGACCGTCGCGGAGCGCCGACACCAGGCCGCGCACGAGCGAGTGTCCGAGGAGCCCCGCGTCCTCGTCCGTGATCTGGTCGAGGAACTCGGTGGAGCAGAGCGCCGACTCGAGGAGCAGTCTCTCGAGAGTCGTCGGCGGCCGCTCGGGCGGACGGACCTCGTCGTCAGAGGCAGGAGCGGGCTGAGCGGGTAGCGCCGCGGCCGGGCGGGCGGGCCGGCGCAGGGCGTTCAGGCGCTCCTCGACCGCGTGCTCGGGGATGCCGAGTTCATCGGCGAGTTGGCGCACGAGGAGCGCAGAGCGAACCGGGTCGGTCACGTCGGCGACGACCTGCAACACGTCCGCCGCCGCTGCAGAGAGCGCAGCCGTCCCCTCGCCGCCGTGCGCGGCCACCCGCGCCCGTACCAAGAAGCGGAAGGCGTCCTGGCTCGTGTCGAGGTGGCCGCGCAGCGCGTCGAGCCCGCCGCCGACGACGATGTCGGCCGGGTCGCTGCCGGGGGGCAGAGTGACGACCCGCGGGTTCGCGTCTTGGGCGAGGAACGCCGCGGACGCCCGCTCGGCCGCGCGCTGGCCAGCTGCATCGCCGTCGTAGAGCAGGAACACGCGGCCGGGCAACCTGACGTGCCGAGCGAGGAGCGCCGCCTGCCGCTCGGTCAGCGCCGTGCCGAGACCGGCAACCGCCACCTTGTACCCGTGCTGGTGGGCCAGGACCACGTCGGTGTAGCCCTCCATGACGGCCGCCTCGCGGTCCTCCTGCATGGCTGCGCGCGCGAGGTGCAGGGCGTAGAGGTGGCGGCCCTTCTGGAAGAGCGGCGTCTCCGGCGAGTTCAGGTACTTCGGCTCGTCGTCGCCGAGCGTGCGGGCGCCGAATGCGATCACGCGGCCCTGCGTGTCGGCGATGGGGAACACGACGCGATCACGAAAACGGTCGTAGGTCTTCTCGCGGTCTCCATCCGTGCGATGCACCACGAGACCGGCGTCCACGAGTTCGGGGACGCTGAATCCGCCACGTTGTGCTGCTCCGAGGAGGCGGTCCCACCCGGGCGGCGCGTACCCGAGCCGGAAGTCGCGCGCGGTCTCGCCGCTGATCTCCCGGCGCTGGAAGTACGCGCGGGCGCGCTCTCCGTCCGGCCCGCGGAGCGCGGCCTCGAAGAAGCGGCACGCCCACTCGCACGCCTCGAGCAGGCGCGTGCGGCGGCCCGTGCGCTTCGCCTCCTCGGGAGTCGCGGACGGAGGCGAGATGCCGGCTTGGCGGGCGAGCTGCAGGACGGCTTCGCGGAACGTCGCGCCCTCCTTCTCGCAGACGAAGCCGAATACGTTCCCGGACTTGCCGCAGCCGAAGCACTTCCACGTCGTTGTCTCGGGCCACACGACGAACGACGGCGTCTTCTCGCGGTGGAACGGGCACAGGCCCTTGAGGGAGCCGCCCTGTTTGCGCAGCGTCACGTGCCGTCCGATCACCTCCGCGGCGTCGACGGTCAGTCGCACCTGTTCGATGAAGTCGTCGGGGAGGAGGGCCACGGGTCGTCTCGCCGGTCGTTTGGGTCGTCGCGCCACGGAGAGCCGCGGGCCGCACATGGTAGCGGCCGGATGCCCCGACGGCCTGTGCGACCGCCCGCTATCTGTCGTGTGCGGCCGAGCGTGAGCCGAGCCTGGGTCGGCGGCTGCCCTCAAGCGTCGCCGCCACAGCTTCCGATGCTTCTCAGGGGCACCACTGCGGCTGGCCGCAGGGAGAGAGCAACGATGTTCCGAGTGACGCTCGTCGAGGGCGAGGACGAACTGGCCGAGTTCACGTTCGACCAAGAAGTCGTGACGATCGGCCGCGACCGTCACTGCGACATCATCGTGGCCAACGCGCGGGCGTCGCGCTACCACGCGACCATCGAGCGGACGCACCGTGGGTACGTGCTGGCGGACCTGAGCAGCCACAACGGCACGTTCGTCCACGGGAAGCGGGTCCGCCATCACCGCCTCGACGACGAGGACGCCTTCTCGATCGCGCGGCAGACGTTCCGGTTCCTGCAGACCGAGTCCACCGACGAACTGGATGAACTCGAGGAGGAGCTCAGCTTCTCGTCGTCGCAGTCGCAGCCCGTGGTGATCGAGCCGGGACTCGAGACGGAGCCCGACCTCGATGTGGTGCTCCAGGAGATCAAGGCGTCGCCGCCGGCGCGGCTCGTCCAGCTCGCACCAACCCGCCGGGTCTTCGACATCGACGGCGAACGTGTCGTGATCGGCCGCAACGCCGCTTCTGAGATTCGCCTCCACGGTCTCCTGGTTCCGCATCAGGCGGCTGTGCTGGTGCGAGAGGACGACGCCTACCGCGTACTCGGTGTGTCACGTCGGTTCCGTCTGAACGGACGGCGCGCGGAAGGGGTGGCGCTGAAAGACGGCGACCTCCTCACGATCGGGCGGCACCGCTTCCGCTACGTCATCGACCAGCGGGACTGAGGTTCTCGCTGCGGACCCACGCGAGCGCGTCTCGACTCATCGCCACCAGCTCAACGGGACACCGGCTCAACCGGACACCGGAACCGTCCACATGAACGCGAACCCCACGGTGCGCGCGACGAGCGCGGTGCTCGCGATCCAACGATGCCACAGGCGCACACGCGGGGCCGGTCCGCCGAGGAGCAACCGCGCACCCAGCGCGAGCGTCGGGAGGTAGAGCACCACCGCCACGACACTCGCCACGACGTGCCAGGTCTCGCCGGTTCCCATGGGCTCGGTGCGGACCTGTGCGATCACGCTCCGCTGGACCTCGAGCGCGACCACGATTCCGAGGTCGAGCAGGATGCCGGCGAGCACGAGCGGAACGTGTACCCGGCGCCGCTTCCGGGCAGCCCAACCGGCGACCAGGAGGACGAACGCGATCGATGCGAGCGCGAAGTGCACGGTCTCCTTCCCAGTCAGGCCACCCGAGGATGTCACCTACCACGTGGACGAGCCTCGGATTGTGCCGCCTGCGGTCGGGGCCGAGGAACTTCCCTCCGGAGACGCCCGGCGAGCCTGGCACAGCTTGGATCAGGCCTTCTCTCTCAGGCTGGAACGGCCGGGTGCCCGATGAGGATGCGTGGCTGCGTACCCAGACCCTGTAGCACCCCTCGAGGAGAGACTCCCCGACTCCGGGCCCGCCCGCGAGCGAGCCCGCGTGGCGAGGCTCGAGGCCGATCTCGGCCGCGCCGTCGAGGAGCGGGCTCACCAGTCTCGGATGGTGCGTGAGGAGCTGGACCGCCTCTCCAAGATCTACGACCGTCTGCGCGCTGACCTCGCGGGCGCGCAGGGCGAACGCGATCAAGCGCTCGAGGACGCCCGCCGCGAGCGCGAACTGCGGGCCCGGGAGACCCTCGAACTCGCCGAGCAGTTGGAGGAGGCGCGGCAGAACGCATCGTCCCCCGCCGCCGCCGGTGCCGAGGAGTCCCGCGCGCGATTCGTGGAGGAGCGGTTGCGCCTCGTCCCAGAGGAACGCCGGGAGCTCGCTCCGGGTGAACTGCCCGAACTCGAAGGGTTCCGGATCATCGAGGAGATCGGTCGCGGCGGCATGGCCACGGTGTTCCGCGCCGAGAACAAGGCGGACGGCGAGACCGTCGCGATCAAGCTGCTGCACGAAGGCAGCAAGGCGAACCGCACGCGCACCGAGCTGTTCCTCCGCGAAGCCGCAGTCATGCTGCAGCTCGACCACCCCGCGTTGCTCCGCGCGATCGACGCCGGTGACTGCCGCTACGGCCGGTACCTCGTGCTTCCGCTGGTACGCGGACGGAGTCTCGCCGCGCGCGCGCGGCGCGAAGGACCGCTCGGCGAAGAGGAGTCCGTGCGCATCGCGCTCGAGATCGGTCGCGCGCTGCGCTACTGCGCGCGCATCGGACTGACGCATCGCGACGTCAAGCCGAGCAACATCATGCAGGACGAAGAGGGGCGCGTGCGTCTCTGCGACTTCGGCCTCGCGGCGCTGGACGACGGTGACTCCGGGCGGCCCTACGGCTCCCCGGGATACGCGGCGCCGGAACAGCTCTCGACGCCCGACGAGGTCGACGAGCGCGCGGACATCTACGCGCTCGGATGCTCGCTGTGGCACTTGGTCGTCGGCCGCCGGCCGTTCCCGGGGTCGCCGCGCAAGTCGTTCGAGGAAGCGCGCCGCAACGACGTCCCCGACCCGCGCTTCGAGGGCGCCGACGTCTCCCGCCGCCTCGCCCAGGTGATCCGCCGCATGACGCGCTGCAAGCGCACACGTCGTTACCGCAACTGGGACGAGTGCCTCCTCGACCTGATGCTCGTCGAGAAGGGCAATCCGCCGTTCGCGGCGCACCTCGCCGACGCGCTCGCTCCGGAGCTGCGTCACGACGGCGCCGGCGCGGTGCCGCCGGTCGCTCCGATCGGCGGCACGCTCAACGCGTCGCCGCCGCTGACCGGTGAGTCGGGGCAGTTCCCTTCGCCTGTTCGCCCGTCGATCACTGCGACAGGCACGGGCGAACAGATGCCGGAAGAGCGGACAGCGTTCGATCGTCTCTCTGCCGCCCTGCGCGGGGCCGAGGACGCAGCCGGCGACATCGCCGTTCCCGACGAGTCGGGCGGCAGCGAATCCGGCCTCGTGAAATTCGACAACGCGCTGGCTCGCCTGCTCGACGTTGCAGCCTCCCACCGGGGGCTGCTCGTCACCGTGGCGCTCGCGTTCCTGCTGATCGGGCTCCTGGCGGGCGCGCAGTTCGGCGGGGACTCGACGGTCTCCCGGCTGAGGGACGAGGCCATCGTCCTGGCCTCCCGCGGCGAGGGGCGCGAGGCCGCAGCCTCCCTTCGGGCCGCCGCCCGCCTCGTGTCCAGCGACGAGGCCGAAGAACTCCTCCAACTCGCTCGCGAGCTCGAGAAGTAAGCCGCACTTGCCGGTTTCCCGGCTGACGTAACGTCAGCTTTACGTTCTCGCGACGCGTCCGAGCCTGAGACTCCCGGCACGGGGGTTGCAAAACAGAGAGCAAGTTCCCGCTTGGGGACGGACAGGCAAAGTCCCCCTCGCGAGGGAGAAGTGCTCTCCGCGAGGTCCGGGACCGGTTCCCAGGGTTTCACCCGTGTGGGTGAGGCGGATGCGCCGCCAAGGACCCATCCTGGTGTTCCGGTCCCGGTGTGGGACGCCGCACTCGCGGCACGAGCGCCCCTGACTCGAGCGCGCGGTACGATCCGCCAGTGCAGGACGCCCCCACCACGTTCGACGGTCTCGGCCTTCCGCCGGAAATCGTCACCTCGCTCACGGACGCAGGCTTCGTCACACCGCTCCCGGTGCAGGTGCGGGCGATCCCCCCTCTCCTCGAGGGCGCGAGCGTGGTCGTATCGGCGGAGACGGGCAGCGGCAAGACCCTGGCGTATGCCGCCCCTCTCGTCGCGTCGCTCCTGGACGGCCCCCCGGCCGCGGCGCCGCGGGTGCTCGTTCTGGTACCGACCCGCGAGCTTGCGTCGCAGGTCGCCGGCGTCTTCGAGTCGGTCGGCGCCGCGCACGGCATCGTCACCGCGGCCACGCATGGCGGTACGCCGGTCCGCATCGACGAGCGGGCGCTGGAGGCCGGTGCGCACGTCGTCGTCGCGACACCCGGCCGCCTGCGCGACCTGGCCCGGCGGGGCGCGTTCCTGTCCGGCGCGCTCGAGACGGTCGTCGTCGACGAGGCCGACCGCATGCTCGCGCGGGACTTCGCGCCCCAAGTGCGGAAGCTGATCGAGTTCGTTCCGCCCACGACGCGACTCGTCCTCTGCTCCGCCACGGTCGACAACCGCGTGCTCGATCTGGCTGCCGGACGTCTGGACGACGCGGTGCGCGTCCACGGCTCGCTCGAGGGTGACCGCGCGCTCCCCCCGGGCATCCGTCACACCGCAGTCGTCGTGCGGCAACCGCTCAAGCGCCTGCTGCTGGTGCACCTGCTCACGACGGATGAGACCACACGGCTTCTGGTGTTCGTCGGCTCTCGGTTTCGCTGCCGTGCGCTCGCCGAGGCGCTTGTGGCGGACGGCGTGACCGCCGAGTCGCTCTCAGGCGGACGCAAGCAGGAGGACCGCGACGCGGCGCTGGCGGCGTTCCGCGCGGGGCGGCTCCGCGTGCTCGTCGCCACCGATCTGGCCGAGCGCGGCATCGACCTGCCCGGACTGACGCACGTCGTGAACTTCGACCTGCCGAGGAAGGTGACGCGCTACGCGCACCGGGTGGGGCGCACGGCACGCGCGTTCGGCGAGGGCGTGGTTCTCGCGTTCGTCACGCCACCGGAACAGGGGTTCCTGGACGCGGCGAGGAAGCTCCTCGACGTGCCGATCGAACTGGCCGAGCTACCGGGGTTCGACTTCGAGCAGAAGCCCGTCGGCCCGGACCCGCTGGTCGAACCGCTGGATCTATCCAAGGGCAGGTCGGCGAGGACACCAGATGGACCGAAACGGCCACGCACGGGCAACCCCGCACAGCAGAAGAGGGCTTTCTGGGATCGCGCCCGCAAGTCACGCGACGAGCGCCGCGCGCGACGAGGAGGCCCACCGGCGCGCGGTAAGCGCGGCGGACCGAAGCCGGACAAGCGGAGCAAGTAGCCGTCAGGAAGCGGACGAGACGAGCCGTGGATCGGTCACGTCGCGGAGCGCGTCACCGATCAGGTTCATCACGAGCACCGTGAAGAAGACCGCGATGCTCGGCGGGTACATCAGGTGGGGCGCGATGCGCAGGTTGTCCCAGCCGGAACGAAGGATGTTGCCCCATGTCGCTTCGGGCGGTTGCACGCCGAACCCCAGCCACGACAGCCCGGTTTCCGTGAAGATCGCGCCCGCCACGCCGAACGCGACCACGACCAGCACCGGCGCCAGAGCATTCGGCATCAGGTGCCGGAAGATGATGCGCGGCGCCGACGCGCCGAGCGCGCGGGCTGCCAGCGCATAGTCGAGGCCCTTCAGCTTCATCATCTCCCCGCGCGTGTAGCGAGCGATGCCCGTCCACGCGAACAGCCCGATGACGACCATGATGTTCCAGATGCTCGGCTCGAAGATGAGCAGGCAGATGAGGATCACGTAGAAGACCGGCACGCAGATGAAGACCTCGATGATGCGCGAGAGCGCGATGTCCCACCATCCACCGAGGTAGCCCGCCACGCAGCCCATGATGATCCCGATCACGGCCGCGATGCCCATTGAGACGAATCCGATCAGAATCGCGATCGGCGTGGCGTGGAGCATGCGCGACATCACATCGCGACCGATCTCGTCCGTGCCGAGTCGATGCTCCGCGCTCGGCGGCTCCAACTTGCGCAGTGGCGCGGTTTGATTGGGTCCGTACGGCACCGGCGGCCACGTGGCCCAGTTCGCGTCGTCCTGCGTCTCCGCGTAATACTCCTGCGCGCTGAACTGCGGGAAACGGAAGGGCTTCGGCATCGCGTGCAGATCCTCGCCGAACGGCACCTGGTGCAGCACGTCCACGAGAGCGGGGAAGAAGATCTCGCCCTGGTACTTGCAGACGAGCGGCTTGTCATTCGCGAGGACCGGGCTCAGGAACGCGACGAGGGCGAGCAACGCGAGCATCGACACGCCGAACATGCCGGAGCGGTGTTTCTTGAGACGTCCCCACGTCGCACGCCAGAAGCCCTGCGGCGGCGGTGGGTCGGCTGGCCGCGGATCAGTCATAGCGGATCCTCGGGTCGGCCACCGCGTACAAGAGGTCAGCCAGCAGGATGCCGCCGAGCACGAGGACCGAGCTGATGATCAAGCTCGCCATCATGATCGGGTAGTCGCGCGCGAGCATGCCGTTGAAGAACAGACGGCCGAGACCGGGCCAGTTGAAGATGACCTCCAAGATCACGCTGCCCGAGATCAGCGCAGGCACCAGCGCGCCCAGGCGCGTGAGGAGCGGAATGAACGTGTTGCGGAAGGCGTGCTTGAACAGCACGCGCCGCTCGGACGCGCCCTTGGCCCGCGCGGTCCGCACGTAGTCCTGACGCAATACCTCGAGCAGCGTGCTGCGCGTGAAACGGGACTGGAACGCCAGCCCGCCGAACGTGAAGCAGAACGTGATCAGCACGTAGTGCGCGATCGCGTCCTTCCACTTCCCCGCAAGGGACATCGTGTCGTATGCGTCGGACTGCATCCCGCGGAACGGGAGCAGGTCCCACTGGACACCGACCCAGTAGATGAGCACGACTGCTGCGACGTAGCTGGGCACGGCGTACAGGGCGTAGAGGAAGACCCCCGAGATCGTGTCGAACAGACCCCCCTGGTGCGCCCCCTGGTAGAGGCCGATCGGGATGGCTGCGGCGAGCATGAGCAAGATGCTCAGAGTGGAGACGCTCAGCGTCGGCCACAGCGACTGCATGACCTTGTCCGCGACCGGGCGGCCGTCCTGGAACGACGTCCCGAAGTCGCCCTGCAGCATCTTCCCTAGCCACGACAGGTAGCGCTCGTGCAGCGGCTTGTCGAGGCCGAAGTGCTTGCGCAGCATCTCCGCCATCCGCGCGGAGACCTCGGGGTCCTGCACCTCCGACATGATCGCCGCGGGGTCACCCGGAATCATGTTGATCAGAGCGAACACGATCACGGAGATCCCGAGGAGCGTGAACGCTGCGATGAACAGGCGCCGGACGGTGTACTGGAACATGCGCCGGTGCGGCTACTTCATGCCGTGCATCTGTTCGTCCTTGGTGACCCACCAACCGAGATACGACGGATCGAAGTTCCAGACGCCGCGCGGACTGAAGTGGATCCCACGCATGCGCTTGGCGAACCCCCACAGCACCCGCCGATTCCACAGGAACGTGTACGGCTGCTCGTCGTAGATGATCTTCTGCATCTCGGCGTAGTACGCGGCACGCTTGGTCTGATCGAACTCGAAGCGCGCGAGCTTCAGGAGCTCATCCACGCGCTCATTGTTGAATCCGCCGTAGTTGCGACCACCGTCGTACTGGCTCGAGTGCCAGAGGTTCCAGCCGGTGTCCGGGTCGGTACCCGTGCCCCAGGCCGCGATCGATGCCTGGAACTCATGCTCGCGGGTGCGCTGCTGGAACGTGGCCCACTCGAGGACGATCTGCTTCATCTCGACGCCGATCTTGCGCAGGTCCTGCTCGAAGATGGCCGCGATCTGCGGCGACGTCGTACTGCCCTGCGGAATCAGCAGCGTGAACGTGAACGCAGTGCCGTCTCTCTCCCGCCAGCCGGTCTCGTCATTGACTTTCCAGCCGGCCTCGTCCAGTAGGCCTGCGGCCTTCTCCAGATCGAATCCCAGGAGCTTGACGTCCTTGTTGAACATCCACGAGTCGGGGTGATAAACGCCGTAGCACGGATCGACGATGTTGTAGCCGATCTGCGAGATCATCAACGGCAGGTTCATCGCATGCGTCATGGCACGGCGAACGCGGACGTCGTTGAAGAACGGGTTCGAACCGTCCTGGTTCCAGCCGACGTACGAGAAACTCCACTGCTTGCCCATCGCCTTGTACGCGGCCCGCGTGTAGCTCTCCGACCCCACCGTCTCCACCGCGAACTGCTTCGGCGACATCCGGAACTCGTCGGTCTCGCCCTTCTCGAGCGTGAGCAACGCCACGTTGTTGTCCGGGATGATCCGGCACACGATGCGCTTGAAGTGGGGCTTCGCTCCGTGGAAGTCCTCCCAGCGCTCGAGGACGATCTTGTCGTTCTCCTTCCACTCCACGAACTTGTAGGGCCCGCTGCCCACGGGCTCGCGGTTGACGCGCGCGTGGTACTCGTTCGTCTTCAGCGTCGGGTCCTGCTCCTTCTCCACCTCGTAGATGTGCTTCGGGATGATGGAGAAGAAGACGTTCCACTTGCTGGTCGGCAGCGGGTCCTTGTGCACGAATCGCACCGTCAGGTCATCGACGGCCTCGCACAGTTCGATCTCGTCCGTGCCGGGCTTCTGCGACGGACACGGCACGCGGTCATCCAGGATGTTCTTCCACGAGAACGCGATGTCGTGCGCCGTGTACGGGTGGCCGTCGTGCCACTTGAGGCCGGGCTTCAGCTTGAGCGTCCAGACCTTGTGGTCCTCACTCTCCTCCAAGCTCTCGACCATCGCGTCGTTCAGCATCCAGTTGAGGTCTCGGTCGAATGTGAAGGGACCGTTGAACAGGAAGGCGTTCAGCCGGAACTCGTACGTGGACGACCCGAACAGCGGGTTCAACGTGGCGGGGTTGCCGTCGAGCGTGCAGTAGAACCACTCGTCCTCCGTGGCCTCGGCTGCGTCGTACTCCTGCAGCAGCGTCGCGGGATTGACGAGCGGGTCGTTGGCAGGATCGTACGCATCGGTTGCGCCGGCTGCGCCGCCGCCGCCCGTCGGTGCGGGACCCGGGCACGCGGTCGTGGCGATGGCGGCGAGTGCCAAGAGACAGAGAGACGACATACGCATCGGCGAACCTCCCGTTCCGGCCGCTACAGCCGGGCGGGCGAGTCTATCGGACCCGCCACACGAACGAACGCCGCAACGGGCACGTGACTACGCGGGCGGCGCGACGGTCGTCTGGCCGGTGACGATCGGGCAGGCGACCTGGCGTCGGGCATCGACCTGCACGAGCGGCGGAATCTCCTCGGCGCACGACGGCTGCGCGAGCGGGCAGCGCGTGCGGAAGCCGCAGCCGGAGGGCTTGTTCATCGGAGTCGGGATGTCGCCCACGAGCATCGTCCGCTTCTCGCGGCGGCGGTGGGGATCGGGTTGCGGAACGGCCGACAGCAGTGCCGTCGAGTACGGGTGGACAGGGTCCTTGTAGACCTGCTCCGAGTCCGCCAGTTCGACGATGTTACCGAGGTACATCACCGCGATGCGATCGCTGATGTGGTAGACGACCGACAAGTCGTGGGCAATGAACAGGTAGGTGAGCCCGAACTCCTCCTGCAGGTCCTGCATCAGGTTCACGACCTGCGCCTGCACCGAGACGTCGAGCGCACTCACCGGCTCGTCGCCGATGATCAGCTTGGGGCGCGTGGACAACGCCCGCGCGATGCCGATGCGCTGCCTCTGACCGCCCGAGAACTCGTGTGGGAACCGGCCGGCGTACTGCGGCTGCAGACCGACGCGGTCGAGCAGGTCGAGCACACGCTTGCGGCGCGCGCGACGGTCGAGTTTCGTGTGCACCTTCATCGGCCCGCCGACGATCTGCTCCACGGTCATGCGCGGATTGAGCGACGAGAACGGGTCCTGGAAGATGAGCGCGATCTCGGACCGGTACGGGTGCATCGCCCGGCGCGACAGTCCGTGTACGTTCACGGGGCCACGGTCGGAGTGGAAGATGATCTCTCCCTCGAGCCGCGTGCCGGGAACGGTCGGCCGAATCAAGTTGATGATGGCCTTGCCGATCGTCGACTTCCCCGAACCGGACTCCCCCACCAGGCCGACCGTCTCGCCCTTTTGGATGTCGAACGTCACGCCGTCCACGGCCTTCACGCGCCCGACCACGTGGCGCAGCACGCCGCCGTACACGGGGAAGTGCACCTTCACGTCCCGCATCTCGAGGAGTGGCTCGCTCATCGGCCGGCCTCTTCCATCAAGAAGCAGCGCACCCAGTGTCCGTCGCTGACCTGCCGCAGTTCCGGTTCGTGAAGCACGCAGCGGTCCATCACGTCAGGACAGCGAGTGCAGAATTTGCAGCCCTCGGGCAGATCGAACACCGACGGAACGTTGCCCTTGATCGCGTCGAGCCGATGGCCCTTGTCCTGTGCGTGCGGGATGCTCTTGAGCAGTCCCTTGGTGTAGGGATGCAGCGGGTTGTCGAAGATCTCGACCACCGGCGCGATCTCCTGCACCTTGCCGCCGTACATGACCACGACGCGGTCGCACGTCTCGGCGACGACGGCCAGATCATGCGTGATCAGGATCATGCCGGCACCGGTGTGCTTCTCCCGCTGCTCGAGCATCAGTTCCAGGATCTGCGCCTGGATCGTGACGTCGAGCGCCGTCGTCGGCTCGTCGGCGATCAGGATCGACGGGTCGCAGATCATGGCCATCGCGATCATCACGCGCTGGCGCATGCCGCCGGAGAACTCGTGCGGATACTGCTTCAGGCGCCGGTGCGCATCCGAGATGCCCACCGAGTCGAGCGCCTCGGCCGCCTTCTCCCACGCCTCCTTCTTCTTCAGGTCGAGATGCCACATGAGCGGCTCGGCGACCTGCTTCCCGATCGTGAAAACGGGATTGAGCGACGTCATCGGCTCCTGGAAGATCATCCCGATCTCGCGGCCGCGCACCTTGCGCATGTCATTCCAGGACAGCGTCAGGAGATCGCGGCCGGCGAAGTGAACCTCACCCGCGGCGATCTTCCCGGGCGGGTCCGGAATCAGGCGCATCACCGAGAGCGCGGTCACTGACTTGCCCGAACCGGACTCGCCGACGATGCCCAGCACCTCGCCCTTGCGCACGTCGAAGCTGACTCCGCTGACCGCACGCGCGATGTTGCCGCCCACGTGGAAGTGCGTGCGCAGATCTTTGACGGACAAGATCGTGTCGATACTCACCCGTTCACCGCAGCCTCGAGAAGACCTTCGGGTCGAACGCCTCGCGGATGCCCTCGCCGATGAAGACCACGAGGTTCAGAGTGAGGAACAGCGCCGCCAGCGGGAACGTCACCAGGTGCCAATGCTGGATGTTCTCCTTGCCCTGGTTCACCAGTTCACCCCACGACGGAGTCGGCGCGGGCAGCCCGAAGCCGAGGAAGTCCAGTCCGACGAGTGACACGATCGCGCCGACGGTTGCGAACGGTGCAAACGTGATGATCGGCGTGAGCGAGTTCGGCAGGATGTGCGAGAACATGATCGCCCGCCGTGAGTCGCCCTGCGCGATGGCCGCAGAGACGTAGTCCTTGGCCTTCTCGCGGTAGAACTCGCCACGCATGTAGTAGCTGATCCCGACCCATCGGAACACGCTCAACAACAGCGCCAGTCCGAGCAGCTGCGGCTTCAGTAACGCGCTGATAATGATCACCGTGTACAGGAACGGAATCGACCCCCAGATCTCAACGAGCCTCTGCCCGAGGAAGTCGAGCTTGCCGCCGAAGAACCCCAGCAGGGCGCCGACGCTCGCGCCGATCACGTAGGCAATCGAGATCACGAGCAACGCGAATGTGATCGAGATCCTGAACCCGTACGCCAGGCGCGCGAATACGTCGCGTCCCCGGTCGTCCGTCCCCATCCAGTGTCCTCGCTGCGGCTTGTGCGGCGGCGCACCAGACAGCGCTGGATCCGTGAGCAACGACTCGTTCGGGTGGTACGGATACAGCGGCATCACGAGCCAGCTGTCGGTCTCACTCTCTGCCCAGTCCTCAGCCAGCTTGCGGTAGTTAGCCTCGCCGATCGAGCGCTGCCCGAACGTCTTCGCAGCGTGCTGCTTGCCACTCGTCCACTCGGCCAGCGCCGGGAAGTAGGTCTCGCCGCCGTGACTGACGATCAGCGCGCGGCTATTGATCAGTAGCGGGTTGAACACGCTGATGACGTACAGCCCGACGAGCAGCAGGAAGCACCACCAGCCGCGCTTGAGCGTGCGGAACTTGCGCCATCGGCGGCGCAGCACCGAGACGGACCGCTGTATCTCCGCACGCTCCCCCGCGACCTCTTCGGCCGTCGCGCCAGTGACAACAGGTTCGGCGTCGTCCATCGCCGCCTACGCGAATCTGATCCGCGGGTCTACGAGCACGTACAGAACGTCGCTCAGGATGTTGCCGAACAGTACGAGCACGGCGTTGATCGCCAGCACACCCAGCACAACTGCGTAGTCGCGCCCGACGATCGACGTGTAGCCGAGATACCCCAGCCCGTCGATGTTGAACACGTACTCGATCAGATAACTGCCGGCCATGATGATGCCGATGGCGTGGCCGAGGCCCGTGCAGATCGGTATGAGCGAGTTGCGCAGGGCGTGTTGGAACACGACGCGCTTTTCTGAGAGTCCCTTGGCGAACGCCGTCCTCACGTAGTCGGCGCCCAGGTTCTCCATCAGCGAGTTCTTCATGAGCAGCGTGAGCGTCGCAAAGCTTCCGATCATGTAGCAGATGACCGGTGCGATCGTGTGGTGCAGCTTGTCCTTGATGCACCACCAGTACTCACCCTTGTCCCACATGGCGTTGAACTCGGGAGAGTGGAATCCGCCGAGCGGAATCCAATCGAAGAAGTTGCCGCCACCGAAGTACACGAGCAGCAGTGCACCGAGCGCCCAGCCGGGAATCGAGTATCCGATGAACACGAGCAGACTCGAGCCGACGTCGAAGACGCTGCTGTGCTTGACGGCCTTCATGACCCCCAGCGGGATGCAGACCAGGTATGCGAGAGTGAACCCGATCAGACCGAAGTAGATCGAGATGGGGAAGCGGTCCTTGATCAGGTCGACGACCGGCGTGCTGTACTTGTACGAGTTGCCCAAGTCCCCACGGACGACGTCGCCGAGCCAGTGGACGTACGCAACGGGCAGAGGCATGTCCAAGCGAAAGCGCTTCTCGAGTTCCTTCATCGCTTCTGGCGGGATGGCTGCGCCCCCACCGGCCTGCTCTCCGCCGCCGGACGCGCCCCCTTCGCCGCCCTGCTCGCCGCCCATCTGGATCTGGACCATCATCTGGTCGATCGGTCCGCCGGGGACGAACCGGGTGACGCAGAAAACGAGGAATGTGATCCCGATGAAAGTCGGGATCAGGAGCAACAGCCGGCGTGCGAAGTAGGCGCCCATGGCGAGGCCGCGTGGTCCTGCCTACTCGCCGCCCTTGTTGCGCTGCCAGGCGTTCCACGCTTCCCAGAAGCGGTTCTGCTTCTCAGGGATCGGCATGGTCTTCGAGTCGTCCTTCTTGGCGGCCTCGAGCTCTGCTTCCTTCTCCGGATCGATCCAGAATCCGTAGTAGTAGGCGCGGCTCTGGGACACGCGCGAGCAGCCCCACGGCGGCATGCCGACCTTGTTCCAGTACATGAAGCGCAGGTTGCCGCCGTACCACCCGAGCACGTACGGGTGCTGCTTGTAGATCAGTCCGTCGATCTCACCCACCGTCCGGATGCGCTCGGAGACCTCGTATGACGCGTCGTACTCCGCCATCAGGGCATCGACCGCGTCGTCGGCGAACGCCGTGATGTTGTTGTTGCCGGTCTGCTCCGCGAGCTCGCCCTTCCACGACGACTCGGGGTTCGGGAACACGAGCGCGCCCCAGGCCTGGCTCGAGAGCTCGTACTCCTTGCCGGTGACCGCTTTCCACTGCTCCGCCGGCGTGATCCGCCGCAGGTTGATCTTGATGCCGGCTTTCGCACAATCCTCCTGGAAGATGGTCAGGCTTCGCTCGGTGAGCGCGCTGGTGTAGAGGATCTGGAACTCCATGAGCTTGCCGTCCTTGACGCGCAAAAGCTGATCGTTCACCTCGGTCCACCCGGCGGCTTCGAGGAGTTCGACCGCCCCCACCGGATCGTACGGCAGGTCTTCGTTGTCGGGGTTCGCGTACATGCCGCCCTGCCAGTAGCTCGTCAGAGGCTTGTACTCGTTGAAGTAGAGCTTCTCGATCATCAGCTCGCGGTTGTAGAGGAACTGCAACGCCTTGCGGATGCGCACGTCGTCGAGCGGCGCCTTCTTCATGTTGATGGCGATGCCGCTCGTCCCGATCGGCCCGTCGTTGAAGATCTTCTTCATGACGAGCAGACCGCGCTTCACCGGGTCGAGGTGCAGGATCTCGGTGGCCCACCACTGCGCTTTCGGCACGTAGTAGATGTCGAGTTCGCCCTTCTTGGCCTTCTCGTACGCGAGGCTGATGTCCTTGACGATCTCGTACTCGAAACGATCGATGTTCGCAGTTCCGGCAACAGAGGGATCACCGTCGCGCCAGTAGCTCTTACGCTTCGAGATGGCCAGGGAGGCGCCGAGCTGGACGTCCTCCATCTTCACTTCGTACTGTCCGACGGCCGGGAAGTACGAGTTCTGGTACTTCTCGAGGAACTCGTCTCCTGGCATGTCGATGTACTTCGCGGGCATCACAAAGCTCTCCGCGAAGTACTGGAAGTTGCGCCAGTTGTCCTGCTTGCACGTGACTCTCACGATGTACTTCGACTCCGCGGTGGGCGTCTCGAACTTCCCCCACGTGATGAGCGAGGACGGGAAACGCGCCTTCGGATCCATGCGCAGCTTGTACGTCGCGATCCAATCGTCCGCCGTGACCTCGGCGCCGTCGCTCCAGCGCGCCTCCGGATTGATGCGGAACCGGTAGGTCTGCTTGTCTTCCGAGATCTGCCAGTGCGTGGCGAGGCTGGGAATGAACTCCAGCGTGGTCGGGTGAATGGAGAGCAGGCCCTCCGTGCAGAGGTCC
Organism: Planctomycetota bacterium; assembly: GCA_965248445.1. GTDB lineage: Bacteria > Planctomycetota > JAJSAM01 > JAJSAM01 > JAJVHW01 > CBDFJG01. The sequence goes on from CBDFJG010000004.1 coordinate 1,748,352, forward strand.
ATCACGATGTAGTTGAACTGTGTGTTCCAGTTCTCGCCATGGAGCCGGAGCGTCGCCGGCCAATCCAGCAGGTAGCCGCGCAGCGTCCCGCCCTGCGGCGCGTCCGGCCACCCAAGAGCCGGAAACGTCATGTTCGTGGTCCAGCCCTCGCCGGTGAACCCGGGTCCGCCCATCTCGGCGGGTACCGAGGAGTCGCCGACATCCTTGTTCCAGCGGTAGGTCACGTCCGGGAAGTCGAGGTGGTCCTTGTACCTCTCGATCAGCTCGGCGTTCGTGTCCGTGGAGACGTTCACGTCGCCGTCACCACCTCCGCCGCCGCCTCCCCCGCCGCCTCCCCCGGTGTTTCCGTCGTCACCGCACGCCGGCAGCGCCAGGGCGATCGCGGCGAGAAGCAAGGCTTGGCCCAGGCGCGAGGTTGAGATCGACGACATGGTAGGAGTCTCCTCTCGATCGGGTTTGCGGGCGGCGTCCGCCACCCAGCTTCCGGGGAGGGCGGTTCTACCGCAAGCGAGGGGGCGGATGCAGCCGTTCGTCCCCACTCTCGGGCCCGCTCTCGGGCCCGTGACCGCCCCCAGCGTGACGCGGCCAGTCAGTCGGTCCACTCGTCGCGGAAGATCTCGGCCCACTCACGCGCGATCCGCGCGGCGTGCGGGGCCTCTTCCTCAACGGTGTCGGCGAGGTCGATCAGGCCCTTCGCCCGCTTCGCGAGGTCCTTCGCCTTCAGCCGCTTCTTGCTCGCGGCCGGTCCGTGAACCCCGCCGACGAGCTTCGCGACGCGCCGCTGCGCGGCGAACTCGGCCTCGTGGTCTCCCTCGCGGAGCGCTTGCGAACGGGCAGCCGCGGTCTCAGCAGCCTCAGTACGCGCGAATCGCTCCGCGGCGCCGTCGAGGACCTCGGTGGCTTCGAGCACTCGGCCGGCTTCGACCAGCGTCTCCGCCCGTGCGAGCATCCGACCGGCAATGACTGCCTGCGTCTCGGCATCGGCGCGTTCCAGATAGCGAAGTTGTTTCTCGAGGTCGCGCTTGCTGAGTCCGCCCGGTCGTCCTTCCCACTGCACCGTACCGTTGCCGTCGATCAGAACCGCGTGCGGCAGCATCTTGACCTCGTAGCCGGAGCCGCCGCCGAACGCCATCGGGAAGCCCACGCGCGGCGCACGGTGGACGAGGTAGCGCAGACCCGTCGCGCGCTCTTCGTGCGTCACACCGACGACGTTCAGTCCCTTGCGGCGCAAGGCCTCGTCGAGACGCGCGAGTTGCGGGAGCGCGCTCCGCGAGGCGGGACAGTCCGTCTTCCAGAACGCGAGGAGGACCATCTCGCCATCGAAGCCTGCGATCTCGGTGCGTCCGTCGCCGCGGGACCAGTCGCGGGCCGTCAACTCGGGAGCCGTCTCACCGACCAGCGTGTGCCGCGCGTCGGCACCGCTGGGGGTCGCGATGACCAGAGCAGCAGCCAGCACTGCGAGCAGACGGAGTGGAGTGATGCGCATAGCGATGACACCCCGCGCGGGAGTCGCTAGGTAGGACGGTCCTGTTCGGGGGCTGGTTCCGGCGCCGCATCGGCGCCGGCGCCGTCTGCCACGACTTCGGGGGCGGGCGGCGCAGCCGCCGCCGCGCTCGCAGCCTCGACCGGAAGCTCAGCGGGCGTCTCGGGCTTGGGCTTCGTAGGCTTGGGCTTCGCAGCCGTCTTGCTCGGCTTCGGCTTCGTCTCTGCCTTCGTCTCCGGCTTCGTCTCCGCCTTTAGCTTCGGCTTCCTGGGCTTCGCAGCCCTCGCCTTCTTCGCGGGCTTGGCGGGCTTCGCGGCTTTCGGCGGAGGCGGCGGCTCGAGTCCGAGTTTCTCGCGCAACGCAACCAACTGCTGGTGGAACGGGTCGTGTTCGCGGGGCACGCCGCGGATCGCCGGTGTGCGGACAGAGGGCCGTCCTCCGCCGGGTCTGCCGCGATCGCCCCGTCGGCCGCGGTCCCCGCGTCCACCGGACCGCTGCCCTCCCGGACTCCGACCTCCCGGCCGGCCGCCGCGCCGGGGCTCGCGACCCGGACCACCCGGACCGCCGGAACGACCCCGCTCGCCGCCTTCTTGCCGCGGCGGCGGTCGCTCTGACTCGGGTGGCGGCGGCAACAGCGCCTTCACGCTCAGGGAGAGACGCCGCTTCTCCGGCTCGACGCCGACGACGCGCACGCGAACCGGGTCCCCGACCGACACCACGGCCGCCGGATCCTCCACGTAGCCATGCGCCAGTTGCGAGACGTGGACCAGACCCTGCTCGCGCAACCCGACGTCCACGAACGCTCCGAAGTTCGACAGACCGGCGACGACGCCGTCGAGTTCCATGCCCTCCTGGACGTCGTTGAACCGCCGCACGCCGGGGTTGTGCACGGGCGGCTTGAACGCACCACGGGGATCGCGGCCGCCGCGGGCAAGCCCGCGCAGCACCTGACGGACGCTGTCCACGGAGTGAACCTCGCCGGCGATCTTTGCGACGTCCACCGCTGACTCGAAGTCCTTGCGGCCGATGAGTTCGCGGATCTCCACGCCCACCTTGGTTGCGACCGCGCGGGCGATGGGCAACGCGGTCGGGTGCACGCCGCTCGCGTCGAGCGCCTCGCTGCCACCGGCCACGCGCATGAAGCCCGCGGCGCGCTGCCAGGCGTCGTCCGACACGCCCTCGACCGCGCGCACGTCCGTGCGGCAGGCGAACGCTCCGTGCGTGTTGCGGTGCGTCTCGATGGCCTGGGCGGACGGGCCGTCCAGTCCGGGCAGGCGCGCGAGGATGCGGGCGGGCACGGCGTTGACGTCGACGCCCACGGCGGCGAGGCACTCCGTCGCCACCTCGTCGAGGGAACGCCGCAACTCGCCCCGGTCCACGTCCCGCTGATTGGGGCCGAGCGGGAGGTCCGTCATGTCGTAGCGCGCCAACTCGAGCAGCGGATCCTGCACGCGACGGGCCAGCGCCACAGCCACACGAGCCGTGACCGGGAGTTCGGGCGCGGCCGCTTTGCCCGCATCCGTGCCCGCGTACCGCTCCGCCGCGGCCTCGTGCACCGGTGCGAGCACCGCGCCCAGCTCCCGGTTCGCCGCGAGCACGTCCCCCACCCACGACCGGAGCGCCGTCGCACGGCCGCTGCCGGCGACGGCCACGAGCTTGGCACCGCTCTCGGCGATCACGTCAGTCAGGAGCTTCGCGGCCTTCTCCCGAGCTTCGCCCTCCTGCGAAGGCTTCATGGTCTCGGTACGGCCGGCGCGGCCCTCCGCGTCCACGGCGAGCATGCGTGCGGTCCCGGCGGCTCCCGGGACCACCGCAACCACCGCGACGCCGCCCGCAGGGGGTGCCATCAACCGCGCGCGAAGGCCGTCGGCAAAGCGCGACACGAGACCGCGTTCGAGCGACCGCTTGCGTTCGTTGACGAGTTCGTTCGACGCCTCGCGCACCATGCGGTCGAGCGCGGCTTCGGTTGCCGTCTTCAGCAGGTCCGCGTAAGGGTGCGCGACATCGACGCCGAGCGGCCCCTCGAGGATGGCACTCTTCGTCTCGTCGGGCGGCACGATGCGTACGTCGAGCGCACCGCTCTTCTTGCCGCGCCGCACAAGCATCAGCCGGCGCGCGTCGACCTGGCCGAGCGGGATGCTGAGTGCCGCAACGGGTTGCAGATGCGGTTTCAATTCGCGCCCCGCACTCGCGGACGTCGTCAGCACGCCGCGCTTGCGCAACGCACGGCGAAGCTGCTGACGCGCGAGCGCGTTGTCCGCGATGGTCTGCGCGACGAGACCGGTCAGGCGCGTGTGCTGATCCGCCGCGGTCGGTGGCGCGCCGTCCGTGCCGCAGAACGGTGCAAGCAGGTCCTCGACGGTCGGAGTCTCGGCTCCGGGTGTCTCGGCTCCGGGTGTCTCGGCACCGGGTGTCTCGGCACCGGGTGTCTCGGTCGCCGGTGTCTCGGTCGCCGGTGTCTCGGTCGCGGGTGTCTCGGTCGCGGGTACCTCGGTCGCGGGTGTCTCGGTCGCGGGTACCTCGGTCGCGGGCACCTCGGTCGCGGGCGTCGCGGTCGCCGGTGTCGCGGCGACGATCTGTGCCGCGACCGCCGACATGGGGTCCTCCGCCGCCGCGCGGCCGCGGCGGGCGTCTCTGATCGGCCGCAGCAGATCTTCGAGCAGCGAGAGATCGCGCGTCTCGCGAACCTGCTTCGCCAGTGCGTCAGTCATCAGGCTCTCGGACTCGAGAGCGCGACGCGTGGTGCCGCGGCGGCGCGCAAGTTCGCGCTCTTCGCGCCAGGCGTGCCGCAGCTTGCGGAACGCGACTGCGTCCAAGTCGCCGAGCAGATCGCGGCGGAAGTGCCACAGGAAGGCCGGCTCCTCGCCCGCCTCGAGGGCAGCGAGCAGTGGTTCCATGCGATCAGCCACCGCCGTGAAGCGGCGTCTCATCACACCAAGGAGTTCGTCGTCTTCGTCCGCCAAGAGGGCCTCGTCGTCGGGGAGGGGGAGTCGGCGCATCGTACGAGAAGCTGCCTGGGGGCGAAACGAAGCCGCCCCTGATTGCGCGCCGGCGGATACAAGGGAACACCGCGATGTCGCACGACGTGGAGGTGGAACGGTGAGGCTTCGGCCGCGGGGGACCGGCGAGCAACTCGTCGGCTTCCTGAGGGCCGCCGTGATCGGTCTCTGCGGGGGGCTTGCGTCGCTGGGGTTCCGCAGCGCCACCGACTGGGTCCAAAAGCTGATCGGCCTGGGCGGGGAGGTGCTCGAGGGCGCGCGCGTGAACATCCTCGCGGGGGCGCGCCACGTCGGCTCCGAGACGCCGTGGCTGATGGTGCTCATCCCGGCTGCCGGCGGCCTGGCCGCGGCGCTCGTCCACCGGTTCTGCGTCAGGGGGGAATCGGGGACGGGCCTCTCCGACGTGATGGAAGCCGTCTCGTTGCGCAGCGGCCCGATCCGCCTGCGGACCGCGCTCATGCGAGCGGCGTCGTCTCTCGGGATCATCGCAACCGGCGGCTCCGTCGGACGCGAGGGTCCGATCATCACGATCTCCGCCGCGGCATCTTCGACGCTGACGCGGCTCCTGCGTGCGCCGGCACGGGACCGTGGCCTCCTCCTCGGGTGTGGTGTCGCTGCCGGGTTCGCGGCGGCGTACGGCGCCCCCATCGCCGGCGCGCTGTTCGCCATGGAGGTCGTTCTCGGGAACTTCGCGGTCGAGCTGTTCGCGCCCGTCGTCATCGCGTCGGTCACGAGCACGCTGTTCACGTGGCACCTGCGCGGCAACGAGCCGCTCTATCAGATGCCTCACTATCAGTTGGAGACGCTGGCGGAGCTCGTCCCGTACCTCTTCCTCGGTGTCGTTGCGGGGTTCGTGGCTGTCGGCCTGCAGCGCCTGCTCTCGCTCTCGGAGCGCTTCTTCCAGTCGTTACCGGGCGACCGCATCTGGAAGACGGTTGTGGGCGGCGCGCTCATCGGGGGAATCGCGCTCGCGTTTCCAGAGGTGTGCGGCAACGGCTACGAGGCCCTCAGCGAGTTGCTGAACGGTCGCGGCCCGCGATTCGAGGAGGCCGAGTGGGGACACCTTGTGCTCATCCTCGTCGCGCTGGCGCTCGTCAAGGCGTTCGGCACGGCGATCACCGTCGGATCCGGCGGTGCGGGCGGCGTGTTCACGCCGAGCCTGTTCATCGGCGCCGGACTGGGCGGCGCGGTCGGCGTGCTGGTGAACCACGTCGCTCCGGATATTTCGGGCGACTACGGCGGGTATGCGCTCGTCGGCATGGGCTGTGTCGTCGCCGGCACCACGCGCGCACCGATCATGGCGATCGTGGTGATGTACGAACTGACCGGTGACTACGGCATCGTGGCGCCGCTGATGCTCGGGTGCGTCGCGTCGTCGGTCGTGGCCCGTGCGATCTACGAGCCCAGCATCTACACGGAAGAGCTGCGCGCGCGCGGGGTCACGCAGCCGGTCGGACTCGAGGAGACCGTCCTCGTGACCACGCGTGTCGGCGACGTGATGCGCGAGGACCCCATGGTCTGGGTCGGCCGTTCCATGACGTACGCCGAGATCGTCCCGCTCGCAAGCGCCGCACGCGTCTCGGTCGTCTACGTGTGCGACGACCTGCGCAGACTGCGGGGGGCAATCCGCGTGCAGAGTCTGATCGACCTCGCTTCCTTCGGCGATCTCGGGCCCGGAATCGTGGCGGAGGACCTCGCAGCCCCGGTCGAGGCGGTGCTTCGTGGCGACCGGCTCTCCGACGTCTTCGACCAGTTCGGCCGCTCCGACATCGACGAACGGCCAGTCGTGGATGACGAGCAGAGCCTCCACCTGAGGGGTGTCGTGACACGGCGGGACGTCATGGCAGCACTCCACCTGGAAGTGCTGAAGACGCAGAACCTGCGTGCCAAGTTTGTGCACCGGGACGACCCCGACGGCGGCGCGGACTACATCGAGCTGCCCGAGGGAGCCGAAGTGGCGCGCGTCCGGGTGCACCCGGATCACGTCGGGCGAACGCTGTTCGAGTGCCAGATCCGCACGAACCACCGCGTGACGGTGCTGAACGTACTGCGCAAGGACGTGGACGACCACGAGATGCGAGTCGTGCCGGACAGTGAGTTCGCGCTCCGTGCGGGCGACTCACTCATCGTGATCGGCGACCTGGAGGCACTGGCGAAATGGCGGCGGGAGACGGAGGGCGGAGGCAACACGTGAGTGTCCCCGTGGTCCTGATCACCGCCGCGCACTCGAACGCGGGCAAGACCACCGTCGCCGTCGCGCTCATCGAGGCACTCACAGCCCGCGGTACGCGCGTGGCCTACGTGAAGCGCGCGCACCACGCGGTGGACGCCGACACGGCCGGCAAGGACACGCACCGCGCCCGGACGGCGGGCGCCGTAGCGACGGTCCTCGGTTCCACCGAGGTCGCGGCCGTGTTCGTTCCACAGCCGTCGCGCGATCCGGGCGACCTCGCGGCGCTCGCCTGTGCGACCGCAGACGCAGACGTCGTGCTCGTCGAGGGCGGCAAGGAGTACACGGAGCACCCGCGCATCGTGGTCGTGCCGGACGGCGAGGCGTTCGAGACGCTTCCCGATGCCGTGGTCCTGGCCGTGGTCGGCCGCGGCGTCAGCGCCCCGGACGGAGTGCCCGTGATCGCGCCCGACGAGATCGGCCGGCTGGCCGATCTGTTTGTTCACATCAAGTAGAGGCGAGCTTCTCACTCCGCGCGCGCAACGGAGTCGCTCTCCAGATGCAGCGAGTAGCGAGGGCGCGCGGATTGCGGAGCAAGGCGCGTGACCGCAGCCCTCCGTAGCGGTCGGAGACCGCGTAGGAGGGAGACATGCGCCCGAAGCGTGGCCGAGGATCGCCGCGCGATCCGCAGGCGACGCGCGCGAGTGCCCCCGCCCCTACTCGTCGTCGCTAGCCGGCTTCAGCTTCTTCAGCTGGTGCGCGAGCGCGTTGCCCGTGATCTTCCCGCCCAGGTCGCGCGGCTTCTCCTCACCGGGCAGGAGGACGAGCAGAGTCGGCACCCTCTCCACTCCCAGGTCCCGGGCGAGAAGTGCGTGATCCGCGTTCTGCAGGTCCAAACGCAAGAGCGCCCATCCCTCGGCGGCCGTCGCCGCGCCCTTGGACCCGAGTGTCCCCTTCTCGAACTTACGCGACGCCTTGACCTCGAGCCGCGCCTTCTTGTTGTCGTCAGCGCCTTCGCTGCGCCCGACGTACACGAGGACCGGCTTGTCGTCTTCGCGCGCCGCGTCCAGTTGCTCGCACGAAACCGTCCGCTCTTCGCCCTCGCCCTCACCGACGACCGTCGCGCGTGCGAGCGGGACGCGCGTCTTCGGGTGATCGCGCTCGTACTTGTCCGCGGCGTCGTCGAGCCACTTCGACAGCGGCGATGCCGCATACGCGTTCGGCGCGCGATCGATGACGGTTCCGTCCGGCTTCGCGACGAACACGAGGATCGACGGATCCTCGTTCTCGTTCCCCTGATCGTGGGTCCAGGGGATGATCTTCCCGTTCAGCCCGTCGTACAGCCACTCGACGGCCTCGAAGCGCGCGACGACCTTCTGGAAGTCCTCGTCCTTCTGCACCCGGTCACGCCAGGTGTCGCACGGTACTCATATCCTGGACTTCCACGCCGTCACGATGAGCAGCGGCTTGCCGCTCTTCTTCGCACTCTCCACGCCCTTGTCGAGGGTCGTGTGCCAGACCTTGTCGCCCGCGAAGACGTCCCCGGGCACGAACGCAGTGGCGGCAAGGAGCGCCAGGCCGCCCGCAGCAATGCGGACCGCGGCGCTCAGGGTCGGGGCTCTCGCTCGCATGGCCATTCTCGGTCTCACAACATCTCTCCGTCTCACAGCGTCTCATTCCTGTCCGTGGGACACCGCACGCCCCACAATTCGCTGGTCGCCGGGGGTACGACGCCCGCTCCATCGCGGGGGTTCCGCCCGCCGACGGCCCACGGCCATGGTATCGACCCAGCGACTGTCCCTCCTGATCTCGCTGGTCGCGGCGTGCCTGACCGCAGCCTGTCAGACGCCGCGTCGCGTCTGCGGCACCGCGCCGGAGGGCGGGGGCCCGCCGGTCCTCACGACGCGCGAGGACGAGATCTGCGAGAGCGTGCGCTGGCGGGTGCTCGAACAGATGCGCGTCCGCGAGGAGTTCTCGTACGCCCACGCCGAGCGGTTGTTCACCGCGGCGGAGACGTGGAGCACCTCGACCACGCTCGAGGACCTGCGCCGGCGCGTCGCCGCCGTCGACGACGAGCAGGCTATGGCCACCACGATCGTGGACGCGGCCCGCCACGCGTGGGAGACGTCCAAGGCTCCGGTCAGCACCGGGTGCGAGACGGACGAAGCGTGCGTGGCGGAGGCGGCCGCGCACGGTGCGCGGGTCGCGCTACGACGCCGCTCGGCCTACCTCAAGATCACACCGGAGATGATCGAACAGGACCGCGACCTCGACCGCGACTGGGACTACCTGTTGCGCTGACCTCTGGTCCTATCTCGTCCTGATCGACTCCACGTAGGCCGCGATGGCGGCGAGGTCGGTGGAGTCGCCTTCGAGTTCCTTGCCGCGGGCCTTGTACTTGATCATCTCGTTGATCTTCTGCTGCAGCGTGACCACCGCCTTCTTGCGGCGGCTGTACTTCGGGTAGGCGAACTTCGCGGTGCGCAGATCGTCCTGCGGCTTGTCCGGGTCCTCGTGGCAGGTCGCGCAGCTCTTGCGCCCCAGCTCCTTCGAATGGAAGAGCTCCTTGCCCCGCTCGACCGCCTTCGTCAGCGCCTCGGCCTCCGCCTTCGCGCGGGCCGCCTCGTCGTCCTGGGCGTTGGCCGGCGGGCGCACGGCAAAGGCGGCCAGACCAGCCAGTCCGGCGATGAGGACGGCCGCGAGGGTGAAGCGGGATGGGCGCATGGGTGTCTCCTGGAGGGGGCGCGCAGTCTCGGCGCACCCGTTCTCTGAGGATATCGACGCAATCCCGATGCCGCTTGGTTCCCCGGGAGCGTCGCTTCTCGCGCCGCTACTCGCGGGCCGCCCGGAGCAGACCCGCGGGAACACCCTCGAAGACCCTCTCGTGGCCGTCCGGCCAGCGCACGAGGACCCGGTCGACAGGCCCGTGGTTTCCCAGCCCGAACGTCAGGACGCGCTCGCTCTCGGAGAGGTATCCGGCCCCGCTGCGGACGTCGCGGATCTGCGTACGCTCGCCGGTCGTGACGGTTACGCGCGCCCCCAGCGCGTCCGTCGCGGGCGGCGCACCGATCACGTGCACGCGCAGCGACCGCTCCGCCGCGCCGTCCAGGTCGCAGCGCAGAAGTCGGGCGGGGCCGCCGTTCACCGTGACGCAGAGATCGAGGTCGCCGTCTCCGTCCACGTCGGCCGTTGCCAGCCCGCGGTGCACGCGCGGCACGGCGAAGTCCGGTCCCAGGCCCGCCGACACATCCACGAATCGCGGGTACCGCTTGCCCGGAACGTTGCGCAGCAACTGCATCGGTTCTTCGTACGCGATCTCGGCGTGCACCGTCTGGATGGTCGGCTCGATGTGCCCGTTCGCCAGCAGCAGGTCGGGGCGGCCGTCGAGATCGGCGTCCACGAAGCGGAGTCCGAACGTCAGCGGATGGTGCGTCGCGAGGGAGACTCCCGAGATGTCCGACTTGTTGACGAACAGCTCGTCCTTCAACAGTTCGAAGAACGAGACCGGTTCGCCGCTGAAGTTGCCGACGGCCAGCACCGGCTTTCCCGTGTCCGGCAGCACGATCGAGTCGACGCCCATTCCAGCGCGTGCACGGGCCGTGACGGGGTCCACTGCGACTCCGGCGGCGTATCCGATCTCGGTGAACGTCCCGTCACCGTTGTTCCGGTACAGATAGTCGGGCTGTGTGTCGTTCGCGACGGCAATGTCCGGGCGCCCGTCGTCGTTGAAGTCGAGGATGCAGACGCCGAGGCTCTTGCCGTCGTCGTTGCGGACGCCTGCCGCGTCCGTGACGTCCTCGAACTTGTTGCCGCCTAGATTCCGGAACAGGCGGCAGCTCTCGCCGTCGTACTGCTTCGGGATGGCGTACGACTTGGTCGTGCCGTCCATCGTCGAGAAGACGTCGGTCTCCTTCGACCAGTGGACGTAGTGCGCCACGAACAAGTCGACCAGGCCGTCGCCGTCGTAGTCCGTGAACGCGGCGCCCGTCGCGAACGGCCCATGTTCGTTGCCCTCGGCATCCGTCCACGTCGCCGGCGCGAGGCCGGCGATCTCCGTGATCAGCGTGAACTTGTCGCCGAGGTTCTCGAAGAACTGGTAGCCGCCCACGCCCGCGATGAACAGGTCCTGGTCTCCGTCGCCGTCGGTGTCCGCGACGGCGCAGCCCATCGCTTGCATCCGGTCACCGATCCGCACCGCTCCCGTCACATCGACGAACTTCCAGTCCCCCTCGTTGCTGAACAGGCGCGTGCCATACGTCGGCCCCTCCTTGTCGTGACCCGGCCACGTGTCGCCGTCCAGCAGGAGCAGGTCAGGGTCGCCGTCCTGGTCGTAGTCGAAGAACGCGCAGCCCGCGCCCATCGTCTCGGGAAGCAGCTTGTCGCCGTACGCCCCGTTGGTGTGACTCCACCGAATCCCGGCGGCCTCGGTGACGTCTACGTACGACAGCGCGTTCATCGGGTGCTCGGAGTCGGTGGGCGCGGCCTCCGGATAGGACCTCGTGTAGGTCGGCGGAGTGACCGGCTCGGTCGCGTCCGGGTTGCCGCAGGTCGGGACGACCAGCAGCACGCAGAGCAACCCCCAGCGCCTCATCTGACACGCTCCAGCCGATGGACGTGCACGGGCTGATCCTCGCGATTCACTTCGGGGTGCTCCCGGCGGTAGGCCTCGGTCCACTTCTGAGCGCTCTCGTCCGGGGCGAACTTCCGGTATGCCTGTTCGGCGGCGGACGCGGCTTGCTCCTCGCCCAGCGCGCGGTAGATCTGGAACCGCATCCAGTGAGCGACGCGGTCTTCGGGGTCGATCGCCAGCACACGCAGGGCGCTCGCCATCGCTTCGTCGTAGTCGCCCAGCTTGTAGTGGATACGAGCGAGCGACCGATGAATGGTGCGGTCGTTCGGGAATGTCTCGAGCGCCCGGCCGTACGCTGCGATGGAACCGTCCTGATCGCCGGCCTTCTCGAGCGCCACCCCGAAGAAGAACGCGTTCTGCGGGTCGGCGATCCTGCGTTCGTCCGCACGGCGCAGGTGCGCGAGCGCCCCCGCCACGTCCCCGTCCCGCAGTGCCACGCGGGCCAGGTTGCGCGGGCCGTCGGGTTTCTCGGGGACGAACGCGTCCACCGTCTCGAACGCGATCCGTGCGGTGACGGTGTCCCCCTGCAGCAGCGCGCCGATGCCCCAGTCGTTCCAGCGCACCCACGCTTCGGCTGCTCCGTTGGGGGCCACCGGCAGCTCGCCCCCACCCGAGACCGGCAGATCGACCGTGGACGTCGCCAGATCGGTGACCGGGAAGTCGGGCACCGGCCTCCCGGCCATCACACGGGCATACGTATACTCCGTGTACTTGCGGTTGAACTTCCGCCAGCGCAGCCGCGCCTCCACACGCAACGCCCGTGGCGCCTCGTCCTGCGGGACAGAGAAGGCGAAGCGGACCAGATCGGCCGTGCCCGGCCCGATCGTGTTCACGTGCACCGGCGCCCGGAAGTCCGAGGGGTTGCGCCGGTCGGCCTCGACGCCGTCCTCGTCCACGAACACGACGCGATAGAAGTGTGCGTCAGTGTCCACGTACCTCGTGTCGGCGTCGAGCGCACCGCTCTCGAACAACACGCGGCTCGCGTCGTCCGCGTCGCTGATGCGCAGGTGGATCCACGACTCGTTGCTGTCGAGCGTGCCGCCGGGGAAGGTGTGCCCGTTCCCGGCATTGCGCACCACGACGTGCAGTTCGACGTTCTCGCCGGGCGCCACGGGGACCGGGCGGAGATCCGGCGCGGAGACTGGAGCGCTGCCGTCCCGGCGCACCGCGAAGACATCGAGGCGCAGCGAGTCCTGCACGAACTTCTCCTTGTCGCGCAGACCCTCTTCGTCGCCGATCAGATGCGAGATCGCTGTGTTCGGACCGAGGAACAGGTGCGACCGGACCATGCCGTCTTTCGCCGCCAGATCTCCGAGAGTCGCGGGGACGCGGGGCATGTGGCAGTCCTGACAAGAACGCGCTTTCTCGGGGAGGTAGAACGTGCGCGCGGCGTTGCGCGACACGCCCGAGTCGTGCCACGCGTCGTACTCGTCCTGACCGCGCAGCCAGCGATAGCCGTTGACCGGCTTGTCGAGCGAGACCTTGTGGCACGTCGCGCAGAACTCCGACTTGCGGTGCAGCGGCACGAGCATCTGGCGCTTGTGCACATCGGGCTTGGCCCTGATCAACAGTTCGTGGATCTCGGCGAGCACGCCCGTCTTCGCGCCCGCGAACAGGTACGGGTCCGGCGCGTCGTCCGCGACGATGTAGTTTCCGTTGCCGACGACGCCGTGCGCGCCGTCGATGGCGTGGCACGCCAGGCACGTGAGCCCGGCCTGCGACTCGGGCACGGTCGGATCGACCTCGTCCATCCACTTGCCGGTCAGCATGACCGCCGGATCGTGACATCCGGCGCACCACTGCGAACGGCGCCGTCCGTCGTCCTCGGCTCGCAGATCCTCGATCGCAGCGCGGTAGAACGGGTTGTTGAACGAGGAGTAGCGGTGCACGGACCGCGACCACTGCTCGGTCACGTCTGGATGGCACGTCGCGCAACTGGCCGAGCCGAGCGCCGTCCCCTTCACGAAGCCGAACTCCTCGAGTTCCGCGGCGTGCTGCGCGGGGTCGAGCAGGTCGCCGTCGACGAGCAGGCGTCCGGGCAGCGCGCCGCCCGTTCGCGTGCGTGTGGCCGCGGGGAAGAAGATGTTGTCGGGGTCGCCGCCTGCCGGCCCCTCCGGCGGCCAGTAGTCGCGCCACGGGTCGATGCCGTCGCCCGCATTCGGCGCCGGCAGCGGTGGACGCGGCGCCTCGCCGGGGTGCGTCGCGTAGTGCACGCCCAGGAAACCGAGCGTCAGCGCGATCGGCACGCCCACGCCAATCCACTTCGCGCGTCTGGAGGGCTTGTGGTGCGAGATCAGCCGGTGCGCGGCGAACACTGCGGGCACGAGCAGAGCCAGCACGCGGTGCGACTGGAAGAACACCGCGTTGTCCGCGCTGTTCGCCTTCTCCTTGATGAAGATCCCCGTGACCGCCAGCCCCACCATGGCGACCGTGAGTCCGATGCCGGTCCAGATCGCGCGGCGGTTCCGCATCGCCAGCGCGCGCTTCATGTGCCACACGATGAACCAGGCCATCGGGGCCAGGATCAGCAGCCCCACCACGACGTGGAGCACCAGCATCCACTGGTAGAACGTGGGCAGCACCGACGCGCGCGGCTGCGTGAGGAACAGGTAGGCGGCATTCCCGATCAGGAATGCGCCCGTCGCCAGCAGGACGACGAGAAGCCGCCGCTGCCCCGGGGTGAGGATCGTCCGCGCCATGGGCTCAGGTGGAAGATGCCGGAGTGACGGTCAGGCAACGAGCCGAAAGCAGTCCAGCACCGGAATGACGCTACCGCTTCGCTGCCGAGACTCGTTTCAGCGTCTTCTCGACGTTCTTCGCGCAGCGCGGGGTCCACTCGGCCCACTCGAAGTCGAGGCCGCCGCCGTCCACGACATTCATGATGCTGCGGGGCGTCTCTTGGTCGTGTCCGTTGCCGCACAGGTGGCCGAGCTCGTGCGCGCCCGTCAGCGCCATGCCCTGGGAGAACCCGTCCACGAGCGAGCGCACCTCGCCGTTGCGGATGTTCTCCTCCGCGGAGGTGTCCCACTTGTAGCCGCCGGCCATGTGCGGCCGGTCAGCAGCGGACACGGGCTTCGCGAGCTTGTACTTCGAGTACATGGTGCGCTCGAGGAACGTCGAGAAGACGAGCGCGGTGTTCCCGAACGCCCGCCCCCCCGCCGCCGGATCGTCGCCTCCGATGATGACTTCCAGCTTGCGACCGGACGCTGCGTCCGGCGGCGGCTCGGTCGAGAAGCTGACGTTGAACGAGACGCCGGGTATGGCCGTGCCGTCGGGATTGCGCAGGAACAGGCGGTGCAGCCGCGAGATCATGCGCCCGAGCAGGTCGTCGAGGATGCGCTCCTCGAGGTTCTCCTCGTAGCCCTTCGTGTTCAGCCCGATCTTGAACATGTCCGTCTCGATCGTGCGCGACTCGCCCTCGCGCCAGTGCACCCACACATGCGTCGTGCCCGGCTCCCACTTGAAACGGCTCGCCGAGAAGAAGCCGACGTGCGGGATGCTCTGCACGGGCACGCGCGTCTCCGGACGGCGATGACATGCCCCCATCTTCTCGATCTCGATCGGTGCCGAGTGCCAGAGTTCGAGTCGTGCGAGACATGCCCAGCCCCACGGCTCGAACACCCGCTTGCCCGCGGCGCCCGGCCTGTTCACGTCGCGCAGCGACGGCACGAACTGCTTCATGTCGCCGTCCGCCGCCTCGAACGCGGCGCGCAGCCACAGGCCGATCCGATGCCCGCGCTCGTGGTTCGCGCGGACGCTCAGCTCGGCCGCCGCGAGCGCATCCACCAGCGGATAGCGCTCGTCCCGCCCGCCGTTTCCTCTGTCATCGAAGAACCGGGTCTCCATCGACCAGGCGGTCTTCGCGCTTCCCGAGTGGAACGACGGGACCGCCGCGGACGCCGAGCCCTGACCGAGCAGGACCGGGAGCTCCGCCGCGGCATCCGCCTGGAGGGCTAGAAGCGCCTCTGCACCGGCTGGACCGCCGAAGTACAGGAGGCCGTCGGCGCCGTCCGAGATGTGCTGCGCGAGAGCCGGGCCGTCCAGCGACGACACCTCCACGGGACCGCGGGGCGTCTGCGCCGCGTGCCGGAAGAAGCTGCACGCAGCGGTCACGTCGACGCCGCGGGGGCTGCCGTCGTGCACGATGAGCGGCTGCATGCTCGCGAGCGGCTGCATCATGTAGTCCATACCCTGCAGCGCCTCGTCCTGAGGCGCCACGCCTCCGGCCCAGAACACCTCGCGCTTCGGGTCGAGGGATCGCATCGTCGCCTCGGGAGACGTCACGAGCAGCGGCAGCTTCGCCTTGACGGCCGCAGCTGTGACGGCGGTCGTGCGTCCGTGCGGGAGGTACACCACCAGAAGGCGCGTGCCGCCCTTCTTCAGCTTGGCAAACGCGGACTTCAGATCGCCGTCTACCGGCAGGTCCCCCTTCGCGAGCGCGAACGCGTCCGGCTCGTCCTCGCTGCCGGGCAGCCGCGCCGAGATGGCCGGACGGATGCCGAACAGAACTTCGGTTGCCGCCGCCGCGTCCGGACCGTCAGCCGGGGCCAGGAACGTGACCGTGGGCGGCCCACTGCCCTTCTTGGCGTACCCGTGGGACGGCGCAACGGAGACGACCGCAGCCGCGAGGGCGAGCAGTACGGCCGGGCGCCTCACTCCTCGTCGGCTGGTTCCGCTTCACGCGTGCGCGCCAGGACGCACGTCACCTCGACGTCCCCCGTGGGAGCCCGATCGAGGTGCGCCAGGTCTTCCGGCCAGTGATATGTGCGCGACGCATGCCCCGGGGCGCTGATCACGACGTCGAAGCGGGCGTCCGGGTGGAGGTTCTCGACCGCGAAACGGCCGTCGCCGAGCGGCATGAGTAGTGGCGCAGGACCCTCGTGCACCTGCAAGAAGGCCGACGAGCCGGTCAGGCCGCCGATGCCTCCGGCGATTGCCTCAACGGCGCTGAAGAGCAGCTTGAAGGGCAGCATGAGCAGCGTCAGCAATGCACATCCGGTCAGGACGGTGGACGCAAGCAGCAGTGTGGGGACGGTGAGGCGGCGCATGCCGTCAGGATACCCCTCGCAGCGCGTTGAAGAAGCCGGCGGAACGCGGATACCCTCCCGCGACGCATGGCGATCCTGGTCGACTCCGCACGCTGGCCGTTCAAGGGCCGGCGCTTCGCCCACCTCGTGAGCGACACGAGCCTCGCCGAGTTGCACGCGTTCGCCGCGCGGCTCGGGCTCCCGGATCGCGCGTTCTCGGGCGACCACTACGACATCCCGGCAGACGTGCGCGAACAGGCCCTTCTGCTGGGCGCCCGAGCGGTGCCGTCGCGCGAGGTCGTGGAGTCGCTTCGCGCGGCCGGACTGCGGCGACGAAAGCGACCCGCTCGGGACCCCGATCCGGCCTGAGCGAGCCTGCGCGGGCCTGACCCCGGGGCCGCGCAGGCCCCGACGTGGGCAGCATTTACGTTCATGGGACCCCCCTCGGGACGGGTAGAATGCCGGGTCGCGTGGCGCCCGGCGTACGCGACCCCCGGAGGACATCCCATGGCCGAAACCACCACCGAGTTCGTAGCCCTCGAGCGAGCCATCGCACCGTTCGCCGAGGGCTTCTCCGTGCGCAGCGGCAACGACGGGAAGCTCTCCGGCGTGTACCTGTTCCGCAACGGCGGAAAGCAGGAGATCGGGATCTTTGCCGGGCTTCTGCTCAGCGAGAAGGCCTATCCCCATCTCGACCGGGTCGAGGCCCCCGAGGCCCTGGTGATGGCGTACGTCAAGCCGCTCCGCGGCAAGGCCCGCGAGGAGCTCGTCGGCGACGAGGAGAGCGTCTTCGAGACTGCCCACCGCACGCTGATGCCTCTGGCCAGCCCCGAGCCGTTCCAGCTGTTCGAGGACAAGGCGGGCGCACTTCTCCGCACCCGCAGGCTCCCCGAGGGGGCCGAGGAGCTGACCGACCGCCGGCTGCTCGAGTTCTGCCGAGGCAGCCTGGCTCTGCTGGGCCAGGTTGACCTGCTCGACGAGCTCCGCGAGTACGAGCTGGCCTAGGCCGCTCATCTCTGGCCCATCTGCTGACGCAGATGGCGCGATCGCGGCGCCCGTTCATCGGCTGAGCCCTCCGGCCCGATTGCGTGGCGCAAGACGGCCTGTGGTCTTGAGACTGAGTCTCGAGCCAGGCTCCGCTCAGTCTCGGAATGATAGAAATCCGACAAGACTGTATGGTTTTCGGTGATGCCGGGCCCGGGAGACCCGAGAATCAGGGGATGGACGGGGCTTTCGCCCCTCCGCACCACCGGACACCCAGGAGACGCCGCCGCCCGCGATCGCGGACGAGAGCAGCACACTCATGAGCGAAGACAACCCGACCCCCATCCTCTCCGTCCGCGACCTGCACGTCGCCGTGGACGGCAAGGAGATCCTGTCAGGCCTCGACCTGACGGTGAACGCGGGCGAGACGCACGCGATCATGGGCCGCAACGGCAGCGGCAAGAGCACGCTGTCCGCCGCCATCATGGGCCACCCGAACTACGAGGTGACGCAGGGCTCGATCGAGTTCCGCGGCGAGAGCCTCCTCGACCTGCCGGTCGATGAACGGGCTCGCAAGCGGATCTTCCTGTCGTTCCAGTACCCGATGGCGATCCCCGGCGTCACGGTCGCGAACTTCCTGCGCCACTCCGTGCGCGCGGTGCGGCCGAACGAGGTCCCCGCCAAGGAGTTCCGCCCGCTCGTCAAGGCGAAGCTCAAGGAGATCGGCGTCGACAACTCGTTCATGACGCGCTACGTCAACGACGGCTTCTCCGGCGGTGAGAAGAAGCGCCTCGAGATGCTGCAGATGCTGCTGCTCGAGCCGCATCTCGCGATCCTCGACGAGACCGACTCCGGACTCGACATCGACGCGCTCAAGGTCGTCGCCGACGCGATCAACTCGCTGCGCGGCGAGAACCGAGCGCAGCTGCTGATCACGCACTACCAGCGCATCCTCGAATACGTCACCCCGGACCACGTGCACGTGCTGCTCGGCGGCAAGATCGTGCGCAGCGGCGGACCCGAACTCGCACACGAGCTC
Source organism: Planctomycetota bacterium (assembly GCA_965248445.1). Lineage (GTDB taxonomy): Bacteria > Planctomycetota > JAJSAM01 > JAJSAM01 > JAJVHW01 > CBDFJG01. The sequence continues at coordinate 1,766,684 of CBDFJG010000004.1, forward strand.
GAAGCCAAGGGCTACGAATGGCTCGAAAAGGAAGCAGCGTAATGTCAGACAGCAACACGGACGGCGCGGTTGGAGCGATCACCACGACGGAGCCTCTCAAGGGCGCCGCAGGAGCCGAGGGCATCAACTCGGACTACGACGAGCGCTACGGCTTCCACGACGACGAGAGCCAGTACGACTTCAAGTCGAAGCGCGGCATCGACCACGAAGTCGTGGAGATGATCTCGCAGTACAAGAAGGAGCCTGAGTGGATGCGCGAGATGCGCCACAAGGCGCTCGACATCTTCCTCAGCAAGCCGATGCCGCGCTGGGGCAACTCCGCGCTTCTCGATGACATCCACTTCGACAACATCCACTACTACGTCCGCGCCTCGGAGCGACAGTCCCAGAACTGGGAGGACGTCCCCGAGTCCGTCAAGAACACGTTCGAGAAGCTCGGCATCCCCGAGGCCGAACGGAAGTTCCTGGCCGGCGTCACGGCGCAGTACGAGAGCGAGGTCGTTTACCACTCGATCCGCGAAGACCTCGAGAAGCTCGGCGTCATCTTCACGGACATGGACACCGCCCTGCGCGAGTACGAGGACGTCATTCGCGAGCACTTCGCGACCATCATCCCCGCCGAGGACAACAAGTTCGCCGCGCTGAACACGGCGGTGTGGTCCGGCGGCTCGTTCGTGTACGTGCCGAAGGGCGTCGAGGTGTCGATCCCGCTGCAGGCCTACTTCCGGATCAACACGGAGAACATGGGCCAGTTCGAGCGCACGCTGATCATCGCTGACGAGGGCAGCAAGGTGCACTACATCGAGGGCTGTACGGCCCCGACGTACAGCTCCGACTCGCTGCACTCCGCCGTCGTGGAACTCATCGCCCGCAAGGGTTCGACGATCCGGTACACGACCATCCAGAACTGGTCGAAGAACGTCTACAACCTGGTCACGAAGCGCGCCGTCGCGCACGAGGACTCACGCGTCGAGTGGATCGACGGCAACCTCGGTTCGAAGCTCACCATGAAGTACCCGGCCGTCTATCTGGTCGGCGAGCGGGCGCACGCCGAGATCCTCTCGGTCGCGCTGTCGACGTCCGACCAGCACCAGGACGCCGGCTCCAAGGTGATCCACGCCGCGCCGAACACGACCTCCGTGGTGACGTCGAAGTCGATCTCGAAGGACGGCGGCCGCGGGACGTACCGCGGGCTCGTCAAGGTCCACAACGGGGCGCACGGTTCGAAGGTGAACGTCAAGTGCGACGCGCTCATCCTGGACGCACGGTCTCGCTCCGACACCTATCCCACGATGGAGGTGGACGAAGAGCGCGTCGGCATCGAGCACGAGGCCACCGTGTCGAAGGTCGGCGAGGAGCAGCTCTACTTTCTGATGAGCCGCGGCCTCTCCGAGGAACAGGCGACGCTGCTGATCGTGAACGGGTTCATCGAACCGTTCACGAAGGAGCTCCCGATGGAGTACGCAGTCGAGTTGAACCGTCTGGTCCAGCTTGAGATGGAGGGATCGATCGGCTGACCGCCGAGCGATCAAACCCATGAGCGAGACACTCTTGACCGATGCCCTCCGTGCGGCCGTCGAGCGACGCGCTGCGGACGAGCCCGACTGGATCGCTGCGGCCCGCAGACGCGCCTTTGCTGCGTACGGCCAGGCATCTCTTCCGGACCGTGTGCAGCACGTCTGGCGCTACACGGACCCCAGGCGCCTGCTGCCCGGAGACAGAGTTCCGGAGCGCCCCGAGGCGCAGTTCGGCGACTTGCCGGAGGACTGCAAGGACGGGACGTTCGAGTACCACGCAGGCGTCGCGCTCGCCCTCGACGGGCGCGTTCTCCGCGTGGCGCAGGACCCTGAACTGCTCGACAGCGGGATCGCGTTCGGAGACGTGCGCACCCTCGCGGCCGAGTGTCCGGATCGCGTGCGGCCGCACCTGTTCCGACTGGTGGATCCCGCCGCCGATCTGTTCGAACAGCTCTCCTGCGCGCTGTTCGCAGGTGGCACGTTCCTCGACATCCCGGACGGCCTGGCGATCGATCGGCCGTTCCACATCGCCCACCGCGTGGGCGGCGACGGCATCGCCGCATCACGATCCGTGGTGACCCTGGGAGAGAATGCCGAGGCGACGGTCGTGTTCGATCTCGCATCCGGCGAAGACGGCGGGGAGACGCTGCTGCACGAGGGCATCGAGATCCACGTCGGACCGAACTCCCGGCTACGCGTCGTCTTCGTGCAGGAGCTCGACTCTCGCGCGATCCACGCGCCGGTGATCCGCTGCCGCGTCGATCGCGGCGCACAGCTCGAAACCGTCACCGTGTCCCTCGGTGGCAGCGTCGTGAAGAGCCGGCAGTCCGTCGAGGTCGCCGGCCGCGGCGCCAGCGTCCGTTCGCTCGGCATCGTCTTCGCGAACCGGCGCCAGCACATCGATCACCACACGCTCATGGACCACATCGTCGGCCACGGGTCGAGTGACCTGGACTACCGCACCGTGGTGGCCGACCGCGCCCGCTCGGCCTATACGGGCAATCTGCGCATCGGTCTCGAGGGCGATCAGTCCAACGCGCATCAGCGCAACCACAACCTGCTCCTCAGCGACCATGCGCGCGCCGACACGATCCCTGAGCTCGAGATCCTGACTAACGACGTGCAGTGCTCGCACGCCGCAGCCGTCGGTCCGCTGGACGAGGAACTGCTGCACTTCTGTCAGTGTCGCGGGCTCGCGCGTCCGGACGCGAAGCGCCTCGTGGTGCTCGGGTTCCTCGAGCCAGTCATCTCGCGCGTCCCCGGCGACGCACTCGTCACCCGCGTCCGCGATGCGCTCGCGCGGCGCCTGGAGGGCGTCCTGCTGTGAGCCGCCATGTGCTCTGCACGCTGGAGGACCTGCCGCACGGCGCCGTCCGCGTGTTCGAGGTCGGCGGGTTCCGCGTGGCCGCCGCCCGCGCGGGCGACGCGGTGTTCGCCCTGGAAGACCGCTGCAGCCACGACGACGGCGAGCTGGGCGCGGGGACGCTCCACGAGGACGGCGAGATCGAATGCCCGCGGCACGGTGGGCGTTTCGACATCCGGAGCGGAAAAGCAACCCAGATGCCCGCGATCGCACCCATCGAGGTGTTCCCCACCGCGATCGAAGACGGCGTGATCTACGTCGAGGTGCCCGAGTGGTGAACGAGACGTCCACCGCCCGGTCGCCGCTCGACGTCGCACGCATCCGCGCCGATTTCGCGATCCTGGACCAGGAGATCCACGGGCACCCGCTCGCCTACCTCGACAACGCCGCGACCTCACAGCGACCGCGGCAGGTGATCGACGCGCTGGTCCGGTACTACGAGACGTCGAATTCGAACGTCCATCGCTCCGTGCACACGCTCGCCGCGCGGGCGACGGAGCAGTACGAGGCCGCCCGTGTGCGCGTTGCGCGCTTCGTAAACGCTGCGTCCGACGAGTCCGTCATCTGGGTCCGCGGCACGACCGAAGCCGTCAACCTCGTCGCCCACGGCTGGGGCCGCAAGCACGTCGCCGCAGGCGACACGATCCTGCTGACCGAGATGGAGCACCACAGCAACCTCGTGCCGTGGCAGCTCCTGGCACAGCAGGTCGGCGCGAAGCTCGCGTTCGTCCCCGTCACCGAGGACGGCCGGCTGGACATCGGCGTTGCGCACACCCTGCTCGCCGAGCGGCCCGCGATCTTCGCGTTCACGGGTAAGTCGAACGTCCTGGGTACCGCCAATCCCGTGCGTGAGCTGTGCGACGTCGCGCGCGAGCATGGCGTCACAACGCTCGTCGACGGTGCACAACTCGCGCCCCACGGCAACGTGGATGTCCAGGCGCTCGGCTGCGACTTCTTCGCGTTCTCCGCGCACAAGATGTGCGGCCCCATGGGCGTCGGCGCGCTGGTCGGCCGCCCCGAAGTTCTCGCCGACATGGACCCGTTCATGGGCGGCGGCGACATGATCATGCGCGTGAAGCTGGAGAAGAGCAGCTACAAGGACGCGCCGCTGCGCTTCGAGGCGGGGACGCCGTCCGTCGCCGACGCGATCGCGTTCGCTGCAGCGCTCGACTACCTGGAGTCCGTCGGCCTCGACGCCGTCCACGCGCACGAGACGCGCTTGACGCGCCTCGCACTCGACCTCCTCGCCGAGCGCGGGATACTGACGCACGGACCGGACGACGCCGCACTGCGGGCCGGCATCGTCTCGTTCGTCGTGCCGAACGTTCACCCGCACGACGTCTCCCAGCTGCTCGACCAGCGGGGCGTCGCGGTGCGCGCCGGACACCACTGCTGCCAGCCTCTGATGCGGAAGCTGGGAGTCGTGGCGACCGCCCGCGCGAGCTTCTACCTCTACAACACCGAGGACGAGGTGCGCCGTCTCGCCACGGGACTGGGCGACGTCATGGGGTTCTTCGCGCGGTGAGCACGTTCGATCCGGCCACCGCCCCCGAACCTCAGGACTCGCTCTATCGCGAAGTCGTGCTCGACCACAACTTCGCGCCGCACGGCCAGGAGCCGATCGAGAACGCGGACGTGCACGGCGAGGGCATCAACCCGCTCTGCGGCGACGAGCTCGACCTCGCGCTGCGGCTGAGTCCGGACGGCCGGATCGAGGCCTTGCAGGTGGACGGTCGCGGCTGCGCGATCTCTGTCGCCTCGGGCTCGATCCTGCACGACATCGTCGCGGGCGGGACCCGCGAGGACGCCCGTCGCGCGATCGCCGCCGTGCTCGAGACGATGCACGGCGCGCCCCTCCCGACGGAGCCGGACCTCGGCGACTTCGATGCTCTCGAGGGCGTCAAGTCGTTCCCGGTGCGCATCAAGTGCGCGCTGCTCCCGTGGACCACACTCGAGGAAGCACTGAACGACGCGGACAAGGTGCTCACCCAGCGCACCGCCCTGAACGGAGAAGAACGATGAGCGACCCCACTGACGCGACCCCCGGCGGCTACCCCGGCTACGGCCAGATGGACATGACCGTCCACGAGGGCGGAGCGCTCGAACTCGCAGAGGGCGAGAAGGTCACACCCGACTTCATCCTGCGCTCGCTCGAGCCGGTCAAGGACCCGGAGATCCACCTGTCCATCGTCGCGCTCGGTCTCATCTACGGAGTCGACATCGCCGAGGACGGCAAGAAGGTCACCGTGCGGATGACGCTGACAGGTCCCGGCTGCCCCGTCGGCCCGCAGATCATGGCCGCGGTGCACGCGACCGTCGCGAAGCAGCCGGGTGTCGAGATCCCTGACATCCAGCTCGTCTGGGATCCGCCGTGGAACCCGGTCGTGCATGCGAGCGACGAGGCCAAGGACGTCCTGGGAATCTGGTGAACCGATGAAGATCTCAGCACGCGAAGAGTACGGACTGCGCTGCCTCGTCCAGCTGGCGCGGGAGCACGCCGAACCCGGTGCCGGCGTGAAGCTGTCCGCGCGAGAGATCTCCGAACGCGAGGGTCTCTCGAGCGAGTACGCGGCGCAGATTCTCTCGGCTCTGCGGCGCGCGGGGCTGGTGGAGTCGCAGCGCGGCGTCAACGGTGGATTCCGGCTCACGAAGCCCGCTGCCGAGATGACGGTCGGCGAGATGTTCCACGCGTTCGAGGGGCCGTTCGCGGACTCGATCTGTGACTCGTACACCGGCCAGCTCGAAATCTGCGCAAACGCCGGGAACTGCGACGTGGCTCCGGTGTGGAAGGAGTTGTCCACCCGGATCTACGGGTTCCTGGACTCGATCTCCATCGCCGATGTGGCCGCCGGCGCGTTGCGCAACGAACCGCAGATCGTGCCGCTGACGTCGCTCAAGCGGCGCTGACCGCGCCGGTCACTCGGGCTTCTCGCAGGTCGTCTTGACCTCGAGCAAGATGCCCTGGAACGCCTTCTCCAACTGCGAGCTGAGCGCCATGCCGAACCAGGGCCCGGCGACCGGGATCCCGAGCTCACCCTTGTCGGTCCACGTCACCAGTGTCCCGCCTTCGACGGCCTTGTAGGTGATCGAGCCGTGGTCGTTGACCTCGTCCTTCTCGATCGCGCCCTCGTACTCAATGCCGGTCGCGGCATCGGATTCGGTGATCCAGATCTGAACCCTCGAGTCGTCTGTCTTCGAGATCCACCACGCGCCCTTGCCGGACTCGACGGACCCGAAGTCGTACTCGAAGGAGCCGGTGTAGCCCTGGGACTTCGCGCTCTTCTCCGCGTGCTTCACGAAGTTGCGTGGCGTCGCGATCTCCTGATGGACGCGCTCCGGCGTGGCGTTGACGACGATCGAGGCCTCTACCTTCCAGTGATCCGGGAGGATCAGGCCGCCGACCACGCAGATCACGAAGAGGGCCGCGAGCACGATCCCGAGGAACTTCACGACCTTCATGCAGAGCTTCCACCTTCCCGAACGGCGCAGCGTATCCGTCGCGCGCCGTCAGGTCTCGCTTCGCTCGGGTGTGGCGGGGGCACCGGCCGCCGCGGCGGCGGCGGCCGCGGCAACGCCTGATTTCGGCCGCCCCGCCTCGTCGCCACCCGCCGGTCCCAGCAGGACTGCGATCCAGCGGAGGTCCTCGCTGTGCTCGAGGAAGATCTTCACGATCATCGTCAACGGAACGGACAGGAGCATCCCGATCGGTCCCCACACCCAGCCCCAGAACACGAGGGAGAGCCAGACGACGAGACTCGACAGTCCCAGCTTACGCCCCATCATCTTCGGCTCGATGACGTTGCCCATGACGGTGTTGATCACGAAGTAGCCGATCGTGACGGCGAGCGCGCGCTGCCACCCCCACTCGATGTAGGCAAGCAAGACGGCAGGAATCGCCGCGATCATCGAACCGATCGTCGGCACGAAGTTCAGCACGAACGCGGCCAGACCCCACAACACCGCGTACCGCACATCGGCCACCGAGACGAGCAGCGACGCCAGGGCACCTGTCGCGAGGCTGACGTACGCCTTGATGCGAATGTACTCACGCACGGACCCCACGACCCCTGCGTACCGTTCGGCCACGCCCCCGGTGCCGATCGCCGCCGCACGCAGCTTGCGCGGGAAGCCGGCAGCTTCGCCCAGAATGAACACGACGGTCAGCAACACGAAGAACGTGTTCGAGAGGAGATCTGCAAGCGCTCCGGCCGTCTTGGCGACCGCATCGAGAAAGCGCTCCACGTCGACCAACTCCTGCGCGTCCTTCACGTACGTCTTGAGCGCCGGCGGTGCGAGTTCGAGCAGCTCCGTCTTGCGTTTCTCGACTCCCGTGTTGAGAGACGAATCCGTGTCGGCGAGTTCGGCGCGGAAGTCGGCCACCGCGTCGCCGACCAGGAGCGAGAGCCCCACGATGGCCACGAGCACGGCCATGAACACGATCGCCACCGACGCCCACTCCGGCACGGACCAGCTCTTCAGGCGATTGACCGCGGGAATGCAGAGCACCGCGATCATCGCCGACGCCAGCACCGGCACGACGATCGAGCCCGAGGCTTTGAGGCCGGCGATCACGATCACGAGCGACGCGATCAGGATCAGCGTTCGGCGCCCTGCGTCCTGACGGTCCCCCTCCGGCATCGCGCGAGTCTACCTGCGAGGGCTCCCGGTAGAGTCCGTTCGTGCCCGAGTATCCGGACGTGACGGTCTACGTAGAGCGGTTGCAGGCGTTCCTCGTCGATCGCGTGGTGACCGGCCTGCGACTGCAGAGCCCGTCCCTGGTCAAGACGTTCGACCCGCCCGTGCGCTCGATCATCGGGAAACGGATCACCGGCGTCCGCCGCATCGGCAAACGCATCGTCCTGGAACTGCCGGACGAGCTGTTCGTCGTCCTACACCTCATGATCGCCGGCCGCCTGAAGTGGCGGCCACCCGGCGCGAAGCTCGTGCGAAAGCGGATGCACGGTGCGATCGACTTCGAGCACGGCACGGTTCTCCTGACCGAAGCCAGCACGAAGAAGCGCATGTCGCTGCACGTAGTGCGAAGCGAGGACGAACTCGCCGCCTTCGATCCCGGAGGCCTCGACGTCTTCTCTGCGACGACCGTCGAGTTCGCCGACCGACTCCGCCGCGAGAGTCACACTCTGAAGCGCGCACTCACGGATCCCCGCACGCTGGACGCAATCGGCAACGCCTACAGCGACGAGATTCTGCACCGAGCGCGACTCTCGCCGCTCCAGCGGACGGTCAACCTTGACGACGAACACGTGGCGAGTCTGCACGCCGCCTGCCGCGACGTCCTCACGGAGTGGGCGGAGCGCAGCCGTCGCGAAGTAGGAGACGGGTTCCCCGAGAAGGTGACTGCGTTTCGTCCGGAGATGGCGGTGCACGGAAAGAACGGCGAGCCGTGCCCGGTCTGCACGACTGCTGTCGCGCGCGTCATTCTCGCGGAGCGCGAGTGGAACTACTGTCCGGGCTGCCAGACGGGTGGCCGCCTGCTCAAGGACCGCGTCCTGTCGCGTCTCCTCAAGGAAGACTGGCCCGCACGAGCGGATTAGCGGATACGGTCGCGCGCGCGATGAGCAAGGCGGGGCAGGTAAGGGAGGACCGGTCGTTGCCGCGGCGTATCGAGTACGCCGCCGCGCGCGTCGTCGTCGCCGTCGTACACCTGCTTCCGGAGCGCGCCGCGTACTTCCTCGCGGAGTTGCTGGTGCTCCTGATCGTGTGCTTCGCGCGGCAGTTCCGGCGCCGTGCGGTCGAACACCTCGAGATCGCATTCGGTGATGACTACGACCTCGCGTGGCGACAGCGCACGGCATCCGAGTCGCTGCGGCAGTTGGCGTGGTACTTCATCGACATCCTGACGGCGGCCAAGAAGCTCCGCACGCCCGAGGGACTCGCGCACGTCGATCTCTCAGAGCTCGAGGAGTCGTTCAAGCGCGACGGTGTCACGGAGACGACCGGTGCTCTGATCGTGTCCGGCCACATGGGCGTGCCGGAGGTCGCCTCGCTTGCGATGGCGATGGCCGGGTGGCCGAACTCCGTGATCGTGCGCAAGCTCGATAACCCGTTCTTGTGGGACTGGATCCACCGTCAACGGGAGGGCATTCCCCGCGTCATGATGACGAAGCACGGCGCACTGCGCGGCGCCTACAAGGTGTTGCGCAAGAAGGGGCTCGTGGGGATCCAGATCGATCAGGACGCGCGGCGCAAAGGCGTGTTCGTGCCGTACTTCGGCCGGGCCGCCAGCACTCACGGCGGCGCGGCGACACTCGCGCTGACGTCCAAGGCGCCCGTATACATCGTGAACGGCTTCCGCACGGGGCGCCGGCGGTTCCGATACCGCGTGCACTGTCAGGGTCCGCTCGACTTCACTCCCTCGGGTGACCACGATGCCGACGTCAAGGAGCTCACCACGCTGATGACCGCGGCGCTCGAGCACGACGTGCGGCGCTACCCCGAGCACAACATGTGGGCGCACCGCCGCTGGAAGACCCGCCCCCCGTGGACCGTCAAGGGAAAGGAGCAGCTGGCGCGCAGGGCGAACCAGGTCGAGCGCCAGCGCACACCGGACGCCGCCGCGGAGGCCGGCTGAGACGCTCTGCGGTATCGTCTGGACACGGCCCGTCCCGATTCCCCGTTCGGCGCCGTCTCATTCCCTGAGCGATGTCAGCACGCCCCGACGCCATCGACCCCGCCCGCTTCGAGGAGTTGTTCGCGCACCGCGAGTGGGTGCGGCGCCTGGCGCGCACGCTGGTCGGGGATCACGCCTCAGCCGACGACGTGGAGCAGGAGGTGTGGGTCCGGGCACTGCGCGCTCCGCCCCGGGCGCTGAGATCTGCGCGTGCATGGCTGGGCACGGTCGCACGCAACGCGGCCCACGACAGCCGGCGTTCCACGAGCCGGCGGGCGGCGCGCGAGGCAAGAACCCGCGTCCGGCAGACCAGTTCATCGGCCTACGACGTCGTGTCACGCGCCGAGACGCACCGCGACCTCGTCAACCGCGTGCTCGCGCTGCCACAGCCGTACCGTTCGGTGGTCCTCCTGCGGTTCTACGACGGCCTCCCGCCGCGGGAGATCGGAGCGCGCACCGACACGACTGGGGAGACCGCGCGAAAGCGCGTCCAGCGCGGAGTCGCCATGTTGCGCGACGGCTTCAGTGACGATCTCCACGTCCTGCTGCTCCCGCTCCTGGCGGGAGCGTCCAAACTCGCGAAAGGGGCCGCTGTGGGTACCAAGTCGAAGTCCAGCATCGCGCTCGTGCTTCTTCTCCTGCTCGGTCTGACCGTCGGGGCAGGCTGGATGGTGATGTCCAGCGCCGGAGGTGCAGGCAACGACCCGGACGTCGCCGCACTCGGAGCCAGTGGCGACGCGGTGGGAACCACGCGCAAGGGCGAGTACGGAGACGACGCAGCGGTCGACGACAGCGCCGAGGACCGACCGGGAGCAGCCGGCGGCGGCAGCGCATCCACCGAAAACGCCCGCGCGCGCGAGCGGGTGGAAATCGGCGAGACCGCCGCCGCAGAAGCTGCGGACGAGGACGCCGAGGATGCCGCCAAGCGGCGTGTCCGCGGCGCCCTCGTGTTCGCGGACGGGAGCGGACCCGTCGCCGGCGCCGTCGTCTATCTGCGCCCGTCGACCGGATCGATGGTCGCCGTGCGCCGCGTCGTATCCGACGCAACCGGTGGGTTCTCGTTCGATGACCTGGACGAGGACGCCTACCGCCTTCAGGTGGGGGATCGGATGGCCGTGGACAACCCGCCTGTCGAGTTCGTCCCCCACGACGTGTCGCGCGTGCGCGTGGGCACCGAGCCACTCGCCATCGACATCGAGCGGGGCCTGACCATCGAGGGCGTGCTGCTCGACTCGGCCGGTCAACTGATCACCGAGAAGGTCGTGGTGCGTCTGGACGGTCCCAAGGGGAGCGGGCTCACGCAGGGGGAGTCACTGCGCATGCTGCGCATCGTGAACGGGCATCTGCGCGTGCCGGGTCTGCGGCCGGGCAACTACGACATGAGCTTCCGTGCGGAGTACCCGGCACTGGGAGAAGCGGCGCCGAGCGTGGGTTCCACCGTCATGGAGGACGTGGCAGCGGGCACGACCGACCTGACCGTCCGATTCGGTCCGGTTGGGAGGATCTCGGGCCGGCTGGTCGATCGCACGGGGAGCCCGATCGTGGCGAAGGGCGGCTGGCTCATGGCCACGCCCGCCGGGGGAGAGTCGGGATCGCTCGGCTCCGTCTGGATGACGTTCGCGGAGGATGGCACGTTCACCTCGCTGCCGCTCGACGGGAACCGCACGTACGACCTCATCGCCGGAAACTTCGAGGGGTTCGACGGGGGACGTACCAACACGGTCGTTCCCGGAGCCACCGACGTCCTCGTACGGCTGCGCCGCTCCGGCCGGATCACCGGACGCATCGTCCGCGCAGACGGCAAGACCGTGCCCATCGGCCTGTACGTGCTCGCGCAGGCGACGGACGCTCCCTCCGGCCGGCCGGAGGGGAGTTTCTCGTTCGCGTACTCACAGGCCGACGGCTCGTTCGCGCTGGAGGGACTCGGCGAGTTCACGTTCCGGGTCGTGGCAGGCGGAGGTACGAGCGACCTCGCACTCGTCGAGGCATTGAACGGCATCCAGCCCGGCGCGACGGACGTCATCGTGCGCGTCCGCCCCGGCGAAACGGTGACCGGCCGGCTCGTGAACGCGGAGGGCGGCGCGGTGAGGACCTCACGGCTCAGCGCGTTGCGCGACGACCCGGTGCAGCCGACGCCCTCGGTGACGGTGGACTCCGCGGACGGTGACTTCGAGTTCCGCTCGCTGCGCCCCGGCCACTACCGGTTCTTCGCGCTGATCGGCGAGGAGAGCGTGCTGGTCGGCGACGCCGTTGCGCCGGCGACGGACGTCGTGCTCCGCCTGCCCGGCGGGAAGCGCGTCTCAGCGCGCTGAGATATTCGTCAGGATGTCGCCGACGGTGTCCATCGCAGCGGCTTCCTCGTCGCTGATCTCGATGCCGAGCTTGTCCTCGAGGTCCACCAGCAAGCGGAGTGCGTTCGGGGAGTCGATGCCCAGGTCTGCGACCAGGTCTTGCTCCGGCTTGATCTCGGCGCGGTCCAGACCCGTGATGTCGCAGAGGACCGCGTACACGGCGTCTTCCTGGCTCACAGCGTCACCCATCGACCCATCCTCCCGTGACTCCCGCCGCTACCCGCTCTCCGGCCGCGACTCGGGGGCGTCCAATCGCGCGATCTCGCGCGCAAGGTAACGCCGCCGCAGCTCACCCCGTTTGACCTTCCCGCTGGACGTCTTCGGAATCTCGCCCCGCCGCACGAAGGCAACGTCGGCGAGCGGCAGGCCCATGTCCCTCCCGATGCGGCGGCGCACGTCGGCGGTGATCCCGTCGAGGTCCGGCCCGGACTCCGGATCGACCTCGATGACGAGGACCGCAGCCTCCGTTCCCGATGCGGCCGGCACCGCGAATGCGCCGGTGCGGCAGGTGCCGCCCCCACCGGACGCCTCCTCGGCATGGCGCTCGAGTTCGGTCGGCATCACGTTGTCGCCACCGACGATGATCAGGTCCTTGATGCGGCCGGTGAGGTACAGCTCGCCGTCGGCCACGAAGCCGAGATCACCCGTGTGCAGCCAGCCGTCCCGCACGCACTCGGCAGTTGCCTCCGCATCGTCGTGGTAGCCGGAGAACAGCCCATCACCCCGCGTGCAGACCTCGCCGACCGTCTCCTCGGGGAGCGCGGAACCGTCCGGTGCGGAGACGCGCACTTCCATCCCGAGCACGGGCGCTCCGCAACTCGCGACGTCGCCGGCCTCGGTCGAACCCTCCGGCGCCGGTCGCGAGCGCACGCCCTCGCGCCGCTTGTCCATGCTGACGGTGAGCGTCGTCTCGGCCATGCCATACGCCGCCACGAGCGCCGCGCGGTCGAATCCGAGTGGCGCGAAGCGCTCGCAGAACGCGGCCGAGGTCGCCGGACGGACCATCTCGGCGCCCGTCACGGTCGCAGCCCAATTCGACAGGTCCACGCCCTCGAGCCGCTTCGCTTCGGCCCGGTCCACCAGAGTCTGGTAGGCGAAGTTCGGCGCGCCGCTGAACACGTGATCCGCCGCCGAGATTGCATGGAGCCACGACTCGGGCCGGCCGAGGAACGCGCGCTGCGAGTGGAACCAGACGGAGTGCCCCTGCACGAGCGAGAACAAGAGACACCCGACGAGACCCATGTCGTGGTGCAGCGGCAGCCACGAAACGAGCGCCCCGCCCGCGTCGCGCGTCTGCGGACGCGGCGTGGCGTCCGCAATCGCCTCGGTAGTGGCGACCGCCGCGCGGTGCGAGATCGAGACCGCGCGCGGCAGTCCCGTCGAACCGCTCGTGAATTGCAGGAACGCGACGTCCTCACCGGTGCGGCTGACTACGCCGCCTCGCGACACGTCGCGAGCGGCGAACGCCTCGGAGGTCGTCATGCGCGCTGCCAGCTCGGCCTCGCCGAGCTCCGCCGCGCGCTTCACGGTGAGTTCGCTCGCGACGACGAGCGGCGGATCCAAGCGCGTGGTGAGCTCTGCGAGGACGCGGAACTGCTGGCCCGACGCCCCCAGCGCACTAGGCGGCGCAACGGCCACCGGATACGCGCCGGCGAGCAGCGCACCGAACCAGACGTCCAGGAACTCCCACGAGGCCGGCAGGCACACGAACACCGGCCGCCGTTCGTGGTTGACCAGCGAGGCGACGCGCCCGGCTGCGCGCTTCCAGGTGCGCTGCAGCGCGGCCCACGAGCGCAGCTCGCCTGGGCGGCCCCGGCGGTCGGTGAACAGGATCCCGCGGCCGGGTGACCGCTCCGCGGTGCGCGCGAGCGCGCCGAGGAGATCGTCGGGGAGGTCGCCCGCGAGGGTCACGACCGTCGACACTCCACGGGGATCAGCCCTCTTCCGAGACCGCCTCGGTGAGCGAGGCGTTCTGCCACTCACGCTGGCCCGTCTCGATCGACTTCATGAGCCGCGTACGGCACTCCTCGCGCAGCTGCTCGAAGAAGTCGTCGGGGGACTCCATCCCGAATTCGTCCGTGTCGGCTTCGAGCGCCTGCAGGATCGGCGGCACGCGCTCGAGCACGTACTCGAGCCGCTCGAGAAGCGTCTCGGACATCTCGCCCGCGCTCGCCTCGTTCTCCGCGAACGCCCCCTGAAATCGGTCGGCGAGGAAGATGTGATTGAAGCCGAGGTGTCGGGACTCGTCCTCCAGCACGCGTGTGCACGCGTCGTCGAGCACGGGGTCCACGTGTGCGTCGCGGATCTGCTCGAGCGAGCGCTTCGCGAGTACCTCGGAGATGAGCGAGCCGGTGAGCCACTGCATCGGGTCATCGCACATGATCGCGCTCTGGAACAGGTAGCCCGGGGGGAACCGCCGGATCGACAGGGGCTCGCTGTCGATCCGGCCGTAGTACCGCGTGAACAGCTCAACGTGCTTCGACTCGTCCATCAGCATCGAAGTGAGGAAGAACTGCCCCTCGACCTCCGAGGTGCGCCCCAGGATCTGGATGATCTGCGTGATGGAGTAGAGCGCGGCCTGCTCGCCCATCAAGATGGGGCTGAGCGCGCGTGCGAGCGAGCGGCGGTGGCTGTCCTTCTCGAGCGCGCCCGGCGCGAACCAGTCGATGTCCGCCGGCGACCAAGTGATCTTGATCGCCTTGTGCCAGAGCTTCATCTGCTTGCGCTGCTTCAGATCGGGAAGCGTCTTGTAGATCCGCATCGCGGCCCTCCGCCGCCCGGTATACCGCCCCGCCCGGGAGGACTTCCCGTTCTGGCGGGGCGAGGCGCCGGGGGCGCTACCCTTCTCCGATGCGACTCCTCTCCCTCGCCGCTCTCGCCGTGGTCGGTGCCGTCGCACCTGCCGCCCTCGCCCAGGACACGGCTCCGCGGCACAGGCCGCTGGTCGAACTGTTCACCTCACAGGGTTGAAGCAGCTGCCCGAAAGCCGACGAGTTCGTCGGCGAGTTGACGACGCCCGAGTTCCTCGCCGGTGCCACCGTCATCACCTGGCACGTGGACTACTGGGACTACCTGGGCTACGAGGATCCCTACGGCAAGTCAGAGCACACGCGGCGACAGCAGCTGTACCGAAAGCACCGCGCACCGAAGCACTTCGGTACACCACAGATCGCGATCGCGAACGAGTTCCTGCCCTGGGAGAAGGGCGCGTACGCGCGGGTTCCGGATCTCATCGCGGAGGCGAAGAAGAACGCGCCGTCGTTCAACCTCGTCGCGTCCATCGAGCGCGATGAACGAGGCGTCGTCGTCCACGCCGAACTGGATGCGATCGGCGAGCAGAGCACCGACGGTCTGGTGCTCCGCCCGGTACTGCTGCTGCGCGAGGCGAGGACCGACGTCACTGCAGGTGAGAACGAAGGAAAGACGCTGACGGAGTGGTTCGTGGCGCTGACAACGGCCGTCCTGCCGGCGTCGCAAGCCGTCGACGGCGTGGCGAAGTTCCACCTGAAGGACACGACCGCGCACAGTGCGGAGCAGCTCGCAGTCGCCGTGCTTGTCGAGCGCGTCGACGACCTGCGCACGCTCGACTCGTGGTTCCTCGGCGTTGCTCCGCCGGCCGAGAGGCCCGACCGCGAGCACGACGACCAGCACATGGAGTCGGCGCTCGCCGCGGCCGGTGACAACGCCGTACAGCTCGAGCGGTTCCTCAAGCACTACGAAGACGACGAACAGAAGAGCACTGCGGCCCGCTGGCTCGTGGAGAACATGGAGGGCAAGGGCTACGTCGTCACCGAACTGCGCAACGCCAAGGGCGAGACGGTGCCGTTCGACACGCTCTCGTACAAGACGTACGCCGAATCGCTCTCGGCGATCGAGGCGCTCGAGAAGGAGCACGGCGAACTCGAGTTCGCGCGGGACCGGATCGTCGAGGACCTGGCTACAGTCACCGCGGAGTTCCTGATTCGCCGTACGGACCAGGCAATCGCAGCGTGGCGTGCGCAGCCGGCATCCCGGCGCGTCGACTTCGACACGTTCCTGAACCACGTCCTCCCCTACCGCGGCAGCCAGGAGCCTCTGGACGACTGGATCGGCCCGCTGCGTGAGCGGACGGGTGAGATCGCCGCGGGACTGCCCCAGAACGCCGGGATCGACGAGCTCTACCGGGCGCTCAACAAGGACGTGAACTCCCGGGTGAAGTTCAACGAGCGCTTCTACCTGCACCCGACGGACCAGAGCTTCGGTGAGATGCTCGAGAGCGGCCAGGGCCGCTGCGAGGACATCACGAACATGATCACATACGCCGCGCGCAGCGCGGCGCTGGCGACGGCCGCGGACTACACGCCGTGGTGGGCGCACCGCGACAACAACCACGCCTGGAACGTGCTCCTCGACCAGAACGGTGTGGGCGCCGACAAGGCGCAGTCCCATGCGGCGAAGATCTACCGCAAGACGTTCGCCGTCCAGCGGAACGCGCTCGCGTTCCAGCTACCTGAGGGCCGCGAGGCAGCAAACCGGTTCATGGCGAGCACGACGTACGTGGACGTCACCGACCAGTACCGCGAGACCAAAGATGTCGGCACGTGGATCATCTCACCCGATCATGCCCTCGAGCGCTTCGCGTACCTCTGCGTGTTCAACGGCGGCGAGTGGAAGGCGATCCAGTGGGCGCCGGTCCACTACGCGTACGCGAAGTTCGCAAAGATGGGCCGCGACATCCTGTACCTGCCGGCGCTGCACGACGGCGACCGGCTGATCCCAGCGAACGCACCGCTCACCGTCGACGACGAAGGCGAGCGTTGGCCGCTGGCGGGCAAGGACCCCGGCACGAGCTTGCTCGCTACCTCCACCAAGCCGAGGCAGAAGAGCGCGGAGACCGGCGAGGTCACGCCCATCTCGCACCTGACCGCGGGCACCGAGTACACGCTGAAGCGGTGGGCTGACGGGGACTGGGTCGACGTCGCGACGGTCATCGCCGGCAAGGAACCGCTGCGTTTCGACGACCTGCCGGAGGACGCGCTCTACTGGCTGGTGGCCAAGGACTCACGCAGGCTCGAGCGCCCGTTCACGATCCAGGAAGGCCGCCAGCGCTTCTGGTAGCTGACGCGGCGATGCGTGTGCGGGCGAGGGCGAGGGTGGAACCCCGCCCGGAATCGGCAGGGACTAGCTGGGCCCGCCACCGAAGCCGTCATCGACGCTGCCGGTGACGCTCTCATCTCGCTGGCGCCCGCCGAGCCACAGCCCGGCGCCCACGACACCGAACCCGATGCGGATCACCCAGGCGACGGTCTCGCCCCAGTTGTTGATCCACATGAGGAGCCGCAACTCGCGCCCCATCATGTGCCAGATCACCGAGAACACCGCCGCGAGCACCATGTACATGCCGATGCGCTGCACCTGAACCTCCTCGCCCGGACGGGCTCTTCTCTCCTCTACTTCGTCCGAGGGCGGCGGCGCCCTCAGCGAGGCTCAGCCGTCCTGCCGGTCGTCGAGCTGCAGACGCTGCCACTCGCGCTCGCGTCGCAACCCGGTGAACAGCCACACCAGGCCGGGGACTGCGAGACACGAGAGCGGGATCATGACCAGGCAGTGGACGAACGTGGCGCTGGCCGCATAGCGCCAGCCGCGAAGGCGCGCAATCGCCACGGGAGCGGTCACGACTGCTGCGTACGTCCAGACCGCGACGGGCAACCCCAAGACCCACGGATCGCCGTCATCTTGGCGTGCCAACAGCATCGCGACGAACAACAGCGACAGCACTCCCGTGAGGCCGAGTAGCGCCAGCACCGAAGTCCACATCGTGTAGCCCCGGCTCAACTGCGGCGGTTCGGGGGCGCCGGAAGTCGAGGACAGATCGTCGCCCACGCGTCTCGTCTCCTCCGGACAGGCCAACGACTACAGGAAATAGTCGAGGCGTTCGTCGCCGGCGAGGGCGTGTGCGTCGATGTCGTCGTCGCTCTTGACCAGACCGTCCAGCCACCAGTTGACGTCGTGGTAGAGGCAGGTGACCTCCGCGCACTCGGCCTGGGCGTCGAACGTGGCGAGCTGTCCGGAGAGGCTCTCGTTCGTCGCGTTCGCCGTGCCGTCGTCCTGGAACGCCTCCTTGCCTGCGATGCGCGCGCGGTCCACGCCGCGATAGGCCGGGCAGTTGTAGAGGCCGGTCGGCGTGAGCACCTGGCGGAGCGCCTGCATGTGGCACATGTGCGGCTGGTGCGTGAAGTCACGCCAGTTGCCCGCTTCGAGGACGCGCAGGTTGGTTGACTCGAGCACCTGGAACGTGTCCGTCGCGTACGTCTTGCACTCGTCGACCAGCCCGCGGATGCGCTTCGTCATCGCCGCGAGCTCGTACTGCGCCTTCTCCGGATCCATGACCTCGGAGCCGGTCTCGCTGCGGACCAGGAACGGTTTGAGCGAGATGTAGTCGAACTGGTGGTCGCGGGCGAGCTTGGTGGCGGTCACCATCTCGTGGAAGTTCTCGACGATGTTGACGTCGTCGCGCATGGCGCCCTTCCACACGATGATGAAGCTGAAGCCGTAGCGGAACTTCGGGTTGACGAGCTTGGTCTTCGGCACCCACTCGCACAGCGACTCGAGCGTGATCGACTTGTTGATCGGCTTGTGCATGCGGATGAATGTGTCGTTCGTGCCGGAGTCGAGGGACAGGCGCACCCAGTCGCGCTCGTCGAGGCAATCCGCGACCTCGTGGATCTTCTTGCCGCCGCTGCCGTTGGTGACGACCGCGATCTGCAATCCGAGGTCCTTCATGTAGCGCACCATGCCCACGAAGCCCGGGTACACGGTCGGTTCGCCGCCGCCGATGATGATCACGCTGCGCAGGCCACGGTCGCGCATCTCGCGCAGCGAGTCGCGCAGGACCTGCTCGTCGTGGTTGTTCTTCGTGTTGAGGATGTCCCAGTCGATGCAGTGATCGCAGCGGTAGTTGCAGGCGGTCGTGAGATCGAGGTTGATCGAGATCGGCGCAATGCGCGGCGCCACCGGCGGTGTCTCGCCGGCCGCTTCGGCCCGGCGCACGCCGCGACGCCAGTTCACGTAGTCGAGAACCAGCGGCAGCACGGCGGGCTGCCGCAGCTTGCCGGTGAAGTCATGGATCGCGTGAGCCATCGAGTCTCCTGCCTATCCCGAACGCGCGAACCCGTCGACCACGTCCATCAGCGCTTGCATGCGCCACGTGATCGACTCGCCCCGCGCGAACTCCGGCCCCGCCGCCTCGCCCCGCACGGCCGCCACGAAGCCGGCCACGAGTCCCGCGAGCGGGTCGGGCACCGGCACCGTCCGGCCGTCGTGCTCGAACGACAGCGCGTAGTCCTCCATGCGCACGCGGCGTTCGGCGGACACGCCGTTCAGCGCATACCCCGCCGGACGCGGCTGCTCGCGCTTTCGGGCGAGCCGCACACGCACCACCGACCCGCCCTCCACCGTGGAGACCCGGAACAGTGCTTCAAGTCTCCCCGCGTCCTGTGCAACCGTCGAGAAACACAGCCCCTCGATCGGTCCGGAGGGCGCCATCAGCGCCTGCACGAGGCTGAGCGGATGGCTCATCGAGTCCGCGATCATCCCGGCGCCGCCGCTGGTGGGAGACAGCCACATCTCGACGTGCCGCACGGGCGCGTCCCTGACCGTCGGGTGCAGCTGACGGTAAGCCGGCAGCGTGAGCGGCCACTGGACACACTCCCACAGCGGCAGGCCCGCCGCGGCAAACGTGGAGACGTGGTGCGCGGTGCGCACGGCGTCGTCCTCCGTCCCCCACACGAACGGCTTCTCGCACAGGACCGGCAACCCTGCGGCACAGGCCTCTGTGAGGTACCCATCGTGCGTTGCGGGAGGCGCGGCGATGACCAGCCCGTCCAGGGGGTGGTCGTCCAAGAGGCTCGCCAGAGACGGATAGCCCGCGGCCTGGATCCCGTGTCCCGCCAGAACCGTTCTGCCCTCGTCGAGAGTCTCCTGCCGGCTGCCGATGAACGCCGGCACCTCCGCCCCGGCCGCGACCAACCACCTCGCGATGTGCTCGCCGAGCCCCTGTCGTCGGCGGACGACGCCGACGACACCGATCCGAGGGGCTCGCGCAGTCATGCCGACGACTCCGCGCGCGCAGCAGCGCGTCCTCGCAACCGTGTCGACTTGGGCGGGACGCCAATCGGGAGGGCGCGCCGGATGCGCAGCAAGCGGCGTGACCGACCTCCTCCGAAGCGGTCGAAGACCGCGGAGGAGGGTGTGATGCGAGCGCCGGGTGGCGCATCGAGCGCAGCGCGATCGGCGTGCCACCTGGCAGTGAGCCCCTGCCGTCGTCGGACGACACCGACGACTCCGATCCGGGGCGGGCTCGCGGCCATGCGTGCGGTTGTACCCGACCCCGCGGCCGCTCAGGCCGCGAGCCGGAGGGCCGGCCCTTAACTATTTAACTATTTCGCTATATTGTTAAATTATGAAGCAGTCAGCGCGGGTCTTTCGCGCCCTGGCCGATCCCACGCGGCGGCAGATCCTGCAGGAGCTCGGCGACGACGAGCTCTGCGCGGGGGACATCGTCTCCCGCTTCTCGATCTCGGCGCCCGCGGTCTCGCGGCACCTCTCGATCTTGAAGTCCGCCGAACTGATCGACGAGCGGCGCGAGGGCACGCGCATCTACTACCGCGTGATGGCCGAACGGCTGGCGCACTGCCTCTCCGCGTTCCTCGGATCGGTCTGCCCTACGCAGGTCGGCATTCGGCGCAAGGCGGCGAGGCGAACGAAGGGCAGGCGTACATGAGAGTCGCGATCACGGGCGGGACGGGGTTCGTCGGGGGGCACCTGGCGCGCCGTCTCGTCGCGGAGGGACACGACGTCGTGCTCGTGGCGCGAGGCGAGGACCGCCGGGACTCGTCGACTGCCGCGTTGCGAGGAGTCACTCTCGCCCGCGCGAGCGTGCTGGACGAGGGCGCGCTCCGCGGTGCGTTCGAGGGCTGCGACGCCGTCGCACACTGCGCCGGCATCAACCGCGAGATCGGCGCACAGACGTACGAGCGCGTGCACGTCGTGGGAACGCGCAACGTGGTCGCCGCGGCCGAGGCAGCGGGCGTGCGCCGACTCGCACTCGCGAGCTTCTTGCGGGCGCGACCGGAGTGCGGTTCGGGCTACCACGAGTCGAAATTCGCCGCGGAGGAGATCGTCCGCGCGAGTTCGCTCGAGTGGACCGTGCTACGCGCCGGGATGATGTACGGCCGTGGCGACCACATGCTCGACCACCTGAGCCACCTCTTCCACACGTGGCCGCTGCTGGCGACGGTCGGGTTGGCGGAGCGCGCAGTACGCCCCCTGGCCGTCGCGGACGCCACGCGCATCTTGTTTGCGGCGCTCGTGGACGGCCGGCTCCCCCGCCGTACCGTCGCCGCGGTCGGCCCCGACGAACTCACGCTGGCCGAGTCGGTGCGCCGCGTGGCGCGCGTCGTCGGCCGCCCTGCCTGGATCTTCCCGATGCCCGTCGCGTTCCACACGGCGTTCGCGTGGCTGCTGGAGGCCACGATGACGGTCCCACTCGTGGCGCGCGCGCAGGTGCGCATCCTGTCCGAGGGCGTCGTGTCGCCGGCGCTTCGCTGCGATCCGCTGCCCGAGGATCTCGTCCCGGACACGCCGTTCACGGACGAGGGGATCCGCGTCGGGTTGCCTGCGCCGGGACGGTTCGGGCTCTCCGACCTGCGCTGCTGCGCGGCCTGACGCCCAGCTAGCCGCGACCGAGCAGCGTCTCGGCCGTCTGGATCGCCACCTCGTGCTCGGCCGGCGAGACCGCCGGGTCGGCCTCGAGGACGTCGCGCAGCGCGCTTCGCAGTCCCACGATCTCGCGACACAGCCAGTGGGTCACCATGTCGACGGCGTCGCCTACGCGGGCATCCACGGCGCCTGCACCCACAGCGGCGCGCGCCTCGTGCTGAACGCGAGCAGCCTCCCGCGCACTCTCGCTCCTCCTCGTGACGTCGGGCGTCTTGACCATCTTGACCATGTTGTCCTCCTGCTACCCGGCGGAGCGTACCGACGCGGGGGGACAGGCTCGCGCCGCGGAGCCCTTCACGATCCGGGCGGCGCGAAGCGGGCTCGTACGTCCCCCGGCAGATCGTCGACGAACGCATCGAGTTGCGGGATGTACCCGAGATCATCTGCGAGCCGCAGCAGCGCGATCTCGGTCTTCATGTCCGGGATCTCGCCGCGACGACACTGCGCGATCGCCTCGCGGAGCGGCAGCACGATCTGGCGTGTACCTTCCTCCATGCCCGAGCCGTCTCCGCCGGCCTGCGCGAGCCCGTCCGCGTCGACGGGGGCGCTCGCGAAGAACACCTTCTCGTCGGTCACTCCCGGTGACGGGAACATCGGCGCGGCGAGCGGCCGGACATCCGCAACCGACACGTCCGCGCCGCACTCCTCGCGCGCCTCGGCCACCGCCCGCCGCTCCACGCCGTCCGCACCCTGATCTTGAGGTTCCAGCATGCCGGCGCACATCTCGGTGACCGTCGCGAACGTCCGGAGATCCGGCTGCACGAGTGTGCGGTCGCGACGCAGTGTGACCGCCGGCCGCGCCCCGTCCTTCAGCACGACGCGAATGTCCCGGCGCTCGCCCGTGTCGCGGTCGTCGTAGAGCACGACGGCCACGGCATCGACGTTCTGCCGCGACAAGACGTCACAACTGTAGGGCTCCCCCCGCGATCCGTCCTCGCGGACGCTTCGCACGAGTAGCCGCTTCACGCGAAGGAACCCCTCGTCCGCGAGGCTCCCGGCCGTGCGGTCCTCGACGACTTCGATGTCGGTGATGCGCATGCGTCGGTTGTACTCCCTCTAGCCCGAATCGTTCACCAGCCGGGAATCTGAGCGGGCCGTCGTCTGTCTAAGTGCTCGTACTCGCTAGTACTTGCACCGACAGGAGCGCCGGCCCGATGACGACAGACTGTAGCCCGCAGGGGACCCTCTTCGCGGGCATCTGTGGACGCACCGCGGTGACGCGCTTCGACGCCGGTACCGTGACGAGCGACGGGGGCGTGCTGCTGCTCGAGCGGGTCGATCGTCGCATCGATCTGCTCTCGCGGTTTGCGCGCTGCTTCGGGGACCACCGGGACCCGCGTCGGGTCGAGCACACGGTCGGCCAGATGCTGCGTCAGCGGGTCTTCGGGCTGTGCGCGGGCTACGAGGATCTGGTGGACCACGACCATGTCGGCAAGGACCCGCTGTTTGCCGCGGCGTGCGGCAAGCGCGAGGGTGCTCTGGCCACGCACCCGACGCTCTCGCGGCTCGAGACCACGCAGCTCGGCGCCACGGCACAGACGCGCTACGCCAAGATCGAGATGGACCAGGAGCGCGTGGACAGCGTGCTCAGCGACGTCTTCTGCGAGGCCATGGGGCCGGAGGATCCGGGCCTGCTCGTGCTGGACCTGGACCACTCCGACGTGCGGCTGCACGGCCGGCAGGAGGGCCGCTTCTTCCACGGCTACTACGGGCACTACTGCTACCTGCCGCTGTACGTCTTCTGCGGCGAGCACCTCTTGCTCGCTCGGCTCCAGACCGCTGACAGAGATCCCGCGCGCGGAGTCGTGGACGAGCTCCGTGCGCTGGTCTTACGTCTGCGGCGCCGCTGGCCCCGGGCCAAGGTGCTCGTGCGCGCAGACTCGGGCTTTTGCCGCGAGGAGCTGATGGCCTGGTGCGAGGCCGCCGGCCACTTCTACCTGCTGGGCATGGCGCGCAATGAGCGCCTTGAGCGACACGTCGAAGACGCGCTCGATGAGGCCGCAGCCCGTGCCGTGCAGACCGGCCGAGCAGCCCGGGTCTTTCGCGACTTTGCCTGGACCACGCTGGGGAGCTGGAGCCAGAGGCGTCGCGTGGTCGCCAAGGCCGAGCACCTGCCGGGCGGCAAGCGCAATCCCCGCTTCGTGGTGACCAATCTGCCGCCTCGTAGCTGGAGCAGCAAGCGTCTCTACGAGCAGCTCTACTGCGCCCGGGGCGAGGCGGAGAATCGCATCAAGGAGCAGCAGCTCGAGCTCTTCGGCACCCGTCTGTCGGTGCACACGATGCAGGGCAACGCCGTGCGGATGGCCATGTCGGCCATGGCCTACGTCCTGACCTGTGCGCTGCGACGCATCGGTCTCGCCGGCACCGAGATGGCGCGTGCGCAAGCCGGCACGATCCGCCTGCGGCTGCTCAAGATCGGCGCGCTCGTGCGGATCACGACGCGCCGGATCTGGGTCTCGATGTCCTCGTCGTGGCCCTGGCAGCACGTCTTCGAGACTTGTGCACGGCGACTGCTGGCATCCCCGAAGCCGACCTGACGTCCCGCCGCGCCGTCCGCCACACCACCGCCCGGCCTACGGTCCCCTCCGCTCCGCGGCGACCGGCTACCTCCGCCGCCAGATCTGCAGCAGGAGTCGGCACCTCCCGTTCACGAGCCGCTGCACGCGGTAGTGCACCAGGCGGGCGCCGGACTTGTTGCCGAACGTGGATCGTCCCGTCCAAGCGTCGCTCGCCGCCCGATACCCAACCTCTCGCTGGAACCCCGCGTCGCCGACCTCGTACGCGATGTCGAGGAGCGCACTCGTGACGGGGACCCCGTGCCTCCAAGACTCTTCGCATCGAACTACGGTGACGTGCACCGCGTGGTCTCCCAGCTGCCGCTCGACTCCGATCTGAATATCGGGGTCTACGACGTTCAGATCCTCGACCCAGGCTTCGTCCTCTGGACTGAACGGGAAGCCCGCCTTCTCCGCCTTCCACCAAGACTGAAGAGAACCCGCTGTCTGGTCCAACGGCGGGTGCTGCTCTAACCAGGGACTAAACGCGATCTCCTCCAGCCGGCCCAGAGTCCACAGCCTGATCTGGTCCCCTACCCGCTCTCCAGCGACTTCGGCTCCTACGAACCAGGGCAGCTCCGTGTCCGCGATCTCCCGATCGTCGTCCACGCACTCGAACAGGGCGTCGAAGACGCGCGGGCGCCGGGTCTCGAACGCGATGTGCACTCCCGTCAGGTATGCGACCCGCGGGTCCTTGTCGATCAGGAGGTTGGAGATCACGCGGTCCGTCGCGTCGCTCCCTCCGCCGAAAGCACTCACGATCCCTGCCAACCTTCCGGCCGCCGCCCGGAAGTCCGCCCGCCGGGACCGCGAGAGCGTGATGGCAGCCCGACGGACCACCTTGAGGTCCGGCTGCGCCCCGATGAACCGGACCCCCTCGAGCAGGTCGCGGGAGTTCCCGGTACTCAGCAAATGCGCGATGGTACTTCGCTCAAGGGCTGCCGGATGGAGTTCACGGTATCGTACGACGGCGGCGACCATCTCCTCGATGGGCCAGCGAGCGTCGGCGTCCTCCGTGGAGTCTGCCGTTCGATGATCGACGATCGCGCGGAGCGTGTCCGACGAGATCTCGCTCAGAGCCCAGCAGAGCGACTCCACCGCCTCCGGGCTAGATGTCCTGCTTCCGTGCGTGCGCAGCGTTTCCAGGGCAAGGTCGGTCGCCTCGGAGTCACTGCCATGCGCAGCACCTGCCCCATGCCAGTCCTCGTAACGTTCGCCTACGTCGTCTTTCGCCCCATGACCTGCCGTATCACCGCAGCCGAAGCCGAGCGTCGAGGCCAACACAAGCGAGGCCGTCGCTAGCAGGCACCGGGCGGAGCGAGAGATGGTCGTGATCTACTCAGCCTACTGGTTGGTGACTTCCACCGTCTCGGATGTGGCAGAGTTGCTGTCGCGGCCGACGCGAACGCGGTACGAGTGAAGCCCGGCGGCCGCGGAGTTGTCGAGAACCACGTACTCGGTGCCGGGCAGGAGAGGGCCGTCCACTTCCTCCACGAGAAGCGGAGTGCCGATGCCATCCAGGTCCCGCGTGACCACCGCTCCATCCGCGACCTCGCCACTGATCGTGAACCGGATTGTGTTGGTGCCGGGGGCGGTCTCCGTGATCGACGTGATCGATACCGTACCGCTATATCCCTTCCGGCTCGAAGGCGCGTACAGGCGCACCGGAGCGCCCAACAGGGCCTCGTCATCATCGTCCGTGTACGTCGTCTGGGACCGTTGAGAGTAGATGTACTCGCCGAGAGTGTCGGTGAAGCTGATCTCGGCGTAGTCGTCAGCGGAAACGTCGCCTGTCCACCCGTTCGGGAAGCCCGGCGTGGTCGCTTCCGGCACCGCGAACGAGAAGTCGATGTCCATGAAGTTGTCGATCCGATACGTGTATTGGACTCCGCCGCCGGTCGCGGAGGCCACCGAACTCGTGAAGCGGAGCGACACCGAAGGAGGAACGTCCCACAGCACCTCACCATTGGCGTCGAATGTGAGGTTGCCCGAGGAATCCCGAGCAAGCCACCCACCCGTACGAATGTCCGTGATGAGCGCCGAGATTGCGTCAGGGTCCGCTTGGGGCTCGATCAACGTCACCGAGATCGGGGCGACATCGTGGGCCGCATACCCTTGGACCTCTCCCGAGTTCGCCTCACCCGGGTCCGCCCCCCAAGGGCTCCACCCGCCCCCGGTATTGCCGATCACCGCCTCCCACGTATTGTGGGCGCCGATGATTCTCGACGGCTCCCAGTCGGCCTCCGCGTTCGCTTCGGAGGACATGAATTTCCTCCCACCAGGGCCAGTGCCACCCGTCTGCACATGCGTGAACTTGCTAGTGGCGCCGATCTTTCCGCAGAAGGGCGTCTTCGTCCATGCGCGGATGTAGTAGTTCTCGATGTACTCCTTGCCCGCGCTGTCCGTGTGCGTCCGCCCACTAGCCGAAGTCTCGGCCTTCACGAAGATCCCGCTTGCCTTCTTCGGAAGAGCGTTTGAATTCGGGCCCTTGTGGGTGGACCACGTCACCGTAGACGTCGAGAAACTCCCCCCGGTCGTAACGTTGCCGGCGCCGGAGAAGATCAGGGGCGGGTCGAATCGCATGTCCGCCATCGCGAGGGAACACGCCGCTCCGACGCCGATCACCAGAACCAGAGTCCGTGTACTCATCTCGTTCCTCCCCAGGCCGCTCCTTCCGAGCGATCCAAGTCTACGCGCATCGAAGACCACAACTCCGCTCCAGGCGAGGGTACCACCCTGTTTCAAGGGGTTCGAGAGCAATCGGCAACACCCCGAATCGTTCACCAGCCGGGAATCTGAGCGGGCCGTCGTCTGTCTAAGTGCTCGTACTCGCTAGTACTTGCACCGACAGGAGCGCCGGCCCGATGACGACAGACTGTAGCCCGCAGGGGACCCTCTTCGCGGGCATCTGTGGACGCACCGCGGTGACGCGCTTCGACGCCGGTACCGTGACGAGCGACGGGGGCGTGCTGCTGCTCGAGCGGGTCGATCGTCGCATCGATCTGCTCTCGCGGTTTGCGCGCTGCTTCGGGGACCACCGGGACCCGCGTCGGGTCGAGCACACGGTCGGCCAGATGCTGCGTCAGCGGGTCTTCGGGCTGTGCGCGGGCTACGAGGATCTGGTGGACCACGACCATGTCGGCAAGGACCCGCTGTTTGCCGCGGCGTGCGGCAAGCGCGAGGGTGCTCTGGCCACGCACCCGACGCTCTCGCGGCTCGAGACCACGCAGCTCGGCGCCACGGCACAGACGCGCTACGCCAAGATCGAGATGGACCAGGAGCGCGTGGACAGCGTGCTCAGCGACGTCTTCTGCGAGGCCATGGGGCCGGAGGATCCGGGCCTGCTCGTGCTGGACCTGGACCACTCCGACGTGCGGCTGCACGGCCGGCAGGAGGGCCGCTTCTTCCACGGCTACTACGGGCACTACTGCTACCTGCCGCTGTACGTCTTCTGCGGCGAGCACCTCTTGCTCGCTCGGCTCCAGACCGCTGACAGAGATCCCGCGCGCGGAGTCGTGGACGAGCTCCGTGCGCTGGTCTTACGTCTGCGGCGCCGCTGGCCCCGGGCCAAGGTGCTCGTGCGCGCAGACTCGGGCTTTTGCCGCGAGGAGCTGATGGCCTGGTGCGAGGCCGCCGGCCACTTCTACCTGCTGGGCATGGCGCGCAATGAGCGCCTTGAGCGACACGTCGAAGACGCGCTCGATGAGGCCGCAGCCCGTGCCGTGCAGACCGGCCGAGCAGCCCGGGTCTTTCGCGACTTTGCCTGGACCACGCTGGGGAGCTGGAGCCAGAGGCGTCGCGTGGTCGCCAAGGCCGAGCACCTGCCGGGCGGCAAGCGCAATCCCCGCTTCGTGGTGACCAATCTGCCGCCTCGTAGCTGGAGCAGCAAGCGTCTCTACGAGCAGCTCTACTGCGCCCGGGGCGAGGCGGAGAATCGCATCAAGGAGCAGCAGCTCGAGCTCTTCGGCACCCGTCTGTCGGTGCACACGATGCAGGGCAACGCCGTGCGGATGGCCATGTCGGCCATGGCCTACGTCCTGACCTGTGCGCTGCGACGCATCGGTCTCGCCGGCACCGAGATGGCGCGTGCGCAAGCCGGCACGATCCGCCTGCGGCTGCTCAAGATCGGCGCGCTCGTGCGGATCACGACGCGCCGGATCTGGGTCTCGATGTCCTCGTCGTGGCCCTGGCAGCACGTCTTCGAGCGCTGCGCGCAACGACTGCTGGCATCCCCGAAGCCGACCTGACGTCCCGCCGCGCCGTCCGCCACACCACCGCCCGGCCTACGGTCTGCCCACACCGCAGAATCCGCGCCGTTTCGGCCGCTCACTCGCGTTGCCCTTGTGGCAACGACGACAGCATCCGCCCTCGCCTGGCCAAGATCTGACCCTGTGGACTCCGAAAGCACCGTCATCGCGACGTCTCGTGAACAGATGCGGGTTACGCCCTGCACCCGTGACTCAGATCCCCCGTGCTGCAACGCGCTTGGCGGCGTCACGACGCGCCTGGGTGTCCGAGTCGCGTCGAGGATGTTCTAATTCCCGACGTGGAACTACTCCTCGTCTTGGTGATCGCCCTCGCCGCGCTCTTCGCGCTTGGCGTCAATCGTCGCAGCGTGGGCGCGCGCTCGGCACCGCTCGCGCTGGCTGCACTTACGGTCGCGGGACTCGCCGCCTCTGCGTGGGCGTGGTACGCGCGACCGATCTCGGCGGGCGGCGAACGAGACCCCTTGACCGCCGAGCGCCCACTCGTCACTCGCAGCGACGGATACGTGTCGTCGACCGCCTGCCGCGCCTGCCACCCGCAGGAGTACGCGACGTGGCAGAAGAGCTTCCACCGGACCATGACGCAGGTGGTCACCCCCAACACACTCGTCTCCAACTGGGACGGGGTGACGCTGACCCACCGCGGCAAGGACTACCACCTGTCGCGGAAGGGCGAGCAGTTTTGGGTCGACATGGTCGATCCGGAGTGGGACCCGGGCAGCCTCTTTGGCGGCAAACCGCGGGCGAGCGGAAACATGACACGCCGCGTGCAGAAGCGCGTCGTCATGTCCACCGGTTCGCACCATCAGCAGGTGTACTGGATCACTGCCGGCGAGGGTCGCAAGGTGCACCTCTTCCAGTTCACGTGGCTCATCGTGGAGCAGCGTTGGGTGCCGTACGAGAACACGTTCTTGAACGCGGACGTCGAGCACGAGCAGACCGAGGTCTGGAACGCCAGCTGCGTCCTGTGCCATGCGACCCACGGCAAGATGCGCCCCGCGCGAGGCAGCAATCGCCGCTTCGACACACACGTCGCCGAGTTTGGGATCGCGTGCGAGGCGTGCCACGGCCCCGGCGAGAACCACGTCGCACGCCACTCGGAGCCAATCGCGCGTTACGCCGCGCGGAGCGACGGGGAGCCCGACCCGACCATTGTGAACCCCGTCAACCTGACAGGCGACGTGTCGTCGCACGCCTGCGCGCAGTGCCACAGCATCTTCGAGCCAAAGGGACGGGAGCTCGCTGCACGCGTCTCGACGGAGGGCATGGTCTACCGACCGGGCGACGACCTGCGCGACACCCGCAACTTCTTCATCCGCTCTTCGGACCCGGACGAAGTCACCGCCGAGACACCCGCTGTCCGCCGCGCACTCGACCAATCTTTCTGGCGCGACGGCATGCTGCGTGTCGCCGGCCGCGACTTCCACGGGCTCGAAGCATCCCCGTGTTTCGAGGGTGGTGAGTTCACGTGCTTCTCGTGCCACTCGATGCACTCGTACGAAGACGCCAGCGATCAGCTCGCGCCCGGAATGGACGGCGACGAGGCCTGCCTGCAGTGTCACGAGGACATGCGGAAGCGCATCACCGAGCACACCCACCACGCAACGGGTTCCGGCGGCAGCGCCTGCATGAACTGCCACATGCCCTACACGACGTACGGCCTGCTCACCGCCATCCGCAGCCATACGATCTCGGTCCCCAACGTCCGCGAGTCACAAACACACGAACGACCCAACGCCTGCAACCTCTGCCACCTCGACCAGTCCCTTGAGTGGACCCGCGAGCACCTGACCGAGTGGTTTGACACGCCGCAGGACGCCATCGTTGCGACCGAGGACAAACAGCGTTCGGCCGCGCTCGTCTGGCTGCTGCGAGGCAACGCCGGGCAGCGCGCCCTCACCGCATGGGCAGCGGGCTGGAAACCGGCCCACGAGGCGTCGGGCACCGACTGGCAAGCGCCGTTCCTCGGGTACGCGTTAGAAGACCCGTATGCGGCCGTCCGCTTCATCGCGCACCGCTCTCTCCGCTCGCTCCCGGGATACGGCGACTTCGAGTACGGCTACGTGGACCCGCCCGCAGAGCGCAGCGCAACCGCGCAACGTGCGCGCGAGCAGTGGAACGCGGTTCCCTCGCGCGGCAGCCCCACGCTGCTGCTCGATCAAGACGGCACACTCGACAGCGACGCGATCCTCGACGTCATCCGGCGTCGTGACGAACGACATATGTTTCTGGCGGAGTGAACCGATGTCAGCCGAGTCTCCCGAACGCGATCTCTCTGCGCGCCACGTCCGCATCGGCTGGTGGGCGGTGTTTGTGTTCATCGTCCTCGGCGCCGTCCTCGAGGGTCTGCATGCCTTCAAGGCGTCGCTCTACGTTGATCTCGCCAACGAGTCGCGCCGACTCATGTGGACCCTCGCCCACGCTCACGGCACGCTGCTCGGGCTCCTGCACTTCGCGTTCGCGGTAACCGTCCGCTGGCTCCCGGACTGGTCACCGGGCCCACGGACCACTGCGTCGCGTGCACTCACGGCCGCCACCGTCCTCCTCCCGGGAGGTTTCTTCCTCGGCGGACTCATCATCCACGGCGGCGACCCCGGCATCGGCATCGCCCTCGTCCCAGTCGGCGCAGTCCTCCTCGCGATCGCAGCGTTCTGCGCGGCGCGGGCAAGGTGACAGCGATTACGCCCGACGGAACCCCGTCGCCGCTGAGCGGGGGCGATCGGGCGTGCTCCGGTGGCACGCCCGCGCCGCTGCGGGAGCCGTCGCAGCAACCCGGGATCAAGGGACGATCAGTCCCCTGCTCTGACCGACTGAGCTACCGTTCCGACGTGTCCCAGAAGTCGCGCGGGTACAGGCGCACGAGTTCGGCATCCGGGCCCTCGGTGCGCTTCAGGTAGTCGGCCCATGCGTCGAGCTGCACCTCGGGGCCGATCACGAAGTACACCCCGCCGGGAACCGTCCTCGACGCGGTGCCACGCCCAGCTCGCGCGGTTCTTTGACGGCGGCGGCTCGACGCGGAGGGCGACCGGACTCGCGGACACGTCCCCACCAGACGCAGCGGCCTCGGCGGCCACCGCCTCCTCGCCTAGAAGGCGGGACAGTCGCAACGAAGCCCACTCTTTCGCAGCACCCTTAGAAGCGGGACACTGGCAACCAAGTCTGGTGAACGATGCCGGCTAGGCCTCGAACGCCGGTGCCATCGCGGCGGCGGTGGCTCGAAACGGGACCCACACGAGCGCGACTTCGCGGACGTACACGTCGCTCTTCTTGGGAGGGATCTGGAGGACGTCGACGTCGAGGGTCTCGGGGTCGAAGTCCTCCTTGACCTCCTCGAGGGCTTCCTGGAACTCCTCTTCGAGTTCTTCCATGTCCTCCTGGATGCGCTCGTGCGCGTCCTCGGCGCGCGCGATGTCGGCCTTCTGTCCCGACGCGCGGGAGACGCTCTTCATCGCTGTACCGGCACGGGTCATCGCCGTCGTCTTCCTGCCAAAGATCGCTCCAAGGATCGTGCTCCCGAACGAGACGACACTGCTCATCTTCGACTGGCTGTACTGCTGCTTCTCGACCTCGATCTTGTCCTCGGCCTTCTCGACGCGTGCGTGCATGCGGTCGAGCTTCGGCTTGAACTTCTTGCGAAGCTTCTCGACAGCCAGATCGCGTGCCTCGTGTGTGGTCTCCTGCAAGCGCACGTTGAGAACTCGCCCACGGACTCGTCGCCCTCCTGCACGAGCTTGACCGCCTTGCACTGCCGGAGTTCGAGCCGTTCGTTGCGGTACAGGTGGTCGCGCAGCGACGTCTTCCACTTCTTGAACTGCACCGCCTTCATCGCCGCAGCGGGCACGGCATCGAAGCCGGCACCTTCGACCGGAGCGTCGGAGAGCGACGGCTCTGCGGACTCGAGCCGATCCGCGTCGCCCCACGGGTCGGAGCCGACGCGCTTGCCGAGCGGCGCCAGGAGCGCGGCGTCGCGCTTGGCGCTCACCGGCGGGCGGGCGCGGTTGTACGCGATCCGCACGAGGCCGAGGAGCGCGGGGCGATAGACGATCTGGCCCGTGCCCCGACCGGCGGACAAGAAGTACTCCGGGACGCCGGGCGGGACGATGGGACGCGCTCTCTTCGCCGCCTTCTTCGGCGGCGCCGCCGCTGCGACTGCCGGCGCGGCGGCCACGGCCGCCTTGGCGACCGAGACCCTCTTGGGCTTCGCGCGGGCCTTGCGCGTCTTCATCAGCCCGCGGATCTGATCCCGCGTCAGCGGACCGGCCAGGTAGCTCAGCGCCCAGCGCGTGTGGAACATCACCGGCCGGTCCTCGTGCACGTTGTTCATCAGGAACACGCGCGAACCGAGGCCGGCGAGGGTCGCTTCCATCTTGCCGCGGTCGAACGCCTTGCCCGCTGCCGCGGAAGCGCCCTCGAGGCCCTCGATGACACGCATCTTGTCACGCTCCGTCTGCAGCCGGCCGAGGAACCACGTGCCGGCGTTCGACAGCGCCTTGTAGTCGAGATCGACCGGGTTCTGCGTCGCGAGCACCACACCGAGTCCGTACGCACGGGCCTGCTTCAGCAGCGTCAGCATCGGGAGCTTCGACGGCGGCTTGGCCGACGGCGGCAAGAAGCCGAAGACCTCGTCCATGTAGAGCAGCGCACGCAGCGAGCTGGTGCCCCGCTGCGAGCGCATCCACGACACGATCTCGTTGAGGAGGATCGTCACGAAGAACATGCGCTCGGAGTCACCGAGGTGCGCGATCGACATGACCGAGACACGCGCCTTGCCGTCGGCGGTGCGCAGCAGCTTGCCGACGTCGAGCGGCTCGCCCTTCATCCACGTCTCGAAGCCCGGCGACGCGAGCAGGTTGTTCAGCGTCATCGACAGCTCGAACCGGTCCTCCGGCGAGAAGAACGAGTCGAGCGGGAGCACACCGATCGACTCGAACGGCGGGTTCTGGATGGCGACGATCAGCCCGGGCAGGTCGAGGCTCTCACCGGCGGTCCACTTCTTGTGGAGGATGTTCGAGAGCAGGATGTGCTCACGGCTGCGGATCGGATCGGCATCGACACCGAGCAACGCGAGCAAGCCCGAGACCGTTGCCTGCACGCGGTCGCGCATCGCATCCGTGTCGTCGCGCAGCGACTCGGACGGCGCATCGAACGAACCGAGCACCGAGACGGGCACACCCGCTGTGCTGCCGGGCGTGTAGATCGTGACCTCCGCCGCATCGCGGAACTTCTGGATACGCGAGGGCGACTGATTCCACTTGCCGAGCCCCCACTTCCAGAGTTCGGCGCGGTCCTTCGCGTACTCGGCCACGCTCATGCCCTTGCGAGATGCCGTGTCGGGGTCGACCCACGGCTCGAAGTCGTCGGGCGAGAGCTTCGGGAACGCGAGCAGCAGGTTGCCGAGGTCGCCCTTGGGATCGATGCAGATCGCGGGGATGCCGTCGATCGCGGCCTCTTCCAGGAGCGTCACGCAGAGACCCGTCTTGCCGCTGCCCGTCATGCCGACGCAGACGGCGTGCGTCGTGAGGTCCTTCGCGTCGTAAAGCAGCGGCTGGTCTTCGTGCGTGCCCGTCTCGGGATCGTGCATCCCGCCGAGATAGAACACACCCAGCTTCTCGTAGTCAGGCCCTGCACTCATCGCGTCGCTCCAGCTATTCCACCCACCGAGCCGCGCACTCTATCGCGCGTGCGAAGGGCGGAGCGAGCGACGCTCAGGCGGTCGTGGCCGGCGCGAGGCCGTCGAGCGCGGCGCGGACACGCTCGGCGAGCGACATCGGCGTGAACGGCTTGGGAAGGAGGTCGCCCTCCCGGCCCTGGAGCTCGATCGTCTGGTCGGAGTAGCCGGACATGAAGAGAACCCGCAGGTCGGCGCGGCGGCCGCGCAGGTCCTCGGCTACGTCGACGCCGGAGATGCCGGGCAGACTCACGTCGGTGAGCAAGAGGTCGACGTCCGCGAGAGAGCCCTGGGCCAGCGAGAGGGCCTCTTCACCGTCCTCGGCCGCGAGGACCGTGTATCCGGCGCCCTCGAGGAGCAACGAAGCGAGCTTCCGCACCATGGGCTCGTCCTCGACGAGGAGGATCGTCTCGGTAGCTGTGCAGGCTGGCATGGGTTCGTCCTCGGGCGCGAAGGGCGTTCCCCGCCGGGGGCGCTCTTCAGCCTGAGGATCGGTCGTTCCGCGTCCCGCTTTACCGCGGGACGCGGCCGACGACGTAGAGCGCCCTGACGCGAGCCCAGGAGAGCCTGCGGCCGCGGGGCAGCTCCCGCGGATCGAGGATGATCTCGGGCTCCTGGCCGCGCCCCGGCCCCTGTCCTCCCCCGGGAATCGGGTCGAGCTCGACGCCGAGGAACGCGCAGCCCCGCTCGACGAGCAGGTGACGGGCCAGCACGTGCGGGTCGAAGTCCCCGGCGAGGGCTCCGGGCCCCGCCTTCCGCGGCTCCATCCGGCGGATGCTCGGCCCCGCGGGGTCGAACAGCTCGCGGAAGACCGCGTTCAGCCCGCGGACGAACACGTTCTGCACGATGAAGTGGTGCCGCACTCGCTCGCTCGACACGATCGTGAACCGCTCCCGTCCCGGCCCGCCGGTCATCTCATCCAGGCGGCGCTCGAGCAGGTCTCCCTTGACGGGGTCCTGGATCATCGCGAGCACGCGTGTGTGCGGCGGGTACGGCAACTGCCCCGACGCCTCCAGACGCGCCAGTTGCAGGCACTCGAGCGCTACGACGCCGTCGAGCGCGTCCGCGCCCCGCGTGCGCGGCAGGAACAGGACGACGTCCACCGTCGCCAGGTTGATGACGGGGTCGTGCACGAGACGCGTCGAGTCGCTCCAGTCCGCGACAGCGACGCGGACGCGCGCGGACCCCGACTCGCTCCGCACTTCGAGAAGCGTGTGATCCGCGGTCGACGACTCCTCGAACGTGACGCCGGGCAGCGAGCGGGTGAACGCGGAACGTACGTCGCGAAGCAGCACGGGGACGCGCGACTCGTCCCGCACGAGCACATCGAAACCGACGTCGCCATAGAAGACCGTCACGTCCGTCAGGACGCGCGGGATGCGACGGCTGTCCCCGAGCACGAGCACGCGCCGAACATCGTGACCACTCGGGACGAGTTCCAGTCCGTCGAACGCCTGAGCATCCCCCGCCGGCGCGCTGTGCGGATGTGCGACGAACGAGCGTCCGAAGTCCCGCACGTCGTTCCAGCGCAGGGAGACGCCGATCACGCCGCGAACGGCGTCTGCGCGCATGCGCCCGGCGTCGTCGACCATATCCGGCGGCACGGAGTCCGGTGTTGGCGCGAGCAGCACTCGGAGATCGTCGAACTCGGCATCCGGGTCGCCGGGCGGCGCGATGAACACCCCGAGCATCCAGACGTTGTGATCGCGCGCGGCGCGGTCGTGCAGGGCCGACAGGTCGAGTGAGGTTCCGGCGGCGCCCGAGCCCAGGAACCGGGCCCGCTCAGCGGAATCGAACACGTACGAGTAGATCTCGCAGCCATCCGAGGTGAGGAGCTGGCGGTACAGCCGGTAGATGCCGGCGTTGGCCATGTTCTGGGCGATGTAGTTCCCGACGAACGACCCGGAGCCGATCACGTGGGTGCGCGCACCGCCGGCGGAGCGCGCGGCATCCAGGCTGCTCTCGTGCTCCAGGTCCGCGTACAGGTGCACTCTCGGATTGCGGTCGCGCGTCGCGAGGATCGCCGCCACCACCGCGGCGTCGGGGTCCCCCGGCTGGGTGCCGAGAATGACCACGCGCTTCGCTCGTGAGACCGCTACGCGGTCCAGGTCCTCGGCGCGCACGGGGTCGCCATGCCGGTACGAGAACGCGTCGATCGCATCGGCAACGCTGTCCGGCGGACGCTCCGTCGGACCGAGCACCGCTCCGCGGAACGCGCGCAGGTTCTTGCGGTAGATCCCCGCGAACTCGGCCAGCAGGAAGTGGCTGTGCTCGCCGAGCCCGAGGATGACGGTGTGGTCGCGCGATTGCACCGGGCGCGTTCGCGAACGGATCATGAGTTCCTCGATGGCACTCGTGCCGATGCCGACGAGGAACGAGAACAGCAGCAACCCCGCGAGCGTCAGCGCGACGGACACACCGACGACCCAGATGTGGTTCGGTTCCCGCCACAGGTTGCCGGGATCCTCGACCTGCATGAAGCTCCACCAGAAGCGGCCGAGGAAGTCGCTGGGGAAGCCGTCGGGTCCCGGCGCCTCGCCGAGTACGGCGTGCAGCACGACCGCGGCCGCGAGGCTCAGCAAGAACCCGGTGACGAGGACGAACGCGACCTGGAAGCGGCGCTCGCGCGACATGAGGATGCGCCAGAGGTCGCGCATCATGTCGCCCCAGTAGCCGAGCAGGAGCACCAGTCGCACGAGGCGGATCAGCCGCACGTAGCGGAACCCGAACATGCGTTGCAGAGGCAGGAACGACAGCACCGCGATCAGATCGAGCACGAGCAGCACCGTCTCGCCGAAGGTCGCCTGGCCTGCGCGTACGTGTCTCACGAAGACCGCGAGACGAACGAGGAACTCGAGCCCGAAGATCCCCAGGAACCACCAGTCGAAGATGCCCTGGCGGCCTCTCAAGAACTCGAGGCCGTCGATGTCCGCGAACGCGTCGAGCGGGAGGACCGAGAGCAGGATCAGGAGCGAGAGCAGGACGCGCACGAAGTACGTCGAGAGCACGCGCTCGGCGCCCTCGATCGTGCGCGCCCAGCGCGACGCCCGGCCCGACCCGCGACTTCCGTCTCCCGTCCTCTATCTCGGCAGGAGGCTACGGAAGACGCCCGGGCAGTGCGTGCTATCCTATCTGCGGAGCGGAGCACACCGTCGACCATGGCGAACAACACTCACCGACTGACGACGCTCGTGGTGGCGCTGGCGGCTCTACTCGCGACCGCGCCGGGTACGTCCGCCGAGCGGCTCCTGGAGTTCGATGCACGCGTGACCATGCGTCACGCGCCGACCGGCACCACCGGTCGGGTGCGTCTCTCGGGCACCCTGCGTGACAACCGTCCGGCGACGTTCGATCCGGCCGCCGACGATGTGAGCGTCCGCGTCGGTGACACGACGATCTTTGCGCTTCCGCCTGCCGCGGAGCGCGGGAAAGTGCGCCGCGTGCGGCGGGGTAAGTGGCGCTATCGCGGGCCGCGCAGTGAGGGTCGCCCACGGCTGGTGGTCAACCTGAGGCGAGCGACGGTCAAGTTGCGCGTGCGCAGAGCGGATCTCAACGCGTTCGACCGTGACGCGCACACCCCCACCGATGTCGTCGTCGATCTCCGCCGCATGACGTATCGATCCAGCGGAGAGATGTTCCCCGCGCGGCGCGGCCTCGCGTTCGCAGCGTCCGGCGGGGTGCCAGGTCTTCCACCGACCTTCGTGTTCGCCGGCAGGCTCGGCCTCTCGTTCCAGCAACTCGAAGCGAAGCAATCGATCGTCATCCGGACTGCGGCGGATTGGGCCGCCTTGTTCGAGTCGATACCGGATCAACCACCGCAGATCGACTTCGCCGAGGACATGGTCCTCGTCTCTCCGCCCGGCTGCGCAGGCCGGGGATCCGAGTTGCCGGTCGTGAGTCACAACCAATGGTTCGGGCTCAACGTGCGGTGGCGCCACACGGCGGACTCGTGCGTCGCTCCGCTCGAATTGCCATCGCCGCCCCCGAGCGACGTCCTCGCCGTGTGGGTGCGTGCGTGTCCCGGCACGATCAACTTCCAGATCTCGCCCAGCAACGTGATCGAGGTGAACAGATGAATCGCACGCGCATCCTGTTCGCAGCATTGGCCGCGGCGTTGCTCGCGCTGCCGGCAACGGCGGCCGACGGGCCGCAACTGACCGTCGACAAGCTCGTGATCCGCGCGCCGGCGCCGAAGGGCGATTCCGCGGCGAACCACAAGATCGTGATCCGCGGGCAGTTCGACATCGACTCCAGCATCGAGAACGACGTGCAGGAGCAGGATGTCGTCATCACCGTGGACGGCGTCGATGTCTTCGCGCTGCGCGGCACGGAGGACCGTGACCGGTTCAAAGAGAGCAAGCCGCTGCGCTGGCGCTTCCGCGGCCGGCGGTCGGCGGGACGCCCGCGCCTCAAGCTGGACCTCTCCACGCGCACGTTCAAGCTGAAGGCGCGCGGACTGGATCTGACCCCGATCGCCGACGGGACACACACCGACATCGAGGTGACGCTCCAGCTCGGCGAGACGGTCTGGTTCGGGCTCGTGAACATCGCGCGCAAGGGGAAGAAGCTCAAGCTGGCGCCGCGAACGACGCCGCCACCCGACGACGACGGCGGAGGCGGCGGCAGGGGCGACGCGCCGTTGCGCGTCACGCCGATCGTCTCGGGGTACTCCTTCAGCGCGCTGAGCGCGGAGAACGTCGTCATCCGCACCGAACGCGAGTGGGCCGCGCTGTGGTCACGGGTCGGGGAGCGGGGCGCCGCGCCGCGTATCGACTTCACGACCGAGATGGTCGTCGCCGTCTCGCTGGGCCCGCGCCCCACCCCGGCTCATTCGGTCGCCATCGACAGCGCCACGGCGACGAGCGAGGGTGTCGCGGTCGCCTTCACCGAGACGGTGCGCACGCGTGGCGTGTTCCCGACGGTGATCGTGTCGCCCTACTCAATCGCGCGCACTCCAATACGCAGCGGCCGCGTCACGTTCTCAGGGCGCCTCGTTCGAGTACCGTAGGAGGCCGGATGACCGAGAAGCACATCGCCCTGCTGACCGCGACTGCCGCGCTGTGTCTCACCGCGGCGTTGGCCTCCGTCGCCGTGACGGCACCCGACGGTCCCGCGCTCTGGGTGGACAAGCTCGTCCTGAGGACGCCCGCCCCCCGAGCCGGGTCCGCGCCGGATCACCGCGTCACGCTGCGTGGCGAGCTGGAGCTCGGTCCGCCAGCCGACTACGACCTGAGGTCGCAGGACGTCGTGCTGACCGTCGGCGGGATCGAGGTGCTCGCGCTCCGCGGCGCGGAGCGCGAGGGTCTGCGCGAGGTGCGACCGCTGCGCTGGCGCTACCGGGGTCCGCGTGACGCGGGGCGCCCGCGTCTCCTCCTCGACTTCGCCACGGGCACGTTCCGGCTGAAGGCGCGCGCGCTCGACCTCTCGGCGCTCGGCGACGACGCCGCGATCCAACTGGCGCTGCGGGTCGACACGACGACATGGTGCGGACACGCCGACGTCGAGCGAACAGCCCGCCGCATCAAGCTGATCCGCCCGCCACCCGCCGAGCAACTGCCGCGCGCCGGAGTCGATGACGGCCCGCACTACTCCCCGTCAGCGATCACCGAGAACACGGTCGTCAGGAGCGACGAGGAGTGGGCTGCGATGTGGGCACGACTCGACGGCGAAGGCGAGCCACCGGCCGTCGACTTCGCGACCGAGATGGTCGTCGCCGTCGTCGTCGCTGACAAGGGCGCGAGCCTGGAGCGGTCGGTGAGGATCGATCGCGTGGTGGCGCGGGGCGACGACGTAGTCGTGAAGTACACCGAGACGTTCGACACGAGTCACCCGGTGTTCGCGCTCGCCGTCACACCGAAAGCGCTCGTGAGCGTGCCCCTGCGCACGGGACGCGTCCGATTCGATCGCCGCTTCCGTCGCATTCGCTGAGCCGGATCTCGCGTCCGACGCGCGAGAACAACGGTCCCCCCGTAACGAACACAAGGAGCGCCCGGCGCTCCTCATCTCGTCCCCCGGATCCTCATCGACCCAGTGGCTCGGTCCGCGTCTCCACGGTCCCTTCCCCTCTGGGCGGTGTCGTATTCCGCAGAGGCATGCTACCGCGGGAGGGGGGGGCGTTTCCTCACTCAGACGGGACGAGCCGGAGCACTGCGCTGTTGATGCAGTACCGCAGCCCCGTAGGCTCGGGACCGTCCTCGAAGACGTGCCCCAGATGGCCGTCACACTTGCTGCAGACGATCTCGGTGCGGACCATCCCGGAGCTGCGGTCTGCGTGCTCGACGATGGAGGAGTCGCTGGCAGGCTTGTAGAAGGCCGGCCACCCACAACCCGAGTCGTACTTGTGGTCCGAGAGGAACAGAGCCTGACCGCAGCCCACGCACTCGTACGTGCCGGGCGTGAACACCTTGTCGTACTGGCCGGTCCAGGCCCGTTCGGTGCCCTTCTCCCGCAGCACGTAGAACTGGTCCGGCGAGAGGATGTCCCGCCACTGCTCGTTCGTCTTGGTCACCTTCGCCTCCTCCCGGCCGTCCTGATTCGGCGCGGACTCCGAGACCGGAGTCGCGGCGCCCGGTCCCGCATTCGACTCAACTGAACTCGGATCCGCCGATGGTGCTGTCCCGGTCTCAGGGGGCCGGCCTGTGGGTGGACCGCCCCCCGGCGACGGAGCGCATGCAGCGGCGAGCAGGGCCAGACAGGCGAGCAGGATGACTGGACGCATGGCGACAGATTACCTCAGACCACGTCGGTCTCACCCCGGTGCAAGCGCCGCGCAGCCTCCCAAGGAACCACTTGCGGGCGCCAGGCATTCCGTTCCCGTTACTCACGCGAATTGAACGGAATGCCAGCCCCCAACTCCCGCCACAATCCCCCCATGGCCAAGCGCACGCCCCCCAAGACACGCCGGGGGAAGTCCACGCGTGCGAAGCAGAAGGCCGCCTTTGCCGCCGAGTCGTACATCAATCGCGAATTGTCGATGCTCGAGTTCAACCGGCGTGTGCTCGCGCAGGCCAGGGACGAGTCGGTCCCCCTCCTCGAGCGGCTGCGGTTCCTGACCATCTGCAGCACCAACCTCGACGAGTTCTTCGAGATCCGCGTCTCGGGCCTCAAGCAGCAGGAGCAGTACGGCGTCAAGAGCAGGCGCTTCGACGGCCTGACACCGCTGGAGTCGCTGGCACGGATCTCCAAGACCGCGCACGGACTCGTCGAGCAGCAGTACGCGCTCCTGAACGACGTGCTCATTCCCGGGCTCGCGGCCGAGGGCACGCGGGTCCTGCGGAGGGACGCATGGAGCGAGCGTGCGAAGCGGTTCGTGAAGACGTTCTTCCAGCGTGAGGTCATGCCCGTGCTCACGCCGATCGCGCTCGACCCGGCGCATCCCTTTCCGAGGGTGCTCAACAAGAGCCTGAACTTCATCGTGAGCGTCGAGGGCACCGACGCGTTCGGGCGCGACGTCGGTCTGGCAGTGGTGCAGGTACCGCGGGCGCTGCCGCGAATGATCGCCCTGCCGAGCGGGCGGCGCGGCCGCCACGACTTCGTGATGCTCTCGTCCGTGATTCACGCGCACGTGCGCGAGCTGTTCCCCGGCATGAAGGTGCGCGGGTGCTTCCAGTTCCGGGTCACCCGCAACAGCGACCTGTGGGTGGACGAGGAAGAGGTCGAGAACCTGCTGCAGGCGCTCAAGGGCCAGCTGCCGAGCCGGCGTTACGGCGCGGCGGTCCGCCTCGAGGTCGCCGACACCTGTCCCGAAGAAGCCGCTGACCACCTGCTCCAGCAACTGCAGCTGACGCCGGACGATCTCTACCGCGTCAACGGACCCGTCAACCTGTACCGGCTCGCGCAGTTGCACGATCTCCTAGAGCGGCCGGACCTCAAGTACCCGCCGTTCGTCGCGGGACTGCCCCGACGCCTGACGCTCGGGCGCGACATCTTCACGGTTCTGCGCATCCGCGACGTCCTGGTGCACCACCCCTACGAGTCGTTCGCCCCGGTGCTCGAGCTGATTCGTTCCGCGGCCACCGATCCCAAGGTCCTGGCGATCAAGGTCACGCTCTACCGCACACAGAGCGGATCCCCGCTCGTCGAGGCGCTCGTCGAAGCCGCGCGCAAGGGCAAGGAGGTCACGGTCCTCGTCGAACTGCGCGCCCGATTCGACGAGGCCGCGAACATCGACCTGGCAACTCGGCTCGAGGAAGTCGGCGCCAACGTCGTGTATGGAATCGTCGGTTACAAGACGCACTGCAAGATGCTGATGGTCGTTCGCCGCGAGGAGCAGCGCCTGCGGCGCTACGTCCACCTCGGGACGGGGAACTACCACACCGGGACGGTGCGCGCGTACACGGACTTCGGCCTCCTGAGCGCGGACCTGCGGCTCGGCGAGGACGTGCACCGGCTGTTCATGCAACTCACGGGCCTTGGCAAGGTGCACAAGCTGAAGAAGCTCCTGCAGGCACCGTTCACGCTGTTCGAGACGCTGCTGCGGCTCATCGCCGACGAGCGCGACGCCGCCCTGGCCGGCAAGCCCGCGCGGATCGTCGCCAAGATGAACTCGCTGTCGGAGAGGGACATCATCGACGCGCT
The DNA here is from genome assembly GCA_965248445.1 of Planctomycetota bacterium. GTDB lineage: Bacteria > Planctomycetota > JAJSAM01 > JAJSAM01 > JAJVHW01 > CBDFJG01. The sequence continues at coordinate 1,809,370 of CBDFJG010000004.1, forward strand.
GTATGCAGCGTCGCAGGCGGGCGTGAAGATCGACCTGATCGTGCGCGGCATCTGCTGCCTGCGTCCCGGCGTGCCCGGGCTCTCGGAGAACATCCGCGTCCGCTCGATCGTCGGGCGGTTCCTCGAGCACACACGGATCTTCTCGTTCCACGCCGGCGGCGAGGAGCTCGTGTACATGTCGAGCGCGGACTGGATGTCGCGCAACTTGCACCGGCGCGTCGAGACCTGCTTCCCCGTCCTCGACAAGGCCGCCAAAGCACGCGTCGTCGACGAGGGCCTCAAGACCTACCTCTCCGACAACACGCAGGCGTGGTTGCTCCAGTCGGACGGCCGCTACCGCCGAGCGAAGCCGGGCAAGTCCGCTCCGGTCGCCGCGCAGACGACGCTGCTCCAGCGCCTCGCCGAGTGACCTCAGAGCGCGTCAACGTCTCGGGTGTGTCCCCGCTGCCGGTTCGTACGTCCTGATGCGGGGGCACGTGTCGCGCCCGTATACTCGCCGCGGAGAAGCTGATGCACAGCACGGACACCGAGAAGTTCACGCGAGCCGACTACGCGCAGCTGCCGGAGGGATTCCCGGCATACCTGCTCGACGGTCAACTGGTTCGCGAGCCGGCTCCGACGTTCGGACACCAGGCGGTCGTCGGCGAATTGCATCTGCGTCTTGAGGCCGTCGCGCGGCACCGCGTACTGATGTCGCCGATGGACGTCGTCATCGATGACCTGAACGTGCTGCAACCGGATCTGCTCGTCTTTCGCGAAGGCGTTCGCGCGGGTCTCAGCACGCCGCCCGAGGAGATCCCGATCCTCGTGGTGGAGGTGTTGTCCCCCTCGACGGCTCGCCGCGACCGGCGGGCGAAGACGGCGATCTACTTGCGGGCGGGCATCGCCGAGGTGTGGCTCGTGGATCCCGTGTCACGGACGATCGACGTTGTGACGCCGGTGGGCAAACGCCATCACGAGGCGGACGAAGCCGCCGTGTCGGCCGCCGTCCCAGGGCTCCGACTGATCTGGTCCGACATCGAGCGCGCACGCGCCTGAGTCTTCAGTCCAGACGAAGCTCCACACCGACCTCCGCCAGGCGCTTGGACTCCTCCTGCAGGTCATAGCGAGTCAGCGGGTGGTCGTCGAGCCAGTCGTCCGTGAACCGGATCATGAGCCCGTCCGCGAACCCCTCGACGTTCGCCGGAAGCGGCGGACGCGGATTGCGGCCGCGGTTGAGGCGCCGGCCGATCCGGAGCAGAACGCACAGCAGCAGCGCCCGCCGCGCGCGGTCGTCGGGCAGCGACGCGAAGAGCTCCGGCAGGACCTTGCGCCGGTGGCCTCGAACGATGGCGGCAAGCATGCGCTGGTCGCCTCGGGAGAACCCCGGGAGATCCGCGTTCTCGACGAGGTACGCAGAGTGCCGCTGGTACCCCGCCCGCGCTACGGACATCCCCGCTTCGTGAAGACTCGCGCTCCATGTGAGGAGACGCCGGTCGATCGGGTCGTCGAGGAACCACGCGCGCCGCACGTGTTCGAACAGCGCGAGCGACGTCCGCTCGACCCGTCGCGCGTGCTCCAGGTCGACGCCGCATCGCGCGGCGAGGTCCGACACCGAGCCGTCCCGCGAATCCTCGGTACGAGGATCGCCGAGCAAGCCGAGCACGATTCCCTCGCGGATGGCGGCCTCCGACGTTTCCATCACATCGAGATCGAACGCATCGAAGACGGCCTGCAGGATGGCGACTCCGCCCGCGACCACTGGCGCACGTGTGTCGGACAGACCGTCGATCTCGAGGTGTTGGTCGTCCTTCGCAGATTGGATCGACTTGCGTACCGCGCGCAGACCGTCGTGGGTCACAGGTCCCTTCGACCAGTCGTTTGCGACGCACATGGAGCGGATCGCGAGGTTCGTGCCCGATGAGCCGATGGCCACGTTCCAGCCGAGATCCGCGAACGGACGCACCAGGGGCTCGAGTTCGAGGCGCGCAGCCAGGCGCGCCTCGGACATCGCCGACTTGGACAATCTGCCGTCACCGAAGAAGCGCCGCGTGAACGAGACGCAGCCCATGTAGAGGCTTGCGCTCGCGAGCACGTCGTGACCCTCGCCGACGATGCACTCGGTGCTGCCTCCGCCGATGTCGATCACGAGCCGGCGTTCGGGGCCCTCGTCCGCGACGTGGGAGACGTCGTGGGCAACACCCCGGTAGATCAGCCGCGCCTCCTCGTCACCCGAGACGATCTCGATCGGGTGGCCGAGGATGGTCTCGCAGGAGGAGAGGAACTCGCCGTCGTCGTCCACCTGACGGAACGTATTCGTCCCGACCGCTCGGACGTCCTCGGGCGCGAACCCGCGCAGCCTCTGCGCGAACCGTCCGAGACAAGCCTCTGCACGCTGCGCCACCGTTGTTTGGATCCCTGTTTGGATCCCGCCGCCGGCAGTCAGCCCGGTGGCGAGCCGCACGCGCTCCCTGATCCTGTCCACGATCCGAAACGCGGCGCCCTGTCGCTCGGCGACGATCAGGTGGAAGCTGTTGGAGCCGAGGTCGACCGCCGCAACGGTGCGCTCCGTGTCCGCTTGGCCGCTCGAATTCGGCACGGACCCATTGTGGCCGTGGCTCCCCCATCCCGCGTGCACCCTCCGACCGGCGTACCCGCCCGGGGCTATCCTCGTCAATCGGCGTGCGGGGCGGCACCGCCGGCACGTCCGCAGTTCGTCGTCAGGGCCAGGTCGTCGTCAGTGCCACTTCCTTTGACGGGCGCCGGCTCATGGAGGTCACATGTCCAGTCGCACTCTCAGCGTAGCGATCCTCTCGTTCTCACTCCTGGGCATGGCAGCGTGCACGAGCCCGCTAGCCGAGGGGAACAGGGTCCGCAAGGCCGACACGACGCGTGCCCCGGGCATCGTCTACAACGGCGGCGACGCGCAGGCCCCGCACGCGGGCGCCGGCGATGCCGCCCCGGCGGCCACCGGCACCGACGGTAGCGCGGGAGGCAGCCGCAGCGCCGGTTCCGTGCGCGAGTACGTCGAGTCATTCCCGCAGTCCAAGTAACCGCAGCCCTGCTGCTCGGCTCGCTCGGGAACCGTCAGATCAGAGCGCGCGCCGCGGCCACCACCGCGACGTAGCGAGCGGCCTTCCCCGTCGCCACGAGCACGAGGAACAGGCCGGTCGGTACGCGCAGCAGTCCCGCGGCGAACGTCAGCGGGTCACCCACCACCGGAAGCCACGCGAAGAGCAAGACCCAGCGGCCGCGCTTGCGCATGCAGCGCGCCGCCAGAACCAGCGCACGCCGCGACACCGGGAACCAGCGCCGGCGCCGCCAGCGTCGCGCCTCGCGGCCGAGCAGGTGGTTGAGCAGCGCACCGAGCGTGTTCCCCGCGGTGGCGACCACGACCAGAGGGACGACAGCGGCACCCTCGGCGGTGGCGAGCACGCCGAGGACGGCTTCGGACGGCACCGGCAGGAGTGTGGCGGCGAGAAACGCGCTGCCGAACAGGGCAAGGAGTTCGCTCACGCCGGCATTCGATCACGAGACCGCCGTCACGCCGCCCCGGAACAATTCCGGCAGGCCGTCCGTTCAGGGGGCAGCCCCAGAAGGGCGACATGCACATCGTCCGGAGGTCTCGCTGTCGATGAAGAACGCTCTGCTACCCGCCGCTTTGCTGCCCGCCGTATTGGGGGCACTCCTGCTGGCGGCGTGCGATGCGCGCACCGAGACCGCCGCCGGAACCCCATCCGGACCGGTCGCCGTGCAGACCCCTACCAAGCAGGCCCCCGCGTCACCGGCAGCGGATCTCGTGACCGTCCGGCTCGCCGTCTCCGGCATGGGTTGAGGCGGCTCCGATTCCCCGCAGGTGCGGGGTGCTCTCTCCGACGTGCCGGGCGTCGTGTCGGCGCGCGTTAGCTGCGCGACGGGTCGTGCAGTCTGCAAGGTCGAGCCGGGCACCGACCCGGAGACGCTCGCCGCCGCAGTGGACGAGGTCGGCTTCACGACCCGCCTCATCGGCACATCCACCGGAGCCGCTGGCCAGTAACTGACCCCGTCTGGGTGTCCGGAAGACCGGGCAGCCCGGCATCTTCACGGAGGCCGCCCCGCCAGGGCGGCCTCCGCCTATTTGCCTATTTGGCGAGCCAGGCGCCCACGCCGTCCGGCGGTGCAGGGAGCACGAGCGGAACGCAGTCCCGCGGTCGCGAGCCGTTCTCGTCGCCGAGATGGAGCGACATGCCCGGAGCGCCGAGACGGTCGACCGCGGCCCGCGCGATCCGGCCGAACGTCACGCGAGCGTTGATCTCGCCAACCGGGTGGAGCTGCAACGACCCCGCCGCGTCGCGATGCCGATACGAGTCGACGCCGAATGGTCCTGAGTAGCCGAGACCCAGCAGCTTCTCGCCCACCCACGCCGCGCCGTCGAGCAGTACGGCGTGCGCCTGCGGATCGGATGGGAGCGGTTCGATCGCAGACACGGCGCCGCCGCCACGCAAGGTCTGCCGGTGGACCCCATCGATGCACACCCCGCCGGATTCGATGTGCGCCTCCACGCCGAACTCGGCCACGACGTCCATCCAGGGCTCGAAGACGAGAATGCCATGCGCAGCCACGAGCCGCTCGAATCGTGGGCGATCCTGATCGCGCAGTCGCAGACCGCTCCCGCGGAGCCGTGCGCGACCCGCCGTGCCGTGCGGCGCCTTGACTACCCAATGCCCGGTCGCCGATGCAGCCGCTCCGTCGGCGTCCAGGTGACGATGCAACTCGCTCTCGTCTCGGATCGTCCGCGCGCCGGGCAGCGCACAACCGCGAGCTGTCGCCCATTCGAGTTGGGTCCGGCGATCGCCGGCACGCGCACTGGAACGAACGCGGGTCAGATGAACCACCTCATCAGTGGCGCCCCATGCGACAGCCGGCTCGTCCGCCGATGCCGGAAGAGCACCGGACACGAACGACGCCCCGCATCCGTCGAGTGCCGGCGCGATCCGGGCGGCGTCCACGGGTGCGCGCGTCCAGAGAGCATCCCCGGGTGCAGCCAGCACCGCCATCAGCGCGCCCAGTGCCGACAGACGCTCACGGAGCGGAGACTCGTGCGCCGGTAGGCCCGCCCATGCGCGCTCGCAGTCGAGATTGGCGATCAGGAGCGTCGCCACGGCGGCGTCTACCCGCGGGGCGCGCCGCCCGGAGCGGTCGGGACCTCATCGGCCAGCCGCGCGATGAACTCCTCGTCCATGCCGGCAGCGACCCGCGCCTCGCGATCGAACGTGCGTCCGCGGGCGCGGGACGGCCCATGCGGCGGTCGCACGCCGCCGACGAACGTGTCCCAGTCCGACGTCTGCGGATCCTTGAATGCGCGCATCCAACGCCACGCGAAGCCGACGTGCCGCACTTCGTCGTCGTGCACGCGCTCGAGCACGCGCGCGGTCTCCTCGTCACCGGCCTCTCGCGCCGCGGCGATGTGCTCGACCGAGAAGTCGAGGTTGGCGTTCTCGAACGTCAGGCCCATGGTGCAGACGAACTCGAGAGGAGTATGCATGTCCTCCACCTTCCGCCAGAAGTGACCTGAGACGGGCAGGTCGCCGAACCGCAGAGCGAGCGAGTCCAGGCGACCCGTGTACAGCCGGCAGTGGCGCTGCTCGTCCGCCATGATCGCCGCGCAGCCCCGGCGGAACGCAGCCGGGGCCGCGGGGAACGCGAGGATCGCCCACGCGAAGATCTCCGCCGCCTGCAACTCGTGGTTGGCGAGCGCGTGCAGGATGCGCGCGCGCTGCGCCGGATCGTGCATCCCCTCGGGCGGAGGGACGCGCACGTCACCGCCCGGCAGGATATCGAGCAATGGCGGGCGCACGGGCTCGGAGTACCGGGTCGGCGGGCCGGGGTCCTGATCAGTGAAGTCGTTCGGCGGCGCCTCGAGCTTGCCCTCGAGCGTCGTCGCTTCGATCACCCCTGCCGCGAACGTCCGCAGTTCCATGGCGGAGAGGAGAACATGCCGTCCGCGCACCGCAGAGTCTCTACTGGGGGTGCGTTCAGGAGAGGACGTGACGCGCGGCGGCCTCGCTACGGAGCGTCTCCGCGAGCCGCGGGTAATACGCGTCGTCGAAACGCGACAGGTCATGCCCGCCGGCTGCCCAAGCCTGACCGCGACGCCACAACCGGACTCCGTGATCGAGCGCCGCGGAGATGTCGTCTCCTGGTGGCGGCGCGTCCCGCGGGAGGAGGCGGCCTGCTGAGCCATAGTGGCACCAATGCCCGGCGGCGTTCGAGAGGTTGCGGCCCGAGACGGCGTATCGCAGGAAGCGGTCACGGGACAGACCGCCCCGCCCGCTGTCGCCACGCAACACGAGGTCCGCCCATGCATCCACGAACGGACACCACACGCGCACCGACCGGAAAGGCTGATCCGTTGCGTTCAGGTAGAGCAAACGCCTGTCGCCGAGCAGCCGGCGTGAGTGACGGACCACGCGGTCGAGAGTCCGCAGGTCGTAGGCGACGCCATCGAGGTAGAGACCGTCGGGCGCGTACTCCTCGAGCACCCGCTCGATCTCGCGCAGCGGATCGCTCGCCCGGGTGTGCTGCGGACTGAGGTACAGAACGAGCTGCATTCCGGCTGCACGCACCCGCTGCGCGAGTTCGTCGTATCTCTCGCGATCCGCCGGCTCGTGACGGCGGGTCCGCCAGCTCGCCCGACGGCCGGCGTAGCGACCGATGCGCGGCCGATCGGCCGGCGCGGCCGCGGCCCAGAAGTACGCGTGGAGCGCGAAGATCCGGCAGTGGCGCGCTGCGCTGTCGATGACTTCCGGTCCCGGGTAAGCGGCGGCGGGAAACGGACGCGGCCGGCCCTCGTGTGCCAGAGGCTCGGCCATTCGCTGCGGCGAAGGAGGCCGTGGCGGGAAAAACGCCACCCACACCTCGTCGCCAGCGGTCGTTGTGCGCGGCCCCAGCGGATAGACACCGATGCCGCCACGGCGGTCCAGAACGAGCCGGCTGCCACGTCGCCGCGCGCGGTACTCCGGCGGGAAGAGCGGCTCGACGCGTAGTTCCAACGGCTTCTCTGCCGAAAACTGCACCACGGAGTCCGGGCGCACCGTTGCGCGTACGTGTCCGAATCGCAGCTGCACCTCGTCGGTGTGGAGCTCGACGACGGGCGCCCCCGGCGCGGCGACATGAACGCGCGCGAGTGGCCGGGAGTCCGGCAGGCGCGCGTCAACGTGCAGCACGCCGCTCCCGTCGAACCGCAGCACGGCGCCGGTAGTGGTGACCTCGACGTCGGCGCCGCGGTGCGCAACGCGTTCCACGCGCATTCCCGGCCACGCGGGATCGGACGGCGCTACCACCCGATCGCCCTGCCGGCGGTGCGAAGAAGGAGCGCGACGTCGCCCGCCGCGCTCCGCTGCTCAAGGTACTCTGCATCAAGCGCCAGCTTCTCGGGAAGCACGTATCGCCGATACGACGACACGGGGTCCGAACCGGCGATCAACGCGCCCTCGGTTCGCGAGAAGCGCAACTGCGCGGGTCCGGTGACGCCCGGTCGCGCCGACAGCACAAACTGCCAGCGGGGATCGCCGGCATCCACGAGTTCCGGATCCTCCGGACGCGGCCCGACGAGGCTCATCTCGCCGCGCAACACGTTGAGCAACTGCGGCCACTCGTCGACGTGCAGAGCGCGCAGGACGCGTCCGACCCGCGTCACGCGGGCATCATCGGGGACGGTCAGCGGGGGCCCGTCGGCTCCGCTGATCATCGTGCGCAGCTTGAACAGAGTGAACGGACGAGCGTGGCGTCCGACGCGGCGGGTGCGGTGCAGGACCGAGCCGCGCGACTCAAGACGGATCGCGAGCGCGGCGATCAGGCCGAACGGCGCGAGCACGACAATCAGGAACAGGGCCAGGCCGACGTCAAGGGCGCGCTTCGTCATCTGCGATGGCGCCGGAGGACGTCGGAGAGCGCCGCGATCACGTACTCGACGTCCGCATCGTCCAGAGAGGGATGGATGGGCAGCGACAGCAGCCGGCGCGCGGCGTCGTGGGCGATGGGGAACGCCCTTGGCGCATGTCCGTATCGCCGGGCGTAGTGTTCGTGCTCGTGGAGGGGAACGAAGTGCACGCTCGTCTGCACGCCGTGCGACGCCAGTTCGTGCGCCACCCCATCGCGGTCGATCCCCAGCGCGGCGGTGACGAGGCGAACCGGGAACAGGTGCCATGCGGAGGAGCACCCCGCGCGCTCGACCGGCAGCTGCAGCGTGTCCAGATCCGAGAACGCCGCGAGGTACCGCGCCGCAATGGCCCGTCGGCGTGCGTGGAATGCCGGCAGTCTCGCCAGTTGCACGCGACCGATGGCCGCAGCGATGTCGGGCATGTTGAGCTTCAATCCCGGCGCGCGCACTTCGTAGCGCCAGGACCCCGGTCCCTCGCCACGATGCCAGGGGCCGTTCGAGAGACCGTGGTGTGTGTACGCGCGGGCGCGAGCGATGACGCTCTCCGGTCCGGTGAGCATGCCTCCTTCACCGGTGGTGAGGTTCTTGTTGGCGTAGAAGGAGAAGCTCGCGAGCGACCCCCCGCGCGTCCCACTGCGCGTCCCACCGATACGGCGGCCGTGGCTCTCCGCAGGCAGTGCGTGAGCCGCGTCCTCGAGCGCCAGCAGGCCGTGTTCGGCCGCCAGAGCGTCGAGGGCGTCCACGTCGGCCGGGTGGCCGGCGTAGTGAACCGGCATGAGTGCCCGCGGGGTCACGCCTTCTGCGCGCAGCCGTGCAACGGCCCGCTCGACGGCCGCGGGATCGAGGGTCAGGGTCACCGGATCGACGTCCACGAGCACGGTGCGGGCTCCGAGCACCTCCACCACGTTCGCGGTCGCGGCGAACGTGAGTGTCGGGACGAGCACGGCGTCCCCGGGACCGACACCCGAGACCGCGAGCGCCGCGAGCAGCCCGCTCGTGCAGGACGAGAGGGCCAGCGCGCTCTCCGCGCCCACGAACTCCGCGAACTCCCGCTCGAACTCCGCGGCCACCGGTCCTGTTGTCACCCAGCCCGAGCGGAGAACATCGAGCACGGCCTGCTCCTCCTCCGGACCGAGGCACGGAGGCGCGAACGGCACGTCTCGGACGGAAGAGCCAGGCCGGACCGTGGAGCCTGGGCGGAAAGAGGCGTTCGCGCGAGGGTTCACGGTCTCGAAATCCACGCCAGATAGTGCGTTCGCGGAACGGCATGGCGGTGCAGCCACGGCAACGAGTCCGGGCGGAGGCGCGCGACAGCGCGCACGAGATACGGGACAGGAGTGATCATGCGCGCGACCGTGTGCCAGCCCGGGAACAGGCGCACCAGGGCCGCGATAGGCAGGCCGCGGACCGACGGATTGAGAGGATGGAACGGGAAGTCGTAAACCAGCGCCCCACCACCGGGCCGCAGCACGCGCACGACCTCGGACGCCAGCGCCGACCGCGCTTCGTCGCCGAACACACTCGAGAACACCGTCGAGAGCGAGCAGAGGTCGAACGTGTCGTCGCGAAACGGAAGGCGCCGGGCGTCTCCGACCGCGAATCCGCCGGGCCGGATTCGGCGGGCGCCTGCGGTGGCACGGGCGTGTGAGAGATCGATGCCGACACACCGCCGAGCGCCGGTGGCGGCGATCAGGCCGGCGAGTGAGTCTCCGTGACCGCAGCCGACGTCCAGGACCGGCCGGTTCGCGAGGTCGGTCATCCCCTGTCCGCGGAGCAACGCGCGAATGGCGCGAGTGCGGTCGTCCAAGATCGACCGATCCGCCAAGCCGATACGTCGGCCGGTCGGCGGAGCACGGAGAGGCATGGTCACGCGGTCCGAGCAACCAGGCCGCGCAGGAACCCGACCCCGTACGCGAGGTGCATCGTCATGAACGCCGCCGCGGTCGTGCCGAGACGTGCGGCCGGACGGCGGCGCGCTGCCAAGCCACCCGCCACGAGCGCCGCGCCCGCGTAGACGCACGGGACCACGAGCGGCCACGGCGACCCGAGGAACCAACTGAGCGAGACCGAGACGACGAGCGCGACCACGAGGCCCGGCGGTGCGAGTGCGCGGAAGGACGTGAGGGCGCCCCGAGTGCGCAGCACGCGCGCTTTCCAGAGTCCGTAACCGTGGTATTGCCGGCGCAGCCCGGCGAGCGTCGATCGGCAGACGTATCGGACCAGGAGATCCGGAACGAGCACGATGCGATGTCCCGCAGCACGAAGACGATGGTTGAGTTCGTCGTCCTGGTTGCGCTCCAGTTCACAGTCGATTCCTCCCACAGTGTGGAGTGCGTCGGCGCGGTAGGCGCCGAACGCGAGGGTGTCCACGTCCCACAACTCAGGGTCTTCAGCACCGCTTTCGGACGTACCGCCGGTCCGGAAGCGCGCGCTGCCCGCGCCGAACGGGTGGGACATCGCAGCGGCCACCGACGCACCGGTCGCGCCGGCGCCGACCGTGTCGAGCGCCCCGCCGGCACACGCCGCTCCGGTCTGGACGAGGGCTTCGATGGCCCGGCACACGTAGTCCGGCGGCAGCGACGCCCGCCCATCCACACGGACGATGACGAGTCCTCTCGCGAGGCAGAGTCCCACCGCTAGCGCCGCGGCGGCGGTCCGGCCCGGGTTGTCCACGACCCGGACCTCGTGGCGCCACCCGGCGTGGATGCAGCCTGCGCTCCCACTTGAAGCGGCGATGCGCTCGACGATGGCACGCGTGCCGTCCGTGGACTGCCCGTCGAGCACGATGATCTCGAGAGCGGCGCCCGGAAGGTGCTGCGGTGCGTCCTGCTCAAGAACCGACCGCAGCGCCTCCCCGACGTGGGTCGCCTCGTTTCGGACGGGCATCAGCACCGTCACGACCGGAGCGGCGATCGGTGGTGTCATCACGTTCAACAAAGGTTACGACGGGCGGCGACACCGATTCGCAACGCCTGTCCCCGTCTCTTGTGACACTCCCGGGCTTCCCCGGCGCCGGAGAACGCGGTCCTCTCGATCCCCCCCCCCCCCCGATCCACACCACGATGGTCCGCCGACTCCTTCCCCGCCTGAACGAAGCCCAGCGAGAGGCCGTCACAACCACTGAGGGTCCCGTACTCGTGCTGGCCGGGGCCGGCACCGGCAAGACCCGGGTGGTCACGTTCCGCATCGCACACCTGCTCGAGCAGGGCATCGCGCCCGAGCACATCCTGGCGGTCACGTTCACGAACAAAGCCGCCGGCGAGATGCGTGACCGGGTTTCCGGGCTGGTGGGCGCGAAGCGTGCTCGGGCGCTGACGGTCGGGACATTCCACGCGTTCTGCGCGCGCTCGCTTCGCAAGCACGCCCGCCTGATCGGTCTGCCGCGCGGATTCGTCATCGCCGATGCCTCTGACCAGCTCGGCGCGGTCAAGGGAGCCCTGCGCGAGCTGTGCATCCCGGAGAAGGTGATGCACCCGCGGGCGATCCATGCCCGGATCTCGCTGCTCAAGAACAGCCTGATCGGCGCGCGGGCGCACCTGGATGGAGCGGCGGACGACGAGGATGAGATCGTCGGGCGCGTGTACGTGAAGTACGAGGAGCACCTTCGCCGCTCCCGCGCCATCGACTTCGACGACCTGCTCGTGCGGACCGTTTTCCTGCTTCGCGAGCACGACGCGGTCCTCGCCGGGTTCCGCGCGCAGTACCGCTATCTCATGGTGGATGAGTTCCAGGACACGAACGCGCCGCAGTTCGAGATCGTGCAGCGCGTGGCCGGACCACGCCGGAACCTGTGCGTCGTCGGCGACGACGACCAGTCGATCTACGGGTGGCGCGGGGCCGACGTCAGCAAGATCCTGGACTTCGGCAGGCACTTCCCGGGCGCCAAGATCGTGCGCCTCGAGATGAACTACCGCTCGACCGAGCCGATCCTCGAGGCCGCGAACCGGCTCATCTCGCACAACCCGGCACGGCACGAGAAGAAGCTGATCTCGTTCCTCGGGCGCGGCGAGCCGATCGAGACGGTCGCGTGCGACGACGAGGAGCGCGAGGCGGAAAGTGTCGTCTTCGACATCGTCGGCAAGGCCGAGCGCCGCGCCATGTCGTTCGCGCAGTTCGCCGTGCTGTTCCGAACAGCGCCCCAGATGCGCGTGTTCGAGACCCTGCTGCGCGCGAACGACGTGCCCTACGTGCTCGTCGGCGGCATGTCGTTCTTCGACCGCAAGGAAGTGCGGGACCTGCTGGCGTTCGTCAAGCTCATGGTCAATCCTCGCGACGAGGTCGCGTTCCTGCGCGTCGTCAACGTCCCGCCTCGCGGCGTCGGGAAGACGACGATCGACACGCTGCTCACGCGGGCGACGGAGCAGGGCACGTCGATCCCTGCCCTCCTGGACGGCGGCGCGGCACTGGAGGACCTACCGCCCGCCGGACTCGCGGCTATCCGCGAACTGCGCGCGAAGCTGAAGTCGCTCGCCGAGGCGAGACTCCCGTTGGTGGGCGTTCTGCGGCGCATGCTCGACGCCGTCGACTATGAGACGGAACTGACCCGCTGCTATCCGGACACCGAGGCGCGGCAAGCACGATCCGCTGCGATTCTCGAGTTCCTCAACATGGCGGAGAACCACACACGCCGCAACGGCAGCGGCACTCTCGGCACCTTCCTCGAGGAGATCGCGCTCTCCGCAGAGGACCGGCGGAACGACGACAAGGAACGGTCCCGGGACGCAGTCACGCTCATGACCCTCCACGCGGCGAAGGGACTCGAGTACCCGCACGTGTACCTCGTCGGCATGGAAGGGGGACTACTGCCTCACACGCGCTCGGCGGAAGAGGGAATCGAAGAGGAGCGCCGCCTCGCGTACGTGGGCGTGACCCGCGCGCAGAAGAAGCTGACTCTCTCGTACGCGAAGACACGTGCCCGATTCGGCAACCGTGTCGAGGTCTCGCCCAGCCGATTCCTGTTCGAACTCGATGGCGCCGAGCCGCCGCCGAACTGGAGACCGGTCGGCGCGCCGCGGCCGGACGCCGGCAAGAAGCCCGGGAAGAAGGGCGGGAAGGCCGGCAAGGGCCGGCGCCGCGTCCCGCCGGGGCTCCGCGACGCGCAGAGGCGCCGCCGGCAGCGTCGCTGAGCTCAGTCCGCGACGCGCTTCAGGCGGATCGTGAGGTTCACGGGCTCGCCCCACATCTCTCCCGCCACGCCGATGACGAGTTCGTCTACGGCGGGCCGTGCATACGTCAGCGTCCGAGGGAAGTCGTTCTCCGGATCCTCGAAAACCACCACACGTTTCTTCGCGTCGAGTGACTTCAGCTTGAACGGCTCCTTCGCCTTGCCGAAGGGGTGCGGGACGACGTAGACGGTGCCCTCGCGTTCCACGAATCGCTCGAACTCGAACATCGCCACCTTGCCGTCGCGCATCTCCTTGGACGCGCTCAGGATCTCACCGCCCGTGGGCGTCGTGTAGACCGTCTCCCAGGTCTTGCCGTCGTCCGACGTCCCGGTCCATCGACCGGCCAGGAAATCGAGCGCGGCGATCCCGCTCTCGACTCTCTCTCCCTTCTCGGCACCGTCTCCCTTCTCGGCTCTCCTCTCGAGTGGCGGCTCGTCCTGCGCCGTCGCAAGGGCGGTAAGTGCTGCAAGGGTGAGCAAGATCATCGGGAGCAGAGCGCGCATCTCGGACCTCCTGTCAGCCGCTTGCGGCGCCCGACCACGGGAGCGTACCGTGCCGCGGATCACGACTCACGGAGGTAGGTACGCATGGCGTGGAAAGTGACCGAGACGATGATTCTGGTCTCCGATCTCGACGCGTCGATCCATCACTACGTGGACGTGCTCGGGTTCAACCTCATCGAGAAGCAGGAGTGGGGCTTCGCGATGCTCACTCCGGACGGCGCCGCGCACGTCGGCCTCCTCGACGTCAAGAGCTCGGACTCCGACTGGAAGCCGGGAGATCCGATGCCGCCCCCCCGCGTCGCCCTTCAGACCGACGACATCGAAGCCGAGGCCTTGCGCCTGCGGGAAGCCGGGGCCGACATCGACAACGTCGTCGGTGAGCCGGGCACGCTCCGAGCCATTGGTTTCCGGGACCGCGACGGGAACCGGTTCTTCCTGTGGGACGACGGCTCCGGCTCCCTCGCCGGCGCATGACCGGGCGGCACGCGGTGCACTGGGCACACTGCGCGGGAACCCGGAATCGTCGCCAATTCATCTCCACCCCCGCTGCCCCGGCCTAGAGTTACCAGCCATTCGGGTTCTGCGCCCGCTTCCGACTCGGGAGGTCCGATGGCCAACGACAAGAAGAAGAAGAAGAACGGCAACGGAGAGGACCTCAACCTCTACCACGCGTACTTGCAGCAGTTCGACCGGTCGGCGGCTGCGTTGCCGTTCTCCGACCATCTCTTGGCAAGCATCCGGGAGTGCAACAACGTCTACGAGTTCCGCTTCCCGGTACGCGTGGGCAAGAAGACCGAGGTGATCACCGGCTGGCGCGCGGAGCACAGCCATCACCGCAAGCCGCTGAAGGGCGGTATCCGGTACGCGCTGCACGTGAGTTCTGACGAAGTGCAGGCGCTGGCGTCGCTGATGACGTTCAAGTGCGCGATCGTCAATGTGCCGTTCGGAGGCAGCAAGGGCGCCGTGCGGGTCAACCCCTACAACACGGCACCCGACGTCCTCGAGCGCATTACCCGCCGGTACACGGCCGAGTTGATCTGGAAGAACTTCATCGGTCCCGGCATCAACGTGCCTGCCCCCGACATGGGCACGGGCGCGCGGGAGATGGCGTGGATCGCCGACACGTACGACTCGATGAACAACGGCGGAATCGACAATTTCGCCTGCGTCACCGGAAAGCCGGTGGGACAGGGCGGCGTCCAGGGGCGCGAAGAGGCGACCGGGCGCGGTGTGTACTACGGCGTGCGCGAGGCCCTGAGTCACCCGAGTGACTGCAAGCGCCTCGGCTTGACCGTGGGCATCGAGGGCAAGGCCGTGGCCATCCAGGGCTACGGCAATGTCGGGTTCCACGCGTCGAAGATCTTCCGGAACGAAGGCAAGGCGCGAATCGTCGCGATCGGCGAGTGGAACGGCTGGTTGCACAACCCCGACGGCATCGATCTCGACGAACTGCAGAAGTTCCGCGAGGCCGAGGGGACGATGTTCGGGTTCCCGGGCGCGAAGACCCGCAAGCGCGCCGGAATGATGCTCGAGGTCGAGTGCGACGTGCTCGTGCCGGCGGCGATCCAGAACGTCATCACTCTCGAGAACGTCGATCGCTTGCGCTGCAAGATCGTGGCGGAGGCGGCCAACGGTCCGACCACGCCGGGCGCGGAGCAGAAGCTCGTCGATCGCGGCATCATGGTGCTGCCCGACATCTACCTGAACGCGGGCGGCGTGACCGTGAGCTACTTCGAGTGGACGAAGAACATCGGTCACATTCGCTACGGCCGCATGTCGCAGCGGCTCGAAGCGATGAAGGAGTCGCGCGTGCTGCGCGCGCTGGAGGAGGCCACGGGCGGACTCCCCGAAGAGGACCGCCAGGTCCTCGGCCGCGGGTCCAGCGAGCTCGATCTCGTCCGGTCCGGTCTCGAGGGCACGATGGTCGACGCGTATCGCGAGGTCCGCGATCAGCTGAAGAGACGCAAGCACGTGCAGGACTTGCGAACGGCCGCGTACGCCGTCGCGATCGAGAAGGTCGCCGCGAGCTACAAGAGCCTGGGTGTGTGGCCCTGATCGACCCAGCTCCCGCACTCGCGCTTGCCGTGCGCGCAGCCGAGCGCGCGGCGGAGACGCTTCTCACACACTTTCGTGACCGCGGACTCGTCGTCGAGACCAAGGCGGACGGAACCCCCGTCAGCCGTGCCGATCGCGAGGCGGAGAACATCATCGTCTCCACCATTCGCGCCGACGCGACGTTCGGTGCATTCGACGTGCTGGGCGAAGAGAGCGGCGGGCGCGGCACGGGATCGAGACTGCGCTGGGTCATCGACCCGCTTGACGGCACGCTGTCTTACACGCACGGCTTCCCTTTCTGGGGGACGCTGATCGCGCTCGAGGACGTGCAGGACGGGACGAGCATCGTCGGCGTCGCGCACTTTCCGGCGCTCGGCTGGACCTACGCCGCCGCGCTCGGCGACGGAGCCACACGGAACGGCACTCCGATCCGTGTGACGTCCGAGACCGACCCCGGGAAGACGATCCTCGGCTGCCCGGACGACGCCACGGCGGAACTGGCCGGTCAGCTGACAGCACTCCGAGAGCTGCGGTCGGGCCACTCTCGCGTGCGCGGGTACTGGGACTGCGTGTCGCACGTCCTAGCGGCGGAAGGTGCGTTCGGGGCGGTGTTCGACGTCTGTCTCGCGCCTTGGGACCTGGCCGCGACCCGCCTCATCGTCACCGAGGCCGGCGGTGAAGTCCGCACGCGGCCCTCTGCGTACGCGGACACGACCGACGCACTGTTGGGCGCGCCAGCGATCGTCGCTGCGCTGGCGCCGCGCCTTCGATTCTGATCACACCTTCTTGGGCACACGAGACCGGGACCGGTTCTGCGCGGGCGGCGAGAACGCCACGTCGGCCAGCTTGGAGACGTGGCGCCGTAGCGCAACGCGACCTCGCGGCGTGATCCGCACAGTGGTGCGCGGCCGGCGGCGGACGAAGTCCTTCGTGACGGTCACGTACCCAGCGCGCTCGAGCTTGTCGAGGTGGTTCCCCAGGTTCCCCTGGGTGACGGCGAGCGCATCCTTCAGTTCCGGGAAGGTCGCAGAGCGGCACTGGATGAGCATCGCGATCACGCCGAGGCGAACCCGCGAGAGCAGAAGGCCGTCGAACTCGTACGGCGCCGAACTCACGCGGTTCCGCCGGCGGTGTGCGCGTGGACCCACCGCCGCACGCGCGACTCGGCCATGACGCCGGGGATCAGGAGGCCCAGTCCCATAGCCGGTCCGAGGATGTAGCCCGCGTAGTCGGCGAAGCGGAGCGCGACGAGGAACGCCACGAAGATGGCTGCGGCGCTCACGAAGAACTCGCGCCGGTAGACGACGCCGAGGCCGTACGCCATGACTGCGTACGCCAGTCCCCAGACGAGAGGGATGTGAGGTCCGGCCACCAGTTCCAGCGGTGGGCCGGCCGCCGAGAGCAGGATGGCAGGCACGAGGGCGCCCCAGACGATCGTCACGATCTGACGGCCGACATACGTGTTCTCGGAGCGGATCCGCGGTGCGACCCGAAGCCGGACCTCCAGCACTGTGCTCAGCACCGAACCGATGAAGAGCGCGGCCGCCATGACGGCGAACATCTCCCCCATGCGGCCACGCAACTGAAACCAGTTCGCGAGCGGGTACCACACGAGCACCAGCGCTCCCCAGATCACGAAGTGGAACGCGTGCGGATCGACCGCCCGCTCCGTCCGCTCGAGGACATTCCGGATGTACCCCAGATCACTCTTCGCCTGCCCTCCCTGCATCGACGACCTCCCGGCCTGCGGCCGCATTAAGTCTGTTTTTCAGACTAGTCTGCACTCTTTAACCGATCAAGCTCCGATTCGGTTCGGAGAACGGCTCAGGCCTCGTCGGACGGCATGAAGCGCTCGAACCGGCTGCGGTCGCCGGCGCTTCGGTAGGCGAACTCGCCGGGGATGATCTCCTCGCGCGCCAGCCGGTGCAGCGAGTCGTCGAGACGGTGCATGCCCTCGCTCCTTCCGGCGTGAAAGAGGGACTCGATCTTGTGCGTCGCTCCGTCGCGCACGATCGATGCGAGTGCGGTTGAGCTGAACAGTAGTTCCGTCGCCGGAACTCGTCCGCCGCCTTCCGTCCGCGGGCAGAGGATCTGGCTCAGCACGCCGCGCAGCGATCCGCCGAGCATGGAACGGACGTGGTGTTGGTGGTCTTCGTCGAACACCTCGATGATGCGGTCGATCGTCCGGCCGGCGCTGTTGGTGTGCAGCGTCGAGAACACGAGCGTCCCGGTCTCGGCCAGCGTCAGCGCGAGCTGGATGGTCTCCCGGTCGCGCATCTCCCCCACGAGCACGAGGTCCGGATCCTGGCGCCCGGCGGACAGGAGAGCGTCGGCGAACGACTCGGAGTCCTTGCCGATCTCGCGCTGCGTGAACCACGAGTTCTTGTCCGTGTGCACGAACTCGATTGGATCCTCGATCGTCACGACGTGCCGGCCGTCCCGCTGGTTCACGAGGTCGAGCAGCGCTGCGAGTGTGGACGACTTGCCGCTGCCCGTCGGTCCGGTCACCAACACGAGTCCGGAGCGGAGGTCGGCGAAGCGAGCGACCTCGGCCGGCACGTTCAGCTCCTCGAGCGACGGGATGCGTCGGGGGATCAACCGGAACACTGCCCCGACCCCGCCACGATGCCGGAACACATTGACTCGGAAGCGCGCGCGGTCCGGCAGCTCGTGTGCCAAGTCAACCTCGCCGTGGTCGTCGAACAGTGCGCGCTGTCTGTCGTCGAGCAGCGGCAACGCCAGCGGACCGACCTCCACCGGCACGTCGCGCAGTCGCGTCAAGTGGCCGTGCACGCGGATCTTCGGAACGACACCGTCGATCAGGTGCAGGTCCGATCCCTCCTGCTCGATCAACTCGCCGAGGAGCGTGTTGAGCATCACCCCGCCTCCTCGAACCGGTCCTTAGCGATCGCATAGCTCCGCGCAGTGTCGCGACTGATCACCCCCTGCTTGACGCGCTGCAACAGGCAGGTATCGAGGTCGATCATGCCCGTACGGCGGCCCGTCTGCAGTAGCGATGGGATCTGGTGCGTGCGCTCCTCGCGGATGTGATTGGCCACTGCGAGAGTGCTGTGCAGGATCTCGTACGCGACGACACGGCGACCTCCGCCCTCGCGAGGGAGCAATCGCTGCGAGATCACGGTGCGCAGCGTGGCGGCGAGCATCGTCCGCACCTGCGCTCGCTCCCGCCCAGGAAACAGGTCGAGCATGCGGTTGACCGTCGATATCGCACCGCGGGTGTGGAGCGTACCCAGCACGAGATGCCCGGTCTCCGCCGCGAGGATCGCCGTGCGGATCGTGTCGAGATCGCGGAGCTCCGACACCAGGATCACGTCCGGGTCCTCACGCAGCGCGGCGCGCAGCGCACCCGCAAATCCGGACGTGTGCGCGCCGAGCTGACGCTGTGTGACGTTGGCGAGATCACTCTCGAACACGTACTCGATCGGGTCCTCGATCGTGACGACATGATCCGCGCGCGTGCGGTTCACGTGTCCGACGAGCGCAGCGAGCGTCGACGACTTGCCGCAGCCCGACGGCCCGGTCACGAGCACCAGCCCGTGCCGGTGCTCGGTGGTCTTCAGGAGTTCGTCGGGCAAATCCAGTTCCGCGATGGTCGGGATGGTCAGCGGCACGAGTTTGAGCGCCGCGCCCCAGCCGCGACGCTGATGGTGCACGTTCGCGCGCACGCGGCCGAGGTCCGGAAGCTCCACACAGAGGTCGACGTCGTGGTCGCGGGGGAGTCCCCCGCGCTCGCACAGGTCGAGTGCGAGCCCGTCGGCCTCGCCCGGGGCCAGCTCGTGTGTCTCGAACGGGAGGAGAGCGCCCTCCACGCGTGCGCAGGGCACGCCCCCGGCCGAAAAGTGCACGTCCGACGCCCCGGCGTCCCGCGCAACCCGCACGAACCCCGCCAGGGTCCGCTCGTCCGGTGCGGGCAGCGTCTGCGGCACCTCGGGCTCGGCGTCCGGCTCTTCTTCCGGCTCAGGCGCCGCACCGAACAACCGCTCGAGGAATGACATGCGGAGAGAGTCTCAGAACAGCCGGGCACTAGGCGAGGAAGATGAACTGCGAACGAGGAGTGGCGCGAGGTTCGCGTAGCGAACCGAGTGACACCCCGCAGCGAGCCGCCTCCGTAGCGTCCGGAGGACGCGTAGGAGGGAGACATGCTAGTTGGAGTGTGGCATGCGGGGCGCTTCGCGCGCCCCGCATGCCACACTCCAACTAGAAGTCCATCGTGCCGCCGATGGCGATGATGTCGACCTTCGCGGCGTAGGAGCCGTCGATCGTGCTTCCCGTCGACTCCGTGACGTGCGTGTGCGCGCTGTCGACCCAGATGTGCGTGTAGCCGATGTGGAGCCGCAGATCCTCGTTGAACTGGTAGCTCGCGCCCACCGCCAGCCACGTGCGGTCCGAGCCGGGAATGCGCGGGCTGCGCGTGTGGTGCTTCGTCGGGCTCTGGTCGTAGGCCACGCCGGCGCGGAGGGTCCACTCGTCGTTGACCTCGTACTCTGCCCCCACGGCGAACTTCGTGGTGTCGTCCCACGAAAGCGGCAGGACGGAGTCGGGCTGCGCCGGGTTGTCGAACTTGATCCGCAGCGTGCGAAGCCTGCTCCAGCGCGTCCAGCTCACGTCGGCCATGATCGACAGCTTCTCGTCGATGCGGCGCCACGCGGAGATCGACGCGGTCTCGGGGAGAACCGCGCGGGCCGTGACGTCGGTCTTGGCGAACGCGCCTGTCGCCAGGATCGGAGCGGCCTCCGGGGGTGCCACGAACTCGGCGTCTCCCTCGAGTTCATGGGAGATCTTGGACCGGAAGTGCACGCCGAATCGCGTGTCCTCGTCGTGCTCGTACAGCACGCCGACGTTGTAGCCAAAGCTGATGTCGTCACCCTGGATGTTGGCCTTGCCGTCACTCTTCTGAGGCTTGAGCCCGAGCGCGGCCGCCGGTGCCGGGCCGAGCGCTCCCACGGCGATGGCACCGAAGTCGACCGCCTGCGTCAGCTGCGCTTCGACGTACTGGATGTCGATGCCGAGGCCCACCGACCACTGCTCGTCGATGCGGTAGGCGACTGTGGGCTGGATGTTGATCGTCTTGAGGTCGGACGTGCCCGCGTGGTAGCGGCCGATCCACGTGCGGTTGTATTCGGTCTTCAGACCGAACGGTGTGTTGACACCCAGTCCGATGGCCCACTTGTCGTTGATCGGCATGCCGACGTAGAAGGCAGGCAGCCACGCGCCGTTGGCGACATCACCGCCCTCCGCACCGCTGAGCGGCGTGCCGAACCCATCGACCGACTTGTCGTTGTCGAAGTGGCCGGAGGCGCGGATCCAGGCGATCGCCTGGCTGGTCTGACGCTTCTTCAGCCGGGTGAGCCCCGCGGGATTGAAGAAGATCGTCTCGACGTCGTCTGCGAGCGCGGCGCCGCCGGCGAACGCGCTACCGAGTCCGCGCGCGCTCTGCTCGGCGAGTTGGAACCCGGACGCCTCGGCGTTCGCAGCGCCAAGCGCCAGCGCAGCCATGCCGATGCCCGCCACGACTGCTCGAGAGCGTGCCCTCATTGGTGTCTCCCGGAAATGGAACACCCTCCCCGCCGCGACGTACTGTACGCAGGGGCCGCCCGGCGGGTAAAGGTCCGATGCGCGCCGCGTTGCCGTCCCGACGCGTCAGCGCGCGGCCGGGGGGCGGTGACTCCAGAGGGGCGAACGGGCAGCGTCGCCCACGATGCGGACCGGCTCGGCGCCCGGCACGCAGGCGTAGCCGGACAGATCGGTGACCCCCACCTCGGCCAGGGCCTCTTCGTCGAGCATCGCGCGGCCGGAGACCTCGCCGCACGGCCGGCTGACGATCGCCAGAGTCGCGTCCGCGACGACCGCGGGCTTGCGCCACATGGCAGGCGTCCCGATGCCGTGGTGGATCGTCGCCTGCGACTCGACGAGCGTGGCGGGCCAGAGCGCCGTCACCGCGATCCCGTCCGCGCGCACCTCCTGGGCCAGCCCGTGAGCGATCAGCGTCATCCCGAATTTCGAGATGCAGTACCCGACCCTTCCCGGCGACATGCCCGGATCGATGGCCGGGGAGAACACGAGGATGTGGCCCCCGCCCGCGGCACGGAGATGGGGCAGCGCCTCCCGCGAGAGGATGAACGCCGCACGGGCGTTCACGTCCATCACCAGATCGAAGCGTTTGGTGGGCGTGCTCTCCATGGTGTCCCACCAGAGAGCGCCGGCGTTGTTCACCACGATGTCGATTCGACCGAGTCCCGCGGCCGTCTGCTCGACCAGGTCTCGCAGATCGTCCTCCTTGCGGACGTTGGTGCGCACCGCAAGAGCCCGGCGCCCCAGCCCGGTGATTGCCTCGGCCGTCTCGCGGATCGATCCCGGCGTGCGTTCCTCGCTCGTGACGGTGCGCGCGGCCACCGCGACGTCCGCGCCCGCCTCCGCGAGTCTCACCGCAACGGCGCGACCGATGCCGCGGGACGCGCCCGTCACGATCGCGACGCGGCCGGTCAGATCCGGAAGATCTTGAAGCATGCGCAACAGGGTCGCCGCAACGTCACCGATGCGCCACACGTCATCGGGAGAGCTTGGTCAGCAGGAGCCCGAGCCATCCGTGCGCGAGTCGCAGCCGAAACGTCAGATCGCGCTTCGCAGGGAGCAGTTCGTACCCGCGTCGCGCCATCTCGTCGCCGCACACGTGCTGGATCACGGCGAGATCGCGGTCGGGCTTCGACAAGCGCTTTCGCCACTTGTCGACGCCCGCCGCGGAGACCGGACCGCCGGCCTGCGCCGCCCCCGCGTCCGTCTTGATCCCGGCGAACCCCGACTGCACGGCCATCAAGCTGGGATCGAATCGCAAGCCCAAGAACTCGGAGATCCGCTGGAGCATCGCGTCAGGATCCTGCACGAACTCCTCGTAGGAGACGCCCACGGCGTCCGGCCGATCAACGAGGCGGCCTGCCGACTCCCGCCAGAGCCGCGCGGCGGCGTACACGTTCGACGTCGCCCACGAGCAGTGCTTGAGACTCGAAGCGACGGCGCGCGGATCACGCACGAGGTGGATGAAGCGCGCCTCGGGGAAGTCCTCGAGGATCGAGTCACGCCGGAACACGTGCGGCGGCGACTTCTCGCACCACAACAGTGCGTTCGGATCTCCCGAGCCGGTGTCCTCGGAGTACCGCGAGACGGTCAGTTCGAAGATGCGCCGCCAGGTCGTCCCGTCTGCGGCGATGTCCGATCGCAGCCGCGGAAGGTCGATCGTCCAGCGTCCGATCTTCTGGTCGGCGATCCACGCATCCGCGACGGTCGCGCGATCGCCCGGGCGGGACAAGTCGCGAGACGCCTGACGCTCCTTGAACACCCAGAAGTTCGTCTCGGGCAGGCTGATCATCCCGGGGATGCGGCCGAGCGTCAGGCTGAGCATGGTTGAACCCGAACGGGCAGCGCTCATGACGAACACGGGCGCAGACGAGGTTGCGGGTGTGTCGGACATGGCTCGCGGGAGTATGCCAGACGCGGAGTTCGCCCGGCGCGAGATCAGTGCGGGCGTCAGACCTGCCAGCCGTACTGGCGTCGCAACAGGTCCAGGAACTCGCTCTTCTTGTCGCCGAGCGCCCGGAACTGGTCCTTGCCGTCGTCGTGGATCAGCACCGGGGTGATGGATGCCCGCAGGTCCCAGCCCATGCGGTGGTGCGCGATGTAGCAGAGCCAAACGTCCTCGATGAACCGATACCGGTCGGGGCACTCGAGCGTGTCATCGCGGAGAAACACCGCGGTGTCCGCCACGAACCCTGCGACTCCGGTGTAGTGGGCCGGCTCGCCCGGCATGGCGCGGTCGCGATCCCAGTAGTTCCCGCCGGGACGGAAGCGCCACGACCAGTGCGATCGCATCGTGCCCGGAGTCGCCTCTCTCGTGAAGCCCGCGAGACCCCAGTCGTTCGCGAACACGACGTCGTCGTCGATGAAGATCACGAACGGCTCGTCGGGCGCAAGGCGCCGCGCGAGTCGGAAGCGTCCCTCACCGCCGATGTTCTCGTCACTGTGATGAACGCGCGTCTCGATGGTCTTCGCCGACGCGAGAATCCGGTCGATCTCGTCGCGCGCGAGCGTGTTGTTGTTCCACACGCAGAGGAGCGGCCGCTCCACCCCGCGCTGGCGCTCGAGCATGGCGATCGTGCGCGGGAGGTGCTCGATGCGCTGCCACGTGCACATCACGACCGGAATGCGCTTCGCCTTGCCGCGCAAGAGCGTCCGCAGCCGTAGACGCAAGCCGAAGAGACGCCGCGCCGCCCAGCGCCGGGCGCGCGTCGCTAAGGTCAAGTCATCACGCGCTCCCGACACGCCGCGATCGTAGCGGCGGCCACTTGCACGCTGGCACGTGATTCGTGCTCTCCACCACAGAGCGGTGCCGGTCGAGGGACTATTGGAACGGATAGCCGTCGCGGTCGATCACACTCTTGGCGAGGAGGCGTCCTTCGGCGCGGACCTCGAACGGCTCGCGGCGGGTCAACTTGCGGAGCATCGCGAGCATGCTGCGCCGTTCCTCGCCTTCGGCGCTGGCGGACAGTACCTGCCGACCGGCGGCCACGACCTGTCCGAAGCCGTGCTCGATCGCCAGACGAGCGGCGGCCCGACGGGCACGACCCTCGTTCTCGGCGAGTTCGGCCTCCGTCGCGGCTGCTCGCAGGACCGCCGTCTCCATCGCGAACGTCTGGATGACCATGTCGGCTAGCCACGCGAGCACCTCTTGCTCCTCGGAGAGGCGCGTCAGGAACTTCTGCCCCGCCACACCGGAGCAGAAGAGCGTCATCTTGCGGGCGGCCTCCGTCGCCGCGAGTTCATGGCCGAAGGAGTCGGTCGGCTCCTCGCGCCGCGTGCGGCGGCTCATCAGTTCGTCGGTGACCTGCTTGACGGCGCCGAGAAGCGGCAACTCGCCGCCGAGCGCCCGCCGCAAGAGCGTGCCGGTCACGAGCATCCGGTTGATCTCGCTGGTGCCTTCCCAGATGCGGTTGATGCGCGCATCTCGGAACTGCCGCTCGGCGGGGTACTCCTGCACGTAGCCGTAGCCGCCGTGCACCTGAAGCATCTCGTCGACGACGAAGTCGAGCGCCTCACTCGCGTACACCTTGTTCACGGAGCACTCGACCGACAGTTCCTTGAGTGCGGCAACAGTGGCCCGCGATGCATCGGTCTCCCCCGCGGCATACGACGCCGCGATGTGGTCGTCGATCAAACCCGCGGTGCGATAGACCATGCTCTCCGCGCAGTAGATCCGCATGGCCGCCGCGGCGAGCTTCTGCTGGATCAACGGGAACTCGACGATCGGCCGGCCGAACTGCTGACGCTCCTGCGCGTAGCGCGTGCCGGTCTGGAGCGAGATCTTCGCGCCTCCCAGAACCGCCGGCGCGAGCTTCAGGCGCCCGATGTTCAGCACATTGAAGGCGATGCGGTGGCCCTTACCGACGTCTCCGAGCACATTCTCCGCGGGTACTGCCACGTCGGCGAACGACAGCGCGCAGGTGGACGAACCGGAGAGGCCGAGCTTCTTCTCTTCGGGCCCGACGTCGAACCCGGACGCACCCGCCTCGACGATGAACGCGGTGAACTGCTCGCCGTCCACCTTCGCGAACACGATGAACAGGTCCGCGAATCCGGCATTGGTGATGAACTGTTTCGAACCGTTCAGCAGATAAACGCCGCGCTCGTCGTCCCAAATCGCCGTCGTGCGCGCGGACAGCGCGTCGGAGCCGCTGCCGGCCTCGGTCAGGCCATAGGCGGTGATGATCTCGCCGGTCAGGATCTTGTCGAGGTACCGGGTGCGCTGCTCATCGGTGCCGAAGTAGAGGATCGGCAGACCGCCGATGCCGGTCTGCACCATGACGGCCGGCGCGAACGACCCGCCGAGACCGACCTTCTCGGCCACGAGCATCGCCGTGCGCTTGGAGGCACCCAGGCCGCCGAGGGCTTCGGGGACGTCCACCGAGAACACTCCGAGTTCTCCCGCCGCGCGGACGAGGCCCTCGAGAACTCCGTCCTCGTGGGCGTCGATGCGGTCGTGCACGGTCAGCACGCTCTCACGCACGAACTCCTCGACCGACGCGGCGAGCATGCGCGCGTCCTCGTCGAAGTGCTCGGGCACGAACACTGTCGAGGCGTCACCCGGTCCAAGGAGGAAGGAACCGGAGACGATCGGGTTGGTGCGTTTCGCCGGGGTGGCGGTCATCCGATCAGCTCTCCCGCTCGAAGAGTCCGGCTGCGCCCATGCCGCCGCCGACACACATGCTCACGACGCCGAAGCGCCCGTCCCGCCGTGCCATCTCGTGCAACAGGGTGGCGGTCAGCTTCGCGCCGGTCGCGCCGAGCGGGTGTCCCAGCGCGATTCCCCCGCCGTTCACGTTGAGTTTGTCGCGCGGGATCACGAGTTCCCGCGCGCAGTGGACGGCCTGTGAGGCGAACGCCTCGTTGACCTCGAACAGGTCGATGTCGCCGATCGTCAGCCCGTTGCGCTCGAGGAGTGCCGGGATTGCGACTGCCGGGCCGATGCCCATCACCTCAGGAGCCACACCGACGACTACGAAGTCGCGCAGCACCCCGAGCGGGGTCATTCCTGCCTGCTCGGCACGCGCGCGGCTGGTGACCAGCGCCGCCGCCGCTCCGTCGCTCATCTGCGAGGAGTTCCCCGCCGTGACGGTGCCGCGGACGTTGAACGCCGGGCGCAGCTTCGCGAGTGCGTCGAGACTCGTGTCGGCACGCGGACCTTCGTCCGTGTCGAACGTGACACGAGTCTCCAGGGACTCGCCGCGCGGTCCTGGGCGCTTCGAGACGACGTCGAGCGCGATGATCTCATCGGCGAACTTCCCGGCCGCGATGGCCGCGAGGGCCTTCTCATGTGACTTCAGCGCAAACGCATCCTGTGTCTCGCGCGTGATCCCGTACTGCTCCGCCACGATCTCCGCTGTGTTGCCCATTCCGATGTAGGCGTGCGGCTGCTCGAGGACGAGGCGGGGGTTCGGCCGCACCTGCGCGCCGCCCATGGGCACCAGCGACATGCTCTCGGTCCCGCCGGCGAGGATCGCCGTGGCGCCGCCGGTTCGAATCCGGTCGGCGGCCTGTGCGATCGCCTGCAGACCGCTCGCGCAGAAGCGGTTGACTGTCATGCCGGGCACGGCGTGCGGGAACCCGGCACGCAGCGAGGCCATCCGCGCGACGTTCAGTCCCTGCGGTCCCTCCGGCATCGCACAGCCGAGGATGACGTCGTCGATCGCGTCCGCGTCGATGCCCGGGGCGCGTTCGAACGCAGCGATGAGAACCGCAGCGGCCATGTCGTCCGGGCGCGTCTCGCGCAGCGTTCCACGCGGCGCCTTGCCGACGGCAGTGCGCACCGCGCTGACGATGACGGCGTCGTTGGCGTTTTTGTCGGTCATCGTCAGTTCCTCAATGCCTTGCCGGTCTTCAGGATGTGCTCCATGCGCGCGAGCGTCTCGTCGTTGCCGCAGAGGCTCATGAACGCCTCGCGTTCGAGTTCGAGCAGATAGTCCTCGGAGACTCTCGACGACGCGCTCACCTCGCCGCCGCACAGCACCCACGCGAGCCTGTCGCCGAGCACCTTCTCGTACGCGGTGATGAACCCGCCCAGCGCCATGTTGTGGAGGCCCGCGCGAATGGCGGCGAGACCGGGCTCCCCGACGACGCGGATGTCGGTGCGGGGCCGCGGGGCCTCGTAGCCGGCGACGTCGAGGGCCCTCACCCGCCGCTTCGCCTCGTGGATCAGCAGTTCGCCGTTGACGACAACCCCGTCCGTCGAGCGCAGGAAACCGTAGTTCTGCGCCTCGACCGCGCTCGTCGCGACACGAGCCATGCCGACGGTCTCGAACACGCGCTGCACGTGTGGGAAGAGATCGATGTCGGCGCCACGGGGCAGCGACTCGTCGATGCGGCGGACCAGTTCCTTGCAGCCGCCGCCGGCCGGGATCACGCCGGCGCCGAGCTCAACCAGGCCGATGTACGTCTCCGCCGCAGCCACGACCGCGTCGCCGCCGAGCACGACCTCACACCCGCCGCCGAGCGTGAGCCCGCGTGGCGCCACGACCACCGGACGCTTGGCGAATCGCAGGCGGAAAGTCGCGTGCTGGAAGCGCTCGACCATCCACAGGACGTCGTCGTAGTTGTCGTCGTCGAGTTCGCTCAGGATCAGCAGGAGGTTCGCGCCCGCGCAGAAGTTCGCGGCGTCGTTGCCGACCACGAGACCACGCCAGCGCTCCTCCACCTCGTCCACCGACTTCTCGAGCATCTCGATGACGCCCGGTCCGATGGTGTTCATCTTCGTGTGGAACTCGAGGCACGCGACGTCGTCGCCGAGATCGATCAGCGTCGCGTCGGGCGATTCGAGGATCGTCTTGCCGGCGTCCTTCAGGTCCGCGAGCACGACGAAGTCGCTGTTGCGGGGTACCAGGGCCCCATCGCCCGAGGCGGCGTCGAAGAAGGACACTCGGCCCTGCTCGCGCTCGTAGAACGACTCGCGCCCCGCGTCGAGCATCTGTTGCACGATCGGCGGCACGGAGTGCCCTTCGGCTGCCATCCGCTCGCACGTCTTGCGGACGCCGAGCGCGTCCCACACCTGGAACGGCCCGATCTCCCAGCCGAAACCCCAGCGCATCGCCCGGTCCACTTTCACGACGTCGTCGGCGATCTCGGGGATGCAGGAGGCGGCGTAGCGAAGTGTCGCTGAGATGTTTTCCCACAGGAACTCGCCGGCGCGGTCCTTCGCGAACACGAGCGTCTTCAGGCGCTCGGTCAGATCCTCCATGCCGCGGGCCATGCCGAGCGACGGGATGTTCACCTTGCCCTGTTCGACGTACCGGCCGTTCACCCAGTCGAACATCAGGATGACGCGCTCACCGTCCTTCTTCGACTTGCGATAGAAGCCCGCTCCCGTCTTCGCACCGAGCGCCCCGGAGTCGATCAGGCCGAGCATGAAGGGCGGCGGCACGAACAGCTCGCGGTGCGAATCGAACGGCAGGCGGTCGTACAGGTTCCTCGCGACGTGCGCGAGCGTATCCAGGCCGACGAGACCCACAGTGCGGAACGTGGCGCTCTTGGCCCGCCCCACCGCCTTTCCGGTCAGCTTGTCGATCTCCGCGACGGTGTAGCCCTTCTCCACCATCAGATGGATGGCGTGGAACACGCCGAAGACACCGATGCGGTTCGCGATGAAGTTGGGCGTGTCCTTGGCGTGCACGATTCCCTTGCCGAGCACGCGCTCGCCGAACTCGGTCATGAACGACAGCACCTCGTCCGACGTGTCCGGGCCACGCACCAGCTCGAGCAGCTTCAGATACCGCGGTGGGTTGAAGAAGTGCGTCACGAGGAAGCGCGGGCGCAGTCCCTCGGGAAGCGCACCCGACAGCTCCTCCGCGGACAGCCCCGACGTGTTCGAGGAGAGGATGGCGTGCTCCGATACGTGCGGCGCGATCCGCTCGTAGAGCGACTTCTTGATGTCGAGGTTCTCGATGATCGCCTCGACGATCCAGTCGCAGTCCGCGAGCCGCGCGACGTCGTCGTCGAAGTTTCCGACGTCGACGAGCGCCGCCCCGCCGGGGGCGAAGAATGCGGCCGGCTTGGCGCGGGTGGCGGCCTTCAGCCCGGCGCGGGCGCGGGCGCTCGGGTCCGGGCCGTCCGACTTCAGGTCGAGCAGGAGCGTCGGGATACCGACGTTCGCGAGGTGCGCCGCGATGGCGGCCCCCATCACGCCGGAGCCGAGCACGGCTGCCCGTTCGACGCTCCGCACTCCTCCAGTCCCAGTTGACCCGGTGCCGGTCGTCGCCTCAGACATCACTTGCCCTCCGCCGCGAGGGCGCGCGTCAGCATGTCACCGACGGGCGCGACGTGTTGCATCAGATCGAGCCGCTTCTTGGCGCGCACCCAGCTCGTGACAGCCTCGTCGAGCCCCCCGAACACGACCTGGCGCGCGAGATGGACGTCGAGCGCAGCGTCGAACTCGCCGCACGACACGCCACTCCGCACGACGCTCTCGATCACCTGGAAGTAGTCGAGCACCGTCTCGCGAATGCCCTCACGCAGCACCGGATCGGCGTCGCGCAGGTGGATCTGAAAGACGGCCGCGAGCGCGCGGTCATCCTCGAAGAACCCGAAGTGCAACTCGACCAGGCGGCGCAGGCGAGCTGTGCCTGCGGCGGTCTCGGCGAGCGCGGGGCGGCAGCGCTCGATGTAGCCCCCGAGGTGTCGCTCCACCAGGCGGACGAGCAGGTCCTGCTTCCGCTTGACGTAGAGGTAGATCGTCCCAGTGGCGACGCCGGCGGCCGCCGCGACGTCGGCGATCGTGCTCCCGTGGTAGCCGCTCTTGGCGAACACATCCACGGCCGCGCGGAGGATGCGCCCCTCCTTGCCGTTCTTGGGAACTCCGTTCCCCTTCGCAGGGAGCGGAGCGGCCGAAGGCGCGGCGGCCTCGGGCTCGCCAGCAGGAACTGAATGAACATTCATTCAGTACAGTATGGGGCACGCCGGTGGCGACGTCAAGCAGGCTGGAGGCGGCGGCCGCCGTGAGTCCCGCGGGGCTCGCGCGGCTCGCGGTGCACCAGCCGGGTGACCGCAAAGACGGCGCTCTGATAGACCGAGTCCGACTCGAATTCCGCCTGCGGCGCCCACACGAAGGCCGGGGGCGGCGTGTCACTCAGCCCGACGAGGGTCCCGGAGAAGAAGTAGCCGGTCTGGTCCCAAGCCGCCAGCCCATCCGGCTGCACGAACCACTCCCGGAGTGCCCCCACGAAGCGGAGGCCGGTCACGGAGGCGGCGGCCTCCTCGCGGACCTCGCGCACCGCAGCCTCCTCGGGCGTCTCGCCAGTTTCGATTCCGCCGCCGACGAGGTACAGGCCGCCGTGCAGCCCGCGTTCGCACGCCAGGCGGCCGTCGGCGTCGCGGGCGATCACGTACGCCGCGCGGCGGGGGCGGTAGACGGGTCCTCCACCCGACGCGCCGAAGACCAGCGGGTGCCAGAACGCGCCGGAGAGCCGCCGTGGCACTTCAGGACTCGCCCTTCTTCGCAATCTCCTCGTCGCGCAACGAACGGCGCAGGAGCTTCATCATCGAGGACTTCGGGAGGCTCTCGCGGAACTCGATCATCTTCGGGACCTTGTACGCAGCGAGCTGATCCTTGCAGTGCGCCATGACTTCCTCCGCGCTGCACGCCGTGTTCGGATGCAGGACGATGTAGCTCTTCACGGTCTCCCCGCGCCGCTCGTCGGGAACGCCGATCGTACACGCCTCGAAGATCGCGGGGTGTGAGACCAGCACGCGGTCGATCTCGTCCGGGTAGATGTTGTAGCCGGACGCCAGGATCATGTCCTTCTTGCGGCCGACGATCTTGAAGTATCCGTCCTCGTCGATCTCCGCAAGGTCGCCCGTGTACATCCAGCCGTCGCGCAGTGCTTCGGCCGTCGCATCCGGCCGGCCCCAATACCCCGGCATGATCTGCGGGCCCGTGACGATCAACTCTCCGGGTTCGCCGACGCCCAACTCCGTGACGCCGTCTTCGGGAGACACGATCTTCGCGTCGGTGTTCGGCAGCGGGATGCCGATGGACCCCACCTTGCGCACTCCGTCCATCGGGTTGCAGTGAGTGCACGGAGAGCACTCCGTCATGCCGAAGCCCTCGACGATCTTGGCGCCGGTCAGCTTCTCGAACCTCTCGAGCACGTCCTTCGGCAGCGGGGCAGACCCCGAGACGCAGGCCTTCACCGACGAGACGTCCAGGTTCTCGATGCCCGGGTACTGGTTCATCGCGTTGTAGAGAGCGGGAACGGCCGGGAGCATCGAGACGCGGTGCTTGGTCACGTTCTTGACCATCATCGGGATGTCCCGCGG
The DNA here is from genome assembly GCA_965248445.1 of Planctomycetota bacterium. Classification (GTDB taxonomy): domain Bacteria; phylum Planctomycetota; class JAJSAM01; order JAJSAM01; family JAJVHW01; genus CBDFJG01. Next base: position 1,840,866 of record CBDFJG010000004.1, read on the forward strand.
ATTTGGCATCACGACGATGGACGCGCCCGTCGAGAGCGGGAAGAGCATCGAGATCACGAACCCGAACACATGGAAGTAGGGCAGTGACGCGAGCGAGACTTCCTCTCCCGGATTGCACTTCGGGAGCCAAGCGACGAGTTGCTGCACCTGGTACGACAGGTTCTTGTGCGTCAGCATGACGCCCTTGGCGGCACCGGTCGTTCCTCCGGTGTACTGGAGCAGCGCGAGGTCGTCTATCGCCGGTTGATGCGTGTACCGCGTGGCTCCGGCCTCCGCAATCAGATCCTTGAACCCGTGCACGTTGCCACCGAGCGCGACCTTGGCGTGCAGTCCCGCGCGCTTGAGCTTGAGCGGCGCGAGCAGATTGAGTGGGAACCGTAGATAGTCGGGCACGTGCGTGATGACGTAGTGCTCGACCGGTACCTGCGAGCGCAGTGCCTTGATCGACTTCTCGTACAGCCAGCCGCCGGTGATGGCGACGTGCACCTTCGAGTCGTTCCACTGGTGCACGATCTCGCGCGGCACGTAGAGCGGGTTCGTCATGACCGCCTGCGCGCCGAGCGCGAGCGTCGCCATGGTCGCGATGACCGTCTGCGGCAGATTCGGCAGATGGATCGCGACGCGGGAGTCCCTCTGCACCCCCAAGGCGTGCAACGACGCCGCGAACGCGTCCACCATCTGGCCCAGTTCTCGATACGAGATGCGGAAGTTCAGGAAGATCAGCGCATCGCGGTCCGGAAAGGCGACGACCGATTGCCGGAAACGGTCGACGACCGTAGCGTCGTCGAAGTCGATCGAGTGGGGCACGCCCTCGTCGTAGTGCTTGAACCAGGGCCGGTCGCCGATCGCTGGGCTACTCATCACGTTCACCTCGCGGCCCGGCCTCTCCCGTCCGGTCGGGGACCACGATAGCGACAGGATGGCGCCCTGCGCGACTCGTGGTTGGCCCATTTCGGGAACACCGGCCCCGCGTGTGTACGCTGGGCGCTCCCATGCGCCACGCCCTGCTGCTGCTCGCCGCCCTCTCCCTGGCTGCCTGCTCCCGGTCGCCGCCGCCGCCGCCGGGCCCGCCCGGCAAGACGGCGACGCTGATCGTCCGCAACGCAGCGCCGGCGGGCGACGTGGTGGTGATCACCGCGAAGAAGGAGGGGCTCACGGACCTGAACCTCGAGGTCCCGGTCGCCCGGAGCGCGAATCAGGCGGCCGTCGCCGGCGCGATCTACTTCTTGATGCCCGCCGAATGGCAGCGCGCGAGCTACCTGGCGGGCGACGGCGTCGTGATCCCCGCGATCGAGGACGTTGCCGTCGACACGGGCGAGACCGGGCTGGAGATCTCGCTGACTGTGACGCCGCGCCCGCCTCCCGGCTACGAACGCGAGTAGCACCCGCCTCGGCGCAGCCGCGAGTGCCATCAGACTCCGTCGCGCCGGGCGAGCAGGTTGCGCGCTACCGACGTCATGATCGAGGCCACACCGACAAGCCCGAGCAGCGTGAGCGGCCAACCGCCGCCCAGAATCCAGCCGAGCACCAGCGCGATGGCGAAAGCGAGCATGAGCAGCGAGGCGACGATCCAGAACCAGATGATCCGCGAGAGCGGGAGTCTGATGGGAGCCGTGGGCGGCGGGACGACCGACTCGTCGCGAGCCTCTTCCATCTACGCCAGCGCATCTTCGAGGAAGGCGAGGATGCGCTCCTCCATGTAGATGCGATCGGCCTCGCCCCGGGGCATGTGACGCTCGTCGGGGAAGAGCAGGAGTTCGTACGGCTTGCGCGCACGGATCAGCGCGTTCACGAGGCGCGCCGTGTGCTGAAAGTGCACGTTCTCGTCGATGAGGCCGTGCACCAACAGGAGCTTGCCCCGCATCTGCTCGACGTGGTGCATCACGCTGCCCCGCTGGTAGCCGTCCGCGTTCTCCTGCGGCAGCCCCATGTAGCGCTCTGTGTAGCACGAGTCATAGCCGTCGTAGTGCGTGACGGGTGCTCCGGCGACGGCCGCCTTGAACACCTCTGGTGCGCGGGCGAGACACATGCACGACATGTAGCCGCCGTAGCTCCAGCCATAGATCGCGACCCGATCGGGATCCGCGAGACCCTGGTCAACGCACCAGCGCACGCCGTCCACCTGATCCAGCACTTCGAGGTTGCCCATGTCGTGCTTGATCCAGCCCTCGAACGCGAGGCCGCGGCGGGCGGCGCCGCGGTTGTCGACGACGAGCACGAGATAACCCCGCCGGCGGAGAGCCTGTGCGCGCAGGTCCACCGTCACGTCCCATCCGTTCTTCACCCTCTGCGCGTGCGGACCGCCATACACGCTCACGATCAGTGGCCACGGACCTGCGCCCTGCGGCGGGCGGTAGAGAAGCGCGTCGAGCGGGATGCCGTCGCGATTCTCGATCGTGATCAGTTCGGGCGCCGTGAGCGCCATCTCTGTGACCCGCTCATCGGCAGCGTCGTGAAGCGTGCGCAGGAGGGACCCATCCGACAGGTCGCGCAAGTCGCACCGTACCGGACGGTCGCGCGCGTGGTGCCGGTCCACGAACGTGTCGAATGCGGGCGAGACCGCCGTCATGTGCATGCCGTCGTCCGGCGTCAGACGAGTGACCTCGCCGTCGGCGAGCGGCACCCGGTAGAGATGGCACTCCGTCGCGCCGTCCTTCGTCGCCATGAAGTAGACGGCACCGCCTTCGTCCTCCTGCACGGCCTGCAGCGAGTCGACCATCCAGTCCCCGGAGGTCAGCCTGCGCACCAGTGAACCGTCGGCTGCCCTCAACTCCAGATGACGAAAACCCGTGCGTTCGGAGGCCCACAGGAAGCCGCCGGCAAGCTCGCTCTCCTCGGACTTCAGCGGCCGGAAGCAGCGGTGCAGGTTGATCCAGACGTCACTCGACTCGCGGAGCAGTTCGGTGGCCGCGCCGGTGGTGGTGTCGAACTGGAGCAGGCGCAACTCGGACTGGCGCCGGTCCATGACCTCCGCCGCGAGTCGCCCGTCCGGGAACCAATGGACGCGCGCTAGGTAGATGTCGAGGTCCGCACCGAGGTCCATCCACACCGGTTCGCCGCCCGCGGCGGGGACCACACCGAGTCGTACGTGGGCGTTCGGCGCTCCGGCGAACGGGTATCGGTGGTCCTCCTGTGCGGCGTCGCCGACGGCGTCCTTCCCCTGGTGCACGATGCGGTACGCCGGGATGTGCTTCTCGTCGACTTCGACGAATGCGATGTGCGACGAACTCGGTGACCACCAGAATCCGCGCAGCCGCCCCATCTCCTCTTGCGCCACGAATTCCGCGAGCCCGTTGGTCACACCGCCCGCAGCAGCGCCGGTCGTGAGCGCTCGCGCGGAACCGCCCTCGGTGTGCACGACGTGCACTTCGCCACCGCGCACGAACGCGACGTGCTCGCCGTCGGGTGCGAACGTCGCGTCCATGGCGGTGCCTGCATCCGCAGAGACGAGTTCGCGCAGTTCCGCCCCACGCTCGTCGAGTAGGTACACACCACCTGCGATCGGCAGGAGGATACGGCTGCCGTCCTTGCTGAACGCGTACGACGTCACGCCGATCGCGCGCTGGCGCAGCCGCTCGCGGCGGAGCTTCTCCTCGAGTGACAGGTCCGCCTCACCCGCGGCCGTCGGTGCCCGGGCCAGGACTTGTGTCTCCCCGCTCGCGACGTCGTGTCCGTGCAGCACCTGCGCCAGGTCGCCGTCCGGACTCGCCAGGAACGCGAGCGTCTCTCCGTCCTTTGCATACGCGTACGCAACCGGCGCCGACATCCCGGGACGCGGGAAGCGCGCGATCTGCTCGACGGGGATCTCGGGTGCGCTCACGGGGTGCCTCCGAGGCCGAGGCGCGGCGCGTCGTTACTCGCGTCAGTGACCGAGGCCGGCACGAACGGCATCACACTCCGCCGAACGAGTACATCAGCGCGCCAGCGCCAAAACATGCCGCGTTGAGCAGGAACACCACACCGGCTCCGATCAGGGTCACCTTCAAGAGCAGGTTGTCCTTCTTCTTCACCGCGTAGATCGCGAGCGGGATGACCGCGAGGAGCTGTGTTATCCCGATGAAGTACATCGTCGCTCCATGCAGTGGGATGAGAAGGAGTAGCGCCTGTGTCGCGGCCAGAACGGCGGCGAACGTGCCGATGCGCCCCCAGAGCGAAACCGGAGTCGCCGGACGACGCGGCAGGACCTCGTGCGGATCGTCTCCCGGCTTGCGCGGCGGAGGCGGCAGGGCTCCACGGTCGTCGACGTTCTCGAGTGGATCGTCCGGAGCGAACAGGTCGTCCCGCTCGCTCACGCGATCGCCTCCTGCTCCCTACGCAGCGGAGCCAGCACGCGCTCCTCCAGATCGTCGCGGTAGAAGAGGTTGTACGTGTCGAACGGGATCAGCCGTCCGTCCACCGGATGCACGAAGTGGATGCAGCTCTTCTTGACGGAGCGCACGTCGAGGGCGTGTGCGTCCATGAACTGGACGATCAGCACACGAAACACGTTCTCGTAGGACAGGTTCGGCATCGCGGCGCGGGGCATGCAACAGAGCAAGTCCTTCAGGCTCTCAGCGCCACTCTCCGGCGAGTGCGCGGTCGAGAACGTCTTGAAGAGGCCCTCCTTCACGGCCTCGTCGTGCTCGAACACGATCGTGCTGCGAGCGCCGTCGAGTAACACACTCTGGTCGAGCAACCCCGTCAGCGGGATGACCTTGTCCTCGATCTTGATCGCGTACGCCATCGCCAGACAATCCGGGTGACACGGCACGGGGATGATGTCGGCCGGCGCGAAGACGTCGGTCTGCTCGAGAACGCGGGAGCGTACCTCGGTCAGCGTGAGGCGGTTCACGGCCGGGTCGTAGTTCTCGGCGCGCCCCGCGTGCTGCACGGGCTGGAGGGTGACTCCGCGAACGCACTTCCATTTGAGCGCGAAGTCGACGATCTCCCCGAGTTCGTCGTCGTTGACGCCGCGCATCACCGTCACGACGAGCGTGGTCGAGAGTCCGACGGCTTCGAGGTTCTCGAGCGCCTTCATGCGCACGTCGACAAGGTCCTCGCCACGAAGACGCTGGTGCACTTCGGCCCGCAGCGAATCCCACTGCAGGTAGATCTCGAAACCCGGCGCGTAGGCCGCCAGCCGCTCGGCGAACCCGGGGTCCTTCGCGATGCGCACGCCGTTCGTGTTGAGCATCAGGTGACGGATCGGCCGCTCCTTGGCCGCATCGAGGATCTCGAAGAACTGCGGGTGCACCGTCGGCTCGCCGCCGGAGATCTGCACGACGTCCGGCTCGCCTTCGTTGGCGACGACCGCGTCGAGCATCGCCTCGACCTCCTCGAGCGTGCGCGACTCGCTGCGCGCCCGCCCGCTGGACGCGTAGCAGATCGGGCAGTCGAGGTTGCAGCGGTCGCAGATCTCGATGATCGAGAGACAACTGTGCTGCTCGTGGTCGCTGCAGAGGCCGCAGTCGTAGGGACAGCCCCCTTGACCGGTGTGTTGAAGCGCACCGGCATCTCGGACGGCTTCAGGAACTCCTCGCGCGCCCGTCGGTAGTAGACAGCGTCGTCTGCGACGAGGACCTTCTCGAGTCCGTGGCGCGGGCAGCGCTTGTGCATGTAGACGCGGCCGTCCTGGATCACGATCTTGGCATCCACCCGCCGCAGGCACGTGGAGCAGACCGAGATCGTCAGGTCGTAGAACAGATACGGACGGACCCGCGCTTCACCCATCGCGAGACTCTACCCCACGCACGAGCCGCGGTACGTCCCGTAGGTAGAACAGGAGTCCGAACACGCACGCCCACTGGATCGCCGTCAGTCCGAAGTGGTGCACGCCCGGCTTCAGGAAGTCGACTGCCAGCCGGAACGTCAGGTACGCGAACATGAACGCGCGGAATCGATCCCCCTCGCGCAAGCCGCGATACCGCAACAGCGCCAGCCCGAGCACCGCGGCGAAGACCATCTCGACGACTCGCACCGGATGCCGCGCGACGTCCTCACCCAGCACGAGTCCCCACCACGCACCGGTCGGCAGCCCGTGCGTCCCGTCCTCGATGCCCGCCGAAATGCACCCGAGCCGCCCGATGACGATGCCTACGCAGAGCGGAACGACGAACGCGTCCCCCGTCGAGCGCGTGACGCCGGAGAACCGTTTCCAGGTCTCGACCGAGATCAGCCCGCCGAGCAGGGCGCCGACGATCGTCTTACGCCCGACGATCGGCACCGGGCCCGCGAACATCCCGGCGAGCCCCTGTTCGTCGGCCAGCCAGCCGAGCAACCACGATCCGAACGCGGCCCCCACGATGGCCGCGGCGATGGACCCGAGGCGCGTGCCGAAGTCCAGCGGGTCCGCACCCTTACTGCGCGTGCGGCGGAACACCCAGAACCCGACCGCGTAGGCCGACGCCTCGAACAGCACGTGCGCACTGATCCCGATCGAACCGATCCGGAGGACGAGCGGGAACTCCACCGGCCCAGGCTACGCAGGTGAGGAGTCCCGCGCGTTCTTCAGCCCGTCGCCCCCTCTTCAGCCCCGCAGGCCCCTCTTCAGCCCCGCAGCCTCTTCTTCAGCCCCACAGCTTGGGGTGCCGATGTCGAAGCGGAGCCCCTGCGCCACCATGACACACGCCGTCAACTCCCCCTGGCCCTCAGCGCCCGGTCTGGTGCTGTCGGTGGACGTGCTCTCCGACGAGCCCGGCGGCCGGCGGCAGCGCCACACTACGGTGTCCTGCGGCACCGCGCTGCCGCGCGTGCAGCGGATCGCCGAGCGGTTCGGCGTGCGTCCGACGTACCTGGTGTCGTTCCAGGCCCTGGGCGAAGCGGAAGTCCGGGACGTGATCACCAACTACGCCCGCGCCGGCCGCTGCGAGATCGGCGCCCTGCTCGACCTGTCGACCAATCCGCCCTTCCTGCCGGGTGACGGTCACGACGGCGCAGTCCCATCGCAGCCCCCCACCGAGTTCGTGTCGCAGAAGCTCGTGATCCTGACGGACGTGCTGTGGCAGCGCACCGGAGTGCGGCCGGTGAGTCTGCGACTGCGCGGGCTCGGAGCCACCGGTGAGGTGCTGCGGGCGGCGGCGGAGTTCGGGTACGCGGTCGACGCGAGCATCCGCCCCGGCGAGTCGTACGTCGCGTCCGACGGGCCCGATCTTGTCGCCGCGCCGCGGCGTCCGTACCACCCCGCGATCCTCGATGCAGTACAGAGCGGCCAGGTGCCGCTCCTCGAGGCGCCGGTCTCGACGGTCAGTCCGGGCGCGACCGACCGCCGTCTTCGAAAGCGTATCGGCCTGCGGTCGCTCACTGCGACGGGTCAGCCGATTTCACTCGATCCCACGGCGGCTCCAGTGGACCTCATGGTCGAGGCCGTCGACGCCGTGATCGCCGACGAGCAGCCGGTGATCCACTTCACGCTGCCGGCCCACGCGCTCTTCCCCGGTGCCAGCGGGCGGGCCGAGACAGCTGATGAGGTGGATGCTCACCTTCGTGCGCTTGCCACGGTGCTCGGTCACACCGTCCGCGCCCGCAGCGCGATCGGGCGCACGCTCTGTCAACTCGCGTGGATCGACCCCGAGTGCCTACGCGGCGCGCCGCGCGAGCAGGACCTCAGCGACTCGCAGCGCAGCGGCGACGAGACCCTCGCCCGCATCTCGAGCGCCATCGACGGCCTGCAGTAGCTCGCCCCCCACCGCGCGGCCGGCGAGCGGCTACTCGTCGCGGCTGTGCGCGCTCTCCAGGTCGATGTCGGCGTACAGTCCGCTGCCACCCACTCGTCCGTCGCGGCCGAGCGAGCGCAGCTCGAAGAGGCGATCTTCCTCGTCGGCGGCGTACACGAACGGGTGTCCCCACGCATCGGTGGGGACGGACGTAGAGTCCAAGTAGGCGTCAGGGCCGACCAACTCGTCCAGCCGAACCGGCAACTTCCTTCGCTCCAAACGGAACTGCCGGATGGCCATCTCCACCTGAATCAGCTGCGTCTTCGTCACCTGCACGTTCGCCCGGTCCGTGTACGAACCGACGCTGCGACGCACCACGAATGCGAGCGTCGCGACCGCCCCCACGACCAGCAGGATGCAGACGCCGAGGATCACGAACACCCGTCTGTGAGAACCGGAACCGTCCGGCTGTGTGCGTTCGTCGCTCACTGGTCCCCCTCTTCCCCACGCAGCCCCGCTTCCCCTTGCAGATGGTACAGCGCCGGAATCACCGTGCGGGAATCCCGGAATCGCCGCGCGGGAATCACAGCGCCCCGGACCGCACGGCGATCCGGGGGCTTGTTGATGTTGCGCGTGTGACTAGAAGTCGATTGCGAAGCGCATCCCGAGGAGGTCGTAGTCGCCGAGATCGTCGACCTGACCCTTCGTGACGTTCAGCAGAACGCGCGTGTGCGGATTGAGGTACCAGGCCACACCCACCGTCCACTGGTCGATGTCGGGAGCCGCTCCGGCTCCACCGCTCGGGTTCCACTCGTCGTACCGCAACGCAACCTGGACCGCGCCGGTGCCGCCCCCGTCGCCGTAGTTCTTCTTCGGCGCCGTGCGTCCCCAGACGTTGTTCTTGCGGTCGTAGACGCGGCTCTCACCCGTGACGTAGTAGCCGAACGTCGCGTGCCATGCCTCGACCGTGGCGTCGCTCGGGCCGCCGTCGACATCGAAGTTCGCGCGGGCGAACTCGGTGTCCATGAAGAACGGGCCGTTCACGTACGCGGCTTCGACGTTGTAGAGCGTGCCGTCGTCGGACTCGACCCCGGGCGTCGGGCCCCGCGGCGTCCCTGTGGCACCGATCGTGCTGAAGCTGCCCGACGAGAGACGCTGGTTGCCGTGCGTGCCGAACGTGATGCTCTCGTCCGAGGGGTTGCGCAGGCTTCCGCCGACACCGAGGTGCACGAGGTGGTTGTCGTCGTCCGGGTTCTCCCAGGCAACGCCGGCGACGCGAGCGGTGTGGTTCCACTCGCCCTGGCTCGTGTTGCCACGATCGTCGCCGTACGAGTCGGAGTCGCGGAACGAACCGATGGCCCAGTTCCAGTTGCCGTCGAATGTGTTGCGCAGGCTGATGCCTGTGCTGCGATCCGGTAGGAGGTCGACGTCCATCCCGCGTTCCATGAACGTGATGAGGTTGTCGCTCGTGAGGTTCGTCATGCCGATCGGCTCGTAGTGGTGACCGACGGTGAAGAACCCGATGCAGGGATGGTCGAGCGTCATGTAGACGTCCGTGAAGTCCGCGTCGCCGCCGGCGAAGTCGTACTCCGCCTTGAACCCCACGTTGCCGTAGATCGTCCCGGCCATGAACAGGCGGGCACGGCGGAAGTAGGCGCCCGTGTCGAACTTCTCCTGGGTGACGGGCGGCGTGTCCTGCGCGCCCATGAAGCGCTCGATGGCGTTGTCCACGTCACCGCGGACGAAGTCGAGCTGCGTACGACCGCCGATCTTGAACTTGAAGTCGCCGTCTGCGGAGTCGGCTCGGAGGCCGCCCTTCCAGTACGTCGACATGCCGGTGTCGCCGGCGCTCAGGACGCGTTCCAGCTCGGCGATGCGCGAGACCAGCTCGCTCGATGCGCCGACCTGAGACTTGGCTGTCAGCCGTTCGACCTGTGCCTCGAGTTCGAGCAGACGCTGCTCGAGCTGCGCCTCACGCTCGCTCGTTTCGTTCGCCAGGGCCGTCGAGCTGGTGAGGCAGAGCGCGAGGGCGCCCGCCGCGATTCCGCAAATCGCATGCGCTCTGAACCGCTTCGTTGTGGTGGTCACTGCGTTCCTCCCAAGTGGCGCGCACCCTCGCCGTCTCGTAACCGTTCACCCCTTGACAGCGTGTGAGCCTCAGCGTGCGAGGGGCAGCGGGACCATGACGGGCGGGTCGGCGCCGGTGAGGTGCGCGGCGACCGAGTCGGCGAGGAAGTCGAAGACTTGGTCGCCACGGCGTCGCAGCGTGGCCGCGGCGGTCAACACGCGCTCGGCGAAGCGGAGTCCGCGAGCGGACTGGCTTCCGAAGGAGCCCTTGCGCCAGAGCACCGCTTTGCGGACCGCGCGCTCGGCGGCGTTGTTCGTCGGACTCACGTCCTGGGTCCGCGCATAGGTGAAGAGGGCGACCACGCGGGGGCGCAGATGGTTGGCCAGAGCCGAGTCGTCGTTCGCGATCAGTCGCTCGAGCCGTCCGCGCAGCACAGCGGCTTCGCCTTGCAGCCGGTCACGGTCGCCGTGCTCACCGAAGAGCCGGTAGCTGCGCATGACCGACTGCGCGATCATGACGCCCTTGTTGCCGAAGCGGCGATGTCCTCGCGGGCCTTCGGCCAGCGCACGGAAGGCGCGCTCGATGTGCGCCCAGCAGAGCTGGCGGCGGGCAAGTGGGTGTGACTCGTAGGCACCCATCCGGTCGCTGATCACCGTGCCACCGAAGCGCCGCCCGATCAGCCGCCCTTTCGCCTTGGCACTGCGGCGGCGATCGATCCCGAAGGCTGTGGCGTGCTCGCTCTCCGCCGCCCACAGCCAGCACACCCGGCCCCGTTCCTTCCACGACGTCTCGTCCACGTTGGCTCGCAGCGACGTGCGGACTGCCCCGAGGGCTTCGAGGTACGACGAGTGCAGAGCGTCACTGAGCCGACGCTCACAGTCGCTGATCTTGCCCAGCGACATCTTCACACCGAAGATCTCACCGAGCAGCCGCTGCGTCTCCCGCACGCTCACGCGGTACACGCCGCGCAGCGCGCCGGCAAGTGTGGTCAGCCGCGGACCGAAGGCCCCGGTCGGCACGCCATCGGGCAGGACCGCCGTCGTGACCGCACGACAGCGCCGGCACCGCGCCTTGTGCAGCCGGTGCTCCCGCACCGTGACGAGCACGCGCGGGAGCACCGTCACCTGGTGCCGGTACGGATCGCCGATGCCCTGCTCGAGATCGTCGTGTCCGCACGCGTCGCAGAGGTCGGGACGGTGGTCCTTGGTGAGGCGCGAGCACTCTCTGCGAGCCTCCCGTCTCCTACTCTAGGAATCGGCCGGGACGGGGTTGTTCAACACGCTGCTAGAGACTAGTGTTCACCGCGGCGCGGCTGGAAGCGCACGAGGTTTCGCATGCCGGACCAACAACGCCTCGATCAGCCGACCGTTGTTGAATTGCAGCCGGTATTCGCTTGAGATCGACTTGCCTTCGACGTTCCAGTAGGTCCACCACTCGGACGTGCCGCGGGCGGCAACTTCGTCCGGCGTGCCAAAGGCGTCCAGTGACATGATCTCGGATGCGAATAGCCACCGCGACCGGAGATCCGCGTTCGTCTTCCACTCGGCGAGCGGTTCGAGGGCAGATACGCTCTTGGACGACATCGGCTCCGTGTCGTCGCGCGACACATGAGATGTCGTCACGCGGCTGGGTTCTCCCAACGCCGTCGGACGTCCCGTTCGGTGCCTCGCGGCGTCCGCGAGCGTCCTGGCGTTCAGCGTCTCACGAATATCACGGCGCGTTGCCGCCAAGCCTCGCTCGAGCACGCCCTCGACACGTTCAAGATGGGCGCGAGTCATGCGCATCTCCTGAGTGATTGCTCGGAGCGCGTCCGTGTCTCTGTCGGGCAGCGAGTCCAACGCCTCGCCCGTGAAGACGAGCGTGAGTACGACGCCCGCGAGCAGACAGACAGTGCCGGCTGCGGCAATCGGCAGTACGGTCTTTCCCATGGTCTCCCCCTCGCCGTGTGTGGCCCTTACTGTGACCGGAGCGGGGCGGCCTCGGGTTGATAGGCGGTCCAGTGACTGCTCCATCGTCTGAACCTGGACTCCGGAAACGATGTCCCCCGCCTCACCGAGGTTATCGCGGCGCCGGTCGCGCCGAGCAGATTCCGACCTAGCCCGAATCGTTCACCAGCCGGGAATCTGAGCGGGCCGTCGTCTGTCTAAGTGCTCGTACTCGCTAGTACTTGCACCGACAGGAGCGCCGGCCCGATGACGACAGACTGTAGCCCGCAGGGGACCCTCTTCGCGGGCATCTGTGGACGCACCGCGGTGACGCGCTTCGACGCCGGTACCGTGACGAGCGACGGGGGCGTGCTGCTGCTCGAGCGGACCGATCGTCGCATCGATCTGCTCTCGCGGTTTGCGCGCTGCTTCGGGGACCACCGGGACCCGCGTCGGGTCGAGCACACGGTCGGCCAGATGCTGCGTCAGCGGGTCTTCGGGCTGTGCGCGGGCTACGAGGATCTGGTGGACCACGACCATGTCGGCAAGGACCCGCTGTTTGCCGCGGCGTGCGGCAAGCGCGAGGGTGCTCTGGCCACGCACCCGACGCTCTCGCGGCTCGAGACCACGCAGCTCGGCGCCACGGCACAGACGCGCTACGCCAAGATCGAGATGGACCAGGAGCGCGTGGACAGCGTGCTCAGCGACGTCTTCTGCGAGGCCATGGGGCCGGAGGATCCGGGCCTGCTCGTGCTGGACCTGGACCACTCCGACGTGCGGCTGCACGGCCGGCAGGAGGGCCGCTTCTTCCACGGCTACTACGGGCACTACTGCTACCTGCCGCTGTACGTCTTCTGCGGCGAGCACCTCTTGCTCGCTCGGCTCCAGACCGCTGACAGAGATCCCGCGCGCGGAGTCGTGGACGAGCTCCGTGCGCTGGTCTTACGTCTGCGGCGCCGCTGGCCCCGGGCCAAGGTGCTCGTGCGCGCAGACTCGGGCTTTTGCCGCGAGGAGCTGATGGCCTGGTGCGAGGCCGCCGGCCACTTCTACCTGCTGGGCATGGCGCGCAATGAGCGCCTTGAGCGACACGTCGAAGACGCGCTCGATGAGGCCGCAGCCCGTGCCGTGCAGACCGGCCGAGCAGCCCGGGTCTTTCGCGACTTTGCCTGGACCACGCTGGGGAGCTGGAGCCAGAGGCGTCGCGTGGTCGCCAAGGCCGAGCACCTGCCGGGCGGCAAGCGCAATCCCCGCTTCGTGGTGACCAATCTGCCGCCTCGTAGCTGGAGCAGCAAGCGTCTCTACGAGCAGCTCTACTGCGCCCGGGGCGAGGCGGAGAATCGCATCAAGGAGCAGCAGCTCGAGCTCTTCGGCACCCGTCTGTCGGTGCACACGATGCAGGGCAACGCCGTGCGGATGGCCATGTCGGCCATGGCCTACGTCCTGACCTGTGCGCTGCGACGCATCGGTCTCGCCGGCACCGAGATGGCGCGTGCGCAAGCCGGCACGATCCGCCTGCGGCTGCTCAAGATCGGCGCGCTCGTGCGGATCACGACGCGCCGGATCTGGGTCTCGATGTCCTCGTCGTGGCCCTGGCAGCACGTCTTCGAGCGCTGCGCGCAACGACTGCTGGCATCCCCGAAGCCGACCTGACGTCCCGCCGCGCCGTCCGCCACACCACCGCCCGGCCTACGGTCTGCCCACACCGCAGAATCCGCGCCGTTTCGGCCGCTCACTCGCGTTGCCCTTGTGGCAACGACGACAGCATCCGCCCTCGCCTGGCCAAGATCTGACCCTGTGGACTCCGAAAGCACCGTCATCGCGACGTCTCGTGAACAGATGCGGCTAGAGCTTCTTCTTCAGCGGCAGGCCGCGACCCTTCGACCCTTGCGGATCGCATTCACGCGCTTGAGCTTCTGAGCCGGTGTGAGGCCCGCCCACGGGTTCTTGCGCTTCTTGCCCGACTTCGTGAGCTTGCTCGTCTTCGCGGTCGCTCCGCGGCCACGCCTCTTGCTCGGGCGGGGCTTGCCGTCCATGAGCCCACGGAGGTCTGCAAGGGCGCCTTCGCGTCCCTCGGCTCTTGCTGTTTCGATCAGCGTCCCAAGTCGGCTGGTCAAGTCGTTGAGGAGCGAATCAGTGTTGTTCGCGATACGAGGCATCTCGTTCTCCAGGATGTGATGCGCTTGACGCGCTGCCCCCACCAGCATGGTGTACCGCCAGCGCGCACCGCCCGTCGAGGTAGACAGGTAGACTTGGTGAGACGGGGGAGATCGGTTCCGGAAGTCCAGGCTCAGACGACGGAGCAGTCATTGCACTGCCATCAACCGAGGCCACCCCCGTCACCGCGTCACCGTGCGTCGCCCGGCGACGCGGCCGAATGAATCGCGTCTCGCGTTCGTCCAATCTCCCGGATGTCCGCAACAAGTCCACCGGCTGCTCGGCCTGCACGTTCTGAGCGGCACGCGTCGGTCGCGTCCCACTCGACGAGCCGCAAGGAGCTCGCTGACTGCGCGGAGCCGCGCAAGCCGAGGCGGTGGACGCTCAGCGCCATCGCTGGCAATGCAGCGCGCGTGATCGCCGTGGTCTGTTGCGCGCTCAGCGCACTGTCGGCGCTCGAATGGGTGCGCTACCTCTCTGTGAACGGGTTCTATGAAGACGCGTGGTACGCCAGAGTCGGCGAGGTCGCCTGGAGCTTCAGCTGGCCGTCTCTCTTGCTCCTGTTCGGCCTCTACGTCCTCAGCCGGCGACGACCGCTGACCGAGAGGCCGACGAGCGCCGACGTGGTGAGCGAGGGAGGCGCTGTGCATCCCAGGGGCACGGTCGCAGGCTCTCGCGCGGCCCCGCTTACACTGTCGGAGTTCTGTTGAACGATCCCCCCCGCTTCCTCCGGCAGTTCGACACATCGCTGCTGCCGCAGATCTTCTGCGACGTGCTGGTGATCGGCACGGGGGTGGCCGGGCATCTCGCCGCGCTGGAAGCTGCTCGCCGTGGCGCCCGCGTGCTTGCGCTGACCAAGGCGTCGCCGCTCGAGAGCAACACGCTGTACGCGCAGGGCGGTGTCGCGGCGCCTCTCCATGTCGGCGACTCCGTCGAGAAGCACGTTGAGGACACGCTCCGGGCCGGCGACGGCCTCTGTCACGGGAAGTTCGTGCAGGGGGTTATCCAGGAGGCCTCGCAGGCCGTGGATCGACTTCGGGAAATCGGGGTCGTGTTCGACCAGGAGAACGGCGCGCTGTCCCTCAGCCGAGAAGGCGGTCACTCGGCGCGGCGTGTGGCCCGCGCGAACGGCGATGCGACCGGCCGCGAGATCCAACGGGCACTGGCTGCTGCGCTGCTTGGCGAAGACGACATCCGCTCCGTGCCGGATGCGTTCGTCGTTGATCTGCTGACCGAGGACGGCGAGTGCCTCGGCGCACTGGTGCACTACGCGGGGGAGTTGCGCGCGGTGTGGGCCGCATCGACGGTGCTCGCGTCCGGCGGCGCCGGTCGCCTGTTCCGCGAGAGCACGAATCCCTCCGTCACGACCGGCGACGGCCTCGCGATGGCGTATCGAGCCGGCGCGGCCGTGCGGGACATGGAGTTCATGCAGTTCCACCCGACCGTGCTGTACGTGCCGGGCGCGCCACGCACCCTGCTCTCGGAGGCGGCCCGGGGTGAAGGCGCGCACGTGCTCGACGTGCGGGGCCGGCGATTCCTGACGGATTACGACGAGCGTGGCGAGCTGGCACCCCGCGACATTGTCTCCCGATCGATCGTGACGCACCTGATCGATAACAGCGACACGCACGTACTCCTCGATCTGCGGCACCTGCCCGCCGAACGGCTGGAGTCCCACATCCCAGGAGTGGTCGCTACCGGTCGCTCGGTCGGACTCGACGTCAGCGAGCATCCGCTGCCGATCCGACCGGCCGCGCACTACACGCTCGGCGGCGTGGTCACGGACACGGATGGACGCACCACGCTCCCCGGCTTGTTCGCGTGCGGCGAAGTGACCTCGAGCGGCCTGCACGGCGCCAATCGCCTGGCTTCGAACAGCCTGCTGGAGGGCGTCGTGATGGGGCGTCGTGCCGGGCGGCTGGCCGCCGCCCGCGCTGCGGGGCGTTCCGCCCGCGCGAGGGACATCACGTGCGATGCTCCCGGTCCGTCGGTATCCGAGTTCGACGCCGACGACCTCAGGCGCTCCATCGAGAGCGTCCTCTGGCGCCAAGCCGGCATCCGGCGCGACGGTGACGGCCTGGCTGCGGCGGCGCAGCAGCTCGAGGAGTGGGCACCGTTCGTGCTCGGACGCACCCTGCCGCTGGCAGCGGGGGTCGAGGCACAGAACCTCTGCATACTCTCCCGTCTGCTCGTGCAGGCCGCGCTGGAGCGCGAGGAGACGCGCGGCGTCCACTGGCGAACCGACCGGCCCGATCGCGACGACAGCCGCTTTTGCGGACACATGGTCCAGCAGCGCGGCAAGGAACTGCGATTCTCACCGCACGTCCCGACGGAGCCAGCCGCCACGTGATCGAGACCGACGCGGAGAACGGTCATCAGCGCGTGATCCTCGTCGGGCTCCGGCTCCTCGCGGACCCCGAGCACCACGAGGGGCCGCTCGCCGAGCTCGAGCGCCTGGCCGCCACGGCCGGCGGCACGGTGGTCGGTCGCTTCGTCCAGCGTCGCAAGCGCCCGGACTCGAAGTACTTCATCGGTCGCGGGAAGGCGCAGGAGGTTGCCCGCGCCGCGCGCAGCCAGGACGCTCACCTGATCCTCGTGGACAACGATCTCTCCCCTGCGCAGGAACGCAACCTC
This sequence comes from Planctomycetota bacterium, assembly GCA_965248445.1. Classification (GTDB taxonomy): domain Bacteria; phylum Planctomycetota; class JAJSAM01; order JAJSAM01; family JAJVHW01; genus CBDFJG01. The sequence goes on from CBDFJG010000004.1 coordinate 1,857,278, forward strand.
GAGGAGTTGACCAGCTGCACGGTGGTCGACCGCAGCGGGCTGATCCTCGACATCTTCGCGACCCGTGCGCGCACGACTCAGGCCCGGCTGCAGGTCGAGCTGGCTCAGCTGCAGTACACGCGTTCGCGGCTCAAGCGAATGTGGACGCACCTCGAGCGCATGGAAGGCGCCATCGGTACGCGCGGACCAGGTGAGAAGCAGATCGAGGAGGACCGTCGTCTGATCGACCGGCGCATCCAGGCGCTGCGGCGTTCTCTGAAAGTGGAGGAACGCCGCCGCGAGACACGCTCCCGCTCCCGGGCCCCGTTCTTCAACGTGTCGCTCGTGGGTTACACGAACGCGGGCAAGAGCACACTTCTCCGCGCGCTCACGGGGGCTGACACGTTCATCGAGGACAAGCTCTTCGCCACACTCGACACGCAGACTCGCGCGTGGGAACTGGCCGGAAACCAGCGCGTGTTCCTGTCCGACACGGTCGGGTTCATCCGCGACCTCCCGCACAACCTGGTCGCGTCGTTCCACTCGACGCTTGCCGAAGCCGTCGAAGCGGATCTGCTGCTGCACGTCGTCGATGCCTCGAGCCCCGACGCAGAGCACCACATGCGCGTCGTGCTCGAGGTCCTGCGGGAGATCGGCGCCGGCGCTCCGTCACTCCTCGTGTTCAACAAGGTCGATGCGGTCGCGGACCGCATGCAGACCGCGTCGTTGTTCAGCGCACACCCGGATGCGCTCGCCGTGTCGGCCGTCGCGGGGGACGGGCTCCCGGCTCTCGGTGCGCGCGTTGCCGACGTCGTGCAGTCGTTCCTGCGCGAGATCGAGTTGGACGTGCCAGCCGCCGCAGGCCGCTTGCTGGCGTTTGTCGCGGAGAAGGGCACCGTGGTCGAGCGGGAGTACACGGGGGAGCGCGTTCGATTGCGCGTGCGGCTCGCGCCGCGCGACGTGGCACACGTGATCGGTCACTTGCAGGAGTGCGATGGGCGGCTCGTCGAGGCGGCCGGGGCTGAGGAGCGTCCGGAGCCACACCCGGTCGCGCCCGATGAACGCTCCGCCGACGGCGAGTCCGACGCGGCCTGATGCTGATGCGGCCTGATGCGGCCTGATGCGGCGGTGGCGAACGAGGAACACGACGCGTCCCGCCTCGACGGCATCGCCATTGTCTACGTCGTCGTCGAACGGGACTCCGGCGGCGACGCCGTGCTCAGGTGGCTGCGCTCGTCCAGCATCCGCCATCGTGCCCGACTGATCCTCCTCGACGGGTTCAAGGACCCGAGCGAGATGCACGTCGATGACCCGGAGCGCTTCCCTGAGCGCTGGCAGGCCGCGAAGGACTCCGCCCCGCCGTGGTCGGATCGGGCTGCGGCGCTCCTGTCCCCCGCACGAGACCGTCTGTTCACCGAGTGTCGCGATCTCGCCCTGAGCCCCGACGTGCTGGGAGAAGTCACCAGCACACTTCGCGAGTGCGCCGTGGTGGGCGAGCAGCGACTCGGACAGCTCTTGTTCCTCGTGCTCGTGACGCGCCTCTTTGATCGGCCTGTCTCTGTGCTGGTCGAAGGCCCCTCTTCCGCGGGGAAGTCGTACGTCGTGAGTTCCGTGCTGCGACTTCTGCCGAAGTCCACTCACGTCAATCTGACGTGCAGCTCGCCGCTCGGACTCATCTACGCCCAGGAGTCGCTGTCGCACCGCTTCGTTGTTCTGGTTGAGAAGACTGCCCTAGAGAACCGGACCTTCGCAGACATGCTGAAGACGCTCCTGTCGGAGGGGTTCATCGAACGGTGGATTGTCGAACTCCAATCAGATCGCCCAGTTGGCCGCGTGCTTCGCAAGGACGGCCCAACGGGCTTGATCTCCACGACGACGGACGTAGCGATCGATCCCGAGTGGGACACCCGCGTGTTCTGCGTTCCCGTCACCGAGTCGAGTGAGCACACCGCTGACATCCTCCGAGTGCAGATAGAGGACAGTGGACAACCGGACCTCGGTCCTCGGTCCGTGGCATGCACTCCAGCACTGGCTAGACGTGGGACCGCGAGACGTGTCGATCCCGTTCGCCGACGAACTGGCGCGTCGCATCCCTCCGCTGAACGTGCGCTTGCACCGAGACGTGGCGGCGGTCCGTTCTCTCATCGACGCATCGGCGTTGCTCCATCAGGCCACGCGAGACGTGGACGCCGAGGGCCGCATCATCGCCACGCTAGATGACTACGCAGCCGTCTACGAACTCACGCACGACCTGATCGCAACCGCCGTGAACGATGCGGTCTCAACAACGGTCCGCGAAACCGTCGCCACGGTGCGGAGGCTCATTGAGGAGTCGGCCGACGGCGTGTCGGTGACAGCCGTCGCCAGGACACTCGGCATCGACAAGGGCAGCGCCTCCCGTCGCGTCAAGCGGGCCATCCGCGGCGGGTACGTCGTGAGAGCCGAGGAACGCCCGGGCCGCGCCTCTCGACTAGCCATCGGAGAACCGTTGCCGGAGGAGGCGGGACGTGTCAACGACTTTGAGACACCGCGTCTTCGAGTTTAGTGAGCAGCCTCCTGTGTCGCAGTCTCCAGCGCCGCGAGTTCCCGGGCCGGCGGGTTGATCCACGTCTCGGTCGGCAGAGCCGGCGGCGTCGGCGCACGGCGCACGAAGCGCTCGGGATGCGCCGCGTACGCGGCATCGAGCACGACCGAGCGCGCGGCGACGGCCGCTTCGGCGCGGCCGTAGTGCACGGTCTCGGGCGTCAGCAGCCCGAGACTCGAGTGACGATGCTCGCGGTTGTACCAGTGGAAAAAGGCGCGGCAGTGCCCTCTGTGCCAACGTGGCTGAGACACCGACCCCACGGATGATTACTGTGCAGGGCGGTGGAGGAACCAGCGATGACGAACAACCACAACACAGCGCCGGGGGAGATCCCGGAGCCGAGGGAGGGCGAGCATAGCGAGCGCGATCGAGGCGGAGGGGGCTCCCCCGGGGCGCGCGGCCCGGGGGACGTTGGGGTGCGCGACCCCGAGGTCGTGCCGCGCGCCTCGCGGCGGCGCTTTGGCGCCGCGTACAAGCTACGGATCATCGAGGCGGCGGACGCGTGCACGAAGCCCGGCGAGATCGGCGCTCTCTTGCGCCGTGAGGGGCTGTACTCCTCGCACTTGTTGACGTGGCGGCGCGCGCGGGACCAGGGCCAGCTCGAGGCGCTCTCGCCCAAGCGGCGTGGTCCCAAGCCCGATCCGGACCGTGCGCTCAAGAAGCGCAACGAGCAGCTCGAGCGCGAAGTCGCCCGTCTCGAGAAGCGGCTCGAGACGGCCGAGGTGATCATCGACGTGCAGCGAAAAGTCTCACGGCTGCTGGGCATCGAGATGCCCGAGACGAGCGGGAGCGACACGTGATTGCGGCGGAGGAGCTGGGGGGACGCGTGGGCGTCGCCCCCGCGTGCCGCGCGCTCGGAGTCACGCGCGCCACGCTCTATCGGCGCCGAACGGCACGCACGTGCCCCCGGCCCCAGCAGCCGCGCCGGCGCTCGCCGCGCGCCCTCACGATCGACGAGCGTCTTACCGTACTCGCGGTGCTGAGCGAGGAGCGCTTCTGCGATCTGTCACCGCTTGCGGCGTGGGCGATCCTGCTCGACGAGGGACGCTACCTGTGCTCGGTGCGCACGATGTACCGCATCCTCGGTGCGGCTGGTGCTGTGCGTGAGCGCCGCAACCAGCTGCGTCATCCCGCGTACAAGAAGCCCGAGCTCCTCGCGACCTCCCCGAACCAGGTCTGGAGCTGGGACATCACCAAGCTCCGCGGCCCGGTGAAGTGGAGCTACTTCTATCTCTACGTCGTGCTCGACATCTACTCCCGCAACGTCGTGGGCTGGATGCTGGCGGACTGCGAGAGCGGTGCGCTGGCGACGGCACTCATCGAGCAGTCCTGCGAGAAGCAGGGGATCGCGGCGGAGCAGCTCACGATCCACTCCGATCGGGGGCCGCCGATGATCAGCAAGCCGGTGGCCTTTCTGCTCGCCGATCTCGGCGTGACGAAGTCGCACAGCCGGCCGTACACGTCGAATGACAATCCGTTTTCCGAGAGCCAATTCCGCACGCTGAAGTACCGGCCGGACTTCCCAGCGCGCTTCGGCTGCATCGAGGACGCGCGGGCGCACTGCCGCGCCTTTTTCCACTGGTACAACCGCGAGCATCGTCACTCGAGTCTCGGGCTGCTGACGCCCGAGACCGTGCACTACGGCCGCGCCGAAGCGGCCGTCGCCGCGCGCTCGGTCGTGCTCGATGCCGCGTACGCGGCGCATCCCGAGCGCTTCGTGCGCCGTGCGCCGACGCCGCCGGCTCTGCCGACCGAGACGTGGATCAACCCGCCGGCCCGGGAACTCGCGGCGCTGGAGACTGCGACACAGGAGGCTGCTCACTAAACTCGAAGACGCGGTGTCTCAAAGTCGTTGACACGTCCCGCCAGCCGAGGCGGGTGGAAAGCAGACTTTCGTGTTCGTCCACGATTCGGGCGACGCCGCCCAGGTGTTCGGCTATGCGATGGGGAAAGACGGCTCCCTCGCGCCGGTCCCCGGCTCCCCGTTCCAGATCGGTGAGCCCTCCTCCGAGTGCGGTGGACAGTGCCAGACGTCGGCGTACAGCAAGCGCCGGAAGGTGCTGCTGACCACGCATGCGAACGGCGTGACGTCATGGGTGGTGGCGAAGGACGGCTCCCTCACACAGGGGACGGGCGGAGCGCTCCCGGGCAGTTCCTCCATGGGTGTGGCGGTGGTCGACGTGAAGAAGCACTCGTTCGCCTACGTCGCGACGAACGCGGGCGATATCCACGGGTACGAGATCGGCCGGGACGGCTCGCTGACTCCCCTGCCGGGGTTTCCCGTCTCGCGCGGCGACGACCTCATCGGGATGACTTCGATCAAGCGCGTGCTCCTGGTCATCAACGAGGACTCGTCCGAGGTCTACTCCTTCGTGGTCGGCAAGAACGGCGCCCTCACGGAACCGGACTCCTCGCCGAGCGCCTTCGCGCCGGAGGACGGCCGCTCGTACAGCGTGCATACCGACGCCAAGGGCAAGTTCGTCGTCGTCGGGAGCAACAACCGCATGGACGTCCAGGCGCTCGACAGGAAGACCGGCGCCGTCACGCCGATGCAGGACGGGACGCAGTTGCTCCCGATCGACGGGATCAACGGACCCGCGGTGTCGAAGAAGGGGGTCATCGCAGTGATCCCCTTCGGCCTGAGCCAAAGCGCGAACGACCTGCGGATGATGACGGTCTTGAAGAGGTCGCGCAAACTCGCAAGTCTGGGCCCGATCCAGACGCTCGGCATGACGAATGTCTCGGTGTACGTCTTCGCTCCGAACGGGAAGTTCCTGATTGCGGCCGACGAGGAGCCCGTTCCTGAAGGCGGGCAAGACCTGGAAGCTGAAGATCCGCGGTCAGGAGGACGTCTCCGGCCAGGAGTGTCTCGAGAACCCGACGGTTGTCGTCTCGGATCTGGCCGCGGCGCCGTCGGTGGACGAGGCGCCAGACGACCGCGGCAGGGGCAAGTTCCGGATTGCGCTCCTCGACCTGCCGGGCGGCGGCCGCGTCGACATCACCACATGCGGCAAGACCCGCACCTGGCACCTCGTCAACCTGGGCCCGAAGGGCGCGCTCGACGATCCGATCTCGCCGATCGAGCCCCCCGCGAGTCTGAGCTACGACGAACCGGCGCCCTCCTACAGGGTCGGCGACCCGATCACCGACAACACCGCCTCGCTCGGCGGCGGCGGCGCGCCGACCGCGTTCTCGATCGCGCCGCAGGCGCCCGACGGACTGACGTTCGACGCGGCCACCGGAACGCTCAGCGGCACGCCGGAGACCGCCGCGTTCTCCTCCCCGTTCACGATCACGGCGTCGAACGACTCGGGGCAGACGGAGGCGGTGCTGTCGATCCAGGTCACTCCGGAGACGCCGGACGGAGTCGAGTTCCTCGAGGCCGGCTTCGTCATCGAACAGCTCCACTCCGGACTCGACGTGCCCGTCAAGCTCGCGTTCCTGCCCGACGGGCGTCTCCTCTTCAACGAGCTGCTCAACGGCAGGACGCGCGTCATCGCGTCGGACGGAACGCTCCTGACAACCCCGTTCGCGACGACGACCGTCAACACGGGCGGGGAGCAGGGGCTGCTCGGGCTCGCAGTCTCGCCGACATTCGAGAGCGACGGCCACGTCTTCGTGCTCGCCACCGTTCCGGCGGATGGGCCCCAGCCGATCCGCAACCAGGTCATCCGCTACACGGCCACCGGTGACACCGGCGGTTCGCCGACGGTGATCCTGGACGACATCCCGGCGGCGACTATCCACAACGCGGGCGATCTGCAGTTCGGCCCGGTCGACGGCAAGCTCTACGTCAGCACGGGCGACGCAGAAGACGAGGACAACTCGCAGACGGACGGGAGGCTCGCCGGCAAGATCCTCCGGATCAACGCGGACGGAACCGTTCCCGGAGACAATCCCGTCCCCGGCGACCCGGAGTGGTGCCGCGGGCTCCGGAACACCTTCGACATGGCGTTCCACCCGGTTACCGATGGCCTTTTCGGGTCGGAGAACGGACCGACGTTCGGCGACGAGATCAACTTCCTCGCTCGGGACAAGAACTTCGGCTGGGGTCCCGTCCCGCCGGATCTTCCCGCGTTCAAGCTGGGCGTGCGGGTGATCGATTGGACGCCCGTGATCGTGCCGACGGGCGTGTTGTTCCTCGAGGGCGCAGGCTTCCCGGCCGACTTCGAGGACGACCTGCTCGTGCTCGAGTACGACGAGGCCGGCATCCGTCGCCTGCAACTCTCCGGCTCGTCGAAGATCGACCTCGACGCACAAGTCCCGTTCGTCGACCTGGACGATTCGGGGTCGGTCGACAACAAGCCGCTCGACGCGGTCGAGGCGCCGGATGGTTCGCTGTGGTTCTCGACGTTCGGCGGCCTCTGGCGGGTCGCTCCGTACGAAACACCCTGACGCGCGACCGGCAAGCGCCGCGGTGTAACCGATCTCGCGGTAACCACTTACGAGAGTGCGTCGCGGCGGCGGGCGACGAGATACCACGTAACGGGCGCACCTGGGAATCTGTGGTACTTTTCAAGTTACGCAGCTGCTAGGCAGACCACGCGTTGGGAGGTTACATCGAAATGTTCTGGCCCTCATTTGGGGGAGGGACCGGGCGCCTCGTTCGCTTGAGTATTCTGTCCGTGATCCTGGCTGGGATCGCACCCGCCGTTCAGGCTGAGAACGGCGAAGGCTACGTCTTCGACGTCACGATCGCTCCGATCTGCCTCGACGGTACGTACCCAGTCAACATCTCCCCCTCCAGTGGCGATATTGCGGCAGCACTCACGCTTACGACGGATGCTCGGGGCAAGCTCTCCGGAACCCTTACGGCGGATAGCACCGCTTATGCCGCCAAGGGGAAGATCAAGATCAGGGGCTCGGGGACGACCTTCAAGGTCACCGCGAAGCTCTCGAAAAAGGAAAGTGTCACGCTCAAAGGTTCGCTCAGCGCGGACTCGATCAGTGGCTCTGCGAAGGGCAAGGGCGCCTTCGGTGGCGCGACCACGTTCGACATGGACGTGACGGATGCCGGCGAAGCCATCGGTTCCATCTCCGCTGTCGCCGTGCCGAAGTCGCGCGGCCGACTGGGCGGGACGGGAACGATGACCGTCTGCGGCATCGCCGTGCCCATCAAGATCGCGGGCAAGACGAAGGGGAAGTTCTCGATCATCTTCAAGGGATCGAAGAAGAAGACCCCCGTCTCCGTCAAGGGCACGGGCGACTACACCCCGGGCAGCGCACTTCTGACGCTGACCGCCAAGGGCTACGGCACGCGTTCGCACGACGCCGGCGTGAGGAACGTCGACACCGTTCTGCCACCCGCGAACGTCGTCTACGGCTTCGCCTCTCCGCTCTACGAGCGCGAGGATGTCATCACGGCGAACGTCCCGACCGCGGACGGCGACGTCGCGGACACCTGGAGCATCACTCCGCCGCTTCCGTCGGGACTCTCGATGGACGGGGTCACGGGTGTCGTCACCGGCACACCGGACACGGTCCAGGCACCGTCACAGCACACCGTCACCGCCGGCAACCTGGCCGGCACCGCCGATGGGGCTTTGACCATCGAGGTGCGGGAGAACCGCGCCTTCTCGCTCGCCGTGCAGCCCGGACTCACGGCAGTGGACGTGCGTCACTTCCTCAACCGCGCCACGTGGGCGGTGAACGAAGCCGACGTCGCGGACATCCAGGCCAACGGCATCGAGCAGTACATCGACGAGATGATGGTGTTCGAGCTCGACACGGCGTGGGAACAGGCCGCCACCGCGGAGGAGTTGCAAGACAGCAGCGATCCGCAGGGCCTCGTTCCGAACTCGACCGAGGTCGCGCGCTGGTGGTCCGAGCTGATGATGACCACCGAGAGCCCGTTCCAGGAGGTCCTCACGATCTTCTGGCACGACGCGATGCCGATCAACACGAACGACATCGGCGGCAACAGCCGCGCGCATCTCATGGTCCCCTACATCAACCTGCTCCGCGGCGACGGCACAGCGAACTTCAAGACGCTGATGACCGACCTCTCACGGGACGGCGCGATGCTGCGCTACCTCGACAACCACATCAACACGCGCACGGCTCCGAACGAGAACTACGCGCGTGAGTACTGGGAGCTCTTCACCGCGGGCGTGGACAACGGTTACACGCAGGACGACATCGTCGAGTCGGCGAAGGCGTTCACCGGCTGGCGCGAGCGCTCGCAGGTCGTCAACGACTACCCGACGCCCGGCAACTCGGTGACGACGTACTACTTCGAGTTCGACACGAACCGGCACGACGTCAACGACAAGAACTTCCTCGGCCAGACGGTCTCGGGACAGAACGTCACCGACGACTTCCAGGCCGTCACGGACATCACGTTCGCGAACATCGATGTCGAGAACTTCATATCGAAGAGGCTGATCGAGTGGTTCGCCTTCTTCGAACCGCCCGACGAGCTGGTCACAGCTCTCGGAGCGGTGTTCCGCAACGCCAACTTCGAGATCATGCCGATGCTCAAGGCTCTGTTCATGAGCGAGGCCTTCTACTCGTCGCGGGCACGCGCGAACTACATCAAGAACCCCGTCGAGTTCGGCGTCGGCTTTGTCCGCACGACCGGCCTGCGCATTCCGCCGAATGACATGGACTCGCTCCTCAACACGCTCGCGATGCGGCCTTCTTTCCCGCCGGTCGTGGACGGTTGGCCGGAGAGCACAGCATGGCTCTCCGCACAGGCGATGGTCGACCGGAGCAATCTGATCGAGCACACAGTCAACAACGAGATGAGCTTCCAGAACGGCCTCGGCATCGACGTCGCAGACCTGTTGCCGCCTCCGGGCCAGCAGAGCGCGGCCGAGGTGATCGACCAACTGGCGACTCTGATGCAGGTCACGCTCGGCGCCGGTGAGCGCCAAGACCTCATCGACTACATGGTCACGGAGAACGACGGCGGCGTCATCGAGCCGTCACCTTGGGACCCGCTCAACTCGAGCATGGTCAACGAACGCGTGCGGGGCGTCCTGTACGTCCTGGCTGTACACCCCACGTATCAGGTCCGGTAAAGGAGGGACATATGTGCAACCAACACAAGGGGCACGGACACCTTCCTAAGGGCGTCACGCGCCGAGACATTCTCAGAGCCGGTACGGCAGCCGCGGGCATCGTTGCCCTCGGACCGCTCGCCGGCGGCATCAAGGTCGCGCACGGTGCTCCGCTGAACATCAAGCGGATGATCGTCGTGAACTTCTTCGGTGGGCAGGACACGCTCAACTTCGTGATCCCCCACCTGCTGCCTCGCTACAACAATCGACGGCCGACGATCGCCATCAACAACGGTCTCAGCCTCGATAACGGCGGTGCGGCGACGAACATCGACTTCACCATCCACCCGGTGATGACGGACATCCGCAACATGTGGGACGACGGCGACATGGCCTTCGTCAACAAAGTCGGGTATCCGCAACAGAACCTCAGTCACTTCACCAGTCAGAACATCTTCAGCCGCGGCGTCCGCTCGGAATCGGACGGAGCCGTCCGGTCAGGCTGGATCGCGCGATGGGCGGACGAGAACGCGCCGACGGCTTTGTCGTCGGTCGGTATCGGCGTCGGTCGGTTGCTGGACTTCGTGGGTGGGCAGACCAGCCCGTTCCTCGCGTCCTCCCTCAGCAACTTCGAGGTCCGAGGCCGCGGAGGCGGCAACGGCCTGAACGACGACGACTTGCACCGCGTCAACACGGCCAAGTCGATGCTGGCACAGTTCGGCGGTACGGGCGTCTCGGCCGAAGCCAAGACTGCGGTCGATCAGGCCTACCAGCTCGCGGATCAGGTCGCAGACTCGATCACGAACTACTCCGGAACCGGTGACTACGGCTCGTCGACCTTCGCCAATCGGATGAAGGACATCTCCCGCATGGTCGAGGCGGGGTTCGAGACGCAGATCTACTACACCGGCTTCGGCGGACTCGACACGCACGGCGGACAACTCAACCGTCACTCCCCCATCCTGGCGAACTTCAACAACGCGGTCCGGGGCTTCTCCCAGGACATGAAGTCGCTGGGCCAGTGGGACAACACGGTGATCGTCGGAATCACAGAGTTCGGCCGTCGCAACTTCGAGAACGGTTCGCAAGGCACCGACCACGGGCACGAATCGACGCAGATGATCATCGGCGGACCGGTACAGGGAGGCAACCGCGGCGGCGCTCTGGTCGACAACGACCTCGCCACCAACTGGCTGCAGAACTCCTCCGAGTCGTCCGATTTCCGCTCCGTCTACAAGGAGATCCTCACGGATCACCTCGGGTCGGGCGGCATGAACGTCGTCTTCCCGGAGGTCATTCCAGGAGACCAGGACCTCGGGCTCATCTAGCCGCATCTGTTCACGAGACGTCGCGATGACGGTGCTTTCGGAGTCCACAGGGTCAGATCTTGGCCAGGCGAGGGCGGATGCTGTCGTCGTTGCCACAAGGGCAACGCGAGTGAGCGGCCGAAACGGCGCGGATTCTGCGGTGTGGGCAGACCGTAGGCCGGGCGGTGGTGTGGCGGACGGCGCGGCGGGACGTCAGGTCGGCTTCGGGGATGCCAGCAGTCGTTGCGCGCAGCGCTCGAAGACGTGCTGCCAGGGCCACGACGAGGACATCGAGACCCAGATCCGGCGCGTCGTGATCCGCACGAGCGCGCCGATCTTGAGCAGCCGCAGGCGGATCGTGCCGGCTTGCGCACGCGCCATCTCGGTGCCGGCGAGACCGATGCGTCGCAGCGCACAGGTCAGGACGTAGGCCATGGCCGACATGGCCATCCGCACGGCGTTGCCCTGCATCGTGTGCACCGACAGACGGGTGCCGAAGAGCTCGAGCTGCTGCTCCTTGATGCGATTCTCCGCCTCGCCCCGGGCGCAGTAGAGCTGCTCGTAGAGACGCTTGCTGCTCCAGCTACGAGGCGGCAGATTGGTCACCACGAAGCGGGGATTGCGCTTGCCGCCCGGCAGGTGCTCGGCCTTGGCGACCACGCGACGCCTCTGGCTCCAGCTCCCCAGCGTGGTCCAGGCAAAGTCGCGAAAGACCCGGGCTGCTCGGCCGGTCTGCACGGCACGGGCTGCGGCCTCATCGAGCGCGTCTTCGACGTGTCGCTCAAGGCGCTCATTGCGCGCCATGCCCAGCAGGTAGAAGTGGCCGGCGGCCTCGCACCAGGCCATCAGCTCCTCGCGGCAAAAGCCCGAGTCTGCGCGCACGAGCACCTTGGCCCGGGGCCAGCGGCGCCGCAGACGTAAGACCAGCGCACGGAGCTCGTCCACGACTCCGCGCGCGGGATCTCTGTCAGCGGTCTGGAGCCGAGCGAGCAAGAGGTGCTCGCCGCAGAAGACGTACAGCGGCAGGTAGCAGTAGTGCCCGTAGTAGCCGTGGAAGAAGCGGCCCTCCTGCCGGCCGTGCAGCCGCACGTCGGAGTGGTCCAGGTCCAGCACGAGCAGGCCCGGATCCTCCGGCCCCATGGCCTCGCAGAAGACGTCGCTGAGCACGCTGTCCACGCGCTCCTGGTCCATCTCGATCTTGGCGTAGCGCGTCTGTGCCGTGGCGCCGAGCTGCGTGGTCTCGAGCCGCGAGAGCGTCGGGTGCGTGGCCAGAGCACCCTCGCGCTTGCCGCACGCCGCGGCAAACAGCGGGTCCTTGCCGACATGGTCGTGGTCCACCAGATCCTCGTAGCCCGCGCACAGCCCGAAGACCCGCTGACGCAGCATCTGGCCGACCGTGTGCTCGACCCGACGCGGGTCCCGGTGGTCCCCGAAGCAGCGCGCAAACCGCGAGAGCAGATCGATGCGACGATCGGTCCGCTCGAGCAGCAGCACGCCCCCGTCGCTCGTCACGGTACCGGCGTCGAAGCGCGTCACCGCGGTGCGTCCACAGATGCCCGCGAAGAGGGTCCCCTGCGGGCTACAGTCTGTCGTCATCGGGCCGGCGCTCCTGTCGGTGCAAGTACTAGCGAGTACGAGCACTTAGACAGACGACGGCCCGCTCAGATTCCCGGCTGGTGAACGATTCGGGCTAGCGCAGCGCGGGGGGCCGCGGCTGCGCGGTGGCGGTGCGGGATCATGGCCGTACGAGGCGTGGCGTCACTGCTGAGCCACAGTGATCTTGAGAGCGAGCACGCCCGCGCCCATCAGCGCACCGGACTCATCGACCAAGATGACGTGCTTCACGCCCGGGGACTCGACGAGCTCACCGATCACTGCCTGCCACGTTCCGATGGGATCGTCGCGCTCGAGGTCACGGTCCATGAGACGGAGCGCGAACACCCCGGGACGTGTCAACGACTTTGAGACACCGCGTCTTCGAGTTTAGTGAGCAGCCTCCTGTGTCGCAGTCTCCAGCGCCGCGAGTTCCCGGGCCGGCGGGTTGATCCACGTCTCGGTCGGCAGAGCCGGCGGCGTCGGCGCACGGCGCACGAAGCGCTCGGGATGCGCCGCGTACGCGGCATCGAGCACGACCGAGCGCGCGGCGACGGCCGCTTCGGCGCGGCCGTAGTGCACGGTCTCGGGCGTCAGCAGCCCGAGACTCGAGTGACGATGCTCGCGGTTGTACCAGTGGAAAAAGGCGCGGCAGTGCGCCCGCGCGTCCTCGATGCAGCCGAAGCGCGCTGGGAAGTCCGGCCGGTACTTCAGCGTGCGGAATTGGCTCTCGGAAAACGGATTGTCATTCGACGTGTACGGCCGGCTGTGCGACTTCGTCACGCCGAGATCGGCGAGCAGAAAGGCCACCGGCTTGCTGATCATCGGCGGCCCCCGATCGGAGTGGATCGTGAGCTGCTCCGCCGCGATCCCCTGCTTCTCGCAGGACTGCTCGATGAGTGCCGTCGCCAGCGCACCGCTCTCGCAGTCCGCCAGCATCCAGCCCACGACGTTGCGGGAGTAGATGTCGAGCACGACGTAGAGATAGAAGTAGCTCCACTTCACCGGGCCGCGGAGCTTGGTGATGTCCCAGCTCCAGACCTGGTTCGGGGAGGTCGCGAGGAGCTCGGGCTTCTTGTACGCGGGATGACGCAGCTGGTTGCGGCGCTCACGCACAGCACCAGCCGCACCGAGGATGCGGTACATCGTGCGCACCGAGCACAGGTAGCGTCCCTCGTCGAGCAGGATCGCCCACGCCGCAAGCGGTGACAGATCGCAGAAGCGCTCCTCGCTCAGCACCGCGAGTACGGTAAGACGCTCGTCGATCGTGAGGGCGCGCGGCGAGCGCCGGCGCGGCTGCTGGGGCCGGGGGCACGTGCGTGCCGTTCGGCGCCGATAGAGCGTGGCGCGCGTGACTCCGAGCGCGCGGCACGCGGGGGCGACGCCCACGCGTCCCCCCAGCTCCTCCGCCGCAATCACGTGTCGCTCCCGCTCGTCTCGGGCATCTCGATGCCCAGCAGCCGTGAGACTTTTCGCTGCACGTCGATGATCACCTCGGCCGTCTCGAGCCGCTTCTCGAGACGGGCGACTTCGCGCTCGAGCTGCTCGTTGCGCTTCTTGAGCGCACGGTCCGGATCGGGCTTGGGACCACGCCGCTTGGGCGAGAGCGCCTCGAGCTGGCCCTGGTCCCGCGCGCGCCGCCACGTCAACAAGTGCGAGGAGTACAGCCCCTCACGGCGCAAGAGAGCGCCGATCTCGCCGGGCTTCGTGCACGCGTCCGCCGCCTCGATGATCCGTAGCTTGTACGCGGCGCCAAAGCGCCGCCGCGAGGCGCGCGGCACGACCTCGGGGTCGCGCACCCCAACGTCCCCCGGGCCGCGCGCCCCGGGGGAGCCCCCTCCGCCTCGATCGCGCTCGCTATGCTCGCCCTCCCTCGGCTCCGGGATCTCCCCCGGCGCTGTGTTGTGGTTGTTCGTCATCGCTGGTTCCTCCACCGCCCTGCACAGTAATCATCCGTGGGGTCGGTGTCTCAGCCACGTTGGCACAGAGGGGAGAGCGGACCGAACGAGAAGCGGAACATCTCGTCGAGCGTGCTCGGACCGCCCTCGGGCTCGCGCGCCATGTCGCACAGGCGCCCGGGCAGGATGCCCGCATCGTGCTCGAACAGGCGGTCGTTCAACTGGTCCCCGGTCAGCCCGTCGGGCAGCCGCGCCCAGTGATAGAACCCGCCCTCGCCCGTGAAGAGCTCGATGCCGAGAGACGAGAGGCCCTCGCCGTAGCGTTTGCGCTGCGCCCCGAAGAAGCTGCGGACCGCACTGCGCGCCAGTCGCACCCGCTCGGTCTCGAGCAGTCGCGTCACGTAGAGCTGCGACGCACGCGAGACGCCGCCCATGCCGAGCGAGGAGTAGTTGCGGAAGATCTCGACGTGCTTCTTTGCCGCGACGCACCACCCGATCCGCATCCCCGGCACCTGGGTACCCGTTCAGGGTATGACGATCCGCGGCCTCAGCGCGTGATCGGGAGCGCGACGAGAGCCGGCGGCGAGCGGTTGTGCGCGAGTGCCGCGCTGACGTCTGCGAGGTAATCGAAGACGCTCTCGCCACGCTGGCGGAGCGTGGCGGTGACGGTCAGGATGCGCTCGACGAAGCGGAGTCCGCGCTCGCTCTGACTTCCGTGCGTTGCGCGTCTCCACAGGACCGGCTTGCGCACCGCGCGCTCAGCGGCGTTGTTCGTCGGGGAGACGCCAGGGACGTCGGCGAAGGTCCACAGAGCCTCCGCTCGGTCGAGCAGATGCCGAGTCGTTCCGCGTACTCGGCGGTGCTTGCTGTCTGCGCCGCGCACGAGCAGCGTCAGGAGTCGGTCCCATGTGAGACGCAGCTCACGCCGCATGCGGTCGCGGTCCCCGTGCTCGCCGAAGTGACGCTGAGCTCGCATGACAGCCTGGGCGAGACGCACGGCCTGCTTGCCGAAGCGCCGGCCGCCGCGCGAGCCCTCGGCCAGCGCTCGAAAGTCCCTCTCGAGATGCGCCCAGCAGATCTGGCGGCGCTCGGTGGGATGCTGGTCGTAAGCGCCCATACGGTCGGTCACGAGGACGCCCCTGAAGCGCTTGCCCACGAGTCGCCGCATGGCCTTGGCGCTCCTGCGCCGATCGATACGATGGACCGTGGCGTGCTCACAGACCGCGCTCCACAGCCAATGCAGCGTGCCACGACGCGACCACGGTGTCTCGTCTACATAGGCGACGCTGCTCGTGCGTACGGCCCCGAGGGCCTCGATGTGCGCTGAGGAGATGGCTCCCGACACCCGCTCCTCGATCGCACTGACCGTGCCCGGTGACATCGAGACGCCGATGACGTCACGCAACAGACGACTGGTCTCGCGCCGCGACAGGCGGAAGACGCCGACCAGAGCCGCGGTGAGCGCACAGAGTCGCGGGCCGAAGGGACTCGCCGTCACACCGCTTGGCAGCGAGGCAGTGGACGTGGCGCCACAGTCCGTGCACCGTGCCCGGTGCAACCGGTGCTCGGTCACCTGGATCAGCCGTGGCGGGACCTCGAAGACCTGCTGGCGTGTCGGGGCGCGATCGATCGGGACGAGCACGTCGCTCCCACACGCGCTGCACTCGCGCGGGCGGTGGTCCTCTACGCCATCGACCTCGGACTCGTCCACGAGCTTGCGCGTCGCCCCTTTGTGGCCGGGCTGCGCACCCTGGCGCTTGTCCGACGGCGGCTTGCGCCGCCGCCGCTTCTTGGACCACGACGGATCCGAGGACGGTGGGCGCGAGGAGGTGCGGGAGTCCCGGCGAAGACGGCTCTCGAGATCGTCGATCCGTGCCGCCTGCCGCTCGATCACCTCCGCCTGCTCGGCAATCGTCTCGTCCCGAGCGTCCAGACGACGGGTCAGGCGCTCGACCAGATCACGCAGCTCATCGGTGCCCACATCCGATTCATCGACCGAACGGAAAGCGATCTGGATCCGAGCTCAGAACCAAGGGCTGAACGGGTACGCACCTGGAGCCCCTTCGTGGCCGCGCCGACGACGAAGATGTCCGTCGCATCGATATCGTCGATGTACCTCAGCGCGCTCTCGGGTTCTGGATCGACGAAGAACTCGTACGCTTCGTCGATCAGCGCGCCGCGGCCGGGAGCGCTGTGCATGTCGACGATCGCGCGGAGAGCGTCTCCCGTCGCCGCGACACCGGTGGGGTTGCAGGGGTTGCTCTTCAGCAGCATCACCCGTGAACTCCCGTCGAGCGGATCGACGTCGTAGTCACCGGGCGCGGGCCGGAAGCGGTTCTCCACGTTGCTGGGGATCAGCCGGTGGGGGACGTCGAGGAGACGCAGCACGTCCCAGTACGGCGTGTACTCCGTCGACTCGAGCGTGACCGTCGTCCCCGGCTTCAGGAACGCGAGGATCGCGAAGATCGCGGGGCGCCCCCCCCCCCCCCCCCCCCCCCCCCCCCCCCCCCGCGAACACCGCTACGTGGTCGGCCGTGATTCCAGCGTCGTAGAACGTGTTGTAGTAGTCGGCGATGGCCTGGCGCAGCGGCGGCTCGCCGTCGGCCTTCGGGTACATCAGGTCGGTGGACGTGATATCGACGCTGCTCGGCAGCGGCGGCCCGCCGGGCAGCTGCGTCGTGAGCGGAAAGCCCTGCGCCCACGGGTGCGTGCCGGCATCGCCCATGTACTTCTGCGTGGCGTCGGCGAACTTGAAGAGGGTCTCGTAGATCCCCATCGGCGGGAACGTCTTGAGCAGCATGGGCGTCATCTGGCTCCAGTGAGGCAAGAGGCTACTCATGCCGGCCGGACACACAAGGCAGGACGCACCGCGACCGATGACGGGCGCGTATGCTGCGCTCTCGTGCGTGCTGCCTCACTCCCGCTGATCGTCCCGGCTCTGGCCGCCGCCGGGTGCATGTCGCTCGACTACGACCTGGCGGACGTGCCGATCCCGATCAGCGCACAGCCCGCGCCCGCGGGGACACACACGGAGCCGATCACGGTCGTGGCGAAGCACGTGCTGTACGCGCACGGTCTCCTGGGAGAGCGGGAGCCGGACGTCGCCTGGCTGATCGACGAGACGACCCGCGGCTACAGCCGCATCACGGGCTTTCGGTTGACCCACGGCGCCACGTTCCACGACTGGCTGCTCACGCACCTTTCGCTCACGCTGCTGCGCTTCAAGACGATCACGATCGACATGGAGCGGATTCGCTAGCTCCGGCGCGCGTCAGTACTTGAGCGACTTGCCTTTGGGGGCCATGCGCACCTGCACCGCGCGCGTGTCCGTGCCGAGGCTGATCTCGATGGGGACGCCGATCGGGCCGCCGGGCAGCGCACCGAGGTCGAGGTTCTTGCCCTTGAGCGAGAGTTGCTCCTTGCCGTAGTCGACCTTGAACTGGGAGATGCCGGGCGCGGACGGCGGGTTCTTTGCCGTGAATGTGTCGCCCTTGGGCGTGAACTCGCCACCGGGGATGGTGACCTCGAACGAGTCGCCGTAGCGCACCATCACGTCGGGAGCCGTCGCCGGCGTGCCGCCATCGGTGGCGATGCCCGCGGTCAGGCTCAGCTTGTCCTTCCCGCCGCCCTTGTGCGTTGCCTTGGCCTTGAACGGAAACACACCGGGCTCGCTCAGCGCGCCGCGTCTCTTGCCCAGCCGGTACTTGCCGGCTTCGAGCTCGACCGTGCCGCGCCCATCCGCCGAGGCGGTCGCGAAGCGCACCGAGATCGAGCCGTTCAGATCGATCGTGCCGACCTGTTCGCCCGTGACCTGCAGCTTGAACTTCGCGCGCGAACTGCCTGACTTGTGCGGTGTGATCGAGAACGTGATGCTGTCGTCCTTGAACTCGAACTTCCTGCCCTTGGCCGCCAGAGTCCCCGCGAACGTGAGGCCCGCGACCGAGATCGTCGCGGGTCCGGCCAGACGTGCTGCCGCAGCGCCCGTGTCGAAGAAGCCGGCGACCGTCATCTTCGACTTCGCGGGCTTCTTGGCGTTCACCTTGATCGCCACGTTCTTCGGGAGGACGAACGAGTCGGTGAGCGGTGCGTGGATGCTGAGCTCGACGTCGCCGCTGGTCGCGGCGTTGTTGCCCGAGCGAACGCTCGCGCCCGTCGCGTCGATCGTCGCGCTGCTGCCGCCGAAGCTCTCGAGCGTGATGTCGCCCGACGCGCCTCCCACGTTGGCTTCGGTGAACACGATGGCCTGCGGCATCAAGAGCGAACCGGAAACCGAGGTTGCGTCAACGCGCACCTGGCTGCGATACGCGCCCTCGACTGTCGCCGTGTCCTGGGAGTGGACGGAGAGCAGGCCGGAGGTGGCGTCCATCACCACGACGTCGAGTGTGGCTGCGCCGTTTGCCGCGACGACGCTCACGCCGACCCCGGTCGCGCGCGGAAAGCCGCCGCCCGAGGTTCCGAGCGTGACGTCGTTTGCGGCGTGGATGTCGATCGTGTCGCCCGTGCTCGTCAGCGTGACTTCGTCGGTAGCCGTGACGTCCTTGCCGTGCGCGTGGAGCCGGATCCCGCCCTTACCGACGGCCGTCGCGGTGCCTGCTCCGGCGAGGATCACCGACTCGCTGGCCTTCAGTGTGATCTGCCCGCCGGCGAGGGGGTCCCCCTCGCCTGAGCCGTCGCTGGCGACCAAGGAGAAGTCGGGGCCGATCTCGACGGGCCCACCGAACGCCTCGACGCGGACGTTCCCTCGATTGGCATTCAGGACCACACCGAAGGTCAGGGCGACTTCGGTGCCCGCATCCATCAGTACGTTGCCGCCGTTTCGCCTCGACGGTGATGTCGACCAATGACACCACTCCGTCCCCGATCGCATGCGCGACGAAGTCGCCGACTTCGGGTACCCGTTCAGCCCTTGGTTCTGAGCTCGGATCCAGATCGCTTTCCGTTCGGTCGATGAATCGGATGTGGGCACCGATGAGCTGCGTGATCTGGTCGAGCGCCTGACCCGTCGTCTGGACGCTCGGGACGAGACGATTGCCGAGCAGGCGGAGGTGATCGAGCGGCAGGCGGCACGGATCGACGATCTCGAGAGCCGTCTTCGCCGGGACTCCCGCACCTCCTCGCGCCCACCGTCCTCGGATCCGTCGTGGTCCAAGAAGCGGCGGCGGCGCAAGCCGCCGTCGGACAAGCGCCAGGGTGCGCAGCCCGGCCACAAAGGGGCGACGCGCAAGCTCGTGGACGAGTCCGAGGTCGATGGCGTAGAGGACCACCGCCCGCGCGAGTGCAGCGCGTGTGGGAGCGACGTGCTCGTCCCGATCGATCGCGCCCCGACACGCCAGCAGGTCTTCGAGGTCCCGCCACGGCTGATCCAGGTGACCGAGCACCGGTTGCACCGGGCACGGTGCACGGACTGTGGCGCCACGTCCACTGCCTCGCTGCCAAGCGGTGTGACGGCGAGTCCCTTCGGCCCGCGACTCTGTGCGCTCACCGCGGCTCTGGTCGGCGTCTTCCGCCTGTCGCGGCGCGAGACCAGTCGTCTGTTGCGTGACGTCATCGGCGTCTCGATGTCACCGGGCACGGTCAGTGCGATCGAGGAGCGGGTGTCGGGAGCCATCTCCTCAGCGCACATCGAGGCCCTCGGGGCCGTACGCACGAGCAGCGTCGCCTATGTAGACGAGACACCGTGGTCGCGTCGTGGCACGCTGCATTGGCTGTGGAGCGCGGTCTGTGAGCACGCCACGGTCCATCGTATCGATCGGCGCAGGAGCGCCAAGGCCATGCGGCGACTCGTGGGCAAGCGCTTCAGGGGCGTCCTCGTGACCGACCGTATGGGCGCTTACGACCAGCATCCCACCGAGCGCCGCCAGATCTGCTGGGCGCATCTCGAGAGGGACTTTCGAGCGCTGGCCGAGGGCTCGCGCGGCGGCCGGCGCTTCGGCAAGCAGGCCGTGCGTCTCGCCCAGGCTGTCATGCGAGCTCAGCGTCACTTCGGCGAGCACGGGGACCGCGACCGCATGCGGCGTGAGCTGCGTCTCACATGGGACCGACTCCTGACGCTGCTCGTGCGCGGCGCAGACAGCAAGCACCGCCGAGTACGCGGAACGACTCGGCATCTGCTCGACCGAGCGGAGGCTCTGTGGACCTTCGCCGACGTCCCTGGCGTCTCCCCGACGAACAACGCCGCTGAGCGCGCGGTGCGCAAGCCGGTCCTGTGGAGACGCGCAACGCACGGAAGTCAGAGCGAGCGCGGACTCCGCTTCGTCGAGCGCATCCTGACCGTCACCGCCACGCTCCGCCAGCGTGGCGAGAGCGTCTTCGATTACCTCGCAGACGTCAGCGCGGCACTCGCGCACAACCGCTCGCCGCCGGCTCTCGTCGCGCTCCCGATCACGCGCTGAGGCCGCGGATCGTCATACCCTGAACGGGTACGACTTCGGACACGACGCGGCACCAGTTCAGGAACACAAAAGTCCCCGACAGGAGGAGTACTTCACCATTCCCGGCGATGACCTCGGCCGACTGTATGTCCACGGCCGTTTGGTTCGAGTCGGCACTGGGACCGTGTGCGCGGAACGTGATGTCGCCGTCGACCGTCGTCACCCTGCTCAGCACGGCGCCGGGCACGAACTCCCCGTCCGACCGGGCGCCTGTGCCGATGTCCACGCGGTCCGCATCGATCGTGATGGGACTCGCGGCGCCCGTCGTGCGAATGAACGTCACGGGCACGCCGAAGCGGTGTTCCAGTCCGACGGACCCACCGGCTACCAAGACGATCGGCTGATTGTCGCCGGTCGTTTGAATGCCCCCGTCGATGTCGATGATACCCGTCGCGCAGAGCGTCACGGGCCCCGTGTACGTGACGACCGCGTCTTGGATCAGCAGTGACTCATACTCGTAGATCCCGCCCGGCAGCGTCATGTCGCTCGTAATCGCCACCAGCCCAAGCGCTCCCGTGCCGGTGTCCGGCTTCGTCGGCAGCGTCGCCGTGAGAGTTCCCTGCGGCGTCAGTGCCGGCGCGTTGGGCGGCACCGCCGCCGGCGCGCACGGGTCGATGGTGACCGTGCCCTGCGTCGCAGCAGTTCCCGCGGCAACGGTCGCCCCAGTCGTGTCGATCGTGGCGCTGCCGACCGCACCGTCGAGTCCGACGCAGACGATCACCAGTGTCAACCCTGCGACCAGGATTCGCGTCACGCGCATGCTCCCCCCCTCACTCGGTGCGATGTCACACCAACCCGCGCCCATTCTAGGCGTTCCGGCGCCCTGGGCGCATGCGCGCCGCGCCGACTAACCTCGCACGACCGTCGTGGCCGTACCCGTTCCGGCGTCGCCGATCTCTGCCCTCCAGGCGTCCATGATCTGCCGGTTCACATCGAGCTCCGTGAGCATCCGTTCGCGGCTCTCGCCGGGCGCGCGTGCTACGGACTCATCGAGCAATCGCTTGGCCTCGACGAGGTGGCTCTTGTCGCGGGTCGCCAGCCACAGTTGGAGACGCGCCTCACACCGCTGGTCGGCGACCAGCACCTCCTCGTTCTTCTCGAATGCAGCCAGCGCGTCCGCGGCGTCCCCGCCGGGCAGGCGTGCGAGGTGACAGCGAGCGAGCGTCTCCTCGCCGCGCGCGCGGATCTCCACCGCGAGGTCGCGGGCGACGACGTACATCTTGTGTGCGCGCGCTTCGTCGCCGGCCGCAGAGTGCAGAGATGCGAGCGCGAGACGCGCCGAGAGGACGACCTGCTGGAGCCCGGACGCCTCGCTCAACTCCAGCCCGGCTTGCATCTCGCGCTTCGCGAGCGCAGCGTCGCCCAACGCCTGCGCAAGTGAGCCCCTGTTGATGCGTCCGTAGGCTTCACCCCGCCGGTCCCCGATCTCGTGAGCGAGCTGGATCTGCCTCTCGTACTGCTGCCGGGCCTCCTCGAGCCGGCCGCTGAAGAAGAAGACGTTCCCCAGGTTGCCGGTGCTGCTCCCCTCGCCCCGGCGGTCGCCCGTTTCGCGGCAGAGATCCCGTTGACACTCGAACTGGACCTGCGCTTCCGCCAACCGGCCCTCGAACCAGAACACGCTCCCGAGACTTCCCATCGCGCGCGCCTCACCCTGCCGATCTCCCAGTTCGCGGCAGAGGGCGAGGTGCCGCTCGTGCTGCTCACGGGCGGCGTCCAAGAGACCCATCGCCGCCAAGACGTTCCCGAGATTGCCGATGGCGATCACTTCGCTCACCCGGTACCCGATCTCGAGTGCAATCGCGAGCTGGTGCTCGTAGAGCGCCTTCGCCTCCGCCAACTGCCCCTCGGCCTTGACCACGAGACCGAGGTTCCCCGTCGCGACCGATTCGCCCTGCCGGTCGTCGATGTCGCGGCAGATCTCGAGTCGCCGCTCGATGTGCTCGCGCGCCTCGGTGAGCCGCCCCGTACCCCAACAAACGACGCCCAGCTGGCCGATGGCGCCGGCCTCCGCCCTCGTGTCGCCCACCTCGCGAGCGATCTCGAGAGCACGGTGCGACGCCGCTTCCGCGGCGGCGTGATTGGCGGTGCGCCAGTACCGGCGGCTGAGTGCGAGCGCCGCCTCGATCTGGATCGCGCGGTCGCCCGCCTCCCGGGCGACCCGTTCCGCTTCCTGTACGGCTTCCTCCTGTCGGGTGCGGCGTCCCATCGCATCCAGTGCGCCCGCCAGTTGAAGGAGCACGCGCGCCCGATCCGTTCCCGCGAGCAGGCCCGGCTCCGACAGAACGCGCTCCGCCAGCGCGACCACCTGGGATTGGAGGTAGCTCTGCTCGAGGTGTGCCATCGCCGGAGCCACGTAACGCTTCGCCCGTTCGCCTCGCCCGCCCTTCAGAAAGTGCTCGCACAGGTCCCTGCAGAGCGCGCCGTCGAGCGACGTGGGGTCGCTCGCAGCGGCGCTCGCATGCGTCTCGAGTGCTTCGGCCAGAGCGGAGTGGTAGTGCTCGCGAAGCTGCTCGAGAATCCCGGAGTAGAGGGCCTCTTGCACCTGGTGATGGTCGAACGTGACATGGCGCCCCGCCGCTCTCACGAGTCGATGCGACTTCTCGATCCGGCCGAGTCGCTTCAGTGCCGGGACGACCGGGATTCCCGCCGCGGTCGCGACGAGCACCGGATCGAACTCGAAGCCGTAACACGCGGCGACCTCGAGCAGGTCCTTGTCTTCCTCCTCCAAGGCCGCGATGCGCGCGTTGATCATCTCCAGCACCGACGATGGGATCCGAATGTCCTCGATCGCTTGCGTCGAGTCCCACGTACCGTGCGCGCCTCCATCGAGAGACGATCCGTCGCGCAGACTGCGGATGATCTCGAACACGAAGAACGGATTGCCGTCGGACTTCTGCGCCACCTGTCCGGCGAGGCGCAGTGCCAACTGCTCCGATCCGAGCGAGTCCTGCAGCAGGCTGATCAGGTCCTTGGGTCCAAGGCGTGTGAGATCCAGCAGCGTCGTGTGCTCGCGGCGGCGGAGATGGGCGACCCACTCGTCGGAGACCGCCGGGCGCGTGGACCCGACCAGAAGCACACGGTGACCCGCCATTGCCAGGCCGAGCGTTGTGAACATCGAGCGGGCGTGCTTCGGCGCGAACTGAAGGTCGTCGATCAGGACGATGGTTGTTCGCTCGGCACCGAGACTCCGCGTGGAATGGACGAAACACGTTCCGAGCGAGTCCTGCGTCAACTCGAACACGCCGTCGGGTGACGGTTCGCCGCGCAGAACCGCATCGAACGCGGGGGCGAGAAGCGGTGTCTGCATCAGATGCTCGGCAGACCCCGCGTCGCCGAAGTGCTCGCGATACGCGCGCGAGAAGCCGTCCGCCGCGGTCGCCGCGCCACCGGGAGGGTAGCTACCGAAGAGGAAATTGAAGTCTTCGCCGTCCTGCTCCAGGCGCGCGATCAGTTCATCGATGAGGCGCGTTTTCCCGATGCCGGCCTCGCCTCGGATCAGTACGACCTGGCCGTCACCGGCCTGTGCCGCGGCGTACAGCGAACGGAGCTTCGACAGTTCGTCCTCTCGTCCGTGGACGGCCGTCTCCCGCTGGATGCGCATGCGCCGGGGCGGCTGGCTGGAACTCGCGCGCAGCTCACGCATCCGTTCGTGCCACCACGCGGAGTCCTCGCCCTCTGCGAGCACCGCGTGAAGTTCCTCGGCTGTTGCGAAGCGCTCGTCGCGAGTCTTCGCGAGCAGCGTGTGGACGACCTCCTCGAAGAACGGACTCAGTTGCTGGTGAACGTCGCCGAGTCGCCGGGGCTCCTCGTCGCAGACCCGCTTCATCACGGCGCGGAAGTCACCGCCGCGGTAAGGATGGTGACCGCACGCGAGTTCATAGAGCAAGACGCCGAGCGCGTGCAGGTCGGTGCGCCCGTCCACCTCACTCGAGGTGAACTGCTCCGGCGCCGCATAGGCCGCGGAGCCGATGAACGCGCCGCTCTGCGAGAGGCGGATCGCCTCGTCCGCCAGACGCGCAACTCCCAGGTCCATCACCTTCACCACGTGCTCTGCTGTGATGAGCACGTTCTCGGGCTTGAGGTCCCGGTGCACGACGCCGACCGCATGGATTGCGGCGAGACCCTTGCAGACTTCGCGTCCGATGTGCCGGCAGAGTTCCTCGGGCACTCTGTCAAGGTCGCGTTGCAGGCCGGCGAGGGTCTGACCCTCGACGTACTCCATGACGAGAAAGTGCGAGCCGGCGATGGCGTCGCAATCCAGCGTGCGGACAACGTTGTCGTGCACGATCGCCTGTCCGACCTGCGCCTCGCGCATGAAACGCTTGAAGAAGCCCTCGGTCTCGAGGAGATGAGGGTGCACGATTTTCAGGGCGACGCGGGTACCCGCCTCGAGTCCTGGCGCGCGTCCCTGAACGACGGCGACGTAGACTTTCCCCATGCCGCCGGAACCGAGCCCCCGCTCGATCAGGTAAGGTCCGAGCCGTTCCCCTTTCATCACGCGCAGGCTAGCTGCCCGACCGGCCGGGGCGCTTGCGCCGTCCCGCTACGGGCTCGGGACGCGGGTCGCCGGGTTCCGCGGATGCGCTACCTTGGCGGCATGCTGGGGGAGCAGCTGGGACCGTACGTCGTCGAGGAGAAGCTCGGCGCGGGCGGCATGGGAACCGTGTACCGCGCGATGGGTCCGGCCGGGCCGGTTGCGCTGAAGGTCCTGCACCCGCACTTGCTCGAGATTCCCGACGCCGCCGCGCGCATGCAGCGTGAGATCGAGATCGGCAAGACGGTGTGGCACGACAACGTCGTGCGGACCTACGAGGGCGGCGAGGCGAACGGCCACGCCTACATCGCGATGGAGCTGGTCGAGGGCCAGACGCTGTTGCAGTTACTGAGCGAGCTCGAGCGCGTCCCCGAGGAGCTGTGCCGTCACATCGGACGCGAGGTCTGCAAGGGCCTAGACGCCATCCACGCGGTCGGCGCGATCCACCGGGACGTCAAGCCGGAGAACGTGCTGATCACAGCGGATCACGTGGTCAAGCTGATGGACCTCGGCGTCGCGCGGCAGATGGACGACAAGCTGCGGCTCAGCCAGAGCGGTGTGTTCGTCGGCTCTCTTCGCTACGCAAGTCCCGAGCAGCTGCAGAGCGGCGGGAAGGGCTTGGACGCGCGCAGCGATCTGCACGCGCTCGGCTTCGTGCTCTACGAGCTCTCGTGCGGAGCGCCGCCGTTCGACGGCGACGATGCGTCGGAGGTCATCCGAAGCGTCTGCAGCGACGAGCCTCGCCGGCTCGGGGACATCAATCCGCAACTCTCGCCGTTCTTCGAGGAGGTCGTGCATACGCTTCTCCGCAAGAACCGCGACGAGCGCTTCCGAACGGCGGCCGAACTGCGGGTCGTGCTGGAGGATGGCGAGGACAGCGCGTGGTGGCACGAGCGCGCGCGCGCTTTGCGTGTCGAGACGCGCCGCCCGCTGCGCCGCATCCGTATCCCGCGCGAGACCGCCGTGTACGGTCGCGACGGCGAACTGGCCCTGTTGAGCGGTCTCTTCGACCAGGCGAACAAGGGTGACGGCCAGGTCGTTCTGCTCCAGGGCGAAGCGGGCGTCGGCAAGTCCCGCCTCGTGGACGAGCTGATCCGGCGGCTGCAGGAGGAGGGCGAGGAGATCGACTTCCTGTTCGGGAGCTACCCTCCCGGCGGCGCCGCCACGGTCGCGGGGGCGTTCAGCACGGCGTACCGCGAGCACTTCGGCGAGCAGGGCAGCGCAGCGTACTTGCCCGAGAACCAGGCACTCGTGCCCGCGTTCGATGCGCTGCTGCGCGGCGACCCGGCGCCGTCGGGGGCCGCACCCCTGAACAAGGGCTCCCTGCAGACGTGCTTCGTGCGCGCCACTCAGGGACTCGCAGCAGAACGCGTCGCGGTCATCTTGATCGACGACCTGCACTTCGCGCCCGGCGAGGGACGCGCGTTGTTCACGTCGCTCGCCCTCAGCGTGACGGGTCATCGAGTCCTGCTGATCGGCACGATGCGGGACGGCGTCGACGAGGACTGGGTTGCCGGTGTGACACGGCTCGACCACGCGGCGCACCTGCAGATAGCGCGTCTCGGGGCCAAGGACCTCGTGCAGATGCTCGAAGACTCGCTGCGCTCACGCAAGCTGGCGGAGGAACTGGGCGTGCGCATCGCCGTGAAGTCCGACGGCAATCCATTCTTCGTGTTCGAGATCATCCGATGCCTACGCGATGGCGGGTTGCTGCGGCAGTCCGCTGACGGCAGCTGGGTGACGACGCAGGTGATCGACGAGATCGAGATCCCATCGTCGGTGCTCGACCTGGTCAATGCACGCGTCGCGTCTCTGTCCGAGGACGAGCGCAACCTGCTCGACGTGGCCGCTTGCTGGGGCTACTCGTTCGATCCCCTGATGGTCGGTGAGGTGCTCGGCATCGCACGCATTCCGCTGTTGCGCCAGCTCGCGCAGATCGAGCGCAAGCACCGGCTCGTGCGCGCGGCCGGCGTCAAGTACGTGTTCGATCACCACCAGGTCCAGGAGGCGCTGTACGGGTCGCTCTCCGAACTCCTGCGGCGCGAGTACCACGGCGCTCTGGCCGATGCCTGCGCCGCGCGCGCCACGGCGGGTGGCGTGGCTCTGTCGGAGGTCACCGGCCCCGCCGCCGTCGACATCGCCGATCACTACCTGCTGAGCGCGCGTCCACAGCAGGCGCTGGTCCATGTCGATGCCGCCGTCGCGCACCTGTGGGAGGGCTTCGTGCAGGAGCGCATCGTCGTCCTCCTGACACGCGTCCTCGACGCGCCAGGGCTTGTCACCGGCGTGCACCGAGCCCGCCTCCTGTCAACCGTGTCCAAGCCTCTCGCGTATCTGTCACGATGGGACGACCAGCTGCGCGTGCTCGACGAAGCGCTCGAACTCGCAACGACCGCGGACGACAAGCACTTGCAGTCGACGGTCCTTCTCCTACTCAGCGGCCGCCTGATCCGGGTCGGGCGATACGAAGACGCACACGACGTGCTGGTCCGCGTCCTGGCGCTCGCGCGGGAGACGGGCGACCGGACCGTCGAGGCCGCCTGCAACGGCAACCTGGCCACCGTGCTCGGCATCCGCGGCGAAGTGGACGAGGCGCTCGAGAAGTCGAAGCGCGTTCTCGCCATCGAGCACGAAGTGGGCAATCGCGTGGGCATCCGCATCTCGACCGTGAACCTGGGGAACACGTACTTCCGTGCGGGGCGCTTTGCGGAGGCGCGCGAGCAGTTCCTCCTGCACCAGGAGATCTGTCGTCGGGACGGTGACCGGGCGGCGGGCGCCCGTAGCCTCGGCAACCTGGGCGGCGTGTGCATCTCCGAAGGACGGATCGCAGAGGCGGAGACGCACTACCGGCGGCAGCTCGAGATCTCAGGGGAACTCGGTGACCGGTTGAGTCAGGCCTATGCGTACAGCAACCTCGGCCACGTGAGCTCGGAGCTCGGGCGCTACGACCAGGCGCGCGAGGAGTACAAGAGCAGCCTCGAGATCAGCCACGAGATCGGCCACCGGCGTGGCGAGGCGACCGCGCACCACAATCTCGGGAGCGTTGCGACCTCGCTACGGGAATTGGAGACCGCGGGGGTGCACCTGCGCGCGTCTCTTGCGATCGCAGAGGACATCGGACTTCCGAACGTCGAGAGTCTCTGCCACCTGGATCTGAGCTACCTGTTCCAGCTGCGTGAAGACGAGCCAAACGAGCGACGGCACCTGGACGAGGCGGACCGGATCGCCACCGCGACCAACCAGCTGACCGAACTGGTCCTCGCCCGTTGTCGCCTGGCACTCCTGCCCGGCGGTGACGTCGGTCGTGCGATCGCGGCGCTGGGCGAGTACGAAGCGCGCATCCGCGCTCCGTCGCGCTGCAAGGCGCGCTACCTGTTGTGGCGCGCGACTGACGATCTCGTGCACCTGACCGAGGCTCGCCGACTCGTGGACGAAGCGGTGGCGGGGATGCCCGACGAGGCGCGTCAACAGACTCTCACGCACAACGAGACGTACTCCGCCGTCCTCTCCGCCTGCGAGGAAGAGGGCATCGCGTGAACTCCGGCGAGGCGCTCGGCCCGTATCAGCTCTTCCAGGAGCTCGGTTCCGGCGGGATGGGGACCGTTTACCGCGCGGAGGGTCCCGAGGGCGTCGTGGCTGTCAAGATCGTGCGCCCGCAACTGTTCGAAACCGACGACGCGCTGGAGCGCTTTCACCGCGAGGTTGCGATCGGTCGCACAGTCGACCACCCGAACGTGGTGCGGACCTACGGCGGCGGGGAAGCGGATGGCCGCCACTACCTCGCGATGGAGCTCGTCGAGGGGCAGACGCTCGACGCTCTGCTCAAGGAACTCGAACGCGTCCCCGAAGAACTCTGCCGTCACATCGCGCACGAGGTGACGCAAGGCCTTGCTGCGATTCACGCAGCCGGTGCGATCCACCGCGACATCAAGCCCGAGAACGTCCTCATCACGCCCGGCCACATCGTCAAGATCATGGATCTGGGCGTCGCGCGTTCGATGAACGACGCCATGGCGCTCTCGCGCACAGGGATGTTCGTGGGATCGCTCTGCTACTCGAGTCCCGAACAGTTGAAAGGCGGAGGCAAGGCAATCGACGGGCGCGTGGATCTGCACGCGCTCGGTCTGGTGCTCTACGAGCTCTCGACCGGCGTCAATCCCTACGTCGCGGACGAATTCGGGCAGGTCGTGCGCAAGGTGTTGCACGACGAGCCGCGCCGCCTCGGCGACGTCAATCCGCAGGTCTCCCCGTTCTTCGAGGAGGTGGTGCACAACCTCCTCGCCAAGGACCGCGACGAGCGTTTCGCGAGCGCCGGAGATCTGCTCCTCGCCCTCGAGGAGGGCGAGGACTCCGCATGGTGGCACGCGCGGGCGGTCGCACTCCGCATCGCCACCAAGCGCCCGCTCCGCCGCGTCCGCATCCCGCGGGAGACGGCGGTCTTCGGCCGCGACGCGGAGCTCGCGCAACTCCGCGCGCTCTACGAGATAGCACGCGCGGGCGAGGGCCAGGTCGTGCTCGTCGAAGGCGAGGCGGGCATCGGTAAGTCCCGCATCGTGGACGAGTTCGTGGCGGGACTCCACCGCGACGACGAGGAGTTCCAGTTCCTGTTCGGTTCCTATCCGCCCGGCGCAGCGGGTACGGCCGTCGGTGCGTTCTCGACTGCTTACCGCGAACACTACGGCGACGAGCACCTCGAAGACGCGCTGGCCGCGCACCTTTCGGCCACACCGCGGCTGGTGCCGTCGTTTGCCGCGGTCCTGCGCGGCGACTCGCCGCCCGAGGGCGCCCAGCCACTCACGCCCGAGTCGCTGCCCGCAGTCTTCGTGCACGCAACCAGGGCTCTCTCAAAGGAGCGCACGACGATCGTGCTGATCGACGACTTGCACTTCGCGCCGGAGGAGGGCCGCGCGCTATTCTTGGCCTTGGCGCTCGCCGCGCCGACGCAGCGCACGCTGCTCATCGGCACCGCGCGACGCGGGCTCTCCGAGAACTGGGTGGGCGGTCTCCTGCGCCATGGTTACACGTCGCGTATGGAACTTGGCCGCCTCGGTGCGAAGGATCTGGCGCGTCTGCTCAAGGACTCACTGCGGTCCGAGCGGCTCGCGGGCAAGCTCGCCCTTCTGGTCGCGGAGAAGTCGGACGGCAATCCGTTCTTCGTGTTCGAGATCATCCGTGGCCTTCGCGAGGGGCAGTTCCTCGCGCAGAGCGTGGACGGATCGTGGATCGCGACGCAGGACATCGAGCGCATCGACATCCCGTCTTCAGTGCTCGGACTCGTGCAGGCGCGTGTGGCGAATCTCGACGAGGGGGAGCGTGACCTGCTCGACGTTGCGGCGTGCTGCGGGTTCGACTTCGACCCGACTCTCGTAGGCGAGGTGGTGGGACTCGCTCGCATCCCGTTGCTCAAGCGGCTGGGGCAGATCGAGCGCAAGCACCGTCTCGTGCGCGCGGCGGGGCGCCGCTTCGTGTTCGATCACCACCAGGTGCAGGAGGCCCTGTACGGCAGTCTCTCGGAACTGCTTCGCGAGGAGTACCACGCAGCGCTCGGCGACGTGGTCGAGGCGCGCGCGTTGAGGGGCGGGGCGGATCCGGCCGACGTCCCCGGCGATGTCGCGGCACGGCTCTGCCGCCACTTCTTCGACGGCGCCACACCCGAGCGCGCAGTCCGGTACGTATCCGCGGCGTACCGGCATCTCGAGGACGGCCACCTCGGCGACGCGGCGGTCGCACTCCTGGACCAGGCCCTCGCCGAGCCAGGGCTCTTCACCGGCGCGCCGCGCTTGGATCTGCTGCTGAACAGAGTCGAGCGTCTCGACGTGCTGGGCCGGCCGGCCGAGGAGCTGGCGACGATCGAGGAAGCGCTCGCGCTGGCGGAGGAACTCGGCGAGCCAGCGCGCATCGGGCACGCCCAGCGAATGCTCGGCTGGCACCTGGCTCGCGCTGGGCGCATGGAGGAAGCCCTGGCGTTGTTCGCGGCAGCGGAGGAAGCCGCGCGCAAGTCAGGGGACCGTGCGCTCGAGGCGCGGGTGCTCACCAACCAGGGCACGGCGCTCTACGGACTCGGCCGCCTGGACGAGGCGCGCGAACACCAGGAGCGGAGTCGCAGCCTGGCGGATCAGCTGGGCGACCTGCGCGCCGAGTCGCGCGCCGTGGTTGGCCTGGCGGTCGTGAGTTTTGCCGAAGGGCGCATGGACGATGCGCGGAAGTACGACGAGCGCTACCTCGAGATGGCACGCGAAACCGGCGACTTGAACATCGAGTGTCTCGCCCACGCGAACTTGGGAAGCCTTGCGTACACCGAAGGACGCTTGGGTGACTGTCGCGTGCACCTCGAGCGCGCGCTCTCGCTCGCGCGCGAGCTTGGCTTGCGCCGAAAGGAGACGCGCGGCGTGGGCGACATGGGGACGCTGTTCGCTGCGCTGGGCGACTACGCCCGCGCTGCCGAACACATGGAGGAGTGCCTCGCGCTCGCTCGCGAGGTCGGTTCGACGCATCAGCAGGGACGGTCGCTGCGCGAGCTGGGCACCCTGAAGTCGCTTCTCGGGGACCCCGCGACGGGGCGCGAGCACCTGCTCGCCGCGCTCGATCTCCATCGCGCGACGGGAGCGCGGCGCGAGGTGGGCAGCGTGCTGCGGTCCCTTGCTGATGTTACGGGTCGACTCGGCGATCAGGAGGGTGCGGATGCGCACTTCGTAGACGCGATCCGCATCTGCCGCGAGGAGAAGGACGTCGTCGGCGCCGCGAAGGCACTCATAGACCGCGGGCTGCTCCTCGCGGCCCTCGACCGCGCCCAGCACGCCCGCGACGCGCTGACGGAGGCGAGTGCCATGGCGCTCGAGTACGGAGACACGGAGATCTCGCTCCTCGCCGCGGCGCGCATCGCCGCGCTCCCCGACAGCACCGAGCACGAAGTGGCCGCAGCCCGTGCTGCTCTCGCGGTCGCAGGCGCCGACGTACCTGCACCGACCCTCCTCCAGGCGCACTTCTTCCTCTGGATGGCAACTGGCGAACGGGACTCGCTCGAGCAGTCGTTCCGTCTCATGACGACGATCTGCGACCTGGCTCCCGAAGACCGCCGCGCGGCGATGGTCGCGAACGACCGGGTCTGGCGCAGCATCGCCGAAGAGGCAGCCGCGCACGGCCTCGTGTGACTGCCGCCTCACGCCGGCCGGCACGTCCGCAGCCGGGGCGGGGGAGCGCCGCCCGCCCACGTCGGTGAGCAGATGCCGCAGGCGACCTGGTCCAGTCGGGTCGGTACCGTGCGACGTGATGGAAGTCGGCGAGACGCTCGGTCCGTACCAGCTCTTCGCGGAACTCGGTTCCGGCGGGATGGGGACCGTCTACCGCGCGGAGGGTCCCGAAGGCGTCGTGGCGCTCAAGATCGTGCGCCCGCACCTGCTCGAGGCCGACGACGCGCTACAGCGATTTCATCGCGAGGTCGAGATCGGCCGCACAGTCGATCACGCGAACGTCGTGCGGACGTACGGCGGCGGCGAGGCCGACGGCCAGCACTACCTCTCGATGGAGTTCGTGGAGGGACAGACTCTCGACGCGCTGCTCAAGGAGCTCGAACGCGTCCCCGAGGAACTCTGCCGTCACATCGCGCACGAGGTGACGCAGGGCCTTGCTGCGATCCACGCGGCCGGTGCGATTCACCGCGACATCAAACCCGAGAACGTGCTCATCACGCCCGACCACGTCGTCAAGATCATGGATCTGGGCGTCGCGCGTTCGATGGACGATGCCGTCGCGCTCTCGCGCACCGGAATGTTCGTGGGATCGCTCTGCTACGCGAGCCCCGAGCAGTTCAAGGGCGGAGGCAAGGGACTCGACGGGCGGGCGGACCTGCACGCTCTCGGCCTGGTGCTCTACGAGCTCTCGACAGGTGTCAATCCCTACGTCGCAGACGAATTCGCGCAGGTCGTGCGCAAGGTCCTGCACGACGAGCCGCGACGACTGGGCGAGCTCAACCCGCAGGTTTCGCCGTTCTTCGAGGAGGTGGTGCACAACCTGCTGGCCAAGGGCCGCGACGAGCGTTTCCCGAACGCGGACGACCTGCTGGTGGCGCTCGAGGAGGGCGAGGACTCCGCATGGTGGCACGCGCGGGCGGCGGCACTCCGCGTCGCGACGAAGCGTCCGTTGCGCCGCATCCGCATCCCGCGTGAGACGGGCGTGTTCGGTCGCGATGCCGAGCTTGCGCAGTTGCGCGCGCTCTACGACATGGCACGCACCGGCGATGGACAGGTCGTGCTCGTCGAGGGCGAGGCGGGCATCGGCAAGACCCGCATCGTCGACGAACTCGTAGCGGCACTTCACCGCGACGACGAGGACTTCCAGTTCCTGTTCGGGTCCTATCCGCCGGGCGCGGCGGGGGCGGCCGTCGGGGCGTTCTCGACGGCGTACCGCGAGCACTACGGCGACGAGCACCTCGAAGACGCGCTGGCCGCGCACCTTGCGGCCACACCGCGGCTGGTGCCGTCATTTGCCGCGATCCTGCGCGGCGACTCGCCGCCCGAGGGCGCGCAGCCGCTGACACCCGAGTCGTTGCCGGCAGTGTTCGTGCATGCCACGAAGGCACTGTCCGCAGAGCGCACCACGATCGTGCTCATCGATGATTTGCACTTCGCGCAGGACGAGGGCCGCGACCTCTTCGCGGCGCTCGCGCTCGCTGCGCCGATGCAACGGACGCTGCTCATCGGCACGACGCGGCGGGGGATATCCGAGGAGTGGGTCGGCGGACTGCTGCGCCACGGCCACACGTCGCGCATGTCGCTCGGCCGCCTCGGTGCCAAGGACCTCACCGCACTGCTCAAGGACTCGCTGCGTTCGGATCGCCTCGCGCGGAAGCTGGGGTTCCTGGTGGCGGAGAAGTCGGACGGCAACCCGTTCTTCGTGTTCGAGATCATCCGCGGACTGCGCGAGGGGCAGTTCCTCTCGCAGCGGGCCGACGGCTCCTGGATCGCCACGCAGGAGATCGAGCAGATCGACATCCCGTCGTCGGTACTCGGCCTCGTGCAGGCACGCGTCGCGAACCTGGACGAGGAGGAGCGAGACCTGCTCGACGTCGCAGCCTGCTGCGGCTTCGACTTCGACCCGCTGCTCGTGGGGGAGATCGTGGGGCTGGGCCGCATACCGTTGCTCAAGCGGCTGGCGCAGATCGAACGAAAGCACCGGCTCGTGCGCGCGGCAGGACGCCGGTTCGTGTTCGATCACCACCAGGTGCAGGAGGCCCTGTACGGCAGTCTGCCCGAGTTGCTGCGCGAGGAGTACCACGCCGCGCTCGGCGACGCACTCGAGACGCGAGCATTGCGCGGCGGGGTGAACCCCGCGGATGTCTCGGGAGAGGTCGCGGCCGGACTGTGCGGTCACTTCTTCGACGGCGGGGCTCCCGAACGCGCGGCGCCCTACGTCCCGGCGGCATACCAGCATCTCGAGGACGGGCACCTCGGCGACACGGCAGTCGCTCTTCTGGACCGAGCGCTCTCCGCGCCCGGGCTGTTCACCGGCGGCGGGCGCGTCGACATGCGGCTGCAGCAAGCTGAGCGTTTGAGCTTGTTGGGCCGGCTTGCTGCCTCGCGTGCAGCGATCGACGAGGCGCTCGGTCTCGCGGAGAGCCTCGACGATTTGGCGCGGGTCGGTCATGCGAAGTTGGCGCTGGGCAAGCTCGTCACCCAGTCGTTGCGTTGGTCGGAGGCGTTACAGAACTACGGCGAATCCGTGGATGCCGCAAAGCGCGCGGGGGACCGCTCGCTCGAGGCCCACGGACTCACCTGGGTCGCCAGCGCGCTGAGACACCTCGGTCGGCACGCCGAGTCGCGCGAGGGGCACGAACGGAGCCGCTCGCTGGCAAGAGAGATCGGCGACCTGCGTGTGGAGGCGCAGGCCACGCTGCACTTGGGTACGCTCGTCTACTCACTGGGGGACATGACGGAGGCGGGCCGGCTCTACGAACAGTATCTCGGGATGGCGCGGGGACTGGGCGACCGCGAGATGGAGTGCACGGCGAATCAGGCACTCGGCCACATTGCGTACACGCAGGGAGACATGGACCTTGCCCGGCGCCACATCGAGCGTGCGCTTGCGCTGAGCCGGGAACTGGGCTTGCGCCGGCACGAGGCGTTCGCCGTCGGTGACCTGGGCACGCTCCACGCGGCTCAGGGCGACTACCCCCGCGCCGCGGAGCACGTGGAGGAGTGTCTCGCGATGGCGCGGGAGATCGGATTGACGGGCCAGGAAGCGCGCGCGCTCAAGGAACTGGGGATGCTGACGTCGTGGCTGGGCGACCCCGCGGCGGGACGCGAGTACCTGCTCGCCGCGCTCGAGATTCACCGCGCGACGGGATCGGGGCGCCGCGAGGCGCAGGTGCTGTGTTCGTTGGCCGAGGTCGAGGACCGCCTCGGAGAAGTCGAGAGCGCCGAAGCGCACTATGACGAGGGACTCCGGCTCTCCCGCGATGCCGACGACTCCGTCGGCATCGCCATGGCGCTGGTGGAGCGCGGACTCATGTTCGCCGGCCTGGACCGCACGGCGGAGGCGCGTGAGTCACTGACTGAGGCACGCACGCTCGCGGGCACGTTCGGGGACGACGAGTTGACGCTCCTCGCGACGACGCGCATCGCCTCGCTCCCCGGTGCCGGCAAGGACGAGATCGCAGAGGCTTGCTCGGACCTCGGCTCGACCACGGTCGAAGACCCGTGCGTCGTTCAGGCGACGTACTTCGTGTGGCTCGCGACCGA
The DNA here is from genome assembly GCA_965248445.1 of Planctomycetota bacterium. Lineage (GTDB taxonomy): Bacteria > Planctomycetota > JAJSAM01 > JAJSAM01 > JAJVHW01 > CBDFJG01. Next base: position 1,893,341 of record CBDFJG010000004.1, read on the forward strand.
GGATCAGGCCTACCTCGCCCAGGCGCTCGAGGTGCTCGGGCGGCTCACGTCCGGAGTTCCCGACGAGCAGCGCGCGGCGATGATCAAGAGCGATCCTCTGTGGGGGAAGATCGTGGACGCGGCGACCGCTCACGGTCTCCCGTGAGCGGCCTCCCCCGTCGCCTCGGGGTCAGACCTCGTCGGCCTCCATGCGGAGCACTCTCTCGGGGCAGTTCGCGGCGTAACCGTTCACCCCTTGACAGCGTGTGAGCCTCAGCGTGCGACGGGCAGCGGGACCATGACGGGCGGGTCGGCGCCGGTGAGGTGCGCGGCGACCGAGTCGGCGAGGAAGTCGAAGACTTGGTCGCCACGGCGTCGCAGCGTGGCCGCGGCGGTCAACACGCGCTCGGCGAAGCGGAGTCCGCGAGCGGACTGGCTTCCGAAGGAGCCCTTGCGCCAGAGCACCGCTTTGCGGACCGCGCGCTCGGCGGCGTTGTTCGTCGGACTCACGTCCTGGGTCCGCGCATAGGTGAAGAGGGCGACCACGCGGGGGCGCAGATGGTTGGCCAGAGCCGAGTCGTCGTTCGCGATCAGTCGCTCGAGCCGTCCGCGCAGCACAGCGGCTTCGCCTTGCAGCCGGTCACGGTCGCCGTGCTCACCGAAGAGCCGGTAGCTGCGCATGACCGACTGCGCGATCATGACGCCCTTGTTGCCGAAGCGGCGATGTCCTCGCGGGCCTTCGGCCAGCGCACGGAAGGCGCGCTCGATGTGCGCCCAGCAGAGCTGGCGGCGGGCAAGTGGGTGTGACTCGTAGGCACCCATCCGGTCGCTGATCACCGTGCCACCGAAGCGCCGCCCGATCAGCCGCCCTTTCGCCTTGGCACTGCGGCGGCGATCGATCCCGAAGGCTGTGGCGTGCTCGCTCTCCGCCGCCCACAGCCAGCACACCCGGCCCCGTTCCTTCCACGACGTCTCGTCCACGTTGGCTCGCAGCGACGTGCGGACTGCCCCGAGGGCTTCGAGGTACGACGAGTGCAGAGCGTCACTGAGCCGACGCTCACAGTCGCTGATCTTGCCCAGCGACATCTTCACACCGAAGATCTCACCGAGCAGCCGCTGCGTCTCCCGCACGCTCACGCGGTACACGCCGCGCAGCGCGCCGGCAAGTGTGGTCAGCCGCGGACCGAAGGCCCCGGTCGGCACGCCATCGGGCAGGACCGCCGTCGTGACCGCACGACAGCGCCGGCACCGCGCCTTGTGCAGCCGGTGCTCCCGCACCGTGACGAGCACGCGCGGGAGCACCGTCACCTGGTGCCGGTACGGATCGCCGATGCCCTGCTCGAGATCGTCGTGTCCGCACGCGTCGCAGCGGTCGGGACGGTGGTCCTTGGTCTCATCGACGTTGGACGGATCCACCAGCTCGCGCGCCGTGCCCTCATGGCCCGGCTGTCCGCCCTGCTTGCGACCGCTACGCGGCCTTCGGCCGCGACGGCGCTTGGACCACGCCGGGTCCGACGACGGAGGCCTCGAGCTGTTGCGGGAGTCACGCTTCAGACGCGACTCGAGCTCGTCGATGCGGCGCAGATGCTTCGCTTCGCGACGCTCCAGCTCCTCGATCCAGGCCAGAAGGCCCTCGACCATCGCCCGCAGATCCTCGTCCTGCCGCTCGCCCACAACATCTTGATCGACCGATGGCCGAACGATCTGGATCCTGGCTCGCGACGAAGGGGTGAACGGTTACCGATCTTGCGGACGTTCACGATCTCGCGCCACACGACGTCGGCGGAGGCGTCGATCTCGATGAACGTCGCGACCGGGCGGACCTCCGACGGCAGTTCGAACTGCGCCTCGATGGCGGCGACGACGAACGGAAGCATGCACGCCACCACCATGACCGGAGGCCGCGGCGTCTGCTTCCGCACCAGCCAGGCGGACGACAGTCCGCCGAGGCTCGCGAGCGGCAGCGCCGCTGGCAGCGCCATCAAGATGCAGATCGCGCCCTCCCATCCGGTCGCGAACGCACCGCCCATGAACGCGAGGATGGTCAGCCACGGGAGCCAGAATCGTCGCGCCAGGCTGGGAGTCCGGATCGTGACGCCGGTGAGGAACCCCAAGACGAATGGTCCGACGATCAGGAACCCCCACGTCATCGCCTCGATCCCTCTGACGGTGCGGAATCCGGCGAGCCAGAGCATGCCGATCGCGGCCGGCAGCGCCACGCCGAGGCCGATCGACGCGACGGTCTGCCACCACCAGTCCTTGACGTTGCGCTCGGCAACCTCCGGGTCGGTGCGCCCGTCGCTCGTCACGTGTTCGGTCACGCTACCGACGGTAGCGGAGCGCGGGGTCGGCGGTCGCTACTCCTCCGTCACTCCGCCGTCATTCCGCCGTCACTCCTCTGGGACGACCACCCAGAGGATCACGTAGACGAGGAACCCCGGAAACGCAGCGGAGAAGATCGAGCCCGCGACGGACAGGACACGAGCCAGCGTCGGGTCCATCCCGAAGCAGTTGGCCAGGCCGCCGACCACGCCACCGAACATCCGGTCGGTCCTCGAGCGGGTGAGTGGCTTCTTCACGGCCATGGTGTTCCCGATCGCTGGAACTGCAGCGTCGCGTCGCGGTTCGCTAAGGCCGTGGGCGCTTCGGGACTCCGGCGCCTCAGGACTCCGGGCCCCCTAGAACTCCTCGGCTACCGGCGGCGTCGTCGACTTCTTCCAGACCATGCCCGCGCCGACGGTCATGTTCGTCTCCTCCTCGATGAGGATGAACGCGCCCGTTGCCCGGTTGTCCGCGTAGTCGTCGCAGAACACCGGGCGCTGGGTGCGGATGACCACGCGGCCGACCTCGTTCAGCGTGAGTTCGTCGGCCTCCTCGTCCCGGTGCAGCGTGTCCACGTCGATGCGGTAGCGCAGTTCGCGGACGCGAGCACGTACTTCGTTCGTCGTGTGCTTCAGCCGGTACTTCTTGCGCGGGCTCATCTCGGAGTCGGAGAGCCAGCAGACCATGGCCTCGAACTCGTTGTCGATGCGAGGCACGTTGCCGGGCCGCACGATCATGTCGCCACGGGAGATGTCGATGTCGTCCTCGAGCGTCATGCACACCGAGAGCGGCGTCTGCGCGGTCTCGAGGTTGCCGTCGTGGTGAATGAGTTCCTTGACGTGGCTGGTCAGCCCGGACGGAAGATGCACGACCTCGTCGCCGACGGAGACCGCGCCGGACTCGATCTGCCCCATGTATCCGCGGAAGTCGTGCAGTTCGTCGGTCTGCGGACGCGACACGAACTGCACCGGGAAGCGGAAGTCGATCAGGTTGCGGTCGCCCGACGTCTCGAGGTTCTCGATGAGGCTGAGCAACGGCCGGCCCTGGAACCACGGCATGTTCGTCCCGCGGTCCACGACGCCGTCGCCCAGGAGAGCGCTGATCGGGAGGTAGCGGATGTCGTGCACGTCGAGCTTCGCCGCCCATTCGCGGAATTCGCCCCGGATCTCCTCGAACCGCGACTCGGACCACTCCATCAGGTCCATCTTGTTGACGGCGACGATCAGGTGCGGAATGCCGAGCAGCGCCGCGATGAACGCGTGCCGCTTGGTCTGAGTCAGGATGCCGTTGCGGGCGTCCACCAGGATGATGGCCGCATCCGCGGTGCTCGCGCCCGTGACCATGTTGCGCGTGTACTGGATGTGACCCGGCGTGTCAGCGAGGATGAAGCTGCGCTTGGGCGTCGAGAAGTACCGGTACGCGACGTCGATGGTGATGCCCTGCTCGCGCTCCGCGCGCAGTCCGTCGGTGATCAGCGCGAGGTCGACGCCCTCTTTGCCCCGCGACAGGTTCACCTCTTCGACGTGGCGCAGCTGGTCCTCGTAGACCTGTTTCGTGTCCACCAGGAGCCGTCCGATGAGCGTGGACTTTCCGTCGTCTACGCTCCCCGCCGTGGCGAGGCGCAGCAGTTCGATCTTGCGGCCGAAGATGGATGCGATTCCCTGCGTGGACATCAGAAGTACCCGTCCTTCTTCTTGTCCTCCATGGAGTCGGCGCCCTGGTCGACCAGCCGCGTCTCGCGCTCGCTGCGCGTGGCCGTGAGCGCCTCGGCGACGATCTCCTCGAGCGTCGTCGCGGTGGATTCGATCGCGCCGGTGCACGTCATGCACCCGAGCGTGCGGAAGCGGCACATCACCTTGCGCGGCGTCTCCCCCGGCTGGATGAGGCGCGTCTCCTGCGCCGACAGCAGGACGCCGCCGCGCTCCACGACTTCGCGTTCCGCGGCGAAGTAGAGCGGGACGATCTCGATCTCCTGCTCACGGATGTACTGCCAGATGTCCGCCTCGGTCCAGTTGGAGAGCGGGAACACGCGGATCGACTCGCCGTCGTGGACGCGCGTGTTGTAGATGTTCCAGAGTTCCGGCCGCTGGCTCTTGGGATCCCACGCCCCGAACTCGTCGCGGAAGCTGAACACGCGCTCCTTGGCGCGACTGCGCTCCTCCTCGCGCCGGGCGCCTCCGATCGCTGCGTCGAAGCGGTGCTTCTCGATCGCGCCCAGCAGGCCCTCCGTCTTGAGCGTCCGCGAGCAGAAGCCGCACACCCGCGCAGGGTTCGAGAAGTCCGGGAGGTTGCAGAGCGCCTCCTCGTTCTTCTCGACGATCAGCCGGAAACCCCTCTCGGCCACCATCCGCTCCCGGAACTCGTACATCTCCGGGAACTTCATCGTCGTGTCGACGTGCATCAACGGGAACGGGATCGGCCCGGGGTGGAACGCCTTCTCCGCAAGTCGCAGCAGGACGCTCGAGTCCTTGCCGATTGACCACAGCATCACGGGCCGCTCGAAGCATGCCGCGACCTCGCGGATGATGTGGATCGACTCGGATTCGAGCTGCTGCAGGTGACTCAATGTGTGCGGCATGGTGGGCGCCCCGGTCTCCCTGTCCCCGCGGTCTCCCCGTCCTGACCGATGAAGGACACTGCCCACCCACACGCTCGACGCGCGGGGGACCGACCGAAGCGGCGCAGGATAGGAGATGGTCCGAACGGGGGCCTGTTGTTCCCAGGCCGACAGCGCCGGCCGCCGGTCCGCGCAGCCTCGCGCCCGCCGTCGGAGCGCCCGGTAGCCCGGCAGCGCGAACCAATCACGCGTATTCTGGGTTCATAGAGAAGGGGACGGCAGTAGCCGCCCCCGCTTACCGATCTACGAGACGGTCGCGCCACCAGCGAGGAGGAGCGGGCCCTGCGGCCGGGCCCCGACGAATGCGGAGAGACGGACATCACCTGGGAGGAGACCGGCTGGGGAGCCGCGTCGCACCGAGCCCAGGACGACGTCCGCGCCGTCCAGGTCGACATCCGCGAATGGCGCTCGTGCTCCCGGGCGGCGGCGCCCGCGCCGCTTATCAGGTCGGCTTCCTGCACGAACTCGTGCGACGCGTTCCCGACGTCCGCTTCGACGTCCTGCACGGCATCTCGGCCGGTGCAGTGAACGCGACGTTCCTCGCCAATCACGAGGGCAGCCTCGCCGATGCCGTGTCGGACCTCCGCGAGTTCTGGCTCGGACTGCGCTCCGAGGACGTGTTCCGCACCGACCCCGCCGCGCTCGCAAAGAGCGTGATCGCCTGGGCGGCTCGCCTCTTCTCGGGCGGAGCCGTGCGTCACCGCGCCCCCCGCGGGCTCGTGGATACGCGGCCGCTGCGCCGACTGTTGCGCCGAGTGCTCGGCGCCGACTCGCGCGGCCGCTTGCCCGGCATCGAGGCGAATCTTGAAGCCGGCCGGCTGCGCGCCCTGGCTGTCACCGCGTCGAGCTACGCGGGCGATGGCTCCGTGACGTTCGTCGAGGGCGATCGCATCGCGACCTGGGCACGGCGGGGGCGGCGTGCCGTCCGCGCGCGCATCACCGTCGACCACGTGATGGCGTCGGCAGCCCTGCCTCTCGTGTTCCCGCCCGTCCGCGTCGGCGGGCACTGGTACGGGGACGGCGGCGTGCGGCTTTCCGCGCCACTCTCCCCCGCCGTGCACCTGGGCGCAGACCGCATCCTCGCCATCACCACCAACGACGCCAGCCCTCCGCGTCACGCCGCTTCCTCGCGCCCGCCCTCCCCGGCGAGCGTGGCGGGGCAGACGCTCGACGCCGTTTTCCTCGACCTCCTCGAGCAGGACGCCCGCAGGATCGAGGTCGTGAACCGGCTCCTGGCCGCTGCGCCCCGTGAAGCGAGCGGGGGCCTGCGACCCGTGGAGCTCGTGGTGGCCCGGCCCCGCTCGGACCTGGCGGCAGCCGCCCGCGAACACGAGCGCAGCTCGCCCGAGCCGTTCCGCTTCCTCAGCCGCGGCTGGGGCACCGGCGAGGGCAAGAGCGGAGACGTTCTCTCCCTCCTGCTCTTCGAACGCGACTACATCGAGCAGCTGCTCGAAGCGGGCGCCCGCGACGCAGCGGCGCGTACGGACGAGATGGCGTTGCTGTTCCGCGGCGCGGAGCCGGAGACCGGCCGGGGCGCGGGGGCGGCCGCTTAGCGTCTTGGCCCGGCGGTAGCCTCGCCGATGTGACCGTGAACCGGCCCCTCGACGCGACCCCGTTGCGGGCCCGCCTGCACGAGATCATCTTCGAGTCCGACACGCAGTCGGGGAAGTGGTTCGACGTCGGCCTCATGGTCGCTATCGGCCTGAGCGTCATCGTCGTGATGCTTGACTCCGTGCCGTCCGCACATGCGCAGTACGAGCCGGAACTCGCCGTCGCGGAGTGGTTCTTCACGGTCCTCTTCACCATCGAGTACGTGCTGCGGCTGTACTGCGTGGGCAAGCCGCTGCGCTACGCAACAAGCTTCTTCGGGATCGTGGATCTGCTCGCCATCGTGCCCACACCGCTCAGCGCGCTGTTCCCGCGCGCGGGCGCACTGTCGGTCGTGCGCACCCTGCGCATCCTGCGCGTGTTCCGCGTGCTCAAGCTGGTGCACTACCTGCACGAGTTGCGGGAGCTCGGCGCGGCGCTGCACGCGAGCCGCCGCAAGATCACGGTGTTCCTTTGCGCGGTGCTGACGATCGCCGTGATCCTCGGCTCGCTGATGTACGTCATCGAGGGCCACAACCCCGGAACGCGCTTCTCCAGCATCCCGCAGAGCGTGTACTGGGCGATCGTCACACTGACGACGGTGGGCTACGGCGACCTTTCTCCAGACACCCCGCTGGGCAAGGCCATGGCGTCGGTCATCATGATCCTGGGCTACAGCATCCTCGCTGTGCCGACAGGGATCATCTCCGTCGAGATCGCCCGCGTGAGCGACCGCGAGAGCGTCTCCGGACAGGCGTGCCCGGAGTGCTCCGGTGAAAGCCACGCGATCGACGCGAAGCACTGCAAGTACTGCGGAGCGCGACTCTGACCGGTTGGAACAGCTACTCTCCAAGTCCTAGGAGAGCCACATGGACCGCCGGACGAAGAAGCGCATCGCGGGACTCCGCACCAAACTCGACACGCTCGCGAAAAAGCTGGCCGGCGCAAAGGCGCAGGCGGACGACCCGGGGGAGGTCGGACGCGTCGAGGCCCAGATCCAGCAGGCCAGGGACGAGATCACGCGATTGAAGTCTCAGTGACGCCGCGTCTCTGAGCGCGCGCTGCGCGCCTGGCGTACGCCTGTAATACACCGCTGCAGTACACCGCTGACTTTCTCAGAAAGTCGAAACGAACCGCCGCCGTCGTGCGTCTGTTGAACTGGAGAGTGCGGAAGAGCGCGCCGAAGAGCGGCGGCCCGACCAGTGCACTCCAGCCGGTCCGTCTCGTTCGCCAGTCAGACTCTATGGGTGGCCCCGCCATACAGGCGGCTCACCTTGAGCTTGGTTCTGGCCTCGAGTGGGATACGGGTTCCAGCCGCGGGAAGCGCCCGCGGACGATCCACTCCGGCGGGTGGCCCTGTCATTCATGGGCTGCCCGCTCTGTGATTCCGGCCTGCGATTCTGGGCTCCGGGCCTGCGATTCCGCGCCAGCGACCCGAACGGTCAGGCTGCCGGTCCGGTTGGACATCACATCGCTCGGGCGGAATCGAGCACGGACTCGATCAGTTTGTCGGTCTTCGAGCCGCCGTCCCCGAGCATGCGCTACCCGGGAGGAGGCACTCGTGAACAAGGGACCCGTGATCATCTTGGTCGTCGTCGGACTCGTGGCCGGCTACTTCATCGGCAACGTCACCGGCGGCAGCACGCCCGACGAGGGCGCCGAGACAGAAACTGCCGATCTGAGCGAGCAAGTGACCCAGCTCGAGACCGATGTCCGCGCCGCGAAGACCGGCCGCCGCGAAGCCGAGAGCGCACTACGCGACGCGCAGCGGCGCGAGATGGAAGCGGTCTCGCGCGCCGAGACGGCAGAGACCGCTCTCGCAACAGCCGAGGCTGCGGCGGAGGCCGCCGCGGTGAGCGCGGATGCGGGCGGAGAACGGGCGCAGTCCTTCCCCGTGTTCGAGCCGACGGCGCTCGGCGCCGAGGCACTGGAAGCGCTCGCCGACACGAAGTGGGACAAGGTCGGGGGGCACATGGCGGCGATGGTCCCCGCTCTCGTCGGCCTCGGTGCCAGCACCGTCGCCGGAACGCCCATGGATCCGGCCACGATGCAGATCGTGCAAGAGAACAACATGCCCCTGGCGGGCACGGCGATCCGCTTGACGGGCGCCGGTGTCCCGGGCATCGGGCCGAACGGCGCCTTCACCCACCCCGCATTCATGGTCAACGCGATGGCCGCCGCGCTCGAGGCCGCGGAACTCCCGCTCAGCGACAAGCAGAACGAACGCTTCGCGACGCTCGGCGACGACTTCGTCGGTCGCTATGCCCGGCAACTGGAAGGCCACGGAGAGGACACGCTCACGCTGCGGAAGATGATCGACGAGACCGAGCTCAAACAGGCGCTCGTGACGAAGCTGCGGCTCGAGATGACGGCCGAACAGCTCGAAGCCCTGTCACCCGAGTCCGTGCGCGATCACGTGGGCATCGACCTGTTCAGCTCCGGCATCATCTGGGTCGGACGCCTTCGGCGGTTCCGGCACACCTCTCGCGACAACCTGGTGGATCGGCTGCAGAACGAGTTGCTGGCGACCGTCCCCGAGTCGGACACCGCGCCGGCGCTGGCGGAAATCCAGACCTGGGTGGACGGCCTGTCCAACGAGTTCCTCGAACACTCGGCAGACGAACTGGAGAAGCGCGGCTGGGGCACGCTCGAGCGGACACTCGCCTGCGCGAAGCAGTTCCTCGCGCTCATCGATCGTCTGTTCGATCGGGGCCAGTTGCCGGACACGGTGAAGGCGAGCATGAGCCAGAACTCACAGGGCACGCTGATGCTCGACCGCCCCGCCACGGAGTGAAGCGGTGACGAAGGCCGTCGACTGGTACTACCACCGCAACTCGTGAACGGGCTGCAAGCGCTCCGACGCGTTCATCGACGCGCGCGGCGTAACCGTCCGTGAGACGGTCAATGCGCACCGCCGCAAGTTCACCGCTGAGGAACTGAGCGGTCTGTTCCAGGGCGCTACGGCACTCCACGCCGCGCGCGGCAAGTCGGTGGTCTCGTTCGACCCGCGCAGCGACGGCGCCGACGAGATCGCGGCGAAGGTGCTCGGACGGTCCGGCACGCTGCGCGCCCCCGCGGCCCGCGTGGGCACGACGTGTCTCGTCGGGTTTCACGAAGAGATGTGGGCCCGCGTGATCGGCTGACGCTGCGTCAGCGCGCAATCAGCGCGTCGCGATGCCGGTGCCACTTCGCGAGCAGCACGTCGGCGTCCTCGCCGTAGACCCGCGCGAGGTCGGCGAACGAGTCGCCGCCCGAACCGCGACTCGGACCGCGGCCAGGACGACGGCTCGACATCAGACTCGTCAGCCGTTCGAGCGCCTTCGAACGGGTCTCCCCCCGGCGCTCGACGAGGTAGTGCACGAGCGACCATGACTCCGCGTACGCGAGACGGGCACCGGGACCGGAAAACGACCGGGTCGCCCAGCTGAGAAGATCGCGATCTGCGTGGAAGCTGCCCGCCACCTGCGCCGCGCGCAGCGTGGCGATGAGATCCTCCCGCCTCTCACCGAGTGACGGGGTCCGACCCGACAGATCGAACTCGAGGTACGTGGCAAAGCCCTCGTCGAGCCACATCGGCGGGACCATCGAACGTCCGTCCAGCGCAGCGTGGACGAGTTCGTGCGACACGGAACGGAGGAGCGTCGGCGACGGCCATGCGGCGTGGATCACCAGCTTGGCCGACGCGTTGTCGCGCCCACCGCGTCGGCCGGAGCCCCGCGTGAAGCGGCGTTCCATGAATGCGCGCCCGACACTGCTCCCGGGGAACTTCACGCGACGCGTCGCCTCGTGTTCCTCAAACGTCCGGGTCAATCTGAGCACGAGCCCGTCACGCGGTAGCGCCGCCACGTGTTTCTCGGCGTGTTCGACCGCCCGCTCGATCAGCCGGCGCATCTTGTCAGGGAGCTTCGGACCGAGACTCGACTCGACGCGGACCCCGGCGACTTCGAACGTCCACGCGATGCCGGCCTTCGGCTTGCGGCCGCGGGATCCGTCGAGCGCGAGATCCACGAGGTCGAGCCCGTGATCCACATCGCCCGCCGACGCCCCGGACTGACCCGCACGGCGGAACGCCGAACGCGCGCGGGCGAGGTCGTGCCGCGCGTACTCGATGTACCCCATCTCGAGCTGGCACCACGCCGGATCGATCCCCGCGGACAACGCGCGCCGGACGACCTTCAGCGCTTCGAAGTACTTCAGCCGGCCGCGCTCGGCCAGCGAGAGGTTCTTCCAGGCGCCGACCTGTTTCGGGTCGAGCTTCACAGCTCGTTCGAGTGACGACACGGCGTAGTCGAATTGTCCGTAGCGAAGTTGCACTGCGCCGAGTTGGGCGTGCCCCCACCCGTGGTTCGGCTGGAGGGCGACGAGGCGTTCGTATTGGACACCGGCCTGCTGGTGACTCCCGAGCCGATGGTGCGCGTACCCGCGGTACTCGAGCGCCACCACGTTGTCGGCATCGAGCGAGAGCAGGTTCTGTGTCCGGTTCAGAATCACCGTGAACCGGCCCGCGTCTGCCAGTGCCCGCAGTTCGGCCCGCAACGCGGCATCGGGGGTCTCCGCCTGCGCCACCCCGCCGAGGGCGGCCACCACGGCCAGGAGGGCGAGGGCGAACAGTGCGCGGGTCGGTCTCATGGCCTGTAGGGAGCGTACACTCTCCGGATGAACGCACCCCGAGGCAGGTTGTTCCGGCGGATCGCCGGAACGCTGCTCGTGCTCTTCCTCGGCGGACTGGCCGTGAGCGCGGCAACGATCACGCTCCGCGGCGTGTTCTCCCCACCGGGAGACGCCACCGGCGCCGGTGAGACGGCGGACGGTGCGCCGGACCCGGAGATGGGCACGCGCCGTGAGCGCGTGCGGGTCACCCGTGCGACCGACGATGCAACAGCCCGTGCCGCGGCGGCATCGATCGACCGTCCCGGCGAGGAGCGCGCGACCGCTGAGCAACCGATCGTCGTCCTGGTCGCGACCGCCTCGGGCCAGCCGTTGCGTGGCCGCCTCGGCACGCGGGGCCGATCGCCGGACGGCAACGATGCGAACGTCCGCAAGGGAGGGCCGCGATCCGTGCTCCCCGGCCGTCCCCCCGAGCTCGAGCTGAACGCATTCGTCGCCGCGGGACCGAGCGCGCCGGTGGATGCCGTCGAACTGGTGGGCAACAGGCATCCGAAGCTCGAGGAGGGACTTCCGGTCGCGCTCACCGGACGGGTCGTGGACCTCGAACGCGGCGCGCCCATTTCCGGCGCGGCCGTCCACGTGACGTCGACGTTCTACGTGCGCAGATACCAGTACGACCACCACCTGCGCGAGGTCGCGCGCGTGCTGACCAACGCGAAGGGCGAGTACGAGATCCGCCGGCTGAACGCCGATCCCGCCCACTTCGGTGAGGATGGTCGGATCGTGATCACGGTGCGCGCCGGGGGGTTCGCAGGGGCGGAGGCCATCCCGCTCGAGAACGTCAAGGCGGGGTTCGAAAGCGAACTGCCCGACGTCGTTCTCTCGCGCGAGACGCACGTGCTACGCGGCCGCGTCACCGACCATCACCAGAATCTCCCCGTCGAGGGAGCGCGCGTCGTCGCGACGGGCTCGGTCGACCCGGTCTCGTATCCGAAGGACCAGCGCGACGCGCTGTTCCTCGGCGCACCGGAGACCGTGACCGACGCAGACGGCCGTTTCGAGCTGAAGGGCCTCGGACCCGGCAAGCAGTGGGTGTCGCTGCACTACGGGAACGACTGCATCTCGAATCAGCTGTTCGAAGTTCCGAAACAGAACGACGTCACAATGCGGTCCCACCCGGCGCGTGGACGGATCACCGGCCGCGTAGTGGACATTGACGGCGTGCCCGTGTCGCTTGCAGTGATCGGCGGCGGTTGGAACAGCACGCACTCGTTTGCGGAGGGCGACTTCGTGCTCGAGAACTTCCATGGCGATCCCGTCGACCTGGACGTCGCACACCCGGACTATCTGCCGGTGAAGCTGGGCGGCATCGCGGACGGGACAGAGGAACTGACGATCCGCCTCGAGAGGCGGCAGCCCCGCGTGCGACTGGACGTCCGCGACGCCGTGAGCGGGAAGTCGCTCCGGCACGTCACGGTGGAACTGCTCGCCAACGATGGCTCGGCGGTGCCGCTCACTTCCTCGCCCCACTACCTCGACGAGACGGGAGTGCACGAGGTGGTCCTGCCGGCCGAAATTGCGACGATCCGCGTCAGCGCGGCCGGGCACGAACTGCAGACTGCCGACGTGCGCGATCTGCGGGACGGCGACGAACGGACCCTCGTCCTCCGCCGCACGCAGTAGTCCCGGAATCTCGGAGACTCTGGAATCCTGGCCGCCCGCAGCACGGGGAAGAGAACCTGCGGCACCGCAGCAATGCAGGAGAAGAGCCATGGAACGTGGACCGGTCTCGCGATTCGCCGAGCATCACTTCCGTCACTTCAACGCAGCGGCACTCGTCGATGCCGCGCAGGGCTGGGAGCGGCACCTGGAGCAGGGCGGGAAGATGTTCGTGACGCTGGCCGGCGCGATGAGCACAGCCGAGCTCGGCCTCTCGCTGGCGGAGATGATCCGTCAGGACAAGGTCCACGCGGTCTGCTGCACGGGCGCGAACCTCGAGGAGGACGTGTTCAACCTCGTCGCGCACGAGCACTACGAGCGGATCCCCGACTGGCGATCGCTGACCGCCGCGGACGAGGCCGCGCTGCTCGAACGCCACATGAACCGCGTGACGGACACCTGCATCCCCGAAGAAGAGGCGATGCGCCGGATCGAGAACGCGGTGCTCGCAGAGTGGCGCGGCGCCGAGTCGCGGGGCGAGCGGCTGTTCCCCCACGAGTTCATGTTCCGCATGCTGCGATCCGGGGTGCTGAAGGACTCGTACCAGATCGAGCCGAAGGACAGCTGGCTCCTGGCCGCGGCGGAGAAGGACCTGCCGATGTTCGTGCCCGGCTGGGAGGACTCGACGCTCGGCAACATGTACGCAAGCCACGTCATCGAGGGGCACATCGAGAACGTGCACACCGTGCGCACGGGCATCGAGTACATGCAGCGGCTCGCGGAGTGGTACACGTCGGCGAGCGCCGACGGATCGATCGGGTTCTTCCAGATCGGCGGCGGAATCGCGGGCGACTTCCCCATCTGCGTGGTCCCGATGCTGCACCAGGACCTGCGGCGCAAGGAGGTGCCGGTGTGGGGGTACTTCTGCCAGATCACGGATGCCACCACGAGCTACGGCGGCTACTCCGGCGCGGTGCCGAACGAGAAGATCACCTGGGGCAAGCTGGCCGAGGACACCCCGAAGTTCCTGATCGAGTCCGACGCCACGATCGTGGCGCCGCTGATCTTCGCGTGGGTGCTCGGTTGGTAGGTGCGACCGGCCCCGGCAGTTCGAGTCCGATACCGCCGATGTAACCCCGCGCGCCCCCCGAGCGTCCTCCCCCTGAAGGGTGGGTGGGGGTTTGGGATGGCCTCGCACCACGCGCCCGCACCTCCTGGGCATCCGCACCTCCTGGAAACCGCTGGTAGGTTGGATCACGACGTTGACCGGAGACACGACATGCGCGCTTCCATCACCTTGCTGCTGACCACTCTCGCCCTGGCGCTCGCATCGGTCGCCGGCCCGGCGCCCGCCGTGGCCAAGGGCAATCCACTGTCCGTCGCGCGCAAGCAGACGGTCGTCGACTTCAAGCAGACCACGAAGGAGGCGGAGAAGACCTTCAACGCCGCTGTCGCCAACCTCACCAAGGGCCTCTCCAAGGGCACCACCGACGCCGAGGCCGCGGCAACCGGATTTGGCGCTGCGCTGGGATTCTACGCGTCGAGTCTCGTGTCCGCCGCAGATGACGCCGCCACCGAAGGCGCCGATACACTCTCGATCGTGATGGCGGAGGCCGGCGACGACGACCTCGACGGCGCTCAGGGCGGCGACGGCGGGCAACTCGACGGGCTCTTCGCCGACCTGCAGAAGGAGCTCGACCGCCTCCGCAAGCGCGCACTCAAGCGCTCCCGGAAGTTCACGAAGACGTTCGCGAAGAAGGGTGGTTCGTTCGCGCGCATGCGCGTGGTGCTGGCCGCGTGGACGCTCGATCCGCGCGCGGTGCCCACTGCCGGCGGCGCGGACCTCGTCGGTGAGCGGCGCCTGCAGTTCCTCGGAGCGGTGGCGTCACGCCTGAACGACAGCCGCGTGATCGTGAGTGCGTTCGGTGCTGCGGATCCGACGCACTCCGAGCAGTTCGACGTGCGGATCTCCGGGCCGCAGCAGCTCGGTATCGGCGAGTTCGTCTCCGACGGGGGCATGCCCGTCGGACTCGACGGCCGGTGGCTGCAGACCGTGGATCTGGGCACCGGACCCGCTCCTGGAAACCGATCCGTGCTGCTGGGCACCGAGCCCGAGGATCTGGGCCTCGCAGGGCTGCAGCCGACGCGGCTCGTACACGCCGGGACACTGAGCATCCCCTGATCGGCGCGGACGCCGTGCTCGCGGTCAGTCGGGGAACGAGATCGTCGCGAGGAGCGGGGCGGTCTCGGGGTCTTCCTGCGTGCGCACCCACTGCGTCACGGGGTCCTCGCCCTCCTCGGGATCGAACATGTCGATCACCTCGAAGTTGAGCGTGATGTTCTTGCCCTTGATGTAGTAGTTCCGCCGCCGGATGGTCTTCTCCAGATCGACGTCGAAGCCCTGCACGTAGTAGTAGTACGAGCGCGTGATCTCCTTGTTGAGGCGCTTCGTCTGCACCTTCGTACTCGCCTTGCGACCCTTCTTGGACATCGAGTCGCGGTCCAGTTCGTGCATTTCCTTGGCGAGCTTCTTGTAGTTCTCTCCGCCGACGCCCGAGTAGATGGTGTCCCAGCGATACGCCCACACCTTGATGTGGCGTACGGTGTCGCCGTCGGGCGTCTTCCGGTAGATCTGCGTGGCGAGCTGATCGCCGTCTCCGCGGCCCGGCGTCCACAAGCCACTGTACGGCACCCCGAACCTTGCGCCCCGCACCTGCAGGAAGGGCCTGAGGGCGTACCGGTCCTTGGGCTTCAGACCGTGGTAGTGGGAGACGGTGAGGAGTTCGTTCCACATGCTCGCAAGGCGGCCGGCCCCGCGAGGAGTCTCGATGCCGCTCCCCTTGGGCGCGGCGTACGCCGTCACCACGGCCTTCGCTGCATCGCGGTGCGTGTCGAGCAGCGCCTTCAACTGCTTCTTCACGTCGCCATCGCCCTGCTTCACGGTCCGCGCCTTCTTGATGATCTCCGTTGCGGCGGCGATCGGGTCCACCGCTTCGGCGGCGTCGCCCTCCTCGGCGTGCGCGGGGCCGAACAGCAGCGCAGCGGCCAGGCACAGTCCGAGTGTTCCGCTCCACCAGAGTCGTGGCTTCAATCGCATCCCGATCTCCCTCACTTCGTGACGTGCACGAACGTCCCGCCGTTCTGTTTGGCGAGCTTCTCCATCAGATCCGTGTCGCCGTCGTTGCCGAGGACGACCGTGTGCACACGTAGGAACTCATCCGTGTTGGCTCGCTTGACCTCTTCAAGTATCTGCGACGTCTCCGAGATCGGACCGCAGTTCGGCGAGCCGTCCGTCAGCACGACCAGTGTGTCCGCCACCGCGGAGTCCCGCATCGGACTGCTCGGCTTCGTGTCCTCGAGCGCACTCAGGAGGGCACCCGACAGGTTGGTCGATCCCTCCATCCGAAGCTTGGTGATCCAACGCTTCGCCTTGGCCAGGTTGGCCGCGCTCGCCTGGACGAGCCGCGGGGAGTAGCGGTCGAGGTCCGTGCCGTAGACCACGATGTTGAAGCTCGCCGCGGGTTCGAGACCCTCGAGCGCCGAGATCAGCTCACGCTTGGCCCGGTCGATGCGACGCTCGCGCCCGGTCCCACCGCCGCCGGGCAGGTCCTCGCTCATGCTCCAGCTGCGGTCGAGCACGAACAGCACCCGCGCCGACCGCAGCCGCAGCCCGAAGTACCGGGAGGTGCGCGCTCCCTCGAAGTCCGTGGCGTCCGCGGCCGCTACCGGGCGATCCCACGATGCACGCGCGCCCGCCCACCACTCGTTCCACGCGCGGGGATCGTCTCCGAGCGTCTGACCGGTGATCCGGCGCAGCAGACTCACGAGCAGGTCGTCGACGCGTCCCACCTCGTCGCCGACCCGGCCGATCATCACGTCCAGAGCGCCCTTCGACCGGCGTGCCGCCAACAGACGGTACGCGTGTCTTCTGATGACGGGATCTTCGCTGTCCACCAGCGGGCCCACCGGAGCCAGGTCGAGCGTGTCCGGTACGGAACTGAGCGCCACGAGCGCTGCTGCAACGATGTCCCGCTGCTGCGAGGTCGCGGCCAACTCGTGAAGTTGCGTCGCGAGGGCGCGTGCCGGCTCGCCGCGCAGCGCGGCAATCACCGCGCCCTTCGCCTGGTCACCTCGGGCCGTGGACCAGCGGCGTCGCAGCTTCTCGGCGATCTCTGCGCCGTACTCCGGCGACATCGGCGCGCAGCCCTCCGCGATCTCCGCGGCGCCGTCGCGAAACGCCGTGAACTCCGACCAGTCTCTCCTCAGCACCTTACCGATCTCGCGGTTCTCGATCTCGAGCTCGCGGTACTCGGTGTACTTGTCACGCGGTAGCTCGTACCGGGTGACATGCTTCTTGAAGAAGCGGAACAGCTTCGTGCCCTGTGCGTCGCGCTTCTTGAGCGTCGCGCGATATCGCCTGTGCGCCGCGACGATCCCGTCCACGGCGATCAGCAGCGAATCGGGCGTGGGATGTTCGCGCAGCATCTGCGCGAGTTCGAGTCGCTCGTCCGGTGTGCCGGCAGAGAGCACACGCTTGGCGGCGCGCGGCTCCAGCGCGTCGTCGGACGCACGGGCAAACGCGGGAACGAAACACGCCAGCAGCAGAGCCGCCGCGGCGAAGCGCACGATGAACTCACCCACCAGCCTCAAGTCTACTGCGCGCAGCTACAAGCCTGCGACCTGTGCCGCTCAACCACCGGACAGTTGACGCACAGGAGGTCTCGCCGTAACTTCTTGACTTCGGGTTCGTTCACCGCAAAGAGGAGGCTCTGATGCGTATTCGGAAGTGGGAGTGGGCGTTTGTGGCCTTGGTGGCCGTCGCTTCGTATGGGATTTCGTTCTCGGCGGCGGCTGGCGCATTGGGCGGCCGTGGTGGCAAGCAGGGATCTAGCTATGGGCGCGATGGGGAGGCTGGTGACCAGGGCAGCAGCGGTTCACCCGGAGCCGGAGGCGTCAAGGGGGCCCACGGATCTGACGCCAACATCTTCGCTGCTGCGGACCACAAGGGAAATGACGAGGTCGCGTGGGCCTATGGTGCGCACGCGGGGCTAGCCGGGAACGGCACACACGGCGGAACCGGGACCGGTGACTCGGGAGGCGGAGGCGGCGGGTGTGGGGGCAATGGTGGCCGCGGACAGGACGCAGACGCTTCCTGTGGCGACGACACAGCCGCCCCGCCACCCGCGGCCGCCAGTGCGTACGCAGGGAACGGCACGGACGGCGGCGATGGGGGCAATGGTGGCGACGCGTGGGACGGCGACGCCGGAGATGGCGGCGACGGTGGAGAAGAGGGTGACGGTGGAAACGCTGAAGCCGTCGCTGGGGCTGGCGCGGTACCGACGGCAATCGGTGGTGACGATGGATACACCGGCGACGGTGGTGATGGGGGTTCCTGTAATGACGGGCACGGAGGAGACGGAGGCGACGTTCACGCCGGTGGCAGCGGCGGCGGGTACTCGTGGGAGAACGGCGTGCAGAACCCCAACAACGATGGGGCCCCAGCTGGCCAGGGGCAGGGCGGAAGCAAGGGCACCGGTGGTCAGTCGGAAGGGGCGGATGGCGAGGTCATGTAGCCACTAGAGACACTCAGTTGTGGCTACGCCCCCGAATCGGGACCGTCGGCTCTCCGCATACCTCGTGCTTGCGGCGATCGTCGCGGGCGTCTGGGGGGCACTTGTCGGCTCCTGTCAGCCCGAACCGATCCCGGCCGCAGCCACGCGAGTGCCAGCGGAGGGTTTACGCTCGACTCGAGAGCGAGTCCGTCTCCCAGATCGAGGCGCGGCTACGCGGAGCCCCCCACCCGTCAGCGCGGCGCCCTCGACTGTCGTAGGTCTAGCTCGCTGGCTCCACGACGGGACGTCGGTCGAAAACCAGCAAATGTCCGTCGATATCGACGGACATCGACTCCTGGTGCAGACCGATGCCCTCGGCCGGTTCCACTTGGCGACCGCTCTGCCCACCCGAACCGGAACTGGTCCCGAACGCGATGTGATGCGAGTCGCTCGTGCGACGCGCGGGCCGGACGGTGACATCAGTGTCTGGGTCGCTCACCAAGTCGATCTGCGCGTCACGCTGGAGATAGACGATCGTCCCGGCGGACCGCTTCCTGACGCATTGCGGGTACTTGTGAGGCGCAATCCGGGGATGGTCTCCCACATCAACGAGTCCCCGGCACCGGAAGTGGTCTCCAACACCGCGCTCGAGTCGATGGGAATCCGCGTGCGGCGCTCGGTAGAGTTCGAGCCAGGGCAGCGCGTGGCGTCGCTCCGGGTCCCCTTCCTACAGGGGTCCGTCGTGACAGCGTCCGCCCCAGGTTACCGGCCTGCTCTGGAGCGGATCGCTCCCGATCCCGACATGCGGTCCGCGCAGGCGCACCTCCTGCTGCAACGGGTACGGAAGATGCGCGGCACAGTGCGAGACGAGGACGGTGTGCAGTTGGAGGGGGTGCCTGTCATCGCCTGGTTGTGGAAGCGCATTCCGCGTGATCAAGTCCCAATGGATGAACTCCGAGGGATGCAGGAACGCGGAGCAGTGATGGTTGGGACACGCGGGGACTACGCAATCACCCGGGTCGCCGTGCACTCGATCACTGATGCCGGGGGGGAGTGGGAGGTGGACCTCGTGTACGACGGAACCATCGTGGTGATCGCCCACGGGAAAGCCCGTCCTCCGAGGCGTCGAACCGTCGGGTGGGGGGAGGTTGACGCCGTCCACCTCACGCTAGAACCCCGGACAGACGCCGAGGTCCAGCTCAGGCTGGATGGCGAGCCGCTCGCCGATGCGAAGGTCAGCGTGACTGACATCACCGACGACGTTCAGACGTCGGCGCCGTACCTCTACTCCGACAAGGAAGGGATGATGAGCGCAGCTGTGTTCCACAACCGCAGGACGTACCACCTGTGGGTCCGGAGGGACAGAGAGTCCTGGCGAACCAAGATCGTGTGGGGTGGGGCGGCCACGATCGAGCTGGCTAGCGGTACCTGTTCAGGTCATGAGTGAGCAGCCCCGTGCTCAGCGACTGATCGGCAGCGCGACGAGAGTCGGCGGCGGTTGCCCGAGCCCGGCGGCGCTGGTGGCGGCGACGAGGTAGTCGAAGACGTTGTCGCCGCGCTGCCGGCAGGTGGCGGTGACGGTCAAGATGCGCTCGACGAAGCGCAGTCCTCGCTCGCTCTGGCTGCCGTGGGTGCCGCGGCGCCACAGCACTGGTTTGCGCACGGCGCGCTCGGCGATGTTGTTGGTCGGGGAGACACCCGGCACGTCGGCGAAGGACCAAAGTGCCTCGGCTCTTGCGAGCAGATGACGACTGATCCCGCGGACTCGACGCTGCTTGCTGTCCGCCCCGCGTACGAGCAAGTCGATCAGTCGCGACCACGTCGGGCGCAGCTCTCGCTGCATCCTTGCGCGGTCCCCGTGCTCACCCAAGCGGCGATGCGCTCGCATGACGGCCTGGGCGAGCGAGACCGCGCTCTTGCCGAAGCGACGCTCGCCAGATCGTCCCTCCGCAAGCGAGCGAAAGTCGCGCTCGAGGTGCGCCCAGCAGATCTGGCGACGCTCGGTCGGGTGCCGGTCGTAGGCGCCCATGCGGTCGGTGACCAGGACGCCGCGGTAACGGCGACCGATGAGTCGTCGCATGGCCTTGGCGCTGCGACGACGATCGATCCGGTGGACCACTGCGTGCTCGCTGACCGCGCTCCACAGCCAGTGCAGGACGCCGCGACGAGGCCACGGTGTTTCGTCCACGTGAGCGACCCGGCTCGTGCGCACGGCACCCAGTGCCTCGAGGTGCGCGGAGGACAGCGCACCCGACACCCGCTCCTCGATGGCGCTCACGGTGCCGGGCGACATCGACACGCCGATCACGTCGCGCAGGTAACCGTTCACCCCTTCGTCGCGAGCCAGGATCCAGATCGTTCGGCCATCGGTCGATCAAGATGTTGTGGGCGAGCGGCAGGACGAGGATCTGCGGGCGATGGTCGAGGGCCTTCTGGCCTGGATCGAGGAGCTGGAGCGTCGCGAAGCGAAGCATCTGCGCCGCATCGACGAGCTCGAGTCGCGTCTGAAGCGTGACTCCCGCAACAGCTCGAGGCCTCCGTCGTCGGACCCGGCGTGGCCCAAGCGCCGTCGCGGCCGAAGGCCGCGTAGCGGTCGCAAGCAGGGCGGACAGCCGGGCCATGAGGGCACGGCGCGCGAGCTGGTGGATCCGTCCAACGTCGATGAGACCAAGGACCACCGTCCCGACCTCTGCGACGCGTGCGGACACGACGATCTCGAGCAGGGCATCGGCGATCCGTACCGGCACCAGGTGACGGTGCTCCCGCGCGTGCTCGTCACGGTGCGGGAGCACCGGCTGCACAAGGCGCGGTGCCGGCGCTGTCGTGCGGTCACGACGGCGGTCCTGCCCGATGGCGTGCCGACCGGGGCCTTCGGTCCGCGGCTGACCACACTTGCCGGCGCGCTGCGCGGCGTGTACCGCGTGAGCGTGCGGGAGACGCAGCGGCTGCTCGGTGAGATTTTCGGTGTGAAGATGTCGCTGGGCAAGATCAGCGACTGTGAGCGTCGGCTCAGTGACGCTCTGCACTCGTCGTACCTCGAAGCCCTCGGGGCAGTCCGCACGTCGCTGCGAGCCAACGTGGACGAGACGTCGTGGAAGGAACGGGGCCGGGTGTGCTGGCTGTGGGCGGCGGAGAGCGAGCACGCCACAGCCTTCGGGATCGATCGCCGCCGCAGTGCCAAGGCGAAAGGGCGGCTGATCGGGCGGCGCTTCGGTGGCACGGTGATCAGCGACCGGATGGGTGCCTACGAGTCACACCCACTTGCCCGCCGCCAGCTCTGCTGGGCGCACATCGAGCGCGCCTTCCGTGCGCTGGCCGAAGGCCCGCGAGGACATCGCCGCTTCGGCAACAAGGGCGTCATGATCGCGCAGTCGGTCATGCGCAGCTACCGGCTCTTCGGTGAGCACGGCGACCGTGACCGGCTGCAAGGCGAAGCCGCTGTGCTGCGCGGACGGCTCGAGCGACTGATCGCGAACGACGACTCGGCTCTGGCCAACCATCTGCGCCCCCGCGTGGTCGCCCTCTTCACCTATGCGCGGACCCAGGACGTGAGTCCGACCAACAACGCCGCCGAGCGCGCGGTCCGCAAAGCGGTGCTCTGGCGCAAGGGCTCCTTCGGAAGCCAGTCCGCTCGCGGACTCCGCTTCGCCGAGCGCGTGTTGACCGCCGCGGCCACGCTGCGACGCCGTGGCGACCAAGTCTTCGACTTCCTCGCCGACTCGGTCGCCGCGCACCTCACCGGCGCCGACCCGCCCGTCATGGTCCCGCTGCCCCTCGCACGCTGAGGCTCACACGCTGTCAAGGGGTGAACGAGTACGCGCGGTGGGAGAGTCGCAGACCGGGCGGCCCTCGCGAACTGACCACGACGAACTCAATCGAGGGCTTTTTCGGGATCTTCCGCAGGTCGGTCTACGGGACGTGGCACTCGGTCTCGCCCTGCCACCTGCCCACGTACCTGGGCGCCGCGACCTTCCGTTACAACCACCGCCGAGACGACGACGGAGAACAGGTCAGGCAGGCGGTTCTTTCGGCTTACGGGAAGCACCTTCCGAGCCCTCAGTCTCAGGCTCGTCGTCGTCGGTTGGCGGCGGCGGGGTCTTGAGTCCCTTCCGCAGGGCTTCCTTCCAATCGCCGTGGATCTTGAGCGGACGATCCTCATCTGGCTCGTCGTCGCTCATGTCCGCTCTCCATCAAGAAGTGGAGCCCCCGCAGCGTTGATGTTCCCCGCGAGGGCTCCTGCCCGTCACCCGTGGGGCCGAGACCCTTGGTAGGCGCCAGACACTTGGAAAGTCAGGTTCGCGGGTTCGATTCCCGTCGGCTCCACACAGGCTCCACGCGCGGGGCACGGTTGTCAACCACGCCCCGCGCCTGACGCCCTTCTTCCTGCCAGTCCGTCAGACTGGCACTCGGGGGTTTCAACAGGTTGACACTCTGCCGACAGCGCGTCCATGGCGTCGCTGAGCAGTGCGCGCAACGCGACGATCTCGTCTCGGAGCGTCACGGCGCGGCCCTTCGGGCAGCACGGCCGAGCATCCTCTCGGTGCTGATGAAGCCGCTCGGGTCCTCGGTCTTGATGCGGCGACGCTGGTTTACCCAGTCGATCGAGCGGCTCCCCGATGACTCGGCAGCGCGATCTCGGTGCACGGCCGATGCCAGGTCCTTCAGCCGGCCGTCCTTCAAGCGGGACCGGGAGCCGGCCCAGGCAAGAGCGAAGCGACGGGCCTCCCCCTCGTTAGGGGGAGGGGGGGGTTCTGTCCCTGTCCCTGTCCCTGTCAGAGCTACTTCCGAACGATTTTCGTCACGCGCGCTTCCGTGACGTTTCTTGTCCCGCGCCTTCTTCGCTCGAGCCGGAGATCCCGGATCCTTCTGCCACCTATCCCATTTCTGGATCACGTAGTTAGGGCCAACCTGTTCCACCCAACCAAGGGCAGTCAGGGCGCGAAAGAACACACCCTGTCTACGCTTGGAGAGCCCCGCAAACGCCTCCAGTAGGGGGGCGATGACTGTCCCGTTCACGGTCCCGTTCCAGCCCTCTCGTTTCGAAATCGTCAGCAGAACTACCCAGGAATAGCGGTGTTCTACGGGGAGGGTCAGGGTCTCCAGGTCCATCGGAAACCCGGTGCTGAGGGCTATCCACTGGCGTGTCACCCGGCGCGCTCCCTCGCGCGCTCCTGGTGGTGCCGACGCAGCCACACGAGGAAGGACTCGTAGTCGCGATCGGACAGGCGAGCGACCCGCCCCTGGACCGACTTGAGCCGCTGGGCGCGCACATGCTCTATCGCTCCGCCCCACGACTCGATCTCGTAGAGGCGGGGGAAGGCGATCTCCAACGGCCTGCGGTGAGCGCATGGAACCGCGCCAGAGGGCGGGTGGTTCTGCGTGTTCTCGCACGGCGCTAGCGCGTCGATGAGTGCGGCTTCAAGGTAGCGCACGCAGCGGTGGCGGGTCTCGGTGTAGACGTCCACCCAGAGCATCGCGCCTGCCGCTTCTGCCGCGAGCAATAGCGTCTTGCCCTCCCACCCCTTCCCGATGTGCGCCGAGATCCGCCACCATTGCCGACGGGTCATGCCGACATAGCTACAGACGACCCCGCGCTCATCGGGCCACCCGGGACGTGTCAACGACTTTGAGACACCGCGTCTTCGAGTTTAGTGAGCAGCCTCCTGTGTCGCAGTCTCCAGCGCCGCGAGTTCCCGGGCCGGCGGGTTGATCCACGTCTCGGTCGGCAGAGCCGGCGGCGTCGGCGCACGGCGCACGAAGCGCTCGGGATGCGCCGCGTACGCGGCATCGAGCACGACCGAGCGCGCGGCGACGGCCGCTTCGGCGCGGCCGTAGTGCACGGTCTCGGGCGTCAGCAGCCCGAGACTCGAGTGACGATGCTCGCGGTTGTACCAGTGGAAAAAGGCGCGGCAGTGCGCCCGCGCGTCCTCGATGCAGCCGAAGCGCGCTGGGAAGTCCGGCCGGTACTTCAGCGTGCGGAATTGGCTCTCGGAAAACGGATTGTCATTCGACGTGTACGGCCGGCTGTGCGACTTCGTCACGCCGAGATCGGCGAGCAGAAAGGCCACCGGCTTGCTGATCATCGGCGGCCCCCGATCGGAGTGGATCGTGAGCTGCTCCGCCGCGATCCCCTGCTTCTCGCAGGACTGCTCGATGAGTGCCGTCGCCAGCGCACCGCTCTCGCAGTCCGCCAGCATCCAGCCCACGACGTTGCGGGAGTAGATGTCGAGCACGACGTAGAGATAGAAGTAGCTCCACTTCACCGGGCCGCGGAGCTTGGTGATGTCCCAGCTCCAGACCTGGTTCGGGGAGGTCGCGAGGAGCTCGGGCTTCTTGTACGCGGGATGACGCAGCTGGTTGCGGCGCTCACGCACAGCACCAGCCGCACCGAGGATGCGGTACATCGTGCGCACCGAGCACAGGTAGCGTCCCTCGTCGAGCAGGATCGCCCACGCCGCAAGCGGTGACAGATCGCAGAAGCGCTCCTCGCTCAGCACCGCGAGTACGGTAAGACGCTCGTCGATCGTGAGGGCGCGCGGCGAGCGCCGGCGCGGCTGCTGGGGCCGGGGGCACGTGCGTGCCGTTCGGCGCCGATAGAGCGTGGCGCGCGTGACTCCGAGCGCGCGGCACGCGGGGGCGACGCCCACGCGTCCCCCCAGCTCCTCCGCCGCAATCACGTGTCGCTCCCGCTCGTCTCGGGCATCTCGATGCCCAGCAGCCGTGAGACTTTTCGCTGCACGTCGATGATCACCTCGGCCGTCTCGAGCCGCTTCTCGAGACGGGCGACTTCGCGCTCGAGCTGCTCGTTGCGCTTCTTGAGCGCACGGTCCGGATCGGGCTTGGGACCACGCCGCTTGGGCGAGAGCGCCTCGAGCTGGCCCTGGTCCCGCGCGCGCCGCCACGTCAACAAGTGCGAGGAGTACAGCCCCTCACGGCGCAAGAGAGCGCCGATCTCGCCGGGCTTCGTGCACGCGTCCGCCGCCTCGATGATCCGTAGCTTGTACGCGGCGCCAAAGCGCCGCCGCGAGGCGCGCGGCACGACCTCGGGGTCGCGCACCCCAACGTCCCCCGGGCCGCGCGCCCCGGGGGAGCCCCCTCCGCCTCGATCGCGCTCGCTATGCTCGCCCTCCCTCGGCTCCGGGATCTCCCCCGGCGCTGTGTTGTGGTTGTTCGTCATCGCTGGTTCCTCCACCGCCCTGCACAGTAATCATCCGTGGGGTCGGTGTCTCAGCCACGTTGGCACAGAGGGGTGGCCGGCTTCATGTTCATGGGCGAGTCCGACCGGGGAGTCTATCGGCTGACCGGCCTCGGGCTAGGTGAGCAGATCTGCGACCGCGTCGCGCTCTTCGCGGAGTTCGCCGACCGTCGCGTCGATCTTCTCGCGGGAGAACGAGTCGACCTCGAGGCCCTGCACGATCTCCCAGCCGCCGTTGCCGTCGGCGCGGACCGGAAAGCTGCAGATAATGCCCTCGTCGATGCCGTAACTGCCGTCGGACGGCACGCCCGCGCTGAACCAGTCGCCCCCGTCGGTGGGGGTGGTCATGGCGACGACGTGATCGATCGCGGCGCTGGCGGCGCTGGCGGCCGACGACGACCCGCGCGCCGCGATGATCGACGCGCCGCGCTTCTGCACGGTCGTGATGAAGTCACCGCGCAGCCAGTCGTGGTCGTCGATGACGTCCATCAACGGTTTGCCGCCGATCTTGGCGTGCACGAAGTCCGGGAACTGCGTCGCGCTGTGGTTGCCCCAGATAGCAACGTTCGTGACGTCGGTGACCGGCACGCCGGCCTTCGCGGAGAGCTGTGCCTTCGAGCGGTTCTCGTCCAGGCGCGTCATCGCGGCGAACCGGTCGTCGGGGATGTCCGGCGCGCTGTTCATCGCGATCAGGCAGTTCGTGTTGCACGGGTTGCCGACCACGAGGACACGCACGTCGCTCGCCGCGTTCTCGTTCAGCGCCCGGCCGGTGCCGGTGAAGATCGGGCCGTTGGTGCGGATGAGGTCCTTGCGGAGCATGCCCTTGCCGCGCGGCTTCGAGCCCACCAGGAGCGCCCAGTTGCAGCCGTCAAATCCGACGTTCGCGTCGTCGGTCGCGTCGACCTCGGCGAGCAGCGGGAAGGCGCAGTCGTTCAGTTCCATGATCACGCCCTCGGCCGCCGACATGGCCGGCGGGATCTCGAGGATGCGGATCGCGACGGGCTGCTCGGGGCCGAACAGCGCACCTGACGCGATGCGGAACAACAGCGCGTAGCCGATCTGGCCGGCGCCCCCCGTGACGGTGACGCGAATGGGACTCTTCATGCCTTCCTCCAGCGGATCGCGGTCGAGCCCGGGAGGGTACCGCCGGTCGCGGTCGCCGCCGACCCAAACGGGAGCGATCTGCACACACCCGGTCGGAGACAAACCGGGGCCGTGCCGCTAGTCTCTCGCCGCGATGGAACTCCTGGCCGAACTCACCTGGAACGCGGACCCCGAGATCTTCTCCATCGGGCCGGTCACGGTGCGCTGGTACGGGCTGATCTTCGGCCTGGGCTTCGTCTTGGCCTACCTGCTGGCCCGGCGCATCTGGGGCGGCGAGGGCAAGAAGGTCGAGCACCTCGAAGACCTGCTCGTCCTTGTGGTCATCTTCACGATCGTCGGTGCGCGTCTCGTGCACTGCTTCGTGTACGAGCCGGACCGCTACGCGAACGACCTGGGGTCTGTCCTTCGAGTCTGGGAGGGCGGCCTGGCCAGCCACGGCGGCGTGCTCGGAATCGTGATCGCGATCGCGTGGCACTCGCTCAAGCACGCGGACCAGCCGTTCTGGTGGCTGCTCGACCGCGTCGCGGCCGTGGCCTGCGTGCCGGCCGCCATGGTGCGCCTCGGCAACTTCGTCAACTCCGAGATCGTGGGCAAGCCGACCGACGTCGCGTGGGCGGTCACGTTCCCGCGCGCTCCGCACGACTCCGTGCCGCGCCACCCGGCGCAACTGTATGAGGCGCTGCTCTACGGCGTCCTCGCGTTCGTGCTCTGGCGCCTCTACCGCAAGTTCGAGAAGCAGGTTCCCCGTGGACTGTTGGTCGGCATCCTCCTCATCGGCGTGTTCGGCGGTCGCTTCCTGATCGAGTACCTGAAGGAACCGCAGGCGAGCTTCGATCCGGCCGGCACGTTGACGATGGGGCAGTGGCTGTCGCTCCCCGCCGTCGTGATTGGGCTGTGGATGATCGCGACGTGCAAGAAGCGCGGACCGGCCGTCACGGTCAGCGAGCCCGGCAGCAGCTAGAGCGTCAGATCGGCGAGCGCGACCAGTTCGTCGAACTCGAGTCCGACCACGCGCTTGGGCACCGATCCGTCATCACTCGGAAGAGCTCCGACCGGCAGTACCCAGGTGACGCGCTCCGCGCGGTCGATGGTCGTGTCCACACCGGCCTGCTTGCAGTCGAACGCGATGTGCACGAAGTTCCCCGGCTCGACCTGCAGGTGCGTGTCCTGGGTGCTGAAGCGCGCGCCGCCCGCGCCGACGTCTTCGAGCCGGCCGTCGATCGTGAGGCCGACCAGCGTCAGACGCGCGGGCAGCGACACGGGATGCCGCTCGTGCGCTCGTCGCTCGCCGTGGGGGAGGGTTGTCATGGCGACAGACTAGCCCGAATCGTTCACCAGCCGGGAATCTGAGCGGGCCGTCGTCTGTCTAAGTGCTCGTACTCGCTAGTACTTGCACCGACAGGAGCGCCGGCCCGATGACGACAGACTGTAGCCCGCAGGGGACCCTCTTCGCGGGCATCTGTGGACGCACCGCGGTGACGCGCTTCGACGCCGGTACCGTGACGAGCGACGGGGGCGTGCTGCTGCTCGAGCGGACCGATCGTCGCATCGATCTGCTCTCGCGGTTTGCGCGCTGCTTCGGGGACCACCGGGACCCGCGTCGGGTCGAGCACACGGTCGGCCAGATGCTGCGTCAGCGGGTCTTCGGGCTGTGCGCGGGCTACGAGGATCTGGTGGACCACGACCATGTCGGCAAGGACCCGCTGTTTGCCGCGGCGTGCGGCAAGCGCGAGGGTGCTCTGGCCACGCACCCGACGCTCTCGCGGCTCGAGACCACGCAGCTCGGCGCCACGGCACAGACGCGCTACGCCAAGATCGAGATGGACCAGGAGCGCGTGGACAGCGTGCTCAGCGACGTCTTCTGCGAGGCCATGGGGCCGGAGGATCCGGGCCTGCTCGTGCTGGACCTGGACCACTCCGACGTGCGGCTGCACGGCCGGCAGGAGGGCCGCTTCTTCCACGGCTACTACGGGCACTACTGCTACCTGCCGCTGTACGTCTTCTGCGGCGAGCACCTCTTGCTCGCTCGGCTCCAGACCGCTGACAGAGATCCCGCGCGCGGAGTCGTGGACGAGCTCCGTGCGCTGGTCTTACGTCTGCGGCGCCGCTGGCCCCGGGCCAAGGTGCTCGTGCGCGCAGACTCGGGCTTTTGCCGCGAGGAGCTGATGGCCTGGTGCGAGGCCGCCGGCCACTTCTACCTGCTGGGCATGGCGCGCAATGAGCGCCTTGAGCGACACGTCGAAGACGCGCTCGATGAGGCCGCAGCCCGTGCCGTGCAGACCGGCCGAGCAGCCCGGGTCTTTCGCGACTTTGCCTGGACCACGCTGGGGAGCTGGAGCCAGAGGCGTCGCGTGGTCGCCAAGGCCGAGCACCTGCCGGGCGGCAAGCGCAATCCCCGCTTCGTGGTGACCAATCTGCCGCCTCGTAGCTGGAGCAGCAAGCGTCTCTACGAGCAGCTCTACTGCGCCCGGGGCGAGGCGGAGAATCGCATCAAGGAGCAGCAGCTCGAGCTCTTCGGCACCCGTCTGTCGGTGCACACGATGCAGGGCAACGCCGTGCGGATGGCCATGTCGGCCATGGCCTACGTCCTGACCTGTGCGCTGCGACGCATCGGTCTCGCCGGCACCGAGATGGCGCGTGCGCAAGCCGGCACGATCCGCCTGCGGCTGCTCAAGATCGGCGCGCTCGTGCGGATCACGACGCGCCGGATCTGGGTCTCGATGTCCTCGTCGTGGCCCTGGCAGCACGTCTTCGAGCGCTGCGCGCAACGACTGCTGGCATCCCCGAAGCCGACCTGACGTCCCGCCGCGCCGTCCGCCACACCACCGCCCGGCCTACGGTCTGCCCACACCGCAGAATCCGCGCCGTTTCGGCCGCTCACTCGCGTTGCCCTTGTGGCAACGACGACAGCATCCGCCCTCGCCTGGCCAAGATCTGACCCTGTGGACTCCGAAAGCACCGTCATCGCGACGTCTCGTGAACAGATGCGGCTAAGTCATTGCGATAGAATTGTTTAAGGGATGGGCCCGGGATTCGGGTCGCGGGGGTCGCCACGCGGTGACCGTGAGGGGTCCGGGTCGATTCGGTCTACTCGCGCAAGCGGAGAGCGGAATCCACCATGTAGGGGGGGAGGGTGCAACCGTCTGTGGACACGATGGCGGGAGACGGCTTGCGCGTGACGGCTCAACTGGAGACAGCTGACCACGTCGTGGTGATCGGCGGAGGTCCCGCGGGGCTGACCGCTGCGTACCTCCTCGCCAAGGACGGCGTCGACGTGACCGTGCTCGAGGCCAGCGACATGGTCGGGGGCATCTCCCGGACCGAGGTCTACAAGGGCTACCGCTTCGACATCGGCGGGCACCGCTTCTTCACGAAGATCAAGCCCGTGCAGGACCTCTGGGAAGAGATCCTCGGCGATGAGTTCCTCGACGTCCCGCGGCTGTCGCGCATCTTCTACGACAGCAAGTTCTTCGACTACCCGCTGAAGGCGCGCAACGCGCTTGCCGGGCTGGGAATCGTGAACGCCGTCCGCATCATGCTGAGCTACATCAAGGCGCAGGTGCGGCCCATCCAGCCCGAGGTCAACTTCGAGGAGTGGGTGACGAACCGGTTCGGGCGCCGGCTCTACGAGATCTTCTTCAAGACCTACACCGAGAAGGTGTGGGGCATGCCGTGCACGGAGATCCAGGCCGAGTGGGCGGCGCAGCGCATCCAGAACCTCTCGCTGGGACGCGCGATCCTGAACGCGGCTTCGATGCAGAAGCGGTCGAAGAAGATCAAGAGCCTGATCGACAGCTTCCGCTACCCGCGCCTCGGACCCGGGCAGATGTGGGAGATGTGCCGCGACCGTATCCGCGAGCGCGGCGGCCGCGTCCTGATGAACCACCGCGTCACGAAGATCGACGTAGAGGGTGGCAAGGTCGTCGGAGTTCGTGCCCTCACGCCCGAGGGGGAAGTGCAGATCCCGGCCGACCACCTGATCTCCAGCATGCCGGTGCGGCATCTGGTGCGGGCGATCGCACCACCGAACGCGGCGGAGATCCTGGCGGCAGGCGAGGGCCTCAGGTACCGCGACTTCCTGGTCGTCGCACTGATGCTCGACCAGGCCGATCTCTTCCCGGACAACTGGATCTACATCCACTCGGCGCACGTGCAGGTCGGGCGCATCCAGAACTTCAACAACTGGAGCCAGGCGATGGTGCCCGAAGAGGGCAAGACCTGCATCGGGATGGAGTACTTCTGTTTCAAGGGCGACGGGTTGTGGAGCACCCCGGACGAGGACCTGATCGCTCTTGCGACACGCGAGCTCGACGGACTCGGCCTCGCCGATGCCGCCACGGTCTTTGACGGCCGCGTGATCCGAGTGCCCAAGGCGTATCCCGTCTACGACGCCGAGTACAAGGACCACCTCCTGAAGGCCCGCGAGTTCCTGGACCCGATCGCGAACCTGCATTGCGTCGGCCGCAACGGGATGCACAAGTACAACAACCAGGACCACTCGATGCTGACGGCCATGTTGTCGCTCGAGAACATGCGCGGAGCGCGGCACGACACGTGGGCCGTCAATACGGACTTCGAGTACCACGAGACCCAGAAGGTCGAGAGCACACCACCGCCGGTGCCGAGACGAGACACGGTGAAGCATCGTGAATCGTCATGAAGATCGGGATCGACGGTACCAGCTGGTTCAACGGCCGGGGGTACGGCCGGTTCACGCGGGAGTTGCTCCCGGAGCTCGTGGACGCCGGGGAAGATCACGAGTTCGTCCTGTTCGTCGAGGCGATGAACGAGGGCAGGCTCGGCTGGGAGGCGCGCAACCTCGAGGTCCACGGTGTCCGGTGCAGCGCAGCGCCTACGGAGGCTGCTGCCGCCAGCGGATACCGCTCACCGCGCGACATGCTCCGCTTCACGTCGGCCGTGCGCCGGCGGCGTCCCGACGTACTGTTCTTCTCGACCGTCTACACCTACTTCCCGGTGCCACGTGGAGCCCGCGCCGTGGTGACGGTCCACGACGCGATCACCGAGCGTTTCCCCGAACTGACCCTGCCGACGAGGCGCGCTCGACTGTTCTGGCGGCTGAAGGTCTGGCTGGCGCTGCGGCAGAGCCGCATCGTGCTGACCGTCTCGGACTATGCGGCGTCGGAGATCACAAGCTGGCTGGGTGTGCCGAAGGAGCGCCTGCGCGTCACGTCGGAAGCCCCGGCGCGTGCGTACGTGTTCGACGTGTCGCCCGAGCAGCGCGCGGGGGCGCACGAGCTCGCCGGGCTGCCGTCGGGCACGCGCTGGTTCACATACGTGGGCGGTTTCAACCCGCACAAGCGCGTGGATGTGCTCATTCGCGCGCATGCGCGTCTCGTCGCCGGCATGGAGGACCCGCCGCACCTGTTGCTGGTCGGTTCGCTCGACCGCGACGTCTTCCACGGTTGTCAAGAGGAACTCACCCGCCTGCCGGGGTCCCTGGGGACTCAGGATCTCGTGCACTGGACGGGCTTCGTCCCCGACGAGCGGCTGCGCGTGCTGCACGCCGTCGCCGTCGCCTGCGTTCTGCCGTCCGAGTCCGAGGGCTTCGGGTTGCCGGCCGTCGAGGCGGCGGCGTGCGGCGCGCCCGTCATCGCGACCACCGAGAGCCCGCTGACCGCTCTGCTGGAGGGAGGGGGCGTTTTCGTGCGCCCCGGCGACGAGGCGGAGCTGGCGGAGGCGATGCGCCGGCTGGCGACCGATGGGGCCCAGCAGCGGGCGCGCGGCCGCAGCGCAATGGAGAGCGCGCGCAGCTTGTCGTGGGCCGCGGCGGCGCGTCGCGCGCTCGACGCGATCGAGGAGGCAGCGGCGTGAGCGGTCTCCGCTTCTGCATGCTGACGACGTTCTATCCGCCGTACCACTTCGGCGGCGATGCGATGGGTGTGCAGCGGCTGTGCCACGGCCTCGTACGGCGCGGCCACGACGTCACGGTCATCCACGACGTCGATGCGTTCATGGCGCTGCACGACGGACCCGAACCGGTCGAGAAGCCGGAGCCCGACGGGATGACGGTCCATCGGCTGCGCAGCGGTGCGGGGAGGCTCGCACCGTTCCTCACGCAGCAGACGGGCCGGCCGCTCTGGCACGGCCGGCGGATCGCAGAGATCCTCGCTGCCGGCGAATTCGACGTGATCAACTTCCACAACGTCTCGCTCGTCGGGGGACCGGGACTCCTGCGGTACGGCGACGCGATCAAGCTGTACATGGCGCACGAGCACTGGCTCGTGTGCCCGTCTCACGTCCTCTGGCGGCACGGACGCGAACTCTGCACTGGCCGCGAGTGCCTGCGGTGCGTGCTGAACCATCGCCGGCCGCCGCAGTACTGGCGGCACACCGGGCTGCTTCAGCGCGAGCTGCGGCACGTGGACACCTTCATCGCGATGAGCCGCTTCAGCGCCGAGAAGCACCGCGAGTTCGGGTTCCCCCGCGAGATGGAGGTCCTGCCCTACTTCCTGCCCGATGAGGATTTCCGCAGCGAGGGCCAGCCGGGCGGATCGCCGCACGACAGGCCGTACTTCCTGTTCGTGGGTCGGTTGGAGCTGATCAAGGGACTGGACGACGTCATCCCGCTCTTCCGGGACTATCCACACGCCGACCTTCTGGTGGCTGGCGACGGTACGCACGCCGCGACCCTGCGAGAGCTCGCCGCGGATGTCCCGAACGTGCGCTTCCTGGGGCGTCTGCCTCCCACGGAGTTGCCGCGTCTCTACCGACACGCCGTAGCGCTGATCGTGCCGTCGGTGTGCTACGAGACGTTCGGCATCATCCTCATCGAGTCGTTCACGCACGGCACCCCGGTCATCGCCCGGCGCATCGGGCCGTTCCCGGAGATCGTCGAGGAGTCCGGCGGAGGTGAGCTGTTCGGCGACGGGGCGGAACTCCTCGCAGCGATGCACCGCATGCAGGACGACGAGGAGCATCGCGCCTCACTCGCACGAGCCGGGTCTCGCGCCGCGTGGAGTACATGGTCGGAGAGCGCGGTCATCCCGCGGTACCTGGATCTCGTCCGCCAGGTGGCGGAGAGACGCGGACGGCACGGCACATTGGCGCGGCTGATGGAGGGAGTGGCGACATGAAGGTCCTCATCACTGGAGGAGCCGGTTTCATCGGCTCGCACCTGGCGGATCACCTGCTGGCGTCCGATCTGCAGGTGCTCGTGCTGGACGACCTCTCGACGGGCAGCATGTCCAACATCGAGCACCTCATCGGCCGTCCCGGATTCGACTATCGAATCGGGTCGGCGCTGGACAAGCCACTCGTGGCCGAACTCGTGGATCGCGCCGACTGCACCGTCCACCTTGCGGCGGCCGTCGGGGTGCGGCTCATCGTGGAGCGGCCGGTCTACACGATCCAGACCAACCTCGGCGCCACGGAGGTCGTGCTCGATGCGGCCGCGAAGAAGAAGAAGCTGGTCCTCGTCGCTTCGACATCAGAGGTCTACGGGAAGAGCGAGAAGGTGCCGTTCACCGAGGAGGACGACCTGAGTCTCGGGCCCACCACGCGGTCACGTTGGGCGTACGCATGCTCGAAGGCGCTGGACGAGTGGCTGGCCATGGCGTACCTGACCGAAAAACACGTGCCGGTGATCGTCGCTCGGCTGTTCAACACCGTTGGTCCGCGCCAGGTCGGTCGCTATGGCATGGTGCTGCCGAACTTCGCGCGCCAGGCACTGCGCGGGGAGCCGATCACGGTCTACGGAGACGGGACGCAGCGTCGCTGCTTCGGCCACGTGACCGACTCGGTCGTGGCGCTCACGCGCCTGCTGCGCGCCCCCGCGGCGGTCGGCGAGGTGTGCAACATCGGCTCGACGGAGGAGATCTCCATCGCTGCGCTGGCCGATCTCGTTCGCACGCGTGCGCACAGCAAGTCGGAAGTCCAGATGATCCCCTACGCCAAGGCCTACGGCAAGGGCTTCGAAGACATGCCGCGTCGCGTGCCCGACGTCAGCAAGATGGATAGGCTGATCGGATACCAGTACCAGCACTCGCTGGAGAAAATCGTCGACGATGTGCTCGAGGACCAGCGGGGCAGACTCACGCCGGGGGAATTGGAGGTCGCGTGACCGCCGTCGGGCGGTCGTGGAACCAGATCAGATGCGCGCGATATTGACCTACCACTCCGTCGATGACTCGGATTCGGTCATCTCGATCAGCGAACGCGAGTTCGCCGATCACGTGCGTTTCCTGTCGTCCGGCCGCGTGCGAGTCATGCCGCTCAGCGAACTGCTCGAGTCCCCCGACACGGCGGACGCCGTCGCGCTGACCTTCGACGACGGCTTCGCCAACTTCGCGACCGCTGCCTGGCCACTGCTGCGCGACGCCGGTCTGCCGGCGACGGTGTACGTCGTGAGCGAGCACGTGGGCGGGACGAACCTCTGGGGCGGGCGGCCGGAACCCGGCATTCCCCGATTGTCCCTGATGGACTGGGACGCTCTGGCCAGGCTGGCAGAAGAAGGACTCGAGCTCGGCGGACACGGCGGGAGCCACTGCTCTCTCGAGGGACTCGCCGCCGCCGCCCTGCGCGCGGAGGTCGAGGCCGCGACGCAGCGAATCCGGGAGGAGACGGGACAGGAGGCTTGGTCGTTCGCGTACCCGTACGGCGACCACGACGACGCCGCGGCGTCCGCCGTTGGGCAGCACTACGGCGCGGCGTGCACCACGCGGCTCGCAACGCTGTCGGGACGCCCCGATCCACTCCGGCTGCCACGGCTCGACGCCTTCTACCTCCGCCGCCCGGGCGCGCTCGACCGCTACGGCACACCGGCGTTCGCGCGGTTCGTGCGCCGGCGTGCCATGCTGCGCCAGATCCGCGGGCACGCGGTCCGAATGCTGTCTCTGGGGAGGGAATCGTGAAGTCGCGACGGCCGCCGACGCGCGTCGGGTGGCAGAGAGTGAGTGCTACGATGGATTCGTCCCGTAGGGAGCGCCCGTGATGCCACTACCCGACGCAGCCCGAGTTGTGGATCAACTCCCCGCGCCGCTGCGGCCGACGGTGGCGCCGCTCGTGAAGACCGCGATGGGATTGGCCGTCGGTACGGTCTGTGGCGTGCTGCTCCTCGTGCTCGCGCTCTTCCATGCGGCGGTTGGTCCAGAGCGCGCGAAAGACCTGTGGGTCTGGCTGCTGGGGAACAACCTGTTTCACGGGTACACTCCGACCCCGCTGGGCGCGACAGTCGGCTTCGCGTGGGGTGTCGGCGCGGGGTTCGTGCTCGGCTTTGTGCTCGCGGCGGGCCGTAACGCGATCATCGCGCTCTGGATACTCTGGGTGGGCGCGCGAGAGCGACTGCGCGCGGACCGCGGCGTGCTCGACGATTTGATGTGAGTGGAGTTCCCCCGGTTCGGTGGACACCCGGGGACTATGATACGGCGGCCTCCGGCCGTCGCCGCCTCTCGAACTCGATGGGCGACAGGTCCTCGATGGAGGAGTGTCGCCGCTGCGGATTGTAGAAGCCCTCGATGAAGTCGAACACCGCCAACCGCGCTGCGGACTGCGGACTTGGTCGAAAAGCTGGTGCGGTCGATCAACTCGGTCTCGAGCGTGGCGAAGAAGCTCTCGCACATGGCGTTGTCGTAGGCGTCTCCGACCGATCCCATGGACGGCCTGACGCCCGCTTCTCTGCAGCGCCGCCCGAAGGCGAGCGACGTGTACTGGCAGCCCTGGTCGGAGTGGTGGACGACTCCGAGGGGCTGGCGCTGGCGCACGGCCATCTCGAGTGCGTCCAGCACGATCTTGGTGTGGAGCGTCGTGGCCATGGACCAGCCGACGATCCGGCGGCTCCAGACGTCGAGGACGACCGCCAGGTACAGGAACCCCGTCCAGGTCGGCACGTACGTGATGTCGGCCACCCAGAGCTGATCGGGTGCGTCGGCCGTGAAGTCGCGATCGACCAGGTCGGCGGCCGGCGCCTGACGCTGCGAGCGCTTCGTGGTCTTGGCTCTCTTGCGGCGGCTCACGCCCTCGATCCCAGCCTGGCGCATGAGGCGCTCGACGCGCTTCCTACCGATGTGGAGGCCCTCGTAGCGCAGCTCGGCATGGATGCGCGGTGATCCGTACGTCTGGCGAGAGCGCTCGTGGATCTCGCGGACGCGCTCGGTCAGGGCAGCGTCCTCGCGATCTCTCTTCGAGGGCGCACGGCCGCGCGATGCGTAGTACCCGCTCCTCGAGACGCCGAGGACCCGACACATGGTGGCCACGTCGTGCTCTGCCTGGTGATCGCTCACGAACCCGAACCCTTCTCTGGGATCGAGCGCGTCTCCCGAGCGAACCAGGCCGCGGCTTTTTTCAAGATGTCGCGCTCCTCGCGCAGCCGGCGCACATCTCGTCTGAGCTTGCGCAGCTCATCGCGCTCCGCGGTGGTCAAGCCGTCGTCACGCTCTCCGGCGTCCAGCGCGGCCTGCTTGATCCACTTGCGGATCGTCATCTCCGTCGGCTCGAACTCGCGGCACAGGCTCATCACGCTCCGGCCGGCGCGGTGCAACTCGACGATCTGGCGCTTGTACTCCTCGTCGTACGGTGGTCTCGATCTGGGCATCTGGACATCCTCCCAACCTCAGTGGTCGGGTGTCCACCGAACCGGGGGAACTCCAGAGGGAGAGCGGATGAGCGTCCAAAACGACGAGAACCTTGCGGAAGGGTACCTGGTCCGGCTGAGCGGGCGCGTCTGGGGGATCGCCCTCGGACTGTGCTTCGGGATCGGACTCTTCGTGTTGACCAACATCCTCGTGCTGAAGGGCGGCGAGGACATGGGGACGCACCTGGGGCTGCTGAGCCAGTACTTCTACGGCTACGAGATCGACTTCGTCGGGAGCTTGATCGGTTTCGCGTACGCGTCCGTCGTGGGCTTTGCGATCGGCTGGGGAGTCTGCCAGATCTACAACCTCGCTTCGCGCAGTCGGTCGCGGTGACCGCGATCGCCTGGTTGTAGGGTGCATGGAGTTCGTCGCACTGACTCGGTAGCGCACCGAGCGGCGACGGCTATGCGAGCGTTTTGGGGGGGAGGCGAGGGGTGAACGACGCTGCGGAGCTACCTGACAGCGCGACATCGAGCCCTGCGCTCGTCACGCCGCCGGCACGCCCGCATCGCTGGTTCACCGTGTCCCTCGCGGTCCTGCTCGCGCTCACGATCGTGGCGCGATTCTTCGCGATCGAGGCCGATGCGCCGTACGCCATCATCTCGCACTCCGGCACATTCCTCACGGACGAGGGCTGGTACACCAAGAGCGCCCAGCTGCATACCAGGTTCGGTGTCTGGTGCAACGCCGAGGACTTCTGCTGGTACTCGCACAGCTTCTTGGCCACGCTGCTCCAGCGTGCCGCATTCGGGATTCTCGGGACGGGTCTGGCGACCGCGCGGCTGCTCTCGATCCTCGGATCCGTGATTGCACTGGCGTCCTTGTACGGTATCGCTCGTACCACGCAGCCACGGGTCATGGCCCTGGTGACCTGCCTGCTGGTCTCGTTGACCCTGCACAATCTCGCGTACTCTCGATTGGCGCTGCTCGAGCCCGTCGGAGTCGGCTTCTCTCTCGCGGCGCTCTACTTCTGGGTTCGGTTTCCTCGATCGATCGTCGCCGCAGGTGGCGCGATCGCACTGGCAGGCGCAGCGTTCCTCGTCAAGTTTGCGTTCGCATACTCGTTGATCGCCGCGGGCCTGCTCGTGCTGGGCGACGCCGTCGCGTGCTTCCACCGCGGCGCACGGGGGAGAGCCGCTGCATACGCCTGCGTCGCCGTGATCGGCTGCCTCGCCGTGTACTCCGTGCACACCGGAGTGGTGAACTGGTCCGCCGGCGACGGTGAGACGTTCGCTGCCTTCCACATCGCTGGTCGCGTCGAGATGGCGCAGAGCTTGCGCATCATCCTCTATGAGTTGAAGTCGCTCTACACCGTGATGTACAAGACCGGTGCGACTACGCTCACCTGCTCCCTCGTGGGTGGCGCCCTGTTTCTTCTGATCAAGCAGCGACTGACCGTGCGCACTTTCCGGCGCCGCTGGTCTCGAGCGACATTGGCACTGCTGCTCTGGGGCGTCGGCGGCGTGACGCTGTTCGGGCTGTTTCGCGGTCAGCCTCCGCGGTACTACTACTTTGCCCTCTTCCCGCTGGTGTACGCCACTGTGATGGTGACCGGTGAAGTGGTCGGCAAGCGGCACTGGAGGCTGGCCTGCTTGTTCCTCCTGTTCCTGCATGTCACAGTGCAGCTGCCGGGCTACGAGCGGTGGCTGCGCCGCGATGATCTTCACACCGGCGCGAATTCGGCGCGGCAGATCGTGGCGCGGATCCACGCCCACAACACGACGGGAGAACCCGTGGTGCTGTTGGGCGGCATTGCGTCGTACGTGACTCTGTTCGATGATCGCATTCGATCGATCGAGTTCAATCCCTGGGAGGGACTGACGGCTCGCCTGCGGCGGTGGCGGCCGCGATACATGATCGTGGAGCCTTCGCGACTCCCTCAGTTCGAGGAGTTTTCGCCTGGCGTCATCGCCAAGATGGAACTGCTCGAGAGCTACCGGATCATGGAGAACTACTACACCGGCGAGGACTTCGGACTCTATGTGGTCGCATACTCCGAGTGAATGCAACGCGGCTCTCGTGCACGAGTGCAGAACAGGCCGAGAATACGCGCCGCCCGCGAGGCGTCAATCCTCGACGACGTGCGTGGCGAACTCGTCGCGGTAGCGGTTCCACTGCGCGGTGTCGAAGGTGCCATCGCTGAGGCAGTCCACGGCCGCATAGGCCATGTAGAGCGCGTGGTGCGTATTGTCGTGCGCGAAGAGGCCCTGCCTGCCGTAGCTGAGCAGGCGGTCGATCTTGGACACGTACGCGTCGACAGTCGCGAGCGGCTCCTCGTATCCCGTCAGGTAGATCGGGTACGCGTGGGACAGGCGTTTGACGTGCACGGAAACTGGAGGCCGCGCCAACGGCAGGCCGGCGCTGGCCAGGTCGTCCGCCACCAGAGTCGCGAGGTCCTCGTCGCTGGCGGTCCAGTGTTCGTCGCCTGTGGAACACGGTAGCTCAGCGCACACGACCGTGCGCCCTCGGGGCTCGTCGCGGGCCGCGTAGTTCTTCGTCTCCGACAGTCGGGTTATCCGGATGTCGGCTCCTGGGAAGTAGTGCGCGTCGTACTCGGTGAAATGCTGCGGAGGTGGACCTGCCGGCGTCGGTGCGGCGTACCAGCTTGCAAAGACCGGTTCTGCAGAGGCGGTGGTCCTCGAGCGCGCCGGATACGTTGGCGGCAACGCCGGCAGCTTCGACTGGAACTCCCATCGCCTGGACTTCGGCAGCCACCGGCTCCATCCAGCCTGCGATCCGGGCGTGCTCGCAGACATCCAGAAGCTGCTCGGGGACGCTCTGCGGGATCGACCGCGGCACGGCCGTATCCGACTCCTGGGACGCTGGGTTCACTTCCCGCTCAAGCCGGTCGATCTCCTCCTGCACGCGCACCCCGCGTTCGCGGCGGGCGCAGTCAAGGACGCGATCGCCCGCGTCCTGCCCCAGAAGCCGGTTGCCGAGGAGTCGTTCGGCTCCGTCCTGAACGGGAGTCTCGGTCCGACCATCTGCCGGCACTTCTACTTCCCCTACGCCCGCAAGATCTGGGGGCATGCGCCCGAGGAACTCTCCGCCATCCAGGCGCGGCGCCGCGTTTCGGCGAGTTCGTTCGGGAAGATCCTGCGCAAGGTCCTGACCCAGGTGCCGGGACTCAAGCCGCCCGGATCGGGCCGCTTCTTCTACCCGCGCAACGGGTTCGGCAGCATCTCGGAGGCGTACGCGAGCGCCGCACGTGAGCACGGAGCCGACATTCGCATGGGTCACACGGTGACTGCAGTGACACGGCCCGAAACCCCGGATGAGCCCTGGCGTGTCACGGCGGAGGCGGACGGCCGTTCGATCGAGCTGACCGGGGATCACATCTGGTCGACCATTCCGGTGACGATCCTCGCGCGACTGATGCGCCCCGCGGCACCGCGGCACCGGAGGCCGTGCTCCGGGCCACGAGCGCCATCTCGTATCGAGCAATGGTGCTGGTCTACCTCGAGTTGGATGTCCAGCATTTGTAACCGTTCACCCCTTGACAGCGTGTGAGCCTCAGCGTGCGACGGGCAGCGGGACCATGACGGGCGGGTCGGCGCCGGTGAGGTGCGCGGCGACCGAGTCGGCGAGGAAGTCGAAGACTTGGTCGCCACGGCGTCGCAGCGTGGCCGCGGCGGTCAACACGCGCTCGGCGAAGCGGAGTCCGCGAGCGGACTGGCTTCCGAAGGAGCCCTTGCGCCAGAGCACCGCTTTGCGGACCGCGCGCTCGGCGGCGTTGTTCGTCGGACTCACGTCCTGGGTCCGCGCATAGGTGAAGAGGGCGACCACGCGGGGGCGCAGATGGTTGGCCAGAGCCGAGTCGTCGTTCGCGATCAGTCGCTCGAGCCGTCCGCGCAGCACAGCGGCTTCGCCTTGCAGCCGGTCACGGTCGCCGTGCTCACCGAAGAGCCGGTAGCTGCGCATGACCGACTGCGCGATCATGACGCCCTTGTTGCCGAAGCGGCGATGTCCTCGCGGGCCTTCGGCCAGCGCACGGAAGGCGCGCTCGATGTGCGCCCAGCAGAGCTGGCGGCGGGCAAGTGGGTGTGACTCGTAGGCACCCATCCGGTCGCTGATCACCGTGCCACCGAAGCGCCGCCCGATCAGCCGCCCTTTCGCCTTGGCACTGCGGCGGCGATCGATCCCGAAGGCTGTGGCGTGCTCGCTCTCCGCCGCCCACAGCCAGCACACCCGGCCCCGTTCCTTCCACGACGTCTCGTCCACGTTGGCTCGCAGCGACGTGCGGACTGCCCCGAGGGCTTCGAGGTACGACGAGTGCAGAGCGTCACTGAGCCGACGCTCACAGTCGCTGATCTTGCCCAGCGACATCTTCACACCGAAGATCTCACCGAGCAGCCGCTGCGTCTCCCGCACGCTCACGCGGTACACGCCGCGCAGCGCGCCGGCAAGTGTGGTCAGCCGCGGACCGAAGGCCCCGGTCGGCACGCCATCGGGCAGGACCGCCGTCGTGACCGCACGACAGCGCCGGCACCGCGCCTTGTGCAGCCGGTGCTCCCGCACCGTGACGAGCACGCGCGGGAGCACCGTCACCTGGTGCCGGTACGGATCGCCGATGCCCTGCTCGAGATCGTCGTGTCCGCACGCGTCGCAGAGGTCGGGACGGTGCTCCTTGGTCTCATCGACGTTGGACGGATCCACCAGCTCGCGCGCCGTGCCCTCATGGCCCGGCTGTCCGCCCTGCTGGCGACCGCTACGCGGCCTTCGGCCGCGACGGCGCTTGGACCACGCCGGGTCCGACGACGGAGGCCTCGAGCTGTTGCGGGAGTCACGCTTCAGACGCGACTCGAGCTCGTCGATGCGGCGCAGATGCTTCGCTTCGCGACGCTCCAGCTCCTCGATCCAGGCCAGAAGGCCCTCGACCATCGCCCGCAGATCCTCGTCCTGCCGCTCGCCCACAACCTCTTGATCGACCGATGGCCGAACGATCTGGATCCTGGCTCGCGACGAAGGGGTGAACGGTTACGAGTCCGCGGGATCAGTCGTCATCTGCTCGCAAGAGCCGAGGCACTTTGGTCCTTCGCCGACGGTACCCGTTCAGGGTATGACGATCCGCGGCCTCAGCGCGTGATCGGGAGCGCGACGAGAGCCGGCGGCGAGCGGTTGTGCGCGAGTGCCGCGCTGACGTCTGCGAGGTAATCGAAGACGCTCTCGCCACGCTGGCGGAGCGTGGCGGTGACGGTCAGGATGCGCTCGACGAAGCGGAGTCCGCGCTCGCTCTGACTTCCGTGCGTTGCGCGTCTCCACAGGACCGGCTTGCGCACCGCGCGCTCAGCGGCGTTGTTCGTCGGGGAGACGCCAGGGACGTCGGCGAAGGTCCACAGAGCCTCCGCTCGGTCGAGCAGATGCCGAGTCGTTCCGCGTACTCGGCGGTGCTTGCTGTCTGCGCCGCGCACGAGCAGCGTCAGGAGTCGGTCCCATGTGAGACGCAGCTCACGCCGCATGCGGTCGCGGTCCCCGTGCTCGCCGAAGTGACGCTGAGCTCGCATGACAGCCTGGGCGAGACGCACGGCCTGCTTGCCGAAGCGCCGGCCGCCGCGCGAGCCCTCGGCCAGCGCTCGAAAGTCCCTCTCGAGATGCGCCCAGCAGATCTGGCGGCGCTCGGTGGGATGCTGGTCGTAAGCGCCCATACGGTCGGTCACGAGGACGCCCCTGAAGCGCTTGCCCACGAGTCGCCGCATGGCCTTGGCGCTCCTGCGCCGATCGATACGATGGACCGTGGCGTGCTCACAGACCGCGCTCCACAGCCAATGCAGCGTGCCACGACGCGACCACGGTGTCTCGTCTACATAGGCGACGCTGCTCGTGCGTACGGCCCCGAGGGCCTCGATGTGCGCTGAGGAGATGGCTCCCGACACCCGCTCCTCGATCGCACTGACCGTGCCCGGTGACATCGAGACGCCGATGACGTCACGCAACAGACGACTGGTCTCGCGCCGCGACAGGCGGAAGACGCCGACCAGAGCCGCGGTGAGCGCACAGAGTCGCGGGCCGAAGGGACTCGCCGTCACACCGCTTGGCAGCGAGGCAGTGGACGTGGCGCCACAGTCCGTGCACCGTGCCCGGTGCAACCGGTGCTCGGTCACCTGGATCAGCCGTGGCGGGACCTCGAAGACCTGCTGGCGTGTCGGGGCGCGATCGATCGGGACGAGCACGTCGCTCCCACACGCGCTGCACTCGCGCGGGCGGTGGTCCTCTACGCCATCGACCTCGGACTCGTCCACGAGCTTGCGCGTCGCCCCTTTGTGGCCGGGCTGCGCACCCTGGCGCTTGTCCGACGGCGGCTTGCGCCGCCGCCGCTTCTTGGACCACGACGGATCCGAGGACGGTGGGCGCGAGGAGGTGCGGGAGTCCCGGCGAAGACGGCTCTCGAGATCGTCGATCCGTGCCGCCTGCCGCTCGATCACCTCCGCCTGCTCGGCAATCGTCTCGTCCCGAGCGTCCAGACGACGGGTCAGGCGCTCGACCAGATCACGCAGCTCATCGGTGCCCACATCCGATTCATCGACCGAACGGAAAGCGATCTGGATCCGAGCTCAGAACCAAGGGCTGAACGGGTACCGCCGACGTGCCGGGTGTCTCCCCGACCAACAACATCGCCGAGCGCGCCGTGCGCAAACCAGTGCTCTGGCGCCGCGGCACCCACGGCAGCCAGAGCGAGCGAGGACTGCGCTTCGTCGAGCGCATCTTGACCGTCACCGCCACCTGCCGGCAGCGCGGCGACAACGTCTTCGACTACCTCGTCGCCGCGTCGCCGCCACCAGCGCCGCCGGGCTCGGGCAACCGCCGCCGACTCTCGTCGCGCTGCCGATCAGTCGCTGAGCACGGGGCTGCTCACTCATGACCTGAACAGGTACGCGCGGCGGGGCCTTTTCTGAGTTGTACGTAGATCCTCAGTTCGTGGCTGCTACGGGCACTCACACCACCAGGTTGAGTTTATCCCCTGGAGCGCGCTGTTCGGCTCGCAGTCGTTGGGGCAACCCCGCTCTTGACACCATGGCTGGAAAGTGCCGACAGGCATTCCGGCGGGCGTGAAGAACATCAGGTTGCACAGCGTTGCCGTGTCGCCCTGCGGCGTCGAGAACATGCCGGTGTTGTGGTCGAAGCAGATGCAGTAGGCAAGCGTGTTCCCCGTTGTCGGGTTCGTGACGTTGACCTCGAAGCAGTCAACGTTGGGGCCAACGCATGAGCCAAGGCAGTTGAGAGGCGGAGTTCCGGCACCGCCAAGCGGCATTGTGGCACCCGCCGAGTAGCAGTCACCGGGGTTACCCGCAAGCGCGACGCTCCCGAATGACCAAGCAACCACGAACATCGCGATCATCGCCACGAACGCTAATGTGAATCTCATAATCACCTCCAGTGTTCCAAAACAAAAGATACGTCAGGTCGTCTGCTCGGTGTCTCCTACGATTGAGAGCGCACAACCGCTCAGCCCGAGCGAAAG
Organism: Planctomycetota bacterium; assembly: GCA_965248445.1. GTDB lineage: Bacteria > Planctomycetota > JAJSAM01 > JAJSAM01 > JAJVHW01 > CBDFJG01. The sequence goes on from CBDFJG010000004.1 coordinate 1,938,012, forward strand.
CAACAGCGCCGATATTGCAAGGCGTAGCGGTGGAGCGACGCTCACGGCCCCGAAACACCCGCATCCAGCTGCCGAGGCAGCGCCGCTCTGCTGCTCCACGACTTGCCACGCCACAAAGCCTGTGCCCAGCAAAGCCAAGCCGATGAACCCAACGCCCCGACTGCGCGGCAACAAGATGAGAGCGGCCACCGCGGCTTCAACACACCCCACCGTCAACGCCAGAGCGCCCCCCGTCCCGGAGCGGAACTTCAGCCACACGATTATTGACAGGATAGCGATAGCCACGATCGATACGGAAGTGCGTGCCGCGAGTTTCACTATTCGAACGCCCTTGCCACGGCAGCGTCCGCCTCACTTCGAATAGACTCCAGGTTCCCGATCCCCTGGTCTAGATCCTGATCCTCACCGCGCCTGACCAACCATAGTCTGCCAAGCTGGACTCTGAACGCCACGACGTCCTCATCGACGGGTCTGGCACTGCCGCCTCTAGCAGCCTCTGCCACGGCCGCGAAAAGCCGATGCCGGGCACGCTGAAGCTCGTCGCCCCACTCGAAGAACAGCTTCTCAAGCTCCGCTCTACGAACAGGGTCCATTCGGTCCAGTCGTTCGCCGTGATGCAGCGCGGTTTGCTCTGGCGCCGTGAGAACCGGGATGCGGCTGAACATACCCGAGTCGGCGCCGATGAGAGCTTCGAATAGCCCGGCAGAACGGTACCCCAGGGACTGGAACCCGCCTCGGCTAAGAGGAGTAGGGCGCCTGAAGTTGGCCCTGCCCAGCCTCCGTATCAAGGACGTTCTGTCTTCGTAGATCAAGCGATCGGAGCCATTCTCACCGACGGTCTGAAGATACTCAGCTGGCGAAGCATGCAGCGGTCGCACGGCTACGTCATCGTACGTCGCCCGAAACAGCTGTACAGCCTGTGTTCCCGCAACGACTTCGTAAATCGCCTGACGCGGACCTACTGCTTGGTCGATCTCCGGTGCCTCGCCTGATCGGGCCAGCTCTGCCCCGGTGCTCACATCAGGAGGTGCATCGTCTGCTGATGGAGGCCCTGCACTATCGCCTCCTGGGGTGGCGCCACTCGACTCTCCTTGGATTAGTTCCGTAGCCTCGGTGTCCGCTTGCTCCTGCTCTCCGGACGGGGGCTCCTCGACGCTGGAGGTACGGTCGATATCTCGCAAAGCATCGACAACGTCGGTTCGCCCTTCGGATAGCGCGATCTCGACGCCCATTCGAGCTGAGATGCCGGCGGCAAACAGTGTCAATCCACCGACAACAGCCAGAATGACGGCCTTACTCATTGAAGAACTCATCTAGTAAGGCCGCAAATCGATCTCGTAGTTCTGTGATGTCAGATGCCGCCTCCCGGACACGCGGCGTCGATCTATCGTCACACAAGTAGAGTTGTCGATCGATCACGGCGTATCCAACCGCGTGTGTGGATGCTGTCGTATCCACGGCCAGTGTATCCAGCGACTCGAACACGGCCACCAACTCGTCACGCCGGCGCTCCGCGAGGTTCTGCAAGTCGCGCAGCAGACGCTCTCGTACTGCCGGGTCGAGGGCTCGCCCGCGCTGCTCTTCTTCCCATGCGATGGACTGATCCGCGGATGCGATCGGAAGAAAGTCCCTGCCAGACACACTCTCGTAGCCGCGCCAGTACTGGATCTCTTCGTCAGTCAGAGATCCCACGATTTGGAAACGCGCGCTGTCCCACGGAGCTGGACCCGTGCGCTCTAGTCTCGCGACATTGCTGCGCCAGAAGCGAAGGTGGAGCGGTTCGGTGACGCCGAGTGCCGTCCTTGCCCTCTTGGTGAATGTGTCGGTTGCGTTCTTATCCTTGTTCAGAACGAACTTGACCATGACATCCGACATGCACTGTTCGGTCGCGACCACGCTACCGTCTTGCCACGCGCTAGAAGGGGCGCGCGACTCCCAAGGGTGCTTGAGTGCCACCTCGGAAATCGCCGGGTCCTGGCGAGCGTGGTCGCCCTCGGTCGTGTCTTCGCCTTCGGCTTCGCCGACGCGGTCGGAGCCCTGCACTGCTCGCTCGACGCGACGTCGCCGGCCATCGCCTTGCGCCGCGTCATAGACTCGGCTTGCCGCATCTCCGGATGGAGGCGCCTTGTCCGTGACAGGGTCCGGACTTGAGCCGGCGGGTGGGTCGCCGTCAAGCCAGATAATCAACTGTCCGATGAGGACACCGAGCAGGAACACGCCAACAGCGAACACGACTCTCGCCGCCGGAGTATGAGGAGTCCACATGGCGGTTCCTTCCATCCGAGCCCTGTTCGTCCCCGCCCGAGACCACGCTGCGATCGGCAGTCCAGACTGTGCGGAGGTGCGGAGACGCACTCTTTCACCGGGGAGCATATCAGGGAGTGCGTGCCGGTCTGCCGGTCAAGAGGACAGCGGAGTGGGAGATGCGTCGAGATGGGAGCGTAGACCTCGTCACAGGAGACAAGAAGGGGCTGCCCTTGATCGACTGAGAGCCCTCGGCGGCCTCTTGGACCTCCGCTCAACTCAATCATGATCGCCGCAGCCGTCGGAGTGCCTGCGCGATAGTCTTCGCGACGACTTCTCGCTGCGAGCCCCCGCCGCCAGAAGAGATGGGTCGCAGCCGGGTCTTCACGCGGTAGCCGAGCACGCGATTGTCGTCCGGCGAAAGCGGCTCCGGGAGCGCTGCCAGGAGTTCCTCGGGTTTGAGAAACCTCACACTTCCCATCCGCTCTGCGCCAAGCTCCGACTCTGCACGCGCTCGCACCGAGCGCAGGTTGCCAGCTCTCGGGGCAATCACGACGATGTCTGTCAGCCCGGCATTCAGGCACTTCCGGATGTTGTCGACCTCGTGCGCCGCACTTGTCGTGACCGAGATCTCAACTGCGATGACCGTCTCGCCTCGTTCGAGCAGCACGTCGACTCGACCAGCCTTCCCCACCGTCGCCTCGACGGTTGCGATGAACCCCTTGCTCTGTGCATGCTGGCAGATCAGCGACTGCAGGTACTTGTGCTGCGGTCCACCCCGGCCGGCAGTCGCTTCCTCGCGCGGTGACTCTGGCGGAGTCGGCGGGTCCGCGAGCTCCGTGCGCTCTGGCCTCGCGACGACTGGCTGCTGGGGGTCTTTGTCTTTGGGCTCAGTCGTTCGGCGCCGGATCGCTCGAGCCGGAACCACGGCGGCGATCACCTGCTCCACGTCTACACGTTGGCTCGCGTAACGCCGGCGAGAGTTCTCCCGGACCCTCTCGCGTGTCGCCACGGCTGTCCCCTCGTCCAAGGGATCTCTGCGGTCCGTCGTAAGGTTGAAGTCATGACGCGATCGGCCAACGCGACACACCGCTTCCCCCACCCCGAGGTCCTGTAGGTCCTCCGCAGAGAACGACCTGAAGCCCTTGTAACCGTTCACCCCTTGACAGCGTGTGAGCCTCAGCGTGCGAGGGGCAGCGGGACCATGACGGGCGGGTCGGCGCCGGTGAGGTGCGCGGCGACCGAGTCGGCGAGGAAGTCGAAGACTTGGTCGCCACGGCGTCGCAGCGTGGCCGCGGCGGTCAACACGCGCTCGGCGAAGCGGAGTCCGCGAGCGGACTGGCTTCCGAAGGAGCCCTTGCGCCAGAGCACCGCTTTGCGGACCGCGCGCTCGGCGGCGTTGTTCGTCGGACTCACGTCCTGGGTCCGCGCATAGGTGAAGAGGGCGACCACGCGGGGGCGCAGATGGTTGGCCAGAGCCGAGTCGTCGTTCGCGATCAGTCGCTCGAGCCGTCCGCGCAGCACAGCGGCTTCGCCTTGCAGCCGGTCACGGTCGCCGTGCTCACCGAAGAGCCGGTAGCTGCGCATGACCGACTGCGCGATCATGACGCCCTTGTTGCCGAAGCGGCGATGTCCTCGCGGGCCTTCGGCCAGCGCACGGAAGGCGCGCTCGATGTGCGCCCAGCAGAGCTGGCGGCGGGCAAGTGGGTGTGACTCGTAGGCACCCATCCGGTCGCTGATCACCGTGCCACCGAAGCGCCGCCCGATCAGCCGCCCTTTCGCCTTGGCACTGCGGCGGCGATCGATCCCGAAGGCTGTGGCGTGCTCGCTCTCCGCCGCCCACAGCCAGCACACCCGGCCCCGTTCCTTCCACGACGTCTCGTCCACGTTGGCTCGCAGCGACGTGCGGACTGCCCCGAGGGCTTCGAGGTACGACGAGTGCAGAGCGTCACTGAGCCGACGCTCACAGTCGCTGATCTTGCCCAGCGACATCTTCACACCGAAAATCTCACCGAGCAGCCGCTGCGTCTCCCGCACGCTCACGCGGTACACGCCGCGCAGCGCGCCGGCAAGTGTGGTCAGCCGCGGACCGAAGGCCCCGGTCGGCACGCCATCGGGCAGGACCGCCGTCGTGACCGCACGACAGCGCCGGCACCGCGCCTTGTGCAGCCGGTGCTCCCGCACCGTGACGAGCACGCGCGGGAGCACCGTCACCTGGTGCCGGTACGGATCGCCGATGCCCTGCTCGAGATCGTCGTGTCCGCACGCGTCGCAGCGGTCGGGACGGTGGTCCTTGGTCTCATCGACGTTGGACGGATCCACCAGCTCGCGCGCCGTGCCCTCATGGCCCGGCTGTCCGCCCTGCTTGCGACCGCTACGCGGCCTTCGGCCGCGACGGCGCTTGGACCACGCCGGGTCCGACGACGGAGGCCTCGAGCTGTTGCGGGAGTCACGCTTCAGACGCGACTCGAGCTCGTCGATGCGGCGCAGATGCTTCGCTTCGCGACGCTCCAGCTCCTCGATCCAGGCCAGAAGGCCCTCGACCATCGCCCGCAGATCCTCGTCCTGCCGCTCGCCCACAACATCTTGATCGACCGATGGCCGAACGATCTGGATCCTGGCTCGCGACGAAGGGGTGAACGGTTACGCTCCGACGACCTTCGGCGTCGAGGAGGCTGGGCGAATGTCAGAGATCGCGTCACATCGGGACGAACGTCTCGTAGAGCGTCTGCTAGCTGCTGCTTGCCGCGGTGATCGTCGAGCGGGCGCGGCACTGATCCAACACTACTCCGGGTTCGTTCTCGAAAGGGCTCGCAGGCAAGTGAGATCGAGTCTCCAGCACCGCTGTGAGCCGAGCGACATTGCTCAGTCCGTTCTCACCGATGCGCTAGAAGCGGTTCACCGCCTCGACAACCGAGGACGTCGCTCGTTCGAGGGCTGGCTTGGGAAGATCACATGCAACACGGTGGCGATGTCCCTGCGTCGTCATACCGGATCCGACGTGACTTGCCGGGTCGTCAGCGTGTCATCGGCCAACGATCTGCCAGACCCGCTGGAGACGCCGATACAGTCGGCGTTGCGCCGGGAGCGCTACGCGCACGCACGCGCTCTGCTCCTGTCTCTCGGTCCACAGGAACGTGAAGTCGTTCGTCTCCGTATCGAAGAGGATCTATCCCACCGCGAGGTCGCTATCCGACTGGGTCTCCTGTCCGAGGACGCCGCACGAAAGCGCTACATGCGCGCGATCAAACACCTCCGCCGTCGGGCCCGCACCGGCTGACGAGCGGGCCTCTATCGAACGCGATGTCACGAGTTGCGGTGTCAGGTTCCGGAGGTCTTCTCACGATTCGGCGTTGATGTCGACACGCCAGCGGAGCGCGATCAGGACGTCTTTGCGGCTCACGTCACCGCGTCCCGCGAGGTCGGCGAGCGTGCGGGCGACGCGGAGGACGCGGACCACGCCGCGGGCGGAGAGAGCGCCGCCGGCCGCGGCGCGGGCGAGGGCGGCAGTGGCTTCGCGATCGAGGCGCGCGAAGCGCTCGAGGTCGCGGGGGCGGAGAGGATCTTCGCCCACTTGTTCGACAGCGCTCGCGTTGCGGTGTTGTGACGGACGCCTCGCGCGCGCTGGTAGTCGTAGTAGGCGCGCGCCCAAGTGCTGGCCGCGCGGCTGCAGCGCGCCACGTTGTAGAGCGCGGCCTGCAGTCCGCGGCGGCAGTGCCGCCGCGTGCTGACGTGGCCGCGCGTCTGCTCGCCCGAGCGGCGCGTGAAGACGCTTCTGTCGCCCCTCCCGGAGGGCCAGAAATCGAAGTGGATACCTACAAGGGCATGGACAACAAGAAACCTCATCCAGTTCCAGCAGACTGAGCCTATGCAGTTGTCGCACGCGGACGCGAACGTTGACGCTACGACTGCTGCTCGGCCTGCCGCTACGCCAGACCGAGGGCGCGAGATCGAAGAGAGCAGGAAGTGGGGGCGCTACTCGCGTGCAACATCCTCAACAGGATGATCGGACTCGCCCGGCCCGAGTCCTACCCGATCGGCGTGTCGCGATCTCCTCACGCACGTACTCGGCGAACAGCCTGTCCGCTGAGTCGAGCCAGGAGCAGAATGACGACAAGCTCCGCGAGGACGATCCCGTTGGCGGTGAGTGCGTCCGAGACCGTGCGGCGCTGGAAGGCCGTCAGGCAACCGCAGTCCGCGTCCGCGCCCAGCTGCATCCGCAGGAACCACAGCCACGCGCAGAAGAGCGCGACGATCGTGGCTCCGAGTGCAATCGCCCGGGTTCCGCCGAGACGTCCGAGAGCGAGCGCTGTGACGACGGCGCACTCCACGCCGGCGACCACGGAAACAAGCGCGACCCCAAGCCAGTTCGACTCGAGGGCCACGATCGCAGACTCCACCGCCGTCCTCGGGTCGAGGAGCTTCGACACGGCGCCGAGCCCCGCGATGATCGCCACCGTCCACACCCCGGCAGGAACCAGCACTCCGGTCAAGCACCGGAACGCTCTGGTGCTCATGGCGTGACGATCAGCGTCGCGCGCGACATGCCATCGGGTCGCGCACGCTCCGCATCGAGACGCACCCGGGGAGTCCGCTCGTGCAGAGGGGTCGAGACCAAGAACTCCAACTGTTGGTGTGCCGCCACGTCGATGAACTCACGAGGCCCCAGGATCCGCGCCGTGGCCGGCTCTTCGCATGAGACCGTCACGCGGTCGAAACCGTGGACTCCCGCGACGCCCATCCGGACCAGCCAGGTTCGCTGCGAGCTCGTCTGCATGCTCGCGGGACGCACCTCACCTGTGAGCCACGCCGGGCTCCTCCAGATCGAGAGCGCGACGCGTGACGTCCCGATGGCAAACGCGGCCGCCACGAGTGCCAGGCTCGCGGACCGGGTCAACCTCACTCGCCGACTTCCACTTCAACGGCGAGCGTGGCGACGCCGCTCGGAACGTCGAAGAACGTCCTTCCGCCGACGCCGCCGCCGACGCCGACCACCGCGTACGCACCCGGGAGGAGTCGCGCCGCTGCCCGGCCCGTCTCATCGGTCCGGATCTTGGTGTTCCCACGCAGGCAGGGGCCGGAGTCGTCGCCGCGGCCGGCGACCCGAGAGACGACCAGCGGGATGCCGCCCATCGGGAGCGTCCGGCCGTCACGCTGGACCGAGAACGCCACGGACGTCGCGTCCACGCGGTCCGCATCGAATCGAGGCGCCGCCAGGACAGTCGGCTCGTCCGCCGACAGCGTGCCGACGGGAACGTAGCGCACGGTTTCGGGCCGGACGGCGATCGGCCTTCCCTCGCTCGTCTGCTCGAGCAGTCCGAACGCAATGGCGTCGATGCGCTCGTTCGCCGGGAGCCAGAAAGAGACCGACCCTTCTGCTGTCAGCTCGATCTGCTCGTAGGGATCGACCCACGCCGAGATGTCGCGCAGTCCCGCGTCGTGGACGGCCCCCGCGTCGTCCTGCCGAATGTCTCGCACGTAGGGCCAGGCGGAGTACCGGGACACCCAGGCGCGTCGACCGCCCGGAAAGTCGGACTCCGCGAGGTCTCCGAGACTCAGCTCGATCACACGACCCGCGGGCACGTGTAGCTCGAGTTCCGTCGCCTGTGGCGAGTCTGCCGGCTGGAACTCGAGCGACGCGATCTGGATGGGGCCGATGTGCAGCTCTGCCGTGTGTCCACCCTCGTGCGTTGCGCGATGCGAGAAACGGCCAGGTCCCACGCGCTCGACGCCGCCCAGCTCGGTCATCCAGCCCTCGAGCGAGTAGGCGGGCGGGATCCAGCCGGGCACGGGCTGGACGGGGACCGTGACCTGCGCCGTGGGATCGAACGCCTCCCGCTCGTGAGACAGCCGCTGCTGATCGATCGGATGGACCTGCACGCCCGCTCCGGCGGCGATGGCGAGCGGGGCGCCCGGACCTGTCAGAGTGATGCGCACCCCGCGCCGGCGCTGGAGCACGATGCTCTCGGTGCGGGCGTCGGCGACCCGGCAGTCGAGCGCGATTGCACGCGTCACGTGCCGGGGTCCGCCGACGCCGAGGAAGACGTGACCGGGTTGTCGCGGGAAGCGCAGCACGATCTCCCCGCTCTCGTCGAGCCGCACTACGTAGCGCGCCTCTTCGAACGCATCGTGCTCGCGCATGTTCCACTGACCGTGGCGGCCCACCTTGACGAGGGCGTCGATGACCGGGGCGCCGTCGGGGTCCACGACGCGAAGAGTCCACGTCGAGATCTCGGACGACGGCGCCACGATGTCCCCGACGTCCACGATCGGGGCCGGTGAATCGGCGAACGACCTCATCTCGCTCCACACCCCAGCGTCTCCCGTCGCGGCGATCACGAATCGGCCGGGTCTGATGCGTGTCGAGAACTGGCCGTCCGGTCCCGCGACCGCGGCGTGCTCCTGCACGGACGACTCACCGCTGCAGCAGCGTCTGGCCGGGGCATAGCCGTCCGACGCGATCCGGATCTGCGCACCCGCGGCGGGTTCGCCCGCGTCGTTGATGACCCGGCCGCGGACCTTGAGTGATCGGCGCAGGACCAGAACGAGAGGTGGTGCGCTACCTGCACGCCGTCTGTCCAGCGTGAGCGCGTGTCTCGAGCTCATCGTCGGGCCAGCGTCGCACCGAGCCCGGACCCAGAACGTCCTGTTCGTCTCCGCGAGTTGCAGCGTCACGCGAAAGCGTCCCGTCTCGCCCTCCGGCGCTCCGACCGCGCGGACCCGGGCTCGATCGGCATTCGCATCCAGCACTTCGACGGTGACCGCGTCGGCGGCTGCCTGACCTCCCTCTCCGCGCACGACGCCGTGCACGATGCCGGTCCACGTCGTCTGCGGACCCGGCTCCACGTCGTCGGCCGGTGCGGTGGACTCGTCCTCGACCGGACGGGTCTTCGCACTGCGCAGCCCGCCCGCTACCTGGAGCCGCTCGTTGCCTGCCGCCGGAACCGGCTCACCGCGGCCGCGAGCGGGCGTCCCGAAACCGAACTCGATGACCAGGAACGCGGCGATCGCGAGCAGGAGCAGTGCGACGACGATACGCCGAGTCGTCATTCGTGCATCGCTCTCACGCGGCCACGCGCTCGGGCCACAGTCCGCTCCCCATCACCGGCCCGCAGTGCAGGTCGTTTTCGGCCCGGCCTCCACGTCGCGATCTCGCACCAGAGGCGAGACGGGCGTCTCACCGCGCGGCCGCTACGGACGCCATCGTCGCCGCGTATCACCGGGAGAGGACCGTCGAGGAAAGGCGGGAAATCATCTGGAACTTCCAGTTGGTCACGCTGCAGTTGTCGGCGGTCGCGGCGGCGTCCGTCTTGACCTCGTACGTGACCTTTACGTCTCGTATGTCGAGGGTGCTGAAATCGGAGGTGGAATTCCGGTAGTCGGTGTCGTCCGACGGATCCGTGCCCTCGCCACCGAACGAGGCGACGCCATGCGTCGCGTTGACGGAAGTGATCGGCTGACCCGCGTTCTGGTGGGGAATCGGGTAGTTGCCCGCCGGGACGGCGGTGCCGACGGTGTGTGCATCGTACTGCTCGTATGGGTCCGAGGGGGTCGCCCAGCCGGGCTCGGAGGTCGAGTCGTCGGTCTTGGTGATGACGACCGTCGGCTGCTTGTCGGTGACCCTCACGGTCGGCGACCACCACCACTGCCCGTCGAGCGGATTCGACTGCGATGCGGTTCCGGAGTCCATTGTGCTCGTGGTGAGATCGACCAAGATCGCGACATCCGTTGTCCCGTTCCTTACCCACTTGTGAACCAGCGTAACGGTCTCCTGCGCCATCGGGACCGAACAGAGCGGCTCGTTCACGCCGGTCCACTCAGCGCCGTTGCTGCCCTGGATGGAGATGATCCAGTTGTACGACTTGGTATTCGACCACGCCTTCAGCAGACCGGACGAACCGGCGATGCCGCCACAGGGCACCGCGTCCTTCCCCCCGGTCACCGAGGCATACCCACTGGACGGCGGAGTCAGATTGGCCCAAGCCGGCAGTGACATAGCGAGGCCAACAAGCACCGCGCTCAACGAGACCCTTCGAGCGGACGTCATGGCTCAGCTCCTTGGTTTCCTGTTTACGAGGCCCCACGTATGCACGGCCGCCCGCGCGGCCGCTCTGGTTACTGGACGTACGTGTTCAGGTTCGACGAGTTGTAGAACTTCCAGTTCCGAGCAAACGACACATTTCGAGACTAGATCGTGCCCTTTCGGGCCGCCTGGGGCCATGTTGGGGCCATGTCGTCGCGGTCATCGGCGTCACCTCACACCGTGGTCGAGGTGGGCATGGACGCTCATGAACCCGGCCACCAGACTCAGCACGCAAACGGCCGTGACGATGTCCGTGGTGAACACGAGCACCGTGAACCCAATACCGATGGACGCGATGCCGAACCACAAGAGCGCCCTCATTCCGTCTCTCCGAGCGCCGCGATGACGGCGTCGAGCATCGCCTCGGTCGGGGTGGCGCCAGTCGCGCCTTGCATCCCGACTCCGGGCGGCTCGGGCGTTTCGTGGTCCAGCCCGACATACCACTCGTCCGGGTGACGGCGGATGCAGCCGAACTCCCATCCCTCCGGCAGCGCCTCGGCCAGCCGACCGACGAAGAACAGTTGCTCGGCGAGGGTGTACGACTCGTCGTCCGAGGCGGCGAACAGCCACATGAAGCTCCCCTCTGGGCTTGACTCCTCGCCGTGTTCCATGCTCATCGACGGTCCGAGCGACGGGTCAAGGCGATACGTCACCCCCGGCAGCAGCGCCGCGACATTCTCGGCCTTCTCGCGCAGGGTCATCGCAGGTCCGCCGTGACGTGGTCCTGGTGCTTGCTCGCCATGTGCCGCTTCACGTTCACGAACTCGCGCTTGCAGAACAGGCAGGCGCCAGCACCCGCTCGCGTCTTCGCGCGAGTCAGGTGGCCCTTGTAGGCGCTGGCTCGGCGCTCTTGGTGGTCTCGCTGCTCTCGGAGACGCTGTGCCCGCCGCTCGGCGTCCGCCTTCTGCTTCGTCGCGTACTCCTCCCACTCGCGGGCGCTACGCCGGGCCTTCTCCAGGTCGCTCTCGCCCGGGTAGTGCTGCGGGTGTCCCGCGGGGCAGTAGAGGTTCTTGTGGTCGCGCCTCCGCTTGCGGAGGAACTCCTCCGTGATCGCGAACACCATCGAGCAGTCGATGCAAGTCTCGAGGGCCAGTTGGATGCCGAAGGTCTGTGTGCTCATCGGTGTCTCCTGTTCGGACGTGTAGACGGCTCCGCTACCATGCCCCCGTGGAACGCCGCACCTTCGGGACCGTCTACCGCCGCAAGCGGCCCGACGGGACCCCCTACGACGACTGGCGGGTCCGCTGGTCCGAGAACGGCCGCCGACGCAAACAGAGCGGGTTCAAGACCCGGAAGGCGGCCAAGACGTTCCTCATGGAGCGCGAGGCCGACATCGCGAAGGGCCGCGTCCACGCCAGCGGCGTGACCTTCGACTCCATCATCCCGCTGTTCCTGCGCGCCAAGCGGGCGACGTGCGCGCCCTCGACCATCGAACGCGAGGAGGCGTGCCTGCGGAAGATTGCCGCGATGTGGGGCAACCGCCGCATGGCCGACGTGAAGCGCGGCGATGTCCGGGGGTGGACGCAGCGCATCGCGGTGAAGCGCGGGTACGCGCCCGCCACGGTGCGGCTCTACCTCGCCGTCCTGTCCGGCGCCTACCGGGTCGGCATCGACGCCGGGCTGCTCGAGGTCAACCCGTGCGAGCGCCTCGGCCTCCGCAAGCCGCCGCTTAAGGCCGTCCCGTTCCTGTCGCCCGCGGACCTCGAGCGCCTGTACGCCACGATGCCGCCGAGCATCCGCCCCTACGTCATCGTGCTCGGCGAGACGGGCCTGCGTCGCGGTGAGGGCGAGCAACTGGCTTGGCGCGACATCACGCACGACTTCGTGACCCTGACCGTGCGGTACGGGAAGGGCGGGAAGACGCGCGTGGTGCCGCTCACGGCTCGCGTAGCGGATGCTCTGCGGAGTCTCTGGGCTGCGCGGGAGGCGACACCGCTCCACGGCGCGGCGCTTGTCTTCGGCTTCCTCCCGAAGCGTCGCGTCGTGTCGCGCATCTTCCACCGGGCGGCGACGGCGGCTGGGTTCCCGACACTCACGCCGCACGGGCTCCGCCACGCTTTCGCGGTCGCGCTCGTGCGTGCCGGCGTGGACCTCCCGACCATCAAGCGACTGCTCGGGCACTCGTCGCTCGCCACGACGATGCGGTACGCCGACCACGCGCCGAACGACGCGCCGACACAGGCAATCCGTGCGCTGCAACGTCACCGGAAGTCCTCCCTCTCCCAAGGCGAGACGACCGGCACCGCCTCCACTTCGTGACCGACGGACTCGAGCGCTTTCTTCGTGACGTGCTCGTTCAACGCCTCTTGCGTCGTGATCCACGACTTGCCTGGCCTCCAAGCGGGGAGCGTCCCATCGGCGAAGAGTTCGCGCACCCGGCTCTCCGAGATGCTGAGCTGTGCGGCCACGTCAGGGGTGCGGAGGAGGCTCACTCGGCGGGCTCCGGGACACGGCGCATCGCGGCCACTCCCGCAAGCGCGCGGTTCTGTGCGGCTTCCTCGTCGTGCAGGTACGTGAACGCCTCTCCAAGCGACCACTCCCCGATCTGGAGTTCATCGCACAGGACTGCGCATGGTTCGTGAACACGCATGATGTTCCCGTGGCCGGGTTCAGGGTCGCTCGGCTGCTCGGTCATGGCTGAGTCTCCAGCGCGCGGGCGGCGGCTTCGAGGATGTCGTTCATCGCGTGGTAGTCGCAGGTGTTGAAGCAGAGTTCGCCTTCGTTGACCGTCTGGTCTGCGGGCCACCTTGCCGCCTTGCAGTCCGTCACGAACTCGACGGCCTTCTTGAGCGCAGCGGTCAGCGTCTCGATGCGGGTGTCATTCCCCGGACGGTGTACGGACACGCGGCCACAGAAGACACACGTCAAGACGTTTGTAGATTGCCGCTCCCCTATCAGCCGCAGCGCCAGCCGGGCGAGGTCGCCTCGGTCCTTCTCAACCGGCGTGTCGCAGTGGCGTATCGCAGCCCGTCCGCTCCAACACGACGTACCCCCTCGACTGAGCTACGCCGCCGGCCGTGTCACAATGTAACACGCGCGCAGCCGGAGCCTGCCAGCCGCGAGCCCCGAGAGTGGGCGCAAGGGTGTCCGCCGATCGCGCCATTCCGTGAGGCAGGCAAACGACTTAGGACGGCGCATACCGGAGGCAGAGATGAGCGCATTCGTCGTGGGGAGAACCCATATCGCCTACTTGGTCGCGGCTGCGATGTCGCGGCGCCTGAACCCGTGCGGAGGCTCGTTCACCTGGTGGCACGCGAGCGAGCGGAAGCACTACACGCTGAACGCTGGTGCGACGGGCTACCCGGGCGCGCGCACGAACATCGAGAGCCCGGAGGCTGTCGGTCAGATGCTGTGGTCCGAGAACATCCTGAGCGTGCTCGGTCGCTACCCGCAGTGCGACACCGAGACGATGCCGGGCCCGGGTGACGACGAGACGTTCGACTACCACGAGCACGTCACCCCGCGCATCGGCTACGAGACGCGAATCGACCCTGCCCAGGTGTGGCAGGCCGTGCGCTGCCTCGCCTACCAGTCGTGTGAGCACGCGGGCTGGGAGACCTCGAACGCCAAGGCGTTCTGCGACGCGCTGGAACAGGCGGCGTCCGCTCTGGTGAAGCAAGCCGAGACACGCCGCGGCAAGGACTTCCGCTACCAGTGGGAGATCCGGGACGAGGTGACGGCGGTGCGGTCGTGACCGCCGCCGACCGAGCCGCGGTGCGACTGATCGACACTGTGAGCGAGAGGACCGGGCGCGCGGCTCATCGTGCGCTCGCGGTCATGTCGGAGACTGAGCGCGTCGAGGTGTCACTCGCGCGGGCCACGCACCACACGGCGAAGGCGGCGAAGGCCGTGATCCGCCACTATCGGCCAGGGATGAACCTCTCCGAGATGTGCCGGGAGGCGGGCTTCGTTGCGGCGGTCGCGGCGAGGCGAGAGGCGGTGTCCCGTGGATAGGGCGGCGCACACTCCGGGACTGTGGCTGGTGATCTTCGACGCGACCGACGCTCGGGTCTACGCCAACGAGGCGGCGGCGCGCTTCGTGGCGCGGCAGACGGAAGAGGCGACGGGCGACAACGTCGTCCCTCGCGCGATGCCGCTCTCGGTCGCGTTGGCGGCGCCGGACCTGCTGGAGGCGCTCGACGGTATCCGGACGCTCGTGCAACGTCCTCCCTTGCGGAGCATGGAGGAGCAGGCCGAGCGGTTGCTCGACGCTGTGTGGAACGCTGCCCGCGCGGCCCTCGCGAAGGCGGACGACGGTGCGGCGCCCCACGCGGGCCGCGCGAAGGCAATCGCCGAGGGCGATGAGGTCCCGGACGCCCTTCGCGGCGGGTACGGTCTCGACCGCCCCGAGTACGTCTGCGCGGCCTGCGGCGGCGACAGCGTGCAGGGCATCCAACTGGTGAACCCGAACGCGCCTGCCGATGTGACGCAGCACGACACGGAGGGGCTGACGTGGCGTCCCGGGAAGTGCCTGGAGATCGCTACGTGGTGCTACGACTGCGGCACGGACGGCGAGGGGAACGGGCTCGGCATCGTGCTCGCTTCGAAGTACGAGCCGGGCGACGCGGTCGCCACGGCGGTCTTCGGCCCCGGCTGTCCGTGCGGCTGCGGGAACGCGGCGGACGACTGCGAGAGCGGCTCGGGCAAGTGCGAGGACTGCGGCGCGGTAGTGCCTACGACGGAGCTTGTCCCGTGGGATGACGGCGCGATCTGCAAGGCATGCGACGCGAAGTCGCACCCGGAGAAGGGCGGTGCGTCGTGAGTCTGCCTCGCTTCCTTCTGATCGCGCGCACGCCGGACGGGCGCCGGGGCGAGAGCCTCGGTTTCCTGACCGAGGGCGACGCGCTGGACGCGTTCGCGGACCTGAACGCCGCGGGTTTCGACCTTGCGGCGGTGCGGCTCCCGGGCGCGCGTCACGACGGCGAGGGCGAGTGTCGCGCGTGCGGCGTTGGTCTCGCGTCCCCTTGCGAATGCGGGATGTGCGATGACGCGGCGTGCTGGTGCCGGCGGGTCGCGCCTGGCGACCACGCGGCGCGTATCCGCGAGATCGTCGCGACGCTTGGCGCGGCGCCCGCGTTCGGCGGAGGTGCGTCATGAGGGCCGTCGATCTCTTCGCGGGCGCTGGTGGCTTCACCACCGGCGCGACAGCCGCGGGCGTGGACGTCCTGCTCGCGCTGAATCACTGGGCGGCGGCCGTGGACATCCACGCGCGCAACCACGGCGGCGTCACGCACTGGACGCAGGACGCGCAAGAGGCGGACTGGCGGCTGGTGCCGGACCACGATCTGCTGCTGGCGTCGCCTGCCTGCCAGGGACACTCCCAGGCGGGGCAGCCCGGCCGGTGGCAGTCTGGCGTACTGCGGCGGCAACAGGCGGACCGGAACACCGCGTGGGCGGTGATCGCGTGCGCGGAGACCAAGAGGCCGCGGACCATCTTGGTCGAGAACGTGGCGGACTTCCTGCGGTGGCCGCTGTTCGGCGGGTGGACGCGGTGCCTGGAACTGCTCGGCTACGTGGTGCGCACGCACGTCTTCGACGTCGCGGACTTCGGGCTGCCGCAGAACCGCGTCCGCGCGATCGTGACGGCGCGGCAGGGCGAGGCGCTGGACCTCGCGTCACCCGGGCTTGAGTGGCGCGGCTTCGGGCCGTGCGTGGACTGGGCGGCCGGGGAGTGGGCGGCGGTCGCGGGAAAGACCGCGGGCGTGCGCCGGCGGATCCAGCGCGGGAGGGATCGCGGCCTCGGGCGGCGGTTCCTGACCCACTACGTGACCGGTCACCCGGGGCGGTCGCTCTCGCGGCCGATCGGGTGCGTGACCACGAAGGCGCAATGGGCGGTCGTTGACGGCGACCGCACGCGGATGCTGAGCACGGCGGAGTTGCGTCGTGCGATGGGGTTCCCGGCGGACTACGTTCTGCCGACCGGGAAGACGCTGGCGCTGCGGATGCTCGGGAACGCGATCCCGCCTGGGTTCGCGCAAGAGTTGGTCGCGCAGGCGGTGGCGGCATGAGCGGCGGAGGCACAGGGTCGCGGGATCGGCGGCGGAAGGTGGTGGCGCTCGTCCGCGTGTCCACCGAGAGCCAGCACCTGGACCGCCAGATCTCGCGGGCGCAGGCGTGGGCGGACGCGAATGGCTGTCGGCTGGGGATCCGAGAGGAGAAGGCGTCGGGGCGGTCGCGGGATCGGCCGGTGCTCGACAAGCTGATCCGGGACTGCCGGGCGGGCCGCGTGCGCGTCGTGTGGGTGGATGACTTCGACCGGTTATCGCGGTCACTCGAAGGCGGCATCCGGACGATGGCGGAACTCAGTCGCCTCGGCGTGCGTGTACGTGCGGGAGTTGGACGTCGACTACGGGACCGCGGAGGGCGCGCTGAAGGCGGCGCTGTTCCTGGCGCTCGCGGAGTACTTCGCGCGGAAGCTCGGAGAGCGCACGAAGGCGGGACTCGAGGCGGCGCGGCTTCGCGGAGAGCGGATCGGCCGGCAGCCGTACGTGTGGACGGCGCTGGACGACCAGCGGCTGCGGCAACTCGCGGCCGCTGGATGGGCGATCAAGCGGATCCATCGGGAGGGCGGCCTGCGGCTGTTCCGCGGCGTGAAGGTGGACGGCGAGTGGACCGAGCGGGCGTCGTCGCCGAGCCGGAAGCTGATCCGGACGCGGATGGTCGAGCTGGGGTTGAAGAAGCGCCCCGTAGTATCCGGGCAGGACGGTGCGCGACGCACCGAGGGGAGGGCGTGATGTCAGTTGTGTTTGCGAGCTACGACCTGCAGAAGCCTGGCCAGCCTTGGGCGGCGGTTGACGAGGCGCTCAAGAAGCTGAAGGGCTACCGCGCTCTCGAAACCTTCTGGTTCTTCGCGGCGCCGACAACGGTGAAGCAGGTCACTGCCGTGTTCCGCCGTCTCGCGGACGACAACGACAAATGGTTCGTCGGCACAGCGTCGGACCCGGCGGGGTGGGAACTGGCGTCCGCCGACTGGGACAAGTGGCTCCAGGAGAGCCTGTAGGCGGGAATAGCCGTCACGGCCGAGCGCGCGGCCGGGCGCGGCGGCTCACGCCCGCTCCTTGACCCACGCCCAGACGGCATCGACTCCCTCTATGTCGTCGTCCGGGGCGTCGTCGCGGATCTCGCAGATGATGCACGAGCAGCCGGCGGCGTTGCGTGGTCGGCCGTGCGTCTCCTGCCACTCCGGATCGCCGTGGTCGTACTCGTGTGGCGCGCAGAGCACGATGACGAGGGTGTCCTCGTCGCACTCGCCGCAGCCGCAGTTCCGCGTGAGCGAGCAGCTGCACAGTAGCGTGACGGTCTCGGGCTTCGTCACGACGCCTCGCCCTCCGCGACCTGGTCGCGCTCGCAGGCCGCGGGTCGCGCCTCGAACAGCTGGCACTGCATCACGCAACCGACTTGGACGGCGCCCTGGTGCCCCTCGGGCCGCGGCATGAACTCGTGCCGGCAGTGCGAGTGGGTGACTCCCTGGTCCGACAAGTTCGCCTCCAGTGCGCCTTCGCCGACGAGCTTCACCGTGCCGGGGGCGATGTCGATCGTGAACCCCCACTTGCAGGATCCGCAGATCGTGCGGGAGCCGACGGACTCGGGCTTGTCGCTCATGCAGTGCTCCTCGCGGCGATGCGGCGGCGCTCCTTGGCCAACCTCGCGACCGCCCGCCGTTGCGCCTCTGCCGCGTCGCACGTGCACGGCGGCCCGCTGAGTCGGCGGCAGCCCGTGTCGCGCGACAGCGGCAGAGTGTCAACCTGTTGAAAACGTGTCGGTGACGGGACACGAGCGCCGCTCTCCCATCGGCTCGTCGCTAGACTCTCCCCATGCAGCCACCACGCCGCCCGCGCCGCTGGAGCCCTCGCGCGTTCGGTGTTGTCGTCCGCGTGGCGGCGGTCGTCGGCCTGGTGGCGATGGTGGGGTGGCCGGAGACTCACGGTGTGAGTCGGTACTGGGGGACGGAGGACAAGTTCGACCTCACGTCGTTCCGGTGGCGCGGCGATCCGGAGGTCGTTTGGTTTGACGCGCGGTCCCCCCGGGGCACGGTGGTACCGACCGCGTCGTGCGCTTCACCCCACGCCCCACGCGACCACGTTCGCGACCGTGTGCACGATCCAGCCGTACAGGAGGCTCCCGGTCCACTGCCTGGCGAGGCCGATTACAGCCGCGCCAAGAAGGACGTACATCAACTGGAACGTCGCGAAACGCGGGGGCATCGCCGCGAAGTTCGGTAGGTGCCAGGCGGTGAACACGAGGGCGGTCAGGAGGAGCGGCCACTCGATGGGCAGCCACGCGATAACGCGGCCACTCCAAGCGCTGTCCAGAACGCGGTAGACGAAACCGAAGAATACGAGATCCTGCGCCGCGGGCGACACCGTCCACATGCTCGATGACGCCCCCTTGAAGGCGTGTAGATCGAGCAACGGATAGACCACCACGGTCAGCAGGAGCGGAACGCCGCACACGACGAGCACGCCGCGCCAGTGCTCGCGGATGCGTCCGATCACGAGCCCGCTGCGCACGGGTGCCCAGAGCGTCAGCGCCAATCCGTAGACCAGCGTCCAGCCCTCGAACCAGTAGGACCATGTGACACCGCACAGCCACACCGGCGGCCCCGCCGTCCTGGCGAGCCAGCGCCAGATTGCGTGCCAGAGTGCCGCGGCAGCTAGCCCAATGCAGAGCGACACCGCACGGCGAGCGCGCGACGGTAGCGGTGCTGTGGAGTCCTCGAGGCGTTGGTACATGAATGCCCTGGTGGTCCGCCGGTCACCATCAGCGAGCCTTCCGTCACAAGGGGGCAAGGGTCGAGCAAGCGATCCAGGGTACATCTCTCGTTCAGGACCAAGTACCGAGTCAGCAACTGGCCCGAGTACGACCGCGGACTCGTCCGGCGAGGCGTGCCTGCAATGCCCTCAACTGGATGATCGGCGTCGGGCGGTAGAGGACGCGAGCCGCTGGGGCGGATTCGGCAGTTGCTGATCCATGCACGAACACCGAGAACACCGCTCAGCGCAACTCGTCGTGGAACCCGTGGAGCTCCGCTGGTAGCGACGGATCGCGTTGCGCCGGCAGACTGTAGGACCTGCACGCCGACGTCAGCAGCGACGCGAGCCACGAGAGCACTCACCAACGCCTCCTAGGCCTCCTACGCCTCAACCGGCCTACTGCCGTGCTCGCAGCCTTCATGAGGGTCGCGGACTACATATCCGACGACGGCCATGAGGGCGAAGCCGAGAACCGACACGACGTAACCGACTCGGTACTGACCGAGAACCGCGACGACGCGGTCCTGGGTCAGCGGAATGGCGCGATGGGCGAGCTGCAAGTCGGCGACGACGAACGACAGAACGTGCGCAAGTCCAAGCGCGGCCTGGGCGGAGATCGTCGCGAGGGGATCCTGGATCCATCCACGACCGCGCCGTCTCCAGTACAGGATGGCGATCACCGCGAGCCAGATTGCACCGATCTCGAGCCACCGGAGGGCTCCCGAGAGCACGCCGACGTAGTCGGAGTAGAGATACGATGCCTCGATCGCAACGACGATCGCAGACAGGTAGGCGAGCGATTCGGAGGATGCCGCGGTCAAGCGCGATCGGGGGCATCGATGTAACACCGCGAGGGAGACCGCCCAGACCGGAACGAACAAGTACGGATACACGCGCCGGACCGCCCAGAGCCCGGCAAGGAACTCATCCCAGGTGTGACCGCACGGTGCTGCGCCCGCGATCAATTCGCTCGGCACGATGTGCCGAGGACCTCCCGTTGGACCGATCTTCACTTCGACGAGCGGTAGGAATGCGGACACCACGACGGTCACGATGGCGGTCCACCGAACAGCACGCCACGTCAACATGTCCGTGCGCGGCGGGGCAGATGCCTGGTTCACACGGTCACTGTCCATCGCCGTCGCGGGCGGAACGACCCAGTTTCCAGACGATCACACGCGCATCCACACCGCCGGAGACAATGCGGTCGGCGGAGCGATCGAGGCAGACGCGCAGAACAGCGCCATGGTGACGCTTGCCGACGAGTTGCGGCTCGCTGCCGTCAAGACCGATCCGACGTACGGTTCCGTCGTCATACCCGACCGCCGCCAGCTCTCCGGACAACGCAACGTCGAAGCACCTTGGACCGCTGCCGAGCTGGGTACGGGTCATCTCCACAGCGCTCTGCGGCGTGATCCTCCAACTCGTCAGATCTCCGCCCGCAAGAACAAAGAGCGTGTCGATGCTCTGGATACCGAAACTCACGCCCTTGATCAGCCCCGTGTTCGCGTCTGGCTCAGGAGTGAATTCATGTAGTATTTCAAGGCTCTCTGCGTCCCGTACCCGGACTCGTGTGCCTGACACGACCTGCGCGAGCAGCGCCGCATCCCGTGATGCGCTGATGTGCCCGCCCATGCCGCCGCCCGACTCCGACCACCGCCCCGAGCGGTCACTCGATTCGAGACGGTGTGTCCAGACTCTGGCGTCCGAGAACGAGAGGAATACACGCGTGCCGGCGGCATCGACGGCGAGTCCGCGCACATCGCCCGCCGGCGCCTCGATCGAGAACTGAACAGCCCCGGAGTCGTGGTCGCGCACAGTCAGCCGGCCAGCGACCGTGCGGTGGACGATGATCGCCGCTCGTCTGACGTGGACGAGGTCGCGGACCTCGCGCTCCACGAGAGTTGCGTCAACGAGTTCGCAGCGTTCGCCCAACGCCCAGCGCCGGAGATCGCCCTCGCCTCCGACCGTCCACGTCACGTTGCCGTCGACCGCGAGAGCGGCCGAGCGAATGGGACCGACGTGCGAACTCGGTTCTCCTATCTCACGTCCGGTCGTCAGGTCCCACGTCCGCAGCACTCCGGACTCGAGAAGCACGGTCACTTCGGCGCCACCCGGCCGAGCGGCCATCGCCACGACTGCCGCGCCCGTATCGTCGACGATCTGCCGCACCCTTCCGCTCGCAACGTCCCACTCGAACACGGTGTTGCGGCGCCAGATGAACGCACGACCCGGCGTGGCTGTCACGACACCACACCACAGGGGTGTCTCCTCGCCGGGGAGCCGCGCCGCCGGCAGATCCGACTGCGACCCGTCTCGTAGATTCACCAACACGGCGCGGCCAGATCGTTCTCCGAGCACGATGAGTTCCGTCGGCGTCGACGTGACGCCGAGCCAGCGTTCACTCTTGTCCAACATCGTCACCTGGCGCACGGTGTGTGCCGCCTCGTCGAATACTTCGACGCGACCGGTCTCGCGGAGGACCACGACGTCACGCCGCGAGTGGGCATCTAGCCAAACTGCCCCACTTCCTCGCGTAGAGACGAGTGTCAACTCCTCCCCGTGACTCAGACTGGCGACGCCGAGCGTTCCATCGGGCCACGAGACGACGGCGGACCCGTCGTCGGTCTCCGCGAACGCCAACGCACCGACCGGAGGCCCGCCCGGGATAGTTCGTAGAAGTTGTCCGCGCTCTGACCAGACGAAGATTGACCCGGACGCGACGGTGATGACGGACCCCGTCGTTCTGCTCCAGACCAGCGTCGACGCAATGTCTGCGCCATCGGCGAGTTCGAGGTGGCGCTGGATGACTTCAACAAGAGACGGCTTGGCGTCATCGTCGCGGACCGTGTGTGCGTGAAAGCGAGCAGACACCGCCCGCGATCGTGTATCCCAGATCGTGACCGTGCCGTCCGCTGACGCGCACAAGAGCCGTTCGCCATCGCTCGAGTACGTTGGCGGCACCACGACGAACGGCGGCGCGACGCGGAACCCCCGTGGGCTGAGTTCGACGGAGCACCCCGCGCGCGCCGGCTGCTCAGCGGGACTGCACCGCGCGGCGCCGAACGGGAGCCACGCAATCGCAGCGAGACCGACGAGAACGGCGAAGAATCGGCGAGCGGAGTTCGGAGACGTCAAGTGGTCCGCCCGACATGGTGACATGAGTCGGCGACGTCGCGTGCTCGGTGGGCGGCGTCCCACGAGAAGGTGGCCGTGCCACGCGCGCGGCCGTCAGAGTTACTCGTAGTACCACATGGTCGAGACGTCGGAGTCGCTCATCGCCTCGGCATATACCCCCGTGGCCGGATCATCGACGAGCACGCGGTAACCGTCCTTGCCGTTCGGGAGCCATACCACGCCAGTGTTACCGCTCGTGGTCAGCCCAACGGTCGTGAGGGACGCAGTACCCACAGTCGTCCACTCACCAGACTCCAGACGACCGCTGCTGTCGGAGTCGACCCCGTACTGGAGCAGGGCGCTCTGGACCGGGTCGTCTGCGGGGTCATCGTGCACGACGTTGATACTCATCCAGGTCTTCGTCGAATTCGTGACCGGATCGTACGCTCCGTAGTCGACGTCGATCGCCGTATCGACGTCGTCCTGCGTGTGGACGACGCTTCTTCGTATTGCATCCGTGACGGGCGGCGTGGCGCTCGCCACACCCAGGAACGTTCCTAGTCCGGCCAGCAGGCACGCGATGCGTGTGGTTCGGTGTAGCCTCATGACTCCGGTCTCCTCTCGATCAACCAGGCTGACGACCCGTCACTGTCGAGTCTTCGCGGCCGCAACGCCATGCTGCGCTCACTTCGGCCTGCGAGCCTCACTACTCGTGCGTCCACTCGAGTGTGTACGCGAACATGCTCTTGGACGCGCTCCCTTCCAACAACTCTACGCTCATGCTGACGAGCGTCTTGTCCGGGTCTACGGTGATGCCGTGTGCCCCGGCTCCAGTGGTCGTGACCTTGTTGGTCTTGCTGCCATCGGCGTATGTGCCCTGCACATAGACGCCCACCGAGCCGACCGCGGTCGGGTCCGCGTTGACCGTGACGTTGTCTCCGGCTGCATTCATCTTCAGAATGACCGGAGGCAGGACTGCGGGCGAGCCACTGGCGCTACCCGGCGATACGACGGGTCCGTCCTCCGACTGGTACGACTCGGTGATCTCACTTCCCTGCGTGAAGAGCGGGGGGTCCGGCAGTGCGGCGGGGTCGGGTTGTGACGCCGAGCACCCGACAGCTATGCCGAGAAATCCGGCGCAGAAGTAACCTGCTGCCTGCGCGAACTGTGTGTGAACTCTCGGGGTCATAAGCGTGCTCCCTCCCGCTGACTTCGCGTGGCAGTTCATCGTATGCGGGTCCCGATACTCGTCAATGAGTAACCGTTCACAACATCACGGAGCGGAGTCTCAGCGCGCAGATCGGGGTCAGCGCGATCAGCCTGTCCAACTGTAACCGTTCACCCCTTCGTCGCGAGCCAGGATCCAGATCGTTCGGCCATCGGTCGATCAAGATGTTGTGGGCGAGCGGCAGGACGAGGATCTGCGGGCGATGGTCGAGGGCCTTCTGGCCTGGATCGAGGAGCTGGAGCGTCGCGAAGCGAAGCATCTGCGCCGCATCGACGAGCTCGAGTCGCGTCTGAAGCGTGACTCCCGCAACAGCTCGAGGCCTCCGTCGTCGGACCCGGCGTGGTCCAAGCGCCGTCGCGGCCGAAGGCCGCGTAGCGGTCGCAAGCAGGGCGGACAGCCGGGCCATGAGGGCACGGCGCGCGAGCTGGTGGATCCGTCCAACGTCGATGAGACCAAGGAGCACCGTCCCGACCTCTGCGACGCGTGCGGACACGACGATCTCGAGCAGGGCATCGGCGATCCGTACCGGCACCAGGTGACGGTGCTCCCGCGCGTGCTCGTCACGGTGCGGGAGCACCGGCTGCACAAGGCGCGGTGCCGGCGCTGTCGTGCGGTCACGACGGCGGTCCTGCCCGATGGCGTGCCGACCGGGGCCTTCGGTCCGCGGCTGACCACACTTGCCGGCGCGCTGCGCGGCGTGTACCGCGAGCGTGCGGGAGACGCAGCGGCTGCTCGGTGAGATTTTCGGTGTGAAGATGTCGCTGGGCAAGATCAGCGACTGTGAGCGTCGGCTCAGTGACTCTCTGCACTCGTCGTACCTCGAAGCCCTCGGGGCAGTCCGCACGTCGCTGCGAGCCAACGTGGACGAGACGTCGTGGAAGGGTACCTGTTCAGCCCTTGATCTGACCGAGGATCCAGATTGTTCCGACGCGGGTCGATGAAGAGTGTGTGGGCACCGACGAGTTGCGCGAGCTGGTCGAGCGGATGTCGCGTCGGCTGAACGACGCGGAGGAGACGATCGCGTCGCAAGCGGAGGTGATCGAGCGTCAGGCAGCCCGCATCGACGAGCTCGAGAGCCGATTGCGACGCGACTCCCGCACATCGTCGCGGCCGCCCTCGTCGGACCCGTCGTGGTCCAAGAGGCGGCGGCGGCGCAAGCCGCCGTCTGACAAGAAGCAGGGTGCGCAGTCGGGTCACGAGGGCACGACGCGCCAGCTCGTGGACGAGTCCGAGGTCGATGATGTCCAGGACCACCGTCCGCAGGAGTGCAGCTCCTGCGGTAGCGGCGCACTCATTGCGGTCGATCGTGCCCCCACGCGGCAGCAGGTCTTCGCGCTACCGCCGCGACTGGTCCACGTGACCGAGCACCGGCTGCACCGCGCTCGCTGCACAGGGTGTGGGATGACGTCCACGGGGCGTCTGCCCGATGGCGTCACCGCCAGTCCCTTCGGTCCACGGCTCACCGCACTGACTGCCTCGCTGGTCGGAGTCTTCCGGCTGTCGCGGCGGGAGACGAGCCGCCTGCTGCGCGACGTGATCGGCGTGTCGATGTCGCCCGGCACCGTGAGCGCCATCGAGGAGCGGGTGTCGGGTGCGCTGTCCTCCGCGCACCTCGAGGCACTGGGTGCCGTGCGCACGAGCCGGGTCGCTCACGTGGACGAAACACCGTGGCCTCGTCGCGGCGTCCTGCACTGGCTGTGGAGCGCGGTCAGCGAGCACGCAGTGGTCCACCGGATCGATCGTCGTCGCAGCGCCAAGGCCATGCGACGACTCATCGGTCGCCGTTACCGCGGCGTCCTGGTCACCGACCGCATGGGCGCCTACGACCGGCACCCGACCGAGCGTCGCCAGATCTGCTGGGCGCACCTTGAGCGCGACTTTCGCTCGCTTGCGGAGGGACGATCTGGCGAGCGTCGCTTCGGCAAGAGCGCGGTCTCGCTCGCCCAGGCCGTCATGCGAGCGCATCGCCGCTTGGGTGAGCACGGGGACCGCGCAAGGATGCAGCGAGAGCTGCGCCCGACGTGGTCGCGACTGATCGACTTGCTCGTACGCGGGGCGGACAGCAAGCAGCGTCGAGTCCGCGGGATCAGTCGTCATCTGCTCGCAAGAGCCGAGGCACTTTGGTCCTTCGCCGACGTGCCGGGTGTCTCCCCGACCAACAACATCGCCGAGCGCGCCGTGCGCAAACCAGTGCTGTGGCGCCGCGGCACCCACGGCAGCCAGAGCGAGCGGGGCCTGCGCTTCGTCGAGCGCATCTTGACCGTCACCGCCACCTGCCGGCAGCGCGGCGACAACGTCTTCGACTACCTCGTCGCCGCCACCAGCGCCGCCGGGCTCGGGCAACCGCCGCCGACTCTCGTCGCGCTGCCGATCAGTCGCTGAGCACGGGGCTGCTCACTCATGACCTGAACAGGTACGTGGAAGGAACGGGGCCGGGTGTGCTGGCTGTGGGCGGCGGAGAGCGAGCACGCCACAGCCTTCGGGATCGATCGCCGCCGCAGTGCCAAGGCGAAAGGGCGGCTGATCGGGCGGCGCTTCGGTGGCACGGTGATCAGCGACCGGATGGGTGCCTACGAGTCACACCCACTTGCCCGCCGCCAGCTCTGCTGGGCGCACATCGAGCGCGCCTTCCGTGCGCTGGCCGAAGGCCCGCGAGGACATCGCCGCTTCGGCAACAAGGGCGTCATGATCGCGCAGTCGGTCATGCGCAGCTACCGGCTCTTCGGTGAGCACGGCGACCGTGACCGGCTGCAAGGCGAAGCCGCTGTGCTGCGCGGACGGCTCGAGCGACTGATCGCGAACGACGACTCGGCTCTGGCCAACCATCTGCGCCCCCGCGTGGTCGCCCTCTTCACCTATGCGCGGACCCAGGACGTGAGTCCGACGAACAACGCCGCCGAGCGCGCGGTCCGCAAAGCGGTGCTCTGGCGCAAGGGCTCCTTCGGAAGCCAGTCCGCTCGCGGACTCCGCTTCGCCGAGCGCGTGTTGACCGCCGCGGCCACGCTGCGACGCCGTGGCGACCAAGTCTTCGACTTCCTCGCCGACTCGGTCGCCGCGCACCTCACCGGCGCCGACCCGCCCGTCATGGTCCCGCTGCCCGTCGCACGCTGAGGCTCACACGCTGTCAAGGGGTGAACGGTTACGACACGTCCCGGTCCCGCGACCTCGGCGCTCTGTCCTCGTTCAGCACGGCTATTGCGTTGCAGAGAGTCGAAACTACGCCTACTAGCGTGTCTTCACGCTGCACTGCTTCTCTCATTCTCGATCATGCGGGAGGATGCCCGTCCTCCCCGATCTCATCGCGTGTCTCTCAGTGAATCGAGTGCTAGCACCGCCTTCGCGCGCACATCGTCATCGCCGTCATGGAGTGACACTTCGCCGAGCGTCTCGATCGCAAAAGTGCGTAACGCCCTGTCGCCCTTTGAGCCCACACGACGCAGCACAGAGACTACAAGGAGCCGCAGCTCAGCACTTGTCGAGGAATCGGAGGTCAGCCCACGTGCCACGCGCTTGCCTCTGGAGCGAGCATCGGCGCCCCACTGCTTGGGGACGAACTCGTTTCCCAGAAGCACCTGGAGTGCGCGAGCACGGACCGTCGGTCTCACGGTGGAGTCCATTGCCACGCGTTCGGCTGCGGCGAACTCGCCTGCAACGGCCAGCGCTTGGAGCGTACGCAATGCCGCTGGGTCGTCTCCTTGCCGCACAATTGTGTCCACATGCGCTGCAAGCGGCAGGACATCAATGGACATCCGTGCGGCCTTGAGCACTACCGAGGACAGGCTGACCAGAGTCTGCACAGACGCGTCCGCTTCGAGGACGCTCGCAACGCGATCTGCCGAGACCAACCATGAAACCAACGCCGTTCGAGTGTCGACGTCTATCTCGCCCTGCCGCAGGACTTCCAATGACACGGGAATGCCCAACTCGCCGAAATCCGGAAGGTACCGTAGCGCGTCCTCACGCACGTCGCGCGGCCCCCGCAGCGCCGCCATCCGCACGAGGGGGAGTACGTCGCGACGAAGCCCATCCGATCGCTCGTCGAGGGTGAGCTCGCTGAGAAGGACGCTGAGCGTCGACCAGCGCAGCGACTGGTCCTCGTCTACCATTGCGATCTCGCGGAGACGGTCGATCACGGGAGCCGGAAGATCCTCGTCCGCCGACGCCGCAATCGTGAGGCCGGCCGCGCGCCACTGAGATTCCGGATGCTGCATGAGGGCGAGCGAGAGTTCCGCCAGATTGGTATCATCGGCTTCGGCGGCGCGCTCCGCGAGGCTTCCGGAAAGAGGTCGCAAGTCGAGTCCAGTGGGCGACTCCGGCCGCACAACCGAGTGAAGCGCCGAGACGGCCGCCGACGGTTCGACGAGGCTGAACAGGGTGTCAGCGATCATGTCCGCTTCGTCCCACTCCTCGCGCGACCGTGCCTGCGCAAGCAGTGAGGCCTGGATGGCCACGGCCGGTGGCAGGGGCGTGCCCTCCAACTCGGAAGCTAGCGCGACATGCTCGGCGCCTAGCTGCGCAGGATCGCGCAACGCACGGATCAACACCTCGAGTGGAGTCGTACCGGTCTCTGCCTCAACGGCCTCAGCCCGTTCGGGCGGGCGGACCCGGCCGTCACGCGCCGCTCCATGATCGTGCTGCGCATCAGACCGTCGTGGCGTACCCCGAGTTCGCTCGTTCGTCGGCACCCGACTTGCCCCACCACTATCCCAGGCACGCGGCATGAGCACCGCGACGATGCCCACGAGGACGATCATCACGGCCGCAGTTCGCCAACTGAGCGACACAATGCGTTACCCGTCCAGCGCCGATTGGACGTCAGCCGTGGCCGCCTCGGCGCCCATGCCATCGCTCAATAGACTCGCCGTCACTAGAATGTTCCCTGGTTGATGCGACTCAAATACGTTGCCTGCCATTGGCTACCGTTCGTGAGTCTCTTCCGCATTTCCCAGACAGAGATGGGCCTTGAGCATCCGCAAGAACAGTAGATCGGATCGAAGATATCGTAGAAATCCTCGATATCCTCGTCTGACGCGCCCGCTGGGTGCTTCGAGTTATTCTCCTTCGACTTGTTCGCCTTGATCATCGCCTGCAAGCGCGCGCGAGTATTCTTGGTCACCTGCGCGTGGCTGTCGGGTTTCGCCTTCTTGTTGTTCTTGTGATGCTCGTCTTCGTGAAGTCCTGCCACGAATACGTCCCAGAACGCCTCGCCGAAGCAGGGGCAGAAGGCGTCGGGATCTGGCATGTCCAGGCGAATCTTGTTCGTGGTCGGATCCGTCTCGCCGGCGGCGGCGCCTCCATGCCCCCCAGATGGCGGCGACTCCGGCCCGTACCCGGACGTGTCGTCGGCGCTTCCGTCGTCGAGTCCATCGTCACCCATCTGCTTGATCAGACCGTCAATCACTTTCATAGCCTTCTTTGCCGCCTGGTCATTGTCTGCCTGAGACGCATCGTCCAGCCCCATTGCGTCTGTACGACGCACGGGGGAATTCGAAGCGTACATGTACAGGCTCGGTCCATCCGCATATCCGGTCGCGTCACGCTGCACGAACCTCCGCAACTCCGCCGAGTACGCCCGCGCCCGGTAGTGGTACAATCCGCTCTCCTCGTCCATCCGCCTCCCGGTGAACATCCACGGGTTTTCGATCTGCGATGAGGTCACTGAGCCGCCGTTGATGTCCGAGATCGCGACCGTCCCGTACGGGTCGTAGCTGTAGCTCTCGACCACAGCCTCGTCGGGATCCGTGACGTGCGTGACCGACCCCACGAGCTGCCCGTGGTAGTAGAAGCGCTTGAGCTCCGTGGTGTTGCTGTCGCTGTCCACGTCGGCGACGTCCGGCGCTTCCATCACCGCCGGATCGTCGATCTTGTCACTGTAGGCGTACAGGCGAAGCAGATCGGTTCCGTCGTACTCCTCAATCACGCTGTTGCCGTCATAGATGTAGCGCGACGTGTCGCTGCCGACGGTCTTCTTCGTGCGTCGGCCGCGGCCGAGCGCGTCGTACTTGTACTCGCCGAGCACGGCAGAGTCGCTCTTGCGCGTCACCTTGAGGAGGTGGTTGTGGGCGTCGTAGGCGTAGGTGTTGGTGCCGTCGTCTGTGAGGTTGCCGCTGGCGTCGTAGGTGTGCGTCGTGCCGCCGACGGCCGTGTACTCGTTGACGGCGTTCGACGTGTAGCTGGTCGTCGTCGCACTTCCGCCGTAGGGCGTCACCACGTAGGACGTCAGGTTGAAGACATCGTCCATGTTGTAATCGCGCTTCTCGTCGTACGTCTCGGTGCCGGGGTTGGCGAGTTCGTTCGCCGGATCCGCCACCGCCATCAGGGTCTTCGTCAGACGGTTCGCCTGGTCGTAGGTGTACAGTTCGCCGGCGCCTGACTCGTGGCCTCGTGCCTCGTAGAGGGGGTTCGAGTTCGCGTCCCACGCGTAGTCGAACGACGCGAACTCCGGGCTGCTCGAATCCTCGTGCGCGATCTCGACGATGCGGCGGTAGCCGTCGTAGCCGACCGTCGTGGTCGTGCCGTTCCCGAAGGTGACCGTGTCCCGTCGGTGGTGCCGGCCGATCACGCCGAAGGACACGATCGAGGTGTCCGTCTTGTCGTCCACCTCCATCAGGCAGCAGACCTCGTCGTAGGTCCGCCGCGCCTCGAACGTTGAGGGGTATGTCACTCTGGTCTTGTTGGACTCCGCGTCCCACGTGTACGTGACGGTCTTCGCCTCGCTGCCCAGTGGATTGCTGCCCTGCTTCTCGGTCAGGACGCGCGAGAGCGAGTCGTATGTGAGCTGCACGATGGCGTCGTTGTCTTTGGCCTCGGTCAGACGGTTGAGGCCGTCGTAGGCGAAGTCCTCGTCGGTGTCGCCGAGGACGCCAGTGCCCTTGGTGATGTCGCGGGCGATCAGACGGTCGAGATCGTCGAAGTCCTGGTCGAACTCGGTGCCGTTCTGATCGATGATCGTCGTTGCGTTGCCGTTCGCATCGAGACTGAGCGTGACCACGCCGGAGTCGGCGTAGGTGACTTCCTCAAGGCGGTTCATGAGGTCGTAGTCGTACTGCGTCTCGTTCCCCGCGTCGTCGCGATAGACGATCACGTTGTTGTGGATGTCGAAGTCCCACTCGATGTCAAGGGACGCGCCCGACCCCAGATCGACGCTCTTCTTCGTGATGCGTGCCAGGCCGTCCGAGAACAACTCCGTGTCGGTGCCATCCGGCTCGATCTCCACTCTCGCCACGCTGAGCGCGTCGAGCTTCCACTCCGTCACGAGACTGTTCGCGGAGTTCGCGGCGTCGATGCGCTTCTGCGTCCTCCTTCGGTTCAAGGCGTCGTAAGTGAACTCCGTCTCGTAGACCTCGCTGACCGTCGTGCCGTGCAGGAACTCAGTCTCCTTGATCTCCGTGACGTTCCCGTTCGCATCGAGCGTGTACTCCTCCAGGTTGCCGATGGCATCGGTGTCCTTCGTGAGCCGGCCCGCGCCGTCGTAGACACGAGTCGTGTCGTATCCCCGCCGGTCGTTGAGCACCGTGGTGAGGCCGCGCCTGTCGAGTGTCCTCGTCCGATACAACCAGGTGTCCGGCGTTCCTTGGAGCACCGCCTCGCTCTGCCAGAGCCGGTTGATCTCGTCGTAGTTGCGCTTCTCGTGGGCGAGGAGGTCGTCTGCCGACGGGTCGTTGTCCTGCCAGCTCTTGCGTTCGGTCAGGTTGTTCGCCTTGTCGTACGCGAGCTGCGTGTAATGGCCCAACGCGTTGGTGCCTTGGGTGGGCCGATCGAAGAGGTCGAACATCGCTGTCGAACTCTTGCCGCGAGGGTTCGTCACGGAGGTCCGATTGCGGTTCCCGTCGTAATCGATGGTCGTCGTGGCGGCGATGTGTCCCGTTCCGGGGTCGGCGACGCGCTTCTGCAGTAAGTCGCGCTCGTCGAACGTGAACTCGACACGTACGTCACCGCGCTGCATGGCGGACCGGTTGTCGTTCGGGTCGTACTCGAACGTCGTGGTGCGAGTCGTCGTGGCGGTGATGTCCTCGACGGCGGACGCTAGGTCGTTCTCGACGGTGTACGTGTAACTCGCCTCCCACCACTGGGGAGTGGAGCTCCAGATGCCCAAGTGATCGATGTTCTTGATCTCGCGCTTGGTGACATTGAGGTTGCCGTCGTAGGTCAACTTCGTGATGTAGCCCAGAGCGGTGGGGGCGGCAACCTGCGTGACGTTGCCGTACCGCTCGACCGTCAGGTTGGTCGTGTTCCCGCGGGGATCCGTGATCGCATTGACGTCACCCCAGTTCTCGTAAGCGATGGTGGTCAGGAGTCCCAGTCCGCCTTGATCGACGGTCTTCGTCGACAGGAGAGCCTTCGTGTTGCCGGTTGCGAAGTACGTGTACGCCGTCACGTACCCCTCACCGTCGGTGAAGGAAGCCACTGTGCCGTCCGTGTTGAACGTGTAGCTGTTCGTGATGGTCACGTTCGGCGTGAGGTTCGTGATCGTCGGGAACGTGATCCTCGTCGGCTGGCCCGCCGCGTTCAGGGTGTACGTCGTCGTGTTCCCTCGACCGTCCGTGTAGCTCGTGACGCCGTAGTTCTTGGTCGAGTCATAGGCCCAAGTGTTGACGATGTCGTTCGTCGCACTGTCGGCCGCCGTCATGTCCTCCTTGTGGCGCCGCTTGGTTGCGAGCTTCGCCGTGTTGAGCGTGTATTTGAGCCCGTTGCCACGCGGGTACGTCACGGTGAGGAGATAGCCGGCGGAGTCGTGCGCCCACTTGGTCGTGTAGTCACCCTCGCCGGTCCGCACGCCGCGGTTCGTCTCCTCGACGACCTGCGTGGGAGTGAGCGTCGAGGCGCTGTAGGTCCACACCTCACGGTTGCCGGCGCGGTCGGTCACGGTCGTCTGGTTCGTGAGCGGCGTGTACGCCAGCGTCATCGTGTCCGTGCCGCCGATCGTCTGCACGGTGACGCGGTCCGTGCCGTCGTACTGATTATTGATGTGCGAATTCCCGCGGCCGTCGATCTCCGCGATCATGTTGCCGTTCAGCGCCGCGGTGGCGGAGCCGTTGATGTAGAGGAACTGCGTCCAGACGCCGCCGGGGAAGCTCGTCGTCGGCGGCCCCTCGATGCGCATGAGCTGCGTCTTGATGTTGTAGTGAAGTGTCCACGCGGCTCCATCGGCCGTCGTAATCGACATCAGGCGCCCGGTCGCCGGGTAGTACGCCAGCGTGTGCGCCAGCCCGCGGCTGTCGCCGATCATCGTGATCTGGCCGGCGGGGTTGCGCGCGTAGTTCGTCGTGTTACCGAACGCGTCCGCGACCGACGTGAGCCAGCCGTTCGAGTAGGTCCACGTGCCGCCCTCGGGGAGCGTTCGTACGTAGCCGCCAGGGGTCGCCGTGAGGGTGTCCCGCAGGCCGACCGGTGTCGTGTAACCGACGCCGTTGAACAGGTACGTGCTGAGGACGCCTGTCTCCTTGAGGATCGCGACGTCGCCGGCGCCGTTGACGGTGTAGCTAGAATCGAGCACGCTGCCCATGCCGTACCCGACTGAGCTGTCGAACGCGCTCTGCGAGTTGTAGGTCAGGGCGATGCCGGATTCGCTCGTGCTGGCCACCATCATCGTGGGGGCGTTCGAGACCGAGCAGCACTCCGGCATCAGGATCATCGGGCGGACGCCGCGGGATCGGCCGATCGTGTAACGCCGCGCGAACGCGCCGTTGTGAATGGCCAAGCTGCGCCCCACGAACGCCGACTGCCCCGAGGGCGCAAAGGGCTCCGCCGTCATGAAACCGGCGAGCGTCGGGACCGTGGCTCCGTCGTGCACACCCGGGCCACCGTCGAGCGGGGACGGGTCGATGAGATCGAGCAAGGTGTCGAAGTCCGAGTCGGGGTTGTTGGGATCGGTGCCCGTCTCGAACACCTCCTTGAAGTCGTTCCAGCCATCGCCGTCGCTGTCGGCGGCTGCCGGGTTGGTGCCGAGGATCGTGCCCTCGAAGACGTCGTCCAGTCCGTCGCCGTCGGTGTCCGCGGCGAACGCCGCTGTCGTCCAACCGAAGAGCAGCACGGCAGCCAGCGAGAACGCGTGCTTCGTCCGCATCAGCGGCCCCCTTCCCCGAACAGGCCACCGCGGATCGCGAGCGCCATGCCCTGGAGACGCTGGTTCGTGCCCGCCTTCGCGTTCACGTACGAGCTCACGTCCTTCCACTTCTTGCTGTCGGACTTCTCTGCGCGACACCAGGCAGCGAGCGCGGCGCACCGCACGCCGTCGGTCCGCTTGGTGTCCTCGTAGATGATCTTCAGCTTCGCGCGAGCGCCTGAGTAGTCGCCGCGACCGATCGTGGCGATCGCCATCGCGGCCAGCTTGTCGTCCTTGCTCGCCGCCATGGCAGTAAGCGCGCTCCGAGACGCGCCGGTGCCGATGCCCAGAAGCTCCTCCATCAGCGCCGCGCGACGCGAGACACCGATCGGCGACTCGCAGATCGTTCGGAGGCGTGTGACCCTCTCGTTGCTCGGGCCAGAGTGCGCCGTGGCTGACAGCGCCACGGCCACCAGGGCAAGAAGTCCGAACGCGAGATTGCGTGAACGAGACCGGGTCATCGGAAGTTCCTCCATTTGCTGCGCTCGAGGTCCCGCAGGACCTCGGGCACGGACTCGCGCACCCGCCGGTGGAAGCTCCTCGCAGAGCACGACGGCAGTCGATGCCCCAGCGACTTGACGGCGCCGCGTGCGGCATTCACGAGTTTCGTGCGCGCAGAGACCACGCGCTCCCGCGCGCGCAGCAGCGCCATGTCGGCCTGCATGGACTCGCCCCGGTGGACCACCGGATGCAGCAGGCCGGGATGCCCCGCACCGAGCTGCGCCAGCACCAGTGCGTCGCGCCGATCCGTCTTCTTCGGCGAGTCCCAGATCGCTCGCAGCCGTCGCGCGTCCGCCACGATCACGTCGTGGCCGTGGGACGCGACCAGCCGGCTGATCCACGGAGAGTGCGTCCCGCTCTCCATCACCACCTTGGACCGCTCCGTCTGCTCGAAGAACTTGCCGAGCGCCTTGCGTGTCGCCCCGACCCGTCCCTCCCCGACGACCTCCCCCGTCTTGCGGTCGAGCATGCAGACATGCACCACGCGATCACCCAGATCCATCCCGATCACCAAGCGTGTACCCTTCGCCATAGCCGGTTCCTCCTCGGGCGCAGAGCCCGTTTGTGACTCGGAAAACCGCTACGGGTTACACCGAGGCAGGGACCGGCCTTCTTGTATGACGTCCACTCATGCCCGCGACCTACGGTGGACAGAGATCGACGAGAGCCGGGAGAGGGTCGCCGCGGCCTTCACGAGGCGCAGTCCTCGGAGATGAGATTGGCGCCCTCGACCGGCGACCCACGCTCGGACGGGATCCTGAGGCGCGCAGACGCGCGTCCTCGCATGAACAAGGATGAGTACGGTCGCCGGCTCCGAGGCTCCCGGTCCTCCTCGTCGCATGACAGGAGGTGCACGATGCGCTACGCGGGGATAGACATCGCTTCGAAGAAGCACGTCGTGGCGGTGATGGACGAGGACGAAGAGATCCTGGTGCGGCCCACCGCCTTCGGTGAGGACGCACAGGGCTACGAGGAGCTCTTCGAGTTGCTCGGCGTCCCTCGAGACGTGCTCGTGGCCTTGGAGGCGACCGGGCACTACTGGCGCAACTTGGCGGCGGAGCTTCTCTCGCGCGGTTTCGCCATGGTGCTGATCAATCCGCTGCGGACCCACCGCTTCGCCGGCGAGGACCTGCAGCGGACCAAGACCGATGCCATCGACGCCCTCGGGCTCGCCCGGTTCGCTCGCCAGAAACGCCCGGAGCCCACGCGGCTGCCCGACTCCGGCACCGAGGAACTGCGCGAGCTCGTCAGACTCAGGGATCGCGTGGTCCAGGACTTTGGAGACCGGGTCCGCCGGCTTCACCGCTTGGTGGACCTGGGTTTCCCGGAGTTCACACGCCACGTCCGCACCCTCGACAGCGAACTCGCCACGGCGCTGCTCAACCGCCATCCCACCGCGCAGGCCTTTGTGGGTGTCTCGGTCAAGCGACTCGCCGCGCTCCGTTACGACGGACGTCACCGAGTCGGGCGGCAGCTTGCCCAAGACCTGGTCCGTGCAGCCAAGTCGTCCGTGGGCCGCCACCACGCCGAGGCCTATCGCACTCAGGTCCGGTACGCCTGCGAGGATCTGGACTTGCTGCGCCGGCGCCTTCGCGACTTGGAGAAGCTGATCGGGGGAACCCTGGAGCACCACGAGGTCGGCAAGCTCCTCACGACCATCGACGGCATCGGGCCACAGACCGCCGCGCGGCTCGTCGCGGAGCTGGGCGACATCACTCGTTTCCGCGACGCCAAGGCGCTGGCGTCATACATCGGGGTCGTCCCGGCACTCAAGCAGTCCGGACGCAACCAGGGCCAACGCGCCGCCATCACCCGCATCGGGCACGCCCGGCTGCGCAGGGCCCTGTGGATGCCCGTCCTGACCGCGGTGCGCAGGAACCCCTGGCTGCGCGCCTTCTACGAACGGCTTCGGTCCCAGGGCAAGCTCCCGAAGGTCGCCCTCGTCGCGTCCATGCGAAAGCTCCTGGTCGCCGTCCACTGGGTGGCTCGAAACAAACAGCCCTTCGTCCCCCGGCCCACACCCGTGGCCACGTCGGCCACGCAGGTGCCCGCATGAGCCACGAGTCTTCCGAGCGAACTCGCGCGCGCTCCGCCGCCCCGGATTCATGCCCGAGCCGACAGGCGAAGGCGTCGCACCACCCAACCTGTCCTCGCGGCCCGCCGAGCGCGGTCCCCGCGCGCAGGCGAGGCGGGCAGCGCCAACAACGCTCTAAGAACCTTGGTCGAGAAGACGGGATCTCATCTCATCACCAACGCCGAGGACCGAGCGCGACGCGTCCCGCGGCGCCACGATCGATTTCGGGGGACTCCTCGCGACACAGGTCTGTTATCCCGGGTACGCGAGCCCGTGACTCCGGGGAGTACTACGGCGGTGCCAGTTGGGTCCCGCGTACATCCTGCCCGGCAGAGGGCCGGCTACCACGAGAGGCGGTGCGGAGATGAGCGGAAGATGGATCGGAGCCTTGCTGTGCGTCGCGACGATGGCTCTTCTGGCGGGTTGCCAGTGCACGGGTTCATCCACCAAGTCGGACCATCCGACGCGGACGGAACACCCGAAGGCTGCGCAGGAGCACCCGGCGGGGACCGAGCACCCGGCGGGGACCGAGCACCCCAAGAAGTCGGAGCATCCCAAGAAGTCGGAGCACCCGGACCACCCGAAGTGAGAACCGCGCTCGGGATGTCGGCGCGGTCGGGATCACGCGTGCCCTCCACGCTCCCGGCCGCGCATCTCCTCGCACTCGCCTTCGCCTACGTCGTCCTCGCGGGCTGCGGGTCGGTCGGCGCGGCGGAGCCGCCGCCCGCCGGCGCGCCGGTTCCGAGCGTCGTGACCGCCGACATCCAGGCGGGCATCGAACATCACATCGAGGAACAGGTCCGAATCGGGGACGGGTACTTCGCGCTCTCCCACGGTGACGAGCTGCTGCGCCTCAGGCTCGTGCGGGTCCACACCGAGTACCTGGCCAACCTCGGTCCCCGCCGGCAGTTCGCCTGCGTCGACCTCGTGGACGCGAGCGGCGACGTCTACGACGTCGACTTCTTCCTCTCAGGCGACCCGGGCGACATGAGCGTCACGGAGACCACGGTCCACAAGATCAACGGGCAGCCATACTACGTCTGGAACCAGGCGCCGGACGACACGTGGCACCGGGTCCCCGTGGACCAGGCCAACGAGGGGCACTTCGGAGTAGTCCGGGGGAACGACTCGTTCGACTTCCTCTACCGAGCGAAGCTGCCCGAGCTCGCGGCTCCCGCCCGCATGTGGCTGCCCCTACCGGAGTCGGACGCGTTCCAGACGGTCGAGGTCGTGTCCATCACGGCACCGGGCGAGCAGCGGATCCTCCGGGACCGCGCGCACGGCAACCGTGTCCTGCTCCTGGAACTCTCCCCCGGAGACGGCGGCGAGGCCGCGGAGATCCGGTTCGCGGTGCGACGGAACGAGAAGGCGTTCTACGAGGCGCCGGCGTCCGAACCGGCCGGACCGTTCCTCGCCGCGGAGCGGCTCGTGCCCGCGAGCGACGAATTCCGGACCATCGCCGAGGAGGTGGTGGCGGGGAAGAAGCAAGATCTCGTGCGTGCCAGAGCGCTCTACGACCACGTCATCGACCACATGCGCTACATGAAGTTCGGGGACGGGTGGGGCCTCGGCGACGCCGAGTACGCCTGCGACGCGGCGACCGGGAACTGCACGGACTTCCACGCCTACTTCATCGCGCTGTCGCGGTCCGTCGGGATCCCCGCGCGCTTCGCCATCGGGGCGAGCATCCCCTCCGAACGCGACGACGGCGGGATCGACGGGTATCACTGCTGGGCGGAGTTCTACGCCGACGGGAAGTGGTGGCCGGTGGATATCAGCGAAGGCGACAAGTACTCCAGCCTCGCGACCTACTACTTCGGGCACCACCCGGCGAACCGCTTCGAGATGAGTCGCGGTCGCGATCTGATCGTGGATCCCCTGCCCGAATCCGGACCCATCAACTTCCTCGCCTACCCCGTGCTCGAGGTGGCGGGGAAGCCGGTCAAGGCCGAGGTGACGTTCTCGTTCGTCCGCCACGGCACCCGTTGAATCCCGAGCACGAGACGCTGCTCAGTGCCGGAGGACGTGATGAACCCGCTGCAACGAGCCCTAACGACCGCGCTGTTCACGTTGACCCTGTTGCCGGGCTGCAACGCCATGGGCCCCACGGCGGTCCGTGGTGCGCCGTTACCGTACAACGAAGCCATTGCGGCGACGCGCGACGAGCAGCAGCTCCTCAACCTGGTTCGGCTCCGCTATCGCGACGTGCCGCTCTTCCTCGACGTGGGCAGCCTGACGACGCAGTACACGTTCGACAGCTCGCTCTCAGCCAGCTCCACTTTCGTAGACGGTTCGGCGGAGGACAGTCCGAGGTTCACCACGGGCGGCTCGATGAAGTGGTCGGAGAAGCCGACGGTCAGCTACTCCCCGCTCCAGGGCGAGAAGTTCGTCAAGCAGATGATGGCGCCGGTGCCGCTCGAGATTCTGGCGTTGCTCACCCGCTCGGGCTGGAGTTCGGGGCGCGTGATGCGGCTGGCCGTCCAGAGCATGAACGGCGTCCTGAACGCCCCGACCGCATCCGGACCGACGCCGGGGAGTCCGCCCGTGTACAAGGACTTCCGTCGGCTGGGCGGGCTGATCCGGGAACTCCAGCAGACCGGCCAGGCCCACGTCGCCATCTCAGGCGCGGCGGATGGTCCGCGGCTGGGCTGGGCGCTCCGCGCGGGCGGCACCGAGACGGCCCAGGCCGCCGAGATCCGGCGCATCCTCCGGCTGCGCGAGGGCCGGACCTTCTACCCGATGGTCGCCGCGTACGACGATGCGCTGACCGATGACGGAGACCGCATCCGCGTCACGCCCCGGTCGTTCCTCGGCATCCTGTTCTACTTGTCGCACGCCGTCGAGGTTCCCGAGGAGCACTCCGCGCGGGGGTGGGTGACCAACACCACGGCTGCCGACGGGACGCCGTTCGACTGGGGCGAAGTCACGGGCGACCTGCTCCGTGTCCGGACCTCGTCGTCCAAGCCGGACGGCGCGTACGTCGCGATCCCCTATCGCGGCGCGTGGTTCTACATCGACGACGCGAACCTCGAGTCGAAGACGACGTTCGCGCTGCTGTCCTACCTGTTCGCGCTCCAGGCCGGCGACCGCAAGTCGGTCACGCCCGCGCTGACGCTTCCGATCGGGGGCTAGCCCGCACCTCCCGACGCGGACGACGACACCGAACCAGTGCTCCTGATTCTCTCCTGACTCCGAATCGCCGCTGGACGCTGCGACCGAAGGCGCTACTTCACGCCCAAGAGGCGGAAGAGGTGGAAGCGCGAAGCGCGCGGGTAGCCAGTCGGAGGTCTTCTCACGCTCGCACAGCTTGGACGTGAACTCCTTCCACTCCGCTTCGAGAGCCTTGGAACCGGCGCGGTCGGTGATCCCCATCGCGTCGTAGAACAGCTTGGACGTCCAGATCCCGCCCTCGGCGAGCGGCTCCGTGGGCTTCGGCACGACCCACTCGCGCTCGAGATACCGCACGAAGCGGTCGCGGTACTTCGGCTGTCCGAGTTCCTCCGCATACCAGAGGAAGTACACGAGACTCCATGCGCGCGCGTAGTAGAGGTTCGCGTAGACGGCGTGGACCGCGTCGAGCCAGGCGACCCAGCGCTCGTTCTCGGCCTGCGCGCGCGTGAGGCGCGGCGACACGCCAAGGACGGCCTGATCGAGTTCGCCGCCGTCCAGGGGCGTCATGAGCGCGTTCAGCGACCAGTCACTCCACTGCAGCTTCGGAAAGGCCTGTTCCACGATCCAGATGAGCTCCATGCGGCTGTCGAGCGGCTGCATCCAGCGCCGTGCGTCTCCGTCGCCCGCGTACGCCGAGAAGAACTCCGCGAAACCCTCCGAACTCCACAGCGGTTGCGACGAGCCGCGGTCCCAGGCAGGCGGATCGCCCCCCGCGGCGGTCGACAGCTCGCGCGTGTAGAAGTGGATGAGCTGATGCACGCCTTCGTGGCACTGGGTCTGGTAGGTCGCGTACGGCTCCTCGTGTGTGCGCCCGTCGTGCGTCACGATGAAGCGTGGCTCCCGCTGCGAGTAGAACGCGCACACGCCGGCCATGCGGGGGCTCCACGCGTAGTACTGGCGGTTGAACCGCTCGAAGTCCTTCTCGCGCGAGAACGCGTGGATCTTCAACAGCGTGCCGAACTCCGCGTTGTCGGGGCCGTACTTCTTGAAGTCGAAGAGCGGTCCCAACTCGCGATGCCAGCCGTCGTAGAGCGTCGGGAACAACGTCGTCGTCTCGCGCAGGATGCGCTGCGCGCGGTTCATCTCCACCTCGTCCACGTCGGCAAGGTCCTTCCGCGGCGAACCCCCGACGGAGACGAAGATCACGTACGGGCCGACGGCCTCCCGCAGCGCCGGGTAGTCCTTCATCACCTCGAGGGTGCGCTGATAGACACCCCACTTCTCGACGCCGAGCCAGTAGGGACTCTGCAGCCACGCCGACGACGGAGAGCGCCACCTCACAGCGTCGATCGCTCCCGTCGGTCGCGTGACGATCTGCAGCGGTAGTGCAGCGGTAGCCGGAATCGGCCTGAAACGCGGGGTCCGAATGGGGCGCGCG
The DNA here is from genome assembly GCA_965248445.1 of Planctomycetota bacterium. GTDB lineage: Bacteria > Planctomycetota > JAJSAM01 > JAJSAM01 > JAJVHW01 > CBDFJG01. The sequence goes on from CBDFJG010000004.1 coordinate 1,978,666, forward strand.
AAGTCGCCGTAACTCGCTCGTGCGGCAATGGTTACGCGTGGTCGGGGCGAGAGGATTTGAACCTCCGGCCTCTTGCTCCCGAAGCAACGAGAGATCGTTGTCCAGCAAGGACTTACGCGTGTCCCTCGCTGCACAAGCCGCACAAGAGGCAGGAGCGGGCGGACGTTGTGCAGCGGTAGTGCAGCGGTCCCGCGCAACGGCTCAAGCGCCCGGGACATCCGCCGCTCGATGTTGCTGACGCTGCCGACCGAGATCTTCACGTCGAAGGCCTCGGAGAGCAGACGTGCCGCCTCCGCCCGGCTCAGTCGGTAGGCGGCCACGAGGGTGACGACCAGAGCCTGCAGTCGAGGCCCGAAGGCGCTGGGGGACACGCCTTCGGGCAGATCCGCGAAGACCGCGTCGCCGCAGTGCCCGCAGAGCCGCCCGCGTAGGCGGTGCTCGGTGATCGTCGCCAAGAGCGGCGGGATCTCGGTGACCTGGTGGCGGCGAGGGGCGATCCCACCGTCCACGAGCTCTACGTGTCCGCACGTGCGGCACGCGCTCGGCTCGTGGTCGACGATCTCATCGACGTCGCCTGGATCGACGAGGTTGCGCGTCTTGCCCGGATGGCCGGGCTGAGCGCCCTGCTTCTTGTCAGACGGCGGACGGCGACGGCCGCGGCGCTTGGACCACGGGCCGTCACTCGACGGAGGGCGTGAGGACGTGCTGGAGTCGCGCCTGAGGCGCGACTCCAGCTGCGCGATGCGCCCGATGCGCCGCAAGTGCTGGCGCTCTCGACCCTCGAGCTCGGCGATGCGACGCAGCAGGCGACCGACGAGCTCGCGCAGCTCCGCGATCACAGCGCGGAGGTCGTCGGCAAGCCCGTTGGAGTCCACACCTCATAGATCGACCGACGATGCGCTCTTCGGGATCCAGTCCAAATCAGCCTCCGATCGGGGCTTCCGACCGACGTGAAGGGTTACCCTGCTGCGAGCTCAAGTGTGGCGAGTTCAGATGCGACCTCGCTACGATCGCCGCGGGAGGGAAGAGACCATGGCTCGGTCCAATCGAAGCGTGAGTGTGATCACACTGCGGGGTTGGCATCCTCCTTGTGCCCGCGCGCGGTCCAGACGCCGCAGCGCCGTTGCGGTCGCGGGCGCGATGCGAATCCTGGTGGGCATCGCCCTCCTCCTCCTCCTCGTCGGCTGCTCGTCTGCGCTCAGACGCGGCGATCGCGCGTGGGAGGCGCAGCGGTGGGACAAGGCAGCGAAGTACTACCAAGAGGCACTCGAGGACGGCAAGACCGAGGGCCGTGGGGACGAGATCCGGCAGCGCGCGGAGACATCGCGAGATCGCGCAGCGGATGAGTACTTCGAGCGGGCGCGAATCGAGCGCGCGTCCGGAGACCTCGGGGCGGCGATGGCGAGTGCGCAGGAAGCCCTCACGTACCGCGCACGCGATGACATCGCTGCCGAGTTGCGATCGATGCGGCAGGAGCGCGGAGGGGAGTTGGCGCGGGAGGGTCGGGCGGCAGCCGCGGCCGGCGACTTCAGTCGCGCAGAGACCGCGTTGAGCGAGGCCAAGAGCATGGACTCGACACTCAATGTCGATCAGGATCTCGCGCACGCGCGGAAGGAAGCCGAGGTGGCGCGAGCGGTCGCGTTCGCCGAGAGCACGACAGCGGGGAAGGCCGCATTCGAACAGCGCGAGTGGACCGAGGCACTTGCACGCTTCAACGACGCGCTCCAGAACGGTGACGATGAGCATGTGCGTCGACTGCGGGACTTCTGCTCGGCGATTCTGACGGCGGAGTCAAGCGCCGCCGCGGGGCAGTGGGACGCCGCCGCGAGGGCGTTCGGCACTGCGAAGCAGCTACAAGTTGCGCCGGACGTCATCGCCGAGCGCGAGCCGTTCCTCGTCGAGCGTAACTACACGATCACGCTACACAGCGCGGTCATTCTGCCGTTCAAGCCGCAGGACCATCGGAAGTGGGACGGTCTTGCCGTTGGGACGGTGAGGCAGGCCGGGTCGGTGCTCAAGGGGCTCGGCGCGCTCTCCGCCTCACCGCCAGTTGCCTACATCGAACTTGCAACGCTTGTCGCAGGCGTTGGGAACACGGGGATCGGCCCGCCGGACTGCTATCCAATCTTCGATGTAGACAATAGGGAGACCCCCTACCGCAATGATGTCATCGAGAACTCGCTGGAGCCGTCGTGGAACCTCTGGGTGAACGTGCGAGCGACTGCGAGCGACAAGCGGGCCCTCTGTGCCAACGTGGCTGAGACACCGACCCCACGGATGATTACTGTGCAGGGCGGTGGAGGAACCAGCGATGACGAACAACCACAACACAGCGCCGGGGGAGATCCCGGAGCCGAGGGAGGGCGAGCATAGCGAGCGCGATCGAGGCGGAGGGGGCTCCCCCGGGGCGCGCGGCCCGGGGGACGTTGGGGTGCGCGACCCCGAGGTCGTGCCGCGCGCCTCGCGGCGGCGCTTTGGCGCCGCGTACAAGCTACGGATCATCGAGGCGGCGGACGCGTGCACGAAGCCCGGCGAGATCGGCGCTCTCTTGCGCCGTGAGGGGCTGTACTCCTCGCACTTGTTGACGTGGCGGCGCGCGCGGGACCAGGGCCAGCTCGAGGCGCTCTCGCCCAAGCGGCGTGGTCCCAAGCCCGATCCGGACCGTGCGCTCAAGAAGCGCAACGAGCAGCTCGAGCGCGAAGTCGCCCGTCTCGAGAAGCGGCTCGAGACGGCCGAGGTGATCATCGACGTGCAGCGAAAAGTCTCACGGCTGCTGGGCATCGAGATGCCCGAGACGAGCGGGAGCGACACGTGATTGCGGCGGAGGAGCTGGGGGGACGCGTGGGCGTCGCCCCCGCGTGCCGCGCGCTCGGAGTCACGCGCGCCACGCTCTATCGGCGCCGAACGGCACGCACGTGCCCCCGGCCCCAGCAGCCGCGCCGGCGCTCGCCGCGCGCCCTCACGATCGACGAGCGTCTTACCGTACTCGCGGTGCTGAGCGAGGAGCGCTTCTGCGATCTGTCACCGCTTGCGGCGTGGGCGATCCTGCTCGACGAGGGACGCTACCTGTGCTCGGTGCGCACGATGTACCGCATCCTCGGTGCGGCTGGTGCTGTGCGTGAGCGCCGCAACCAGCTGCGTCATCCCGCGTACAAGAAGCCCGAGCTCCTCGCGACCTCCCCGAACCAGGTCTGGAGCTGGGACATCACCAAGCTCCGCGGCCCGGTGAAGTGGAGCTACTTCTATCTCTACGTCGTGCTCGACATCTACTCCCGCAACGTCGTGGGCTGGATGCTGGCGGACTGCGAGAGCGGTGCGCTGGCGACGGCACTCATCGAGCAGTCCTGCGAGAAGCAGGGGATCGCGGCGGAGCAGCTCACGATCCACTCCGATCGGGGGCCGCCGATGATCAGCAAGCCGGTGGCCTTTCTGCTCGCCGATCTCGGCGTGACGAAGTCGCACAGCCGGCCGTACACGTCGAATGACAATCCGTTTTCCGAGAGCCAATTCCGCACGCTGAAGTACCGGCCGGACTTCCCAGCGCGCTTCGGCTGCATCGAGGACGCGCGGGCGCACTGCCGCGCCTTTTTCCACTGGTACAACCGCGAGCATCGTCACTCGAGTCTCGGGCTGCTGACGCCCGAGACCGTGCACTACGGCCGCGCCGAAGCGGCCGTCGCCGCGCGCTCGGTCGTGCTCGATGCCGCGTACGCGGCGCATCCCGAGCGCTTCGTGCGCCGTGCGCCGACGCCGCCGGCTCTGCCGACCGAGACGTGGATCAACCCGCCGGCCCGGGAACTCGCGGCGCTGGAGACTGCGACACAGGAGGCTGCTCACTAAACTCGAAGACGCGGTGTCTCAAAGTCGTTGACACGTCCCGCTCCCCGCGAAGTACTGCGACGTAATCGTGTCAACCCAGAAGCCCGGGTCGCGGATCGCAACGCCCCTCGTGTCGTTGCGCAGGTCCTTGTCGAGTTCGTAGAAAACCCTCTCCCGGTCCGCCGATGCGCTTGCGTCGATGTCGCCGCCGATCAGCGCGCCAACATGGCCCTCGATCGCCTTCTTGACAGCGGCGCCCGAAGGACGCTCGGGGCGGGCAGTCGGCTCGGGCGGCGGCTGGCGGGACGTGTCAACGACTTTGAGACACCGCGTCTTCGAGTTTAGTGAGCAGCCTCCTGTGTCGCAGTCTCCAGCGCCGCGAGTTCCCGGGCCGGCGGGTTGATCCACGTCTCGGTCGGCAGAGCCGGCGGCGTCGGCGCACGGCGCACGAAGCGCTCGGGATGCGCCGCGTACGCGGCATCGAGCACGACCGAGCGCGCGGCGACGGCCGCTTCGGCGCGGCCGTAGTGCACGGTCTCGGGCGTCAGCAGCCCGAGACTCGAGTGACGATGCTCGCGGTTGTACCAGTGGAAAAAGGCGCGGCAGTGCGCCCGCGCGTCCTCGATGCAGCCGAAGCGCGCTGGGAAGTCCGGCCGGTACTTCAGCGTGCGGAATTGGCTCTCGGAAAACGGATTGTCATTCGACGTGTACGGCCGGCTGTGCGACTTCGTCACGCCGAGATCGGCGAGCAGAAAGGCCACCGGCTTGCTGATCATCGGCGGCCCCCGATCGGAGTGGATCGTGAGCTGCTCCGCCGCGATCCCCTGCTTCTCGCAGGACTGCTCGATGAGTGCCGTCGCCAGCGCACCGCTCTCGCAGTCCGCCAGCATCCAGCCCACGACGTTGCGGGAGTAGATGTCGAGCACGACGTAGAGATAGAAGTAGCTCCACTTCACCGGGCCGCGGAGCTTGGTGATGTCCCAGCTCCAGACCTGGTTCGGGGAGGTCGCGAGGAGCTCGGGCTTCTTGTACGCGGGATGACGCAGCTGGTTGCGGCGCTCACGCACAGCACCAGCCGCACCGAGGATGCGGTACATCGTGCGCACCGAGCACAGGTAGCGTCCCTCGTCGAGCAGGATCGCCCACGCCGCAAGCGGTGACAGATCGCAGAAGCGCTCCTCGCTCAGCACCGCGAGTACGGTAAGACGCTCGTCGATCGTGAGGGCGCGCGGCGAGCGCCGGCGCGGCTGCTGGGGCCGGGGGCACGTGCGTGCCGTTCGGCGCCGATAGAGCGTGGCGCGCGTGACTCCGAGCGCGCGGCACGCGGGGGCGACGCCCACGCGTCCCCCCAGCTCCTCCGCCGCAATCACGTGTCGCTCCCGCTCGTCTCGGGCATCTCGATGCCCAGCAGCCGTGAGACTTTTCGCTGCACGTCGATGATCACCTCGGCCGTCTCGAGCCGCTTCTCGAGACGGGCGACTTCGCGCTCGAGCTGCTCGTTGCGCTTCTTGAGCGCACGGTCCGGATCGGGCTTGGGACCACGCCGCTTGGGCGAGAGCGCCTCGAGCTGGCCCTGGTCCCGCGCGCGCCGCCACGTCAACAAGTGCGAGGAGTACAGCCCCTCACGGCGCAAGAGAGCGCCGATCTCGCCGGGCTTCGTGCACGCGTCCGCCGCCTCGATGATCCGTAGCTTGTACGCGGCGCCAAAGCGCCGCCGCGAGGCGCGCGGCACGACCTCGGGGTCGCGCACCCCAACGTCCCCCGGGCCGCGCGCCCCGGGGGAGCCCCCTCCGCCTCGATCGCGCTCGCTATGCTCGCCCTCCCTCGGCTCCGGGATCTCCCCCGGCGCTGTGTTGTGGTTGTTCGTCATCGCTGGTTCCTCCACCGCCCTGCACAGTAATCATCCGTGGGGTCGGTGTCTCAGCCACGTTGGCACAGAGGGGAGGTCGCGCAAGTCCGCCAGCCACGGGAGGGTGATCACCGAAGACATGGACGTCGACTACGCCGACGGCAGTCCTGGCAAGGTCCCCATCGTGTTCCACGGTGGGCTGGCCTACTCGCCCAAGCGCGCCCATCCCCTCCTCGTGTGCGTCGTGGCCGGCGACCAGAACGCGAAGACGTACCTGGAGTCGAACTGGCTCGCCCACGAGGTGATCAAGAGAGGTTGGATCGTGGCGGCGGTCAAGGAGTCGGGCAAGTTCCCGATCTCCGGGCAGCCGTGGCTCATCGCGCACGCGTTCACGCACCTGCGCGAACGTTTCAACGTGCACCCCAATCGCTTCTACATGGAGGCCGAGGGCGCGGTCTGCGAGACGATCCAGTCCGTCGCGGGCAACGCCATCCCGGACCGCCTCGCCGCGCTCGTCCTGCGCAAGCCGACCAAGGCCGTCACGAGCGACAACACCAACCTCTACACCACCGTCGTCGTCCACGAGGGTGACGACGACGCCACGGCCGAGGCCTACGCCGAGTTGACCGAGGGCAACAAGGCCTTCAAGGACGGCGAGACTGCGATGGCAGACGTGGCGTCATGGCTCGACGCCCACCCCGGCCGAGCCACTCCGACTGAGTACTCGTTCACGACCGCAACGAGCGAGGACGGCATCGCGTCGCAGTGGACGGGGACCATGCTGATCGTCAGCCCGCAGAAGCGCGGCGACGACATCACCATGAGCGTCAAGTACGACCGCGATGCCGGTGTCGTGGACATCAACGCGACGAATCTCGGCGAGTTCACGCTCTACCTCAACGACGACCTCATGGATCTGGACAACCCCGTCTCGATCCAGGTGAACGCCGAGGTCGTGGCCACGCGGAAGTTCGAGCGCTCGATCCGCGACATGTTCGAGACCGCCGACACCTTTGGTGAGTACGGCCGCGTCTTCATGGCCGACTACCGCGGGTTCGCGCCCGCGCCCCCAGCCGAAGCGGACGCAGACGGGGACGATGCGGACGACAACTGAAGAACAGCGGCGCGAAGCCGTCCCAACGTGGTCAGGTCGAGAACTACCAACATCCTTCCGCCGCACGAACCCTCGCAGCCACCCACGCCCTGCGGCCATCCCCACCGTCTAGACTCCCCTCATGGTGTCCCCTCCGCGGCGGCCGAGACGGTGGAGTCTGCGCGGGCTCCGTTGGGCGCTGCGCATCGGTGCGGTCGCCGCACTCGCGGCATTGACCGCGGCGCCGGAGTGGCACAGCCCTCCGGAACTGCAGGAGGTCCGATGAACACGTGGCGCCGCCTGATGGCACTCATCGCCGTCGTCGCCCTTGCGTCGACGGCGCTGGCGCACGGGGTCGACGATCCCACACGGACCTTCCTCGAGCAGGTCACCGGCCCGGAGATCGTTCCCTTCATCTACATCGGGGCGAAGCACATGGTGACCGGGTATGACCACCTGCTCTTCCTGGTCGGCGTCATCTTCTTCCTCTACAGCAGCCGCGACGTCCTCGTCTACGTCAGCTTCTTTACGATCGGGCACAGCCTGACGCTCATGACGGGGGTCCTCGCCGGCATCTCGGTGAACGCCTACCTCATCGACGCGATCATCGGCTTCTCGATCGTCTACAAGGGCTTCGACAACCTCGGAGGGCTGAGGCGCGTGCTCGGGTTCCAACCGAACACGAAGGCCGCAGTCCTGATCTTCGGCCTTTTCCATGGCTTCGGACTCGCGACAAAACTCCAGGAGTTCGCGATCCCGGCGAACGGGTTGTTCACCAACTTGGCGGCGTTCAACGTCGGGGTCGAACTCGGGCAGTTCGTGGCGCTGGGCTTCGTTCTGCTGGCCATCCTGTACTGGCGCCGCCATCCGAGCTTCCTGCGCCGCGCTTGGGCAGCGAACGTCCTCCTGATGAGCGGCGGCATGCTGCTCGTCGGCTACCAACTGTCCGGCTACGTACTCTCGAAGGGCTGATCCATGACCGACGCTTCTCCGACCGACGTCCCGTCTCTCGCCGCGCTCGTCAAGGCGATGGTGATCGCGTTTGTGCTCGCCGTCGTGCTGCTCGTGCTGGTGGTGCTGCCGGCAGAGTACAACGTCGACGTCACCGGATTCGGCCGAGCCATCGGACTGACCGTGCTCTCGGCGCCCCCGACCGAGACCGCCGCGCAGCCCGATGCGAGCGAGACCGTCGCGTCCGAAGTCGAGCGCGACGATCGCACGGTCGTCACCGTCCCGCCGGGTAAGGGATTGGAGTACAAGTTCCGGCTCCGCAGCGGACAGAAGATGAAGTACGCGTGGTCATCGGACTCCGGCGTGCTGTTCTACGACTTCCACGGTGAGCCGAAGGGTGCCGCGAGCGACGTCTTCGAGAGCTTCGCCGCCGGCAAGTCAGCTCTCATCAAGGGCACGTTCACAGCACCGTTCGAAGGCACGCACGGCTGGTACTGGAAGAACTCTGCGCCGCAGCCGGTCCAGGTCACGCTGGTGACCTCCGGAGCGTACGAGATCATCGGACTGAAGTAAGCCCAGAGGGGACTGACGCAGCGTTCCGGACTGAAGTGTCCCGTGCGCTGCGGCACAGAGGAGACCCGACATGAGACTCTCAACGACAGTGGCCCTCGCGGGCCTGATCGCGGTGGGGATCGCGACAACCGCGCTGGGGCACGACCCCGAGGCGCAGGCCCGGTACGAGCTCTCGCAGAAGCTGGAGAGTCCCTGGGTGACCCAGAACGGGTTCGTGGCCGACTTCCCCACGGCGCTCGCGACGGCGACGAGGACGGGCAAGCCGATCTTCGCGTACTTCACGATCTCGTACATGGACCTGCCGCGATGCGAGAGCGTCGAGAAGGGAGTGCTGTCGACGCCCGAGTTCAAGGAGTTCGGCAAGAACGTGGTGCTGTTCGTCCACGTCGACAGCGGACTCGGCGGGCCGTACGAGGGCCTGCTGCGAGAGAAGGGGGGCAGCGACGTCCCGTACTTCCTGGTGCTGGACGATCAGGGCAACGTGATCGCCAAGGTCCCCGGGGAGCCCAACGTCAAGAGCTTCCACGAGGCGGTGAAGGCCGGCGCTGCGTTCTCGGCGCTCCGGAAGAAGGCCGACAAGACGGCCGACGAGACGGTCTACGTGCTTGCGCACGAGATGGACCTCGGCGGGCTCAAGCTCCAACTGGCGAAGGACCGCATCGCGCGGCTCGGTGACCTGAGTGACGAAAACCGCGTGCGGATCGACGCGGCCCTCGTGCGGCTCGAAGTCTGGTCCCATGCGACGAACGCGCGGGGCACCCGTAAGGGCGGCGTTGCCGCGGGCAAGTTGTTCGCGGAGATGTGGGAGGGGGGTCGCGTGCCAACCACCGACGAGCACGTCCTTCCGTTCTTCACTCTGATGCTCGACCACGCCGAAGCGTCGAAGGACGTGAAGTTGTTCGAGAAGGCGCTGCAAGAACTCGAGAAGCAACTCGCGGACAAGCCGGACGCGAAGGGCTTCTTGGAGAGGCAGGCGGAACGACTGGAGCAACTTCGCAAGAAGCTCGAGCCCGCCGGTGAGGCGCCGGGCGACGCCGAGTAGCGCGTGTAGCTGTGTGAGCATCACTCCGGAGTGCGGATACTGATCCATGGATCAAGGCCGCCGCGCCGTCGCTCAGTTCCACTGCTCGAGGATTCTCGCTGTGTCATCGAGCAGGTGGGGATGCTCGATCGGAACGATCTCCGCGGGACCCTCCGCGTCCACACGTACGTAGACGTCCCAGATGCGGGTGTGGCCGGCAGCGATCAGGCGCTGGCGCCACGCGCTGAAGCCCTTCTCGGATCGGAAGCGTTTGATGCGGTCGTCGAGCGGGAGGTCGTCGACGAAGTGCACTTCGATGCGTCGGTCGGGAAAGGCGTTCCGTAGAAGCTCAACCACGAGCACGCTCGTGTCGTTGCCGGGCGACCACGTGTACATCTCGAGCCGTCCACCAGGCGCGAGGTGAGCGTGCACTTTCGCAAGGACCTGTCGCACGACGTCGAGGCCGTCCTCCCCGGCTCCGGAGTGCAAGAAGTAATCGGCTCCCGGCGGTACAGGCTCGAACGGTGGATTCACCAAAACGAGATCGAATTTCTCGTCCGCGGCGAGGGGTTCGAAGAGCGAGCCCTGTCGCAGCTCGACCGCCGCGGTTCCCGGATTGAGCGCGACGTTGAACTGCGCGAACTCGATTGCGCGCGGGCTCAATTCCACGCCGGTCACGCTGGCCGCCACGTCGGACAGGAAAAGGCAGTTCACGCCCGAGCCGACGCAGAGCTCGAGCGCACGGTCGCCCTTCCGCACGCCCATCTGCGCGGCGATGTAGATCTGCTCGCGTATGAGGGGAAAGACCTGATCCGCGTCGACGTGGGTGCGCAAGTCGGTGGCGATCAGCGCGCCGTCGAGGGGAAAGATCCGCACGCACGGCACGTAGATCTGCGATGTCTCCTCGAGCGCGAGTCCCGCACCTTCGAACATCTCGAATCGCGGCACGTCGGGTGCTTCGATGAGCAGTGGCCTGCTCTTCAAGAAGAACCGCCGAAAGCGGTCGTTGCTGTCGGTGCAGAATTCTTCGAGTTCTCGCTTGAGTCGCTCGGCCGACTCCGTCCCGCTCACGCTGGGCGCCGGGTACTGCGTGTGCGCGCCCAACTTCTTCCGCAGACCGCCCCAGAGGGTTTCGAACACTTGCGCAGGATACCGGGGCGAGCCGCGTCAGCCGGTTCAGAAGAGGCGCGACTCAGTCACGGCTCTAGAACTCGGGACACCCTGTACCTCTCACAGGATGAGGCGCTCTCCGCGCGGCATCGCAACGGACGCCGACGGAACGAGTAGCCTCTGTCCATGCTGCGGATCTCGTCATCGGCGTTGCTGCTCGCCCTTTCACTCTCCGCGATCTCGCCGGCCGTCGTCCCGGCGTCGCCGGCCGCTGCGCAGGAGTTCCGGCTGTCGCCCGGAGCGGTACGTGTGAAGTTGAAAGGGGCGCGTACCGCTGTGTCCAAGCTGATGAGGTCGCTCGCCACGTGGTGCGACCGGAACGACTTCCCCGCGGAGGCTGCGGAGTGGCGGCTGCGCGCGGTCTCCGTCACCCCGGACGACGTAAAGCTGCGCAAGAAGACCGGCTTCGTGAAGGACGGCGACGGGTGGCGCTGGGACGAATCCGCGCGGACGAAGATCCTCGAGACGCTGGTGAAGCCGGGCGAGGGCGAGATCCTGGTCTACGACAAGCGCGTGCGCGGACTACGCAAGCGCATCGGTGCGCGCTTCAGGCCGATCGCGGCGGAGGCCCGCAAACTCGCGGACTCTGCTCCGGACGACGACGAACGCGCCGCGTTCGAAGAACTCCACACGCAGGTCTGGGAGACGGCGCGGCTCATCGAACCGACGCACCAAGGAGCGTTGAAAGCGCTCGGGCATCCGGAACTCGCGGGGAAGTACGTTCATCGCGACGGAGTCGAGTTCGTGCGACAGCGCCTCGAGCGCCAGCGCAAGGCGCAGTTGACGTGGGCGAGCGACGTCGAAGTCGAGGAGACTCCGGGGGTCGCGAAGGACCTCTGGAGGCGCGTGCGAGCCGAGGACGTGACCGTCGACGCGACGTGGGGGATGCAGAACGCGATCCGCATCGCGACGGCTGCCGTGCACGCGACTCGCGAGACGCATCGCACGCTGCGGCTTTCCGGAGCCATGGCCGTGCTGCCGAACCTGCGCACGTTCGCGATGAGTCGCAATCTCGAGGAGCAGGTCGCAGCCGCGAAGCACTTCGGTGAGTGGTCCGACGCCGAGGTCACCGAGAAGTGCGACAACTGGTCGGCGGTGATCACGGGGCGCATCGTGGTGGCCCGTGATGACTCGGTCGAAGCGGCGGTGGACACGGTCATGGCGTATCGCTCCCAAGGCGTCGTGTCGGCGTTGCGCAACGGCATGGCCCGCCGCACCAAGCTCCCGCGGGTGGCGCTCGAGGACTGGATCGACGAGTCGTTGGCGGCCGACGTCCTGATCCGGCTCAAGGGCTCGTATCTGCCGAAGTTCGTGTCTGACGGTCGCTATGCGGACGAGTCGCGCGACTACGAGGGGAGCAGCGGCTGGTTGCGGCGGGTCTGGCGGCTGCACGACCTCGGTGTCCTGCCGCCGATCAAGCACGTCGTGCAGCGGGACCTGAACCAGCTCGACACGTTCCACTCGACCGCTGGGTACGCGTTCCTCGTGTACCTGTTCGAGCGGGAGCCCGACGACGCGGCGACGTTCTTCCAACTGGCCGTGTACGGCGGATCTGCGGCCGCGGCGCGTGTCGTGTACGAGGAGTCACTCGACGACCTGGACCGGGACTTCCGCAAGTGGCTCGACGTCGCGCGTTACGGCGACTGAGCTGCTCTCCTCGGTGCCCCGACAACGGCAGACGTTGCTCCGGCAGGACTGCAGTCGTCTCCTGCGACGTATGCGACACAGGTGCAGGTGCGTGAGTCAGTTGGCAGCACCGCGATGACTAAACTCGCGACGGTGGGGCGAACATCCACGCACGGTGACGAGATTCACCGATCTCGGTATCCTTGTCCGCGGCGTTTCACGAGTGGGCGAAGGGGTGGAAGAAGTAGCTGCGCGAATACCGCGTCGCGTTGGCTCAGGAGGACCGATGTCATCAAGGAGTGACGTCAGGGCCAGACTCCTCGGTGGCACGAGCGGTCGCGAGGGAGCTCCGAGTCGCCGACGCGCAACGAGTTGGTCACTTGGGCTGATGGCAGCCTTGGCCACTGCGACCTACCTGACCGGTTGCGGACCGCTCGAGGAGCCTGAGCAGCCCGAACCGCCCGAACTGGGGACGTCGGGATCGACCGCGGTCAACCGTACGCGTGTCCCAGCGCTCCCCGCGCCGCCGAAGAACGTGCTGGCGCATCAGATGGCGTTGGCCGCTCCGCCCCCGGGGGTTCGCATCGACGCAGACGGACGCCTCGTCTGCGACAAGGACGGATCCGAGATGGTGCTCGTCCTCGAAACCGAGTTCACCATGGGAAGCGACGGCGGCGGCCTTGACGAGCGCCCGCCTCACGTGGTGCGGGTGTCGGCTTTCCTCATGGATCGCCACGAGGTCACGAACGCGCAGTTCGCGCAGTTCGTTGCCGAGACAGCGTACGTCACCGACGCCGAGAAGGGGGACGGTGGCTACGCGCTGCACCGCGACTCCTGGGCGCGCGGAGCCGACTGGCGCCATCCTCTAGGTCCCGGATCGTCGTTCGAAGGGCGGGAGTCCCACCCGGTCGTCCTGGTCTCCTGGAACGATGCCCAGGCGTATGCGCAATGGGCCGGACGGAGGCTCCCCACGGAGGCGGAGTTCGAGCGGTGCTTGCGAGGAGGCACGGAAGGCGCGACCTACCCGTGGGGCGAGCAGGCGAGCCCTTTCCCCATGTATGGCAACTATGGCGACGATGCACTGAAAGCGGCCCACCCCGGCGCGAAGATCGCCGGCCATACGATCAAACAGTACGACGACGGGTTCGCGCGCACGTCTCCGGTCGGACGATTCACGCAGAGTCGACTTGGCCTCTTCGACGTGAGCGGAAACGTGTGGGAGTGGTGCTCGGATGCTCGGACAGATACGACCCGGAGTACTACGAGAGTGCCCCGAGCCGCGATCCCTCGGGCCCATCGACCGCGTCGTATCGTGTGTCGCGCGGTGGCGGTTGGAACTCCTGGCAGAATCAACTCAGGAACTCGTTCCGTAAGGCGACCTCCCCTGAGTACCGGTGGGACGTACTCGGCTTCCGGTGCGCAATGAGCGTTCCGTGACCGTTGTCTCGACAGCGGTCTAGCCTGCATAATTCATCACGCCACGCCCGGAACGTAGATTCGGGCGCACCGCGCATTGCATAAACTGTTGTTAGAGCAATAGTTACACAGATGCGAGAGGTACGCCCGAGTGACGAATTCTACCCCACACACTGTCCGGTTTCCCGATCTCTTCGGGAAGGTCACCACGGCCGTGTTCGACGGCGAAGCGCACACGTCCGAGGGAGGCGCGGGACTGCTGCGCGCGGTGGACCGTCGAATGGGAGTGACCGCAGGTCTGGCTGCGCTGTTGGTGGATCGTCGTGACCCGACGCGGGTGCAGCACTCGTTGGAGGAGCTCTTTCGGCAGCGCGTCTTCTCGATCGGCCTGGGCTACAGCGACCAGAACGACGCGGCTCGCGTGGGCACCGACCCGATGCTCAAGGGGGTCACGGGCCGCGCGCCGATCAAGGGCGCCGACCTGGCGTCTCAGGCGACGCTGTCGCGCTTCGAGAACGCGGTCACGGCGCACGAGCTCGTGGCCTTGTCGCGCAAGCTCGAGGAGGACGTGATCGAGCGTCTTTGCGCTCGCCACCGGGGGGCCCGGCGCATCACGATCGACATGGACCCGAGCTGTGACCCGACCCACGGTGCACAGCAGGGAGCGCTCTTCAACGGCTTCTACGACACGTGGTGCTACCTGCCGGTTTTCGGCTTCCTCACGGTCGACGGCGATCCGGAGCAGTACCTTTTCTGTGCGCGGCTGCGGCCGGGCAACGCGAAGGAGGGCCGCACGTCGCTGCGGACGATCCGCCGGATGGTGAAGCGACTTCGGCGTGCGTTTCCGCGCACGCAGATCCTCGTGCGCCTGGACAGCGGCTTCGCCGGCTCGCGGCTCTTCGACGCGCTGGACGAACTCGGCGTGAAGTACGTGGTCGGGATGCCCAAGAACAAGCGGCTCCTGGATCTGTGCGACGCCGAGATGACAGCGGCTGCGGTGCTGGCGGCGATGGAAGACAAGACGGCGCAGATCTACGGCGACTGCGAGTACCGGGCGAAGAGCTGGAGCAGGTCCCGCCGCGTGGTCTTCAAGGCGCAAGTGCTGGTCGCCACCGGGAAGGTGAACAAGGACAACGCGCGCTTCGTGGTCACCAACGTCTCGCGCAGCTACAAGCCCGAGACGACCTACTGCAAGACCTACTGCGGTCGCGGCGACGCCGAGAACCGCATCAAGGAACTCAAGGGTGGCCTGGCGGTGGATCGCACGAGCAACTCGAGCTTCCTGGCGAACCAGTTCCGCGTGCTGATGACCGCGGCGGCCTACGTACTCTTCCAGGAGTTACGCTACCAGTTGCGCGGCACCACGGCCGCAGTCTGGCAGGTGCACACGATCCGCGAACGGCTGCTCAAGATCGGCGCCCGCGTCGTGGAATCGGTGCGCCGCGTCGTCGTGCATCTCGCGGCGGCCTGCCCATGGCGCGAGCTGTGGTGCCGCGTCGCGCGAAGGCTCGGCGCTGCGCCGGTCTGAGCGCAGCCGATGGCCAGAAGAACGACACGCTTCCGGCTACCGGTCCGTCCAGACCTCGTCCGCGCGGCGGCAAATGGACTTGAACGCCCCCTCGGAACGAAGATCCCGCCGTCCGAGACCCCGCCGACCTCGGTGAACGCCGCAAGTCGAGCGCCCGGGCGCTCGGACCGGCCGAGGGACGCCATCGCGAGCGTCGTCATGAATAGTGCGGGCTAGAGGTCTAAGCGACCTGAGCGTCGCCTAGGTGGCTGTTCCGATCTCGCAGATCGCGTGCTTGGCCGAGTCCGTCAGTTCACGAACTCAACAGATCGGGAAGCGCCGGATGGCGACGCTCTTGTGCGGGCCGTGGCCGCAATCCACCTTGGCCCGGGGCCGGCGGAGCCGGCCACCAAGGAAGTGCGCGCGAAGTGGACCTTCGCCGTCATCTGGGGTGCGGCCCGCCGAGGGTGCCGCTGGAGCGGGTGAACAGATTCGAACTGTCGACATCCACCTTGGCAAGGTGGCGCTCTACCACTGAGCTACACCCGCTCGAATGGGAGGCCCGGGATGTTGCGCGGGCACCCGTGGGGAGTCAAGGAAGGGGGCGGCTCGGCAGGCGGTCGCGCGCTAGACGGTCAGCAGCGGCTCGCGGGCGGCCGCCTCGACGATCTCTTCGAGGCGCAGCGAGATCGACCAGTGGCTGTAGTTGTTGAGCATCGCGCGCCGGGCGCGGAAGCCTAGGCGGTCGCGGGCAGATGCATCCTCGAGCAGGTCGCCGATGACGTGGACCATCTCGTCGGGGCCGTCGGTCACCATCAGATCGGTGCCCGGGATCGCATCGACGCCGCTGAACGCGGGGCGCGTCACGACGGTGGGCACGCCCAGTGTGAGCGATTCGAGGATCTCGTTCCTCACGCCGCTGTGCACCCGGTGCGGCACGACGCTGACCCAGGCGGTCGCGTAGAGCTCACGCAGGTCCTTGACGCGGTCGTCGAGATAGACGCCCGGCTGCAGGGCGAGCTGACGGATCTCCGGCGGCGGGTTGCGCCCGGCGATGCGGAGGACGGCATCCGCGTACTGCGCGCGGATGCGCGGGAAGACGTCACGCACGAAGCTCTCGACGGCGTCGCGGTTGGGCAGGTGGTCCAGATGGCCGGCGATCAGAATCGTCGGCACGCCGGACGGCCGCCGGATCAGCGGTGCGTGGGGCGGTGCGGGAGTCTTCAGCGAAACGACGCGGCGGGTGGCTGCTACCAGGCCGCGCAACGCCTCGGCCTCGGTCTCCGAGGCGAGCAGGACGCGCTGGAACTCAGCGACGCTGCCGGTCTCGACGGACATCAGCCGGTTCCCCTCGCGGCGGAAAACCGCCGAGCTCGGGAAGCGGCTGTGGTCGGCGTACTCGATCCAGCGCAGCGAGTTGACCTCGACGAGGTCGAGGATCTTGGGCGTCGTGGGGAAGGCCTTGCCGTAGGGCGCCATGGCCGAGGAGTAGATGTAGACGAGGTCGTAGCGGCGGGTGTCGTTGAGTGCCTGCAGGCGCTCCATCAGGTCGCGGCTGCCGTAGCGGCGGACCGCCAGGGGCTGGGTCGCGAACATGTGGCGCGCGCTCGCCGGCTCGACCGGTCGCGTCGGCAGCGGCAGGATCTGCACGCGCTGGCAGAAGCGGCGGAGGCGGCGGCGTGCGTCCCACTCGGCTCCGCCGCCACCGAACGTCACCAGATCGACGTCGTGGCGCAGCGACAGGAATCGCACGGCGTGGTACGGCCGGACGTTCTCCCGATCGAGAGGGGGATACGGGACTCGAGGCGCGATGAAGAGGATCCGCAACTCTGACCTGCCCTTGCACCGGCGGCCGCACTGCCGCCGGAATCGAATCTGAAATGTCGGTCGTCCGGGCCCTGCAGTTCGAGCCGCCCGAGACCCGCAACGCCCGGCTGGCGCAAAGGCGGGGCCAAGGTGTGCTGAGCCGGGCTCCCGGCGGCGCGCCACGCTAACTGCCCAGCCCGCTCGACAGCCAGCCCCCGGACGTTCGGGAAATGCAACACGCGATTCGCTCCGGTCTGGCCCGAGGCCGCGTCGAGCCGGATCGACACGCGGTCCCGGGCGCGGCTTGACAGCATCCGCCGTCCGGGTTCTGCTCGGCTCCATGACGCGCTCTCCCGCCTCGGCGAGGAGCCTGGCTCTGCCGCTCCTGCTCCTTCTCGTGCTGCTGGCGCTCCTCGCAGTTCCCGCTCGGGCCGACACGGTGATCCTGAAGAGTGGGAAGAAGCTCAAGAACGTCGTGGTCAGCAAGCAGGACGACCTCGTCGTCGTCATCAACCCGTTCAATTCCCGTAGTCCGGACATGCACTGGGAGATCCCGTCCAAGAACCGGATCCCGCGCGACCAGGTGGAGGAGGTCGTGATCTCCGACCCTCCCCTGCACGAGTTGCGGCTCCGCGACGCGCAGGGGGCGCTCGGCGCTGAGGAGCGGCTCGAGCTGGCCGCCATCGCCGGCAAGCTGAAGATGAAGAAGGAGCGCGAACGGCAACTGCTCCTCGCGCTGTGCGCCGATCCGGAGAACATCGACGCGCTCAAGGCCGTCGGCGCGGGCAAGTGGAAGACGTGGTCGCGTTCGCAGCCACTCGCGGACCCGTCGCTCGCCGAACTCGAACGCGAGTACGTCCAGTTGAAGAACCCCGCCGCGCTCAAGGCGCAGCTCGACATGCTCAAGGACAAGAAGTCGGTGCGCGCGCTCGCCTACCTCGAGCGCGCCCGCCGCTCAGCTGAGCAACCGACGGGCCGACGCGACAAGGTGCCGCTTACCCTGCGCAGCCAGGACGCTCCGGGCGCCACGTACTGCATCTACGTTCCGACGAAGTACGACCCGCTCACGCCCACGCCACTCGTCGTGGCGTTGCACGGCGGCGGCGGGGGAGGCTCCGCGGACGTGATCACGGGCAGCGGCGAGTCCGCGATGAACTTCTACTTCGACATCGCGGAGAAGTGGGGCTGGATCGTCGTCGCTCCGACGGCCGTAGCGGCACCGTGGGGCGCGAAGAAGAACGAAGCGTGGCTGAACGCGCTGCTCGACGAGATGCACCTGCTCTACAACGTCGACGAGACGCGCGTGTACCTCACTGGCCACTCCATGGGCGGCTTCGGCACGTGGTACTGGGGCGCGCAGATGTCCGACGTGTGGGCGGCTTGCTCGCCGTGCGCCGGCGGTGGCAGCGTCTCGGGCGAACTCGGCACCGGTGTCCCAATCTACATCTACCACGGGGCCGATGACGCTGTCGTCGGACCGGGGCGCGACCGGTCGTGCGCCAAGTCGCTCGTGGGCGACAAGAAGAAGGACTTCATCTACACGGAGCTCGACGGCGTCGGGCACGGCTTCCCGCGCTGGGTGCGCGAGGACATCTTCAAGTTCTTCGCTGCGCGCCGGAAGGACAACGGGAAGAGGCGCGCGAACTGGCCCGTGTCGTCGTTCGACCGCAAGGTCGGCAAGGACGAGAAGAAGACGTTCGGCGATCCCTCGGTGCCGCCTGCAGCGGACGGCGAGGGCGACGCGAACGTGAAGGAACTCGTCAAGGCGTTGCGCGCGGGCGGAGGCGGCGGTGCCGCGGCGGTCGAGGAACTCGGCAAGCTCAAGGACGCGAAGACGGTCAAGAGCGTGGCGAGACTGCTCAAACTGAAGGATGCGACGACGGACACGCGCGTGCTCGCCGCCCGGACGCTCGGCAAGCACACGGGCGGCGACGACTTCCGCGTACTCGAAGCGGTGGCGACGGCGCTCGGCGAGACGGGTCTCGAAGACGCTGCGCCGCCGCTCGTCAAGACACTCGCCCGAATCGGCGAGAAGTTCGACGAACAGTTGCAGGGCGGCGGGATGGTGTGGCGCCAGTACGAGGTGCGCACCGGGTCGCTGACGGTCGCGTGCGATGCGTGCGCCGGCGTCAATAACCCCGACGTGATCCTGCCGGCGCTCGAGAAGGAAGTCGCGAAGCGCGTGTTCCTCCGCGCCGCGCCGCTCGAGATGCTCTACATCGACAACCGCTTCGTGCGCATCCCGCCGGCGTCGCGACTCGCGCTCGCGAAGGCAATGGCCGGCGCAGCCCGCGCGCAGGGTGGCGGCGACGAGTTCCTGGCCGCGGTCGGCGCGGCGTGGCGCTCCCGCGAGCCGCAGATCGAGAAGTCGATCGGCGCCGCGCTCGGCGACTAATCGAGGCCGGCGCCGAACGCGTCGTCCGGTTCTTCGCGCACCTCGACCGGAGTGTCGGCCGCGTCCTCGGCGCCGTCACCGTCGACGTCGAGCTGACGCCGCGCATCCACCTCGTCGCGATTGACGGCGTCCATCACGGCCTGGACCTTCGCGACGAGGTCTTGCTCCGTATCCGGCAGCGCCCGGCGGATCTGACGCGCGCACTGCAGCATCAGACGGAACGATCGGACGAGGTCACCCTCGCCGACCGTCGTTACCTCGCCGAGCTTGGTCAGCGGTTCCCCGTCGAGCCAGAGTTCGAGCGCGCGGGAGAGCGAAAAGTCCGGGCGCATGGTCATGTCGGACAGACCCTCTTCCCACTCGGTCTCTCGGAACTCGTCGATCAGGTGCGTCGCCCGATCGGCAATGCGGCGGAGTCCCTTCGTCGAGGGACGGTCGGTCGCATGCTGTGGGCGGGGCTCGTAAACCGTTGCGAGGAGGAGCAGGGCGAGCGAGCGCTCGTCGAGCGCTTCCAGGAAGCCGTGCTCGCGCCACTCGCCGGCCGGGATCTCGTAGCCCTTCACACGCGCAGTGAAGAGCCCCTTCGCCGTCACCTCGCCGTCTTCGATGTGCCCCGTCCGTGAGAGCACACGCAGCCGGGTCGCGAGGACACGCTCCTCGGTGCTCTTGCCCTGCTTGCCCTTGCCGCGGCGCTCCCGCTGGAACTTGGCGAAGCTCTTCCGGTACGTCTCGATCACGCGCTCGCCCATTCGCTGATAGAGCGTGAGCAGCGTTCCGTAGTCCGGATCCCAGCGCGAGGTCACCGGCTCGGGTTTCCCCGTGAGCACGCGCTCGACGCCCCGAGGCCGGTCCTTCGTCGGATCGACACGGGACAGGACGAGTCCGTGCTCGTCGATGCCCTGCCGTCCAGCCCGTCCGGCCATCTGGCCGTACTCGCGACACAGCATGTAGTCCATCTTCTCGCCGTCGAACTTGCGCAAGCCGGCGAACGCAACCGTGCGCGCCGGCATGTTGATCCCGAGTGCGAACGTCGACGTGCAGAACAGCATTCGCACACGGCCCGACGTGAAGAGCCGCTCGACGATCTCCTTGTAGACGGGGAGCATGCCTGCGTGGTGGTAGCCGACGCCGCTGATGGCCATCCGCCGCAGGCGCTGTAGACCGGGCGTCTTCTTGCAGGCGTACATGCCGACCAGGTGGTCGAACTGCGCCGCGACGTCCGCGGACGCCGCGTCGTCCAGGAGTTGGCGGCGCATGTTGTCGCCGGCCAGCTCCTCGCACTCACGACGGCTGAAGCAGAAGTAGAGCGCAGGCAGGAGCTCCTGCGACTCGAGCCAGTCCAGGAGCCGCGTCGGACGGCGTTCCCGCCGCATGACGCGGCGCTCGCGGAACGGCTTGCGCAGCACGTCCATCGCCTCTTGGCGGCGGACCGGCCCGAGATCCGGCACCCAGCACATGTGGTCGAGCGGCACGGGCCGATCGTTCATCTCGACGACCGTGACCTTCTCGCCCCGCACGGTCTCGATCCAGGCGGCGAGTTCCCGCACGTTGGGCACCGTGGCCGAGAGTGCCACCAGCCGCATCTGTGGCGGCGCGTGGATGATGCTCTCCTCCCACACGGTGCCGCGCTGGACGTCGTCGAGGAAGTGCACCTCGTCGTGGACCACGAAGCGGAACTCACGAAGCCGCTCCGGCTCGTCGAACAGCGTGTTGCGAAACACCTCCGTCGTCATGATCAGGAGATCTGCGTCCGGGTTGATCGTGACGTCGCCGGTCATGATCCCCACCCGGTCGCCGTGCTCCGCTCGGAAGTCGCGGAACTTCTGATTGGAGAGCGCCTTGATCGGGGCGGTGTAGACCGAGCGCCAGCCCTCGGAGAACGCGACCTCGATCGCGTAGTCCGCGACGAGCGTCTTCCCGGCGCCGGTGGGTGCCGACACCAGGACGCTGTTGCCCGCGGCGACGGCGTCCACGGCGCGGGCCTGGAACGGATACAGGTTCAAGTCGCGGAATGTGCGGTCCGTCGGCTCGAGAGATGCGGGGCGCGCTGCCGCCGGCGGGGGGCGGTAGGGCGCCGGTTCGCGAACAGGCGGTTGCTCAGCGTCCGGGCGCCCGCGGCCGCCCTTCGCGCCGCGGGGATGGCGGCCGCGCGAGTCCTCGGAGCTGCGCTGTCCGCGCCGGCGTCCGCCCCGCGGTCCCTGGGGTCGGCGATTCGCGCCACGGGCCATGGCGTCAATGATGCCCCGGGCGGGGCACGGCGGCGCGGAATGCGGCAGCGCCGCTCCGTCCGCTACCTGCTCCGTCTGCTACTTGGGGGAGTCGGTCGCGGCCGAGAGCTCGATGCCGGAGATACGGCCGTGGCGCCCGACCAGGAGCGTGACGTGCATGCCGTTCAGCGTCTCGGAGTGCAACTCGTTCGGGCGGCGATCTTCGTTGCTCCGGCGGCGGGGCGCCACCACGGTGTTGAACGCGAGGGGCGACTGGTCGATCTCCTCGTCAGCGAACTCGCCGACGTGGACACCGAACACGTCACCGGTGTAGGCCGACGTGAAGAACACGTGCGTCACTGTGGTGCCGTCGTGCACGGCGCTGACGCCAGTCGAGGCGTCCAGTGACGCCGCGGCTGCGGGCTCGGCGCCCGGAAGGACGGTCACCGACGTCTGGATCTCCGCGGGGTCGAGGCGAAGGCGCGCGTTCGATATCGCGGTGTCGGGGTTGTCGTGGATCGGAACCAGCATGTGGAGCGACTTCCACGGGAGGACCTCGGCGCCGGTGTCGGTGTGAAGCGCCAGCGAGTACGCGGTGACCGCGGCGACGCGGGCGACATTCGAGCGGCGGACGATCGCATCCTCGAACGTCTCGGCGTGGCGTACCTTGACGACATCGCCGATGCGCATCTCGATGGCCGTCTCACGGAAGTTCAGCTTCACGCGGCGGATCTCGGCGATGGCGGCCTTGCGCGCGACCCGCACATCCACTTTCCCGTCGAGGTCGGTGTCGAGTCCAAGCGTCCGCTCCATCGACTCCTTGACGTAGCGGCCGACAACCTGCTTCTTCTCCGGCCACATCGTGATCGCGATCGGTTCGTCGTCGAGCAGCGTGCGCAACGCGAGTGTCACGTCGGTGCTCTTGAGGAGTCCGTCGACCTTGCGGATGGAGCGAACGTAGATCGGCGCCTGGTCGGTGCTGCCGTCGTCGTTGACGACTGTCAGGAACACGCGGTCGCTGCTCGCACCCTCGAAACGGCCCTGCCGAACGGTTCCGTCGTGCATGTGCAGGCGCAGCCAGTCGTCGTTCTCGATGCCGTCGAACATGCGCTTGCGGTCGAGCGGGTCGTTGACGGTCACGTGCCGCTTGATGTCGGTGAGGCGGACGCCGACGCGCTCTTCCTTGTCACCTCTGGTGACGACGAGCCACGCGGTGCGAACTCCCGCCATCTCGAGAACGGCGGAGGTGCGTGCGCCGAGTTCGATGGCGCTGTCGAGTCCGGGCACCGCGCGCGGCGCCTCGAAGATGATCAACTCGGTACCGGGCGCGAGCGATGTGAGACTCTGTGCCTGGCTCGCGTCCGCTCCCTCGGGCTCATCCGTTCTGGGGACGACCGGGTCGGCCGGCGCGTCCGGCACCGCGGAGGTCCTGCGCACGATGCGGGAGCGGCGGCGACTGCGGGTTCGCGCGGCTGCGTCGGCCGCCGCGGCAGCATCCGCGACCGGGTCGTCCGCTTCCGGCTGATCGCCCGCGCCGTCGGCTGGGGGATCGTCGTCCTTCGTCTCCGGAGGATCGGCCTTCACAGGCCGGTCGATCTTGCGCGGACGGTTGGGCCTTGCCGTGTCGCTCTTCTCGTCCGTCTTCGCTGGTTCGTCACTGACGGGGTCGCCATCGTGGATCACGTCGCGCACGTCGGCGCGGGCGATCCGGATGCGGCCGAGTTGCGTCTCGAGAACGACGTAGCGCTTGTCCTCGGAGACGACCTTGCCTGTGCGGATACGGCCGTCGATGAGGATGACCTCGTCCGCGCGGGCGTGGGGCACCGCGAGGCCCAGGCCGAGCAGGGCGATGAGGAGCGGAAGACGTCGTGAGCGCATGGGAAACCTCCGGAGACGGTCTCTTCAGCATCGGCATCCCCCCCGGGCTCGCTTGAGCCTAGGTGCAGGCTCGCGGGAGGACCGTAGACTGGAGCGCCCCTGGCTGGTCGGAGGTGGAGCATGTGGAATACGAAAACGCGCGATTCGAGGCCTCGCGAGCAGGCGGACCGAGGCCGGGGGGTCTCGGCCGCCGCCGTGGCTGTCCTCGGGCTGGCCTCGCTGGTCGCCCTGGCGGGCTGTCAGTCGGCGAAGGAGGCGTACGCCGACACCTTCCTCGCCGGCCGCACGATCACATATGACGAGTACCTCGAGCTGAACGTCGAAGGGACGCCCGCGACGACGGTGGAGGACGTGATCCTCAGCCTCGGGAAGCCCTCCTCGGTGCACGACCGCAACGGCGCCCGGCGCCGGCTCGACTACCACGCCTTCTCGATGACCGGTGAGCTCAAGCGCGCCGAGTTCCACTTCGACCGGGAGGAGCGCCTCACCAAGAAGGCGATGTGGTGACTCGACCACACCCGTGCGACCCGGCGGGCTGATCGGATGAGCGGACGCCTGCTCAATATCGCGGCGATCGCTGGTGCGGTCGTTGCAACGCTCGCACTGGCGGCACAGGAACGCGTTGATCCGGATCCGCCACCGGCGTCGTCCGTGTGGGTTGTGGGGGACATGCACGTGCACGTCTCTCCACCCGACGCGCCGGGCCACTCCACGCTGAGCGTCGCCAAGGCCATCCGCGTGGCTCAGAGGAACGCACTCGACTTCGTGGTCATGACGCCGCACGACGCGAATCGCGTGTTGTCGGCGGACGAGTGGGGCGGAGACCGCGCGCTCAGCGGGCAGGATGCGGTGTCCGAACTGGCATCCCAGTTCGCGGGGAAGAG
Source organism: Planctomycetota bacterium (assembly GCA_965248445.1). Taxonomy (GTDB): domain Bacteria; phylum Planctomycetota; class JAJSAM01; order JAJSAM01; family JAJVHW01; genus CBDFJG01. Next base: position 2,002,861 of record CBDFJG010000004.1, read on the forward strand.
CGTGAAGCCCCCGCGCCGGCCGCTCGTCGTCTCCGGCTGGGAGTGGACCCGCGACGTCCCGGGACACCTCGGCATCGCGTTCGTCGACGTGGCCGGCCTCGACGGCGTGAAGCCGCATGCCCGCGCGCGAAGGGCGATGGAGGAGGGCGCGCTGGTCGTCGTCAACCACCCATTCTTCGGTCCCGTCGAGTCCGAACTCCCGGTGATGAAGATGGTCAAGACCGACAGGCGGTGGCGACCGTTCGCCGGGCTCGGCGAGGACGACGGGCTGTGGAACGCGATCGAGGTGTGGCACGACCGCTCTGTCTGGGTGGAGAAGATGCACGTGAAACTCGCGGAGAAGTACCCCGCGACGCAGATGGTGCGGTCGGCGCTGAAGGCGTGGGACGCGGCGACGCTGACTGGGCGCCGCCGGATCACGGCAGTCGGGGGCTCCGACGCACACGGCAAGCTGCCCTACACGATTGCACCGATGCCCGTGGTCAGCGTCTACGTGGACGAGTTGACCGAGGAGTCGCTCCGGCGGGGGTTGCTCGCCGCGCGCGTCACGTTCGGGGCGGGCGGCGGTGTCGCGGCGCGGGACTTCACCGCCACCAGTGACGTCGAGGGCGAGCGCGCGCGCATCGGCGACTCGCTGCGTGCCAAGAAGACCGTCGCGCTCGCGTGGACCGGCAAGGCGCGTCTCGTCGAGAACGGCGCGGACGTGGGAGAGTTCGACGGCGGAGCGGCGCGGAGTCTGTGGGCGCCGGGCGCATTCGCGTTCTGGCGCATCGAGAAATCCGGCGACGCGTACTCGAACATGATCTACGCGAACCTCCCCGAATAGCGATCACCGAGCCGCCGCCGCCTCTGAACGGGAAGGAGTCGATGACGGCCAACGTGAGAGGTCAGTCGAACTTCAAGGGCCAGACGATCGGTTTTGCGGGCACGGACGAGGGCGATCGCGTTGGAGTCGGCGGCGCCATGGCGAAGAACCACCACTTCGAGCGGCACGTTCCCGCCGGACGTGACGATCGACCTGTTCCAACTCGGCACTGGTGACGGCACCAGCGCCTCGGTGACGCTGACGGGCTACGACCCGGTCTCGAAGAAGCTCGCGGGCACGTTTGCGGCGACGTTGAAGAAGGCCGGCGGCGCGGAGACGGTCACGATCTCCGGCGGCAAGTTCCTGGTCGCTCTGAACGACAACCAGTAGCTCGCCCTCGGTACCCACCACCAATTGCCGCCCCGGCGGGCCGGGACTCGCCGGGGCGTCTCTCGTTGTGCCCCCGGATCGAGACGCTTGACACGTCCCGTCTCCGTCCCTGAACGTGTGCGCGGATTGGGTTGGAGGAAGAGCGGGAGTGCGATGGCCCAGGAGCGCCTGCGGCCCGCCGTGTGCCTGGGAGGCAACATCATGAGATTCCGTAGTGCGGTGCCGATCGGCGCCTTCGTCGTTTGTGCCTTGTTCGCGTTCGCCACGGCCGCGCAGTCGGTCCTCGGTGTGGCGACCGGGCACCCGGTCGACTTCACCGACGTAGCGGATCTCGGTACGAAGAAACCGAAGGTCAAGGCGGTCTACACGGGTGGGCTCATCTCTGCCAAGGGCGACCCCAAGCTCAAGCTGAAGGTCACCGAGTTCACGGCGAACTCCTTCAGCGTCATCGTGAAGAAGGCGAAGGGCTCGGGCAACTTCGACATCCAGGTCAAGCCCAAGGGTGGCGACACGTTCATCGCGGGCAACCTCAATGTGTTTGCGTCGCAGCCGACGTCGACGAACACCGACACGGTGGCACCGAAGGGTGAGCTGACCGTGACGGGAACGTTCTTCGGCTCGAAGAAGCCCAAGGTGTTCATCAACGGGAAGAAGGGAAAGACGCTCGAGTTCAGTGACACCAGTATCACAGTGCGCGCGCACAAGAAGACTCCGGGTGGCATGGCCGACATCGTCGTCGCGAACAAGACCGGCGAGGGAACCCTGGCCGACGCCGTGACGGTGACCGCGCCGACGCCGCCGATCTCGGGCAGCGACCGCATCTCGGGAAGCGTCAACGGCGACTACAAGACCCGGCTCAAGATGAGCAATAACGAGGTGCGCGGGAGCTGGAAGGGCGCCGCCGGGTTCACGATGTTCGGCAAGCAGGAGACGAGGAGCCTCGACGAGGAGGTCGACATCCGCTTGAACGTCGACCTCGACAATGCCGTGCTGCCGCTCGTCGTCAATGTGGATGTGAACGCGGGAGAGAAGTGCGACTTCGAGTGGTCTGACTTCGTCTTCAAGCTCTACGGCCTCGATCCGGCCGGCAACTCGACGAGCGCCACCGTGACGATCGAGGAGTGGGATCCCGCGAACAGGCGCGTCAAGGGCACCTTTGAGGCGGAGCTCTACGACCAGGTGTCGGGAGACCGCGTCAGTGTCGGCAACGGCGACTTCCTGGTCACGCTGACCGACGACCGTCTCTAGAAGCTCGGCCCACTCGTCACTTCCCGGCCCCGGCGTGCCTCGCACGCCGGGGCCGCCCTCGTCGTAGACTGCGCTCGCGATGGGACGCAGCGAACAGTTCCTGACGGCCCTGCACGAGCGCGTGCTCGTGGGAGACGGTGCGATGGGCACCGCGCTCACCCGTCGCGGCGTGGGCTCCGAGGCCTGCCTCGAGGAACTGAACTCCTCGCGCCGCGACCTGGTCCGCGACGTCCACCGGGAGTACGTGGCGGCCGGCTCCGACATGATCGAGACCAACACGTTCCGTGCGAGCCGCCCGCACCTCGAGCAGTTCGGGCTCGAGGACCGAACGTTCGAGTTCAACTACCGCGGCGCCCGGCTGGCGCGGAGCGTCGCCGGCCGCGACGTGTTCGTTGCCGGAAGCGTCGGACCGTTGCCGGGCCGGCGGGGGGAGGGCGCGGAGCCGCCGGACGACCGCGAACAGGTCTACGCAGAGCAGGTCTCGGCCCTCGCCGCCGGGGGCGTGGACCTGTTCCTGCTCGAGACCTTCACGGATCTCGATGAGATCCGTGCCGCCGTACGCGCAGCGCGCACCGCGGCGCCGGGCATCCCGGTGCTCGCGCAGATGGCGTTCTACGAAGGGCACGGCAGCATGTCCGGCGTCACGGTCGGCAGCGCCATCGAGGAACTGCTGGCCGAAGGAGCGGTGGGAGTGGGCGTCAACTGCGGCCGTGGCTTCGCGGATGCGCTGGCGGTGGTACGCAAGATGGCCGCGCTCACCGAGGCGCCTCTGACCGCGTTCCCGAATGCGGGCCTCCCCGAACTGCGAGATGGCCGGCTGGTGTACGACCAGCCCCCCGAGTACATGGGAGAGATGGCGCTCGCCATGGTCGAAGCGGGAGTGAACGTCGTCGGCGGGTGCTGCGGCACGGACGGGCGCGCGATCCAGGCGATTGCCCGTCGAATCCGCGGGCGGTCGCCGACGACGCGCCGTGTCGTGGCGGTACCCGCAGCGCCAGCGGAGCCGGCGGCTCCCGTCCGGCCGGCCGGCGCGTTCCTGGACCGTCTCGGCAAGGAACCGCTCATCGTCGTCGAGCTGGACCCGCCGCGAGGGATGCTCACGGAGAAGGTCGTCGAGGGCGCGCGCCTCCTGCGCGAGGCCGGCGCGCACCTCGTCTCGATGGCGGAGAACCCGCTCGCGTCGATCCGCATGGGCAACGTCGGAATGGCCTACCTCGTGAAGCGCGAGGCGGGAGTCCGTCCGCTCGTGCACTTCACGGGCCGGGACCGCAACGTCCTGGGTCTGCACAGCGATCTCATGGGCGCCGCGGCGCTCGGCATCGACCACGTGCTCGCGATCACCGGAGATCCCGCCGGCGATCGGCGCGCGGGTGGCCCGACCGGCGTGACGTCCGTGTACGACGTCAACTCGATCGGGCTCGTGAAGATCCTCTCGGCCCTCAACCGCGGCGAGACGATCCACGGTGTGGACGTGGGCCGCTCGGCCGGGTTCACGGTGGGCGTCGCGTTCAACCCGAACTTCCGGTCCATGGACGGTCAGATCAAGAAGCTCGCGCAGAAGGTCGAGGCCGGCGCGCAGTTCGCGCTCACGCAGCTCTGTTACGACCCCGAGCGGATCGGCGAGATCGAAGCAGCGACGTCGCACCTCGGTATTCCCGTGCTACCCGGCGTGATGCCGCTCGTGTCGCACCGCAACGCTCTGTTCATGCGCAACGAAGTGCCCGGCGTGACGGTGCCGGACGCGGTCATCGCCCGGATGGAGCAGCACCCGAAGGGACAGGCGGCGCGCGACGAGGGGATGGCGGTGGCGCAGGAGTTGGTGAGCGCAGCGCTCGCCGGCGGCTCTCCCGGCATCTACATCGTGGCGCCGTTCAATCGCGCGACGCTCGCTGCGGATCTCGTCGGATTCGTGCGCGAGGAGTGGAAGCGGGTCAGCGCGCGAGCCGCTACTGCTTGAGCTCGAACTCGACCCACTCGGAGCGCTCGGGGGACTTGCCCTGCTCGAAGCAGCGCAGACCCACCAGCTTCCACGACGGGTGAGAACCGTAGCTCGCGCGGGCGCGGTACGTGCCGGCCGGGAGGCCTTCTTCGTCCATGGCCACGATGCGGACTTGCAGGTCCAGCGACGCGCCCGACTCGAGCAGGAGCAGGCGGCGCGGCAACTTGTCGGCACTCGTCTCCACGACGCGGCGGACCTCGACGCCCTCGGAGTCGAGCACCGAGATCACGAGCGTCGGCTGCGGCTCCCCCGCGGCGGGAACGTAAAAGTCGGCAAGGGTCATGTTGTCCAGCGAGATGCGCGCAGTCAGGGGGCTGCCTGCGCGCATCGAACCGGTGCGAAGTGCGAACTGCACCTCGAGTGAGCCGTCGACGCTCGGCGTGGCGGCGACGCTCGCAGACGCTGCGGCATCTCGGCCGGCCATCGTCTCGTTCGCCGCGTCCGGTTCCGGCTCCGCTCTGACGCCCGGGGTGGCCGCGAGCGCGGCGCTGGGCTGGTGGACGACGTCATCGACTCCCGTGATCGGGTCGTTCGCCCTGCCCAGGAACGCGGGCACGGCGACCATCGCGGCGAGCACCGGAAGGGCGATCGCGACGGCGGTGAGAGCACGCTTCTGACGACGGTTGAGATTCATGGCCATGGCAGCCTCCATGGAGGGGTTCGGGAATCCAGGCCCCCAGGCTTGAGGGCAGGAGCCTCGCGGAGCCCGGTTTGTTGAGCGGTCGCCGCCGGGATGCCGATACTCCCGGCATGCCTCACCCGTCCCGGCTCCGGCTCGTTCTGCGCGCGCTCCGCGCCCGCATCCGGGTGGGCGCGGACCCCGAGCGGTGCGTTCCCGGGACGCTCGTTCTCCTGCCGGTCAGGCCGGCCGGCCGGCTCGTCCCGTGCGGAATCGCTGCGTTCGTCGAGATCGCCGGGGGCGCGGCCCAGGAGACAATGACGACTGCCGGCGCCACGGAAGCCGCTCGACACGTCATCGACTCCGGCCTGGGGTCCGGGCACGAGCCGTCGTTGTACGCCGGGGGCGAGGCCACGCTCGACACGCTCACGACATGGGCCCGAGGCCTCAAGCAACGCGCACGCTTCGCCGCGCTCTTCACGAATGAAGCGGAGCGGGACGGCGTCCTCGGCATCGCCGCCGACCTTCGGAGCTTCGCCGATGGTGAGGATGCGCGGCTCGCCGCCGCGGCAGACACGCTCAGCGAGGACCGCCTCGAGACGCTCGCGGCGCGGGTGCTCCGCGTCCGCGATGTGGCATGGCACATCGAGAACGAGGCGCTCTCGCTGCTCCAGGACGTGCGATCGCTGTCCGGAGACGGCAACGCGAACGACTCACTCGTCGCGAACCTGCGGCGTCTATCGGCAGTGTTCCGCAGCATCGATCGGATCGAGATCCGCGGCCGCGACTCCGCCGGTGTCGCGGTGCAGGTGACGTTCCCGGGCACCGACGCGCGTGCAGGGTTCTTCGACGCCGTCGACGCGGCCGGTTTGCGCGACGCACTGAACGCGCGGTCGGCACTCGCCGACCTGCCGGCGCTATCGGTCTGCGTGGCGCCGGAGTCTCCGGTCGTCACGTTCGTCTACAAGGTCGCTGCCGAGGTGGGGCGGCTGGGGGACAACGTCGCAGAGCTCTCGCGCCAGGCGCGATCGGATGCGCTGCTGCGCCTGGCTCTCTCCGCCGACGAGGTCACCGCGGTCGTCCTCGGACACACTCGGTGGGCGTCGTCCGGCGTGATCAGCATCCCCAACTGCCATCCGATCGACAACGAGACGGTCGCGGGCCGGGATCGCGGTGTCCGCAGCGGGCGTGTGTTCGTCGTGATGAACGGTGACGTCGACAATCACCTCGAACTCCGCGCCGACTACGAGCACGAGAGCGGCCGCACGATCTCTGCGCCGGTCACCACCGACACGAAAGTCGTGGCACTCGAGATCGAGCGGCACCTGATCGCCGGGGATGCGGTCCTCGATGCGTTCCGCAAGGCGTGCGCGCGCTTCGATGGGTCGTGCGCCATCGGCATGGTCACCGACCTCGCACCGGGGCGGATCTTCACGTCCCTGCGCGGCAGCGGACAGTCGCTCTACGTGGGAGTGTCCCTCGACGGGTTCTTCGCATCGTCCGAGGTCTACGGCCTGGTCGAGGAGACGTCGCAGTACGTCAAGATGGACGGCGAAGCGGAGCGCGTCGCCGGCGACACCAGCACGTCCGGGCAGGTCATCGTCATGGCCTCCGACGTCGAGCGCGGCGCTGCCGGGCTGCGACGTCTCGGGTTCGACGGGACGGAACTCCCCGTCGGCGACGACGACGTTCGCGAGGCGGAGATCACGACGAGAGACGTCGATCGGGGCGACTTCGACCACTTCTTCCGCAAGGAGATCACGCAGGCCTCGCGCTCCGCGGAGCGCACGCTGCTCGGTCGCGTCGTACACGGCCCGAACGGCTCCTCCGTCGCGCCACACCTCCTCTCCGAGGCCGTCCGCACGCGGTTCGCTTCGGGCTCTGTCCGGCGGATGTACGTGGCGGGGCAGGGCACGGCCGCGATGGCCGGCGCCGGCATCGCTGAGTACGTGCGCCGCGTCGTGCCCATGGGCGACATTCGTGTGGAGGCGCTGCCGGCCACGGAGTTGTCCGGGTTCCGGCTCGTCGACGACATGAGCGACACGGTCGTCGTCGCGGTCACGCAGTCGGGGAGCACCGCCGACACGAACCGCGCGATCGACCTCGCCCGCAAGCGCGGGGCGCTGGTCGTGGCCATCGTGAACCGCCGCAACTCGGACGTCACGTATCGCGCGGACGGCGTCATCTACACGTCCGACGGGCGGGATGTCGAGATGTCCGTCGCGTCGACCAAGGCGTTCTATTCGCAGATCGTTGCCGGCGGCCTGTTCGCGCTGGCTGTGGCGCAGGTCCTCGGCTCGCTCGACGTGCACGAGATCGCGCGGGAGCTCGCGGAGCTCGAGCGCCTGCCTGAACTCATGCAGCGCGTGCTCGACAACGAGGATGCCGTGCAGGCGGCCGCGGAGAAGCACGCACCGACGCGCGAGCACTGGGCCGTGGTCGCGAGCGGTCCGAACCACGTGGCCGCGCGCGAGGTCCGGATCAAGCTCTCGGAGCTCTGCTACAAGTCCATTGCGGTCGACACCGTCGAGGACAAGAAGCACATCGACTTGTCGAGCGAGCCGATGACGATCGTGCTCGCGGCGGGCAACCCGGAGTCGGTCCAGAACGACGTCGTGAAGGACGTCGCCATCTTCAAGGCCCACAAGGGATGCGCGATCGTGTTCTGCTCCGAGGGCGAGACGCGATTCGACCCGTACGCGGCGGCCGTCGTGCACCTGCCGGATGCTCCGGCGCTCTCGTCAATGGTCCTGTCGGCTCTGGCGGGCCACCTGTTCGGCTATCACGCGGCGCGGGCCATCGACGGCAACGCGCGATTCCTCGCCGGCGTGCGCGCCGTGCTTGTCGGCGCCCTCGAGGATCCGGCGCAACGGGACGACCTGCCGGCCAAGATGACGCTGGCGCGACGAGAGTTCCTCACGCGACTGGAGTCCGACCGATTCACGTCCGCGCTCAACCCGGTCACGGCGGCGCGGCTCGCGATGCTGTTCGACCGCGTCACAGGAGCGGCGGTGATGGACGCCGACACACGCGCGTTCGTGGACGGCGATGGAGAGGACAGCGGCGCTGTCCTGGTGAACGTGCTGGGCGACGCCCTCGATCAGTGCCAGCGCCCAATCGATGCGATCAAGCACCAGGCGAAGATTGTGACCGTCGGGACCTCACGTCCGGAGGCCGAGGTTCCGAGCGTCATCGCGACGGCGTTGCAGGCCGCGGGCGTCGACGTGGATCGCGTCGCACCGATCGATGTGCTCGAACTGCACCGTGTCGGGCCGGCCCTGGCCGCCGTGGCAGGTGTCACCGCGTACGAGATCGACGGACTGCGTGCGGACGGCACGCCGGACGACAACACGCGCATCCGTGTCGCCTCGCGGACCGGCATCGCCGCCGGCATGAGTTCCCGCGCGCTCGATTGGACCGCGTTGATCGGCACGAAGCGCCACGTCGTCGCGTCCCGGCGCCTGCACATCGGTGTGGGGATGGGCGACGGTCGACGCATCGCGATCGTGCCGTTGCGCGGAGGCACAGCCGGGGTCAACGGCCTCGCCCTGCTGCACCTCGAGTTCGTCGTCACACTGCCGGTCAGCGACAAGAAGCGCGTCCTCGGAGCGCGGCTTGCCGACCTGCGCGATCTCATCGCGGAGGCCAACCGCTCGTTCACGCCGGACCTGCTCGAGCACCTGAGCCCGGAGCAGGTAGTGCTCGAAACGCCGGAAGATCTGGCGGGGCGCCTACTGTCTGTCCAGTGACCTGCCGTGACGACCTCACCGCTTCCTGACGATTTCGATCCCGCTTCCGCCGGTTCCGGGGACGGCCTGTTCGGGCTGCCCACGTCTCCGGAGGACAGCCACGTGATCGTTGTCCCGGTCCCCTGGGAGGCGACGGTGTCGTACGGCAGCGGCGCCGCGGACGGACCTGCGGCCGTGTTCGCTGCGAGCGTGCAGATCGACCTCTTCGACGCCGAGATCGGCCGCCCCTACGAGCGCGGAATAGCCATGTTGCCTCTCGAGGCGTCCGACGAGGTCCGCGCGTGGAGCGATCAGGCGCAGCGCGCGGCGGCACCGGTGATCGCCGCCGGCGGACCCGGCGACGACCCGGCACTGCACACGGCAGTGGAGCGCGTCAACGGTGTCTCCGAGCAGATGAACGGCTGGGTACGCGAGCGCGTGGCCCAGTGGATGGCGAAGGGCCGCACTGTGTTCCTGCTCGGCGGCGATCACTCCACGCCGTTCGGAGCGATCGCCGCGCACGCCGACGCGTACCCGGGTCTCGGAATCCTGCACCTCGACGCGCACTACGATCTTCGGCCGGCGTACGAGGGGTTCACTTGGTCGCATGCGTCGATCATGCGGAACGTCCTCGACCGCGTGCCCGGTGTGGAGCGCATCGTCCATGTCGGTGTTCGCGACTTCGCCGAGGAGGAGCACACGGCCAGTCGCGCGGAGCCGCGCTCGACCGCGTTCCCTGACCGGCTCCTGCGCCGCCGCATGCAGTCGGGCGAGTGCTGGGCTGACATCGCGGACGCGATCGTCGCGCGACTCCCCGAGAAGGTGTACCTGAGCTTCGACATCGACGGACTCGACCCCGTGCTCTGTCCGGGCACCGGAACACCCGTCCCCGGCGGTCTCTCGTGGGACGAGATCGTCTCGCTCATGGCCGCCGTGGTCGAGAGCGGCCGCGAGATCGTCGGCGGCGACCTCGTCGAGGTCGCGCCGCAGGACGGCGACGGCGAGTGGAACGCCAACGTCGGCGCGCGCCTTCTCTACAAGATGCTGGGTTTCTGCCTGCTGTCTCGAAAGTCGTAGGACGCCCCCTCCCGGCGGGCTCCCGTACCCTGGCCGCATGCTCCGCGCTGCGTTGCTGGTGCTCCTTCTCTGTGCGCCGCTCGCGTACGCGCAGGACGAGCCTGAGCCCGTCGATCGCGCGGAGATCGAGAAGCGCATCCAGCAGATTCGCGAGAGCGAACGTCACGACTTGCGCCGTGCCGCCGCGAAGAAGGCCGTGGTCGGGGTTTCCGAAGAGGAGTTGCTCGCGATCGTGCGGGACGGGAGCGCGTTCGAGGCGGTCGAGTCCGGACGCCACAACATGCGGGTTCTAAGCGCCCGTGGACGCATCACGATGACTCCCATGTTCGTCCCGAGCGGTTACACGCCGGAGACTCCCGTCCCGCTGCTGCTCGCGTTGCACGGCGCCGGTGGGAACGGCAACTCCCTGCTCCCGATGTGGCAGGAGGCCGCGGAGGAACTGGGCATGATCGTGCTCGCGCCGAATGCGGGCCGTGTGAACGAGGGCTACACGTTCGGTGCGGGCGAGCGGAACATGACGCTCGCTGCGGTGCGTACAGCGCGCCGCGACTTCAACATCGACGAGAACCGCATTCACGTGACGGGCATCTCGCGGGGCGGGCACCTCGCGTGGGACCTGATCCTGCGCTTCCCGGACCTGTGGGCCTCGGCGACTCCCATGATCGGCGGGCCGCGGTTGAGCTTCTCGCGCGGGGAGAACAACACGCGCTTCGTCGAGAACATCACCGGTCTCACCATCCGCGATCTCCAGGGGGCCAAGGACGATCCCCGGCTCGTCGCCAGTCTGCGGATGATGTTCGCGCGACTCGAGGAGCTCGGCGCGCGCGACGCCCGGCTGGTCGAGTTCCCGGAGATGGGGCACGAGTTCCAGTTCGGCGCGATCAGGTGGCCCTTGTTCCTCGCGAAGCCGGTGCGCGATCCCCTGCCGCAGAAGGTCGTGCGCCGGGTCGCGCTGCCGCAGGAGGGGCGCGCGTTCTGGATCGAAGTTCTGAAGGTGGACCGCAGCGTGCGCGACGTGCTGCGTCCCGAGGTCAATCCAAAGAAGTGGGCCGCGATGGGCGAGTCCGAACAGCGGGCCGAGGTCTTCCGGCAGGCCGAGGGGCTGACCGCACGCATCGAAGCCGAGATCACGGGTGTCGGCGAGTTCACGGTCCGCACGAAGCTCGTCAAGTCGTTCCGCATCCTGCTGGACCGTTCGATGTTCGATCCCGAGAAGCCGGTGGTCGTGACCGTGAACGGCCGCAAGCATCGCAAGGTCGTCAAGGTGGATGTCGCCGTGCTGGCCCAGGACATCGCCGAGAGGCACGACCGGACGTTCCTGCCGGTGGCCGAAGTCGTGCTGCGGCCGTGAGGGAGCGGCCCGCGCAGATCAGCGCGCGGTCCGATCACACATGCCCGGAGACAACGACTCGGCATGAACGAGCAGGGCGCGCGTCGATGGGGGTTTCCGGCCCGGCATCCCGGGTATCCTCCCGCCCGTGGCCCGCATCGTCCTACCCGAGTTCCTCTGCCGGTATGCCGGTGACGTTTCGGCACACACCGTCGCGGCGGAGAACGTGCGGTCTTTGCTCTCGGGACTCGCGGGCCGGCACGAGGAGTTGGGCTCACGGCTGTTCGACGACTCAGGCGCGTTCCACGGACATCTCCTGCTCACCCTGAACGGGGAGCAACTCACGAACGACGACTTGGATCGCACGGTGTCGGACTCGGATGTCGTCGAGATCGTCGCAGCGCTGGTTGGCGGCGGCGCGGACGACGTGCGGATGCGTGGCTTCCGGGTCCGGACGCCGGTCGCGGAGGCCCGCGCCGTCGCGCTGGCGGACGCCTCGCCGCTGCCGGCGGAGGAGGTCGGGCTCGACGCGGCCGCCTGGCGCGTGCTCGCGGAGGAGGCTACCTCCGGTGTCGACGTGCCGCCGTGCAGGCGCTCGGCGATGGACGGTTACGCCGTCCGTGCGGAAGACACGTTCGGCGCGACCCTGATGGCGTCGCTGCCTCTGGCCGTGATCGGCGAATCGATGCCGGGTCAGCAGTGCAACCTGGACGTCAGCGCGGGTCAGGCATGCCGCATCATGACCGGCGCCCCGGTGCCCGCGGGAGCCGACGCCGTGCTCCCCGCGGAGAGCGCGCGGGAGGTGGGAGACGCCGTCGAGGCGACTGCGCCCGTCACGCCGGGCAAGAACGTCGGTGGCGTCGGAGAGGACATTCGCAACGGCGACGTCGTGCTGCGTCGCGGTCGCCGACTCCGTCCGCAGGACATCGGAGTGCTCGCGAGCATCGGTCGCGGCCGCCTCCAAGTCGTCCGCGGTCCGCGAGTGCGCATCCTGGTCACGGGCGATGAACTCCTCGAGCCCGGCGAGTCGCCGCGAGGCGTACGGATCGTCGACAGCAACTCGCCCATGCTGCGCGCACTCGTCGAACGGGACGGCGGCGTCGTGATCGAGCGCATCCACGTGCGCGACGACGCCGCTGCGCTGACACAAGCTCTGACTCTGCCCGGTGCTGACGTGCTGATCACCACCGGCGCGACGTCGGTGGGCCGTGAGGATGTCCTCCCGATCCTGGTCAGCGAACTGGGAGAACTGCTCGTCCACGGCATCGCCATGCGCCCCGCGGCTCCGACCGGCCTGGGGCGCATCGGAACCACGCGCGTCTTCCTGTTGCCCGGCAATCCGGTCTCGTGTCTTTCGGCGTACGACTTCTTCGCCGGGCCGTGCATCCGCGTTCTGGCGGGACTGCCTGCGGACTGGCCGTACGGCTGCGCACGCCTGCCTCTTGCGCAGCGGATCACGTCTGCGCTCGGGCGCACGGACTACGTGCGGGTGCGCATCGCAGCCGGCGGGGTGGTGCCGATCGCGACGAGCGGAGCGTCCGTGCTCACGTCGACCACCCGTGCGCACGGTTTTGCCGTCGTCGCCGCGGAGTCCGAAGGCCACGGGGAGGGTACGGAGGTAGACGTGCACCTCTACGACGCGTGGACGTTCGACCCCGGAGCGGGCGCGACCTCATGAGTCAGGACCAGTTCTTGGACGTGCTGGAGGTGGACGAGGCGCACCGGCGCATTGCGGCCGCGACGCCCCATCTCTCCCCGCGCGTCGAGATCGTGCCGCTCGCCGAAGCGCTCGGACGCGTGCTGGCCGAAGACGTGCGGTCCGCCGTGGACGTCCCCGGGTTCGACCGCAGCAACGTGGACGGGTTCGCCGTTCGGGCGAGCGACACCTTCGGAGCCGGCGAACTCCACCCGGTCGTGCTCGCGGTCGAGGAAGTGCGCATCGCCGCCGGCGCGCCCGCTCCCCGTGTTTTCGCGCTGCGCGCCGGACACGCGGTCTCGATCGCCACCGGTGCGCCCGTGCCCCGCGGCGCGGACGCGGTCGTGATGATCGAGCACACGCGTCCCGAGGGCAAGCGCCTGCGCATAGAGCGCGCCGCGGCTCCCGGAGCACACGTGACGTTCGCCGGAACCGATCTCGGGCGCGGGGATCTCGTCCTGCGCCGCGGTGCGTGCCTCACGTCACACGAGACGACCATGCTCGCGGCCGTCGGCGTGTCCGAGCCCCGCATGTTCCGTGCTCCGCGGGCGGCGATCGTGTCCACGGGTGACGAGATTCGTGTACCCGGCGAAGCGCTGCGCGTGGGCGACGTGTACGACGCCAACGCCCGCGCCCTCGCGGACGCGGTGCGCGAACTGGGCGGTGTCGCGGTCGAGCGGGGGATCGTGGCTGACGACGACGAGGAGTTGCGTGCCGAACTCGTGGCGCTCCTCGCCGATGACAAGATCGATCTCGTGATCCTCTCCGGGGGCACGTCGAAGGGCGACGGGGACGTGAACCACCGCGTGGTGGCTCAGCTTGCGAACGAGCTTCATGATTCTCCGGGCATCGTCGTCCACGGGGTTGCGCTCAAGCCGGGCAAGCCTGTGCTACTCGCCGTGCTCCTCGGCTGTCCGGTGATCGTGCTGCCGGGATTTCCGACGTCTGCGGTTTTCACCTTCCATGAGTTCGTGGCGCCACTGCTGCGGCGCATCGGGGGCCGCCCCGACAGCGGCCGCCGATCGGTGGAAGCCGTCTCGCCGCTGCGCATCCCGTCCGTCGTCGGGCGGGCGCAGTACACGCTCGTGCACCTCGTGCCCGGGGAGAACGGCTACGCGGCGTTCCCGCTCGGTGCCGGCTCCGGCAGCGTCAGCGCGTTCGCCCGCGCCGACGGCTTCGTGCGCATCCCGACGACTCAGGAGCTGGTGGAAGAGGGCGAGCGGCTGACCGTGAGGCTGCTCGGCCCGTCGCCAACGAGCGTCGCGCTGATCACGATCGGGTCGCACTGCATCGGTCTGGACGCGCTGCTCTCTCGTCTCGAGGTGGAGGGCATCCCGACGAAGTCCGTCGTGGTCGGCAGCAGCGCGGGCCTCGCGGCGCTCGCCCGCGGTGAAGGCGATGTCGCCGGTGTGCACCTGCTGGATCCGGCGAGCGGTGCGTACAACTCGCCGTTTCTGCCACCTGGTGTGGTGCTGCTCGGCGGCTACGGCCGCAGGCAAGGGGTCGTCTTCCGCCAGGACGACGAGCGTTTCGCGGGTCTCTATGATCCCGCTGCGGTCGTCGAGCGCGCGAACGCCGCGAGCTGCCGGATGGTCAATCGCAACCGCGGCAGCGGGACGCGCGTCCTGATCGACGGACTGCTCGGCGGCGTGCGTCCGGAAGGACACCATGCCGAGGCGCGCAGTCACCATGCCGTGGCGGCGGCCGTTGCACAGGGTCGCGCAGATTGGGGCGTCACACTCGACGTGCTCGCCGAGGCGAACGGCCTGGGCTTCGCGTTCCTCTGCGAGGAGCGCTTCGACGTCGCAGCCCGCCAGGACCGGCTGGACCGCCCGGGCGTCGCTGCGCTCCGCGAGGCGCTCGCGGATGACGCCGTGCGCGCCGAGCTGCGCGCGCTGGGCCTTGTCGCCTGACAGCACTCGTGCAGGCATGGACGCGATCGCACAACGGCGATCAGGCCGGGACGAGTCCCTCCGCCGACAGCATGCTGTCGATGCGTCCGCCCACCCGTGACCGGAGTTCGTCCATGAACTCGTGCGTCACGAACTGCGGCAGCTGAATCTGTGGATGGGGGATGTGTGATTCGCCCGGTAGCGCGTAATCGTCGTCCGTGAACCCCTGCCTGCGTTCGAGCAGCATGCCACGGAGGAACGCTCGCCTCACGACGCCGCGGAGGTCGTCATCCGTGACGTCGAGGCCCGTGATCGCGCGTACCGCGGCCGTCATGCTGCCGTCGTCGAGCCCCGCGAACTTGCACCCGCCGAGCACGTCGTCGCGCAGCGTCTGCCACCCGCGGCCGGCGATGGCCTCGGTCCAGTAGTCCAGCCCGGTTTCCCGTTCGAAGACGAGCAGGAGGTAGGTCCGCATGGACATGTGGCCGCCGGCCAGGGCCCAGGGGTAGCCGGGGTAGGGGCTCCCCCCTTCGCTCAGGTTGAGCGCCCGATCGGGTGACTAACATCGCACTTACAAGGAGGTGTGATGACCGGTGCCATGATCCCCTTTGCGCGCGACGACTCGCTGCCGGGCACACTCGCCGAGTTTGTCGTGAGGTTCTCCGACGAAGATCGGTGTGCAGCCCTGCTGCGCCGGTGGAAGTACGGCGAGGGCGGCTTCCGCTGTCCAGCGTGCGGCGGCGAGGAGGCGTGGTTCCTGCCGTCACGCCGGCTCGACGAGTGTTGTGCCTGCCACAAGCAGGTTTCGCTCACCGCCGGCACCGTCATGCACGGGTCTCGCAAGCCGCTACGGCTGTGGTTCCTGGCCATGTATCTGTTCGTGTCGAGCAAGCGAGGCATCTCCGCACTCGAGCTGCAGCGCGAGCTTGGACTGGCCAAGTACCAGACCGCTTGGACATGGCTGCACAAGTTGCGAAACGCCATCGCGATGCGATCCACCGCGCCGCTGCGCGGACACCTCGAGATCGACGAGACCTGGGAAGGCGGACTGCGACATGGCCGGCCGGGGCGTCCCAAGGTCGGCGACCGCAGCGCGCTGGTCATGGGAGCCGTCGAGATCTCACCGCGTCACGCCCTCATCGGTCGCATCCGTCTCGAATCCATCGCCGATGGTTCGGCTGACACGGTCAAGGCGTTCCTCGAGCAGCACGTCGCCGCACGCTCAGTGCTGTTCACCGACGACTGGCGTAGCTATCGAAAGCCGGCTGACGACTTGGAGCACGACCATCGACCGACCAACGTGTCGAAGTCCGACGACGAGGCACACGTTGTGCTACCTGCGATCCACCGCGTCTTCTCGCTGCTCCATCGCGTGCTCTTGGGCACGTTCCAGGGCGGCGTGCGACGCAAGTACCTCCCCAGCTACCTGGCGGAGTTCGAGTTCCGGTTCAACCGACGCACATCGAAGCGACGTGGACTGCTGTTCCAACGACTACTCGCCTGCGCCGTGCGGCGATGCCCTCCCTTCCACTGGGAGATCGTTGGGCGAACCGATGCGCGCACGCCACTCGCCGCCGCAGCCTGACCTGAGTGAAGAGGGGATCCCCTGTGCGGGCTAGGGGGCAGGGTGGAGCCTCTTGACATCGATCGGCAACGGACATACTCTCGTCTCTCGTCGAATGGCATGCAGGAGGCGTTCATGAGCAAGCGTGTATCGGTGTCGGTCGTTCTTGTAGTGCTCGGCGCGCTGGTGTGGTGTGCGCAGCCCGCCACGTCTTCTGCCGCGGAGCGCGAAACAGAGCCGCGGATCAGCACAACTGAGACTCCAGTGGAGACCGCGCGAGCCGAGTCGCCGCTGTTTCGGTACACGTCGATGGCGGCATCGCGCGCCCAACACCGAGCCGGTGTAGATGTCTCCGCCGAAGGATTCGGCGCACTCGACATCGAAGAGTGCGTTGACTGCCCGCTACCGCGAATCATCGTCCGCTCGCCGAGAGAGCCTGACACGTCGACGGAACTCGACGCTGGACGCGATCCGTGGGGCAGCGCCAGCGGTTCGGTCTGCGGTTACACGATCAACAACCCGGTGTCGTGCGCTGAGTTGATGGCACAGCTCTACCAGGTCGCCGGCTCAGGCGGCTGGCTCCCGACGACCGGAGGGGAGGGCTGCGCCATTACAGCCGATGCGTCGTGTGCCACGAGCGGTGTCGACTGCTGGACAGAGGACACGGAGGCGGACGACTGCAGCGTGCAGTACTACTGCACGAACTCGAGTGAGTGCACGACGGACGGTGACTGCAGCGAGGGCGATGCATGCACGAGCGGGCAGTCCTGTTCCGAGGAGGAGGGGTGTACGCGCGGAGGCAACTGTACGGAGGGACAGTACTGCTCGGCCGGCGATAAATGCACCGCCAACGCCAAGTGCAGCCAGCACGAGTCATCGTCGGACGACGAATGCACCGAGGGCCCGCACTGCAGCGAGGGCGACAAGTGCACGGCCGGAACTCACTGCTCCGACGCGGACGAGTGCACGAAGGAAGGCAACTGCTCGTACGGCACAGATTGCACGACCGGTAACGATTGCACGAAAGACTCCGACTGCTCCGACAACTCGTACTGCACCCACGGCGGGAACTGCTCGGATGGCGCAAACTGCACCGAGGGCAACAACTGCACGACCGGAGGTGGTTGCTCCGCGGGCACGAAGTGCACAGCACACGGGTCTTGCTCGATCAACGTCGCATGCACGAGCGGCGACGTCTGCTCGTCTGCCGACGGCTGCACAGCCTCATACGTTTGCTCGTCTGCCCCAGACTGCACATCAACTATCTCGTGCTCGAAGGGCAAGTACTGTACGTCCGGATCTCATCTCTGCTCAGACGATCCCAGCTGCACTCAACATCCTGGATGCGAGGATGACGACGAGGAGCCGCCGCCGGGCTTCGTGATGCTGGATCTACTCGCGCCGTTCGGCGTCGGCGAGCACGCCAAGACGATGGCTTCGATGCTCGGACTTCTTCTAATCGGTCTCCTCAGCGGCAGTCTGATGCAGCGGAAGACCGGAGACGCGTCAATCGCGCAGCCGGACCGAGCCGACCACGGCGCGTGACGGCGGTTGCGCGACGCTGCGGGCCCCGTGGGCCGTGATTCACGAGTGACGCGCGCGGCGCCTTGACGCTCCGTGGCGATCACTTCTCTCCCAGTGGCGCTCTCGTCACTACCGGCGGCGGATGGTCCGATGTTCCGAGACAGCGAGCGCTCGACCGAGAGCACGCCTGGGGAGGGAGTGATGGGCAGTCGATGCAGGAGCGCCGCAGTCGCGATGGGCGTCGCCGCGGTTGCAGCGGTGACCGCCTGCGGCAGTACGATTGGCCGGACTCCACAATCCTCGGGCGACGCGGTTTCCGCCCCTCCCCGGCGCCACGCAGCACCGGACTCGCACGACACCTCCATCGGTTCCAACGTGCAACGCACAGCCGGAGTGGAACCGCCGGGAACAGAGCAGTCGCGCGGACTGCCGGTCGAGGGGACTGCTGCGCCGCGCTCGACGTTGGATGAGCCCCGTGGCATCTCGGGTGAGCTGCCGAGATCGGCAGCGGACTACCTTCGTGTAACCGGGGTCCCGCTGTCCCGCTGGAGCTTCCTTGCGAGCAAGGACGCGAGCCTCGTGTTCCCTGCGCTCTCGGCTCCGAGCGCGGTCGTAGCCCTCGGCGAGGCGACCCATGGTTCGCGCGAGTTTGTCCGCATACGACTCGAGCTCACGCGCGAACTGGTGGACACATTCGCATTTGAGATTCTCGCCCTGGAGGCAGCGCATGGCGAGTGCCGAGCGATCGACAGGCTCCTGTCCGCGTCCAACCAAGTCGCCGACACGGAGCGCCAGATCGAGCTGGCCCTGGGCGAAGTTCGCTCGCCGCTACAGCGCACCGAGGCCCTGCGAGAGGTGTTCCGGTGGATCGCCGAGCGGAACGCGACCATCGGGGAGGAGCCGCGGATCCGCGTCATTGGTATTGACCTTGGATTCAGCACCCAGCAGGTCTCTGAACTCCGCACTCTTCTCCGGGGGCTGGGCTCCGAGCGCGCCAGGACTCTCGCCGACAAGATCGCAGATACGCAGCCGTCATCGCTCCGCGGCGCCACGCCGGCGAGTCTCCGCAGCTGGGTCAAACTGGTCCGCGACGCGGAGTCGGTTCTCGACGACAATCGCGACCACCCGCGCATGAAGAGACTGGACGAGACGTGGGACCTGGTGCGACACGTGCCCCGGCTCATTCGCCAGACAGTGGAGTTCGCACTCGCGCGCTCAGCGCGCCGCGCCACCCAAGTGCGCGACATGGCGATGGCGGAGTCTCTGATCGCCTTTGCCGGTGACGCGCGGCGGCCGCGCCGGGTTGTGGCGTGGCTTCACGACCTCCATGTGCGGCGATACGAGTCGCCGGATGGCCGAAAGGCGTGCGGTCAGCTGCTCCATGACACGCTCGGGAACCGCTACGTGCCGATTGGAACGACGTTCTCGAGGGGCAGCACCCTCGCACGCGACGGTCACTCCCCGACGCACTCCATTGCTGAGTTCGTACTTGGCGACGCGAAGCCCGGATCCGTCGAGGCTCTGCTAGAGGCCGCGACATCTGGGACGCCGACCGTGTTCGATGTTCGGCACAGCGCTCATCGGGAGTACACGCGTGCGACCGAGCGGGCTCTTCTTCGCACCTACCAACGCCGCGCGATCGGCATCGTCATCGACTCGGAGCGCGTTGCGCGGTGGGTCACCGTGTGCCCGCAAGCGGAGTACGACCTGATCGTCCATGTTCCCCAGGTCACAGCCGCCACGCCGCTGCAGCAGTCAGATTCTGATCGATGACCGGTCGCCGTACGTTGGTGTCAGTCATTCCATCTGGGCTGATCGTCGTGTTAGCGATAGCCGCGATGGCCTCGATTCCTCCAACCGGCGGCGCGCCCGCAGGCGGTCCGCGCGCGTCAGATGTGGCGCAGCCTCCTCAGATTCTGTCGATAGTGCCGGACGTCGCACTAAACGCGTTTTCAGCCGGTGACGCCAGGGACGGGTTGCTTGTTGAGATACTCTCGCTGGAGACGCTCCTGGGAAACAAGCTGGACGTGCTCGACCTCGTCGATGACTGGGGGGCGCGCGAGTCGATCGACCTCGACGACCTCTTGAGCCTCCTGGACCCTGACGAGCGCGTCAGCCTCCTCGACGCCAGGGAGTATGTAGATACCGCCGTCCTGCTGGGAGCGGTCCGCCATCACAGTGTCCGGCGCGTCGTCGAGCGCCTGCGCTCCGGGAGAGGCGACGGTGGGCTCTCGCCCACCGTCGAGGACTGGCTTGCCAGGCACGGCAACATCCTCGACCTGCTCAGCTCCCTCGACCGGAATGGTCCAACGCGAATCTCGCTTGCCTCTCATGGCGAGCGACCGACGGACAGTGATCTGCTCATCATCCGAGAGCAGTTGGATGCTCGGACGGCGGGGGGCGTGTCCGAAGCGGACTCGCGCGTGCTCTTCAGGCTTGCCATTCTCGCGCGCTGGGGCGATGAGGAGAGCCTGGCGCGACTCTCACGAGGGTTGGCTGCGGCGACACTGCAGGAACTCGTCGCTCTCAGCGACGAGGGCGCAGAGCGAGGCCCGCTCCTCTCGGTTTTTCGACTCTCGCGAGGCCCCGCTCTGGCCCTCAGCGTCCTCCGAACGGATCAGATTGAACTCCTCATACGAGGAGTTCGGGAGTCCGATCCCGGCACCCACCGCGACGTTCTCATGGCCACCTGCCTGATTGCCGCCGGATCGCCCTCCCGCGAGGCGTCGCCGTCGCTGATGAGTCTGTGCATGCGACATCTGGAAGCGCCAACGCTTGTGAGGGTGCCGGCAGCGCTTGCCGTGATGAGTCAGGGATTCGTGGCAGATGCAGGATCGACGCGGGACGCGGCTGTTGCGCTCGTCAACGAGCACGTGCGAACCAGCGGGGAGATCGAGTTGCTCACCTCGCTCCTTCCGCGCTGCCGAGCCATCTTCTACTTGATAGCGGTGTTGGAGCGCGAACGCGCCGCCGACGGCGCCGGCGACGCCGCATGGAGAACGATGACGCTCGAGATCCTCGGCCGGTGGCTCGAGGAGGAGTTCATGTCGAGCCCCACGGCGGCGGTGTTCCGACGGCGCCCGGACGCCGATCGGTTGCGACGACATCTGCAGAAGCTCGACCGCGCCGACGCCGCGCTCGACGTACGGATCGCGCTGACCGCCGGTCTTCTCTACGCGACCTCGATCGGCACGGAGGGCGCCCCGCGGCACAAGGACGCCGTCCTTGAGCTCTACGAAGACACGGACCTCGCCGAGGCGAAGTACGACGACATTTGGCTGTTTCGGTCGATACCACGCCTGCTCCTACCGTTCGAGCTCGCGGACGACGGCGTCAGCCATGTCGCGCGTCGATTTCAGGACCGCAACCTCATGGTGATGCGGTTCGAGCCGCTGCTCGTGGCCCTGATTGCCCACGGAGCACGCCATGGTCACCACGAGGTCCGCGCGCTGCAGTTGTCGTACGAGCGCTTCGCGCTCTCGCACCCGAGTCCGCCGCAGCGCGCTTGGTCCGCCTCGCTGGCGATCCGGAGTAGCGCGGGGCGAGACGAGGTCGTCCGAACGACCACGCTTCTCGCTCGGCGGGGGGACGTCGAGGCGCTCGCGGCAGCGCTCAGAGCAGCTCGCGACGTCGCCATCGTTCGGAACGACTACTCGGCCGCGGACCTGGTTGCCTGCCTGAGGGTCTTGTTCTCCGCGTGCGAGCCCACCACCCCAATGGCGCCCCTCTTCGAGAGCGTCGAAGACTTTGCGGGTGTCGGTGACGACGCGTTTCGCGACGCTGTCGCCACCGGGCTGGCCCAACTCTCGGAGCAGGTTCACTGGCGGGGCAAACTAGCGTCGGTTGCCGCGAAGTTCCGTACGCCCGGCGGTGAGGAGCAATAGTGACCGGTCACGCAGCGGCCGCGCAGCACGCAACGGCGATGTCTTCGTCACAGGCACGAGCGCGAGATGCGTTGTTCGCCGTCCTTGCGATTGCCGCCATGACCGTGCTCCGCGGGCCGAACGTCGTCGCGACTCCGTTCCTCCGCCTCTCTCACCTTGTGCTGTGCCTGATCTTGCTCCTCTGCGCAACGGCACAGGTCACCGACCTGCGCGCAGCCGTCCGAAGTAGGCGGGCATGGCTCGGCGTTGGATGCTGCCTCTCGTACGTCGCGTACTTGGGCGTGGCCGAGGATCCGTCTCCGCTGTTCTTCGTGTTTGTGTACGGCGTGGGCACGCTCGCGTTCGGATCCAGATCGACACCGCCGTTCCGATGGGCCATCGTGCAGTCCAGCGCGGTCTTGTACTGCGCTCTGGCTCTGGCGGACCAATCGGTCCTGTGGACTGCGTCGGTCTCCGATGCCATCGCTCCCTACTGGGGAGACGGCGACGTCGCACCCGCTTCCGACGTCAGTCGCGTCGGCGTTTCCTACAGGGGCATCTGGATCGCGCTGGGTGTGGGAATTCCCCTCGCGCACGGGATCATCGTGCGCTCCGCCTCGCGTGCGCAGCGCATCGGCAGTGGAGTGGCTCTCCTGGCGCTGTTCTGGACCCTTCATCGAGTCCCTCCAACGAACGACGTACTGATCCCGTGGATCACGGCCTTGGGGCTACTGACCGCGGCACTCTTGGTTCCAGGAAACGAGCAAAGAGAGGTAAGCGGCGGAGTCCTGCACCGCGTCTCCGCGGTCGGAACGGCAACGCTCCTGGCGTCAATTGCGCTCATCGCGTTCTCACCCCCAACCGGGCAACCGGACGGCCGCATCACGTTGGTGCGCGGCGCCTACAACACCTGGACGCCAACAGAGGAGGACCGAACTCCCCAGACCGGCGCCATGGTTGGGTACTTCCGGATGCTCCTTGAGCGGATTCCGATTGAGACATCCATCGTGGATCGCGTCGAAGACCTGCCTCTCGACACGAGCGTCGCAGTACTGGTGAATTACTTCGGATCCCTGAATGGCCAAGGAGTAGCAGACGCAGCCACCCTCGAACGACTCGAACAGTTCGTTGAGAATGGAGGCACGCTTCTCGTATTCGGAGATCACACCGACATCTCCGGGAACATGAGGGCGATCAATCCGCTCCTGACGAAGTACGGGATCGAGTTCATCTTTGATAGCGCGATGCCGAGAACAGAAGGGGGTTGGAACGGGGCGCTGGCATTCGCTTCACATCCGATGTTCAACATCGTCGAGACCACTGACGAGTTCCGAGTCAGTGTCGGCGCAACGCTTCAAGTCGGCCCCCCGGCGCGGCGCCTCATCGTCGGGCGCGCGGGATTTAGCGATTGGGGCGATCGCAGCGCCCCCAACCGGGCATTCCTCGGCGATTGGTCTCTCGGGCCGGGTGAGCGACTCGGAGATGTGGCGCTGGCTGCATCCGCACCGTCGTCGAGCGGACGCGGCCGTATCATCGTGATTGGCGACACGTCGATGTTGCAGGAACTCTCGCTTTCGGCAAGTTGGCGATTCGTCACTTCCCTGCTCACGTGGAGCGCGACGGCGCCCGCCTCAGGTTCTCAGCGTGTTCCGGCTGGCGTGGCTCTCCTCGTGATCGGCGCGATCGTGGTTGTCATAGGCGGTGCGCGGTCGTCGCTCTTGACCGTCACGCTGGTGCTCTTGATCCCGCTCGCGAGTATCTCGATCGCCTCGTTCGTTGCTCACCGATCTCAAGGCGCGCTGCTGCGTCCTGTCGGCGTCGCGTGGCTACGCGGGCATCGAGGATTCGGCTCCCCGACGTACGGTTCGGGCCCCGCGAGTCTTGAGGAGTTTGGGCACGCACTGGCGTTCGCGGACTTCCTGCCACTCGTCGATCGAGACGGCGACGTGGGGACTTATGATCACGGCGATGCCGTGGTCGTGCTTCCAGGGAGCGGCCCCATGACAGTGGATGAGGCGAACGACCTGCTCCAGTTCGTCGAACGAGGCGGCACACTTCTCGTGATCGGCGGACACGAGGACCAAGAGTCTCTTTCACCGCTCCTCGATCAACTGCGCGTCGAGATCGCAGATGTTCCGCTGGGACGCTGCGTGGGCGTGCGGTTCCCGTCCGGCCCCAAGGGTGGTCAGTTCCGGCAGGCGTGGGCAATCCTCGGCGAGCAACCGGCGCACGCTGATGTGATTGCCACCATGGACCAGTTCCCTGTTGCGATGCGCTGGCGACGCGGGGCAGGCGTCGTGGCCCTGATCGCGGACGCCGACTTCCCGACCGATCGGTGCTTTGAGCGCGATGAGCAGCCAGTTTGGGAGGTCTTCGAGTTCCTCCGCGACACGCTCACCGGAGCCGATCTGTGAGCAGGCTGGGCTTCTGTCGCGCCTCGCTCCTCGGCCTTCCGGTCGCGCTGGTCACGCTCTCCACGTATGCACGATCGCTCCCGCCGAGCGAGGCAATCGGACTCGGCGCAGCAATTGGGACGACCATCGCGATGTTCGCACTGTTCGGACCACGGGACGATCGAGTTACCGAAGGAAGTGTCGGGCGATTCGAGCTGGCCGGGTGCGCCTTGATCGCCGTCCTTGCGACCTACGCCGGGCTCGAGTTCGCGCGATGGGCGACTGCGGCGACTGCCGCGCTGGCCGTCGCGGTGACAGCCAGTTTCCTCGCATCGCGCGTGCCGGTGCAACTTCGACGCGCCCTCGTGCGCGCAGGAGACGGGGCGAGATGGAGTTCGCAAGCGGTCCTCCTCAGCGGCGTTCTGTACGCCGCGTACTGGGAAGCCGAGCCGTTCCTGCAGAGTGTCGAGTTCGGCGCCCCTCTGGCATCAGCGGCCGCACGGCTGCTCGGTTGGCATGCCAGTGTCGACGGTCGGGGACTCGGACTCGCAACGGGCGAGCACAGGTCGTTCTTCGGCATCTCGCCACGACACGGAGAGGTATTCCCATCGCTCCTGTTCTGCGGCTACGTTGCGGTCTCGGTCGCGACGAGCCGATCGCTCGCTCTCCGCGAACGCGTGTTGCGCTGTGCCGCTGCGGTGCTCGCCGTCCTGACGTGGCGCGAGATTCTCGTGCTCGGAAAGGCCACGCTCACGTCGACGGACTCCTGGCATCTCGAGATGGCTATGAGCACCGAGCTGTATCTGCTCGCCCAAGTGCCGGCTCTGGTCGCAATTGCTGCGCTCGAAGGGCGTCCAGCCGCCGTCTCGGCGCGGCCGGAGCCTCGGAAGCTGAGACTGACATCGTCTGCCTTCGCACTATCGGTTGCGTTGCTAGTGTTCCCACTGCTGTGGATAGACCATGGCACCCCGAAGGCCGGCCGGATCGCCATTGACGACGCTCACAGTGACTGGGAGTGGTCCACGATCCCGCTCAACAAGACAGTCTTCGGACCGAAGACGACCTACAACTACTGGAGCATGAACGAACTACTGGGGAGGCACTTCTCAGAGCTACACGTCAATGAAGAGGACGTGCTCGATAGCGACACGTTGAGGAGCCACGATGTCTGGATACTGAAGACTCCGACGCGCCCATACACGTCGGAAGAATTGTCTGCCATACATCAATACGTTCAGGACGGTGGCGGAGTCTGGCTCATTGGCGATCACACCGACATCTTCGGGATGAACACGTATCTGAATCAAGTATCCGAGCGCTACTCCATCCACTTCAACACCGACGCGGTTGGACCACAAGACTGGACAGGCAGAGTGCGCCAGCTCTGGACTCCGCCTCGGAGAAGTCATCCGATTGCAGGACAGATCCAGGAGTTCCAGTGGGCCACATCGTGCAGTCTCGGCGCATCTCCGTGGACATCGGACGTGGTAATGGCGGGTCACGCACTCAGCGCGGATGGCGTCGATTACGCCCTCAACACTGGATTTGGCGATCACATACAGGACGCGTCTGAGCCGTACGGCAGGATGCTGCAGTGTGTAGCTGTCCGGTCGGGTCGGGGGCGCGTACTCGCGTTCTCCGACAGCACCGTGTTCTCGTCCTTCTTCTTTCACATACCCGGCAAGCCAGAGCTGGCGATCGGAAGTGTCTGGTGGCTCAACCACTCGAACGGATCGGACCGGTGGCGGTACCTACTCTTCTTGCTGGGGTGCGCACTCGCGGCCACCGTGACAACGGCTGCAATCCGACGCGACAATCAACCGACGGCCGGCGGCGTGGTCATCGGAGCGCTCACAGGGCTGAGCCTCGCGGCGGCTGCATCGATGTGGGCCGCGCGCAACCACCATCCCGAGCCTGCAGACGCGAGAGATGAGCGCGACAGGGTCGCGTTCGTCAGTTCGGATGATCGAGTCTTGCCCGCGCGCACGTCGGTCTCGCACGACGAGAGTTCCCCAGTTGTGTTCCAGACGCTGTTCGTTTGGACGCAACGCGCCGGGCTAGTCCCGGAGTTTGAGCCGCAGGTTCCCGTCGACGCATCTCGTTTCGTCGGGTTGGTGCTCATCTCGCCGGACGGCCTTGCCGAGGAGAGCCTGGACCGCCTCGCGACATACGTTCACTCTGGTGGCAATGTGCTGGTCCTGTCGGAGAACGGCGCAGCGCTACGCACAATACTCGGGACGCTCGGAAACGCGAATTCGGACGTCGTCGAACTCTCGAACGCGGAGGGCGGCACAGAGACCCAGTTGAGTCTGCACCGGTCAGACTCGTGGGAGACGATCTTGCTCCCCGACAGCGGACTCCGCCTCCGTGGAGTAGACGCAATTCTGACCACGCGTGACGACGAGATCGTGCTCGGCGTAGTCCGACACGGCGCGGGGCACCTCTATCTGAGCACAACGTCGGCCGGGTTTTCGAACGCATGGTGGGGCGGGACGACAATGATCCCGACGAAGTCGCGGTACGCAGCGTACGAGCTGTACTGGGATCTGATCGACCGCTGGTCGGCCGACGCTAGCCGCTAGCAAGCGATCTCGAGCCGCGGGAATGACTCCGAGGAGACGATTCGGAAGTGTCGCCAGCCACGGAGGCCGTCGTCGGCGTCGCGTTCCGGTTCGTCCTTAGTTGGACGACGCTCGTGGCCGCGATCCGGATCGTCCAGGATCGGATCGGGCTCGGAGTTCCCGAGACGCGGACGCTGTGGTGGCAGACCGCGGCGATATCGCTCGCGACATCGCTGACCGCCGCAATTCCGGGCGTAGGAGCGGTCCTGGCGCTGATCCCGTTCTACCTTCTGGCGACACGGTGGTTCCAGCCGACACTCATGGGATGCGCCGTTCTGTGGATCGTGCAGCTAGGGCTGTCGTACGCCGTCGTGTCGTTGCTTGCTCTGGGGTACGTCGTCTACCTGGGCCTCTGACAGGCGCGCCCTCTATCGCGCGACGCGGAGTCTTGTTGTCGCGTCAGCGACTGCCAGCCTCAGTCGACTGTCGGGGATCTCAACCGTAGAGAGCCGTGCGACGAGCTCGCGCGCAACACTCGGGTCGGACGCGTGAGCCCAGCGACTGAGAGACTCGGCGATCTCTAGCTTCGAAGAGAGTGATGCACGTTCCGATGTCAGCGTGTCGACGATGGTCTGCACCAGCTCTTCAGCGCTGATCCACGTCCGGGCGCGCGACATGACCGCCAGGGTATCCAGAGCCGATGCGAGCGCCACCCCTTCGACAGGGATCTTGCATGCACTGATGACGGCCCCCACGTCGGTCGTAGTCGATGCCAATCGGAGTGCCGCGCGCGCCGCACACTCGCGCACACGAGCGTGCGAGTTTGCACTAATGAGATCGGTCAAAACTGCGAGAAGTTCAGCGCTGCCCAGTTCGCGACGCTCGGGCCCGAGCCGGTCGAGCAACCGGCGGAGTTCTTTCGACCGCGCGGAGCTCGCAGCGATCTCCTTAATGTGGACGACGAGCTCCTCGTTCGTCATCGCCATAGTCACCATCGGCTCGATCAAGAGACGATGGTCGCGGCGTATCTGACCTTCCAACTCCCGCTGCGGCCCAAATCTGCGGACCAGCTCTACGACTGAGAGCACGGGTGTCGATCCGAGGTCCGCTCCCATGCGCAACACGACAACCTCGATCGCCGCGCGCGCGATCAAGAAGCGCGGGTTCGCGGCCGGCCAGCCCAGCGCACGGAGTTCTGCAGCAGTTCGTGCTACCGATCGCTCACCTTCTGACTCGCTGCTTTCTTGCGGTATGCGAGCGACGACGCGTAGCGATCGCGCAATCGCACTCGTCAGCATGTCAGACCACAACTCAGCGTCCGGCTCCCCAGCGTTGTCGATGCAGATACGAGCCGCCACTAGCAGTCCGGCAAGATGATCCAACCGAAAGGAGTATCCGAGGACCTCGTCGGGCGTAGGGTCGAGCGCACGTATCCGTTCTCGTGTGAGGCTGTCATTCCAGTCACGCCTCACAATCTCGCCGAGCTGGAAGTGAACGGCGGTCTCGCGTACCTGTGGCCGCGAGTCACGCACTAGGTCGATGAGAGTCGGCTCGAGATCCACATTGCCGGTGTCGCGCCTCGCCAGCTCGTCGACAAGGAGAGTGGCACGAACGCGATCGCCCGATTCAGCGGACACGTCCGAGCTCGCTCGAACGAGCGCGAGTAGATCACTGTCATCGAGCGTCCGGAGAGTCGGTAGCCATCGTTCGCGGAGTCCTCGAAGATCCGCGGGGGTCGCGAGCGTTGCCCCATTCTCCGTCTCGAACGCCGTAGTCTCGAGTTCGCGAAGAAGAAGCGCTCGCGCTTCGTCATCCCCGTGCGCGGCGAGAAACGACAATCGAGAACGCAGCTCGACGCGCCACTGACGAGGCTTGTTCGCGCGAACGTCAGCAATCCGTCCCCAGAGCGCCGAGCGAGCTTCCGGGCTGAGATCCCCGTCAGTTCGTGCCGCATCTAGCATGGAGTGGTCATGCTTCAGAGATGTCACCGCAACGCGGTCGGCTGCGGCGTTGGATGCGTACCATTCCTTGAGTGGCTCGGACCACGGACCTCGAACGTCGTCCTCGAGAAACGTCAGCACGAAATCGGTCTCCGCCAGGGCGGACAGCGCCGCAAGCGCTACTGTGTCGATTCGCGCGCACTCGCGGGAGCCGATTGCAGAGGGGTGATCCCGAAGCAGCTCAAGCAGAATGGGGATCATCTGTTCGCCGGTGGCCACCCACTCTTCAACAAGTCGCTCGTAGTCCGCTTGCGTGCCACCAGCGACAGAGAGCTCGACCAGCCGATGCGCGGCGCGTCGTCGCGCTGCCTCAGCGTCCCACGGACTGGGTTCGCCGTACTGGCTGTTTTCGCCGATCTCGTCGTCCTGCGCGCTGCGTGACGCGCGGTGGCGTGGGGCGGAGTCAGCGGGAGGTCCATCAGAGTCGGTTTCCGCATGCTCAGCCAGCCTGTCATCCGGTCGCGGATGGCCTTCGCGAGTGGCCAGGATGAGAAGGCTCGCGAGAATGAGCGCCAACGCTGTGAAGATCCGAACCCTCATCGCGCGCACCACTCCAAACGGTCTCCGGGGTTGCCGCGCATGATCACGATGCAAGTATAGCGGCCCAGCCTGGAGTGGCCGAGTTATGACCAAGAGTTGTGGCTGGGCGCCACCGGATTTCAGGCGGCGACCTTGATGCCATCCTTGAATTGGACGCCGGTGATGACGTCGGCCAGCAGCGTGGCTGCGTTGAGTTTTCTCCCGTTGCGCTGAGCTGCCAGAGCCAGCTTGAAGACCATCGCAAGACAGGCCTTCGCAGACATGGGTATCGGGTTGACGACCGTAGCCACTAGATGTAGTGTCTGTGCCCTGTGGCGCGCCCCGGCTACCCTGGCAGCATCCTGGAATTCACGCGCCAGTTCGCCACCGAGCAGCAGTGCTTGGACTACGTCGTGCGCTGCCGTTGGCCCGATGGGTTTCGCTGCCGACGCCGCGGCGAGGAGCGGAGCATGGCTGGCAAAGGACCGTCGGAGAGGGACTTGGACGATCCCGATGCGTTCCGCTCGGTGTGGGCGATCCGCGACGCCATCCACACGCGCGTTCACGCGGAGATGCTCTTCGACCTCGTAGAGAACCACCTCGGCGACGCGGCGTGGGTCGAGACGTACAACGCCGGGACGCGCCGCGTCCTCTTCCGACGCGAGGCGCCTGGCGCTGACACGTTCATCCCGTGGCCGCTCGTGTCCCTCAGTACCAAGGGCAGACACGGGGCGGTCGTCATGGTCGCCGCGCCCGAGGGCGCTCCACTGGAACCGCCGCCGCGACCTGGGCGCGTCCCGAAACTGCGGAACCTCGGACCCGGCGAGGTCGTGATCCACGACGGACCCCAGTCAGCAACGATCACGTACGGCGATGACGGGCGCTGGAAGGAAGTGACGCGCGGCGGGCCGAAAGACACGCTCTGGGGCGTGATCGCGGCGCTGGCGAAGAAGTCGGCGAACCCGGTGGAACTCGTGGCCGAGTTCATCGCCGGTCTCGACGTGGCGCAGCATGGCCCGGGTCGCGTCCACCTGCCGGTGCGCCTTCCCGGCGGCGTGCAAGGCGTCTGGAACTGCGGGCTCTTCGCGCTCCGCGAGGCGCTGTTCGATGGCCGCGTTCCTGGGAATGCGCGGTGGGCAGCAGCCGACGGGTGTGTGGGCAAGGCCATCGCTTGGGGCGGCTCACCTGAAGAGGCGATGGCCGCCTGGCGCACCGAGGTCGAACGGACTCGACCGTTCCCTCCCGAGCCGGAAACTCCGCCAACCCCTCCGCCCGAGGAGAGCGCCCGGACGACATCCGACCCGGCGGCCGGGACGTTCGGCGTGTCGATGACGCTACGCGGTCCGTCCAGCGACGTCGCTATGCCGGAGCCGAGCGTTGCGAACACACCAGCCGTTCTGATCGAGCTTGGTCCGCCACCCGACTACGACCCGCCGATCGGGGTCTGGACCCGCCTCCTCGGCCGACACGGCACGACGATTCACGGAGCCCTTCGCCGAGACGAGAACGGCTTCACGCTGCTCGGGGACCGGCTGGCCGCGGTCATCGAGTCGGAGGATCTCGAAGACCTGAGGCGGCGTCTCACGGTCGCCGACATCGACCACGACTCCCGTCCGATGCCCACCTTCGAGCGCCCGCCTGGGTTCCCCGAACCGCCGACACCGACCAGCACGGTCCGCACGTACAGCGTCGTGGACGAAGACACGGGTGCTCCGACGGCCGTGACGTTCAAGTCGGGGTCAAGGGGCGTTGGGTTCCACGCGCGCAGTCTCGACGGGGATCAACTGCGGTGGTACGTGGTCCGGCAGCGATGGCTGGGTCGCTGACCCTCGAGCGGGTTCACGGGATGGTCTGTCACGATCCGACAGCCCGGACTCCCCGATACGCGTACGGGGACGCCGGACGATCCGGCAGCACCATCAGCCGGGAGAGCGCTGTCACCGCAGCGACCACCCCGTCGATGCGCTTCTTCGAGTTCGTCTTGATCGGACGGACGTTCTCGTTCGCGTCCTCCTTCACGGCGGCGTTCGCGACGCACCACGCCATCGTCTTGTTCGCGTCGTGGTGGACGCGGCCAGCCTTCGTCAGCGCGTAGAGCACCTTGCAGGCGGCCGACAGCGTGCGCGGTCCCTGCCGCACCTCGACCGCGTCGAAGCCCGCCTTCTCAAGTTGGAGCGCGAACTGCAGCGCGTTCCACGGGTCGTAGCCGATCTGCTTCACGCCGTAGCGCGGCGCGATCTCATCCACGATCGCGCGGTAGATGAAGTCGTAGTCCACGACGCTCCCGGGCGTGGTGCGCAGGTGTCCGGCGCGCACCCAGACGCCGTAGTCCACGCCGTCCTCGCGCGACCGTTCGTGCAGCCGGTCTTCGGGCATCCAGAGGTAGGGGACGACGGCCAGGTCGTAGTTGATGGAGAGAACGCGTTTCACCGGCTCGCCCCCCTCGTCCAGGTCGGCGACCTCGACGCTCGGCGTGTCCGGCGTCGTTGGCGGCAACCGGAAGACCAGCACGAACGCCGTCAGGTCCGTCGTGCTGGAGAGGTCGAGCCCGCCGGCGACGGGGAGACCTGCCAGCGTCTCTGCCGCTGGGAGCGCCGGGCACGCCTTCCACCACTCGATGGGAATCCAGACGTCGGTGGTCTTCGTCCAGAGGTTCAGGTGCAGGCGCTTGAAGGCGTTCTGCTTGCGGGGCTCCGCAATGGCCGCGCGGCACTCGGCTTCGAGGTAGTCGCGCTTGACCGTCACGTCGAGCGATGGGTTCGCCTTCGCCCACGTCGCCGGATCGCGCCAGTCGTCCTCGGGCGACGCCTCGAAGATGATCGGCAGGTACGTCTCGTCCTCGATCACGCCAGACATCACGCGGCGTGCGAACTCGTACTCCTCGTAGCACACCGAGTCGTGGTCATCGCCCGCCGTCGTGATCAGCACCACGATCGGCTGGCGCCTGGCGGCCACGCCCTTCGCGAGCGTCTCGTAGAGCTCGCGGTTCGGCTGCGTGTGGAACTCGTCGAAGAGCAGCGCGTGGATGTTGGGGCCGTGCCCTCCCTTCACGTCGGACGACACCACCTTGAACGACGAGCGCGTCTGCGGCACGACGATCGACCGGCGGAAGGTCTCCGAACGAGACGCGAGCGCCGGACACAGCTCGTTCATGTCACGCGCCTCGTTGAAGACGATGCCCGCCTGCTCGCGGTTGGCGGCCGCGGCGACGATCTCTGCACCCGGCTCACGGTCGCAGTGCAGGAGGTAGAGCCCAAGCCCCGAGCACATTCCGCTGTTGTGCGTGGGCACCATTCCATCGCCGGCGAGGAACAGCCCGTCGCGCGCGTCCACCTGGATGCAGCGCACCGGCACGGACGGAACCGGGTCGACAGCGACTACGTAGCGCGATGTCGAGCGCGGACGACGCTTCGGACGCGGCCTGAGTCGATTGCGTTTCCACGGCGTCCGGAACACCGGACGGTCGTCGGCGAACGAGCGGAACTGTATGTCGTAGCAGGCACCGCAGTCCTTGCCGTTGAGGACAGCCCGCTCCTCGCGCACGGACGGCTTGAACCCGAGGCTGCGCAGGAGCTCGACGATCCCGTCGCGCAGCCGCGGGTGGATCGTCGTGATCTCGCACTCGCCTGCCTTGCTCGCCGTGCCGTCGGTATCCATGAGCCCCCGCGCGAGCGCCATCCGCTGCTCGAACGAGGCGCGCAGGTAGACCGCCGGGATGTGCTTGTCCCCGAGCAGGCCGAGTTCGCGGAGCACCCGCTGGAGCGACTTGCCGTCAAGCACGCCGGGCTCGTTCTGGAGACCGAGTCGAAAGCGCGAGCAGCCGCGTTGCGCCGCCGTCTCGCGCAGCGGGATGCCCTCGTCCCAGACGTGCGCCAAGATGTCGAGATCGCGGTCATTGATCGTCACGCCGCTTCCCGCGGAGTCGCCGTCCCCGAGCCAGACGCCGAGTGTGTACGGCGGAACCGGCAGGTTCACGGGAGGGAGCCGCATCGCCGCCGCGACGGGGATGCGGTGGTTGTTCGAGCGCACACCCGCGCCGACGTAGGGGCCGCTCGGCGTCTCGTGCAGTTCCCGCGTGGTGCGGATCGCTCCCATGCGTCCCTTGGCCTGCTCGCCTGCGGCGCGCGACTCGGTGTACCAGAGGTGATCTGCGTCGGCGACGAGGGACGTGCCGTCCGAGAAGTGCACGCGGAAGCACTCGTGGCCGTGCATGACGCCCGTGGTGGCGACGACACGCACCGGCCTGCCATCGGCCCCGAACACCCGGCCCCCGCGCCGCAACTCGCCCATCGTGCTCCAGCCCTCGGGTGTGGGGATCGGCGTGTCGAGGGCGAGCGCCTTCCCATTCTTCTTCGCGATCTCCAGGAAGACCCGTCGGAAGCGGCGACGCCCATCGCTCGCGCGCTTCCACCCAAAGAGCGGACGGACGAGCAGGTCCCTCTGCCAGTCCAGGAGCTCGAACGCACGCCCCGCGAACTCGCCCTTCAGATGCCGCAGGAACGCCGGGAAGAACTCCACCGCGCGTGAGGCGTCGGCCTCGTCGAAGTAGTACTTCCCGTCCTCGTCGTCGATCGCGATCGTCACGCCCGGCCAGCGGCGCCTGGCTTCAGCGTTCGCGAGGACGGCGGCAACCGTCGGGTCGGCGTCCTTCGCGTTACGTCCCACCGGACGCGCCGAAGAACCGCTCGAAGGCCGGGTCCGCCGCGGCGCCCGGCGCGTTCGGGACCTGGACGCGGGCGCGCGAGGACGGCGTCATCCCGAACTCCACCAGGACCCGCACGAGCTGCTCGGTCGCCTTGGTCGCGATGGCGAGGTAGGGCGACTGCATCGGGTAGCCGTTCGGCGACATGATGATCGTGCCGTGCTCGCGCAGCTTCTCCTCGGCGTCCACGAGCCGCGCCCATGTGAGGCAGTACGTCGTGAGCGCGGCGCCGTCGATCTCCGACAGCAGCCCGAGGGCGTGGAGCTTCTTGGCCATGCGCCGCCACTCCGAGCGCGCCTCGCCCTGGAGCACCTTCGGGCACTTGGGGATCACGGCCTTCGGCCTCGGCTCCTTGGCGTTGAGCTTGCGCTTGCCGGGGTTGCCGGCCAGCACCTTGAGCGCCGTCGGCTTGGGCTTGCGGCCGCCGCCTGGTCCGCGCGACCTACCCACAGCGCACCTCTCGTCGAGGGAGCCGCACGTACCGGATCGGGATGCCGATCGCCTTAGCTGCTGCGATCTCCGTTGCCATCCCGTCGGTGGGTGGTCCGAGGACGAGGACCTCGTCGGCGACCGCGAGCCACGCGAGTCCGGCGCCGATTCCGAGGGCGCGTTCTGCTGCGTCACCGTCGTCGAGAAACGTCGGGTAGAGCAGATGCGGCGCGAGCGGCGCATCCCCGGCGCGTGCCACCTCGCGGCACGCTGCTCGAGCAACCGTCGCGTTCGCGGCGACGTCACCACGGAGGGGCGAACAGACGAAGACGCGCTTCATGCCGCGACCTCAGCAGTGACACGCTCGGCGGTCTTGCCGGTGAAGGCCTCCCACCGGCGCACGACCACGTCGCAGTACTTCGGGTCGATCTCCATCGCGAAGCACCGCCGGCGCTGCCGCTCGCATGCGATGAGCGTGGTGCCCGATCCGCAGAAGGGCTCGTAGACCTCGGGGAAGTCGTGGTTCGCGACGGGGCGCTCCATGCAGAGCAGCGGCTTCTGCGTCGGGTGGTCGAACTTCTCCTCCTTGCTCCCGGCCATGAGCTGCTTGGGAGACGCGACGTCCCACAGGTTCGACTGGTCGCGGGTGCCGATCCACCGCGCCGACTCGCCCTTGCGCACGGCGTACCAGCAGGGCTCGGTCTGGTAGTGGTAGTGGGTCCGACTCAGGACGAAGTGCGGCTTGCGCCAGATGACCATCTGCCGGAGCTCGAGCCCGATGCGGCGCAGCCCCTGGCCGACGTCCACAGTGAACGACGAGGCGTGCCAGACGTAGGCGACGCGAACGCTCGGCGCGAGCTCGAACGCGTCGGACCAGTCGGCCTTGGTGTCGCCGGAGATGGTCGTGTTCTGGTGCCCGTCGCGGCGCTGCATGTAGGACGCCTGCGCGGGACCGAGCGCGTTCTTGCCCGCGCGATCGCGCCACTCCATGTCGAGCTCGACGCCGTAGGGCGGGTCGGTGACCAAGAGGCCCGGCGTCGCGCCGTCGAGCAGCCGCGCGACGTCTGCCTCGTCCAGCGAACTGCCGCAGAGCAGACGGTGCTCGCCGAGCAGCCACAGGTCTCCCGGCTGGGTGACTGGCTCCTCGGGCGGCTCGGGCACGGCGTCGGGGTCCGAGTTGCCGCGGGCCGCGGCGCCCGCGCGCGAGCCGAGCTTCGTGAGCATGGAACGCAGCGCGGCGTCGTTCGCTTCGGCCTCGCCGAGAAGTCCCGAGAGCTTCTCCGGGTCGGCCGTCGCCATCGCAGCGAGCGGGTCGAGGGACGCGAGGACCAGCGCCTCTTCCTCTTCGGACAGGTCCACGTAGATGACGGGCACGGTCGCCTCGCCCCGGGACCGCGCGAGATCCACGCGCAGGTGACCGTCCACCAGATGTCCGGTGCGGCGGTTGACGACCACGTCCTGGACCCAGCCGACCTGGTCGAGAAGCCCGCCGAGAGCGTCACGCTGCGCCGGCGGATGCTTGCGCCAGTTCTTCGGGTTCGCGGTGATCTCCTCGGGCGAGACGTCGCCGCGTCCGACGATGCGAGAGCGCCAGCCCGGAGTCTCGGCAGACGCCGAATCGGGGGGATCCCCCCTTGCTCTTGTTTCGCGGACGCGCACGCGAGATTTTCCCGCCGGTCCTTTCGGCCGAGGCTGGCTCGTTCGATCCCGCCCCTCCCCTGCCACCTCGTCAGCCATGGGAGAGGGCCTCGGCCGAGGCGAGTTCCGACACCTCCCCGGCGAGCCCGATGTCGGAACCGAAGGCGGCGAAGAGGAGCGGGAGCTCGTGGAGTGCGGCGCGAGCGGCGGGCTTGGACTGCGCGACGCGGTCGCGATCCTCGGGACGCACGCCGCGAACGCGGTAGGCGTCGATGGCGTCACGCAGCTTCTTGGCCGAGCGCAGCACCTCGGCCAGGTAGTCGCGCTCGCCGGGCTCGGTCAGCTCGCGGAGTTCTGCGAGGGTCTCTGCGCCGAGTTCGAGCGCCTGCTCGATCTGTTGGCGCGAGAGCTTGATCTGGCGGTTCAGCACCGCGCGGCGCGCGTGGGGGACGGCGCGCTCCAGGGCATCCACCGCCTCGGCGAACGCGGCGGCGCGACGGACGGTCTTCTCGCCGACGCCAGCAGCGGAAGCGAGGCGCACCGAAGACTGGTCACTTTGACCAGTCTTCCCTCGCCGGCCGTGCTCCCGCTTCTCCGCGCTGTACTGCCGCCCGAGGTAGTACATCGCCCAGTGCGACGTGAGCGAGCGCCGGGTCCGCTGCGCCGTGACGAACCACGCAACCGCCGCCGCGCGGTCGGGGAAGGAGAGCTTCGTGACCTGGAACGCGATGCCGTCCTCGCGACAGATCGCCAGCCGGTTGTGGCCGTCGAGCAGGACGTCCTGCTCCTGCCACACCACCAGCGCGTCGCGGCAGCCCTCGGTGCGGAGCGACTCACGCAGCGCCGCGCGCGTGGCGTCGTCCATCGGCGCACCGAGTTCGACGAGTTCGGGGTCGATGCGGGGCGACCCGGTGGCGGCGGTTGCCTCGCGAAGAACGTAGGGAACGTCGTCTGCTCGACGGAGCCGCGTCCACTTGGGCTCGCCCTTGGCCTTCGCGTAGACGCGGGAGCACCGCGGCGGCGAGATCGGCAGGTCGAATGA